>CAVVBO010000010.1:0-29772 GCA_963746515.1 uncultured Acidobacteriaceae bacterium | reverse complement strand
AAGGTGGAAGGGCAGAAGCGGCAGCGGCGAAGCATCGCTGAGAAGCGCAAGATCGTGGAGCAGGCGATGCTGCCAGGAGCATCGGTAGCGGCGTGTGGCGCGGGAGCACGGAGTTAACGCCAACATGGTGCATTACTGGCGCAACCTCTATCGCCAGGGCCGGTCTGGGAGAGAAGAAGACCGACAGCATCCGTCTGCTGCCGGTGAGCGTGAGCGAAGTCGGCAGCGATCCCGTGCGTTGCAACCGGCGACGACGCTTTCTCCGCTGCCGCAGTTGTGCCCGCAGCCACCGCAGGCGCCATCTACATCGAGTTTCCCAAGATCCATCTGCGGATTGAAAGCGGCGCCGATGCTGCGCTGTTGCGGGTGGTGCTGGAGTCGCTGCAGCGATGATCGACGCTGCCGCCGAAGACGCACATCTGGATTGCGGCAGGCGTGACCGACATGCGGCGCGGCTTCGATGGGCTGAGTGCGCTGGTGCAGACGAAGCTGGAGCAGAGTCCGTTCTCCGGGCACGTGTTTGTCTTTCGCGGCCGGCGCGGCGATCTGATCAAAGTGCTGTGGTGGGATGGCGATGGGCTGTGTCTGTTTGCCAAGCGGCTGGAGCGTGGACGCTTCGTGTGGCCGCAAGCCAGCGATGGCACGGTGTCGCTGACGCGAGCGCAGTTATCGATGCTGCTGGAAGGCATCGATTGGCGGCGTCCGGTGCGCACGGCCGAGCCGCAGTTGGCGATCTAAGTTCACTCTGCCGATTTGCACAGATTTTTGTGCTGCACACTGCTTTGCGTCACGCCGAGTTGCTGGCATACTGCGCCTGTGACTGCCTCGCCTACAACGCTGCCTGACCTGGATCTACTCGATGCCGCGGGATTGAAGGCGCTGATCCTATCGCAGCATGATGCAGTTGCTCTCGCATCAGAGCGAGATCGAGCATCTGAAGCTGCTGATCGCCAAGCTGCGGCGCATGCAGTTTGGGCGCAAGTCGGAGAAGCTGGAGCGGCAGATCGAACAACTGGAGCTGAAGCTGGAAGAACTGGAGTCGGCCAAGGCATGTCGCGCCAGTGAGTCCGTCACCGAGTTTGCTGCTCAGCTTCTTCTAGTCTGATCGCTACGGCGAAACCGGCACGTCAGCCTCTGCCCGAACATCTGCCTCGCGAAGTAAAGACCTACGCTCCGAAAGAAGAAGCTTGCAGCGAATGTGGCGGGCGGTTGCGCCCGCTGGGCGAAGATGTCTCGGAAGTGCTGGAGTACGTGCCGGCAAGCTTCAAGGTGATGCGGCATGTGCGGCCCAAGCTAAGCTGCGCTGGCTGCGAGCGCATCGTGCAGGCACCAGCGCCGAGCCGTCCGATCGAGCGCGGCCTGGCCGGACCGGGTCTGCTGGCGCATGTGTTGGTGGCGAAGTACTGCGATCATCAGCCGCTGTATCGCCAGGCGGAGATGTATGCCCGCGAAGGTGTGGAGCTGGAGCGCTCGACGCTGGCCGACTGGGTGGGCGGCACGCAGCCGATTGCTGGAACCGCTGGTGGAAGCCTTGCGCCGCCATGTCGTGAGCGCTCACAAGCTGCACGCCGATGACACGCCGGTTCCGGTGCTGGCGCCGGGCAATGGCAAGACCAAGACTGGTCGGCTGTGGACGTATGTGCGCGATGATCGTCCGGCGGGCGACAACACGCCGGCAGCGGTGTGGTTTGCCTACTCGCCGGATCGGCGTGGCGAGCATCCGCGAGCAACATCTGCGCAGCTTCAGCGGCACCTTGCAGGCCGATGCCTACGCCGGATTCCATCATCTTTATGAGGGCGGACGGATCCAGGAAGCGGCCTGCTGGGCGCATGTGCGGCGCAAGTTCTACGACTTGCAGGTAGCGCACGCTTCGCCGCTGGCCGCCGAAGCCCTGAAACGCATCGCGGAGTTGTACGCCATCGAAAGCGAGATTCGCGGCCGGCCGCCGGACGAGCGACTGCAAGCTCGCACAACTCGGGCTCGTCCCTTGCTGGAGTCGCTCCATCAGTGGCTGCAATCGACATTGGCTGTGGTCTCGCGCAAGTCGGAGATCGCGGCGGCGATCCGCTATGCGCTGGGGCGCTGGCGTGCGCTGCTGCGCTACTGCGAAGACGGCGCCATCGAGATCGACAACAACGCCGCCGAACGGGCGCTGCGGGCCGTTGCCCTGGGACGGAAGAACTATCTGTTTGCGGGATCTGATTCTGGTGGCGAACGGGCCGCGGCTATCTACAGTCTGATCGGCACGGCCAAGCTGAACGGCCTTGATCCGGAAGCCTACCTGCGCCTGGTGCTGGAGCGCATTGCCGACCATCCGATCAATCGCATCGCCGAGCTACTGCCCTGGAATCTTGCCGCGAGACTCCAACCCGTCTCCTCGTAGCAATCCAATTCGCGGTATCACTCTTATCGTAAGTGTCCATCTATTTTTAAGTGGACACTTACTCCCCACACTTATCTCACTAAATCAATGTGGTTCTGGCCGGACGGTTACCAGAAGCCTTAGTGCAAGCCCGTTTCTGGCCTCTGCTAGGTGTCTGAACAGACGGACCGTCGAGTGCGGTTTCGTGGGGGCAGTGCGCAGGGGGCGATAATGCCTGTTTGCATGAAAAGATCACGTTCAGTGGCGTGTGGTCTCCGTGGGAGCGCAAGGCTCTCGCAAACGAAGGTACTCAGTCCCACAGTGAATCTCAGCCGGAAACTCTTGTCATGGCTGTTCCGCAAGCCAATAGCGAAACGACATCCGTCAAAGCCAGAGCTCACGCCGAAACATGCGCATCCCGTCAGCCGATACAGCGCAGTCTTTTCGCACCACCAATCGGGATATCGTTGCGGAGTGCATAAACCCGCTGGCACTCATTGCACTTCAGCCTGTCCACATCGCGCAGCACCAGCGGCTTACGGCATTACGCGGCAGGGGAGAATTTCGAGCAAATCGCTTGAAGTTGCCAGCTCTGGTTAGTGCCGGGAAGCTGGTTGTCTAGCCAACATCGGTTACTTGGTGTGGACTTGCGACTGGACGCTCTATTGCT
Source organism: uncultured Acidobacteriaceae bacterium (assembly GCA_963746515.1). Classification (GTDB taxonomy): domain Bacteria; phylum Acidobacteriota; class Terriglobia; order Terriglobales; family Acidobacteriaceae; genus Bog-257. The sequence goes on along the minus strand of CAVVBO010000010.1, from coordinate 26,739 downwards.
CTTCCTGCTGGGTGATCAGGACGATGTCGCTGCGGCTCGTCCCGCGAACCACGGCCAGTCTCTTGTTCGTCCAATCAAACTCAAAGGAGGAAATGAACTTGTCATGAAACTTGGTTACGGGCGTGGGAGCGCCGCCTGCTAAGGATTGCATCATGACGTTACTCGGCGCCCTTCTTTCTCGTCACATAATAGATCGCTTGTCCATCGGCGGAAAACTGCAGCCCATAACCAATAAATGGGGCAGGCAAAAAGGTCCTTAAGGGCGTTTCCCCCTCCGATGGGAAGATTTCAATTATACCGACCGCGTTGACGCCTGACCCTTCGGTTGCCAAGGCGGCGATTTGGTGTCCATCGGGAGAGATGGCAGGCATCGCCAAGATTTTGTCACTTAATTTTCTTGCAGGTCCACCGGCAAGCGGCTTACTCATCAGCACGGCACTTGCCCCCTTCGTAAAACAGATAGAGGAAATAAGAGTTGTCTGGTGAACAGACAGGAGAGCTGTCCTGTTTGCCATCGGTTAGTACGGTAGCGACAGAGTTCTGGAGGTCGAGGCTCCAGATGTTCATACTCGACGTCGTCTTGTCCATCGCGCCGAATAGGGCTTGATGACCGCCGGGGCAAACTGACAAACGTCCAGTCACCAAGTTGTCTTGAAAAATGGCAGTTTGGTTGCTGCCGTCTGCGCTCATAGTGAGCACTCGCCCGTCACTGTCCACCGTCAAGATGCGGCCATCAGGAAGCCAGTGGGCTTCGTAGGTCCGGTCGCCCACTGGGGATGGGTCGGAGGCGTCGTCCGGCGCCGCGCTCATGACATACAGCCCCGTATCCATCACGAATTGCGTCGTCGCCAAGCGCTTACCGTCCTTTGTCACCGAAAGATTGAAGTAGTTGCTGAGGTCGTTGGTGATACGGCGGAGTTTGCCGTCGGAAAGGGATATCTCTCCAATCTGTCCTCGAAAAGCCGAAGCGTCGTAGAAGTTGGCTACTAGATGGCGACCGTCGGGCAGCCAGCCGAGCTGTTGCAGGAAAATGCCGTGTCCCTCAAAGACTGTTTTCTGCTCGCCGCTCACCGGGCTGAGCAGAATTACACGGCTTTGGGTGTTTGGTAACAGGGTCGGTTGTGATGGCAGCGATCCACTTGCCATCCGGCGACCACGCCACGTCGGTATACTCCCGTCCCACGAGCTCCGACAGGACGCGTTCTCTTGTCCCGTCAGCGTGAGCTATGATCAATCTCGAGCTCGCCTTGTCAGGGTTATCGCGCACAAATGCGAACTCCACTCCGTCAGGCGAGAAGCTGACACCATAGTCCACGTCTTCAGCTATCTGGTGCGGCGTTCCCCCGAGCACTGGGATCCGGTACAGAGAAGTGCTGCCCGGCTTTTCCGGCACCATGCTGCAGAAGTAGACGAAATCGCCGTTGGGCGAGAAAGTTAGAGATGTGTATTGAGCTGGAGCGGGAGGCGTGATCTGCGTATCGCTGCCTGTGGCCATGTGTTGGAGTCGCAAGCTTTTCTGCCCGTTCCACTCGTCCGCAACATACACCACATACTTACCATCACCCGAGATTGTCCCCAGGCTCACCTTCCCGGAATTGGTCAGCTTTCCGATCTTCATGCTCTGATATGGCGGCGTTTCCCGAGTGCGCCAAAGCGTGTAGGCACCATAGGCCGCCGCAATCAGAGTCAAGAGGCTCAGCGACAGAACCACGCCAATACGACTCTGGCTCCATCGAGAAGATGGCTCGGTGACCGATCTGCCGCTATCAGACGCCCCGCCGCCGTGGTCCATCCCTGATGGCCTTATTGACGCCCTTCTTACCCTCCCACCGAGCGTAGCCGTCAACGATCGTGCGGTCTTGTGTGATCGCGAGCGGCTCTAGAAAAGCGCGGTCACCCCGCTCGGCGAGGGTGGACAATTGGTCGGCTGGAACCGTGAGATGGTGACGAACGTAAGTGGGGTGCGGGCGGAGTTCGTTCAGGCGACAAGTTACGAGTTGGCCACAAACATCGCCCATGTGCCACTCCCCTCTCGCACCTGGAGTGCCCGATTCCCAAGTCATTGGTGGGCCTCCGAGCGCTTGGCGGATGCAGGTGGCAGCGGTATGTATATCAGCTGAGGTTCGGCACCGCCGTAAGCCGCAGCCGTGCGGGTACTTCAACGATCGGACGCGGGAGTGCCGCTGTAGCCCCATGATGATTCAGCGCTACGTCTCTAAGATCTCCGGCCCGCTAATGGACCGCATTGACATCCACATTGACGTGCCGTCAGTGAACTACCGCGAGCTGCGAAGCAGCGCGATTCCGGAAAGCTCTGCCGACATTCGCGACCGTGTCATTCGCGCGCGCGAAGTGCAGCTGCAGCGCTTCCACTCGAGCGGGTGAGCGAATCTATGCCAACGCCCAGATGGGGTCGCGCGAGATCCGGAAGTATTGCGAGCTTGGCACCGATGCGGAACACTTGCTGGAACGGGCGATGGTGAAACAAGGGCTCAGCGCTCGGGCCCACGACCGTATTCTGAAGGTCGCTCGAACCGTCTCGGACTTAACCGGAAGCGGCACTATCGAGCCGGGTCATATTGCAGAAGCGATTCAGTACAGAACCTTGGATCGCACGTTCTGGGCGTAGCTTCAGAGAGACTTCTCGATGCCTGTTTTCAGCGGTTTGCATAGCCATCGCGAATTCCGGCCAGAGAAAGTCCTGATCTGCTGCAACTTGTTGAACAGTTTGAGGGTTACAAATATGTTAGCGACATTTCGAGCGATGCTTCGTCTAAGGGACAAGTGGCAACCAGCAGTTTTATATAGGTTGTCGAAAATGGTTCGGGACATGATTTTTCTTGACTGCAGCGCCTGAGGCGACTACCTTACTGTTTTTACGTAAGGCATCGTCCTGTAAGGTACCAGTCCAAAAGACGTCCTGCCCCGAAACGGCCCCCACTGAAAGCCATCATCAGGGAAACAGGAAGGCATCTCCGGTGACGCCACTCTGTCGGAAACGGGACTAAAACAGGTAAGTTATTGCCAAGAGCAAGGTTTCTGCATGTGACGGAGCCGCGAATGGCAGGCGAAAAAATACCGAACCGAAAGCCATACGAGCAGCATCCAACTGTTTATCTCCTGCCGCAGCTCGTGGTTGTAGATTGGTTCCTTTCGCCTGTATTTAAGCCAGGAGCAAAAATTCTCATTCTGGCCGGGCTCCGGAACATTCATTCATAAACACAGGAGACATACATCAATGAGGTCTGAACTGGTATTTGAAGCAGTGCACACTCTGCGCAATCGTTACACGCTGTGTCAGCTGGCTTCCAAGGCTACGCGGAAGTTCCACAAGCCCAACACGCGTATTCAGGACACGACGAACGAAGTACTACATCGCATTGCTGATGCGGACCGGCACAATGTCATCATTGAACCGGAGTCTGCTACCGAAGCGCAGCGGCGCGCAGCATAAGCGCGTCGCGCCTTTGGCGCATTCCTCTGTACGTTCCTCCGGCCCGCCCTTCTGCAAATCCCTCGTAGGTGAACATGACAATCTCAGAACTGAAAGAAAAGAACATCACCGAGTTGACCCGCATAGCTCGGTCTCTCGAGCTACCCGGCGCCAGCGGCCTGCGCAAGCAGGACCTCATCTTCAAGATCCTGCAAGCCCAAAGCGAAAAAGAAGGACACATCTTCGCCGAAGGCGTGCTGGAAATCCTGCCTGATGGTTACGGTTTTCTCCGCTCGCCCGATTACAACTACCTTCCCGGTCCGGATGACATTTACGTTTCTCCCTCGCAGATCCGCAAGTTCGATCTGAAAACCGGCGACACCATCAGCGGCCAGGTTCGTCCGCCGCATGAAGGCGAAAAGTATTTCGCGCTGGTCAAGATCGAAGCCGTCAACTTCGAGTCGCCCGAAGAAGCGCGCAACAAGATCCTCTTCGACAACCTCACGCCGCTGTATCCGCAGGAGCGGATCAAGCTGGAAACGGTACGCGAAAACATCAGCGCCCGCGTGATGGATCTGCTGACGCCGGTTGGCAAAGGTCAGCGCGGCCTCATCGTCGCTCCGCCGCGTACCGGCAAGACCATGCTGCTGCAGAACCTGGCGAACTCCATCACCACCAATCATCCCGAAATCGTGCTGATCGTGCTGCTGATCGACGAGCGTCCGGAAGAAGTTACGGACATGCAGCGTTCGGTGAAGGGCGAAGTCATCTCCTCCACCTTCGACGAGCCCGCCGCCCGTCACGTCCAGGTCGCCGAGATGGTGATCGAGAAAGCCAAGCGCCTGGTCGAACACAAGCGCGATGTCGTCATCCTGCTGGATTCCATCACGCGTCTGGCGCGCGCCTACAACACCATCGTTCCGCCCTCAGGCAAAGTGCTCTCCGGCGGCGTGGATTCCAACGCGTTGCAGCGTCCGAAGCGCTTCTTCGGCGCGGCACGCAACATCGAAGAAGGCGGCTCGCTGACCATCATCGCTACCGCGCTGATCGAAACCGGATCGCGCATGGACGACGTGATCTTCGAAGAGTTCAAGGGCACCGGCAACATGGAAATCATCCTCGACCGCAAGCTGGTCGACAAGCGCATTTTCCCCGCCATCGACATTCAGCGCTCGGGCACGCGTAAGGAAGAGTTGCTGATCCCCAAGGAAGATCTGGCGCGCATCTGGGTGCTGCGCAAGATTCTCAACCCGCTGTCGCCGGTGGAAGCGATGGAATTGCTGATCGATAAGTTCGGCAAGGCCCGTTCGAACGGCGAGTTCCTGTCGAACATGAGCTCCTTGTAGAAGAAGCTTCAGCCGTCAGTTTTCAGTCATCAGCCGGTGGAAGAGCGGCGCTTTAAGCGGCGCGTAAAGCTTCTCTCTTGCCGCGAAGCCGGCTTCACAGTTTGCTGAAAAACTCGGGTTTCGGCGCTTCGTATCAGGGCACGACTTCAGTGTCTGCGTGAGAACTCAATTTGAAAAAGCGCGGTGGGAAGAAGCCACAGATTGCACGCCAATAAACGAGCGCCGTAGGCGCGAAAGAGTTTAGCCCAGCGCTTCAGCGCTGGGTAAGTGGGAAAAAGATCCCGAGTCCCGTAGGGACGACAGGGTTCTCACGCAGACACTTAAGTCGTGCCGATAAGCCGTTTATTTTTACTATTCCGAGCGGGCTTCAGCCAGCGTGGAATCCAAGGTTTCGACTTGCCTCAGCAAACTGTTCAGCCACCTATACCCGAACTAAGCTGAGAAGTTTGAATCCAGATAAGGCGCGGGCCAGTCGCTTCCGCGCCTTTCTTGTTCCAGTGACTTGGCCATAAAAAGAAACAGTGGCCTCTATCGCTATCCTACGCTGTGGGATTAAACAGTCGGATTACGCAGAACGTCGCCATCGCAACGACGGCCGACGCGGGTATGGTCAGCGACCCATGCCCACACGATGCGCGTAGCCACTCCCCAGCGTACGGCCGACAGGCGCTGCGTGGTCCCGACTCCCACGATCGCGCCCGTGATCGTGTGCGTGGTGCTCACCGGAATTCCCGGCCAGCGCCGTGCCGAACAGCGTGATGGCCCCCGCAGTCTTCGGCGCAGAACCCGCCGACGGGCTTCAGCTTGGTGATCTTCGAGCCCATGGTGTGCACGATGCGCCAGCCGCCGAGGTATGTGCCCAGCGCAATTGCAAAATTGGCCGCCAGGATGATAGGCCAGTGCCACTTCCCCCATTTGCGGCGAAGTCGCTCTGCTTCATCACCCCGGCCGTGTAAAGCGCACCGGCAACGATGCCCATTGTCTTCTGGGCGTCGTTGCCGCCGTGTCCCAGGCTGTACAGCGCCGCCGACACCAACTGCAATTTGCGGAAGAGCTTGTCGACCTGGCGCGGCGACTTGCGGCGAAAAATCCAGGAGATGGCCACCATGAAACCGAATCCCAGCACCAACCCCATGAACGGGGCCACCACAATGAAGATCAGTGTCTTCGTCCAGCCGCGGGAATAATCACGCCGGGCGCGCTACGCCAACCGTGAAGAATGGTGGCGCGCGCCATTGCCGCGCCGGCATAGCCGCCAATCAGCGCATGCGAGGATGAAGTCGGCAATCCCAGCAGCCACGTCACCAGAGTCCCAGACGATCGCGCCCACCAAACCGGCCAGCACCACGTACTGGGTCACGATGTCGAGCTGGATCATCCCCTTGCCGATGGTCTTGGCGACGGCGGTGCCCAGCAGGAATGCGGCAAGAAAATTGAACGCGGCTGCCCATACGACGGCCAGGCGGGGAGACAGCACGCGGGTGGAAACCACGGTCGCGATGCTGTTGGCGGCATCGTGAAAGCCGTTCAGAAAATCGAAGACCAGCGCGGTGAGAACGGTCACGACCAGCAGAATGATGCCCGGTGCTCACGAGCATCCATCCCGGATGTGGATTTTGCAAGTAACGCACGGTGCTGGCGCCTCAAGCGTTCTTCAATACTACGGTCTCAAGCACGTTCGCGACGTCTTCCGCCTTGTCGCTAGCAGTCTCCAGAATTTCCAGCAAGCTCTTTCAGCTTGATCAGTGTGATGGGGTCGTAATCGCCCTCGAACAGTCGGCCGATGGCTTCGCGGCTTACCTGATCGGCTTCGTTCTCCAGACGGTTGACCTCCACGCAGTGCTCCAGCAGCTTGCCATTCTTGCCCAGCATGGAGACTGCTTTGCGCAGCTCTTCGGTCTGCTTGAGCACGATCGCCGCCAGAACCTTGGCGGACGGCGACGGCTCGTAATCTTGTACGTGAGCAGCCGGTCGCTGGCGCCATTGATGAAGTCCAGAACATCGTCCAGCGACGATGTCAGCAGATGAATGTCTTCGCGATCGAATGGCGTAATGAAAGTCTGGTTAAGCTTGATCAGAATGCGGTGCGTCATGTCGTCGCCGTGGTGTTCAATCTCTTTGATCTTTTCCACCACTGCCGGCAGATCGCTCGTAATCATAGTGATGCAGGCACTCGGAAAGAACCCTCGCTGCTGCCACCAAATTGTCCGCAACCTCCGCGAACATGTCGAAAAACTTCGTCTCACGCGGAATCAGGCGAACCATCACCGGCTTCCGTTAGCTGTTTTGCTTGTTGGGAGATCCATGCAATGTGAATAGACGGTTACAGGAATGTTGCAATTCGGTGAAACACCGTACTATCGCATGCCAACCCGATCAGGGTCAAACCCGGACAACGGAGATACGGATGTTATTGAAAGCGAATGGAGTAGGAGGAGGCGGATCGGCACGGACTTGGGAAAGCTCACGGCGTGGTGTACAAAGGGGTATAGAAGGGATAACGCACACCTCACTCAGGCAAGTACCACATTGTGGCATATACCAAACATGCAGCTGCCGTTTGCAACGCCTGCAGATTACGCATTGCAAGCGGCTCCCACAATGTGGGACTGCCGAGCAAAACGAGATCGCCTCCCTTGCCAGGAATTTGCCTCGTCAAATCTCAACATCTGGCAAATAAAAAGCCCGGCTTTGAACCGGGCCTAGCGTTTCGTGATGTTTATCGGGCTGGGAGACTCAAGCGGTTGTCGCTTAACGCGAAACGGCAGCCACTCTCCCGTCAGTATGCGTTCCGACCAAACAGTCCAGACCAGGCGGTCAAGCACACGATCCGCAGATCGAACCAGAAGCTCCAGTTCTGCAGGTAGTAGAGATCGTATTCAAACCGCTTGGAAATCGAAGTATCTCCGCGCCAGCCGTTAACCTGTGCCCAACCGGTCATTCCGACCTTCAGCCGATGCCGGGTGTCGTAATGCGATATTTCTTCCAGGAATTTCTTCACAAAATAGGGACGTTCCGGACGTGGGCCAACCACGCTCATCTCGCCCTTTAGCACATTGAAGAACTGCGGCAGTTCATCCAGACTGGTTTTGCGCAGAAAGCTTCCTACCACCGTCCGCCGCGGATCGTCGGCCGTCGTCCACCGTGTCTCGCTCTCGGATCGGGCCGCAACTTTCATGGTGCGAAATTTGTACATGGTGAAGTGCCGGCCGTTGAGTCCAACCCGCTCCTGGCAGAACAGCACCGGTCCGGACGACGTTAGCTTGACGACCGAGGCAATCAGCAGCATCAGCGGTCCCATGAACAGAACTGCAAGCATCGAAAACACCAGGTCGAAGACCCGTTTCAAAACAAAATACATGGGCGATTCGGCAGGCGTGGTCGCCAGATCCAGCATCTGAAAATCGCCGAACTGGAACAGCCGCTCGCGAAGCAGAGGAATTCCGCCGATGTCGATGATTGCGCGTACGGGCGCGCACAGCCGCTCCAGCGAGCCGAAGAGCGACGACAAGTTCGACAGGCGCTGCGCAGGTATGGCGATCACCACGTCGTCGAACGCCACGTTGATGCCGCGCTCAATGTCGCCCAGTTCAAATACCGGCACGTCGCTGATTGCCACTTCCTCATCGGGGATCCGGATATGGGCGACTACGGCGGAAGGTGCGAAAGGTATGCGCGATAGCCGCGCCGCAACTCTCCGCGCGTAAGCGTCGGCGCCCACTACGAGGATACGCAGCGGTCTGCGTTTCCGCATCCAGCCTCGCATCAGCAGCCGGAAGGCAGCGCGCGACAGCGTCGTAAAGAACAGCAGCGCCAGCGCGCTGACCGCGAAGAAAACACGCGAAAAATTCTGCTGGCGATAAAAAAATAACACGCACAGCAGCACGACATAGGTCGTCGCACACGCCGACATCGCCTTCTTCAGGCCGGTGTACTCCTGAAACAGCTCCTCAATGTCGCAAAGGCGGTAGCCCTCAGCCGCAATTACCCATACCAGAATCGTCAGCAGCAGAACGGCAAAATAAAACCGGGGATCGTAGTCTTTCTGCGCCAGAGTCTGCCGAAGCAATCCGAACCGCACGTAAGCTGCGGTCAAGAACGCCAGCAGAGGCAGCAGATAGGTCCACAACCTGATGGAGAAACGGTAAGAGTTAAGTCGCAAGGTCATAGCCAACTCCGTCTCTGATCCTCATGCCGCGATGGGATAATCGCGGAGGAGTCTCGCGAGTTACTAACAGGCCCGCTTGAACTCGAACTACATGTGAACGTTGGGAGCGTTAAAACTGTATGGCCTCGTGTTGCGTACGCTGTGGCGGATTTGGGATGGGTTGCTCGAGGCCAGCCTGCATTCTGCTTCAGGCGGCCCCCCTTCTTTACTTCTTGCACAAGAGCGAACTTTGATACGACGGGAGCACGACTTCCGCCGACGAGAATCCAATCGACCTGGCCAGTTGGGTGATGACGTCCTTCTCGTAGGCAACAGCGGCCTCAGGAAACGCTTTGTTTTCGACGTAGGCCCGGCCGATCTTGTGCTGGAAACTCCAGCGATTCCCCAGCAGCCCGAGAGCTGCTACATCTTCCAGACAGAAGAACGTCATGCACATCGCGCCACCCGGCTTTAGCACGCGAAAGGACTCTCGTATGTAATGCGCCAAGTCCTCCTCCAGAAGATGGGAGAAGAGCGATTGCGAAAACACCAGATCGATCGAGCCGTCACTGCAAGCGGCGAGGCTTCTCTCCTCTTGCGGCTTTCCCGATGACGGATACACCTTGCTCTGTCCGTTGACGAGAGAGAAAGTGAAGCGATCGGCGGGAAAATGACTGCTGCACCACTCCACCAGCGCAGCATCGATGTCGAATCCATAATAGTGGCCGGAGAAGCGTGCATCGGCGTAAAAGAAATCACGCAGCGCCGCCGCCGATTTGCCGCAGCCGCAGCCAATGTCCACAATGTGGGAGTCCAGCTTTGCCAGTCCCTCGGAGAAGAAGTACTCCCAAACCTTGTGTCCCGCGGTGGCGTAGTAGAGGTGCGGAAACAGGATGTTGTTCCCTACCCCAGTGCGCACGATGTAACGTAGCGGCGGCATCTTTACGCCCGTACGCCATTCGGCATAGCGGCCATAGGTTGCGTCCACCACGTAGCTTGCTGCGGAGAACAGAGGATTCCTGGCAACCAGAACGGTTGACGGAATCAGCTTTCTTACCAGTGCTTCCACTGCCATGACCTTCCTTTATCCTGACCTGAACCTTTGCAGCCGCCCTGGGCTTCCGGCCGCCACGATTGGCGAGCGTTTCTTATGAAGCCTTAATGGCGGTTGCAAATAAACTGTTGTTGAGATTGACGGCCTGTCCGCTCACGGCTCCTACTGCTTTCGCGGCCCGGTACCACGCATTCTTCACGCCGCGGAGCGCCGGATTACGGCTCCCCGACACACTCTGAATGGGACGGATATGGGTGTACCGCACGCTCTGGAATCCAACCCGCTGCAGCACCAGGCGCAGCGATGCCGGAGTATATAAATTCACATGGTCTTTCGCATCCAGATACTGCGTCCCCTGCCGCATGCCAAGCACACCGGCCTTAACTCTTGCTTTGGCGATCTGGATGGGCGCGTTGGGAGTCGCCAGGAACAGCGAGCCTCCCGGCTTCAGCAGGCGAAAGACGTAGCTGAGAAGAATGTCAGGGTTGGGAATATGTTCAATCACATCCCACAGGGTAATCAAATCAAAATAGCCCGCGGGAAAATCCGATTCTTCCACCGCCCCGAGGAACATTCGCTCTTTCAAGCCCAGAGCATTGCGCGCATACTCCACCGCGGGCGGACTAATCTCATAGCCCACGGCATCCCAGCCTGGGTAGGTCAGCGCAAATTGGACGAAGTATCCCAGTCCGGCGCCGATGTCCAATAGATTGCCCGACTTGTTGCGCAGGAACTTGGCGCCAAATTCCCGATACATGCCGCGATGCGCTTCATCCCACCAATACACCTCATCCCGGGTAATCTCGTGCGCGAAGTATTGATCGTAGTGTTGATCACTCGCATAGTCAGAGTTGACATGACCACACGCGCGGCACCGCAGTACCGGCACATCGAATTCACGGAATACGACCGACTTGTCTGTAGAGTTACAGGCTATACAGACCGTGGTCGAGGTTTCGGTTAGAGATTGGGTAGCCATGGAATTCTTCTATGTTGTTCCGGCAATAAATGTCATTGCAATCAACTGTAGGTGCCATACGCCAGCGAATGCTGCTTCTTGGTGTGTAGCACCTCCGCCAGAATCTCTTCAAACCCGGCAAGAAACCGCTCCGGCGCGAATCGTGCTGCGCGGCGGCGAAGCTCGCGCTCGTCAAAGCTGCGAAGCTCAAACTCCCGAATCGCCTGTACCAGACCATTTACTGATTCATCGCAATACAGGACAGCCGTCCGGTCGGTCATCGAATCCAGGATTCCACCCTTCTTCAACCCGATCACCGGACAGCCGGCTGCGATGGCTTCTACGGGCACGATGCCAAAATCCTCAATGCCCGGAAACAACAGCGCCTTGGCGCGCCCGTAATATTTGGCTAGGTCGTCATCGTTGACGAAGCCGAGAAATTCAGCCTCCGCGCCCAGTCCCTTGGCCAGCGACTCCAGACGCCTGCGCTCGGGCCCTGAGCCCACGATCTTCAGCTTCCTGCCCATCTTGGCGCATGCAAAGATCGCCTCATCGGCACGCTTGTAAGGGGCCAGGGCCGTCACCATCAGATACCAGTCCTCGGGCGATCGCACGACTTTGCCGAAGTGCGACACATCCACCGGCGGAGGCAGGATCTCAGCTTCGCGGCCATACAGTCGACGCACGCGATCGGCGACAAACTGCGAGTTCGCGATGAACTTATCCACACGGTCGACGGTTCGCAGGTCATACCATTGCAACATCTTCGCGACGGGGCGAAACACCGAACGCGAGAGGACTACCCCAACCTTGTTGGGGCCGAAGTAGTCATCGAAGCGATCCCACATGTACCGCATAGGAGTGTGGATGTAGCAGATGTGCAGCGGACGACGCTCGCCATTTCGCCTGACCATCGCCTTGGCGACCGCGTGCGAGGACGAGATAACCAGATCTCCGTCGTCGATTCGCATCAACTCCGCCATTACCGGAAACAATGGCAGATAGTTCCGATATTTCGAATTCGCCAGCGGAAACCATTGCAAGGGACTGGTTCGAATCTGGCGCTTGGAGATCGTATCGCTGACCGTCCCGGGAACATGAAGCAACGTCCACAAAGGAGCTTCGGGAAATCTTTGGCAGAGGAGTTCGAGCACCTTCTCCCCGCCGCGCATGCCGGTTAGCCAGTCATGCGCCAGCGTGACTTTTAGTTCATCTCCATTGTTCTGCTCGAAGTTCGCCATGTCAGTTCAGGAAGCCTCGATAAACCTCGTAGTGTTTGCGTGCGCAGGATTCCCACGTGAAGCGAGCGGCCTGTTCGATTCCCAGTTGACGCATTTCCTGCATACGCTCCCGTGACGACAGAACCTGCTCAATTACGTCAGCGATGGACTCGACATTCGAGGGATCGAAGTAGGCCGCAGCAGCGCCTCCGACCTCGGGCATGGAAGCGGCGGAGGAACAGGCAACCGGTGTTCCGCAGGCCATCGACTCGACGATGGGAAGGCCGAACCCTTCCTCGAACGACGGCAGAATCGTGAGGTCGGCGCCGGAATAGATGGCTGGCAGCGACTCGATCGCAACCGAAGGCACAAACACCGCCGATCCATTCAGCCCCAACTCTTTCGCCAGCGTCATCATCTGCGGCCGGCCCGCGACATCATTCCCAACCACCAGCAGCTTGTGCTCGATCTTGCTTTGCCCGCGGGCACGCGCGAAGGCGCGCAGGAGGCCCGCGACATTCTTGTGCGGCTTGAGGTTGCCAACGTAGAGCAAGTATGGCCCGTCAAAGCCATAACGTTGGCCGACGCTCTGCCGCGCGTCTTCCCGTGACTCCGGAAAGAACTGCGGGCTCACGCCGTTGTACACCACCGTCACCTTGTCAGCCCGCACGCCCAGGTGTTCGACGATCTGTCGCTTGGAGTACTCGGAGACGGTGAAGATGTGGTCGGCGTTGGAGGCCACCATCCGCAACATGGGCTGAGCATAGATGCGACTCTTCCAGGTCGAGCGAAAAGAATCGTCGAGGATATGCGTCAAGTCGTGAATGGAAACCAGCATAGTCCCACGATGTAGGAGTGGCGCGTTGTAATGCGGCACGTGTAGCAAGTCGCAGGGATGAGCGGCGCGAGCGATTTCCACCTGTTCCCGGAAGGAATAGATAGGCGCGTTCACGACATCGACTTCATCGCAAAAGGGATGCAGTGTATCCTTGTGCGCTTCTAAGGTGAGGGCCCGAAGATGGAAATCGCCAAACGACTTCAAGCCCCGTACTAGATTAAGCGTGTACGTGCCAATACCCGTCCGCAGGCAACGCGCGTCAATGACGACTCGCTTCATGGCTGTGCGGCCATCCGCCCGCGTTGCAGGGAGAACCAATAAATTGCCGCCAGCACCAGACAGCTTAGGAGAGCGTCTGACAATGTGGCAGTCCCGCCAAGATAAAACTGACACAGAATCGCCAGGTAGAAGAACACCCCGGGAAACAGGACCAGCGGACCCCGCGATCTTGCCCAATCGATGAGGCTATTTGTTTTCCGCACGAGCACGCCGAAAATCAGCCCCAGACCTTCTGACGCCGAGGTACCCGAAGTTTAGACAAGCCTCACCGAACATCGAGATCCGCAGTCCTCCGCTTTCCGCGTCCCGGGGAATGCCAGCCACATCTTTGGTCACGGACGAGAGCACGTAGGTATCTTTGAAGTGGCTGATCGTGGCCGGCAAAGGCCACAGCGCAGCAGCCCAGGTGGCCCCCAGGTACCAATGATGATTCCATTCCGACAGCACCCAGGCCAGATCGTTCACCTCGGTAGAAGCGCTGCGCATGACGTAAACCGTTTTCACCAGCACGCTGTCGGAACTCGGATCCACGGAAATGAACCATGCCTGCAGGCTGAAGAATGCCACCGCCAGCACCAGTACGGAGATCAAAATCAATCTGCGGTTCCGGCCCACGATAGCGTTGCTCAGAACGAACGATAACAACGCGATTCCGATATATCCGCGGCGTGCGGTGGATGCCATGAGCCCCAGGCCGACGAGCGCAGCCAGGAGTAATTTTTTCGACCTCGTTTGCTGCCAGCGCAGAAGTGCGATAGGCACCGTAACCGCCAGCACCGCAAGTCCCCGGCGCAGCAGTGACTGATACAACGCGAAGCTGGAACCTACTTGCTCCTCGCCAAAATACCGGCTGAAGGTACCGCTTATGATCATCTGCACGAAGCCAATCTGGTTCAGAACGTACACAATCAGCAAGCCGCCCGCGATTGCGAACCAGAGAGTCACACGATCGATTCGCTCGGGGCGAAGCGCGATGGCCGGCCCTTCGAATCTGCGCCCGGAGGTGACGCCGTAGCCGATGAGCATCGCCACAATCCCGAAGAAATAAACCTTGTACGCCTCGAGGGCGAACGCAGAGATATTGCTATCGACATTGCCGCCAATCACTCCCGCCGTCGCCAGAGATATGTAGCTCAAGGTCGCGTGCAGGCAGACCGCTACCAGAAACCAGGTACCGAGCGATTTGTCGCCCACGAGAGCGAGCAGCGTGATCAGCACCGCAATGGCAATCACCACGAACGGCAGGCTGGCGAGGATACTGACCAGTGCAACCGCCAGCGCCGCACACACCAGCACGAAGGGACGAAGCGACACCGGTCGGGGATAGCTGGCAGCTAGGACTGGCATTCTAAGCGATCCCCCTACGTAGCTGCTCGGCGGTGTGGGTCCAGGCAAACTTGCGGGCGTGTTCCATGACGCGTTGCGTCAGCGATCGGCGATTGTCCATCGTGTTGCTTAACGTTTGCATTGCTACAGCGGCCGACTCCTGGTCATCGCTGGCGACCACGACGCCCGCATCGCCGACGACTTCCGCGAGCGAAGTCGAATCGCTCACGATTGCCGGAGTCTTCTCGTCGCCATCGCCTCCAGCGGCGGATAGCCAAAGCCCTCGTACTCGCTCAGCAACAGCAATCCGGTTGCGTGACGATACAGATACGCCAGTTCCGCGTTCGTCAAGCCCGAACAAAATGCGATCTTGTCCAGCACGTTCAACAGATCGTGCGCCAGCTCGCGAATCGCCTCCTGCCGCTCATCGGGATAGGCGACGACCACCAGCTTCTCCGGCGACATCAGCATGGACCTCGGCGAAAGCGCGAATCACGGTCTCCAGATTCTTTCGCGGAGCGAAAGTCCCGACGAAGAGAAAATACCGATCGGCGTCGAGACAAGCGGGGCGCCTTGCCGTCAGCCTCGGGCTCGAATAGCTCCTGACGCAATCCGTAGTAGACAACCGATACCCTTTCCGGCGGCAGCTTGTAGCGATCGATGAGATCGCTGCTTGGTGTGCTGCGAAGGCGCAACAGTTCGCGCAGCTGTTCTCGCAGGATGTAGGGCAGCACTCGCTTGTAGTAATGATGCAGGCGCGGACATTCGGCCGGGATAAAACAGCGGAATGAGATCGTGAATGGCAACCACCTGCGGGCACGGGCGAGCGCAGCAGCCCTTCGACGGGAGAAAAGAACAGATCGACCCGGTCGCGCTTCAACTTGCGCTGGCAGAGACCGCCTGCGTCCAGGCAAAGCGGCGGAAATTGTTGGCAGGCGACCGCCGTCGAAGACCAGGCTTCCCGGAGTTCGTCGCGCAACGTGACGCCCTCGAAGCTCTGCGTAGCGTTCAGCCGACGAATACACGAACAGCTCGTGGCCGTGGCGTGCCAGGCATCTGCACGATGCCATCCACAAATGTCGTGATGCCGTTGTGCCGCTCGGACACGACGGTCGCGTTGATGGCTAGTCGCATTCCGGCTCCACGCAGACCAGGCCGTAGACCGGCTCCTCGGGCTTCATGCCGTCTCTCGTAAGCGACGCAGATGATCTGCGCGATCATGTTCCACAGCTCGGTGCCAAAAGCCGCCCAGGCTGCACCCTGAATTCCAAACTGCGGAATCAGCAGCAACGCGAGCGATGAATGTTAACCAGCAGAGTGGTAGCCGTGATCTTAGCGACCGCAGCGAATACTTCGCGCCTGCGAGTTGAGCATGGAAGTAAGCGTGATGTTAACCGTTCGGAAAAACAGCACGACGGCGAGAATCGCGCAGCACCGGATACGCGCCAACATAGCGGCTCCGAAATGACGCAGCAGGATCTGTCCGCCGCAAAACCAGCACTCCGGCAGCGCACAGAATGAAACAGGTACGCCGGCCACATGGCGCGCAAAGATGCGCTTGCACGATGCGGCGCGCGGCGACTTCGTCTCTCGAAGCGGCTGGACAGAATGGTAAACAAGCTGATGGAAAAAGCGTGCGGCACCATCAGCGCCGGCTCAACGATGCGGAAGCCGGCGGCATAGAGTCCCAGCGCCGCGCTGCCGACGAACTTGTAGATCAGAATGTTGTCCAGGCGGAAGTAGAGCATGACCATCGCCGCCATCAGACCGATGGGCAGCTCTCGCGGAAGAGACTGAGGGTGGCGGTCAAGTCGAATCGAATGGCGGGAATGTCGGGCACTTTGCGCTTCAGGAGCACGAAATTGAGAAGCTCGCACAGCGGGAGCAGGCCACAACCAATACCAGCGGACTATGCGTGAAGATCGCGGCGACGGCAAGCTGCAATGTACAGGACTGAAGGCGGCAAGGGCTGCCGGAAAGGCTTCGCGCATCCGCAGCTGACTTTGGTAGTAACTGGAGAAGGCTCCCGACCAGATTCGCCGAAAACAGCGACAGGCCTGCGGTTGCGCCCAGCAGCAGCGTGGTCCGGTCGCGAGTAATGCCGACCATCACCAGCAGAGAGACGACGTAACAAACGCTGGCCGTCAGAGAGTTTCGAAGTGAGGATCTGGGCCAGCAGATGCGGACGCTTGGCAGCCGCGCTGCGCGCAAAGCGGCGAATCGCAATGGTGTCGATGCCGAACTCGGAGAAGATGCGGAAGATCTCGGTCATCGAGATGGCCAGCGCCAGCTTGCCGAAGACGTGCCGGGCCGTAGCGGCTGGCAATCAACAGCAGGATGCCGGCGCGACAGAACCCGCTGGTGGCGCGCGAGGCCACACCGAAAGCCGAGTTGGTCATACCGGCTTTGGTGATTCTCTTGCGTATCAGGTGCGCGTGGCGACGGAGGCGTTCATTCCATCTCAGGAAGCAAGCCGCCGATGGGCGTTACTTTGGCGTTAGGAAACGATGACCCTGATCTTGCCGACGGCGAGCTTGTAAGGATTGGCGGCGTCGAGCGCGCTCCAGGCATCGCGAAATGCCAGCCACGCGATTCCCAGACAAAATGCCAATAGCGTTCCCAGGACGATGATCAAAGTTCGCGGCGGCCAGACTTTTCTCTCCGGAACCACGGGCTCATCCAGAACTTTGATCGTCGGAATTTCCTTCGCTTCCTCGACTTTGGCCAGCTCGTATTGCTTGGTCAGCGCTTCGTAAACGGCTTCGTCGATCTTGGCCTGGCGGGAGAGATCGTAGTAGGTGTTGCCCAGCATCGGGAGCTGCGTCAGGGAGGGATAGAGTTGCGCTGCGAACCTTCGCCGTCCGGCTGTCGCCTTGCGTCAGCTTATTTCCGCTGAGAGTTTGCAGCTTGGATTTCAGTTCCCCAACTCTTGGCGGCGACGGCGCGCACGCGAGAATTATCCGGCCCGTAGATTTGTTCCAACCGCTTCAATTCGGCCTGGGCGGCGATCAACTGACCTTGCAGGGTGGAGCCGGCCTCCAGCATGGTTTTGCCTTCAATCTGGGGATCGATCGTCTTGGTCCGGCTGGCGAAGCGGCTCAATTGCAGCGTGGCTTCGTTCAGTTGAGCTTTACGGTTTCCAGACGTTTCTCCAGGAAGACGCGCTCGCGATGTGCGGATGAGGTGGTCAGCTGGGAGACTCGACTGTTCAACTCATTCACATATCCGCCGGCCATCACGGCGGCGCGCTCCGGGCTGTGGTCCTGCACCTGGATGGTGATGATGCCGCTCTTGCGATCTTCGCCGATGGTGGTGCGCCTGTAGCACCTTGCGCGTGCTCTCGTACTTGCTCTTGGAGTAAACTTTGCGCAGATCGAACTGGTTGATGAGATCGTCCTGAACGGTGCGGCTGCCGAGAATGCCGACCAGGGTTGCGCCGCTGGTGCGCATGCCGAGCAGATCGGTGGCCATCGTCCCGATGCCGTCCCCGGCCTTGGCGGCAGCGCGCCCAACATGGTCGCAGTCATTCCGCCGGATTGATCGGGAGGCATGAGCCGGGCGACCGCCTCGTAACGCGCCGGGATGAGAAAGGCGACAGCCGTCGAAACCAGGAACGCGACCACCAGAAACTTGAGCAGGAGATTCCTATGCTGCGTTGCCAGAGCGAGCACAGCCAACCCTCTGGTGGGAGCATCCATCGATGCCACAGACGACAGGCGATCCGGGACTGTTACCTCAGGGGGTACTTCGATGCTCGCCGGGCTCAGAGCCATTTTCTCCGCAGTCCTCATAAAACTTCGCTGGTTTTCATCGGTGCAAGTTGGTTAACGTCTCGAAGGGCAGGTAGCCAAGACTATAGCAAAGAATGGCCCATCGGGAGGATGAATCATGCGAGGCTTCGCCATCCTCAATTAGTGCCCGAGGTGTCAGGTCTCAATCCATCCAGGGACCCGTCAGCTGTAAGGTTTGTTAACGACAAAGTTAGGAGCTAGGGTCGCCCCAAGAAAGCCTTTCGACCTTCCTGGTCGAACCCGAGGCAATCGGCACTCCCTATGCTGTGCCGGTTATTTGCTTTAATAGAAAGTGTGAAACAGCATATGAAGATGCGAGTTGAAGGTCAAGAAAAAAATGTCGTAGAGCACTCCGCCAGCGGACACATTTGGTTACTTCACTAGGCAACAATGGAGGTGCAAAACTGTTTCAACTCTGTAACATGTCAGCAGTCCAACCGGTCAGCAGCGACGGTTAAAATGTGAATTCACCTGCCCACGGGATCCTCACCGCGCCTCCGTTGCCGTCGATACCGGTGGCGGTATCAAGTTCATCGGCTGACGCATCCGGCGCAATGAGATTGCGGAATTGGCATCGCGGGCGGCCGCCCCAGCTCCGGTGCCGCTAACCGTCCCGGCTGTTTCATTCTCCTATTCACCATCTTAGTGCCATTGTGGACTCCACTAACTGTCGCTACAATTCACACAATTTTCTTGTCGCAAAAAGGTGCATTTCCAGTCGCCAACAACCCTTAACCATCAGGTGTCATTTTTCAGAACGAGGAGCGCTCCCAGTGACCACGAAGGATTTCCGTCTCTTGCGTGCAGGTAATCTGCTCGCCACTACGACTCAGCTTGTTCCTCGTCGCGCTGTGCGCCGCGGTTCCAGCCTCAACTCAATGCGACGAACCCATCTGGTTCCGAGTCAACCGGTCACGGCGACCCCGACCTTTTCGCCGGCGCAGGGCACGTTCACCTCGGACCAGATGGTGAGCATCCTGGATGCCACCAACGGTGCGGTCATCTATTACACGACGGACGGTTCCGACCCGTTTACAGGTTCACCGGTTTACTGCTTCTCCGTCCCTATCAATCAGACCACCGTGTTGAAGGCTTTCGCTATCGCGCCCGGAGACCTTCCCAGCTTCACGGTCGACCTCGCTGTACACGATTACCAACGGCGGCGGCGGTTCGTGAATTATGGCTTGGGATTTACCAGCCAGGGTCTCGCATGAACGGGACGCGATGATCAACGGCGACGCTCTCCAGTTGACGGATGGAAATCCTAGCGAAGTAGCCAGTGCTGGTACACGACCAAGGTCAACATACAGGCTTTACCCAAGACTTCAGTCTCCTGCTGACGAATGCCCACGGCGACGGAATGACCTTCGTCATCCAGAATGCGGGCGTAAACGCGATTGGTCCTGACGGCGCAGGCCTGGGATATGGCGCGATCCCCGGGCGGAGCGCGGGGAATTCCTAACAGCGTCGCTGTCAAGTTCGATCTCTACAACAACTTTGGCGAGGGTTCCAACTCGACGGGAGCTGTATCTGAACGGGGCCTCGCCCACCATTCCCGCGATTAACATGAACGGCAGCGGCGTTAGTCTGCACAGCGGCGACGTGCTGAATGTTCACATGGCCTATGACGGTTTGACGCTGAACATGATCATTACCGACACGGTGACCAGCCGAATCTTCAACGCCTCGTGGCCGATTGACATTCCTGCCACGGTGGCGGCACTACGGCATATGTCGGCTTCACCGGCGCCAGCGGTGGGGCGACGGCAAATCAACAGATCCTTTGAATTGGACCTTCGCTTCCCCTTCGCTATCAACTATGGCCAGGGATTTACGCGGACAGGGCTGTCGCTCAACGGATATTCCAAGTATTCGGTACCCGCCTGCGGCTTACGGATGGAATGCCGGCCGAAGTCAGCAGCATCTTCTTAGTACACCCGGTCAACATCTCCACCTTTTGCACCGACTTCGGATTCCAAGACACTCAAGCCGACGGCGACGGAATGGCCTTCGTCATTCAGAACGTGGGCACGACCGCCCTGGGCCTCGGGGGAGGCGGCCTTGGCTATGGGGCGACCCATCCCGGGGCAGGCGGCGAATCCGCAACAGCGTGGCCATCAAGTTCGATCTGTACAACAACCAAGGAGAAGGCCGCGACTCCACCGGACTCTATACCGACGGAGCGTCGCCTACGATTCCCGCCGCGATCGACATGACCAGCAGCGGTATCAATCTGCATGCTGGGCATGTTCAACGTCTTCATCAGCTACGACGGCACGAACCTGACCTTCCAGATTACGGACATCGCCACACTGCAAACTTCTCTATGACGTTCCCTATCGATATTCCGGAGACCGTTGGAGGTAACACTGCCTACGTTGGGTTTACCGGCTCCAGCGGCGGCGCAACCGCCGTGCAAGACCTTATCGATTGGACCTTTGCACCGTAATTGGAATACTTATGCTAGACTGATGGCTCCCCCAAATGGCCTCCATTAATTGGCCTCCTCAGTGCCATTGTTTTGGGGGAGTCATTTTGGTTACAATTCAGCAATTTTCCGACATTGCCAAACAATCAAGACCCTTCCGTGAAGTCTCTCTTCGTCGGAAAACCATAAGGAGAATTGCGCCTTGACCACGCGGAGTCCTCGCACGCTGTACCTCACCGTTCGCCAGGATCTGCAGTTGTCGGCAACTATCGTTCTTTTTCTTCTTATGTTTCTGGCGAACGGGACGACGATCCTTGCCCAAGTCCAAGTTACTACCCAGAATAGCGACAACTTTCGCAGCTGGCCAAAACACCAGTGAAACGCTCCTGACACCCGCCACTGTCAGCTCCGGCAGTTCGGCAAGCTATTCTCGGTCTCGGTTGACGGAAAGGTCTACGGCCAGCCGTTATATATGCCCAACGTGACCATTCCCGGAAAAGGCGTCACTAACGTAATCTATGTCGTTACCGAGCATGACAGCGTTTATGCGCTGGACGCCGACAGCACTACTGGAAGCAATTCCAGTCCGCTGTGGCAAGTCAGCTTTATTAATCCTTCCAACGGCATCGCCGCCGGTTTCCAGCGGCGACGCAAATTGTACTGCGATAGGGCCCGAGATCGGCATCACAGCTACCCCGGTTATCGATCCAGCTGGCGATACCATTTACCTCCGGCGGAGACGCAAGGAGCACGGCCAGTTCGTCCAGCGCCTGCATGCGCTGGACATTACCACGGGCGCGGAAAAATTCGGCGAACCGGTCACCATCCAGGCCACGTATCCCGGCACCGGTGATGGCAGCTCGGGCGGTATGCTCAGCTTCGATCCCCTCCACCACTTGAACCGGTCCGGCTTCTGCTGACCAACGGCAACGTTTATATTGCCTGGGCCTCGCAATGCGATTGGATCCGTTTCACGGCTGGGTGATCGCGTATGACGAAGGCTCGCTGCAGCAGAAGGCAGTATGGGTTGGACGACTCCCAACGGAGGCCACGGCGGCATCTGGATGAGCGGCATTGGAATGGCGGCGGATGCGGCAGGAAACCTGTTCATCGCCACCGGCAACGGCACCTTCGACACCTCGGGCACGGTCACCGATTCGGCGACAGCATCGTGAAGCTGACGCCGAACGGCAGCCAACTAGGGGTGACTGATTACTTCACGCCTTACGATCAGTTGGACTTGGCGAACAATGACATCGACGTCGGCTCGGGAGGGGTTCTGATGTTGCCGGACCAGCCCGGCGGTCACGTACACGAACTCATCGGCGCGGGTAAGCAGGGCACCATCTATCTCGTCGATCGCGATAACATGGGCCATTACAATCCTAACGATAATTCGCAGATCGTGCAGAACATTCCCGGCCAGATCAGCGGCATGTTTGCCAATCCCACCTACTGGAACAACAATGTCTACTTCGGAAGCGGCGGCGCGCAAGTAAAGGCGTTCAGCCTGACCAACGGTTTACTGTCCACCACGGAAACCTCGCAATCGCCGACACTGCTGGGATACCCGGGAGATACGCCGGTAACATCTTCCAACGGGACGAACGACGGCATTGTCTGGGCCCTGCAAACCTCCGCCCGGTTGAATGACGGCTACGAAGTCTTGCACGCCTACGACGCCACCAATCTCGGCGTGGAACTCTACAACACCACGCGGAATGAAGAACGGGACAATCCTGGGCCTCTGGTAAAGTTCGACGTTCCAACGGTGGCCAATGGCAAGGTCTACACCGGGGCGGTGCAGCAGGTTAGCGCCTACGGTCTATTCTCCCAGCCGCAGCCGGCCGCGACTCCCGCCTTCACGCCCCGCGGCGGGACGTATACCACCGCCCAGGACGTCATCATCAACGATACGACCCCGGGGGCGACGATTTACTACACCACTGACGGGTCAACGCCCACAACCTCTTCTCCGATCTACACCAATCCCATCATCGTGAGCGGAACGAACACTATCAAGGCTATAGCTACGGCTCCGAATTACGACCAGAGCGATACAGGTACGGCGCCTTATACGGTCACGACGGACGGCGGCGGCGCTGTGAATTTCGGCTCGGGATTTCAGGCGGCTCTCGCCTACATGGGCAGCGCCAAGCTTAGCGGCTCGCGATTGCAGCTGACCGATGGCGGGACCTCGGAGTTCGGCGCGGTCTGGTACACCACGGCGGTCAACGTGCAATCGTTCACGCAGGACTTCAGCTTCCAGCTCACCAACCCGCGCGGCGATGGCATGACCTTTGTCATCCAGAATGGCGGAGGCACCACGGCAATCGGTCCTGGCGGCGCGGGATTGGGTTATGGCGCCAGCAGTCCGCAGGGCTTCCCTGGAATACCGAACAGCGTCGCCATCAAGTTCGATCTGTATAGCAATTTCGGCGAAGGGAACGATTCTACCGGCCTGTACACAGACGGCGCTTCCCCCACTATTCCTGCTCTCGACATGACCAGCAGCGGGGTAAATCTGCACAGCGGCAATGTATTCAACGTGCACATGACCTACGACGGCGCCACGCTCAGCATGACAATCACGGACTCGGTGACCCACCAGACTTTCAGCAAATCGTGGCCCATCAATATTCCCGCCACGGTGGGCGCGCCAACCGCCTTTATCGGTTTCACCGGCGGATCGGGCGGCGTGACCGCCATCCAGGAAATCGTCAGCTGGAAGTATTCTCCCAGCGGCCCCAACTTCACTCAAGGTTTCAGCTCGGACGGACTGATACTTAAGGGCGCCGGTCGCAATGGCTCCCGTATTCGGCTCACCGATGGCGGTCCCGGCCGGGCGGGCGCCGTCTGGTACTCCACCCCCATCAACGTGCAGGCCTTCACCCAGGACTTCAGCTTCCAACTGACCAACCCAGTTGCCGACGGATTCGCCTTCGTCATGCAGAATGCCGGTACGTCGGCGCTTGGTCAGGCTGGCGCGGGTCTCGGTTACGGCGCTACTAGTCCCGGCGGGGGCGGCGGCATTCCCAATAGCGTGGCCGTTAAGTTCGATCTGTATGACAACTTCGGAGAAGGCTTCGACTCGACCGGCTTGTATACCGGAGGCGCCTCGCCCAGCATACCGGCTGTCGATATGACCACCAGCGGCGTCAACCTGCATAGCGGGGACATCTTCAATGTGCACATGGTCTATGACGGCGCGACGCTGAGCATGACCCTGACCGATGCGTATACCAATCAAACATTCAGCACCTCCTGGCAGGTCGATATCCCGACCGCGGTTGGCGGCACCGCCGCTTATTTCGGCTTCACGGGCGGCACTGGTGGCGCGGGAGCGATCCAGGAAATCCTGAACTGGACCCTGGCTTCGCCGGCGGCGATTTACTATGGCAACGGTTTCACGGCTACGGGCATAACTCTCAAAGGCAATGCTCAGCTCAACGGATCGCGGTTGCGCCTGACCGATGGCAGAACTTCGGAGAAGGCTGCAGCATGGTATTCGCAACCAGTGAATGTGCAGGCTTTCACCCAGAGCTTCAGTTTCCAGCTAACCAACCCGCGTGGCGACGGCTTCACCTTCACCATCCAGAATGCAGGCCCCAATGCTATCGGACCAGGCGGCGCTGGTCTGGGTTACGGTGCTACCAAGCCAAGCGGCCCGCCTGGCATCCCGAGCAGCGTTGCCATCAAGTTCGACTTCTACAGCAACTTCGGCGAAGGCCTAACTCGACCGGGCTTTATATCGACGGGGGCTCGCCCACCGTGCCCGCCGTCAACCTGAACGGCAGCGGTGTAAGTCTGCGCAGCGGAGACGTGTTGAATGTCCAGATGTTCTATGACGGAGACACGTTGACGATGCAGATCACCGACACGGCCACTCTGCGAACCTTACAGACCTCGTGGCCGGTGGATATTCCAACGATTATCGGCGCGCCTACTGGCGTACCTCGGGTTTCACCGCGGCCAGTGGCGGGGCTGCAGCTACGCAAGAGATTTTGAGTTGGTCCTACACTCCGTGATGGCCCACGGTCTTGCAGGAAATCAACTGGGCGTCATATGAGATCCTGGGTTCTTCTGGCGAGCGTCGGGCTGCTTTTGACGCTCGCTCCGTCAGTTTTCCTCTGGCCCAGTCGCAAGCCAGAAACCCACCGCGACACCACGCTATACGGTGACCCAGCTTCCCGTTGCACCCGACCGGGATCAACGATTCCGGCGAAGTTCTCAGGCACGAGCGGCTCATTTCACGCCGCGCTCTGGACGAAGAATGGCGGACTCGCGAGATCAGCCTTCCCGCGGGATTCACCCGCGCCGAAGGCCTCGGCATCAATCAGAACGGTCAACTCATCGGAGTGGCTATCAGTGCGTTGTCCAACCAACGCCAGGGCTTCGAATTTGCCGATGGCAAATTGATCCTGCTCTCCGGCCGTCAATCGAAGCCATTCGGTATCAACGACGCTGGCCAAATCGGCGGCGAGACCATTCTCGGCAAGAATGGAATCAGTAGCGCTGTGCTTTGGGACGGAGATGTCGTGATGGATCTGGGCGGATGCTGCGGCGGCACCGCAGTCGCAGTCAACAACCACGGTGAAGTGATCTGCGAACATCTACGACCGGCAAGGCCAGTATCAGGCTTTCCTGTGGACGCAGAGAGATGGACTGCAGCACCTGGATCCCGCGAGTTCCTTCAGCTCCGCGCTGCTTATCAACGACGCCCGTAGCGCCGTCATTGAGCCGTTTTCCAAGGGCCCTCTTCTTCTCGGGAATGGCAAATTCGCCAAGCTGGAGCTGTCGCCACAGTATCCTAGCCGTCCCCGTGCCATGAACAATGCACAATGTCATCGTCGGCTCGGCTGGTCCCTTTGCCGACTCCGACCACGCGTTCATCTGGGACAAGCAACAAGGCTATCGCGATCTGAACGATCTGATTGCGCCCGGGTCGGGGTGGGTGCTGCGCGCGGCCAGCGCCATCAATGAGAAGGGTGCAATCGTCGGTTGGGGAGATCTCCGGGCGAGGAAAACGTAGGTTTCCTGCTGACGCCGCTGCCGTAGGTTACCGCACGCTCTGTACCGCAACAAAAGTTAACGCGGCTGGAAGGGGCGCAGCTTCAGCTGCGCCGTAGCCAGCCATCTGGTTCTTGTCATCCGAGGCGGCTCCAGCCGCCCAGCGATCTGCTACTTTCTTGTACTTCTATGGGCCGCTCTGCGTCAGATCGTTATGCTGTCTGCGCGTCAAACCGTGCGTCGGCCAGAACGTGACCTGCAAACTCGCTGTGACGTTCGATCTCGGTGCCGGACTGAGTACTGGGAAGTTGTAGCGCTCGTATTGCACCATCGGCTGAATCTGGATTTCCGGCCGTATGAACCAATCGACCGTGGCGGAAAAATCATTCAGCCCGCCGCCGCCGAGGAAGATAGGATCGTTGTACTGCCGCCGGTAGCTCAACTGGATCTTGTTCTGAGCGGAAAACCAGTACGTACTCCAGGCCTGTATGCCGTCGCCCATTCGACCGATCCAGCTACCCATGATCTCCCCGTAGGTGCGGTACCCGTCAGCGTAGTGCTCGTTGAAATAATACGGTCCCACACCGGGGTAGTTAGGAATGTTCGTGTAGATTCCTTCAACGCGTAAGTCGAGATTCGGCAGTTTTGGAAGCTGGGGAAAATACAGTCCCGGATTCCAAGCCGACTGGAGGGGGTAGGCAATCGGGTTGGGTTCGTCATTGGCCATGCCGTCAGCGTAGAGTACGGCCCAGTTGCGCAGACCTGGCAGACGATACGAAAAGTTGAAGCCATTGAAACGCTTGCCGGGATCGACCGCCTGCGCGTTGCCGCGAGTGGACCAGGTATGCAACCACGTCGCGAGGGTCGCTGGTCTTCCCACGCCTGCCCACAAAACGGTGATCGTCACTC
>CAVVBO010000009.1:0-137394 GCA_963746515.1 uncultured Acidobacteriaceae bacterium | reverse complement strand
GACCAGATTGCTGTGACCTGGTGGGCAAAATCTCCTGCCGCCCGCGCCCAGCAGGAGTTGTTGCAATTCATCGCAACCGGCAAACTTCCCGAGCTGCGATGGCCCAATTTCAGCGATTATCCAGAGCATATAAAAAAAGTTTCGGAAATATGTACTTTACGCAACCGGAGGCAAACGCTATGATTAGCGGACTCCGGAAGCCGAACGTATCGCGCCCTATTTTCACACGAAAAAGACGGCTTCCTGAAAGGAAAGCGCATGACGCTAGCGCTAGGAATGCTGTATGTGACGGGTTATGGTCGCGACGGATACTCAGATAACGTGGGCTGACGGTAGAACTGAATATCGCAAAAAACTCACGTCGTTTTCCGCCACGACTGGAACTTACTCGATTGGGTGTTCTACCACCGATGCAGAAGCAGCGGATACGTTAGTTGCGTCAATTCAAGGTGATATTGAAGCCATTGATCCGAAGTCTCTTCGCGGGTTTGAAGTTGTCGTCAGGGATGCTATGGCATCTTGGTATGAGGCATATCGGCATCATTCCACAGAACAACGCCCTTGCGTGCAACTGGTTGTGGGGCGTAACATCTCACGAAACGACGCTAATCCACAAGATGAAGTCGGACTGTATATCTGCGAACCTCCGAGCACGATGAATCGTAAGACGTTAGAGAATTGTGGTGGATATGTAGCAGTTGGGGAGGCAAAAGCTGTTACCGATCCCCTATATACCACGTTGTTCGGCGGTTTCTTACATTCGCCGAAATTGGCATCTGCGCATGTCTGCCTCAGTCGTATTTCATACCTCATGTTTAGGGCCAAGAAAGAGTTTCGTGGTTCGGTAGGCGGTGACTCGGATGTAGCTGTGCTTCGGAACGGATGCACGGCTCCGCAATTGGTGGACTTGATTGATATGCGAATAGCCGACAAACTTCGGTCACAACATGAATTCAGCTCTCGCCACCACGGCGGAATCCATGTCAGACCAATATATGGATACGAAGGAAGTGCTCGAACTTGCTAGCAATATCCAAGTTTTGGGGCTGACATACCGGCGAGCAAATTTCCGTATCCGGGGAAGTGGAGGGCCACAAGGGGGGAGAGGTTTCTTGATTTTATACTTGACGCAACTTGCGCTAAGTATTAAGATAGAATCATGAAAAACGGACACAATCTCTCGAAATCGCTAGTGATCGAAAACATCCCGCTGGCTTGCTCGGACGAATTGGCAGCTGTTGAGTTCTTGAGAAACAGCGCTGGGGCAATGACCCCGGCGTGCGTGAAGTGTGGCAGCGTCGAAGTCTACAAGATGACGGACGCCAAGACGGGCGAGCGCAACAAGCGGTTCCTCTGGCGCTGCCGAGATTGCAAAGAACAATACACGGTTCGCATCGGCACGGTGTATGAAGAATCGCGGATCGAACTTCGCCATTGGTGCTATGCGTTCTGGCGGGCCTGCACATCGAAGAAGGGCGTCTCCGCTCTGGAAATCAAACGGCATTGCCAGATCAGCTACAAGTCGGCTTTGTTCCTGATGAACCGCATCCGCTTTGCGATGGCTCCGATCCCGAAGCGCCCAAAGCTGACGGGCACGGTTGAAGTGGACGAAATTTACATCGGCGGCAAGCCGCGCTACAAGGGCACTGACAAGCGCGGACGCGGCACGAACAAAACGCCAGTGTTCTGCGCCGTGGAACGCGACGGCGAGATTCGCCGTCGCATCGTTGCCGATGTGACGGCGCAGACGTTGAAAGGGGCAATCCGCGAGGAAGTGGATCGCCAGCGCGCGCATCATCACGGACGAACATCTTGGCTATAGCGGCCTTGGCAAGGAATTCGCGGCGGACATGAAACGGTTCGCCACGGCACGAAGGAATATGCCCGTGGCGACGTCTACACGAACACGGCGGAAAGCAGCCACGCCCTTGTAAAACGTGGCATCGTCGGCATCTATCACAACGTCAGCCGCGAATATCTGCACCGCTACCTGTGGCAATTCGATTTCATGTGGAACAATCGCAAGCTGAATGATGGCGAGCGTACGGTTCTTGGAATGAAAGCTGCGGAGGGAAGCGGTTGATGTACAGACATCCCATAGCTGGATAGGGTGGAAATGTGAAGCGAAAATTCATAGTTCTACGATTCTTCCAGAAATTCAAATCGGGGTAGGTGTGATTCTCTTACTGCTGGCCTGTGTGGCAGTCTGGGTATTCGTCAATACAAAACTTGCTAGCGATCTGACCCTTTCCTATGAAGTAGCGATCATTTTTGCTCTGTTTCTCAGTGGCATTGCGTCTATTTCATACGGCCAATTTCTGCAAGTTATTATGCAGATCGAAGAGAATACTCGGTTGTCACGAGAAAACACGGCACAAGTAAAGGCAACACACGCATGACGTTTGAAAAGAAGTGTCTAATCGAGTTTGCAGACATCGCGGCGCTTCACCTCAAATGCCAGCGATGCGGGACGGTAAGTGCATTCAAGCGAGATGAGTGGCTTAGACTATTGCCAGAATCTTTGTTGAATGGTTGCTCGTATTGTAACAACCCGTTCGACTTCACTGAGAACACAATTGAGTACGATTCTGTATATAGTATGGTTGCATCGTTAATCAAGATTGTTGATGCGCTCAAGGGTAAGAAGTTGAATCTGAAACTGGAGATAACGTGTCCAGAGTAGTCAAGCCGAAGAAGAAATCACCGTCACGACCTACTGCCAAGACAGGGCCGAAACCGGATATGTTGAAACTGTCTGGCGACTGGAAGCAGGCGGTTAGGAAATCCCTGGAAAAGAAGAAACCAGCAGAAGGGTGGCCAAAGTAGAAGCGCAAATGGCAACCCCTGGAGCGGTCAACTCAGGCTCGAACGATTGCCGCGATTGCGGCGGTCGGACTATGACCAAAGGCCGATTTCAATGGTGCGAAAACGTCGCACCAAAGGCAGTCTGCGAACTGCTTCCACGAACAAGGCGGAAGTTTTGCGAATGGTGCGGTGAGGCTGTAGCGTTGCCGTATGCTATAGCGAAATCTGCGGCGGCAAGGCTGCCTCGGTGCCTTGATTGCGTAAAGTACATACTTCCGAAAAGTTTTATCAGGACGGCGGCTACGTCTTTGCCTGGCTCGACAACGGGGCAGCTGACCTCAGCAGTTCTGGGAATACAACTCGCCCACCTGGGCCGGCCTGTTCCTGGATTTCTGGTGCCAGCAAACCATGCGATCCCGCATCGAGCCGATGAAGAAGATCGCCCGGACGCTGCGTACTCACCGCGCGCTGCTGCTCAACTATTTCAAGGCCAGAAAGCAGATTTCCAGCGGTGTGGTCGAAGGGCTGAACAACAAAGCCAAAGTAACCATGAGAAGATCCTATGGCTTTCGCACTTTCCGCATCCTGGAACTCGCGCTCTATCACTCACTTGGCAAATTACCTGAGCCGGAGCTTACCCATGAATTCTTCTGACGATTCAGAAATTCTTAGATAAATAGGGGCTAATGAGGCAGTACTCAGCACGTCTCGGGAGCGTTCCGCTTCCGAGTTCGGAGCGGCTAACTCGTTGTAAGCCATGGAAAACGAACGGCTAATCGTTGCCCCCGTCACGAAAAACCCCTGATCGCGTACGACTCTAACTGCTTGTGTTTCTTCGGCAACTGCATTTTGATCTACAGCCCAGTGAGGTAACCCGTTCCCTGATCGCCAGCGTTCACCGGTTGTAATGTGCGCAGTAATCGGAGCGCCTAACAATAGGACCGCCGCCCCTGACCTGGCAAGGTGAAGCTCCGCGAGCCCGAATCTGAGTCCCGGAGAGAGTTCACAGCTAACCTAAGCTCCGTCTATCACTTAGCCGTTGACCTTCTACTTACCTCCTACTTACCTCCAAATGACTTCGTAAGTATTGATCGCCTGAACCAACGGGCGCATTGTGCGCTCACGAGAGCGGGAATTGGGCACAGCCCAACCACCCGTTCTTGGGGAGACGCTACCGAAAGGAGAAGACGCCATGAAGCTAACACCTGAAAGAGTCGGCTCTGCTAAGAACCTTGCCGCCGAACGTGCATACAAGGAAGCTGCCATGAAAACACTAACCGCAATGCGCACAAGCCAGGTGGAGAAATTTGCGCTCTTCCTCGAGGAGCATCCTGGGTTCTCGCCCGAGCTCGTGGGAGACGACGCATTCGTACATGGCTTCCGTGTGGGCGAGTGCTTTCTGTCGGTGGACGAGATGGAAAGGCTAATTGATACGCCCGTTGACCCGCAGGTTGCGGCAATCCTGGAACTCGGCCGCCAGCAATAAGCAGTTTTGCTTAAGGCCAAGTACTAAGTTCCAAGTGCTGCATTGAGGAGTAGCTAACGCGGTGGAGTTGCTCCTCACTTTTCGCCAACCACCGCCAACAACCCAATGATCACAAGGAGGTCACCATGGAAACGCAAGCTATCGCATCGGAAACTCAGGCAGTCAACTTCCAACTCACAACCATGGATCAAGAGGCCGGGGAAAAAATGCGGAGTGTCATAGAAGAGACGCTCCCTATTCATGATATGGCTGGCAAGGTAGTTCGTACCCTCAAAAGCCACGGATATTACCCGCGGATCGACGAGGTCAGTGGATTCCCAAGCCCTTCCGCGGTTTCCGTTGGTGGCAAGAAGTGCGTCAATTTCTCATCGAATGATTATCTGGGGTTAAGCCGACATCCCCAGATAGTCGAAGCCGCTCGGGTCGCGTTATGCAAGTACGGCTTAGGCACCGGCGGCTCCAGGGTGACGTCAGGCACTCAGACGATGCACCGGCGGCTGGAAGAAAGAATTGCGGAGTTTAAAGGCAGAGAAGACGCAGTGGTATTTTCCACGGGTTATCTGGCAAATGTTGGGATCATTCCCGCATTAGTGGGGGCGCCGCTTAGATCTCTCATTTCATCCTTAGGATCTGACAATCCAACCTCGGATACCTGCGAAATCTTTCTGGATGAGCTCGTACATTCCAGCATAATCGACGGTCTCTGCATTGCGACTTCCCGAATATTTGGCGCCCGAACGCGGTTCCGGTTTTACCGCCACCTGGACATGGCTCATCTGGAGTCGTTTCTCTCAGGCTCAACAGCCGGGAAGAAACTCATTATTACTGACGGCGTCTTCTCTCTGCACGGTCGAATCGCGCCTTTGGCCGCGCTGGTCGATGTGGCTAAACGACACAAGGCAGAAGTCTACGTCGACGATGCACACGGTACCGGCGTCCTGGGCGAGAACGGAACTGGAACGGCCGAACATTTCGGAGTCGGTGCGGACATCGATTTTCCACTTGGGACACTCAGCAAAGCACTTGGCGGCTCTGGTGGATTCATCTCTGGAAGTGCCGACCTCTGCAACTACCTTCGCGTCGCTTGCAGAACGCACGTATACCAGACATCCATGGCACCCGCACAAGCTGCAGGCCTGATCGCTGCGTTCGACCTCATCAGAGATGAGCCGCACCGTCGCCAGAAGCTCGCGAAGGACACAGCAGACGTAAGTAGCCAGATAGTGAGCCTTGGATTCGATACTCTCGGCTCCCAAACGCAAATCATCCCTGTCAGATTCGGATCCGAGCAGAATGCAAAGTGGGCATCGGAAATATTGATGTCACGAGGACTGTTTGCCCCCTGCTATTATTATCCGGCTGTCCGTCGAGACGAAGCTATGTTAAGGATAAACCTTATGGCCACTCATTCCGAAGAGCAGCTGTCTATGCTCATCGACGGATTGCAAGCGGCCGGAAGGGCTACTGGTGTGATTTAGTTTATTAGCAAAGCTGACGCTAACAGGCCGTGGTGCAAGTCTAGATTCGTAGTAGCAAATTCTTGAAGTATCCACAGATTCTGTTCGTAGAATCGGCGCATGGCGATGGGCATGCGCAAGCAGCGGGAGAAGCAAGAGGCACTCTGGGCTTAAGATCCGCGGACCCGAAAAGGTTGTGGGGGTTCGAGACACCAACCACTTAGTTACGGATCATTCGTTTAGTTCACAATTTTGTGGCTATACGGCGGATGGCTTTGAGACACCGTTTCGGCGCCAAAAGGCTATCTGGCAGAGACCAGGGCGTATTCTCTGCAATGTTCGAGATACGCCTTCTCGTGGGTTGCAACTAAATCCACTACGCTAGTCCACAGCCAGGAAGGAGCGTCGAGGTTCTTGGACCGATTACGCTGCAGATCTGACATCCACGACTTTCGGGCAGTATCATCCATTTGCCGGGCATGAGCCTTCCCCACCACGCCGGCAAGGAACCGGGCGGAAGCAACAATCTCGTCGCGGGTAAGTCGATCCATTTCCAGCTTAAGATCCTGAGGAAGCAATTCGCGAAGCACGACGGACTTCCCCATCAGCTCGGCGGCAAGCATTCGCTTGCCAAGATAAGGCGACAGGCTGCGTGCTCCCGCTACCACACGATCAGCATTGTCTCGTGGCATACCCCCGCTAACGGCGTGGGGAGCAGCAGGACGAATCGCCTCCTTGATATCGATAAGACAAAGTGTGCGATGTTTGCCGGTGCCCACTCCAGCCAGTACGGCGAAACGTAGCCGCCCAAGAGAACTGCAGCCTTTCATCCAGTAAGTTGCGTCCAAAATTTCGACAGAGTCTTTTGTATCCCGGTGCCGAAGACAAGTAATGAGTTGGCGAGGCAGCTCAGATGCAAACAATCGGCTAATCTGCTGATTTTCCGCTTTCGATAAGACCCAGAAGCGTTCACCTAAAGGAATGGAAGGCTTCACGTCCTCGATGCGTTCTTCCGCGAGGTGCCTCCATTTGCGCTTCAAGGATTGCTTTAGTACAAACCGAATCGGCTCCGTGGCTTTTCCGGTGGGTTTTCGTTTGGCGGAAGGATTAATGAGCGCTTCCTCGTACCCGGCAATCATTTCTTCCATCATTAACGCGGTTGACACACCCGGCAGGTCCGACCCACGAGCGGCGGTCGCCAGCGAGAGGGCAAGGCGAATCAGATCATGAGCGGGATTGCCGATGACCGTTTGGTCGAGGTCCCGAATCTCAATCTCAACTTTGCCGTCTGCGCTCGCTACCGGGCCGAGATTTCCAAGATGGCAATCGCCACAAATCCATATTGCCGGCCCTTCCGGCAGCGTTCCTCGCTCCAGAGATTCAAGCCACTCGTAGAACTTCAATGTATTGCCGCGTACATAGGCGTGTGCTGAGACGGCCATCTTCAGCCCGCGACGCTGGTCCAGTACGGACTGGCGCTGGGAAGGTTTGAGATTCGGGGGTTTGGCGTTTCGTGATTTTCGCAAGATTTATCAGCTCGGCTCGCTTCGTTCGAGCGTAGACTGCCATTCTATTCCCTGACTGACAGCCCTGCATTAACAAGCCGACAATGAGGCGAACTCAGGATGCCCCTATACCGCCTGATGAGGAAATCTCTCGCTGGCGTTGGGATGATTCAGCGTTGGATATTGGTCATAGTTCTGGTTTTTCGCAGGAATGTGCAATTTTGCACAGTTTTCTCTTTCCAGCGCTGGCAGAATTTAGTCCTTGCGAACCCGCGCGGACCTACCAACCTATTTTCCGGCGTCGAGGAAGAGCCGGAACCGGCCCCAGTGGCGCTGCTGGACCCGTCTTGCCAGCGGGCATGACGACTCAGCCCGACGTGAAGGCTCGCGATCGGCGGTCATGCCAAGCTTCGGTTCGGTACATCATTCACACCATTG
Source organism: uncultured Acidobacteriaceae bacterium (assembly GCA_963746515.1). Taxonomy (GTDB): domain Bacteria; phylum Acidobacteriota; class Terriglobia; order Terriglobales; family Acidobacteriaceae; genus Bog-257. Next base: position 129,703 of record CAVVBO010000009.1, on the reverse strand, counting down.
GAAACACGCTCTCGGCAGCGGCGGGATTCGCACCGGAACTGGGCGGATTCCATGAGCGTTCATCTCGTAAACCCCAGCGACAATTCTTTCGGCACGGCGGTCATCACGCCGAGATGGCTGTTTGTTCTTGCGGCTGCCACACCGCTTACGGTCGGAGATCCGATTCTTGTCGACGAATCGCTGGAACAGGTTGTGCCGGAGAGCATCCTGCCGGGAGATATCGTCGGCATCAGTGTGCATACCGGCAACGCTTTGCGTGGATATGAAGTCGGCCGAATGGCGCGTGAACGCGGCGCCTGGGTGATCTACGGTGGCATTCACGCCACGCTTTTTCCCGAAGAAGCCTTCGAACACGGGGACGCCCACGCCGTGGTAAAAGGTGACGGCGATCTCGCCTGGGGCAAGGTCGTGACTGATTGCCTCGCTGGCAGGCCTGGCAGTATCTATGAGGGCGGACGGATCGAAGGCAGTCAGTTCCTGGCGGCCCGCTGGGACTTGATGCAGCGCGATAAATACATGTGGGCCTCGGTCCAGACGATTCGCGGATGTCCGAAGCATTGCTCGTTTTGCAGTGTGTGGCGAACCGATGGACAAAAGCCGCGGCAACGCCAGCATCAGGCTGTGATCGACGAAATTGTTACGCTGCGCCGCATTGGTTTTCGCTTTATCGCTCTTGCCGATGACAATTTCTATCCGGTGACGTTGACCGATCTGCGGCTGGCGGGCCAGCAAAACAATACCGCCAAAGTTGAAGAACTGACGGCGATCCGCGCCGAGCGTTTCCAACTGATGGCAGAACTGGCCAAGCTGCCTAAAGACATGGTGTTCTACACGCAGATCACGATGGAGGCGGGCGAAGACGGCGAATTTCTGGATGCGATGCGTAAGGCCAATATCAAGGGAGCCTTGGTGGGAGTCGAGGCTGTGACCCCGGAAGGACTTAAGGCCGTCTTCAAGGACTTCAACTGCTCAGGCGACGCTCTGGCGAAGCAGTTGATGACGTTCAAACAGCATGGCGTCCATGTGCTCGGTTCTTTCATCTTCGGTCTCCCGACCGATGTACCGGCAACCTTCGATGCAACCGTAGAGATGGCGTTGAAGGCGGGCATAACCTTTGCACAGTTCGTAATGATGACGCCATTTCCTGGCACTGTGGATTTTATGCGCTGGGAAAAAGAGCAGGCGGATCATCCCACCCGGGTTGGCGACGTACCCATTACCCGCTATTGGCTCATCCCCATCGAAGTTCGCCCCAAGATGTTCACACCGCATCCCTCGATGAGCACCGATGAGATTCGCGAGCGCACCCAGAAGGTTTGGGACGAGTTTTACACCTGGAGCGCCATCTGGACCAGGTCAGCCTGTAGTCCCACCCTGCGAGCCAGGATCGCATTTATGCTTCTTTCCAAGCTCTACCGGCAGATGTACGCCGGAACCGGAATTTCAACCGATAGCGCTCGCAGAAAAAAGTCCAAGACCTGGGCCCGGTGGACGGCCAGGCAATGTAGAAAGTTATTCCAGGCAAAACCGATGCCGGAACTGCAGTCACCAGAGTGGGAACCCTCGTTTGAATCGCCCCAGCCGCATCGTCCGTCGTTTGTCGAAAGCGATCATCATAAGAATGCCGGGCCTTTACTAGTCTTCCCGAACAGCTGATGCCCATTGCTGAGATGACGGATTCCCATGCTTCATGTGTGACGTGGGTTCAAACTCCCTCTCCGCGCCGCCAAAGTCCTGATTGCGGCCACGCCGACATCGCTAACAGATGTCGGCCTTTCGCCTGCTTGCCACCCTGTGGGCGAGGTTTCACAACGGCTTCCCTACGCTTCCGAATCACGCCAGGAATCTGCTACCATGGGCCCTCGGTGAGGTGGTCATGCCCGAATACGTGATCGAACGAGAAATCCCAGGCATAGGGAACTTGTCGGATGCGGAGGTTCAGGAAGCCGCCCGGAAATCGATGGATGTCCTGAAGGGGATGGGACCGGAGATCAAGTGGCTGCACAGCTACGTCACCGGCGATAAAATTTATTGCGTCTACCTGGCGCCGGACGAGGAAACGGTCCACGAACATGCCCGCCGCGTAGGTATTCCCGCCAATCGCATCTCGGCGGTGCGGCGAATGATGGATCCCAAGACCGCGGAGTTGAGTTATCCGTCGCTTCCAGTTCGAAGAGTGGGCCCGGCGCCGGAACTGAGCGCTTCCTGAATGGCCTGCTCTACGGGCATAGCCCAGCCTTCCATCCACGCCGTCATACCGGCGGCATTGCCCAGGGTTCGACGGGCGAATTCCAGGACCTTCTCCAGTTTATGTTGCTCGGCGGGGGTGAGCGGCGTAACCAATCGCTGGCGCAGTGCAGCCGCGGCTCCTGCGAAGTGCAGCGATTGCACCGCATTGGATTGCGCGGCGGCGTTTGCGGCAAGACACTCCAGCACCCTTGCGATGCCCCGCTTATGACCCAGATTCTGAAACATCTGGATGCTTTCCCCGTACAGCCGACGGGCCTCGTCACTGTCGCCCTGGTCCCAACTAAGACCGGCTAAGTCGGACAGGGCGCTGGCGATTCCCCAGCCATCCCGCGAAAGGCTGAACGCTGCCAGACTCTGCTCATAGAAGGAACGAGCAGCCGTCAGATCGTTGCTTTCCCGGGCAACATCGCCCTGGTAGTTCAACGTCCAGGCGATACCGGCCACGTCACCCACCTGGCGGAACATCGCCAGGCATTCGTCGTAGAGCGCGGAGGCGCGCGCCGGTTCGCCTTGCAGCTTAGTCACGTTCGCCAGATTGCTGAGAGCACGAGCAACGTCCGCTGGATCTCCCTCGTCTCTCCAAATGGCGACACATCTTTCAAACAGGAGGGATGCCGTGGGAAGTTCGCCACGATCGCGAGCATTGACGGCCAAAGCGTTTAGCGCAACTGCAACCCCGCGGTTATCGTTTAACTCCACACAGGTCTCAAGACTCTCTTCGAACAATTGGTGCGCAGAAGTGTAATCGCCCTGCTCGCCTGCCAGGACCGCGGCACAGAACAGCAGGCGCGAGCGAAGTTTCGGACGCGCAGCAGCTCCTTCCAGCGCGAGAAGCCTGGCGATGCGGTCGCGGCCCTCGGTAAGATATTCGCGCGTCTCCCAAAAGTGAAACAGCGCCGAACCCAGGCGGAGGCCCCAGTCGGCGTCGCCGGTTTTGATGAGGTATTCGAGCGCGGCACGGAAGTTATCGTGCTCGACCTCGAAACGATCGAGCCATTCGGGATGAGCCGCCGCTTCCAAAGCACCCTCTTCGGCGAGCACCAGGTAATACGCGGCATGGGACCGGCGAGTGGCCGCTACATCGTCGCTCGCGGCCAGACGTTCGAGTGCATACTCCCGGATGGCGGAAAGCATGACGAAGCGCGTTTCGCCCGCTGCTCCTTCCACCTGCTGCGCCAGGCTCTTGTCCATCATGGAAGCCATGCCGTCGAGCACGTCGAGACCCAAGATCGCCAGCCGTATCGCAGACGGCCTCCACCGCTTCCAGCGTGCAACCGCCGAGGAACACCGAAAGCCTGCGGAAGAGAGTTTGCTCGGCAGGGTTGAGGAGTCCGTAACTCCAGTCGACGGTGCCGCGAAGAGTCTGCTGACGGGTCGGCAGGTCGCGGGCGCCGCCGGTCAGCAGGTTGAGGCAGCTTTCCAGGCGCGCCAGCATGGCGGACGGCGAGAGCAGCTTGATGCGCGCCGCCGCCAGTTCGATGGCGAGGGGCAGACCGTCGAGGCGAGCGCAGACGGCAGCGACAGCGGGCGCGTTTTCATTGGTCAAGGCGAAGTCGTGCTTCACGGCACGCGCGCGTTCCACAAAAAGCGCGATCGCGGGAAGGCGTGAGAGCACATCCAGGGGCAGCAAGGATTTCGGATCGGGAAGCGCCAGCGGTGGCACCGGGAATTCGTGTTCGCCGTAAACGTGCAGCGGCGACTGGCTGGTGACTACGATCTTGAGCTTGGGTCCCGCAGAGAGCAGATCCGATATGACCGGGGCAGCCGACACCAGGTGCTCAAAATTGTCGAGCAGGAGAAGCATCGGCTGGTCCAGCCCGCCCAGGTAGTCTTTCAGGCTTTCCTGCGCCGACTGATTGCCGGTCTCACGCACTCCCACCGCTTGCGCGATGGCGGAAGCAATCAAGCCAGGGGCCCCAACCACCGACAACGAAACGAAGCAAACGCCGGCTGGAAATTGGTGCGTGATTTCGCCTGCCACCTGCAAAGCCAGTCGCGTCTTGCCGATGCCGCCGGGACCGGTGAGGGTTACGAGCCGCACATCATCCCGGTCCAGAAGCTGGCGGAGCGCAGCCGCCTCGGTGCTCGCGTCCGATGAAAGCGGTGCGCGGCACCGGAAGGTTGCTGGGGCGAGGCTCCGAATGCTGGACGGGCGCATCGGCCAGCCGGTCGCGCACCGCCGCCAGGTCGCGAGCCAAATCCCGGGTGGATGCGTAGCGTTGCTTCGGGTCCTTGGCAAGACAGCGCTCCACAATCCAAATGAACGGAGCGGGCGCCTGAAGCATTCTGGAAGCCATACGCTCCGGCTCGTCGCGAAGGATGGCAGCCGCAGTTTCCGCAGCGGTCTTCTTCTGAAACGCAGGAACTCCGGTGACCATCTCGCAGAGCACCGAGCCGAAAGAAAACTGGTCAGAACGAAAATCGAGTTTCTCGCCGTTCGCCTGCTCCGGTGACATGTAGGCGAGCGTGCCCATCACGGCTCCGTCCTTACTGATGGAGGTGGAGACATCTGCATTCGGTGGGTGGTCGACCGCAAGCAGTTTCGCCAAGCCGAAATCCAGGATCTTAGCGGCGCCGTCCACAGAAACCATCAGGTTGTCGGGCTTCAAATCTCGATGAACGACACCGATTTCGTGCGCCCGCGCCAGAGCGTCGGCAACCTGTGCCGCGATGGCGATTGCCTTACGGAATGGCATGGGCCCGGCCATCGAGCAACTCTCGCATCGTCTCGCCACGAACCAGTTCCATGGCGATGAAGTGCGTGTTGTCCACGCAACCGAGCTCATAAATCGTGACAATGTTTGGGTGATTGAGGGCGGACGCGGAGCGGGCTTCCATCTCAAAGCGGACCAGGGCTTCGGCTTGCGAATGATGTTGCAGCAAAACGGTCTTGATTGCGACTTCACGGCCGAGGCGCGTGTCCCGGGCGCGATAGACCTCGCCCATTCCGCCGGCGCCGAGTTGCTCAAGGATTTCGTATGTGCCGAAGCGCACGCCCGGCGACAAAGAGGACGGAACTGAATCTGGCGTGAGCGGCGGGCCCAATGAACCTCATTGGCGCAGCTGGAGTAGCCAAGCTGACTGCTCCACGCTGCGTAATCGCGTGGAATTGATCCATGAATCGATGCCGCAACGCATTGCGGCACCACCCCTAGGTGCGCTTATAATACTCAGAATCCTGGGGGAATTCATGGATATTCGAACGCTGCAGCGGCCACTGAAGGAGCAGTATCGCCAAAATCCGTCGAGTTCGCGAATCACCCTGAAGGCACGCGGCAGTCAGACGGATGCACCGATCACCTGCTCGGTGGACTTGGGCCGAGAGATCTACAAGGCACAAGCCCACCAGGGCGTCGGGGGATCGGGTACCGGTGCCTGCTCCGGAGATTTACTGCTGGGCGCGATAGCCGCATGCGCACAGATCACCTGCCAAATGGTCGCGGCTGCGATGGGCATACCTACGGAGGGCATCGATGTTACGGTCGAAGGTGATCTGGACCTGCAAGGAACGTTGGGAATTTCCAAAGAGGCAGCTGTCGGATTTGAAAGTATCAGAGTCATTTTCGACGTCCGCGCACCGCAGGCAACCAAGGAGCAGTTAAGCGCCTTGCAGGAGAAAACGGAACAGTATTGTGTCGTTATGCAAACCCTGGAGCATCCGCCGAAAATCGGTCTCAGCTGGGGTTAGTAGCCAAGGGCTCAAAGTGCATGCCGCCTGACAGGGATTTTCCGAGGCTTGAGGCTCGCTATGATCCAGAGTCCGTGACAAACCCTGCAGCTCCCACGGTGTAGCTTCGAGACCAAAAGCTCCGTGACAAGAAGATTTCTGAATAGCCGGTCATCCGGGCTTCCCTGTCTCACTCGGAGAATATCGTCTTCGTCTGTCGACACAGCAGGACCCGAAGTTGTCCGCAAGTCGGCTTCGAGGAAATGTGCTGTTATAAATTGAGCTTGCGTTCTGCGTTTCCCATAAGCCGATTTCTCGCTCACTTCCGGATGGTCGACGACACCCGGAGCATCCTATGTCATTCTTGCCGACTTTTAGTTCGGCTAGTTGCCCCGATTTCCACCGAGGGCTAATCTTGTGTCCTCGATGACCACGGGTCGAGGAAAGTCTCCACGGGACATGGTTTCAAACTATTCCCCACGAGACAGAATGAGACAGGAATGAGACAGGAAAAGGAGGCTTCATGACTGAATTCCCCGCTCAGCTGGCCAAAGTTGCCCCGCGCAGTAGTCGCAGGGCGGCTCACTGGCAAAGTGCTGTGGTTCCTCGCGCTTGCGACATTCGCGCCCTTCGCGCACTCGCAAGTTACAGACGAAGGTCCCGGCGCCGAACCGCCCGCTGAACATCATTCTGGTATTGCGCGATCAAACGCGTTATGACTTGCCGGCTGCCGCAGGTTACAACATGCCGGCCCTTGAACGGCTGGCGCAACATGGGTTCACCTTTCGCAACCACTATGTCGCCTCGGCGATGTGTACGCCCTCCCGCGCGGCACTCTGGAGCGGGCAGCCGCCACAGGTCAACGGAGTCTTCGACCAGATGGAGGCGGGCTATGTGCCGAGCTTGCGAACCGACCGGCCCAACATGGGTTCCATGATGAAGAAGCTGGGCTACCAGACAGCATTTTTCGGCAAATGGGAAATGGAGGCCAGCATCATCCCTCCCAAGCCGACGGTCAACTATAGCGAGGCGCTCCAGCCCTACGGTTTCGACATCTACCAGCCAGACGGCGACAAAACTGGTGCGCCCGACCAGGGCTACAAGACCGATGTGTACACCGCGAGCGAAGGCGTCCGCTGGCTGCGGGGCAATGTGCCCAAGCTGCGCGCAGTCCGGGCAACCGTTCTTCATGGTCGTGAGTTTCGTCAATCCGCACGACATCATGTATGCGGATGCCAATGTGCCGGGAACGGATCAGGCACAAAAGGCCGTCGTGAACGGCGTGCTCACCGCGCCGCCGAAGAATTCGCTGTACAGCAAGCAATGGAACCCCGCTCCCTCACCGACACTGCAGGAATCGCTGTCGGCCCCGGGAATGCCGGCGGCGCTGACCGAATACCATCTCGGTTGGTCGGGGGCTCTCGGCTTCATTCCGGTGAATCGCCCGGACATGTGGCAGGTGTTTAATAACTACTATCTGAATTTGATCCGTGACACGGATACCAGCCTGCAGCTGCTGGAAGATGGCATGGACGAGTTGGATCTCTGGAAGGATACCGTGGTGATCTTCACCGCCGACCACGGCGAGATGGCGGGCGACCACGGTGGCATCCGGGGCAAAGGTCCCTTCGCCTATGAAGGAAATGCCCATGTGCCGTTGATCATTGTTCACCCCAATTACCCCGGCGGCCAATCGTCCTATGTTCTCACCAGCCACCTGGACCTGATGCCAACCCTGCCCGGGCTGGCAGGAGTGCCCGAGGCACAGCGGCGCGAGGCCGTGAAGGATTTGCCCGGCCACGATTTTTCCGGCGTCCTGGCAAACGGCCGAGACCGCATCTCCGACAGCCGTGCGTCCCGGCGTCCTGTTCAACTACGTCGCTCCCATGACCATTGATTCAGGCTATCTTCTGTCGAGCATGACGCAACTCCTCCAGAATAAACCGTCGCCCGCCCCTGACCGAGCTTCAACCCAAACTCGATAAACGGGGATTCCTGAGTTTTACTTTCGACGGACAGTACAAGTTTGCGCGCTACTACGCCCCCGACAACTTCAATACGCCGGTAACGCTCGAGCAAATTCTGCGACAACAACGACGTCCAGCTCTTTGACCTGAAGAACGACCCGCTCGAGACGCACAATCTCGCCCTCGATCCGGAAAAGAATCGCGACCTCATCCTGCGCATGAACGCCTTGCTGAACCAGCTCATGGCCAAAGAAGTGGGCACGAACGACGGCAGTTTTCTGCCTGCCGCGATCCGCCCGAAGTCCCAGCGATAGCGAGCGGGCCGCAACCTGTTTACCGCCTGATGGACCCGGCCGTGCTAGGCGTAGAGGAATGGCCGGTCTCCGCTGCTTCTCCAGAAGTAGGCGAGGATGATCACACTTGCAACCGCTGCGTATGCACACCACAGAGAGGTGAACGCGTACCGCTTGAACTCCATTACAGATCAGGAGAATCGCCAGGTTTGCCGCGCCGAAGATCACCATGGCCTTGACCTTCGAGAAAAACAGCGAGCCGCAGGTTGCGATCACATACAGCAACGCAACCGCTGTGTTGTTCGTCGCTTGATTGATGTAGACGATGCTATTTCCCTTGACAGTATACCTGCAACGGGTACGCCGTCAACGCCCACAAAATATAGAGCGTTGTTGCTCCGCCGAGCACGAGAAAAGGCAGCATGCGCCTGCGGCTCTTCAGGTCAGGCTCGAACAGCAGCACGCTCAGCGGCAGCAGGAAAGGCAGGAGCCCCTGCGCATAAAGCATGAACGCCGCGCCCATGTTGTGCGCCACCGCAGGCGAGAGAATCCCATCCAATCCCAGCCAGACGAATCCCTCAATGAACTGATGAACGGCAAAGAGCATGGGCAGCGCTGCGAAAAGCAATTCGCGCCGGTGCTTCACCTTCGTCAATGTGGCCACGCCGACGGCGCCCAGAACTCCGCTGCCGACAAAGTTCGCTGTGGCTGAAAAACACATGGTTCATCTCTCCGCTACGAAACCTGCACTAGTCACTGCCGAACAGCGATATCCTAATGGGCTATAGCATCTCCGGTGCCGACGTCTACTCGTCGATCGCGGTCGCGGATCCACTCCCTAAACCGTACCCAGCACCTGCGCCACAGCCATCGTCAGCTTCTCCCACGCGTCTTTCTCAACTTCCAGTTGGTCGCGCCCACGCTTGGTAAGCTCGTAATACTTCGCACGCCGATTGTTTTCCGAAGTTCCCCAGACGGGCTTGATCCATCCCCGGCGTTGCAGCCGGTGCAGAGCAGGATAGAACGAACCCTGTTGAATGCACAGGAAATAACTCGAAATCTGTTGCAGACGTTCGGAGATCGCCCAGCCGTGGTGGGGCTCAAGCACAAGAATTCTGAGAATCAGCAGGTCTAAAGTTCCTTGCGGCAGATCGATTCTTTGGGCCTATCACTTCCCCTTGCACTTCGACAAGAGAAACTACAATACCTGCTGTCGAAGCGCAACGGGAAAGTTGATTTATTTTGGCAGATGCCCGTAAACGTGTCTCAAGTTGTAATCCGCGCTGACAATCAATATCGATTCCCTCGCGTTGCCCGGAAATGGTGCTCGCCCTGATTTGGCAATGGTGCGGCAAGCTCATCCGTGGCAGCCTGACCTGCCAGAGTCGGATTGATCAATAACATGATTCTACGGACGTCAACTACGAATGTCATCGTAGTATGGCTTCCGATGAAGGTGGGTGGATGGCATCATCGTTGCACATAACCTGCGACGATTTTTGTAAGGGCGAGCAGAAATGAGGTCAGGGCAGGACCTGCCAGAGGGTCAGATGGCGTTCTTAAGATTGCTGACTGACTCCAATGGCGGAGCGCCCGGAAAGCTAGAGTCCAAAATGTCCCGCAGGGGCGGTTGGCCGAAGAAGCGGCTGCATTCGTGATTGAATTAGCTGGCGCTCCACGCTTTGCGTTGTAAATGTCGCGAAGAATCCGAAACGGCAGGCTGTGCCGGCCTCTATTGCCTTGCCGTACTGGGGGAGCGGCAGATCTAGCTGGCCCGGTTTGTTGCTACATGCCTCAGAATGGTGCACGCATGTCACAAACCAGGTGTTTCTATCCCCCTGGCCACCTATACTCTGGAGACTTTGCCGCTCATTCCGGACAACGCGTCGCACCTATCTGAGGGATCTTCGATTCTAGACCGTAATAACGTGGCCGAACCTCCTGGTGGATTGCGTTCTGTCTGGTTCGGCCCAAACGGGATTCGCGCCGGGTGGCGTCTCCTCATGTTCTTTGCGATAACCGTGCCTTTAGTTTTGCTGCTCCAGTGGGCAGCCAAACTCTCACCCGTGCTCAAAGCCGCGGCAAGAAATAACCTGACTGGGGGCGCCAGCGTACCGCTGGGCGACATCGTCCTGGAGACGACTGTCTTGCTGCCTATCCTCATCGCCGCCTGGGTCATGTCAAGAATCGAGCATCGCCCATTTGGCGATTACGGGTTGCCGCCGCGGAGAGCCTTCGCCAAGCAGTTCTGGCAGGGAGCGTTTTGGGGAGTCGCGACCGAAGCTTTCGCCATATTGTTGATTACCGCTTTTCATGGTTTTTCGTTTGGAACTCTAGCCCTCGGCGGGGTAGACATTGCAAAGTACGCTGTGCTTTGGGCGATTGCGTTCCTGCTAGTCGGGCTGCAGGAAGAATTTTTTTATCGCGGATACGTGCTGTATACACTGGCGACGGGAATTCGCTTCTGGCCGGCTGCTATTGTAACCTCGCTGATCTTCGGTGGCGGGCATCTCTTCAATAGCGGGGAGAGCTGGATGGGCGCGCTGGAGATTGTCGTTTGGGGACTCGTCACCTGCCTGACTCTTCGGCTTACCGGCAATTTATGGTTTGCTGTCGGCCTTCATGCCGCGGATGACTGGACGCAAACCTTCCTGTTCTCGGTGAATAACAGTGGCACGCCGGCGAAGGGCCAGCTGCTGGGCTCCGTTATGCACGGCCCCGCGTGGCTCACGGGAGGAACTGTAGGACCGGAGGCAAGTGTGTTCTCCTATGTCACAGTCTTACTCTTTGCTTTTGTGTTTTATATGCTCTATCGGAATTCGGCGGGAAGCACCACCGGCCTGGCTTAACCTCACCTGGAATTGAATCACTAGATGCAAAATCGATTAAATTCTGACGTCCCAGGAAAGGCATTACTGGGAGACGACCGCCCCTTCATTAAGGAATCTTGCTGAAGAAGTAGGAACCCTTGGATGGCGAGGTCAGACTTCGCGATTGCAGGACCTTACTCAAACTGCTTGCGGAACTCCGCCAGTTGCTGCTTGAGTTCACTGACTTCGTTCTGCAAGGCAGAGACCGCCTCTTCCAATCGACTGACGCGCTCGTTGTCAGCAGAAGGACTCGGCGGCGAAGCCATCCGCGGTAACGGCAGTTCTCCCGCCTCCACTTCGCCGGAAAGCAGATGCGCGTAACGCGACTTCCTTTGTACCCGGCTGCCTGGGCAACACCACTACCAGAGGAGGCTCGCGTTGCATCAGTTTCTGCAGACTGAATTGCACCGCATCCAGATCTTCAAAGTGGTGCATGCGCTCCGTCCGCCCGCGCAACTCTCCCGGCGTCTGAGGTCCGCGCAACAGCAAAACGCACAAAACAGCGGTCTCACCACGCGAGAAGTTGAAGGTCTCCTGCAGGCGGTGTTCGTACTTGGTTACGCGGCTGTCGGCTCCGCTGGCCGGCCCCGCCAGCCTGTGTTCGTGCAACTCATTCAATGCGTCCCGAACCGCTCCCTCTTCCAAATTCATGACCGGGTCGCGGTTATTCTTCTGGTTGCAGGCGTTCACTAGCGCGTTCAGCGACAACGGATAATAATCCGGCGTCGTGATGTCCTTCTCCACCAGAGCCCCCAACACGCGGGCCTCAATCTCGTTCAGTACGATGTTCATCAGCTTTAAGACGAAGAGGGAAGGATAGCACTTAACGAGCGTTGAAATAGACGCAGTGCAGCGAGGTCAGACAAAACTTCGACATGGCCCTCAGCCCGATCAGTTCTTGGGCAGTAAACGGGTCCTGAAGGGATAGGGGCGTTGAAAATCGCGCGGTCCTGAGAGGTTCGAACTTCAGCGCTCTCAACCGTCATTCGCAAAATGGCATTGCTGCGGTAGCCCGTCGATGGCGAGATTGGGTCGCCGGTATGCAGCCCCGCCGGACACTTCGCGATCTTCGCCCCGCAGCAACGACTAACGCCAGTCGCAGTCCATCTAAAGGGTTCTTGGCGCGGTCTTGGACGCCAGACTAGAAGGCTACCTCTGGCTGGCCTACGCCAATCCTGAAACCGGTCTCGTTACTTGACCGGAAGCGCGCCGTAACCGTGTATCTGATAGTGGCAATGCGACTACCGCCCAGCGTCGTTAGCCATGCATCACGCCCCCAAAACGACCCTCTGTGGCGTTCGAATCGAGCGTGGTTCAGCTAACTTTTCCTATTTCCATCCGTCTGATTCTTATGGAGATATTGACTATTTTGATGAGGTAGTACAACTTTGGTTCCGGTAGACGGCTGGGCAAGCCGGTTTTTCCTTGAAGTCGGCTTGGAACGGGGCTATAGTACTAAGTTCCTCTGGCTCAGTTGAAATCCTTTCTCTGGCACATCGATCCTGAAGAACACCCGGCCAATGGCCTGAATCTTTGTTAAGGCTGTCTGAATCCAATCAGTTAGACCGGGTCAAAGGCATTACCGGGAACACATCGGTCTCCAGGTTTTATATCTCTACGAATCAGGAACGAAAGACATGGCAAAAAGACGTGGCAATCCTAATTGGGGAAAACCGGAGCCTATTGGACCGGTCGTCCCCACCATCACCGAATTCGAGCAGGTAGTGAAGGAATTCAAACTGCAACCGGATCAGTACATTCGCTCCACCCGGTTGCGTGAATGGGCGCGGAAGAACAAGAACTCGAAGTACATTCCCGAACCTCTGCTGGAGGCTTGGGGCTTCGAGATCGAGTCCACGCTCTAACCAACCTTGCTCTCTCTGATCAGGGCCGCCGCGCGCGGCCCTTTTCTATTGGGTCAGGGCATCGTCCTGAATATGTTGTAAATTTCAACATTAACCAGTAGAAGAACTCATCGACGGCGCTGTGAATTTCAACAATGATCAGACTTCGGGGCTGCCTTGACCGCGCTTGCAACTGCACACTAGCAAGAGATGCTCGTGCTCGGCTCGGAAAGCGATTGGCGGGCGCAAGACAGTATTAGACCGCTAAGAGCTAGCGGCTAAAAGCCCTTGGCCAAATGCCAACTGCCAAGTGCTAAATGCGAATTGCTTCGCCTCTTCCTGCTAAAATCTCATCAGGTTCACACATGTCCACCCGTCCCCCCTTCTGCGATGTCGAGACTGCGCTGGAGGAAATCCGCGCCGGCCGCATGATTGTGGTCGTCGATGACGAAGACCGCGAGAACGAAGGCGACCTTACGATGGCCGCCGAAAAAATCACTCCCGAGGCCATTAACTTCATGGCCAAGTACGGGCGCGGCCTGGTCTGCCTCGCCATGACCGAGGAGCGGCTGGAGTATCTGCGCCTCGGCCAGATGTCGGCCGAGAACACCTCCAACTTCGGCACCGCCTTCACCGAATCCATCGATGCCAAGGACGGCGTCACCACGGGCATTTCGGCCTACGACCGGGCTCACACCATACAGGTCGCCATCGATCCGGCAAGCCGGCCCAACGACTTGGCGCGTCCCGGACACGTCTTCCCGCTGCGCGCCCGTAAAGGCGGCGTTCTGGTTCGCGCCGGACAGACCGAGGCTTCTGTCGATCTGGCTCGCCTGGCAGGCATGGTTCCCGCGGGCGTGATTTGCGAAATCATGAACGATGACGGCACCATGTCACGAGTGCCCGAGCTGACCGAGTTCTGCCATCAGCACGACATGAAGATGATCACTGTCGCTGAGGTCATCCGCTATCGCATGGCGCACGAGCGCTACGTGCGGCGCATGGCCGAGGCCATCGTGCCCACAGCCTACGGCGATTTCCGCATGATCGTTTACGAATCGGAGATCAACGGCGACTCGCATATCGCCATGGTCAAGGGCGACGTGGAACATGCGACCGACGAGCCGGTGCTGGTGCGCATGCATTCCCATTGTTTAGTGGGCGATGTCTTCGGCGCCAGCGGTTGCGAGTGTCGTGATGTCATCGATGCTGCCATGCGGCGCATTGCCGAAGAGGGCCGCGGCGCGCTGATTTATCTTCATTCGACTTCGAAAGGCTATTCCGTTGAGCGGCTGGGCGAGCGCATGACCATCCAGTTCCATCACGAGCAGCGCCTACCTACGCTGCCGGAAAGTCAGCGCAAGACCCAGCGCGAAATCGGCATCGGGGCGCAGATCCTGTCGGACCTGAACCTCAAACGTATTCGGATTCTGACCAACCGCCCCCGCAAGGTCGCCGGCCTGGAAGGTTTCGGCATTGAGATCGTGGAGCAGGTTCCGGTGTCATCTGCCGGAAAAGCGTCGGTGAGGTGAGGGCCGCTTTTCGCTCGAGAAGCTGCAATTAGCATTTGGCCGATGGCTGTTAGCTCTTAGCCGTTAGCTCTTAGCAATCTACTCAGATCCAGTCATCCCGCTTCTTTGCTCCTCAGCAATCGGTGCTCTTGGCAATCTACTTAGGTATTGTCATCCCGACCGAGGGCTTCAGCCTGAGTGGAGGGATCTGCGGTTCCCTCCCTTGATGCAGCCGCCGGCTGCGCAATGAACCCTCACCCCGAGCGCCTCACCGCTCCCGTTCATTCTTCGCGCCGACTCTCCGCCATCGGCCGATCCTTCCAGAAGCGCTTCCAGTTCTCGATTGAGGTAAACGTGCGCGGCTCCATGCGGTCGAGGTAGAGCGTGCCTCGCAGATGATCGATCTCGTGCTGCAAAATTCGCGCATACCAGCCGGAGGCTTCCAAGGATTGCGCCTCCGCGCGTTCATTCAAGTATTCGACTCGAACCCTCCGGGCCCGGGCAACCACCGCCGAGAATCCGTCCAGGCTGAGGCAGCCCTCGAAGAATCTCGCCTTGTCGTCTCCCAGCAAACTGAGCCTGGGATTAATAACCACGTGGAACGGCACGGCGCGCCGTTCTCTCTCCGCCAGCTGCGCTGGAGCAACATCTTTGAAATATTCTTCGCGGTCGTTGATCACCGCCAACTGTAATGACAGGCCCACCTGCGGAGCGGCCAGCCCCACGCCCGGCGCATCATGCATAGTCTCTCGCATATCGCGGATCAATCGTTGAATGTCGTCGCTCACAATTTCCTGCGGCGTCAATGGGCGAGCCATTTCGCGAAGCACCGGCTCTCCAGCCTGCAAGATTTTCAGGCGCATTCATCCCCCTTGTGCATCTTCAGCGGCACAGAATTCCTCACGACAGAAATCATAGCGAACTTTGTTGGGAGCTCCCTTTCCAGATGGGAGACAGACAAGCGCGAAGATACCAGAAGAGCGTCGAAACGAAGCGTGTTAATCAGATCGCAACCTGTACCCGTAAAGACGTAACCATCTACATACTCCGGGGGATGAAATCAACCCACGTCTCGCAGTACTGTCTCGGCTATGGAAGTTGATTCCCTTGACGTCGTAGGCGGGTTTGATCGGAACGGCGACAAGGCTGTCGGAAAAAGGAATTGTCATGCCCACTGAAGAAGCAATCATATGGCAACACAGCAATAAATACAGCGCTGACGCCGCCTGCGAACATTGCGACGGCATCGTTCGGCACGAGCCGTGGTGCATTACTCGCAGCTCCGACGTTTTGTACGCCTACGAAGCGGTTCTGGACGGCGACAAACTGACGGAAGGAGACCGGCTGATCTTGCATGCCCTCGGAGTGAGGTGGACCGGAAAGATCTGTTCCGGCGCTTGCAAATCGGGAGGAGCGTTCTAACGTTCCCGTCTGCTCTGGACAGGCCGGATCACAACCAGCTCACGCCTCACCACGGTGCAGCACCTCCAGCGTCTCGCGAACGATGTGGTAAATCGACGCCTGCACTTCCTGGATGCGCGGAATGTAGTCGCAATGCACCACCAGCGGCCAGTCCACCAACCCTCGCCTCAGGATTTCTCCGCCGTCATAGCCCAGCAGCGCCACTGTTAGCAGGCCGCGCTTGCGAGCTTCTTCCAACGCCATAATGATGTTGCGCGAACCGCCGCTGGTCGATATCCCGACCGCTATGTCTTCGGGCCGGGCTTGGGCAATCAGTTGCCGCAGGAAGATGACCTCTACTCCAACATCGTTGGCCACTGCCGTGATGTTGGCCGGCTCCATGGAAAGCGATACGGCCGGAACGGGACTGATAGCCATCAGGCGGCAAAACACAGTCGATTGCCCAGTCGTTGGCGTCGGTAGCCGAGCCACCATTGCCGAAGAGGATCAACTTGCCGCCGCGCTGAACTCGCTCATGAATGGCTCGAGCGGTATTGCCGATCTGGTCCGCCTCTTCCCTTGCCACTCGCGCCCGCAGTTCAGAGTCGTTCTGCACTTTCATCAGAATCGACGCCGCAACTTCGGCGGTCACGTCGCCGGTCTCCTGCTTCGCCTGCCCGAGGAAGGGATAGAGAAATCCCGCATCACCCACATCATGTCCAAGCTCGCGGTGCTCGAAGTACACGTGCACCGTCTCCCACAATGTGTGATAGAGAATCTCGATGATCTCCTGATGAATAAACGGGTCGGTGGTTGCGGCTTCGACCGAGTACGACCCTGCGGTACCAGGCAACGCGAAGGTCATGGCACCCTTGTTTGCGGCCTCGCGCAAGGTAGCAACGACTTCCGGGTCGCCCCGCGGCGGACCGAAGCCCATCACAATATCTTCCGCGCGAACGATACTGCGCAGCCATGGCCGGAAGAGCAGCGACAAATCCAGAGCGGGAAGAGCGCGTTTGCCGACAATCACGGGATGAACAAATTCCACCGAAACGTGCTGGCGCGTCGGTGGCATACGGACCGCGGCCGAAGGCCAGCAGGCGGCCTCCGCGCAGAAAGCGTTCCGACATCTCGCGGCAGGCCTCGGCTAACCTGGGAGCTTCGCGCGCAAAGAAGGCTTCGCACAAGCGATTGCGTTCCAGCAGACGTTCTTCAACGAGAGTTGCGAGTTCAACCCCGGCCGGCATGACATTGACCCCTAGGAAACTCTGATTAAGTCTAAGCCAAGTCCCGCAGCGGCTAAAGCCGCATGATCTTACGTGTTTAACGGACGACCTGAAGGTCGTCCCCTTCAAAACAACCCTTAATCAGAGTTTCCCTAGCAGATCCGCGGGAGCGGATCGCCCACGAGCATGTCAATGATTCTACTGCCGCCGTAACGCGTCGTCACCAGCACCGAGCCGGCAGGCTGCTCGTGTACCTCGCCCAACATGACGGCACCCTCGCCACCGAGGGTCTGTTGCAGAGCGCGTTCAGAGCGGCGTCGGCATATTCGGGCGAGACAACGGCAAGGAATTGGCCTTCGTTGGCAATGTGAAGAGGATCGAGACCCAGCAGTTCGCAGGCTCCGCGAACCGTGTCGTTGACCGGAATTTCTTCCTCGAAGATGTGAATGCCCAGGCCGCAATCGCGCGCCAGTTCATTGAGCGAAGTCGCTACCCCGCCGCGCGTGGGATCGCGCATCCAGCGAATGCCGGGCGCGGCCTCGCGCGGCCATGGCCTGTACCAGGGGAAAAACGGAGCGCGTGTCGGAGCGCAGATCGGCTTCAAAATCCAGCTCGCCGCGAGCCAGCAGGATGGTGATGCCGTGATCGCCGATCGGCCCTGAAAGCAGAACTTTGTCGCCGGGCCGCACCGAGCGAGCATCGATGCGAATTCCCGGCAAGATAGGAGCCGACGCCGGTAGTCGAGATATACATGCCGTCGGCTTTGCCGTGCTCCACCACCTTGGTATCGCCGCCCACCACGGCGACGCCCGCCTGCTCGGCCGCGCGAGCCATGGCGCGGACTTCAGCCTCGAGCGATCTCGGTTCGGCAGGCCCGCTTCCAGTACAAAGCTGACCACGATGGCCTCGGCTTTTGCGCCGGAAACCGCCAGATCATTGACCGTGCCGTTGATGGCCAAGCTCGCCGATCGAGCCCCCCGGGAAAGCTCAGCGGTTTCACCACAAAGCTGTCGGTGGTCATGGCAAGGCGAACGCCGCCAATATTGAGCGAGGCGGCATCGTTCAGCTCAGGTTGTGCGGAGCGATACAACAGAGGAGCGAACAGGCCTTCGACCAGACGGCGGCTGGCGATACCTCCGGCGCCGTGGGCCATTTCGATTTGCGGCTCGCGAAACTTGATCTTGGGTACCGTGCTGTCGGCTACGCGCCAGGCTTCACGCCGGCCATGCCAGCGTCGCGGCCGTTGCCTTCCGATGTTCGTAACTGTAAGTAAGCTGCGCACGATCCCTCCGAGGAAACCATCAACGCGCCCACCGGATGTTCCGGCGTGCATTCCTTGCCGAACAGCTTGCACTGCGCGGGCTTCAGGACGCCTTTCAGCACCTCGCCGCACTGCGCCGCCTTGGGATCGGTCACGCGCACGCCGGGCACGCTGAATCGCTGCTCGGAATCCCATTCCGCATAACTATCGCGAATGCGCAGCGCCGACTGCGAGATGAAACCCAGTCCGCGCCACTCGAAGTAGGGCCGCAGCTCAAACACTTCGGCCATCGCCTTCAAGGCAGCGCGATTGCCCTTCCCACGGCACCACTCGCTTGTACTGATTTTCGACCTTGGCCTCGCCCGCCTTCAGCTGGCGCAGCAGCATGACGATGGACTGCAGCATATCGAGCGGCTCAAATCCCGAAACAACGATAGGCTTGCGTTCATTGGCCGCGATCCATTCGTAAGGGCGGCAACCGATTACCGTGGAGACATGTCCCGGTCCGATAAACGCATCCAGACGCATGTCGGGCGAGTCGAGAATCGCACGAATCGCGGGAATGATCGTTACGTGATTACAGAAGAGCGAGAAGTTGCGAATGCCTTCCGCCTTGGCCCGCATGAATCGTCAGCGCCGACGACGGCGCCGTGGTCTCAAAGCCGATGGCGAAGAACATCACGTGCTTGTCGGGATTCGCCTTGGCCAGCTTAAGCGCATCCGACGGCGAGTAGACAATGCGGACATCCATGCCGCGCGCCTTGTGCTCCAGCGGACTGCCATGTTCGCCGGGCACGCGCATCATGTCACCAAACGCGGCGAAGATCACGTTCGGATCCTGCGCCAGCGCCAGACCGTCGTCGATCCGGCCCATCGGCAAGACGCAGACCGGGCAGCCGGGGCCGTGGATCAACTCGATGTTAGCGGGAAGAATATCTTTCAGTCCGAAGCGATAGATCGCATGAGTATGTCCGCCGCAGACTTCCATCATGCGATAGTGCCGGCCGGGATCGGCCAGGCGGCGGATTTCCTCTGCGGTCTTGCGATTACATCAGGATCACGAAACTCGTCGACAAATTTCATAGTGCCTCGAAGTCTTGTCGGCCTTACTGTGCCGACTCATTTCTGAACCGCTCGCCGCGAAATCTAAGTCCCTCAGAGGCTGAAGCCCGGGCACTCGCGCGCCTTGTGGCGGCTCAACTGAAGCTGCATCCCTTCAAAGCGATTTATGAGCGGCTTCAAAAGTAGTTAGGCGGTTCTTCCCCCTCTTCCAGGCCATAACCTCTCACCTCCTGCATGGCCTGCTCCGCTTCGCCCAGCATGTAAGGGTCTTCATCTGGTCCAGCGCGTCCTGCTCGCTGATCTTGCTCATGGCAAAGCCAACGTGGATCAGCACCCAGTCGCCGGACTGCGGCATATCGTTTTCCAGCAATCCCAGATCGACTTTGCGGCGGACGCCCGCCACTTCTACCGTCGCCAGGTATGGCATTCCAGGAAACAGCTCAAGCACCTTCCCTGGTATGGCAAGACACATTCTCTACCTCTTTTCTCCTGATACAAATCCTGTCAACTATCTTTGCGAGCCACGATGTCGAACGCGAACTTCACTTCGTCCTTCACCTTCAGGCCGCCGCCCACGGCCGAAATCGGCTTGATATTGTAATCCGACTGGCGCAAGGGAAACTCGCCAAAAGCGCGCAGCATATCGCCGGTCACCGCCACGTTGCCGGAACCTTTTGCGGCCGGGTAACGCCATGCAGCGTCAGCTGGCCGTTCAGTGTTACGTTCGATCTGGCCGCCCTCTGTCTTCTTCACCGTAACACCGGAGACGTCGAAGACGATCTCCGGATACTTGTCGGTCTCCAGCACCTTGGCCCGCATCTCACTCTCGATGTCGCGACGGTCCTTGTCGCTGATGTTGTCGGTGACGCTCAGCGAGTCGGCGCGAACCACCAGGTGCATCGTCGACTTCTCAATGTGCGCGGGATCGAAGTGGATTTCCCCCTTGAGGTCGCGAATCGCGATCTTCGGGTCATGGCCGAACGCCGACAGCAAGCCGCTGGCAAAGGCTTGCACGGTAAACCGGCTGACCGTGTTGTTGATCACGTAGCGGTCATTCATCGCTGCAATGTGCGAAGCATCCGGCGAGCCGGCATTCGGCTGAACATCTACGCTTTCGGGCAAGCGAATAAGCCTCCTTCCCGAGGAGTGACGACGTAGTTAAGTTAGGCGACGGTTACATCGCCCGCAGTTTCAAGTAGCGTTCGAGATCGGGGAGAGCGCCCTTAGTCAGGCCGCCAATGCCGATTTTGTCCAGGTACTTCTGCGCCACCGGATTGGACAAGAATCAATCCTGCGCCGAAAACCATGAGAGCGATGCCACTCAGCATGAACAAAGTGTCGCGATCGCTTGTCGTATGCCATTCGTCTCGCGTGCCAAAGCTGCTGTTGCCACTATCGTATCCTCCTCGCAAAGTCTTACTGTGTTTGTGCCCGGCCATTCTCCAGCCAGGACCTTGTTAATCACCGACTCCACCAGATTCACCGCTTCCGTCCAGCGCGCCATTCAACCGGTTCGCTCAAGCCCATCAGCCCCTCGTCGGGCCCAAGCGTTGCCGGCTCACAGCCCACCAGCAACACTCGTTTCAGCGGCCCGCCCATCGACGCCGCCAGGCGCAGGATCTTCACCGGATCCATGCCGTGCGCGTCCACATCGCCGCTGTCCGCCTGCTCGGGGCCGAGCGAGGCCAGGTCGGGTTCGACGACATAAAGTGTTCCCGGCGCATCGCCGCGCGGATAGGCGTCGATCAGGATGGTCGTCTCATATCCATCCTGCAGAGCGTAGGCCAGGTCAAAGCCGCGAATGCCGAAGTCGGCGACGCGCACGCCTGCGGGCAATTCGCGCTCCGCAAGACGGCGCGCCACCTCGACTCCGAAGGCGTCGTCGCCCATAAAGATGTTGCCGATGCCCGCAACCAGAATGCGCGGCTTTTCGATGGCCTTCGTCTGCACCTGCTCTTCCGGTGCCAGCGGCTCGACTTCGTCGACATCGAAGAAGAAGCGATGGCCCGGGCTGACGCAACAATCCCATGTCGCGGCCGGGATCGTCATCGAGCACCACGCAAACATGCATCTTGCCTTCGTAGTCCTGCTCGATGGCTTCGATGGCTGCCGATTTGGCCGGCCAGCGCGATGTCCATGATGTCGCCGCCCTTGCGCGGACGTAGCCGGACGCGATCTCCGGTGCGAACCGTGACCCCAGCAATCTCAACGCTGTCCACCGGCGACTTGTCTTCCAGAAGCTGCCACTCCCACTCGTTCACTGTGACTCCCCCTTGAGTGGTCGCAACCCGCGCAATGCGCCATGCAACTTCATGAACTGTTCGGCCGGCATGCTCTCGGTGCGTTCCAGCATCTGGCGCGCGCGCTCGTCCGACTGGCGCATCTCGCTCTTCTCTTCATCCGTCATGGTCATGATGCGCAGCGACAGTATCTCGTCGATCTCGGTGCCGTCGAACAGATCGCCGGCGCTCTCCGGCGCAATCTGCGGATAGTCGTACAAAATTATGGGCGAAGCCAGAACCGTGTCGTGCTGGCCTTCCTCGCCCACCAGCACCGGGAAAGTGCCTTGATTATGGCAATCGGCGGCGACCGCCTGTAGCGATTCCGGCGGGTCGAGAAGCGACACAAATTCGCCACCTTCAATTCCGAGCACGATGTGAGCAGACACCAACGAGCGCATCAAGGCATACTCGCGGTTGCCCTGCGAACCATCTTCGATCTCCGTCGTGTTCCTCACGCTCACGCTGATCTTGAATATTTGCTCGTCAAGTTGCTGCGCCCGCACCTCGATGAAACCATGGATGGAATGATGGGTACGTACGATGCGTCCCTGCAGAACGCCCTGACTATCGCGCAGAGTTTCCTCACTCGCACGAGCGGGCAGACGGAATGGGCGCTGCAGCGAATAGCAATTCAGCGTCTGCAAGTCCGTCGGCGCAACATGAAATTCGTGCTCCACCGCTTCCTGCCAGGAATAGAATGTCTGTCCTTCGACGCTGAGCGCCTTGACATGACGAAACTCGGAGGAGGCCCCAGTCTCAAGTGTTGGCTCGATCGCCGCTTCCACCGAACGCTCAATCAATTGCAGAAAGCGCACGTGAGTTTGCAATTCCGCGAACCGGCTCCCTTGCACCAGGCATTCTGTGTGCATCGTCCAGGGATCGGTTCCCTTCTGCACTTCACTGAACGCGTGAGGATAGACCACGCCGAAATTAAAGCGTTGCTGATTCTTTACAGACGACGGCCGGTAGGGATAGAGCATGTACCCTTCGTAGAGCACAGCTTTGGCGATGCGATCGGCGGCAGCCGTGTTCATGACTTCACTTCCTCTTCAGCGGCGCGAAACAGACTCTCCAATGCTTGCTCCCACGTCGGAATGCCGCGCTCTACCTTGTACTGGTACAGCCGGTCGAAGGCATCGCGTTCCAGACAAAGCCAAGCGATGCCCGGATAGTATGCGTCCATCAGGTCTCTCCAGACCTTCACTGGGATTCGAAAGCGCACCTCCTTATCCCAGGAGATTGGCATGACTTGCAGCGGACCGTCATTCTCGGCATAAAACACCGTGCCACTGAATTGCGCGCACACCGGAATCTCTCCTTCCGAGAGTCCCGCGAAATACTTCGTCGCCGCGACATTGAAATCGAAGGTACAGGGCACCGGCAGGCTGACTTCGGTAGTCCCGGTAAAAGCCGGAACGATGACGCTGGTGTGCGTCCACAAAAACGTCTTAAGGGTCTTGGCACCAGCGCTCGGGCTCGCCAAACAGGTCGCGTAATCTCTTCTGCTCCTGCGGGGAGTACCCGCGGCGCGTGCTCTCCAGTTGCACCTGCGCGCGCAGAGCAATCGTATGGATGGTTTCGTCCGGCGTCTGATTGGTCACACGCAGCTTGAACGCCAATTGCGGCGCGACGGCGAACGGTTCCACCTCGACCTTCTCGAAAGCGAAATGGAGGTCAGGCATTGCCCTCTCCTCCGATCACCATGGCATTGCGCGCGCAACCCCGCAAAGAACTCTCCGATTTGCTGCCACACCTCAACGCCGCCGGAAAACCCGCGCCATTGGCTGCGAATGAGGCCGACGAGCTTGATAGCATTGGTCGATGGGCAACAGGTAATACTCGGCTTTGGTGAAGCCGCGAGAGTGACCGATGCGATTGACCAGCAACGCCTCGACGTCGGGCTCCATCTTCGCAATCTGTGGATTCAGCTGCGCGATCTCGTTCCAGGCTTCCAGCGACAGCAAAGATTCCGTCGCACCGGCCGGACTGGGATACATGGCCACCACTCGAGCTACCGGGCTGCTGTGAAAGAAGAAGGCCATGTTGATCGGGAATCATCAGGCCGTCCCACTGGGCATCGGACATCTGGAAATTCGCCAGCATCCGCACCTGCCGTGGTACGCGCTTGTAGCGGCTGGCGGCGAGTCCGCTGAACAGCAAGGCGCAGGCATCGCAGGAACAAACCAGCTTTGCGCGCCATGGGCTCGATCAGGTGCGGATGCTGCGACGCGATTTCCGGCTGCACAGTTCGCAGCGCTCCGCCGCGCGCGGCCGGCGCGCAAACTGCCGCAACACTCCGAATGCACTCTTCCAGCGTGGGTGAATCCTTAGTCCCCATAGTTGGCTGCCATGGCGACGGAGCTCTGAGTGCGGTGACTTTCGAGCTGACTGGCGCCGCAGCCGTCAGCTTGCCAAGCGACACAAAACCGCTGGCCGGTTTTCCTTCCAAACCTTCCACGGAAAGCGAAGCGATGATCCGGCGCAGCTTCGTAAATCGCATCCTCCACCGTAGCCTGCAAAGCCTTGCTGGTCGATCCGCAAGCATGATCGCCGGGAGTGACCCGTATGCGGACCGCACCATCCTTCGATGCCCACCAGCTCCACCGACGCTCCGTCCTTGCGCATCTTCGGCTTGAGCCGCTCGACCGCCTTGGTCGACGCGCGTCTCCAGGCTGTCAGGATGCAGTCCATACAGAACCAGCAGGCTGCTGACCATCGGATCGCGTCCCAACTGCTCGATGATCTCCATTCCCGGTCCGCCGCGCATTGGCCAGGATCTCCAGCGCCCGATCCAGGCCCGGTGCCATGAAACTCCATGATCAATTGCACCAGCTGGGTGGTCGATGCCCGTCACCGCCGGATCAGCGATGGTGTCGATCTCTTGGACCAGAGCGCCGATTCTCTGAACCCGCTGCTGAAAGTCTTTTTCGTTCGACATTATGGTTGGTTTCTCCCCGGTGGAAAAAGGAGTGAGCTGGCAATTGCACGCCTACGATCGCTATATCGCAACTTACAACTGCCCTCTCACTCCGTCTTAGACGACGTGCCTTTTCCCACTACTTCAGCACGCCAAACATCGGCGAATGCCGCGTCTCCAGCACCTTTCCATTTCCCAGGTACATGTGAACTCCACACGGCAGGCAGGGATCGAAGCTGCGAACCGTGCGCATGATGTCAATGCCCTTGAATTTGTCGGGGCCGTTCTCTTCGAAGATCGGCGTGTTCTGCACCGCATCCTCGTAGGGTCCGGGAGTACCGTAGATGTCGCGCGGATTAGCGTTCCACGGCGTCGGCGGATACGGATGATAGTTCGCGATCTTGCCATCGCGAATTACCACATGGTGCGACAACACTCCACGCACCGCTTCGTGGAAGCCGCAGCCGATCGACTCTTCCGGCACCTTGAAGTCGGACCAAGTCTTGGTCCGTCCGGCATGCAGTTCTCCCAGCGCCTTCTCCACGAAGTGCAGCGCCGCAGCCGCGGCGTACGCCTGGAAGTAGGTGCGGGCGCGATCGCGCTCGATGGCATTGCTCCACTTCGGAATCTTCCACTCGAACTCGACCTCCGGCAACGACGTGGTCTTCGGCAAGATAGATCTTGACGCTATTGCCCGTCGCCTTCAGATATCCAATGTCGACCAGGCCTGCCTTGGCCGTGGCCCAGAAACGTGCGATCGGCCCGCCGCCGGTGTCGAGCGCCAGATACTCCTTGGTCTTCTCGTGATACCAGCGCGGCGACATGACCCAGGTGTACTTGCCGCCGAAATCGCGCTTCTGCGGTTTGGGAGTCGTGGTCTGGTTCCAGGGATGGCGCTGATCCACCGGATTGCCCAGCGGATCCTTGGTGACGAAGGTCTCGCCGTCTTCCCAGTCGTCGTAGTAGGAACTGCCCAGCAGGATGCGGATGTTCAGGTTGATGTCGACCAGACTGGTGGTGACCAGTTCGCCGTCGACCACCACGCCGGGCGTGACGAACATCTTGCGGCCCCAGTCGGCCATGTTCTTGTAGGTGTAATCGCAGTGCTCGCGGATCCTGGAACGATCCCCAGCAACCCAGCAGAATGCGCCGCTGTCCGACTTCCTCGTAACCCGGCAACGCCTCGTAGAAGAAGTCGAACAGATCGTCATGCAGAGGCACGACCTTCTTCATGAACTCGACATACTTCATCAAGCGGACCAGGTAGTCGGTGAAGAGCTGCACCGTCGGAACCGTTCCCACTCCGCCGGGATACAGCGTTGACGGATGAACGTGGCGGCCTTCCATCAGGCAGAACATCTCGCGCGTCATGCGGCTCATCTGCAGAGCCTCGCGATAAAACGCGCCGGTGAACGGATTCAGCGCGGTCATGATGTCGCGCGATGGTGCGATAGCCGTGCAGGTTGGAGTTCGGCGCATTCGTTTTTTGCGCCTTGTCCCATACGCTGGGATTGGTCTCCTTCACCATCTGCTCGCAGAAGTCGACGCCGACCAGATTGTCCTGAAAGATGTTGTGGTCGAACATGTACTCGGCGGCTTCGCCGAGATTGACGATCCACTCGGCCAGGTGCGGGCGGCCGGACGCCGAACGCCATGTTCTGCGCATAGTTGGCGCAGGTGGCGTGATTGTCGCCGCAGATGCCGCAAATGCGGCTGGTAATGAAGTGCGCGTCGCGCGGATCTTTGCCCTTCATGAAGATGCTGTATCCGCGGAAGATCGACGAGGTGCTGTGGCACTCGACCACATGCCGGTTGGCGAAATCGATTTTCGTAAAGATGCCCAGGCTTCCGACGATTCTGGTTATCGGATCCCAATTCATCTCCACGATCTGCTTTTGCTTACTGAGGGCTTCGGTATCGGTACTTGTAGTTGTGCCCATTGCGATCGCTCCTTCAGCGCGAAATTAGGATCTGCCGTGATAACCAGTGGTAAGTTCGGCCCGAGTGTGCCGCCACTTCGGCTCCTTGTTGACGGTATGCTTGCGTAATCGAACGCAGCGCCCGGATGGCGCGCCCGTACATGGCGGAAGCTCCCGCTGGAAACATGCGCTCCCGGCGGTTCGTCCATGAAGGGCATGAACTTGTCGGGGAAGCCGGGCATGGTGCAGCCGATGCAGATGCCGCCAACATTGGGGCAGCCGCCGATACCGGCCATCCAGCCGCGCTTGGGAACGTTGCAGTTGACTACCGGGCCCCAGCAGCCCAGCTTCACGATGCACTTGGGCGAACCGTACTCCTCGGCGAAGTCGCCCTGCTCGTAATAGCCGGCGCGATCGCAGCCTTCGTGAACGGTCGCTCCGAACAGCCAAGTCGGGCGCAGCTGATCGTCGAGCGGAATCATCGGAGCCATGCCCGCAACTTGATAGAGCAGGTACAGCACGGTCTCCATGAAGTTGTCGGGCTGGACCGGACATCCGGGAACATTGACGATCGGCAGGCCGGCTTTCGATCGCCATTCCCAGCCCAGATAATCCGCCAGTCCCATGCAGCCGGTGGGATTGCCCTGCATGGCGTGAATGCCGCCATAGGTTGCGCAGGTGCCGATCGCTACCGCTGCCAGAGCTTTCGGAGCCAGTCGATCGATCCACTCCGTCGTCTTGATCGGCTGACCCGTCGTGGTGTCGGTGCCCATCGCGGCCCAGTAGCCAGCCTTGTCGCTGTGAATCTTTTCGTTGGGAATCGATCCTTCGACCACCAGAACGAAGGGATCGAGCTTTCCTTCCTCCGCCTGATAAAAAGGCTTGAGGAAATCGTCGCCGACTTCGTAAGCCAAAACCGGATTGTGCAGATGAACTTTAGGAAGGCCGGGAATCGCTCCCAGCAGAACGTCTTCAATGCTGGGCTGCAGTTGCGGCGGTGATCGAAACCGAGTCGCCGTCACAGCCCAATCCGGCTGTGATCCAGATGATGTGGATTTCGGCCACTGCCGGCTTCTTTTGGGTTACCCGACCGTACGGAACCGCTTGCGCTGTCATAGGCGGATACTCCTTTCAACATCGCATAGATAATAGGTACAAGTTTCATCTTGCTTGACCGAGAAAACTCGCGCTTGGTAGTTGTTGGTGCGACGCGCTGCCAACACCCGGGGTTGCCAAGCTTGCCCAAGAATCAATCGACCGTGCAAGTTCAAGATAAGACGGCTCGTAGAAGACAAGCCGTAGCGGTGCCCCACGCACCTGTGGCAATAGCATCCCGCAAATAAACCTCCCTCACAACCTGATTCACATTAGGGAAAATGCCGGAACGGGGTATCGGGGATTCCACTAGGCGGGGAAAAGTCTGATTTTTCTAAAGGGATGTTTTTCGGTCTGGGCGGTCTTGCCAGTGTGGGAGTGAAGCGGGCGGCCGCCCAACTAATTACTACGACCTATCTCATGAATCGTTCCGGGACAGGTTTGTATCAGGGCACGACATCGAGTCATGCCGTAGTTGCGGTTCGACAGGATGGCTTCTTAGTTTGCTGAAAAACTCGAAAAGCAGATCCCTAGCCGGCTGAAGCCGACTCGTGATGACAAAAAATAGAGGACTTGGACGCGGCGCTGAAGCGCCGCACTACCCTAACGACCCGGGTCAAACGGAGTTTTAGCAAACTGTTTAGCCGCTGAAAACAGGGCTAAAGCCCGTAGCAGAAGGCGTATTCTCGGACCGGCTGAAGCCGGGCCCTGATACAAATCGCAATTGGCACGATTTATGAGATGGCTTCTAATTGAGATGTCCTTCCAATAAGGATGTTAAACCAGGCGAATCGCGGTCTATCCAGTGTCTTCCGAGATCGTCCATTGGATCGCCCGCTGCACCAGTTCCCGTCCATTCTTGAGGGAAAGCTTTTCCTTGATGTGGGCCTGATACGATTCAACCGTCTTCACGCTCAGATGGAGCTCTTCGGCGATTTTTCGGGTGCCGTGCCCTTCGCCGATGAGGCGGAAAACTTCGAGTTCGCGATCGGACAGTTCGGCAATTGGCGACTGCCTCTCGGTCACCGAGCCCTTGATGTACTGCTGCAGCATGCGATTGGCGATGCGATCGCTCACATACACTTTTTGCGCCAGGATTTGCCGAACCGCGACCAGAACTTTTTCCGTTGCCTCCTGCTTCATGATGTAACCGTTCGCTCCCGCGCGCAGCGCCCGCTCGGCGTAGATCGATTCGTCGTGCATGGAAAGCATCAGAACTGGCATGCTGGGATAGCGGGCACGAATGCTTTTCAGCAAGTCGAGGCCGTCTGGTCCAGAAAGAGAAATATCCACGATGAGGAAGTCAGGTTTGGCGACCGTAATCGCCTGCAGCGCGCCCGTGGCTTCTTCGGCTTCCCCGCAAACCATCATGTCCGGCTCGCGGTTCATCATCAACGACAGTCCTTCGCGAACGATGGGGTGATCGTCAACGATGAAGATTCTGGTCTTACCCGCGACTTCTTCTTTCGGTTTCGTGGACATCGGAGTATTGACCTTTGACCACAACTCGTCTCATAGACTCTGTTGTAGCAGGGCACCCTGCGGCTACGCTCAGGCAGGCTGTTTTAGTTGTGCCCTTATCGAGTCATGACGACATGGGCTTAAATGTCTGCATGGGAACCTCTGCCGTCCCTACGGGACTCAGTCTCATTTCCCATTTTACCCAGCACTCCGCCTGCGGCTGCGTGCTGGGCTAAACTCTTCCGCGCCTACGGCGCTTGTTTTTCGCGCTTCGTATTCCATCGTCGAAACACAAAATTAGTTCTCAGGCAGACACTTAAGCCCCTGAGAAATTCCGCGCTTTGCAAGGGAATAAGGCCCTCAACTCGGCGATGCCCCGTTCGGCACGATTAAACAGGCTGCTGAAAAATTCGAAACCGCAGATCCCTCACCGGCTGAACCGGTTCGGGATGACAAAATAACAGGGTTGGACGCGGCGCTGAATCGCCGCACTACCCGAACCAGTGCTTCCAGCGACCTTCTCCGCGGCCTCTCAAAGTCGTGCCCTGCTACAAAACGGATTTACGAGCTGACGACAATCCTAATCACCGCTTGCCACCAACCGGAAAGATACAGGTTACAACTGTTCCCCGAGGCGCGCACGATTCGATATCCAGAGTGCCGCCGATCATCTTCGCCCGATGGCTCATAATGTGATGTCCCATACCCTTGCTGGTAGCGGGAATTTTCTTGCAGCCTGATCCATCGTCGCGAATGGTCAGCATCCCGCGGCCGTCGCTGGCGGCAAGAGCGATCTCAATTTTCCTTGCTTTTCCGTGCTTGATCGCGTTGCTCACGGCTTCCTGCGAGATGTGGTACAGATGCGTCGCCAGGCTGACATCATCAATTAGAACGGGACTATCACATTGCAACCGGCACGACACTCCGAACACGTCCTGAACTTCGGCGCTCAACTGCTGCAACGCCGACATGAGGCCGTGTGACTCGGAGACCACCGGACTCAGCCCCCTGGCCAGCTCGCGGGTTTTATTGATTGCTTCATTGACCAGCTTCACGATCTTGGCCGCGTCAGCCGCATACGGCAGGCGCTTCTCTTTTAATTTTTGCTCCTGCACCTTAGACATGAACGCGATACCGGTCAGGTGCTGGCCCAGGCCATCGTGCAAGTCCTGTCCTATGCGACGCTGTTCGCGCTCGCTGATTTCCAGAATCGCGCGCTCCAGTTGCTTGCGCTCGGTAATATCGATGCCGGTCGCAATCACGTACGCGGGAGTTCCCTTCCCTCTGCCCAAGGAAGTACCGGACCAGGCAATCAGCCGCCGGGTTCCGTCTCCCGCCAGCCACTGACATTCGAAATCCTTTTGCAGCTGGCCAGCCCGCATTTTTTCGAAATTCGCCTTGAACCCGGCTGCCTCCTCTGGAGGTATGAACAGGTCCCACACGTATCGTCCGGAAGCCTGCGCAAAGGTGTAGCCGGTACTGCGTTCGCAGGCGCGATTGAAGCGGATGATGCGCCCCGCCGAATCGAGCACGATGACCAGGGCCCCGACGGTATCGAGAATCGCGGTAACAACGTTGCGCTCTTCCTCCAGCGCCTCTTCCGTCTGCTTCAGATCGGTGATGTCGAACCCAACGCCGTGAATGAACCAGGGGCGGCCATCTTCCCGCCGGATCATCTTGGCTTCACAGTGAAACCAGATTACGCGGCCATCGCGTGACAGCACGCGATAGGCGGAGCGCAGCGGTTTGCCCGATAGAAACAAGTCGGCCGCTTCCACGCTCCAACGCAGTTTGTCGTCGGGATGAATCTGGGCATACCAGCGCACCGGATCTTGCAGCCACTCCTCTTGCGTGAAACCCAGCACCGCTTCGATCTGCGGGCTCACATAGGCCTCACCAACCGCCTCGTCCAGATAAGCCATGAACACGACGGCCGGGATCTGTTCCACCAGAGCGCGGTACTTCGCCTCCATGCCAGGCAACGCCGACCCGATGTTTTGTGGCCGGCTTGCGCTGCCCGTGGGAAGCAGATTGGTATTTTCGAAGAAGACTCTGGCCAGGTCCTGGAGGACGGCCTCGGCTTGGTCGTAAGTGACGTCCGGTTGACCTAAGCCGGCTGCGTTGTGAGGATCATCGTTCAAAGTCGGGTAGCTTTCGGACCATGAGGCCACTGTTCACCTCACGCTGGGCGCGTCACTTCTGTCCGTCCGCAGCCTGCGGCTTATGGCGAACTACTTTATCACTATTAGAGTCCTGGCGACGGCGTCGCCAACTGGGTTCCTGGTTGAGCGAGGTTTGGGTAAACCTGCGCAACGCATGAATGGCTTTTCCGTAGGTCTGCACCGCGCTGGCCGACAGCAACGAACCCGGCGGCTGGTTCATGAACGGCATAAACTTGTCAGGAAAGCCCGGCATTGTACAACCAATACAGATGCCGCCGACGTTGGGACAGCCGCCTATCCCTCCCATCCAGCCTCGTTTTCCGACATTGCATTGCACCACCGGTCCCCAGCACCCCAGCTTTACGATGCAAAGCGGCGATCCATAGGCGTCGGCAAAATCAGCCTGCTCGTAATAGCCTCCGCGATCGCAGCCTTCATGCACGGTTTGCCCAAACAGCCAGGTGGGACGCAATTGCGGATCCAGCGAAATCATGGGAGCGCGTCCGGCCGCCATATAAAAGAGGTAGAGCAAGGTCTCCATCATGTTGTCGGGCTGCACCGGACATCCCGGGACACACACGATGGGAATATCGGCGCTCGACTTCCACTGCCATCCAAGGTAATCCGCCAGACCCATGGCGCCAGTCGGGTTTCCCTGCATGGCGTGAATGCCGCCATAAGTAGCGCAGGTTCCGGCCGCTACAACCGCCCACGCCCGCGGGGCCAGGCGATCAATCCAATCGCAGGTGAGAATGGGTTGACCCGTAATAGGATCGGTCCCCATCGCGGCCCAGTAGCCTTCTTTTTTATTTGTCTCGTCGGGAATAGAACCTTCCACGACCAGAATGAACGGTCCCAGCTTTCCTTCGGCCGCCTGATGGAAGGGCTTGAGAAAGTCATCTCCATTGGCGAGCGCAAGAAAGGGATTATGGAAGTTGACTTTGGGTACCCAGGGAATTCCACCCAGAACGATGTCTTCGATACTGGGCTGTGTCGCCGCGGTCATCGCAATGGTATCGCCGTCGCAGCCAAGGCCGGCCGTCACCCAGAGAACATTGATCTCCCCGATGCCTGCGGCGTTGCCGTTCTTGCTTTCCCGCTCCCCCATTTTGCGAATGCTCCCCAAGCAGATTATATTTGCGGTCGAACTGCTATCTCTGCAGTTGAACTTTAGAAAGCCCCAGCGGGAAAAGTCTGGCCGCTAAGTACCGGCTGACGGCGCTTGATTCTCAACCCCCAGGATGCCGCGTATTGTACGCCGTTCGATCATCCAACCGCGCCAGAAAACCTTGAATGAGTGGGATGGACCAGGTCAAATGCGCCAGGAACCCACAAAATCCAAGCCAAATCGTGCTCAATTGCGATTGCTGGGTCTCCATTTTGGCTCACCCGACATCTATTGCTTGCAGGAGGCGTGAGGATTCTGTGAAGAAAACTTTTATTAACGCAAGAAACATTGTGGGTATTGCCGGGCTGCTGCTGGCCGGATATTTGATCGTGACGTCACTGCCAGACATGGGCCGCTACATAAGGATTAGCAACATGTAGCTTTGGTCAGAGGATCCGTAAGCCAGGAGATCTACGGATTTGCGGGGTCGAGAACGAACTCTGCGACCCCATCCGCTTTCTCTCCGAAACCCAAGCGGACATGGCTGGAGGGAGTTCATCTGCCCAGTTTTGCCGAGCTAGAGTTCATCCATTACCACCGAGCGCCAAGTCTTCGGTCGACGATTCTCGTCCGTATCTTCCAGCTCGGCCATCAAGCCTTCGTCGGTCAGATCAAGCGGGCGCGAGTTTTCCCAATCGCGATGGACGACGGTGTGCAGGCGGTCCATGACCTCCTGGTCGCGAACTTCGATAGCCAGTTCGCGGCGGCTGTCGAAGCTGCCGGGCGCGAGGTTGATGGAGCCGATGATGGCGCGCACGCCATCGGCGAACAGCAGCTTGGCGTGCAGCTTCAGGCCTTTCAGCTTGTGAACCTTGATGCCGACATCGTCCATGATGCGCATGCCGCCGACCGCTTCGACCAGCTTCTGCTTCTTCAGCTTGTGCGGAGGCCGCGCCAGCACATGCACCTTCACGCCGCGCCCGCTGGCCCGCACCAGGCGCTCGATGATGACCGGATCCTGATAGCGCTCATTCTGCACCCATAGGGAATGCTTGGCCTCGTCGATAAACTGCCCGATCCGCTGCCGGCCGTTGCCGATGCACCAGATCATGTGGGAATGCGCGCCGGGATTGAAGGCCTGCCGCTCCCAATCGGCGTCGAAGCACTCGGTCACTTCGCATACTTCGTGCGAATGTGCGGTCACCACGGCATAGTCGCGCGTTTCGGTGAGATTTTTCGTCTCCCAATTCAGGGACTGGATGAAGGCCGTCTTGTCGTCGACCACCATCGACTTCTCGTGGGTCACTTCGAAGGCAGGATTGCTGTCGATCACTTCGATGCCGGCGTCCGTCAGTAGCTTCCGCGTCTCGTCGTTCTCTTTTTCGCCGCTCCGGCGCGTCGGATTCAGCATGATCCGCACCTTCACGCCCCGCCGATGGGCCGCGATCACGGCGTGCAGCAGCTGCGGATCGGAGAAGAGAAACATCTTGATGCGCAGCGACTTCTGGGCATGATTGATCGCGTCGAGAATGGGCTGGGCAGAATCGTCGGGCAAGAACAACCAGGTAACGGGACATAGGGACGCCTTCCTCGAGAAAACGTGCGGTCGCGATTCGGCTTCATTCGCCGAGCGTCGGTTAGGATTGCTCATGATCAAGCTTTCGCCGCGGCGCGTCAAACTGGGTGCGATGCAGACCGGCGTAGATTCCATTCAGCGCCATCAGTTCGTCATGATTGCCGCTTTCCGCCACCACCCCTCCGCTGATCACGATGATCTTGTCGGCATCGCGGATGGTGCTGAGCCGGTGAGCGATGGTGATCACGGTGCGGCCCTTCATCAGCCGCTCCAAGGCCTCGATCACCAGCTTTCTCCGATTCGCTGTCGAGAGCGGCGGTAGGCTCGTCCAGCAGCAGGATGGGGCTATTGCGCACCATCACGCGGGCAATTCCGATTCGCTGCCGCTGGCCACCGGAGAGGGTGGAGCCGCGCTCGCCGACCATGGTGTCGTAGCCCTTCGGCATGCGGGCGATAAATTCGTCGGCATTGGCCAGCTGCGCGGCTGCAACAATCTCCTCGCGGGTGGCGTTGGGACGGCCGAAGGCGATGTTCTCGCAGGATCGTGCCCCGGAACAGCACCGTGTCCTGCAGCACGTAGCCGATCTGTTCGCGCAGCGGGTTGACCTTGTAGTCGCGCACGTCGCGGCCATCGATTTTCACGGCTCCCGTTGGTGGGATCGTAGAAGCGCGGAATCAGGCTGACGACGGTGGATTTGCCGCTGCCGGTCGGGCCGACGATGCCCACCATCTGGCCGGGCTCAATCTTGAAGCTGACGTCCTTCAGCACCGGCGTATCGGCGCTGTAGCCGAAGGCCACGTGCTCGAAGACGATTTCGCCTTTGAGGAAGCGCGGCTCGAATGCATCGTCGCGCTCGGGGAGGATGGTGTCGGTATCCAGGATGGCGCTGCACGCGTTCGACTCCCACGGCAGCCTGGGCGATGGCGTTCGTGGTGGTCGCCAGATCCTTCACCGGCTTAAAGAACTTGGTGAGGTAGGAGAGGTAAACGGTTAAGCGCGCCGACCGTCATCACGTCCTGCAGGATGAGCGCGGCACCGCGCCACAGCACGATGGCGGTGCAGAAGGCGACGGTGATGGTCACGATGGGCGACAGCAGCGACTTCACTTTGCGCGCCTTCAGAGCGGCATTGACGGTGGCGTGGCTGACCTCGGCCAGCGCTTCCTGCTCCATGTCCTGGCGTCCGAAGGCTTCGATGACCTGCATCGACTCCAGCCCCTGCTGCACCACGGCGACGATTTCCGATTCTTCCTTGCGCACCTGGTGGGTCGCCTTCTTCACTGCCTTCTTGAAGCGCGAGATGAAGAACAGCAGGAACGGCGTGACCGCGACGGCGATCAGGGTGAAATCCCAGTTCAGCCAGAACATCAGGCCCAGCATCGACACGATGGTAAGCAGGTCGATCAGGATGTCGAGGGTCGAGGAGGAGGCGAAGTCCTGAATGGTCTCGATGTCGGTGGTGATGGTGCTGAGCAGCGTGCCGGTCTGATGCGTGTTGTAGTAGCCGAGCGAGAGCCGTTGCAGGTGATGATAGGTGCGCATGCGCAGATCGTGCGCCACCCACTGGCCGACGCTCTCGGTGTAATAGTTATCGATGTAGCTGGCCACGGCGCCGAACAGCGCGATCAGCGACGAAGGCCAGTGCCGCCAGTCCGGCAACCTGCAGCTTATTGCCGCTGTCCAACATAGGCCGGACGAAGCTCGTCCAACCCATGCGGCAGTTTGTGGTTGCTCGACGACGTTGTCGATGATGATCTTGAGCGGCCAGGGCTGGCCAGGCTCATGGCCGTCTCCACCAGCATGGCCAGCCAGGATGATCAGGAGCTTGCCACGGTAGGGACGAATTAATTCACGAATCAGGCGGAACATGGCGCGGGCTCCTTACACTGAGTAATTCAGAGCTGTCGTTCCGGGAGCGTGTCCTCCGGCATGCTGAAAGGGCTGCTGCATTTTCGCCTCGAAACGGTTCTTTGCAAACAGGTAAATCGCAACTGGACCGATCACTCCGAGCTCAGCTCTTACATGGCGGTGCGTGCATCCATCAGACGAATGGCACCGGCTTCGCCATGCGCATCACTCAAAACAGCCGCCCGATCCTGAAGAAGAATTTGTGATGGCCGGTATCGCCGTAAGCGTAGGCCGCCTCCACCGGGCCGAAGATGGTGTTGACCACTAAGCCCGCCGCTGCGTCGGTCGGGAAACCCGGAAGCTGTATTCACCAGGTGTGGGGCTGCATCGTAAACCTGGGCCGCTTCGTAGAGGCCCAGGAAATAAATGCCGCTGCCCAGCAGAGGCGGCAGCTTGGCCAGCTGCCGGATGTATCCCAGTTGGAAGAGGAAGTACTGGTCCATCAGCAATTCGTTCGTGCCGTACGCGACAAGTACTCGCGATCCCCCCAGGGAGAATTGCGGCAGGCCGGTTTCGTGGTTGAAGGTTGTTCCAGCGTAGGCGCTCAGAAAATACCGACGACGGCTCGCTGATCCTGGAAGAAGTTTCGCGATGCGACTTGCAGCACGGGATACGGATTGGGGGCTTCCGGACTGGCGTTGTTCCAATAGAAATCGCCCATCAAGAGCTTGTCCCGCCCGAGGGATGACCGCGATCGTCCAGGCGATCCAGCCTGTATTGGAACTTGCGTCGCGCCGTAGCCACCGGAGAAACTCTCCAGTTCGTTCGGGTTTCCGATCTGCAGGGCGAACTTCTGCCAGCCACCTTCGTATCCGACGCGCAGTTCACCGGTTGTTCCGAACTGATATCCCACGTCCACTCCGCCGCCCACCTTCGTCGCGCCGGTAGATGGAGATCAGTTTGTTGTTGTCGTAGAGGTAGAACGGATTGTTATCGGCCATGTACCCGGGGAGCGATGAACCAGTGAGTGAGCGGAGTGAAGGGATGGTAATACTCCGAACTCAGACCGTAGTCGGAGAACAGAATGAAGTCCGTTGCGCCATTCCGAGCGGAAGCCTCCAACATCAAGAAACGTCACCCGTGCGCCCAAGTTGAAAGTAACATTTCTCAAACTCGCATCCGTCGACCAGAATGAGCGGCCGGACGATCGGCGGCCCATAGGCATTTTCTTCGGTCTTTATCAGCAGGCCCTGCTGGCCATTTCGCTCCACGATGTCGTAGCTGAGCACTGAAAATCGCCCAATTCCCTTCAGCTGCATGATGGCCTGGTCCAGTTGGTCAGAGTCGAGAGGCTTGCCGATCAGGCCGGCCATTTGCTCTTGCACCCGCCGCGAAAGATCACCATTCACGCCGTCCACGGCGACAAACATCGGAACGGGATCGGCGAGGCGCCGGGATGCGCGATCGGCCAGATATTGATTCCAGGTGGCGTCGTCCACCGCGAGGGTCAACAGGATTTTGGACTTCGCCGCAGCCGCTTCGTATCCCGGCTTGATAATCTCGTCGGCCTTGTCGAAGCTTAGCGCGCCGTATTTCTGCACCGGCACGGAGACCAGCAGGTCGGCGCTTTCCATGCTCTGCAGTTCATTGGCGGAGATCATGACCGAGATCGACTGGCCGAGGACCGAGAAGGAGGACAGATTCGCATTCGGAAGCATCGGCGCTTCCGACAGGTGAACCGCCACCGTCATGTCTGCCCCCATCTCTTTGGCTACGTTGACGGGAATGTTATTGAGCAATCCGCCGTCGGCGTAGATGGCATCCTTGGTCCGGACGGGGGTGAAGATTCCAGGCAACGACATGGTCGATCGCAGAGCCAGCGACAATGAGCCGCTGCGGAAAACCTTGGGCTTTTCGGTGACCAGGTCGGTGGCTACGCAGGCGAACGGAGTGGGCAGATCATTGAAGCTCTTGATCTCCGAGTAGGGAGCCGCGACCTTGTCGAGGACCAGCGAGACCTGTTGGCCAGAGTTGAAGCCCTCGGGAAATTGGACTCCCTTGCGCAATCCAAACTCCAGGCTGTTGGGATAAGCGCGGGCATCCTCTTTGCGGCGGAATGAGAGGTCGTTAAAGGGCGTCTGCCCCGCCATCACCTGGTCCCAGTTGAATGCCGTTCACGATCTGGCGCATCTCAGCGGCATTGTGTCCGGTGGCGTAAACGCCGCCGACCAGTCCGCCCATGCTGGTGCCGGCAATGTAGTTAATCGGGATGTGATGTTCCTCCATCCAGGTGATGACGCCGACGTGGGCCAGACCGAGAGCTCCGCCGCCTTGGAGCACTAAACCTATGGAGGGATATTTCGGCTTGGGCGGCTGCTGTTGCGAGGTGGCATTAGCCGGGGGCGCGCCGGTGTTGGAAGATTGGGCGACAACCCCGGAATTCGCCGCTATGAGGAATATCCATAAAAAGACGAGATAACTTCTACGTTGCAGGTGCATGCCGTTCACCTCGTTTATGACAGGCCAATAATGTGGAGAGCTTTAGCTTATGTTGCGTTTTAGCGGCTCGACGATGCTGGTTCCGAAACGCTTCACTGCGTGGCGGGGCAGATTTCGTTCTGCCGATCAGACAAATGAGGGCCGATGTAAAACCGCTCTAGTTGGTTGAAAGTGGATACGGATATTTCTTGAACATCTTATCCACTGCGTCATCCACGAGCTTCAGGTTCTTGGCATTATTTTTGTTAAGAATCCCAAGGGCCGTCGCTCGCCATATCACCTGCTTCGCCTTCACGTCATAAATGTCCACCACCAGTGCGCCGACCACGCTAGTTTCAGCAGTGCCGTAGTCAGTGCCGGTAGTCAGGATTGTTCCCGAGGGATCATAGTCACTGTAGGTGGTATGTTTTTTCGAACCACCACTGACTACCAGAACCAAGTCAGGGGTTCTGGGATTCAGCAACCATCTTCAAGCCCCGGCTCTGTAGCTGGGTATCGATTTGCTTCCTAACTTCTGCGGCCAAAGTAGGATTCTTGACCGTGTTCGGATTCGGCTTCTGGCCCCACGCATAGGTATGAAATGTGGAGAAATCCTTGCTCTGGTTGTAGTTCACCTTCACGTCTTGGGCAGCTAGCGGCGTGACCGCAAGTAGAATTGCAAGTCCCGTCATAAGGAAAATTGCCTTCATTATTTCCTCGTCCAAGCAAGCCGGTCGCCGGCACTCGCCAATTGCCAGTGCTTCAGCCTTCAACCTTGCCCGGATACTGCTTAAACATCTTGGAAATTGCCGTATTGACCTGGCTTACCAGCTTGTCCGGATCGTGGGCAGCCAGGTTCTGCTGAGACATGCCGCGCCACGCCAACTTTTTGTTGGCAGCGTCAATCAGGTCGACCACCAGCTGGCCTTTGTGTATGGTCACCGTGGTGTTGCCGTAATAGCCCGACCATAACGATCCGGAGAAACTCGGATCGAAAGGTGGAATGCCGCCGGTCGCGTTATAGAGCGGATCGTTGGAATACAAAGTGGATTCCTGATCGATCGACCCGTAAACCTGAATAATCAGCCCAGGATTATTGTTGATCTCTACCTTCTGCAACCCGCGCTGTTTCAGTTCATCTTCGATGGCGCCCACGATGTTGGCCGCGAGCATGGGATGCGCGACTGCTCCGTGCGGGGCCCAGGCAAAGGTCTTGAACTGGGAGAAGTTGAGCTGCTTGTTATAGACGACGTGGATCTTTTGCGCCTGCACACCGAGGCAGCAGCCCACGACCAGCAGGAAACAAAGCAGCGCATGAAACGGAACTCTAGTACTAAACCTGGACATCACGGACTCCTTTAGAAGTGAAACTCGAACAGCCATTGAGTTCGGGGCTTTTGGATATCGCTGGAATATCCTGGTGACCGCCTCGCTCAGTTTCGGTTAAGGAAACTCTAATTCTGTCGACGGCGATGCCCTCAGCGGCTAAAGCCGGTTTCGTTTTGTTCAACTTTGCGGACCGCCTGAAAGCGATCCCTTTCAAAGCAGTACTTACTCAGAGTCTCCTTAGCTCTTGCCGTTAATACCACAGCTGTTCGCGGTAGCAGAGGGCAGCCTATCTCCTACCGCCTTCCACCCCAGCCTCCGCCGCCGCTCCGGCCGCCCCAACCGCCGCCGCCGCTGCGATCAAATCCGCCGGAGGAGTGCTGGTACTGCGAGAACCTCTGACTCTGTTGCGCCCCGCGCTGCCGGTCCTGGGCCTCCTGGTTCAAGTCGCCATAAGAAGAACTGCCGCCGGCCTTATACCCGCTGGATCCGGAAGGATGCTGCTGACTCTGTGCTTTCTGCTGGTCGGCCGAGTAGTTCGGATTGCTTTGCGCCTTCTGCTGCGCCGACGCGTAATTCGGGTTCGTGCTGGTGGGATGCTGTTGAGAGTAGTTCTGGGCGGAAGTTGTGGTCGGCTTCTCCACATTATTCCAGCTGCCATTGTTGTACGTCTGCCATCCCGAGCCAGTGTTCTTGTAAACGTTGCCATCGTGGCCGGCGTACATGTCACCGTTCGCCGTCTTTCCGGCAGCAGTGTTGCCGTACGCAGTGCTGGTAGCCGCGCCTTTTCCTCCCGCCGAGGTCTGCACGGTTCCGGCCGAGCCGTAGGCATTGGAAGCATGTTGGGTGTAAGCCGTGTTGCCATTCTTGCTGACTACCGATTGTCCCCACGATCCATAGGCATTCGATCCCTGGTGCGTGGCGCCGTAGGCCCCGGTATATGGGTTGTAGGCCTCGCCAACGGCTTGCTTGCCGTAGGCGGTGGAGGTTGTCGCTCCACGGGCGTACGTCCCTGTGTTCGGGTTGTAAGAAGTTCCCCAGTGGGCGCTACCATACGGTCCATAGGCCGCGCCCCCATAGCCATAAGCCCCGGTATAGGGATTGTAGGTGTGGTAGCCGTAGGTAGCGGCGTATGGGTAGTAATATCCGCCATATACATAAGGCGGATAGTAATAACCCGTTCCGCTGCACACGATCGCCCCAACTGTAGCGCCCATGATGAAGGCTCCCATGTACCCTGCGGTGTAACTGGATTGCACATATCCGTCGGAAGCCACTACTTGAGTTACATAGGTAACGTTATAGACCGGCGAGCTGGCAGGGATCGTATAGATGACTTGCGGCACGGTTTGCGCGACCTGCCATGGTCCGGTAGGACTGGAGGAAACGAACCACACGCCCTGATAACACAGGTAGTATTGCGCACCAACCTGAATCACTTTGTTGGGCGTGTTGGTGGCGTACATCATGGTCGTACCTGTGATCGGCTGGAATTGCGGCTCGCCGACATAGGACACTTTGACCGCTGCCGCCGCTTGCGCCGCATTTACCGTTGCGGTGGTGGGAATCTGCGCGATCAGCACCGCGTCTTCCGCCTCCGGCGTACCCGGCACCGAGGCCAACACTTTGCCGGCGGGGCTGCTGGGAGGAATCTTGGCGAAATCGGGAGGCAAGCTATACGTCGCAAATGTCCAGGGCCCAAGCAGAGGCCGCGTAGTCGTAAACCAACGTCCGGAGGTCAGGAAATAAAAGGCTCCGGTCGGAGTGTACTTGAACACCGTGCTGTCGGTGTTCGACCCATAGGCCAACTGCGTTCCGGGAATCGGAGTCCACTGGGGCTGGCCGCCGAAGACGATGATTTCTGCCGGGGTGGCGCTGTAATACACCACGGGGAAACTGGCGGCACTGCCTGGGGGCGCGGGGATGAAAGCCTTCAGATCCGTGAAGTTCGCATTCTGCGTAACTTTTGCCATCTGCTTAGGCAGCTGATTGGTGGGCGTCCAGGTGCCTTGCAGGCTGGTGCACAAAAGCCAGCCCTTGCCATCGAACAGGTAGTAGGTCGAGCTGCCCTGCTCGACAAACACCGGCCAGTTGGCATTCACGATGAACTGCAAATTGGAGTTCTCAATCGGCGCCATGACCGGCGCGCCATTCACCAAAAGCAGGATCGCCGGCCGCATGCTGACAAAGATTTGCGGCGGATCGTTGTTGACGGACGCCACCGGAGGCGGAGTTTGTCCTTTCTTCACGCTTGCTACCAGCCGGTCCAGCGAGATGGTCATGGTAGCCGCAGGATTGAGAAAGGTCTTCATTAGCTCGTTCATCTGAGCGGTAGTGGCTGGATCGAGCGACGGAAACGAAACGCTCGTGACCTGGGGATCACTCAGTAATACGGTGTGATCGTCCATGTTGACCGCCGACTTCATCTGGACAGTCACCACGCCAACGTGGCTCTGACCGCTGGCCGGCGTCAGGGTGAACGCCATACGGACATCGACTTCCTGATAGTTTTTCCAGTCGTCAACCTGCGGCTGATAGAGAACCAGTTTTCCGCCAGGGCGGGTGAGCTGCCGGGGCCATCCCGCGTCTTGCGCCACGGCGATGCTTGTCGAGAGCAGAATTAATACGAAAGTTGCAATTGCGGTTCTTGAGGTTTTAAGTAGCACGGGTATTTCCTCATCAAATTGCTTGGTCAACAATCTTCTCTTCCAAGTCAGTTCCGGCAAAAGCATGCGCACGGCAACTCCGGTGCCATCCCCCGGTTAGCCGTAAAAAAGTATGGCTGCGAGAAACTAACCATGTCCCTTAGTTTCGTCCCAGCACGCACACCACAAAGATCATGCCGATCGGCCAATGCTGGCCGGCAGCGATTCGTCATATCTATCTTCTCGAGGTGGGCGTGGGCCAGCATACTATAACTCACACGATCCGAGCCCCTGAATTGACGAAACGTGAAACTTCGTTAGCAGGAGCTGGAAACTGCGTTCCCAATTTCCTCCGCCGGTAAGCCCCTCAGCTGACCCCTACTGCGCCAAGGGTAATTCCGCGGAACTGAAGTGTCCGCCTTCGCAGGCCCGGTTGATGGCGTCCACCAGATCCGAGCTGATACGAGACTTGAAGACGTAACCGGAGGCGTCGAGATCGAAGGCAGCGCGGATGAAATCGATGTTTTCGTGGACCGTCAGGAAAATAACCTTTGCTGGACATCCCGACTTTTTCAACCGTCGAGCCACTTCGAAGCCGGTCATATCCCCAAGCGAAATATCCAGAATGACCAGATCGGGCTGGAGTTCGGCGACCTGCTGTAGAACAGATGCGCCATCGGAAAAAGCGCCTGCGATATCGTAGGCCGGCTGCAGCAGGTCGATCAGCGTTTCCAAAACCTCCGGGTTGTCGTCTGCCAGTAAAAGCCTTATCGCACTCACGAAGGAATCTCCACTTGCTGCTGGAAAGCGGCGGGCACGCGTCGGGAGGCTGCCTATGCCTAACGCTACCAACAACAGGGCTGACTGCCTACTGGCAAAACTACTATTTTTTGGATGGAAAAAGCAGATCGGTCTAGGAAGGCGTCATTTGGCGCTTAATAGCGTATTCCAG
Organism: uncultured Acidobacteriaceae bacterium; assembly: GCA_963746515.1. Lineage (GTDB taxonomy): Bacteria > Acidobacteriota > Terriglobia > Terriglobales > Acidobacteriaceae > Bog-257. Next base: position 86,582 of record CAVVBO010000009.1, on the reverse strand, counting down.
CAGTTCCGCATTGGTTCTCACCCCCAAAGTTTCCATCATGCGGTACTTGTGAAAAGCGACTGTTCCCGGCTTGAGTTCCAGGACATTGGCGACTTCCTTCATAGACATACCTTCGGCAAGCAACTGAAGGATCTCGCTTTGACGTTTGGTTATGTGCTTTTCCTGAGCATGAGACTTACCTTGGTTCAGCAGGAAGGTAACCGTCTCCCGGGCAATCAACGGCGACAGGTACGATTCGCCCTGCACTACCTTGCGGATAGCGATAACCAGTTCCTCGGCTGCGGAATGTTTCAAAACATATCCCGAGGCGCCGCGCCGGAAAGCTTCTGCCGCCACGTCGGCCGCCGAGTTCATGGTGAGATACACCAACTTGATGGCCGGCAGCTTCTGCTTAATTTGCTCACCGGCATCCAATCCGTTCAGCCGGGGCATGGTAATGTCGAGAATGATTACGTCAGGTCTTAGCAACGACGCCGATTTCACCAGGCTGCGACCGTCGGTAACGATGTCGACCACCTGAAATTCAGGTTCCAGGAGACTCTTGCAGGCGTCCGCCAGCAGTCGATGATCGTCTGCAATCAGTAAGCGCGCCCCCGGTTTGCGTTCCATCAAGATGCCTCTGGACTCGACGTTCTACTCCAGTGTACCTCCTCCCTGTATGGAAAAGCGCGCCCTTGGATTCGCCGGTCTGCCCGCCGCTCATCCGTCCGGTAACAGTGAAATTGGTTATGTGTGGTTGATCTTGAGTACGGTTAGGGCTTGATGGCCGGCAGTTGCGAGGCGATTTGCACATTGAACAGGCTGTCGAGCCGCCGGTCCAACTGCATGAACAAAGCCGCTTTGGTGCCCGGCAGCGCCTGCTCGAACTTGGGGAGATACTGTAGACGCAGACTGATAATCGTCTGGTCCGACTGCGCCAATAACCGCGTAAGGCTGTCCGCCTGATCAGCGGTCATGGTCTTGTAAATCTTTGCGTACTCTTTAATCATTCCGAAGCGCACATCGTTCACTTTGCGGACTTCGGCAGCATATTGGTCATACAACGGCCAGAAAGCCGCAGCCTCGCTATCGGTGAACTGCATGTTCTTGGTGATCAGTCGCTTGGCCTCGGCCTGCAGATTCGTTCTAAGGAGCGCGACGTCTTTGTCGTTGACGGTGGGCAAAGGCGTACTGTAGGTCTGGGCCGATACGAGAGGCTGCAACAGCACGCACATGGCAAACAGAAATAGTCGGAGGCTACCGTTTATGGCAGCGGTCTTTTTCTTCAGCATTTCTTCTCCTTAGTGCGAGTCGCCGACTTGCACTCGCCCCGGCTCGGTTCGACTCAATCGCCCCTGAGGCTATTGTTGCAGGGGCTAGAGCCCTGACCTTGGCGCGTCGTTCGGCACGACTCAAGTCGCCCTGACACACACCAGAAGCGATTTATGAGATAGCCTGGCTCTGTTAACATCCTCTTGTGTCGCCCCTGAAGGGGCTCAATCATAAATTGCAATCTACCCAGCGCTGAAGCGCTGGGCTATCTTGTGTCCGTCCCGCAACGCGGGACTCGACTCTTGCCACTCCAAACTTGCCTGCCAACAAGAGCAGTTATAACCTGATAAGGACGTCAAGAGGCAGATAGCTTCCACCCTACTGCCGAGCCGAGTTCTGGTTCGCCTTCTCCTGCCACGTAATCACTTCCATGGCTACCAGCCGCGCCAGCATCACGGCCAGATAAAGCTGTCCCGCCAGGGCCTCGGTGACAGCAAGATTGCGCGCGATCGGCCGCACCGGAGTGATGTCTCCGTAGCCCAGGGTGGTCAAGGTTACGAAGCTGTAGTAGGCCCAATCCTGCACCGTCGACAGCTCGCCCGAGGAATAGTTAAACGATCCCGGCACCAGGGCTGCCGCGATGTGGTAGGCGTGGGCCCAGCCAATTCCAAACAGCAAGTAAACGGCAATTGCGCCCTGGATTCTCAAATGTGTTACCGGGCCAGTGCGAAAAACCTGTACCAGCAGAATCAGAGCGATGATCGCAATCGCCAATAGTGTCCAGGTGTCGCCCCAGAGTTGGAGCCGGGGAGTTTCCTTCCACAGAGTCAGCCAGCGCACGACCAGCGCCACGGCGGAGATGAAGGCTGCCAGCAGGAGCAGCTTGGGTCGTCCCCACGCGATGGCAACTCCTGAGACCAGCATTACTGAGAACACGATGTCGCTGTAACGACGCAAATCGTGTTTGGCAAAGCCCATCGACGGCAGAAGAAAACCGGTAACTACCAGCAGCGCCAGGAAGAATGATAGGTTGGCTTGCGATTGCCAGCTATCGTGGATTAGCCCGCGGGCCTTCTTACTCACAGCGCCGGCCTTGAGCTTCATGGCGTGCTCTCCTGCACTCGCATTGGTTTGAGACTTACGGCTCCACGATCGGCGCTACAACCAAGACAGCATTCTCCGCGGCCAGTGCAGCCGCGCCACTACCGTTATCTTTGGAGACGGGTCTTAACTACTTGCTGGCCTGCTCATCCTCGTGACGATCCGACCCCACTTTCACTTTCGCGAAACCTCTTCCGACACGCATACGGAATTTTCGCCGGCCAAGAATGTCAAAATGGGAAACCGCTGTGGACCGACTTCCCGGCCCGTTAGCGCGTCGGGAGCACCGAGGCATATCAGAGTACTGCTGCCGACCCCAACCGCCCGCAGCAGGCCATAGGACGCCCGCAAACGGCATTCCTTAAAACGGCCGGACTAGCACATTACGGTCATTAAAAATTACCACTAACAAACTGCGGCAGTTAACACATAAGTGCTAGTCGGCCCGGCTGAGCGTTCCGTCAGTTCCCCGCGCCCAAAATGGCAGCCAGCGCAGGAATTCCAGTCCGCAATAGCTCAAAGGTTCTTATGTCCCGGCGATACCTTTGTTCTGCAGCACCCTGACCACCACACGCCGGTTCTCGGCCTGACCCTCGGCGGTATTGTCAGGAGCTACCTGCTTGCTGGTTCCCATCGCACCGGGAGCCAGTACGTTGGTCAGCGGAATGTGGCACTGCTGGTCGAGGAAGTCGGTTACGTTGGCCGCCCGCTCCTGGCTCAACTTCTGGTTGAGGGCAGCAGAGCCCACCGCCGATGCGTAACCCTTCACTTGAATCACGTAGCCGGTGACCGTCGTTGCTTTCTTGCACAGCGCCAGCAATTTAGGGTCATACTGCGGGTCAACCGTGATCTGCCCATTGGCAAAGTACACCGTGACCTCGTCCCAGATGTTGTAGTCGGCCAGTTCGCCAAAGCGCTTGTTAACCGCAGCAATAGCCGCCTTGTTGGCAGCGAGCTTGGCCTCGTCGGCTGCTTGCTGTTTCTGCTCGGCCGTTAGTTGGGCCTGTTGCTGCTGAAGCTTCGCTTGCTCCGCAGCTATTTCCTGCTTCTGCTGCTCCGTCTGCTGTTCCACCGGCGCCACGCCAGCCTGAATGTCGGTCGCAGTTTGCAGGTTCTTGCCGTTGAACTTAACGGTGTTTGCCACCAGCTGGTTCTGCGCGTTGTAATTGCCTTGTACCTGGACCTGGAGGCCCGGCACCAGGGCGGTTACGCCCATCTGCTTCCGGCGCGCGTGGAACAAACCCGACTCGTCTTCCACGCTGGTGAAGTCATTGAGAATGACTACCACATTGCCCGAGTCCTGAGTCTGAACGGTCATGGTGGCGCCACTGCGTCCGTTGATGACTCCCTGTATGCTTTGCGCGGCCGCAATGCCGCCTGCCAGCACCAACGTCGCCAGCATGAAAGCCATGAAAAACACAATCCTCTTAGTGCTGCTCTTGTTCATGATTCTCCTCTTAATTTCCCTGTACTTCCCGGCAACGGAAAGTCGACGGCTCTGGCCGGCGGCCGGGGTTAGCAAACGTAACACAATAGGTTCTCGCAATCGGAACGTTCTCGGGCAGCGGGAATTCCTTCCCCGTTTGGCTTTGTGAGGTGCCCGTTTGATTCTAGGAACTCAATCTCGCCAGTGATACTGGCAAAAGTAATAGAGCGGCCGCAAAGTTTTGCAAAGCCCTGAAAATGAGGTGTGTACTGACTTGACATCACTTCTTTTACTGGGGCAGACGAGTATTTCTGCTAGTTATCCCCGCATGGGCCTTCGCCGTAGGATCGACATACGTTTGCAAACCGTCTCTGCCCAACTTGCAGCGACAAGGAGATTGAGCCGTGCGCACAAAACTAGATATCCGCAAAGCCGTCCTCAGCGTTGTAATTCTGGCGAGTCTGCTGGTGTTAAGCGCCGTTCCCGGGTTCTCGCGGGAGAAGAATGAGACCATCGACGCTACTGCCTGGGGCACCAGTACCCAGCTAGGAAAAAACATTGGGATCACGATCATCATCTACCAGTACTCGACCCCGGCCGACGAAGATATTCTTGTCGACGCCTTCCAGAAGGGCCAGAACCAGGGACTGGTCAACGCTCTGGAGAAGATGAAGGCGGTAGGCCGCATCTCGATTACCGGAACCCTTGGCTATGACCTCAGTTTCATCAAACTGATCGACACGCCCACCGGCAGGACGATTCGCTTCGCCACCAACCGGCCCATCCATTTTGGCGAAGCCTACTACGACACTCAAAGCCAGTATTACAATCTGACGGCCGGCGAGATCAACCTGAACGATCAGGATAAGAGCAAGAGTAACGGAGTCCTGTATCCGGCTGCCCAGTTGACGATCGGCTCGGACGGTCAGTTTACCCTGGAGCTCAACAAGAATCCGTGGAGACTGGGCAACATCATCGATTGGGCGGGAACACCGGGCGAGAACTAACAGGGACGCACCCAACCCGGTGGAGATTTTGTTCCTGGGTACCGCGTTTAGGTTGTGCCATAAGCATTCGATTGTCTGAGGCAGGTCTGGGCAGCCGCTGGTTAGCAGAAGCTATCAAGCTATCTCATAAATGATCTCGGTTTGCATCAGGCACCACTTTCAGTCGTGCCGAACGACATGCTTTCGAGGCCCGGCTTCAGCCCCTGCAAGAACTCACGCGGGGGCTTAAAGCCCGAGTTATAGCGGGCCGCTTTACGGCACGTCTGATTAGCCTGCCCTCAGCGCAGCCGAAGGGTGCCCTGACAGAAACAATGCGGTATCGACTTACGAGACAAGTTGAAACATTTCCAAGTGAGGACCTTATGAAGGTGAAGCGTACGTTTACAGTCTCTATTTTGGTTTCACTCTCGATGCTTTTGCTGAGCAGCGTTGCCGTGGCCCAGTCCAAAGGTAAGTACGTTTGCGACGAACCCAATCCGCAAAGCTTATGTACGGCGGATAATACCTGCCCGGCTTCCGGTCCTTGTACCGTCGACATCAAGCGAACTGGGATGAGCGGGGCCACGGCGACTCCAGGCTTTCCCCAAGCCAAGGGCAATTCCCTTTTCTGCCTTAAGCCCGGCACGACGGTGACGTGGCAATCTTCGGCGAAGAACACCGGGTTTGTTATCGACTTCGGTCCATCCTCGCCATTTGATCCACCCGACGCGATTATCGGTGGAGCCCAGAAGCCCGTGTCCGTGGCCCCCAAACGGACGGGATGCTTCAAGTATTCGGTAGGTGCCTGCGTTTCCGGAGCTACCTACGGTATGTGCGGGTCCGGTACAGCCGAGGCTATCGTCATGGGAGGCAAGTAAGCCGGGCTTGGAGAGAGGTTTCCGAGTTGGTGCAGACCCAACGGCCATTCGCGGCCGATGTGGGTATGACCCTTCTCGCGCATTGAATGTTGGTACATTGCGCGGTAAGGTGGACTCAATGCATATCCCGACTTCATTTGGGGTCATCCGTTCGTGGAGTAGCGCCGACGCAGCCGCCTTGGTGAAATATGCGAACAATCGCAAGGTCTGGCTAAACTTGCGCGATCTATTTCCGCATCCGTATACAGAAGCCAGCGCAGCGGCGTTCTTAGAAATGGTGGGCCGTCAATCTCCTGCAACGCATTTCGCAATTGCGACCCAGGAAGAAGCCATTGGAGGTATTGGACTTTCCCTCAATCAGGATGTTCATCGTTTGACGGCGGAAATGGGTTACTGGTTGGGTGAGCCGTATTGGGGTAAGGGACTCATGACCGAGGCGGTCACCAAGTTTACGGAGTATGCCTTTGAACGCTTTCAGCTGCTACGAATCTATGCCGAGCCGTTTGCCACCAACGCCAATTCGTGCAAGGTATTAGAGAAGGCGGGGTTCTTCTTGGAAGGTCGGCTGCGTAGTAGCGTGATAAAAGACGGCCAGATACTGGACCAACTCTTATACTCAAGAATCAGCCCATAAAACCGTTCCACAAAAGGTCGTTTCTTGAGAAACGCGTCGAAGGACCACTGGAAAGGTCTACCCTAGTCCACATAATTGAGAATTTTGCTGCGGAGCTTGCAGGAAAATGTCCGTGCTATCCCAGGCCCAAAAATCCAGACCTGGGTCGCCCGCCGTCCCACCTCAGACACCTGTTTGCACCTTCAGTGCTTCAAAGCTCAATACCTCGTCGGAGACGTAGCCGTAATAGAACGTTTTTGCAAAGGGGCTGGAGATCGAATCCAAAGGGAAGTCTGGCATAACGGAAAATTTTTGCGAGGGTCGAGTGCGGTCAGCAACGATCAAAAGCCAAATTTCTTCTGCAACTTTTTTGTAGCCGTTGATCTTCTTAGCTTTCTTGTCGATGACCTGTTGGAGGTGCTTGGGGGTTAGGGTAACAACCAGTCCAGGTCTTGCGACAGCCCATCGAGCAAATTGGAGTTTAGGCACTCTCTCGGTACGAATGATAGCGACCCACTCAGATAAAGAGCGCTCTTCGTTCTCATCCTCGCTCGATCTCCAGGCAACTGCCTGTGAATCTTGGAGGCTCATAATCTGGATCTGATGTGCAATCAGCTCGGCAATCTGATCGCCCTTCTTCTTGTCGAGTGTGGTGCGATCTGAGAACCAGATTGTTGCCCGGATGGGAGGGTTGCCGGCGTCGAAATAAATTTTTTGTGCCTTGGACACAATCAGATCGGTACTTGGCTCTACTGCTTGGAGAAGGGGTTCTTCGTCCGGTTGGGGATGCACCTCCGATTTATTACTCCGAATGAAAAGCTCAGTCACCTCGATACCGACTTTACGCCCTTCAATGTCGATGAGGAAGTCAGGTGGGTCTAATGGTTCGATGGATGCAGGCGATATTCCTTGACGCTCAAGAAATCGGTCCAGTAAGAATCGTTCGTGCCGTTTCTTAGCAAAATCCATCAAGCCCTCCTTCAAAAGTCATGTTATCCCATGGGTCCGCCCCGCGCATAGAAAACCAATAGAACGACGCCCGTTTGGAGCACCGGTCTTCAAGGCTGGAAGGCCGAATTCAAAACATCCTGACTGACGCTAACAGGCGCGCTCATCGAGCAAGAGTTTGAGCTGACCTCGGACATTAGTCCTGTGAAACGCCGCAATGTGGCAATGTAGAGGAATCGAGCAGAAGTAGCCCCCGCCCGTGTTTCACAAAGGGTCGTTTTTGGGGTGGCGAACCCTTAGTTATTTCCTTGCGGTATGCTCGATTCGGTAGAGCGGCGACGCCCCTCAGCGGCTAAAGCCGATGTCTTGCATCCAGCTTTCGGCACGCCTGAAGGCGTGCCCCTTCAAAGCGTGTACAGTCAGGGTGAAATTGCTCTAAAGCCCGACAGCGTCAATGCCGCGCGGGAACGGCTGGAGCCGTGCCCTTTCAAAACCGGAACTTATTCAGAGCTTCCCTAACCGTAGGCGACTTCAGCTGGCATTCATCACGACCGGCGCTTTCGCCTGAATTTTTGTTCCCTTGCCCGGCTTGGCAGAGATCGTAAACTCTCCGCCGATCAAGTGCATTCTCTCGCGCATGCTCACCATGCCAAGTCCTACCGTCGTACGGACCTTGTTCAGGTCAAAGCCAATACCATCGTCGGAAATGGCTAGCGCCAGCTCGTTGGGGAGGCCGCATACCTCCACATAGACCACCGACGCATGGCTGTGCTTGGCGACATTGTGCAAGGCTTCCTGCACGATTCTGAGAAAGCAAAGTGCGACCTCGTTGTCTAGCTCTACTGGAACATCCCTGCAGACACATTCAACTTTGATGGGATATTGCTCGGAGAACTCGCGGCACAGGCTCTTGACGGCCACGGCCAAGCCAAGAAACTCCAATTCAGACGAGTGTAGTTGATGGGAAAGCCGGCTGACTTGATTGCCGATTTCTTTCAACTTTCCGCAGAGCTCCGCCAGTCCGGGATTTTTCTTTCCCAGGCGCACGGCTGCGGGTTGACTGGCTCTTTGCATCTGGATTCCCAGCAACGCCAGAGACTGGCCGATACCGTCGTGCAGTTCTCTGGCGATTCGAGTACGTTCCGCCTCCTGCGCCGTCATGAGTCGCCGCGACAGCTCTGTGCGTGCCAGTTCCGTTTGCTTCTGATCATCCACGTCGATGCAGCAGCCAATGTAGCCAACGAAACTGCCATCCAACAGCAGCCGCGGAACTCCGGTGTCGGTGACCCATCGATATTCCCCATCATGGCGTCGCAAGCGATATTCCATAATGAACGGTTGCCGTTGATCGAAAGCGCTATGGTAGGTGTCGATGCACCTTCGTAGATCGGAAGGATGGACGCCGGCGATCCAACCGTCACCACTCTCCTGTTGCAAAGTGCGTCCTCTATACTCCAGCCAGCCGCGGTTAAAATCGGTGCAACCCTTATCCGCGCCCGCCATCCACATCATGATGGGAGCGCTGTCGGCCATCACCCGGAAGCGCTCTTCACTCTCGCGTAAGGCGTCTTCAGCCTGTTTGCGTTCGGTGATATCCTCCGCCACCGTCAGTACACAGGTCTGCCCGTCAAATTCAATGATCTCCGCCGATAGCAGCACAATCAGAAAGGTGCCGCTCTTGGTGCGCAACCGCGCTTCCAGGTTTCGGACGCTTCCCTGGGCCAGAACTCTCTCGAAGGCGTGGTTGAGGCTGCGCAGATCCGAGCCGCGACCCACTTCGGCTATCGAGCGGTGCAGAACTTCGGTTCGCAGGAATCCGGTGTGCTGTTCGAAAGCCCGGTTGACCTCCAGGTAACGCCGGTCTCGGATGCGAATGATGGTGATGATCGCGGGGCTGGCCTCAAACGCCTTGGAAAATTTCTCTTCCGAGTTACGCAGCGCTTCCTCGGCCCGCTTGCGCTCCAATACGGTGGCGATGGCGTCGCCCACCATTTTGCAGTGCACCACATCGTCGTCTGACCAGGTTACGGGCCGGGCATGGGAATCGAATCCCACGGCACCGGCGATCACTCCGGCTGCCCCATGAATGGGAACCAGCAGGATGGATTGCATCCCCGCCTGCACGTCTGAAATCTGCCGCTCCTCGGCTGCCTCGGCCGGATAGTCGTCGACCCGGTTGATCCTGACGACTTGTCCTGCCAACACTCTCGACTCGCTCCAAGGCACGGTACCGAACGGAACATTTTGATAGTTACCGGTTTGGAGCGCGACCTCGCGGCCACACCATTCGTGCGTCGCCGTCCAGGTGGTTCGATCCGGTGAAAATATAAGGACATGGGCGTGGTCTACTCCGAGGAACTCCGCCGTCTGCTGCAGGGCCACGATCACGCTGGAAGCTACTTCCGAGAACCTGCAAGTCGTGAAACGAATCAGCACCCGAGTCATGAGCTCGTTAAACGTCACCTGTCGCTGCAGCACAGCCTCGGTATGCTTGCGCTCAGAAATGTCGCGCGCAATAAGCGAAATGACGATGATGGATCCGTTGGCATCGAGCACCGGAGAAATTGACAGCGACACGTCTACCGCGCTGCCGCCCTGGTTAAGCCATTGCGTCTCATATCCCTGGATTCCTTTTCCCCTGAATCCGTTTAGCCGAATGGATCGCGCTTCGTCGTGTAGGTGGGGCGGGACGAGAAGGGTGATTTCCCTGCCCAGCACCTCGCTGGCAGAGTATCCGAAAAGCTTTTGCGCACCCCGGTTCCAACTGGCGATATGGCCTTCCGGGGTCACGGTTAAAATCGCGTCATCGGTCGACTGCACAATGGCAGCCAGGCGGCGCGGCATCTCTTCTGACCTGCGGCGTTCTCCGATATCCCGGGCCACGACCGAGATTCCTCCCTGCGAAGGATATGCCGTAACTTCCAATAGCAGCTTCTTTTCGCCAACCGCGTGTGGGCCCGTAAAATTGCGTATTTGTTGAAGGGCCAGCACCTCTTCATAGATTTTCTCGGCTCTTGCGCGGTCCGCTCCGTCCAAGAAAATTTCGCCTATCATCTTCCCCACAGCATCGGTCGCCTGCATACCAGTAAGACTTTCAGCAGCCTTGTTCCAATACGTGCACCTCAGGCCTCGATCGAGAGTGAAGAAGACATCGCTGATGCTGTCAGCCAGGCCCCGAAAACGCTTGTCACCTTCAACCAGCACTTGCTGGACCTGCTTCCTATGAGGCGTAAGGTCCTCGACTACGGCCAAATAGCTGGCAGGCTCGCCGGAAACATCGTCGCGAACCAGGGTGATCGTGGCCTTGAGCCAGGCGACACGTCCATCTCCCCGCAGATGCCTTTTCTCGCTCGAGAAGCTTTGGATCTGATTGCCGAGCAAGCGACGGCAATCGGCCAGCTCGGTTTCGACGTCATCAAAGCGGGTAACCTCTGGCAAGGTTTTTGCGAGCAGTTCCGGACGCGAATATCCCAGCATGTCGCACAGCGATTGGTTCACCGCCAGCCACTCTCCATGCAGTGACACTTGGGCCACGCCGAAACCGGCCTGCTCGAACATAATCCGGAACGCTTCTTGCCGTTGCGGAGGCGAAATGTCTTGTTCCGTTACGTCTTGCATCGGCCACAATCCATTTGTTTAACTAGGGTTAGGCGAAGTATAGGGCCCGCACCGGGTGTCTGCGAAGCAAAATCGTCAACTTCCCGCCTGTCCCGCAATGTGGGACTTAGCGTCCGCCGTCGCTCGCTCGACTTGATGTCAAGCGGACTCTTCCAGTCGATCTTCGCGACGTTCGAGGGCGAGAACCACCGTCCCTGAAGTCGGTCGCCGGCCAGACAAACGCCCTGATCTCCAAAAAGTGAATATTTCTGGACTGAGCATTTCCCAAACTGGGCATTCCAATAATAAGAAGATTCCCTCTTGTGCTCGGCGGCAAAGTAACCCTTGGCCGTTCCAAAACGGAACAACGGGTAGAAGTTACAAGGTTGTGGTGAGGCATAACTAAGCGCAGCACTACAATTGCACCATCCAAAAGTAGTACTACATTCTATATCACCGCGGACTTTCGGACGCTATTACAGTTTCTTAGGGAGTCCTCTAGCATTTTTGGCAGTATCCAGTAACCTCCCGTGTCCCTACAATTCAAGTTGAGTAATGCTCGCTTTCAGAGTTGAGCCATCATTGAGCGTTACGGCACTTCTCAAACGTTAGCGACTTAGCGGTAAACCGCAGTCGTCCCCAAATTCAAACAAGCGGAGAATGAGATCCATGAAAAAAGCGGCGCTGCTGTGTATCGCCCTGGTATTGGGAGTTACAGCTTGGGCACAAGATGTTCCCAAGGTGGAAATTCCTCTTGGTTTTTCGATGATTAACGTACATCCCAACTTGGCTCCCATCACCAGCTTCAACGTGTTTGGTGGTGGCGGACAGGTTGACTTCAACTTCGGGAACTATTTCGGCCTTAAAGCCGACCTGATGGGGTACACGCAGGGTAGCGGCATTAGGGTGACCGAAAACGGCCAGTTCCTGGGAAATGTGAACGGCAACCTCTTCACCTATATGTTTGGTCCCCAGATCAAGAAACACACCGGAGTGTTTCAGCCGTTTGCTGAGGCCCTGTTTGGGGCTGCGCACACCAATGTTTATGGAAACCTCTGCAAGATCGAGACTGGATGTCTCTCGGGCAACGGCGATAACAACGGATTTGCCATGGCGTTCGGCGGAGGCCTTGATCTTAGGGTCTCCAAGCACTTGGCCATCCGGCCGGTCGAGGTAGATTACCTCTACACTCGCTTCAGCGCCAATCATGTCAATTACACCGCTCACCAAAATAATTTCCGGTACGTTGGCGGATTGAATTTCATGTTCGGCGGCGCACCACCGGTACCGGTAACTGCGAGCTGTTCAGCATCCCCGTCTGCGGTGTGGTCTGGCGATCCGGTGACGGTCAGCAGCACAGGTGCCAACTTCAACCCGAAGCACACCTTGACCTATGCCTGGACAACGACTGGCGGTAAGCCATCGGCCACCAATGCCCAAGGCGCGACCATCGATACGGCCGGCCTGGCGCCGGGAAGCTATACCGCCAATGCCACCATCACCGATCCCAAAGAGAAGAAGAACAACACGGCGACCTGCTCGGCTAGTTTCACCATCAAGCAGCCGCAGCCTCCGGTCGTAAGCTGCTCGTCGACGATCACTACCATTGCGATTGGCGAGTCGGCAACTGTCACGATGACAGCCAGCGATCCTCAGGGATGGCCGTTAACTTATAGCTGGACGACCAGCGGCGGCACCATGGGCGCCAGCACCGGCACTTCGGTCACGGTCACCGCGACCAACGCTGACGCCGGCAACACCGTAACCGCAACCGGCACCGCAACCGACGCGCGTGCCAATCTGTCGGCCAGCTGCTCGGCCAGCATCACCGTGCCTGCTGTTCAGAAGTGCAAGGTGATCGAGGATTGGGGCGAGTGCACCTTCGAGAAGAACCCCAAGAAGCCGTGGCGCGTAGACAACGACTGCAAGGACACGCTCGACAAACTCTCTCTGCGGTTGCAGCAGATGCCCAATGGCAAGCTGGACATCGTGGGCTACACCAACCAGGAAGAGTCGGTCAACATGCAGCAATTGGGCGCGCAGCGCTCGGTCAACGTCAAGTACTACTTGACCACCGATGGCCCCAACAAGGTTGACGCCAGCCGCGTCACGCCTCGTCAGGGTGAGGCCAAGGGTCAGGCCACTCACTTCTACTTTGTCCCCGAAGGCACCATGTGCGGCGGGCAAATGGAAGAGGGTACCGTGGTTGACGAAAGCGCAGTTCAGCCGCAGTCGCGTAACGCGCCTGCACCGGCCAAGAAGAGCCACAAGGCCAAATCAGCGCCTCCCGCTGCTGCTCCAGCACAGTAGCTGAGGTGATGTAGCTCGACTCAACGCCGGTGAGAGGTACGCCTCTCGCCGGCTTTTTTCTGAGGAATATCTGATTGAGTCGGCTATGGAAGGGGACGGCTTTAAGTATCCGCGTGAGAACTCGAAGGAAGGGGACGGCCTCTAAGTATCTGCGTGAGAACTCGAATTTGAAAATTGGGATGGGAATGCCAAGAACCCGGCGAAAAAATCAGCCCGAAGGGCGGAACAATCGTAGTCCAGGGCATGAGCCCTGGGTAAAGTGGGGGAAAGTTCGAGTCCCGGAGGTGTCTGTGTCATAGCTCAAGTCGAAACGAAACGGTGGGAAGCATCGCACCAGACGAGCGTGAAAACCAGCCGCGCAGCGGCGAGATGGTGTTAGGCGGGGGCGTCAGCCCCGATCCAGTGGGAAAAAAAACGAGCCGCAGAGCGGCGACACTAGCTACGACACAGACACCGGAGGGACGGCACTAGTTCTCACGCAGACACTTTAGGCCGTCCATAACGGCCATTAAATCATTGCCGCTTTACAGGCTGCCGAAAAAGTCAGGTTCCACACGTTTTGAAGGGGCGCACCTTTAGGTGCGCCGTACAGGCCTTTTATTCTCGCCATTCCGACGCGGCTTCAGCCGCCGAGGAATCTGCTTTCGGCCTTTTGCCGACACGCGCGACGCTCAAGACTGTTGTCGCCTCTAGTTTGATACGTACGCATCAGGCAGACTGCGAGTTATCATTTCTCCAGAGGCTGCTCTCTCATTCCACTTCCACAAAGCAAGGCAGATGGGGCTTTCTTTATGCGCGGTATCGCGGCATTTGTTGCAACCTTATTTCTCTGCGTCGGAACGCTGTTCAACCTTGGTGCCTTAGCGTCCGACTGGCGACTGATTGGGCCGGAAGGTGGCAACGTGCGCAGCCTGGCCTACGATCCTGGCGATCCCAACCGCATCCTGCTGGGCACCAGCGCGGGACAGCTGTTCGTTTCCCAAGACGGTGGAAGTTCGTGGACGATTTTTGCACACCTCGGACTGGGTGACGACTACGTTGTCGACCACATCGTCTTCGATCCCACCAACCCGGCGACCGTGTATGCCGCGGCTTGGGGACTGTTCAACGACAATGAGGGCGGCGTCTTCCGCTCCGATGACGGTGGCCGGACCTGGCGAGAGTTGATGGGAGCGCATGGCAAGTCGATCCGTGCCCTGGCCATGGCGCCTAGCGACCATAACACGCTGGTGATCGGCGCCCTGGATGGTGTGTTCCGTTCCAATGACGGCGGCACGACCTGGGAGCGTATCTCGCCGGAGAACTCCGCCGCTATCGAGAACCATTCCTCGCTGAAGAATTTTGTTTCGGTCGCCATCGACCCGCAAAACCCCGAGATCATTTATGCCGGCACGCGCCATCTGCCGTGGAAGACCACCGACGGGGGGGCAAACTGGCACAATCTCAAGGAAGGAATCCTCGACGATTCCGATGTCTTCAGCATCATTGTCGATCCCAAGGTTCCCTCGAGGGTTTATGCCAGTGCCTGCTCGGGCATCTACAAGAGCGATAATGGCGCCGAAGTGTTTCACCGGGTGCAGGGACTGCCGCACTCCGCAATTCGCACCCGCGTGCTGAAACAAGATCCTCAGCGCCCGTCGGTCGTTTACGCCGGCACTACAGGCGGCCTTTGGAAGACAGCCGATGGAGGTACCAAATGGGAGTTGGTTTCCTCACCCGATGTGATCGTCAACGATGTCCTGATCGATCCACGAAATCCGAATCGTGTGCTGGTAGCGACCGACCTGCGTGGAGTACTGGCAAGCGACGACGGGTTCGCGCATTACGTAAGCTCGAACCGGGGATTCTCCCATCGCGTTGTCGACGCCGTTCTTGTGGACCGCCAGGACCCAAACCGGCTCTATGTGGGAGTAGCCAATGATAAGGAGCAAGGCGGCTTGTTCCTGTCCGATGATGTCGGCAAGAGTTGGCGGCAATCTAGTCGCGGACTGGCGGGCCGCGATGTGCTGAGCCTGCAACAGGCGGAGCACGGAGCGCTGTTCGCGGGCACCAATCACGGTATCTTCCGGTTGGAATCGTTAACCGGTTCCTGGGTGCCGATGAAGATGATTCGCGGGCCCATGCCGGAAGAGCAACCGAAGGCAGCGGAAGCCGAGCCTTCGCCGGCGGCTTCCCAACATAAATCCTCCAAAACGGCTGCGGCTGGTAAGCGAAACTCTTCTGTTGCTAAAGCAAAGGCACCGGCTGAGCCGCTGATTCCCCTTGCCAATGCGCCGCGTGTGCGCTCGCTGCAGATAGGCGAGAAGGCCTGGTTTGCGGCCACGGACGACGGGTTGTTCGTCAGCGTAGACCAGGGTGAGCGGTGGTACGGCCAGGAGGTCCAGGGAGAGCGCGAGTTCAGCGCCGTCAACAGCTATGACGACGGAATCGTGACGCTGGCCGGCCTTAAGGGCGCCTACCTCTCACACGACAATGGCAAGACGTGGACCAGCGTGGTGCTACCGAAATATGTGAGCGGAGTTTATAACCTGACGTTGACACCCGGCGCTGTGCTTTGGCTGGGCACCGCCCAAGGCGCACTGCGCTCCACGGACGGAGGACAGACCTGGCAATATATGCTTGGCGGCCTTCCCAAGAACGATGTTCTGGCGGTACGTTACGACATCAACGGCCAGCGGCTGCTGGCGACGGCGCTGCATTCGCACACCGTGTTCCAGAGCAAGGATGGCGGACAGAGTTGGCAGAGCACGCCCAAGGCCGGAGTCTCAATCCGTACCGCCCAGAACTACAAAGGACGCCTACTGGTTGCATCTTTCTATAACGGCCTGCTGCTTGAGGAAGCGAGTGACGCCGCGTCGGGATTCTGATTTCGTGCGCGGGTTTATAAAACACCCAAGTTCTCGCGATCCTTGCTGCGGTCCTCTTCCTGACCGGGACCAGCAATCTTTACGGCATCAACTAAACTAACCGTAAAGCTTGTCGCCTATATCTATAAGGATAGCCTCATCAGGCGAATATCGGCTCGCAATCCCTGCGGAATTAGTTCCCGCGTCTGCATCTCATAGCAAATGCATTGGAAGCCAAAGGTACTCCTGCGTCTTCCGAGTTGGCCCCTAGCTTGCACTTTGGCTTTGCGTCTCTATTAGCAGGAAAACCACCTCAGTCTCGCTCCCTCTGACAGTGCGCCACAAGACCCGGAACCTTCCCGGGAAAATACGCTCATGGAACATCCTTATTGGCTATTTGCCAACGAGGTATCTATGTATTTGTTCACGAAGAGAGATTGGAACGATTGGTAGCACAACCTATCTCAATCGCAAATTCGCACTAGCTAATCAAACAGAGGAGTAACGTGATGGCTCAAGTAAACTTAACCGCGATCCAGGCAGCGATCCACGAGAAGAAAGCTGCATGGGTCGCGAAGGACCATGAATTCCTGCGTCTTTCGGATGAGCAGAAGAAGCGGCGTCTGGGTGTGGTCGTCGATCGCGAGCGTCTTAAAGAGCTGAGGGAGCTTCCCAAGCCCGACATCGCCACCATCGTAGCGCAGGAACTGGGCATGCGGCTGACGGCCCATGCGACCAGGAAGGCTGGGACCGCCGCGGCGGCCACGGACAAACTTGATTTTCTCCAACTCAATTCGCAGATCCTGGAAATTATCGCCAAGTTCATCCACTTGTGCCCAGCCGTCGTGGATTGGCGCAATCGCAAGGGCCGGGATAATGTGACTTCGGTCAAGGATCAGGGCGGCTGCGGTTCGTGCGTTTCCTTCGGCACCATCGGAACGCTTGAGTCGATGGTATTGATCGAACACAACGTGAGTCTGGATCTCTCCGAAGCCGAGCTGCTGTTCTGCGGCGGCGGTAGTTGCGGCGGATGGTGGCCAGACAGTGCCGTGACTTACTTGCTAAGTAAGGGAGTGTCGCTAGAGAGCTGCTTCCCCTACCAGGACCATGACATGCCCTGCACTGTCTGTTCGGAGCGCGACGGCGAAGCGGTGCAGATCACCGATCACACCGTGTTGTGGACCGCCGCCGATCGCAAAAACTACCTGTGCACCATGGGTCCCACTATGTGCGTGTTCGAGGTGTTCGACGACTTCTTCGGCTATTCCAGCGGAGTCTACTCCTACACGACGGGATCCCTGGCAGGCCTGCATTGCGTGGAGGTGATCGGCTACAACGAAACCAAGAAGTGCTGGATTTGTAAGAATAGTTGGGGCTCCAGTTGGGGCGACAATGGCTTCTTCGAGATCGCCTACGGCCAGTGTGAAATCGACACAACCTATCCGTTCTGGGGAATCAGCGGCACGCAGTGGTACAAATGACCATAGTGGTGATTCATGGATGAGGTAGTTCGGGCCTCCGCTGGCGAGACTTTCCAGGTGACCCTCCCAGGGAATGCCACCACTGGGTTTCGCTGGGAATTCACGCCAGCGCCGCAGAATGTCGGCATGGTGGAGTTAGTGAACGCCACCTATGAGGCCAGCACGACAAGCGCTGGCGCGCCCGGACTACACCGATTCGAATTCCTTGCCCTGCGTGCCGGTCGGACCGAACTAAGCTTTGCTTATCGGAGGTCCTGGGAAACGAAAGAGCCGCGGGAGCAAAAGACGATTGTGGTGGAGATCGCCGGCAACTAACCGAAGGTCGTTCTCAGTGGGTGGAGGATTCGAAACGACTGTCGGGAGATTAGTTTCCATGCTATGAGCGCCTCACCCTTGCCGCCTGAAAGCCGGCGACAGGGGTGGGCGCACTTCCCTACCCTACTGACACAGCATCCCGTTCAGATGAAAAACAGTCGGGTTATTGTTGGTCCCGCTGTAATTCGCATTGAAGCCGATGCCGGTCAGTGTGTCGCCCGGCCCGATGGTTCCATTCCACGCCGCATTGGTCAGCGAAACGTTCTGCCCGCTCTGCGTGTAATTCGAGTTCCACGATTGGATCATCTGCTGGTTCCCTGACCACGTCCAGGTCAGCGTCCAGCCATTGATCTGGGTAGTTCCTGTGTTCTTAATCGAGACCGCACCGGTAAAGCCCGTACCCCAATCATTCTGATCGAGGTAGATGATGTGGCACCCGCTGCCTCCGCTACCCGATTGCGTCGTGGCACTGGCACGGTTGGAATTGCCCGACTCGCCTATCGAATCGGCAGCTCTGACAATGTAGTAGTAAGTAGTCGACGCCAGCAAACCGGTGTTCGCATAGTTGGCTGCGACCACGCCGCTGGCGATGCGGTTTGCCGGAGCCGGCAGGAAATTCGCCAACCGGCTGGAATAGACGTTGTAAGTCACGGTGCACCCCGGCGGGGCCGTCACCGCATTCCACGTCAAGTTGATTTGGCTGGAGGAAACCGCGGTCCCAGCGAGTCCGGTTGGCGCTGGCGGCGCGACCTGACAGTTTCCGCCACCTCCACTGCCGAATTGGATGCTCGCCAGCAATTGCTGCTTCAGCGAGCTGACCGGAGTCGAATCGTAGTTGCTGTCGAGCAGGGCGTAACTGTCTTCCCCGTTCAGCGCCCAATAGGTCCAGTCGAGCTGGGTGTTGCTTTGCAGGAAAGTTACGATGCTCTGAAACCATTGTCCCTGCGAGCCCGGAACCGTGCTTTCGATATCGCTATTGTTGTTGGTGGTGCCAAACTCTCCCACCCAAACCGGCGCAACGTTATTCAGGCTGAGATAGGCCCAGAACCGCGTCCACACGGCAACCAGGCTTTGGTAAGTGGTGCTCCCGTTAAACCAACTCTGCTGATAGAGATTCGGCCCGTAGTCATGGGCGGAGTACACGAGTTGATGCGTTACGCTTAACGTGACAGGATACGTCTGCGCGCCTTCCAGATTTCCGCCCCACCAGTCGCAATCGTTGTTGTAGCAGTCGGTACCTTCCACAAACATCAGCAAGTTGGGATTGACGTTCAACGCGGCATTTCCACCTCGCTCGGCCGCCAGCCGCCAGTCATACAATGTCAGACCACAGCCCCAGCAGGATCCGCCGCTCTGGTCATTGTGCGGCTCATTGCGCAAATCGAAACCAATCACCGTGGAGTTGTTCAGATAGCGCTGCGCCAGGGAAACCCAATCGTTGATCCATGCGCTCTCGGGATACTGTGTCGTATACCACAGACCGTTGCCTTCGGCGCCGTTGCCCGCCTCGGAGCGATGATTGTCCAGGATGATGTGCAGCCCGATCTGTCCCGCGTAGGCCACAATCTTGTCCAGGATCTGCAGCGAGTTCAGTCCTTCCAGATCGGTGTTGATCGGCCCGCTGCCGTTGTGATAACTGATGTTAGTCGGAATGATGGGCGTCTCCACCATCTGGTTCGACATCGGCATGCGGATGACGTTGTATCCGTTGCTCTTGATCGCATTCAGAATGTAGTGATAATCCTGCGCCCACAGCCCATGGACTACCTCGTCGGTGGTCTCGAACCCGTACCAGTTGATCCCGGCGACCCGCACCACATGGCCGTTCGCATCCAGAATCTGGTTTCCACTGGTGTGCCAATAACCGGTCTGCCCGAAGGCCGAGCCCGTCATCAATCCCACGACAACCGCCAATACTGCCCATCCGGCGCAAGACAGGGGCTTGCGCAAAGTGCTTTGCTGCATACCGGCAATCTCCTTTGATTTGTGATTAGGCCTCAGTGCCGCGCGAGACAGACCTCGAGGTCTGACTGCTACTCACTGCCTGAACACTTCGAGGGTCGTGGGGAGTTCGTGGTAAAGCGGGGCCGATGGCAATCGCGGCGCGACGTAAACAGCTAAGTCGCGAGGCCGCAGTCTTTACGTGCACGTTTCAGGCCAGCGCTGCTATCGGCGGAATCCATACTAATCAAGCGGCCCCTGAAACCTTCTGGAGTCCGGGAGAACGTCGCGGCTGCGCAGTTCTTACACGATGCTGGTAAGAAATTACTCTGCCGGGGGACGCGCATTGGAAGGCCCTCATGGCAATGTCCTACGCTGTGGGATTGAACAGCCGGATGATACAGAACGCCACCATGGCAACTACGGCCGATGCTGGAATGGTGATGATCCAGGCCCATACGATGCGCCGCGCGACTCCCCAGCGCACCGCCGAAATCCGGTTCGTGGTTCCTACCCCGATAATCGCTCCCGTGATGGTGTGAGTGGTGCTTACCGGAATTCCCGCCAGCGCCGTGCCAAACAACGTGATGGCGCCCGCCGTCTCGGCGCAGAATCCGCCTACCGGCTTCAGCTTGGTAATTTTCGATCCCATGGTGTGCACGATGCGCCACCCGCCGGAATACGTACCCAGCGCGATGGCGGCGTTGGCCGCAAGAATAATTGGCCAGTGCCAGCGTCCCCAGTTGGCGGCAAAATCGCGCGGACTCATCACGCCTGCCGTGTAAAGCGCGCCGGCCACAATACCCATCGTCTTTTGCGCGTCGTTGCCGCCATGTCCCAGGCTGTAGAAGGCTGCGGAAACCAGTTGCAGTTTGCGGAAGAGCTTGTCCACCTGGAGCGGCGATTTGTGCTGGAAGATCCAGGAGATGGCAACCATAAAGCCGAAGCCCAGCACAAAGCCCATCACCGGCGCCACCACAATGAAGATCAGCGTCTTGGTCCAGCCGCTGGCAATGATGACCGCCGGCGCGCTGCGCCAACCGTGAAGGATGGTGGCTCGCGCCATAGCTGCTCCGGCATAACCGCCGATCAGGGCATGCGATGACGAAGTAGGCAGACCCAACAGCCAGGTCACAACGTCCCACACAATCGCTCCCAGCAATCCCGCCAGCACCACGTACTGGGTGACGATGTCGAGTTGAATCATTCCCTGCCCGATCATCTTGGCCACCGCTGTACCCAGAATGAACGCCGCCAGGAAGTTGAATGCCGCAGCCCAAACTACCGCCAAGCGCGGCGAGAGAACGCGGGTTGAAACCACCGTTGCGATACTGTTCGCGGCATCGTGAAATCCGTTCAGAAAGTCGAAGGCCAGCGCGGTCGCAACCGTGACGATGAGCAGGATAATCCCTGGGCTCACAAGTACACATCCTGGATTGGATTGGCGATCGAATGCACGGGTCCGGGGCCTCAGCCGTTCTTCAGAACGACGGTCTCCAGTACGTTAGCCACGTCTTCGGCCTTGTCGCTGGCGGTTTCCAGAATCTCCAAAAGCTCCTTCAGTTTGATCAGCGTGATCGGGTCATAATCGCCGTCGAACAGCCGGCCGATCGCCTCCCGGCTCACCTGATCGGCCTCGTTCTCCAGCCGGTTCACTTCCACGCAGTGCTCCAGCAGCTTGCCATTTTTGTCGAGCAGCGCCACCGCTTTACCCAGCTCCTCTGTCTGCTTCAAAACAATTCCGGCCAACACCTTGGCCGAAGGCGACGGCGTGACAATCTTGTAGGTCAGCAGGCGGTCGCTGGCCCCATTGATGAAATCGAGCACGTCGTCCAGCGATGAAGTAAGCAGGTGAATGTCTTCGCGATCAAATGGCGTTATAAAGGTCTGGTTCAATTTGATCAGGATGCGGTGGGTCATGTCGTCGCCGTGGTGCTCGATCTGTTTGATCTTCTCCACCGCAGCTGGCAGCTTTTCGTAGTCATAGTCGTGCAGCAGGTCAGACAAAACCCTTGCACCCTTAATAACATTGTCCGCGACTTCAGCGAACATGTCGAAGAACTTGGTCTCACGCGGGATCAGGCGCACGATCAACGGCTCCGTTGGCAGTGTTGAGTTGTCGGGAGGTCCATAGGAAATGTGAATGTACGATTACAGCATTGTTGCGATTAGGTGAAACAGGTAACTATCGCACGTTGCCCCGATAGGGGTCAAACCCCACGACGGCGCGGAGCTGCAAGTCGCGGATGTTATTGAAAGGAAATGCACGGTTTCCTGGCCAGAGGGATCAAATCGGGAACGGAGCACCTCGCGCGCCTCAGACCATTCGGGAGTCGCTTATCAGTCGCCAAGGCTGTATCCCACATTGTGGGAGTATGCCTGGAAGCCAGCGCGGATCGAAGCCGCCTGACCATGCGATCAAGCCGCTCTCCTACTTTGCCGGCAACGGTTGCAGGCTTCGTCAGCAATTCCATCAGGATTTCTTGCGAGAAAGTTGGGCACCCAGCAACCATCAACATGGACCAATCTCTACGGCTCGTCTGTGTCCAGAGCCGCACGGCGAACATTGATTTCGTCTCTTCGTCGAGAAGGTTAGGACACAAAAAAAGGCCCGGCTCTTCGCCGGACCTCGGTTCCACCCGAACTGTATTCAAAAATCTGGGCAGCTAGTCGCTATGCGACCGCATTCGTTGCTTCGCTCTGAATGCCCACATCAATACGCATTCTTACCGAACAAGCCGGACCACGCCGTCAAACATACGATCCGTATGTCCAGCCAGAAACTCCAGTTTTGCAGATAGTACAAGTCATACTCAAATCGCTTTGCGATGGAGGTGTCGCCGCGCCATCCATTGACCTGGGCCCACCCCGTAATTCCAACCTTCAGGCGGTGCCGGGTATTGTAATGCGAAATCTCCTCCAGGAATTTCTTCACGAAATACGGACGCTCCGGACGTGGGCCCACCACACTCATTTCGCCCTTCAAGACGTTAAAGAACTGCGGCAATTCGTCCATACTCGTGCTCCGCAGAAGGCTGCCCACAGCCGTTCGCCGGGGATCGTTCGCGGTTGTCCACCGGGTCTCACTCTCCGAGGACGATGCCACGTTCATGGTGCGAAACTTATACATGGTGAAGTGCTGTCCGTTAAGGCCTACCCGTTCCTGGCGGAAAAGCACAGGGCCGCGAGACGTGATCTTGATAACAGCGGCAATCAGCAACATCAGCGGACCCGCCAAAATCACGACCAGTAACGAAAACACCACATCGAAAATCCGCTTCAAGACAAAATAGGTAGGCGACTCGGCCGGCGTCGTCGACAGATCTAGCATCTGCATATCGCCGAACTGAAACAATCGTTCGCGAAGCAAAGGTATACCGCCGATATCGATGATCGCCCGGACTGGGGCGCACAGCCGTTCGAGGGAGCGGAAAAGTGTAGACAGAATGGGCAGCCGGTCTGCCGAAACGGCAATCACAACCTCATCGAAGGGTAAGCCAATTCCCTTTTCAATATCGCACAGTTCGAAGACTGGTAAATCCGAGACGGCCACGTCCTCATCAGCAATCCGAATATGGGCGACCACCTCAGAAGCGGCAAACGGTATGCGGCCCAAACGGGCGGCAACGCGACGGGCATACGAATCGGCACCCACCATCAATACGCGAACTGGCCTTCTTTGTCGACGCCAACCTCGCATCAGGGTGCGGAAGGCCAGGCGAGTTAGCACCGTATCGACTAGTAGCGCCAGTGCGCTGACTGCGAAGAACACACGCGAAAAATTCTGCTGGCGGTAAAAGAACAGCACACACAGCAGCACGACGTAGGTGGTCGCGCAGGCGGAAAGGGCTTTCTTGAGCCCGGTATACTCCTGGAACAACTCCTCTATATCGCAAAGGCGATAGCCTTCAGCCGTGATCCCCCAGACTAACGTCGTCAGCAACAACACCGCGAAGTAGAAGTGCGGGTCATAGTCCTTCTGTGCCAAAGTGCTTCGCAGCAGGCCAAACCTTACATACGCAGCGGCCGAAAACGCCGCCAGCGGCAGCAAGTAGGTCCACAATCGTATGTAGAAACGATACGAGTTAAGTCGCAAGGTCATAGCCAACGCCCGCCCCCTACTTCCCTGGTCTTGATTACTTGCGACCAGCGGAAGGTCATAAGTCCTTCTAAGGCCCCGCTTGAATCTAAACTACAAAATGATGTACACAGGATTTTAGAAACGTTTGGATTGTTTCTCAATCGCCAGTTTTGCGAGTGAAGGAATGGAACATTCTTTTCGATCTTTTCGATGGCACCGGCAGAATGGCCTGCCGCAACTAGTCCGTAAAAGTCTCCGCCCTACTTCTTACACAAAAGGGAGCTTTGGTAAGAAGGCAGTGTGACCTCCGATGATGAAAATCCGACAGCCTTGGCAAGGTCGATTACCATATTCCTTTCGTAACCGACTGCTGCTTCTGGGAAGGCCACGTTCTCGACGTAGGCCCGCCCAATCTTATGCTTGAAACTCCATCGGTTGCCTAGCAACCCCAGCTTTGCAAGGTCTTCCAGACAGAAAAAAGTCATGCACATAGCCCCGCCCGGCTTCAGCACGCGAAAGGATTCCCGCACATAGTGCTCCAGGTCCTCCTCTAGAAGATGGGAAAACAGGGACTGAGAAAACACCAGATCAATAGAATTGTCTTGGCACGCAGCCAGGCATCTTTCTGCCTGCGCCTTTCCTGATGCTGGGTATACCGTACTCTTTCCGTTCACCAATGAGAACGTAAAGTGGTCTGCTGGAAAATGGCCGTTGCACCACTCCACCAGAGCGGCATCAATATCGAAACCATAGTAGTGCCCGGAAAATTCGACATCGGCATAGCGAAAATCCCGTAAGGCTGCCGCCGACTTGCCGCAGCCACAACCGATATCGACAATATTCGACTCCAGGTTGGCCAAACCTTCCGAGAAAAAGTACTGCCATACCTTGTGTCCGGCAGTTGCGTAGTAAAGATGGGGAAACAGGATATTGTTCCCTACACCGGTACGCACAATATAGCGCAGCGGCGGCATCTTCACGCCAGTCCGCCATTCCGCATAGCGGCCGTAAGTAGCGTCGACCACGCAACTCGCGGCAGAGAACAACGGATTTCTTGCGACCAGGACAGTCGACGGGATCAGTTTACGTACCAGCGCTTCCACTGCCATGACTTTTCCTACCTTTGGCCCTTAAGCCATCACCGCCCGAGGTGGCCAGCGATGAGCTTGAATTGTCGCAACCCTGCGGTTAGAGTTCGGTTTCCGCCAGATCAACTTGCACTATCGCGGCCTTGCCGAACCAGCATCATCCAGATCAGTTGTAAGTACCGTAGGCGAGGACCCGAGGAGCCGTTTCCTTTAGTACCTCCGCCAGGATATCCTCGAAACCCGCTAAGAACTTTTCGGGAGCGAATCTAGCTGCACGGCGGCGAAGGTCGCGCTCATCGAAGCTACGAAGCTCGAAATCGCGTATGGCCTGTACCAGCCCCTCGACCGACTCATCGGAATACAAGACAGCGGTCCTGTCGGTCATCGAATCCAGGATTCCACCCTTCTTTAAAGCGATGACTGGGCAGCCGGAAGCGATCGCCTCCACTGGCACGATGCCAAAATCTTCAATGCCGGGAAATAGGAGACCTTTAGCCCGCCCATAGTAGTCCCCTAACTTTTCCTCGCCGACGAAACCGAAAAACTCTACTTCGCCCCCTCGCTCGCGGGCCAGAGCTTCCAGACGCTTGCGCTCCGGCCCGGAGCCGACGATCTTGAGCTTTCTACCTAAGGCGGCGCAAGCGCAAATCGCCTGGTCGACGCGTTTATAGGGGGCCAGGGCGGTCACCATCAGATACCAATCCTCAGGCGCCCTTACGATTCGTGCAAAGCGCTGAACATCAACCGGCGGGGGCAGTATTTCGGCCTCGCGGCCATAGAGTCGCCGTACGCGCTCCGCCACAAACCGGGAATTGGCAATGAACTTGTCTACCCGATCCACAGTTCGCAGGTCATACCACTGAAGCATTTTTGCTATGGGACGAAACACAGCATGGGAGAAAAGCGCTCCTACCTTGCTGGGCCCGAAATAGTCGTCGAAGCGGTCCCACACATATCTCATCGGGGTGTGGATATAGCAAATATGGAGTGGACGGCCAAAATCGCTCTTGTTGACCATCGCCTTGGCGACCGCATGAGACGATGAAATAACTAAGTCAGCATCGCTTACGCGTGTTAATTCCGCGATTAACGGAAAAAGCGGCAGATAATTACGGTATTTTGATCGCGCCCAGGGAAACCATTGCATCGGGCTGGTTCGAATGGTGCGATTGGAGATGGTGTCGCTGACGGTTCCGGGAACGTAGAGTAGAGTCCACAGGGGAGCCTGCGGAAAGCGTTGACAAAGCAACTCCAGCACTTTCTCGCCGCCCCGCATGCCCGTTAGCCAGTCATGAACCAGGGTGACTTTGAAACCTTCGCTACCTTCGACCGGGAAGTTATTCATGCTAGTTCAGAAAACCCCTGTAGACCTCGTAGTGCTTGCGGGCACACGATTCCCAATTGAATCGGGCGGCTTGTTCGACTCCCAGTTTTCGCATTGTCTGCCAGCGATCCTGCGAAAACAAGACCTTCTCCAACACGTCTGTGATCGATTCGACATTACGTGGTTCAAAATATTCCGCTGCGTCGCCGCCCACCTCAGGCATGGAGGCAGTAGAGGAACAAGCCACCGGTGTCCCGCATGCCATCGACTCCACGATTGGAAGACCAAAGCCTTCTTCGAATGACGGAAGCACGGTAAGGTCCGCGCCCGAATAAGCAGTCCGCAATAGTTCGAGGGAAACCGGCGAAGCGAAAACCGCCGCTCCATTGAGCCCGCAGTCGGCCGCCACCCTCCTTATTTCGGAGCGGCCTGAGGTGTCTCCACCGATGATCAAAAGCTTGTGCTCAACTTTCCGGCGGGATCGGAGCGCGGCAAACGCGCTTATGAGGCCTGCGACATTCTTGTGCGACTTCAGGTTACCGACATACAGGACATAAGGTCCTTCGAAACCGTACGAGCGGCCAACCGTAGTCCTTGACTCATCGCGGAGTTCAGGGAAAAATTGTGGACTTACGCCGTTGTACACCACCGTGACCTTGCTGGCGCGCACCCCGAGGTGCTCTATAATCCGGCGCTTGGAATACTCGGAAACGGTAAAAATATGATCGGCATTACCTGCTGCCAGTCGAAGCATGGGCTGGGCATAGATCCGGCTTTTCCAGGTCGCGCGAAATGTGTCGTCCAGAATATGGGTCAGGTCGTGAATCGATACCAGCATGGCGCCGCGGTGAAAGAGCGGTGCATTGTAATGCGGCACATGCAACAGGTCGCATTGACCGGCGGCCCAGGGAATTTCGACTTGTTCCCGGGTTGAATACATGCCTGAGCTAACCACCGTCACCTGGTCGCAAAATGGTTCCAGTTCTGCCTTGTGTTCTGCTCCCGTCAGCGCGCGCAAGTAAATGTCTCCGCAGGCCTTCAGGCGCGAAATCAGCTGCAACGTATAGGTTCCTATTCCCGTCGATAGCCAACGGGCGTCGAACACAACGTGTGGCAGCTTCGTATTGGCCGATTCGCGGTTCACTAAAGTCACCTGATTCACAAGCATCACTGCAAGGCAGGTTGCAGAGCAGATACGGGTGCCTGCACCGTTCGTTTACGTGCCAGAAAGTACACTGCCGAAAGAATTACTACCTCGAACTTAAGGGTAGCGACCGCCTGAGTTCCGGCCATGTAGAGCCACAAGCACACCCATACAAAGGCGGTGACCGACAGATAGCGAATGGGAAGCGTAGCTGAGTTCTTCATGGAGCGCTCGGCCCAAGCGGCACCCAATCCCAGAAGAAACCCGAACATTACGGGACCAAAGAACCAGAAATTCATGAATGCTTCACCGGCCAGCGTAAGTCTTAAACCTCCAAAGGATCGCGACTCTGGATCGACATTCAACAAGTCGGCGGTGTAATAAGCAATGGAATGAGTATCCTTCCAGGTATCAATGAGGCCCGGAAACGGATCGAAGGGTTGAATAAAGGTTACGCCGCGTAAGTAGTTCCCGTGCATCAACTGCATCACCCAGCCCAAATCTCGTACCTCGGAAAGCGCTGTCGCTAGACTGCTGGCGGCATCATTGTCCGTGAAACTCAGCAAGGCGATCTGCGAAACGGCAAATATGATAACCAGAACCAGTAGAACAATGCCGATCTTGCGATAGTTAATCGTCTTCGATTGCACTAGCAGCGGCACAAACAGGACAGAAAAAACTTGAGCGCGGCGTAGCGGAAGCAAGAGGGCAATCATGCCCAAACCGTAGATGAAGTAGTCCATCTTTTTCTGCCGCATGATCCATAGAAGCGGAAGAGTGCAAACCAAGCGCATCAGATACGCGAATTACCAGATAGGCGTCGGTGGCAGTTTCGCTTCCCAGATACCTCAATTTGCCGACCTCTGAAATGTTCTGCATGGCCAGGTCAATTACCGAAAATCCTGCATACATGTAGAACATCAGACAAGCCGCAATTATTACAGCTGCCCTAGTAACATTTCTGAGGCGGTCTTCATCGATAGAGAGGCTATTAATCCACGTCGGCTTCGAGCGATTGGCGAAACCGTAAGCGGTTGCCATGCTGAAAAGGCCCAGCGCAATAGCAAACACCGCCTGAGAGAACCACGTCTCCTTCCCGGTGGCGAGCCAATAGAGAGCGTCCGCACCCCTGGCAGAAATAAAATAGCCTGAGAGGCAATGCAACGCCGCAAGCAAAAAGAACGCGGCAATCAAGGTACGCTCCCAGCGCAACGAGGCGAGACACAGAATACATGCCAACCAAAAACCGCTGGACGGAAAAACCGCTACCAGCAGGATGGACACGGCAATCAGAGCGAGAGCGGCAGATAAGCGCATCGATTTACGCGTTTAACGCGCTCCAAACTTGCTTGGTGCTGTTCGCCCAGCTAAACTGCCGGGCTCTTATAACACCCATTTGGCCCAGAGCGTCGCGATATCGCTGGTCTCCGCTTAACTTGCGCAGAGCTAAGGCCGCTCCTTCCACGTCGCGATAGGTACTCATGATACCGGCGTCGCCCACGACCTCGGCAAGCGAGGTAGTGTCACTGACGACCGCCGGCGTCCCGGTAGCCATCGCTTCCAATGGGGGATACCCGAAGCCCTCATATTCGCTCAGCAGAATTAGTCCGGTAGCATTGCGATACAAGTACGTCAGCTCAGAAGTCTTCAGTCCTGAATAAAAAACAAGCTTAGACAAGACACCTAATTTTGCGGCAAGTTGCCGCATCCCTTCCTGCCAGCGATCGGGATATGCGACCACTACCAGCTTCTCCGGAACCTCTGTGTGTATACGCGCAAAGGCGCGAATTACGGTTTCCAGGTTCTTGCGCGGCGCGAACGTGCCGACAAACAGGAAGTAGGGCGAGGGTACGACACCTTCCGGCTTGCTGCCAAACTGGGGGTCAAACAACTCTTCGCGCAATCCGTTGTAAACGACGGCCACGCGGGCAGGGTTCATACCGTACTGCTCGATAACATCCTGCCTCGTATGTTCTGAAACCACCAGGGTTCGCAAGCTAGCTCGCAAAATTCGCGGCAGTATCCATTTGTAATATTGGTGCAGGCGCGGGCATTCATCCGGATAGAAAAGAGGAATCAGATCGTGCACTGTAACTACTTGGGGAACCGGGCACGACAACAGTCCCTCGACGTTGGGAGCGAAAAACAAATCCACCCGGCTCCGCATGACCATATAACGCAATGCAGTCTGCATCCATACGAAGCGCTTCACACCAGCAGTCTTGCTACCGTCGGCGCCTACGCCAGCGGGCGTCCGCTGGAACTCTACTCCATCGAGACCGGCATAACGCTCGCAAGACGAGTACACAACCAACTCGTGGCCCATTGAGCGCAAGGACTGAAGTATCCCATCCACAAAGGACGTGGTCCCATTGTGGCGCTCACTGACAAATGTCGCATTGAAACCTATTCGCATCAGAGCTTAATTGTCGAAATACTCGGGGTGCTTCCCCCGTTAGAATATCGAGGGCCTATATTTGCCGTTTACAGCTTGGCCATCCTTCACGGTAAAACGACTCTTGGTTGATTTCTCCCGATAACAAGTCGTTCAGCTATCTTTGGACTACGACGGTTTTTCCTTGAAGAAAGCGATTGAGTAGGCAGCTTGATCGTTGTCATACATTGCCTGGAGTGTCGGCAGGAACTCGGCTCGCGGCACCGGCAAGCGACCAGGAATCAATAGCCACGAAAAATGCTTTGCCAGAGGGTCCAGAAAGTCGCTTACGCTAATATTGCTGACGTCTTTCAGATTGTGCGGCATAAACTCGACGAACAGGACCTGGACACCGGCGAGAATGTGCTCCATGCCCTTCAAGGCAAAATATTCGGAGCCTTCAATATCCATGACCACAACATCGAATTGCGCGCCCGGCAAGCAGTCGTCAAGCCGTCCGGCCTGGATCGTCGCTACCCGTGGGTGGTCCGAGAAGTCATGGTAGGTCGGCACCGCGGGCATTCGCTTGGATCCTCCCGAATTCGTTCTGCTTAATACAAACTCCAGCTCTTCCAGCTTATCGCTGGCCGCCATACAAACTGGTTCCACATTACTGGCGCCGTTGATCAGAAGGTTCAGCTTCAGTAGTTCAAAGGTGCTGGGATTCGCCTCAATTGCCACTACTCGACGGCAACACTTTGCCAACGGTACTACCAGGGTACCGATATGTGCGCCAACGACCAGCAGTTCGCTGTCTCGGTACAAATGTTCCTGTACCCACTCGATCTCGTCCTTTGAATACTCGCCGTAAGTCTCCAGACACCTTCCGATCAGCTGATCCTCGACATCGATCAGGAACTTTCCGTTCCAGCTATCTACCAGGACTGCCTGCGCGTACTTGCCATACAGTAGCTTCTTCAGGCGTCCCATCCGGTAGTAGACAAAAAGCTTGCAGGAGACGAGGGATCTCTTGAGCCGAGGCCTTTCACGAACTAGATGGGTCAGCGCTTTGTTAAACATAAAAACTACGACTCACAGTCTGTTTTGTTCAGGCAGCATGCCCGGCAGTACAGGGTCGCTCCTCTACTCGATCTCGGGCTCGATGTTGACGAGACCATAGACTGGTTTTCTTCCAAAAGCCGCACCGGTCCGGGTGACAAATCCTAACGCAGCCATATTCCACAACTCGGTTCCAAATGCCGCCCAGGCAGCTCCCTCGATACCGAACTTCGGGATCAAGAGGAGGGCCAATACCGCGTTGCTGAGCAGTGTGGTAGCGGTAACTTTCGCTAATACCGAGTATTGTCCGCGTGAATTAAGTATTGAGGCCAATGTGATGTTGACGGTGCGAACGAGCAGCACAATGGATAAGATTCGAAGCACAGGGTAGGCGCTTGAATAGCTTCCACCGAAGCGACTAAGCAGCGGCGCACCTGCGAAAATCAGTACGCCGGCTGCGCCCATGATGAACAAGTAGGCAGGCCACATTGTATGCAGAACCGCCCGCAGACTCTCACGCCGAGGATTCACCAGATGATAGCTGGACAGAATTGCAAACAGACTGACTGAGAATGCATGCGGCACCATGAGCGCCGGTTCGACAATACGATACCCGGCAGCATAGATACCCAGCGCCGCGCTCCCGAGAAACTTGAAAATGACGATATTGTCCAAGCGGAAGCAGAGCATGGTCATCACGGTCATGAGACCAAGAGGAAAGCTTTCCTTAAACAGTGAAAGGGTGACCGATAGATCGAAATGCAAAACGGGAATGTGAGAAAACTTACGATAAAGCAAAAGGAAATTCAGAAATTCGCAAGCAGGAAGAAAGCAAATCACAACTACCAGAGGCACATGGGCAAAAATCGCTGTCAGGGAAACTGCAATATAAATGCTATATGCGATGACTGTGGCTGGAAAGGCTACCACCATCTTCAACTGGCTTTGATAATAGCTGGAAAATGCACCGACAAGATTGGCGGAAAATAGCGAGAGCCCTGCTATTGCGCCGAAGGTCAGGGTTGTCCGGTCGTTAGCCATGGCAACCAGGACCAGCAGTGAGATCACATACCCGATCGCGGCTGCGGCAAGCTTCGAGGTAACAACGTGGCCCAAAAGCCTGGTTCGCTGCGCCTCGGATTCATGCGAGAACCTGCGGATAGCGATCGAGTCGATGCCAAACTCGGAGAACATCCGGAACACTTCCATCAAAGCGATGGCCAGAGCGAGTTTGCCAAAGAGATTTGGACCGTACTTGCCGGCAATGACCAGTAACACACCGGAACGGCTGAAGCCGCTCACAGCGCGCGACGCCACGCCGAAGAGCGAGTTCGCGTGACCTGCCTCGGCTTTCGATGCAGTAGGAGGAGGAGCGATCTGGGTTGCACTCATCGACGTCACGAATGTATGCCTTGCTGTGGGCGCCGGCTATCCGTGGAGACAACCTTGCGAAGTTGCAGCAGCAGGAGCTTATAAGGGTGGTTGGAATCCAAGGCCTCCCAGGCATCTCTGGCGGTCAGCCAGGTCACTCCCAGGCAGAAGGCCAGAATCGTACCCAAAATGATGATAAGAGACCTGGGCGGCCAGATTTTTCCCTCGGGTGCAATCGCTTCATCCAACACCTTGATAGTTGGAATCTCTTTGGCCTCGTCTACCTTGGCCAGTTCGTACTGTTTGGTGAGGACTTCATAAACGGTTTCATTGATCTTTGCCTGACGAGCCAAGTCGTAGTAGGTATTGCCAAGAATCGGTAACTGCTGGAGCGAAGGGTACAAACTGGCAGCGCCAGTGCCTCCGTCGCCGTCCTTTGTAGCAATGCCGGAATTCCCGCTCAGAGCGTTCAGCTTACTGCGCAGTTCCGATACCTTAGCGGCCGCAGAGCGCACGCGAGCATTCTCTGGTCCGTAAATCTGTTCCATACCTTTCAGCTCGGACTCGGCCGCAATCAATTCGCCCTGTAATGTGGAAGCGGCATCCAGCATTGCCTTACCTTCGACTTGAGGGTCGAAGGTCTTGTTCTTGCTGGAGAAACGGCTGAGTTGCAGAGTCGATTCATCCAACTGCTGCTTGATGCTCGACAATCGGCCTTCGAGGAAAACCCTCTCCCTGCGTGCCGAGGAAGTGGTGAGCTGAGAGACACGATTATTCAGATCATCGACATACCCGTGTGCAATTTTTGCGGACCGATCGCGATCGCCGTCTTCTACTTTTATGGTGATGATTCCACTCTTACGATCTTCCGAGATGTCGGTGCGACGCGAAAGAACCTTGCGGGCATCTTCATACTTTTTCTTCGAATAAACCTTTCGCAGATCGAATTGATTAATGAGATCGTCTTGTATGGTCCGGCTGGAAAGAATCCCCACCAAGGTCGCGCCAGTGGTGTGCATACCAAGCAGGTCGCTGGCCAGGCTCCCAACGCTGTCCCCGGCTTTGGAAGTCAGGGCGCTCATCATTGAAGCGCTCATGCCGCTGGATTGGTCGGGCGGCATCAGTCGAGTGACGGACTCGTAGCGCACGGGAATCAGAAAAGCCACAGCCACTGAGAGCACGAAGCCCCAGCAGACGAAGGCCAGCAGAAGCCTGCGGCGCTTTGCCATCAAATCGAGAAAACTGAAGACCCTGGCCGCCGGTCCGCCGACCACAGGAGTGGCCCGCTGACCAATTTCTTCTCTGAGCTGGATCCGCTCAAGGGTCGGCGGTTCAGGCATCTCTAACTTGGTTTGATCACTGATCATGAGAGCTTACGATGCTTTGCCTGCGCAATGGTCTCGCTGTGATGGTTGAGAGGCCGCGGACTCGTGGTCACATCGACCGGCCGAATGAATAATCTGCTGGCAATCCCGGATCTGCGCTGCCCTGCGACAGGTACGTTAAGTATAGAGGAGAGAGATGATTCGAAACACAATGGGCAGAGCTTCGCCTTCCTCAGTTAGCTGGGGTTGTATATCACGTCAAGCAATGACCAAAGACGGGCTGCTGGCTGAAAGGGCATTCTGGCGGCACCTTTCCGGTCGCTGCCGATCTCAGTCTTTAGCTGAATCGGAAACCTCTGTGAACTGGGAGCTTGCGCTTTTCGTGGCGCAGTTCGTCTCGCTTAAGATGTTGCTTGATGAAACAGCATATGAAGTTCTACCATCCAGGTCAAGCAAAAAAAGCGCCGACATGAGTCTGCTTGAGCATCATCGGGAGTTGGGACATCATCAGCTAAGTCGTTGTTTTTATGGTTGTTATAGGCGACCAGGCCAGTTTATGGGGGACCGCGCCGAAGGCAAAACACCAGTACCTTGCATCACATCTGGGGGGTTAATCGTTTCCTAACATTCCAAAAGAAGAACTTGTTCCGTGGTGAAACTTGGAGCAGGCTTCCCGCCCAGCCACTTTCACGATATGATTTGCCTGATAACGGCTATCGTGATTCAGTGCTGAAAACATCTGGCGGCAAAACGGGTTTAAGTGGGCTGAGGTAGCTCAATCCATCCGTGTTTGCGGCCATCGACCGTCTGCCCGGGCGAGGATGACTGCGCAGCAATCCAGCTGACAACAAGGAGTTCCGATGAATCGGTACAAGACCTTTCTATTGGCCGTGGCTGCCGCGATGTTTCTGGCCTTTTCATCGCCCGCGAGCGCTTTTTCGCCCAACGTAATCATTTATCCAGTGCCTGACAAGTCGCTTCTTTCGGCCGATTATACCGTGCAAGTCGAAGGTAAGGATGTTCCGGTCTACGACCTTAAGGTGTCGCCCGAGGACGCGTCGCAGCGGACTAGCGCGATGGATGACAAGATGAATACCGGCCAGTATTTTGTGAAGGCAGCATTCACCTACTTCGATACCGACGGCGGGGTCAATGTCAGCGTCACTTACGCGCAACCCGTTACGACAGCCCGACTGCTCCCTGTCCCGGCCAACGCTCAGCTTAGCGTTCAAGGCCGGACCGTACGGTTTTTCCTGAGATCGCCTGGCAATCTAACCCTGGAAGTGAATAACCAGCAGGTGCGCACGCTCCACATTTTTGCTAATCCAATCGATTCCGATGCGCCCTCGCCGCGAGCCGCGAACGTCTTCTATATCGCACCGGGAGCTCACCAGGGCGGTAGTCTCAACGTGCCTTCCGGCAAGACGATACTCTATTTCGGTCCCGGAATGCATACCATCGACAGCCTGGTTGTTCATGATGGGCAGACGCTGTATATCGCCGGCGGCGCTGTGGTGCAAGCGATACTTTCCTCAGCCGAGCCCTTTACCAAGATCAAACCCAGTCGTGGGACCGAAGACATCAACTTGTACAAGAACCCAGCAATCACGCTATCTGGCTCCAACATCAAGGTTAGCGGTCGCGGCATTCTCGACGGCAGCCAGGCTCGCGGGAAGTATTTGCTAAAAACCCTTGGGCAGGATATCAGCGTTGAGGGCATCATCCTGCAAGATGCCGGCACTTGGACGGTACAGGTGAGATATTCCGACCGGGTAACGCTTAACAATCTGAAGCTGCTGGGTTACCGTGCCAATACCGATGGCGTCGACATCGTCAGCAGTCAGGATGTTACCGTACAAGGCTGCTTTATTCGCACTCTCGATGATGTCATCTCGATCAAAACGATTTCTCAACAACCCGACACGGTAACCGAGGCCGACGAGGTTCGAAATGTCGTGGTGAAAGGGAATGTGTTCTGGGGAGAAGTCGCCCATGTGCTAACCATCGGCACCCAGGTTGAGGCCTACGTCAACCGGGTAACCTTTCAGGACGACGACATAATCCACTACCTGGGCCGCGATCCTTCGTTAACCATCGATCTCTCCGGCAGTGCGACTGTGGGCAATGTCCGTTTCGAAAATATTCGCATTGACACCACGGGAAATCCGTTCGACAAGAACGGCCAATCGCCGCTGATCGACCTGTATATTATAAAAAACACGGCTTGGCAAAGAGCGGCGGATCTGTCCCGACCCTTGGGTAAGATTCGTGGAGTTCTCTTTAATAATATTCAGGTGACAACCTCCAAAACCAGTCCTAAAGTCCGGATTCGACT
Source organism: uncultured Acidobacteriaceae bacterium (assembly GCA_963746515.1). Lineage (GTDB taxonomy): Bacteria > Acidobacteriota > Terriglobia > Terriglobales > Acidobacteriaceae > Bog-257. Next base: position 50,788 of record CAVVBO010000009.1, on the reverse strand, counting down.
ACTGGGGAGCGACGATGCCAGCAACATTGAGGATGTGAAGTTCGAAAACATAACTATCAACGGCCGGCCGCTGTCTAAGTCGAACGCCGTGGTCGTCGAAAGATTTGCCGACCACATTACCGGACTTCCCTGACCAGTTTCGCTGAGGGATGAAGTCGGCAGCCAGCAGTTTCGACTTTCTGAGGACGCTGCACACAGACATTCAACGATGCAGAATCAGAGCGTAAGTCTTCCGGGTGGGCCGATTACGGTAGCGCGATTGATGGATACCTATCGGCCCATTCTGAGTTCTCCCATCGGCCGCGATGACTTTCTTTCGCAAATGGCACGAGATAGACCTTCCCATCAGTTTCTTGCCGGCAGCGCGCAAGCCATGTATAGCCGGCACGTGGCGTTCCTCACGGCCATCCTGCGCGAATATGCGCAACTCCCGGCAAATCAAATTAAGGTCCTGGATTGGGGTTGCGGCAAAGGCCAGATAACTTACCTGCTACAGGCTCGCGGTTTCGATGTGACCAGCTGTGACGTGGTGAGCGCCAGCGATGACTCGGCATTCGGGCAGGAAGTCCCTATCGTCCACCTGAAAGGCATATCGGTTGTTCCCCTGGAACACGTGAGCCGGCTGCCATTCGAAGACCAGACCTTCGATTGCGTGGTCAGTTCTGGCGTGCTGGAACACGTTCACTCCGACGTGGCCTCCCTGAAGGAAATCCGGCGTATTTTGAAACCGGGAGGCTTGTTTTTCATAACGCTTCTACCCTATTTTCTCTCCTGGACCCAGGCCGTCGCCCGTTTTCGCGGCAACAATTACCATGACCGGCTTTATAACCGTCGGCACCTGCGGCTGCTCGCAGAAAATGCCGGGTTTCAGGTGGCGGGCTCTTTCCACAGCCAGTTATTTCCCAAGAATACTGTGGATATTGCGCTGGACCGTGTGCTGGAACCCATTGACCGCTTCCTCTGCAAATGGACTCCATTAAAGTATCTTGCAACCAATCTGGAGGCAATTCTCGTAGCCGATTGATCAGAAAGTTTGCCGCCGCTTCGATACCCTTCGATTACATTGGCACATAGGTGGTATTGCTTACTTCCACTCTCCTTATATAACATCCTGAAACATTTGCAGGCAGCCAGATTTCAAACAACATAATGACATTTGCAACAGCGAAAGGGAGTTGTGTCCGTATGGCAAGTCTAATTCACCGCGTTGGTTGCGTTCGTCGGACTTCGTTTTGGTCATACAAGGTTGCGAGCGCAGCTGCCATGCTGCTATTGCTGATGCCTCTGGCGACCCTGGCGCAAGTACAAGTGATAACCGGCCACAACAACAATTCCCGTCAGGGACAAAATACCGGGGAAAGAATTCTGACGCCGGAACTCCTTAGCTCTGGTCAATTCGGAAGGATCGTCTCCTATCCCGTAGACGGCTATGTTTACGGTCAGCCGCTCTATGTGCCTAATGTGACCATTCCCGGGCAAGGGATCCACAATGTGGTTTATGTGGTCACGGAACATGACGGTGTTTTCGCGTTCGACGCCGATGGTAACGTGGCTGGTCCTCCGCTGTGGCGCCGGAGCTTCATCAACCCGCCCGCGGGAATAACCACTGTTTCTTCCAATGACGTTAATTGTCAGAGTGGTGTCGTCCCTGAGATTGGCATTACCAGTACTCCGGTAATTGATACCACTGCCAACACTATCTATATAGTGGCCGAAACCAAGGAAAATGGACGGTTCTTCCAGCGTTTACATGCTCTGGATATTACAACTGGAGCCGAGAAGAACGGGAGTCCGGTGACCATTAGCGCAACTTATCCTGGAACCGGCGATGGCAGCTCGGGCGGCATACTTACTTTCGACCCGCTAATGGAACTGAACCGGGCGGGATTGCTGCATAACAACGGAAACATCTACATTACGTGGGCTTCTAATTGCGACCTCTCACCTTTCCACGGCTGGGTCATGACTTATGACAAGACCTCTCTACAGCAAACTGGTGTTTGGGTGACGACTCCCAACGGTGGATTGGGCGGAGTGTGGATGAGCGGTGCCGGCATTGCTGCGGATTCTTCCGGAAGCGTGTTCGTTGCTACTGGTAACGGAACCTTTGAAACCTCAGGCAATCCCAGCGACTTTGGCGACAGTATCGTTAAGCTCTTAGCGAATCGTCAAGGCATCCAGCTCACTGACTATTTCACTCCTTATAACGAGGCAAATCTGGAAAATGGCGACGAGGACGTGGGTTCAGGAGGAGTGCTTGTGCTGCCCGATCAGACTGGCGCCCATCCCCACGAACTGATCGAGAGCGGAAAAGAGGGGACCATTTATGTCGTCGATCGCGACAACATGGGGCACTATAACTCCGACAATAATTCTCAGATTGTGCAAAATATTACCGGCCAGATTGGGGCCATATTCGGCGATGCCGCCTACTGGAATAACAATGTCTATTTTGCAGGAGCACTTGACAGCCTGAAGGCCTTCAGTCTCACCAACGGTTTGCTTTCTTCCCAGCCTACTTCGCAATCGCCAGTCAGCTTCGGATGGCCCAGTCCTACTCCGAGCGTCACGTCGCATGGCAATTCAAATGGCATCGTGTGGCTCCTGCAAACTGACCCATTCCGCAACGCGGGCAACGCAATTCTTTATGCCTTCGATGCAACCAATGTCAGTAATGAGCTCTATAGTTCCGTCAACAATCCGTTGCGGGACAATCCTGGTGGTGCGGTAAAATTCGCCGTACCGACGATTGCAAACGGCAAAGTGTATGTCGGCGCCATCGACCAGTTGAGCGTGTATGGAGTTGTACCAGCCGAGGTTTCCACGCCTGTTTTTACCCCGCCGACCGGCACATACATCTCTAGAGTACCCGTTAGCATTTCTGAGTCCACGCCAGGCGCCGTTGTTTACTACACCACCGATGGCTCTACCCCGACAACCGGTTCTCCGGTGTACAGTGTGCCCATCCTGGTAACGGGAACGACTACCATTAAAGCCATGGCCGCTGCTTCGGGATATAGCAACAGCAACATCGCCGCGGCGACTTATACTCTTACCACCGGTGGCGGCGGCGTTCTCAATTATGGAACCGGATTTACGCCGGCCGGCATGGTCCTCAATGGAACTGCAGACTTCGACGGTTCACGCCTTCGACTGACGCATGGGGGGACTGGCGAGACCGCAAGTGCCTGGTACTCCACGCCGGTTAACATTCAGGCTTTTAAACAAGACTTTAGTCTCCTGCTTACGAATGCTACGGGCGATGGCATGACCTTTACGATTCAAGGAGTGGGAACAAGAGCAATTGGACCTGGTGGCGCAGGCCTTGGATACGGCGCAACCAGTCCTGGCGGTAACGGTGGAATACCAAATAGCGTAGCTATAAAGTTCGACCTTCACAACGACTTCGGCGAGGGCATCGACTCTACCGGCCTTTACACTGACGGCGCCTCGCCTACCGTGCCCGCCAATGACTTGACTCCTAGCGGGATAAATTTGCATGGCGGCCATGTGCTGAATGTTCACATGACGTATGACGGAACTTCGTTACAGCTTCGTATTAGCGACCCCATCACCTTCCAGCTGTATGTGTTTTCGTGGACAATAGACATTCCGGGTACCGTTGGCACGAGCCAGGCATACATTGGCTTCACGGGTAGCTCTCGTAGCGTTACGGCGACTCAGGAAGTCCTTAACTGGACCTTTGCCTCGCAAGGAGCGCTGAATTACGGTTCTGGGTTTACCCTTAGAGGACTAGAGCTCAACAGTGGTGCAGCGCTGCATGGAAGCCGTCTGCGGCTGACGAATGGTGGAACCGGCGAGTTTGCCAGCGCGTGGTACACAACCAAGGTTAATATCCAATCTTTCGCGCAACAGTTTAGCTTCCAGATAACCAATCCTCATGCCGACGGCATGACGTTCACTATTCAGAACTCGAGCCAGGGAATCACGGCAATCGGAGCCGGCGGCGCTGGTCTTGCCTATGGAGCGAGCAGTCCGGGAGGAAGTGGGGGAATACCAAGAAGTGTTGCCGTGAAGTTTGATTTCTTCAATAACGATGGTGAAGGTACGGACTCCACTGGACTCTATGTTAACGGAGCTTCCCCCACTGTACCCGCGGTTGACATGACGGGCAGCGGTGTCGACCTGCACAGCGGCCATATCTTTGAGGTCTGGATGACCTATGACGGTACGACCTTGACCATGCAGATCACGGATACTACAACGCAAGCGACATTTACTACATCCTGGGCGATCGATATTCCCACAACAGTGGGTGCGCATGCGGCCTATGTGGGTTTCACCGGTGCCTCCGGTGGGTCGACCGCTACCCAGGAAATCCTGAACTGGACATTTACCTCGCTAGGTGCGGTGGAGTACGGGAGTGGTCTTACGGCAAGCAATTTGGCTCTCAACAGCTCTGCCAGCATTAATGGAACCCGGCTACGGCTCACGAACGGCGGAGCCGGCGAGACTGCCAGCGCCTGGTACGCTAAGCAAGTCAATGTCCAGGGATTCACCCAGGAATTCAGCTTCCAGTTGACGAATCCGCATGGCGACGGCATGACCTTTGCGATACAAAACGTCAACACCAGGGCTATTGGGCCTGACGGAGCTGGTCTGGGATACGGAGCGTTTACCCCTAATGGAAGTAATGGGATACCGCATAGCATTGCCGTGAAGTTCGACCTCTTCAACAATTTTGGCGAAGGTGTGGACTCTACCGGCCTTTATACCAATGGAGCCTCGCCGACGATACCCGCGATCGATATGACTAGCAGCGGTGTGAATCTTCACAGCGGCGATGTATTCAATGTTCGCATGACATATGACGGGACGAACCTTTCCATGCGAATTACCGACGCGACGACCCAGGCGACGTTTCAGACATCCTGGGTCATAAATATTCCACAGATTGTCGGGGCAAATACTGCCTATGTGGGATTCACCGGGGCGACTGGCGGGGCCACAGCAACCCAGGACATCCTCTCATGGATCTACATCCCGTAGATTCCGTGGCCTGGATTACTAATTCTGAACTATTAGTTCAGCCGTGCCGGTACTCAAAAATAAAGTCCAGGACCCTGCTCCAACTTCATGCAGGGTCCTGGACAAAGGTTGTGCCACTAACTAGGGTTGCTCTATAGCGGTATAGGCATTCTGGCCAATGGCCGTTCCCCAGTCACCATCGGTCTTGGAGTATTGGCCAGCAAACCAGAAGGTAGGCCGCAGTCCTCGGATGGAGCCATAGGGAGAAGTTGCGGTGTAGTCGCCCCAGCGATTTCGCCCGTCGCGGTCAATCTGACAATAGGCCGCCTCGCCGCTCACGAAGTTCAAACCACTATCGGGAAACACACCAGCCGCTTCCGTCGTACGGCTGGACAGGAAAGCAGTGGAAGGATACTGCGAACTCGACGACCAGTTAAAGACAATCGTGATGTCCCCTTCCTCAGTCGGCTGAACGGCGGGATAGTATTCGGAAATCGTGTTGTCAGTGAACCCGTTGCATCCCCAGCACACTTCGTTGCGAATGGAGGAACCGTTCATAGCGGCAGGTCTGGCATTGGTCAGGTATGGGTGCACCTGCCAGTAGAGGAAACCATCCTCGGCTGCCCCATTCAGCGCTGCAGTACTGGCTGTCAGGTATAGATCGCCGGCGCTCCAGTACACCTCACTGGTAATGCCTGCGGGGCCGGTGTTAACGGCACATTCGGTACCGCTGGGATTGCCTGGCTGGGTCGCTGTAACAGGATAGATGTAATTGTTGGCCGTGGACACGAACGAACCGGTAAGAGTTGGACTTCCACCCGCCGGAGGTACGCCATAGTAGATGGCCCACACCACCAGGCCATTGCATGGACTTCCCGCGTTGCAATTGAAGTTGAAGTCCTTGGTGTTGACCAGGAACTCCGTTCGCGGTTGGTCCCCGCGGTCCATTACGTCGGCAGGCTGCACATGATCCACCGTTGCCCCGTTTAAAGCCAGATTGAAGAATATGTGAAAGCTAAAACCGGCCCCGGCATAGATTTTGTCTTTGGGCAAAACCCAAATCACATCGTCCTGGAATACGCCGTTGACGAACCGGTCCCAGCTGATGTAGAGGCCGCCATAACTGCCATTTCCCTCCTCCGAGACGGTCTGACCTATCATGGGGAAATCCGCCGCACCATTCAGTCCGCCGGCGTTGGCCGAGAGGGTGTAAATCCACCAACTGCCCGTGGGATCCGAATTCCTGCTGGCTGCAACCAGAATGTTATTGGCGGTAAAATCCTCGGCTACGATGATAAACCGGCTGTTACGCCAGTCGTAAAGCGCTCGTGGATCGCCCACAGCGTCGCCATTAGCCGCGCCAAAAAATGTTGCCAAGTCGATGGGACCTTTGAGTACAGATCCGGCGTTATTAAAAACATAGATACAGGCGTTGAGCACCTGGAGTTCGTAGCTGGAACTAGCAGCCAGCGCATGGTCCGAAGGAATCCAGAATCCACATGCCTCCTCTGACCCTCCAAGAAAGCTACCGGTCGTGCCCGGAGTCTGCCCCAAGGAAACCAAGGGACCCGGAGAAGGCAGTCCAGGCACATAGCCGGCAGCCGGGCCCTTGACGCGATTCTCGTCGCCTTCGTTCGGCTCTTGCTGGTCAGGCATTGCGCGCGGCTTGCCATGGTAAGGCTGCGCCGGCGGGAGATCTGACAATACTACTTCTCGCACCGCTTTCGTGTAGGTCGCCTGCCCGTGGCTGGAACTTATCTGAGGTGTGCTGCTTCCGCTATCTTCCTGGTGAGCCGGCTTATTGGCGCCGTATAGGGAAGTTAGCGAGAAACCGCCGAACAATAGAGACACTACTAGCAATAAACGCACACGTCGCGTCATCTGGGGTCCACCTTTCTTCTTCAAGTTCTCGAATGGCCCGATGATGGCGAAGCTAAAGTTAGTTCCTGTGCAATTGGAAATCAGGGGGGGAGCTGACTCAGACCACGAGCCCACTGTGAAACTACTTATGATAGTATTTGGAGCGGAAGTCAAGGAAATTCATAATTATTTTGCGATCAGAGTAGCTCGGGCACGGAAAGTAGATTGCAATCCCGCTTTAGTCAAGCCTTTCGAATAGCACTTAAGTTCTCGTTTCAAGAAGGGTCTCAGCCAGCGAGCTACGCATGCGGAAGTTCGCGCTGCATATTCCCTGCCTCGATATCCGCACGATGCCAGGCTCGCCAGGCGGCATGATTGGGGACCCTGGGATGCGGCGTGGAGGACAGCGCGAGCGCTCTGAAGGATGGAAAAAAGCCCAGCAGATTTCTGCCGGCGGCGGCACAGTGATTTTCCTGAGAAGCCTGAATCACAACACTACCGCGCCATCCGGCGTGGTCTTCTGTTTACTAAACTGCCAACCCTGTCATATTCCCTACTGCTGCGACGCGAACGTCCAGTTCAACACATCCTGGGTCGCCGTTGCACCGCCCGTCGCACCGGTAAAACCGATGTACGCGTTAGTTCCGCCGACTGTAGTGGGAATATCAATCGGCCATGACTCAGTAAAAGCGCTGTAGGTCACGGTGTCGGTGATAGTCATAGTTAGCATAGAGCCATCATAGGTTATGTGAACGTTGAAGATATCTCCGCTATGAAGGTTCACGCCGCTGCCCGTCATATCAACCGCCGGGACCGTCGGCGAGGCTCCGTCAGTGTACAGGCCGGTCGAGTCCACTCCTTCACCAAAGTTGTTATAGAGATCAAACTTAACGGCAACACTTGTAGGAATTCCGAGGTTTCCGTTGAGAGATGACGCGCCATATCCCAGACCAGCTCCGCCCGGTCCAATTGCCCTGATTCCCGAGTTCTGAATGGTAAAGGTGATCCCGTCGCCATGCGGGTTCGTCAGCTGGAAGGCGAAGTCCTGGGTGAACGCTTGAATATTCATCGGAATGGAACACCAGGCGCTGGATCGCTGCCCCGTGCTCCCATTGGTGAGCCGTAAGCGCGAGCCGCTGATGGCCCCAGACCCATTGATGACAAGGCCTGCGGAGTTTTGGCTGAAACCGTTACCGTAATTCAACCACCCGCCGCCTCCGGTGGTGATGGTATAGACAGCGGTGCCGACCGGACTATTAAAATACTGCACTGCGGCGGCAATTGCTTTAATTGTAGTCGTAACGCTGACAGTTATCGGACCCGTATATACCGGAGAAGATTGCGTCGGCGTCGATCCATCGGTCGTGTAATAGATAGTTGCACCGGGTGTGGAGTCGGAAATGGTCACCGTCTGGGGAGAAGTATAGGTGCCCCAGGAGGGGCCAAATATAGGGGTTGCAGCGGTCGCTATTGTGAGGCCGAAAACGCTAACCTGACCTGCTGCCCCTGTGTATACTTTGCCATTCGCGACAGTTGGCACCGCAAAATGCAGAACCACGCCGGGATTGTCGCGCTCCTCGTTCTGGGTGCTGTTATACAGCTCGTCATCAAGGTCGGTCGCGTCGTAGGCACGCAAAACCTCATTCCCATTGTTAAGTCTAGTGGCCGTTTGCAGCGCCCAGACGATTCCGTTACTGGTGCCGTCTGAAGATATGACAGGACTGGCGCCCGGAAAGCCGAGGTTGGTCGGCCCATTCGAAGTTGGCGTGGTCGACAGCAGGCCATTGCTCAGGGTGAATGCCTCAACCGAATGGCTGGCACTTCCAAAATAAACGGTACCGTTCCAATACGCCGGGACAGCGTACATCCCACCAATCTCACCGGCAAGGTTCTGCACGATTTGCGAATTGTCGTTCGGATTGTAGTGCCCCATATTGTCGCGGTCCACGACATAGATCGTGCCTTCTTTCCCGGCTTCCACTAATTCGTGAAGGTGCGGACCAGGCTGATCCGGTAAGAGAAGGACCCCTCCGGAGCCTACATCAATGTCACCCTCATTCAAGTTGGCCTGATCATAGGGAGTAAAGTAGTCTGTCAGCGCCAGTAGACCCCCTACCTGCGCCAGCTTGACGATGCTTTCTCCAAAATCAACAGGATTTCCCGTAGTATCGAAAGTCCCGTTGCCGATAGAAAGAAAAACTCTGCCCATAGCATCGGCGGCCAAACCGGCACCGCTCATCCATATTCCACCGCGTGTGCCATTGGGTGTGTCTATCCAAACCGCTTTTTGCTGAAGCGTCGCTTGGTCGTAAGCGATAATCCAGCCGTTATAGGGAGAATGGTCGCAATGAGACGCCCATGCGAGATAGATGTTACCGTTGCTTTGCAACAGTCCTGTACGGTTATTGTTGGTGAGGGGATCGAAGTCCAATGCTCCATTGTTATAGCTCGCCTGAATGGTGACTGGTCCATCCAGCTTCTCTGCCCCGGTCGTGATATCAAGAGCATGCAGTCGCTGAAAAAACGATCCGTTCTCTTTCGTCTTAGCTACAACGTAAATCGTGCCCGTGGTCGGGTCGATGACTGGGGTGCTGGTAATGCCGATTTCGGGAGAAATATTGTTACAATTCACATCGCCGCTCGAAACTGGAGTAATTCCATGAGCCGGATCGATGAAGCTAGTCTGCCAGAGTGGAGTTGAATTCCCCCCGCTATTGCTATCTGCGTCCAACGCGTAAACGCTGTCGTGTTCAGTCACTATGTAAATTACATTGTGCATCCCCTTCCCGGGAATACCTACGTTAGGCACGTACAGCGGCTGCGCGTAAACATCACCATCAACACTGTAGGAGAAAATCTTCCCGAAGCGACCGGAGCTAATGTTAGCAGGAGTAAGAATCGTCTCGTTAAGGTTCTGACCGGTGCGAAAGTTGTCGTAGTGTTGAGTAATGACCGTCGTAGCTGGATTGATAATGTAGCTAAGTTGGCTGGTAGCCGTCTGCGGCAGCGATTCTGCATCGGAAATCTGGATGGTAGAAGTGACGGCGCCAGCCACAGTGGGCTTTCCGGTAATTGTGCCTGTGGAGCTCAAACTCAAGCCGAGCGGAAGAGCACCCGAAGTAATGCTCCAAGTGTAAGGAGGAAGTCCACCGGTTGCCGCCAGACTCTGCGCATATGGCGCATTCAGAATGGCACGAAGGGGCGAAGTTGTAGTGATGCTCAAGGGGCCAGCCGTAACCATGATGCTCAGCAGTGCGGTCGCGTTTTGGGGTGTCGACGCCGCGTCCGATATCTTCGCAGTAAAGCTGAAAGTACCTGCCGTCGCCGCCGTTCCGGAAATCAATCCGTTGCCGCTCAAGCTCAAACCAGCGGGTAAAGTGCCCGAGGTGATCCTCCAGGTATAGGGAGCCGTGCCCCCCGTAGCGCTTAGCGTGGCGCTGTAGGCTATGTTCATTTGCCCAGTAGGCAGAGACGCGCTCCCGTCGATCGAGAGTCTAATTGGGGCCGGTTTAGCTGAATTGCCCCAACTCATTCCGACCAGGCAAAGTACGAGAGCCAGGCGTAAAGATAATGATGATTTCCACGATGTCACAAGCATTTTCGGCCAGATCCTTAACGATGTTTCTGACATTTTCGCGGCCCATTGGACCCTATCATCAGTTTTTTAGTTGGTTTGGAGGCGTTAACTTTACATCAGTTAATAACCTTAAGCAAGAGCGTAACTAATCGGCCAAGCAATTCTTTTATTCGGGCTATGGCTGAGGCACCAAAAGAAATCCTGCGTCGTCATCTGCACCGTGCTCGCCCCACCCGACAATCTCACCTTTACTATTAATCGCCGTCGCCTCGCGCAATTTCCATCCAGAGTGGGGAGGGATCAAGTCGTTCAGGTCGCGAAACTGGGCGGATTGGTCCCACACGAAGGCATATCCGGAATCGGGGAACGAACCAAAGCTACCCACGATGACGTCGCAATTATTCAATGCTTTAGGATGATTAGGAAGTTTCGAAGAAAGCGTGATCCGGCTGAGTTGGCCGGACTGGTAGAGCAGAACGCCCTGGGAAAATGACTCAATCAGAATGTGACCGGCGTCGTTAATAGCCAAGGCGGAACTATAGGAGGCATTAGGCGGACCGATAAGTTGGACGCCTGACTTTTTGTCCCAAACAAATGCCTGATATTTGCCATGCTGGTCGTAGATATTACCGGTAGCCTGAGAATGATTATTGATTCCTGAAACCACGCCGCCACAACATCCTCCTAGTTCTACTACATTCAGGTCCTTCCAAATAACAGGAGCGCTTATGCCCTGAGAGTTTGTCGATTCCCCAGCAATTTCGTCGCTTTCGTTAATAGCGAAAGCCCTGGAGTGAGTACCGGAGAGAAGCTTTACCGCGCCATTGATATAAGTAAAGCCTTGCCTCTGGTTAGTCTTCAGATTGATCGCAACGCCGATCATGTGTCCACTACGGTTAAGTCCAAGTCCTTCAGAACTGCTGAAGCCGGGAGGAATGGCTACTTCCTGCAGGCCACCCGTCTTTGCCCATAACGCTGCGCGCTGGGGTTCTATCGTTCCTGCGATTTCGCCGTCGTCATTGATGGCGGCCGGACGCAGGGGAACTGGAACGAGGCTGTAGGCATGAGCTACACATTTTCCTTGTGGCACTTCATCGGCTTTGAGCCGCAGCCCAAGAGACAATGCCAGCCCAAGCATGAAGAAGCAAACTCTGGATTTCACCATGAGACCATCTAGCCTGGTGGTCATGGCGTATATGTCCAATTCAGGACCTCCTGGGTTGCCGTCGAGCCACCTGTGGCTGCGGTAAAGCCCACGTAAGCGGTATTTCCGCCTACCGTCGACGGAATATTTACTGTCCAAGAAGTTTGAAAGGTACTCTGGGTGACGGTGTCGGTAATTTGCATCGTTAGAGTAGTGCCGTCGTAACTCATCGTGACATTGAATACATCTCCACTGTGCAAATCGATTCCGCTACCCGTCATGTCTACTGCGGGTATGGTAGGAGAAGCTCCGTTGACGTACAGCCCTGTCGAGTCCTGGCCTTCGCCAAGATTGTTATATAGATCGAACTTCACGGCCACGCTAGTAGGGATGCCCTGGCCCTGCCCAGGGCTGGCTTGACCATAGGCAAGGCCCGACCCGCCAGGACCGAGCGCGGTTGTGCCCGCATTCTGAATCGTAAAGGTCATTCCGTCAGCGACTGGGTTAGTAAGTTGGAAGCTGAACGATTGGTTGAAGGTATTAACCTAGACCGGCTTGGAGAACCATGCGCTCCGGACTTCTGCTAGTCCGCCATCGGTCAAGCGAAGACGCGTCCCATTCAGAGCAGCCCCGCCATTAAGAACCATTCCGGTAGCTTTGAAACCAGTGCCATAGTTAATTGCCGCGGGAGCTGCAAATGACCAGCTCAGGATTTCCTGAATAGCGGTTGCCCCACCGGAGGCGCCGGTGAAGCCCATGTATGCCGTCGTTCCTCCCACTGTACCTGGAATATCGATGGGCCACGATGTGCTGAATACCTGTTGGGTGAAGACATCGGTGACGGTTATAGCCAAGGTCACGCCGTCATAGGTCATGTGTATGTGGAAGATGTCGCCGCTGTGAAGATTCACTCCGCTGCTCGTCATATCGATCGCCGGCACGGTGGGCGACACCCCGTTCACATAGAGGCCGGTAGAATTAACACCCTCCCCGGCGTTATTGTACAAATCGAATTTCACAGCCACGCTCGACGAAATGCCCAACCTTCCGCCTGGACTACTTGCCCCGTAGCCTAGTCCGGCGCCGCCATATCCAATCGCAGCGCTATTCTTATTCTGAATGCTGAAGGTAATTCCATCGGCATGGGGGTTCGTCAACTGGAAGCTGAAGTCCTGGGTGAAGGCCTGCACGTTCAGCCGGGTCGAGTACCAGGCGCTAGAGGTCTCGGAAGGATCGCCGTCGGTCAGTCGAAGGCGAGTACCGTTGAAGACGGCATTACCTTTCAAGACCAAGTTTTCGGAGCTGAAGCCGCCTCCATAGTTGACGCCGCCCGGCGCGTATGTCCAGTTCACTATGTCCTGAACCGCTCCAACTCCTCCTGAAGCGCCGGTAAATCCAATGTAGGCAAAGGACCCTCCAACCGTACTCGGGATGTTGACCGTCCACGACGTGCTGAAGCTCTGGTGAGTAACGGAGTCGCTAATGGTCATAGTCAGGGTGGCCCCATCGTAGGTCATATGTACTTTGAACTCATCCCCACTATGCAAATCCACACCACTGCCGGTCATGTCGACCGCAGGGATAGTCGGCGATGCGCCGTTGAGGTACAGACCGGTAGAGTCGTTCCCTTCCCCGAAATTGTTGAAGAGGTCAAATTTTACCGCGATGCTTCTGGGTATTCCCCCACTTCCACCGGGACTGGCCGCGCCATAGCCCAGGCCTGCGCCACCCTGTCCCAATTGCGAGGTCCCGACATTCTGAATCACAAAAGCAAATCCATCGCCAACCGGGTTGGTCAGCTGAAAGCTAAAATCCTGGACAAAGCTTTGAACATTAACCTTGAGGGGGTACCAGAAACTGCTGTTTTCTCCAGTGCCTCCGTCCGTCAGCCGGATACGGGTGCCGCTGAACTTGGCATTCCCATTCAAGAACAGCTGCTGAAAGCCGTTGCCGAAGTTTAAGGAGCCACCGCCGCCATCGGTAATGGTGTACACCGCCGCCGCAATACTGCTGTCTTGATAACCGGGAGCAGCCGCCATAGCTTGGATCGTCATGGTTCGACTTACCGCGATGGGAGAGCTATAGACTGGAGAACTGGTAGTCGGCGTCGATCCATCAGTGGTGTAGTAGATAGTCGAACCGGGAGCGGAGTCTTCTATGCTGACGAGTTGCTGGGTCGAATAGGTACCGCTATCGGGTGAGATGGTGGGCACCGCGGCCGGCTGCTGTCCCCCGAACAGACCGTAGACGCTGACCTGCTGCACCGCGCCCACGTATACCTTACCGTTGGTGATCGTCGGAACGGCAAACTTTATGATTGGTCCGGGATTGTCGCGATCCTCATTGTTGGTGCTGTTATAGAGTTCGGAGCTAAGATTGGTGGCGTCATAGGCGTGCAAAACCTCATAACCATCGTTCAAGCGCGCTCCCATTTGCAGCGCCCAGACAATGCCATTATTCGTGCCGCTGGCCGAGACACTCGGCGACACCCCCGGAGATCCCAAACTCGTTGGCGATTGGGAAACGGGCGAACTTGATAGCAGGCCATTGGTTACGGAAAACGCCTTGATGGTATCGTTGTTACCGTTCATATATACCACGGAGTTAAAGTAGGCTGGAACTGAGAAGATTCTGCCTATTTTACCTGTGAGATTTTGTACGATCTGGGAGTTATTGTTGGGATTGAAATGTCCCATGTTATCGCGATCGACAACGTAGATACTTCCCTCTTTACCCGCCTCTACTAACTCATGCGGATGGCTGCCCGGTTGATCGGGTAGAAGCACCGCTCCACCCGAGCCAACATCAAAATCGGCGTCGTCGAGGCTATCTTCGTTATAGGGAGTAAAGTAGTCGATCAAATTAAGGGTATTTCCGCTTAGGTTGAGCTTGACGATACTGTCGCCGAGATCCGTCGGGCTTCCCGTCGTTTCAAAGGTCCCGTTTCCGGTAGGAATAAAGACATTGCCGGCCGCGTCCGCCGAGAGTCCAGCACCACTCAACCACAGGCCACCTCGCCGTCCATTTGGGGTGACCACCCACACCGCGGTCTGCGCCAGTGAGGTCTTGTTATAAGCCATGACCCAGCCGTGGTAGGGGTCATCATCGCAGTTCGAAGACCAGGCAATATAAATGTTGCCGTTATTCAGCAATAATCCCGGACGGTTCAAGAGCTGGATCGGATCAAAGGTCAAGACGCCATCCACGCTGCCATCCCCGGAACCAGGATAGGTAGCCTGAATGGTTACCGGTCCGCCCATCTTCTCCGCTCCGGTAGCTATGTCGAGGGCGTGCAGGCGATGGAAGAACTGACCATTTTCCTTGGTTACGGCCAATACATAGATCGTATTGGTGGTGACATCGATCACCGGCGTGCTGGTGATGCCCACCTCGGGCGCAATGGAGTCACAGCCTCCAAGGTCCACGTCCGATATGGTTGTGATCCCACGCGAGGGATGAACAAAAGTGGCTTGCCAGAGTGGAGTGGAGTTTCCGCCGGTGTTGCTGTCGGCGTCCAGGGCATAGACGCTGTCGTGCTCGGTGGCGATAAAAAGCACATTGTGTACACCCTTGCCTGGAATGGTTAGATTCGGCACATAAAGCGGTTGCGCGTAGACATCGCCGTCGACTGCCACCGAGAAGAGCTTGCCAAACTGTCCCGAACTGACGTTAGAGGGCGTAAGGATAGTCTCGTTCAGGTTCTGTCCGCTGCGGGAATTGTCATTGTGCTGGGTGGTGACCTGCACTTGGGCGAATACTGTTCCACACAGGAACAGCAGCAATAACGCGGTACGCAGGGTTGGGAAATTAGCGTTGTATGCACCGACAGCGGATAGGCCAGGGATCCTCGGGCTCAAAGATAAATCTCCTTGTACTGCTAAACCGACAACATGACTGGTTGTCCGCGGACAACACCACAGTCGCCGCGACTGGTTGCCAAAGCCACCAAGCTCTCCTTAAGTCGCAACGGCTCGGCGCTAAAGGTGAAGTTAAGGTTCGGTGTCGAACACCGTTCCGCAACTATGTTGCCCCGTCTACTGTGCCGTTAACGATTGCCAGCAGAGTAACCCCTTTTTGCCCAAAGCTTTCCGTCACCATGGGCGATGGCTTTGCCTTACATTACGAACTTGTAACGGGGAGGATTCGGTGAATTGTATCTTCCATCTATGGCCGACACAATAACACTAACGTGCTACCAAGGGCTGGCACTGACCACCGCTGCTATCTCATAATTAATACGGTTAGCCAGCCGCAAATTGTGCCAGTCGGAGGCGCATTACTGCCTGCGATAACCCATCCGAATCTGGTTTCAGCGGAAACCAATAGATGGTATCCAACTCTTATCCCGTCGCGTTAGCACCCAACGGTCATATCGTGGACTCCGTAGGTGTCGGCATCGTGGTGGCAAAATAGCAGCAATCTACCGGGCGGGTAATTCGAATCGTGGGGTAAATTCCCTCAAATCTGCAGGCCAAGATCGGGTAGTTTCAAACGCTGAGGAATGGATAGGCCAAGATTTCCACGCGAATCGTAGTGGAACCAAGATTTATTTGGTGGGCCCGGAGGGATTCGAACCCCCGACCAAGGGATTATGAGTCCCCTGCTCTAACCGCTGAGCTACAGGCCCTTTCAATCGAGGTAATCGGCACCACATTAACAAGTTACGAGGCCAACACCAGTTCTGGTTCAACTACCGCTTCGGGGCCGGTGTCAGTTCTGGTGTCAGTTGGTTCTTTCTGTGCAGCCTCAGTCTCGCACAACCTCTCTACCGCTGCCAACTCGTGCTCAGGGGCGAGGTGAGCATAGCGACATGTCATCTGAATCGTCTTGTGTCCCATTAGCTGCTGCACCGTCCGCAGGTCAACTCCAGCCATTACTAGATGGCTGGCAAGCGTATGCCGCAAGCAGTGCCAAGGGCTCCATGCGGAAAATGTTCGCCGTCAGCAGCACAATAGCTGAGGGGATGCGATGGGTCTGCTAATTTCGGGCGCTCGTCCAGCCCTCCTGCCTCCACTAAGGCCTGCACATTTGGATCCTGACTGAGTTGGGAAGCGAGGACGCAGTCTACGGAACCAGCTCCGATTATGATAATTCGATCAGGATGCACCGAAGTGCACCCTGACCTGAGTTGTTCACTGTTCCCGGTTGATGAATTGATAGAGGCGTTCATCGTAGGGCGCCCCTAAGAAGCCCAACGTACTATCCCGAAATTGAACCGTATGCTGCGCACTCACGTGGGCGTCGAATGCCTGCGGGTCTGCGAAGCTCTCGACGAGACTGCGACGCCGGGTTATCTACAGCCGCATGTGCCTAGTGGCCGGATTCTGCGTCTGCTGGTGTTATCACGAGCAGCTCTTCGCGATTATGCAAAAGCCGATTACGACAGCGCTGGCAAACCATCACATGCAGCCGGCGCTGGTCTATCTAAATCCGACCGATCCGATGTGGCGCAATTTCCGGTACTCAATTCTCGTCATCTTCATTATTGCCGCGATAATTACGCCCACAACCGACATTATGAATATGTGCGTTTTCGCGGCACCTATGATGGTGCTCTACCTCTTCAGCATCGGAGTGGCGTGGTTTGTGCACCCCGCCCGACGGAAGGGGCGAGCGGAAAAGTGAAGCTCCATATAACCGAGGTCGCTGCTGGTGGCACATCTTGCTTTGACGTTGATGTCCACGGCAGAGGCGGTCAATCTTGGTTGTACAAGTGATTTAGTCTCCCACGACGGGACTCTTTGCTGAGCCAGACCTGCGCACATGTCCATTAACGGAGAATGATTTTCCGTAAAGAGATAGTCCGGACTCGAGTGACAGCCTTTTCGTTTGGTTGGTAAACCTACGGATGGTACGCAAATATTCCGTCGGATCCCTGAACCCAGCTTGTCTAGCCGAATTGCGCAAATCCTCTCGCCGATTACGTAGTAGTGCCTCTTGCTTTGTCGCTTTTTCACAGTGCTTTGCGTGCCACTGCTCTTGCGGCATTTGCGTGCATGTAATTTGGAGACCAGTATTGTCTGGCTGCTTCATAGTTACGTTGATTGAACAACATTGGCTCTCGAGAAATCGAAAGAAAAGCAAATTAAACATTATCCCTACTGAACGGAAAAACGATTGCCGCTGACCGGAGAAAATAGTTGACGCCGAATAACCCTGCCGCGCATCTGACTTCGTGCGCGCGTGAAAGCGCCAAAGCGCAACCTCCGCTACCTCGAACTTATGGTCAAATCACGCCGATCCTTCCCGCGAACTCTTTCGAACAGACTCTGGAGGCGAATCGATGAGCCGCATTGCTCAATTCGTGCTGACTCGGTTTCACTCGAAGGCTGCTGTGCTGGCCATTGCATTGATTCTCTGCTGGGCAATTCCGGCAGCGGCGCAATATAGCGCCGGCGCTGGCGGAGCAGCGACAACGGCAAGGCTCTGCTGCGGGGCAGACGTACGCAACTTACAGGAAGTGTTCCCAGCGGTCCGGCAACGAATGAAGTTGTGCGTTTAACTCTGCGCGACGCGATTACGCAAGCCCTGAAGTACAACCTGGGGTCGATTGAGAGCAGAGAGAACACTCAGGTGGCACGTGGTGAGCGGCTGCTTGCCCTCAGTCAGTTGTTACCGCAGATCAGCGCCGAAGTTTCGGAGACCGCTCAGCAACTGGCCCTTGCAACTTTAGGTATCAAGAAGGAGCTGTCAAATCTTCCCGCCGTGATTGGGCCCTTCGCCTATAGCTCCGTGCAGGCGCAACGTAAGCGCAACGCTGTTCAGCTATGAATCCATCCAGCGCTTCCGTTCCGCACAAACGGCCGAACAAGCGGCAAACTTAGCTATCAAGATATTCTTGATTCGTCACGCTGATCGTCGGAAACGCCTATCTGCAGGTTATCGCCGACAGTTCCCACGTTGAAGCGGAAGAGGCCCAGGTGCGGAATTGCGAAGCGCTTCACGACCAGGCGGTGGATCAACTCCAGGCGGGCACGGCTCCCAAGATCGATGTCACGCGGACCGATGTTCAACTGCACACTGAGCAGTACAACCTCAGCATCGCACGTAACAATTTCGCCATTGCCAAGCTCGCTCTCGGCCGTGCCATTGGGCTGCCGCTAGGGCAGCAATTTGAATTAGCTGACACGCTTCCGTATTTCGATATCAACCCGCCGACTGTCGATGATGCGCTAAGCATGGCCTACCAGTCGCGCAGAGATTTCCGTGCGGCCCTCGACTCGCAGAAAGCTGCGGCGCAGGCGCTTGCGGCCGCCAAGGGCGAACGCTATCCTGTCGTCGCCATGAACGGCAATCTACGGTGATGTGGGCGAGACCTTCGGCCACTCGAATGGGAATTTCGAGTTCCAGGGCGGAGTCAGCGTTCCTGTCTTCACCGGCGGCCGCATCAAAGGCGACATTACCCAGGCGGAAGCCACGCTGCGGCAGCGCAAAGCGGAAAGCGAAAACCTTCGCGGGCAGGTTGACTACGACGTTCGCAGCGCCTTTCTCAATCTCACCGCAGCGAAAGAGCAGGTTGATGTAGCCAGTCGCAATATCGCTTTAGCCAACGAGAACCTTGCTCGCTCGAAAGACCGCTTCACTTCCGGGTGTGACCGATAGCGTGGAGGTGGTGCAGTCCGAGCAGTACCTGGCCAGCGCCAATGATCAATACATCGCCAGCCTCTACAGCCACAACTTCGCCAAGCTCTCGCTGGCTCGTGCGCTAGGGGTCGCACGCACGAATTACCGGCAGTATCTCGGGGGAAAGTGATGTCGAACAACCGAGGAGATCCAAATCTAGTTCTTGGATTTTTCTTCAGGACGCGAGTCGAAGTACTACACAGGTAGAATCCTTCGACGGCTACAGGAATCATTAGCTTCTACTCTTCTCTGCCGGCAATGTCTTGAGGGTCGACCTTGGGTGGGCGAACGTGATGCAGAACTCAGTGTGACGTAAATCCTAATAAGAGGTGATGCCGTGGCCGCACCGGACACAACCCCGCCCCCCGTGGTCGACAAAACCGAGGAGGCGCCCTCGACCCAGGCCCCCCAGACCGCGCGTGAACGACCTCGAGTGCCGGCTTCTCGCCGACTTACGAAACGGGGGCGCTTATGGCTGATTCCTGGGAATCGTTATAGTCCTGCTAGTCGGCGGCTTCTTCTTGTGGCGTTACTTCGGCAGCTATGAGTCTACCGATGACGCGCAAGTGGACGTCCACATCTACTCCCGTCAGTGCGCGCATCTCCGGCTACGTGATTGCCGTGAACGTAGGCGACAACCAGTACGTCGACAAAGGTTACGTGCTGGTTGAGATCGACCCGAGAGACTACCAGGTTGCGGTTGATAAGGCGAAGGCCGATCTGGCCAGTGCAGAAGCAACCGCCCGATCACTCAACATCAATGTCCCGATCACGTCGGTGAATACCTTAAGCCAGTTAAGTTTCTCCGGATCTGGCGTCGAAGATGCAGTTGCCGGGCTTGCTGCCGCCGAAAAACAGCTTGCCGCCGCACAGGATCAGGTGCAGCAAGCCGAGGCCAATGACGTTAAGGCGCAGGACGACGTTATACGATACAAACAGCTGGTAGAGAAGCAGGACGTCTCCGCGCAGATTTACGATTACGCCGTGGCCGCGGCCAAGGCCAGCACCGCCACTGTCGCCGCGAGCTCACGCCAATGAAGCTGCCGCAGGCCAGGCGGTCCAGCAGGCGAGGAGCCGGGTCGCCCAGGCTCAAGCCAACCTTCGGGCAGCGCAGACCCGGCCTCAGCAAATCGAGACAACTCAAGCTCGGGCACTGGCGGCTGTCGCCGACGTCCAACAGAAGCGAGCCGCCCTGGCTCAGGCTGAGCTGAACCTGGGATACACGAAGATCCTTGCGCCAGTCAGTGGCGAGGTGACCAAGACGGTTGTCGTCGGCCTGAACGTCCAACCGGGCCAACAGATGTTGACGGCTGTGCCGCTGCAGGATGTCTGGATCACAGCCAACTTCAAGGAAACTCAGATGAAGCACATGCGACCGGGGCAGCCGGTGACGATTCATGTGGATTCCAGCGGCCGCGACTATAAGGGGCACGTGGACAGTATCGCCGGGGCCACGGGCCCGATCTTCAGTGTGCTCCCGCCCGAAAATGCCACCGGCAACTACGTGAAGATTGTTCAGCGCATCCCGGTGAAGATCGTGCTCGATCCGGGCGAAAACCGCGACCTGCAGCTTCGGCCAGGCATGAGCGTCGAACCGACGGTGTATTTGCGATGAGCGACACTCCAACGACCCCCGCTGTGGAGGAAGCGCCATGGCACCCTAAGCACAATATCTGGCTGATTGGGGTGGTGGTGGCGTTGGCGGCTTTCATGGAAGTCCTCGACACCAGCATCGCTAACGTCGCTCTGCCCTACATTGGCGGCGGTCTTGGGGTTAGCAATGACGACAGCACCTGGGTGCTCACCTCCTACCTGGTTTCCAATGCCATCGTCCTCCCCATCAGTGGCTGGCTTGCCGTCCGCTTCGGCCGCAAGCGGTTTTTCATGACATGCTTGGGTATTTTCACCGTGAGTTCCCTGCTTTGCGGGATGGCTACGACCTTTCCCCTCCTGCTGCTATTCCGGGCGCTGCAGGGCGCCGGCGGTGGAGGACTCCAGCCGATGGCGCAAGCTATTTTGGCCGACACTTTCCCGCCCGAAAAACGCGGCATGGCGTTCGCTTTGTACGGCATCACGGCGGTCTTTGCCCCGACCGTCGGTCCCACTCTGGGCGGCTGGATCACTTTCAATTATTCGTGGCGCTGGATTTTCTTTATCAACTTGCCCGTCGGCCTGCTCACGTTGGCGCTGGTATTTCGCTTGATCGAAGACCCACCCTACCTGGGCCGGCTGAAAGCTGCGGGGGTAAAACTCGACTACATCGGAATCGCATTGCTGGCGCTGGGCATCGGCGCCTTGCAGGTGATCCTGGACAGGGGTGAGGAGGATGACTGGTTCGGTTCACACATCATCCTGACTCTGGCGATTGTGTCGGCTGTATGCCTGATCTCGCTGGTGATCTGGGAGTGGTTCAACAAGCACCCGATCATCGAGGTTCGGCTTTTCAAAAATTTCAATTACCTGAGTTCGAACCTGATGATGTTCAGCTTCGGAATCCTGTTGTTCAGCAGTCTGGTCATGATGCCCTTGTACCTCCAGACGCTGTTGGGATATACGGCCGAACTGGCGGGCTTCGTCCTGTCTGGCGGCGGTTTAGTCGTGGTGTTGGCCATGCCTGTCGTCGGACAACTCACAACCAAATTCCAGGTCCGCTACATCATCGCTTTTGGCTGGCTGTGCCTGGCCATCGCGATGTACTACTCCACCCAGCGCATTGACCTGACGATCAGCTTCGTTTCCGCCGCGTGGTTGCGCGTCGCCCAGGTTGTCGGTATCGGTTTCCTTTTCGTGCCGATCACGATGGCGGCTTACATTGGCATGCCTGCGGAGAAGAGCAATGCCGTTGCCGGCATGGTCAACTTCATGCGCAATATGGGGAGCAGCGTGGGAACTTCCATCGTCACCACGCTGATCGACCGTCGCTCCGAATATCATCAGTCGGTTTTAGTCAGCCACACAACGCCAGGCAGTCAGAGCTTTCAGAATTTGATTGACGGCGCGAAGCAGCTCTACATTCACTCGGGAATGAGCCCGCCTGACGCGCAGCATAAAGCCTTGGCCAGCATCTACCAGATGGTGCTGGCACAGGCTGCAACTCTGGCATACGTCGATACATTCATGGTGCTGGCTGTGATCTCCGCGATCATGTTCGTGCTGTCATTTGTCCTGAAGAAAAATGATCCGGGAGGGGGCGGAGCAATGGCGGTTGGTTAACGCAAATTTCGGTTTTGCGCGTGGCAAAGTTGCCGAAACGGCCGGCAGTCCGAAAGCGCCATGCGAACGTGGAAGTAAAGGGAGAAGCCTTTCATACATGCTTTGTGTCAGGGCCACGTCTTCAGACGTGGCGAAATTTGCGCTATTTCGTCCCGAGCGGACTTCAGTTGGCAGTACGTTTCTGCCCCATCTGGGGCACAGGGGCTTAACAGTTTGCTGAAAAACACAAAACAGCAGATCCCTCGCCGGCTGAAGCCGGCTCGTGATGACAAGAATAAAGGACTTGGACGCGGCGCTGAAGCGCCGCACTACCCGAACGACGGACCCAACCGAGTTTTTCAGCAAACTGTTAAGCCCGCTCTCTTCTCGCGCATATCGGCACGACTGAAGTCGTGCCCTGACACGAGTCAAAACCGAGTTTGGAGTTCCAGCATCACTGTAAGGGGAACATCGTGATCAACATCATCGCCATCGAACGGGAATACGGCTCCGGCGGCGCCGAGATCGCGCGAAAGACAGCCGAGCGCCTGGGATGGAAACTGTGGGACGAGTTGCTGACCTGCGAGATTGCCCGGCTTAGCAACTGCAAGCAATCGGAGGTCAAGTCGCGTGAGGAGCGGGTCGATCCACTTTACTATCGACTCTTCAAGTCGATCCTGCGAGGCAGCTTCGAGGGCAGCCTGAATGTCCACCGTCTGAAACTGCTGGACGCTGACAGCATTTTGCGGATCACGCAGCAGGTGATTCAGCAGGCGGCGACCGAAGGAAACTGCGTCATCGTCGGTCGAGGATCACAGCATTTTCTTCGTCACCGAAACGATACCCTGCGGATTTTCCTCTACGCGCCGAGAGAGGCGAAGATTCGCCGCCTGATCGCGGAGGGCGCAAGCGAAAAGGATGCGGAGCAAGGGGTGGACGTCGTCGATGGCGAGCGCGCGGCTTTCGTCGAGAAGTATTTCCACATGGAATGGCCCAATCGATCTGTCTATCACGCCATGCTCAATACCGCGATTGGGGCTCGAGAAAGTAATCGACGAGATTCTGAGTCTCAAGAAAGCTGTGGACACGTAAGAACCTTGGCGATCCCAGGACACCTCGGCTTCTGCACTCACTTCCTCGAAAATCGCCGTCGGATCCGTTGAGGGGTACCTCAGTCCATGGAAGCGCCAGGCCATCACCAAGGGAGCTCCGTCCGGTTGTCGCCAGGCTTGATTCCGAAGGGGCTCGGCAGGTGCTCGGGGCGAGAAGTGTACTTAGCGGGTTCGAACCGCCCAACCGAGCATCAAGAGACCGCTGGCTGCGATCCAGCTTCCAGCCACGCGGACCGCAATTCGAGCCCATTGCGCGCGTAGCCGAACTACGAACGCCGCGGCGAGGGCAATCAGGACGAACACGGCGAACACCAGTCCGAGAATCGCTACCGCTGCAGTGTCGAATTGCCCCATGCCTGTTCCGTTCACGTATCCGTGATAGACACCCAGCAGAGCGGCAAGAGCGGTAGTCACGCGCAATGAAACTTTGGCGTCGGCGGCCAGCAATCCTCCGAGCAAGAGAAACCAGGCTGCGGCGATAAATGGATGCGGCTTCGCGGTCATAGCGCTTAGTCCGGCGAGACCGCCGAGCAACCATGCAACGGGAAGAGTGAAGAGTGCGCGCCGCCCATAACTGGCGCCGCGCAGTCCAGCCAGTAGCGCCAGGGCAAGTACCGGAACGATGTCTTCGGGGCTCAGAAGGAAGTGCATCAGTCCGTCGTAGAACGGTCCCATGCCGGTGGTGTTGAGGTGGGCCTCGGCGGGAAGTACGCTCATGACAAATGTAAAACCAACGAAGGCGTACAAGGGCAGACGGGATTGGGTCTTGCCTTTCATGCGACCGCCTTCCACATAAAGAACGCGCCTCCGGCAACGACCAGTGCTCCGGCGACGCGGAGCAGTCTCTGTCCCCACGCCCATCGATGGACCGTGCCAATACCAATCCCCAGCGCGTGCAAGCATCCAGTTGCAATGACGAAGCCCATGCTGTAAAGCAGCGCGCTTTGGCCCGGCGGCAGTTCGGTTCCATGCGCATGCCCGTGGAATATGGCGAAGAATCCGACCAGCGACAGCGGCGAGGCCGAGCGGCGGACGGACTTCAAACAGGACCGCAGCTCCGAGCAAGATTGCCGAGAGAGCGATTCCGTACTCGGTTCCCGGCAACGGCACTCCCATCAGGCCCAGCATTCCGCCGAAGGCCATCACCATGGGAAATGCAACCGGCAGAACCCAAATCGCCGGAGCGCCGAGTTGCGCGCCCCACAGACCGACGGCAACCATCGCCAAGCACGTGATCCAGCCCAGAAATTGGGTGGCGAAAGCCGGTGACGAATCCAACGGCTTCGCCTTTCTGCGGATGGGCAAACGCCATTTGAGCGCACAAGAAACACAAACACAGCCAGTATCATTGCCCGGAACAGAGGATGGTTTCGCGGCGTGTTCATCGTGCGCCTCCAAAAAGCAATACCACTCGCTGCACCGTCCAGAAGGCGCCGAGAGAACCAACCGTGTATCCAGGAAGTGCTTCCGCCCAGCGCGGCCAGCGAATCTTCGAGGATGCGGAAGGAGCGTTCGAGTGCCAGAATCAGCGCGATAAAACCGAGCTGCCCGAGTTCTACGCCGACATTGAAAGTGACCAACGCCAATGGCAGTTCATGCCGCGGAAGTCCGGCGCTGGTGAGTGCGCTGGCGAAGCCGAATCCGTGCAGCAGCCCAAACGCAAACGCCACCACCCAGGGATGGCGAATCGGTGAAGCTGGTCTCGCCGCGCCAGGAGCGAACGATCTCAGGCCCAAGAAACAGGATGCTCAGCGCGATGGCGGCATTGAGCGGCAGCACGGGAATCTCCGCGTAACCCAGCGTTGCGATGGCCAGCGTGATGCTGTGGGCCACGGTAAACGCGGTCACGGTCTTCAACAGCATCCATCGGTCTTTGACGATCAGCAAGCAGCCCCAGCACGAAGAGCATGTGGTCAGCGCCGAAAAGAATATGCCGGATGCCCTGCACGATGTAGGTGCCGGCCACGCCCATCCAAGTCTGCGACGCAGCAATTTCCATCCAAGGTTGCGAGGGATGCACGATGGTCGTCAGCTTCCTGCCGTCCAGCAATTCAACGCGCACCAGGACGTCGGTAATCGTGAATTGCAGCCCGGGAAACTCGATGCGCTTGCCTGCCAGACCGTTGGGCCCGGCGTCGATCCATCGGCGCTCCACGAAGGAGTCGGCCAGTTCCTGCACGTTGGGCTCTCGCACATTCTTTACGTCGTCAGGAAGCTTGAGCGTTATCGGAAGCCGCATCCCTGCAAGCACTGGGGTGCGCCAGAGCACGCTGAACTGTCCGGGCGCAGTCTCTTTGATCTCGAGATAGGCGGGGCGCGCCTCGTGGGCCGACGCAACCGAAACGGCAAGCAGCAAACACGCAGATGAGCCAGGCGAAGCGGACACGAAAGCTGGTCACAGCGGCCCCTCGCCAGAAGAGGATGGAACTTGTTTCTTCGGGGGGCAGGGCTTGCGGGAGCACCGGCGCTTGCGCGGCTTCCGTGTCGGAAGGGCCAGGCAGCAGCACGTTGTATTTGGCGCGCATCTCCTGATAAGCCTTTTGCCAAGCCTGCCGCTTCTGTTCGCCCAGCCACGCGGTCTTCACATCCGGTTCCATCTCCTCGAACGCCGGAACCCGGCCGGGAATCACGGTACCGACAAACACCAGGTGCCAGCCATATCCGGACTGGATGGGGCCCTGCCACGAACCCGGCTTGAGCTTCTCGATGGCAACGGCGAATTGCGGTCCGAACTCCTTGGCGATCGCCTCGGTCGCCTGGTCGCCATAGTAGTCCTGGAACATGAACCGGTCGGCGAGAGAAGCAGCGACTGCGGAATCCTCTGGCTGGCCGGAGATCTTAGTCAGTGCCTTGGCGGCATCTTCGGTTGGGCGTTCTTGCCACGCTTATCGGGAGAGAAGTAAAGATGGCGGAAGCTGTAGCGGCTGGGCAGCGCGAACTTGTTGCTGTTTTTCTCGAACCACGCTTTGAGCTCCGCGGTGGATGGCTCGTGAGCAGCGGCGACGTCTTCGGCGAGGAACTGCATTTTCTGCGCCATGCGGCGCTTTACGATGGTGTCGTCTTTGTCCAGACCCATCGCCAGCGCCTCGCGATAGAGAACTTCCTCGCGAACCTTGTCCTCCACCATGGCTTGAAACTCGGCAGGGGTCGGCTGGCGATGCCATTGCGAAACGAAATAGGTGTCCATCTGCTGAAGTTCATCGAGACTCAGGACAATCTGCCGCGACGACTCGACTCCGCCGCGACCTCGCTGCATGTAGCCGTAAACCACGAACAGGGCGAGACCCAGCAGCAGAAAATGCAGAAGGGGCTCGCGCAGCCAGCGCCTGATTACAGGAGGAAAAAATCCACGTGCCCTCCGCTCTTCTATCTTTGTCTCTGCCTCAGCCACTACGGACACTTCGTTCACCACTATCTCCACCTAAGAAATGGCAGATCATCGGTTGAAGGTACGGTAATCAGTACGGCTACAGGATCGCTGATCCGATCATTCTGAGTTCATAACCGACATGGTAACGCTGTCACTGGCGGCCCTTGTGCTGCTATGCGGCGTTGCTGTTGCACAGAGCATGGACCACCTGATTAACGGTGGGAGCGGCGCAACCATTACCCGGACTTCCTTGTGCTTTGGAAAAGCGCCGACCCCGACAGTCGCGTACTGAAGCGAGCGAAGGCTGAATATGGAAAACTGAAGCCATGGCAGACCGGAAAGACAAACTCGGCGATAGATTTCGCGCGCAACTATCTCCCGTGGAAGGTGGAGCATCCGCAGAGTCCCTCCAGCGCGGGGTGCGACTAGCGAGGAAGGATGTCAGTCAGCGCCCATTCGATGCCATCCACTTCCTCGCGAATCACCCGAATCGCTTGCTGGTGGCCGGGATAGGGCACGGGCGGGATGGCTTCAACCGCGTGACGAATCTTGTGGCTGCGGTCCCAGATCAAGTTGAGTCTGGCCGAGGCCTCCATGCGATGCTGATAGATTCTCCGCACTACCTTGGTGGTCATCCAGGCGAAAGCCAAGCCAAACAACATTTCGATGGGAAGCCGGTCGGTGGCGCCATCGAAATCGAAGAAGGCAAGCCGATAGACTGCCTCGCCCAGGCCGAGCGAGGCGAAGATGACTCCCAGCCCAATCAATGCGACGGTCAGACGGTCAAACGGTCGAAGTTCCACAGACGGTTGATGAGTGCGGCGATTTTGCGTGACTGACATAGATCCCCCAAAGGCTCGCAAATGATTTGGAACCTCTATTGTGCTACAAATGGCCGACTTTTGTGGATAAAAGAAGAGGCCGTCGTTGACAAATCGGAACGGCGGAAGAGATTACGCGCTACGATGAGATATGCACACTTATCGTCTGGTAAGGACGGGGGCGTCGGTCCAGGTGTTTGTCGATGGAAGTCCCAGCGTAACGGTTGACGCGAACCGGCGAGATGAAATGCGCAATTACATGGCGTCGGTTGGCCTGACGCCCGACGAAATCAATCAGAAGGTCCACGAACTCTACATCACGAACACGACGACATTTCCCGGTACCCGGCGATCGCCGTCCAGCGGCAAAACGGCAGGCAGCCGCCCGGGCCGGTAAGGAGTGGGGAGGTTGCGGTAACAACGGCGGTGGATTATTTCGAAGCGGTGAAGGAAGGTCGGGAGGCTGCGGAGAAAATCTGAAGAGCGGAGTGCCGCCGGCTAAAGCCGGCTCCGGACATCAAACCTAAGAGGCGTTGACGCGACGCTAAAGCGTCGCTCTACCCGAACAGCGCGCTGGCACGATCTTCTTACCAGCCTGTGAAGCCAGGTTCGGGATGACAAGAATAAGGGACTTCTACGGCGTAGCTAAAGCTACGCCTCTTCAAAATCACCGCAAGGATTAGTTTTTCAGCAAACTGTGAAGCCGCTTCCGGATCACAAAAATAGAAGGACTTGCTACTGTGTCGCTAAAGCTGCACGCTTCAGAATCGCGACTGAGTTTCCGCAATTGAGTGTCAGTGAAACGCTCTGCGTAGGCCGACCGTGGTTGGCCACCAGGTGAGTTGGACGGAGCTGGTGAAATCGGTTTGCCGGGTCGGGGCCAGCACGGGGACCCACCAAGTCTCGTATTGCAGGAAGGACTTGATCTCCAGATCGTTGCGGACGCGCAGCATCGCCGAAGCACTCCAATCCCATTGCGTGCTTCCGCCGGGAATGAAATCGTCAGAGATCTTGCCGTTGCGCACGCTCACCTGAATGCTGCTTCGCGGGCTGAGGTGATAGGTGCTCCACGCCTGATAGCCTTTTCCCTCGCGGCCAATCCAGCTGCCCATCAGCGAATTGTCGTTGAGATACAGGTCGTGATAGACGACTTCCCAATAGATAAATAGGCCGCCCATACTGTCGATTGTAGGGGGATCGGTGTAGACCGCCTCGGCGCGGAAGTCGAGTTTGGGCAGGCCGGGAACATGGGTGAGATAGATTCCGGGATTGACGGCGGAGCGGCGGGGAGCGCTGACCGGCGAGACATCGTCGTGCACCAGCGAATCGGTGTACAAGGTGAGCCAGCGGCGGACGAAGGGCAGCCGGTAGGTGAAGTCGAAGCTGGCGTGACGCGCGCCGGGATCGTTGCGCGAAAACTTAACCGACGCAGGTACGTCGTTGAAGCTGGTAAACGAATTCCAGAACGAACCGAAGGTGATAGGAACGTGTCCCTCGCCGCCGAACACATCATTGCGAGTGAATCCGAACTCCAGGTTCTCGGTCGGCTTGAAGCTGACCTTCTGCCCAAACATATACGGGCCAACGGGAAATTCATGGCCGTAGAGCGGTCCAAAGTAATTGGACATCTCGAAGGGTCCCAGGAATTTTGAGAGCAAGGGAATGTTCGTGGGCTCGGGAGCGATTGATCTGGAGATTCCAGAAGGGCGCGGCATTGTCGCTCATCAGCATCGCTCCGCCCTCGCCTGGCCCCCACCACATGCTTTGCTTGCCGACGGAATAATCCAGGCCGCCAAATTTCATGGTGACATAGGTATTGAGCAGCTGAAACTGATTGGCCGAGATTGGCTTAGGCGGTTGCAAAGGATTGAGATCGACGTTGGCGATCACCTGCCGCACCGACAACGGATAGCGCGGGCATGGTGGGCGAGTATTGGTATTCGCCATTGATATAGAAAGCGAAGCGGCCATCGTTGGCGCTGGCGCTGAAGCCCGTGTATGTTGTTCACGCCCTGCCAGTAGGGCCGGCCATAATTGTTGATGAGCGATTGACCGAAGTGATAGCTGTTATTCACCGGCGTGCCGGCGATATCCATCACTTGGGTATAGACCGAATCCAGCTGCATGGCTTCGGTCGGCCGGCCATCCCAAGCCGCAATCTCGGGCCCAAATTCGGTGTCGAGCGCCTTCTTGAACTGCCAAATTTCCGACGGCACATCGGTGTGATATTCGACCTTGGCATTCATTTCGATCAGCATCTGGGCGCATGCCATGCGGCGTCCACGGGCGCAGTCCGATGAATGCGGTATCGATATAACCGCCGCCGATCAGGCGCTCCATGGCGGGATAGATCCAGCTATCGAGAGGAACGTTCACGCTGGCCTGATTGGTGGGGCGCGGCGCCGAAGTCTGCTCGGCCACGATCTTCAAGTCGTCGTCGATATCGGGGTTGTGCCGCTGCTTGTAGATCTGCCGGCCGACCTGATAGCCCATCAGGCCGCCGATAAATACATCGGAGAAAAAGTGCTGGTCCGCGGCAGCCCGCGCCAGGCTGACTCCGAGCGCCAGGCCATAGGCGCCGAATTCTGCCAGCGGGATGCGGATATTCCTGAGCGATGACTGAGGCAAACGCCCAGGTCACGGCCGCATGGTCGGAGGGAAACGACGTGCCGCCGTGGAAGAAGATGTTCTGGAAGTTGGACGGGAACGGGCGCTCCCGGCCGGTGATCCCCTTCAGGGCGTAGTCCACACCGATGGCATTGATCATCGCTTCGGTGGCGAGGACTCCGGTTTCGCGAGCGCGCTCGTTGTGGGTAATGTGTCCCCAAAGATACAGGGCACCGGTCATTCCGGCAGCCGAGGCCACGCCCGCGTCGGAGGCGAGATTCAGCGCATGCTGATTGTCCAGGCGCATGGCGTAGGAACTTTGCGGATCGGTGACGAACAGTCCGGTGGCAATTCCGCTCATGGGCACCAGCCACTTGGCGTCGACGAGTTGGAGACGGAACGGACTGGTCCAGATGGCCTTCTGGTCCTCGGCGAGGTGGATGAAGAATTTGCTTTCGTTGGGATGAGAAACGGTGCCGTCGGGCAGAGGCGTGGTTTGAGGAGGTGCGGGTTGCGGCGGTCCTGCGGTGGGAGGAGAAGATTGCTGGGCGACGGTAAGCCTCGCGCAGGAAATCAGGAGGGCGACGGCGAGGAACAGCTTGGGTAGACGAATCGTCAAAAGCGTCCTCGAGGATCACTCACTTTCTGGCGGATGGCTGGGAGCAGGAGCATTTAGCGCGGTCAAGAGTACCGAAAGAATTTGGGAAGCAGATCCCTCGGCGCCTGAACAGTTTGCCGAAAAACTCAAAAAGCAAATCCCTCACCGGCTGAAGCCAGGTTCGGGATGACAAAATAAAGACTTACTACGGCGTAGCTAAAGCTACGCCCCTTCAAGAATCACCCCAGGCTGTGTTTTCGGCAAACTGCGAACCCGCCTCGGAATGACAAATATAAAGGACTGCTGCGGCGCAACTGAAGCTGCGCCCCTTCAAAACCGCCCGGCACTTCCACCCAAAGCTTCTTCGGTCGCGATTCATGCCGTGGCTTTGTAGTAGCGGAAGATTCGAGTCAGCGCCGTTGCCACGTCATCGACATCCTGCTGCGACATGGCCGGCGACAACGGTAGCGAGAGAGTGCGCTCGCCTACATAGGATGCATTGGGAAAATCGGAATCGGTGAAGCCGAAGCGCTGACGATAGTAAGGATGCTGGTGCACCGGAACGTAGTGAATGCCGACGCCAATGTTTTCCGCATCGAGTGCGGCGATAATCTTTTCGCGAGGCACGCCAATCTCGTCCAGCGACAGCAGCGGAGTGTAGAGATGATACGCATGCCGGGAGTCAGGCGAAGTCGAAGGCGGCAATTGCAGAGCGAGTCCTGCCAGACGCTGGTTGTAGGCCAGCCAAATCTGCTCGCGCCGCTGCCAATACTCTTCGACCGTCGCCATTTGCGGAAGCGCCAGGGCGGCAGCTACGTCCGTCATGTTGTACTTGAAGCCGGCCTCGACGACTTCGTAACCGCTGGGACCGCCCACGAAGCGGCTCCAGGCATCGGCAGTCATACCGTGCAGGGAGAGGACTTTCACTCGCTCGTGTAGTTTCGCATCGCGCGTGATAACCATGCCGCCGTCACAGGTGGCAATGTTCTTGGTGGGATAAAAACTGAAACAGCCGACGTCGCCCATCAGCCCCGCCGGGCGGCCACGATCGGTAGCCTCGATGGCGTGGGCGCAATCCTCGATCACGCGCAGACCGTGTCGTTGGGCGATGTCGAGAATGGAATCCATGTCACAACAGCGGCCGCACATGTGGACTACCAAAATTGCTTTGGTGCGAGCGGTAATTTTGTCTTCGATGGGCGCAGGATCGAGGTTGAACGTGTCTGGACTGCAATCGACCAGCACTGGCTGCGCACCGGTATGCACGATGGAGTGAATGGTCGAACAGAAAGTCATGGCGGGAGCGATGACTTCATCGCCCGGCCCAATGCCCAAGGCGACCAGGGCAAGATGGATAGCGGCAGTACCGCTGCTGACCGCGGCCGCATAGGGCGCAGCTTTGTAACGCGCGAATTCCTGCTCGAACTGCTCGACCCGGGCCCCCAGCCCAATCCAATTACTGCGCAGGCAATCGACGACGGAGGCGATCTCAGGCTCGCCAATCACAGGAGCGCCGAAGACCAGGCGATTTTCAGACGGGCGCACCGCGACTCCACCCGCAATTGCGGGCAAATCGTCATCTTGCATGGATAGGGATTGTCCGCTAGCCAGCGGAGCGCGTTTCATAGATTTTGAGCCAGTCGTAGGGATCGTGTTGCGATTGTAAATGATTTGGTCGGGGTTGTGAGCGAAGCCGCTGATGCCGGCGGGGTCCTAACGTTGCTCCGCGGGCTCCCAGAAGCGCGCCGGACAAACCTGCGAGTGTACGTCCTGCGCCAGTCTCAAGTGCTCAGGGATTCTGGATCGAACGGTCGCGAAACAGAACATGCAAATGCTTTCGGTTTCCGACCGCTGAGTGAATTCATGTTCGGGTATTTCGCCGTTCATGCGCTCCGACACAGACACCTCGGAGTCATCTAGCGCAGAGAGGCCGAGTAACTGATCTGAAACTGTGCGGGAGAGACTGTGTTAAGTATACTCCGGAAGGAAGTAGGTGACGGACCATTTCCGCTCCAAATCGCGCTTGCTGACAGCGACCAGTGGTGCTGGAAGTTGCAATCCTGACACTGCTAGCTCGCCAACCTGATGCCTTTTACCCTTTCTCATCCCGCCGCAGCTTTGGCCTTTCGAAAACTCAACTTGGTTTGGTCGGCATTTATCGTGGGCAGCATGGCTCCCGATTTTCCTTACATTACCGGCTCAGCGACGTATCGGGCGTTAGGGCACCGCTTCCCCGGACTGGTGGAATTCACCTTGCCGGCATCGCTGGCCGCGCTCTGGTTATTTCATAACGTCATCAAACGGCCGGCCATCGGACTGTGTCCCGCGGGCGTGCAACTGAGGCTGCGCGGTCTGATGGGCGATTTCAGATTTGGCGGCGCTTCCCGCTTCCTGGCCATCCTAGGTTCGCTGGTATTTGGAATTGCAACTCACGTGGTGTGGGACTCGTTCACCCATTCCTATACGTGGCCCTGGTATCACTTCCATTGGCTGCAAGGCTGGGTGCGCGTGCCTGCGCTGGGTGTGATCCCGCGGTACTATGCGATGCAATATGGAAGTACGATTGTTGGATTGCTGGTGCTAGGCGTTTGGGGATTGGTGTGGTTTCGGGAGAGTGCCGTCGATGCGGCAACGCTAGAGTCCCGACCCAAGTCCCGTTTTGCGCTGGCTCTATTGATGTTCGGATTAGCGGGAGTGGCCGGTTTTCTGCGGGCTCGAGCGACAGTCGGGACGGCGATAACTCCGATCACATTTGACCACTTCATGCTGATTTTCGGTCTGACTGCCTTGGACCTGGCGTTCTGGCAGGTCCTGCTGTATTGCGTACTAGTATCGTCGTACCAGGTCTGGATCATCACCTAAGCTCCGCTCGATTGGCCGGCAAACGTCTTATGTCCGTAGTCAGCATCATCATGAACGTCCGCAATGGGGCAGCCACCTTGCGCGAGGCGATTGACAGCGTACTGGCGCAAACGTTTACGGATTGGGAACTCATCGTCTGGGACGATCGTTCCAGCGATGCCAGTGCCAGCATCGTTGCCGACTATCGCGATCCCAGAATCCACTACTTTCTTTCTCCGGAGGATGCACCGCTCGGCAAGGCCCGTAGCGATGCCATTCGCCAGGCTACAGCGCAATGGATCGCGTTTCTCGATCAGGACGACATCTGGCTGCCACACAAACTAGAGAAGCAGATGGCGCTGGCCGCTGAAGGCGTGGGGCTGATCTATGGGCGAACCATCCGGTTTTATCCGGGCGGGACCGAACGCGACTACGACCAGCGACACGAATACGAACGGTTACCCGAAGGCGATATCTTTATCCAGCTTTTCACCAAGTCGTGCTTCGTGGCCATGAGTTCGGCCATCTTCCGGCGCTCGGCTATCGAAGCCATCGGCGGAATACCAGCAAATATTCGCATCATTCCCGACTACTATCTTTATGTCGCCGTCGCCCGGCAGTACCAGGCGCGAGCCGTGCAGCAAGCCGTGTGCCGGTATCGCATGCATGCTGACAACACATCTCAAATAGCAGCCTTAGAGATGCATCAGGAGGTCCTATGGCTGATCGACCATTGGTCGGGCAGCCTGGATCCGAACATCGTTAAGGATTGCCGGAAGCGGCATCAGACCGCCATCGCACTGGAGGAAATGCGCCGGTTCCCGACGCTGCGCAGGGGCGTTGTCCGGCTGTTAGCGCAGGGCTCAGTGGCGTCGCAACTAGCGCGTCCCTTCGCCTTCGTGTTTCATGCGGTCCGGCGCAATGTGCGGCGCCCGTATTGGCGGGCGCTGGGGGAGTGAATGGATTTCAAAAGTCTGCCGTCCCTGAAGGGCTCAATCGTAAAATTGTAGCCTACCCAACTCTAGCGCGAGCCTTTGGCTCTAAATCTTGTATATACATTTGCATAGTGGTGTGCTAGGATGAGTTTGCGGATAACGGGATTTGATTGGGACGCCGGCAACCGCGCGAAGTGTCAAAAGCACGGCGTTTCCATCGCTGAAATAGAGGCACTGTTCCAGGGCACGCCCCGCATTGCACCCGATCCGAAGCATTCCGAGGCCGAAGACCGGAGAATTGCCGTGGGACGAAGCAGCACTGGGCGGCCAATGTTTGTGGCCTTTACCCTACGGGCGAAAAACCGCCGCCGCCTCATCCGCCCAGTTACCGCCCGCTACATGCATGCGAAGGAGATTGCCGCCTATGAAAAAGAAAGTGCCAAAACTTAAGACCGATCGGGAGGCGGAAGAGTTCCTGGCGCAAGACTTGTCGGACCTTGATTTCTTACAGTTCAAACCAACCCGGTTTGAATTTGAGAAAAAGGACGAGCAGATCAACATGCGCGTGCCCAGGCTGTTGCTGGTGGCGCTCAAAGCCAGAGCCAAGGCGCGGGGCATTCCCTACACGCGTCTTATCCGGGAAACTCTGGAACGTGCCCTCACCGCCCAGAAGTCCTGACGTTCTCGCTTCCCTCGTCGTTCTCAGGCCCCACCCTCTCGCATTCGTCGAGCGAGGATTCGCCGTTGCGCTGGTCGTAAGAGCTTAGTTCTGCGCGCAAGGAATGGTTTGGCGAATGGCTGTCGCGCTGCCCGTGCTTTCAGGAAGCGCCACTGATGAAACAGTTGTAGCGTGTAGGATCAATCCAGCAAAATCACCTACTCATGCCCCTGGTCAGCGTCATCATGAATGTCCGCAATGGAGCTTCGTACCTGCGCGAAGCCCTGGATAGCGTGCTGGCGCAGACATTCACGGATTGGGAACTCATCGTCTGGGATGACTGCTCGACCGACAACAGCGCGCAAATCGTCAGCGAGTATCGCGACCTGAGGATCCGCTATTTCCTCTCACCGGAGGATACGCCGCTGGGCAAGGCCAGAGACTCCGCGATTCGCCAGGCGAGCGGCGAGTGGCTAGCTTTCCTCGATCAGGACGATGTCTGGCTGCCGCGCAAACTGGAAATGCAGATGGCCCTCGCCGAGACTGGCGTCGGCATCGTTTACGGACGCACCGTGATGTTCGATGCCCGGCACGGCGACCGGCGCGACTACGATTACGCGCACGAGTTTACCGCTCTGCCCGAAGGCGACATCTTTACCCAACTGTTTGCCGATGCCTGTTTCATCGCCATGAGTTCGGCGGTGCTGCGCCGTTCGGCGGTGGAGGAGGCTGGCAGAAATTCCGCAGACCATCGAGGTCACACCTGACTACTATCTCTACGTGGCAGTCGCGCGGCGTTATCGGGCACGAGCGGTGCAGGATGTCGTTTGCCGCTATCGCCTGCATCCCGGCAGCATGTCACGATCGCACCGGCTGCGGCTTTATCGAGAGCCGTTGTTGCTTATCGATCAGTGGGCCGGCAGCCTCGACCCCAAGCTGGTTGCCTATCGCCGGATGACCTACTCGACCGCCCTGGCGCTGGAAGAGATGCGAAGCCGGAAAACATTTCGCGCCGGCCTGGCACGGCTATGGTCGCAGGGTTCGCTGCGCTGGTTATGTTCGCGGCCCTGGGTGCAGGCCTGGCGCGCGCTGCGAAGGAAGTTACGCCAGCCTTATTGGATGACGCGCCACACTTCAGCCAAAGGTTGAAGTTGCGAAGGGGCGCAGCCGCCTCGGTTAGTCCGTCTGCGAACTGCCCGGTTCGGCAATGTCTTCGATGCTGTGGATCTGACGTAACGCGGCACGCGAGCCTCGGCGATCGAAGGGAGCCGTCTTGATCTTGAGTCCCACCGCTTGTTCGCCCTGCAGGACAACGCGAACCGTCTGCATCAGAATTTTCAGATCGAGCAGCAAAGAATAGTTGTAGATGTAGAGCAAGTCGAAATGCAGCTTGCTTTCCACCGTGGTGCGATAGCGCCCCATCACCTGGGCCAAACCGGTGATACCGGGTTTAACGGCGTGACGCAATTCGTAAGCCGGCAGCTCTCTTTCAAAGCGCTCGACAAAATAGCTCCGCTCCGGCCGAGGTCCGATCAAGCTCATCTCGCCTTTGATGACATTCAGCATCTGCGGCAATTCATCGATCCGGGTAGCGCGCAGCAGCCGGCCGAACCGGGTGATCCGTGGATCGTGTTCCGAAGCCAGCACCGGGCCGCTATGTTTTTCAGCATCCACGATCATGGTACGGAATTTCAGAACGTGAAACGGCCTTCGTCCCTGGCCTATGCGCTCCTGCCGGAAAAAGACGGGGCCCGGCGACGTCGCACGGATTATGGCGGATACGATCAGGAGAATAGGGCTGGTGAAAAACAACAGGGCCGCCGAGCCGACCAGATCAAACGCCCGCTTCAGAAACTCTTCGGCGGGATTCAGACGGTGGGGCTGAATGCCGAAGATCAGCAAGTCATCCACTTCGCGGGCCTCGGCGCCAAACAGAGTCAACTCGGGAAGGTTGGGAACCACCAAGACATCTTTGCTGCAGCGGAAACAATGCAGGATGATCTCTTCTTTTTGTTCCAAGTTTTGGGTCAGGACCACCGTCTCGGCATCGTCGAGTTCGGCATACGGGGGCCGCAAATCGCGGCGCAACAAATATCCCTGCATGCGATATAGCCCAATGTCATGCTCCTCGAACTTCTGCATGACCGAATAGGCGTCATTCTCAGATTCCCCGATGACGACGGTCCGGCGGTTTCCGAACCAGCGGCGATACACCCGGCGCATTTGCATCCGGTAACTGCACAGCAATAGCACCTGGATGAAAGCGGCCAGCACCAACACTCTCTGCGGAAACGCGAAATCACGCGTCCAATAGGCCAGGCCCATGGTGGTCAATAGCGTCATGGTTACGGCGATCAAGACGGAATACAGAACATGGCGGAGAGAGCGGCGCAGCCAGTCACGGTAAAGATCCAACAGGTGAAAAATCACCAGCGCGGTCAGGGAAATCAGGACCACCAGATGCAGGTAGGAGGAAATCTTGACCGGCGGCAATTGATTGCGGCCGAAGGCAAACGCGAGCAGGAACCCCAGATTAACCAGCAGCACGTCGGCTGTCACCACGACGGGCTTGCACAACAGGAAGTGGACAGCGCGCCTCATTGCATCTCCGATAAACTGCTTTGCGTGATCCGCGGTAAAACTCAGTGAGTGCCGCGGAAGTTACACTCGCTGTGCTCCGGACGGCCGGCCAAACCAACTTGTCGTCCCCGAGTGAAAATCGATCGGGCTAAACGTCGTCCGACACCGGCAACTACTCCGAATGTCGCAGCAGCGCAGCCCGTGCTGCTTGTTCCTTACTGGGAGCCCCAGGGCCTTTAATGACGCGCTTATCGGAACTCAGATAATACTCCAGCACCTTCAGGTAATAGCGGAAAAAAATGGCGATCCGGACCAGCCATTTACTGAAACGGCTCTTGCCGAAATAATCGTAGGCTTCATTAAACTCGATGAGCGCCCGGCTCTGGTCGCGCATCGATCCCAGCACATCCTGGTTGATGCTCTGGCTCCCCAGATGAACCACTTCGGCGCAAGGCGTGTAGAACAACTTGTAACCCTTCTGTTTCAACATGAAGTTGTAAGCCAGATCGACCATCGCCAGGCGGAAGCGTTCATCCAGCATTCCGGCCTGTTCCCAGGTCGAGCGACGAATGATGTACGCCGACGTGCCCAGGCTGTCGACTGCTGGGCCCGCGAATAATCGAAGTCCGTGTTGTAGTAGCGGTTCATCACCCGGCTGCGGGGAAACAGCTTGTACCAATTAAGAGTCTGGAGAAAGAAAACGCCAAGGCCCGCGAAACTGCGAATGTGATGCTGCACGCTGCCGTCCCCGTTCAGTAGCTTGGGGTGCAGGCCGCCGCCTCGGGATGCTCGTCCATGAAGCGGACCAGCGCCGCCAGGGCGTTGCCGGTAAGTAGGGTGTCGCTATCCAGCAGGCAGGCATAGCGGGCGCGCGACATGCGCATGCCCTGGTTCTGATTCTTGGCGTAGAGTTGATTGACTTGGTTCCTGATCAGAATTACTTCGGGAAAAGTTTCCGCCACCATCTCGGCGCTGCCATCGCTGGAATTGCCGTCGACGCAGATGACTTCGAAGCTGATGCCCCGGGTGTGCTGGTAGATCGACTCAATACAGTTGCGCAACAAGCCGCGAGTGTTGTAATTGGGAATCGTGATGGTGAGATCGAGGGGCGGCTTGCTCATTCCCTATTCCTTACCGATGATGGTACTACGCTGGCTGGCACGCCCAAGACAGTTCGATTCGGCTTCCACCGAATTCAGCACCAGCGAATTGGCCCCGACGGTGACATTGTCACCGACGTGGCACGGCCCCAGCACCTTGCAGCCGGCGCCCAGGATGACGTTGTTGCCAATCTCAGGGCGCAGCTCTTGGTGAAATCCCATGTCGGTGCGCCGGGCTCCCAAGCCGACTCCCTGAAACAGCGTAACGTTGCTGCCCACGCGCCAGGCGCCAATCACGCAGCCGACCGGGATGAGCAAAAAATATGCCCGGCCCAATCTCGCACCGGGGCGTAACTTCCAGGCCGAACAGAACCAGATTCGCGTAGGTGAGGAGCTTGGGCAAAACCGGAATACCGGCGAGCATGGCGGCCCGGCTGGCTCCGGCACAATACGTTGGGAAGAAAACGAAAGTGGAGCAGGCGTCCGAGAAAGCGGAAGAAATTTGGCCGAACGCCGGATCTGCCTTCCAGTTCGTATTGTCGAGCGAGATCGCTGTACAACAATTCCTTCAGACCAGCCATGTTTTAGGAGAACGCCCGGTTTAGGCCCGGCAAAGTCACCGTTTGATCTGGCATGAGCGCCGCGCTATTGGCATTGGCGATATAGCGCCAGCGTTTCCCCGCCGCACTTCTGCCAATTGTATTGTGCCGCCACTTCACGGCCGCGCGCGATTACCTGTTGGCGCGCAGGCTCATCGCTCGATCGCCTGCAGTAGCGCGCGCTGGAAAGAGTTTTGATCGGCGGGATCGAAATAGAACGGCGCATCCCGGCAGACTTCGGGGATGGAAGACACTCGGCTGGCCAACACGGGACAGCCCAGCGACATTGCTTCCAGGGGAGGAAAGCCGAAGCCTTCGCTCAACGAGGGATACACAAACAGCCTGGCGCCGGCGTAAGCCTCGGCGAGCAATTCGTCTGAGACCAGAGGCAGGCAGATAACGTTCTGCTGCATTCCGAGCCCGGCGATGAGGCTCTGTTCGGCCGGAGTTAGCTCTCCTCCGCCGAGCGCCAAGAGATCGAACGACTGGGCCAAGCCGGTCGCGTGGAATGCCTGCAACAGTCCGCTGAAATTCTTGTAGGTTGCGCGAGTACCGACATACAGCAGGTAGTCCCTGCGTAGATGCTGTTGCAAAGTTCGGGCGGCCTCTGGAGAACGTGGCAATTGCGCCAGACCGTGATAAATCACGTGCGTCTTGGAGCGGTCGACATCGTAGAACTCCAGCAGCTCCTTGCGGCAAAACTCCGAGACGCAGATGATGGCGTCGGCCCGTTCGTAGAGCGACTTCTTGGCGCGCATCACCTTATCGGCATATTGAAATTCCTGGGGAAACCGTTCTTGGGTGCAGTCGTGATGCGTGGCCACCACTCGGTGCGCTCGCACCATCGGCATGCGGCGATACAGCGTGGGATGATAGATGTCAAACTTTCCGCGAAACAGACTCACCGCGTTGCTCAGAGCTTCGTTAGTCAGGTAAAGCCACATCCCGGGCAGCGGCGGCCCAGTCAAAACCGGTTACCCGAAGATTGGCCGACGCCAGCTCGCGCAGAGGATAGGCCGAGCGTTCGATTCCCATCAGCAGCTCTGCCTGTACGTCGGGAACATGGGCAACATAACGCAGCAACTCGAAGAAGTAACGCGAAGCCCCTCCGGCGCTCTGGCGGGAGAAAAGTTGGTGGTCATAGAGAATCCGCATCGCCGTTTAGACAGCTTACAGAGTCTCCATTCGCGGCTCGGGAAACAGGCTGCCGATATTGCCGGCCGGCGCGCATGCCGCCGACAGCAACCAGCCGCAGGCAACGATCAGCGCCGGCATCAGGATGGAATCCTGCACGATGGCTTTCACCAGCGAAATCGAGAAGGGATCGCGGAAGAACGTGAAGGCCAACCACCCCGAGCACATGACATACATTGTCGCCGCCAGCGTGCCGGCAGATCGGCTGCGCAGATAACGAAACAGCATTGGCCACAGAAACAGAAATAGGGCCGAGCCGAGAAAGCCGAAGTTCAGGTTGAACGATACATACGAGTTGAGCGAGCCCAAAGGGGTGTAGGCATCGGGCTTCTTCGCGGTAGCAAATTTGTTGGGCAGAATAATCGTGGGAATCAGGTTGCGGAAGTCGCTCTCCAGCTGATCGGGAGTGTTGATCCAGGCAATCCCTTTGTAGCGCAGGTGATGCACCACGGAAAGGCTGTTGAGCATGGGCTCTTCCACCACATTGAACAGCGCCTCGGTTACATCACCCTGTTCCCGCCACATCCCGATCGCGCCAAAAAATAGGGCAAGCACGATTCCGCTGGCGACGACCGTGGTCAGCTTGAATCGCCGGCGAAAACAGCTTTGATAGATAGCGAACATGACCAGGAACGACGCCACATAGAGCCGGCTTCCCAACCACAGCAGCATGGCGCTGCCTGCCATGAGCAGCAGGAAGTAGGGAGTGCGCAGGCGCTCGGTCCAGGAAATCTCAGGACGGTCGATGGTAAAGAGAATCGCGACCACACATAGCAAGACGACGTACGCAGTGACCGCTCCGCGAGCCGTTTGCGCCGGAATATCCCCGGGGCCGGCGATACGCATCAAAGCTGCACGAAACAGCACTGCGGTATAAACCAGCAAGCCACAGGCAGCCACGGTGACCAGGGTGAGTATCAATCTTGGGACCCTCGGCCTATTCTCCGGCAGTTTCTGGTGGAACCAGCGGATGCCCAGCCAGTCGCCCACGGCGAAGCACAAGTACAGAGCAATGCACGACAAAGCATAGGGAACGATCAGCTTTTCGCGAAACAGGGCAACCCAGGTTGAGGAAAGCGGAAAATCCAGCCGGCTGGCAAAGATCCTGACCGCCAGTGGAGTGATCCAGTAAAACAGAAATCCGAAGGTGAAGGTCCCAACGTGATTGATCTCCAGCCGCCCTTGCGAGACCGACCGCCTGTAGGTGTACAGGCACGGCAAGGCAACGGCTATCAGGAGTAGCAGCTCAGCCATGTTGTGCGACGCTCATCAATTCTGAATCTCCGTGTTCGCGGGAATCTGTCTCATGAAGCGGTGATTTGTAACAGGGCCTGGCTTCAGCCGGCCGAAAAGGCTCCTTGTCCGATGGGCTTTAGAAACTATGTCGCGAGTGGTGTCGCCGCTCTGCGGCTCTCGACTATTTCCCACTTCCCGGGGCTAACGCCTCCGGCTAACTTCATCCCGCCGCGTTGCGGCTAGTCTGACTGGTTATTCCAGCTGTTTGTTCCATCAAGAATTCGTTTCCGGTTGCGACAGAGTCTCTTTGCCCTCAGCGGCTAAAGCCGTCCTCTTGAAGGCCAGTTACGGCACGACTGAAGTCGTGCCCTGATACGAATCTGACCTGCGATGACTAATCTGACCGGTGACGACTAATCTGACCGGCGGCGGCTAAGCTGACCGGCGATGACTCAGCTGACCGGCGCTGACTAATCTGACCGGCGACGACTGGCGACTACTTATGAGATCGGAGCTCGCTTCTCGCACCGCAATCGCTTCTCACATCACAATCGCTTCTCACACCACAATCGCCTATCACAGCGCAATGCTTCCCCGTGATGAAGTTCATCATGCGGCTACCGGCGCGCTGGCGCCGATCCTCCATTGCCGGTACAGGCCGAAGGCTTCACGAAACGAGGCCTGCTTCAGCCGGTAAACCGAGGGCGAATCGATTCCCAGCAGCAGGCGGGCTGCGAAGTAAACCTGATTGGCGGCCAGCAGCGGCAGGCTCTTCCAAATGCCAAAGTGTTTCAGCAGAAAGTAGAAATAATTTTTGGTGCTCTGCCGAATGGTGAATTCCGACTTCGGCCCTCCGGTCAAGGCATGCCGATGGTGACGCAAGCTGGCATTAGGCAGATAAACCAGCTTGACGCCGGCTCT
This sequence comes from uncultured Acidobacteriaceae bacterium, assembly GCA_963746515.1. GTDB lineage: Bacteria > Acidobacteriota > Terriglobia > Terriglobales > Acidobacteriaceae > Bog-257. Next base: position 7,831 of record CAVVBO010000009.1, on the reverse strand, counting down.
CCGCGCCCGATACATGAAGTCGATATCTTCGAAATAAACGAAGTACTGGCTGTCGAGGCAGCCGACCAGGCGGAAGACCTCGGAGGAAATCAAGGTGCAGCAGAAAGGAGCAAAATTGACCAGCTTTGGTTTGTCGAACTGACCCCGGTCGGTCTGGCCATAGCCAAAGTGTTTCGGCCTGAGTCCTCGCGTCCAGGCGATGGCGCCGCCCGCAGTCCATATCTTGCTGGGGTCCTGGTAGAACAAGATTTTGGGCGCAGCCATCTGACAGCCGCGCTCCAGCATTCCGGCCAACAGCTTTTCAATGAGCTGAGGCTCGAACGCCGTGTCGTTGTTGATGATGAGGATCGAATCGCAACCTGACTCCATCGCCGCCGCAATACCCAGATTGACCCCGGCGGCGAAGCCCAGATTTTGCGAATTCTCCATCAGCACGATGCGAGAATCCGCCAGCGCCTTCACTTTCTCCAGAGTATTGTCGCGGGAAGCATTGTCGATTACATACAGGACAAACCGCCGATACGTTTGGGCCAGCAAGCATTGCAAGAACTCGTCAATCACGCGGCCGCTATTGTAGGTAACCGTCACCACGCCAATCCGTTGTTCTGGCATGATCAACGGACGCTCCGCGGCATGCGCGACTTCAACCATTCGCGTTCGCTCTCCAGCACGCCGCATCTCCAGGCCAGCAAGCCGGTCAACAGAAAGGCAGATAGCAGAACCATCACCGACACCAGCGATCTGGCGGCAGCGGCCAGCCACGCGGCGCATGCCAGCAAAGGTACGACGCAAACTACCGGCCCCATCAAGCCGTCGCGCAGAAACTCGCGAGTAGAAATCCGGATTTCGCTGGTCCGCCGGAGGTTGCGCACGAAGTGAACCAACACGCCGACAATCGCGCCAATCAAGGTGCCCACAGCCACTCCAATGGCCCCGAACCAGTAGCCTCCGATCAAGCTGACCACCAGATTGGTGAGGCCCTCAAATACGGGCGAGCCGATGGCGAGTTTCTGCTGGGCCGTCCCCATCAGCAGCACCGAGTACGGCGTTGCCGACAGGCGAATCATGTTGGCGATAACCAGGATTCTCAGATACAGAGCCCCATGCGCCGCATAAACCGGCCCGACCCAAACGCGCAGGATGCCGGGAGCCCACAGCAGCAGCGGTATCCCGGTGAGCAGCAGCAGGAAAGTTCCGTAGCGAGTGCTGGTGACCAGCATCCGGCCTAAAGCTCCTGAACTTCCGCGCGCATGCAGCGCCGCGGCCGGCGACAATAAAGCATTGAAGATTGCGCTTTGCAGTCCGGCAAGAAACAACACCAGGGTCGATGCAACCGCGTAGTAGGCGACCTCTTGATATTGGAAGAAGCCCACCAGGACCAGGTCGACACCGGCCACCAGCAATGCCGCGAACGACCAGATGGATAAGCTAAAGCAATAGTTGAATAGCTCGCGTAAAGCCTCGCGCGCCACCGAGCTTAGCCTCAGACATATGCCCGCCGCCAGCTTGCGGTACAAACCATATTGCAGCGAGTAGCCCAGTAGGTTCACCGCCGCGACCGCAACGCCCATCCACAGCAGGCTTCCGCCGTGACGCACCACCAGCACCAGAAATACGGCACTCAGAACTCGCGAGCCTCCCACGGTGAGAGCCGGAATATCGTAGCGATGCAGGCCTACGAAACACGCCGTTAAAAGCGGCAAACGGAAGTCCAATGGCCAGCGATCCGGCCACCAGCACGACTGCGGCTCGGGCCTGGCCCAGCAGCGAGGGCGGCATCTGATGGAATACCTGCGGAAGAAGTAACGCTGCAACAGCGGCGGCCATTAGCCCCAGCAGTCCGGCGACGGCAAGAGCGGCTACCGCAGTGCTGACCATGCGATCGCAATAGTCGCGATCCGATCGCTCCTTGCCGTAAGCTACAAACCGCCCGACCGCCGTCTGGATACCGAAGTCCAGATAGACAATGTAGGCGCTCAACTGCAAAACCAGCGCCCAGGCTCCATAGGCCGCCGGAGACATGCTGCGCGTCAGCAGCGGCGGCAACACTAAAGCCACCAACGCGGCAGCCACGCCGCGCGCTACATTTGCGCCGGCATTTTTCAGGATCCGAAATGGATTCAGAGGAGTCACTGAGTTGCTTTGTTTGTCCGCCCGCCGATCGGCGGACCGTGCCGCCGAAACTCAACCGATCATGCCGCCGCTTTCTAGCTGAGGAGTTCCCTACCCCATTTCGTACAGATTGCTCCGGCTCACTACTTTGCGAGCGGAGGACGACGTGAGTTTACGATCCAAATTTCAGAGAGCGCCGCAGCAACTCGAGGCGAGCGCGGTCGTTCGGGTCTCGCTCTTTGCGTTTCACCGCTTCGGCAATCAGAACGCCCAGGCACGAGAGCACGAAGGCCAGGATCGTCGCCACGAAAACGATCAGCATACGGCGAGGGCTCGACTTTTTTTCCGGCTCGACCGCCTTGTCGACCACCTGCACAATGACGGCGTCTTTGGCCTCGTCGATTCGCGCCGCCTCCAACTGTTTGCTCAAGAATTCATAGACCGACTCATGGTACTTAACATCGCGCATCCGCCGCAGGTAATCGAGCTCGACTTCGGGCAGCCGCCGGGTAGGAACTTCCAGATTTCCATTGCCCAGTTCTCCGGTACTGCTCTCTAGTTTGGCTAACTGAGCTCGCAGGCCCGCCAATTCCTGTTCGGCGCGTTTCAGATCAGGATTGTTTTCCGTTGCGTAAGTGCGCATGGCCTGCAGCTTCACTTCCTGAATCGCCACCTGCGCCCGGGTACTGGCAACCGCATCGACAATCGCTCTTCCCTGAGCATCGGGCTGCATCAGGCCGCTGGCTTCCTGCACCTGCCGCAGCGCCAGATCGGCTCGCGACAAGTCTTCACGTTCGGCATCAAGTTTTTGCTGATAAAACAAACGCCGCTGCGCCGCCTCGGAAATGGCGAGATGTTCGTTCAGAGAATGCAGCCCGTCGACATAAGCGTTGGCCAAGGCGGCAGCGCGCTTGGGATCGCGGTCGGTCACCGAGATGGTGATTAAACCCTCATCGCCCGCCGCGATCTGGCTGCGGCCCTCCAGATTCTTGCGCGCCTCCAGATAGGTTTTGACGCCATAAACTTTGCGCAGATCGAAGTCATCCACCAGCTGGTCTTCAATGGACCGGCTCTTCAGCATGGCCACAAACAAATCGGAAGGATTTTTCAGACCCAGATCTTTGCCCGCCAATCCGAGGGCGCCGAACTGCCCCAGCATCGAGCTCAAAGTGGATTGACTTTCCTGGGGCGGCAAGATGGTCGCCGTCGCCGTGTACATCTTGGGAAGCAGCAGCGCAACCATCACAGCCACAATCGCCACGGCGATCGTGATCTGAAGAATCGCTTTCTTCCTCTGCGTCAGTACCAATAAAAGATCGATCAGATCGACCTCGTGGCCGCCTGCGACTTCGGGCTCCATCTTCGCAACCTGCTCGTCTACAGCCACTCGATCCATTTCCGTTCGATTGGGACTCTCACGCATAACCGCACATCCATGATGACATCAAATGCAATCCGCGACTCCTTCTGTGGTCAACTCAAAGCGAGGTCCCGCAGCGGCTGAAGCCGCAAGATTTTGCGGAGACTGACGGACGGCCTGAAGGCCGTCCCCTTCAAAACAAGCCCTAATGCTTCCACCAAGCCTCAATCCCTTCAAACCGCCTTCATCGCTTCAACCAGCCTTCATCGTTTCAACCCAGCCTTAATCGCTTCAAACCAGTCTTAAGCGCTTCAAACAAGCTTTAATCAAAGTTTCCCTAGGGGCTCAGCACCTTGACGGCTGCGGCCGCCAATCCGAAGTTGAACAGAATCTGCGACCAGTCTTTGAAGGCTCGCAAACCGCCGCCCGGATTCAAATTCTCCGGAACCACCACGGCATCGCCCGGCATCAGCACCATGCTGTCGAAGCCTCCCGACCAGAAGCCCGAGGCGGCATCTTTGCTGACCACCGCTCCGTTGGCGCGAACCACGAAGATCCTTCCCTTGTCCGCATTACGGGTCGGTCCGCCGGCATTGCGCAAGTATGTACGACACTGTCTTTCCCGGCTGCTGCATGAACGAGCCCTGGTTGTAAACGTCGCCCACCACGCTCACCACGATTGGCCGGCTGGGGACGTAGAAGGTATCGCCATCCTCCAGCGGAATTTCCGGTATGGCCCCAATGGTGTCGTCGTTGGGATGAAGATTCAGCACAATGCGGCCGTCGGCCCTGAGCTGGCGCAACTTGTCCAGGCTGGCGCGCTGGGCATCCAGAGCCGCTTTGGCCGCGGCCGCTTCGTCGGCGGTCTTGGCGTTTTGCGCCGACTGCGCCGCCTGACGCGCAATGTCGCGCTCCATCTGCGCGATCACCATGTCCAGCCGTTCCTGCTGCTGCACCCGACTCGATTCCCGAGTGAAGACTGCGGCATAAAGATACGCTGACGATGCTAAGCCTCCGGCGCGGACCACCAGATCCTGCAGCTTTTCACCCGGCGCTACCCGGTAGATGCCGGCGGCGGAGAACTCGCCTTCCAGCCTGACCAGCTTGGTCTGTTGTTCCCGTGGCACCCGCAGATCGGCTTGCGAAAAAATGGTGACAATGTCGCCCGCCTGCAGCGGCAGATTGGCCGACTGGTCGTGTTCCAGAACCGCCTTTCCCAGATTGAAGGGCAGCAGTTCGGTGGAAAGATCGCGCGCACTCATGCGCTGAATCACGGCGTAGTCCCAATTAATCTCCGGAGCGTTTCGTTTGACGTCGTTGAGTTCGCTGCTGACCCGGCCACCGGTCGTCTCCGACTGGAGAGTAATTGCGTTCTGCTGCTTCCAGTATTCCGCGGTGATCAAAAACTCGCGATTGGGAATCAGATCGGTGACCCGCATTCCCTCGTGCCAGGGATAGCGCCCTGGCCCCGCAACATTGCCGCGCAAGGTGACAGAATTCTCGAAGCGGGGAGATATCAAGGTGAAATTAAGGATGTCACCATCCTTCAGGGGATGGGCCAGCCCCGCGGTGTCGAGCTTCACTTCTTCGATGTTGCGGTCGCTGCGATTCTGGATGCCTTCGATGTAGACCTGGGCTCCGTCGGCGGTAGTCGAAAGTCCGCCGGCAAGTTGCAGAACCTCTCCCAGGCTGGCCTCGGTCTTCAGTTCGTAGATGGCGGGCACATTGACCTGGCCGCCCATGGCCACCTGCGGTCCAATGGGAGAGATGTAGATCACGTCTTCGGGCAACAGCAAAACGTCTTTGCTCTTGTCTCCCTTGAGCAGCAGATCGTAGAGATCGAAGTCGCTGACCACGGTCTTGCCGCGCTTCAACTCGATGCGCCGCATCGATCCGCTCGTCGAGGGACCGCCGGAAGCGAAGATGGCATTGGCCAGCGTGCTCAGCGAGCTAACGGTATAGCGGCCGGGACGGCGCGCCTGGCCGACTACGAAAACATCGATCGAGCGCAACTCTCCCATGGAGACGTTGAGGTCAAAGTTCTGATAGATGCGGCCAATGTGCGCCTTCAGGAAGTCCTGCACCTGATCGTAGCGGAGGCCGGCGACGTTCAGATTTCCAACCTTGGGAACGTAGATGGCTCCGTTTCTGTCGACCCGGGCATGAATGTCCAGGTCGATCTGTCCCCAGGCTCGAATCAACAACTCGTCACCCGGACCTATAACGTAATCGGCGGTGACCGGCACGCGATCGATGGGAGCGAAGGTGGTGGGAACATTCTCAAAAAGATTCTCACCATAGATAGGCAGCGTCTTGCCCAACGACGTTTCCACCAGGCGCTGAAAATCCGTCAACCCCACCGGCTTGGTGGTGGGAGACGCCGGCTCGGCGGGCTTCGGCGGGTTGGCCGGCGGCAGAGTATGCGTATCGTCCAGCACCACCGCTGGGGAAGCCGGCTGCTGACCGGCTGGCGCCGGCGATTGATCCCCAACAAGAGGATTGGGCTTCTCCTGAGTTTGCGCTTCCAGATAAAGCCCGGGAGCTTGTCCGCGAATCAGGATTGCTGCCAGAGCCAGCAGCGCGATCGTCACAGCCCATCGGTAGCCGCGTTTCTGGCGGCTGTGACCTGACGTACTTCTCATAAGTGAACGTTGCTCTCTCGGCAGAGATTTCAAATTCGTTCTCCAAAATTGCCAGCTGACGGAAAAACCAATCGCCGCCCAGGCAAGCCATCGGTTTCTCTAGAATTGTGCTTCACGCATTGCCTCCAGCCGCTTGCTCACTGGCCCGGCCATCCGCCGGGCGAGCCACCGGGACTGGCTGCCGCAAAGCGTTCAGCCAGAACTGCGCATAGGCTGGCGCCACCGCTTGCACGTCCCACGGCAAATCCCTTCCGGTAAACAGCTGATGCAGATTGCGGTGGGCACTGACCGCTCCAGCTAATCCCAGCGTGGCGAAGGTCGGCTCCAGATCGCCAATCGCTCCCCGGGCCGCGCACCGGCCGAAGTAAGCGTTCACCGAATCGAAGATCGGCCCCAGATGTTCGCGAAACATGCGATCGGCCCCCGGCAGCTCAAAGCCGGCCACGTAAAGCAATCGCATCAGCTCCGGACATTGCGCCATGTTCTCGACGACAAACTCCACCAGCATGGGCACAATAATTTCCGGCTCCACATCGGCAGCCAGGCCATTCTGCAACTCCCGTCCCAACTTCAAACGGTTCAGCCGCGATTCGGTCGCTGTCCAGAACAGATCGGCCTTCCGGGAGAAATACCGGAACAGTGTAGCCTCATTCACTCCGGCCAGGTGAGCAATCTCCCGCGTGCTGGTCCCCTTATATCCCCGGCGGGAGAAAAGCTGGACCGCAGCCTCGACGATGCGTACGGCAGTTACACTTCTTCCCGCTGGCTTTTTCACAGACACTCGATCCTTTAGTTGAAGAGTTGAATTCGAACGAAGGCGGGTGACTATTGCTTCACGGGCTCGATTTCGTCGATGCCCACTTCCACGGCAAAACTCTGGCGAATGAGATCCAGGGTCAGAACCACGCGGAGGTTATTCTTCTTGCGGACCAGCACTCCAGACATGCCGGCAAACGAACCTGCGATGATGCGCACTTTTTCTCCCACTACTAGATAGGAGTGCGGCTCAAAGTGACGAAGGGGAAGGCCGGCACGCAGCGCTTCAACTTCCGAGGTTGGAAGCGACGCCAGTTCGCGTCCGGCGCTTACGATGTTCAGCACTCCGGGGACTTGCAAAACTTTCACCGACTCGCGGCGGTCGATGCAAACAAAAATGTAGCTGGGAAACAGCGGCTGCTCGACCACCACATTGCAGCCATTCTTCCAACGCCGCAAGGCCCGGTACAACGGCAGGAATGACTGGATATGGCGCGCCTCAAACTGCCGGCCAACAGCCTTTTCGTGACGCGGTGTGGTGTAAGCTGCAAACCACTCCGACGAATCGCCGGCGCCGGTCTTGGGCTGAACCGCAGCGGGCTGGGTTGCTGCGGTCTCGAAACTGTGATCGGCACCAGACAAGGCTTCGCCATCCTCAGTGAGAGGAATTCACTTCCTTCAGACTTCGAGAACTGCAACCAGGCACTTCTGTGCATTGGCAGGGATTTCCGTAGTAATCCCCAAACCCCGCGCTGGATAACAGTTTACACGCCAGCCGGGAGCAAGTACCCACTTGCTAGTTTGGAGCACCCCTAGATTTGCAAGAAACCTGATCGATTGGCAAGCATAGGAAAAGCTGCCGCTGTGGTCAAGCAAAAACGCGTTTCCGTTTTAGAAATGGGCACCAATGTGGAACCAGGAACAGGCTGACCCGAACTTGCCCCATGTTCACGGCACGACC
>CAVVBO010000008.1:0-182068 GCA_963746515.1 uncultured Acidobacteriaceae bacterium | reverse complement strand
TCCAGCTTTACTGGCCTCTCGTGCCACCAGGGAGGCTACGGCCTCGGAAAAGTGGCTGAGTCCAGGCACTCCACGGGCATACCTCCAACGACTCCCAAGTAGTCAGAAGTTGTTAGTGCTTTGAGGCACTTGATCGGCCGGATCGCTTATTGATTGCGCTCTTCGGCAATCGCGGAACTGCCTGGACGCCCGCCCAAAGCGTTGCGATCGTTTGCTCGATCACGAGAGTCCGGTCAGGCAAGTCAGGCACAACCCCCTGGATGACAAACAGTGTGGCGAGGCCAAAGATCGTAAACCACCAGGTGTGGGCTATCACTATGTCATCCCTGTTTGGCAATCCTTCAGCCTTGGCAACCTCGAAAAAGAGCTGCACGAAACGTCCGAACAACGGCGCGCCAAGGTCGTTGATGTATTGTCCAGCGCGGACGCCGTTTCGGTTCTCAGGCCCGAAGAAGACGTTGCGGAACTGCTGTGAATGGGCAATGCAGAATTGAATCAAGCCGCGCGAGGCCGCAAAAAGGCGCTCTTTCGGTGCAAGATGTTTAGCGGCAATCGCGTCGAAGTTCTGAATCATCAGCCCGATCGTCTCGCGGCTCAACTCGGCAAGAATGTGTGATTTGTCCGGGAAATGCTGGTAGATCACGGCGTGTGTATAACCGATTTCTTTAGCGATCTCACGAAGCGTCACGGCTTCGTAACCGCGATCGGCGAACATTTTGCCTGCAGCCGCAAGGATTTCGCCCCGCAACTTCTCCTTCCGCTCTACCCGGCGACTTGGTGATGTGGACGTCACTTCCATAGCTTAGCCTTTCTCAGCGATTTATGCGACCACTTGTTAATTTACATCCAGTGGTTTTTATAACCATTGATTATTTTGCAACCAATGGTTTGTGCGGGTCTCTAATAGTCAGGTTGCTCATTTGGTTGGGCGCCCAGATACGAGGCAAGAGCCGATTCATGCGACAGAAACTGTGGAAACCCACGGGACTAGCGGAGTGCTAGCTGCGCAACTCACCAGCTCTGGCGTTCGCAGCAGAGCATCACTTTCTATCTAACAAGGAGAAACGAGCATGTACTTAGTCATGGGAATCACTGGAAACGTTGGGGGCGCCACCGCCCGCCATTTGCTGACGCTAGGCAAACAGGTGCGAGCGCTGGTGCGCGATCGCGAGAAAGCGGCGAAGTGGGCAGACCAGGGCGTGGAGTTGGTGGATGGCGACTGGAACGATGCGACAGCCATAGCGGCGGCTCTCAAAGGCGTTTAGGGCGTGTTTGTAATGTTGCCGGCTGTATGGGCGCCCTCGCCTGATTACAGAGAAGCCAAGGGCGTGATTGCGAACTATGTCGAAGCGCTGAGCAAGGTAGTTCCCTCGCGGGTGGTAGCGCTCTCGTCGATGGGCGCGAATAGGACGAGTGGGTTGGGGATGATCACGGCCTTAGCACTCCTGGAGCAAGGTTTTCGCAGCCTGACCTCTCCAGTTGCATTTGTGCGCGCAGGCGGCTTCTTCGAAAACTTTCTTTTCGGCTTACAGGCCGCCCAGGGCGGAACATTACCGGTCTTCTACAACCCAACAAACCGGAAATCGACAATGGTCGCTTCAGACGACATCGGCACGGAGGTGGCAACGCTTCTCACCGGGCCGGCGTGGTCAGGGCATCGCGTTATCGAACTGGGTTCGATGGTAAGCGCGGATGAAGTCGCCGGGCAATTGGGTGAGGTCCTGACACTCGATGTAAAAGCCTTTGCAGTCCCGCGTGCAGGCTGGGCGGAAGCGTTCCAGCAGTTCGGTATCCCGAAGGGCCACACTGGACCTGCCGAAGAAATGTACGAGAGCATTAACGCGGGATGGATGGACCTCGGAGTCGCGGGTACGGAGCACGTAGCGGGTACGACGTCCGCACGCGACGTGTTTGCGGCTGCACAGAGCGCCGTCAAGGCGTAAGTCCGAGGCAAGCTGGCGAAAGGCCATTATGTCGTGGCCCGGTTTGCTCGGAGGCGAGCGCCGATCTGCCGGGAGTAGACAGGATCGAGGGCGATGCTCGTTGCGAGGGCGCCCTCACCTGTTCTCTTGTGGTGAAGGGTGCAGAAAGCCCTCGTTGAATGCACGACCCGGAGGCCGTCCCGCGCATGCTGCGCGTGGATTTCAGTCGCGTACAAGAGCCGGCTTATTGCGGAACGATTTAGACCATTTAAACCGCAAGAGGAGGATCTTTTAATATGAAAGCTGAACACACAATTGATAAATCCGGAGGGGCAGGTCGAGCAACTCAAATAGCCGCGATGTTAATAACCGGCCTTGTTGCCTTCATCTGGGTGTACTTCGGAAGGTTATATCTAATTCACGATCCCGGCGAATGGAGGATCGCCAATCAGCAACTCGGATACCCGCTCTATATCATCCCTCTGATTGGCGTGACCCACATCCTTGGTGGCGTGGGCCTTCTGATTCCCAATTTGCCTCGACTAACTGAGTGGGTTTATGCCGGTATCGCGATCGATCTTTTACTCGCGTTCTATTCACACATGAATGGCGGTGGCAGTACCTGGGATAAATTTGATCCGATTCTCGTCTTGGCGTTCGTTTTTGCTTCGTATGTATTGAGACGCTGCATGCGCGCAAACATGTGGTCGATATGAAGAACACGTTCGGCGGGCGGTTTTACTTTTTCCAGGTACGGTCGCGGAGGCCGAACGAGGGGCCGGCCCACCACACATCCAAATACAGGTACGAAGTCGTCCCGATGAGTCCAGTCCCACCTCCGACATCAGCGTCTGCGCAATCCGGACGTCGAGGCTGTCGATCTGAGTCAGGTCCACCCCGGTAATACGGTACAAATTCCCCCGAGCGCTTTTGTGTAAGGACGAGTTCAAGACACAAACGCTCGACAGTGAGCGCTGCTACCGCGCTTCGCGCATCGGAACTTCTCGCGCTGCGAGACCCGCAGGAGCGAAGGTCATGTGCCTATGCACCCGGCCCTCGCGCAATTACTGCAGGCTTGGAAGGAAAAGACGCCTTTCGCGAAGGAGACGGATTTTCTGTTTCCCTCGCTCAAGGCAGACGGCAAGGTTCCCATATCGCCTGCCGTATTCGTAGCTGATCACCTCCGGCCAGCAGCCAAAGCGGCTGGGCTTGGTGTACCGGACGGCTACCGTTTCGGCCTACACAATCTCCGGCACTCGCTTTCAAGCTGGCTGGTGAATAAGGGCAAAGCCGATCCTAAGACGGTACAGAGCCTGCTTCGCCACAGCCGTATCCAGACGACGCTCGACCTTTACACACAAGGCGACGGCGACGAAACACGGGCCGCGCAAGGCGCATTCCTTCGGGAGATGGGCCTGGCATCGGAGTTAGTGCAATGAAAGTGTTGGTTGGATTGTTGGTTGGCCCGTTTTCGGGATTCTCTCTAAACCCCAGAAAACATTGGTGGGCGCTACAGGATTCGAACCTGTGACTTCCACCGTGTGAAGGTGGCACTCTACCGCTGAGTTAAGCGCCCGGGTGGGGTAGGTGCATTGTAACAAATCCCACAGCGGCGCTCAGGCCGTCAGGATGGCGTCGAATCGGTCGAATCGCTGGAAGGGATGGGCTTTTTAAAACTGCGTCCGGGCTTTTCAAAACTGTGTCCGGGCTTTTCAAAACTGTGTCCGGGCTTTTCAAAGCCGATTTATGAGATGGCGCGAGCTCCTTTCGAATCGTTGCCCGCCGCGGAAAGTCTTGCAGCCCGCCAGCGGCGAATCGTAATCTAAGGACTCTATGGCCCTGGAAGAATACAAACGGAAACGCGATTTCAAGCAGACACCCGAGCCGCCCGCCAAGCTCGCAAAAGGCACGCAACGGCGTTTTGTGGTGCAGAAGCACAGCGCCACGCGTCTGCATTATGACTTCCGTCTGGAGATGGATGGCGTCCTGAAGTCGTGGGCCGTCCCCAAAGGGCCCGTCGCTCGATCCCGCCGACAAGCGACTCGCCATGCAGGTGGAGGATCATCCGGTTTCCTACTTTGATTTCGAAGGCACTATCCCCGCGGGAAATTATGGCGCGGGCACAGTCATGGTCTGGGACGTAGGAACCTGGGAGCCGCAGGGCAATGTGGCGGAGATGATGCGCAAGGGCGACCTCAAGTTCCGCCTCGACGGCCAGAAGCTGAAAGGCGAGTTCGCGTTGATTCACATGAAGGCGCGGCGTCCGGGCAGCAAAGGGACGGAGTGGCTGCTGATCAAGCATCGCGACGCCTATGTACAAGAAGGCTACGACATCGACAAATATGACTATTCGGTTCTGACCAAGCGCTCGATGCAAGAGATTGCCGGAGATTCCGGGTCGGCACGAATGGAAGAGCAGCCGGGCGGCTTCGACCCGGGGCGGTTCCGGCAAGAACGACTGGCTCGCCGAGTCGATTGCGAAGGCCGATGCGAAAAAGGCCAAGGCGGCAAAGAAATCTCCAGCGGTTAACGCGCCTTCCCGGGCAGCGAAGACCAGCGCAGCGAAACCGGCGGCGAATTCCACTCAGGCAAAGAAAGCTGGGATAGGGCAACCTGATCTGAAACGCGCTGTGAAGAAGGCCGCGGACGCGAGTACCGATTCCGCTCGGGTAAAAAAAAAGACCGTGACGAAGACAGCGTAACCGGCGAGGCCGCGAGCCTTGGCCGCAAGGCACCGATGCCGCGCGCCATCCATCCCATGCTGGCCACCCTCATCGACAAGCCTTTTGATGATGAGGACTGGCTCTACGAGATCAAGTGGGACGGCTATCGCGCGATCGCGTTTCTCGATGGCAAGTCCGTGCGCCTGGTCTCGCGCAACCAGAACGATCTGACCGCAGCTTATCCCGAGCTGCACGCGATTCCCGACCATTTTCAGACACGTACAGCGATCCTTGATGGCGAGATCGTTGCGCTCGACGAGCAGGGCCGGTCATCCTTCAGCCTGATGCAGCAGCGCACCGGAGTGGGCGAGGGCGGCCGGCGCATTCGGCGCACGCGCGACGACATTCCCGTGGTCTATTACGTCTTCGATGTGCTTTACGCCGATGGCTACGACGTGACCCAGGTCGATCTTGAAAAGCGTAAGCAGCTGCTGGCATCGATGCTCATCGCAAACGATCTGGTCCGCTACTCCGACCACTATGTCGGCAACGGCACGGCTCTGTTCGAAGCTGCCGCGCAACGCGGCTTGGAGGGAATCATCGCCAAACGCCGCCGCAGTTGCTATGTACAGAAGCGCAGTAGCGAGTGGCTGAAAATCAAAATCGTGAGGCGGCAGGAGTGCGTAATCGGTGGGTACACCGATCCGCGCGGTTCACGGGAAAACTTCGGATCGATCGTGCTGGGGCTTTATGACGATCAGGGACGCTTAGTTCCGGTAGGCCAAGCCGGCAGCGGCTTTAACGAACAGACCCACACCGACATGTGGAAACGGCTGCAAGCGCTCAAGACAGATCGTAATCCTTTCTTTGGCAAAGTGGAGAGTGACCGGAGCGTTCACTTTGTGAGACCCGAACTCGTGGCCGAAATCAAGTTCTCCGACTGGACCCATGAGGGACATAGCGGCGCGGTTAAGATGCGCGCACCGGTCTTCCAGGGACTTCGTTTGGACAAGAAGGCGACGGAATGCAAATTCGAACGCCCTGTGAACGCCGCCGGCGAGATAGCTAAGGCGCGAGTCGGGCGCCTGATTTAGAGCCCAAGCCACAATGTCGCGGAGTTGTCGTTCCCGTCGAAACCAGCATCTTACTTTTGACAGAGTCGCTTCGGAGGTGCGGTTACGATCGTATTCCGGATTGGCTTTTGCTGCGGCCCTGCCCTCGAAGCGTCGCACCAACAATGGAGAGCCCGCCACGTGTTTGTAAGATGTATTTATCTTTCACCTCTTCTCGTCGTCCTGTTGATTACCTCTTGCTCGGCGCCCCAGGAGAAGCCCGCCGCATCTCCGCAAGTTAGCCCGTCGTCCGATGTCGGCAGTAAACCGGTGCCGGCCCCACTGTCGCCGCACGCCGAAGCGGCGTCCAAGCCCGCAACGAAGGTACTGATGCACAACGTCATCTTGAATGAGCCTCCCGGCCTGCAAATGCGGGTGCGCTGGCTGCGTGGCGAGATGCTTCCCACGAGACGTGGATTCGTTCCTTCGTTTGATGAACCCGATTCATTCGTAGTCGATGTGCAGGACGGCATCGTCGCGCTGAAGCTTGCTGATGTAGCTACCGTCCTCAACATGGGAGTACTGAAGGACTCTTCGCTGGAGCACGTGTCATTGGGAGCGCAAGGCAAGCAACTGAAGCTGAACGGCACCTTGCACAAAGCGGTTGCGCTGCCGGTGGAGATGATCAGCGACGTGAGCGCAAGCGCCGATGGACGGATTCATCTGCATGTGGTCAAACTGCGCGTTCTGAAGCTGCCGGTCAAAGGGCTGCTGCAGTCCTTCCACCTTAAAGCGAGCGATCTGTTCCATCCCAAGGATGCAGCTGGCATCGAACTGGCAGGCGACGACATTTACTTGAACCCCGAGAAGGTCTTGCCTTCGCCCCGCATTCGTGGGAAATTGACCGACGTTCACATCGGCGACAAGACCGGCGATCTGGTCACCGTGTTCGGAACGGCACGGCCGGACGCGATCCGGGTTAAGCAGTGGCGAAACTTTATCAGGCTTCTTGGCGGGACGGTCAATTTCGGAAAGCTCACTATGAACTATGCCGACCTTTTCCTGATTGACGACTCTCAGGATGAATGGTTTGACTTCGACCTGGCGCGCTACCAGGAGCAATTGGTGAATGGGCGCATCCAGATGACTCCGCAAGCAGGATTGCGGGTTTTCATGCCCGACATCAACAAGATTCCGCCGAACGCGGCCAACCGCGCCATCAATCTGCAGTGGATGAAGAACCGAAATATTCCGCCCCCGGCGGATGCTGAACCGTAGCCTTGCTGGTGGTGGAAGTGCCGGGCTTTAAGTCCCGCGATCAGCCGGCTCGTGATGACAAAAAATAAAAGACTTTGACCCAGCGCTGAAGCGCCGCACTACCCTAACGACGGATCAGTTCGAGTTCTTCTGCAAACTATAACTTCCAGCAAACCGCACTAGCGACATCGGCTGACAATCAATGTCATGTCGTCCGCCTGCTCGCCATGGCTGAAGCGTTGCACCTCAGCAATGATCTCGTCCAGAATCCTGGCTGCCGGTTCGCCTTGATGGGTTCTTATGTTAGCGATCAGCCGGTCATCCCCAAATTCTTCCGCGTCTTCGCCAGGCGCGGCTTCGGAAATGCCATCGGTATAAATCACTAACAAGTCGCCGGCTGACAATTGCCGCTCGGCTACTGCGCAGTCCCATTCCTCGAATAGCCCCAATACCGTTGCCGTAGCTTCCAGGTGCTCCACACATCCGTTCGATCGCAACAGAATCGGCGCGTTGTGGCCGCAGTTCACGTAACGCAGGACGCGGTTGTTGTCGTCGTAAACGGCAAAGAACATAGTGGCGTAGTGATTGCTCTCTGTATTCTTGTAAAAAAGATGGTTCACCGAACGCAGTAGTCCAGAAAGATCTTCCAGCGCCAGGGCATATTGACCGCGCAAATTAGCCTGCAGGTTGGCCATCAGCAGAGCGGCTGAAATCCCCTTCCCAGCAATATCTGCCAAGACTAAGCCTAGCCGGCCCGAACCGAAATCGAGGAAGTCGTAATAATCTCCTCCCACGGCTCGCGTCTGAATACATTGGCCGGCGCATTCCAACGTGGGGAGCGTGGGCGCCTGCTGCGGCAACAGGCGGCTCTGCACCTGGCGGGCAATCTGCATCTCCTGCTCGCTGCGGCGCTCGACTTCCATGCGCTCCGCCATTTTCTCAGCCATGGAGATGCTACGCATAGCAATGCCCGCCTGGCTCGCGACTGAGGCCAGCAGACGCTTGTCGCCGGTCGAGTATGGTTCCTCGGAAAGCCTGGGACCGAGCACCGCAGCGCCTTGCAGGCGTCCGTCACTCGATCCGCGAATCGGAACCCAGCACTCCGCTCGCAGAGCATCGAGTTGAACTCCATGCGACAACTGTGGGTTGACCTCGACTGGCCCGGTGCTGTCCAGCAGCCCGGCTATTCCAGGTTCGCTGGTCGAAAGCGTCAGCGCCCCTTGTGGTGGACGACCCGCGTACGCGTGCAGACTTCCGTCTTCCGCGATTGCAGGTAAATAAAAATCGATTCAGGATGTAGAGCGTCCTGAATCTGATCGTGCAGCAGTACGGCCAGATCTTCGCGACTGTTGACCGTCAGCGTCTTGGCGGCGAGGTTCTCCAGTATCTGCTGAGCGTCGTAGGAACTGCGGAAGAACGCCCGGTCGAGCCGTGTACGCACGCGGCGATGCACCTGGGTTGCGCCCGAGATCAGCAGGATGCCAAACGTTGCTCCCACCGGAATCGCGGCCTTTGAACTGGAGGAGAAATGACGCGAGAACGCCTGCGCCAGGCCCAACGTGGCACCTATGGAAAGAACGACCATCAGGATGGCAAAGCCGCGCTCGACGATGAAATAGCGGGCGCTGCGCCTTAGCAGTACGGGGATGTCGAGCACCCGATGCTTGACCACGGCATAGGCGAAAGACAAGGGAAACAGGAATACCAGGACGACGACGGCGACACTCGGCCAGAGAGAAGGCCGGAATCCGAGAATGTCCTCGGCCGCCTTCTCTAAGATAATCGGGGTCATCCCAACCACGGTTCCCCAGAAAATCACCTTGAGTTTGCGCCGGTCCTCCGGGTCAGAGACGCTCAGAAAATTCCACACCAGCGAAGCCACTCCTAGAAGGACCGTGCCATAACCTAGAGTCTCGTTCGCGATCTGGACCGCCTTCGGGTCCATGTACATCGACAAGGGCGGTAAGGGCAATTGACTTCCCTGCCGGAAACCGCCTAGCCCAAGATAGGCGCCAAGGACCAGCAGCAACCACTTCAACCAGGGCGCTTTTCGATCGATTGGAGAGCGGATAGGAAACACCGCGAAAAAGAAGTAGAAGAGCGCCGGGAACAGGCTCTTGCAGATGGTGCGGAACAAGAGGAGAGAAACTCGCAGACCGCCAGGCGCACCACCGAAACCGTCGGGCATGGGTGGTTCGCAGACAAACGTCGAAAAAACCAGCGCCAGCAGCCAGGCATTGCGGTCCTCGACGCGAAGAAACAGAACCGTCAATCCAACTACCAGAAACAGGACAGGAAACGAATTGACAATCTGCTGGGCCACCCTCTTGGCCAGAGGGGCAACATCTCCGTCGCCTCGTTCGGCGCGAAACACCGGTTTCAACACCAAGGGCTGCGGCTGGCCGACTCGCTCGACCGTTAAAACTACCGTCTGCCCGGGACGCGATTTCTGCCAGATTCGCAACTGGACATTGGAATAAGGCGATCGCGAGGCGACGCCCTGGCCGTTGATGGCTACGATGCGATCGCCGGGCCGCAACCCGACCCGTTCTGCCGGACTGTCCTGGTAGACATCGAGGACTTCGATGGCTGCGCCCGTGTAATTGGGATCGAAGCCGATTTCGACCGGGAACGGCCGGCGGATGTAATACATCCAGGCCGCACTGTAGATGACGGTCGCCGCCGCCAATAAGATCGCGGCCGCCAAAAAGAATGGGCGAAGGTCGCGCCTTCGCGACATGGTTCCCACCATAGGTTGAGCCGACGATGACACGTTCGAAATAGTGTAGTCCATCCCGCCGCGAATACTTCGCATCATCTTTAAGGAATGCGGCTCGATCTCTGCTGGTATCTGGCCGCGCCAACAACTTGCCGGGAGGATTGCAATGCCGGATGAAAAAACACTAGAGCGAGCTGAAGAAGACTCGCGCGAGGGCAAATCGCCCAGTACGCAGGCCGGAGAATTCGTCAAGGAGGAGATGGACCACATTCGCGAAGGAAAGCATGGCGCCCGCTCTCCGCAGCAGGCGATTGCAATTGGCTTGTCAAAAGCCAGACGCGCCGGGGTAAAGCTGCCTCCGCCCAAGAAAGGCACGACTTCGGAGGCGACACGCACCAAGGCAATGCGGGACGAACGCAAAGGACAGTCGTCGGCTAAGAAAGAGACCTCGGCCAAGCGGTCGCGAGCGGTCAGCGGAGCGCTGAAGCGCGAAGGTCACTCCGCCGCATCGCATAGCGCGCTATCGAAGCAGGCGAAGAGGACGGCTCGCCAGCGCGGCAGCGCAGCGCGAAAACAGGCGGCGAAGAAAGCTGTGCGAACCAAAGGAGCAGAAGGACGCCGGCAGGCCGCACAAAAAGCGGCTCGCACCCGGCAGAGACGAGCCGCATAGGATAAGTGGAAGGCGGGCGGAAGACGATGCAGTCGTCCCAGCTTAGCCCAAAGGAGGCCAACCTGGGGCACGGCTGTTCTTTCCTTTCGACCCGGCGAATCGATTACACCCTTTGGCCCGGTTGTGCTGCTGCCCACTCCTCGATGTGGGCCTGCAGGCGGCGTGCGCCTTCGGTGATTCGCGGGCCCGGGCGCATCAGGAAGCGGTCATCGACGGATCGCAGCCAGCCTTCTCGAACCGCGCGACTGTCTTGCAACGCGGGACGGCGAGCCACGCGCGACAGATCGACCTTGTCATTGCAGCCGCACCACGCCGTGATAATGAGGTCGGGGTCGCGTTTAGCGATGTCGGTGTCTGTGACTTTGCGCTGGGGCGAGGGGCAGCGTAGTGGCCGATCGCTGAAGCAATTCTCTCCGCCGGCCAGGGAAAGCAGCTCTGCCGCCCAGTCTCCAGCGAGGTAATAGGGCTCGTTCGGGCCCCACTCTTCCAGATGAACCCGAGGCCTCCGGCCAACTTTCGCCGCGAGTTCGGAAGCCCGCTGCTGCACCTTCTGGAGTTCTTCACTCATCTGCCCGACGATGGTGCGGGCCTGGGTTTCTTTGTCCACCATACGGCCAAGCAACAGAACATCCTCCAGTATTTCCCGCACGCTGGTTGCGGCAAAGGCCATGACCCGGACTTCCGCATGCACCAGCGCTTTAACCGCATCTTCCTGCAGGAAAGACTGGGCCAGCACGAGGTCTGGATGAAGCGACAGGATGCGCTCAATGTTGGGATCGAAAAAGCCGCCACAGCGCGGCATGGCTGAGGACTGCGGGGGAAAATCACAGTAGGACGACACGCCTACGATGCGATCTCCGGCGCCGAGCGCATGCAGGATTTCCGTGTTGGACGGGGCTATGCACACAATCCGGCGGGCGACATCGTTTACTTCGCAAACCGGCATTACATCTACTTCACAAAGAGGCATTGAATCACTCCATCACAAGTCGTGGAACAGCGGCAAAAGACGAACGATTAAAACCGGGCCTCGCCATTTTCACGGGCCGAGGTACTCAGTCTAAGGATGAAATTGTCTTGCCAAATCCTCCAAAGCATCGATTGCGACCGGGCTTGGCAAGTCAAGCCGGTCGTCCGTGTAGTACACGCGGCGGTTGCGAATGGCCGGCAAGCTATCCCATCCTGCACGTTGCGCCAGGTTTTCGACCGACATCTTTGAAGCACGGACCAACAAAAGGGATTCCGGGGCCATGGCCACAACCGTTTCAAAGCTGATCTGGGGATATTCGCGCCCCAGATTCCGGGTAACTGACTCCCCACCCGCCGCCGTGATCAGGTCGGTGATGAACGCGGCCTTGCCGACGGTGACAATTGGGTCCGCCCAAATCACCATTAAGACGCGCACCCGCTCCTTGTCCTGCACTCGTGCGCGGATGGCTTCTACCCGGCCGCTCAAACGAACCACCAACTCTTCTGCCGCCGCTTCGCGATTCAGAGCTTTTCCCATATCGAGTAGAGAACTGTAAATACCAGCGATGCCGAGAGGTCTGACCAGGAAGACCGGTATGCCGAGACGCTCGAATCCCTTGAGATTTTGCGGTGCCAGATCGGCGCTTCCGAGCACCAGATCCGGATGCAGCAACACAATGGTTTCCAGCGATGGATTCAGCGGTAGCCCGATGCTCGGCTTTTGACGAGCCCGGGGCGGATATTTGGTGTATTCGCTGACCCCGACTACGTCACTTTCCGCACCGAGCGCATAAATGGCGTCGGCTACGCTCGGCGTCAGGCAAATAAGCCGGTGAGGATGGTCGGGCACCGTAACGGTGCGACCCAGTTCGTCGTGTAAAGTCCGGCTGGCAAAACAACAAGAGGAAGCTGCAGCCGCAAGTACGATAGACAGCAGCGCACATCGTTTCAAAATCCGCACTCACCAGTTCACCCGTTCGGCCAGTTGACAAGCAAGGATACGAGTCACTCGACATTGTGACCGGCTCCCCCGGATGGCTTTCGGCTTTAGCGGACGACGCTGATGTCCTCGAAATCGCGGGTGTTCTGCATGCGTTCGGAGGGAGAACGGACGAAATTTCCTACCCGAGCAAAAGCGGCTTTGGGTTAATGGCCTGACCGGCAAGGTCGTTTGAGGCCGGTAGCCTTGGTTTGAGGACCTTGGTTTTAGGGCTAAGACACTGGAAAAGAAAGGAGCTGGGCCACGACACCTTCGCAATAGTGCGGCATGTGTGGAGTACCTGCAGGACTCTGCAGCCGGGAAGACTGCCCTGTGTTTTCAACCTGTTACGACTTGGCCGGAGGAGGCAGTGACAGCGCTCCCTGTAGCCTATAGCTTCCCACTACGACATGGATACGTGATTTTCGTTGCAGTTCTGCTTGGAAGTGCTCCGGCATCGTGTCACAATCACAGCTAAGAGTCAGCCGAAATTCCAGCCCTCCGAGGAGTCTCCATTGTTGCGGCCCCGCAGTTTGTCGCAGATTATGCTTTCGCTCGCCTGGTTGCTTACATTCTCGGCCGGTCAGGCGCTAGCCGACCGCATTCCCCAGACCATCAGCGATGCGGCGTCGTGGCGCATGCAAGGCAACGTTAATCCTCGGGTGCAGCCTGAGCTCGACCGCGGCCCAGCTAGCGGCGCTCTCAAATTGCAAGGCATGAGGCTGGTGTTCCAGCTCACCCCGGAGCACCAGAAAAGTCTGGACACACTACTGCAGCAGCAGCTCGATCCGGCGTCGGCGAACTATCATCGCTGGCTGACACCGGAAGAGTACGCAACTCGCTTCGGACTGAGCCAGGCCGACGTCAGCCGAATTGCCGGCTGGTTACACCGTCAGGGTTTCAGCAACATTATTCCCGCGCGTAGCCGCACTTGGATTGGCTTTAGCGGCACCGCCGCGCAGGTTGCATCCACCCTTCACACCACCATCCATCAGTACCTGGACTCTGCCAGCGGCGAAATGCATTATGCCAATGCCACCGAACCTTCCCTGCCCGGCGCTTTCCGTGGCGTGGTGGCCGCCATCAGCGGACTGAACGATTACCGGCCGCGGCCGCGCTCCGTCATCAGACACGTGCAACCGCACTTCACTTCAGACTTGAGCGGCAATCACTACCTGGCGCCTGACGATTTCGCCACCATCTACGATGTGCAGGGACTCTATTCCAGTGGGATCAACGGTACGGGCCAGGCCATTGCCATCATGGGCCAGTCGGACCTGTCGAAAGATTCCGGGCACCACAATCAATATGATGTGGTGACCTTCCGCAGTGTGTCGAAGCTGCCGGTGGCCGACCTGCAGGTAATTCTGGTGCCGGGCGATGCGGACCCCGGAATCGTGAAGGATGATGTAGGAGAAGCCAACCTCGATGTCGAATGGTCGGGAGCAGTGGCGAGAAACGCCAAGCTCATCTATGTGAACTCCAGCAATGCATTCGACTCGTTGCAGTACGCCGTCGATCAGAATCTTGCCCCGGTCATCAGCTTGAGCTATGGAGACTGCGAGGCGAACTTCAGCTCGACGGAAATCAACACGATCACGCACATGAGCCAGCAAGCCAACACCCAGGGTCAGACCATCGTGGCCGCTGCCGGGGACAGCGGCGCGGCCGATTGCGACATCACCACCGATCCCAACAATCCGGTGAAGAGCGCCACCCACGGCTACGCGGTCGATGTGCCCGCCAGCTTTCCCTACGTGACGGGGATGGGCGGAACCGAATTCAGCGAAGGCGACGACACGGGCGCGACCCAGTATTGGAGCGGCGCCAACAACAGCAACAATGGCTCCGCGCTTTCCTACATTCCGGAAACGGCCTGGAACGACACCGCCGCCGACGGATCGCTGGCCGCGGGTGGCGGCGGCGTCAGCACTCTGTTCACCAAGCCTTCGTGGCAAACTGGAGCGGGCGTGCCCAGCGACGGACAGCGCGACGTGCCCGACATTTCGCTAAGCTCCTCGGCCGATCATGATGGCTATCTGATCTGCTCGCAATCCAGCTGTGTCAATGGGTACCGGCAATCGAACAACGATCTGAGCGTGATCGGAGGAACCTCGGTAGCTGCGCCCACCTTTGCCGGCCTGGTGACGTTGCTGGTGCAACAAACGAACGAGCGCCAGGGCAACGTAAATCCTCTTCTATACGGTTTGGTGGCGAGTGCGTCCAACGCCTTTCACGACATCACCACTGGCAATAATATGGTGCCCTGCACACCCGGATCGAAGGACTGCCCCGCCAGTGGCATGATCGGATATGACGCCGGCCCGGGTTACGACTTGGCTACCGGCCTGGGATCGGTAGACGCAGGAGCACTGGCCGCCGCCTGGAACGGCCCTACCAATCCCGATTTCGCGGTGACCGCGCAAACCGCCAGCTTGACGATCACCCGAGGATCTCCGGTGACGGACACTATCACCGTGGCCGGCTTGGCCGGATATTCCGCCAGCGTCACTCTCTCGTGCTCCGTGTCCGGCTCGCTGAGCTCGACCACCTGTTCCATCAGCCCAAGTGGCGTCAGTCCAGGTGGGACCGCGACCCTTACAGTCACGGCCAATACGCTGGCCGGGTTGCGGCGGAAGCCAGGATTCTTTCATCCAGGCTGGTCGATGGCGGGCAGTTTCCTGTTTGCAGCCGGCTTTGTGCTGACCCAGGGCCGCAACGGCAGGCGTAGCAAGTCAAGTGTGAAGGGCATCCTGCTCGGTCTGGTGCTCTGCATATTGGCCGGCACAGTTTCATGCGGAGGCGGCGGCGGTGGGAGTACGCCTCAGCAAAACAATGTGCCGTCTATCCAGACTGGGATGGTTACGGTGCAAGGAACCAGCGGCCAGCTGCAACATACTTTGGACATTACCGTCACCGCGAACTGAGTCGCCGATACTGCCGCCAGCTAAGTCTGTTTCTTCGTCAACCGAATGCGCCCGTGTATAATTTTTCCAGTGCGCCCGTAGCTCAGCTGGATAGAGCGAATGCCTCCGGAGCATTAGGTCGGGAGTTCGAATCTCTCCGGGCGCACCAGATTTCTTCTTCCCTCCGCAAGCTGCGGCGTTCTGATCGCCCGCGATTCTTTCACTTATTGTGGCCAATCAAATGGCGTCGGCGTCTGCGCCTGGCCGATCGCTCGCTCCAGGCGCGACAGGCCGTTGAATTTCGCATTCTGCTTCTGTACGACTGAATCTCGTCCTGCTGCGCCGAGACCGCCATGGTGCTGAACGAAGTACGGAAGGAAACCAGAATCGCCGCGCCGAAGCCGAGGTGATCGCTAAGGGCTAGGCGCAAAGTGGCCCGCGAACAGCGAACGCAAGCGCGGAATTCCCTACACTGTCCTGCGGCCGGTTACCAGATTGATGATGAGCACGATCACGGCCACGACCAGTAACAGATGGATCAAGCTTCCGGCAATATGGAAACCCCATCCCAGCAGCCAGAGAATCAGCAGAATTGCAAAGATTGTCCAAAGCATGGATTCGTCACCAAGGCCAGAAGACTGGCACCTCTGGTAAGAATCACAATCCTGCGCCCGAGTTGTACAGGCCGTGATCTTCAGACAGAAAAGCGCACCAGCAATACCGCCTGCCATCGTTCCCTCGACTCGATCTCGGATCTTGCACGCAGTTCAATGAAGACAACAGCCCCAGGACTGAGGGGCAATCTGTATTTTCAGCGCCTGTTCGTCCGGAGGCTTTGCCAAGCTAAATATGCGCATCAGGAAAATTTCTCCCGCCTAGCCTGCGTTGGCCAGAGAATGCGCTGCCGGACAACGTGGTCCTTGGCGCCCTTTGCCCTGCTGCCCGTGGATCATTCTTGCTTACGCAATTTCAAGTTGCGAACGCATCTTCTCGGCCAGCTCGCGCACCGACTTGATCTTCTCCGCAATGTCGGGCGAAAGCGACTTCTGCCGCAACGCCAGTTCGGAATTCAGCAGAATGCCGGTCACTTCGCCGCGCAACTGATTGCGCAACACCTGCCCGGCGGCACGCATGGCCACGACCTTCTCCTTCTCGGCGCGCCGCAGCGCCACCTGGACCTCGCGCACCACTCTTTCGCTGCTGTGCAAGGCCAGGTTCACATACAAGCGGCATGGCCATGCCGGCATGGTTCAGCAGAGTATCGAGGGCGCGGAAATCGGCCTCCAGCAGCGATTGATCGATCGCCAGCCCGTCGTATTCGGCCGCCTGCAGCTTGCTTACCGCCTGTGGCACCGAGGTGGCCACGTGAGTTTTGTGGCCGGTCCCCCGCTCCAGCGCCGCAGCACATTCCTTCGCCCGGGAAGATGTTGTCACCAACAGAATCATGGTTTCTCCTTTCACCGCATTGCCGGAGCACGCTTCGCCTCTGCCGCTGGCGAGCGGTGTTGGTCGGTCTCAACTGCCGTCGGCCGGGCGAGTCTGCCTAGATCCTCAATCGGCGCTGGGCTGGCGCGCCTTGAGGTTAAGCTTAGAGTGCCGGGCCATATTCCTTCAGTTTGCGATACAGCGTGGTTTTGCCGATGCCCAGGCGGCGCGCGGCTTCCAGCTTGTCGCCGTCGAGCACCTCAATGGCATGCAGGATTGCCTGTTTCTCCAGTTGATCCAGCGGGGTGATGGCCAGAGGGTCGGAGATCGTCTCCTCGGCGCCTTGGCCTGGGTCTCGAAGGTTGCGCAAGCTGGGTGGGCAGATCGGCCACGTGGATGGTGGGCAGCGAGCAGGTGGTGCAGGCGCGCTCCACGCAGTTCTCCAGCTCGCGCACATTGCCCGGCCAGTCGTAGTTCAGCATCAGCCGCAAGGCGTCTTCGCCGACGCTGTGCTGTGCCTCGGCTGGCGCTGTTGATCCGCTCCAGCACATTTCCGATCAGCAGAGGAATGTCCTGCTTGCGCTCGCGCAGGGGCGGAATACGCAGGGTAAGCACGTTGAGCCGGAAGTAGAGATCGCGGCGAAATGTGCCCTGGCTCACGGCGGTGTCCAGATCGCGATTGGTGGCGGCCAGGATGCGCACATTGATGGGCATGGCGCGCGTGCCGCCCACCGGACGGATCTCCTTCTCCTGGATGGCGCGCAGCAGCTTGGCTTGCAGATCGACCGGCAACTCGCCAACCTCGTCCAGAAAAATCGTTCCGCCCTCGGCAGTGGCCAGCAAGCCGTCCTTGGCCCGCACCGCGCCGGTGAAGGCGCCGCGCACGTAGCCGAACAGCTCGCTCTCGATCAGGGTCGGCACCAGCGAGCCGCAGTCCACCGGGATGAAGGGCTTGTCCTTGTAAGGGCCGGAGTAGTGGATGGAACGCGCCACCAGTTCCTTGCCGGTGCCGCTCTCGCCCAGGATCAGCACCGGGTGGGTACTGTGCGCGGCCTTGGCGATGATGCGATACAGCTTCTCCATCTCCGGAGAATGACCGACCAGCTGGCCGAAGCCCTGCTTCGACTTCAGCTGCTCGCGCAGCAGTCGGTTCTCGGCGGTCAGCTTCAGGTGCGCGGTCACCCGCTCCAGCTCCAGCCGCAGTTCGTCGAAATTGAAGGGCTTGGTGATGTAGTCGTAAGCGCCCAGCTTCATCGCCTGCACCGCCGACTGCACCGTGGCAAAGCCGGTCATCACGATGACGACCGCTTCCGGACGCCGCCGCTTGATCTCGCGCAGAACCTCCAAGCCGCTGCTGCCGGGCAGGCGCAGATCCAGCAGAACCACATCGGGGTTGGCGGTTTCCAGGATGCGATAGGCCTCGTCGCGCGATTCCGCCACCTGGGTATTGAAACCCAGCGAACGGGCCACCTCCCGGCAGCACTCCCGTACCGACCGCTCGTCCTCCACGATCAACAGGTTCAACAGGTTGGTTTCAAAGCTCTGCTCACTGACCGGAACCGCTTCTGCTGCAATCACGTGACTCTCCCCTTTTCGGCGACGGCAAGTTCCCACCGCCGACTCAACTCGTTTTCAGCGCTCATTACCATCATCCCCTTTTGGGAAAAAGCCGCTAGTGCAGGGGTCACAATCCAGTGTGAGTTCTGCCGGTCCGGCAGAAAAACCAGGAGCCGCAGCCACGGCGGCAAGATGTCAGCGGCAAGTTCGCCGCCGTAGACACGCTCGGCTCCTGGGCCGTCACCACGGTTAAAGCACCAGCCCTGCTCTGCACTGGGCGGGCTGCGGTTCCAGACCGGGATGCGCTTTCTCCAAACTGATGCCGCAGCTGTTTCAGCAGCTCGCCACCACGCTGGGCATTGCGCTCCACCTCCAGGACTGGGCGCTTCAGGCGGCTGTAAGGAGGCAGCTTCCACTCCAGCAACTGGGCATTCAGCAATACCGCTGTCATGCGGTTCGACAACTCGTGTACCAGGCTTGCGCAGTCGCTGCAACGGAGCTGCGAGGAGCGCGGCGTTTCCGTATCGCGCCCCTCGCCTGCGCCGCAGGAGGAGATGGCTTCGCTCACCCAATGCCCTGGCCCAAATCCAAATCTTCAGGTTCCCTAGTCTCATCGCCCTCAGGAGTTCGATCGCTGGCGGCTAATACCTTTACTGGCGAATTGGTGCTCCTGCCGTTTGACTCGACTTCCTCGCCGCCCGTTGCCGTATGTGTGGTCTCTCAACTTCTTGCCGTTTCCGCTCATGGTTTGCTGCCGCTCCGATGCATTGATAAGAAGCATGTTGCGCGCCAAACCTCGGATCAATACCTTAGGTCTGATTCATAAGGACTTGGCTGTGCAGGAAGCCAAACTCGGTGACAGCTCACTCCGATATTGAGTTTCGATTTGGGACGGCTCGCCGCAGTGATCGAGCGGAAACGCCTTCTGGCTCAGACATTTCACAGGTTTCCGCGTAAAGGAATTTTGGAGTGGAC
This sequence comes from uncultured Acidobacteriaceae bacterium, assembly GCA_963746515.1. Taxonomy (GTDB): domain Bacteria; phylum Acidobacteriota; class Terriglobia; order Terriglobales; family Acidobacteriaceae; genus Bog-257. Next base: position 162,974 of record CAVVBO010000008.1, on the reverse strand, counting down.
AGCGCCTGAATTGGGAAAGCTGCCGTCAGTCCAAGGATGGCGGCTCGAGATCAAAAAAAGGAGAGCCGAAGCTCCCCTCTTTTCTTGCGCGATTCGATTAACGCCTATTGGCGGTTGGCAGTCGAGCTTCCGGACGCAACGTGCGCCGTCTCCGACGAAGCTGCCGCCATTGCCGCCTTGCTGCAGCAGCAACCCGTTATAGGAAGAAGCTGCCAGCAGTCGTCCCTGGAAATTCAAAGCGGTGCGGATGGAGACTCCCGCATCGGGCGTGCGCTGCCAGGTTTGGCCGCCGTCCTTGCTTTCGAACACGCCATGGGCATAGAGCGCCGTTGCCAACAGCCGCTGCGAAGCCGCGTCATAGCGCACGGCGAACACGTTGCGCGGGGGCAGTCCACCCAGAACGTGCTCCCAGGTCTTGCCTCCATCGGTGGAACGAAGCGCGCCTTCGCGGGTTGCCAGCCACAGCGAACCATCCGGCACCGCCGTCAGGTTGTAAATTCCGGTGACATACTGCGGGTAAGTGATCTCGGTCCAGGTCTTGCCCGGCGTCGTGCGAGAGAAACGCGTGCTTGGGGCTGACCAGGCTGACGCGTGCCATCGGCAAAACTGTTGACCGCGATGAAGTCGCTTTCGCCCTCAACCGGCGCGCCATACCACTTGCGGCCATGATCGACGCTGACGAACAGGCCTTCGTTGGTAGCCGCATACCAGGCCTTGTCGGTGATCTCGATGGCGCGCACGCGCGGAGTCTTGTCCGCGGCAATCCCGTGCTCCGGCGGAGCAGTCTTGTGAGCTACCGCAGGCGTGTTTGGAAGCTGCTGCCTTGCCCTTGGCCGTCTTGGCGGTGGGCTTCGGCTCGGCAGGCAGCCTTTTCCTGCCATTGCGGCGGCGGCCCGCTAATCATGGTTGCCGGCTGCCAGGCGCCGCTTCAACGAAGTCAGATAGAAGATTCCATGATTGGTGCCGGCGAACATCGACGCCATCGGGCGCCTGCTGCAGGCTCAGAATATCGCGCTCGTCGAGGCCGCGATTCGACTGGCTCCAGGTCCCGCCGCCATCGTTGGAGACGAAGAAGCCGCCCAGGTCTCTTGTCGTTGACCACGCCCACGTAGATGCGGTTGGGATCTTTGTTATCGACCACCACGCCGCCCACGACGCGATGCGCGAAGCCGCGATTCGAGGGGTCATAATGTGGCAAAGCCATCGTTGCTGGCCAGCACGCCGCCGCGATCGGTAGCCACCAGCACGCGCTGCGGATTCTCGGGATCAATCATCACGTCGTTGACGATCACCGATCGTCGGTCACCAGCTTCCAATTGACGCCGCCGTCGAGCGTCTTCCACAATCCGCCGGTGGTGCCGGCGTAAACGGTGATCGGCCGCTGCGGATCCTGCTTCAGCACGCGGGTGCGCATCGCCGACTGGCGGCAACGAGAGCTAGATGCGATGAAAGTATTCCGCCTTGTTAGTCGCTTGTACATTCCCGAGCAGGCGCTGGCATACACCGTGATCGGGTTCTGGGGATCGACGATGATGCTGAACATGTCGGAGTCGAAGGCGATGCCCTTGCTGATGCTGTGCCAGTTGGCGCCGCCGTCTTCGGTCTTCCACGGCAGGTGCCAGGTTCCGGCGTAAATGATGTCCGGGATTCACCGGATCGATGGCGATCGATTCGATGTTCTTGATCTCCGCGTGGTCCTCGGGCGAGATGCGCTCCCAGGTTTCGCCGCCGTTGCGCGAACGGAAAACTCCGTCCAGCGCTCCGATGACCAGCGTATTGGGATCGCTGGGCGCCATGGCCAAGGCGCGAATCGACTTGCCGTGCACCGCCTTCAGCGTTCGCCAGGTACGCCGCCGTCGTCGGAGCGAAACACGTCGCCTTCATCGGCGTTGTACAGACTCCAGCCGGCTACATAGATCGTCGCAGAGTGTGCGGGATCGAAGATGATGTGGTCCAGCACGTAATCGTCGCCCGGACCCAGATGGGCGAACAGACTCCAGGAGTTGCCGCCGTCCTGGGAAAGGAACAGCTGTCCCGGCACTGGTGCCCAGCAGAATACGGCTGGGATTCGCCGGATCGTAGGCCAGACTACGCACATCGCCACCCTCCGGCCCGATCAGGCGCCAGTCGGAAGCCAACGCCGTAAGAGTGAAAAGCAATAGCGAACAGACAAGCAGCTTTACCGCAGACAAAGTGATCTTATGCATATCCATGTTAAAGGAAAAACCGAGACTCTCTCTGAGCTTGCTCCATGATAACTCTAAGTGGCTGAGGCGTGTAGTCACGAAAAGTACCAACTAGGTACCGCGTAAAAGTGCCAGTGCCGTATTGGTCTCACTGCCGGAATCGGCACCGCGACCGTTTTCAGAGGTCGATAGCTCTAACGGATGCTACCGCCGCACGACTGCGTTGCACGGCAGAAAATCCGTTCGCCATCCGATTGACTGAAGCGCGGAAAAAAGCCGGTAGGAGCGTGTTGCTCCCGCCGGCTAGAGTTCCGTTCAACCTACCTCCGCTTACTGTTGCGGCGCCGTAGCCGGTGCTGCCGCCTTCTTGTGGTGACGTGCCGGAGCCGTCTTCTTGGGCTTCGGATACGCGTTCTCGCTAGGCTTCACCACCGACTCATCCACCGGCGTCGTGTTCTGCAGATCGGGCGACGCGTTCTCATCGGCTCCCTGCGGACCCAGACGATATCGGCAACCTTCTGCTGGCCGGTACCCTGGCGGACATCGACCCGGCTGGGATCGATACCCTGCTGCTGTACCAGGTAAGCCTTGGCGTTCACCGCGCGCTGTCCAGCCAGATTCATCGGATGACGATTCTTGCCGGTTCCGACCATCGGCGCCTTCTCGCCATCGGCGTAGCCGACGATGACGATCTTGGCGTTAGGATCGGCCTTCAGACGGCTGGCAATGTCGTCCAGGATGGCCTTGGCAGTGTTATCCACGCGCCACGGACGTTTCAGATCCGGGAACTGGATAGAGTTGATCTTGCTGCAGGTCGGCGGTGGCGGCGGTACTTCGACGCCCACCGAGCAGGTGCCGGTACCGGTCAGGTTGCGTGCATCCGTCGCGGTGACGGTTACGCTGATCGGGCCAGACGGCAACCCGGTGGTATCCAGGGTCGCGGTGGTGCCTGTGCCGCTGATCTTGCCGGCCGAAGCCTGATAGGCATAGCCGGTGATCTGCGCGTTGTCGGGACTGGTCGCCGATGCGGTGATGGTTGACGGATCGCCCGACTTGCACCGTCGTCGGGATTCGCCGAGCAGCTTACCTGCGGCGGATTCATCGGCTTCGCCTTCACCGTGAAGTTGGCCGCGCAAGTGGCCGATCCCCTCTTCTTCATCTTGGGATCGCTGATGGTGGCGTTGGCCGAAGTAACTTCCCGCTGCTACGCCGGTGGTATCGATGCGGGCCGACTGCTTGTCGGAAGCATCCAGCTTGCCGCCGTTGGTGGTCCAGGCGTAGTTGGTGGGGTGCTTGGGATTGAAGTTCGTCCCGGTTGCCGTCACCGTGACCGGCTCGCCTTCCGTCACGTCGGTAGGCTGCGCGGTACAGGCCGCGGTTAGCGCCGGCGTGTAGTAGTTGCCCAAACCCAGCACTAAGCCGGCTGACAGCCGAATGCTGTTCCACTGCGGCGAGGTGTAGGGAAAGATCTGGTGATAGTTGCTGTAGATGTAATCCACCTGGGCAACGCGAATCGCCAGAACGGGATCACGTCCGCCTATCGATCCGTGCCAGACGTTGTAATCGAAGCCGCCGCCAAAGCCGAGAGCCGCGTTCCATTGATCGATGTAGGTGGGCGCAACTTGGCGCACCGTGCCGGCAAACACCCGGACAAACGGGGAGAACGAGTTAGTGTGGTATTTGTACTGCAACCCACCTAACACAAAGTACGTAGCAGCGTTGTCGTCACCGTACATGGTGCCCCAGTTCATGCTGCTATCGACCAATACGCCCAGATTATGAGCTTTGGGAAGATAGAAAACGTTGGAAATGTCTATGCCCGTGGCGTTGTCCTTAGTCGGTGTTCCGAAATCGTAGTGTCCGCCGAGGTGCAACCAAGAATAGCCGGCATAAACTTCGTCCATCGGCTGGATGGTGACCTGCGCCGCGGCGAATGTGCCCAGCAGGCACAGCGCGAACGCAAGTGCGACGGTTGTCGCAATAAAGCGTCTCGGGACTACTCCAATACGAGAAGACATTCTTGTGATCCTCCGGAACTCAGCACTACCGTATTCAATGTGGCCCAGCTCGGGCTCTAGCTCAGGTAAAACCAGACACTATCTTTTTGCGCCTCCCATCATAACTCGGCGCGATAAGCCATGTAACCCACTGAAGATACCAAGAACCAGAACCGTTAAGGTGTTACTTGGGGTTGATAGCGTCTTCGCCAGCGAAGTCCTGCTGTAGGCCTGGCGATGATTGACAACAGAAGATCTACCTGCTCAGCGGCGTTGCGGGCTGGCATGAAACCCGTACATCGTGATTCAGCGGGAACGAAAAGGCCGATGAGAGCATTGTGCTCTCACCGGCGCATAGAGTTCCGATCAAGGAACGGTCATTGTTGCGGCGCGGCGCCGCTCCCCAGCGGGGCAGCCTTCTTGTGATGGTGCATGGCCGGTGCGTTCCGTGGTTTCGGATACGCGTTCTCGCTCGGCTTCACCACCGACTCGTCGACTGGCGTGGTGTTCTGCAGATCGGCGCACGCGTTCTCATCCGCACCCTGCGGTACCCAGACGATATCGGCCACCTTCTGCTGGCCGGTACCCTGGCGGACCTCAACCCGGCTCGGGTCGATGCCCTGCTGCTGCACCAGGTAGGCCTTGGCGTTCACCGCGCGCTGTCGCTGCCAGATTCATCGGATGACGCTTCTTGCCGGTTCCGACCATCGGCGCCTTCTCGCCATCGGCGTAACCGATGATGACGATCTTGGCGTTGGGATCGGCCTTCAGACGGCTGGCTACGTCGTCCAGAATGGCCTTGGCAGTGTTATCCACGCGCCACGGACGTTTCAGATCCGGGAACTGGATAGAGTTGATCTTGCTGCAGGTCGGCGGTGGCGGCGGTACTCTCGACGCCCACCGAGCAGGTGCCGGTACCGGTCAGGCTGCGTGCATCCGTCGCCGTGACGGTTACGCTGATCGGCCCTGACGGCGCTCCGCGTGGTGTCGAGAGTAGCAGTCGTGCCGGTGCCGCTGATCTTGCCGGCCGAAGCCTGATAGGCATAGCCGGAGATCTGACGCGCTGATCCGGACTGGTGGCCGATCGCGGTGATGGTTGACGGATCGCCCGACTTCACTGTCGATCGGATTGACCGAGCAGCTTACCTGCGGCGGATTCATCGGCTTCGCTTTCACCGTGAAGTTGGCCGCGCAAGTGGCCGATTCCCATTCTTCTTCATCTTGGGATCGGTGATGGTGGCGTTAGCCGAATAACTTCCGCGCTGCCACGCCCGTGGTATCGATGCCGGGCCGACTGCTTGTCGGTAGCATCCAGCTTGCCGCCATTGGTCGTCCAGGCATAGTTCAGGGGTGCTTGGGATTGAAGTTCGTCCCGGTCGCCGTTACCGTGACCGGCTCGCCTTCCGTCACTTCGGTAGGTTGCGCGGTACAAGCTGCGGTGAGCGCTGGCGTGTAGTAGTTGCCTAAACCGAACACCAAGCCAGCCGACAATCGAATGCTGTTCCACTGTGGCGACGTGTAGCGGTAGACCTGCGTGTAGTTGCTATAGATGTAATCGACTTGCGCAACGCGGATGGCCAAACTCGAATTTTCACCGTGCCAAACGTTGTAATCGAAACCGCCGCCCGCGCCTAGCGCGGCATTCCACTCGTCGATGGAATGAATAGGAGTGTTAGGGTACCCAGGAGCAACCTGACGAAGCGCCCCGGCAAAAATCCGGACAAAGGGAGAAAACACGTCGGTGTGATATTTGTACTGAAGACCACCCAAAACGTAATAATCCCCTGCACTTCCAGGACCACCGTAGTTGCTGCCCCAGTGCATGCTGCCATCAACTAACACGCCCAGGTTGTGAGCCCGGGGAAGATAGTAAACGTTCGAGATGTCGATACCCTTGGTAACGTCCTGGGTCGGTATACCAAGATCATAGTGACCGCCAGGATGTAGCCATGAGTACCCAACGTAAACCTCGTCCTTCGGCTGAATGGCGACTTGCGCGGCGGCAAATGTGGCCAACAGACACATCACGAACGCAAGCACTACGGATGTTGCAATAAAGCGTCTCGGAACTACTCCAATACGAGAAGACATTCTTGTGATCCTCCGGAACTCAGCAGTACCGTAAGCAAAGTGGCCCAGCTCGGGTTCAATCTAAATTTCTTTTGTTACAAGATTTCTGGTACAAGTGCAGGGATAAAAATCCTGCTCGCAACAGCACGCCATTGTACAGCAGCAGAGAAGATTAACAAAACTTTCATTGTCAATCCCTTACGTTCGTGCCCGCCGCTGTTTACTGATTTTGTACCGGCAGGCCCTCAGATATCGGGGCGCCCAGTCACCGTTTGCCGCTGGACTCCTGACGCAATCCTGCTCTCCGTATAGGCAGCATTTATCCTATCACCTTAGCTGGCCATCCTGCCGCAAATAATCTCATTTGCCGACTCCGGGCTGCGAAGGCCGTTTCTCTTTGGAACAGCGTGGCCAACCCTTTTCGCCCCAGCACAAATGACGACCGAAAGTGTTACCTTATGAAAAGCCCCTGGCCACGACGCCGTTTCCAGCCAGCCGCACCGGTGAAAATTCGACTCGGAGCCGCTGAATGGCATCCAATCGAGTGTTCTGCCGGCCCATTATCCTGGTGAAGCTCATACCAAACCGCGAGAGACTCAGTTTTCATGGCGCAAGAAAAAGTTTTGATCGTAGAAGATGAAGAAAATGAGCGGACTGGTCTGGCCGAGTTAATTCGGGCCTGGGGCTATGAAACCGAAACCGCCAGTGACGGAATAGAGGGCCTGGAAACGGTCGAGTTCTGGAATCCCGCAATCGTCATCACTGACCTGCGCATGCCCCGTATGGACGGCATGAAACTGCTGGAGCGCATCGCCGCTCAACCGCAGCAGATTGCCGTGATCCTGCTCACCGCCCAGGGCAGCGTCGATGCCGCCGTCAGCGCCATGAAAAGCGGCGCCTTCGATTTCATCGAGAAGCCCGTCAATCCCACTCGCTTGCGCAATATCCTGCAGAATGCATCCCGGCTGCGCGGCACCGAACGCGAACTGGAAGCCAGCCGCCGCAAGCTGCGCGATGTCGGCGTGCTGGGCTCGCTGGTCGGGCCTTCCAAACGCATGCAGGAAGTCTTTCGCCTGATCGAAATGGTGGCGCCCAGCACCGCCAGCGTGCTGATCACGGGCGAGAGCGGTACCGGCAAAGAATTGCTTGCCCGCACCGTGCACTCGCTGAGCAATCGCAAAGCCAAGCCCTTCGTTGCGATCAACTGCGCCGCCATACCCGAGACCCTGATCGAAAGCGAAATCTTCGGTCACGAGAAAGGGGCGTTCACCGGCGCATTGGAGCGGCGGACTGGCTGCTTTGAATTGGCCGAGGGCGGCACCTTGCTGCTGGACGAAATCGGCGAAATGCCGATCGGCACGCAGGCAAAATTGCTGCGCGTTCTGGAAGATCGCAAGCTGCGCCGCCTGGGCAGCAAGAGTGAAACCTCCGTAGATGTCCGCGTCCTGGCCGCTACCAATAAGGTGCCGGAAGACGCCGTGGCCAAGGGGTACCTGCGAAACGACCTTTACTATCGCCTCAACGTTTTTAATATTCAGTTGCCGCCGCTGCGCGAACATAAGGACGATCTTCCCGCCCTGGTGCAGGCGCTGCTGGCTGATATGAACGAGAAACACAATCGCACCGTCGGCGGCGTCAGCGAAAACGTGATGCACGCTTTCCAGGCCTATGCCTGGCCAGGGAATGTGCGCGAGTTGCGCAATACGTTGGAGCGGGCCGTGATTGTTTGCGATAGCGCCCTGGTCGAGCCCCGGCACCTGCCGCCGGGCTTTGGCCAGGTTATTCCACGGGCCCCGGTGCAGGAAGCCAACGCGGTGCGCTTGGGCGTCGGCACGACCGTCGACGAGGCGGAACGCCTGCTGATTCTGAAGACGCTGGAGGCGACCAACAATAACAAAACCCGGGCCGCCGAGATCCTCGGCATCAGCCTGAAGACGCTGCATAACAAGCTGAAGGAATATGGCGCCGCAGAAGCGGCTGAGGCCGCCAGCTAAAAGCATCGCGGTGAACATCACGATGTGATCTCCGTCCTAGCATGGATTTGTGCCCTCTCCTACACTCGGTACGAATCTCAATCGGTTTCAGGTTGCCCTCCAAAGGCAACAGGGAATTCCGGTGCGATACCGGAGCGGTCCCGCCGCTGTAAGTGAGAAGGCAGCTTCCTAACTACCACTCGTCAGAAAATGAACGGGGAAGGTGGAAGATGCCGCCGAAGGCGTAGTCCTTCCGAACTCACGAGCCAGAACACCTGACTGAAACCCGAACTCGATGATCTCCGCGTGGAAACGGGGATGTGGGTTTTTCATTTCTGGGGCAAGAACACCCCCTCCAAACGACAACAGAATTGCGGCATCCGTACCTGCACGCTTGCGCGGAGTCTCGCTCGCTGAGCCTCTGCCGCACATCTGCGCGGATCGCCGCGCCGATTCCACTGCATTACGAAAGGAGGTGATTCCGTGAAGACGACAAAGAAGAGCGATGCGAAACGTCCCATCATCGCCACTCGCAAGGGCTGCAACCCCAACGGTACCGGCCTGTCGCACTACGTCATGATGGACTCGAAGAAGTAATCGCCGCGACTAACGGCATTTATCCCGAGGCGGACGGCAACCGCGCTCCCGCCTCGGATCTTGAATTTATAGACAGAGAGGATTTTTCCATGACACTCGAAGCCCAGGACCAATGCGCTTCTTCCCGCGGCTTGCAGTTCAACTCCGGCAACGGCAATACTCTTCAGCCGCTCGACATTGGCCATAACGATTACCTCGGATTGGTCGACCCTGACACTGCCTTCTGGGCCCTGATCCAGAAAGACAAACTCGGCGAAGCCCTTTCGCCCGGACCGTTCTTGCAGCAGTACCGGGAAAAGGCCGCCGATTTCGCCGCGGAGATGGACAAATTCCGTTTCGCCATGACGCCGTCCGCCGTATATTTCAATCCCACCGAGCGCTGCAATCTCAACTGCTCCTATTGCTACCTGCCAGAGACGCTGCGTCAGGATGGCCGTCACATGCCGACGGACGAGGTGCTGTCCGCCCTGGAGATCCTGAAGCGTTACTTCCTGTCGACCCTGCCTGCCGGATTCAAACCGCAGATCATCTTTCACGGCGCTGAACCTACTTTGAATTGGGACGCTCTGCTGGCAGCCTTCGATCGCTATGGCGATGACTTCCGCTTCGGCGTTCAGACCAACGGCACGGTTTTGAGCGATGACCAGTATGACGTGCTCATGCAGCGCGGCGTGGCAATCGGCCTGTCGCTGGATTGTGCAGTGGACGAAATCGTGACTCGCACGCGCAAGACCTGGGATGGCCATAGCATCTACGCCAAGGTTGTGGCTTCTATGGAAAAACTACGCGGCTATCCCAATTACAGCGTGATTTGTACCGTGACCCGCGAGAACATGCACCAACTGGTCCAGACCGTGGAATTCTTTCACCAGCGCGGCGTCACCACCTGCATGCTGAATCCGGTGCGCTGCACGCGTCAGGGAGCGCGCGACATCAAGCCGGCCGACGAAGATATCAGCCGTCATTATCTGGCCGCGTTAGACCGGACCGAAGAATTGTACCGCGAAACCAATCGCCGTCTGGTAGTCGCGAACTTCGCAAATATTTTGATTGCGATTCTAGCGCCGCAAGCTCGCCGGTTGATGTGCGACATCTCGCCCTGCGGCGGCGGCCGCTCGTTCTTCGCACTGTCGGCGAATGGAGATGTCTTTCCTTGTAGCGAATTCATCGGCGTTTCCGCTTTCAACGGCGGCAATTTGTTCCGCGACAAAATCGAGGCCATCCTGAAGACTCCGCCCTTTAAGCTGGTCACGGGACGGAAAGTAGAAGACATCGATCCTTGTTGCCGCTGCGCTGTGCGCCATTTCTGCGGCTCACCCTGCCCGGCTGAAGCCCATGAGATGAATGGGGGGATGAATCGCACGGGAGCGTTCTGCGAACTCTATGAAGACCAGGTGCGCTATGCTATGCGGCTGATCGCCGACAACCGCCAGGACGCTTTTCTATGGGAGGATTGGGACCGCGACACCACTACCACCTTCGAGCTGAAGGCCGTGTAGTCGCCAGGTACCGCTGGCAATCGAAGACGAATGTAGTTGCGGAACTTGAACCGGCGGCGAAGACCTGACCTCTTCGCCGCAACAGCCGACGCGATTGAGTGCTGATGGATTTCGCTTGGCATTCCGGACGAGCCGCGATTTGCCCTCTGCCCTCCGCTTCCGGTAGAATTAAACATTCGGCGTACGTCGAGATTCCTCACTAAGGACTACAGCAAAGTTATGGCTGATCATTTTTCGGCGCTCAAGCGTGTGCGTCAAACCGAGACCAAGACAACGCGCAATCGCGCCAACAAATCACGTCTGCGCGGAGCGCTTCGCCTCCTGCGCGAGGCCATCAGCAAGGGCGACAAAGACGCTGCCCAGACTGCCTATCGCGCGACCGTTTCGGTGGTGGACAAGGGCGTCCAGAAGGGCGTTCTGCACAAGAACACCGCCAGCCGCTACAAGGCGCGCCTGAGCAAGCGGGTGAAGGCCGTAGGCGCAGCGAAGTAACTGCTTCTCCGCGTTCAGTCAGATTCTTAAGGCTGGCTCAAAGCCAGCCTTTTCATTTGCTTGCGGCCGATCTCGAATAACTCGGGCCGATGTTTTTATGCCCGAAAAATCACTGCGCAACTCCGCCCGGCGGAACATTCTCTTCCAGATAGCGCGCGATCAGGCTGTGCATGTGAAACGACGTTCCCGGTCCCTCGGAGATCGAGTGGGTGCGATTGGGATAATCCATCATGTCGAATGGCTTGCCCAGCTCGACCAGCCGGTTGATCAGCAGCTCGGTCCCCTGGAAATGCACGTTGTCGTCGCCCGAGCCGTGAACGACCAGCAGCTTGCCGCTGAGGCCCTGCGGCAAAGTTGATCGGCGAGCCGTCGTGATAGCCCTTGGCGTTTTCCTGCGGCAGGCCCATGTAGCGTTCCTGGTAGATGGTGTCGTAGTGCCTCTGGTCGGCGACCGGCGCCACCGCAATGCCCGCCTTGAACAAGCCGGGATAGCGAAACATCATGTTCAGCGTGTTCGATCCGCCGCCGCTCCATCCCCAGATGGCCAGGCGCGAAGAATCGATGTAGGCGCGCTCCTTCGCCAGCTCGCGAATCGCCTCCGCCTGCTGCACCGAAGACAGCACGCCGACATCGCCGTAAACGATCTTGCGCCACTCGCGTCCCTTCGGCGCGGGCGTGCCCTGGTTGTCGAAGCTCACCACCAGATATCCCTGGCGCGCGATCAGCGCGTGAAACAGTCTTCTCGAACCGCCCCAGGCATCGGTCACGGTCGCGCCGGCCGGTTCGCCGTAGACGTAAACCAGCACCGGATATTTCTTTTTGGGATCGAAGTCCGGCGGCTTGATCATCCATCCGTCCAGCTTCACGCCGTTGCTCAACGGGCACCTGGAAGAATTCCGTGGGCGACGGGATCAGTCTTCTCGCACCTTTCGAGCCAGCTCCTCATTTGCTTCGAGCGCCCGCGCCACTTTGTGATCGGGCAGGCTGACCAGCTCCGTCACCGGCGGACGATCGAAGGTTGAGAACGTGTGGAACGCCCACTTGCCGTCCGGCGAGATGTCGTAGCCGTGCGTTCCTGGCTGATCCGCCGGCGTAACTCGTTGCGGCGCTCCGCTGCCATCGAGCCGCGAACGGTAAAGATACTTGCGAATCGCATCGTCGGGCGAAGCGATGAAATAGAACCATCCTGCCCGCATCGTCGACTGCGACCTCGGAGATCACATCTGCCGGGAAAGTTCGTGATGAGTCGCGGCTTGCCGTCAGCTCGCGAAATCACATAGGCGTGACGCCAGCCGTCGCGCTCGCTCAGCCACACCAGCCCTTTGCCGTCTCTCCACCCAGTCAAGCGAGCGCACGTAATCCACCCACGCTGCGTCTTTGTCTTCAAACAACGTCCGTACCGCGCCCGTCTGCGCATCGGCCAGCAGCACCTGATTGGTGTTCTGCAGCCGGTTCAGATATTCCAGGATCAACTCGTTCGAATTCTTCGCCCACTCCATGCGAGCGAACGTAGTGATTGCGCGGATCGCCCGGCAGATCCATCCACTTCGTCGCGCCGCCCTGCGCCGAGACTACGCCGACCTTCACCGCAGAGTTCGTCGTCCCCGGCTGAGGATAGCGGATACGTCGTCACCACCGGATATTCTTCCTTCGTGTCGTTGATGAGCGAGTATTCGCCCACGCCCGTCGTATCGAATTGCCAGTAGGCGATCGACCGGCTGTCGGGACTCCAGCGAAACGCGTCGCGCAGGCTCAGCTCCTCTTCCGTCACCCAGTCGGTGGTGCCGTTGATCAGAGTCGGCGAGCCATCCTTGGTCAGCGCGCGAATCTGATCGGTAGCCAGATCCTGCACGTAAATGTTGTTCGCGCGCACGAACCCCACGCTCTTGCCGTCGGGAGAGAACTTGGCGAACATCAGCGACGACTCCGGCGCATCGCCTCCCAGCTTCTTCAGACGCCCGCTGGCCAGATCGAGCACCCAGTAATCGCCGCGAGTATTGAGCCGCCAAACTTTCTTCGTGTTGGTGAAGATCAGCAATTGCTTGTTGTCTTCCGACCAGGCGTAGTCGTCGATCTTCATCGCGCGGCGCACCGGACGTGGCCATCAACTTCGCGGCGGAGACCAGAACTGTGCGTTTGCCGGTTGCAGTTTCATACTTCAACGATGTCCTCGACCTCCAGACACCGCGGCAGACGGTTCGACGGTCGTGTATTCCGCTCCTTTGTCGATCCAGCGGGCAGGCCCGAAATGTTTGGCGTCAAATTCATGCTTGTTGAAGATGGCGTCGAGCGTGGGGGAAAGCTGTTGCGCAGGCAGCAAAGCTGCCAGACAGACTGCGATCAAGAAAGTGCAAACAAGGCGAATGGCAAACGTAGGTTTATAAGTCATTGGGCAGGCAAGCTCGCATCGTTCAACCGTCCATGCGGACTGCAGGCAATTCTAGCGGGCGGCGTCGCACTCCGGCAATCGCGACGACTTCCGAACCTCCTGTCCGCAATCTAAAGAGCTTCGACTTTGGAATGCATATTCTGCCCTTACCGACGGGCCGGTGCGCTGGTTTTCTTCCCCAGCGTCCTGACGTGCGCCACCATGGCAGCAATCTGCTGGTCGGAAAGATTGTCCCCAAAGGCCGGCATATTGTTAATGCCGTTCTTGACGATCTGCTCCAGCTGCGCGTCTGATTGGCCCTGTACTGCCGGCGAACGCAGGTCCACAACGTTCAGACTTCGGCCGGCTGCGGTACCGGCTCCATCCGGACCATGACAGGACGCGCAGGTCGAGTTGAATGTGACGTTACCGGCCGGCGTGTCCGCTGGCGCCGCCCACCCCAGCGAAGCTGCGGCTAACAGAACCAGTAATGCCAGTACACATAGGAGAGCAGCAATAACTTTGTTCACAATTTCCTCCCCGCTAACTCCCTGTATCTTGCATCTCGGTTGCCAACCGTGAGCCGAATCGCGCGCGGCCTGGTGCGCCGCTAACTGCCAATTGCCAAAGCCTCTTTCGAAATTCAGCTTTCGACATTCGGGTTCTTGCTGTCGGTCTTTCGACAGTATCTGTCAGCAAGCCGCGACACCTTCCGGGATCACAATTCCTGCTTCATCGGAGGCGTCGCCTCTAGCTCACTCAATTACAAGTAGTTTCGTCTTTGCTTTCCAGATTCGGAATTGGCAATCGATCTGCAATTACCAGTAGCAGAAGATTCGACCGGCATTTTCACGTTTGCGGGAACTGGAAGACGAGTATGTGGATTGTCAAACTTGCATTACGGCGGCCTTATACCTTCATCGTAGTGGCGCTGTTGATTCTGATCGCGGGACCGCTCGTTATCGTGCGCACTCCCAAGGACATCTTTCCCAACATCAACATCCCCGTCGTCAGCGTGAGCGATTCAGGCGGGTTTCACCCGCTTCCGTCCGGTGCTGATGACCGCCTTGGTCATGATCATCGGCATGTTGCCCATGGCGCTGGGCATGGGCGAAGGCGGCGAGCAGAACGCTCCCCTGGGTCGCGCCGTGATCGGAGGATTATGTTTCGCCACGGTTTCAACGCTGTTTTTTGTTCCCACAGTGTTCAGCATCATTCACGGATGGTTGCAGCAAAAGCAGACCGAGGACTGAACGGTAACGTCGGTACCTTGGCAAAGGAATCGCAATGAGAATTGAAGAAAGTCCCAAGATCGAAGTTACCCAGACCGAAGAGCAGGTACCTGTACCGGCGCCTGTGCCGATGAGCAAGAAGAAGCTAGCGGTCGGCGTGCTGGTTTTCGTTCTGGCCGTCGCTGCCGTGGTCGTGGCCGGCATTTTGCCGCGCCTGAAATCCCTGGCTGCTCTCACCGTGACTGTGGTGCAACCCAAGGTGGGAGCGCCGGCGCAAGAAATCGTCCTGCCTAGCAACATGCAGGCTTTTACCGACAGCCCTATTTACGCGCGAACCAATGGTTATTTGCGGCATTGGTATGTGGACATTGGAGCGCGAGTCAAAACCAGCGAGCTGATGGCCGACATCGAAACCCCGGAAGTCGACGAACAACTGCAACAAGTGCGCCGACCTGGACACGGCCCGCGCAAATCTGCAGCTCTCTGAAATTACCGCCAAACGCTACACCGGCCTGCTGGCGCAGAACTCGGTTTCGCAACAGGAGACCGACAATGCCACCAGCGACCTGGCGGCCAAGCGCTCCATGGTCGAGTCTGCGCAGGCCAATTTGAAGCGCCTGCAGGACATGCAATCGTTCGAGAAGATCTACGCTCCGTTTAACGGAGTGGTGACTGCACGCAAGGTCGATATCGGCGACCTTATCGATGCAGGCAGCTCGGGTGGTCCGGCGCGCGAACTTTTTCACGTTGCCGACACGCACGTTCTGCGCGTCTTCGTGAATGTCCCCCAGGCCTACTCGCCGACGGCCAAGCATGGACTTAAAGCCGACGTCACCCTGAATGAATTTCCCGGCCGTCATTTCGAAGGAACGCTGGCGCGCACGGCCGATGCCATCGATCTGTCGACTCGTACCTTACTGGTTGAGGTCGATGTTCCCAACCCGACCGGTGAGCTATTGCCTGGTGCTTATGCCGAGGTCCACTTCAAGATTCCGGCCGTAACGCGGACGTACATCATCCCGGTTGCGGCATTACTGTTCCGCTCCGAAGGGCTTCGCGTCGCGACCGTGCAGCCGGATGACCGCGCGCTACTGAAGCAGATCACGTTGGGCCGCGACTTCGGCAATGTTGTCGAAGTCAACGGCGGTCTCGACGGTAACGAATCCATCATGGAAAACCCACCCGACTCTATTGTGGATGGCGAGCAAGTGCGGGTGACGAAGTAGAGGTGCCTTTATGCGGGAGCTATCATTCAGAAAACGTTTGGGATTCACACTTCCAGTTTCCTGGTACGGCGTAAAGCAGATCCCTCGCCGGCTGAAATCGGCTGGGGATGACAAAAAGATAGGTGCCGCAGGCGGACCTGAAGGCCCTCTCCGCCATAGTCGCTCACTGCTTGTGGTTGTTGTCGCTATGGAGCTCGCATTGCTGTCTGACCGGTTGCGCAGTGGGACCAAACTACACACGTCCCAAAGTCGTCGCTCCGCCGAGCTACAAGGAAACACCGGCTTCACAGGACGGCCCGCCCGCCGACGCCAAGCTGGCCGCCAACTGGTGGGAGATGTTCAACGATCCGCAACTGAACGCGTTGGAAGCGCAAGTCGACGGCGCCGACCAGACATTGAAGCAGTCGGAAGCGAACTTTCTGCAAGCACGCGCCATGATTCGCTTCTACCGCTCGAACTATTATCCGACGGTTGGCACCGCGCCCTCATACTCGCGCAACAAGGTTTCGTCGAACCGGCCCACTCTCGCAACCTTGCAGGGCCAGACCTACACCGACATCATCCTTCCACTCGACGTCTCTTACGAGCCCGACATCTGGGGTCAGGTGCGTCGAAGTGTCGAGGCCAACCGCTCAACGGCGCAGTCCTCTTTCGCCAATATGCAATGGGTGCGATTGACTCTGCACGCCGAATTGGCACTGGACTACATGGAAGCTCGCAGCTTCGACGCCGAAGAAGAGCTGTTGCAATCGACCGTGGCTGCCTACACCGAGGCTCTGAAGTTGACCGAGAATCGCTTTCACGGCGGAGTCGCTTCCGAGGTCGACGTGGAGCAGGCTCGCACCATGCTGGAAACGACCCGGGCGCAGGCCATCGACATCGAGTCAGAACGCGTCACCTTTGAAAACGCGATCGCCACGCTGATTGGGAAACCCGCGCCTAGCTTCACCCTTCCGCCGAATCCGTTGCACATGGAGCCGCCGTCGGTGCCGGTTGGTCTGCCGTCGCAAATCCTAGAGCGCCGTCCTGATATCGCCGCGGCCGAACGCAGCATCCAGGAAGCGAATGCCAACATCGGCGTAGCCAAGGCCGCCTATTATCCTCAGCTCTCGCTGACTGGATCGACCGGATTCGAAAGCTCGTCGATCACCAGCCTACTCACCGGGCCTTCGGCTTTCTGGACGCTGGCCGGTGCAGCCGTGGAAACCATCTTCGACGGCGGGCGTCGACGCTCAGTGTCGGAGCAGGCACACGCCGCCTACGATCAGACGGAAGCCAATTATCAGCAGACGGTGCTCACCGCATTCCAGGAAGTAGAAGATAATCTGGCGGCATTGCGAATTTTGGCCGACGAGTCGAACACCGAGGCCGTAGCCGTCGCCGCCGCGCAACGATCGTTGCAGCTATCGATTAACCGCTACACTGGCGGCGTGACTACGTATCTGGAAGTGACCACGGCGCAGGCTGCGGCGCTCACCGACGAACGTACGCAAGTCGAGATCCTGGGCCGCCGCATGACCGATACCGTTCTGCTGATCAAAGCTCTCGGTGGTGGTTGGGACGATTCGCAATTGCCAGACCTGCATCAGATCGACCGTGCGACAGTTTCGCAGGCGCTGGCGCCCCAAACCACGGATCATTCCAGGTCCGACGGTGCCGGACGATAAACGATTCATCACTGCGGCCGCCGAGGAATTCCGAGCTGCCGCATCTTGTACAACAGCGTGGTGCGGGGGATTCCCAGCCTGACCGCTGCTCCGTCGCGCCCGCTGAGCACCCAGTTGGTCTTATGCAGAATTTCGCTGATGTAGTCGCGCTCGGCTTCCACCAGGGTCTTGGGCTTGTCCGGATCGGAGGAATGCTGAGCAGCGATACCGGGGGTTACGGGTTCTTCGATCTTCTGCAACTCCGGCGCGCGCAGCACCCCATCTTTAGAGAGAATGACGGCGCGTTCAATCACGTTTTGCAATTCGCGAATGTTGCCCGGCCAGGAATACTGAGTCAGCGATGTCATCACCTCATCGGAAACGGTGTGAATCGGCTGACCCATTCGGCGCGAGAAGGTATCGACAAAGCTGCGCACCAGAATCGGAATATCTTCGCGGCGCTCCCGCAGCGGAGGCAGGGAAATCGGAAAAACATTGAGACGGTAATAAAGGTCGGCGCGAAACTCGCCATCCTCCACCATCTTTCCCAAGTCACGATTGGTCGCAGCCACCAAACGCACATTCACGTGAATCGAACGGCTGCTGCCCAGACGTTCGAATTCCTGCTCCTGCAAAACTCGCAGCAGCTTGGGCTGCAACTCCAGCGGAATGTCGCCAATTTCGTCGAGGAATAACGTTCCCTTATCGGCCAGTTCGAAGCGGCCTTTCTTCTGGGCGATGGCGCCGGTGAACGCTCCCCGCTCATGGCCAAATAGTTCGCTCTCCAACAGCCCCAAAGGAATGGCGGCGCAGTTCAGTTTCACGAAGATGCTCTCGCGGCTGGAACTGAGATTGTGGATGGCGCGCGCGATCAACTCCTTGCCAGTTCCGGTCTCGCCCTGGATCAACACGGTCGAGCCAGTGGGCGCCACCGTTTTCACTTCGTTGAGCACCTTTTGTAATATGGCGCTGTCGCCCAAAATCTCGTCAAAGTTGTGCTCATTGCGCAGTTCGTCGCGCAGATACCGAGCCTGTTCGGCAATCTGGCCGCGCGATTGTTCGGCCTCTTCATACTTCAGCGCATTCTCAAAAGCGATCGCCAACTGGCGAGCGATCTGCTCCAGCAATTCGCCGTCCTTTTCCGTGAAGAAATCCTGGCTGCGATCGAGCAGTTGCAGAATGCCGAGTGTCCGGCCGCCACGCTGAATGGGAATGAAGTAGCCTGACTGGAATTGCTCCACCTGCATGATCGTCAGCGCTTCCCGGCCCAGTCCTTCGGGGACGGTGTGGAACAGAAAAGGCGAGCCGCTGCGGAAGGTTCGGCCGGAGATGGATCCTTCCATGGGGATCATCGTCTCTTCCGTCAGGGCGCCGCGAGGCTCTGGAAAGTCCAAGCCACGTACCCGCAGCCACTTCTCGTTCTTCTCGGGCATCGTTACATAAGCTGCGTCACATTGGATGGCGGTGCGAACACTGCTAGCAATGGCGCGCAGCAAGTCGGTGAGCGCGATATTGGAGGTGACCGCATTGTTGATGTCGAGCAGCATCTTCAGGCGATCGCGCTCGTGCACCAGATCGTTTTGTAGCTCCCGCGCTTCCTGATAGTTGATGGCGTTTTCCACGGCAACGGCAACTTGTGCTCCCACCAGGCGCGGCAGTTCCAGATCGTCCAAGTGATAAGCGTTCAGGTGAGAGCTGCCAAAGGTGAGAGCACCAATCCGCCGGGTCGCCGTAGTCAGGGGGACAATGCAGAAAGAACTGACGCCGTTTTGGCGAAAGAATTTCATCACCGTGGGAAACCTTGCTTCCTGCGAGATATCGGCCACCACCATGGGCTGCTGCATTCTCCAGACCGTGGCCGAGGGCGACTCTTCCATCGAGTATTCCGGAGCGGCGACCGGTCCAGGCTGAAGGCTGTGAACGGTGTGCGCCCGCATCACATCCCGCTCCTCATCGTGGGTCATTAACGTGAGATAGGTGAAGTCGAGCAACTGGTGAAGACGCGCGGCCAGTCCGCGGACCAGTTCATCCACGCTGGCATGCGCCGCCATGGCTCGCGACAATTCCAATAAGGTGCGATAACGGTCAACCGGAATTGCAGAAATCTGACTTTCGATAAAGGACATGTCGTTTCCCAAAGACGAGGAGGCGAGCGACTGCGAGTTCAGATTGGCTCTGCAGGAATAGATTGTCTTTAAACCCAAGAGGGCGCATGGAATTGCAAAAAAGTCTGCCGTCCACTGGTCGTCCACCAACTGACGTGCTGTCAACAGACTGACGGCATAAGAACCGCATTTCTGCGTCGGCTCGCCAGAAAAGCTAGCTAAGGCATGAGTTATAAGCATTTGCCCGGCGTTTTTCGGGCTGGCCCACTACTTGCATTACAGGTAGCTGTCGCGATGCGTTGCGGAAGACGGATCGCAAGGAAGCTGGCGAACACAAAGGAGATTTCAATGCAAACCAAGCAGCTAGGAAATAGCGACCTCAAGATTACTCCCATCGGGCTGGGCGCCTGGGCCATGGGTGGTGGCGGATGGCAGTGGAGTTGGGGCCACCAGGACGACGAGGATTCCATCGCCGCGATTCATGAGGCGCTGGATCACGGCATCAACTGGATTGATACAGCCGCGGTGTACGGGCTTGGACACTCGGAAGAGGTGGTAGCGCGCGCCCTTCGAGGATCGTCGAACCGGCCATATATCTTCACCAAGGCGGAACGGGTGTGGGACGCGAAGGGTAACATTTCCGGCTCGCTCAAGGCCGAGTCGTTCCGCAAGGAAGTCGAAGCGAGTCTGCGGCGGCTGCAAATCGACGTGATCGATCTGTACCAGATTCACTGGCCCGAGCCGGACGAGGATATCGAGGAGGGATGGAGCGAGATGCTGCGCCTGCAGGCGGTGGGCAAAGTGCGCTATATCGGCGTTTCCAATTTCAACGTGACCCAGATGAAGCGCGCGCTGGCGCTCGGCCCCATCACGTCATTGCAACCGCCCTATTCGTTAGTGGCGCGTGACGTGGAAAGGGAGATCCTACCGTTTGCGGCTGACCATGGCATTGGCGTGATCGTCTATTCGCCAATGTACTCCGGACTGTTGACCGGGGCGATGACACGGGCGCGTATCGCGTCGTTCCCCGAAGATGACTGGCGGCGCCGGGATGCCAACTTCCAGGAGCCGCTGTTATCGCACAATCTGCGTCTGGTCCAGTTGCTACGCGAAATCGGCGATCGTCATGGCAGTACGCCGGGAGAAGTAGCCATAGCCTGGACGCTGACCAATCCGGCGGTGACCGGCGCAATCGTGGGTATGAGAAACCCCAAGCAGGTGCGAGGCGTGGTGGGAGCAGCGGAGCTAAGCTTGACCCAGACCGAACTTGACGAAATCGAAATGGCCTGGAGTCAGGAACTCACCAGCCGCTAGCGGCTCGATGCGGTACATCCAGGCCACGGGAGAACGAGCGTGCCCTCGGAGCGTGCAGGCTTCCGAAGCCGGCTTTGGAAGCCAGTATGGATGGCCCGGATCTAACTTTCTCAGATTGATTGTCACATCTTGACAATCATAATGAGTGGCACTATGGTTGGGCTATGCTCTTTTCCGGTCCATCTACCGACGAGCCCAACACCGATGTCATTCAGGGCACGCTCGACCTGCTCATTCTCAAGACGCTCAGCCTCGAGCCCATGCACGGCTTCGGCATTGCCCGGCGAATCGAGCAGATTTCGCGCGGTGTGTTCAAGGTCAATCCGGGCTCTCTTCTCACCGCGCTGCAGCGACTGGAGCGCGCCGGATGGCTCGACGCCGAGTGGCGCCAAACCGATAACTCGCGCCGGGCGAAGTTCTATGCGCTTACGCGTGCAGGAAAAAAGCAGCTCGTGATCGAGACCGAGGACTGGGCGCGCCGGACCTCGGCTATCGCGCGTCTCTTGAAGGCGGAAGGCTAACCTTATGTCTCTGTGGCGCCATCTCACACGCGGCCTGCGCGCGCTCACCAACCGAAGGTCCGCGGATCAGGATGTCGATGACGAGGTACAACAGTATCTTGAAGACATAACCGCCGCCTTGATGGCTGACGGATTGTCGCCCATGGAGGCGCGGCGCGCGGCGCGACTGGAACTCGGCAACGTGACTGTTGTCCGGGAACAGGTACGCGAGTATGGATGGGAGAACCTGATCCGAACTTTCGTCGCCGATCTTCGTTACTCTACTCGGCAGTTGCGCAAAAATCCCGGCTTCGCCCTGACCGCGATCGTGATCCTGGCCCTCGGCATCGGCGCCAGCACGGCGATCTTTAGTGCGATAAATCCCATTCTCTTCGAGCCGTTGCCCTATCCTCACGCCGGCCGCGTGATGATGATTTGGGAGATGCTCAAGGGCGGTCCGCTCCTTGACGTCAGCTTTGGGAGCTTTCATGGGCTGGCCGAGCGAAGCCGTTCGTTTGACGCAATGGCCGTGATGGAACCTTGGCAGCCGACCATGACCAGTGCGACGCAGCCGGAGCGATTTGAAGGACAGAGTGTGAGTGCGGGGTACTTCCAAGCGCTGGGCGTTGTCCCGGCACTGGGACGTGACTTCGTGGCAGCCGACGATCAGTTCAAGGGCCCCAGGGTCGTGATCCTAAGCGAAAAGCTTTGGCGGCGGCGCTTTGGCAGTGACGGCTCGATCGTTGGCCGTCAGGTCACACTCGACGACAACCTTTACACGGTTATCGGCGTAATGCCGGCCGCGTTCGAAAACGTCCTTGCTCCTTCGGCGGAGCTTTGGGCTCCCTTGCAATACGACACGTCATTGCCTGCGGACGGCAAGGAGTGGGGTCATCATCTGCGCATGGTAGGGCGGCTTCGGCCCGGCGTCAGCAGTAGCCAGGCGACCAGCGAGCTTGACGTAATCTTGCATACTCTGGGGCAGATGTATGCCAAAGGTTACAACAGTTCTGGCGGAGTGCCGATCGGATTCATCGTGAATTCCCTGCAGAGTGACATTACGCGCGGGGTCAAGCCGGCGCTGTTGGCTGTCATGGGCGCGGTCTTGCTGGTACTCATCATCGCCTGCGTGAATGTGACCAACCTCCTGCTGGCTCGCGGCATGCAGCGGCGCGGAGAATTCGCCATGCGGGTTGCGCTGGGCGCGGCTCACAGCCGGCTGGTCCGGCAACTGCTCACGGAAAGTCTGCTGCTGGCCGTCCTCGGCGGCGCTGTCGGGATGATGGTAGCGGAGTTCGGCGTGCGCGCGTTGGTAGCGCTTAGCCCGTCCGAGCTGCCTCGGATCAGCGCGATTGGCGTCGATCGGGCCGCATTGGCGTTCGCCTTCGGTATTACCACGCTGATCGGGCTGGTCGTCGGACTGGCACCGGCACTTCACGCGTTCGCGCCGCGATCCGCAGATGGAGCTCCAGCAAAGCTCACGGCGAACCGCGGGTGGTCACCAATTCGCGCGCAGTATGCTCGTCGTCACCGAGGTTGCGCTTGCCCTGGTGCTGCTGGTGAGCGGGGGATTGCTATTGCGCAGCCTGCAGCGTCTGTTCGCGATCGATCCCGGATTTGATGGCTCGCACGTGCTCACCATGCAGGTGCAAGAGTCCGGTCATCGCTTCGACACTGACAATGCTCGCGACCGCTTCTTCACTCAAGCATTGGAAGCGGTGCGTCAGGTTCCCGGCGTCACCTCAGCGGCGTTCACCAGCCAGTTGCCACTCAGCGGCGACTCCGACACCTATGGCGTGCAGTTCGCGTCGTATCCCAACGACAACTCCGAAGCCGCGTATCGCTACGCAGTGAGCCCGGGATACTTCGAGACAATGCGCATTCCGTTACGGCGCGGTCGTCTTCTCGACGAACGAGACCGCCCTGGTGCGCCCCTGGCCATCCTAGTCAGCGAATCTTTCGCCAAACGAAAGTTTCCCCATCAAGACCCGCTCGGACAGCGGGTTCGGCTTGGCCCCAATATCGATCAACCCAACGCGCCGTGGAACATTATCGTCGGCGTGGTCGGCGACGTGAAGCAGACATCGCTGGCGCTGAACGAGCCCGACGCATTCTACGTCACGCCCACGCAATGGCCCTGGGTCGATAATGTGCAGTCGCTGGTTGTACGAACCCGCGGAGATGCTGCCGCGCTCGCCCCTGCCATCCGCAGCGCAATCTGGTCGGTGGACAAGAATCAGCCGATCGTGCGCGTGGCCACCATGGATGATCTGCTCGCCTCATCGGAAGCCCAGCGGCGATTCGCGCTGATCCTGTTCGAAGCATTTGCCCTGGTAGCGTTGCTTCTCGCAGCCACCGGAATGTACGGCGTGCTCGCCGGCAGCGTCACCGAGCGCATGCGTGAGATTGGGATTCGCGCCGCGCTGGGCGCCTCACGTGGCGACATTCTCGCTCTGGTCGTTCGTCAAGGAATGACCCTTACTGTCTTAGGGGTAGTGATCGGGTTAATGGGTGCTTTGGCTGCAAGCCAGGCTCTCACCACACTGCTGTTCGGTATCTCACGGCTCGACCCGGTCACCTATCTCGGCGTGATCGGGCTACTGGGAGCGGTGTCCGTGATCGCGTGCGGCTTGCCGGCATGGCGTGCGGCGCTGGTCGATCCGTCGATCACACTGCGCGCGCAATAGCCGTAACGCAGTGCTGCTACACCATTCCCGCTTGCTTCCGAATCCACCAACCATTGGCGAATCTTGGGTAACGGCAAGGAAAAAAATTCGGGCCGGATCGCACATATCGCTGCTTCCGGGCTGAACATTTCCGGACGTTGTTATCTGGCGAGCACGAGCCCAGTCCATCTCGGTCCGTAACCTGGTCCGAAATCGTCCAATCATCGCCGCTGAATCGACTACTCTAGACCTGGTGAAGATATGAATCTGGATTGGCGGGTGTGTTCGCGAGCTCGCCTCTCGCGCGATGCGCGCTTTGATGGCAAGTTCTTCATTGGTGCGCTCGGCAGCGGAGTCTACTGCCGTCCGATCTGCCCTGCGCCTACCTGCAAGGAAGAGAATGTGCGTTACTATCCCACTGCCGCCGCTGCGGCCGAGGCGGGCTTTCGCCCCTGCCTGCGTTGCCGGCCAGAGTGCTCACCCGGAACTGCGGCGTGGTCGGGAAGCTCGAACACCGTTTCCCGGGCTTTGCGCCTGATCAGTGAAAGTGGTCTGGAGGACGGTGGAGTCGAAGTTCTGGCTGAATGCCTGGGAGTCGGCTCGCGCCATCTTCGTCGTCTGTTCTTACAACATCTTGGAGCAACACCAAGTGCGGTGGCGCAAACGCGCCGGCTGCACTTTGCCAAGAAGCTCATCGATGAGACTCGTCTGCCGATGAACCAGATTGCCATCTCTTCGGGCTTTGGTTGCGTTCGCCGATTCAACGCGGCCATTTCTAAGGCCTATCAGCGGACGCCCACTCAAATCAGGTCCCTTGTCCGTCAGAAAATCACCCAACCAGAAAATCAATACCTCTTTCGACTTCGCTTCCGGCCACCCTACAACTGGAAAGGCATGTTGGCATTTCTGCAGGCGCGCGCCATTCCCGGCGTCGAATCGGTGGAAGATGGCACGTATCGCCGTTCCATTTGCGTAAATGGCAACCGGGGACATTTTGCGGTCTCGCTTGACGAGGCGAATCATGCGCTCGTCGTACGAGTTCAGTTTGGCGATCCGGGTTCGCTCTTCTTCATCATCGAGCGCATACGAGCCATGTTCGATCTGAATGCGGATTGGGCGGCCATCGTGCAATCGCTGCGAACCGACCCGGTATTGACTGGACCGGTTGACGCGGCTCCGGGTCTACGAGTGCCGGGCTGCTGGAATGGTTTCGAGCTGGCCATACGAGCCATTCTCGGACAGCAGGTTACGGTGAAGGGCGCGACCGCATTGGCTGGCCGGATGGTTCGAGCTTTTGGGCAAGGGTTTCCCTGCGCAGGCAACCTCACCCACATTTTTCCTTCAGCAGAAGTTCTCGCCGATGCCAGCCTGGATGGCATCGGCCTAACCACGGCACGCGCGCAGACGATTCGCTTGCTGGCTCGCGCAGTCGTCGACAAGCAGGTTCGCTTTCACGGCGTTGTAGATCTCGACGACTTCCTCGAGCGCATGGAGGAAATTCCAGGCATCGGCAAATGGACGGCACAATACGTCGCGATGCGAGCCCTCGGAGAACCGGATGCCTTTCCCTCCGGCGATTTGGGACTGTTGCGTGCCCTGAATCTGCGAAGCTCCCGCGAACTGGAACGCCGCTCCGAGGCGTGGCAGCCCTGGCGAGCCTACGCGACCATGTATTTGTGGACAATGAATAGCGATCGCAGGCCAGGAAAGAACAAAGTCGTTCGTCTCGAACGCGAACAGGCAGACGGGACCGAGAATCAGCGCCTCCCTATGATTTTGTAGCGGACTACGGTGTTAAGCGCGGCGTCGCCGAAGCTTCCGCGTGATGGCCGACCTGGAGCAGAGTCAGAGTTGGTGTAGACCGGGTAGAGCCAGCCTTTAGCCTGGCGTCCAAGATTGCACGTACAGCAGATTGTTTGAGCCAGCTCCGCCAAGCTGTCGAATCATTGCCGGAGAGATCCGCGAGCTCCAAAAGCCAAAAAATGAGGCGCGCTCCCTTGGGAACGCGCCTTGTGAAGCAGGATTCAGCTTAGTTCGTAACGCCGAGCAAAGCAGTGTACAAATTGTTGGCCTGGTAACTGCCGATACCGGTCACCAAGTCGTAGCCGACTTGAGCCGTGCACTGTGATCCGCAGCCTCCATTGGTTCCCGACGTAATGTCATGGAAGTCAGTGGCGTAATTCGACGAGTAGTAAAGCTGGTACAGGTCATAGTTCGCCTGGCTCAGAAGAGGTTTACCAGCAGCCGCTCGGCCGGAGTTCACCAGGGTCATGAATGAGCCCCAGTCGGGACTGGAGATACTAGTACCTCCTACCACCACCCAGCCACCATAACTGTAAGTGTCATACACCGGAATATTGCTGGCCACCGACGCGATGTCGGGAATGCAACGATTGGTCGTTGACCAGGTTGAGCACGCCGGATTCTGGTAGGACATCTGCGGCTCGTAGATGCTCACTCCGCCGCTGCTGCCGCTCCATGCGTTCTCGTGTCCGTAGTCCAGCAAGAACGGATTTCCCAACGGGGCTGCAGTGGACAAAGCCAGCGTGGTACCACCCACCGCGATCACGCAGGGCGAAGCCGCGGGATAGCCGGTTCCGTGTCCGCCATCGCCGCTGGAGGCGAAGAAGGTTACTGGCTGACCGTTTCCGTTGACGATGTTACACATATAACTGTCGTTGCTCTGTTCGCCGTTGAACTCGTCTTCGCCCCAGCTCATGGAAACCACCGTGGCGTTGTAGGGCGCCTGGGTGGCGACCTGAACCGCGGCCCACAGGTCCGAATCGTTGTTGCTGACGGCTTCAACCAGCACGATGTTGGCTTGCGGCGCAATCGCGCAGGCTTGTTCGACGTCCAGGGACTCTTCTAAATCCCAGCCTTGGCCGGTGACCGTGCCCAACTTCACCTTGGTAAAATTGCACGGCGTAAAGTTGAACTGAGCCGCATAATGTGCCAAGTCAGAGGCGATGTTCGGATCGTCATAGGCATCGACCAGGGCGATCGTCTGCCCCGCTCCCAGGTTAGAGATCCGATTGAAACCATAAGCGGCCCTGAACTGGCGCGGCAAAATACCGCTGGGATTGTTTGGAGTGTGTTGGTCAACCACAATAATCGGAGGGTGAACGACGTGACTAGGAGCCGGCGCTTGCGCTGTCAGGGGAAGAGCCGCAACAAACAAAGCCAAAATGCCAATCGACAAAACAAGGAGCTTCTTCATATTTTCTTCATCCTTCGTGTGTGTTAGGAATTCGCTGTGTTAGGCGAGACGAGCGGAAACCGTTGCAGACTCCGGTCTTCGCGAATACAAGAAACGGAATGATCAACATCCTGTGCGACGACAATCGAGCAGCTTCATCATGTTCCGCGCAACTATCATGGCTAGAAAGCTTCCTGCTAACTTTTCTAAGACGTCGAGGGCATTCCAAGCGGCTGGGTCAATTCCAAAGACCCGAATAGTTGATAATGGTAGCTCAACTCCGCGGCCCTGTCGATCACATATCAGCCTTAATTAATTCATGCCATACTCTTAATCGAACTACGTACACGATAGTTATGACAGAATAGTACCGCTACGTCTGGGGAAGACGCGCCACCTGGCACTAACGAAAATTGGAAATCATACTTACAAAAGCGACGCTAGTCTGCAGGTAAAACACACACAGGCAAGGAGCTATCCGCGCAGGCTGGCGAAACCCTGCGCCAGTAGCAGCCCACCAAACAAGCGCGGCGTCGACATTTCGGCTACAATCCCAAATTCGGAGGGATGGCGCACATCCCCTGATTCTTATGCGGGCCATCTACAGACGATTCAGTGTCATCAGCGGCTTCGTCATCCTATTGTTCGTCTTAGCGGTCAATGCGCTGGTCACTAGGCGCGAAGTCGGCGTGCAGATTGAAGTACATACCTGGGTGGTGCATACCGAGCAGGTAGTGCTGGAACTCAGGCAGATCGAGTTGCTTCTGAGAAACGCTGAAACCGGTCAGCGCGGCTTTCTCTACACAGGCGATCCGAAATACCTGGCGCCTTATAACCTTGCCGCTGGCCAAGTTGACTCAGACATTCAGAAGCTAGCGGAATTGACCGCCGATAATCCTCGCGAACAGGCTCGCATTGTATTGCTGCGCCAGCTGGCTCTCGACAAATTGAACGAACTGGCGATGACCGTCTCGCTTTACCGCTCTGGCCAGCCGGATGAAGCTAAAAAGATTGTTCTCTCAGATGCGGGTTTGTCCATGATGGGCGATATCCAAGCCCTGATTAACGAAATGGTCCAGGAGGAAACATCTCTCCTGACGGCACGGACTGAGTCTTATAACAGAAGCGTACGCTCCACCATCATCTCGATTTATCTAACCACCATCCTTGCCGGCATCGGATTACTTCTGCTGGCTTATTACATATTGCGTGAGATGGCTCTCCGCGAGCGACATTCAGCCGACATCCGGGAACGCGAACAGTGGTTCAGGGTGACTTTGACAAGCGTCGGGGACGGAGTTGTCGCCACCGATCCGCAAGGCTATGTGACCTTTCTGAATCCGGTCGCAGAGCGGCTCATCGGAGCGAGTCTGGCGGAAGTCCAGGGAAAGCCTGTCGAGCAAGCCTTTCCCATCATTAACGAATACACCCGCCAACCGGTTGACAATCCCGTGCAGAAAGTCATGTCTTCAGGTCAAGTGGTCGGACTCGCCAACCATACCGTACTTCAGAGGCGAGATGGAACGCTGATTCCGATCGAAGACAGTGCGGCGCCTATTCGCGACGATAAAGACAGATTGGTCGGAGTTGTACTGGTCTTCCGTGATGCAACCCACGACCGCAAGTCGCAAGAGCTTCTACGCAAGACTGAAAAGCTGGCCGCTGCCGCCCGGTTGGCGGCCACCGTTGCCCACGAAATCAATAATCCGTTAGAAGCTGTCGGCAACCTGATCTATCTCGCCAAAGCAACCGCCGGCATGCCCGCCGCCGCTACCCAACAACTGACGCTCGCCGAGAGCGAACTGGAGCGCGTCTCTCACATCACCCGGCAAACCCTGGGCTTCTATCACGAATCCAATGCCCCCGATAAAGTTGAGATGCCGGTGCTGGTCGAGTCCGTGCTGAAACTCTATTCCAATAAATTCCGGAGCAAGAACATCAGCGTGAGGTGCGATCTTGGCGAGTGCCCTCCCATTCAAGGCTGGCCAGGCGAATTGAAACAACTCATATCGAACCTCATTTCCAATGCAGCCGACGCGGTGAGCGCAGACGGCACCCTGAAGATCGAATTGTCGTGCGTCGAAAACTCCGATGGCAAAACGATTCAGCTGAGAATTGAAGACGACGGCCCGGGAATTGCACCGCAGCACCTCGATCGCATCTTTGAGCCGTTCTTCACTACCAAGAAAGATGTTGGTACCGGCTTGGGATTATGGGTAGCCAGAGAAATCGCGGAACGGCACGGGGGCGACATTCACGTCCAATCTCGAACCGACGCTGCCAGCCATGGCACTGCTTTTACCGTCCTTCTGGCATGCACTGGTGATTTTCAGAGCCGCGCTGCGGAAACAGTGTAAGTTACGTCCGACAGACTGTTGGCCCGCTTAAGTTGACGAGTCAAGGCTATAGGGCGCGGCGGAAGACTGATTGTCCGGCCTGATTCTTAGGTCCAGCCTGATTCTTAGTATGACCCGAAAACTGCTGTTTCTCTCATTCTGAAAAACATGACCAACTACCGAGGCACTGACGCAGAGCTTTTCTTACGAAATTCTGGAACTCTCCGTGCCTCTTAGCCTCTGTGGTAATTAAATTCATTCGTTGCGCAAAGCCTGCATAGGTTCGATGGAGGCGGCACGGCGGGCCGGCAGCAAACTGGCAACAAGTCCCACGACGCTTAGGCCTACGGCGAGTGATGCGATCGCTATCGCATCGCGACTTACCTCCATGGGAATGACAGTGGCCAGCAACCGCCGCGACACCACGCTGCCCACAATGCCCACTACGATTCCTACCCCCAAGAGGACTACCGCGCGACCGAGCACGAGGCGCACGATCGCCGGTCGCGAAGCACCGAGAGCCATTCGCAATCCGATGTCACGGGTTTGCAGACTCACCTCCTGGCTGAGCACGCCGTAAATCCCTGCCAGCGCCAGCACCAGCGCGATCACGGCAAAGATGCTGAACAGCCAGCCCTGCATGCGGTTAAAGACCAGTGAGTCGGCCAGCACGTCGTCCATGGTCTCTGGAGTGCGGAACGGAATTGACGGCGCGACTTCGTGCAGGGCCTGGCGCAGCTGAGCCACAATCGCCTCCGGCGGCAGACTGGAGCGCACGAACAGCGACATCGTGTTCAGCACATCGGCGCTGTCTTTGAGCGGCACCTCCGACATGGGATAGTCCACCTCTGCTAGCGCTGGCTGCTCCACAGCCTGACGGCCATTGCTCACTACGCCGACGATGGTTTGATTATCTTTGTCCTGCTTGATCTGCTGGCCCAGCGGCTCCTCGCCGGGGAGAAACGTATCGACGAACTTCTGATTCACCACAACGACCTGCCGCGAGGCGGGCTTGTCGATTGCAGGATCAGGCAGGCGACCGCGCAGCAACCGCACTCCCATTGACTGGTACCAGCCGGGTGAAACGATACGAACCTCCGCCAGCCGCTCATGATCGGGCGGATCAGGCGGCTTGCCCACCATCTGAATCCCGCTGTTCCATCCCCAGTTCAGCAGCGGGATCAGCCGATTGTAGCCGGCTGCGGTCACCCCAGGAATCGCGCGCACCTTTTCTTGCAGCGGACGATAAAGACTGGCGTCAAGGTCCTTGCCGGAGTAGTCTCCCGGCGACACGTTGATTTCGAGGGTTAGCACGTGATCGGTCGTGTATCCGAAATCTACGTGCTGCATGCGCCAGAGTTGGATCAGCACCAGCCCGGTGCAGACCAGCAGCATGAGCGATAACGCGACTTCGGTAACCACGAACGCGGAGCGCAAGCGGTAGTCGCTGCGTTCGGTACCCGCAGCCGCGCCCGACTTCAAAGACTGATTGGGATCCGCTGACGACATTTTCTTTGCTGGCAGGATGCCGAACACTAGGCTAGACAACAGGGCGATGGCGAAAGCGGCGAGGAATACAGCCAGATTGAGATGGATGTCACCCCCGCGCTGAAAAGATTTGCTGAGAAACTGGCTCATGGCCGCCGTCAATCCCCAGGCGATCAGCAGTCCGGCGACAGCCGCGACCAAACCGAGCACCAAGTTCTCCAGCAGTATCTGTCGAACAATTCGTACCCGTCCCGCTCCCAGCGCAGTGCGGATCGCCATCTCGCGCTGGCGTCCGACGCCACGCGCCAGCAGCATCACCGCAACGTCGACGCACGCGATCAGCAATACAAACAGCACACCGGCGGCCATCACCCACAGCGCCTGGCGCTGGTCCTGGCCAGTGATGAACATGGTCAACGGCAGAGCGCGCGCCGTGCGACCCTTGTCCGTATCAGGATAGGAGCGGCCAATGTCAGCCAGTACGCGGTTCATATCGGCTTGTGCCTGCTCGATGCTGATCCCAGGTTTCACCCGGCCGATCACTTGCAGCCAATGATCACCGCGAGCCGTGCGCAGTTCCTTGGGAACGCGCAGGGGCGTGTACACCGTGTTGGGAACTCCCACCGGAAAGCGGAAGCCGGCGGGCATCACGCCGACGATGGTATAGGGAAATCCGTCAATGTGGACGGACGTCCCGACGATGTTAGGGTTAGCTCCGAAGTTTTGTTCCCATACTTCGTAGCTCAGGATCGCGACGCTGTTGCGGCCGTCCTGCTCTTCGCCTGGAAGAAAGGTGCGCCCCAACAACGGCTTCACGCCCAAGACGTCGAAGAAGTGGTCGCTGGTCGCCGTGTTACGCAGGTGCACGACCTGCGAACCAGTGTCGAGATTGATGCCCGAGTAGGCTGAGTAGCCCGCCAGCGCCTCGAAGCTCTTGTTCTGCGCGCGCTCGTCCAGATAACTCGGCCATGACGCAGGCTGGATGTACGCAGCCGCGGCATGGGTTTCCAGATACACGATTCGATCAGGATCAGCGAAGGGCAGCGGCCGCAGCACGGTGGAGTAGATCACACTGAACATCGCCGTCGCTGCACCGATACCAAGAGCTAGCGTGAGCACGGCAACGGTGGTGAATCCCGGCGACTTGCGCAATTGGCGAAGAGCAAAGCGAAGGTCTTGCCGAAGCGAATACATGAAAGCTCCCCAGAGGAGAAAAGCTGGGGTGATAGACGGAAAGAAAGGGGATTTGGTTCCGGGGAAAAAGACTATTTCACCACGGAGACCACGGAGGGCACGGCGAAATACCTTCGGATAAAGACCCTGTAAGGATATCCCGGCTCACTGTCATCCTGAGCGAAGGCGTAACCGGTCGAAGAGCCTGCCCTGAGCTTGCCGAAGGGACCTCTCTTGCTAACTACAATTTGGACTCGAATCGCTCTTTCGGAAGGTTCTTATATCCAAGAGTTTCTCTGGGTCTCGGTGGTGAAATGTCTTTCATTCACATCACAAAGACAAAGGGGTTTGAAACAAAAACCTCCGTGCTCTCCGTGTTCTCCGTGGTAAAGGCTATTACTTCCCTGCCGCCTCGGCTTGCGGCTTCCAGCGCAGCACCGGCTTTCGCGCTGCCATAGTTTCGTCCAGACGCGAGATGCGCGTGTTGTGCGGCGCCTCGGCGATGATCTCGGGATGCTGCTCGGCCTCCTCGGCAATCGACTTCATCGCGTCGATGAACAGGTCAAGCTCCTCCTTCGACTCGCTCTCCGTCGGCTCGATCATCAGCGCACCATGGACCACGAGGGGAAAGCTCACCGTATAAGGATGGAATCCGTAATCGATGAGCCGCTTGGCAATGTCGCCGGTCCTGATGCCTTTTGGGTTCTGAAGTCGATCGCTGAACACGACTTCGTGCATGGTCGGCGTGCTGTAGGGCAGGTCGTACACACCTTCCAGCTTTTTGCGGATGTAGTTGGCGTTGAGCACGGCATCTTCGGTCGTCTGCCGCAGTCCTTCAGGACCGTTGGCCATGATGTAAGCCAGCGCGCGCACGTGCATGCCGAAGTTGCCATAGAACATGCGCACCCGTCCGACCGACTTAGGCCGGTTGTAATCGAAGCCCAGCGTGCCGTCCTTCTTGGTGATGACCACCGGCGTCGGCAGGAATGGTTCCAGAATCTTCTTGCAGGCCACCGGCCCCGATCCCGGACCGCCTCCGCCGTGCGGCGTGGAGAACGTCTTGTGCAGGTTCAGGTGCATCACGTCGGCGCCAAAGTCGCCGGGCCGAACCTTGCCCACCAGCGCGTTCATGTTGGCGCCATCCATGTACATCAGCGCGCCTTTGGCGTGCAGCACGTCGGCGATTTTGTGGATCTCCTGCTCAAAAACGCCGAGCGTATTGGGATTGGTCAGCATCAGCGCGGCCACATCTTCGTTGACCTGCGCCTCCAGCGACGCCATGTCCACCATGCCCGCGGCGTTCGACTTCAGGTTCTCGACCGCGTAGCCGGCCATCGCCGCCGTCGCCGGATTGGTGCCGTGCGCCGAGTCGGGGATGAGAATCTTCTTGCGCGGATTGCCTTTCGACTCCAGATACGCGCGCACCATCAGGATGCCGGTAAGCTCGCCATGGGCGCCCGCCGCCGGCTGCAAGGTGATCGCATCCATGCCGGTGATCTCGATGAGTTGCTCGCTCAGCATCTTCAGAATGCGCAGCGCGCCCTGAGTCACGCGCTCGGGCTGATACGGATGCGCCTCCGCCAACCCAGTCAACCGCGCCACATACTCATTCACGCGCGCGTTGTACTTCATGGTGCATGAGCCCAGCGGATACATGCCGTGATCGACCGCGTAGTTCCAGGTCGAGATGCGGGTGTAGTGGCGAATGATCTCGATCTCGCTCACCTCCGGCATCTGGCCCAGGTCTTCACGCGCATGCTCGCCGAGCAACTCGGCGGGATCGACCTCGGGCACGTCGAGCGGCGGGAGCTTGTAACCCTTCTTACCGGGTGATGATTTCTCGAAAATCAGCCCTTCGTTCTGGCTGATGTGCGTGGTGGCTTTGCGGATCTTCTCGTTCAGGTTCACAGCGCCACCTCCTTCGCGGCCGCATCGATCGATGCTTTCGCCGTGGTCTCGGTACAGCACCACAGCGAGGCATTGTTCAGCTCGGAATAAAACTTCTTCAGCGGGAAGCCTCCAATAATTCTTTGCCCCAGCAGTTTGTCATTGATGGCGTAAGGATCGGTCTTGGTCTGCATCGACGAATTCGTTGAAGCGCGGAGCGCCTTCGAACAGCAGCGTCGCTCCGCTCTTCTTGAATTGTTCAGCCGCGTAATGAGCTTTAGCCAGGTTCTGTGTCGCCAACTCCTTCAGTCCCTCACGACCATAGACGGTCATGAAGATGCCGCACATCAGCGCCATCAATCCTTGGTTGGTGCAGATGTTGGAAGTCGCCTTCTCGCGGCGGATGTGCTGCTCGCGGGTGGCGAGGGTCAGCACGAAGCCGCGCTTGCCATTGCGATCGCGGGCCTCGCCAACCAGGCGGCCGGGCATTTGGCGGACAAACTTGTCGCGCGTAGCCATCACTCCGCAATAGGGACCGCCAAATCCCAGCGGCACTCCGAACGATTGTGCTTCCATGCTGACGATGTCGGCGTCGGCGGGAGGCTTCACGATCCCAAGCGAAATCGCCTCAGCAATGGAAACGATGAGGAGCGCGCCTTTCTCGTGCGCGATCTCTGCAATAGCCGCCACGTCTTCGATGGTGCCGAAGAAGTTGGGCGACTGGATGAGCACCCCAGCAGTCTCATCATCGATCGCCATCGCCAGCTCGTCCACATCGACGCGGCCATTCTTGCCATAGCCAAACGTGGTCACCGGCATGCCCTGGTAACGCGCGTAGGTGGTAATGACCTCGCGATACTCGGGATGCACGGTGGCCGCGACCGCCGACTTGGCCCGTCCGGTGATGCGCGCGGCCATCATCAGCGCTTCAGCCGCGCCGGTCGAGCCGTCATACATCGAAGCGTTGGCCACGTCCATTCCGGTGAGCTCGCAGATCATGCTCTGGAACTCAAAGATCGATTGCAGCGTGCCTTGGGCGATCTCGGGCTGGTAGGGCGTGTAAGCAGTAAAGAATTCGCCGCGCGAGATCAGCGAATCGATGACCAGGGGCCGGTAGTGCGAATACGCTCCTGCGCCGAGAAACGTGGCGTAACCTTGCGCGCTTTCGGTGGCGCGCTGGCGAAAGAAGTCGACAATCTCGCCTTCGGCATAGGAGCGCGGAATGTCGAGATCGCGTTTGAAGCGATACTCGGCGGGAATGGCAGCAAATAGGTCGTCAATCGATTTCGCACCGATCTCGCGCAACATGGTTTCGCGATCGGACTGTGATTTAGGAAGATAGCGCATGGATACCTGTAACTTTCCTGGGCGACAAAATGAAAGAAGATATTAGAACTTTCCGAGTGAAGATAGTAGAACCTCTGGACCAGCCGCTTTGGGATCAACCGCTTTGTGTCAGGGTACGTCTTTCAGACGTGCCGCAAGAGCATTCTCAATGATTTGGGCTTCAGCCCCTGCTGGACACTGTTAATGCAGGGGCTGAAGCCCTGATCTTTATAGACTTGTTCGGCATGACTAAAGTCGCGCCCTGATACGACCCGTAAACCATTTCTTCTGTTAAGTCTCAGTGCCCGCCCTCTTCGGCGACGAATTTCTCGTAATCGGGGGCAGACAACAACTGGTTGGCTTCGCCCGGATCTTTGAGCGTGACCTTGATCATCCACGTCTTATTGGCGTCTTTGTTCACCTGCTCGGGCGCAGTATTCAGCGCATCATTCACTTCCGTCACGGTGCCGGTCACGGGAGCGAACAAGTCGGACACGGCCTTCACCGATTCCACCGAACCGAAGGTCTTACCGGCGGCGATCTCCGAGCCAACTTTCGGCAGCTCGACGAAGACGATGTCGCCCAACGAGTTTTGCGCATAATCCGTAATGCCAATGGTGCCCGTGTTGCCTTCCACCTTCAACCACTCATGTTCTTTGGTGTACTTATATTCCGCGGGATAAGCCATATGACTGCCTCCTCAGCACCGCGCGTCTGCGTCGGCGAGAATTACAAACGAGTTCAGCTTCGTTGATTTCAGCGAATGTTTCCGCAACTTCTATTCCACCTGCGCCGGTCTGTCGGAATCACGGCAGAGCTAAAAACCCATCGTGTCGTCCGCCGAAGGTCCATAAATCGCCGGAACTTTTTCTTCGTTCATCCGCAGATACACGCCAAGTTGGGCCCGGTGATGCACGATGTGGTTAAGAAACATTTGGCGGTACGCCAGGAAACGCGAACCGTCGAAGATGCTCTTGCCCTGCATCGTGAGCTTCCAGTTATCGTTCCAAGTGTCATCAGGAATCGCGGCAAGTGCCTTCCGCGTCTGGGCTGCACCTTCCTCCAGAACCCTGACCAGTTGAGCTGCCGATTCAAATGGCACAGGCTTGAAATTGGCCTTAGCAAAGTCCAACTCGGGAGTCGTCAGAATAATCAGGCCGAACGCGGGAAGCTGGGCCACGTGAGGCGCTAGCTTACCCAGAGGCATCGACCTGGGGTGCGGCGCGAAGTCCGGCTTACCGGCTGGAACTCTTTCCAAGGTCGCACGCGTCTTCTTCATTTCTTGATCAAATTCGACCAACAAAAGCTCATTGATAAGCACAGGTCTCTCCATTCCCTTACGCCTGCTTTTTCGGACGCTTGTAAAACGGTGTCGGCACCACCTTACACTTCACCGGCTGGTTCCTGATCTCCACTGCCACCTCGTTGCCAATCGCCGATTGCTCGACCGGCACATAGGCCAGCGCAATGTTCTTCTTCAGGAACGGCGCATACGAGCCGCTGGTTACGTATCCAATCTCTTTGCCGCTGAGATCGAGGACGTTATAGCCGTCGCGCGGAATGCCCCGATCGACCGACTCCAGTCCCGCCAGCGTGCGCTTGATGCCGTCGGCCTTGGCCTTTTCCAGCGCACTCCGTCCGATGAACTCACCTTTCTCCATCTTGAGGAAGCGATCCAGCCCAGCTTCCCACACATTGATCGACTCGGAGATCTCGTGACCGTACAGCGGCAGCTTGCCTTCCAGGCGCAGCGTGTTGCGCGCCCCCAGACCAGCGGGCACAATGCCGAAGTCCTTGCCCGCCTCCAGCACTTCGTTCCACACTCGCGTGCTGGTCGCCTCATCGGTGGGAACATAAATCTCAAAGCCGTCCTCGGCTGTATATCCGGTGCGTGCAATTAAGATGTTGCGCAACCCTGAAACCGTTCCGTGGGTGAACCAATAGAACTTTACCTTCGAAAGATCCGCATCGGTCAGCTTTTGCAAGGTGTTAACAGCCTTCGGACCCTGAATGGCGATCTGGGTAAAGTTGTCACTCAGGTTCTCGACCGTGCAATCGAACTGCTGGTATTTTCTGTGACCCAATTGACGTCTTTCTCGCGGGTGCCGGCATTGATCACCAGCATGTAATCTTCCTCGCCCATGCGATGCACGATGACGTCGTCGACGAACGTACCTTCGGGATACAGCATGGCCGAATAGCGGCACTGGCCGATGCCCATTCCCGCCGCGTCGTTCATGGTGATGTGCTGCACTGCCTCCAGCGCCTGCGGCCCAGAGATGCGGATGTCGCCCATGTGGCTGACATCGAAGACGCCCACCGCCGTTGCGGACCGCCAGATGCTCCTTCATCAGGCCGCCGACAGAGGGATATTCCACCGGCATGTCCCAGCCGTTGAAGTCGACCATCTTAGCGCCCATCTGGCGATGGACAGCATTCAAGGCAGTCTTGCGAATCGGTGTGGCCACCTGGGTGTCAGAAGACAAATGGGAATCCTTTGGCGCACTGACCACCCCAGAGTCGCAAAGGCGGCGCCTCTGGGGACCCCGGGGGATGGCGCGCGGTCGAGGTTGGTGTAACTAAGTACGGTACCATGCGCGATTTTCTGCGGTCAACGGACGCGCAAACCTGGGGCAAGCGGTTTGCACGGACATAAGCCGCGACGCCACCTAATCGTGCCCTGTACAAAATTTAAACAGTTACGAAAGTACAATTTCCTCCCAATCTGGCATTGGCCTTTCGTGCTGCCGTATCGCTCAAGTCACAGACCGGGTGAGCCCTCCCTTCTCAAGATAAAAAAGGCAGCTTCTTCGAGGGCAACATTCCCGATGCGAGATTTTCCCAGTTCGTCATTCTGCGTCCGTTTTCATTTTGATTCCCTCATTGCATTTCTTCGCCGCCTCTTTTATCGCAGCGATGCTCTTGTTGCTACCGGGGGCGGCTGCGCAGGATGGATCCACCTCGCTGCAAGGCATCATCGAGGACGCCAGCGGCGCGCGTGTGGCCGCAGCGATCATCACTGTGACCGATCCAGGCCGGGGCTTCCATCTGCAGGCAGTCGCCGATGCGCAAGGCAGCTTTATCTTCGGCATGCTTCCACCAGGCCGCTACGACGTGAGCGCTTCGGCCCCAGGCATGGCGAGCAAGACCAGCCGGGGCGTGGAACTCTTCGTGGGAGGGGTGGCGGTGGTGCAACTGCGGCTGGCTCCGGCAGCGCCGGCGCAGACCATTACTGTCACCGCCACCCCGATCACGATAGACACGCAGAGCAGCGACCTCTCGGATGTAGTGGCGCAGCAAGCCATTCAGGGCCTGCCGCTGAATGGACGCCGCTTCACCGATCTGGCATTGCTGTCTTCGGGAGTAATCCAGGATCCGCGTGGCCTGACTTCCGACTCCAACGGCGACCTGTCGTTCGGCGGAATCCGGGGATTTTCCAACAACTTCCAAGTGGACGGCGCCGACGACAACAATTCCTTTTTCGCGCAAGCCAACGGACGCTATCGCGCGCCCTATCAATTCAGCAACGAAGTCATCAAGGAGTTTCGCGTCTCGTCCAACTCCTACAGCGCGGAATTGGGACGGGCGGGCGGCGCCGTGTTCAACGTGGCCACCAAGTCAGGCACCAATCAATGGCACGGCAGCGGCTTCTACTATCTGCGCGATCGCGATTTCGACGCGCAACAGGCCTATGCCACCAGCAAGCCTGACGATCGCCAGCAGCAGTTTGGGGGCACTCTCGGCGGCCCGATCCGCAAGGACCGGATCTTTTTTTATGCCGGCTTTGACCAGCACCTGCTGACCGTGCCATCCATGATGCAATTCGCTAACGGAGCCACGTCGATTGTTGCTCAACCTACCGACTACGACTACACCGACCAGGCACTGGTAATGGCAGCGGCGCAGCAGCTGAACAGCATGGGCGGCACGTATCCCACCACCATGCAGGGCAATGCCGGATTCGCCAAGTTGGACTTCACGCTTTCGCCAAAACAATTCGCGTTTCTGCGGTTCAGCACCTCGCGCCTCAGCGGTGACAACAACGAGTTCTTCGATCCATCGAGCCCCATCACCGGCTATGCGGAAAGCGGCAATGGAAGCCAGGACGTTCACGACGGAAAGCATAGCTGCATCCCTGACCAGCGCCTGGACCAGCAATCTGGCCACCAACTTGCGCTTGCAATTCTCCCGCGACTTGCAGCAATCCACCGCCAACTCCGACCAGCCCTGGACCAAGATCTACGACGTCATCGCCGGATTTGGCGGCTCCAGCATGCTTCCGCAAGACACGCGCGAGCACAAATTCTTTGCCGGCGACACCTTAAGCTACGAAAGCAGCCGGGTGCATTGGAAGTTTGGCGGCGACTTCATTCAAGCCTGGGTCTACGACTACTATCCCTATCTTTTCGGCGGAGAATATTACTTCGACGATGTCAAGGTGAACCCATGGACTTTTGCTCCCATGAAATATGGCGAGCCGCTGACGCCACTGCGGGCTTATGCCCACGACGTGCCGCGCTATTACATGCAGGACTTCGGCAATGCGGTCTCGCATCCCAATTCGCGTTTGTATTCGGCTTTCATGCAGAGACACGATTCGGGTCACCCGGAACTTCACCCTGAATGCCGGCCTTCGCTACGATCTGCAAACCTTTGAGCCAGGCTCCCTCCAGAGCAATCCGCTCTACGCGCCATCAGGCAAAGTCCCGACCGACCTCAACAATTTTTCGCCGAGAATCGGTTTTGCTTACTCGCTGGGCGACCATCGTGCGCTGGTTATTCGCGGTGGCGGCGGCGTGTTTTATATGCCAATTCCGGCGATCTACGCGTCGCAGGTCGCCAACGACAATGGCATCCAGCAAAGCCAGCTCTTTCTAGATTTGATGGTTCCGGCGCAGGCAGCGCTGTTCCCTGCCTATCCTAATGCGCTGGTGAGCTGTCCTCAGGGGACGCTGGTCTGTGCGCCGCCCAAGTCGTTAGCCGGTCTCGTCACCACACAGATCTCAGCTTTCGCGCCCAACTTCCAGACTCCCTATACTGAGCAGGCAAACCTGACCATGCAGCGCGAATTCGGACGCAACGTTGTGGGGACAGTGAGCTACGAGTATGTACACGGCTTACACCTGCTGCGTTCGCTCGACGTGAATCTTCCTGCGCCAACCATCACCCAATATCCGGTTTACAACGACGCCGGCTCCGTCTTCCTGGGTATGTACGATGTCGCCTCGTTCACAACCGAGCAGACCACGCAATCGGCAACCTGCCCCTATCCTCCTTGTATCAATCCAGCTACAGAGGCCGAATCCGCAACTGGGAGCCATCAATTCCTTCCAATCGGAATCCAGCAGCATCTACAACGGTATGACCGTATCGCTGAAGCGGACAATGAGTCATGGAATGTACTTCCAGGTGGGATACACGCTTGGCCAAAGCGATCGACGATGGGCAGGACGCGCTGGTAGTCGGGCGTTCGGGAAATGTGCAGGATTCTTATGCCACTTCGCTGGAGCGCGGGCCCAGCGTTAACGACCAGCGAAATCGTTTCGTAGCGGCATGGGTGGCCGAGCCCAATTTTCATTTTGACCAGAAAGTTCTCAGCCGGCTGGCCAACAATTGGAAGCTCTCCAGCGTTCTCACCGCGGGATCCGGACGCCCCATCAACGCGACTATGGCCGGGGATCCCAATGGTGACGGCAACATCTACAATGATCGCCTGCCGGGCTATGGCAGGAACGCATTCATCGGGCCGGACTACTTCAGCACCGATATGCGAGTCACGCGCAGCGTGCGCTGCGGTGACCGCGTCGTGCTCAATTTTATTGCTGAGTCGTTCAACCTTTTCAATCGAACCAACAGCCGAGTACAAATCAGCGACGACGGCTTTTATAACTCTGCTGGTCAGTTCGTCGCCTACTCCACCACCGTCACAGGGACGCGATATCCAGGAGAATTCCTGATGAACTCCCAATTTCTAACGGCGACGAACGCATATGCACCACGACAGGTGCAATTATCCCTAAGGCTCAGTTTCTGAGTGGGATAACTCCGTGCTCTCGACTTTGGTGCTACTTTGGTTTGGGGCCTAAGTTGCGGGGAAATTGCAACTCTTCGCTTGACTTCCCTATGTCACATAGGGCTAACTACTAGAGTCCGTTTGGGACGAGTTTGGGGGTGTTTCCTGTTTGGCGGAAGTTCGCATTCAAGAGGGCGAATCATTAGAGAATGCCCTGCGTCGTTTTAAGCGCAAAGTCCAGCAAGAGGACATCATCAAGGAAGTGAAACGTCACTCCTTTTACCTCAAGCCGGGCGAGAAGAAGCGCGTAAAAGAAGCGCTGGCGCGAAAGCGCAGCCGAAAAAAGGCTCGGAAAGAGCAGGACTAATTCATAGCTGGGCCGCCGTTCCGAGGGCGGCCCTTGCTTTTCCATTCCAGTTGGAGAGTTTCATCCGGTTGTACTGCAGTTTTATCAGTAGTGCCATGCATTTAGCATGGTGGGCCGAACCCAGGGAGATAGACCTGAGCAGTGGAAATTTGTGACTGCCGGCTTGGACGCTCAGTCCGGTTCTTCCGGTCAGTTGCAACTTGACCCCGTCCAGGCTCGGGAGTCGCGGGCTGAAGGGAGCAACTCTCCATGGAATTCCAGGACAAGGTTCTGAAGTGTATTGACTGCGGCGCTGACTTCGTTTTTACAGCCGGGGAACAACTGTTCTTCCACGACAAACAATTCAAGAACGAACCCAAACGTTGCAAAGCGTGCAAATCTAAACGGGCCTCCACCTTGGGAACCACCGCGCCAGGAAACTACTCCAAGGTGGAGACTCGGACCAATTGTTCCGGGTGTGGGAAGGAGACCACCGTCCCCTTCAAACCCACGCAAGGCCGGCCAGTCTTCTGTCGGGAGTGCTTCCAGCAACGCCGAACCAGCGCTGCCACTGCCTGACCAGTCGCATTTCAGTCAAGCTATAGCGCCAGCTACCTCCGTGCTGCGGACGCAAGGGAGGTTGTGTGTCTCCACGGACGTTGGCTAGCTTTTCGTGGCAGACTGCTAAGAAGTCGAGGCGACAATGTTTTGAACGACGCACCTTTAAGTGCGCCGTACAAGCCTTTGTTTCTTGTCGATCACGAGCCGGACCTTAGTCCAACGGAGATCCTGTTTCCGACTTTTCGCAGCCAACCAGAGATCGAGTGACAATGCGCCATTGCTCTCAGTTGTTCACGGCAATCCTGATATTGACGACGCT
Source organism: uncultured Acidobacteriaceae bacterium (assembly GCA_963746515.1). Lineage (GTDB taxonomy): Bacteria > Acidobacteriota > Terriglobia > Terriglobales > Acidobacteriaceae > Bog-257. The sequence continues at coordinate 120,458 of CAVVBO010000008.1, read as the reverse complement.
AGTCTCGTCGGCCACAGGTGAGAAGACTGCCTTCCAGAGTATTTCCTGGAGCCCGCGACAACTTGTCACCGGATCGCCTTGCCTGTTTAAGGTTGAAGTCGAGGCTTCGCCTTCGACCTTGCACGGCAAATGGATGGGACATGAGATCGCATTCGTTCCCGGCGGGCCTCATGTTTGGTACGGACTGGCCGGCATTGATGTAGAGGCAAAGCCCGGGAACTACGAACTGGAACTCGACGCGACCCTGACGGACGGAAGATCGATTCACCAGCAACAGGCGGTGCTGGTGGAGCGAGCCAAGTACAAGACTGAAGCGCTGCGCGTGCCCGAACGCTTCGTGAAACCCGACGCCGAAACTCTCCGTCGCATCGACTCCGACAAAGAGATTAAGAAGACTGCATTCGCGCACGAAATCCCGCAGCCGGAATGGTCAGGCAAGTTCATTGCTCCCATCGACTCGAGCATCTCGGAGGGTTTCGGCACTCGCCGCACCTTCAACGGAAACCTCGCCAGCATTCACCGTGGCCTCGATTATCACGCCAAGCCGGGATCGCCGGTAACCGCCGCTAACTCCGGTGACGTGGTACTGGCCCAGGAACTCTTCTATGAAGGCAATTGCGTCATCATCGACCACGGGCAGCAGTTCATGACGCTCTATATGCATCTGTCGAAGCTGGAAGTACGCGAAGGAGACAAGGTCGACAAGGGGCAGGAGATCGGACTCACCGGAGCTACGGGCCGTGCAACCGGGCCTCACCTTCACATGGCCGTGCGCTGGCAAGGCGCGTATCTCGATCCGGCGCAGCTATGGACGTTGCCTCTTCCTAATCTACCGTCAACGCTGTCGTCCAAGCGCGGTGCGGATTAGACAAAGGTAATCCGAATTCCAGCTGCGAAACTGTGCGTAAAGTCTATTCGGCTGGCTTACCCGCGGCGCGACGTGCGGGTCTTGAGCTGTCGGGATTGACGATTCTCCCCGCGGCAACCTTGCGTGACTGGTGCGCAACTTTGTGGTCCTGGTGGGTGATCAGGAGAGCTTCGAGCTGGCGCAGCAGGTCTGGAGTATTGACGGGCTTCACCAGCAGAGACTGTACCCCATTGTCCCTCCACTCGCTGCCCAGCGTGGGATAAGCGGTAAGCAGAGCCGTCGCAGGATCGTACGCCTGCTGACGGGCAGCGCGAATTACGTCGTAGCCAGACGTTTCATTCTCCATACGCATATCCGTGATGACCATCTCGAAGACACCATTCTTCAACTTGTGCTGCGCTTCCTTGGCCGACGCGGCGGTTTCCACTTCGAAGCCGTTCATCTCCAGAATCGCGCGAAGCGTGAGAAGGATCGCTAATTCATCATCCACCAACAGAATACGGCGTTTCATGGGGAACTCCAGACGTTTGCGTTGACTGCCTACATGGCGGCTTGGTTAGATGCGCGACTCGCCGGCTGAGTTGCTGCCGACCCGTCTACATCGCTTGTACTGTCAATAACTCGTGATCCCAATTCACCGCGGCTCAGCGCCCAAGCCGGGCCGATCTCTATGCTCAGTATAATAGCTTCGTGGCGCCTCATCGTACTTATCACGTCGAGAACTTCGGTTGCCGCGCCACTCAGGCGGATGGCGCAACCATTGAGCGCCAGTTGCTCGATCGCGGCCTGCAACGAGCTGGCACCGCCGGTGACGCCGAAGTCGTCATTCTGAATACTTGCACTGTCACCTCCTCCGCCGATCAGGACGCTCGCGCCGCCATTCGCCGCATTCATCGCGAAAATCCCGGCGCTGAGATTCTGGTCACCGGCTGCTACGCGCAGAGGGCGCCGGAGGAACTGTCGGCGCTGCCGGGAGTCAGCCTGGTGGTCGGAAATTCGCATAAACATGAACTGGCAAGCTATGTTTCTCCATTGATGGGTGACACAGGATTTGTTCCGCTGACTTCGATCGGCAGCAGCCATTTGTCAAACGTCATCATCGGCGACATCTTCGCTCACACCGAGCTGATGGCGGCTCCGGTCTTCGAGGCAGGCTCATTCGAGAAGACGCGTCCCAACCTCAAAGTTCAGGATGGCTGCAATAATCGCTGCTCGTTCTGCATCATTCCTTACGTGCGCGGCAGAAGCCGCTCGCTGAAGCTGGAGCAGGTGCTGCGCGAGGTGGATGGCCTGGTCGCCGGCGGCTATCGCGAGATCGTGCTGTCGGGAATCAACCTGGGCCGATGGGGACGCGAGCTCACGCCCCGAACGAATTTTGCAACCATGCTGCGGACGATCCTCGACCAGACGGCAGTCGAGAAGATTCGCATCAGTTCAGTCGAGCCGATGGACTGGACGAACGAAGTAATCGAGCTGGTCGCATCGTCGCCGCGCATCTGCAAGCATGCGCACGTGCCGTTGCAGTCGGGCAGCGATAAGATCCTGCGCAAGATGCATCGCAAGTACCGTCCGTGGCATTATGCTGATCGCATCGAGCGCATTCGGCGTGCTATGCCCGACGCCGCTATCGGAGCTGATGTGATGGTCGGCTTCCCCGGCGAAAGCGACGACGATTTCGAGCAGACGCGCGCTTTCATCGAGCGCCTGCCCTTCACCTACCTGCATGTCTTCACCTACTCGTCGCGGCCGGGAACGCCGTCAGCTGAGATGCCAGAGCAGGTTCCGGTACAAGTGGCGCGCGAACGCAATCGCGTCCTGCGCGAGCTGATCGCCGGGAAAAAGCACAGATTTATGGAGTCCTTCGTCGGTCGCGAAGTGGAAGCTATCACGTTGACCCACTTCGACGGCGAATTTACAGAAGCTCTGACCGACAACTATCTGAAGTTGCATATGCCCGGCCAGCACAACTCGAATGAGTTGGTTAGACTGCCGATCATTGGCGCACGAGTAGATGCTCTAGTTGCTTCGCAAAGGATCGCATAGCCGAAGAGTGTCATCCCGACCAAGGACTTTAGTCTGCGTGGAAGGGACCTGCTGTTCGCCTGCAGCGTGACGATGCGCAGAGAAAAGCAGGTCCCTCGACTTCGTGAGTCTGCTCGCTACGCGATCAGCCTCACTCCGCTTCGGGATGACACAATATTTAATGAGATCGCGATCGGCACGACTAAAAGTCGTGCCCTGATACAAGACAATCGCCCGGGACATGATTGCGATGAGCCGATACCCGCGACATGTCCTAAGGCTCAGAAACTGCCTCGCCCCATGCTATACTTTTCACAGTATTGCAGTTACTGCGGAGGACTGTATCGACAAACGTTTTATCCGCACGAATGAACGCATTCGTGTCCGTGAAGTTCGCGTAATCGACGATGAGGGTAATCAACTGGGGATTATGACGCCCTTTGATGCCCTGAAGATTGCCCGCGAAAAAACTCTCGACCTGGTAGAAGTCTCGCCCACTGCTCAACCTCCTGTTTGCCGCATCATGGACTACGGGAAATACCTGTACCAACAGGAGAAGCGCGAGCGTGAAGCCAAGAAGCATCAGCACCAGATTGTAGTCAAGGAAGTGAAGTTCCGCATCAATGTGGACGATCACGACTACGACACGAAGAAGAACCACGTGCTGCGCTTCCTCGCCGAAGGTGACAAGGTGAAGGCCACCATCTTCTTCCGCGGCCGCGAGATGACTCGCCAAAGTTTGGGACGTGGGATTCTAGACCGCCTAATCCAGGATTTGGGTGACAAGGCGATCGTGGAGTTCCGGCCGAGGCAGGAAGGCAACACGTTGCACTTGATCCTGGCGCCTCCGAAGGTACAGGCCCCTGCTAAGCCGCCAAGGTCGGATGGCCCGAAGGCAGAGAAGAGCGCGGCGTCGCGTCCGCCGCAGGCCCCGCCGGTGCAGCAAGCTCCCAAGCCGGAAAAAACCGAGCCAGCGACGCCTCCGCCGCAGCAAACGTAGCCGGCAGTTTAGCTTTCCTGCGACTAGTCGCAAGTCGCGAAGGAGCTGGAGCAATAGGGATTCAGTTCCGCTTGCGGAACGAAAGATCATAGCCCAGCGCTTCAGCGCTGGGTGGCGAGCAGTTTAGATCTAAGCCCCTTCAGGGGCGGCACGATTTAAGGTCGATGTTATGCGGCCGCTCCCGAGTGGTCGAATCTGCGGTTTGTATGTTGTAATAGAAAGACACTATGCCGAAGCTAAAGACACATAGCGGAGCGGCGAAGCGCTTCCATAAGACAGGTAGTGGCAAGATCAAGCGCGGTCACGCGTTCAAGCGCCACATCCTGACTTCGAAGGCTACCAAGCGCAAGCGCCAGCTCGATCGAGATACGATTCTGGATAAGGCGGATCAGAAGAAGATTGCCCGCATGATCCCCTACTAGAATCGAAATGTTGGCCGCATGGTGCGGCACCCGGCGTGGGCCATCAGGTTGCGACGGGAAACAGCGTGTGAAAAGGTATTTCCGGCCCCTCAATTTGGTTCCGAGCCATACGCCTCGCGCTATGTGAGCGTGGTCACCTTCTTACCTCCAGCCGCTTAGCGATTTGAAAAAGGAGCAGCCATGCCTCGCGTAAAACGTGGAACCAAGCGCCGCGCGCGCCGCAAAAAAATACTTGAGCGCGCCAGTGGCTATTACTTAACAAAATCGAAACTCTACCGCTCGGCGAAAGAGTCGGTCGAGCGCGGGCTGAAGTTTGCCTACAGCGGCCGCAAGCAGAAGAAGCGCCAGTACCGCTCCATTTGGATTGTGCGCATCGGCGCTGCGGCCAAGCTGAATGGCCTCAGCTACAGCGTATTCATCAATGGCCTGAAGAAGGCCGGCATCGAGCTGGACCGCAAGATCCTTGCCGATTTGGCGGTGACCGATCCATCTGGGTTTACGGCGTTGTGCAAGCAGGCGCAAGCCGCAGTGGCATAGTCCGCCCATCCCAGAAACATTGCAGTGACTTCCGATGGGCGGCCTCGCGGGCCGCCCGTTGTGTTTGCGAACGGGAATGCTCGGGTAGAGCCGACCTTTCAGGTCGGCGTCCAAGGCAGTTTGTATTCGATTCGAGCCCCTTCAGGGGCGGCACAGATTTTCGCCGCAATGAACCGCAGGTCCCTCCGCTCCGGCTGAAGCCGTCGGCCGGGATGACAATTTGGCAAAACGATCATGTACACCGTCCCCAAACTCGAAGATTATTCTTCCGGAGCGCTGGATCGCGCCGTCGCGGAACTGTTCTCCGCGCTGGAGAGCGAAACCGCTGGGCTTCACGGCGAAAACGACTGGAAGGCCTTTCGCGATCGCTGGCTGGCCCGCAAGAACGGCGTGCTCACCCAGGTCAACGACACCTGGCTGAAAGCCGCGCCCGGCCCGGCGAAACGCGAGGTCGGGCGTCGCGTCAACGAATTGAAGACACGCGTTGGTGAACGTGTAGAAAACGCGCACATCATCGCCGTCTATAAGTCAGTTCCCGGCGGTGATCAATCCAAAATCAGAGATTTTCTCCAGGAAACGAAGCTCGCCGCCGAGCGCCTCGACATCACCCTCCCCGGCATTCAGCGCCCCATCGGCGTCAAACATCCTGTGCTGCGAGTGATGGACGAGATCGTCGCCGTATTCAAGGCGATGGGCTACTCCGTCGGCGAAGGGCCCGAAGTCGAGAGCGACTACTACAACTTCGAGTCGCTCAATTTTCCGCCAAACCATCCCGCGCGCGACACCCAGGACACGCTATTCATCGCCGGCCAGGAGAACAAGCCGGCGCGCGATCGCCTGCTGCTGCGTACCCACACTTCGCCGGTACAAATTCGCACTATGGAGAAGCAGCCGCCGCCGGTGCGTATCGTCATTCCTGGCAAAGTGCATCGCAACGATCCGCTCGACGCGACCCACTCGCCGGTCTTTCACCAAGTCGAAGGGCTGGCGGTCGACACCAACATCACGTTTTGCGATCTGAAAGGCACGCTCGATCACGCCATGAAGGCGCTGTTCGGCTCGTCGGTGAAGACGCGCTTCTATCCGTCGTTCTTCCCTTTCACCGAACCCAGCGCCGACATGCAGGTGAGCTGCATCTTCTGCGGCGGCAAAGGCTGTCGCAAGTGCAAAAACAGCGGCTGGATCGAACTGCTGGGCTGCGGCATGGTCGACCCCAACGTCTTCGACTTCGTGAAGCAGAACGGCTATGACTCGTCGAAGATTTCGGGCTTCGCTTTCGGCATGGGCGTGGAGCGCATCGCGATTTTGAAGTATGAGGTAGAGGAAATCCAATTGTTCTACGAGGGCGACGTGCGCTTTCTGGAGCAGTTCGCATGAGAGCGGAGTTGCGTGGCGTGTCTAGCGCGAGATTTGCCGATGGGTGGAGCACGCCTTCAGGCGTGCTGGAAAGCCACGCAAATAGATGGTGTCTTTAGTCACTGGGGTCTGCTGAGGGCGAGCTTACCTCAGCGGCTGAAGCCGATTTATAACAAAGCCAGGTAATACGGCAGTCTTGAAAGTATCTTATGAGAATCCTACCCGCATGGCTGCGTGAGTTCGTCAACATCACGGCTGACGACCGCCAACTCGCCGAAGATCTGACCTCGGCTGGCATTGCGGTGGAATCTGTCCAGGAAGAAAACGGCACCACCATCTACGAGATGGACCTGACCACCAATCGCGTGGACGCCATGAACCACTACGGAGTGGCGCGCGAGGCGTCAGCCATCTACGACGTCGCGCTCAGACCGATCGCACCGCGCCTACCGACGGGAACCGCAGATCCTTCGACTCCGGCACGCAAAGACGGCGTGCCTCCGCTCAGGATGACAGACGAAGGGGCGGCCAAAAACGGGTCGCCTCCGGTCGGGATGACACCCGATGAAAGCCTCGCGCCAAGAGCGGTCTCTTGCAGTGCGACTGATACGTTTCCCATCGTGATCGAAGATGCGCAGGGTTGCGCGCGGTACACAGCACGAATTATTCGCAACGTCACCATTGGCCCCTCGCCGGAACATATCGCCAAGCGGCTTGAACTACTGGGATCGCGCTCGATCAACAACGCCGCCGATGCCACTAACTACGTGCTGAACGAGCTTGGCCATCCCACGCATGCCTTCGATCTCGACTTGCTGGAGGGCGGAACGATCATCGTCCGCCGCGCCTGTGCCGGCGAAGTGCTGAAGACACTCGACGGTGTAGATCGCAAACTCACGACCGACGACCTGGTTATCGCCGACGCCAAAAAACCGGTTGCGCTGGCGGGCGTGATGGGCGGCTTCGACACCATGATCACCGAGCGCACGAAGAATGTGCTCATCGAGTCGGCGTGGTTCGATCCAGCGAGCGTTCGCAGTATGGCCAAACGCCACGGCATGCACACCGACGCCTCGCATCGCTTCGAGCGGGGCGCCGACTGGGCCATTACACCGCTTGCGTGCGATCGCGTGGCCGAACTGATTCTGCAAAGCGCCGGCGGCGAGCTGCAGGGCGAGTCGATCGATACGGTCAGCCGCAAGCTGGAACGCGCGCCAATCCTGCTACATCGCTCGGAGGTTCGGCGCAACCTCGGCATCGATATCGCCCAAGACGAGATTGAGCGAATTCTCCGACGGTTGGGATTTGGCGTCACGGAAGTCTCAAATCACGATCGTCTTACTAGTAAGACGGAAGCTCTTAGTCTCTACTCAGTAAGATCAGCCCAATCTCGATCGACTTCACGGTCCTGATTCCCACCTGGCGCCTCGATGTAGAGCGCGAGATCGACCTTCTGGAGGAATTGGCCCGCGTTTACGGCTACAACCGCTTTCCAAACACCTTGCCGGCCTTCACCGGCGCGGTGGTCGCGCTGCCCGACGAGCAGAAGAGTACCAAAGTTCGAGAGACCATGCTGGCGCTGGGATATGACGAATCGATTTCGATCACATTCCTCTCGGAGCAAGACGCGAAGACCTTCGGAGATCCCCACTCAAGCAAAAACGGCTTGAATGGGACGCCCGACGGGGTTCGTGCGGCACCAGCCGAGCCGTTGGCCCTCGCCAACCCGTTGAGCGACGAGGCTGGCTACATGCGTACCTCGCTACTGCCAGGCTTACTCGACATGGTGAGTTACAACCTCAACCGCGGAACTACCGACGTGCGACTGTTCGAGGCAGGCGAGATATTCGAAAAGGTTGGCGACTGTCATGACGAGCGCCGGCATCTCGGCTTTGTCGCCACCGGCGATGCTTTCGCCAAGAGCGTTCACTCTGCCGCACAGCCGTACACGTTCTTCCACATGAAGGGTGATATTGAGGAGCTGCTGGCCGCCTTCCAGCATCGGACGCTGCATTTCGATGCCGAGACGCCAACCTACTTTCACCCCGGCCGCTCGGCGCGCGCGGTGATGGATGGCGAAACGGTGGCGCGATTCGGGCAGTTACATCCCGAGCTGGCAGCTGCCCGCAAATTGCGCCAGGAGGTGTACCTCGCCGAGGTGCTGCTGGATCGGCTGTACCGGCAAGGCCTGCGCGAGCCACGCTATCAGCGCATCTCGAAGTTCCCGGCGGTCGAGCGCGACTTCTCGTTCGTCTTCGACGACGCCGTCACCTTTGAGAGAATCCAGTCGACAATCGCCGAACTAAATCTCAGCGAGTTGCAAAGTTTTCTTCCCGGGGAAATCTATCGCGGCGAGAAAACCGGAATGGGCAAGTACTCTGTTCTCCTCCATGCCGAGTTTCAGTCGAAGGAACGCACCCTTCGCGACGACGAAGTGGCGCAATGGTCGGCACAGATCGTCGCCAAGCTGGAAGCCCTCGGCGGGGTGCTGCGGGCGCAATAAACTTCTTATTCCCAACAGACCTCTTGGGATTGTCGTCACGAGCGCAACGACAAATCTGCTTTTCGCGAGCGACGGGCGAAAGCAGATTCCTCGCGCTACCCCGGGCGTTCGTAATGACAATTCATGAACTGTAGTCGCGCAGCAATGAGTCGGATTGCAGGGGAGTTGCGATCCATTGCGGAGACAACAAACCAGTGTGAAGACCGCCACGCTCAGGGCTGCGACCCTTGTGCCCAATAACTGCTGCGCGCCAGGACGGTTGCGTCTCCGGGCTCTTTCAGGCGCACGGCCAACCGATGAAGTCCTGGATGCGGCTGGGCTGGCTGAAAGCTCAGCAGATATCGGCTGTGCAGATGATTGTCGAAGTCTGTCATCCGCGCGTCGAAGCCCTTGGCCGAATCAAACATCTGATATTCCCCACCGCTCAACGACGCGATCGCCTTGGCGGTATTCTTGCGCATGGCCTGAGCCGCCAGCAGGAAGGGCGCCAGTAGATCCGGGCCTTCGTGAACCTCGGTCTGCTCCGGATGCAGGTCGGGATTGTTGTTCCCGCGCAAGGTGTCGAGCACGTTCGACTTCGATGGCGAGAAGGCCAGCGTATAAACGACGATGTTGCTATTACCCAGCTCTTTAATGACGTCGTCGATGGTGGCCGAATGGCTGCCATGATCGCGAGTTTCGCTGATCAGCAGCAGCACCCGCTTGCGATTCTTGGGCACCCCGTCGAGCAGCTTGACAGAGTAGTGCACTGCGTCGAGGATTGCGGCCCCACCATCGCCGGCCTGCAGCCCTTCCAGATCTCGCTGGATAACATTCTCGTTGCCGGTAAAATTTTCGACGGCGTGCACCTGGCTGTCGAAGGCCACGATGGCCACCTTGGTTTCGGGTTGGGCCAGCAACGGCTGCAGCATCAGTCCCAATCCATGCATGCGTGGCAACTCAAAGTCAGCGCGCCGCCCACATTGAACGGCGACGACCAGGGATACCGGCTCGGACTCCGCTGCCTCGTCCAGGTGAACCGTTTGGGCGACACCGTCGTCCTCGATGATGAAGTCCTTGGCCTGCAGGCCATAGACAGCCTCGCCGGCCTTGTCGCGAACCAGCGCGGGCACCAACACGACATTCGATTGGGTGCGAAAGGTCGGCTCCTCCTGGCCGGCCGCCAATGCCAGATAACAGCCAAAAGCAAAGGAAAATGGCGATCTCGAACCGGCGGAACTTTTTCGAATCTAGCGGCATCGGGGTGGCTTTCAGCAAAACAAACCCTGTTCCCCAGTTTAGTTGCTTTCGCCGAAATCCGGGCCGCGCCGGGAAAAGTACACCAGCCGAGCGCCGAGCTTTACCCATCTGCACCCCAGACGTTGCACATTCAGGTTCATCGTCAAAAAATGCCAGCGGAATCGCACATTGCATCGTGCGGCGCACAAATCTTCGTGCGATATACTTCGTTCGGAACGCAAATACCCCTTGCGAGGATCACGGATCCACTATGCCAGCAAATGTCGTCGAGATAGAGTCCACCACCAACACCACAGATTTCCGGCCCCTGGAAGAAAAAATCCTTCGTACCATCGAACTTCTGAAGTCCGCGCGTGAAGCCCGGGCCGTCGCGGAGCGGGATGCCGCACGTCTGCGCGAACAACTGGACGAGCGCGAAGAAGAAACGGCGACCATGCGGCAGGAACTGGTCAGCTTACGTCGTGAGCGCGAGGAAGTACGTAGCCGAGTAGAGAAGATGCTGGGCCAAATTGAGGCTTTCGCGCTGGAAGAAACAGTGGAATAGCTAAAGACTAGCGGCTAAGGGATGAGTGATTCCTCTATGAGGTTTCTACCCACTAGCCGCCAGTTCCTAACCACTGGAAACAGGAGGTCAGCTTGAGTAATTCGAATGGCAACGGAAACGGTGGCGGCAATGTCCGTGTCGAAATCTACGACCAGACCTATCATCTGCGCGGCTCCGATCCGGAGTATATCGCCCAGTTGGCGGAGTATGTAGATAACAAGATGCGGCTGATCTCGCAGCAGGCGGCAACGGTGGATTCCCTACGGGTTGCGGTGCTGGCGGCGCTCAACATTGCCGATGAACTCCACGTGCTCAAGCGCAAGTACGAGTGCGTTGCCAGCGACTACAACGAGCAGGCCGAACATCTGGCGGACGCTCTGGATGAAGTGCTGCAGGACGAACGGCGGGCTGGGTAGTCGTCGGCTTTACTGTCAGGATAAATGCAATGTTCGGCTCGCCGGCAGACCCTCTCTAACACTTGCCTCTGCTAGCACCTTCATGGGGCTTTTCGTCTTTGAGCACGTCATTCGCCAATTATTTACCCTCCCCCTCTTGTCATCCGCCTGCCTTTTCCATAGCATCTGACCAGAAAGCCGGCCTGCAAAGTTAGTGTTGGTGGTAACCGTTTTTTGAACCAATGCTCAATGAACAGGGAGCCTGACTCGTATTCGGTTCGGTGTGCAACGTTCCGCCATGCGGAAATGCCTAAAGAGCTGCGGCGGGTTCCCACCGTATAGGACGGGTTCATTGACGGCCCACTGAACACGGCCCCGCGGGTCGGCTTTTTCCTAGCACTTGGCAATTAGCCGTTGGCACTTGGCCATGGGCTCGATTACGATTCCCTGCACATCTCATGCCTACTCACTCAGGTCGATGCTTAGTAGTCGCCAGTTCGCCGAGGTAGCCTTTGCCAAGCTTTTGACAGGTTTGAGCTAAGTGCCAAGCGCTAACTGCAAATGCCGGGGCTGCGTCCCGCAGCGGCCTCTTTGCATCTAAAATAGAAGCGTGTTTCCCCGTTTATTTCACTTTGGCAGTTTCAATCTTCCGACATATGGCCTGATGGCGGCTTTTGGCCTGATTTTCGGCCTGCTGCTTATCGTCAAGCTCGGCCGCGAGCAGGGTCTCGATCCCGACAAGCTCTGGAACCTCGGCATCATCGCTATTCTTGTCGGGCATTTTCGGCGCGAAGATTCTGATGGTGCTGGTCGACCTGGGATACTACCGCGCCCATCCTGGCGAGATCTGTTCAGCTTTTCAACCTTGCAGGCAGGCGGCGTGTGGTCCGGCGGTTTTCTGCTGGCGCTCATCATGTGCATCTGGTACATGCGGCGCCAACAATATGCCTGTGCTGCGGACCTGCGATGTCTTCGCGCCGGGCCTGGCGCTGGGACACGCGTTCGGCCGCATCGGCTGCTTCGCCGCTGGCTGTTGCTATGGCCACGAGACTCATGTGCCCTGGGCGGTAACGTTTCACAATCCGCTGGCAAACGAAATCGTCGGCACCCCGCTGAACATTCCGCTGCATCCCACCCAGCTTTACGAGATGGTGCTGGAACTCTGCAACTGCCTGTTCCTGGTGTGGCTGATCCGGCGCAAGAAGTTCGAAGGCGAGATCATCGGCACCTACATGATCATCTACGGCATCGGCCGCTACTTCATCGAGTTCTTCCGCGGCGATCCAGGACGAGGCGAGTTCCTCGGCTTTATGAGCGGCACCCAGGCGATTGCGATTTGCCTGGTGATCTTCGGCGGCCTGCTATGGATGCGACGGGCCGCGCTGGCTCCGCCGGTCCCGCTCAAAGCCGCGCGGTAAGAAAAAACTGTTCACCACAGAGGCACGAGAACACGGAGAAATCAATATCTGTAATTTCTCTTGCGGCCGTCAGAGTCGTAGCTTTCACAGCTCGAGGCTATTTGTGGAGACCATTGGGACCTCCACTCTTTCCCGCCAGCGCAAACAAAATCCAACTCCGTTTCTTATCGCTTTTCGATTCTCCGTGCCCTCCGTGTCTCCGTGGTGAATCCCTCTTGTTGTATGCTCGTCGCGGATGTCTCCTGAGCAATTTCCTGTCACGATCCCGGTCCCCTCCGAAGCTGCGGGCCAGCGGCTCGATCAGTTTCTGACGGCGCAAATTCCCGACATTAGCCGCGCGCGCGTGCAGCAACTGTTGCAAGAGGAGAAGGCGCTGGTCAACGGGTCGGCGACAAAGCCGTCATACAAGTTGCGCGGCGGCGAGAAGATCACAATCCTCGGCGATCCACAGCCTCCGCCGCTGCGCGCGATGGCGGAGGACATTCCGCTCGATATCATTTATGAAGACGCCGATCTAGCGGTGGTGAACAAGCCGGCGGGAATGATGGTGCATGCCGGAGCCGGCGCCACCGACGACGAACGCAATCGCGGCACGCTGGTAAATGCGCTGCTGCATCGCTTCGCCAAGCTGTCGGACGTGGGCGGCGAGATGCGGCCGGGCATCGTGCATCGGCTGGATAAAGAAACAAGCGGCCTCATCCTGGTTGCCAAGAACGATGTGGCGCACCGCAAGCTGGGCCAGCAGTTCTCCAAGCGAGAAATCAAGAAGCGGTACGTGGCGCTAGTCCATGGCTGGCCAGCAAAGGACAGAGGCACCATCAACGCCGCCATCAGCCGGGATTCGATACGCCGCATACGCATGACAACCCGCGGCACTGGCGGCCGGACAGCCGTCAGCCACTACGAAGTTCGCGAAAGAATTGCCTCGCCCTATGGGAAGTTTACTTTGGTTGACGTTCGCATTGAGACCGGACGCACGCATCAGATACGAGTACACCTATCGTCGATTGGGCATCCAGTGGTAGGAGACGCGCTATATGGCGCGCCAAAAGGGCTGAAGCGGACGACGGCGTTGGCCCAGGATGTCCTGCGGCGCAATCAGGTAGGGAGGATCTCATCCTCTCCCGGACATTCGCCAGTAACAGGCGAAACCAAGAGCAGCTCTAAAGCTATGCCCGCGCCAGGAGTGCTACTGCTCAAGCGAAACTTCCTGCATGCTGCGTCGATAGAGTTCACCCAACCTCGAACCGGCAAAGCGATCGGATTCGAGGCTCCTCTACCAGCGGAGCTGTTGCTTTTTCTAGAGCAGTTGCGCGAGTTCTAACGATCCGTCCGGTCAGATGGCTGCTCTGTCCAAAAATTGGCGGCAAGTTAAGACAATAATTCACGCGTTGTAGAACACGGATTCCATCCTTAGACAGTCTGACAGTCGATATCTTTGGGTTCGCCAAAACATTTCGGTAAGAACCGGGCTTAATTCTGTAGGACCTTTGTTGCTTATAGGCTAGACATTGCGGGTTCGCTGAGTCGGACGCTTGGCTTGCACGGAGTCAATTTTGACTTTCATCACGTAGAACTGGATCTGGGTTGAATGTTTAACGCGCCATTAAACAGACGAAAGTACGATGCCCGTGGGAACTTACAAAACCCACAATCCGTATTAGGCTTTGTCGCAAATCGGAACTAGTCCGCATCTTGCTTTCGGCATCGCCGATGGTATAAGAAGTCAAATACTCTCAATGGAGTGTCTATGAAACGATGGTTCGCAAGCGCGCTATTTGTTGCGCTGGCGGTCTCTGTGTGCCTTGGGCAGGGACCAAATCCCGCTGCTCCTGGTGAGGCGCCGATCCAGTCCTCGGCAGCGCCGTCCACGACAGCCTCTCATGAGGTGCATGGGCTTTTTACCATCGAGTTGGCAAAGCCCCTCGATTCCAAGAAGCTTAAGGACGGCGATGAGGTTGACGGCAAGCTGGTGACGGATGTGCACGCTTCCGACAACCTGACGTTTCCTCGCGGAACGAAGGTGATCGGCCATATAACTGAATCGAAAGCTCGCTCGAAGGGCGACGCGGAATCGGCATTGGCAATTAGCTTCGACAAGATCAGCCGGCCAAGTGGGGACACGCCGATTAAGAGCGTCATCCAAGCCGTGGCTCCGAATCCGAATGCGGGAGTCAATACTGGTGGCGGCGTTGGCTACGCTGGGATGAATGAAACTATGGAGAAACCTCCGGCGCCCAACCCAGGAAGCCAATCGGTACCGTTGCTGACTGACGAGTCGACGGGCGTTTTAGGGATCAAGAATCTACAACTTGGTCCGGACGGGGTGCTCACTTCCACCGGCAAAGAGGTAAAACTCGACAGCGGAACGCGAGTTTTGCTTAAGGCGTCAGGGCAATAGCCGGTGCGAAACATTGGCCGCGGGTGAGCGGCGATAACTCGCTCCAGCTTCCCCCGCGGTTCCCTTTGCTATTTCGCAGCAGAGTCACCTTAATCCCGCCGCAAGCGCCTGATCGATGAAGCCGTGGGCTGAGTCGATGTGGCCAAGTATGCGCGTCTTGAGGCCGCGCGCAGCTGGATCGTCCTCTTCCCGGTCTACGTCGGCGTGGGCCTGATTGAGGAGTTCCTGCGTTTTCTTGAAGCGGTTCGTCTTCGCTACCTGGGCATCGATTGGCGGGTGATCGCTGATATTCTTGCCATCGTCGATCGCGGCCTTCTTGAGATCGTTAATCGCGTCCTCGATTTGAGTCTTGGCTTGCATGGAGTACTGGTCGGTTGCGGTTTCCAGATAGGCGCGCGCCATACGCAGGTCTGAGAGCGCGTGCAAGTACGCCGGATGTTTACCCGGCATTTGGGCGAAGGTTGCGGCCGGTAACAGCAACGCCCCCAGCGCCAAGGCCAGGAATATGTGTCGGACAGTCAACCTCATCGATAACTTCATGCAATCTCCTTCTCCAACTGGATTTCACTTAGACGCTTACCCGAACCGCATCAAGCTCTAACTCGAAACTGCTATTTTATCCGAGAACTTCACCGGCACTCGGGCCTTATCTCTAGCACGCAATTAACTAGTTACTGGTATGCGGATTTTCCAATCCGACAGGTAGCAAGCGTTTTCGGGTTTGCTTGAAACTCCCAACCCGCACTAGACTGACTCAGCGCCCTTGGACGACGCGCTTATGGCCGCAACTGTATTTCGCCGGTCGCATCAACTGACTACCGTGGAGATTCTCGATCTCAGGCATTTCTCGTCGACCGACCTGCACCCGTTGCTCGACGAAGAAGTTGAGGCATGGGGCAGTCTGCTTTGCTGGGACTATCGCAGCTCGGCCGAGATGATCCTGCGCTATGTGGACGCCAAGATTTTGCCCGGCTATGCTGCCGTGGAACGTGGCAGCATTGTGGGGTACTCGTTTTTCGTATATGAGGGCAGCAAAGGCGTCGTGGGTGATCTGTTCGTATCGCCTCGTCGCAGCGACACCCGCCAAATCGAAGCTCAGATGGTCGAGCACGTGATCGAGACTCTACAGCAATCGCCGGGAATTCATCGGGTAGAAGCCCAATTGCTAACGCACCCGACCGGCGAGCTTGCCTCGGCTTTTACCTCGTCGGGGTTCCAGCGCTATCGGCGATTGTTTCTCTCGTTACGGCTGCGAGGCCCGGATGCTCCGCAGATTCCGCCCGTTCGGCTGCCGCAAGAGGTCCAGATTCGCCGTTGGATGGAGCAGGACTATCAGCCAGCGGCTGGTGTGATTACCGCTGCGTATCGAACTCATATCGATTCCGAAATTAACGACCAATACCGCACCAATGCCGGCTCGATTCGTTTTCTGAACAACATTGTGCGCTTTCCCGGCTGTGGCGTGTTTGATGTGGAATCCTCGTTTGTCGCGATTCATCGGCCGACAAATGCGTTAGTGGGACTCATCTTGTGCTCGCGGGTGAAAGATGACGTAGGTCACGTCACCCAGGTGTGTCTGGTTCCCGAATATCGCCATCAAGGTATCGGCGAGAATTTGATTGCCTGTACCTACAATTCGCTACGCAGCCGAAACTTCAACTTGCTGTCGCTGACGGTAACCGAGATGAACCAGCGCGCCGTCGATCTTTACAAGCGCCTGGGCTTTGTCGAGATGAGCGTCTTCGATGCGTTTGTGTGGGAAGGGTGAGAAGGCAGGGGCTAGGGGTCAGGGGTTAGGGGTCAGTCTTAGGTTCGATCTTGTGACCAATTCAGACAGCGGCGTCTGTGTTGGTGTCCATTTCGTCGACGGGCCCCAAATCCCTAGCCCCTGCTGTTTAGTGTTTGATTATCCACATCGCCCAGGCCGCCGACGATCACTCCGCCGACGAATAGGCGAAGCAGTAGGCGCCGTAGCGCAGCATGTCGCGCGGCGTGTTGCGCTGGGTGATGCCGAAGACGGTCGAGGCGCAGAGCGCGAAGAGCAGGGCGGCGTTGAAGTGTGAAAGTTCGAAGGTCATTGTTTCTTGCCGATCGCGATGTGGTGAGCGTCCACGGCGGCGATGACAGTTCAGCAATCCTGCCACCACGATGTATTTGGTGCCGTAGTCGGCCACGGCGCGATGAATGTTGCCGATGCCCCAATCCATCATGCGCGCGATAAAGTACAGCGCGCCCGGCCCCCAGGTCGCCGACAAATCCCAGGATGTCGAGCAGGTCGCCGGTGTTGAAGGAATATACCTTGCCCTGCATCCCCAGGCCGACGAAAAACATGATGAAGACCGACAGCATCAGCAGCAGCGCCGCGAATGTAGCGGCGCTGAATGAAATGGCCCAGGCCGGGCAGCAGCCATCCGGCCAGCGGCGCGATCGTGGCCATGGAGTTCGTCTGCGCCGGAGCCGCCTTGGCCGAGCGCGGCAGTGTAGCTGTGTTTTGCGGGTTCGCCATCAGATGAGCACCAACTCGTTCTGGATCCGGCCGGTCACTTCGCCTTTGCCGTTGCGGATCATCATATTGATTTCGCTGCGCACGCCGAATTCCGGCAGATAAATGCCGGGCTCAACCGAGAAGCAGGTGTTGGGCAGGATCTCGCGGTCGTCCTTGGTCTCCAGATTATCAAGATTCGCGCCGTTACCGTGAATGTCGCTGGTGATGGAGTGCCCGGTGCGATGGATGAAGTATTTGCCCCAGCCCTTTGCCGTCGATGTACTCGCGCGTGGCCTTGTCCACTTCCCAGCCGCAAATCTTCTTCTTTGCGTCGAAGGCTTCCTGCACGGTGCTGAATGCCGGCATCGCGCGCGCCGCGCACGATCTCGAAAATCTCGCGCTGCTTGTCGCTGGGCGTGCCCACCGACCCCGTCCAGGTGATGTCGTAATAGACGGAGTCTGGGCTCGCTTGCGTTTGGCCCAGATGTCCAGCAACACGAAATCGCCCTGGCGGATCGGCGCCGACGTCGCCGAGGTCGGCTCGTAATGCGGATCGCCGCTGTGCGCATTGACGCTGACGTTCGGCGGATCGCAGGTCTCAAGACCTTCGCGGCCGAAGGCTTCCATGATCCACTGCTGCATCTCGAACTCGTGGGTGCCACCGTTGCGAGCGCGCGCGACCCACTTCCTGGAAAAACGCCGCCGTGATTTTGTCGACGGCATCACGCGCCTTGAAGTGCGACGCCATTTGCGCTTCGGTCAAGGTCGCTTCGAAGCGCGCCACCAGGTTTGCCGAGCTGACAATCTCTTTGCCGAAACTGCGCACCAGCTCCAGCATGCCGGCATCGACCAGCGAGATGTAAGGGATCTGGTTGTTGGGCGAATACTGCATGGCCACCTTGTGATACGGCTTGAGCATGGCCTCCAGGTTCTGCCACAGCTCCTGCCACGCCGAGTACTCCATCTTGCTGCCGGGCAGCGAGTCGAGATGATGGCTCTCGATGCGGTGGACCAGCTTCACTGGCTCGCCTTGAGCCGGGACCAGATAAAACCAGCGGCGGGTGACCATCATGCTGGGCGAAAGCCCGAGCACGCGATAGGCGATGGGATCGCGGTGATGGTGATCGTAGAATAGCCAGCATTCGTGGCCGCCGTCGCGCAGCGCAGCCTGGATTTCAGGAAGATTCATTGCGTGAACTATTGTAAATGAGAAGGCGTTCACCACAGAGACACTGAGAGCTAGCGACTAGCGACTCGCGGTTAGCAACGAGTCATCAGCCAATTGGCGAATCGTATAGTCGGTAACTGCTGAGCAGCGATTTGTGAGTCTTGCGCCTGCGTATTGCGCACGTCAATCGTGGGCAGGCAGGACTGCGGTCGTCGTGAGATACCGTGTCATCTCAGCCATATCGGCTTTCATGCGATGAGTCTTACGTGCTCCGACTTTTTGCTTGTCTTACGCTGTAAGCAGACTGCAAAGCACGTACCGCGTGTTTTCGAGCGATGACTGCCTAAGCGTCCCTGCGACAAGCAGTAGCGGAATCCTTACAAATCGCGTGCGAGCCATGAATTGACAGGATGCTGCCATTCACTGCTGAACGCCGCTGCTAGTTGCTGGCTCGCTTCTTCACAGTACCCGCTCCCTCGTCGCCATGCCGGCAGCGTTTCGCACGCCGTGCGCAGCACCAGCCGCGGCGAGCGCTCGCGAATGGTCATCAGGTAGTGCGACCGTCTGCTTAGGATTGGCCTTCGCCGCTTCGCGCAGCAGCCACCCCAGTCCCTTCTGCACCATGTCGTCGTCGCTTGCCAGCAACATTTCTGTGATGCGCTGAATGTGGTCGAAATTCTTGTGCTGGCGCGTGCTGTGGATCAGACTTACGGCGGCGGCGCGCTGATGCCACCGCTTCTTCGACTTCGCCCACCGCGGCGGTCGAGATAGCAGTGTTTCATCGGCGGCAAGGATCGGTCCAATGAGGTAATGCACCAACGCGTCATGATCAGCCCAGGTGCTGACGCGATCCAGCCAGCTCTCCAACAGCTTAAACTCGCGCTTGCCGAATTCGCTACGACTCCCTGCAGCATTACAACCGCAAAGACTTTTTCTTCCAGGACGTCGCCGCGAAACAGTTGATCGGCAACTTGCAACAGGTAAGGCAGGTCGTGCTCAGCAAGAATCGTCCGCCGAAAGCGCACTGCGACCTTGCGAAGTTCGCCGGTATACCAGCCGCGTGACTTTACTTCCTGTTTGAAGAACCACTGCACTTCCTCAACGTGCGGCGCCGAGCCGCCGTTCTTCAGCACGGTACGAATGTGGTTGGCGATGTAGGCCGGAGTCTTGCTCATGTAATTTCCCAATGGTCATCCTGAGCGCAGCGGCCCGATTTGGCCGTGGAGGCGAAGGATCTGCGTTCCTGGGCATCGCGAAGATCTTCGCTCCTCCCGAGAACCGCAGATCCCTCGCCTTCGCTCGGGATGACAAATACAAAATAAACTGACAAACACAAAACCGGATGACAGATAAAAAACCGGATGCAATCCAACCTTCAAGGTGTCATCCTGAGCGCAGCGTCCGCCCGGGTTTTGGCAGACGCCTAACTCGAAATGCCTGTCCCGTACGCAGCCGAGGAACCTGCTGTCGTTGGCCCCGCGGAGACCCTTGCCCGGGCGAACCGCGGATCCCTCGGCTTCGCTTTGGGATGACAAACATCAGGCGGGATGACAACCACAAAACGGTACGACAAACATTGCGAACGGGCGTCAGCTAACAGCCGCCGCTTTCGGCAGCACGAACCTGTCATACATCCACAGCAGTATCGCTGTCAGAATGCCTATAGCCGTGATCACCACCCACATCATTCCCGGCTGATGTTTCACCTCGCCGTAATGATGAATCAGAAATCCGCCGAAACTGCCGCCGATCAGCGAGCCGATTCCCAGAGGCAGAAATGCGAATCCCATGTAGGTTCCCTGCTGTCCCGAAGGCGCCAGTCGCGAGATGTATTCGTAGTAGCGCGGAGACTGCGTAATCTCGCCCAGCGCGACTACGACCAGGGTAACGATCACACCGGTGACGGTCGGCCACACGATAAGGATGATCCATGCCAGGGCGGTAATCAGCGTGCCCAGGATGACGGCGCTGAAGGCGCGTATCTTCTGAGTGAAGATATTGATCGCCAGGGTCAGTGCGATGACTACCAGCGGCCCGGTGACCAGCAGGCGTTCGGTGTTGGTCAGCGGATTCACGTAATCGTGAATGTAGATTGGCAGGGTAATGAATTCCTGCCAGTAGACGATCCAATAGCCGGTAAAGATCAGCAGAAAGAGCATGAAGCGCGGATTGGTGAGGACGGTCCAGAAATTCCGGGCGGATTGCGAGAGGCTGGTGGTTTCGGTCTCGTCGTGCCGGCGCGGTTCGCGGAAGAACAGCAGGACAGCAACGAACATCAGGAATACGCTTAGCGCAGCGACCCGAAAGACGCTTTCCACGCGCATGTGCTGGTGTACATAGGAGGCGACGAGCGGACCGGCCGCGCCGCCAATATTCACCAGCGTGTAGTAAATGGAATAGCCGATGGAACGAACATTTTCCTTCGAAGCGCGCGCCGTAGTCCCCACCACGCTGGGCTTCACTAACGCGATTCCCAGCGCCGGTAGAGCCAGCACGAAGGTTGCCAGCGCCACCAGAGGCACGTTGTCGCGGATCGGCGCCAGCCACGGGGCTCCCAACGATCCCAGCAGGAAGTACGAGCAGCTCAGGATCAGGTAGGCCAGCGAAAGCGCGCGGCGGAACCCCATCCGGTCGGCAACCGTTCCGCCGAATACCGCCAGAAACCACACTAACCCGCCGAAGAATCCGGTGAGCGTGCTGGCCTGCTCGGTGGGGAAATGCAGCGTCTCGTGCAGGTAGCGCGCCAGCGACGCGAATGCCGCGTAATAGGAAAGCCGCTCGAACAACTCGCTGATGTTGGCGACCCAGAAGGGACGCTCGAAGCCGGTGCGAATGTCGCGCCAACGCTGCGCAAAGCTCATATTAGTTGCCAGTCCCCGGTTGTCAGTGGTCAGTTTCCCTAAACTGACCACGATGACCATCCTACGAATCGCTTCGAGTTACGGTCTGTATCAGGGCACGGCTTCAGCCGTGCCGTAAAGCTGCAATAAACAAGCCAGCTTTAGCTGCTGAGGAAAGTCGGTTCAGGGTAGAGTCTCGATTCTTTTGTGTTCTCTTCGGTTGAGTAAACTCGTGCCCTGATATAAAGCGGTGGCGAACATGAGGTTGGCAAGCTATTTCCCCGACAGCTTCGCTTGCACCTCGGCGGCCGACAACCCGCGCACTCGAACCACTTTATTTCGGCTGCTTTCCCCGGCGGCTATCGTAACTGAGGAACGGGGCACATTCAAAAGTTCCGCGAAGAACGCGATGCAGGCCTCGTTGGCGCGGCCTTCCACCGGAGGCGCGGTCAACGCCAGCTTGAGCGCTTCGCCTGACCTCGCCGGTGATGGCATTCTTCTTGGCGCGGGGATGGACCTTGACCTGGAACGTCGCACCCGTGGGCGTGTCGCGTACCGGGATCATGGCTTGGGTCGCGTCCCAAAAATCGCAGTGCCGATGCGCACGCAGGTCGAGCCTTCTTCGATGGCAATCTCGAAATCGTGCGACATGCCCATGGAGAGGACATCCAGCTTGATCGACGGCAGAGCGCGCGCGGCGAGGCGATCGCGCAAGTCGCGCAGTTGCCGAAAGTAGGGACGCGCGCCTTCGGGATCGTCGGTAAACGGAGGTACCGTCATGAGGCCGCGAATCCGCAGATGGGGCCATTCAGGCGCGCCGGTGAGTATGCGTTCGAGCTCGGGAGACGTAGCGTCGATACCGCTCTTGGCATCTTCGCCGCCGATGTTGATTTCGATGAGAACGTCGAGTGACTTGCCGAGCTTTTCCGCCGCAGCGTTCAAACGCTCCGCAAGTTTTGCTGAGTCGATGGAATCGACCGCATGGAAAATCTCGGCGGCCTTGGCGGTCTTGTTGGATTGCAGGTGGCCGATCATGTGAAACTCGGCGTCGCGCAGGTTCGTCAGGGCGCCGGATTTCTCGGCGAAGTCGTGGACGCGATTTTCGCCGAACAGGCGATGTCCGGCGGCGTAGGCTTCGATGATGTCTTCGGCGGGGAAGGTCTTGCTCACCGCCATCAGAGCGATGCCGTCGACGGCCCGGCCGGCGCGTTGTGCGGCAAGCGCGATGCGGTCGTGGATGGCGGAGAGGTTGGAGGCGATGGTCATGTCGGACGACAAGGTTTACGCCGGGTAGAGGTCCTTCGACTCCGGCGGCGAAGCGCCGCCTCCGCTCAGGATGACACCCTATCAGGATCAGGAATGTCCATCTAACAGCTAGTTGCTAGTCACTAGCTGCTTCCCTACATAATCGCCGTTGGCGGAGCCGGTTCGTCGGGGCTGCCTGCATTGGCCAGCGGTACCCGGATCATCACGATGGCTAGGATGATCAGCACGATGAACCCCGCAAACACGTTGGGATGCTGGAAAATCGGGTGCAGCGGCCACTGTTTGTACTTGAAGACGGCGATGACGATGCCCATCAACGCCTCGCCAGCAATGAATCCCGACGCCGTCAAGCACTCCGGCATTCTCCACGCGGGCCTTTTGCGCGTCGTTGAAGTTCTTGCTGTCGCGAATCTTGTCGGTGACCCAGCGAATCATGCCGCCCAGGAAGATGGCGAATGTCGTCTCCAGCGGCAGATACATGCCGACGGCGAACAGCATCGGGCTCTTGACCTCAATCATGATGAGGGCGATTCCCATCAGGATGCCGACGATGATCAGCGGCCATGCCATCTCGCCGCCAACAATGCCGCTGGCCAGCATGGCCATCAAGCCGGCTTGCGGAGCGGAAAGCTGGCGGTCGCCAAAACCAGTGCCGCCACTATTAATGTTGGCCTGATTCAGTAGCAGCAGCACGGGAAGCAACGCGAAGCTGGCGACCGTGACGCCCATAAAGTCGCCGATCTGCATCTTGGCGGGCGTGCCGCCCAGGATGTGTCCTACCTTCAAGTCCTGAAGCATCTCGCCCGCCACCGCTGACGAGATACAGACCACGGCGGCGACGCCAAGCACCGCGGCAACGCCGTGCATTCCCGAGACGCCCATCAGCACCATCAGCAACGCCGCGATCACCAGCGCCGCCAAGGTCAGTCCGGAGATCGGGATTGTTCGACGAGCCGATCAGTCCCACCAGGTTTCCTGATACCGCCGCGAAGAAGAAGCCGACGATGATCATCACGATGGCGGCGACGATGCCCGGACCCCACGCATCGGCGTAGCTCTTGTACAGAAAGACCATGCTGATCAGCACGACCAGCAATCCGCTGAACACAAACTTGGCGTTCAGGTCGCGCTCGGTGCGTGCGGTGCCGGCGTGAGCCGCGGCCGACTTCTTCAAGTCAGAAACTGCGCGCGCCATGCCCGAGCCCAGGCTCTTACGCATGCGGAACAGCGTGAAGCAGGCGCCCACCAGCATGCCTCCGACGGCGATGGGGCGCACGATGAAGCTCCACACCGCTACCGCCTGTCCCGTCCAGAATGCGGTATCCGGAATCGTGGTGCCCGCAGGCGCAAATTGAGCCACCAGGGTTGGACCGCCGAGAAACAAGATCAGCGGAACCAGCAGGCCCCAGGCGATGACGCCGCCGGCGAAGTTCAGCGACGCCAGCCGCGGTCCGATGATGTAGCCGACGCCGAGATACGCCGGGACTGATTTGCGGCGCCGACATCGTGGTCACTGCCCCCGCAGGCAGCTTAGGCGAGGTAGCGCTGCGGCCCATGCGGACAAAGCTGGAGCCCAGCGCGCCGACGTTCACGATGAAGTCGCGGCTGGCGCGTGAACAGGCTGAACTGGCCCAGCAAGTAAACGATGCCGCCGAAACCCATGTTGCCGAACAGAATCTTGGCGGCGCGGCTGCCCTGTTGTCCGGCAATGTGAATCTGCGAGGCGGCCACCGACTCGGGGAAAGGAAGCTCAGGATCTTCCACCATCACGCGCCGCAGCAGGGTCACGAACAGGATGCCGAGCACACCGCCGACCAGCATCAGGATCGACGATTTCCAGTAAGCGTGCTCGAAGTCGAACACCGGCCACGCGCCGGAAATGACGAATGCTGGAATGGTGAAGATCGCGCCCGCCGCCACCGACTCGCCGATCGAGCCCACGGTTCGCGCAATGTTCTCTTCCAGGATCGAGCCTTTCATGAGGCGCAAGACCGCCATGCCAATGACCGCCGCGGGATAAGTCGCGGCGATGGTCATGCCGGCGCGCAGGCCGAGATAAGCGTTGGCCGCGCCCAGAATGACAGTCAGGACCAAGCCCAGGAGCACCGCCCGCAGTGTGAACTCGGGCATGGTGGTGTTGTCGGGAACATACGAGCGGAACTTCTTTTGGGGAGAGGTTGTGGTAGTACTCATGAAGAAAGCCTCGCGCGCGCTCAAATTATGGCGACGGCGCAAGTTAGCACGCCAGCGGCACTTGTTACAAGTGCGAGACAAATGGCAGGGGCGGATCCGTTATGAAGCGCATCTCAACGTAGCCCGGCGACTGTAACCTTTGCCGATGAAATCTTGGTGAAATCCCCGGCTGGGTACCTCCTCCGGCATTGCACCTGAGCGATAGAGCACATATACTGACCAGTCACGGTGCTTGGGGACCGGGCAAGCGTCAACCATCGCTTATTCGGACCCATAGGCACCGGCGACGGGGTTCTGCATGTGTGTGCCAAGCGCACACATGGGATGGTTGGAGGGTCATCTTCAGCAGTCGTGAGACGCTAAGACGAACTCGACGAGATCCGCGCGCCAAGCAACGTGCTGTCCTCGCTTTGCCTTTGCAAACCGTTCTGAGCAGTATTTTCGGCGTTCTGTTTCCTTCCGAATGCAGGCTTTGTCACACTCCTCTCGATAATATTTCCCGAATTCCGGTGTGCCGCGAGTGTCTGGCCGCAATCAGGCCGGTGCGCGCGCCGCAATGTGTTGTCTGCGGAGATCGCCTGGTCAGCGCGCAGTTACTGATGGGAGATGGCCGTTGCGCAAACTGCCGCGATTTCGAGCCAGAGTTTGAGCGGGCGGTCTCGTTCGGAGAATACGAAGATGGCTTGCGGGGCCTGATTCATCTGCTGAAGTATGAAAGCATCACCCCGGTCGCCGGTCCGCTGGGCAGCATGATGGCGCAGGCGATTGGCGAACTGCTTTTGGGACGTGGACTCATGCGGCCGTTATTGGTTCCCGTTCCCCTGCACAAGAGCAGACGCCGGACACGCGGATTCAACCAGGCTGAACTAATCGCCCAGGCTGCCGGAAAATGCTTGTCTCCCCGCCTGGAGGTTGCTTCCGGCATCCTACTTCGTCAGCGCGACACGATTTCGCAAGTAGGACTCAGCCGTGAGGAGCGCATGCGACAATGTGCGGGGCGCGTTTCGGGTGAGCGACCCCGGACGGGTTAAGGGCCGCACCTTGATTGTGGTGGACGACGTCATGACGACGGGTACCACGCTGTCAGAGTGTGCCAGAGTGCTCAAGCGAGCTGGGGCAGAGCGAGTTTGGGCAGTGACCGTGGCCCGCGCCTTCCAGGGTGCCGTGTCAGGCGAGACTGCCGATCGAGGGGAAGAGGAGGCGATCGAAGCGGAAGCAATGTCCCTCACAGCTTCGATCTAAATGCCGATTATGTCGATGCCGGTTCAAAGCGCAGCATCCCGATACGGCAAGTCCCTTGCCGGCTATATGCACCATGCCCGGGTAGCCGGGGATGAGCCGGCGCCCAGTGGGCGGCATTGCACGCGCCGGTACTGGTACTGAATGCCTCCTACGAGCCTATCAATGTGTGCGCCGCGCGCCGTGCCATCATTCTGGTACTGAAAGGCGTGGCCATGATGGAGGAAGCCAACGGACACAACCTGCACGCCGCACGGATAGCGATGCGCGTGCCTTCGGTCATTCGTCTATTGGAGTACCGCCGCATTCCTCATCAGACGCGCGCTCTGTCGCGGAAGAACATTCTGCTGCGCGACCGCAACACCTGCCAGTATTGCGGCAAGATCCTGGCCGCGGGCGAATTGACGTTGGATCACGTGATTCCCGCGTTCGCGCGGGGGTGCCTCAACGTGGGAGAATCTGGTGGCCTGCTGCCACTCCTGCAATCGCAAGAAGGGCAACCTACTGCCCCACGAAACCAACATGAAGCTGACTGCGCGAGCCACGCGCCTTCAATCTGCACACCAGCCGGCACATCATGCGCATGATGGGACGGTCAGACTCGAAGTGGCGAAAGTACTTATTTTATTAGGTCGGATCGGTTAGCCCCGGGTTCGAGCCGCGTACCACCTTCACTGGCCTGTCGCTGCCAAAGGTGTGCATCTTAGTACCCAACCTTCGTCATGGCTTACGCCTGCTCTGCGGATCGCGACTAGCTTAGTGAAAAATCAATAGCGTAAAAGTAACCAGCTTGCGTGTTGCTGGAACCCAATCTGCATCTAATCTCACAGTCGTTCTCTTGCGTATAGCCCGCGCTTAAGTATGCGGACAATGGACAGCCTGCAGGAGTTTGGAGAGTTAATGGCAGATAGCGTTCTGGACGAAATTGTCAGCAATTTGCGGAGCTACGGCTCGACGTATTTTCCTCAGCAGTCGGAGGTGCAGGCTGTCCGCGTAGTGGGTCACACTCCAAAACCCGATCACTACATTTACGAAATCGTCTTGGACTTTGCCGTCGGGGAGCCAGCGGGTCAACGCCAAGATCTATCGGGGAAAAAGTGATCAAGGCGCATCTAGAGAGGTAGCTAAAAAAGAAACTCTGAATCTGCAATGCGCTCATTCGGCGGCCGAAAAATCGAAGCTGGCAGGTATTCCGCGGCCTATCGGAGACTTCGCCGACCTGGGCGCGGTGGTAAGTACCAAGGTGAATGGACTGCCTTTGCAAAGCATCATCATGAAGTCGGCGTTGTTGCCGGGCTCGGGCAATCATGAATTACTGAAAATGGCGGCCAGGCGGGCAGGCGAGTGGCTGCAGCAGTTTCACAAGTCAACGGTTGGGATGCCGGCACCGATCGATGGGGAGGCGGTTCTATCCGAGATGGAGAAGCTGTGTGCCAATGCACAGAAGGAGGGGCTTCCGGCCGAATCGACTGACGTTATCTTGAGCAATGCCAGACGCGCCTTCGGCAAGTTGAGGAAGCCGGTACGGTCGTCGGCAGTGTTGCACGAGTTTATCCCGCTCAACGTGCTGGTGGCGGAAGGCGGCATTGGCTTTTGCGAGTTCGCCAGCCTGAGCAAGAGCGGTCATGCCCTAACTGATGTCGCCAGATTTCTGGCAGCGGTCGAGGCCTTGGAAAAATATCCCTTCTGCAATCGCGACCTTACCGCACTGCTGCAAGACGCGTTCGTCGAAGCCTATGGCCTGAGTGCTCAGGAGCAAGCGCTGGTCGCTACCCTGAAGATGCAAGTGCTGCTGCAGATGTTTGCCCAAGGGCGGGCCGTGAAGGAGAGTGCGGTGCGCAAGAAGGTGATGTGGGCGAACGTGATGAAGCGTTTTATCCAGCAGGCCGCCGAGCGATCGGTAGCGGCGTGAGAGAAGTCAGCACTTGGCAGTCAGCATTTGGCAGTTGGCTTGGAGCGCTTCAATCTCGGCTCCAAAGCAACAAAGCAAGTAGCGTAAGACTGCGTTAGGCCTTTCACGATTCTGAAACGGAATCGCTAAGTGCTAACTGCCAAGGGCCAACTGCACTCCCTACTGCTTCGGCGCCGTTGTCGTAGGGCCCGACTGCTGGGTTCCGGCTGGCGGCTGATCTCCCTTAGAGATTTCCTGCCCTTCATAGGTGATTTTTGACTTCGCGCCGAAGCGCTTGTAGTTGGTGTACTTCACCTTCTGCACGATGTGGATATCGCCAGTGGAGAAGTGTAACTCGTCGTCAACCTTGGTATATGCGGGGAACCAGTACTGGCCGTCGATCTGGGCGCGCCAGGTGGTGAACTTGGGAAATAGATTCTCCCCTTCGCCGTGTTTCTTTCCGACACCGATGTCAGGAACGTTCTTTCCGTAGGTTTTCACGATCTGAAAGTCGTGATCGTCCACCCAGATGCGGCCCTGAAAGTAACGTTTGTTCTTCTCCATCTGCTTGGGAGCGATGTCGAAGACATAGGTTCCCAACTCGTCTTCCTTCTGCTTGCCGACATAGAGGATCTGGTACTCGGAGATCTCGTCGCTGGTCAGGACGAAGGGCATTCGGCGACGAATGTCATCGAAGTCCTCCTTAGTCATCGTAAGACCGACCAGCGTGGATTGCGGGGCGAAGACCACGTGCTCGATGCGATTGCCTTTATCGTCGAACAGCACATCCTCGACTTCGTGGTAATCACCGTTGACGGTGTCGCCGTCGAGGGTTTGCACCAATACATCCTGGCGATAGGTGTATTGGTCGCGCGCCATCTTAAACTGCTTTTCTTTGGCAGCAAATTTTTGGATGATCTCATCCACGGTGATGCCCTGTGGCTGGGACGGGTCCAGTGGACCCTCGCCGCGATCGTCGGCCACGGTTGGCAGGGCGAGACATAAGGTCAACAGAGCAAAGCAACAGGCCAGTAGATATCGGTGAGATCGGTGGTACTTCATTGTGGTGGTGATCCTGGATCTATTGTATTCGATGCCAGCGGTGAAGAAATAGTGAGAGCGACGATTCCCGGACGTGCGTCTAAACCTCTAACCTTTCTAATCGGAATAGCCAATTTAAGACAAATCGCCAATTTACAACACCAGGTTCAATAGCTGCACAGAGAAAACGCAACTGGGTTGTTAAGAGTCGCTGAAAGTACACAAAAGCACACTCGGTAATTAGAGATATTGGCAAGGTTGGCCACCAAACCCCGCTAACGCTAAAAGGACCGCGCCAGGCGGCCCCATGTATCAAAGCATCGAACAAAACCCGGGTTTAGGAGCCGGCCTTCGGTGGCTCCGGAACACCTTCGTCGACCTTTTTCACTGCAGCCTCCGCCGCGTCGAATCCGATTTTGGAGTGCGTCCCATCGCAGAATGGCTTATTGATCGAGCCGCCGCAACGGCATAGGGAAAACGCCGTCTTGCCGGTCAGATCGTAAGGATTACCGTCGGCATCGACCAACTCGATTGCGCCCTCGGGGGCCTCCACGCGGAACGGCCCATTCTTGCGAGCCGTAATTTTCACTTGCGCCATGTATCCTCCACTCGTCTCGGCGAACTGTGCGCCGTTTTTCCATTGTAGCGGACTGCGCAGTATGAGGTTGCTGGCACGTCGACGATGCGAAGTTCAATAAACTCACGGCCCAATGTGGATAAAGAAAAGCGGTTGTTCTCGGCGCGGGAGATGCACAGTCTGCCGCTGATAAAAAGCTGTCGGCCGAGGGTTACTTCTTGAACGCAACATTGACCAGCAGCTTGTCCCCTTCCACGTCGACAACGTTGCAAAAGGTGCGGTCACCGCGGCGGCTGAAGTCGAGGCCGACGCGGCTGCGGCCGACACGCAGATTGCGAATATGTAGATGATCGAGCCAGTCGGGGAGTATTGGATTAATGATATTAAGTTCTTTGCGCGGCGCGCTGGCATGCATTCCCAGTACTGAGGCCAGAATGAGAAACATCGCGCCTGACGCCCAGGCTTGAGGCGAGCAGGAGACGGGATATTGCACCGGCTCATCGTACTCGCGGCGCTGTACGCCGCAAAAAAGCTCGGGCAGACGATAGTCGCGGAAATGCGATGCCGCCTGATACAACGAAGTCAAAATGCGAAGCGCGCCGTCGCGCAGTTCGTTCAGCGCCATGCCGTGCGCGATGATGGAATTGTCGTGCGGCCACACCGATCCGCGGTGATAGCTGAGCGGATTGAAGACACGCTCTTCCTGCGACATGGTGCGCCAGCCCCAACCGCTGAACATATCGTCGCGCATCAGCCGGCTGGCAACGACGCGGGCGCGATCCTTGTTGATGATGCGAGAAAACAGCAGGTGCCCGGGGTTGGATGCGATCACCTCCAGCGGTTTCTTTTCCGCATCGAGGGCCATGGCATAAAACCCGCGGCTGGGAACCCAGAAGGCGCGATCGAAGCGCCGGGCCAGTTCGGCCGCATCGCGCTTAAGCTTGTCGGCGGTCTTGAGATCGCCGAAATACCGCAACAGCGACGACATGCGGTACTTAGCATCGTAAACATAGCCCTGTACTTCGCAAGGCGCCAGCGGCGTCTTCGCCACCGTGCCGTCGCGATGCATATTCGCGTCCCAGGAATCCTTCCAGCTCTGGTTGATCAGCCCCTTGGGCGAACGTCGTTGATATTCGACGAAGCCATCGCCATCGAGGTCGCCATACTTGTCGATCCATTCCAAGGCAGCGTAGGCGTTGGGCAGGAGTTCCTCGACCAGGCGTTCGTCGGCGGTCCAGTTGAAGGTTTCGCTCAGCAGGATGAGGAACAGCGGCGTGGCGTCAAGCGATCCGTAATAGGGGCCGAAGGGCATCTCGCCATCGCGAGTCATCTCGCCGTCACGATACTCATGCACTATTTTGCCCGGCTCCTCGTCGCGCCAGTCGTTATATTCCTTGCCCTGGTAGCGAGCCAGTACGCGCAGGGTTTCGACGGCAAGCTGCGAGTTCAGAGACAGTGACTGGTAGGCGGCGATGATGGAGTCGCGTCCGAAAATGGTAGCGAACCAGGGAATGCCGGCGGCGATAATGTGCTGATCGCCATTGGGAATTTGCAGAGCATGGAAGTCGCCGATTCCGGTTTTCAGCAGGGCGTCGAAGACATCGTTATCGGTTTGGAAGTGGGTGGAGCTACTCTCCCAACGGGCGAAGTTAGAGCGCCGCTGCCGCAGATGATGGTCGAGATCATAAACCTGGGCTCGCGACTCGCGGCCCTCCACCCAGGGGGTCACCGACAATTCCAGCTGCACCTGCTTCAAGGGCTGCAGGAGAAGGTCCCAGCGTACTACACGCTCCTGGATTTGGTCCGGCGCGGGACTGAGTTTAATGAGCGTCTCGCGCATGATGCCATCGAGTCCGCGATAGTAGAACGCGATGCTCTGGTCGCGGACGATGGGCTGATAGTACTGACCATGTTGTTGCCGCGCTACGCCCCGCACCTGGAAGACGTCGACAAAGTCGGCATCGAACTCGACTTCGACCGTGAAATCAACCGGTGTCAGATTGAAATTTTCCAGCGTGAGGCGGTCGAAGAAGATTTCCGAGGCCAGCAATTGCTCGCGACGGATGTGCACCGTGTTCTCGGGCAGGTCGAAGGAGTCGCGCAGGCTGATGTTGCCGGTAGTGAGTTCTATCTGCGCGGAGAATGTCTTTTCGGTTGCCGAAGACAGCACTACGGTGCGATGTCCGCCGATGCGCAACTCCAGATGACTGAGGAAGCGGGTATCGTCGTGGAAAAATCCGACATCGGGCGAGCCCGGAGGATAGACGTCACCGGAGACATTCGTGGCGCTGAAAGTCTTGCCGTCAATCAGTGTAAGGCTGTCGACCTTGCGCGGCTCCTGCGACTGAAAGGCCAGGCGCGGCTCCAAGTGTGGCGAAGGAATCTCGACCAGTTGGTCGTGAGGAATTGTCAGGTGCGTGCTCATACTTTCCAGGCTACGCTTGTCCTCATGCGCTCAGCGGCAACGCGATCGTAGACTTACTCACGGGGCTATCCCCTTCGGCGAGTTCCTGATAGAGCGCGATGTAGTCGGCCACCATGCGGTCCGCGGAAAAATATTGCTGGCAATACTGCCGCACCGTCGCCGGCCTGAACGCTCCTGGAAGAACGGAAGCGTGCTGCGCCATTTCTGCTGGAGTGCGGCAGACGAATCCCGAGATCCCGTTGCAAACGACTTCCTCGACTGCTCCGCCAGGCAGAGCCAAAACCGGTGTGCCGCAAGCCATGGCCTCGATCATCACCAGTCCGAATGGCTCATTCCACTGGATAGGAAACAACATGGCCAGCGAGTTGCCAAGCAGTTCATTCTTCGCCGCCAAGTCTGCCTCGCCGATGTACTCGATGAACTTGCCGTCAATGTGCGGCTTGATCATGCTGTCGAAATAGTCCTGGAAGATAGGTTGCACTTCGCCCGCAATCTTCAGCGGAATACCGGACTTCTTCGCCACCTCAATAGCAATGTGTGTTCCCTTGATGGGTGCAATTCTGCCCAAGAAACTGAGGTAGTTCTGCTTCCTGGTCTGTAAGCGATAAGAGCTTAAATCGATTCCGTGATGAATGGTACGCAAGCGAGGCATGCTCTCATGCCGGCGTTGAAAATCGCTAATCGTGATGAAGTCGACTTTAGGGAAAAAGTGATAGATCTCGCTGAGCCGGGGCTCTTGGACGTGATGCAGGGTATACACGAACTTGCAGCCTACGTACCGCGTGAACATCAGGCCGGAAACATTATGCAGATGGATGATGTCGCAATCGTTAGCAGCGTCGGAGATGGCCCACGAAGTGTGGTTAAAGTCTTTCAGATTGTCAAAAACCTCACCAGCTGATCGGCCATTGCTGCTTCTCGTACAGCCAACGAGTTTCCACTCCGACGGTGGATTCGCCGTTGGAATAGACCACCACATCGACACCGTTATTCTGCAAGCCTTCGGCCAGTTGGGCGATGAATAATTCCGTGCCGCCATAGCGTTGCGGGGGCACGGACAGGAAGGGCGGGGACACCAGAGCAACTCTCATTCGTTAAATCCTCTTATGGATCGAGCGGTTGGAGTGACGATCTCGTGCGAACTGGAGAGCTTACTCACTATCTACAGATGCAGGGATGGGCCGCGGGTGTGCCTGCCCAAAACAGGAATTTGAAGGGAAGGAAAAGTTTATTTGCTTAAGTGGATTACACGGGCACGGCGAGTTCTGCGCTACGGCCTGTAGCATAACCGTCAAGCCGCCACGCGGCTTAATTATTTTCTATACTCGACCGCGGGCCTACGTCCACGGCTAAAACAAATTCTGCCGCTCCGCAGCTGACACTCACTCTTTTTCCGCTAAACCGAATTTCAAGTCCGATGCCAGCAGACGATGAAACAGATGCTCGCCGGCTTCGCGGCGAACAGACAGCCGTCCTGCACCATAGGCGCGGGAGTGCAATCCGCGCTGCACGGCCTCGCAGATACCGACGTCCTCATCGTTGACGCGCTCGCCGACGGCAATGCTCTGCCGGTTGCGGTCGGTGGCCGACTCGCTCACGTCGTCGAAGTAGAAATCGAAAATGACGGTGCAGCGGTCGACACCGTCGGGCAGAACCAGGTTCGTGTCCATGTAGCCGTGGTAGAGATTGATCATGAAGTTGGGATACTGCCAGAAGTACCAGGCGCGGTCGCCGGTGCGGGTGGCAGCGGTCGTGGCATCGTCGACTCAGACGCTACCATGGGGCTCGATTGCAGGCAGTAACGGTCTTCGTTCTCGATGGTGTAGTGCTTGTAGTCGAGAACGCTGTTCAGGCCCTTGTGCAGGTGTGGAACGTGGTAGCCGCCGTCGAGATAGTTGTCGACGAAGACTTTCCAGTTGCAATTCAGGCTGTAGGAGCGGCGCTCGAAGAAATGCAGCGAGCCGAGATTCAGCGGTGCTACGCGTTGAACCAGCCGACCCAGAAAATCGGCCAGGGGCATAGCTTTGGGGATCAAGGTTGACGAAGACGAACTGCTCCCAGCGTATCAACCCGAACGGGCAGCAATCCATTTTGCGAGCGATCGAAGGAGCAGACGCCTTCGAACTCGGGCGCGCCCTTGAGCGAGCCGTCGAGCGCCGTAGCTCCAGCCGTGATACGGGCAGCGGAAGATGCTGGCTGTGCCCTGCTCCTCAGTGACGACAGCGGCGGCATGATGGCGGCAGACGTTATAGAAGGCGCGCAGTTGGCCGTCATTGCCGCGGACGATCACCAGCGGCTCGCCGGCTAAGCTCGGCGGTGACAAATTCTCCCGGCTGAGTCAGTTGATCGGCCCGCGCCACCACCTGCCAGGTGCGGCCAAAAACATTCTGGCGTTCCAGTTCGGCGACGCGCTCGTCTACGTACCAGGGCGCGGGAATGGTGTGGGCGTGCTCCAGCGGATCCTGATCGTTGTAGGACGCGACAAGATCAGATAGCGAAGGCTCTTTCAACAGGTCTCCGATGCTAATCTGCGAAACGAATGACGACAGTCCATCGTCTCACGAAAAGTGTTGACGGCAAGGCGTTGTCGTGTTCCCTTTGTCCCCATGCCTCGCGTGGAAAATGCTTTGGAAATCGTACATGCCACACCGGCCGATGTCGGCGAAGTGGCGCCGCTGTTTGATGCGTATCGCCAGTTCTACGGCAAGCCTCCGGACGTGGAGGCCGCGCGCCGCTTTCTGTTCGCGCGGCTGAGCAAGGGCGAGTCGGTAGTCTTTCTGGCTCGGCAGGATGGGCTGCCAGTTGGATTCGTTCAGCTGTATCCGGTTTTCTCATCGGTAGGCCTGACGCGCCAGTGGATTCTGAATGATCTGTATGTCGTGCCCGAGGCGCGGAAGCTGGGCGTGGGGCGAGCGCTGCTGGAACGCGCTCGCGATTTGGCGGAGGCCACGCGCGCCAACTGTCTGACGCTGGAAACGGCCAGCGACAACGTTCCTTCGCAGCGACTCTACGAGAGTCTGGGGTGGAAACGCGACGATGAGTTTTATCGTTATATTCTGCCCATGTGAGCGGTCATGGCGACGTAGTTTTGAAAGGGCACAGCTTAAGCTGTGCCGAACCGCCGACCAACGTTGAGGGCTTCAGCCGCTGCGGAAAGTCGGCTTTTCGAAGAAAGCGCTGACATCGGCTGCCGGAAATCGAATTCCCTCCACGGCTAAAGTCGATAAGAACGTAAAGCTGGGTGGCACAGCTAAAGCTGTGCCCCTTCAAAACCAAGGATAGGTCCGCAAAGGACAGGTCCAGCATTTCCGGCATTCGCAGCACTCATGCAACCTTCAATCCAAGTCGATCCTCTACCAGGCGCCGAAACGAGCGGTCATCCGGAACCTAAACGTGTTCTAGGTCTTCGCGACCTGGTGATGTTCTACGTCGTCGCCACTCTGAGCCTGCGGTGGATCGCGGTTGCGGCGGCTGCTGGACCGAGCAGCATCATCATCTGGCTGGTCGGACTGGCAACGATCTTCCTTCCGCTGGCGCTTTGCGTGATGGAACTTTCGTCGCGCTATCCGCAGGAAGGTGGCATGTATATCTGGAGCAAGCACGCCTTCGGCGACTTCGCCGGCTTCCTTACGGGCTGGATCTATTGGACCAGCAACCTGCCATATTTTCCGGCGCTGCTTTACTTCGCCGCCAGCAATGCGCTTTACGTGGGCGGCAACAAGTGGAAAGGACTTCAGCAAAGCCCAGTATTCTTTATTCTATTTTCGCTTCTTGGACTTGGGCTCGCGCTGGCGCTCAACATCGTCGGACTCAACATAGGCAAATGGCTGAGCAATCTGGGAGCGATCGGGACTTGGTTGCCGGTCGGCCTGCTTTGTGTGGTTGGCATCATGGCGTGGTGGAAATTTGGTTCGGCCACCAGCTTTAATGCTTCCGACTTGAAGCCCTCGCTAAGGATCGGAAACGTTGGCGTCTGGGCAACGCTGTTATTTGCGTTCTGTGGCGCGGAGTCGGCGTCGTTCATGGGGGGAGAAATCAAGAATGCTCGACGCACAGTCCCACGAGCGCTGTTTATTGCCGGAGTTCTGATCACGGTCGGCTACATTCTGGGGACGATCGCGATTCTAGTGGTGCTACCGCACCAGCAACTCAACAGCCTGGAAGGCATCATGCAGGCGATCTCCAGCAGCGCCGAGCGCGTCGGCTGGCGAGGCCTGGGACCGGCCGTGGCGCTGCTGATCTGCATCGCGAACCTCGGCGCAGTCGGAGCCTATCTGGCGGCGCTATCGCGGGTTCCGTTCGTTGCCGGGATCGATCGCTATCTACCGGCAGCATTCGGCCGCGTCCATCCCCGGTGGGGAACGCCCTACGTTTCGCTGATCGTCCAAGCGCTGTGCTGCGTAGTGGTCATCCTGCTGGGACAGTTAGGCAGCACGGTGCGGGGCGCCTACAGCCTGCTGGTGAGCATGTCCATCATCACCAACTTCATACCTTACCTGTTCATGTTCGCGGCGCTGATCCGTCTGCAGCGCGAACCGGTTGAAGCGGGAGTGATCCGCATTCCCGGAGGGAAGCCGGTGGCAATCATGCTGGCGAGTTTGGGATTCGTAACGACATGCGCGGTCATCGTAGGCTCGATGATTCCAGACGCCAGCGAGCCGAACAAGATTGTTGCCGTGGGGAAGGTCGTTGTGCTCAGCGCGATTCTGTTGGGGGGAGGAGTGGCGCTTTATGCCGCCGGAAAACGCAACTCCCTCCGTTCCGATTCATCCCGGTTGGGATAACGGCGATCGAGCCGCTTACTCTCCAGGCCTCGACGGTACGGCTTACTCGCTCCACACTGACAATTCATTTCCGTTGGGATCGGAAAAGTGAAAGCGGCGGCCTCCCGGAAACCCGAAAGTCTCGCGCACGATCTTTCCACCCGCCTCCGTGACCTTGGCGTAGGTGTCTTCCAGCGAGCTGGCATAGATTACGATCAGTGGGCCGCGAGTCTTAGCGCCACCGCTGCCGGCAGGTTCCGCGCCGGTATTGAATCCGCCGGCCAGGCGGCCATCATGAAAGCTGGTGTAATCCGGCCCATAGTCCTGAAATGTCCAGCCAAAGACCTGGATGTAGAAGCGCTTGGTCGCCTCGATGTTGGTCGCGGGAAGCTCGATGTAGTCGATCTGAAGATTGTGCTCTTGCTGGGCCATGTTCACCTCGCTTCAAGATGCAGATGGAGACGGAAGGAGAGTAGCACATTCGGCTCGCACGGAGCCGTGACGGCCGCGCGGGACACGTGGGATTCTTGCGCGGGATGTCCGCGCCTCATTTATGCCGAGCGACAATCCTGATTATTGCTGGTTGGCAGCTCCTCCGGGCTCGGTTTCGCTGTCTACGCCAAGCTCATGGGGCGAAGGGATATTGGCGGTCTCCGGATTCAGCAACCCCTTGTGATCCGGTCCCAGTCCCAGCTTGATCAGCGCCCGCGAGTCTGGCGTGATCTTCGTCTGCCAGCCGTTCGCCGACTGATAGCGAATCATCGCCTCCTTTGAGGCTTCGTCCCAACTACCGCTGGGCTCGCCTGTCAGGTAATGCTCGCGTATCAAGGCGCTCTGGATGGCAACCGTCCGCTCCTCATCGATGCCATGCTGACCATGAGAGTGAGCAACTGCCGTGCTTGCGTGCTTAGTAGAAGAGCGATGGTGGGCAGTGACGTGGGCGGTGGTGTGGGCGCTGGAAAGCTGCGCATGTTTCGGTTTTGCCTTGGTGGTTGTGGTCGCCGATGTTACTCCGGCCATGACCAGCAACACGAAAAAGACGGAGGCCAAATGAACAATACGAGTTCCGATAGGCAACGACCACCTCTCTGACGAGTTTATGAACACCTTGAATTATCCCGCTATTGTAATGACACGTTAACGAATTCGGGAAATATTAAATCACCCAGGTTCCCGAAATGACACATGCGGCGCCAGGTACCACTTTGGTTCGATGCCTGAACGCCGCACCTTGAGTTGCCTATTGTTAACGTCCGGTGAATCCGCAGCCCTTCCGACTAGGGCAGAGTTCCTCCCATGAACACCGTGGTATTGTCGCGGCTGCCTCGCGGGCGAACCAGGAATACGATGTCCTGACCGCTCTTGGACTGGGTCTCGATGCGGTGGAAATCGTCTTCGCTGTTCACCGGCTGCTTGTTGATTTCCACGATGATGTCCCCGCGGCTAAGTCCTGCCGTCTCGCCGAAGCCATCGGGCTTCACGTCTTGCACGATGACGCCCTTGGTGTTCGGCAACTGATAACGATCAGCCAGGTCCTTGGTGATACCGCGGACCGTGATTCCGAACTTACTTTCCTGCGGCTGGCCTTCCTCGTCGTTCTGGTCCTGGCCGCCCAGACGGGCGGCAAAGAGCTTGGCGCGATCGGCGATGGTGACCTCGACGCTGGCTTCCTTGCCATTACGAATGTAGCCGACTTTGGCACTGGTTCCGGGCTTGAGAGCCGAAATTTCGGCCACCAGTTCGTCGCCAGTCTTCACCGTCTTGCCATTCACGGACACGATGGTGTCGCCGGTTAACAGGCCGGCCTTCTCCGCCGGGCCATTCGGCGTGATGCTGGCGATGGTGACGCCGCTGTTAACGCCATAGACGCGAGCTACGGCTGGATTCGGCACGGCGTTAAATTGCACTCCGATGGAGCCGCGCGAAACCTTGTGCTCGGGACTAATCAACTGGTTGTAAACCGAAACTACGGTGTTGGAAGGCATGGCAAAGCCCACGCCCTGGTAGCCGCCGCCGCTGGTGTAAATGGCCGTGTTGATGCCGATCACTTCGCCGTTCATGTTGACCAGCGGACCGCCCGAGTTGCCGGGATTGATAGCGGCGTCGGTCTGGATGAACTTCTCAAATTGACGCTGGGGAATGATGTCGCGGCCAATCGCCGACACGATGCCGGCGGTCACGGTTTCGTTCAAGCCGAACGGGCTGCCAATAGCCAGCACCCAATCGCCGACGCTCATGGCGTCGGAGTTGCCAAGTTTGGCCGCCGGTAGCGGTTTCTTGGCGTCAATCTTGATGACCGCCAGATCGGTTTCCGCGTCCACGCCAATTACCGTGGCCGTGTAAGTCACGGTCTCGGGATCGCCCATCAGATTCACGCGAATGCGGTCAGCTTTATCCACCACGTGGTTATTGGTCAGGATGTAGCCTTTGGAATCGACGATCACTCCCGATCCCAGCGAGCGCTCACGCATGTCGCCTCCGCCGGGAGCCTGTCCGCCGCCTTGTCCACCTTGTCCGCCGAAGAAGCGGTTAAAGAAGTCCTGGAAAGGATTGTCCTCGTCGCCGCCGCCGGGACCTTCATCCTGGCCTTGTCCCGGAGGTCCCATGCGCTGATGAGGATTCTTGATGGTCGATTCGGTGTTGATGTTCACCACCGAGGGCTCCAGCTGGCGAGCGATGGTCGAGAACTGGTTCGACATCTGGACGGGTGAAGGAACCTTCAGCGGGGTAGCGTCGGCGGAAGAGTTTTGCTCTTTACCTTTTACGGCTCCAGAAACTACGGTGCCAATCAAAATGCCTAGCGTAAGAGTCGCCAGGATCACCAGGGTTGAGGCAAAGCGATTGGCCTTAAACCTTTGCCCTAAACCAGAAACTTGCGGATCCATTCAGTATCCTCCGGCTAACCAGCCAGTAGAAATTATACAGTCGCCGCCACTTACCGCTTGAATTGTGTGGGGAATCACTGCCGGTTTGCTCACTTATATAGACGCAGGCGGCACGCAATTGGTCACCTGAAGCAGTTGTCGGTTGCCAGTTGTCGGTTGTCAGTTGCCAGCAAAAGCACTTTGTCATTCCGACCGAAGCGAAGCACCAAGATTTTGTCATCTCGACCGGAGCGAAGCGCAGTGGAGAGACCTGCTGCTTCTTCCTTTCTCTTCTCATCACCTATCGAATTTCAACCCCGCGAGGAATCCGCCGTTTCTGACAACTGACAACTGACAACTGGCTACGGTCTTCCCGCCTGATACACCGTCTTCCCACCTACCACGGTGCGCAACACCTGTGTCTTCAGAATTTCCGGCTGCGGGATTTTCGTCAAATCACGATCCAGCACGACAAAGTCGGCCAGCATTCCCGGAGCCAGTGTTCCCTTCTCCTTCTCGGCAAACTGAGCATATGCAGCGCCCGTGGTATACGCCGCCAGCGCCTGCTCAATGCTGATTTTCTGCTGGGGAAAATACTCCTTAGTTCCAGCTTCGTTCTTGCGAGTCACTGCCGCATAAATTCCCCGAAAGGGTGTTATCGGCTCGACCGGATAGTCCGTTCCAAATGCCAGCGGGATGCCGTCATCGAGAAATTGCTTCCAGGGATACGAAGTCTTCGCCCGCTCGGGGCCAATGCGCTCAACCGCCCAGTGCATGTCGGTCAGCAGGTGGTTGGGCTGCACGGAAGCAATCACGCCCAGTTCCTTGAACTGCTGAAATTGTCCGGGTGCGATGACCTGCGCATGTTCAATGCGAAACCGGAAATCGCGTGACCAATTGTTTTCCCGCGCACTGCGCTCGGCTTCGGCATAAGCGTCCAGCGCCATCTGGGTGGCCCGATCGCCAATCGCGTGAAAGCCTAGCTGAAATCCCGCCGCCGCACGCTCGACGGCCATGCGGTTCAGTTGACTTTGTTGGTAGCGCGGCAAGCCCGAGTTGCCGGGATCGTCCGAAAATGGCGCCAGCAGAGCCGCAGTCCGCGAGCCCAGCGACCCGTCCATGAAGCCCTTAAGCATCGCCGTGTGCAGCATGGGGTCGTCCGCCGGATGCAGCGCCCGGTGCTTCTCCAGCAGTTCGACAGAGTTGTTGAAGTCGAGCCACTCACTGATCCGAATTGGCAGCTTGCCGTCCCGCTCCATCTCTTCGTAGGTGAGAAAGTCTTCCCAGGTTGAATAGTCCTGCGCCGAAGTGATGCCCCACATGGCGGCATTGGTCAAAGCGTATTCGGCCGCCCGGCGTCGCTGCGAAGGAGTGTGGGCGGGAATCCTCGACCACACCAGCGTCATGGCGGGATCTTCGCGGATGATCCCTGTCGGCTGGCCTTGAGCATCGTGATCGATCTTGCCGCCCGGCGGATCGGGCGTGCTCGCAGTGATTCCAGCCGCCTTCAGCGCGGCGGTGTTGGCGATGGAGATATGGCCGTCCACGCGACCGAGAAACGCGGGATGATCGCCGGTCACCGAGTCGAGATCCTGCCGCGTCGGCAACTGCTCTCCGACCCAAAGTGTGTGGTCCCATCCCCCGCCCATGATCCATTCACCAGGCGCCAGAAGCTTCGTATGCGCGGCGATCTGCTGCTGCATCTCTTGCAGCGACTGGGCCCCCGTCAGATCGACTTCGTAGTGACGGAATCCCCCTGCTGCCAGATGCACATGAGCGTCGTTGAAGCCTGGCATTACAAAACGTCCGCCCAAGTCGACAACCTGGGTGTGAGTTCCCTTCAGTTTGCGGATGTCGGCATTGGATCCAATGGCGAGGATGCGACCGTCGCGAACCGCCATCGCTTCGGCGCGAGCTGGCGCTGCCTGAGTGTAGATATCGGCATCGACGAACAGGATATCGGGATTACCGGCGGCGGAAGACTTCGCCGTCGATGCCGGATCGGAGGAATTCGTATTCAACGCGCCCAATGATATCGCAAGCGACATGCTAAGAGCGATCAGGGCGAAGATGCCCCGCGGACGAGTCATTTTGACCGGCAGCAGCTCTGCCCTGTATCGAAAAACTAGGCCGTGTTCGCCTTGAAAACTGTGGTCGCCTTTGCCGCTGCGGTGGCTTTTGAAGGGGCATAGCTTTAGCTGCGCCTTTGCGAATTCCCTAACTTTGTAATCACGAGTCGGCTTTACAGGCTGCCGAAGAAAGCGGTGGAAGCGATGGTTCGGGTAGTGCGGCGCTTCAGCGCCGCGTCCAAGTCCTTCATTTTTGTCATCACGAGCCGGCTTTAGCCGGCGAGGGATCTGCTTTTTCTCTTCGACGGGTCGAGAGTCTAAGCTGCCGCTCGCCGTTGAAAACTGGCTTCTGCCTGCCCACCCCCCTCCCCCTGTTCCTCCGTAAAATATTGAAAACACTGGTGAGCGCCCGAAAAATCTTGAACCCAAATGACTTACATGCAAAATCTTGAGCAGCAAAGACTTACACGAGAATTTTCGGGGATGAACCGAGGTTTGATCTTGCGAGATGCAGTGTGGCAAGCAGGTGAAAAAACGTTGCTGAAGTCGAATCACTCAGTCACGCTCTGAAGGATGTTTCGCGAAGTCGCGCCCGAAGACAGCTCCGCCTTCATCCTTCCACTTCCCATTGTATCTTGGAGCCTCAGTGACACCTAGCGGCGGGATCACAGAGGCTTGTGACGTTGCCGGGTGCCGGAATGCTGTCTTTGGCATACGTGGGATATGGCGACTCACCTACAGCAACCTATTAACTTTGCACAGCCCGGTGGCGACGGAGCTAGTTGCTCCGGGTTTCAGAAACGGATAGCCAGAGAGGCTTCGTCATAAGTCGTGCACTGGCAGAGCTGGATACAATATCGAAGGTCAAACAAGGAGTTCTGAATTGGAAATCAAACGAGTTGGCTCGCAAGCTTCCACCAAAGGACCATCAGACTGGTTCACGGGCACGGTCCGTATCGATCCGCTGTTTCAGGCGCCCGACCCGGCCCCGGTTCAAGGTGCAAGCGTAACCTTCGAGCCGGGCGCACGAACGGCATGGCACACTCATCCGCTCGGACAGACTCTCATCGTAACGGCTGGCTGCGGCTGGGCTCAGCACGAAGGCGGACCGGTCGAGGAAATCCGTCCTGGTGACGTGGTATGGTTTTCGCCCGGCGAAAAGCACTGGCATGGAGCCACGCCGACCACGGGCATGACCCACATTGCCATTCAGGAAAAGAAGGACGGAAAGGTGGTCGACTGGATGGAGCAGGTCACCGACCAGCAATACCGCAGGTAAGTCCGGCGACGCCTCGCTTCTAAAATAATAGAAGGAGCTTGTGCCCCAAGTTCGCGTCCGTCTTCTGGAAGCTAACCTGGGCGATCGAAGGTTGGGGCCCGGGCGCTGCTCTGCTGAAATCCCAGCTTAGCCCAACTGGAGGGCGAACCTTGGCCGCAGAATCTGCGTTTTACTTTGGCGCTTTCTTACCCACAATGGTCAACTCCACTACCTGACCGTCCGGATTTTTCACCAGCAAGACTTTACCGTTTACTTTCGTGGGGAATTCTTTCCCGGTGGTCCAGTCAAGAAAAACCGCAGCCGGGGCGTTGGCGTGGCAATTGTAGATGGTATCGCCCAGCCGCATGGACATCTTGTACTGTTCCGAATTTTCCATATGCTGGGCGTCAGCGGCGATTCTTTCGAAGGCGACGACTCTGGCCATCTGATAGCCTTCGTCCGCGCTTTGCCCATAGGCCAGCATGGCAGCCACGGCGATGCAGCACGATACAGCAACCAAACGTGTCTTCATTGGCGTTCCTCTCGGTTGATTCGAAAAAGTATAGACCGAGCGCTCGAATCCTGTGAGTCTTTATAAAATCTTTATATCTCTGTTGCTAAAATCCTGCCGCCATGAAACGTACAATAGTTTCACTCCTCCTCCTTGGGCCCCTGTGCAGTTTCGCCGCTTACGGGCAAGCGCCACAGTCCAAACCAAACTTCTCCGGCACCTGGGTCTTCGATGCCCAAAAGAGCAGCCTCAAAGTTCCTGCGCCTTCCAGCCTGACCATGCGGATCGACCAGAACGATCCTCAGATCGGCTTTAACCGCACGCAAGTCTACGGCGATCAGAGTTTTGACTGGAAGCTCGATACCGTCGCCGACGGCCAGAAGGAAGTCACCCAGAACTTGACCCTCTACACCACTAAGAGTCGTGTGTATTGGCAGGGCGACTCTCTGGTCATCGATCAGAAAATTATTGCCCCCGACGGCACCACCATGAACGATTTGGTGACTTACAGCCTCGCGGATGACGGGAAAACATTGCAGGGGGTCGAGCGTCAGGCGACTGTGGGAGCGAAAGGCAGCACCACGAATAAGTGGGTGTACGACAAGAAAGCCCAGTAGTGGCCCGGCGAGTTCTTCAGTCTCCCGATACTCCGGCGAGCGCCAGGGTAAGCAACAAAATTCGTTTCAATCCCAGATCGCGGCCAGCCGGATCGTACCACTCGTGAATGGTGTGGGCTCCGCCGCCGCTGCCACCAGCGCCGATGGCGATGGCTTCCCGTCCCCAGCGATAGCGGAATGTTGGCGTCGGTGGAGGCGCGTTGAATGCGAGCCGTGTTATTCAGCTG
Source organism: uncultured Acidobacteriaceae bacterium (assembly GCA_963746515.1). Classification (GTDB taxonomy): domain Bacteria; phylum Acidobacteriota; class Terriglobia; order Terriglobales; family Acidobacteriaceae; genus Bog-257. The sequence goes on along the minus strand of CAVVBO010000008.1, from coordinate 76,319 downwards.
AGCGTCCACGGCACGAATGGTTTTCAGCAACTGCGATTCCGCCGGCAAATCGGCCGCCGGACGATTGCCAATTACCCTTACTTCCGCGCTCAACAACTCCTGCTTCTTGCGACTGGTGATTTCGGGGATTACGTGATCGATGGCCTCGTGCAACGCGCGCTCCAGCCGGTCCAGCTCTTCTACCGAGGCCGAACGCGTGTCGACCCGCATGGTGGCTGATTCCGGAATCGAATTGACCGACGTCCCGCCGCGAATGATCCCGATGTTGTAGGTGGTTTTAGGAGCGGTTGGAACCGGCGTGCGGGTAAAGCGATCGATCATCCGGGCCAGGGCAACGATAGGATTGGCCGCGCCAAAGTCGCTCCACGAATGTCCGCCGGCTCCGCGAACCGTGACCTCGTAGCGGCGGCTGCCCAAGTCCTTCGGCGATGATGGTGTCGGTCCCCGCGCCATCCAGCACGATCAGCGAAGCGATCGTCGCCGACCACCGGGCTGCTGATAGATGTGCCGCATGCCGCGCAAATCGCCTTCCCCCTCTTCTCCGACATCGCCGATGAACAGAATCGGCGCGGTATTGGTCAGCTCGGCCGCTCGCAATGGCGCCGGCAATCGCCAGCAACGCCACGATGCCCGAGGAGTTATCGGAGATGCCGGGGCCGTAGAGTTTGTCGGCGTCGCGCCGCACCTCGATCGGCGTTCCCTCGGGAAAAACGGTATCGATGTGAGCGCTAAGAGCAATGTAAGGAGCGTTGGGATCGGTCCCCGGACGAATGCCGAAGACATTGCCAATCTCGTCGCGATGAACGTCGGTAAGCCCCAATTCTTCGAAGCGTGCCGCCAGCCACGCGCTGCGCGCCGATTCGCCCCAGGGCGGCGCGGCTACAGAAGTCACCTGGATTTGCGAGTCTTCCAGACTCGCGGCATGCGAGCGGAACCAGGCAAAGGCCTGATGAACGCGGCGCAGTTCGGCAATCCGAGCTACCTGCTGCTGAGCCGAACGGGATCCCTGGGACTCGCTTGCGGAAGGCGTTCGTACTGGAGAACCCGGGGCCATGATGGATGACCCATAGTAATACGGCGGTGAGGTGGAGAGAAGGGAACGGAGCACTGCGCCTTAAAGCACGTGCACGAAACCGCCATGCGGCTTAAGAGCTCGATCAAAAGTTATCAACCGTAAGACCAGCAACGGAGGCGAAAGCCACGAGATAAGCATCGGCCCAAACCTTGGGGACCGACTGGACAGACGCGAGCGGGACCGAAACTCCGTCTCAAGACCATCAGGTTCCGGCAGAAACGCAATGCGGCTGTCAGCCCAGATTCGGTCCCAGAGGTTCCAGGCTTGTGCCATGGTCTTGACGTCTTTCCCCATGATCGTTCTCGGTCGTCAGCAGTCGCAGAACGGTTATCTGAGTAACGCGGCAGAAAAAGAATTGCTCATCGCTGGACTTCTTCGAACCAAAGTCTGGCTTGCTCGGAATGCAAGTGCCGATTCCACAAGAGGGCCAGCCAAACATTGGCATCAAGGAAATTCAACGTGTTCATAGATCTGCTCGTTCGTCACCTCTACTTTGGGGCCTTCCGAGACAATCAGGGGGAACCGCACTCTCTTGGGTAGGGGACGCTGCCCTTGCAACAGGACGCTCCTGACACCAGACAGGACCAGCTCGCGTACGGATTCACCGCGCGCAGCGGCTTGCTCCTTGAGCTTGCGATAGAGGGGCGCCGGAATGTCAACCGTAGTACGAACGGATTCCTGCTTCATGTCGCTATTGTTTCACATGTGCCATAAATATGGAACACAAGCGAGTATAAGCCCGCGTAGATGCCAGTTCTACGATGCCAGCTCCGACCGCACTCCATTCGCAGCTTGCACGCATTCCATGATTTCGGCATCGGTCAGCGTCCGGTCCGACTCCTTGGCGCGCTGATAAGATCCGGTCGACCAGTTCATCGGTCGCGGGAATCTCGTGCCGTTCCAGCCAGAACTGCACGTTCGACTTGCCGCTCATCGGGCCGACCTCGATGACCTGCTCCATGCCGAAGAAATGCGAAGGCACGCCGGAGTAGATGCTGTTGGCCAGCATCACATCGTTCTTGCGATAGGCCTTGATCACAGCTGCGGCGTGAACACCGGTTCCGGTGCGGAAAGCGTCGTCGCCGACCACGGGATAGTTCTTGGGAATCGGAACGCCGGTAGCTTTCGGCGACGGCATCGCAAAGCGCTTTCAGCTTAGTCAGGTCCTGGCTCTTCCAGGGCTCGATGCCCAGCAGCTTCAGATTCACCAGCATCTGGTCCATCTGGGTATTGCCCACGCGCTCGCCAATACCTAAGACCGTCGCGTGCACCACTTCGGCTCCCGCCACCAGCGCGGCAATCGAATTCGCCACCGCCAATCCGCGATCGCTGTGGCCGTGCCACTCGACGCGAATGTTCTCGCCCGACGGCTTCACCACCTCGTTGATCACGAAGTGCATCAGCGCGACCACGCCCATCGGAGTCGCGTGCCCAACCGTATCGCAAATCACGATGGCCTTCGCGCCGCAACTGATCGCCGTACTGTACAGCCGCTGGATGGTCTCAGGATCGCAACGCGTGGTGTCTTCGGTCACGTACATCACGTCGAGGCCGAGCGAGACGGCGTATTTCACCGCATTTTCGGTGGTACGCAGCAGGAAGTCGTCGGTCCAGTCTTCGGTGTAGCGGCGGATAGGGCTCGAGCCGATAAAGGTCGCTGCCTCGATGGGAACGCCGGTGCGCTCCACGATTTCGGCGATCGGGCGGATGTCATTCTGGTGGGTGCGGGCCGCGCAGTTGGGCTTGATCTTCAGCTTGGCGCGGCCGATCTCGCGAGCCAGCGCTTCGGCGTGCGCCACGGCTCGAGGACCGGCGCCCGGCAACCCGATGTCGAGCATGTTGACGCCGACGCCTTCCATCAGGTGAAGGATTTCGATCTTCTCTTCGATGGTAGGATCGCGCACCGAGGGCGATTGCAGGCCGTCGCGCAGCGATTCGTCGTTCAGCAGAACTTTGCCGGCCGGCACCATGGACCGGGCATAGATCGTGTTCCAGTCGTAAATTAACTCTGAAAGATTGGCAGACACGTTAGCTCGTTACCCCGTTTCCCACCCAACAAGATGATGACACTCCGCCGAGGAAGGTTTGCGCCGCCCCACAGCGTCGGACTATCTAAACCGCCGGACCTGATCCGCCGGACGAACTTCTTCTTCAAATTATCGCCCAAACCGTGCTTATTGCTTGTCTTTTTCTTCGCCGGATTTCGGCAGCAACGTCAATCCAAATACCGACTGCCGGCCCAGGCCGGCGACATTTCTGCCTCGCGGCTCTTCGTCATTGGGCAAGTACAGCGTCCGGCAGCGCTCGCAGCGATAGATTTCGCCTGATCGCCAAAAGCCTGCCGCACATCGCCGCATTTCTGCTCCAAAACATCCGCCAGATAGAACCAGCGCTTCAGATGGCCGCCGCAGAGCTTGCCTTTGTCGCAGGGTTCATTGCAGGCTCGTTGAAACGCCTTCTTATACTTCACCTTATGTTGGGGAAGCTGTGGAGCCTCCTGCGAGCCATTTTCGGACATGATGGCAGTATCGCCGGTTGCGCCGAATATCTCAATATCCCAAGCACTTATGACGGTAGGTTAAATACTATCGGGATTCGTAGCCTAAGTATCGAATTTGAGGCCACTCCCCCTGGCCGGGAACACTCCTACTTACTGTAAGCCAGGGCCGATCATGGGAAAGAAAAAGCTTATCGACAGCAGGCAATGGCACGAGAGCAGGCAATGGCACGAGAGACCCGTAATCCCCTGGCTCAAGATCGCCAATAATAGCGAAGGCCAACAGCAGGATACGCCGGCGTGGGTTCAGAAGTATCTTGACCTGGCCGATCTAATGCTGAAGTCAAGTAAGAAAATGGAGCGGAAAACGAATCACCCAAAGGCGGCTTAATAGCCTTGCTGAAAATCTCGACTTAGCGAATTTCCAGGCTCGTAGCTTTCGTTACGCCGTAGCACGCAATTTATTCCTTGTCATCATGAACCGGCTTCAGAGTTTGCTGAAAAACTCGGTTAGATCCGCTGTTCGGGTAGTGCGGCGCTTCAGCGCCGCGTCTAAGTCCTTTATTTTTGTCATCACGAGCCGGCGGACCGGGGTCCCCGACAAGCGCCGATTTTGCGCTTGTTGGGGTAAAGATCAGCCGGCGAGGGATCTGCTGTTTTGTGTTTTTCAGCAAACTATTCAGCCAATGAGAGATCCGCTTTCCCCAAATCTTTCGAACAGCCGGCGGAGCCGACAACCAGGACAGCTAAATCCGGTTGCTTCGCCGAAGCAATCCGATTGAGCGCAGCGCGCCTTTCAGTTTCGCACCCCAGTTGCTGGCAAACAGGAAATCGACGAATCCGCCCATCTGCTGCTGATATTGCCTGCCGTAGCCGAACCACCAGACCTTTCGGCATGCCCGGCAGCAGGTCAACGTCAACGTACTTCATCTGGACCATCTCCTGCAGTCCCATCTCGCCGTGAGTGCGGCCGATGCCGCTTTGCTTGAAGCCGCCGTGCGGCGCCTCGGCGATGCCGAAGCACGAGATCATGTCGTTGATCATGACCGTCCCAGCCTTGATCCTCGTGGCCATCGCTTCGCCGCGCCGCCGGTTGCGCGTCCAGACGCTGGCGGCCAGTCCGAAGTCGCTGTCGTTGGCCAGCCGGATGGCTTCGTCGTCGCTGTCGAACGGCGCGACCGGCAGCACCGGGCCAAAGGTCTCTTCCTGCATCAGGCGCATGTCGGTGGTTCACATCGGCCAGCAGCGTGGGCGCGTAGAAGTTCGGCCCGAGTTCCGTCAGCCGCTTTCCGCCTGCCAGCAAACGCGCTCCCTGCATGCACCGCGTCCTCCACCTGCTCCTCGACGATCCTCAACTGACGCTCGTGGATCATCGGCCCGATCTCCACCTCGGAGTCGATGCCGTTTCCCACCCGCAGTTTCGCCATCTTCGTCCGGCAAGCTTCCAGAAACGGCTCGTACAGACTGCGATGAACGTAGCAGCGCTCGACCGACAGGCAGGTCTGGCCGGCAGTTCATGAACGCGCCCCAAAGCGCGCCGCTGGAGGCGATCTCCACGTCCGCATCGTCGAGCACGATCATGGGATCTTTGCCGCCCAACTCCAGCACGACCGGCAGCAGCCGGCGCGCCGCCGCTTCCCCAACCCGCTTGCCCGTGGCGACGCTGCCGGTGAAGATCAGCTTATCGATGGGCGACTCGATCAGCGCCGCGCCGGCCGGCCCTTCGCCGACCACCACCTGCATCAGATCAGGATCCAGGCCAGCAGCGCAGCAACAGCCGCTGCAGCTCCAACGCAATCAGCGGCGTGAACTCCGAGGGCTTCAGCACAACCGCATTGCCGGTCACCAGCGCGCCCAGCGTCTCGATGGCAGGAATGGAGAAGGGATAATTCCACGGCGCGATGATGCCGATGACGCCGTAGGGTTCGCGCACCAGCTTGCCGCGCTTGGTCTTCATGGCCAGGTTGCCGTGCGGCAGCGGCTGGTCGCGCAGAAATGCGATGCGCGTTGACGAATGCAGAACTCCGCCGCATCCAGCACGACCAGGACTTCGGTCGCCAGCGCCTCGGCCGCGGGCTTGCCTGCTTCGCGGCAAATCAGGCTGGCCACCGCATCCCGCTGCTCGCGCAAGCAGCTGCTGAAATCGCCGCAACACGGCGATGCGATCGCTTACCGCAGTCGCCTGCCATCGGCAGCTGCGCAGCTTTGGCGCGCAGCACCGCGTCGCGTACATCGTCAGGCGGTTGCGCAGGCCATTCCGCCAGCACTTCGCCGGTGGCGGGATTGCGTGCTGACAATGCACGCCGCTACTTGCCGTCCTTGCTTCGCTTGCCATAGTTTCAATATTCGACGCTGACCAGATACAAGCCGCAAGCGGCAGCCGTGGGTCCGGCCGCACTGCGATTGCGGGCTTCCAGGATGGCTGGCACGTCGTCGATCTTCAGCGAACCCTTGCCGACGAGCAGAAATGTTCCTACCAGATTCCGCACCATGTGGTGCAGAAATCCGTCTCCGCGCACAGTGTAGATCAGTTCCTCCTCGGTGCGCACCCATTGCGAAGAATGAATCGTGCGCACGTTCTCAGCGTTCCCGAAAGGGAAGGACGTCGTCTTCTCCTGCTCTGCTTCTGCGATGCGGGCGCTGCGATCCGGGATCCGACGCGGCAAACGAAGTGAAATCATGCTTGCCGACCACGTGCTCGGACGCGCGCATCAGCGCCTCCTCGTCCATGGGATAAGGATCGTGATAAACGTAGCGCGCCAGAAACGGCGGGCAAATATCTCCGCGATAGATGCGATAACGATAGGTCTTCGCCTTGGCGGAGTGCCGCGCGTGAAATTCGTCGGGCACGACCTCGACCGAATTCACCCGCACCGACGGCGGCAGCACATCGTTCAGCGCGACCACCAGGTTGCGCTCCGGGATCGGACTCTCCAGCTGCACCGAGGCAACTTGCGCCAGCGCGTGAACTCCGGCGTCGGTGCGTCCCGATCCCTGCGGCAACACATCTTCGCCGGTCAGCCGCTTCAGGCACTCGGCCAGCGTGCCTTGCACCGTTGGCAGTCCCGGCTGCACCTGCCAGCCGTGAAACTCCGAACCGTCATAGGCCAGCGTGATTTTCAGATTGCGGCTCACTTGCATCCTCGACATGAGGGATTCCTGGGCCAACGTTTTCGATCTGTTAAGCAGTGTAAAGCTATGTAAAGCGAGCACTTGTCGCAGCATTGTGTCAGCTATACTAACTTTCTGCGACGTACGAGGTTGAAATCAATTTCCGTCCCCCTGCGACGTCATCTTGAGATCGAATCTCCGCAAACTGTCCCGAAATCTATATCAGGCGACAGGAAATTGCCGCAAAGGCATATAGAACTCTTAGCGTCCTTTCTAGGAGAACGAAAGAATGTCTGCTTCTGAGTCCGATTTCCAATGTCTCTAACTTCTGTAGCGCCATAGCTGGTTCGCTTGCTCTTGATCTGCCTGCTCGGCGCGCCCGCGCTTCGCCCAGAAGCCCAGCGCAGCAAAACTCCGGCGCCTGCCAGTACCGCGCCAACCGCAGGCGAACTTGGGAACGCAGCTGACCCCTCTGCCGCAGGCGCCGGCGCCCCAGCACAACGCCCATCCCTATTCCGATCAGGACTACAGCCGCGGAAAGCGGCAGTGGCCGAATCCCTTCGTGATCTATACCGCACGCGCAGGTCGCGCCGCTGAATGTGACCAATTCGCGCGCGCGTCGATCAGACTCCTCAAAGACGGCAAGATGTATCTGTCGATCAACGATGCCGTGGCCCTGGCGCTGGAAAACAATCTCGACATCGGCATTCAGCGCTACAACCTGTCGATTGCCGACACCGACATCCTGCGAACGTCCTCGGGACGCCGTAGCGCTGGGCGTCAACGCCGGCCTGTTGCAAGGCACGCCCGGCGGCACAACCGGCACGACCGCGGCCGGCGGCACGGGAACCTCGACTACCGGATCAACCGGCGGCGGCGCCGGCGGTACCACGATCGGCGTCGGCGGAGCCGGCGCAGGCGCGGCGGGCATCGTCTCCTCCACCCAGGGCGAAGGCCCGCCGCTCGACAACTACGATCCTGTCATCACCGGCACCGTGTCGATCTCGACGCGCGATTACGCCGGAGTCGAACACCGTCATTCACCGGCACCAACGAGTTGAACAAGAACACCACCACGGCCAACTTCATCTACACCCAGGGATTTCCCACCGGAACCCTGATGACTGTCGGCTTCGACAACACCCGCGTGGCCTCCAATGCATTGTTCAACACGCTGAATCCCACGCTGACCCCGAGCTTCCACTTCCAGCTGCGGCAGCATTTGCTGCAGGGCTTCGGCTTCGATCCCAACTTGCGCTACATCCGCATCGCACGCAACAACAAGATGATCACGGAAGTCACCTTCCGCAACCAGATCATCACCACCGTCTCGCAGATCGAAAACATCTATTGGGACCTGGTCAACGCTTACGAGAACGTGACCGTGCAGCAGCGCGCGCTCGATCTGGCCAACAAGACGCTCTCCGACAACCAGAAGCAGGTCACGGCGGGAACGCTGGCGCCGCTGACCGTGGTGCAGTCGCAGAGCGCAGTCGCCACCGCCAAGCAGAACCTGATTGCCGCGCAGGTGAACTTCAGCTGGAACAGTTGCTGATGAAGAATGCCATCACGCGAAACATGGCCGACCCCATTCTGGCGATTGCGCCGGTGATTCCCACCGACACGCTGAACACCACGCAGGAATACGAAGTGGGTCCGGTGGAAGACTCTGATCGCGGAGGCCTTGCAGCAACGGCCGGAGATCGCGACCGCGCGCCTGACTCTCACCAACAGCGAGATCACCAAGAAATCGCTTCGCAATGAATTGCTGCCGGCGCTGGACTTGTACGCTTTCTACGGCGCTTCGGCGCTGGCCGGTCCAGCGAATCCGCTGTGTACCGATCCCACGCAGTGCGCTCCACCCGGATTTCCCGACGAGCTACGGCGGCGCCTTCAGCAACCTGTTCAACAGCAGCTTCCCGGACAAGGGCGTGGGAGTGAATCTCAACATCCCGCTGCGCAACCGCCAGGTGCAGGCCGACCAGGTGCGCTCTGATCTGGAATATCGCCAGGCGCAAATGAGCTCTGCTGCAGACCGAGAACACCATTCATGCTGCAAGTTCGCCAGGCGCAGTTTACCTTGCAGCAGAACTGGGTAGCGCTGCAGGCGGCGATCGCGGCGCGCGACTACGCGGCCGAAGCTCTGGACGCCGAGCAGAAGAAATTGCGCATGGGAGCCTCGACCAGCACGCTGGTCTTGCAGGCCTCCAGCAACCTGACGCAGGCTGAGTCCAACGTGCTGGCGGCGGCCACCAACTACGAGAAGTCGAAGGTGCAGCTTGATCTCTCCACCGCAGATACGCTCACCAGGCTCGGCATCGACATGACCGACGCCGAAGCTGCGCAGGTGAAGCAAGCGCCCAAGGTTCCGGGCGTGGTTCCGGCCAACAACAACGACCTGACGACGCCGAAGCTGCAGCCGATCGGTCCCGGTGGACCGGACACCGGACCGACCATGGCGCCTCAGCCGCAAACAACGCCGCAGACTGGGGCACAGCCGCAGCAACAGCAGCAGGCTCCCCCGCAACAACAGCCGGCGCCGCCCCAACAGTGAGGTATTCAGGGGGCACGATTCGCCTGAATATCCCGAAGCCAAACTTACGGCTCGAGAAGATCCTTCGAACTCGCGCTGATCCAGCCGAGCAGCGGCGGCTATGAAGTTAGCCCAGGGCAGCAGCCCTGGGTACGGGTACGGCGGGAAATCGATGCAAATCCTGTAGGGACGGCAGGCATTCAGTCGGCTGCGATATGGCCTTGTTGTCCACAGGCTAAGGGTATAGCGAACAGGAGGGAAGTTTAGATTCGGCGAATGTGCACTATTGACCAGACTTGCGTGCGAACTTTGCGACATTATCCCCACGTTATGCACAACGACACGGCCCCGGTGACACGCCCGGTTGCCGAGAGTGCCAATTTCAAATCTTCAAGGCGCCAGAATGTCCTTCTACCTTGTCCACTGGCGGCTAGAACCAATCCTGATTGAAAGAAGGCACCAATGGCTTCGGAACCGATTCGGCCCCCCACCAAAGCTAATTCCACGAACAGAAAAGGCTGGCGCTGCTATGCCTTGGCGGTGGGCGTTCTCTGCATTTTGGCGGTACCGGTAGTCGCTCAAAGTTGTATGCCGAGTCCGAGCTGCATGAACCCCCAGTTCAATCTTAGTGCTTACTACGGGGGCCAAGATATAACCATCAATGAATGTATTGATCCGAATTCACCTTCCTGTGCGTGGGCTGACGCGGTCATGGTGCCTAACATGGCCGACGCGACAAAGTACTTCCTTGCCTGCAGCCTGCCGGCAAATGCAAGCCCAATTGCACTTTGCTACTATTCCGGAGTTCCGGGGGCTCCCACTGAACACTCCAAGCTGCACCTTGTCGCAGGGCGGCAATGCCGCTCAATGCAGCTGCTACGAAATCAATGTGAACACTCCCGGCGCAACTGGGCAGTACAGCTACTCTTATGTAGAGCTTACCGCCATTCTGAACCAGGATCTTTACAACCAAACTCTCGCCGATTGCCGTCGGCAGTGACGGCACCATCAACTGCCTGACTCTCGCGGATGTACACAATGGGGTCATGAAACCGCAGGCACAGCATTTGTGCGCTGCGCTCACAAACCAACCCAACGGAATATTCCCTGGGGCAGATCTGGTCTCCGACTTCAGTGAAATCGGGAACAGCCCAGACAATCCCGGGATACCGCCTCCGCTTACGACGCCGTACGCATGTCCGGCAAACCCGCCCCCACCGGGAAACAACTACGCTGGGTGCATGACGGCCCCCTGTACACATACCGGCCAAATAGATCCGGTTACCCACCTTGCTCTCGCCAGGTGCACCTGCCCGACTTTCATAGGTCCCAATCAGGTGGGAAATCCCCAAATAGAAAATCCGCCCAACGGACCGCCCTTTTCATGCACTCCAACTGGCCCCCCCTATGGTCCAACTGCCCTTCCATGGGTCTGGTCTTCCGCTTACATCGAGACCACCAACTAATTCAGACCCTAAGCTCTGAATTTGTTGAAAATTTGCCCGCGACCGGCCACTTGCGTCTGATTTGGGGAGTCGAGATGTCGAAAACGTTATGGCTGATGCACTTCGGCGTCTGATGGGGCCGTGTCCTTCATAGTTGCGTGGCCGCTTACGATTCGGCTCGACTCGTTCAAGCCGTAGACGGGCGTATCAACGGGCGTAAAGTTCCCATTACACCAACCATAACCGGTCTAACACTACAGCCGCGTTTCCTCTTCCCGCCGCCACGGCTTGCGGTTAGCATAGTGTGTTTGAGCCTCTCAATCGTCATTATCACGAAGAACGAGGAAGCCAACCTCGCGCGCACGCTGCAGAGCGTCGCCTGGGCAAACGAAATCGTCATCGTCGATTCCGGCTCGACCGACCGCACTCGCGAAATCGCCGAGTCCTTCCACGCGAAAGTGTTCGTCGAGGATTGGAAAGGCTTCGCCGCCCAGAAGAATTCCGCACTGCAAAAAGCCAGCGGCGATTGGGTGCTGTCCCTCGACGCCGACGAAGAGGTCGAGCCCGCTCTGGCCGACGAAATCCGTCGGACTCTAGCGGCAAATCCTACCGCCGTCGGCTTCTGGATTCCGCGCAAAAATTTCTTCCTGGGCCGATGGATTCGTCATGGAGGTTTCTATCCCGATCCCAAGCTGCGCCTCTTTCGTCGAGGAACAGGCCAGTTCGAAGATCGACTGGTCCATGAAGACGTCAAAGTGAGCGGGTCGATAGCGAAGTTGAAGAATCATCTCCTGCATCACGCCTATCCCACGCTGGACACGTATCTGGAACACATGAACCGTTACTCGTCGCTGGGCGCCGAGATGGCGGTTGCTGGAAATCCTCGAGTTGGCTTCAGCTTCCTCGATATCGTCGTACGTCCGCGCCTCACGTTTTTCTACAACTACATCCTGCGCGGAGGCTTCCTCGACGGCCGTGAAGGTCTGCTGTTGCACCTCTATCATGCGGAATACGTAAGTTGGAAGTACGCCAAAGCCTGGGAGCGTCCTCGCGGAAATGTCAAGAAAGCGTAAGGAAGAAAAATTACGCACATCTTCCTGTATCCAGCCGATCCCCTCAATCCATGCGCAACGCCTTGACCGGATCGGTCGACGCCGCTCGGGTTGCAGGCAGAATGCTGGCCACCGCTGCGCAAAGTCCCAGCGCCAGAATTGAGAATGCCAGCACCAGCGGATCCCAACTGTGTACTTCAAACAGATTGGCAGCCATGAGACGTCCGGCGCCGATGGCAATCGGAATTCCGATAAGCAGTCCAATTGCGACTTGCAGAAATGCTCCGCGTAATACCAACCGCACGATGCGAAGGCGATCTGCGCCCAGAGCCATGCGCAGGCCGATTTCGCTGGTGCGCCGTGCCACCGTATAAGTCGTCAGCCCATACAGGCCGATGGCCGCCAGCAGCAGCGCGATAACGCCAAAGGTCCCAGCCAGCTGCGCGACCACGCGTTGCTGATCGAAGTTCATGGCCACCTGCTGCTCCATGGTTTGCACGGAGATGACGGTCAGGTTGGGATCGATCTCGGCCAGCGCCTTGCGCAGTTGCGGCTCCAGATTGCGCGTGTCTCCGCGAACCTCTAGCTGGATCCCATTCATGAAGTGCGATTTCACTTCGAGCCGCTGCATCAGTGGCTCGGCGATAGTGCAAGTTCTGCTCCAGAGGCAAGAAAAACATGGCGCGAACCGGATGCTCGGGATCGGAATACTTGGCGTCGTGTACTACGCCCACGATCTCGTAGTCACCCGCATAGCGGGAAGTATCCATGCCGAAGTGTTTGCCGATGGGATCTTCGTTCTTGAAGAACTGGCTGACAAACGCCTGGTTGACGATCGCTACGGCCCGCGATCCAGTAGTGTCGCTTTCCGAAAAATCGCGCCCCCGCACAACGTTTTCGCCTACGGTGGAGAAATACTGGTGGCTGACCCGGTCCCACGACGAAGCGTTTTCCTCGCTTGGCTTGGGATCACCTCTGCCCTCTACGGCCACCATTTCGCCCCAGTTCTCGCCAGACATCGGACTGTAGAGCGCCAGACTGGCCTTCTGTACGTTAGGCAATTGCACCAGGCGATCCTCGATCTCGCGATACAGCGCATCCAGCCGCTCCGGAGTGTAAGTTGGCAGCGGAGGATTAATCGCCACGCTGATGCGATTCTGCGTAGCGAAACCTAAATCCTGATGCTCCAGGTTGCGCAAACTGCTGGTGAGCAATCCGGCACAAGCCAACAATACAAGTGAGAGCGCGGCTTGGCCGATGACCAGCATTTTCTGCGGCAACGACGACCGGTCTCGGGTACTGCGGTTCGCGCCGTGCAGCGCTTCGGCTGGATCGGAGTGCGACGCGAACCACGCGGGCACCACGCCAAATAAAATGCCGGTCAGCAACGAAAGCAGAAATGCGAATCCCAGTACCGGCCACGATGGAGTGGCGCTGATGGGCATGAAGATCGCGCTATGAAAAGCCAGCGCGAGGATGAATCGCGCACCCAGGTAGGCGACGGCGATGCCCAGTGCGCCCCCGACCAGAGAGAGCAGCACTGCCTCGGTCAGTTGCTGCCGGACCAGTCTGCTTCGCGAAGCTCCCAGTGCGATGCGCACTGCAGTTTGCATCCGCCGGATCGTGCCCCGTGCCAGCAGCAGATTGGCGATGTTGGCGCAGGCAATCAGCAGCACCGTAGCGCACACCGCCAGCAGGATGCGCAGGCTGGCGCTGTAGTTTTCCTTCATCGAGGTGACACCGCCGCCCGCGGGCGCCAGCCGAATATATTTGTGCACGATATCGGGTTCGATCTGCGGCCGAAATTCCGCCGGGATCGGATCTTCGTTGTGCAGCCAGCGTTGTAGCACCGGGGTCAAGCGTGCGGGCAGCCCCTGCACGCTGGCGCCCGGCCGCAGCCGCCCGATCGCATACAGCCAGTTCGACTGATTGTTCTTCATCAGCGCATTCTGGCCATCAAACATGGCCTCCTGCTGCAAGGGCAGCCAGAAATCCGGCGGATTGCTGCGCAGGGTATCGCCAAAGAATCCCGGCGGCGCAATACCGATCAGGGTTACCGGTTGGCCTTGGATGACGAAAGTCGATCCAATCAGAGTTGGGTCCGAGCCATAGGATTGCTGCCATGTGCGATAACTCATCACCGCGGTCGGCGGGGCCGATAAGCTATCATCCGCGTCAGTAATCGCCCGGCCCGCGAAGCGCTCCGATCCCAGAACATGGAAATAATTTCCGCTCACAAACTCGATGTGCAACGGCCGGGCCGCAGTGTCTTTCGCGACACTACGAATGCTGTAGATCCAGGTTGTGTCCTGGAAGGCGGTGGTCTCTTCAAATTCCGGAGCAGCCGCAGCGAGCCGCTGATACAGCTGATAGGAAAATACGCTCCAGTCGTCGTCTTCCCAGCCCTCGATGCAGCACTCCTGGGTATCGCCAATGCGATACAGCTGCGCCGGGTCGGCCACCGGCAAGGACTTCAGCATGATGGCATGTACCAGCGTAAAGATGGCAGTGGTCGCACCTATGCCAATCGCGAGAGTAAGAATCGCGGTAAGGGTAAAAGCGGGAGCCAGCCGCATCTGCCGCAGTGCGTAACGCATGTCCTGAAAGAAGTTTTGCACGGCCGTCTCCTTTCTGGTGCTGTACGACACGCCGCAGGAATTTGTTCCGCGCTTGGTCACTCCCGTCCTAACGCCGCATCCAAAGAAAACTGAGGTTGAGGCATGGCTTGTCATTGTCACAAGCCACTAAGCCGGGATCGATGTTCTCACTATTCCGAGATCAATCCAATCTCGACCCCGGCGCGGGCCGCCGGTAATCTCGGCCGCTTATGCATCCCAGATTGGGAGTCTGCCCTTTTCTAGACTCGCTCGTTTTATTCCTTGCACGTCCGGGTAGATGTCACTGCCACTCCGCCGCCTCCAGCGTGAAATGGTCGTGAGAGAGACTCATGGCCCCTGTGAATAAAATTGCCGTTGTACAGTTCTTGTCATTGGTTCTTGTCCTTACCCTGCTCGCCGGATGCGGCGGCTCTTCCCGCCCCGATCCACCAGCGCCCCCGACTCCTCTTCCGCTGAACGCCCAAAACGTTAACCTGATCTTCGTGGTAAGCGAAGATTTGGCTTACCAGGCTGCCGGCGATATCAATCCCACGACAGCAAATCTCACCAGCAAAGGTTTACAGCGGTCGCTCCTGATGGCCACGTTTCTAGAACAAAAAGTATTGGGGACGAAGAATGTGACCGGCATCTACGCTCTGGAACCGATGACCCATTTGCAAACTGCCAGCCAACATCCCGACATGGTGGCGTTTGAGACGGTTCAGCAGTTCGCCATGCTTAACCAGAGTCACTCTGTCCAGCGCGTGGGCCTCACTCCCTATACCGCACACAGCTTTCCCCTCAATGTGTCATATGGGTCCAGCCCGGTTCCCGGCGGAGTGACTACGCCCTTCCTGGCCTGCACCGCTTGCCAGGGTCTCGATTTCAGAGATCAGGACGGGGACAATGAAGCCCTGGTAAGCGCTATCGTCAAGGCAAACGCTGTCGGGCTTTTATGTTTTCTCGGCGCCATGGGAGACCATCAGCAGTCTGCTGACAAACATCAATCAACAAGAAGGATATGGCCTGGCTCTCCCGTCGAGCCTATGCCGGACCTAACTACATTTATGCGATCTCCATCACACCGGCGGGAAGCGCCAGCCTGGTCACTTACAACAGCAATCTGAATCCACTTTCCACCTATCCCGTGCTACCCGCGCCCCCGATCGTCGCCGCGCCGTGCACGGAACAGA
Organism: uncultured Acidobacteriaceae bacterium; assembly: GCA_963746515.1. GTDB lineage: Bacteria > Acidobacteriota > Terriglobia > Terriglobales > Acidobacteriaceae > Bog-257. The sequence continues at coordinate 60,816 of CAVVBO010000008.1, read as the reverse complement.
CGCATTTCAATATTCGCGGTGACGGGCGGTCAGGGCGGCGCTGTAATTCCGGCGGGCACCAACACGAACGAAACGGTTTACCTGATTCGACACGCGGAGGCGCATCCCATGAGTTGGTATGAAGATGGCAACTACGTCGCTGCCGGCCAGTGGCGCGCGCTGGATCTTCCTAACGCTTTGCGAGGCAAAATCAACCCCACGCTGGTCTATTCCATCGACCCGGCTCAGGTTATTCCCGGCAGCGAGAGCGCCTCAGGCAACTCCAACTGGTCCTATGTCAGAACGTCATTGACCGTCGAGCCCTACGCCATCGCCAACAACCTGCCCTATGATCTAGCCGCCAGCTTCTCGATGATGGCTCAGAACCCGCCCCAGTTGGCAACGGAAGCCAGCAATTTTTTCTTCAATGGCGGCAAATTCTCCAACCAGACCGTGTTGGTCGACTGGGAGCACGATCACATCCCACCCACTGTCAATGCGCTGCTGGCGAGCTATCACGGCAATGTCCAGCCGGCGCCGGATTGGCCGGACGACGATTACGACACCATCTGGACGGTCAGGCTTGACGCGCACGGCAACGTGACCGTGAACAACGCGATGTGCGAAGGCATCAAGTCCGCTGCGCTTCCCGCCACGCCGCCTGAATTCTGAACTGTTTCCGAAGCGCTAAGCATTCGCTGTCAGCCGGCCGTGATTAAGTAAAGGAGCGAACGTGCCGAGTATGTGGGGAAGTCTTGGGCGGGCTCTCAAAAAAACGTGGTTTTGAACTGCTCGTGCCGCTGGCGGGCCTGGTTCATAAGCGCCTGGAATTCTGCCTCGTCGCGAAGACTTTGCAATAGAGGATCGCGCACAAAGTAGGGATAGCAAAAGAATCCGCCTCCGATGCTATGCCGCAGCATGTGTAAGGCGGAAGCCTTATCTCCCAAAACCGCATAGGCTTGCGCAACCTTGTAAATGCCTTCCGGATCGCTCACGCCGCGTTCTTCAATCCTGTCTTCCGTCTGCTGCAAAAGCTTCAAACCGCGGGCATTATCATGCTTGATCGAGTAGCTGAGTGCCTTTCCTACATTCACCGGAAGCAAAGAAGGCTCTCTTTCGAAAGCTGCGATCAAAATCTTTTTCCGCCTGCTCCCGGTGATTCAGATAGTACTCGGCAAGACCGCGGTAGAAGAGGATATAGGCAGAATCATTAGCAGGAAGAGCTCTGCAGAAATTTCTCATATTCTCCCAGATAGAGATAGCTGTTCATCGCAGAGCTGCTTATCTTGACCTGAGGATTGTTCTGGCGCGCCTTTTCGCACTCTGCCACCGACTCCTTCAACATCCCGGCAAAGCGGTAGGCATAGCCAAGTTCCCAGTGCGCCTCCGCGTTATTGGGACTATCTTGCAGAACCGACCGCAGCAAAGGAACCGGCCTGCTCCACTCTGCCGGTATCGGTTAACAGGTTGGCCATATAGATTCGCGGCTCAACCAATGCGGGATTTAATGCGATCGCCTTCTCATAGGCAGCCTGTGCCTTGCCGTAGTCCTCTCGCCCGCCGAACTGCAGCGACGCATTGGTGGTATAGGCTCGCCCCAGATGCGCCCAAGCGGGCGCATAGTTGGGTTCAAGCGCCGTGGCCTTCTCCAGCATTTCGATCGCTGCTGCAAACTCATTCAGCGAGTAAAGATCGATTCCCCGAAGGTAGTCCTCATACGCGGCAGTACTGATTGGCTTCTCGGGCTTGAGATTCGCAGCTTCCGCCGGCGATAGGTTCAACTCCAATTGCTTGATGATCTGCTGTGCCACCCGGTCTTGAACCGTCAGCAGTTTGTCATACTTCAGGTCGATGGCTTCCCGCCAGAGAATCTTGTCCGGCTTCACATCGATCAGTTGAGCGGTAATCCTCAGATCATCGCCGTCTTTAATGAATGTGCCTGTAAGCAGACGTGTCCACATTCAAATCCGCCGCGACTTGCTTGGGGTCGACGATCTGATCGCGATATTTGTCGACCGAAGACGATGGACGCACGGTAAGGGCATTGACATAGTCGAGTTTGGTGATGATCTCATCCGCCAGGGAGAATCCGAGGAAATCGGTTTTGGGATCGCTATTGAGATTTCGAAAGGGAAGAATTGCCAGGCTCCGCGGGCCCTTCGAGATGGGCAGAGTGTGCGACTTCCTGACAAGAAAGTAGCCCACCGATAGAACCGCAATCAACAACACCGCAGCCGGCCATAACCACTCTGCTCCGAGAAGAGGAAACCGGGTCCGAAGGTATCGCCAATGCACGCGGCGGCGTTGTCCAATCCGATCCCGTCTTCTCCGCTTGAGCCCGGGCTGGCGTTTGCAACTTGGCCTGAAACTCGGCTTCTCTCTTGCAATCCTGCAGATCGATCAGCAACTCCCCGACCGACTGGTATCGGGTCTCGCGGTCCTTACGCAGCGCTTTGCCGATGATGCGCTCGATTTCAGCCGGCATCTCCGGCACAAACTCCGTCGGCGGCTTCGGTTCCACTTTCAGGATCTCGGCAATCACATCGCTCGCCGTCTCGCCTTCAAAGGCCGCTCTTCCCGTGACCAGTTCATACATCACCGATCCCAGGCTGAAAATGTCGCTGCGCGCGTCTACCGCAATTCCTCGTGCCTGTTCGGGAGACATGTACTTGGCCGTGCCCCGCACCATTCCGGGTTCGCTGGTCAAAACTGCAATCGCCGATGCGCTCCGACGAATTGCCGCTCCCACCCGTCCCCAGCTTAGCTTGGCGATTCCGAAATCGAGCACTTTAACGATTCCGTCGGTTCGAACAATGACATTCTCCGGCTTGATATCGCGATGAACAATTCCACAGGCATGAGCCGCAGCCAGAGCGCTCGCAATTTGTATGGCGATATCGATTGCGACATTCAACTCAAGTCGGCCGCTAGCAATCTTCTGGCGCAGGGTGACGCCTTCGACATACTCAGAAGCGATAAAGTGCAATCCGTCAGCCTGCCCGAATTCATAAATGGTAAGAATGTTGGGATGATTCAGGGCAGAAGCCGCATGTGCTTCCTGTTCAAAACGACGCAACCCGCGCTCATCACCAACCAGTTCCGGGGCAAGCATTTTGAGCGCAACCTTGCGTCTGAGCCGCATGTCCTCGGCCAGATAAACCTCGCCCATGCCTCCGGCCCCGAGCATGGAAATTATTTTGTAATGCGCCAACTCAGTTCCGGCGGCAATGGCAGCTTGTGCACGCGCCGGCTGAACTCCGGTGGCGCTGGCATGGCGATCGTTCGACGCGATCTTATGCGCCACTTCGAATACGGCTCGAGGCAGGAAGTCCACCGGTTTCTCGGCGGAATCCAGAAGCGACTCAACCTCTTTCAGTAATTCGGTATCGTCTCCGCAGGCTTGCTGAAGAAATGCGGGGCGAGCTGGCGGCTCAAGGTCGAGCCCAGCATGGAATAACTCTTCGATCCGGCTCCAACGATCGGCAGGGTCCATGCCCAGCTTCTCCCTACGGCTGGCTCTGCGCCAGTTCCCGATGTAGCCAGGCTTTGGCTAGTTTCAGTTCGCGGTGGACTGTCGCCGGAGAAATGTCGAGAGCAGCGGCCGTTTCATCGTAGGTCAGGCCGCCAAAGAATAGTAGCTGAATGATTTCGCTTTTGCGCTCGTCCAGCGCGGCCAGGCGTTGCAACGCCTCGTCCAAGTCCAAGACCGTCGATGCCGCCTCGGGCCCAATCAACACAGCTTCGTCCAGGGGAATTGGCACTTCCCCTCCACCACGCTTTTGGCGACTGTGTGTCCGGGCGTATTCCACCAGAATGCGGCGCACCACGCGCGCGGATACGGCGTAGAAGTGGGCTCGGTCCTGCCATCCGATGTCAGCGTCCATCAGTCGCAGGTAGGCCTCGTGGACCAAAGCCGTCGCGCGTAAGGTGTGACCGGGCCTTTCCGACTGCAAGCATCGCGCGGCCAGCCGGCGAAGCTCGTCGTAGACGATCGGCATTAACTGGTCAAGGGCCTCGTGGTCGCCACCTCTCCATTGCTGGAGCAGTACTGTCACGTCCTGCCGATCGGCCGACATTCCGCGTTTCCTCAGCCTGGAACGTTCGTTTGGGGGCCCACAACTGACCCGTTGAGACCGGATAAACCTTTATCCTGTCATGATTTCTGGGCAGGATTATACCCCAACATCACGCTTTTTCCGCTCTCCCTTTTGCCGTCCATTCACCCGCCGCAAAAAATCTTTCGTCTGCATGAGGGAATCCGGACGCGAATGTCACATATGTAAGTGTAGGCGGATGCGGAGCGACGGCTGTTCGACATCGGCAGAACCGCTTACCAGAAGAAATGTTCCAGACCCCAGAATTTCAAATGTCGCCGGCCGCCGCTTAACCAAAAACGCGAGAGGAGAAAATTACCATGAAGCGCTTTCAACTTCCCGTCACCCTGACCTTCGCACTGGTGCTCTGCACCTCAGCCTGGGCACAGAGTTACAACTTTCTGTCGGTCAGCAATCCCAGCGACCCCAACAGCCCCTTTACCCAGTTATTGGGTATCAACAACAGCAACGTTATCGCTGGCTACCACAACTTTCTTTCCAACCAGGGATTTACCCTCGTACTGCCCGCCCACTACACGACCGAAAACTATCCTGACTCGGCGATGACCCAGGTCATCGGCATCAACAACAGCCTGACGACCGACGGCTTCTATGTGGACCAGAACGGCATTACGCACGGTTTCACCCACACCAGTAGCGGCACCTATACCAACGTTGACTTTCCCGGCACCGCTTTCAACCAGCTCCTGGGACAGAACGACCTCCACCAGGCATCGGGTTACTACAGCATGAGCACCGACAATACGACCCCTGATTTTCCTTACGTCTATGACGAAGTGGGCGGCGTATTTCAGGTGATCTACATTCCCGGAGCCGTAGGCGGAGCGCAGGCTACCGGCATCAACAACTCGCAGGCAGTCTGCGGATTCTTCATTGACTCAAACATGGTGAATCACGGATTTCTGCTCAACGGCGGAATTTTCCTGCAGTTGGATTACCCCGGCAGCACCTTCACCCAGGCATTGGGACTGAACAATACTGGAAAAGTGGTTGGCGCCTATATGGACGCCGCCGGTCTGACCCACGGGTTTGTTTACACCGTCAGCAGCGGCCAATATGCGACGGTTGACGATCCCAATGGGGTCGGCATGACCGTAGTAAACGGAACCAATGATGCTGGCATGCTGGTCGGCTTCTTCGGTACGGCTCCAATTAACACTGGCTTCGTCGCCACCCCTCACTAACCACTCCGGCAACTCACCTTTGAAACCTATCAGCGACCGAGTGCTCCCTCGGTCGCCTTTTCTTGTGATCAAGCGATAAGAAACGCCTCGCCAAACGAGCCTATGTATCGAGATGCGCTCGACTCTGCCCTCTGAGATAAGTTTCGGCCGCCGAGAGATACCTCCTGAGACCTTGTCCTGAAAGATCCTAGACTTAGGGAAACTCTGGTTAAGTCTTGTTTTGAAGGGGACGGCCTTCAGTGTGTGCGTGAGAACTAACTTAGCGTTTCAGCGGTGGAATGCGGAGCGCAAAAAACAAGCGCCGTCCGGGCCCCCGATTCGCGCCGCGTTTGCGCGGATTGGGGTGGGTAGGCGCGGAATAGCCTAGCCCAGCACGCAGCGCAGGCGGAGTGCTAGGTGAAGTGGTAAATAAGTCCGAGTCCTGTAGGGACGACAGAGGTTCTCACGCAGACACTTCAGGCCGTCCGTTAAGTGCAGGCAAAATCATGCGGCTTTAGCCGCTGCGGGACCTCGCTTTCTTGATCAGAGTTTCCCTAAGAAATGCGAAGCCGAGCCGTACCCTAACTTCGGAGAACGCTCACATCCCAAGTCGCGTTTTTCATATCCCGGTGGTCAGCCGCAAAAAATCTTTCGCCGGAATGAGGGAATCCCGAGGCGAATGTCACATATGTAAGTGTAGGCGGTTGCGGATGTTCGAACATCCGCACACCCCTTTCCCAAAATTTCAAAATTACTTCCGGCACCGCCGCGAAAAAAGAGGAGAAACCCCCATGAAACGCTTTCAACTGTCCTTTGCCCTGGCCTTCGCACTGCTGCTCTGCACCTCAGCGTTCTCACAGAGCTACAGCTTCAAGACGGTCCTGAACCCTAACGAACCCACTGTCGGCTTTACCCAGTTACTGGGAATCAACAACAGCGGCGTTATCGCCGGCTACCATAACTTCAATTCCAACCAGGGATTCACTCTGGTGCTGCCCAACGTGTTCACCACCGAGAATTTCCCTAATTCGGCCATGACCCAGGTCATCGGCATCAACAACAGCCTGACCACGGATGGTTTTTATGTGGACAACGCCGGAGTTACTCACGGATTTGTCCGGACCAGTAACGGTACCTTCACCACCGTCGACTATCCCCGCACGCAGTTCAACCAGTTGCTGAGCCAGAACGATTTCCACGAGGCGGCGGGCTACTATAGTCTCAGCCTCAACAACACCACTCCTGACATTCCCTACATCTACGACGAAGTAGGCGGGATCTTCAGGGTGATCTCAATTCCCACGGCTGTAGGCGGCGCGCAGGCCACCGGCATCAACAATTCGGCTGTAGTTTGCGGTTTCTACATCGATGCCGCCGGAGTTAGCCACGGCTGGCTGCTCAACCTCGGCGTCTTCATGCGGCTCGACTATCCTGGCAGCACGGGAACCCAGGCTTTGGGGCTGAATAACCGCGGACAAGTAGTCGGCTTCTATATGGATGCTGCAGGCTTGACCCATGGCTTCGTCTATAAGATCGCCACAGCCAGTTTCCTGACCGTCGATGCTCCTGATGGCGTAGGTTCGACCATCGTCAACGGCGTCAACGACGCGGGTAAGCTGGTCGGCTTTTACGGCGCGGCTCCCATCAACACCGGCTTCGTAGCCAGCCCTCGGTCGGATAGCTCCAACTAAGGTTGGCTTGAAGCAAATCTCCGACCCTCGCGGCGACCGAGTGCTCCCTCGGTCGCCCTGCCGTTTAGGTGGCCATTCCTAGTTCCCTCACTCTATGGTCTCTTCTGCTCTGGCCAACCCGCTACTGACAACTGCCAGCAATCGCCGGAAATCGTACTTCGATAGATCATCTGATAGAAGCGGAAATCCACTTCGACTCGTCCGGCCGTCGGCGGTAATTGAACTCCCACCCGATGTTGATGTCCAGGAAACCCTTCATGTTCACTGGCAGCGCGTCCGCAAAGTGGCGATCTCACAAATCCGTTATAAGAACCAGTGGTGGAGTCACCGCCGGATCATGGCCGAAGTGACTGCGAAACTGTTTCTTGTAGATTACGGTTGGGAGGGAGATATTTTCCCCAGATCTTTCAGGCTAGCTTCAATCCGGTCCATCTCGCCGGCATATTTGCTGTTAGCTTGGACCAGCTTCTGCAAAATGCTCAATGCCTCTTCGTAGTGGGCGCGGGATTCATCGATCCGGCCCTGCAGTTGATCCACCCTTCCCAGATTGCTCAGCGTCATGGCCAAGTCCGGCAGGTACACGGCGGGATTCTGCCCGGCCAATTGCCGGTCGATCTTCAAGGCCTCCTCATAGTGCTGCCGCGCCTCGTCCATGCGTTGCTGGAAGGCGTCGAAAAGAGCGAAGTTACTTAGGGTCATCGCCAGCTGGGACAGGTACACGTCAGGACTCTGTTCCGCCAGTTGCCGATCAATCTTCAACGCCTCCTCATAGTGCTCGCGCCCTGCCTCGATCTGATTTTGGCTTGCGTCCAGCAGCCCATACTCATTCAGTATCATGGCGATGTTCGGGAGGTATTTGGCGGGATCCTGCTGGGCTAATTGCCGATTAATTTTTAATGACTCCTCGTAATCTTTTCGCGCTTGGTCCAGATGATTCTGAAGTCGCTCGATGGCCCCCAGATTATTCAGGGTCACTGCCAGGTAAGGCAGGTATGCATCCGGATTCTCCTGCGCCAGTTGCCGATAGATCTTAAGCGCGGCCTCATCGTGCTCCCGTGCTTCATCCAACCGGTTTTGCATGCGATCTAAATTTCCCAGATTATTGAAAGTCCGGGCCTTGTCCCAAAGCGAGCTGTCTTGATTTTCCTGCGACTGGCGCAACTCCACTGCGCGCTCGAAGTGTCGACGGGCTTCGTCAATCCGCACTGGCTCGGAAGCAAAACTCTCCAGATCCTGCTGCGTCATTTCCGAGCTTGGATTCATCAGCGCCATTCCGACGGCGTTATGCGCAAAAGGACTTTCCGCTAAAGCCAGGGTATGTGAGTACAAGTCGTAATCGCTCTCCCAATAACGGATTTGGGTAACGGTGACGGTGCCCAGAGCTGCCAAGGCGCAGATTGCCGGAATTGCATACCAGAGGGCGTGAACATGTTTCGCCTCCGCCAAGTCCGCGAGCCCCCAGGCAATCATGACGAAAATTCCAATCAGGGGAACGTAGGCATAGCGATCGGCCATGGCATACTCTCCCACCTGTACGAGGCCGATGACCGGAATTAACGTACCCAGAAACCAGAACCATCCAACCGGCAAGTAGCGCTTTCTGCGGAAGATGATTACGAACGCAGTAATATTTACTAAGACCGCAGCGGATAGGAGCCACTGCCATGCCGGCAACGCGACAATGGCATGCGGATAGAAAGCGAGCCGGGCAGGCCACACCATTTTCCAAAGGTAAAGTCCGTATGCTATCACCGCATTCTGGATTCGGTTGGCCAACGAGAATTCGTCGAAGGCGCGCACCACCGTTCGCTGGGCTATTAGCGTGATCCATGAACTTGCCACGGAGAGCGCGAGCAGTGGGATTTTCTCCAGCACCAACCTCGAAAGCGTCGCCGGTTGCGCGCCGCTTGAACTGGCCTCGCTGTGGGTTCCGTCGAACGACATTCTCTCCAGCGGCCAATAGTCCAGCAGCAATAACACGAAGGGCAGCGTGACGACCATGGGTTTAGCCATCAATCCAGCCGCAAACAGTGCTGCCATCAGAAGATAGCGGCGCCAACCTGGCTTTTGCGCGTACCACGCATAAGCACCGATCGCCAATAAGAAGAACAATGTGCTCAGGACATTCTTTCTTTCCGCTATCCACGCCACCGACTCGACATTGATCGGATGCAAGGCGAACAGCGCAGCCACCAGGAAGCTCGGTTTCACGCGCTTTGTAATCCATGTCAACCCGAGGAAGATGAGCACCGCGTTGAGAGCATGGATCAACACACTATCCAAATGATGGCCAACTGGGTTCAGCGCAAAAAGCCTGTAGTCGAGAGCATGCGAGAGCCAAGTCAGAGGATGCCAATTGGCCGCTGCGGTCGAGGTAAACGCCCACTTGATGTTGTCCCAGCCGAGGCCACGGATATGAGCGTTTGCGGTGACGTACTCGCGGTCGTCCAGAACCACAAACGGGTGGCCCGAAACAGGGCTGTAGATCGCGATGGTCACGGCTCCCAGCAGAATGCAGAGAGCGGTATTCAGGCTCTTGCCTGCGAAGAATGGCGTGCTTCCCGAAGATCTTTTCGGATTCGGCCTCTTTGGACTTCGCGCGTGTGTTGGGGAGGAAGCCTTGCTACGGCTCATCTTCTACCATGGTAACTGAGCATCTTTGCATAAGACTTTTCGCTGGGACAAGAATGGAGATCTCGGCCGATCATGGTCATCACCGTAGTGTTCGTCGAGCTTCTTCGCCACTTCACCATCGCAACCATTCACCACGATTCTGCGACCTTGTAGCTTCCAGTACACGTTGAGAGTGCGAGGCGCCTCGCGGAATGCGAACTATCGAGCACAAGTGGCCGAGAGTCCCTATTAGTGCAACCGGTATGACGCGTGGTTGCGAAAACAAGCGCTTCTCCTCACTAACGCTATCCCCCGAGTGGCGCAGCGAAGTTATTTTTCTTCGCTGCCTGCTGGCTGAATCTGCACGAACTGCCAGCCGAACCGCCCTTTGATGCAAAGATTGCCGTGAGTCACGCTATGGTCAAGCGGTGAGGTCACGCGAACGATCTGGCCTTCCTGCTGGTGTACGGTGAGGTCGCAGCCCACGCCACAATAAGGACAGATGGTGTCAGTCCGGGTCTGCAGGCTTTCGTTCCATGTGCCGGCCTGGCGCATGTCATATTCGCTCTTGAACATCAGCGCGCCGGTGGGGCAAACGCCGATGCAGTTTCCGCAATAGACGCAAGCCGAGTCGGGCAGGGGAACGTCAAATTCCGTAGCAATGTGGGCGGAGAAGCCACGCCCGGCCACGGCAATCGCAAAGGTATTTTGCGCGTCTACGCCGCAGGCTTCCACGCACTTGTAGCACAGAACACACTTGGCGTAGTCGCGGACATAAAGCTCGTTGTCAATTTTAACCGGCTGGGCGACGGTGGCCGGGGTTGTGCCGAAACGTTCAGGATGAGCGTCGTACCGTCCCATATATGCCTGCATCGTGGGCGCCGTGGAAAGGTCGACGGACGAAGCCAGAAATTCCAACACCAGGCGGCGGCTCAGGCGAACGCGCTCTGAATCCGTCTTGATGGACATGTTAGGTTCCACTTTGCGTGAGCAAGCCGGAACCAGCGTACGCGAGCCTTCCAACTCCACTACACAGACGCGGCAGGCGTTGACGGGAGTAAGACTCTCCAGAAAGCAGAGAGTAGGAGTGTCAATGCCGAGTTTCCTCGCGGCGTCCAGGATGGTCGAACCCTCAGGAACGGAAACAGGTTCGCCATCAATTTTGATTTCAATGGAGCGGCGTTCGCGCTCCGGCGGCGCTTGCGGCACGGGGCCACGCGGCAGAGGAATGGTCGGCTGGGGCGCGTCGAGCGGTTGCGAAATTTCTGTGACCGATGGACTCATGAGAACAGACTCCATCGCTGCATCGCGGACTCCAGCGCGCTGGACGCCGTCTGGCCCAGACCGCAGATAGAGGCGTCGCGCATGGCCTGGGCCATCTCGCGCAACATCGTGATTTCCTGCGCTGCCGAGCCCAGCGGCTTGCCGTTTACCAGGCGCTGCAGCGTTTCCTGCTGGCGCACCACGCCGACGCGGCAAGGAACGCACTGACCGCAAGTTTCATGGCGGAAAAAACTGGCGATGCGCAGCAGAATTTGGCGAAGATCAACCGTGTCATCAAACAGCATGACCACTCCGGAACCTAGAGTGGCTCCGATGGCGCGCGTGTTTTCAAAGCTGAGTGGGGTGTCCAGTTCCTGAGGCCCAACGAAGGTCCCGGCCGCGCCGCCCAGAAGAACCGCCTGCAGTTTGCCGCTGCCGGCAACACCTCCGGCAAGATCGATGAGTTGGCGCAGCGTGGTTCCCATGGCGATTTCGTAGACGCCCGGACGCGCCACGTGTCCGCAAAGGCAAAAGAGCCTGGTGCCGGCGGAATTTTCGGTCCCGAGCCTGGCGTAAGCTGCGCCGCCCTCCAGGATGATGCCGGGAACGTTGACCAGCGTTTCCACGTTGTTGACGGCAGTCGGCTGGCGGAAGAGGCCAGACTGTGTGGGAAACGGCGGCTTGTTGCGCGGTTCGCCGCGATAGCCTTCAATCGAGTTGAACAGTGCGGTCTCTTCACCGCAAATATAGGCGCCTGCGCCGCGGCGAAGTTCAATGTTGAATTGCAGACCGCTGCCAAGAATGTTGTCGCCAAGAAACCCGTTTTCGTTGGCCGACTGGATTGCTTGTTGCATCCGCTCGGCAGCCAGCGGATATTCGCCGCGCAGGTAGATGTAGCCTTGGCGTGCGCCGGTAACAAAGCCGCCAATCGTGACACCCTCGAGCACGGCGAAGGGATCGCCTTCCATGAGGATGCGGTCTTTGAACGTCCCGGGCTCGGATTCATCGGCATTGCAGATGATGTAGTGGGCGCGACCAGGCCTGCTGCAATAGATGTCTCTGCAGGAAAAGCGCCTCCCATTTCTTAGCAGTGGGAAATGCGGCGCCGCCGCGGCCCAGCAGCTTCGAGGCGGACAGCTCGCGCAGCGTGCCTTCAGGACCAAGCTCCAGGGCTTTGCGCAAACCTCTGTAGCCGCCGAGTCTTTGATAGGTTTCCAAGGTCGCAGCGCCACCTTGGCCGATGCGAGAGAGCAGGCGCAACGGAAAGGATTCATCATTCGCGGCCGCTTGCGGCACGCTGATTTTAACGTCCAGCGCGTCTGGTTCGGCGGGCAGGCGACCCTGGACAGCATCGTCTATCAAAGACCGCACAGCTTTCGCCGACGCCGGTGCCAACACTCGTTCCTGAGATTTTTCCCCGGCCGAGGTGACCAGTGCCGCTGGAGCACGCTCGCACAGGCCCAGACACTGGCTGCGGAGCCAGATCGCACGGCCGCCGGAACAAGGGGAACCAGCGGGACCAAGCGTGCCTTCCAGATCGGCACAAAGTTTGTCTGAGCCACGAGTGACACACGCAATGTCGTCACAGACGTGGGCCACGATCGGAGGCCGGGGCTGCAGAGAAAACATTCCATAGAAAGACGCCACGCCATGAACTTCCGCGGGAGCAACGTCTAACCGCAGCGCGACATAGTTGACAGCGCCGGGGCTAATCCAACCGATGCGGTTCTGGATCGCGTGGAGCACGGGCAGAAGACGATGCCGCCTGCCAGGGCGCGACGCGGTTGAACGCCGTGCGTGTGTCGGCTATCTGCCGCTCGCCGCCTTGCCAGCTTGATTCAGGCGCCCCCAGATCGCAGTCAACGGCAGCGCGCTCTTCTGCAGTCGCTTGCGCGTCGGTTAGATGAAGATCCAATAAAGTCCTCTTATACTTTTTCAATACGGATGGCTGTTGCCTTGAACTCCGAGGTGCCTGATTTGGGGTCCACCGCATCAATCGTCAGCTCGTTCGTTGCTACCTGATCGTGAGCGTGGACCGCTAGAAACGCCAGGCCCGGACGCAACGCCGAATCAAACCGCACCGGCGCAACGAGCGAGCCACGCCTCGACGTCACGCGGACCTCTTCACCCTCCTGCAACTTGTAGTGCTGACCGTCTTCCGGAGAAACCTCCAGCGCTTCTTTGCGCCGCAGCGGCGACGAATATTTTCTGCTTTGAACGCCGGTATTGTAATCGTCGAGCCGGCGGCCGGTGGTCAGGCGAATGGGATATTGCTCGTCGAGTTGGTCCACCGGCGGCTCAAATTCCACCACGCTAAACGGCGCGCGGGGGCCAATCAGCGGTTCACTCCACAGCCGTCCGTGAAGGAACATTTCTCCGGGATGCGACTCGTCATAGCACGGCCATTGAATGCCGCCCATCTCCTCCAGGCGACGGTAACTCATGCCGGCGTGCATGGGACTCAGTAGTGCGCAACTCATTCCAAATAGTTTCGGGATCGGGCGTGCCCCAGTCATGGCCAAGGCGGCGAGCCAGATCAAAAATGATCTCCACATCGTCGCGAACGCCGGCGGGAGGTGGCACCGTGCGGCGGACGCGCTGCACCCGTCGCTCGCTGGAAGTCACCGTGCCTTTGCTTTCAAAAGCGCCAGCCGCCGCGGGCAGCACAACATCAGCGAGCTCTGCGGTCTTGGTATAAAAAAGGTCTTGCACCAGAAGGAATTCCAGTCGGCCCAGCCGCTTCAAGGCGCGATGCCGGTCGGCTTCAGAGTCGGCCGGGTTTTCGCCCAGCACGTACAGCGTGGTGAGGTGGCCGTGCTCCATCGCCTCAAACATATCGCTCAGGTGCCAGCCGCGTTTGGCTTGGATCTTCACTCCCCAGGCATTCTCAAACTTAGCGCGCAACTGATCGTTCTCAACATGCTGGAAGCCGGTGAGGCGGTCAGGAATCGCACCCATGTCGCCGCCGCCCTGAACGTTGTTCTGTCCGCGCAAGGGATTCACGCCGCTGCCATAGCGGCCCACGTGCCCGGTCAGTAGCGCAAGGTTGATAAGGGCAACCACGTTGTCCACGGCGTTGTGATGTTCGGTGATACCCAGAGTCCAGCAGATCTGCGCGTTCGGAGCGCTGGCATACGCATGTGCCATTTTGCGGATGGCTTCGGCCGGCACGCCAGTCTCGCGCTCGGCCCGCTCCAGCGTGTATTTCTCGACATGCGCTTTATAGGCTTCAAATCCGCTGGTAGCGTGCTGGATAAACTTTTCATTGGCCAGCCCGGCAGCGATGATTTCGCGGCCCATGGCATTGGCCAGCGAAATGTCGGAACCCACGTCCAGGCCCAGCCACAGATTGGCCCAGCGCGCGGAACTGGTGCGTCGCGGGTCCACGACATAAAGTTCAGCGCCGTTGTGCAGGCCTTTCAGTAAATGATGGAAAAAAATCGGATGCGTTTCCCGAGCGTTCGATCCCCACAGCAGGATGACGTTGGCGTCTTCAATTTCGCGATACGAACTTGTCCCCCCGCCGGCTCCGAATACCGCCGCCAGACCGGCGACGCTAGGGGCGTGTCAAGTGCGGTTGCAGCTATCGATATTGTTTGTGCCCATGACGCTGCGGACGAATTTTTGCGCAACGTAGTTCAGTTCGTTGGTGGTCTTGGAGCAGCTGAACATGCCAAAATCCCGCCAGTCTTGCTTCGCGATAGACTTGCGGAAAGCCGTAACGATGCGGTCCATGGCTTCATCCCAGGTAGCAGGACGATGCGAACCGTTCTGGCGCACCAGCGGCTGGGTCAAACGGGCTTTCATTGGTTTAGGCATCAAGCTCCCCACAAATGCGTGTTAGGAAAATCGTAACACTCTTTATCTGGAATCCGCCGGGGGAGGCTGCAAAAGGACTAGGCTCCCATTTACGCAGTGCCCAGGCCGCTTTTCATTTGTGGTTCGCGCCCGCAGGACGGATGGGGGTATCGGAGACATAGCAGCAAAGATATCGTGCGATACATCTGCCACCCGTTGGGTCGATGGATGGGGAGATCCGTAGAGAAGCCACATCCTAGGAAACCGGTCCCTACAAGGAAATTGGGATCTTAATGGTGGCCAGCTTCACCGGGAAACCCCGGAGATCGCCTTATTGCAGTTTAACTACGAAAAATATGGCAAAGAATACACAGAATACGAATAACATGATCTATCCGTCATGCACTCTCCTTCACGCAATGCGGTGCTGGCCCTGATCGGAGTAACCCTTGTGTTGCATACCACCGAAGAGTATTTGACCTTTCCAGCCTTCTTGTGGTCGTCAACCCGATTGTCGCGATGGCTGCCTACGCCTGCCCTCTTGCATAATCCGCACGAGCTGCACCTAGCGCTGGTGATGGCTACAGTGCTGCCCCTGCTCGTAGTCGTCTGGGCCATTCTCCGACCAAACAAAGGCCTGCTAATTGCAGTGCTTTTTCTGGAGGCGGTCCTGCTGGTGAATGCAGGCTGGCACATATTCGCTGCCTTGGTCAGGGGCGGATACGCTCCCGGATTGATTACGGCGATGTTGATCAACTTGCCTTTCGGCGTTTACGTACTACGCAGAGCTGTGAAAGAGCAGTGGATAGCGCCGCGAACCGCATGGCAACTGATCGCCACAGCTCTCGTGTTGCATATCATCTCGGTGGGCAGTCTGCTGGCAGGATAAGCATCACTGCCCTTCCCTAATAACCGTGATACGGGGGCTGTCTAGTACTAGACTCTAATCGGAGTTTTCTCGGAGCTTCGCTACCACCACCTTGGCGATCTTAGGACTTTCAAACTTAGTATGTCGCTTGGGTTACTCTATGCGGCGACTTCTCGAAGCTCGTAGTCGGTTTTGCTGGTTATGTAGAAGACCTTCGCCAACGTAGGATTGTTGATACCGTGTTCCGTGAGTATGCCGTAGTAAACTGTGCTATCACCGGGCAACGCAGCCTGAATGGAAGTGGAAGCCTCGGCAAAGGAGAAGTGAACTATGGCATACATTGCAACTGATCCAGATAGTTACCAGAACACAGTTGTCGGCAGCGGACAGTGCGTAGCATTCGTACAGCAGGCCAGCGGGGCTCCGTTAACCTCTGGATGGAATCAGGGATCCAAGGTAAGGGGAGACTTAGCGCTTCCGGCTGGCACGGCAATAGCAACGTTCGACAGCAGCGGACGGTACACCAATAGTACGGATGGAACCTCTCATGCAGCGATTTACGTTGGCCAGAACGAAATTGGACTTCAAGTGTGGGATCAATGGAAGGGGCAGCCGGTTCATCAACGCACGATCCGCTTTCAAGGGGGCGCCGTGGGGGTAAAACCTGTGAATGATGGAGATGCGTTCTATGTTATCGATTGAGCGGTCGCTGCCATTGGCGTTTCTTTGGTTGTCTCTGGTATTCGGTGATTCGTCGGCTGCTTTGGCTCAACAAGGGAAACTCCCAACTCCGGTGGTTTGCCCAGCAAACATAACAGGCATCGAAGACGCTGCGCCGGTGTCAAGCTGGGAAGTCGTCCCGGCAAAGGCGCAGCGAAAATTTGAGCGGATCTCGGTGTATAACGTGGGATCCGACAAGCAAGAATTCGACCTTGCTCCCGACGATCAAGCACAAAACGGTGCTAGATTTATGCAAACCTGGCATTTAAAAGGGTATCGAACGATGAGTCTCTTTGTTCGTTGCCGTTATCACGATACCTCAGTGGTTTTGCTACGGGAGTTGACACCGGAGATCAATACTTGCACCCTTCGATTTACGACAGACGCCAAGGGCAATATCACTGGAGAATCAAATATGGAGTGCCATTAGAAAGTGGCCAGCATGAGAATCAAATGTAAGCAAGTGGGCAGCCAGTGTTCCGCTCCCGAACAGACAAACATGCGACAATCACGTGAATGAAAGTGCTTTTGCCTGCTTCGCTTGCCGTCGTGTTCCTATCGATTGCTTCCGGATTGGTTCTTGGACAGGCTGTGCAGCGGGGCCGAACCACCAATCCCCCCGAGTACACCTTCCAGGTGGTTCGGCAGTTTCCTCATGATCCCAGGGCTTTCACGCAAGGCCTGGCATACCGAAATGGCTATTTCTATGAAGGGACGGGTCTAAATGGCCGGTCTTCGCTTCGACAAGTCAGGGTTGAGACTGGGGAGGTGGTTCGAAAGGTAGAGTTGCCACCACAGTTCTTTGGGGAAGGAGTCACTCTGCTGAAGGACGAAGTTGTGCAGCTTACCTGGAAGTCGCAGACTGGGTTTATTTATAGCCTCAGCGACTTCCGTTTGTTGCGGCAGTTTTCTTACCCAGGAGAAGGTTGGGGCACAACGACCGATGGTCGCGAAGTCTTTGTGAGTGACGGCACTCCGGAAATCCGGGTTCTGGATTCCAATACGTTGATAGAGAAGCGGCGATTCAAAGTCCACGACGGGACCAAGTTGGTGGCGCAGTTGAACGAATTGGAATTCGTAGAGGGAGAAATTTTCGCCAATGTTTGGCGGACTGATCGAATCGCTCGTATCTCTCCGCAAACCGGCGACGTCGTTGGCTGGATTGACCTCACCGGTCTTCTAAGTCCGATGTATCGCAGCGGACCGGATGCCGTATTGAATGGCATCGCTTATGACAGACAGAGCAAGCGTCTCTTTGTGACCGGCAAATTGTGGCCGAGCATCTTTGAGATACGAGTCATCCCAAAGCATCTTGATCATCCACTGTGATTCATAAAGATGACGACGTAGGTAACTCCTCAATTCTTGGAGAAATTGGCATTCAAAAACACATTCTGGCGGCGATACAGCCGGGAGCACCGACTGACGTGAATTGGGGCCAGGGTAGCAAGGGCGCCTATGCGGGCTGGTCACTCGCCAGAGCGAGTCGTCCCGCACTGCCAAAACCAGCCTTTTGCGAGGTCCTTATCGAAGAGTACGTGTTGACCGTGCTTTTCCCCTATGGCTCAGTACGTAAAAGCCTGGATCTCGGTCACACCCTGGTTGGGACCGTCTATGTACCCGGACCGAAGACTGGGATGCAGCGCAATATGCGCGGGCACCACATTGAAAGTATTCGAGAAGTCGAATCCGTTGATCGTTTCCTGCAGGTTCCCGTGTATGTCGTAAGCATAGATCGTGCTGCCGCTGGGCGACGAACTTGAATCAGGCTGGGCGATCAGGAACAGCTTGTTAATGGGATCAAACTCCACATCGGCCCCGCTGAACTGCTGCAGTCCTTGTGATCCCGGCAGCACCACGGTGAACCCGGTCTGTGTGCTGAGATTGTAAAATTCCACGCTGGCATCATCTTCAGTGTCGGTACAGAAAACGCCGTCCGCTGAATCCATCGCGATGCCGTTGACAAAGCCAAATCCGATACCCGTAAACTCCGTGAACGTGCCCGCAGTGAGGTTAACCACACCGATAACGGGACGGGTATCGAACGCACCGGTCCCTCCGCCCAGCACCGCCTGGTTGGTCACACTGTCGTAGGCGATCGGTGGAGGCACGCTACCAAAGTTATTGGAGTCCGTGATCATGACCACTGGACCAAACGTGTTGTTGGCGACGTTCGAGCTGAATACATAGGGGATGAAGTTGTCGCTGTTGTCGTAGGCAAATACGGCGACGTTCGGGACTCCCTGGCTGCGGCTCACCCCGGTCGGCATGATGATGTGCTGCGTCCCAATAGGTGGGGTCCAGGCGCCGGTAATGCGGTTTGAACCAAGCGGGTTCAGGGTGCTGAAGGTACGCCTGGTGACGAAGAGCCCTGATACGATCTCGTGTTCGAACAGCCCGACACTGTTGCCGACCACGCCCAGGGTGACGAAATCATCTTGCGCATGCGACGGTTGCGTTAACTGCACCACGTCGAGGATATGGCCGGTCGCCTGGTCAAAGGTTTCGACGGCGGCCAGTATATTCCCGTTGGAAAGCGTCTTAGATTCCGCCAATATGCCCTCGCTGCCGTTCTGATCGATGTCGAACCCGAAGATTTGTCCACCAAACAGGCTGTGAACCAGGATCCCAGTTGGTCCGGTCGGGGAATTGGTTTGGAATTCGTTAGTCTGCCCAAACGCCAGAGCTCTGCAAACAATTAGTAGAGCCAGGCAGAATGAAAGTCTGGAAATGGCACAAAATCGTGAGACGGCCGACAGCTTTCCTGTGTGGCGCATTTTTGTTGTCTCCCTCAGATGGTGTTCAGGAAATGCCCGCGAACTGCGGGATTCACCGGGTAAATGCTAGGCTAGCCGCGCTCTTGCCATGTCACAGGTTTGTCAAAGAATTGTGAACCCTTGGTGTAGTGTCCAACAGATAATTGGATATTAAGGTCCAATAAGTAGGTTTTCCTCGTTAAGCGCTTTCTCCCAAATTGAATAGGACTCCTCTGTCTACCCAAAGCTCAGCTCAAGCCGGTCGCGTAAAATCTTCGTTATGCCCCCAGACCAGGAAGCCGCCTCGCTCTCCGTTCTCAAGCGAGTATCCATATTCTCCAGCTTGTCGGAGCAGGAGTTCGCCTTCCTCACCTCTCACCTCTTGCAGCGCAAATATTCTTCTGGTGAACTGATCTTTAGTGAAGGCGACGTATGCATCGGCCTCTATGTCGTTCAGTCGGGGAATGTTCGCATCTTCAAGAGTTCCGCCGGGGGACGAGAGCAGGTGCTTTCCATTGACGGGCCGGGCAGCTCAATCGCCGAACTGCCTGTCTTTGACGGCGGAAATTATCCTGCTTCAGCCCAAGCAGTCAGCGACTGCACGCTTCTGTTCTTCAGCCGCCAGGATTTCCAGACTCTCTGTACGCAACATCCTGACGTTGCGCTCAAAGTTCTGAAGGTTGTGGGTGCACGTCTGCGCCGGCTTGTAGGCATCATCGAAGAGCTTTCGTTCAGCACGGTCCGACACCGGCTCATCGCCCTCCTGGTGCGATTAGGCAAGACCGGAGGTGTTCGCAACGACAATCGCGATCGTATTTCCTTGATCCTGCCGTCGAACAACAGCGAACTGGCAGCGCAGATCGGCACCGTCCGCGAACTGGTGTCGCGTAATCTTAGCCGGCTGCAAGCGGAAGGATTGATTGAGGTCGACAATCGGAAGCTGGAAATTCCATCCCTGAAGCGCCTTGAGGCAGAGCTACAAGCATCCGGCGGCTGAGCGTTCCTCTACAGGACATGTAAGGCAGTCCATCTTCGCCATTGCTCACAACTGAGTGACCAAAATCTCGGCGCGCCTGGATTTTCTCGCAATCCTCTCAATTTCGCCTCCCCGTGACAGAAGTCATAGTTCGCTTCCCCAAGAGCCACTAGTCTGCTTTCGAAGGCGGGAACCGGCGAAAGGCGCCATCCCTCGCGGAAGGAAAATAAAAATGACACTAGCTGCCACCAAAACCGTAGGCGAAATTGCTGCTCAGATGCCCAGCGCAACTCGCGAGTTCGAAAAGCTTGGAATCGATTACTGCTGCGGCGGAAACCGCACTCTGAGCCAGGCATGCTCGGAAGCCAACATCCCGCTTGACGAAGCCCTTGCGAGGCTGGAAAGAAGCCTGGCATCGACTCAACCCAGCGCCGGTCAGGATTGGCAGAACCTGTTACTCGCGGACCTGATTGGACATATCACCACCACCCATCACGTGTTCGTTCGCGAAGAGAGCCCCCGTATTCAAGCGCTGGCCGCCAAGGTGGTTGGGGTACACGGCAAGAATCATCCCGAACTCGTGCAGGTGCAGCAAGTCTTCGCCGCGCTCGCCGAGGAATTACGAGTGCACCTGATGAAAGAAGAACAGATGCTCTTCCCTTACATTTCGCTCATGGAAGAGAGCACGCTGGCGGGTGAACCCGCTCCCCCGGCAATGTTCGGGACGGTGGCGAATCCGGTACGCATGATGATGCAAGAACATGATGGCGCCGGCGACGCGCTTCGTTCGCTGCACGCAATTACTGGCAACTACGCGCTTCCGGAAGACGCATGCATCAGCTATCGCACGCTGTACCAAGCTCTGCAAGACTTTGAAGCTGACCTGCATCAGCACATCCATCTGGAAAATAACATTCTTTTCCCGCGCGCTATTGCCATGGAAACGAAGAAGTAGCCGGCACCACCCAGTTGAAGAAGGTGGCTCCCGCACGAAGGATTGGCCTTTTGTGACCTAAGTCATAGCTCGCGATCCACTGTTCTTCGTAACCTGAATATGAGAGGGCGCAAACGTGCCGGCAGCACCGCAAAGCTATGTGGAATCGGCAGTATCGGTTCCGGATGAAATGCTCAACGCTCCGGGAGTCGCCCCACCTTTTCTGGTCGAGGCCGGATCAAGTTCTAAACCCCGCCGTAAGAAGCTGGTTCGCCGAATAGATCGAGAGTATTCGCAGCCCTTGCGATTAGGCGTGCAGCTTTTCCTGGTGGCGCTGAATGCTTGGATCGGCGTGCAGTTCTATCTTTGGGTGCGCTGGGCCGAAAGCGGCGGGAGAGCACTAGAGGTCTCGCGTCCAGCTGGAGTTGAGGGTTGGCTGCCCATCGAAGGACTCATGCAGCTGAAGTACTTTCTGCTCACTCGGCAATTGCCGAACCTGCACGCTGCCGGCTTCTTCCTGTTCGTGTCGTTCCTGGTAATGTCGGTCGTGTTCCGCAAATCGTTTTGCAGTTGGCTATGTCCAGTAGGAAGCGTCTCCGAATATCTCTGGAAACTGGGCCGCGCCACCTTCCGCCGTAATTTTCAATTGCCCCGATGGGCAGATATCACGCTACGCTCTCTGAAGTACATCCTCTTGGGCTTCTTCGCCTATGCGGTGGCAAGCATGTCGGCAGCGGCCATCGCTGACTTCCTCGGCAGCCCTTACGCGCTCATTGTCGACGTGCGGATGCTGAACTTCTTCCGTTACCTAGGCAGTACGACAGCCATGGTCATCCTCGGCATAATGGTTGCGTCCATCTTTATTAAGAACTTCTGGTGCCGTTATCTGTGTCCTTACGGAGCGTTCCTCGGGCTTGTCTCCCTGCTCAGCCCATCCCGGATAACGCGCAACCCAGACACCTGCATCGACTGTGCTAAGTGCGTCAAAGCGTGTCCCTCGGCGCTGCCGGTCGACAAGCTCATCCAGATTCGGTCTACCGAGTGCACCGGATGCCTGGAGTGTGTGGCCGTTTGTCCAGCGAAGGATACGCTGACCATGACCGTGCCTGCGGGTTTGCGGAAGCGTCACGCCATTCCGGCCTGGAGCATGGCCGCGGGGATAGCGATCATCTTCTTCGGATTCGTGGGCTATGCCAAGATCACGGGTCATTGGAATACGAGCCTGCCGAAGCAGGTTTATCTGCAACTCGTTCCGAACGCGAGCGAGCAGCAACATCCGATGCCCGACCAATAGGCGCGGACTGGCGATCGCTAGGGTGGGATTGCGGGCCGATCTATGCTTGCCGTTGAATCTGGCAAGAACTCACTCATAAATTGCCGCAGACCAGTTTGTGTCAGGGCACGTCTTCAGACGTGCCGCAAAGCGCACAATATGACTCGGGCTTTAGCCCCTGAGGCCCGTTCTTGCAGGGGTTAAAGCCAGGATCCTGGTGGTGCAACTACATGGTAAGGCCTGGCAAGAAACGAGGCCTTCCATCCGTTCCCAGGCGATCTTCGGCCGCATGTCGATTCTTGTGACTTAAGTCATAGTGAAGCGTCTTCGCCGTCCTTATGCTGGTTTTGGAAGCAATCCAGATAGGAAGGTTCATACGATGTTCTGTTACCAATGCGAACAGACCTCAAAGGGTGAGGGCTGCCAGGAAATCGGCGTCTGCGGGAAAGATGAAACCACCGCAATTCTTCAGGATCTGTTAATTCATGCAGTCAAAGGTATCTCCATGTACGCGCATCGGGCTCGCCAACTTGGCGCGGCCGATCCGGAAATCGATGCGTTCACCATCCAAGCTATCTTCGCGACGCTCACAAACGTCAACTTCGATCCCGAGCGGCTGGTTGAACTAATCCGTCAAGCCGTTGCCACGCGAGATGTCGCTCGCAATCTATATGAGCGGGTCAGCACCGAGTCCGGAAAGGCTCCAGATGTACTCGCGGGGGCGGCCACATGGATTCCAGCCTCTTCTATGGATGGCTTACTTACCCAGGGCCAGCAAACGCTTCTTCCTGTTCGTTTCCTCAGCGAGGGCAAGGAACTATCGAACCTGCAGGAGTTGGTGCTCTACGGTATTAAAGGAGTTGCTGCGTACGCTGCCCACGCGCTTGCGCTTGGCGCGGGTGATCCGAATTCGTTCGCAAAGATTCATGAGATCCTCGACTTTCTCACCCATCCTTCTCCTACCGCAGACGAATTATTGGCCGCTGCGCTTGCGGTCGGCGAACTGAACTACCGGGTCATGGAGATTTTGGACCAGGCGCACACCGAGACCTTTGGCCATCCGCAACCGACCAAGGTTAGATTGCACCCGCGCAAAGGTAAAGCTATTCTCGTTTCAGGCCACGATCTTCACGATCTCTACGCCCTGCTCGAACAAACCAAAGGACTCGGCATTCAGGTCTACACTCACGGGGAAATGCTGCCCGCGCACGGTTATCCCAAGCTGAAGGCTTATGAGCACCTGGCCGGAAACTATGGTGGCGCCTGGACTGATCAGTGGCATGAGTTCGCCAAATTTCCGGGAGCGATTCTCATGACATCCAACTGCATCCAGGAACCCAAATTCACTTACAAGGAACGCATTTTCACGTCGGGAGCAGTAGCGTGGCCCGAGGTGACACATATTGCCGACCACAACTTCGGACCGGTAATCGCCGCCGCTCTACTCGCGCCGGGCTACGCGGAAGATGGGCCGGACGAGGAGATCACAGTCGGCTTCGGTCATAACGCTGTGCTCGGTGTTGCCGGAACCGTGATTGAGGCCGTGAAGTCCGGCGCCGTCCGCCACTTCTTCCTGATCGGCGGCTGCGATGGAGCGCGCTCCGGCCGAAGCTACTACACAGAGCTCGCCGAATTGATTCCCAACGACTGTCTGATCCTCACCCTGGCTTGCGGGAAGTTTCGTTTTAACAAGCTGGACTTTGGCGAAATCGGCGGGCTACCACGCCTGCTCGATGTAGGCCAGTGCAACGATACTTACTCCGCTCTCCAAATTGCACTTGCCCTCTCCAAGGCGTTCGGTTGTGGGGTAAACGATTTGCCGCTTTCGCTAGTCTTGTCCTGGTACGAACAAAAAGCGGTTGCCGTGCTGCTCACTCTACTTCACTTGGGAGTGCGCAATATTCGCATTGGTCCAACGCTGCCAGCATTTCTCTCGCCGGCAGTGCTCGAACTGCTGCACGAGAAGTTCAATCTGATGGCAATCAAGACTGCCGAGGAAGATCTGGCTGCGATGCTTGCCTGAACCCTAAGTCCGGCGAAGCCGCATTCGCCGGACTTGCGCGCATGCGACGACTCGACAAAAAGTATTTTCCCCAGAACGCGGTTGGCTGGGTCGTTCTGCGCTGAACTCGAAGCCTCCGGGCCCGTCAAGGGGACGGGCGCTTGCTGGAGTACGAAGGCGTTGCCATTAGGCCATGTCGACGACCGTTACAAGTATGGGCAATCGACTGGTTCCAAAACCAGTGGCGCGAAAGTGTTCAATATTGCACGGACATCGAGGGATGATCCGGGAGTAACATGACCGGAACAATTTCTATGTCACAGCCATCTTCCGCTAGAGTACAACTCGCGCTGGGTACCGGGGCATTTGCGCCGGAAATCGCAACGGCAGAGAAATAGCTGCGGCAGGCAGCGCTCACGGACAGTGCCCCTCCCTCGATCCGGGGGTGGGGCATCTCGACAAAATATCATATTAGATTTAATCTAAATATGTGATGGACGCCGAGGCGATTAAACAGACCCTGGAAGGCAGTGGGTTGCGGTGCACTCCGCAACGCTTCGCCGTGATGGCATTCCTGATGGAATGCAAGCGGCATCCCACGGCTGCGGAAATCTTCGAAGCCGTGAATCGCATGGATCCGCGCTCTTCAAGGGCCACAACTTATAACAATCTGCGGGACTTGGTGCAGGCGGGTTTGGTGCGTGAAGTGGCCGTCGAGGGCCGCGCCGCGCGATTCGATGCGAAAGGCATGCGGCATCATCACTTCATCTGCGACCGCTGCGGCAATGTTGAGGACATTGAGTGGTACAACGTGCCCAAGCCTGCCTCAGTCTCCCTCGGAAAGCGGATTCTTCGGGAATGCGAACTCATTTTCCGGGGGCTTTGCACGAAGTGCGCTCCGCGGCACGCTTCCGGTTAAGTGTGGTAGGCGTGTGAATACCGCTTGAATAGCGCGGCGGCCGGCGGTTGCGCGAATCGAAAAACCAGGATGGGTTGTAGCTCGTCACCGTCTTTTTAACTAATTTGAAGGAAGAGAACATTATGGATAAAGAACTTGCCGCAGCAGCGGGGGCGACTGTCCCCCATACTCAGGAACAAAACTCGTCAACCGAATCCAAGTGCCCGGTCGCTCACGGCGCTCCCAGACTGCGGACGAATGCTGACTGGTGGCCGAATCAGCTTAACGTGAACATCCTGCACCAGCACTCCCCCATGTCCGATCCCATGGGCAAGGAGTTCAATTACGCGGAAGAATTCAAGAGCCTCGATCTGAATGCCGTGATCAAGGACCTTCATGCCTTGATGACGGATTCGCAGGAGTGGTGGCCGGCCGACTTCGGACACTATGGGCCACTCTTCATTCGTATGGCGTGGCACAGCGCGGGTACGTACCGCATCGGCGACGGCCGCGGCGGAGCAGGCTCCGGCGAACAGCGTTTCGCGCCGCTCAATAGCTGGCCGGACAATGTGAACCTCGACAAGGCGCGCCGGCTGCTCTGGCCGATCAAGCAGAAGTATGGGAAGAAAATCTCCTGGGCCGACCTCATGATTCTCGCCGGTAACGTGGCTTTGGAGTCGATGGGGTTCAAGACCTTCGGTTTCGGCGGCGGGCGCGAGGACGTTTGGGAGCCAGCGGACGACATTTATTGGGGCTCCGAGGGCAAGTGGCTGGCCGACGAGCGCTACAGCGGCGATCGTGATCTTGCGAATCCCCTGGCCGCGGTTCAGATGGGCCTGATTTACGTGAATCCGGAAGGTCCCAATGGAAATCCGGATCCGCTGGCCGCGGCGCGAGGATATCCGCGAGACTTTCGCTCGCATGGCGATGAATGACGAAGAGACGGTTGCGCTGATTGCCGGCGGCCACTCGTTCGGCAAGACTCACGGCGCTGGCGATGCGAAACTGGTGGGCCCAGAGCCGGAAGCCGCCAGCATCGAGCAGCAAGGCCTGGGCTGGAAGAGCAAGTTTGGCACGGGCAAAGGCGGTGACGCCATCGGCAGCGGCCTGGAAGTCACTTGGACCACGACGCCGACGAAGTGGAGCAACAACTTCTTCGACCAACCTGTTCAAGTACGACTGGGAGCTGACCAAGAGCCCGGCCGGTGCGCATCAGTGGACACCGAAGAATGGCGCAGGCGCACGGTACGGTGCCGGATGCGCACGATCGCTCCAAGCGTCACGCGCCATCCATGCTGACCACGGACCTCGCGCTGCGCTTCGATCCTATTTACGGACCGATTTCGCGGCGCTTCTACGAGCATCCGCAGGAGCTCGCCGACGCGTTCGCCAAGGCGTGGTTCAAGCTGACGCATCGCGACATGGGGCCGCTCTCGCGCTATCTTGGCCCGCTGGTTCCCAAGGAGCCCCAGATCTGGCAAGACCCTGTTCCCGCCGTGGATCATGAACTCATCGGGGAGAAGGACATTGCCGCTCTGAAGGCCAAGATCCTCGCGTCCGGACTGTCGATCTCCGCAACTGGTCACGACTGCCTGGGCGTCGGCGGCGACCTTCCGCGGCTCCGACAAGCGCGGTGGCGCGAACGGGGCGCGCATTCGCCTGGCGCCGCAAAAGGATTGGGAAGTGAACCAGCCGGCCGAACTGGCGAAGGTGCTTCAGAAGCTGGAGGCGATCCAGAAGGAGTTCAACAGCTCGCAGTCCGGCGGGAAGAAGGTCTCGCTGGCTGACCTGATCGTTCTGGGCGGCTGCGCGGCCGTCGAGGAAGCTGCGAAAAAGGCCGGGCACGACGTGAAGGTTCCCTTCTCGCCGGGGCGCACGGATGCTTCGCAGGAGCAGACCGATGTGCACTCGTTCGCCGTGATGGAGCCGAAGGCAGACGGCTTCCGCAACTACGTCGGGAAGCAAAACGGAACATCGCCGGAGGAGATGCTGGTGGATCGGGCGCAGTTGCTGAAGCTGACTGCCCCTGAGATGACGGTTCTCATCGGCGGCATGCGCGCGCTGAATGCTAACTTCGGCAGTCGCAAGCACGGCGTCTTCACCAACCGGCCGGAGACGCTGACGAATGATTTCTTCGTCAACCTGCTCGACATGAATACGGAGTGGCAGCCCTCCGTCATCCGAAGGCGTGTATGAGGGGCGCGATCGCAAGACGGGCGAAGTCAAGTGGACCGGCACCCGTGTCGACCTGATCTTCGGTTCGCACTCCCAGCTTCGCGCGCTTGCGGAAGTCTATGCCTGTAACGACTCGAAAGAGGCGTTCGTGAAGGACTTCGTGGCGGCGTGGAGCAAGGTGATGAACCTTGATCGCTACGACCTTGCCTCGGCGAAAAAGGTGGCTGTCAACTAGGCACTCAACACGGGGTAGTGTCTCAACCTGAGACGCTACCCTAATTCCCATTCCTGTTGTTCGGCTCGACAAATCGGAGACGCTTTCCCAGGCTCGCGCTAGCCGGATTGCGCCCCTCCTAGTGCTGCTGTGATCTCAAATAATTCCGGAAAGTCGCCAACACAAAAAAGGAGCTTACGCTGCCGGCGGTTTGTTGTTTACCGAAGGACGAGATCTGGAAGCCATCGTCAATAAAGCGCTGGAGAAAGATCGAGAGCGGCGCTCTTGTGGAAGATCGCTTCAGAGACATTCGCCAACTGAGAAAGATGGCACCTCCAACGGGTTTGCTCTCTCGCGTTAGTAATTGACATCGTTCGACTGCTTTGGCAGAATCTGACCGCGCCACTGGCTTGGTCGCTCAAGCTTGACATCCAGACAGCGTGCTACTTTGTGCTTTATCTTGCCGAGGTCATGCATGATTGATAGTCACCGCGTCAGGAATCTGGCTCGCAGCATTGTTCGATTGTTCCTAATCGAAGTGCCGCTCGTTCTAATGATCTCAGCATCATCGCTCGCGCAAACGTTTACGGTCCTGCACACATTTACCGGTGACGACGGCTTGTCGCCATTTGCCGGAGTGACCGTCGATCACGCGGGTAATCTTTACGGCACAACCAAGTATGGAGGAATAGCGAACTGCGACCTGGGTTGCGGGGTCTTGTTCAAGCTGGCCCCACAAGGCTCGGGATGGAGCTTCACGCCGCTCTACAAGTTCGCCGGCCCAAGCGACGGCAAGTCGCCGATTGCTCGCATCGTCTTCGGACCCGACGGCCGGCTCTATGGCACGACCTTAGTAGGCGGCAACAGCACGGTAAACGGAGGCACGGTTTTCACCCTCACTCCGCCGCCGACCGTCTGTCGAGCCTCGTGCTACTGGGTCAAGACGACACTATGGTCGTTCGGGCAGATTGACGGCGATGCACACAACCCCGGCTACGGCGATGTTGTGTTTGATGCGGCAGGTAATATCTATGGCACGACAGAGGAGGGCGGGACAACGCAACCGGCCTGCGGTCCCGGCTGCGGCACGGTATTCATGCTGTCACGCTCGCAGGGGTGGTGGAGCGAGACTCTGATCTACCAGTTTGGAGATGGCCCCGGATTTCACCCTTACGCCGGCGTCGCTTTCGATGGCAACGGCAATCTGTATGGCACCACTCCTTATGGAGGCTCCGGCGATTCGGGCCTGGCCTACGAGCTGACGCCTTCGAATGGCTCATGGTCGCCGACGATTCTCCACAATTTCTCGCTGCAGAATGATGGTGGCGTGCCCAGCGCTGGTTTGGTGCCGGACAACGCGGGAAATCTATACGGCGCGACCAGTACGGGCGGTCCCGATGGCGGAGGTACGGTTTTCGAACTTTCGCCCATGGGACTCGACTGGAACCTCACGTTGCTCCAAAGCTTCGATTCCCTCGCCAAGCCGTATGCCAGCCTCACCATGGACGCCGCCGGAAATCTGTACGGAACGACGGTCAGCGGCGGTCTTTTTCAACAAGGGAACGTTTTCAAACTTATCCGAACGGGCGATTCCTGGACCTATACCTCGTTGTACGACTTTACCGGAGGCAGCGACGGAGCCCGGCCCTACGGCAACGTCACATTGGATGCAGCCGGCAACCTTTATGGAACCGCGGAAGGCGGCGGCACCGACGCCGGCGATTGTATTCTTGTCAGCGGTTGCGGCGTTGTGTGGCAGATCAAGCCCTGAGCGTCAATGCAAGTCGGTAAGGTACCTGGATTTTCCGTACGAATTGTGGGTTGCTCTTGAATCATCGTCCTGGTTTCGTCATATGCCCCAGGCCGCAGAGCAGACCGGGGCGCTTGACGACTAATGGCAGTCGGACTCTTAGATGCTGGCCGTCGCATAGAGCCAATTGGGGGTATTATTACGACGCAATGTCAACCGAATCCGTGGTAGACGGAAAGACCCAGGCCAACAGCGAATATGCCAAAAGAATCGATCGGGTCATTGACTATCTTCGCGGGAATCTGGATCGCCCGGTAAAGCTAGCTGAGCTGGCTGATGTTGCTTGCTTCTCGGAATTTCACTTCCATCGGATTTTCACAGCAGTTTCTGGCGAAACCCTGAATAGTTTTACGAATCGGCTTCGTCTTGAAAAGGCCGCTCGTCTTCTTCGTTATTCTGAACAAAGCCTGACCAAGATAGCCTTGGATTGCGGTTTTTCGTCGTCGGCCACGTTTTCACGTGCCTTCCGATCCGGCTACGATACTTCGCCAAGCCAGTTTCGAAAAAGCGGCGAGATCAAAAAGAGCAAGATTTGCAAAGAACTCTTCCCGGAAGATGAATATGGTCTCCCCATGAGCGCGGAGGAAAAGAGAGCCGCGTTTCCAGTGAGGTTGATCGACATTCCCGAAAGGCAAGTCGCCTATATTCGGGTTACGAATGCCTTCGAACTGGACAGAGTACTTGCTGCCCTCAAGACAGTGATCGAATGGGCCAACTCCCAGGATGTTTTTTCGCAGGGAATTCTTTTCGGAATGACGGTAGACGATCCACACGTGACGCCGAAACATCTTTATCGATATGAGGTCTGTCTTGCGTCGTCTCTTCCCTTCGATTGCATGGAAGGAATGTCAAAATTGAAGATGCCAGCCATGCGATATGCCGTCATAAAGGTTTCCGGCGATATCCATAAGGTAGCTACAGCTTGGGACTACCTTTACAGAGATTGGCTTATCAACAGCGCCTACGAGCCCGAGCATGCGCCGGCACTTGAGGTTTTCCTGGACAAAAAAAGCGCGACGGATTGGTCGCACTTTGACTTGGAACTATGCCTGCCGGTTCGGAAAGCGGCAGAAATGCGGAGTGGGAGGAACTCATGATCGACGGAATTGGCGGCGTTTTTCTGTTTTCCAACGATACAAAGAGACTGGCGGCCTGGTATCGCGATTGTCTCGGAATAGTTGCTGCGGGCGAAGACAGCGAGTGCAATTCAATCTATGCCACGTTTGACTATAGGGATATTGAAAATCCGGAGATCAAGAGAACCTTAGCGTGGGCAATTATGCCCACGGACCAGGACATCAAGGATAAGCCACGAACGGGTCAGATTAATTATCGAGTGAAGAACTTGAAAGAAGTCCTCAGCCATCTTAAGAGTAAAGGCGTCGAAATCGAGAAGACCGAAGAATATCCCTCCTACGGAAGCTTTGCGTGGGTCAAAGATCCAGATGGCAATAAGATCGAGCTTTGGGAGCCATCCGAGAGCGTATAGAAACCCCTAATTTGTGGAGCGCCAAGGGCGCCACCGATAAGCCGACCTCTACCAACCGCGCGAGGCTCTCTAGTCAGCGCGCAGGGCTTCGGTCACGTCCACGTGTGCAGCTCGTGCTGCAGGAAACATGGACGCGATAATTGCGGCGACCAATAGCACGATGACCGAAGCAATCACCGGCCACGCGCTCGGCATCTGCAGCGACGGGAAATAACTGCTGGCCAGGCGCGCTAACCCGTAACCCAGGATTGCGCCTGCCACAATGCCGGCCCCAGCCATCACCGCACCTTCGGTGATTACGCCCATCAGCAAGTGTCTGGGCTGCGCTCCCACCGCCAGCCGGATACCGAACTCGCGGGTGCGTCCGCTGACCGAGAATGCCAGCACGCCGGCGACGCCGACCACGGCAATCGCCAGCGCCAGCCCCGCCAGGCCGCTGAAGACCAGCGTATTCAGCCGGTCCGGCGTCAGCACTTCGGCGCGAATGTCTTCCAGCGTGGCAGCGTGCTCGACCGGCTGTTCCGAAGACAGGCCGCGGATGATGCGCGTCAGCGGGATGATCAAGGCATGAGGATCGGAGCGGGTATGGACGAACAGCCGGCCGCCGAACAGCGGCAGCTCCTTGCTGGTATCGTCGGGAACCTGCCCGAAGGGATGATAGATAGTGAGCTACCGGCCCCGGCTCGATATGCTCGTCGTCCACATCGGCGGCAACACCCACGACGCGGCGCGGTCCGGGGCTGATGTAGATGAACTGCATTACCGGGTCGGTCCACATGATGTGGCGGTTGATGGGATCCTGACCGGGGAACATGCGCTGCGCCGCGCTCTGGCTGATGATGACTACCGGCTCACCGCCGCGCTTGTCGTTGTCGTTGAAGTCGCGGCCGGCGATCAGCGGCACTCCCAGCGCCGCGAAGAATCCCGGCGACACCACCCGAAGCTGCGCCATCGGGTCTTCTTCGTGATTGCCTTTCACGTGGCCCTCGCCGGAGAATTGAAGGCCGGGGCCTTGAACTGCCGGCGTCGCGCCAGGGAACATTCGTACCCAGGGCGACACGATCCACTCCTGGCAATGCGCTGATGCGCTCAATCACCTGGCGGTAGAAATTGATGATGTCGTCGGAAGTTTTTCCGTACGACATGACCGGCACGTTCACCGCCAGGACACGATGCATGTCGAAGCCGGTCTGCGTTTCCTGAAGCGTAATCAAGGTCTTGATGAGAATGCTGGCGCCGGCCAGCAACATGAAGGAAGCCGCAATCTGGGTGACGGCAAAGATCCGTAGCCGGCGGCTGGTGCCGCTGCTGATGCGGACGCTACTGCTGCTGGCCATCCCGATTCCGCCCGACGACTCCACCGAGGGAAGGCGCGGCACGAACGCCAGCAGTACCGCAGAGATGACAGCCAGCGCCGCTCCCACCCATAGCACGCTCATATCAACCCTCAAATCGAGGGCGCGAACGGAAAAGCGCGAGGCATAGCGCGCCAGAACGGCCACCATCGGCTGCGCGCTGAGAACGCCCAGCACCGCTCCCGCCACCGACAGCAGCAGGCTTTCCGCCAGCAGCGTTCGCCGCAACGCGGCGGTGGTCGCCCCCAGCGCGGCGCGAATCGCCAGCTCGCCCTCGCGGCGCACCGAGCGTGCCAGAATCAGATTGGCGACATTCGAACACGCAATGATAAAGATGAGCCCTGATGCAGCCAGCAGTACCCAGAGAATCGTCTTTGCGCCTGACGTGATCTGGTCGCGCAGCATCACGGCATCGATCTGGTAGTGTGCGCTCGCCGGATAAGCTTCGGGATGCGCGCGCACCATCGCCGCATAATCCGTGCGCAGCTCGGCGCGGGCCTGGTCGAGCGTGGCGCCGGGCGCCAGGCGGCCGAACAACTCGGTCATGCGGTGCACGCGCCCCGTGACCATGGTGGCCGAAAGATGATGCGGACTGGTCACCACATTGACCAGGATCTCGGTCTGCGACGGATACTGCACCGACGGCTCCAGCACACCGACGATGGTGGCCGTACGCGGATCAAGCCGTATGGTCTTGCCGATCACCGTCGGATCGCCCTTCAGCGAGTCCTTCCAGAAACGATAGGTCAGCACGCAGGCGCCGGCAGCATTGGGACCATCGTCGTGCTGATCGAGCAGCCTGCCCAGCACCGGGCGCAGTCCCATAACCTCGAAATAGGATCCGTCGACTACTCCGGCGCGAACCTCGCGAGGCTCGCCCAGCCCTATCATGGTGAAGCCCATCGTGGAGAACTCGCCAAACGAGCCGACCGACTTCACGCTCGCTTTCAGGTCCTGGACCTCCGGCACGGAAAAGGCCGCGTCTTCCTGCGCCGTATCCCGGCGCGCTCTGCCGAATGTAGATCAGCCGGTCCTCACCGCGGTTGACCAGCGGCCGCAGCAGAACGCCGCGCACCAGGCTGAAGATGGCGGCATTGGCGCCGATTCCCAGCGCCAGCGTCACGATCACCGTGATCGACAGGCCTTTGCTGCGCCACAGCGACCGCAGCGCCACCTTCAGGTCCTGAAGAATCAAATCCGCTCTGACTGTCATGGTGTGTTCTCCGGGACGCCGCCGCGTCATGGCTTTCTGAAGGGGCATCGGCTTCAGCCGTGCCGTAAGACTGTCACGTCGCTTCGACAATCCAGCTCTCATCGGCGAACGTCTTCGAGCGCCGCTGGCAGCGGCAATCACTGCGACGAACTTCAGCATCCGGCCAGTGTTCAGCGTGCCGCGTCTGTCGCCGTCGCTGCTCACTTGCCTTCATGATTTCGCTCATGTCCCCTACCGGCCGAATCTCGAAAATGTTGCCGTACTTCAGCGCCGGATGCTGCGCCATGAGCTGTACCGCATGATTCATGTCCCGCGCCTCCAGGACAAGAATGCCGCCGAGTTGTTCCTTGGTTTCCGTGTAGGGACCGTCCGTAGTCGCCACTTTGCCGTTCTTCCAGTACAGGGTCAGGGCGGTTTCCGCAGGCTGAAGCGCTTCTCCACCAGCCCAGTGCCCATTGGCGCGAAGATGGTCGTCGTATTCAAAGCAGGTGTCGAACATGGCGTTTCGCTCGCCCTCGGGCAGGCCCTCGAATTTGTCTTTGTCGTAGTAACCCAAACAGATGTATTTCATCCATTCCTCCTTGTTTCCTGTGACTCAGAGATCCATAGCTGACCGTTCTGTTATCAGATAGTCGTTCGGGAGACCGAAAATCGACAGCCACTCTATTTCTTTTGGCCTGGTCAATGGAATTTGTGGGTCACTGCTGCGTTCGATTGGCCGCCGGGTGGCCCAGGTCTCGCGGTGTTCGAGACCTGGGGATTTCATGATCGATGCCTCCAGTGTGCTGTCAATCACAGCGGAGATGGCGCCGGAGTAGCTTCCGCGCTTACGCCTACAGGAGGCGGGCCGGTTCGACTGAACGACTGGAGCGCGCACAAGCTGAAGTTCCGAGAGGTGACAACCTTTCCGCTGTGATACATCGGACTCACCGAGGTCTCGAACACCGCGAGACCTGGGCCATTCGCCGGTCGCAGATTCTTCTGTCACCGTTTCAGGTAATGAAGCGCAACGCATCCTGATTTAAAAATCTTTGTGTCAACGAGTTTTAATTGCAATTTCTCTTGCAAGCTGACTCCTTCCAACAACCGTCTGCCTTCGCCGACAATGACCGGCCAAACGGCAAAGCGAAATTCATCCACCAGACCAAGCTCGATAAGTTGGGAAGGAATATCGACCCCACCGACTAGAATATTCTTGCCTTGTTCTCGCTTGAGTTTAAGTATTTCGTCGCGAAGATTCGTGCGGACAATCCTCGTGTTTTTGTCTTCAACGCTGTCTAAGGATCGCGAAAAAACCACTTTGTTGAGAGAGACAAATGCTTGAGCGAATTCCTTGTCCGCTTTGGACGCGGACTGGTCCTTGGCGACCTCTGGCCAATAAGGAACCATCAACTGGTAGGTCTTACGCCCGAAGACCTGCAGGTCAGCCTCTCGCGTGAGGTGCGTAAAATATTCAAGTACCTCGTCGTCAGGATTTATTGGGGTGTGGTCGACGCAGCCATCCAGGGTGATGTTGATCGCGAAGATTACATTTCTCATTTGATTGTCCTGCCTTTATGCGCCAGTGCGTGGGAGAATTAACAGCCTCGCGCGCGGCATCGTTCATCCTAAGACTGTCGCGCACAGAAAATCGACAGCCGAGGAAAATTTTCTTTCGGGGAAGCTGGGGACTGGACGTTCACCAATCCCCATTCGTCCGCAAAAGCGAGCGGGAGCTACGGCGCATGCTCCCAGGTCGCGGCGGCCAGACTATTTCGTTGCTTCCTCCGGAGCCGGGAAGAAAAGAAGCTCGCGCACCTCGCCCGCCACATCGCAGGCGATGGCGCCCTTGCGTGCCCACGCGAGTGCCTCGTCCATATTGGCGGCCTCCAGTATCCAAAATCCGCCCATGTGCTCCTTGGTCTCGGTGTACGGCCCGTCGGTGACGTGCACCTTGCCGTCGGACTGCTTCCGCACCGTCTTTGCGGCGCCGGCCGGAGAAATTCCGCAGGCGAACTTCCTCACGCCGGCAGCAATCATTTCGCGGTTGAGCGCGTGGATCTCTTCCATCATCGCTTCCGTTACGGTTGACGGGTCAAAGTTGTCGGGGAGGTAGTTAGCAACTAAATACTGTGGCATGAATACTCCTTTGTGTTCATTCGAGCCAGCACAGCCTTGCGGGCTCGCTCGTTTATCTTATAGTCGTCGCGCCCGGAGAAAATCGACAGCCGAGGCGAAGTATTTTGTTCAGTTTGTGGTTGCCCAGCAGGCCGCCGGTCTTTACATGCTCGGTGCCGGCGTTCCATCGGACCATTTGTCTACTCCTATTAGGAAGACAGACAGTGGTGGGAAGGTTTCGAGTTGTGGGTAGGATTGCGCGGAGAAGCACCAGTAATTTACGGCGAGGACTGGGGAGTTTGTGAGATTTGCGCCCCAGGCTGCACCGTCTTTCGCTGCTTCGTAGAACATCAGGTGGGGTCCGTTGTGGGCGCCTTGATCGGTGAGATATGAGCCCTTCGACATCATGTAGGAGACAGTTCCCGGCTCGAGGGATGGTAATTCTTTTTTGTCGATGGCGGCTTTGAGTGCGGCGATGACTTCTTGTTTGGAATGGCCCGCCAGGAGTAGTTCGGTGCGTTTGTAGGCATACGGAAGGATGGAGCGGGCGGCGGGTGGGTTGAGGCAATCTGCGGCGCGAACTTTCGGGCTCCAAAATTCGGGATTGTCGAACATGGCCAGCCAGCCGCGTCCGACCCAGCAGACCCAGCCGTTTTTTCCTTCGACTGCGGTTTCGTAGCCGTGGCGGGTCAGGACGAGAACTGAGGCGTCGTGGGAAATGGCGTCTGGAGCGGCGCTGCGGGCCAGGGCGATTTCCGCGTCGCGATCCATTAGATATTGTTCGATCGGGGCCATGGTTGGATATGGTTCTTTGGACTCTTGTGCGGCAGCGGGCCGGGTCGCGATCAGCGCGACGACGAGTACGAATGCGCCCAGGAAAATGCTGTGTATTTGATTTCGGATCATCGCTTTCCTCCATACTTTTTCGTGAGCCAGCAGCACAGCCTTGCGCGCTGGATCGTTCACCCTATAGTCGTCGTGCACGGACTAAATCGACAGCCCAGGTGAAATTATTTTGCAAGGGTGCCCCACTCATTTTGCGGCGTTTGAATGAGTGGGTTCCGCCAGTCACAGCCTCCGGTACGGTGAAGCGAGGTCTGGCGGAAAAAACCGATGAGCGGAAAGGGAGCAGCTTCCGGACGTATGCTTCCGGCGAAGAGGGCTTAGTGAAGGGAAATTGTCAGCAATGGCCGTTGCGGATAACGTATTCCGCCCCCCACCCACTCATTCGAAACCCGCGAATGAGTGGGGCAACCGGCGAAATCGACAAAGCGCGGAGAGTTCTTGCTACTGACGCATCTCAGCGGCGACGTCGTCGCCGAACTTCTCTTGGATCTCCTTTTGGGTCTCGGGATCGAAGTCGGTTAAATCAAACATCCGGCGAACTTCGACCATTTCGTTATCCTTTCCGGGGATGCGCGAGGCCCATTCGAGCGCCTCTTCGCGCGACTTCACCTGGATGATCCAGTAGCCGCCGACCACTTCCTTCGCTTCGGTAAACGGGCCGTCGGTAACTGTCGATTTTCCGCCTTTGAAGGTGACGCGCGCGCTCATCGTCGCGGGCGGGGTCAGCCCGTCGAGCGCCAGCAGCACGCCGGCTTTCCCTAGTTCCTCGTTGTACTTGCCCATTGCCTCCATATCTTTGAAGTCGGGTACCGTAGCCGGGTTTTGCGGTTTCGTAGGCTTTTCGGAAACATGATCATCATGAAGCGCATTGTGTTCTCCTTGAGTGTTGAGCGGACGCCATATCAGGGCCGCTACTTTTATATAGGAGCGTGGGCCGCACTGGGCACGGAATGTGCGAGTGCCCGGTTGCGCGGAGCCCGCTCCACTTGTTAGTCGAACAGGGTGACCGGGAATCGACATGCGATTTGCGAATTTTTCGCGTAGCGTATCGCCCCGGAAACACTTTCTGGCGGGCCGCTTGCCCTGCCTTCACCATATAGTCGAACGGCCGAGTGGAATTCGACAGGTCGTCCAAGAATTTTTTCTTCTTTATTTCAGCTTCCGAATCCCGGGTGCCCCACTCATTCGCGGGGTTCGAATGAGTGGGTTCCACGAGTCACAGCCTTCGGGCCCAATCTGGCCGGTCTGGGTGGCCCAGGTCTCGCGCTGTTCGAGACCTGGGGATTTCATTATCGATCATCTCCACAGTGTGCTCTCAATCACAGCGCGGAGGTGGCGCTGGAGCAACTTCCGCACTTACGCTTACCAGGAGGCGGGGCCGATTCGACTGAACGACTGGAGCGCGCACAAGCTGAAGTTCCGAGAGGTGACAACCTTCCCCCGGTGATACTTCGTACTCACCCAGGTCTCGAACACCGCGAGACCTGGGCCACCCGCCCGCCACCCGGCACTACCAAGGCGAGGATAAAATCTTCGCCAGGGCATCCGCCTCCTCTGGCGTAGGCTTACGCGCCAGGCTCTTCACATGATCTCTAATCTCCCGGAGATAATTGTCGACGTGGATGAGTTGATCTCTTCCGTTGTCCTCTCCCAGACGTTGGCAACGGATAATAATTTTGTATTCCGCGCCACTTTTCGGGTCCTGAACTATGCCCTTCACCATTTGAGGTCTCTGGTCTTCAAGAACTGCTTTCATGTCAGGGGCCGAGGCAAGCTCCGTAAGCATTTCCGCGATAATGATTCGTCCCAACCACCCGAGTCCGGCTTCGTCATAAGCGCGATAACGCCGTGTCACCACATCGTTGCAGCTGACAGAAATTATCGTGAGGATGGTGAAGGGGAGTTCGGCCGAAAACTCAATCAGCGTGTATTCAACCCACAACAGATCATCCTCATAATCCCAAGTCTCAGCCCAGTCCGTAAAAATGTTTCCCGTTTTTATGCGGCCTTGATCTAGGTTCGTGACCTTCGCCAGCGACTCCACCAATGCCTTCATACCGGCATCGAAATCTGTGCGGAAATCCGCATACATCTTCTCGCGGAGGAACATTGGAATTTCGCAGTCTTCAATCAACACCGGTAGCACAAGTACGCGATTTTCCTCCAACTCCCTCATCAATCCAGCGTTCAACTCTTTGTTGCACCAATTCGAGGCAACTGAGGATTTGGACAGCACCACGAGCAGAGCGCCCGACTCTTTGATAGCGCGCTGGACCCAGTTCAGAATTGAGTCTCCGACGTTAAGTTCCCATTTATCCACCCACACATGGACGTTATGCTGGACAAGGCCGGCCCCAAGCCGGGCCACGAAATCCGAATCTGCGTGCGAATAGCTGATGAAGATAGCCAAGTGGTTCTCCGCGGCGCCCGAGTTTAGCTCAAATATTCATGCCTAGGGGCTAAGGCGGGTGGCTCAGCCTAGCATCCTGAGGGTGCCCCATCCAAGCTGGGTTTGCTCGGGTGTGGGTTTCGCGGGATGCGCGATGGCTGTTTTGCAAGCCAACCACTCTCCCCTCGAAGTGAAGGTCAAAATCCCCACCCAACCAAAAGAAGGTTGGATGGGGCACCCGATGTTCATTTGCTTGGCAGAGTTCTTGCCTGGGCCACCCGGCTCGCTGACCAGAAGATGAATGTGTTCGGGCATCACCACGTAGCCGACGACCACCCATTGGTAACGCTGCCGAGCCTGTTCCAGCACTTTCACGAAGAGGTCGCGGCGAGAGACGCTGGCAAGCCAGGGCTGCCGCCGGTAACAACTAAATGTGAGGAAGTGCAGATCGTGTCCGCCGTGCCAGCGCTCCAAACCCCAAGGCATAACCGTAGGCTAACGCAGCCATTGTTTTCGCGCTGTGATTTAGGCACATTGTGAAAGTGGGCGATCACGAAAATCCCCAGGTCTCGAAAATCGCGAGACCTGGGCCACCCGGCGGAAAATCGACAGCTTTCCCAATTTTTATTTCAGCTGCCGAATCCGCTCTTGCAGGAATTGCCGCTCCGGTTCCTGTTGGGTCAGCGCCAGAGCTTTCTCATAAGCGGACCGAGCCTCAGCTGTCCTGCCGAGCCTGCGGTACATATCGGCACGGGCTGAATGCGCCAGGTAATAATTCGCCAATTCGCCATGTTCCAAGATCGCGTCGATCTGCGCTCAGCCCGGCCTCCGGACCATCGCGCATGGCGATGGCCACGGCACGATTCAGATGTACAACCGGCGAAGGCTGAATTCGCAGCAATTGGTTGTAGAGCGCAACAATCTGCCGCCAGTCGGTTGCAGCGACCGATTCCGCCTCCGCATGAACAGCCGCAATCGCGGCCTGCAGTGTGTAGGAGCCGAAGCGGCGGGAGTTCAGGGCTTTCTCCAGCAATGCCACTGCCTCCGCGATCTGCTCCCGGTTCCAGAGCGAGCGATCCTGGTTCTCCAGCAAAATCAGCTCCCCGGTCGGAGAGGTTCTGGCAGCGCGACGGGATTCCTGTAGCAACATCAGGGAAAGCAGTCCCATTATTTCGGCCTTTGGGACCTCCGGCTCCGGCTGGAGTTCGGTCAGCAACCGGCCCAATCGAATCGCCTCGCCGGTTAGCTCGGCCCGCGTTACCTCCGCTCCCGCAGCAGCCGAATAACCCTCGTTAAAGACGAGATAGATGACCTGAAGCACTGCGTCCAGTCGCTCCGGCAATTCCTCGGGCGTCGGCACCTCGTACGGAATCCGGGTCTCGCGAATCTTTGTCTTGGCGCGCACAATACGCTGCGCCAGTGTCGCCGGCGTCACCAGAAATGCCCGGGCAATCTCTTCCGTAGTCAGGCCGCAGACTTCGCGCAGAGTGAGCGCAACCTGTCCCTCCGGAGGCAGAGCGGGATGGCAACAGGTGAAAATCAGACGGAGGCGATCATCTTCGATCTCCTCGTCGTCCATCTGTTGTACGCCGAGGGGAGCGACGTTGACGCGCGACTCCATGTGGGCAACAAGATCTTTCTGTGCTCCATCGAAGCGCGCGCGCCGGCGCATAACGTCTATGGCCTTGAAGCGTGCCGTGGAAATCAGCCACGGGCGCGGATTGTCCGGAACGCCAGTCTGAGGCCAGGACTCCAGAGCAGCGGCGAACGCCTCGTGCATCGACTCTTCGGCCAGGTCCAAGTCTCCCAAGAGGCGCACCAGCGTCGCCAGAACCCGGCCCGATTCCGACCGGTAGAGAGTCATCAATGGTTCTGCTGAGTTCTTCGGGCACAGGCGGCATCTACGCCAAACTAGCAAACGGAGCGGCCCGACACAACTGGACTCGGGTTGCCCCTCCCCAATATCAGCGGCCCGACGCTGGGCTGATCGACTGGGCCGTCGCGATCCCGAAAACTCCGGATGTCAAAGGTGCTTAGCAAACCAGTCGACTGCTGCCCTTGACGCGACTTCAAAACCTTCAAGGTATGCCGCGAAGTGACCCCCAGGTATGAGCACGAGCGATTTCGGTTCCAGCGCTCGCTCATAGGCGGCGAGCGCGAGATCGGTCGGCGCGATCGTATCGTGGGTGACCGCGATCATCAGCAAAGGGGTCGGTGAAACGCGATCGACCCAGCGGCCAGGTTCGTACATCCGGGCGCGCCGATTGGACTGAATGGTGATCTCGTTTTTCCAGATCCCAGGCGGGACCTCTTGGGAGAAAAATTCGACGGCGTCTGGCGCGTGATATTGTGCCGGAGCATTGGGGTCGATATCGACAATCTTCTGCCTTCTGGGCGCCTCGCCCCTTAACTGGGCGCGTTGATCCTCGTTGAATATCTCTTCGAGAGCCGCCAGTGCTCCAGGGTTTACTCGGCGCTGACCTGAGGCGAATCCGTCGATTGTCGGTACCTGTGTGACGACGGCTTTCAGTCGCCGGTCCGTGGCGCCAAGTACAATTGCATGCCCTCCCGAATAGCTTGTCCCCCAGAGACCGATGCGCCCAGCATCGACATAGTCGAGGGACTCGAGGTAACTAATCGCCTGACGCCAGTCCTCAATCTGGTGCCAAGGGTCGATGTCGTGGCGCGGTTCACCACCGCTGGTGCCATAGTTTCGATGATCGTGGAGCAATACCACGAATCCCGCTTCCGCGAAGGCGCGAGCGAAGGATTCGATGCCGTGGAATCTGGTTAAGCTAAACCCATGCGCCATCGTCACAGCGGGAAGGGAGTTGGATCGGTTGGCTGGTCGAAACAACCAAGCCGCCAACTTCGTGCCATCGGTGGCGGAAAATCCTACGTCGATCCGATCGACCATTACCTTTTCTCCTCACTTGGGCCAGGCCGGCTCCCTGCGACGCGGGCCAGAAGTCTTCTTCGAGGAAGTGTGCTGGTAGCCGGGCTCACTTTCCTGCGGTCGCGGGCTTCGGCTGGAACGCGGGATCGCCCGACTGCCACAGGATGAAACTCATTTCATCCGCAAGCAGAGCTTCTCTTTGCGGGCGGCTCGATCCCAATCCGTGTCCTTCGTCAAAATCGACCCGCAACAGCACTGGACGTCCGCTCGAAGTGGCGGCCTGCAACCGCGCGATCATCTTCGCTACCATCCAGGTTGGAACCCGGGGATCATTGGTTCCCGTGATGCCAAGTACGGCGGGATACTTGGTTCCATCCACCACATGGTGGTAGGGGCTGACCGCGTACAGATACTTGAATCCTTCCGCCTCGGTGACGTCGCCGAATTCCGGCACATTGGCTGCGCCTCCCTGCGAGAGCTGGAAGCGCAGCAGATCGGTCATTCCTACATTGTCAATGGC
The DNA here is from genome assembly GCA_963746515.1 of uncultured Acidobacteriaceae bacterium. Taxonomy (GTDB): domain Bacteria; phylum Acidobacteriota; class Terriglobia; order Terriglobales; family Acidobacteriaceae; genus Bog-257. The sequence goes on along the minus strand of CAVVBO010000008.1, from coordinate 18,763 downwards.
CGCCACGAACAACTCGGGATGTTGCACGATTGCGCCGCCAACCGCGATGCCTCCGGCACTGGTGCCCATCACCGCCAGGTGTTCGGGAGACGAGTAATGTTGCTGGTTCAGGTATTGTGCGGCCGCTACCATGTCGTCAATGGTGTGCTGTTTGGTCTGTTTGCGGCCGGCATTGTGCCAGGACTCACCAAACTCGCCGCCACCCCGAACATGCACGATGGCGAGCACCCCTCCCCGCTCCAACCAAGCCAGCGCGCGCGGATCGAAGTATGGATCGATGGAAACTCCGTAAGCGCCGTAGCCCTCGTAAAGCGTGGGATGCGAGCCGTCCAGTGCCAACCCCTTCTTGCAAAGAATGGAAAGCGGAATCTTGGTTCCATCGGCACTCGTGGCCTCCACTTCACGCGCATCGATAGAGGTGAAGTCGGCCGGATGGCTCTGGATAAGGTTGGTGTTGCTCACCCTGTTGTCGGACGGAGTATAGGCAAATGCCTGATCTGACTGCGTCCACGACTCCAGGCGGAAGACGATTCCGGGCAGGAGCACGTTGGCGTCGATGCTAGACGTAGTACCAGAATAAGGTAGCGTAATCTTTTGCCACTTCAATTGCGGGCCATAGTCAGAGCGCTGCAATTCAAAGACGACGCCGCGCCGGGAAGAGAGATACAGCCCATCGCTGGCAGCATAAATTCCAGTAAGCACGCTGTCGCCAGCGGGCAGAAGTAATTTCGCGTGCGCCATGTCTGGATGGTCGAGGTCGAGCGAAACCAGTTTTCGGTTGGGGGAATCCTTCTCCAGCAGAAGGTACAACGTGGAAGCGTGCTGAGCGACGGGGCTATCGGCGGTGGTCGATAACATGTCGTCAGGAGAGACAATCCTGCGCCACGGGGTGCTGGCATTCTTCACGCTGCTGGCGGGCGCGAGGTAGAGACTCGGTGCGCCGGTTGTTCCCGCCGAATAGAAACCGAGAGCGTAGTCCGATCCCGGGGTGACACCAGCGCCCACAAAACCAGCCTTGGGAACGTCGACCGATGGCGATACTCCGGGGCCGAAGACTGCCGGGTCCTTCTCCACGTCGCTGCCCAGCACGTGCAAGTAAACTCGCTCGTTCTCATAGACCGCCGATGCCGGCGCGCCAGCGGGTAACTGCTGCAAGCGCGCGTAGTAAAACGACTGCGAGTCAGTCTGCCAAATTGGTCCAGCATATTGGGTGCGAGTGATGGCATCCGGCAGCATGCGGCCGGTGGCGCTTTCAATTACATGAATGGTACTGTTTTCCGACCCACCCAGCGAAACTCCGGCTATGACGTATCGCCCGTCCCACGAAGGTGCGAAGTAATCGATGGCGGCGTGCGAGTCGCCCTTTTCCAGTGAAGTTGGATCAAGCAGTTTTCGCGACTTACCGTCCGCATCGCGCACCATCAACGAGGCCGTCTTCGCCCCCGGAGCGGTTTCAAGATAGAAGATGCTGCTCCCCCCACGCTGCCACGAACGCACTGCCGGAACCGCATTGTCCAATTCCCGAATGCGAGCCAGTAGTTGGTCGCGTCCGCTAAGCGAAGCTAGAACACCGCGCGTGTAGTCGTTCTGCACCTTCAGAAACGCGAGAAATTTTGGATCTTGCGTGCCGGCTTCCATCCAGCGATAAGGATCTGCGACTTTGTTTCCGAAGTAGTCGGTCGAGACCTCGCCGACAGTTGCGGCCGGCGGCTTTCCGCCGGTGGAAGCCGCTGTATTAGGTGTCTGTGCCACCAGTGGAACAGAACACAAGAATGTGCAAACAACGACTGCAGCAGCCCGAAGCACGTACATGAGAAAGTCTCCTTTAACCGCGGGCCAATATCATAGCTCGCCTTCGCGGTCCAGGCCATTGTGTTTCGCTGCAACCGCTCCTGGAAAATGTCTTACGGCCGAAGCGGTGAAATCGTTGTGATACGTCATGAACGTGCATGGTCCAGGAGGGCTCCAGTCGGCGCGGCCAGAAGTCTGCTTCCAGTCCATCACGATATTTGGGAGATCCATCTGCGCGCGTGTTCCGAAGCCGGTTTCTGGCCAGCTGTATGTTGGCCGATAATCCGGTCCAGAACCCAGTACTACGCTTTCCTCGACAGCGTTTCTGGCCGCTAGGAACCACTTGTTTATCCGAGTTATCAGGACCTAGACTAAGTCCCGAGATATAGACCGTCATTCAGGTTCAGCAAGTCTAGGATTTCTTGCAATCGATCATGCGCCCAGTCATTCAAGTTTCCGCAATCCGGAAAACCTACGGCTCTACCGTGGCGGTCGACGAGGTATCGTTTGAGGTCAACGACGGTGAGATCTTTGGTTTAATCGGGCCCAACGGCGCGGGAAAGACCACAACCATGGAGTGCATCGAGGGTCTGCGCACGCCCGACCGGGGCGCCATCTCGGTGCTAGGTCTTGATCCCTTTAACGACGTTTACAAGCTGCAAGAGCGGATTGGAGTTCAGCTGCAGCAGGCGCAGCTGCAGAAGCGGATCAAAGTGTGGGAGGCGGTCGACCTGTGGGCTTCCCTTTACCAGAAGGATGCGATAGTCGGCGAACGGTTGCTCGAACAGCTTGGCCTTATCGATAAGCGGAATGCCTGGTTCATGACCCTCTCGGGCGGCCAGAAGCAACGACTGTTCATTGCGCTCGCGCTGATTAACGATCCGGAGGTGGTGTTTCTCGATGAGTTGACCACCGGCCTGGACCCGCAGGCGCGGCGGGCCATCTGGGACCTGGTACGCGGCATCCGCGAGCGCGGCAAGACGGTTTTCCTGACCACTCATCTCATGGAGGAGGCCGAGCGGTTGTGCGACCGGGTAGCAATTATCGAACACGGACGCATCATTGACATCGACAGCCCGGCGAGTCTGGTGAAGCGGCACTGCCCCGAGCGAACCGTTGTCCTCGCTACAGACGACCGAACTGCTGCGGAGCGTTTTCGAATCATCCCGCGAGTCGAGTCGATCATTTGCAGCGACTCGCAGATCACGATTCGGGGTCGCGGCGACGATCTTGTCACCGAGGTGATTCATTGTCTGTCCGAGAGTCGGATCCGGGTCACCGATTTCCGCACGATCCTCCCTAACCTTGAGGACGTCTTTCTCAAACTGACCGGTCGCTCGATTCGCGACTAGGCTTGACCAATTATGCTGCGTGGACTGTGGAAATTGACCTGGATCGAAACCAAGATATTCCTCCGCGAGCCGCTGGGGGCGGTTGGGACGATCGGCATCCCCGTGTTGGTGTTCCTGGCAGGGGGGAGATTGCTCAGCCGCAGCGACACACCGGCGTCACCCGGCGCCGGTAGTTTTATGAGCGTCGGTCTGCCGGTGCTTGCATCGGTCCTGATCGCCATCGGCGCCGTGCTGTCGCTGGTCACGATCATTTCGATCTACCGCGAGGGGGGTATTCTCAAACGGCTCCGCGCCACTCCGCTGCGACCGCAGACGATTCTCGCTGCCCACGTGATCGTTAAGCTGCTGCTCAGCGCGGCCACACTGGTCTTACTGATACTGGTGGGCAAACGCTACTATCCGGTCGGCCTTCATGTTCCGTTGCTTGGGTTCACAGTGGCGCTTCTGATAAGCACCTGGAGCATTCTGTCGATCGGCTTTCTCATCGCCAGCATCGTTCCCACAGCACGCTTTGCGCAGCCGATCGGCGCTGCAATCATGTATCCGATGCTCGCTGTTTCGGGACTGTTCGTACCGGTCAAATTGCTGCCGCCAGCGGCTCATGCGGTGGCAAGAGTTGTGCCACTAACCTACGCGGTGTCACTGCTCGAAGGGATTTGGAAAGGTGACGCTTGGTGGGCGCACTCGCGTGACGTAGCAGCACTGGTCGTGGTGTTTATCGTGTTCACGGCGCTCTCGGCAAAGGTGTTTCGCTGGGAGTAGCAAATTCCTCTCGAAACCCTCGTAATCCGCTTCAATGCCGAGACTGCAAACGCCGACCCGGCTCCGACATCCCCATCTTCAAAACTGTTTGTGAGGAACGATCTCCTCGAAACCGGTTTCTGGATAGTTTCCGAGCGCCGGCTAACTGAGATCAAAGTGAAGAGAGGACAGGGCGTTTATCGCTGCGAATCTCAAACAAAAGCAACCGGCAAGTGTCACCGAGATCCGTCGGAAGCGAGCCTCACACCATTAGCTTCTCGATTCGAATTGGCAAGTCCCGCACTCGCACTCCGGTTGCGTGATAGGTGGCCATTGTCAGCGCCGAGGCGCATCCTGTAAGCCCGATTTCCCCCACTCCGCGGGCGCCGTATTCGCTCATTACCTTGTCTGGATAATCGAGGAAAATGACTTCAATCTCCGGAATATCCGCGTTCACCGGCACAAGGTAGTCTGCGAAATTGTTATTGATGGGCTTGCCGTTGCGGACGTCATAGACAGTTTCTTCGAACAGACCCATAGAAATTCCCATGACGACGCCTCCCATGATCTGGTTGCGCGCCGTCTTCAGGTTGATCATGCGGCCGCCGTCCATCACCGTCAGCCACCGGGTAACGCGTAAACGGAAGACTTCGGGGTCGAAGCTGATCTCGCAAAAGTGTGCCCCAAACGAATGCGTCGAGTATTTCTTTTGCTCATCCGTTTCGTCTGTTTTTGCCTGTCCGTCGAGCCCGACAAGTTTGTTGGCCTGCAGAACCTCTTCGAATCGAACTCCGTTTCCTGGCGATTTGTCGCTCGCATAGACACGTCCCTGACCGAACTTCAGAGTTTTGGGATCGGCTTTCGCAAACGGCGAATCTGAGACCTTGGGAGCGGCCTTTAGTACCGCCTGAACTGCCTTGTCGGTGGCCTGAGCTATAGCGGGGACGACGCTCGCGGTTGCCGAAGATCCGCCGGACGTGGGACCTGGCGGCAGAGAGCTGTCTCCGAGCACCACGTCGATTTTGTCCACGGGAATGCCGGTGCGGTCGGAGACAATCTCGGCAAAAACTGTGTAGGTGCCTGTGCCGATGTCTTGCGTGGCGCAGGAAACGCGCGCCGTGCCATCAGCAAGCAGGCGCACCCGCACTTCGGCGCCACGCTGGTGCGCAGGCCATGTGCAGGTTCCCATTCCCCAACCCAGAATCTCATTGCCATTGCGCATCGATCCAACTACCGGGTTGCGTTTACTCCAGCCAAACTTCTCTGCGCCGATTTGATAGGCTTCGCGCAAATGTTTGCTGGACCACGGCTTGTTCGAGCCCTCATCCTTTTCCGCGTAGTTGCGAAGCCTGATTTCGAGCGGATCCATATTCAGCTTGATGGCGAGGTCATCGAGCGCTGATTCAATTCCAAACAACGCTGGGGTCCGACCAGGGCCGCGCATAGGTGTCGGCGTGCCCACGTTCAGCTTCACCTCGTGCTGTCTGGCCGCAACATTTGGGCAGCTATAGAGCATCGAAGTCGGATCTACGCAGTCCTCCAGGAAGTCATCGATAAACGAGGTTTCGTTACGGATATCGTTCAGAAATGCTATTAGCTTGCCATCAGGAGTAGCGCCGATGCGGATGTGCTGTTCAACGGAAGGACGGTGACCCACGGTGGTGAACATCAGAGAGCGCGGAATGGCGAATTGCACCGGCCGGTTCACCTTCTTCGCCGCTACGGCCGCCAGCCATGAGTGCGGCCAGGGAAAAAGCTTGCAGCCGAATCCGGACCCGATGAAACGGGAGATGACGTCGATATTTTCCAGCGGCATTCCGAGGACTTGCGAGGCGACGTTGTGATGGTTCACCACGCCCTGCGAGGATTCGTAAAGTGTCAGGCGGTCGCCGTCCCACGTGGCAACCGTGCCGTGCATCTCCATGGGGTTGTGGGTTTCGACGGGCGTCACGTAGGTGTAATCGATCTTGACCGGGGCCTGCTGGTACGCCGCCTGAGCATCGCCGCGAGAATACTGGGAACCACGTGGAGCCTTGTACATGTCGTCGCCGCCCGACTGCTCGCGCATCGGCGACTGCTCCATGCGAACCAGAAGCTTCGCCGGCTGATACGAAACCTCCACATGGAACGCAGCGTCTTGCGCTTGTTCGAAGGTATCAGCCACCACGAGCGCGACGTACTGGCCGTAGTAATAAATGTTTTCGTCTTCAAACGGAGGCCGACTCTCGCCCGGGCGGCTCATCTCTTCCAGCGAGCCCGCCGGCCGATAAAGGGAGCCAACGTTGCCGTAATGTAGAACGGTCAGAACACCGGGCATCTTCTCAGCTCGAGAAGTGTCGATCGCGGTGATGCGTCCGTTAGCAATCGTGCTGGTAACCGGGGCTGCGAACGCAAGGTTCGGCATCCGATGCTCGATGGCGTAGGGCGCTTGGCCGCTGACTTTTTTCGGGCCATCGATGCGGCTGATCGGCTTCCCGATGGGTGATGTACTCATGTCAACTTCCTAGGCTGCCTCGGTAGCAGTTTGCAGGCTGCGCACCAGGGTGCGCTTGGCTAATTCCACCTTGAAGGCGTTGTCGTGCATCGGCTTCGCACCGCGCAGAGCTGCCTCGGCTGCGGCACGAAAGTTAGCCGTCGTGGGCTGTTGTCCCTGCAACACGTGCTCGGCCTCGGTTGACCGCCACGGCCTGGTGCCGACTCCACCGAGCGCAATGCGGATGTGCTGAAATGTTCCGCCTTGTACATTCGCCACTACAGCCGCGGAGGCCAGTGCAAATTCGTACGACGCCCGGTCACGCCGTTTCAGGTAATACGATCGCGTGCCACTCGGCAGCTTCGGGAGCGTGACGTAGATAATAAGCTCGCCCGGCTCAAGGACGTTTTCCCGCTGCGGCGTGCTTCCCGGAAGGAGGTAGAACTCACTCAGCGGAATCGAGCGCTCGCCCTTCGATCCAGTGGTGTGCACCACGGCCTCGAGCGCCATCATTGCAACCGCCATATCCGAAGGATGAGTCGCGATGCAATGTTCGCTGGTACCAAGCACCGCGTGAATACGATTGAAGCCATCGAGGGCCGAGCATCCTGTACCGGGCTCACGCTTATTGCATGCGTAGTTGGTATCGCGAAAGTAGTAGCAGCGAGTGCGCTGCAGCAGATTGCCGCCCGTCGTCGCCATATTGCGCAGTTGCGGCGACGCGCCCGAAAGCAGTGCCTGCGAAAGCACGGCGTACTCCTGCATAACCGTCTTGTCATGCGCGAGATCGCTGTTGCGAACCATGGCGCCGATGCGCAATCCGCCATGCTGCATCGGCTCGATTTTGGTTAGGGGAAGGCTATTGATGTCGACCACAGTCAGCGGGTTCTCGACATTCAGCTTCATCAGATCCACCAGCGTAGTGCCGCCGGCAACGAAACGCGTGTTTGGCGCCGCCCCCGTTTTCAAGGCTTCAGCTACGTCGTTGATCTTGCGATAGTCAAAACCTTGCATCGAGTTCTCCCCGGGTCGATGACTAGCTGCGCTTGCGCCCTTGCTGTACTGCCGCAACGATATTCGGATAAGCGCCGCACCTGCAGATGTTGCCGCTCATGCATTCCCGCACTGAGTTATCGTCACTGCCACATGGTTCGTTGAGAAGGGCAACAGCCGACATGATCTGTCCGGAGGTGCAGTAGCCGCACTGAAAACCGTCATGCTCAACGAACGCGGCCTGCATCGGGTGCAGTTCGCCGTTCCGTGCAAGTCCCTCAATGGTCGTGATTTCGTCGCCCTGGTGCATGATCGCGAATGTGAGACATGAATTAACCCGGCGTCCGTTCACGTGAACCGTACATGCCCCGCACTGCCCGTGGTCGCACCCCTTCTTGGTGCCGAACATTTGCAGGTTGTTGCGGAGAGCATCGAGCAGCGTCACTCGCGGCTCGAGCTCTAGGGGATATTGCTTGCCGTTGATCTTCAGAGTGATGGGCAAAGCACCCGGCGGCGAGGTTGGTGATGTAACGGGGCCAGGGGTCTCTACTTGCGTAATTGAAGCGTGTGCCAGGAATGGACGAGCCGTAGCCACGATGCCGACCGCGCCCACCCGACTCAGAAACGAACGCCGGGTTACGCTGGAGTTATTCTTCGGCTTTTCTTCAAGTTGACCGGGCTGGTTTCGTTGCACATCGGAATGGCCGGGTAGGGAATCTTTGTTCGCCATCAATGACTCCGCATGCGATATAGATCAGGCATCAACAGATGCTCGATTGGAAAGCCAAGTTGTATTAGGATTCGCTACCCCTTACTGTTGCGCAATCCCGTGTTCCGGGGCGGCGACGTCGTCCGATTGAGAAGTCGCCGGATCAGTTCAACCGGAGTTGTGGCCAACAACTAGCGTGTGGGAGATTACTACCCAGGAGTCTGTTTCTGGGAGACCTGGCCGGATTAGCAACGATAACGCGCTGGCATCCACCCCACAGATTACAGATGCCTAGCCGACTGCCTATCGGAACCAAGTAGAACTTGGCTTGGACGTTTGCGGACGTCGTCCACTCCTTCGCCATACCACTCATTGAATTCCGGCATCGGATAGTAACTATGAAGACTGAGAGGTTGTTGAATCGGTCTAACCCAGGGGCCCGGCAGCGAGACAGCCCCTGCTCTGAGGGGGGCTAATGTTGTTGTTTTCCTCTGTCGAAATCGGCTCTCTTCACCCGTCAACCCTATAAAGGCGGCTTTAGCGTTAAAGCTTGGCTACCAAGGAGGTGAATGATGTGTCCATTCTGTTTGGCAAACATCGGATTAGTCGTCGCCGGGGCGGTTTCAACCAGCAGTCTAGGCGCATTGGCTGTGAAGGTTTCTCGCAAGAAGAACGGAGCAGAACAGATCGCTCCGAATCTGAATAAGAAGGAGAAATGAAAATGTCGACGAACAAAGAGAGAGACAAGGGACGCGGGAAAGGGCATCTAGCGATGAAGACACCCTCGACCGTGTCGCAGCAGGAGTGGGAGGCTGCGCGCCAGCAACTCCTGGTGAAGGAGAAGGCCTTCACCCGCTCCCGTGACGCGCTGGCCGCCGAACGCCGCCGGATGCCGTGGATGGCTGTCGACAAGCAGTACGAGTTCGACGGACCCAAGGGTAAAGTAAGCCTGCTCGATTTGTTTGAGGGCCGCCCTCAGTTGATCCTCTATCGCGCTTTCTTCGAGCCCGGGGTATTTGGCTGGCCCGAACACGCCTGCCGCGGCTGCTCCCTGGGCGCCGATCAGGTCAGTCACCTGGCCCATCTGAACGCCCGCGACACCACGCTCGCCTACGCCTCACGCGCGCCGCAGTCGGACATCGCGCGCCTGAAAGCGCGGATGGGCTGGGAGATGCCTTGGTACACCATGACCGACAGCTTCGACGCGGACTTCGGCGTCGATGAATGGCACGGCCACAACGTGTTCTTTCGCGACGGCGAGCGGGTGTTCCGCACATACTTCATCAACGCCCGCGGCGACGAGGCGCTGGGGAGCGTCTGGAGCTACCTCGACATCACGCCGCTTGGCCGTCAGGAGACTTGGGAGGACTCGCCAGCGGGTTATCCCCAAACTCAGCCATACAAGTGGTGGAACTGGCACGACAACTACGACGCCGAAGCCTCGCCTGCGCCGCAGTGGGTCGACATAATCACCGATCCTGAAGGAGCCGCCGCCCGAAGGCGCGAGGAAGAGACGAAAGCTACCTAAAGAAGCGCGCGCCACGTCGCCGTTTCGAGCAGACCGGCACAATTTACACAGGAGCTGAGCGCGTCCTTCCGCTCGGTGCGCGGGGCAGCTAAGATGACTAGCCTTGATTCCAAGAGGCTCTCTTGCTGCTTGATAGCTTAGTTGTAATTCATCACTCGCTCGGTACGAAAAGGAGACGAACGTGGAAATACATCGGCGCATCGCTGTTATGGTATGGCTGAGTCTGGGCCTGATGGCGTCGGGGCTCTCTGTCGCGCAGTCCTCCCCGGGTTCGGGAGAAGAGATAACCCATGCAGAACGTGCGGTGCCTGGACTCCATGACTTCGATTTCTTGGTGGGACACTGGCAAGTTCATCATCGCAAGCTGAAGGTGCGCCTCGCCAACAGTCACGAGTGGATCGAATTCGAAGGGACATTGTTCAGCCAGCCACTGATGGGTGGCTACGCTAATGTCGACGACGACGTGTTCGAGGTTCCGGGAGGCACTTATCGCGGCGTGGCTCCACGATCGTTCGACGCCAAGTCGGGGCAGTGGTCGATCTGGTGGATGGACAGCAGAACGCCACAGGCCCCCCTGGATCCGCCCGTGAGAGGCAGCTTCCACAATGGCGTGGGCACCTTCTACTCCGACGATACCGAGAACGGGAAACCAATCCGCATACGATTCATATGGTCCAAGATCACGCCCACTTCATGTCACTGGGAGCAGGCATTCTCGCCCGATGGCGGTAAAACATGGGAAACCAATTGGATACAGGATCTCAAACGCGTGCAATAGTTGGCTTATCGAAGATCCTGGCGGACTGGGATGTCGCCACCATGCGGAAAGGGAAGACAATGACGAAACATGTGACAGGACACAGTGAGGTCGAGCGCGACCTCAGGAAAATAAAAACAACGTCCCAGCGCTAACGGAGAGAACGATGACAAACTTCTTAAGAGATGAACTTGTAACGCCTAAGGTAGTCGACCGGGCCACTTTCCAGGCTGAGTTGGACGCATTGCGGGTTCGAGAGAAGGCTCACACAAGAGAAGGCGACGCCATTGCAGCCGTCCGCCGAAGGCTTCCCATGGTGGAGGTGGACGGCGCTACGCCGCTGATTGGCGAACGTGGGGCGGTGACACTATTGGACACGTTCGAGGGACGCCGGATGCTCATTGCCTACTACTTCATGTGGCACACCGGCCACCCTGCGCCGGAGCAGTGCGAGGGATGCACCTGGGTTACATCGCAGGTCCGCGAACTATCCTATATTCAATCTCGCGACGTCACTTACGCCACGTTTTGCCAAGGCCCCTACGAAGAGAGCGCCCGGTACCGCGACTTCATGGTCTGGGATATGCCGTGGTACTCAGCCCAAGACTCGCTCGACACCCTCTTGGTTGGACGCCGGGTGGGCAGGATGCACATCGTTTGCTACCTGCGACAAGGATCCACTGTGTTCGAAACTTACTGGACGACAAGTCGGGGCGTCGAAGCGATGGATAACAGCTATCGGTTGCTCGACTTGACCGTCTACGGGCGGCAGGAGAAGTGGGAGGACTCCCCGACCGACTGGCCCCAGCGATTTGAAGGCAAGCAAAATTTTCGTACCGATGGACGTCCCATCGCGCAGTGGTCGCGCCTGAAGGCCGGACGTTCCGACAACCTCGGCACCAACCTTGGCTAGAAGTCCGGGCCAGGTTACGGCTTGCCAGTCGAAGAGTGGGGCGTACTGGAGCGGAGGGTCGCTGTCCGCCGCGTTCCAGTACGCGCCGCGTCAAGCCGGGCTGCAAGTGTGTCAAAACCTGAAGTAGGACCTTGCCAGCGTAAACGCTCCACGTCGTCAAACAGCCCGAGATCCGTGCGCAGCGTGGCAAGGTTTCGAAAAAGCAGTGCGCGGTCCCACTCGCGGCAGAGCGTGCCGGCAAGAGCGCTCGCGTTAGCGGCATTTACCCGCCATTCGCGGCAGTCTTTAGGAATAGTTTCCAGATGGCGAAACTTCGCCAGCACGGCAGCTGACGACTTCGCACCCCAGCCTGGCAAGCCCGGATAACCATCGGCACCATCGCCCACCAGCGCCAGATAGTCCGGTATCGACTCCGGCGAGACCCCGAATTTCGCAACGACGCCAGCCTCGTCCAAAGTGACACGTGTGCGGCGATTCAACTGGACGATCCGGCTGCCGCGCACGCATTGGGCAAGGTCTTTGTCTGGGGTGCAGATAATGATGCGTTCGACACGATCATCGCCGGCGGCAGCAACCGCAGCCGCGGCCAGCGCGTCATCGGCTTCAAACTCAACCATTGGCAAGCTAATGCATCCGCCGATCTGGTGCGGCATCGGAGGAATTGGCAATGTCTACTGGCGTGGAAGCTTCACAAAGTGGGATGTCCAGCCCCGCCGGTAGCAGCGGCGAACCCTGAAGATTGCCTGCGTGCAACTTGTGATCTATAGAATCTAAGCCATCGCATGGATGCCTTGCATCCCAGGTGAAGTCCTATTGGCAGTGAGTCAACAGCTTCAGGAGCAAGCTCAACCCCTGTCGTCGCAAAACCAGGGCCGAACGTGCGAAACGGCTAACTCGGGGCTCGCTTTCGTCCTGGCTGGGCACTTGTCCATTCGCCGTGTAAGCCACTTTAGCGACACGAATGACGCCCCTCTCTAACTGTTTGTGCCCACAACAATCTGAGCCGCTTTACAGCGAGTTCAGAAACGCGATCAGCTGCTTCTTCTGTTCGTCAGTCATTTCCATGCGGAAGCGGTTATTGTAGAAGTTGACCAACTCTTCGAGGTTGGCAGCGGCGCCATTATGAAAGTAAGGGGCACGTGCCGCAAGACCGCGCAGCACCGGTCCTTTGCCGCGATTGACGTCGGCACATTTGCCGCTGACCAACCCTTTACCGGGATCGGAGGTATAGAACGTCAGGCGCCGGCTTGGGTCCTTGGGATCGCTACAGCCCGTGATCAGATAGACCGGCAGGTCCGGTAAGTCGAGCTGCGTCAAAGCGCCGGCAATGCGGGGATCGTTCTCGAAGGGTAATGCGTGACCAGTCCCAATATCCAAGGGCAGCGGCAAGGAATGGTTGCCAACATTGGGCGTGTCATGGCACGTCGTGCAAGTCCCATCGATTTCCTGCGGATAATTCAAGCCTGGGTTGTCATTGAGCCCGCGCACACCGGTGATGTGGGCGGTGGTGCTGTTGAAGATTTTTTCGCCCGCGGCTATCATGGCGCGTCCCTGCTCATAATTGCCATCGCCACTGTCTTGCCATGCGGCATAGACGGTCATGGCCGTCGGGTCGAACTTGTTGCCGTGAGGATCGCCGCCTAATGAGTCGTTGATCCCCGGGTAATAGGGCTGGGCCGAGAGAAACTCTGGTCCGCCGGCGGCCCCATTGACATACAGCGGCCCCGCCTGGTTATCGAGAAGCTGGCCGGTGTAAAAACCCAATTCGAGTTTGACGATAGCCGCCACTTGTTCCTGCGATGGCGGCTGCGAGGCCTGCGCGTGAGTAAGTACGGCATCAACGGCCTGGTGGCTGAGATCGGCCGCCAGGTTGACCTCAAACGTCTGTTCGTTGTTTAGCGGATCGATGGTCTCCCGGCCGTCAAACATGATGGTGCTCAAGAAGTCGAGATTGGTGGAAGGCAAGGGACGACGGTAAACCGAAACGATCAGCTGGGCGGTCTTCGGATCCTTGGTGATGGCACAACCGTAGGGATCGTGAATTACCTTGAGCGAGAACTCCGGCTTCACCGGCATAGTGAGGCCAATCCGGATCAAACCATGCGTCAACAATAGGCTATGGCTGGCCGGATCGCCTTGCTGATCGTTCGGACAATTGGCTCCGTCGACCGGTGCGAACAACGGATCCTTGCCTTGAGAGAAAATGAACCGTTGCTGGATCTTCTGGGCGCTCATGCTGAAGGCCTGGTCGGCTTGATGGCAGGTTTCGCAAGTCCGCCCGTTGGTGCCCAGGCTCTGGAAGAAAGGATTGCTCTTGTCGATGTTTCCGCCAGTGTTGTATGTGGCGACGTAGCCGGTCGGATCCTGGAACGGCTGCAGGTTCCGGATAACGGCGGTGCTGGCGATGACGCCGACGGCGGCGCACAGCGGCACAAGCAGCAACGAGGCAAACTGTCGATAATCCTTCATAGCGGTCCTCCCTGATCCAAAAATCGTATCGGCAAGGGCATTTCGGTTTCGTCCGGACCGGGGGAGACTTACTCCGGCAGTCTAGATCGCATAGTTGACTTCGCTTGAAACCACAGCCATGTCCCCTAGGTCTATCCGTGTCCAGTTCGGGATCGTTTCTGGAAAAAGGGGAAAGACGACATTAAAGTCCGTCCTTCCCAATGAACTTTCTTGTAGCCGGCGCTCGCCGAAGTAGCAATCTTTCCCCAAGATGGTTGAGAACAAGCGTCGACAGATTATGTAAGGTAAAGGTTTATCTTCAAATTCATTGGCCTTCGCAAGTCACGTTATTGTTCCAGTCCACGAATGCGCCATTGGGGTTGTTCCTCCAAGCCCAGACATGCAACTCGAAAAACGTAGGCAGGTTGAAACGGTTGGGGCTGGGGACGAGTTGGAAGTCCTGGTCGTCCAGAACCGGCGGATTGTTATCGTGAGCTGCCAGCCAAGTCGCCGCATCCACGATGTACTCCACTCCCACCAGCCGCCGAGCGTTACCCTCGGGCTCGTAGATCAAGGCTTCCGGATGGAAGACGTCAATCTGCCCGTCTCCTACCAGAGTACCGTTGACGTAGTGAATGCCCATTGCACCGTGATCCGGACCGGTGACGCAGCCAAACACCGGTGCATAACCGGCTTTTTCCGCGTTATTGACGTCAATGAATTGCCTGGTGGCCTCGCGAACCTGGAGAACCAGTAGCGATTCCTGCCCGGGAGGATTCTGCCCCGCTGCAAAAAGCGGTGCCGCCATGATGAGGCTGCTTAACAACGCCATGCGCAGGACTCTTATGATTGAGATGTCGGTGAGAGAGGTGATTCGTTTTGTCATAAGTCTTCGCCTTTTCTAATTGGAATTGCGTGAGCTCAAACCCTGGGGTCGGCCGCGCTGCTGACTTTTGCATAATCAACTGGCGTACGTTACCCTAGCAATCCTCTGGCTCTCCAATGATCCTCGAAGTTATCTCCACTGGTAAACGCATCAAATCAAGGAGTTTGAAGCTCCACAATTCGAACTTCTTAACCACTGACTGGTTAGGCTGTGTCAGGTTTTGCAGGACTAGAGATGTCGGAACCTCTTCCAAGCGTGCGGGTGCTGCGTTTTGACAGTTTTGAGCTGGATGTTCATGCCGAAGAACTGCGCAAGCGGGGCCTGAAACTTCGAGTCCGAGGTCAGCCGTTGAAGGTCCTTGCTGCGCTTCTAGTTCGGGCCGGCGAACTGGTCACCCGCGATGAGTTGCGGGCCGAAATCTGGCAGGCCGATACCTTTGTTGACTTCGACCATAGCCTTCACAATGCGATTGCGCGGCTTCGGGAAGTGCTTGGAGATTCGGCCGAGAAACCCCGTTACATTGAAACTATTCCGAGGCGCGGATACAGATTCATTGGGAGGGTGGATACCAACAAATCTGAAGATTCGCTCGCCCATAAGATCGCCAGCACCAGGATCGATGTCAGCAGCATCCGGGCCATAGCAGTGTTGCCACTGGAAGATCTTTCGGGGGTTGCGGGTCACGAATACGTCAGCGATGGTATGACCGAGGCGCTGATTAACAGCCTGGCCAAGATCAAGGCTCTACGGGTCATCTCGCGTACTTCGGCGATGCAGTACAAGAGAACCCACAAGTCTCTGCCTGAGATCGCGCGCGAACTGAATGTCGATGCGGTCGTTGAAGGCTCGGTTTTGCGCTCTGGCGAGCGAGTTCGTATAACCGTCCGGCTCATCCACTCAACCAGCGACCAGCATCTGTGGGCCGAAGCCTACGAACGCGATTTTCTGGATCTTTTGTCCCTGCAGACCGAAATCTCGCGGCGGGTCGCCCATGAGGTCAGTATCGTTCTCACGCCAGAGGAGAACGAATGTTTGCGGACCAGCCGGCAGGTAAGCCCCGAGGCGTACGAATCATATTTGAAAGCTCGCTACTACTGGAACAAGAGGAGCGAAGAGGGCGTGAAAAAAGCACTCTCTCACTTTAGCCGGGCCATCGACAACGATCCCGCCTACGCTCAGGGTTATGCCGGTCTGGCCGATTGCTACAACATACTTGGCTACTACAATGCGCTTTCTCCCGAGGAAGCGTACACAAAGGCCAAAGCTGCAGCCATCAAGGCGCTGCAACTGGACGACTCCTTAGCTGAACCTCACGCCACCCTCGGCGTAATCAAGCGCGACTTCGAGTGGGACTGGGCGGGGTCAGAAGCGGAATTTCAGCGAGCTATCGAACTCAATCCTGGCTACGTGGAGGCATACCACTGGCGCAGCACTCTTCTTGGGATGATGGGACGGAGGGCGGAAGCGCTCCACGAAAAAGCGCGGGCCCTGGCGATGGACCCGCTTTCCATTGTCATCAGAACTGATTTGGCGCGGATGTTCTACTTCTTCCGCAACTACGATCGTTCAATCCAGGAATTTCGATCTGCACTGGACATGGATCCGAATTTCGGCTCCGCTCATTTATGGCTGGCGCATGCCTATCAGCAGAAAGGCCTGATCGAGGAGGCACTTTCAGAGTTAGAGGAAGGCTTGCGCCTTTCCGGTGACAGTACATACGCGCTTGCAAAGTTAGGACATGGATATGCCTTGGCGGGGCTTTCTGCTGAAGCGCGTTCCGTGCTCGGACAGTTAGGAAAGATATCTAAGCAACAACATGTTTCGCCCTACGACTTGGCGATGATTCACGTCGGTCTCGGCGAAACTGACGAAGCCTTCAGCTTCTTGGAGTTGGCCTACGAGCGAAGATCTCTCTGGTTGGGTTATCTCAATGTAGAACCTCAACTGGACATGCTGCGTTCCGATTTCCGTTTCCGCAAACTGCTGTCGCGTTTAAGGCTCCTATCGTAATCATTCCCACCCGTTTCCTAACCTTTGCCGATCAGTCGCTCGCAGTAGGCGTTCGCCTGCGGTGCTCGCGCGTTATGGAAATCTGTTGAAATCTATAGTTCTTAACTGATTGATATTGAACCTGTTGCACGCTCCTTGTTGAAAGTTGTTGGTTCGCGTTGAACGTGGAGGCTCTGACCGTCACAAAATCGTCTACAGTGCCGGTAATGCTCCACGGTAATTCCAAAGTGATCCTCAAAGTCAAAATTGGGAAATGAAATTGGCGCCACGGCTTCGTTACCAGCCGCCCGAGGTAACTCAGAGCACGCTGGCGCTGCGGTCGGCGTTAACTGATGCCTGTGGCCCCTCTCTAACGCTTCGCTGTCCTTCTGGGCCATTTGCAATCGGCCTCCCACTCCATTCTTCCTTCTTTATTCTTTGGGCTCTTCGTTCCCTTTCGACGTTTTTGTAAAGAACTCTGATGTCGGACTGTAGTGGCGTGAATAACAGCCGGTCGGGAGCGTTTCCAATGAAGATGACTTTACTGTATCGCAGCCTAGCGAAACGAGTGTACGATGCCGACTAAAGCATCATCATTACGCCGCTACTCGCAAGTAAGCCGGTCTCCGGTCGCGCACAGAACGGAAATCTGCTCTAGCGGCTGTCGTCGTTCAGGGATGCCCTGAAGGAGTGCTCTCTTGAATGCCAATCCACTGACTCTTCCCATTATCATCGTCCTGATCGCGATATTAGTCGTCGCGCTCTCCATCCAGCGCCTGCGTACCCTGCAACGCACTCCACATGGCAAGGGCCGTCGCATTACGGAACGGGTACTGCTCTCATTAGTCCTCTTTGTTTGCATGCTGGCCGCCGCCAGCACCATATACAATGCGGCTGCCCTTCGCTATTACCGTGCGATCTATTTGCCTCCTGGGAAGATCTACAGCGTTAACGGACACGACATGCATATCTACTGCGCGGGCGAAGGCTCTCCGACGATCGTCCTCGAAGCAGGCGCTGGGAATGGTTTCCTCAAGTGGGCCAAAGTGCAAACGGGACTTTCCAAGACTACGCGCGTTTGCTCGTATGACCGCGCCGGAATGGGCTGGAGTACTGCGGGACCCGAGCCGCGAGACGCCGACGCCATTGCCAGTGAATTACATGCTCTATTGCAGCAAGCCGGTGTTCATGGGCCCCTTGTCTTAATGGGACATTCCATGGGGGGAATCTATATACGCGGTTACGCTAAACATTACCCTCAGGACGTAGCCGGGCTGATATTCGTTGACGGTGCCACACCGTTGGGGGAGGGCCATGGATCCGTCGAGCTGAGAGCGGCGAGGACCCATTCTAAGTATGCCGCCTATCCTTATGTTGCGATCCTGGCTCTTGGCCTGCAACGGCCTGCGGGCTTTTGCGCGGCGGAGCCTGGCTTTGAGGAGCCCGACGCAACCAGGATTGGACAACTCGAATGCGGCAAGCTGTTCAGCACACTAATGAGTGAGTACACGAGCAATCAGCGGTCCGGGGAGGAGACGATCAACACCGGTCCGTATGGAGACCTGCCAGTCTTGATCTTTTCGCGAGATCCTCAACTGGACAGGCAGAGTACGAACTTGCCTCCTCAGTTGGCGCCCGAAGCGAGTATGGTCTGGAATCAGGACCAGGAAGCTCTAAAACGCTTGTCCAACCACAGCCGGAGAATCATTGCAAAAGGAAGCGGACACCCAATACAAGCCGAACGGGCAGATCTGCTAAACCGAGAAGTTATTATCTTTATCCAGCAAATCCGAAACAACGAGCTGCGGACCGACTACGGCTCGACCAAAACGGAATAAGTTGCTGCCCCCGTTTGTCACGCGAAAAACCCGCTTCCGAAAAATGCTGGCAATGCGGATGAAAGCACCAACCTTCGTTACAGAATCCAAGGATTCCCAGTCTAGTATTCAAAGCCGGACTGATGACGGAGTGCATCATTGCCCTTGCGCACTCCGCGGCCGAACATCGGATCAGACTAAATCAGTCGGATTAGACTAATCAGGTCGAGAAAAGAGCCGGGAGCACAACGGAAGGAATGATCACCGGGCGTTACGAAACTGCGGAAAGTAAGATTGTTGGATTGTTGCTCGGGCCGCAAGAAAGCTCGTAACTAGGTTGTGTAGAGAGACAGGGTGTGGTGGTCT
>CAVVBO010000007.1:0-1070450 GCA_963746515.1 uncultured Acidobacteriaceae bacterium | reverse complement strand
CACCAATTGCCTGAATATCTGCGGGGTAATATCCGTGGCTTTTGAGGGTACGAACTACCTTGCCAGCCATATCATGAATAGGGAGCGTCTCTTCTATGACACTCCGCATTTTTTCCCCGGCCTCTTGATCCATGGTTGTGAGTTGGAAGTTGACTGCCTGAGTTTCCGATGCGATAGCTTGCGTTTCCATGGTGACCTCCTTGTGATCATTGGGTTGTTGGCGGTGGTTGGCGAAAAGTGAGGAGCAACTCCACCGCGTTAGCTACTCCTCAATGCAGCACTTGGAACTTAGTACTTCGCCTTAAGTAAAACTGCTTATTGCTGGCGGCCGAGTTCCAGGATTGCCGCAACCTGCGGGTCAACGGGCGTATCAATTAGCCTTTCCATCTCGTCCACCGACAGAAAGCACTCGCCCACACGGAAGCCATGTACGAATGCGTCGTCTCCCACGAGCTCGGGCGAGAACCCAGGATGCTCCTCGAGGAAGAGCGCAAATTTCTCCACCTGGCTTGTGCGCATTGCGGTTAGTGTTTTCATGGCAGCTTCCTTGTATGCACGTTCGGCGGCAAGGTTCTTAGCAGAGCCGACTCTTTCAGGTGTTAGCTTCATGGCGTCTTCTCCTTTCGGTAGCGTCTCCCCAAGAACGGGTGGTTGGGCTGTGCCCAATTCCCGCTCTCGTGAGCGCACAATGCGCCCGTTGGTTCAGGCGATCAATACTTACGAAGTCATTTGGAGGTAAGTAGGAGGTAAGTAGAAGGTCAACGGCTAAGTGATAGACGGAGCTTAGGTTAGCTGTGAACTCTCTCCGGGACTCAGATTCGGGCTCGCGGAGCTTCACCTTGCTAGGTCAGGGGCGGCGGTCCTATTGTTAGGCGCTCCGATTACTGCGCACATTACAACCGGTGAACGCTGGCGATCAGGGAACGGGTTACCTCACTGGGCTGTAGATCAAAATGCAGTTGCCGAAGAAACACAAGCAGTTAGAGTCGTACGCGATCAGGGGTTTTTCGTGACGGGGGCAACGATTAGCCGTTCGTTTTCCATGGCTTACAACGAGTTAGCCGCTCCGAAGCTGGAAGCGGAACGCTCCCGAGACGTGCTGAGTACTGCCTCATTAGCCCCTATTTATCTAAGAATTTCTGACTCGTCAGAAAAAATCATGGTTACGCTCGGGCTCGGATAGTTTGCCAAGTGAGTGATAGAGCGCTAGTTCCAGGATGCGGAAGGTGCGAAAGCCATAGGATCTTCTCACGGTAACTTTGGCTTTGTTGTTGAGCCCTTCAATAACGCTGCTGGAGAACTGCTTCTTGGCCTTGAAGTAGTTGAGCAACAGGGGGACAGTGAGAGCGCAGGGTGCGGACGATTTTCTTCACGGGCTCGATGCGGGAGCTCATGGTTTGATAGCACCAGAAATCCAGGAAGTTGGTGGCCCAGGTGGGAGAGTTGTATTCCCAGAACTGCTGAGGTCAGCTGCCCCGTTGTCGAGCCAGGCAAAGACGTAGCCGCCGTCCTGATAAAACTTTTTTTATATGCTCTGGATAATCGCTGAAATTGGGCCATCGCAGCTCGGGAAGTTTGCCGGTTGCGATGAATTGCAACAACTCCTGCTGGGCGCGGGCGAGAGATCTTGCCCACCAGGTCACTGGGATTCGGATTCTGCCAAGCCTGGCCCGTGAGCCGGAAGGAGATAGGCCAGGCACAACAGCACAAAGCAGAGGTAGGACATTGGCGCGCTCACGACGACGAAGCCTAAGGCAGCATGGCAAGCTTTCGCACCACGATCAATTCAGTTTCGCGCATTCCGCCTTGGCCTGAACCAGGATAGGGATGTCGGGATCGGCATCTTTCCAGAGAGTAAGGAATTTCTGATACGACTTGCGCGCGGCTTCCTTGTCGCCGCTCATCGCCTGGGCGCGCCCCAGCTGCAAGTAGGTTAGCGAGCCGGTCACGAAGTTAACGACAACTCCACGGTGGTCGATGGCCCTTTGGAACTCCGCAGCCGC
Source organism: uncultured Acidobacteriaceae bacterium (assembly GCA_963746515.1). Taxonomy (GTDB): domain Bacteria; phylum Acidobacteriota; class Terriglobia; order Terriglobales; family Acidobacteriaceae; genus Bog-257. The sequence goes on along the minus strand of CAVVBO010000007.1, from coordinate 1,068,447 downwards.
CAGCTGCCCCTGGCCGAGCTTCAGATAGGCTTCGCCCCTCAGATACACAGGGTAAAGAGTGCCGAAGTTGGTGCCGCTCCATGCCGCCTGACCCAATTCGTACCGAGCTGCGTTTTGCAGAACTTCAATCGCTCGTTGGGGATTGTTCTTGCTCAGTTCGATGGCAGCGCGAATGGTCGGCAGCAGGAAGCTCTGAACCATAGTGGCCAGGGGAGATTCCTGGTTGATCTTGTTCAGTAATTTCTCTGCCTGCACTGTATCCCCGGCGCGTGCCAGGGTCAGCGCTGCCATTGCGTCGACGTCCTTGCCGTCAGTCAGTGCGAAGGCTTCCGCGATCCCACGTCGTGCCAGAGCGGCATTGCCAATCTCGGCTTCTCGCTGCGCCTGATTGGCCCTCCAGCCTGCTGCGACCTCGAGTGCGCCGCCATGGCTGGCCGAGAGTACTGCTCGCCGGGAAAAGTCCCTCGCCTTCCGGAAGCGCCCGTAATAGGCTTCGGTATCCGACTGTTGTGAAAGCAAGTTGTCTTCGATACCTTGCTCTCCCATCGCCTTACTCAGCTGCTCCTGCATCGCCGACTGGTCTCCTTCGAGAAATCCCAGGTAGTATGCATTCGGCCGCAAGGCTAGATCGTCCAGGTGGCGCGCCCGGGCTCGATCAAGTGTCGCCCTGGCCTGGTCCAGCCGGTTCAAACTGTTGTACGCATTCAGCAGATCTTCATAAGCCACAGCGATGTCGGGTTGCAGCCGGATCGCCTCCTCTTCCTCCGCAGCTCCATGTTCGTACTGTCCTATTTCGCTCAGTACGAGGCCGAGATTAATGTGCATCACCGCACTCCCGGGGTAGGTCTCGTCCCACTCGTGGTAGGTCTGAATCGCTTTTTCCAATTCTCCCGTGGCTAGGGTGTAATAAATTGACTCAATGTACAGCCGCTCCCGCTCACTTACCCGGTCGCGCATTTCGTACGCCTTCTTCAGGTTCTGGGATGCCAGTTTGATCTCGCCTGAATTTTGGTAGTTGGACCCCAGGCTGGCATAGGCGATGGCAAAATTCGGATCCAGTTCCAGCGCTCGTTTGAGGTACGGAATACCGTTGCTCCCACTCGTCGCCTGTACTTGTCGAGCACGGGTGAACGCCTGCAACGCTTCCAGAGAAGGTGTGGTCGCCTGATCCAGCGGCGTATCGTATTTCTGCACCGACGCCAGCGATTCGCCTAGCTTGCTACGCAGCTGGTTGCCTGTGTCTTGCAGGGCATCCAGAATTTTGTTGCGGTTCTCAGCCGTTGCTTCGGCGCTGGCCAGCGTGTCTCCCGATTGGCAATTCGTGGCTTTCACCGCGATCAGGTAGCGGTCTCCCACGGCAGCAATCGACCCCACCAGCATCGCCTTACTGTTCGTGCGCAGGCAAACTTCTCGCGTTACCTCCGAGACCAGCCGCTCGGTGGCGGGACGATTCATCATCTTCAGCGTGCTGACTACCCTTTGATCGGCGAGCACATTCAGAAATGGCGACTGCTCCAATTGGATGGACAGCGCTTGCTTCAGCGTGCCATCAAAAACCGCATCCCCGGTTGAGTTGGCAAAATCGCCTACGATGATGGTGTCTTTGGCCGTCAGCTTCGGAGTCCGCCGGAAATATAAGAACCCCGCTACCGCCCCCGCCACCACCACTCCTGCCGCCACGACCAGCGTTATCTTTCTTCGCTTCGCCTGGGCACGCGCTGCCACCGCCCGCTGCGCCACTCGGAGCTTGCTGGGCAGCTCAGCGTTACCCGCTTCATCCGTGCACAGGTTGTAGATATGGAGGTGGACCCCGTGCTTCACCTCCGCGTCGCTCAAGTCCCGCAGCAACTTGCTCCAGTCGCCGACCTGCGCCAATACGTCGGCCACCGCATGGGACACCAGGATGTGTCCTGCATCCCCGCAGTCCATTACCCGCTGCGCCATGTTGATGCCGCCGCCGGCCACGTTGCTGGCGGCATTGATGTCGGCCACCCGATATACCGGCCCGGTATGAATGCCCATACGCAGCTTGATCTCAGGATGCTCGCGCAAGGCCCGGCTCAACTGCATGGCGCAGCGCACCGGAAATTCCGGGTCGCCGAAGAAAACCAGCGCCATGCCGTCCCCGGTGGGCAGGCTGATCAGCTTTTCGGTTCTTTGGGCGCTGGCAAAGGCTTCGGTATTGCGCACTGCCTCTTGCAGTTCGCTCAACAGCGTTCGTTGCTGGTCCATGGGCAGCTTCGAATACCCCACGATGTCCATGAACAGAACATGGGCGATCTCTAACGCCCGAGTGCCAGGAGCTGATTCCGGGACATGCAAGGTCATGATTGGCTCCGCTGGCAACCGCGAACCTGGATCACAGTTGTCCCCAGGATTCCTGATGCTTAGCGGTTGTGGCTCGGGGACAAGTCGGCCAGTGAATTGTTATTGATGCTTGCTCAAAACGTAGATAGCGACCGTAGCGTTCACTGCCCAGGCAAGAAAGCAGAACATCGTCGGCCACCAAGCCATGTTCAGAGCATCAGTTTTCCGCTTAACCATCGTGCAAAGAATAAAATACTTCATCTGTCCGTGGATGCGAAGGGTTCCTCAGTATCCGCCCCAGACTTAGCACAAAGATGCCATTGAATGGTGCACGGTGCGGTGATATCGTACGGCGAGTATTTTTCCTTCTTTGCCCTTTATTGTGGGTCCTTCGGGCCGCCTCCACGGGCCCACGATTGACGAAGAAGGCGACATGCCCTCAAGGAGTCTTTCCGCCGACAGTGCACGCATCTATCTCAGGCAGATTGTCGTCAAAATGGACAAGCACGGGGCAGAATAATGGCTCGTTACGGCTGTTTTCTTTCCTTTATCTTGGGTTGGTTCTGTCTTGCGCATGCCGAGGGAGCGGCGGACTCACCCACAGTCATTCATCTGAGTCTAAAGCAGGCGATTGATCTGGCCCTTTCGACCGGCGCCTCACCCTCGCTAGGGACGGCGGAAATGGCGGTGCGGACCGCTCGCCGCGAGGTGAGCAGTGCAAAGGCAGCCACCGCCTACAAAGCTGATTTTTACATCTATGCTCGAAGTCTTCGGATCGATTTGCGTTCGCTCGGCATTGTTATACCGCGCTATCCCCCCACCAATCCACCGCAATTCGTCGGCGTCAATGGACCGTACGCGGTTCTGGACCCTCGCATAAAGGCGATCAAAGTGTTGATTGACAAGAACGCGAAGAGAAACATCGAAGTTGCCAAGGAGGGGATCGAGGAAGCGGACTTATCGCTACAGGATGAGCGAGAAACGATAGCTGCCGAAACTGCACGCGACTACTTCGAAGTCGTTCGAACATCTCAGCTATTCGAGCTCGAAAAGCGCAATGTCGCTATGGCAGAGACGATGCAACAGTTCACCGCGGAGCGCTACAAACAGAAACTCGATGCAGTGAGCGGCCTTCGTCAGTCGCAGATGAATACGAATTCCGAACGCCAAAAACTGTCTTCCGCAACACTCGCGCTGAAACGCGCGGTGCTCCGACTGATGTATCTCACTGCTCAAGGAATGGGTGACATCCTGGAAGTCTCTGATGGCTTCAATGATCGGCCGGTGAGCAAGACACTCGATGAAGCGATCGCTGATGCGTTGCGCAACAATCGTAGACTGGCAGCGCTTCTAGCCCACGATAAGACTCTCCGATTGCAAGATTCCGCTGTCCAGGCGGAGAAGTTGCCAATATTTCTCGCTTTCGGCGACTTCGGGGGGAACATGGTAGCACCTGATCCCTCCGGCGCCGATGCTTTCTCTCATTCGTTCACTTACGATGCGGGTCTGGAGCTCAAGGTGCCCGTGCTGGACGGGCATCGGCGTGCCATCGAGCGCGCCGCCATTCTCTCCGAGAGTCTTCAGCAACAGAATGCCGAACGTGATATGCGGCGCCAGATCGAACTCGAGACACGCTTGGCGTTCGCAGCTCTTCAGCAGGCTGCCGAGCAATTGGCTCTTGCGAAGGAAAGTGCGGAAGCAGCAGGTCAGGATCTGACAGAAGCTAGACAGAAATATGCTGCTGGTACGATCAGCGGAATTGACCTGCAGCAGGCGGAGAATCGTTTCGCGATTGCGGAAGATGGCCAAAGCGAAGCTCTATATGCCCAGGCACAGGCCCGTCTATCGCTTGCGGAGACAACAGGAAACGTCTCCTCATTGGAGTGGTGAGGGAGAGATATGGGTGTTATGTCCCCCCGAGAGGGATACTGCACGAAGGACGGAATATGGTGAGCTACGCCCGGAGCGCAGCGGTGATCGCGATTGCTTTCCTAGGTCTAGCAGGCTGCAGAGGTGGCTTGAATGGCAAAGAGACTGTTCCATCTGACGGCGCCGGCGCGAAGGGAGGCAATGGCGTCGGCTGCATGGGGAGAATCCTGCCGGAGAACGGAACCATCTCTGTCTCACCGTATTCGGTAGGCGGTGGAACTCCGGTGGTCGAACAGTTGCTTATCAAACCGGGTGACTGGGTGGCGAAGGGACAGGAGATTGCGACCCTCCGCTCCCGTCCATTTCTCGAAAAGGCGGTGTTATCGGCGGAGGCACAAGTAGCACTCGCCGAGGCACGCCTGGCAAAGACGCAGGCTGCGGGGTCGCCGGAAGACGCTGCCGTCGCGCAGGCGGAAGTCGCGCGATTGCAATTGCAGCGAGATACAGCTGCCCTGGAATACGAGCGGAATAAACCTCTTTATGACAGAGATTTTCTGTCCAAGTCGCAGATTGAAAGCCTTCAATCCCGGCTAGGGGAGTCCGAGGCCCTCCTGACACAGGCTCGTGAGCACCTCCGTGAGATTTCTGCAGCGCGGCCGGAAGACATTGCGATTGCGACAGCAGAATTGAAGGCAGCTCTTGCCGATCTGAGCCGCGCTCGGCAGGAGGCTTCTTCCAGTATTGTCCGTTCTCCTGTAGATGCGCGTGTACTCCAGATCACCGCCCATCCCGGTGAGCCGGTCGGTCCCCAAGGTCTAGCGGAACTCGCCGAGACGGGAAAAATGCAGGTGGTTGCTGAAGTTTACGAAACAGACATCACCCGTGTACATATCGGACAGAAAGCGACGATCACGTCTGATTTATTGCCCCAGCCGCTTACGGGGACGGTCGTATTGATTGGCTCAGAAATTGCACGACAGGAACCGTTGTCCGCTGACCCGGGCGCCCCTGCCGATGCCCGGGTCTTTCAAGTAAGGATCGACGTAAGTGAACAAAGTGTTCTGGCAGAGCGCATCAACGGCAAAGTGAATGTCGTGGTTCACCCATGAGGGCGGGACCAAAGTTCGCGTGGCTTCAACTTATTCAGCAGCGGGGGCACTTTGCAGCCGCACTTTCAGGTGTTGCCTTCGCCGTGACGCTGATGTTCAGCCAGTTCGGCCTGCGCGATTCGCTCGTGAATGCCAGTATCAGGCTTTATAAACACCTGCGCGGTGACATCGTCATGACGAGTTGGGAGTATGATCCGCAGCGAGGCATTCCGACCATTGCTCGGCACCGCTTCGCCGAGGTGCTCGGTGTAGAGGGTGTCGAGAGCTGCTCCCCTTTGCAAATCGGCTCCGTTCCCCTGAGAAACCCCCAGAACCATCAGGAACATCACATCACTTTAGTCGGGTTCAACCCATCTGATGATCTCTGGGATTTCGACGACAAGCGTGAGGATTTCTACGCCCTCAAGAGGCAAGGAGCAGTCTTGTTCGACGAGAAATCGCGAGCGCTTTACGGCCCCTTGGCGCAGCTGTTTGCTGCGAAAGCGCCTGTTCCCGTCATTCTCGCCAAACACCAGGTCGATATCGTCGGTTTAATTGACCTCGGACCAGGATTCAATAATGACGGCTACATGTTCTCGAGCGATGCCACCTATGATGGATTGTCGATGGCGGCTACCAACTCTCTCCCCGTCATAGGCGTGATCCGGCTGAAGCCAGGGGCAGATCTCCAGCAGATATTGCAGAGATTGTACGGAATGATGCCCAACGATGTGCGCTTCGTTGAGCGAGGTAAATTCCTTGAACAGGAAAAACAATACTGGCTCACTCAGACGCCGATCGGCTTCCTCTTCTCGGCCTTTCTGATCTTGGGACTCATCATTGGCTCTGTTGTTGTCTATCAAATCCTGTACAGCGATGTCACGAGCCACCTTCCCGAATACGCCACCATGAAGGCTATGGGCTACTCCGATCGGAAGCTCTTCCAACTCGTTCTGCTCCAGGCTGTATACCTCTCCGTCATTGGATTCGTCCCAGGCGCAATCATCGCGCAGGTCACATTCATTCTGCTTGAAAACAAGACGCTACTTCCGTTTGCAATGACACTCGCCCGTTCGTTTGAAGTGTATCTACTTACACTCGCCATGTGCGGAATCTCGGGCGCTATAGCGATGCTTGCTCTTAGAGACGCCGATCCGGCCGAGATCTTCTGATTGTGACCACTGTACCGACAACGCCCGAGGTTCCTATCGAACCGCTCATTTCGCTCCGGAACGTGGACCACACTTATGGGTCCGGAGAACTCGCGAGACGTACTCTGCAAGGAGTTTCCCTCGACATCATGCCGGGCGAGGTCGTGATCCTCACCGGTCCTTCCGGCTCAGGTAAGACGACTTTACTTACGCTCTGCGGCGCTCTTCGATCAGTCCAGGTTGGAAGTGTTCGGACGCTGGGCTGCGAACTAAATGGAGCAACCCTTGCGACGATGCAAGGAATACGCGAAAAAGTAGGTGTCATCTTCCAGGGCCACAATCTCTTGGGTGGGCTTACGGCAACTCAGAATGTCGCTCTCTCCTTGGGACTCGAGCCCGGTACGCCGTCATCAGAGCGAACATCCCGCGCCAGGAGCATGTTGGAAGCTGTTAGTCTCGGCAAGCACTTTGACCATTACCCGGACCAGCTCTCAGGGGGCCAGAAGCAGCGTGTGGCCATCGCGCGCGCACTCGTGCGAATGCCGCAAATCGTTTTGGCAGACGAGCCGACCGCTTCTCTCGACAGAAAGTCTGGCCGCGAAGTCATCGACTTAATCCGCTCACTTGCTGTCAGTAGCAATAGAGCCGTGCTATTAGTGACACATGACACGCGAATTCTTGATATCGCTGACCGGATCGTCACCCTGGACGATGGGCGGCTGGTTTCGTTTGCAAATTCCATCGCTACAAGCACCGGAAACGTCCTTCATGCCTTCGCCCATCTGCAGCGCTCCGGCGATCTGCTAAAACACATTAGCTCTCTCTCCTCCAACCAGTTTCTCGAACTCCTGGATAACATGACGACGGAGTTCCGACAGTATGTCCGGGTCTTTCAGATAGGGAGCCGTGATGCAGTCCAGACCTTGTTTGATACGGTGCTCGAGGCGACCACGGTCAAGATGGTGGAGATCATGCGTGCGGATCGGGGAACTATCTATCTTGTAGATAAACCGGCGGGAGTGTTGCGCAGCCAGATCGCAACGGGCGCAAATGAGGAGAGAATCTCCATAGAAGTGGATATCGGTAATAGCATTGCCGGCCGCGTCGTCAGCACTAAGAAACCACTTAATATTCCGGATGCCTATGAATCCGAATATTTCAATCCGGGTTTTGACCAGGCGAGCGGCTATGTGACAAAGAGCATCCTCTGCATGCCGGTTTACAGCCGAGACGGTGATATTTTTGCCGTGGCACAACTCATCAACCGGCACGGTGCAAAGAGCTTCACCACGAATGATGAGGAACAGTTTGCGGTTTTTGCTGAACCCCTTGGAGTCGTTCTGGAAAATTGTCTTGAGCTCCAGCGACGAGTAGTAGAGACCGGCTCTCTCTGAGAATAGGGCTGCGAAGGCAACCCTGAGGTGGAGCGCGGCGGGTTAAAACCCTGGCTTTCATTATCAAAACATCGTACGTCCGCAACCAAGCCTTCTCCTATGGGCCATCAAAACATCGTACATCCGCAATATCGATGACTTGGGAATCATGTCGGTGGATACGCTGCGCTAACTTCTCGTCATGATTCTGTGGCTTCGGCACCTGCTCGGCTGGGTTGTTGGCTCCCCGACCAATCCGTGCAAAAGAGGTCACCAGATTCCGAAGACACGCGCCAGAGTAAGAGTGATAGCATGAAGCAGGCCTGGGCCAATCCCGAAGTGCGCAAGCGTTGGAGTGAGAGCACGAAACGCGCGTGGACGCCAACGCGGCGAGAGAGCGCTAGCAAGCGCCACAAGAAAATGTGGTCTGAAGCCGTTCTTCGGTGCCCTCCGGGCGATGGACGTGACCAGCGAACTGATCTCGTAGTACATCGACGAGCGCATGACCCAGGGGGGCCGCTAACGCCACAATCAATCGGAAGCTGGCCGGGCTGAAGCGCATGTTCCGCCTCGGTCACTATTCAAGTCCGCCGCTGCTGACGCGCCTTCCGCTCTTTCCCATCTGCAAGAGAACAACGTGCGCACCGGATTCTTGGAGGATGGACAATTCGAACGGATCGTCTCTTACTGCCCTGAGCTCTGGTTTCGTGGGCCGGTGGAATGCGGCCGGACCTACGGCTGGCGAGTGTCCGAATTGTTAACCATGCGCGCGCGCCAGGTGGACATATGTCAGCGAACCATCAGGCTTGAACCCGGAACCACAAAAAATCACGACGGCAGGACGGTGACTATGACCGCGGCCGTGTTTCACTTGCTAGGGCGTTTTGGTGGAGGCAACGGACCGGAGGATCACGTGTTTACCCGCTCGGGCGGGAAGCCCGTTCTGAGTTTCAAGAAGACTTGGCGCAATGCCTGCGAGCAGGCCGGCATTTCCGGCTTGCTGTTCCACGATCTGCGCCGCACTGCGGCGCGCGATCTTCGACGGGCCGGGATCCCCGAAGGCGTCATCATGAAGATTGGCGGCTGGCGTACGCGCTTCGTGTTCGAGCGCTACAACATCATCTCGCACTCAGACATCAGTGAGGCCATGGGAAAGTTAGAGCGTGCTGGGGAACACGATCGCTCCGTCTCGAATGACCATGATTTCGACCATGATTCGGCAAATTTTCATATAGAGCGCGGCCAGGCAAGGACTCCGATCGTCAACTAAACAAATGATTTATAACTACTTAGTTGGTGCCGAGAGGGGGACTCGAACCCCCACAACCCTTTCGGGTCCGCGGATTTTAAGTCCGCTGCGTCTGCCAATTTCGCCATCCCGGCGAGGAATGATCGATTATCGAATTGCGGGAATACCTGAGGCTGGGTGCCTTCACTGCACAATGCGCGCGAATCATATTTTTCCCACGCTCGGCTGCGCAAATCGGGGCACCGAACCCGTAACTGATCGATGTGCAAGTTCTAGACTACCATTGCCTCAGGCGGCAGAAGTTCTGCAACCGGGGCTAGCGTTCTCGGGTAAGAACAAGCGGCGTCGCGCCGGGGGGCGACAAAACCATCGTCCCACCGTCCGGAGAAATTTCATAGTGCAATGTGGCGGGAACAATCGTCGCCGAACAGCTGAAAAGGCCATCCTGCTCATGAGAGTCTGCCTGCAGGATGGTCATTTGATCTTGGGTGATCTTGAACGTCGAATCGGCCTGAGCGATGACAGTATCGTTCCCCTTAGAGCAGGTCGATATCTGCCGGATTTTACCTCGATCCTTGCTTGCACTTTCGTAGAAGAACAGTTCAACCTGAAGCGTAGCGCCGTTTTCCTTGTGGATGGGTAGCAGCCATCTGCCATACACACTCGGAGGCAAGACCGCCTGGCTGGCCACATCCTGACGGGCTAGCTGGAAGTGGTCGGGAACGCCGCCTGGATTCTTAATCGAAATGCGATCCCCGTTGCTGGAAATCACATAACTCCAAGTTGCCGAATCAATGCTCACCTGGCACTCTGACCCGTTCGCCTCTTTTTCCGAGCGGGAAGCGCTTTGTAATATCTTGATGGTATTTTCTGAGACGTCGATAGGCGCCGTTGCCCTTGCAATGACCGCGAGATCTTCGCCCTCGCAGATGTGGCTAACGCTGATCTCGTCTTTGCCGGTTTCTGAATTGTGACGGAATTCGTGGCGGATGGAATCGGTGGCGGGATTTCCCAAAGGATACGTGTACCACGTTCCATAAAGTCGCTGGGAAACAGTAGCAGTCTGCGGGACGGCTGCGGGGGGCCAGATTAAGCCTTGCGATAAACCCCAAATAAGCAGAAAAATCCCTGCTCTAAAACCCTTCATGGCCCTCCTCCGGCAGCAATTTACCGTACCACACTGCGCTGGCCGCTTGCCGAGAAAGCAAAAGCCGGAGCCTTTAGCGCTCCGGCCTTTTGGCGGCCTAGGAGGACCCGGCTGACCTTAGAGGTTCAGCTTCCGACGCATAAGGCCGCCAAGGGTGAGGACGCCCACTCCAAGCATGCTTAAGGTGCCTGGTTCCGGGGTGGTTGCTCCCTCCGAAAATTGGTTCCCCACGATTGAGAGGCTAGCATCTCCATTCGTGCCCGCCTGCACTGTAATGTCCTTCTCTACGTCCACTTCGCTGACCCCGGCGAAATTGACAGTGTCAGACAGTGTATTGCAGCTGCTGCTGTCGCAAACCCGCAATTGGATGATGGTTCCACCGGTGCAAGTTGGCAGCATCGCACCCAAACAGGCTGTTTCGTCAACCACGATCGAACCGGTGCCATCAAATCCCACACCTTCAATGAAAAGACTCAGGTCGGTGATGAGCGCGCCGCCCGGGTTAACCGTGGCGGCAAATCCCAGCGTGGAGTCCTGCTCCAACACGCCGGAGCTGGTGGATGCGAACCAACCGCCTTCAAAGGTGAATCCCGGATCCCCAGGCGTGGTGATGGGGACTGCCGTTAGACTTCCCGCTGGAAGTCCAAAGCCGGGCGGGTTTGAGCTGTAAGCGTAGCTGAAATCGGAAAACGTCTTGTCGCCTATGTCGCAGGCAAATCCCTGCGCGATGTAATTGTCATAGGTCATTTGCGTACAGGGACTGTTGCTGGCGAATCCGGCCAGGGCACTCGCCAAAATCACAAATATCGTTAACGCTACCTTTGTCATAGTCGCCTCACCCAGTCTTGAACTTGGCGACGTCGACTGCCACCGCAGCGACCTGTGGCGCAGCAGACGAAGTAACTCTGACGGTGCAATTTGGTTGCCATATGGTTTGAACATAACTCTTTTGTTTACAGCAGGAATTTGTTAAGCCTCCGCAAGGAAGTTGAAGTCTTTTGCAATCTTGTTGATAACTTATTTTCCCTCAACCACCTACGTGGGTAATCCTGGGTGACGCTGGATACAGGTAGGCGCTGACTTCGAGGGATCCGTGCTGCCCGTGTTCCATGCGCCTATGCGTGTTATCACACGAGGTTTTTCGAAGAGGGGAGCCCGGATTTTTCGCAGGCGCTTCAGATCGAAGGCTGCGGCACGGTTGTGATCAATCCGGGGCCGCGAGTAGCCCGTTTGGCGACGTACATCGCTTCATCCGCGGCTGCATGCAACTGATCGGCATTACGGCCATTGTCGGGATAGAGAGCTAAGCCGATACTGAGGCCGGTTTGCAACCGGGCACTTTCAATGTTGATCGGAGCAGAGAGGGCGGATTCAAGGTCGGATACGAGTACCTCGGCTCCGGCTGAATCGGTGACCGCGCTAACCACAGTGAACTCATCGCCGCCGGAACGGGCTAAGGTATCGGAGGCTCGCATGCGGCTGGCCAGGCGGCGAACGATTTCTTGCAAGGCCAGATCACCGATATGATGGCCGAAGGTATCGTTCACTTCCTTAAAGCGATCAAGATCGAGCTGCAGCACGGCCACTTTGTTGCCAGTACGATCAGCGTGAGCCAAGGCCTGCTCCAGTCGGTCTTCCAGCAGCCGGCGATTGGGTAAGCCAGTCAGTGCATCGTGATAGGCAAGATGTTTGCTGGTTGCGATTTGATCCTCCAGCAAGGTGAGTATCATTCCGACGGCTACCAGGTATTTCGGAATATTCCACACTTCGGAGTCGATTTTCAGGGATGGCGCAAAAGAATACAGCAGGACGCCGGTAGGGAAGACAGCTCCCCACAGCACAAAGCCACTCACTGTGGTTAGCACTCCCGCGCTCCCCCGCCGATAACGACGCCAATAGAGCAAGGCGACAACAAAATTCAGTCCGGCCAGAATATAGTCAATGCCCAAGACGGGAGTTCCACGGGCAATAGCCCAGGTAATTGCCCCTGCAATGACGAAGCTTCCTGTCAGCACGCTCGCCGCATAAAGGGTAAGGCGGCCATAATAGCGGCAGAACAGCAGGGTAGTAGCGGTCAGCCCCAGAGCAACCATGCCATAGTAGAAACTTCGCGCGGTTACCTCCCAGATTACGGCGTTGGTATAGGCAAGGGCTGGGACGGCGATAGCTGAGGCAAACAGAATTTGGCGGCGACCATCGGAATCGACAATCGTCGATACTGAAATAAGGAAAGCGACGCTGGCCATTAGCAAGGCGTCAAGGCTGATAGCCGTGGCCACCTGGCTCCATATCCCTTGTCCCGTATCCAGAAATTGGGCGGCGAAATGCACCAGCACCAGAATCCAACCGGCCAGCCAAAGATGCAGCCGCTCGGTGGTTCCCTGACGCAAGATGGCGCGAAAGACCGCTACCAGGATGGCAAGGGCAATCAGGTTAGGCAGTACGCTGAAATTCATGGCGTCGTAGTGGCTTCAGTTGGCAAGATTATGACAGAATTTGAGGGAATTCCTAATCAAAATCCACTAGCAAAGAAAGGTTTTACAGTTTTGCTGGCCTTTGCGAGGTTTGGATAGGCGGCAAGAGTGTTGCAGTAGTGTTAACGGACTGTTGGCGACCCGCGAAAATTTCAGTAACAACCCCCGAAAGCCGGAGTTTTATTCCGGCTTGGCAGATCATCAGCGGGATTATTTTGAGCGTGGTCCTGTAGGCTCCAATCCGGGAAAGATTGATCATTTACTGATGTTAACGTCAGGCTCAACCGACATGCCGGGCCGCAGAAGACCATCCTTGTTAAAGTCAGATTGGTCGTTGCCATCGAAGTCAATACGCACCGGAATGCGTTGTACTACCTTGACATAGTTGCCGGTTGCATTTTCGGGCGGCAGCAGACTGTACTTGGCGCCAGTCGCGCCTCCGATGTTGGAGACATGGCCATTCCATTTTCGGCCGCCATAGGTGTCGACCTTGATCTTGACTGGCTGGCCAGGCCGCATATGCGCCAACTGGGTTTCCTTGAAGTTGGCCGTCACCCACACGTCGCGTAACGGGACGACCGCCAATAAATCTTGTCCGACGGCAACGTTGGATCCAACTTGCACCGATCGTTTGCCGACAATGCCGTCAACCGGAGCCGCGATGGTGGTGTAGGAGAGATTAAGTTGGGCCTGGTCGAGAGCGGCCTTGGAACGCAGAGCTTGCGCGTCCGCAGATTGCGCTTTGGCCTTCGTGGCCTGCACCGTATTGGGCGTGGCCTGGGCGTTCTTGAGTTCAGCATTAGCTTGATCGATGCGCGATTGCGCCATTTTTACCTGCGCCTCGGCGGCCAGCAGCGATGCCTGGCGTGCCTGCACCGTGGCATTGGCAGCGGTTGCCGCAGCGATCGCTGCATCGAACTGCTGTTGCGAGATTTCCCGCTTGCCCAATAGTTGGCGATATCGTTCCACATCGGTGTTCAACTTCTTGGCATCGGCTTCCGCCTCGACGATCTGCGACTTCGCCGCGTCCGCCTGTTTCTCCGCGGCAGCTACTCCGGCCTGGGCGGAGCTCATGTCGGCGCTGGCGGAGCGAATCTGGCTGAAGGAACCCACACTTGAAACCGGCACGCCGAACTGAGCCGCCAGAGCCTGCGCCTGCGCGTCTTGATAGTCGGCCCGGGCATGTTCCAGAGCTACGGTGTAGTCGGTGGGATCGATCACTACCAGCACGTCGCCCTTGCGCACTAATTGACCGTCATCGAAATTGACTTTGACGACATACCCGCTTACCCGAGCGCTGATGGGATAAATGTGCCCGTCAATCTCGGCATCATCGGTATCTTCCCATTGCCGGCTCTCCCACCAGAACCATCCCACCAGCAGGACCGCAACAATTGCCACCAGGAACACGATGGGCTTTGCCGCCGGATGCTTCTGAAAGAAACTGCGACGATCCTCTACCGGATGGCGAAGCTCCGCGTCATGGTGCTCTTCGCGATTTTCGGTCTGCACGTCGGGATGCTCAAGATCGTTAGGCTCGGCTGTAGTCGGACTCATCTGCTCTTCACCTGTTGGCAACTATTATTTATGAGAAATCGCACTAGCCGGAGCATCCTCGCTCCGTAGGTTCTGGGGCCCGGTAGTTGTAAGCATGGTTCCGGAGTTTACCGTCTGCGGGTCTGGCGCAATGTGAACTGCCCCCAACGCTCCGGTGGAACTGGGAGGAACATTGGGAACTGTGCCGGGCGCGGGCGCCGGAGTTGGAGTACCGTGTACCGCCAGGCGGCGTCGCCGGATTAGCCGGCAGTGTGCTGCCGGGCTCGGATAAATATTGTTTTACGGCTTCTTCGGCATTGCCGATCGCCCGGGCCAGCAGCACCTTCGCGATGTTAAAGGCGTACAGACTGCCAATGTACTGATCGTTGGCCGAGGCCAATTGCTGCTGCGCCTGGATCACTTCCACGTTGTTGGTTACGCCCGCGCCAAAGCGGTCTTGCGACTGCTGCAGCGTTTGCTGCGCATAATCCAGTCCGGTCTTCGCAACTTCAACCTGCTCCGCCGCCGCTTTCAAATCGAGTAGCGCATCCTGAATATCCTGCTCGATGCTTCCTCTCAAGTTATCAACCTGGGCTTGCCGTTCCTTCAAGATCGCATCCGCCTCCTGGACATCGGCTTCGACCTTGCCTCCTTCGAAAATCGGGATCGACAGCGTGCCTGCCCACGTCCAGTTTGGCGACATCGAGTTAGGCGTGGTGCCTAGCACACCGTATCCACCCGTAAACCCAATCGAGGGCAGCCGCTGCTTCCATGCCGATTGCCGGCTATATTGCGCCGCGCTTAAGGAAGCTAATGCGGCCTGATAGTCGGGACGGGTCTGCAGCGCACGCTCATATGCGTTTTCCACCTCCGCCTCGGGCAGGGGACGGTAGGGAACGCGATTGACCAGTTGAAACTTCTGTCGCACCGGCAGCCCAATGACGCGAGCCAACGCGATGCGCTGCTTCTCCAGATCGTTTTGAGCCTGAATCAGCACCGACTGCTGAGTTTGCAACTGTACCCGGGCGCGTAGGGTGTCGATGTTGGGCACAAGGCCCGCCGTCTCCTGGTCCTCCGCCAATTGGTACAGCGCCTGCGCCGCGTCTAATTCCGCCTGAGCCGCGGCGACGCGCGATTCATTGGCGATGGTCAACAGATAATTGGCTCCCACCGCCAGCACCACCGTATCCCGCGCGTCTTTATAGCTGAATTGCGCGGCTTTCACATTCTGCGTTGCCGCCCGGACACTATCGATGTAGTGCAGATCCAGCGGGTCCCACGATCCGGTAGCTTGCAGTTCGGTAATGCCGAAGGGACCTACGGAAGTGGGAATTCCGGGAATGAGTGAACCGTTGAGACCCAGAGCCTTCAGATTGAGCTTCTCCACCTCTTCGCCGAACGATCCATTAATAACCGGCATCAACTTGCTGAGAGCCTGGAGATGAGCTGCCCGGCTTTGATCGGTCGCACGCTCGCTGAGATATAGCCCGAGGTTGTATTTCAGGCCCCGGTCCAGCGCGTCTTCAATGGTCAGCTCGATGATTTCAGGAGTTGCTTTGCCTTGCGGTATGGACCCGCTGTAAGGGTCCTGGGACCGCTGGATCACCTGTTCGGCGGATGGCAGTGAGGACAGCCCGGGCTGGTTCTGCGTCCATGCCGGGGTCAGGGACAACCCGGCCACGGCGCCCGTCATTACTAAAATTCGGCCAACGATTCGTGCATATCTCAGCGAGTTGCTTTCAGATCGTTCCATGTTGTATTTAGTACATACATGCATGTATGAAATCTTACAGCTGTTGTGACTTAGATGTCGTTTCCGACAGTCGCGTTGCGCAAACTTGGCATCTAACATCACCATTTGGCTGCTGTCTATTTGAGGATAAATGAAAGTCACCTCTTCTACACCTCGCCGCAAGGAACGCGCCGAAGTCACGCGTGCCCGACTGATCCAGGCCGCCGAAAAGATTTTTGCCCGCGACGGATTTGAAGCCGCCAAGCTGGAGGAAATTGCCGCCGAAGCCGGCTACACCCGGGGCGCGTTCTACGCCAACTTCGACAGCAAGGAAGACCTCTTCCTGGCATTGCTGGAGCGGGAGATCTCGCACCGCATCGATCATGCCGAACGGCTGATCGACAAGTTTCAAGATCCACCGGCGAAGCTGCTGGCGTTTCGCGAGTTCTTCTTGACCCTGTGCCAGGATCGCCGCTGGAGTCTGCTGGCCCTGGAGTTCAAGCTGTTCGCCGTACGTCATCCCGAGGTGAAAGCCCGGCTGGCCGCGATGAATCGCCGTTTAGTCGGCTCCAGGATCGGGGTTATGCAAGAGATCATGGAAGCGTCGGGACGGCGACTCCCGGCTTCAGCCAGGTCGGTCGTGCTCTCCCTTTCGGCGGTGACCCACGCCCTGGCCTTGGAACACATGCTGGATCGCAGCGTGATGCCAGAAGAAGATCTGAAGAAAATTCTCGCCCGCTACTTCGATAGCCTGACCGGCGGGTCCTACGCCGGCCAATCTTCCCGCAAGAACGGTACGAACGGGATGCGCAGGAAACATGTCGTACGGAGTCATAAATAAATAATCAAAGGCAGGCCTTGAGAACGTGATCGCTAACCACTATCCACTATCCACAAGCCTACCCGCTGACCAGTCCGGCTTCACTGGTTGACGGCCTGCCCATCAGGTCCCGGATGGCGTCTTCCACCGGTTTGCCTTGCTGCAGTATCGCGTGCATCTGTTCGGTGATTGGCATCTCGACACCGACTTTCTTTGCCAGCCCCACGGCGGCATTGGTGGTGAGCACACCTTCGGCGACCATGCCATGCATTCCGGCGATGATGTCGTCGAGCCGGCGCCCCCGGCCCAGTTCTACGCCAAGGCTTCGATTGCGCGAAAGGCCGCCCGTGCAGGTGAGCACCAAATCGCCAAGACCGGCCAGTCCTGCCATGGTCGACGCTTTGCCGCCGCACGCCACTACCAGCCGCGTCATCTCCGCCAGGCCGCGTGTTATCAATGCCGCCACCGTGTTGTTTCCCAGATCCAGACCGCACAGAACCCCGGCCGCGATGGCCACCGTGTTCTTCAACGCGCCGCCCAATTCCACGCCGGTAACATCGTCGTTGGTATAAACCCGAAACCGGGGATCGCTGAATTCCTTTTGCACGATCGCCGCCAGTTCGCGATCGAGCGAGGCAATCGTGATGGCGCTAGGATCGCCTTTGGCGACTTCTTTTGCAAAAGACGGACCGCTCATGGCACCGATGCGGGGAACGAAACCGCTACCGTTGCCCACCAGCACTTCGGTGATAACTTCGGTCATGCGCAGCAGGGAATCGTTCTCGATTCCTTTGGTCGCGCTGACAAACAGAATCTCCGCCTGCAGGTGCGGCCGCATCGCCTGAAAGACCCGGCGCGTATGGTGCGACGGCATCGCACTGACTACGATCTCTACCTCGCGCAGCGCGTCTTGCAAGTCGTTGGTGCAGGCCACGGTTTCCGGGATGCGTTCGCCGGGCAGAAACTTCTGGTTCACGCGCCAGGCGGCAATGCTCTCGCGTACCTCGGGCTCGTGTGCCCATAGGCGCACCCGATGGGTCCCTTTTCGCCCGAGCACGATCGAGATTGCCGTGCCCCAGGCCCCTGCGCCTATAACCGCGATCTCGCTCACAAATCGTTCTCTCTAACGGAATCGGTTCTCGGTGCCCGCCAGCAGGCGCCGGATGTTGTCTCTGTGCTTCACAAGGATGAGCAGCGAAGACGCAGCAATGAAAAGCAGGATAGGTATGGTGGTGCGCTCGGCCGGACTGATCCACCAGACAAACAACGGAAATGCCGCGACGGCCACCATGCTGCCCAAGGAAACGTAACGGGTCAGAGCCACAACCAGAACGAAGAGCACCAGCACAATCAGCAATGCCCGCGGCGCCAGGGCCACGAACGACCCGGCCGCCGTGGCTACTCCTTTACCGCCTTTGAAGCGCAACCACACGGTGAACATGTGTCCCAGGATGGCGACGAAAGCCGCCAGCGCCGCCAACAGAAATACGGTGCGGCTATCGATGGTTTGGGTCGGTCGATCATACAGACTGGTGCTGACCGGCGCCTCGAACCGATGTGCGCCAGCCAGCCAGAAGGCAAAGGCTACGGCTGCATATCCCTTCAGGGCATCGAGCAGCAAAGTCGCGATCGCCAAGCTCTTCGAGCCGGTGCGGGCAACGTTCGTTGCTCCGATGTTGCCGCTGCCCGTCTGGCGAACGTCTTGTCCGCGAAACACTCGAACCAGCAGATATCCAAAGGGAATCGATCCTAACAAATAGGAGACGGCAACGACGATGAGGACGAGTTTGGTCAAGGTTAGTTAGAACGGCCGATCCGAGACAGCGTCAATCTGAGTCAGCGCGCAGCGGAAAGAATAACGGAGCCGCGAAGCACGTTTCTTTACTGCAACGGAAATCGCGCCAGCTTCGTGTATTTCGCTCCCGTGGGCATGGTCTTACTCTCATACAAAAAGAACTCGCGCGCCGTCATTGTACCGAACTCGAGAGGTGCCAGACTTTCGACTTTCACCCGCACATGCTGCAAGCCAAATGCTGTGTGCTCGCCGGCGACTGGACGCGGACGTCCGCTGCCCGACCGCGCCATAGTCAAATGCGGCTTGTAAGGCCCGGCATCGCGCTCGAATCCGAGGGGCTGCAATTCCGCGGCAACGGAGTTCACCAAATCGTGTAGCTGTCGATCCGATTCGATTCCAACCCAGAATACGCGTGGCGATTTCGGGTTAGGGAAGAAGCCGGTGTTGCGAAATGTCAGTTGAATTGCCGAGCCCCGGATCCGGCTCAAGGCGGTTTGTATCTCTTCCAGTTTTTTCGTCTCGCCCAGAAACTGCAGCGTGACGTGAAATGTCTCCGGCCCCACCCAGCGGACATCGGGCGCGAAGGCTTTCATCTGGTTACGAAACTCGGCGATCCGCTGGCGAATCTCCGGCTCGATATCGAGTGCCACAAACAGTCGCATCGCTTTAGATCAACATGCGGCGCACCATGTCGAGCGCCTGCTGGCTGGCCCATCGCCGGACACGCTCGCGATCGCCGAAGAATCTCCGCTGCACAACTTCGTGCCTGTGCCCGTTGCTGACCGCGACATACACCAGGCCGACCGGCTTCTCGTCGGTTCCACCGCCCGGCCCCGCAATGCCCGTGACTCCCACCCCGATATCGGCGTTGCAAAGCTCGCGAATGTTCTCTGCCAGGGCAAGCGCAACTTCCTTACTGACCGCGCCATGGGCTTCGATCATCAACGGAGGCACGTCGGCGAACAGCGTCTTCAGATCGTTGGAGTACACAACCGCTCCGCCCAGGAACGATCGCGAACTGCCCGCGACCGACGTGATCCGCTCGGCAATCATTCCTCCCGTGCACGACTCTGCCACGGCCAGCTTGGCATTGCGCATCTGCAAGTAGTAGCTGACAATCTCTTCCAGTGTTTCGCCACCCGAGGAGAAGACCGCGTCTTCCAGTTCCTCTTCCAACTCGTCGGCCAGGCGATCGACTTCGGCCTGCGCATCTTCTTTCGTAGCGGCGGTTGCTCGCAGATGAAATTCCACCTGCCCCTGTCCGGCTAACACCGTGGTCTCGACATTGGGATACTTCTTATAGATCGGGGCGGTACGTTGATCCACAGCGGACTCGCCCATCATGGCCACCTTTAGTACCCGAGTGGCCATTGCCGCCGGAGGCACCTTGGCACGGAGGCGAGCCATGCAGTCTGTGTCCCACATTTCCTGCAATTCATGCGGAGGCCCGGGGATAAGGGCGATGATCCGGGGCTTGCTCTCGAACTCGGTTTCCAGCCATTGTCCGGGCGCCGTGCCCTTCGAGTTGGGCAGTATCACCGCGCCCTGCAGCACGTCGGCCTGCTGGGAATTGTTCTCGGGCATTTGCAGGCGCCGCTCGGCGAAGCGTTTGTACAACGCGGTAACGATTTCGTGATCTCGTTTGAGCTCAATTCCCAAGGCAGCGGCCACGGCTTCGCGGGTCAGATCGTCTTGCGTTGGTCCCATGCCGCCCATAAAGATGGCAAGGTCGGCGCGGCTGATCGCGGTCCGTGCGGCCGACGTGAGATGTTCGAGGTTGTCGCCAACAATGGTCTTGAAGGCGACACTGATCCCAAGTTCGTTGAGACGGCCAGTGAGGAAGAGGGAATTGGTGTCTTGCCGGTACGGAGTGAGCATCTCCGAGCCGACGGCGATGATTTCCGCGATCACAGATTCCAGTCTAGCACTGGGGGCGGTTACCACAGAGACACCGAGGCACAGAGAAATCAAAGGCTTTTACCACGGGAGGCACGGAGGACACGGAATTTGTTTTATGGATTTCGCGACGGGCGTTTGTGTCGACGGACAGCGCAAGTTAAGCGAAGACTAATACTGATCCACAAAGAGATTCCGTAAACTCCGTGATCTCGGTGCCTCTGTGGTGAAAAGCCTTTTCTTTACGCGTCGGGAAGAAGCGATCGCCCGTCAACATCCCATGAGAGGTGATGCACGCCGCTGGTGGTTGCCAGTACTGCTGAGCCGCCGGGCGCAAAGGCCAATCCAACCAGATTTTGCCCCGAGACGGCTAGCGACGCCTCGCCTGCGGGCGTGACTTTCACGATGCCGCGACGCCCATTGAGTGATGCCGCGACGTAGAGATTGCCCTCGACGTCGGCTGCCAACCCCTGTGGACGGCCCAGGCCGCGATAGAACACGCTGACCTCGCCATGCGGATCGATCTGATGAATGGCATCGAAACTTGAAGTCGTCGGTCCCGTGACATAAAGATTCCCGCCATTGCCGAAGGCGAGGTGGTACGCCGCCACGCTGGGCTCGATCATGGCGAAAACGAAAATCTGCCGGTCGCGGCCAATCTTGAAGATGGTTCCACTGCGGTCGCCGACATAAAGATTTCCTGCCCGGTCAAACGCGATTCCCGTGGCCACGCCCATGCCTTCGGCATACGACGTCATGGTTCCATTCTGCGCCACTCGGTACACCGTGCCGTCAAAACGTGATGAGACGTAGAGGCTTCCAGAACGGTCGAAGGCCATACCCGTGGCGTTCATCATCTCGTGCAGGAACGGCTTCACGTTGTAGTTGGCGTCGATACGATAGATGGCGACCGGAACCTTCTGTCCGCGAGAACCGGAGAAGGTCACATAAATGTTGCCCTGGGCATCGACTGCCGGGCTGGTAACCGGATGCAGGTTCTCCGCGATCGGCACGGCAATTCGCACTTCTCTCGGGTTGCTCTGGTTGCCATTGATTGCCACCACCACGTCGCCCGAGGCAGCGCCGTCCGGAACCCGCGCCACGATGAACTGGTCGGAGCCGATAATGACCGCGCCATCGACTTCGCCAAAACGCACCTGGGGCCGCCGCAATTCTTGCGGACGAAGCCGGGTACCGACGATGCGAATCTCGCCTCCGGGCAAAGCGTAGCCGGGATCGATGGAATCGATGTGCGGCTTGCCGTTCACGTTTTTTGTACCGGTCTTTCGATCCATCATGTGTTTAAGTAATTCGCCTGGGCGGTAGAGCTGGCCTTCAGGCAAGCGTCCAATTCTCCACGTGTTTTGAAGGGGCGCGTCTTTAGCCGCGCCGTAAGCTTCCGCTCGTAATACTAAGCCGGCCTTAGCCGGCGACAGAATCCAAACGCTGCCGATCAGTTACCTGATAACCCCAAAATAAAGCAGTAGTTGAAGGACAATCAGCCCATAAACTCCCGCACCCAAGTCGTCGACCACAATCCCCGTCCCCTCCGGCAGCTTTTCCAGGCTACGGACCGGCGGCGGTTTTGTAATGTCAAATACACGGAAAAGTATAAAGCCGGCGAGCAACGCTTGCCACACGATCGGACATGCCAGCAGCGTGACTAGTTGTCCAGCGACCTCATCGATCACCACGTGCTGGGGATCTTTTTTGCTGCAGCCACGCGCTTCCAGGGTAGCTGCGGGAATGCCGATCGCCACCACAATCACGATCAGCACGATGATCGCTGGGATCCTCATCGCGGGCGGAATGTGCGATGCCAACAGCCACCACAGCAAAACTGTCGCCAATGATCCCCAAGTGCCTGGCCCGGGATGCAGCCGCCCCGCCCCAAAGAAAGTTGCCACCAAGGTAGCCCACGCCGGAGCTGTCGAGCGGAGAGGGCCCGGCTCAGTGCTTCTTGTCGCGTTCGTTTGGGTAGTCAGAACCGTCGGTCTCCGGGTCGTTGATGGGCGTGGAGATGACATAGCCGCCGCTGGCCCACTTGCCGAGATCGATGATACGGCAGCGTTCGCTGCAGAAAGGAAATTCCGGATCGGAGGCCAGCACGATCTTTCTGCAGGTGGGACAACGGAGGCTGCTAATTACTTTCTTCGGCATGGCTAGCACTCAGCATTCAGCGGTCAGCACTCAGCCATTCTGACCGGTACGCTGGAACCTCAGTAAATAGTCGAGCAAAATCAAGGGTGAGCGAATCGCTGTCTGGCGCGAATATATTGCCGGCGGCTGAATGCTGAAGGCTGACTGCTGATAACTATAAAATTCGCGCCACCAGATCGTATTCATGCGCTTCCGTAATTTCGCAGCGATAAAACTCGCCTTCGCGGACGTCTTCGTGATCGCCAAAATCATTGACGTACACCGTGCCGTCGATTTCAGGCGCGTGCATGGCTGTGCGGCCTTCCCAGAGCAAGTCTGTCTCTGCCGAAGGACCTTCCAATAGCAAATCGAACTGTTGGCCGACGAGGGTACGCTTTTTCTTGCGGCTGATTTGTTTTTGAATGGACATCAGCTTTTTGCGTCGCCGCTCAATCTCTTTCCCAGGAACTTTGTCGCTCAAGTCGAAGGCCTTCGCACCGTCCTCATCCGAATAGCCAAAAACGCCCAGCCAGTCAAACTGCGCTTCGTGTACGAACTGGCAAAGCACGTCGAAGTCCGGTTCGGTTTCGCCGGGGAAGCCCACAATGAACGATGTGCGCAGCGTCAGACCGGGAATCTCGCGCCGCATCTTGTCGATCGAGCGCAGGAAAATCTCCGCCCCAGCGCCGCGCTTCATGCGCTTCAGCACATCGGGTGAGGCGTGTTGTAAGGGAACGTCGATGTAGGAACAGACCTTGTCGTGCCTTGCAATGGTTTCCAGCAGCTTGCCGGTGATCTTGTTGGGATAAGCGTAAAGAAACCGCACCCAGCGCAGTTCTTCAATCCCAGCTAGCCGCTCCAGCAACAGAGCCAGTCCATCTTTCAATCCGAAATCTTCGCCGTAGCAGGTCGTGTCTTGCCCGATCAGCGTGACCTCGCGCACTCCCTGCTTTGCCAAACGCTGCGCCTCGGCAATCACCGATTCGAACCGCCGCGATCGAAACTTGCCGCGCAACTGTGGGATGATGCAGAACGAGCAGGGATGATCGCAGCCCTCGGCGATCTTGATATAGGCCGAATGTTTCGGCGTCGCTAATATGCGCGGCGTGTTCTCGTCGTAAAGATAGTTGGGCAGGTCGGCAATTGCGCCGTCCCAACCTTCCTTCGAAAAGCGTCCAGCAGCTTCGCGGGCATCACCTTCGGAACGCGTTCCCAGAATTACGAACGGGGAATCGCTGGCCTTTGCCGGCGACTCGATTCCAGCGGCATGCAGGATCTGCTGCAACTCGCCGGTGCCCACCACGGCATCGACTTCAGGAATGTTCTTCTGAATCTCGTTGCGATAGCGCTCGACCAGGCAACCGGCGACGATCAGTTTCTGTGCCCGTCCAGCGGTCTTGTGCCGGGCCATTTCGAGGATGGTGTCGACCGACTCCTGCTTGGCCGAGTCGATGAACGAGCAAGTATTCACCACGATGATGTCGGCATCTTCTGCGCGGGGAGTGATTGGGCGCCACCCTGCGCGAGCAGGCCCATCATGACCTCGCTGTCCACCAGGTTCTTGGGACAGCCCAGGCTCACGAATCCTATTTTCTTGGGAGTAGCGGGCACCGGGCGCGCCTCAACGGCGTCCAGCAAGGCTACAGAATCGGTTTTCGGCTGCATGCAATCTGTTGATTTTACCATTGTTTCGCGCCCTTATCGGCATTTCAACCACCCCAAGTCGGCGCTCGGCTCTCATGCCACACGAGGCTGCAAAGGGATGCTATATTGAATTGGGTCGGGCGCTGGTCCCGCGCAACGCAATCTTGTGAATCCCGCCAGGTCCGGAAGGAAGCAACGGTAGCAGGCCAGTGCGTGTGCAGCGGTCAACTGGCGCCTGGCTTTTCTAGCTGTCAGCTATCAGCCATCAGCCTTCAGCTTGTGGCCGTAACATCCGGTGCCTTCGACATTCTCTTACCGCTCGTTCTGATCCATTCTAGAGTTGCCCCGAACTGCGGCAGTGCAAAAAGCTGACAGCTGAAGGCTGATAGCTGATGGCCAGAGGCGCCAAACGCCTCCATAGACTTTCCGCTGCATATCCTTCAAAATGAATGGTTATTCATAATTGGAGAACTCTATTGGCTAACGTTCGTCGCGCCAAAATTACCGCTCTCGGTACTTACGTCCCGCCTCGCGTCCTAACCAATCAAGACCTGGAGAAAATGGTCGACACCACCGACCAATGGATACTCGATCGGACTGGAATTCGCGAACGCCATCTGGTCGACAAGGGTGTCGCCGCCAGCGATCTTGCCGTGGAAGCGGTCAAGAATTTGCTGAAGTCGCACCCTATCGATTTGCAGGAGGTCGATCTCATCGTGGTGGGCACGGTCACGCCCGACATGATGTACCCGTCGACCGCGTGTTTGGTCCAGCACAAGCTGGGCATCCATCGCACCTGGGGCTTCGACGTGTCCGCGGGATGTTCAGGTTTCGTCTACGCGCTGAATGCGGGCACGCAGTTCATTGAGTCGGGACGCTACAAGAAGGTGCTGGTGATTGGTTCCGACGTGAATTCTTCTATGACGGACTTTACGGATCGCGCGGTTTGCATCATCTTTGGCGACGGAGCCGGAGCGGTGCTACTAGAACCTGCCGAAGAGGGAGAAGACTATGGCATTCTCGCCATGGAAGCGCAGATGGAAGGCATGGGCGGGCAATACCTTTATATGCCGGGCGGAGGCAGCCTGCATCCAGCTTCGCACGAAACCGTCGATCAGAAGATGCACTATATCCATCAAGATGGCCAACAGGTCTTCAAATACGCGGTAAAGAAGATGTCAGAGATGACGGAACGCATTCTGCAAAAGAACGGTCTCACTGGCAAGGATGTGGACTGCTTCATCGCCCATCAGGCCAACAAGCGCATCATCATGGCAACCGCCGAACGCCTGAAGATGCCGCTGGAGAAAGTCGTTATCAACATCGAACGCTACGGCAATACCACGGCCGGAACCATTCCGTTGGCCATGCACACCGCGGTTGAAGAGGGCAAACTGAAGAAGGGTAATCTGGTGCTGCTGGCCGCCGTGGGAGCAGGCTTCACCTCCGGAGCCACCCTGCTGCGCTGGGCTTTCTAACGAGTGAACCAGGTAGGGCCGTCCTTCGTACCTTGGGTTATGCGTAGTCAACGGCAAGGCTCTTTCTTCTTTCTGCGAATTGCTTCCGTATCGCTGGCACTCCTGCTTGCTGCCGGCTTCGCATGGTCCCAGGGTGCGAGCAGCATCTCCTATGACTTGGTGCTGGTGGGGGCGAAGGTTTATCCGTCACCTAAGGGCGCTCCCATCGAGGACGCGGTGGTGCTGGTGCGCAATGGCGTCATCGCGGAGATCGGAAAGCGCGGCCAGGTGAAGATCGGCAAATCCGCCGTGGTTATCGACTGCACTGGCAAAGTGATTACGGCTGGCTTCTGGAATAGCCATGTTCACTTCACGGAAGATGTTTGGAACGATGCCGCAAGCGCTCCGGCCGACAAGCTGGAGCCACATATGCAGGAGATGCTGACCAAGTGGGGGTTTACGTCAGTCTTTGATATCGGCTCGAATCCGTATCAAACGATTCCATTGCGCAAGCGGGTTGACGCCGGGGAACTTCCCGGCCCCAGAATTTATACGACCGCCGGCAATATTCTCCCCGAGAATGGTATTCCCGTGTACGTTCCCCAGGCAATTGCCAGCCAGTTAAAGCAGTTTGAGGCTGCCACGCCCGCGGATGCGAGCCGAATCGCGAAGATGCAGTTGTCGATGGGAGCTGATGGCATCAAGCTCTTTACCGGTTCCATCATGGGACACGGGAAGATCACGCCCATGCCTACCGACGTCGCTCGTGCAGCCGTGGAGGTCGCACATGCGCAGGGCAAGCCGGTTTTTGCGCATCCCTCGAATCATGTCGGTACGGACAATGCGCTGGCGGCGGGAGTGGATATTCTGGCCCACACCATCCCCATCGAGGACGCCTACACGCCGGATGAACTCGCCAGGATGAAAGCGCAGCATACGGCGCTTATTCCAACGCTCACGTTGTGGGAGGTCGAACTCAAGAAGGACCACGCTTCGTCCCAGGATGAGCAGGCCTTCGTGCAACGCGGCGTCAACGAACTCAAAAGCTTTTTCGATCAGGGCGGTACCGTGCTGTTCGGCACCGATGTTGGCTATACCCAGCATTACGACACCACCGAAGAATATGTCCTGATGGCGAAGAGCGGGATGACGTGGCGCGACATTCTGGCATCGCTGACTACCAATCCAGCGACCTTCTTTAAGGCCGGACACACGGGGGAAATAGCTGAGGGCAACGATGCCGACCTGGTAGTGCTCCGCGCCGATCCCGCCAAGGATGTTCGCAACTTCGCTAACGTGGATTACACGATTCGGGCCGGGAAGGTGATTTACAAGAAATAGCTTTCAGCTGGCCATCAGCCATCAGCCATCAGCATTCAGCCAGCGGCGTGCGATGCGTACTGTGGCACGCCTGAGCCCTTGATGTCTTTCCAACTTTCCCTTTCAGCACAGAATCCTTTTCCTCCAATCCCCGCTCTTCCTTAATAGAGAGAAAAATATGTCTTTTACCGTTAGTCCGGAAACACTTCGCGACAGCCCTGCAACGCACGGGAAGCTGATCGACGTTCGGTCCGCCACCGAATTTGCGGTTGGACATATTCCGGGCGCCGTCAACGTGCCCATGGAGCAGGTCGAAATGCGGTTGGCCGATATCGGCAAGGGCCCCGTGGTTCTAGTATGCGAGGCGGGCACACGCGCCACCATCGTGGCCGGCTGGCTTGAAGGAGGGCGGCCAGTGTCAGTTCTATCAGGAGGCACGGCTGCCTGGCGGAAACAGGGATTTCCCCTGGTGGCGTGTGCACCCAACCGCTGGACACTGGAGCGTCAAGTCAGACTGGCTGCCGGCTTAATCGTGTTGGTAGCTACTCTGCTGGCGGTCCTCGTCAACTTGAAATGGGCGTATCTGGCAATGTTCGTTGGCGCCGGTTTGACGTTTGCCGGAATCACCAACATTTGCGGAATGGCCGTGGTGCTTGCCCGAATGCCCTGGAATCGTGACCGAAAGTCCATAGCGACGACCGTCACAGACGCAAGTGAGCCTTGC
Organism: uncultured Acidobacteriaceae bacterium; assembly: GCA_963746515.1. GTDB lineage: Bacteria > Acidobacteriota > Terriglobia > Terriglobales > Acidobacteriaceae > Bog-257. Next base: position 1,040,726 of record CAVVBO010000007.1, on the reverse strand, counting down.
CATTTATGAATGGCAAGTGCCAGTCCAAAATGGAAGCATGGATTTCGAAGCGCTGGCTAATGAACACAAGAACGCGGTGTACCGCCAGATGATTCGTGCGTGCGGCAATCGTGAAGACGCCGAGGACGTACTGATTGAAGCCTTGTTGAAGGCATATCGCAATCTCGGGCAACTGCGCGATTCGGCGGCGTTCCGTTCATGGCTGGCCCAGATCGGCCGACGGGTGTGCTGGCAGTTGAAGCAGCACGAAGCCTTGCTCCCGATCATGCAGTTGTCGGCGATGGAGGCGGAAGGCGCTGAGCTCGAGTCGGGGGAGGAAGCACCCGATGCGCAGACGGCACGGAACGAGATGAAACAACTCTTGCTTTATGCCATCGAGTCTCTCCCGGAATCTGAACATGCGGTATACGAGCTGCGTGATCTGGAAGAAGTGGGCGGCGAGGAAACAGCCGCCAGGCTGGGACTGTCCTTGCCGGCAATGAAGTCGCGCCTTCATCGGGCGCGGGAGAAAGTTCGTATTTTTTTGGATGCGGCGCTGGTGAGCCATCCACAAAAGGAAGTTGTCAGATAGTGGCTTCGTTCTGGTAAGGACGAGAGCTGGGCGGAGGGAACCATGATGGAAGTTCTGGTAGAGCATTTGGGAGCGGTACAGTTTGAGATCAAGGCGCGTCAGCACACGGTGATTTGCGATCAGCCTCTGGATAGCAATGGCGACGATGAAGGCATGACGCCGCCGGAACTCTTGCTGGCATCGCTCGGATCCTGTGCGGCTTTTTATGCAGTCGATTATCTGAAGCGAAATAACATTCTTCAAGACGGCGTGAAAACCCGGGTTACCGCCGATAAAGTGAAGGGACCGTTTCGCCTCGACAATTTCAAGATTGAGCTGGAGATTCCGGGCGAGGTCGATGAGAACCACCTGAAGGGCCTTGAAGACGCGGTCCACCGCTGCCTGATTCACAATACGTTGCTGCACACGCCCGCGATTGATGTGGTTATCAATGTGCCGGTAGCGGTATAAGTTCCCGGTGCGCAGGCGAGGCAGAATTAGTTAGTGAACCCCAGTCCCAACTCTTAGGGACTCTGATTAAGTCCCGGTTTTGAAAGGGCACGGCTTCAGCCGTGCTGCAGACATCGCAAAATCAAATGGGGCTTTAGCCCCTGCGGCAACTTCGACAAGTTAATCAGACCTTCTTTAGCCTCTGCCCTTGACCTTCTCCCTGTTTTTAGCCGCATCGAGAGGCATCATCGGTTCCGTCATCTTTGCCGGATCGAGAATCTCCTTGATCTGCTCTTCCGTCAGGTCACCACGTGCGCGCGCGATATCGATGATAGACTTGCCAGTTTTCACCGACTCTTTCGCAATCTCGGCCGCTTTGGCATAGCCGATGTAGGGATTCAGCGCGGTGGCCAACGATACCGTGCTTTGCACGTAATAGTTCGTGCGCTGTTCGTTTACCGTGATGCCCTTGATGCAGAACTCGGTAAGTTGGCGCAGCATGTTGGTCATGATGGTGATGGAAGTCAACACGCTATATGCCATGGTCGGCATCATGACGTTGAGTTCGAGTTGCCCCGCTTGCACCGCCAGCGCCACCGCCGTGTCATAGCCGACGACCTGGAACGAAACCATCGCGGCTAGCTCAGGCATTACGGGATTGATCTTGCCAGGCATGATCGACGAACCCGGTTGCAGCGCGGGCAAATTGATTTCGCCCAGCCCGGTGTTGGGGCCGGAAGCCAGCAAGCGCAGGTCGTTGGAGATCCGAATCACTTCCAGAGCCAGGTTGCGCAGCGCGGAACTCACGCTGGACATCGCTAAGTTCGATTGCATCGCATAGCGCATGTCGTCGACGATGTGCAGCCTCTGTCCCGAGATGGTTGCCAGGTTCATGATCGCTTTCTTACGGTACTCGGGATGGGTGTTGATGCCGGTGCCGACGGCCGACCCACCGAGCCCGATCTCGCGCAGCATCTCCGACTGCTCCTGGATCGACTTCTTCGCCCGTTTGACAGCGCCGGCGTAGGCGGTGAACTCCTGGCCCAGCCGCATGGGAACTGCATCCTGCATGTGGGTGCGTCCCGATTTCAGAACAGGATGAAACTCCTCGCCTTTTTGCGCCAGCGCGGCGACGAAGTTGTCGAGCGCGGTATAAAGTTTCTCCAGTTCCAGCAGCGTTGCTAGACGCATCGCAGTGGGGAAGACGTCGTTGGTCGATTGCCCATAGTTGACGTGGTCGTTGGGATGAGCGTGCTTGTACTCGCCCAGCACGCCGCCCAGCAACTCCGAGGCACGGTTGGCGATAACCTCGTTGCTGTTCATGTGGAAGCTGACGCCGGCGCCTGCCTGAAAGACGTCGACCACAAAGTGCTCATCCCATTTGCCCTGCTGAACTTCTTTAGCGGCTTCGATGATGGCGTTGGCGGTCTTCTCGTCGACTAGACCGAGCTCGCGATTGGCCAGGGCAGCGGCCTCTTTCACCATCGCGATGGCACGAATGAGCGTGGGATGGGCACGTAATCCGCTGATGGGATAGTTTTCCACCGCTCGCGCCGTTTGAATGCCGTAATAAACGTGGCCGGGAATTTCCTTGTGGCCGAGAGAATCTTTTTCCGTGCGGGTAGTTTTCTTAGGATCGGACATGGCATGTTCTCCATAGTTAGGAGAGGTTTGGAAACCTCGCGCTCTCTAGTACAAGGGCTAAACAGTTTGCTGAAAAACTCGGAAAGCAGATCCCTCGCCGGCTGAAGCCGGGCTCGGGATGACAAAAATAAAGAACTTATTACGGCGTAGCTAAAGCTACGCCCCTTCAAAATCACTCCAGGCGGGGTTTTTCAGCAAACTGTAAAGCCCGTCTCTATATTTACACCCGCTTGGACGTTAACCTGAAGGTCAGCTCTACCGTAATGCAGTTGCCACTGGGGCTTGCTCAAGACGCGACGATTTCGGTGTCTGGTTTCTCAGGCTGATCGCCGTTGAACGCGGGCACCACAAAGCGCAACGGATTGCGGATCGCGTGCTGGACCAGAAACCGCAGAATACTCCACTGCTCTTTGGCGCCCACATCGTAGGCGCGAAGGGCGACGAATGCCGCAATCATGAAACTGACGAACAAGTTCAACACAAAGATGACGGCAATGCCGACCGTGGCGTGGTAGAACCAGCGATTGCCCAGGCTGGCGGTTCCAAAGCGCGCTGCCGCCAAAGCCAGCGTTCCGCTGGAAAGAGTGACGTGGCGGACGTCGATCGGCAGCCCGAAGAATTCTCCCAGAACCGGAGCGAATCCGAGCAGATATCCAAGCACAATGCTGGTAGCCCAGCCACCGATGTTGTGCTTCACGATACGAGCCGTCTTGCGAGAAAACTTCTCGCCCAGCCGCGAGCTGACGGGATGTTGGGCGAGCGCGTCCGCCAGACGGTAATAAACCGCGGCATTCTCCAGCCAGCCTCCGGCGAGCGCGGCCAGCCACAGGATCACTCCGGTCTCGATGGCGTAGAGCGCGGTCCCGGAAGCGAAGGGATTCAAGGTATCGTAAACGTGGGTCGCGCTAAGCTCGGGCAGATACGACTCACGGAAGATCACTCGCCACAGCAATTCGAAGAGCACAGCGCCGGCCGACACGGCGACCACGTTGCCGATCGCAGCCGCCAGTTGCGTGCTGGTGATGCGAGCGACAAAATCGGTGAGCTTGCTGGATCGCTGGTCGCCCCGATTGTCGCGGATAATTCGTGCGAAGGCTGCGGCAGTGGCGGCCGGCTGCTTGGTTGCCAGCACCAGTCCAAAGACCTGCAACAGCACGAAGCTGACGGCGTAGTTCGTGCCGCTGGCCAGGCCTTCGACGAACGGCGGCAGGTGCGCTTCAATGATGCGCAGCTTAAAGGCTGCCGTTATGACGGTCAGCAAGCCGCCGCCGATTGCGGCCCGCCACATCAGCCAGTATTCCGGCTTGCTGCTGGCGATGTAGTGCTCGCCGGTGTCGCCGGTGCGGTCCACGATTTTGCGCGCCAGCAGATTGAGATTCTCGCGTAGCAGGGATGAAATCTGTTTGTCCGTAACGTTGCCTTCGATCAGCCGAACCAGCAGCGTGTGCACGGCCGCCAACCGTTCCTGAGGATCGGTAGCGCTGACGATCTTGGCAATCGTCTCCATTCTTGCCAGGCAGGCTTGCAGGATTTTCAGGTCGAAGACCAGCTCGACGCTAATGCCCTCTGACTCCATGTGTTCGTACACGACTTCCATCTCGGCGCGGCAACGAGCCACCACCTGCTTCCAGGCGTCGAGCACCGTGGCAGCCGTTTCGCCGGAACTTGTTGCGATCAGCTCTTCCGTCTGCAACACGAGCTCGTAGAAGGGCGAGCGGGCGACGCGCGAGGCGGTCGAGCGGTCCCGCATCTCGGGCTGAAGTCCCAGTCCGCTAACTCGCGAGGCAAGCAGTCGCAAGGCCTCTTCCAGATCGTGTTCCTGACGGTGCCAGAAGCCTGCCTCATCGGCCGGGGTAAGCGCGCTGGTGAGACGAGCAAACAGCTCAGGCGTGATCGCCGCAAACTGCCGCGCATACTGCTCCGAGGAGTAGAGGTCGCTCAGCAGCTTGCGCGCATCCGAGTCTTCACGGGCTGAGGGGATGAACTTAGCCACCGTGCGCAGCACAATCTCAGTGGTAAACGGGTGGACGGAGGGAAGGCCGGCTTCGGCGAAGAGCGGGAGGCAGTCGAGTTCGGCCAGCAATTGTCCCAACGATTGCTGCACCCGTTGGCGTAACTCGGCGTCGCTCTCGAGGAGTTGCATGAGGAGCAACAAACGCGGAGGCGCCATGCCTTTGCGCTGGCCGGCGCGCGTCCAGCGCACAAGTTGGACGAAGGCAATGCGGCGTTTGCGTAAAGTATCAGCCTGGCAAAAGGCTTCTATCGCTGGCCGCAAATCTTCCGGTAGTTGCGAAGGGGATTCGATCCGGGGTGGTCCCGTAGGTGCAAGCTGCGGTGCTGTGCCGTCGGTCAAACGCGATCACCTGGATGAGCGGAATAGGCTGCCCGCGCTGAGATTAGCACAGGTGGCGGCGCGTTTCGAAAGTCAGGAGCATCTCGCTAGTTGCTAATTGCTAGTCGCTGTTCTTATCCGATCTCCACCAGCTCCGCGATCTTGGCTTGCCACTCCTTCGGGCCGCTCTCATGCACGGAATTGCCATTCACATCGACGGCGACCGTGACCGGCATGTCTTCCACCTCGAATTCGTAGATCGCTTCCATGCCCAGATCGGCGAAGCCCAGCACGCGTGACTTCTTGATCGCCTTCGACACCAGATAGGCTGCGCCGCCAACCGCCATCAGGTAAACCGCCTTGTGGTCGCGAATGGCCTCAATGGCCGTCGGACCGCGTTCCGACTTGCCGACCATGCCGAGCAAGCCAGTCTCCTTCAGCATTTGACGAGTGAATTTGTCCATACGAGTTGCGGTCGTAGGACCCGCAGGACCAACAACTTCATCTCTAACCGGATCAACCGGTCCCACGTAATAGATAAAGCGATTGGTGAAGTCTACGGGAAGCGCTTCTTTGCGCGTGAGCATCTCGGTCATGCGCTTGTGAGCGGCATCGCGACCAGTCAATAGTTTGCCGCTGAGCAGAATCACTTCGCCAGTCTTCCAGGTCGCCACGTCTTCGCGAGTGACCGTGTCGAGGTTAACGCGACGTGCGCCAGCAGGGTTGTAGGTAAGCGTCGGCCAGTCTTTCAGCGAGGGCGCTTTCAACTCAACCGGACCCGTGCCGTCGAGCACGAAGTGTACGTGGCGTGTGGCCGCGCAGTTGGGGATCATCGCAATCGGCAGGTTTGCGGCGTGGGTGGGATAGTCCTTCACCTTGACGTCGAGCACCGTAGTCAGCCCGCCCAATCCCTGTGCGCCGATGCCCAGCGCATTGATCTTCTTATAGAGCTCGACGCGCAACTCTTCCGCCGTACCGTTCGGACCACGCGCGATCAGGTCCTGAATGTCGATGGGCTCCATGAGGGATTCTTTGGCCAGCAGCATGGCTTTTTCCGCCGTACCGCCAATGCCGATGCCGATGATTCCCGGCGGGCACCATCCCGCGCCCATGGTGGGAACCGTCTTCAGCACCCATTCGACGATGGAGTCCGACGGGTTCAGCATGGCGAATTTCGACTTAGCTTCCGAGCCACCACCCTTGGCGGCGACGATGACCTCGAGCTTGTCGCCCGGGACAATGGTCATGTTGATCACGGCAGGAGTGTTGTCCTTGGTGTTCTTGCGTGCCCCAGCAGGATCGGCCAGCACGCTGGCCCGCAGCTTGTTGTGCTCGTGTAGATAGGCGCGCCGAACGCCTTCGTTGACCATGTCTTCTACACTCATGGTCGCATCCCATTGCAGGTTCATGCCGACTTTGAGAAAGACGGTCACGATGCCGGTATCCTGACAGATGGGACGATGGCCTTCGGCGCACATGCGGGAGTTGATCAGCAGCTGCGCGATGGCGTCACGAGCGGCGGGCGACTGCTCTTTCTCGTAGGCGCTGGTCAGGCTGCGAATGAAGTCGACCGGGTGGTAGTAGGAAATGTATTGCAGAGCATCGGCGACACTCTGGATAAGATCGTCTTGCTTGATGACTGTCATAGTTGACCTGCCAAGAAAGTCTGTTTCACCACGGAGACACGGAGAAACACGGAGTTTTGTGGCGCCCGGAATAACGGGGGAGTAGTCCCGGGTTGCGAGCGATAACTCTTGCCCTGCATGAGCTGCTCCGAGGCGCAGTGTTCACCCGCGATTGTCGATTATATCGTCTGCATGAACCACGGCTTGTGATCTGTGAACACTTTGCATGTTTATAGCGGGCATGGGCTCGATAACACGCACTGCGGTAGTTCACCGTTGCGGGAGGCCCATCGTGATTAAAGAAGAATTGCTTCGCTGCGTCACGGTCAGTTTCTGCATCGAAAAGCAACATGCATGGTTTCCGCCACAGTTCCTGTCTTCTTGCTCTGGCGCTCTTGTTATCCGCCCTCGTCTATGGGGGAACGCCGGGCTCCTTTCGCGGCAAAATTGTCGAGGGCCCGCATCCCGCGGCCGATAAGGGCTGGATCTACGTACAGGCTCGCAACGGAATGGTGCGGCGGGTCGAAATCTCGCACGCCCAGGTTGAGTATGACGAAGACGTTCCAGCGGCGAAACGTTCGCGCAATCCGCAGGACGCTGTGAAGGTTGGCGCGGAGGTCAGGATCACGGCTGAGCAAGGAAGCGATGGAGAGTGGAGAGCCAGTCAAGTAGAAATATTGGCGTCGACATCAGCCGTTAGCCATTAAAGGTGGAAGGCTGCGTTTAGGTGCTATGGCCGCTGCGGGGGTGCGGAGGCAGAACGAGAGTGTCGCGGCGAAATGCGAGCTGCCCAAGAGGAGGACCGCAGATCCCTCGGCTTGGCTCGGGAATGACAAAAGTGGAGGCCGTTCGCGATGAAAGGAAGCCCCGCTCGCTCGATGTCTAGTGGTTAGCGACTGGGTGCGAGTCTGCCAGTTGCTCCTTCAACACCGCTTTCCATACGTCGATGTGTATGCCAGACCAATTTCGCCACAGCTGCATTGCTCGACCGAATATACGATGCAGGAATCGAATGGCCGCGAGTAAACATGAAGAGTCACGGCGCGCGTATTCCATTCTTTCGGATTTCTTACGTCGTGAACCGGGTTTGCAGGATCGACTGCAACGGGATTTTCGGCAGTGATCTCCACCACGTCGGTAGGGAGAATGTTGCAGCTATGCGCAGCCAAGTCTTCGGAAAGCAATTTGTAGTTCTGAACGGCCAGCCGCCCGAGGGGTGCGGCCATCCAGCAATTCTGTCCTTTGTGGTTGTGAATGGAGCTGCGCTGTCCAACCTCCCAGCAGATTGCCAACAGCTCGTAGAGTTCGGTCTTGTCGATGAGGTTGCGAGTATAGTGCTGTGCATCCCAGAACAGGTAGCGCTGCAGTGATTCAGGCTCGACGGGGTTAGCCCGCAGGTAGGCGAGCGCCCCCTGCACTCCGGTAAAATCTGCCTCGGCTAACTTGCGCAATCCGCCGATAAAATCGTCAATCGAAACTCGCTTAAGAATTTTTTGCGAGGATGTCACTGTAGCCATAAGGCATGCCTCCTGGGACGAAATGCTCATTCTAACCTGGATTCGACAGGTGCGGGTTGTGGACTGCGCATTTCGTCCCCAGGCCGCGCGCAAGAAAATCTTTGATCCCGGCTAACTAATGTGCCACAAAGCCGCTCCAAGCATATAATGGCCGCAAGAAGCACCCCGGCAAGGTGCGGATCAGCGTTCGGCACTGGAGTTTCCCAATGAAAGCACGCGCTCTTGCAGCTGCGATCGTCCTCCTGCTGAGTGCCAGCCTCGCTTTACCGGCCCTGGCGCAGGATAGTACGCAATCGCAAAACTCAACCCAATCGCCCGTCAATTCAGCCGACCAAACCCAGCCTGCGGCCAGCCCAGATCAAACTCTTCCTGCGGCCGATAGCGCTGCTACAACCACGACCGCAACCGCTCCTAAGGAAACCCACGACAAGGGCAAGAACGACATCGACGACATCGGCGATCGCAAAATTGGTTCGACGGGAAAGAGCGCGGGCGACTGGTACGGCATCGACACCGATATCAAAATGGGCAAGCAGTACGCCATGATGGTCGAGCAGAGCGCCCGCATGATTCAGGACCCGGTGGTGAACGAGTACGTCAACCGGGTGGGCCAGAACCTGGTGCGCAACTCCGACGCGAAGGTGCCGTTTACGATTAAGGTGATCGACTCCGACGATATCAACGCTTTCGCCTTGCCTGGTGGCTTCTTCTACGTAAACAGCGGACTCATTCTGGCTGCCGACGGTGAGGCGGAGTTGGCCGGCGTGATGGCGCATGAGATTTCCCACGTAGTCCTCCGCCATGCGACCCGCGAGATGACTCGCGCCAACTATGTCCGCATGGCTTCGATTCCCCTGATCTTCGTGAACAGCTGGGGCATTTACGAGGCGGCCAGTGCGGCCATGAGCCTGGCGATGCCTGTGGCGTTCATGAAGTTCTCGCGCGACTTTGAGGCGCAAGCCGACTACTTCGGCCTGCAATACATGTACAAGGCCGGCTACGATCCGCAGGCCTTTATCTCGTTTTTCGAGAAGATCAAAGCCCAGGACAAACAGAAGCCGGGAATGCTGTCCAAGACCTTCGCTAGCCACCCGCCAACGCCCGACCGCATTTTAAAGAGCCAGGAAGAGATTCGCGAAATTCTGCCGCCGCGTCCGGAATACATCGTGAACACTTCTGAATTCAACGAAGTGAAGGCCCGCCTGGCGGCTTTTGAGAACGGCAAGAAGGCGATTCCCAACAAGAATGCGAATCAGCCTACGTTGCGGCGGACGCAGACCGCGGACAGCGACAAAGGCCAGCCTACCAACAGTGGAGATGACCGTCCTACGCTGCAACGGCGCGATGACGACTACGCTGCGGTGATTCCCGGACAGTTCTGAAGGATCAGCCAGAGAAATCCGTAAACCGGCGGCCACGTGCTGCCGGTTTTCATTTGCAGCAGTGACGAAGCGAATACGCCTATCCGCGTGCCTGGTTAAACTCGCGCGGCTGCTATCCCCAAAGCGATTCTGCAGTTCGACGGTGGGCAAATGAGGCGTCTTACTAGTAAGACGAACGCCACAAATCTTACTAGTAAGACGGTGGCGATTCCGGCAGAAACCGGTTCGACGGCCGGGAAAACCTGTTGTTGGTATGCGGTTAAGAATCGATTCGGCAATACTCCGCAACTAAGGCATTAGGCAGCTGATGAAGTTGCGGTCAATTCGAATACGGGATAGTTTGCCGCAATGCCGGCGAATGCCTGGGCGTTCGAGCCGGCGGGGACCGGGAAGTAGCGCTGCACGGTTGTCTTGAAGGTATCCAGATAGGTCTTCAGCAATTCCGGCTTGTCGGCGTCCGGCACGGCGCGCAGTCGATAGCTCTGCCGCGAGCGTCCTTTTTTGAGGGCAATCTCTTTGGCGGATTCCGCGTTGCGAACCCATTGCGTCCGTCCTCGCGGAGCCACCAGAAAACGCTTCGCGCCGAGTTCCAGCAGATTAATCGGCGACGAGTAGAGCTTCCCGGACTTGCGTCCCCGGACTTCGAGCAGATAGTTGTGTTTCATGCCCAGGCCGAGTCCGACGAGAAATCCGAAGAAGCTGTTAAAGATGCGTTCGACCGCAGTCGGCTGGCGAAAGACGGGAGGGCTCGGGGTGGCTGCCATCGCTCTATTCTAGCTGTTGAAGAGGCGCGATTCGTGCCATTCTGGGCCGTCGAATCCGGAATCGTGATGCGTATTGCCATTATTACTTTGCCTTTCTCGCCTCCACTCTGATATTGTCCGCGGCAAATAGGGGCGTCCTTGGGGATCCGCGCCGAGAGCATCTTTCGGCTCGGAAGAGGGTGCTATGCTCAACCGAATCTGGGAGGTTCGAATGGCATTCTGTCCAAAGTGCGGTACGCAAGTGGCGGACAATGCGGCATTTTGTCCAAACTGTGGTGCAGGGTTAGGTCAGGCAAATCCTGCGGGCTCGGCTGCACCGCCGCCGCCTCCACCCGCTGGCGGCTATGGCGCACCTTCCACGGCGTCCGCTCCGCTGGAGGAGAACGTTGCCGGCGCGCTTGCCTATGTCACCATCATTCCTGCCATCGTGTTCTTGCTGATCGAGCCCTACAACCGCAACCGCTTCGTACGTTTCCATGCATTCCAATGTCTGTTCGTTGCAGTGGCACTGGTGGTTGTCGATATCGCCTTGAGCATCATTTCCGCAATTTTCCATCTGGTGCCCGTGATTGGGTGGTTCGTCGCGGCCCTGATGTGGCCTCTCTATGGACTGGCAGTGCTGGCACTCTGGCTCCTACTGGTCATCAAGGCGTACCAGCACCAGATCTACAAATTGCCGATCGTGGGCGACATGGCGGAGAAGCAGGCGGGGGCATAGAGGGAGCAAAACGATTTTCTAAGGGATTGAAGACCTTATCGAGAGCGAGACTTTTCGGCAGGGCTGAAGCCGGGCCTGACACAACTCAATTTCGTTCGATGCCCAAATCGTGCCTCCAATTCGATCACGAACGGATAAGCTAGCGCGTGGTTGCCGAGATTTTCATTCCCATGCTTAACCTGACTGCGTCCATAGCGGTCCAGCATCTGCTCTTCTTCTTTCTGGCCGTGGTGGCTCCTATCTGGGATTACTACGACACCAGCCGGCTCAAACGCAGCCCAGAGTCGGGACGGAAGATCCGCTACTACCAGACGTTGGTCGCATGGCTCTGGATCGCGACCACAGTTGCATGTCTGGCCGTGGGCTTTCGTCCGCTCTTCACCATCAGTCCTGCGCCTTCAGACGCGTCCTGGCTGTTCGATCACGCGTGGGTTCGCTACCTGGTGGAGGCGGTGATCATCGTTTTTGTGGTGCTGTTGCTACTGCCGGTTGGCATTGTGATATGGAAAAAAGTAAGGAAGATACCGCGTAAGTATTCGTCAGCCGGCGCCCTGAAATCGCTCAGCTTCTTTCTTCCCGCGACCTGGACGGAACGCCGCTGGTTTGGATTTCTTTGCATCACTGCCGGAATTTGCGAAGAGACTCTGTACCGTGGGTTTCTGCTGCATTACCTGCACGTCCTTCCTTTTTCGCTGAACCTGACGCTCGCATTGCTGGTTTCGGCGATCATCTTCGGACTAGGGCACCTCTACCAGGGCGCCGCCGGAGCTGCGTCAACCGTGGTGGGTGGCCTGCTTTTCGGCCTGCTATTCCTGCTAACCGGAAACCTGCTGCTTCCCATGCTCTTGCATGCCGCAATGGACCTGCGGATTCTGCTTTTATTGCCTCGTCCGGGCGCGGCGCGCGCGGCTTGACATCTGCCGGCTCAAAATGTCATTTCTATGTACTTTTTATTTTGAGCGAACTCGGGTGGGCAGAGTCCTCTATACTAAACAGCTTCACCGCAGCAGAAAGGGCCCGTGAGGATCAAAGTCTTTTATCACGACAAGTGTTTTGACGGAGCTTGCTCGGCGTCTCTGTTTAGCCGTTTTTACCGCGAGCGCATTCGCCAGCACGCCGAATTCGAATACCAGGGGCTGGTGCATCGTGCCGGTGCGCTCTTCAACGAAGATGACTTCACCGGCGACGAAAACGCCATCGTGGATTTCAAGTATTCGTCTTCGCCGCGTATTACCTGGTGGTTCGATCATCATCAAAGCGCATTTCTTACCGCCGAAGATGCCTCGCACTTCGAGCAGGACCTGAGCAATACGAAGTTCTACGATCCCGATTTCCGTTCCTGCACGAAGTTTATTGCCTCGGTAACCGAGCAACGATTCGGCTTCAACCCTGCGCCGGTGGCCGAGTTGATCGAGTGGGCCGACATCATTGACGGCGCCCTCTACGACGATCCGCAGTCGGCGGTGGAGATGAAAGCTCCGGCGATGAAGCTGACCATGGTGATCGAGTCGAACCAGGATCCGCAGTTTATTCCCAACTTGATCAAGATGTTGGCCTACAAGCCGTTGGCGGAGATCATTGCCGAACCTGCGATCGCAGAGCGAATCCCGCAGCTCATGGAACGGCACAGGCGCTCAATCGAGATCTTGCGCGAACGCGCCGAGTGCGAGGACGGAACCATCTTCTTCGATCTCACCGACTACGATCTGGAAGGCTACAACAAGTTCATTCCGTACTATCTGCATCCGCATTGCGTGTATAGCGTGGGGCTCAGCAAGAGCAGTTTTCGCACGAAAGTTTCGGTCGGCTCCAATCCCTGGACTACCGTGACGGAGATGGAGAATCTGGCCAAGATTTGCGAGCGTTACGGTGGCGGCGGACACGCGCGAGTTGGGGCAATCTCATTTCCGCCGAACCGGTTTGAAGAGGCACGCCGGGCAGCCGAGGAGATTGTCACTGAATTGCGAACCAGCTACCGGGCACGCGCGGGAAAATAAGTTCGATTCAGCCATGACGCAAGGCGTCGCTTCCGCCTGGATGCCCCGGATGTGCAGATCAAACGTCCGCTTGCCCCATTGTTTCTGCGTCGGCTGTAGCAAGTCCCGCATAACTCCCGGCTAATGGGCCATGACTTTATCGAGCGCTTATTTCGCTGCTGAACTGCGCCGCGAGCTTAGCCTGCGCAATCTAGCGTTTGCGAAGCAGCGCCACCTGGAGCACGTTGAAAGCTATGGTGGCGCGCCGGTGGTTGTATACCAACCGCATGAAAATGAAGTGCGCCACGGCAACTTCATTGATGAGAGTTATGCTGCGATACTGAGCCAAACGTCGTGGCAAAAGCGCCTAAGCAAAACCCATGCGCAAGCGCGAAGTTGTTTGCCCAGAAACGGGCGAGCGTGGAAGGAACTCGACTCCTGCAATAGCTCGGACGCACTTCTGATGAATATTTTCTGCTATCCGGAAGTAGCCGGCAGTGCAATGGTCGCTTCGTTGCTGGGCATTGAATCGTCTCAGGTTCCAGAGTTCGGATTCAAGGCGCGAGTGCCGCTGAAAAACGGACGGGCCGACCGGACCGAGGTGGATCTACGCCTGGGAGATCTTCTGCTGGAAGCAAAGCTGACCGAGTCGACTTTTCAATCGAAGGACGTCGCCGTGGTGCAGGACTATCGCGATTTTCAAAAAGCATTTGACTCCCGGCTTCTGCCGAAAGCTAGCGGCAAGTTTCTGTCGTATCAACTCATCCGCAACGTCTTGGCTGCGTACGCCAACGGCTGCAGCTTCTGCGTATTGCTCGACGCTCGACGGCCCGACCTGCTGGAGAGTTGGTATGGCGTGATGCGCGCAGTGCGGCGGGCGGACTTGCGCTTGCGGTGTAAAGTTCTGACCTGGCAGGAGCTGAGTGAGGCCCTGCCCATGGGGTTGCGGGAATTCCTCGATATCAAGTACGGCATCGTGCCTACGCGATCCGTCGTATCGGTAGTTCCGGCTACGTCACTCATGCTTTAACGAAAAGGGGACACAATTTTTACATTTCGATGACAACGAAACCAACTGGGAGAAGTACGCTGTGGGTAATCGCAGTATGTCGGCGGATGGGTAGGTCGACGCGGACCAGCGACTCCTAGGCAGTTCCCATCCGCCGATACGGTGACGCTCGAAGTCAGAAAGCGAGACCGTTGTCGCAAATCCGAAAAACCGCGCTTCCTCCGCTCCTTGGGGCACGGTGACACAGAAGGCACGGTGGCTGTCCGTGCCTTTGTGTTTGCGCCAGAGACTACTTATTTAGTAAGCCAGCATGATACGCAAGTCGCGAACGTTGTTGCCGGTTGGTCCGGTCATGATGGCGTCGCCCATCGCGTCGAACAGCGGGAAGGCGTCGAAATGGTCCAGCGCTGCGGCAACGTCCCAGCCGTGTTGTCGTGCCCGTTCGACTGTCGCTCCATCCACGACCGCCCCCGCAGCGGGACTGTTGCCATCAATGCCATCGGTGCCGGCGCTCAGCACGGTCATGTTCTCGCCCGCGATTTTTTGAGCGCAGTAGAGCGCGAACTGCTGATTACGTCCGCCCACCCCGGAGTTCGCTGCAACCTTCACCGTCACCTCGCCGCCCGAGATCAAGCAGGCGCGGGAAACTCCCTGGCGCAACTCGCGCAAGCGCTGCAGCAGATGGTCGGCAGCCTGCTGGTAATCCCAGTCATCGCAGGTGTTGTCGATTTCCACGGCGAAACCGCACAAGGCGGCCCGTTCAACCGCGGCATTGACGGCGGTAGCGTTCGACAGCACGGTGGCGTAGCGCGAGTGCTCGAAGGCGGGATCGCCGGCCTTGGGGGTCTCCGGCAACTGCTCGCGTTCGAACAAGACGCGCACCGGTGGCGGAAAGTGTTTCAGCAAGCCATAGCGTTTGACGATCGCATAGCAGTCGGCCACGGTAGTGGTATCGGGCATGGTTGGCCCAGACGCCAGCGCATCGAGCGCATTCTCCGGCACATCGGAAACCAATATCGAGGTTTGGTGCGCGAACGCGGCGGCACGGGCCAGGCGTCCTCCCTTCAGCGCCGACAAATGCTTGCGCACAGCATTGATCTCGGCAATAGGCGCCCCGGAGTGCACCAGCGCCTGGTAGGTGGCAACCACATCTGCCAGCGAGATATCAGGATGGATGGGCTTCTCGGCGATGGCCGAAGCTCCGCCGCTAATGAGGTACAAGACCAGGGTTTGCGGCGATGGCGTATCCAGCAATCGGAGAATGGCATCGCCAGCGCGCAGCGAGTCAGCATTGGGAAGCGGATGACCACCGATGAAATAGCGAAAGCCGAAAAGCTGCGCGGGGGGCGCCGTCGGAGCCGCAACAATTCCGGTGAGGCCGGTGCCCACGATGCCGGCGAGCGCCTCCGCCATGGTGTGGCCCGCTTTGCCGATGGAAACCACCAGAGTCCGGAGGAAGCTTCGGAGATCGTAAAGATCGCCGCCGATGCGGAGGTAATTGCGATCGTATTGCAGGTGGCGGCTGAAGGCTCGCGGGATGCTGCACTCAGTGAGGGCGTGCTGGAACATGTCGCGCACGCGTTCGCGCATTTCGCGGAGTATAGCTTCAGATGCCGGCTCGGCGGACATGTGGGGAGATTATAAGCGGTCGCCTACTACGCGCCGTGCAGCAATTCCTCCAGCCAGCTCTCCAGCGTAAGACGCATCTCGGTGAGATGGCCTGCGAAGAAATGGTCGCCGGGTACGAAGACCAGTTCCTTAGGATCAGCGGCCTGGGCAACAACTTGCTCCAAGGCCTGGTGTGGGCCGTATTGATCGCGATCGCCACTAACGAACAGCTTCGGCTTGTGGCATTCGCGCAGAAACGAATAGCCGTAGAAACGGCCCTCAGCTTCGACAGGCGTACCAATCGAAATCAATGCCTGGACATTCGGGTCGGGACAGGCAGCGCGCAGTCCAGTTGCAGAGCCAAAGGAAAATCCTGCGAAGATGATGGGCAATCCGAACTCGTGCTTCAGCCAGGCGAGGGCGGATTGCACGTCGGCAATCTCGCCGCGTCCCTCGTCGTGCTGGCCGGCGCTCAGTCCGGTGCCTCGAAAGTTGAAGCGCAGCACGGGAAATCCGAACGAGTTCAGGGCCTTCATGGCGTGGAAAACGACTTTGTTGTGCATGGTTCCACCGCCCAGAGGATGAGGATGGCAAACCAGGCCGGCGTGAGTGGCCGCGGACGAGCCTGCGTTCAGCAGGGCCTCCAGACGACCCGCAGGTCCGTCCAGAAAAAATGATCGGATGGATGATTGTGCGATGGACAATTTACCCGCTCGGGCGGCGAATAAAATAATGTGTGTCACAACCAGGGACAGTCGAGAGTCGCGCCCAATCAAGCTTTAGCCCCGCGGGCTCGCTATTCACCGCGGGGCTTTTAGCGTCTGCGGTCTGGGACCGCAGACGCAGCAAATAATGTAACTCAATTCGAGGTCCGAGGAATTATTTTTTCGTAAAACATTTACCTTAGAGCCGCAGCGAGCATGTCGGTGGCCATTGCAACGCTAGTCCGGGAGCCGCATCTTCATTGGCTCATGGTGACGAGTCGCGAAAAAGCGTGTTGCATTTTGTTGCGGGAAGGTGCAATAAAATTCACTTCCAAGTTGCCAATTCTGTTGGGCGGCCGGGGCCAAAGCCGGCAAATTTGCGCCAATCTCTGCCCTGAAAAATGCCAGCGCAAGGCATACTGTTAAGGGGACGATATGATTCGCTTCGGGATCGTGGGATTCGGATTGCACGCGGTGAAGCGGCTGATGCCTGGCTTCAGGCAGGCGCAACGTTGCCGTGTTACCGCGATATCCCGGCGCGACTTGAGGGCCGCGCAGGACTCGGCACGCGAGTTCGCGATCGAGCATGCATTTGCTTCCACCGCAGAGCTCTGCGCCTCGCCCGACGTGGATGCGGTGTTCGTCACTACTCCCGATGCGCTGCATGTGAAGGACGTATTGGAGGCGGTACGTCACGGCAAGCCGGTGCTCTGTGAGAAGCCGATGGCGAGAAACGGGGACGAGGCGCGCGCCATGGTGAGCGCTGCGCGCGAAGCCGGCGTGATGCTGGGCGTGGCGCACGTCATGCGCTTCGAAGAGAGCGTGAAGCTGTTTCGCCAGCAAATTGCAGCCGGAGCAATTGGCCAGCCGCAGCTGGCGCGAGCTGACTTTCTGGCTCCGCAGCTCAGCAGCCCGCGTCGCTGGATCAACGATCCCAAGCTTGCGACCGGGGGACCGCTGGCCGATGTCGGTGTGCATTGCATCGACACATTGCGCTTCGTGCTGGGCAAACAGGTGCTTGCGGTTTCGGCGCGGGCACATTATGACCAGCATTGGGTAGTCGAGGCGTCGGGGCTCATGCTACTGGAGTTCGAAGGCGGCATGCTGGCGACGGTTTCAGTTTCAGCCCGCACTCCTTATCGCACGCTTCTGGAAGTTGCCGGCGAGACCGGAGTGCTTTCAGCGGTGAATGGGCTAAGCGTCGAACGTCCCCCGACAGTAGAACTGACACGCGCCTTTGAGGTGATCGAGAGCACGAAGGTCTCGAACGCCAATGCACACGCGGTCCAGGTCGATGCCTTTGCCGCTGCCATCGAAGAAGGCCGGGACTTCGAGATTCCCGGCGAAGAAGGCTTGCGTAATCAGTTGGTGCTGGACGCCGCCTTCCGCAGCGTAAAGAGCGGTCGAGCGGAACCCGTATAACGTCACCTCATCGAGTGTACAAAGAAATTCGCAGGCCACTCGAGCTTGCCGTGCGGCAGTCACTCCGCGGTTCGGGTGGTAACCGGATGATGCGGGAGGGCATCTGGCATTTCGGAAACGTTCCACGCCCATGCGGCCAGAAAAGCCGCGCCCTCGTTGATCTGATCGGGAATCACCTTGTCGAAAGTGTCGGTCTGGCTGTGGTGCACTTCGCGATAGTGAGCCGGCAACTGCAGGCAGAAGTAGGCGGGCACGCCTTTGTCGAGGAACTCAACATGATCCGAGGAGCCGAAATAGCGCGTGCTGAGCGGCCGCAGGTCGAAGACCTCCTGCAACGGCTGGTAGATCTCGCTCATCAGAGGCGCAGTCTCCCACAAGTTTTCCAGCGCGATGCTGAAGACCTTGCCGGTCCCGGTATCGTGAATCAGCACGGCATCGATCTTCGAAAGTTCGGTGGCATGATTCTTGACGAAGGTGTCTGCCCCGACACCGCCTTGTTCTTCACCGGTGAACAGGATGAAGGTAATGGTGCGCTTCGGTTTCCAGCCCAGTGCCTGTAAGGCGCGCGCAGCTTCAAGTGTGGCCATTGCGCCGGTGCCGTTATCGAGAGCGCCTTGTCCCAGATCCCATGAGTCGAGGTGGCCGCCAATGATGACGCGTTCCTCAGGATGTTCCGTGCCCTTGATTTCGGCTACCGTAATCGAGGCCGGCACGGGCTTGTCGCTGAAGGTGTCCGACAGGTTGAACTTCATGGTGGCAGGCCCGACCTGGAGCAGGCGATAGAGCAGGTCGTAGTCCTCGTGAGTGAGGAAGGCCATGGGGACTTCGGTGGGAGCGTAACGCGGATAACCGCCGGTCATGGTGTAAAGGCTGTCGGTCTTGCCGCTGTCCAGCAGCATGAGCGCAGGTTTTTCCTCCGCAATCTGGCGCGTGAGTCCCCGTAGGGCTCCCCGGCCCATGCTGGCATCGGGCACACCGGTTGGCGGGGGAATCACCGCGTCGTAGGCATTGTCGGGATTAGGATCGAGCTTCGACATGTTAGCCGGTTTGCGCAGCATGACGATCATGCCTTTCAGCTTGCCTTTGTATTGGACCAGGTCGGCCGGCTTCTGGATGTTCAGCACCATGACATCGCCAGTAACTTCGCCGTTGGTGCCTTTGCTCCAGCCGAGTGCACGAATGCCGATGCGTTTTTGGATGGGGCTGATGATCTCGGCAGTTTCCAGACCGCGGGTCCAGCCATGCGCGATTTCCGTGGTCTCCAGGTGTGCGTCGACGCCGTAGTCCTTGAAGCGTTTGAGGGTCCAGTCGCTGGCTGCCTGCATTTGCGGCGATCCGGTGAGGCGCGGGCCGATCTGCGTAGTTAGATATTCCAGATTCTTTACTAATTCAGAGTGTGCCTTCACTTCATCGGCGATTTTCTGGTCGGCCTCCTCCATCGCT
This sequence comes from uncultured Acidobacteriaceae bacterium, assembly GCA_963746515.1. Lineage (GTDB taxonomy): Bacteria > Acidobacteriota > Terriglobia > Terriglobales > Acidobacteriaceae > Bog-257. The sequence goes on along the minus strand of CAVVBO010000007.1, from coordinate 1,021,582 downwards.
TTGCGGTAGGCGGTGCGCTGTTCGGTGGTGCGTTGCGCGGTCTCCTGAGGCGCCGATGCAGTCGGAGTGGCAGGAGGGGCTTGCGGTTCCTGGGCCAGCAATAGAGCGGAGGAGAGAAGTACTACAAAAAACGCCGGCAACCGGCGACGAATTCGGAACATTGCGCCTTCCTCGGAGAAATTGGCGAGCGATTGATCATAGCGGGTCAAGGATGATTTGTGCCAACGGGCAGCATGGAAGGAGCCCTGAAAGCATTTATGGAATACAGGTGTTTTTAGAGGAGCGGCGTCGAAGATCAAGGATTCTGTGCGAGAGAGCCTGTCGTCCCTACAGGACTTCCGTCGACTTTTCTGTCGTGCCCAGCACTCCGCCTGGGGCTGCGTGCCGGGCTAGACTCTTTCGCCCTGCGAGCTGGATTGTTAGCCGGCCTGGGCTGCTCTGCTCAAGTCAGCGTGAGTGTCCATGACTAAACAGTTTGGCGAAAACTTGGAAACGCAGATCCCTCCCCGACTGAAGGCGACTCGTGATGACAAACATAAAGGCGTTACAACAACGTAGCTTAAGAGCCTGTTACGAAACTGTGCCGTCCCCCCGGGACTCGGGCCAAGTTTTCCACTTGACCCAGCACTCCGCCTACGGCTGCGTGCTGGGCTATGATATTCCGTGCCTCCGGCACTGGGATTTCAGGAGTTCTGCACCACCGGCAAGAAGTCGAACCGAGTTTCGTAATAACCTCCTAAGCTGCGCTCCTTCGAAATCGCTGCAGGGTCGAGTTCTTGCCGTTCTGGACTAGGTGGCCCAGTTGCGGCGATCGATGAAGGTCTTGGGCTCGTAGGTCTTGCCGCGAGCCAGCTGCCGGTCCTCGCGCTTGGAAGTCCACAGCAGGATTGGTCCGGTAATCGTGCGGAGCAGGCGCGTAGCCGATCCAAATTCATGTTCAATCTCGCGCCGCAGTTCGCGGATCCTGATCGAAACGGAGGCGTTGGTTTTCTTGAGCCGCTTCTCCATCACCCAGAGCGCCGCATCGTAAGTGGTGCGCAGCTTGACTGCCTCGCTGGCAATGCGCTGGCGGACGCGCAGGTCAGGATGATTGTGATAGCGCTTCCATCCCTGAAAAATCGTGTCGCAGATTCGGAACAGGCTAGGGCCATTGCGCTCGAAGTCGAAGCGAAAGGCCCAATCGAGCAGCCGCTTGGAGTCGTCGCGAGAAATCGCGGCGTGTTCAAAATTGAATTTAAATTGCCCATGAATGTCGGCAAGGTCGACGCCGTCGAGCATCCGGCCCTCTTGCTCCATCTGCTGAAAGAGTGGCGTGCCCGGGACAGGCGTGTACAACATAAACTGATGGAAGTCGGTTCCGTGGGAGACAGCGAACTCAATTTCCTGGCGAATGTTCTCCAGCGTGTGATGTTCGAGGCCGACGATGGTCGAGCCCAGCAGCTTGATTCCGTGGCCCCGCAATTCGGAGGCGAGCGCCTGAGTATCGGAGTTGCGCAACTTCGCATACGTCGAGTTAGGCGATTCCAGGCCCAGCCAGATCCAGGAGACGCCGAGCTGAACCAGTTCCTCGATGGTGTATTTGCGGATGGCATTGGCCGAGGAAAACACATACAGCGACCAGCTCTTGCCAGCCTGCTTCATGCGCGCGAGTAACTGCATGGCACGCGGCCGGTTGAGCAGGAAGTTCTCATCCATCATGAAGAAAGAAGAGACATGCATGGATTGCTCCATGTGCTGCATCACGTCGAACAGCTCGTCGCCGGACTCGTAGAAGTTCACGCTCTTGCCTTTGCCTCCGAAGAAGGAGGAGGTAGTGCAGAAGTTGCAGCCCAACGGGCAGCCCACAGAAGGAATAATCGTGGCTGCCGTATCGCGCGTGTTGTCGGGAACCCGCATTCCCAGGACATGCATGCCGAAGCCGGAAAGAATTTCGGGATGCAGAATGGGAGCGCAGGGATTTTCGCCGAGATAGCGGCGCATCCAGCCGATGCCCTCGCCGCGCACAATGCAATCCGCATCAATCAGCTTGTCGAGCCCGGGGATGGCGGCGACATGTCCGCCAACGATGATGGTGGACTTGGGCGAGAGTTGTCGCACCCGGCGGCACATCTCGCGGACCTTTCCGAAATTGGGGATAATGCCAGAGATCCCTACAACGTCATACTCGGTTGAGGTCAGTTCGCGTTCAAAGCGTTCGAGCGTAGGGAAGTCGAGCAAGGTGCTGGGGGCGGAGATGTTGCGTTGGATCATCATCAGGCCCCAGGAGCGATGGAACATGCGCAGGGAAAAACTGCCCTGGGCACGGGTAACTTGATTGTGATAGAGCTCCATGGGATTGATGGCGCGGCTGCCGAACTCATCATCGCGCGCGTACGGTCCGAAGACCGAGCTTAAGAGCACGCGTGCCTGGGTACCTTTAGGATGCGGGACAATTGCATCTGAATCTGCTGTCGATATCATGCATCAATCGTAAGAACATGCCTTGCAGGTTTCCGTGATGTGGGGCACGCCGCGGTTGAAATGACAGAACTATTACATAGCCGCCGGATTTGGGAGAACAAGGGACTCATACATACGAATGCCATCGAACGGGACCAAGGAACACGGAGAAATTAATCCCTGGCTGATTGCAATTGCGGTCATGTCGAGCACCTTCATGGAGGTGCTGGACACGACCGTGGTCAATGTTTCGCTGCCCCATATCGCGGGCAGCTTATCTGCCAGCAACGACGAAGCGACCTGGACCTTGACATCGTACCTGGTGGCCAACGCCATTATTCTTCCGATGACCGGCTGGCTGGCGGGACGCTTCGGCCGAAAACGGCTGCTGCTGTTTTCCGTCAGCGGATTCACGGTGGCGTCGTTCCTATGCGGACTGGCGCCCACGTTGCCATTTCTGATCGCCTGTCGGGTAGTGCAAGGCGCCTGTGGCGGCGGACTGCAACCGCTTTCGCAAGCCATTCTGCTGGAATCTTTTCCGCCGGAGAAGCGCGGACAAGCGATGGCTTTTTGGGCGCTGGGAATCGTGGTTGCTCCCATGCTCGGTCCGGTCGCCGGTGGCTGGCTGACGGATAATTACAGTTGGCGCTGGGTTTTCTACATCAACGTGCCCATCGGCGTCGTCGCTCTCATTCTGACGCAGGTTTTTATTTTCGATCCGCCCTATCTGCGGCATCGCCAAAAGAGAGGAATCGATTTCTGGGGAATCGGGTTGCTGACCATCGGTATCGGCAGCCTGCAGATCATGCTGGACAAGGGGCAGGAGGACGACTGGTTTGGCTCGCGCTTCATCGTCACCCTGGCCGTGTTAGCCGTGCTGGGATTGAGCGCGCTAATCATACGCGAGTTGACGGCCGAACATCCCGTGCTGGATCTCACCGTTTTCAAGTATCGATCGTTTGCGGTTGGCACATTCTTGATGACGTTCATCGGATTTGTTCTGTATGGAAGCACGGTGTTGCTGCCACTGCTGATGCAGGTGATTCTGGGCTACACCGCGACCCATGCCGGCATTACTAATCTGCCGCGCGGGCTAGCGTCGTTCATCATCATGCCGATTGTGGGCCGCTTGACCGGCAAGTTCGACAACCGCAAGCTGCTGGGCATTGGCCTGGTGGCATCGGCTTACGCTATGTGGGAGCTTTCGCAGTTCAGCCTGAACGTGGCGTCGGTGAATTTCTGGTGGCCGCTGATGATCCAGGGCGCGGCGCTGGGCTTTGTGTTTGTGCCGCTCACCACCATCACCAATAATTCGATTCCCAATGAGCGCATGGGAAATGCCACCAGCATCTTCAACCTGATGCGGAACATCGGTGCCAGCATCGGGATATCGATGGTGGAGACGGTGCAATTCCGCAATCAACAGAAGCACATCAACATTCTGGGCGAGCACATCTATCCGGAGAGCGGTACGTCACAGCGGATGCTGGAAGCCATGAAGCAGCACTTCATCAGCCAGGGATCCAGTGCGGCTATGGCTACGCAGCAGGCCTACGGCTCGGTGTGGGGACTGGTACAGCGGCAGGCCGCCATGCTCTCCTATAACGATACGTTCTTGTTTCTGGCAATCGTATTTGTCGGCATGATTCCGTTTCTGTTCCTGCTGCGCAAGCCAAAGGCCGGGAAACCGGGCGCGGCGATGATGCATTAGATTGTCCGGACGCAGTGCGCGCTGGGCGGATGAGCTAGACTGCTTTTCAGTTTAAGGAGCCGTGGTCGATGCCCAGGAAGCCGTGCTTTGTCTGGTTGTTCGTGGCTTGGAGCTTTCGCCGCCTCAGTCGCTGTGCGCGCAGGCTGCGACCGGACAGTCTGCCGCAACACAATCCAACGCTACCCAGTCGAAGACGGCACAATCCAAGGCTAAGGCCGTCAAGCCGCAACCATCGGACTGGTGGAAGCACGCCGTCTTCTACGAGATCTATCCCCGCAGCTTTGCCGATAGCAATGGTGACGGCATTGGCGACTTGAATGGGATTAACTCCAAACTGGATTACCTGAAAAAGCTGGGAGTAGATGCCATCTGGATCACGCCGTGTTTTCCGTCTCCACAAGTGGATTTCGGATATGACGTTTCCGACTACGAGGACATCGATCCTGTGTATGGCACGTTGTCAGACTTCGATCAGATGCAGAAAGAAGCGCAGCGCGACCGCATTCGCGTCGTCCTCGACTTCGTGTTGAACCATACGTCCGATCAGAACAAGTGGTTCATCGATTCGCGCATTCTCCCGCACGTCGAAGCATCGCGACTGGTACATCTGGAAAGACGGTAAGGGGCCAAATCGACCTCCCAACAACTGGATTGCGCTGTTTGGCGGATCGGCCTGGCAGTTTGACGGCAAGACCAAACAATACTATTACCACTATTTCTATCCGCAACAGCCCGACTTGAACTGGCGCAATCCAGCGGTGAAAGACGCGATGTTTGACGTCACGCGCTGGTGGTACAACCGGGGCGTTGCCGGATTTCGCCTGGATGCCGTGGACACTCTATTCGAAGATCCGAATCTGCGCGATAACCCCATTCTGCCGGGCAAGAATGCTTATGGCGATCCGAACATGAAGAACGAATACAACACCAAGTTGCCTGAGGTGCACGACATTCTGAAAGGGCTACGGAAGGTGGCAGACCAATACGACGCGGTTCTGGTGGGCGAGACGGCGACGGACAATATCGAGCAACTTAACCGGATACTACGGCGATCAGGGCAACGAATTGCAGATGCCGATGGATTTGATGTTCATGAAAGTCAATGACCTATCGCCGCCGGAATTTCGCAAACAGATCGCGGCGGTGAATTCCGCCGATGGCTGGCCGGTTTACGTTCTGGGCAACCATGACGTTGTCCGCTCCTACAACCGCTATGGCGATGGGAAGCACAATGACGACATTGCCAAGGTGATGGCGGGACTTTATCTCACCTTGCGTGGCACTCCGATTATGTATTACGGAGAAGAAATCGGGATGCAGAACAACGATCCCAAGTTCAAGAAGGATGTGAAGGATCCGATAGGCAAATTGGGATGGCCACGACGAAAAAGGGCGGGACGGTGAACGAACTCCCATGCAGTGGGACAACACTCCCAATGCGGGCTTCACCAGCGGCGTTCCCTGGCTGCCGATCCCGGTGAGCTATAAGACACACAACGTGGCCAGCGAGCTGGAAAATCCGAATTCGATTCTCATGTTCTACAAGAATTTGCTGGCACTGCGCCACAGCGATCCAGCGTTGTTGGATGGCGATTATGTAGCGCTGAATCAGGACGATGCTAACGTGATGTCGTATCTTCGCCGTTACCAGGACGAAGCAGTACTTGTCGTCCTGAACATGTCGCCAGAGCCGCAGAAGGCGAGTTTCAATCTGGCGCCGCAAGGATTTTCCTCCTCAGAAGCCAAAACGCTGCTGACAACTATGCCCGAGATGCAGGGAAGCGCGCGCTGGCAGATATGTCGTTGGCGCCATTCTCGGTCTATATCGGGGAAGTCACGAAGTCAGCAGGAGCGGACTCGGATAAGTAGTGTTCTACTCTGCCAAACAGCTGTGGCAAAACGGAGAAAAGAAGATCCCTCATTTGCCGAAAGACTCGAAAAGCAAATCCCTCGTCGGCCTGAAGTGTCTGCGTGAGAACCTGTGCCGTCCTTACAGGACTCGGGATCAATTCTCCACCTGACCCAGGACTCCGCCTTCGGTTACGTCCTGGGCTAGGCTATTCCGCGCCTGCGGCGCTCGCTTTTTTGCACCTTTTACTCCACCGTCGAAACACAAAGTTAGTTCTCACGCAGGCACTGAAGGCCTTCTCGGGATGACAAAATAGAAAGCTTGCAACGGCGTACCCTGCAGCTACGCCCTTCAAATCAAGCTACCTCCTTCAAATCAAGCTACGCCCTTCAAAATTATCCAAGCCGCGTTTTTCGGCAAACTCTGAAGCCGACTCGTGATGCCGAGGAATAAAGAACTCGCCGAAAGTGTACGTTCGGCCTTGTCGAGGCCAGGCTCCGAAGGTGTTCTTTCAGGAGGCGCCGAATCCTACTTTGTCCGCAAGGTGTAAGGGGTTCATGTTACAACTGAGAACTGACCGACCCATGAACAGCAAGCGCACCACCGTTTTGTTTCTCTCGGCGCTTCTCGTGCTAGTGCTGCTTCTGGCCATCGTCATCACCTTACCTTTCCTGAAGCCGTTTGCATTTGCGGTGATTCTGGCCGTCGTCTTCGAGCCGCTGCACGAATGGATTCTGCGGGTCACGAAACAACGGCATGGTGTCGGGGCGCTGCTTTCTACCCTGGGCGTGCTGGTTCTATTCGGCGTGCCGGCTTTCGTCATCACCACGCTGGCCGCGAATGAGGCCATGAGCGCGGCTCACTATCTTAGCCGCAGAAGCGCCGAAGAAGGCGGCTTCTCGGTTTTGGTTACGACCCTGGCCGCCGGGCCGGTACACCTCATCGGCCGTTGGATCGATCTTTCCAAGTACGATTTAAGGGCCATCATCAGCTCCAATGCACAGAAGGTCAGCATCGGAATGTTCGGGTTCGGCGCCGCTGTGCTCAGCAATCTGGCAAGATTTGCCGTTGACTCGCTGATTACTTTTGTAATCCTGTTCTTCCTATTTCGCGAAGGCAAGGATTGGGCATACCGCGCCGGACGGCTCATACCCCTTTCGCCGGTTCAGGTGGCGCGGCTCTACGCGAACATTTCTGACACCATCATCGCCAACGTTTACGGCATTCTGACCGTGGGAGCCGCGCAGGGCGTACTTACCGGAATTGCCATGCGGATCGTCGGGAATGCCTTCATCGATATTGCTTGGACTGGCGGCGGGACTGGCGTCGATCATTCCGGTGGTTGGCTCCGCCCTGATCTGGGCACCGGTTGCGATCTACCTGCTGGTCACGGGCGCGATCTGGAAAGGCGTGTTCCTGCTGATCTGGGGCCTCGTCGTGGTCAGCAGTATCGACAACGTTCTGCGGCCCTGGGTGGTGGGAGGGCGCGTGGAATTGCATCCTATGGTCCTGCTGTTCTTCATTTTGGGAGGCGTGGAGGCGTTTGGGTTTCTAGGATTGTTTCTAGGGCCGGTCGTGGCTTCGGTGCTGGCAGCGGTATTTGCCATCCTGCGCGAAGAACTTAGTGAGCCAAAGGATGCGCCGGCGGTATTGCCTGGTTAGTTGGCAGTGAGGAGGCGAATAGAGTTACCCTGTTTGCGCTCGCCAATGTTTGCCAGCGCCTTAATTGCGAACTCCTGAAAATGCGGCGTGTTGCGATGCGCCTCCAGCGCGGCTTCATCGCGATATTGTTCGTAGATAAAAAAGTGTCGCGGATCGGTCTTTATGGCGGTGAACGATGTACATCAAGCAGCCCGGTTCCTGGCGAGAGGCGGCTTGCAGTTTGGTGAAGATTTCGGCTACTTCATTTTCGTGTCCGGGATTCGCCATCCAGGTTACTGCCAGTACCAGCATTGAGATACCTCCGAGGTGGAACTTGTCTGATGTCTGCGATTTGTATCCGGGCGCCGCGAGCAGCACCGAAAAGCAGATCCCTCGCCGGGCCGAAGCCCGACTCGTGATGACAAAAAATACTTGACGACAAGAATAAACGACTGGCAACGGCGCAGCTAAAGCGGCGGCTCTTCAAACTCCGCCCCGCCGATCGCCACCAGGTTAGTAATGCTAGGTGCCCAGCGATTCCAACACCTGAGCGAATTCCGCAACGACCATCGTCTGCTCGCGGTCCGGGCCGGTGGAGACAATTCCAACCTTGGCGCCGGATTCCCGCTCGACGAATTCCAGATAGCGCTTCGCCTTTCCCGGCAGCCGATCATAGTTATCGACGCCGTACGTGGTAGTCTGCCAACCCGGAAGCTTTTCATAAATCGGCTCGATCTTTTCGTAGCCTGAGATCTGCGCCGGAATCTGTTGCGTCTCTTTGCCATCGATTTTGTAGCCGACGCAAACGGGAATTTCCGGCTGCTCGTCGAGGACATCAAGCTTAGTGACCACCAGCCAGCTGGTGCCGTTGATCATGTTCGAGTAGCGCAGCAGCGGCAGATCGAGCCAGCCGGTGCGGCGCGGACGTCCGGTTACGGCGCCGAACTCGTTGCCTTTCTTGCGCAGCGCCTCGCCGACTTCGTCCTTTAATTCGGTTGGGAACGGACCCTCGCCGACGCGCGTGCAGTAGGCCTTGGTCACGCCGATCACGGTATTGATGGCAGTCGGAGGAACGCCGGTTCCAGTCGCTGCACCGCCGGAAGTCGCGCTCGATGAGGTCACGAAGGGATAGGTTCCGTGATCGATGTCGAGCATGGTGCCTTGCGCTCCCTCGAACATTACGGACTCACCGTTGGCGATGGCGCGATTCAGCAGCAGCGCGGTATCGGTGACGAACGGCGCCACACGATCGGCGATGGCCGAGTAGTCGGCGTACATCTTGTCGGGGTCGAGCGGCTCGCTGTTGAACAACGCGTGCGCGATGGTGTTCTTCTCGTGACAGGCGTTGGCAATGTGCTTCTGCAAAAGCTTCTTGTCGAGCAGGTCCTGTACGCGCAGACCGCTGCGGGCCATCTTGTCTTCGTATGTGGGACCAATGCCCCGAGAGGTGGTGCCGATCTTGACGCGGCCGGGAGCGTTCTCCGCTGCCAGTTCAATGAGGCGATGGTAGGGGAGAATGACGTGCGCGCGGTTGCTGACGAACAGGTTGCCATCGACCTTCACGCCAGTAGCGCGCAGCGCATCAACCTCCTTCATGAAGGCGAAGGGATCGAGGACAACTCCGTTGCCGATGACGCCGCGACAACCTTCGCGCAACACACCGCAGGGAATGAGCTGCAGGATGAACTTCCTGCCGTGGATGGTAACCGTGTGTCCGGCATTGTGGCCGCCGGAATAACGGGCCACGACCTTGAAGCGCTCGGACAGAACGTCCACGATTTTGCCTTTGCCTTCGTCGCCCCACTGGGCTCCGACGACGACCGCTGTCTTGCTGGTTTTCAATTGCCACTCCATTCGCGATTCGCGGAAAATCCGTTAGCGATTACGCAGATTCGCACACAACTCGTCTGTCGTTGGTTAAACAAAACCTGAATTCTGGGAAATGGTTGTGAGACGGGCTGTGTAACTTTAGATTTTACAGGGTGAGGCGTGAGCGGCGCAATGTGAAGCCCGACCTGATTCATGCCGTACACTGTTTTGAATGCCTGAACTTCCTGAAGTAGAAACTATTTCTCGCGGCCTCGATAAACGCATTGCGGGTGATGTGATCGAGTCGGTCTGGCTGGGGGAGAAGCCGCAGCCGCTGAAATCCTCGGCGGCCGAGATTGCTTCCGTGCTGGAGCATTCGCGTATCGTGCATGTCCGGCGCGCCGGAAAGCACATTGTCTTTGACCTGGAAGGGAAAAGCGCAGAGGGACAGAAAGCCAGTTCCAGCGCGCGGTCAAGTGGATCGTACATCTTGGCATGACGGGCCAGTTGCTGATCGCGTCGCCGCAAGTCGAGATGGCGAAACACACACACGCTGTGTTGAAGCTCAAGTCCGGACGCGAGCTGCGCTTTGTCGACATGCGCAGGTTCGGCAGACTGTCTGTGGTACGCATCGGTTCCGGGAAGGAAACAGGTTTTGGCGCGCCGGGCGTCGAACCGCTGGAGATCGATCTGGAACATTTCATCCCGCTCTTCCACGGACGCAAGACTCCTATCAAGAGCGCGCTGCTGAATCAGAAGCTGCTCAGCGGCGTGGGCAACATCTATGCCGACGAGTCGCTGTTCCGCGCGAAGGTTCGGCCGCGCCGCCGCGCCACGTCGCTCACGCGGGCCGAACTGGGGAAGCTGCACAAAGGGCTGCAGCGGGTTTTGCGCGAGGCGATCAAACTGGGCGGGTCGTCCGTCAGCGATTATGTCGATGCCGAAGGCCGCGAGGGATTCTTCCAATTGAAACATTACGTTTACGGCAGAGAAGGGAAGCCGTGTTTGGTATGCGGAACGCCCATCAAGCGGGTTATCATCGCAGGGCGCAGCAGTCATTATTGTCCGCATTGCCAGAAGTAAAGGTGGGTTGTTGAAGCGGAGAGTTCGTTGCCAAATCGAAGAACCGCAGATCCCTCGGCTCCGGCGGAAATCGCCTGCGCTCGGGATGACAGCAGAGAATGAGGGCGCAGCAGTCATATTGTCCGCAATGCCAGAAGTAAACGATTCACCACGGAGACACGGAGATCACGGAGAGGATAAGGAGAAAACAAAACTCCGTGTACTCCGTGCCTCCGTGGTAAACAAGTCTCCACGATATGAAGAGGACCTCTGAGGCCATATGAGCGTTTATTCGATTGCAGTGGATCTGGGTGGAACCAATCTGCGCATCGCCGCAGTTAGCAGCGATGGCAAGCTGCTGGAGAAGCTGACCACCGGAACCGAGGTGCAGCGCGGGCGCGACTTTGTCATCCGCGAGATGTGCGATGCCATTCAATCGCTGATGAGCAAGCATCTCAGCTCGGGAGATCTTGCGGGCATCGGCATTGGCGTTCCCGGGTTCACCGACATGGACACGGGAATGGTGATGCGATCGCCCAATCTTCCCGACTGGGAAAACTTTCCGGTGCGCGAAGAGATCGAGCGCAAGCTGGGCACCAAAGTCATTCTGGAGAACGATGCCAACTCTGCGGCGATGGGCGAAAAGTGGCTGGGTGCAGGCCGCAACACCGATCACATGGCGATGTATACGCTGGGCACGGGCGTGGGCGGCGGAATCGTGTTGAATGGACGTCTGTGGCATGGCATGAACGGCATGGCCGCCGAGTTGGGCCACTTCAACGTCGAGGCCGAAGGACATCCGTGCGGCTGCGGCAGTCGGGGCTGTCTCGAACAATATGCTTCGGCGACAGCCATCGTTCGGATGGCGCACGAGGCAGTTGACAGCGGCGACGCTCCCGACCTGGCTGACGCAGCGCGCGGCAATGTGGAGTTCAGTTCGCGCGGCATCTACCAGTTAGCGATACAAGGTCACGCGTCGGCACAGCGTATTTATCAGCGAGTCGGCCGCGCGCTGGCTATCGGTATCGGCGGAATGGTGAACGCGCTCAACCTGCCTATGTATGTCATCGGCGGAGGCGTGGCGAGCGCCTGGGACGCTTTCGCTCCCACCATGTTTCAGGAACTGAAAGTGCGTTCGTTTATTTATTCGGTCACCTCGCCCGATAAGGTCGAGCCGGGCAAGAAACATACGGTTGTGACCATCGCGCTGATGGGTAGCGACGCCGGACTCTTTGGCGCGGCACGCTTGCCAATGCTGGGTCCGGCAGCACAAACCGAACCCATGCGCAGTCCCGCTTCCTCTTAGTTCCCATGACGTTCACATACGGTGCCGCAGAACCACGGAAGCGCCACCTAGCAAAATGACGCATCCCAACACGAGCCACGACCAGCGATTGGCAAAGTTGAAGGTGAATCCAATACCAACCCTCTTGGAGACGAAGATCGCCGGATCATTCGGGTTGTAGTAAAAGATGCCAGCCTTCCAATTCGAGTCACTCTGCGGATCGGGGACGTCATCGGCGGCGGTCGGCGCCGTCAACTTCCGATACGACCAGAACATTACGCCCGCCACACTCAACAGCATGATGGCAGGAGCCAGCCACATCGGCAGGCCGAATAGCGCCGAGAGTGGTATGGCCATGAACGCCAACGTCATGGGATAAATCAGGAATTGCGTCCCGCGAACCGTTACATAGCGCATCATGGTCTTGCGGGTCTGCCGCGACAGAAACCAGGCCAAGGCTAACAGGAAGCCGTTCATCGCAGCTCCCCAAATCAACGGACCATACACTCCCATCCAGTCGCGATTGGCCCAGCGATTCGGCTGTCCATCGGCGCCCCAATGAATGGGGAACTGCTGCGGCAACTGGTTCCAATTCGCGTGCAGATACAGCGCAGTCGCAGCCAGCATAAGGAATGGCGGAAGCAGCAGCCAGACGTTGAAGCTCTCGGTTGCAGGCTCAGGCGACAAGATGGCCTGGCGGATCTCTGTCGGCTTCACGCCGTAACTCTTGTGTACTTCGCGGAACTTGAGCCAATAACTGAAGCCCACGGCGAGTGTCAATGCATACAGGACCGTTACGCTGGCCGCGCGGTTTGCCTGCGCGAGCCAGACCGTCACCGCGATTGCGGCAATGCTCCACAGCGCAGCTTGCCAGCGGAACGAGCGCAGCAGCCGTCGCCCATCGCTGCTTTGCGGAAACGCCGGGTCGACGGTCGCGCTGAAGAAGATGCCACGACGCGTGAGCAGTGGCACGAACTGAAAGAACACGGCCACGAAGACCAACGGAAGTGCGAACATCACGGTTTGAGAGTTCATGTTTCCAACTCATCTGCCAGGGTGCGAAGCTCAACTCGCAGCTTCGCGGCAGATGCCCCTTTTGATTGCATTTCAGCGATCAGGGCCCGCAGACGCTGGCGGAATTCCACCACTCGTTCTGCATTCACAGCAGGAGCTTCGCGCTTGGCTACCGTTGCGCCGCGTCCTTGGCGAAGCTCAATCCAGCCTTCTTCGGCCAGAGTGCGATACGCTTCGGCAACGGTGTTGAAGTGGATCCCCAAGTCAACTGCCATGCGGCGAACCGAGGGCAGTTCCGAACCCGGCGCCAACTCGGCGCTGACCAGCATGATTCGCAATCCATCTACGATTTGCCGGTAAGCCGGGACGGCGGAATCCAAATCGACTCGCAATGTAAGTGCTGTGCTCACTGTGTACTGTACAGATACAGCATACACCTGGGTTGCGGGATGTCAAGGAAATTATCAAGAAGAGTTTTACGTGGGAATATCCAGAAGCGCTAAAGCATATCAATGCCCTATCTACAAGCGCCAATATGTACTATCACTTTAACTCTGGAATGCGCGATCTCACGCGTTCTAGCGTCTCCAGAAATCGCTCGTTCTGCTCCTGCGTGCCGATGGTGACCCGGAAAGCATCCGGCGCGCACCACGGACCGTTCATTGGACGTACAATGACGCCGTCTTCTTGCAGAAGTTGGCAGAGGCTACTGACGTCTTCGCCGACGTGGCAAAAGAGGAAGTTTGTCCAGGTCTGCACTACGCGAATTCCCATAGCTGAAATCGCCTTGGTCAAAAACTTTTCTCCTGCTGCATTCGCCTCGACCGCGCGACGAACGTGATCGGCATCGGCCAAGGCCGCCAACGCTCCGACCTCGCCCAGCGACGACACCATGAAGGCCGGCTTCATGCGCGCGAAGTAACTCATCAACTCCGTCGGACCCATCCCATAGCCAACTCGCAGACCGGCCAGGCCGTGCGCCTTGGAGAAGGTTCGTAACACGACTACCGGGCGTTCGCGCTTTACATACTCCTGCCAGTGCGAATAATCGAAGGCCCGCTGAGCCGCAAAGTAGCTGGCGTAATCGCAATAGGCCTCATCCAGAACGCTGATCACGTGCGACGGCAGCCGGTCGAGAAAGCGATCGATGGCCCTGGCATCCAGAATTGTGCCCGTGGGATTGTTGGGATTGGCGATATATACCACGCGGGTATTGCTATCGACGGCCTCTAGAATGCGCTCCAGATCGAAGCCATCGTTGAGCGTCGGCACTTCGATCAGTTGCGCACCGGTGGCGTGCGTCACGATGGGATAAACGATGAATGACAGCTTGCTGGTAACCGCATTCAGCCCAGGGCCGAGAAGCGTACGCGCAATAATCTCCAGGAAGGTAGTAGAGCCCGCAGTCACCAGAATCTGATTGGGATCGATGTCGTTCAGCTCAGCCAGACGGGCGGTCAGCTCGGTGACTCCGTTGTCAGGATAAAAATTTACTTCTGGAGTAGCTGCCTTGATGGCCGCAATGGCCAACGGTGAAGGCCCAAAAGGATTTTCATTCGAAGCCAATTTGATACAAGGCACGCCGCTCTCCAATTCCGCCTGCCGCAGGGGCTTGCCGGGCTTGTAGCTGGCCAGGGTATGCAGATGGGCCGGAACCAGCTTCCTGAAGTTTGTCATTCTATCTCCGCTGTCAGTCTGTAGCGCGTCATTGCCCAAAACCTCGGGTGAAGCATGCTTTGAAGGGGCGCAGCTTTAGCTGCGTCGTACAGGTCCCTTATGTTTGTTATCCCGAGCCGGCTTTAGCCGGCGAGGGATCTGCTTTTTCCCGGCTCCGGAGAACGGTTTTGCCGGCCCTGAATCTCGGGTTTGGGTTTCGTTCGCAACCTCTTTAACCGCGATCGGCGGAGTGCTCACTCCTCTTCCGCTGCTCGCACTTTTCAATTGCGCAACTTCCTTGGCCGTTAGATGCCGAAACTTGCCCGACTCGACATCCAGCTGCAACGGCCCGTAACGTACCCTCTTAATCTTCTCCACATGATGCTCGATCTCTTCGAACATTCGGCGGATTTGCCGGTTGCGTCCTTCGACCAGCGTCACCTCGTACCAGGGATTGGCGGCCTCACGCAACAATTTGATGAGTGCCGGAGCGGTCTTTACCGCCGTCGAGCGCCGATATGATCCCGGCTTCGGCTCCCGTCCCGCCGGAGTCTTCAGCGGTGAGCGTTTCCCGGGAAGCAGGATGCCGCGGCGCAGTTTGTCAATCTGGTCGTCTGTTGGCTTGCCGCTGATCTTGACCAGATACGTCTTGGCCACATGCGAGGAGGCGTGAGTCAACTTCTGCGCCAGCTCGCCATCATTGGTCAGCAGCAGCAATCCCTCGCTCAGGTAATCGAGCCGTCCAACCGGATACACCCTCGCTCCAACGCCGCGCAATAAATCTAATACCGTGGGACGGCCCTCCGGGTCAGTGACCGTGGTCACGTAACCCTTAGGTTTGTGCAGCAGCAGATAGACATGGCGCTCGGGACCGCTCAGCGGCTTGCCATTCACCTTGATGCGGTCGTGCTCGAGATCGGCTTTGCTGCCCAACTCGGTGACCGTCTGCCCATTCACTGAAACCAGCCCGCTGGTGATCAGCTCTTCGGCCTTGCGCCGCGAAGCGATGCCGGCGGCGGCAATGATCTTTTGCAAACGCTCAGCCGGCATGGTTGGACACTCCTGGGCGGAGATGTCCGCTCTGCGCTCTTCGCTGTTGGCCGTTCGCTATTCGCCTTTCGCTCTTCGCTATTCGCCTCTCGCTCTTCCCCAGAAGGAAGGGGCGAAGTTTTAGCTGCGCCGTCAGCCGTTCTCTATTGTTGCCATCCCGAACCGGCTTTACTGGCCGCTGGAAGAGTCGCTGTAAGCACTGGTTCGGGTAGTGCGGCGCATTAGCGCCGCGTCCAAGTTCTTTCTTTTTGTCATCACGAACCGGCTTCAGCCGGTGAGGGATCTGCTCTTCTCCGCCTATCGGCCAAGCATCAAGGCCATCAGCCGACGATATCCGCCCATTGATAACTGTCAACTGACTACTGACGACCGGCAACCGGGGTATCCCCCCTCCCCCCCTCTTTTTCGCGCAAAGTATTGAAATCAAAGGACCACCCTTGCAAAGTATTCCATCAAAATGGGTTATAGGCAAAATATTGCGGAATAACGACTTATCGCGAGAATTTTCAAGGTGAGCAGCTGCGCAATTAGCAAAGGTCTGGCGGGACGGGCAGTCGGACAAACGACGCTGGTGTCGAATCACTCAGTCACGCTCTGGAGGATGCCGTGGGAGTCGCAGCCCGAAACGCAACTCCGCCTCATCCTTCTATCTCCCATTGTACTCCGGCGGCGAGTCGAACCCTGGAAAGTTTGTCACAGGTGCGGCCTGATCGACGAAGAGGTAGCCAAGGTCTATCCCGAACTGGTGGCCTACGACAACAACGGCCAGCCCTACTCCGTCCGCTATCAGTACATCGCCACCATGCTGCTGAACGAAGTACAGAAACAGTACCGCCGCGCCGAAACTCAAGCCGAGATCATCAAAACGCAGCAACTGAAGATTGACGACTTAGAGCAACGGCTGACACGTTTGGAGAGCATGATCAGCAATCAAGTGCAGACGGTCGCGCAGAAATAGCTCAGGCACGGGCCACCCTGGCGTCGTAAACCCTCCACGCCCGCGTGGTCCCAGGCATTCGCCATTTAATTCGATTGGCAACACCTCCTCCCCAAGCGACATCCCACGTCCCGCTGGTAAATCTCTCCCGCATGAAAGGTTCCCTTATGCGTCGTCTCAGCTGCTGCATGGTACTTGCTCTGTCCGCCTCGATCCTGGTCTCCAATTCTTCAGCCCAACAAAACGCCAGTCACTCTTCCACGAACGCAGAACGGCAAGGCTTGCCTGCACCGCCGCCGGGGCCGGTGCTCGGTGGAGATGGCACCACCAACTTTATCCCCCTCTGGACGACGCCCAACTACCTGCTGAGTTCGGTGATCTATCAGGCCAGTGGAGGAAACATCGGTGTCGGAACCACGACGCCGGCGGCAACTCTGGACGTCAATGGCAATATCAACGCGGCCCTTACCTACGGACTCGGTGGGTTTACGGTGTTGAGCATCGGCAGTCCGGCTGACCAGAACGTTTTTGTCGGATTCGGTGCGGGGTCTGACAATGTGGCAGGACAAGGAGTGAACAATACCTTTTCCGGGTGTTATGCCGGTTACCGCAATACCACCGGAGATCGCAACACCTTTGACGGCTGCTTTGCCGGCCACTGGAACACTACCGGACAATACAACGCCTTTCTGGGTGAGGATTCCGGCTTCAGCAACACCACCGGCTATAGCAATACCTTCATCGGTATGCAGGCCGGGTACTCCAACACTACCGGATGGTCCAACACCTTCACCGGCTACAATGCCGGCTACAACACCACCGGAGTCGCAGATACCTTTATCGGAGACAAGGCTGGATTGAACAACACCACTGGCAACTACGACATTTACATCGCCAATCAAGGGCCGAGCTCGGGAACCGAATCGGGTACCATCCGCATCGGCGACTCCGGCCAGAACGCAACCTACATCTCCGGGATCTATAACGCTACCGTGCCCGACGGCGTTGCCGTCTACATCAACTCCAATGGACAGATAGGCACTCTGACCTCGTCACTGCGCTTCAAGGACCAGGTGCGCGACATGGGCGATAGCAGCAGCGCATTGATGAAGTTGCACCCAGTGACTTTCTTCTACAAACCAGAGTACGGCCAGGGCGGGCGTACTCTGCAATATGGCTTGATTGCCGAAGAAGTAGCGAAGGTGTATCCGGAGTTAGTAGCCTATGACAACCAGGGCCGGCCCTACACGGTTCGCTATCAGTACATTGCCACCATGCTGCTCAACGAGGTGCAGAAGCAGTATCGCCGCTCCCTCGAGGAAAGCGCAGTCGTAGAAGCCCAGCAGAAACAGCTCGACGCTCAGGCGCAAGAGATTGAAAGTTTGAAGCAAGAGTTGAAGGTGCAGAACGCGAACCTGCAAGATCGGCTGTCGCGGCTGGAACAATTGGCCGGTAGGGAAGTGCAGACCGTGGCTCAGGTCAAACCGTAGAGTGCGACACAAAGGGCGGAAATTTAGAAGGCCTTGTCTTTGGTTCTGTTGACATCTTGCGGAAGGGCTGGGAATGGCGAGGAAACGCCGGCCACGACAATGCCAGGAGATTGAGGCCGGCGAGGAAATGTGAGCAACGACAATCTAGTCCCGCCCGCGGGACGAAAGATCATAGCCCAGCGCTTCAGCGCTGGGTAAGCTTCAATTTAATAATTGAGCCCCTTCAGGGGCGGCACAGGATGTTAACAGGGCCAAGCTATCTCATAAATCGCTGTAGTCAGCGTAGTCAGCATTGTGTCACGGCACATCTTCAGGCGTGCCTCATAAGTCGCTTGGAAGGACGTGCTGTAGGAAATCTGACGTTAGCCTCGAGGTATCTCGAGTTCAGGTGTGAGCACCAAGTCAGGACTTTTCTTCCGGCTCTCCCGCCTGGGCCTCGGTCGCATAGGTTCCGTCTGCGGGCATATCGGTCTCGCCCATCAGGTGCGATCCCGGCTCAGGCACGGCTTCCGTCACCGGCTCGTCTTCCGATGCTGACGGTGCTTCCTCGGGCGATGCCTCGGGCGGGGGCGCGCTGAACAACTCCGTTTGCGGATCGCCCAGCTTCTCGAACTCCTCCACGCTGGGCAATTCGGCCACGTCGTTCAATCCGAAGCGCATTAGAAATTCCTTGGTGGTCTTGTACAGGATGGGCCGGCCGATGACCTGCTTACGTCCGCCGGTGGTGATCAGTTTGCGATCGAGCAGGGTAGCGATGACTCCGGCGGAATCGACGCCGCGAATCTCGCTGATCTCCGGCACGGTGACCGGCTGTTTGTAGGCGATGACCGCAAGCGTCTCCAGCGCTTGTAGCGAAAGCCGCACTGGCGGCTTCAAACTCTTGGCGAAATTCACTACCGCATCATGATGCTCGGGCTTAGTAGCCATGCGATAGCCGCCCGCGATCTGGCGAATCTCCATACCGCGATCGCTGGAGGCGTAGTCGGCGATGAGTTCGTCGATCATCGTGCTGAGACGCGCCTTGACCGTCTTCAGCTCTTCCTTCGCCTGGGCCTGCTTCGGATCTTTGGCGACAGGCGATGACGCGAGGGAGGCAGCTGCTTCGGCAGAAGTTTCAGACGGCGCTGGGGCCGCGGTCTCGGCTGATGCCGCAGATTCGTCTGGTGCGCGAGATTCGTCGCCGATGAGGGAATCGTCAGGCAGCGTGTCGCCGGAATCGTCGGCGTCTTGAGGGGCTGTAGAACCGTCGGAGATGGTTTCGTTCAGGGCGAGGCGGGCCTGTTCTTCGGCGCGCAGATCGGCCAGCACGGCATCCTTCAACAGAAGGGCCAACTCGTTCAGCGTGACCGGCTCTTCGGTCGCGTAAATAATGGCTTCGACTTTGGCTTTCAGGCTCATTGTAAGTATCGTGGTCGTTCTTACAAGCCTAGCCAGGGCTGTTAGCTTTTAGCTGTTAGCCCTTAGCAGGCGTGTCATCCTAATTGCAAATGCATCATAAGTCTTCTCTTGTTTGCTAAGAGCTAAAAGCTAAGAGCGAATAGCGGCCTCTCTACCGCCAATCATCCTTCACCGGCGGATTTTCCGCCATCAGCGCGTCAAACGTCGTGTGCTTTTTCAGCACGATTTCGCCGAACACATTGTCCTGACGCGCCAGCACGGCCTGCAGGCGAATCAACTCCAGAATCGCCAGGAATGCGCAAACCAGTGCCGAGCGCGAATGCATGCTGCGCAGCATCTGTTTCAGGCGCACCGGCCGGTCTTCCAGCGACAATCTCCGCCGCACATAGTCAATCATTTGCGAAACTGTGACACTGTCATCATCCACATCAAACGTCGGCCGCTTGCGTGCCCGATCCAGAATCTGCTGAAAGGTCTTGACCAGGTCCACCACGTCGGCGGCCATCTCCGGCTCGGCGCCCTCGGCATTCTGAAATTCCTTCAACGCCGGATTCGACCACACCGCCTCTTCGATCTGCTGCTTCTGTAGCAGCATCTGCGCCGCCGTCTTGAAGCGCTCGTGTTCCAGCAGGCGATTGACCAGCTCCAGCCGCGGATCTTCCTCAGCGCCCGGTCCAGCTGGATCGCGGGGCAACAGCATCTTCGACTTGATGTGGATGAGCAACGACGCGGTGTAGATGAACTCGGCCGCAACGTCCACGTCGAACTGCTTTATGGTCTCGACATAGGTCAGGTATTGCTGGGTGATCTTGGCGATGGGGATGTCGTAGATGTCGATGTCCTGCTTGCGAATCAGATCGAGCAGCAGATCGAGCGGACCGTCGTAAACCTGGTCGACCATGACCGAGAACGGCGAGTCGTCGTCCTTACGCGGCATCGCCTGCGGCGTAGCATTCGCGTTCGATGCGGGTTGTTGATTCTCAGTCATTTGCGGAATGCTCTACTCTCGAATTGTCACGTCAAGACTATGTTTCAAATCGTCACTAAGAAGAAACGATAATTTCAAGTTGTCATCCCGACCGAGGACTTTAGTCCGAGCGGAGGGATCTGCGGTCCGTTTGCGACGCCGTCAAGATCGAGTTCGCAGCTTAAGCTGCACCATGCCGTCCCTACGGGACTGTTACTTATTTTTCCACGCTACCCAGCACTCCGCCTGTGGCTCCGTGCTGGGCTAGACTATTTCGCGCCTACAGCGCTTGAGCGTCACGAATTCAACACTATTCCGACCACAAGAGTCGAACCTATCGAGGAAAAACATCCCTCTGAGCAAAACACCACTCTATCCAGAGACCACGTTCACCTTATTACGAACAATTCCCATAGCGCACCAGGAATTTATTCTCGAATTCCTCCGTGCTCTCCGTGTCTCCGTGGTGAATCACGCCTTTTCGCTCTGCACCGGAGCCTCATACTCATGCGACAGATTCGCCGCGGCCCGCGCTTCCACCATCGTCGCTTCAGCTACGGCGCGCGCCTTTGCCGATCCCTGCTTCCAGAATGTCCCAGGCCAGCTTGGGATTGGCTTCGTACTTCTGCCGCCGCTCCTGGATCGGAGCCAGCACTTGCCACAGGCTATCCGCCGCCCAACCTTTGCACTCGATGCATCCTATACCAGCGGTGCGGCAGCCTTCATACACTTTCGCCATCGTCTCTGACGAGCTGAAAATCTTGTGCAAGTCGCCCACCGGACACTTGTCGGGTTCGCCCGGATCGCTGCGCCGCACCCGCGCCGGGTCAGTCACCATCGTCTTCAGCTTCTTCCGCAGGGAAGCTTCCGGCTCACTCAGCAGAATCGTATTGCCATACGACTTCGACATCTTGCGGCCATCGGTGCCGGGCAGCTTCGCCGCCGGCGTCAGCAGCGGCTGCGGCTCGGGAAATACCATCCCCCGTTGGGGATCATGATCGCCGGCATGCACCTTGCGCGGATAGAACTGATGAAAGCGCCGCGCCACTTCGCGAGTCAACTCCACGTGCGGTACCTGATCTTCACCTACGGGCACAAAGTTTGCCTGGTAAATCAGAATATCGGCCGACTGTAGCAGCGGATATCCCAGAAAGCCATACGTCCCCAGATCTTTGTCTTTGAGATTCTCGCGCTGCTCTTTGTAGCTGGGCACGCGCTCCAGCCAACTCAATGGCGTGATCATGCTGAACAGCAGATGCAGCTCGGCATGTTGCGGCACGTGTGACTGGATGAACAGCGTGCTGCGCTCGGGATCGAGGCCCGCGGCCAGATAATCAAGGATAACTTCCAGCGAGTTCTGCTTGACGCTGCGCGTGTCGGCATAGTCGGTGGTCAACGCATGCCAGTCGGCAATGAAGAAGAAGCACTCGTAGTTATCCTGCAGGCCGACCCAATTGCGCAGCGCGCCAACATAGTTGCCCAGGTGCAGCTTTCCGGTGGGCCGCATGCCGCTCAGGATGCGACCTTTGCTGATTCGATTCGTCTCAGGCATCAGAATCTCAAGAACAGGTTTAGCAGCCCTTCAAAGAAGGCCATGAAAGGCGCAATCATCGCGCCAATAATCGAGATCCCCATCATCGGCAGAATAAACATGATGACGATCAGCCCGCCGTAGCCAATGCGGTCGTACACGCGCAGCGCGTTGTAGGAAAGAAAATGGCGGATGACGTGGCTGCCATCAAGAGGCGGCAACGGAATCAAATTGAAAACTGCCAGCACGACATTGATCCACATCGCCAGATAAAACAAAGTTGCCAGCGGGCTGGCGATGTCGGCATGGCGAAAGTTCTGTCCAATGCCGGCATTCGAGCCATGCCAGATGATGGCCAGCGCGATGATGGACAGAAAGGCAGTCAGGAAGTTGCTGGCCGGCCCAGCCACGGCGGTGAGAATGTCGTCGCGAACCAGATTCTTAAAGTTGCGCGTATCCACCGGCGTAGGCTTGGCCCAACCGAAGGGCGGATAGCCCAGGACAATCAGAATCAGCGGCATGATAATGGTGCCGAACGGATCGATGTGCACCAGCGGATTCAGCGAGACCCGGCCCAGCATTTTGGCCGTAGGATCGCCCAGCCGGTTGGCCATCCAGGCATGCGCCGACTCGTGCACGCAGATGGCGAACAACAGCACGATAATCTGGAAAAAAATGTCGAGAGGATTAGCGTGAGAGAACATTGCGTTTTGCTTTCGATACTAACATGGGGCAAGCGGAGAATCGCGCAGCGCCGGAGCTCAAGTTAACGGAATATTTCACCACGGAGGCACGGAGGTCACGGAGTTTTTGAAAGCGCAGGAGAACAGAGACATAGGCAGCATCTCTCTATAAAACATTTTCTAGGACTGCTATTGGGGCCATTCGGCCTTGTCTAATTTCTTCTAAGGAGATCTTCTCCGTGTTCTCCGTGCCTCCGTGGTGAATCCGCTCTTTTACTTCTGCACGAGCCGTACGCGTCCTGTATCCACCGCCGCGCTGTCGATCCTCAGGGGTAGCTTAAACGTGCTAGTCATCCCGACGTTAGGATACTTAGTCGTGATGTAATGCTCGATGAAGAGTTGCAAGAGAAACTGCGGTACCCCCACGCCGTCGAGTTCAATTGTCTGCACGTGAATGCTGCCTGTGCCGCTGGCTCCGCTGGCCTGTGCCACGGCATGAATGTCGTGCGTCCCGCTGAACAGGCTGTAGAGCGGATTGTTCGAACCGCGCCCGTTGGTGATAGCTTCGAAATCAACTTGAGCATGCGCATCGATCACTCCCGGCTGCGAGGCAAGCCGCACATGGCTGACACCCTTCGGTAACTTGACGCCACCTTCGTTGAAGTAGGCGTTGACTTCGGCTTCCGTCAGGTCAGTCGGCTTGGAATCGGGATGTGGCTTGGCCGCATTCTGTTTCAAGTAAGCGAGCTTTACCTGCATGGAATGATATTCGCGGCTGTGATTGTCGGGTGGCGATGCAGGCCGTTGACCGCCTACAGCGACTCCGGCTAGCAGCAGGAGCAAGCAGGGAAGCAGAGAGCTGCGCAAGCTCATCGCAGCGTAGCCTCGGCTGCCGGCGCGGTGACGATCTGTACGTGGGGCTGGTCGAGCGTTCCGGAGATAACGTACGAATGTCCGCCCGAGTGTTGCAGCCGCAGATCGAGACTGCGGTCGTAGGATGCGGTGCCCTTGACCGCGTAGAGAATGCCGCTGGACTGTAGTTTGCAGTTGGTCAAGCTGAAGCTCCCGTTCTGCAGCGCCACCTTTCCCAGGAAAGTAGAGAACGTCATGGGAGCGCCTCGTCCTTCCAGGGTCACGTGGCGCAGCGAGCCGCCAGTCCAGGTGAAGTCGGCCGAGCCGGAGGCGGAGTCGCGCAGACTCGCGGCATTCAGTCCAGCCAGGGTCAAGCTGTACTCGGCATCGACATTTCCGGTCGCCCAGTTGTCGTGCATCAGACCGGCAAGTTGGGTCATCGACAGTTTGCTGACGATCGCCGTTGCCCATGAAGCGGGGCGGGGAAATCGTAAAGTCCGCGATCCAGGAGCCGTTCTGATGTCCGCCCAGGAAGTCGGCTTTCAACTCATTAACCCGTAATTTGCCGCCGCTCAGTTCAAGAGTTCCATTAATGTTTGTAGCAGTGATGCTGCCCAGTTCCAGCCGCGGCGTGTAGATCCGGCCACTGGCGCGCAGTTTCATCAGAGCATCTTCGTGCTGCCGTCCAATCGCCAGCAGGTGATACCAGGGCTGAGTTCGGGAGCTGGGATTCAACAATTGATCGAGCCGGGTCAAGGAGACTTCGTCGGCCTGCACATCGAAGCGAAGAACGCAGTTTTCCGGGCCGGTGCAGTGAACCGGAAAGTTTGCCGAGCCGCCGAGCGAGGTCCCTTTGGCAAAGGCGGCGGCAAACGAGGTCACATCCACCAGCCGATTTTCCAGGCTCACCGAAGCCGTATCGATCAGGAGCGGCTCGGAGACTCCCTGCAACTCCGCCGTGACCGTCCGCAGTTGCAGCGTGCCGGAGGGCGCTGGCGGCGCGAATCCCATCCACGATCCGGCCAGGTCGACATCCAGTTGTGCCGACCCAGCCAGTCCAACCCCCGGGGTCCCAACGCCCAGTGCCTGCGCGATGTTCAACAATCGCGCCAGCTCCGCTCCCCCACTCACATGCAGGCTGTAGTGTTCCGGGTCAAAGTCGCCGCTAGCAGTGGCGGGCGAAGCTGCGCCCAGGGGCATGGCGAAAGGCTTCACGATCAGATGCAAGCCTGCATTGGTCACGGCCGGCTCCGGCTTGCGGCGGGAGGATTTGCGCCTCGGATTCGCCGGCGTCTTATTAGTAGGAACCACGAACTGCACTTCGCCGAGTTCGAGATCGTCCTTGAGCACGCCGGAATGAAAGGCGAACGAGCTGGTCTGTCCACCGCCTGCCCAAACCGGCGCACCACCGGGCGGCTTGCGAACAGTGAACACGGCTTCCACCTCGCCAGTCGCGGTCAAATCGGCAGGAAGATCTTTCTTGGCGTGGCGGGCGAAAGCCACCACTCGCTCGGCGGGAATGTGTTCTCCGTCGAGGCTCCAGCTCGTAGCCGCCCGCCCCAGCCTTGCGCATCACCGCGAACCGTGCACGACGCCCGGCCCCACTGGCGACTCGCAGCGCACGTCGTAGAACGAGTCGCCGTTGGAAGAGTAGGTTCCGGTGCAATGTACGCGCAGGCGGAGGGCTTCTCCCAGCGGCGATATCGTAGCGGCGAAAGTCGTCCACCTGGGCGTCCAAAGTGACGCCCAAGGCCGCCGGGGTACCGGTCAGGATTGCGCTGCGAACGCAGCGTCCCGCGCCAGCCGCGATCACGCGCCATAGATCAGCTTGGTGATTTGGCCAAGCGGGCCATCGCTGAACGTGAGCTTGAGGTACAGCGGCGTATCGCGCAGATTGGAAGCGCGTTGGAAGCGGCCGTCCAGCTTGAGCGTGCCGGTGTCGGTGATGTTGACGTCGGTGCGAACCGGACGCGCTTCCACGCGGATGCCCCACTGGCTTTCCGACTCCAGCCACAGCGCGAAGTCGGCATCGGTAAAAGCGAAGGCCTTCTTCACCTCGCCTAGCTTGAAGTTGATGCGCCCGCTGGAAGCTTCCACGTAAGGAAAACGCGGACGTGCTTCGGGCCGAAGCTTGGCGGTCGGGAGCCGGATCGGTCTTGCGATGTCGCGCTCCACCAGTTCCTCGATATTCCAGTGGCCGTCTGCGCGGCGAACCAGATTGAGGCTGGGATTGTCGAGGTCGAGAGTGCCGATCTCCAGGCGTCCTCGCCACAACGAGGTCAGCCGAAGATAAGCGGTGACGGTATCGGCGCGCAGCATGGGCTCGGCGCCGTAGCTGGGACTCGTCAGCTACCACGAAGTTAGTAGAGCACCAGGCCCGGCCGCGGCAGCAGCTTGAGTTCGATGTGCGAGACGGTTACATCGCGGCCCAGCGCCCGGCTGATGGCGCCGGCCACGCGACCGCGATAGCGGTTCACATTGACGAACGGAGGCAGCAGCAAGGCCAGCACCAGGACCAGCAGGACCACCCACATCATCCGCCGTGACGCTACGGCGCAGCATCAGTGCACCACGTGGAACATCCGGGACCAGCGAGTCTGGTCGAAGAAGTGGATGATGATGTTGAACAGCCAGGCAATGCGGTCGCCGATGCTCTGGCGTTCGTACTCGTCGCGCGGGGTGATGAACGACCAGTAGATGAACATCGGCCGGCCAATCACGTTTTCGAAGGGCACGAAGCCCCAGTAGCGGCTGTCGAGGCTGACGTCGCGATGATCGCCCATGGCGAAGACGCTGTTGGGCGGCACGACCAGGTCGCCATCCTTGATGTACGAGGGAAGCTCGGCCCGCCACTCGGGAGTTACATCCTGATAGTCGGTGACTGGCGGCTGCGCTGGGAAAGTCGTCGCGATAGGGAACGATACTCATCCTGGCGTTACAACGTAGGGCTCGTTCAGCTTCTCGCCATTGCGATAGACCACGCCATCCTTCAGATGAATGCGATCGCCGGGAAGTCCGATGACGCGTTTTACCACGTACAGCCCGGGCTCGGCGGGATGGAGGAAGACGAAGACATCGCCGTGCCGGGGTTCGCGGTAGGGAATCAGCTTGCCGATCCACTTGGTCGCCGGCGCCAGCAGCATGCGATCGACGAAAACGTGGTCGCCGATCAGCAGTGTGTTCTCCATCGAGCTGGACGGAATGGTGAAAGCCTGCAAGGTGAACGTGATGATGAACAGACCCGTCACCAGCATGATGGCGATGGAAGCAATGAACTCGGGCATGGTCTCTTTAGGTTTTTCCGGAGCTTCGCCGGTTGCGCCTTCTGCGGGCGCGGTCTTCACAGTTTCTTGGTAGCAGCCAAATTCGTTTTTCCTTCGCAGATGTCGCTTTGACTGGCTGCGGCGCAGATCTAATGCGGGATCCGCAACATACGGTGCCAGCGCAGGCTGTTGAACAGGTGAGTGACATTCAACGTCAGATTCGAAAGTTTATCAGACGGCGGAGCCACGCCCACAGCTTCAGGATGTCCTGGTCCATCGACCAGTAAATCACCAGCGGCCGCCCCACGACATTCTCCTCGTGGCACGAAGCCCCAATAGCGCGAGTCGTAGCTGTCGTCGCGATTGTCGCCCAGGACGAAGTACGATCCTTCGGGAACGATCAGCTGGCCATCTTCGATCAACTTCTGCGCCTGCAGAAACCATTTTGCCGACGATCTTCTCGCCATAGAAACCGCCATCGGGAAAGTTATCGCGGAAGCGGTCATGCCAGCTCCAGTTGAAGGTCGCGTAGGCGTCGTCCTGGCGAACTCCGTTGACATACACGTGCTTGTCGATCAGCCGCACATGATCGCCGGGAACGGCGACGACGCGTTTGACGAAATGCTGCTGCGGGATTCACCGGATAGCGGAAGACGATGATGTCCTGGCGCCGAATAGGCCGGTAGGGCATCAGCCAGTCCCACAGCCGGAATGTCCGTAGTGCGCCTTGTCGACCAGCAGGTAATCGCCGACCAGCAGTGTCTTCTCCATCGACTCGGACGGGATCTGGAAGGCCTGCACGATGAAGGTGATGACGAAGATCGCGATGACGATGTGCCGGCCAGCGACTGCAGCGAGTGCAGCCGTTGGCGGAGCGGCTCGCGGATGCGCTCCGCGGGAGCGGCTGGTTGCGGGGGCAGGGGTGCGTTGACTTCGGTCTGGGCGCCAGACTTCACTCATGAATGCTCGGGAGCCTCGGACGTCCGGAGCAGGGTCGTTCAGCCGCGGAACTGCTCTTCAACGATTGTAGACGTTCCCACGCCAGGCGTGCAGCGCGCTTGTTCGGCGGCCTTCTTGGTGCTGCCTTCGCTGCGGCAAACGAAGCCGTCATCGGCGCCTGGAGAAGGCTGGCACGTGCGCTTCCATGGTGAACATCTTGCGATGGTCCGGGCCCTCCTCCTTCACCATGCACGTAGCGCGGCTGGGGACGTCCGCTGGCGTGCACCGCCTCCTGCAACGCCGACTTGTAGTCCATGACCGGAAGCTGTCTGCCGCCGTGCTCGTGGACTTCGGCCAGCTCCGGCTCCAGAATGTGCCGCAGGATGAAGCGCTGGGCCGCTTCCAGGCCGGCATCCAGATACAGGGCAGCGATGATGGCCTCCAGCGCGTTGACCAGCAGGGCGCTCTTGCTGCGGCCGCCGCTGCGGTCCTCGCCTCTGCCCAGCCGCAGATAGTCGCCGATCTTCAAGCTCACGCGCGGGACGCAAGCAGGCGGCGCGCGCTGACAATATGGGCTCGCAACTTGGACAGCTCGCCCTCGTGATATTCGGGAAAGCGGCGGAACAGTTCCTGGCTGACCGACGAACGACAGCACGGCATCGCCCAGAAACTCCATCTGCTCGTTGTCGGCTTCGAGCGCAGGCGCACCTGCCGGCCGCGTTCTGCGACTCGGCTTCGCGAGCATAAGAAGCGTGGGTGAGCGCCTGCTCCAGAAGATGGTGCGCTGGAAGACGTGTCCTAGCGCTTCTTCCAGGACGCTGGTGTCGTAGCAGCGGACTTCATTGGTGTTCTTCGCGATCGCGATCAGGCCGCCGGCCGGCCTGATCGAATTTCCTGTACCGCTGTCAAGCTCAATGCGGCGTGTTGGCTGGGCGATGCGCGGCGCCGGCGGCGATCGGAGCTGCGCGCTGGCGAGGCGTGGGCCGGCTGCCCGGCGGATTCGGCGCGCTCATCAGCTTCTGCAGCCGCGCCTGTTGTTGCTTGCGCCAGATTCTGCGCGGCGCTGCCGTCCTTGGCGTACTGCACCGCTTTGTTGGCCGAGTCCAGTGCTTGCGGATATTGCTTGCAACTTGTCCTGGGCCACCGACAGCCGCAGATAAAGCACCGCCTCGGGATTGTCCTTGCTCTGGTCGATCGCCTTCTGCAGGTTCTGTCTCCGCCGAAGCGTAATCCTTCTTGTTCATGTCGATCATGCCCAGGGTGTCGTAGGCCATGGTGAGAATGCTGTGTTTGGCGCCGGCGACTCGTTGCCGGGTCGGCATTGGCGGGAAGGATGAGACCGGTATCGATGTTATCGATGGCGGCATGCGCGTCCTTGGCCGCCTCGGCCAGCCGCTGCTCGCGGTCCAGATCGGTATCGCGCGTGGTCTCGGCCAGGGCGGAGGCGACCTGCACCAGCGGAATCGGATTGGTGGGATCGGCGGCAATGGCCTTGCGTCCGGTGTCGATGACCTTTTCGGTGTTGTTGGACTGGCGTAAAGATTCATGGCGCGAATGTAGAGCGACGCCCGCAATTCGCTGGTGGGATATTTCGCGGAAAAGTCGTCGGCCGCAGCTTCCAGCAGGGCCGGATCGGTCTTGGCGAAAGCATCCTGATAAGCCTTCAGCTCTTCCTGCGACTTTGCCTGCAAGACGCGAGGAGCGCCGGCTGTTGCCGGCTGCCGTGCGTGGCTTTGCCCGTTGGACGGAGCGCCTGGGCTCGGAGGTCGTGTTGGTCTGGCCCAAGGCCAGAGTCGCGGCCAAAATTGTTGCCGCCATAATTGCTGCGGATCTCATGGATTGTCCTTTCTGAATGGGGAAGCGCCGGTCTTCCCGGTACTGCTGAATGTTTATCGTTCCTGCTATTTGGCGGTCGGAGGCTGGTAAGGCTCCTTCAGCCCGCGTTCGGCCGCGGTCTTCGCCTCGGCCGGCGCGTCGCTCATACTCGAGCGCCGCCTTGATATTGCGCGACAGCGCCGTCCCGCTCTCCTTGCAAATCGAGAATACGTCCCAGATAAATATGACACCACGCCGCCACGCGCGGATCTTTGGCGGCATCCAGCGCTTTTTGAAAATTGGTCTGCGCTCCCTGCATGTCGCCATTGAAGCTGGCGACTTTGGCCAGAACGAAGTAAGCGCGCGCCGGGTCCTCGTTGGCTTGCAAAGACTCTTGCGCCAGCTTTCCAGCCTCAGCCGGATTGCCGCTGGCCAGTGCCCGTTCGGCCAAGTCGATCTTTCTGAGGCGGCACGTGCTTGCTGGCTTGCATCACCTCAGGCGCGGCCTGGGTGGCGAAGGCGATCTCGCTGGCCCGCTTCTTTTCGTGCAGAACGTCGATGTTGTGCAGCCAGTTGGGAAATGCGTCCTGCAGCCCGACGTTGCTTTTTCGAAGTCGCGCAGCTGCTCGTAGAAATATCCGGTGAGCACGAAACCTTCGGCTTCGTCGCGCTGCACCAGCGCCAGGCGATCTTTTTCCGGCAGCTTAGGATCGCTGGGGGTCTGCGCCTCGATGGCGCGGATCAGGCACTCGATCACCAGCAAGCCGGTGTCGAGCTTGTACTCTTCCGCCATGGGCGCCGTCTGCACGGCAATCAGGATCGGCTTCAAACGCTCCAGCGCCGTGGCCCGCTTGGCGATCAGGGGATCGAGCACGAAATGCAGATAGGTGTGCCGCAGCGCCTCCATGTGGATGTTGTCGCCGGCAGGCGAGACCACCAGGTAATAGTAATCCTGCAGGTAGTTGCGCGAGTTCACCTGGCCGGGCGCGGCCATGGGCTCCAGATAAACGGTAAAGCTGCGGCCCGCATAGCCGGACAGCGGCATGCGCAGATAGTTGTCGGTCGCGGTGATCATGTTGCGCGACCGGACCGTGATACTGGTCGATCAGCGCCATGTATTCCGGCTGATGCTTCTGCCAGATGGCGTGCAGCTTTGCTGCCGCGTAGTATTGCTTCAACAAAGGAACGAATCCCAGGACGTAGGCGGCGTCGGGCGGCAGATCGGCTTCTTTCATCTTGGGAGCGAAGTCGGGCGGTCGGCGCCGAGATTGAGCGCCAGCGATACATATTGCGCCAGATCGTGGGCCGCATCGCCCTGCTGGTGATCGTGATAGAAGCCGCACATCTCCTTGGCAGCCGCCGCCACCGCGGGAGACTTGCTGGCCTCGACCAGGTCGGCGCGAACCTCAGGCGCGAATGGGAGACGAGGACGACAATTCCTGATCGTAGCCGCAGACGTTCATGGCGGCGACGACGCTGAACAGGGTCTCGCTGACATCGAGCGTGGCCTTGGACTGCGCGAGGGCAGCGCAACTCAGCAGCGTTATGACGCCAGACAAAACGAAGGAATGCGAGAGAAAATCTCAGACGCGAGTCTCCAGGTGCTATCGAGAGTGCTCTTAGCTCTTCAGCCTTTAGCTCTTAGCCTTCGCGTTGTGGCAACCGTCTTCCCTGAGGTGATTGATTGCTAAGGGCTAACAGCTAAAGCTCAGCTAGCTAAGCGTCAGATGCATTCCGGACAGGGAAGTGCTCACTTCAGTTTACGAGGTTGGTAATTGGGGCGCAAACGCAGTCCACGTTTCAGCGCCCTAGCCCCTGACCTGCACCTTAGAGAACGTCAGGACCACCCGGCTGGCGGTAGGCTGGCCGAAGGCGGTCGCGGGATGGAAGGTGGTGAAGATCAGCATGTTCTTCAGTTGCGGCAAGAATGGCTTCTGCGTCTTCGGGAGCAGAAAGAATGCGGTAGTCCTGCACCCGGCCATCGGCTCCGACATACGCTTCCACCACCAGAGAATCCGCATTGGCCGCGCCCATGGAGAGCTCGAAGGGAGTAGATTGCAACTCCGCCGGAGTGTACAGCATGGTGGGCACGTCGTTGGAGGCGCGCACCTGCGCAGGATAAAGGAAGCTGATCAGCAGCCAAAAATGACCAGCGTGGTCACCAGGCCGGCGGTGGCCGGAACCATGGTCGCATTGAAGGCATTTTCCCAGCGCACCCGCAGCCTCTCCCAGCGCGAGCGATGCGAGTTGGCGATCTCCTGCGAGATGCGCCACTCGCAGCTTCAGAGTCAGATCCGGCGGCGCCACCTTCCTGCCCAGCGAACCCACCAGCGACTGCGTCCGCTGCACCGACGCAAAACGGCCAGCACACTCCACGCAGTCGCGCAGGTGTTCATTCATCTGCGCCAACTGCCTGCGCGTCACGGCGCCGTCCAGGTAGGACGACATGAGCCCCTTCGCAACTGAGCACGTCATGGTATGACCTCAACTTTTGACCACCGAGGGTCCACGTCTTTGCGGCGCCTGGTCTCGCGCGATCGCCCGATGGCTCATTCCGAACGCCGGCAAGTGCCGCTCCAGACGCTTTCGCAATGCCTCGCGCCCCCGCACCAGTCTCGACTTCACCGTTCCCAGCGAGGTCTGCATCACTTCCGCGATCTGCTCGTACGACAAGCTCTTCGATGTCGCGCAGAATCACCGTAGTGCGATAGGGTTCGGTCAGCGCCTTCAGTTCGGTTTCCACCCGCGCGCGCAACTCCTCGTCGTACACGTTTTGCAGCGGAGACTTGCCGTCATCCACCAGCGTGTCTTTCATGCCCGACGGCCGGCTGTTCCGTCATCGCGCTCCGGCCCCGGCTCGATCGAGGTCTCGCGGAACTTGTGCCGGAACCACCAGCGCCGCCGGTTCGAAGCTTCATGCACGGCAATACGGTAAATCCAGGTCTTCAGGCTGGAATCGGCATTGAAGCTCTTGATGCCGCGAAAGACCTTGATGAAGACTTCCTGGGTGGTATCGGCGGCGTCGGATGGGATCGTCGAGAATCCGGTAAACCAGGCTATAGACGGGCTGGTTGTAGTGTGCGATGAGCCAATAGAAAGCCTCTTCCGATCCGGCCTTTAATTCGGCCACGATGGCAGCTTCTTCGGTGCGGACTCCTATCGCACTTGCGAGGTCACTCAATGTTGTTGCTCCCGCCACGGGCGGCACCTCAATGATAAATAGTTTCGGGACCCGCAACAACCGCTAGCCACAACCACTGACTCAAATATCCGCCGATTCATCCCAAGCCCGAAGCGCCAGCGCCGCTTTACAGACAAGGCTGCACCGCCCTCCCAGGCAGGCCTACTGCAATAGACCCCGCAAGCAGGAAAAATGTTCCCAGGAAGTTGCTGAAGGGCAATGCACGGAGGTGGCGCTTGGAGGGGAGGACTTTTAGCCTTGCAGAAATGCGAGGTTTTGAAGGGGCGCAGCTTCAGCTGCGCCGTAGAAGCCAGTTATTTTGTCATCCGAGCCGGCTTCAGCCGGCGACACGAGCCTGACCAACAATCCAGCTACTGCGACTTGGGCGTAGCTGCCGGCGTTGCAGTGCCATTGTTCGAGCTCGATCCCGACGAGGTTGGTGTTGGAATTGTCAGTCGCCGGCTTCGTTGTCTTCTTCTTGTGAGTCGTTTTCTTCGCCGGCTCGTTATCGTCGACTACCACTTTCTTGGGCGGAGGCGGCGGAGTGGCCGCGGCTTGCTGCAAAGTGTGAACCTGGGTCCGCAACTGGGCCAACTCGGTTTGGGTTGAGGCCGTGAGGCTCTCCAGCGCATTCCCCAGATCGCGACGCACCGAATCGATTACATCGAGCTGCTGAGCGAGCGCGTCGTAATCGCTTTTGGCGCCAAACGCTCCAGTCGACTCGGTGAGCGAGGCGAACACGTCATACAGCGCATTCAGATTGCGATACAGCTTGAACTCCTCCGCCAAATCCTGCGGAGCGGAACGAACATTGCTGATCAGCGCCGGCAGCGCGCTGGTGAGATTTCGCTGCACCGAGTCGGCCGTGGCTTGCGCCTGCCGCTTGGAATCGCTGTCGGTCTTCCACTTTTCGATGCGCATATATGCCAGGTCATGATTGGCCTGCGTGGCCGCGGCCTGCAGCCGATCCAAGTCCGGCAAAATCGAGGTCATCGAGGTGCTGCCGGTGGTGGGCGCGCTCGCCGGCGTTGCCGAGGGAGGAGTTTGGGCTTTCGCCACCAGTCCGGAGAAAACAAGAACAAGAAGAAGACACAGGCTTACAGCGATTTTCATCCTTGACCTACCGAAGAAATTTCGACGAGGGAGCGGCCGACGAGGTGGAACTCCAGTGTAACAAGTTTGCACGTCTTAGATTGGATGCCGCTGGGCGAAGGGAGGGTGGTGGTTTTTGCCCAATCCTGAGAATGCGACGTCCTGGGCACGACTGGAATAGATTGCTAAAAGTCGAACTGCAGATCCCTCCGCTCCGCTTCACTACAGTCGGGATGACCAGGCCCAACAAACTATGGACCATCTCATAAATCCTCTTGGGGTGTGTCAGGGCACGACTTTTAGTCGTGCCGAACGACACGCTCCCGAGACAGGGGCTTTAGTGAGTGCGTGAGAACTAACTTTCTGTTTCGACGGTGGAGTAAAAGGCGCAAAAAGTGAGCGCCGCAGGCGCGGAATAGCCTAGCCCAGGACGTAGCCGAAGGCGGAGTCCTGGGTCAGGTGGAAAATTGATCCGAGTCCCGTAAGGACGGCAGAGGTTCTCACGCAGACACTTTAGCCCTTGCAAGGACGGCTCTCAGGGGCTAAAGAGACTGTATCGCAAGCGGAAGGAAACTTTTCTGGTGGAACAAACAGCTGGAATAATCGATAGACTAGCCGCAACGCGGCGGGATGAAGTTAGCCGGGGGCGTAAGCCCCCGGGAAAATGGAAAATAGCCGTGAGCCGCAGAGCGGCGACACCCTTCGCGACACAGTCTCTTTAGCCTTAGTCATAGTGCGGCGGTTTGCCGCACGTCTGAAACAGCGTGCCCTGAGCGTAGCCGAAGGATGCCCTGACACAAACCTAACTGCGGGGATTTATGAGATAGGTTAGGTTCTAATCAGCCCCGGTGGTAGCGTGCAAAATAATATTCAAAGGTGGCGTCTGGGCCGGCTTCACATAGCGGTCGACCAGGAAGCGCTTGCCGTCAGGAGTCACGTCGTAGGTAAACAAGTCGCTGGAGGAAACGGTGGCGCGGGCGTGCGTCTGAAACAGAGGTGTGGGAGCGCCGGTCGAAAGACTGCCTTCGCTGTTCACCGCGACCGACACTAGATTGCCTTTGGGATCGAGATAGAAAATCTCTTTGCCGTCGCCGCGCCAGCGAGGTTCCTTCCCGCCGCCGCGCGACACCTGCAACTTGCCCCCGGCCGCCGGGATAGGGAGAGATAAAGACCTCCACGCTCGCCGGTTTCGTCCGATTCATACGCCACCCACTTGCCGTCGGGCGAAATCTGTCCGTCGGCCTTATTGCCGTGGCCGGGAAGGAACGGCGACACCTTCTTGTCATGGCAGCGAAACCATCTCCAGACTGGTGCCGCCGGTGGTGACCAGAGCGGTGGCCAGCAGCTTCTCATCGCCCGGGGCGAACGAACTCGGCATGAATGTCGATGATGCCCTGGCGGCGGCGCCGCCAGGCCTCCGTCGGCATCGAATCCGCTGGAATTCTTCAGCCGCAATATCTCGTCATTGGCCGCCGAGCGATAGGCGATCGTCCTTCCCGTCGCGCGACCACACGCCCGTAGTTTCTTCGGCCGGATCGAAGGTGAAGCGCGTCGAGGAATTGTGCGCAAGATCGTGGATCCAGACGTCGATGTTCTTCGCCTTGGGATCGGCGACATCGAACACGACGCGAGTTTCCGTCGGGCGAGATGCTGGGATTGGCCAGAATGCCTACCTCGCCGACGCGTCCCAGCTCCTTGCCGGAGCGGTCATACCAGGTAAGTTGCGATTGCGAAGAGCCCGTGCCGCTGATGGAAAACCACGGTGCCGTTCAGGGCCACGGTGAAGGCGCCCCAATAGGTGGAGGGATGACGCCCGACCTGGCTGGCGACGATCTGCGGTTTGCCCGACACTTCGCCGGTCTCGGCGTCCATCGGCACCTGCGACCAGCGCGCCCTTCATGTCCACGTAGAACAGGCGATGCCTGGCATAACCGGGATTGGACCGAGCCGGCACCACCAGGTGCTTATGCTGCCGGTCGGTCAGCGAACTCAGATAGATTCCGGTCGTGTGGTCCTTGGGATTCTCGCTGAAGTCGCCGGCCCAGAAAAGAAAGTGGTCGCCGTCGGGCAGGAAGACCGGCCAGCGATGCGACGACTCGCCGACGTGA
Source organism: uncultured Acidobacteriaceae bacterium (assembly GCA_963746515.1). Lineage (GTDB taxonomy): Bacteria > Acidobacteriota > Terriglobia > Terriglobales > Acidobacteriaceae > Bog-257. The sequence continues at coordinate 985,810 of CAVVBO010000007.1, read as the reverse complement.
AGACCTTGTCGGTCAGCGGCGCGGCATCGGTGCCGTCGGCGTCGACCCGCCACAGCGGACCGCCCGAGTCCGGAGCGTAAATGATGACGTCCTTCTTGCCCCAGCTTCCGCCGCGCGCCTGACTCGCCGTGGCCAGCACCTGCGGTGTGCCTCCGGTCGCGGGAATCTTCTTCAGCTTGCCTTGGGCGAAGAAGCCGACATAATCATTCGTTCGGCGACCAGAACGGATAGCTGGCGCCTTCGGTTCCGCTTCAACCGCGTGGCATCGGGCGAGCCGACCGGCTGGACGAAGAGCACGCCCTCGCCGGAGTTCTCGTCCACCGCAACATAGGCCAGCATCGCTCCATCCGGCGAAAGCGCGATGTGTCCCACCTCGTACTGGACCGGAATGGCGAACTCCATGCGAGCGGCGTGAGCGGCTGGCCGAAAGAGAAAGTACAGGCCTATCCCCAGAAGGACAAGCAGCAACGCGGCTTCCAACATGGCCCAGGGTGACCACCGGCGACGCGGCGTCGACTTGCGCGCGCAGCGCGGCGGTCGGCTCCGATCCCGACAGACGCTCCCAGCGCGAAGGTCAGATCGCGCACCGACTGAAAGCGATCGGCAGGATCCTTCTCCAGACAGTGACGCACGATGCGATCCAGCGCGGGCGGAACCTTCGTCGTGCTGCAGATCGATACTCCGCTGGCTCGGATTTCAGGATCGCCGTCATGATCTCGACCGACGTGTCGCCGGCGAACGCCCGCTTGCCGCAGAGCATCTCGTAGAGCACGGCGCCGAAACTGAAGATGTCGGCGCGATAATCCACCGGCTCGCCGCGCACCTGCTCCGGCGCCATGTAGGGAGCCGTGCCCATCACCACGCCGGGCTCGGTCTGCACGAGTTTGCACCGTGATGGCAGAGATGTTTGCCGGATGCGACCGCAGCCGCGTTCGCTTTCGCCAGCCCGAAGTCGAGCAGCTTGGTGTGGCCATCTTTGGTGAGGAAGATGTTTTCCGGCTTCAGGTCGCGATGAACGATGCCGCGTTCGTGGGCCGCCGAAAGGCCGTGCGCGATTTGCAAGCCGATTTCGACCGCTTTGCGCACCGGGATGGGACCGCGATCAAGCCGCTCGCGCAGCGTCTCGCCCTCCAGCAGCTCCGTGACCAGGTAAGGCGTGCCGTCCTGTACCCCAACGTCGTACACGGCGAGAATGTTGGGATGGTTGAGCGCGGCGACGGTGCGCGCTTCCTGCTCGAAGCGGCTGCATGCGTTCGGCATCGGAGGCGATGGCCTGGGGAAGAACTTTGATCGCGACCGAGCGGTTCAGACGGGTATCGCGAGCACGATACACCTCGCCCATTCCCCCTTCGCCGACGGGGGCAACAATCTCGTAGGGCCCAAGTTTTACGCCGGCCGCAACTGGCATAGCAATCTGGCGGCATTATAGCGGACATGCCGCGGGACTATGCGCTGTCTCATAAATCGGCTAATTGTGTGCTGCTCGAGATTGGAACCTAGGGCGTTATAATCTCTTGGATATGCCAGGCGGACCAGTCATCATTAAGCTGCAAGAATTTATCGGCCAGCCCCTGCTTATTAAAGTTGCAGGGCAGGACGACGTTTTTGATTGCACCCTACAGAGCGTCGACGAGCATGGCATCTGGGTTACAGGACAGGGTCTGCTAAGGTCTCTGGGCGGGGCCGGAGAGAGGTTTCAGCTCCTGTTTGTATCATTTGCGAGCATTCATTACTTAGCCACCGATTTCGACGATAAACCTCACCCAGCGCCAAAAGCTTGAAGTAGTTCCTGCGCTCCATCCCAATGTCTCTCGGACTGTCCGCGGCCAGTTCAGCCATGCTGATCCAGCTCGACAACAACTTGGGCCTCACTCGAAGGCCGATGTCGGGGCTGCGGATGTTTGACTAAGCCATGCGGCTGCGAGAGAATGATGAAGGCGTTCAGCATTGCAGAGCGTCATTCCTTTCCGCAAAGTGGGCCTGTGGCGCAGCTGGGAGCGCGCTTCCATGGCATGGAAGAGGTCGTCGGTTCGATCCCGACCAGGTCCACCAAATCTCTCAATAGGTTAGACGGGGCGAGTGTTCAGAGACTCAACATTTGTGTCGTTGTTTGTGTCATAACCCGCCGTTTTGGTGCTTGCAGCAAGGGCTTCCATCGCTTTGCGCTTGGCTTCCATCCTCACGTGACTGTACCGCTCCAACATGCGACGGCTGACGTGGCCCGCGATCGCCATGATCGTAGAATCCGATGTGCCGCCCTCCGCAAGCTGAGTGATAGCGCAATGCCGAAGATCGTGGAACCGGAAACCGGGCAGCCCCGCTTTCTTCGTCAGGGTCCGCCAAGCTGACCTCCGGCTCTTGACGTGAGTAGTCGGGTCGAACGCTGTGACGTTGCTGCTGCCTAAATCAATGTGAAAAGTTGGAACCGGTTCGCCGCCATTTCACCTGAATTTATCGCCAGTTGACCGAAACCCAGAATGGCAACGTCCCTACGGTGTGATCTCCCATACTGTCCCATCGTCGTAACCTCCGCCTTGCGTCGCCGTCCCAAAAAGATTGCCGCTGGCATCCATCAGCAGGGTTCCATAGGGAAATGCGCCATCAGAAGGAGATTGAAAATCGTGCAGCGAGGTAAACACCCATCCGTTGCTTGTCGGAGTCAGTTTGAACACGGAGCCTTGCGAATAGGCGCCCCCACCGAAGGTTGTACCGTATAGATTTCCGGCTGCATCCATTATCACGCCGCTCATCGGTCCCGTTTGGAAGCCGCCGCCCATGTAGGGAAGCGTGTAGATTGTGCTGAAATTCCAGTTGTTGCCCGACGGCGAGAGCTCGAAAACAGTACCCGCGCCTCCGTTCGGTCCGCCCCATGACGTCGTTCCATACAGGTTTCCGGCTGCGTCCATGATGAGACTGTTTTCGGGCCACTCTCCATCGACGGCCGGAATGAAGATGTGCAGCACGCGATAGGTCCAACCTCCGGCCGATGGAGAGAGTTCAAAAACCTCGCCGCACCCGCAAAATTTGTCACCACCGCCATAGGTCGTGCCATAGAGGTTGCCGCCTGAGTCGAGGACCAGTCCTCCCACCGGCTCCTCCCCGTCAAGGTAGTTGTTGGTGAAGTTGTGAAGCACCGACTCTGTCCACCCGTTGCCACTGCGGGTGAGCTCAAACACGGTGCCTCCGTTTGCCACACCTCCTTGGACGGTCGTACCGAAGATGTTGCCCTCCCTATCGAAGGTCACTTCGCTGTCCGGGAAAGCGCCATCAGAAGGAGGACCTGAGAATTGATGGATCGCCGTGAGCGAGAAATTCGCAGTCGGACTTAGTCGGAAAACCGTGCCGCACCCGCCGTTACTGAGGGTGCACTGGGGGTTACCACCAAGTGTTGCCGTTCCATAGAGGACTGCGTTAGGACCGGCGGCCAGACGCGCCGCCGGCGAGTTGCCGCTACCGCCTTGGCCAAACTCGGCCAGGGTGGTTACAACCCAGTAGGTTCTGTATTGCAAATGAGTAAGCTTATATGCAACTCCAAGCGGGTCGGCGCCGCTGCCGCCCTGGTACGTCGTGCCATACAGCGAAGGAAAGCTCGTTGCCCCTGTCGCATCCTGTATCAGGCCCGCGTATGGATGAGAGCCATCTGCTCCTCCAGTGAAGTTGTACAGAACAGTGAAGGTCTGGGCATCTGCTGTGCCCGCTGCAACCATGGTGAGAACACAAACCAGCATCGTTGCATAGGTTAGCTTACGCAGACTATCGCGCAGCATTGATAGGAAAAGTGACTTTGGGTTCACGGTCGAGGTCTCCTCTACGAATGCGAGCCGTTGAGCGTTCCCATTGTTCGCAGGCCGATTATCCCACGTGGAATCGAGTTCAACCAGCAAACATTACTGTTGTGAACAGGCGTGGCTGGGAAAGAATGCTTACGGCCCGGCAAGCGACGACAGTTTGTGTCGTGAGTTGTGTCATAACCCCCGCATCTCTGCCCGTGTTGGGCTGTATAGAAGGGTATCGCTCGGGAATAGGTGAGACGCAGCGAAGCGTCCGAAGCCGCATGAACACTGCCTCTCTGTGTCGTTCGCACTACCGCTGTGTCACGCCGTCTCAATTCGTTGAGGGAAATGGCATGGAAGAGGTCGTCGGTTCGATCCCGACCAGGTCCACCAAATCTCCCGAAGTTTCCAGCACTCCTGAATGTCCGACCGGTGGCCGTGATCGAAGCTATTCTCGGCATCCTGTACCTAGCAGTCCTGATCTCGAGGCTGGTGCGCCTACCGGCTGGCCGCACGGCAGTCCCGGCGCCCGTTGAGGCTCAACCGTCCTCCCAACCAATTAGGACGAGACCAGGTTTCCGCGTGAGCGCGTGGCATTTTTCAGTAATCTCTCCTACAGAAAATGGAAGGCGGCTCGGCCTCAAGATATGCGATTCGGTAACCTTTGCCAGGTGACCGTGAGAATTCTCAATTTTCCCAAGCACTTACCAAACATGTATTTTGGCAGCCGGAATGCGACAAGGCAGCCAATTCGGTTCGAAGTTTGAACCTCAGGGTGATTCGCTGTGCCAAGCTGCGGAGTGGTTGGCGTAGCGCCACGTTACTTTCTCGTTTGCCGAAGATGCTCGGCTTGCGGCCGATCTGGCCCAACTTTGTCCTCGAACTTCCTGGCACATGCACTTTCAGTAAAGTCCTGCGGCTGGCCGGCTGCGGGATCGGCTAGCCATCTCGACAGCTGTCCTTCCCGACCTTGATCTCCCGAACGAATGGGAGACCGAACCTTTTTTGGGGCGAAACCGGGCAGGTTCCTCTACCTGCTGCTCACGGAAAGGAGAAGGTGCATGACGATCTTGAAGGCTTCTCACACACAAAAGCTGTTCTCTCTGATGTTCGTGCTGGCGACTCCTCTGTGGTTAACTTCCTCTCTCCAGGGTCAAGCCACGATCTCCACGGGAAACATTAACGGACAGGTCACCGACGCCACTGATGCCGCCGTGGCAGGCGCCAAGGTGACCATCACCCGGATTGACACGGGCGTAGCCACCTCAGTCACCACCAACGGAAGCGGGTTTTACAACTCCGGCTCTATCGCGGCGGGCACGTATCTGGTGAAGGTCGAGGCCAAAGGATTTGAGAGCTCGAAACTCAGATCCTGGCCAAGATCGGCAACAACAGCGCCGTCAACTTCAAGCTGAAGGTCGGCTCGGAAGCCACCACGGTGAACGTGGAAGCCACGTCGGTCGGCATCAATACCGAGCAGACCTCGGTGCAAGGTGTGCTGACGCGCGACTCAAATCGAGAATTTGCCGGTCAACGGCCGCAACTTCCTCGACCTGGCGCAACTTGAGCCGGGAGTGCAGATCCAGGACGGCACCAACTTCGATCCGACCAAGATCGGCTACCAGTCGGTCTCGATCGGTGGGCGTTTCGGACGTACGGCCCGCATTCAGGTGGATGGTACCGACATCTCCGACGAAACCGTCGGTACGACCACCGGCAACATTTCGGCCAGCGCCATCCAGGAGTTCCAGATCGCGCAGTCCACCATGGATCTTTCCAATGATCTGAGCTCGTCGGGCGTGGTCAACGTTTCGACCAAGTCGGGCACGAATCTCCATCCACGGCAGCGGCTACGAGTATTACCGCAGCAGCAATGTCGATGCCTCTCTGCCGAAACCGGCGGGACCTGCCGGATCCCAACTATCACCGCAATCAGTACGGCGGCACGCTGGGCGGCGCCTTCATCAAGGACAAGCTGTTCTTCTTCGCCGAGGGCGACGCGCACCTATCAGAATCTGTTCACGCCGGTGGTATACGCTCCGCCGTTTCAAAGCTTCGGCGGCGGCTTCAATGCTCCCTTCAAGAATCCCAACTCGCTGGGCCGCCTCGACTACGTGGCGCCGCACAATGTGAAGCTGTTCTTCCGCTACAGCTACTCGCAAATCAAGGCGGATGGAACCTTCTTCTCCGACAGCCTGCAGGTCTACCAGTCGAAGAACTACTCCCGCAACTATGTTGGAGGAGCAGATTTCACCACTGGTGCGTGGACCCACAGCTTCCGCTTCAGCTATCTGAAATTTCAGAACGAGATTGTCGATGGCGTGATTGGCAGTGGACTGCCGCTCTCCGATTTTCCCGGCAACGGACAATATCTCAACATCAACGTAGTCAACGGACCTTCGACTGGTCCAAACCTGCTGGCGCCGCAGAGCACGCCGCAGAGCGATAAGCAAATCAAGTATGACGGATCGAAATCCGTGGGCAAGCATATCCTTCGCTACGGCGTGGACTACAACCACATCCAGGGCGGCGGCTTCGCCAGCTTCTTCAAGCTGGCGCCGCAGGTGGTCACCAACCAAAACGAATTCGGATTTAATGACCAGGCGTTTGCGGCTACAGGCCCCTTCCCAGGCGGCGCGAGCAATCCTCTGAACTACCCGGTGGAAACGGTCGTGCTCGGCAACGGTCAGGGCTTCTCGACCACCCAGCCGGCGTTCGGCTTTCCCGGCCGGCGGACTGGGGCCCGACAACCGTCTCGGGCTCTACATCGCCGACACCTGGAAGATGTTTTCCAACTTCACCGTGAACCTCGGCTTGCGTTATGATCGTGACACCGGCCGCACCGACAGCGACCTGCCCGGATTGCCCTTCCTCAACAACTTGATACCGACGTGGCCAAATCTGGGCGCGCCCATTCCCAACCCCAATCTGAACTTTGGACCGTCGCTGGGAATCGCCTGGGATCCATGGAAGTACGGCAAGACGGCGATTCGCGCCGGCATCGGTCTGTATTACGAGAACGTGATCTGGAACAACGTGCTGTTCGATCGACCTTTGCGTCTGCCGACCGGAGCGTTCCTGCAGACTCCGACGGCCTGCGACAGTCGGACAAGCTTTCGCGCTGCCCGGGTGTCAGCTTAGTAGGTGGACCGGCAACCTGTGGCACCACCGACTACTCCTATCCGCATTGGAGATGCCGGCACCGCGATTGCTGCGCTGCAATCGGACTATCAGGCGCTTGTCGCCGTTTAGCTCTCACCAATCCCAATCCCAACTATCTGGCGAACTTCGTGAGCGGAGGTGTCAACTTCCCGCTCGGGCTGTTTGCTCCTGACTACAAGACCCCTCGTTCCACCCAGATCAACGTCGGCGTTCAGCACGAGTTCAGCCCTGGCGTCGTGCTCAGTGTGGACTACGTTCGCAACGTAACCACCGGCCTGCTGCTGGGGGTTGACCAAAACCACACCGGAGACGTGCGGTACTTCAACAAGCCGAATGCGATGGCTGCCATCTCGGCCACGACCGCGCAGTTTGGTTGCGGCGGGGGCACCAGCGCCGCCGCTATTAACTGCGCGATTGCCGCGGGGGCAAACATCACCTCCTTCGCAGCAAACGGCCTCGACTCGCAAGGCGATCTGGGCGGCACCTGTGCGACGGGTTGCGCTTTCGGTGGCTTGAATCCGGCCGCACCGGCCATGCCCTTCCTGGTTCCGGCCGGCATCTCCAAGTACAACGCGCTCGACGTCAAGCTGAACTATCAGAAGAACAATCCGTTCAAAGGCATGCACGCGATCAACGCGCAAGTCTCCTACTCCTACTCGTCGTTCAAGAACTCCGGCGGCGGTTCGGGTATCAGCGGCACGCTGGGCGGAATCTCCAACAGCGATCAGGACTTTATTGTTCCTTCGCTGGACAACGCCAATCCCAATCAATACTTCGGACCTTCCTTACTGAATCGCCCGAACCAGTTTTCGTTCGGCGTGGTGGGAAGTCTCCCCTGGAATTTCCAACTCTCGTTTATCGGTCACTTCTATTCCGCGCTTGTCGGTGCCTATCGAGGTCCCCGGAACGGTCCAGGAGCTATCTTCCAGACTGACTTCACCGGTGATGGCACGACCCAGGATCCACTGCCGGGCACGCTCAATGGAGCCTTCGGGTCGCAGGTACAACGGCAGAGCATCAACCAGCTTCTGACCCGCTACAACAACAACTACGGAAACCAGCCCACCCCGGCCGGTCAGGTCCTGATGTCAGAACGGGCTGTTTACAGCGGCGCAACTTCAGCAGCTTGGGGCCGTAGCGCCGTGCATCGCGGGAGGCAGCATCAGCAGTCGCGAACTGCACCTTGCAATTCGCTCCTCCCGGCCAGGTGAATATGGGCAATCTTCGGGACTTCGATCTGAAGTTCGCCTGGACCTACAAGCTGGAAGCCAAGTCGCACGTCATCGCGTTCCAGCCCAGCGTCGGCTTCTTCAACCTGTTCAACTTCGCTAACTTCGATTTGCCGCCCAACGCGCTTACGGGCGGACTGACGGGTAGTGCCGGTTCGATTAACGGCACCACGCTCGGCCACCCGAATCACCAACCGCGTCGGAGCGGGCACAGGCGTCTTCAACCTGGGCGCTCCGCGCGCCATGGAGTTCGGCATGAGCATCAACTTCTAACCATCTTCGCGAACCTTACAATCTGGAAGGCCAAGGGCACTCGAAAGAGTGCCTTTTGGCTAATAGCGTCACGTCTGCGTCCGGCGCCGGTCTGTGGTTCCGCTTGGGATGCCGTCCGTCTCGTTCCGCGTAAGCCTGTGATACGATTTCCTCACCTGCCCTAACAGCCATGCCGCGTCGCTCAAAACGTGATCTTGGGGTCGAAGCGGCGCTACTGCTGGACACGCAAGAATCGCTCTTATGCGTTCTTCCCATATTCGTCTCTTCATCATCGTATTAGTTGCGTTGGCATTTCTCGGTTGGGCGATCCCGACAGCAGCCAACTTCGTCATCGAGTACAACTGGTGGAAAGAAGTCGCGCAGGTTGATACCTGGGTCAGCATGCTGTGGTACAGCATTGCGCCCACGGCAGTAGGTGCGCTGCTTGCCTTCATCGCGCTGTACCTGGCGCACGCGCGTGGCTTGCACTTTGCCGGTATCCGGCGAGGCGATTACCCGGTCTACTCCCGCCTGGTCCCGGTTGGTCTGGCGGTGATTGCAATCCTGTTCGCGTCCACCTCGATTGACTTCTGGACGGTCATGCGCTTTTTCGGCTCGCGCGGTCTGACCGCGCCCGCGGATGCCTGGCAAGACCATGTTTTTTCGCACCCCTTGCCGTTCTACCTTTTCGATCTGCCTTTCTATTCCGATCTGCTTAGTTTTGTTTTTGTGCTGGCGATTCTTTCCGCCGTGCTGTTTTGGATTACGGCCCGGGCATGGCAATTGTACGAACGGCTTCGCTATGGTCAATTGCTGGATGGGCCGAAGAACACGATTACTCTGGGAAGCTACTTACGGTTACCAGGCGCCGCGCGTGCGCCTTTCGTTCGCAGTAATTGCGGTGATTTTATTGCTGGGCTTTGCTGCCTGGGTCTATCTGGGTAACTATGAGCTGCTGTTCAATTCTCACGCCTTTCATGACCGGCGCAGATTTCGTAGATGAAAAGGTTACTCTGCCTTTGCGTTGGCTCCTTATTATTGCCGCTCTAGTGGCGCTGCCGCTGGCTTGGTTGTCGAAATTCAAGCAGGCCGTCGTGCTGGTGATGTCGTGTTTTATCGTGCAGTTGGCTGTGCCGGCCATCGTTCGCGCGGTCTATGTGCGGCCGAATGAGATCTCGATCGAACGCCCTTACATCGAGCGTCACATCGAGGCGACCACCTCGGCATTCGGACTTAACCGCAACGCGACGGAAAGCCCTTTCACCCCTGCTGGACAAGGCGTGGTCGATCCGGTTCAGGACGCGACTCTGCTGGCTAATGTGCGGCTTTGGGATCTGCGGGCCTACAACGCAACTATCACCCAGATTCAGGCGCTGCGGCCGTACTACACTTTCCCCGATACCGACGTCGATCGCTATTTCGTTAATGGCCGCATCAAGCAGGTATTGCTATCTCCGCGCGAAATCGATGTCACCCAGTTGTCAGCCGAGGCTAGCGAGAGTTGGATCAATCCTCGATTCATTTATACCCACGGCTTTGGCGCAGTTGTCGCCGAGGTCAATAAGATTACGCCTGACGGCCTGCCTGTCCTGCTGATCAAGAACGCTCCGCCGGAAATTAATTCGCCGGCATTTCAGCTCACCCGGCCGGAAATCTACTTTGGCGAGAAGACCCAGGATCCGGTCTTTGTTCATACCGCGCGCGAGGAGTTCGATTATCCCTCCGGCGATCAGAACAAGTATTCGACCTATCAGGGCACGGGCGGCTTTCCGGTGGGCTCGTTTCCTCTGAAGCTTGCGGCGGCGATTTCCCAGGGCGAGCCCAACATTGTTTTCACCGGCTATCTAACCGGGCAAAGCCGCATGATGATTTATCGCAATGTGCCAGCCAGGTTGAACCATCTGGCCGGCTTCTTGCATTGGGATCCGGATCCCTATCTGGTGATCACCGATGATGGCAGGCTGGTTTGGATGGTCGATGGATACACAACTTCGCTGAATCATCCTTATTCGGCGCCGCTTCCGGTAGCCGGGCTGGACGAAGGAGCAAATTATATTCGCAATGCGGTAAAGGCTACGGTCGACGCCTATACCGGAAAGATATCTTTATACGTATTCGATCCCAGCGATCCTATCATTCAGGCTTACGAGAAGCTATTTCCCAAACTGTTTCTGCCCGCCTCGGAGATGCCGGCCGATCTGCGCCGGCACGCGCGCTATCCGGAAGCAATGTTTCGGACGCAGGCCGAGGCTTACCGCATCTTCCATATGCGCGACCCTCAGGTGTTCTACAACAAGGAAGACATTTGGGAGATTGCGCGTGATTTGTATGGCCAGTCTGGACAGCCCGAGCCTATTTCGCCCACCTACGTCGTGGCCACCTTGCCGGGAGAGAAGCAACCTGAGTATCTTGCTGATTTTGCCTTTCACTCCGCGAGGCAAGGACAACTTGATCGGCTGGATGGCCGCACGATGCGATGGCGACCAACTAGGGAAGCTGATCTTCTATCAACTGCCGAAACAGCAATTGATGTACGGCCCCATGCAGATTGAATCGCGCATCGACCAGGACCAGAACTATCTCCAAGGACCTGACGCTATGGAACCAGCAAGGCTCGCGCGTGCTGCGCGGAAACATCATTGCTCTTCCCGTGACCGGCGGCTTTCTCTACCTTGAGTCGATTTATATTCAGGCTAACGAGGCTCGTATGCCGCAGCTTAAGAAGGTAGTGCTGGCCATGGGCGATCGGCTGATCTATCGCGATAACTTCGACGAGGCCCTGGCCGACCTCACGGCAACACCAGCGCCGGCGGTGGCTCCCGCTCCTGCCGCTCCAACCATCGCGGCGAGCGAGAAGACCGCACCTTCAATGGCGGAGCAAATCCACCATCTTCGCGACCAAGCCGAACAACTGGCGCAGGAGTTGGAGAAGCTGGAAAAGGAAGCGGTCAAGAAGTAGGTTCGATAGATCGGGTCGTTTCTAAGAGCCGTCTAGCCGTGTCGCACGAGATATAGCAAGAGTTCAGAGGAATATCCCCGGCAAGAAACTCGCCCTCAGGGGCTGAAGCCCAAGTTGTCATTGACTCCTTACGGCACGGCTGAAGCCGTGCCCTGACACAAAACGACTTATGAGATGGGTTAGATAGGTTTCAGTTGCTCAGTAAGACATTTGCGACGGTTGGGTGGTAAGTGGCAGGTACTAAACGCGGCACCTGATTCGCCGTGCAAATAAAACCCCACCCAAGCCTGCTCTTGAGTGGGGAAGGTGTTCACTTGCCAAACCGAAGATCTGGGCTTGGCGGCAATCCATATATCGAGGCCCGGCGGTCAGTGAACGAAATTGACCTTGTGGCGAACCAGGGACTGCAGAAGTTGATCGGAACTGCAACCCCCAAGCACCGTCGACATGTACGTTTCACGTCGATTGATGTCGCCAAAGGTATTAATGTTTCCATTGCCCGTGGGATCCTCCACTTGCTCTTGACAAGCGAGTGGCGCTTGATTCAATGGGCATAAGTTCGCTTTGAGACAGGCGCTACTTAGCGGGTTGGTGTTGCACCCCACCAGAAATGCGGACAGGACGGCGGGTAAATCGCTACCACCGCCGCCGACGGTTCGGTTAACGATTTGCTGAAAACCGGTAAGGGTTTCCCTGCCATGGCAGCCGTTGCACGTGTTTGCGGAAAAGTTACTGCGCGTCTGCGTGCCGTTTATGGTACCGCTTCCGTTCCACCAAGTCGTACCCACCGGTTGAAAAGCTGTGGCGCCTTGAAACGAGAGACCATTAAAGCCAGTAGGAACACTGTAGAGGCCCGGAAAGAGAATTTCGGGCTCATTCTGGTTGATCCACAACGTAAGCGTAGCGGGGTCTGAACAGAGAGGACAGGTAACGGCGTTGAAATCGTTTGTACCGGTGGGATCTCCCTGGGGAGTTTGTGCTATGGGGATTTCCTGCAGCGCACCAGAGGCGAGTTGAAACTGTCGCTCCTCCCATGCTTGACTGTCTGGAGCGCATGTACCGTTACCGCAAGCAAGAGCGGTTTCATTCGTTCGTACTGCGGCCAGATTGGAAGCGCCCACGCCTGGGCCCACCACCGAATCGGTTATCGCTTCCAAGTCGCTATTAAGGTTCGGATCGCCAACCAGGTTTTGCCACTTGTCCGCCCATTGCTGCACTTGGCTGCAACCTGTGAAATTTGGAACCTTATACTCAAAAATTACGTTGAAGAGAAGCGCAGGTGCTTCTCCTCCTCCTCCCACTCCGTTGGGACAGGGGCCTGTGGCTCCAAATACGAACCTCAGCTCCCCTGCCGTTGGGATGCCGGCGGTTTGCCCCAAGTCGATCCGGTTCACAATGGCGTTGAGACGCATAGGAGCGTTAGCAAGGGAAGGAAGGCCGTTAGAGTCCAGCGGCCACTTACTCAGAAAGCCGGGCAAAGTTGACGTACCCATCCCAGGTCGCGGATTTACCGTGAAACCATTAATTTGGGGGGAATTCTGCCAAGTCTGGAGCCAAGTCTTCAGCATGGCCTCCGCGGTGCCGACAGTGCCATCAGGGCTCAGTGCCAGCATTAGCTCACCGAAGGTCCATGCCCCCATTGGCGTTCCGCCGCCCGAGACAGGGCAAGGATCGAAAGTGCGCGATCGATCCTCCACCACGCTGATGTCGTTGATAAGAAGTTCTGGGTCTGCAGTGACGCCGTCGCCTGAGCCATCCAGTATCTGAGGTGTGAACTGAATCGATTGATGTGACCGGACAGCGCTCCTAATCTGTTCAGGATCGACGAATTGAACGTTCTCGATGCGGACAAGGCGGTGTCCCTCAAAAACGGGAATCTGCCTTCCGGCGTTGGCCAGTTCTTTACGACGCTCCTGCTCCTTAGCGAAGGCGTTCCAATCAAAATCAACGGGCGCGGAAAACACTCTTGGATCGTCGGCGGAGCGCTGTAAGACGACACTCTGATCACCCAGCGTCATCGGTATCCGCGAGGCCAACTTTTCTGTAGGTAACTCCGGAAAGCGCACCGCGACCGTCGTCTTGGTGATGTGTAGCGCTGGATTTGGCGGGGTCAGCGTGAACTCTTCGACGGGTGGCAACTCGGGTCCGCTATTGCGTTGGAGGTTCAACGACACGCGCTGTGCCGAGCCCGCTTCGTCTGACAGCAGGGCGTTGGAAATTGCGGCGACGCGCAGCGATGCGTTCGACATATAGGCGGCTGGCTGGGCCAGCGACGCCCGGCTTACGGAATGTTGTGCGGCCAGAACTCCCGTGGGCCGCGCTCTGAGGCTGACGGCGATAACGGTTGCGGACAACAGACAGAGAGCTGTAATCCAAACAAATTTGCGAGATTTCATTTCATTTCTCCTCAGCCGGTTAGAGGGTGGGCGGATAGTTGCTTTGCATGTGCGAGGGAGCCGAACGTCAAGGATCGGTTCAAGAGCAATTTCCGTTAGGAAGTTTGCTCGTGAGGCCTAAAGGTTGGGCGAAATATTGCACCTATCGGCTCCGCAATGCCAGCACTTTCTGCCTATTTATGTTCTGTTCGTGCAGCAAATATTAGATATCTACCCGCGCATCGCAAGCGTGACTCCGTCGCCTCAGCCTGTATAATCGTTCGTTTGCATACAGTACCCAGGGAGCTTCGATTGCAGCAGGCGGAAATTGGCATCATCGGCGGCAGCGGTCTGTACACGATGCCGGGCCTTAGCGATATTCAGGAAACGTCGCTGGAAACGCCGTTTGGCGAGCCTTCTGACGCGTATGTGTCTGGGGACGCTGCAAGGCCGCAAGGTCGCGTTTCTCTCGCGTCACGGGCGGGGACATCGTTTCATGCCCACCGAGATCAACTACCGCGCCAACATTCATGGGCTGAAGCAGCTTGGAGTGGAACGAATCCTCTCGCTGTCGGCGGTGGGTTCGCTGAAGGAAGAGCATCATCCCCTGGACTTCGTGATTCCCGATCAATTTATCGATCGCACCCGCCATCGCGTCGACACTTTCTTCGGCGATGGTCTGGTCGCGCACATCGGTTTTGCCGATCCTATCTGTCAGGAGACGGCGGAAATCGCTGCGCAGGCTTGCCGGACTGCCGGGGTCAACGTCAAATGCGGCGGCACCTACCTGAATATGGAAGGCCCGCAATTTTCCACGCGCGCCGAGTCCAATCTGTATCGCAGTTGGGGGCTCGACGTGATCGGCATGACCAATCTCACCGAGGCTCGGCTGGCGCGTGAGGCCGAGCTGTGCTACGCCACCGTGGCCATGGTCACCGACTACGACTGCTGGCACCAGGACACACGACTCGGTTTCGGTCGATCAGATCGTCGCGCGTGCTACTGAAGAATGCCGAGCATGCTTGCAGCGTGGTGCGCGAGGCGGTTGGCGCCATGCCCAAGACGCGCGGCTGCAAGTGCGGTGCGGCGCTGAAGAACGCCATCATCACCCAGAAGATCTGCGGTGCCGAAGGCCACGCTGGAGCGGCTCCGGTTGCTGGTCGGCAAATATTTCGATTCCGAACAGAAAGCGGGAACATAGCACTTGTCCATTCTTGTCGTGGGTTCCGTCGCATTTGATACCCTGAAAACTCCATACGGCGAGCGCCAGAAGATTCTGGGCGGCGCAGCCACTTACTTTTCGCTTTCCGCCAGCCACTTCACCGATGTCCGCGTCGTCGGGGTGGTGGGCGAAGACTTTACTGCGGAAAACGAAGCAGTGATGAATAAGCGCGGCGTGGACACTCGCGGCATCCAGCACGCGAAAGGGAAAACCTTTCACTGGACTGGCGAGTACGGCGAGAACGTCAATGAAGCCAAGACGCTCAACACCGAGTTAAATGTTTTCGAAACCTTTGCGCCTTCGATTCCGGCCGAGTACAACAACTCCGATTATCTCTTCCTGGCTAACATCGATCCCGTGCTGCAGGTTCGGGTGCGTGACGCCATGCCGAATGTGAAGCTGGTCGGCGGCGACACCATGAACTACTGGATCAGCGGGCATCGGCAAAATCTGGACAAGATGCTGAAGCGGGTGGACGTGCTGCTGATCAATGACACGGAAGCCAAGATGCTGGCCGACGACAACAGCCTGCCGAGAGCCGCACGTAAAGTGTTGGACCTCGGCCCGCGCGCGCTGGTCATCAAGCACGGCGAGTACGGCGCCACCATCTTCTTCCGCGATGGCGAATTTGGCGGAGGCCATCATCCGTTTCGCGCTCCGGCACTCCCGCTGGACGAAGTTCGCGATCCTACCGGAGCGGGCGACAGCTTCGCCGGCGGCTTCATGGGATATCTGGCATCGCAGGGAGAAGTGAACCGCGGCGTACTGAAGCATGCCATGTTTTATGGCAGCGTCATGGGATCGTTTGCGGTCGAACGCTTCGGCACCGAGCGGCTGCAGTCGCTCACTCGCGAAGAGATTGACGACCGCTTCACCGTTTTCCGCGAGCTGACGCATTTGGACTGAAGGCTGGAGAACCGGGGCCTTGTGCCAATATCGGAAGGTCTCGACAGTAGTACACTTCTGGACTAGAGGCGCAGATGGATCACGCAAGCGACGTCATCGTCAAAGATCCTGAGGTCCTGGGCGGAATGCCGGTTTTTCGCGGAACACGCGTACCGTTCAAGAACCTTCTTGATTTCCTGGAAGGCGGCCATACCCTGGACCAGTTTCTAGAAGAGTTTCCGTCCGTGAGCCGGAAGGCAGCGATTGCGGCACTGGAACACGCAAAGGAACTGGTTATCTCACAGGTGCGATGAGAGTCCTGGTTGATGAGTGCTTACCTCGTGCATTGAAACAACTGCTCGGCGCACATGAGTGTCGCAAAGTAGGCGAGATGGGATGGTCTGGCAAGAAAAATGGCGCCCTGCTGACGCTGGCGGCGGCGGAATTTGATGTCCTGATAACCATCGACCAGGCTATGGAGCGGCAGCAGAATGTCGCAAACCGCAAGATTGCTTTGCTAGTTCTGAGTGCGATATCAAATCAGATCGAGGATCTTGAACCCCTCATTCCAGCGGCTCTGATCGCGCTCCGTGACATCCAGCCGGGACAAGTACTTCGGATCGGAGGATGAACCACCAACCGCTTTCGCATTCCCGACAGCCAGTGTCCGCTGACCGTGACCCCCTCAAACAGCGCTACCTCCGCCAGCGCAACGAAGCGCGCTTCACCTTGCTGCTCGGCGCCTTTTCGATTGCCGCGCTCTTCTACTACTACGCCCATCAGCAACTGCTGCTTTACGGCGATGCCGTGGCCCACATCAACATCGCGCGTCGCGTGGTCGACAATCGCCATCCGCTCCAGTCCTATGGGCAGTTGGGAACGGTGTGGCTTCCGCTGCAACACATCGCCATGCTGCCGTTTGTGTGGAACGATGCCCTGTGGCGCAGTGGGATCGCCGGCGCAATCCCGGGCATGGTGGCTTACGTACTGGGCGCGCTCGCCGTGTTCCGTCTCGTCAACGTTCGTGCCGGCCAACTCGCCGCCTACCTTGCCGCTGCCATCTATGCGCTGAATCCCAACTTGCTTTACCTGCAGGCTACGGCCATGAACGAGCCTATCTTCCTGGCCTTCTTTCTCTGGACGCTGGTGTATCTGGACGAATTCCTGCGCGCGACAATTCCGCCCGATCCCGATGTGTCCCCAACTGCTGCCCAAATGAAGCCGCGGCGCGCACTGGAAGCCTGCGGCATCACGATGGCTGGTGGTGCGCTTACCCGTTACGACGGATGGTTTGCCGGCATCATCGTGGGCCTCATCCTGATGTGGGCGTTCGTGATGTGGTGGCGTCGCACGCCTGATTGGAGGCAGCGCCGCACTCTGGCGAAATCGTTGGTCGAGGTTCTAGTGCTCAACGCGCTGGTTCCGGTCTACTGGCTTATCTACACTTATTTCATCTCCGGGCGCGCGTTCGACTTCGCCACGGGTCCGTATTCGGCGAAGGCGATTGCGCTTCGCACCACGGCTCATGGTGCGGTGCCTTATCCCGGACAGCAGCATCTGTTCACTGCGGCGCTCTATTTTCTGAAGGCCGCCCAACTCAATGTAGGCGCGGCCGCTTGGGGACAGGCGCTGTTTGCATTAGCGTTGGGAGGAACGGCGCTCGCTGTCTGGCGTTTTCGCCGCTTCGGGATTCTTCTGCTGCTGTGGCTGCCGCTGGCGTTTTATGCGCTGTCGATTGCTTATGGCAGCGTGCCTATCTACATTCCGGTCTGGTACCCGTTCTCTTATTACAACGTGCGCTATGGACTGGAGTTGCTTCCAGTCTTTGCGGTGTTTCCCGCAATTCTGGCGGGATATCTGGTCGAGCGATTCACTGCGCGGACGCTGCGGTTTGCACCGTTGCTCGTCGTGATCGCGACGGTTGCCGCCAGCTACGTGTCGGCGTATCGCGAGTCGCCGATTACTTTGCGGGAAGCGCAAGTCAATTCCGGCGGGCGGATCGCGCTGGAACAAGGTTTAGCCAGCTTCCTGACGGGCCTGCCGCGCTCGTCGACACTGCTGATGTATGAAGCTGAACATGCCGGAGCGCTGCCCATGGCCGGCATTCCGTTGCGCCATATCATCTCCGAAGCCGAGCATCCTGATTGGGAGTGGGCGCTGCTCGACCCCGCTGGTCATGCCGAGTACATCATCGCCTGTCACGGTGACCCGGTGTGGGCTGCGGTGCAGCACCACCAGCCTGAGTTGATGGAGATATTT
The DNA here is from genome assembly GCA_963746515.1 of uncultured Acidobacteriaceae bacterium. GTDB lineage: Bacteria > Acidobacteriota > Terriglobia > Terriglobales > Acidobacteriaceae > Bog-257. The sequence goes on along the minus strand of CAVVBO010000007.1, from coordinate 967,694 downwards.
TCTGTCGTCTCGCCGGGGCAGAAGCGCTGTGTGGTGTATAAGCCTGCGAAACCGTAATCTGGGTTGGGTTATCGCAAACTCTGGACTTGTTAACGCACTGGGCACTTCGAGAACAGCCATTCTGCCGTCATCGCCCCGCACTCCTGTAGTTAACATCCCGAGCGCTCTGGCTTTGCTACAATCCGCGCAGCCGCGTATGCACGTCGATCTCGAACTCGTCATGAACCTGTCCCTAACCACGTTTGCCGGGCGCGACTGAAATGGCGAACGTCCCCTTCGTGAAAGCTACGGCTTGCGGCAACGATTTCCTCATCATTGATTTCCTGCACGCGCCTGACGATATTCATGAGTTCACTCGTCGCATCTGCGATCGGCATCTAGGTGTCGGCGCTGACGGAGTGGAATGGGTTTTACCCGCCAAGGACGCCGATCTGCGCGTCCGTCTGTTGAACGCCGATGGCTCCGAGGCTGAGATCTCAGGCAACGGCACGCGCTGCGTCGCGGCCTGGTATTGCACGGAAAACCATCGCCGCTCGGTGGTGATTCGTACCGGCGCTGGGCTTAAGACTTGCGAGCTGATCGCACGCGAAGGGAACAACTTCGAATTCCGCAGTTCCATGGGCGAGCCGGAGGTGGGCGACGATTTCTCCATCAAGTTTGCCTATGGAGACGTCACGGGCACCCCGGTTTCCATGGGTAATCCGCACTACGTGGTCTTTGTTCCGGAGTTTGAATTGGGCTGGCAGGCGGTCGCCGGGCAGATCTCCCTGCATCATGATTTCAAGTACGGCATGAATGTCGAGTTCGTCAAAATACGAAGCGAGGACGAGATTGAAGTACGCTTTTGCGAACGCGGCGTGGGCGAGACCATGTCTTCCGGCACCGGCTCCTGCGCCGCGGCGGTGGCGTCGATCCACGCCGGAAAAGTGAAGTCGCCGGTGCGAGTGCTCGCTCCCGGCGGAGCGCAGACGGTGGAATGGAGCAGGGAAGTGTTTCTTACCGGACCGGCAACCCTGCTCTGTCGCGGCGAGTTTTTCATTTAAGATAAGCCTTCTTGATGACAATAGCTCAATCTGATCGCCTGCGGCCGGCTGCCTTGCGGCCCGGCGATACCGTTGGCATCGTCGCGCCAGCCAGCGGCTTTCGGCGAGACGACTTCGAGGCCGGATGCGCCGAACTGCTGCGTCTGGGATACCGGCCGTTCTATCTGCCTTCGATCTTCGATCGCGAGCTTTACTTTGCGGGATCGGTGGAGCGCCGGGTGGGTGAGTTGCACGAGATGTTCGCGCGTCCTGAGGTGAAGGCGGTGTTATGCGCCCGTGGTGGTTACGGCTGCAACTACCTGCTGCCCGGCCTCGACCTCGATCTGATCCGCTCGCATCCCAAGATCTTCGCCGGCTGTAGCGATGTGACTACCCTGTTGACGTATTTGTGCGATGCTGCCGGTCTGGTCACCTTTCACGCGCCGATGGTGGCGGGCGATATTGCGCGGCCGGGCTGCTTTGACGAGCCGGCCTGGCTTGCAGCCTTGTCCTTGGGGAGTGCCTATCATCGCGAGTTTCTCGCCGAAGAAGTCGAGCCATTGGCCGAGGGCGCGGCGGAGGGTATGCTCTACGGCGGATGCCTGTCGCTGCTTTGTGCGTCGTTGGGAACGCCTTACGAAATCCAGACGCAAGACACGATCTTGTTTATCGAGGATCGCGCGGAGCGGCCCTATCGCATCGATCGCATGTTGATGCAGCTAAAATTGGCGGGGAAGTTTGACGGAGTTCGAGGCATCGTCTTCGGTGAGATGATCGATTGTGGCGAGCCCGGTTCTCTCGACTACACTTTGCAGCAGGTAGTGATGCGGATTCTTGGCGATTTGCGCGTTCCGATTGCCTTTGGCCTGAAGTCGGGCCACGTGTCGAGTGGGAGCATCACGCTGCCGTTTGGAGTACGGGCAAGATTGACGGTAGGCGAGACGGTTGCGTTGAGCTACGAGGCTGCTACAACGACCTCGTGAAGGGAAGTAAGCCCGCATGCGGCTGGGGTTGTATCAGGGCACGTCTTCAGACGTGCCGCACCCGGGTCCCGAATGCGTCGGGCTTCAGCTCCTGTGAAAAGGTTGGCAGGGGCTGAAGCCCTGGCGCTGGCTGTGCCTGATTTCGGCACGACTGAAGTCGTGCCCTGATACAAACCGAGATTGGGGGGACTGCCCAGATACGTTCAAACAGGCCGATTCGTCTCGTGAGGGCCCGACTCGATAGAATATGACACAGAAACACATCCATCTCATCGGTATCTGCGGAACGGCGATGGCTTCGCTGGCGGGAATGTTGCAGCAACGCGGATTTCGCGTCACCGGCTCTGACGCTGCGGCATATCCGCCAATGTCAGACTTCCTGGCGTCGCTCAATATTGCCGTCTCACAGCCTTTCAGCGAAAGCAATCTGCAGCCCCGCCCTGACCTGGTGGTCGTCGGCAATGCCATCTCGCGCGGCAATGTCGAACTAGAGCTGGTGCTCGATCAGCGCATCCCATTTCAGTCGATGGCGCAGCTTCTCTACGATGAATTCCTGACCGGCAAAACGCGCCTGGTAGTTGCCGGCACCCACGGCAAGACCACCACCTCCTCGCTGCTGGCTTGGCTCTTCCATCATGCCGGACGGGCGCCCAGCTTCCTGATTGGCGGGATTCCCGAAAACTTTGGCAGCTCATTCGCGCTGGGTTCGGGGAGCGAGTTTATCCTGGAAGGCGATGAGTACGATACCGCCTTCTTCGACAAGGGTCCCAAGTTTCTGCACTACTTTCCGGACGCTGTCATTCTGACCTCGGTGGAGTTCGACCACGCCGACATTTACCACAATCTCGATGAGGTGAAGACCGCGTTCCAACGCCTGGTCAACCTGGTCCCACGTCGTGGGATGCTGATCGCCTGGGACGGTCATCCCAATGTCGATGAGTGCGTGAGCCACGCATTTTGCCCAGTCGAGCGTTACGGGTTCGGCGGGAATTCCAGTTGGAGAATCGCTGATGTCGAGTATGCGACGGATACGTACTCGCTGGCGAGTCTTGCACGAGGGCAAGGAGTGGGCGGACTTCGAGTTTCCGCTGGCGGGCGAATACAACGTGCTCAATGCTACCGCAGCCGCTGCTCTGGCGGCCAACTACGGCATCGGCAAAGAATCAATCGCCGCAGCGCTGAAGGAATTTCGCAGCGTAAAGCGCCGCCTGGAAGTGAAGGCCGAACTATACGGCATCACCATTATCGACGACTTTGCTCATCATCCGACCGCCATCGCCGCAAACCCTGAAGGCGGTGCGCACGCGCTATCCTGGACGCCGGCTGTGGGCGATATTGGAGCCGCGCTCCAATACTCTGCGACGGAAAGTGTTTCAACACGAATTGGCCGCAGAGCCTTTCGGTTGCCGACCAGGTCGTGCTGGCCGACGTCTTCAAGTCAGAGGCGATTCCCGAGCTCGAGCGGCTCGATCCGGTCGCCGTGGTCGCCGACTTGAACGCAAACGGCAAGCCCGCGCGTTTGCTGGCCGATGCCGACGCCATTACGGAGTCCGTTGCCTCGGAGCTGCGGCCAGGCGATGTGGTCGCAATCCTTTCCAATGGCGGCTTTGGAGGGATTTACGAGAAGCTGCCGGCGAAGACTCCGATCGCTCCACGAGGTCGCGACCACCGCGTGATCGGCACTCGCCCTACAGCGTTCGCGTAGCCCTTTGCCTCTTGGGATTTCTGTGTTTCGTTGCTACATCGTCCGGGGCTGTCACCGCGGTCAGCTGCAGCTTTCCGGAAGCCAAGCGGCCGCAGCCGACAGAATACTTCGTGTCTCTGGCCGATTCTTCCCGCCATCTGGCTCACGTGAGTATTCGGCTTACGCAGGGTAATGGCGATTCGCACCTTCGACATGCCGGTGTGGAATGCTCTCTACCAGGTTCGCAACTTCGCGGCCAATATCGAGGACGTGCGGGCCCAGGATGCGACCGGCGCGCCGGCAGTGGTGCTCAACACCAAGACCAGCGAGTGGGAAATCACCGCGCCTGCCGGGTGCATCGTCGTCAGCTTACGATATTCATCTCGACAGCCCCGGCCCCTTTGGCAGCAGCTTGAATGCCGACCACGGGTTCTTCAACTGGGCCATGGTGCTGATGTACTCGCCGGCATTGCGTTCGCAGGCGGTGAGTCTGCGTCTTCTCGATGTGCCGTCGAGCTGGGCGATGCGCGACCTGCATGTGCTGGGAGCGGCCGAGCCCGGCAAAGTCGATCAAGCTGTCGGAATCGCCCAGAACTATGACGAACTGGTGGACAGTCCGGCGGAGCTCGGCAGTCTTTCAGCAATCGGCATTTCAGCAGGACGGCGCGACCTACCACGTTGTGGTAGATGGCGATCCGGCCGACTATGACATGGCGAAGCTGGACCAGGTGCTGGCGAAGATCACGCACGCCGAAGTGGACTGGATGCAGGACCGGCCCTTCGACGAGTACACCTTTCTCTATCACTTTCCGCGCGGCCACGGCGCGGGTGGCATGGAGCACGCCTACGGCACTGCCATCGACGTCAATGCCGATCGCTTGCACGATCAGCTTGATGCCGCTGGCCAGCGTCACCGCGCACGAGTTCTTTCATCTGTGGAACGTGAAACGCATTCGGCCGCAATCGCTGGAGCCCATCGATTATCAGCGTGAAAACGACACTCGCGCGCTGTGGTTCAGCGAAGGCGTGACCAGCACGGTCGGCGATTTGATGCTGGCGCGCTCGGGCCTGATCGATGAAAGCGAGTATCTGCAGCGAGTGGCGACGAGATCTCCGAGTTGCAGCGGCGGCCGGCCCACGTGTGGCAGTCGGTGGAAGAGTCGAGCCTGGATGCCTGGTTCGAAGGCATCGCGTTCTATCGCTCGCCGGAGCGCAGCATCAGCTACTACAACAAGGGCGAGATTCTCGGCATGCTGCTGGACCTGCGCATTCGCCAGTTGACCAATGGCAGCAAGTCGTTGCGCGATCTGTTGCAGTGGATGAACGAACATTACGCCAAGCAGCATCGCTTCTTTCCCGACTCGGCCGGTGTCGAGCAGGCGGCCGAGACCATCACCGGCCAAAGCTTCGACGAGTTCTTTCGCGATTACGTTGCCGGCGTGAAGGAGATCCCCTACGACGACTTCTTTCAATTCGCCGGTCTGCACACGATGTCAGAATACCTATAAGGTAGCGACCGCGGGCTTCACCACGACCAGCAATCTCGGCGCACAGCCGGAAGTCGTCCAGGTTGATCCCAACAGCGACGCGCAGCGCGCCGGGATTGTCGCCGGCGATCGCGTCACGGTTGATCAATGGCAAACCCAGCCGACGCGTAGCTTGGACGACGAGCTCTCGCGACTGCAGCCGGGTACGATCATCCACCTGCAGCTGGAAAATCGAAGAGGGAAGCGGGAAGTGGAGCTGCGGCTTGGCGTCGCGCCAGGAGCAGGTCTACGAGCTTCGGGATCTTGCCGACTGTGACTCCGGAGCAGCGCGCTCATCGCTCCGCCTGGATTCACGGTGAGGATGAAAACCGAGGCGCGCATTGATTCGCGCCGTCGGCATGCTGGCCTTCTGGGGACTCTCCATCCTGATCGTCGGTCCGCCGCTGGTGTTGTGGGCCGTGGCTAACCGGCAACGTCAACCCGCTCTACTTCATATCCGACCGGGCTGGCGATCTTCGGGCGTTCGCCTGGCCGGAGTAAAGATTGAATTGCGCGGATTGGAGAATCTGCGGCCTGGACAGAACTATATTTTCATGTCCAATCACGCCTCCAACCTTGACCCGCCAGTTCTGATTCCGAGTATTCCCGGACGCTGCTCGGTGCTGGTGAAGAAGGAACTGTTTCGCACTCCGATTCTCGGAACCGGTATGAGGCTGGCGCAACTTGTTCCGGTGGATCGCAGCGACCGTGAGGCGGCGATCGAGAGCGTTCATGCCGCAATCGGAGTTCTGCGTCAGGGACTGCACATGGTGATCTATCCGGAAGGAACGCGGTCGAGCGATGGGCGGCTGCTGCCGTTTAAGAAAGGGCCGTTTCACCTGGCGATGGAGTCGGGCGTGCCGGTGCTTCCAGTGACGCTGCTGGGGACCTACGAGTGTTGGCCGAAGACGCGGTTTGCGCTGCGGCCGGGGACGGTGACGGTGGTCTTTCATCCGCCGCTTGATCCTGGCGATTATGCCGACCGGGAAGCGCTGATGAAGGCGGTGCGAGAGGCGATAGAGAGCGCGTTGCCGGCGGAGCGGTGTGACTAGGGCGAATTCGGGATTGCTGTATCTGCACTAGGTGGAGCACGCCTTCAGGCGTGCATGAAAACCACTGTTCAAGAAAGCGGCTTTAGCCACTGAGGTAAAGTCTGCCGAAGATTACCTCAGCGGCTAAAGCCTGGTCTGATTCAATCGGCTATCATGCACGCCTGAAGGCGTGCTCCACCCAGATACAGGAATTGTGAATCTGAGTTTCCTTAATCGCTCAAACGGAAAACCCACTTCTGATATTCAGGTGATTCGGCAATGAAAACGCTTGGCCCCGAGGCCTCAGAAGAGTGAGCTAGGAGAGGATCCCCGGGTAAGTGTTGCCTTGGGAAGTTGAAAAGAGCGACTTAACGCGGACTTGAAGTTCCGCACTACCCGAGCCTCCCATTTACTTCTTCTCGATCAGCCGCGCCGTCAGCACCACGCCATCGCGGTCGTCGTGCAGCTTGATGGGGAAGATCAGCACGTTCCAGGTCCAGTGCGGGCTCTTGTCGGGCAGGTGCGAGGCGCCGCGAAATCCGCGGCGATCGATGTAGGTTTCGCGGGTATCGGCGACGGTGCGAACAATCTCGCGCCACTCTTCTCCCAGTTGCGGGAAGTGCTCGAACAGGTTCTTGCCGACGAACCAGGCGCGCTTGTGCCCGTTCATGGCAGCGAAGTAATCATTCACGAACTGCCAGTTTCCATCGCGGTCCAGAATCTCCAGCACGATGTCGTCGCCCATCGCCATCGAAATGCGCGAGTAGTAAAAATCGCGCGCGTCCACTACGACGGGACGGCCGCGCTTCTTGGCCTCGAACGAGCGCAGGGCGTTCGACCAGATCGTCGACCGAACTGTATCCCTTCAGCAGATGCATGTCGGCGATGCCGCCAAACTTACGCTCCAGGGTCGCCGACAAAATGATGATCGGAACTTGCGGACGCTTGCGGCGCAGGGTCTCGGCGACGTCGGTGCCGAACTTGCCCGCGCCCAGATGATAATCAAGGACCGCGATGTCGATGGCGTGCAGCTTCGACTCGGCTTCCTCAATCGAGCTGGAGGTCACGACGCGGTAGCCCTTTTGCCGCAGGATCGCCGAGCGCAACACCAGGTTCTCCTCGCGATCGTCGAGCAGCAAAACGCGAATCGGATTGGCCGGTACCGGTTGCGGACCCAGGGTCGCCTGCGATACCGGTTTGGAAAGATCTTCGCTCATCACTATGCAATTAGAAGCAGCTTTGGCTGCTCAGGTAACACGATTTGCAGGACGATTTCTGAGCGATGGTCCCTGGACGGATTGGCCGCGGATGCCTACGGTTCTTTTTTCGCGTCGGGCCGGCATTGCTCGGCCGATTGGCCATCAAGGCTTCGCACCGCTTTTGCAAGTTCTGGGAGTTTATTGAAGATAGCCGACGGCGCGCAACCATTCTTTGTGATCGAAAGCCGGCGAGCCGCTGACCATGGACCCGGCGGGAATATCGCCGTGGGTGCCGCTTTGCGCAGTCACGATGACGCCGTCGCCGATATTGCAATGCCCGGCGACGCCGACCTGTCCGGCCAGGATGACGTTCTTGCCGACTACGGTCGAGCCGGCGAGCCCCACCTGCGCGCAGAGCAAGCGTATGCTCGCCGACCGCTGAGCCATGTCCCACCTGCACCAGGTTGTCGACCTTCACGCCGCGCGCGATGCGGGTTTCGCCGACGCTGGCGCGGTCGATGCACGAGTTCGCCTGCACCTCGACATCGTCCTCCAGCACCGCCGGACCGGATTGCGTGATCTTCTCCCAATGATCGCCGTCGCGCGCAAAGCCGAAGCCGTCGCTGCCGACGATAACTCCGTTCTGCAGGATGACGTTGTCGCCCAGCCGGCAATACTCGCGCACCACGGCGTGGGCGTGGGCGAAGAACTTGTTGCCGATTCGCGCCCCGCGATAGATAACGACATGCGGCAACAGCACGGCATCGTCGCCGATCTCGACATCGTCATCGATCACCACGTAGGCCGCGATATGCGCATTCTTGCCGACTTTCGCCGTCGGCGCGATCACCGCGGTTGGATGCACTGCGGGGTCGTATCGCGGAGACTGGTAGAAGAGATCGATGGCGCGGGCGAATGTCAGATACGGATTCTTGCTGCGCAACATGCCGGTTGCGATGGCAGGGAAGTCCTCGGAGACAATGACGGCCGAGGCGGCAGTGGTCTTGGCCGCGGCGGCATACTTTGGGTTGGCGACGAAGGTGATCTGTCCGGCGAGCAGCCTCTTCAATTCCGGCAACGCCGGTGATCTCGGCGTCGGGATCTCCGTTTTCCAGCGTGGCGCCCAGAGCGGACGCGATTTCGGAAAGTTTCATGATTGCTGTGTTTCGAAATGATTTAAACTTTGCGACGCTCAGCGCTAACTCGTCACGTGAACATCGGCACCTGGAGCGTGTCCTCCGGACGCCGGCCGCGGCGGCCCGCTTTCTTGTCTCCGATCACGCCAATGACCGTCATCTCCGCCAGAGCCGCGCGCGGCACAAAAATCCGCTGGGTGTTGGAGCGCGTGTCGGGAGGAATGATGGAAAAATCCGTCGCTGCCTTCGTGCAGCAGATCGTTGGGCATCATGCCTTCGATGACTTCGTTGTCGCGGAAGCGCAGGCGCACCCACAGTCCTTCGACGCGCGGCCGCGAAGTAAAGGTCTTGCGGGTGAGCGATTCGGAGTCGCCAAACTCGCGCACAAAATAGACGCCCTTCACCTCGCGCAGCTCGATGGCCACGACGTTGCCGGCCGTGTTCATCAGCTCGAGTTTGCCATCGGAGATGAAAGCGGCGCCGACGTAGCCGTTGACGCTGTCGCGGTCCATCTTGCGAACGATGACTTTCTTGTGCGTTGTAGCCATGGCTGATCGAGCCGGAGAGCCGGCAGCTGTTCCCAGGTCAGTTCGACCTAGCCCGATTGTCGCACTTTTGCTGAAAAGTGCCGCTTGGAACCTACTCTGTAGCCAAATCGTCAACCTTGTGTTATTGTTCGCATTGCAGCGACCGAGGTGCATGCCTTCCTTAAGTGCCGTATTAAGAGCAAGTTGCAGGTTTGCGCAAGCAACGTTGTCAGTAGTTCGGCGTGCGGAGCGCTCTCATCCCACGGCGGGGGCGGAAGCCAGTACAGCAGTCGGGCATCCCGTCGAGTCCGCTCGTTGCTGGTTTTGCCTTTAGAGTCATACATTTAGATGGCAGACTACATCTATAGCATGGAGACCCGGCTCACACCGGATCAGCAAGGTGGTGTGAACCTGGTACAGGAAATTGCCCGCCGCGCCGGCTTGAATCTTTACCTCACCGGCGGCACCATTCGCGATCTCATCACTGGATTTCCCATCCGCGACATCGATCTCAGCATTCAGGGAAACCCGCTTAAGCTGCAGAAAGAATTGGAGAAAGCCGGGATTTCGGTGCAGGGCGTCGACGATGATCTGCGGACGCTTCAGCTCCTGATGCCGGGGAACGTGCGGGCCGAGCTGAACATGACCCGCGCCGAGGTCTATGACAAGCCCGGCAAGCCGCCCGCCATCAGCTCAGCCACCATCAACGAGGACCTGCGCCGCCGCGACTTCACCGTCAACGCCATGGCGCTTTCGCTGAATCCTGGCTCGCGCGGGCTGTTGCTCGATCCGTTTAACGGCGTAGCCGACATCGAAGCCAAGGTGCTGCGCGTGCTGCACAACTACGCTTTCCTGGAAGAGCCGGTTCGTTTGATCCGCGCGACGCGGCTAAGCGCGCGTTTCCATTGGCCGCTGGAGGAGCGCACCCAGGCGCGCTACGACTCGGCTAAAGAGGGCAACTACATCGAGTATCTCAGCCGGCGCATGATCGGCTACGAGCTGGAGCAGTTGGCCCACGAAGACGATCCGCAGCACATCATGCGCGCGCTGGACAAAGAAGGCTGGCTGAAGATTCTGCATCCGCATTGGACGCATGGCGAAGGTCGATTCCAGCGATCTGGGGCAGGTAGTCAAGACGCGCCAGATGATGAACGATCTGGGCTATTCGGTCGAGACTGGGCCCATCGTGATGTACTTCCTCACCCGCCGCATGGGCGACAAGGACACCAGCGAAATTCAGCGCATGATTCCGCGGCGCGACTTCGTGGACAAGTGGAAGCATCTGGAGAGCGGCGCTCACGATCTGGCCAAGAAGCTGACCAGCAAGGAAGCCGGCATGCCGTCGGGCGCGTGGAAGATTTTGTCGCACGCGACTCCGGAGAACATCCTGTTTCTAAGCCTGACGACCAAGCAGCAGGCGGTCGATCAGAAGCTGAAGAATTTCTTTGGCAAATGGCGGCAAGTCAAAGAGAAATTGCCATTTCCAGAGATGGCGGAACTTCGCATTACGCCTCAGATCCCGGAATATCAGCAGGTCATGGACCAGGCGTTTTTGCTGCTGATGGACGGCAAGCTGCGGTCGCATACGGAGATCATGAACTTCCTGAAGCCCTTTGAGCCGCCGCCTCCGCCTCCGCCGCCTGCGCCCAAGCGTGGACGTGGGAAAGCCGCCGCCGCGGCTGCCCCAGGTGCCGAGGGAGCGCCGGCTCCGGCGAAACGGGGACGCAAGCCTAAGGGAGTTGCTGCTCCGCCAGCCGCCGCGCCGGAAGCTCCGGCACAGCCTGTGGCGCAGGAAGCCAAGCCTGCCGCTCCGGCGAAGAAGGCTGCGGCACCTGCACCGCAGGCGAAGACGGTCGCAGCTCCGGCGAAAGCGTCCGCGAAGAAGGTCGCGCCAGCCAAGCCGGGGAAAGAGCAAGCTAAGCCGCCGGCCAAAAAGGCTGCCGCGAAGAAGGCTCCAGCGAAGAAGGCAGCTGCGAAAAAACCTCCGGCAAAGAAGGCTCCGGCAAAGAAGCCGGCGCCGAAAAAGTCGGTGGCCAAGAAACCAGCCAAGAAGAAACGGTGACGTTCCTGGCTGGATCGCGCCGGCAGCGATGTCTTGATTTTCCAACTGCCAGGTCAGCTCTGAATAACGCGCCGCAGGGGCTAAAGCCCGCGTTGATTTTGCAAGGCGTGCGGCACGGCTGAAGCCGTGCCCTTTCAAAACCTGAACGTAATCAGAGGTTACCTAGGCGCAGATCTGCGTTTTCCCATCCTCCGATTCGGCGCTTGAAGAATGATGCGAACAGACGGTCACACGTCACTGCGCTCGGGAATCGATTCATACGATGATGAATGCGTAGCTCTTCCAATCAGGAGTCGACGCATGCCTGTGGCCGCTTTGCTCGATCGCACGAAACTGTCTGCTCTTTGCCTTCAGGCGGGCGCCGACGATGTTGCCTTTGTAGAAATCGGCCGCGACGTCTTGGCCCCGTGCCGTCAAAGCATCTTGCAGGTTTTGCCCTGGGCACAGAGCTTCATGGTTTTCGTCCGCCGGCTCAATAGTTACCCTATCCGCACCAGCGTGCGTAGTCTGGCTTCGGCAGAGTTTGCCGAGGGCATTCGTGATCTGAAGACAATCGTGCACCGCCTGACCCGCGATCTGGAGGCTGACGGAATCTGCGCGGTCGGCTTGACCGGGCTGTTTCCCATGGAGTTCGAGCGCACCGACGGTCCCCCGTTCATTGTCCCGCTGAAGTATCTGGCGGAAGCCTCGGGCTTAGGGTTGATGGGAAAGAATCGTATGGCACTGCATCCGCGATTCGGCGCCTATATGTACATCGGAGCTATCGCCCTCGATGGCACGGTCGACAGCTATCACCAGCCGCTGCAGCAGTCGCCTTGCATCGATTGCAATCTGTGTGCGGCTGCCTGTCCTACAGGTGCCATCGCCAAGGACGGCCACTTCGATTTCACCAGTTGCATGACCCATAACTATCGCGAAAAGGTCGACGGGTTCGTCGAGTGGATCCACACCATTGCCGACAGCCGCAATCGCCGCGATTATCGCCGCCGGGTCAGCGACGTGGAGACACTGTCGTGGTGGCAGAGCCTGGCCTACGATGCCAATACCCACTGCGATTACTGCATTGCGGTTTGTCCCGCGGGCGATGAGGCAGTGTCATATACCAAGGACCCTGCCGCCCATTACGACCAGGTGGTTCAGCCTCTGCGCGATCGGGAAGAGGCTGTGTATGTCGTTCCCGGATCGGATGCCGAAGCCTACGTTGCCGAGAATTTTCCGCACAAGGCGATCCGACGCATCGGTAGTGGCCGCGCGCCGCGATCGATTACCGGAATGCTGCGCATGTTGCCACTGGTCTTTCAGCGCGGCCGCGCGAAAGGTTTGACCGCACGTTACCACTTCTTGTTCCGCGGAAAAGAAAAGCTGGAAGCGACGCGTTGAGATCCATGATCAGCAGATCACGGTCGAGCGGGGACTGCACGGCAAAGCCGACCTCATCGTACGGGCTGACAGTGCTGCTTGGCTGGGGTTTGTCGCGAAAGAGCGAAATCTTGCCTGGGAAATGTTGTGCGGCCGCATCCGCGTCAAGGGACCGCGCCGCCTGATGCAAGCTTTCGGCCGGTGCTTCCCGTCGTGAGCTGAAGGGACAGGACGCTGGAAAAGATGTTGGACGTCGAAGCTCGGGTAGAGCTGGCCTTCAGGCCAGCGCCTACGTTCTTTGTTTTTATCCCGAGCCGGCTTTAGCCGGCGGCAGCAGTAGGGTTTCTCGGATTTTTCAGAGGCCTGTGGAGTTGATTAAGGAAACTCTTCCCAAATATGCCTCTCGAAGGGAAGGGCCCTGAGGCCGTCCGTAACTACCGCAAAAATCGTTTCGGCTTTACAGTTTGCTGACAAACTCAGAAATTGCTGAGTGCCGCCGGCTGAAGCCGGCTCCGGACATTATAAGTAGGAGACTTACACGCGACGCTGAAGCGTCGCTCTACCCGAAAACGGCGTTGCCAAGAGTTTTTCAGCAAACTGTTTAGCCGCTGCGGGCGCGACCGATGTTCAGGCGAGATAAGCCTGCAGGCTTTCTTTGATGACGCCCTCATCTACCGGCTCTCCGCGATTCAGGCGCTCCAAGAGTTCATCCACCACCTGCTTGGCCTGATTGCGCTCACGGTGCAAGAGAAATCCGTCGAAGATGTGCTGGCCGCGCATGGCGTTTTCGATCTCGGTTTCCTTGTCATGCTCTCCGAGTTCGGTGAAATACACCACTCTATAGCGGCCGCCGAAATCGGCTTCGCGATAGATCTCGAACATCACTTTCTTGGTGTCGGTCGTCAGTGGCATGGGCCTGGTCTCGATGATATTGGTAGAGGGGACCTTTAGGTCCGCTTCAAGCAACCATTTCAATAATTTTGGTAGAGCGGGCCTTCAGGCTCGCGTCACGCCGTATCTTATCAGGGCGCGGCTCGCGCCGTGTAGTTAGCACCTGCGATCCGGGGGCTAAAGCCCGGGGTTTTTTGAGAGCGTTTTCGGCACGACTGAAGTCGTGCCCTGACACAACCAATAAGGCGAAGCCCCTCAGCGGCTAAAGCCGACATGATTGTGCGCCACTTACGGACGGCCTGAAGGCCGTCCCCTTCAAAACAAGAGTTAATCAGAGTTTCCGTAAGTGCCAACTGCCAACTGCTAATTGCCAATTGTTGAGTGCTAATTGCCAAGCGCCAACTACGCTAGTCGTCGCCCGATGCCGAGGCCACCTGCGGTTCATCGGCTGCAGGCGCGGGGAAGGGAATCACGACATTGCGTTCCCGCTCCACCGACTTATGCGTCAACGACATGCGCAGCGCCCGCTCGTACTCCGCCAGTTGCTGCTCCAACTTCTTCGCCGTATCCGCCTTCTTCAGCAGGTCTTCGCGATAGCGCTTCAGGAAGTAGTCGATGGTCTCGACGCGAATCTTGATCGAGCCCGTCGGCTTGTTTTCGTCCAGGTCCTTGAACGAGAAGTACGGCGTGCCGGACTTCTCGATGATGTCTTCGATCACGCTGTAGATGGGCGCATCGTGGCCGCACTTGAAGTTGCTGATCTCCAGCGCCACCAGGTTGGGATGCCGCGCGGTAAACTTCGCCGCCCAAATCTTGATGTTGGTGCTGCCGGAGTAAGCATTCTTCCACACGTCGCGAATATCGAGCGCGTGGGTGATCGACCCGGAGCGCACTTCCTCGCCGAAGAGCCGATCCAGAATGTCCTCGTCCATCGGCAACAAGCTCTGCGAGAAGACCGGATAGCCCAGCTTCTGGAACTCCTCCATGATCTCGTGATTCAGGCCGGGATCGTGGTGATAGACGCGGCCCAGCATGACGATGCCCAGGCGGTTCTCGCGCTCCAGCGTGTCGAGCATTTCGCGCGAGCGCTTGCGCATGCTGCGATCGTAATCCTCAAAGGCCTTGAAGCCGGCCTCGATGGCGCGCTCGTTCTCTTCTTCGGACAGCCCGAGCATCGGCTGCCAGGTCTGGAACATCTGCAGCGTCAGCAGCTTCTTGTCGTCGATGTTCAGGATCGGGATCGAGATACTGAATGCCGTTCTCCTTGAAGACATCGCCTTCCTTGATGAACGCGGCCTTCACCGCATTGGGCGTCGCGGTCACCGTCGGACACGCGTTGGCGCCGCTGCAATTCTTCAGCGGCTGATTCATGGTGTCGATCATGGGGAAGAAGATGGCGTCGAGCGGCTTCTTCACGTGCTTCTGGAAGATCAGGTTGTAGACGTGCGGGATGCCGATCTTCGACGGGAAGCAGGGATCGATTGCGCCGCGGCCCGCGCCCTGGCGATACATCTCCTGGCCGGTGAACTCGGAGTAGACCAGATTCTCCGGCTGCACCCCCAGGCTCTCCAGGTAGCCGCTGAACAGCGGAGCGAACAGATACATGTTCAGCACGCGCGGCATGCCGATGCGCAGGGTCTCGCGCTTCTTCATCAGTTCGGCGCGCTGCTGTACTGCGGCCTTTGCCTTGCCGAAATCCCAGCGGCCCGGCGTCGGCAGAGGATCGGCAACCTTCTCCGGATTGCGCGAGCGCCACACTTCATGAGCGGCGAGATCGACGAAGTTGGGATTCTCCTTCTTGATCGCGTCCAGTCCGGCCTTGATGCCGCGCATGGCGCTCGACATCTTCGACCTGGCCTTTTTCGCAGGTCGAGATGATCAGACGGCGCTCGCCGGCTTGCAGCGGAACCTTCGACTTGAAGACCGGCAGCGGCGAGGCGGGCTCCATGCATCGCTCTTGCTATCGCCGACGTTCACGTCGATGAACGTGCGCAGGCAATTGTTCTTGCAGAAGTAGCAGCGCGTGTCTTCGTTGCGCGTGGTCTTGTAGCCGATCTTCTGTACCGCCTCGAGACCGATGAACGTGGTGCGATGGCCGTTCTTGTAAATGCGGATGGCCTCGACGCCCGCGCCGATCGCGCCCGACTCGCCGCAGTGCTCGTGGACGATGACCTCGGGCTCGTGCCCGGCGCCGTGGAAGTGCGAGTGGATGAAGTCGACTTCCGACTTCACCGCCGCCAGATTCTTCTGCGTTCCACCCTGCAGGATGAACTTCGATCCCAGCTTGGCGAGGTTCGGAATTCCGGCGACGTAGAGGAAGATGTTCTTCGGCAGAACGTTCGCCAGTCCGGCGAGAATCTCTTCGCCGCGCCAGCCCTGGCGCTGGAAGTTCACGATGTCCGACTGCATGAACACGGCGCAGCCGTAGCCGAAGATCGGCATGGTGCCGGCGGCGAAGGCGATGTCGGCGTACTCCTCGACCTTGTAGCCGAGCGACTCGGCCGTGCCTTGCAGGAAGTAGCCGTTGCCGGCCGAGCACTGCGTGTTCAGCTTGAAGTCTTTGACGCGCCCGTCTTTCAGGACGATGAGCTTGATGTCCTGGCCGCCGACGTCGACGATGACGTGCGGGTCCTTATAGAACTTCATCGCCGACTCGGTGTGCGCGACGGTTTCCACCAGCGCTACGTCGGCCTTCAGCACGTCCTTCAGAACGTCCTTGGCGTAGCCGGTGGTGCCGACGCCCAGCACTTCCAGCGTCGCGCCCTGCGACTCCACCTGCTGGCGCAGGGCGACGAACATGTCGATGGTGTCCTGGATGGGATTGCCGCCCGAAAGTTGATAGGCCTTGCACATCACGTCGCCCTGCTTCGGAGAGCAGCACGGCCTTGGTCGAAGTCGATCCGCCGTCGAGGCCGACGAAGCCGCGCACCGTTTCGCCGGCGCTGAACTTCGCGCCGATGAACTTCGGAACGCGATACTTCTCTTTGAACTGCGCCAGCTCTTCGTCCGAGGTGCTCAGGCCGGCGGCGCCTGACTTCGCCTTCTCGGCCTGGCGGCCGACGGTGATGTAATCCTCCAGGCACTCGGTGCCCATGTAGATGCCGACTTCAGGCTCTTCATCCTTGCCGAACTCGACCGCGCCCAGCGCGGCGAAATACTGCGCGTTGTCCGGAACCTTGATGCAATCTTCCGGCTTCAGCCCTTCGGGGATCTCCACCTTGCGCTCTTCCCAGGTGCGCGGAATGTTCTGCTGCCACGCTTCCTTCATGCCGCGGATGAAGCTGTTCGGACCGCCGAGCAGCAGCACATGCGGGCGCAGCGTGTGGCCGCGCGTCAGCACGGTGAGGTTCTGCAGCACGATGGCGTCGAACAGCGAAGCCATCAGCTGGTCGGGCGGGATGCCTTGCTTCTGCAGGCCGTTGATGTCGGTCTCGGCGAAGACGCCGCACTTGCCGGCGACGGGATGCAGCTTGATGCCGATGTAGCCCTGATCGCACAGCTCGGCGGCGGGAATCTTCAGCTTGGCATTGATCTTGTCGATGACGGCGCCCGTGCCGCCGGCGCACTTGTCGTTCATCGAGGGAATCTTCTTCTTGCGGCCGGTGTTCTCGTCTTCCTTGAAGACGATGATCTTGGCGTCCTGGCCGCCGAGCTCGATGACCGAGTTCACTTCGGGATGGAGCTTCTCGACCGCGAGCGAAACGGCGGTGACTTCCTGCACGAACTTTGCGCCGACCAGGTTGGCCAGCGCGCCGCCGCCCGAGCCGGTGATGAAGATGCGGCAATTGTGCGGAGCGATGCCGACTTCGTCCTGCATGCGCTTGAGGAATTCCAGCAGCTTCTCCGGCTGCTTGGTCTCGTGGCGCTGGTAGTCCTGCCAGATCATCTTGTCGGTTTCGGCGTCGACGACGACGGCCTTCACCGTGGTCGAGCCCACGTCCATGCCGACGGTGTAGACGGCCTTGTGGCCCGACTGCGCGGCGACCTCGCGCGACTTGGCAAGAATGCGGGCGGGCAGGGAATCTTCAACGGGCGCAGAATTCGTTAAGCGCTCAAGTGAGACGTCAACCTTGGCTTGGCCGTGTCGCAGCAGCGGATCGATCCGTGTTGGTGAGAGTGACTCACTAGGCCTCCGTGATCGGTGCGGGTCGTTCGCCCGCTTCTTATTGTGAACTGCAAGCTGGGCTCAAGCTAGCGTCCAACGTCCATGTGTTATTCTACCACCGAGCACGGCAGTAGCCGGCGACATAACTCTGCTCTGAAGTTCGCACACAGTGATCTCCGGGCCTGCGGACTGAAGTCTGCTCTTCCCTTAAACCGTACGAACTAACGCGTCTCCGAAGTTGCCTTCAACCCTGCGGAATCCGTGCTTCGCCTGCCGGAACATCCACTCGATCACGCGCTTGTCGTTGTAGCAGAAGGCCAGAATGTGATTCAGCGTCGAGAAGCAGCTCTTCTGACACTCCTTCTTCATTTCCTTCAGCTGCTTGCGTTTCGAACTTGTGGTTCTCGATGGTGCCCCAGTCGTATCCGGCCGAGTACATCGGGAAGCACGGCGCCAGCGTGCCGTCCACGCGGACGATCAGCGAGTTGTGTCCGGCGCGGCAACCCCAGTCGTGCAGATCGCCGTGGATGAAGTTCTTCATCTGCGCCAGGCGCTCCACCGAGTTCACCATGTGATAGCCCGACTTCTGCTTCTCAATCAGCCAGTCGATCAGTTCGGCCGCCGCGGCATGGTGCTCCTCGCGGATGAACGTAGGGTTCGTGTACAGATGCTTGAAGTGCGGCTGCTCGGTCATCGGCGACTCGCAGATGTGGTAGTCGGTCGCGATGCCGTTGTCGTGCGCCAGTTCCGTCAACTGCCGGACATCGTCCATATTGTTGGCGCAGATGTTGATGTTCAGGAACACCGAGTAGCCGTACTTGTACTGCTTCTTCACCAGGTAATCGAAGTGGCTGCGGATCGGCACCATCGCCTTCGGCAGTCCTCGGCCGGCGACGTCATCCCAGGCATCCACCGCAAGATTGACCACGCCCACGCCGGCATCGGCGATCTTGTCGATCACCTTGGGCCACATCAGGCGGCCGTTGGTCGGCAGATAAACCCAGAAGCCCTTCTTCGCCGCGTAGTAGATGATCTTGTGGGCGAAGTCGGGACGCAGCAGCGGCTCGCCGCCCATCAACGCCAGCACGCCGGCGCCGGAATCGCGCAGCCAGTCGATCGAGCGCTTGGCTGTGTCCTCGGTCATGCCGCGAACGCTGTTGTCGAAGGCCCAGCAGTAGTGGCAATCGAGGTTGCACTTCCACTCGTTGAACAGGTAGGCGATGATCGGGTGGAAGTCGCCCGGCAGCACTCGCGAGCGAATCCAGGGGAACGCCCAGCCGCGCATGGCGCGATAGATATGCTTGGTGGACCAGGTGCGCCTGCCGTTCTTCGGGAAGTAATCCTCGTCCGCGCGCCGTTCATCAGCTCGGGATGTTGCGGGAACACCGGCGTCGGCAACTTCTGCTCCTTGCCGTCCTGGCGGCGGCGGCAGCAGGCGTGGCTGCTCCGGCGGCTTCATCAACAGCTCGTGCAGTTGGACATCCAGACGATAAGTAGGGGCGGCGTGGGTCCCCTCTGGTACTCTGCACTTCCGGCATGTAGCAGAGTCTTCCTTTCTGTTCAATTGCGCGCTCGGGCAGCGCGGGCCCTGATGGCCCGCGACCCGACTGATTCGACATCTCCTCGATACCCAGCGGACTGGCATGTGGCTAACACGTCTGCGGACAGTGCTGCGTGCGCGCTAGGCCGCAGCCGCCGCCAGCTTGCGCGCCGGCGGCGCCGGCACGCTCTCCAAGCTCGCCTTGCCGTTCATCAGGTCGCTGACGTGCAAGACGAAGTTCGACGGCCACGCCCGGCGTATCCGTGACGATGCGGCACCGGGATAGAACAAGTTGCGCAGCTCGGGATGCTCGGCGACGTAGTCCTTGATGTCGTCCAGGCGCTTGCCGGTCGACTTCAGCGCCTGCTCGAATTCCATGCGAGCTTTCACTTTGGCTTCGCCCAGCGCCATCTGCACGCGGCTGTGAGCGTTGATCTCGCCTTCGCCCGAGGTCTCGATGGGCAGGAAGATCATCTCCTTGAAGTGATTGGCGACGGCCGATTGCACGCCGTCCGACTGCGACGAAGGCATGCAGCCGAAGGGCTTCAGCGCCAGCACCATGTGGCAGAGCTGGTTCTTGGTGTAGTACACGTTCTTGCCGACTTCCAGGTGACCTTCGCCGCCGCGGGCGAATTCGTTGTAGAAGGGATTCGCCAATGTCGGCCATCGTCTTCTGGTCGACCAGCTCGTGGGCGATGTTGCCCAAGCCCTGCACCGCGCGCTGATACTGCCGCGCGTAGATGCGCTCGCCGACGCCGATCATCCACTGCTTCGGATCGGAACTTCCATCTCGTTCGCCGCCTGCTTCTGCAACTCGTACCACTGCGGATGTTTGTAAGGAGCGTCGAGCGAGCGGCGGGCCGCGGCGCGCGCCTTCACCTGGTACATCATGTACATGACCCAGGTGCCGATGGGCTCGACCAGCACCTGCGCGCCTTCGCGCTCCAGGAACTCGAACATGTGGAAGTTGCCGTCGCCTTCGGTGATCTGCGCCCAGAACTCGCCGATGATCTTCACTACCGGCTTCACCTTGCAGGCGGTCGACCTCGATGGTGTTCATCTGCTCGCGCACCGCGGCCATCGCCTCTTTATACGGATTGCCGTAAAGCTGCTCGCGAACCTTGCCGCAGCGAGTTGACCCACAGCTCCCACTTCTTGCCTTTGTTGGCGCGAATCTTCTTCGCCATCCACTCCGGCAGATCTTCGTGATCCTCGAAGGGCTTGCGCTCGCGCAGCATGGTGCAGAGCGTGTCCATCGAGGTCTGGAAGACTTCATCGGTCTTGCCCTTTTCGACTTCATAGGGACGGATGCGGTAGATCATCTCGTTCATGATGTCGCCGAGATTCAGCGCGTTGAACATGCCCATGCCGAAGTCGACGGTGAACTTCAGGCCGGCTTCGCCCGAGGCGGCCTTCACGCCGTCATTCTGCTGGAAGAGCAGCACGCGGAAGCCGTCGAAGCCGGCGTTCTGCAGCGCCAGGCGGTACTCGGCCTCGTACATGCCGAAGCGGCACGGGCCGCAGGATCCGGCGGTGAAGAAGATGTAGTTGTCGATGATCTCCTGCTTGGTGATGCCGCGCTCGCGCTCGAGCGTCTGCAGGTGCTGCACCAGATTGCCGACGGTGAAGTACGTGGGATTGCACTGGCCGTTGTTGCCGTACTCCTTGCCCAGTTGGAAGGCCGAGACGTTGGGCACCGGCATGATCTCGCAACGATAGCCGCAGCCTTCGAACACCGCCTGGATCACGCGTTCATGTTTCCAGGTGAGGCCGCCGAAGAGGATGGTCACCTTGCCGCGCTCTTCGGCGGTGAAGGGCCGCTCGACCGGACGCTGTGAAGTGGCGCACCGGGCCGCTGTCCAGTCCCATCATGCTTGCCAGCCGGGCGCGCTCCTGCGCCAGCTTGCGTTGAATCTCTTCCTCGCTTTGAGGACGGGTCAGTTCGTCAATCGGGAAATCGATGCGAGTGACCGGCATAGTGATTTCCTCTTCCTCGAGTGGAATTGATTTTGAATTTGTTGTCAGTGATTTGTCTGAGGCACTCGAATGGTGCGGCGCAGGCAGACGAAGAGTGTGGCGATTGCAGAGACGGCCGATAGCGGGTGAAAACTCTCACGGCGGAATCAATCTTTGCAAAGACAACAGCTTGTTACAACACGGCGGGAAGAGTAAGACAGGCAGATCCAACTCTCCCCACATCCTTGACGGCTATTATCAATTCGCAACGCCACATCGCGGCAAGCGACATGTGACGAATTGTTGGCAATTCAGTTGCTATCTGAATCTTGGCACCTGAGTGCCAAACATTCGCTATGTCGACTACCAGACGCAGCGCAATATCTCTCATCTGTTCAGACTACGGATGCACTGGAAACGCGGCGGGCTTCACCAAATTCCTTTGTCGCTTCCGGTAATCCGAAACGCCACTGCCGCCGCCGAGGCCAGGTAGGGAAGCAGCGATAGCCGCAGCGTTGCCGGCACATCGCCGCGCAGGGCCGTGTGGGTCACCTGGCGGGTGTAAAGGTCGGCGCCGTTGGGCATGATCGGGCACGCGCAGGAACTTTCCGCGCGCAAAAATCACCTCGCCGCCAAAACGCGCCGCCGCCAGTACCTGCTCGGGCAGCTCGGGAGCGTCGCCGCGGTACTCGCGGACATAATCGCAGACGATCTTCAAGTAGGTGGCGACGCCCGGCCAGATGCCGCCCAGGTCGGCCGCCTTCTTCAACTCGGCGAAATCCAGTTGACCCGACTCCAGCAGCGCCGCCGTGTTCACGATGTCGCACACGCGGAAATAAAAATGCCGGTACATGCGCTGCAGTGTGGCGACGATCACCCGCTCCTCCGGCGCCGGAACCAGGAAGGTTAACCCGTTGACCGTCTTGGGGACGCGGCGCGTGACGAATCGCTTGGCCATGGCGGTGTGCTCGCCGGTTTGTCCCAGTCGCTGGGCATGCACCTCGACCGATTCCGGCAGGCCGGGAATTACGAAGTTCCATTTGTTAGCCAGACGGTCGCCCCAGCTGCGCGGCTCGGTGTGCGCGCCCAGCCGGCTGAGCATCACCCGATTCACGCTGCCGCTCATCGGCCGGTGGTGTAGAGGTCGAGATCGTTGCCCAGGTCGGGCCAGTGATCCAGCGACTTCATGACGGTAGTGGGACAGCCGGCCGCTTCCAGCTCATCGCAGATGTGATGCAGGAAGGTCAGCGCGTTCTGAATACGCGCCTGCTCCTTGGCGAGCACGCCGTTCGCCCAATCGGTTAGCGCTGATTGCCGCCAGCGAGTGCGACAACTACGCTGAAAGCGCGGATGACGACATGGTTCGAGTCGGCAAGAGCTACCAGACGGTCGCGCTCGGCGTCGGTCAGACCGGCAATGTAGGCCACTGCGGAATCCGCGCTGTTGGGACTCAGCGTCAATTGCAACAGGGCATCGATTTCAGGGGAATTCATTTTCTGCAAAGTGGCGTCCTATTAGTTAAGGTGGCTTTCAGCAGGAGTCGTCAATCAGACGCACGCCTGTATGGGAACTTGGATGTAAGGTGATGCCTGGGAGTTGGGTGTGTCAGAGTCTTCCTTGGTTGTCGTCTCATGATTTGTCATCCCGACCGAGGGCTCAGCCCGAGCGGAGGGATCTGCGGTTCCTCCCGCACCTGCCGTCCACTCCCTCTATAATCGTGCCGGACTCAATTCCGAACATCGAGGCTCACGTTGGCCTATCAAGACCTGAGGGAATGGATCTCCGCGCTGGACAAGGCGGGAGAGTTGATGCGCATCAAGGCCGAAGCCGATCCCATCCTGGAGATCGCCGAAATCACCGACCGCGTCTCCAAATGGGGGCCGCGCGGCAAACACGGCCCGGGCGGTCCGGCGCTGCTCTTCGAAAACGTCAAAGGCTATCCCGGCTCGAAGCTCTTGATCAACCAGTTCGGCTCCGAGCGCCGCATGCGCATGGCGCTCGACGTCGACTCCCTCGACGAAATTGCCGACCGCATCAAGTACGTTCATGGACGTGAAGTCGCCGCAGGGCCTGCTCGACAAAATCAAGATGCTGCCCATGCTGGCCGAGATGGGCAAGTTCTTTCCCAAGGAAGTTTCGACCGGCCCGTGCAAGGAAGTCATCAAGCGCGACAACTTCTCGCTGCTCGACTTTCCCATCCTGCAATGCTGGCCGCTGGATGGCGGCCGCTTCATCACGCTGCCGTCGGTCATCACCAAAGATCCCAAGACCGGCAAGCGCAACGTCCGGCACCTATCGCATGCAGGTCTACGACGCGCACAGCACCGGCATGCACTGGCAGCGCCAGAAGCAGGGCGCCGAGCATTATCGCGAACAGATGCGGCGGGCCGCGGCAGCGGGCGAGGCTAATCCCGTCAGCGCCGCGCTCGACATGATGGCGCGCTCCGGCGGTGGTTCGCGCGTAGCGGAAGGGCAAGCAGGTCGGCGGACGAATGGAAGTCGCGGTCGCTATCGGCACCGAGCCGGCCGTGATGTTCTCCTCCATCGTGCCCGCGCCGCCCGACATCGAGGAGTACTTGATCGCCGGCTTCCTGCGGCAGAAGCCGCTGGAGCTGGTGAAGTGCGAGACCGTCGACCTGGAAGTGCCTGCAACGTCGGAGATCGTGCTCGAAGGCTACGTCGCAGCTCGACGAGCTGCGCATGGAAGGCCCATTCGGCGATCACACCGGCTTCTACACGCCGGAAGATCTGTATCCCGTCTTCCACGTCACCTGCGTCACCCATCGCAAGAACCCGATCTACTCGACGACCATTGTCGGCAAGCCTCCGATGGAAGACGCGTACATGGGCAAGGCGGTCGAGCGAATCTTCCTGCCGCTGATGCGGCTCACCATCCCCGAAATCGTCGACGTGAACCTGCCGATCGAAGGCGTCTTCCACAACCTGATGATCGTCTCCATCAAGAAGTCGTATCCCGGCCAGGCGCGCAAAGTGATGAGCAGCATCTGGGGCGCTCGGCCAGGCGATGTCGACCAAGTGCATTCTGGTGGTCGATGAAGATGTCGACGTGCAGGACATTGGCGAAGTCACGCTGAAGGTGCTGAACAACATCGATCCCGAGCGCGATATCCAGTTCACCCTTGGCCCGGTCGATTCGCTCGATCACGCGTCGCGCCTGCCCGACTTCGGCTCCAAGATGGGCGTCGACGCCACGCGCAAATGGCCGAGCGAAGGCTTCACCCGCCCCTGGCCCGACGAAATCCGCATGGACGAGAAGACCAAGGCGCGAGGTAACGAAGCGGTGGAAGGAATTTGGGCTGGAGTGAGGCGCTTGTCAGTTGTCATGTCGAGTCGGATAAGTCTGGGTGCCCCAGGTCTCGCGATGTCCGAGACCTGGGGGGGTTGTTCGTACTGCCGCGGTGCTCGAGTCTCGCAGGGAGTCGAGATGTGGCAGGTCGTGCGTACTGGTACCTTTCATAATCGCCCAGGTCTCGAAAAGCGCGAGACCTGGGGCACCCGGCCCGGGACTTCGCGATAACCTGGCTGCGCTGTCCTCCATCCCAGCACGAAGTAATTTACTGACACTTGTACAGTTTCAACTTGACAATCCTGATCCACTCTCCCACAATGTGGCAGCCCAACCCTCGTCCGGCTCGTGAACAGTAAAGGCTAGGTTCACCTGACCCCTTTTCACATTGGAAGGAACATCCTATGAAAGCCAGACGTGTCCTATTCGCCAAACCGTTCACTCTCCTTTTGGTGCTGGCAAGCTCCCTCGTTCTGGTGCAGAGCATGCGAGCGCAATCGTTCAATGTGATTCACAATTTCACCGGCGGCACGGATGGCGCCAACCCGCTCAACGGTTTGATGATGGGCGCAGGCGGCTACATGTATGGCACGACCAGCGCGGGCGGAGCTTATAACAATGGAACGGTTTTTCGCATTGCGCCGACAGGAATTCTGCAGACCGTCTATGCCTTCCAAGGCGGCGCCGACGGCTCCAGTCCGCAGAGCTTTCTGATTGAGGATTCGCAGGGGCGCTTGTACGGCACCACATCGGCAGGCGGCGCGTTCGGCGGAGGAACGGTTTTCCGCATCACCAATAACACCAAGACCATTCTCCATAGCTTCGGTTCCGGCAGGGATGGCGCTGCGCCTCTAGGCGGCCTGGTGTTCGACCAGGTCGGCAATCTGTACGGCACGACCTCGGCCGGCGGCGCGAACGGCAATGGCATGGTCTTCATGCTCAGCCAGAGCGGCGCCATCTTGCGGGAGACGGTCCTGTATAGCTTCGGCACGGGCACGGACGGCGCCGTTCCCTACGCAGGCGTGACCCTCGACTCCGCAGGCGATGTTCTGGGTACGACTTCGGCTGGAGGCACCGGCGGATACGGAACTATCTTTGAGCTGAGCAAGCAGCGCTCCTGGGCCGAAACCATCGTCTACAACTTCCAGAACCAGAACGACGGCGGAGTGCCCTACGCCGGACTGATTGCCGATGGCCTCGGCAACTTCTACGGTGCGGCGACCGAAGGCGGAATCCAAGGCGGAGGTTCTATCTTCGAACTCACTCCCGCGGGAAGCGGCTGGAATTTCACCGCGATTCAAAGCCTGCCGGGCTCGGGAATTTCTGGCACCTTTCGCAATTTGATGCTGTCTTCCTCCGGCATCCTCTACGCCACGACGCACTGCGACGGCCAGGACAGCGCCGGCACGGTCTATGAGCTTGTACCGGGAGGGGGAACCTGGACCTATACGCAACTTTACAGCTTCACCGGTGGAACTGATGGTTTGTACTCGTTCAGCAACCTGGTGATCTTTGGAAACAGGCTCTACGGCACTACCAATCAAGGCGGAGCCTACGGCTACGGGGATGTGTTTGCCGTATTCCCGTAGGCTTTTCCGCGCGGAAGTCGAGTATGTTTCGCCGGCTTCCGCGAATCTTCTTCTTTCGTCGTAGCGCCAAGTCGTGGGTCTCGCGCGCTTCGAGACCCGGGACTTTGCGATAACCCGGCTCCGCTGTCCTCCATCCCAGCACGAAGTAATTTCCTGCTCTTACCCTGCCGCCATGCTGGGCTAACAGACGTGGCAGTTTCAAGACTGCTAGTGTAGTGTCCCGTAATTTCATATCACAATTCTAAGGGACGATGTTGTGGGAACGTCTTCCCCTCAGCGGCTGAAGCCGCCGCCCGACAGGGATTCTTGCGGCACGGCTGAAGCCGTGCCCTTTCAAAAATAATGCAAATTTATTCCATGAACTTCCGAAACGCCATGCTAGAGGAGACTTGAATGAT
Source organism: uncultured Acidobacteriaceae bacterium (assembly GCA_963746515.1). Lineage (GTDB taxonomy): Bacteria > Acidobacteriota > Terriglobia > Terriglobales > Acidobacteriaceae > Bog-257. Next base: position 941,379 of record CAVVBO010000007.1, on the reverse strand, counting down.
ATGCATGGATGATGCATATTGATACATATGAGAACGACTCTGAATATTGACGATACCCTCCTCAAGGAAGCGGCACGGCTTAGCGGCATTGCCGAGAAGACTGCGGTCGTCCGGGCAGGACTGGAAGCCTTGATTGCAAGAGAAAGCGCCCGGCGGTTGGCAGCATTAGGCGGCAGCGATCCAGGCCTGCGCGGAATCCGCCGCCGACGCACACGCCCGGTTCGTGGCCATGCTGGTTGATACGTCGGTTTGGGTGGAGCATTTGCGGCGGGGCGACCCCACGCTCAGCTCACTCCTCGGATCGAGGATGAAGTCGAATGCCACCCGTTCATCATCGGCGAATTGGCCTGCGGTTCCCTGCGACGCCGCTCGGAAGTGCTGTCCCTTTTGAGACGCTTGCCGCATGTACGTGTAGCCAGCCATGATGAGGCGCTGACATTGATCGAGCGCCATCGCCTGATGGGCCGCGGCATCGGTTGGATTGATGCTCATCTCCTGGCTTCAGCAGCGTTAAGCAACACCCCGCTGTGGAGCCGGGACCAGCGCCTCTCGGAGGTGGCCACAGAACTGCACCTTTGCGCCGAACCGTAGAACACCCAGTCTGGCTGTCTCGACTTGTCTTTCGGAGTCCTCGCATAGCCGGCAGATTACAATGAAGGGCGCGCCACCATTTTCAACTTGGGGTTCTTAATGGCATCCAGCAATCCCGTTGTACCAGCACCATCGGCCGAGTTGCCTGCGGTTCCGCTCACGCTTGAGGGTCTAAGCGTGCTGCACCAGATGTTTCGCTTTCGCTGGGCGGAGTGGCGCAAGCTCGATCCGTCGCGCCAGCAGGAGATCGCGCTGGAATTCGGCGGCGCTTTCGGTGGGCAGGAACTGGCCGGGCGGACTGCGGCGTATTCGCTGCTGGGTCATAAGGGCGATCTGATGCTCGTCCACTTCCGTGATTCATTCGACGATTTGAACGCGGCAGAGATGGAGTTGAATCGCACGGCGCTCCAGGAATATCTGGAGCCGACGCACTCGTATCTGTCGGTCATCGAGCTGGGACTGTATGACTCCACGGTGAAGCTTTATCGTCAGCTAGCGGAACGCGGCGTGAAGACGCTCTCCAAGGAGTGGAACGAAGCCGTGGAAGAAACCATGGAGCGCCAGCGCGAGGCCATGCGGCCGCGCTTGTATCCCAAGATTCCTGACAGCCACTTTTTGTGTTTCTATCCGATGGATCGCAAGCGCGGCGAGAGCCTAAACTGGTACATGCTGCCCATCGAAGAGCGCCAGCGGCAGATGGAAGAGCATGGCATGGTCGGACGGCGCTATGCCGGCAAGGTGCAGCAGATCATTACCGGATCGATCGGCTTCGACGATTGGGAGTGGGGCGTGGATTTGTTTGCTCCCGAGCCGCTGGTCTTCAAGAAGCTGATTTACGAGATGCGCTTTGATCAGGTCAGCGCAGTGTATGCTGCCTTTGGGCAGTTCTTTGTCGGCGTGCGATTGCCGCTGGCGGAGATGGGAGAGTGGCTGGGAGGCGGGAGCTAGGTGCTGGCAGTTGGCATTTGGCTCTTAGCTTTTAGCTCTTAGCTTTTAGCTCTTAGCTTTTAGCTCTTAGCTTTTAGCCATCGACTCTTAGCTGGTAATCAGCAAACTTGAATTGTCTTCCCGAGCGAACGCAGTGAGCCAAGGGATCTGCGGTCCGTCGCGCGGATGATCATATTCGGTTTAGTTGACGGCCGCTGACCGTGAACCGCGCGAAATGAATTTGGGATGCGACATGCTTGATATGCGAAAGAGGCAGTCCCTGTAACGGGACGAAAGAGCTTAGCCCAGCGCTTCAGCGCTGGGTAGGCTTAATGTAAAGCTCGAGTCCCGTAGGGACGGCAGAGTTATCGGACAGACTAAGAAACCTGTCGTGCCTACGGCACTCGGAATCATGAAGGGTCGCTTTCCCAGTGCTGAAGCGCTGGGCTAAACTCTGTCGCGCCTGCGGCGCTTGATTGTCGCCGCTGGTTTCGAATCGCGACGGCGCTGCATCGTTTGGTCGTTCCCGGATCGCGCCGGGGACTTACGTCTTGATCGCCATCATTGGGATGACGACCGGCACGTACATCACTTGATCGTCGCCATTGGCTCCGGACCGCGGTCGCGTTCGGTCACATTAGCAACAGGAACAAACAGCTCAGGGAAGGTTTCCACTTCACCACATGATTGCTCACATTCTTGAACTTGTCGGGGCCTGGATCGTCAGCGTCATCTCGGCGTCCGGATACATCGGCGTGATGCTGCTGATGGCCATCGAGTCGGCCTGTATTCCGTTGCCATCGGAAATCATCATGACCTTCTCCGGCTACCTGGTGTATACCGGTCGCTTCTCGCTGCTGGCGGTCGCTACCTGGGGAGCGCTAGGTTGCAACCTGGGGTCGGTGCTGGCCTACGAGATCGGCTACTTCGGCGGACGTCCGCTGGTCGAGCGCTATGGCCGCTACATTTTTCTCAGCCATCGCGAGCTCAACATCGCCGACCGCTTCTTCGAGCGTCGCGGCTCCGTCGCGGTGCTGATCGCGCGACTGCTGCCGGTAATCCGGACATTCATCGCCCTCCCTGCCGGAATCGCCCGCATGCCCCGGCTGAAGTTTCACATCTATACCTTCATCGGATCGTGGCCGTGGTGCTTCATGCTGGCCTACATCGGCATGAGGCTGGGCCAGCGCTGGGAAACCGATCCGCGGCTGAAGATGTGGTTCCACCGGCTGGATGCGCTGATCCTGGGTGTCATTGTCCTGGCCGTGGTCTATTTCGTGTGGTCACACATACAGCACCGGGTGGGCGCGACAGAGGTCGCGGAGGAAGCTGCGAAGTAAGGCGAACCTGAGTCGAGGGGCCTGCGAAATACGTCGCGGAATAAGTTCTTCAGGAATTGTCATTATGAGCGGAGCGAGGAATCTGCTTTCTCGCGGCCTGTGGCGATGGGTGAGAAGAGCAGATTCCTCACGGCCTAAAGTGTCTGCGAGAGAACCTCTGTCGTCCCTACGGTGTCTGTGTCATAACCTCTGTCGCCGCTCCGCGGCTCGTCCAAATTTTCCACTTTACCCGGGGCTTACGCCCCGGGCTAACTTCATAGCCGCCGCTGCGCGGCTGGTTCGATCGAAATCTCCAAGATTGTCCCACCATACTATTTCGATTCGGGCTATGACACAGACACTACGGGACGCAATTTCATTTTCCACTTACCCAGCACTCCGCCTGCGGCTGCGTGCTGGGCTAAGCTCTTCCGCGCCTACGGCGCTTGTTTTTCGTGCTTCGCATTCCACCGCTAAAACACAAAGTTAGTTTTCACGTAGACACTTTTCACGCAGATACTAAAGGCCGTTTGTAATGACAATGCAAGCAGTCGAAGCGGGACGATACATCTCCGCTATCGGTAGCCCGCGCCCAGCCACGATTACGTCTACTGCGCCCGATTTTCGCTGCGATTCGTCTCGTTCCCCATCCAGTCATCTCTTGTAATCGGTGGCCTTCGCAGCAATTGTGCAGACGGGAGTAAAATCAATCATCGATATAAAAGCCGTTGTCACATCCATTGCTGGTTATTCCAGACGAGATGGGATTTCTATGATTCACCGTAGTCTCAGGGTACGATCTCGCGCATTTCGTCAGCGCGCACTTAAGTTTGGCTTCCTGATTGTTCCAGTGGCCAGCCTGGCTTGGCTGGCCGCTTGCAGTCGGGGCAGCGCCGAAGGTCCGCAAGGTCCGCCAACCATGCCGGTCAAGGTGGAGGCCGTTCAATCGCAGCCCATTGGCGATGCGTCCGAGTACGTGGCCACCATTAAGTCACGAAACTCTGCAACCATCAATTCCGACGTCGAGGGCTGGATCGTCGACATCCACGTCCACTCCGGTCAAGTGGTAAAGAAGGGTGACACGTTGATGGAGATCGATCCTCGCCGGCAGCGTGCCGCGGTCTCCAACTTCGATTCGCAGAAAGCTTCCAAGGAAGCCGCGTTACAGTGGGCCAAGGCGCAGTTCGAGCGCACCAAGGCGCTGTCGGCGGCCGGCGTGGTCAGCAAGCAAGACCTCGATCAGGCGCAATCGAACTACGATTCGGCGCTGGCCGACGTCAAATCGATGGATGCGCAGATTACGCAACAGCAAGTTCAACTGAAGTACTACAGTGTCTTCGCGCCGACCGACGGAATTGTGGGCGACGTGCCGGTGCATGTCGGCGATCGCGTGACCAACACCACCATGCTGACCACCATCGACGAGCGCAGCGGGCTGGAAGTGTATGTCTCGATTCCCTCCGAGCATGCGCGCGATATCAAGATGGGCGCGCCGGTCGAAGTCATCGACAAAAACGATAACGTGCTGCTGAAGACGGCGGTGGACTTCATCTCGCCGCAGGTGGAAACCGGCACGCAATCGATTCTGGTAAAGGCTCCGGCCAACCAAGCGGCCGATGCGTTGCGCTCCATGCAGTTGGTCCGGGCGCGCATCTTGTGGAGCACGCACTCCGGGATCACGGTGCCGGTGATTGCGGTGTCGCGCGTCAGTGGCCAGTTTTTCGCCTTCGTCACCGAGCAGGACAACGGCAAGCTGGTGGCGCATCAGCGTCCGCTTCAATTGGGCGAAATTACGGGCAACGATTACGCCGTGCTGAGCGGACTGAAGGCGGGCGACCAGGTCGTGATTTCCGGTGGCCAGAATCTGGCCGACGGCATGCCGGTCAGGGTCGAACAGTAAGGTTGCAGGCGGCCTGATCGCGATGAGGTCGATCCATCTGATATTTGGTTCGTATCAGGGCACGGCTTCACAGGCCGCGGAAAAAGTCGAATTCGAGATGTTTTGAAGGGGCGCAGCTTTAGCTGCGCCGTCACAAGTCCTTTATTTTTGTCATCCCGAACCGGCTTCAGCCGGTGAGGGATCTGCTTTGGGGACTTTTTCCGCAGCCTGTTCAGCCGTGCTGAAATGGTTGTAGAAATAAAGTGGGCTTTAGCCCCTGCTTATGGCGAAACCTGTTCGCAACGCGAATGCAAGTAACATCCCAGGGCATTCACGCACATTTGTCGTTACTACGAAAACTAGCATGGGCCAAGCATTGCTGCAGTCGGAACGCAATGCAATGCTGTTGATTGACGTTTTGCGATCCTATGTGGCGTTGAGAAAGTTTGTAGTGCATGACTTCGTGGTAATGCCGGATCACGTGCATCTGCTAGTCACAGTAGACGGTGATATCGCGATAGAAAAAGCCGTGCAATTCATCAAAGGCGGATTCTCCTATCGGTTGAAAAAGGAATTTGGGTATTTGGGTGAAGTGTGGCAGCGTGGGTTCTCGGAAGTGCGCGTGAATGACCACGAGAGCTCTTTGCAACATCGAGATTACATTGCCTGGAACCCGGTAAAGAAAGGACTGGCAGATTCGCCCGACGAGTTTCCTTACTGCTTTTCCTATCTATCGAAGTGCAAGGTGGCAGCGGCTGAAGCCCATGTAGCTACCCCTATTTTCGGCACGACTAAAGTCGTGCCCTGATACGGACGACACGTCGGGCACGATTGAAGTCGTGCCCTGACACAAACCAACTGGCCGGACACGATGATGGCGGTGGTGATGTCAAGTGAAAGCGTGGCATAAGCAAGATCAACAAAATGGACTTATAGATTTTCCAAGGGGCATCCGGTTTGTTTTCTGACTTCTTCATTAAGCGTCCGGTTTTTTCCACCGTAACCTCGTTGTTCATCGTGATCGCGGGCGCGGTCTGCATTCCGTTCCTCCCGGTCGCGCAGTTTCCGCAACTGGCGCCGCCCCAAGTCTCGGTCAACGCCTTCTACACCGGAGCCAACGCTCAGGCAGTCGAATCGTCCGTAACCACGCTGCTGGAAGAAGCCATCAACGGCGTGGAAGGCATGCGCTACATGACTTCCACCAGCGGCAATGACGGCAGCAGTTCCATCAATATCACCTTCGAGCTGACGCGCCCGCTCGATCTGGCTGCGGTTGATGTTCAGAACCGCGTGCAAGGCGTCACCGGACGTTTGCCCGACGAAGTCAAAAACACCGGCGTCACCATCAATAAAGTGGCGTCGTCGTTCGTCATGGCGGCCGGTTTCTACAGCGACAACAATCGCTACAGCGATGAATTCGTCAGCAACTACATCGACATTTACGTGAAGGATGCCATCAAGCGCATTCAAGGCGTGGCCGATGTCCAGATCTTCGGCGAACGCAAATATTCCATGCGCCTGTGGCTTGATCCGGCCCGCTTGGCGGCGCGCGGACTGACGGCCAGCGACGTGGTTTCGGCTCTGCAACAGCAGAATGTGCAGATCGCCTCCGGCCAGGTAGGCGCCGAGCCTACGGCAACCACCCAGATGTACCAGATCAGCGTGCGCGCGCTGGGACGGCTGACCGAGGTGGCCGAGTTCGACAACATTGTCTTGAAGCCAGGCAGCAACGGAGCGCTGGTGCGACTGGGCGATGTAGGCCACGCCGAGCTGGGCGCCGAGGACTACAGCGGCCAGCTTCGCTTCAACGGCTATAACGGTATCGGCATTGGCGTCAGCCAATTGCCCACCGCCAACGCTCTGGATGTCGACAAGGCCGTGCGCGCCGAGTTGACGCGGCTGTCCAAACGATTTCCTCCCGGGCTGCGTTATGCGGTCGCCTTCGACACCACGACGTTCGTGGGCGATTCGATTCGCGAAGTGCTGAAGACGCTGGTGGAAGCCATCATCTTCGTTATGATTGTGATGTTCGTCTTCCTGCAAGACTGGCGCAGCACGCTGATCCCGGCAGTCACAATTCCGGTCTCGCTGATGGGCGCGTTCGCCTTCATCAAGCTGCTGAACTTTTCCATTAACACCCTGACCCTGTTTGGCATTGTGCTGGCCACCGGGCTGGTGGTCGACGACGCCATTGTGGTGATCGAGAACATCCAGCGGCACATGGGCGAGGATTGCTGCGATTCCCATGCCGCCGCCTCCAAGGCCATGGGCGAGGTGACCGGCGCGGTGGTCGCGACGTCGCTGGTGCTGGTCGCCGTCTTCGTGCCGGTGGCGTTCTTTCCGGGAACGACCGGATTGCTGTATCAGCAATTCTCGCTGACCATCGCCTTCGCCATCGCCATCTCCGCCTTCAACTCACTGACGTTTACGCCATCCCTCTCAGCATTGCTGCTACGGCCGGAGACGGGGAAGAAGAACATTTTCTTCCGCGCCGTCGAGCACGTGATCCATCGCGGCACCGGCTATTACGTCTACAGCGCCAAGAAAGCGATTGGGCTGCGCTACCTGGTCCTGATCGTGTTCTTTGCCGGACTGGCCGCCACCTACGTTGTCTACAAACTGGTGCCCACCGGCTTTGTTCCCGACGAAGATCAGGGATGGTTCATGATCACGGTGCAAGCCCCGCAGGGCGCGTCGGTGGAATACACCTCGCAGGCCATGCGCCAGGTGGAAGCGGTTTGCGCCAAGGAAAAAGACATCATCGGCGCCTTCACCGTCGTGGGATTCAGCTTCAGCGGCAGCGGCGCCAACAAGGGAATGGTCTTCCTGAATCTGGCCAACGTCGATAAGCGCAAAGGAGCCGCAGAATTCCGCTACCGCGATCGTTAACCGTATTCGCGGACCGTTGATGGCGCTTACCGATGTGCAGGCCTTCCCCTTCCTGCCGCCGGCCATCGCCGGCATCAGCAGCTTCGGCGGCTTCACCTTCGAGGTGCAGGACGAGGGCGGCAACAGTGTCGAACAGCTCTTTAACGTTACCCAGAACCTGGTGCGGGAAGGGAATTCGCGCAAAGATCTCAGCGGCCTGTTCAGTGCTTTCACCGCCAACGATCCGCAGTTCGTGGTGACCATCGATCGCGCCAAGGCGCGCAGCTTGCAGGTTCCCATCCAGCAGATCAGCGACGCGCTCCAGGTCTACATGGGTTCGTCCTACGTCAACGATTTCGACTTCAACAATCGCGCTTATCGCGTCTATGTTCAGGCTGACCAGGGTTTCCGGCGGCAGCCGCGCGACATCAAGCAGTTCTATGTGCGCTCCGATACCAACGACATGATTCCGCTGGACAACGTGGTGAACATCTCGGAGTCGACTTCGCCACAGGTCATCACGCACTATAATCTCTTCCGCTCGGCCGAGATCAATGGCTCGGCCGGTCCGGGTTACAGTTCGGGCCAGGCGATTGCCGCCATGGATGACGTCGCCAAAAAATTGCCACTGGGCTTCAATTACAGCTGGTCAGGCCTCTCGCTGGAGGAAATCAAGTCGGGGAGCCAGTCGGCGTTGCTGTTCGGATTAGGCTTGCTGCTGGTGTATCTGACGTTGTCGGCGCAATACGAAAGCTTTGTATTGCCGTTCATCATCCTGCTCAGCGTGCCCATGGCGATGCTCGGCGCACTCATCGCTCAGTCGTTGCGCGGACAACTCAACGACGTGTATTGCCAGATTGGACTGGTGATGCTGATCGGCCTGGCCAGCAAGAACGGCATTCTGATTGTCGAGTTTGCCGAGCAATTGCGCCACAAAGGATTGTCGATCAAAGAAGCCGCGGTGGAAGCCGCTCGCATCCGGCTGCGTCCGATTCTGATGACCTCGTTCGCCTTCATTCTTGGCGTGCTGCCTCTGGTGTTCGCCAGCGGCGCAGGATCGGAAAGCCGGCACTCGGTGGGCACCACCGTGTTCGGCGGCATGATCTTTTCGACCGTGCTGAACCTGTTCTTCATCCCCGTGCTGTATGTGATTGTGAAGACAATGGTGGAGCGGGAGAAAGCTCCGGTACCGGCCCCGGAGGCAGCGCCCAGCGCGTAGCCTGAGCGGCGATTACCTCTAGACATTCCAGCAGAATTGGGCCATCTGACATTCTCTGTTTGACTTTCGACAATCGCCGATGCGAAGGTTGAACGATTGTGCTGACTAGCATTCTCATCATCACCGCCTGTTCGGCCGCGGCCCTGCTGTTTCTGTTTCTGGTGACGCGCGCCTCCACCGCATTCTTCCGCAAGGAGTCCAACGATTTCACTGGCGCCGTCGTCACGGTGATTGGCACCACCTACGCGGTGATTCTGGCCTTCACGCTATCCAACGTCTGGACCATGTCCCAACAGGCGCAAGCCAACGAAGAGCAGGAAGCCAACGCTCTGGTCAACGTCTACCGCATCGCTACCCAATTACAGGACGTGAATGCCCGGCAGATTCAGGAGCTCTGCATCCAGTACGCCGACAACACGCTGAATCGCGAATGGCAGACGATGGAAAAAGGGGAAATGACTGTGGAGGGTGGCGAGATTATCAACCAGATCTGGAGACTGGTAGGACAAAGCCAGGCGCACGCGCAACCCGATGCCATCGCGGCCTATCAGCTCATGGAGGAATTACGCGGATTGACGCAATACCGCCGGCTTCGAGCCATGCAAAACAGCGAGCGTCTTCCTGGAATTTTGTGGGCTGTGCTGATTGCCGGCGGCATCATCACGGTCGCCGCATCCTGTTTTTTCGGAGTGCCGGACTTCCGCTTTCACCTGTTGCAGGTGCTGGTGCTCACCTTCCTGATCTCGCTGGTGCTGGTCGCGATCGCCGGTCTCGATCGACCGTATCAAGGGCAGGTAAAAGTGAAGCCCGACGGCTTTCGCTACGCCATCCGCACGCTGCACAACCTTCCCAGCCCATAAATCGGAGGTCGTCAAGAAAAAGCAAACCCATCGAATGGGAAGCGCTAACGAAACGAGGGAGGCGGTGCCGAAATGAGGGAGGCGGTGCCGAAATGAGGAAGGTGGTGCCGAAATGAGGAAGGCGTCGCGAAAATAGTGAAGGCGTTAAGAAATGCGGAAGCCGTAGCAAAGTCAGGACACTGTTAGGAAATAGGAAAGCCGATACGAAATCTGAAAGCCACTACCAAATCTGGAAGCCGTCGCGAAAGCTGAAAGGCGCTACGAAATCTGGAAGTCGCGAAATCTGAAGCCGCTACAAAATCTGGAAGCCGTCGCGAAATTTGAAAGCCGTAACAATCAATCCCGGGCGTCAACTTACGGGACGCAGCTTCCTCCCCGATCTCACTCCACCGTGTTTCCACCATGGTCGTCCCGCAACTTCCTCAGCCCGGCAAATACAAGCTGAGGACGCAGGCATTTCCCTCGGCCTCGATTGCGATCAACGAGTGAACCCGTCAACCCGCCGCCATGGCCGCAGGGATTTTCTTCGCTCCTAAGGAGGAGCTACGATTAACTTCTTCTTCGCCACGAAACTACATTTCTAAGTTGCTGCGTCTATGGCTGCTTCGTTCCTTCCTTTCCGTCTCTCGCGTCTACTCTTACGTTCGCTTTTCCATTCACTACTTACGAATGAATTTGGAAGCGCTTCCAGCGCGCTCGGCGAGGTGCACCCAGGCACGACACATTGACATAGCCCGTGTAGTGGTTCGGCCCATCTAAGGGGACTTGCACGGGGCGGCCAGATACCGGTGTGAAGCCGCAAACATCACAAGCGTTCCTTACCAACCTAGACGCGACCCCCAGCCCGCGCAGTGAGCTGCATCACATCGACCCCTTACGAAGGTTCTAGTCCTTTCGTAACCTGCAAACCGCTAAAAATCACTTGACATCCGGAAACAATACGCGTTCCAACCTGGGTCTCTCATCACATGCGGATTTGATCGGCGTCACAGCGTTCCGGTTGCGCTTGCGCTACAACTAAGACAGCAAGGTTGCGTGGAAGTCTCAAACTGGAGCCGGCTGCGAAGTGCAGCTTCGGCGACCTGGCATGGCCTCCCGCAAACGACCCCACCGCGTGGGGAGAACGGTCGCGCACCATGGTCTCAGCACAGCTCACACCTATCGGGGTGGGCATTCACAATGTGCTCATCGCGACAGACTTTTCCCGCTATTCCAATGTGGCCCTGAACTTTGGGCTCGAACTGGCTCACGATTACCACGCGACGGCCTATGTCGCCGCGGTGATCCCCACGGACGAAATCCTGATCGCCGGTCCCGATGCCTATCTAGCCGCCAAAGACGCTACCCGCCGCGATCTGCTTGAACTGAAGGCGGAAGTGGCGCGGGTACACTCCTTTGTCGAGGGCAAGGATTATCACCTTTATATGCTGGAGGGCGCAGTAGCCGAAGCCCTGCTCGACTTTGCCCACTCTAAGCAAATTGACTTGATGGTGGTAGCAACCCACGGCCGCAGCGGTCTAGGCAAGGTGTTGATAGGCTCGGTGGCGGAGAAAGTCTTTCGCCAGTCGAGCGTCCCCGTTTTGACCATCGGACCTCGTGTCCACCGGCCGGCCTACAAGAACCCGCGTCGCAACATTCTGGTTCCTACCGACTTCACTCCGGCTTCCGAGCGCGCTGTGCATTACGCTGCCGCGCTGGCCCGCGCGCGCAAGGCCGCACTGACCGTACTGCACGTGTTGAGCCCGGCAGCGGTCAAGGGCGTTGCCGATCGCGCTGACGTCGAGCAGGGTATCAAGACCAAGCTGGCGGAATTACTGGAACGCGAGGCCGACGGGGTCCAATGTCACACTCGCGTCGAGGTGGGACGCGTCGAGACCGCGATTCTGGAAACGGCGGACAAGATCGAGGCTGATCTGCTGGTGATGGGCGTGCGCCCCTGGAACGGCCTTCTGGATCGCCTGATGTGGCCGCACGCATACGAAGTTGTGCGCGAGTCGCCGTGTCCGGTAGTAACCGTGCGCGGAGAACCCGCCGACCGCTGACAATGGATTGTAATAATCAATAGGAGAATCAATGTTGAAGAGCAAGATTGCCGCTGAGGAAAATTTCGGAGCGCCTGCGCTCACACCGGATTTGCTGAGACAGTTGAAAAAGGAAGACATGAAGCAAGCCATCGCTGAGCGCTTCAGCGCCCATACTCAAGCCCCGGCACCGCGCGTGGCCGTTCGCGCCGGAGTGCGCTCGCCATATTGGCAGCCTGCCGACGAGGAATGCTAGCCGGCTGATTGCCATCCCGTCATTGGAAGTACAGCACCTGAATCGGCGTCGAGAATCGCATCTCCGGCCGCAGCCCTTGCTGGTGCAACGCCGTCAGAATATCTTCGGTTGGCTCAATCAGGGCTGACTGGGCCGCGTGCCGGCGAAGATCGTCGATGGTCCACGACTGCAGCGGATAATATTGCGACAGGTTCAACTCCAGTCGCTGATGCAAATAGGGATCGCGACCTCCCTTCGGCTGCTGGCTGAAGTCCGTCGGCAGCAGCAGCACGCACTGCTCCGGATGCTGCGCGTAGTACTGCGCTTCCAGAAAAACCAGCGGTCCGGAAAACACGAAATACCGTTTGCCTTCCACTTGCAACGAACTTTCCATTTGCAGGAACGGCCGCGCTCCCGTCGCCTCTACCATGTCGGGATGCTGTACGAAGGTTAACTGGTGTCCGACTCCCCAAGTCGCCAGTAACAGAAAGATGCCTGCCGCCACCAACGAGACTTTGCGAAATCGCCGCCATAGGCAAACAGCAAACGCGACCGCAACTCCCGGCAGCACGCCGATGAAATAGCGGCTGTAGAACGCATTGGTCTTCAACTCCGCTACCACGAAGGCGGCCACCGGAATGCCCAGAAACAACCAGCCCAGCGCCTCGGCGGGCGGCATCGCCGGCAACACGGCATCTTTATCGTCATCGGTTCCCACCAGCACAATCCAAATCATGATCAGCGCCAGCAGGAACAGGCCGTCGGGAAACAATTGCGCGAAGATGGCCCGCAGTTCTGTGAAGGAAGGCCGGTTCCAATAGCCGCCGGCAAATTTGTGTGAGAACGACAGGATCAGCGGCGAAAGCAACACGACCGGAATCAGCGAGCCCACGATTCCGGCCATCAGCTTAGCCGACGGACGCCACCCCGGCTTCCAGCGCAGCAACTCCCACACCACGAAGGGAGCCAGGCACATCACGAAGTAGTAGTGGAAGCAAACTCCGACGAAGAAGACCGCGCCGAACAGAATTGCCGACGTCCGCTGGCCGGCGCCGGTGTAAGTCCACACCCACAAGGTCAGTGCCGCCAGCAGGAAGTAGATCGCATACGACCGCGCTTCATAACCGTAATAGGGTAGGAACGAGCAAGTCGCCACCGAGAGCGCAATCAGGCCGTGCAGCCCATCGGTGAGGCGCCGGGTGCAATCGAAAATCACCAGCAGCCCCAGCACCATGGCAATCGCGGAGGGCAAACGCGCGGCGACATCGCCGGGTCCGAACAGCGAGTCGAAAACTCTTACCACCAAGTAATAAGCCGGAGGCAGGGCATCGCTGCCATGGCCCAGCGCCGTGAAGATCGTGGTCCAGCCGGGCAGCCGCGCGATGTGCAGCGTGAACAATTCGTCGAACCAGAACAGACGGTGCGCCGCGATATAAATGCTGGTTACCAAATAGAAGATGGCCAGCAGCGCCGCCATGACATACGTCCAGATGGCCGTGGGATTCGCCTGCTCTGTCTCTTGAAAGCGGGGCTTGGATAACTTCTCTTTGACCGAACTCTGCATGTCCCCCTCGTGCCAGAGCGGCGACGGGGCAGGGAAGCGATCAGGTCGCCACCCGCCTCTCAACCGCACTTCCGGCGCGCAGATAATCGATGATCAACTCTGGTTTGCGAGTATGACAGGAATTCCGCCATTCGCCAAAACCGCATCCTTCCTTTACCAGCGTTTCCAGCCGGACTACACTGGGGCTTAGATCCTACAACTCGCGAGTCTATAAACCATGAGCATTTCGATCAATCCTGCCCTTGAAACAAAGCTTCGCGAGAGAGCCGAGGCCGAAGGACTAAGCGTTGACGCCTACGTCGAACGGCTTCTTCATTCCGAGGAGCACGCTGAGGAAGAACTCGAGCGCCAGGCTCTGGAAGGACTGCACTCAGGAGACTTGATCGAAGTAGGCCGCGAGTATTGGGAAGAGAAACATCGTCGCTTGGATGAGCGGCTAAAGAAGACCGGCTCCGATTGAGCAACCGCTATCTCGTCCGCCCCAAGGCAGACGGAGACCTCGACGAACAAGCCTACTACTATGCGACCAAGACCCCTGCATTAGGCCATCGCTTTCTGGTCGCTGCGCACGAGACTTTCAATCTTCTCGCTACACAACCGGAAATGGGATGGCGCCCCCGACTGCAGCATCCGGGACTGAGGTCGCTCCGGATCTTTCGCGTGGAGGGATTTGAAAGAATCATCATTCTTTATCTTCCGTTTGCCGAGGGAGTCGAAATTCTCCGCGTCATACACGGTTCGCGCAACCTGGAGGCTGTCCTGAGTCGCGAAGGTCTCGAATGAATTAACCCCACAGCAGGCTGTCGCCAATTCCTCTTCCACGCAATCGCCGCACAGCAAGGTAGAATGTCTCTCGTCTATGGAGAAGCTCGATGCCGTGTTAAGCAAGCCAGGCTCGTCTACCTCGTCCGTTGCCCAACGGCCGCCTCAGCTTCTTTGCCAAATATTGGGACTTCCTCGGCGTCTTGCTGCTGATGCTGGCGTCGTTTCCCACCGCGTGGCTGGCGCCGCGAACCGTTACCCTCGTCCCCAACTACGGCCTCATCGACGACAATTGGCATCTCGACGCCAGCTTCAAAGCCTTGCGCGGAATTTGGGTTGGCCGTGACGTCGCCTTCACGCACGGACCGATCTATCAGTTGCTGTCGTCCATCCCGGCGCGATCCATGCCCCTCTCCGTGGGCGCCTTGTATGTGACCTGGAACACGATCCCGATCTGGTGCGCCTTCCTGTTCGCCTATCTGGCGCTGCGTCTGCTAATGCCGGAGCAGCCGGCCTGGAAGCGCTTTGTCCTGCTGTTATTGCTCTGCTCTTTCTGGGAAACGTCGCTACGCACCACCTTCCCTGTGCTGCTGTTCGCAATATTTCTTCGCGGCTGGTATGTAGTGAGGGAAGGCCGCGTGCGAACTTACATCTTCGGAGCGGCCGGCGCCTTGCTGTGGGCCATCGCCTTCCTGATTGCCGGCGACACCGGCGTCTACGCGACCGCCGCATGGTTTATTGTCTGCGTCGCCATCGCCGTCGAGACTCGCGGCGAACATTTCGCCGGCAAGTTGCTCTCCGTGTTGCTGACCTTCTTCTTGTCGGCGGTCGTACTCGTCATCGCGATCAACAGCCTGATGGCCTCGCCCTTGGACTTCCGTTTCTGGCGCGATTCTCTTGCCCAGGTCGCTGCCTATCGCTGGGCCACGCCCGCGGCGATGACTGCGGCCGGAGAACTCCATCTCTTCAGCGCCCTGTTGATTGGCACTGGCGATCTTCCTGGGGCGTGCCCTAACCCGCAAGGGCAATCTCGCCATCACCCACCGCCTCGGCTTCCTACTGGGCGGCTTTCTTTTTGCGCTGGCCATGCTGCAAAGCGCCCTGGTGCGCTCCGACATCGGACACGTGATCATCGGCGAGTTCGCCCTCACCTTTTTCGTCGGCACCATCCTGTTCTCGTTATCAGGCCGCGCTTCGATCGTTGGAGTCCTGATCGCCATCGCGGCTTCCATGCTGTTCTCGCATCCTATCTTCCGGCCTTCCAGCGTGATTCGTCTGTATGCTCAGTTGCGAAATCCGTTAACTGAGTGTCCACCGGGATACAGCGAGTTCGATCGCGCCTGCTATCAGGAGCCGCTTGACGCCGCAGATGCTCACCGCTGCCGCCAGCTTCCTGCAAGAACACAGTGGTGCCAACGGATTCCATCTTTGTATTCCCCTACCAGACCATGTTTGGACTGGCCTCGCGCCGCAATGTCGCCGGCGGCCTGATGCAGGCCTACACCGCCAGCGGCGCTTATCTGTCGCAACTTGAAATCGCCGGGCTGGAACGCACGCCGGCTGCGGCCGCGCTCTACCTGCCCGATGCCGACCTCAATCATTGGCCGCAAGCCGAGGTGGCCCGCTGGTCGCGCAATTATTTGAGTGTTCCAGTGGACGGGGTGCCCAATTTTACCCGCGCTCCCGGAAGTGTGGTTCTGGACCCTCCACCATTACCGCACGGTGCAGCCGTTGACTCCGGGCGTCGTTGGTCTCCAACGCGACGATTCGCGCGTCACTCGCATCTCGATGCAAGTCCAGCCGCTGGGTCTGGCTGCGCGAACCTACCCGATCAACACGCGAAGCTCTACCACCGATCTCGGATCGCCCACCTGGCCCGGCGGCTTCGACTTCCTGCGCTTGCGGCTCACGGTTCATTATCCAGTGTGGTGGAAGTTGCGCAAACCCGAGCGCTTGCAATTGGAGATCAGCCGCGCCGACGGAACCCGCGACTTTCAATGGATGATAGTGCAGCCCAACGTTGCCACTGACGTCTGGTTCTACCCGTGGGATGCTACTGACCTGGCAAGCTATTTCAATGCTGACGAGAGCCAGTGGCGGCTGAATTCGCGATCCGCTATCATCGGTTTGCGACTAGTAGCTACGCCGTTGGATTGGGTGTCGCAACAGCCGGACGCCATCACCATCGACGCGGTCGACGCAGTCCGGCTTACCTCGGCTGCACAGTAGGAGGCAGACGCAAGGCAGTAGGATTTTCATATAAACTAGAGGCCATCTTATAAATCGTTCTGGGGTGTGTCAGGGCACGATTTTTAGTCGTGCCGAACGGCACACGCTACCAAGATTGGGGCTTTAGCCCCTGCAAGTACAGCCCTGAGGGGCTAAAGCCCAAGTCGTAGTGCGCCGCTTTGCGGCACGTCTGAAGACGCGCCCTGACACAAACCTGACTATTGCGATTTATGAGTTCGATTCTAGAAGCGTCATCCTAATGCTCATCATCCCCACCTACAACGAACGCGACAATATCGCAACGCTGGTCAGTAGAATCCGCAGCGCCGCGGGCAACGAGCCCATTCTTTTTGTGGACGACAATTCTCCCGACGGCACCGCCGACGAGATCCGCCGCCTCCAGGCCACCGACTCGCATATTCACCTCTTGCCTAGGCCGGGCAAAGGTGGTTTTGGGTCAGCCAGTCGCGACGGCATGAAGAAGATTTTGCGCGAGAATCTCGACGATCACATGATCCAGATGGATGCCGATTTATCGCATCCGCCGGAGTCGCTGCCCCGCATGATCGAAATGCTGAAAACCAATCCGGTGGTGATCGGTTCGCGTTATGTGTCGGGAGGCGGCGCCAACGGATGGAATTTTCAGCGCCGTGCTTTAAGTTTCGGAGCCAACCTCTATGCCCGGACGTTGACCGGCATACCGGCACATGACTTGACCGCCGGCTTTGTGGGCTATCAGGCTTCTGCGCTGCGCCGGCTCAATCTCGAAGGTATCAAGTCGGAAGGATATGCATTCCAGATGGAGATGAAATTTCACCTGCACCGCGCCGGAATCCCGTTCGCCGAATTTCCCATCATCTTTTTCGAGCGCCGTTCCGGCAAATCCAAGTTCACTCGCAAGATCCTCATCGAAGGAATTCGCTTTCCGCTCGGAGCCATGGGGAAAAGAATTACCGGCCGTCCGTAAGCTTGACGTCGTTACCCAGGGTGAACCGCACCGCGTCGGCCGACTCCAGCGTAACCGCTTGCGGCGTCTGCGAGACCCAATCCAATGGCGTCAACAACAAGCCGAATTTCGGTGATCGCGGGCCGGTGAGATGGGCGCCACCGCGCTTCGTCGGCATCGAAATAGTTTCCCAGATCAGCTTCGCTCCAGGGATAAAACCAGACGTCGGTGGAAACATTGGGCGCCAGCACGAACGACTTTAATTCCCGACTGCCATCGGCGCGGCTGATCTCCAACTGCATCCGCTCCGGCTTGCGCAGCTTCCACAGCGCGCTGTAATTCACCTTCAGCCGCAGCCGCAAGAAGTCAACCGGACTTATGGGCCACATAGGCGCGCCCAACTGAATCGCCGTGCTGCGTTCGGCAATGGGATACGTCTTGGGCTCAAGTCCTAAAGGCTGGGCGTCCATCGTAATCCTGGCGTTGCGGGTATCGTCTCTCTGCAAGCCAAAGACTCCAGGCTGCAATTCCTGGGCGGTGCGGTAATGATGAAACATCCAGAACCATATTTCCGGATTGCGCGTGAGGTTCGGCACCTCATCGATGGCGATGCTGGCATTGGGGTTCGATAGATGGCCGGGTCCGGCATCGGGAAAATACAAGGCCAGCGGCGCTGGTTCTCGCTCCAGGCCGTCGACATTGAGCTGCTTGAGATAGGCATCATGCGCCAGAAATGCCTGTTCGACTCCCTGCGCGACGTTGCGCCGCGAAGTTAACCCATACAGATATTGATAAGGGAAGATCACGACCCAATCGTTGGCGGCGCTATGTTCATCGAGGTAATTCGAGACAATGCGCGCCGTCGCCGCCGCCTCGCGCCGGATAGCAGGCTCGGTCGATCTCGCCGTAACCATCGGGACAATTCGTGATCGGGTGCAACACCTGCCGGTAACGATAGCGCATCGCCGACGGTCCGATAATCGGAGTGGCCAGCATCATGGTAGCCCCAGTCGCAATCAAGGCCGCGCCCACGGAGGTGATGCTTCCTCGAAACGAAAATAAGACTACACCAGTAAGAAACAGCAGAGGAAAGATGGCGTAGCCAATGTGATTGCTGTCCGAGCGCACTAATCCGCTTTGCAGGGCAACGCAGCCAAAGCCCAGTGCGCTCAGCAGAAATCCCGGGCGGGCAGCAATCACGACTTTCCGGTCGCCTTGTATAAACCAGCGCACAAAGAAAACGGCGATTCCCACTGCCAATGGCGCAAGCAGATAGATCCGGTCACCAGACGACATTCCCGCGGCCGCGTTCCAGCGATATCCTCGAATGAACGCCAGCACAGCCTTCCAAAAGCGAAAGTCAAAGGCGGTCGCCAGAAAGCAGTTGAGCACGATGGCAAAAGCCACCAGCGCCACGCCGAAAGTTGAAAGGCCTGCCAGATAGCGCGGCCAAAGCAGGGTCTCGCGCCAATTCTCCACCACGATGCCGCCCAGCGAAAGCAGCAGGGCGACGATGCCGTAAATGCCGGTATCGGCGTTGTTCAAAAATGCCGCGGAGCACAGAAAAGCCGCACCGATTCCGAATACCCACGGGCGGACTTGTCCCTGCCGCACCCCATACCAGCCCCGCAGCATCACCGCAAAAAGAAAAATAGCGAAAGGCGACCGCACGTCGAACGGTGACCAGTAGACCGACAGCAGCAGGAGCAGCAGAAACCGCTTCCACGGCCGCTGCTCAGGAAGCAATAAGCGCAACGTCACATAACTAAGCAGGAACCCGAACCACAGCGGCAGCGTGTTATAGGTATCGTAAAAGGCGCCCATCGACGCGCCCATCGATCGCCCCGGCGCACTCGATAGCCATTGGAAAAGCGGGCCATAGTCGAAGGCCACGTCTCGCCCGTACCACAAGCCGCGAGAAGCTTTGAAGTCGGTCTCCAGCGTCCACGAATCGTCGAACAGTCCCGGACGCCACACAATGTGCAGCGTCTTGGGCGAGAGCATGGTTGGCGGAACTGTGGCCACGATGAGCAACAACACCGCCAGAAAATCCCAATACCTTCCCAGCCACGACCACCAGCGGCCTGGCCGGGAAGAGGGCGGCGCAGCGGTCCGCTCGTCGTCTAATACGTCTGCATTCTGCATAGGCAAGCGCCATTGTATCGCACCGAATACAGGCCGTCCGAGCAGCAATGGCGCACTCCGAAGTTGCCCGATGAGGCACACCGTCGCTGCCGGGTGACAACTACTTCTTGCGACATCTCTAAGGAAACTCTGATTGAGCTTTATTTTGAAGGGGACAGCCTTCAGTGTCTGCGTGAGAACTAACTTTGCGTTTCAGCGGTGGAATGCCAAGCGCAAAAAACAAGCGCCGCAGGCGCGGAATAGCCTAGCCCAGCACGCAGCCGCAGGCGGAGTGCTCGGTCGAGTGCTACATAAGTCCGAGTCCCGTAGGGACGGCACTAGTTCTCACGCAGACACTTCAGGCGGTCCGTTAAGTACCCGCAAAATCATACCGCCTTTAGCCGCGGCGGGACTTGCTTTGACTTAATCAGAGTTTCTCCAACAGCTTGCTAAAAAACTCGGCACGAGGTGATTATGAAGGGGCGTAGCTTTAGCTACGCCGTGGCCAGTCCTTTATTTTTGTCATTCCTGCTTTCCGGCTTTTCAGCAGCCTGTTAGCCGGTCGAGGATCCTCGATTCCGATTGTTTCCAGTACGTGCTAGACAAATCGTCGTTAGGTAGAACCGGCCTCCGCCGTCCAGGCTGTCTTGAATAACTGGGACTTCAGTTCCGGAAATACAAGGCACCAGTTTTCGCCGTTACTCCCGTTACGCCTTGCGATTTTCTCAAGGAACACTACCTATCCGCTCCAGCAACACCGTCGTTCCATCTTCATACTTGGTTTTCCAGCCGGCGTTGTGTAGCAGAAGGTAGGCCACCGGACTTTCCTGGGGATAGAGAACGTAGCGGATATGATATTTGTCCAGGATTTCCAGAGTATTCTTGATGCCCAGGGCATCAAGGTAGTCAGCAAAGACGCCGTTGTATTCATAAATATCGATGCGAGAATCAATGAATACCGGAATGTTCCGCGCGTTCCAGACCAGATACCCACCCCATAGACAATCGTTGAACACCCGGCCTTGCGGCTGGAACTGCTGCAGATAGGGAAGCGCTTTCACCGGATAGTTTCTTACCGTATCGCGAAGGAGATGTTCACTCGATGGAAATCGCCAGATGCAGCCTCCCAGAATCGCGAGAATAAGAACCGCATTCAACCATGGCTTGTCGATTTCCCGGCGATACCGCGGAAAGAAATCCAGTTCCGCCGCCAGCATCGGAGTCAGCAAAATCGCCGCCAGGAATAGGAAGCGGCTATAGGTCATGGCCGCATAGTAGCCAATAATCAGGAATGCAAGTTGATCCACACTCCAGCGTCGCTTCCGCACCAAGGCCAGGACCAATGTCGCCGCCAGCATTCCGAACAGGATCTTCCCGCGCACCCCATGGAAGTCCAGGCTCATCCACTCATCTACATGATTTACATTGAGTCGCTGGCGAAAAGCGAAGTTGAAGGGGTAGAAAACCAGATGATAGGTATAGGGATTCAGAAACAATCCGGCCAAGCTCAATCCACCCACCATCGCCAGCTTCCAACGCTGATCTCGCGTCCAGGGCGTGGCTTCAATCCGGCCCCAGCTTCCTTTCAACAATCCCGCCCCAAAGAAGGTCAGGAATAGCACCATCCCGATCAGCCATGATCCATGCAAGTTCGCCCACAGGACAAACAGAGGGGGCAGCAGCCACATCCAGTCTTTACCCCGCTTGAATTGCATGAGGAGAAATAGCTCCGCCACCAGACATATCCAACCCACCAGCAGGGTTCGCGGCCCGAAAGAGACGGTGGCCAGCCATACGGCAAGCCAGGAAGCCAGGAATGCGGCTTTCACGTTCTTTGAGCTGAGATAAGCCAGCCCGAATACTCCCAGCAGAATCAACTCCAGCTCGGTGAGCATCACCAGGTAGATGCCTCGAATGCCAAACCATCGCCAGCCAAAGTAATAAGGTAGTTCGCCCAGCCACGCCTCGTTAATCCAGCGGGAACCGGCGGCTGTGAACGAATAGAAATCATGATGCACGACGGAATGACTCTGGACAAAGACTTCGGCATTACGCAAATGCCACCAGATGTCGGGATCGGCAATGCTGCCGCTGTCGAAGACGAAAATCGCTCCGCCTAAGACAATCGCCAGCAATACCGGAAAGGAAAACATCCTTTCCCAGAACCGGGCTCTTCCTGTACTCCGGGATAGAGCGGCTACCGGATGCGATAGAACTCCAGAAGTCGCGGCTGATTGGGAGGCCACATGTCAGACTATCGCTCTTCCAACATAACTATCCATTGATTTGGTTGGAAATCCGGCAAATTAAAAGGTTACTTACGCCCATTCTGGACCCTACTCATAATGGGAAGTAATTGTCTGCTTATCGTCGGATAAGTCTTGGTTATGCCTTCACTCTAGCCATACCATTTGCAAGGAGAGTGTAGTTCAACCATGTGCCCTCCAGCCTTGGCGCGAATAACGAAGAGTCTCCGCGGATCGAGCCTGATCGAGACTGCCCTGGTTATGCCGATCCTTGTGAGCATGCTGTGCTTTGCTATCGATATCGGGTACTTCTTCATCGTCGCCGCCAACCTGGTTTCGTCCTCGCGCAATGCTGTCTTATACTCCGGACAAGGATTTGTTTCGCCCGCGCAACAGCAACTACCTTCGGCCGGAACCGGCGGCTCGCTGGCTGATACCGCAGGCGTAGCCGGGCTGGCAGGCGGCGATCTCTCCGGTCTGGCGAGTATGAGCACCAAGACGTCGGTCCAGGTCTGCTCCAAGAAAATCGGGGTCACGCAGACCTCCAACGGCTATGTCACCAACTGCACTACCTTTCCCTCCGGCGCTCTTACTTTCACTCCTGACCAGGACCCCGAATCGTCCAATGGAATGCTGACCCAGCGCGTCGATGTCGTCTACACCGTGGTCCCTCCTATTCCGGTTAGCTTTTTTACCTTCACCATGCCGCCCTTGACCGTGCATTGGCAGGCGGAGATGAGGGCGGTCGATTAATGAACCTCGCGGACGATCTTCGACGCTGGGATTTCCGGAAAGCCAAGCTGCTAGGCAGCGATGAAGGTTCCATGCTTATCGAGTTCTCCCTGTCGGTGTGGACCTTATTTCTGATGGCCTTCCTGATCTTCGAATTCTGCATGGCTATCTATACCTACAGCGTTCTGGGCAATGCCGCGCGCGAGGGGGTTCGCTATGCCATCGTTCATGGGACCGACAGTGGTTCGTGCAGCGGCCCCAGCAGCGGCTGCGGGGACTCCGCGGGCAGCAACGTCACTGCCGTAGTCAACAGCTATGCCTCAATTTCCTTTCACGACACCAGCGGCATGACGGTGACGCCTTCCTGGCCCGATGGGACCTCGACGCCGTCCAGCCGGGTGTTGGTAACGATCTCTTATCCCTACGTCGCCTACCTGACTCTGCCGGGGTTCAACTCGCCGCAGATGCAGATCACCGCCGAAGGACGGATTGTCTTCTGAGAGGTCTATCTCATGGGTTCTTCTTCGAAGGACGGAATTAAGCGGCGGCGCCGCCAGACGGATGCCGGACAAGCCAGCATCGTGGTCGTTCTCGTGCTGAGTTTGTTCTTGCTGGCCGCCCTGGCCTTTGCCGTGGACTATACGAACATCTGGTTTCAGCGCCAGCAGGTGCAGACTGCCGCCGACGCGGCTTGCCAGGCCGGCGCGATGGACATCTATGAGCTCGCTGCGGGCGTGGCCTTGCCCCATGCCGGGTTCACCCTGGGTACATCCGGAAACTGCAGTTCCTATGGCTCGGCTGGTCCAACCATGTGCTGGTACGCCGCCAAGAACGGATTCAATGGATATAGCGGCGGCACTGCATCCGTCTCCTGGACTTTTCCCAGCTCGGTCGACGGCGTTACCGCTCCTCCTTCTTCCGTCACCCAGTATCCCTTTATGCAAGTCCTCGTATCGCTGCCGGTGAAAACCTATTTCAGTACGCTGCTGACCGGTAATCAGACCCAGCAGGTATCGGCCAACAGTACTTGCGGAGTTACCCAGATCATGCAGGGCGCTCCCATCATGGTGCTCAATCCCACCGTGTCGGGCGCACTGTACTACACGGGAGGTGCCTCGCTGGCCATCGTCGGCGGCCCGCCCCGCAGCATCGTGGTTAACTCCAGCAGCTCGACCGCCGTGCAGTGCGGATCCAGCGGAGTGATTGACACTCACCTGGGCGGCCCGAATCTTACAGGCTCCGATGTCGGCACCTATGGAGGCCCAACCACTGCTCCCGGCGCTTCCACCGGCTGCTATGGAACTAATGGCAATACCGGGCTGCCGGCCGGCTTCGACGGGGGTACGACCGGTCATTGGTCGTGGCCCGCCAGTCCCATTGCCGATCCCTACGCAGCCGTGCCCGCGGCCAGCGGCATGAAGACGGTGACTCCGCTCACTTACTCAACCAACGGATATTTCATTCCGGCGGCTCACAACACCGACGGGTGCCCCGACACCAACCCTACCAACTACTTCGGCTGGGGACCGCCGAACTATCCACTGAAAGGCTGTAAAGAATATGCCCCGGGATATTATCCGGCCGGCATCTCGGAAAACGGCAATGACGTCATTACCTTCCTTCCGGGTGTCTACTATATGGATGGCGATCTGGCCGTTGGCGGCAGCGACAGCATCCGCATGGCGAAGCCCTGCGCCAATTCAACCGGAGTCATCAGCGGCACCACCTACTGCAGCTACAAAACCCAAACTGCCGGGCCGAACGGCGCTGGCGGCGGCGGGCCCTGGACTTGGCATCAGACCGATGGAGTGATGTTCTACTTTCATGGCTCCGCTAAGCCCGTTATCAGCGGAGCTTCAGGCGCGCCTGGCTATTCCCGCGTCGACAAGGTCCCGGTTACCGACCTTACCTGCGATGGGAGTACCCCGCCATCCTATCTCGGTCTAGCCAGCTCACTGGATACCAACGTTCTGCTGGCGCAATGCACCACCAATGGCAGCTACTGGGACAATGCCGGCGACACTACCGACTCGCTGGGCACTATCCGCGGACTACTCATGTTTATGGACCATGCCGATACCTCCGCGCCGCAGCTGCAAGGTTCCGGCAGCCTGGCCTATACCGGGACCCTCTATTTCCATTCCAGCACCTATGCAACCATCTTCAAGATTCCGGGAGGCACCACCAATGGAACCCTGATTTGGGGCAACGTGGTCACCGACCAGATGCAGCTTACCGGCAGCGGAGCGCTGACCATGGCCCTCAACCCGGCAGCCACCACCCCATTACTGAAAGTATCGTTACTAAAGTAAATCTATCGCAGAAGACCTACATTCACGATTGTTCCGTTTTTAGGGACACTCTGATTAAGGCTTGTGTTGAAGGGGGCGCCTTCAGTGTCTGCGTGAGAACTAACTTTGTGTTTTGCCGGTGGAGTAAAAGGCGCAAAAAGGGGAGCGCCGCAGGCGCGGAATAGTCTAGCCCAGCACGCAGCCGCAGGCGGAGTGTTGGGTGAAGTGGTAAATAAGTCCGAGTCCCGCAGGGACGGCAGAGGTTCTCACGCAGAAACTGCAGGCCGTCCGTTAAGTACCCGCAAAATCATGCGGCTTTAGCTGCTGCGGGACCTCGCTTTGACTTGATCAGAGTTTCCTTAGCCACTGACAGCCACCTGTATGTCAACATCGCGCTAGACCCTACTCATAATTGTCTTGTATCAGGGCTCCCGTCGGCTACGCTCGGGGCAGGCTGGCGATTTATGAGCTGGCCCATGGATAGTCTCGACACATAATAAGACTCCCCACATATGATTAGTTGGAGAGTAGCTCTAGCTATATCGTCCTGCCTTTTACTTATTCCCGCTTTAGCATCCCGCCCAATCTAGCCTTACCCATTACAAACTCTAAAGGATATCCATTGCAATGCCGATAGGAGTCCCTGAGAGTACTAAATAGCTGCACAAGCTGCGGACAGAACCATCTGTCTCTCAGACTTCGCAGGGGGAGGAAGGTTGAACATGAAACTACCGACACTTAAGAGTCTGCTACGGGACGAATCCGGTCAGGACTTGATCGAATACGCGCTGGTGGCGGCATGCATCGCTTTGGGGGCGATTGCGGCGATGAGCACCTTGGCCAGCAATATCAGCAATGCGTTCAGCACCGTGGGCAGCAAGCTTAGCAGTGCCGTCGCCTAACCACTAACCCAGCCCCGTAGATCGGCGCCGGCCCGGGCTGCCGGTCTGCGGGCAACTATCCAGGAGACACCGTGCACGGCTTTGCCATGGATACGGTCTATGCGCTGGCGTCGTTCGCCTGCGCCGGCCTGGGCGCAATCTGCGATGTTCGCACCCGCCGCATCCCTAACTGGCTCACTGGCTCGGGCATTCTGGCCGGCCTGTTGCTTCACCTCGGGCTGGGCGGATGGCGCTCGCTGAGCAGCGCCGCGGCGGGCGGACTGCTGGCGGGAACGATTTTTCTGCTCTTCTATCTGGCCGGAGGCATGGGCGCCGGCGACGTTAAGCTGATCGCAGCCGTCTGCTGTCTGGCCGGGCTGAGCGCGGTCGCCGGAATTCTGCTGGGCACGGCTCTGCTGGGCGGACTGTTCGCCATGCTGCTGGCGCTGCTGCGCCATCGCCTGAAAGATACGCTCTGCCAACCTGGGCCGCCTGCTGCTGCATCACGGCAGCGCCGGCCTGCGGCCTCATCCTGACCTGAACCTTTCCAACCCCGGAACCCTGCGTCTGCCTTACGGGCTGGCCATTGCCGCCGGCGCCGGATCGTCCCTGTGCAGTGTTCTGCTGAGATGAGGACATGAACTTCCGTCGTCTGGCTATCGCTCTTATTGTCGCGCTGCTGTTGTCCGGCGCGGTCACTTTCTTTCTCAGCCGCAAGCTTACCAGCCATAACGCCCACTCCAGTGTGCAACGCTATGTCGCTCCGTCCCGCGCTCTGCAGGCGGGAGAGGTGCTCGAAGCCGGAAGATCTGGCGCTGGTCGAATGGCCGGCGTCGATGCCGCTGTCCGGCGCTTTCAGCAAAGTCGGCGACCTCGCCGGCCGGGCGGTGATCTATCCGGTCGCGGCCTCGCAGCCCATTCTCGATGGACTATCTGGCGGCGCCCGGCTCGGGCATTGGCCTGACCGTAAAGATTCCCGAAGGCATGCGTGCCACCTCGGTGAAGTCGGACGAGATCGTGGGCGTAGCCGGCTTTCTGTTTCCCGGCTCGCACGTGGATGTGCTGGTCACCTTCCGCTCCGACCGCTTTCCCACGCCGGCGACCCAGATCGTGCTGCAGGATGTCGAGGTGCTGACCGTCGGCCAGAAGCTGGAGCCCGATCCCCAGGGCAAGCCGGAGAACGTCAGCGTGGTGACCCTGCTGCTGACCCCCGAGGACTCGCAGAAGCTGGTGCTGGCCAGCACGCCAGGGAACCATTCAGTTTGTGCTGCGCAATGGCGCCGACCATACGCAAGTCAAAGCCATGCCGGTGCAGATTGCGCAGTTGTCGGGCGCAGGACCGGTGCCTGCCCCGCCAGTAACGCTCGCGCCCGCGCTTGCCGATAAGACAACCGGACGTGGTCGAAACCATCCTTGGCGACAAGCGGACGACCAAGAGCTTTGAGTGACGCCATGAAAACGCCCCTTACTCGCCGCATACGCAATTCTGATCGTGGCCGGGTTGCTTTGGGCCACGATTCTGGCGGGACAAACCCCGTCGGCGCGGCCTACCGGCGCCGGCAGTCGCAGCCGGACAATCGGCGGCGCCGCGCAGCTTCAGCTGCGGCGATCGTCACCGATGGCTGCCGACGTCGCCGAGGCGCCGCGCCGCACGTCGCAGACACATGCTAGCTCCTCTGGCCCTGACCGCAGCCAGTCTGCCGCCGTCATCGCGCCGGCCCGCAAGAGCATCGCCTAGCCGGGTGCTCCTGCAGACTGCTGCATCTGATCGTAGGCCGCTCGCTTGTTTCTCGATTTTGCCGACAAGCTGCGGCGGGTCTATGTCAGCAATCCTGCTGGTGCTGGATGCGCATGGCCGCCAGCCCGCTGGAGGTGGTGATTACCGCCAAGACGGCGGGCACCAGCAGCCTGGTGTTGTGGAGCGACGAGCGGCCCGGCCCAGGCTCTACACCGTGCTGGCCGATGTCGATGTTGCCGGGCTGCGCGATTCGCTGGCCCAGGCGCTGCCCGGCGATCACGTGGAAGTCGAGGCGCAGCAGGGCCGGATCCATCTCACCGGCGTCGTCGACAGCGATGCTGCGGCCGATGAAGCCGCCCGGCTGGCGGGAGTCTATTCCAAGGATGTCATCAACTCGCTGGTCGTCGATCCCCGTCATCTGCCGCAGGTGCAGCTGGAGGTGCGCATCGCCGAGATCGATCGCTCCAAGCTGACCGCCTTCGGCATCAACCTGTTCAGCCTGGGCCAGAACAGCGGCTCGGCTACCACCGAGCAGTTCAGCCCGCCCTCGCTTCCAGACGCAGAACGGCACCAACACGGCGGTCATCAGCGACTTCCTGAACCTGTTTTACTTCAACCTCGCCGCATGGACTGGGCACGACCATCAAGGACCTGCAGAACAAGGGCATTCTGGAGATTCTGGCCGAGCCCAACCTGACCACGATTCACGGCAAGACGGCGCGCTTTCTGGCGGGCGGAGAATTTCCTTATCCCATCGTGCAGCCCGGCGGGGCCGGCAGCGTGCCGACGGTCACCGTGCAGTTCCGCCCTTATGGGGTGAAGCTGGAGTTCACGCCCTTCGTGAATTCCGACGGAACCATTCGGCTGCAAGGTGGCGCCCGAGGTCAGCGCGCTGGATTACACCAACGAGGTGGTCATTGCCGGCTATGCGCTGCCGGCGCTGTCGACGCGCAGGGCGGAGACCGAAGTTGAGCTGAAGGACGGGCAGAGCTTCGGCATCTCCGGCATCCTCGACCATCGCACCACCGACAGTCTGAGCAAGATGCCGGGCATTGCCGACATCCCGGTGCTGGGGCAGCTGTTTCGCTCCAAGAACCTGAACCGCTCCACCATGGAGCTGGTGGTGATCGTTACCCCGAAGATCATCGACACCGCTGAGCGAAACCGGATCTGCCGGCGCCGTCGACGCCGGCCATGGCTGTGCCGTTCCTGCAGCCGCAGACGTTCGATCAAAATCTGCCCAAGAACTGAGCAGCGATATTTGCTCAGGAAGACAAGGTTGGGAGTGCGACGTGAAGACCGAGCGAACTGAAAGAGAGTGCGACGGGGTCTGTGCGCGGCCACGCTGTGCGTCGATCGCCGAGACGGCTGGAAGCCGTCAAGCAGGCCGTGCTGCGGCAAGAACGGGACCTTTGCCGGCCAGCTGTCAGACTATTCGCGCTATGACAGCGATCCGCTGCTGTTGCAGAAGCTGCAGCGGGCCGAGGTTTCGGTTTGCGTGATCGACTTCGACCGCGACCGCGCAGGCGGCGGTCGAGGCGGCCAACTGCCATGCAGCAGACGTTGCATGGCCGACGGCAGCCTGATCGCGGTTTCCGCCAAGGCCGATCCCAGCCTGATTCTGGAGGCCATGCGGGCCGGCTGCAGCGAGTATCTGACCAAGCCGGTGGCCGCCGACCAGCTCTGCCGAAGCGCTGGACCGCCTGCGCACCCGGCTCGAGCGCCCGCAAGAAGCCGCCCGCCAAACCGCAGGGGCGGATTCTGGCGCTGCTGGGAGCTCGCGGCGGCGCCGGCACCACCACTCTGGCGGTCCATCTTGGCTGCTTCCTGGTCCGCCAGTACGGCAAGAAGACCCTGATCCTCGACGAGCACCGCCGCCTGGGGCACGTTTCGCTGTATCTGGGAGAAGACGAGGCCAACTATCACTTCTACGAGCTGGTGCGCAACATCGCCCGGCTGGACGAGAGCCTGCTGCAGGGCTTCGTCATCCATCATTCGCAGCTGTCTGGATATTCTGCCCTCGCCCGATGTCTTCGACGATTCGGCCAATGTTTCGCTCGACGATATCCAGCGCGCGATCCGTTTTCTCGGGGAGAACTACGAGTTCGTGGTCATCGACTGCCCGCACGGCGTGCACAACCTCAGCCTGGCCACCATCGATTGCTGCGACGAGCTGTACCTGATCGCCACCCCTGACGTGCCGGCGCTGCGCGATCTGTCGCGCTACATCGACCGCCTGCTGCAGAGCAACGTGCCGCCCGACAAGATCAAAGTCGTCATCAACCGCTTTTCCTCGGACGGCGCGTTCAGTCTGGAGCAGATCGAGAAGGCCATCCGCCAGCCGATCGCCATCACCATTCCCAACGCTTCGACCGACCTGATTCGCGCCATGAATACCGGCAACCCCATCCTGCCCGAACGCAAGTCGGAGTTCGCCATCCAGATGAAGAAGTGGGCGGCCAGCCTGGTTCCGGACGAAGCAGCCACGGAGGCGCCGGAGCCGAAACGGAGGTTTGCGTTTTGGAACTGATGCGAGTCTCAGGATGGCCGTCTGAGAAAGCAGACTTCATGGCTGAAGCTGCCACTGCCATTCCCGGCGAACCGTCTGCCGCTGGAGACTGCCCGTCGCCGGCAATCCCTTGCTGGGCGCGCGCAGCAGGAAGTGAAGTCGGCGGTCCATCGCGAGCTGATCAACAAAGTCGATCTGGAGAAGCTGCTGTTCATGCAGGACACGCGCGGCCGCCAGCAATTGCTGGGCCTCATTCTGCAGCTGGTGGCCGAGCACGGCGTGCCCTTCAGCGCCAGCGAACGCGACCGGCTGGCCAACGAGGTGCTGGACGAGGTCTTTGGCCTGGGCCCGCTGGAGCCTCTGCTGCAGGATCCGACCGTCACCGACATCCTGGTCAATACCGCCGAGCATGGTTTATGTCGAGCGCGGCGGGGTGCTGGAGAAGACCAACGTGGTCTTCAAAGACAATCATCACCTGATGCACATCATCGAGAAGATCGTCTCCAAGGTCGGCCGCCGGGTCGACGAATCCTCGCCCATGGTGGATGCGCGCCTGCCGGACGGCTCGCGCGTCAATGCCATCATTCCGCCGCTGGCCATCGATGGGCCCATTCTTTCCATCCGCCGCTTCGGCGCCGATCCGCTGACCGCCGACGATCTGCTCTCCTATCGCGAGCTCACGCCGGTCATGATGGATGTGCTGAAGAAAGCGGTGAAGGCGCGGCTGAACATCGTGGTCTCCGGCGGCACCGGCGCCGGCAAGACTACGCTGCTGAATGTGCTTTCCGGATTCATCTCCGCCCGCGAGCGCATCGTCACCATCGAAGACTCGGCCGAGCTGCGGCTGAAGCAGGAGCACGTGGTGCGGCTGGAGTGCCGTCCGCCCAACGTCGAAGGCAAGGGCGGAGTGCGCCAGCGCGAGCTGCTGATCAACGCCCTGCGCATGCGGCCCGGACCGCATCATCGTAGGCGAGGTGCGCGGCGAGGAAGCGCTTGACATGCTGCAGGCGATGAATACCGGCCATGACGGCTCCATCACTACGGTCCACGCCAACACCCCGCGCGATGCCATCTCCCGCATCGAGACCATGTCGCTGATGGCCAACCTGAATCTGCCGGAGATGGCCTTGCGGCAGCAGATTGCCGCCGCCATTCAGGTCATCGTGCAGGTCTCGCGCATGAGCGACGGCTCGCGCCGGGTGACCCACATCTCCGAGATCACCGGCACCAGCGACCAGGTCATCAGCATGCAGGACATCTTCCTGTTTCGAGAAGCGCGGCCTGGGACCGAACGGCAAGGTGCTGGGCCGCTTCTACGCCACCGGCATCGTGCCCAAGTTCGCCGAGAAGCTGCAGGCGGCGGGCATTCCGCTGGCGCCCAACCTGCTCGATTTCTCCGAGGAGGTGTAGCGCGAGATGAAACCTTTGCCCTCACTCGAGCGCTTGCGCACTGCTCTGTCACCTGAGACGCAGAATCGCCGCCTGCGGCGGAAGGAGCCGGCCATGTTCCTGATGGTCCTGATCTTCCTGCTGCTTCTGGTGCTGACCTTCTGGCGTCATCCTGGCTGATGACGCGGCCAGACCGCCGGCCGAGCGCACCATCGAAGGCCGCATCGCCAAGCTGCACGCCTCGCAGAAAGAGAGTATCGTGGCCGATCCGACGAGACGGCGGCCACTCGTCAAGCTCGACCCGTCTCAGCCAGATCGACTGGCTCGACAGCCTGCTGCAGCGCTGGGACTGGCTGCACCAGCTGCATCTGCTGATCGCGCAGGCGGAAAGCTCGCTGGAGCGTGGCCGGCGTGCTGGGCAGCATGGCTGCTGCTGGCGCTCGTGGGCTATGGCGTCGGCTACTACGAGCTGCCCAGCGCGCTTGGCTGGCCTTCTGCCGTCGCTCTGGCTTCTGGCCGCGCTCTCCGTTTCTGGTGCTGCGCTATCAGCGCAGCCCAGCGGCTGCGGGAATTTCAATCGTCACCTGCCCGAGGCCATCGACCTGATGAGCCGCGCCCTGCGCGCCGGGCACTCGCTGACCGCAGCCATCGAGATTGTGGGCGAAGAATGTCCCGAGCCGGTGCGCACCGAGTTTCGCGAAGTCTATCGCCAGCAGAACTTCGGCCTGCCGGCGCGCGAGGCGCTGGTGCAGCTGGCCGCACGCATTCCCCTGCCGGAGCTGAACTTCGTGGTCACCGCCATGCTGCTGCAAAAGGAGACCGGCGGCAACCTGGTGGAAGTTCTGGACCGCACCACCGCGGTCATTCGCGAGCGGCTGCGCATTCGAGGGCGAAATCCGGATCTACACCGCGCAAGGCCGGCTGACCGGCTGGATTCTGTCGCTCTTGCCCATCGCGATGTTCTTTCTGCTGAGCCTGGCCAACCGCGGCTACACCCGGGTGCTGATCGAGGACCCCACTGGGCCGCAAGCTGGTCTACACCGGCCTGGGTCTGATGGTGCTGGGCGGCCTGGCCATCCGCAAGATCGTGAACGTGAAGATATGAACACCATGAGCCCGGCCTTGCTGATCAGCCTGATGGTAACCCTGTTCTGCGCGCTGGCCCTGATCCCGGTGTTCCTGCTGATGCGTTCCTCCAAGCGAGAGCAAGCGGCTGATGGAGGTGACGCGC
The DNA here is from genome assembly GCA_963746515.1 of uncultured Acidobacteriaceae bacterium. Taxonomy (GTDB): domain Bacteria; phylum Acidobacteriota; class Terriglobia; order Terriglobales; family Acidobacteriaceae; genus Bog-257. The sequence continues at coordinate 908,818 of CAVVBO010000007.1, read as the reverse complement.
GCGCCGCTTGCGTCTCAGGACGAGCAGCCGGCCGAGACGGCGAACCGGCGGATGCAGACTTGCTGCTCAGCCGTGGTGCGCTTTGTCCGCACCCGGCTGGGGCTGGCGCAGGACGAGAAGCTGCGGCAGAAGCTGTTGGCCGCCGGACTGCGCGAGGCCTCCGACGTCGATACCTACTTCGCCATCCGCCTGCTGGGGCCGGTGACCGCCGTCGCTGGCCGGGACCTTCATTCGCAGCAACACCATGTTCTGGATCATGCGCCCTGATGGCGCTGGCTTATCTGGCGCCCGATGTCTGGGTAAACCACCGCACGCGCACCGCGCCGCGAACATATTCGCCTGGGCTTGCCCGATGCGCTCGACCTGATGGTGGTCTGCGTCGATGCCGGGCTGGGCATCGATCAGGCGCTGCTGCGCGCCGGGCCAGGAACTGGCCCTGAGCCAGCCGGAGATTTCCGAAGAGTTTATCCAGATCAACTTCGAGCAGCGCGCCGGCAAGCCGCGCATCGAGGCCTGGCAGAGCATGGCCGAGCGTACCCGGCTGGACACGGTGAAGAGCTTTGTCCACATGCTGGCGCAGACCGATCGCTTTGGCACGCCCATGGTGAAGGCATTGCGGGTGTTTGCCGACGGGGTGCGCCAGAAGCGCCGCCAGCAGGCCGAGGAGGCTGGCCGCCAAGACCACGGTCAAGCTGATTTTTCCGCTGGTGCTGTTCATCTTTCCCAGCATCTTCATTGTGCTGCTGGGGCCGGCGGTCATTCTTAATCGCAAAAAACCTGCATGGAATGTTTCAGTAGTCAGGCAATTATCAAACCGGTAAGGAGGCAAGAGCGATGGATACAGTCACAGTCATTCGCGTGATCGCTGCGGCATTGGTCGTAGTGCTATTGGGCGTCGTCGCCATGAGACGCAAAAAACATGCATAGTTCCAGCCGGCTGCCAGCCGCGCTGCAACGGCGTGAAATCGAGGTTGCCAATACCACCCGAGGCACCGTTCTCGGCGCTCATATCCGGGTTGCGGACAATGCGCTGTCGCGGGCCGTGGGTCTGCTTGGCCAACCGGGTCTGGATCCCGGTGGCGGATTGTTGATCGATCCGTCCTCCGGGATTCATACCTTCGGCATGCGCTTTGCCATCGACGTGATTGCCCTGGATGGCAAGCTCCGGGTGCGCGGTCTGTGGCAGAACTTAGGTCCGTTCCGCATCGCGGGCCTAAGCTGGAAAACCGCTTGCATCCTGGAGTTGCCAGTAGGCGTCATTGGCGACAGCAACACCCAACTGCACGACCAGATTCTTATAGAGGCCAGATTGTTATAAAAAAGAAACCGCGCTAACCAACGATTTCTGCGGCAGAGCAGTTCGCTACGGATCTTCTCATGGCCACTTGCTTTCGTTTTTTCTGATCGCTAGCTCGTAACGACTAGCTTGTCATCACGACCGAGGGCTTCAGCCAATTCAACGATTGTCATCCCGAACGAACCCGAGGGACCTGCGGTTCCCCCTGCGTGGCGACACTGGCTGCATCGCTGACACTCCCGTCTCACCTGGCGGGACAACTCAGCTCAGCCCAGGACGAAGCCCTGAGTGCATGTTGTTGTGAATCGCCAGTCCCGGCAGGGACCGTGCTTCGCATTCACCGGCCAGGGACGGTATATGGCGAAGCCGTCGCCGGATGTTTGTCGGCCTCCACCAGCCACACCTGCCGGTCATGGTAGTAGCGCATTAGTTCGAGATTGTCGGCCACATCCATCTCGCGCGCCCAGATTACTTTCGAGTTGTCGATGTCGGCGGCATTGTAGACCCACTCGTTCAGGTAATAATGATCCGGAGAATATCGCACAATTACCAGTTGTTTGCCGGGAAGTTGTTGCAGACGAGCTTCGGTTTCGGCCCGCTCGGTGCCGAAGTTGCCCGGACCATACCAGCTGGAAAGCCAATTGGAAGCCGGCCGTTCCGGAACGCCGAGATGTAGAGGTCCGGCAAACAACCGCGCCCCGGCAAGGACAAGGCAGACTGTCAACATCAACCGCACCAGGCCGAGCCCCACCGGCCGGCCATCCAGGCGTGCCAGCCGGAGATGCCGCATTGCCTGCAGACCAAGCGCATAGAAAACTGCCGTAAACGGCGCAACATAGTGGGGGATGAAGAATATCTGGATCAGCATCCCGGCCGACATGACCACCAGACACAAAACCAGAAAGCGGGTACGGCGATCCCGCAACACTCGGCGAACCATAACCAGCGGCGGGAGCAAAGCGATGCCGGAGAAAAACAGGGCTCCCGAAATTGCTTTGAATAAAGTCTGACTGAAGAAATGGGTGTGCGTGCTCTCGAACGAGGGAAGTTCATTCTCGTCATAAAAACGGCGTATTACTTCGTGCCGATAAACTGGTTCGGGCCGGGCCGATTGCCAGAGGAAATAAGGCGCCCTGGCGTAAGTATTGCGATCAACCGTATAGGGCAGGGTGAGAGGACTTCCGAAGGCCCGGTAGTTGTAGTAGCCCATCCATCCCGCGGCAGCCAACAGCAGCGCCATCGGACCCAGGCTGATGCGCAGCAGCCAAGCGGCGCTCGGTCGCTGCCTTTCATTCAGCAGCCAGCGCCCTAGCGCCGCCGCCACTGGAAGGCAAAGCAGCAGACCTTCGTACGGACGAGTGCCGGCCAGCAGTATGACGCCAATCGCCAACAGCATCGTGTACCCAAGGCGAGGAGTCTTTAAGCATCGCGGCAGCGCGCCCAGAACCAGCGCTCCGCCAAACGCTGCGATGACGCCACCGCCGGTGTAACTGTTGATCCAGTAACTGAACAGCCCCAGATGCAGGACTGCTACCATGCCGCCCAGCAGCGCCCACGCCGGCGGAAGCCAGGCCTGCAACATCCAGCAGAGACCGCCGCACATCAACCCGCTCATCAATAGCAAACCGAACCAGGGATGTCCGGTCAGCACCTTGGCCGCCGCCAGCAGCAATCCTTGGGCGGGAAAGTACATGGACATGTAAGTTGGGTGCATGCTGATGTGGATGCTTTCGAAGTGAACCCACATGGCAGGCGTGGGGTTGGTCAACCTTCCCGACGCGAAGGTGTCGCCCGCCAGCAGAAAGCTGAAATCGTCAGGGACAAACGGGTGAGGAATCGGGCATAGCGGGAGGATTGCCAGACGTAGCAGGACAGCGGTCAGAGCGACGACGGCAACCGACAAAGCGCGCCTCCGTGCCAGCTGTCCAAATGCTTTCTCAACCGGCAGGAAGAATCTCGAGCCAATCCTCGGCCAGCCGAAGGCCACGGCGACGGCCAGCGCCGTCAGGCCGCTTTCTATCGTCATCAGTCCTGCTTTGCCGCTTTGAGGATCAGGGGATAACACCATGGCCGCCGACGTTGGTGGGGCCATGCAAGAAGAGTCTCTGGCAAGATACTCCACCAATCACTGCATCGGACAGTTAGGGCAAACGCTTGACCCTGATTTGGATGAAGGGCAGGGATGAATTCACCGGGGCAGCATCAAGGTAGCATGTAAGTGCTCTCATCAGTCTCGCTTGGCATTGCACCATGCTGCATCGCGCAACTTGATGGAGGGGAAGCGAGTTACCAATCTTCGGTGGAAAAGTTCCGCTATAATGTTGCAATTTATTGCATCTCCTGCCTCCCAAGTAACGCATTTTTAAGGAAATTTTGCGGTACTCCGATTGCACAAGTCCTAGGACAGAGAGCTTTCTAGAGCCCTGCCCGAATCAAGTTTGGCGCTCTAACGAACCAGATTCAAAAGGGTTCTTGGAATCTCGTTTTACCGAAGCTGATAGTTGTTGCACTATTGCGGAGCCAGTCTTAACCGTATAGCTGTCGTTTAGAAGTCTCGCGTTGCCATGCGGGAGTAACTCTGTCGCGCCACGCGGAGCAAAATCCCCGGCCAGAAGTGCAATCTTTCTGGTTCTCGGACTTGCGTCGCTTGGCAGCCAAGGTTCCCCGTTGCGGTTCGCCGGAAGCCTTCCGTCCTGGCAGGATTAGGATTTTGCGGACGGAAGTCATGGCACTCTTTTGTTCACGGATTGAACCGGCAAGCCCCTATGGAGGGAAAGGGATTATGCGCAAGCTTTTGTTGCTGGCTGTAGTGCTGCTCGGAGCTGTATCTGCTTTTGCCGACCCCATAGACTTTGAATTCCTCGGGTTCACGGACGGGCAATGGCAGCTCGGTTATCCGTATTACATCACCGCCGGTCCGGCTGATTCGGTCCAGGCCGTTATGTGCGACGACTACCTTCACGGAGGCTCGGTTGGAGAAACCTGGCAGGCCGATGTCACCGACTTGGGTTCCAACAATGTCAGCCTGACCCGCTTTGGTCATATGGAGAGCGCTCTCGGCTTGGCCTTCTATCGTCAAGCGGGATGGATTTTGCTGGAAACCGTGACCACCCCTTCTAATCAGTGGACGGACATGAACGAAGCCGTTTGGCACATTTTTGATCGTAGTTCGCCCATCGATGCCGGGGGTCTAGCCTGGCTGGCAGCCGCCCAAGCCGAAGCGAGGCTGGGATTTCCTGGAGTGGACTTTAACCGGGTCTACATTATTACGCCGCTGAATCAGTACGATCCGAACGACAATGACATTCAGGAGTTCATGTACGTCGGCAACGATCCTTCTTCTTCCAGTTCGCCTGGAGCCGCGACTCCCGAGCCAGGTACGCTGGCTTTGCTAGGTACGGGCGCGCTTGGATTGTTTGGCCGAAAGTATCTCAGTTGATACCGAGCGGTTGCTAAGCGGCAACCGCCTCGTCCCCCTCCATCGATAACGCTCTCCGGCGCAACTCGTTCTTGCCACCAGGAGCGTTTCCATTCATAATTGGTTGTGCACGCCTACGCGCTCCACCCTGATTCGCGCCGAAACGCTGGCGGACGGGGCTCCCCTGAAAATCAGGGGCACTTCGGACGCGACTTCCGGCAGCACAAATCCTCAAAACAGAGGAATCGATGTCGGCAAAGTACATCTTTGTGACCGGTGGTGTCGTGTCTTCGCTCGGCAAAGGCTTGGCGGCAGCTTCCATTGGCTGCCTGATGGAAAGCCGCGGACTGAAAGTCACCCTGCAGAAGTTCGATCCCTATCTGAACGTCGATCCCGGCACCATGTCGCCGTTCCAGCATGGCGAAGTCTTCGTCACCGACGATGGCGCCGAAACCGACCTCGACCTCGGCCACTACGAGCGCTTCACCCACGCAAGCTGACCCGCGACAATAACTGGACCACCGGCCGCATCTACGAAACCATCATCGCCAAGGAGCGCCGCGGCGATTATCTGGGCAAGACCGTGCAGGTCATTCCGCACGTCACCAACGAAATCAAGAGCGCGATGAAGAAGGTGGCGCAGGATGTCGACCTGGCCATCGTCGAAATCGGCGGCACGGTCGGCGACATCGAGTCGCTGCCGTTCATTGAAGCCATCCGCCAGATGCGCCAGGAACTGGGCCGCGAGAACACGCTGTTCGTCCACGTCACGCTGGTGCCCTTATATCGCCGCCGCCGGAGAACTGAAGACCAAGCCCACGCAGCACTCGGTCAAGGAACTGCTCAGCATCGGAATTCAGCCCGACATCCTGCTCTGCCGCACTGACCGCTTCCTCTCCAAGGACATCAAGTCGAAGATTGCGCTTTTCTGCAACGTCGAGAACGAGGCCGTAATCACCGCCAAAGACGTGGCCTCCATTTACGAAGTGCCGCTGGTTTTTGCGCATGAGCAGGTCGACCGTCTGGCGCTGCGCTACCTGCGCATCGATGACCAGGGAGCCTGACCTGAGCCGATGGGAAGAACTGGTCCATCGCGTCTACAACCCCAAGGACGAAGTCACCATCGGCATCGTCGGCAAGTATGTCGAGTACGAAGATTCCTACAAGTCGCTGAAAGAAGCGCTGGTGCATGGCGCGCTCGCTCACAATCTGAAGCTCAACGTGAACTGGATCGAAGCCGAAGGGCTGGAGCAGAAAGATCAGAGTGTGCAGGCGCAACTGGAGCATGTCGACGGAATCCTGGTTCCGGGCGGCTTCGGCAAGCGCGGCATCGAAGGCATGCTGAAAGGCATTCAATATGCGCGCGAGAATAAGGTGCCGTACTTCGGAATCTGCCTGGGCATGCAGACGGCGTGCATTGAGTTCGCGCGCAATGTGTGCGGACTGGAGCAGGCCAACTCCAGCGAATTCGATCCCGCGACGCCGCATCGCGTGATCTACAAACTGCGCGAGTTGCGCGGCGTGGAAGAGTTGGGCGGCACCATGCGCCTAGGGGCGTGGACCTGCAAGCTGGAGCCGGGATCGCTGGCGCATGCCAGCCTATGGTCAAAGCCGAGATCAGCGAGCGCCATCGCCATCGTTACGAATTCAATCGCGAATACGAAGAGCGCGCTGACTGCGGGCGGACTGCGCATCAGCGGCGCAACTCCCGACGCAACTTACGTGGAGATCGTGGAGATTCCCGGCCACCCGTTTTTCCTGGGCTGCCAGTTCCATCCCGAATTCAAATCGAAGCCGCTGGAGCCGCATCCGCTGTTCTCGGCATTCGTCAAGGCAGCCTACGAGAATCGCCTGCGCCGTCAGCAAAATCGCCAAGAAGTGGAAGTAGAGATATTCCTCGGCCGGAGAAGATAAAAGGGTAGACACTTCTCAGCACGCCGGCCTGTTTTCTGGCAGAATGGATTTGCGTGGGGTGCACATGCGCAGATTGTCGCTGCTGCTCGTCATAGCCTCTAGTTTTCTTTCCGTCGGTTTGCTTATCCAGGCGCAGAGCGTCGGACGACGCGCTGCACGCGCCAGACGGCAGCACACGCGAGATGATCATGAGTATCTTCATCTCGCCCCTCACCGGCGCTCCTTTTCAGGCGAATCTCGATACGGAGTGGACTAAGCATCTGCCGGATGGCACGACCACCACAGTGAAGAATCATCGGCTGATCGTACGCGACAGCCAAGGCCGCATCTATCAGGAACGCCGCTCTTTCGTGCCGCAGGGTGGAAGCCAGGAATCGCAAGTGTTGCGCATCGAGATCAGCGATCCCGCCAAGCACACCAAGTATTTTTGCGATCCCTCCTTAAGCCAGTGTGAGCTCCGGAGCTACAATGCGCCCTTGACGGAGGCCGTGGTTCCGGTAGGGCCGATTGCCAATGGCACTCGCTACCTCAGCCGCGCCAGTTTGGGCAGCAAGACGATCGAAAGTGTCGAGGCAATTGGAACTCGCGAGACCATAACCACTGAGACTGGCGTCATCGGAAATACGGCACCGGTCGACAACACCAAAGAGTTCTGGTATTCGCCCAACTTAGGGATCAACCTGCAAGTGACGCGTCTGGATCCGCTGCATGGCGACCAAACCTTCACCGTCACCGAGCCTCAGCCTGGCTGAACCCGACGCGCGCCTGTTCGTGCTTCCTGCCAGTTGCAAAGTGACCGATCTGCGGGACAAAGCCACAAAGGAGACTACGTCGGTTTCCATCGCGATAGCCGAATGGCGACGCTGAGCATTCCTTTCCAGGTCGGCGATGTGGCCATCGGCGGAGGCAGGCTCTTCCTCATCGCCGGGCCGTGCGTCATCGAGAGCGAAGCGCATGCGCTCGAAGATGGCCGAGGCGATCGCCGCCATCGCGCGGCAAAAGAACCTGCCTTACATCTTCAAAGCTTCCTACGACAAGGCCAACCGCACCTCGATTCGCAGCTTCCGCGGACCCGGACTGGATGAAGGTTTGCGCATCCTGCGGAAGGTTCGCGATAGCGTCCAAGTCCCGGTGCTGACCGACGTTCACGAAGCCGCCGATGTTCCGCGTGTCGCGGAAGCGGTCGACGTGTTGCAGATTCCGGCATTTCTCTGCCGCCAGACTGATCTGCTGGTGGCGGCAGGGAAGAGCGGCTGCGCGGTGAACGTCAAGAAGGGACAATTCGTTTCGCCGTGGGACATGCGTCACGCCGTCGAGAAAGTTCGCGAGGCTGGCGGCGAGCGCGTCTTCCTCACCGAACGCGGCGCCAGCTTCGGCTATAACAATCTTGTGGTCGACATGCGCTCGCTGGCCATCATGCGCAAGTTCGCGCCGGTGGTTTTCGATGCGACGCACTCCGTGCAACTGCCGTCGGCCAGGATCGGGCGATGGAGACGCCGCAGTCAGAGCGGTGGCCAGCCAGAGTTCATCCCACTGCTGGCGCGCGCGGCCGTCGCTGCCGGCGTGGATGGCGTCTTCCTGGAAGTGCACGACAATCCGCCGCAAGCCAAATCCGACGGCGCCAACGCTCTCGATTTGAACCTGCTGCCCGAAGTTCTCGACCAGCTCATCGCGATCCAATCGGTGGTGGCGTAGGTGGCGTTCCGCTTTGCCTCGGCTTTGTATCAGGGCACGTCTTTAGACGTTCCGAATGAATGCGGGAAAGGGAATCGGCTTTAGCCGCTGTAACCGTGGGTATTCTGCAGGGGCTTAAGCCCGAAAGCATGATCGATTCACTGCGGCACGGCTGAAGCCGATGCCCTGGTACAAATCGCCAAGGAACCTGTTCGTGTAGTCTTCCACTGGTAAAGGATTTTCCATGACCAAGCTTCTTGCCAGCCAGCGTTTCCTCGCCATCTACTCCGGCGTCCTTACTTTATGTTTGCCGTCACTGGTGTTCGCTGCTTTCTCGAAGCCCACCCAGACGCAGAAATTCGGCGAGATCGATGTCGAGCGCATCAACATCGTCGAACCCGACGGCACGCTTGCGCATGGTCATCTCTAACAAGACCAAGTTTCCCGGCATCATCATCAAAGGCAAAGAAACGCCGCATCCCGACCGCCAGACGGCTGGCATGCTGTTCTTCAATGACGAAGGCACAGAGAACGGCGGCCTGATCTTCGGCGGCAGCAAGGACAAGCAAGGCAAAATCACCAGCTACGGCCATCTCAGCTTCGATCAATACGAACAGGACCAGGTCTTCACCATCGATGCCGGCGAGGAAGACGGCAAGCGCACTTCGGAGCTTCGCATTATTGATCAGCCGGACCACCCCATCACCGAAGATCTCGACGAGGCCTCGCGCATTGCCAAGCTGCCGAAAGACCAGCAACAAGCCGCCTGGGAAGCCTATAGCGCCAAGACGCCGCACAGCGAGCCCCGAATTCTGCTGGGCCGCAGTAATGATCGTTCCGTAGCCCTGCGGCTGAAGGACATCGAAGGTCGCGACCGCATCGTGATTCGAGTTGCGCCCGACGGCAATCCGATTCTGCAATTTCTCGACCCTCAGGGAAAAGTGACATCACAGTTGCCGCCGGCAGCTCCAGCGCACGGCATGTAGCCCCTTGACCGGCTCCTAATTCGGCAACGATTTCAATGCCGATTTTGCACCTTTAGCTGGCGGAAACCGCCCCTTTAGCCGTAAAATATTGGGAGTTTCCCAGTTGGCCGCTATCCTCTTAGGTAGGTCCGAACTGACCGCAGTATCACTGTGTCCAGCTGATGCGCTCTGTGTCGTCCGCCGAGCGGCGGACAATAATTAAGGAGTTCTGACTTTGTCCAACCATCGCTATCTGTTTACCTCCGAATCGGTGACCGAAGGTCACCCGGACAAGATCGCCGATCAGATTTCTGACGCGATTCTCGATGCCTGCCTGAAAGAAGATCCCCACAGCCGCGTAGCTTGCGAAACGCTGACCGCAACCGGCCTGGTCGTCATCGCCGGCGAAATCACCACCAAGGCTTATGTCGATTTCCAGACGCTGGTGCGCGGCGTGGTCGCCTCCATCGGCTATGACAATGCGCTCTACGGCTTCGACTCCAATACCTGCGCGGTCATCTCCAGCATCAACAAGCAGTCGGGCGACATCGCCATGGGCGTTGACACCGGCGGCGCCGGCGATCAGGGCATGATGTTCGGCTATGCGACCAACGAAAACGAGAACCTACATGCCGACGCCAATCTTCCTGGCGCACAAGCTCTGCGAGCGACTCACCGAAGTCCGCAAGAACGGCACCCTTCCTTACCTCCGGCCCGACGGCAAATCCCAAGTCACAGTGGAATACGACGAGAACCACAAGCCGGTCCGCATCGATGCGGTTGTCATCTCCAGCCAGCACTCCGAGACGGTTTCCAACGATGACCTGCGCGCCGACATCCTGAAGCACGTGATTCAGGCTGCGCTGCCCGCCGAGATGCTGGACGAAGACACCAAGTACCACATCAATCCGACCGGGCGCTTCGTCATCGGCGGCCCGATGGGCGACACCGGCCTGACCGGCCGCAAGATCATCGTCGACACCTACGGCGGCATGGGACGTCACGGCGGCGGCGCCTTCAGCGGCAAAGATCCGACAAAGGTCGATCGCTCGGCCTGCTACATGGCGCGTTACATCGCCAAGAACATTGTTGCTGCCGGACTGGCCGATCGCTGCGAAGTGCAGCTGGCCTACGCCATCGGCGTGGCCGAGCCGGTCAGCGTGCTGATCGATACCTTCGGCACCGCGAAGATCGACGAGACGAAGATTGCCGAGCTGGTGCGCGCGAACTTCAAGCTGACCCCGAAGGGCATCATGGAGTCGTTGAACCTGCGTCGTCCGATCTATCGCAAGACGGCGGCGTACGGACACTTTGGCCGCAACGATCCCGACTTCACCTGGGAAGCCACCGACAAGGCTGCAGCTCTGCGCGAGCAGGCTGGCCTGGCGGGTGCCGCCGTTCAGAAGACGGCGAAGGCAGCGAAGTAACGTTTCACAATCGGGGCGGAGCGATCCGCCCCTCTTTCAGTTTCCAAGTTTCGAGTCATCCAGTTTCGACAAGGGTAACTCCAAATTGCCATCATGAGCGAAGCGAGGGATCTGTTTCGCTCGAGACGAAAGCAGATCCCTCGCGTTAGCTCGTGATGACAACAATGCGATAACTGCGCCAAACTGAAAACTCGCAACTGTTCTAAGGAGATTATGTCGACCACACCCACTCGCGTCGCCGGCGATATCGCCAATCTCGCACTTGCCGATATGGGCAAGAAGCGCATTGACTGGGCCAACCAGTCGATGAAGGTCCTGCAGATCATCCGCAAGGACTTCATCAAGAACCAGCCGCTGAAGGGCATCCGCATTTCGGCTTGCCTGCACGTCACGGCTGAAACCGCCAACCTGGCCATCACCCTGCGCGATGGCGGCGCTGATGTTGTGCTGTGCGCCTCCAACCCGCTGTCCACGCAGGACGATGTCGCCGCCTGCCTGGTGCGCGACTACAACATCCCGGTCTTCGCCATCAAGGGCGAGGACAACGATACCTACTACGCGCACATCATGTCGGCGCTCGATCACAAGCCGCACATCACGATGGACGACGGCGCTGACCTGGTGACCATCGCGCTGACCAAGCGCACCGACGTTCTCGATGGCGTGATTGCCGGCACGGAAGAGACCACCACGGGCATCATCCGCCTGCGCGCCATGGCGAAGCAGGGCGTGCTGCGCTATCCCATCATCGCGGTCAACGATGCCGACACCAAGCACCTGTTCGACAATCGCTACGGCACCGGACAGTCGACCATCGACGGCATCGTGCGCGCCACCAACTTCCTGCTGGCGGGTTCGAAGTTTGTGGTCGCCGGCTATGGCTGGTGTGGTCGTGGATTGGCCAGCCGCGCTCGCGGTCTGGGCGCTGAGGTCATCGTCACCGAAATCGATCCGACGAAGGCGATCGAAGCGGTGATGGACGGCTTCCGCGTGATGAGCATGGAAGAAGCTGCCAAGCTCGGCGACGTCTTCTGCACCGTCACCGGCAACAAGAGCGTGCTGCGCAAGGAGCACTTCGAAGCCATGAAGGACGGAGCCATCGTTTCCAACTCCGGCCACTTCAATGTCGAGATCGATATCCCGGCGCTGGAGAAGATGTCGTCTTCGAAGCGCACCACCCGCACCTTCGTCGAGGAGTACTCGATGAAGGACGGCCGCAAGATCAACCTGCTGGGCGAAGGCCGCCTCATCAACCTGGCATCCGCCGAAGGTCATCCGCCGTCCGTGATGGACATGAGCTTCGCCGACCAGGCGCTCTCGGTCGAGTATCTGGTGAAGAACCACAGCGTCGCTGGAGAAGAAGGTCTACGTGGTTCCCGAAGAGCTCGACAAGCGAGTCGCCAAGCTGAAGCTGGAGTCGATGGGCATCAAGATCGACCGCCTGACTCCCGAGCAGGAAGAGTACCTGGCCAGCTGGAACGAAGGAACGTAAGAACAGGGGCTAGGGATTAGGGGCTAGTGTTTAGAAGGGCGGCAGCGATGCCGCCCTTTTCTTGATCATCTGCAACGGCTTTGAACTGTCATCCTGAGCGCAGTCGTGCCGCTTGTGCGCGGCGGAGTCGAAGGACCCCTACACCTCTCGACACTTCGTCATCCTGAAGGATCCCACCTTATCCCAACCGAAGGGCGAACGTGGGGCACCGGCTTTCTCGAAGGGCACAGCTTCACAAGCTGCTGATGATTTCGGATGGTTGTCTCTTCTGATAAAACTGGCTTTCATGCCAGCTCCCAGCGTTTCGCATAAAGACGACCGCGCATTATGGCGCGCAGGAAACTGGCTGTATAATGCCCCTGCTTTGTCGTCAAAAGAAACCCAATTTCGAAATCAGGTGAGGAGATTCGAGATGAAAGGATTTGGTAAGGTTGGACTGTGTCTGGGCCTGTTGCTGGCCACGTTGGTCGTCGTTCCTTCGGCTTTATGCCAAGGTCTGCCGTCATTCGGAAACGTAGTGATTGTGGTGGGCGAGAACACGGATTTCCGTACGTCCTACAACTCCACGAACATGCCCTATTTAACTTCCCTGGCCAACCAGTATGGCGTCGGCGTGAACTACTACTCGGACACGCATCCTTCGATTGGCAACTATCTCAACCTAGCCACCGGGGCTATTCTCACCGACAACGATAGTGAGACTCCTCAGAGCTTTCCGGTTTCGCTGAATAACATTGCTCTCGAGGTGCAGAACGCTGGCCAGACCTGGAAGGACTATGTGGAAAACATTCCTGGCGCCTTCGTTTGCCCCGGGCTGCATGCGGGAGCTTACTACGTCCGTCACGATCCCCTCGAATATCTGACCACCATCAACACAGAGAGAAGTAACTTTGTGTGCTATAACCAGTTCGCCAAAGATGTGATGTTCCACCGTCTGCCCAACCTCTCGTGGCTGGTGCCCAATGGCTGCGATGACGCGCACGACTGCCCCATCTCGACCTTCGACTCCTGGCTGCATCAGACGGTCGGACCTTTGCTTGCGGGCCCCTACTTCCGGCCAGGCGGAACGGGTTTGCTCATCATCGTATTTGACGAGGACAACGATGACGGAACGCCGGATTGCGAGACCACGACCGAAGGACAAGGTTGCGGCGGGCAGGTTGAACTGGTCGTGATCAGCCCCTTCAGCAAAATGGGATATCAGTCACCCGGCGGCGACAGCCGGAACTATAACAACAGTTATGACGAAGGGGACATCCTGCGCCTGATGGCACAGGGACTCGGTCTGCCCACGTCCAACCTGGGCTGGGCTACCAACGGAGTCCCGATGGCTGATTTCTTCTCCAGCGATAACGGCCCAAAATAAACCCGTCCGTATTCGCCGGTGAAGTCTGCGCGATTCTGTACTGCACGTCGCGTGCCCACCCAAGCTGATTGATGCTTGGGTGGAGTGGTTCTTTAGCCGACCCCGGATGGCTGAGGGCTGACGGCTTCTTTCCCACTGCTCGCAAACGAGGTATCTAAATGGCAGCTGCCGACTCCGAGACATCGAACGAACAATCGAATCCATCCGCCAAGCCTGTAGTGTTTTTGTCGTATGACTTCGATCCTCATGCAGACTGGATTAAGTACTGTGCACGGCCTCTGCTTGAATTTTACGGTTGTAAAGTACTTAGCGGGGAGAAGTACCATGCGCAAGAAATCAATAGAGGAGTTACCCAGGACATAGCTCGATCAAATCTGCTTGTGTCTTTTCTTACCAGGAACGAAAGGCTGGCGAGCGGCGAGTGGATGTCGAGTCAGTGGGTTCTCCAGGAAATAGGCTTTGCTGCTGGGAAGGGTATTCCGGTGGTGCTGGTTCGAGAAAAGAACGTCCACTTGGATGTTGGTATTCTCGGAAATGTGCAATATATCGAACTAGATTCTGACACCGAAGCTTTCGCGGCCTTTCCACCGCTTCGCAGTGCCGTGAAGCGTCTGTTATTTGAAGGCCAAGCCGACGATGATTTAGCTGTCTGCCATTTAGCAAAGCGCGGCAGCAAGGACGATTGGAAGCGGCAGTGGTGGGATTTCTGGCTTTGGATTGACGCCGCGGAAGATAGTCTCAGCTCGATTGACGAAGTGAAGTACGAATTTCCCGAGTCATTTTCTCCCCAGGTGGAAGAGGGCGATCCTCAAAACGCATTCGGAGATTATGCGGAAACCGAAGCGCCTCTCGTGGTGAGGGCGATGATCCGATTCAAATCAGGGAAGAAGAAGATCATTAGGCATAAAGTTACCTTACCGGTAACAAGTGTCAGCCCAATTGGTTAGGAGCCTTCAAACGAGGGGAAACATGGTTCCTATACGACGGCCTACAGCCGCTAACCTTCTACCTCCTCAGCGCTAGCACTCTCTTTCCCGCTGCTCCCAAACGCCATCGCCAACGCCAGTCCCGAAACTCCCATCAGCAGGTACACGCAATGCGGCCAGCCTCCCGACACCCACGCCCATCCGGTGACGATCGCCCCCAAGCCTCCGCCGATGTAATAGAAGGTCACATACAATCCCGCGGCCGACGAGCGTGCTTTGGCGGCGACAACTCCCGTCTGTACCGTCCCGACCGCCTGATAGATAAAAACGCCCGACGACGCCAGCGCCAATCCTGCAATGATGACCGGCAGCGAGTGCACCAGAGTCAACAGCAATCCCGCCGAGGTGAAGCAAACGCCGATAAACGATGTCAGCCGAATTCCATAGTGATCGAGCCAGCGGCCCGACATCGGCGTCACGATCAATCCCAACAGGTACACAAAAAATACGCTGCCCAGTTGCTCCGAGTTCAGATGATACGGCGGATTGGCGAGGTAGAAATTCGCGTAGGTAAACGTTCCCACCAGACAGAACAGCGCAGCGAATCCCATCCCAAAAACCGCAAGCAGCCGCGGATTCCGCAGGTGCTGCCAGCCCTCGGAGAGCGAGTGCGCAATGCTGGCGGCGCGCACAAAGCGCTTCGCCCGCGGCAGCGATTGTTGCACGATGATCGCGCCCGCCAGGTTCACCAACCCAATCGCGATGAAGGCATGTCGCCAGGCAAAATTGTGGGCCACAACTCCCGAGATGTATCGCCCCAGAAATCCGCCCAGCACGGTTCCCGAAACGTAGGCCGACATGGCTCGCCCCACATGCTGCCGCGGGAACTCCTCATTAATGTATGCCATGATAACGACGATCACGCCGGGCACGAACACTCCCTGCATGAATCGCCAGAAGATGAGTTGGTGCAAATTCTGCGAAGTCGCCGCCAGCAATGTTGGGACCGTGAGCGCGTAAAGAGACGGAACTATGACTTTCTTGCGGCCGACGGATTCCGCCAGCAGCCCGATGAAAGGCGCAGTCAAAGCCATCGCCAGGATGGTGGAGCTCACCGTCAAAGAGACTGCGATTTCGGATGCATTAAAGATCTGCCGCAGATAGGGAAGTAGCGGTTGCGTGTCGTACACGTTGAGGAATGTGCACATCCCGGCCAGCATGCAGGCGGCGATAGCGACCCGAGGGGGCGAGTCCGCAACTTCGATACTGGAGGCGGGATTAGGGACGGCAACATCCATCGGAAGAGAGTTCGAATCTGCTTGGCGAAAGGAGGTCATCTCGCGGCGAGCAGCGACTCCAACTAAGGATTATAGGGGAACGGGCAATTCGCTCGTGTGACGCCTACAACATGACCAGTGTGATGCCGCGGTTGCCGCGTCCCAGATCAGTGTCGCTCTTCAGCTCTGGCATTCGCTTCAGCAACTCCCAGCTGCGTTCGTCGCTGGTGCGCCAATTCTCGCCGTAAATGCAATCGCGAATCTGCCGCTGATCGATCATCTGTCGCAAGCTTGCCTGCAAGGCGATGCGCAGGTCTCCACCAACGCCGGTAGAACCGTAGCCATGCACCAGCTTCAGTACCTTGATCCTGCTTTGCTGCGCGAACTGAATCTCGCCGTGCAGTCGGGCGCGCGCCTGCTCCACACTCGGCATGCCCTCTTTCATGACTACGGTTTTGATGGCGAATGTCATTGCACCATTTCGATTCGCGCAGACAGCAACCTCTCAGGCCGAAACACACACTACAGCAGATATGTTTTGTGTCAGGGCATGACTTCAGTCATGCCGAACGCCGGTCGTGTCGTGGACGGCTTTAGCCGCCGGATACCGCGTGCAGGGGCTAAAAGCCCCGATTTATTCCTTGCACGAAAAGGCACGACTAAAGTCGGGCCCTGACGCAAAACGACGATGAATCTAATGTTCCATCGTTTCGTATCGAGTTACAACTTAGCACGACAATGGCGAACACGATATCATCTTTATCTCGGTAATCGTAGATGAAAGAAATCGCTTCCTGGGCACTGGAAACGGCCAAGCTACGCGGCGCCTCGCTTGCCGAGGCCCGCATCGTGGATCAGCGCGACCGTTCTCTGGCCACCAAGAACGGCAAGATTGCCAGCGCCTCCGATTCCGAGTCGCTCGGCATTGGCATTCGCGTCGTGGCCGATGGCGCATTCGGCTTCTCGGCGACCGACGATCTTTCGCGCTCGGGCGTTGAGAGTTGCGCGGCCAGAGCGGTGGAGATCGCCAAGGCCTCCGGCACCGTCCAGTCGCAAATGCTGCGCATGGTTTCCGAGCCGGCTGCCAAGGCCGACTGGACTTCGCCTTGTCAGATCGATCCCTTTGGCATCTCAATTGAAAAGAATCTGGAGCTGCTCTTTGCCGTTGACGCAGAACTCCGCAAAGTAAAAGGCGTGACTCTGGCGGAAACCAACATGAACTTTCGCCGCTATGAACAGTGGTTTTACTCGACCGAAGGTTCAGAAATTCACCAGACCACGGTGACCTCGGGCGCTGGTTACGCAGCGTACGTTTTCCAGGGAACGGAAATTCAGAAGCGCTCCTATCCCAACTCCTATGGCGGCCAGTTTCAAAATCGCGGTTATGAGTTGATCGAGGAATTCAAGCTACTCGATCATGCAACTGAAATTGCCGAACAAGCGGTAGCGTTGCATTCGGCCGATCAGTGTCCGGAAGGGAAGTACGACATCATTCTCGACTCGTCGCAGTTGGCTTTGCAGATTCACGAGTCCGTCGGCCATCCGATTGAGCTGGATCGCGTGCTGGGCATGGAAGCCAACTTCGCCGGCACATCGTTTCTCACGCTCGACAAGCTGTGCACGCTGCAATATGGCAGCGAGATCGTGAACGTCGTGGCTGACGCGACCGAAGCTCACGGGCCCGGTCTCGGAACCTTTGCTTATGACGACGAAGGGGTCGCCGCGCAGTGCACGCCCATCATCACCGATGGCCTGTTTACCGGCTATCTAACATCGCGAGACACCGCCGCCGAGATCGGCGCATCGCGCAGCGGCGGCTGTCTGCGCGCCGAAGGATGGAACCGGCTGCCCATCGTGCGCATGACCAACGTCAGCATCCTGCCCGGGACATCGCCACTCACGTTGGAGCAACTCATCGCATCGACTGACCACGGCATTCTGATGGAGACCAACCGTTCCTGGTCCATTGACGACAAGCGCTACAACTTCCAGTTCGGATGCGAAATTGGCTGGGAGATTATCGGAGGCAAGCGCGGACGCATGCTCAAGAATCCGTCGTATTCGGGCATCACGACAGAATTCTGGAATGCGATGGATGCGATCTGCTCACGTGACGAATGGACGCTGTGGGGTACTCCCAACTGCGGCAAAGGCCAGCCGCAGCAAGTGATGGGCACCGGCCACGGCGCGGCGCCCGCGAGGTTTCGCGGCATTGCCGTCGGCACGGCGTACAAAGGGAGCGAGTGAGCACTCAGCACTCAGCATTCAGCCCCACGACGGAACACGGAACCGACGTGATGTGAAGGAGAATTAGGGAATGAAGAATTTCAGGGATCTGCAGGTCTGGAGCAAGGCACACAATGCAACTCTGGATGTTTATAGAGTGACGTCCAGCTTCCCTAAGGAGGAGTTGTTCGGATTAACTCCGCAAATGCGGAGATGTTCCGCGTCGATCGCTGCAAACATTGCAGAAGGTTGCGACCGACGCGGAAATGGAGAATTCCACCGGTTTCTCCAAATCGCATCTGGCTCGGCAAGTGAACTGGAATACCATCTTTTGCTGGCTCGCGATCTCGGTTATGTAGGTCCGGAAAGCTATCAGGGATTGAACGCGCAGGTGGAAGAAGTCAAGAAGATGCTTTCTTCTCTGGCTCGGAAAGTTGATTCTGAACGGACCCGAGCCGGGACCTATTGAGCGCGAGGCTAGTGGGTAGTTCTTGGGGTCAGTGGAAGGTTTATTAGTTTTGGCGACAATGTCTGAGGGCTGAATGCTGAGAGCTGATTACTGAATGCTGACCCACGACCAGGCCGCCTCCATCTTCGACAAGCTGCGCAAGCACTCCTCCGCCGACGAGATCGAGTTGCTCATCTCGGGCGGACGGAGCGCGCTTACCCGCTTCGCCAACAACACCATCCATCAGAACATGGCCGAGGAGGAGTATCACATTTCGGCTCGGGTTTCGTTTGGCGGACGCACCGCTCGCGCCTCTACCAACAAGCATGACGACGACAGCCTTCGCCGCCTGGTGCAATCCGCCGAGGCCCTGGCGCGAGTGCAGCATCCCGATCCCGACCTGCTGCCCATGCCTTCGCCCGAGGAAGTGGCGAGCAACGCAGGCGACTCCGGCGCAATTGCTGTGCACCGCTACTTCGAAGCTACCGCTGGCTCGACTCCGCAAGATCGCGCTCACTCGGCGGCTGTGATGGTCGATGTCGCCAGAAAACGCGGTCTCACGGCCGCGGGTATCGTCTCCTCGGCAGAATCGGTTGAGGGCATCTTCAATTCGCGCGGCGTCGCGGATTGGTATCGGCAAACTCTGGCTGAACTGTCGGTCACCATGATTGGCGACACGTCCTCCGGATGGCAAAAGGCTAACGCGCCGGACGTGACGCAACTCGATTCCCATCAACTGGCGGAGGTCGCCGCAGAGAAAGCGATCAGCTCGAAAAATCCTCGTGAGTTGCCGCCCGGAAAGTACACGGTGATTCTGGAGCCCGCCGCGGTGCTCGATGCCGTAGGCTTCATGTTCTGGGACTTTGGAGGTTCGGCCCTGCTAGACCAGCGATCATTTCTCAATGACCGGATCGGCACCCAAATCTTCGGCGACAATATTACTGTCTGGGACGACGTTTATCATCCGCTGCAGACTGGCGCCCCTTTCGACGGGGAAGGGATGCGGCGCCACCGGTTGAAGCTGATCGACAAAGGCATAGTTCAACGGGTAACGTACGCCCGCTCCAGCGCCCGCCGGATGTCGCAGTCGGAGCTGGCCAGCCGGGTGGGTCCGATAAAAGCCACCGGACATGGCTTTGCACTGCCCAACGAAATTGGCGAAGCGCCACTCAACATCGTGTTTGAAGCCGGCAAGTCGACGCCGGGGCAAACCGTGGAGCAGATGATTGCCACTACCGCCCGGGGCATCCTGGTAACCCGCCTCTGGTACATCCGCGAGGTCGATCCTTACGAGAAAATCCTTACCGGCATGACCCGCGACGGCACGTTCCTGGTTGAGAACGGCGTGGTGCAACACGGAATTCTCAATTTTCGTTTCAACGAAAGCCTGCTCCACATGCTGCAGAACGTGGAGTCCATGGGTACGCCTGTCCGGGCGAGCGGAGAGGAATCCATGGACATGGTGGTCCCGCCAATGAAAGTCCGCGATTTCAACTTCACCGAAAGCACAAAATTCTGAAAACCTCGAAGGGCTGATTCCTCTCCGATTTGGATGTAACTAAGTGCCGCAAAATTAGTAATCTATAGCTCTATATTTATGTAATACTTTACAAGTGATCTATGGATTTGTTTCTCGAATTGCACTTAGCGGTTTTGTCAGAACAGCAAAAACTTGGCAATGGAACCCATTTTTTTGAACACGGTAATTACGCTTAATGGTACTTTAGTAACAATCGCAGTTAGCGCCACTCGGGGTATGCTGGTGTTCGATCATGTCTGCTGGCCATCAGTTTGACTTTCGTAACTCGATTCGGTTTCCCCTTCACCTGCAGGTGACGCTGAAGACGCCGACTGCTGAGTACCACGCCACGACTACGGACATCTCTGCCGGGGGCATTCTCTTTCACACTGACACCGACATTGACGTGGATTCAACGGTGGAGTTCACCATAGAAATGCCGGTGGAAGTCTTAGGTACCAGTCAACCCGTGCAGGTAATATGCGCAGGCCGTGTGGTGCGCTGTTCCGAGGAAGACGCAGGACGAAGTGTTGCGGTGGTGATCGATGAATACCACTTCAAGCGGCTCTAAACCGCCGCGCTGGGGCAGGCAGTTCGCTCGTGATAACCAAGCCGAAGCAGAGGCTTCGCCCTTGTCGCCGGCGAGGTACGACTCCGTCGATACCACCCCAGCCGTGGTCCGCATTATCCTGGCCGATTCTGAAGCCATTTTCCGCGTTGGAATGAGTAAGATCCTGGCGCTGGAAGAGGATCTGGAAGTGGTGGCGCAAACCGAGACCATGGCGCAAACCCTGACGGCGGTCGCCACCGTGCCTGCCGATGTGGTTCTGTTCGAGGCAGGTTTATCGCCGACTCCGGCCGACGCCATCAGCGAAGTAGCCCGGCGGGCCCTGCCTGGCGCAAAGCTGATCCTGGTAACCCCCCGCGCCGGTGAGCAGGAAACCGTGGATTACCTTCGCCGCGGCGTGCGAGGCATACTGGCACGGGCCGTCTCACCGGATTTGCTGGTTCGCTGTGTGCGCAAAGTTGCCATCGGAGAAACCTGGCTCGACAAACAGGGAGTCAACTGGGTCATCGAGGCCTACCGCACTCAGGCCTTGCAGGGCACCGCGCCCAAGCAGCAGTTGCGCCTCAGCGAAAAGGAAATGCGCATCATCGGCGGTGTCACGCAAGGGATGAAGAACAAAGACATCGCGCGCGAGGTGGGCACAACCGAGCAGGTAGTGAAAAACTACTTGCGCAAAATCTACGACAAACTTCAGGTGACCGACCGGCTTGAGTTGGCGCTCTACAGCATGCATCATCGTCTGCTGGATGGTTACATGCTTCCCAACTCAAATAGCGGCAGTGCTGCCAGCCAGGATGCTGACCCCAATGCCACTGCCTCGGCGGAGAGCGATGAATCCTCCGCTTCACCGGAAGAAAAACCCATCCAAGGCTCCTAGACCTCAGCCGGTATCACAGCCAGAATGCTCTGTGACCCTTCGCTTGTTCCTGCAATGCCGATTGCGGTAGTGTAATCGGTTCTGATCTCTGCTTTCCTCGAGGCCTCTCAATGGGTGTGCTGATCTCTAATCTTCGCCGGCGTTCTTTGCTTGGCATTCTACTTTTCTGGCTCGCCGTCATAACGCCATCGATCGCGCAGACGGAGCCGTCGCTTACTCCGCAATTGCGCAGCAGCATTGACGACATCGTTCATCACGTGTTGACAACCACCGGCGTGCCTTCCGCCTCAGTCGCGATCGTGCAGGAGGGGAAAATCGTCTACGTGCAGGCCTATGGAGACGCGCGGCTCGATCCGCCTACCCCCGCAACTTCCGCGATGCGCTACAGCATTGGTTCCATCAGCAAGCAGTTCACGGCCACGGCAATCCTGCTGCTGGCGGAGGAAGGGAAGCTGTCGCTGGACGATCCGGTATCGAAGTATGTGCCGAACTTGACTCGCGGCAATGAAGTCACCATTCGCGAGTTGCTGTCGCACACCTCCGGATATCAAGACTATTGGCCGCAGGACTATGTTCCGCCGCTGATGCTGCAGCCCATCAGCGCCGACGGCATTATGGATCGCTGGGCCCGCAAGCCCTTGGACTTCGATCCCGGTACGAAGTGGCAATACAGCAATACCAATTACGTGATTGCCGGCGTGATTGTCGAGAAGGTATCCGGCACGCCATTGTTGCAGTTATTAAGCCAGCGAGTCTTTACTCCATTGGCGATGAAGAGTGTGGCCGACACTAACGAGAACAAGCTTCCGCCAACCGATCCCGGCGGCTATTTGCGCTATGCCCTTGGGCCACCACGTCCCGCACCCAAAGAAGGCCGGGGCTGGATGTTCGCCGCCGGCGAACTCGCCATGACCGCCGAGGACTTGGCTCGCTGGGACATCTCCATGATGAATCAGACCGTGCTCAAGCCGGCTTCGTATCATCAGATGGAAACTGAGGTTCTGCTCAAGAACGGCGCGGGAACCGGCTATGGATTGGGAGTTCAGGTGACGAATCCAAACGGCCATCGCGTGATCGAGCATGGTGGCGAAGTCTCCGGGTTCACGGCCGAGAACATCGTGATGCCCGACGACAAGATTGCAGTCGTGGTGCTAACCAATCAGGACGCGGCCGTGGCGGCTTCCGAGATTGGCAGCCAGGTTCGCTCGCTGCTGGTCAGTGCCTTAAATCCGCAAGACCCCAAGCAGGACGCGACGATTCGCAAGATCTATGACGGCCTGCAGCAGGGAAAGATCGATCGCTCACTGTTCACCGACAATGCCAACGCCTACTTCACGGATCAGGCTTTGAAGGATTACGCCTCCAGCCTCGGACCGTTAGGCACTCCTCAAAGTTTCTCCCAAAGCGGATTCTCCTTGCGCGGCGGAATGACCGAGCGCACGTACTCGATTAGCTACCCGTCCAAGAGCCTGGTCATCATCATCTACGAAATGCCTGACGGAACGATTGAGCAGTACTTAATTGCGGAAAGGTGATGCGACCCATCGTGCCAGGGAACGAGCCAGGCTTGGTTGAATTGCAAAAGGCTACGAACGGCAAAGCATCTCCTCGGTGGGGAACTGCTTATCTGCCGATACTCATCGCCACGCTTTCCGTCGTGGTCGCAACTTTGTTTATTGTCCATACCTATTCGGTATTCAGTCAGACTTTCGACGAGGGAGAACACCTTGCAGCGGGCATGGAATGGCTCGACACCGGTTCGTATTCCTACGACCCGCTGAATCCACCGCTGTCCCGCGTAGCCGTGGCACTGGGTCCTTATCTGGCTGGCGCCCGCAGTCAGGGAAATCCCAATGTCTGGAACGAAGGCAACGCAATCCTTGCGTACCAGGGCCACTACCAGAGAACCTTGACCCTCGCTCGCCTGGGCATATTGCCGTTCTTCTGGCTAGCCTGTTTCGTGTTGTGGCGATTTATGGTTCGCTACTACGGACCTTGGCCGGCCGCTTCAGCCGTCGTGTTCTTTGCGTTCTGTCCGCCGGTGCTGGCAAACGCGTCGGTGGCCACAACCGATCTGGCGTTCACCGCGATGTTTTTCTGCGCGTTCCTGTGCTTCTGGAATTTCCTCCAGGCTCCGAAGCTGTCGTCTGCTGTTCTCGCCGGTCTCACCGTCGGACTCGCGCTGTTATGCAAGTTGTCGGGGCTGTCCTATCTGGCTATTGCTGGTGCGGCGCTCTACATTTATTGTCTGATCCAGAAGCGACCCGCCCCTTCGTGGAAATATCTCGGCGTGGCGAGCCTGACTCTGGTGCTGGTCATCTGGGCGGGTTATCGATTTTCCGTCGGCCCTATTCTCCATGAAGGACAGGTTAGAGCCGTGGAAGCCGCGGAACTCTCCAAGCTACCGCCTGCGGTCGCCAAAGTTTTCTTCTTTCGCTGGGTCCCCGCGCCGGAATTCTTTAAGGGACTAGCCGAAGCTTTCGGCCTGTCGGCTAAAAAACGCATTGGCTATCTGTTTGGACAAACCTACTTCGGAGGGCGCTGGTACTTCTTTCCGGTTGCGATTGCAGTAAAGACGCCGATTGCTCTTCTCCTGCTGGCAATCATAGGGGCAGCGCGGGCGATCATCCGTCCAAGGTTACTCGCCGTGGCCGTTCCGCTGATTGGAATTGCCGGCCCGCTTTTCGTCGCCATGGTTAGTCCGGTGAACCTGGGCCTGCGGCATATTCTGGTGATCTATCCGTTCCTGGCTATGCTCGCCGCGCTTGGTTTCTTCAAGTTGTGGCAGATAAACGGAGGTCGGGAGAGGATGTTCGCTGGCCGAGGCGTCGCCGTCATCCTGGTCCTCTGGAGCATTGTTACCTGCGTTCGCGCCGCTCCAGATTTTATTCCGTACTTCAATGAGTTTGCCGAGCCGTATGCCAGCACCATACTGATCGATAGCGATTTCGACTGGGGTCAGGACCTCAAACAGCTCGCCACCGTCCTTCAGCAACAGCATATCGATTCGTTCTGGGTCGCCTATGAAGGTTCTGCCGACCTCAAGCGGCTAGACCTAGGCTTGCCTGCATGGCAACCGCTTCTACCGAACCAGAAGCCGTCCGGCTGGATTGCCATCAGCGAATTCAATATCAAGACGGAGCCTGGGGATTTCGGCTGGCTGGAAAAGTACAAACCGCAGCGCATCGTCGGCAAAACAATTCGGCTCTACCATTTCGACATGGCGCCCGCGGACTAGAAGCTTCTGTGTCAGATTTGAAGGGGCGTAACTTTAGTTGCGCCCTAGTACGCCCCTTAGTTTTGTCATTCCGAACCCGGCGAACCGGGTACTCCAGGGCTTCTGTGCCGCCTACTGTTTTGTCGCCTCAAAATGCGATGTCCTGCCATGCAGCTTGTCGTCGGACACCATGCTCATTGTCTTTCCGTCGGCCGCGACTGTCATCTAGTTTACATAGATCACTTGCCGTTGAGCTTGTAGGGAGCGTCCGGGCGTTCAATTTCGCGGTGTAAGACTGACCGGTAGGACTGTTCATCGTCAACTTGTCGCCGCTCATCTTGAAGGTGAACGTGATCGCATTATCGGAGATGTTCTCCATCTTGGTGGTTCGCCAGGAACCCGAGATCGCATTCGCTCCCGCCGGCCCCTTGGCCACTCGGATGGCTTCGCCTTTCCCGGTGACCGGTGGGCCCGTGGTGTTGCTGCTATCGCTAAATTCGAAGGTTAGGGTGTTGCCACCATTACCGATAAGTGGGGATCGGACAGGTCAGATTCGGGAGGGCGTAATCCTTTGAATCGCGAGGAAAGACAGCAATCTAACGGGCCCGAATAGCAGCTATCGGCTATAGCGCCTGCTCTTACTTTGGCGTAGGGGAATCGGTCGGTGTCGCCGACGCGACACCGCCTTCGCAGTCGCCCGCGTGGCCCTTGCACTTCGACATGATGGCTGTGCGTAGCCGTCCGCGCAGATCGTCGGGAAGTTCGTAAAGGTGGGAGTCGCGGTAAATCTCGATGGTCATCTTCGTCGTGTTGCAAACGACGTAGCAGTTATGGCACCACTGGAGGTGATCTTCCAATTCCGCCCGTGTCTGGGCGTCCATTGACTCATCAAGGTAATCGGTGAGCTCTTTCAGAAAATCAGAGCAGGTCACTGTTTGCCATCTCCACCAGTACGATTTTTGAAGTACTTGCTTAAACGTTCCCGCAACTGCAACCGCGCGCGAAGCAATCGAGACTTCACCGCCGGAATACTCAAATCCAAGGCATCCGCCGTCTCTTCGGTGGAGAGCCCCTCAACATCGCGCAAAACAAACACCGTCCGAAAACTTGGCGGTAGTCCCTGGATCGTTTTGCCCAGGATCTCTTTTAGTTCGCCTTGCGTATACAACTGCTCCGGATTCGGCGCCCAGTCCGCGACTTCCCGCGGCATGGAGTCCTCTTCGGTTTTGATGTCCTCGTCGAGCGACACCATTCGTTCGGGACGCCGGCGGCGCAAGCGCATCAGCGCTTCGTTCACCGCGATCCGCACCAGCCAGGTGTAAAATTTCGACTGCTCCTGAAAGTTCTTCAGGTTCTGGTACGCCTTCAGGAATGCGTCCTGCACCACATCTTCCGCATCCTCGCGGTTTTGCGTGATGTGTTGCGCAATCCGGAACACATTGCGGTCATACCGCCGCACCAGCTCCTCGAAGGCGCTGATGTCGCCGGCTTTCGCCGCATGAACCAGAGTTAATTCATCGCCTGCTGGTTCTGCTACCTTTGGTTGGATGGTTCCCATGTTTATGCAGATTCAGGATTTTACTGCCCCGGAACGAATGCCCGTCTATTGTACCTACTCGAAACGGAATTCGGGAAACCGGGGAAAGCATTTTTTTTGGATTTTTCGAGCGCCTTTTCCGCCCGAGGGTTAACGGCCCTGGTGGAGCCTATGTCTATATACGGACGAAGCAGCATCGCGGATGTCACTGACAGGAATCGATTCTGTCAACGATTTGTCGTCGTCGATGGGAAACAACCGCGCTACACTGAACGCAGTGAATTCCTTGACCCGCTTTATCGTTTGTCTGGTCTGCCTGCTGATGTGGCCGAGCAGCGGCCCACTTGCGCAAGACAGCACCTCCACGCCTAAGAAGAAGGCTTCGTCTTCGACGAGTGCCCATAAGTCAACCAGCTCGGCTTCGAAGAAGACGGCCGCCGCACTCGACGCATGCACGCAAAAAGGTGACCACAGCCCGGGCTCACCAGATGCACCGCAGCTTTGTGGCCTCCAATGATTTGCGGCCCATGGCGCGACAGCTGGTCGAGTTCCGCACGCCAGGCGCCTACGAGGGCGTCGAAATTTACGCTCATAGCCATGCCGGCACGGAAGCGGGCGCGCTAGCCTGGTTTGCCATCGGCTACGCGCACTACCTCGACGCGCAATATCCAGCAGCAATCACCGCGCTACAGAAGGCGCAACCGCAGATCGGCGAGTTGAAAGACTACGCCGCATTTTTTATCGGCAACTCATATGTCCTGAGTAACAATCCCGAAGAGTCCTTCGCCTACCTGCGCGATTTTGGCACCCGTTTTCCGGACTCGCTCTACGCGCACGACGCCACTATCTCGTATGCGAAAGCTTTGTTGGCGACGAATCAGCCGACCGAGGCAATCAAGATGCTAGAGGCGCATCGTGTGCCCGCCAGCGCCGAAACGGAATACTATCTCGGCAAGGCCTACGTGCAAAACGGCGCAGGCCGCACCGGCGCCGAGATCCTGCGCCATCTCTAT
The DNA here is from genome assembly GCA_963746515.1 of uncultured Acidobacteriaceae bacterium. Classification (GTDB taxonomy): domain Bacteria; phylum Acidobacteriota; class Terriglobia; order Terriglobales; family Acidobacteriaceae; genus Bog-257. The sequence continues at coordinate 881,657 of CAVVBO010000007.1, read as the reverse complement.
TACAACTATGCGACCAATTACACGGCTGACCAGGCTGCCATTGATCTGAGAAAGATTCCCGAGGCGGCAACGCTGCCTCCAGCAACTTACAGCGATCACCTCAAACGCGCCGACGCGCTTTACAAAGCACGTCGCTATCCGGCTGCGGCGGAGGAGTATCAGTACGTCGTGGAACTGGCGCCGGCAGGCCAGCAATCGGCAGGACTGATTCAGCTGGCCAACTCGTATGTGAAGGACGGCAACACTCGCGCTGCCCGCGAGGCGCTCGATCGTATCCCCGATGACGGCAGCGAAGCCAGCGCGGAGAAGTGGTATCAGCGCGCAGAAATTGCTCGCGATGCCAAGGACGAAGCCGGTCTCGACACCATTCTGCAGCACATGCGAGCCACCACCCCGAAGTCCCCCTGGCTAGAGTCGGCTCTGCTGAGTGCCGGCAACATGTATCTGCTGCTCAAGGATTACGATCGCGCCATCGACTACTATCGCGAAATTCACGAGCGCTTTCCCGAGGGCAACAAAGCCGCTTATGCCCATTGGAAGTGCGCCTGGCTCACCTATCGCCAAAATCGCAAGGACCAGGCCAAGAAATATTTCGAGGAGCAGGTTGAGTTCTATCCCGGAACCAACGAAGTTCCCAACGCCATGTACTGGCGCGGCCGCATGGCCGAGGATGATCGCGAGTATGGCGTGGCCCGCGCCTATTACACCAGGCTGTCCGATCGCTACCGCAATTATTACTACGGGGTGTTGGCGCGCAAACGTCTGGCAACCATGCCGGTCGAGCCTGTGGTGACCGTGGCTGCCCTGCAGCACGTTGCTTCGGCGGCTGCGCTCGATCCCGTCTCACAGATTACCGATCCTCCCGAGGACGATCTTCATTACAACCGCGCCAAGCTGCTGCAAAACGCAGGCATGACTGACTTGGCGGTGCGTGAGTTACAGGCTGGCAGCACCACCGGTCCTTGCTGGGAGATGATCGAGATCGCGAAAATCTATACCAGCGGCGGCGAGTATTACCGCGCATTGCAGGCTCTGAAGCGCGCGATCACAGGCTACTTCGCCATGGATGTAAACCAACTGCCTGAACCTTATTGGCAGGGACTTTTCCCGCGGCCCTATTGGGATGCATTGCGGACGTACTCGGAACAGAACGGGCTCGATCCTTATTTGGTCGCCTCGCTCATACGACAGGAATCGGAATTCAATCCCAGCGCGATTTCCCACGCCGAGGCTTATGGATTGATGCAGTTGCTGCCCCGAACCGGCAAGGGTGAAGCCAAGAAGGAAGGACTATCGCACTACAGCACGGACTCGCTGCTGGATCCGACGACCAACATTGAGCTCGGAACTCATTACTTCCGCCAGATGATCGACCATTTCGGCGGTCAAGTTGAGTATGCGCTTGCTGCCTACAACGCGGGTGAGGGGCGAGTCGAGGACTGGCGAGCCAGCGGGAACTATCGCGACATCGACGAATTCGTCGAGTCCATCCCCTTCACCGAAACCCGCGAGTACGTGCAAGCCATCGTTCGCAACGCTGAAGTCTACAAGCGGGTGTACGGGACGCCGTAGAGAAGCTGTCAGCCGTCAGCTCTCAGCCAAAAGTATTAGAGACTAACTGAATCCTTGTCGGCAGCACGACCCGGATTACCTGCAGAACTGAATGCATCATTGCCTGCGATGCATCAAGGCCAATCTCGCTATGACCCTAGCCGCACAGCGGCGGGATGGGGTGAGGCGGCGGCGTAAGCCCACGCAAAGCGTGGGAAAACGGTCGGAGCCGCGTGCGCGGCGACACTATCCCAACACATATTCCGTCGAATACTCAACACCGGACTTCTCTAATATCCTGATGTACTCGTCATCGAAACTCCGCTTCGCGTGGTGAACATCCTGCGTCGCGATGTATCGTCTCACCGCGTTACCTGCGACGGGCTGACGCTGATCGCGGCATATCCATCTTGCCAGGCAAACCCTCGTTCTCTTTGGTTGAGGTAACGCGATGAGTTTGCTTTCAAGTCTCGCATGAGGTGCGCGATCGTCAGGCTAGAAGGAAGCTCGACCAATATATGTACGTGGTTTGCGGTTCCACCGATTGCGACAACGTTCACCCCGCAATTGCGGGCAATGCCACGAAAATAGGTCCAGAGTCTCTCTGGTTCGGAGATCCTGGGCTGTCGCGCCTTTGTGCTGAAGACACAATGAACCAGGATTTTCGTGTACGAGTCGGCCATTCATCCAGACTATTTTGGGGCTGATCGACAAGTCGGTGAGATGGATCACGCGCGTGCATGTCGCCGCTCCGCGGCTCGGCTCGATTTTTATCTTAGCGTGGGCTTACGCCCACGCCTAACCCCATCCCGCCGCGTTGCGGCTGGCGGTTCCAAGATGTCCCGGGGTGAATCTATTTCCTCCCGTACCGTTCCGCGCGCATGGGATGAATCGACACATACGGCTCGTCGCCGATGACCCAGCTATCGTGTCCGGGCGCAACCTACAAGACATCTCCGGCCGTCATTTCTTTGATGTTACCCGTGCGAGCCGCGGCCTTGCTCAGCCAAGGCCCAACATCACGCTCGCGTGTTGCCCGGTCGTGTCGGTGATCACGGTATTCGGTCCTATGACCGCTGCCGGAGGAGACGCCGGTTCGGCGCTCCCGATCGTCAGCGTGCCCGTGTAGCTGACCGCCGTTCCATTCATATCCTCGGCGCTGAGGTTGATGCCCCAGTCCCCGGCAACGAACTGGTTTCCGTCCGTACGCTTCATATAAACGTAGCCATTGTTGATATTGCGCGAGTATCCGCCGGTAACAGTCGTTCCCGTAGATGGCTCAACGAATTCAATGCTGAGCAATGTGACCGGCCCTTCGAACTGCAGCATCGCGATCAGGCAAACCCCTTGTCCGCTATCAGGCGCCCACTGATAGGCTTTGCTCACGGTCGCCGCGGGCTCGCCTGTCGTGGTTAAAGGCGTGCCCATCACCGCCATAACTTCCAGAGGATAGGCCGTCGCCGCCAATAGCTGTGTCTTGAGGAAGGTCTCATAGGACCAGTAGAGCCTGCCCGGCGGAGCTTTCGATGTGTTCGGAATCGGCGGCCACAAAGCTCCATAGCTATTTTGAATCAGAAAAGCTCCGGGATTCCCCGGCGGCCCAATCTCATCGTCATAACCTACAACCACCTGGCCATGTCCGCTGTTTGGAATGAAGTCGGTCTCGCACAGGATGCCGTCGTCCAGGGCCGGATTGGAATAGTTCTTGAGCACGCGACCTGAGAACGCCACCGCATTTCCGGCGGCCAATAACTGTTTGATCAACGTGACTGTACCCTCGGGATCGTCGCTGATCTTGAATGTGGCCATGCTGCCCAGGCGGAAGCGCGTGATATCTGGAAAATCAGGATCGAGAGGGATGTCATTCAAGTAGCAGCACACCGGATAATAAGGGATGTCATACGCACTGGGCGCCCCATGCGCGATCAACCGGTCGAGATATCCCAGGGACCCGGAGCCTTTTGGACACTGGGTACCTTCCCGGTTGTGCTCGAAGTTGTAGAGGAAGGCGGCACTGACTTCATTCTCTGCCAAAGACGCATCCCACTTGGCGGAACCATCGGGACTTCGGGCCGCAGTGTACGATCCAAGGCCGTAGCCAAACGATTGCGCCTCGCAGGAGCCCGGGCTTCCCAGATGTGCGAGTGTCCCCTGCATGGCGATGGCTGGAAGGTTTGTTAAAGTCACCTGCTTGGGGAGCGGCTCGACTTTACCGGTCAGGGCCTCCGGCGGTAACACACTGGGCGATTGCTCAAACTCCGGCGCATACAGAAGTGATCCGTTTTCGCCGTTGTCGACGACATCGGAAACAAATTGTCTCTTTGTGGCGGGAGCGTTCATGTCGACTCCTGTGCAGCTCAGGAACCGAATTTTACAGCAGCCAGATCAAAGGACAAGTACCTCCGACGATATCAGGCGCCGGACAAGCTACCCGCTTGTCTTTACCGTCTCATTGGCCGATTTGGCAAAGACGATTTCGGATATCAGCAGGATGGCGCCGATCACGATAGCGCTGTCGGCCACATTGAAGGCCGGCCAGTGATAGCTGCCCACGTAGAAGTCGAGGAAGTCGACTACGTGTCCGCTGACCATGCGGTCCCACAGGTTGCCCGTCGCGCCACCCAGAATCAGCGAGAGACCGATGGTCGTGGTGCTGAGCGAGTGGCTGTTCTTCCAGAGCAGGGCGGAGACGATCGACCAGCGCCACCACGGAGAAGCTCACCAGCGCGCCGACCTTCCATTGGGCGGACGAGTCGGCGAACAATCCAAACGCTGCCCCGGTGTTCTCCACGTGGGTCAGATGAAAGAAGCCGGGAATAACAACCACGCTGTCGCGCAGCGCGATATTGCTGGCGACAGCCCATTTCGCCAGGCGATCCAGAAAGTAGTACCATGGCTGCGATCAGGAAGAAATACTTGCGCATGGCGTGTCGTTGCTGGGGGCTACCGTTCATGCCTATCCGAACTGACCTCTCCTGTTAGACGCTGCCACCCGGAGGAAAGAAGCAGCGGAAGCGCAGTTAGCAACTTAATGAGTTGCGGCCGCCGCTTCGATTTCCGCCAAAACCGCGCTGCAACGCTCACACACCGTGGGATAGTTCCTGTCTTCGCCCACGTGGGTGGAATAGTTCCAGCAGCGTTCGCATTTCTGGCCCGGAGCCTTACCGACTGTGATCGCCAGGCCGGTGTCGCCATTGCTCGACTGAAGACCTTCTCCAACACCACGTCCGAGACGATGAAGAGATATCGCAACTGATCGCGATAGCGCTCCAGCACGGGATAGATGCTTTCCGGAGCAGCCAGATGAATCTGCGCCTCCAGGCTGCTGCCGATGCGCTTCTCGGCGCGTGCGGCCTCCAGAGCCTTCAGTGCCTCGTCACGAACCGACAGCAGCGTTTGCCAGTCGCTTTGCATCGCGGCCACATCAAAACCCTCCGGCAACTCGCCGGTCAGATCCTCGGGAGCAGGGAAGAGCGTCGAAGTGCACACTCTCGGGACGTCCCCGGCACCGTCGGCAGAAATCCCCAGACTTCCTCGGAGGTAAAGCTCATTACCGGGGCCAGCAACCGCACCAGCGCCTCGCCCAGTCGCCATAGCGCGGTCTGCGCCGAGCGCCGCGCCAGCGACTTTGGAGCCGATGTATACAGCCGATCCTTCAGCACATCGAAGTAGATCGAGCTCAGATCGACGATGCAGAAATCCTTCAGCCGCTGATAGAGCCGATGGAAGGTGAAGCAGTCATAGTGCTCGCGCACGTCCTTCGTAACTTCGGCGGCACGCAGCAGGATGTACTGGTCGAGCGGATGCATCTCGGCAAACGCAACACTGTCGCGCTCCGGGATCGAAGCCGTCGAGATTGCCCAGGATGTAGCGAAACGTGTTGCGGATCTTGCGATAGCTGTCGGCGATGCGCTGCATCAGCTCGTCGGAGGCCATCACGTCTTCGCGAAAGTCGACCGACGCCACCCACAGGCGAATGATCTCCGCGCCCAGCTTGTCCGCGATCTCCACCGGATCAACGGTGTTGCCCAGCGACTTGTGCATCGCGCGGCCCTGCGGATCGAGCGTCCACCCGCCGTTGCAGCGCTGCGATAGGGCGCCTTGCCCCTGGTCGCCACGGCGCAGAGCAGGGAAGACTGGAACCATCCGCGATGCTGATCGCCGCCTTCGAGGTACAAGTCGGCGGGCCAGGGAAGTCCGGGCTCGTGGCCCAGCACGGCAGCATGGCTGGATCCCGACTCGAACCACACGTCGACGATGTCCATCTCCTTGCGGAAGCTTCGTTGCTGCCGCACTTCGCACACTTGGTCCCGGCAGGCAGGATTTCTTCGGCTGAATACCGGTACCAGGCATCCGCGCCTTCGCGGGCGAACAGCTCGACCACCAGGCGATTCACGGCGGGATCGTTCAGGAATTCCTTGCAGCCGTCGCACTGGAACACCGCGATGGGCACGCCCCAAACGCGCTGGCGCGAGATGCACCAATCCGGGCGGCGTGGCGACCATGTTGGAGATGCGCTCTTCGCCCCACGCCGGGTCCCACTTCACCTTCTTGATCTCTTCCAGCGCGCGCGTGCGCAGCGTTGCCGCCGCTCGGCGTAGCTTGCCTTCCATCGAGATGAACCACTGCTCGGTGGCGCGGAAGATGATGGGGTTGTGGCAGCGCCAGCAATGCGGATACGAGTGCTCGATTCTTTCGAAGCCCAGCAACACGCCGCGGCTCTTCAGCAGCTCGACGATCAGCGGATTCGCCTTGAAAACCTGCTGGCCTTTGTATTCCGGCAACCCATTGCGCAGGATGCCGCCATCATCCACATCGCAATGCAGATCGAGGCCGTACTTCACGCCGGTATTGAAGTCGTCGGCGCCGTGAGCCGGAGCCGTGTGCACCGCGCCGGTGCCGGTGTCCATGGTGACGTAGTCGCCGAGCACGCCCAGCACGCTGCGATCGAGGAAGGGATGCGCGAACGTCGCGTGCTCCAGCTTCGCGCCCGGGAAACGATGCCAGCTCTTTCGCTTCGCCCAGATTGCACTTCTCGATGGTCTGCTGCGCCAGTTCTTTGGCGACGATGTAGATCCATTCGCCGGTATCGAGCGCGACATACTCCGCGTCGGGTGCGAAGGTGACCGCCATCGACGCAGGCAGCGTCCAGGGCGTTGTGGTCCAGATGATGGTCGCGACGTTCTTCTTGCCCGCCAGCGCCGGATCGATCTTCGCCGGATCGCTGGTCAGCGCATACCGCACCCAGATGCTGGGGCTGGTGTGCATCTCGTACTCGACTTCCGCCTCGGCCAGCGCGGTCTTGTCGTGAATGCACCAGTAGACCGACTTCAGGCCCTTGTAGACCAAGCCCTGCTCGTAACAGGAATAGAACGTCTCCAGCACCACGCTCTCGTACTGCGGATCCATGGTGGAGTAGGGCTGCTCCCAGCGGCCCAGATACGCCCAGCCGCTTGAACTGCGAGCGCTGCAGGTCGAGATACTTCTGCGCGTACTTGCGGCACTCCTCGCGCACGGCCAGCGGATCCATGTCGAGCTTCTTGCGGCCCAGCTGATCGTCGACCTTGATCTCGATAGGCAGGCCGTGGCAGTCCCATCCGGGCACGTAGGGCGCGTCGAAACCGCTCATATTGCGCGACTTTACCACGAAATCCTTCAAGGTTTTGTTGAGCGCGGTGCCCAGGTGAATCGGGCCGTTGGCGTACGGCGGCCCGTCGTGCAGGACATAGATGGGCTGCCCTTTGTGCGCCTCGCGGATGCGGTCGTAGAGCCGCGTTTTCTCCCAATGTTCGAGCATTTTGGGCTCGTTTTTCGGCAGGTTCGCCTTCATGGAGAAGTCGGTCTTGGGCAGATTCAGCGTTGATTTCAGATCGAGCGGCACTCCGTATTTCTCCCGCCTGCTAATCACTGGAATGTAAGAATCATGCAAGCTATCTGTTCATTATAGGGAGCGGCAAAATCCGCGTCTATCAGTCGTGCTGCGATCGAAGCTCGCCTTTACTCCTCGGGTGCGTCTCAGGTACTGTGGATAAATCGACACAACAATGTGGGGATTTCTGCATCTAAAGATGGCAGATCCAGCTACACCTTGGGCAACCGCCGGGTGCAGCCGGTAGCAATTCTGGCCGTCGTTACGGGTTTTCGTCAGCAATGACTGACAGTGAATTGCGGCCCCACTGATCGAGGAGCAGCAGTACAGCTGGCCGTCCCGGCCCGAAGGACTAAGAGACGAGTTTATGGCTAACCAGACCCTGATTCCCCCGCCCGAACAGCAAGAAGATCTGCATCTGCTGCCGCAGACCAACATGGACGAGTCTTTGTGGCGCTCGTTGAAGGACAACATCCGCGCTGCGCTGTTTCCCGAAAAGTTGCCGCCGCTTGTGTTGACCTCGCGGCCGGTAAAAGTCCGCGAAATCTGGGGCGAGTACAACTACAAGAAAGAAAGCGCCGGAGTCTCCGCAGTGGTCCATGTGGCCATGGTTGCTGGACTGATCGGACTCTCGATCATGGGCGCCAGGGCCGTCAAGCAAGACAAGCCCAAAGAGACGGTGACCCTGATCGCTCCCGACCTGACGTCCGCAATTGCCCATGACCCAAAAGAAAGAGCAGACATCAGGCGGCGGCGGTGGCGGTGGCGACCGGGACAAGCTGCAGGCTCCGAAGGGCAAGCTGCCCAAACTGCGATGGAGCAGATCACTCCTCCGGCCATCGTGATTCGCAACGACCATCCCAAGCTTCCGGTCGAGCCGACGGTCGTGGTGCCGCCGCAGATCAAGCTGGCTTCGAACATGCCGAACATCGGGCAATCCGATGGCCTGCGGTTCCGTCGGGCCGCCGTCGAATGGAACCGGCAGTGGCGGCGGCATTGGTTCGGGCTCCGGTGGCGGCGTCGGATCGGGAACCGGGCCGGGCGTTGGTCCCGGTCATGGCGGCGGAATCGGTGGCGGCGTATTCCGCGTGGGCGGCGGCGTTTCGGCTCCGCGCGCGCTGGATACGCCCGATCCGGACTACTCCGAAGAAGCTCGCAAGGCGAAGTATCAGGGAACCTGCGTGCTGTGGCTGATCGTTGGCCCCGATGGCAAGCCGCGCGATATCAAAGTAGCTCGCGCCTTGGGCATGGGACTCGACGAGAAGGCGATTGAGGCGGTTCGCAACTGGAAATTTGAACCTGCGATGAAAGATGGCAAGCCGGTCGCAGTGCAGATTAATGTCGAGGTGAACTTCCGGCTGTACTAGACTGCGGTGACGAAAGACGACAAAGGAGAGGCGAACCTGCCTCTCCTTTTCTGCGCCCCGGTTACAGCCTGGCTGCCATTCTGACAGGAGCGTGATTCCTAAGGAAACCCTGATCAAGACAGGCTTTGAAGGGGACGGCCTTTCAGCGTCTGCGTGAGAACTAACTTTCTGTCTCGGCAGTGGAATACGAAGCGCGAAAAACAAGCGCCGTAGGTGCGGAATAGCCTAGCCCAGCACGCAGCCGCAGGCGGAGTGCTGGGTGAAGTGGTAAATAAGTCCGAGTCCTGTAGGGACGACAGAGGTTCTCACGCACTCACTTTCAGGCCGTCCGTTAACTTCGCGAAAATCAACGCGGCTTTTAGCCGATGGGGGCCCGTTTTCACTGACCCAGAGCATCCTCACAACTTGTTGAGGTAGTCCACGATCTCGGGCGAAGTCCATCGGTGGCGCCGATGAACTTGCGCACGATCTTGCCGTTGCGATCGATGATGAAGGTTTCCGGATACTTGAAGGTGCCGTACACTTCGTTGGTCTTTTGCTCCGTATCGCGCACCGTGAGCAGGTCGACCCCGTGATCGCGGATGAACTGCTTGTAGGCGCCGTCGTCGGCATCTTCGCTGACCGCCAGGATCGTGACCTTGTCGCCCATCTGCTTCTGCAACTGCACCAGCGACGGCATCTCCTCGACGCAGGGCGGACACCAGGTCGCCCAGAAGTTCAGCACGCACCGGCTTGCCGCGCAACTGGCTGAGCGAGACCGTGCGCTGCGAATCGGTGATCGTGAAATCGGGAGCAGCATTGCCGATGCGGGGAGGATGCGAGCCGCTGTTGCAGGCGGCGAGCAAGACATACCAACCATCAAGAACGAAAGAAGACGAAGCGCTTCACACTCCTATAATAATCGACGGCAGCTGATTATCGTGACTGACCACGCCGCAACTCGATGGTGCAACTTTTGGGGAGTCCGACACATCCGCCGGAGGTTTCCGTCATCGTTCCGGCGCGCAATGAAGAGGCCTGCCTGGCGGATTGTCTGCGCAGCCTGGTTGCGACAAGTGAGCGCGCAGCTACGAGGTCATCGTGGTGGACGATCACTCGAGCGACGGCACACGCGGCATCGCAGAGAGCTTTCCGGTGCGGGTGATCGCCGCCGATCCTCTGCCGCCGGGCTGGAGCGGCAAATGCAACGCGCCTGGAGTGGCGCCAAAGTCGCGAAAGGGAAGTGGCTGCTGTTCACCGATGCCGATACGAAGCATGCTGCCCGATTCCATCGCGAGCGGCTTGCAGGAGGCTCAGAGTGCCGATGCCGCGCTGCTGTCATATTCGCCGAAGCAGGAAGTCCACAGTTTCGCCGAGCGCGCGCTGATGCCGGTGATCTTTGCCGAGCTGGCGACGACCTATCGGCCAAAAGATGTCTGCGATCCGAAGTCGCCGGTGGCTGCGGCCAACGGCCAGTACCTGCTCATCCGGCGCGATGTTTACGACGCGGTCGGCGGACATGCAGCGGTGGCCGGAGCTATTCTGGAGGATGTGGAGCTGGCGAAGCGGTGAAGCAGGCCGGATACAGACTGCAGTTTCGCGCTGTCTGACGTGGTCAGCACCCGCATGTATCGCAGCTTTCCGCAGATGTGGGAAGGCTGGACGAAGAACCTGGCGCTGCTGTTTCCGCATCCGCGCAGGCTGGCGCTTGAGCCGACTGCTGGAGTTCGCAGCCATCGTCGCCTGTGCCGTACTCGCGGTGTTGCAAATTCGTGCATGGCGAGATGGCGGCCTGGGCTGCCGCGGCTGCGGTTGTCGCAATCGCTGCTGCTGGCTTTTCTTGATCGAGCGAATCCGGCGAGCTCATTTTGACTGGCTGTCCAACAGCCTGGCGATCTTCGGATTGCCGCTGTTCGCGATACTTTTGCTGAACTCCGACATCTCTCATAAGCGAGGCTCGGTGACGATGGAAGGGACGCGAGTACGATAGCGGCGACAGCGGCTCAAGCCGGCTCGAGATCGGACGCAGCCATGCACGACAATGTGGCATGCCGAGCGGAAGTCGCGTTCATCGGCGCAGCTGCATATGCGTTACAGGCAGACTTATGGTCTATCTAACCCGCAAGTGCGAATTTTCCGCTCGCATTATTACCACAATCCCGAGTTCACCGAAGAAGAGAACCAGCGCGTCTTCGGCAAGTGCGCCAACCTCAACGGACACGGCCATAACTACACGCTGGAAGTCACGGTGAAGGGCGAGGTCGATCCTCGAACCGGCTTCGTGGTCGATCTGAAAGACTTAAAGGAAATCTTGAACCGCGAGGTCCTCGAGGCGCTCGACCATCGGCATCTGAACAAAGAAGTGCCGGAGTTCGCGCAGCAGATTCCGACGACCGAGAATCTGGCCATCGCCATCTGGAAGCGGCTGGAGAGCAAGTTGAACGTCGCGCAAGCTGCATCGCGTGCGCGTTTACGAACTGCCTGACCTGTTCGTCGATTTCTACGGAGAAGCATGAAGGCCCATCTCACCCGGCGGTACATTTTCTCGGCCTCGCACCGGCTGCACAGCGACGCCATGTCGGAGGCGGAGAATCGCGCGGTCTATGGCAAGTGCAATAACCCGCATGGACACGGGCACAACTACGCGCTGGAGGTTACGGTGAGCGGGCAGGTCGATCCCAAGACCGGCATGGTCTGCAACCTGGTCGACCTGGATGAGGCGGTGCGGCGCGAGGTGCTGGAGCGCTTCGATCACGAGAACCTGAATGTGCGCGCGGAGTTCGCAGTCGCTGGTGCCGACAACGGAAAACTTGAGCGAAGTCATCTTCAACATTTTGAAGCAAAACTTTAAGGCTGCTCATCTGGAAAAGGTACGGCTGGAAGAGACCATGATGAACAGCTTTGAGTATGCCGGCAGTTAGCGGAATTGAGCAGTCTGAGTCAACTAGCCCTGCCGTAGGCCAAAAGCAGGCTGTACCGTTGACGTACTCGCAGCTAATGCCAAGTCTAAGCTCAAGTTGCTAGTTGCTAATTGCTAATTGCTAGATGCTGACTTATGAAAGAGACCATCGAAACCCCGACCCTTACCAGCGCCAGCTTCGAAGAGCTTGCCGCGCGAGATGCTGGTGCGCCTGGGCGAAGATCCCGAGCGCGAAGGCCTGCTGCAGACGCCGGAGCGCTATGCCAAGGCGCTGCACGATCTCACCAAGGGCTATCGCGAAGATCCCGAGCAGATCCTGCACGGCGCGCTGTTCAGCGTCGACTACGACGAGATGGTCATCGTCAAAGACATCGAGATGTTCAGCCTGTGCGAGCATCACATGCTGCCGTTCTTCGGCAAGGTGCACATCGCCTATATTCCCAAGGGCAAAGTGATCGGCCTGAGCAAAATTGCGCGGCTGGTGGAAGTCTTCGCCCGCCGCCTGCAAGTGCAGGAGCGGCTGACCGTGCAGATTGCCGAGACCATTCAGAAAGTCATCCAGCCGCTGGGCGTCGGCGTGGTGGTCGAGGCGCGGCACCTCTGCATGATGATGCGCGGCGTCGAGAAGCAGCATTCCGCCACCGTCACCTCGTCGATGCTGGGCGCTTTCCGCGCGCAGCAGACGCGGCAGGAATTCCTCTCGCTCATTCACGCCAAGAACGGCAACGGAATCTAACCGATGACTGCGAAGAAGCCGCAGTCCCAGAACCGAACAAAATCCAATACGGCCGCCGAGCGGCGCGCGCCTGGCGGAAAGTTGCCGTCGTTACCGGCGGCAGCCGGGCATCGGCTACGCCATCGCGCGAGCGCTCGCGCTCGAAGGTTGCAACGTCGTCATCACCGGCCGGACTGAAGCGACGCTGACGAAAGCGCAGCGAGATCTGCGCAAGTCGCCGGCTCGCAGCCGAGCCACAGAGTTGTTCGCGATCGTCTGCGATGTGCGCGATCCGGACTCGGTCGCGCGCTGTTCGCGATGGTGAAGACAGCGCTTCGGCAAGCTCGACATTCTGGTCAACAATGCCGGCATCAGCCAGCCGCGTACTGACCGTCGAGGAAACTTCGCTGGAAATGTGGCGCGACGTGATCGACACCAACCTCACCGGCGTCTTTCTGTGCACGCGAGCCGCGCTGCCGCTGATGAAAGCGGGCGCCACCATCATCAACAATCTTTCGGCGGCGGCGAGGCAGGTCTTTCCCAACTACGCCGCCTACAGCGCAGCCAAGACGCGGAGCGCTATGGCTTCACCCTGTCGCTGCGCGAAGAACTGATCCCGCGCGGCATTCGCGTGACGGCGCTGATGACGGGCGCGACCTCGACCGACATGTGGGACCAGATCATGCCCGACGCTCCCCGCGACCGCATGATGGACGTGGAGAGCGTCGCGCAGGCCGTGCTCTACGCGGTGCTGCTGCCGCCGAACGTGAATCTGTCAGAGATATAGCCTGGATCCGGCCGGCAGGGGCGCTGTAGAAGCTGCGACAAGGTTATTCACCACGGAGCACCGAGAGCACGGAGCTTCTTGGTTCCAGAGACTCTGCCATGGAATGCCTGTCCATCAGCTGAACGTTTCGCTCGAGCTGAGCAACGTGAATTCACGATCAGCGCTGGACCGATGGAGTGCGCGAACCGCAGCATGACAACGATTAGCCAATTACTCCGTGCTCTCCGTGGCCTCCGTGGTGAAGAAGCAGCTCTACAACCCGTAGTGATACCGCCGGGTGCGGGCAGGGAAGAGCTTGATCAGCAAAACTCCGGCGATGAATCCTCCCACGTGCGCCCAGAAGGCGATGCCGCTGGAGCTGCTGCCGTGGGCGTGATCGAGGTTGCGGCTCCGCTCAGAAACTGCGCAATGAACCAGTAGCCGAGCACGATCCACGCCGGCAGCCACATGAAGAACACGAAGAAGAACGGCACCAGCGTCAGCACGCGCGCCCGCGGGATAAAGCACGAAGTACGCGCCCATCACCCCGGCAATGGCTCCGCTGGCCCCGACGCTGGGAATGGTTGAGCCGATGTTGAACAGCGTGTGCAACAACGCCGCCGCAATTCCGCAGACAAAGTACAGCACCAGGTAGAGCGAGTGCCCCAGGTAGTCTTCAACGTTGTCGCCGAAGATCCACAGCGCCCACATGTTGAAGATCAGGTGCAGCCAGCCGCCATGCAGAAACATCGAGGTGAAGTACAGGCACGATGGCAGTCAGCGGTCGGAACATAGCGCATGCCCAGGCCGGAGATCAGGTCCCACGGCACGTATCCGTGGTTAAACAGAACGACGGTCAACCGCGCCGGCACCACGCCGAAATGGTGAGAACTCAGGCTGTGGCTCTGGCGGTCGTGATTGCCAGTTGAGAGATCAAACAGGAAGACCAGGCATATTCAACACGATCAGCACGTAGTTGACGAAGGGCGTGCCGATCCGGGGTGCGTCGTCTTTCAGCGGAATCATATCGGGCGCTACCGCTGGCGTAGCAGGGAAGCGGCTTCCGTTTGTTGGCTCGTCGGCGAGCCGTTACCGCGGATTTGACCAAACAGCCTTTCAACCTCCACGATAGCAGAAGGATGCCACTCAACGGTGTGATGGTCGTGGATAAACCGGCAGGATGGACGTCGCACGATGTCGTCGCCAAAGCCCGCACGCCTTCTGGGCGAGCGCTCCATCGGACATCTGGGGACGCTCGACCCCATGGCGACCGGGGTTCTGCCGCTGGTGCTGGGACGCATGACCCGGCTTTGCCAGTTCTATACCGCGTCGGAAAAGGCCTATGAAGGAACGATCCGGCTGGGGGTTGCGACCGATACCTATGACGCCGACGGCGAGCCGGTCGGGCCGCCGCAAGAAGTTAAAGTAACACTTGAAGAAATTGCAGGCCGCATCGCAGGGCTTCATGGGCTCACATCCAGCAGGTTCCTCCGCCGTTTTCGGCCAAGAAGATCAAGGGCGTTCCCGCCTACAAGCTGGCCCGCAAGAAGCAGGAAGTCGAGCTCCAGCCGGTCGAGGTCGAGGTCAAGGAATTCACCGATCGACAGGTCTTGAGGGCGATCTGGTCGACGTTCCACTGCCGGGTCTCGTCCGGAACCTATGTCCGCAGCCTGGCCCATGAACTGGGGCAGAAGCTGGGTATTGGAGCTCACCTGGCCAGCCTGCGGCGGACCGCCGTGGCAGAATTCAGCATCGAGCAGAGCCACACGCTGGAAGCAGATCGCCGAAGCCGCGCGCAGCGACGGCATCGAGGACTTGCTGTTCCATCCGCGACGGGTCCTGCCGGAGATTCCGTGCGTCACCGCCACCGAGGAAGATGTCGGCAAGATCCGCCACGGCCGCACCGTCAACCTGCCGGAGATGTCGCGGTCGCGCTGGGTCAAAGTCTTTGCCGGACAGGCGGAGCTGGTCTGCCTGGCCAGCCGGGTGGCAGGGACGCTGTTTCATCCCAAGGTCGTGTTGATCTGAACATCGACTTTGCTAACCGTCTCCTAAAGCGAACTTATTACATGAGGGGTGCAGCCGTTCCGTCCGACCACTTGCCTGCGGGTATCATGAGCACGTCGATTGGTTCAGGTTTCCCTTGAAATTGAGGGTTCAGCATCACCGGGGAATCTGGCAGGTCGGCACCCCAGTTCACGCCTAAAGCCGTATAGAACATGAGGTGGGGAATCCAATGGCCTGCCGAGTCATCCAGGAATCCTGCCCGCGACATCATGTAAGACATTCCGCCAGGTTCCAAGCCCGGGAGTTGTTTATTTCTGACTTCAGCGGCCATGGCGTCCATGATTTCGCTCTTGGTGTGTCCAGCTAGAACCAGGGTTGTGCGTTTGATAGTGATGGGCAGAATCGAGCGGGCTGCCTGTGGATTAAAGCAGACGGGGCCCCGAAGTCTTGGGTTCCAATACTGAGACGAATCAAAATTGGACATCCAGGACCTTTCGACCACGCACACAAAGCCGTTCTTTCCCGGAACAGCGGTCTTGTATCC
The DNA here is from genome assembly GCA_963746515.1 of uncultured Acidobacteriaceae bacterium. Classification (GTDB taxonomy): domain Bacteria; phylum Acidobacteriota; class Terriglobia; order Terriglobales; family Acidobacteriaceae; genus Bog-257. The sequence continues at coordinate 865,939 of CAVVBO010000007.1, read as the reverse complement.
GTCTTTCTCCAATACCAGGATCTCGGCATCATTCGAAATTGCCTCGGGAGCGGCACTACGCGCCAGGGCGATCTCCGCATCGCGATCAGACATCAGATATTGTGAGAGGGATGCCATACTCGGATAAGTAGGCTTGGGATCTTGCGCGAGAAGGACACTTCCTGTGATCAGCGTGAACAGAGTACACGTCGAAAAGACCTGCCATCCAAAATATTCTTTCATGAACCTCGCCAGGTAACGTGTTCCACTTTTTTCCGTAATTTAGACGTGTACACGGCCACATGGCGAGCGCCATCCATGCGCGAATTCCCGCGCTTCACACCGTTTATCGTGACAAAGAACACTCTCGGAAAGGAATGGTCGGTAATGTCCGATAACAGATATTATGTTAAGTTTAATGAGCCCCCAATAAACTCGACCTGCTTACCCCGTCGAATCGCAAAATCTCTCCGACTTTTCCGATTCTCAACCGTTCCCTCAAGCCCTGGGCGCGAGCTCTGACCAACCCACCTCCAGATGTCTGCTGACCATGGAAGTCCATGTTATGCTTGGCTCCTTAAAGCTTGACCAAGAGGAACGGATGTCCTCCAATTTCGATCCCGCCGGCAGTCCATTCCTCAACGGTATCTTCGCTCCCACCCAGTCCGAGCTGGACGAGACGCCGGTCGCCGTGATCTCCGGCGCCGTACCCGCCGACCTGGATGGCACCTACTACCGCAACGGGCCCAATTCCAGGTTCGCGCCCCTTGGAAGCTACACTTATCCGCTCGACGGCGACGGCATGCTTCATGCGGTGCATCCTCCGACATCAGTGGCGAGCCGGCCACCGTGCTGCGACTTCCCCAGCGCGTCCCCGCGGGGTGGCACGGCTGCTGGGTGCCGCGGCGATGATGCAGATATCTTCCCTGCTCTGGCAGGTTGACTTAGTTCATGACTTAGTCTATCTTTCCGTCATGGAAGTCAACATCCATGAGGCGAAGACCCATCTTTCCAAGCTGTTGGAGCGGGTAGCTTTAGGTGAAGAAGTCATCATCGCCAAGGCGGGCAAGCCAGTGGCTCGCCTGGTGGCCATCAAGAGCCACAAATCTCCCCGTCCCTTGGGTTTAGCCAAGGGAGAATTCTCCGTTCCCGACGACTTCGATGCGCCTCTGCCGCCTGAGATCGAAGAGGACTTTTATCGTTGAAGGTGCTTCTGGATACCCATATTTTTCTGTGGGCCATCTCCGACTACGCTCGACTTTCTTCGCGTGCCGGGGAAGTAATTCGCGACTCGGACAACGAAGTTCTGGTGAGCATAGCCAGCGCTTGGGAGATCGCCATCAAGGTTGGAATTGGCAAGTTTGTAATGCCGGTTCCCTTAGCGCCTTACCTGCAGCGACAGCTCGTCAAACACAGAATTGGCGTTCTCTCCATCCAGTTGTCCCATCTGGCAATGCTGGAAAAGCTTCCCCTGCACCATCGCGACCCGTTCGACCGCCTCCTGGTGGCGCAGTGTTTAGAAGAAGACGCTACACTGATCACAGTTGACTCTCAGCTTCAACGGTATCCCGTAAGAATTGTCAGCTAACACGCCGTACCCGCCGCCGTCACAAGCCGCTGAAAAAGGTCGGGTTTCGACGTGTTTTGAAGGGGCGCACCTTCAGGTGCGCCGTCACAAGGCCTTTATTTTTTTGTCATCCCTAGCCGGCTTCAGCCGGCGAGGGATCTGCTGTTGAGACTTTCTCAGGAGCCTGCTCACGCGGTCGCCGTCAACAACTTTTCCAACTCCGCCTTGAACTTGCGCAACGCCTCCAGCCTCTCCGGCGTGGCTTCCACAACTTCCGATTTTGCCTGAAAGACTTCCCTGCCATCCTTCTCAACCAGCACTCCCATCACTTCACCCATGCGCCAGCCCGGCGTTCCGATCAGCTGCAGTCCGACCGGCGTCGAACGTAATAAGGCGATGCAGCCGTCGCGAATCACGCCGACGGCGGTGGGATAGCGGTCGAAGGTTTGAAGTTCGAATCCGGCTAGGTAGATCCGTTGCAGTTGTTCGGCAGGATCGGGCATTGGAAATAAGCGACTAGCAACTAGCGACTAGCAATTAGCGCTCGGCTGATACTGGCTAAATGCTAATTGCCAACTGCTAAGGAGTCTCTGATCAAGTCTGGTTTCTTGAAAGGGTACGGCTTCAGCCGTGCCGTAACCGATGCGAAACCAATCGAGGCTTTAGCCCCTGAGGGAATGAGCGGCGACTTCATCCGAGTCTCCCTAACGGCTGGCTTCCCTCGTCACATCCAATAACCTGGGGAGGCATGGGCGAAAAGCGAACGGCGAAAAGCAAAGAGCGGCCTCCCTACATCTTGTAGCGGCCCAGATCGTCCTCGCCCAGGTTCTCCAGCCATTTGCGCAGCTCGTCGCCGGAGACTCGGTCGCTGACCGTGCTGGCCAGCTTGCTGTTCTTCAGCACCTCGTCTTCGACGAAGATGGGGCAATCCATGCGCAGCGCCAGCGCCAGCGCGTCCGACGGCCGCGAGTCGATGCTGATGATCTGCCCTTCGCGCTCCAGCCAGATGACGGCGAAGAACGTGTCGTCACGCAGCTCGGTGACCACCACCTTGCGCACCATGGTCTCCAGGCCAACCAGCAGGTTCTTCAGCAGGTCGTGGGTCATGGGACGCGGCGTGGTGACCTTCTCGATCTCCAGCGCGATGGCGTTGGCCTCGTAGACGCCCACCCAGATGGGCAGAACGGTGTCGCTGCCCTGGTCCTTCAGCACCACGATGGGCATGTTGGTTACCGGATCCATCATCAGCCCGCGAATTTTCATTTCAACTTCCATCGTGGTCCCTCCTGGCGCCTTAGCGCCCTTGCATTGCTAACTCGGCTCTCGAGTAGCGTAACGCAGCGCAACGTCTATAAACTAGTGCCCGCACTCCGCTAGTCCGCAGCCCGGATTATCGACCATTTTTCCCAACAGGCTATTGGGGAACATCTGCGTCACTTCCACTTGCACGTAATCTCCGATGCCCGGCTCCGGATCCGCTCGTTGGTGACGAAGTTCAATGTCTTGTTCTGCGAGGTGCGGCCGACGACCTGTCCGCGGGCCGCGTTCTTACCTTCCACCATTACTTCAAGAATCTGCCCTAAGTGCCTGCCATAGCTGACTCTCTGCAGTCTCTCGCTGATGCTCCTGCAGGATCTGCAGGCGGCGCGACTTTTCCTCCTCCGCAACCGAGTCGATGTACTGCAGCGACGGCGTATTGGGACGCGGCGAGTACTTGAACGAGAACACGCCGTCGTAGCCGACCTCATCCAGCAGGCTCAGCGTCTCGCCGAACTCGGCCTCGGTCTCGCCGGGGAAGCCAACAATCACATCGGTCGTGATGCTGATTTCTTTATTGCGCGCCGCTTTCATCCAGGCGATGCGCTCCAGATACTGCTCGCGCGTGTATTCGCGGAACATCGATTGCAGCACGCGCGACGAGCCGCTCTGCACCGGCAGATGCACGTGATCGCAAAGCGCCGGCACGGCGTCGATGGCGTCGATGATGTCCCGGGTGAAATCCCGCGGATGCGAGGTGGTAAAGCGCACCCGGCGAATGCCCGGCAAGCTCACCGACCGCTGGTCAGCAATTCGGCGAAACTCTTCTTCCCTGCCGGATCGCGGTAGGAATTCACGTTCTGTCCCGAGCAGTTGAATGTCGGTGTAACCGGCGTCGGCCATGCGCGTGGCTTCGTCCAGCACCGAGTGCGAGGTCCGGCTGCGCTCCTTGCCGCGCGTGTAAGGCACGACGCAATAGGCGCAAAACTTGTCGCAGCCTTCGATGATGGTGATGTAGCCGCGATGCGGATTGGTGCGCGCGGTGAACTCGGTCTCGAAGGTCTGATCGGTCTCGCGGTCGTCCAGTCCGGTGACGCGGGTTGCGCCTGCCTCGATCTGCACCAGCATCTCGGGCAGATTGCGGTACGAAGCCGATCCGGCCACCATGCGAGACGTAGGGCGCGCGCTCGAAGATCTTCTCGCCCTCCTGCTGGGCAACGCAGCCCAGAACGGCAAAGCGCTTCCCTGCCTTCTGCAGCTTCTTGACAGTCGTTCAGGCGGTGGAAAACCTTCTGCTCGGCCTTATCGCGAATCGAGCAGGTGTTGTAGAAGATGAGGTCGGCATCTTCCTCGCGCTGGACCTGCTGGTAGCCCTCGGAGATGAGCGTGCCCACGACCTTTTCGGAGTCGTGGAAGTTCATCTGGCAGCCGAAGGTCTCGATGTAAAAAGTTTTTTGCGGAGAACTCACAGCCATCCTCGGAAAGTATCAGTATATCGCGGTATGGAAGCTGTGAGGCGCGTCACTGGCTAGCAGACTGGCGCTTTGGTATCTTCAAGCTATGGCGCTGTCACCGAGTATTTGCGGCGTGGTCCTGGCTGCCGGGTTTTCCACCCGCATGGGCCGCGATAAAGCCCTGCTGCCTTGGCCTCCCGTCGCTGAAGGGACGCCGGTTGCCAACACCTTTCTTGGCGCCACGATTGATCTACTTCAAGCCCACACGGACCTGGTGATTGTCGTCGCGGGTAAAAACGCTCCAACCCTCACTCCCGTAACGTACGCGCATGGAGCATTTCTCGTCGTCAACCGGCATCCGGAGCGCGGACAATTCAGTTCCCTGCTCGTCGGTCTGCAGGAAGTTCTCAATCATGGGCGCGACGCAGCTTTCGTGGCCTTAATCGACCGGCCGCCGGTGTTGCCGCGAACCCTGAAGCAGCTGCATCAGGCTTTCCTCGATGCCGATCCCGACATCTGGGCCATGATCCCCGAGGTCAAGCGAGGCGAGGAGCTGGTGCATGGCCATCCTATCCTTATTGGCCGGGAAATGATCCAAGCCTTCCACGACGCGCCGCCGGAGGCGACTGCCCGCGATGTCGAGCATGAATATCAGAAGCATGTGCTCTATCTCCCGGTAGATGATGCGCGCGTGGCCGCCAATATCGACACTCCTGAAGATTACGAGCGTTTGTCGAAGACAGAGATGATTTCCTCGGAGAAGCAGTTTTGACAGCGACGGATCCCGGTGTATCCGCAAAACAATTTGTGCAATCGGTGCTTGCACTCAAGCCGTCGATTGCGGTCTTCGACTGCGATGGGACGCTGTGGAGCGGCGATGCCGGCGCGGACTTTTTCTATTGGGAGATCGAACGGGGCCTGGTCAGCCGCGCGGTTGGCGAGTGGGCTCTCGACCGCTATAAGCAATACGTAGCGGGTAGTGTGGGCGAAGAGCAAATGTGCGGCGAGATGGTTACCCTCAATCGCGGCGTCTCGCACCAAGCGTTACAGCGGGCGGCGCGAGAGTTCTTCGACGAGGTTGTCAGTCATCGGATTTTTCCTGAACTGCAGGAGTTGACGCGACAGTTGAAGGAGCAAGGATGCGAGCTCTGGGCGGTTTCGTCCACCAATAACTGGGTGGTAGAAGCCGGAGCCAAGCGCTTCGGTATCGATCCAGATAAAATACTGGCGGCCAGCGTTCACCTCGAGGACGGCAACGCCAGCGACCGTCTTATCCGCGTGCCCACCGATGAACTGAAAGCTGTCGCTATTCGCGAGGTAATTGGCAAGCCAATGGAAGCGGTCTTCGGCAACTCATTGCATGATCAGGCAATGCTGGAGATGGCCAAGTATCCGTTCTGCGTGAACCCCAATGTTGACCTGGAGGAGATCGCGCGCGAACGCGGCTGGACGGTGTATCAGCCAGTACGAGAAGAATGCGTGTAACACAGCTCTGTGTTTCGGCGGTGAAGCACGAAGCGTTAGAATCGAGCGCCATAGGCGCGGAAGAGCTTAGCCCAGCACGCAGCCGAAGGCGGAGTGCTGGAAAAGTCCAAACAGGACCAGAGTCCCGTAGGGACGGCACACGTCGCGTGCGTTTCGTTAAGGAAAATCCAATGTCCTCATCCACGATAGGAGCTGTCGAACTTTCAGGTGATGCCACCGAAGTCGCCCGCCGACCGCTGGAATCCAACCGCTGCGCGCTGGTCGTAGTCGATATCCAGGAAAAGCTGCTGCCGCCGATCTTCAACAAAGACACGCTGGTCAAGAATTCGCAGCTGCTGGTGCGCCTGGCGAAGATCCTGTCGATTCCCGTGATGGTCACCACGCAATACAGAAAGGTCTGGGCGCAGTTGTGCCGGAGATCGCTTCCCTGCTGACGGACGTGCCGCCATTCGACAAGCTGGAGTTCAGCTGCTTCGGCAGCGATCAATTTCGCTCGCGGCTGAAATCGCTGCCGGGAAATCGCAACACAGTTCTGCTGTGTGGGATGGAAGCGCACATCTGCGTGATGCAGACGGCGCTGGGCGCGCTTAATGAAGGCTATCTGGTGCACGTCGCCTCCGACGCTGTGGGATCGCGGGCCGAATGGAACTGGAAGATCGGGCTGGAGCGGATGAAGGCCGCGGGCGCGGTGATCTCGTCGACCGAGATGATGATGTACGAGTTGCTGCGCTGCTCAGGCACGCCGCAGTTCAAGGAATTGCTGCCAGTATCTGAAATAACACGCCAGACGTGCCGGGTGCGGGTGCCCACTCATTCGCGGTCTTTCGAATTGTGTGGGCCGGATGACTTTACGCGTGCATGCGGCGCGATCTGCACGTACTCCTTGCGCCGCCCGGGGCCGCCGCGGGCCCGCCACTTTCGGCAACGTGCCCTTGATACATCGCGATCTCGTCGCACGCATTCCGCCGCGGACACTTCACGCAATCCTTGAGCAGCCTTGTCGGGCAGCGCCTCCTTTTCGACCTCCTGAAAGCCCATGTTGGCCGAAGAAATCGGGAATGCGCGTGAACAGGCAGACGCAGGTCACGCTCTGCTTCTGCGCTTCTTTCATGCAGCGCGTCGATCAGCACGCGGCCTGCGCCCTTGCCCTTCGACTTGTCGTGTCACCGTGATGGAGCGGATCTCGGCCAGGTGCATGCCGTAGAGATGCAGCGCGCCGCAGCCCACGATCTCGCCTTCGTTCTCGACGACGATGAAGTCGCGGATGTTCTCGCAGATCTCCGCCAGCGAGCGCGGCAGCAGCGTGCCGTCGCCACGTGGACCTGGATCAACTGCTCAATCGCAAAAGCATCGGGAAGTTTGGCGTTACGTGCATGCATGGGCGACTCCTAAATATTGGGATAGTTTTTCTTTCGCCGTCTGTAAGGCCTCGCGCACACGTGCTGGGGCCGTGCCTCCCGGGACGTTGTGAATGGCCAACACTTCTTTGAGTGTCAGCGCGTTATAGAACTGCTCGTCGGCCGTCGATGCCGCAGAGCGCATAGTCTTCCTTCGACAGTTGCTCAAGTTCGCAACTTTGTTCGACGCACAGCCGCACCGCCTTGCCGATCGAGTTCGTGCGCGCGGCGGAACGGCACTCCCTGCCGCACCAGATAAGCGGCCGCGGCCTGCGCGTTCATGAATCCGCAGCTGGCCGCCTGCTGCATGCGGTCGTAGTTGAATTCGACCGTCGCCATGAAGCCGGTAGCCACGCGAACCATGCTGGCGACCTGCTGCGCCGCCGCGAACACCGGCTGCTGCGTCTCCTGCATGTCCTTGTTGTAGGCCAGCGGCAGACCTTTCACGCCGATGAACAGCGCCGTCGCTTCGGCGAAAACCTTGCCGGCCTTGCCGCGAATCAACTCCAGCGCGTCCGGATTCTTCTTCTGCGGCATCGCGCTGCTGCCGGTGGAATACTGCTTCCGGCAACTTCACGAAGCCGAACTCGGTAGTCGAGAAGAGAATGAACTCCTCCGCCCAGCGGCTGAGATGCAACGCAACGAACGACAGCGCCTGCACGAACTCGATGGCGAAGTCGCGATCGCTGGTGGCATCCATGCTGTTGGCCGTCGGCGCGTCGAAGTCCAGCTCGCCGGCAATCGCCGCGCGATCGAGCGGCAGAATCGTTCCCGCCACCGCCCCCGAGCCCAGCGGACAAACATTCAGCCGCTTGCGGCAGTCGGCCAGCCGGTCCATGTCGCGCAGGAACATCTCGACATAAGCCAGCAGCCAATGCGCCACCAGCACCGGCTCGGCGCGCTGCAGGTGCGTGTAAGCCGGCATGGCGCTTGTCGCCCGCCGCTCTCCGCCTGCTTCACGAACTCGCCTGACGAATGCCGACCAGCAACTGCGCAGATGCGTCGTCGATCTGCTCGCGAACGTACAGCCGCAGGTCGGTTGCGATCTGCTCGTTGCGGCTGCGGCCGGTGTGCAGCTTGTAACCAACTTCGCCTGCAATCTCCACCAGCGCGATCTCGACGTAGTGGTGCACATCTTCGATCGTCGGATCGTCGGCCTCAGGCACGCCTTCGCTGCGCGATCTGATCGAGCGCGAACAGCAGTCGCCGCCAACTCGTCGCGGCTCAGCACGCCGGCCTTCGCCAGCGCGGACGCATGCGCCTTGCTGGCCGCAACCTCGTACGGCAGCAGCACGCGATCGAATGGAAACGACCGCTGCCACTGCTCGAACTCGGCATCAGGCGCCTGGCTGAAGCGGCCCGACCACATCTTCATTGCGCTGCCTCTTTCAAGCGCCGGCGCTGGCTGCGAACTTGCGCGTCTTTCTTTTCCAGCTTCCGCCGACTTGAACGGCAGTACGCCCTCAGCTGCTTGGCGTGAATGATGGCGCGCGACCGCGCCGGCAAGCCCGAGAATGCGGATGAAGCCCTCGGCATCCTTCTGGTCGTAGCTGGCGCCCATGGTGAAGCTGGCGATGTCGGGCCGGTACAGCGACGTCTCCGACTTGCGGCCGGCCACGTCGACGTTTCCCTTGTAGAGAGCGAGCGTGACCGTGCCGTTCACGTCGTGCCTGCGAGCTCTCGACGAACGCCTGCAGCGACTCGCGCAGCGGCGTGAACCACAGACCGAAGTAGACGACCTCGGCATACTTCAGCCCGATGTGCTGCTTGAAGTGCGATAGCTCGCGATCCAGACACAGCGCTTCCAGCTCGCGATGCGCGGTCAGCAGCAGCGTTCCGCCAGGCGTCTCGTAGCAGCCGCGCGACTTGATGCCGACGAAGCGGTTCTCCACCAGGTCGATGCGGCCGATGGCGTTGCGCGCGCCAATTTCGTTCAGCACTTCGACGATCGCCACCGGATCCAGCTCGACGCCGTTCACCGCGACCGGCAAGCCGTGCTTGAACTCGATCGTCACCTTCTCGACCGCGTCGGGCGCATCCTGCGGCGACTTGGTCCATGTCCACGTCGTCGGCAGCGGCGCGTTGTTGGGATCTTCCAACTCGCCGCCTTCATGGCTGACACGTGCAGCAGATTGCGGTCGCGGCTGTGGATCTTCTCGCGGCTCTGCGCCACCGGAATGCCGTGCTGCTCGGCGTAGTCGAGGCAATCCTCGCGCGACTGCAGCGTCCACTCGCGCCACGGCACGATGACCTTCAGCTCCGGCGCCAGCGCCTGATAGGCGTGCTCGAAGCGCACCTGATCGTTGCCCTTGCCGGTGCAGCCGTGAGCCACGGCGGTCGCGCCTTCGCGCAGCGCAACTTCGACCTGGTACTTCGCGATGACCGGACGCGCCAGCGAAGTGCCCAGCAGATACTTGTGCTCGTAGACCGCGCCCGCCTGGATCGCCGGGAAGACGTAGTCGGTCAGGAACTCCTGCCGCAGATCTTCGACGATGACTTTGCACGCGCCCGTCGCGTAGGCCTTTTCGACGACGGCATCGATGTCGTCGCCCTGGCCAACGTCGGCGACGAAGGCAATGACGTCGTAGTCATAGTTTTCTTTCAGCCACGGAATGATGATGGACGTATCGAGTCCACCGGAATAAGCAAGTACGACTTTCTCACGCATTGGCGCTCCTCGGCGGGAAGCGGTGAACACCGCCTTCCAGCAGCAAAACAAGAATGGATTTCTGAATGTGCAGGCGATTCTCCGCCTGATCGAAGACAACGGAACGTGGCGAATCGATGACCGAGGCCGTGACCTCGTCGCCGCGATGCGCCGGCAGGCAGTGCATAAACACGGCGTGCTTGGCGGCGTAGGAGAACAGCTTCTGATTGACCTGGAAGGGCGCAAACATTCTGGCTGCGATCGGCAGCTTCTTCTTCCTGACCCATGCTGGCCCAAACGTCGGTGTAAACCGCATCGGCGCCGGCAACCGCTTCGACCGGATCGTTGACCAACCTGCACCGGCGCACCGGAAGCGACCGCCAGTTCGCTGCGCAGCCTCGGTGATCGCCGGCATCGGGCTCGTACCCTGCAGGCGTTCCGATCGAAATCGAAGCGCCCAGGCTGGCCGCGGCCAGCATCAGCGAATGCGCCACGTTATTGCCGTCGCCAACGTAGGCGAGATGCACGCCGCGCAGATCGCCGAAGTGCTCCTGCAAGGTCAGCATGTCGGCCATCGCCTGGCAGGGATGCTCCAGTTCGCTGAGAGCATTGATCACCGGAATGGACGCATGCTGCGCCATGGTGGTGACGGTCTCGTGCGAAAACGTGCGCAGCACGACGCCGTCGATCCAGCGCTCCAGGTTGTGCGCCACGTCGCTCAGGCTCTCGCGAGCGCCCAGGCGCGACTGCGTCTGATCGACGAAGAACGAGGCAGCCGCCCAGGCTGTTGATGCCGGCCTCAAACGTCAGCCGCGTGCGCAGCGACGGCTTCTCGAAGAACAGCACAATCTGCTTGCCCGACAAGCATGCCGCGAAAATCGGCCGGACGCGCCTTCATCGCCGCGGCCAGCTCAAGCGCGCAAGCGAGTTCATCGGACGAGAAGTCCTGGATCGAAATCAGGTCGCGGCCGGTTACGCTGCGATACGCGTAAGAACTCGGGCTCGCTCCCGGGGGAATAGTTGTAGCAATCAATGTCGCACCTCCTTCTGGGTCGACGAGCAGGTGAAAAGAACCAAAGTAAAATGTGCGGGAAACGAGCGGTCTAACGAGCGTCGCTCGAAGGCGCGATCGAAGCGCGGCCCCGGCCATGCGCCGTTCTTGCGCTCGGTCGGGTGGAGGATGAGGTGGTTGAGATCATCACGACGCAATCACCTCGGTGCCGCAATCGATGGGATGAGTAAAAAATCCGGGCAAGAACTTCGGCGCGCGCCGCGGGCAGAATGCGCACGCGGGTCACGCCCTTCTTCAGCGCGTTGGTGCAGGCTTCCAGCTTGGGCAGCATGCCGCCGCTGACCGTCGCCTGCTCGCACCATCGCGGCGATCGCATTCACGTCGAGCCAGCGAATGACTGAGCCGTCGGCGTCCTTCACGCCGGCAACGTCGGTGAGGTAGACCAGAGCATCGGCATCGCAGGCCACGGCGAAGGCCGAAGCCATCTGATCGGCATTCACGTTGTAATACTCGCCGTCGAAACCCAGCGCCAGGCTGGAAACAACCGGCACAACGCCGGCATCCCAGAAGCGCTCAATCCACTGCGGATCGACCGAGCAGATTTCGCCGACGTAGCCGAGGTCGGGCTGCTTCTTCCTGGTCGCCAGCACCATGCGCAGATCGCCACCGCAGATGCCGATCGCAGGCTGGCCCGCATCGCCGATCGGCGGCCACCAGTTGCTTGTTGAGCTGGCCGGCGAGAACCATCATGGCGACGTCGCGCGTCTGCGAATCGGTGACGCGCAGGCCGTTGACGAAAGTGGTCTCGCAGCCAAGCTGCTTCAGCGTGCGGCTCAGAGCTGCGCCGCCGCCGTGCACGATCACCAGCTTGTGACCTTCGCGGCACAGGCTGGGAATGGTCTTGGCGAACTTGCTGACCAGCTTCCTTGTCGTCGAGCGCCGCGCCACCGATTTTGACCACCAGCTTCATTGCAATCCTTCTTTTTCGTTGAAGCCGAACATCAGGTTCATGTTCTGCACCGCCTGCCCGGCCGCGCCTTTCAGCAGGTTGTCGATGCACGAAACCAGCACCGCGCGCTTGCCATCGGGCGAAAGCGAAAAGCCGATGTCGCAATAATTTGTGTTCAGCGAAAACTTGATCTGCGGCAGACGCGCGGCGCCGAAGACCCGCACCCACGGCTTGCCGGCGTAAAACTCGCGCAGCGTCTGCTCCAGCTCTTCCGCCGTCACCGGCTTGGCCAGCTTCACGTAAATGGTGGACAGGATGCCGCGCGGGATCGGCAGCAGATGCGGCGTGAACTGCAGCGACCCACTACCGATCCCGAGCTGCTCCAGCACTTCCCCCGTGTGCCGGTGTCCAAAAACGCTGTAGGCGCAGAAGATCGCCGTCCACCTCGACGAAGTGCGTCTTCGCGGTCGGGCTCTTCCCTGCTCCGGAAACACCCGACTTCGAATCGCAGATGATGCCGTGCTCCACATCGACATAGCCGGCGCGAATCCAGGGCGCCAGCGCCAGAATGATTGAGGTCGGATAGCAGCCGGGATTCGCCAGCAACGCTGCGCTCTTGATTTCCTCTGCGTGCAACTCCGGCAAGCCGTAGACGGCGTAGCTGTCCAGCCCGCCTTGCTCTTGCGCTTCGGCGAAGCCGTAGACCTTGCGATTCTCTGCCTGCTTCAGCCGCCACGCTCCGCTGAGATCGATCACGCGAAAGCCCTGCGCAATCGCTTCGGGCACCAACTCGCGCGAGAACTCATGCGGCGTGGCGAAGAACACGACGTCGACGCCGGCATCTTTCATCCGCTGCCAGGAGAAACTCTCGAACGGAAAGCCGCCGTTGCCCGCAAGCTGCGGATAGGCCTCGCTCAGATCGGCGTAGCCGCCGCTCTCGCCGTTGCGCCGCACCAGCATCGGCTTCTTGGCTCCCGCGTGGCGCGCCAGCAGGCGCACCAGCTCGAAGCCGGAGTATCCGGTGGCGCCGAAGACCGCGGGTTGTATGCGCTGCGTTCATTCTCTACTCTCTAGGCAAAATATCTTGCGCTAAACCGTTCGCGCCACAGTCTTCGCAGCTGCGCAGCTTCTCGGCGAATCCGGCGCAATCGCCAGAATCGTGTCGTCGCCGCCGATGGTGCCGACGACTTCTTCCCACTCCTCGGCATCGATTGCCGCCGACACCGGCTGCGCGCTGCCGGCGCTGGTCTTGATGACCACCTGGTTCAGCGCCGTCTTCACGTCGTAAACGAACGTCTGAATCAGACGCTCGATCGACGGAAGAGATAGTTCGCCTTCTTCGCCCTGCGGCAACTTGTAACCTTCCGCCGTCTTCACCAGTCCCAGTTCGTGAATGTCGCGCGACAGCGTCGCCTGGGTTACCCGATGGCCGCGCCGGAACAACAGCCGCCGCAGTTCGTCCTGGCTGCCGACTTCCCGGTCCGAGAGCAACTCTCGAATAGCGGCATGGCGTGACAGTTTCGACATCGGATAAATATACAGCTATATGTATATTAATGCACTGCGGCGCAGTGTCAAGCATTTTCGAAAAACTTTGCGGCGCTTTGCGATAGGAACGTCGCGGCAGACGCTCCGGACATCCTCTCGCCGGTTGTCACAGCGCCTGACGTCCCCGGTAAAGACTTCTGGCAGCCGATCCAGGCCAGTGGTATCATCCAAACTGGGTAGCACGTCGCAGCGAGATTTCTTTCCCGTAGGCGGCGATTTCAGCCAAGCAGATCATCTATTCTGCATATAAGACAGACATGAACCTGTCTCCTAACGTGACGTGGTACAAAGACGCCATCATCTACGAAGTCCACGTGCGCGCGTTCTTCGACAGCGTGACCGACGGCATCGGCGATTTCGGCGGCCTGACGCAAAAGCTGGATTACCTGGAGGACCTGGGCGTCACGGCGATCTGGCTGCTGCCCTTCTGTCCTTCGCCGCTGCGCGACGACGGCTACGACATCTCCAATTACACCGACGTTCATCCCTCGTACGGCACGCTGCGGATTTTCAGCGCTTTCTGCGCGAGGCGCACCGGCGCGGCCTGCGGGTCATCACCGAGCTGGTGCTGAACCACACTTCCGACCAGCATGTCTGGTTTCAGCGCTCGCGGCGCGCCGCGCCGGGCAGCCGCTGGCGCAACTTCTACGTGTGGAGCGACACGCCGGAGAAGTACGCGACGCGCGCATCATCTTCAAGGATTTCGAGACCTCGAACTGGACCTGGGACCCGGTCGCCAAGGCGTACTACTGGCACCGCTTCTACTCGCACCAGCCCGACCTCAACTGGGACAACCCCGAAGTCCGCGAAGCCATGTTCGCCGCCATGGATTTCTGGTTCGACCTGGGCGTCGATGGGCTGCGGCTGGACGCCGTGCCGTACCTCTTCGAACGCGAAGGCACCAACTGCGAGAACCTGCCGGAGACGCACGACGCGCTGCGCGAACTGCGCAAGCATGTGGACGAAAAGTATCGCGACCGCATGTTGCTGGCCGAGGCCAACCAGTGGCCGGAAGACGCGGTCGCCTACTTCGGCAGCGGCGACGAGTGCCACATGGCGTTTCACTTCCCGGTGATGCCGCGGCTGTTCATGTCGCTGCGCATGGAAGACCGCTATCCCATCACCGACATTCTGAAGCTGACGCCGCCGATTCCCGACAACTGCCAGTGGGCGATGTTCCTGCGCAACCACGACGAGCTGACGCTGGAGATGGTCACCGACGAAGAGCGCGATTACATGTATCGCACCTACGCGCGCGATCGCGAGATGCGCATCAATCTCGGCATCCGCCGCCGCCTGGCGCCGCTGCTGGAGAACGATCGCCGGCGCATCGAGTTGATGAACGCCCTGCTGTTCTCGCTGCCGGGCACGCCGGTGCTCTATTACGGCGACGAGATCGGCATGGGCGACAACATTTTTCTCGGCGACCGCAACGGCGTGCGCACGCCCATGCAGTGGAGCTCGGACCGCAACGCCGGCTTCTCGCGCGCCAATCCGCAGCGGCTCTACCTGCCGGTCAACATCGACCCCGAGTATCACTACGAAACGGTCAACGTCGAAGCGCAGCAGAACAATCTCGCACTCGCTGCTGTGGTGGACCAAGCGGCTGATCCAGCAGCGCAAGCAATTTCGCGCCTTCGGACGCGGCACGCTGGAGTTTCTCTATCCCAGCAATCGCAAGGTGCTGGCCTTCACTGCGGCAATTCGAGGACGAGACGCGTGCTGGTGGTCGCCAACCTCTCGCGCTTTGCGCAATGCGTGGAGCTCGACCTCGCCAGCTTCCAGGGCATCGATGCCGGTGGAGGTGTTCGGGCGGGCCAAGTTCCCGCACCATCACCGAGAACCCCTACCTGCTGTCGCTGGGTCCGCACGCCTTCTACTGGTTCCACCTGCAGCCGCGGGAGACGACGCAGGAATCGCTCAACGTCAGCGGCGCGCCGCAGGAGTTGCCGGTGGTGAAGGTGGGTCCGGCGGAAGATGTCTTCTCCGAGGACACTCTGCAGAAGCTGCAGCACATTATTCCGCCGCATGTTGCGCACGCCGCCCCTGGTTCCTGGGCAAGCGGCGCTACATCACCGGCCTGTCTTTGCAAAATGTTCTTGCCTTGCCGGAAACTGCCGCCCATCTGCTGTTCCTGAATGTCGAGTATGGCGACGGCGATCCCGAGGTTTACCTGGTCCCCATTTCGGTGGCGACCGGTGACAAGTCGGAGGCCATCCTGCACGACCGTCCCGATGTCGTGTTGGCCCGGTTAGACGGCCCCGGACCGGAGACCACGGCACTGCTTTACGGAGCTACGTTCGACCGCGATTTCAGCGACTCGCTGTTGCGGGCCATCGTGCGCCGCCGCAGGATCAAGGGCGAAGGCGGCGAGTTGGTTGGCGCTCACACGCGCGATTTTCGCGAAGCGTGGAAGGCGGTTCGGTCCAACCTGGAGCCCAGTCCGCAGCAGACCGATCAGTGCTTCACCGTCATCAACTACGGCGACGATTTTGTGCTGAAGCTGTATCGCAAGCTGGAAGAGGGCATCAATCCGGGACGCGAGGTGCCGGAGTTCCTGTGCGAGCAAACCAGCTTCAAGGCGGTTCCGCGCGGCGCTGGGCTCGCTGGATTACCGCCGTCAGTCACGACGGACGTTCGCCAGCGAGACCACCATCGGCACGCTGAGCAGCTTCATTCGCAACGCCACCGAGGGCTGGACCTACACGGTGGACCACCTGGGCCTGTTCTTCGAACATGCCCTGGCCATTCCTCAGGATCACATCGTCGGCTGCGCGATCTGGCGCCGCCGGATCCGCTGAGCGCGGGCAGCCGGGCCGGTGCCGCAGATTGTCGCCGAGCTGCTGGGCAATTATCTGGATAACATTCGCGTGCTGGCGCAGCGCACGGCGGAGTTGCACGCCGCCTTGAGCAGCCGGCCCGACATTCGCCGACTTCGCGCCGGAGCCGTTCACCACGTTTTACCGGCAAAGCGTCTATCACGGCATGCTGGGGCAACTGAACCGGGCATTCGAACTGCTGCGCAGCCGGGCCCGCGCTCTGCCGCAGAACGCGCAGCAGGACATCGCCGAGGTGCTGAACCGCGAGGGCGAGATCCGCCAGCAGTTGCTGCTGCTGCGCGACAAACGCATGTCGGGAAACCGCATTCGGAATCACGGCGATCTATCACCTGTCGAATGTGCTGTTCTCCGGCAGCGATTGGGTCATCACCAACTTCGAAGGCGACCCCAGCCGCTCGCTCAGCGAACGCCGCATCAAGCGCTCGGCTTTGCGCGATGTAGCCACCATGCTGCGCTCGTTCCACTACGTTTCGCATGCGGCGTTGTTCGGCGACGTGCCCGGCATCGTGCCCAGCCGCGAAGGACATCCGCAACTGGAGATGTGGGCGCAAACCTGGTATCGCTGGGTCAGCGCGATCTTCCTCAGGAATATCTGCAAGCCGCGGCGAGCGGTCTGTTTCTTCCGCAGAAGGACGACGAGCTCCAGAATTCTGCTGGGCGCCTATATGACCGAGCGGGCCCTGACCGAGATTGAGTATGAGTTGGAGCACCGGCCGGAGTGGATCCGCATTCCGGTACACGGCATCCTGGAGCAGCTAAAGGCGGACGTAAACCTTGGCCTATTTCTTGGGAATCAGGCGGCGCGTTCTCGTACTGGCTGAAAATGGCGTTGGCGCCTTCGTGCGCGGGAGTTCCGGCCAGCAACTGCTTCCTTGCGATAGACCAGGTTGCTGGCGTTGTAGGTCGCCAGCTCGAAGCCGTGGCCGTGAGTGATGGCATCAGTGGGACAGGCTTCAACGCAGTATCCGCAAAAGATGCAGCGGTTGTAATCGATGTTGTAGACCTTGGCGTAACGCTCGGCGCCGCTGACGCGATGGGTTTCGGTGTTCTCGGCCGCTTCAATGTAAATGCAGTTGGACGGACAGGCGGCGGCGCACAGGAAACAGGCCACGCACTTCTCCAGCCCGTTCTCGTCGCGCTGCAACACGTGCATGCCGCGGAAGCGATCCTGGAACATCGCGCCCCGGGTGGGGCCGGGACCGTCGGGATAGTTCTCCACGGTCGTGGGCTTGAACATCTCCATGAAGGTAACGCTCATGCCTTTGGCGATCGCGGCTATGTTCTTAACGATTCCCATGTCGCCTTCAGTATAACAATCCGGGGATGGCTCGCGCTTTGGCACGAACCCTGCCCCGCCCTGGCCAAAACCAGGCTAGAACAGGCACCCAGCCGTGGATTAGCCAGCCTGAGCGCTGCCGCGTCCGGGGCGGGCTTTCAACAATTCGTAATGATGCTGAGCGTGGCCGCCCGCAATATAAGCCAATGCGCGGACGGTGACCCGGTTGCCGTTGGCCAAGCCGGCGCGCATGTCCGCACCCGGTGGCAGTGAGCCGAACAGCGCGACCGTGGATTTGCGAACGCTTTCGAACTCACCCAAGAGATCATCCAGGCTGCGAGCATTGGATTTGGCCTCGCGACGTAATCGTCCTGCTCGAAGCCTGGCAGCTCCTTCTGGTCGCCACGGGCAAAGCGAAGGGCGCGATAGCTTATGACGCGCTCGGTATCGCAGATGTGTCCCAGAACCTGTTTGATGCTCCATTTGCCGGGCGCAGTCGGGGTGCCAGCGCCCTCATCGGAGATACCCACGAGAAGCTGGCGGTAATCACCGGGCTGCTTGGCCAGAAAGTCGAGAAGCGGACCGTCGGGGACACGGGCGATGTAGTTCTTGTAATACTCGGCGTATTCGGTGCTGTCAGGACGAGTAAGCATGACCAGTAAACTTTGACACAGACCGGGGGACGGGGGCAACTCGGAGTTCCCATTCGCCAAAGCCGCAGATTGCGAGACGTCTTACTAGAAGCGATCCAGCCATCTCATAAGTCGCATGAAGTGGCGATTTGTATTAGGGCGCGCCTTCAGGCGTGCCGCATAGCCGCCGTCTGTGACTTGGGCTTTTGCCCCTGACGACCACTCTTTGAGACGTCTTACTAGTAAGATTTCGTCTCTTCGTCTTACTAGTAAGACGCTTTGAAAATCGCCGTACGTCTGGTTTGTATCAGGGCACGACTTTGAGCCGTGCCGAACGACGCCCTACAAGGGTCTGGGCTTCAGCCCCGGCAGGAGCGGTCTTCAGGAGAGCGCACGATTGCCTGCTATTACTACCGGGGCATGGCTTGCCGGTGCTGTGATCAAGGGGACGGCCGCGGATGTCGCGGCTGAAGCACAGCAGAGACCCCTTCCCACGGCTAGCCTCGTCCCCCCGCATCGATAATCGCGTCCCCCGTTATAATCCTCTGGTTGCATTCGGAGACGGAACCATGCCACGTGGCGCCATGCCTCGCCGGCCTTCGCGCACCGGCCGCCAGGACAAAGTAGCCAGCAGTCCCTCGCGGGCCAAAGTCAAACCGATCGCGCCGATTCGAAAAAAAGCGGGCAAATCGGCTGCGCCCATCTCGCCGCCTTCACCAGGCTCGTGGCGGAAAAAAGCCGCGTCGGCAGATCCAAGGCCGCCACAGTCAAGGGCTACAATCCTCTTGCGCCGGCGCGCGTCAACGAAATTCTGGAGCGCCTCGATGAGCGCTATCCCACCGCGACTTGCGCTCTGCATCACAACAGTGCCTGGGAGTTGCTGGTCGCAACCATCCTTTCGGCGCAGTGTACCGACGTGCGCGTCAACATGGTCACGCCGATCCTGTTTCAGAAGTATCCAACGCCCGAAGCCTTCGCCGCACTGAAGCCCGAAGAGCTTGAACCCGACATCCGCTCCACTGGCTTCTTCCGCAATAAATCTAAATCGCTAGTCGGCGCGGCGCGCAAGATCATCAGCGACTTCGGCGGCGACGTCCCCCGCACCATGGACGAGTTGCTGCAGATTCCTGGCGTCGCCCGTAAGACCGCCAACGTCGTGCTCGGCTCCTGGTACAGAATCGCCGACGGGGTAGTAGTCGACACCCACGTGCAGCGCATCTCGCGCCGACTGGAGTTAACGAAGAACGAAGATCCGCGGAAGATCGAGCAAGACCTCATGCAGGTGATACCGCGCAATAAGTGGATTCTCTTCTCGCACCAGATCATTCTGCACGGCCGCGCCATCTGCATCGCCCGCCGTCCCAAGTGCGCCGACTGTCCGCTGGAAAACCTGTGCCACGCCGCCGATAAGACTTGGAGCACGGTCGACATTCACCGGGCAGCCAAGCCTTAGGAACACGGAAGGATCGTCGCTCGCCTAACGCCGCATCCAGTCAGCCGCGGTGCGCCGCTTTCGTTACGCATCCTTGGCGGCCAAATACACATAGCGGCGCAAGCGCTTCTCCGACGTTAGCGTACGAACGCAGTCGAGAAAGCTTTGCACACCCCGAAAGCTGCTCTCGCCTTCTGCCGCAGTAAGCTCGCTGGCTCGCTTCTGCCGGGCTTCGTACCATCGCTTCGCGATCACCGCAACGTTCGCAGTGCTGTCGCTGGCGGAGATCATACGAAAACCAGCCTCCGTGATGAGCCGCTCGTTCTCGCCCGGAGGACTGAACAGGTAATAGCCGATGGAGCTGCGGGTCGCAATCTCTTCCTGCGAAACAATTCCGCCGACCACCAGGGCATCGCTGAAAAGCAGCCGCCCACCCGGCCTGAGCACTCGGAACAACTCGCCCAGAACGCCAGCCCGGCCGTGCACGTGACACAGCACATCATTAGCAAAAGCGGCATCGAAGGTCGCCGCCGCGAAGCCTAGTTTCTGTGAGACGTCGTATTGCTCAAAGCGCACTCGCGAACCCAGACCACTCTGTCGCGCAAGTTCATTGGCGGTCTGCATCGCGTGCGCATTGATGTCCAGGCCGACGACCTGGCAGCCGATGCTCTGCGCCAGCCGCAGGGCATACTGGCCCGCACCACTACCCACCTCGAGCACCGCGCTGCTTGAAGTCAACTCCAGCAAGTGTGGAATCTGACTCGTTTCTTCACGGGTGACCCAGCTGGTCTGCCCCAGGTCCTCTCCGTAAGTTTCGGTTCGCACCGCCCGGTAGAGGTCGAGTTCATAATTTCCGTAGGCGTTGTCGTAAAGATTCACCTTCACCGGCATCGCACCTCCGTGCTCGTGTGGTCCGTGATTTGGGTATCCAGCTCCCCGGAAAATGTTAGCAGGACACTCTAGCTTTTCGGGATGGAGCACGCGTTGTAGAATCCCTCCAGAGCCCGTTTCATGGTGACGTTTTGAAAAAAGTTACAGTTTGCCTTCTGTTCGTCCTTCTTGCTCTGGCACTGCCCGGACCGCTGTTTGCCCACGCTCGAACCACCAAGACCAAACAAACCAAGCAGCAGAAGGACGCGGCAAAGCAGTACAAGAAATACAGCAAGCAATACAACAAACAGCAGAAGAAGCAGCTAAAGGCACAACAGAAGGCGAACAAGAAGTTTAACAAGAACCGTCCAACGATCACGGTAACGTGAAGTGCCTGATGAAAGGTAGGAAGGCCTGAAGATCTCACGCGCGTTTCCGGACGCGATCAACCGGCACAACCCGTGGCCCAATAAGGTCTTCCGACTGCGGCGGCGGCGCATTGCGTCCACTCCGGTTGACCCGACTTTTTTGGGCACTAACCACTGACGACAGATGCGGACGACTATCCCCCAAGCCACTGACCATCAGCCACTTCTTTGCTATCCTCTCTGCATACTCCATGCGTATCATTTTGACCGCAATCGTATTGCTTATGACCGTGACCGCACCCGCTCAGCAACCGTTCGCCGCACCGCAAGCCATCACCGATCCCAGCAAACTGGAGAGCAAGACCGTTGCCGACATGCAGAACTTCTCCATCGAGAAGCTCTACATGACACGCCAAATCGGAGACTCGACCTGGTCACCCGATGGCAGGCAGATCGCTTTTATCTCCAACATCAGCGGCCGCAGCAACCTCTGGTTAGTGCCCGCGACCGGCGGCTGGCCAACACAACTCACCATCAGCGACCAGCGACAGACACAGCCTGTCTGGTCGCCCGACGGCACCTGGATCGCCTACACCTCCGATCATGATGGCGATGAGCAGTGGAACATCTTCCTGGTCTCGCCCAAAACCGGCGACGTAGTGAATATCACGATGTCGCCGGAGTCAGCCGACGTCGAAGCTGCGTGGTCGCCCGACAGCCACCAAATCGCCTATGCCACCAAGCCTAAGACCGGATCGAGCTATGAGATCGAGTTGATGGATGTGGACACGCGCCACCTACGTCATCTCACTAAGAACACGCCCAAGGAGTTGAGCAACGAGAATCCCATCTTCTCTCGCGATGGCAAGTTCATCGTTTACACGCAATCGCATGCCAGCGGCAAAGACTCCAACGTCTTCCTGCTCGATCTGGCCAGCGGCCAGAGCACTAACCTGACGCCGCACGAAGGCCAGCACAATTTTTCGGCCAGCGACATTTCACCCGACGGCAAGAGCGTGCTCCTAACTTCGGACGCGCACAACGGCTACGACAATGTGGGACTTGTCGATATCAAGACCATGAAGATTGACTGGTTGACCGGAGAGAAGTGGGAGCTGGCTGCCGGCACGTTTGCCCCCGACGGCAAATCGCTCAACTGGACCGCAAATATCGACGGAAATGTTAATGTTTACGCCTATAACATTGCAGACAAACGTGTTACGGTGTTGCCGCTCGGCGGGGGCGTCAACACCCTCGGCGGTAATCCCCTGCCCTACACCCGCGACGGATCGAAGCTGCTTTACTACCACAACGGCGCCAACGCGCCTGGCGACCTTTGGGTCTATGACGTCGCCTCCAAGCAGTCGCAGCAGGTAACGCATGCGCTAGTCGGAGGCTTGCGCAGCTCCGACATGGTGGAACCGTATCTGGTTCACTATCCCAGCCGCGACGGTAAGTGGACGCTATCGGCCTATGTTTACGTGCCGAACAATATCCAGCGCAACGGCAAGTTTCCTGCCATCGTGTACATTCACGGCGGCCCGGCAGCCCAGACGGTCGACTCGTTCAATCGCTTCGTTCAGTACATCGTGAACCAGGGCTACCTGGTGATCGCACCCAACTATCGCGGCTCGACCGGATATGGCAAACAGTTTGTCGACGCCAACCTCGGCGACTCCGGCGGCGGCGACTTGAACGACGTGCTCGACGCGGCGGAGTGGATCAAGAAGAGCGGCTTCGTCGATCCCAAGAAGCTCATCGTGATGGGAGGAAGCTACGGCGGCTATCTCAGCATGATGGCTGTGACCAAGGCCCCCGACCTGTGGGCCGCGGCCGTTCCCATCGTTCCTTTCGTGAACTGGTTCACCGAGATCGCCAATGAAGATCCCAGTCTGCGCGAGTATGACCTAGCAACCATGGGCGATCCGGTAAAGAACAAGGCACTCTACGAAGATCGCTCGCCCATTAACTTCGTCGACCAGATCAAGGCGCCATTGTTGCTCCTGGCGGGCGGCAACGATCCTCGCTGCCCGGCTAACGAATCTCAGCAGGTGGCCGATGCCGTCAAAAAGCGCGGCGGCACCGTGCAGTTGAAGATTTATAAAGATGAAGGCCACGGCTTCTCGCGCGTGGAGAACCAGATCGACGCCTATCAGCGCGTGTCAGATTTTCTGAAAGTGCACGTGCCGTCGCCGGGCTGTGGATGCTCGGTTTATGAGTGAGGCCGCTGTTCGCTCTTCGCTTTTGGCTCTTAGCCTTTAGCTGTTAGTAATCAGCTTAGTGCGTCGTAAGATCATGGGGTATTCGCCCTTAATGTGTCATCCTGAGGCTGCGTTCACCACACCTTTGCGACCCCATTGCTATTGTGGATACGAACCGGTGCGCTGTGAATGGACCTGCTCCCGTGGCTCTATGGGCTTTGCTGCTCTTCCGGCAGTAGCTATGCAGTTTCCGGCGAGCTGACACTTACACGGGCTCTCGCAGACCGGTCTTTCATCCGTAAGAAATATTCTTCGTAGGTAATTCTCGAGAGGTACGCGATCGCAGTGGCAATCGGGAGCGCGATTGCGAACCGAAGACAGGCGAGACCAAAATCCGTCCCCGCCAAAGCAGGAAAGAAGCTTTTGTAAGCCGCGCCACACAGTTCGATGACCAGGTAATGGATCAGGTATAAGCCATAACTGATGTAGCCGTAGAACGAGAGCAAGCGTATGTTTGTCCAGCCTCTATAGATTCCCGTGCCCAGCCAAAGTGACCCGGCAATCATGGCAAGCGCGCCGTAATTCACCAGTGTTCCGCGCAGGCCATAGGCCAGAGTTTGGTGAGCGAAGAGGCTCACAATTTCGGCGACAGCGGTTCCCGCCGCGGCCACGCCCGCAAGCTTCAGCACATTCTCCCGGCTTCCCCAAGCCGACCGGACGAAGATGGCCAGCAGAGCGCCTAACGCCAGGCCATCGGCCGTCATCCAGGTGTAGCGGAAGGAGCCGATTCGATGCAGACCTCCCCACGGTACCTGCGCTCCGGCATGCAGCGCGACAAGTCGCAGCAAGGGTTCGACCAGACAAATCAGCAACGCCGTGATCGCCAACCTTCGTTTCGTCAAGAGCCTTACTACCGTGGGCCAGAGCAAATAGAA
This sequence comes from uncultured Acidobacteriaceae bacterium, assembly GCA_963746515.1. Lineage (GTDB taxonomy): Bacteria > Acidobacteriota > Terriglobia > Terriglobales > Acidobacteriaceae > Bog-257. The sequence goes on along the minus strand of CAVVBO010000007.1, from coordinate 842,090 downwards.
ATGCTCCTCCACCGCCAACGACCATAGCGGCCAATAGAAGACGCGCACTCCGAACATGGGCGCGAGATTTGAGAGATAGATAAAGCTGAGACCAAGGAATGCACCTAAGCCTTTCCCCGGTTGGATCCCGGTGCGGCCCAGGATAAAAAGTATTAACAGCAGCAAGTAATAGGCGGGCAGGATGCGAAGAGCCCGGTGAGAGTAAAAGCGCGAGTAATATCTAGGCTTGTTACGGCTGTCGAGCAGGATGCCAGTAATTAGAAACCCCGACAGCACGAAAAACAGATTCACGCCCGCCCAGCCTTGCGACACCAGAGTGAGTATGGCGCGTTGCCACACCGGATGTGCCACGGCTGTCCCTATTGTCTCCTCGAATCCGTGAAAGACAAACACAGACAGAATAGCGATCCCGCGAAGGGTATCTAGCTCGGGCATACGGGGCCGGACAATGGGGTCTGTCGGCGACGCGGAGTTTGTGGAAGTCATTATCCCTGGCCTGCCATCGCGCTTGGGTACAAACGGGTTCGGTCGCGCTGCCGACAGTCACACACTATAAACCCCGGAAGAGTTTCCGGCGTAAAGCGGTCCACGGTGGCTCTCCGCCGTTACCGGCCGGAGGCGCGCAGGATAGCACCGTGCTTCACAATAGCCTGGACCAGGCCAGGGATGGTGTACTTCATCGCCTCGATATTGACGGGCAGGGAGAACTCGCGCAGCGTCGCTGAAGTCACTGGCCCGATGGATGCGCTGGCCACGCCTTGATCAGGGGCTGATTGCCGCAGGACCGCACGTGCACCGCGCAATCCTAGCAGGCCGACAAAATTCTTCACGGTGGAGGAACTGGTGAAGGTGATAGCGTGCGGCCGGCGCTTCTTGCTGGCTAGGGCTGCGCGCAATCGCTTCGCCGACAATGGTGGCGTGACGGTTTCGTACGCTTCGACCACGTCCACCTCGGCTCCCGCCTTTCGCAGTTCCCGGGGGATCACATCGCGCGCGACCTTGGCCCGCACCAGCAGAACGCGCTTTCCTTTCACCCGCCGTTGCAGCGCAGCCACGACCGACTCGGCAATGTATTCCTTCGGCGTCATCGTTACCTTCAGCCCATGCTCTTCGATAGCCTTCCTAGTTGCCGGGCCGATGGCGGCTATTTTCAGATGGGTCAACGTCCGGGTATTGATTTTCTTCTTCGCCATGCGCGCGAACAAAGCCTCGACGCCGTTCACGCTGGTCAGAATCAGCCAGTCGTAAGTTGCCAGGTTTCGCAACCCTGCGTCGAGCGGTCGATAGGAACTGGGCCGGCGAATTTCGATGAAGGGGATCTCCAGGACCTCGCACCCTAGTTCGCGCAAGGCGGAGGATAGCGCGCCCGCTTGTTTCCTGGCCCGCGAAACCAGCACGCGGCAGCCGAGCAGCGGTGAGCTACTTCGTACCATGTTCTTGGGAAAACGATTTGCCAAAAGTAGAGGTCCTTCGACTCCAGCGTCGCAACCCGGCGACGCCTCCGCTCAGGATGACACTTCTTTAGTGATTACCTGCTACTGACAACTGCTTGTCTCACGGTTGCTGCGGCGGCACCGCGGCTGCGCCATAAACGTCTTCCAGAATCTTCGTGGCTCCTCGTCGTAAGAGTATGTCGCCCACCTGCTCGCCCAGCGCGATCGGATCGCTGCCACTGTGGTGCTCGCGCAAAATCACCGACCCGTCTGGCTGCGCGACGATGGCAATCAACTGCAGCTTGCCATCCCTGCTCTCGGCGAATGCGCCGATCGGGACCTGGCATCCGCCACCCAGTTTGTTCAGCAATGCGCGTTCGCAAGTAGTCGCCGCCCGCGCTGCAGCATCATCGAGAAACGTCAGATGTTTGCGCATCTCCGTGTCGCCGGCGCGAATCTCGATGCCCAGCGCGCCCTGTCCCGCTGCCGGGCACATGAAGTCCTCCGACAGGACTTCCTTCACCAGTTGGGTTTTGCCCAGTCTGGTCAGGCCGGCTGCAGCCAGAATGATCGCATCGTACTCACCTTCCTCCAGCTTACGAACCCGGGTATCGACGTTGCCCCGCAACGCGTGAATCACCAGATCGGGCCGCGCCACCTTCAACTGCGCCTGCCGCCGGAGGCTGCTAGTGCCCACCAGCGCGCCCTTGGGCAGAGCTCTGACACTGTCGTACTTCACCGAAAGAAACACATCGCGCGGATTCACCCGCGTGGTAATCGCCACCAACTCAAAGCCGGGAGGCAGCTCCGTCGGCAGATCTTTCAGGCTATGTACCGCGAGATCGACGCGTCCCTCGGCCAGCGCGTCTTCGATTTCCTTGGTGAACATGCCCTTGGTGCCTACCTGCGCCAGCGCGACATCGGTAATCTTGTCGCCGGTGGTCTTGATGATTTCCAGTTCGATCTCATGTCCCTGCTCGCGCAGCAGCGCCGAGATATGATTGGCTTGCCAAAGTGCGAGTTGCGATCCGCGCGAACCTATCCTTAATCGTGCCATCAGTTTCGCGCCTCCGGTTTTCCGCTGGCCACGGTGTCCGCCTGGTCTCGCTCGGCCGATGCTTTCGCATCGCGCAACCCAAACAGCTTGCGTACCAGGTCGATGACCGTCGTGGCCTCCGACGATTCGCGCGCCGCACTCTTCAATGTCGTAATTGGTGTGTGCATGATCTTATTGATGATGCCTCGGGTTAAGGCCTCGACGGCCAACTCCTGCTCGGGACTCATCGCGCCCAGGCGGCCGCGCACCCGATCGATCTCGGCCTGGCGAACCGTCTCCAGATGCTCCTGCAGCGAAACAATCGTGGGCACTACATCCAGCGTCTGCAGCCGGGCCTGGAATTTGTCTACCTCAAGCTGCACGATTGCTTCGGCGCGATCGGCCTCTACCCGGCGGTCGGCGACATGCGACGAAACCACCTGCTGCAGGTCGTCGATGTCGTACACGAAGATGCCGTCCAGCTTGTTCATCTCGGGATCGACGTCACGCGGAACCGCGATGTCGATGAAGAACATGGGACGATTGCGGCGGCGGCTCAGAAACTTCTCGCCATGCTCCTTGCGGAAGATGGCATGCGGCGCTCCCGTGGAGCTGATCACGATGTCGGCGCGAGGAACGGTTTCGTATAACTGCTCGAATGGAATCGCCTCGCCGTTAAACTTATTCGCCAGCGCCAGCGCGCGATCGTAAGTGCGATTGGCAACGTAGATGTGTCTCGGCCCCGTGAGCCAGCAGAGTGACGCGCTGCCAACTCGCACATCTTCCCTGCTCCCACCAGATAAATGCTCTTGCCTTGCAGATTGCCGAAAATCTTCTTGGCCAGATCAACCGCGACGGACGCAACCGACACTGCCGATGTAGCAACCGCCGTCTCATTGCGCACTCGTTTGGCGACGGCAAACGCTCGCGTCAGCAGCGCATCGAGTTGCGAGTTGACCGCGCCAACTGCGCGCGCCGTGGCGTAGGCTTCCTTAACCTGGCCCAGAATCTGCGGCTCGCCCACGACCATGGAATCCAGGCTGGAAGCAACGCGAAACACATGCCGCACCGCATCGCGCTCGTGATATTCGTACAGATACTTCGCGATATGGCTCAGGATCGAAGCCGTAAAACTGCTCGCATGAATCCTTGCAGGTCGGCGGTCCCATTCATCGTGCGCGCCAGCAACTCCACCCGGTTGCAGGTGGAGACGATCATCGCCTCTTCCACGCCCGGGTACGATGCCAGGCTCTTGACCGCTTCCGGCAGCCGCGCCTCGGAGATGGCGAACCGCTCCCGCACGTCGACCGGTGCGGTCTGATGGTTCACGCCGATGAGAACAAAGTTCATGAAGCGATAAACCTGTGTACGCGGCTAAAGTAATTCGCGGCCCAGGCGCCGATGGCGATCACGAACGCGAAGGTCGCCAGAAATGCGGCCCGCCGCCCGCGCCATCCCGAACTCCAGCGGGTGTACAGCAACAGCATGTACACCGCCCACATGATGAACGACAGCAGAATCTTGGGATCGTAAAAGAACATCGGCCCGTACTTCTCGATAGCCAGCACCGAGCCGGTAACCAGCCCAAATGTCATGAAGGGAAAGCCGAAAAGCAAGCGCGCGGTATCCGATGTCGTCGATGGTCTGCAGCGGCGGCAGCCAGGTTAGCAGCGTGCGTTGGCTGCTTCGACTTCAACGCTCGCTCCTGCACCAGATAAAGCAGGCTGGCGCCGAAACTGAGAAACAGCCCAGCGTAGCCGGTGAAGATCAACACCACGTGAACGAAGATCCAGCCATTACGCAGCAGAGGCGAGGTCAGCGTCACCGGCTTCTGCCCGATGGCAGAGGCGAAGGTCAGCACAAAGACAATAGGAAAAATCACAATGCCGGGTGACGTGGTCCGGTAGCCGACAAAGAAGATGAAGAAGACCACCATCGCCAGGAAGGCCAGAAACGATTCGGAATAGTGAATTGAGGCCAGCGACAGATGGCCGATCAGAATGGTGGATTCCACCAGCGACACAAAGTGAAAGATGAGGCCGAGGCCGACTGCCGGCTCGACCACTTTCGCCAGGACGTTACCTTGCTTGCTCAGCAGCAGCAGGGAGTAAAGCAATCCCACGCCGTAGCAAACCACCGCGACTCGGAGCCAGATTAACGGCATAAACCCCATGAACGGTATCAGTTAAGTCTCACCCGTTCTGTCTAGACTAAGTATAGCGGGCGAGCAATCCCAGCCGAGTATAGATATCACGGCCCCCTGTGATCCACGTCACACCAGCTTTGTAGAGGCGATTTGCAAGGAAGGACGGCACCGGTGCGTGTGACTAGCTCCGGAAGCGAGGAATTGTGCTCTAGCTGGGATAGTGGAAGTGCACAATGTGTTGCGAGGCGATAGTCACGCCATAACGCGTGGCGGGACGGAAGTGCCAGCGCTGCAACACATCCAGCACTTTCTGCTCGATGCCGTAGCCGATGCCTTGAAGCAGCTTGGTTTCCACCACATTGCCTTGCGGATCGATGGTCACCTCGACGATAACGTCGCCCTGCACGCCGGCCGGCAAATCGGCGCGCGAGACGGGAGGATCGGGAAAGACCTCGGGCAATGCGGGAACGACCTCGTCGCCGGTGATGGGCGATCCGGGCACGCGTCCAAAGGGCGAACCGCCGCGAGCCGTCTGTTCAGCTCCGTTGGCTATCGTGGCTTGCTCGGGTTCAGGCTTGTTCTCGATCTTAGGAGGTTTAGGTTTCTTTGGGAGCGAAGCTCGTAACGTCAACTGCGGCTTATCCGGCAAAGAACGAGTTTGCTCCGGACCAACCGGCGCCAGATAGATGATCGAGACCGATCCGGAAGATCCCGGTATTCCTGGCGCGACATCCGACGGCGTCAGGAAAAGGGGGCCGGCCTGGTGCAAGAGTGCCAGCAACAGGCCAATATGCAAGGTGAACGACGCCACCATGGAGCGGCTCCATCGTTTGCGACCCGGCCACGGCATTTCCTCGAACATCGCCATCCCACCCGCTGAGTAACATGATTATGGGCCCGACTTGCTCATGATGTACAGCAACCACCGTGGCGCTCGCCCCAATTTTGTCATCATTCGCCGCAGAAACGTGCCATCCTGAGCAATGGCAGAACTCCACTCTCTACCTTTGGACGACGGTATTAACCCAAGGTTAGTCTCGTCGAAAGTATCTGCCCTATTCCACGCCGATGGATTCCAGCAAAACGGGCAGCATCTCGGCATCCAGCCGCAAGCGGCGGCCGTGATTCAGCATGTCGGGGACTTCGTCGAAGGCTTGCATCAGGCGGAGCTTGACCGCGGCATATTGTTCGGGCTCGCTCAGGCTGCGGCCCCGGCTGGCCGCCCAAGCCTCCAGCGCGCGCGGCTGTAGAAAGATGCTGACGGCGAAAGTGGTCTTGCGGTCCGCGGTCACATCGAAGACAAATTCGGTCGAGGGCGCTTCGGGATCGCCTTTCAGCGCCGGGCGTTTGCCTACAAAATAGTATTGATAAACGTAGCCAGTTTGTCCGGTGTAGGCCTTCATGCGGCGGATAGTCATGGGCGTAACGCTCGGACACATTTTATTCCGCCGAGGCAATTAGCAACTAGAGCGACTAGCAACTAGCAATTAGCGAAAAGCGAGAAATCTCGCTTAATCTCGCACTTTCGGACGGGTTTTGAGACGAGAAGCGGTAATGGTGTTACGGCACAGGATGATGGACAGCATCGTCAACTCAGCTACTTGCTAGTCGCTAGTTGCTCACAACTGTTTATTCTGTCGGGCGTTCCCGCAGAATCGCAGCCGCCGTCTCCGAGCTTACCGGCGAGTAATACACCTCTTTGAAGGTGTAGGACTTCGCCTTGGTGCCGAGGAGGGGCAGGATCTCCAGATGCCAGTGGTAGTCATCGTCCAGGGTCTTCCAGAAACCGAGCGTTTCCGAGCGGCGTACGGTGTTGGGTGAGGTGTGCAGCACCATGTGAAAACCGTCAGCGATGGTGCGAATGCGGTGCAAGGTTCGTCGCAGCAGCGCGGCGAAGTCGCGCATCGCGCCCGACTTCATAGCGGTACGCTCAAAATAGGCTTCATGGCTGCGTGGGGTGATCCAGGTCTCGTAGGGAACGCGGGGCGCGTAGGGACAAGCGGCAATATAGTCGCCGCGCACTTCGATCACGCGCAACTTCTGTTCCTGCTCCTGCTGTAGGATATCGCAGAAAACGCAGCGCTCCTTTACCTGGAAGTGCTGCTTCGCCGCTCGCAACTCATACAGGACGCGCCGCGGCACAAAGGTCGTGGCCACGATCTCCGACGTAGGGTGGTCGAATTCCTGGCCCGACATGCTGCCGTAATTCTTGAACACGCTGATGTACTTGAAGCGGGCGTCGCCTTTCAAGTCCTGGATGCGCTGACCACACAGCGCCAGATATTCCTCGATTTCCCGGTCTTCGGCATTCCACAGATGGCGGTCGTGACGGGCGTTTTCCACGATCACCTCATGAGCGCCCACGGGACGCATTTTGTCGTACAGTCCATTGCCTGACCGGCCGGGTTCGCCATCGATTCCGTAGAGCGGCCGGGGATGGACGACGGCACGCGCTGACCATGGGCTGCCATTGACCGTGGGCGAGGTTGCAATCACCTGTAAGGGCATGCCGGACTCAGGACAAAAAGGGCAGAACGAATCGGCAGACGAGCCGGCTTCAGGCTCATCGCCGCAGATCACCCAGGAGCGAGTGATGGGATCTTTGCGCAGTTCCATCACTTTTACTCTACGTCCGAGGGTGGTGCGCTGGGAAGTGCCTTTTCGCCCGCTAGACGAACTCGCTGCTGCCCGGCTCCCACTTCGGACCGTGCTTGCAGAATGGGCAGAGACATCAACGGGAGTCGGTCCACCTACGCTGGCAGGATGCCTCAAGTAATTTGGAGTTGCGGTTGTACGAACTACTATTGCCACTTGGCGCCACAGACAGACCGGACAGTCTAACCACCAAGAATTGCAAGATGAGCAATTGTGAACAGACTTGCGGCGGCTGGGCACCCTAGGATACGGAGATCATACGAGAACGGAATCTCCTGGCGGTCGGCCTGCAACAGAGCAAAAGGCAGTTCCCCTCATCCACGGCCGAGAGATTCCGCGGCAATACAGAGCTTCTACAGAAAGGTAACAATCGACTCGGCGGAACCGGGCGCGAGCATGATCCGGACTAGGACAAGGATCTCAATAAGGTTTGACAAGCTGTCGCACCGGGCATAGGGTCAAGATTGAGTGAGCAGTTCGCCTCCCTCTTTCAGATCCCCTGAACTAAATCAGTCCATCTGAAGTCTTCCTCCCTTAGAGCACTGCCATGGGGAGGCTCAATGTTAGCGAGCAACGTTGCCATTTCTGGAGAATTGCTTGCCCCAATAAAAGGGGACGGCAAACTCCACAAGGGCGTCTCCATGACGCTCACGCAATTCGAAGCGCAGAGCTTAATTACTCGAACTGCGCAACATGAGACTTCGACACGGAGGGCGGCGATGCACTCCCCCTACGGCATGGAACTGGTAGAAGACTGTCTCTCGTGTAAGTTGTGTTCTGAAGGGTTTTTCTGTCAGTTACCGAAATCGGTGATGCAGGCCTTCCAGCCTCTGAAGTTCACGCTGGCCCATCCGGCCGGCGCAACGCTGTTCGTGGAAGGACAAGTATGCCGCGGCATTTACATTCTTTGTAAAGGCCGGGTGAAATTATCGGCCAGTTCGAAGGAAGGCCAGACCCTGATATTAAGGGTTGCCCGGCCCGGAGAAGTGTTAGGGTTGAACGCGACTCTGTCTGGAATCCCTCATGACACCACGGCGGAAACGGGCCAACCTTGCCAATTGAATTTCGTTAAACGGGAAGACTTCCTCAGGTTTCTGACCGAGCACGGCGAAGCCTGCATGCACGCAGCCATACAGGTGAGCCGCGAGTGCCAGCAGGCGTACCAGCAGCTGCGCTCATTCACCATGAGCTCGGCATCCCAGCGAGTTGCCCGCCTGATGCTGGAATGGTCGCAAGACGACTCCGGGATAGCCACAGCCCGCGGAATCAAGGTAGCATTGACCCACGACGAGATCGCGCAAATCATCGGCATGTCGCGCGAGACTGTCACGCGCACTCTGGCTGCTTTTCGCAAGCAGCACATTGCGGAACTTCATGGTTCCACCCTGTTGATCCAGAATATCTCCGCCATTCAACACCTGGCCGGCACGTAGACCGGAACGCGCCCGATTGCTTTCCCGGGTAATAAGGAACGATTATGAACTCGGCTCCATCCTCTTTCGGTCCTAAGTCCCCGGTGATATTGTGTATTGACGACGCCGACATTGCCTTGCGGGTCAGGAAGCTGTTGCTCTCCAGCGAAGGCTACACCGTGCTGACGGCTGATTCGGCTGAAAGCGCTTTCGATCTTTTCAAACAGAATCCCATTGACCTGGTCATCGCCGACCACTTCTTGAGCGGTAAAACCGGAACCCAGATCGCCAGAGAAATGAAGGCCGTGAAACCCGAAGTCCCCATTCTCATCATGTCGGCCGCAACAGAGAAGCCTGCAGGCCTGGAGTTTGCAGATGGGTTCCTGGCGAAAGGACAATCAACTAACATCCTGTTCGATACCATCGCTCAGCTACTAATCCGTGGCGCTTCGACCAGCACGAGATAGTTGTTCACCGCCTGGCCATCTCACAGTTGATGCAGTTTAGGAAGATTCTCGTCCTTCCAAAACACGCTAGACAACCCGCCCAGCGGTTTTCTATCGCGATAGCGTGACCAGCAACCCTACTGTTAAAATGGATCATGTTGACCCGCCCCATTCGTCTTATTGCCATCGATATTGATGGCACGCTACTCGATTCCAAATTCCAGGTATCGCAAGCCAATCTGGACGCGTTGCGCCGGGCGCACGAGTCGGGTATCGAAGTAGCGTTGTGTACCGGGCGCAGGCACAAGTTCGCTCTACCCATCGCCGAATCGCTGGGCTTCGATCTCTGGCTTATCAGCTCGAATGGCGCCGTCACCCGTTCGACGCGCGGAGAATTGTTTCATCAAGATCTGCTGCCGCAAGCCACGGCCATCCGAATCAGTCATCACATGCGCGAGTTCCACAACCACATGGTGCTGACCTTCGACCGCGAAGGCGCGGGCGCCATCGTGTGCGAAAGCCACCAGCATCTTTACGGGGTCATACAACGATGGATGGAAAAGAATGCACCTTATATCGAGTACGTCGACCCCATTGATAAAGCATTGACCGAGAACCCCATCCAGGCCATGTTTTGCGGGCCAGTTGAGCTGATGCAGCGTGCCCTGCAGCGGCTGGTTGCCTGCGACTTTGCCGCCGACTTCACCGTTCTGCGGACGCAGTACGATCATCGAGACCTTTCCATCCTCGACATTTTGAATGCGGGCTGCTCGAAGGGCCGCGCCCTGGAACGTTGGTCCAGGCATCGCGGCTTCGACCGCTCAGAAGTGATGGCGATCGGGGATAACTATAATGATGTCGAGATGTTGACCTTTGCCGGACATCCGGTGATCATGGGGAATGCAGCCGACGATTTGAAGCTGAACGGCTGGACTGTCACTTTGCACAATGACGAGAGCGGCGTGGCCGCGGCCATCGAGCAAGTACTGGATTTCAAGACGGCGAGCGTGAATGCGTAGAACTGATTTCCAATTACGGATGAGTAACTCAGGCTTGCCTCAAGGGCCTTCGTCTCATTTGTCCCGAGCGGAGACGGCGCTTCGCCGCTGGAGTCGAGGGATCTGCATGCAATTGTCATCCCGAGCGAGCGAAGCGAGCCGAGGGATCTGCGGTTCGATGCTCACCCGATGGTCCCGACTACTGCCACTTGCCCTGATCGGCCTTTTCCTCGCGGCTCCTATTCACGCCGCCGAGCTGGCCAACCTGACCAACGGATTCAGCCTGCGTCACGACCATCATGAGGTCGTCGGGGCAACTACGCGTCTTTACATGAGTGCCGATGCCGCGGCCGGATACATTGACATACCCACCGCCAATATCGAGAGCTTCGAACCGGCTCCGCCCGATCCGCAAGACGCTGCGGTCGAAACCCAGCAAGCCGCAGGATCTAAACAGCATTGTCAGCGCCGCCAGTAGCCAGCATCAGGTTGACGCTGACTTCATTGCCAGCGTTATTCATGCCGAGAGCGCCAACAATCCTCGCGCCGTCTCGCCCAAGGGCGCGCAAGGCCTGATGCAGCTGATGCCGGGCACTGCCAGCAAGCTGGGCGTAAAGGACAGCTTCGATCCGGCGGAAAATGTGGACGGTGGCGTACGCTATCTGCGCGAGCTATTGCTGCTGTACAACGGCGACATGGTTAAAGCGCTGGCGGCCTATAACGCCGGCCCGCAACGGGTTCAGCAATACAAAGGCGTTCCGCCGTATCGCGAGACGCACGCTTACGTCGCTCGGGTTATCAAGGACTACAACCGCAAGAAGCTGGCCGAGCGCAAACAGCTAGCGCCAGCGCAAACTCGCCAAGCCAAATCCACCAAGCCGGCACTTACTCAGACAGCATCCAGTTCCGCGGCCGGCGATGAATAGTCCGGTTTGACCCCGCTTCCTCGCTCATTTACCTTGACCCTTAGGCCGCGCGGGCGAATCTACTGACTTTTTCCTCATGAACAAGAAACGCATTCTGATCTTCGGCGTTGTTCTGATCGCGCTGTGTCTGCTCATCTATTTGCAGATTCGCTCCTGGAAGGCGTTCGACTGGGGAATGTTCTGGAACCGCACCGAGCACGTGAACTGGCTCTACGTGTTTTACGGTCTGGCGCTCACCTATCTTGCCTACGTGCTGCGCGCGGTGCGTTGGCGCATCTTCCTCAAGCCGGTTCGCAAAACTACGACCATGCGGCTGCTGGCTCCGCAATTCGTCGGTTTCGCGGCGCTGGCGCTGCTAGGCCGTGCCGGCGAAATGATTCGCCCGTACATCATCGCCAAGAAAGAACGTCTCACCTTCACCTCGCAGATCGCGGTCTGGGGCGTGGAACGTATCTTCGACATGGGCGCTTTCGCCGTCATGCTGGCGCTCAGCTTCCTGTCGCCCGATCTACGCTCGCTTCATTTCTATCGCCAGTTGCGCGAAGCTTCGTTCTTCCTGATGGCTTTGATCGTGGTGCTTATCATCGGCATTGTCATCGTTCGCCGTTCCGGCGATCGCGTGGCGCAATTTCTGCATGACCGGGTGGTCGGCTTCGCTCCGAAGCTGGCGCACCATGTCCAGGAAAAAGTTCTCTCCTTCAGTCATGGTCTGGAGACGATTCAGGATTTCAGCTCGGCTATGCAGTTGGTCGGCGTCTCCTTCTTCATGTGGATATTGATCGCTTTCGCCTACTACGCGGTCACCCATGCCTACCCCGGCGAATTGCGCAACCTCACTCTGCCTCATGAGGTCGTCTTGATGGGTTCCAGCATGGTGGGCTCGATGCTACAACTGCCGGCGGTCGGCGGAGGCTCGCAGCTGGCCACCATCAGCATGCTGAGCTCCGGCTTCCACATCGAGCATGAGCTGGCGGTGAGCTGCGGCATCCTGTTGTGGGCGGTAACGTTTATGTCGGTCATTCCAACGGGACTGGCCATCGCCCGCCACGAGCACGTGTCGATCCGCGCCGTCGCCGAGGCCGAGGAGAAGGCCGCCGCGCTGGCAGAGTAGAAGCAGTATCAATCGCATCGACGACACGGTGGTTCTTCAACTCTGTGCCCTCCGTGCCTCCGTGGTGAACCTCATTTCCCCTGTTACAATCGAAGTGCGGGTTGATCGCCTGCGCTCTCTCATCCATGAAGTGCCCGTTTTGTGGCTTTGAAAACGATAAAGTAGTCGATTCGCGCGAAAGCAAGGAAGGCGAATCCATCCGCCGCCGCCGCGAGTGCCTGAAGTGCGAGAAGCGCTTCACCACCTACGAGCGTATCGACGAAATCCCTTACATGGTGGTGAAGAAAGACGGCCGCCGGGAGAAGTTCGAGCGGCAAAAAGTTCTCAGCGGACTGCTGCGGGCCTGCGAGAAGCGGCCTGTCTCCATGGGCAAGCTGGAGCAGATCGTCAACGACGCCGAAGGATTTGTGGTCGATTCGGCCGAGCGTGAGCGCAAGACCAGCGAGATTGGTGAGCTGATCATGAATCGCCTGAAGAACATCGACAAGGTCGCTTATGTTCGATTCGCTTCCGTCTACCTCGACTTTAAGGACGTGCGCGAGTTCATGGCCGAGTTGAAGGAGTTGCTCGATACTAAGGAAAGTGCGTCGGCCAAAGCCAAATCTGGAGAACCTTCTTATTAGAAGCGAAAGCTATCTCACAAATCGCACGATGTTGCGCTTTGTGTCAGGGCACGTCTTTAGACGTGCCGAACGCAGGCAGAAAAAAGCTTAGGGCTTTAGCCCCCGCCAGAGCCTGCCCTCAGGGGCTGAAGCCCAGGTTATCTTTGACCCCTTATGGCACGGCTGAAGCCATACCCTGATACAAACGATTTGTGAAATAGGTTCTCGTAAGACAACAATCAAACTTACCCGTAAGACGTCTTACCAGTAACACCAGAGAAACCAAACTCATATGTCATCTTCCTATAAAGTTACGTTAATTCCCGGCGATGGTATCGGTCCCGAAGTGGTCAGTGCCGCGGTTCGCATTCTGGAAGCCACCGGCGTCAAGTTTGAGTGGGAAAGCTATGCCGCCGGGGCTGAAGCCTTCGAGAGATATCACGAGTACATCCCAAAAGAGCTGACTGAATCCATTGAGCGCACGCACATCGGCCTCAAAGGCCCGGTGACAACGCCCATCGGCGGCGGCTTCTCCAGCATCAACGTCGCGCTGCGCAAGCAGTTTGAGCTGTTCGCCAACTTCCGGCCGATCCGCAATCTGCCTGCCGTGCCCACGCGCTATCCCGGCGTCGATCTGGTCATCGTTCGCGAGAACACTGAAGGCCTCTACTCCGGCATAGAGCACGAAGTAGTGCCCGGCGTGGTCGAGAGCCTGAAAATCATCACGGAAAAAGCTTCGACCCGCATCTCGCGGTTCGCTTTTGAGTATGCGCGGCGCATGCATCGCAAGAAGATCCACGCCATCCACAAAGCCAACATCATGAAGTTGTCGGATGGCCTGTTCATTCGCTGCTCGCGCAACATCTCGAAGGAGTATCCCGAGATCACCTACGGCGAACACATCGTCGACAACACCTGCATGCAGCTGGTCATGAATCCCTATCAGTACGACATGCTGCTGCTGGAGAATCTCTACGGCGACATCATCTCCGACCTGTGCGCGGCCTTTGTGGGCGGACTGGGCCTGGTGCCGGGCGCAAACTTCGGACACGAAATCGCTATCTTTGAAGCCGTACACGGTTCGGCACCCGACATCGCGGGCAAAGACATCGCCAATCCGACAGCCGTCCTGCGCTCCGGAATCCTGATGTTGCGCCATCTGGGCGAAGAGAACGCCGCCAACCACATCCGCCTGGCGCTGGAAAAGGTTTATACCGAGAAGAAGCATCTCACGCGCGACGTAGGCGGCACCGCCGGAACCAGCGAATTCGCCGACGCCATGGTCGAAGCGCTGCATGTCATCCCGCCGCCCAAGCCGGAGTTGCAGGAAGTGGAGATGTAGGGCGGCTTCTGAAGGGCTTATCTTAAATCCCTAGAATAAGCCCCCGTGTGCTCTACCCTCGTTCACTTTGCCGCCACCACCGGCTGCACTTCCCTGCCCCCGTGCCACACGGCAACGATCTTCTGCGTGTTGCGAATGTCGTCCAACGGATTGCCATCCAGCACAATCAGGTCGGCCTGCTTGCCCACGGTCAGCGTGCCGGTTGTTTGTTCGATGCCAAGCAGTTCCGCGTTCGTCTTCGTAGCGCACAGGATCGCCTGCATCGGCGTCAGGCCAGACTGCACCATCATCGCCAACTCCTGATGCTCGGCAAAGCCCGGCACGCGCGCCGGCATCGCTCCGGAATCAGTGCCGAAGCCTACTTTCACGCCCGCATCGTAAACCAGCTTCAGGTTCTTCTGATCGTTGGCGAAATCGCGTTTGTGCTGGGCCAGATTCGGATCGTGTTCTACCTTTTGGATTGCCGCATCTCCGGTCAACGCCTGCAACAACTCCGGGCTCACAGCTCTCTGCAGAAACGGATCGTTCTTCCACTCGGGATGCTCGGCGAACGTGAATGCGGACGCATCCGCCGTCAGCGTTGGAATGTAGTACACGCCGTGCTGCTTCATCGCTGTCAGCAGCTCCTCATCGACCACCTGATCGCGAACGCTGTGTGCCAACACATTGACGCCGTCCGCCACGACGGCCTTGGCATCGGCCAGATAATAAATGTGCGCTGCCACCCGAAGTTTGTCGCGATGTGCTTCGTCGATTACCGCACGGTAAACTGCCGGATCCATCGACGGCTTGGTGCCGTGCAGGTTATCTACCCAGATTTTCACGAAGTCGGCATGACGCCCTGCCATCGCATCCACATCGGCACGGGCTTCGGCCGGAGTCTTCGGCGTATAGAGCTGATCGGCCGCGTGAGGCAGTGGAGGCGCGCCGTCCGGCACTCCAATGCCACGATCGGCGCTGAATACCGTTGCACCATCGAGCGTGCCCGCACGCTGCTCGGCGCGCACTTCGTAGATCAAATCGCGATTCACTCCCAGCGACAACATACTGGTTATGCCGTAACGCTCATACTGACGCAGCTCGGCGATCACGTTGTCTTTCGTGTAGCACGTCGCGGAATTCTGCGTTCCACACACCATCGCCAGATGCCCATGCGCGTTGATCAGGCCGGGGATCACCGTCTTGCCGGAGTAGTCGATCACGCGCGCCGATGCCGGTGCATCCGAACCAGCCTTGGTAAGGCCGACGATCTTGCCGTCGCGAATCGTGATGAACATATTGTCTTTGGCTGGCGCGCCCGTGCCGTCGATCAGGCGGACATGCGCCAGGATGACGGTTTGCGGATCGCCGTCAGCAGTCTTGGTGCCAGGGACGGAGAGCAGACTCAAGACCAGCGGGGCAAGCGCAAGTAATAAGAATCGCATCGACGGAACTCCCTTCTATTGGACGCGCGTCGAGGATCGGAGGCCACACTCTGGCAAGAAACAATCGCCGATGCCCCTGCTCCCTTGGTGGATAGTACAATGAAGAGTTTCCTCACATCGCTTCATTGATCAAGTAAGGGTCTGATACGTGATTCGCAAGGGCTACTGCAGTTTTCTCCTCATTCTCCTGGGCCTGTCGTTCTCCATTGGTTGCAACCAGGGCAATGCGCCGCAAGTCCAGGCTGCCAATAACTCCCAGCCGAAGGCCACACCCATTGATCCGGCGACCGCTGCCACGATCACCGGTACCATCAGCTTTAACGGCACTCCGCCCAAGCCAAAGCCGATCGATATGTCGAACGACCCCGGCTGCAAAGGCAGCGCCGCGTCCGAGCAAGTTGTCGTCGACGACGGTCACCTTGCCAACGTGCTGGTCTATGTCAAAGACGGCCTCGACAATCGCAGCTTCAATCCGCCTCAGCAGAGTGTCACCATCAAGCAGGAGGGTTGCCGCTACGTCCCGCACATGGTGGCCGTCATGACCGGGCAGCCGGTACGCTTTGAAGATGCTGACCAAACGCTGCACAACATCCATTCCATGTCCAAACATAATAGCGAGTGGAACCAATCGCAGATGCCCAACTCGCAACCGCTCGACAAGACCTTCAGCACGCCCGAGCTGATGATCCCCATCAAATGCAACCAGCATCCCTGGATGCACATGTACCTTAGCGTGATCGCCAACCCATTCTTCGCCGTGACTGGCAAGGACGGCAAGTTCAGCCTGCAAGGTCTGCCACCGGGCACCTACACCATCGCAGCCGTGCAGGAGAAGTACGGCGAGAAGACGCAGACCATTACCGTCGGTCCGAAGGAAGACAAGAGCATCGCTTTCAGCTACCAGGAATAGGGCGGGATTGTCGAACGGGATACCGCTCCGGAAATCCTCACCTATCTCACAATCACGGGAGCTATACTCCTGCACGCATGGATCGGCGTTCGGCACTTAAGGCGCTCGGAGTCCTGGCAGGCGCGGCGGCATTGGAAGGCTGCGCCGTCAAGCACGTCGCATCCGCCACTGCTTCGCCACCTCCTGCATCTGCGTCTCAGCTCATTAAGTCTGCCTAAGGTCAACGTCCAGCCAGACCGCGAAATCCGCACTGTCGTCGGGCTGCGGCCTTTCCGCCCATCGGGATTCGTAGTCACGGGTCAGAAAGTTCGATGACAAGCTCGTCGTCCACAACTACGGACATGGTGGCGGCGGCGTTACCTTGTCGTGGGGAACGGGTGAGCTGGCGTGCCGCGAAGTTGATCGCACTGGTGAGAAAAGTCATTGCCGTGCTGGGATGTGGCGCCGTCGGTCTGGCGACCGCTCGACTGCTGCAAGAGCGCGGCTGCGCCGTCACGATCTACGCCAAAGATCTTCCGCCTAACACGACCTCAAACATTGCAGGAGCGCAGTGGTTTCCGGTCTTCGTCTTTCAGCGGAGTCAACAGACGCCGGAGTTCATGGCTCGCTTCGTCGAGGCGTCGCACATTGCCAATCGCCGCTATCAGATTATGGTGGGAGCGCGCTACGGCATCCGCTGGCTGCCAAACTATCGGATGGGACAGGATCCCATTCCGAATGAAGCTTGCTCAGCCTCGACAGCCCGATTCGCGACCTGATTCCGGAGATGCGCGATCTGCAGCCGGCGGAAAATCCCTTTCCCTTCCAGCAAGTGCGCCAGTTCTACACCATGATGATCGAGCCCAACACTTACCTGCCGGCGGTGATGGAGGATTTTCGGATTGCCGGTGGCCAGATCAAAGTTCAGGAGTTTCACAACCTTGCGGAATTGCAAACGCTGCCCCAACGCGTCATCGTCAATTGCACCGGGCTGGGCGCGAAAATGCTATTCGGCGATGACGAGCTGACGCCGGTAAAAGGCCAGCTCACGATTCTGTTGCCGCAGCCGGAAATTCAATACGTCACGCTGCCTGAAGACCTCTACATGTTTCCCCGTAGCGACGGCATCCTGCTAGGTGGGACGCACGAAATGGGAGTGTGGTCGCTGGAACCGGACCTGGAGGCCAAGCAGCGCATCGTGGCAGAACACCAACGCATCTTCAGGGAGATGCGCTAGCGGGTTACCGCGGTATACCTCGATGTACAGCTTGGTGGCAATGATGAACATAGCGTGTTAGATTTGGGCATGGAGTAAGCGAATGGCTACCGGACCAACCAGAGCGCACAAACACTTTCAGTTGGACGCAGCAAAAATCAAGCGAGCCCAAAAAGCTTTGCGGGCCAAAACTGAAACCGAGGCGATCGAGCGGGCATTGGACTTGGCTCTGGCGGAACACCGCAGAAATCGATTGGCTCGGGAGGCGAATCGCCGATTTCTCCACAGCGGGATTGCGATCGAAGACGTGTATGGCAACCTGGAAGACTAGATGCAGCCCCTGCTCTTTGATTCTTCCGTGTACATTTCGATGCTGCGTCGCGGAGAGGATATCCCGATTACGTCTTTGATCGGGGATGCGCCCGTGTGGCTCAGTTCCGTGGTTTTGGAGGAACTTTATGCCGGGGCAAAGGACCGGGACAGACAAACCGTGGAACGGCTAGAAAAGGATTTCGAAAGAATAGGTCGAATTCTGGTACCAAGCCTACAGGACTGGGCGCAGGCTGGTCGGGTGCTGGCGTCGCTGGGTGCGAAATATGGTTATGAACAGATCGGACGGGGACGCCTTACCAATGACGCGCTCATCGCAATAAGCGCAGGCCGGCGAGGGATTCAGATCATTACGGCAAACCGAAAGGATTTTAGCAGGCTTGCCGAAGTTCACAGTTTTCGGTGGAAGCTGATCGTGGGCTGACTTACTGCGACTAATGCCTCCAACTGCCTATACCGTCTCCGTCAGCGCCATCACCAGCTCCCGTTCGCGCGGGCCATCCAACTCGATCAGCACCACCCGCTGCCAGGTGCCCAGCAGCAGTAGTCCGCTTTCCACCATCAGGCTCACCGACGTCCCGATCATCGCCGAAAGAATATGATCGGGCACATGCTCGGGATTGTGCTCATGGCGGTAGTCGAGCTTCGGCACCATCAGTTCGAAGGCGTCGAGCATGTCGAGATCGGTGCCGGGATCGAGGTCGGCAGTGGTGAGCGCCGCCGTCGTATGCAGAAGGCTGAGCTGGCAGATTCCGGTCTTGTCTTCGTAGTGCTTCCACAGCACCGCTTCCAGCTTCTGCGTGATGTCGATAACCTCGCGCTTCTTGTGCGTTTTGATGAGCGAGACGATGCATGGCTTCACCTATTCTTCCATCCCGGCAAGTCCAAACCCATACTCGCCTGAGGGCCCCGATTCGGCGTGAACAACTCCAGACGGACGCGCCAGGAGACCGACTGTCCGGGCTGGAGCAGCACCATGCCGGTGTCTGCACTTCCCCAATCCTGGTTATACGGATCGGGCAGATTGAACTGCGGCTCAATGGCAACAAAATTCTTCTGCGGAGGAGCATACACCTGGATTGACTTGATCTGGGCGAAAGCGTGATCAGCCGCAGGCCATATTTTGCCGCCGGATCGATGATCTCCGAAACCGTGCTCCCTTCCGGGTTGTAATCCAGATTGGAAAAATTGTCATCCAGATATTGCGTTCCCAAGGGCCGTCCGCCGGGAGCTGAAAAATCGTACGGTGTTCCCTTCACCGGCACGCGCTGGCCGGTGGTAAACGTATCGTCATAATTATTCATGACGGCGCGCGTCTCGCTGGGCAAATGCAGCCTCACCTGCTGCCGGTCGCCGCTCGGCAGAACGAAATATGGATGCCAGCCGATGCCCATAGGGAGCGGCTTGTGCCCAACGTTTTTCGCCGTAACCGTCATTTCGAAGGCGTCGTGGCTCAGGGTGGTTTCTACTTTCACATCGGTGTCCGACAGCCAGTGGCCGTCGAAGTTGCCGGCGTGCAAGACGGCGGAAACGGTCGATTTCCTGGCGCCGTTCTGCACCACCACGTCTTGAAATTGCGAGCGCCGCATCAAGCCGTGAATGGCGTGCTTCTCCGCTCCAGGATTGTTGCCGCTCCAATTGGCAGGCAAGGTCACCGTCTTCCCGGCTACCGTCGCGGTAATGGTCTTGCCGTCGGCCGATAGCTTGCCGCGAATGCGATTGGCGAACGGCAGCAGAATGGCACCGCCGATTTTGAAGATCTGGTTGCCGAACTCATCATCGCCCTGGTCCAGCAGCTTCTCAGCTTCCGGCAGCGGGAGGCGAATTCAGCAGGTCAATCTCGCCTTTGCCCGGAAGATAAGCTCTATCTGAAGCACAGCCATCCCGCGCCCAGGCAGAATCTCGGCCTCCAGAAATTGCGGCTTGTTGCGATCGCTGACCTGCGGGGCGCCGCAGCATGACCACTGGCTCTCCTCCGATGGAAATCGTCTGAGACGGCTTAGACGCTGTTTTGGCCTGGGCTGTGGCTTCGCTATTCCGCTTTCCAACAGCCCAATGCCAGCCATGACACTACGAGTAAACTGAGATGGGCTCCCCGCCAGTGACACCATATTCATCTGGATCTTGCCTTATCGAAATCGCGCACACTATCCGCCGCGACACTGGATCATCGGAAATCAGTATTCGACCATGTTATGGTCAGGCGAGTCTAAACTCGTCCACGCGAGCGATCAATCCAGCGCAACAGCGTGCGCAGGTAGATTATGCAGGCAAATGATAACAGCCAGCAAAAGTAGAAGCTCGGTCGGGAATATGCAAACCGCCGGACAGCTCGACGTTGCGGCGGGTTTATCTGTATTGGCGGCTAAGCGTTTTGCGCGTCTTGGTCTCGACTTCGCCTGGCTTGTCCGCAAAGCAATGCTACAGCAGCTCCGCCACACCGGATGCCGCCGCGCAATCCAGCGGACAAGAGCCGCGCCGGAAGTTTCCTCCAGCGAGGAAACTCACACCTTCAAAGTAAAGGTCAATCTGGTGGAAGTGCGGGTCGTGGTGCGCGACGCGCAAGGGCACGCCATCGGCAACCTGAAGCAGGAAGACTTCCAGCTCCTGGACAATGGCAAGCCGCAGGTCATCAGCAAGTTCAGCATGGAGCAGTCGGCGAGCAAACCGCGCAGTCGCTATCACGATACGGCTGAAACCGCCGTCCGAACAGCCGAACCGCCAGCCGGACGACTACAGCAGATCGTGCCGCAGCGCTACATTGCCTATCTGTTCGACGACATCCACCTGAATTTTTCCGACCTGGCGCAGGCGAGAAATGCCGCCGAGCATCAGTTGCAGTCGTTGCAGCCCACCGATCGCGCCGCCATCTACTCCACGTCCGGCCAGACGCAACTCGACTTCACCGACGATCGCGCCCAGCTGACCGCGACTCTGAATCGGCTGCAGCCCCGGCCTCTGGCGCAAACCGGGATCACCCCGTGCCCGAACATTTCGTATTACATGGCCGACCTGATCGAGAACAAGCAACGATCCCCAGGCGACGTCGGTCGCGACACAGGACATGTTATAACTGCGGCGCCTACCGTCACGTCGCTTACAGTCAAGCCAGCGTCGCAATTCAGGTCTAGGCCGCGGCCCGGCAGGAATTAACCACCGGCGGCCAGGAAGCCCGGCTGTCTCTGGGAACTCTAAAGGAAGTAGTGCGGCGCATGTCCGTCATGCCCGGACAGCGCCTGATCATCCTGGTCTCGCCCGGATTCATCAATACCGATGCCCTGACAGGAGCAGTCGGAGTTGATGGATCGCGCGTTGCACTCCAATGTCGTCATCAACACGCTGGACGCCCGCGGCCTCTACACCAATATGCCGGACGCCAGCCAGCAGCGCCCTCCCAGTGCCGCCATTGCCGGACTGGTGCAGCAATATCACGCTGCAGAGCAGCTAGCGGATGCCGATATCCTGGCCGATATTGCCGACGCTACCGGCGGCACGTTCTTCCACAACAACAACGATCTGGAGGCAGGCTTTCGCCGCCTGGCCGCGCGTTCCGGAATTTTCCTATCTGCTGGGCTTCTCGCCCGCAGAACCTGAAGCTCGACGGCCACTTCACAAGCTGAAGGTCACGCTGAAGAGCCCGGCCAAAGGCGCTGGTCCAGGCGCGCAAAGGCTACTATGCTCCCAAGGGCGCAACCGATCCTGCCGAGCAGGCGCGGCAGGCCATTGAAGACGCGGTCTTCTCGCAGGAGGAGTCGCGCGACATCCCGGTGGAGCTTCACACGCAATTCTTCAAGCCCGATGACGATGATGCCAAGCTCTCGGTGGTGGTGCGGATGGATGTGCGGCACATTCACTTTCGCAAGGTAAACGGCAGAAATGATAACGACGTCACCGTCGTCTCCGCCGTATTCGATCGCAACGGCAATTTCGTCACCGGAAACCAGAAAGTTCTGCAATTGCACTTGAAGGACGAGACCCTGGAAGGCCGGCTGGCTCGGGCATCACCTTGAAGAGCAGTTTCGACGTGAAGCCGGGAAATTACGTCGTCCGCCTGGTGGTGCGCGATGAAGACGGACAACTGGCGGCGCAAAACAGCGCAGTGGAAATTCCGTAAGCTCAGGGGTTGCACATGAAGTTTCGGCGCTTTCGATTTGCGTTCTTGCTTACTTGTCCTTACAACCTGCATTGGCTGGATCTTGGCCTGGCCGCAAACCCAGCAGTCGCCGCAGGCCCAACCGGCGGCGAGGGTTCCACTCCGACCATCAAGACAGAGACCCGCCTGGTGCTGGTGGACACTGTCGTCACCGACAAGAAGGGCAACTACATTCGCGATCTCACCCAGAAAGATTTTCGGGTGTGGGAGGACAACAAGGAACAAACAGTCAAGACTTTCTCCGCCGAGACCGACGCCTACGCACCTTCCGGCGAACAACGGCACTACCTGATCCTGTTCTTCGACAACTCCACCATGAACATGAGCGACCAGGCGCAGGCGCGGGCGGCGGCCTGAAATTTCTGGATGCCAATACCGGCGCCAATCGCTATATCGCGGTCGTGGACTTCGGCGGCACCCTCCAGGTCGCGCAGAACTTCACCACCGACGCCGAGCGACTGAAGCAGGCAGTGCGCAACCTCAAGCTTCTCCGCCGTCGTCGCCCAATGCAGGGGCCGCGAGCGCGCAGCCGGTGCAAACGTTGCCGGCGGGTATCCCGCAAGCTGGGAAATGTGCAAGCCGATTTCGGCGCGCGCACCCTGCTGCTGGCTTTGCGAGATATGGCGAAAGGATTGGCTTCCGTACCGGGACGCAAGACCCTGGTGCTGTTGTCCGCCGGCTTTCCGCTGAATCCTGCCGATCCGAATCTGCCCGAACAAATGTCGGAACTGACGGCCGCGATCGACAGCTGCAATAAGGCCAATGTGGCGATCTATCCCATCGACGTTCGCGGCCTGACGACGCCCATCAGTGCGGCTCCCGAACTACAGATTTTTCCTGATGCCTCCGCGCGGTCACCTGGTAAGTGCGACGCTTAATCTCAGAGCTGACGGCGACGAGTCCGCCGGCTCACCTGCTGTATGTGCAGAAGGGCGGTAGCGGCGGAGGCGGCGGCGCGGGGAGGCGGCGGACACGGTGGCGCGACCGGAGGAACCGGCGCCAGTGGCGGACGTACCAGCAGCGGAACCAGCAGCGGTTCTCGCACCAACACCGCCGGTTCCTCCAGCACGAGTTCTGTTCTCAATGCCCCTTACAGCGCGGCTCATACCCTGGTGCCGCAGATGTCCAATGGCACCGATGCACGGCAGGTGCTTTATGAACTGGCTCAAGGTACCGGCGGCTTTGTCATCGTGAATACCAACGATCTGCTGGGCGGATTGCAGAAGATCGCCCAGGAACAGACGCGGTACTACGTTCTGGGATATACGCCCCCTGAGTCGGATGAAGGCAGCTGTCACACCTTGCGGGTGAAGGTCGATCGCGGTGACACGGTTGTCCGCTCGCGCACCGGATATTGCAATGTCCGGCCCACCGACCTGCTGGCCGGCAAGCCGGTCGAAAAGCAACTGGAGAATCAGGCCACTGGGTCGCAGCCGGGAAATATCGCGGCCTCCATGCTGGCGCCCTACTTCTACACTTCGGCCAATACGGCGCGCGTCAATCTGGCCATCGAGATTCCGTCCAGCGCTATCAAGTTCAGCAAAGAAAAAGGAAAGATGCATGCGGAAATCAACGTGCTTGGCCTGGCCTATAAGCAGGATGGAACGGTGGCCGCCCGCTTCAGCGACAACGTGGATTTGACCTTCGATGGCAAATCGGAGGTCGAGGAGTTCGCCAAGAAGCCGTATCACTATGAAAATCAGTTTGAGATTGCCTCCGGACAATACGACTTGAAGGTCGCCTTCAGCTCAGGTGGAGAAAGCTTCGGCAAGCTGGAGATGCCGCTGGTCGTCGATGCCTACGACACCAAACAATTCGGCATTAGTGCTCTGGCTCTCAGCAAGGAGCTTCATCCCCTATCGCAAGTGTCGTCGGGCCTGGATGCCGCGCTGCTGGAAGATCGCACTCCGCTGGTGGCCCAAGGGATGCAAATCGTTCCTGCCGGCAGCGACCATTTCAAGAAGAGCGATCCCGCGACCTTTTATATCGAGATCTATGATCCGTTGCTGACTAGCGCAACGCCTCCCAACGTTCGTGTTGAGATACGCGTAATCGATCGCAAAACGGGGGAACAGAAAGTCCAACTCGGCGGTCCGGCTCCCGGCGTCAAGGCCGGTGATCCGGTGATTGCATTGGGGGTTAAGTTGCCAATGGATAAGCTTGCCCCCGGTTCCTATCGTCTGGAGCTGAAGGCTGCGGACTCCGCCGGAAATTCTACGGCGGCACGAACCGCCGATTTCGAAGTGGAATAGCTCATGGGAAGTTTTCTGCGGCGCGATCGATGTCCAACGGGATAGATTCAGGACCACGAAACTCCGGCGTGAAGGCGGGCTCCAACCCTGGCTCCTAAATTCTGATAGCACCACAGACGTCTTCTACATGACCGCTACGCCACCGCCAGGAGTGCGCGTGGACGCGGATTGCCTTCTGCGTTCGGCCAGCGCCGACTGGATGAACGTTACCTCCCGGCCCAGCATCTCCGTGGCCTCGCGGCACAGCTCCGGACGTTCGCGCATCAAGCGAACAAAATCTTCCTGCGCCACCTGAACGACGTCCGCTTCGCTAACCGCGGTCGCGGTCAGGCTGTAAGGTCGTCCGGTAAAGCTAGACGGCAAACCCAACACCGACCCGCTTCCAAAAAGCCGGTCCAGCCGGGGCATGTTCTTCACGCTCAGGCAAACCTTGCCTTTAAGTACCAGGAAGACCCCGGCATTCTCGCCGTCCTCGCGGAACAGGATGCTGGTGGCGGAAAAGTGCTCTTTCTTCCCGGCCTCGATAAGACTGGCCTTCAGGGCATCGGACGCTTTCAGGATATGACTCTGGGAACCCACACGCATGATGGACTACTTATGCCAAATTCCGCCCGATGATGCTGTGATTTCGATCACACCTAGGTGTGAGGGTGAGACAAAGCCACCGGTTCGGGCCCAATAACTCTCGATGGTTGACAAGAGAATTTTGCTCCAATGAGGGTCTGCCTGACAAAATATTGTTTGCCAGCAAGAGCCGAAACAGGTATGATTTGCGGCCGGAAGACCCGCTGTTTTGAGGTGCGACATGGCGTCTGGAACGGCCCCTAAACCTGAGGACCAAGGCAAACCACCGGTTCAGGCTGGCGCAGCGGAGGCACCAGCAACTCCTACTCAGACTGATAAGGCAAACCCCGAGACTATGGCGGGGAAAACAACGGAACATGCGCCCCGTCGTCTGCCCCTTGACCTGACACCTAAATATCTCAAGCCGACGATGGGCGAGCATCCGGTATCCGAGCCGGCAATTTATCGTTCACTCTACATTCTCGACACCGTTGACGAATATCTCAATCCTTCTAAAGCGGTGCAGCCACCGGGCGGCCAACCTGGAGCGGAGCAGGCAAAGGAAAAGCAGCTCAAGGAGCTGACGGTTGCCATTGATCCGTTCGACGATAGTGAACTCGTAGATGAGAAGAGTCGAAGGCCGGCGGTGGGGGTGCTTCTGGTGCACTCGCAGGGCTGGTATCAAAGCGGACTGGCGCTCGGCAACCTGATGCAATCGGTTTGTATGGCTCCGGGCGAGGTAACGCGGGTAGCGGTGGTCGACTGGCGGCGGCAGGAGTCAGGAGTTTCCAGCTCGACTAGTGAACAGGCGGAAGCGGTCAGCTCCGATATTTCTCAGCAACGTGCGGTAAACGAGGTGCAGCGAGCGGTGGCCACGGAAGCGCAAGCGGGTGGCTCATCCTCGTTCGCCGCGGCGGCCACGGTGCAGGCCGGCGCCAGCTTCAGCGGCCTGCTGGCCAGCGCCAACGTCGCCGCCTCCAGCAGCGCTGCCACGGCGTTAACCGCGCAGTTCAGCGCCGGGCGCCGCGAACTGGGAGTCAATTCCACCAATTCCATCTCCCAGCGTACCGCCGAGAAATCCCAGTCTTTGCGCTCCCGCCGCCAGTCGGTGGTCAAGGAAGTTTCGCAGAAGGAATCGGAGCAAATGAGCAGCCGAATCCTGGCGAACTATAACCGCCGGCATGCTCTGAACATTGAGTATTTCGAAGTTCTGCAGAAGTACTCCATCGAGACCGAGTTGATTGACTGGGATCGGTGCCTGTTTGTTCCGCTGATACCAATCGATTTTTCCAAGCCTGAAGTAGTGAAGAAGCACGGGGCCGACTTGTTCACCATTGTTAAGCAGTTGGGCTCCGGCGAACTGGGGACCCGGTTGCTGGAGTATCTGGGCGAGGTGAAGCAAGCTGAAGCTCAGAGAAAAGCGGAGCTGGAGAAATTACGCGCTGATTTGGAGCTGTTGCTGGTGAATACAGTCTTGCTTCTCGCCTCTTTCAGTTCGACTCGGCCATTCGGAGTGGCGCATGGGAACGAAGTTTTCCTGAACCAGCAAACTGGTCAGTATGTAGAAAGCCGGAAAAAACTTGCGGCTCTCGTCGAATTGCCCGCATGGGAACAGGTCAAAGATTGGGATGTTGACGGAGCCCCGTGGCTAAACAAGAAGTTGCAGGACGCGATCAGCCGAAAAAGGGAAGCGTATGAGAACAAGCTGGCCGCCTACACGCTGCCCGTTAATGAGGTACTGAACAGCAATCGGCTTGTGCTAAGTCAGATGATGTGGCTGCAGATGGACTCCTATCGCATCTACCGCATGCTGGAGCCTTACAAGATTAATGGCAAGTCGCTTACCAGCATGGTGGATCCGCATCCCGTGGGCATCTTTGGAAATTACATAGCCTTCCGCTGGGGTTTTGGACGCGATGCTGCGGGTAAGACCGAGCGTAAAGACTTCGAAAAACGCTACATCCGAGAAGCGGACGATAAATACAACAAGGCTGAAAGCATTGCTTTACCCACGTCGGGCGTGTTTGCAGAAGCCGTGCTCGGAGAGGCGGTAGCTGCCGAGGAAATTGACGTGGCTCGTTACGGCCGATGGGTCGACAATCAGCCACCTCTGCTGCCGCCCGATATAAGCGCCTTGGCGTCACGCGACCGTGCCAAAGATGTTGGGTTGAGCACCCCTGAGTTTGCAGCTGCGCTGGCGGCCTTGCGCTCTACGCCGGTGGCGGACGCCTCACACGTAGGCCCCATCCTTGGCCAAGTCGGTAAGGGCGATATGTTCCGCAACATGAGCGGCCTCGACCAAGCATTGCAGCTGGCAGGGAAGCTTGCGGACATCAGTGAGCGGGGCGCCAGCCGGGCCGGCGATCGCGCTGCCGAACTGCAGGAAAAAATGCTGGACACGTTTATCCAGGTGCTGGAAAGCGGTGTTGGCGAGGCGGCGGTTGCGGAGATGATGTTGCCGGGCTCCGGTGCTATGGTGTTGCAGGAGCGTGCCAAGCATCCTAAGCCGGCAACGACGCCGGCACCGGCCGCAAAGAAACCAACGCCGACGGGTGGAGGCACACCTGCGCCTCCTACGGGTGGTGCTCCTTCCCCGGCGACTCCGCCTGTGGTCGTGGATGCAGTGCCCGTGGCCCCAACTCCGGCAGCAGGGGCGCCGAAAGGTCCCCCAGCCGGGGCGGCGGAATACAAGTAAAGGTCACGTCCCGGCTGAAGGTGCAGTGCGGAATCGAACCTGACAAAATCCGTTCGAGGAGAGCTCAAATGCCTAGGTATGAAGTCGTAAGAGCCAAATGTATCCCGCCAGCGTTGATGACTACTTTGGCTGGCGAACCTGTGGGTAACATGAACCGGTTGATGCAGGTGAAGGCGGAAATCCTGGTCCACCAGGAAGGTCTCGGGTGGACCGGGGGAACCTTTAATCTACGGCGCCACAATGTTACTTACACGGTCACAGGTTTTGATGATGAAACATCACCCCAACCATGGGCGATTTATGTGGATATTACGCGTCCTTAGCACAAGTTCGCCGCGCGCATGGCTGCTGGTACACAATTGTCCTCCCAAGTACGGGTCAGCTACAGAACAGCGACGTGGACACAGTCGCGAATTGCGCGGAGAAGACATCGGCGCTGGAATGCTCGTAGCATCCTTCAATAACAGTGGAACTGGATCCCGATCGAGGAGCAGCTTCACCGCTAAGCTGCCCCTCGCGCATTGCTTCGGTGAAGAACCTGGAGCGGGGCGGAGAAGTTGTTCCGCCCCACTCATTACCGGCAGCCGTGACCGTGCAGGTTGGCACGAAGAAAAACGGCCGCCGCGCATGCCAGCATGAAATTCACTTCTCTGTTCCGCTCGACAGCCCGCGTGCCGGGTGGCCTAACGGAGAGAGCAATAACGCCGCCTCTTGCGCATCGAAGTGCGGCTGGGTTGCGATCATCTTCTCCAACTCATCGATCGCAAGAAAGCTGCCGCCTACCTGGAAGCCACAAACCAAGCCGTCCTCGCCCATCAACATTGGCGAAAAGCCGGGGTGTTCCTCCAGGAACTTGACGAACCTCTCTAGCTGGTGGGGTTGCAATGTTGCTTGCCTTTTCATGGCTTCCTCCTTCCCTTCCATCTCGGATTGCGCTTTCCGGAGGGCGGCGTTTGTCACACCTCCGGAAGCGTTCCCCTAAAGAGCAGGTCATTGAGGTCCCTTCAATTTCCCGCTTGTCTGCGCACTTTGCGCCGGTTTGCATTGCGGTGCAATGGTTAGGGGGTGATTTCGGAATGATTTGGAGGTGATCGGCTAAACTATAGACAGAGCGGAGGATGGGCGTAAAGATGATCGGCCGTGGGTAACGCTGGTCTCGCCAGGCGACTGCCAGGACATCGCGCCCATGGGTAATTGATCTGGAGGAAAGCATACGAAAGCAACATCCAGTAATCATCGCTTTAGCGGAGACGTTCGTTGGTTCTACTCCGGCAACCTTGGGCGAGCCACAGACTGCATCTAACTCTTTTGGTCCGTCAATCAGCACAACTGTTCCTGACGTGAAATCGCCATCCATAGCAAGAAAAGGTGTGTGCCGCGCGACTGCGCTAGTAGTGTGGATGCTCTGGACGCTGGCGCCCTTTGCGTGGGCTCAGACTAGTCAGCCACCTGGGCAAGTCTGTCCTCGTCCGGAGGCAGGCGCGACGGTCGGTGATCCGCCAGAGCTACGAAGCCGCGATGGACTGCTGGAAGTCACTCTGCACTTCAAGTATCAGACCACCCTGGTGAGCCAGGGACCGCCGCGCTATTGTTACCTCACCAACGACGGCATGGAGTCTCCTAGCTTACACGTGCATCCAGGCGATATGCTGGTCATCCATCTGCGTAATGACTTGCCGCAGACGCAATCGGTATCGGCGAATCATCCGATGCAAATGGAGGACACAAAGACAGGTGATACCCAGCCAAGAGGATTGCAAAGACGGCCCCATGAGCCCATCGGTAACTAATCTCCATTTCCATGGACTAAACATACCTCCAGTTTGCCATCAAGATGACGTCATACACACACTGGTTCAGCCGGGAGGAGATTTTACTTATCGAATACAAATCCCGCGCGATGAGCCGCCCGGCCTCTATTGGTACCATCCTCATCCTCATGGATATAGTGAGCGGCAAGTACAGGGCGGAGCTTCGGGCGCCTTGATCGTGGAAGGTAGGACGAATGCCGATCCATTGATCAAGAAAATGCATCAGCGGTTGTTTATCATTCGCGATCAAAGCAAGAGTGATCTCGGTAGCATGGCTACAGACATTCCTGCATGGGACATCTCGATTAACTTTGTGCCTGTAACCTATCCCGAATACCAGCCTGCGATGATCGAAACTCCACCTGGCGAAAACGAATTGTGGCGGGTACTGAACGCAGGCGCGGATACCATTCTCAACCTACAATTGCTGCTTAATCATGCGCCCCAACCGCTTCGGATCGTGGCCATGGACGGCGTGCCTGTGGCCCGGACAAAAGATGCGCACCCCGTGATAGAAACCAGTATATTGCTGCCACCAGGAGCAAGAGCTGAGTTTGTGGTGACTACTCCTCGCCACGGCGATCAGGCCCAGCTAGTGACCCAGAGCTGGGATACCGGTCCGGAAGGTGATCGAGACCCCAGCCGTCCCATTGCAGAGATTGTCAGCCGCACAGGAGTTGCTATAGGTAATAATCCACCGCCAGCCAATGTTCGGAGTTCGACCTACGGCCATCGGCCAGACGAGCAGCATCAACCTATAGTTCAACGAAGGCTCTACTTTTCGCAGCTTACTCCGAACCCAATGGAACCCGATGCTTCCATTTTCTATTTTCTGACCGTGGTTGGACAGAAGCCGGAAGCTTTCAGGATGGGAACGCCGCCGAACATCGTGGTTCATGAAGGCGACGTGGAAGACTGGGTGGTGGAGAATCGCGCCAGAGAAGATCATGTCTTCCATATTCACCAGATACATTTTCGAGTGCTGGAGATTAATGGGAAGTCAGTTGATGACCCTACCATGCGCGACACGGTCGATTTGCCTTACTGGACGGGTACTGGTCCCTATCCTAGCGTTAAGCTTAGGCTCAGCTTTCGCGACCCCAAGATCGTCGGCACTTTTCTTTATCATTGCCACATTCTTAAGCACGAAGACATGGGCATGATGGGTGAGATCCAGGTTCTGCCGGCTGGAGTTCCGACTCAAACCAGACTGTCAGGCGCATCGCACGCAGATATCGGCACTGTGATTCCGATTACCGCGGAAGTCATCGCCGGAAAAGCATCGCCCTCGGGAACTATACAGTTTGCGGTGGACGGTATCGAGGCAGGCAAGCCAGTGTCGTTGTCCCAAGGACGCGCGGAGTTTACTACTTCGTTCGAGACGGGCGGGATTCACGAGGTGACCGCCACTTACTCGGGAGACCACACTTACGACGAGTCGATCTCGCGTTCGTTCAAGATCAAAGTAAAAGGCCTGGACGAGTGAATAAGCATAAGGATGAGTAGTGCCAGCCTGCAAGGAAGCCGATCTAACTGATGGCGATGAAGAGAGGCCGCGACGCAAGCAGCGTATATTAAGCAAACCGTCAACCGTAGTAGCTACACTATGCGTTCCGCTATCCACATGGTCCAACAAATGTTAAAATTCCGTCAAAAAGTTGTTGACATTCTTCCACTTTAGCGTAAATATGCAGTCCTCTTCCCTTATAGGTAAGTGCTCTTCGGCCAGTACGAAAGCGCTACGTCCAGATGTTGGGGTAATTCAGCGCCAAGCTGTACGCAACAAGGCAGGGAACTCCTGCAAGGCATCCGTCCACGGCCAATGGCGGATCGGCAGGAGTAAGGATGCCTTTCCCCAGGCCCCGATTCAACTAGCGCCGCTCTCGTCGTCCTCAGGCTCTCTGCGGCGCCGGCATTGTCACACTTCTCTTTGTGAGCCAGGGCCAGGCCCCATCCGTACGTGGTGATCACGCGCACCGTTATGCGGGGATGCGTCTGTCCGCCGCCAACGAGTGATTCGGCTTTGACCTTTAGCGCCACAGAGGAGACCGACGATGACTATTCAAAGCAAGGCTCAGCCCACCCCCAACCCAACACCGTTAGCTGCTAGCTCGATTATGACGAAAATCCCGCACCTGTTTTGCACGGTAACCGTGTCTTTGTTTCTTTTCATCGGAGTTGCCCACGCCCAAGGACCCTGCCCACCGAACACGCCCAACTGTATTTTAGTGAGTGATAGAAACGGGGTTACGGTGTGGTCCGATGATGGCCGCATGGAACTGAATATGGGTCTTACTAGCGATGGCGGCGGGGGTGAAGGAATTACCTGCATCTCAGGGAGCACGAATGTGCTGTATATAGCAGGCGGCGCGGGTGTCAGTGCCTACAGCATGAACCTGGTGAACAACAAGGCGACATTGCTCGGACCTCCTGTGGCCGGTTGCGGCGGCAGTACAACAGGTATAGCCGCCGATGGAAGTGGGATGTTGCTCTATGAAGCTGGGTATGGGTTTCCCGGCTGTGTTTCTTCACTGACGCCTTTGCCGGCATCTCCGTGGCTCCAGCTAAATTCGGGGCAAAACACCAATACTGCTGATGCCTTGCACGACATTGCGCTCGGTATTTGCGCCCCGGGAACCTCATGTGGCTATGGTGGCAATGTGTTCACGAGCTACTCCCAGAACGACAATGCAGGTGTGATTGAGTATTCCCCTAACCTCAATTTGGGTCAAACGCTACCATTGCTTGGACAGTTCCTACCAGCCGCGCCTAATAATTGTGCCTACTTTGGTGCCGCAGTGGGGACGAGGTGTTGGTCCCGGCTGTCGGGAATGGCCTTCGATAGCCAGGGAAATCTCTGGGCGAACAGCCCAGAGGAAGCTGGCGACGGCACGTTTGAGTTTGCCCCAGGCGGCACTTGCGGCACTCCCCTTTGCCCTTTGAACTTTACCCTCGATGGCACTGGGACGACTAACGAGCCCATAGGACTTACCGTCGCTCCCTCCACCGACCCCCTCCACCCCGGCAAGATCCTAATTGCAAACGTTGGCGGGGGAACAATCAACATCATCGACCCGACATCCTGTACCGGCCTACACCCGTCGGGGAGTCCTTGGACCCCTGGGACCTGCACAGAATCAGGTTTCATAACGGATACGGGCGCAAGTCCGAAATACGTCGTCTACAATCACGGTTGTCCTAACCCTGACAATAACGGCTATGTTGAGATTTGCAAGCATGGGAATTCTCAACTCGGTCCCGGGCCATACGGCTTCACCGTGACCGCACCACTTTTCAGTACTGGTACCCTTCAAATTCCCCTTGGCGAGTGCTCAGGGTCCATCCAGGTTCCCGCCGCCATCCCCAATGGTACGGTCACAATTACCGAAACGCCGACGATTGGCGACTTGGTCTCGAATGTCACCGCGTACTCGTACAACCAACTGGGACAATATGTTAATGAACTGCCCGCCGGCGGATGGACGGAACCGGATCTATACGCGAACGTAAATGTCGTGCCAGGCGACATCTCTTTGGAAACCGAGGCGATCTTTACGAATTATGCCGCGCAACCGGGTCAGTTGAAGATATGCAAGATCGCCGGCCCGGGTGTTCCAGTTGGGACACCGTTCTATTTTTTCTATGGGCCCTTCTGGCAGGATGAGATAACCGTAGAGGCGGGCCCGCCGGATCAGGGAGGCTATTGCGCGCTAGGTCCCACGTTCAACGCTAATACCCCGCTTACCATCTCCGAAGTCTCCAGACCTCCCTATCAGGTGTCGAACATCACGGTCAGTTGTAATGCTTGTACGTACAACATAAATTTGGCCAAGTCCAGCGTGACTACTACGATCGGTGCTGGCATCACCGAGGTAGATTTTACAAACTTCCAGCCTAGTGGGATTCGCTAATGCCGAGGGATTTGTGATTTGGCCGGAATTTGAAAAGGGGGAATTACGATGATCATCGGCGCAATCACTCGGCGAGTATTCTTCACGTCCCTGTTAACGCTGGTGTCTGGTTTTTTCCCTTTGTCTCAGACCCAGACTTTCACTGTTCTCCACAACTTCTCCGGCGGGACGGACGGAGCAAACCCTTATGCCGGAATAACCATCGACAGAGCGGGAGATCTACAAGGCACGGCGTCAGGCGGAGGGCTGGGCTATGGGACGGTTTTCAAACTCAAGTACTCCCAGTCGGGATATACCTTTGGCCTGCTTCACAGTTTTAGTGGAGGCAGTGATGGAGCTTATCCCTATAACGGAGTAGTCATTGGTTCCGATGGCAGCCTTTATGGCAGCACGTTCCTGCAAGGAGGCAGCGGGTGCGACGGTGCTGGCTGCGGTACAGTCTTCAACCTCAGACCTCCAGCTACAATCTGTAAGGCCATACTCTGCCCTTGGGTGGAAACTGGGCTCTACAACTTCACGGGGGGCAATGATGGATCGGGGCCAACCCAGGGCACCAACCTCATCTTTGATCAAATGGGCAATATCTATGGCACGACATTAAGTGGTGGCGCTTATGACCAGGGCACGGTCTACAAACTCACCCGTTCGGGCGGCGGTTGGGTAGAAAGTGTTATTCACCAGTTTGGGGCGGCCGGTGACGGGACGCAGCCTTTGCACAACGTAATCTTTGACACCAGCGGTAACCTATACGGCACCACCTCCTTTGGCGGCGCTAATAATAGCGGCGTGGTTTTTCAATTGGTGCCGTCGGGCTCTGGCTGGACGGAGAATATTCTCGTCAGTTTTTCCCTGAGCGGAAGCGCGGGAGGCATTCCATACGCCGGCTTATTGATCGATCAATCGGGCAATCTCTATGGGGCTACATCCGCAAATGCATCGGGCGGAAGAACCCCGACTGGATATGGTGGAGGGGGAGCCGTATTCGAGTTGATTCCTTCAGGCGGCGGTTGGACACTTAAGGTTCTATACAATTTTTCCGACCCCGGCGGAGGTTACCATTGTGGGCCCTACGGAAATCTTGTGATGGACGCCGCAGGCAATCTCTATGGGACCACCTATAGCGACGGAGCTTATGGATACGGATCGGTTTTCAAGCTGACCTTTGGGAACGGAGAATGGACATACACCTCACTGTACGATTTTTGCAGCGGAGGCTGGCCCTGCACCGACGGGGCGGAACCTTCCGGCGATCTGACCATGGACGCGAACGGCAATTTCTACGGCACTGCGAGTAGAGGTGGCACAAATAATTATGGCGTGGTCTGGAAGATCACGCCATAACCGAAATCAGGAAAATACTGCATTACCCTGACCGCAGAATCCCACCCAAGCAAAAGAAGCTTGGGTGGGCACCCTTTCAGAATAGGGCGCGGTTTTAGTTCGGTTTACGGGGCATGATCTGCTCGTCGCGGATGAAAAATTGCGCCGAGCAGCACGCGGAGCCGCAGATTACGGGCAACAAGCCTCCGACTTGCTTGCGCGTGACCAGGCCGAGCTGGCCGCAGGTGGGGCAGGAGAGGACGGCCCAGTAGGGATCGTCGGTTTCGCCCACCTCGCCGGCGTTTTCCAGCACGAAAATGGTTCCAGGCTCCATCTGTTCGGGGATCCACTCGCTGAGGATACTGAGTTCTCCGATCACATGCCCTCCTTCAGGACCATTCAAGAAGCCTTACTGCGCCGATTATTAGGATGACGAATGGAACCATGACGTTTACCTGCCGCCCGCAATTCGACGCGAGCGTTAGCCTTGCGCTCGCTGGATGCGGCAACGCGCGTCTTCGGCCGCCGCCGGTCGCGCTCGATGGGATCGAGGACGCGCTGAATCGTGTCGCTCAGGCACACGGTTAACATCGGCTGGCGAGCATTTTTCAGCAGGTCGACCACGCCGCGGGCCGAATCTTCCAGGAAAATGTGGCGGCCATCGGTTAGCAGATGGAACTCGGAGGCGGCAGCCACGGTTTCGACCAGGCGCTTACCCAGTTCCTTCTGCAGAAAGCGGATAACACGGCGGATCTTTTGCAGCGAAAAGCCGCGGGCGCGCAGATCGCAGACGATGGCAATTTCGGCCAAGTCGTCGCGCGAGTAGATGCGCTTGTGCCCCTGGCGTTCGGGAATCACGATGCCCTGCTCGTCCCACCATTGCAGCTGACGCGCACTGATCCGAGTGACCGCCACGACTTCCTTCGAGGTGAACGTTGGCTGCTGCATCGTATCTTCCATCCAAAACAATTTCTGTACGAAATGTTTCAAACATCATAGTGCAGTAGTGTGCACTGTCAAGATGAATTATTGACCAAATCGGCACCTGTGCGGATAAAGATCTGAAGAATTTACCGGGTCGTAATGGCTGGTTCATGATGCGAAGCGAATTTCGGACTTGCGTCACGGCTCGTTGTGAGCCATGCACTTCTCGCCGGGTCAGGCTCAAGCGATGATGAAGGGTTGAGGTCGATCGCCAGGCATCTTGTATCGCAGGCGCCGGTCTGAAGGAGAATCCGCAGGGGCTAAATCCCTGGCGTTAGAACCATATTGTGCGGCACGGCTAAAGCCATGCCCCGATACGAAGCATAGGTTTTATCGAATTCGTACGGTGGCTTGGTACCTGTTAGCCACCAGCCACCAGCCACTAACAACTAGCCACTGCCCATTGGAGGTCCTCTTGGAACCGTATCGTTATCACGCATTCGTTTGTACCCAGGAAAAAGGTGAAGGAGTTCCCTGCTGCTCGGCGGCAGGTTCGTTTTCGGTGTTGAACGCGCTGCATCGCGAACTCGGCAAGACCGGACTCGCTGAAGAAGTGCAGGTGTCGAGCTGCGGCTGTCTAGGAGTCTGCGACAGCGGCCCGGTGATGATCGTTTATCCCGAAGGCGACTGGTACACCAAGCTAACGCCTAACGATGTTCCGGAGATCGTATCATCGCACTTCCAGCGGGGCGAGAAGGTCGCGCGTCTACTGCGCACCGACTACGAGGCAATGAAGGCCGAGATGGTCGATCATCATCATAAATATCTCGCGATGCTGAAAGGCAAGGACGCCGCTGGCATGCTGCCCGACGACCTCAACGAAACGATTCGCGGCTTCATGGCGAGCCGTGTGATCTTGACCGCGCTGGAGTTGGACGTATTCACCGCCATCGGCAACGGCGGAACGGTCAGGCAGATTGCGGGCAAGATTCAAGGCGCCGTCCGCGCGACCGAGATGCTGCTGAACGCGCTGGTCAGCCTGAATCTGCTGGAGAAGCGCGATGACACTTATACCAACACGCCAGTCGCGGCGCGATTCCTGGTCGAGGGCACGGCTGACAGCGCGCGCACGGCGCAATTGCATACGGTGAATATGTGGAAGCGCTGGTCGACCTTGACGGAAGCAGTGCAATCCGGCAGCACGGTTGTGCCGCGAGCTGACAACGGCTGGGTGAAATCGTTCATTGCCGCGATGGATCACAATGCGCGAGGCCGGGCACGGGCCGTGGTGCAGGCCGTCGAGGTCAATGGCGCAAAGCAAATGCTCGATCTTGGCGGAGGTTCGGGAGCCTACTCCATCGCCTTCGCGAAGGCCGCGCCGGGATTGCATTCCGAAATCGTCGATGCGCCAGAGGTGTTAGCGCTTGCGCATGAGTACGTTCACAAAGCCGGACTGGACGATCGCATCTCGACCCGTGCGGGCGATATGCTCAGTATTCCGCTGGAAGCCGGCAAGTACGATCTGATTCTGCTGGCGGCGATCTGTCATATGTTTTCGCCGGAAGAAAATAAGCAACTCTTTGATCGCGCTTATGCGGCATTGGCGCCCAAAGGACGGCTGGTAGTTTCGGACTTCATCCTCGAACCCGACAAAACCGCTCCCCGTTTCGCAGCGTTGTTCGCCTTGAACATGCTGGTCGGCACACGGGCCGGCTCCAGCTACAGCGAGCCGGAATACGATGCGTGGCTGAGACAAGCCGGATTCGCGGAGTCGAAGCGGGTCCGTATGCCCGGACCTGCCAGTCTGATGATTGCGACCAAGTAGCAAGAGCAGTTTCAGCTTCAAGCTTCCAATTGAGATGGAAACCCGCTGCCCCGTCCAAGCTGATTTTGCTTGGGCGGGGATTTTGGTTTCCATCGCGAAGTCGCGCTGCCCAGCAAACAATATGAGCACCTACTATCATGGGCGTTGGAGGTACCTATGTCCTCGAGCGCCCGGCAGTTCACCCGTCGTGAACTAATCGCCAAAGCCGTAGCCACTTCTGCCGCAACCCTGATTGCTCCCACTCTTCTCGGTGCCGCCGCTGCATCCAAGGAGCCGGAAGTCACCGCTACGGAAGACCTGATGCGTGAACACGGAGTGCTGCGGCGCGCCCTGCTGGTTTATACGGAGACGATTCCCAGGATACGAGGTAACGCCGCCTCGCTCGATGCCGGTGCGCTTTACCGCACAGGAATTCTGTTTCGCGATTTTGGCGAAAACTATCATGAGAAGATGCTGGAGGAGGCACACATCTTTCCGATCGTGCATAAAGCTGGCGGCGAGCCGGCTAAGCTTACCGAGATTCTGCTGGCGCAACACGCGCGCGGACGCGAGATCACCAGTTATCTGCTAGCGGTCACCAAGAGTGGCAAGATTGCAAGCGGCAACGCCGAACCACTGGCGCGCTCGCTCGACGCCTTTGTCCTGATGTATCGCAACCATGCAGCACGCGAAGATACCATCGTCTTTCCTGCCTGGAAGACCCACTTCACCAACCAGCAACTGGATGAGTTGTCGGATCAATTCGAAGAAATCGAGCACAAGATGTTCGGCAAGGACGGCTTCGATGATGCAGTGGCGAAGATTGGCGCGATCGAGACGACACTGGGTTTCACAGACCTCAGCCAGTTCACCGCACCGCCGCCTCCGGTGCTGAAAGGCTAGCGATGCGAAGGGCTGACAATCCGTGGTTCGCCGAGCGAATGTCCAAAGCGCTGATCCTGATTCGCATTCTGGTGGGCTGGGTGTTCGTGTCGGAAGGAGTTCAGAAGTTTCTGTTCCCTGCACAGCTTGGCGTGGGGCGGTTCGCTAAGATTGGGATTCCCTCGCCGCAAATCATGGCGCCCTTTGTGGGAACGGTGGAGATTGTGTGCGGCTTGCTCTTGCTGATCGGGCTGTTCACGCGCCTGGCCACGATTCCTCTGCTGGGCGTGATCCTGGTGGCAATCGCGACCACCAAGATTCCCATGATTGCGAAAAGCGGAATGTGGAGCATGCTGCACGAGGCGCGCGCTGACTTCAGCATGTTGCTGGGATTGCTGTTTCTGCTGATCGTGGGAGCGGGAACGTTATCGGTGGATGGGCGGCGGGAGCGATGAAATCTCCAGCCACGATGGGCTGCGTGTTTCCGTATGTTCCATTTCCGCAGCAAGAATTCGACGTAGGACCTGCAAAGTGAAAGTCCGGTGTGTCAGCCGCCCACAAAAAGTTCACAATTCTTTGACACATTCCCGGTTGCAAAATGCACTGGCGAGTTTAGGCTAGGCGAGGCAAACGTGGGCCTACGTCCATTCTGAATGAGGAGAAGAACGCGATGCTAAAAGTCTCTCTAAATCGGGCTCTCATTATTATGCTGGCGAGTCTAGCGCTGACCGCCATCGTGAGCCAGCCGGCGCTGGCCCAGACTTTCAACGTGATTTACAGCTTCAACATCGGACCGATCGGGGTCTTCCCTTACGCCGGGGTGACCCTGGACACGCATGGCAACGTCTACGGCACTAACAATGCTTACGGCGTTGGCTACGGTACGGTTTACAAGCTGGCATACAGAGATGGCGTTTGGATGGCAAGTCCGCTGTATGAGTTTCAGGGAGGAAATGACGGAGCGTTTCCCGCCTCGCGCGTGGTTTTTGGCCCGGACGGCAGCCTGTATGGCACGACCAGCGAAGGCGGCGGCACCGGTTGCCGCTCATTGGGATGTGGAACGGTCTTCAAACTGACGCCTCCTGCCACGATTTGCCGGGCAGTGCAATGTCCCTGGACCGAGACTGTGCTCTATCGCTTTACGGGAGGCGCGGACGGAGCTGTTCCGGAGTATGGTGACATTATCTTCGACAGCGCCGGTGCGATTTATGGCACCACCAGCGGCAACTATGCTTGCTTCGGCTCGGTGTACAAGCTGAGCAAGTCGGGCGGCGTCTGGACGGAAACTACGCTCTGGACCTTCACCGGAGGCTCGGACGGATTTTTCCCCAACGGCGGAGTCACGTTCGATCGCTCCGGCAATTTGTACGGAACGATGGATACGGGGGTGTTCGAGTTGTCGCCTTCGGGCGGCGGCTGGAACGAGACGGTGTTGCATACCTTCCAGATCGAGACGGAAGGGGACGGTTCGTTAGCCGGTGTGATCTTCGACAATGTGGGCAATCTGTACGGTGACACATTTGGGGGCGGACCCGAGGAAGGCGGCGCCCTTTTTGAGATGATGCCCGGAGGCGGGAGCTGGAACTTTCAGGTGCTGTACCCGTTTAATCGAGGCAACGGGACGGTGGGTACCGGCCTGATCTTCGACAATGCCGGCAACCTGTACGGCGTGAGAGGGTCGGACGCGCAGGACGACGGAGAGGTGTTCAAGCTGGCCTTGGTTGATGGATCGTGGACATACACCACGATTCACCAGTTCAGCGGCGGCAATCAGGGTGCGTCGCCTTACGAGGGAGTTGTGATGGATGCCAACGGAAACCTGTGGGGCACGGCGTCGGCCGGAGGCGCACATAACTACGGAATGGTGTACGAGATTACGCCGTAAGAACAGTGGATAGTGATTAGTGGTCAGCCATTTGCAGATTGGTCGCACGCTGTGGCCGAAGGCGGCAACGAAGGTCGGCACGTGCCTAGGCTAGCGGTGCACCGGCTGTGACCTGTCAATATTCGGTGCAGGTTGTCATCACGAGCGAAGCGAGGGGTCCGCTTTCAGCCAGCGACGGAGAGCAGATTCCTTGCGCCACAAGCAGGCGCTCGTAACGAATAATCCTTGAAACACAGGGCGCGGATGCGCCGAACGCAAGAATCCTCGTCCTTTCCCTTTGCTCAGGGCGACTTGCATGGGGCAACCGGTCTCACCCCTTCCTTCTTCTCGTTGCGATATACTTCTTAGTCTACCGACTACGTTTCCGAGCGGTTGTAGCCAGCCTGCTCTAATCCGGAAGGAGAACTTTTCCCTATGTCATCCGCAGCCGTATCGTCCGCTGTTTCCTATGCACGCGAAAATCAGAAACGATTTCTCGACGAACTGAAAGACCTGCTGCGCATTCCCAGCGTCAGCACCACCGAAGAGCACAAAGGCGATGTCCGCAAGGCCGCGGAGATGGTCGCTGCCGACCTGAAGCGCATCGGCTTCGAGAATGTCGAAATCATTCCGACCAAGCAGCATCCGCTGGTTTACGGCGACTGGCTGCATGCGGCGGGTAAGCCTACCGCGCTGTGCTATGCGCACTTCGATGTGCAGCCGGCCGAGCCGCTGGACGAGTGGCACACTCCGCCGTGGGAACCGACCGAGCGCAACCAGAATATTTATGCGCGTGGCGCGGTCGACGACAAAGGTCAGCTGTGGATGCAGATGAAGGCCTACGAGTCGCTTTTCAAAGCCGGTGGCGGCAAGTTGCCCATCAACGTTCGCGTGCTGTTTGAAGGTGAAGAAGAAGTAGGCGGCGAGAGCATCGAAGAGTTCGTGAAGGCCAATGCGACCAATGGCAAGCTGAAGGCCGATTTCGCTCTGGTGACCGACACCGAGTTGTTCGCACCCGATCTTCCCACGCTATGTGTCGGTCTGCGCGGGCTGGTCTATACCGAACTGGAAGCGCAGGGCGCGAAGACCGATCTGCACTCCGGCGTGTACGGCGGCGCTGCGCCGAATGCAATTTTTGGCCTGATTGAGATTTTGACCAAGCTGAAGGACGCTGACGGCAAAGTACTCATTCCCGGCTTTTACGACGACGTGCAGAAGCCAACCGCTGACGAACTGAAGGCATGGGAGCGTCTGCCGTTCAACGAAGAAGACTATCGTAAGGCTGAAGTGGGATCGCATGTGCTGACTGGCGAGCCCGGATATTCGGTACTGTATCGCACCTGGGCGCGTCCGACGCTTGAGGTACACGGCATCGTTGGCGGTTTTCAGGCTTCCGGCGCCAAGACCGTGATTCCGGCGCGCGCGTCGGCGAAAGTATCGATGCGCCTGGTGCCCAATCAGGACGCCGACGACATCTTCAAGAAGTACAGCGACTACGTGAAGAAGATCACGCCCAAGGGCATCACGACCAACATCAAGATACACAGCAAAGGTCCGGCTTGCGTGGTGAATACTGACAACCCGTACGCGAAAGCTTCAGTCGAAGCCATGCACGAGATCTTCGGCAAAGACACGGTTTACATTCGCTCGGGCGGCTCGATTCCGATCGTCACTCAGTTCGATAAAGACTTGAAGATCCCCAGCATCATGATGGGCATGGGTCTTCCGGACGACAACCTGCACGCTCCGAATGAAAAGTTCCATATCCCGAACTTCTATCGCGGGATAGAGTCGATTATTCGCTTCTTCCAGATATTGGGAGGGCAGTAAGCAGCAGTTGCCAGTTATCAGTAGTCAGTTAGTAGCTAGGAGCTCGGCGCCCCATCCAAGCTTTCTTTGCTTGGGTGGGGATTTTGTTGTGGAGTGGTTCGAATCGGTTGTCACCAACCAGCTTTCTTGTACGTTGCGTCGATTAGTTTTCTCCACACTCTTGCTGTGATTCCCGGTGCATCCAGTAGCCGCTCTTTCCCAGCGGTTCCCAGCCGCTCAAGTCAGCATTGGGTGGCGGGAAACCTACAACAAACGATGCGCCAGCCTTGCCCATGACGCAGAGCATGGCATTACGCCGGGAGGAGTCTGCGTTCCAGAAGAGCGGGGCATCCTCGTCCCAGATTTCAGCGGCCACGTTGGTCCGTGCAAGACGCGCCCAGTAGGCATACAAGCCCGTGCCCACTGTTCCTACCCGACTATTGGCGGGAATTCCTGCATGGTTCAACGCCTCCGCAACCTCAACCATGGCGTCAGGATTGTGATTGGATAAGCCAGCGAAGGCATCCAGGATTCCGGGAAGACTGGTCAGAGTAAAGAGAATAAGTCCACCGGCAAGGATGCCGCGCACCAATACTTGGTTGGTCCGCTTGAACTTGACCGAGGCCAAGGCAAAGGAAAACAACAACACTGCCAGAACCACGATATAACGCGCAGTACGAATGTAGACCAAGCTATACATGGCAAAAATCGCCAGCACCGGAACAGCGACCGCCAAATAACGGCGAAAGAAGGTGCCCGCCGCGACGCCGGAGCCCAGCAGCAACGCCAGCACCACTACTGACATGGGACCAAGTCCGACGAAGAACCAGTTCCGCAACCAGACCAGGTTTTTCTGTAAAGCGGCGATCTGGCCGCGCCATTGGAAGCGAGCGTGATCCGACTGGTCAAAACGTCCAGGATCGTACCAAGGCAGATAGGTAATGTTGGCCTGAGTGTGCACGGCATAAATCGAAGGTTGAGTAAACACGACCGGGCCGGGGAAATACGGTAGAGGCGCGCCGACCGGTCCCGGATAGGTGCCGGTTTTGGTGCCGTCGACAAACCAGGCATAATTGAGCCGTCCACTGAAGCCGAGCGTCCAGCATCCGAAGCTCTGATGCAACATGACTGCCCAGGGCGCAATAACAACCAGCAAGACAATGCAGGAAATCAGGAGCACTCTGCGGTTTCTGAGGCCCCGGTCAACCCAGGTCATGCCAATGACAGCAATGCTGAAATAAAGAAGGATGGCTTTCGCCAGATATCCGAAGGCGAAGAAGAGACCCAAGGTCAGGCCATCTTGCCAGGTTATGGTGCCGCGAGTTTTACATCGCAGCAGACGTTCCGCTATCAGAAACATAAAGGAAGCGGCGAATAGATCGGGCGTTGTAGTCGGAACCAGCGGAAGCAATAAGAAGAAAAACAAACCATAAGCAAACAGATCGAGCGCC
Organism: uncultured Acidobacteriaceae bacterium; assembly: GCA_963746515.1. GTDB lineage: Bacteria > Acidobacteriota > Terriglobia > Terriglobales > Acidobacteriaceae > Bog-257. Next base: position 798,684 of record CAVVBO010000007.1, on the reverse strand, counting down.
AGGGGAGCTAACGACGATAAGGCGGCGAAATTAACGTCAGGTTCCTGGATGGAGCCTAGCAGAGCACGCCAAAATCTATGAAAGCACCAGGCGGTAAAGGTAAAGCATATGAAGTTGACAAAGTGAAGGAGAGGAAGTTCGTTGCGGCTGGCAGGCGAAAAGACGCTAATAAAGACAGCTAAAATCCAGGAGTAAGCGGGACTCCACCAGCCGTTGATCGCCGTAGTCCAGTCATGGCGGACATAGGCGCTGGCCACGTCGAGGTACCCAATACCATCAGGACTTATAGCGAAGCGGTAAGAGTATGCATAAACCGCAGCGAGTATAATGCCCACGGTAAACAATCCCAGGCGCACCCGATCCTGGTGCAGGTGCGAGCGCCGATCCGGCACATGGAACCGTAAAGTTGCCTCGGGACTTGACAATGGGTCTGGTCCAATCCAAGGGTCTGGTGCAATCGAAGAGCGAGCCAGGTTGGGCGGGAAACAACTAAGTGGCCTACTCTGTGACTAACCGGCCTTGCCATGGCAAGCGCGCGATACTGTATTTGCCTGCCCAGGTATGCATGTGCATCTGCACAGCGAATATTTATCTTGGCAAAACGAAACCTATCGGCGGCCAACAGGGCACCCGCACACAAACTGCGATCAGCGGGCAAGTCAAGGCTGTCTTGTGAATTGTATGCTTTTTCGGCATTCTGCGCGAAGACCTGGAAGGCGAGGCCGAAAAGCCACTCGTCGCCGTCACCACCCGCCATCTCCGTTCCAGCAGAACGGCCGGCGACGTAGCTATTCGGACCGGCAGGCTGGATCCTGATGGACACTAGGTCACTGCGTAACCCGAGGCGCAGTCACCAGACTCACGGGCCTGCTCTACTTCGGACTATTAACGATTTTGATGGGAAACGGTTTTATTTGGTCCGTGGTTTTTAGAAAGTCTGTTATCTGGGCTGCCTGCTGAACCGTCGCCGACGACCGAACACCGGTGGTGCAGATGGAATCATTATAGGTGTCGGTGACGATAACATAGTTGCCCTGGTCTCTCACCAACGAACAGGCGCAGGTAGTCTTGGACGGATTGTTTTTATCAACTGTGCAGGGCTTATCCAAACAGTTAGCCCAAGGCCGGTCATTGGAACAAATTGCATGATATTTTATTGGAAAATAACGGGACATCAATTGTCCCGGGGGAGTTTTCTTTACCTCATGACATGCCTCCTTGCCGGCGGAATAGCCGGTCTTGACTTCGCAAGCGCATGAGACTGTATCTGCCTGCCCAGGTATGGCGGTGCAGGTTGCCGTCGTGCACAGGGCATACCTACCTTTGCAAACGGTAAAACTCTCGGCGCCCAACAGTGTGCCGGCACACAGACAAACTACCGTCAGCAGACAAGTTAAAGCTGTCTTCTTCACTGTATCCTCCACAAGAAAATGATTTTGCGCGGACGGCACGGGACGGCGAGGCCGAAAAGCCGCCCCTCGCCGTCAACTCCCGCCCTCCGCTACAGCAGGCTGTTATGGACGCTCTACTTCGGATTCGGCATGCTAGATCCCGATGGACAATAGGTCACCACGTAACCCCGGCTCGCATTTACCGGACAAGCGACCTGCTTATCATCGGTTGGATGTTGGTAAGCATCCGGACAACTTGCCGCGAAACACTTTCCAGACTTCACCTGAGTACCTTTGCTGGTGAAAGAACAATTTTGGTTGGTGGTCCATTCAATGGGAACGTTATAGAAAATTACCGCGGCCTTGTCGACGCAGTCATTGGGATCAGCGCCGGCGCTGCCGCACAATTTAGGTGGCGAGTGCGGGCCCGAACCATAATTAGTGCTCAGATTTACGAAGTCATTGGTTGGCGTTCCTTTAGGGGTGAATTCAAAGTGGGTACCGAAGGTGCCATCCTGCACCATCTGGGTCCCACAACAATTGTGTTGCTGGGCGCAGATGCTGCGCCCGCTGAGACTGGGATTGCAATAAGCGGCGTACTTCGCGTCACCGCCTTCCCACATCCAGCCTTCGCGCTGAATGGTGCCGGGAGGTCCGCCGAGATCGGTCCACTTGTCGCAGTCGGGACACTGATTCTCGGCCAAGTCGGGATAGACGATGATGCGGTTCTGTCCGCCTTGATTGAACGAGGAGATAGGAATTGACTTATTGGCGCCGGGAGCCAGCGTCCCAACTTGTGGCCCGGTAGAGTTGAAGGTCAGGCTGTACTTACAGGAGTTCACAAACTTGACCTGGCCTGCGGCCTGACCAAGACAGGTGAGAGGGAGACAAAGAACAACAGGGCCCACGGCCAGAAGTGCGAGTGCGATCTTTCGGCCGGCAACGCGATTACTCAAACGAGTGGCTGTGTTCATGGTGTCCTTTTCTACATAGCGGTTTCTACTCCAAGCAGAAGCAATGGAATTGTAGTGCTCACTGGCGCTTTTGCAACAAGAAAGCGGAACGCACGAGTCATCAGGAGACGAACCCTGGACGCCTATGGAGTGGACAACCGCCAAGGCCATGCTGCGAGAGCAAGGGCCTCGTTCAGCTTCGGTTTGAATTCGTCGTTGGACTGGAGACTTCGGACTTGGGACTTGGGACTTGAGATTTGCGACAAGGCGCGCCGGCCAGATAGCTTATCGGCTATCCCAAACTGTTGCTCCTACTATCCGCCAGGATAGCTTCAACCGAAGAGTACGGGACGATCTTGCATGACTTTCTTGCCTATCCGCTAGTAAAGCCACACTTTCCTTTCAGCCATTCTACTGGAGCCGGCAGAATCGGGCATGGCATAGCAATTGCAATATCCCATAGCGTCGCCGAACTTCTCCGAAGGTGACAGAGGTTCAAGATTCTTACGGCGTACATCGGTTGAGACTCGCATTAGGCTATGTTCCCCGGGCTGAGGAGGGATTATGGCGAAGAGGATCTCAAAGCCACTATTGGCAAGCATTCTGTTCTGTTTGGCATCGCTGCTGGTGATGGCGCAAGGCCCAGCGAAAGAGATAGCGACCAAACCGGCAGAGGCCACGCCGTTTTTCGCGGAGAAGAAAGTGGCTATCGTAGTCGGGATCAGCGACTATCCCGCGGAGAGTGGATTCCCCAAGCTGCAATACGCGGCCAAAGATGCGCAGGATCTAGCCAGCGCCCTGGAAAAACAGGGATACCAGACGCAAGTACTGACCGATCAGCATGCCATGAAGAGCAGCATCCGCAAAGCGCTGCAGCAAGCGCATGACGCGCTCAACCAAGGCCGGGTGGGAGACAAGGAAAGCGGAACGTTTCTATTCGCATTCTCCGGGCACGGCGGCCAAAGGGGCACCGGCGTGGGCGCCCGGCAATACCTGGTGACCTACGACTCCATGTCCGACGATGCAGAGCCGGGCTATCCCTTGAAAGAAATCGCCCAGGCGCTGAATGATGCAGGCGCGGCCCACAAGATGATGTTCATTGACGCCTGCCGCGATTTGACTGCCTCGTCAAGCAAGGGCGCGCCTGCGCTTTCCAGCTTTCGCGAACTGATGCAGGCCGAAGGTACGAAGATTTTCTTTTCGACGGCGCCAGGACAGCAAAGCTTTGAGGACGTCAAAGAGAAGAATGGGTATTTCACGCATTACCTGCTGGAGGGACTCAACGGAAAGGCGGCTACGCCCGACGGTCTGGTGACCTTCGACAGCCTTGCTAAGTGGGTGAGCGCCGCGCTGAAGGCCGACCCCAACGTCGACCAGGTTCCCTACTGGAATCAAAATGCCAGCGGAGACTTCTATGTCGCGGGACATTTAATCAACAAAGAAGCGTTGGTCATCGGCATCGATCAGTACAGTGGCCATCCCTTACACAGTGCCATCGCGGGCGCCAAGGAAGTGGACAAGCAAATGGACCGTGACGGCTTCGACACTACGTTTCTGGAGAACACGACCTTTAGCGAACTGGAAGCGCAGCTCGGCAACTTTGCGAAGAACATCGGCGCTAAGGATGTTGCGGTGTTCTATTTCTCAGGCGAAGGTGGCATCGCCAGCGGGAAACCTTTCCTGATGGCAGCCGACGCAAAGCTTCCCGATCAGGCGGTGTCGGGTAAGTGGGAACAACCGCCGGCGAATTCCGTCACCCTGGCTGACGTGATGGACATGGTGCGCAAGAACCATCCTGGGCCCAACATCTTTCTGTTGGACATGGGTCTGTCCCGCGCCAGTTCAGCCGACGGGCTCGACCTTGCCTCACTGAGGCGTGAACATACCCTGGTGCTGTTCAGTTGTAAATCCGGTCAAGATCCTGCACGTACGGAGGAAGGTTCTTTGTTCTCGCGTGTGGTAGCTTCCGTCCTGCGGGAACCTAATATGTCGGCCGGTTATGCGGCTTCAAAAATAATGTCGGCGATTTACGACCAAACGAATGGTGTGGAATACGCAGTTGAAATTCCGATGCTGCCGGATCGGGTGTATCTCACGCCTTCCCAATGAACTCGGACGGAGTCCTGCGCCATGAGCTGGCTCCTGCGCCGAAAAGAAGAGGAGAATTTCCATGACTAAGTATTTGGTTCGGGCCGCGCTGGTCACCTGCATTGCCGTGCTAGTTTCACTTCCCATGGCAGCCCAAAACACTGCCGAAACCAGCGGAGTGAAGGGACAGGCGGACACGCAAGACAGCCACATCAAGAGTAATAGCATGGCGAATTCGCCGGACCAGAAGATCGTGGCGCCGCAAAGCAAAGGCGGGCCCCAGGCGAAGGGACCGTGGGGTACTTGCAACATCCACATCGACAACCACACTCCCTATATCGTCCAGTTCTATTTCAATGGCGACCTGGATGGAGTGATGGGTCCTTGGGGCGATCTGTATCCGAACATAACTCAGGGTGTGGCGGAACTGTATGCACGCGCCGTTTTCGACGATGGTACCGTACTGACCTACGGTCCGCGAGAGTATAGGTGCAGCGGCAGCGATTTTCGCTGGACCCTCACTCCGTAAGTGCTCCGAAAATCGGAATAGCAGTCCAAGGGCGCATGAGCGCCCTTTTTTGCTGCTCGTATGTGGGTTGGATAAAGACCGTGTTCCAAGTGCGACGCAGCGATCAGGAACGAACCTGGGCGAGGATAGAGTGAACCACGTTAAGGGTCTGCTGCGAGGAGAGGATTTCCTTCAGCTTGTCTTTGAATGCGGCTTCGAATGGGGGCTGAATCGAGGTATTCAGGTGTTTGAAGGTTAGGGGATAGCAGTTGATGCTGTGATGGACTTGGAATAGTTCGTACTTGTAGCCGAGCGTGGGCGCGGTGACGTAGAAGGAGTGAACGAATAAGTTGCCGGTGGTTTGAGTGACGACTTCGCCGGTCACGAGTTGCTTGGTCTTCTCGCCAAGTAAGGCCGCTTGTTCTTTCAGGATAGTGACGGGTGTAGTGAGATCGGCGTCGGCAATATTGGATGGCCAAGATCGTCAGACATGTTGTGTCCTCCAAAAACAGTTGTCAGTGGCCAGTTGCCAGTTGTCCGTAAAAAGCAGGTCCCTCGGCCCGCTCGGGATCACAATCAATCATAACCGCTATTAGGCGGGGCTGACAGGCCGCGTTATCGGTTCTCAACCCATCAGAAATTCAATTCCAGCAGCACCGGCAGGTGGTCGGAGGCCATAGTCTTGTCGGGACGTCCGTCCTCGTCCAGCAACGAATAGTCGCGCACCGAAGTCAGGATGCGCACGTGCTCATGGGCAAAGCCATCCAGCAGATCGGGGCGCAGCAACACCTGGTCGAAGATATTCCAAAAATAACAAACCGGCTGGCCCGATTCGAAGTAATACGTTCCGCCCGCGTTGCCCCGATCGCCTAAGTGTCCCCACATGGGATTGTAGAAGAACTTGTATTTTCCCTTCTGGACAGTACGCGGGCCGTCGAGGGCAATGCGCCGATTCATGACGGCGTTCAGGCCTCCGCGAGCGGCGACCATGCCGGGCTCGAAAGGATTCATGTTGAGATCGCCCAGCAGAACGGTGCGCTGATGGCCTTCGCGGCGCTCGACCTCGTCGATCATGCCGGCCAGGTGTACGGACTCGAAGATCTGGTCGTCGTCGGAGAAGGTCAACTTGCTGGGCAGGTGGGCCGCAGCAATCAGGATAGGCTGGTGTGCAGGCAGGGCGAGGCGGCGAATGGAGACGCGATGGCTCTCGACGAGCGGGGTGAGGAAGCGCGCGTCGAAGCGCGTGAAGAAGACGAGATGGCCGCAGTTGCCGGGCGCGTAATGGTAGTCGGAGGAGTCGGCGTTGAGTTGTTCCAAAAGTTGCGCCGGCGGGATGCGGCACTCGGCGAGGATGAGCACGTCGGCCGCTTCCTGGAGGGCGAGTTTGTGAACCCAGCCGGGGATGTCGTTCTTGTTGAGATTCCAGAAGAGGAAGCGCATGGGGGCAGTGGCGAGTAGTCAGTCGTCAGTGTAAACCAGGTTTCCGTGGCCAGTTTCGAACGGGTTCGGCAAGGACGCAAAAATCCCCACCCAAGCAAAAGAGGCTTGGATGGGGCACCCTCAGATTAATAGCGCGGGCCACCCGCCTGTGGACATTATCGAGCGAACCCAAAAATCTACGCTCTGGCCTCTTTCGCTGTGTCGCTCTGCACGTGGCGAAGTCTGCGGTTGGGGGATGAGGGTGGCCGAGGACTTCACACAGATCGTTGAAGTGAGTCTGCGCGCCGGAACGTTCCGAGAGTGAACTGGATTTCCAGCGTTCGACGAATTCCGGAAGAGACAGAGACATGAGCGATGGGCCGGGATGAAGAGCGATTGTTACAGAGGAGTATGTGCTTCGCAAGTGGCAAACGGTGAACGGTGAGGATGATCGAGAGTGCCGCCGGCTGAAGCCGGCTCGAGTTCTATTCGCAGCTTACCCAGGACTTACGTCCTGGGCTAAGGTTGTTTCGCCCTCACGGGCTTGGTTCGTCGGCTGCCTACGTTGTCGCGCTTACGGCGATGGTTGATGCAAGTCGGAGGCATGCGGATCCCGAATTTCCTGCTCTAGCCGACGGACCGCAGATCCCTCGGCTTCGCTTGATCTCATAACGAGGTTGGCCCCAAACGGGGTAGTCTGTTTTTTTGCGGAAAAGGCAGAGGACCCAGAAGGAGCCAACCATGTGGATTATAGGTTGTGATTTTCATTCGGGGTTTCAGCAGTTAGCGATCTTTGACAATTTGACCGGAGAGATCGAGGAGAAGAAGCTGCTTCATCCCGGCCAGGCGGCGGAGTTTTATCGTGGCCTGCAGGGGGAAGTGCGGGTAGGGATGGAGTCGGGCTGTCCCAGTCAGTGGTTCCGGCAGCTGTTAGAGGAGTGCGGGCACCAGTTGTGGATGGGGGATGCGGCGCGCATTCGGGCGGCCGAGACGCGGCAGCAGAAGACGGACCGGCGGGATGCGGAGCTGATCCTGAGGCTGCTGCTGGAGGGGCGGTTTCCGCGCATCTGGGTGCCGACGGAGGCGGAGCGCGACCTGCGGCAGTTGCTGCTGGACCGGCATCATCGCATGCGGCTGCGGACCAAGGTGAAGAACCAGTTGCAAGCCTTGGCGCTGAATCAAGGAGTGCAGAAGGGACGGCGACGGTGGTCGGAGGAGGGCAGAAAGCAGTTGCAGGCATTGCCCATGCTGGAGCACGCGGGGCGGCGGCGCGATCAGTTGCTGAAGTTGTTAACTGAGCTGGACGCGCAGATTCTGGCCCTGGACGTGGTGGTGCGGCAGCAGGCCGAGGGACGGGACGATGCGCGGCGGCTGATGACCCATCCCGGCGTGGGACCGCAGACTGCGCTGGGCATGGTGCTGACCGTGGGCCAGGTGAATCGCTTCGCCACCAGCAAGCAACTGGCCAGCTATCTGGGGCTGACGCCGCGCGAACACAGCTCGGGAGGCAAGCAGCGGCTGGGACACATCAGCAAACAGGGATCCAGCTTTATGCGCTTCCTGCTGGTGGAAGCGGGCCAGACGGCGGTGCGCGGCGATGACCAGTTGCAGCCCGCCTATCGCCGGCTGGCCGCCAAGAAAAGCCGGGCCGTGGCCAAGGTGATGGTGGCGCGGCGGCTGGCTGTCAGGTTGTACTGGATGCTTCGCAATGGATGGACGTATGCGGAGCTGGCACGTCATGCGGGTAAGCCCGGGTCATTCCGTGGGGAGCAGTAGGACCCCGTGCACTTGTTTGGGCAGCCCGCCTCCCCCAGAGCGGGGAGTTCGCAGTGGAGAATCATGGTCGCAGTCGGTGACCGAATAGATGGATGGTGGGGCCAGCGCGCCGCCACCTAACGATTCCAAAGCAGACGGGTCCGCGATGCCGATTTCGCAAAAAACAAAAGCCACCCCAACGTCAAAAGCCAAGGCGCTGGGGAATAAGGAAAGTCAAAAACCAGGCGCCTACCGCGTCACCGCCGCAGTGTGCCTTGACAACCCCAACCTCGTTATAGACGGGATGACAAAAACAATTGTCAGTTGTCAGTGGTCCGTAGCCAGTTGGTCGAAGGTCTTACGGCGCTCTACCAGGAGTTCCCGGTGAATGGGGTTCCGTAGTGGTCGAGAACTGCGACCTCGCTGACCGGTCGCCGGGTGAGCGGACCGAAGTTGCGCTCGGGATAGCCAATCGGCATCAAGGCAAACGTCCGGACTTCCGGTGGCAGATTGAGCACCGCCTTGATCTCGTCTTCCGCAATCGTATGGTTGGTGGTCGGCAGCGTCCCCAGTCCAAGCGCGCGGCAGGCCAGGATGATGTTTTGCATGGCGGGATAGATGCTGGCGCCTGCGGTCCATGGGGCCGCTGCCATCATGGCCGAACGCACCTCCTCCGGTATCTCGGCGGGAAGGTCGAAGGGTTTGATGCGGAGGCAAGGAAGCAGCAGCACCGGAGCGTCGGCCATGTGGTCGTAAAGATGTGTGCCGCCTTTCATCATGCGGTCATATTCGTCCTGCGACTGATTGGCCGGCTTGCCCTGATGCTGATAGCGTTGCAAAACCCAAAGACTCACCCGGCGATAGATGGCGCCGATGCGGCGCTTTTGCTCGGCGTCGCGCACCACGACAAAGAGCCAGTTCTGCCGATTGCCGGCATTGGGCGCCTGCGTGGCCGCCTCTAGAATGCGGGCGATCAGGTGCGCCGGGACGGGATCGGGCTTGAGCCAGCGCATGGCGCGCGCCGAATACATGGCTTCGAATAAGCTGATTTCCTCAGCATTTTGCTCGATCATGCAAGGACCTCCGAAAAGCGCTTTATTGTAAGTCAGTTGTCAGTCGTCAGGAAAAGCAGATCGCTCGACTCAGTTTGGGACGACGCCGGAAGAACAGCAGGTCCTTCGACTCCGGCGGCGAATCGCCGCCTGCGCTCAGGATGACACCCAAACCAGTTGTCAGTGGCCAGTTGTCAGTTGTCAGTTGTCAGGAAGAGCAGATCCCTCGCTGCGCTCGTGATTACAAAACGAAAGAGGCAGATGGGTAGCCCTATCGCCCAGTTTACGACCACGCGATGCTAACAAGCAGATCCTTCGACTCCGGCGTGCAAAAGCGGCACGCCTGCGCTCAGGATGACACCTAAACCAGTTGGCAGTGGCCAGTTGTCAGTTGTCAGGAAGAGCAGATTCCTCGCTGCGCTCGTAATGACAAATCAATTGTCTACTTTCCGCCATCACTTTCCGCCACCACTTTCCGCCATCATCACTTTCCGCTATCCACCTTTCATTAGTCTGTTCACCGACCCGCCACACTTTCCCCACACGCTCCTCAATTTCGGCTACGATGCTGAGGTCGTTGTTCTTGAGATGTGTCTGGAGATTCGTATCACTGACGGCTGACAACTCGCAGCTGCTAAGCAGCGGCGGACAACTGACAACCGGCGACTGACAACTGGTTCCCATGGCTGAACATTCTGCAATCTTCAAAGAATTGTCGTATGTGTTCATCGCCGCCATCCTGGGCGGGACGTTGGCTTGGCGGTTGCGGCAGCCGCTCATTCTGGGATACGTGGTGGCGGGCATCGCCCTCAGCCCGTTTACGCCGGGGCCGGCGGTGCGCGAGGCGCATACCTTCCAGATCATTGCCGAGGCCGGCGTCGTCTTCCTTATGTTTTCCATCGGACTGGAGTTTTCTGTTCCCGAACTGATGGAAGTGAAATGGATGTCGCTGCTGGGCGCGCCGCTGGGCGTCGTGCTGCTGTCGCTGATGGGCGCGGGGCTGGGCAGGCTGCTGGGCTGGGGCGCGATGTGCGGGCTGGTGGTGGGGATGATTATCTCGGTCGCCAGTACCATGGTGCTGTCGCGTCTGCTGATTGATGACGGTCAACTGCAATCGACACATGGCAAGATCATGATCGGCATCACGCTGGTGGAAGACCTTGTCGTCGTCGTGCTCATCATCCTCATGCCGGTGCTGGTAAGCCTGACGCCGCATCATCTGTTGGGCGTGGGACTGGCGCTGGGTAAGGCCGCGCTGATTCTGGTGCCCATCGGATTTCTGGCGGTGTACCTGGTGCCGCGATGGCTGAGACAAGTTGCGCGCTCGCAAAATCAAGAGCTGTTTCTGCTGGTGATCCTGGCGATTTGCCTGGGAACAGCGGCACTGACCGAAGCGGTTGGACTGTCGCTGGCGCTGGGCGCATTCGCCGCCGGACTCATCATTAGCTCGTCGGATTATGCGCATCGCGCGCTGGAGCAGATGATGACGCTGCGCGATGCGTTCGTGGCGCTGTTCTTCGTTACCGTGGGGATCCTGATTAATCCGCGAGCAGTGCTGAGCCGGCCGGTATTGCTGCTGGCAATTCTGGCACTGGTGGTGGTGGGCAAGTTTGTGGTTTGGACGGCGGTGGTAAAGCTGTTTGGGTATCGGCTGAAGACGGCGGTGCTGGTTGGGACGGGGCTGACGCAGATTGGGGAGTTCTCGTTTGTGCTGGTGCAGGTGGCGCACGCCAATGGGCTGGTCGGGGATGAGTTTTACTATGCGACCCTGGCGACGTCGCTGCTGTCGATTTTGCTGAATGCTTCGCTGGTGCGCACGGTGCCGAAATGGATGGGGCGCACCGCATGATAACGGAGCGGATACTCCCAAGCTTTGGGCCTTGAATCAGATACGGCGAATCGCTAAACTTGTACCTGCTCTGGTGCTATTGCTGCTGACCTCCCCTTTTCTCCAAGTTGGAATTCCCGTTTCGGGAAACTATCCTGCCGCAAGGCTGGTGCAATATAATGTGGTTTCCACAGATGGGGCCCCAAATATAGTGTTTTACATCTTGACCCCCTCTCGGGTTCAGACGTAAAGTTGCCTAGACTCAAGCCGGGAAGCATGGCTCGTCTCGGACGAAATGCTTAAGAGGGGCACCCATGGCTGGCAACGCGGTTCCCGGCTTCCCGCTTTGAAGGAGTAAACGTTGCTCAAACTGAAGAAGTTGCAAATCCTAGGGTTCAAGTCGTTCTGCGACCGCACCGACCTCCGCTTCCAAGGAGAAGGCATCGCGGCGATCGTCGGTCCCAACGGCTGCGGCAAGTCGAACATCTCGGACGCCATCTCCTGGGTGCTGGGCGAGCAGTCGGCGCGACTGCTGCGCGGCGTCCACATGCAGGACGTCATCTTCGCGGGCACGCGCGATCGCAAACCCACCGGCATGGCCGAGGTGTCGCTCACGCTCGTCGACCCTGAAGTGTATGGCGACGTTGCTGAGCCCGAGATCGAGATTCAAGACGAAATGTCGGATGACTGGGACGAGTCCGCTCTGCGCGCTGCTCGTGCCGAGGACGCCGAACGCTACTCCGAGGAAGTGCGTCCTGGCCAGGGCGACGACGACGTACCTGCAAGCGCAGCTTCCGGCACCGCCGGCGATCCGACTGCGACCGAGCCTTGCGCTGAAAGCGGGGCTCAAACTGCTCCGCTGCAAGTCGTGTTGAAGATTCGTCGCCGCAAATTCAAACGCACTTTCAAAGCGGGCGAAGTCCAGATCACGCGACGGCTCTTCCGCTCCGGCGAAAGCGAATACTTGCTGAACGGCAAGCTCTGTCGTCTGCGCGACATTCAAGACATCTTCATGGGCACGGGCCTTGGCCCGGAGTCGTACGCCATCATCGAGCAAGGACGCATCGGCCAGATCCTTAGCAGCAAGCCGACCGACCGCCGCGCCATCATCGAAGAGGCTGCCGGCATCACCAAGTACAAATCGCGCAAGCGGCTGGCGGAAGCTCGGTTGGAGGATGCCAAGCTCAATCTGGCGCGCATCAACGATATCTTCGACGAAGTCACTCGCCAGATGAATTCGCTGAAGCGCCAGGCATCTAAAGCCGAGCGCTATGCCAAGCTCCGCGACGAGATGCGGGACAAGCTGCGTATCGTGTTAGCGAGCAAGTTTGCGCAATTCGATGTTGAGGCCTCGTCACTCGAGCAGCAACTCACCGAAGTGGCCGACGAAATTCACGCTCAGAGCGAAGCCGTGCAGCAGATGGAAGCCGAGCACGGCGATCGCACGCAGCGCGGTTACGCTATCGAGCACGAAGGCCAGGAGAATCGCGAGAAGTTGAATTCGCTTGCCTTGGATCTGGATCGCGCCGCCGCTCGTCGCCGCACCAACGAAGAGCGTTGCGCGGAGCTGAACGCTCGCTCCGCCGGGGCACAAGCCGAAATCGTCAACACAGATGAGCAGGCTACCCGACTCCAGCAGGAGCTGGAGACCGATCGCGCCACTCTCGAGTCCGCCAATGCCGATGTCGCCAGCGCTCAGCAGGACTTGCAGCAACGCCAGCAGGAGGCTGCAGCCACGGCAGGATCGCTCGTGGAAGTTGAGCGACAGCAGGAACAACGCCGCGACACAATTCTGCAAACCGTCTCCGCGGCTTCTACCGTGCGCAACCGCATCACGCAGGCTGAGGAGCGCATCGCCACTCTTGATCGCGACTCGCAGCGTCTGCACGATGAAACTTCGGCCGCACATCAGCAACTGGAAAGCTTCGGCGGGCAGCGCGGCCAACTTGGCTTAGAGTTCGAGACCGCTTCACAGCGTGTGAATGGGCTGACTGCGCAAATCGCCGACACGCGCCAGAAGCTCGACGAGAAGCGCGCTGCCGAGACTGATTTCAAGCGGCATCTGGATTCGTTGCGCGGAGAATATGCCAGCCTCATGGGCAAGCGAGGTTCGCTCGAAGCGGTCATCACCGAGCATGGCTATGCCACCGAGTCGGTGCGCAAGCTGTTCACCTCGGGAGCGCTGCAAGGCGGACGCGCTCCGGCCGGCGTGGTGGCTGACTTTCTGGAAGTCGAGGATCGTTACGAGCATGTGGTGGACGACTTCTTGCGAGACGAACTGAACTACATCGTGGTGAAGTCGTGGGATGCCGCTGACGAAGGTCTGCGCCTGCTGCGCACCGATGTTGACGGCCGTGCGACATTCCTCGTCCATCCTGAAGATTCCCAGGCGAAGTTTTCTTTCGACTTCAACGAGTCGATGCATCACGTCTCGCATGGCGACACCGTGGTTCCGCTCAAGAACTGCATTCGGGTGCTCGACGGTTTCGGCAAGTCGCTGGAAGTGATTCTGCCTAAGCTCGGGAATGGTTATATCGTCCCCGATCCCGAGGTCGGTCGCGGTCTCGCGCTGGAAAATCCCGACGCATTCTTCCTCTCGCAATCGGGCGAGTGTTTTCACAACGTAACCGTTACTGGCGGCAAACAGCGCAGCCAGGGTCCGCTCTCCATGAAGCGCGAACTGCGCGATGTGCTGCTGCAAATGGGCGAACTGGAACGCGCCATCGGCGAGAAGGAAACCAGCATCGCCGCTATGGGCCGCGAGATCACCGATCTTACCGGCCTGCTGCAGCGACTGGAAGACGAGAAGCGCGAGTCGGAGCGTCAGGCCATGACCTCGGAGCACACGCTGCGTCAGCTTGAGAGCGAGATGACGCGGGTGCGCGAGCGGCTCTCCACGTATGAGCGCGAACTACAACGCGTCGTGGAAGAGCACGGTGAACGCGAGACCTTCATCACCTCGCAGCTGAGCGAACTTTTTCAGCACGAAGAGAAACAGCGCACGCTGGAAGCCGAGATGCAAGAGGCTCAGAGCAGTCTGGAGTCTCTGCGCCAGCGTCGTGACGAGGCGGCACATCTTGCCAGTGAAGTTCGGGCCCACGTCGCCACTCTCGAAGAACGCCGCCGCGGAGCCATGCTCGCTGTCCAACGCATTGAAGCGATGCTGTCGGAAGTATCCGCACATCTTGCCAAGTTGAAGGCGCAATTGGAATCCGCAGCCGCCGAGAGGCAGCAGCGCGAATCCGAAAACATTCATTTAGCCGAACAGGTGCTGGCGTGGACCGCGGAGCGCGAGTTGGCGCAAACTCGCGATCGCGAACTGCAAGAAGAATTGCAGTCAGTCCGAGTTCGTATTGTCGAGTTGGAAGAGACGCTGAAGTCGGCACGTGAAGCGCTGGATGCTGCACGCGACCGCCGCGGTGAACTCTCGGCTGCGCAGGCTCGCGTGCAGTCCGATGTGATGCATATGTCAGAAACCTGCGTGCAGGAACTGGGTCAGCAACGCGAGGAACTCATGGCCGACGAAGCGCTGCCACGAGTTGCCGGCGAAGAGCTTATCGTGGAAGACAATGCCTATCGCGAGATGCGCACCCGCCTGGAAAACATGGGCCCGGTCAACATGATGGCTCTGGAAGAGTACAAGGAGACAGCGCAGCGGCACGAATTCCTGGAGACGCAGCGGCAGGACCTGCTGCAGTCGATTGAAAACACTCAAAACACCATTAAGGAAATTGATACCATTTCGCGGCAGAAGTTCGAAGAAGCCTTCAACATCATCAACGAAAACTTCGGCCGCACTTTCAGCAAGCTGTTCGGCGGTGGCCAGGGCTTCATGCGCCTCACCGATCTGGAGAACTCGATGGAAAGCGGTATCGACGTAGTAGCATCGCCGCCGGGCAAGAAGCTGCAAAATGTTCTGCTACTCTCCGGCGGTGAAAAAGCGCTGACTGCGCTAGCGCTGCTGGTCGGCATCTTCCAGTATCAACCCAGCCCGTTCTGCATTCTCGACGAAGTAGACGCACCGCTCGACGAGGCCAACGTCGGTCGCTTCACCGAACTGGTACGCGAGATGAGTCTGCAAACACAGTTCATCATCATCACGCACAGCAAGAAAACCATGGGCATGGCCCCGGTGCTGTACGGCGTCACCATGCAGGAGCCCGGCGTGTCGAAACTGGTGTCGGTGCGCTTCCAGGAAGAGCCGTCGAAGCTGATGGGCGCTACGGCATAGCGGGAAGAAGAACTCTATCAATGAACATACAGTGCCCCGCCCAAACGCTTTCTGTAGCTTGGAACGGGGCACTGATGCTGGCACCTTACTCACCCGAGTTGGTACTATTCGCCGCTGCCGAGAAACTAACCTCCATCTGTGATCCTTCGAAGTCGATGGCTGCGATGGTTGGGACGCCCCCGCTGTTGTCCAGCGTTACCGATGTACTGTCTGACTTCTTAGATAAGCGAACGATCTGCCCAGGCATCGTGGCTACTTGTTTTCCGTTTTGCTTGAATGTGACATCGGCAGTCGAGCCCGTAGTGTTCACGACCACGGTATAGCTGCCGGGCTGCAGCATGGCACCCGCAATCTGCGATGCTTGATAAATCTCAACATCCGTAGACTTCCCTTTGGCGAATACATTGCCGGCAAATCCAATGGATAGAAACAATAAAACTGTCGGAACTAAGATACGTTTCAATTGCAGTCTCCTTGCAAGAATTTCCTACAACAATGTCGATAGAGATCGCGGCTGGCTCGATTCACTATGGCTGTTCGGAAGCGGGGACTATTAATCGACGAGGAGATTAGAAATATGAACCACAATAAAAATCCCACCCAAGCAATCAGGCTCAGGTGGGGAACTCTTCTATTGACATCTGATCGTTAACGGCAGAAAGCCACTACTTACCGGCATTTGCCATGCTTGCGGAGTCGAAACTGATGCCAGTGTTGCTATGGCCAAAATCGATTTCGCTAATGGTAGCTGCGCCATTACCGTCCTGAGTTACGACCTGATTATGGTCAGGGACATTGCTAAGCTGCTTCACTTGTCCACTGGCCGACGCTACTTCCTTGCCGTTCCTCAGGAACTTCACCTGAGCAGTTGAGCCGCTGGTGTCGCACTTCACGGTGTAATCGCCAGCCGGAATGGTTTTCCCATTCAGTTGCGCATCGTGATAGAGGGTGACGTTTTCAGACTTCGAGCCGGCGAAAGCGGTGACAGACATGGTTAAGGCGAAGATAAACAGAGCGGCACGGACCACGGTACGAGTCATTTTCCAATCTCCTTCGTTTGACGTCGTTCCGGCGGCCCACGGCGAGCGGGAATAACTTGCATTTCCCGCCGCGTCGCATAGAATGTGTCTCCGGGGTTAAACAGCGAAAGGGGACTCTAAGTCTCCCTCAGTTTGTCTCGCCTGGGCCGCCAAACCGCTGGCGAAACATTTTGTTTGACCCCTACTTGCTCTACTGCACTCGGAGTACCAACGCACTCCTCTCCGAACTCTTCTCAGTTATACGTTTGACGCGAGCCAAAGGTTCATTCCCTTGAAACTTTTCGCGTCGTGAGTTTGGACGAATCGTCAGTAGCGACGTGAGCGCAACTGATCTCCGACGATCGGCAATTCATCTCGCATGCAAGAATCCTGCGAACGTTGCCAGTTATAGCGGTTTCGTCCCAATAATTATGTGTTGAATGTGTTTTATGATTGCGCTGCCGCCCGCCGGTTCCATCCCATGCGCTCACGCAACGAAGTGATATGCGCAACATGATGGTCGCAATGCCAGGCGTACATCGCCAGCATCCGGTCCAGAGGTAGAACGCCGTGTTCAGGATGGTACAGTTTGCGTCCAAAATCGGACGGCTGCATGCTTCGCAAGGTATCGACCCAGCGAGAATGCAACGCTGCCAATAGTTGCAGAGAAGTTTCTATCGGGGTCACCTGATTGTCGGGTAGCTTCGCCCATTCGGCTTCATTGTAGGGCTTGATCTGGGGCTGATCTTCAGTCATCGCCAGCTTGAACCGAATGTAAGCATTCATATGGCTCTCGGGTACATGATGCACGACTTGCCTGACTGTCCAGCCTTCGGGACGATAGGGCGTGTCGAGTTGTGCCGGTTCCAGATGCTGCACCGCCGCGCGCATATTTGCCGGCGCCCTGGAAATTATGTCGATGTAACTGAGACGATCCTTGGCGCTTTGCTCCTCATTGTCTGGCGCCACCCAGTTAAACTTGCCTATCGGATATCGCAAATCTGACATCGTAATCTCCTGTTCGACTTTCATCCTATCGCAGATCGGGCATGGCTCGCCGAATTCGAATAGCTGTTCGTCAAGCCTCCCCGCAGTTCATCACAGTGATCCGAGTTAATTAATTTCTTAGCAATACGGAAGCGCTGGTTTGGGAGGAAGTAAGGAAGCTATTCGCCAAAACCAAGGTTAGCGTAAAGTTTTGTTTGGACGCGATGAGAATTAGCGTGGAGCCGCCTGATCGGGGTCGCTCGAATGTTCTAATATCGTTAGAACACTTCCGGTCTTGAACTTTCCGATGAAGTGAAGAGTGGGAATCCTGCTTTGCCATTCTCTAAGAAAACGTCGAGCAACGGCGCCAAGCCTGTCTCCAAAGCCACGCTGAAGCTGCGTCTACTGAAACGGCTGAAGTGCACGTTGAAGTACGAGAAGCTGGCCTGGTCCGCAGGTGCGAAGCTGGTCGCGGGAGTAGACGAAGTGGGACGCGGCTCGCTCTTTGGACCGGTCGTCGCGGCGGCGGTAATTCTCGATCCCGGCTATCGCTTGCGCGGGCTACGCGATTCCAAGCTGCTGGATCGCGAGACACGCGAGAAGCTGGCGCCCCGCATTCGTGAACACGCGCTGGCCTGGGCAATGGCGGCTGTCGATGTGGCGACCATCGACCAGATCAACATCTACTGGGCTTCGAAGCGCGCCATGGAAGAAGCGGTCAGCATGCTGACGTTGCAGCCTGATCATTTGCTGATCGACGCGCTGCGCCTGAACTGTGATTGCCGGCAAACGCCTATCGTGCACGGTGACGCGCTGTCGGCATCGATTGCCGCAGCCTCGATCATCGCCAAGGTCGAACGCGACGCGATGATCAGCGCCTGGGACCCAGTCTTCCCCGAATACCGGCTAGCGTCCAACAAGGGTTATAGCACGCCGCATCACCTGAAGACTCTGCGAGAGAAAGGCCCGACACCGCTTCATCGGCTGTCGTTCGCGCCGGTGTGGACTTCATCGGCGCCGCAGGAAGTGCTGGAGTTCATGCTGGAGGGAGAGGAAGCAATTAGCAATTAGCAATTAGCAATTAGCTATTAGCGGCTCGTGATTAGGAGTCGGAACCCATCGCCTTTTAGAATCGCAAGAAGAAAGGGCACGCGCAAAAGCGTGCCCCTCACAAAAGTCTTCATGCCTTTAGCTAGTTGCTAGCCGCCAGTTGCTTCTTCCCTACATCCCCGGCATCTTCATCCCCGCCAGCCTCTTGGCAAAGCTAGGCTTGCTCATGCTCTTGAACATTTTGCGCATCTGCGCGTACTGCCGAAGCAGGTGGTTGACTTCCTGCACGCTGGTGCCCGAGCCGCGGGCGATGCGCTTACGCCGGCTGCCGTTGATGACCTCGTGATGATCGCGCTCATGTTGAGTCATGGAGTTGATAATCGCCTCCACGCGATTGAGCTGCTTATCATCTACTTTATCGGCGGCCTGCTGCATGTTGGCGAACGGGCCGATCTTCGGCATCATGCCCATGATGCTCTGTAGCGATCCTAGCTTCTTTACCTGCCGCAACTGGCCGCGGAAATCTTCCAGCGAGAAGCCATCGCTGCTCATGCGCCTTGCGGGCAAATTCTTCTGACTTCGATTTGTCCAGCTTCGACTCGGCCTTTTCGATCAGCGACAGAATGTCGCCCATGCCGAGGATGCGGCCGACAATGCGGTCGGGATGAAACGGCTCCAGCGCATCGTATTTTTCACCTACGCCGATGAACTTAATCGGCTGGCCGGTGACGTTGCGAATGGAGAGCGCCGCGCCGCCGCGAGCGTCGCCATCCATCTTGGTGAGCACCACGCCGGTGAGTGTCAGCTTCTTATGAAACTCGTCGGCTGAGCGCACCGCGTCCTGGCCGGTCATGGAATCGGCGACGAACAGAATCTCCTGCGGATTCAGGATCTTCTTCAGCGACTGCATCTCGTCCATCAATTGATCGTCGATGTGCAAGCGGCCCGCCGTATCGACGATCAACACATCGCAAGCGTTGTTGATGGCCTCTCGCCGAGCTTCCTTCACCAGTCGCTCGACGGTTGCGGTGTTCGACTCCTCCACTTTGCCTTCGTAGATTTTGGCGTTGATGGCATTGGCAACGACCTTGAGCTGTTCACGCGCCGCCGGGCGATACACGTCGACCGACACCAGCATCGGACGATGTCCACCTTGCTTCAGCCAGTTCGCCAGCTTGCCCGACGTGGTCGTTTTGCCGGAACCCTGCAGGCCCGCCATCAGCACAATCGTCGGCGGCTGCGAGCTGAACTTTAGCTTGGCGGTGTCTTTGCCGAGGATGTTGATCAGTTCGTCGCGAACGATCTTGACCACCTGCTCGGCGGGAGAGAGCGCAGTCAGCACTTCCTGTCCGACGGCCTTCTCGCGGATGTGGTCGATCAGCTCTTTAACGACTTTAAAATTGACGTCGGCCTCGAGCAGCGCCATGCGGATTTCTTTCAGCGCTTCGCCGATGTTCTCTTCCGTTAGCGTGCCCTGCCCTCGCAGGTTCTTGAAGGCGCGCTGCAGTTTATCTGTAAGGTTCTCAAACATTGTCAGGAGTCCAAATGTGAGGATGGAAACGGGTTGGAAAAACGGCGCCAGCCCATTGAACAGAATATCACTCTGCCGAGGCAGAAACAGCTGTCAGATAGAAAGCCGACGGCGGATAAACGATAAAGCAATCGCCTATTGTGCCCGCTTTTCCCGGCTGCGCCGCAAATCTTCAAGAATTGCTTCGATGGTGATTTCAGCGCGGTCCAGTCGCCGTTCGTGCGTTTCAGCGACTTTCTGAAGGTTTTCGGTAGCGTTTACCAGGTGCCCGGTAGCCTCGGCGAGCTTCTCCACTTTGTCGCCGATCCCGTCGATGCGGCCCTTCATTTCAAGGGTGCTGTCGTACAGGCGCCCTAAAGCGGCCCAGAAGTCATCAGCGCTGGCAAATTGCATCACCCCATTAGGATAGCAAAAGCACCGCGAGAGAACAAAAGTCAAAGAAGGACACCTCATCCCTTCTTCCCTACAGCTTTGTCTGGATCGCCGTCGTCCGGTAGACTTCTGCCGCCGCAATCACCGTATTGCAATGGATGGTCACGGTATCTTCCACTCGGACTGCATATCCACCGGCGTAGGTCGTCATGACTGGTATGTTGCGCGCGCGGGCGGCCCGAAAAACCAGCTCATCGCGTTGCTTAAGACCGCCGATGGTCAGATTCAATCCGCCCAACTGGTCTTCGCAGAAAGGATCGGCGCCGGCGACATAGCAAATCAGCTCTGGATCGAATTGCCGCAACCCGGAGCTCAGCGCATTATCCAGCCACGCCAGATATTCCTGGTCTCCGCAGCCATCGGGCAGGTTCACGTCGATCGACGATGCGGGCTTGATGAAGGGATAGTTGTTCTCCTGATGCAGCGAGATAGTGAACACGTCCTTGCGAGGAGCCTCTCCGGTACTGGCGTGCGCTGTGCCAATCACTGGAGCAGATCCCGAAGGCAACGCATTGGCTTTGTGACCTGCACTTCCGAAGATGGCAGCCGTGCCGTTCCCCTGATGCACGTCGCAGTCGAGCGTCATGGCCCGGCGAATCCGCCCTCGCTTCTGCATGGCGCGAATTGCAACTGCGAAATCGTTGATCATGCAGAAACCTTCGCCATGATCGGGAAAGCGTGATGAAAGCCACCGCCGATGTTGACGCAGACGCCGTCTTGCAGCGCCCGCTCAGCCGCCAGTATCGATCCGCCGGTGTGCAGCATGAAAGCGTCCACCACCTGCGGCGAATAGGGAATCTCCATCTGCAAGCTCTTCGCGCGCGGTCAAGCTGCCTTCCATCAATTTGTTGACGTAGTGCGGCGAGTGCACCAGCAAGACATCGGCTTCGCTGGCTGGCTCAGGCGTGAGGAAGTCGCTTTCCTCGGCCGCGTGTTGTTGCAGCAGGCGTTCGCGAATTAGACGAAACTTGTCGGCGCGAAAAACGTGTTCGCCGATCGGCAGGAAGTACTTCTCGCTATAGACAAGCTTGAAAGGCAGCATGGGCCGAGCGATCTAGCGTGCGGACTTGGTAACGCGAAACTTGATTCTAGAACGGCCGGGCCGATACTGCGAAGGATATTTCCGGCCGGTTGGTGGCAACGCTGGGCCCTCAGCTACCCGATTTGTGACCCTGCCCTCACCCTCGAATGTATGATCGCGTGCCAGAGAGCCCACCATTCTTGTCCATAAACACGTTTTTGCTTTACGTCACCCGAAAGATCGTGCACACTCCGGCACATCACCCAAATAGGAGGCTGTACGTATGAAGCAAGTTGTGCGGCTTGCAGTGGGATCACTTTGTCTCTCTCTGATTTTACTGGCCACAGCTACCGCTCAGGATCAATACACCGAAGGCACGATTGAGCGCGTCATTCTGGTCCGTATACTTCCCGGCCACTTCAATGCGGCTATGGAAGACATGAAGAAGAACCTCCAGCCCATCTGGGAGGCGGAAAAGAGTGCCGGACTCATCGAGGGTTATCAGATTTTCTTGAACCAGACGAAAGCCAATGCCGACGACTGGGACATGGGCATTTCGCTCACCTACAAGAACATGGCTGCCCTGGACGGCTTGGGAATGAAAGTCCTCGATCTGCGGATGAAACAGTACGGGGACAAAAGCAAAGAGCAGAAAATCATCAACCAGCGCGTCGAAAATATGCAGACAGTCGCCAGCTACCTGATACGCAATGTGACTTTGAAGTAGATCCGCAATAGTTTCGACCCTCCCTGCGACTCCGGTTAACTGCCGGGGTCGCATTTTCATTTAAGATGGCCGTGCATGGCATCGGCTGTCCAACTCGCTTCGCTCCGTCGCGTCGCCGGCTACAACCTGCTGGCGACCACGGGAGTCGTGCTGGTCGTCATCTTTCTGGCTTGTGCGCTGTTTGCGCCCTGGATCGCGCCTCAGGATCCGGCGCACATCGACCTGCCGGCGCGCCTCATGGGGCCGTCGGCCGCGCACTGGTTCGGCACCGATGAACTGGGCCGCGACATTCTCTCGCGCATCATCTACGGCGCGCGCATCTCCATGCTAGTCGGCGGCTGCGTAGTCGCCGCTTCCCTAACGCTCGGGCTGATCTTCGGATCGATTGCCGGCTACTATGGCGGCATCACCGATCGCGTACTCAACGTGGTGGTGATGAACGCGTTCATGTCGTTTCCCGGAATTCTGCTGGCCATCGCCTTTGTGGCTTTTCTTGGGCCAGGTATCTTCAACCTGATTTTCGCGCTGTCGATTGGGGGATGGGTGGGCTACGCGCGACTGGTGCGCGCCCAGGTGCTGGCCGTCCGCGAGCGCGAATTTGTTGAGGCCGCTCGCGCGCTGGGCGCCAGCGATCTACGCATCATCGTGCGCCACATCCTGCCGAACATTATTCAGCCGGTGATTGTGCAGGCGGCGATCGGCATGGCCGGAGCGATCCTGGCGGAAGCCACCATGAGCTTTCTCGGACTGGGCGTGCCGCCGCCTACGGCGAGTTGGGGCACCATGCTGAACGACGCGCGCGCTCATCTGTTCGACTCGCCGCACCTGGTGCTCTTCCCTGCTGCCGCCGTCATGCTGGCGGTGCTGTCGTTCAACTTCATCGGCGACGGTCTGAGGGATTACCTCGATCCGCGGTCGAGGATTGAGGTGGGAATCTAGAGACGGGGGTTCGGGACTAGGGGCTCGTGATCAGTGGCTAGTAGTAGCCGGCGTTTACCAGCAAGCTATTGGCACGCCTACCCGCCTGCCCTAAAAAGTTGTCACCCGACGACGGCTGACCGGGATCCCAACAAGCGCCGATTTTGCGTTTGTTGGGATGGTTCAGCCCGAGCGGAGGGATCTGCGGTTGGCTCGATGGGGCAAAATCGGTGGCTTAGACGCAAGAATCGTTGCGAGGCCTAAATGGCTTTGAACGGGTTCACGATTCGAACGCCGAGATGCTTGAAATCCGCCTCATTCCTTGTCGCAACAATCAAGTCATGAACCCGGGCGGTAGCCGCAATCATGCCATCACCTACGAGTTGGAGGGGCTTCCGATCCATGAGTCGTCCCCACTCGCGAAAGCAGGCCACGTCCATTGGCAAGATCTGCGCCGAGGCTGCAAGCTGTTCGATCCACGCGTTAAGCTGACCGGCTTTCGCGGGATCCTGTCGCCGGGTCTTCTCGACGCCAGCCTGTAGCTCTCCCAGGGTGAAGGCAGACAAAAACATCTGTCCCACATCTTGCGCACCAGCCCAGGCCAAAACAGCGCCGTGCGGTCGCGCCTTTCGCAGCTCAGAAATCACATTGGTATCCAGAAGATATCGGTTCATTTCAGTTCCGGAAATGGCCGGTTCCGCAACTTATGGCGAGCAGGAACCGGAATGTCGAAACGAGGAGAGGGCGCGAAGAGTAGCTCTTTAAGGTTGGGCCGTGCCGCTTTCTGCAGGCGACGCCACTCCTCAATTGGAACGAGAACAGCGGTTTCCACGCCCCTCCGAGTTACCACTTGAGGTCCTTTCTTGACACTCGCTTCCAGAAACTCGCTGAATCGGGACTTTGCGTCTTGTACCGGCCAGGAACTCATGCTTAGCCTCCGCGCTGCAAGCATAATGCTACAGACTAGTCAGCTGACCAGTCAACTACTAGGCAAAATGTTACCTTTATCTCGTGTGGGTAGAACGCCCGTTGGTGAGACAGTGAGTCGGTCCGTGAAGACGTATGCCCCGGCTGCATTGCCAAGGGCCAATTGCCAAACGCCAAGTGCTAGTTCCCGAGTGCTAACATCTAACAGTCATGCCAAATGAAACTGCTATCCTTGGCGGCGGATGCTTCTGGTGCGTGGAAGCCGCCATCAAACAACTGCAAGGCGTCGAATCCGTACGTTCCGGATACATGGGCGGACGCGCCGCCAACCCTACTTATCAGCAAGTTTGTTCCGGCAAGACCGGGCACGTCGAAGTCGCCGAAGTCACCTTTGATCCGTCGGTCATCAGCTTCAGCGATCTTCTGCATGTGTTCTTTACGCTGCATGATCCCACTACGCTGAATCGTCAAGGCAACGACGTTGGCGAGCAGTACCGCTCCGTGATCTTTTATCGCGATGAAGCGCAGAAGAAGGTCGCCGAGGAAGTCATCGCGGAACTGACGCGTGACAAGGTCTTCTCCGATCCTATTGTCACCGCCGTCGAACCCGCGTCGACGTTCTACGTTGCCGAGGAGTATCACCAGAACTACCTTGCCAACAATCCCATGCAGCCTTATTGCATGTTCGTGGTCGCGCCCAAGGTGCAGAAGATTCGTGAGAAATATGCGCGCCGCCTGAAGGCGTAATGCTCTCAATCGCTATTGACATCGATTCCAGCGATTTCGTCGGCTAGACGGTCGTACCACATTGTCTGATCGGCTGGAGTGAAATGAGCATTGGCCGGACTCGGGTTGGGCACCACATATAAGCGGGTCCTGCCCAGCCTCCTGGTTTGCAAGCCGAGCCCAGGTACCTCCGCTGAATCCCACGCGTATTTCAGAAATGGCCGGTACGCAGTCAAACCGTGGAAACATGCCACCCGCGGACGCAGACGTCGAAGCTTGCGAAGCAAGATCGGTGTCCAGTGTTCGAACTCCGCCGGAGTGATCTCGGAGGCATTCCCTGATGGCCGTTTGACCAGATCAGTTAAACCAATTCCGTAGCGCAATAACTCGCAGTCGTGTGAAGGACGCAGGACGTTCGTAGCCAGACCTCGCCGAACGTCTTCGCTCAGTCTGGATCGCGAAAACGCTGGCCAGAATCGACTCGTTGTGCGCGCAAAGTAACGCCCTTGTTCGACTGAATAGAGCCCGGGGTTAATACCGATGAAAATGAGATCCAGATCGCAGCGTAGATAGTCCGGCAGTGTGCGGAATGGAAATCGATCTGGCACGTTGTGATGAAGTACAAACCTAAACAGTACTTTAGTTCAAAGCTGTAACTCCTTGCACAGGCCCTCCTTTAGAATCCCCGACCCCTCTAACCGTTCCGCGACGCCACGTCGAAGCCCTGGATTTTGCATCTCCCTGATTTCACGCCAAATCCAGTTCTTGACAATTACAGATTGCAATAGCATAATTGCAAATCGTAATATGAAACTCGGCGAAAAATTACGCTACCTCCGCCTGGTCGAAGGCACTCTCCGCGGTATGGATCGCGAGATGACCCAGCAGGACCTGGCCCGCGCTCTCAAAAAGGAAACCGGCCGCGGTTTGAGCCAGTCGTATCTGTCGCAAATCGAGAGTGGAGCGCGGCCGCACCTCACGAACGCTTCGCGCATGTTGCTGGCGCGTTTCTTTAAGGTGCATCCGGGTTACCTGGTCGACGATCCCGAGGGCTATCACACCGAGCTGACCAGCGATCTGCGGGCCACTGAAGACCGGCTAGACCTCTGGTTGGTCAACGGAGCCGAACAGTTCACGCACGATCCCGAGTTGAGCCACGCCCTGTTGCAAGTGGCTAAGCATCGGGATTCGCGCAAGTGTCTGGTGCTGCTGGGCGCAATCCTGGAGACGCCGGAACTGGTGGAACGCCTGACGGAAGTGTTGAAGCCGGGCCTGGCCGCGTCTTCGCATCGCGACCATGGCAGCAAGAAATCGGCGGGAGCAAGCTTATGACGTGGGCGATCTTCTATCTCGTGTGCTTTCTGGTGGGAGTGACGCTGAGCGTGTTGTCGTTCATGGGCGGAAGCTGGCACTTGCCAACGCACGTTCACGTTCATGTGCCGCACGCGCATCTGCATGTGCCGCACGGCGGTCAGATGGACTCGCCTCAAGCTGCGGGCGGAACGCATGCCTCGGCGAGCCATGGCGCGGACATGCCGTTCTTCAACTTCGCTACCATCACGGCGTTTCTGGCGTGGTTTGGGGGCTCGGGTTATCTGCTGACACGCTACTCCACCCTGGTGGTCAGCCTGATCATGCTGATCGCGGTAGTGATTGGACTGGTGGGCTCGGCCATCGTTTTCTGGTTCGTGGCCAAGCTGCTGATGAAGCACGATCGCGAACTCGATCCGGCTGACTACGAGCGCGTGGGGGTTCTGGGTCGTATTAGCAGTCCGATTCGCGAAGGTGGAACAGGCGAGATTATTTTTTCGCAGGAGGGAACGCGCCACACCTGCGGAGCTCGCAGCGAAGCCGGCGAAGCGTTAGCCAAGGGAACGGAAGTCATCATTACGCGATACGACCACGGCATTGCCTACGTCCGGCGATGGGACGAAATGGTGGAAGAGCGGAGCACTGGCAGCTAGCGGACGACTATCTGGTTGCGATTGGTTTGGTGAGAGCGATGAAAAGATGTATGGCAGTTGCGGCACTGGTCTTCGGGATGAGCTGTCTGGGTGTATCGCAGGACATTACCGGCGATTGGCAAGGCGTGCTCAACACCGGGGCGGCACAGCTTCACCTCGCTCTGCATATCAGTAAAGACGGCGCCGGCAACCTCGGAGCGGTTCTGGTTAGCGTCGATCAGAGCAGCAAGGGCATACCTGTCAGCTCGATTTTCCTGAAGGATTCCAAGCTGAAATTCGCGGTGGACCCAATTCAGGGCTCTTACCAAGGCAAAGTAAACGCCGACGCGACGAAGATTTCCGGCACCTGGTACCAGCGGGCGTTCTTTGATCTTGACTTCAAGCGCGTGCCAGCGCCGATTACGAACCCGACACCGGTAGCCCCATCCGACATCGATGGAGCCTGGATGGGCGCGATCGATACCGGCGCAATCAAAGTGAGCTGCGTCTTCCATGTCACCAAGACAGCCGAAGGTCTTACGGCCACGATGGATGTACCCGATCAAGGCGCAAGCGGGATTCCGGTAACCAGCGTCGCGCGCGACGGCGCAACTATCAAGATGCAGGTGGAGAGGATCGGCGGCACATTCGACGGCAAAATCAACGCGGACCTGACGACGATTGACGGGACGTGGAAGCAAAGCGGAGCAAGCTTTCCCTTAGTGCTCAAGCGCGTCAAGGACGCCTCACAGTTAGAGCGACGCCGGCCGCAGAATCCGGTGAAGCCTTACCCGTATCGTGACGAAGAAGTTTCCTATGACAATAAAGCCCAAGGAATAACCCTGTGGGCCACGCTGACCATACCTCCGGGCAAGGGCCCGTTTCCCGCCGTGCTATTGATTGCCGGCTCGGGGGCGCATGACCGCGATGAAAGCTTGTTGGGCCACAGGCCGTTCCTTGTTCTCTCGGACTACCTGACTCGCAAAGGCATTGTCGTGCTGCGGGCCGACAAGCGTGGCGTTGGCAAATCCACCGGGAGCCTTGCCACGGCGACCACAGCCGATTTCGCCACAGACGCCGAGGCGGGCGTAGCGTACCTCAAGACGCGTTCCG
This sequence comes from uncultured Acidobacteriaceae bacterium, assembly GCA_963746515.1. Lineage (GTDB taxonomy): Bacteria > Acidobacteriota > Terriglobia > Terriglobales > Acidobacteriaceae > Bog-257. The sequence goes on along the minus strand of CAVVBO010000007.1, from coordinate 771,065 downwards.
AGGTCGATCCCCACAACATCGGCCTGGTCGGCCATAGCGAAGGCGGAGTGATTGCGCCCATGGTGGCAGCTCGCGATACGGACGTTGCTTTCATTGTGCTGATGGCCGGGCCAGGCGTTCCCGGAGACCAACTTCTTCCTGAGCAGGAATTATTGCTTTTGGAGGCCAGCGGTGTGGGTCATGAGGCGGCGGAGAAGAAAGTCGATAAAAATCGCGCTATGTTCGCCCTGATCGAGCGAGAGAAGGATGACGCCGTGTTGGAGAAGGAACTGCGGACGCAGTTAGCCGCGGATGAGGTGCCGGAAGGTCAAGCTGGCACTGCGGTCAGGCAACTCACTTCGCCCTGGTTGCGTTACTTTCTCTCCTACGATCCGGCCACCTCGCTGAGGAAAGTCAAATGTCCGGTACTGGCCCTCGACGGTGAAAAAGACTTGCAGGTGCCACCGGCGCAAAACCTGCCCGCAATTCGCGCGGCCCTTGAAGCAGGTGGCAACAAACACTTTGAGATAGATGAGATGCCCGGTCTGAATCACTTATTTCAATCGGCCAAGACCGGCGCTCCCGGCGAATACGCAGAGATCGAGGAGACCATGTCTCCAGTCGCCATGGAGAAGATCGCAAGCTGGATCCTGAAGCACTAATTGCTGGTTGTCTTTAAGGAGACGTTATGCCGCACATACCAACTGAAGCGTTAATCATTGCCTGGACAGCCGTAGCTGCCATCATCCTGTTGATGGCCGTCTTTGCCAGGCTGTATCGCAAGGCGGGACCCAACGAAGCACTTGTCGTGTATGGCTTCCGCGGTCCGCGCATCATCAAGGGACACGGCACCATCATTCTGCCGATGGTGGAGAACTGCCGCGAGCTCTCGCTGGAGCTGATGTCGTTCGATGTCGCGCCACAGCAAGACCTCTACACCAAGCAGGGCGTCGCCGTCACCGTGGAAGCGGTCGCGCAGATCAAGGTCAAGTCGGACCCTGAGTCGATCATGACGGCCGCCGAGCAGTTTCTGACGAAGACGCCGCCGGATCGCGAGGCCCTCATCCGGCTGGTGATGGAAGGCCATCTGCGCGGCATCATCGGCCAGCTCACGGTGGAAGAAATCGTGAAGCAGCCGGAGATGGTGGCCGACCGCATGCGTACCACCTGCGCCGACGACATGAACAAGATGGGCCTGGAGGTGATTTCGTTCACCATCAAGGAAGTCCGCGACAAGAACGAGTACATCACCAACATGGGCCGTCCCGACATTGCCCGCATCAAGCGTGACGCCGATGTGGCCACCGCCGAAGCCGATCGCGATACCGCGATCAGGCGTGCCATTGCATTGCGCGAGTCGGCGACTGCCAAAGCTCAGGCCGACCAGGAGAGGGTCGCGGCAGAAACCGCTTCCCTTGCCCGTCAGGCTGAGGCGCAGCGCGATCTCGAAGTCAAGCGGGCGACTTATAACGAGCTGGTGAAGCGCCAGCAGGCCCAGGCTGACAAAGCGTACGAGATCCAGACCAACGTGATGCAGCAGCAGGTCATCGCTGAATCCGTGAAGGTACAGCAGATCGAGAAAGAGGCGCAGGTCAAGGTGCAAGAGGCCGAGATCAATCGCCGCGAGAAAGAGCTGATTGCCACAGTGTTGAAGGGCGCGGAGATCGAGCGCCAGCGCATTGAGACCCTGGCCAACGCCGAGCGCTCGCGGACGATGGTAGAAGCCGAAGGCCGCGCCAGCGCGATTCGCGCGCAGGGTGAAGCCGAAGCCGAGATCATCTTCAAGAAGGGCGACGCCGAAGCTCGCGCCATGAACGTCAAGGCTGAAGCCTTCCAGGAGTACAACCAGGCCGCGGTAGTGGACAAGCTGATGACCGGCTTGCCGGAGGTAGTCAAAGCGCTTGCCAGCCCGCTGTCGAACGTAGACAAGATCACCATTGTTTCGACCGGCAACGGCAGTTCTGCAGGCATGCACAAGATCACCGGCGACATCACCGAGATGGCGGCGCAGGTGCCGGCTCTGTTCGAGGCGCTGTCGGGCATGAAGATGACAGACTTGCTGGGCAAGATCAGGACGATCGGCGACAAGTCGCCCAAGCCTGACCAGTTGCCGCCAGCCGATGATGAGAAGTCGAAAGCTGCGGGTGCAGGAAAGTAAAGTGGTTACGAGAACCCACTCATTCGAAAGTCGCGAATGAGTGGGGCACCCGATGGTTCGTATCAGGGCACGACTTCAGTCGCGCCGGACGAAGCACTAACGATAACGGCTTTAGCCGCTGCACAAACGGGCGCAGCGGCTAAAGCCCAACCGAAGGTAATTCTGCTCGGCACGTCTAAAGACGTGCCCTGACACAAAGCGGTCAGGAATAGCGGCCAGGAGTGAAAAGTTTGAGCTGATGGCTGACAGCTCTCAACGTAGGACAAATTATGTACTCCGACAACGACAGTACGCGATTTGTGGTGAATCTTGGACTGATTGGCACACTGTTGGGTGTGATGGTGCGATTCATCACGCATTACGACATTGCAGTTCTTATTGGCGCCGTGGGAGGTTTGCTCGTCGCCTTCCTGTTGGCTGCGGTTCGCGGCGAGCAGTTCTAACGAGGAAGATGTGTTCCATGCTCTTTGCCGGATGACAGCGCGGTCTTGTTTTCCGGAGAAGAGCGAAAAGCGATTAGCGAAATTAAGCTGAGAGCTGACAGCGATGGCTGACAGCTCATAAGGAGTTGGTTATGGCATTACTCGATCGTGTAGCAACCCTGGTTCGAGCGAATCTGAATGACCTGGTGGATAAAGCCGAGAATCCGGAGAAGATGTTGAAGCAGGTGATCCTCGACATGGAAAACCAGTTCATCCAGGTGAAGACGCAGGTGGCCATCGCGCTGGCCGATCTGCATCTGCTGGAGAAGAAGAAAAAAGAGAACGCCGAAAAGCATGCCGAATGGATGCGCAAGGCCGAGCTGGCCGTCGACAAGAAAGACGATGAACTGGCGCGCGCAGCGCTGGAGCGCGCCATGAGCTTCCAGCAACTGGCCGATAGCTTCGATCAGCAAATTGCGGACCAGCAGATCCAGGTCGAGTCGCTGAAGGCGGCGCTGAAGAGGCTGGAGCTGAAGCTGTCCGAGGCGAAAGGCAAGGCTGACCTGCTGATCGCGCAGCATCGCCGCTCGCGCGCCGTAAGCCGCGCCGCCGATGCGCAACTCACTCCCGATGGCGAGAATCGCACCTTCGATCGCATGCGGACGAAGGTGGCTCGCGAAGAGGCGTTGGGTAGAGCCAAGGGCGAGATCCTGGGCGACGATGTCGATGGCCGGCTGAATGCCCTGGAACGCGAACAGAAGATCGACACGCTGCTGGAGGAGATCAAAGCGAAGAAGCGGCTGTCGGCATAAGACTCGTGCACGGCAACTCGTTAGTTTGTCATCCTGAGCGGAGCACCCGCCTGCCTTTCCGACCCGCTGTTTTTGCGGGTCGGGCGGGCGCGCAGTCGAACGACCTGCTTTCCTCGGCCCGCGCCAATCTGTGCGAGAGCTTCTGTCGTCCCTACGGGACTCGGGTTCATATTCCACTTTACCCAGGACTCCGCCTGCGGCTACGTCCTGGGCTAACTGCATCGCCGCCCTTGCGGGCTCTATTTTCGGCTGATAGGTTTCTCTCGCGAAGACGAAATTGAGTTCTCACGCAGAACCTGCAGCCCACAGTTCTGGAGCGTTGTCCGGCATGACTGAAGTCGTGCCCTGACACAAAGCGGAGTAAGATATGGCGGACGCAGTACGCCCACGCCGCCGTCCTTCCGTTGCTCTCGCGTTACAATACCCCGATGGCCGACTCGCTCTATCTCAGCATATGGTTTCCCACCTTCCGTGAAGGCGAGATGATGCCGCGCACGGTCGGAATTCTGCGGCAGTTTCCCTTCTCCGGGTTGCGCGAAGGTATCACCTACCTCTCGGTGCATCCCGTTGCCTGGTCGGAACCTACCGTGCTGGAGCGCCGCTTCGATCCCGGCATCTCACCCGAAGAAGCGGTTGAGATCGCCAGCGAGTTTGCCCATGACGACTTTGCCTTTGTCTTCGAGGCGTTCTGGGACATCTGGGTTCCCAGCGATGACGAGCACGGCGACAGTTGGGTGCAACGTCCCGTAGCCGTCCGCTTCCTGGTTCACGGCTTGCAGTTCGATGAAGGGATTTACACCGACGACGGCCACATCGAGGTCGACTTCGGACTGGACTCCTCATTCGTCTTCGAGGGGCCGCACATCTCTCCCGCCATTGAGAAACATTTGCGCGCCAACATTGCCAAGCTGGTCGCCTTCTCCGCCGCGGTAGAGAAGAACTGTTCGGTCAGCGGGCGCGTGCTGTGGTCGGAATCGGAAGAGAACCTGGCACAGAAGCTGATCGCCAAGCTGCAACAAACGCAGTGAAGCGGCCTTTAGCCGTCAGCTATCAGCCTTCAGCCACAACGCCATTAAGCCGCAGCATTGGGAAGTTTCTGGGACTAGCTACTAAACTTCACTCAAAGAAAAAAGAGGCCGCATTGCACGGCCTCTTCCCTTTCTCGCGCTTAACTAGCGTTTCTACATACCGGCCTTGGCGGAAGGTATCTAGATCGTCGAAAACATGGGTCTCGCTGAACTGAGAAAATGTGAGGCTCGGCTCGTCACCGAGCCCCACGGGCAATTACTTGGTTCGTCCGCCCTCGATCTTCAGTTCGGAGCTGGCGCCGGCTTGGGCCGCAGCTAGACGCGCGGTCAAAACGCGGAACGGAGAGCAGGAGACATAGTTGAAGCCAAGCTGGGCGCAGAACTCGACTGACGATGGTTCCCCGCCATGTTCGCCGCAGATGCCGATCTTGATGGTCGGGCGTGTAGCGCGGCCTTTTTCTACGGCGATCTTGAGCAATTGTCCGACACCTTCGCGATCCAGCACGGCAAACGGATCCTGCTTCAAAATGCCTTCAGCAAGATAGGCCGTCAGGATCTTGCCCACATCGTCGCGCGAGAAGCCGAAGGTGGTCTGGGTAAGATCGTTGGTGCCAAAGCTGAAGAACTCAGCTTCCTTGGCGATCTCATCCGCAACCAACGCGGCGCGGGGCAGCTCGATCATCGTGCCCACCAGATACTCGACCTTCTGTTCCTTCTCGGCGAACACTTCTTCCGCGACCCGGCGAACGATGGCTGCCTGATTGGCCATCTCCTTCAAGCCGCTGGTGAGCGGGATCATGACTTCGGGTTTCACCTTGACGCCTTCTTTAGCAACCTTGACCGCGGCCTCGAAGATGGCGCGTACCTGCATTTCGGTGATCTCGGGATAGGTGATGCCCAGCCGGCATCCGCGCAGGCCGAGCATGGGGTTGACTTCATGCAACTGCTCCACGCGATTAAGTAGCGTGCGCAACTCTTTCAGCTTGGGCGATTTCGGCTTGGTGAGTTCGAGCTTGGCGATCTCGACCATCAGTTCTTCGCGGCGCGGCAGGAACTCGTGCAGCGGCGGATCGAGGGTGCGAATGGTGACCGGGAAGCCGTCCATGGAACGGAAGATGCCGACAAAATCGTTACGCTGATACGGCAGCAGCTTGCGCAACGCCGTTCGCCGGTCCTTCTCGTTGTTTGCCAGGATCATCGCCCGCATGTGCGGCAAACGATCTTCGGCAAAGAACATGTGCTCGGTGCGGCACAGCCCGATACCTTCGGCGCCGAAGGCCCGCGCCTGTAGGGCGTCACGGGGAATGTCGGCATTGGCGCGAACTCCCATGCGGCGGAAAGGCTCGGCCCATCCCATCAGCTTCAGGAGCTCGGGATCGTCCGGCTTGGCCGGTACAGTGTTGAGCTTGCCGTTAATCACGCGGCCTGTGATCCCGTCGAGCGAGATCCAGTCGCCCTCTTTCAAAGTCTTGCCGTGGGCGCGAATCAGACGCGACTTCTCATCGACGTCGATATCGCCGGCTCCGGCGACGCAGCATTTGCCCATGCCGCGAGTGACGACGGCGGCGTGACTGGTCATGCCTCCACGCGAGGTCAGAATGCCGGCGGCAACTTCCATGCCCGCGATGTCTTCCGGAGTGGTCTCGCCGCGCACCAGGATCAGCTTGGCGCTCTTGTCCTTATTGAATTTTTCGACTGCATCGTTGGCGGTGAAGACAATCTGTCCGACAGCCGCGCCCGGCGATGCCGGCAAGCCAGTCGCCAGAACTTCGATGTCCTTGCCCTTCTCGTCGAGACTGGGCACGAGGAAATCGTAAAGCTGGTTGGGCTCGACGCGGAAGATGGCTTCTTCCTTGGTGATCAATCCTTCGTCCACCATCTGGATGGCAACGCGAACCGCGGCGCGACCAGTGCGCTTGCCGTTGCGCGTCTGCAGCATGTACAGACGGCCGTCCTGGATGGTGAACTCGAAGTCCTGCATGTCGCGATAATGTTTTTCCAGTCGGGTGGTGATCTCGCGCAGCTGGTTGTAGACATCGGGCTGGATCTTCTCGAGCTCGGAAATGTGGACCGGGGTGCGAATGCCGGCGACCACGTCTTCGCCCTGCGCGTTCATCAGAAACTCGCCGTAGAACTCTTTGACGCCAGTTGCGGGATTGCGCGTAAAGCCCACGCCGGTGCCGCTGGTCTCGCCCAGATTGCCGAACACCATGGCCTGCACGTTGACTGCGGTGCCTAGCATGTCGTCGATATTGTTAATGCGGCGATAGGTCTTGGCGCGATCGTTCAGCCAGGACCGGAACACGGCGTCACGCGACATCACCAGCTGCTCGTGCGGGTCCTGCGGAAACTCGCGCTTGGTGTGCTTCTGCACGACTTTCTTGTAATCGGCGATGACTTCCTGCAGGGCCTTGGCATCGAGATCGGTGTCGAGTTTGGCCTTCTTCTGCTTCTTCTTGCCGTCAAACACTTCTTCGAAAGCGCTCTTGGGAATGTCGAGCACGACCGAGCCGAACATCTGAATCAGCCGGCGATACGAGTCGTAGGCGAAGCGCGGATTCTTGCTGCGCTTGGCCAGACCCTCGACCGATTTGTCGTTCAGGCCGAGGTTGAGAATGGTGTCCATCATCCCCGGCATAGAAAACTTGGCGCCCGAACGCACGCTGACCAGCAGCGGATTATCGGCTCCGCCCAGCTTCTGGCCTTGCAACTGTTCCAGGCGGCGCAGGGCCTCGTCCATCTGGCGATTGACTTCGGCAGAAACTGCGTTGCTCTTCATGTACTCGCGGCAGGCTTCGGTCTGGATGGTGAAGCCGGGAGGCACGGGAAGTCCGGCATTGGTCATCTCGGCCAGGCCGGCGCCTTTGCCGCCGAGTTCGTCTTTCATCTTGCCGTGACCTTCGGCGTGTCCGTCGCCAAAGAAGTAAACATATTTCACGGCGTGCGCGTTGGCAGCCGCATTTTCAAGTTCGGTAGTAGGAGTGCTCATGGGGAGTCCTTTACTGATTGCGCTCGAGAATTACGTGTTAAGTTCTGTTCACCACGGAGACACGGAGCGCACGGAGCTTTGTTAACTTCAATTCTCCGCGATTTCGCCGCTTCGGTGGCCAATAATTCGTTTTGTATCAGGGCACGACTTCAGTCGTGCCACCACTCCGGTCTACGACGATGGCTTTAGCCGCTGAGGAACAGGGGCTAAAAGCCCAATTCCTTCTTCGCTGAGCGGCACGGCTGAAGCCGTGCCCTGACACAAATCGTTCAGGAAATGGATTCCACTCATTATTACGATAAGTCCCATCGAACAATCACGACTGATCCTGTCGAAAACACTTAGCTTCACGAATTGTCATTACGAGATGAATTGTCATTACGAGCGCCTGGGTTGGCGCGAGGAATCTGCTTTTCTGCACTGTCGAGAAAAGCAGATCCCTCGCTACGCTCGTGATGACAATTCCCGTCAATCCATTCTCTGTCGCTTACCTAAGTGTTCTTCCCTTCCGTAACAATCTCGCTAAAGTCGGCGATGGTGGAGAATTCGCTCAACAGGTCGCGCAGCAAGGCCAGGCGATTGGCACGCACGCGCTCGTCGTCGACCATCACCATCACTTTGTCGAAGAACGCGTCTACTGGTTGCCGCAAGCCGGCTGACCTGTGCCAGCGCGGCAGCATAATTCTTCTCTTCGCGCAGCTTGCGCACGGTCGACGGCCGTCTCGGGAATCGTGTGCCGCCAGCTGCTTCTCTGCCTCTTCCGTCAAGGCAGATGAATCCAGCTTTTCCGCAATCATCTGTATTCCCTTCCTGCGCCTGACGCAAGATGTTCTTTATTCGCTTGAACGCCACGGACATCGATGCAAAATCCTCCGAGCCGCGCACTTCCTGACGGCTTCGGCCCGTGCGATCAGCATCCACGACGTCGTCGTGCCCGCAGCTAGGACGGCATTCACGACGTCGTAAGCGAAACCACGGACGTCACGTAGATAAAACGCGACCGATCAATCATGAACTCCGTTGAGAGCGGTTGATCTTGCGCCGGGCATGAAGTCTTGGCTTCGTATCCCATCGACAAAGTCTCGACGGTCATCCAAAATGCGACGAACGTTCTTCCGCATCAGCATTCTGAACCGGTGCTTAACTTCGTTTCTGCGCCAGAAGCTTCGGATTGCTGCAGTGCTTCCTCGAATTTGCTGATCGGCAGCGGCAGTTTGTGCTCGGCAATGATCTTCACGATGCCGTTGGCCGCACGCCGCAATGCAAAAGGATCTTTCGAGCCCGTCGGCTGCAGTCCGACCGCGAACATTCCCGCAATGCTGTCGGCCTTGTCGGCAATCGCGAGGATTGCACCTTCAACTGTGCGCGGAACGCTATCGTCCATCGACTCCGGCTTGTACTGATCGTAGATGGCGTCGCCGATGGCAACGGCGCTGGACGTCGGAAGCAAGGGATCGAGCTGTTGTGCCTTGGCGTACAGTCCGCCGATGATGCCTTGCAGCTCGGTAAATTCTTTCACCAGCTCAGTGGTGAGATCGGTTTTGCACAGCAGCGCGGCCTTGAAGGCGATGCCCGGACGAACCGGGGTGCCCGCATTCCGTATCGCTTCGGCGACCAGGCTGCACAACTTCTGCACCCGGCGCGTCTTGTCGTAGTAGCTGCCCAGATCTTTCTGGAAGGTCACTGCCTTCAGCATGTCCACGCGGTCGCGCAGGGGAATCTTCTGGTCAGTTTGCCAGAAGAAGCGAGCATCATTAAAGCGGGCGCGCAGCACGCGCTCGTTGCCATGACGGATGAGCCCATCGGGGTCGCCAGAAGTGTTGAGCACCGCGAGGAAATGGGGCAGCAGTTTGCCGTCAGCATCTTCGAGCGCGAAATATTTCTGGTGATCGCGCATCACGGTCACCAAGACCTCATCGGCAAGCGAAAGAAATTCTGGATCGAAGCTGCCCAGAATTACTGAAGGAAACTCGGTCAGGTTCACGACCGTGTCGAGCAGCGTCTTGTCTTCCCGCCAGCGTGCGCCAGGAACAGTGCGCGTAGCCGCATCGAGGGCTTTGCGAATGCGCTGCTCCCGCTCGGTTGCGGTAACAATCACCGATCCTTTAGCCAGCGTCGAGGCGTACTCGCCCGGTTTGTTGATTGAAAGCGCTCCCGACGACAGGATGCGATGGCCTTCCGTATCGTGCCCAGCACGAATGCCGGCAAATTCCAGGGGCACGACTTCCCCATCGAGCAGCGTGACCAGCCAGCGCACGGGGCGCACAAATCGCTCGGCCGACTTGCCACGCCAGTACATGCTCTTGGCCCAGTAAATCCCGGCAATCTCCTTGGGCAGCGATTCGGCGAGAATCTCGGCGGCAGGGCGACCTTTCTTCTGCACCGTCGCCGCCAGATATTCACCTTTGCCGGTCGTGATCTTCTCCAACGCATCGACGGAAACGTTGACCTTGCGCGCGAAGGCCTCGGCCGCGGGAGTGGGCACTCCATCTTTGTAGGCGACTTTGATCGAAGGCCCGGTCACCTGCTCGCGAACGTCGGGCTGTGCAGAAGCAACTCCGGAAGCCAGCACGGCCAGTCGGCGCGGAGTGGAGTACGACTGTACTGCGGGCGCCTCGACCAGACGCTCACGCTGCAGCAAGTCAGCAACGCGGCGAGCCAGTTCGTCGCGCGCGCTGTCAATCATGCGGGCGGGGATTTCTTCGGTACCGATCTCAAGCAGGAAGTCAGGCATAAGAAGCAACTAGCAACTAGTAACTAGCAATTAGCTTTTGGCTCTTAGCGATTAGCTGTTAGCTCTTAGCCATCGAAAAGAGGAAGAATTTATTTTGACGCATCGATGGAATTCCTGATGTGATTCGAGTCACAGGCCGGATGCCATCTCCGGGTGAAATCTTCGGGTGCCCATCCTGCGCCCGCCGGGGCCCATCTCCGGGTGTCCCATCCTACGCCCGCCGGGTGCCCCATTCTACGCCCGCTTTTGGGGTAGGGTGGGAGTAACGGCGTCCGCACCACCGCACACATTTACGTGCGCGTCGCCGCCAGTGGTTCTGCTTTCGTCGTGTTCTTTTCCTTCGACGCAGGCGCGCTCACTTCTTCCGATTTCTGCTGGTCAACGTAGGCCTTGGCCACGCCGACAGCGAGCGCTCGGATGCGGGCGATCACGCCTACTCGTTCGGTGACGCTGATGGCGCCGCGCGCGTCGAGGATGTTGAACAGGTGCGAGCACTTCAGGCATAGATCGAAGGCGGCCAGTAACGGGAAGCGGCGGCGATCTGCGGACCGCTCTTGGCTGTTCACTTTTTGCTCTGGGCCGTCCACTCGCTCTTCGCTCTCCGCCTTTCGCTTTTCGCCGGAACCTTTTGCTTGCGATTTTTCGGCATGGCCGAAGCTCGCGTTGTAGTCATCTAACAACGCCTGGCACTCCGCCTCGTACAGTTCAAGATGCTTCCACGCCTTCGCCACGTCGGCGCGCTCGAAGTTGTAAACCGAAAACTGCAGCTCGTCCTGCAGGCGGATCTCGCCGTACTTCACCGCACGGCCCTCGGGGTCGACCACCCAGGTGATGTCGTAAATGCTGTCGACGTCCTGCAGGAAGGCGGCGATACGCTCCAGTCCGTACGTCAGCTCGGCCGAGATCGGATCGAGATCGATGCCGCCGCATTGCTGGAAATAGGTAAACTGCGTGATCTCCAGCCCATCGAGCATGACCTGCCAACCAATGCCCCAGGCGCCCAGCGTGGGCGACTCCCAGTTGTCCTCTTCAAACTTAATGTCATGCTTGCGAAGATCGATGCCAATTGCTTTCAATGATTCAAGATAGAGCTCCTGAACATTAGCCGGCGGCGGCTTCAGGATCACCTGAAACTGCAGGTGCTTGAACAGGCGATTAGGGTTTTCGCCGTAACGGCCGTCGGCAGGACGTCGCGATGGCTGGGTGTAACCGACGCGGTAAGGTTTGGGCCCGAGCACGCGCAGGAACGTTTCGGGCGCCATGGTGCCCGCGCCGACCTCGACGTCATAGGGCTGTTGCAGGACACAGCCTTGCTCGGCCCAGAAGCTTTGCAGCCGGAGGACCAGTTCCTGAAAGGTCAGCGGATTTTGCGAGGATGGCAAGAAATCGTCCTGTTATAAGCGGACTGAAGCCCGCAACCGTGTCGTCCCTGAAGGGACTCGAACTCACTTCTTACTTTACCCAGCACTTCGCCTGCGGCTACGTGCTGGGCTAGACTATTCCGCCCTTACGGGCTCGATTTTGCGGTCGTCGCGTCGCATGACCGCATACTAACTTAAGCGCTGATGCACGAACTGACCTCTCGCACTCAAGCATGAACTCTTGCCGTTACAGCTTCGCCAGCATGCTGGCGGTTACCAGCTTCTTCTCGATGTGGCGCTCGATGATCTGCACCAGGAAGCGCCGCAGGTCAGCACATTGGCTCGCTGGCCCATGGTTCTTCAGCGAAGCTTTCCACCGGCGCGCGAAACATCTGCCCCGCCAGAACGCGCGATTCGGGAGCCAGTTTCGACGATGCCAGCCGCTTGTGCTGCGACGCACATCACGCCATCGGCCAGGGCATGATAATACGCCGGCCGCCGTTCAGCGTGACGCCGCACGCCATGACATTCGCCCAACTCCGGCAGAAATCCCACCAGCCGCACCAGCCAGAGCTGGAAATAGGTCAGCGGCATCCAGATCGATCCGGCTCGCAACTGATGCAACACTGAAACTGCCAGCCGGAAGATGGCGTCATTAGCTTCGCGGTCGGGCAGCAACTCGTCGAGCATCTCGGCCACATGCTCCAGCGCGACCACTCGCGGATAATCGACCGTCGACGACAGCGGCGATTCCAGAATGTCGCAGGAATCCAGGCGCGCCAGCTCCTGCCCTTCGCGATCGTCGTAGTAGGCCCGGACCCAGGTCAGCGGCTCCAGTGCTCCGCCAAAACGCCGCTTCGATTTCTTGGCCGAGCGGGCTACGCCCTTAACCTTGCCTTCGGCTCGCGTGAACAGCGTCACCAGCAAGTCAGCCTCGCGCAGCGGATAAGTTCGCAACACGATCGCTTCCGACTGCTTCAGTGACATGAGCTTTCAAACGATGCCGTCAAACTTCGATTCTACTGGCAGGGGTTGCGATGTGCAAAGCAGTGCTGGCGGTCGAATGCAGCCAAGGCCCAGGGAGTGCCGCCGGCTAAAGCCGGCTCCATGTAGAGAGTTCCTTCAACGCAGCGCTAAAGCGCTGCTCTACCCGTGCTCCCGGTACGACTGCGAGGCGGGCTAGGTTCCGTATCTCTCAACGCTGCGGGCCTTCGCCTTGGCCGCTTCTTCTTCGCGATTCTTCGGTGGGGCATTGGTTTCGAGCGAGCGCAGAAGACGAGTCGAGATCGCGGTCACTTCCTCGACGGCTGTCTGGAACGCGGCTTCGTTTGCCTTTGACGGCTTGCTGAAGCCGCTGATTTTTCTGACGAACTGCAGGGACGAGGCGCGAACCTCTTCCGGAGTTACCGGCGGCTCGAAGTTGAAAAGATTCTTGATGTTTCGGCACATGACTTACCCTCAAAATATCAGATAAAACGGCGCGCAAGCCATCGGCCTCCGCGCCAGCACCTGGTGTACCCCGGCATTGATATCTGCCCTAGGGGAAGATAGGGATGCAGATATCAGTGCAGGTTCCCACATCAAGGGTGAGGAATTCGTCTTTCTTCGTGCCGCTTCGACATTCCAGAACATATCTGTGTTCGCGGTCCATCTCGTATGCGGACGGCTTCTGTGCATAAACAAGACAGTCAGAATAAAGGGTGTCGGAATGCGGCTTCCGCTCTATCGTCTTTGTTGTATAGCACAGGCCAGATCCCATCGGGAGACGATGATGACCTACGTGCATCGTGCTTCCAAACCTCGCAGATCCGCTCGAGAACTTCAACCGGATCATTAATGTGAACCACGAATCTTCCCATATTTGCCTATCGTGCAGCCACATACCCCCGGGTGCGATCGTGCAAATGATGTAGTAGTGAGGATTCGGCGAGGACAGGCTGTAGTATACGGGCCTACGATGTGAGCCTCCGACCAATGTCAGGGAGGCCCTGCCTTCAGTTCTGTCTTGTCGGCAATCCTCGCTTCTTTTGTAGTGCTCGAGCAATCCGAACCTTAGACGACCTTCGATGAACTGCTGAGCATATTCTCGCTCGTCAAATGCACGCAGCAAAGTTGACGGTAGTGCGCTTTGCCTAAAAGGTAATTGAGCGCTCATCAGGTTGGCATCCAACTACAGGATACCAGCGGCACCCGCCTTAGTTAATAACAAGAACACGCAAAATAGGACACCGACACAAAGGCGCGGAAGCCTGAGCTTTCGCGCTTCACCTCGATCCGAAATTGTGCCGTCCCTGAAGGGACTCAGGTCTTTTAGAAGACGTTACCCAGGGCTGACGCCCTGGGCTAACTTCAGTGCCGCCGCTTCGCGGCTGGTTTTCCGAGGTTCCCTTATCCAGGCGACACGTACGGCACCGCGGGGGCTGAGGCCCGCAAAACATTGGTTGATGAACTTGGACGCGGGCCTGAAGACCCGCTCTTCCGCCCAGAGCCAAGGCTGAGAGCTGACGGCTGACAGCCTCCTTACAGCGAGCCCATGTTCGACAGGAACTCGCCGTTGGAGCGGGCCTTGCCCAGTTTGTCGATCAGCAACTCCATCGCCTCGACTGGAGATAGCGGGTTGAGGATCTTGCGCAGCACCCAGATGCGCGCCAGATCTTCCTTGGGGATCAGCAACTCTTCCTTACGCGTGCCGGAGCGCTGAATGTCGATGGCCGGGAAAGTTCGTTTGTCGACCAGTTTGCGGTCGAGAATGATTTCCATGTTGCCGGTGCCCTTAAACTCTTCAAAGATCACGTCGTCCATGCGCGATCCGGTTTCGATCAGCGCGGTGGCGATGATGGTGAGCGAGCCGCCTTCTTCGATATTGCGAGCCGCACCGAAGAAGCGCTTGGGCCGCTGCAACGCGTTGGAATCGACGCCGCCTGACAGGACCTTACCCGAGGGCGGAACGATGGTGTTATAAGCACGGGCCAGACGGGTGATCGAGTCCAGCAGGATCACCACATCGCGTTTGTGCTCGACCAGCCGCTTGGCTTTTTCGATCACCATCTCGGCAACTTGCACGTGACGAGCTGCCGGCTCGTCGAAGGTGGAGGAGATGACTTCGCCTTTTACCGAGCGCTGCATGTCGGTAACTTCTTCCGGGCGCTCGTCGATCAGCAACACGATAAGAACGATTTCGGGATGATTGGTGGTGATGGAGTTGGCCAGATTCTGCAACAGCATGGTCTTGCCGGTGCGGGGCGGAGCGACGATCAGGCCGCGCTGTCCTTTGCCCACCGGGGTCAACAGATCCATGACGCGAGCGCTGATGTTTTCGCGCACCGTCTCCAGCTTGATGCGCTCCTGGGGATACAGCGGCGTGAGGTTGTCGAAGAGGATCTTGTTGCGCGCCTCTTCCGGCGATTCAAAGTTGACCGCTTCGATTTTGACCAGCGCGAAATACTTTTCGCCTTCATGCGGAGGACGGACCTGGCCGCTGATGGTGTCGCCGGTTTTCAGATCGAACTTGCGGATCTGCGAGGGAGAAACGTAAATGTCATCCGGTCCGGGCAGGTAGTTGTAGTCGGGCGAGCGAAGGAAACCATAACCGTCGGGAAGGATTTCCAGCACGCCTTCGGCGAAGATGTGGCCTTCTTTTTCGCTTTGAGCCTGGAGGATCTTGAAGATCAGGTCCTGCTTGCGCAGGCCGCTGGCGCCGGGTAGCTCGAGAGACCGAGCTATGCGGGTCAACTCGGTGATATTTTTTTCTTTAAGTTCTGAGATTGTCATGTTCACCTACGAGGGATTTTGCAGAAGGGCGGGCCGGAGGAACGTACGAGGAAGCGCCCGAAGGCGCGGCGCGTTTATGCTGCGCGCCGCTGCGCTTCGGAAGCCGTTTCCGGTTCGAGGATTACGTTCTGCCGATCGGAATCGGCGATAAGGTTCAACACGTCGTTGGTCGTATCCTGAATACGAGTGTTGGGTTTATGGAACTTGCGCGTAGCCTTGGAAGCCAGCTGACACAGAGTGTACCGGTTGCGCAGAGTGTGGACTGCTTCAAAAACTAAATCAGATCGCATCGAATTCTCCTAGGTATATGAATGACTGTTCCGGAGCCCTGCCAGAATGGAACTGCTTACTCCTGGCGTATGAAATCAAGGCGATTAGGGAACCAACTTCAACCACGGCCGCATCAGGAGTCAAGAGCTTAGATGCTGCCTGTACGATTAAGGTTCGGTAATTTTTCGCCTTACCCCCGGGTCCGCACAAATGGGGGAAACCTATGTCTATCAATAACTTGCCGTGTCGTGTCCTTGAACCTGGCACGCTGTCGCGCCGGGAGTTTGCCTTCCTGATTCCCTGATGATGGCGTTCAGTGGGGGCCGTTTCGGGGGCAGGACGCCTTGGACTGGATACCTTACAGGACGACGCCTTGTGCGAAAAGAGTAAGGTAGTCGCCGGAGGCATCGCAGTCAAGAAAAATCGTCCCCCGAATCTTTTTCACCAACGTCAAGTTCCCGTGGCTGCTCCTTAGACGCGCAGCTGCGCAAAATGTTGCGAACATTTTAATAACCCGTGTCTCTTCAGTAAGTTGCCCGAGAACCGCCCCGAAAATACGCTGCGGACCGTCCCTACGACGGCTGCGCCTAACCCACTGATAAATATTCGCGCTGTTTCCGCGGCAAACGATTGCATTCCGTCATGCCCAGAAGGTCCGATCCAGCGTTCTATACTGAATCGCCTCCGCGATGTGACCCGACTCGATCACGTCGCTGGCTCCAAGGTCGGCAACGGTCCGCGCGACCTTCAGTATGCGATCATGGGCCCGAGCGCTAAGGCCTTGTTTCATCATGGCCCGCTCCAGCAAATGTTCCGCGTCAGTGCCCAGCTCACAGTATTTTCTGATATCGCGGGAACTCATCTGGGCGTTGGAGTAAATTCGCTCGCCTTGGGAGCGCAACCGCTGCAACTGCACTTCCCGCGCTGCAATCACCCGCTTACGAATGCTGGCCGAGCTCTTCGGGGACCAAACCGCTGCGCAGCTCGCGATAGTTCACCGACGGCACGTCAATGTGGATGTCGATGCGATCCAGCAGCGGGCCGGAAATCTTGGAAACATAGCGCTGGATCATCATGGGACTGCAATGACACTCCCGCGAGCGATCGTTGAAGTATCCGCAAGGACAGGGGTTCATCGCCGCCACCAGCATGAAACGAGCCGGAAAACTCAGCGACATGGCCGCACGAGCAATGGTCACCGTCCCATCTTCCAGAGGCTGCCGCATGACTTCCAGGACATTGCGGGGAAATTCCGGCAGCTCGTCCAGGAACAGCACTCCGTTGTGCGCCAGAGAGACTTCGCCGGGACGCGGGATCATGCCACCGCCGATCAGCCCGGCGTCGGAAATCGTGTGGTGAGGCGAACGGAAAGGACGGGTGCCCACCAATCCGCTGGCGGCATCCAGCACGCCGGCCACGCTATGGATTTTAGTGGTCTCCAGCGCTTCGTCGAAGGTGAGCGGCGGGAGGATAGTCGCCATGCGCTTGGCCAGCATGGTCTTACCCGAACCGGGCGGTCCGATCATCAGCAGGTTATGTCCGCCAGCGGCAGCGATCTCGATGGCTCGTTTTGCCGATTGCTGACCGCGTACGTCGCCAAAGTCTACGCCAAAGTTCTGCGAGGTCTCCAGCAATGCGCGCGTGTCAACCTTGATCGGCTGGATACCATTGCCGGTGTTCAGCAGATGGACTACTTCGATGAGGGAGCGGACCGGGTAGACATCAACCCCCTCCACCAGTGCGGCTTCGCGAGCGTTCGCCTCGGGAACAATCAGCTTGCGAATGTTGTTGGACCGCGCAGCCACCGCAATGGGCAAAGCGCCTCGCACGCCGCGGATGCCGCCGTCAAGAGATAGTTCGCCGACGAAGAGAGCATCCTCGGGCGGCTTGTTGTTCAGGCCACCATAGGCGCCAAGAATTCCCAACGCCATGGGAAGATCGAAGCCCGAGCCTTCCTTGCGAATGTCAGCGGGCGCCAGATTGATGGTGGTCGTGGTGGGAGGAATATCGTAACCGCTGTTCTTGAGGGCGGCGCGAATGCGCTCGCGGCTCTCTCGCACCGTCGCGTCAGGCAGACCAACGGTGGTGAAGGTGTCTTTCTCGGCTTTGAGCGCGGCGATATCGACCTCAACCTCGATGAGGCTGGCGTCGATGCCGTAGACCGCGGCACTTAGAGTTTTGTAGAGCATGCAAGGGAGTGCACGCCTACCACGTGATTACTCATATCAGATTGTCGGGAAATACGGTGTGACCGTCCGCACCTGGCGACGTGATGGGGGGGTGGCGCTGTAGAGGCCTTCCGTAAGGAAAAGCGGATGCCCTCATCCCATGTGAACAGGCCCCTGAAAAAGTCGAGAAAGTGGATCCCGAGCGGGCTAAAGTGTCTGCGTGAGAACTTCTGCCGTCCCTACGGTGTCTGTGTCGTAGCTGACATTCGAATTACCGAAAGGGCAATCGTCCCCGATTTTACAGTGGCGATGGCGGTGGCCGCCTAGCCGGACTTGCTAGCGGCAGCGCAGGCGACCGAGATTGTAGGCGATGACCGCCATGATCCACTCCGTATTCACCCGCTCCAGACCACGTCGCCGGAACCGGCGCATGCCACGTTGCTCTTTCAGAATGCCGATCACCGGTTCCACCACGGCTTGCCTGCGCTGATACATCTTCCTGCCCGCCGGACTGCGTAACTTCTCCCGCAGACGCAGATGTTGGGGATCGCGAATCGTACAACGCCCAATGCCTTTGGCCCGTTTCCCGCTACTCATCTCATGCCGCAAGTTGTTGTCCGGCAGGTACACGTCGATGCCCCGCCGCCCGCATTCCCGCACTGCCTCGCCGCTGAAAAATCCGGAATCAGCGGTGGCTTTCTCCGGCCTGCAGCGACTGCGCCGTTCCACTTCGTCCAGCAGGGGCAGCAGCGAAGCATTGTCGCTGGCGTTCTGCGTCACCCGTGCCGCCACAATGAAATGATCGTCGCTCACTGCCACTTCGCCGGTGTAGCCCAACACCCAGCCTTGGCGGGTGCGCAAAAACCGGCTGTCCGGATCGGTCGCCGAAACCTGCCGTCGTTTCCCCTTGGGCAACTTCGCCAGCCCCTCGCCCGCCGCGGCCAGTTGTTGCTCCAGCCCCTCAGCTGCGGCCGTCGGCAAACTCATCCCCGCTCCCTCATCCGGTTCCGGCGCCAGCGCTCGCTGTTGAAACTGTCGCACCCGCCGCCGATCACCCGCCCGTTGCTGGCGCGCCGCCTGCTCGGCGTCCACCATGCGGTGCCGCGAGGCGTTGGCTTGCACCCGCGTCGAATCGATGGCCACGTGTCCCAGTTGCACCAGTCCCGCTCGCCGCCCCATCTCGATGGTCTGCGTGAACACATCGTTGATGGCTCGCCCGTGCCGCCGCAAAAACTCGCTCAGCGTCTTGTGATCGGGCCGCAGCCCGCCCGCCAGATAACGGAACGCCAAGTCTTCTCCTATGCGCTGCTCCAGTCGCCGCGTGGAATGCACTCCCAGGTAATAGGCATACAGCCAGACCTTCAGCATCATGGCCGGCGGATACGCCAGCCGTCCTTCGGCCCCGTAGGCCTGCTCGAACTGGCTGACATCGCAGGCTTCCACCATGCGGTGCACGTGGAAACACAGGTGGTCCTCACCCAAAACATCCTTCACGTTCGGAGGCAACAAGAACGCTTGATCGGGAGCATAGTCAAAGAATCGCGACATGCTTTCTTGTCGCTCATTTCTTCCTGTAAAACAAGTGTCAGCTACGACACAGACACCTACGGGACTCAGTTTCATTTTCCACTTTACCCAGCACTCCGCCATCCCACCCCAATTCGCGCAAAGGCGGCGCGAATCGGGGGCCCCGGTGCGGCTGCGTGCTGGGCTAAGCTCTTCCGCGCCTCCGGCGCTTGTTTTTCGCGCCTCGTATTCCACCACCGAAACACAAAGTTAGTTCTCACGCAGACGCTGAAGTCCGCTCGGGATGTAGAAGTAGAGAGCTAGTGACGGCACAGCTAAAGCTGTGCCCCTTCAAACATGTCGAGTCCGACTTTTGCAGCAGCCTGTGAAGCCGGTTCGTGATCACAAAAGATGAGGGAGTTACAGACCACAGCGACTGCTGGAATAGCTCAGGCAAAAAGAGGGCGGAATTCTCGTCCGGAAGCGCAGCGCCCAGTTGCACATCCGATGCGAGAATTCCGCCAACCCGATGAAGGCGTCAGTATCAATGACGGCTTAAGGCTTGCCTTTGTCCGTCTCTGGCCCTTCGCTGCACGCTGTCAGTGCCGCACAGATGATGTAGATACACCGGCATTCTTTCACCCGCAACCACCAAGGCCAATACCCCTTATGCGGTAGCGGCATACAACTTCCGTCGTAATATTCCCTTCTACACAACGCCAGCCACGGCGCGGGCCACATGAGCAGTGGCCGGCAGCGAGCTGTCTTGCGCTTCCACCACCGCAATGGTGGTCATGTTGACGATGTCCTCTACCTCGACACCGCGTTGCAACAGGTGAACCGGCTTGGCCATGCCGGCCAGGATTGGGCCTACGGTTTCTGCTCCACCGATGGCGCGGATAAGTTTGCAGGCGATGTTGCACGACTGCAGATCGGGAAAAATCAATACGTTGGCGCCACCCTTCAATGGAGAGAAGGGGAACGCTGCTTCCAGCTTCTTGGCGCTGACCGCAATGTTGGCCTGCACTTCCCCGTCGATGATCAGCGATGGATCGGCATAGCGAGCCAGTTCGGCGGCACGACGCATCTTGTCGCACAACGGATGCTTGGTGCTTCCAAAGCTGGAGAATGAGAGCATCGCCACGCGGGGCTCCATATCGAAACGGCGCGCTTCCTGAGCGGCGCAGAGAGCGATCTCGGCCAGATCCTCGGCGGTGGGCTCGATATTGACGGTAGCGTCGGCCAGGACAAACAGATCGCCCTTGCGGGTGATAACCAGGTACACGCCAGACACCTTGTGGATGCCTTCGCGCACGCCAATCACCTGCAACGCCGGGCGAATGGTGTCGGGATAGTTTTGCGTGACGCCAGAGACCAGGGCGTCGGCGTCACCCATACGAACCATCATGGAGCCGAAGATGTTGCGATCATTCATGAGCTCGTCGGCCGAGCCCAGGGTCACACCGCGACGCTGCCGCAGGCGGTACAGCTCATTCACGTATTCCTGACGGCGGGGGGCGGTTTCGGGCTCGACAATGGTGGCGCCGCTGAGGTTGAGTCCCAACTCCGCTGCCGTGCGCTGGATCTCGTTACTGCGGCCCAACAACACCGGAATGGCAATCTTTTCTTCCAGCAGAACGTGGCAGGCGCGAAGAATCTTCTGGTGATTGCCTTCGGGGAAGACAACCCGCTTGGGATTAGCTTGCGCTTTGTGAATCATCAGCCGCATGAGCTCATGGGCCTTGCCTAGCCGCTTCTCCAGTTGCTCGCGATAGTCGGCAATGTCGATTGGGTTCTGCGCCACGCCAGTCTCCATGGCTGCTTTTGCCACGGCTGCGGCTTCCCATACCAGCACGCGCGGATCGAACGGCTTGGGAATGATGTAGTCGACACCAAACTTTAGAACTTCCACGCCATAAGCGCGGCAAACCGAATCCGGCACATCCTCTTTAGCCAGGGCGGCCAGGGCATACGTGGCTGCCAGCTTCATTTCCTCGTTGATGGTGGTGGCGTGAACATCGAGCGCCCCGCGGAAGATAAAGGGAAATCCCAGAACGTTGTTGACCTGGTTGGGATAGTCGGAGCGACCGGTCGCCATGATGATGTCGTCGCGAACCGCACGGGCTTCGTCGTAAGTAATCTCGGGATCGGGATTCGCCATGGCAAAGACCACCGGCCGCGGCGCCAGCGAGGCAATCATCGCAGCGGTGAAAGCGCCCTTCTTGGAGAGCCCCAGCAACACGTCGGCGCCTTTGGCCGCGTCGGCCAGGGTCCGCATCGGCGTTTCCTTGGCGAAGCGCTCCTTGTAAGGATTCATTCCTTCTTTGCGGCCTTTGTAGATGACGCCCTTGGTGTCAACCAGGGTGATGTTCTCGCGCTTGGCTCCCAGACAGACATAGTGCTCGGCGCAGGCGATGCCCGAGGCTCCGGCACCATTCACGACAATCTTGATTTGATCGATGCGCTTGCCGGTCAACTCGACGGCATTCACCAACGCCGCCCCGGAAATGATGGCGGTGCCATGCTGGTCATCGTGGAAGACCGGAATCTTCATCGTCTTCTTCAGCGTTTCCTCGATGTAGAAGCACTCCGGCGCCTTGATATCTTCCAGATTGATGCCGCCGAAGGTCGGCTCCAGCAGTTGGCAGGCTTTGATGATTTCGTCGGGATTCTTGGTGTTCAGCTCGATGTCGAATACATCGATGTCGGCGAATCTTTTGAACAGGACACCTTTGCCTTCCATGACCGGCTTGCCGGCCAATGCGCCGATGTCGCCGAGACCCAGGACTGCCGTGCCGTTGGTGACAACCGCGACCAGGTTGCCCTTGGCGGTGTACTTGTATGCATCCTGCGGATTCTTTTCGATCTCGAGACAGGGGTCGGCGACGCCTGGTGTGTAGGCCAGACTGAGATCGCGTTGCGTAAGGCAAGGCTTGGTGGAAACGACTTCTATTTTCCCCGGCCGTGACCCAAAGTGGTAGTCGAGAGCATCCTGCTTAGTGATTGCCATGAAGGCCTCCGTATTGAACTTGGGATTGCATGTGGGGCAGAGTCCAGTCACGGTCGCGGCAACTTAGCAACTCAGCGGCAGACGACATAGGAACTCTTAGTTAAAGTGCGCCCCATCTTGCAGATTCTGCGGAAGCCGGAAGACGGCCTCCTGAATTTGAGCATGGGCCGGTCGCGGGCCGGACAAAAGTACGGAGGTCACAACGGGTTGTGAGGTGGGTCACGAAATCAGGGGATAGGGGTTAGGGGATAGGGGTTAAGAAGGCGTTCTCATGCAGGCGGAGGGTTATGACAGAGCAGGCATTGCATAGTTATCGTGAACTTATTGTTTGGCAGAAGGCGGTCGACCTGGCTGGCGGTCGCTGGTGTCTGGCTTTTTCGACATCCTTACGAAGAGGTCAATCTTGGCGAGCAACTATCACGGACTAACATCGAGTCCCGCCTTGCGGGAACGGAGACAAGATAGCCCAGCGCTTTAGCGCTGGGTTGGCCGCAATTTATAATTGAGCCCCTCGGGGGCGGCACAGGAAAATGCCAAACTGCCAAGGATGGTCTGATTAAGTGTAAACGAAGTCCCTCAGCCGCTGAAGCCGACGATAATTGTGCGCCACTTAACGGACGGCCTGAAGGCCGTCCCCTTCAAAACGTTCAAATTGGACTTAACTCCTGTAAAGTTGCGCCGTGAGTGAATGGATTGCTGACATCGCTTGGTCTCGCCGGCCGAAAATCTATCCACTAACCACTATCCACTAACCACTGCCGTTAAGCCCCGCTCCGAGTTCCTGCACGATCTGTACGCTGGAGCTGGTTCCGATGCGGTTAGCCCCGGCGTCGAGCATGTCCATGAACTGCGCCGCAGTGCGGATACCGCCCGCCGCCTTCACTCCAATCTTCATGTCCCACCACCCCGCGCATCAAGGCCACATCGCTATGGGTCGCGCCGGAATCGCCCATACCGGTCGAGGTCTTCACGAAGTCCACTCCCGCCTCGGCCGCCAGGACACAGGCCAGAATCTTTTCTTCCTGGCTCAGCAGCGTGTTCTCCAGGATGACTTTCAGTATTGCTCCGCGCTCATGGGCCAGCCGCGTCAGGCTCCGCATTTCGGTGCTGCACCAGCACCCGCTCACCCGATTTCAACGCGCCGATGTTCATCACCATATCCAGTTCATGCGCTCCGTTGCGCAGAGCACTATCGGCTTCCGCTATCTTTGTGGAGGTCAGGTTGGCGCCGAGCGGAAAGCCCACGACGGTGCCTACTCGTACGGGCGTCCTGCGCAACTGGATCGCGGCCAGCGCCACGTTTGCGGGATTGACCATGACGGCATGAAATCCATAGCGCGCAGCCTCCTGGCACAACGCGATGACCTGGTTGCGAGTGGCCTCTGGTTTCAGAAGAGTGTGATCGATGAGCTTGGCTGCACTTCGCCAATCGCTCACGGGAAGAGCTAACACCCCGGCGACGACGGAAGGATAAGCTGTCATGACCAGATCAGATTTCATGCCGTATTGGAGTCGGACTCCAATACACAGATATCTGGCAGATTACGATAATGCTCGCCAAAGTCAAGCCCATATCCTACAACAAACTCGTCGGGAATCTGGAAACCAACATAGTCGCCCTGGATAGGCTCGATACGGCGGGATGTTTTGTCCAGCAAAGCGGCGACTTTCAAGGCCTTCGGCCGGTGACCGTGCAACAGGTTTTTGATGTAAGTTAACGTCAAACCGGTGTCGAGAATATCTTCCACCAGAATGATGTTTTTGCCCTCGACGGAGTGGTCCACATCCTTGACCAGCCGGACTTCCCCGCTCTGCCGCTTGGCGTTTCCATAGCTGGAGACGGCAATGAAATCGAAGCTGACGTCGAGCTGGATTTGCCGTGCCAGGTCGGCGAGAAAAATGGTCGCGCCCTTCAGCACCCCGATCAGCAGGACGGGCTCGCCCGCAAAGTCGGCGGTAATGCGCTCGCCCAAGTCGGCCACTTTGGCCGCAATCTGCTCGCGCGTGATCAAAACTCTGAGGTTGTCCAAGCTGAGGTTCACCTGATCGGACGAAGAACTCTGGATGGTAGAGAAACCTGGCGAGAAACTCAATGACCACGTCCAGACAAGGTCTGCTCTACCGAGCCGCGGGCGGCGCAGGCTTCGTTGGGTTCAAACTTCCAGTCGACTCCGAGGCCACCGGCGCATTCGAGCCTTGTCCGCTCTGTATCCAGGCGCTGTACCACATGTTTCGCAACATCGTCTGCCCCGGCGGCCAGGCGATGGCGGATGAAATCGCGCGAGCCGGCTGTTCCCTCTGCCGTCGAAGCCGCCTTCTTTCTCCAGTTGATACGCGGTCTCCACTAGCTTGTGAGAGTCGTACGAGATAATGCATGTAGTCCTGGAAGGGATCGGTCAGCAGCTGCGGCTGCGCGGGAACCAGGTCGGCAAATTGCAGCTGCTTGAAATTGGCGGCGACGAAAATTCCTTCCATCTTCCAATGCACTGTGTTCGGCGTGGTGTATGCCTTGGGATTCGGCCCGATCCAGCCGTTGTAATGAATTGAAGTGTGCATGCGGATTGGCGCCGTCGCCGACATAATGTCCCAGCCAGCCGGCATAGAAAATTGCGTTGGCCTCGGCATAAGTCGGGGTTGCGATGCTCCAGCAGCGCGCGGCGATACTCGCGGAAAGCGACAACCAGCCGCTCGTATACCTCGATGGTCGACGTATGGCTGCAGGCCGACTCGCTCCGGCAGCAGATCTTCGGGATGGCCCGGCGTCTGCTGCGCGCCTGGCCGCCAGTGCGCGATAGAAGCTGTAACGGTCGGGCGGAATTCCATGCCCTGGATGACCTCCAGATTGATGAAGTGGTCGGGCTCCTGCGAACGCTTCAAACGCCAGCTCGGAAGGCTCACGCCAGCGGTCGGGTTCGGGAGCGAGTAGGCCAACTGATCGCAGGCATTCCGCAAGAACGCCGGCACGTCGGGAGGCAATTTCTCAGCAGGCCACGCGGTTGATGGCGCTGTGTCCTTCATTGCCCCAGGGCCAAGCCGGACAGACAGAAACAGAGTTGCCAGAATGCAGAGAGCGGTGAGATACCGACTGCCACTGTTCGAAACCCGCGAATGAGTGGGGCACCTGGCGCAATGGTTTCGTCGGGATTTCGCGTCGGTGCGACAGAAACTGTACATCGAACTATTCTAAGTTGATGGCTGCGTCTGGACCCAGGTTAGCGTCCAAAGGACGGACGCGAACCCGGGCACAGCCGGGAAGGAAGATATCCAATGGCCTTGATTTATACCCGCGTTCAGACCCTCGCCAGATGCACGCCGAACCACTTCTTGCGGTCGCACCAGGTGTGCTCCAGGGTGAAGCCGCTCTCGTGCAGGATCGATTCGATCATGGCGTCGGTGTACTTGTAGCTGTTCTCGGTGTGAATGCGCTCGCCTGCCTTGAACGTCACATCGAGATCGAGTGCCGGCATGAAAGCCGTCTGCTCGGTCAGGCTCTCCAGATAGATTTCCATGCGCGAGCAGCGCCGGTTCCACAGCGCAACGTGGCGGAAGGCATCGACGGTCGAAGTCGGCATCCAGCTCGCGGTTCAACGCGGGCCAGGATGTTCTTGTTGAACGCAGCGGTCACGCCTTGGGCGTCGTCGTAGGCAGGCACAAGAATTTTCGGAGCTCTTGGCGAAATCGGCGCCCAGCAGCAAAGCATCGCCCGAGCGCAGGGTCCGCCGGATGCGGCGCAGCATGCGGATCGCCTCGGCGGGCTCGAAATTGCCGATGCTCGATCCGATGTACAGCACCAGCTTGCGTCCGCTGATGCGACTCAGCGCCGGAACGCCGCCGGTGTAATCGGCAACGATGGGATTGACGCGCAGCGCCGGAAACTGCTGGCCCAGCTGGCGCACCGCCTCGTCCAGCGCCGAGGGCGAAACGTCGATGGGATAGAACAGCGTGCGGCTCTGCCGCTGCAGCAGCTCTTCGATCAGGATGCAGGTCTTGGTCGCGGTGCCCGCGCCCAATTCGACCAGGGTCAACGACGGGCCGGCCTGCTCCAGAATTTCGCCGGCGTAGCTCTCCAGGATCGAGCGCTCGGTGCGCGTCAGGTAGTACTCCGGCAGCTCGGTGATCTGCTCGAAGAGCTGCGAGCCGATCTCGTCGTAAAAGAGCTTCGCCGGCAGACGCTTGGGCATGGCCGTCAGCCCCTCACGCACGTCGAGGGCGATCGCCGGATAGTCGAGGAACTGAAGTTGCTTACTAGTTGCCATTGGCTAACCGAACTCCCATGAACTGCCAGCGCACATGGGGCGGGAAGAAGTTGCGATAGGTGGCGCGCATATGCGACTGCGGCGTCGCGCACGAGCCGCCGCGCAAGCATCATCTGGTTGCACATGAACTTGCCGTTGTATTCGCCGACCGCGCCGGCAGCGGGCTTGAAACCGGGATACGGAATGTAGGCGCTCGCCGTCCACTCCCATACATCGCCGAACATCTGCGCCAAGCGGCTGCGACGGATCTGTGCCGGCTGCGGATGCAGCTCGCCCGACTCGACAAAATTCCCTTCAATGCGGACAGGAGCGCGCCGCAATTTCCCACTCGAATTCGCTGGGCAGCCGCGCGCCCGCCCAACGGGCAAACGCGTCGGCCTCGTAGTAGCTGATGTGGCACACCGGCTCGTCCAGTCGCAGCGGCTGCATGTCCTTCGATGGTGTAGTTCCACCACTCGCCGTCGCGCTGCTCCCAATACAGAGGCGCGCTCCACTGATTGTTGCGCACCGCAGTCCCATCCGTCGGAGAGCCACAGCGTCGGCTTGCTGTAGCCGCCATCGCGCATGAACTCCAGATACTCGCCGTTGGTGACCAGTCGCGACGCCAGACGGAACGGCTGGAGATAAACATTGTGCCGCGGCCCTTCGTTGTCGAAGGCGAAGCCGCTGCCCTCAAAGCCGACAGAGTAAACGCCCTCGGGAAAGCTCTGCCACTTCAGCGGCTGCCGACAGATACTGCAGCGTGCGCCGTATCTGCCTCACGCGATGCTGCGATAGGCCGGCCGCAGAGGATTCGTCCACAAGCCCATTCTTCACGTCGGTAACGATCAGCTCCTGATGCTGCTGTTCGTGATTGATGCCCAGCTCAACCAGTCCAGCGCCTCCGGCGGAAGCTCCATGCGTCAGCAGATGGACCATCGCCTCGTCGACATACAGCCGATAGGCGTGCACCTCATCCAGACTGGGACGCGACAGGACGTGGCGCAAGGTCCGCAGCGGACGGTCGCCAACGGTGTTGTAGTACGAATTGAAAAGATTGCGGAAGGCGGGATGGAAAGGGCCGATAGTCCTGCATGTACTGCGACAGCACGAAAGTCTCGAAGAACCAGGTGGTGTGCGCCAGGTGCCACTTCGCCGGGCTGGCATCGGGCATGGGCTGCAAGCTGTGGTCTTCCACCGATAGCGGTGCGCACAGGTGCAGCGACATGTCCGCGCATCTGCATGATACCGCTGCAGCAGAGACAGTCTCCCGCGACATCGCTGACGTGTCCGCGGGACTGGTAATCGCGTCGGTGCTGGGCATGACGGTTGCGACATAGATTCCTTTAGATGCAAGACAGTGCTGGCTGGCACGCTCGAATTCGGAAGTGCGCACTGACAGCCAAGCCGACTCAAGAAAAGATGCGCCAAGGTCGAAGAAAGGTACAAATTTTCGCGGGAAAGCAATCAAGTCGCTTCATGCTGTCGACACTAGCGTTGCCGTATCTTGGAGTTCAGCCGTCACGGATCGCCAGGACGGGCGGATCTACTCTGCGACCTGGGGAGCTGCGGGCTTGACGTAGGCTTCGTCCAAAACGATGGCGGCTGTTGTAAAGTCCTCGAATCTCGTTCCAGCGGACCGTTAGCATTTCGACGCCCATCTTGATGCCGTCGCGCAGCGGGCTGATCTTGGAGCGATGATCGTGCGCCCACTCGACTGGGACCTCGGCTGTTCGCAGCTTGAACTTGTCGGCCAGGAACAGCAACTCGGGATCGAAGCCCCAACGCTCGATGCGCTGCCGGGTAAAGATGGTCTGCGCCGCCGCTCGAGTAAATGCCTTGAAGCCGCATTGGGTGTCGCGATACTTCAGGCCCAGCACCATGCGCAAGCGCAAGATTGAAGAGCCGTCCGTACAGCTGGCGATACCAGGGCTGGCGCTCGGTCTGCAGCTCGGCTTGCAGCCAGCGCGATCCGATAGCGACGTCGGCTCCCTGCTCAGAGCGCGCGAACAGCTTGTCAGCCTCGTAAATTGGCGACGACAGATCGGCGTCGGTAAACAGCAGCACGTCGCCGTGGGCGTGCAGCATCCCATTGCGGACGCTGTATCCCTTGCCGCGATTGCCGGGATTTTCCACCAGCCGGACATCGGGATTGCCGGCGGCAGAAGCGGCGAACGCACCTCGGCCGTGTCATCGTTGGAGCCGTCGTTCACCACGATGATTTCGCTGGGCAGCTGCCGCTTGCGAACGTAGTCGAGGACCTTGGGCAGAGATACCGTCAGCCGCTCGCTTTCGTTGTAAGCCGGGATTATGAAGCTATAGGTCAAATCCGTCATCAGCAACTTAGACGCACGACTCATTGTATGACAGTTGTAAGCAAGTCAACATCTGGCGAAAAAAATGTTGTCGGGCGTCATCGCCCGGTGGCGCAAACTTGCAGCCGCGCGCAGCGGGATTAGCCTTTCAACTAGCAACTTTCAGATATGCGCGTGGCTTATTGTCCGCGTTCTCCGTCTGCCTTATTGTTCGCCTGCTGCTTGCGCTATCCGCTGGCGCTTCCAAGCCGCACGTGGTGGCGCTGGGAAAGACAACTCCAGGTGAAACTGTTTGTCGGCCCGTCCGAAGACAAGACGTTGGACATCACGGTGCGGCCGCTGTATGTCGACACGCAAGCTGAAGGACTTTACCACCGGCGACACCCATGACGTGACCGACCGCGAGTTTGTGGTGCGGCGCGCTTATCGCATCAATGACTCCCTGCCGGACGACACCCGCAAGGCTGCCGAAATGGCTTTGGCAGCGCGGCGGCTGGCTGCTGGTCGATCGCGTGTCGGGCAAGATCTCGCTGGTCAAGCTGCCCGACTTCGATCCGTTCTACTCGCGAGGTCAGCTGGTATCGCGACTATGCTGCCTATTGCGGCATCACATCCAGTGGCGAGCGGGTGACCGCCGTGGTTGCTGAGATCGGCGGCAAGAAGGCGCTGTTTCGCAAGGAGCTGGGCAAGACCAGCGTGGGAGACGCGCCCGACAGCAATTGTGCGGCGCCGCATTGGGAGCGCCAGCCGGCGCGAGTGACGTTTCTGCCGAAGGCGGCGGATAAGTTCACGGTGAACGTGAGCGGCCGCTTCGCCGATGAGGCGCCGGACAACGATTCGGACGAGCAGTAAACGGAGACATCGCTTGAAAAGCTTTGACGAACTGTTGCGCGATGCCGAAGTGGCCCACGGACATCTGTGCGCCGGGCAGGTCCTGGGCGTGCGCCTGGCGATGCGCGGACTGGAATTGCTCGGCATCGACGATCCGCACGGCAAAGACCGCAAGCGGCTGATCACGTTTGTCGAGATCGATCGCTGCGCCACCGATGCGGTCGGCGTCGTCACCGGCTGCCGCCTGGGCAAGCGCGCGCTCAAGTTTCGCGACTGGGGCAAGGTCGCGGCGACCTTTGTCGATCTCGAGTCGGGCCGCGCGATTCGCGTCTGCGCCAAGGAAAGCTCGAAGGCCCTGGCGCGGCAACTGCATCCCGAGATCGAGAACAAGAACCAGCAGCAGATGCTGGCCTATCGCGAAATGTCGAATGAAGACCTGTTCAGCGAGCAGTGGGTGAAAGTGACGCTGCCGCCCGAGGAATTGCCGGGCTACAAGGGCGAGCGCATTGTGTGCGCCGAATGCGGCGAGGGCATCAACTTCCAGCGCGAAGTGCGGCGGGACGGAAAGATCTCTGTGCCGGGCCTGCGCCGGGCGAGCGCTACTACGAAGAAATCTCCTGGCATCCCGACTAGCATCGGAGACGTCTGCCTTCCAAAGCATCTCGCGGCGCCAGCGCGTGCTCGGCCACATGCGCCACGCGCAAGATCGTCGCCTCGTCGAAATGCTTTCCCAGGATCTGCATGCCGATCGGCAATCCTTCTTTGCTCTTGCCACAGGGAATGGAAATTCCCGGAATGCCCGCCAGATCGGCGGTCACGGTGAAAATGTCGGCCAGATACATCGCCAGCGGATCGTCGGCCTTCTCGCCCAGCTTGAATGCCGGAGTCGGCGTCGTGGGCGTGACGATGGCATCGACCGTGGCGAAGGCCTCGTCGAAGTCGCGCGCCAGCAGGCTGCGCACGCGCTGCGCCTTCAGGTAATAAGCATCGTAATATCCGGCGCTCAGCACATACGTTCCCAGCATGATGCGGCGCTTCACCTCGGCGCCGAAGCCGGCATCGCGCGTGCGGCGATACATCTCGCTCAGCGTCTTGCCTTCGCTCGAGCGCAATCCGTAACGCACGCCATCGTAGCGCGCCAGATTGGACGACGCCTCGGCCGTCGCGATCACGTAGTACGTCGGAATCGCGTAGGCGGTGTGCGGCAGCGAGATGCGGAATGATTTCGGCTCCGGCGTTCGTCCAGCTCCTGAATGCCGAACTCCACCGCGGCGCGCACTTCGGGATCGAGCCCGTCCTCGAAGTATTCCAGCGGAACGCCGATCTTCATGCCCGTCGACCGGCTGGCCCACCTGCTCGCAGATAATTCGGAACGGGAATGTCGGCGGTAGTGGAGTCGAGCGGATCGCGTCCGGCGAGCACCTGCAGCATCATGGCGGCATCTTTCACCGTCTTGCCGAACGGGCCGGGATGATCGAGCGAAGAGGCGAACGCGATCAGGCCGTAGCGCGAGACGCGGCCGTAGGTCGGCATCAGGCCGACCACGCCGCAGAACGCAGCCGGCTGCCGGATCGAGCCGCCGGTATCGGAGCCCAGCGACGCGACCGCTGTTCCCGCGGCAACCGCCGCAGCCGAACCGCCCGATGAGCCGCCGGGCACGCGCGAAGGATCGCGCGGATTGTGTACCGGATAGAAGCCGGAATTCTCGTTCGACGAGCCCATGGCGAACTCATCGCAATTGGTCTTGCCCAGGATGATGGCGCCCGCCTCTTCCAGCTGTGCTACCACCGTCGCATCGTAGGGCGCGATGAAGTTGTCCAGGATCTTCGAGCCCGCTGTGGTGCGAACATCTTTTGTGGTGAAGACGTCCTTGATCGCGATCGGCACTCCCGCCAGCGGAGGCAGCTCATCGCCCTTGTCGGCAAGCGCATCGATGCGCGCCGCCTGCCGGTAGGCGCGCTCCTTCGACAGTGTCAGGTACGCGCCGATCGCGCCGTCTTCGGCTTCAATCTTGGCGTAGAAGGCGTCCACCAACGCGGTGGCCGTTGTCTCCTTTTCCAGCACTGCGGTGCGGGTGGATGCAACGGTGAGCAGGTCCAGATTCATGGTATGGGTTCAGTCGCTTGCGGTTTCTAGCGCTCGATCACTTTCGGCACCTTGAAAAATGTTCCGTCGGTTGCAGGCGCATTTCGCAGCGCCTCGTCGTGCGGCAGGCAAGGACGCGGTTCGTCGGCGCGCATGGCGTAGGCGAAGCGGTTGGCCTCGTCTTTGTTCTTGGGCTCGCCGTAGCGGCTGGCCACTTGCGCCATCGGCTCGACGTTGCTGGTGTCCAGTTCGTTCAGCCGGTCGATGTAGCCGAGAATCGAGTTCAGGTCCTTCAACATGCGGGCGCGCTCCTCGTCGGTCAGTTCGAGGTGCGCCAGATCCGCGACATAGGAAACATCTTTTTCCGAAACCATTCGGGATACCTTTTGAAAGCTAGAGTTTAGAACGATGCATGGGGACAAACTCGATTCTGTTGACGGGTTCCGAACTGATCCGGTTCAGCGCCGCCAGATATTGGCGGCTCAAGTCTCTGTAATTGATACCTGCCAAGTCTTGTCCGGGACCGCGACGGTCAATACTCCGTTCGCAAACCCCACCGCAGTTGTGCGCTCCGCCGTACTCGCTCCACAAGCAAGAGGCCACGCCAGTAAGGGCGCACTGTCTCCCTCACGGCGCAGCGTGTCGGTGAAAATCTTTCTCAGTGTTGCCCGGGCATGCTGCATGGCGGAGCTTCGATTCTAGCACCGGTTTCGCGCTCGATGGTTCGCCCTTCAACTGGCGATTGGGAACTCGCGCCGCACAAAGTCGAGCGCCTCTTCCCTGCTGTGCAGCGATCCTTCCAGTTGCGCATCCTCCACGGCGGACAGGATCGCGCGAAACTCTGGGCCGGGCTTGTAGCCGAGGTGGATCAGGTCCGCTCCGGTCAACAGTGGTGCCGGCCTGATCTCTTCTGCCGAGCTGTGCTCCAGCCGCTCGCGCACAAAATTATATAGCGACAAATTTCCGTGGCTGCTCAGGCAGTCCATGCGGTGCAGCTCCAGGTGTTCGTCGAACTTGGGCAGGCGCATGAAGCGCTTCAGGGTCGATTCCTTCATCCGCTCCGCGTCGCGCAAAGCGCATGTGATTGGCCACCAGCGCGGCAATCTGCTTGGTATCTTCGTTCGAGAAATGCAGGCGGCGGCAAATCTCCTCCGCCATGCGTCACGCCGACTTCGACATGCCCGTCGAAGCGGATGCGGTCGGGCGCAACCCGAAACGTCGGAGGCTTGCCCACATCGTGCAGCAGCGCTCCCCAGGCCAGCGTGCGCGAGCACTTCGGCGGCAGCTTCTCCAGCAGCAGCAGCGTGTGAATCCAGACATCGCCTTCGGGATGAAACTGCGGCGGCTGCTCCACGCCGTGCATGCGATCGATTTCCGGCAGCACCTGCTTCAGCAAGCCGGTTGCGTCCAGCAGCTCGAACGCCTGACGCGCGCTGCCTTCGGTGAGCATCTTGGTCAGCTCGTCGCGGACTCGCTCTTGGCTGACCTGATGAATCAGCGGGGCCAGCCGCTGAATGGCAGCGAACGTCTCCGGCTCGATGACATAGTGAAAGCGCGCGGCGAAGCGCACCGCACGCAGCATGCGCAGCTTGTCTTCCTGAAAGCGCAGCTCGGCATCGCCGATGGCGCGGATGATGCCGGCTTTCAGATCGTCGCGGCCGCCGACGAAATCGAGCACGCGATTGTCGTCCAGCGGATCCATCAGCAGGCCGTTGATGGTGAAGTCGCGGCGCTGCACGTCCTCCTTGGGATCGGTCGAGTAGCGCACCTGGTCGGGATGGCGGCCGTCGGAGTAAGCGCCATCGTTGCGAAAGGTAGCGACTTCGACGTAGTTGGGGTGCTCGGACGGCGTCGGCAGGACGGGGATAGTCCTCGGGCGCCGGGACCAGCACCACGCCGAACTGCGCGCCCACCGCGTAGGTCTCGGGGAAGATGCGCATGACCTCGGGCGGCGTGGCGTCGGTGGCGACGTCGTAGTCGGCAGGCTCAAGCCCCAGCAGCATGTCGCGCACGCAGCCTCCGGCGAAGTAGGCCTGGAAGCCGCGCTGGCGCAGCTCGCGAACGATGTTGGTGGCGTGCTGCTGCATGGAAAGTTTGATGATACCGCGTCGGATAAATTGTTTTGTATCAGGGCACGCCTTCAGGCGTGCCGCTACTGGATCAAAATAGCCGGGCTTAAGCCCCTGAGAGACTTGTTGTTGCAGGGGCTAACGCCCAGACCATCTTTGCGACTAGTTCGGCACGACTGAAGTCGTGCCCTGATACAAACCTGGACCGCAGCGATTGGCAAGATGCGTCTTGCTCAAACTCATTGGCTCCGCCCTTCACTCCGGATACTGACTTTTCCTCTCCACTTGTAAGTGCACCCTGAACCAGCGCTTTACCCCCAGGACAACTCTTATTAAAGAGAGCAGCTACAGCTCCTCGTACAATAGTTCTGTGCCTGACATTTTCATTCTTGGCATCGAGAGCTCCTGCGACGAGACTGCGGCCGCCGTAGTTCGTTCCGGCGAAGAAGTGGTTTCGAACGTGGTGTACTCGCAGATTGCCACCCATCAACCTTATGGCGGAGTGGTGCCGGAACTGGCTTCGCGTGAGCATCTGCGCGCCATTGTTCCCGTGGTTCGCAAGGCCATCGAGGATGCGGGCAAGACCTACGAAACCATCGACGCTGTGGCCGTGACCAAGGGACCCGGATCTGGCGGGCGCGCTGCTGGTGGGTCTGAGCTATGCCAAGGCGCTGGCTTATGCCCTGGAGAAACCGCTGATCGGGGTCAATCACCTGGAAGGACACATTCACGCCGTGCTGCTGGAGGAGCGGCAGAACGGTAATCGCGAGCTGGAGTTTCCGGTGCTGGCGCTGGTGGTCAGCGGTGGCCACACCCACCTGTTCCTCGCCGAACATAAAGCTTCTGCGTGGATATACCACGATGTAGGACATACCCGAGACGACGCCGCCGGCGAGGCTTTTGATAAGGTTGCCAAGTTGCTGGAGCTGGGCTATCCGGGCGGCCCGGTGATCGATTTTCTATCGCAGCACGGCAATCCCGCAGGCTGTAAAGTTTCCTTTCGCGCAGATCAAGCATCGCGACCGCAATCCGCAAAACCGCCATGCCGACGACGCGCAGCGTGTAGATTTTTCTTACAGTGGAATCAAGACGGCTGTCCTGCGCTATGTGGAAACCCATAACCTCCGCGCCAGCATCGAGCAACGCCGGCGCGACCTGGCGCAAACGACGAACCCCTCTCGCGAGCAGATTCTGGCCGCCTGCGATCCGCAGACGCTCGACCTGGTTGCGTCCTTTCAGCGAGCGGTGGTGAATGATCTGGTCAGCAAGACTTTGTCGGCCGCGCGGGAGCACAGTGTCGCTACGGTGTTAGTAACTGGAGGCGTCGCGGCCAATTCCGAACTGCGCAAGGCGTTCGAGCAGCGAGCGGCAGAGGAAGGTCTGCCCGTGTTCTTCCCTTCCCGCAAACTCTCCACCGACAATGCCGCGATGATTGCGGCCGCCGCCTATCCCAGATTTCTGACAGGCGAGTATGCCGAGCCGGAATTGTCAGCCGACGCGGGGTTGAAGCTGCGTTGATGCGTGCGTCGGGCCCTTACTGTCTCGTCCAGGCGCACCTCTGCGATATGGTGCCGGCCGGAGGCGTTTCGACCTAACTGCTTATTCTTCTTCTTCGCTAGGGATTTTGGATTCGATATCCATGTCGCGGAACTCGCTCGATTCGAAGATTTCGCGGCACTCGAGGCACTCGACGTATTCCGCATCTTCGTCTCGAGAGACTATCTGGACTCGGGGATGCCGACACTGGTTGTCCATCGCGTCGCTCTGGGGATAGGTGTGAGTTGGGTTCGCCGGTTGGCCGACATTCATATAAAAATAGTCTCAAGGGAAAAAGCAATTGTAATTGTCGGGTATTGTAGACCGGGTCTATCGGTTGTCAAGCATTTCTCGTGTTAATTTCAGTTTGAAATCAAGGTTCCTAGTTTCCCAGGCCACCCCCAACTTAAGTGTAATAGTCAGCTTTGCGGGGCGAGAGTAGCTGACAGTAAAACAGATCTTTGCCGGCGAGGGCCAGCGGGCCGGCTCTGATCAGCATCCAACCTGAAACCAGTAAGTTGTGGAATTGTAAATGGTATAACGTCAAGGAAGGCTAAGTGCTCATGGTCGAGGCAACGTCTCGGGCCCTTGCCGGCATCAAAGCACTGCAGGGCAGGGGTACCAACATTGACGATAGCGAAGAAGATTTTGGCGAACGGGATGTCGGAGCACGAAGCCATTGACCTGGCCAAGCAAGGCGACGCCGCAATGCTTCGAGGCTTTGTACGGCATGCACAAACGGCGGGTTTATTCCCTATGCTTGCGCATGACCGGCAACACGGCGGAGGCGGAAGATCTAACCCAGGAAGCTTTTTTACAGCTTTACCGTAAGATCTCGACCTTCCGCGGCGAATCGGCATTTTCTACCTGGCTCCATCGCCTGGCGGTCAATGTCGTGCTCATGCATTTGCGCAAGAAAGGGCTGCCCGAGGTTTCGCTGGAGGAAACCCTGGAGCCGCAACAGGAAGACGGCCCCAAGAAGGATATTGGAACGCGCGATAACGTTCTAGCCGGATCCATTGACCGGGTCAACCTGGAGCGGGCGATCGAGAGTCTGCCTCCGGGATATCGCATTATCTTCGTGCTGCATGACGTGGAAGGTTACGAGCACAACGAAATTGCCGAGATGATGGGCTGCTCGATCGGCAATAGTAAATCGCAGCTCCATAAAGCGCGCATGAAACTGCGCGATCTGCTCAAGCTGAGCAAAGCCGAGAAGGCCGCCAGACGATAGGGAGAAGAATCGGCGGCGAGTTCAGGGATGAGTCAAGGGAATCTGCAGAGCGGAGACGACGAAAAGACGAGCGCGGCCGGTTCCTGGGGGAGATTACAGTTATGACGTGTGCGGACTTTCAAAAGGTTCTACCTTATATCATCGATGGTGACGGCAGCGCAGAGGAACAAGAGCATCTGGCGACCTGCCAGGTGTGCTCTGACCTGGTAGCCGATCTGCGATACATTGCCGAATGCGCCAAGCTGCTGGTGCCCATGGAAGACCCCGGCCCGCGGGTATGGGATGGTATTCAGAAGTCTCTGGAGCGCGAGGGCCTGGCGAAGCCGGCGCGCCGAAATTATTGACCTGGTGAGGCTCCCGGCCACGCCTAGTTCCTGGACCGGGAGTCGCCTGACGTACCGTAGTCCACCGCGTCAACCTTTGTTTCTGGCGTACCTCCCAACACCATTGCCGTCCAGCGCAATATCGTCTCGGAAAATCTGCAACTCGTGCTTTGTGCCTGCTTGGTCAACGCCTATAATTATCAGGTGTGAACTGAGCTGAATTTCCGGTGCCGCATGCACCGCGACGGCTCACTGCGATGGGTTCGGTTGTCTGAGGAAGAATTCATGTCAACGCTTGCCGCATCCGTCCACGACCACTCTGTCGACATCTCCACGCAACTGCTGGATGCCATCACGGCCGATTACCCGCGCCGCGATTTCGCCGTGCGCTTCTGGAACGGCGAGGTCTGGGGCAATACGGAAAGGCCTCGTTTCACCTTCGTGCTTAAGCATCGGGGCGCATTACGCCGGATGCTGTTCGGAGCCAATGAGCTCACCCTGGGCGAATCGTTTATCTACGACGATTTTGATGTAGAAGGAAATCTAGAGGCCGGCCTTCGATTTCGCCGACTATCTGGTGGCCCACGAATTGGAACTGACCGAAAAGCTCCGGCTCGCCGGCCTGCTGCTGCGGCTTCCCCACAATGGCCATCATGGCGAGCATCTGGCTCCATCTGGTGGGTGGCCACGCATTCCAAGCGCCGCGACCGCCAGGCCGTCACCTATCACTACAACTTGTCTAACGATTTCTACTCACTTTGGCTGGATCGCCGCATGGTGTACTCCTGCGCTTATTTCGAGTCGGGTGCAGAAGACATTCATACCGCCCAGGTGCAGAAGCTCGACTACGTCTGCCGCAAGCTCAGATTGCGCCCAGGAGAGCGGCTGCTCGATGTAGGCTGCGGTTGGGGCGGGCTCATCCTTTATGCTGCCCAAAATTTCGGCGTGATCGGCGCGCGGCATCACGCTTAGTCAACCGCAAGCAGAACTGGCTCGGGAGCGAATCGAAGAAGCCGGTCTGAGCGACCGCTGCCAGGTCGAGGTTCGCGACTATCGCGATCTGGACGAATCGGTGGGCTACGACAAAATCGTCAGCGTGGGAATGTTCGAACATGTCGGCGAATCGCGCTTGCCCGGGTACTTTCACAAAGCTTGGAACCTGCTGCGGACGGGAGGCGTTTTCCTGAATCACGGTATTGCAGCCTCTGCCCTGCACCGCCGCAAGGGACCGTCGTTCATCGACAAGTATGTTTTTCCTGATGGTGGATTAGTACCGTTGAATGCGACCGTTCGGGCTGCGGAAAACTGCGGTTTCGAAGTCCGCGATGTCGAGAGCCTGCGCGAGCACTACGCTCGGACTCTGCGGCATTGGGTGCAACGGCTGGAGACGAATGGCGAGGAGGCGAAGACGAATTACCAGTGAGGTCCGCTATCGCATCTGGCGAGCCTATATGGCCGGCAGCGCCCATGCCTTCGCCGCCGGACCGGGTGAACCTTTACCAGGTGCTCTTGAGCAAGGCGGAAAAGGGGAGCGCAAGTTTGCCACTTACCCGGGCCGACTGGTACGGAAAGGCAGGGGTCAGGGGCTAGGAGTCAGGGGCTAGGAGTCAGGGGCTTGTGGTTAGTGGTCAGTGGTTATACGTTTGTCGTTCCGACCCGTGCGAAGCGATTTATATGTTTGTCGTCCCGACGGGAGCGGAGGCTTGCGCTCCGCATCCCCGGAAAATATTTTCATCAGCGCTATTCCACCTTCGTCCATCCGCCCGTGGGCGACTTCGCCCAGCGATCGCCGCGCGCGTCCAGCCACTCACCCAATGGCTGACCCGGCTTGGGATCTGAGCCGAAGCGCAGCACGTGTCCATCGGGATCTTCGATCTGCATCTCATAAGCCCAGACGTAGTTGGTCGGCGGATGCCGCACCTTGGCTCCCTTGAGTTTGAATTCTTCGAAAAGAGGCTCGACGTCCTCGGCGCCGATCCACACCCAAGTCCCAGGATTGCCCTGATCGCCTTCGCACAACATGATGCTGCAACGGTGGCGCGAGACCGACGCCATGATCCCCGGCTCGTGCCAATCGACTTTGAAGCCAAGCACCTTCACGTAATAATCGAGACTGGCCGGGAGCTTGTCGACCCGGAAGATCGGAATAATGCATTCCAACGCCGTGGTGCGTTCTTTCAGGGTTTTAGGTTCAGGCATTGGGAGATCCTCCAT
This sequence comes from uncultured Acidobacteriaceae bacterium, assembly GCA_963746515.1. Lineage (GTDB taxonomy): Bacteria > Acidobacteriota > Terriglobia > Terriglobales > Acidobacteriaceae > Bog-257. The sequence continues at coordinate 732,015 of CAVVBO010000007.1, read as the reverse complement.
TTATTTGTTGCTTATGCTTCGGGTGGCGCCCAGCGACCACCCACCCAAGAACGTAGGTAAGCTATCTCACAAGTGCAGCAAGTCCGTTTTGTATCAGGGCACGACTTCCAGTCGTGCCGAACGAAGCGCAGCACACCTCAGGGCTTTAGCCCCTGTAAAAACATGGGCTGAAACCCAAGTTATTTTTGACCCGAGTGCGGCACGGCTCAAGCCATGCCCTGATACAAAACGGTTTATGGGCCCAGCCTAATAAATTCTAGTTGACGATGGCGGGCGACCTGCACGTCAGACTAGCTTTCAATCATAGCTCTGACTTGCGCTACATACCGCAGCGAGTTTGGATCTTCCGAGGCGTCGGCCGCCGCCTTTGCCGCACTCAGCCACTCACGGCTTTGCGAACCATCGCCTTGGCGCCACGCCAGTATAGCGAGCCGGGCTGCGCTTTCGGCGACGCCCGCTGGCACGTCGACGCTCGTATATAAATCGTGCGCTTCCTGCCAGAGACGCGTCGCTTCTTCGATCTCGCCTGCCTCGCCTTTGAGGACGGCGAGACTGCGAATGGCGTTGGCCAGTTCGAGCGGCCGCGTGCTTTCATCGCCGCGATAGAGCGCCAGCGCCTCCTGATAGCAGGGTTCGGCCAAGGCGGCACGTCCCGCATCATGGTGAACGTCACCGAGATGTCGAATCGTGTGTGCGAGCCGGAGCGGTTCATCAAGGCCGCGGAGTATGGCAATAGCCTCTTCATAGTGCTGGAGCGCCGACTCGGCATCAGGCAAATGTCTTTCTAACTCGCCCAGTTCTCTGAGCGCCCGAGCCAGCTCGCTTCGAGTACCTGGCTTGCGCAAGAGATGAATGGCCTCGACTAGATCTGTCTTCGCATCCTCCAGTCGCTTCTCCCTTCGTGCTTGCAATGCCCGCTGCAAGAGGCTATCGGCTTGCTGCTGCCGTTGCGTGCTTTTCTTCTTGTTTAGCGGCTGCTCTAGCTGATTGCGCGCCGAAACGCCGCAGCACTGAGTCCAGCCGTGCGTTGCCCGTGGGATAGTCGACCGCGTCCGGATTGGCGCCGGCATTGAGCAGCGTCTCGACAATAGGAACATAATCGATGCTGCGGTTGCCGTTCAGCGCAGACCATAGCGCCTGACCCAAAACTGTTCCGCCGTAGAAATTGGTCGCTTCGAGCGAAGCACCGCGCTCCAGAAGCAATGGAATCGTATCCAACCGTCCGCCTATCACTGCCCAGTGCAGACCTGTCTGTCCGTTAACATCGTGCGCCCACAGGTCGACTCCATGTTTCACCAGGAAATCGACCACATTGTTTCGCCCGTATTCACAAGCCCACAGAAAGCCCGCCTCCATTTGCGTTTTTGTCGCTACCGGTTTCAGGCTGCCATCATCTTTGAAGAACCTCTTGACTACATCGAGCCGTCCTACTCCAGCCGCTCCCTCCAGATCCAATCGCGCGCCGCGCCGGGCCAGAAGCTCGGCAGCTGCGCCGCGTCCATTGCGCAATGCCATGACTAACGGAGTCCATTCTTCTGACACTCCGTTGACGCTTGCGCCAGCGTCTAACAAGATCTCGGTCAAGGCGATTTGCACTCCTGCTTCCAGGGGATGCAGGCTGGTCGCGATCAGGCCCAGTGCGGTCCACTCTGTGCCATAGGCTTCAATGGTCGCATCCACATTGGCGCCGGCTTGGAGCAGGATCTCGGCAACCGCAGCGGCGTTCTTGGGAGTCTTTTGGCGATAATCTTCGACGGCATTTGCGGCCAGGTAATGTAGCAGAGTGGCTCGATGTGCCCGCGAGGAGCGGGCGCGAACCAGGCCGGGATCTTCGCTCAGCAATCGTTCCAGTGTCACCAGATCGCCGGCGATAACCGCGTCGGCCGCCGCTTCGAACTTTGAAATGGAGGAGCTGTCGCGCGTCAGGTCTTCGATGTGCTTGGCGAACTTGGGCCAGCTCTCGAAGCCGTGCTCGCCAGCGATGGCAAGTTGAGCGTCCGCCAATCGCAATGGCACATTGCGAAAGTCGCCCTCCGATAGCTTGGCTAATCGAGAGTTGTACCGCTTAATGCGCCACACGCCTTCAGCATCCCCTGAGGCGCAAACTTTGAGGAGCTCTTTCGCTTGCTTCTTATACTGTTCGAGGTTGGGGCGGGCAGGTAGAGCTTTGACATCCATTACGACCTTCCTTTCGTGCTGCGCCTGGAGTCCGCCCGAGTCAGGCTAAAAGGAGGTTCGTTGTAATTGGCACTGCTTAAGGTGGGCACGGCCCTTTCCGCGGACTGGATGCGCCCTTCGCGCTGGCCAATACCGTAGCGCTTTTTCAGGGATGAAGTCAACGAAGCAGGGGTTAGGGGTCAGGGGCTAGGGGTTAGTAAAGTCATTATGCACTGCGTATTATCGAGTCTCTCCACTAATCACTGGCCCCTAGTCCCTAGTCCCTAGCCCCTAACTATCCCCCGTCCTGGGATACGGTCCGCGATAACCGATCTGGTGTGAGATGCGGCGGGCGGCTTCCTTCAGCATGTCGGCAAGGTGGGGAACCGCGTCGCGGGGCACATCGTTGATGGTTCCGGTGGAGGCGACGGCCGCTTCCACTTGTCCCTCGCCGTTGAAGATGGGAGCGCCGACACAACGGGCGCCCAGGCTGTTCTCTTCGTCGTCGATGGCATAACCCAACTGACGAACGCGCTCGAACTCCTTCATCAGCCGGGGCAGCGTGGTGATGGTGTGGTGGGTCAACTTCTTCAGCCCGCGTTGATGCAGGATGCTGTCGCGCTCTGCCGCGTCCAGATAGGCCAGCAACGATTTCCCTACAGCGGTGGAATGCACTTCCATGCGGCGGCCAACCCAGGTATTCATCTTGATGAAGCCCGGCGCCTCGACCTTCTCCACATAAACCGCTTCCCCATGATCGAGGATCGCCAGGTGCGTGGTGATGTGGATCTGGTCCACCAGACGGCGCATGATCGGCAACGCCACCTCCCGCACATCGACCCCGCTCAGGGCCGCCCGCGACAGGCTCAACACCTTCATGCCCAGCCGGTAGGTTCCGTCCTCTCCGTCGCGGCGCAGGTAGCCGTGCTGCTCCAGCGTGCGCAGGATGTAGCTGGCCGAACTCTTTGGAATCTTAAGTTTACGGCTGAAGTCGGCATTCGACATGCCGCCCTCGCGCTGCGCCGCCGCTTCCAGAATCAACAGCGTGCGCTCCACGGCAGTCGAGGGATTTTCATTTTGACGGGGCATAAGCCAACCAGTCTATCAGCGGATGAATCTGAACTTATGGTACAGGATGATGAATTTATGTTCAATATTCTGAACAATAGACTTGCAGCGACAACCGGCTCGCCGCTATCGTTGTGTGCAACCTATGGAATGGATGTTCAGCATATTGAACTGAACGTTCGTTCTGGTTCTGGCCTCCGCAGTGGCCATCGGACTTAGGGTTGTTGGACCCCTACTCAAACGCTCGAACTCGAGAGGAGATCACGAATATGGCGGCGCATGCATCCGCGGCTGAACTGGCAAAATCCTGGAAGACCGATCCCCGCTGGAACGGAATCGAACGCCCTTATACTCCGGAAGACGTTGTCCGCTTGCGCGGCACGCTTCGCATCGAATACACACTGGCCCGCCTGGGTGCGGAACGTCTGTGGGAGATGCTGAACTCGCGACGGCTACGTCAACGCCCTGGGCGCCATGAGCGGCAACCAGGCAGTGCAGATGGTGGCGGCCGGTCTGAAGGCGATCTATGTCAGCGGCTGGCAGGTTGCGGCCGACGCCAACAATGCCGGTCAGATGTATCCCGACCAGAGCCTCTACCCTGCCGACTCGGTGCCGAACCTGTGCCGCCGGCTGAACAACGCGCTGATGCGCGCCGACCAGATTCATCACTCCGAAGGCAAGAACGGCATCAACTGGTTCGCTCCTCTCATTGCCGACGCGGAAGCCGGATTCGGCGGCACGCTGAATGCCTTCGAGCTGATGAAGGCGATGATCGAGGCGGGCGCCGCTTGCGTCCACTTTGAAGATCAGCTGTCTTCGGCGAAGAAGTGCGGTCACCTGGGCGGCAAAGTTCTGGTGCCCACGCAGGAAGCGGTGCAGAAGCTGATCGCGGCGCGCCTGGCGGCGGATGTTCTGGGCGTTCCCTCGCTGATTCTGGCGCGCACCGATGCCAACAGCGCGCACCTGCTGACCAGCGACATCGATCCCTACGATCGCATCTTCTGCACCGGCGAACGCACGCCCGAGGGCTTCTACGCGATTCACGGCGGCCTGGACTCGGCCATCGCGCGCGGCCTGGCCTATGCGCCCTATGCCGACCTGATCTGGTGCGAGACCTCGGAGCCCAACCTGAAAGAAGCCGAGCGCTTTGCCGACGCCATCCACGCGAAGTTCCCCGGCAAGCTGCTGGCCTACAACTGCTCGCCTTCGTTCAACTGGAAGAAGAAGCTGGACGACGCCACCATCGCGCGCTTCCAGCCGGCGCTGGCGGAGATGGGCTACAAGTTCCAGTTCATCACGCTGGCCGGCTTCCACGCGCTCAACCTCAGCATGTTCGAGTTGGCGCGCGCCTACAAAGATGCGCGGCATGACTGCCTACTCGCGGGTGCAGGAGAAGGAATTCGCGCGCGAGTACAGCCACGGCTACTGCGGCGGTGAAGCATCAGCGGTTCGTCGGCACGGGATACTTCGACGAGGTCACGCAGGTTATCGCCAGCGGCAAGTCGTCGTTGTCGGCGCTGAAGCATTCCACCGAGGCGGAGCAGTTTGCCGAGGTCAAGGTTCCGGCGCAGATGATCGAGGTAGGACAGGATCCGTCGTGCCGGCCGATTCTGGGCGAGTGCCCGTTAACCTGCCAGCACGAACATGAGCACGTGCGGAGCGGCAACGCCTCGGCCAACGATTAAGTTTTCCCCTAGCAGAGAAAGCGTGCTAACCGGCACGCTGGGCACGGGTTTCTCCTTCCCCGTGCCCTTTTTCTTGCTTGCGAGAACTGGAGTTTCGACTCGTGCCCATTTTCCTGGCCTCTGGCCATGAAGTGGCTCTAGTTATTTTGCCGAGAGTGGAGCTTTCCATCGGATCCGATTATGGGAGCCAGGATGGTCGGACAGAGCGCAATTCTTCACGGAGAACATACGACTATGAGCGACACCGCAGTCGGCAACACCTGGACCACCAAGATTCATCAGCATCCGGAACGGGCCGTGCCTGATCGCGCCCGCGAGTTTCTGGCCGCGGGTTACGTGGCGCATGTCGGCTTCGAACACGATGGCCGACCCTACGTAATTCCCATGCTTTATCAGTACTCGGCCGATCGGCCCGACCGCTTGTATCTTCACGGAGGCTTGCCCAGCCGCATATTGCGGCAGTTGGCATCGGGTGCGCCAGTGTGCGCGACCGTCACCGAGTTGGACGGGCTGGTGTATTCCCGCGATGCCAAGTATCACTCGGCCAACTACCGCTGCGTGATGTGCTTCGGGCGCGGGCGGCTGATCGAAGACGCTGAGGAAAAGCGTGCGATTTTTGAGGAGATGACTTTGCGCTACTTTCCCGGACGCTCCGCGGGCGAAGATTACACCGCGGCGCCGAAAGCGCATCTTGACGGCACATGCGTGGTGGAAGTTGTAATCGAGGAGATCACGGCGAAGATGCGCGAGGGCGGCCCTCTCGGTCCTCAGGACAAGATGGAATACGCTCCCGGAACGCGGGGCGTGGTGGAACTGCGGACGCCACCTGGCGCGGACTGAAAGTCACGGTGACCAGGATCCTGCAAGCCCAACCCTTTGCCAGGGACGGCGAAAAGGATCGGTTGCCCCGTTCCGAAAGGCAACCGTCTCCACGGCACCGAACCCAAGTCAGCTAGCTCTATTGATCACCGGTATTCCTGGATCGCGGAAACATGATATCCATGACATTCTTGTTCGTGGCGTAGTTGCTATGGGCTGGGCCGGGATTTTCAATAGTCCCAAACCAATGGGTCGCATTCTTTACGTAGAGATTCGCAACCCGCAACCTATCGTCGCTGGCGGACGAATCGACCGGGGGAACGCGCAAGGTAAGCAGATCACTTGGGTCGCTCCAGGCGACCAGTTGCGGGCATTGGTTCCTGAACTTGTCCGACCCCAGGAATAACTTCCGAAGATGCGCCCAGGCTGCGATAGTACTAAGGCTGGCAGCAGCCGAATCAGTTGGCTGATTTTCGGCATCTTTCTTCACGCTAGCCAATTCCAGAAGAGAAAGCTGGTTGGCGAAGAAATAGACCTGCGACGTGTGAGTGAAGATGTAGCAGGCGGCAAGAGCTTGTTTCGCTCCGCTCTGTGGCACAACGTCCTTCGCCAAACCCTCCTGCATGGGCTGAACTTCTCCAGTGCTGTCATCGTTTGAACTGCTATACTGCGGCACCAATTTAGAGCAAATATCATGGTCAGGCGCAGATTCAGCGGGCACGTCCTGAAGCGCGGTTCGCATAAGTGCCGGTGAATCTTGCAGAGCAGATTGCAGGGTAGAAAAGACCAGGAAGCTACCCAGGCTGTGTGAAACTATGATGAACTCCGGCTCACCGTCCAGCGGATCTTCATTTGCCTTTTCGATGGAGTTCACTTTTGACTCGGTGATCAGCTGGCGCATGGCCTCCTGAAAGAGTGGTTGCAGCGAGCCAACAGCCAGCATGGCATCGCTAAATCCCCAGTCGATCAGAGACTCCTTTAGATCGCGGTTCAGGCTAGCTGCACGTTTGGGGGAAGATTCCAAAGGTCCTAACTGGGTAACATCAATCCAGGGATAACTCACAAAGTGATCTGCCGATCCGTGCTCCTCGTCATTCTTTTTCGGAGCAGAGCACAGTTGCAAATACTTGTCGACAGGTCCGGCGAGATGGGCATCACTCTTTACCATATAGCGACACTTGAGAGGAAAGACCATCGGCCACCAGTTAATTTCATCCACAAAAAGGCTCCTGCCTTGCCTGCGCTGTATCCGGTAGTGGTCCACGAACGGGGTTGAGGCTGCCCACTCTTCTTTGCTTCTCCATATGTTGTTTGCCCCGGGAGTTTTAGGGTTTGAGAAGTATTCGTAGTGTGGCCAATCCTGACGTCTGAGGTCGAAGTGTCCATGGTTGGCGTAATACCGGGCCACGGGCCTGTAGGCTAGTTCGCCGGGCTTGGGGGAAATACAGTCTCGTAGCTGTTTACAAATGCTTTGCTGAAAGGCCAGTGAATCGCCAGAACCATCCGCCGCGATGCCATGCACATACAGAATGTGTACGTTATTACCATGTGCCTGACGCAAGGCATCGGCGATCGAGGCGGTCTTGCTTAAACAATCAGGACCCGCCTCAACCACTCCACGATGATGTGGGCATGGTGAGTTGGAGGTTGCCGCTGAGCTACTGGCGATGCCGCCAAGAAGCATTACAGCTACAACCAGGCATCTACCTATTGCTACTACTCTGCCAGAGCCGGTAAGCACTCGACGGGATTTCATTTCGCCCCTCCTATCTTTAAACGCTGTGCAAGCTTCCCGCCAATGTGAGAGGAACATCTAGCGTGGGAAGGTGGGTAAAATGACGCCTCATTTTCCCTGTATTTGCGTAGACATGCGATTCCGGAAGTTAGTTTGAGGAGGATTGCTTGTTGGGTTTCGCCCGAATGACGCTATCCGGATAGATAGCGAATCTGCGGATTTGGATAGGCGTCTGAAGATGCCCGGAGAATGTCCTCTAGGATGGGTATTGGGATTACAAACGGGGTCGGCTCGGCCTCAGCGGGAATCCCTAACACTAAAGCCAGGAATCACTCCGACTCCAGCACCAGATATCTCAATTCGCCGCCACGTTCGATTTGCAGGACGATGGCGTCTCCCGACTTGACCTTGCGCAGAGCCTGCTTAAGCCCCGCCAAATCCTGCACTGGGGTGCCATTGATGGCGTGAATGATGTCTCCCGGCTCCGGTCCCTGGCCGAGCAGAGTACTGGTCTGGGTGCGCGCCGCCACCAGCACTCCGGTGGGAATCCGCACATCGCCCAAGGCCTCGCGTAACTCGGCATTCAGCGTGAGTGCAACCACGCCCAACCGGCTGACCAGATTATCCGGCCCGGTCAGCATGTCGGCAAAGCGTTGCGGATCGTCAGGCCGCTCCATCACGGTCACGGCAATGGTCTGCACCTGCCCGTTGCGCAAGACGCCAACATCCGCCTTCTGGCCCACCTTGTAGCTATACAAATCGAGGGCGAAATGCCGGACATCGTTGATCGGCTTACCTCCCACACTGACCACAATGTCTCCAACCTTTAATCCGGCTTTGTCGGCAGACGAGCCTGGGATGACGTCTTCCAACAAGACACCGTGATTCACCGGCAGATGCAGGCCTTCCACCAAGTCGGGATTGATGGTGCGCAGGTAGACACCGATCTGGCCACGATGCACATGACCCTCGGTCCTGATTTGATCGTAGACGCTGCGCACCACATCGCTGGGAATTGCGAATCCCAACCCTTCATTTCCGCCGGACTGCGACAGGATGAAAGTATTGATTCCCACGACGTGACCATCCACGTCTACCAGCGGGCCTCCGCTGTTGCCGGGATTGATGGGAGCGTCGGTCTGAATATAGATTTCGGGCTTGTCGGGATCGATCTGGCGAGCCGTCGCGCTGATCACTCCCATGCTGACGGAGTTCTCCAGACCCAGCGGGCTGCCGAAGGCGAAAACGATTTGTCCCTGCTTCAGTTCGCTTGAGTCCGCCAGTTGCAGCGCCGGCAAGCCGCTCACATCGATCTTCAGCACCGCCAGATCCGTTAACTCATCCACGCCTACGATTTTGGCTTCAATGGGCCCGTGCGGTGCCGCCAACTCCTTAGCCTCGGCCTTGTCCAAGCCCTGCAGACGTACGCGAATTTTCCTGGCGCCCTGAATGACGTGAGCGTTGGTAACGATCAGTCCGTCGGCCGACAACACCACGCCCGCACCGATGCCGCGCTCGGGTTCAAGATAGGCCGTGTCGGCCTTGTCGTCGTCGCTGCTCAGGCCAAAGCCGGTCGTCAACACCTGCACTACCGACTTCGTGACCTGGCTGGAGAGTTGCTGAACCGACTCGCTGAAGACATGCAGCGGATCGCTCTTAAGCAGTTTGGCCGCCTCGGCGGAACGCGTCGGCTGCTCGGTTTGCGCAGGGCACAAGGCCGGCATCACAACTGCCGCGAGAACTATCAGCGCAAACAAACGCACACGTATCGACATTCGTATCTTTCTCCCGGCCGCAGGCGCACTCCCGGCCACGGGCGAACTCCCGGACGCGGGCGAGATCACAGTATGACACCTCTGGGAAAGCTCGTCCGCCGCAGCGCTGCCACCTTGCTCAATCTGCACTTCATACGATGGAGTTCGCGCCTGCGAAGTATCGCAGTTCCATTTCTTTCCACGGCTTATCCTAGGGTTCTGCCGGGGGAAACCAACCCAGGCCGGAATCGACTGGCCCCGGTTCTGCACTGGCGTCTGGCTTGCGAAATGGTCATCGATCACAAATCGTTTGCTGACCCGCCCGCTATACTGAAAGCATCTATTACCACGTAGGGAGTAGCTTGATGATTAGTTCCGCCGAAAGAACTGCGCTCATGGAAGAGATTTCGATTCATCCGCCGAAACGGCTTTTGTACGGCCCTGGCCCGGGCCAGGTGCATCCCCGGGTTTATCAGGCGATGGCCCAGCCGATCGTCGGCCATCTTGATGCCTACTTCTTCGAAGTCTCCACCAACATTCAGCGTCTGCTACGCACCGTGTTCGGCACCACGAACGAGATGACGTTCGTCATTTCGGCCACCGGCAGCGGCGGCATGGAAACCGCCATCAGCAACTTCGTCGAACCAGGAACCAAAGTCGCGTCGTTCGCCAACGGATTCTTTTGCGATCGCATGACCGAGATGGCCCGCCGTCAAGGTGGCGAAGTCGTTCGCCTCGAAAAGCCCTGGGGCGAAGTTTTCGGCGACAAGGAAGCTGCCGAATTCATTCACCGCGAGAAGCCCCAGGTCGTGATGTATGTGCAGGCGGAAACTTCGGCCGGCGCCTTCCAGCGCGGCGAAGCCATCTGCAAAGCGGCGCATGAAGTGGGCGCGCTGGTTATCACCGACTGCGTGACCTCGCTGGGAGCCATGCCGGTCGAAGTCGACAAGACCGGAATCGACATCGCCTACAGCTGCTCGCAGAAAGGCTTGAGCTGCCCTCCGGGACTGTCGCCGCATCACGGTATCGCCGCGCGCGTGCGAAGTGGCTGAAGGCCCGCAAGACCACGAATCATTCCTGGTACTTCGATCTGCGGCTGATCGCCGACTACCTCGCGGTGTCGCATCGCTATCATCACACCGCGTCGGCGACGATGTTCTATGCGCTGCACGAGGGCTTGACGCTGATCGAGGAAGAAGGCGTACAGAACCGCTGGACTCGCCATCATGAGGCACACTTGGAATTCGTGAAGCAGATCGAAGCCCTGGGCCTGGAGATGCTGGTCGCCCCCGGCTGATCGCATCTGGAACCTGAACACGCCCGAAGGTGCCGCAAGGTGTCGACGAAGCCAAGGTCCGCACCACGCTACTCAAAGACAACGGCATCGAAATCGCCGGAGGCTTTGGACCGCTGGCCGGAAAAATCTTCCGCGTCGGATTGATGGGTCCGCTGGCGACCAAGGAGAGCGTGAACGACTTTATGAACGCGTTTGCCAAAGCGCTGCGTGGAGCCGGATACAAAGGCTAAGTCAGAGCGCGAGACAAGAAATCGGGTGCCCCATCCAAGCCGGTTTTGCTTGGGTGGGGATTTTCGTTGATGGTGACAAAACACCCACCCAACCAAAAGAAGGTTGGATGGGGCACCCAAAGTCGAGAGGTCACGGTGTTAGCTAGGCAGCCGCCGACCTCGCTTTTGGAGGAAGCGATTGCCGACGCGCGAATCGAGCACCCCTTCCCGAATTAGCGTCCTTATAATTTCCGGAAATGCTCTTTCAATTCCGCCCTTCGGGTAGGAGATGTAAGTTAAGCCATCCAGATTTGAGAATTTCTCGCTGTCAGTTCGTTTCACAATGATTGCTTTCCTGAAACCGAGCTTGCCCTGGAATAAGCCGATTTCGTGCACTACGTTCTCACGGGCATGGATCTTACCATCATCGTGCAGATCCTCGGCCGTCATAACTATTAAGGCGAAACAAGCCTTGCTGAGCATGTCAGAAAGACGTTCCGTTGTCGACACCCCAGCACTTGGATCGCGGTTGAATTCTTCGATCTCAAGGCCTAACCCAGTCAGAAAAGGATCAAGGCGTTTCCAATCATCGGACCTTCCGTGGCCAACAAAAATGAGGGATCTGGTTGACCGTGGCCTACGAATGGAGAACTCTCGAACAAATACGAGGATATTTAGAACCGCGTCAAGCGCATCGTTCGATACGCCCATTTCGGAAAGTCGACCCTCACATTCTCCGCACAGGTGAGCTGCAACCAAGTCGAGTCTAAACTCTCTCCTACCTGAGCTCTCATCGAAGATACATCCCCGCAACTTTCTGTGTGACATGGAGGCTATTTGCTCTTTTGGAAGGTCGGCGACGAATGTCGCCAACGCACAGGCAAACAGGTACATGAGATAGATTCTGAGCGGGGGAGGCGCGAACTCCTCGTCCCATCGAGCCGTCGAGACTAATCTAATGCCTCTAGATTGACTGTCGAACCATCCACCTTTGATTGGGTTTTCGATAACCGCCAGAACTGGCCGCCTTTTGTATCGCCGTCGCATAAGTTTCTTAGTTGCACCTCCGCTGACCTTCCTAGTCCTATCGTTTGGCAACCACTTAACCCGACTCAATTGCAGGCGGAAATAGGTCTGAAGTTGATTCACGAGATTGATCGCCTCTTCAGTCGAGGCAAGACTCTTGCATTTCGGGTGCATCAATACCTGCACGGCTATGTTGGAGGCTCTTGGCATCTTGACCGGGCAACTTGCGGGTGCCCGAAGTTTCGTTGTACCGCCTCAGCTGTCGGATTGCAATGTTGGCTCTTTCGTACCATTCGGTCAGACCGGTGCCCATGCCTTTTCCACGAGTACTAACTTTGGCCTGAGAGCGCTGGGTGCCCCACTCATTCGCGGTTTTCGAATGAGTGGGTTTCACAGTCACAGCTTCTGGTACCTCCCATCACAGACGAACAGACCTCATCCCAATACTTTCGGAGCATGACGAAAGGTCTGGAACGCTGGTGCGGCGGACATGATCTGCATTTCATAACTTGTAGCTGCTATCAGCGGCGGCCCGAACTGGGAACTGGCGCGCGCCGTGATCTGTTCTTGCGCGTCTTGGAAAGTGCGCGGCAGAAATATCGATTTGTGGTAATCGGCTACGTCGTCATGCTCGAGCACTTTCACTTCTTGATGGCCGAACCAGAGGTGGGCGATCCTTCCGTCGTAATCAAAGTCATTAAGGAGCGGTTCACAAAGTTGCTTCACCATGGCGGCCTGCGCACGGGTCCGATCTGGCAGAAGCGTTTCTACGACTTCAATGTGTGCCGTACGGAAAAGGCCATCGAGAACCTACGCTACATCCATCGCAACCCTGTAAAGCGCGGTCTGGTGACGGCACCTGAAGAGTGGAAATGGAGCAGCTTCCGGACGTATGCCTGCGGCGAAGAGGGCTTGGTAAAAGTAAACTGTCAGGAGTGGCCGCTGCGGATAACGTATTCCGCCTCGCGATCCCACTCATTCGAAAACCGCGAATGAGTGGGGCACCCCGGCACCCCGGCCGGAAATGTTGGGCCGGCCGTCACGAACCTTCCTCAACCCAGGTTAGCGTCCAAAACACGGACGCGAACCTGCGGCACAAAGCGACGCCGTGCTGGGCAGGCTCCGCCGAATGCCCCCTTTCGCCATACGAACGTATCGAACGATACCTTCGTCCTATAGATTTCTTTTCGCGCTCATGATCTGATGGCACCTGTACATCGGGTGGGAGGAGCAATGACAACACCGACAAGCTTTCAAACGGACATTCGCCCGCTCTTTACGGAACGGGACATTCAAGGCATGAGTAAGGGGTTCAACCTGGCAAGTTACGATGAGGTCAAAAAGCACGCTGCCGCCATCTACGATCGCATTCGGGGAATCGGCGGCGCAGTCATGCCGCCTCCACCGCCAAGAGGAGAAGGTCCCTGGCCGCAATCTCGCATCGAACTATTCGCTAAATGGATGGCGGACGGGTACCAACCTTAGTCCGTCCTCCAAGCGCCAAGGGCTGCTTTTCGCGGGTGGCCCAGGTCTCGCGCCTTTCGAGACCTGGGTAAGCGCGACGCGTGACGGCGGGAAAAGTAGTCGTCTCTCGGAGCTTCGGCTTTGAGCATTGTTTATCGAAATGGAGACGTCAATGAGCAGCGTACAAATCGAGCAGAAGAGCTATGAGATGCCCCCACGCGAGGGGATGAGCATCGCGCATTTTCTCACCGTCGCCGACATCGAGCGATCGGCTCGCTACTATGAAAAGGTCTTCGGCGCTCGCATTCTGAGCCTGGGTGACGGCAACGCGCCTGCGTACCTCCAGCTTGCGAATATCTGGATGATCCTGAACGTTGGGGGTGGGCCGACTCCGGATAAGCCGACGGTAACGCTCAGCGTCCCCGACCCGAATCACATCAACAGCTTTATGAATTTCCGCGTTGCGGATATTCAAGCGTGCTATGAATTGTGGAAAAGTCGAGGAGCCGAGTTCATCACGGAGCCGATCCCCAAGTACGGCGAGATTCGCTGCTACATCCGCGATCCTGACGGTTACATTATCGAGGTCGGACAGAGCACCGAGCTCAAGTACGGTTAGCGCTGGGCCGGGACGGGATGCGGATTTAAACACCTGCGGAGCTGCGATTAGAGCCAGCCTATGGGCGCGAACGTACAACACCGCTGGACCGCGGTTAGCAGAGAAGCCGAATTTGCACGATACGGGGTAGGGTTACAACCCATCCTCGGTCGGAGGGACAAGAGATGGATTGGAAACGGTTGGTCCAGTTTGCGCTGCTGGGTAGCAGTGATTTGGAGCAATACGCCATCTTGCTGGTACGCGTTTCGATCGGGTTGTTCTTCGCCATCTCCGGGGCAAACAAATTGTTTGTCGCCGGCGGCACGAAACCGGTTTACGAGACGCTGGTTAAGGCCAATGTCCCGTTTCCCCAGCAGACGGCTTATTTCGTGGCGGGTGTCGAGTTCGTTTGCGGATCCTTGCTGATCGTGGGGTTACTTTCGATCGCGGCCTGTGTGGCCTTATTGATCGATATGCTTGTCGCCACCCTCACCGAAGCGATTTCCACTATGCCTAAAGGACTTTCGCCTCTTAGCTGGCTCGACGATTTCCTCTACCTTCCGGAAGTCTTGTACGTGCTCTTCTTTATCTGGCTGATCTGCTCTGGTCCGGGAAAGTTCAGTGTCGATCACTGGCTCGCCGGCAAGTTACTGAGTTGATCGATCGATGGAGCAGCCTGTTTGGTGGGTGGCCCAGATCTCGCGCCTTTCGAGACCTGGGTAAGCGCGACGCGTCACTGCGGGAAAGTTGTCGTCTCCGTGAGCTTCGGCTTGTGAGCATTCCATTCGTTCCGTTGGACTGGCCCCTTCTCCTGGGGCGGGTGGCAGACTCAAGCAATCGTCTAAGGTCTCGAAAAACGCGAGACCCGGAGCACCCGGCCGGCAAGATCTTCCGCGTTGGCCTTGTGTCCCATCAGGTTCGCCCTTCTGTTGGGCTAACCTGGGGTCACTGCATGGGGACAGCTCGAGTGGAGGACCAGAGATCGTGAAGTGGAAATTTTGGCTCAGTCGACGCGACCCTCGCTCTACCCAGGTTAGCGTCCAAAAGGAGGGACGCGAACCTGATGGGATAAGAACGAAGGCTTCAGCGGATTCGGTATGCTTTGGTTTGTGAGGACCAAGCTCCGAGTCAGGAGAAGCCTTCATGATTATTGTAGGGTGTGATTTCCATCCCAGTTGGCAGCAGGTGGCGATTTTCGATTCGGCGACGGGTGAGGTAGTGGAACGCAAACTGATCCATGGTAAGGGTGAGGCGGAGCAGTTTTACCGCAGCTTGCCGGTACCGTGCTCAGTTGGAATGGAGAGTTGTGGGAACAGTCAGTGGTTCATCGAACTACTGCAGCAACTAGGGCACGAAGTGTGGATCGGAGATGCGGCCCAGATTCGGGCCAGTTATGTGCGCCGGCAGAAGACGGATCGGCGGGACGCGGCGCACATTCTGAAACTGCTGCTGGAAGGACGTTTTCCGCGGCTGTGGACGCCGAATGCCGAGGTGCGCGATCTGCGGCAATTGCTGATCCATCGTCATCGCCTGGTGCAGATTCGTACGCGGGTGAAGAACGGGTTGCAGCACCTGGCGCTGAATCGCGGGATGCAGAAGAAGTCTAAGCTGTGGAGCGAAGCCGGGCAGCGGGCTTTCCTGCAGTTGCCGCTGCCCGGTTGGGCCAGGTGCCGACGGCAAGATCTACTGGCGCTGCTGGGCCAGTTGGAGGAGCGAATCCGACCCCTGGAGGCAGCGGTGGAGAAAGCGGCGCTGGCTGACAAGCAGGCCCGGCTACTGCTGACCCAGCCGGGAGTGGGCCCGATCACGGCGCTGGCGTTCGTGGTAACCATCGGCGAGGTAAGCCGGTTCCAGCGGGGTAAGCAGGTGGCCAGCTATCTAGGGCTGATTCCACGCGAGCACAGCTCGGGGGGACGACAGCGCCTGGGAGCCATCAGCAAACAAGGCAATGGTTTTCTGCGCATGCTGCTGGTAGAGGCAGCGCAAACGGCGGTCCGGCTGGATGAAGGATTGCGCCAGAAGTATCAACACCGTTGCCATGGCAAGCCCAAGGGAGTGGCCAAAGTGGCCGCCGCACGCAAGTTGGCGGTACGACTCTACTGGATGCTGCGCACGCAAACGCCGTATCCGGAGATCGTTTACAACGAGAGCAGCCCGCGGTGCCCCATGGCCGGCGCAAGCTAGGCCGCGAACCTGATTGGGCGCTCTCGCATCCAGCGGACCGGTGCAAAAGACGCGCTGGCGCGCTTGGAAAACCAGAAAACGGTTTTCCACTTTCGCACCGGCGACGACGGCTGGATGTTCGCATAAAGCATCATGGCCGAAGTTGGAGGCCGTATCGATGGTTGATGGAACGGGTGGTTCCATCGGAACTGAGCAGCGAGTCGTGTTCCAGAGTCTTGGTCCTCACAACCCAACTCTGACATCGAACCCGGCAGTGCCCCCGCACCGCCTAGGAAAACCTCGCGCTTGACAATGCCTTCGTTCTTATCGATGGGGCACAGAACCGGTGGGCTGTGTGTCGAAGCGCGGCTTTTGCAGGATGAACGCCGGGATAGGTGTTCACAGCGACGTGCGGGAACCGGCCCTTTGCGGTTAGCATGGAATGCGCACTGCAGCACACCATGAGAGGACATAATCAATGGCAAACCCGTTTGTACACCTTGAGCTCAACACGCCCGATCTGTCCAAGGCGAAAGAATTCTACAGCGCGCTCTTTGGCTGGCAGTTTCAGGACATGGACATGGGAGCCCCGGCCGGTATCTACAGCACCTTCAAACCTGACAACGGACCAGGCGGCGGCATGATGACCATGCCCGGCGGAAATTCTGGCTGGCTGGCCTATGTCGGAGTGGAAGACATCAACGCAGCTACCGAGAAAGCCAAGTCGCTTGGGGCCAAAGTCTGCATGGGCCCGCAAGAGGTGCCGAACGTCGGTCAATTTACGATTATCAGCGACCCTACCGGCTGCACGATTGCCATGTTTCAACCGAAGTAAGCCGCGTTCCTTTGCCCAGGTTATTACCCCAGGTTAGCGTCCAAAAGGCGGACGCGAACCTGGGGCACAGAACTTATCGAGGGTCGCCAACCAGTTATCCTTCATATCCACAAGCTTTATCGAGGAGCGACACACCGCCAGTTCTACCCTTCGTAGCCCTTCGGATGCGCGCTATGCCACTCCCAGGCGCTGCGCACAATCGCTTCCACATCCGAGTGTTGCGGATTCCAGCCCATCACTCGCTTGATCTTTTCCGAACTGGCTACCAGCACCGCTGGATCTCCCGGCCGTCGCGGCGCTTCGATCGCCGCAATATTTTCCCCGGTCACCTTGCGGGCGATATCGATGATCTGGCGCACGCTGAACCCGCTGCCGCTTCCCAAATTGCAGATCAGCTGCTCATGTTCGGCCAGTCCATCGAGCGCCAGCAGGTGCGCCGTGGCCAAGTCCTCGATGTGGATGTAGTCGCGTATGCACGTGCCATCCGGGGTGGGATAGTCAGTCCCATAGATCGAGATTGCCTCCCGCTGACCTGACGCCACTTGCAGAACCAGCGGAATCAGATGCGTCTCCGGCTGGTGCTGTTCGCCGCGATCCCGAGTCCCGCCGGCGGCATTGAAATAGCGCAGGCTGGCATAACGCAATCCATGCGACTTGTGGAACCAGCCCAGCATTCGCTCCACCATCAGCTTCGACTCGCCATATGGGTTAGCCGGCTCCAGCGGATCGTCTTCCGTGATTGGAATGTGTCGCGGCTCGCCATAAACTGCGGCGGTCGAGGAGAAGACGAAGCGCGGCACCTTGTGCTGGATGACCGCGCTTAGAAGCGTCAGAGCTTTGGCGGAATTGTTCTCGAAATAAATCTCCGGGCGTACGACCGACTCGCCCGCCTCGATGAAGGCAGCAAAGTGCATGACCGCATCGAAATGTCCGGCGTGAAAGATGCTGTCCAGAATCTGTGCATCGCCCGTGTCGGCAAGAACAAACTCGGCGGCCGCCGGAACCGCTTGTTTCTTGCCTTTACTGAGGTTGTCCAGAACCGTGACCGAGTGCCCGATCTGGAGCAGGCGATCCGCCACCACACTTCCGATGTAACCCGCACCACCCGTAACCAGGATCCGCATCCCGCTCCCTATCTGAGGCTAGGTAACTTCGGCTTCGATTGTACCGGGTGGACGTTAGCGCAGTTACGGAGCGGCGTGTTTGTTCAAGTTCTGGACACGCGCTGATCAACATCTGGACACTGGCGTCCCTGCGCCAGTCGTTAGCCGCCTCTGGCAAGCACTAACCCACAGAGAAACCAACACTTAGTTTCCACAGCTCGAAGGCCAGCGATTGGTAGGCTGCGTGCGAATGCCATATGGCACGTTAGCATCATTGCAGTATGGCACCTAAATGACGCTAACCTGATTCGCCACGCTGAGCAGCGGCAAGTTGTCCTATGCCGACTCCCGGTCCTGATGATGGGACCGAGAATGGCGAAGCCGTGACTTCCCGGTTAGGAGATCTCGCTAATGGAAGTGCAACACAGAAGAAGTTGGCTGGCTGCTTACACCCGCTCTCGCCACGAGCACCACGTAGCCGACCAATTGCGGGTAAAGAGCCTGGAATTTCTGCTGCCTACTTACGAAAAACACGCACGCTGGTCCGACCGGATCAAGCGTTCACAAGCTCCCCTGTTTCCCGGCTACGTCTTTGTCCACATCAGTGATTCCGAGCGGGTTCCAGTATTGCAGACCCTGGGCGTAGTCAACCTGGTGTCCACCGGAGGCAGAGCTTCTGTACTGCGCGAGGAAGAAGTCGAACGGCTGCGCGCCTTCAGCCTGCGGTCGAGCGATATCGAGCCGCACCCTTATCTAAGAATTGGACACCGGGTGCGGGTGAAACACGGCCCTTTCGCTGGATGGGAAGGCACGCTGCTGGAAAAATGCAATGCCCGCCGATTGATTATCACTGTCGAGCAGATCATGAAGTCCGTGGCCATCAACCTTCATGGCGCGGATGTCGAAAGCATCCAGTAGCTATCTCATAAGTGATTTCGGTTTGTATCAGGGCACGACCTTTAGTCGTGCCGAACCACTCACGGCCGAGATTTGGGCTTCAGCCCCTGCAAAGACGAGCCTCAGGGCTAAAGCCCAAGTCATTGTGCGCCGTTTTTGCGGCACGTCTGAAGTGTCTGCGCGAGAACCTCTGTCGTCCCTACGGGACTCAGCTTCATTTCCCACTTTACCCAGCACTCCGCCTTTGGCTGCGTCCTGGGCTAAGCTCTTCCGCGCCTACCCACCCCAATCCGCGCAAACGCGGCGCGAATCGGGGGCCCGGACGGCGCTTGTTTTTCGCGCTTCCTATTCCACCGCCGAAACACAACGTTAGTTCTCACGCACTCACTGAAGCGTGCCCTGACACAAATCGCAACTCTTACGATTTATGAAGATAGCTTCAGTAAGAAATCGCCCGTAGCTTCAGCTGCACCGTTGCAAGTTGCAAGTCCTTTAAATTTGTCGTTCCGAAGGCGCCTTCAGCCGCCTTCGAATCTGGGTTTCAAGTTTGGAGAAATCTGCCCTTACTCAAACGAACCCGCAATTCTTCCTGTCCTATGAACACTACACAAATTAGAAGCGTAATGGCGAGTAACGACATGACTGAGTCCTTCGTGCCGTCAGCTGTCCTCGGCGGGCTCGATACGGTCCGACCAGCGGTGAGACTGACTGGAATTTCATTTCCCGGGCTATCGACAGGCCTGGTGGCCGAACTGCAACTGCCCGACCGGGGCAAGCGCCTCTTCGACCTTATGGTCTCGGCCAGCTTGCTCGCCCTGTTTGCACCCTTGTTCGCCGGCATTGCGGTACTGGTAAAAGCCACCTCATCGGGGCCCGCGTTTTTCCGGCAAACGCGAGTTGGCCAGGCAGGCCGGCTGTTCGCGATTTACAAATTCCGTTCCATGTATCGCGAGACCCCCAGGTATGGATATTCCCCAAGAACCAGGGACGATCCACGTATCACCCCCGTTGGCCGGTTTCTACGCCGCACCAACCTGGACGAGTGGCCGCAACTCATCAATGTGCTTCTGGGGCAAATGTCGCTGGTCGGTCCCCGGCCTGAGATGCCTTTCATCGTGGAGCAGTACACGGCGGAGCAACGACGACGGCTGGCGGTGAAACCGGGCATCACAGGGCTATGGCAGATCAGCCCGCATCGCGCCTATCCAATTCATGAGCACCTGGAATATGACTTTTATTATCTTCGCCACCGCAGCCCGGCTCTGGATGCCGCCATTCTGCTGCGCACCTTCTTCTCCGCTCAGAGCGGAGTCTGAACCTAAAACGGACGTTTTCCTTGTTCGGATCGGGAGAATGAAATGCGCATCGCGGTGGTCGGATCTGGTTATGTAGGGCTGGTTTCCGCAGCTTGTCTGGCTGAGATTGGACATGAAGTAATCTCGGTCGACACCAATGTTGAGAAGATCGCGGCTCTTCAACGGGGCGAAGTTCCCATCCACGAGCAACTGCTGCCGCAACTGCTAGAGCGGCACCGCGGCAAGGGGCTGACGTTTTCTTCCTCGGTAAGCGCCGCAGTGCGTGGAATCGGAAGCCGTGTTCATCACGGTCGGCACGCCTCAGGGCGAAAGCGGCGAGCCCGACTTGTCGTATGTCGAGTCGGTTGCCTCCGAGATCGCCGCTGCTGTCTCCCGGCCCAAGCTGATCGTGGAGAAAAGTACGGTCCCGGTTTGCACTTGCGAATCCATTCGCAAAGTTTTGCTGCTGCACGGGGCCGAGCCCGGCCATTTCTCGGTGGCTTCCAACCCCGAGTTCCTGCGGGAAGGGACAGCGGTCACTGACTTTCTCTACCCTGATCGCATCGTGCATGGGTGTCGATGACGACTTCAGCGCCGCGATACTGTACAGCATTTATCGGCCGCTGACCGAAGGCACCTATTATCAGCAGGCAGATGCGATTCCCTGTCCCGCCTCGCAGCCGAGAACCGCTCAGGTCATCGTGACCAACGCCAAGAGCGCGGAATTGATCAAGCACGCTTCCAATGCTTTTCTGGCGATGAAGATTTCCTACATCAACCTGGTGGCGAACCTGGCTGAAACCGTTGGTGCAGACATCGATCAGGTATGCGCCGGGATTGGAGCCGATCCGCGGATTGGCCCGCAATTCCTGAAAGCCGGCATCGGCTATGGCGGCTCCTGCTTCCCCAAAGATGTGTCTGCATTCCACTCCTTCGCCATGCAGTGTGGGATTGACTTCTCGCTGCTGGCCGAGGTCACGCGAATCAATCTGGAACAACGTCGCAACTTCGTAAAGAAAATTCGCGCTGCCCTATGGACGCTTCGCGGTAAGCGCATTGGCGTTCTCGGACTGGCCTTCAAAGGGGGCACCGACGACATTCGCGAGTCGCCGGCCATCGCGATCATCCACGAACTGCTCAGGGAAGGCGCCAGCGTCTGCGCTTACGATCCGGCAGCCATGCTGAACGCCCGGGAAGTTCTTCCGCCGGGAACCATTGAATACGCGGAAAACGAATATCAGGCCGCCGCCCGGCGCGACGCCCTGCTGGTGGTGACCGATTGGGAGCAGTTCGCGCAAGCTTGATCTCCAGAAGCTGCGCGCAGTCATGAAACTGCCTATCGTGATCGATGGGCGCAACCTTTTCAATCCCAGCCAGATGGCCGCCGCCGGTTTCTTGTACTACAGCGTGGGACGGGCGCTGCAGATCACCGAAACCATGCCCAACTTATGGCATGGCATTCATTTTGGCGCACAAGCGGTCACCCTGCTGCCCACAGGCTGGCCAGACAACCATCGGGAGCTTCACCCCGAGTTGGCTTCGACGTGATACCGCCGAGCACTCCTGAATTTCCGCAGCCCCGGTCGTCCGGCATACGCCGGCTCGCCGGCAACGATAGTTCCCCGCAAGAAGAGCTGCTGGTTCCCCAGATGTGGCGGATGCTGCGGACACGGCGCTCCCTCATTGTGGGATGGGTGCTCGCATGCCTGCTGCTGTCGGTGCTTTACATAATCGGCCGCAGCTCACGCTACCAGGCCACGGCACGAATCGAAGTAAGTCCGGTGGGAACCAATGCGATGGGCCTGGACGAGCTGACCTCCAGAATGCTCAGTGCGTCGGACACCACGCATCCAACTGCAGAGTGCGGTGACGGTTCTGCAGAGCAACACCATCGCCCTCGCCGTCATGCAGCAGGTGAAGATGGCCGAGAGCGAAGGACTTTCGCGGGGCGATGGCTGCAACCTCGCGGCACTCGGGTTGCCGATCTCCCTCCCGAGGTGCGCGACAAACTGCTGCTCCGGTTTCACAAGAATTTCGAGGTCGAAATCGTTCCTAAGACGGACATCATCAGCGTGCAGTTTCGGGCGAAGGATCCTAAACTCGCGGCCGACGTCGTCAATGCCACGGTTAGCAGCTATGCGGAGAGGAATTTCCGCAGCAGTTATGACTCGGCGTCGCAGGTTTCGAGCTGGCTGTCGAGGCAGATGGACGAGTCTGAAGCTCAAGGCCAACGATGCTCAGGAAAAGCTGGCGGCGCTGCAGAAACAACGCGGGCTGATCGGGGTCGATGAAACCGACAACATCGTCACCGACAAGCTGAAGGAACTGGACGAGCAGCTCACCGACCGCCGAGTCGGACCGGATCATAAAAGAGGCGCGCTATCGCATTTCGAGATCGGGCAATCCCGAACTGCTCGCCTCGGCGGTTCCCGAACCCACGCTGCAGGTTTTGCGCTCGCAGCAGGCGCAATTGCGCGTGGACTATGCGCGTCTGAGCACCAAATTCGGCGATGGCTATCCGAAACTGGCTGAGTTGGGGAACGAAATGGCCCAGGTCGATAGTGCAATCAACGCTGAACGGAAGAACCTGGCCGAACGCTACAAGAACGAATACCTGACGGCCGCCGATACCGAGAAGATGTTGCGCGCCAAGTTTGAACAGCAGAAGCAGAAGGCCTTTGACCTGAACCAAGGCGCCGCGCAATACGCCATTCTGAAACACGAAGTTGAAGCCTCCCAGGATCTCCACGAAACGCTGCAATTGAAGTTGCAGCAGGCCGGAATCGTGGCTGGACTGGCGTCGGCCAACATCGGAGTGGTTGAGCCCGGCCAGGTGCCTTCCGAACCCGTCGATCCCCGGCCGGTCCTCGACCTGACGCTGGGCCTGGGATCGGGACTGGTGCTGGGAATTTTTTCGGCGGTGGGATTGGAGGCGCTGGATACCACGGTTCGCACTCGCGAGGAAGCTGAGAGCGCCTGCGGTCTGCCTACCCTGGCGGTGATTCCTCAGGTCACGCTGCACGACCCTGCCTCGCCCGGGAAGAAGCTTCTTCCGCTCGAGCAAACGCTTGGCTTGCGTCTGATCGCCCAGCAGCTACCGCGGTCGCATGCGGCCGAATCTTACCGCAGTCTGCGAACCTCTCTTTTGCTTCCCTCCGGCGCCAGGCCCCCGCAGGTCCTGGTCATCACCAGTTCGATGCCCGGCGGAGGGCAAGACGTTGACTGCAATAAACTGCGCCACCGTTTTGGCCCAACATGGAGCAAAAGTGCTGCTGGTGGATTCCGATCTTCGCCAGCCCTCCCTGCATCATGCCTTCGCAATTCCGCAAGATCCAGGACTGACCAGCATCCTGGCCGGTACATGTCTGGCGGAAGAAGCTGCCACGCTGGCAGACATGTTGCCGAGCCTGAGTCTTCTGCCCTCAGGCAGCGCTTGCTCTTGTCCGGCAGAGATGCTGGCGTCGCAGAAAATGCTCGACCTGCTTGATTACTGGCGCTCGCGTTACGACCACATCATTTTCGATACTCCCCCGGCATCGATGTTCACCGATGCGGTTGTACTGGGAGCCCGTGCCGATGCGGTTTTGCTGGTGGCCCGCTGCGGCGCCACCACGCGCTACTCGCTGCGCCATGCCCGCGACTTGCTTCAGCGCTCCAATGTAAACATCGCCGGGGTCGTGCTGAATGGGATGGATCGCGAATATGAACGTTCCTATTACCGGCCTTATGGCTACGGTTTTGGCAGAAAGGCGGTCGGCTTCGTTGACAACTAACTACAAACAGGAGTGGCGATTTTTTCTGCCGACTCGGCTCGGAGCCGCGACTTTGACGCTCATCATCACGGCTGCACTTTGGCCCGTCCCCGCGGCATGGGCGCAGTCATCACAAGCTCGGGTCAAGATGTCGGCATCGCCCGCTGCCACCGGGCCAGTTGCAGACACGACTTCGTCCAATCCGGCTCAGCCACAAAAAGAAGTTCCCTCTGAAGATTCCTATGCGCTGTTACTCGACGCCGGCGATCTTCTTGACATCCGTGTCTTCGATACTCCCGATCTCTCCGAAAAACTGCGCGTAGACAACCGGGGCGACATCACTCTGCCGGTCGGAGGCATAGTCAAGGTGAGAGGCCTGACGGCCGAGCAGGCGCAGACTGCAATTGAAGAACGGTTTCGCCAAAGGAACATCTTGCACGATCCTCACGTTGAGGTTTTCGTGCTGGAATACGCCACCCAGGGCGTGACCGTGGCCGGCGAAGTCAAACTGCCGGGAGTCTATGCCTGGTCGGGTAAGCGCACGGTGCTCGACTTCGTCTCGCTGGCCGGTGGAGTAACGCCAGTTGCGTCCAAAACGTTTACCCTGACGCACAAACGTACAGACGCCGCCATCGTGACGGCCGAGTTGAGCGATTCATCTCCAAAAGCTGACGTAGAACCAGGCGACCTCATCGTAGTGACTCGGGCGGGCGTGGTGTATGTGGTTGGTGACGTGGGCAAGCCGGGCGGATACCTGATCGACAACAAGGAAACCATTACCGTGCTGCAGGCGCTGTCCCTGGCCCAGGGCCTGAACAAGACCGCCAAGTATGACGCCAAACTGATTCGTAACTCCCCGTCGGGACGGACCGAAGCTGACCTTCCTTTGAAGCCGATTCTGGCAAACCAGGCCCCCGACCCCAAGCTTCAAGACGGAGACATACTTTTTGTCCCAGTCAGCGGCGGCAAACAATGGGCCGACAAGAGCGTAACTTCCGTCCTGGAGATGGCGGTGGGCGTGGTCATCTACGGCAGGCTCTAAACATGCGCAACCGCTCAGATCAAGCAGGTCGCCGCGGACTTTGGATCGCTTTCTTCGGTCCGGATGGCGCCGGAAAGTCCGCAGTCATTGCCGAACTGGCCGGCAAGCTGGAAGCCAGTTTCGCCGGCGTCGAAAGGTTCCACTTCCGCCCCATGTTTCGCAGGCACGGCGTGGACAGTCTGCCGGTGACCACTCCTCATGCTCAGCTGCCGCGAAGTACTTTGGCGTCGCTAGGCAAACTGATTTACTGGCTGCTGGACTGCTGGTTCGGATATCTGATCGCGATCCGTCCCGCAGTGACCAACTCGCGGCTGGTGATCTTCGATCGATACTTGCCCGACATCCTGGTCGATCCGTTGCGCTATCGTTTGCCGGCTTCTTGTCGGCGGTTCGCCCGGATGCTTTTACCTCTTTTGCCTCGTCCCGATCTCTGCGTTCTGCTCGACGTACCCCCTGACATCGTTCAGGAGAGAAAACAGGAGGTGTCACTTGCCGAGTCGCAGCGGCAACGGGCCGCGTATCTGGATATGTTTGAAGCTCTGCCAAACACGCTACTGGTCGATGCAGCGTTATCTGTCGATGAAGTAGCGCAACAGATCGCCACGGCTATTTTCGTTTCTTTCACCGGCTCTTCCACGACATCAGGCGAGGCTTTTCTCATTGCCGATCTCTGATCTGGTCCAACCGGTGTTCGCCGCGTTGCCGCGGACTGGAACTGACGGCCCATCGTCGAAGTTCGTGGCGATTCCCGGCAGCGGTGAGCCGCGCTGGCTCTTGCCGAAGGACTGCCGGAATATTGGCCCGGTTCTGGCGAGCTGGTCTCCGTATCGCTTTTCGTCACGACTCAAATGGCGAATGATCCGGGCTGCCAACAGAATTCGAGCTGTGGGGCTGTTACCCAACTCGACCACAGCGGAAATCGCCAATGTTCGTGGCATCGATTGGCATTCCCTGGGATGGAGCGGCGACGCTCCGCCGATGCCGATCATTTATGTAGGGACTCCGGGAATTTCCCGCAAAGCTGTCATCCATCTTGTTGGCCGGGTGTCCAGGCAGTGCGGCGCGATCGTGAAAGTGCCGCTCGCCCAGGGAGCCAGGCAAGCCATCCTTCGCGAGGCCGACATGCTCGCCACTTTGGCTGAGGAAAAATACGACTGCGCGCCGCGCCTGCTGTATGTGAATCGCGAGTTCGGCATTGCCACGCAAACGTTCATTCCGGGTGCCCCGAGTGGCCGCCGATTCAGCGTGGAGTGCGGCGACCTTCTACGCTGCCTGATGCTGCACGAGGAGACCACAACCATCGCTCAGCGCGCGGCCGAATTGCAGGAGTCGCCAGCCTGGGCATCTCATCCTGAAATCCTGTCGGCAGCTCTGGCCGAACTGGGTGACACCCACCTGCTACCGGCATGTTGGGTGCATGGCGACTTCGCGCCTTGGAACATCAAACGCCGGACCGGCCAGAAGTTGATGCTCATCGATTGGGAAGACGCCCGGCGCGGCGGTCTCCCGCTGCACGACCACTTTCACTTCCTGCACATGCAGGATTACGTGTTCGGCCAGCGTCCTGCAGTGCACTTCGCCGGGGTCGGGAGTTTTGCCGAAACAATAGGCATCACAACCACTCAGTGCCGCCAGCTTGAGATCGCCTACCTCGCTGACTCCTATCTGAAGTGCATGGCGCGACAAGAGCACGTCCACGCCGATTTTCTGCTCCAGACAATCAAGGCTGCCGTGGAAGCTCGGCAGCGTCCACTTGTCGTTCCCAACGATGAAGTGGCTAAGCTGCACAGCGCCGGCCGGCAATTTGCCAATCAATCACCGCGGATTCGGGCACAGCTTTTGGCCGCGATGATCGCCCAATTCAATTCTGCCGGAATTCGTTATTGCGTTCTGAGCGGCTATGACAAGGACGGGGAGAGCGCCTCGGACGTGGACATCATGATTCATCCCGGCGACCTGGCTTCCGTACCCGCTATGCTGACGCAGAGCGCACGCTCCGCCGGTGCCGGACTCGTCCAAGCTATTCGACATGAGACCACGGGCTGCTACTTCATTCTGGCGAAGCAGGACGGCCGCGACGTTGGCTTTCTGGATCCCGATTGCTGCAGCGATTACCGCCGAGGAGGGCGTCTCTGGCTGTCGGCGGATAAGGTTATTGCCCGGAGCCGCCGCTCTCTGGATATCTACGTGCCGTCGATTCCAGACGAGTTCACCTACTACCTGCTGAAGAAAATCCTGAAACAGTCCATCACGGCGCATCAACTGAAGCGTCTGCACGATCTGTTCGCCTCCGATACAGCAGAATGCCAGCGAAGGCTGGCGCGATTCTGGCCGGAGACCACGGCACTGCGTCTGCAAAGAGCATTCGTAGAAGAAGATCTGAGCTGGTTCCAAACTCGCCTGGAGGACTTACTTCTGGAGCTAAAGCGATCGGCCCCGATGGAGCGTTGGTGCGGCCGCTGCGCCGCGAGACTGCATGATCTCATGCGATTGCTACAACGCATTGTGTATCCGACCGGTATGTCGGTACTGGTGATGGGAGGCAAGAGCAGCCTGCGCTCGACAATCGCAGATGGGCTGGTGGAAAACTTGTCGCCGGCATTTCGCTGGACATCCAAGACAACGCTCGCGAATGGGGTCCCCTCGGCTCTATCTCTCGCCGCAAAAGTCTTCTGCGCGCGTCGGCGATCGACGTTGATCGTCAGTACATTCGATCTCGAACCTCCCGCGACCAGCTTGTATCAGACCATACGGCGGCTCTGGTCGATGTTGACACTCTGGCTGGCTCATCCTGACCTGGTGCTCAAACTGGAGTCCGGGAGCGCTGACAAAACTCTGGGATCGACGGAGCGCAATACGAACCTAGTGGCTCAGCGCCCCCGGCCCGGCGCAGCTTATCTCGACGCTAATTCGTCTCCGGAACAAATCATCGCGGAGGGAACCCGTGTCGCTCTTGACTGGCTCGCTTCTCGATTGGAACGCAGACTTGCAGGAACAGTTTTGTCAGCCCACGCCGCTGTTTCTTTTGACCACGTCGCCGAGCCAGTTGAGCTGCGCTCCGCAGGGCTGGACTGAGTGGCGCGAATTCTGCTGTCGGCCTACGCGTGCGAGCCCGACCGCGGATCGGAACCGGGCGTGGGCTGGACCTGGGCCACGGAACTGGCGCGCATCGGCCACGAGGTGAGCGTTATTACCCGCGCCGACAATCGCCCCACAATCGAGAGTAATGCGCAGCACCGATCGCTAAACCTTACCTTCCTCTACTACGATTTGCCCACTTGGGTACAACGCTGGCGGCGCTGTCCAGGCGGCAAACGACTCTATTACGTCCTCTGGCAGTGGTTCGCGGTTCGATATCTTCGACATCTCTTTTCCGCATTGCCGTTCGATGCGGTACATCACGTGACCTACGTCAGCGCTCGTTATCCCAGCTTCATGGGATCGTTGGGCATTCCATTTTTGTTCGGCCCGGTCTCCGGCGGCGAAGGCATTCCCCCTCGCCTTCGCTCCAGACTCTCGGCCGGTGCACGCTTCCAGGAATGGCTGCGCGACCTTTCCAACTTTCTGGTTCGGTTCGATCCTCTAATGCGCCACACCTTCCGCCAGGCCGAACGGATTCTGGTCACGCGCGACACCCTCGAACTGATCCCGCGCCGCTGGCGTCACAAGTGCGAGATCCAACTGGCGATTGGGCTGGCCGAGCCGTACCTATCCGACGCCAAGTGCGATCAGGAGTTGAGCCCACATAGTCCGCGCCTGCTCTACGTCGGGCGATTGCTGGAGTGGAAAGGGCTGGCCATCGCGCTCCGCGCGGTCTGTGAC
Source organism: uncultured Acidobacteriaceae bacterium (assembly GCA_963746515.1). GTDB lineage: Bacteria > Acidobacteriota > Terriglobia > Terriglobales > Acidobacteriaceae > Bog-257. The sequence continues at coordinate 703,294 of CAVVBO010000007.1, read as the reverse complement.
ATCCAGCAATCCTATCCGGGGCTACGCTTCGTGATCGCCGGCCAAGGACCGGCCAGAGCGAGGCTGGTCAGGCTCAGCAACAATCTGGGACTGTCGGACGTGGTGCTATGGGCCGGGCAGCTGACCCAGACGACGTTGGAGGAGTATTACCGCGGCGCCGATGTGCTGTTGTTTCCCAGCCTGCGCGACTCCGGCGGAATGGCGGTGTTGGAAGCCCTGGCTCACGGCGTGCCAGTGCTGTGTACCGATCTCGGAGGGCCGGGTCTCATTGTGAATGAAACTTGCGGATGCGCGATAGCAACCACCGGCCAGAATCAGGAGCAACTCGCCGGCAAGTTTGCGGCTGCCTTGCGCGAGATCCTTGACCCGCCAGGTCGAAGAGATTCCCTCACTACCTGGGCCAGAGCCCGAGCCCGACTGTTCGACTTTCACCATGTTGCCCGCCGGGTTCACCCACCGCCGAGGATGATATCCCGGGCGCGAGAGATATGACGACGGCTTCCGCTCTCGTTCTTCCGGCGCGCGACCCGGGAGTGTTTTGCGAGCCGCGAAACTGGGCAGTAAGCTTTTGGCGGGCCCTGCTCTGCTGCGGACTGCTCTCGATCATCTTCATCCCTGAATTCTCCCGCGACGGCAGCGGAAATACCTGTTCGCCGCTATACGCCAAGGCTGTCGCGGGCTTCCGGTTCGTCGATCTGGCAATTTTCATTCTGGTGTTCTGCCATATCGTCGCTCTAGGTTGCTCACGAAATAAGATTGTCCGTCTTCCCCGCAGCCTGGCGCTTCCCGGGCTGGCATTTCTAGTCTGCACCGCAATCGCCGTCGTCCGAGGCAGCCTGCGCGGCGGAAGCAACTTCTTCTTCGACTGGCGCGGCCTGGCCTTAGGTGTCGGCCTGTACTTCGTCTGGTCTTTCTGGATGCAGAAGCCCTGCGACCGTGAGCTTGCCGTACGCTGGTTTGCGGTGTATATGGCAGTGCGCATCGCTCTTCTTTATGTGTTCTACGCAGCCGGGTATCGCGATACGCTGTTAGGCGTTTCCATCCCCATCTTCGACGGCCCCGCGCTCTCCTGCATCGTCTTCACCGGACTGCTGGCGTTTCGCTATCAGGAATCGGCCAACCATCGCATCGCGAAACTGCTTTGGTGCGGGCTGGCCGCGGCTGCCTATGTCATCGTGCTGCTGTGCTTCCGGCGAACGTACTGGGGCGAGTTAGGAGTGGGCACTCTCATTCTGCTCCTGCTACGGAAGCGCCATCGCCTGCGCAATGTGGTCTTTCTGGGCGCAACCCTGTGTGTCGCGGCCGCAGTTCTGGGCAACTCTTTCTCCAGCCGGATACAGAGCCTCGACGTGACCAGCGCGGACACCGAGTTCGGCGCCGACAATGCCGACCATGTTCTCGATATTGCCGATGCCTGGGACCAGGTACGGCAATCGCCAGTGATGGGCATTGGGCTGGGGACTTCCTATCCCACCTGGCGCATCAAGAACTGGAAGACGGAATCGGTAATGGTGCACAATGCGCCCCTGCACGTCTGGCTGAAATACGGCCTCGCCGGTCTGGTCTGCTACCTGTGGTTCCACTTGGCGCTGCTGCGCTGGCTGTACCGCCGGTCAAAGCAAACCTCTAACAACGCATTCCTGAACGCGGCTTTCGCCTATCTGGCGGCACAATTCGCCATGACCCTCGGCTTCGCTCCCTGGCCATACTCGGAGCTGCAACTGACGATGCTGATGTCGTTCATCCTGGCAGCCACAATGACGAGCGGCACAAACAATGTTGGATCATCCCTGCGGTCTTAACTATGAACAGCCCAACTCTCTCCGTCATCACTCCATCGCTCAACAGTGAGGAGTTCATTGAAGACGCGATCCTAAGTGTGTCGCGCCAGCAAAACGTGCCGGTCGAGCACATCGTCATCGACGGCGCCTCCACCGACGGCACGCTGGCCATGGTGAAGCGCTACTCCGGAGTGCGCTGCATCTCGGAGCCCGACCGGGGCCAGTCCGATGCCATCAACAAAGGCTTTCTGAGCGCTACCGGAGAACTGGTCGGCTGGCTGAATGCCGACGACTATTACTTGCCTGGAGGTCTGGAGGCCATCGCGCGCGCCGCCCAGGCCCATCCCGAAGCCGATGTCATTTACGGCGACTGCGTTTTCGTGGACGGCGCCGGAAAGATGGTTCGCTCGAAAGTCGAGCACGACTTCGATCGTTCCATCCTCCTGTATTTTGGCTGCTACATTCCATCCACCGCGACGTTCTTTCGCCGTCGCATTATCGACGCGGGACTGCTGCTGGATTGCGACTACCGGGTGTGCATGGACTTCGAATACTTTGCCCGCCTGGCCCACGCCGGATTCAAATTCTGCTACGTGCCGCATTTCGTCGCGGCGTTCCGCTGGCACGGCAGCAATGTCAGCCTCAAGCAACTGCCCCGGCGGGCTGAGGAGCGCCGGCTGGTGCAGCGCAGATTCAGCGAAAAAAATCTCTCGCCGTCGACCCTCAACTTGCTGGCGAACCTTCTTCGCCTCAAGCGGGTCTTGCGGAAGACGCTCAACGGAAATCTGCTGCGCGAGTTTCGCCTCCACCAGATGCTGGGCCGCGACACCCGTTGGCTCGACAACAGCGCCGGTTGGCAAACATGCAAAACCTTAGCGTCCTTGTAATTCATAACCAGTATCAGCAGCCGGGCGGCGAAGACGCCATCGTTCGCGCCGAGGTGGAATTGCTCCGCCGCCAGGGACATCGCGTGGTGCAGCATCTGAGCGACAACTCGGCCATCGCCAACTGCAACGCGCTGCGCAAGGCTTCCCTTTTCTTCAGCACCACCTGGGATCGGCACGCTTACACTCAGATTCGCGCGCTCATCCGGAAAGAGCGTCCCGACATCGCACATTGCCACAACCTTCTCCCCCAGATGAGTCCAGCCGTCTACTACGCCTGCAAGTCGGCGGGCGTGCCGGTGGTGCAAACGCTACACAACTATCGTCTGTTCTGTCCGCCCGGCACCTGCTTTCGCCATGCGGCGGTTTGCGAAAAATGCCATCACGGCCTAGGGCACTCGCTGTGGCGGGGATGCTATCGGGATTCGCGGATTCAAACTGCGGCCGTAGCCCTTATGTTGAGCGCACATCGCTGGGGCGGAACCTGGAACCACGCCGTCGACGCTTATCTCACTCCCAGCAGGTTTTGTCGCGACTACTTCGTGGCCGCCGGACTGCCACAAGCCAAAGTCCATCTCAAACAGAATTTCCTGGACCGCGATCCTGGCCAACGGACTGGCCGAGGCGACTATGCCTTGTTCGCCGGCAGACTGAGCGCCGAAAAAGGGGTTCTGGAGATGCTCGACGTCTGGCGACGCCTGCCTCACATTCCTCTGATAGTAGCGGGCGACGGCCCTCTGTATGACGAGGCGCGCTGCCTGGTCGAACGCTCGGCCAGCCGGCACATCCAACTGCTGGGACGCCTCGATCCGCAGCAAGTCCTGACGCAAATGAAAGCGGCGCGCTTCCTGGTCTTCCCTAGCCGCTGGAATGAGCCGTTTGGCATGGGTCTGATCGAGGCTGCCGCCTGCGGGGTTCCCAGCATTGCCTCGCGGATGGGCGCCATCCCGGAGTTGGTCATCGACCGCCAGACCGGATTGCTCTTCGATCCGCACAACTTCGCTGACTTGGCCGACAAGGCGCAATGGGCCTGGACCCACGCGCCGGAGATGGAGGCCATGGGCTCAGGCGCCCGCCAACTCTACCTGCAAGACTTCACCGCCGAGAAAAACTACGGAGCGCTGATGAAGGTTTATCGCATTGTGGCGAGCGACGTGGCATGCAAAGTGGCGTGCAACTGATGCGTACGTGGACAAACTTCGCTTGTCTGCTGCTGGCGCTGGCCGGACTCTGCTGTGCATCCAGCTACGCTCAATCTGTAACAACCCACACCATGAGCGCCCGAACAAGAGCGCTTCGAGAAATGGAAGCGTCGCAGCCTTCGAGTCTGGACGCCCTGCCAGAAGCAGTTGACGAGTCGTTGGACCGGCAGGTCGAGGCCGATGTGCAAGCGATATTCCAAGATCCGAGTTTGATGAGGTCGGGCACAAGCGAGCCAGATGCAGGAGGCAAGAGTTCGTCCGTTTCCTCTGACGACGGCCGAGTCCTGTCCCGGCGCACAGCTTCTGCCGCTACCGCGTGGAGTCCGCTGCAAACGACAATTCCCAATCCTGAAGCCGAACCGGCTCTCCCCGTTCTGCCCGGCCATCCCGTACCCCAGTTGCCCCTCTTTCCATCTGGAAGTGCGCCGGCTGACCCGGGCGACAGTTCCCTGCTGAGACCAGGAGCAAATTCTCAGCCCAAGGAAGGATTGTCGCGCATAAAAGCCGAGAAGCAAGAACGAGAGCGGCGTCGGGCTCGTGAACAACAGAATGAATCCGAGCGGCAATGCGGCCAGCTTCGGTCAGGCGCGGCGGAGTGCCGCTTGAAACTCAAGCAGGCTAACGCTCAAGAGACAGCCGTTCCAAGTGGCAACCTCCAGACCAGGCGATAGCCCTTCGGCTCTCGATTCCTGCCAACCCGGCGCGGCCGCTTGCTGGGAAGAAGACACGCGAGCAGACGACAACTCCTGACCGGTGATCCTCCAGAACAATCGATTCCGCGCCCGTGACATCGAGACTCAATCGAGCATGATCGCGCCTGCCGGACTGGGGAATTGCCTGCTCGAGAAGAGCGGCCCAAAGTAAGCCGCGAAAATCAGTTTTCAAATCGCTATTTAAATCAAAGGACAATTGATGACACTCATATCCGTTCTTAGTTTCTTACTATGGGTTTATCCCCTGAATGTGAATACCGTCATTTCCATAACCGGCAACTCGGTTGCCCAGATGCAGGGTGGTTTTCAGTCGGATCTGTGGCCGCTGATGCCGGTCAGCGAGATCAGCATTTTCGGGCAGTACAGCATGACCTGTAATGACTTATTGCAAGCTGGGCCTACCGGGCTGCCTTTGATTATGGCCATGGCTCCAGCATCTTCCCAGGTCGTGGTTCTGTACAACGTCAGCAATGACGTGCATACCCGGGTCCCAGTACAAAATCACATTGCCTGCATGCTGCAAACCATCAAGGATTTCTACGAACGTAATCCGTCAGTCAAGATCATCATCACCAACCAGCTGCCCTGGGGGCAGGGATTCCTGTTGAACGGGCAATGGTATCAGCGCGGCGACGACGGGGTATTGTGCGCCGGCTATTTCGATGCGCGAGCGCTGATCGCCCAGTACAACCAGGCTTACGCCACTACCAATTGGAATCAAGGCTTGCCGGCTGGAACCGTCACCCTGGTCGATGTGTGGACTCCCAATGCACTTCCTAACGGCTTTGGCGATCCGCGCTACATAAGAGGCGGCTGTCTGGTCCATCCCGACCTTCCCAATCAATGGACACCGGTCTGGGAGCATTTCACCGCGCCAGTGGTGGAGGCTGTCAACAATCTATTGGGAGATCGTTGATACGAATCAGGTTTGCGCGCACCGCGGCCGGTAGACGAATCAATGAAGCGCCTTTTTTGTAGCGGCCGCGATGCACGCGCTAAGTCCTGCCAAGTTTTCCCTCGGTAGTTCTTCACATTCCTATCTCACGGCAATAAGGGGCGTATCAACATGAAATCAGCAACTCGTGTGTTAGTCACCGGAGCCGGCGGCTTCATTGGGCATCATCTGGTCAAGCGGCTGAAAGCCGAAGGCTATTGGGTGCGCGGGGTCGACATCAAAGAGCCGGAATTTGAGCCCACGGCGGCCGACGAATTCGAGCTTCTCGATCTTCGCTTCTGGCACAATACGCTGCAAGCCACCAGTCACATCAACCAGGTCTTACAACCTGGCGGCCGACATGGGTGGCATCGGCTACATCACCGCCAAGCTGGCCGACATCGCCCACAACAACATCCTCATCAACGCCCACATGCTGGAAGCCTGCCGCCTGAACGGCATCAAGCGCTTCCTGTTCTCTTCTTCGGCTTGCGTTTATGCCGGCTACAAGCAGAACGATGCCAACGTGACTCCGCTGAAGGAAGAAGACGCCTATCCGGCCGATCCCTGAGGCCGGCTATGGATGGGAAAAGCTGTTTACCGAGCAGCTCTGCAAGTATTATCTTGCACGACTACGGACTGGAGACCCGGATCGTGCGCTTTCACAACGTCTACGGGCCGCTGGGAACGTATGAAGGCGGCAAGGAGAAAGCCCCGGCAGCCATATCGCGCAAAGTGGCGCTGGCGGCTGATGGCGACATCATCGAAGTGTGGGGCGACGGCCTGCCAGACCCGCTCGTTTATGTACATCACCGATTGCGTCGAAGGCCTGTTGCGGCTGATGGCCAGCGACCATCGCGAGCCGCTCAATCTGGGCACGGAGGAGATGGTGAGCGTCGACGAGTTGGTCGACATGGTCTGCGACATTGCCGGCAAGAAGCTGATCAAGCGGCACGATCGCAGCAAGCCGCAGGGCGTACGCGGCCGCAACAGCGACAACTCGCGTTTGCGGACGGTGCTGGGATGGGAACCCAGAACGCCGCTTCGCGATGGTCTGAAGGTCACCTATCACTGGATCGAAGACGAGCTGCGAAAGGCTGGACGCGTGGAAGAAGTGGCCCTGGCCTATGCGTCCGACTAACGGCCTGCGATGCCCCCTCGCGCCAATGTGCTGGGCGTCGGCATCAGCGCCATCAATATGCAGGACGCGCTGGGCCTCTCCGAGCGATTGCTCCGCGAACATGGCAAGGGATACGTGTGCGTCACCGGCGTACACGGCATCATGGAAGCGCAACGCGATGACGCGCCTGCGTGACATCCTGAATGCGATCGTTTCTGTGCATGCCCGACGGCATGCCGACCGTCTGGGTAGGGCGTTTGCGGGGACATCGCGCGAATGCGCCGCGTCTACGGTCCCGACTTCATGCTGGAAATGTGCAAGGCGTCGGCCGCGCGGGCTATCGCCACTTTCTTGTACGGCGGGAATACGGGAGTCGGCAGATACTGCTCAAGCAGCGCTTGGAGGAAATGGTTCCCGGCATAAATATTGTCGGAACATACACCCCGCCATTCCGGCCCCTTAACTCCTCGGAAGAAGACGAACTGGCCGGACATCGTCCGCGACGCCAAACCCGATATCTTCTGGGTTGGACTAAGCACTCCCAAACAGGAGCACTTCATGGCCGCAATATCTTGACCGGCTCGACACTTCGTCTCATGGTGGGCGTCGGAGCGGCTTTCGATATCCATGCCGGACTTTTGCCGGACGCTCCGCCGTGGATGAAAAATTGCGGGCTGCAATGGCTGTACCGGCTCTTGAAGGAACCTCGCCGGCTTTGGCGACGCTACCTCTCCAATAATCCACGATTTCTGTGGAGCATCGGACTGCAGCTAGCGGGCATCAAGAAGTCTCCGCTGTGAACCGGATGGAAAGTTCCGGCTCCTAAAAACAGATCACTGCGCACACCGGAACAATTTATGTGATGGCCGATCGGCTCTAAACAAAACCCAATCTCCGTCAGGCGGACCTGCTGTATCGGTCCGCCTTTTTTTGGGTACGAACATTTCCTATGTGACCGTGGTCACTGCCAGTTTCCAGAATTGCGCAGAGGATTACATTTCGTGGTTGGCCAATCGCACTTGGTCTTTATTGAGCGACCCCGAAAGAGCGAGGAATGCCGGCCACGCATAATCGATTCTTTTCTCTCCGGTTGAAATCGATTCAGGTACGTCGCGAGACCCTCGAGCGACTCTTCATGTCATTAGGCAGGTGAGTGCTTGAGCCAAAACCGAATTCTGGTCGTCGATATCGATCCCGTCATTCGTTCCGGTATCTGTAATTTCCTCGGGCGCCAAGGGCCACATCGTGTCCGAAGCCGCCAACTGCCGCGACGCGCAAGCTGCAGCTGCAAAGCTTCCAGCCGGACGCGGCGGTACTCGATTTTTCTCTTCCCAACGGCGACGCTCCGCAATTGCTGCGGCAGCTGAAAACGCTTGGCCCGGCCGTTCCGTGCTTGTGCTCTCCGGCCAGGCGGAGCCCCGCCATGGGAGCCGGCGGCCATTCAACACGGAGCCGAGCAGTTTCTGGTCAAGCCGGTGGAACTGTCCGGACTGCATTCGCTGTTGCTGCGGATGCTGGGCGACGCGCAAGCATCCGCAACCCTTGCCGGCGGCGAGCCAAGGCCAAGCGCGAATGCTTGAATCCGTTCTCTGGGATCCAGCGCGGCGATTCGCCGCCTGCGCGAGATCGCCAACCGCGTGCTGGCCAGCGAGAGTCCCATTCTGCTGCAAGGCGAAACCGGCGCCGGAAAAGGCGTGCTGGCCAACTGGATTCACCGCAATGGGCCGCGAGCCGACGAGCCTTTTCTCGATCTGAACTGTGCCGGCTTGTCGCGCGAACTGCTGGAGTCGGAACTGTTCGGCCACGAAAAAGGCGCGTTCACCAGCGCCGTAAATGCCAAGCAGGGCCTGCTGGAAGTCGCCAATCGTGGCACCGTATTTCTCGACGAGATCGGCGACATCGATTTGCAGGTGCAGCCCAAGCTGCTGAAGGTGCTGGAGGACCGCGTGTTTCGCCGCCTGGGCGATGTTCGCGACCGCGCCGTCGACATCCGCCTGATTTCCGCCACCCATCGCGAGTTGCTCGAATTGGTCCGCCAGCAGCGGTTTCGCAGCGATCTCTATTTTCGGGTGAACATCGTTTACATTCAGGTTCCACCGCTGCGCGAGCGGGTCGAAGACATCCGCGCCGCTGGCGCAACAGTTGCTGCTGCAATCTGGCCCAGCAACTGTGGCCGTCAGGAGATGACGATCGCCGATTCGGCCATGTCGACGTTGCAGCGGTACTCCTGGCCCGGCAATATTCGCGAGTTGCGTAATGTGCTGGAGCGCGCCCTGCTGATCGCGGAAAACAACCTCTTGACGGCGCAGCATCTGCACTTCCAAGGCTCTTCGATGCACGAGCCGGTTCGCCTGAGCGGCACGAGCGGCACGCTGAAGCAGATGGAGCGGGCCTATATCAATCATGTGCTGCACGACGAAGCCGGGCTCGATTGAGCGCGCCGCTCGGCGGCTGGGAATTCCGCGCAGTTCTCTTTACAATAAAATGAAGCGCTTCGAGATCCCTCAGGGCACCGGGCGTCTATGACCGCGAATTGCCGGATAGGCCGAGCCAACCCTGCGGCTCGCTCACTCTTCCTATAGAGTTGCTACCTTATGCTGGCTCTCACCCGGCTTCCGGAATTCAATCAGGGCATTACCACTCAACCGACCTGACCTGGAGCCCCGGCGATGCTGCGGCCAGCCTGCAGTTTCCCCAAGGCCTGTTGTTCTCCTTTCTGCTGGTTACGCCCTTCTGGACCACGGTTGGATTGCTGCTGCACCTTCTGACCAAGTAGGCACCGGCGGCGGCGTTCGCCGGCATATTCCTATCCTACATAGCTGAAGTATGATGGAATCATTCGCTTCGATTTCCGTAAAATGTGGGGTACGTTTCTCGAATGCTCGAGCGCTTTTATCTGCGATGTCATCCGCACTCCTTTCGGCCGCTATGGCGGATCGCTTGCCGACGGTTCGCACTGACGATCTCGCCGCCATCCCGATCAAGGCGCTGATAGAACGCAATCCCTCGCGTCGACTGGAGCGCGGTTGACGACGTGATCCTGGGCTGCGCCAATCAAGCCGGTGAAGATAATCGCAACGTCGCGCGCATGGCGCTACTGCTTGCGGGACTGCCGCAGTCCGTGCCCGGAACCACGGTCAATCGGCTCTGCGGCTCCAGCCTGGATGCCGTCTCGATCGCCGCTCGCGCCATCAAGACTGGCGAAAGTTCTCTGCTGATTGCCGGCGGCGTGGAGAGCATGTCGCGGGCGCCGTTCGTCATGGGCAAGGCCGATGCGGCCTGGTCTCGCGAGCATGAAAATGGAAGACACCACTCTGGGCTGGCGATTCGTGAATCCGCTGATGAAAGCGCAATACGGCGTCGATTCCATGGCCGAGACTGGCGAGAATGTCGCCGAAGAGTTCGGCATCTCGCGCGCAGACCAGGACGCGTTCGCCTATCGCAGCCAGCAGCGGGCCGCATTTGCCGAGCGCAACGGCATGCTGGCAGCGGAAATCACGCCGGTAACCATTCCGCCGCGCAAGGGAGCTCCGGTGGTCGTCGATCGAAGATGAGCATCCCCGGCCCGACACGACTCTGGAAGCGCTCGCCGCGTTGAAGCCGATCGTGAAGCCGAATGGCACCATCACCGCCGGCAATGCTTCCGGCGTCAACGATGGCGCCTGCGCGGTGCTGCTGGCTTCGGAAGATGCGGCCAAGCGTTTTGGTCTGACGCCGAAGGCGCGCGTGGTGGCGGCGGCAGCGGCCGGAGTTGCGCCGCGCATCATGGGCATCGGGCCGGTACCGGCCACCCGCAAAGTGCTCGCACTTGCCGGGCTCAACATCGCCGACATGGATGTCATTGAACTGAACGAGGCCTTCGCCTCGCAGGCACTGGCGGTACTTCGCGAACTGGGAATTCCCGATGATGCTGCGCACGTCAATCCCAATGGCGGAGCCATCGCGTTGGGCCATCCTCTGGGCGCCAGCGGTGCGCGGCTGGTGATGACCGCAGTGCGCCAGCTGCAGCGGACCGGCGGGCGCTACGCTCTGTGCACCATGTGCATCGGCGTGGGACAAGGGATCGCGATGATCCTGGAGCGCGTGTAAAGCCGAGCTGAAAAGCCAATGGAGTGGTGAACGGAATTAGGAAAACTCTGATTAAGCTTTGGTTTGAAGGGGACGGCCTTTCAGGCCGTCCGTCGAGCGCCCGCGGATTTATCCGGCTTTAGCCGCGGCGGGAACTAGCTTTGACTTAATCAGAGTTCCCTTAGCAAAGCGACGGGCTGTCTCAATCAGTTGCTGCAAGTCAGATTTGTATTAGGGCGCGACTTCAAGTCGTGACGCACCCGCATTCCAAGGGGAGGGCTTTACAGACCGCCGAAAAACTCGGGAAAGCAGATTCCTCGTGGGCTAAAGCGCACGAGGAATGACAAAAATAAAAGGCTTATACGGCGCACCTGAAGGTGCGCCCCTTCAACAACGTGCCAAACCCGACTTTCTTAGCGGTCTGCTTAGCTGCTGAAGGCAGAGGCTAAACAGTTTGATGAAGAACTCAACAGCAGATTCTGATTTCTACCAACACCAGTTTCGAAACTATGAAACTGTTACGCTTTCCACATACGGGTAGGCGGGTGATGCTGCAGACGGAAAGCCGCCGGGATATGCCGTACGTTGCGCGCATAGGTAATTTCAATCTTCAGCACCCAAAGCGCCGGTGGTAAGACCAGAGCCAGCATCACCCACACCACGCACGTTCTCTTGCGCACGATTCCTCCTCGCGGCACCGTTAGAGTCTCAAATTTTTCGTCAGAAAGTCCACTGTGTACTTCCGGGCCTGGTCGGTGTCTTCTTCCCGGTAGGCCTTCAGGTTATTCTGGTTTTCAAACGCGTGTCCAGCATTGGGGAAGATGTGGATCTCCACTTTCTTGCCGAGGGCCAGCATCTGTGACTGAAACTTCTCAACGTCGGCCACTGGGATTCCCTGGTCCTTGCCGCCGAAGATACCGAGAATCGAAGCATGAATTTTTTTCAGCGTCGCATTGTCGGCAGCCAGATGCCCGTAGTTGACCACCGCAACTTTCAGTTTGGGATCGAGCACTGCCAGATCAAACGCATAGCCGCCGCCCATGCACCATCCGATCGAACCCATGCGCTTGGGATCGACCGTAGTCAATGTACGGAGATAGGCGGTGGCCGCCAGCAAGTCGCGATTGGCCCGGTCCTCGGGAACGCCACGCATGATCTCGTGTGCCTGGTCCGGAGTGGTGGCCACTTTGCCGCGGTACAAATCAATGGCCAATGCGACGTAACCCTGGTGAGCAAGGTTGGAAGCCTGCTGCTCCACCCAGTCGTTCAATCCCCACCATTCGTGAATGACGACCAGCGCCGGAAATGGTCCCTTGCCGGACGGCAGGTAGAGCATGCCATGCACGGTTTCGTCACCGCTGCGGTAGGAAACCGGATGACCCTCGGCCGCGACGGCCGTGATGGCGAATAGACAAAAGAATACGGACAATAGCCAGACTTTCAAACAGTCCTCCGGGAGCAGGGGTTGGTTGAGGGTAAGGCGTCCACGCTTGTCTTACCCTTTGCCCAGCTCGTTGAGCAACTGCCGCCCCAATTGCTGCACCTCGCCGAACTTTTTCTGGTACTCGACGAAGATGCGGTTGTACTCCAGCGAATGGCCGGCATCCAGATGGGCACGCAGCATCATATCGCGCAGATGTACGGGATTCGGCAGCACAGCTTCTTCATTCAACTCTTCCAGAGCGGTCGTGGGATCGTAGTGATACATAGCCTGGTCCTTCGGGTCGTACAGCCCCTGTGTTAGAAGATGTTACAACACGGAAGACGGTCACAGTGAATCCCCGGCTCGTTTTGAGCCGAGTTGATTTGTCAGCCTGAGCCAGTTGCTTCCATCTTTCACGACGTCGGGAGTTGTAATCCCAAGTGTGTCCCCTCACAGCCGACGTACCGCAGAGCCCTCCGCTCGGACTGAAGTCCTCAGTCGGGATGACAAATGCCGGGGAAAGCGCCGCTGCTCTCGGCATGACAAAAAGAGAATGGATCGCTCAGTTTCCGGCACCGGTAAACGAGGTCAGGATAGTGACCCAAGAAAAACGCAGAGCGGCAAGCGGTCTCTAACGCACAGCTTCGAACAAGTCCTTCAAGACTTCCTTCAAGGGTATCTCGGCCAGCACGGCGGGAAGCATGGGCAGTGCGACGGCCAGGGCCAATCCCAGCAGAGCGCCTTTGTCCAGCGGAAACGGCAGCATCTTCTCGATGTTTTCATAGCTGGCGCCAAAATCGGTCATGGCGCTGATTTCGGGAGCGGTGAGGAACTCTTCTTCGTGGCCCTTGCGGTTGACGATCCACTTCTCGTGGAAGTCGGTGCTGTGAATCTGGGCCAGGATGCCGTATTGCAGAATTCCGCGTCGCCGCAGCGCCGACAGGTCGGGAATAAAGCAGGCCAGCGGACCCAGTGCGACCACAATGACCACCAGCAGCAGCACGATGCCCGGCATGCGGAAGTCCTTCAGGTGCGCGCCCGCGTTCAGAATCTCGTAACGCCAGGTGGCACCGATGGCCGTCGCCGCCGCAAAAGCTACAGGCGTCAAGCCCAGCGGCGAGAGTCCGAGGAAGCCCAGCCCACCGTGTCCGTCGGGATGGGTGGCCATCAGATTCAACTTCATGCGCGACAGCTTAAACAGAAACAGCGCCCACAGCAGCCACTTCCACAAGGCCAGCCCAATGAGGAACTGGTAGATCATCTGGCTGACCAAGGCGTAATACCATGCCGCCGGTGTGGCTTGTACCATGCCGCCACTGCGGTACACCGCCCAGGCAGGTGCGATATCGATTCGCGTCTTCCAGATCACAAACGGTGTGAGCGTAGGCCAGGGCGATGATAATCAGTTCAGGCGCCAGACTATCCCGCAGACGTGCCAGCCGTGCAATAACGCCATCCAATTGGCGAAGGCCGGTTTCGTCCAACAGGCCGGCGTCCCGCACATGATTCACGATCAGGCGAAAGCGAGTCTCCATTACGACTTGCCCGATCAGCAACACTGGTATCGCAATCCACAGCCGGGAGTAAACGCAGGTAGTCGCTTGCAGCAGCACGGACCAGCCGTGCGGATTGAAAAGCACAGTGGCCAGCACCAGCGGCAGCCAGCCGACCGCAATGGCGAGAATCACGCGGCGTCCGAAGTGCCAGCGATCCTCGGCCATCAGGCGCGACTTCCGCTGCAGCTGATAGAAAGGCCCGCCGCGGATCAGCGACAGGTCGTCGGTCTGCTGCGTGCTTGCCGGGACCGCTGCCGGCTGTGCCTTGTGCATAGTGCCTCCGCCGAGGAACTCTTGCGCCGCGAGTAAATTGCGGCCTCAATTGCGCAGTGTTAAACTTTGCTCACCACTCGACTGAGCGGGAGTAACTCAGTGGTAGAGTCACAGCTTCCCAAGCTGTTGGTCGCGGGTTCGATTCCCGTCTCCCGCTCCAGATTTCGTTCAGGCCACTCTCGCCGGCGCCGAAATTCCTGCTTACTTTAACTTTGCGCCCACCGGAACGTCTTCCAGAAAACCGGCCAGGACCGGCTGGCCTTCGTCACCCAGTGACGCGGCGACAATCATGCCATTCGATTCCAGCCCGCGAAGTTTTCTCGGCTGTAGATTGGCGACGATCACCACTTTGCGTCCGACCAGTTTTTCCGGATCGTAAGCCTTGGCGATCCCAGCCACGATCTGCCGCACTTCGCTGCCGATATCGACTTCCAGACGCAACAGCTTGTCGGCGCCTTTCACCTTCTCGGCCACTTTCACTTCGCCCACGCGCAGCTCGACTTTCAGGAAATCGTCGATCCCGATCTTATTGCCGGCTTCGGGCGTCACGCCTGCACCGGCAGGCGCTGCCGTCAGAGGCCGCTGTACCGCCGTTCCGGACTGGCGCTGAGGATTGCCCCGCCGGCTGTTCGGCTTGCGATACCGCGCGATGCGGGCTGTGATTCGCCTGCCCCAGACTTAGTTCCGCCGGCTTTGGCTTCGACAGCTTCTGTTCCGCTCGGTTTCGTTTCGCTCTCGGCCGAGCGTTCCTGTTCCATCTTTGCATCCTTTCGATCATGCTCTTGTCGGCGCGCGGAAACACCGCTTCCACTTTGCCCAGTTTCGCGCCCAACTGCAATTGTCCCCACGCCAGCTGCCGCAAATCGAGTTGGCCGATTTCGCCCGAGCCCAGCTGCGTCCAGATGCGGGCCGTGGCTTCGGGAATAACCGGATGAACCAGGGCAGTCACAATCCGCAGCGCCTCGGCCGAGGTGTAAAGAATCGTTCCCAGCCGCGCCCGCGAATCTTTGTCGTCGCGCTCGGCGACCGCCCACGGTTCGTTCTCCACGATGTACTTGTTGACCGCCGCGACCAGCGTCCACGCGGTTTCGAGCGCGCGTGAGAACTGAAACTGTTCGAACTGCGGCATCAAACTCGGCGATCGTCTGCTGCGCCAGGGTCGCGATCGCCTCATCCGCGGACGTGCGCCCGGTCGCCGACGGATACGGCACCTCGCCCTCGAAGTAGCGCGCGATCATGCTTAGCGTGCGGCTGGCCAGATTGCCGATCCCATTGGCCAGGTCGGCGTTGAAGCGCTGCACCAGCGCGTCGAAGCTGAACGAGCCATCCTGCCCGAAAACGATTTCGCGCAGCAGAAAATAACGCAGCGCGTCCTGGCCCAGCGTGTCGAGAATGGTCTCGCTGCGCACGATGTTGCCGCGCGACTTCGACATCTTGCTCTCTTCAAACAGCAGCCAGCCGTGCGCGATGATCGACTGCGGCAGCGGCAGGTCGGCCGCCAGCAGAAACGCCGGCCAATAGACGCAGTGGAAGCGCACAATCTCCTTGCCGATCATGTGCACGTCGGCCGGCCAGTAGCGCTCCAGCTTCTGTTGGTCCTTAGGATCGTCGGAGCCGAAGCCAATCGCGGTCAGGTAATTGGTCAGCGCGTCCAGCCACACGTAGATCACGTGCTTGGGATCGCCCGGCACCGGAATGCCCCACTTGAACGAGGTGCGGCTGACGGAGAGATCGCGCAGTCCGCTGCGCACGAAGGCGATCACTTCATTGCGTCGGGTCTCGGGACGAATGAAGTCGGGATGCTCGGCGTAATACTTCAGCAGCCGCTCTTCCATCGCCGACAGCTTGAAGAAATAGTTTTCCTCGTGAACCGTTTCGGTCGGACGACCGCATTCGGGACAGGGCGCGCCGGGCCCGACAACGTCGACATACAGCTCGTCGAAGACGCAATACTGCCCGCTGTACGAGCCCTTGTAGATGTAGCCGCGCTCCTGCAAGCGCGTGAACATGGCCTGCACGCCGCGCACATGCCGCGGCTCGGTGGTGCGGATGAAGTCGTCGTAGGTAATCTTCATCCGGTCCCACAGCCCGCGGAACTCGCCGGAAACCTTGTCGACAAACTCCTTGGGCGAGCAGCCGGCGGCGGCGGCCGAGCGCTCGATCTTCTGCCCATGCTCGTCGGTGCCGGTAAGAAACCAGGTGTCCACGCCCATCATGCGCTGGCGGCGGGCGATAGCGTCGCACACCACCGTGGTGTACGTGTGCCCGATGTGCGGCCGCGCGTTGACGTAATAAATAGGCGTGGTGATGTAGAACTTTTCGGGCTTGGCTTTATCCATGCTGTCGGTCCAGGTACAAGCGGATAGCTTCCTGCATCACTGTCTTCAGCGGAAGGTGATGCTCGGCGGCGATGCGCCGGCAATCTTCATATTCAGGCGCGTACTGCGAAACCGTGCCGTTCAAGCTGCGCCACCTTCATGCGAACTTCGCCCCACGGCGTCGCGACCGTCTCGTGACGGCGGGCCAGCGCGTAGCGCTTCTCATGACGCGTCCGGATGCCCAGCGTACTGCTCTCGCGAAACAGCAGCGCGCGCAGCCGCTCTTCCTGTTCGGGACGCGCCAGAACCGTCAGCAGCGTTCCCGGGCGATTCTTCTTCATCTGCACCGGCGTGGTGAAGACATCCAGCGCGCCCTCGGCCAAAACCTTCTCTACGATGTAGCCGATGAGCTGCGGATTCAGGTCGTCCAGGTTCGCTTCCAGGATCGCGATCTCTTCCTCGGCTGATGCTGCCGGTCTCTGCGCAGGCTGCCGGCGAAATCGGCGGATTCGCGCTGACTGCTCCCGCGTCTCGCCGATGCTGATGCGCAACACATTCGCGTGCCCGGCAAAATCGCGCGATCCGGCGCCGTAGCCGATCTTCTCCGTCGTCATCAACGGACGCGGCCCGAAGCTTGAGACTATCACCTTCACGATCGCGGCCCCGGTCGGGGTGACCAGTTCTTTCTGAATTTCGCCGGAATAAATCGGCACACCCTGCAGCAATTCCAGAGTCGCAGGCGCAGGAACCGGCAGCACGCCATGGGCGCAAGCCACGCTCCCGCCTGCCGACGTTCAGGGGCGAGCAGACGAACTGCTCCACTCCGAGCGCCTCCGCGCCGACCGCTGCGCAGACAATGTCGACGATTGCGTCGGCCGCGCCCACTTCGTGGAAGTGAATGTCGTTCGATACCGATGTTGTGGACTCTTGCTTCGGCCGCGCCCAGCGCCAGGAAAATCTCGCTCGCCGTCTGCTTGGCGCGCTCGCTGATCGCAGCCGCCGCAATGATCTTCAGAATTTCGCTGAGGCTACGGGTGGAGCGTGAGATAGGACCATCATGTGAATGCGCTGACCGGCTGAGCCACTCTGAGTCGCCGCGACTCTTAGCCTGTCATCCCGACCGGAGCGAAGCGACTTATTCTGTCATCCCGACCGAGCGCAGCGGAGTGGAGGGACCTGCGGTTCGAGCTTCAGGTACATCGCGTGCCCGTGGTTGGCGGTCCCTACTGGCCCCTGTCCCTGCCGCTGCCCCCCAGAACTCCTCGCGCGGCATATCCTTCTCGCCATCCACGATCACGTCCAGCTTCGTCGCCGGAGATGCCGCCGCGATCCACGCGCGACATCTCCAGCGCCGCCCCGATGTTCAGGTCGGCGACGGTTTTCTGCAGCAGCTCGAACGGAACTCCGGCGTCGAGCAGCGCGCCCAGAAACATGTCGCCGCTGATGCCAGAGAAGCAATCGAGATAGGCAATGCGCATGGGAGTGACTCGAGAGGCGACTCGCAAGAGATTTCATCATAGGTAAGCGGCGAAAGCAGCGTCAAACCTGGCGTTTGTTATTCTGTTTAAGATGCTATGGAGTTGTCGGAACGTTTCGGTTCACAATAGAACGTGTGGTCTAGGGGTGGAGCACGCCTTCAGGCGTGCATGAAAACTGCCCCCTCGAACTGCGCTTTAGCGCCTGGGGTAATTTGCCTTTACCTCAGCGGCTAAAGCCGGACCATTTCCGCCACTTAACTGCACCGCTGAAGCGGTGCTCCACCCAGCCGAAGGGCGAACAGCTATTTCATGTACCTCGAATTTTTCATTCACCACAAGAGGACACAGAGAACAATCCGAAGGCTAAGAGCTAAGGAAACTCTGATCAAGTCAAAGCGAGGTTCCGCAGCGGCTAAAGCCGCATGATTTTGCGCGTACTGACGGACGGCCTGAAGGCCGTCCCCTTCAAGGCAAGCGTTAATTAGAGTTTCCCAAAAGGCTAAAGGCTTAAAGCGAACAGCGAAAAGCGGCGCCATGTACCTTGAGCAACAAAAGAAACTGGCCAAACACGTCCGCGCCTTCCTGCGCGAGAAGTATCACGTCGATTTGGCCAACATCGTCATCGACCAGCCGCCCAACGTGGAGATGGGCGAGTTCGCGCTGCCCCTATCGTTTGAGCTGGCCAAGCGGCTGCGCAAGGCTCCGCGCAAGATTGCCGAGGAGATTGTCGCCGAGCTTCCCCTCCCCGATGGATTCGACAAGTTGGAAGTCGCCGGCGCCGGCTACATCAATGCGCGGCTGAAGCGCGAGGTTGCGGCGCGAGCCCTGGCAGCGGCGCAGATCATCGGAGCCACCGGTCATGCGGGCGAAGGCGCGGCCAACGTCAGCGGCAAAATTCTGGTCGAGCACACCAGCATCAATCCCAACAAAGCGGCGCACATCGGACATTTGCGCAATGCCATCCTGGGCGATACTTTCGTGCGCCTGTTGCGCTCCGCCGGACACACCGTCGACATCCAGAATTACATCGACAATACCGGAGTGCAGGTTGCCGACGTGGTCGTCGGCTTCACCCGGCTGGAGAGCCTATCGAAGTCTGACATTGTGGGACTATTAGAGGCGGATGATCGCTTCGATTACTACTGCTGGGACCTGTACGCTCGCGTCTCGCAATGGTACGAAGGAGGACAAAGAGCGCTTGCAGGCGCGGTCGGATGCGTTGCATGCCATCGAGCAGGGGGGCAACGAGCTGGCCGAGATTGCTGAGCTCATTTCCACGGCGGTGCTGCGGCGGCATCTGGAGACCATGGACCGGCTCGACATTGAGTACGACTTTCTGCCGCGCGAGAGCGAGATCCTGCACCTGCACTTTTGGGATGCTGCCTTCGAGTTGCTGAAGCAGAAAGGCGTGCTGTATTTCGAGACGGAGGGGAAGAATAAAGGTTGTTGGGTGATGACGAGACCGAAGTCGTCTCCCACTTCAGCGCAAAAAGAGGGCGCTGAAATGGGGCACCCGGGAACCGCAGATCCCTCGGCTTCGGCGGCCAAGAGCAGGCCGCCTGCGCTCGGGATGACAAGTGAAGAACTCGGGATGACGAGCGACGATAAGGCCGGGCCCGACGAAGATGCCAAGGTCATCGTGCGGTCGAATGGGACAGTTGGGTACGTCGGCAAGGACATCGCGTATCACCTGTGGAAGTTTGGGCTGCTGGGGCGCGACTTCGGATATCGCAGGTTCTATCGCTATCCCAATCATCATGAAGTCTGGATCTCGGCCGAGCAGGGCGAGCCCGACCATCCGCACTTTGGCAATGTCGCGGCGATCTATAACGTCATCGACTCGCGGCAGTCCGATCCGCAGAACACTGTGGTCGAGGCGCATTCGCCTGCTGGGCTACACCGAACAAGCCGCGCATTACACTCACTTCTCTTATGAGATGGTGGCGCTCACGCCGCGCTGCGCTCTGGAGCTCGGCTACGAGGTCAAGGAAGAAGATCGCGCCAAGTCCTACATTGAGGTATCTGGACGTAAGGGCTTCGGGGTCAAGGCCGATGACCTGCTCGACGCGCTGATCACAGCCGCGAAGAAGGAAGTCGACAGCCGGCACGCCGAGCTGGACGATGCCGAGCGCATAAGCATCAGCACGCAGATTGCGATCGGAGCGCTGCGTTATTTCATGCTGAAGTTCACCAAGCAGTCGGTGATCGCCTTCGACTTCAAGGAAGCGCTGGCCTTTGAAGGCGAGACTGGCCCTTATGCGCAATACGCCGTAGTGCGCGCGACGAATATTTTCCGCAAGGCCGGAATCGAGCCCGAAGAGGCGCTAGCCGCCGACGTGGATTATGCTCGCCACTTCGCCGAGCCGAGCGGCACGGAGATTTGGGAGCTATGGCTGCTGGCCGGCAAGACTTCGTTTGTGGTCGAACAATGTATCGCTACGACGGAGCCGGCGTTTGCGGCCAAGCATGCTTTTCAGCTGGCGCAGCAGTTCAATAATTTCTATCACCGGCACCACATTCTGACCGAGGCCGATGAGGGGCGGAAGAAATTTCTGCTGGCGACGGCCGCGGTGGTTCGGCGGGAGTTGATGCGGGTACTGGGCGTGATGGGAATCACCGTGCCGCCGGTGATGTAGGATTGGCGAGGGTTATCGTGCAGCGGCGGGGTCGTCTCTCCCGACCTAGCCCAAAATCAAAGCTAGAATGGCACCCTGCGACACGCGGTTTGTATCAGGGCATGAGTTTACTCATGCCGATAAAATGCAGACGAAAATTCGGGCTTCAGCCCCTGCACAACTTATGCAGCGGCTGAAGCCCACATTTGTTGCGTCGCTCTTCGGCATGGCTAAAGCCGTGTCCTGACACAAACCGGCGTGGCCCGAGGAACCGCAGATCCCTCCGCTCGGACTGAAGTCCTCGGTCGGGATGACAAGAAATGGGATGACTTTTGCGGCGCAGCTAAAGCTGCGCCCCTTCAATAAAACGTTCAGCCTGGTAATAAATTTTCCGCACTGGTAGTAACGTCGTGCACTGGTAAGCGTTCCGCCTGGTAATACAGCTTCCGCGCGGTGATACAAAGTTCCGCCGCACCTCACTCTTCCTGCTCCACGTGCAACGTCGCCGCCTGAATTCCGTTCGCCATTACCGGCAGGATTCCCAGGCGCGAATAAATGGGGCGAATATGGGCGCGAATCTTTGGCAGCTTGTTGACGAACCACAATGCGCCGACGATGCAGCAGGCGCCTCCGATGGCCAGGGTGTACGGCGCTCCAATCCGCGCCGCCACGATTCCGGCGAACAAGCTGCCGAACGGCGTCATACCCATGATCGCCATCGAGTAGAAGCTCATGACCCGGCCGCGCTTGTCGTCGTCCACAATGGTTTGCAGGACGGTGTTGCTGGCAGCCATCTGCCTGCATCATGCCGAACCCGGTTGCCACCATCAGCAGCAACGACAGCCACAGCCAGTGCGAAAAGGAAAACGCAATCAGCGCTCCGCCAAACAGCGCTGCCATACTGGGAATCACGCGGCCCAGTCCCAGCACCGATCGGCGCGTGGCCAGCCAGCTTGCGCTGATGAGCGCGCCCACTCCGGCCGCCCCCATCAGGAATCCCAAAGTGTGCGGGCCGCCGTGCAGCACGCGCGCGGCAAACAGCGGCATCAGCACGGTGTAAGGCATTCCCACCAGTGACACCAATGCCAGCAGCAGCAAGATGGAGCGGATGGGCACGAAGCCCGAGACGTAGCGCCAGCCTTCGGCCAGCTCCTGCAGGACCTGCCGCCTGATCTTCACCTGCTGCTTCACCACGCCGGTCATCGCCAGCAGTGACGCGATTACCGCCAGATAGCTGAAGCCGTCGATCAGGAAGCAATAACCTTCGCTCGACAGCGCGATAACGGCGCCGGCGATCGAGGGACCGAGCAGGCGCGAGACATTCACCATCGACGAGTTCAGCGCGATGGCATTGGGCAGGTCCTCTCGATCTTCCACCATCTGGATTACGAACGCCTGGCGCGCCGGCATGTCGAAGGCGTTGATCGTTCCCTGGAACAGGCTGAGCAGAATGATATCGGTGACCGTGATGCGATGGCTCAAGCGCCAACACCGCCAGGCAGAACGACTGCACCATCGACAGAATCTGCGTGACCACCAGCACGCGATGACGGTTCCAGCGGTCAACCCAGACTCCGGCGAACGGCCCCAGCAGGAAAACCGGAATTTGGCCGCAGAATCCCACGAGGCCCAGCAGAAACGGCGAATGAGTCAAGCGATACACCAGCCACGCGGTGGCGATGCGCGTCATCCAGGTGCCGATCAGCGAGACGGTCTGTCCGGAGAAGAAAAGCAGATAGTTGCGATGGCGAAGGGCGCGGATGGCGAACTTCCAATCCGAGTGGGTGGCGACATCATGGGCAGCGGATTGGGAGCGACGAGGCATGTAGAAAATTTCACTAGCGCACAGAAACAGCAGATCCCTCACCGGCTGAACTTCACCCCAACAAGCGCAAAAGCGGCGCTCTTCGGGGGCCCGGTCCGCCGACTCGTGATGACAATTCCAAAGACGTTTGTTGACTTTCTATAGGTACTGTTCGAAGAACGACAATGTCAGATCCCAGGACAACTTCGCGGCCGCAGGGTTGTAGCTGGCGCGCTGGTCGCAGAAAAACCCGTGGTCCGCGTCGGAGAATGTAACCTGTACCGACGGCTGTTTGGATGCATGCATTCCTTCCGCGACTTTCTGGCGATGTTCCCCGGTGATGTGCTTGTCTTTCTCTCCCCAGAAGAAC
This sequence comes from uncultured Acidobacteriaceae bacterium, assembly GCA_963746515.1. Classification (GTDB taxonomy): domain Bacteria; phylum Acidobacteriota; class Terriglobia; order Terriglobales; family Acidobacteriaceae; genus Bog-257. Next base: position 680,755 of record CAVVBO010000007.1, on the reverse strand, counting down.
AGCATGGGCGCGGAGCAGTCTGAGGCGCGGTCAATGACACCATCGAGCCCCCCACCGTAGAAAGAAATCGCCGCACGGATCGGCACGGCTGTATTGGCCAGGAACGCAACTCTTCCGCCCATGCAATATCCGACGCAGGCCATGTTGTCGCTCCCCTGATCGCGCAGAAAAGCATGAGTGGCGCGGATATCGGCCTCCAAACCTTCCGTGGTCAATTGCCGTGCCAACGCAATCGCCGGAGCAGCGTCGTCATAACCGCTCTCGAAACCGGGTGACGAACGGTGATAGAGTTCGGGCGCGATTGCCGCGAAGCCGGCTTTGGCGAAGCGGTCGGCTACCGACCGGATATGAGCGTTCACGCCAAAGGCTTCTTGAAACACCATCAATCCGGCCCGGACTTCTTGCTTAGCCGGGCGAGAGAACCAGGCCCGCATCGTGCCGCCATCTGCGACCGATAGCTCTACATATTCCGATCGAATATCAGACATGAATTTTTTCCTTTCCTTCCTTCGCCGGAAAGCCGGCATCGTGTTAATGAACTTTGTTTAAGTCCATGCGAAGTCCCGTCGCGACTAAAGCTGCATGATTTTTCATGGTTCCAGTCTTGATTGTCGCCCATAGTTTTATTGATCCGCGCATATCCCACCAGAGACCACGCCAATGCGGCCAGCACCGGCGCAAAGAAACTCTGGGCAGCGCCGGCAGCGGGAGACATACGAAACAGACTCCGACCGGCAGAGACGTTGCTCCGAACAAGCGCCCGGCGGGAGTTGATGCGATCGGTCAGGAGGCCGGCCGGGTCTGAAACAGAAACGTTCCGAGCCCGGCGACGGCGGTTGCAATTCCAATGGAATCATAGCGCCAGCCCGAAGCTCGCAAGAAGCCGTTGAGCACTGGCAAGACCACGCCAACGGCCTCGGCTAGAAAGAAATTGGCGGCATTCAAGCCGGCACGGCTGATAGCCGATTCCTGTCGCTGACTTGTGCTTTGCGCAACGTCGGTAGTTTGCATTCGAATCCGATAGGCGGCGGCACAACGATTCCAACCTTTCCTTTGTGATGCGCGCGGGCAACAACTTATTTCGATGGATTTGCTAAGAAATGTAACCAGCTAGGCAAGGCTCGCCGTCCCGGCAAATGGCGGGCGGTAATCGGAAATTAACATTGGGGCGGAAACCTGCCGTTATAGAATGAATGGCTATGCAAGATAAGCCGCTGGAAATCGAGAAAATCGAGGACAAGTCCGGGGCCACGGTATTTCGGATTCATGGGCCGCTGCTGTTGGGCAATTTCTTTCCGTTGCAAACCATGGTTCGGTCCGACAATTCCAACCTGCTGATCATCGACGTGGCGGACATGCCTTATATCGATTCGGCCGGCATCGGCTGCCTGGTGGGGGCACACGTTTCGCGCGAGAATTCAGGTCGCAAGCTGATTATCGCCGGGGCCAACGACCGCCTCCTGACGTCGTTGAAGGTCACGCGCGTCGATCGGTTATTTGTCCTTGCTCCTAATGTGGAGGCGGCGGTCGCACAGTGAATCAGTGGTTAGGTGGTCAGTGGTCAGTTGTCAGTGGCCGGCGATCGGTCCAGGGATGAGATGTGTTCCCAGATCACTATTCACTAGCCACTAATCGCTAGCTACTAACCCCTAGCCCCTGCCCCTGATCACTTCGCACGGCTCGGACTCCTCTGATAGACTTTCCCGCAAGGATGTGGGCATCCGTCGCAAGCCAACGCATCAACTGCGTCTTCGCGATACCAACCCCGCCATTCGATTCAGCGTGACGCGCGGCGCGCGTTCTGCCCAGGAGGTTTGTATGTCTACCATCGTCAGCGCTCCCCAAGTTCACAGCCGGGTGCAAGAGTTCATCGCCAAACCGCGCCAGATGTTTATAGGCGGCAAGTGGATGGAGGCGGCTTCCGGAAAGACGTTTCCCACTTACAATCCCGCCACCGGGGAAGTCATGGCGCAAGTGGCCGAAGGCGATCGGGAAGACATCGCGCGCGCGGTCAAGGCGGCGCGCAAGGCTTTCGACGGCGGCGCCTGGGCGGAAATGTCTCCCTCGCAGCGCGGGCGGCTGATCTGGAAGCTGGGCGACCTGCTGGAAGAGCGTCTGGAAGAATTCGCGCAGATCGAGAGCCTGGACAATGGCAAGCCGTTGGCCGTGGCGCGCGTCGCCGATGTGCCGCTGGCGGTCGACCTCTTCCGCTACATGGCGGGCTGGGCTACCAAGATCGAAGGCAACACCATTCCGATCTCGGCGGGATCGAAGCACGCGAAGTTTTTCGCCTACACGCGGCGCGAGCCGATTGGCGTTGTGGGACAAATCATTCCCTGGAATTTTCCGCTGTTGATGGCGGCATGGAAGCTGGGTCCGGCGCTGGCGACGGGCTGCACCGTGGTGTTGAAGCCGGCCGAGCAGACTCCGCTGAGCGCGCTGCTGTTGGCAGAATTGATCGCGGAAGCGGGATTTCCCGACGGCGTCGTCAACGTCGTTCCCGGCTATGGTGAAACCGCCGGCGCCGCGCTGGCGGCCCATCCCGACGTGGACAAGATCGCCTTCACCGGCTCAACCGAAGTGGGCAAGTTGATCTTGCAGGCGGCTGCCGGAAATCTGAAGAAAGTTTCGCTGGAGCTGGGCGGCAAGTCGCCGAATGTAGTTTTCTCCGACTCGGAAATGAAGTCCAGCATTCCCGGTGCGGCCAATGCCATCTTCTTCAATCACGGTCAGTGCTGCTGCGCGGGCTCGCGACTCTACGTCGAACAAGACATTTTCGACGACGTGGTTGGCGGCGTCGCCGAGCACGCCAAGGGAATCAAACTCGGCCATGGCTTCGATCCCGATACCCACATGGGACCGCTGGTTTCGCAGGAGCAACTGAATCGCGTATGCAGTTATCTGGAAGCCGGACTGAGCGAGGGTGCCGAGGCGGTCGTCGGCGGCAAGCGGGTCGAGGGTCTGGGATACTTCGTCGAACCCACGGTAATGGTGAATACCAATCCCAACATGAAAGTGGTTCGCGAAGAAATTTTCGGGCCCGTAGTGTGTGCTACGCCCTTCAAAGATGAAGCCAAGCTGGTGGCGGAGGCGAATCAGAACGAGTACGGACTGGCCGCCGGGATCTGGACCAAAGACATCAGCAAAGCCCACCGCATTGCGGAGAAACTGCGGGCCGGCACGGTGTGGATTAACTGCTACAACGTCTTCGATGCGGCGCTGCCCTTTGGCGGATACAAGCAGTCAGGCTGGGGCCGCGAGATGGGTCACGAAGCGCTGGAACTGTATACCGAAGTGAAAGCGGTGTGCGTCGCCATCTGACACAAAACCAGTTGTTAGTGGCCGGTTGTCAGTTGTCAGCGAAAAGCAGGTCCCTCGCTGCGCTCGTGATGACAATCGCAGCTGGGGAACTGCGTGGCGGGGTATAGGGGTCCTTCGACTCCGGTGACGAAGCGCCACCTCCCGCTCAGGATGACAAACGGAAAAGCAGGTCCTTCGACTTCGGCGGCGAAGCGCCACCTCCGCTCAGGATGACAGACGTTTGCGCTCAGGATGACGGACGTTCGAAAGTTGAGGCTACGCCCCTTCAGAATCAGCTCACTCGAGCAGAGTCAGCTCACCCGAGTTTTCCAGCAAACTCTTCTACCGCCATTGTGGTAGAAGTCGCGTACGAATTACTGCGCCTTCCCTGCCTGAACTTCGTATAGTTCACCTATTGGCCATGCGGCCCTCCAATCATGCAGAGTGCGACGCCCAGTGCGCGAAGGCTCAGCTACTCGTGCGGAGCCTGCGACGGTTCCGCTGCTGGGCAAGTGCGTCGGCGAAGTGCTCGACGATACCGCCGCTGCGCATCCCGATAACGACGCATTGATCATCCGCCACCGGCAACAGCGCTATACCTATGCCGAGTTGAATCTCCAGGTCGAGCGCGCCGCCCGCGGCCTGCTGGCGCTGGGCATTCAGCGCGGAGACCGCGTCGGACTATGGGCCACCAACTGCGCACAATGGGTGATTACCCAATTTGCCACGGCGAAGATCGGCGCCATCCTGGTCAATATCAATCCTTCGAACCGCGCCTTCGAACTCGAATATGCGCTCGGCCGGTCAGAGTGTCAGACGCTGCTGCTGATCCAAGGCTTTCGCGATTCCGACTATGTGGAAGTCCTGCGCGAGGTTTGCCCCGAAGCCGAGCAGGCGCCGTTCGCAGAGTTGCATGCCGAAAAATTGCCGCAGTTGCGCCGCCTGATTTTCCTGGGCGCGAACGGCTGTGCCCCAAGCACCGCGGAAGGCGATCGCGTGCCGCAAGGCATGCTGGGCTGGAATGAACTGCTTGAGATGGGGGACACGGTTCCGCTGGCTCAACTGCGCGAGCGCGAGTCGACCCTGAACTTCGACGACGCGATCAATATCCAGTTCACTTCGGGGACAACCGGGCTGCCCAAAGGTGCGACCCTGTCGCATCACAATGTGATCAACAACGGAATGCTGATTGCCAATGCGATGCGCTTCACTCATCGCGACCGGCTGTGCATTCCCGTTCCCTTCTATCACTGCTTCGGGATGGTGTTGGCGAATCTGGCCTGCCTGACCACAGGCGCGACCATGGTGATTCCCGCACCTTACTTTGACGCCGAAGCAACTTTGCGGGCGGTCGCCGAAGAGCGTTGCACCGCAATTCACGGCGTCCCCACCATGTTCATCGCTGAGCTGGAGCATCCGGTCTTTGCCAGCTTGCGATCTGAGCACATTGCGTACCGGGATCATGGCTGGCTCGCCGTGCCCCATCGAGATCATGAAGCGGGTGGTCAAGCAGATGCACTGCCGCGAACTGACGATTGCCTACGGATTGACCGAGGCTTCTCCGGTAATTACCCAAACCACGTCCGACGATCCCATCGATCTTCGCGTAACCACGGTTGGCAAAGCGCTGCCTCACACCGAGGTTAAGATCGTAGACCCGGAAAGCGGAGCCACGGTTCCGATAGGCGAGCAAGGCGAGTTGTGTACCCGGGGTTATCACGTCATGAAGGGCTACTACAAGGATCCGGAGGCAACGCTCGGGGTCATCGATGCAGACGGTTGGTTGCATACCGGCGATCTTTCGGTGCTGGACGAAAATGGCTACTTCAAAATTACCGGCCGGGCCAAAGACGTTATCATTCGCGGTGGAGAAAACATCTCGCCCCGCGAGATCGAAGAATTCCTCTACACCTGTCCGGGAATCAGCGCCGTAGAAGTAATCGGAGTGCCGGACCGCAAATACGGTGAGCAAGTGGCCGCCTGGATTGTGCTGGAGGAGGGCTCTGCCCTGACCGCAGAACAGGTTCAAAAATTCTGTGAAGGCAAGATTGCGCGCTTCAAAATTCCCCGTTACGTCAAATTTGTCGAGCAGTTCCCGCTCACCATCAGCGGCAAAGTGCAGAAGTTCCGCATGCGTGAGATCGCCGCCAAAGAACTGGGGCTGGAAAGTGAAGCTGGAATCGAGACGGCCTAGCGGCACTAAATCAACACTTGCCGGGATCTGTTAAGCCGCAATTTGAATATCCCGTAAATTCCTCGTTACCACACAGATGTCCCGTTGCCGATGGTTGCGCATGGAGTGCTAAACTACCCAAGCGTCCTTATGGAGTTGCTGCTCAATCTGATCTGGCTCACGCTGGGCATGGGCTTGTTTCTGATCTTCCCGCGGCGCCGCCCGCAGCCAGCCAGACACCCTTATCGTCACGAACTTCTGGCGCTGGCTTGCGCTGTTTTGTTGCTCTTCCCTATCGTCTCGGCCAGCGACGATCTGCATCCCGCGCAAGCGCTGTTGGAAGAAGCTAGCAAGCGGGTCCAGGGTCTGGCTACTCCTCTGCAAATTTCTCACAGCTCTGCCGTTCCCATGTTGCCCTTCCTGTTGGCGCTGTCTGCGTGGTTTGTGCTCACGGTGCGGCAACCCTGGCGGCCAATCGAGCTGAAGAGCCGCGCCCGCAGCGGATACCGTCTCTCCGCGCGTGGCCGGGCTCCGCCTTCCTTCGCCGGCTGATTGCTCCGTGTCTGCCCAAGAACGATGGAGGCAGTTCCTCAACATCTGTTGGTTGCGATTCTGGCACGCACGCGGTGGCGCGAGTTCGTTCGCCCATCCTCGCGGGCTGTGTACCGGAAGAGAGTTCGCGGAATGAAGAAAGAAAGCAGCGGGAAATATTGCGGACCACCCTTGGCACGCCTGGGCTGCTGTTTGTTGTTGCTGGTCACCACATTGTTTTTCTTTGGATGTTCGGGAGATAAGGCAGCGCCGGCTTCCACCAAAGTCGTGGAAACCAACAACGACCCCGACGTCTTCACCATGCAAAATGCCGGCGATTTTCCCCTGATCACCGTGCAAGTGCGCAAGGTGACCGATGAAATTCATGTCACCGGCGTGGTCACTCCCGACGTGAATCGGTCTGTCCCCGTGGTCTCACTGGGCAGCGGGCGCGTGGTCGAAATCAAAGCCAAGCTGGGCGACAACGTCAGCAAGGGACAGGTACTGTTGCTGATCAACAGTCCCGACTTCTCGTCCGCCTTCTCCGACTATCAGAAATTCAAGGCCGACGAAGAACTGGCGCAAAAACAGTTGGCACGTTCCCAGCTTCTGTACGACAAGGGAGCGATTGCCCAGACGCAACTGGAAGCCGCGCAGGATGCCGAGACCAAAGCGAAAGTCGATTTGCAGACTGCCATCGCGCACGTTCATGTTCTGGGCGGCGACGTAAACAATCCTTCTCCGCTGTTGCCGGTGCGCGCGCCCATCTCCGGCGCCATCGTGGATCAGCAGACGACTGGCGGCACCGGCGTGCGCTCGCTCGATAATCAGACAGCGCTGTTTACCATCGCCGACCTTTCGCGGGTATGGGTGCTCTGCGACGTTTATCAGGACATGCTGTCTCGCGTGCATGTCGGAGACATCGCCGACATCACCATCGACGGCTATCCGCACGACGCGTTTCCCGGAACCGTCACCAACATCAGCGAAGTGCTCGATCCCAACACGCGCACGGCGAAAGTGCGCATCGAGTTGCCCAATCCCAATCACCTGATGCGGGCCGGCATGTATGTTACCGCCATGTTTCGGGCGCACGACAAAGTCGATCGCCCCGTCGTTCCGGCCTCGGCGGTGGTTCACTTGCACGATAAGGACTGGGTCTTCGTGCCTATCGGCGACAATCGCTTTCGCCGCATTGCGGTGCAGTTGGGCGCGCAAGAGAAGGATGGATATCAGCAGGTCATCAGCGGTCTGAAGCCGAACGACCAGGTGGTCGCCAATGCGCTGCAGTTCTCCAGCGCGGCGGAGGAGTAGCCGGGCATGATCCGCTTCCTGGTCGATTTCGCGCTGAAGAACCGCATTCTGGTGCTGGCCCTGGGCGTGGCGCTGCTGATCTGGGGCATCATCTCATTCCACAATCTGCCGGTGGAAGCCTATCCCGACGTGGCCGACAAATATGTCTGGGTAATCACGCAATGGCCCGGACGCGCGGCGGAAGAGGTGGAGCAGCAGGTCACAATTCCTATCGAGACGCAGATGAACGGCCTGGGGCACTTGACCCATCTGCGCTCGACGTCGCTGGCCGGCCTTTCGTTCATTACCGCCATCTTCGATGACGACTCCGACAACCTGCAGAACCGCCAGCAAGTGCTGGAAAAGCTGACGCTGGTGAATCTGCCGCCGGGATTGAATCCGCAGATCGGGCCTGACTTCAGTCCGACAGGGCAAATTTACTTCTACACGCTGCAAAGCACGAATCCCAAGTACGACATCATGGACCTGAAGGCGCTTGCAGGATTGGGTCGTGTTCAAGCACCTGATGTCGGTCCCCGATGTTGCCGCGGTGTCGATCTTTGGCGGCGAGACGCGTGAGTATCAGGTGCAAGTCGATCCCGACAAGCTGGTGGCTTACGGGATTTCGATGGCGCAAGTGGAGCAGGCGCTCGTCGCCAATAACGTGAACGGCGGTGGCAGCTTCATCGAGAAAGGCCAGCAAGCCTACAACATCCGCGCCGTCGGCCTGATGCAGACGACCGATGACATCGGCGCCACGGTGTTGAAGGTGCAGAACGGCACGCCGGTGCGGGTGCGCGACATCGCCGTCGTGACCCAAGGCCCCAGGATCCGCCTGGGCAAGCTGGGTAAAGCCATCCGTCACGAAGACGGGACGGTCATCGACAATGACGATGTAGTCGAGGGCATTGTGCAGATGCGCAAGGGCGCCGAGGCCGAAAGCGTGCTGCACAACATCGACCTGAAGGTGCAGTTCCTCAACCAGCACGTGTTGCCGCCGGGCGTGAAGATCGTGCCGCACATTGATCGCGACGATCTGGTCCACCTCACCACGCACACCGTGCTGCACAACTTGACTGAGGGAATTCTTCTCGTCGTCATCGTGCTGTTTTTCTTTCTGGGGAATATTCGTTCCGCGCTGATTGTCGCGGTCACCATTCCCTTTTCGCTGTTCTTCGCCTCGATCCTGCTGGACCTGCGGCATATCCCCGCGAACCTGCTGTCGCTGGGCGCGCTGGATTTCGGAATGATTGTGGAGGGCGCAGCGGTGATGGTGGAGAACATCCAGCGGCGACTGGAGATTCGCACCGATCATGGCTCAATGGATGAGACCATACGCGCGGCTGCTCATGAAGTGCAGCGGCCCGTGTTCTACGCCATCCTGATTATCATCCTGTCGTATCTGCCCATCTTCACTTTGCAACGGGTGGAAGGCCGACTGTTCCGGCCGATGGCATGGACGGTGGCTTTCGCGCTGCTCGGCTCGCTGCTGTTTTCCATTCTGCTGGCGCCGGTGCTGGCCAGCCTGATCTTCCAAAAAGGCGTGAAGGCCTGGGAAAACCCCGCGGTCCGCTGGATCACCAATTTCTACGAACAGACCCTGAACTGGATCATGGCCCGGCGCAAAGTGGCGCTGTTTGCCCTGATCGCGATCCTGGGCGTGTCGCTCTACCTGGCGGCCGGTGGCGTGATCGGCTCGGAGTTCTTGCCGCATCTCGACGAAGGCTCGATCTGGGCGCGCGGAACGCTGTCTCCCAGCGCCGGTCCCACCACGGGCACCCGCGTCATGGACCAGGCTCGCCTGATTTTTGCCAGCTTTCCGGAAGTGAAGCAGGTGGTATCGCAGGTAGGACGCTCCGACGATGGCACCGATGCGACCGGCTTCTTCAACACCGAATATTTTGTCGATCTGAAGCCGCGGGCCGAGTGGCGACCACAGTTTCGCGGCCGCAAAGAGTTGTTGATCGACGCCATGGACAAGGAAGTGGAGAAGATTCCGGGCGTGGAGTGGGGCTTCTCCCAACCTATCGCCGACAACATGGAAGAGGCAGTCAGCGGCGTGAAAGGCGAGCTGGCAGTCAAGATCTTCGGCTCCGACCTGAAAGATCTGGAGAGGACCGGCGAGCAGATCATGGACGTCATGAAGACGGTTCCAGGAGTCGCCGATCTAGGCTTGTTCCGCGTGCTTGGCCAGCCTAACGTCAACATCAAAGTCGATCGCGCCAAGGCTGACCGTTACGGCATCAACGCTTCCGACATTCAGGACGCGGTGCAGACGGCGATTGGCGGCAATCCAGTCAGCCAAATTCTGATTGGCGAGCAGCGCTTCGACCTGGTGCCGCGCTATCAGGAGCGCTTTCGCTCTTCGATTGACGACATCAAGAATATTCGCCTGCTGGCGCCGTCCGGCGAGCGCGTCTCGCTGGGCGAGTTGTGCGACATTACCATCGACGATGGCGCTTCCATGATCTACCGCGAAGGCAATCAGCGTTATATCGCGCTGAAGTACAGCGTGCGTGGACGCGACCTGGGCAGCACCGTGGAAGAGGCCATGAGCAAGGTCAATCGCGAGGTCAAACTGCCGCAAGGCTATACCCTGGATTGGGCCGGCGAATATGAAAGTCAGAAGCGCGCCAATCATCGCATGGCCATCGTGATTCCGCTGACCATTCTGGTGATCATGCTGGTGCTCTATTCCATGTTCCGCTCGTTCAAGTGGGGGCTGCTGGTGCTGCTCAATCTCAGCATGGCGCCGCTGGGCGGCCTGTTAGCGCTTTGGATTACCGGGACTCATTTCAGCGTTTCCACCGGAGTAGGATTTCTGGCACTCTTCGGAGTGTCGGTGCAGACCGGTGTGATCATGATCGAATACATCAACCAGTTGCGGGCGCGCGGACACAATGTACACGAGGCCGCGCTGCTGGGAGCGACTCGCCGATTGCGTCCTATCATGATGACTATGCTGGTGGCGTCGTTGGGCCTGGTGCCGGCAGCCATGTCGCACGATATCGGTTCGGACTCGCAACGGCCCTTCGCCATCGTGATTGTCGGCGGCCTGCTGACCGAGTTGGCGCTGAGCCTGGTCCTGCTGCCGACGTTCTACACCTGGGTGGCCAAACCTGCCGATGTCTTGCCGGAAGAAGAGGAGGGTCTCAGCGAATGAGAACCTTGCTTCTGAAGGCAACGGTGTTTCGTAATTTTCTGGGGCGGCTATTTTTTTCTGCCCTCGCTGGCGACAGGAACGGTGTTCTCCGATCGATTGCCGTGCTCATGCTCGTCTCGATTTGCTGTCGCCTGTCGGCGCAAACGCAATCGCCGCCTGCTCCGGCGCCAACTCCAACGCCGTCTCCCTCACGGCAAGGTCCGGGCGTTCCGCAAACGCCGTCGGTCATTATTACCATCGATCAGGCCATTGAGCTGGCCAAGCAAAATAATCCTGCTCTGCAGGCTCAGCGGACCCTGGTGTCGCAAAACAAAGAGCAGGAAGTCACCGCCAACTTGCGGCCCAATCCCCTGCTCTCCTGGGACGCGCAATACATTCCGCTGTTCACGCCCGACTTGTTTTCGTCCAACTACATCGACAACACGGCGCAATTCGATTTAGGCGTGGGCTATCTTTTCGAGCGCGGACAAAAGCGCCAGCATCGGCTACAGGCAGCCAAAGACAGCACCGCGGTGACCGAGTCGCAGACGCTGGACGCGGAACGCACCACGGTTGCTGAAACCACGCAGCAGTTTGTGGCCGCCTTGCTGGCCAAATCGAATCTCGACTTCGCGGTAGAGTTTCTGCAGAGCTACCAGCACACGGTTGGCATCAGCCAGGACCAGCAGAAGGCCGGCGCGATGAGCAAGGTCGATCTCCTGAAGATCCAGTTGCAGACCTTGCAATTTCAGACCGACGTCACCAGTGCGCGAATCGCGCTGGCGCAGGCCTTGAACTCGCTACGCCAATTGATGGGCTTCAATTCAGTTCCTCGCAACTACGATGTCGCCGGAACTCTGGCTTATGAACCCATGACCCTGCGTGTCGAAGATCTGGAGGCTCGCGCGCTCAGCACGCGGCCTGATTTGCAAGCGGCGCAGCGTGGCGTCACTGCGGCCAACAGTCAGATCGGCCTGGCCAAAGCCAACTCCAAGCAGGACCTCAACGCCACTTTCGACTACACCCACGTGAGCGCAGCCAATCTGGGAGCGTTCTTCTTCACCATTCCACTGCCCATCTTCAATCGCAACCAGGGCGAAGTGGCGCGGACGTACTATGCCCTGACCCAGTCGCAGTTTCAGGAGAAAGCCGCCAAACAGCAAGTCTTGACCGACGTGAAGAATGCGTATGAGATGCTGTTGAACAATCAGGAAATTGTCCAGCTCTATGACAACGGCTACCTGCAACAAGCGCAACAGTCGCGCGACATCACACAGTTTTCATATCAGCACGGGGCCGCTTCCCTGCTGGACTTTCTGGATGCCGAGCGTAGTTATCGAGCCACGGAGTTGAGCTACCGGCAGGCGCTGGCACAGTACATGAGCTCGCTGGAACAATTGCGAGCGGCGGTGGGCACGCGGGATTTGCGATAGCGTCCCCTCATGAATCCGGCACGGCCGGGTATGTGTCGGGGCGCAGGTTTGTCTATGCCGAAAGCGGATCAGAGATTGCCAGCACTTCAGAGGGCATGTCGGCTTGTATCAGGGCATGGCTTCAGCCGTGCCGAAAATGAAGGATAGAAAGAATCGGGGCCTTAGCCCCAGCCAACGCTTTGCAGGGGCTGAAGCCCTGAAACTTTTCCAGGCTCTCCTCGGCACGAGTAAACTCGTGCCCTGACACAAAGCGCACATCACAATTCCTCAACACGACCGAGCTCTCCGGCAAGAGTCGATCATGCCCTGACACAAGGCAGACGCCGCAATTTTGTCAGCATGAGCTGAGATCTCTGGGCGTGAGTTGACTCTTGTCCAGACGCAAAGCTTGCATGAGACGGTCACCTCGTGGCTGAAACTATTTCTGATGATGCCCGATTTCGCCGGGCTTAAAGCCCGGCGCTTCCACCATCAGCGAGAGCATTATCCCCCCGCCTATAATCTTTCTCATGCCTTTCAAGCGCTCGGCCAAAATTTATGACGAGGAAGCGCTGTACGAATATGCCATCGGCGCGCTGGGCCGGCAGATGCGCACCGTCGCCGAGATCAAACGCCTGATGCGCAATCGGGTGAAGACACAACCCGAAGGCGAGCTGCTGGTCGAAATGGTGGTTATGCGGCTCAAGGCCCAACGCTACCTCAACGACACCAACTATGCCGAGAGTTACTCGCGCTTTCGCAAGGAAAACGAAAAGTTCGGGCGGCTGCGCGTGGTGCAGGATCTCAAGATCAAGGGCGTACACAACGACATCATCGACAGCGTGGTGGGCGCCGCTTACGACAACGTCAACGAAGAGCAATTGGCGCGTGAATTTTTGCGGCGCAAGCGTGTCGTCAAGCCGGAGGGACAGAAGCAGGCAGCCCGGATTTTTCGCATGATGACGCGCGCCGGCTTTCCCAGCCGTATCATTTTCCGCATACTGAAGACCTGGGATGTAGATGACGAGACGATTACCGCACTGGAGACGGAAGGCAGTGGTTAGGGGTTAGGGGCTAGGGGTTAGTTGGCAAACCTCACCCAGCGTTGAAACGCTGGGCTATCTTGTTGTCGTCCCGCTATGCGGGACTCGATCGTCGGATCTTTGAGACTCGTCGCCAAGCTTGCGGGAATGCCTGGTGCGAGGAATACATGAGAGCCTTAGGATCTCTGATGACTTGAGCAATACAATGAGCCGTCCGACGACAACTGGTTGCTGGCAACTGGCCGCTGGCCGCTGGCAACTGACCACTGACAACTGGCCACTGACAACTGCTTCTCATGAAACTCGATCACACCGCCGCTTGCGAACATTTGTCGCGCGTCGACCGCCAGCTGGCGCGCATCATTGCCCGCTCCGGCGTCTGCCGACTGCAACAGGAGACCACGCAGAGCATTTTCGCCGCACTGCTGGAGTCGATCATTTATCAGCAACTGAACGGCAAAGTGGCTGCTACCATTACGGGCCGCGTCAAAGCCCTTTTTCCGGAGAACACCCAGCGCATCCGCACGCGCCGGGGACTGGTCGAAGGCTTTCCCACTCCCGAGCAAATCCTGGCAGCCTCGGAAGAGCTTTTGCGCTCGGCTGGGCTATCGCGCAACAAGATGCTGGCCATTCGCGATCTTGCCGCCAAAACCCTCGACGGCACCGTGCCCACGCTGAAGCAGGCCCACCGGATGAGCGACGACGAACTGGTCGAGCGGCTGATCACCGTACGCGGCATCGGGCGCTGGACGGTCGAGATGCTTCTGATTTTCCGCCTGGGGCGGCCCGATGTTTTTCCGGTCGATGACTACGGTGTTCGCAAGGGCTTCGCCAAAATTCGCAAGTTAGCCGAGCTGCCCAAGCCCAAGGAACTGATGCCTTATGGCGAGCCTTGGCGTCCCTATCGCAGCGTCGCCAGCTGGTACCTGTGGCGCGCCGCCGACATGAAAGACTTGCCGATGGCGGGAGAGGCGAAGGCTGCAAAATCGGCCGCCGCAACAAAGCGCGCCAAGAAGACGACAACTGCCGTCGCCAAGAAAGTTGTCCCGAGGAAAGTCGTCGCTGAAAGACCGAAAAGTAGATCGCTCATCGGCTTACCTAGGCCCCTGAAAAAGGCCGAAAAGCAGCATTCCTCGGCGGCTGAAGCCGCCTCGGAATGACAAGAAATAAAGGGCCTTTACGGCGCACCTAAAGGTGCGCCCCTTCAAAACCCGGCGAACCTGACTTTTTCAGCGGCCTGCAAAGCCGGATTCGGAATGACAAAAATGAAAAGGCTTAGCAAGCTTCCTCAGCCTTCTGTTACGGCGTCTTTTGCAGCGCATTCTGGAAGACCAGCGCCGCTTCCTGCTGTTCGCCTTTAATCTGCGGTGGAATGATCGAAGGTATGTTCGCCGGGCAAGCCTTCAGCCCGGCGCAGATGTTGACGGCCTTCGACATCGCAATCTGTAGCGCGGGATTGGAGCCGGCATCGTCCGGAGAGTCAAGGATAATGAAGTCGACATCATCGCTAATGCTGCTCTGCTTTTGCAGCATGTCTTTGTAGTCGCCAGTCTCGCTCTGGATCACGATCCTGCGGCCGTCGCTCAGGCGCGGATTGTTGCCTTGAAACTCCAGCAATCGCCGGTCTAACTCACTGCCATAAATGGAGCGGAGGTCGCGCAAAACGTGCACCACCACAGGTTTCTTATTCTTCGGCTTGCAGCCACCCAACAGGGCAAAAGATAGGATTAACAAGATTGCCTGGGCAAACTTTAGTCGTTGTGCCATATCGACATAATATCTGGAGCGCCCATCTTCGCCTAGTGCGGTAGTGGGTCAGTTTTGAATAAGGATGCGTGCCTTCCGCGCGTCGGCGGGAATCGGCACGCCCAGATCCCTCGCTGCGCAACAGAGGCTTGCTCGGGATGACAATCAAACTGACCCACTACCCCTAGTGCGAGCGGGGTGTGAATCGGGGTTCCCTAACGCAACAAAAGAATCTGCAGCGATAGGATTCGACCGCGGCTCCGGCCAGGCTGCCAGCTTCCGCCGAGAAAAATTAATCTTAACAATTTTCAGAAACACCCTTTCGCAACCGGGCCGCTTCATAGATAATGCACGCACTAACTTCCTAGTGTGGGTGGGACATGAACAAGCGCGGGGCAATCTGTTGCTTATGGCTGGGGCTATGCGGGCCCTTGCTATTCGGGCAACAAGTGTTGCTCTCCTACGTCGGACCACCACCTGAGACTGCGACCGCCCTATCGACTCCGCACGTCGCGTTGCCTCCGGCAGGACCAGTTTCCGCCGACATTAAAGTCTCCACCGTTTCCGGAGACTTTGCCGTTGGGCAACTTATCCCTGGGGTAGCCAGCAATTTATCTTTCAGCGAAGCTATGGCGCCGCAGCCGGAGAATGCCGTGTGTACGCAGGCGCTTCCGACGCAGGCGTGGAACCGGCCAAGCGACTACGCCTTTGGCCGTCTGCAATTCAGCAGTGCCGCCTTCAAGGGAGCTTTTCGCCACGAAAATATGGTGAAAATGGCGAAGAACTTTGTTCCCGGCCAGCCGCTGCCCGATGCTCCTTCTTATGTGCCGCTGACCAGCCGGCAAAAGTGGGAGCTCTTCTTGCGCCGCAGCCACTCGGCCGACTTCGCCGTCGGCGCGCTTATCGATTCGCTTACCGCTGAGGCCAGTGGGGCCTATCCGCGATTCGGCGGAGGCATGGCCGGCTATGGCAAGCGGTTGGGCGCATCCGTGGCGGGAGCGGAAAGCGCGACCCTCTTCTCCGGTTACCTCTTTCCTACTCTTCTCCATCAGGACCCGCGCTATTTCCGCTCTCGTCAGAACGACATTTCCGATCGCCTGGCCTATGCTGCCAGCCGCGTCCTCATTGGCCGCAGCGACAGCGGCCACAACGTGATCAATACTTCCGCAGATCCTCGGCCAATTCGCCCAAGCCGCCGTGTCCAACGCTTACATCCCGTACCGCAACGAGTCCGTAGCAGGCACCATCGAAAACGCTCTGGCTGGAATAGGATCGATTGCCCAGGCTGACATCCTGAATGAGTTCTGGCCCGACATTAAAGAGCTGTTCGCCCGCCACAATCCCGAAGCGCTGCTCCAGCGGAAACATTCGCCAAGCTATCCTAGTCAAATCGCCAGCAAGTAAATGTCTGATTAATTCCACTCGCACTCGGATTGGCTTTGCATCAAGAATCTCAATACAGATCGGTTTGTATCAGGGCGCGACTTCCAATCGTGCCGTACAAGGCCTCGGCTGCATGGGAACAGTTTCTACCTGGCAGCAGGCCCACATTTCGCATGACAATTGTCATTCAGCCTGGCTGACAATCGACACTACTGGCCAAGTTGAGACTTCGCGATAATTTCTCTCGTAAAAGACATAAGGCCGGATGACCGGAAGTGGCAGGCAGCCGGCGCTTCGCCCTTTCAAACTTGCCGCAAGAATGCGATGCTATGGGTATTCATCTTGGAAGATGTGGCTATCATGCAGGAACTGAAAGACGATCTGGCTTCGCTGCGCATCGACCGGGAAGCCCCGCGCCGAGGCCGCTGGAGATGGTTGCTCTGGCTCTTCCTGATCGTCGTCGCGGCAGCCGGCGGGCTGTACTTCGTGAAAGTGCGTCCGGCCTTCGGAGCCTTTGGCGCAATCGAGGTGGAAACGGTGCAGCCCACCATCCAGAGCAGCAGCGGTCCTAACGCCGGTACGCCGATCCTCACCGCTTCCGGATATCTGGTGGCGCGCAAGCAGTCGGTCGTGTCGTCGAAGATCCAGGGCCGCATCTCCGTCGCTGCGGGTGGAAGAAGGCAGCATCGTGAATGCCGGCGACATTCTGGCTACGCTGGACAATCAGGACGCCGTAGCCGCCATCGTCAAAGCCAAGGCCGACATCGAGTACGCCAAAGCCGATCTGGCCGAGGCCCAGCGCCAGGAGAAGCTGCAGGAAGATCTCTATCGCAGACAAAGTCGTCTCGCAGGATGCGCTCGATGCCGCCAAGGCCAAAGTCAATCTGGCGCAGCCGCCATCCAGCAAGACAAAGCCAACCTCGCAGGTGCAGCAGGCCTATCTCGACTTCACCACGGTTCGCGCGCCGTTTGCCGGCGTCGTGGTGAAGAAGATGACCGAAGTCGGCGAAAGCGTCGCCCCTATTCCGCCGGGCGTGAACATCTCCACCTCATCGGGAGCGATCGTCGCCATCGCCGACATGAACTCGCTGGAGGCCGAAGTCGACGTGAACGAGTCGAACGTGGCCAGCTGCAGCCCAACCAGCCGGCCGAGATCCAGGTGCAAGCCATTCCGGGCCACACCTACAAAGGCGTGCTGCGGCAGGTGATTCCGACGGCCGACCGCACCAAGGCTACGGTGACGGTGAAGGTTTCGATCCTCGACAAGGACAAATACCTGCGGCCGGAGATGAGTTGCAATGTGACGTTCCTGGAGCCGCAGAAGCAGACGCAAAGCGCCAGCGCGCCGCCGCAACGCATCATCACCGTTCCCAAGGATGCGGTCGATCACGCGCGATGGCAAGTCGATGGTGTTCGCCATTGAGGACAATCAGAGCTCGTTCGCTGCCGATCGTGACCGGCGCGGACCTGCACGGACAGATCATTGTGAAGCAGGGACTGGCGGGCTCGGAAACGCTGGTCAACAATCCTCCGCAGAAGCTGAAGGATGGGGATGCGGTGAAGGTTAAGAGCGTAGAGCGTGAAGAAGAATAAATAGCCTAAAGGCGAAGTGATCTTCGTGCTAATAACCACTCTGTCAGAGTGCCACGTAATTTGCTCAGATGCCTCAAGCACGAGTCTACTTAGGGTGCTGTAACAGGCTCAAGCACCAATATCGGCCGACTGGGAGAATCGTGCTAGGACAGCCTCCTATGGATCGCACGACAGGGCGGGTATGACGACTACTTAGAGGGTCATGCGTGGCAAATTGCAGTGGCTCCTCAGAAGGTCAAACTAGACGCGCTTTAGCCGCATTTGGATCGGAAGCACGCGCTGCACGAAGCGTCTCGCGTATCGAGAGCTTGCCGAGCTGAATGCATTAGAGCTGAAGCAGCTGCAAGCCGCGAAGAGCGAACAAGCGGAGAAGACTTCATGAGTACAACCGAACATCGCGGCCACAGCCACCGCCGTCAGCGTGCAAAACGTTCGCAAGGTCTACCAGCGCGACAGCCTGCAGATCAAGGTTCTCGACGGCATCAACCTCGAAGTGCCGCAAGGGCGAGTTCGTCGCGCTGATGGGCCCGTCGGGCTCGGGCAAGACGACGCTGCTGAACCTGATCGCCGGCATCGACCGCGTGACCTCGGGCAAGGTCACCGTCGCGGGCACCGATCTGACGCCGCTGTCCGAAGGCGAGCTGGCCAAGTGGCGCAGCCGCAACATCGGCTTCATCTTCCAGTTCTACAACCTGATTCCGGTGCTCAATGCGGTCGAGAATGTCGAGCTGCCGCTGCTGCTCACCCCGCTCTCCGAAGCGCGAGCGCCGCGAACGCGCCATGACCGCGCTGCGCATCGTCGGACTGGCGGATCGCTCGAAGCACTATCCGCGTCAGCTCTCCGGCGGACAGGAGCAGCGTGTCGCCATCGCGCGCGCCGTCGTCACCGATCCCGACCGTCCTGGTAGCCGACGAGCCCACCGGCGATCTCGATCACCAGAGCGCGGAAGAAATCCTGACGCTGATGGAAACCTTCAACAAGGAGTTCGGCAAGACCATCGTCATGGTGACGCACGATCCTCGCGCCGCCGCCCGCGCCCGCGTGCAGCATCATCTGGACAAGGGAGTGTTCTCGGCGTGAAGGCACGGCTTTTAGCTATTAGCTCTTAGCTTTTAGCAAGCACCGAGACGCAAACTTTCGAAGAAGCTAATAGCTAAAGGCTAAGTGCTAAGAGCCAATTCGTGACCTCGATTTTCGTGTCGCTACCGAGCTCTGTTCGTGAACTGAGACTTATGTTATGAAATTCGCACCTCTGGTCCTCAAGCATCTGCGCAAGAACTGGATTCGCACGCTCTCAGCACGGTGCTGGCGATGTCGGTCTGCATCTTCCTGTTCTGCACTTTGCAGACGGTGGTGGAGGCGGTGAACTTCGGCTTGCACTCCGGCAATGCCTCGCGCCTGGTGACGCGCCATTATGTCAGCCTGGTCTTCAATCTGCCGCTCAATTCTACAAGCAGCAAGTCGCCGCCATTCCCGGTGTGCAGAAGACGACCATCGCCAATCTGGTTTGGCGGCATCTATCGCGGATCCGAAAAACTTCTTCGCCAACTTCGCACCGAGCCCGCACCGTTCCTCGAGATCTATCCCGAGTTCATGCTGCCGCCGGATCAGAAGGAAAATGGCTGCACGATCGGCGCGGCGCCATCGTCGGGCGCAAACTGGCGCAACACTTCGGCTGGAAGGTGGGCGATACCTTTCGAGCTGGAGAGCTTCATTCCCCCCTACAGAGTGGGACATCCGTTTGAGTTCGTCATCGATGGCATCTACGACACCGATCGAGGCGAAGTATCCCGGCACCGATCTGAACTCGATGTACTTCAACTACAAGTATCTTTATGAGGCCACCGGGCAGAAGGCTCGGCATCGGCTACCTGACGTCGATGATCGACGATCCCAACAACGCCGGCGCGCATCAGCAAGGCCATCGACGCCCAATTCGAGAACAGCGATACCGCAGACCAAGACCGAGACCGAGCAAGCCTTTCAGCGCCGGCTTCGTTGCCATGGCCGGAAATCTGGCGTTCCTGCTGAACGGCATCGGCCTGGCCGTGGCCTTCACCATTCTGCTGGTGACGGCCAACACCATGAGCATCGCGGTGCGCGAGCGGCAGCAGGAAATTGGCGTGCTGAAGACGCTGGGCTTCTCCAGCGGCCTGGTGATGTCGCTGATGCTGATCGAAGCGCTGCTGCTCGGAGTGCATGGGCGGAGCTGCTGGGCCTATTCCTGGTCAGTACTGGCGCAATCATGGCGCTGCCCAACGTTCCGTTGGTGTCGGCGACATCGTGCGTCAGTTCCCCGGACTTCGGACTGTCGTCCAAAATCGTCGCTTATGGGTTAGGTACAGCGTTGCTGCTGGGATTGCTGGCAGGATTCTTCCCGCCATGCTGGCTATCGCGCCAGGATCACGGAAGTCGTTGCGGCAGGTGTGAGGAGGCAGCATTTGGCATTTGGCATTTGGCACTTGGCAGTTAGCAGTTAGCGATTGGCAGGGGCAGCAGGGGACAACTAGCAACTAGCAACTAGCAACTAGCAACTAGCAACTAGCAACTAGCAAGCTAGCAACTAGCAACTAGCAACTAGCAACTAGCAACTAGCAACTAGCAACTAGCAACTAGCAAAGCAACTAGCAACGTAGGCTGAGAGTTCATTAGTTCGTTACGGGTTGTGTCAGGGCACGACTTTAGTCGTGCCGGACGAACTGGAAAAGAGATAAGGGCTTTAGCCCCTGCAAGACTACTTCTCAGGGGCTGAAGCCAAACTCACAATTGAACTAGCTATGGCACGGCTTAAGCCATGCCCTGATACAAAAAGATTTTTCGCGTGGGCTTTAAGTGCTAACTGCTAATTGCTAATTGCAGGGTTCTATAAACATGGCTCTACCTCTCACTATAACGTCCGCAATCTTCGCCAGCGCTGGAAGGTCACGCTGCTGGCCGTCTTCGGCATCGGGCTGGTCGTCGCCGTCTTCGTCACGCTGCTGGCGATGGAGAACGGCTTCCGCATCGCGCTGCGCTCCACCGGCTCGCCGCTGAACGCCATCGTGACCCAGCGCGGCTCCATGTCCGAGCTGACCTCGTGGATCAACATCGGCGACGCCAACGTGATCGCGGTCGATCCTCGTGTGGCCCGCGACACCGACGGCAAGCCCCTGGCCTCCTGCGAGGTCGTGATCCTCACCACGCGTCCGCGCCGCAAAGACAGATCAGCCGGCCAACATCACCTTCCGCGGCGTCACGCCGACGGCATTCAACGTCCGCAACAACGTCAAGATCGTCGAAGGCCGCAACTTCACGCCCGGGCTTGTACGAAGTCATCGTCGGCAAGAAGATTGCCGACCGCGTGAGCGGCCTCAACATCGGCGACACCATCAGCGTGCAGAAGCAAGAACTTGAAAGTTGTCGGCCTGTTCACCGCCGACGGCAGTTCGTTTGAGAGCGAGATCTGGGGCGACTATGACGCCATGGCTCCGGCCATCGGGCGCAACGGCGGCTGCGAGTCGCTGACCGTGCGGCTGAGCAATCCCGCTACACTGGCAGCGTTCGACAAAGAAGTGCGCGCCAACCCGCGCGTGCAGCTGCAAGTCGACTCGGAACCGAAGTATTACGAGAACCTGGCCGGCCAGCACGGCACGGCGCTGCTCGGACTGGCCGCGTTCGTCGCCATCGTGATGGGCATTGGCGCGGTCTTCGGCGCGATGAACACCATGTACGCCATCGTCTCGCAGCGCACCCGCGAGATCGGCACGCTGCGCGCGCTGGGCTTCTCGCGCTTCAGCATCCTGTTTTCGTTTGTGCTGGAGTCGGTGCTGCTGGCCCTGATCGGCGGCGTGCTCGGCTGCCTGCTGGCGTTCGCCATGAACGGCTACACCGCGGGCACCGGCCAGACCAAAGCTTCAGCGAGATGGCCTTCGCCTTCAAGATCACGCCCCATGTGCTGATCTTCGGCATGGTCTTCGCGGTGCTGATGGGCTTTGTCGGCGGATTGCTGCCGGCCTTCCGCGCCGCGAGAATGCCGATTACGCGAGCGCTGCGCGAAGCGTAGAAAGGCCGCCCTTCGCTGTTCGCCTTTCGCTATTCGCCTTGTCATCTCGAGCAAAGCCGAGGAATCTGGGGTTCGCGAGGGCGGAACGCAGCAAGCATAGCCATGGCAGTGGCTGGCTCCCCTCACCGGCTGTCATCCTGAGCGAGGACTTCAGTCCGAGCCGAAGGACCCCTATCGCAACCACAATCCTTCAGGTCGCACGGTTTTTTCTAACCACTAACCCCTTGCCACTAGCCACTGCTTCTAAATTCCCAGCCCCGTCACCCTCCACCCGGCTCCATGCACTTTGTGCCGGATGTTCAGCGTGATCAGCAGCGCCGTCATCGACTTCCACGATGCGGGCGTTCTCCAGCTTGCCGCCATCGATGGCGCGCACCCCGGGAATCTTCGTCGCCAGCTCCGACGCCACCTGCCGCGCCCGATCATCGTCGCTGCAGACGATCACATCGCAATCGACCTCGCCATCGCCGTTCAGCACCGTGGCCGACAAGCTGTGAAATGCTCGCGGCCACCACGACATTCTTGCCCACGATTTCCTGCGCCTGCTCCGCCGCCGAGCCCTGCCACACGCCCAGCACGCGCGTCGGCCGTCCACCCACGGCCGCGGCCAGCGGAACCGTGGCATCGATCAGCACCGTTCCCTGCCGAAACGACGGCTTCAGTTGCTTCAGCAATTCAGCTTGCCCGGCGAAGGGAACGGTAAGTACCACAATGTCGCACATCTTGACCGCGACTGCGTTTTCCACGCCTTCGACGCTGCCCAGGGCTCCGGCTTTCTCGGCAATCTGCGCCGCCGCGGTCTTTGCCCGTTCGCCGTCGCGCGAGCCGATGACCACCGACTCGCCGGCCCGCGCCCAGCGCAGAGCCAGTCCCGAGCCTTCCGGACCGGTACCTCCCACGATTGCGATCATACGTTGCCGCCGGCAGCGACCGGTTCAGCCGACTTAGTCCGGCCGCGGGATAGGTGTACTGCGTGTACAGCGTATTGCGCTGCGCGGGCACGCGTCCCAGCTCAAGAATCCGCTCCTGAAATTCCGCCGCCGAGGTGTACTGGCCCGCCGTCGATCCCGCCAGCCGCGAGATATTCTCCTCAAACAGCGTGCCGCCGTAATCGTCCGCGCCCGCCAGCAGCGACAGTTGCGAAACTTCGCGACCCAGCTTCACCCACGACACCTGAATGTGATTGATCGATCCGGCGAGCACGATGCGCGCCAGCGCGTGAACTTTCAGGTGCTCAGCCAGCGTCCCACCATCGCGCGCCAGCCCTTGCGCGAACAGCAGCGTGTTGTCGTGAATGAATCCCAGCGGCACGAACTCGGTGAAGCCGCCGGTGCGCGACTGGATCTCGCGGAACAGCAGCATCTGGTTAACCCACTGCTCATAGGTTTCGCGTGTGGCCGTACATCATGGTCGAGGTGCTGCGGATGCCGCACTGGTGCGCCGTCTCAATCACCTCGCGCCATTGCGCCGACTGTCAGCTTGTTGCGCGAGAGCACCTGGCGCACACTGGTCGTCGAGAATCTCGGCCGCCGTGCCCGGCAGGGTATCGAGCCCGTTTTCCTTCAGCATCAACAGGTATTCGCGGATCGGCATGCCGGTCAGCTCGACGCCGTACACCATCTCCATCGGCGAGAAGGCGTGGGCGTGCATCTTCGGCGTCGCCGACTTCACCGCGCGCAGAATGTCGCGATAATAAAACGGTGGCAGATTGCGCGGCAGGCCGCCCTGAATGCAGACCTCGGTCGCGCCCCACTCTTCGGCCTCGCGGCATTTGTGCGCCATCTTCGTCGAGCGACAGGAAGTAGGCGGTCTCATCGCGCGGCCCCACGCTGAACGCGCAAAACTTGCAGCCCACAAAACAGACATTGGTGAAATTGATATTGCGGGTTATGACGTAGCTGATCACGTCGCCCACCAGCCGCTGCCGGACTTCGTTTGCCGCGACCACCAACCCGAAAAGATCGTCATCCTCGCTGTTGGCCAGCAGCAGACATTCCTCCCGGCTCAGCACGCCGCCGTCGAGCGACGTCATCACCTTCTCGATCGCCGCTCGCACCGGCGCTGAAACCCGCCGCTGCACGTCGTGCCAATTTGAATCTTGCAGCGTCTGCCGATTGCACCAACTTAGCCCTTGCATGATTCCCCTCTAACTCGCTTTGAAGGGGCGCAGCTTTAGCTGCGCCGGAGTAAGCTTTATCGATTGCTGAGCCGGCTTAATTTAAGCCTGCGACACATATGTCGTCCCGAGCGACACATTCTGCTCCCTCCGATTTGTCATCCTGAGCGGAGGTGGCGCTTCGCCGCCGGAGTCGAAGGACCTGCTGTTTCGTCCCATCCCTCCGATTTGTGTCAGGGCACGACTTTCAGTCGTACCGATCAAGTGCAAAAGGGATGAGGGCTTTGGCCCCTGCAAAACCAATGCCCTCAGGGGCTGAAGCCAAAGTCGCGGGTGACCTCTAACGGCACGATTGAAGTCGTGCCCTGATACAAACCTCATATGCATCTCGTCATCGAAACAAATCCTTCTCTGCCTGACGCACCATCTGCCGCGCGCTGCCGTTTCCTCGCCGATACGGATAACCCCGGATTATACAAGCCGGAACGCGCGAATCTTTGCCGCAAACCAGCCCCGCAACGCACGCCAGCTCGTCGGCTACGGCTTCTTCCGTGGCATGCATTTTGTAACCGTATGGATCGATCTGACCGCGATAGTCGTGAATCACCTTCATCCCGGCCACGCCAATCGCCACTTCGCACAACCCTTCACGCCAAGGCCGCCCAAAGCTGTCGGCCATGATCACCGGAATGTGCAGTCCCGTCCGCTTTTTTAATTTCCGATGAATTTGCGCAGCGGATCGGTCGGCGTCAGCTGGCAGCAGCACCGCCGTCTTGCCGCCATCGACGTTGGACACATCCACGCCGCTGTTGGCGCATACCAGGCCATGCTCCGTCTCGGTGATGAGAATGTGTTTCTTGCCGGACTACCCGCTTGGCCTCCCGTAACGCCAACTCCACCACGCGGGCATCGTTACCACTGCGGGCGGCAAAGCGCCTGGCCGCCGCCGACGGCTTTACGGAATCCAGAGCGACGCTTCGTCCCTCAGCCTTGGAAACAATCTTGTGCTTGACCACCAGAATGTCGCCTTCGTGGAATCGCAAGCCGCCCAATGCCAGCGCATCGACAATCAAGTCGGCAATCGAATCGCCGGCAAATACGTCGCGAATTCCCCGCACCGGCAGCGCGCGAATTTCTCCTGTCGTTAACCGCACCGGCCGTCTGCGTAGATTTCATCACCCTGCCGCTTCCCATGGTTCGGCCTCGCGACGGCCAATGCCCCACGAGCGTAACAGGCGCTGCGCGTTAGTGTCGCCTTCGCGCTGCACCAGCAATTCCAGCTCGTGCGGATTGTCGATATCCAGCCCGATGCCCGGCATTTCCAGAATAATCAGCTCCTTGCCGGTGCGCTTCATGGCTTCGCAGTGAGGCAGAAAGCTGTCGTTGCCGAAGCGCAGGGGAATGATCGACGCCGGCCGGCGCAAAATGCAGTTGCTGCCCCGCCGATCGTACGCCGGAACAAACACTGCTCCTTCGGCAGGAGCCGCATCCAGCACGCGCTGCAGTTCATCGCTGGCGATAAGAGGGATGTCGGCCGGAACAACGATGGTCGTGTCGTAGCCGCGCCGCTCGCACCAGGCAGTCGCCATCTCGATGGCCGCCGTTTCGCTCTGGTTATGTGTATCTTCAATGACGATGAAGCCGAATTCCTTCGCCATGGCCTGAGCCCGAGCATCGCCGGTGACCAGCGCCACGTCGATACGGCCCAGCACTCCGGCGGCCGCGGTCATCACGTCGCGCAGCATGGCTTCGGCCAATTGCGAACGTTGCCGCTGATCCAGCGCCTCGGCGAGACGCTGTTTGGCGGTCGCCAGACTCTTGAACGGGATGAGAAGAATTCCGCGCATGGTCATCTTCGAAAGTTTGGAACGCCGCTGTGCTGCACCGCTAGAACTTATCTCGTAATTCGTTTTGTATCAGGGCACGGCTTCAGCCGTGCCGAAAAACATTATTTTCGCTGGGTTTTAGCCCCTGTTCTCAGCGGCTAAAGCCGCCCTTTGACGCACCTGCTGCACGACCGAAGTCGTGCCCTGATACAGATCTAACCTGAAGCGATTTATGAGATAGGTTCTACCTACGGTTCGTCCCTTTCATATCGTCGTCACGAACAGCCTTTATGTTTTTCCGAAATTGTCATCACGAACGTCCCTCGGGCCGGAGGGATCTGCTTTCAGCTCCGCGCCGTACCCGGCAAAGAAAAGCAGATTCCTCGCTTCGCTCGTAATGACAATTCCAAGAAACAGGCCTAAGGCCGATTTCACCGTTTCTTGACTTGTCATCATGAACGGCCTTCAGGCCGTGAGCGATCTGCTTTCCTTCCCATCAGGCGTCGGCTCTTTGCTTTGTCGCACACGTATCCAAAGTAAACCCCGCCAATTCCCTCTTATCATCACTGGTATCGCATCATCGTGTTCGTACACAAAACTCGTACGCCGCTCATTTTCTCCGCTTCGACTTCATCTGCACGATCAACCACCAGCACATCGAGAAAATCTTCGTATGCGGTCGCGACACCCGCGATCGTGCTGGGCCAACCCATCATCGTCATCAGCGTTCCTGCCGGGCCCGAAACCGCCGCTCCCCCGACAATCGGACTTACGGCAACGATCGGTGTCTTGGTTCGCCGCAAAGCCTCGCGCACTCCCGGCACCGCCAGAATCGGCCCGATGCTGGTCACCGGATTACTCGGCGCAAACACGATTGCCTCAGCCGACTGCGATGCTCTCGATCACGCCTGGCGCCGGCCGCGCTTTTTCCGCGCCTTCGAAGCGCACCGCCTGCACTTCCACCTGATGCCGCTCGCGCACAAAATATTCCTGAAACGTCAGCGTCCCCTTCGCGGTGTCAAGCATGGTCGAAACCCGATCGTCCGACATGGGCAAGCACGCGCGCACGAATGCCAAACTTTTCCGCCAACTCAGCAGTTGCTTCGCGTCAAGCTCTTCCCTGCTCGCAGCATCGCCGTGCGCGTCAAGTGCGTTGCCAGATCCAGATCGCCCAAGGCTGAACCACGACGGCTGCCCCAATTGCTTCATGCGCTCCAGGCAGCGAAAACTGTCGCCGTCGACACCCCATCCGCGATCTTTACTCAGCAGCCCCGCCAGTCCATACAGTACCGAATCAACATCCGGCGAAACGTGCAGACCCCACCATTCGATGTCGTCGCCGGTATTGACGATGACCGTCAGCTCCTCAGGCGCAACCACCTGCTGCAAGCCCTGCACCAGCTTCGTCCCACCCGTTCCACCCGTGAACACCACAATCATCTAAGCTGCCTTTGAAGGGGCGTACCTTTAGGTGCGCCGTATCAGAACCTTTAATTTAGTTTGTCATCCTGAGCGAGGACTTCAGTCCGAGTCGAAGGACCGCTATGCCTCGCAATTTCCGTCATCCACCGCCAATAGTTCCTTCAGCCGCTCCCCCAGCAATCCGCCCCGCGCCACCACCTCCGGCACAAACTCCGGATAAACCGGCAGCCGCTGCACCAGCTTCTGGCCGGCGGCTTCGGTGCGGCGCTGCAACTCCAGCAGATGCGGCCAGGGCGCTTCAGGATTGATGTAATCCGGCGTCAGCGGCGAAACGCCGCCCCAATCGTTGATGCCGCCCTCCAGCAGCCGCTCATATCCGTTCTCGGTAAGATTGGGCGGCGCCTGAATATTCATGTCGCGCAGGATGAGACGCGCGACCGCCAGCGTGCGCAGCATGTCGCCGTTGTCAGGCTCGGCCACGCCGCCATCGGAATCCGCGGCTTGGCGCGAAAATTCTGAATGATGACTTCCTGCACGTGACCGTACTGCTCGTGCAGCCGCTTGATCGCCAGCAGCGATTCCACGCGATCTTCCAGCGTCTCGCCGATACCGATCAGAATTCCGGTCGTAAACGGCACGCCCAGCTTGCCGGCGTCTTCGATGGTCTTGAGCCGCAACGCGGGAACTTTGTCCGGCGTCTGCTCCGGCGGATGCGCCGCCGCCAGTTGAGTACTGGTGCTCTCCAGCATCAACCCCAGGCTCGGATTGCTCGCCCGCAGCCGCTCAATCCAGTTAGCGCTCAGCAGGCCGGGATTCGCATGTGGCAGCAGCCGCGTTTCGCGCAGCACCAGCTCGCACATCGCTTCCAGATAATGCAACGTGCTGCGATAGCCCAGACGCCGCAACGTCTCGCGCATCTCGGGAAACAGCGCCTCCGGCCGATCGCCCAGCGAAAACAGTGCCTCGGTGCAACCCAGTTTTTCGCCCGCCTGCGCCACCGACAGAACTTCCTCCGGCGTCATGGTGTGCGCGCCCGCCTCGCCGGGATCGCGGCGGTAGGTGCAATAGCCGCAATAGTCGCGGCACAGATTGGTCAGCGGGATAAAAACTTTGCGCGAGTAGGTGATGATGCCGGGATGATATTGCTCTTTCAGGCTGCGAGCCGTGGCCAGCAATTCGGGAAGAAGCTGGTCGTCACAGCTCAATAACTGGACAGCTACGTCTGCCGGCAAACGATTGTCCATCGCGCACTTCCCTTAGGCGCTGGACCAAAAACTCCGGCGGCAAGGGCTTCGCCGCCTGTAGTTGTACTTTGGGAGTAGCTGGCAAGATCATGCTCGGGTGACGCTGAATCTGGGGAAAGCGTCTCTACCGAAGGATAGCGCAAGAAGCAACCCACCGCACGCGGGCTGAAGTCCAGCCTGTTATCCCGGGCAACGGGCAGCGAAAAAATGTGCGTCATCCCGACCGAGGACGCAGCAACAAATGTCTGCCTCCCTGAGCGAGGACGCAGCAACAAACGTCTGTCATCCTGAACGAGGACGCAGCAACAAATGTGTGTCATCCTGAGCGAGGACTTCAGTCCGAGTCGAAGGACCCCTATCGCCGGCATAATCTTCCAGCCCTAACGGCTCGTTCGACTTCGTGCAGGATGGCAACTCAACCGAGCGTGCTGTGATCAGGATGACAATAAGGTTAGTTTTGCCGGCCTACTCTTCTTGCCGCAGCCCATCCAGCCCGTACCGTCCGCGAAAATACAGCAGCGGCGTGCCCTCGCCCAGCGCCAACTCCTGCACCTCGCCCACAAAGATAGTGTGGTCGCCGGCCGCATGGGCTCCGACGACGGTGCAGTCCAGGTTGGCCAGCGCATCCTTCAATACCGGGATGCCGCTCTTCATCGCGCGATACTCGATGCCCAGCCGATAGGCCGCATCGGGATTGCGCTCGGGATCGGCAAAGAATTCCGACAGCGCTTCCTGCTCCTCTTTCAGTACGCTGACTCCAAACTGGCCATGCTCGCGCAGGTGCAAGTAGGTTTCCGCCAGATGATCGATGCACACCAGCACCAGCGGCGGATGCAGCGACACCGAGCAAAACGCGTTGGCAGTCATGCCATGCACGTCGCCTTCCGTTGTCTTGACGGTAATGACGGTTACGCCGCTGGCGAAGCGGCCCAGGGCAGCACGGAATTGGTCCGGCGTGATTGGCTCTGGCATAGAATGGTTGCCGGAAGATTCTCTCGATTTCCGGCACGCAGGGGTCTCAGGGCGAAACCGATACGCCAACTATACCTGATCGGCTGCCGATGTCAGTTGAGCGCCGGGGCGCCGGAGTGCTCAACTTTTTTCAGTGGTCCGCAATCGCGAATTGTCATTACGAGTGAAGCGAGGAATCTGCTTTCCTGCTCTGACAAGCAAGAAGCTGCGGAAACAGCAGATCCCTCGCTGCCTGGAGGGGCACTCGTGATGACACATCCTAAGTCGCGCTTCGCACCTTGCGTTAAGCTCTCACCTGCAAACCTCCGCAATCTGCGATAAGCTAATCCACCGCAGAGAAATCCGTCGTGGGGTCGGGATGTATCCTCGAGCATTTGCAGTATCACCGCGCAAAGATCCTATCCGGAAGCCGTCTCGCTGCTGAGCGAACTGGGCGACGAAGCCAAGTTTCTGGCGGGCGGCCAAAGCCTCATCCCGCTGATGAAGCTGCGTCTCTCCACGCCCGGCCATCTCGTCGATCTCAACTTCATTCCCGGCAACGTCCTACATCCGCAGCAACGGCACGCTACGCTCTGGGCGCGATGACCCGCCACGCCGAGATCGCCGCCTCTGCCGATGCCGCACGCATTCCCATTCTTCACGACTGCGCTGCCGGCATTGCCGATCCGCAGGTTCGCACACATGGGCACCATCGGCGGCTCCATTGCCGAAGCCGATCCCACCGGCGATTGGGCGCCCGTGCTGCTGGCGACGGGCGCGACGGTGACACATGCTCGGTCCCGACGGCGAGCGCACCATCGACATTCAGCGACTTCATCCTCGACGCCTACACCACCGCGCTGCAGCCCGGCGAGCTCATCACCGAAATTGTGGTGCCGTTGCCGGCGGCGCGCAGCGGCGGCGCTTACATCGCGCTGAAGCGTTGTGCTCCGGTTTATGCCAGCGCCAGCGTCGCGGTGCAGCTCACCTGGACGACGACCACACTTGCCAAGAGGCGCACATCTATCTCGGCGTGCTTGGCTTGACAGCCACCCGCGTGACCGCGGCGGAAGACATGCTGCGTGGTCAGCCAGATCACCGCACAGCTCGATCGAAAGCGTTCGCGCAGGCGGTGATGGACATCGCCGCAGCCGCACTCCGACATGCGCGGCTCCGCCGATTACAAGCGACAAGCCGCCGGCGCACTGGCCAAGCTGGCGCTCGGATGCCGCGTTGCGGCGCGCGCGGGGAGAACATGTGGAGGTCACGCATCTGTATGCCTGAAGCAATTTCCACGCGTGCGGGTCAGCGCGACGATCAACGGCAAGCAGTACTCGCGCGAGGTCGAGCCGCGCACGCTGCTGGTGCAGTTTCTGCGCGAAGAGCTGAGCCTGACCGGCACCCACATCGGCTGCGACACCAGCTATTGCGGCGCCTGCACGGTCCTGCTGAATGGCAAGAGCGTGAAGTCGTGCACGGTGTTCGCCTTTCAGGCCGACGGCGGCGAGGTGCTGACCGTGGAAGGTCTGGCGAAGGATGGCAAGCTTCATCCCGTGCAGCAGGCCTTCAGCGACTGCTCACGGCTTCCAGTGCGGCTACTGCACGCCCGGCTTTCTGATGAGCACGCTGCAATTGCTGGACGAACATCCGCATCCCACAGAGTCAGACATCCGCAAAGGCATCGCCGGCAATACCTGCCGCTGCACCGGATATCAAAACATTTTTAAAGCGATTCGCGCCGCGGCCGCGGCGATCGGCCAATCCAGGCAGGTCGAAAGCTGAACTCGTCGCAATCCGGATCGAGGAGTTAACCTTGGCCATTAATTTTTCTGGCGAGTTCACCACCCCGCGCACTCCTGACGAGGTCTTCGATTTCCTGTCCGATCCCAACAAGTTCGGCCCCCTGCTTCCCGATTTCCAGAGCATGACCGTGCAGGACCCCACGCACTTCACCGTGAAGGTCAGCGTCGGCGTCGGCAACATCAGGGGAACCGCCGAAATCAAGATGGAGCTTGCCGAGGCCGTCAAGCCCGCATCGCGCGCACTACAAAGGACAAGGCACCGCCGTCGGCAGCCAGATCACGCGTCAGCGCCGGATTCGATCTTTCAGCCGCGATGCGCCGAGGAGCACGCGAGGTCGCTGCCTGGCAGGGCGAAGCCAACATTTTCGGCAAGCTGGCCTCCATGGCCGGCGGCATGCTGGAACCGCTGGGCCGCAAGAATATCCAGAAGCTGATCGACGGATTGCAGAAGGCGCTGGCGGAAGCGACGCCCTTGACTGCCGGAGAAGTCGCGACTCAGGTGCAGGGGCTGGATACGCCAGTGCCGGAGGCGCTACAACCCGAATCGGCGAGGCCCAGAGCCGTGGAAGCTCCAGCAGCCACCGATGTCCGCCGAGATCCGATGCAGACATCGATGCGCACCTGCCAGCCGGCAGAGGCTCCGGAGCCAGCCCGGCGAAGCAGCCGAGCTTCTACGTCGAGGTGAACGGCCTCAGCGCTGCCCCGGCTCCAGGAAACCAATGGCGACCACAACGCATCGCCAAACCGCCGACTGGGTCGGCCAATCCATCAAGCGCAAGGAAGACGCGCGCCTGGTCCGCGGCAAAGGCAAGTTTGTCGACGACATCAAGATGCTGGGCATGCTGCACCTGGTCTTCGTGCGCTCGCCCTACGCTCACGCCGACCATCACCAGCATCGATGTCTCCGAAGCCGAAGCTCTGCCCGGCGTCGTCTGCACCCTGACTGGCCAGGAGATCTCCAAACTCGTCGATCCCTTCTTCGAGATCGGCCCTGCTCCCAGCAACCAGCATCCTCGACTATCCCATGGCGGTCGATCGCGCGCGCTATCAGGGAGAGCCGGTCGCCGCCGTTATCGCCGAAACCGCCGGCCATCGCCGAAGATGCTGCCGAGTTGGTGCGCGTCGAATACGAGCCGCTGCACGCCGTCATCGACGGCGAGATCGCCGCCACCGACCAGACCATTCTCCACGACACCATGGGCACCAACGCTGTCTGGCGCGGCGTTTTCGAGTATGGCGATCTGGAAAAAGCTTTCGCTGAAGCCGCCCACGTCATCCACATCGATCATCTGCACATGCATCGCTTCTCCAGCACGCCGCTGGAAAACAATGCGGTCATCGCGCAGTGGGACGACAACGATGAGCGCCTCTATTTCTGGAGCAACAATTCCTTTCCGACGATCGGCATCCAGTTGCTGGCGCCCGCGCTGCATCTGCGCATGGACCAGGTTCGGGTGCAGACCCACGATATCGGCGGCAGCTTCGGCATCAAGATCACCAACTACCCGCAGATGGCGGTGTGCGCGCTGGCTTCGCGCAAAGCCGAGGGCGCGCCCATCAAGTGGACCGAGACGCGCTCCGAGCACATGACCTCCAGCGCGCACGGCAACGAGCGCACCTTCCGCGACACCCGCGTCGCGCTCGACAAGGACGGCGTCATCCTGGCCGTCGATTCCCGGCACATCGACGATTGCGGCGCTTATCCGCGCTATGAGCCGCTGGGCTGCGTCATCTGGTCGCAGGTCACGCCGGCCACCTATCGGCTGAAAAACATTCGCATCGACTTCAGCCAGGTCGTCACCAACAAATGTCCTGTCGGCCCCAACCGCGGCTATTCGCGCATGCAGCACCTGTGGTTTCTGGAGCGCGTGCTCGATATCTGCGCCCACGAGCTGAACATTCCGGCCGACGAGATGCGCCTGCGCAACTACATTCGGCCGGAAGAATTTCCCTACACCACGCCCAACGGCTGCGTCTACGATTCGGGAAACTATCCCCGCATGCTGCAAGTGGCGAAAGACCTGATCGGCTGGGACAAGTGGCAGGCCGAGCGCGACCAAGGCCCACGCCGAGGGCCGCTGGCTGGGCATCGGCATCGGCACCACGCTCGATTCCGGCACCAACAATTTTGGCCAGTCGCAGATCGTCAATCCGCAGGCGCCGTTCTCCGGCAACTCGCAGGCGGCCAGCGCCAAGCTCGATATCTACGGCGAAGTCATCGTGGCCGTCGGCTCTGTCCCGCAAGGTCAGGGTCACGAGACCACGGTCTCGCAGGTGGTCGCCGACATCCTGAACATCCGCTCCGGACATGGTGAACGTGCGCGTTGGCTTCGATACCGAGCGCAACGTTCACACCGGACACAGCGGGACCTACGCCAGCCAGTTTGCGGTGTCGGGACTTTCGGCAGTAAACGGCGCGGCGCGCTTGCTGAAGGCAGAGATGACGCAAGCTGGCTGCGTTTGCCTTGCAAGCCAGCGAAGATGAATTGGAATTCGGCGTCGGCAAGCAGGGTCCCGAGATCCGCGTACGCGGCACCGAGAAGGCGATTCCCTACATCGGGCTGGCGAATCTTGCCAACGTCAATACCGCCGTCGTTCCCGAAGAACTGCGTTCGCATCACTCTGAATTGCCGCTACACCTGGCGCGCGCCCTTTCAGGTACCCGACGTCGTGAGGAAATACGGCAACCTGACGCTGACTTACTCATCGCAGCTGCACATCGCGGTCATCGAGATCGACAAGATACCTACATCCCGAAGATTCTCGACTACGCTGCGGTCGACGACTGCGGCACGGTGATCAATCCCATGATCGTCGAAGGCCAGGTGCACGGCGCGACCGCGCACGGCATCGGCGCGGCGCTGATGGAAAATTGCGCCTACGACGAAAACGGCAACATGCTGGCCTCGACCTTCAGCGACTACACGCCGATCACTGCCGTCAATATGCCCGAATCTGAAGTACGGCAATATCGAGACGCCGTCGCCGCACAGCTACAGCGGCGCCAAAGGCATGGGCGAAGGCGGAGGCGCACCGCTGCACGCGATCAGCGCCGCGTTGCAGGATGCGCTGTTCCAGGAAGGCATCATCATCGACGACTCGCACAACAACGCCAGCACGCTGTACGAGCTGATCCAGAAGCAACGGCGTGGCGAGTTGAAGGCAGAATGTGAAGGTCGAGCGAGCGGAGAGATGTTTCACCACAGAGACACAGAGACACAGAGAAAATGCTTTCATCACGGAGAACACGGAGAGCACGGAGTTGCAAATGCGTTAGAATCGCCAGAATCGGTAGAAGACTTCGTGATCCTCCGTGTCCTCCGTGATGAAAAATTGTCTCTTCTCTGTGTCTCGGTGCCTCTGTGGTAACTAACGAATGGCCAAGAAGAATCCTCATCGTCGGAGCCGGAGCCATCGGCAGCCTCTACGCCGCGCATCTGGCGCGCGTGGCCGACGTCTGGGTCTTCGCCCGGCGCGACGAGCACGCTCGAGTCATCAATGAGCACGGCATTCGGGTCACCGGACGCAACGAATTTCATGCCCACTTGAAGGCCACCACCGATCCGCGTGAACTGCCCGAGTTCGACTTCGGCATTGTCGCCACCAAGGCCAGCCAGACGCGCGAGGCCTTCGCTCCGGTCGCACACCTGTTTCCGCACGGCGCTGTCTTATCGGCGCAGAACGGACTGGGCAGCGAAGAGGTCATTGCCGAGCTGATGCCATCGGGCTATGTGATTCGCGGCACAACGTTCATGAGCGGCACCCGCTTCGCCGACGATCACGTGCACTACGAGCTGAACACCGCAACCTGGATGGGCCCTTTCGAGCCGACGAACACGCCTTTCGCGTTGGTCGAGGAGTTGGCAGCTCTGATCAACGCTTCGGGACTGAAAGCCGAAGCTTTGCATGATGCCCGTCCGGCGCAGTGGTCGAAGCTGATCTTCAATGCCTCGGTCAACAGCGTTTCGGCGCTGACTGAGCTGCCGCACTCGCCGCATTTCGCCGCCGAAGCCGAGTTCAGTGATCTCGGCCATCTGCTGCATCAGCTGATCGAGGAAGGCAAGACCGTTGCGGCCGCGCTCGGCATCGAGTTGCATGAAGATCCCTGGGCGATGAACTGCATTGGCGCACGGACCAATCATCCGCCGTCGATGCTTTACGATATCCGTCATCGCCAGCCTACCGAGGTTGATTTCCTGGGCGGAGCCATCGCTCGCGAGGCCCAACGCGCCGGAGTGCCGGCGCCGCTGCACACCGCCCTGTATCGCCTGATCAAAGCGAAAGAGGCAAGCTGGACGTGGAAGAAGGAGAATGTGCTGGAAGGTAGTCGATAGTAGATGGTGGATAGTGATTAGTGAATAGACTTGTGTTAGGAGTACCGACTTTCGTCTTTCACGTTTCGAGCTTTGAACAAAGCATGTGACTTTGAGTCATCATGCTGAGCTGCGTTAACAGGTAAATGGTTGTCACGATAAGCGAAGGTTCGCCTTCAACGACTGTCATGGTGAAGCGAGAGTTCGCTGGGCGTTAGCGAACGCGAGTCGAAGCACCTCCGTAGCCGCCCTAACATACGCCGCGGCGATAGCGGTCCTTCGACTGCGCTCCCTGCGGTCGCTTCGCTCAGGATGACACATCAAGAGGAGGCGATCACAACAGGCAGCTCGACGGGTTAAACTATCCACTATCCACTAACCACAATTCACTTTTTATGCCTTATCCTCTCGACAACTCAAACTCTCCCGCGTCCGCGAACTCATGACTCGCGACGATCTCGACGCCCTGGTCGTGCGCGCGCCCGACAACATCGTCTACCTCACCAACTACTGGTGCATGAAGGGCTACGACATCGCGGTCTTCCCACGCGAGGGCGAGCCCACGCTCATCGCCATCGAGCCGCAGGAAGAGGACGCGCGCCGCACCGCCTGGACGCAGGACATCCGCCTGTTCAAGAGCTACGACGATCGCGATCCGCGTCCGCCGACTTTTCGCTCGCTCGATGTCGCGTTGCAAGTTCTGAAAGAACGCGGTCTGACTGGCCGAATCGGCCTGGAGCTTTCGCAGGGAACGCAGAGCGCCGATCGCATGGTAGGCGAGCCGACCACCTGGACGCAGCCCTGGTTCGACGCGTTCAAGCCTGTCGCGCGCGAAGTCGTCGACGCTTCCGGCCATGCTGGCCGAAGCTCGCGCCATCAAGACCGATCAGGAAATCGAGCGCATGAAGCTGGCCAACGAATTGGCCGCGCTCGCCATGGAACACACTTTCGAGCGCATGCGCCCGGGCATGAAGGAGAGCGAAGTCGCCGCGATGTTCGAAGGCTTCGTCCACTCCACCGGCATCGGCTACAAGGGCAAAGTCGAGATGGCGCGCGCCTTCACGCTGGTGTGGTCGGGCAAAGGCATTCGCACCTTCACCGCGACCGGCGACCGTCCGGTGCAGGAGCACGAGCCGACGCTGTTCGAGATCTGGGTTTGCGTCGACGGCTACTGGAACGACCTGACCAAGAATCTTTGTCCCGGCGAACTGACGCCCGAGTATCACAAGCTGCTCGACCTGCTGCTGAAGGTTTTCAATGAAGCCGCGGCATTCGCCAAAGATGGCGCCAGCCTGCCGGACCTGGATCGCCTGATTCGCGCGCGCATTGCCGAAGGTGGCTATCCCGGCCAGCCGTCGCATCCCATATGCCACGGTGTGGGAGCTCGCGCCCACGAGCCGCCCTATGCCCATCAGGCGGGCACGGGCACGATCCGCAAAGGCATGGTGCTGGCCATCGAGCCGGGAATCTACTGGCCCGGCGGCGGAGGCTTGCGGCTGGAAGACAATTTCTGGATCACCGGCGATGGCAACGAGAAGCTGTGCTCCTTTCCCGATGATTTTCGCGTGCTGCAACACAGCCCATGCGGGAAAGGCTGCACCCTGATGGCAACTCCCGCCGGCAAAGCCGGCTCTGTCCGACAATGTCAGAGACGCCATCCTCACCCGCATTCGCGAAGACGAAATCGTCGCCATGTGCTGCGACGTGATCAACATCCCCAGTCCCACAGGCGGGGAGCTCGCCATGGCCGAGTACATGCGCGCCGCGTTTCAGCAGACTGGGCCTGACGATCACATGGCAGCAGGTGGAAGACACGCGCGCCAACGTCATCGGCCGCCTGGAAGGCAGCGGCAACGGCCAATGCCTGATGTTCAACGGCCACATGGATACCTCGAACACCGGCGATGAAGACTTCCTCACCGGCATCGGCTACAAGCCGCACGCCGTCGTCAAAGACGGCATGATCTACGGCCTCGGCATTTACAACATGAAGGGCGCGCTGGTCTGCTACGTGCACGCGGTGAAGGCGCTGCTGGAGGCCGGCAGTCAAGCTGGACGGCGACATCATTCTGGGCGCGGTTTGCGGCGAAATCGAGAAGACGCAGTGGGGCGAATTTCAGGGCAAGGAATATCGCGGCTACGGCGCGGGCACGCACTACCTGGTCAATCACGGCGTTCTGCCCGACATGTGCATCCTGGGCGAGCCCACCGACATGCAACTGGTGCTGGAGCACGCCGGCTCCATGTGGGTGCGTTTCGGCCTGACCGGAAACTACGTGCATTCGGCGTTCGCGCCTGGCAAGGAAGATCAGAACGCCATCCGGCGGATGTACGACGTTGTGGGAGAAGTGATGCGCTGGATTCCGGAGTGGCAGGAGCAGGCGCAGCTGGGCAGGACGTCCGGGCTTCGTCAACATCGGCTGTCTGCAGGCCGGACATCCCTGGCGCGCCAGCCGCACTCCCGAGCGCGCCGACCTGTTTCTCGACGTGCGCGTGCCGCCCACGATCAGCATGACCGACGCTCGACGCGCGGCGAAGAAGCTGTACCTGGCGATGAGGGAGAAACATCCGGAATACGGCCTGGAGTTCGAGACCTACGTGTCCGTGCCGGGTGCGACCATCGACGAGAACCACGCGATGGTGAAGGCCATCGAACGCAATCATCAGCACGTTGTCGGCAAACCGCCGGTTCGCGATACCGTGTTGTGGTGCTCGGATGCGTCGGTGCTGTCGCGCTTCGGATGTCCGACGGTGAACTACGGTCCATCGAGCGGCCCGCGCGATCACGAAGGGGAGAAGGTCGCGATCAAGACGCTGGTGGATATTACGAAGGTTTATGCGCTGACGGCGGCAGAGATTTGCGGATGAGGAAGCATTAGCGACAGCAGCTAGCAATTAGCGACTACGTGCGACTAGCGACTAACTTAGCAGTCATCGATCCGTCATCAGATTTGTCATCACGAGCAAGCGGGACTGCTCTGCGACTGTAGCGACAATTGGAGACCCGGTTCCTCGACTGCGCTACGATCGCCTGACAGCTGACGACACCCTAAAATACTCATGGAGATTCATTTGCCGAGTCCATCTGAAATCCAACGCCGCTACGACAACATCCGCGCCGCCATGCGCGAGCAGAATGTCGACGCGCTCATCGTTTGCGGCAATCAATACGCCGGATTCGAAGGCGCGGTCTTCTACACCTCGGGCTTCGAGATCGTTCATCGCTACGTCTACGTCCTGATCCCGCTGAAGGGCGAGCCGACGCTGGTCTTCCCGCAGGAAGCCCGCTGGATCGGCGACAAGAAGAAGCCGTTCGTGAAGGAAAAA
Source organism: uncultured Acidobacteriaceae bacterium (assembly GCA_963746515.1). Lineage (GTDB taxonomy): Bacteria > Acidobacteriota > Terriglobia > Terriglobales > Acidobacteriaceae > Bog-257. The sequence goes on along the minus strand of CAVVBO010000007.1, from coordinate 642,095 downwards.
GTCTGGGCCGACATTCCCGGCCGCTGGCTGCGCGAGCGCGCCCAGGACGCAGGCTGGAAGCGCGTCGCCGTCTACGGCCTCGACTACATCATGGCCGTGCGCGATTATCGCGAACTGCAGCAAGGCTCGTTCGAACTCGTTCCCTTCGATTTCCACTTCGACATGGCGCGCGCGGTCAAGAGCGAAGAAGAACTGGTCGAGATTCGCGACTCGATGGACATCATCCACGAAGGCTTCTGGGCGCTGCTCGAGGGCTTCGCGCCCGGCAAGACCGAAGCCGAGATCATGGCGCCGGCCGTCGAGGTTTTCTTCGCGCGCGGCGCCGGTCCGCGCATGATGAACATCGTGCTCTCCGGCGAGAACGGCGAGGCCGAGGCGCACTTCAAAGTTCCCGGACATCGCCGCGTCGGCGAGCGCGACCTCATGCTCTACTCGCTGGAGATCGCCGGCGCGGGCGGCTACTGGGTCGAGTTCTCGCGCGCGCTCATCGACAGGCGAGCCCAGCAAGCGCACGCTGCAGATGGCCGACGTTTATCCCGAAGCGATGGAGGCGGCGCGCAAGCTGATGCACGACGGCGTGCTGGCCTGCGACGTCCACAAAGTTGTCGCCGACACGTTTGCCCGCAGCGGCTTCGCGCTCGGACATCTTTCCGGACACTCCATCGGCACCACCATGATCGAGCATCCGGCGATCGGCGCGAAGAGTCAGATCGAGCTAAAGGAAAACATGATCTTTTCCCTGCATCCGCAAGTCGTCGATCAAGATGGAAAAGTCTGTCTGTACACGCAGGACACCTTTCGCGTGGGCCGAACCGAGGGCGAAAACCTGAGCAGCATTCCCTGGAAGTTTTACTCGCAAAGCGACGCGCGAGTGTCCACGGTCAAGCCAGCATCCGACCGATGGATTGATGCATGAAGAAAGTTCTGGTCGTGGGATGTGGCGCCATCGGCAGCCTGTTCGCCGCGCATCTGGCGAAGGGTGGCGAGGTGGAAGTGTATGCCTTCGACGTCTCGCAGCCGCACGTCGACGCCATCAATCGCAATGGTCTGCGGCTTTCGGGCGCGGCCGACTTGCACGTGCAAGCTGGCGAAGGCCAGCACCGATCCGCGCCGAGCTGCCGGTCTGCGATTATGGCGTCGTCGCGACGAAGGCGATCCACACCGCGACCGCGATCAAAGCCGCGGCGCGCTGCTTCGACGACAACAGCGCGGTCTGCTCGGTGCAGAACGGCGTGGGCAACGAAGAGCTCATCGCCGAGCACGTGAAGTACGTGATTCGCGGAACGACGTTTCCCTGCCGGACACATCGCCGAGCCGGGACATGTAGGCTTCGACATCAAGGGCGACACCTGGATCGGCCCCTTCGAGCCGTCGAACACGCCGATGGAGCGCGTCGAGGAGCTGGCCGGCTACATCACGCGCGGCGGCATGAATACCATCGCGCTTGCCGATGCGCGGGGCGCGCAGTGGACCAAGCTGATCTTCAACGCGGCGACGAATCCGGTAGGCGCGCTGACCCGGCTGCATCATGGCGCGGCGACCCGCTTTCCGACCGACCGGCGAATTGTTCGAAGCGCTGATTCGAGGAAGGCGAGGCGGTCGCGAAGGCGATGGGCATCGAGCTGCACGGCGATCCGCGAGCATCTGGTCGCCAAGGGCGCGAACGCTCCGGGCAAGCACAAGGCCAGCATGTTGCAGGACGTGCTCGCATCGCGCATGACCGAAGTCGATTTCATGAATGGCGCGATCGTGAAGTGGGGCGAGAAGTACTGGCGTGCCGACTCCGCTGAACAAAGCGATGTGGGCGCTGATCAAAGGGCTGGAGCATGGGTGGAGGAGCCGTAGAGCGTCAGCTGTCAGCCGTCAGCTGAGGCAAAACGCTACGAGTCTCGGCTTCATCGATGACGTTCAGACAACGACTACACACTAGGCATTCAAAGCTGACGAGCTGACAGCTGACAGCTGACAGCTTCCTGAAAGGCACTCATGTCCGTTCCATTCCGCATTGGCGTTCTGCAACTCAGCATGGAGCCGCTGCAACAAACGGTGCGCATGGCGCAGGCCTGCGATCGCGCCGGCTTCGACATTTTCTGGCTGGCCGAAGCCTATCCCTGGTGGCGCAAGCACGGCTTGGAGGCGCGCTCCTCGACCGCGATGACCGCCGTCATCGCCGACGCAGACCCAGCGCATCATCATCGGCTGGGGCATCATCTCGCCTTACACGCGCCATCCGGTGCAGATCGCCATGGAAGCGCGCGTGATGCAGGACGCCGCCGGCGATGGCCGCTTTCTGCTCGGACTGGGCGCCTCGAAGATCTTCATGAAGGAGATTGGCGAAGGCGAGAAGGGCAAAGACGTCGGCCCGGCAGTCGTGATGCGCGAGAGCATCGAGATCATCGAGGCCATGCTCGCCGGAGAGGCCGGTCGAATATCACGGCAAAGCGTTCGACGCCTCGGCGCCCGCGCTCAAAGACGAAGCGCACGTCTCGCGCGACGCGCGTGCCCATCTATGTCGGCGCGACCGGTCCGGTGCTGCAGCGGCTGGCGGGCTCGCACTCCGATGGACTGCTGACCGCCAGCATCACCACTCCGGATTTTCTGCGCTACGCCCGCGGCAACATGGAAGAAGGCGCGAAGAAAGCAGGCAAAGATCCGGCGTCGCTCGATCTGGGCGGAGTCATTGTGGGCAGCATCAACCGCGACTCGAAGAAGGGCAAAGAAGGCGCGCGCGAGATGGCGGCCATGTATCTCGCCAACAAAGTGCAAAACATTCGTGGCTCGGCCGACGTGCTGCTGCAGAAAGCCGGACTGACCTTCGAGGAGATCGCGCCCATCGCCGACGCCATGGAGAAAGGCGGACGCAAAGCCGCGGCCCAGGCCGTGACCGACGACGTGCTGCAAAAAGACGTGCGCCATCGCCGGCACGCCCGACGAATGCTGCGAACGCATCGAGGAATACCGCCAGGCCGGCTGCACCAACATCATGCTGGAGATCTGGGGCGACGACCGCGAAGAGCAGGCGCAACTGTTTGGCGAAGCAGTGCTGCCCCATTTCCACCGATAGCAACGATTCCAAGCCGACGAAAGAGAGCGCCCCGTAAACTCCAGGGGCGCTCCACGGCTTACGGCAAGATGCCGTACATATCGACCTCGTTCTGCGCTCCGACAAATACATGTCCGTCAGCGATGGTGGGAACTGTGAATTTCACTGCCATCCCTGCCCGGTCACGTCCGGAATTCTGCTCCGAGTTGTACAGCTCAGTCGCCAGATTGTGCGCCAGGTAGGCTCGTAACACAGCGTAATTATCGTTCTGGTTGTCGCTCTGTATCACCCAGACGATTGCGCTAATGTTGTTAGCGCCGTTGGTCGTGACCGACGGTGTTGGGCCCGGGAAGTGGAACTCTTCGGGCGTTTGGGAAGTCGGATTGGCGGTCAGCAATTGTCTATGAGGATCGAATGCAAAAGCCTTCAGGTAGTCAAATGCCCCGCCAAAATAAGCGTTATTGCTCCAAAAAGCAGGCGCGCCAAACATTGAGCCGATAGCGTACGGCAGAGTTTGTACGATTTGGCTATCGCTTCCAGATTGCCAATGCCCCATGTTGTCCCGGTTGACCAGGTCGATCGTGCCTTCTTTTCCGGCTTGCAGCAGCAAATGCGGATACGGCAAGCCCGGCTGGTCAGGCAGCAGCACCAAACCGCCGGAGGCCACATCGCTATCGTTATTGTCGAGCGTCGACTCATCCCACGGAGTGAAATAGTCGGCCAGCGTAAAACTGTGGCTGACGCCGGACCAGGTCAGCCGCAGAATGCTATCGCCGAAATCAGTTCCACCCGAGTTGCCCGTGAAATCCCCATTGCCGGTTGGAATGTAAATCGAGCCGCTCGCATCGGCGGCCGACCCCGCGCCGCTGGCCCAATACCCGCCTTCAGCTCCATTTGGGGTATCGACGAACACACCGCCCGGAGAGAGCGTTGTCTCGTTGAATGCCATCAGCCAACCATGATAGTTGCCGTTATCGCAGTGCGACGCCCACCCCACAAACACTTCCCCATTCTCCAGCATCAACGCCGACCGCTGTCCTTCAATGAGGGGATCGAAGGTCAGAACTCCTCCGATGGAACCGGTGCCGTTGCCCCGGGCGGTCGCCACAATCACGTGCGGTGGAGCTTTATCGATGCCGGTCCGGATGTCGAGCGCGTGCAAGGTCTGATAGAAAGTCGTGATCTGGGTTTGCATGTTGTATTGCTTGGTTTTCGCCACCAGAAACATGGTGTTGGTCGTAGTGTCAATCACCGGAGTTCCCGTGATTCCGATCTCCGGGACCATGTCCTCGCAGTTAACGTCGTTACTCGACACCGAGCTGATCGTAACCAGGGGATTAAGACTCTTGAGAAAGTTGGTTTGCCAAAGTTGGCTGCCGCTGTTCACATCGAACGCGTAAGCCTGATCATGTTCGGTCACCACGAACACCACATTGTGGCTGGTCCCGCCGATGTTGAGTCTGGGTACATATAAGGGCTGAGCGTAAACCTGGCCTTGCACCGGAAAAACCGCCAGCTTGCCAAAGTGCTGCACCGATACATTCCCGGTGTTGAGCAACACTTCATGAGCGTTAACTCCCGAGCGATAGTTGTCGTTATGATAAGTTGTCACTGCTACTTGGGCAGCGCAAATAGATCCGCACAGCAAAACCACACACCATGCACTACGCATGTGTCTCATGCAGATGAGTCTCCTTTTGTTTGTAGCTACTGAGCAGTGGCGGGTGGCGAATGCAGTGAGGTGATTATCGTTTGCACTTAAGGGTTAAGCAACACGATTTTTTCTCATGTCGCAAAACAGTTGTTTGAACTAGAGCACCTGCACTTTCGTCTAACAGTTCGAGGTAAATTCATGCTTCCCAGCGATCCCCCCGACCCCCACCATAGCGACCGGCTGCGATCCATCTTCGTAGGCCCCTGCGGAATCCGCGCCGGCTGGCGTGTTCTGATCTTCTGCGTTCTGCTGGCCACTTTTTTCGGAGCCACGATTCCGCTGCAGCGCATGATATTTCGCCGGCTGGGCACCGGCTTCAGCGCTTCCAACGTCACTCTGGGCGAGATGTTTACGTTCGGTGTGGTGCTGGCGGTCACCGCCATCATGGCCAGGTTTGAGCACCGCCGCCTCGCCGACTACGGACTTCCCGCTCGCGGCATGCTGGGCAAGAACTTCTGGAAAGGAGCACTGTGGGGCTTTGTCATGCTGTCCGTCATCATCGGGATGATGACCGCCACGCATGCGTATTCTCCGGGCTCACTGGCCCTGTCGTCGTTCGCCATTATCAAGTACGGACTATTTTGGGCCTTCGCGTTCCTGATGGTGGGGCTCTTCGAGGAGTTTACGTTTCGCGGCTATGTGCAATTCACACTGACCTGGGGCTTGGGATTCTGGCCCGCCGCCGCCATCACATGCACGATCTTTGCTCTGGCACACAGCGGCAACCCGGGAGAGAACTGGGTTGGTGTCGTCGAAATTATCCTGATCGCCCTTTTCCTATGCCTGGCTCTGCGCCGCACCGGCAACCTGTGGTTCGCCATCGGCTGGCACATGTCGTTCGACTGGGGCGAGAGCTTTTTCTACTCCACGCCTAACAGCGGTATCCACGCCACCGGACACTTGCTCAACGCTTCTCTGCTGGGATCGAAATGGCTCAGCGGTGGAACCGTGGGACCTGAAGCCAGTGTCTTCGATCTCATCGTAACGATCGCCGGAATCCTGCTGCTGGCCAAGCTTTATCCCGACGCAAAATATCCGGCGAGCACACCGGCTCCTGCGACCCTGTCGGCGGAGCACTCCCCTGCGTCGTCGCCCGAACTGCTACCTCCAGCGATGTGATATCTGACCAGTTCGCGGATGCAGGCTCGCCCCTCTGTCACGGACCCTAACCGATAGGTCGTTTTTCTTGATGAATCACTTGCGCGATGGCGATATCGCAAGCGAACTTAGAAAATGCTTCAGTCCGATTTCCGAGTGACAGTGTATAAATGCCAACACTGCTCCCGATTGCGCCGTTCAACTCGTTCGCCCAGGGCTACTTCTGAAGGTGCTGTTTGGGTTCGTTTACATTCAGGCAGATTTTGGACTTTCCAAGACTCCCAACTGCTGGAGCATACCCAGCTCATCCGAGCTTCCCCACCGCTCCACCATCTTGCCATTTTTGAACTTTGATATCTGCATACCGCGGACCTTTATCTTTTTACCCGTCGGGGCGAATCCCATGAGGGGACCGGTCTGCGTGCCGGTTAGCGTGTAGGCGAATGCTATGGATTCTTCGTCTGCGACCATTGTTTCCAAGGCCACACTCATATCCGGAAATGCAGTCCGCAATCCCGTGAAGAACATGCGATAGCCTTCTGGCCCGGACACCTGGCCAGCTGCCGGATCGTGGTCAATGTTTTCGGCGGATACGACTTCTTTGAACACGTCGAAGTTGCCCGTCTGGACTGCTTCGGCAAACTTTCCCAGGGCCGCCAGATTAATTTCCTTGCTCATACACTCGATCTCCTCACCATGTTCTCAACCGCATTGCTGGCATCATCCCACATTGTCTTCGCCGCACCAGCATTAGAGAAGCTAATTGTTGCAACCAGGCCATAGCGTAAGCAATCTTGAACCGGGCCGCTGTTACGGTTGCTTGTGAGATGGCATATTTCGCCAATTGAAGGACGCGATCTAGGCAATATAGTTTCAGTTCTTTGACCAGGGCGGAACAACGCCTGTCATCCGGGCATACGCAATTAGTTGTCCCATATGCTCGTTCGCGTGGACGAGGATGCGTAGATACATCCCGTCGACCGTGGCGTCTCGATCGGCGATGTGCACTTTGCGCTGTAGATCCTCCGGTTTCTCGGCCAGATGAGCTTCTTTCACCGCCTCCAGCGAGCGCTTCAGCCATGCGATCACTTCGGGCTTGGAAGTGATCTTCTTTTCCGAGCCCTCGGGCAGGTCGGCGGGCATCTTAGGACCGGTAACGCTGAGAAGATAGAAGTTAGCCTCGACGATATGCATGTAGACCTCGCTGGTGGAACGGACTCCGGGAGCAGGGCGCCACGCGAACTTGTCGGCAGGCGTCGCTTCAGCCAGCGCTACGAGCTGCTGCGAGACATGCTTCCACTCACCGTCGTATCCCTGCCAAATTCCCTCTGGATACTTCTGAGCAAAAGAAGCTGACGCAGTCAATAAGAAAAAGATCAAAAAGACTTTCATCGAGGATGTGCTCACCGCGGCAACTCCTTCTAACAGCTGCTGACAAACCGCTCTTGCTCTCACAGCGGAATGGTACTAGATGCCATGGCGGAAAAGATTTAGACAAGGCTTCTTTACGGCGTGATCTCCCACACGACGCCGTTATCCGAAACTCCGCAATTGTAGGTTGTTCCAAACAGATTGCCGTTGCGGTCGAGGCTCACTCCGCCGTAGGGATTACATCCGTCGTTAGAGCCGCCGCTGAAGTCATGCAAGTCGGTATAGGTCCACGAGCCGTTAGAAGGGCTCAACTCGAAGACGGTGCCGGAGTGGAAAGCGCCCTGGTAGAGCGTCGTTCCGTACACATTACCGGCAGTGTCCATCGCCAATCCGCCGAAGGGACCAATCCCGCTCTGCTCGAACGAATAGATAACTTGCAGGCTCCAGCCGCCACCTGCGGGAGATAATTCGAAGACCGCTCCGTCTCCAAATTCTCCACCCGAGCTGGCGGCGCCAAAGAAGTCTCCAGCGCTGTCGCGAAGCAGGTCGCCCGCGTCGAAGAGAGTGTCATCAAAATCGAAAATGTCGGAGATGCTCCAGCCGAACAGACCTCCTGGGGTGAGCTGGTAGACGGTTCCGTAGTTGTTTGCTCCTCCCGAGCCGGCGACCCCAACCAGGTTGCCGCTGGCATCGAAGGTCAGGGTTGATACCGGCTGCTGGCCGTCGCTGCGGGTATCGAAACTATAGATGACGTGTTGGGTCCAGCTTCCTCCTGACCGCGCCAGTTCGAAGGCAACGCCGGCTCCCGTATCTCCGCCGGCGTAGGTGGCTCCATACATATTCCCAGACACATCGAGCGTCAGCGTTCCGACGGGAGTGCCTCCATCTGTCCTTCCGGTAAAGCGGTACAGCACGCTTTCATTCCAGTAGCACAGAACCCGTCCGCAGACACCGGCCGGCGGCTGGAGTTCATACACCGTGCCGCATCCGATTCCTTCATTGCAGCTAGTCCCGGCTCCGCCGCGCGTGTTGCCGTACAGCACGCCGTTGGATGCGATCACGGGTGGCGCCGCCGGGTAAGCTCCATCTTGACCGGCTTGAAAGTTGTACAGCGGGGTGAGCAGCCAGGAAGATCCTCGCAGAGCCATCTTATACACCACACCATAGCCTTGGAGCCCGCCATGCGCTCCGCCGCCGTAGGTTGTTCCCAGGAGATTTCCTGCCTGATCGATGGTCACGCCGGCCAGGGGCTTGGCGCCGTCAACTAATCCGCCAAAGCTGTGAATCACCTGGTAGGTCTGCGCCTGCGCGGGTCGCGTCGTCAGCGCGGTTAGCACACCAACCAATACCCACAAATAAACTGCCAGCAGGTGATTGCGTGGAATTGATGTGGCATCGTTTGCCAGTTTCGACATAACCTCCTCCGAATGATGTGAGCTTGAGACCTGGTCTTTTCCATCTCAGCGCTTTACGCAGACTGCTGGAATACTTGCTCAAGAAAATAATCACTGGCGTGATCAAGGCTATAGCGCTCATCCCTCGATGAGGCTATGGCGATGTTACGCCAGCTAAGTCAGTTCCTGGCATGCATCCATTTACCGGGTTGCCGTCGGTCACATTGCATCTCATGCCAGCGGCCCTTCCAGAAACCAAACAGGCCAATCAGCATCTATGGCGTGATTTCGAAGACGACTCCCCCGCCATACGCTCCGCCGTCAGAGGTCGTGCCGTAGAGATTACCTGCGGCGTCGAGTGCTAAGCCGCTCGGAGGAAATGCTCCATCGGTACAAGGCCAGCCACCCGCGCAGAAATTGTGGAGCGATGTATAGGTCCAGCCGCCCTCTGACGGTGTCAGCTTGAAAACCGACCCGAAACCAAAACCGCCTCCCTCGTATGTCGTGCCGTAAAGATTTCCGGCTGCATCCATGACTAAGCTGCCGTTGGATCCATTCCCGGTGAAACTGGCGAGTACAGAAAACGCCCAGTTTTGGGAGCGCGTCAACTCGAAGACCGTACCGCCTCCGCCTGAGCCCATGCAGCATGTCGTGCCGTAAAGATTACCCGCCGGATCAAAGATCAGGCCGCCGTAAGGAATTCCTCCATCGTTTGTGCCCTGGAAGCTGTAAAGAACCTGCTCTGTGAATCCGGACCCTGATGGTGTCAGTTGATAAGCGGTACCGTAGCGGGAGGCGCCGCCCTGAGCCGTTGTCCCATAAAGGCTGCCTGCCTGATCGAAGATCAGGCCAGCCCAGGGTTCCTGCCCATCTCCGCTCGAGGTAAAGGCGTGAACAATGCTCTCCGTCCAATTGCTGCCGGAGCGAGTTAGTTTGTAGACCGTGCCGCAACCGCCCTGGCAACCGCCTCCGCCCCCGAAGACCGTCGTGCCGTAAAGATTCCCTGCGTCGTCGAAGAGCAGATCGGCACTTCGTGGGGAATCTCCATCGCTGCCTCCGGTGAAGCGATAGAGAACCGTCTCCGTCCAGCCGGCCAGGGCGTGGCTCGTAAAGTGTACTGGTGGTCTCAGATTGAAAACGGTTCCGCAGCCGGCTCCGCTCTCGCAGCCGCTACCACCACCTTGCGAAGTTGTGCCATAGAGGCTGCCGTCCGGACCGACGATCAGCCGGGCAGCAGGATTTCCACCATCGTTGACTCCGACGAAGTCATACAACGGAGTGAGCAGCCAGCCCGAACCTACGTGAGTTAATTTGAACGCGGCGCCGCAGCCCTCGAAGCAACTCGTTCCGGAACCACCGATGTTGGTCGTACCGTACACGTTGCCATGGCCATCGACGCTCACACCGCTCACTGGGTAAAGCCCGTCCTGTGAGCCCGTGAAACTGTGAATTACATTGTAGGTTTGCGCTTTCGCCGTCGGCGTTGCAAACATGGTCAGGGCAAAAAGCAGCCCCAGGACGAACGCCGTCCGCCGCAGGTCTTTACGCAAAATTAATGTAAGGGGTTGGGTCGCGATCCCCATGGTGGCCTCCTTGACTGATGCAACCGGCGACGGTCGCCGTTTTGATGAAGGCACTTTACACCGATTCTTGGCTGGCCTCCAGCAGAATGGGAATTACTTATGTAACCAGGCCATTTCACTCAGAACCGGTCAGTGAGTGAAGTGGCGACGTTACAAAAGCTAAGGCAACACGGCGAGTGTGGTTCGCCATAAGACTTCGTTCACCCGTCGGCACATCGCCCCTTCCTCAGTGAATATCGCGCATCTTCAAGAATCCCAGCACACCTCCCAGCAAGATCACCAGCATCGCTCCCAGGGCTCCCATCGATTGGCCAAACGAATGGCGCAAGGTCTTGCCTTTTTCCGGAGCGGCCGGCTGTTTCTCTCCTTCCGCTCCTTTCACCGCTTCGGGAAGTTGCGCCGTCGCGACATCCACGCCATGTCCCTTGCCCGGCGGGCACGACTCCCAGTTGGTTCCCAGCAACTCTCCGCAGGGATGTCCCTTGGCTTCGTTGACCACGTTCGCCTCAAACGCCCAGCGCGACGGAGCGGCATAGCTCAGCCACTGCGCCGGCGCCGGCATTTTGTAGATGGCGCGAATTCCGCCTCCCAGCACAATCACCGGCAGCAAAACCACGGGCAGTAACGCAATCGCACTCTCCGTCGTGCTGCTGCGCGCCGAAATCGCCAGGCCCAACGCAGCTCCTACCAGCGACGACGTAATCAGGATCGCCGCCGTCTGCAGGTAATTGCCTTTCAGATGGCAGGCAAAATAAACAATGGTCAGCAGGGTGAGGCACTGGAACACGCACAAGCCGACCAGCACCGCGAATTTGGAAAACACGTAGGACGGCAGCTTCAGGTTCACCATGCGTTCGCGCTGATAGACCGTCCACTCGCCCACAATGTCGCGAGCCGCGTTGTTGCACCCGAACCACACGGCAGCAACAATCATCAGGAATTCCAGCCCGACAATGTTGGCGCCCATTTCACCGAAGGCCTGGATCGACGTTGGAAGCACGGGATTGACCCCGCTCGCCGGCTCCTTGATGACGCTGTACACCATCGCAATCAGTACCGCGAACAGCGGCGCTTGCAGAAGCAGGATGATCAATTGCGCGCGGTCGCGGACTTTTAACAGCAGGTTGCGGCGTACCAGCATGAGCCACTGAGAAAGACCGAAGCGCCGGCCCGCCTTCGCCGTCTGATCGCCCGAGGGAGGAACCTTGCCCGCCCGGTCTTCCACGAATTGTTTGCGATAGCGCGACCGCATATAACGCTCGCGCCACTCCGATGTCTTCGCCTTGGAGAGACCGGTCAGCAACATCTCCGGACTCAAATCCTTTTCCGCTGGCTGCTCCACCTGCGTGGATTTGCTTTCGCTGGCCTGGCCATGGAAGAACTCGATGGAATCGGGATAGGCGGGACCGAAGAACGCCAACGCTCCGCAACCTCCAGGATCGCGCGAGATCATGATCAGGTTGTCGAACTTCCGGTACACGTCGATGCTGGGCTGGTGAATGGTGGTGATGATCGTCTTGCCTTCACGTGACAAACGCTTCAGCAGATCGACCACGCCTTCCGCGTCGTAAGACGACAGGCCCGAAGTCGGTTCATCCAGAAAAAGTACGGGCGTGTCGCTGATCAACTCCATGGCGATGTTGACGCGCTTCCGCTGGCCTCCGCTTAGGACCTTGTGCTCGGCTGACCCGATGATCGAGTTTTTCTTGTCCAGAATTCCCAGCTCGCTCAAGATCTTGTCGATGCGATCTTCAATCTCCTTGTCCGACAGGTCGGTCCGCAACTTGGTGGAAAAATACAGCGCCTCGCGCACCGTAAGTTGCGAGTGCACAATGTCGTCCTGCGGAACGTATCCCAGTTGCTGGCGGAACAAATCGTACGAACGATACAGGTCCGATCCGTTGAACAATACCTGTCCCTCGGCCGGCGGGGTGTAACCATTCAGCGCCTTGAGAAACGTAGTCTTGCCGGCGCCTGCCGGGCCCATCAGCGCCACTAATTCTGAGGGATACACGGTCAGCGAAATAGGATCGAGGAGCCGCTTGCCGTCGGCAGTGTTGACCGTGACCTCGACTGCCTGAATCAAAACGTTGCCCTGGTTCTCGCGGCGTTGCAACTGCCCAGTCTCGGTCAACTGAAAGCGGAAACTGGCTAAAGCGACTTCTTGTCCCGGCGTGATTTTCACTCGCCCGCTGATTCGTATTCCGTCCACGAACGTTCCGTTCAGCGAGCCCAGATCTTCGACAAAGGTTCCTTCCGCTGTCCGCTGCAAGCGGGCGTGGTGCCAGGAGATCATGGGGGTGTCGAGGGGCTGCTCGCATCCCGGGTCGCGGCCGATGATGATCGAATCGCGAGTGAAATTCACCGCTTCATACGCGGCTTCGCCAACCGCCGTGCCCTGATCGGACAGCAGGCGCGAGGCGGGAATCTTGAACGACGCGAAATAAACGTCGTCACTGGGCAGGATCACCGCTTCCCTGATCCGGTTCTGGAGTTCGTTGATGGCCGTGCCGTTGCGCGAGTTCAAATCTTCCAGGATGTGCTGGCCATTGCGCTGCACGATGCGCGCATGTTCCCACGAGATCATGGGATAGTCGAGAACCACGTCGGAGTCGGGCGAGCGCCCGATGGTGATCACTCGCGAATCGCGCGGACGATCGGTTGTGGCCGGGCGGGGGGGACGATCGGTGGTTGCCTGGCGCGGCGGCAGGTCGGTGGTGGGCTGGAACGGCGGAGCGACCATCGTGGGCTCGCGCACCGGAGTGGCTTGGCGCGGCGGAGCCTCGCTCGCGGCCGCCCGCGGACCTCCGTCCGGCCACGGAAGCGGCACGTTCACGCCCAGGGTGACACGTTGCTCACGCGACACGATCACCGGAGTGCGGGCCGTAATCCTTATGCCGTCAACATAGGTCCCATTAGTTGAGCCCATGTCTTCCAGCGTGTACTGGCGCTCGTATTGATACAGGCGGCAGTGCTGGCCAGAAACCATGGGATGGCTGACCACAATGTCGCAGGATTTGTCGCTTCCAATCAGCCACGAAGCTAACAAGGGAGGCGCGATAGATGGCATGGTATACCCCGAGTGCGTGCCATCGTACAAGACCTGTGAACTGCGGACAAGCACAGATTAAAGTTGTGCGAATAGATTCGCGTACCGCAATCCTTTGCCTGCTGAGTCTTTGTTGAAAACGCAAGCTTCGGATAATCCGCAACTTCAGGTCGCAACAGCCGCAGCTAAGTTACGGCTGTTTTGTTTGTCATCCGAAGTGGAGTGCCTGCTTCGCCGACGGGTGCTGGTTCTTGTAAGCCCGAAAGTGCCCGGGCAATGACCAGGAAATGCTACGCAGTAACTGAACATGAAATGTGCTTCTCGCAAAATAGCCTATCGATAAGGCGCTTAAAATCTTGACCCTCCTGAATGGTCAAGTGCATAATTGCGGGCAATACGGAACCATCGAGCTTCCTTTGCCACACTACATTCTTCAAGAGGCTCCCACCTTGAAGCGCAGACGAAACTACTCGACCATGTCTAATTCTCAGGACCAAGGAGTTTGCCGGTGAGTCAGGAAAACAGCAGGCGGATGGGTGACTACGAAATTCTGGGAGAGCTGGGCAGCGGCGGAATGGGCAGAGTCTATCGCGTCCGCAATGTGCTCTCCGATCGCGTCGAGGCCATGAAGGTCTTGCTGCCTGACTTGGCTGGACGCCAGGAACTGGCGGCGCGTTTCTTGCGCGAGATCAAGGTCCTCGCCAGTTTGAACCATCCGAATATTGCCCAACTGCGCACCGCCGTGACCATGGACAATCAACTGGTCATGATCATGGAATACGTCGAGGGCACCACCCTGGCCGATCGCATTGAACGCGGCCCCATCGCGCCCGGCGATGCCTTGAACTATATCGACCAGGTGCTGAACGCGCTCAGCTACGCTCACAATCAGCATGTGATTCATCGCGACATCAAGCCGGCCAACATGATGCTGACGCCGCAAGGCGTGGTGAAGCTCATGGATTTCGGTATCGCCCGCGCCGAGGAAGATCGCGGCATGACCATGGCCGGTTCAACCCTCGGCTCGTTGAGCTACATGTCTCCCGAGCAGACTATGGGCGAATCCACCGATGCGCGTTCCGACCTATATTCCGTCGGCATCTCCTTGTACGAAATGGTGACCGGGCAACGTCCCTTCCAGGGCGACAGTGATTTCTCGATCATGGCCGCTCAGGTCAAGGAAGCGCCCAAGCCGCCCATCGAATTGCAGCCCGGACTGCCACCCGCGCTGAATGAAATTATCCTGATGTCGATCGCGAAAGATCCCGGCCAGCGTTTTCAATCGGCAGACGCGTTCCGCAACGCCCTGGGCAACGTCAGCCGGTCTCTGCCGACCCAGCCCGGCACTCGAGGCGGCACGGCGCTGGAGACGCCGGTGCCTGCCGATCTCCTGCACAACGCGCCCACCGCCTCCGTGCCAGGATTTTCTACTCCCCTGGCCACCATACTCGATGCCAAGGTTACGCCGCGTCCGGGTGGGCCGCTGCCCACCATGCTCGACGCCAAAGTCACGCCGCGTCCCGGTACCGGATCCACGGGCACCATACTCGACGCCAACGTCACCCCCCGTCCGGGTGGAGGATCGACCGGCACCATACTCGACGCCAAAGTTACACCGCGTCCCGGTACCGGATCGACCGGCACTGTACTGGATGGCAGGTTCACGCCAACTCCGCCGCCGCCTCCGCGTCCCTCCAGCAGTCGAGGCTTATACATGGCTCTGGGGGCGGTGGTTATGCTGGCTGGTCTGGTCGCGGCAGCGTTTTACTTGCCCAGACACAGCAAGACGGAAGCGACGACCACAACTACGGCGACAGACACTTCCAAGACCGCGACGCCGACACCTACCCCGGCACCTACACCACCGGTTGCCAAGGGCACGACACCAGCTCCTCCGCCCAACGCGGCTGCCCAGGCTGCCGCCGCCAAGGTCCAGATGCAGATGGAAGCGGCGCAGGCAGCCAAGGCGACCCTGCGTAAGCAGGAGCTCATGGCCCGCAACAGCGGAGCGCCTGGTCCTAATCCCGGTGCACCTCCCAAGCCCACTGCGCCTCCACCGGATGTGCCGAACACGGCTCAAATGGATGAGTTGGAGCATCAGATCGACCAACTGACGGCCCGGGCCGCTTCCGTGAATAACAGCATCGACACTATGCAGCGTCAGCAGCAGGCCTCCGGCTACGGCATGCGCGGCGACATCGTAGCTAAGCAGGCAAGCATGAAATTGAACCTGTCAAAAGCGCAGGAGGCTTTTGATCACCACGACGCCGCTCGCGCCGAACGCTACGCCGCGTTGACCCAGAGCGATCTGGCAACCTTGGAGCATTTCCTGGGACGCTAAGGGAGTTTAGGAAGAAGGAACGTTGGCCGGTGGAGCGGGCGATCGGGGCGCGCTAATTACGTGAACCTTCCCCAACCCTGAACCCGACCAAGGAAGCTCTTGCCGGACTTGCCGCAGGGGCTAAAGCCCCGTTGATTTTGCGATACATGCGGCACGGCTGAAACCGTGCCCTTTCAAAACCGGAACTCAAGCAGAGCTTTCCTAACGTGCAGGGGTCATACTGAGCGACTAATTTACTGGTGTCATCCTGAGCGACCAATGTACTGGTGTCATACTGAGCGACCAATTGACTGGTGTCATCCTGAGCGGAGGCGGCGCTTCGCCGCCGGAGTCGAAGGACCCCTGGAACCGGGACGAACTTCCAGTTCTGTCGTACGTTTCGCTGTCCACCATTGAAAGACTGGCCTCTCCTCTTCGTCCCACTACGTGGGACCCGTATCTTTACGGTCCCACCGGGCGGCTTGTGCTCTGCCTAACAAATCGGTTGGTCGCCTAGAACGCCTTCCGCTCCGCAACTATTTTCGGGCCGATTCTTCCACCTTCGCATACGCTGCCAGCGCATCATGAATCCTGGCAAAGATGTTCGCGCGCCCAATGACTTCGGTCAGGTGATGACGGTCCAGATCGGCTTGTAGGTAGAACGCAACTCGCGCCAATGCCAGCGTGACTCCGCGAGCGGCCAGGTCGCGTTGCAGGCGCCGCACCACGCGCGCCGCAGTGTAATCCAGATTGGTGATAGCTTCGGCATCGACCACCAGCCAGCGAACTGCCGACGGAGCAGGTCCCACGATGTCGCGAATCTCGTCGGAGAAGTAGCCGGCATTGGCGTAGAACAGCGCAGCGCTGAAGCGATACATCACCAAACCCGGCATGGTGAACGTTCCCGGAACCGCGGGAGTCAGCTCCCAGGTTCCACCTTCGGCCGGAATCAACACTCCGGTATGAGGACGATAGCTGTGCCGCACCACCCGCAGCAGCGACAGAATCATCGCTAGCACAATTCCCTGCTCCACCCCGACCAGCACCACCACGATAGCGGTAATCAGCGCCAAGGCATATTCGCCGGGACTCTCCTTACGAATGCTTTCCAGCCCGCGCAGATCGATGAGCTTGATGGCAATGATGAACACGATGGCGTCCAGCACGCAGCGCGGCAGATACTGCAATGGCCGGGTGAGGAATAACAGCACCAGCGCGACTACTGCCGCTGTGGCAACTTGGGCCAACTGGCTCTGCCCACCGGAACTTTCGACCATCGCGGTTTGCGTGGGACTGCCGTTCACTACGAACGTCCCGCTCAATGCCGCCGAGGCGTTCGCGGCGGCCAGGCCAACCAGGTCCTCATCCTCGTCCAGGCTTTGATGGTGGCGCTCGGCGTAGACCCGGGCGGTGGCCGCACTCTGCGCCAGAATCATCACAAAGCACGAACCTGCGATCGAGATCAGCGGCCCCAGGTCCCTCCAGTGCACGTCGGGCAATCCCAGGTGCGGCAGTCCGCCTGCCACCGGCCCAATGACGGTAATGCCGTGTCCGGCAAAATTCCACATCGCGCTTGCCGCTATCGCGCCCGCAACCGCGATCAGCGGACCGGGCACCTTTGGCGCTATCCATGCGATGGCGAAAACTCCGGCTACGATCACCACCGAAAGCGCTACAGTTGGCAGATGTACCTGGGCCAGATCGCGATAAATCTCAATCAGCTGTCTTACCGTTTTGTGCGACTCGATCTCCAGCCCCAGCATTCCGCCAAACACCGCAATGCCAACCTGAAATCCGATCCCGGTGAGAAAGCCGACCAGCACGGTCTGCGACAGAAAGTCGGCAAGGAAACCGAGCTTAAGAATTCTTGCCAGCAGCAAGAAGCCAGCGGTCAACAGAGCTACAGCTCCGGCCAATGCCACATACCTCGCACTCGTCACCGCAGCCATGGGAGAAAGTCCGCCCGCCAGAATGGCAGCGGTGGCGGAGTCGGCGGCCACCACCAGATAGCGCGAAGAGCCGAACACCGCGAACGCCAACATCGGCAGCAGTAGCGTGTAGAAGCCGGTAACCACAGGCATGCCGGCGATCTTGGTATAGCCCAAAGCCTGCGGGATATTCATCGCCGCCAGTTGCACGCCGGCCAATGCATCACGGATTGCTCCGGCCCGGCTCAGCGGACGTATGCCCTCGAACAGCGGCAACCAATGGCGCTCTCGTTTGCCTTCGCTCACTTCTTGTCCTTGGGATCTGCGGGATTGTCCGGAGACATCTGCTGTCCTAACTTCTCCTCATCCAGACGCTCTTTGTGGTAGAGGTCGGCAATTTCTCTTCTCGCCGCCGCGCGTAGCTCTTTTTCTTTCTTCCTCTCTTCCGCCCAAATCTTGCGGCGCTGGAAAAATGAAGCTGTGCTGGCCTGCTTCTTGGCGTCCTCCCGGCTGGCGCTTTCGGCGCTTTTCTCCTCCGAGTGGGTAGTCCACGCAACTCTCAGCTCGTCCGCTCGCATCTCCCTCTCTTCGGTTCGTTCGATGTCCAACTGCTCCAGTAGCCGGATATGCGAAGCCACCATGCCGACTAGCGAACTGGTCGTCCAGGCAAAGGTAAACAGGCCGGAGATGGCGATGATCGGGCTGATATTCCGCCAGTTCGTTCCCAGGTCGACCGTGCCGTAGCCCAGCGTGGTGTAGGCGTTGGCGCAAAAGTAAATTGAGTCGGCGGGACGCAGGATGAGGCCCATGTGAACCAGCGCGAATGCCCAGGTCATGATCTCGATCAGGTGCAGCGCCAGCATGAGAAAAACCGACCAGGCGAACAGCATCTCGGCGGTCCACACGTGAGGACGTCCGCTTCGCAGGAAGGCCTCGGCGCGCCGGTGCAGCACCAGAATGCGGTGCAGGCTAACGCCGTGAAACAGTACCAGGCAAACCAGAATCAGCGCACCGATGCCCAGCGCCGCAAAGGGCTTGAACTCATCAGGAATTTTCAGTAACAGCGAAGAAAGCTTGGGCACGAGTGTTCTCTGCTATCCCTCCGGCGCGCGCCGTCTTTCGAGAGCGCCGCGACCCGGACTCACCAGACCGCTTGTATCATCGTCCCGCTAAGAAAAATAGTCGAATCTGTGATTTTTTCGTTGCTGATGCGAATAACAGGGTGAAGCGAAAACGATAGTCGCATCGCAAAGGAAGCCGATGAGCACGCCCGAACTCCAGGACAGGTTCCAAGCCCTGGTCGATGATCACAAGAAGATTCTGTACAAGGTCTGCAACCTGTACTGCCGGAACCCCGACGACCGGGACGACCTGGCGCAGGAAATTGCCGTCCAGCTCTGGCGATCGTTTGCTTCCTTCGACGGCCGATGCCAGTTTTCTACCTGGATGTACCGCATCGCTCTGAACGTCGCGATTTCCTTTTATCGCCGCGAGAGCACCCGAGCTCGCCATGTTATTTCGGACGACGAACGTCTGCTGAATGCCATCGACGAAACCGCGAGCCCAGGCGAAGAGTTGCAACTGCTTTATCAATTCATCGCCGGGCTCGACTCCGCTGAACAAAGCGCTTGTCCTGCTCTATCTGGATGGGAACAGCTATCAGGAAATCGCCGACGTGCTGGGCATCAGCGAAACCAACGTCGCCACCAAAATCAGCCGATTAAAGAAAACCATGAAACAGCAATTCAGCTCAAGCGCACAGGCTTGAGCAAGGAGCACAAAATGATGGACCTGGATGACCTCAAAGAACAGTGGGCGGAACTTGACCGTAAGCTCGATGTAAATATCCGCCTGAACCGGCAGCTGCTGAATGCGACCAGACTGACCCAGACGCGCTCTTCCATGAAGCGCCTGTCTATCTATTTGGGACTGGAACTACTGCTGTGGGTTGCCATCATCGTTGCCCTGGGCAACTTCATTTACCGACATATTTCTGCGCCACACTTGGCTGTGTCGGCAATCGCGTTGGACGTGTACTCGATCGGCATGGTGATTCTCCTGGCACGCCAGATTGCCGCCGCCCTGCAAATTGACTACGGCAAACCAATTGCCACCATCCAGAAACAGATCGAAACCCTTCGCGTCAGCCGCATCCGGTCCACCCAGTGGGCGGTGCTGGTAGGAGTGGTGGTCTGGGTCGCGTTTATGATTGTCATCTTCAAGGCGGCCTTTGGACTGGACATTTATGAGCCGGCCTGGGTGTGGAGCAACGTGGCGTTCGGATTGGCCCTTATCCCGCTGGCCATCTGGGTGTCGAGGAAATTCGGCGATCGCATGGACCGCTCTCCGGGTATTCAGGCGATCATGCGGAGTCTGGCTGGCTACAACCTGAACGCAGCGGCCGCCTTCCTCGCAACCTTGAAACAATTCGAGGA
The DNA here is from genome assembly GCA_963746515.1 of uncultured Acidobacteriaceae bacterium. Lineage (GTDB taxonomy): Bacteria > Acidobacteriota > Terriglobia > Terriglobales > Acidobacteriaceae > Bog-257. The sequence continues at coordinate 622,160 of CAVVBO010000007.1, read as the reverse complement.
AGAAAGCCCCGCCGGCTAGTGCCTTACTTTCGCGGCGCGCGCGCGACCTCGGCGGAAGGACAGGCAACGCAAGTGGGCGGAAGTGCGGGCCTCCGACGTTTGCCACACAAGTACGCAGCAGGATTCGCCAGTGCAACATACCAGCCGAAAATTCAGCCCGCTAGGGCGGCTTACTCTAGCCCAGCACGGAGCCAGAGGCGGAGTGCTGGGTAATTGCAGCATGAGACGGAGTCCCGTAGGGACGGCAGAGGTTTCAGGTAGATTCTTCAGGCCAGCGTATGGACGTAGTTGCCGTGTCTATTACTGTTCCATGGCTCCGGTGTTCCTGATCGCCGGTCTGAGCCTCATCACCACTCTTATCCATCAAACTGCCGCTCAAACATCTCGATCAGCGACTTATCGCCGCGCCCTCGAACGATCGCAGCCACCGTTTGCTTAATGCTTTCATTTCCTTTGTAAATCGCCAGCGCGACAACCACGTCCGAAGCAATCTGGGAGCTCTCCGTTTGCAGCAATGCGCGTAGAAACTCGATCGACTCCTCCAGTCGTGAGGCCGCCATTGCTGCCAGCAACACTTTGCGGGACGAGCGGCCCACGGTCCGCTGCCATTTTTCCTTGAGCATCTCGAACGCCGGCCGCAAACGCGATTCCCCAAGCGCCCAGATGGCCATCTCGCAGATCGCTTCGTCCTCGTCGTCGACATATTGGGCAACGAAACTCAACGACTGCTCCGGAGCCGCTGCCAGCAAACCGGCGAAGCATTCGCCCAGAACCTCGAGTTCGGCATCTCCCGTCAGAACTTTCAGCCGAAGCAGCAGTACTCCGGCATCGCCCCCGTTCGCAGCCAAAGCGCGGATCGCACCCAGCCTCGCCGGAGGTTCGGGATCGACAAGGAGCTGCACCACATCGGCCAGAGCATTGGCGTAGCCGGTTCGAACCAGGCCTTGAGCGCTCATCCCCCGAAGCGCGGCAGCCGTATCGATGGGCGGACCAAACGACGCTTCTTTCTGAACATGCCGCATGCCCTTTAGATAAATCTCGGGCTCACGGTAATCCATCTCGTACAAGGCAGCTACGATTTCGGTGATTGCCGCGCAACGCTTGTCGGTCTGCTGCGGATTCTTCATGAATCGATGGAACGCCGCCACCAGCTCAGGCAAGAGTTCGGACACTCGCAGCTCGCCGGCGATTTTCGCTGCCTTGGCCACCACCAGGTTTGACCGGTTACCGAGATAGTTGCGGAGCTCCATGGTCGCAAGCTCCGGCGCCACCGTGCGCAATGCGCTCAGCCGGTTCAACGCGGTTTCGATAGGATCGGATTTGCTCATGTGCTACACGGTCAACTTTCGCCTTGGCCTTCTGCGCAAGAACTCGCCGCGACCTGTCTTGGAAGGGGCGCAACTTCAGCTGCACCGTTGAGATTTTATATTTGTCATTCCGAACCGGCTTCACAGGCTGCTGAGAAACTCATGACACGTCAAAGCTCGGGTAGAGCTGGCCCTCAGGCCAGCGCCTAAGTTCCTTGTTTTGATCCCGAGCCGGCTCTAGCCGGCGGCAGCAACTTTGTTTCTCGAGTTCTTCAGCAGCCTTTCAGTCGTTAAGGAATCCGCTTGTCTAGTCCGGCGAACCGGTCGCTCACGACAAAGAAGACGATACCGCCGACCTACAGATCGTCATCAGAAGTTTGCCGCAGCGTCTGCGATTTCCTTCCGGAATCTTCGCGCGCTTCCCGACAGCAGAATCGCCGTCACGGCTAGCACACCCAGCATAATGCCGCAGCTCACTCGCAGCGCGGGCCCGCCTCTTAGCCAGTACAAAATTGCGCCCATCAGTAGCGCAGGAAGGAGATAGAGTACCGATTCGATCGTGATTGCGCTTCGGCGGGTGAAAATCTGGAAGGCGACCAGGGCGCAAACCAGAAATAGCAGTTCGGTCAGCGCGGTGGCGAATCCCGCAGCCGTGAAGTTGTAATAGTGCAAAGCTACGATGTTGATGGCAGCGTTGACCAGCAATGCCACCGTGCCAATTGCCAGCAAGACTTTTTCTTTGCGATCGGCCAGCATGGCTGCGGTCAGAACGGTGGTAACGCACACCAATCCCAGCGCGACCGCCAGCCAGCGGAAAGCATTCACGCAAGACAGCGCGCCCTCCAGATAGCGCCCACGATAGAGCAACTGCACCAGGTCCGGAGCCAGCAGCGTCCCGCCTACCAGCCCGCATGCGCCCATCCCCAGCGCCAAGCCGCACGCGCCTCGCACCTGCCGCACAAACCGTTCGCTATCGTTGGCGGCGGCCGTCAGCACGGGAATCATCGGCACCATCAGCAGCCAGGGCAACAGCAGCAGCGGATTGATCGGACGGAAAGCCGCGGCATAGGCGCCCAGTTCCTCTTTGCCCCGAATTACATAAACAAAAAACACATCGCAATTGAAATAGATGGTGTAGATCAAACTGGCAAGTCCGAAGATCAGTGCGGGTGCGACGAAGTCCCGCAGCTTGCGCCCGCGGAAACCAGGCCTGGGTCGATAGCCCAGCAGCCGCCACCCCAGCAGCATGGTGAACAGCAAAATCAACGCTTCGCGGGCAACCAGCAGCCACGCGAAAGCCGGCCCGGCGGCAGCCAGTTTCTTCAGCACCACGCTTCCACCCAACACCAGCAAGCCGCCGAGCACGTTCAGCAGCGCCGGCCCTTCTTGCGCCTGACGCACCTGAAAAACGGGATCGAGCGCACCCGGTTCGGTAAACAGGAGAACGAGGCCTGTCCCCAGCAAAACCCAGCGCTCAGTTTCGCCTTTCTGCACCAACGCAAAGATGAAAAGCGCGATGGCGAGCACGACACCCGCGGCCCGACGATAAGCCATCATGCCTTCCAGGATGGGACGCTCGCGTTCGGGATTGCGCGTCGCTTCCCGGGCGGCAACATTGCTCAGCCCCAGATCCAGAAACTTGCGAGCAAGAATGAAGATGGCGCCAACCAGCGAGAAAAATCCAAACGCCGCGGGCGACAACTCCCGAGCCAGATAGATGGTAATGAGCAGCGCGATAGCAAGTTGCGCGAAGGTACTGCCCAACAGCACGGCCTGGGCAACGTTGGGACTGCGGCGGGCGGGAATCGTGATGCGATAGCCCGGATCCGACGTGGAGGAGAGTTCTCTTGGTGCCGAAGCCCTGTTAGACGAAGAACCTCGCACTGCGGCTGCCGAACCGATTTGCGACTTGTCTGGCTCTGTCATCCCAAAGTTGACGCAATTGCAAGCTGGCTTCTCTAAGGAAAGCCTGGCTAAAGCTAATATTTTAAGGGGGCGGCCCTGAATGCCGTCCGTAAGTGACGCAAAATCATCTCGGCTTTGGTTGGCGGCGACACGCTCACACCACGTCCGGCCAGCGTTGCCGTCCGTGGAAAACCGCAATCAGCTCTACCCGGTTGCGATGGATGCGGTAGAGAATGATGTACGCAGTACCGGCAACCACCAGTTCGCGAGTACCGGCTATGCGCCCCAGCCGACCATGGTTAGGATGCCCGGCGAGTAGTTCAACCGCTTCGAGGATTTTCTTAGCTACCTCGGCTGCCGACTCTGGGCTGTCTTGTGCAATATAGTCGCGAACATGGGTCAGATGCCGGATGGCACGTCGCGACCAAACAATTCTCATCGCGGCGCCTTGCGCTCACTCTTCTTGCCCCACGACTGAAGCCAGCTTCGCACTTCCTGGTGCTCAACTGCATGACCGGCGTCCAGATCCTTTACTCCAGCCTCGATCTCGCTTAGCTGCCAGCTTTCGGCGGCAACGAATGCCTCGATGGCTTCCGCCGCCAGGAAAGACTTGGAACGGCGGGAAGCCTTCGCCAGGGCTTCTAACTTCGACTTCGTACGTGAATTCAGACGGATGGAGAGGGTCGAGGAAGACATTGTGTTCACCTGTATACATTATAAGACACCAATTCGCCGGAAGAGCTTAGCTCCAGGTTTGCGATACCATCGGTAGCGGACTGATTGCATGAACTTCCCACGATCCAGCGGCATCCTCCTGCATCCTACTTCCCTGCCCGGGCCTTACGGCATCGGCGAGCTGGGCCCCGAAGCGCACGACTTTGCCGACTTCCTGCATGCATCCGGCCAACGCATCTGGCAGGTGCTGCCGCTGGGTCCCACCGGCTATGGCGATTCACCTTACCAGTGCTTCTCGGCCTTCGCCGGAAATCCCCTGCTGATCAGCATCGATCGCCTCGTAGAACACGGATATCTCGACGCCCACGATCTTGCCGGCAAACCTGCGTTCACCCATGACGAAGTGGACTTCGGCGCCGTCATTGCCTGGAAGCTGCCTCTGCTGCGCAAGGCATTTGCGGCGTTTACCCGCGGCGCAAACGCAGATCGCGAAGCTTTCAAAGCATTCTGTGAGCGACATTCTTCATGGCTCGATGAGTTCGCTTTGTTCATTGCCCTGAAAGAGGCGCATGACTTAGTCAACTGGACGGAATGGGGAGCCGAGTTGGCGCTACGCGAGCCTGCGGCGTTGGAGCGTGCGCGTCATGACCTGCGCGACGACATCGAGTGCAATAAGTTCATCCAGTTCATATTCGAACAGCAGTGGTGCGACCTGAAGGCGCATTGCACGCGTAACGACATTCGCATAATGGGCGATCTGCCGATCTATGTAGCGTTTGACAGTGCCGACGTCTGGGCCAACCGCGACCTGTTCGAGCTCGATGAGCACGGCCAACCGCGCGTAGTGGCCGGCGTGCCGCCTGACTACTTCAGCGCCACCGGACAGCTTTGGGGCAATCCAATTTATTGCTGGGACGCCCATGCCCGGAGTGGTTATGCGTGGTGGATTGCGCGCTTCCGCCGCGCGCTGGAGATGCTCGACATGATTCGCCTCGACCACTTCCGCGGCTTCGAGGCCTACTACGAAATTCCCGCAGGCGAGGTGACGGCAGTCAATGGAGCCTGGGTCAAAGGTCCCGGGGCGGCATTCTTCGAGGCCTTGAAACAAGCGTTGGGCAACCTGCCAATCGTTGCCGAGAATCTCGGGGTCATCACGCCCGAGGTCGAATCTCTACGCGAGCAATTCGGCTTTCCGGGGATGGCGATTCTGCAATTTGCCTTCGGCAACGATCCGCAAGCGCCCAAGTTCAAGCCGCACAATTATCCGCATCACTTAGTCGCTTACACCGGCACGCACGATAACGACACCGTCGTTGGATGGTGGAGCAGCCGGCCGGGAGAAGGCAGCATTCGCACCGCGGCTGACGTCGAGAAGGAGTTGGCCTACGCGCGCCGTTATCTGAACACTGACGGCAGCGACATCAATTGGGTGATGATTCGCACGTTGATGGCATCGGTGGCCGATACCGTTCTGTTTCCGTTGCAGGATGTGCTGGGAGTCGGCAGCGAAGGCCGGATGAATCTGCCGGGAAGCTCGTCGGGAAACTGGCGCTGGCGCTTCCGCGAGGAGAAGTTGACCGCGCAGATCAGCGCGCAGTTGCAACAATGGGCGGAAACTTACGAACGTTAACATTTACGCACAAAGCCTGAGGGTTGGCCCTTTCGCGCCGCGATCACGCACTGATCTACAACCCGGCCAATTCAAGTCGTGGATTGTTTTGTATGAGGGCACGGCTTCAGCCGTGCCGTAAGCAGTGAACGACAACCTGGTCTTCAGCCCCCTGAGGGCAGGTTTTTGCAGGGGCTGAAGCCCTGGCCTTTTCGCTGCACCTCGGGCGGCGCGACTAAAGTCGGGCCCTGATACAAAGCGATTTACGAGACAAGTTCTAGTTTGATTGCTACGGCGGGCTGCTATCATGTTGCGCGGAGTGGAGGCCTATGTACTTCGAACAGTTTTATCTGGGATGTCTGGCCCATGCCTCGTACCTGTTCGGGTCCGAGGGCGAAGCGGTCGTCGTCGATCCGCAGCGCGATGTTGAGATCTATCTCGAAGCCGCGCAAAAACAGAATCTGCAGATTCGCCACATCTTCGAAACTCATCTGCACGCCGACTTCGTTTCCGGCCATAAGGAACTGGCCGCCCGCACCGGCGCAACCATCTATATCGGCAAAGCCGCTGAGGCGACTTTTCCTCATGTCGCGGTGACTGACGGCTTCGAGTTACAGGTTGGGAAAGATGCGGCTCCGCGTTCTGGAAACTCCCGGCCACACTCCCGAAAGTTGCTGCCTGGTAATCACCGACGAAGAGAGTTCGCCGCAGCCCTGGGCAGTGCTCACCGGAGACACGCTTTTCATCGGCGATGTCGGCCGGCCCGATCTGTCGAAGACGCATACTCCGCAACAACTCGCAGGCCTGATGTACGACTCGCTTCACCAAAAACTGATGGCGCTCCCGAACGAGGCGCTGGTGTATCCCGCGCATGGGGCCGGTTCACTCTGCGGACGCAACATGCGCGCCGAGCGCTCGTCGACCATCGGCACCGAGCGCCTGACCAACTACGCACTACAGATCAAGGGCCGCGACGAATTCATCCAGCAGATGACCTCAAACCTGCCCGCGCGTCCCGACTACTTCCTCGAAGATGCGGCGATCAATCGCGCCGGAGCCGACAGCCTGTCGGAGTTGCCGGAGCTGACGCCAATTTCTGCCGCCGAATTGAAAGCCAGGTTGGACGACGGCGCAATTGCCCTCGATGTTCGGCCGGCCGAGCAGTTTGCCGCGGGACATGTGCCCGGCTCCATCAACATCGCGCTGTCGGGTCAGTTCGCCTCGTGGGCGGGAGCGGTTCTGGGACTTTCGTCGCGTCCCGTGCTCATCGCCGAAACCGCTGACCAGATCTCCGAAGCTCGCGTTCGGCTGGCGCGCGTCGGCATCGAAGAGTTGCCCGGCTATCTGGACGGCGGCGTTGAAGCATGGCAGCAAGAGGGATTTGCGTTGGCTCAGTTACCACAGATCACCGTTGAGGAACTGAGCGCGCGGCCGCCCAATCTGCAAGTACTCGATGTCCGCAGGCAGGGTGAGTGGGACGCTGGCCACTTGGCTGGGGCCGACTGGTATCCTCTGGACCGCTTCAAGGCCGAACTGCCGCAGCTTCAGCAGACCGCGCCGGTCGCCGTTCACTGCAAGAGCGGCTATCGCAGCATGATTGCCTGCAGTCTGCTGCAACGCGCCGGATATGACGTAGTCAACGTGATCGGCGGATTCGATGCCTGGGAACAAGCCCACTTGCCTACCCAGTCTGCCGCCGCCGTCGGTGCAGTCTAACTTCGCTGTGTGACATAAGTCATTTCGCCCATTGCAGCGCCGTGTTCAGATTCTAAGCAGCGGCGAGGAAAAGGGCGAAAATGACCGTTTCGGCACAACCGAAGCCCAGTCTTTCTCCCGCAATCCCGCCGCCCTGGAATCAAGAGAAGGAGCCACCGTGGCCGAAATCCATTGTCCTGGACAGGACCTGCGTTACTGGAAGCTGGATGACATTTACGAAATAACCTGTGTCCACTGCGGGGCTCTGATCGAGTTCTTCAAGGACGATCCGCGGCGGCTTTGTAAAGCGTGTGGCCAGAGGATGCTCAATCCCCGCAACGATATGTCTTGTGCGCAATGGTGCAAGCATGCCAAAGAATGTCTGGCAAGCTTGGGCGCCGATCCGCCAGAGCACTGAGCCTCAGGGTCCGAAGCGTTGCTTGAGGTGTCATCCCGACCCAGTCCGCTCCATCGTTTCTTGAGCTGTCATCCCGACCGAAGCGAAGTGGAGGGACCTGCTGGCCGCCTATATTGTGACACTGCCGGCGAGCAGCAGGGCCCTCATGACTTCGCTAGGGATAACACTCTCAAAAGGCTGAATGCAGGGCCATACCGGTAGCGTGGAATGGCTGAATGCTGATTGCTGACGGCTGAGTGCTGACTACTCTTGTCTCGAACCTGGCCTGCAACGGTTCCTAATACCCGTGCTCGCTGCCTTCCTCCAGATTCACCTTGCCGCGGAACATGCGATAGACAAAGACGAAGTACACAGCTGCAAGAACCATGCCGATCGACCACCAGACGAAGCCCACGCTTAACCCATGCGCGCCCGCAGCGGTGTTATAGATCGTCAGACTAAGCTCAGGGCCGGTGCTTGCCGGCAGCACGTTGGGATAGAGCGCAAACGCCGCTCCCACCAGCATGCCCACGATGTAGGCGCACGATGCCAGGAACGCGCCTTTCTCGTTCCGTCGCGAATGCGCGAAGTACATATACACCAAACTGCCAATCACCACGACGGGAACCAGATATCCGATAGGCCACTTGCTGTAATTCTCCAGTACATGCGGAACCACGAACACGGTCGCGATCAGGCTGAAGATGGTCAGCAGCACCTGCACTGGCCAGAACCACGACGCCACTCTACGCGCCCGGAAATTCAGCGGGCCTTCGGTCTTGTTTGCCAGATACAGCGACCCGTGCACCACCAGCGTTACCAGCGCGACCACGCCGCAAATCACGGTGTACCAGTCGAGCACGCCATTTTGAGCGCCGACGCGCCAGTTGGTCCATAGCGGCTCGAAGAAATAGCCGTCGGCATTCAGCGGAACGCCGCGAACCACGTTGCCCAGCGCCGCGCCAAAGAAGATCGCCAGCAGAATACTGGACGCGCCAAAGATGGTGTCGAAGAAGCCCTTCCACACCTTCTCTTGAACGTGAGCGCGAAATTCGATGCCGATAGCGCGCAGCATCAACAGCCACAACACCATCATCAGCGGAAGATAGAAGCCGCTGAAGCTGGAGGCATACAACAGTGGGAAGGCAAAGTACAGCGTGCCCCCGGCTGCCAGCAGCCAAACTTCATTGCCGTCCCATACCGGGCCGATGGCGCGAATCACCGTGCGCCGCTCTTCGTCAGTACGAGCAATGAACAGATGCACCGCGCCGGCTCCCAGGTCGAAGCCGTCCAGCAGAACGTAAATCGCAACCATCACCGCGACGATCATGAACCAAATCGTTGACATGGCTATCGCACTCCCACGGGAATCTCTGCAATTGGTGTGACGTCTACGCGCAACGGCGGCATCACCGGATCAGGCCCGTGCTCGATCTCGCGACGCACCAGGAAAAGGAACAGTACCGACAGCACCGTATACATGCCGAGGAAGCCGAGGAAGCTGAACCAGCCATTGCCGGCCGACACCATCTTGGAATAGCCGTCCACGGTGCGCAGCAGGCCATACACTAGCCAAGGCTGGCGGCCAGTTTCGGCGGTCATCCAGCCCGCCGTGTTGGCGATGTAGGGAAACGGAAACGCCAGCAGCAAAATCCACAGCATCCAGCGCGCCTGGTAAAGTTTGCGACGCCACAGCAGGAAAGTCGCGACCGCAGTGACCGCGATGAAGATCGTCCCCAGTCCCACCATGATGTGGTAGGTGTAATAAAGCAGCGGAATGTTCTCGGGCCAATCTTCTTTGGGAACTGAGTTCAGGCCTTTGACCTCGGCGCCCCAACTGCGCCAGGTGAGGAAGCTCAGCATCTTGGGAATGACCAGCGGATTGTCGATCTTTTGCGCGGCCACGTCCGGCTGCCCAAGAATGACTAGCGGCGCTCCGGGTTGCGTATCCCACAGAGCTTCCATCGCCGCCAGCGTCACCGGTTGATTGCGGGCCAGCATCCGGCCCTGCGCATCGCCAGTCGGAACAATCTGCAACACGCTAACAAACAGCGCAACGATCACGCCTATGCGCACGAAGATGCGTCCCTGCTCGACATGCTTTTCGCTGAGCAGATAAAACGCTCCGACGGCCGCCATCACAAAGGTTCCAGTAATGACCGCGCCGCTCATGTTGTGCGCATATTGCCACCACGCCCAGGGGTTTAGGATCAGGTGCCAGAAACTGTTCAGCTGCAAGGAGCCGTTGGCCGCCCGCTCATAGCCAACGGGATGCTGCATCCAGGCATCGGTAGCGATGATGAAGTAACCCGACATCCACGAGCCCAGGAAGACCATCAACGCCGAAAACCAGTGCAGTCCTTTGCTCAGGCGCTTCTCGCCATAGAGAAAGAGCCCGAGAAACGTGGATTCCAGGAAGAAGGCAAAGAGGCCTTCCATGGCCAGCGTCTGGCCGATCACGCCTCCGGCAAAGCGCGAGAAGTGCGACCAGTTGGTGCCAAACTGAAATTCCATCGGAATTCCAGTGACTACGCCGATGACAAAATTGATGCCGAAGATTTTCGCCCAGAAACGGGCAGCGGCGGCGTAACGCTCGTCTTTGGTCTTGAGCGCCAGAGTCTTCAAAATGACGATTAGTGGCGCCAGTCCCATGGTCAGCTGGGGAAACAGGTAGTGATACGTCACCGTGAAGGCGAATTGGAGGCGGTGGATTAGGAGTGCGCTATTCATGCGTGAACCTCGGATGAGAAAAAGCTGTCTCCGGCGCGATGCTGCGACCCGCCGCGCTCGCCGGTTGGAAAAGAGGCATTGGCTAGAATGTTAGCCACCAGACGCACAGGAAACCGTGACTTGCATCACCGATCGTTGTGCAATACCCGTTGGCGGAACATCGCCCGCGATGGGACCCGTCACCCGTCGTCCATTGCCCTGCTCAGCCCTGCTGAAGCCCGATTTGCAGAATCAGGACCTGTCCCTCGCCCTACGAAACTGTCTATGGGCGCGGCTTCGGAGCTACACTGGTGGCGATGCTCCGTCCCTTTCTTAGTGCGTTTCTTTCGCTGGCCTTCCTCGTGGGCTCGGCACTTGTACTGTTGTACCCTCCCATCGCGGCTCACGCTCAAGAGCGTTCGGAGCGGCTCATCCTGAAAGATGGCTCGTTTCAGTCGGTCGCCAAGTACGAGATCCAAGGCGACCGGGTGCATTACCTCAGTTCGGAACGCTACGAGTGGGAAGACATTCCGTCATCGCTGATCGATTGGGATGCCACCAACAAGTACAACCAGGAGATTTCCAGCGGCAAGACCCGAATTCATCTGGCGGAGACGCCGGAAGAAAAAGAGGAGCGCGAAAAGGAGGAAGCCAACTCGCCCGAGATCGCGCCCGGCTTAAAGTTGCCCGGCAGCGGCGGCATCTTCCTGTTCGACCAATTTCAAGGCAAGCCCGAGCTGGCCGAGATTGTGCAGAATGGCAGCGAAGTGAACAAGAGTGACAAGAAAAAGAGCGTGCTGCGATCGGCGATCAACCCCCTGGCCAGCAACAAACATGCATTCGAGATCAAGGGAGAGCACGCGCAGGTTCAATCGCACCTGGCGCGCCCTACCATCTATATCGATATTGACGAAGGGCCGCGGAACGATGTCACGCCGGGCGAACGATTTCGCTTGATCCGGGCCGAGGTCAAGAAAGATGTGCGGGTCGTAGGCGGCGTCAAGGTCAGCGTCGGCGGCAAAGTCACCGAGCAGAATGTTTTTATTCCCGCCGACGTTACCAAGCTGGGAACAGGCGAGTGGCTGAAGCTGGTTCCGGCGCACGATCTGGCGCCCGGAGAGTATGCCGTGGTCGAGATGCTGGATCCGCAGGAGATGAATCTCTATGTCTGGGATTTCGGCGTCAATCCCCATGCGCCGGTCAATCCCAATACCTGGCAGCCGGTGAGTAAGGCAGCAACTAGCAATTAGCTACTAGCAGTTGGCAGTTGGCAATTAGAGTCCATCTGACTCTGTTGACATCCTTGCGGAAAGTCTGAGGTTGGCGAAGGAAATGTCACTGACGCCGATCAAGTACCGCCCTGCGGTACGAAAGATCATAGCCCAGCGCTTCAGCGTTGGGTGCGCTGCAACTTTATGATTGAGCCCCTTCAGGGGCGATACACAAGGATGTCAACAGAGCCAATCCAGCTCATGAATCCCCGCCAATAGATTGGTGTCAGGTAGGTTTGTGTCAGGGCCTGGCTTTAGCCGGGCCGACATGCACCCCATTCGTTCGGGCTTCAGCCCCTGCAACAACGGCCCCGGCAGGAAGCGTTACGGAGTTATGAGATGGCTTGATGGCCTGTCGCAAGGGCGGTTAGCCCTTTGTCATCCTTAGCGGATCCCCGCTGCACCCCCGCTGTCAAAGGACCGCTATACCTGCCGCAATGATCTGGTTGTCAGCAGCAAGGTTTACGCCTCCTCTGGCCCCACCAGGCCCACTCCCGCCACCGCAATGTTGTCGCGGCCGGCCTGCTTCACCTCATACATCAGCTCGTCGGCACGGTGCACCATGGTCTGCGGCGTGGTGCCATCGGCGGGATAGCAGGCGATGCCAATGCTGGCCCGCAGCAGCAGCGAAAATCCCTGGCCAGCCAGCCACTCCTTGGTGCGGAACATGGCCATAAGGCGGCGCGCCACCAGCAGCGCTGCATCCTTTCCGGTTTGCGGCAGCAGAATCGCGAACTCATCCCCACCATAACGGAAAGCGGCATCCACCAGGCGAAGGTTCTCGCGCAGCGACTGGCCTACCTGTCCCAGCAGCTTGCTGCCCATCAGATGTCCGTACTCATCATTGACGGCCTTGAAGTGGTCGAGGTCCAGGAACAGCAAGCTGAACTCATAACCAAACCGTTCCGAGCGGTGCAGCTCCTCCGACAGCACGGTAAACAGATGACGCGCATTGTACAGACCGGTGCAATCGTCAGTAATGCTCAATTCCTGAATACGATTGACGGCGCGCGCATTTTCGATGGCAATGGCGGCGTAGTCGGCCAGCGCCTGCAACAGCATCTCGCTGGGGGTATAACGCTGCATGTCAATGTTGACCAACTGCATGATCCCCAGGACCTTGCCGCCCGTCCGCACCGGCATGCATACCACCGAACACGGCGCCGCGAAGAATTCGTCCTTGCTGGCAGGCTCGATCCGCTCGTCCTGGTTTACGTCCTGAATGACCAGAGCCTGCCCATGCTCAATTACCCAGCGGGCCAGGCTCTCACCGCTCTTCAATTTCAGCGCATTGATGCTCTCGCATCCTTTGCCGACCGCAACCGTGTAATACAGGTCCTCGCTGGTCTCATCCAGCATCAACAGCGACCAGGTGGCGGGCTTAAAGTAAGCCGCCATTTTCTCCAGAATTGTTTGCAGGATAGTGTCGAGATCAAGCGATGAGGTCAGCGCTTTGGCAACATCGTGGAAGATCTTCAGCTCGTACGACTGTCGATCTTTGTCAGTGGCTGCGAACGTCATGCAAGGACCCGGCGTACAAGCCTTATGCTGGATGACGGAGCGACGAAAGCCGCGACCGCGTGGCACCTGATCGCAAAGGTATATGGACTGTTACAGCTTCCAAATTCAAACTAATACTACAGAAAAACTGTCCCTCAATCCATCCAGCAATCATCAAGCGGGGCAATTACCGTTTCGGGGCGCACCAGCCCGTGTCCCGGTCTGGATTACAGTATTGTCATGAACCTGTTTATCAATGGCGAAGATAAGAGCTTCGCCGATTCCCTGTCTCTGGCCCAACTGGTCGAACATCTCGGCATGCAGGGCGACCGCGTTGCCGTCGAACTTAATCGCGAGATCGTGCCGCGCGCGCAGTGGATCGAAACACGGCTCAAAGACGGCGATCGGCTCGAGATCGTGCACTTCGTCGGTGGCGGATAGCAAAGTAGTTTCAGTTTCGCGTTTTCGGTTTTCGGTTTCAAACATCGCGGAGCTGGCCGCCAGCGCTTGTTACGTGCTGGCGAAGGGCCGTTTCGTATCGCCTCTCTGCCACCCGAAACTCAAAAACTCGAAACTGGAAACTCTCTTTGTGAAACCTCGGTGAATGATAGCCTGCGCTCGGTTGACATGTCCGCTAAGCAAAACTAAACTCGAATGTTTACCCGTTGTGGTGCGACGTTTTCTGAGTGTCAGCACAATCATGCCGGACTTTTATTTCGCCCGATATCTTCCGTTGTTGATTCACATCCTGCTCGCCAGCGTCATAGCCTGCGCCATGGTGACGCTCTCTTATTTCATCGGCCAGCATAAATACAATCCGGCAAAGATGTCGCCTTACGAGTGCGGCATGGAGCCTGTCGGTAACGCCCGCCAGCGCTTTTCGGTGAAGTTCTATCTGGTGGCGATGCTGTTCATTCTGTTCGACGTGGAAGCCGTGTTTCTCTATCCTTGGGCCGTAGTACAGCGCGATTTGAAAGCCACCGGACAAGGCATGTTCTGGTTTTGGGAGATGCTGATCTATATCGGCATCGTGCTGGCGGGCTATTGGTACGTCTTAAAGAAGGGCGTACTTGACTGGAACAAGCAGGGCAAGGCGGAAAAGATCTGATGGCACTGGATCCGGCAATCACCGACATCGCGCAACTGAAGGACCGTCCCGAGCTGGCGGCTCTGTTGGCATGGAATCCGGCTGCCGTAACCGGCGCCAAGTTCGATCGCAACGAGCTCACGATCTGGGTGGATCGCATTGCCCTTCGGCAGGCCTGCCTCACGCTGAAAAACGATCCTCAGCTTAAGTTCACCGCTCTGGCCGACATTACCTGCGTCGACTGGTATCCCAACGAGCCGCGCTTCGAAGTCGTGTATCAACTGTTTTCGATTCCGAATAAAAAGTACCTTCGCCTTAAAGTGAAACTCTCGGGCGCCGATGCCAACATTGATTCACTGACTGCAATCTGGCCAGGAGCGAATTTCTTCGAGCGCGAAGTGTTCGATCTGTTCGGCGTTCGCTTCGACGGACATCCCAACCTGACGCGCATCATGATGCCCGAGGATTGGGAAGGCCATCCGCTGCGCAAAGATTATCCCGTCGAGGGCTACCGCTAATCATGGCTCATATGACTCCCACGCCGGTGCTGGATCCGTCTGACGATAAGACGATGATCCTGAACATGGGCCCGCAGCATCCGTCGACCCATGGCGTTCTGCGGCTGCTGCTGGAGATTGACGGCGAGACCATCGTGCGCATCATGCCCGACATCGGGTATCTGCACACCGGCATCGAGAAGACTTGCGAAGCCAAGTTCTATCAGCAGGTCGTGCCCATGACCGACCGCATCGACTATCTCTGTCCCATGACCAACAATCTCGCCTACTGTCTGGCAGTGGAGAAATTGCTGGGGCTGGAGATTCCGCCGCGCGCGCAGTGGATTCGCGTCATGCTCAACGAGCTGACCCGCATCAACTCGCACCTGGTGTGGCTGGGCACGCACGCCATGGACATTGGCGCGATGACGGTGTTCCTCTACTGCTTCCGCGAGCGTGAAGACATTCTGCGCCTGTTCGAAGCTGTCTCCGGCCAGCGCATGATGACCTCGTACTTCCGGATTGGCGGTCTGGCGCTAGAGCCACCCTTGGGCTTCTTCGATCGGGTAAAGAAATTTCTCGGCCGCTTCCCCGCCGACATTGACGAATACGAGAGCCTGCTGACCAACAATCCCATCTGGGTGAAGCGTACGAAAGGTGTCGCCTATCTTGCGCCCGAGGATGCCATCGCGCTCTGCGCTACCGGCCCAACCCTGCGGGGCAGCGGGGTCGACGTCGATCTGCGCCGCGATCAACCGTACAGCGGCTACGAGAATTTCAAGTTTAACGTCCCCATCTCGCAGGATGGCGACGTCTTTGCGCGATACATGATTCGCGTTGCCGAGCTGCGCGAGTCGCAAAAGATTGCCACCCAGGCGCTGGAAGGTGTTCCGGAGGGACGGGTCAAGGCGGATGCGCCCAAGGTCGTGCTTCCCGATCGCGAGAAGATGAAGACGCAGATGGAAGCGCTCATCTATCACTTCAAGATCGTGACTGAAGGGTTTACGGTGCCTGAAGGCGAAGTTTACATGCCGATTGAGTCGCCGCGAGGCGAGATGGGCTATTACGTGGTGAGCGATGGGACGGCCAAGCCGTATCGCGTGCACATGCGCTCGCCGTCGTTCGCGAATTTGCAATCGTTGCGCAAGATGTGCGAGGGCCGCCTGATCGCCGACGTGGTCGCTGCCATCGGCAGCATCGACATTGTGCTGGGCGATTGCGATCGGTAAGACAGTGGATAGTGGATCGTGGTTGGTGGATCGTTAATCGGAGCCTTAGATTTTACTGACAATCTGATAACTGTTTCTGACAACTGTTATTTGTCATCCCGATCGGAGTCGAGGGATCAGCGGTTCGTTCTTGAGTTGTCATCCCGAGCGAAGCCGAGGGATCTGCGGTTCGCCGGCGGTGGTACGAGGCTTTGGGTCGTGACAACCGCGACTTTGAGAAGAATCGAGCCCGAAGGGCGGAAGAGCAGTAGCCCAGGGCGTTAGCCCTGGGTAGGCATGATTTCGAGAACCGAGTCGCGTAGGGACGGCAGAAAAGCAGGTCCCTCCGCTCGGACTGAAGTCCTCGGTCGGGATGACAGTTTGATCGATGTTTCGCTGGATTAGAGGTCCACTGAGAGCTGACGGCTGATAGCTAAACAATGAAATTCTCTGACCAACTCGAACAGCGCTTCGCCACCATGGTCACGCACTATCCGACCAAGCGTTCGGTGCTCGTCCCCATGTTGCTCTACATTCAGGACGAACTCGGAGCCGTGACCGACGAGGCGATTCACGAAATCGCGGAGCGCACTGAACTTTCTGATCTGGAAGTACGCAATGTAATCAGCTATTACTCCATGCTGCGCACCAAACCTGTAGGCAAGTACAACCTTCAGGTTTGCACCAATGTCAGTTGCCTGTTGCGCGGAGCCGACGATCTTTTCGAGCATTGCAAGAAGAAGCTGGGCGTAGGTAATAAACAAACCACGCCCGATGGATTGTTTAACCTGGAAGAGGTCGAGTGCATCGGAGCATGTTCCTGGGCTCCGGCACTGATGATGAACTACGAGTTCCACGAGAACCTGACGCCGGCCAAGATCGACGAATTGATCGACGGGCTGAAGAAGAAGGAACAGCAATAAGAGCGGCTCTTAACCTTTAGCTATTAGCTCTTAGTCTTACCAAAACCAGGGTTGACGTTGCTTGCTAAAAGCTAAGAGCTAACGGCTAAAAGCGTTGCGTTGTTCAGACATTGAAACATGGCGTACCTCGTTTCCCATCCCGATGAAGTAAAGGTCGTCTCCAAGCGCTTTGGCCTGGGCGCGACCTCGCTCGACCGCTATCTGGAACTGGACGGATACAAGGCTTTGCAGAAAGCCATCCAGATGGGGCCTGAGGCAATCATCAATGAGGTGAAAGCATCGAATCTGCGTGGCCGCGGCGGCGCTGGTTTCCCCACCGGCATGAAATGGTCGTTCGTGCCCAAGCAGTCGCCCAAGCCGAAGTACGTCCTGTGTAATGGTGACGAGAGCGAGCCGGGCACCTGCAAAGACCGCCTCATCTTCGAGCACGATCCCCACGCTGTCATCGAAGGTGTGATGATCGCGGCTTTGGCTGTCGGCTCCAAGGCCGGCTACATCTATCTGCGCGGCGAGTACCGTTATCTCCTCGAGATCATGGAGAAGGCCGTCGCCGACGCCTACGCTCGCGGCTTCGTCGGCAAAAACATCTTCGGCTCGGGGGTCGATCTCGACATCTTTACCCACTCCGGCGCGGGCGCGTACGAAGTCGGCGAAGAGTCGGCGCTGATGGAATCGCTCGAAGGCAAACGTGGCGTGCCACGGATCCGCCCCCCGTTCCCAGCGGTCGTCGGCTTGTGGGGCGGCCCTACGGTCATCAACAATGCCGAGACGCTGGCCAGCGTGCCCCACATCATCCTGGGCGGCGGCGAGTGGTTTGCCAATCTGGGAACTCCGCGTAATGGTGGGACGCGTCTGTTCTGCATGAGCGGCGAACTCGAACGGCCCGGCGTTTACGAACTGCCCATGGGCTACAACCTGAAGAAGATGATCTACGACGTCTCCGGCGGCATGGTAAAAGGCAAGACGCTGAAAGGCGTTGTCCCTGGCGGATCGTCGGTGCAGATTCTCACGCCCGAAGAGATCGACGTGGCCATGGATTTCGATTCCGTACTCAAGGCCGGATCGATGCTGGGCTCCGGCGGCGTCATCGTGCTCGACAACACCATGTGCATCGTGAAATTCGCACTGCGAGTGACGCAGTTCTATCAGCATGAAAGCTGTGGATGGTGCATCCCCTGCCGCGAAGGTACCGACTGGATGAAAAAAACGCTGGTGCGCTTCCATGGAGGCGGCGGAGTGATGAAGGACATCGACAACCTGAAGTACCTGGCAGAGAACATGCTGGGACGCACCTTCTGTCCGCTGGGAGACGCGGCGGCGATGCCTATCATTTCGTACATCCAGAAGTACCGGCGGGAATTCGAGGATCACCTCGACGGCAAGCCGTGCCCGTTCGAGAAAGCGGCCGAGCCAGTGATGGTGTAGAGACGTCGGCACTTGTCCGCCCGAGCGAAGCCGAGGGATCTGCGGTTCGAGTGGAGATGGCAGGATGTTGAAAGATGCCAAGAAAAACGACCGGGCGGTGTCACAGTCCCGCTCAGCGGGACGGAAGAGAATAGCCCAGCGCTTCAGCGCTGGGTGAGTCGAGTTAAGAATTAAAGTCCTGTAGGGACGGCAGAAACCGCGCATTGAAAAAGCGGGCTGCATGGGCGGCGAGAGCAGTCCTTCGACTCCGGCGCGAAAAAGAACGCGCCTCCGCTCAGGATGACAGCGGAAATTGCGTGAACGGTATTAGTGAATAGGGCTTCTTGCTAAGAGCTAAAGGCTAATAGCTAAGAACCAACAGCGAATAGCGGGTTCTATGGCTGACGTAACTCTTACTGTCGACGGCAAGAAACTCACCGTTCCCGCGGGGACGCTGCTCATTGAAGCCTGCAAAAGTACGGGCATCGAGGTGCCGTCTTTCTGCTACTACCCCAACCTGTCGCTGCAGGGCGCCTGCCGCATGTGCCTGGTCGAAATCGAAAAGATGCCCAAGCTGCAGACCGCCTGCACCACTCCGGTCGCCGAGGGCATGGTGGTCACCACCGAGAGCGACAAGATCAAGCAGGCGCGCAAGTCGATGCTCGAACTGCTGCTGGCCAACCATCCGCTCGACTGCCCGGTCTGCGATGCCGGCGGCGAGTGCGAACTGCAGGACATGACCTTCAAGTACGGCGCGGCCGAATCGAAGTTCATGGACCTGAAGAACCATCGCGACGAGCAGCAATGGTCGCCGGTGGTCTACTTCGATCGCCCACGCTGCATTCTGTGTTATCGCTGCATTCGCGCCTGCGGCGAAGGCATGGACGTCTGGGCGCTCGGCGTTCAGAACCGCGGGTCCGGCTCCATCATCGCGCCTAATAAAGAAGATCATCTGGAGTGCGAAGAGTGCGGCATGTGCATCGACATCTGCCCGGTCGGCGCGCTGACCTCCGGCGCGTACCGCTACAAGACGCGTCCCTGGGAGATGAAGCATACCGGCACCGTCTGCACGCACTGCGGCGACGGCTGCAAAACCACGCTGGGCGTCCGCCGCGCCGATACCGGCATGCAGATCGTGCGCGGCGACAATCGCGACAAGAGCGGCATCAACGGCGATTTCCTTTGCGTGAAGGGCCGCTACGCTTTCGACTTTGCGAATAATCCGGAGCGTCTGCAGCAGCCTCTGATCAAGCGGGACGGCAAGTTTGTCGCGTCAACCTGGGAGCAGGCGTTCGATCTGATCGCCTCCAAGTTCCAGGAGGTCTTGACCACGCGACGGTCCCGGTGCCATCGGTGTGATCGGCTCCAACCACACCAGCAACGAAGAGAATTATCTGCTGCAGAAATTCGCGCGGCTGGTGCTGGGCACCAACAACATCGACCATCACCGCACCGCCGACTTCCCTGCTTTCGCCTCGGCGCTGGCGGGAAAGAAAGACGCCACCGCTTCCATGCGCGACGTGTTCAATGCGCCGGCAATCCTGCTGATCGGCAATAATCCTACCGAGCAGCATCCGCTGCTGGCCTGGCAGATTCGCAGCAATGTTCGGCTGCATCGCGCCAAGCTGTACGTGGCGAATTCCTCTGCCATCAAGCTGCGCCGCCAGGCTACGGCCTTCGCGCAGATTGCTCCCGGCTCCGAAGGCTAGCTTCGTGCAGTTCCTTGCCGGCAACGACGCGGCCGCCGATGCAGTGGCTTCTCCGCGAGCTCACGCGCGAAGCGCTGGCGTCAGATGCGCGATGCGCTGAAGAGCGAGACGGGGCTGGTCATCATCTTCGGCTCCGAGCTTCGCGGCGACGACGTCAAACGCTCTGGTCGACTTCGGACTTGCGCACGGCGCAAAGTTCATCTGCCTGGGCGACTACGCCAACTCGCGCGGCGCCGCCGACATGGGACTTTATCCCGACATGCTGCCCGGCTACGCGCCGGTATCAAGCGCCACCGCTTCCACGAAGATTGGCTCGACGAAATTCCCAGCGACCCCAGGCTTGAATCTGCTGCAGATGATGGACGCCGCCAAAGACGGCAAGCTGAAGGCGCTGTACGTCGTCGGCTCAAATCCGGTCGCGCGCTACAACATCGATCCGTTCGCGCTGTCGAAGAGTTTCGTGATCGTGCAGGACATGTTCCTCACCGAGACGGCTGCCAGTCGCCGACGTAGTGCTGCCGGTCGCCAACGCTTACGAAAAGGGTGGCACCTGCACCAACACCTGCGGCGATGTGCAGATGCTGAAGAAGGCGGGCGAGTTCTCGGGCGTGCGCAACGATTTCGAATGCATTGTGCGCATCGCGCTCCGGCATGGGATATGACGTTCACAAGCTGGTGCCCTTCGGCGGCGGAGGCACGCGCGCCGACATGGGCCAGACGCCGCGGTGCGCAGTCGGGCGAAGCCGATCGCCATGCGGTGTGGCTTTCCGACCGCAATCTTGAGCCGAAGATGAGCCCCTACGATCCGACCGCCATGCTGGACGAGATTCAGCGACTGGTTCCGGGCTACGACATCTCGCGCCTGGGATCTGCTGCTCGGGCCACGATGAGCACACGCAGTTGGTGCAGATTACCGGCGCAACCGGCATGGGCGATCCGGAGCTGGTGTTGCCGGCCAATGACACGCTGTTCACCTCGGGCACGCTGGGACGATTTTCGGCAACGTTGAATACCGTGATGAGCGCTATCGCACCGGCCCTGACGACATCGAGATCTCGGCCGGGTACGATCCGATGGCGCAGGATGAAGGATCAGGTTCAGTTCGGTTGTGCGAAGCCGGCTCCGGAGCGTAAGGCGTCGCACGATTCGCCCGAGGATGACAGCGATCTTAACTGGCGAACGGCTGAGGAGCTGAGGCTGAGAACTGATAGCTAAATGGGCATTGGAACGTTCATCCTGGTTTCGATCGTCAAGATCCTGCTCGCGGTCTTCATCCTGCTTACCGCCGTCGCCTACACCACGCTTGCTGGAGCGCAAGGTCGTCGCCCACATGCAGAACCGCTGGGGACCCACGCGGGTGGGCCCGTTCGGCATCTGGCAGCCGCTGGCCGATGGCTTAAAGTTTATCTTTAAGGAAGACCTCACACCTCCTTACGCTTAACAAGCCCTTATATCTTGCTGGCGCCCGATCATCGCGCTGGTCACGGCGCTGACTTCCATCGCGGTTATTCCGGTCGGTCCATGGATCACGCTGGGCGGCATATCCACGCCCTTGCAGATCACCGACGTCAACATCGGCCTGCTGATCATTCTGGGTATCACCTCGGTCGGCGTTTACGGCGTAGCCCTGGCAGGATGGTCGTCCAACAGCAAGTATTCGATGCTGGCCAGCCTGCGCGCCTCGGCGCAGATGATCAGCTACGAGATGCGCTGGGGCTTTCGCTGATCGGCGTGCTGATCCTGGCTGGCAGCTTCAGCTTGAGTGACATCGTCGATGCTCAGACGGGCACCTGGCTGGGATTCATCCCCAAGTGGAATCTGTTCAAGGGCCAGTTCGTCGCCTTCTTCATTTACATCATGGCGGCCTACGCCGAAACCAACCGCATCCCCTTCGATCTGGCGGAAGCGGAGATCGGAACTGGTCGCCGGCTATCACACCGAATACAGTTCGATGAAGTTTGCCATGTTCTTTATGGCGGAGTACGCCAACATGTTTACGGTGGCCTGCCTGGCTTCGATTCTGTTTCTGGGCGGATGGACGCGGGCCGGTCTTTGGACCGCCGATCGTGCAGTCGCTGCTGCCGGTTTTCTGGTTTGCGGTGCGCGTTTTCGTCTTCATGTTTGTCTACATCTGGGTCCGCGGCACGTTGCCGCGTTTCCGCTATGACCAGCTCATGGCCTTCGGCTGGAAGTTCCTGCTGCCGCTGGCCATCGCGAATATTGTTGTGACCGCGTTGGTCGTGGCGCTGAAGTAAGGTAGCAGCTGGCGTTTAGCAGTTAGCCAGCGATTTAATGCCTGCGCTGATGAGCGTTTCTTGAAGCGATGAGCGTGCTTTGAAAGGGCACGGCTTCAGTCGTGACGAACCATGCGCTCAGCACCGGGCTTTAGCCACTGAGATGCTTCGGTTGGATCGGCCTGCGATTCACGTGTGGATGGTTTGGCCAAATGCTAATTGCTAACTGCTAATTGCAGCTTACAACGAATCATCATGTTGCCCTTATTCTGTTCTTCATCTTCGCGGCGCTGTGCGTAGGAGGGGCGATCAACCTCCTGGTGCAGAAGCACCCCATCAACAGCGCGCTGTCGCTGATCGTGGTGATGGGCTCGCTGGCGCTGATTTATCTGCTGCTGGGCGCGGAGTTTGTCGCCGCAGTGCAGGTCATCGTTTATGCCGGCGCGGTGATGGTGCTGTTCGTCTTCGTGATCATGCTGCTGAATGCCGGCGAGGAAGAGCGTCTGCCGCACGACAGCCGGGTCGCCACCATGCTTGGGCGTCCCGGCGCTGATCATCGGTCTGGGCATTGCAGCCGCGGTGCGTCAGCCACCTCACCGGCCTGGATCGCATCGCCATCGGCGGCCCGACGGTCATGAACGGCAGCGACGTCTTCGGCAATCCGCAGGCCGTCGGACATCTGCTGTTCCGCAATTACCTGCTGCCCTTCGAAGTCACTTCGGTCCTGATTCTGGTCGCCATCATGGGCGCCGTGGTCCTGGCGCGGAGGGAGGAAGAATAGATGGTTCCTCTTTCCTACTACCTGGTGTTGAGCGCAATCCTGTTTGCCTGCGGCGTCGCCGGATTTCTGATCAAGCGCAACATCATCACCATTTTTCTTTCGATTGAGCTGATGCTGAACGGCGTGAACCTGACGTTCGTCGCCTTCGCCGCGCAGCTTAAGTCGCTGGACGGCCACATCTTCGTCTTCTTCGTGATGGTGGTGGCCGCCGCCGAAGCCGCTGTGGGCCTGGCCATCATCATCGCCGTATTCCGCACGCGCGAGACCCTGAATGTAGATCGCGTGAATCTCCTCAAACTATGAGCATGCACCTCTGGATCATTCCGCTGCTTCCGCTGGCCGGCGCCGCCATCAACGGCCTGCTGGGCAAGCGCTTCCCCAAGGCGCTGGTGAATACCATTGCGCTGGGATTTACGGCGGCGGCGTTTGCCATGGCGCTGTGGGTGGCGGCGCAGTTCGCCGGCCTGCCGCCGGACCAGATCCCGCACATCGAGCGCTACGCCACCTGGTTGAGCGTCGGGCCCGTTCTCGGTCGAGTACGGCATTTATCTCGATCAGCTTTCCCTGGTGATGCTGCTGGTCGTTACCGGCGTCGGCTTCCTCATCCACGTTTACTCCGTCGGCTACATGGAACATGAAGGCGGCTACTACCGCTATTTTGCTTACCTGAACATCTTCATGTTCTTCATGCTGACCCTGGTGCTGGCGAACAACTACCTGCTGATGTTCGTCGGCTGGGAGGGCGTGGGCCTGGCATCGTACCTGCTCATCGGCTTCTGGTTCCTGAAGAAGTCGGCGGCGCGATGCCGGCAAGAAAGCCTTCATCACCAACCGCGTCGGCGACTTCGGTTTCCTGATCGCGCTGTTCCTGCTGATCAAGCACTTCGGCACGCTGCAGTACGACAGTCTCTGGCCGCTGGTCAGCAAGTATCCGGTTGAAAGCGGCGCTGCCGGCCTGCTCACCGCGATCGGCCTGCTGATGCTGGTGGGCGCAACCGGCAAGTCGGCGCAGATTCCGCTGTACGTCTGGCTGCCCGATGCGATGGAAGGTCCCACGCCGGTTTCGGCCTTGATTCACGCCGCGACCATGGTGACCGCGGGCGTGTACATGGTGGCGCGCTCGCAGCCTGATCTTCAATCGCGCACCCGACGCGCAGATGGCAGTTGCCGTCATCGGCACGCTGACCGCGATCTTCGCTGCATCGATCGGCATCGTGCAGACCGACATCAAGAAGGTGCTGGCCTACTCGACGATCTCGCAGCTGGGCTACATGTTCATGGCCTGCGGCGTGGCGGATTACGTCGGCGGCATCTTCCACCTGATGACCCACGCCTTCTTCAAGGCGCTGCTGTTCCTGGCAGCGGGCTCGGTGATTCACGGCCTCGGCGGCGAGCAGGACATGCGCCACATGGGCGGGCTGCGCAAGTATCTGCCTTACACCTTCTGGTCGCATGACGATCGCGACCTTTGCCATCGCCGGATTGCCGCCGTTCGCCGGCTTCTTCTCCAAGGACCGGATCCTGTGGTCGGCCTGGAGCAGCGGCTATCACATCGTCTGGCTGATCGGAGTGATCACCGCCGGCATGACCTCGTTCTACATGTTCCGGCTGTGGTTCCTGACATTCTTCGGCGAGTATCGCGGACCGAATCCTGAAACTGGCGGACATGGACACGACGCCGACGCGCAACACGGCCGGTCGACGCAGACCACGGACACGGCTCTCCTCACGAGAGCCCTTGGGTGATGGTGGTGCCGCTGCTGATTCTGGCGCTGCTCTCGTTCGTCGGCGGATGGGTTGGCGTTCCGCACTCGCTGCACGGTTCCGATCGCTTCGGCACATTCCTCTCGCCGGTTTTCAATCGAGGCTTCGGCAACACCGCGGCAATGAGCGCTGCAGCTGCTGCCGAAAGTAAGCCGGAGTCGGAAGACAGCAGCACCGAACTGATCTTCAGCTGGCATCTCGGTCGCGATTGGCCGCGCTCGGGCTTCGTGCTCGCCTGGTATCTCTATTACAAGCGGCCCGAATTGCCGCGAACGAATGGCCAAGGCTGCCGGCGGTCTCTACACGCTGGTGCTGAACAAGTACAAGATCGACGAACTCTACGGAGCGGTCATCATTCAGCCGCTCATCTCGCTGTCGACCAATGTCTTCTGGAAGGGCATCGATCGCGGTCTGATCGATCGGCGCGGTCGATGGCGGCGCCGCCGGAGCGCAGGAAACCTCGGACGCGATGCGCCAGATGCAGTCGGGCAACATCCGCTCCTACGCCGGATGGGTGGCCGTGGGCGCGGCTGCGGTAATCGCCTTCATGGTGTGGAGAGGGGTTGCGATGAACTTCATCAACGACAACATCCTCACCATCGTCGATCTTCCTGCCGCTGGCAGGCGCGATTCTGCTGGCGTTCTTCCCGCGCCGCGACCGCGATGTGCGTTACTTCGCGCTGGCGGTTTCGCTGATCACCCTGCTTGCGTCGCTGCATCTTGCCGTGGTATTTCGTGCGCGGCCAAAGCGGCTTCCAGTTCGAAGAGAACGTCCCCTGGATTCCGCATCCCAACATTCATTACCACCTGGGCGTCGACGGCATCTCGTTGTGGCTGGTCATCCTGACCACGTTCCTGATGCCGCTGTGCGTGCTGATCTCGTGGAAGTCGATTGGCGATCGGGTGAAGGAATTCTTCATCCTGATGCTGGTCCTGGAGACGGCGATGATCGGCGTCTTCGTCGCGCTCGACCTGTTCCTGTTCTACTTCTTCTGGGAAGCCACGCTGATCCCGATGGCGCTGCTCATCGGCATGTACGGCCACGGCCGCAAGATTTACGCCGCGGTGAAGTTCTTCCTGTACACGATGATCGCGTCGGTGTTCATGCTGGCGGCGATCATCTGGCTGTACGCGCGCACCGGCAGCTTCGATTTCGTCGACCATTCAGAGCAGCGATCCAGAGCGGCCAGGTCTCCGGCTTCGGCCAGGCGGCGTTGTGGCTCTTCCTCGGCTTCTTTGTCGCCTTCGCCGTGAAGGTGCCGCTGTTCCCGGTCCACACCTGGCTGCCCGACGCCCACGTGGAAGCGCCGACCGCCGGCTCCGTTCTGCTGGCCGGCGTGCTGCTCAAGATGGGCACCTACGGCCTGCTGCGCTTCAACCTCGGGCTCTTCCCTGAGCAGGCGCGGCGCAATGCTCCCTGGATCATGACGCTGGCCATCATCGGCATCATCTATGGCGCGCTGGTGGCCATGATTCAGCCGAACATCAAGCGGCTGGTGGCCTACACCTCGGTCAGCCACCTGGGCTTCGTGGTGCTGGGCATCTTCAGCTTCACCCAGCTGGGCGTCGACGGCGCGGTCTACCAGATGCTGAACCACGGCGTCTCCACCGGCGCGCTCTTCATGCTGCTGGGAATGATCTACGATCGCCGCCACACTTACGAGATCAGCGAGTACGGCGGACTGGCGACACCGATGCCGATTTATGCCACGTTCTTCGCCTTCATGATGCTGTCGTCGGTGGGCCTGCCGCTGATGAACGGCTTCGTCGGCGAGTTCCTGGTGCTGAGCGGCGCCTTCCAGGCGAAGCAGCTCTACGGAATTCTGGCGGCGACCGGCGTGATCTGGAGCGCGTGCTACCTGCTGTGGATGTATCAGCGGGTGTTCTACGGCGAAGTCACCAATCCGGCGAACAAGACGCTGCGCGACCTTGATGCCCGCGAGCAGGTTTCGCTGTGGCCGCTGGCGATTGCCGCGCTCGTGATGGGCGTTGCGCCGATGCTGTGGCTGCACTCGATCGATCCCGTCGGTAGTCGGCGGCGCTGCAAGCAGTTTTCCGGCGTCGACCACGCAGGCAGCTCGTTCGCAGCACCACGCGGCACCGCTACATGTCGACTGCAGGCGTTATCTGACGGAGGTGATCGGACGATGATTCCGGCCGTCGACTACATTCGGATCCTTCCAGAGCTGGTGCTGAGCGTCTTCGGCATCATCGTCATGCTGGTCGATCCGCTTATTCCCGAGCAGAGTCTCCAAGAAGCCGCTGGGCATCATCGCCGTCGTCGGCACGCTGGCCGGCCTGGCCGCCACCGCCTACCAGACCGGCTTCTACGGCAGCGCCTTCTACAACACGCGTCAGCGTCGACACCTTCAGCGTCTTCTTCCACGTTGTCGTGCTGCTGATCGCGCTGGTCGTCATCCTGATCTCGTTCGAATATCTCGAAGTGCAGCGCATCCGCTCCGGCGAATACTACGCACTGATTCTGTTCGGCACCGTCGGCATGATGCTGATGTCCGCAGCCGTCGAGCTGGTGCTGATCTTCATCGCGCTGGAAATTTCGTCGATCTCGACCTACATTCTCGCCGGAATGCGGCGCCGCGCCGCCGAGAGCGCCGAGTCTTCGCTGAAATACTTCCTGCTCGGCTCGTTCGCCACCGCCTTCTTCCTGTATGGCGTCGCGCTGGTCTTCGGCGCCACCGGCACGACCAACGTCTACGGCATCGCCCATTACCTGCAGGGCAGCCCTCGATGCTGGCTTATCTCGCCGTCGGCCTGATGTTCGTGGGCCTGGGCTTCAAGGTTGGCTCCGCGCCCTTCCACGTCTGGACGCCCGACGTCTACGAAGGCGCGCCCGCGCCGGTGGTCGCCTTGATGTCCACCGGACCGAAGGCCGCGGCGTTCGCGGTTCTGCTGCGCGTGCTGTTCGCCACCGGCGCGCCCGGCTGGTTCTGGATGGTGTGGGTTTCGGCCGTGCTCTCGATGACGCTGGGCAACATCGGCGCGCTGGTGCAGCAGAACGTGAAGCGCCTGCTGGCCTACTCGTCCATCGCTCATGCGGGATATATACTGGTCGCCTTCGCGGCCGCGAAGCAGGTTGGCATCTCGGCCGCCATCTTCTACTTGGCTTCTTACGCCGCCATGAATGTCGGCGCCTTCGCCGTCGTCAGCCATTTCGCTTCCGCCGGCGAGAAGTACGTTACCCTCGACGACTACGCCGGACTCGGCCGCCGCTCGCCGCTGCTGGCCGCCATCCTCACCATCTTCCTGCTATCGCTGATCGGCATTCCCGTCACCGGCGGATTCTTCGCCAAGTTCTACGTCTTCTCCGCCGCGCTGCAATCCAACCTCGTCGGCCTCACCATCATCGGTGTGATCAACAGCGCAATCGCTGCTTACTATTACCTGCGCGTCATCGTCTATATGTACATGCGGGATGAGCGGGTGGAAGCGCCCGTCGCTCGCATTCCCGCGGGACTGGGAGTTGGGCTGGCGATCAGCCTGATTGCAACGATCTATCTGGGCGTGCTGCCGGGCCGCGTGCTCGAGTACGCCATGCAAAGCGCGCAGGACCTGATTAAGTAGCGCACCAGAAACATTCAACTGCGAATTCGCCGGGTTGTAGATTGAATCAGCTCACATTCCTGTCGACCATCGAAGCTGCATGACGCTGCGTCGCCACAGTTTCATTGCATTTGTGCTGATGACGGCGGTGGTGTCGTCTATCTTTTTCCCCCCTGCTGCCGACCCATGGCGTCGCCGGGCGTCACCACCCCGAGAGCCAGCTTCGCTGTGGCCGCGCTCCGCTAACTTCATCCTACGCCACTTCTTCTTTCTCTCTCTCGACGGCACCTGAACAACGTCGCCCTACACCCGGACAGGGTCTTATCGAGCTGCATTGTGCGCGGCTCTGTTAGATTGAAACCGTTTCTTCGACATCATCGCCGGAATGCGAGAATGCAGATCGCGATGCGATCTGCATCCAGATGTTATTCGCGTCCACGTCTGCTCTCGCTTTCGGAACCGAAGGGCTTTTTCTAACGGAAGGAATGTAGTGATGTATTTCGATGAGGGAAGACCATTGAACCACCTGCGTGGCAACGAATCTGAAACTTCCAGCCGAACCGGTTCTGCAAGACAACAGCCTGACCATTCAACTTACGACAAGGTGCAAGAGGGACGCCCGCTCTTCGCAAAAGTTCCGCTGCAGCCGCCCGACTTGAAAACTGGAGGCGCACTCGACAACGCCAATAACAAGTTGCAGGAACTGATGCAGTTTCTCTATCTGCTGAGCCGCGATCCGGCGATCCCCAGGATGCACGCTATCACGTGACCGTCGCGCAAGCGGAGATCGCCTTCTGGCGCGGTTATGCAGAATATCGCGTGACCGAAGCGTGGGCGAAAATCACCGCCATCCGTTCAGCAGGGACGCTTGCACGTCCGGCAACTTGTAGCCAAGCCCAGCGGCGACGGTCTATTCAACTGGAACAGCAATGTCTCTCCGGTTGAAGACCGCCGCCGCCAGCACCCAGAAAAATCGCCGACTTCCAGAATCGCGATCACCGCTCGCCATCCAATTCACTGCCCACTCGGAGCGAAAGTTGAAGCGCAACAACTCCAGCAGAATCGGCAACCCGGGCAACCAGATGGACCAGGCATGACGTTGCGCGTGAGCATCTCCGGGCGCGCAGAAAAGGCCGAAGTCAGAGCCGTCGCCACATATGGATTCAGGAAAGTCGAGAAAAACATGGCCACTGTCGCAGCGATCACGGAGCCCGCCATCACCAGCAGTCACCATCGACCAGAGTTGCCCGCTCGGCAGCGCGGCCCGCGCCGTCAACCACACGCCGCATAAGCCGAACAGCAGCGCATAGGCAACCGCCATGGCGCACGTGCCCAGAATTACCGCCAGCAGATACTCGCCACGGCTGATTGCCTTCGACAACACCAGCAGGATGCGCCGCGACTTGCGCTCGTTGTGAATTGCGTCCGCCGCCAGGAATGCGCTGAAGACGCAGATATAGATCGCCTGCTGCTGAACATAAAACACCACGTCATCGTCTACCGACGCGATCTCGGCCGAAACCGCCGGCCGCCAGCGCCGTCAGCACAATCCAGGCAAACAGAATCAGCACCGGCCAGCGATGTTCGCGCAAGAAATTTCGCGGCGATCAGCGAGACTGCCTTCACGCGTCGGCTCCCTTGTTGGTCAGCTCCACGAACACTTCTTCCAACGTGCGGCGCACGGGATTCACGCTGAGGACTTCTCCACCTAGCGCCCAGACCCGCTCCAAAGCATCGCGCTGCGACGCGGCCGGCACGGTGAACTCGATCCGCCCATCCGATGTGCTCGCGATTGCTCGAAACTTCCGCCGGGCACTCCGCGCGCAACCACTTCATACCGATCGCGCGACACCAGCAACTCTTCGGTCTTGCCGAGCTTCACCAGCCGCCCTTTGTCCAGGATGGCGACGCGATGGCAAATCATTTCGATTTCAGAGAGCAAGTGCGAGCTGAGGAAGATCGTCTTGCCGGCGCGATTGGCTTCCAGCAACAGCTCGCGCATGGCGACGCGAGCCAGCGGATCGAGCGCCGAAGTCGGCTCATCGAGAATCAGCAGCTCAGGATCGTTCATCAGCGCCTGCGCCAGCCCGATGCGCTGCTGCATGCCGCGAGAAAACTTCGCGACGTTGCGATCGGCTTCCATTGCAAGCTCCACCTGCCGCAGGACCTCGCGGCAGCGCAGCCGCAGACGTTCGGGTCGCATGCCATTCAGCGCGCCGTAAAAGCGCAGCAGCTTGTCAGCCGGACGATGGTAGAGCGCCACGTTCTCCGCCAGAAATCCCACGCGCGCCCGCGTAGGCGCATCGCCAAACGGCTTCCCCAGCAGCCTTCCCGCTGCCCGACGACGGACGCATGAATCCGAGCGCGAGATGAATCGCCGTGGTCTTCCCTGCTCCGTTCGGCCCCAGGAAGCCGAAGATCTCGCCGCGCTCCAGCGAAAGCGTGAAGCCGTTCAAGGGCACGAACCCGTCGGCTTGGACCAGGGCACGCCATAGTCCTTCGTCACGTTTCGTAGTCGAGTACACCGGGCATCGTTCTGTTCCGGATTCTAGTGCAATACAGACATCGCGTCACGCAGACCGAACGGCTGGATCAGGTTATCGCAGACACACTGAGAAACTGTCTTGCAAATCGTTTTGTGTCGGGCACGTCCTGTTGCAGACCGTTGCGGTCACGCAAAGCAAAACGCCCCATCCGAAGACGGGGCGCTGCCAATTGAACCGAGGACGGAAGCTAGACGACCTTGGCGAAGATAATAACCAGCGTGAACAGCACCAGGGACTCGATGAACGCCAGTCCCAGAATCAAGGCCAGCTGAATCGCCGGACGAGCAGCAGGGTTGCGAGCCATGGCTTCGCAAGCAGCGGCGCCCACGCGACCCTGTCCCAGACCAGCCAGGCCGGCGGCAATGGCAATGCCGAATCCGGAGGCAATGGCGACCCAGTTGCCGTGTCCTGAAGCAGCGGCGCTTCCGCCCTGCGCGTACGCTGGCATGGCCACCATCATGATGGCCATCAGCGCAAAGAATAATCATCATCACTTTCCGCATTGTGTTTCTCTCCTGTATGAATCGCTGCCAGGGGTGGTTGACGTTCACCGTGCTGACGCCCTCACGCTGACAAACCTAGCGACTAGCAATTAGCAGCTAGCAATTAGCTTGAGCATCCTGCCGCAGCGAATCGCAGCATCTTCAAGCTAGTTGCTAGTTGCTCAGCTGCTAATCGCTGCTTTTTAGTGCTCGTGCGCCACCGCTTCGCCGATATAGACCGTCGCCAGCAGCACAAAAATGTACGTCTGGATGATCGCCACGCCGGCGTGCAGCAGCATGAAAATGACCGGAATTCGCAATCGGGAACAGGGTGAAGAACACCAGGGTCACCATGTCGCTGGCAAACATGTTGGCGAAAAGACGGATGGTGAGCGACAGAATTCGCGCCAGGTGGCTGCATACTTCGATGACGAACATCAGCGGCGCCAGCCACCAGACCGGGCCCATAAAGTTCTTGATGTAGCCAAAGCCATTCTTCCGGACGCCGTGGATGTGGTAGTAGAACCAGGTCACCAAGCGCGCATCCCAGCGGCACCGACGGAGTTGCGGTCGCGGTCTCGAAGCCGGGCATCAGTCCGATGAGGCAGCCGACCAGAATGAACAGGCCGAGCACCGTCAGATATCCGACATAGCGCTCGTACTCATGGCCAATCACTTCCTGGCTCTGATCGCTGACGAAGGAGTTGATGCTCTCGATCATGTGCTGCATCGCCCCTGGGTCGTCAACCGAAAGCCGCGCGCGCACGATCGCAAAGAACAGAACCAGCAGCACGAAGACCAGCAACTGCATGGCTACGTAGTTGGTAATCGGCGCCTGGGGATGGGCCGCGTGCAGATGAAACAGCGCCCAGGATCGCATTCGCCACGCCAGCGAAATACTTATTCAGGAGTGCGGTTAACCAGAGTTGCTCAGGCATGAATGACTAGCTCTTATAAATCGAATCAATCACTGCGATTAGGCCGTTGGGCACACTGCTCGGCATTTGCCATTCAGCGCACCACATTATTATTACGTCATTACGGGAAGTCAGAATCCGCGCCGCAGCATAACAAATAGTTCTACCGCGACTTCGCAGGCGACAGCCGCAATGGGAAGGCATACGCCGCCCAGGAAACCGTAAAGCCTGCGAGAGAAACATTAAATATAACATATGCACCTGCAGCGATGAAGACGTACCGCAACAGTGCCCGGAAGACAATTACCCCGCCTCGCTCGCGGCTCTGTTCAGATGTAATGCGCTCTCCCATTGCATGGACTGCGCCTTCCAGCCAAACCTGATTCACATAGGAGACAACGGATCCGACAAGGAATCCCGCCGTCACCGGCCAGCGGAAAAGAAGGGAGCACACCACCAGACCGGCGATTGCCAGCCCCAGCAGGAATTTGCGAATACGCGCCAAGGCATGGTCGAAGAACGCTTCCATCACCGAAGGCATTGGCTGGGGCGTGACCATTCAGAAACTACTGTATCGCAGAGGGCGACATGGAATCGACGCGAAAACCGGAACCGTTCCTGCGCTAGCTCTTCTGCCGGGTGACCATGCGAATCATATCGACAAAGCCCGCAATGGCTCCCACGATGATGCCGACCAGAAAGAGCCAGCGCGTGTGCAGCCAATAGTCGCATAGCTTGCCGATCAAAAGCCCCACCACTACCGCTGCCGGAATGATAAATGCGATCTGCGAATAGCGCGCCCATATAACGGCGGCGCTTTGCTTATCGCTTTGGTCCTCGTCAGCGCATACCGACAGCCTATCATTGCGCCAGCCGCGATGGCGGCGTAGAAGCTGCGCCAGTTGCATTTTTCGCGCAGCAGAATCGGCCGCGGTACCGCGATCACTCGACGTAAACTCCATCGCTTCTGGACTGGAACGCGGTTTGACCTGTTGTTCACATGACGGTATGATCGAACTGCGGGGTGGAGCAGTCTGGTAGCTCGTTGGGCTCATAACCCAAAGGTCGGTGGTTCAAATCCACCCCCCGCAACCAACTAATTCAATAAGTTAGGGCGCTCTGAAGTGAGCGCCCTTTGTCAATTGTCCGTCTTCTGTCCGTGTTCTGCTAGTTGACCCCGGCCCGAGTTGGCATGGCAGCCAATTTCTCGCGCTGCTGTGTCGCCTGTTGCTCTCGGTAAGCTTGAGTTGCGCGAAGCGCTTCGCGCTGGTCCCTTTCATCGTGGATGTTGTAGCGGTCAAACATGGAACGGGTCTTGTGCCCCGAAATGCTCATGGCAACCGTCTCCGGCACTCCGGCCCGTACCATGTCGCGCACGGCCGTCCGGCGGAAATCGTGGAAGATCCTGCCTTTGTACTTTAGCTGCTCGCGAGACCATTGCTTTGTGCATGAAACGCACTTGTTGTCGGAATCGACTAGACCCTCGCATTGCGGACATACCAGCCGCCCGAGTCCGGCCATAATACAAGCCGTCGCCCATGCCTTGCGGTAGTCGCCGACCGGCACGCCGTCCCGATGGAAAATCAGAGGGGAGAGCACAACCGGCGAATCTTGCTTGCGCACTTGGCGGGCAGCCCGGCGCCGTTCTATCAGGTCTATAAGCTCCCCCTCGATAGGGATGCTGCGCGCCTCGCGGTTCTTGGCATTCTCAGCCCGCAGCCGGATCGTGTCGCCGTCGATGTCATCCCAGCGCAGCGAAGTAATCTCGCCCTTGCGCATACCCGTGAGGTAAGCAAAGCGGGCGAAATCCTGCAGGTCTGCCGGCAAATGGCTGACGAGCCTTTCGAGTTCGGCCTCTCCGAAGAATCCCTGGCGGACGTTGCCGGCTTCGGACAGGTGGCGGATATATGGGGTAGAGCTCAAGCGGCGCTGCTGCACAGCAAAATTGAATGCCTGCCCGAGCATTTGTGTTGCCCGGTTGACAGACGCCGGCGCCGCGCCATCGGATAAGCGCCGCTCAATGTAGTTATCAATCTGGTCTGCAGTGAGCGAAGCCGCTCGCTGGAGGGCAAAGCCGGTTCGCACATGCTTAAGGTGCGAGAGATTCGCCGGGCTGGCTATTTCCCGCAAGCGGAAGTCACGCTCCAGGGCGCAGCAGAGGCAGTCACAGTCTGCTTTGCGCTGATCTTCGGCAAGGACCCCGCAGGAAATCTTGATGCGCTCGGCTTGCGGTCCCATGAACGGCTTGGCGCCGATCACGTCCGCCCCCACTTCCCGCAAACGGCGCTTTAGAAACCTCTCTGCCTTATCGCGCTCGGCCGTGCCGGTAGTCTCACGGAATTCCTTGCCGCGGAGGTAATAAGCGCACCAATAGACCGAGCTGCCCTTTCTCTGGAAAACCCGACCTTGGCCGCGCATTACCGGCCCCCTTTCTTGCCGAGGTACTGCTCTACGGCGCGAATTATGAGATCCTGCAGCGTGATCCCATCATCAATGGCCCGGTGCTTTGCAGCCGTCATCAATGACTGCGGCAAGCGCACCGTAGTCCTTAACAGTTCATCCTGATTTTTCTTGGTTGCCATTTGTTGCCTCGCTGCCGGATTGCCGGCAAGCAAAGAATAGTGCTAGCGATGCTTGTATGTCAAGACACATTTAGGTCAATATGTCGTAGCATTCCCTAGCCGGTAAGGGCGCCGGGTTGACGGCATCCCGCCCGCGCCCAAGTAGCCCTGTATGCCGGCGCTGGAAAACCGCAGCGCTTTGCCCATCCGCCGTGTGAAGGGCAGTTCTGCATGATGCCGGTAAAGGTAATCCTTGCTCACCCCGAGCCTCTGTGCCGCTGCCTCCACGTCAAGCAACTGATCCTCCGGTTGAGCGGACGCGGGCGCCGTCAGTCGCGCCATAGCAGTGCATCGGATTTCCTCCAACTCCCCGAGAAGGCGCGGCAGTTCACCTGTTGGGAGTTCTCGGGCAACCATCAAGACGGTTTGAAGTTCATTCCGCATCGTCGGTTTCTCACCTTTGCCGCGATCCATTTTCCCTTTGTGCTAAAGCCCTCCAAACTTTGCCTTTGACGGGCGAACCGCGAAACGGGACGCCCGCCCCTTGGGTGTGTGCTGGAGTGAAATACCACCCTCGACCCCGGCTCGGGCCGAAGCACTACAAATCTGCCAATGAATCTCTGGAACCCTTTCTGTCATGGGGCTTTAATCGATGCCTTCCTTGACTGTGTGACTTGCTGACTGAGTGACCCGGTTTCCCAAGACACAATTCGGCGAACAACTGAGTACGGTACGGGGCTTTTCGTAGGGTCGGTGTCGCCAACTTTGACTCGCGCCATTCTCCTAGTGAACACACGCGGCGAAAGACGATCTCCGCGCTGGGGCGGCCCACCGTTCGCTCTCACCCACTCCCGCATGTAATTGCCCCGCCGCGACGCCCAAGGCCCCTCTCGGGTTCCCAGAGATAGCCAATAGGGTACGGAAGCAATCACGGTGAGAAGATCGTCCGTGAGCACGTCCCATCGAAGCAGACACGTCCAACGTCGGAAGGCTGGGTCCCGGTACCGCTTTGCCCATCGGCAGTAGGCAGGATACTCGCGGGACTCAATGACGGGATACGCCCGCCACTCGATTCCCTGTTCGGCCTGGCGTTTTCGCGCCGGACTCTTGCGCTCCCGATTGCGGCTCATTGCTTGCCATCCCGCTCCGGGTCATATAGCAAGTGATAGCGGGAGTGCAGTACTCCCTTTACACTCTCAAGCTCATTGACCACCTTGAAACCGCGTTCACGGATTTCCTTCATGCGAGCGCCGTGCTGCGCGATTCCGAGACGCATGATTTCGGGCAATTCGAGCGCCTTTCCCGCAGCACGCGCCTCGCGGAGCTTGTCTATCAGGAGTTCTGTTTGCGTAGGTTTCTGCCAGAGTCCGCCTGTCATCGCGCACGGCCTTTCTCCAGGTGGGAGGCTATGCGGGCCAATGGCAGCGATAGGTCACGGATTCCTGACGCAAAGAAGCGGAGTCGGTCTGCGTTGTATTGATCGGGAGCGAATCGGCTTGCGACATCCAATTGCCGTCCTGCGCGACAGAGTAGGGTTACTGCTCGCGTCAGACGGCGGCTTGCAAGACGATTGGAGGTTGGCGCAAAATGATCGTATCTCACAGAAAGTTCCTTTCCCCCGGTTGCAGCCGGGGGTTCTTTTCTTGGTTCTTGTTTCAGTGATGCATTGTCTCTGTGCTCGCCTTAGATGTAGCTGGCTGGCTCAACCTCGACTCAATCCATGAATCCAGATCGGCGCGCCGGTAACGAACGAGCTTGTCTCCGGCTCGGAAGTAACGAGGGCCTTCGCCGTGTGAACGCCAGAGTCTCAGCGCCGCCTCAGAGATGCTGAGATACTTCGCCGCGTGCCGTGGTGCTAGCGTGTGCTCTTGGTCATTCACTGCTGTGTCTCCTCTGACATCCGCGTTGCTGTTCCATGACGCAGGATGGCATGAACACACACGCGTGTCAGCAGGACAAAAATGGATGAGAGATTATGTCCGGGACAGAATTAGGCGCTCGATTTTGTCCGGGCGACAAAGCGCTTAATCAGCTTGGAAATTGCCGCTGGCGTAGTCGTATCTTTGCCGTGTGTCTTGTTTAATTCCGCCGCAATCTGCGGGAAGTTCATGCCGCGTTGCAGCAACGCGACAGCTTCTTGCGCCAGGGCGTCCTTTCTGCGTCTCCCCGGCTCCCTGCGCGGCACTGGGACGTGCGAATCGGCGTCCTGCGCCCGTTGGATTGTTGCATTCCTGCAATACTTGTCCCACTCTGCGGGCCCGCAGCGCTGTAGAATCTGCTCGAATCGTGGCCGCAGTTCGGCTTCGCTGAGCGGATACCTTTCCGGCTGCCAACCGGGATTTGTTTTCAACTCTTCAAGTTGATCGCCAGTGAACGGATTGATCGAATCAAGCCAGCTCCCACCTTCCGAATCCGTCATGGAAGAATAGTCGTACCAGAGAACCTTTTGAAGCCACTGGGGCAGCGGAGCCATGAACTCCGCAAGCTCCTGTTCCGGGCTTTGCGCCACGGTATCACCTCCCATGTGAAAATCCCGAGTGAGACAACAATCGGCAAGGCAGGCCGGGAGAGCCTGCCTTTCGGGGGCGACCCTAGCCGATTCGAGAAAAGCTTAACTCAGGTAACGGAGGGTGGAAAGGTTAAAGAATGGTAACATCCTGCAAAAAGAAAGCCGGGAGTGCCAGCCCCGGCTCCTGCAATCCATTTCCCCTGGGCTCGAAGGGCCGCGACAGGGCAACTTGACGGATGTGCGAGAATCAGATCACGATGACAGCCGTTAGCATTCTACGGGTTGACTTCAAGGAAATCGAAACGATTCGCATTGTCTGCGAGAGTTGCAAGACGGAAATAAGCATTTCAGTCGATCGTGATTTAATTAGGTACTTGGAATGTCCCGGCTGTAACACTCACCTATGGGGCAACCGAACACAATCTGCCTCATACAATGCGATATTTAACGTAATATCCGCTATTCGGTACTGGCGCCAGAGTCAGCAAGATAACCCTAAATTCACCGTCGGCTTCTCTTTGCCGCAGCAACCTTCCAATATTTAGCGTCTCATATCAGCCCGCGCCTGGCGGCTTCATGCTGCACCATACCACGGAGCCTTTCTCGGCTAACGTGTGCGAAGCCCTGGACTCTCAGCTCTTTCAGACGAGACTCCAGGTCAGGCTTGCTCGACTCTGGTCTCTGGTCGAGAGACACATCGGGCATATACTCCTTTTCAGAGCACTATGCCGACTTGCCCGCGAGCGCGCGCCAACGAGATCACGGGCGATTTCGAACAAATTCACTGACCTTGAATGAACCCCGCTCCCACCCATCCTATCGCGCGAACCGCGCCCCCGGGGGATCAAGAATCCGATGTGGCTGATACAGAGGCTCGGTGCGTCTTAAAGCCCATGCTTACGAGGGAAACAGTCTACCCGTCTACCCACTAATCGTTCGCCTTGCCTCAGAAGCGACCGCGCGGCGACAACTCCACCAGCGCAAGAATGGACAAGGCGGGTTGGGATGCGCCTGCCATTCGGTGCGGCAACTTAGCCGACGACTGCAGGATAGCGCAACGTTGCGCTCTGGGGCACTCGCCACAGGGGAGAAAGCGAGCCGGACAGATTGCGAATGTGCTTCAAAGACGCTTCAGCCTTCGCGCTTACCGGCTGCGATTATTCCCCAGAATCGGCCATTTCAAAGAGAGGTAGAAGGGGCCGCGGAGGCGTTGCCAGCACGGCATTGAGCGGAATTGCCTCGCCAAGATGCTTGCCCTTTTGGCCCTCTCGGTAATAGCGGTAGAGGTGTCCGCGTGCAGAGCGCTCCACGTTGCCCAGTCCCTTTGCCAGGGCCACAGTGTATGCAGTTGGGGGGCATTCCTCTGAAATAAAGATTTGGAGATGACCAAGGTATCGATCACCGTTTACCTCGGCCGTGAGGACATGTCCGAACCACCCGTCAGGCCGGGCGCCGCCCAGCATTTCGGCAAGCAGCGGTGTTTGACGGCGGCCTATGAATTTGCTTGCCGTACGGAGTTTTTCTCCCGGAGCGGTGATGAAGGATCGGATTTCGGCGAAGCACGCTTCAGAGCCATCCAAATCCGCAAACTGCGTCAGAAAGTAATGAAACGCTATCTTCGCGATCGCCTGAAAATATCGCGTCGTAACCCTTAGCTCGGTGATGGCTCCCGGAAGAACGTTCGCACTCGGCAGATTTGGGCCGAGCTTGAGCTTCGGCCAGACGGCGGTCAGTATCGGCTCCAACTGCATCCGTTCCTCGGGATCCGCGACAAGTATGACCTCCGTTGTAGTGAGGTCGGCGATGCCAAAGTTGTCGAATTGCTCCCGGATTTTGGCGGGATCGGTCAACGTCGGCGGAAGTGGCAGATGATGGGTCGTACCCGAAGCTTCCTTGAAGACGATCTGACATAACTGGCGAGCTTCGCGACCACCAGTGAACTCGATTTCAACTTCACACCCGATACTGCTGTCGTACGTTTTCGTAGCGAGTCTGCCTCCGCCGGCGCTCCCGCGGTGATGCGGGTTGATCTTCTCGTGTGTCGAGCGGCCTTCCACACGAAAAACTCTGCGCATCACGGCCTCAGGACCGCAACGCGCGAATTGCTCGTCAAGAACGCCGAGGCGACTGCCGTTGCAGGCACGGCAGATACGGTTGGAGAGCAATGGCGCGTTGACGAATTCTCCGAAGGCCGCCGGGAGCGGATGTTCCACGGAGTTCGCGGGCCCGCCGCAGTAGATACAGTTAGCCATGATGGTTTTGTCGCTCTGCCTTTCATGATAGATGGTTTCTGAAGACGAAAGGGCGAGCAAGTCGTAAAAGGGCCATCTTCGGCAGAGCTTCGCGGAATGCTGGGAACGGTATCTGTGATCGAAGCCGCACCGCTACAATGGGCAAGAACAAAGGCAAAACACAGCATTTTCATCCGCTACAGGCTAGAGTTGTAGCGGGCGAGAATGTGCGGGTTTGACCGCGAACGATGCGGGTTGTAGCGATGTAGCGAATCGCGAGCCCGTTAGGTACATAGTTCCGGGGTTGATAGGAGATGGTCATGCGCAAACTTTACTTCGGACTGGGACTTTGCCTGCTACTGCAGGCTCCGACGCTTTGGTCTCAAGAGCAGAAATCCGCGGGATTCTATTTTGGCGGTAAGGAATTCCATCTTGGAATGTCATATGCAGATGCAATGAACGGGCTGTCGGAGTGCTGCACTCTGTCTCCTCCCGCCCAAACCATCAAGGAAGATTCGGACGCACCGCCTGGAAAAGAAACGGGCTACTTCATTTTGAGTAGGGATAAATCATCGCCCGAAATGCTGGGCGGGATTTGGTTTAGAAATCATAAAATCTCAAGGATTTCTCGCGACCTAGCAAGGAATATAGACTCCTCTGACGACAATTTGGTGGCTTTTATACGAGAGCTCAAGCGTTCATTGCCAGAAGAAACAACCACAGCCATCGTGACAATTAGACATGAACAGGCCAGTAATGGAGAGTCTGACATCGTTACCCTGTCGTTTCCGAGTGGAAGAAAATTAAACATCCGAATAATCACGCTGGATAGCAGTACAACTTTCGGGAAAAGGGACTCCGTCACCCTTGAGGAGGTTTATTGAACCAATCGACTTCCGTGAGTTTCGGAAGGCCGGAAAAACTGCGTCAGAGCCTCCGCGCCGCCCGACACTGCCCTTTCGGACCTTACTGAAGGGACTGTGATGCACGGAGGTAAAGGACCCTATGCGCGGTCTATCTGCTTTCGTATTCCAACCAAAGTCCTTTGGTACAGGCCTACTCGATTGCAGTCAGATGTCTTACTCGAAGCCGCCATCCAAATCTATGCGGGCTGGAAATCTGATCTCACTA
The DNA here is from genome assembly GCA_963746515.1 of uncultured Acidobacteriaceae bacterium. Classification (GTDB taxonomy): domain Bacteria; phylum Acidobacteriota; class Terriglobia; order Terriglobales; family Acidobacteriaceae; genus Bog-257. Next base: position 581,547 of record CAVVBO010000007.1, on the reverse strand, counting down.
ACCACAGATACTGCATGCGACAGCCTTGCCTTTTCCATGACTGCGAATTCTTCAAGCGCTGGATCAGAGTAGTCCGCCAGTTCATTGAGGAGGTGCAAGTTCGCCTGGACCACCGCGGCTCGCGCGATATCCCAACCAGGCGGGCTAAATTGATGAATGAATCTTCTTAGCACCTGAATGCGGTCAGGACATCTCGCCAAAATCTTGCGTGCAATGTCTGTCCAATAGGGACCGCCCGTGCCATGTCCGATCGCAACTATCCCATCTGCCGCTACAGGATAGCGGACATCTGGTGATTCATCGCACCAGCGAAGAAGCTCGCCCTCAGGAATCTCGTCGAACGCATGTGGGTGCAAGAGACGGGAATGTTCCAAAACGCTGATTCCGATCTTCACCATTGGGGCTTCGCCACTGCATAGGGATTGCAGCACCGCAATAGGTTGGGCCTCGAAAATAATCTGGAGAAAATCACTCTGACTATACGCTGATGTTTCGGATTTCGAAACGGCCTCGCGAAGCTTGCTGCAGACCTCACGAACAGTCTCGGCGCCTTTTTCTCCAACCAGACACTCTCTCGCGACAATCTGCAGCCTGTAGGCAAAGTTAGGATCTATACCGTCAATTACGTTGAGGCGAAGTACAAGGTCGCATCCGATTTCGACAAGTTCATCAGGCGAACTGCGATCTCGATTGAAAGAGAGCCTCATCATGAGAATCTGCAGCGCAACGTCCACGCCATTAACACGCTTCGAAATGCTCAGCAGCAACTTATTGAATTCCGAGCCGTCGAGATCATGCGTCACTCCGCCGGATTCTAAGACGTGATACGAACGAATAGGGGCCTTACCGAACTCCAGCGAGCGGAGGAGGCGGCGGAGCCCAAGTGCATCGATCGCTCCGGTGGCCGCCTCAAGCATGGGATACCATTCTCCGACGTAGTCGTCCTCGATGGCTTCGTCGAGGAGAGAACCTGCGAGCAACGGATCTCTTTGATGAAGCCCGTTTATAAACCCACCGAACACGGCCGGACTTGAGGGTTTATCGGTGGCGATCTTGAGTTGACCAGCCAGGCGCTTCCAAACTGAGACTGGGTCAACGGTCCCCTGGGCAAGCCCGATTCCAAAAGCCCAGACTTGGCCACCTCGAGCGCAAACCAATTCTGGAAGTAACTCCGCAAAAGTGTCCCTTCCTACTACCACTGACCTACCGAGGTCACCCGCAAGGTTCTCTAATCTGGACCAAGATGATTCAACACTCTCGGCGCTGTCGCCGATTAAAGAAATGCCGACATATGGAGCTGCTTCGGCCAGTACGATCGACCGTACCTGCTGCACAGTTCCTTCCGGATGAAGGAATGCTTCGAGCGAAGCGAGTCTGCCAACAACTTCGGGAGCAAAGTTTTTCGCGTCATAGTACGTGGTTTGCCTTACTGCGATCCATCCCTCGATCCAGAACACCTTTTCCGAAATAGAGTGACAGATGCGTTCTAGGTCCTCATACATCGCAGCCTGAGTCCAAAGTCCGCGAAATTTTTCTGCGATCACCGTGCGCACGCGCACGGCCTCAGTATGGCTAGAGCAGCCCAAATCCTCGGCCAGCTTCAGAAACCTGCTGAACCACTGGACTATTGCCGTTCGGGTGGCGGGCCAGTAGCCAAAGTCCCTTGAACGTGCGCCAAATCCGAAATTTAGCGCAGAGCCGAAATGCCAAGCCTCTAGAGCGGCCGCGAGCGCCTTCACGCCCAACTCGCGTTCGACGGAATTGCTCGAATCTACCAGGTGACGAATTACTGATTCTCGCTGCTCCGCAGATGCGTGAGTACTGGAGAAGTAAATTGGAAAAAGAGAGAGAACCGATTTTGAGGCGGTATTCGAGTGTTGACCGATGGCACGGCTTGTCTCCTTCGCTGCGATGGCAACTGCAATTTTCGTAAGCAACCTGACGGATCTGTCAAAATCCCGCGCCTCATAGGCGAGCGACACCAACAGCGACACGTAGCGTCCCCATTTCATTGCGGACTCATCGTCCGTGGGCTCGAGTTGAGCACGTTCGAGAGCCGACAGCGTTGCCTCAGGATCCACTGGGGCTATGTTTCTTAACATGGTACTGCCGAGATCATCGAGGTTTAGAACATCTGCAAGCAATCCATCTACGCGGAGCCAACCTCTGACAATCTTCTCCGCCTCCGGCGAGCCGTCGAGGTAGCCGAGCCTCCGTGAAAACGACTTTACGATCCTTTCCGGAGCATCGTTGACAAGATATTTCTCGATCGTATCCGTCGACGTGTCTTGAAGAGCGCGCGCCGCTAAGCGATTTGCAATTGCTTGTGGAAGGACGGCCCGCCAAACGCCACGCCGCTGAATCAGACCCCGGCGGTGCAACTCGGCGGCGCTTCGGAACATCTCTTGTGTGTTTTTGCCGACTGCGGCCCCCAACCGGAAAAGCTCCGCCTCATGACTTTCCGAAACATCCTCGCCTTGGAACGAATAGACGAGCGACAAACCCTGAGCCGCGACCAAGAGCGGTTCACTTGGCCCATGACGTTGTTCAAACAATCGTTTGAAGAGGTCTTCGTCCGACATGCCTGCAATCGTCTCTTCGCGGCGAACAGTTTCGGCCAGCGCGATCGCGATTCGTGCGTTTCCATCTGAAAACTGTGCAATAGTCTGAAGATTGACCCATGACAACTCCGCAAATCGCTGCTGCAAGAGTCTCTCTATCAAACTCGCCGAGGATGCCTCAAGTTCAAAGACTTCAGTTCCCTCGGGTTGATCCTCGCGAATGTCGTACTCAACCGTAATCACGCTAACCGTACTCTCAGGTAATCGACACGCTTCAGTTAGGCGGTGATGCATATCAGGCGGACAGTTGTCCACGACGACAACAGCCTTTGATCGCAACGCAATCAAATCGTGAACAAGAGTTGCGGGGGCAGGATCTGGCCCATCGGCGATGTCCGTGTAAATTGCCGCGGCGGGGTCGAGGATCCTTTCCCCCACGCGGCTGTCGAAAAGGGCCTGTACAAGCCTCGTTTTCCCGACGCCGGACAGACCCACGAGGCGGACGACACTACCAGGGCGGCGCAGTCGATCGCGAATTCGTTGAATGCCTTCCGCCGTGGAAAGGCCGGACTCCGTAGTCTCGGTGTCCGTACGAATGCGATGCGTGTCGTCAAGCAGGTATTCGCCTTCTATGCCACCAAGCGCGTAAGCCCAAACCTCGTATGGACGCCAGCCCGGCAGGGGCCGTCCGACTCTTCCCCTGACCCACACAACCATGCCCGCATGATCACGAACCCAACTCGCCACGCGGCCTCGGTCGTAAAAATCTAGCGCAAGATCCTTCGCGTTCGGAAGATCATTCACGGCCTCCCGCATTGCGTCGCGTCTGTTTTGAAGAGGGGTGGCGGAAGTTGACTCCGCACTCACGATAATGTAGGCGCCCGATCGATTCGCCAGGTCTCGAATAATTGGCCGCAAAAGGCCTTTCGGCCGCATCTCGTCAAGAATTTCGGCGCGCGGCATGGGACTTTTTTTCACCTGAAAACCAGTTTGCGGGCTGGGCACGAAGCCTTCGATTGTTTCTCCTTCCGCCAAGGCCACACGAACGTCGAGCCCTCCGTCTGCCGCATTCTGGTGACCACTCCACGTCACTGCTGCCGCGGACATTCCCCGTGACCTAAGCTCTGATTCGCAAAGCAGACCAACCAGACTGCGAAGGTCCGTGTCGTTCAAAAGCGCAACATCATCCGGCGTGATCTCAAACATTCCCATGGTGAAGCACAATCATACAAAAAGCGGGCTGCTGCTCGCTGGCAGGCACACCGTCAGCCGATCCTCGATGACAAGGTCGTGTCTCGATTCGCCAACAGCTCGGCCCGCTGTTTCGTTGGGGCAAAAGTAGGGACTAAATCTACTCGTTACCTCTGATAAATTGTTCCGTTTTTGTCCGCAAAAGCAATCCGAACACAGCTGAAAAAAGCAACTGCTGCAATGCTATAGTGCAATGTTTTCAGGATCTTGTTGATTGCTGTCGTGTACCGTTGGGGCCATTGGAGTTCTAATCTCTCGAGGCGTGGCCGGGCCGCGGCATCAGCATGTTCCAGGCCGCGCAGCGTGGGGTGTTCCACCAGTCCAACCTTGGAGCAACTGATTCCACCACCATGACACTCACCACACTTCTAGGCACGCCAGTTGGCGCTGGGGAGTCATTGCCTCCTAGGGCGTCTTATTACGGACAACCGATTGGCTTAGCGCGAGCCGGTGGGCCGGATAGGCCCAGGGACAGGCGCGAGTTCAACAGGGGGCTCTGCCGCACCTCCGAGATGCGCCTCCGCCAGTCGCAACCCGTAGAGCACAGCCACCACGTTGCTGGCGCGGCCCACTTGGGCAGCGAGCTGATCGCGCACGCGGTGCAGCAGCGCGTCATCATCAGCATTGAAAGCGATCCCGCGTCGTACGAGAGTTGTAGAAGGGTACGCCATAGCCTCAGTACCTCCGCATAAGTTTTATGTCAGATTTTCGCACGAGTGAGCATGCACCCGACCGTTAAAAACCGCGTACAGAAGGCGGACAGCACTTTCTAACGCGCAGAGCCGAAAGCCGGTTACAGCCGCACATTTGGTTGTCAACCAAAGGAAGCCGCCGAACGCGTTTGTGCGAGAAAGTGCGATTCGCCCTTCGCAACTTCCACCGGATCGTTGCAGTATGGTGCCGGGTGAGGGTGCGGCGTGAGGCGGGCTGGACTACTGTGGCTCGCTACAGGCTACGCTCCGCAGCATCTCTTGTACTTCTTGCCGCTCCCGCACGGACACAAGCTGTTTCTACCGACCTTGTCCGATTGCGCCGGAGCCGGTTTCGCTTGTGCCAAGGCGACAAAATCAATTTCATCGTGTGACGGCCAGCGGAATGAAAAAGTCGTCTTCCCTTGGTGATGGGTGACGGCGAAATCTCCGGTACCAAGGATATCCATTCCAATGAGGACATCAAACGGATCGCGGAGTTCGGCCTTGGTCGCCCTCATCATCTGGAACATTACCCCGTTCGGCAGACCGATGTTGATAATATGCGTAGTCGTAGACACTGTTCCACCGGCAGTACCTACCTGCGCGGCTCCGATCGAAGGCAATCCGAGATCATTCACGACCTTTGGCGAAATCGCGCTTTGCGTCGCCCCTGTGTCATAGACCGCTTTGTATTTCTTCCCCTTAAGCGGCGGATTACCCTGCTGAAACTGGAATGGTGGGAATATCTCAACATCTGTACAAAGAACCGCTGCCTGTTGCTGATACCGAACCGTGAAACATTGCGGGGATTGCGGGGCTGGTCGCAGAGCAGTCATTAAAAGGCGGGGCTGTACAGCATCAAGACGTAGCTCTCCGGGTCCGGCGAACACGGTTGAAGCGTGAACGTACCGGGGGCATATGATTTCATAGCTGCCGTATACGCGCTCTCCATGGAATCGAAGACATCTATTAGCTTTTGATCCATAATGAGCAAAATCTTTCCGTTGTAGCTCTTAGACAGCTCTTGCTGGTTAGCTATGTACCAATCGAGATTCTCCCTGAGCGGTCCAGGGATGTTGTTTTCGGGATCTTTTGGGGGGGCACTCATACAGACTCCACCAAGCAGCACTTCCTACTTTAACCTCGTTGTGCTTCGTCGTCAACGAGGACTAAGGCGTCGAACCCGGTAAGCTGCCTGCGTGATGACAATGGGATTTTGCAGACTGGAGAAATCGTCACTGATGATGCGCATCTTAACAAATGTAACCGATAAGGAAGCGAACGGAAGTGTACCGTTCACTGTCCGCTTTCTGTCCGCGAACTGCAGCGTAACGCAGCCAAAAGGAACCAATTACGCTTTCCGTTCTTGCAGTGTTTGCTTGAGCTTGGTTGGTTGCTGTTGCATGCCGTTGGGGCTGTCTTTTCCCTCATAACCCAAAGGTCGGTGGTTCAAATCCACCCCCCGCAACCAAAAAACTTCACAGATTCAATGGCTTAGACGTTCGATGCGTCTAGGCCGTTTTGCTTTTTGGCTCCAAAACGCTCCAAAACGGATGGAGAAGTTGGAGCCAACATCCGGCCAAACTCAGAAGCGAGCTGCCGGTCATCAGCGCTGATGACATGCGAGTAGTGCATCATCGTGCGAGTGTCACCGCGTCCCAGACGACCCAGACGCAAGGTAACAGGTGTACGAAGTCCGTCCATCACTGTCTCGTTGCCGTGCCTGAAACTGTGGAAGTCTGCCTGCCGCTGATGCCGTACGAAGGCGCGAGAGTTGCAGTTAAAGCTGTTCGACGCAGCCCAGGAAAGCTTCACCGCCGGCTATACGACAAACCTCTCCGCGATCGAACAGCAAACCTATCTGGCACAGTCACAGACTACGGAGGTAATGGCCGAAGCTGCCTGGATGAAGGCGGCGAGTCAGTTGGATCGGGTGCTGGGACAAACCCTGGAAAAGAGCGGTATCTCGCTCCAGGGTGATCCGGCGAGGTAGGATTTCGCGGCCAGCCTCAAAACGCAAGGTATTCTAGTCGTCCGCGTGCAATAGGTCGAGCGCGAGGTGATGGATCACGTTGACCGGCTCTCCGCTGGTCAGCGCTGCAAGCAAAAGCAGCGAACGGCCAGCGGCCGCGTACTTATCTCCCGTCCTTAGAGTAGGCGTTTCAGGACGCTCGGGATCGTTGGTGTCGACAAGAGTGAGACATTGGTTGCCACCGACGAATTCAGGTACCTTTGAGTTTGGCGATGATCAAGATGAGGGATGAAAGGACAATCCGCGCCTTATCGCAATCCCTTCACCAAATAGAGTTGGCTCAGAGCGCTGAAGCAGGAATATGCATAGGATTTGCCGTCGGGAGTGAATGCCGCATCGACCAAGTCGACCCCGGCGGTGTCGGATGGCCCGATTGTCTTGAACAACTCGCGGCGGCCACTGGCCAGATCCACGCGCATCACATCCGCAGAATAGCTACCGAGCACTCCAACCAGCGTCGAGCGCCCGTCACCCGACACAGAAAAAATTGCCTCGTCGGGATGGATGCCGGGAACCAGGCGGGGAGTTCCCTGACCATCCACGGGATAGAGCGCCACGGAATCGGAGAAACCAAACACGAACTTACCGTCCGCGGTGGGGACGAATCCGCTCACTCCCTCGGGAGAAATCGGGCGTCCAATTCCCGAATCGATAGCTTGCACGTAGATGCGCGATTTGTGACCCGGTTCCGTGCCGCTAAATACAACATTCTTGCCATCCGGGAGAAAACGAGCATAACTCCGGTCGATGGAATCATGCGTGATCTGCTTCGTCTCCCCTGGGCCAAGGGGAATCAGAAAAAGCTGACGGGGAATGTGCAAAATAAGGGACGACAGAACCCACTTCATGTCCGGTGAGAAATCGTAGCCCACGCCATCGCCAACGCGTTCGGGCGCTGAGCCATCGCTTGTACGGACGTAAACGTCGTAATCAGGTCCGGTGTTAGCCCCCTCTTCATTCAATAGCACTCGTCGGCCGTCAGGTGAAATGGCCGAAGCGTCACTCCAATTTTGAATGGTCACATCTTGTTCTCGATCCTGACCAGGTCCTCGCGCGTAGGCGAGGATTCGAAAGATATTTTGCCCGAGAAGAACGCGCCCATCGCGGGCAATATCGTACAGGGTTGGGGTGGCCGGAATTCGGTGGACGACACGGGTATGGCCGGAAAGATCGACGGCCCAGAGTTGAAACCTAGTGCTTTCTTCGGCGCCGGTGAACCATACTTCCTTGCCTGAGGGGGCCCAATTCACCGTTTCAATGGCCGACTGCCGCGGGGACAGAGTCCGATTGCGGCCCGAAGAGTCTACCATCACCACATTCCCAGCGCTGTCTCCCAAGGTGGGATGCTCGGCGAATGCCACCCAGCCTCCCTGGGGCGAGACGCGCACGTTGGTTAACCAGCCGGTGGCGGGCTCATACAGAACGTGGCCGATGGGGTACTCAATGCGAAAGCGTCCGTCCACGTAGCGGGCGACGGCGATCTGGTTGTCGGGGCCCCAGTCGGCGTCAACGACATCGCTCATCATAGGATGCGGAGCTGCGCCACTTAGTGGCGCCCTCGCCAGCAAGCCGACTTTGACATTTCTAGCAAGCTCTCGTCGCTTCTGGATCAGGAGCATCTCTCCAGTGGGAGAGATGGATTCGATGTCAGCATCTTTCAGACCGAGGCTTACAGGGGCGTGACTGTCGGGCGCAAGTGAGAAAAGTTCGGTCTGCATCCCCATGTGCGCCGAGCCGTAGATGACAGTTCGCTGGTCGGGTGCGAAGCGGGCAGAAGAGATGAACTCGCGTCCAAACGTGAGCTGACGATAGCTCGGCGGCTCAGCAGGAGAGGCGTTCAGGCGAACGAAAAGCAGCGCCACGGCCGCAACTAGGATTCCGATGACTCCCAGCAACGCGGGAGCAAGCCAGGACTTTCCCGGTTTTGTGACCGGAGGCGCGGCGGAGCTCTTAGCCGACTCTGCAGGCGATGAAATTGAAGACAACGCCTCCAATGTGAAAGCAATGTCGTGCGCGGACTGGAAGCGAGCGGCCGGGTCTTTTTCGAGGCAGTGGAAGACGATACGCTCCAGCATGGGCGGCACATCGCGGCCGGTTGCGGACAGGTCCGGAGGCTCTTCTTTCAGAATCGAGCTGATGGTGTCGGCCGTCGTGTCGCCGCGAAACGCGCGCCTGCCGCTGAGCATTTCATAGAGCACCGCGCCGAAGCTGAACAGGTCAGAGCGCGCGTCGATGGCGGCGCCGCGGCACTGTTCTGGCGACATGTAACCGATGGTTCCCAGCAGAACACCCCGGCCGGTGACCGAATCCAGGGTCGCCTGGGCTGACATACCAGGCGGGCTCGGCTCAGCCATGGTCAGCTTGGCAAGTCCGAAGTCGAGAATCTTCACATGGCCGTCGCGAATGATGAAGATGTTTTCCGGTTTGAGATCGCGATGGAAAATGCCGTGATCGTGCGCGGCGGCAAGTCCACGAACGATCTGAAGCGCATAGTCGACGGTTTTGCGCACAGACAGCGGTCCGCCGGTCAGGGGCGCCCGCAGCGTTTCCCCTTCGAGCAGTTCGGAGACGATATACGGTGAATTGTCCTGGGTACCGATGTCGAACACCGCAAGAATATTTGGATGGTTGAGCGCCGCCGTGGCCCGCGCCTCCTGCTCAAAGCGCCGCAGGCGCTCGGGATCGTCCGCGGAGCCGGCGGGTAATATCTTGATTGCCACGTCGCGGCCCAGGCGTGGATCGCGGGCGCGATAGACTTCTCCCATGCCTCCCGCGCCGAGGGCGGCGAGAATCTTGTAGGGGCCAAGCTTTGAGCCGGGGGCGAGAGGCATTTGCGGGCTAATTATAGAAGGATTACGGATTGCTGTATCGCCCTGCGTATTATTTGTACTCGCGGCCCGTGTCGCACAATTCCGCGTTGCGTTTTCACGCCCCCAAGGAGACCGTGCACCTCTACTCACTGTGTTGCTTAACGGGCAACCCGGAAGTAATGCTCTGATTTGTCCAGGTAAATGCCGAAGCGTCCAGGGACCTGGCGCGGAGCCAGTCCTGTCGGGGGATTAGCCAGGTCAGTTTGGTGGTTTGTCGGTACGAATCCTGAAACACCGGCCACTTCTGTTTCGGCTGTCGCCCCGCGATCCAACGGTCTATAGCGCAGGAAGTCATCCAGGAGCAGTTCGACCAGAGGCGCAGAGGCAGTTTAGCCCCCTGCCTTGAAGTACAGTGCCGGCGTAAATCCTAAAACCCTCTTGAACATGCAAATGAAGGCGCTCGGTGTGCTATATCCAGCTTCCAACGCGGCATGGGTCACCTTTGCCCCTTCGGCCAGAAGCCGCACCGCGTGCATAAGGCGAAGTTGTTGCCGCCATTTTCCAAAAGTCATTCCAACCTCATCCTGAAAAAGTCTCTCAACCGTGCGTTTACTAGCGCCACTCCCTCTGCACAACTGCGACAGCTTTTGAGTATTCGTCGGGTCGGCCAGCAAAATCTCGGCTACGTGGCGCGCTCTCTGGTCGGATAGGTGGGGGAGCTGCAGAGGAACCATCTGGATTACTTCGAGCTGGTCAGTGATTAAGTCGATCAAGTGCCGCTGCCGTGGGGCACCCTTTTTCAGAGCGTGAAAGCCGCACGCATGGAGGATGAGTTCCCGTAACAGAGGCGAGACGTTAACCACGCAACAGTTGCGCGGCAAAGCTCGCGCCTGCCGTGGCTTCAAGTAGAGAGTCCGCATAGCCACTCTACCCGACATGGTGACGGTATGCGGAACGGCAGCCGGTATCCACACTGCTCTAAGCGTTGGCACAACCCAAATTCCCGCCCGAGTCGCGACAGTCATTACACCCTGGGAGGCATAGACGAGTTGGTCACGATCGTGGAAATGAAGTGGGATGACGTGCCCTGCGGAGTAATCCTGCGTGAGCGTTGCAATATCGGATCGCTGGTCGCGCAGGCGGTCGAAGAACGCGGTTTGTCGCTTTTGCGACATTCATTGTCACAATAACGGAAGCGCGCAGACCTGGCAATTACATAGGATGAGCATCAGAGAAGTTCATCTTGGGTGAGGAAACGTGAACCGCTTACATCACTGGTTGTGTCGTTCCGCACGCTGGAGAAACATAGTTCGGCAACGGGTGGTATGGGCGCTCTCAACTGTCAAGTTGGGAGACAGGGTGCTCGAGCTCGGGCCCGGACCTGGTCTCACCACCGACCTGTTGCGACAACGGGCGAATAGCCTGACGGCCATCGAAATCGATCCAACTCTAGCCGAATCTCTGGGAGGACGCCTGCGTGGCAGCAATGTCCATATCGTAGTCGGCGATGCCACGGAAATGCCTTTTCCGGATGGGCAATTCTCCAGCGTCGTTTCCTTCACCATGCTGCACCATGTGTCTTCGTCCGTATTGCAGGATCGGCTCTTCGCTCAGGTGTGGCGGGTTCTCGAGCCAGGAGGAGTTTTTGCGGGCAGTGACAGCCGGCAAAGCTGGCAAATGCGAATGATCCATATTGGCGACACGCTCGTCCCCATCGATCCAGATACGGTTTCGGCTCGCCTTGAGGTGGCCGGATTTGAAGTGCTGGAAATCGAAAAAAGCTCCCGGGCATTTCGCTTTCACGCGCGACGGCCGGTAACTACGTCGGAGATGCCGGCCAGTCTGCGGAATTCGACGGATCAGATTTTTGAAACTCTTAACTAACGCCTTTCCGCTCAGGAGAGCCCAGACATTTTAATCGCGGAGGAATTACAACATGCAAGAAGACAGAGCTACTCGGTGCTGCTGTAGGCGTGGAGGTTTGCTGTTCTTGGCCTCATTGGCAATCTGGTTTGGGTCGACCTACCCTTCCTTTGCGGCGGCGAACTCTGGTCCGTGCGCAACGGATCCCCAGAGCCGCCAACTGGATTTTTGGCTCGGCAATTGGACCGTCACCGCACCCGGCGGCTCGAGCACTGCTACCAGCAAGGTATCGCTTGCGCTAGATCAATGTCTGCTGGTGGAAAGCTGGGACGGAGGCCGAGGCCATTCCGGCGAGAACATGTTCGCTTACAGTACGGAAGAAAAGGCCTGGTACGGCATGTTCGCAGACAACACGGGTCGGGTGCACGTTTTCAGCGATGGCAAGGTTGCGTCAGGAACAGCTGAGTTCCGCGGCACAAGCCACGGCCCCAAAGGCGAGACCGTCCTGAACAAGATGAGGCTGGTCGGCATTGATGCGCACCGGGTTGAGCAAACCTGGCAGAAGTCGACCGACAACGGAGCCACGTGGACGACGGAGTTTCGTGGAGAGTACACCCGCGCCGATCGTTAGGGAGACTCTGATTAAGTCCGGGTTTGAAGGGGACGGCCTTTCAGACCGTCCGTAAGCTCAGCAAAATCGTTTCGGCTTTAGCCGCCGAGGGCCTTGGATAGAACTTAATCAGAGTTTCCTTAGAGCGGAGGTCCTGAGAAAGGTGTTGTCATGCGACGAAAACTACGTTGGCCGACCGTGTTCTTTGCCGATTTGCGCTTCGGAGCCCGCATTCTCAAGCGCAATCCCAGCATAGCTCTCGTGGGCATGCTGACGCTGGCGCTTGGCATTGGCGCCAACACCGCGATATTCAGTTTGCTGCATGCCGTGCTATTGCGGCCCTTGCCTTATCGCGATCCTGGGCGGCTGGTTTGGGCCTCGCAGTACGCGCCACTCCTCGATGCAATGCTGGTCCCGGCAGGAACGTTCCTCGCCTGGCGCGACCAGAACCGGTCCTTCGAGGACATGGCGGCGTATGACGATCACCTCTGCGACGGCAACCTGGCCACTGGCGCCGAACCGGTTCGGCTGGACCGCTGCGCCGAGGTGAGCGCGAATTTCTTTTCCCTGCTTGGAATACAGCCTGCCTTCGGGCGCAGCTTTTCACCACAGGAAGACGCTCCCGGAGCACATGGGGTCATGATTTTGAGCGATGGCTTCTGGCGGCGTCGCTTTGGAGCTGATCCCAATGTTCTAGGCAAGTCGCTCCGCCTGGACAACGCTGAGTACACGGTCATTGGCATCTTGCCGGCGAATTTCGTCTATCCCAGCCAGCTCAAGCCGGATGCCTTCCTGCCGCTTCAGCTTCCAACCAAGCCTGATTGGAGCCAGCGCGAGAGTGATGACATGAGCGTGGTCGCGCGCCTGAAACAAGGTGCCCCACTGGAGCAGGCAAGGGCGGAGCTGCAAACCATCACGCAATCGCTTACGCGGCAATATCCGCAGGCCGTGGCTGAGAAACTGACGGGAGCGGAGGTGCAACTTCTGCCCCTGCACCAGCGGCTCGTGGGCGATACTCGTCCGGCACTGCTGCTCTTAATGAGCGCAGTGGGGCTGGTTTTGTTGATTGCCTGTGTCAATATCGCGAACCTTCTGTTGGCACGAGCTGCGGCGCGACAGAGGGAATTTGCGGTGCGCTCTGCGTTGGGAGCAGCACGCGCCCGCATCATCCGGCAACTGCTGACGGAGGGCTTGCTTCTTGCCGCTCTGGGATCGGCGGCGGGGCTGCTGGTAGCTTGGGCCACGCTGGATGTCGTCGCGCCTTCTGCGACCGGATACTCTCGCCTACTTCGGAGATGTGCATCTGAATGGCGTTGCTCTCTGCTTCACTCTCTTGGTTTCGCTGTTGACGGCCATTCTGTTCAGTTTGGCGCCGGCCCTGGTCGCTTCTCAGGCTGGCGCGAGTATTGCTTTGCGAGAAGCAGGAGGAAAAACCACAGCCGGTCCTGCCCGGCAGAAGCTTGGCAGCGTGCTGGTCGCCGCGGAGTTGGCGTTCGCTTTTCTCCTGTTGATGGGCGCGGGACTTATGCTTCGCACTTTCGCCAATCTGCGCGCGGTGAGTCCAGGTTTCAATCCACAAAATGTGCTGACCGTCCAGGTCACGCTGACGGAAGCAAAATATCCCGACCTCGCCCAGCGTAAGGCTTTCTTCGACGAGCTACTCGCCGCCGTGCAGGCCACGCCAGGAGTGGAATCGGCCGGCGGCACCACCACCCTGCCCTTCTATTACGGCTTTTCCAGCCCGGTAAAGATGACGGTCAAAGATCATCCGTCGCTGCTGGCGGATCAGTCGCTATCGGTGCCTGTGTCGCACGTCACGCCGGATTACTTTTCCGCGATGCAGGTTCCTCTGCGCGCTGGGCGTTTCTTCACAGAAGAAGACCGCCCGGCAAGTTTGCCCGTTGCCATCGTTAGCCAGGAGTTTGCCAGTCGCTTCTTCGCGGGAGCTGACCCGGTCGGAGAACATTTGATCTTTGCTCCGGCCACAAATTTGCCGCAGCAGCAGTTCACCATCATCGGAGTCGTGGGGGATGTCCGCTACATCGGCTTGGATCGCCAGCCTGTTCCCGTCGTGTTTACTTCGACAGACCAATTTCCTGCCTCGGCCTTGACTTTGGCGGTGCGTACCAAGATCGCGCCGGAAAGCCTTGCCGGTGCGATTCGGCGTGAGGTGCAAAATCTGGATCAGGAGCAGCCGATATACCACGTGGCTACTATGGAACAAAGGGTGTCAGATTCGGTCGGACCACAACGCTTTGATGCTTCGCTGCTGGCACTGTTCGCGGCTGTTGCTGTCTTGTTGGCGGCGATCGGGATCTACGGGGTCATGTCGTATTGGGTGACGCAAAGAAAGCATGAGATCGGCGTTCGCGTTGCCCTGGGCGCTCAACCTCGACAGGTTCTGAGACTTGTTCTCGCACAGGCGGCATGGCTCACATTGGGCGGCCTCTCCGTTGGTCTAGTGGGCACATTTGTTCTGGCACACTTGCTGAGCGGATTACTCTTCGGTGTCAGGCCTATTGACCCACTCACTCTTCTCGCTGCTTCTACTGCGTTGGCCGGGATCGCTTTGGTCGCCAGCTGGCAACCTGCCCGAAGGGCCGCAGGTGTCGACCCGATGGTCGCTTTGCGTTACGAATAGACGCTGCGAACGTGTAGATCGCCTCTACTCAACGTTTCGTAGTGCTCAGGAATGATAAGTAACGATAAGTCGGCTTCTCGCCGGCGACATCAATAGCTGCTAGCGCGTTTCCCCGCTACCTTCCGAAAATCATTTGCTTCTCCGAAAATGCTGTATACACTGCGTTAACTACTCCACCATGCCAAAGCCCCGCCAGTTCCGCCCTATCATCTTTATCAGCCACAGTGCCCGAAACGATCCCGCGGCGCACACCACGCTCACGAAGCTCCAGCAATACCTGCACAAAAATGGTTTCGACGTTTTGCTCGATGAGACGCGGCTTCAGGGCGGGGACGATTGGCGAAATCACCTCCACACCTGGATGGGACATTGTCACGGTGCGATTCTGTTATTGAACAAAAAGGCGCTGGATTCCAAATGGGTCCTGAAAGAGGCCACGATCTTGTCTTGGCGCCGATCCTTGAGCGGCGGAAGCTTCCCGCTGTTGCCGGTGTTGGTTGGCATCTCAGCCACAGACCTGGCTGAATCGGTGTCATTCAACCCGTTGGCGCTAACGGAAATTCAGGCGCTGAAGAACCTGACGGGCGCAAAACTGGGCACTGCGGTCGTTGAGCTGCTTGCGTCGCTCCGACTCCGGGAAGCGAAGACGCCACAGCGTCTGCTCGAGGAGAAGATTGCCGAGTGGCTCGCCAATTTAAGACGGCCGGCGTTGCTAAACCAAGTGGCTGATGCCTTGGGGGAGGATCTTGGAGGTTGGGATCCTAATCGCGACTTAGCCTCGAAAATCGCCATGCTGCTGCTGCAGGCGTCGTCCGACAAACTGATCGATGGCCTTCAACCGTTGATGGGCGCGATGTCGAAAGAGGGTCTGCTTTCCATCATGAACATGTTGCGAGGCGCATGGGTGAACCGCGAGATGGCGGGCACGCTCACGCTGATTGCGCGAAGTGCCAAAGGCGCCCGTGCCGCGGCACTCAACGCCGAAGAACAGGAATTCACAGCGCGCTCCGTCATTTCCCGCGCTACGGGTAGCTATCCGCCTTGGGAGTTCATCCGATTGAGTACTGCCGCGGGAGAAGATCTGGCAGGCTCCCTCAAGGCGCAGGTCCGGGCTGAGTTTGAAAAGATGTTAGGCACTAAGGACCCTCGCCGGATTGAAGCATACATCAAGAGCAAAGACACGCGCGAGCCGCTGTTCATTGTGCTCCCGCCGCCAAACACGGAACAGGCGCTGCCTGACGATGCCGACGTGCAGGCACTCATCGACGAATATCCGTCCTGCACCCTATTCATGCTTACCGGCTCGTCCCTGCCTTCAGAACAGCGGCTCAAAGGGGTCCAGCGGCTGCGGCCCGGCCTTGGTCCCGACGAAGAGTTTGCGGCCTACAACATCTTCAACGAGCTCGCGCGCAAGATCGATGCCATTCACTAGCCAAGGAGTCATCGTGCAATACAACAAACTCTTCGACCAAAAGGCCACAAACGCAAAGCTGAAAAAACAGCTCGCGAAGCTGCCCGCGCGGCTGGGCGATCGCCGCGATGGCCTGGTCTACCTCTACACCGACGAGATCGAGCTGACGGTGAATGTCGGGCTCGCCACCGGGCGGCCGATACTGTTGCGCGGGCCTTCGGGCTCGGGCAAGTCATCGTTGGCGAAGAACGTCGCTCTGCGGCTGGGCAGGCGGTATTACGAAGAGGTCATCACATCGAAAACGCAGTACACAGACCTGCTATGGCACTTCGACTTGCTGCGCCGCTTCCGCGATGCTGGCGCCAACCAACTCAAGCGCGATTCCGAGTACATCGAGCCGCGTGCCTTCTGGTGGGCGTTCGATCCGGACCTGGCGACGCGTCGTGGCCTGCCGGCTGTGCAAACCCTGGAGCAACCAGCTAAGGATCCTAGTTCGACTGACGGGGAAGATGCCGTCGTGCTTATCGACGAAATCGACAAAGCCGATCCCGATGTTCCCAACAACCTCCTGGTCACGATTGGCTCGGCACAGTTCACAGTGCCTTATCTTAATGATCTGCTGGTAGAGGCAAAGGGCAAGACTCCCGACGCGGAAGCCGTTCCGCCATTGGTCTTCATCACTTCAAATGACGAGCGCGACCTGCCAAGTGCCTTCCTGAGACGCTGTGTGACGCTAGAGCTACAAGCCCCCTCGCCAGAGAGGTTGGTGGATATCGCCGCCGAACATTTTGGCGATAAACCGAACGAGCGCAAGGAGTACCAGAGCATTGTGGACTCCCTGTACGCCGACGGTGCGAAGAACACCAGCACGGCAGAGTACCTCGACACGGTACGCGCGTGCAGGCAGCTCGATGTACAACCGAAGCCCGGTGATCCGGTGTGGGACACCATTGTGCGGATAACCGTACGCAAGGCGGCGACCGACGCAAGGCCAGGCGAATGAAGCTGAACCCCATTGGCGCTGGCGACTTCATACGGACCGTGAAGCGCTTACAGCCGCAGGATGAGGCAGCGCTCGACGCGATTGCGGTGGCGCTGGGGTTCGATCTGCCGGTCTCAGTGCGCTCGGCAATGAGCGTTGGCGAACGTATCGATCCCGAGCGCGGTGTGAAGACGTCGCGCACAGTCGAGCGCGAGCCGGGTCCTGCGATACACCACAACACGGCGCTCGGCATGCGCGAGCGACGTTTCGAGCTCGTTCCTCAGAAGGAAAAAGCGACTGCCGCGCCGATGCGCATTCTTGCGCCGCAGAGTTCCGCGCCACTCCCTGCTTCAGGATCGGAGGAAGTTGTCCCTGCCCTGCCCTGGCAGCCACTGCTTAAGACGCAATGGAGCCGCGCTATCGTCTCGACCATGGCGAGAATCCGCACGCCCGCAGGACCGCCTCAAGTGGAAACCCTGGTTGAACGCGCAGCCGAGCGCAAACCAATGTTCAGCGTGCCGGCAACGGTGCTCGAGACCGCTAGCGGAGCCGACGTGCTCGTGGATGTTGGCGACAGCATGACCGTCTTCTCACGTGATCAGCAGCAGATGCTGGAGCTGATGAAGCGCGTGCTGGGCGACGGTTGCGTGTCGGCCTATCGCTTCATCGGATCGCCGCTGCGGGGCGTCATCGACGACATCAACTTCGAACGGAAGCAATACCGCCCTCCACCGGGGGGCTGGCCCATTGTTCTGCTCACAGACCTGGGCATAGGCGCGGGCGCCTCGGCGGCAACCACGCAGGAGTGGCGCCGCTTCGCTAAGGTCGTACGCAGCGCTGGATGTCACCTGCTGGCGTTGGTGCCGTATCCGCCGGCACGCTGGCCGCCAGGACTCTTATTAACCATGGACATCCTGCAGTGGGACCGACGTACCAGTGTCCGCACCATCAAGACAGCCATACATCACGCAACGCAGGAGATTTGGTTGTGAGCTTCACGCTCGACGCACAAAGCCTCATCGACGACCTGGCGGCGATCGATGGCAATGCTGTGCAGTTGGCGACGGCAGTGTCACTTGCGTCGCGTATCGAGCCGGAGTTGTTGCGTGCGGTGCGGCTGGGGATGCTCGTCGCGGCCGATGCGTCCGCCGAGGCCGATCTCTGGCTGAGTCCACTGATGTCATCGCGCAGCGCACTCTTCGCGGTAATGCGTCCCGCGGTAGCGGATGTGCTACGCGAACGACTGTGCGCCGAACCTCAGCGCCTCGATGCTGCTTGGCAGGTGCTACAGCGAATCCACGCGAATGCCCCCGCGGCACTGCGGACGGAAGAGGAGATTACATGGCGGGTGCTGGCGAATCCGGACGATCCGGAAATCGGCCGCTTATTTGAATCGGTTGCGTTGGCCATGGAGGATGGCCGTTCAGGTCTGGCAAAGTGGGCCGCGCGAGCGCTGCCCCGGCTCCCGGCACAGGCCCGGCAGAGCGGCGGGGCATGGCGCGTTGCGCAAAAGGCCACCGAGGTGCTCGGCGGTCAGCCGATTCTCTCTGCGGAACTCGGGCACTCGACATCTGTCAGCGTTAGGTCGCCATTTGCGATCGAAAAACTACCTGTAGTCGCTGTGGGACTGCGACTGTTCTATGACGCGCTGCGCATCAGCGAGCCGCCGGAAGATGGATCCGAGACGATCGGCATCCCTGGAACCACGCCCCTGGTGTTGGAACTGGAATGGCAGCAACACGACAAGGACGTCAAGCGTACAACCTTGAGCTTCGGCCCGGGATCGGCGCAATTGGTACGACCTGTCAGCTCGAACACGCTGAAGATCACGACCGCGGCGCGCGATGTCTACACAATTCAGCTGCTGGCCGAGGAATGGCGCCGCCAGGAATTCACTTCGCTGGCGGTGGGTAAAGGCTTAGCGGTCCGGCTGTACCGCGGCGAGAGCGCGGTACTGCTGTCGATGGATGTAGCGGAGAGTGATACCGATAACCTGGATGGATTCGCCATCGTGCAGCAAGCGCCAGGCCAGAGTCCGAGGCAACTCCTGAACCTCGAAGCAGGGCAGAGCTTCTCCGCTGCGGAGCTGTCCTCCGTTAAACAGCCCATTCGCAGGTTCCGTTGGCTAGATCACCTTACCGAAAACCTTACGGGCCGCTACATGTACGGGGTTACTGCACTTCATCGCAATGTCCCGAGCCTTGTGCAGCGAGGCGATGAAGTGCAGGTCAGCATCGACGTCATGTCCCCGGTAGGCGATGTGGAGATCGGCTTCACCCGCGGCCTTTTTCAAAGTCCGAACCAGCCGCCGCTGAAGCCCGAAGGTCGCGTCCTCGACTTCGATACGGCACCGTTCGCCCAACGTTATGAACTTCTGGGTGGCAGCGCCTACCGGCTCATCATGGGATTTATCACCGCCTGCGTGCAGGACCCGGGAAGCACGCTCGACGTGCTGGCGTTCGACTTCGACCATCCCGATATTCTGAAGGCCTTTGAGAGTCTGGGCGCACGCTTACGAATCGTCCTGGACGATTCGCCCGTACACAAGAACCGCCAGTACGAACTGGAGTATCGCCTGAAACAGGCAGGCTGCACCGTGATGCGCGGGCATTTCCGCCGCTTCTCACACAGCAAAGCGATCATCCAGAAGATCGACGGAGAGCCCACTGCTGTGCTCACAGGCTCGACAAACTTCTCCATCAACAGCCTCTTCGCGCAGCACAATCACGTCGTCGTCATTCGTGATAAGCAGACCGCGTCTATTTATGAGAACTACTTCGAGGAGGCCACCTCAAAGAGTTCGAAACGTCATTCCTGGACCTCAATCGAGCGGGTGGGACTGCCAAGCATGCGCGTTCTCATCTGTCCTTCGAGCGAGTTGTTACCGACCGTGCTCGACGCAGTTTCGCGCGCCCAACGCTCCGTCCTGTTCTCGTTGGGCGACGCTGCTCAAAGGCTGCTAAAAGCCGTCACCGAGGTTTCTCAGCGGGATATGACGCCCCCGGTCGGAGGGAAAACTTGGGAGCCACATGGGCTGCTTGTCGGTGGAGTGGTTCATTCGAGTTCGGGGCAGCGTGTGTTCTGGAGCGATGGTGAAAGGCTGGTTCGAGCCGATTCGCAGCGGCGAAAGCTTACCAGCACGACCACGGGAGCGACTTCCGGCAACGGCAAATTCGTTGTTGTTGATTTCGATCAACCCGAGGCCGTGGTGTATGCCGGCTCCTCAACCTTCGCCCAGGGGGCCACGGACGTGAATGGCGATGACGTGCTCGAAATTCGCGATCCCTCAATCACCACGCAATTTGCCATTGAAGCCTTGGAGATGGTCGATCACTATCGCTTCCGCGCCCTCGCGGCAAAATCGGCCGGCACATCCGAGACCGAGCCGAGCGGTGACTGGTGGAAGCCGTACTACAGGCGCGAAGACGGCAGATTCTGGGAGCGAACCCTGCTGGCGAACGTAACCTGGCCGGAGGAGGCGCCGGTTGCGAAGAAGTTTGCCCAAGCCGCGAGCTCCACTTCGCGATCCAGCTCCAAGCCCACAGAGCGGCGCGCTACCAAGCACGGCGTCAAACGAAAACTCAAGAAAAAATGAAACTTGGACATGACTGCGCGTCCACAATTACTTTGTGCTATGCATGGCGCTTCCAAAACATTTCCCTGGCCAGAAACGCGCTTCCGAGAAGCTACGCTAATGTCAGGCGGCCGGTCTGACAGTTGGGTCCGAAATCCAAAGAGCCTTTCATTAGTATCGCCATACCATCTGCGGTCTATGCAATGAGCCTTGCGTCAAACGTCAGTCTGAAAGCTGGGACTGCTGGGGCTCAGCGAAAATCAAACAAATACGATAGAAGCGATTCGGCTGCCTTCTTCTCTTGGGCCGGCGCGTGTATAGCATACTTCTTCAATACAAATTGGGCCGTGTCATACGCCGAAGACCACATCCACGGTGCACTCACGCGTCTATTTAGGTCTTGATATTTTTTTTGTAGCGATTTTTGCTTGCTTCGAAGCTTACCGGCGGCCAGAGCCTCGTAGAGTTGCAAATCCGTTTTGCCGATCTGGCTCCAGAAATCCGCGTCATCGAGGTTCTTGGCATCGAGACTGGCGTTTGTTGCTTCAACAAGGTCGGGGTCGAGGCCTTTCCATCCGCCCTCACCTGCATGCAAGGCCAGTTCAGCTACCAGGTAATTCAGGGCCGGGTAGAACAGATTGGATTCTTTCGTCTGTCGGGCGATGTCGGCTGCTCGTCTGTAATGCCTCTTCATCTCCTCGATAGCTCTACGCTCCTCCGCGGCTCGACCGGCCGCGGCCTCTATCAAGGCCAAACGTTTGTACGATGAACCGTATATGCTTTCACGTTCGACCGTCGGGTAGACGGCCACCAACTTCTCCAGCAACGTCATCGCTTCTTTAATAGAGGCGCGCGCTGAGCGAAACACACGCTCGCGAGCCGCCGCCGATCGCTTCGCTCTTGTCTGCCCCTTTTTCCTCTTCGCCTGCCGTCCTGAAACCGTCTCTTTGACTTCTGTCTTTTCGCCTTCTTTTAATGCATTTTCGACCGCAACCCACGCCATGCGAACGCGCAGATTCGCAAGCTGCTCGGCCGCCTTCATGGAGGCTGTGCCATCGGCGGCGTTCACTGCGCGTTGGTACCACTGAATCGCAGCCTCTGTGTTGCGCGCCTCCCCATAAGCTTTTCCGAACAGTTCGGCGACCGAACCGCTTCCACCCCATTTCGAACCGAACTGTCTCTCGAGCGCACCTATCCGTTCACGCTGGGATTCCGGTTGGAAGTGTTGGAACTGAGTCTGAACGATGATAGTTTGCAACGCGAGTTGCAGCGCTGACTCAGAAGCTACTCCGGCGCACTCGTCCTGAGGTGTGGTGGTTGAAGCCGCGCCGTCTGTGGCTCGCCGGAAAATCCAATCCGGATCTCCATAACACTGATACGCTGCCCAGGTATTGCCACCTTTGGCGTAAGCCTTGTCACGCGCTACCCACACCGCATCGGCAAAGCGCCTCCCCCTCAGCAACGCACCGTAAAAGGTCTTCGCAAAGACGAAAGCCGCTTCATCATCAACTGCCCATCCAGCTGCTATGACGCACCTGACGCCAACTTTAATCAACTGTTCGGCGACACCCGACGCAAAGCGTACGCGATCGTAATCCGGCTGCACTTCCGTTGCGAGCAACTGATCTATGTTTCGTCCGGCGAGATGGCAGCAGTTCAGGAATACCAACTCCGGCACTTTGCGCATGGCGGCGATCTCGTTGGGACCAACAAAGGTGCCATTGGACAGAACCACGCCCCCGGTGTTGCTTTCCTGGGAGGGCGCGCCGTGTCCAGCTACGTGCACGATACGCCAGGCTCGCTCCAGCAAGGCGCTAATGACCGTAAATGCGTCTGGCCCAACCTGGTTTGGATTGTCGCTGAGAAGTCCCGTGACCTGAGATGGCTTCAATCCGCCAGAGCCAGTCAAACATTGCACCACGGCATCCGCTTCCTCGCGGGCGGCGGGGATTCGCGGATACGGTTTGGGGCACTCGGGCTCTCCGATGATTAACGCGCTCTCATCAACGCCGGCATCGCGCACTTCCCGTCTGAAGTCGTCAGTGCGCAATTTTCTCAGCAGCTTCGTGCGGATGGCCCAAGGCCTTCTGTCAGAAGTTTCGTCCTCTCCGGTGTCGAGTAACTCCCAGGGAATTCCGGCAGTTTCTGGGTCCAGCTGAATCTGCATTTCTCCCGTGCCAGCCAGAAAGGGTTCAATCTCGGTAGGCACCAGAAGCTTGAATAAGGTACGTCCGATTTGTCGATCGTGCGGTGAAGTATTGGAGGTAGTGGCGACCAGATCCCGCACAAGTTGAACCTGTGTTTTCTGCGCCTGCATTTCGCTACGCGCACGTTTTGTATCCAACGTGTATCGGATAGAGGTCGCGCCGTTCTTCTCCGCCACCGCTTCCGCGGTAATGAAATCGTAGTCAGTCCCCCGATATCCCGAATCGAGCGGGCGTGGAAGCGGTCCTGTCCCCACTCTTATCTCGTCTGTGATATCAAATCGATCCGGAGCAGCTTCTGCGTGCAACTTGAGCGCACGCCACGCTTCCGTGGCGCGGTCAAGATAGAGTTCCATCAAGCGCACATGGCTAACGCGTGGCCAGTTTTTCTCCTCATTTCTCTTCCCATCGCCTTTGCGATCTGCAAACAATAGCCGGTTGGCTTCGCAGATAGCCTCTGCCACCCTTTGCGCCGATTGACCGGCCGAAACTCCAGAGCCGCCGCTGCCGATAAGCGTAGCGCACAGTTCCACGGATGGTGGCGCCTTCTTGTTTGACTCGGTCTTGCGCTGCGCCCAGGCCATGACAGCCTGTCGAACCGAGTGCACGAGTACGGCTGCATCAAGCTTGCCCTCCTCCCCTAGTCCTACAACGATTACGGCCTCGGGGCGAGGACTCTTTTGAAAACTCTCTGGGTTCCTTTGAGTATTTAGAAAAATCTGATGCGAACCGGGAACGAGAGGATACAGTCCCAGGTCCAGCGAGTGCTGCATTGTGCCGCCAATGATCCTGTCCATTACTGCCTCGGTGCCCGTCAAGCGTGCTGCCTGATAATGGCCGATCAGCACCGGCTCTTTCGCGAATGTGAGGTCACCGTTAACGACCGTGATCCGCAATGGAGGTAGGCTGGAAGACGAAACATCAGCATAGAATGGACCGCCTCCGGAAATTTGCGCTTGTCTGGCGGGCACTGACTCCCCTGAAGCACCAGCGGCCGCCGAGACCGGAACGCCTTCCCGCAGCAGCTTTCGCTCTGGCAGGGCGACCGAGGGTTCGACACGCCTCAGGGGCTGTTGCTCGCCGAGCAATGCCCGTACGAGGAAATCGACGGTGTCGCGTCTGGGAAAAAAGTTAACGTGCGTGACCGCGTCACCCGCCAGATTGCCGCCAGGTCCGTAACAGCCGATGCGGCCAGCCGGAATCAAGACTTTTCCCGGTTGGCCCACACGCCATCCGCCCTCGGATGGCACTACCAGATCGTTCGCCGAACCAAAGAACTGATCGACTCCCGTATCCAGCATTCGCAGCAGAACTTTATCGGTCGGGTTATAGTTTGCAACCAGTGCTGAGTACGCATCCGCCGGCGGGCCCGGCGGACGTTGCAGCTCGGCGATAAGCTCTCCGGCCCCGTCCATAGAGTGCAACCCCGGAAGGTCGCCGGAGGCATGCCGCGCCAGCCATACAAGACCATTTGCAACGAAGGCTGCGCCGGTCGTGAACGGATTGTCGGGAAACAATTCCAGCAGGTTTGCCAGCCAACCAACGGTATCGTGCCAGCGTTGCGGCGTCGCCAACGGAGTTCCTTCGTTCGGCGAAGCGACTAGAACGGCACGTCCTAGCTGAAAGCGCTTCCCCAGCGATCCAAAGATGTGCGAACGCTCTACCAGATTGCGCAAGACTAATCCGCCTCGGGAGTGCGTGATCACATCGAACGTTGTGGTCTGGTCCGGCAACCCCTCCAGAAGCATCCGTGCGTTCTCTTCCGGAGTACGGCTTACAGTGAAATGATCAAAGGCAAATATGCGTTCGCCATAGGTGGGGCCGACGCGCTCGAAGAAATCAGAACTCGCCAGCGCACCGTAGGCAGACGCCGCGTTGGAGAAGGTTCCGTGAATCAACAGCAGGGAGCGTTCGGTTGAGACTGGCTTGCCCTCCTCGAGAGACCCGCCCGCCAGCGTTTCTTTCGTAACCTTGAGCCATCCTTCCGTAAGTCCATGTTTATTCCAGGTGTTTCTTTCAAACGCGGCCGCAAGCTTCGGGAGCAAAAAGCTCGTAACCTTGTCGGCGGCAGCCTTGCCGACCTTGATCAGCACCGCTTTGACGATCTTGCCACCGATTCCGCGAGTGCCGGTTGCTACGTCTGTAGACCGAACAGTAACGACGAAGCGCACTTGATTGGGCTGTCTGGCGCCACGGCTGGTGGACTCGACGGGAAGATGAAAAGTCAATGCTCCTGATGGATGGCGAATCGACAGGATGGCGGCTTCCCCTGCTTCGAGGTCGTAGGAAAAGTCGAGCGCACCTGCACCTGCCGTTTGGCCGCGCGTGGCCGCCCGCGGCTCTGCCGTAAATTCCTCGGCAATCTTCGATTCCTCTGTCAGGAATTTCGAGGGGAAATCAGAAGCATTGGGGGCTATCGACCGGGAACCCCGGGAAACAATATTCCTCTGTATGGCCCAGTCGGGCGAGTTGAGTCGGATATCTGACAAATCAACACCTCAGCATAGGCATAAAGACACTGTCCTACAGGATCAGCGTTAAGGAAACTCTGGTTAAGGCTTGTCTCGAAGGGGACGGCCTTTCAAGGCCGTCCCTTAGAGTACCCGCCAAATCATGCGGCTTTACAGTTTGCTGAAAAACTCGATGGGAGACATTGTTCGGGTAGTGCGGCGCTTCAGCGCCGCGTATAAGCCCTTTATTTTTGTCATCCCGAATCCGGCTTCTGCCGGTGAGGGATCTGCTCTTCGAGTTTTTCAGCAAACTGTTTACCCGCGGCGCGACCTCGCTTTGACTTGATCAGAGTTTTCCTAACGCTTCCAGTATGCGCGTTGAACCAAGCGCAACTATTCCTTGGGCAGTGTGCTTACGTTTCGATTGTTTTTCAACCATAAAGTAAGCTTCTTCTCCCATGCCTCTAGACCGGTTTCGGTGACTACATGCAAAAACTGCTCGCGCCATGGCGGCGGGTCGTAGGAAAAGAGGGTAGGCTAGGTTGTTTTGGGAACCTGCTCAACGGGCGGTCAAGCGGCCGAAGAAGTGGCGCACCATACTTAGTGCAAAAAAAGAGCCGACCTTCGCACTGGGCACAATTTTAGAGGTTTAATCCCAAGGCCAATGAGACGGCTCGCGTAGACGAATCGCTACTTCCCAGGAGCCGGCCATCCGCTAAACCCTGAAAGTTGGAAGGTTGTGGGGTGTTCCGGCACGCTCAACCCGCTGCAGAATTTCTTTCATATCGAGATCGATATGTTCCCAGAACTGTTGCAGTCCACTGCACAGGTAGTTCAGTCCGGGCTCGCCGTCACGCGTGCGAATCAGGCGGTTTTTGGGACACTCGCCGTTACAGGCAAACCGGTACTTGCATTCGCGGCACTGCTGCGGCAGCTCATCGCGCTTGGCAAATCCGAATTTCTTCTGGCCTTCGGAAAACACCATGCGCGACATGTGTTTTTCAGAAATGTTACCCAGCTTGTATTCGGGATACACATAGTGATCGCAGGCATAAACGCTGCCATCGTGTTCCAGAGCGACACCCTTGCCGCAAAACTCGCCAAAGACGCACACCTGAGAGTCCAGACCCATCCATTGCGCAACCGCGGTCTCGAATAAGTTGACGTGCACCTTGCCGTAATCGCGCCGGAGCCAGTCGTCCCAGACCTTGCAAAGAAAATAGCCCCAGTCGTCGGGATCGACGGACCAGTCCGTTACTACCGAATCGGGATTGCCCGGATGTGCGGCGGGTGACCCCTGTATCGGCAGGGTAGCCAGATCCCATTTCTGAGGTGCCGTGGTAGCAAAGACCTTGGGCTCCACGCAGGGAATAAACTGCAACTCCCGCGGGCGAAGCTCACGGCTGAGGAAGCGGTAGACATCCAGCGGCTTTGTCGCATTTAGGCGATTGACCACAGTTAGCGTATTGAACGGAACTCTATACTTTTGCAGCAGCAAAGCGGCTGCGAAAACTTTATCGAAGGTCGGCTGCCCACCTTTGTCCACCCGAAACCGGTCGTGTAACTCCTGAGGACCATCGATGCTCAGTCCGACCAGGAAACGATTGTCGCGCAGAAAACCGCACCACTCGTCATTCAGCAGCGTTCCATTGGTCTGCAAGTCATTCTCGATGTGCAGACCGGGACGCTGATATTTCTTTTCCAGCGCCACTACCCTCTCAAAGAAACTCACTCCCAGCAGCGTCGGCTCACCACCTTGCCAGGAGAACACAACTTCATCGCCGCGCTGAGCTTCGATGTACTGCCGAATGTGGGCCTCGAGGATCTCATCGCTGATGCGAAACTTGCTCGTGCTGCCCAGCAACTCCTCCTTGTGCAGGTAATAGCAATAGGCGCAGTCGAGATTACAGATCGCCCCCACCGGCTTCACCATGGCGTGGAAGCGTGGTTTCGTGCCTGGGTAGAACGGCAGAGGTGATAAAGGGTCAGCGGTGTTGCTCATGCTATCTTGGGTCCCCTCCCAACATCTACCGCAATTGTAGAGAGTGACCCAGCCGTGCCCGATGCGGTTTGTCACAAAGGCTTGTGACGTTTACGCGCGCGAGCGAGGATACCTGTGGCCGCCGGAGGATTCTCAAGGCGCCTTTTCTCTGAGCGAACCCAGAGCCGTAGTAGTTTTTTCGAACAACCTTCCACGGTGACTTACCCCTTCCTCAAGAATCGAGCGTCACGCTTGGGGTCGCGTTGGTTACTTTGAGGTTACTTTCGTAATAAGAAATTGTTCTTTATAGGCTCGAAGGCGAGCCCGGTCTTCTACTCTAAAGTCTAGTGCCGTCCGAAGTGGCACCAGGGTGCTGCTCATAACCATCCCGTCGACCAGACGGGCTGGTGCCAGAAAGAAGCGAGCCGGTGAAAACGAACAGAATCTTTTCCCACCTTTCATCCTTCTTCACATTAATTGTTCTCTTGATCTTCTCCCTTGCGACTCCTCTGCAAGCGCAAACTCCCACTGGTTACTGGAAATTTGACGAAGGATCCGGCACTGCGGCAGCTGACTCCTCAGGCAACGCACATACGGCCTTGTTGTCGAACGGCATCAACTGGGTCGCAGGAACCAACGGTGGCGCAATTTCTGCCGAGGCCGCAAATCGCGATTCTGTGATCATTCCCGCAATTGATCTTCGCGCCACCCATGCGGTGACCATTGCCTTCTGGACCAAGCGGATCTACTCGACTGCCGGAGGAAATGTCCTGCTTGAGGCGGCTGAAAACTACCAGGATTCGACCACCGGTCTTGCACTCTTCCCCGACGATGACACCTGCCACGGAATTCAAGCTGCTCTACGTGGCAACGAAGGCACAACTGCCAACTGCTACAGTCAACCCTCCTCCGGAATCTGGCACCACCTCGCGGTAGTGTTCGACAAAAGTCAGACTGGAGGAAACCAGGTAGCCTTTTACGTAGACGGCGCTTTACAAACCCCAAGCTGGAATTTGTCTGCGTTCACGAACACAAACACCTTCGGCAACGATCCTATCTATCTCTTTTCGCGGGGTGGTACTTCACAATTTAGTTCCGGCGCGGTCGGCGACCTCCGTATGTACAACCGCGCCCTTACCTCTGCGCAAATTCAGCAAATCTACAACGGGTCGGAGTTGCCGTCACCGTCGGGATTAATCAACTATGTCCAGGGGAACTACGCAACGCCCCAGTCATCTCCGGCGACGGTGAATGTCACGTTCACGGCTGCCCAAGTGGCTGGAGACCTCAACGTTGTGGTCGTGGGATGGCACGACAGCACGGCGACGGTCAGTGCGGTCACCGACTCACGTGGTAATACGTATACGCGCGCCGTCGGCCCGACTGTTGTCCGTGAAGCACTGTCTCAGTCCATCTACTACGCCAAGAACATCGCGTCGGCAGGAGCCGGAGCCAATACTGTTACCGTAACGTTTTCACGTGCGGCGTATCGCCCCGACATTCGCGTTCTGGAATACAGCGGGGCAGACCCTGCCAATCCCGTGGATGTAACCGCCGCGAATTCAGGTCAGGGCCTTTCCTGCAGCAGTGGCTCGGCGACAACCACCAACCCAACGGATCTGATCTTTGGCGGAAACACCGTTACTGCCAGAACCATCGCTGCGGGCAACAACTTCACCACCCGCCTGTCGACCCAACCGGACGGCGACATTGCGGAAGACCGAACAGTTACGGCTACGGGCAGCTATAGCGCGACTGCCACCGTCATTCCCTTCGGCCAATGGATCATGCAGATGGTCGCCTTCCGCGCATTATCGAATTTCACTATCTCGGCCTCGCCAACCTCGCTCAGTATCGCGCAAGGCACTCAGGGAAGCTCGACGATTACTACAGCGATCAGCGGTGGATTCAACAACGCGATCAGCCTGTCGGCTTCCGGCATGCCCAATGGCGTGACGGTCAGCTTTAATCCGACTTCGATTCCCGCGCCGGGTTCCGGCAGTTCGGCGATGACCATCACCGTGGGGTCCAGAACACCGACCGGCACTTATCCCATCACAGTCACCGGCAATGGCGGTGGGATCCAGCAAACTACGACCGTGACGCTGACCGTGACGACACCCGCCAATTTCACCATCTCGGCCTCGCCAGCCTCGCTCAGTATCGCGCAAGGCACTCAGGGAAACTCGACCATTACTAGCGCTATCAGCGGTGGCTTTAACAACGCGATCAGCCTGGCGGCTTCCGGCATGCCTTCGGGAACCACCGTTAGCTTTAATCCGCAAACGATTCCCGCACCGGGTTCCGGTAGTTCGGCAATGACCATCACGGTAGGCTCCAGCACACCAACCGGTACTTATCCCATCACAGTTACTGGCAATGGCGGAGGGATCCAGCAAACCACGATCGTGACGCTGACTGTGACGGCACCAGCCAATTTCACCATCTCGGCCGCGCCAGCTTCGCTCAGCGTCGCGCAAGGCACTCAGGGAAGCTCGACGATTACCACTGCGATCAGCGGTGGATTCAACAACGCGATCAGCCTGGCGGCTTCCGGCATGCCTTCGGGCACCACCGTTAGCTTTAATCCGCAAACGATTCCCGCGCCGGGTTCCGGCAGTTCGGCAATGACCATCACCGTGGGGTCCAGCACACCCACCGGTACTTACCCCATCACGGTGACCGGCAATGGCGGAGGCATCCAGCAAACCACTACCGTGACTCTGACCGTGACCACACCGCCCAGCTTCACCATCTCAGCCTCACCGTCATCGCTCAGCATTGCGCAAGGCACTCAGGGAAGCTCGACGATTACTACCGCCATCAGCGGCGGCTTCAACAGCGCGATCAGTCTGTCGGCTTCGGGCATGCCCAATGGCACGACGGTCAGCTTTAATCCGACTTCGATTCCCGCGCCGGGTTCCGGCAGTTCGGCGATGACCATCACCGTGGGGTCGAGCACAGCCGACGGGCACTTATCCCATCACGGTCACCGGCAATGGCGGAGGCATCCAGCAAAGCACTGACCGTGACTCTGACCGTGACCACACCGCCAAGCTTCACCATCTCGGCTTCACCGTCTTCCCTCACTATCATGCAGGGCAATCAGGGCGGCGTCAACGATTACCACGACCATCAGCGGCGGCTTCAACAGCGCCATCAGTTTGTCGGCTTCCGGAGTGCCTGCGGGGACGACTGTTGCCTTCAATCCGACCTCAATTCCCGCGCCGGGTTCCGGCAGTTCGGCGATGACTATCACCGTGGGGTCAAATACGCCCATGGGAAGCTATTCCATCACCGTGGCTGGCACCGGGGGTGGCACGCAGCAAACGGTAACCGTGAATCTGACGGTCACAGCACAAGTGATTCTGTCCTGGACTGCCAGCACATCGCCGGGTATCGCCGGGTATAACGCCTATCGAAGCACGACTTCAGGCGGCCCTTACACCAAACTCAATTCCAGTTTAATTCCCACCACCGCCTACAATGATCTGGCGGTGCAAAATGGATATACGTATTACTACGTAACCACCGCAGTCGACAACCAGGGAATGGAAAGCGGCTACTCGAACGAATCCTCAGCAACCGTGCCCTAGCGGTACTGGCAGACGGAGGAGATCGTAAGCAAGAACACCGCTCCTGGAAAAGAAGCGGCAGTCCATCTCCCAGTTCGTGGAGAAGCTCACTGTCTTGGAGGCTATTTCGTAGAGTCCTCCGACCTCCCGACCGCGTTGAGTCGCGAAAATTCTGCTCCCAAACTTACCTAATCGTGCATCTGCAGAGACCACCCAAAATTAAAACCTGGTTACCACCATTATGCCGTGACGACTTAATCAATTTGAATTCCGGTCTCCTCATGTAGAATCTGCTCACGTTCCATCTGATTGCGCCCGGTCTTCGTCCTCAAAATCTATGGCCGAATCCTCAAGACAAGGACACGCTCGGTGTTACTCAGGAACGGCATTATCCATTTTCCCCGTTCGGTAGTTTTTTGGGCTCGCTTCGCGGTTGCGACTGCGATTAGATCAGCCCTATCGGAAGCCAGACACACTGTCGGTTACGCGACCTTGCATGAAGGCCCGGGGCCGAAAGCCCGGACCCAGCGACCGGCACCAGTTGCTCTGGCTTTGGCAATAGTGTTGGGGTTAACCGTCGTGAGTTCGCAATTGGCGCAGGCCCAGACGTTCAACGTGCTTCACAGTTTTACAGGAGGAGCGGACGGAGCCTCTCCTGCCGCCGGCTTAACCACCGACAATAGAGGAAACTTCTATGGGACTACCGAACATGGCGGCGCTAGTGGTCCCAATGGTTGCGGTACGGTCTTCAAGTTGCTGCACCAAGGCGACGGCTGGATTCTAACCCCGCTGTATACCTTTTCCGGTGACGACGATGGAGCTAGTCCCGGAGCCAGAGTCATCATCGGCCCGGACGGAACCCTCTTCGGCACCACTCGCTATGGAGGAGGCAATGGATGTGGCGGAAATGGCTGTGGCACGGTTTTCAATCTCAGGCCACCTGTGAACACTTCATCCAATGTTTTTGGCGGCTGGACCGAGACCGTGCTTTATCGATTCACCGGAAGTAGAGGCGGAGCTCTTCCCGTAGGTGATCTCGTTTTCGACCCATCAGGGAACATCTATGGCGCAACCGCAAGTGGGGGCTCCTCTCAGCAGGGCACCGTTTACGAGCTCACGCCCTCTCATGGCAACTGGACGGAAAGCGTACTCTGGAGCTTCACCGGCGGTAACGATGGTGCACAACCTGCGGGTGGGGTGATCTTCAACCCTGCCGGTAGCCTATACGGTACAACTCAGGCCGGCGGCGCCTATCATTATGGCTCGGTTTTTCAGTTGGCACGCACGCAGTCCGGCTGGTTACAGAATACCCTCTACAGTTTTCAAAACCGAATCGACGGAGCAAATCCTGAAGGTACCCTGACCCTCGATCCCACGGGCAATCTCTACGGCACAACTGCGTCCAACGGCCCAGGGGGCGGCGGAACGGTCTTTACCCTGACCCGTCAGCTAAATGGTACCTGGGCATTGGCCGTGCTTCACGACCTTCCCGGCCAGCTCGGCGGTGGTCCGCAATCGAACCTGGCTATGGATGCTGCCGGCAATCTCTACGGCACAACCTACGAAGACGGGGCTTACAGATATGGTTCGGTGTTTAGGCTGATGTTTTCTGACGGAACCTGGGTCTACACCGACCTGCATGACTTCACCTTTGGGAGTGACGGGGCAGAGCCGGCCGGCGATGTGATCCTCGACGCGAATGCCAACCTCTACGGCACGGCGTTTGCTGCCGGTGCTTATGGCTATGGTGTCGTCTTTGAGATCACGCCACTGCTGATCACGAACACCTCATTGCCCCCAGGCACGGTCAATAGTTCCTACCGTGCAACATTATCGGCCACGGGCGGCCTGCCACCCTATACTTGGACCGTCATTCATGGCAGCTTGCCTCAAGGGTTAACTCTAAATGCCAGCAGCGGCGTAATCTCGGGCACACCTGCCGTAAGTGGCGTCTTCAACTTTACGGCGCAAGTAAGCGACTCCGAATCGTCCCCAGGCACTGCTACCGCCCCGCTCAGCATCACCGTTCAATCTGCCTTGCAGATTACGACCACCTCGTTGCCGCCGGGCGCGGTCAACAGTCCCTACAGTGCAACCTTGGCAGCCGCCGGCGGACTGCCACCTTATTCCTGGAGCCTTATCCAAGGCAGCTTGCCTAACGGTTTAACTCTGAATGGCAGCAGTGGGCTGATCTCGGGAAGGCCCACAGCGGCGGGCACGTTCAACTTCACGGTGCAGGTAAGTGATTCCGCGTCGCCACTGGCCACCGCCAGCGCGCCCCTTGGCATCATGGTGAATGCCCTATCGGTATTTCTGTCCTGGAATGCCAGCACATCGCCCGGGATAATTGGCTACAACGCTTATCGCAGTATGACTTCTGGTGGCCCTTATACAAAACTCAACTCCAGCTTGATTTCCGCCACGAATTACAATGACTTCGCAGTGCAAGGCGGGCGTAC
Organism: uncultured Acidobacteriaceae bacterium; assembly: GCA_963746515.1. Taxonomy (GTDB): domain Bacteria; phylum Acidobacteriota; class Terriglobia; order Terriglobales; family Acidobacteriaceae; genus Bog-257. Next base: position 548,451 of record CAVVBO010000007.1, on the reverse strand, counting down.
ATATTATTACGTAACCACGTCCATCAATAACCAGGGATTGGAAAGCAGCTACTCGAACCAAGCCTCCGCAACTGTGCCGTAAACGTTCTGAGCAGTGACTCTATATAAGACAAATGGCCTAGTGCCGAGACGAACCCGATGGTCTGTCGCCTAAGCTTACTGGTTGGCGCCGGGTTCGTAGAACCAGGCCCGGCACTTGGAAATGGGGGGCCGCGCCAGTCCCGAAGCGATGGCGCGGCAAAGCACAACTCCAACGAAGGTACCAATCGTATTAGTGATAATGTCTGTCACTCCAGAGTACCTGGTCGGAAGGTATGCCTGGCACAATTCAATTATGACACTTACAGTTGCTCCTAGAATGACAGTGAGCAGCACCGCATGCTTCATCCTCCGGACTGCGGTGAAATAGAGGCCAAAGCAAAATCCTAGTGGAATAAACCCCGCAATGTTGAATATGGCGTTGTTTACATAATTGGGCTCAGAATGGAATTCTGCTGCGGGCGTCTCCAAAAGTAACTGATGCACTACCAGGTACCGCTTTGGTATGTCCAGCTCGAATCCAGATCCAATCGCATTATGGACGGTCCTGCCTTCGCCTTCGTTAAAAAGGTAAAGGGCGACCGCTTGTTCAGCCTCGCCAATCACTGGCTCTCCCTTCTGTGTCCAATCCACATAATGCTGGACGACCTGTTCCCTGCTGAGTTCAGTTCCATAAATTGCCAACCCCCTCAATTGACCTCGCCAGTTATGGCCGCGAAAGGGAGAATTGGCAAGAATAAGTTGACCCGCTAGATTACTAAGGGAAAGATCGAATCCCGGCGACCTTGTTACCAACTGCCCGTCGAGATAGACCGATGTGCTTTGTCCATATGAGGTGACAGTTAGGAACGCTTGCTTTTTCCGGAAGACGTCGTCAACCCGGACTTGCGCCGGCGCCGTTCGATGATTCTCGCTCCCAGGACCAAGTTGCAGTACAAGGTCGGTAAAGTCCTGCTGTAGTGAAAATGGTCGCGGATTTGAAGAGCCATAAAACGTAAGAATGGAACCGGTAGTCCACGTACGGGCAGGCTCAAACCAGATCTCCAGACTACAAGATGGTCCGTCCGAACCAGCAAACGCAAATGGCTTAGAGCTCAACACCGTGCCAGCTTCGCCAAAACGGAGAGCGTTCTCGTTTGCCACCCACGACACTTGGTTCCTTGGAGAATGGAAAGGCCACAGGCCGGCGATTAATGTAGCGACCAGCGTCAACAGACAGAGAGCGCCGAGCGCCCAGCCCGAAATGTGAAGATCGCAAAATGGTAGCCCGGGGGTTCGGCGGCTGGACGGCATCGGCGAGTCTCTCCGTTTAAATATTCCTTGCATGACTAACCTGCTGTATGGTTGGACACTGTGGAATAACATGCTACGGAATGGTCGATCTCTTCACCAGACTTGCCCTACAAGGCCGAGCAGCCAGCATGTACTATCCCCTGGCCGGTTCTCTGGCCAGCACCTCACGCTACCAAGCGATTTCTTTCCGCTAGCGACCGTTAATCATCAGCACGCTATGGCGTGTCCAGCCGAACATCTTCGAGTTACCCCATCCCACGTCTAGACCGCAGACACTGATAACCATTATGCCAGCGGCCAGGAGCCAGGAACACAAAGGGGCATGGACAGGTGAAAATCGCATAGCGCTTTCCACCTGTTCCATGCCCCTGACGACCGCCAACATCAGTGTAGCAGCCGTTAGGCTAACATTACTATCTCGCCCAGATACCCTCTCTGTTTCATGAGGACAGCATTTGCCTTTAATGTTGGCTAATGACCACTACCACCACCCCTCACCCGGCGAGAAGGCAATACGTGCGGTCAGGCAAAACCGCGTTCTTCAAACCATGGCGCTGGAAGATAATCTTCCAATTGAGTAATTCCACGTCTACACTCCACCGCGAGTCCAAACGTTGCGGCACTACTACTGTCAACGCGCACAACCCTTCCTTCGCCAGCGAGATAAATAGACTGAACACCCTGCTCTCCAGGAATGATTATGACAAAGGTCACTGGGGTATGTGCCGGGATCATTGATGCACTTTTGACTAATAGTCCGCCTATGCTGACATTCGTGCTAATCCCGTCGATTTCGGCCGTTGATCCGCCAGCCTGGCACCTCAAGCGCACAGGATATCCTAATCTGTAGCGACGATATTTTCGCTCTTGCTGATCGCTCATTGTCTGCTGATCGGCCTAATCCAGGTTCTGGTTGACACGACAATCTCTGAATCGTCCGAAAACATATGACTGTCCGGGCGGAAGTCCACACTAATTGCATGAGAGACGTTTTTTGACGGCAGCTGGGCTGCGCATGATCATTTGCGTGGTTTTTGGTACCCAGACAGGTCTCTTCAAGTTTGCAACGGCGTTAGAGGACACCTTCTAGATATTAATGATTGAACTTATTCCGATCCACAATGGAGTGCGCAATAGGGTCGTTCTCTGCGTGCAGGCCGAAGAGATTCTGGCGGCGGTGATGTCAACGAGACGGGACTTTCACTTTAATCGGCGCCGATGATTTGCTAGCCGTTCCAGATGAACTGACAGCCTTGGCTTCATAATAATAGGTCTGCCCTGCCTTCACGAGATAGTCTATACATCTCGTTCCTTGAATTAGAGCTGGACTGATTTTCTCATATCCCTTACCTGACTCGCGACGGTATAGGTCATAACCTTTAATCGCATCAGCGGGCGCCTTACTCGCCGGAGTGCTTGCATTCCAAGAGAGCCTGACACGGTGAGGATGGGATGAAGGTACGGCGTCTCCCGGCTGAGCCGTAATAGCACCTGGTGTGCTACTGGTTCTGGCCCTGACAGCCTTGGCAGTTTGGTCGGTGTTGATGGTCACTGCTTGGTTTGGAGACTGCGAATCGCCCCGACAATTCGGATCATCATGATCGTTATAGCCATACGCGCGCAGACTGCTGCTGCCGACCAGAATAGCGACGCCCACTCCACAGGAAAGCGCCTTAACCATCATGTTCTGAATTCTCATATTGCCGATCGACACCCCGCCATAACGCGCTACGCTCCGCCCGGACATATAGAGACTTGTCAGACATACCCTAAATCAATGGCCTATCCTTTTAACCGTTACCTTGAGTCATCGCATATCGGCCTTCGCTACCATAAGTGGCTGCGCCATATTTCTAACCGCTGCCCGGTCTGTTTTCCTGCGCTCTGCCCACCCTATGACTTGAAGTAGGACCAATATGCTCACCATAGATAACAGGAAGAACACGATTCCTCCCTGGCGGTGTAATCGGCCATTGAGGTAAGCCGGATCTACGTACACTCCGAGCATCGCCAGAGTAAAGATTCGAAGTCCGTTCTTGGCGATGGCAATGACGATTGCCGTTACGATGATAAGGCTTTTGCCCCAAGTCGAGCGAAGTAAGAGGTGCGCCAGTACCATACTGGTGACCACCAGCATCAGGCTAGAGCGGATACTACTGCACTCCTTGGCAACCTCGACCGTCAGCCCTGGAATGGACAGCAGCACACCATCCTGTGACACTGGCACGCGGGCGAGTCCGAAAAACAGACAAGCGGCTTGCGCCGAGCCACGCTGCAAAAAGTTCACGATGTAGTTTAAAGCAGACTCAGGAAGAGGAACCAGCAATAACAAGAAACTCAGCGGGAAAATAAACCTCCTGAAATTTCGGCGGCCGAAGCAACCGATGAACGACCCAATCCACCATGTCACTACCGCCAGCATCCCCATGGTAAGTTGCATGCCGGCTGGGATCGCGCCAGGCGATAACCAGAATCCGAGAACGCCAATCAAGGTAGCCGGAATTAATAGAATCGAGCCGACGCCGAATTCCGGTTCCGGTTTTATCGTTCGCGTTCCCCACTCCGTGAGAATGAGAGCAAGGCTAATCGGGAGAATCAAGAGGGTGTGCGTGTATGCATCGTTTCGGAGGGCCAAACTATACGCTGCGGCCAAAGTACGCCACCACAAAACGACCGAGGTCAAGCATAGAAAAACGAAGGTGCGGCGTGGATTCATTTCGCACCTTTGACCGTACGGCTGGCTCGAAACAATCTGTACTCTGACAACTGGTTCACGAGGTTGAGGTTCAGCAGGTTCATTCCAAGCGTCGCCTTCACCAACCCCGTCTAAAGGATAAATAGGGGAGTAAGGCAAGTTCCGCAATGCCGGGCAAAGGATCCTCGCGGCTGAACACTGCTTCGACGTCAGAGCGCATTACTGACCGGACATAGCTTCGCCAATTCTGATGACCATGGAAAACTTCCCGAAGTCCCGTTGGGAGGTCGGTAATCAGTCGAATCCAATGGACCCCGGGCCGGCCACGAGTCGCCTTTACGGCCTCGCCAGCCTGGTCGGCAAATAGCATATAGGAAAAATCTACTCCGGCTCCAAGCCCCAGAGAATGGTACCCCCAAGTGCGACCGTTGACGTCGAGCAGCCTGTACTGACCATCGCGGGGATCGAGTTTGTACTCCAGTTCGACCAATCCGTAATAGTTGATCGCACGCAAGAAGCGCTCCGACAATTCCTCAAGCGGAGCTAAGTTAATGGTCTCGACGAAAGTGCTAGCGCGGCCGAATTCCAGTGGATGCTGGCGCCGTCTTCCGACGACCATACTCCCAATCGCTCGTCCCTCTTTGAAGAAAGCGCAATAGGCAAACTGCTGCTGGCCGTCGCCAGGTACCAAATCCTGAATCATCACTTCCCCGGGTTCCACTTGTGCGGCTGCTTTATGAAACAGTTCCTTCAACTCTGTGCGGTTATTAGCACGCCAGGCCTTAGCTTTCGTCGCATAAAAAAAGTGCTCTTTAATCGCGGGCTTGACGGCAAAAGGAGGATCTGCTCGGATCTGTTCTAGATCCTGCAGATTGCGTGGATACCAGGTCCGCGGGGTAGGAATGCCCAACTCATTCGCGAGTTGATAGGTATTGCGCTTGTCCCATACCCATTGCATGGTCTCCCAGTCCGGCGTTGGCACCCGAAAAAATCTTGTCAGCAACGCGCGGTAGCGGGCGAACGCCGCTACTGTCTCGTCTCTGGTCGGATAAAGCACCCATCCCCGCAGATTCAATCGATGGCCAATCTCCAGAACCGCGTCTACGGTCCGTCTCTCATCGCGAAGACTGCCGACCGATACCGCATGGGTTGCATACTTCGAAAAACGCGAGATTGAGAATTCGTCGTCAATAATGCAGACAGGCACCTTACGACGGCCGAGACTGCGAACAATACTAAGTCCCTGGTAATCTCCTCCGACCACGACCGCGCCGCCAGGCTGTTGGGGAAAATCGACAGCAGACATGCTGGTTCTTGCGGAACCCGCCAGATCGATGGTCATCGCAACACTCCACTTTCCCTCAACCGCCAAGCTCGTCCTGCGAGGGAGTGCATCAATGCGCGTGAAGCGTAGTGCGTGCCCGAGACAAACTGCATCAGCGGACCAAAACTCCAGGCAGCTGGCGCGCCGATGATATGCAGACCTGGCACCGACGTCTCAAGCCCCTCGTTCAGGCGAGGATAGCCGTTACAGCGATGGATCGATCGCACAAGTTCGGGAGCCAGGAATTCGTACTTGCAAATGTCAACGTGATATCCGGTTCCCAACAGAACATGATCTACCCTTCTCTCGCTTCCGTCGTCCAGTCTTACTTTCACTTGCTCCCCAGCCGTAGTGACAGCAACAACCGAACGCCCAAGACTGATAGGCACATCATGAAGCCGCTGCACCAACCAGCGAGCGCCGGCCGGACGAACGGATCGCCTCCTGAACTTGTCCTGCAGCGCACGTGGAAACCGCCTCAGCATGTCCGGGCGTGCCATCAACCGGCTTAATCCCGCAGGACCTACGTCGGTCGGTGCATAGAGTAATTCCCGAGTGGCTTTGCCTAGTCCATGGTGAAGTGTCCGCGACAGACGCCCTTGAAGCCAGTGAACTTTGTCCGACCGGGTGACGACTTCGACTTCGGCGCCGCCTTCATGCAACAGGGCGCCGGATTCGAGCGCACTCTGCCCGCCGCCGACCACCAGCACTCGCTTTCCGGCTAATTTCCGCAAGTCGCTATGATCGGACGTGTGGGTGACCAGAGACGACGGCAGGACCTGAAATTCTGCGGGACGCCACGCGAACGAAGCGATGCCGCCAGCGACGATCACGTGACGTGAACTGAATACCTCACCATCTTGGAGAGTTAACCTGAAACCCTTAGCATGAAGCTCGACCCGGTCGACGCGACGCTGATCTAGATCGGGCACTGCCCGGCGCTGATACCAACGTCCATACTGCACAAATTGATCGAGTGGCACCGGATTTTCGAAGTAACGACCGCTCTCGGCCTGAAAAGCTTCCAGCGTTAGAGAGCCGCTCGGATTCGCAATCTGGGTCGCGGTCCAATTCGAACGCAGGAACATACCTTGAGGCATATTCTTGCTCCAAAACGACATGGGCTCGCCAAAAACCCGAAGTTCCAGTCCCTTGATCGTGCGTAAATGCGCTGCTGCCGACAAGCCATAGGGCCCGCCTCCGATAATTGACACGTCACAGGAAGTCATTCTTACGCCAGGTATCCAGTCATACTGTCATCTTGCTGCTGACTCGGCGCCGGCAGAGTTGGCCAATCGATCTCGGCTTCCTCAGGCAACGACGGTTAGGGTTCCAGACTTTGCTTATCTAGCCAGGACCAGCAGCCTATATCCGCCCAGAATCCTAATCATCAGGCGAATCGAAAAGTGCATTTTCGTTGGACCGATGCGGAGACTTTCCGACTAGCGGTGGGGAACATCTTTTCAGTCGGCTAGACTATAAGTTACCTGGTCCCCTACCAGCGTGGCATAGGCCACGCGCGCTCGTTCTTTGCCTGGACCTTCCACTTGCCACCGGCCATCTTCGTACACCAGACTCATCTGGCTCCTGTCTCTCCACCAGTTGGCTACGTCCCTGGGCAGGGCATTCCAGATGTTGCCCTCAGCCAGCAAGTCGCCCAAATGTCGGAGCAATGCCTTGTACGTATTCTGCTCACGCTGTTCCATGATGTAGTCGGGGTGAACGATGAAGCTGATCAAGCCGTGATGTTTCCGGACCAAGGCGATTTGCATTTTCCACAGATCAATCGAATGGTCATCGAGAATCTGGAAGAGTGTGTAGTCCTGCGTGCACGTCACCGGAAGCTCAACGATCTTGCCAATAAAATAAGGCATCACGGTGCAGGCGCCGCCCCGCTGCGGATCGAGATGCGCCACGTTGGGAATCGACATGTCATAGGAGAACTCGAAGGCATCGTACCAGTCCGCATTGCGGTAGAGGATGCCCGACCGAAACCCCTCCGCACCGTATTCTCGCGCGTACCTGTTGATGCGTTTCGCCCGCCGCAAAAACTCCGCGTGGTCAGCGTAAAGACGGCCATCGTGCTTCAAATCGTGAATGTTCACTTCGAAGCCCCGACTTGTAATGCTGTCCAGAAAATGTGGCGAAACCGAATAACGGTTTTCCGGTATTACCTGGAAGGCGCTGTGCAGTCCTGCCGATTCGTCCAGGTCCATTAGCCTTCCACAAAAATCCTTGCCGGCTGAGTCCTCCACGTCGTGCGTCATGATGGCACAGCTAGAACATCCTTCGGGCCAGAACCAGATGAATGGTATCTTCTTCACCCCTTGCGTCTGCAGCGAAAGGCTCAGCAACTTCTGATGAACGCGTTCTACAGTGGCATCCACGGGCCAGGCAGGAAAATTGATACCATCCCATCCGCGCAGCCGCATTTTCTGAAGATGTCGCCGCACCGGTACGCCCATGAGCGGTCGGATCAGGTAGTAGGCTTTCCGCAAAAGTTCGTTGAAAAGCCGTCCCTCCTGGCGGAAGTGAGCCGTGTAGCGTTCGCGACGCAAATTCTCAACCACATCTCCGGCATCGAAAGGGAGCTGAACCCCCTGCGCTTCCATCCTCACTTGCTCAAGGGCATCGGACAGCTCTCCGACTGGACGCCGGGAAGTGTTGCCACTTGAGAGTCGACCGTAACAGATGGTATCCGGTCCCAGCCGAAAATATCCTGGATGTTCTGCCGGCAGCTTCGCTGCCAGGAAAGGCGCTAGCAGGTTTGCCGGACAACGATAATATTCAGCCAGAAAAGAACTTGCCGAATTCTCTTCCTGTCTGCTGGGACAGCGCAAAACGCGACGGCTGATCTGGCGCTGAGCCGATTCATCCGATTGGGCTACGGTAGCATGCATTGTGTGAGTAGTCTTTCCGAGGGGACCAGTTCAATCGGGCTGGCATAACTATCTGTGGGCTGGATGATTTCTAGTCCGTCGTACGGGGCTTGATAAATTGCACCGAAGGGCATCCCGCCCTTAAACACCTATGCGCTTAACCTAAATATTGAAACTTGCAGCAGAAAAGAATCTGGCCCGGATACTATCGAGGCAATCCAAGGAATAGAAGTCGAGGGCGTGCCCGTCACTGCCAGCGGCTCCTGATCGGAGCAAAATCTTCGTGCCGACTCCGGCTGCATCTGCCGCATCGATGTCTGACAGTTGATCCCCGATTAGAATGCTCGCCGACAAATCCAGCTCGAATTCCGCCCGCGCCCGCAGTAGCATACCGGGCTTCGGCTTCCGATCAGGGGAGTCATATCTGTACCGGCCTCTCCCATGGACAGGGTGATAAGGACAGTAGTACACGCGGGCGATGTGAATCCGCTGTTCGGCAAACTGGTGAACCATCCACTCGGTTAATTCAAGGAACTCCGCCTCGCTGTAGTAGCCGCGTGCGATACCTGCTTGGTTTGTGACGACGAACAAGGTGTAGCCGAGGCGTTGCGCCGCCCTGCTTAGTTCGAAGATTCCTTCTCTAAAGTGGAACTGCTCTCGAGAATGTACATAGCTTTGTTCGACATTGATGACACCGTCGCGGTCTAAGAACAGTGCTTTGTTTTTGCCTATGCTCATGTGATTGCAGAAACGATGTGCCCCTCACTCTGAGAAGCTGGACGGATCCCCCAGACGAGGACGATGATAAGTAGAGGCGAGATATCTTTCTGTGGCGGCTAATGACTCAATTGTCCTATCATTAAGAGGATGGCTCACAATACTGGGCCTTCTGTTTTGACGATGGGTCAGCGTTACGAATCCTTCCTTGTCGCTTTATGCCGCGCCGCGGGCGGTACGATTCGACGATCTTTCCGAGCGTAATCCAGACATTGAGCTTGCAGGTGAATCGGCGGGAAGATTCGATGGCAAAGAACCAGCGCAACGTCCATACTGCAAGCCTGCGAAACGAGTACAGTGGTACGCCGAAGGCTAACCACTTAGTCTTAGGCTCGATTCCGGCTTCCCGAATGTCAGCTCGGGCTTTGTCGAACCACCACGCCAGAAAGTACTTCTTCTGAAGACGGTTGTCGGGCACTGCGTGGTAGACCACGGCAGACGGTTCGTAACGCAGCCGTTCGCCAGCAGCCAGCAACCGACGACCGAACTCGCTGTCCTCACTGCGAATTTCGCTGCCGGGGCGAGGTCCCAGATCGGTTCGAAAGCCACCGTACTTCTCAAACATTTCCCGTCGAAACGCCATGTTATTGCCGAATGGAGGTTCGGCGAGTTCACCCGTCGCACCGCCCAGGTCGAAAACAGCGAATGGCCCCAGCGCATATTTGCCCTCCAGAGATAGCCAGCGCGGAGGCGCGAAAGTCCGCTCCGGAAGAGTGCGCCCTCCTGAACCCGCCCACTTGTCGTTATGCAACGGAGCCGTCAAATCTTGAAGCCACATCGGCTCTACGGTTACGTCGTCATCGGTGAAAGCCAATATATCTCCTCGGGCCTCCCGAATTCCTGCATTCAGGGCATAGGACTTACCTTGTTGTGGCTCAAACAGATAGTGGAAGCGACCGGGATACCGGCGGGAGAAGTCGCTTACTACCTCGCAGGTTTGATCGTAGGAGTGATTGTCTACAACCAGGACCTCCCATTCGACATCCTCAGAGAAACTTTGGAGGGCAATGCTTTCCAAAGCCTTGGCCAAGCTTTGGCAACGGTTATAGGTACAGAGGATTACGGTGATCTTCATCGTATGTATGACCACGAGTGATTAATCTAAATATGCGCCCTGGTACTGCATGGGAGCGGCCGAAATGCAGTTAGGTACAACGTGCTTGTAATGAAGGAGCAACAATTTAACTTTCTCTCAATTAGGTGGGCGGTTCCAAAGACCCGAAACTACCCTCCAAGCTCCTTAACTTGTGGGTCCTGCTGCCCTCGCCTTACCCATGTTTGCGATGTGGGAGGGTCCTGTTATATAAAGGCGTTTACGGCTGTTTGTTCGTTTTTGACTGACTGCATGAAGAGCTCAACAATCTCCCCTGCCACCGTCCATACCATTCCCTTCCAATAGAATCTTCTTTTGGAATCCACAGTAAGAACCCATCGCAACATCTTAGGCAGTCCAAGCAGTCCGATCTTCAGCATTCGTAAATAGGCTCTTGGGATCCCACAAATGCCAGGCCCGTCGCCCCATTCCCGAACCGATGCTCGCCCATGGTCGAACCAGAATGCTAGGAAATATTCTTGGGTAAGTCGCTCGGTCGACACGGCGTGATAAACAACAGCCGAGGGTTCATACCATAGCCGGCACCTCTGTGCGATGAGGCGGCGGCCGAACTCAGTATCCTCATTCCGCATTTCGCTACCTGGGCACGGACCCATATCGGTACGAAAGCCTCCATACCTTTCAAACATCTTCTTAGGAAAGGCCATGTTGGTGCCAAACGGTGCCCTGTCTAGTTCACACCCATTGTTTCCTAAATCGAAGAGAGCAAGCGTGCCGGCCAGCGAATAACGTCCTTCCGTCGCCAACCAGGAGGGAGCAGAAAACGTCGATTGGGGCAGAATACGCCCTCCTACGCCCGCCCATTCGCCGTTGACTAAAGGTGCTGTCAGATTCTGTAACCATGTCGGTTCAACGGTTACGTCATCGTCCATGAAAGCCAAGACATCGCCCTGGGACGCACGGATTCCCGCATTGAGAGCATGTGACTTCCCTTGCCGCCTTTCAAATAGATAGCGAAAGCGGCCCGGATATCGGTGGCAATAGTCTGCGACCACCTCACGGGTTTGGTCCTTGGAGTTGTTATCCACAACCAGAACCTCCCACTCCGCCGGGTCACAAAATACTGTCGATGCCACGCTTTCCAAGGCGTTCGACAGACTCTGACAGCGGTTATATGTGCACAGAATGACGGTAATCTTCATGCGTACCAATGCGGTGTGTAATGGTCTAGGCTCTACGGCTTTCTCTCCATCCGCGTTAAGAATGCGTTCCATCCAGTGCCTCCCAGACTAAGCAACGCGTCTCCTGCCCCCAATGGCAAGCGGCGCAGCAGATCTTTCATGGACCGGCCTAGCGATTGCGCCCTCAGCCAATTCTCATAGCGAACACTCCTTAAGTAGTCTGGGGAGTTGGCTAAGTCTTCAAAGAATCCATCTTCGTCGGCAGTGGTGCGGGACCGCTCCTCCGGAGAAGGCTGATCAAAGAGGGGGTGACCTTCTATTAGAAAATTACAAATATGGTCCAGGGAATCATCTTGCCCGGGAGCCAGATCTTCCCGGTGGGTGTAATTCAACCTGGCCTCATATATACCTGACACGGTCACCGCAGGGAACGGGAGCTCACATACAAAAATGTAATAGTAAGCCAGCCGAAACGCCTCTCGCTGAATCTCTCTGTCACTGTAGGCGTGCAGGCACCCCTCCAGCATTCCTGGCAATGACTCTCGGCAGCGGATATTCAAAATTTTAGAGCCATATCCGTAAAGTGCTCTTGACGCCAAAAGAACTGGCTTACCCAACATGGCCATCTCGAGCCCTATAATTGAGCCAAAAGTCAGTCCAACATCAGCTTCTTCCGCCAAAGCATACGCGTTCACCGAATCTTCGGGCAACACGATTCGAACATTGGTTGGTAATGCTGATTTCATCTCCTGATAGATACGTAATTCATCAACTGCCTTGCCGATGTAAGGATTGCCACCCAAGTTGGGGTGTACTTTGATAATGAGTTCCACGTCATCCCGCAATCCCACCCACTCCACTACGTCTCGTACCCAGACGGCTTGCGATTCATAGGGGCCCTGCATGAGCGGATCTCCGGCAACCTCATCGGTCGACGAAGTGAACAAGGCCCAAAGACGCTTGCCTTGGCCAAGATTCATTCTCTTCCTCAGCGGAGAATCGCCGACAGACGAGGTATTAAATGGAATCCAGGCCAGGTTAGCGCCATACCGCCGTTGGATCAGCCATTGCAAGGTAGCTTCCAGAGATTCACGGTCTAGAGGCACCTCCGCCCAGGTGTTCCAGAAAGCCTTGAATGGTTCTGGACTCATGCAGTGCGCATTGGGCTTCACGTTGATGTGACCACGCTCATACTCCGCTCGTTCGTGGGTCAACACCCGAATGCCGCGCTGCCGGAATATTTCAAAGGCAACCCGAGTAATGGACTGACGCCCGTTGAATAGAAGCGCGGCATCAATAGAGTGGGCCTCCAGATACTTCCATATCGCGATCGCTACGATCGCTGCACCGTAAAGAAATCCCCGATAGACCTCGACCACATGATCATTTTTCATGTCGGGTGGATACTGGCGGAAGTATGAAATTACAGAAGACAGCACCCATTCCCCGAGAGGTGCTCCCCTAAAAGAAGCCCCCCGGAATTCATCTGGACTAAGGCTCTGAGCCCAGTCAAATGCAGCAGATCTTTCAGCCTTACTTACAAAGTCCCCCAGCCAGCGGTAGGAAAAGCCGAGATTATCGAGCTGCGACTTTGCCGCAGTCTGGCAGCGCTGACAAAGGTCAGCGGGACGCCGAGAAGTCGATTTGGAGTCCCAGTGCTGATCGCATTCAGGCAATAATCCGTCACAGAGAAGGTACTCGACCGTTGCGCCTCGGGCTTGGCAAGCCTTTGCCATGACCCCTTCATAAATGGTATGTATCCCCCACAGCGCGTAGGGAGAGAATATAAGGATTTGTGCCATTAGTTTAACTACTTTGAATATTGCGTCTTGTTCGAGGCTCGATAACCAGCCAGCGATCTCAACTTTTGATCAGCGGGGTGTCCGTCGAGTTAGTTACGTTCCTATCCGGATCGTCTGGTCAGGCTTCTGATATAACTAGGTTCGCGTGGCTAGGTTCGGGACTTAATAGGTTCTTGACGCTAAGATATGCTCCACGGCTCTGTTCGATCTGACGGAGAGCGGAGTGAAGCAGGGGCGACCGTACGACCTCTGCTGAATTCCATGCTCTTTCGATCGCGGTCGCTAATCTGCAACCCAAATCGGGCTCGCTTAGTCCAACAATAGTACAGCCTACGCCGAAGAGATCTTGCAACCCTTGGAATTTTGCAAGATAGTAGGGAGAGTTGGTCAAACAGACAACCGGTATACCTTGGGACATTGCAAACACCGCTGCGTGGTAAGCTCCCGTTACGACAACCCGGCAACCTGCAGTCTGTTTTATTACCATCCAAGGTGTATCAAGGGATAACCCTCCATCCGATTCGTCATCCAACCCCGCTAGAAGTTGCCGAATCGCTAAGTGGTCACTGGCAAATTCATGAAGCGCGATGGGAATTGGCAGAAGAGGTACTTTGTGACGCCCGGCGAATTCTTGCAAAACCGATCGCACTTTCTCCACGATACTCGTTTCCACCCCGGCATACGATGCGACCCGCAGATTGATCCCGATCGCCCCGCCCGGCCTATTAGCACGTGCAGCGTAAGCTAGTTCTATCGCTTCGTCGCCGGTAGTCAACACCGTCGTTGCGGTAACTCCTAGTGATTCGAGTAGTGGTAATCCACCTCTGCTGCCACGCAATGTAATTAGACTCACCTTCGGAAGGATGCGTCTGGTCCTGGACAATACCGCCGGATCGCTAAGTGGGCCCATTCCCTGCCCAAACATGGCAACAGGTATGCCACGTCCTATGGCTGCTTCCATCGTACCTAGGGTTGACAGGTTCCACTCTCGGCAACTATCGGCGAATCCACCCGAACCGCAAACGACGAGCAGGTCAGTGTTCTTCAGTGACTCCAGAAAGACTTTGAAATCCCTGCATCGGCTGGCCGGGCCCCAGAACCTCAGCCTCAAGCGGAGTAACAGTTCAAGCAATGCCGGCCATCGCTGTCCAAGCGCCCGCTTCCAGGCACTCAATTGGCCTGAAACTTTCCGGGGCAGGAACTGATGGAACCTCCCCAAAAGGACCCGATCCTCCATCAGAAACATACAACCGGCGCGTGGCAATGGGCTGACGCTCGGGCAATGGCGCACCAGATCAGCGGGAGACTCAGTAAGAACGTCGATGCAGGCATCCGGCCACAAACTCAGCAACCGGGCAATCGCCACCTGCAACATCGCGACGTCACCCAGGTTCTTGTACTCCGCAGCGCCAGTATTCAAACCGGTAGCGACGATGATGCGCATTCTTTCTTGTTTCCAATTTCCTGCTGATGCCTGCGTATGTTTGCAAGCTATCATTGGTAGTAACCCGAACGCTGCAGACAGTGTTCACATCACCGCAAACCCGGCAGGTGGACTCCATCGATTGTCCCGCACAGTAGCGTCGATCTCATAGCGTCTACCATGCAGCGAGGCGGGAGTGACGAATGCCGATGTCGCAAGGATCCGTGGTTTGGTTTTGGAAATTCCCCCCCGGTGGAACCCGGCCGTATCGCAAAAAATTAGCGTACCCGGTCGCCCTTCGAGAATCACGTGCTGCGATGCTGGAATTTGCCGCTCTACTTCTCCGTCCGGCGGATACGGTATTCCGAGCGGATCTTCCCACTGAAACACGTGTTCGTACGGACCTCCAAAATGGCTGCCCGCGAGGTATTCCATCGCGCCGGCATCCACGTCAACCTCACTAAAATAAAGAAAGGTGCGGATCTTCCTGCGGTCCTCGGGGTCGCGATGCCAGCGCTGTGAGGCAAACCGCGTATCGGTTGGCAAGGGCAACGTGTACCACATATCAAAGTAAATCAACTTGGACCACAGTCCCAGATAGGAATTGACCACGTCCAGTATCGACGAATTCAAGCTAAAGTTGAGCATCGTGTTGCTAGCCGTGATGAGAGGCTTGTGATCTTGAGCATACTTGGTGATGATGTAATGCTCGATTGCCTTAAAATCATGTTTCTGTTCAAAATCTCGCTGCCGCTTCCTGATGACCGACTGAACCTCATCGCTGGAGCTGAATTCTGATACTTCTGCGCATAGAGCGCTCCACAACCCAGCCTCCTGAAATAATTCATCGACATGGCATATGGCTAGACCTGTCGAGTAGAGTTCCTCAACCAGTCTCTTTTGCGCCGCATTGAGTTTCGGCGGCGTCGTATGAAATGACCGACTACTGGCCGGATTCCGTACCCAATGCCAGTTGAGTTCATATTTCAGCCTCAGATAGTTATCATATTGTTGGCGGATCAGACTACCGCATGCCGGAAGATCTGACATCCGGTTCAGTACTTTTGAACGCTCGATTCCCCACTTCATCTCGACCCCCACAATTTCAAAGCTCTAGACGGCGAAGGCAGAAGTTAACTTCGTTCTGGACTATGGTCGCACTCAGTTTCCGGCATATTCCACTAGGCGAAGTTGACGCAGTTTTTCCACTACGCGGTTGACGGACTCGATGGAAGAGTTGCAAATACGTGCTATCTCCGCCACCGACCTTGTCCCATCAATCAGAAAAATAATGTCGAACAAGGCTTGATTACCCTCGGGACTGGTGTAGGCGTCAATGTTTATGCCATATCGCGAGCAGAAAATCTCTCCTTGAAACCGGTTCACGGGCACTCGGTTTCCCTCAACCGTATCGATCATTTTCAAAACCAGATCCCGTGAATCGGCGAGTCGAGCCGCGGAGGCCAGTTCTGGAGTGTCGTGACTGGAATGGTACTCGGGATAATAGGGCCAGCTGCTGGCGCGCCGTTGCCTTACGCGCGACAATGAAAGCATCGGCACTCGCACCCCGGGCGCGTTGAACTGTCGCTCGTCATTTCCCACTACCGTGCGGAAAGGACCGGCCCATCCGTCAGGGTCGCATTCCTTGAGCGTACGGCTCAGGCATCGATCCGCTTCGGTGTCACCCGAAAAGGACAGCTGCAGGGCATGGGGATTCTCTAATCCAAGCATTTCAAGGAAGAGTCCCCCTATCATTTTCGGGATGAGTTCCTGGTGATGACTCAGATAAGCTACGGACCCTATTGTTTCCGGCAGAATCAGGAAACGATACGTGTAATGCAGATCCTCTCGCTTCCGCAGTTCCTGCATTACCTTTAAACCGACCACGACTCCCGATAGATCATCGTTGACCATCGCTGGATGGCAAAGGTGCGCACACAGAATGAAGGTCTCGGCGGTTCTCCCTGGAACAGTTACTTCTCCAACCTTCAGGGTCCCATAGCTAAAGTTGGACCTGATAACGACTCGGTACCGTTCATCCCGCAACGAGTCCTTCAATTTCCGACTGCAGCACAAGCCCCAATCCCGTTCATAGTATTTAAAGATAAAGGGAATGGCGTCGGGCAGTTCGGGATGAACGTGAAGGTGCTCGAAGAGTTCTTCGCGCGACACTTCACGGTCGATTGGTAGCGAATAGGAAACGACGTGCAAAGGATTGTCCGCATAGGACAGGAGCCGACGCCCGTCGAGCGTTTCGAGCCATGCTTCCTGGCAAGTCCATTTTTCCGGTACCAGCCACGTCCAGCATTCGGTTCCCGTAGGATATTCGTGAACCACCATCGGAACTTGGGTGGACAGCGCGCGCAACGCCGTATCATAGCCGTCAGAGACGATATCTCGCGGCAATCTCCATAGCCTAGAAATCAAATCTTCCATGGATGCATTCGGCGGCAGTTCAATGGCGGCGTCGTGACTGCCGGTCCGGGCTTTCTCCAGTTCGACCGGACAACCGGCTGGTCCCTGAGCTGTGATCCATGGATCTCGGGCGATCTCCCGTGTGAGCAATTCATAGAAACTCCGGCAATCAATCGTGACCAGTTCGCCCAGCCCAACTTGAGCTACGCGGCATCGGCCCTCGGATCGAGCCACTTGTTCCACATAGCTACCATTCGGACGACCATTTGCAGCTTGGATGGGCACACTCAAAATCCACCCTTGCTTCGCCAGCTTGCCGTTCTGCGCGATTCGGCCAGTGAACAGCTTCTTGTATCGGAAAGGAACCCCCAAGGACTCCTCAACATAGTGTATAAATGACGCCTCAGCCAGGCCGACTCCGATGCCGCTGATCTTCGCGCCGGCCTTCAACAGCCGTTCATACAGGCAATCGTTGCCGTAGCTGGTATTCGGTAGTTGGGTAAGTAGTTGCTCTGCCTGAGGTCCCAGACCGGCAACCGAGAAAATTGGATCGGCTGAACGCACGACTTCGGGCAGATGACGGAAGTACTCGAGAAATTCCAGCGAAGAACTCCATGCTCCCTCAATGCTCGGCGTAGTTTTGACATCGAAATCCGCATTCCTATAAAAAGCAAGTGAGTATGTCGGCAGAAGTAAGGTGCCTTCCGACCCAATCACCTCTCGCATGGCCGAACATAGCAATTCGTTCGCCTTAAGTTCGAAGCCTCCACACTCCAGCGAGCCCAAATTGATATGGGAGATTTGGAAGAAGACAATATCTCCCCTGCACAAACCGGTCTGTTTCAAACCATTGACCAGATCGGTCCGGCCGTAGCTTGTTTTGCTAGATATCTTAATTGGATTGTTCTCTGCTTGTGTGGCTTCACGACGAGCCTTATTCTGCCCACCCGGTTTCGGATCGCGGGATATTTTGCAAATGTCGATCATGCGAGAAGCGAAGTTAGATCAATTGGCGACGGTTGTGCGAAGCGACTGTATCCCTCTGCGGAAACCGGCCAAGTGAACGCTGTAGCTGGCGTATTGTATCCAGAACTTTCGGGAGCCGCTTGAAAACAGCCACCGGTGAGCGACGTGTTTCACGAATTCGAAGCGGCCTTTCATGAATGGTGACCCCAAGCCTCCAGGCAAGCAGCACGATTTCGGTCTGAAAGATCTCATCGGAGGTCAGCGCTAATTCGCATAACTGCTTTGCGCAGGCTGCCTCCATGCTCTTTAAGCCGTGGGTATCGGTACCGGGATAGGCAAAAAAGATGTGGAGGAAGAAGTAGTGATACAAAAAGGTAAAGAGGCGACGACTCCATGGGCGTCCGTCTAAGGATTCGGGGTGGCGCTTGGAGGCAACGATGAACCGCGCTCCCTGAGTTTGGAAAAGCTTAATCGAATCGGAGACGAAATCCGTATTGAGGCAATCGCACTCGAGAATAGAGATGTGCGTGCCTCGACTTTGGAGTATTCCCTGCTTGATTGCCTCACCGTAGCTGGCTCTGGCAATCGAAAGAACTTTAATCAGGTCTGGATAGATCTGCCGCAGCCTGTAGCAGGCCCGAAGCGTACCGTCCGTCGATCCATTCTCCACGAGGACGATCTCAGTCAGGACAATACCCGGCGGAAGACTCTCTATAAAGGAGCTGACAAAGCTCTCCAGGTCGAGCGCCTCGTTGTGCGCCGGTATCACGATACTGTATTCCATTGAGTACCTCACGAACCGTTGAACGCGCCGACTCCATTGAATCCTCCATGCTCGTATAGTCCCACAGACCGTAACGGCCAATGGGATGTACCCCGAATTGGTGCAAGCGTGGCAAGATAGCTTCCAGGAGACGTTCGCGTCTATCGGTATGATGGACATATGCATGCCGGATGACGTGGCTCGCGACACACACGACTGCACGGCTGTCGATCCAGCCTAAATCTTCCAGTGCAGTGATGACCTTAGGTTGCAGCTCTGTAACAAGATCGATTGTTCGGATCTCCTCACTAGGTACGCCCACTTCCACGTACAGAGCGCTATGGCCGGGAGTACAGGTTCCTTGGCTGATGTTGGAGTAGAAGCCGACTCGATAAAATGGTATCGAACGGTCCGGCACATAAATCCAGTGCACGCCTTCAAATTCGGGCTGCAGTGGACCCTTCAGGCCAATGTTAAAGGTGACGGTTGAGCTATGAGAAAGCTCCTCTGCGGCATTTCTCAAGTCCGGGTCGTTCGTAATGCGGCAGAGGGACTTGAGAGGCATGCTTGAAAACAGATAATCCCAACTAAAGCTCTCACCTGTGCTGGTTCGAAGCTTCCTTCTGTTGAGATCAATCGCCGCGGCCTGCTGATTGGTCCGAACGGCATTCAGCCCGCAGCCCAAACCCTTCACTAGCGCTCCGATGCCCCCGGCTTTGGGATACCAAAAACTCGAATTGTATTCCCCTGTTGCCGGCAACTCACCTCGAATGCCTGCACGAACCAGCGCCTCATTGGGCGGGGGAAAGAATCGCTTGACAGCCTTGACGGATAAGCGATCAAGAGAGATCGCCATAGTCTTCTCGTTCTGGGGAATCAGGAACAAGTCGGCCAGGTATTGACCAAAGCCATGGACGACAAAGTCGCGGAAGTTAAGGGGTTGAGACCGTTCCAAGGCTGGTCGCTCCTCATAGGACTTGACACAGCGATGCAAGATTTCTGGGGGCAACTGACCAAGGTTGTACTGGATAGGGGCGTCGACTAGCTTCCCCGCTACGAAACAGCAGGACCGCCGGTTGATTTTCTGCCAGGCGTCATCGTTCAGACCGGCGTAAGGGATATCAGCAGGACTCTTGTAGCGGGCAAGATGCAGGAAATGCCCAGTATAGTCAAAACAGAAATCTCCTACCTCTACGGTCCGCGTCAGTCCGCCGATAGTAGGACACTGCTCAAGCAAGAGGCCTTCATGACCCAGTTCGCGGATAGCCCGCGCCGCTGACAGGCCCGAGATACCGCCCCCCAGCACTATTGTCTGCTTAGTCGAACGCGTGTGCATGATGATTCAATCTGAGTGACTTGCAAAGAGTTCCAGCCGCGCCGGGCGTGATGGTTACGGAGATGTCGTTCGATCTGCAACATAAAGGGCGGTGTTGGTTGGTGCGATTACGGGTTCCACGTCCCAACCTGATCGCAACGAATTAACGATTAGTTGCTCTTCAGCCCGATCACTCGGCTGTTGGAGGTGTGAAAAGACAAGCCAGAGGCGATCGTCGTGGCGATCAATCGAACCCAGCAATTCAGGCACATATTCCTGAGGGTCTTTGTGAAATTTCCCATAGATGAAGCGGCTGTCCCTACCCTGCAGATAGAACTCAAGAGCCGGCACAGCGTCGTGATTGACCCACACCTGGTCGGTCGGCGCACTCGACCTAGACAGCTCTTTAAGGATACTCACAGTGTCTTCATACTCCCCGTAGGGCCACTGCTTCAGCAGGCCTCGATAGCCCGAAAGCAGAATTAGGGCCAAAACTCCAACCGTGGCTGCTGCCTGGGCTGACACCCTGAGACGTTGTAAAAGGTCCGCAAAAGCGACACCCGCGAACAGCGTTAACCCTGGGGCCAGGAAGAAACATTGGCGTACTCCGCCGTAAGGATAAATCCTAGCTAGCGAAGCGCAGATGGTAATCAATAAGGAAGTGAAAACCAGCAGCGTAATGGTCTCGTATTTTCGAGTAATGGCTTGTGCAGCGCAAAAGACGATTGCGGCAAGCACAAAACACAGCGCAATCAATTGCCCGGGAATGAAGAAACTCAGCAACCCTTTGGTGTTTTTGCCCAGGAAGTGCAGCAAACTCATCGTCCTGGGGTCAAAGTAATTCGACACCAGGTACCAGGGAGTTCCTCTCAGCCGCATCTGGTAGCGCATGGTAAAAGCAAAGGACAACAGCCCTCCTGCGGCAAGGAAGGCGGATGCGATCACTGCATGCAAGAGCCTGAAACAAGTATCACGGCTCAACAGAAGACGCACGCACATTGTGGCGAGAATGCTAAATGCCAGAACAACTAGCCCATATTGGAGGAGGGGCGCGAAAAAGAACGCCACATATAACAACACAGGATGGCGGTTTCGGCGCCCGGCTTCCCATCGAAGAAGGCAGTAAATCATACTTACCGCCCACAGGATCGTAAGAGAGTATTCGCGCACTTCCTGCGCATAGCGGATCTGCGAGGCCGAGACGGCCAGGATGGCTGCAGAAAACAGCGCGGCATTGTAGCTTACCTTGGCGCGAACCATAGCCAGCATCATGAGAACCGCGAGAAGGCTTGCCAGGACGGAAGGCAGACGTACTGCCACGGCGCCCTTTCCGACTTTCTGGACTACGTACAGGATGTACGGGTGTACGACCGGCGCGCTGACCAGCCGTGTCCCCTCTAGTACTTGTGTCACCGTACCGCGCGAAATATTCGCCGTGACCGCTTCATCAAACCACAGGCTACGGTCGCTTAGATGATAAAGGCGCAACGCGGTAGCGAGGATGAGTAGAAACAGTGCAGCAATTGGAAAAAGCCGGCTCCTATGGGACAGAGCTTTCGACAGTTCGCCAGGGTTGGCGATACTAGCACTCAGGACAGCATCTGGATGCAGCGACCTATCTAACAGCTGACTCATTTTCCTAGTCCAACTAGAGCGGAAATGACCCTGTTCTGTTCAGACTCAGTCAGTCCAACCGAACACGGCAGACTCAAGCCCTGCCGGGCCAGTTGTTCTGCCACCGGCATTGCCGCGACATTATCCGAAGCATGGGCAGGAGACTGGTGAATCGGCTGCCAGAGCGGGCGGCACTGGATTTCTTGTGAACCGAGCGCGCGCATCAATCGGCGCGAATCCATCCCGTACTTCTGCTCGTCAACCATGATGGTGTACATCCAGAATGTGCTTGCAGCCCATGGGGCATTTCTCATTAGTACGACGCCCGGCACGTTTTCGAGCTCGCTAGCATAGCAGGCGGCGATCTTCCGTTTGGCGGCGACATAAGCAGCCAACTGCTCCATCTGTGCACAGCCGACGGCCGCCAGCAGGTTGCTCAGGCGATAGTTGTAACCTATCTCTCCGTGCACATACTCGATGGGGTCGTCCTTGGCCTGAGTGGTGAGATACTTGGCCCTCTGAGCACACTCACCATCGTTTGTGACGAGCATCCCGCCGCCGCCCGTAGTAATGATCTTGTTGCCATTGAAGCTGAAACAGGCTATGTCGCCGAAACCACCTAGACCACGCCCTTTGTACGTGGCACCCAACCCCTCGGTGGCGTCTTCAATTACTTTCAGTCCGAATTTTCTGGCCACCGCTAGTATGGGATCCAAGTCGACAGGATGACCAAGTACGTGAACCGGCAGTATCGCCGTGATGCGGCGCCCCGTCCGTCGGTTGTATAGCTTGCCATCAATCCAGCGGCAATCCCGCTCCAGAACCTCTACGACTCGCACGGGATCCATCTGCCAGTAATCGGGTTCGGCATCGATGAACACCGGCCAGGCACCTGCATAACGGATAGCATTGACGGGTGCGATGAATGTCAGAGTAGAGACCAGCACCTCGTCGTCAGGCTGCACTCCGGCCACCAGGAGCGCGATATGCAGCGCCGAGGTACCGTTTACCGTGGCCACAGCATGCTTCGCCCCGACTTGCAGGGCCACCATTTGCTCGAACCGGTCCACATAAGAACCCACCGAAGAAACCCAAGTGGTATCAAGGCATTCCTTTACATAGCGCCACTCGTTGCCGCGAATTTCCGGCGCAATGAGGGGAATGAAGCTGCCGGTCACAGGCGCTACTGAAGCGAGCTTTTCAACTACTTTCATTCAGTTTCGGTGTACTGGACTCCGGAAAATGAGAATCGGTGTTCCGACTACTGCGGAGATCTGCCAAACAAACTTGTCACGGAGTCGGTCACACTTCCCGGTAGAACCTAATTGCGATACCTAGCGTCGGCGAAGTTCGCTACGACATTCTCTTGCACCAAGCGAGCGATCTCTGCGATGCCTTGGGTGACGGTGCGCGTGGTATTGAATCCCAACTGATTTGTTATTCGCGCAAAGCAGACTCGGTAGTCACGTGGGTCTTCAGCTTTGTGCACAAACTCGACGATGGCATCTGGCGCATAGGGGCGGATAAGTTCAACCAATTGTTGTTTCTGAAAATTCTGGTCCGTCGCACCGACATTAAATACCCGTCCGGCGACGCTTGCGGGCGACGCGCTAAGAACCAACTGAATTGCCCGGGCGGCATCCAACACATGTACGTAAGGGCGCCAGAATTGCTCGCCAAAAACCTTGAGATGCTTCTTATTCAGCATCTCCATGGTGAATTCGTTCACCGTCAAATCGAAGCGCATTCGAGGCGATACACCGTAAATCGTGGAAAACCGCAAGGGGGTGGGACACCAGTCGTCATGGTGACCACCCCGCAACAACGCCATCTCCACCG
The DNA here is from genome assembly GCA_963746515.1 of uncultured Acidobacteriaceae bacterium. Lineage (GTDB taxonomy): Bacteria > Acidobacteriota > Terriglobia > Terriglobales > Acidobacteriaceae > Bog-257. The sequence continues at coordinate 525,072 of CAVVBO010000007.1, read as the reverse complement.
CTACCTTGGTCTCAGCGTAGAGGGAAATCGGCCTCAACTCAGATTGTTCGTCTACGTATTGGGTGGCGTCTTTCATCTTCCCGTAGTTACTACAGGTAGAAGCAAAGATGAATCGGCAGACACCAGCCTGCCTACTCTCCTCAATCAACGCAAGCGATGCGTCGAGGTTGGTAGCGCACGCTAGTTCCGGCTGGCGGGAGCAAGACGGATCCCCAACAATGGCCGCCAAGTGGATCACCGCTTCCCTGCCTGAAACGGCGCTGCGCACGGTCGAGCCATCGCGAATGTCTCCACGAACGAATTCAAATCCCGGATGACCCCAGACGCCGAGGAGCGATTCACCACCATGCGCCAGATGGTCAAGCACGCGGACCTGATGTCCGGCGGCGAGTAAGAGCGGGGTAAGCGTAGAACCCACGTACCCCGCGCCCCCTGTAATCAAGACCTTCATGCTAGAACCTTCACCTTCAGTACATCCTCCTGGGCCTTCTGATAGTCTTCGTGCCGGCCAACGTCGAGCCAGTATTCCATGATTGGAAAACTCACTACTCGCCGTCCTGCCGCAAGCAATTTCTGTATCAGATCAGTCATGTCGAAAGGACAACCTTCCGGAATGTAGTCGCAGGCTGAAGGTTCAAGCAGATAGGTTCCCGCATTGATAAAAAAACTGAGCGAAGGCTTTTCCTGAAGATTTGTAATTCTCACATCCTCACACTCTACGACTCCAAAGGGAACCTGCATCTCGTATTTGCGAACTCCTGCGGTAAGTATGGCCCGATGCTTCCGGTGGTACGCCAGCATCTCCTGAAAAGGAACCCCGGTGAGAATGTCACCATTGATAACTAGAAACGGACCATTGGGCCTATTCATCTGCCTTAGTCCACCTGCAGTACCCATGGGGTGATCTTCTTTCAAGTAATTTAGTCTGACTCCGAACCCTTCCCCATCCCCGAAATGGTTCACGATGGATTCGGGGAGGTAGTGCGTGGTCAGGTTTACATCGCGAATACCGGAGCGGCGCAACTGTTGAATGGTCAGCTCTAACAGAGGACGGTCGCCCACCGGCAGCATGGGTTTCGGTACACTTTCCGTCAGCGGGAGCAACCGCTTTCCGTATCCGCCCGCCATGATCACAGCGGAAAGACCCATACTCAGTTCCGGGACTAAATCCTTGCGCAATAAAAGCTCAACCACCCGGTTCTCTGCATCCACCACCGGCAGGTGATTGATGTCGTGCTGATTCATGAGATCCAGTGCTTCCCCCGAGGAAATGGGACCAGACGCGACGATTGGTTTCTGACAGGAAATCGTCTGGCACGAAGCAGCCATGGATTTGCCCTGCAGAATGGCTCGGCGCATGTCGCCGTCGGTCAACAAGCCGCGGAGAATCCCATCCTTCATGCACAGGACCAAAGCTCCTGTACCCGCTTTATCCAGAAAAGCAATGGCCTCACCAATCGAAGTTGTCGGGGAAATTACGGCGCTTTCAAGACGAAGCCGCGCGATTGCGCCAAGGTCAATCTTGTTTCCCAGGTCGCGGCGCAGGATTAGATCGTGCAGCACTCCGTCCGCGTCCACCACCGGCAGATGATTGATGTCATGCCGGTTCATCAGCCGAAGCGCCTCGGCAGGAGCCACTGGTCGGAGAGCCGCAACCGGCTCCAGGCTACAGATCGAGCCACAAGGATCATCCAGCAGCCGCGACCTAAGAATCGCTCGCCGAATATCGCCGTCCGTCAGTAAGCCAACAAGCTTTCTGCCGCTGGAGCACAACGCCAGTGCACCGGTTCCAGCTTTATCTAGATGCGCAATGGCCTGACCAATAGAAGCGGCCGGGGAGATGATAACGCTTTCAAGGCGCGCTTCTGAAGTGGTCTGGGGCATGATGGGCAAGCGATATGAATCAGGTTGTCTGTTCTCTTCTTGCAACGGATTAGCAGGCGGCTCGGAAGGCCTATGCGAGGCTAGATCATCAGAGTGGACAGAAGATAGCTTTAGTTATGGCACAGACCGGTGTGGCAGAGTTCAGCATCTCCGAGAACCGGGGACCGTGGCAGATTCCAATGCCTTCGCGAGACCTGTGCAGTCGCCGGATTCATTACCGCCACCGTCGTTGTTCCAAACGCATTATTGGCTGCAACTCCAATGGCACTCACTGCCGAGAGAGGAAATGTTTCTTCGTCAAAAACATACTGCCATTGATGGAACGGCGTATCGATATCGAAGTTGTCAAAATGATAGGTTCCCGCAACCGTCCTCAACGCCAGCCAAGGTTGCGGACCGAAGGTCGGAGTTTTCGAATATACCTTCAGGATGTGCGTGGAGTCGTCGACCCGCTCGATCGTCAATTCAAGTTCACAGGGGGGCAGCGCCTTAAGATTCAACGCGGATCGCATCGCCTCCACGGCTTCGGAGAATAGAAAAGGTACATCCGGGAAATCGGCAGCAACTCGCTGGATCAGATCCCGGGTGGCCTTGACATCCGAAGCCATGTTCCGGAAATCATGATTCGTTAGGGCCAGGACGACTGGCTTGCCTTCAGCCGCCTCCCTGAACGCCTGCTGCACATCCCGCTCCTGGAGCAACCGGTAGCGCGTTCCAACATTCAGGCAACGTGCAATCCATCGGCGGCAATTGCCCGGAATCTGGTAGTCGTCGGCAGAAGGATGAAAGGGCTGCCATGTGGCCGGCGCCCGGCGCCAGTCTCCAAATCGACCGCCTGACAGTCCGAACTGGGCTCCATCTGCCCCAGTATCTACCATAGCTTGGTTCGAGTAATCGAACGGAATATGCTGTTCCAGAAACCAGTGGCTGTCTGGCCGGATGACGTGGAACCCTGGACGGTGCGCTGCGGGAAACCACTGATGATCGATGACCCGGCGAGACAATATCTGGTGCAGACTGTCAGAAGACGCCCACCAGTGAGTTGCGCAGCGGTGGGCTTCACGGCGAAACGAATGAGGATGATAGTGGAAGTGCAGTCCATCCTGCGATGAGCCGGTCTCGCGGATTAGCCGGCGGTAATGTTCAAAGATGTTGTGATACCCCATGTCCCTGCGTCGCGGATTCACCTCGTAATCGACATGATCGACGCAGAACCAGTTGTAGATCCACCCTTCCCCGCCGGAATCACGAACCTGGGTACGAAAAGATTGCTGCATGATTTCGGCCAGCATGGCATCAACCTTGTCCCAAGTATCGTTGTAGGCCAACAAATGCGGGGCCACCACTGTTTGGACGGCGGCCTCCAGTCCGCCCAGATGCACTGTTCCGGCCTGGAGGCGGCGCAGTAAATCCTCGCTAGGATCCAATTCGAGATGGAAGATCGAGCGCAATCTTTCAAAGGTCACATCGACCGACTCGTGCAACGGTCCTTCCGTGTCAACACAATGCACGACGTAAACTGGATTGCTTTGCATGCGATTCTGTCCTATCGGGAAACCATCGACATGCCTACGGGTCTAGCCGGAACGCCAACGACCGTAACGCCCGCGGCAACATTGCCGAGCACGACTGCGCCAGCCCCGACAATGCTGGCCTCACCAACATCTATGCCCTCGATGATGCTGGCTCCGGTTCCAATGTGTGCTCCTTTGCCAATGTGGACAGAACCGGACAACGTGGCCCCCGGCGCAATGTGCGCGTGTGCGTCGATTAAACAATCGTGGTCGACGCGGGCTCCCGTGTTGATAATCACATTTGCCCCCAGATGGCTTCCGGGTTGCACGACAGCTCCTGCCATGACTTGAATGCCGTCTTCGATATGTACTTCAGGTGCGATGATGGCAGAGGGATGAATCACGGTTTCGAAAATATATTGCTTCTCGCGGAACCGTTCATAAATGGCACGGCGCAAAACGGTCGAACCGGTCGAGCCCACGCCGTTTACCAGTCGTACCTGAATTGGCGAATGAAGAAAAATAAGGTCGTCATCGCCGAGGTGCACAATGCCCAGCAAAGGAGGGAGTGAAGGCTTGGGGTCAACAAAGCCGAAAATGCTCCGATTTTGCAGGAGAAGAGCGCTGACCAGCACCTTGGCGTGACCGCCTCCCCCAACCACAATCACCGGCAAGTTCACAAGTGCTCCTCTTCGATTACTGCAGATGTTTCCAATGAAGCACCTGGTCAGGGGCAATCTCGGACACCAGACGGCGGCCAAGGACATAGGCTAATTCGTTGGGGGCGATGCCAGTCCCGGGGCGCTTGGCGTCCAGGTCAGCCTCGGTTAGCATGTGACCTCGCTCCAGTTTTCGTCGGGCCACCAGACTCCGGCGAAAATTTTTTCGCTTCTCCATCTCCGCCGCACTGACCACTCGTCCATTTCCCCCCAGCGCATCGAAAATGTTTCTTCCCTCTGTGACGATAGTCCTCAGTTGCTCTGGATTGGCTGAGATGGCATGGTCCCATCCAGGCATTTCCTGGTCGAGAGTGAAATGTTTTTCGATGACACAGGCGCCTAACGCGATTGCGGCAAGCGGGACAGCGGTGCCCAAGGTGTGGTCGCTGAATCCCACCGGCACGTCGAAAGCTTGTCTCAGAGTCGCCATATTCCTCAGATTAATTGTGCCGTATTCCGGAGGATAGATTGAAACGCAATGCAGCAGCACAATCTGTTCATTGCCTTCCGCGCGAACGGTTTCAACAGCTTGCTCTATTTCCGTCAGGGTCGCCATACCGGTCGAAATGACAACTGGCCGCTGTTTGCGCGCCACATACTTCAGCAGGGGCAAATGGACAATGTCCATCGAGGCAATCTTGAAGAAAGGCACCCCCAACTCTTCGAGGAGATCGGCCTCTTGCGTAGAGAAAGGGGTCGAGCAGAAGGCAATGCCCTTGGTCCTGCAATGCGCATGAGCTTCACGATGCTGCTCGGTGGTTAGCTGGTAGGCCGTCACCATTTCCCGCAATGAGCCAAAATGTTTTTTCTTATCCGAATATTCCGTATTGCGGGCATACTCTTCTTCGGCGATAAGTGAGGTGTCGGTCCAGGATTGGAATTTGACTGAGTGGGCGCCCGCAGCCGCAGCCGCATTAATCATTTGACGGCAGACTTTCATGTCGCCATTATGATTGGATCCCACCTCCGCGATGATGTAAGGAGGCTTGCCGGGCCCGACTTCCACGTCGCTAAATTTGATAGTTTGCATATCTAGGATTCTCGCCCCGTCCACATATACCGTAAGTTAGGGTGAGCAACACAACACCACCACAGCGGCGCCGGGTGCAGTGCATTCAGAGCCTGCAGGTATTCGCCCAACTGTGCTGGCTGAAGGACAATCCGCTGATGGAATTCTTCAACGTCGGTTATCACTGCCGTGAGCGCGCCTTCCCGCTCCCCCACGGCATTCCGTATCGGCCCGTCGAGCAACAGCTGAAAATGTTGCCGGACCAGCGCCGTGTCGGAGACAACCTGCTCCTGGCTGACGGGAAATCTAACGCGAGCTGTGTTGGCAGGATGCTGCCGATAATCCATTCGCGGCACAGGGTCGAATGACAGCCTTGCGCCTGATAGCCAGGCCCGCGTCGCAAGAAACCAGTCCACTAGGACTGCCTCGACCGGGATCGGCAAACACTGTCGCAGCAAGTCTGAGCGAAAGGCCGAGTTTGAGAAACCAAAGACATTGTTTCGCGGAAACACGTTCTCGGCCTCAAGCCCCGGCGGCAGACTGAAGGTCAAGTCGAGATCGTTCCCTTGCTGATCGATAAGGCGTAGCGTACAGCCCGCCAGATCGCTAGCCTGTAAGTCCGCCCGGGCTGCCGCCACGCGAGACGGATGGAGCAAATCATCGCTGTCTACCAGCACCACTGCGTCGCAGGTTTCCACAATCCGGGCTAGAGTCTGCTGCCTGATCTGTGCGGGTGTGTCTCCGGGATGAGCTACCACCCAGTTCGCCTTCAGCTCCGATCCCAGCATATTCTCGATGGATTCGCTCGCCAGATTGTCCAAGCCTATCCAGAGCTGGAAGTCTTGGTCCGTCTGTTGGCGCAGTGAGCGGTACCAATCCGGCAAATAAGGCTCAACGCCCGGATAGATTGTGGTGTAAACCGCAAGAGTCATCGAAGCATCTGCTCCGTGCCGGTCATGGTCTATACGGCCAACTCGGGATTAGAAAATGAGCGGCCCTTGCGCAGCGTCATCCCGATTCATCACCCCGAGAATGGGTGATCTGATTTCCTGGGGCCGGTTGCCATGTATGCCAGAGTAGGGCTTTCCTCGCCGCCTTCGAGTCGAAATGGTGCGAGCCTGAACAGAACCTCGGCCATGGCCCAGTCCTCAAAGCTATCAATGTCAAGGCCTCGCTGCCACGGAATTTCCCACCCTGTCCTGTTTTGCTGATGAAATGTCTTGGATCGCCGGAAGGTTGTGCTTTGAGCCCACCAGATCGCTCCCGTAGGACAGAAAAGTTCTGGCAGGTCCTGGCTGCGCGCCGTTATCTGTTCCTGAAAAAGCGGTCTTAATTCGCCCAGTTCATCGAGACGCATGGCCCACCAGGGATTCTGCCAGCCATATCGGACAACTGAAATCTGGGTTTGTGCTCCAGTTTTCTGAAAATGCTTGTAACTATCGCTGACATCGTGCGCGGTTCGCAACGGACAATTCGGCATCAACTGGGCGACTGATTCATACTTGACGGCGGCGGGGTCAAGCCGGATCAATACGTCGGCGGTAACCGCAGACACCGGAGTGAAGTCATCGGCCAAGGCTTCGTCACGTAGGAATGGAACCTCCGCACCATATTGTCGCGCGACGCCAGCGATCTCCGGGCTATCGGTGCTGACCACCACGCGCTCAAATAGGCAGCTTTCCAGGGCAGCAATAATAGTGTGCGCGATGATCGGTCTACCGGCCAAAGGCCTGATGTTTTTGTTCGGGATTCGCTTGGAACCGCCGCGAGCAGGAATGATTGCTATGATTGCTTCCGCCATGGTTGGAAATCGCTCTGGCTTGGTGCGCCGCTGTGTAAATGGGTAAGTCTTACGAAGTCAGGCTAAGCCCAGTTGAGACGTGATACTTGCCGTAGCATCGGTTGTGTTCCATTTTCTCGCCCTGCACCAGGGATATCGGAGCAATTGTTCCGTCGGGCAGATGCCATTCATAAGGCACCACGACCGAGGTGGATTGCGAAGCCCGCGATATAAATTCGCCCATGTAGCCGTATTCCGCAAGATCTCCCACCACGCTGAAATAGGCCACGTCCTGGTAGTTCACGATCATGTCATTGCCGTTTTTCGTTCTAACCGACATCTTGACAGAGTAGCTTTGTGGCAGAAGAGGCAAGGATTTGAACCGGCAAACAACCTTCCCTTTACCTGCCAAGGCGTCGGGCCGCTGCCCATCCAGCAGCATGTTGGACGTAAAACATGAGCCATTAATTCCCTGCACGCCGAGTACAACATAGGGCCTCTCGATGCGCTTTTGTGCGTCGTACGATATTTCCACGACCAAATCATCGCCGGGCCGAAACTGGCTGCTCTCCTCGTCTCGGTCGTTTTTTAGTACGACCTTCTGAATGGTCAGCCCATAGTCCGGATTCGCACAAGAAAAGGAGAGTTCATCGGAGGTGCTGTTGAAATAGGCCTCGATGATTTCCTCCGCCTTTCCGTCTTTATGCAGTTGGCCATCCTTCATCCAGATGCCCCTTTGGCATAAGTTCCGAATGGCTTCCATGTTGTGGCTGACGAAAAGGACCGTTCTCCCGCTCTGGGCAAAGCTTCCCATCTTTCCCAGGCATTTCCTCTGGAAGGCGACGTCGCCGACTGCGAGCACCTCGTCGACGATCAGTATTTCGGGTTCAAGGTGAGCGGCCACCGCAAAAGCCAGGCGGACATACATGCCGGAAGAATAACGTTTGACCGGCGTGTCGAGAAACTCTTCGATCTCCGAGAACTCGACGATCTCGTCGAACTTGCGGATGATCTCCGCGCGGCTCATACCCAGGATGGCGCCGTTAAGAAAGATGTTTTCGCGGCCGGTGAGTTCCTGATGAAACCCGGTGCCCACCTCCAGCAGACTGGCGATCCGGCCATCGATGCGGATTCGTCCCTCGGTGGGAACCGTGATCCGGCTCAGAATTTTCAACAAGGTGCTCTTCCCCGCCCCGTTGCGGCCGATGATGCCGACCACTTCGCCCTGTTTGATCTGCAGAGAAACATCCCTCAATGCCCAGAAATCGGCACTGCTGCCGCTTCTTTTGGCCTCGCGAGCGAAGCCAGGCGATTGGCGCCCGCATCGCACCCTCGATAGCATGGCGCATGCCGTCGCCTTTGGCCTGTGGATGGCCGATGGTGTACCGTTTGCCGAGATTCTCGATGGTGATGGCAGGATCGGACATAACCGGGATCGTGGAAGAAGTCGTGAGCATCGCTTAAATCACGTCGGCAAAAGTTTGTTCGGTCTTTCCTGAAATACCAGATACCTGACGCAACCAACATCAGGACGCCAATCACCGCAATGCCGAGGCCGGGCCAGTAAATATCATTTCGCGCGCCCAACAGGCACCAGCGGAAACCATCGATGACTCCTACCATCGGATTGAGTGAGTAGAGCAGGCGAAACGTTCTGCGGCACGACGCTGCTCTGGAAGCCCACCGGCGAAATGTAGAGGCCAAACTGGACCATGAACGGAACAATAAAACGGAAATCGCGGTACTCCACCATGAGAGCGGCGATCCACAAACCGACGCCCAAACGATGCCCCGAACGCCAGCAGCACAAAAAATGGCAGAAAGAATACCGCTGCCGTTGGCGCCTGCCGGTACCAGATCATAAGGGCAACCAGGAAGACAGCGGAGATCAGTAAATCCACAAAACTGGTGATGACGCTGCTTACCGTAATGACCAATCGCGGAAAATAGACTTTGGAAATCAGGTTGGAATTTGTTACCAGGCTGTTCCCGCTTTCGGTCATCGCGGTGGAAAAAAACTGCCAGGGCAACATGCCGCAAAAAACCAGCAGCGGGTACGGCACCCCTCCTGAAGGCATTTTGCCCAGTTTCCCAAAAACCACCGTGAGCACAACCATCGTCAGCAGCGGCCGGATGATCGACCAGCCCACTCCCACGAAGGTTTGCTTATAGCGCACCAGCAGATCGCGCCACGCGAGGAAATAAAACAATTCGCGGTAGCGCCAAAGATCCCGCCAATACTGCTCCTCCGTGTGGCCGGCTTCGATTACTAGCTCAGTCATGGGCGGTGCATCCCGCGTCCCGACGATCCTCAGCCAGAACGGTATACTGGCTCGCCATTGCCTGTTCAACCGCATCGCAAAGTGCGTGACCGGCCAGAATGTGGCACTCCTGAATGCGAGGCGTTTCCTGTGACGGAACCGCGATCAGCACATCCACAAGGTTGCGCAGCCGTCCTCCTCCAGCGCCCGTCATCCCAATGGTAAAGAGTCCTAGTCTCCGCGCACACGTCACTGCCTGAATCACATTCGTCGAGTTCCCCGAGGTACTAATGGCAACCGCTACGTCGCCTGGAGTGGCAAACGCCTGAAGTTGACGCGCGAAGACCTCGTGATATCCATAGTCGTTACCGATGGCGGTGACGGCAGAGCTGTTGGCGTTGAGCGCTAACGCCGGCATCGGATCCCTCTCGCGCAAGTAACGCCCGACGAACTCAGCAGCCAGATGCTGCGCGTCCGCCGCACTGCCGCCATTGCCAAAAAACAGTGCTTTGCGGCCTCCACGGTAAGCCAGGATTAGCGCATCGGCCGCCGCGGCCAGCGACGGCAGGCATTCCACGATGAGTTGGTTGTGGACTTCCAGGCTGCGCTCCATATTGGTGCGCAGAATATTGCTGGTCATCGCGGTCTCATTGGTAAGTGTTCTAGGCATGGCTGGGCTAACTAAAGACGGTGCTGGCAACTTGCCGGGAGAAGTTTAATCCACATTCGAGAGCAAGGACTTGGTTGCGTTTCTCAAGAAAGTAGCTGTGAGGCTCGACTATCGAAGACAAGCTGATCACGATTCGAGGCAGAAGAAAGTCGGTCCCTCCACCAATTCAGCATATCGCTCACAGTCTTGGCCAACCCTATTTCCATGGTCCAGCCACTGCAATTCCGAAATTTAGCGATGTCGCCCGCAATGACTGGCTCGTCGCAGCCCCGCATTAGCTTTGGATCCTGCTGTATTACAAAATCTCGCTTGCTGTGGGCCTTAATGGTGCTAATAACTTCCTCGATCGAATAAATGCGTTCACTACCCAGGTTGTAGACATCTCCTGGCAAGCAACGCTCCGCCGACAACCAGAGGCCGCGAACTAAGTCGCGTGCGTCAATGATTGCCCGGCTGGTCAGATTACCGACCATAAGAGATGGAGGACGCATTCCGAGCTCAATCTCCACCGCCCTCTTGGTGAGATCGGAGCAAACATCACCTAACTTGCCCGGTCCCGTAGTATTGAAGATCCGAATTCTCACGCACGGAATTGAGTAATTGGCGAAGTATTGAGCGGCTAGCAGGTCCTGGCCGACCTTGCTGACACCATAAGGATGCAATGGACGAAGCGGATGATCTTCCCGAACCGGCAGGTTATGGCTTTCTACCGGCCCATACTCCGCGCTCGAGCATGCCACCACGACAACCGGCAATATCCCGGCGGCACGTATACACTCGAAGAGGTTGACTGTCCCTCCAACATTGATGTCAATCGTCTCTCGCGGCTGCACCAGCGAGACGGTCGGGTAACTTTGCGCTGCCAGATGAAATATGCGATCCGGCTGAAACGTGGATATCAAGTACGATAAACGCGCGGTATCACGAATATCGCAGTGCGCAAAAGCGCCAGAGTTCCACCCCTCAATCGGCTCGCTGACTCCAATACCCAATACGGAGCAACCAGCTTCCAGACAGTACTTCGCCAGAAATCCACCGATGAAGCCAGCGGCTCCCGTAATCATAATTTTCATAATTCACCCTCGCATTGCGGAACCTTCGCGTCTACTTCGAGGTTTGCCAGAGTATTTCTTGCACTCTGATAACGCTCCGGAGTACCAATATCGATGCATCCACCTTGGCAGACAAAGCCCCTGACATACTTTCGCTCTCGCAGCCACCTAGGGAGAACTTCCCTCTCCAATGAGACCTCGACTCCCGGCGGTATTGCAGCAATCATTTTGTGAGACATCATGTAGATACCTGCATTGATGTAGGCTGCACGAATCAATCCTTCTTTCTCCGCAAACTTCGTAAGGTTGCCGATTTCATCGAGCATTACCGATCCACCGTCGCCGCGTTCATCCGCAGCTACAACTACCACCGAAACATCAGCCTTCACTTCATTGTGTTTGACCACGAACTCACCCAGGTCAACATCGGTGTAGCTATCCCCATTCATGATCAAGGCGTTTTCGGATTCAAGCAGGTCTGCGGCGTTGCGTAACGCCCCAGCGGTCCCTAGGGGGTATAACTCAGGAGAGTACGACAACCTAAGGCCGAAAGCTCGATCGCCAAAATGCGATTGGATGATGTCTTTCCGGTACCCAACCGCCAAAATCGCGCGGTCGAAACCGTACCGGCGCAACTGCCGAAGCAGGAGCTCCAAAAACGGGCGACCGGCAATGTCGACCATCCCCTTGGGGGCATCGGCAATGGCGCTCCGCAAACGCGTTCCTGAGCCGCCGCATAGCACCACAACATCCGTTCTGCTAGGCATAGACCGCATCTCGCTCCGTAACCAGCGATTTGTCATATATTTCATCCGGCTCGTAGACCACAATGCTACTTCCTTTATTTGAGAATGAGAATGGAACACACAACAGCTTTTTCAACCGCTCTCGCAACTCCTGACGCCGCTCCGGCGCAACGTAAAACAGCATAAAACCTCCGCCCCCAGCACCCAACAGCTTGCCTCCGAGAGCGCCGGCGCTAAGTCCGGCCTCATAAATCTCGTCGATGCTACGGTTGGTAATCTTCTGCGTTAGCGATCGCTTGATTTGCCAACTCTCGTGCAGTAAGCGGCCAAACTCGTCGAGTGAGCCGGAACTGGTAATCACGGCTTCGGCCTGATCAACTAGCTGCAGCATGTTTTCCAATTCATTCTTTCGCTGCGGTGTCATTCTGACTTGTTCCTCAGCGATCTTGGAAGCCGTCCGGGAAAAGCCGGTAAAGTAAAGAGCCAAATGATCTTGGAGTTCGGTCAACCTACTCGGCGCCGTTAATACCCGTTTGACCTCGATCAATTTATCCGTATGGAAGTTGATACGATTGAAGCCTCCATAGGCTGCACTCACCTGATCTTGCGCACCCACGACCTCTCCAATCACATCCTGCTCCACATGGATGGCATCGTCGGCCAGCGCCTGCCTATCACGCATTTTGTTTTGCAGCGCATAGAGGCCGAGGAGAAGTCCCACCGTAAAAGCTGAACTTGTGCCCAGGCCGGTTCGCGCCGGAAGATCGGCTACGTGGTGAATTTCGAGCCCTTCATCAATGCCAAGAAATTGTAGACAGCCGCGCACAGAGGGATGCTCGATCGCATCGTTTCTGCGCACGTTTTCGACCTTGCTGTAGGAGATTCGACTATGGTGCTCGAAGAAAGGCGGCAGTCGCCGACAAGTAATGTAACAACACTTGTTGATGGTGGTCGCCAATACGGAGCCGCCATGCTCCCGATACCACACGGGATAGTCGGTGCCGCCGCCAAAAAATGAAATGCGGAGGGGTGTGCTGGTGATTACCATATGCGCAGGGTTCCTTCGGAGCCAAATATGCGGTTAGGAGCGGAGCATGCTCGTGCTACGGTGTGAACTTTCCCGACCGATATCTGAATGAAGCATAAGTTGTTTGACGATTTGTACTTCAGGGCCATACGTGCGTTGAATAGCAGCGATCATCCTGCGCACTTCGCTAGACGGTTGGACTGGATAGACGCAAGTCTCTGAATAATTCCTTGAAAGACATGACCTCCCGTCGCACTGGGGCTATGAATGCCGAGAGTGAATAAGCCGCGATAAAACCCAACGCAGCGACGAGAAGCTGCGAAGCAGTACGCTGCGGAGCGACCAAGTGTAAGGCAAGTTCCGCCAAGAAAACACCGACGATACATAAGGAAATAGGGTACAGGATGGCTCCTCCGAGGCGCAGTAAGGTCAAGTTTGTTCCGCGGAACGTAAATTTGAGAATCCATGGGAGAATGGCGAGCAGTACTACGGAGCCGGACAAAGCCACCCCCTTGATGCCGAATGGCAAGCCTATTGCAAAGCTGCCGACCATGATCGGTGAAATGACCAGCAAGAGCTTCAGAAGCCTCTCTGATTTTCCGCGACTCACAAATGACCAAATGGTCGAGTCGAGGAGTAACTGCCCCCAGGCAGATATAGCGAGAATCTGAAAAACGGGAGCGGCTTGTCGCCACTGATTTCCCAGTGTCAGAACGATCACGGGTTCCGCAGCAACTAGAAGAAAGCCGAAAAGCGGAGCGCTCATCCACATTACGAGGTTGATGGCACGCAGGTAATATCGCGCGAACCGTTCAGGATCATGCTGGAGTCTGCTAAAAGCAGGGACAAGAACACTACCGACCGGGGCACTGAGCTGGCGCATGGGTAACATGAGAAGATTGTAGGCCCGCGAATAAAGCCCCAATGGACCAGCTCCCCAATACCAGCCAATCAGTACATTGTCGGCGCTGCGATTCATATTGTATATAAGGTACGAAGCAGCCACGTGGCCGCCAAACGCGATCATGGAGCCAACCTTGGCGTCGCGCCGCGGTAAACCTGGTATCCATCGCACCATCAACCAGGAAAGTGCCATCCGAGTCAAACTCAAAGTGAGAGGAAAGCCAACCAGCGCCCAATAGCCAGCTCCACGCCAAGCCATTATGATGGCTACTGGAACAGCAACAGAGTACGAAGCCACGTCTCGAATAGCTAAGGATGAAAACTTCATCTGGCGCCTGAGAAGTGCGTCGTGCTGCACTTTTAGCCCGCCTATGAGGAACGTGAGAGAAAGCACGAGCGTGACGTCTTTCAGACGTGGTTCCCTATAGAACCAGACCAAGACCGGAGCCAGGGCCGCCGTAGCCAACGTCAGCGTCAAACCGATTGCTACATTTATCCAAAATAAAGTGCTGACTTGATCATAGTTAATTTCCTGGCACTGAATGGTTGCCTCGGAAAGGCCCAGATCGGCAAACGCTACGGCTAGTCCCGTGATGGCAGTCACCATGGCCACCAGCCCGAAGTCAGCGGGGGTGAGCAATCGAGCCAACACTACCGTTGAGACGGATTGGATGACGAACTGAGCACCCTGCGAGGCAAGAGTAAACAAACCTCCGCGAACGGACCGGCCTTTCAGGTCAGTCTGCAGATGCGCGGTGCTGAGCGTGTCTAACTGTTGCTCTTGCGCTGCTAAGCTGGAAGGCATAAGCCAATTAGGACAAAGAGGACGAATAAATTAAGCTGCACAAAGCCGAATCACAATTGAGAAGTCACTTTCATGAGGAAGCTTTCAAATCGATGGGAGAGTTCGATGCATCAGGTCGATGCCCGCGCTGAAGAGGCCATGTTAAGAAGACCGGCATAGATCCCCAAGGTCACCTGGCCAACCGTATCCCATGAGTGCCGCTGTCTGGCATAGTCACGTATCTCCCGCCTGTGACTTTCCAGTCTTGTGAATAAATCACTGGCGAAGTACCGCTCAATGGTTCTTGCCAAATCAACGGGATCTTCTGGCTTGAAAACGAACCCTGTCTTGCCCTCCACTATCTCTTCCTTCAACGAGCCCACGTTGGCGGCGAGAACGGGCAGGCCGAAACTATATCCCAGAAACAGGACACCGCTTTGATAAATATGCCTGTAGGGCAGCACGAGGACATCTGCCGCTTTGAAGTAAAGCTCGGTCTCATCATCTGGAATGAAGTCTGCCCTCAACAGCACCTGACCTGTCTGCACGTCCTCGTGAACTGCTTCTCGGATCGAGTTCCAGTATCTTTCACAATTGTTCGGCCTTCCGGCGATAATCAGCCTATAACCCCTGGGCTGGGCCAGGTACTGTTGAAACGCCGTCACTAGGTACTCAACCCCTTTATACGGTGTGATGTTGCCAAAAAAAAGAACTGTCTTTTCGCCGTCCCTAATCCCCAGCCGCTGCTTCGCCTCGGCTGACGTCAAAGCTGTATTGGGAACGGCGTTGTTGATTCCGAAAGGAATGACGGTAATCCGGGTCGCCTGTTGGCCGAATTCTTCGGCGAGTTCGAGCTTCATCTTTTCTGTGTGAACGAAGATATGATCGGAAAGTCGATACTGAACTCGCAGAGTTAGTCGATTGATCGGGTTATCTTTACCGTCTCGTCTGCCGGCATTTACGTTGTGTACGGTGAGGATGATACTTTTCCCCAACAGCCTGTAGTAAAGCATAATCAGGGTTCGGTCGAAGAACTCGAACTTATTATTCCACAGAATGTGGAAAATTCTTGGCTTGGCCGTCCAGGCATAGCGAATCAGTTTGACATAGTACATCGAGACCCGGGAGACCTTCGTTAGGAAGCCCGCGTCACTCTGCTGGCTCCCGCGTAGATTAAGAAAGGTCACCCCCGGCTTGCCATGAAAGTCCGGTGAATCTAGCTCATCGCTACCAATCAGATCCAAGGCAGCGCACTCCGACATAAGTGTGGTTGCCAAACCGAACGCGTAAGGCTGGTCGCCGCCGCCCGTAAGCAATGCCACCGCGATCTTGTCACTCATTCCGGACGCGGTCAACTTTGCCAAACCTCCAACATCCAGGGAGCTCGAATCAATATTCCCATTCATTTCTAGTCTGGGTAAGATCTGCAGGTGCTTCTTCCAACGGGAGCCGCCCCGCAATCTTCCGCAGCCGGCAACGATCTTATTAGGTGACTCTCCCTGCGTTGATACGCAGGCTTTCGCGATCTTCAAGTTTAAATATTGCCTTGTCCCAATGCCTGACTAACGAAGCTTTCATTTGTGGAAGCACCATCTGGGACCATTTCGCGGTCTTCCAACCGAACAGCGGTTCCATCCAGGCATATTTTGGACGCAAGCGTGGCACCTCTAAGTCTCCTTGAAGTTTTGCCGCCAACATCTGCAACTCCGCAAGAATGTCAGGCCGCTCTGGGTAGAAGTGAATCGACTTAGTCTGGAGGTATGTCAGACATGCCCTTCGGGTACGTTCGCTCTCTTCGAGGGATCGCAAGTATTGAGTGTGTAGTTTCATCGAAACGAGCAGCGAATCTTTTTTCTTATCTGAGTTTCCAACGTAACTTATGCTATTCGAGCCAGAGTTGCGGTAGAAGACACCCGTTCCCGGCACAAAACGGGTCCCTTCCGAGACCAACAACACGCGGCAGAAATATTCGCCGTCCTGATCATACTGAAGATCTATGTCCCAGGGGCCTGCGGCGTCGGCTAACTCACGGCTAACCAGCCAAGTTGCATTTTGCATGTGGAAGTTCTCGCCCATCTTCCTTAGGAGCCACTCCACGGGGGAAAGGTCTTGGCATAGGGAGTTACAAACAAAGCGAGCATGGCGCGTCCGATAATAGAAAGGTGCCCACTGCGAGGAAAGAAGAATCTGCCGACTTTCTCCTTCCTTTAGCGTTGCAAGCTGCCGCTCGATCTTGTCGGACGCCAAGATGTCATCCGCATCCAATTCTTGGATATAGTCCCCACAACTGAGTCGGAAGGCGAAGTTTACCGCCGCCGAAAGCCCCTGATTGTCCTTGGACACGACCGTGACACCTTTCGAGGCAAATCGGCGCGCGACTTCCGCCGTGCGATCGCTGGACCCATCATCCACCACGATGATTTCCTTACGTTGCCAAGTCTGTGCCACCGCGGACTGGATCGTGTAACCGATTGTGTCTTCGGCGTTATATGCGGGAATAAGAATCGAGACCAGCGGTTTCATCAATATGTGCCCTCAGCAAACATTCGGGTCAAAGACGGCGACTATTTCTTACTCGATGAATCGGCTGCAGAAAATCGCTTCAGCGGCCGCTATCTACCTTGTCTGGCGGCGGTTGCAGCAAAGTGCCTCTCAGAGCCGGAGGTTACCATGGTAACCCATGCCCTATTACCTTAGTACTTTAATTTTGATGCCACAACTTGTCAGCCGCAGCGCCTTCACCTACCCTTGGATTGAGCATTGTTAAGATATACTGCTGACAAATTATCCGGGAAGAGAACGGCAATCCATGGTGAAAATCTTAAAAGGCGTATTACTTTCAGTTTCTTGGGGCGCGCTTTTTTGCGTCAATGTGCAGGCCAATACCGTTACCGCAGCATCGTGCTCCTCCTCTGCAGTGCAGGCCGCCATCAACTCTGCGTCCTCTGGAGACACTGTGGTTGTGCCTTCAGGCGCCTGCACTTGGTCTGCACAAGTTACGATTCCGAGCACAAAAGGTATAACGCTAAGCGCAAGCGGTTCGGTCACGATCACAAACGCTAACATCGCTCTGAACTCAAACGCCACCACTCCCGCGGAGATAACGGGCTTTACTTTCAACGGCACCTATACCAGCAGTAAACCCCCGGCGATCACTGTCTCAGGATGTGGCGGCTTGTCAAGTTGTGGCGGCGTAGTGACAGCCCTGTATCACATTGACAACAACACGTTCAGCGATCCACCCGACCTTGCGATTTTCCTGGTAGTGTCTGGAAATGGCACCGGCCTGATCAACAACAATACTTTCACGGCCGGGGCAGCCTCCGAAATGATCCATAATATGGGCATGGGAGCAGATGACCCCAGCGGATGGACGGACAATGTTCTCCCCGGCAGCCCCAACATGGTCTACATCGAGACCAACACCTTTACCTACAACGCGACAGGGAATCCTGCATATTTCTGGGGAACGTCTGCCATCCAGTCTTATTATGGTGCAAGGACTGTATTCCGTTACAACACACTAAACAATGCCCAAGTGGATCAGCATGGGACGTGTGGCATGATCGGTGCGAGGTGGTGGGAGATTTACAACAATACTTTCAATGTTGCAGTAAACGGAGCTCAGTCGAATTACATGGCGCTTCGTGACGGGGCTGGCATGGTATTTAGCAATCACGTCTCTGATCCGCAGAACAACGAGGTTAGCGGAGTAATAGAGCTAACGGAAGACTGCACCTCTGGAACCTACCCGCTGAACTATCAAGTCGGTCGCGGAATCAACCAGGCTTATAGTCCCGCATATATTTGGGCAAACGATTCAACCATGCCGATTTATAGCGGTAGCTCGTTTGTTATGCCGAATCGTGATTACTTTGTTTCAGCCGCAGAACCATCAAGCATGCTGCGCCAGGAGCTAACCACAGACAATACGACCACCACCTATGAGTACACGCCATACACTTATCCGTACCCGCTCAGCGGCACCCCTGCTCCTCCGACCAATCTCCAGGCCGTTCCGCAATGATCGTCATTAATTTAGGGCCTCCACAGGACATGGAACCGGAACCCGGCAGGGCTCGATCAGTCACGCAACGCGAAACACAGTAGTTAATATTTCTTGCAGGATCTAACCTGGATCCTCAACAAAACTCTCAACACTTGAAACTGGAGTTTTCCAGAACACCTCAACACAGGTTTCGGTACACGACGTGAAGATGGCCTCGAACTCTGGGGCAGCGACCCAGTTCTGGAGCGCTAGACCATGCCGACAGTCTGCTGTGTAGTTGAATTTTCCGCTTCGGGCCAGTCGAGCCAAGACCCGCACGCACTCGAGCCCCTCCGACCTAAACTCGGGTAAATTCACTTCAAACGAAAGATACGGCACCGCTTTCTGCATACCCCGCAGCACATTGAGTTCATGCCCCTCAACGTCAATCTTGATAAAAAAAGGCCAACCGCACCTGGTGATCAATTGGGTAATCGTAGTCGTCTCGACATTTTTCCAAACTCCAAAACTCAGTGTTTGTCCAAACCGGGTGGGATCATCCCTCAATGTATCGGCCCACTTCTTACTGAGCGTATTCTTCGCAGAACCGGGCACATCAATCCACATTCTTTCGATTGAACTTTTATCGCTGACAGCCTTGTTAACGATCACCAATGGCTTTTTCTTAAGCCGGTATTGCTGAAAATTCTGCCTGAGAATCTGTTGACTGGCCTCATCAGGCTCAATCGACACAACTCTGGCTCCCAGTCTCAAGAAAATGTCAGTCTTATATCCGTGGTTGGCACCGACATCGAAGACCACATCACCCTCGCGAAATCCTGCAAGGAGGTTACGATAGAAATCAACCTCGCTCCGCCTATCGTCAACAACCTGCTTATCCACCAACGCCCAGTAATAATCATAAATCCATGAACTTTTCACGCGCCCGTAAAGGCCAACGCGGTCAAGTATCTTCCGAAAATAGTTTCTCAGCGGCGGAAACACCATTTTGGCGCTTGCTGGCATTAAATCCCCTGGCTCCAGTTGGTTGCTGCGAAATTGCCGTCTAAACGAACCGCCAGCGCGTCACCGGGAGGTCCCCGCCGTTTCCAAAGGGAACTCGAGGAATTCCTCGGTGTCGCTCGAACCGCTAAACACCTCGAGGTCATGCACGTGATCGTCGGAGTATCCAGGTACGGCAAGCGCTGCCAGCAGAAACATGAACCACATGGGGTGCCACTTGAAGGCTGCTTCCGTAACGTTATACAACAGCATGACAGACCATAGGGCTAGAGTGAGCGATGCGAAGCTAGTAAAAGGTGTCAGCCTCTTGCAAATAGTTCGATAGCTGGCGATCAGGAATGCCCCAAGAAGTAGGACTCCAACGATACCCAGATTCAGATACACCTCGAGGTACCCGTTGTGCGCCTCATTGATGCTGCCTACGGACGACTGCCATATCACTTTGAGCCGATTGCCTAACCAGAAGCTTTCATATCCGGCCCCAAGGAGAAGATTAGGCTGCATTGCAGGAAGAATGTCCCATATAGCGGTCCTCTCGGTAAATGTTGGGTCCCGGCCTACAGCCCCAGCCAGTTCGGCATTCATGTTGAAGCCAAAGGCTAGAATCGGGTAAAGCAGCAAACAGCTCGGAATCAGGGCTTTGAGGTATTTAGGGCGGCGCTGGAGCACTTTGGTATGTGCGGCCGCGATCACCAAACAACCCAAGATCAGGCAAACGCGAGAAGTAGCGCTGTTCGCACGATGCAGCAGCCAGAGCGTCATGGCGATAAACGCAAGGTCTATCAAGATGACTCGTTTGGTCCGCCATTCGTTGTGATCGGGCCATCGCACTATGATGTCCCAAAAGAAAAACAACCCGCTTACCAAGCACACAACGCCGAGCAAATTCTTGCCGGTCGTGGGCCCTACATACATCGCACCGCCCGTCCAATAGTTATATTGTATGCCTATATCGGGGTAATACTTGATGAGTAGGACCGACAACGAAATTAGGATATAGCAGAGCCTCCGAAGTACAGTGCGGACGGCCTCGACCGGATCAGGGTCAGACAAAACCACTAAGACCACCAGATAGTTTCCCAAGTCTCGAAACCAGCGCTTGAAGGAGACAAATGGAAAGTCAGACCATAAAACGCTAAGCAGAGCAAAGAGAAGAAATGCAGTTAAGGCGAGATTGCGCCCGAAGAAATCGCTCCATTTGAAGGACCGCGACATCAAAATCCCGGTCGCCAGCAAGATGAAAATGCAAAAGATGGTGCGGTCTAAGGAATTTCCTTCCTCAAATGCCCGTGCTGCCGACACAACTTTACCCCCTAGCCATTGTGAGGGCAGTCGTGTTCCAACAATGAACATCCAGATCACTGGGACCCACAGAGCTGGCGAAGTGCCCACGATCCTGGCAGGATCGAGATACAGCAAGCCTGCGAGAAAAATCAACCAAACAGCTAAAGCTAGAGAAGGAGACATCGAATCAATCCGATAATAGCCGGACGGGTGTAGGCGGATTGCTCACGTCAGACGACACTAATAGTAAGCATGTCTTCTTAGCATGAGTGCGCATTGCTTTTAAGAGGGACGCGATGATTGATCAGCCGAGATCATGCGATCTCAATCAAGGCCCAGGTGGAAACGGATCGAACGAGAGAGCGCACCGGGAAATGCTTTTGCTACCATGCTGAGTGTAAACTTCGGGTGCATTGCCCTCCGCTCATACAAGTCTTGATGAATGATGGTCTGAGCTTTCGGGATGCCCTGGCCTAGCAAGGGATGTCCTGGGGCGGCAAACAGAACCGTATTCTGCTGGTAGAACCATTCCACCGAGTCGTTGCCGAGAATCCAGGGACGTATTGCATCTACCCCTTCATATCCTCGTTTCAGAAAGCGTTCCGTCCAATACGAGAGATATTGCTCGTTAACGTGGTGCGTGCCGCCCGCCCCCGGAACTGCTGCGGAAAATAGGATACAGGGCGCCACTGAGGTCAAATCAGCGATCAAACCGTCGGCTCTCGATTCCGGTAGATGCTCTGCAACTTCCAGGCAGACCGCAAGATCGAAGGTTCGGTCGATCTGGATTGATTTTGTCAGGTCGCGAGCTAGAAACCGATCTTGCGGGATGCGCAACTGGGAAAGGTCGACGTAATCGCCATCAATGCCCCACACTTCTGGAACACCGTTGGCCAGAAACTCAGCCGCCCAAGGGCCCACCCCACAACCTACATCTACAACGCTCTTGACATTTAACATTGATAGTACGAGCGGCACTACAATGGAGGCGGAGGTAGCCGAGCCACTAACTTGCTCGGAGAAAAATCTCACCGTATAGATCGAACTTGGGCTTTCAGTAGGCATCCGCAAACCTCATAAATGGAATGGCACCAGTCGTATTCCGTTGAGCGGACTCACCGCGATTTCGTTTCGCACTTGAGACTGAAGATGTGATATCTGTCGTTACGCTTGTTCGGATGCACTTCACAGAGCAAGGGCTCCTGCCGCGGAACCTTGATACACCAAGTGACTTTGCGGCTGGCCGGCACTGAGTTGATCGAAGATTGCATCCATGATTCGGGCTGTGAGCAGAATCTCCCTATAGGGAATGGGCACGGGGACATCTTGGCGAATCGACCGGTAGAAGGATTCGATTAGATACTTCATGCCGGCATCCATATGAAAATCCCTCGCAAGGAACAACTTCGCATTCTCAGCTATATTTCCGAGATATTGCTTCGCCAGCACAGCAGGCGGAATGAATTTGTCCGCATAGCTCTTGTACTTATCACCGCGAAGGCGCAGTAATGTCTCATGATCCTGATCGAGAACCAGCCCATTCTTGGTGCCGTAAATTCGGAATTCATGGATTGATGGCCTCATCTGCGAAGAAAATGTGAAATATGCTGTTGTTCGTTCTTCCTCGCAGATTATGACTCGAAGTTCGTCCACAATCTCGCCTTCGTTTATGCTTTTGAGAAGCGGACTGGCAAAGCCGTATGCGATCACATGCGGAGCGTCGCCAATCAAGAATTCCGCAATTCTGGCGATCCCGTGGCTGATAATGTTCTGCAACAGTTTTCCTGGCAACCGACGAACCCAGTGTTGCTTATCCCCGAGCAACGCTCGCGCATAGCTCGGATCCCCGAGGTCATAACTGTAGTAGCTCTCCATATGTACGGGAACACCACCCAGATAACCACCCGCCACTAATGCTCGCATGCGGCGAGCCACATGGCTGAATTGATCATTGTGTCCGACCGTCACCTTAAGGCCTTTTTCCTGCGCCAGAGCAATTAGTTTCTCCGCCTGCTCGGCGTAGAGTGTAAAGGGCTTTTCAACATACACATTACAACCCTGCTCGAGACAGAACCGGGCAACATCAAAGTGACTCGCAGGCGGTGTAGTTATGTGAACAACATCGGGCTGGCTCTTAGTCAGAAGTTCGGCTAGGTCGGTAAAATACTCCTTGACCGGAAACCGTTCGTAGAGCTGTTTCGCCATCAAGGGTTCGCGATCGCAGACACCTACGATTTCACACCCCTCAATCCTCTGGATCTGTGATGCGTGGGCATCGGCGATTTTTCCGCATCCCACAATGGCAACCTTAAGCATATGGTTCACCCTGCCTAAAGCTCTGGAAATAGCGGCGCAATCCCTCGGCAGTAGAAACTTGCGGCTCCCAACCCAGTCTAACCTTCAGCTTCTGGTTGCTGTAGCATGTCTTCCTCCATAAAGAGTGCCAACGACTCCGGTTGAAAGCCGGCGGCAACTGCCCTTCCGACCAGGCGGAATACTTCTCCCAGAGGTAACAGAGTCCATAACCGGCCAGACGGGGAACAAACAAGGACTTAAATCCTCCTACATTCTTCTTATAAAGGCGCAGGAGTTGCCGGCTCGAAGGCAGGTCGTCATCGAGCACATTGAATGCTTCTCCGTCGACGCCTTTGACCAATCCAGCCAGGACAATTGCTGATGCGCAGTTATCAACATATGTCAAGGGTACAACGTTGGAACCGCCTAAGTGCAAAAATAACCCGAATGTACCGATGCCCACCCGGCCGGTGATTTCTTTTTTCCCACTACCATATACACTACCCGGCCTGACTATGACGTACGGCACTCCCAAACGCTTCCCATATTCCGACACTAGTTGTTCTTGCTTGCCTTTGGCATAAGTATAGGCATCCCCGCAGAGTTTCGGATGTTCTTCGATCGGACAAGACTCGTCCAAGCGCCTTGATCTTTGACGATTTGTATATACACAGAAGGAGCTAACCACGACAAATCTTTGCAAACACGTAACCCGCACGCTTGCGTCAAGCAGGTTGCGGGTCGTAACAACGGAGTTCATAACAGCGTCGGGATATGACTTTCCGCCCGTCCCGGACGCCAGATGATAAATGACCGCAACATCCTTGCAAGCAGCTTCACAGTCGGCCGGAGAGAGAAGATTGCCCTTGAGCACCTCAATTCGTGAGGCCCGCGGCCGGCTGTTTAGAATGGCTTCGAGTCTTGAGAGGTCGCTGGAGGGTCGAGCAAAGCAAACGAGATTACGAAACCCGCGTTGCACCAAGTTCTCAACAACACGTGATCCGATAAAACCTGCGGCCCCTGTCACTAGGATCCTAGCGTCCGGAGCGATGATGAGCTGATCGTATGCCATTGCGTTCAATGTAAGATTCCGAGTCGATCTATTTTTGCGGATTGTAGGGCTGACTGGTTGAATGTTCATCGGCTGACCCCGCAGGCGAGCCGCGTATCAAGGCTCTCATCGCAAGGCATGTCGACATAGTTTTGTAAGCCGTAGCCGACACCCATTCGGGAAGGCTTTTGCGCCTTATGCACCCGTAATCGCAAGCCAGGCAGGGTATCAACATGATCAGTCGCGACTCTGACCCGCACTGTCCCCTCTTTATCGGAATCCGTTTCAAACGCTGCAGACCGGCGTTTTCGAAACCAGGAGACCGCTTGCCCGGCCGTCGGGAACCACGCGCCTCGACTCCTTAAGTCCGCAATCAGCGCACGATAATATTCGTCCCACAATCTCTCCGGAGCGAGGCTGCGATCGTGCCAGTTGATCGTCAGGCACCCTCCAAACTGAAGGGCATTATCAGCCATCTGACCAAGGAGCGCTTCTGCCTGTAGAGGGGATAGGTTAAGGTGAGTAGGATAGAAGAGAGCTGTGTCCATGACATGCAGCGGCAATTCGAGAAGTCGATGCGCCTCAAGAGGCTTGTATACCTGTGTTGTGCCTACTCTATACCCAACCGTCTCGTTGTAACCAATCGTCGAGTCGTAAGCAGCTCCAGCTTTCTCCAGAGTTGCCGGCGATTGTTGGTCATAAAAGAGCCAGTGCATCCGTACGCCGATCTCGGCGGCTTTGGTCAGGTTTCGAATCTCGTTCACCTCTTCGAGCCCACGAGTGCTGTCAAACCACGCGTCAATCCCGTGAACTCCTACTTCGCAGCCTGCCGCCAGTAACTTTCGGAGCGTATCGTCGATATCCCGAGCACTATAGCGAGCGGCGCGATAGGTAGGTGCAGAACCCCGAGAAGTTTTCCCCGGGCGGTCTTTGAAAGGGAGCACGAAAAACGTTGAACAGACTCCCTTTTCCACTTCCAGATAGCGATCAGCAAAGTCGCTCCAGAAGTCTTTCGCAAACCCTAAGTGAACTAAGGGTAGTTTTAGGGCGGCCGTCCAATTAGTGATCAGACCTCGCGCAGACTGTCGTCCTTGGATGAAACTACGCAAGGAACCGAAGACTGCGCGGTACAAAAATCCGAACACTGTGTGGTCCCATTTGTGTGCGCGGACCGAGGGATGGTCAACGTCGTGAGTCAGGCAAGCTATGAAGCTATACCCTTCCGGAACCGGTGGGATTTCAACTAGTGACACTCCGGAGCCCATGATTAGCTCTCTTAGGAATGCAATGTGTAGCTCCAACGCCGGCATATTCGCGTTGCGAGACGGCTGGCCCCTGGTGAGCAGCATGCGAACCTCACCGAACAGGTCATAGCCAATCCGGACCAGCACTTGCTTTCTGGACTGTTCGAGGTATGCCACGCACTGTTCGGAGTCTTCATCCGTTAAGATACCACTCTCTTTCTCTAGAAATGCGACGGTCTCGCCGTAGATTGGGATTCGGCTCCCTTTATAGGAGAGTACACACTCGGTTTGTCGGTGGCTGATTTGATTCTTTTGCAAACCGTCAAAGTATACTTTTCTGCCGGCATATAGCAGAACAAGGCTCGCAGCCACGTCGAGCCGATCTCTGTCTGTACAGAGCACAACGTCGTACTTCTGGCCATTCCGATAGAATTCCCACGGCGTTTTAAAGAGTTCGAAGAACTCGCGGACAACATCCTGGTCGCCAGAATCTGCAATGACTCCTATCATGGCCGTGCGCTCCTAGCTCATAACCGCTACGGGAGCCTCATTTGCCCGCAACCATTCGTCAAGAACCACGAGACTAAATAGAATTTTATGATTGTCATGCCGACCGGAGGCGTGTTGCTCGAAAAGGTCGCGCACGGCGGCCGGTCGAAGATATTCGTAGATTCTGGAGCCACTGTCAAGGAGGGCCTCTGTCATCCTGCTGTCGATGGCACCCCGAAACCAGTCATCCACGACATTCACAGCAAACCCACGTTTGCGTCGTCTCAAGACTGAATCAGGAAGGAATGTCCGACACACCTCGCGGTGCAGCCATTTTCCTGAGGCATTTCTTACTTTAATGTTTGCAGGTAGCCGCTCGACATACTCCACAATTTCTTTATCCAGGTAAGGGACACGGAGCTCAAGGCCATGAGCCATGGAAAGCTTGTCCGCATACATCAGCAGTTCGTCGGGGAGGGTCGAGCGGACTTCTAGGAACTGCAGCCCTCCCAGCTCATCAGTGCTCTCCATAAGATCAGCAAAATCCGCCCAACTGTCCAATATGGTGTCCCCCGAATCAGAATCAAGCAGTCCATCCTGGAACAATTCGTCGACCTGATCTCCGGGTAGGATCGACAAAACATGTTGGTAGCGGCGCATTCGATCTGGGATCGCCAGAGAGTAAACTCCCCGCTTCAAGGTTTCATTTCTGGGCAAAGCACTGATGGCGGACGAAATTGAGGTGCGCATCCAACGCGGTAATTGGGCCCACAGCGTGCCATAGCGGACCCCAAGATGCCGACGATATCCGCCGAACAATTCGTCGGGCCCTTGGCCGACCAAAGCCACTTTGACGTCCTGACGCGCTCGTTCACAGACAAAATACATCGGGACAATCGACGAAGTTGCTATCGGTTCTTCCAAGCAGGCAACTATCTTTGGAAGCGCCTGCTCGAAGGTCGATTTCGTGATCGTAACGCCTACGTGTCTCGAACCCATCATGCTAGCGGTTTCACTGGCATCCGCCAATTCATCGTCGGCGAAAACTGAGCCATATCCAACTGTGTAGGTCGGCCAGTTAGTCCCGTAGAGGTTCATCAAAGCAAGCAGTAGCCCGGAATCGACCCCGCCGCTTAAAAGCAAGCCTACAGGGACGTCGCTGATCAACTGACGCCGTACCGCCTGCTTGTAGAGGGCCAGCAGTTCTTCTTTGGCCTCGCCAGGCAACTTTGCCGGCGCAAAGGCGACAGGCTTGAATCTGTACCATCGAGTTAGCTGATAGGCGCCGTCGTGGACAACAAGCTTGGTACCCGGGGCAAGTTTCCGAACGCCCTTGAGTATGGTGTAAGGCGAGGGCGTATAGCGATAGCGCAGGAAAAGGTTCAATGAAGTAGCATCTATGCCAGCCTCATCCGACATCGTTGCACGAACAGCGCGAATCTCTGATCCGAAATGAAGACAGTCCTTATCGATTCTGTAGTACAGCAGCTTAATCCCGAATGGATCCCGCGCGAGAACCAATCGCCGCTCACGCGCATCCCAAATGGCCAAACCGAACATGCCATTGAGACGATTGAGCACGTCATCGCCCCAGTGCTTGTATCCATGGACGATGACCTCTGTGTCTGATTTTGTACGGAAAATGTGGCCGTAGCTTTCCAGTTCACGCCTGAGTTCAAGGAAGTTGTAGATTTCACCATTGAAAGCCACCCAGACGGATTCCTCGCGATCGGACATAGGCTGATGACCACCCACAAGATCGATGATCGAGAGCCTGCGAAACCCGAACCCGAGTGGTCCGGCGACATAGTACCCCTCGTCATCCGGACCCCGATGGATTAGCGTCTTGGTCATCGCTTCAATGTCCCGACGCCGAACAGGCTCAAGACTTCCGTAGTTATATTGTCCGCAAATGCCGCACATGGAATTTGTCTAGGCTAGAGTCTTCGCTTCGAATGGTCGCAAGGAGTTGCGTGTAATCCCGGTTTCAGGGTCTTCTAGGTTTCGCGATAGTAGGAAGCAGAGACTTCGGAACGCCTGTGACTGTGCCCAGCGATGCATTGGGACGTTGTCCCAACCGACTAGAAGCCGACGGGCCCGAAACGAGCCATCAGGCTTTTGCCAATGCATCAGCAGATCTGTGACCACAGCGGACAATATCCTGTCCAGCTCTGGAAAGCGGCCATACAAGAGAACGGCAAGGTTGATACACTCCGCATAATCATAAAACTCCCGGCGATACACTGTGAGCCGGGGCGCCTTGGAGAATGGCAAAGGCAGGCCATCGGCATCGACCAAATGCCTCACATAATATTCCAGCCCCCTCTCGATGGCGTTCCGACACCGATCGCATTGCGTAAGTCCTTCAATTTTGGCCAGGGCTTTGAGAACGAAGCAAGTGTGAAAGTGATCGACAAAATCCCTCTTCCCATCCGTTGAATAGTACCAAGACCCGTTTGGGTTTTGAGAAGCCAGAACAAAGTTAAGATTTCTTCTCGCGACCGCCAGGTACTGAGGCTGTGAGAGCTCGATTCCGGCCTTGGTGAGAAGAAACGCACGATAGGCGCTCGCATTTATGACCCCACCTGGGTCGTCCGGCGCAGGAGTGTAAGCACAACAAGCGGTGTCGGGCGCCATCTCTGAGTCCCGGTAACTGCCGAACGCGTGCTCGGCGATTGATCGCATGATTGGCAACCACTTCTGGTCCCCATCAATCGCATACGTCTGGGAGAATGCCTCATAAACATAGGGCACCGTGGTTATCAAAGGTGTACCTTCCCCGATAGTGCCGGTTCTCGTCTCCCAGTCGAACGGATATCCCCAGCAGTAGTCCTGGTACCCAGGGCAGCGAGTCTCCTGGAGGACCTCAAGGAAGTGGACGGCCCGCTGGTAATATTTGTCTGGTCGGCGGATTCCTGCGAGCAGCGCAAAGCCCATGGCGTAATGGGCGTCGGCTATCGGGAATCGCTGACGCTTCCAGAAGAGGCCGCGCGCCGAGGGTACAAAAGCCTCACAAAACACTGATGGAGCTACCGCAAGTGTACCCAGCAGAGGTCTACGGTAATAAAGAGCCTTGGCACCTCGCCCGAGTTCGCTGGCAAAAAAACTCTGATGATCGTAGGAAGTCTCTCCATAACGATCAAGCCAGTTACAGAACCGGCCAACCGCAGTGCTGGTTTCTTCAAGCAGAGCTTGGTTCATAGGATTTTTAGATCGGTTGGTTTTAATGCCGTACCACATTGAAAGAATCGAGCCGTCTGAATCTGACGATAGAATTCAAGATCGCCTTGAGCTTTACCATCTGTTCTCTGCGATGGAAAGCCATAAGCTCTGGAGACACGGGCCGAGGTGTCCGGCGAAGACAAGCCCAACAATAACCCGCTCCTAGAGCCAGGCCTCCCATGATATAGGGCTGCTTGGCACACCGATAGACGATTCGAAATAGTTCCCAGACCGGATGCCCGCCGAGGTAGTAGTCTTTCTCTCCGTAGGAAAACAAGGAGGAAATCACACCGCGTTCCGCCGTACCTAGGTGCCGATGATGGAAAAACGACTTCTCCCGAAACGACTTAGTCCTCCATCCCATCATGCGGGCGCTCGTAACAGCTATCCAATCGACTCCCCCAGCCTCATTTGGCGTGAATCCGCCAATCTCTTTAAAGCAGCACTTTCGAAACATCTGGCAGCCGCCCGCAACGTGATTATGTCCTTCAAAACTTTGCCGTTCGGAACTATATCCATCCTCCTCGAAGACCGTTCCCGCAACCCCGAGGCTAGTGTCTTCTCTGAACTTGCTCAAGATAAGTTCAAAATACTCCGCATCAAAGGACAAATCAGCATCCAGATTACCGACGACTTCGTACTCCAGATCCTTGACCCTCTCATAGCCAGCATTGAATGCCTGCACCTTGGCTGCAAAGCTGCGCATTCGCCGTTGCGGCCTTCGAACCATTTCGATCCAGGGATATTGCTCCAGGTAGCGGGTTACTATATCGGGGGTCTTATCCGTCGATCCATCGTCCACGATCACCCATTTTCTTGGTAGAACCGTCTGCTGAACCACCGACTCGATCACCTTCTCGATAAACGCCTCTTCGTTGCGAGCTGGGGTGATCAGAATGTAGGATGGGAGGAAACAACGCCGATCCGCATCATCCTTTCTCCCTCTTGTCGTGGCCATGCTGACACCGCTGTCAGGCACCTGATAAACTGCCTCGCAATCCCTCATAATCCCATCCCCGTTTCGTAGCGAGTATCTTGTCTCTTCCTTCTCGCTCTCTGTTCTAGCTCGTCTGGATCTTGTTTTGGCTGAGCTGCTCGACACGTCCGATCGATTGGGAGCTCCTTCGCATAGAAGTCCAGCAACCATCTCCTTGAGCCGTCGTTTTTCTATCTGCCAACTATGATCTCGATAGACCCCTTGTCCCCGCCTTACCGTCTCTAGCACTTCCGCGGGGTGAGAGAACACATAGTCGGCTCTACGCGCAAGATCTTCTGCATCCCCAAGCTCGAAAAAGACCAGCGAACCATCAGCGAAGTAGTCGCAAATACCCGCTGCCCGCGGGGCAATTACCGGTTTGCCCAAGGCCAAATACTCGAAAATTCTCGTTGGAGTATTAATCTCCGCAAAGGCGCTGCGATGATTGGGAATGATACCGACATCACAATCTTCGATTTCTCGAACCAGATCCTCCAGGCTTCTCGGCCCCAGATAGTGCACCGATCCCCCTAGACCCTTCTTGCCGGCCTGGTCGATCACCCTCTCAAGGAAAGGAGTCGTACGGCCGTAAATCCTGAGCTCCACGGACGGAATATTTTTTCGTACCCGGCTGAGCGCATCGACTGCAAGGTCCAACCCGTTTCGTTCGACCAGTGACCCGTGATACATCATTACGAAACGTTTGTTACACTCGCGCCTTGGAGAAGGGCACGAGCGGATGTCACGAAAAGGAAAGATTTCGTCATCCGGAGAATTCATTACCACCCCGATCTTTTCCGGTCGACAACTCCGCTCGCCAAAGATTCGTTTACATGCGACATTAACTGTGATCACGAGATTGGCGCGAGCGATGCTCCATTTTTCGAACCAGCTTAGAAGCCGGACGCTTAGGCTAGTCCTTTTAAGGTTGAAGATCGTCATCATGAGCTCTGGCATTGGATCGTGCTGATCGAGGATCACTTTCGCTCCCAATGCCTTCGGCACCAACGCACTCAGGACTAGAATATCCGGCATGTTATGTATGTAGACGAGGTCATACCTCCGTCGCAGCGAACGCGCGGCCAAAATGCACGCGGAGAGACAAACGAAGGCGGAATAATTATATAAATACGAAAGCTTGCCGCCGCGGCGATGCGATATGGGAAGACGAGTCACATTAAGTCCACCCACCGCCTCACGTTTCGCTTGCTTCTCGTCTCCCAGGCATATCAAATCTACCGTCATGCCTTCCTTAATAAAGGTATCGGCGGCTCGGCGCGGGCGTGGGTCGGCAGGATAAGAAGAGAAGGTAACCATCGCCACCCGCTTGCCGTTGAGACGCGAATCGGCAGAGGAGTCCTGCGGCCTGGAACATGAAAGCCTCTCCACGTGTCCTCCCTTCACGCGACAGCCACCGCTTCTTTCTTACTCTGAGCCAGACTCTCCATTTTCATCTTGTTCGAGGCTTGAATGGCCGCAAGAATTACAGAATGGTCATATTTTTGCAGAATCTCAATGTTCTGCATGACACAATGACCTCCAATAACCCCAGGAAAATACTTAACCGGCGGAAAGAATTTTATCTCTTCATAAAACGACACTACTTCGTTGTAGTCGACGGCCGACTGATCACAATATCTCTCCACTTCCTGAGCCCAGGCGATCATCAAGCCAAAGTAAGTCGTTTCGGTAAGCTTGGCCAACTCGGTCGCTTCCGGCGACGACAAGACCTTCGCCTTTAATCCCATGGATTCGAAGTGTGTAGCAGCTCGCTCGCCGGCCGCAGCACTTATGGCTCCTACGAACTTGGTGTAGATCGTCAGCTCGTTAAGCATGTGAGCGTGCTTGCCTCGAACAGGGCTGTTCACGACCGGGACGCCGGTTCGCTCGGCTATAGCTCGCGTAGTGCCGATTGCCACAGTGCTGTTTACAATGGTCAGGGCTGGGCGGAAATACTCAATGTAGCGAACCGTCTCGCCCATAAAATCTTTGATCTGAAATGGGTAACAGACGTGCAAGACATCAACCTCGTCGATCGGTTCCACCAGCGAAATATCTACCCCGGTCGCTTCATGGTGGCGCGAAACCAGTTCAAGCAGCGGCTTTCCTACTTCTCCAAGTCCAACAACAACAACCTTTTCCTTAGTTTTCACGGCTTAGAACCTCCTCCTGGATAATAAAAGTGTTGCGCTCAGTGGTATGAGGCTTCTGCGTCTCAAATTGTGGTCAGCTGTCGCGACGAGATCTAGCGCCGCTCTGGTAGTTCGGCTTGCCAAACTCTTGCTCGGAGCGCGCTACCCCATGTACTTGTAGAGCATGCGCCCAGCCGCGGCCAGCACACTACTTGGCACGTGAGACCACACATATTTGCCAATGCCGGCTGTCTTGCTGCCTGAAATGTGGAAGGAACTGCGCAGCGGATACCGAAGGTAAGTCAGAGGGGTTCGAGCGGCGCCCCAGCGGTCCTTAAATACTAGAAGTCCGGGATTATCCAGATCACTCCGGCCCAAGTCGAACTCGCAAAGCCCGTCGCTTCTGGCCTCCCGGATGGCATTCCAGAGCAAGAGTTGCGTGCCACCCATGTTGTTGAACGCGCGATCGGAGCATCCATACTTGTAAACGAGCACCCGGTTATGGCGGAGGGTGAGGATGCTGGCAATTGGCCGGCCGTCCTTCGAGGCGATTCGAATCTTGGCTTTGTCGCCGACGCAAGCGACTAGATTTCGAAACCACTCGGCCGGTTGTACAGGCAGCCGTTGCTTACGACGCGTCGAAAGCAGCAGTTGATAAAACTTGTCGACCAACAAGTCCGATCTTCCTTCCTCACAAGTGAGACCCTCACGTACGGCCCGTCGAATCTTTCTCTGCACGCAGTCTTTATGGAGATTTCGGAAAATGTCATCCAAGCTGGGGCGCAAGTCGATTTTGTGGAGACAAAAAACCTGACTTTCCCCAAAACCTTTACGATCCCCGTTAATCGAGTCCATAGGTCTGATCTCGATGTAGCTCCACTTCTTGCGGCCGAGTTTCTCCCGCAAACACAATAGCAAGGAAGTCAGTTGGCCCGAGTGCTCAACTAGTGGCATGCTATGGTCAGAGAATGGTAGCGACACTAAGTGGTGGCCATTAAGCCAGCCAGGAACATGGCAAAAAGGAATAGCGTTGGTTAGCGAATGCCCGGGAGCACAGAGAGTAAAGGCCACTGGCTGGTAGCCGTAAGTCCGGCGCAACGCTTCCAACCAGCCGCGCGTTTGAAAAATGGAAGCATCGGGATGATTCTGGAGAAGTTCGTCCCAACGCTCATCCCTGGTGGGATCGATCTCATAGACCGTCATATCGCAGTTGACTGGAGCACTCTATCGCTCACGTCTTTCGCTGAACTACTGAACCGTTATGCCAGGACCTTCGGTCGCATCGTGAGACGGGTCATCCTTCGGCTGGCTACCATGCATTCTCTTACGGTTTGGGCAATCGTTTCCTGTTCGGAGCGGGTGAGGTGTGGATACATTGGGAGCGAAAGAATCTCAGACGCGATTCTTTCTGTCACTGGGAACTCTCCGCGCTCATAACCAAGCGAGCAATAGGCTTTCTGCAAGTGAAGCGGAACTGGATAATGAATACCTGTACCGATACCCGATGCCTTGAGACTGTCCTGAAGCGCATGCCGATCTTGTATCCTTACCACGTATAGGTGATAGACTGCCCGAACCCACGATGGTTCCGCTGGTAGCACCATCCCATCTACTGAGCCAAGCAATTCTCGGTAGATGTGGGCTTTCTCTCGGCGCTGATCATTCCATCCTGATAGATGGGCCAGTTTTGACCGGAGAATTCCGGCCTGAACCGCATCCAGCCTGCCGTTGTAACCTTCCACGTCGTGATAATACTTCTCCGCTTGGCCATGGTCGCGCAGCATGCGTATTCTTTGCGCGATGTCTGGATCGTTGGTCGTGACTGCTCCGGCCTCACCGCAAGCACCCAGATTCTTCCCGGGATAGAAACTGAAAGCTGCTGCTGTCCCCATCGATCCAGCCCGTTGCCAACGTTTCTCTCTTTGCGAGAAATACTCCGCGCCATGGGCTTGGCAGGCATCTTCTACCACGACCAAGTTCGCAGCTGCAGCCAGGTCACAAATCCGGTCCATGTCAGCCGTCTGTCCGTAGAGATGAACGGGCACGATTGCCGAAATCGTTCGTCCAGTCCGGCGCGAAATCGGCCTTCCCGTAAGTTGGTCCAGATCGCACTTAGTTTCCAAGTATTCGCGAAGTTTTTCAGCGTCAATATTGTAGGTGCGCTCATCAACATCTATGAATTCCGGATGCGCACCTGCCTGTGAAATGGCTTCGGTTGTAGCGATGAATGTGTTCGGCACGGTGAGCACGCTATCCCCCGGTTGGACCCCTGCTCCCACCAGTGCGAAACGCAGCGCATCTGTCCCGCTGCCAACACCAACACTGTGTGTGACTTCGCAGAACTCTGCAAACTCATTTTCAAAGCCTTCAACCGCTTGACCTCCTATAAATGAGGCGCTGCGGAGTGCAGTCCGGAAAACCGTGACAAGCTCTTCCTCCATCTCCAAGTGGGGACTCACCAGATCAAGAAAAGGAATATGGCTGCTACTCATACGTCATTACCTCCCATTATTGAATCTAATGCGTTTATTCATTGACCGACACGCGCAACTCGTGAAATATCTTGAATCTGCTCAGCCGGATAGAAAGCTGGGACGCGTAGGGGTGCACGACGACTGCGAAGTGACTGAGTGGCGATCTCTAGCATCTTGACCACCCTCAGGCCCGCTGCTCCGTCATTGAACGGCGTCTGATCTCTGACAATGCAATCGACGAAGTAGTCCAATTCCAGGCGGAGGGCCTCGACTTGTTCCAACCTAGGGGCCCACATGTCGCCCGATCGGTAGTTCACAAGAAGGTTATAGAGGCCTTCCTGGTTCGTGACTTGCACTCCCTTGTCATAGATTCTTATTTTTTCGTCCGCCTCTAAGTCGTTCCACACCAGCATCTTTTTTTCGCCGCCAATCAGGGTGGTACGAACTTTGACCGGTGACAGCCAGTTTACGTTCAGGTGAGCAATAACCTTGTTCGGAAAATACAGAGTTATAAAGGCTACATCCTCAAACCCGTTCAGATGGGTCTGGCCAGTAGCGACGATTTCCTCCGGGCTCTCTCCAATCAGGTAGTCCATGATCGAAAGGTCATGGGGAGCAAGATCCCAAATCACGTTTACATCGTGTTGGAACAGCCCCAGATTCACACGGGTTGAATCGTAATAATACAGCTTGCCAAGCGTCCCTTCTTGCAAGAACTGCTTGATCTTTTTCACGGCTCCGGTGAACAGGAATGTGTGGTCTACCATGATTTTCAGATGCTTTCTGGCTGCAATGTTGATCAATTCCTCTGCCTGGGCAGAGGAGCTTGTAAAGGGTTTCTCGACAAAAATGTGCTTGCCGTTCTCCAGTGCGGCTTTGGCAAGCTCAAAGTGTGTCCAAACAGGAGTCACTATCGCGACAGCATCAATTTCGGTAGATGAAATTATTTCTGAGCTATCAGCAATCACCCGGATCCCGCGATGTGCTTTCTGCGCACGTTCTCTCGCGGCGGGTACCTTGTCGGCAACCGCTAGCACGCGCGCCCCTTCCAGTCCATCGAGGTTCCGTAGGATATTTGGACCCCAGTATCCGTATCCAAGTACGCCGAAATTCACCATGTTCTTACCTCTCTTGCGACGTGGTGGCCGCTAACAACATTGGGCAACCTAGTAGATGTCAAAGTGATTTCCTGGCAGGAAGGAGTATTGTTTCGCTAGCTGATGCTAGCTGCCGCGAAAGTATCTGCTAGTTCCTGCTTAACACGCGCCGTCGCCTATAATCACAGCTCGCGGTGTACGCAAGAGGATCTTCATATCGAGCCAAGGCGACCAGGTTTTGGCATACCTCAGATCGAGGCGCACCATCTCATCGAACTTGACCAAGCATCGACCGCTCACCTGCCATAGTCCGGTAATTCCCGGCTTCACTTCCAAGACTCTTCGCCGGTGCCAGGTCTGGTAGGCAGCGACCTCGTATGGAAGTGCAGGACGTGGTCCGACCAGCGACATCTCTCCCCTTAGCACGTTCAGGAGTTGCGGAAGCTCATCCAGGCTACTCCGTCGCAAGAACGCTCCCACTCGGGTGATTCTAGCGTCGGTCGTAAGCTTATAGACACCAGCACCGTCCTTATTGCCATTCGACGGATGGAGTTGCGCCTGCCCGGCGATCAGTTGCGTGACGTACTCCTCGTGGACACTAGAATCGTTGTCGACATACATGGACCTAAACTTCAAGAATGTAAAGGACTTGCCATATTGTCCGATTCGCTGCTGCCTAAAGAGCACTGGGCCTGTTGACGAGCATTTGATGGCTAGGGCAATGATCAGAAAGATCGGAGCACAAAGGGCAAGGATGAACATGCTGCCGATGATGTCCATCATTCTTTTTATACCTGCGGGGACGCGTGCGGCGCTGTCGCGCTCAGATAAGTCGGGATATAATTTCGGGTTGCTCGGGCGCTGCGTTATGTCGTGATCCCATTTGTCCGGGAAAAAGTGAAACGAAATACTAATTTGATTAAACTGCTCAAATGTTAGAATGTCTTGCAGAATATTGCTGACTCGCGTCAGCATTTTGCTCAGGATTGAATTTCTGTCGTCGATTACTAACTCGGTAAACATAACCCCGACAATATATTGGTTCTCATACCAGCCGACTACGTCGATTTCCCTCGTAGATGCCAGCATTGCGGATGAGATATTGGCAAGGATTGTCCCACTGGTCTCTGAGCTGCGGTACCCCCCCGCCTCCAGCAGCAGTAACAGAAATGGTTTTCTGGAGCGCTCAGTTCTCTTGCGCTCGACCGAGATCATTTGCTTAAACGCCTCTTCGTGCAGGATCTTGCGTTCTCCGCCTGGCTGTGACTTTGACGTAAAAGAACCCACACTTGGGCCATTCGCCGTACGTTGCCGCATCACGATTTCCTCCGCTGGTTCTGGACCCTAATTCCCGGAACCGGAGCAAGTGACTGAATATGACATAGTCCGTGAAGAGGGATTAGTGGGCCGCCAGATCGCGCTGGAAGGTAAGAATAGAAGCCCGATTACTGCCGATTACGCTATTTCTGGCCGGCTGAAGCCGGAACAACCGTCTTGGCACCGTAATAATGGTAGTAGTCACCGAGGCTAGCTTCGATAGAACCATTGAGCAATGCTCCCAGCAACTTCGGCTGCTCGATAGTCTCAAGGGCTCGTTTCAGTTGCCGTTTGGCAGTTTTTCCTGGCCGCGTTACTAGAAGAACTGCGTCCGCTAGACGCATCCAGACACTGGTATCACCGAGAGGCAATACCGGCGGGGAATCGATCACAATCCAGTCAAACCAAGCGGACAGCTGATTCATTAGCGATGAGAGCCTTCCGGATTGCATAAGTTCCAATGGAGCCCTTGACGGAGCACCGGCCGGCAGAACCCACAGCCCTAAACCCTCAAGCTTATAGATATTCTTGACTCCTGGGACAGGCGCCTCCTCTAACAATTCAATGAGGCCTTTTAGTTTCCCTAGGCCAAACTGTTGGACTAACGTGGGGCGGCGAAGATCCCCTTCCAACAACAAGACCTTTTGCCGCTGCCGTTTGGCCAGAGTGCACGCCAGGTTCGCAGCGATCGTGCTCTTGCCTTCTTCTGGCATCGAGCTGGTAAGAAGTAGACGCTTTAGGGACTGCTTTTGCTGGAAATGTCTCAATCGGACCGCGAGAAATCGGAATTTCTCCGCAGCCAGACTTTCTTGCTCTGTTATGCTCACCAGCTTACTTTGGACGGGCAACGCCGGCCGTACGGACTCGAATTGGGCGAGCTCCTCAACAGGTACTTTCTCTATCCGGTGGTCAATCTCGCCTTGCTGTTCGTTTTCTGCCGACTGTTGATCCCTGGTCGCAAAATGCACAACCTGCCGTTCGGCGACCTCCAACAAATCTGTTGCGGCCGACAATTCCGCCAGACTGGTTCCGCACCGTTCAGACTCAGACCGCCGCAACGCATCAAATATTTGGCTCATGTATGTTAGCTCTGGGTATTTACGGGAATGTCTGATTCCCGGTCATCTGATGACCTAGCTTCAACTGCAACCCGGATGATAGAAGCTCTTAGCGGCCTCGCCGAACGTCTATTTCGTCAAGTTCCCTGAGGTTCTCTTCCAGCAAAGGTAGGGTCGCTCTTACGTTCAAACGAAGGTCCACGGCGATATCCTCGATAATCTCAGGAGTGACGCTTGGTTTCTGTCGAGCGTAGCCTGTGATGAGTGCGTTTTCGCAGATAGTATTGATCAGCCGGGGAATGCCACGGGAGTGACGATAAACTGCCGCCATGGTTTCTGGAAGGAACACTGGACAACCACTCGAACGGAATCCCGCTAGCTGGAGACGGCGCTCGATGTAACCCCTGGTCTCGTCTAGATTTAAAGGTGCCAGATGTGAGCGATGAGCAATCCTCTGTTTCAGTTGCCGGAGTGCGGCGGAGTCGAGCTTATCGTTAAGTTCCGGTTGTCCGACCAGCAAAACTTGCAACAGTTTTTCCTGCGCTGTCTCCAGATTCGTCAAAAGACGGATTTCTTCCAGAATGTCAGCTGACACGTGGTGTGCCTCGTCCACCACCAGCAGGGTTGTCAGCTTTTTTGAACCACGGGCGATTACATATTTGCTGAGATCAAATAAAATCTCACCCTTGTTCTTGCCCGAAGCCGACAGGCCAAAGTCGCTGGCAATATACTGCAAGAACTCGGCCGGCAGTAAACAGCTGTTAAACACATAGGCGTAGGCGACATCATTGCTTTGTCCAAGTAACTGAAGCAGGCAGCGCAATAACAAGGTCTTCCCGGTGCCGACTTCACCGGTTAATACCACGAACCCTTTGTGCCCTCGCACTCCGTGATATAGCGTTGCCAGAGCCTCGTTGTGCCGAGGAGTAGAGAACAGAAAAGATGGATCCGGCGTCAGTTCGAAGGGATTTCGTTGCAACTTGTAAAAAGATTTGTACATTCGGGTGTGGGGTCAGCCTGCAAAATAGCTAATAGCGGAGCCCGTCAGGATTGTGGCGCAAGTTACGGCAGCCGCGACCCATCCGATCCATGTCTTCTTCTGCTCAGCTTTTTCGTTGGTGAGACCAGTTATAACCGGAATTTCCGAGAGCACCGCTACTGGCAACAGTGCTTTTAATTCCTGTTCATTGTAGACCCGATCATCCATCATCTCGAACGCGCCAGCAATTCCCGCGCCCAGCGCTAGTCCGACAGCTAGTCCAAGGCCGCAGAACTTAAGGCGGTCGGGGAAACTGGGCTTGGTGGGCAAGCTGGGAGGATCAATAATTCGGAAACGCTCTCCCTGTTGAAGCAGCTCCATACTGGTGGCCATGGCAGACTGATTCTTCTTCTTAAGAAGGTCGTCATAGGTGGCCTTGGATTGATCATAGCCGCGGGTCAGATCTGCGAGCTGCTGTTCACGTACCGGTTCGTCATTAAGCCGACCCTGGTAGTCGTTGATTTTCGCTTTAAGCGCCACAATGGTTTGCTCGTGGTTCGTAATCTCAGACTGGTTGGCATGCAACTGGCTCTGCAACTGAAGCAATTGAGGCTGGCTTCTTAGGTCTTGATTGCTGGCGATGACAGTAGCCGATTGATCATTGGCTGGTGTAGTGCTGCCTTTGGTCTTCAAGTCCGCGATACGCTGATCTCTCGTCTTTTCCGTCGCGGCAATCTGACTCTTCAGCGTACGGATCTCTGGGTATTGATCGTTGTATCGAGATTTGAGATCTTCCAGTTGCGCTTTTAACTTGTCGAGCTCCTGATCGATGGTCGACAAATCCATCAGAGAACCTTCAGGACTCTGCGAACTCCCTCTCAGAGTCCGGTATTCGCGCAGTAATGTCTCCAGGTAAACCTCTTGTTGCTTTGCGGTATTGAGTGCGTTGTTCTCAGCTTGCAATTGCGACTGTAGTCCGCCTAATATTTGGAGATTGCTTCCCAATTGGGTCGGCAGGTCTGTAACATGCTGTCCCTTGAATTCGCGGACTTTCTGCTCTTGCGCCTCCAGGTTCTGCCGGGCTGCCTCCAACTGGTCTTCCAGAAATTTGGTGGTGCCTTCAGATTCCTGCTGCCGCACCTCCAAGTTCTCGTTGATGAAGAGATTGGTCAAATTGCTTGTAACCTGCTGAGCAACAACCGGATCGTGTGCTGAGTAATGAATCCTGAATGCAGTGACCCGCTTGTCTCCATCCTGCACCAGTTCGATATCGATATCCTTGCGCATCCGCTCGACGATCTCGTCGGAACTGAGCCGACGGCGGTCCGTCGCATATAGATTAAGCTCCTCGATAATATGCAGGAGGCGCGTGCGACTAAGAATCTGCTGAGTTATGTTTTGCAGCCGCTCTTGCACATCTTCGTTCACATTGGGCACGACGTAGTCTCTGGGCATGGTCGGCTGCTCTACCAAGATTAGCGTGCTCGACTTGTAACGCACCGGTAAAATCCAGCTCGAGGCCCAAACCGCGAGCCATCCCAGGAGCATCGGGATGAGAAAGTGCAGGTGGCGACGGCGAACGATTCCGAGGTAGCGCTGAAGGTCGAAGTCCTCCGGCTCGGGTGCTTTAACACTTTGGGGCATGATTATTTCTTGAGCGGCCGGACAAACTGATAAGAGATGGAAATGAACTCGCGATTCGTATCGGGGACGGCAGATATGGCCTCAATTCCAGCGTAACTTTGCTGTATCCAGGTATATCCGGCCTGCATGTTGAAGTGCTCACCCAGAGGGCGCTGGACTGACACAGTTCCGGAAACCGTATGTCCGCCAGAGTCTGGCCCAAGAAAGAGCGGGGTTAATGTCTCATAGAGCGAGTACCCGGCCGATAGGCCAAGTGCCCAGTTGCGATTTAATTGCCACGCGCCGGAGATGCTTGCCAAGTTCGAATGGTATGCTCCAGCCAACCCACCGCCACCGGTTACGACTCGCGAATAACTGGCTGCCAGGCTAGTGCGTTCCCCGCGCCAACTGAAGCTTGCCATCATCAAAGGCGACCACGAACGCGATGCAGGCAGCGGCGCCTGAGTGGCATCGTAGTGTTGAGGACCGCCGGACAACGAAAACGACAATGTTGGTGTTAAGTGTACTGTGGTGAAAAAGAAGACGGTTTGGGTTTGAGTTTGGGTCTGAGTGCTACCCAAACCTCCGGGCTGTGTTGCCAACGCGTACTGGTATTGATAGGACACGCCCAGATCGTACTTTTCGCGCAAACGATAGGAGTAGAAAGCGGATGCTCCAGTTGAACTCGAATTAAATAGGCCGGGAACTTCCGCTGGGTTTGGATAGAACAGATTGTTGAAGGTCCCACCTATGCCGACCATGCCGTCTTCCCTGAATTGATAGTTTAATTGCGCGTTTGCCGCATTGTGTATCTGGTCGGCGACTGGGGCTATGACCGCTACATTCGAAGACGGCACCGATCCTGAAACGGGCCCGGCGGCGAGCGGATTGGGCTGATTGAACGGATCGGACGTCTTCTGAAAAGAATCCCGGAAACTGGCGGTCACGTGTGGACTCAAGTGGTACTGGAAATCAAGAGCCAGGTTCTGATTTGACTGATTAAGTGAGCTCATGTGCTGGTAAAAGGTAAAGCCAGGACTATAGCTGAGCACCCAATGTAGCCGAGTACTGGTTGCATCGAAGGCGATTGTAGGCCAAAGCGAATAGCTTATGTCGCTGGTGGGAGTTTCGCCTCCCTGGACGTTGTTAGAATACGCGGTGCTCAGAGTTAGTCCGGCACGCAAGATGTTCGACTGGATTTCAGAAGCGAATGTAGTCGAGTAATCTGCTCCGCTTACCGGCGGTGGCGCGCTCATTGCCGCTTCAGCACTTGGGGTGCTTGTAGCTTCTTCTGTGGTACCAACGTCCACCTGGCAGAATCCATAAGTAGACAGCAGTAACAGAAGACCCAAGCAAGATCGTGCAAACATAGTCGCTCCTAGGGGACGACAATCGTGTCGTGGGGTTGGAGTCTTATGTTCTGCCGGGTATTCTTACCTTTGATTACGTCTTTGTAATTGAAAGAGATTCGCGACTCACCGCCTTCGGGGGTCTGCCGCAGAATGTAAATGGATCCCTGCTTGGCAAAGTCGCGGCAACCGCCGGCAAGCGCAATCGCGTCCAGAACCGTCGCCGAGTTTGTAAGCGGATAGGTGCCAGGTTTGGCCACTTTTCCCAAGATGTTGAATTTCTGACTATTGATCTGCTGCACCATGACTGCAACTTCTGGTTGCGCGATGTAGGGCTGTAGTTTGTCGGCGATGTCCTGCTCGAGTTTCAAAGGAGTCAAACCGGCGGCCTGTAAATCGCCCAACAGGGGCAACGAAATTCTTCCGTCCGATCGCACCGGAATGGACCGGGAGAGATCCGGCTCTTTCCACACATTGATAGCTAGAACGTCGTCATTACCGATGACGAAGCTGTCATCATGTGGCTTGTTTGGCGCCTCCATCATGGGTTGTTCCAGGGATGGCTTCGCGGTCGAGACCAGCGTTTGAGCGCCAGATTGATTTGCTGCCGGGATTTGCGCCCCAGCGTAGCCAGCGAGCAGAATGCAAGACAGCCCCAGGCTCAGGCGTCTGACCGACGGCGCAATAGCTTTAATCATCACAACTAACCTCCTTACCGGCCGTTTCTCTTCCCCGATTCCACTCAACCGGATCTGCCTCATCGGAAACCATTTCCGTTACCTCTCAAACCGGTACCCGCCGGAAGCTGTGAGGAACTAGACGGCTTCATCTGGTATTGCTCTATCTTGTATAGCAACGAACGATAGCTGACCTTCAGCAGGCGGGCGGCTGCCTTGCGATTCCAACTCGTAGTTTCCAAGGCCGCAGTGATCGCGTTTCTCTCAGCTTCCAACTTGACGTTCCTCACCACGGACCTAAGGGAGTTACCACCTGAAACGTCCATGCGTGATGGGTTCGCCTGGGACGCTGACGAGTTCACGGAGCCTAGCGACCTTACACTGTCGTACTCAGCGATATCTTCTAGCTCAGATTTGTCGTCGCCCAAGGCTAGATCTTCGCCACCTGCCATGAGATATCGCTTCACAAAATTTTCCAACTCGCGCAGGTTTCCAGGCCAGGAGTGCGATTGGCAGGTACCCAGCACGCCTGGCGAAAAGGTGCGGGGCGAGAGCCCGTAACGCTTGGCAACCTGTTGCATGAAATGACGTAACAAGAGAGGAACTTCTTCTCGACGTTGACGCAATGGCGGAATATGAAGGGTGTAGGCGCTCAGGTTATAGCAGAGGTCCTCACGAAGCTTGTTTTCCGAAACCGCGGATTCGACACTGGTCGTACTCGCTGCCAGAATGCGGACATCCACCTCGACTGACGTCCGATTTCCGGGCCGGACAAATCGCTTGTTCTGTAATACCTGGAGCAGCTTGGTCTGGAGCGCCATCGGCATTTCAGTAATTTCATCCAGAAGAATCGTGCCTTTTTCACAAAGCTCCAGCTTGCCTGGCCGCACACGTGGCAGTCCGGCTCCGTTTTGTTTCTGCCCGAATAGTTCGATTTCCAGCAAATCGCTCGGGAGTGCCGCGCAGTTGACTTTGGCGAACCCGAATCCCGACCTGACGGACAATTTGTGAACCAAGCGGGCAACGGTCTCTTTGCCGCTTCCACTCTCTCCCAGAATCAGAACCGGGACATTGGTTACTGCCAGCAGTTCTGCCTGCGTCCGAAGCTTTCGCATGATTGGACTGGCCCCGACAAAGAAAAGATCGTTGCCAATTTTTTCGACGTCGTCACTGGTGATGTCCGTTTCGACGATCCCGCTTGTTGCAGAAAGGTGGCGCCTAATCACCATCTCGAATGGCTGGTCTTCGAGAGGCCTGACCAGGTAATCCCTCGCGCCTAGCCGGATGGCTTCTTGTTGCTTAGGGGTGTCTTCGGGATCACAAATCAGAATGATCGGCAGCTCAGGACGAAGCCGACGCAGCCAACGAAGGATGTGCAGGCCATCCGTGTCGCCCCGGGGCAAGTCCAGCAGAAGCAGGTCTGGAGCTAATCCCGACTGCACTCGCTCCATAGCTCCCCATCCGGTGGCCGCGCTTTCCAGCTGCCAGGAATTAGCCTCTCCCATCGACCAAAGGGGCCGAAGAACCGAGGACTCCCGACTCACGACCAGCAGCCGTAGGGTTTCGATTGTCTTTTCTGCCACCGATTTAGTGGCTTCTGGGAAGGGCATGAGATAGCACGGAGGGTGACAACAATCTAGATCGCTTCAACATCGTATCCTTCGATGCGCACCGCCAGAGATCTCTGAATTGCGTCCAAGGAGATGACCAGCGAATGTTCTCCGCTTCGCGAGACGAGAACTCCTTCGACGCCGTTCAACGCTCCGCTACGAACGCGAACGCGTTGTCCGATCTTGAGAAAAGGATGGGAACAGTAGGGTAGCCGCTCTTCTAAAAGGGTTCT
The DNA here is from genome assembly GCA_963746515.1 of uncultured Acidobacteriaceae bacterium. Lineage (GTDB taxonomy): Bacteria > Acidobacteriota > Terriglobia > Terriglobales > Acidobacteriaceae > Bog-257. The sequence continues at coordinate 480,602 of CAVVBO010000007.1, read as the reverse complement.
AATCGCATCGATCTGTTCGTCGGGAATCGAGGTTCCCTCACCGATCGCTCCGACAAACCTTAGCACTCCGTCTACCAGAAGGACGCGCTGTCGCTCCTGGTTCCCGGGTGCTAGTTTTACGAACACATAACAACCGAACAATGGCAGCTCAACAGTTTTCTGCCGGTCACTCCAGCGATGTACCTGCTTGACCAGTGGAAGGAACGTCCCTACCCCCTTATCGCTGAGCCGCTGCGCGACCACTTTCTCGTGCCGGGCCCGGGTCTGCACCGCAAACCACCTTTCGATGTCAGTCCCGGCGAAAAACGAAGCCGGCTCGGGAAGTCTCCAAGATTGATTGCTGGTGCTCATAGCTTCGCCCTCTGAGTCACGTCCTCACGTGACCCCTGAATTGCGCATTCCTCTGCCCTGACAGGCCAAAGATGAGTTTCCTTGGATCGTCAACCGAACCCCGGAAACATCACCATGCTGGTCATGTCTCGAATGCCGTAGCGAGGTTGCCTTTAAGGGACTTTGGTGTTTTGAAGCATGACGGCAGACGCAAAATCCTGCAAGAGGTACACAGACTCACCGACGCATTTCTCCGGTAAGCCGGAGTTGTACGTCTCAGGAAGAAGAAGATGCACCCAGAGACATCTTTCTCTCATGCTGGAGGGCGGCACATCGGACCGAGGCAAATCTGAACCATTACAAACTACCGATCCACGCGAATGCCTGGCGACGGGCATAAACAGAAAGTTCCTGTTGATCAAGCCATAAACCTCCACCAACTGGTGAGAGGAACGTGGCACTTAAGCCATCATTCATCGTTTTCGGCTCGACCGCTAGGTGGAGACATGCTTCGACGTTCAAGAGGAGAAGGCCAAACCAAAATCAGGAATGCAACGCCATCTAGGTGCAAAAGCGGAAAGCCCTTGTGGGCTATGCAAGAATTTTGCTTGTGTTTCTCGAAACAGTTGTTGTATGTTGCTTACAATAACTACAAGTTGCAAAGGCATTCACATACTCTCCCCTGCGACTCAAGCAATACTTGCTCTTGTAGGTTTTGTTTGTTAACGACTTCCCAAGTTGAAGTCTGGCCGAAGCAAACGGAGCTTCATTTGGAGTGCGGAATGCGCCATCAGTCCACCTCTTCCTCTATACGCGTGCTCGTGAGTGACGACACGCGAGTCCACACTGAGCTGCTCGCTGATGCACTGAGACGTGACGGCAGCTTACAAGTAACCACTTCACCGACCGGTACGGGTCTGACAACTCGTCCCGATCTGAATGACGTCGATGTTCTTCTTCTTAGTTCGACTTTAGACGAACATGTCGGGCGCGGATTCGAGATCCTTCGCGAACTGCATTCGTCGCACGGTTATGTGCCGGCCGTGATGCTACTGGATTCCTCGAAATCGGAAGCAATCCTGGAAGCTTTTCGATCGGGTGCGCGCGGAATATTGGGTAGGCACGAATCCGTGGAGATATTCAACAAGTGTCTGCGGCGAGTGCATGAGGGGCAGATTTGGGCTAATAGCGAACAAATGTCCCTTTTGGTACATGCTCTGGCTTCTTCCCACACCGTCTGTGCCGTGGACGCGCGAGGCATGAATCTGCTTTCCAAACGGGAGATGGAGATTGTTCGTAGCGTGGCTCAAGGGCTCACAAATCGCGAGATTGCCGAGCGATTAGACCTGAGCTCGCACACGATCAAGAACTCATTGTTCCGAATTTTCGACAAATTGGGAGTGTCCAACCGCGTTGAACTCCTGCTGATGACGATGAGCCGTGATCGCGATGCCCAATCGGGGTTGCAGTACCTCCTTGAAAACCATGCCGATGTGACTCTCCAGGATGAGGCTACTTTGCTCGCGTGTCAGCGAGCCGCTGAGCAGGGAGTGCTGATGGCTCAACTAGTGCTTGCTCAATTCTATTCGGATAACAAAACCAACCCGGATAATGTACTTCAAACCTACGCGTGGTACTCGATTGCGTGTGAAAAGGTATCGCAGGCTTGGAAAGACGTAACAAGAACGATGACTGTCGATCAAGTGCTTCAGGCCGAAGAAATGGCTGCCAAATGGCTGGACCGCCGAGAGAAGAGCTCTTCGATACGGCCCGACCGGGGAGCGCAACGTCGTCAATCCACGAGAGGAGAGGAAGTTCTTGAAAGGGCTGTTGGGTAGATCCAGCGGTCCGTAATAACTGCCTGGGGTCCTGCACAAGAGAAATTGCTGCGTTTCGGAAGTTTTCTCGCCGCTACCTTGAGGCGTTGCGCGGGTCGGACGCGCCGCGGGCTACGGTATGTCCATGGATGCGCACTGGAGTTCACTCTTCCCTTCCCTGCTAAGATTTCAGAAATGTCGTTCCGCATGGCTGAATCCTGTAGCGGCCTACCGAAAAGCACATCACGGGATTCTGGGGCAACTTCAACGCGGAGTGAAGACAGCAGACTTTAAAGCGGACGCGGTGCCGAACTTGCCGGGAAGCCGTTAGGGGCGAGACTAAAGAGGCCCGCTACGGCGTCCGACTACGGAGCACCGACGATACCGGGTAGCAATCTAATGCCGTATCAGTGAAGGGTTGCTGGTACGTGAACAGTGGGGGCAGGCTACCGGCGCGGCGTCGATATCCGCGAATCGCAGCCTGATCCCCCGCCCATATCCCTTAGGTGCAAGCACCGACTGAATCAGGCTAAACCGCCCTTTGTAGCGTGGCGCCGGGAGTAGAACATCGCTCCGAAGCATGAGATTGAGGCGAACAGCAAGTACAGCAGAGGCGAACCGCCCTCAGGCACCAATTGGAAGAATTCCTGCTCTTGGCAACTGCCAGGGGCGCCTGAACCGCCCGGACCCGCACCACAGACGGGCGTCAATATGTCGAAGTTGGAGAACTCGCCAGAAAAATATGTTTGTCCCTCAGCCAGCCCTTCCAGTCCTCCGTTGCCCTTAGTACACCCACCTGCGCCCCAACTACCGTTCCCGAAAACCGTGTTACAAGCCGTGCTGTCGCCATATTGGGTCAGCCAGTTGGCTACATCGGTTGGATCAAAAACAGCCCAAATGGCATAGGAATACCAACCCTGCGTAGTGCCATTCTTGCTGAGCATTCCGAGGGTCAACCAAGCCGCTTCATCATAAAGTGCCGTAACGGAGGCGAGGCTCTCGTGCCCGCCCTGGGCGGACATGAGATAGGAACCCCACAAGGTGCTGCCAAGATTGTTGAAGGTGTTGACCGTGTAGGTAGCTGCGCTGTAGTTGGACTCGTCTTTGAAGTCATCACAGGTAACCTGCGTCTGAGCACCCGTGACCGTGTTCGTGGCACTGTATGAACCGACGTAAATGCCATCTAGAACGTTGTTAGAGGGAGGGCTATTTAGCTCCAGGCTGGTGCCTGCGAAAAGGTTAGGAGCTAAGCACAGCAACCCAGCCATCACCAACCACCCCGAGGTTCGGATCGTGTTCTTCATGATCTATCTCTCCGTACTCGTTTCAGAGAGGGTAGTTGTGGCGCAACCTAAGCCCCTCACCGGAACACGTTTGACTTCTGGGTAGATTCGCCCCGAAGTCTTAGCTTGTCAAGACTGTTAATTTCTGCGACCCCATTGCAAGCAATTGCAACCAGGCAACTGGTTTGATAACAATCAGATAAGTGCTTTCTCGTTCAATTTCTTCGGGAAAGAAACTAGCTCGAAGCCACAGATTGAACCCTAGCCGTTTCAAGTACATACCTACACTAATCGGTGGCGGCGGGGAAGAGTTGGGGAAAAAGCTTCTTGGCGGCGGTTCGGATTGCTGTATCTTAACGATGCGGGGACACAGCTAATCAGTGAATGCGGGCCTGCACCTGGGAGTTGCGAAGTGAGGATTTCCACGGGTTTTCGTCTCTTTCTATCTCTGACTCTTATCGCTGCCGCTTTTACTGCCTGCTCTGGCGATCCCAACCTTCGGAAGCAGAAATACCTTCAGAGCGGGCAGCGCTACTTTGAGAAAGGCAAGTATCGCGAGGCTGCGATCGAGTTCACCAACGCGCTTAAGATCGATCAAAACTATGCCGACGCCCACTACCGGCTGGCGCAGAGCTATCTAAAACTTCAGCGCTGGTCGTCGGCCTACCAGGAACTGGCTCGTACCGTTGAACTGGAGCCCGAGAATTATCCAGCCCGCATTGACATGGTCAAGCTGCTGATCGCCACCGGCAATTTCCAGCAGGCGCAGGAGCAAACGGATTTGCTGCTGCAAAAACGCCCGAACGATCCCCAAGTGCACTTCGCCGCCGCCAGCCTGCTGGCTGCGGAAGCCAAATACCCGGCCGCTATTGAGGAAATGCAGAAAGCCATCGCGCTCGACCGCAGCGATTCGAATTTGTACCTTAACCTGGCGATGATGCTGATGAAGAACAATCAACCGGCGGAAGCGGAAGAAAACTTTAAGAAGGCGGTGGAACTTGACCCCAAAGGCACAAATGCGTCGATGATGCTGGGCGCTTACTACCAGTCACGCAGTCAGTACGCCGAAGCGGAACATGAATTTCGCCGCGCGATTGGCGTCGATCCGAAGAATCTCGACGCACTCGCCGCTCTTGCCCGCCTGTATCTGGCCGAGGGCAATAAGATAAAAGCGGAAGAATTTCTGGGGCAGGTTAAGCGAGATTTTCCAGACAGTTCGATCGGCTACCGCATGTTAGGGGACTTCTACTTTACGACTGGCGACATGGATAAGGCTATCGCCGAATATGCAGCGCTCTACCAAGAGCATCCCAAGGACCTTGCTGTGAAGAAGAACTATATTCACCTTCTCATGCTAAAGGGTCGACGCGAAGAAGCACGTAGATTAAATCAAGAAATCCTGGAAACGACTCCTGATGACAATGAGGCTCTCCTTTACCGCGGGCAGTTGGAACTTTCGGCAGGGGACGTCAATGGTGCAGCCAGCACATTGCAAACCGTCATAAAGAATGATCCGGATAACGCTACCGCCCATTACCAACTTGGGCTGGCGTTTCAGAAGCTCGGGAACCTGGCGAATGCCGAAAGCGAGTTGCAGAATGCGGTGCGTCTTCGCCCCGATCTGGTCGAGGCTCAGCGGGCCCTGGCCTTGCTGGCGATGCGCCAGGGTGATATGAGTACGTTAGAACAAGCGGCTACTCAAATTATCAATACGGAGCCTGCTTCGCCCGAAGGTTATGCGTTGCGCGCTGTCTCTTACATCAATCGCAACAAATTTGCCGCTGCCGACGAAGACATCCGCAAAGCTATTGCAGCGGATCCGCAAAGTCAGCTTGGTTATGTTCAGCGAGGAAACTTAAAGTTTGTGCAGAAGCAGTATAGCGAGGCTGGCCAAGCCTATCAGAAAGCGCTTGACCGTGACCCGAAGTCCACCGACGCGCTTCGCGGCCTGATGAATACCTACCTGGCCCAAAACCAGATGGAAAAGGCTCTTGCCATCGCCAAGGCTCAAATCGCCAAGGCTCCATCCAATAGTGGCTTCTACGATCTACTTGGCACCGTGCTTCTGCGCAATAAGAAGGACTTGAACGGCGCCGAATCGGCTTTTAGGCGCTCACTAGAACTCGATAAGAGTAATTCTGACGCAACGATCAAGTTAGGTCAGGCACAGGTTGCCAAGGGAGATATAGATCAGGCTATTGCCACCTACCAGCAGGCAATCAAGGAACATTTTAATGCGCCCGAATTCTATACTCTCTTGGGCGAGTTGTATGAATCCGAACGGGATTGGACCAAAGCCCAGGACGCATATCAGAAAGCGTTAGGGCTGAAACCGAATGACCCGCTGGCTTCGAACAATCTTGCCAATGTCTTGCTGCAAGGAAACGGCAACCTCGACATAGCGCTATCGTTAGCCCAGACAGCGCGTCGAGGCATGCCTGACTCCCCTGATGCGGCTGACACTCTGGGCTGGGTCTACTACCAGAAAGGCGTCTACGGGTCGGCAGTCAGCCTGTTTCAAGAAGCCCTCAAGCTACAGGAAAAGAACAAAACCCCTGATAGTCCCGATATTCACTACCATTTGGCGCTAGCGTACGAGAAAACGAATCAACCTCAGCTTGCTCGACAGCATTTTGAACGCGTGCTAAAGATCGATCCTGGCTACAGCGAGGCCGCCGAGATTAGAAAACAGCTTACCAGTTTGAAATCATAATTGAGCGAGTAGTTGCCACCTAACCCGGGTCAAAAATGTTTCCCCTACTACGCGCTGACTCCAAGGGTTGGAGTTACATTCGACACAACACTTTCAATTCCTGACTTTCCGCATCCACCGATCGATAAGGAAGGGCGCTCGGCGGTGAAATGATACGCGGCCTATCTTCCCCAGATTGAGCTGGTCAACTGAAGCGCACGGGCCTATTGGCGGCGTGATTAGCGGAAGACAGGTAGTTCTCCGCTAGCCGTCGTGGCGCTCTGACCGCTTACCGCGTGATATCTATACTCGTCCATTGATAATTGCCCAGGTCAAATATGGTAAATTCTAACTACGACGGGGCGGAGCCGCGACAATCTCTCTGCCATCCGGGGATGTTGTTTCTTGAGCTAAGGAGAGTACCAATGAAAGCATTGTTAATAGCTGTGGTTGCAGTCGTTCTCACAATCGGAACCACCGTTTGCGCGCAGGACTTGGGGCAGGACACCAAGAAAGTGGCCGATAAAACTGCCGACGCAACCAAAGACACCAGTAAGGATGTTGCCCACGGGACCAAAAAGGCCGCCGTCAAAACCGCGGACGTGACCACAGACACCAGCAAGGATGTTGCTCACGGAACCAAGAAGGCCGCCACCAAGACCGGCAATGCCGTGGGCACAGCCGGCAAAGATACCGGAAAGGCGGTCAAAACCGGGGCCGACAAAACCGCGGACGCCGTGAAGTAGATACTCCGATCATTCTGGGCAGCGAAACACCGGTTAGACAAGTTACTGATGCTGAGTTACCCCGCAAGAGCCCGGGACGCCGACTAATCGATGCTCTTGTTGGCTCTTGCGGTCGCATTAGGAGCCCTCCCGACTGAGGCCCTTCGGCGCAGGTTGGGCAAAGCGAAAACCCCTGGTTGAGAGCCACGCTATCATGGTCAGCATAAAGTCCGGCCAAGTGGCTATTGCCTCCGGCAGTTTTCTCACCCAATATAGTTGTTATGTTTCGAAACATCTCAGCGCAATCCTCAGTCTGCGCGGTTTTATTCTGTGGCCTGTTATTCCTGCAAACGGCGCCTACCGCTAACGGACACGGCCTCCAGGGCGAAAACAAAGCCATGGCTGCAGAGGCGAGCACCAGCGTCCATCCCATTCTAGTTGAGCTCTTCACCTCAGAAGGTTGTTCCAGCTGCCCACCAGCGGACGCCCTCCTGCAAGAATTGGATACTTCTCAACCCATCGCTGGTGCGCAACTCATCGTCCTTAGTGAACACGTGGACTATTGGGACCATGACGGCTGGAAAGATTCCAACTCCTCCCCTGTCCTGACCGAGCGACAGATCGCCTATGTCCGCGCTCTTGGGCTGAAGGAGCCGTACACTCCCCAGTTCATCGTGGATGGAATCAGTGAAATGCAGGCTAACGATCAGCAATCGGTCGGCAAAGTACTTGAGGAAGCCGCCACCGCGCCCGCTATTCCGGTACATATCGAGGAGGTGAGCGTTGATGCCGGTAATCCAACTGTTCTTCGAACCCGCATTGAAGCGGATGGCGGTTCGGACAAACGCAATGCCGATGTCTACGTGGCTGTAGCTCTCGACCGTGTGGAATCACAAGTCCTGCACGGCGAAAATGGGGGTCGACATTTGACCCACGTCGCGGTTGTGCAACAGATCACCAAGATAGGAAAGTTGCAAAAGGGAAAGAGTTTTGGCGAAACCATCCAATTGAAACTCAAACCCGGTACGGATCCGAAGAATGTTCGGATCGTCGCCTTTGTTCAAGAACCAGGGCCTGGCAGAGTGCTGGGCGCGGCTCTACAGAAGCCCGCAATCTAACCCATACGAGGGGGCGGCGATCGCACTACATTGTTATCCGAAGTTAGGAGGCACCCTGATCCCGTTAAGCCCGACCAGTTCGGCTTTGATCCTTGAGGCTGATGTGTCCGCTGCGGGTTTCATTTCACGGTTAGCAGGCTACGGAGCTTGCGAACGGCGCGGGGAATGTCTTTTACCGTTGTGCTGCCAAACCCCAGGATGAAGCCAGGGCGCGCCACTTCGCCCAGATAGGAAGGGGAGAGAGGCCAGATCCAAAGGTTCTGGCGGGCGGCTCGCTCGGCTATTTCCAGATCGCGGCTGCCTTTCGGCAAGGTCACGGTCAAATGCATGCCAGCCTCGTCCCCGAGTATCTCCACTGAGGCCCCGAGTTCCCTGCCGATGCTGTCCACCAGCGCACTCCTTCGCTCGCGGTACAGAACCCGCATCCTTCGAATGTGGCGCGCGAAATGCCCTTCAGCAATAAAGTCTGCCAGCACTTCCTGAAAAAAGGTTGGCGGGCCAAGATCCATAGCACGACGGATGGTTAGAAAGCGGCCGACGAGGTCCGGGGGGATGACGACATAACCAAGACGCAAAGAAGGAAATAATACTTTGCTGAAAGTCCCGACGTAGATTACGCGAGCGTTGCTGTCGAGTCCTTGCAAGGACGCTATTGGGGAACTCTCGTACCGATACTCGCTGTCGTAGTCGTCCTCAATGATCCAGGCTCCCGAGCTCTGGGCCCAGTCCAGTAGTTGCAGGCGCCGTGTGGCGCTCATGGTCACGCCCAGCGGAAATTGGTGGGACGGGGTGACGAATGCGGCCCGCGCCTTGCGGCATCGCCTGATGCCGGCGGCAACATCCAGGCCTTCCTGGTCAACCGGAACAGGCACTAGATGACAGCCAGTCAGCGCAAAGGCTGCTCGTGCCAAGGCATAACCCGGATCTTCTACCCACACTGGGCTCGCCGGATCGAAGAGAACGCGGGCCGAGATCTCCAACGCCTGCTGAGAACCGCTCACGATCATCACCTGGTCGGCATCGCAGTGTAGCGAGCGCGCAGTTCTCAGATAGCTGGCGATAGTTTCGCGCAGAGCCTTGGAGCCCATCTGCTCGCCGTAGTGAACTGACTTGGCGTCCATATTCCGGCAACGCCGTGTGACCAGATTCGACAGGATATGGATTGGAAAGTGATCGAAAGCCACTTGCCCCACACCGAATGCTCCCCACCCTCGCAGCCATGGGGAACGCTCAAGACGGGGAAGCCGCGATGTGTGACGCGAGACCATCCGAGGTGCGGAGCGGTTTGATGTAAGTCGCATCCTGGCCGGCTTGCTTGAGGTGAACTGTTCTGGAAGGGACTTGGAAACTACTGTGCCGGCACCGACGCGGCTCTCGAGGTACCCTTCCGCCAAGAGCTGGGCATACGCGTTCAGCACTGGAAACCGCGAAACACCCAGCTCGGATGCAAGCACGCGGGTGGATGGAATTCTCTGCCCTGGACCCAGGCTGCCATCGACAATTGCCTTGCGATACGCGTCATAGATCTGCTTGTGCAGAGCTTGCCGCGCGTTTCGGTCGATCGGAATGATGGGCAAAATTCCCGACGCTACTTTCTTCATTCCCGCGGATGATAATGGTCATGTCGAAGTTCGGTCAAGTGGGTATGGCTGCCGACCATTCTTGAGTTCAATCTAGGCAGTATGGAAGTTCCTACGATGTTACAGTCGCTAGCTAGCCGGCAGTCCCCCCGTTTGGCCATCAAGGTCGACAGCAGAATTCTGTTTATCAACCCAGGTGACGTGGTCGCGGTTCACGCTGACGGCAACTACGTGTTGCTACAGCGGGATTCGAGCGCGTATCTGCTGCATGAGTCCATTTCGGTGGTGGCACAGAAATTAGAGCCTTACGGATTTATTCGGATACATCGGTCTGTTTTAGTAAACATCTCGTTTGTAGAAGAGATCAGGCCGCATTCAACGGGGGAATATGGTCTGCGGGTGAAAGGCGGAAAGCAATACACGGTGACCCGTACTTACAAGAGGAACCTCAAGGCCCTTGCGAGATTCTGGATCGGTACCGGCGAATTCTTTAGCGACCGACAGCAGGGATCGCAACGCGACGAGGGATTACGGCGAAAATCTCTTCCGCGTACTCCCGCTGCCTAAAGCCGGGGCTTGGGCGCGTTAGTAAGCGACTCCAGTTCCTCCACGGTTTTCGGCCAGTCCTCGCGCAGCAGTCTTGACAGGCTACGATCGGCGAGCAGTCTGCCTCCAGTCTGGCAAACTGGACAGTAGTTGGTTTCGTTGGTCGCATAACGGATGCGCTGGATCTTCGCTCCGCAGCGCGGGCACGGCTGTTTGTATCGGCCATGGACTGCCATGCCGAGGCGAAAGGCTGTGACTTTCTCGGGAAATTTCTCGCCTGACTCGAGGCGCAGACGCTCTACCCATAGACCAAGTTGATTGCGGGCTGCCGCGAATAATCGCTCGATTTCGGCCGGCGTCAGCTTTTGCGTGAGAGCGAAGGGAGAAAGCCGTGCCTCAAAAAGGATTTCGTCCGAGTAAGCGTTACCGATCCCGCTCAGCAAGCGAGGATCGGTGAGGGCGCGCTTCAAGGTATGGTTGGCAGATTGTAGCGCCACCGCGAACCCCGCAAGATCAGCCTCCAGGACCTCCAGCCCGCCTGGATCAAGGGCGCGAAGGCCAGCCTCGCCCAGGACGATATGCAGAGCGGCGCGCTTCCGGGAGCCGGCCTCGGTGAGAGACAGAGTTCCGTTGGCGAACTCGAAAGCGGCGATGCCGCGTGCCTTCGTAGTTCCGGTTTTGCGTGGTTGCCAATGAAGCCTGCCGGCAATCATGAGATGCAAAACCAGCCAGAGATCGTCTTCCAGGCCAATGCAGATGCGCTTACCCATCCGGCGCAAATCGACAACCTTCTTGCCCTCTACGGCCGAGACTGGCGGCGTAGCCGTACGCAGAAGCGATGGCCCGCTGATGTGAACGTGTTCCAGTGTTTGGCCGAGAATTCGCTTCTCCAGCGCTTCCAGGTAGACAACGATGTCGGGCAGTTCAGGCACAGGGCGTAACTATTCACTCACTGTAGGGTGTACCAGATCGTACATTGCCTGTCGCTATAACGGAAACTCGGGTAGTGGCTCAATTTGAACAAATTGAGCCACTACCGAAACTCGATATCCGATAGCGACCTTGCGGCTAACTGCTCGTCCAACTCGTCGACGCACGGGAATGAACAATCTTCATGGTGTAAAGCATTTATCTCGCTACTTCTTCCTGTCGGCCATATAGTGCGCGATTTCGCGCAAGGTTGCGGCGCCGTCGCCAAAGGCGTCCAGTGCGGCGGAGGCCTTGGCCACCAGTTCATCCGCTTTCTTCAGTGAGGCATCGATTCCGAACAAGGCGGGGTACGTCGCCTTCTCGGTTGCTGTATCTTTGCCAGCCGTCTTGCCCAACTGTTCCGAGGTCTGAGTCACGTCGAGCACGTCGTCCACAATCTGAAACGCCAGTCCGATGTTCTGTCCGAAGTCGCGCAGGCTTTGGATCTGCTGGGCATTGGCTGCCCCATACATACCTCCAGTGACAACGCTGGCGGTCAGCAGAGCACCGGTCTTGGAGCGATGGATGTATTCCAAGGTCTTGGCGTCTGGACGGGTGTGTTCGGCCTCCAGGTCCATCACCTGACCGCCGATCATGCCGTCGATGGTTCCGGTGGCGTGGGCGACCTCGGCGATGATGGCCACGCGGGCCTCAGCCGGACACTGCAACTTCGCCAGCACCTCGTAGGCATAAGTTTGCAGAGCATCGCCAGCCAGGATGGCAGTAGCTTCGCCGAAGGCTTTGTGGCAGGTGGGAAGTCCGCGGCGCAGATCGTCATTGTCGAGCGCGGGCAGGTCGTCGTGAATGAGCGAGTAGGTGTGCAGCATTTCCAGTGCTGCGCCCAACTCTTCGATTCCAGGGGGAATGCAGCCCTCCACCATTTGCCCGGCTTCCATAGCACAGGATGGGGCGCAGGCGCTTGCCACCGGCGAATACGCTGTGGCGCATGGCCTGGTGAATAGAAGCGGGATACTGCGTGGCCGACGGGAGAAGCCGCTCCAAAGTCTCGTCGATGACGATTCGAGCTTGTTGCAGAGTTTCCTTGAGCATGAAGAAGGAAGTATAAACGACCCGGGCTGGCGCTTTACGTTGTGAGTCTCTAGGCTATCGCGCGACCACAGGCGCATCGGGGAAGAAACCGCAGATCCCTCCGCTCCGACCCCGCCAAGCGCAAGCGGAGCGCTCAGCGGGACCACCGTCTTTGCGACGGGCGGGATGACAAATTTTTCCAGACGCTCTACGCTTCTTAGGCCGCAGAGCTTCTTAGGCCGCGGAGGAGCGTCCTCGGCTGAGCACAACGTAGCGTTCCGACGCCAGCAGAACGCCGGGCACATCGGCGGAGTCGCAGCAATCGACTGCGCCGACCGCCAAAGCGTCGGACCACAAACGGTCATCCGCCAGCCGGTGAATGCAGACGAACGCCGTCGACGGAAATCCCCGGCATAAGTCTTTCAGTTCGGCGAGGCTGACAACCTCCAGGTCCACGACTGCGAACGGCGAATGAAAGCGGGCCACTGCCGACTTCACTTCTTCGCATGATTTCGCCAGCACGAGATTGCGAAACTGTTTGTGGAGCGATGCAGCCAGACGCTCGGCCAATACCGCATCGTGGTGAGCGAGAACAACATTGATGGGCCGCATGATAAACCTCTTTGCAATGGTGGAAGGATGTTGGACACATCCGTTGAGCAATTTGGTTTCAGAATTAACCGGGTCGCACCACCATGCCGGTGCGGAACGTAAGGTTGTCCAGTATGGCCGGCGCTATTTGGAGGCGTCGGGCTGAGTTACCGATTCGAACGCTTCCGGCTGAAGCTTGCCATTGCGCTTCAGCAGGATTTCGACTTTGCCTTCGGCTTCTTCCAGTTCCTTCCGGCAGGAACCGGAAAGCTTCATTCCCTCGTCAAAGAGTTCGAGCGCGTGGTCGAGCGAGACATCGCCCTTTTCTAATTCCGCCACGATTTTTTCCAGTCGCTCCAGACACTCTTCAAACTTGGGCAAGTACGAACTCCTGCTGCTCATTTTAGTGCAAATTTCGTTCGGTGGACGTGAAAATTTGCTCGGAAGAAATATCTGTGGAAGGGCGGAAGGGCACGGGTTTACAGGCTGCGGAAAAAGTCCCAGCAGCAGATCCCTCACCGGCTGAAGCCGGTTCGCGATGACAAGAATTAAGGGCTTGTGACGGCACACCTGAAGGTGTGCCCCTTCAAAACATGCTGAACCCGACTTTTTCCGCAGCCTGTTTAGCCGTGCCGACAGCATGCAATCTGAAAAGGCTTTAGCCTTAGCCACCGTGGCGAAGTCCTTTACGATTGCGGACCGGAGTTCCCTGGGCTCAAAGCCGCTTCCACCGCCTGCGCCGCTAGAAATTTAGCCCGGCGGAGATGACATTGGTGCGGCCTTCGTAGGTATTTCGAGCGTCATATTCAAACAGGGCGCTGAATCCTGCGTAGAGACCTTTGTAGGGTGTGGTGAGGTTGGTAGTGAAGCCGACGCCGTCCACTCCGTAGAGCAGCCTCGCGCTGTCTTTCCGCACGCCGCCCTTATTGGTGGTTTGCCACTGGCCGTAACCGGCCGGGCCCGCCAACAACGACCATTTCCCGTCGGAGGTGAGCTGAAAGGTGTGAGACAGAGCATAGTCAACCGACGCGTTCGCGCCGGGATGAATGTCGGTGTCGTGTTGAATTCGATTAAAACCGTAGTAGGTAAAGACGCTGGCCTGGGTCAACTTGCTCTTGCTCAGGTAAATGGTAGCGCCGACCTGGGGTCCGGCGGTCCAGAAGCCGGAACTTAGGTTGTCGGCAGCGTGAGGACGATAGCGGCCGGTCGGGGCGTAGATGCTGACTCCCGCCTGGAAGTCAAGCCATTTCAGATTCCAGCCCAGGTCGAAGGGCACAAAACTGGTATTGCTGATGCCGACTGCACCCTTGATAACGTGGTCGCCCTCGAGTGGATTTCGCGTGTCGAAGCGGCCATCTGAAATCGCGATGTCGATCAGGAACTGCATTTTGGCGCCCAGGAAATGGAGCTTGGGGACATACACCACGGTGTTGTTGTCAGTCAGTGCAGAGAGCTGACCATGGAAGGGAACGAGCCTGCCCTTGGGACCGTACAGACGGTCCGACGAGTTGTACCAGATCTGATTGGAATAGGAGAAGCCTGGATCAGGCACCGTCCCACCGTTAGAGAGCGTCGAGCCGGGAGAATACTCGGCGCGAACCTGGGCCGCCGAGGAAGCTGTCAGAATCGCGAGCAGGGCCGCCAGCAACAGGCTCCCCAAGATTGTCCTTCTCAACGAACTGCTTGGCGGATGACCACGGCGCAGCACTATCTCGCTGTGCAGAGTTCAGTCTTCGACCGTCGAGTTGGTCTTAAAACAGAAGTCTCCCACGCGGGCATTGACCTCCGGCCTCTCCGCGATTAGTTACGCAGCGAGCAAGGGTTGCATCGCGCCCAACTACGATCACGTCGGAATCGATGACGCCGCCTACCACAGCGATGTCAGGGAGAAACTTTGCACCTGATTATCCGGCTACATCAAACGGCTGCGCGTTTGCTCGTCCCGCCCAAGGCTTCCAGCACATCCACGGCGCAGGAGTAGCGTCCGAAGGGCGCGCTGATCTGCGCACCCTGCACCATGTCTTTGACCGCAAACAGCATGTCGCGCGCGATGGCTACGCCTTCGGCGCGGGCCGCATCGGCGGTCGTGGCCTTGGCCATGCGGGCGAAAATTTCGTCAGGAATGGACACCCGCAGCTCGTTCTTCATGAACTCGGCATTGCGGGTGCTGGTGAGCGGCCAGATGCCGGCAACCACGGGAACGTGGCAATGCTCAATCCTGCGCATGAACTCTTCCAGCAGACGAAGATCGAAGACCGGCTGCGTGACCGCCAACTCCGCTCCCGCCTCCACTTTGTATTCGAAGCGGCGAATCTCTTCGTCGATGTTGAGGCTTCCGGGATTGGCGCCGACCGCGATCACAAAGCCGGTTGAATTCCCGATGGGATTGCCGCCGATATCGAGACCGCGATTCAGGTTGTGCACGATGTTGACCAGGCCGATGGAATCCACGTCGAAGACCGCGGTGGCATCGGGATAATCGCCCATCTTCGGCGGATCGCCGGTGATGCAGATCAGGTTCCGGATTCCGATGGCGCTGGCGCCCAGCAGGTCCGACTGAATGCCCAGCACGTTGCGATCGCGGCAAGTGTAATGCAGGATGGGCTCAATCCCGATCTGCTGCCGCACCAGCAGGCAAAGCGCCTGATTGCTCATGCGCGCCGAAGCGCGAGGGCTGTCGGGAATGTTGATCCCGTCGACGCCCGACCGACTTCAGGAACTTTGCGCCTTCCAGTTCGCGCTTGGCATCGGTGCCGCGCGGCGGAACGATTTCCACCATGGTGACAAACTCCCCGGCGGCGATCTTGCGGCCCAGATTCGAGCGCTCGCTCAACGGCGGCGGTTCGACCGGTTTGGCCTCGGTCGTCCGTATCGCGTCTTGTAGGACGCAGCGCGCGCCGCGCCCGCCTTCAAGAACAACTTCATGGCATGGATGTGCTCTGGAGTGGTGCCACAGCAACCACCCACCAGCCGGACTCCGGCGTTGACGAAGCCCTCCATGAAATTCGCCATATACTCGGGGGAGCACAGATAAATGTTGCGGCCTTCCACGGAGCGCGGAATGCCAGCATTCGGCTGCGCGGCCAGCGGCAGGGTCGTGACGGCTCGAACGCGCTCCAGCGCGTCCTGCATCGCGACTGGGCCCACGCTGCAGTTACAGCCAATCACGTCAGCGCCCCAGGCCTCCAGTTGCGCTCCGTAGTGCTCCGGGCTGGCGCCGTCCAGACAGTTGCCCTCTTCATCGATGGTGACCTGCGCCACCACGGGCAAGTCGGGATTCACGTCGCGAGCCGCCAGCAGCGCCTGATGCAACTCTTCCAGATAGCCAAACGTCTCCAGGATTACCAGATCGACGCCTTCCTCATTCAGAGCGGCGATCTGTTCGCGAAAGGCATCGCGCGCTTCGGAGAGCGAGACTCTGCCCAGCGGCTCAATACGCACCCCTAAGGGACCGACGGCTCCGGCCACCAGGGCATCGAAGGTCTTAGACGCCTCGCGGGCAAGCCGCGCTCCCTGACGGTTGATGTCTACCAATTTATCCAGACATCCGTGCTTGGACAAGCGAAACGAATTAGCGCCAAAGGTGTTTGTTTCAATGACCTCGGCGCCGGCCTTCAGGTAATCCTGATGAATGCCGCGGATCAGATCAGGCGCCGACACGTTAAGCTCGTCATAGCAGCGATTGATGAAAATGCCCTTGGAATAGAGCAGCGTACCCATGGCGCCGTCACATAAAATAGCGCCCTTCTGCAACCGGGAGATGAGTCCTGTAGACATAATGTTCTAATTGTGGAGTGTCAAACTTGATTGAACTTTATCGCAAATCAGGGGAAATGGCCATCGGAAGCGCAGTGAGCCGCCCTGCCATGCTCTGTTATAATTCAACGGTTTCCAGTAACTCATGTCAAATCATAATGTTTTACGAGGCAATCGTTTGAAGCGCGTTGCCGTCCTCCTGCTTACCTCGGCCGCTATCCTGTTGGTCTCGTCCTGCGGTAGCGGAAATGGAACTTCCACCACTACTCCGCCAAGCAACATCTCGCATCGCGCTTTCATTACCAATACCTTCTCGGGAAATCTGCAAATCGTAGATACCCAGAACGATACCAGCCCGCTTACGGCCCAGACGACGAACTCTGCCGGCCAGGTTGTG
Organism: uncultured Acidobacteriaceae bacterium; assembly: GCA_963746515.1. GTDB lineage: Bacteria > Acidobacteriota > Terriglobia > Terriglobales > Acidobacteriaceae > Bog-257. The sequence goes on along the minus strand of CAVVBO010000007.1, from coordinate 463,769 downwards.
CCGGGCGTGCCGGTGACCATTTCGGTCACGAGCTCGTTGACCTTTGAGGTGCTGAGCCCCGATAAGAACACCACGCTGACTTACGATCCCAACACTTTGTCGTTCTATTTTGTGGACAATACCAGCGAGACGCTCAGCACCAGGTGGCGTTGCCCACTTATACGGGAATGGCGTTATTCTCGCCGGATAGCACGACCGTGTACGCGCCGACACCCACCGTTCTGGTCAGCGGGTCGCGTCCCGGCGCGGTGCAAGTGATCAATATCGCCAACTCGGCGATTAGTGCCAGCTACGCGATTCCGTCGGCCCGTTACATTGCGCTAAGCCCCAGCGGCCAGTACCTGCTGGTCTTTGCCAATAATTCAGACTCGGTCTATCCTGCTCAACCTGACCGCCAGTACGGTCACTCCGGTGGCCATCCCCGGTTTCGCTGGGCCAGTCAACGCATTTTTCAGCAGCGACAGCAATACTGCCTATGTTTTGAATTGCGGTCCGGAATGCGGATCGAGCGGAGCGGCTTCGGTGTCCGAGTTCAATATCCCTACACAAACCATCCAGGCTACCGTGCCGGTGGGCGGAGCCAGTGTGGGCCTGCTGAATGGCAGCACGCTATATGTCGCCGGCAGCCCGGTGCCTCCGGGAACGACCTCGACCTACGATGCCGTGAACATCAGCAACATGACTCGCATCACTCGCCAACTCGGTCGCCATCGGAGATGGCTTACCACTCCACCATGGCGCTGTCGACCAATAACAAGCTCTACATCGGCGCGAACACCTGCAGCAACACAGTCAATGGCTGCCTGTCCGTGGTAAACACCGCCAGCTATACCGCCGATCCGCCATTTCCTCCCAAAGGCGCTATCAGCAGCCTGCTGCCGATTAGCGGACGCAATGTGATGTACGTCATCCAGGGGGGATACTTGAATATCTACGACACCACCACCGATACCCTCCAGGGCACGCAGCTTTCGTTTACCGGCGCGCTCTACGGCATCGTCCAGGTCACTGAGTAGGGTAGGTTAGGTCGTGTTGACGAGAACCCGTGTCCGTCTGCCTGGATAAATATCTCTCCGCGCCTTCGCGGTGAAGCCATGCAATCGACCACTGTTCCCTGTCCAAGAACCACTATTCCCTACGGCTGCAGTCTCAAGTGATGCTCTCCCGCTCGCTGCACCGCCTCCGCCGAAAAGGGCAGCATAAACGTGCGTCCGTGATAGTAGGCGTCCCACTGATCGTTGTAGTGCCCGTCGAAAATGTCGCCTGACTGACCATTCACGATGTCGAGCGTCGTGCTGTCCAGGTCGGAGAAGTCGACCGTCAGACGCTCTGACGGTCCGAAGTGAGGCCCAACCTGCTTTACCGTCTCGGTGTCGCCGGAGAGCGGCAGGCTGCCTGTGCCCGCGCCCTTCTTCAGGATGGGGAAGTGGCTCCAGAAGGGATGCTTGATGTCCACCCGATGGACTCGCCCCCACCTCCACATAGCCAGCGAACGCGGCGCGCTGGCATCGTTCACGGCAGCCTCGACGGCGGCGGCCAGGAGTTCGTCATAGCTGGAATAATTTTGCGGCAGCCAGCGCGGCGGCTGGTGGGTCAGAACATTCTCCAGCCAGACCGGGCTCATGAACCACTTGTAGTCTTTCCATTCGTCGCCCAGCTTAGGCTTGAGCAGCAATTCCTCCAGCTTGTCGCGCGAGAAGACGGCGATGGTCGCAGCCGCCGAGTCGGTATCCATGGTGCCATCCCAGTTGCGCATTAGTTCGGCAGCGGATTTCGCGCGCTGCGACGCCTTCGGCGTGTGATCGACCGCATAGACGAAGCGTTCGGCGCAGAAGCGATCGAAGGTGCGAGACAATGTCAGTCTGGATGGCCAGCATGTCGGCCGGAGTGAACTTCTTGCCGGTACGCTCAGCAGCTTGTAGAGGCGCTGCGTGCGATAAGGCGACATCCACTCGATGCTCAGAGGATAAGGGTAGCCGTCGGGCGTTACCCGGCCATTCGCCGTCGCGATGATCCCCGACGGCGGATCGTAGACGCTGGGCAGCTTGTCGTAGGGCACATAGCCGGTCCACTCGTGCGAGTCATCTTCGCCCGGCACGGGAACGGAACCGTCTCCCGCGGCTCGAATCGGAATCAGTCCGGTGGCCTGATAACCGATGTGTCCATCGACATCGGCGTAGACGACGTTCTGCCCTGGCGCGCCGAATTGCGAGAACGCCGCCTCGAAATCCTGCCAATTTTTCGCCGAGTCCACGGCAAAGAACGGAACATGCGCCGCTTGCGGATCGTAGACCGTCCACTTGAGTGCGAGCTTGCGATTCTCGCCCGGCACCAGATCGCTGATGATCGGCCCGTGCCGCGTGACCACGACATCGAGGGTCACTTCCGGCTTGCCCTTGACGCGGATGATCTCCTTGCGATGCTCGGGCTGAACCCATCCCTGCGGCGTCAGGTACTCGCCCTTGTCGTTGAACTTCTCGACGTAGAGGTCTTCGACATTCGGGCCGAGATTGGTGAATCCCCAGGCGATGCGCCGATTGTGTCCCACGATGACGTACGGCACCCCCGGCAGGGTTACGCCGGCTACATCGAAGTCCCCGGCGGTCAGATGCGCCTCGTACCAGACGTTGGGAATCGCCAGCTCCAGATGCATGTCGTTCGACAGCAGCGGCTTGCCCGAAGAGGTGTGCGCGCCGGAAACTACCCAGTTATTCGAGCCCGGACGAAGGTGTTCTTCCGGGTAGTGCGGACCTTTAGGTCCGCGTAACTGCGTCCCCATAACCTGGGCTTCAGCCTCGCGAGTACCTAGCTCCGAATTTCCGAGCACCGGTGCATCCCCGTTGCTTTTCGTCCCCAAGCGATTTCGCAAGTCGTTGAGCGGGAGTAACTCTCTGTGTCCCTGGCCCCGTGCCGGAATCTTGTTCTGATTGCCCTTGGGATTTTGCGGGGCAGTCTCCTCTTCTTCGTCCGGAGTGCTCTCTCCTGGAATTTCGTTTTCGATTGAGCTGCTGTCCGCTCCCGGGGGATGATCGCGCCAGGAGGTATTGACGAACAGATCGGCCGTCAGCTCCGGACCAAGCTTCGCCAGAATCTTTTCCTTCTCCAGTTTGTCCTTATAGAGACCATGATTGAGGAACTCGGTCATCGACAAGCCCACGAGCACGGAATCCTCGACCGTCCAGACGTGCGGGAAGTAGGCCAGAAAGCGGAACTCCAGCGGCAGCGTTTTCGATGCTGCTCGATGTAGGCATTGACCCCTGCGGCATAGGCTTCGAAATGCGCTCGTCTGCGGCCACATCCATGGTGGCAGCCACTTGTTCCGCAACTTGACGCAGGCCAAGAATGCGCTGCTCGCGATCATACTTGAGATATTGCGGCCCAAGGATCACGGCCAGATCGCCGGAGGCAAAGCGCCGGATCATGTCCATCTGCCACAGGCGGTCCTGCGCGGTGACGTAGCCCTGCGCGAAGAACAGGTCGCCCAGATTGGAGGCCGAGATGTTGGGCACGCCCAGCGAATCGTAGGTCACAATCACCGGCGCCACGAGTCCGGACAGCACGGCGTACCGTCTCTCTGCGGTAGCGAGGCACGCACCGCGCGATAGAACCAGAAATCGAAGCCCAGAAAGGCAATCAGCAGCAGAACCAGGACAGCAACGACGGTGCGAAAAATGAATCTGGATTTGGACGGACGAACAGAGGAATAGGTACTGGTAGCTTCCATGGGAAACATCGATTATAGAAGCCTTGACTGCGATGTGTTTGGAGTAAGGCAGTTTCACCACGGAGACACGGAGGACACGGAGAGTAAGGAAACGATTGGGCGGATGCCGCGTCGAGCAAAAGAACAATTCGGGTCGATACAACGACCAAATCGTTTGCGATGGTTTTGGGATATCCCGCCGCAGAAATCCCTCAAAAGACAACTCTCGGTGCCGCCGATGTCTGCAGCGCAATGTCTTTCCGTCTACTCCGTGTTCTCAGTGCCTCCGTGGTGAATCGTTTCACACCAGCTTCCGCAGCTCGCGCCGCAGAATCTTGCCCGATGCTGTCCGCGGCAGGGTCTGCACGAAATAAACTTCGCGCGGCATTTTGTAGTGGGTCAGCCGCTCGGCCACGAAGGCCTGCAGCCGGCTGGCAGTCTGCTTGATTCGGCGGCTCGCCCTCGCGCAGGACGACGAAGGCGCAGGGAATCTCTTCGCCTGCGGCATCGGTTCGCGACACCACGCCGCAATCGCGCACCAACGGATGCTCGAGCAGCACGCTCTCCACTTCGGCAGGCGCAATCGAGAATCCCTTGTACTTCATCATTTCCTTGCGCCGATCGACGACGTAATACAGCCCACGCTCATCCACCCGCACGATGTCGCCAGTCCAGTACCATCCGTCGCGCAGCACCGCGGCAGTCGCGTCGGGAGACTTCCAGTAGCCCAGCATGAACTGTGGACCGCGCATCACCAGTTCGCCGATCTCGCCCTGCGCGACGTCGTTCTCCTTCTCGTCGACGACGCGGCATTCGGTCTGCGCCACCGGCGCGCCAACGGACTCGGGCCGGTACAGCTCCGGCGCCAGAAATCCCATGTGCGTCACCGGCGAGGCTTCCGTCATTCCGTAGCCCTGGCGAATCGGGATGCCGGTGCCCGCGGTGAAGCGGCGCGCCAGCTCCGGCGCCAGCGGCGCCGCGCCCGACTTGACCCAGCGCATGTGATGATCGCGGGGAAACTTTCCCTGCTCCGCCGCCTGGCAATAGGCCAGCAGCGTGGGCGGCACGCACAAGCGTTAGCGTGATACCTTCCTGGGCGATGATCTGCAGCGACTTTTCGCAATCGAAGCGCGGCATCAACACCAGTGTGCAGCCGCGAATCAGCGACAGATTCAGTCCGATCGTCATCCCATAGATGTGATACAGCGGCAGGAAGCACAGCATCACATCGTCTTCGGCGATGGCGCCCAACTCGCCCGGAGTCAGGGTCTGATAGACGTTGGCCACCAGGTTGTAATGCGACAGCATGACTCCCTTGGGCAGCCCGGTGGTCCCGCTGGAGAAGGGAAGCGTCGCCAGCGTGAGCTGGGAGTCTCGCTCCGGTTGGGCAAGCAGGCGTGCTGCCGGCTCGAAAAAGCGAATCGAATGGCTGCGACCCGCTGGGCCCGGGCGTGCGAACCGTGTAAACCTTGCGCAGCGCTGGGCAAACCGGACAGATCGATTCCGCTGAGCAGCGAGCCATCGCTGATGAGCGCAACCGCGCCGGAATCTTCCAGCTGGATACGGACCTCGCGCTCGCGATAGGTGGGATTCAGCGTCGTCGGCATGGCGCCGGCCAGCGTGGCGGCGTGATAGGCGACGCCAAACTCCCAGCAGTTGGGCAGGAAGATGCCGATCATCTCTCCCGGACGAATGCCGGCCGCGACCAGTCCGCGCGCCGCCAGCTCCACCATCTCGCCGTAGGCGGCATAGGTGATGCGACGCTCCGGGACAGCAGGAAGTGTCAATGATTGCGATCTTGGCTCCATGCCGGCGGCAGGAATCCAGAACCACATCGTGCACGAACTTGCCTTCGGGATTATCGAACAGCTGGGTCCGCAGACATTCGGCCGATCTTGTCATTTTCTTGTTCTTGGGGCAGAAGTGTAGCAGGTTCCGACTGCGACCGGGAGGCTACTGAGAGGGCTGGGTGGGCCAGCGCCAGGCATTGAATCGGCATTTGTTATTCTGTCCCCCAGATTCGCTTCACTTCGCAATAAACAATCTATGCGCGGACTCAAGGGCAAACGCGTGGTCATCACCGGAGGCGCCAGCGGCATCGGCGCCGCCACCGCAGCGCGCTTTCTCGAGGAAGGCTCGCGCGTGGCTATTCTCGATCGCGATGAAAGCCTCTGCCGACCGGATTCGCCAGGATCTGCCAGGGATCAGCGGGACTTTTCTGGCCGACGTGGCGGATCACGGGCAGGTGGAGCACGCTTTCGGCAATATCATTGTCGCGCTGGATGGGCTGGACGTCGTCATCAACAACGCCGGCATCAGCATTCGCCACAAGTTTCTCGACATCACGCCGGAAGAATGGAACAGGGTTCTCGCCGTGAACCTGACCGGCGTCTTCCATGTGGCGCAAACCGCGGCGCGCTACATGATGGCAGCACGGCGGCGGCGTCATTCTCAATATGGCCTCCACCAACGGCATCGTGGGCCACCCCTTCTACGCGGACTACAACGCGACCAAAGCGGGAGTCATCGAACTGACGCGTTCGATGGCGCTGGAACTGGCTCCCAAGGTGCGAGTCAATGCAGTCGCTCCCGGATATGTGCTGACCCCAATGCAGCGCGCCGAATATTCCGACGAGATGCTGGAGGCGGTGAACCGGAAGATTCCGCTCGGGCGTCATGCGCAGCCGGAGGAAGTCGCCGCGCTCTTTGCGTTCCTCGCCTCCGACGACGCGGCCTATCTCACCGGACAGGTGTACGTGATCGATGGCGGAGAGACCGCCGGCGGGCTGGCCAGTCGGGGCTGAAAGCGGCTGGAAATATCAAGCGTAAGAGATTTAGACGCGACAGCTGAAGCGCCACTGCAGAGATTCATGCGAGTTCTGATGACGTCTTACTAGTAAGACGAAGTGCTAGAATCTTACTAGTAAGACGCCTCAAAAGAAGCCAAAATGATTCCTGCAACCACGAAAATGTCGTCGCGCGGTCAAGTTGTAATTCCGGCGTGGATCCGCCAGTACCTTCGCCTTGAGCCTGGAACCGAGTTCATTGTGGTCGCCAAGGATGACGTCATCGTGCTGAAGCGAGTGACGGAGCCGCTGTGGAAGGACTTTGATGGACTCACCAGCGAGGCCCGGCGACAGGGGCACCACATGGATCTTGCCATGCAGTCGCTGAAGAAAGCGTTCACCAAGATGATGCGCAGCGCGCGATGAGACTCTGGCTCGACCAGGGTGCATTCATGTCGGGCGTATGGTTTTCGAGCTCGCCGCCGCGAATCGATCAGCCCGGCAAGAGGGGGCGGCTTGTCTAAAATCGCTCTGATCGCCGGAGCGATATGCGTTCTGGTCTGGCTCTATCTGCTGCTGGCTCACGGCCGCTTTTGGATGGTCCAGCGTTTGGGAGCACAGACTGCACCGTTGGCGGAGATCTTCGGCCCAATCGCAGTGGTCATTCCGGCCCGCAATGAAGCCGACGTTATCGGCAGGTCAGTCAGTTCCCTTCTGCGGCAGAGTTGCGCCAGTTCCCTGTACATCTTCGTAGTCGATGACAGCAGCACGGATGGGACTGCCGGGGCTGCGCGTCAAGCCGCCAGCGACATCTCCCAAGCCGAGCGGCTAACCATTGTCTCCGGTCTTCCCTTGCCCAATGGTTGGTCCGGTAAGGTTTGGACCATGCAGCAAGGAGTGGAACGGGGACTTGCCCTGAACCCGCAATTCTTGCTGCTGACCGATGCTGACGTAGAACACTCGCCACATAATGTTGCCACGCTGGCTGCGGTTGCCGAAGCTGGAGGCTACGATCTCGCCTCCTTCATGGTGAAACTGCACTGTCGCAGCTTGGCGGAGAAGCTGCTTATCCCAGCGTTTGTGTTCTTTTTCTTTATGCTCTATCCGCCGGAATGGATTCGCGATCCACGCTTTAAAACCGCGGGCGCGGCAGGAGGCTGCATGCTGATTCGCCCCGCGGCACTGCAGCGTATTGGTGGAATCGCCGCCATCCGCCAGGAAATCATCGACGATTGCGCTCTGGCGCGCGCCGTCAAGTCTAGCGGCGGCAAGGTGTGGCTGGGCGTAACCGGCGACACACGCAGCCTGCGGCCCTACAAGTCGTTCGGCGAAATCGAGCACATGATTGCCCGCACTGCTTTCAACCAGTTACGCCACTCGATATGGCTGCTGCTGGGTGCGATTGCCGGGATGACGTTGCTGTACCTGTTGCCTCTTGGACTGCTGGCGAGCCGGTCTCCACTACTCGCGGCGATTGGAGGCGTGTCTTATCTCTTAATGATCGCGATGTATTTTCCGATTGTCCGGTTCTATGGGTTGAATCCGCTTTGGGCGCTGACGCTGCCCGTGAGCGCTGCCTTTTATATGGCCGCTACAATTCATTCCGCGGTTAAGTTTTGGTCAGGTCGCGGCGGCGAATGGAAAGGCCGAGCGCAAGATATCGCGTTACGATAGCTTCGCCCTAGAACATCTTATCCAATCGCAACTTGACGTCGGGATGTTGTCGCGTGCCGCCAATAGCGACCGGCAGGTATGTGCCCGCCCCGTGCTTCATGAAGAGGGGATCGAACGGAATCAGCACAATCCGGGCGATGCCCGACATGGTCTGCGATACCCGGGCATCCAGCCTCACATCTCCCACGAAATCAACCTGTTCGCTGTGCAGGCCATAAGAGCCCCGCATTTGGGCTACAACCCCAGGCACTACGAACTGCAATTGTTTGAAGGTCAGATCGCTTTTTTGCAGGTAAAAATCTCCGGCAAACTCCGCCGGCACGTCGACAATACTCTCATCGTCTGGTCTCCCTTGGCCGCGCCGGCTGAGCTCGACCATGATTTCTTTGATTCTGGGCGTGGTGAATCGCGCATTCGACACTCTGAACTTTCCGTCGAGCAGTATTCGGTGCAGGACAGTGTCTTTGCCCGGCGGAAGATCCAGGTAAGCCTTCAGACTGAGCCAGCCCGTCAGCACCGGCGGATCGGACTTGGCGGCCAGCGCCAGCACATCCTGCACGCGCGCCTGGTGAATATCCACATTCAGAAGAAGAGTCTTGCCCTTTTGCCCCGGATGTCCCGCGACCTCACCATTGGTGACGATGTCGGAGTCGAGAAAATGTGCCTTCACCGGCTGCAGGTAGGTGTTGCCGTTGGTGCCGTCGACGATGGCGTGAAACTGCGTGGTCAGATGGACCGACTGGCCTCCGCTGTCGAGCTTGAAATCTGGAACATCGGTGGTGCCGTCGACCACAATGTTGTGCAGCACACCACGATAATCGCCCACTGACGACAAGATGCCGGAGATGCCGTTGAACACAGACAAATCCGCATGCTGGAAAATGTAGTGACCGTCAACTTTGGTATCGGAGGGCTCGTCGAAATCCCATGGGCCGAAATGACCCGTGGTCTCGATCAAACCTGGCGGCGTGGGATTGGTGAGCTGAGCCTTGAAGGTCATAGGCTGCCCAACGCCGGCGGTGTGCAAGGTGAGCCGCCGCAAATCGAACTGCAACGATTCGCGGTTAGGATCCTTGCGCAGCACGTACAGTTCGGTGTTGTCGGCATCGACCTGATCGATGACAAAGTCCGCCAGGTGCGTGCTGTGCTTGACCGGCGTCGCCTGCCCGACTGTCCCAGGCTCATGCTTGGGAGGAACATGAATTTCCAGCCCGTCCAGTTTGACCCAGTCGATGTGGGCCGGATCGCGCAGCAGTTCGAAAACATCGGCGTAGACGGTTACCCGCTTCACCGTGATGAGCGGCGGAAACTCGCCGTCGCCCCGATTCGGCAGCACGAAGTTGTCGGCGGTTGCGCGAAACGCTGGGATCAGGGTGACATGCAGGTTTTCCAGCTTGACATCGCTCTGGTAGTGCTGACGCAACGCCAGCAGAACCCGGGCTTGCAGCCAGCGCTCAATCGGAGCCGGCACCGTCAGCAGGACAACAAACGCGATGCAGCCGGCCAGCACCAGCCCCACCAGCGTCCACAGCAGTACGCGGCCTCGTTGACGATCAGACATGAGGGAACTCTGGTTAGATGCAGAGAACGCCCATCATACTGCCAGCGCGGCGCGAACTTTGTCCACGATTTCCACAGGAGGTAAGTCCGCGGGAACGATCAATGCGTTGGCCGGTTCCTCCAGGGTCTCGAATTGGCTGCGCAGCAGATGCGGATCCATGTAGTGACCGTGCCGCGAAGCCAGGCGAGCCGCAATCAATTCCATGCTCCCGCACAAGTACACGAGCTTGACGTGGGGATCCACTATAAGCAAATCGCGATAAGCGGCCTTCAGCGCCGAGCAGGCCAGCACGACATTGTCACACGCCGCGAGCCACGCGACGATCGCCTGATGCAGAGCCTCGAGCCAGGGTGCGCGATCCTCATCGGTCAGAGGAATTCCAGCGTGCATTTTCGCGATGTTCGCGGCGGAGTGGTAGTCGTCAGCGTCGGCGAAGCGCCAGTGCAGGTCTCGAGCCAGCGCTTGTCCCACCGTCGTTTTGCCGGCTCCGGTTACGCCCATGAGAACAATGATCATGCGCCGGCCGAGCCGTGTGTCATGACAAGATTAATGTTGTTCCTCGTCGCGCTTCAGCGGCCGCCAGCGCAGTTGGTCGTACTTGATCAGCTGGTCGGCTTCCGCTGGCCCCTCGCTGCCGGCTGCGTAATTGGGAAATTGCGGAGGGGGAAGCTCAGCCCAGGCATCTTCGATGGGGGTGATGATGCGCCACTCGGCTTCCACTTCATCGCGTCGGGTGAAAAGTGTAGGATCACCGCGCATGACATCAAGCAGCAGCGTCTCGTAGGCCGCAGGCGTTTCCGTGCCGAAGGCATCGTGGTAGGAGAAATCCATATCGACGCCGATGGAGCGAAACTCCAGGCCCGGCTGCTTGGCGCCAAAGCTCAACGATATGCCCTCGTTCGGCTGAATGCGCATGGTGATGACGTTGTGGTGCACGCCTTCGGGATTGCGGGAGAACAGCGCCTGCGGGGTGCGCTTGAAGTGGACAGCGATTTCCGTTAGCTGGTTGGCCAGCCGCTTGCCTGCTCGCACGTAAAAAGGAACTCCAGCCCAGCGCCAGTTATCGATGTGGAACTCGACGGCGGCATAGGTCTCGGTCAGCGAATCCGGCTTGACGCCGGGCTCCTGGCGATAACCAGGAACAGCTTTGCCGTCAATCTTGCCCGGCCCATACTGACCTCGAATGGTGTGCTTTGCGACCTCGTCTTTGGTCATGGGTCGGATGGCGCTCAGCACTTCCACTTTATGTCCGCGCACCGCGTCGGCGTCGAAGCTGACCGGAGGCTCCATCGCCGTCAGCATCAGCAGCTGAAGCATATGGTTGGCGACCATGTCGCGCAGCGCGCCCGTCTCTTCGTAAAATGCGCCGCGGCCCTCGACTCCAAGTTTTTCCGCCGCTGTGATCTCGATGTAGTCAATGTAATTGCGGTTCCACACCGGCTCGAACATGGAATTGCCGAAGCGGAACATCATGATGTTCTGCACTGTCTCTTTGCCCAGGTAGTGGTCGATGCGATACACCGACGGCTCATCGAACACCTTGGAGACAATTTCGTTTAGCTCCTGCGCGCTGGCCAGGTCGCGGCCAAAAGGTTTTTCCAGCACGATGCGGGTCCAGCCTTCACGATTGCGGGCCAGGCCGGCGTCGCCCAGGCCTTTCACGATTGGCGGCGCCAGCGAAGCCGAAGTCGACACGTAGAACAAGACGTTCTTGCTGGCCCCGTTCTTCTGCATCTCTGCGATCTTCGCCTTCAGCTGCGGATAAAAGTCCGGCTGACTCGCGTCTCCCGGGAGGTAATGCAGCCGCTTGAGAAAACCCTTCCAGCCTTCCTCGGTAAAGTTGCGAGAGTCTTTTGACGTCGCCGCTCCATCGTGCATACGCGAGCCAAATTCCTCGTCGCCGAGCTTCGTTCGTCCGATACCCAGCACTTCGAAGTTGCGGCTGGTGCAGCCCACACAAGCCAGATCGTAAAGGGCTGGAATTAATTTGCGGCGCGTAAGATCTCCGGTCGCTCCGAAGATGACAACCAGGCATGAGTCGGCCTGGGGCAGAACTGGTTGCTTGAGTTTCTGTGGCGCAGGATGTACGAGAGTGCTCATATCAATTCGCTCCAGTGCGATTGGATGAAGGTCGGCCGCTCAGTGGTGCGCGGAATCGGCATAGGCAAGATGCGGTCTGCATGAATTGGGGTTATTGGGTTTGTGTCAGGGTACGACTTTTGGCCGTGCCGCAGTCGCAACCTCGAAGATCGGCTTTAGCCGCTGAGAAACAGGGGTTAAAGCCCTGCGGAGAACGTCCTCCTCGGCATGGCTGAAGCCGTGCCCTGATACCAGGTCAGGCATTCGATAAATTGCAACGCCCCGATCACTTCTGCGCCCCAGCGGTCAAAGCGCTGGTTTGCGATACGGCTTCCTTGACTAGCGACAAGACCCGCCGCAGGCCTTTTTCCACATCGCGACCCAAATCAATGCGAACCATGCGGCGATGACGGTTCGATAAAGCCTCGAAGTCGCCCAGCGACTGGGCGTGTTTCAGGACACCGAAGCTAAACTTCTCGCCCGGGACATCGATGTCGTTGATGTCCTCGGAGGTGAACTGAAGGAATACGCCCGTATCTGGACCACCCTTGTGCAACTGACCCGTGGCATGCAAGTAACGCGGACCATAGCCCAGGGTGGTTGTGACTTTCCTGGCATCGCGGACCGATACGCGAATCTGCTGCAAAAGAGTATCGTAGTTGCTCAGCTCTTCGATGTACGGAGTTATGGCAAAGTAATCGCCAGGATTCAGACGAGAGAGGTGCGCCGTGACGATGGCTTGCAACGACGACCCTCCTCGACGCAGAGTGTCGCAGGTTTCAGGATCACCGAAGACACGCAGCGATTCTTCCGCGATGATGAGCTTTTGTTGAGGTAGCGCGCCGTGTTGCGCATATTCCGCCAGGAGACGCTTGGTATTGTCCTTCGACTCCAGAACGTCGGGCTGATCGAAAGGATCGACGCCCAGCACCGCTCCGGCGATAGCCGTAGCAAACTCCCACAGGAAAAACTCTTGGCCAAGATCGAACGTATTACGCAGCGTGTGACGCAGTACCGGGTGCCCTGCCGCTTCCAAGGCTGAGATTTTCGCGGCGACGTCGCCGTCTTTTTCCGATTCGGTCCGGATGTGAACGAATACGCGATCGTCGCTATAAACTTCGGGCGCGCCCAGAGGCTCTCCGGTGACAGGCACGATGCCCTTCCCTTCTTTGCCGAGACTCTCCGCCAGCAACTGCTCAATCCACAGGCCAAGGGAGTTCAGCGATGGCGACGTGACCAGGGTCAGCTTGTTACGCCCAGCATTGGCCAGTGTCGCCGAGCGCCGCTCCGAGCCGGGCGCCTGGATTGTCGTTTGCTGCCACCGTATCAGCGCATGCCTGGGTCGCCTGTTTTGCGCGGTCGAGCAGCGCGTTAATGTCGCCTCCCATCAGCGTGAACGGCATCATGCCGAAATACGACAACGCGGAATAACGCCCGCCGATGTCGGGCAAATTGAGCCACACGCGGCGAAAGTGATTGTGCGCCGCCTCTTTGGTGAGCGGGCTTTCGGGATCGGTGATGGCAATAAAATTCTCGCTGGCCGCGTCGCCCTTGATTCGCTTGACCCGATCATGAAAGTAACGCTGGAACATCTGGGGCTCGGTCGTAGTGCTCGATTTCGAGGAAACTACAAACAACGTGTTGCCGAGGTTGATCTTCTGTTCCAGGTGGCGAACTGCCGTCGGCACCGTCGAGTCGAGCACGTAAAGCTGCGGATATCCGTCTTGCCGGCCGAAAGTGTGGCCAAGTACTTCGGCACCCAGGCTGGAGCCGCCCATGCCCAGCACCACCACGAATTCGAATCCGGCATTGCGGATTTCGTCCGCGAACGCAGACAGTTCGGCGATGTGCGGCTGCATGATTTCGGCGGCGCTGAGCCAGCCCAGCGAGTGGGCGATGACCGTTACGTGCTCGGCATCGCTCTTCCACAGAGTCGGATCTTTTTGCCAGAGGCGCGAGACGAAGGTTTCCTGGTCGAGCCGCTGCAAGCAATTCTCGAAATCACTTTGATGCTTGCCCAGCGCCGCGGTATCGCGGTCGACGATATTCTCACCAAGCGGCTGTAGTGACGGATCGCTGCTCATTTCCACCTCGCACAAACCGGCCGGGGCTAAAGCCCGATCTTTGGCTCCCCCGACCTTCGCAGGCCTGAAGGCCCGCGCTTCTACTGAGAAAAACTGGAGGCGTCTACGAAACCTGCTATGCGCCCCCACCAGATAGCACAAGCGCCGACAGCCTGCATCGGCGCTCCCAGACCACACAATCGTACACCGGCAAAGTTACGGCTTGGTTTTCTTCATGACCTCGCGAGCTTTGGCGACAACATTGTCCACCGTGAAGCCGAAGTGCTCGAGTATCGTCTTTGTAGGGCGCCGATGCGCCGAAGTCGTCGCGGCCGACCACCTCGCCGTAAGGCCCGACATGTTCCGCCCAGCCAAAGCTGGTGCCGGCTTCGACCGCCACGCGTGCCTTCACCGCAGGCGGCAACACCTGCGCTTTGTATTCGTCGGACTGTTGTCGAAACAGCTCCCACGACGGCATGGAGACGACGCGAGCCTTCACCCCATCGGCGGTGAGGTTTTCATAGGCGCCGACGCAGAGCTGAACCTCCGAGCCGGTGCCGATGAGAATGACCTCCGGAGTGCCACCGGAATCGGCGAGGACGTAAGCGCCCTTGGCCAATCCTGCCGCCGAAGCGTACTTGCTGCGATCGAACGTCGGCACGCCTTGGCGAGTTAGCACCAGGCAAACCGGATTGTGCTTGAGCGGCATGATCACGCGCCAGGCTTCAGCGACTTCGTTGGCATCGGCGGGACGGATCAGGATCATGTGCGGGATGGCGCGGATCGACATCAGGTGCTCGATCGGCTGATGGGTCGGACCATCTTCGCCGAGCCCGATGGAGTCGTGGGTGTAAATGTAGATGACCGGCAACTCCATCATCGCGGCCAGGCGAAGGGTGGGACGCATGTAGTCGGAGAAGATGAAGAAGGTGGCGCCGTAGGGACGCAGACACGACAGCGCCATGCCGCTGATGATCGAGCCCATGGCGTGCTCGCGAATGCCGAAGTGGAAGTTGCGGCCGCCGTAGTTGCCCTTCTCGAAGTCGCCGCCATCCTTGATGAGCGTCTTGGTCGAGGGATAAAGATCGGCCGAGCCGCCCAGCAGCCACGGCACCTTCGCCGCCACCGCGTTCTGGACCTTGTTACTGGAGTCGCGCGTGGCCAGGCCTTTGGCGTCGGCCGGGAATGACGGAATATCTTTGTCCCAACCGGCGGGCAGTTCCTGATTCGACATCTGCTGCCACATCTTCGCCAGCTCGGGCGATTGCTTCGCCCAGGCGTCGTACTTCTGATTCCACTCCTGCTCCCACTGCGCGCCACGCTCGACGGCTTTGCTCATGTAATTCTTCGCTGCGTCGGGAACGAGGAAGTGCTCGTCCGGCGGCCAGCCGTACACAATCTTGGTGAGGCGCACTTCGTCCTCGCCCAGAGCCTCGCCGTGCGCTTCCTTGGTGTCCTGGCGATGAGGAGATCCAAAGCCGATGTGGCTGTCGACGATGATCAGCGAAGGCCGGTCCGGCTCCCTTTGCGCAGCCTTGATGGCGACGTCGAGCAGTCCGAGATCGTTGACGTCGCTGACGCGCTGCACATTCCAGTGCCAGCCCTCGAAGCGCGTAGCCACGTCGTCGCTGAAGGCCAGCGAGGTGTGGCCTTCGATGGTGATGTGGTTGTTGTCGTAGAACCAGATCAGGTTCGATGAGACCGAGATGGCCGGCGACCGAAGCCGCTTCGTTGCTGACGCCTTCCATCAGGTCGCCATCGCCGCAGATGGCGTAGATGCGATAGTCGAAAAGATTGCTGTCGCCCTTGTCGAACTGCGCGGCCAGCCAGCGCTGCGCAATCGCCATGCCGACGGAATTCGAGACGCCTTGCCCCAGCGGGCCAGTCGTGACTTCCAGGCCGGGCACGTGGTGATACTCAGGATGGCCCGGCGTCTTCGACTCCCACTGGCGAAACTGCTTGAGGTCGTCGAGCGACATGTCGTAGCCGGTGAGGTAGAGCATGGCATACAGCAGCATGCAGGCATGACCGTTGGAGAGGATGAAGCGATCGCGTCCGGCCCACTTGGGATTGCGGGGATTGTGCCGCAGATAGCGATCCCACAGCACGAAGGCCAGCGGAGCCAGCGCCATGGGCGTGCCGGGATGTCCGCTGTTGGCCTTCTGCACCGCATCCATGGCCAGGGTGCGGATGGTGTTGATGCAGAGCAGTTCCAGCGGCTGCTCGGATGGAGCTCTTCCCACCGGGCTGCCCGATTTCGTTTGCGGCCTGCTCTTTGCCTTGAACGGAAATGTCTGCCTGACTACTCACCTGCTACCGCCTTTCTGGTGGTTGTATCTGCGTGGGTTGCGTTGTTCGATCTCGATAGCATAATCATTGCCTTGCCACTGATTATCCAGCGGCCAGTAAAAGGTGAAGCGCAGCGGCGCTTTCTGCGCGGCATCGATTTCCAGATCGACATACTCCAGCTTCACCGCGGTGGGTATCGAGCTGGTGTCGCGCGGGGTGTTCCATTCGTCATCGCTCCAGTGCAGCAAGAACGGCGACGAGGCCACGATGCGCAAGCAGAGTCCCAGGCGCGACTTTGCGGACCTGGCGATTGATCTTCCATACTTCGATTGCCGGACGCGGCTGGGTGTTGCCATATCGCTCGACCACCGGATCGAGCGGTCATAGACCCGGTTATCCACCACCGAGCGCAGCAATTTTACATATTCAGCGTGGGCCCACATCAAGCGGAATCGCAGCGCCGGTGGCTTTGCCGAAGAACATGTGCTCCTCGGGAATGTCGGGCGCATCCCAGATCTGCTCGGGAAACAGTCCGACGCCGGTGGCGAAGGCTTCTACGGCCCGCAAGTAGACATCGATGTTTCGGCCAGCGCCCAGTTCGTAGGTCGCGCGCTCCAGAGTCAGCAGCGGCCAGGCATGACCGACTCCCCATCCCTTGAAGGAAGTGCCATCGGCGCGCTGGCCGTAGCCGTCGTGGTTATAGCGCTTCCAGCAGGGCCCGGCGGGAGTGTCGACCTTCAACACTGCGTCGATCACCTTCAACGAATCTTCGATCAGCGGATCGCCCGGCTGGCGAATGCCGAATCGCACCAGTTCCAGGAAGCCGGCATCCACGATCTCGTTGGCGGGATAGCCTGGCAGCGCTCGCCGGGGCGCTGGTTGGCAAGCACGCAATTCGCCCTTGTCGGGATCTTCATCGCCGACGCGCCTTCACTGCTGACGGCCGGGATTGATGCGGATGTAGTGGCGGCGAATTCCGGGCACCAGGCTGCCCTGATTGGTGACGGTCCATTTCTCAACGTGCGACTCCAGAAAGTCGGCGTAGGTGCGTAGGAAGTCGGCGGTGTGTTTGTCGCCGCGCGCTTCAAACATCTCTGCCGCGCAGATAAGCGCCGCGATGTTGCTGGCGAGCGTAGAAGGCGAATAGCCGCCGGCTTCTTCCCAGCGCTCTTCGGCAGTAGCCGGACCTTTGCGGATCAGGTAAGTGCAGGCACGCGAAATGGTGAGGTGAGGATCGAATTCTCCCAGGGCGTTGGCCTTCCACAGGCGCCAAGCCAGCAGGATGGGGAAGGAGACTTCGTCCAGTTGCACGCCGGTCCAGTAGGGACGGCCGTCGATCCAGAAATTCTGATAGAAGCCGCCATCTTCGTTCTGCGCAATGGCCAGGTAGATCATGGCGCGTAACGGCGTAGCTGTGTCGCCTGCGGCCATCAGAGCGCCGGCGCAGTGGACCATGTCGCGGGTCCAGACCAAATGATATCCGCCCAGCTCGTCATCACTCTTGTCTTCGCCCCAGGGAATGCTCATGCTGGCGATCATGGCGCCGGGATAGAGCTTATCTTCGTGGGCCAGCAAGAGATTGATGCTGCGAGCGAAAAAGGAAGACGAGGTGGGCGAGAGTTTACTTTTGTTCATGTCGATCAGGACGAGCCGCTTTCTGGTCCGGCTCCACTGATCGATGAAGCTTTTGACATTGTTGGCAAACGGAATACAGAGCGATTGAAACAGGGCGGCGCCCACGGCGTGGCGGCTTCGGCTGAAGGCCAGTCCTAGCGTAAATTCGTTGCCGTGGCTCAGGTCGATCTCGCCGGTGAGGGCGATGTTTCCGTCCAGCGCGTTATCGTATTCCCAATCCATTTTGAGGTTGTGAGTCAGATCGGTCCATCCGTCGCTGGTACCCACATAGCCGCAGGAAAGTTTGCGAAATGGGGCCGTAGCGGCGAGCGCAATGTAAGCGTTATCACGATAGGCCAGCAGACACTTGCGCCCCTTGGTCTCAACCACCTCTCCATTGTTGTGCCAGCCTCCAATCTCCAGATGAGGAGCGCACAGAACGTAGAGGTGCAGCCGCCCTTGCCATTCGGGAGCCACATTAAACCTGGTGTGGATCAGCAGGCAGGTCAGGTGCGGGTCGCCGATGATCTGCTTTTCGATCGAGTACCGGCCCTCAGGGTCGGTGTTGGTGATTTTGAAGCCCAGAGCGTTGGGATCAATCAGCTCGATCTTGCTTTTCGTATTGCGTCGCTCATCGTGGCAAAAAGTCTCCTCGTCGCTAATCAGAAATTGCAGATCGCGAATTTGAGGAGTATCGATGGTGGGATAGTAGGCCTCGGTGTTGATCCCGTTGGCGATGGTGTACCACAGACGGCTGGAGACGGAGTAGGCCGTTCCCACACCGTCTTTGGCGCCTCCTGTCCAACGCGGTTCGATTCCCGGACCACCAGGAGCTGGATTCTTGCAGATCAAGTGATATTCCCCCCGCAAGTCAGATGACCGATTTTAAACTCGGAAGGCAGTTGGCCGCCGCGGCGTACGCGATCGATGCTAACAGTGATGCCCGCCGTTGACATCGGTTACATGCACGAAGCAGTATTTGCCGGGTAATGCAGGAGGCGCCCACCTTTCAACGAAAGGATTACACAAAATCATGACGCACGGCTGAAAACGGCCAGGAGGCCGGTTGTGCAGGCGCCCCTTGAGGTGCATGACGAGCGTCAAATGGCGCACCCTCAAAGCCGGCTTAACAAAACTTAAACATCCCGTACCGTAATTCGACAAAAATCTGGAACTTCCCGCCTTATTATCCTGAAAGGCAACCAGAGTGGGGGGAAATTAAGACCGCTCAAAAGTTGGCTTTTTCTGGCGATGCGCGTTGGAGCGTCCTTCGTGACTTGGAAGCGGAGACCCTGGCGAAGCGAAGATGCCAGGATCAGCCCCACAAGCAGAGTGTCGGATGTATGACATGTCAGCGACAGTTCGACATCAAAATTCGACACACGCGGTTACGGGCGAGTTTGCTGTCTGGAGCCACTTCTCTAAGTGACTGTCCGTGATGAAATTGCACCCCCTCTGCAGCTTCCCGAGAGTGGCACGGGAGTTGCATTTGGTTGGAGCGCGCCCTTCCTGGTGAAGATTCGGACCTGCGGTCGGGACGTAAGTCTGGGACGGAGGATTCACCGGAGGAGCTCCCAATGATTCGGCCAGTCGAGCATTTGTTCGCTGGTCGCCGGTTGGGAATCGGGGCAGAGGGCTTAGGCTGCGTACCAGTGTTAACAGAAGAACTCAACTTCGTATTCGTACGATTTTAAGAAACGGAGGACAAGCAAGTGCGAATCGCAATCGCTTCGGACGAGGCAGGACATGACGCCAAGGAGCGGCTTGCCGCAAAACTGATCGCTGGCGGGCACGAGGTGACCGATGCGGCGCCGCCGGTGCCGGGGAAATCCCGCACCGATTATGCCGAGCAGGTAGCGCTGGCAGTGCTACGGCACGATGCCGAGCGAGGCCTTATCGTGAGCAGCCGGGCGGTCGGCGCCTCGGTTGCCGCCAACCGCGTGCCCGGAGTGCGTGCCGCTCTATGCGGCGACGCCTATTCCGCTCATGTAGGCGCCAAGGCCGAGGGCATGAACGTTCTTGTATTGTCCCTGCATTCCCTGCTGGAGGAACAGGCCCAAGAGGTGGTTGACGCCTACCTCGGCGCCACTCTCGCCCCGGTGGAAGTGGTGGGAGGCTTGCCGCCGCGGCGCCTGCAACGCGTGTTTTCGCATATCCGGGAGAACATCGCCCGTGACCTGACGGTGTCTGAACTGGCGCAGGTAGTAGGCATGAGCCAGTACTACTTCTCCAAGCTGTTCAAGATGAGCACCGGTACTACTCCCCACCAGTACGTGATGCGTCAGCGAGTGGAGCGTGCTCAGGAACACCTGCGCGAGAGCCGAACCGCACTTGCCGAAGTGGCCACCCAGGTTGGATTCGAAACCCAAAGCCATTTCACCAGCGTCTTTCGCCGTCTGGTTGGAGCTACGCCCAAGCACTATCGCGAGATGCATCAAGCCAATCCGCACGTTCCCGCTGACATGGGACAACATGCGGACGAGCAAAAATCGGCGACCGCAGCTTAGCTGGAACGCGGTTGAGGAACGCAGCGCAAGAACCCAGGCGCGACTTCGGTCGCGCCCTTTTCATTTACGGCATGGCTACTGCTGCCGGGGCATAGACCTGTCCATTTTGGTCTAGGGACGTGGTGGCATAGTGGCGGCATTCGTCCCGGTGATCTCATTGACTAGCGTATCGGCGTGATAAATCTGCTTCAACGACTCGATGATTGCCCGCGAATCCACTTCAACCGCTCGGGCTACCTTGTCGCTATACTCGAAGTTCCACGCCAGCGATTCGATATTGCCATCGAAGACGATACCGACGACTTCTCCCGCCTTGTTGATGACCGGACTGCCAGAGTTGCCGCCGATGATGTCGGGCGTAGAAACGGTGTCGAACGGCGTCTTCAGATTGATTGCGGACTTGTACTTCAGCCAGCTCTCCGGAAGCTGATACGGCGGTTTGCTGCCATGCTTGGCTGCATGTTCGTAAGCTCCGCCCATGCTGGTAAACCAGGGGACGTTCTTGCCGTCCAGCTTATAGCCCTCGATGGCACCATAGCTCAGCCGCAGCGTGAACGTAGCGTCGGGAGGAACCGACAAGCCTTTGTCGGCGAATAGTGCTTTGCCAATGCTCCCGCCGCTGTTGCGTAATACAGCTTGCACCTGATCTTCATCCTGATTGTGGACCGCGCGCGCGTCGGGGTCGACCTGCCGCATCAGGACGATGAGCGGATCGGTGCTGGCGTCTACAGCGGCCTGGCCTCCATCATAGAGCTGCTTGCGAACGGCGACGTCCTCCAGCTTGGTTCCCTCGATCAGTTCTTTAGCGCGCTCGTCTGGCGACTTGCCGGCCAGCGCTTTCTGCACGTCTGCGTTGCCGGCGCCGAGGACATCCTGCATTTCGCCTAAGCTCTCGGCCAGCTCCACCTGTTCCAGCGATTTATAGATGGGAGCGGTAGAGAAGAGGCGCTGCTCCAGCGTCGGCAGCTGGGAATCCTGATATCCCCGGATGCGCTGATTGCTGGGCAGCTGCTTTTCGGCGGCAGCCCGCACGATATCGCGAGCATAGTGAGCCAGGTCGCCGCGGAAGCCACCCAGAGTGTCCAGGTAAAACAGCGGCTTGTAGATCTGTTTCTGGACGTCGACTGCTTTCGCGATCTGGGCCCAGGGATCGCCGAACTCCTGTTTCCGCTGCGGATCAGAGCTTACGAACTGCTGCAGACCCTTTTCGTCGGCGGCCTTTTGCGCCATCAGATCTTTATCTTTCAAACCAGCTTCGATAGCCGGTGACAGCCTTGAAAGAGTTTTGCAGGCCGAAGAAGTCGCTCTGGGCTTCGCGTTCGTTCTCCGCCGACTGCGCGCTGAACTTCTGCAACACTTCGATGCGACGGCTGTACGAACTAAGTTGTAACGGATACTGGTAGTCGCGCAGAAAGTCCCAACTGATCCATGGTGAGCAAACGGCCGGTGCGGCCCGGATGTCCAGGGACAAAGACCAGATCGCCTTGATTGGCGCCCGGCCGGTGACCACTTCAGATAGTCGTGAATCTTGGCCGGCTCGCCGTTTTCATAGGCACGGAAAAACGAGATGTCGAGGTCGTAGCGCGGATATTCGAAGTTATCGGCATCGCCGCCGAAGAACGCCATGGCAAACTCGGGCGCGAAGACCAGACGAATATCGTCGTACTTCTTGTACTTGTACAGGTTGTACATGGCACCCGAGTACAGGGTCACCACGTCGCAACGCATGCCGTTGCCGGAGCATTCCTTTTCCAGCGATCCCATTTCTTCCCGCTGCGCCTTGCCGGCGTCGGCGGTTGACATTCCGGGCTTCACGGCTCCATTTACCTTCGCTGTGACGTCTGCAATATCCTCCAGCACCACAAATTCCATCCCGGGACACTTCGCCTCTTCCGCCCGCGTCGCGGCGTAGAAGCCATCCTTCATATAGTCCTTGCCGCCGGTGGAAAGGTCGTGGATGCACTCTTGCGCGATGTGGTGATTGGTGAAGATCAAGCCGTCGGGCGAGACGAAGGAAGACGATCCGTTGGGAGCGCGGGCCGAAGAAAGACGCACGTGATCAAGCCATGCCTGGTCCGGCGCGAAGCCGTACTTGGCCTGGACTTTGTCTTTGGGAAAAGCGTTGAACAGCCACATGCCTTCGTCGGCGTAAGTGAAATTGCCCAGGCATAACGTAAGGAGGCACAACACAAGAGCGACACGTTTCATAGATGAGAGCTCCGAACGCGGAGAACCCGCGTAGGTTGGCATTAGTCGTCCGGCTAGCGAACTCCGAACAGAGTAAGCAAACTCTTGACTATAACCCTGGAGCCATCAGCAAGCAAAGGATGATGGATCAGCTCTGAGCCGACCCACCATCATCACGGGAGAGTGTGACCACGTCCGGTCCTTCCGCGGGCAGTAAACGTAAGCCTACTTGTTGATGTCCTGCTGCGCCTGCAGCCTCTTGATCAGGCCCTCGACGCCCGACTTCGCCGGGTCGGGCGCGCCGGCCAGCGCCAGCTGCATCTGCTTGGTCGCGTCCGGATAGTTGCCTGCTCCGCAGGCGATGCGGGCCAGCCCGGCGTGCGACAGCCAGTTGTCGGGATACTTCTGAGCCGCTGACTTGTAGACCGCGAAGGCTTCCTTCTGCTTGCCTTCACGTTGCAATTGACGGCCGTAGCCATAGAGCTGCGGCGCCGTGCCCAGAGCCAGCGCCTTGTCGCGCGCCGCCGTCGCCTCGCTCGGCTGGCCCATCGCATCCAGGATGCGCGACTTGGTCATCTGGTTCTCGAAGCGGTCTTCGTTCCGATGGAATTGTCTTCGTACTTCAGCGCCTCGTTCAGGTCCACCTTGTTGTCGACCAGGTAAGTCGCAGCATCGTCCCAGCCATCCCAGGTGTATTGCGACAGCCCGCGCAGCTGGTTATGCAGGCTGGCCTCGACCACTTTATTCACGTTGACCGAAACCTTGAACGGCACCGCGACTTTGTCCCAGCTCATCACCACCACGGCGGAGTCCGGCTGCAGTTGATCGAAGTCGTAGAGCCAGCGCGTTGTGCAGTTCAGTGGCCTGCGGCTTCACCGTGACGCGCAGTGCGTCTTCGCCCTCGTTGTAGC
Source organism: uncultured Acidobacteriaceae bacterium (assembly GCA_963746515.1). Lineage (GTDB taxonomy): Bacteria > Acidobacteriota > Terriglobia > Terriglobales > Acidobacteriaceae > Bog-257. The sequence continues at coordinate 440,395 of CAVVBO010000007.1, read as the reverse complement.
TGAAGCTTCCCCAGGCGGTGTGCATCTTGGAGAAGATGACGGTCCACTCGATCCTCATTGGGAATCATGTGCAGGCCATAGGTTCCGGCCGCCAGCGGCTTGCCCTCGATCATCACCGATCGGGAAAGGTGATGATCGTGTTTTCATTCGCACCCGCGCGCCAGACTTGTCCGTAGGGCACCAGTCCGCCCCAGATCTTGCGGCCGTTGACCAGCGGCCGATGGTAGGTGATGGTGATGTCGGTGATGCCGATACGCTGGGTGACCTGGGCTCGCTGGCTGGGACGCGGAAGATCTAACTGAGTGGACTGCGCGCTGCATAGAGTAGCGAGCTAACAATGACGCAGGAAAACAGCAGCAGGAAGCGAAGCTTGTGCATGGGAAGTACCTCTCTTTACGCGGTAATTTCAGGAAGTAAATTTCGCCCACAGACATGGCAGGTCCGGACCAATCGCCTTACGTGGCGCTTGGACGGAAACGGTATAGCTGTCGTGAGCAGCAGAGTGACGAATACGATTTGCCAGACCCTAAATCTACATTTTGCTGGGACGGAAGAACAGCTGGCCGGTCAAATCGCAACTTGGAATAACGTCGAATGATGTCGCCCGAGCCGCTGTTCGCGCATTTCCGGAGCAAGCCGCCCGGGCCATCCCCCGCTTGTGTGATGGACGATGGAGGAAGCGCCGGAGTATAAAAGTAAGTTGCACCTCCAGCGCGACTTTCCCGTCAGCCCAGGTGCAACCTAGCCCTTCTATCTTCCACTGCGGTCCGGAACCGCGCGAGGTATTCATGTCTACGATGGTGCACGGGCCCCAAAGGGCCTGGAAGGCATTACCGCAGCCAACTCCGGCATCTGCTACATCGACGGCGATCAAGGCGTGCTCGCCTATCGCGGCATCGACATTCACGAACTGGCCGACCACTCCACCTTTGAAGAAGTTTGCTACCTGCTGTGGTTCGGGCGGCTGCCCAATCGCGCCGAACTGCAGGAACTGAAGCTGAACCTGGCGCGCGAGCGCAAGCTGGACGCTTCCATCATCAGCCTGCTGCGCCAGGCGCCGAAGCACGCGCTGCCGATGGACGTGCTGCGCACCATCGTTTCGGCGCTGTCGTATCTACGATCCCGAAGAGAAGGTCAACGATCACGAAGCCAACGTGCGCAAGGCGATTCGCGTGACCGCGCAGCTGGCCTATGTCGTCGCCGCCTATGACCGCATCCGCAAAGGCAAGCCGCTGGTTGAGCCTGATCGCTCGCTCTCGCACGCCGGAAATTTCCTGTACATGCTGAACGGCGAAATTCCCAGCGAGACCGCCGAGCGCGCCTTCGATATCGCGCTCATCCTGCATGCCGACCACGAGCTGAACGCCTCAACTTTCGCGGCGCGCGTGGTGGCGGCGACGCTGAGCGATATGCACTCGGCGGTCACGGCCGCGATCGGCGCGCTGAAAGGGCCCGTTGCACGGCGGCGCCAACGAAGCGGTGTTTCGCATCCTGGAGGCCATCGACGCCTCCGGCGCCGATCCGGTCGACTACATCAAGGGCATGCTGGCGCAGAAGAAGAAGGTGCCCGGCTTCGGCCATCGCGTGTATCACACCGAAGATCCGCGCGCCACGCACCTGCGCAAGATGTCGCAGGATCTCGGACAGTCCAGCGGCAACGCCAAGTGGTTCGAGATCTCGCACAAGATCGAAGAGTTTATCGTCGCCGACCGCAAGCTCAACGCCAACGTCGACTTCTATTCGGCGTCGACCTATCACACGCTGGGCATCGACATCGACCTGTTCACGCCGGTGTTCGCGGTGTCGCGCGTCTCCGGCTGGACGGCGCACGTGATCGAGCAACTCAACGACAATCGCCTGATCCGCCCGCGCGCCGATTATCACGGCCCGGCCTATCCCAACCATTACGTGGCGATGGACAAGCGGTAGCTCCCATCGATTATTGCTGCCCTAAAGCTTGGCGACCCGCGGCGAAAGTCGCGGGTTTCTTGCAATACCGTAGAACCTACTCCGCGTGGTGGAGCACGATTCCAAGGTGTACCGGCCGCCGACCTCGCAATCTGCTATGAATTAGGATGAGAATCGCCGGAGGCAAGAGGCAACGGTTGCATGCACATTCCTGACGGCTATCTGAGTCCATCGACCTGCGCCGTGCTCTACGGGGCGGCGTGCCGGATGGTATTCCGCGCTGAAGCGGTTGAAGCGCATGCTGTTGACTCGGGTGATCCCGCTGATCTCCGTCTTCGCCGCGTTCTCGTTTGTGGTGATGATGTTCAACCTGCCGCTGCCGGGAGGCACCACCGGCCACGCCCTGGGTGTGACCATCGCAACCATCGTGCTTGGCCCCTCGGGCGCGATACTTTCGCATCTCGATTGCGATTGCCATCCAGGCGCTATTCTTCGGCGACGGCGGCATCAGCTACGCTGGGCGCCAACTGCTTCAACATGGCGATCGTCGGCTCGCTGGTGGCATACGGCAGCTATCGGATGATTGCGGCCGGCTCGCAGCATCGCGTCCAGGCGGCGCGTGGTCGCGGCGGCCATCGCCGGCTATCTCGCGGTGAATGCCGCGGCGCTGGCTGCCGCCGTCGAGTTTGGCATCCAGCCCATGCTGTTTCACGATGCCCGGCGGAACGCCGCTATACGCGCCTTATCCGCTGAGCATCGCGATTCCCGCCATGATGATCGGGCACCTGACCTTTGCCGGACTGGCGGAAGCGGTCATCACCGCCGGAGTGTTGCCTATCTGCAGGCGGCGACCCAGCTCTTTTGCGCAGCACCTCGGGACTGGCGGCAGACGCTGGCGGCGAATCGTTGGCTTTGCGTCCTGCCACCGGCTCATTGCGACGGCTTTGGATCGCCGTGGCGGCGCTCATGCTGCTCACGCCGCTGGGAATTCTTGCGGCGGGAACGGCATGGGGTGAGTGGTCTCCGTCGGAGCTGGCAAGAGCGGGAGCGGCGCAAGCCCAGGTTACGAAATCGGCGGCGAGTCCCGCGCCGGCAGCGGGTCCCGCCGGGTTGCAGAAGCTGGCGAATCTCTGGACCGCTCCTTTCCCAGCGTATGCGCCCGGTTTCGTCAAGAGCCGCGGCTTCGGTTATCTTCTTTCTGCCATGTTTGCCGTGGGATTCCTGCTGCTCGGTCTCGCTGTGTCTGCACCGCTTCTTGCAGCGGCACGGTCGAACGGAATATTCGGGATGAAGCGCGGCTTCCTGGAATCGACCTTTGTCGGTTTCGCGCGGATCGTCGCGCGCGCGATGATTTCGGAGGAAACCGCTCGCCAGCCGCGGACTTCTGCAGGCACTCGATCCCCGGGTGCGAGTCGTAGGATTGTTCTCGCTGGTGCTGGCCGTCACGCTCTCGCAAGAAGATCAGCGTCGTGGCTGCGCTCTTCGTGCTCGCAGTTGTGATTGGCGATTCTGTCCAAGGTCAGCCTCTTCGTGCTGGCCAAACGCGTGTGGCTGGTCGTGCTGGGATTCACCGGCGTGATCGCTATCCCCGCGACTTTCGTCACTCCCGGCAATCCGGTCGCAACCCTCGGGTTCCTCACCATCACAGAACAAGGCTTGCGGACCGCCGCTATGCTGATCTTGCGCGTGGAGACCGCCGTCACCTTCACTACCCTGCTGATCCTGTGTACGCCCTGGACGCACGTACTCAAGGCTCTGCGAGCATTTCGCCTTCCCAAAGAGGCTATCGCCATGCTGGCGATGACGCATCGCTACGTGTTTCTGCTGGTGGAAACCGCGAGCCAGATGTTGGAATCGCGGCGCAGCCGCACGGTCGGCATTTTGAAGCCCGCGGAGCAACGGCGGATGGCGGCCCGGACCGCTGGAGTGCTGCTGAGCAAGAGTATTGAACTGAGCAACGAAGTCTATCTCGCCATGCAGTCTCGAGGATTTCGCGGAGACGTCCAGATTCTCTCCGACTTTCGCATGGGCGCGTGGGACTATTTAGGACTGCTGGCTTTTCTGCTGGCAGGTAGTCTCGCCGTGTGGATGGGAAGGTGAACCAGCCGATGCCGGCACTCTTCGAGCTGCAGGACGCGTGCTTCGAATACGACGGCATTCCCGCGCTCCGCGGACTCTCGCTGCAAATCGCTCAGGGAGAGCGCGTCGCTCTGCTGGGTGCGAACGGTTCCGGAAAATCCACGCTGTTGCGAATTTTCGACGCTTTGCACTTTGCCTCGAAGGGCTCGGTGATCTTCGATGGCCAACGGCTGACGCCCGAACTCTTCCAGGGCGATGACTACGCGCTGGCATTTCGACGCCGGGTCGCGCTGGTCTTTCAGAATCCCGATGTGCAGCTCTTCAATCCGACAGTCTTCGATGAGGTTGCCTTTGGACCTTTGCAACTGCGCTGGCCGAAAGAGGAAGTCCTGTCCAAGGTGGCGCGATGCGCTCGAACTCATGGGAATCGCTCATCTTCGCGATCGGCCGCCGTATCGCCTGTCGGGCGGAGAAAAGAAGCGAGTCGCGCTGGCGTCTGTTCTGGTGCTCGATCCCGACGTGTTGTTGCTGGACGAGCCCACGGCAACGCTCGATCCGCGCAGCCAGAGCCAGGTTGTCGATCTGATTCAGCAGTGGAGAGGCTCTTCGAAAACCGTGATCGCGGCGACTCATCAGTTGGAGATTGTGGAGGACATTGCCGATCGCATTTTCGTCCTGGAGGAAGGTAGAGTTGCGACCACAGGAACGCCGGCCGAGATTCTTCCCAATCACGAGCTACTGCTGCGGGCGAATCTGGTTCATGCCCATCGGCATTCCCACGGCAACCTCATTCACTCCCACCCGCACTTGCACTCCCATTCGAAGCACGAACACTAGAACCTCTCTGGCTCTGGTGACACAACCGTCTTGCCGATTAGCGACCATTCAAATCGACTGCACGGGAACGGCCAGCAGGTCCTCGACGAGTCCCACTTCTTTCTGCACGAATGGTTCGGCGTACTGCACGCCGGCGAGCAGGCCGTAATAGCCGGCCATGGCGGCGAGGCGCTCGCGGATTTCAGCTTGACGCGGAAACAGGCCGCTGCCAGCTGACTGGTCCTGATACTGCGAGCGGTAGGCCATCAGCGAGGCGAAGCGTGTCTCGAATTGCGCCGAATGTCGACCACAAATGTCGGTCGAACGTCGGAATAGAGGCTGGCGTAAATGATTTTGAACGGCCGATGCGGTGGAGTGCCCAGGTCGAGCTTGGCCAGTCCGGCGAGGAACGTGGCCTCATAGCCGAGCACAGATGCCGTCGCATGATCGGGATGGCGTGCCTGCCAGTAAGGCAGAATCAGCACCCGCGGCCGCAATTGGCGAATAACCCGCGCCACTTTCAGCCGATTGTCGTACGTGTTCTCGACCCGGCCGTCGGGAATGTCGAGCGCCTGCCGCCATCCGGCTTTGAGGATACGCGCGGCCTCGTCGGCCTCGCGGGCGCGATCTTCGACTGTGCCGCGCGTGCCCATCTCGCCCTGCGTCAAGTCGAGGATTGCGGTACGATAACCACGCTCGGCCATCTTTAACAGCGTGCCGCCGCAGGTCTGCTCAACATCGTCACGATGAGCGGCAATGGCCAGAATGTCAGCTTGAGCGGCGGACATTCGCGCCTATAACCTCATCGCCACGGCGACGCCATCGCGCAGCGGAATGATTGTCGTGTACCAATCTGCCGAGGAGTAGAGCAGGCGGTTCAACTCGACCACGCCCTCGGTGTATTTGTCGGGCTCAGGCTTTGGCAGATCCGGATTGCCTGCCGCGTAGGCCACCTTGCCGCTCCACAGAGTGTTGTCGGTGAGGAACAGTCCGCCCTTCCGCACGCGTGCCGCCGCCATATTGAAGACGCGCGGATAATCATGCTTGTCGACATCGCTGAACAGGATGTCGAACTGCTCTTTGCGTTCCGACAACACTTCCAGCGCATCGCCGACGTGAACTTCGATGCGATCGGCTACGCCCGCCTGATCGAAGTAACGGCGAGCTTCGTCGGCATTCTTGCGACTGCCGTCGGTGTAGTGGACCTTGCCGCCTTTGCCCACTGCCTTCGCCCACCAGATGGTGGAGTAGCCGACCGCCGAGCCCATCTCAAACACGGTCTTCGCGTCGATCAGCTTCGCGTACTGGTAGAACAGACGTCCCACCGCGGGGCCGACGATGGGAATGTCGCGCTCCTTGGCCTGGCGCTCGATCTCCTGCAGCACCGGCTCGCGCGGCGGCAGCATGGCATAGAGATAATTCTCAACCCGCTCATCGGTGAAACTTGTCATCGATCGGCTCCTCGATACTGATCTAACCTGAACCGCTTAATCTTCGGGAAGTGTTTGCCCTGGCTTCATCTCCAATATTTCCGGACCTCCCGGGCCAAGCAGTTTTCTTAGTTCGCCGGGCCGTCCGGTAAGCAAGGGAAAGGTTCCAAAGTGCATGGGGATAACGGTCTTGGGCTGCAGCAGCATGCAGGCTTTGGCAGCTTCACGCGGGCCCATGGTGTAATGGTCGCCCACCGGCAGCAGCGCTATCTCGGGTGCATAGAGTTCGTGGATAATCTGCATGTCGCCAAACACCGCAGTGTCGCCGGCGTGATACAGCTTTAGTCCGCCGGGCAATTCGAGCACATAACCGCAGGCCTCGCCGCCGTAAACCATGCTGCCATCGTCGTCCTGAATGCCGCACGAGTGTACCGCGTGGGTCATCGTGATCTTGATTCCGGCAACCGTCTGCGTGCCTCCCTTGTTCATGGGGGAGATCTGCTTGGCGCCTTTTTTCTCCAGCCAGGTGCAGAGTTCGAAGATGCCGACGACTACCGGCTGATGCTGCTTCACGATGTTGACCGCGTCGCCAATATGATCGCCGTGGCCGTGGGTGCAGATCATCACATCGCATTTCTTGACCTGCTTTTCGTCCTCGGGACAAAGTGGATTACTCAGCCACGGATCGATATAGACGGTCACGCCGTCGGCGGTTTCAATGCGAAAAGTTGCGTGCCCCAGCCAGGTAAGCCGGTTGCCTTGCAGATTCATGATTGCCTCGCAGGACGTTGGATGGGAAGGAGGCTCACTGGGTTTCCGACTCTCGCCAGCCACGGTAGCCGCCGGACAACGAGATCGCGTTATTGAAACCCATCTTCTTAAGATTGAGGGCGGCGAGCGCCGAACGGCTGCCTCCGCCACAATACAAAATCAGCTTGCGGTCCTTGTCGGTGGTGATCTTATCGATGTTCACTTCCAGAATGCCGCGCGGCATGGCGACGGCGCCGGGGATAGTTCCCTTCTCCTGCTCGTCGCGCTCACGCACATCGATCAGGGTAAACTCCTCACCTACTTGCAGCATGTGCTTGAGCTGATCGGAGCCTATCTCGCTGATCTGCGATTTCGCTTCGTCCACCAATTGCTTGAACTCGGGTAGCGGCATATCCGTCTCTCCTTTGCCGAACAGAATTCTAGTGGGTGCGCACCCCTGCCGCAACTTGCACACCCCGGCGAGTTCAGATTAGCGACGAGCCTCGGATTCACGCCTTCGAATTTCAAGCGGAGACACTATGCTCGACGGGATCTGCACGCCGTACCTTGATCTTTATTTCGATGCGAGACCCCAGACGGTTAATGAGTGTTATGAGGCGATCGACAGTAAACCTGCCAAGATCGGCGCTGCGGATGCGAGAGAAGTCAGCTGCCGCAATTCCGGTGCGCCTGTGCGCCTCCCGAACACTGAGGCCTTCCCGATCCAGCATCTTGAGGATCTCAGCAGCCAGAATCGCCTTGAATTGTTCCACATCAGCATTAGGATGCCCGAGATCGCGAAATACGTTACCGCTACCTCGCACAACTTCCAACTTCCCGTTTTTCATCACAGCATCTCCTTCAATCTTTTCAACCGATCACGAACCAAGTCGACCTCACGCTTGGGAGTCTTAATACCGTGAGTTGATTTCTTTTGAAATGCATGCACTACCCACACCTCTTCTGCCAGCTGTACAGCGTAAACCACGCGATAGGCATCGCCGCGAAATGGTAAAGCAATTTCGAATACCCCTGCTCCCATTCCGAGCATCGATTTCGCAATTTCCGCCTTGCCACCCTCGGCTGCAATCGTCAATGCCGCCAAGCAGATGCTTTGAGCGCCTTGGGGAAAGTGCAGGAATTCCCTCCGTGCTGCCTTGATCCATGAGATGGGTCGCGTTTGTCGGTTCATTGTGGTTAGCTGAGGTCGTTGACCCTTGATATGTTGTCATATTTGACAACGCACGGTCAACAGCCGTATTCGTAACTCAGCCCGCCGCCGGTGATACCATGCTGCATTGTTGCGTGGTAGCGGCGCAATCGCCAGGGGACTTTGCATCCCGCAAGACCCGCATCCCACGCTCGCCTGGCTGAAATCGGCTGCTATGATGAAGAACAAGAGTCCCGGCTTGATGTCATCTCCCATCCCACAGCCTGCTGCGTCTTCCACGCTCGATTCCTACCTGCTGGAAGTCGCCGATGCGGTCAACACCACGCTCGATTTGAACACTTTGTTGCAGCGCGTGGCCGAGATGCTGAAGCAGGTGATCGACTACGAAATCTTTGCCATCCTGCTGCTGAACGAAAAGACCCAGGAGCTGCGGGTTCGCTTCCAGGTTGGTCATCCGCCGGAGGTGGCCGAGCGCATCCGCATTAAGGTCGGCCAGGGAGTAACGGGACGAGCGGTGCAGCGAGCGCGAAGCCGTGCTGGTCAACGACGTTGCGGCCGAGGAGAACTTCATCAACTCCGCGCCGGGCGTGCGCTCCGAGCTGGCCGTGCCGCTGATCGCCAAGAACAAAGTCATCGGCGTGATCGATGTCGAAGCCGACCAGCCGGGAGCGTTCACCGAAGAGCACAAGCGCCTGCTGACGCTGTTCGCCTCCCGCATCGCGATTGGCATCGAGAATGCCCGTCTGTACACGCGGGTGGCGCGGCAGGCGCGGCAGCTGACGTTGCTGACCGAGATCAGCCGCGAGCTCACCTCGATTCTGAATGTCGACCAGCTGCTGAAGCGCATCGCCGATCTGCTGACCCGCATCATCGACTACCAGATGTTCTCCATCCTGCTGCTCGATCCCACCGGCACCGTGCTGCAGCATCGCTTCTCGCTGCGCTTCAAGGAGAGCGTGCAGCTCAAGCACGAAATCCCGCTAGGCGTTGGCCTGGTCGGCTATGCCGCGCAACACGGGCAGGCCGTGCTGGTGCCCGATGTCAGCAAAGATCCGCGCTACATCCAGGCCAATCCCGAGACCCGCTCCGAGCTTTGCATTCCGCTGATCTACAAAGACAAGGTGATCGGCGTGCTCGACATCGAGCACACCCGCCGCAATTACTTCAACGAAGACCACGTTCGCATCATGACCACCATGGCGGCGCAGGTGGCCATCGCCATCGAGAACGCGACGCTGTACGAGCGCATCGCGCGGCAGGAGAAGCGCCTGGAGCAGGACCTGGCGCTGGCGCGCGAGCTGCAGTTCCGCCTGCTGCCGCAGAAGCTGCCGGTATTCAAGAATGCCGAGGTGGCCTCGCGCTTTGCGCCGGCGCGCCAGATCGGCGGCGACCTCTACGACTTCCTGAAATACAGCGGCCAAGGCGTCACCGGCATCGCGGTGGGCGACGTCAGCGGCAAGGGAGCGCCGGCGGCAATCTATGCCGCGCTGGTCAGCGGCATCGCGCGCTCGCATGCCAATGAAGAGCCCAGCGCGGCGGGCATGCTGGAGGCCATCAATCTTTCGCTCTCCGAGCGGCCCATCGAAGGCCAGTATGTCTCGATGATCTACGCCATCTGGGACGACAACCAGCAGACTGTTGCAGCTGGCAAACTCGGGACTGCCCCGGCCGATCTACCTGCACGACGGCAAGCTGGAAGAGATTCAGGCGACCGGCCTGCCCATCGGCCTGTTCAACAACGCCACCTACGACGAGCTGAACCTGCGGGCACGTCGCGGCGATGTCTTCCTGTTCATCAGCGACGGCATTCTGGACGCCACCAGTTCCAAGGGCGAGATGTTCGGCCGGCATCGACTGGAGAAGATTGCCCGCGAAAACGCGCATCGCAGCGCCGAAGAACTGGTGGACGCGATCTTCACCGCGGTGTCCGGCCATGCCGAGGGCGTGGAGGCCTTCGACGATCAGACGATCGTCGCCCTCAAGGTGAAAGGACCGTCGTCGCCGGAAGTGAAGGCCCACGAAGCGAAAGCCAAGAAGTGAACGCCTCGTCCAGCCGAGCGCCCGCCGGGATTTACCTATCGCCGCGACACGCCGAGTCCGCGCATGGATCGCGAGCTGCACGCCGACGCGATTCCGCTAACCGGCCTGGCGAAGCGATACGGCACTCCGCTCTACGTCTATTCGGCTTCGACCATCCGCGAGCGCTACCGGCAATTCGACCAGGCATTTCGCGGGTGCGAGCACACCATCTGTTACTCGATCAAGGCCAATTCGAACCTGTCGATCCTGCGAATGCTGGCCGGACTGGGAGCGGGATTCGACATCGTTTCCGGCGGCGAGCTGCAGCGGGTGATCGACCGCTGCACCCAAAGCCGCGGCGAAGGTGGTTTTCTCCGGTGTCGGCAAGCTGGCGGCGGAAATCGACCAGGCGCTGCAGGCCGGCATCCTGCTGTTCAATGTGGAAAGCAGCAGCGAACTGGAGCTGCTGGCGGCGCGGGCCGCGCATCTTCGCAAACCGGCGCAGTTCGCCATACGGGTGAATCCCGCATGTCGCGGCGAAAACGCATCCCTACATCTCCACCGGCCTGCACGAACACAAGTTCGGCGTGCCCTGGCGCGATGCCGCCGAGCTTTACCGGCGCGGCGCCAGGAACGTTATCTGACAGCCGCCGGAGTCAGCGTTCACATCGGCTCGCAGATCACCGACGTAGGTCCGTTCCGCGAAACCATGGAGCGCGTCGCTGCGCTGGTGCGTTCGCTGCGAGCCGAAGGGCTTGATATTCGCTACGTCGATGCCGGCGGGGGACTGGGGATCTCCTACGAAAACGGGCGCAGGGTGAGACATTCTCCAGCCAAGCCCGACAATACGCCAAAGCGCGTGCGCAAGCCGCTGAAGGGACTGGGCGTCCATCTGCTGCTGGAGCCGGGCCGGGCCATCGTGGGACCGGCGGGCGTGCTGCTAACCCGGGTTCTCTACCGCAAGCGGAACGATGGCAAGCAGTTCGTGGTGGTTGACGCAGCCATGAACGACCTGCTCCGGCCGTCGCTTTACGATGCGTATCACGAAATCGTGCCCGTCGTTTTCGCGCACCTGGAACCGGCGAGCGGGGAGAAAGTCGATGTGGTCGGGCCGGTATGCGAGACCGGCGATTTCTTTGCCCGCGACCGCATGATCCACGGTCCGCAGGAAGGCGACCTGCTCGCCATTCTGGATACCGGAGCCTACGGCATGTCGCTGGCGTCGAACTACAACTACCCGGCCGCGTCCGGCGGAAGTGCTGGTGGACGGTGGCGCGCTCCCGGCTGGTTCGTAAGCGGGAGTCGATTGCCGGACTGTTGGCACCTGAGCGGCTGCTGAGCGTCCCCACTTCCGTCCTAGCGACGTGACTCTCTTGGATACCGCGATTTTGCCGATTGCGTTTGGCCGCAAGTTGTCCTATGCTCGCTTTCCACTGGAGAGCCCATGCAACCAAATCGATCTGACGCCGCCACTTCCGCTGCGGTCTGCCTCTGGTGTTATTCCCAGTATCTAAAAGCACAAGCCGGGCTCGTGACGGACATACGTTCTGCTCCAAGAAGTGCGAGCTTGAAGCGCGCGACTGGCTGCAGGAAAGTGTACAGTCCGCTAGCGAATAACCAAAGGCGCGGTCTCAGGGCCGCGCCTTTTTTATCTGCAAGGCCCTGCTTTCACGCCGCTTTAGCGTTGTCCCCACTTCAGCTTGTTGCGCAGCACATCGAAGAAGGTGCGCCGCACGCGCATCAATTGCACGGTATGCTCCGCCCTGCGGCAGAGGACGCGGTCGCCTTGCTTTACCGGCATGCCAATCTGTCCGTCGATGCTGAGGAAGGCTTCTTCCGCGCCGGTTTCGACCCGCAACTCGATCTGAGCCTTGTCGGTCACCACCAGCGGGCGATGGGTGAGCGAGTGCGGACAAACCGGAGTCACCACGAACGACTCGACCGACGGCATCAGTACCGGCCCTCCCGCCGCCAGCGAATAGGCGGTTGAACCGGTCGGCGTCGCAATGATGACGCCGTCCGCCTTGTAGTTGAAGACGAAAACCCCATCGATGAGCAGATCGAAATCCATCAGCCGGGAGATGGCGCTCTTGTTGACCACCACGTCGTTGAGGGCGAAGTGATGGGCCAGTCTCCTGCTGCCGCGAAACAGGGTGCAGTCCAGAACCGAGCGCTCCTCCACCGGACAGTGTCCGGCATCCACTGCCTCCAGCGTGGAGTACATCTCGCTGAGCGGCACTTCGGTAAGGAACCCGAGCGAGCCCAGATTGACCCCCAGGATCGGGACATCTTCGTGGGCCAGGGCGCGCGCCGCCGACAGCAGCGTGCCGTCGCCTCCCAGCACCAGCGCAAAATCCGGATGCTTGGCACCCATCGCCTTGCGCGGCACCACTTCTTCACCGTTGGTGTACTGCGCGGTTTCCTGGTCGAGATAAAGCGTGTAACCGCGCTTGCGAAACCACGCCAGCAACTCGGGCAAGAATGCCGGCCAGTTCAGGCTTTGAGGGTTTGGAGATGATCGCGGCAGACTTCATGTCATTCGATGGAAACAGTATCCAGTGTAGCGCGACTGCGCCAGTCGCCCGCTGCGGCCTAGGCGAATCGGGCATGCAGCAGGAACTCGCGGTTGCCCTTCCGCGCCGAGAATGGGCGACTCGATGACCTCAACCTCGCGAACCTCCCAGCTCCCGGACCACTGTCGGTGACTTTGTCCACCGCCGCTTGCTGAGCCTGCGGGTCGCGCACGATCCCACCCTTGCCAACCTGCTGCCGCCCAACTTCAAATTGCGGCTTGACCAGCACAACTCCCTCGAAACTCGCGGACGACGACCGCGACGCAGCGCAGCACGGCCGGCAGGACGAGTGTAGCCGAGATGAACGAGACGTCCATGGCGACCAAGGCAATCGCTTCGGCGTCGCGGACCGGACCACAGCTGCTCAGGGGTCAGATAGCGCGCATTGGTCTTCTCCAGCAGACGCACACGCGGGATCGTCGCGTAACCTCGCGTCCATTTGTCCGTAGCCGGTATCGACGGCGATCACCCGGACGGCGCCGTGCTGCAAGAGGCAGTCGGTGAAGCCGCCGGTCGATGCGCCAATGTCCAGGCAGGTTTTGCCAGCCACGTCGATGCTGCCAGTGCTCCAGCGCGCGCGCCAGCTTCAATCCGCCCCGGCTGACGTAGGGCAGATCGTCGCCGAGAATGCGAATCGCAGACATCGTCCATCACGGCCGCGCCGGCCTTTTCCAGCTTCTGCTCATTGACCAGCACACGTCCGGCGAGAATCAGCGCTTGGGCACGCTCGCGGGAGGGCGCAAGTCCGCGCTGCAAGAGCAGTTTGTCGAGGCGCGACTTCACGGCGCCAGACTAGCACGAGGTGAGAATGTTGCGAAGCTGGCGAACGAGTTCCGCATTTTACGAAGATCAGATGACGATGTGCATTCCGCACTTGGTTCGGTGCACTGTGTTAGAAATTTTGAATCCGTGCAACTTAGGGGGTAGGTTTCGCCCTTTTCCACAGCGTTATGCACAATTGTGTTGAAAACTGTCACACTCTATTTATCAAAGCGCGCAAACAGTTGCGGCTTTCGTTGTGTTTCGCGTCTACTGTTCAACATCCGGCGGCATAATATCTCTTGCCCATCTCCAAAGCTCGATTTCGGGCTGCGATACAATGACGACTTCCCGGGGACGAGGTGAATGGCAACAACTACGAGGAACCGCTCTAATGCAACGCCGCACAAGAAAAGCTTGAGCAAGCCATCGGTAACCGACGCTCCACAACAATCGGCGAATGGTAATGGCTTTGCTCCGTCGCCCTCCGACGCGGACGTTCTGCGCCAGCTTTATCTTGGCCTGCTTAAGTGCAGGATAGTAGAGGAGTTTGCCCAGCAGCGATTGTCTGTCGCGGAATACGATTGCGCCATCGGGCACGAAGCCGTGGTAGTGGGCTCGACTCTCGGCCTCCGGGCGGAAGACACCATCGCAGCGTCGGGCCAGAACTTAGCTGCCCAGGTTGCCGGAGGAGCATCACTACAACTCGCTTCTCAAACAATGGGATAGGGACAACTCTTGCAGCCACAGATTAGGTGGTGCGATCGCTTCTGCCGCGCTTCCGGTTGATCCTTTCAACCTGGGAACCGGCATAGCACTGACCCACAAGATCGAGCAAAAGCGGAATGTGGTGATTGCGTTTTGCGCCGAGGAATTCCTGGCGCTCGACCGCTGGCAGGAGGCGCTGAAGTTTGCGGGTGCCCACAAATTGCCCATCATTTACGTGGTCAAGGGCGGGGGCGGCAATCCTTCTTCAACTGGCTCTCAGAACGCCGATCTGGAAAACTTCAGCTTTATGGCGCGGGGCTACGGTTTTCCCGGGATCATCGTGGACGGCAGAGACGTGGTCGCCGTCTGGCGAGTGGCGCAGGAGTCCCTCCACAGGGCGCGAAACGGCTCTGGCCCAACCCTGATCGACTGCAAAATGGAGTCTTCTCAGGACCCCCTGGCCCACATGGAGCACTACATGAAAAAGCGGAGCGTGTGGGACGACGAGTGGAAGAAAAAGGCAACCCGAGAGATCAGGGCAGAGATTGAAGCGACGCTTGCAGAACCTGCCAAGAAAGCCTGATTGCAATGCCACTTAATGGTACGCGACTTTCCTGCCCTAGACAGCAAGAGCGCGGGGTCCGCGCTCTGCCAGGAATCAGAACTGCCGCCTGATTGATTACAGTTTCTCGTAAAACTCGCACGCCGAGCACGAGATGTACATGCCACCCGGGATGTCGCGTTCGCGATCCTTTACCCGCTTGACGACGCGGGTGGGCTTGCCGCACTTGGGGCAATCCGTGCTCTTGGTGGTGTCCATAATCTTCTTGCGGTCTGCGGTCTTCGCGATCTTGGCCATTCTCTTCTCCTGAAAAAATTACAGATTCTTTCCGCAGGCTGCTGCGGTACCAATGTCTACATGGCTTGAAGTAAAACGTAAGGCCGAAGCGGATGGGCGCGGCAGCGCGAGATGCACATGTCTTAAGCCCACGCTCCTGAGGAGCGGCTTCGACTGCAGTTGGGGCGCGCGTGACGCCACTCTCTACTCGCCGGGTAGCAAAACCATTTTACATGAGCGCTGGCAAGGCCGTCAGTTGATCCGCTTGATCGGCAGATCTTTACCGTCGGTGTGCAGCACCATTCTGGTTACGTGACCTGCCGTGTCGAATTCGAAGGTGTACTCGTCATCGGCGACCTTGGAGAAAAATTGGGTTTCGCTTTCGGCTCCTAATTCCTGCCTGGGCTCAGCATTTTCCTGCACGAAAAGCCGCTTGTCTTCCCGTGTGATGGTCAGCATAGTGTCGGGATTGAATTGGTAGCGGCCCACGAGTCTGTCCAGGAGCTTGGGATCGACCGCAACTTCCTTGTGCTGCTTCAACGGCGGGCGAGGGCGTAACCGATCGTAAGACGTGAACTGCTCCCACTCGATTGGCGTGTAGGTGTTCTTGAGCAAGCTTTCGAGCAGCTCCTTGTAAATTCCTTCCCCATTCGAGCTATTGGTCATAATCAGAATACCGATGCCAAGCTCGTCGAAGCAGACCGCGTAGTGCCGCCAGCCCTCGTCATGTCCCTCTTTGAAGAATGCTCTGCCATAGGGAGTCCAGTAGAGTCCCCATCCCAGGCCGTAGCTGAGACGAATCGCTTTGTTTTCCGTCGTGGTCTCGGTGGCAAGCGAAGGAAATTCGTGCTTGGACAGAATCTGGATTTGCGGACTCAACATCTCCTCGCGGGTAGTCCTTTTCAAGTCGCGACCTTGCAGGAAGACCTGCAGGAAGTTCGCGTAGTCGCGCAGCGTAGTCTGCATGGAGCCGGCGGCATCGGCGGTGGTGCGCCGCTGGGGGCCAAGCGACCGGCCATATTCATCGTAACCGCTGGCGTAGTCGCTTTCGAATCGGCCTTCCCAAACCATGCTGGTGCGCGTCATGTCGTCGGGTCCGAATAGATGCTGACGCATCACATCGTTGATCGGCTTCCCGGCAACGGTCTCAACCACTAGCTGTGCCAGCAGGATGCCTTCACCAGAGTAGGCAAACCTCGATCCTGGCGTGAAGTTGATATTCAGTTTGGGATCGTCATTGAAGGATCGCCAGTTGGGAAAACCACTGGTATGGTCCAACAACATACGCATTATGATCTGCTTGTAGCGCGGATCGTTGGCCAAGTCGTGGTAGAAGGGATACTCCGGCAGCGGCTTGGGCAAATACTGGTAGACCGGCTTGTCCAGGTCGAGGACGCCTTGCTCGACCAACTGCATCACCACGGTGGCGAAAGCCGACTTACTCAGCGAGGCTGCCGTCATCACCGAATCAGGAGTGAGCGGAAAATTCTTTTCTTTATCGCGGACGCCGTATGCCTTCAGGTAAACGATCTTATTGTGATTGAAGATGGCAACGCCGACGCCGGTGACCTCGGCGGCTTGCATTAGCCGGGTGACTGTGGCATCGATCTCGGCTGACGTTATTGTGCTGCCATCCAGGCGTTGGATGGATGGCTGTTGGCCGGCAATTGGCAGCGCAAGGATTGCAATCACAGCAGCCAACAGCAGCAACTGTTTCATGGCTTATTCATCACCCCAGACTTCGATACGCATCCCAGGGAAGCGAAGTTCGCTTCCAAGTGATAGATCGTAAGTCGAGGATGATGGTGATAGTCCATTTCGGTCTGCTCGGCAGCCGTTGTTTCGCAAGCATCAGCTTCCAAGTTCCTGGCCGGATGGACGACAACCTAGTGAAACTTCACAACTAGAGCCTGTAGCGTCAGAATTTGTAAACAACAACAGGCCTTCCCGCTAGAGAAGGCCTGTTGTCCGTACTTACTGCTATCTTTCTGGAATTCTCACCTTCGCATCCGCACGCTTGTCGAGATGTATGGTCTCGATGAAGCGCACCTTGCCTTTGCTTAACTTCATCACCAGCGAGGTAGTACGCGCGCCGTCGCCGAAGAAGCGCACGCCGCGCAGCAGCGCGCCATCGGTCACGCCGGTAGCAGCAAAGATGATGTTCTTGCCAGGCGCCAGTTCATCCGCAGTGTAAATGCGCTTAGGATCGTTGATGCCCATGTCCTTCATGCGCTCGCCCTGCTCCGGCGTGTAGCCCACCAGGCGGCCGACCATGTAGCCGTTCAGGCAGCGAATCGCGGCTGAAGTAATAACGCCTTCAGGCGCACCGCCGGTTCCCATCACCGCGTGTACGCCCGATCCCAGCATGGCTGCCGCGACGCCGGGCGATAGATCGCCATCGGAGATCAGCCGAATGCGCGCGCCCGCTTTGCGAATCTCGCCAATCAGCTTCTCATGCCGCGGCCGGTCGAGAATGATGATCACCAGATCTTCGACCCGGCGGTCCAGCACTTTGGCGATGACGTTCAGGTTGTGCGACACGGGAGCTTCCAGATCGACCACACCCTTGCACGATGGGCCGACCACGATCTTTTCCATGTAGCAGTCGGGAGCGTGCAGCAGGCCGCCCTTTTCCGACGCGGCCAGCACGGTGATTGCGCCGGGCGAGCCAGTAGCGCACAAATTGGTGCCTTCCAGCGGATCAACGGCAATGTCGACGGAGGGATGATTCTTGCCGTCCTGCTTGCCCACCTTCTCTCCGATGTACAGCATGGGCGCTTCGTCGCGTTCGCCTTCGCCGATGACTATGGTTCCATCCATCGGCACCGAGTCCATGACGCCGCGCATGGCCTCGGTGGCCACCTGGTCGGCGTGTTTGCGATCGCCCTGGCCCATGGTTTTGGCCGAGGCAATCGCCGCCTCTTCCACCACTCGCAGAAATTCCAGCGCCAGATCAGTTTCGAGATTGGCCGTGGGGTCGTGAGTCATCAAGGGATCTTCAGTTTGAACTTTGGGTGTCGCCATGTGGCCTCCGGAGATGTGTGGGGCTTGCGGCGCTGAAACGATGCGATGCTGCTAACGCGAGCCGATGTCATGCTGTTTATATATTAGGACGAACCAGGGGAATGCTCGGCACGCCCCTGCTATCCGGCACAACCGCCAAGGATAATCCCTTCGAACCATCTTTTGAACAGGGAAATTGCCAGGGCTTTGGCAATCCTTGGCTGTTCTAGCCACTAACCACTAGCCACTGACCACTGCCTCTAAAACGCCGCGTGCCCCGTAATGTGCTCGCCAATAATCAGCGTGTGGATGTCGTGCGTGCCCTCGTAGGTCTTCACCGACTCCAGGTTCGCCATGTGGCGGAAGATGGGATACTCGTCGGCGATGCCGTTGCCGCCCAGAATGTCGCGGCCCATGCGGGCGCACTCCAGCGCCATCCAGACGTTGTTGCGCTTGGCCATCGAGATGTGCCACGGCTTGACCTTGCCTGCATCCTTCAGCCGGCCGACCTGCAGCGCCAGCAGCTGCGCTTTGGTGATCTCGCTGATCATCCACACCAGCTTCTCCTGCACCAGCTGATGCGAGGCGATCGGCTGATCGCGGAACTGCTTGCGGAACTGCGAGTATTGCAGCGCGCAGTCGTAGCAGGCCATGGCCGCGCCGATCGCGCCCCAGCCGATGCCATAGCGCGCCTGGTTCAGGCAGCTCAAGCGGCGACCTCAAGCCGCCTGGAGAGCGGCAGCAGATTTTCCGCCGGGATGCGGACATCCTGTAACGAAAGGCTCGACGTAACCGAAGCCCGCAGCGACCACTTGCCGTGAACGTCGGCGGCCTTGAAGCCGGGACGGTCGGTCTCGACGATGAAGCCGCGGATCAGGTTGTCCTCGTTCTCGACCTTGGCCCAGATGATGGCGATGTCGGCGATCGAGCCCGAGGTGATCCACATCTTCTCGCCGTTCAGGATGTACTCGTTGCCGTCCTTACGAGCGCGGGTGCGCATGGCCGAAGGGTTCGACCCGGCGTCGGGCTCGGTCAGTCCAAAGCAGCCGAGAATCTCGCCCAGCGCCATCTTGGGCAGGTATTTCTGCTTCTGCTCCTCGCTGCCGAAGGCGTAGATGGGATACATGCACAGCCCGGACTGCACGCTGACGAACGAGCGCACGCCGCTGTCGCCGCGCTCCAGTTCCTGCGTCATCAGGCCGTACTCCACCGCTCGACATGCCGGCGCAGCCGTAGCCCTTGAGGCTGGCGCCGTAGAAGCCGAGCTCGCCCATGGGCTTGATCAGCTCTTTGGGGAAGCGGCCGTCGCGGTTGCACTGCTCGATGATGGGGACCAGGTTCTCTTCGATGAACTTGCGGGTATTGTCGCGGACCAGCCGCTCGTCGTCGTTGAGCAGGATATCGAACTCGATGAAATCCACGCCCTTGAATTTGAGTGCCATGATGTCTCTCTTTGTGCTGAACGTTACCTAGGAAAATTGCGGGTAGGACGAATCTTTGAGGCTATCAGGCGAAGGAGAATGGGGTCAAACCGAGGATGGGCTATTACGCATTGAGCGAATTTCTGCTACAGCAATATCTTTAGGGCGATGGGCCTCTGGTAATTACTTACGACATCGCCCGCCCGGTGGAGCAGGTAAGCTCATGGCAGCGAAAGGGCAAGTACTATACTGGTTTATCCGTGGCCGACTTGGATGCTGCGGGCGCCCTTGGACTCGGTCGTGGTTGATCTCATATTGGTCCGGATCCATAAACAAAGGCTGGAGGTTGGTGGTGCCGCCTTATCTGGAGGAGCAGATCGCCGGCCGGTCTTTGGGCGTCGGTCGGCGCAATCCCGGTCCGTCCCACTTCTCGGAATCCGTGCGAGCGGCGACGCGCTGGCTCATCCTTTCTGTTCTTGCTGTTACCTTGCTGGTGTCGCGGTCAACCGCCGGGTCGCCAATAATAGAAGTCCGGCGCGTGCTCATTATTAACGACCTGGGCATTATCTCGTCACCCGGCTTCGCGGAAGTCGATCAGGCAGTCCTCACTAGCCTACAAAAATCTCCGTACCAGATCGAACTCTATCAGGAGAGCCTGCAACTCACCCTGTTCCCAGACCGAGTTTCCCAAGACAGGTTTCGAGCAGAGATTATTCAAAAATACTCAGCGCGCAAGCCCGACGTGATCATTGCCGCCGGGCCAGTCTCCCTAAAGCTCATCGCCCAGCTGTACGACAAGTTTCAGGGTACCCCGATTATCTTCTGCGGAATTTGGGGCGGAATTCCGGACCAGCTAAAGTACGGCGTGCCCTTTACTGGTGTTTTAGCCCAGTTACACCCCGAGGGAACCCTGAATGCGGCGTTGCACTTGCTGCCCGGCACCAAGCACGTGGTAGTCGTCGGTGGAGTGGGTAAGTTTGACGAAGGATTCGAAGCCATCGCTAAGCAGAGTTTCCACAACTACGAATCGAAGCTTGAATTCCAGTATCTTATTGACCTGACCATGCCCGCACTGCTGGAGAAGCTCAAGCATCTACCCAGCGATACGATTGTTTATCACACTGCCATCACGCAAGATGCAGCGGGAGACCTCTTTATCGATTCAGCGCAATCGATACCGATGGTGGCCCGTGCAGCGAATGCTCCTGTCTTTGTAATGGACGATGTGGATCTTCGGGCAGGAACAGTGGGTGGCGATCTGGTGAACTGGGCCGACGACGGTCGCATTGCGGGAGAGATGGCTGCGCGGGTGCTCAACGGCGAGAAGACCGAGGATATCCCCGTGGTCACCAGCAACCACGCCTACATGTTCGACTGGCGGGCGCTCAAGCGCTGGGGGATGAACGAAAAGAACCTTCCCCCGGGCAGCATCGTGCTCCATCGGCACCCGAGCTTCTGGGAGTTATATAAGCAGTACGCCTTCGCCGCCATTTTTCTTATATTAGTGCAGTCCGCGGCCATTTTTGGACTCCTCCGGCAACGAGCCCGGCGAAGAAAAACCGAGGCAGAGCTTATACGATCAGAGGAAAAATTCTCCAAATCCTTTCGCCAGAGTCCTCTTGCCATCAGCATAGCCAGTACGAAGGATGATTGCTACATTGACGTCAATGAGACTTTCGAACAGCTAACTGGTTGGCGCCGCGACGAAGTCATCGGCCGGAGCCCGTCAGATATAAACCTTTGGGTAGATCCCCATCAAAGATCGCTGTTCAATGAACAGCTTCTCGCTGCGGGCGACGTGCGGGACTTGGAGGTTAGGATTCGCCGAAAAGACGGTCAGATTCGGACAACTCTCGGTTCAGCAGAATTGATTGAGGTCAATGGTAAGCCGTGCACGCTTTCCGTGATCGCTGACGTCACGGAGCGCAAGCAGGCAGAGCAGGCCCTTGCCAGTTTGAGCGGCCGCTTGATCGAAACACAAGACGAAGAACGCAAGCGAATCGCCCGTGAGATTCATGACGACTACAACCAACGGCTAGCGATGCTGGCGATTGACCTGGAACAGTTGGCTGACAACGTCGGGGACGCTTCAGGCGAAACCAGCCAGACGGTCCATCAACTTTTCGATCGTGTCAGCGAGCTCGGTGCCGATCTGCACTCCTTATCACACCGCTTGCATTCTTCTACTTTGGAGAGCCTAGGGCTGCTGGTTGGCCTGCAAGCGTATTGCAAGGAGTTCGCGGAACAACAGGGATTACAGGTCGATTTTGTGCATGAGAATGTTCCTCGTGGCGTCCCGGCAGATGCCGCGCTGTGCATGTTCCGCGTCACCCAGGAAGCTCTGCGGAACATAAAGAGGCACAGCGGTGCCAACCGGGCCGAGGTTCGCCTGGAACAGCTGGACGGGAGGCTCCACTTGTCAGTTTTCGATCGTGGAAGGGGTTTTAATTCGAACAAGCCGCCAGCAGAGCGCGGAATTGGTATTCGCAGCATGGAGGAACGGTTACGACTTCTAGGCGGGAAATTGGAAATTCAATCGTGGCCCATGGAAGGGACGAGAATCGATGCATGGCTGCCACTCAAGAAGGCTAGCGCGGCATGAGGGTTCGGTCGAAAGCTGGGATTCGGGCGGAAACCAAACTGCGATCTTCAGAACCCTGGCGGACGCTGGCTGGCCACGTTAAACGTGCGCTCCAACGCCATGCCGGCCTCGCACAACGTTCCTTCCTCAAACAGCCGCCCGATCAACGTAACTCCATGCGGCACGCGGCGCGGCGGCGAAAACTTTGGCAGCGGATGAACCGGATCGGGAGCCCAGTCACTACGCGCCTCGGCCACTTCGACAAAGCCGGCTCGCAAGGTGAGCGAAGGCTGTCCGGTGAAGTTAGTGATGGTGAGCATTTCGTCGCGCAGTGAAGGCACCAGTAGCAAGTCAACCTGGGAGAAGACGCGTTCCATCTCCATCGCAACCTTGCGCCGGAAGCGGTCGGTCTGTACGAAGTCGACGGCCGACAGAAATCGCGACTGGCGAAAAGTATTGGGCCACGCGTCGGGCACCTGCATCTTGAGCTGATTCAACCCTCCGTTCAGCGTCAGTTCCTCGAACGCAGCCGCGCCTTCCGCGAAGAGGATCAGGTCGAGCGAATCGTACGGCCAGTCGGGAATAGAGACTTCAACCGGGACCATGCCGACTTGCTTAACCGCCTCCAGTGCGGCGCGGTCGACGTCGGTGGCAGGAGCCTCCTTCATCCACGCTGGGAAGTAGCCGACGCGCAGCCCTCGCACATTGGCATTTGCGTCGAAGTCAAGTTTGCTGGGCACACTGGACACGTCGCCCGGGTCAGGACCAGAGATGGCATTGAGCACCAAAATGGTGTCTTCGACGCTGCGGGCCATCGGTCCAAGCTTGTCCAGCGACCAGCACAGCGTCATGGCGCCGGTGCGCGCGACGCGGCCAAACGTCGGCCGCAATCCTGTGACTCCGCAGCGCATGGAAGGACTCACGATGCTGCCGCCGGTTTCGCTGCCCATCGCGAAGGCGACCAATCCCGCCGCTGTGGCCGCGCCCGGACCGGCGCTTGATCCCGACGATCCTTCCTCCAGCAGCCACGGGTTCATGGTCTGGCCGCCGAACCAGATGTCGTTGAGCGCCAGCGCGCCCAGGCTCAGCTTGGCGACCAGCACCGCACCCGCATCATTCAGCCGTTGGACGACAACCGCGTTTTTGTCCGGGATGCGATTGCGGAAAGGCTCAGCGCCATAGGTCGTGGGAATGCCGGCCGTATCGAGAAGATCTTTGGCTCCCCACGGGATGCCGTGCAGCGGCCCGCGATATTTCCCGGCAGCAATTTCCTGGTCAGCCTGCCTGGCTTGCTGGAGCGCCGAGTCGCGGGTGAGCGTGATGACGCAGCGCAGCTTGGGATTGAACTTCTCCAGCCGCGCGAGATAGATCTGCGTCAGCCGCTCGGAGCGTGAGCTTGCGTTGCTGGATCCACACCGACAGCTGGGTAACATTCGCGAAAGCAATGTCCTCATCGTTGCCCGGCAGTGGGCCTGGATCGGTCTTGCTGCGCACGAACTCATTCCTCGCCGGTCCGTCTTTCTCGCCTGGCAAGTCCGGATTCCAGATCGTTGCTGGCGCCAGCGTCGCCTCCAGCGCTACCTTATGCGGCCCCACCCTAAGCTCATACAGCGGAGCCATCGCGCTGCGCCAGTTGCCGGCCGCCTGGGCGAGTTCGTCGGCGGTCAATTCAACTTCCACCAGCTTTTCCGCCTGGGCAAAAGTTGCCGGCGAGACCTCCGGCCCAACCGGCGGCGCAGTGCCGAACGCTGGAGGCGCGCCCGGCGGCAGTTCAGCGGGCTTCTGGTCTTGAGCGTAGGACGCGACAGCCGCGCCGAGCAAGGCAAGTGGCGTATGAGTCAGGAATTGTCTGCGGGATTTCGACATGTCGGCTCCTGTGAAGGTTTTTCGCCAAGGGTTGGCGCCCGAGGGCGCACTAGACTGGCAAGATACACCACCGGGCACGCGGCCGCAGCCAGCTAGCGCCGGCCGTGGGCCTCAGCCGAGGATTCCTGCAAGTCCTGTGGCGATATCTCGCGCAGGCGGACCGTGATCTCAAATCTTGGTGTGGTCGAACCCCGGCCCCAGCGGTTGACTTCCCAGTGCGCGCGAACAAACTTGACGGCCGGAGCGGCGGAAAAATCCACTAGCAAGGGATACTCGCCCACGTAGAACTTCTGCGGCAGCGAGACGATG
This sequence comes from uncultured Acidobacteriaceae bacterium, assembly GCA_963746515.1. Classification (GTDB taxonomy): domain Bacteria; phylum Acidobacteriota; class Terriglobia; order Terriglobales; family Acidobacteriaceae; genus Bog-257. The sequence goes on along the minus strand of CAVVBO010000007.1, from coordinate 416,164 downwards.
GGCTTGGTTTCCCACGTAGCGCCGTCCGAAGATGTATATATGCTGATGTCGATCGCTTCCTGCTCGACCACAGCGGTGATAGAGAGCGTCAGCAGAAATATGGGGTTGGAAGCTGCGCTGAGGTCGAGCGGTTCGCTGTCACCCTTGGCGGTGACGACGGTATTGGCAGGTGCAAGAAATGCGTCCAGCATGACGAGACCATTCTATCGAAGGGCCGCTCGCCTGCGGGTGACAGAAGTCACACGGCGAAATCGGGATCTTGTGAGGGGAAATCATTGCCATTAAGTTCGCGGCAGGCCGTCAAAGAAATTCCGCAGCAAGGCGGCAAACTCCGGCGGCTTTTCCAGCGCGGCGTAATGTCCGGCAGTGGGAAGCACCTGCAACCGGCTGCCGGGAATGTTCTGGCGCATAAGCTCGGCTTCGGCCACAGGCACACTGTCGTCCTCACCGGCGATCACCAAGGTCGGCACATCGATGGTCTTCAAGGTCGCGACAGAATCGGGACGCTCAGCCATGCCCCGCTGTACACCGGCGATATCGTCAGCCGACATCTTCTGCATCATACGGCGAGCGGCGTCCACGATGTCGGGCCGATTGGTCCGCGTGGTGGTTGACAGCACTTTCGGCAGCATCTCTTCGATGAATCCAGCGGTGCCCTCGCGCAAAACTTTTTCCGCGCTGGCCAGACGATTGACTTTGCTCTCCGCGGTTTCAGCGCCTGCCCGCGTATTGGCCAGAACCAGTGCCGCTACCTGCTCGCGGTGCCGCCGCCAGAACTCGAAGAGCAGATACCCGCCGATGGAAACCCCAACAAAATAGGCGCGTCTGATTCGCTCCTCGCGGCAGAGCATAGCCAGATCGTCGGCCAGTTTCTGCATGGTTGCCGGACCTTCGCCCAGCTCGGAATCACCGTGCGCGCGCAAGTCAGGAACGATGAGCCGGTAACGCGGGCTGAGTAATTCGGCGACAGGCGTCCAGAAATGATGGTTCAACGGGAACGGATGCAACAACACGACATCCGGACCGTCACCGGAGATTTCGTAGAAGAGTTGAGCATCGCCGCTGCGAAGGGTGGGCATGACTGAGATATTGTACGAAAGGTCTGATTCAGGAAATCAAGATTGATGTGGGACTAAAACCCAGGCCGCATGCTAGGCAATTAGGGACGGTCTGAAGGCCGTCCCTTTTCCGGATTTCGCCTAGGGGCGATACGTATTCATCGGTTCGGACCCTACGGGGCTCTCAGGCATCAAGAGCCTTGATAGGGTTGCGGCGTGGTCGCGGACGAGGCGACGGGAACGTATTCCGGCTCCTCGGGCATCACGATCCAGGCGATGATGTAGGCCAAAATGCCGCCGCCGCCGAACAGTGCCACGATCAACCACACCACGCGCACTACGGTCACATCAAGATCGAAATATTCGGCGAAGCCGGCGCAGACACCGGCAATCTTGCGTTCGGCGCGCGGGCGCATTAGCTTGCGGCGCCCAGCCACGGGACCTACTCGCCGTCCGCAGTAAGCGCATAGATTAGCGTCGTCCTGAATGACCTTTCCGCAGTAGTTGCAATACATACAGCCCTCCCCACTCGATCTAATGATACGTAGAGGATAAGAAAAGGTTCCCCTGATGTAAAGGCTAGGCTTCCGGGATCGCGCCGAAGTGGTTACCCGTTTGCCTGTGTGCGTGCCGGTCGCGGCCATAATGTTTGACTGGGGACTCGCGGTAACCCTAACATGACCCACCGGAGTTCTCGGCCATCGCATGATCGGCAAAACCATCTCGCACTATCGGGTCATGGAAAAGCTCGGCGGCGGCGGGATGGGTGTGGTGTACAAGGCCGAGGATACGCGTCTTGGCCGCTTCGTCGCTCTGAAGTTCCTTCCCGAAGACGTAGCCCACGACCCGCAGTCGCTGGAGCGCTTCCGGCGCGAAGCCCGTGCCGCTTCCGCACTCAACCATCCCAACATCTGCGCGGTTTACGAGATTGACCAGGATGACGGCCAAGCCTTCATCGCGATGGAATTCCTCGACGGAATGACGTTGAAGCATCGCATCGCCGGGCGTCCCCTGGACTCGGAATTGTTGCTCACGCTGGCGATTGAAATCGCAGATGGACTGGACGCGGCCCATCAGGCGGGCATCATCCATCGCGACATCAAGCCCGCCAACATCTTCGAAGACAAACGGGGGCATGCCAGGATTCTCGACTTCGGCCTGGCGAAAGTGAGTTACGCCGGAGCAGGGCCGCTGGCGGCGGGAGCAGCCTCCGCTGAGACAGCCATGCTGAGCGAGAAGAATCTATCGACTCCGGGGGCCATGCTGGGCACGGTTGGCTATATGTCGCCGGAGCAAGTGCGCGGCGAAGAGGTAGACGCGCGCAGCGACCTCTTCTCATTTGGCGCAGTGCTCTACGAGATGGCGACGGGAAGGGCGCCGTTTGATGCCGAGAGCCCGGCGGTTGTTTGTTCAGAAATCCTGACCAAGAATCCGGCACCGCCTTCGCAATTGAATCCGAAAATGCAGCCCAAGCTGGAAGACATTATTCATCGGGCGCTGGAAAAAGATAGGAATCTGCGCTACCAGCATGCGGCGGACCTGCGAGCTGATCTGCAGCGGCTGAAGCGGGATTCCGACTCCCAGCGTTTCACAGCCGCAACTCCAGCTGCGCCGATTGCAAACAAGCGCCTGCCTTGGCTGGCGGCCCTGATCGTCCTGGTTATAGGAGGGCTGGCTGCCTGGTACTTTGTCACGCACCGTCCAGCCAAGTTCACCGACAAAGACACGCATCGTCCTCGCCGACTTCACCAACACAACCGGCGACAGCGTCTTCGACGACACCCTGAAGCAGGGACTGTCGGTCCAGCTGGAGCAATCGCCATTTCTTGACCTGGTTTCGGAGCGCAAGATTGTAGAGACATTGAAATTGATGGGCCGGCCCGCGGACCAGCGCTTAACGCCGGAAGTGGCACGCGAGGTCTGCGAACGCACCGGCAGCGCCGCTATGCTGAACGGCTCCATTGCCAGGCTTGGGCAACCAGTACGTCATCGGACTGAAAGCAGTTAACTGCAGCACCGGAGACGTGCTGGCCGAGGTGCAGGAGCAAGCCGCCGGCAAAGAAGCCGTGCTCAAGACCCTCGATGCTGCGGCCACTCAGCTTCGCGGCAAACTGGGGGAGTCGCTTAAGTCGGTACAGAAGTATGCGACGCCGGTAGAAGAGGCCACGACTTCCTCGCTGGAAGCGCTCCAGGCTTATAGCTTGGGGATGAAGACCCGGTTTTCCCAGGGCGAATTGCCGCCCTGCCCTTTTTCCAACGGGCGGCTGAGCTCGATCCCAATTTCGCCATGGCCTACCTCTCGTTGGCGATCAGCTATGGCAATCTGGGCGGATTGGACAGAATGGCAGAGAACGTGCGCAAGGCTTACGACCTGCGCGATAAGGTAAGCGAACCGGAGCGCCTGTTCATTGAGGGGTTCTACTATTCGTATGGCACCGGCGAGCTGGAAAAGGCCAGGGGCGTATTCGATCTTTGGCGCCAGACCTATCCCAACATGTTTGTCCCCTACCTGAACCTGGGAGACATTTCTGGAGCCATGGGAGACTGGGAGAGCGCGTTGCTGTGGTCCCGGCAGACGCTGCGCCTCGAACCGAAATACGGGCTGAACTATGTCAACCTCAGCAGTCCACTGATGGCTCTGAACCGGCTGGACGAGGCCGAGTCGGTCTTGCGACAGGCACAAGCTCAAAACCTCGATGCTGAATCACCTGCTGCAAACCTTTATCTCATTGCCTTTCTGAAGGGCGACGCAACCCAGATGGCGCAAATTGCAGCCGAGGCCATGGGAAAACCGGGCACGGAAGACCAGATGCTGGCCGCCCAGGCGCGACACCGAAGCCTGGTACGGAAAATTCAAAAACGCGCGGGAACAGACCCGCAGAGCCATGATCTCTGCCGAGCGCAACGACGCCAAAGAGGCTGCCGCAGATTACCAGGTTGCTCAGGCATTGCGTGAAGGCGGAAGCGGGAAACGCGGAGCAGGCGCGCCGCGATGCCGATGGCGCATTGAAACTGGTCCCCAACCAGTATGTTCGGGAAATTGCGGCGCTTGGCTTTGGCGCGCGCGGGCGATTCGGCGACGGCAGAGAAGCTGGCGGCAGAGTTAGACAAACAATTTCCGCTGGACACGCTTTTGCAAAGGTACTGGCTACCCACCATCAGGGCCGCAGTCGCCCTGGATCGCAAAGATCCCAAACGGGCCATCGAATTGTTGCAGGACATGAGCACCATCGAACTCGGTGTATCCTCCTTGACCTCCGTGAGTTTGTCTCCAGCCTATGTTCGAGGCGAAGCCTACTTGATGCTGCACGATGGCAAGGCAGCGGCGGCAGAATTTCAGAAGCTCATCGACCACTACGGACTGGTGGCAAACTTCCCCTGGGGAGCGATGGCCCGACTGGGACTGGCTCGCGCCTACGTGCTCGACGCCACTCACGATCCTGCCGCGCGCGATAAGGCTCGCGCCCCATACCGGGATTTCCTTGCGCTCTGGAAAGATGCCGACCCAGACGTTCCCATCCTCATCCAAGCCAAGGCGGAGTACGCGAAACTGCAATAGTGCCCAGGATCAAGCTCCCGAGCACTTGGGAAGTCAGAGGATTCCGCAGGTGAGGCCGGCAAACACAACGAATCTACGGGGTCTTGTAAGCCTGCTTCATGTAGTGGCGTGCCAGGTCGGCGGAGTTGGTAGCTGAGTTCTCGGCAATCACCGCTTTATATTTCTCCAACGCGGTGTCACGTTTCTTCAGCAGATCGTACATTTCTCCGGCGGCCAGAGTCGACTTGCTGCCGTAATTCACGATCTTGACCGCTGCTGGCAGCCAGCTCATAAGCCTCAGCAGCACCGGCATAGTCGCGTCTGGCCGCGCAATGCTTCGCCCAGTCCGTAGGCAGGAACCTCCATTCGGCATAGGGAGTAGCTGTTAGCGCGGCATCCAGCCAGAACCTTGCGATAAGCGGCGATCGCTTCCGGTCCATGACCGGCGGCATTCATCAGGTGAGCGTATTCTGCCGCCATCAGGAAATTGCGCGGAAACTCAGTCCTGCATTCCACTGACAACTTGCAACGCCTCGGCGTACTTTTGCTCGCGCCGCAGAAACAACGCCAGCACGATCTTGGCATCGGTGGAAACTTCCATGTGGCCGCCGGCCGTACGGCCTGCCGCAAGTCATCCAGGCCTTTTTGCTTGTTGCCGCTCAGGCCGGCAACCGAAGCGGCCACTTTCACCGGCCAACTCAGCGAGCCGACGATGTACAGGTGCGGTCCCAACCACGACTTTGGCATCCACGTACTTGGGATCGAGTTCCAGAACCCGCTCCTTATCGTGGCGGGCGGCTACGGCGCTCGCGCAGACCGGCGAACCAGGCTTTGTCGACAATGCCGATGTAAGTCGCGCGCAGGGCGCGAGTAGCTCCCCGCGCGTATAGCGCATCTACGTCGTTGGGGTTCTTATCGAGCCGCGCCTGCGACAGCGCCAAAGACTGATCGGTTAGCTGGATGACTCGATCACGGACCTTGGGATCGAGCGGCGCGGCCATTTCTCTTGGTCAGAAAGTTATCGCCGGCATAAGCCTCGGTATCCAGCGCTCCAATGCGTAACAGCTCCCTGAAGATGACTGCCGGCCAGGGTGTGATTTAGGCGAAAGGGTCATCGGGATGGGCCTGCTGAGCCAGTTCAAACTCGTGAATCGCCTTGTCATACTCCAGATTGTAAAAGTGGTCGAAGCCTTTGCGGGTATTGGCATCGTTGTCGACCCGGGTGGGGACGGGGGAGCAGCGTGGATCAGCCGCGGCACTTCGCAACGGGCCTGCCGAGTTGAAGCAGGCAGCAGAGGCAGCAGATAAACACAGCAGTCGTTGGTAAGGTTTCATCGCGACCGGTTTATGAGAAGTTTACCTGATATCCGCGACCAGTCAAAAGCAGATACAAATGGATTCAAGCACACTGGATGCGCCCAATGTCTAACCTGAAACGCTCTGCCTAAGGATTCGTATACCGAAGCGGAAGCCGCCGCAGCTCTGGGCATCACCGTTCCCCGCCTGCATCAACTGCTCGACAAACACATTTTCACCGACGGCAACAAACGGCCGCGATCGATCGAGTTCACCTCCAGCGACCTGCTGCTGTTGAGTTACTGGAATAGCAGCATCGATTCGAAGTGGGCGGAAGTCATCTCCATGGCGGAGCGCGAATAACCGCGAACCGCAGCCCGCCGCTCTTTACTTGAGCAGGGAAGATTTTTCGTAAGGTGACATCTCACTGGTCTCGCCGAGAGACAGCTATGTCCCATATTTCTATGCGGTTATCTTTAATTCTTACTTTGGTTGCCCGCGTGCCAATAGATAGTAGGAGAACGGCACCATGGCCCAGAGCGCCAGGCAGGAGTATTGGCGTCCCCCAAATCCAGAGGTTGTGCGACTAGTACAGCCCGTCTTGATGGATGCGGTGTGCTCGCATTGCGGAACCGAGTATCCAGTAGGCGCCCGCTTCTGTCATATCTGCGGGAGCGATCGCGATCCCAGACCCGCCATGGTACTAAGGCCCATGAGTTTTGCGGACTTCCTGGATATGGCACTTCTCCGCCAGCGTCTAGGGCTGTCCGTTCCCTGCCTGATATTTTTTCTCATCGGCATGATTTGCATGGCGGCTGCGATATTGACCGGCTTCATTTACCGCGCCGATACGCTGGCCCAATGGCGCGCTATCCAGGTGTGGCGGGTCGAATGGTTGCTGGCAGCTGCGGCGGTACTGCTGGCGGGAATTCTGCTGAAGAAGAAAGAAAGCTAAGCAGCACGATGGCTGACTTCCGCAAAAACTAGGAGCCAACCCCCAACAATCTTACGCTTCATAAACATGCGTTAATGTTGCGTTTAGTTTGCTTTCGGATTCAATGTCTGGTTCACATGCTCGGGATCGCGGGCTATGAGTGTCAGATACGCACGCGTAGGTTGATCCGGCTCCGCCCGACCCTGTTCCCAATCCCGCAGCGTCCCAAGGGGAATGTGATAGCGTGCCGCAAATTCCTCTTGCGTCAGTTCCAGGGCTCGGCGAATGATTTTCGCCTGTGGCGTTCGCTTCATCCGCTTTAGGTCAGTCTCGGTTAGCGGCTGCGCGTCGCGATCTGCTCGCGCGGCACGCTCGATGGCCGCTGCAGTCATCGGCCGCAGGAGGGCTAGCTGTTTTGCTGGAAGTAGTCGTCTTGCTCATGTTGCGTTGCTCTCCGCGCGGAAATAATGCGAATCCGCTCCTCGCGTTCGGTGAAGGCTACAAATAACACGACATGACCTTCGGCCATTCCAATAATGACAAAGCGCCGCTCGCCGTAGTCTTTACGATCATCGAGGCGCTCGATCGCGAACGGGTCTTTGAATACACTCTTCGCCAGGTCGAAGCTCACGCCGTGGGCTTGCAAGTTGGCTTCGGCCTTGGCTTCGTGCCATTCGAATTTCAATCTTGATTATACTACGGGAAACCGGTAGTAGCGTATTCGGGTATCCAGCTACTCCACCTTCGATTGCTCACCGTTTTCTTCAGAACTCGGCTTTTCAATCCTGACATTGCTCGCCTTGTACTGTTTGCCGTCGAAGGTGGCTCGCGCGGTGACTTCCGATCCAACTCTAAGAGCACGCGGATCGGAGAGCGCTGCCGAACTAAAGTGAACTTCGTAGTCCTGCTCGTCGCTACGATTCTCCAGCACCAGCATGTTGGTGTGCATGTCGAGGCCGGTCACCACGCCCGAGAAAATGTAGTTATCGCCCGGCTTGGCGAGCACAACGATCTCCTGCGCGACGTCGCGGTTCTGCCTGTCGGTTGCGAATTGCACGTCAACCAGTGATCCAGGCTGTACGTCGCCGGAGTTAGCCGCGCCTTTCGATGAGCTGTACTTGGTGATGCCACCGACCGCGAAGGTCACCGGCCGCGACGACAGCTGGTCTTGCACGCTGATCGTTCCTTTGTCGGGATGTAGCGCAATGACCTGGCCACGGACTTCGGCCAGGTTCGGCTGGGTGATCACGCGAATATTCTTGGCGAAGACCCGGCTGCCGTCGAGCATGGTGTCGGCATAGACGCGGTCCCCTTTTTGAATGCCCAGGACGGTCGTTTCTGCGCCATTGCGGTAGATATGCGAGCGCTCGTCGACGAGCAGCTTGACTTTCGTTCCGCCACCGAATGGCTGGATGGTCAGCCGGTTCCGGACATGATCCACGTGCGTGGCCGTGCCTCCGATTAGCGTTGGTTTACCTTTAGGCAGCGGCGGAGGTTCCAGCAACGGATCATAAGGATTGTCCGCGTCGCTGGCTTCATTGGCGGGCGCACTGGTCGAAGGCTTCTGAGATCCGCGATTGATGCCGGAGTTTTCCGCGGGAGATTCCTTTGGCGGTGTAGCCGAGACGTTTGTTCCACTGGACTCGGGATTGGGAGCGGTTACGCCGGCGGGCTGCGAGGCTTGGCCGGCATTATTCTGCACCGCCTGACCATTTTGCTGAGCTTGTCCCACGATGCTGAGCACGAAACCGAGAGCTAAACTCCCGAGTGCAATTCTAAAGCTGGCGGATTTCATCGTTGTTGCTGGCTCCAGTCGAAAGCTACCGCTGGCTCGGTTGGATGCAAATCGGAGGAACAACGTTCGTCGGGCCAAGTAAAGAAATGGCTTTTTCGCAGATGTGCTTCCAACGTTCGGATGCCGATTTCCATCTAAGGTGATTGGTAAGTGGCGCGACCAAGCCACGATTCCTGCGCATTGGGAGACTCGATGTTCGCCAATTTCCGACGTTGGATCGTCGCCTCGCTTCTCGTAGCTGCCCTCGGCGTGTCCGCCGGCGCTAAAGACGTAACCCTCAGCATTCCGAAGCGCACCAAGCCAACGCCCGTGCAAAAGCTGAACCAGGAAGGCGTGAAGGCGGTCGAGAAGCACCAGTATAAGAAGGCCAAGGCTCTCTTCTATAAGGCGTATCTCATCGACCCCAACGACCCTTTCACTCTGAACAATCTGGGTTACACTGCCGAGCTCGAGGGGCAAGTTGACCGCGCCGAGCGTTACTACACCCTGGCACAGGCGCAGGATTCCGACGCCGTGGTTTACAAGTCCACCGAGCGCGCAGCCGTGGGACAGCCGGTTACCAAGATCGCCGGTAACGCCGGCGACACCAACATGCAGATCAATCGCATCAACGTCTATGCGATTGGCTTGCTTCAGAAGGACCACGCTCCGGAAGCCGATTTGGCTTTGCAAAAGGCGTTGAAGCTCGATCCCAATAATCCCTTCACATTAAATAATCTTGGCTTTGCCCGCGAGAAGGAAGGGGAGCTGGAAGATGCCTACAAGTTCTATAGCGAGGCGGCGAACCAGCATTCCAACACACCGATTGTGGTCACCGTGCATCAGTCATGGCGAGGGAAGGCCATCAGCGATATCGCCGCCAAGAATGCCGAGAAGGTACGCATCTTAATGGCGCGCGAGCAGGACACCACCGCGCAGGTGGCGCGTCTGAATACGCGCGGTGTAGCCGCCATCAACCGCAACGACTATAAGCTGGCGCGGCAGTACTTTGAGAAGGCGTACCAGCTCGATCCCAAGAACGCATTCGCCCTGAACAATATGGGCTATCTGGCCGAAATCGATGGCGACCGCGAGACCGCCGATTACTACTACGGCAAAGCCAAAGAAGCTGATCAATCGAGCATGAAGGTTGCCTATGCCAGCCGCAAGGACGCCGAGGGTATGAAGCTGGCAGCGGTCGCCGGCGACAGCGATGACGCGGTCAACAAAGCCACTGAGGAAGCGGCTGCTCTGCGCCGGGCCGAAGGCGGGCCGGTCGTGTTGCGCTATCGCAACAATCAATCCGTGGTTGAGCCGGCGACACCACCCAAGCCGTTACCTGAAACCCCGACCCCAATGCCGGAGCCGAGCGGGAACGAATTGCTCCAACCCTTGCCTGACAATCAGCAGCCCGGAGCCGCACAGGAATCGGTTCCACAATCACAACACACAGTTCCACGGCCTCCGCAGGCAGACGAACCTGCTGCACAACCGCAGCACGTAGTCCCGCGTCCTCCGCAATCGCAGTCGCAACCGCCGCAGGACAGCCAGCCCGTGGCTAATCCGAACGGTGGATTGTTGATGCCGTTGCCCGACAATCAGCAACCGCCGGCAGCGCAGAATCCGCCGCAGTAGAAGGCGCTTTCGCTGTTCGCTATTCGCTAAACCTGTACTTGTCCGTTTGCTAAGAGCTGACGGCTGAAAGCTAACAGCGAAAGGCGAAGAGCGAAGAGCAGTCGTCAGACCAGATGATTCACCGGTCCAATTCCCTTGCCAACCGGATAGGCTGCGAGAATCGCTCTTCGGACATAGTCCTTAGCCGCGCGAACAGCTTCCGGCAGACCTCGGCCAAGCGCCAGCTGACAAGCCAACGCGGTCGCGAAGGCGCAACCCGTCCCGTGAGTTGAGCGCGACTTCAGCCGTCCGCCCAAAATCACTTCTTCACGAAAGTCCCCTGTGCTCTTTTCGCAAACGTTCTCCTGCAAACTTACTGAGTCTCCATAACTTCCATAACTAAGGTAATCGTTTGCCGGCTGCAAATGACCTCCGGTGATGACAACAGCTTTGGCTCCCAAGTTATGGAGCTGCACGGCCCAGCCCCGAACCTGGGGCAGCGCGTCATCCCAAGAAGTCTCTGGCGCGAGTGGCTCAGTCCCAACCAGAATCGCCGCCTCATTGATATTAGGGGTGACGACGTCGGCCAGCGGTAGCATCGACCGCAGCGTTTTCAGCCCGGCATCGTCCAGGAGCACCGCTCCCGAGGAAGAACGGATTACCGGATCCAGCACCACGTTGGGGAGCCCTCTTGACGTCAGAAACCCAGCAACTGCAGCCGCAACTTCTCCCGAGCCCAGCATTCCAATCCGGATGGCGGCGATTTCCAGGTCATCAGCCAGCGCCGTCAGCGTCCGGGACACCAGCTCCGGCGCTACCGGCTGAACCCCGAAAACGCCCCGCGTCGACTGGACCGTCAACGCCGTAATGCAGGTTACGGCGTAGCAGCCTTGGGACGCTGCAGTCTTAATATCGGCGGTGATTCCTGCTCCCGATGAGGGATCGTAGCCCGCAATACTCAAAATGACCAGCGGATCAGACATAAAACGACTCTAACCTAAAGCGGTTTTCGCAGACACTCCGTCGCTCTCGCGCAGATCGCATGGCACTGTCATCAATCATGACTGGCTCTTTCTGGCCCCTCCCAACCTCCCACTAAGAAGCCTGCTATCAGTACTTTACCGTTAGCTACCCCTGCAAACCCCGGGCGCGATCCTGTCATCTCATTTCCAGCGCCAAGTTCTTTGTCCGGTCCATCACCTGGCAGGTAGGAGGAAATTCACGCCAGAACGAAGTCTACCCGACCCTTCGGCGCTGTAACACGATTTTGACGAAATGGCAAGTTGGAAAATCGGGCATCCCACCTCTGGGGGTTGACTCTTAGTTCCGGCGGTCAATAGACTTACAGCATCCTGTCAGGAGGACCAACTTAAACGATGAGAGGTGTTTAATGTTACGAGTACTTAGCCCGATGGCGGCGGCTCTGCTTTTCGCCACTGCGTTGGGCGCGGCACCCGGTAATAGCACACCGGAATCGCGACAAGGGACCCCAGGACAGACTCAGGAAGCTAAGCCAACCCTACTTCGGAAAGCTCAAGTCGGGACGGCCTCGTGGTACGGCCGCATCTTTCAGCATAAGAAAACTGCGAGTGGCGAGCCGTACGACATGTTTCAATTTACCGCTGCGCACCGCACGTTACCGCTCGGTTCCTGGGTCAAGGTCACAGATCTAAAGACCGATCGCTCGGTTGTCGTCCGCATTAACGATCGTGGACCGATAGCCCGTAATCGGATCATCGACCTGTCCTTCGGTGCGGCAAAAATGTTGGCCATGAACGGCGTAGACCGCGTTCGGTTAGACGTTCTCCAAACCCCCGTGGTGGCCGAGAACTTGGGCCCGCAGTAATTTAGTCCTAATGAGTTAAACTTGGAGCCGATGGTCGCAAAAGATCGGCTGATCGTGGCGCTCGATGTCCCGGGCGCCACCCAAGCTCGCCAAATCGTCCAATCCATTGGCGACGCCGCAACCACTTTCAAGGTTGGGAAACAGCTCTTTACCGCCGAGGGGCCGCAGTTTGTGCGCGAGCTGGTTTCCTCCGGCCGCAAGGTGTTTCTCGACCTGAAATTCCATGACATCCCTAACACCGTCGCCGCGGCTGTCAAGTCGGCGACTGAGCTGGGCGTCGCCATGCTCACCGTCCACGCCTCTGGAGGTAGCCGGATGCTGCGCGCCGCCACCGAGGCCGCGTCGCAATCCCCGGGCCGGCCTATCATGCTGGCGGTCACAGTGTTAACCAGCTTCAGCGATGCGGACTTGTTGGAAGTCGGCGTCTCCGGCAACGTGCTTAGCCAAGTGCTGCGACTGGGAGCGCTGGCCCGCAGTGCCGGCTGTGGAGGCCTGGTCGCGTCCGCCAAAGAAGCTCGCGAGCTCCGTCGGGAGTTGGGCGAGGGTTTCGCCATCGTCACTCCCGGAGTCCGTCCCGCCGGAACCGCCGCCGGAGACCAGGCCCGGGTCGTGACTCCGGCCGACGCTATCGCTGCCGGAGCAACGCATCTGGTAGTCGGACGGCCCATCCTCGAAGCCGCCGATCCCGCCCAAGCCGCAGCCGATATCGTCGCGGAAATCGAACGTGCCTCCGGCTGATCCAGCTTGGTCATGGCTGAACCTCGTACCTGTCCCCTACCTTGATTACAGAAGTGCCGCACGATTATGAAAGCGCCGCACATGCTTCTGTTGGCTGGTTCAAAGTGAGAAAACATCGATCAGTAGGGAGAAAATAATGGTGCGCTCGAACCGCTAGGAAGGTTATAGTGTGGGGCCTCAGGAACCGTATCCTTTGGAGCTGTTATGCGATACCAAACATTTTCCACTCGATCGAGAGCGGCTCTGGCGCTCTTTTTGCTTGCCATGTTCATGATTACAAATGCAGCTTCCCAGGAAAAGGTGTTGCATAGCTTCGGCCACGGCACCGACGGAATTAATCCCCACGCCGGGTTGATCTTCGACGCCGACGGCAACCTTTACGGCACGACGGAACTGGGTGGCATTCACGACTCCGGAACCGTCTTCGAGTTGAGTCCCAAAGAGGGCGGAGGCTGGACGGGAGAGGTGTTGCATAGCTTCGGCCACGGCAATGACGGAGCTTATCCGTATGCCGGATTGATCTTCGATGCCGACGGCAATCTCTACGGCACCACCTTCGGGGGCGGCATTCACGAGACCGGAACGGTGTTCGAGTTGACGCCGAACGGAGGAGGAAGCTGGACGGAGAAGGTCTTGCACAGCTTCAACAATAACGGGACCGACGGAGCTGTTCCCCAGGCTGGCCTGGTTTTCGATGCCGACGGCAATCTCTACGGTACCACCTATTATGGCGGCATCCACAATTTTGGGACGGCGTTCGAATTAACGCCCAGAGTGGGTGGAGGTTGGAACGAGAAGGTGCTGCATAGCTTTGGCCGCGGCACCGACGGCGGCTATCCTAGCGCCGGCCTGACCATCGATGGCAACGACAATCTCTATGGCACGACCTTCCAGGGCGGCATTCACGACTGGGGCACAGCTTTCGAGTTGACCCCAACGGAGGGCGGCAATTGGACCGAGAGAGTGCTGCATAGCTTCAACTTGAACGGCAGCGATGGAGCTGATCCCGACGCCGGCCTGATCTTTGATGGCGCCGGCAATCTCTACGGTACGACCGCTTCTGGCGGCATTCACTCCAACTACGGAACGGTGTTTGAGTTGACGCCCACCGAAGACGGAGACTGGACCGAGAAGGTGCTGCATAGCTTCAACCAGAACGGCACGGATGGGACTGATCCCCAGGCCAGCCTGATCATGGATACCGCCGGCAATCTATACGGCACCACCTACACTGGTGGCATTCATCTCGACGGTACGGTGTTCGAGTTATCGCCCAGAGAGGGCGGAGGCTGGACCGAGAAGGTGCTGCGCAGCCTGAACAACAATGGCACCGACGCAGCCTTTCCCGAGGCCGGGCTGGTTATCGATGGCGCCGGCAACCTCTACGGCACCACATTCTATGGCGGCATTCACACCTGTAGCGGTGACACTTGCGGAACGGTCTTCGAAGTCACACCATAGTAGGCAACGTGGTTTCTGCTGGTAAACCGACAGATTCTCGAATTCTTATGCCAAGCCAAAGATTCTTTGTGGGGTTGAGAACTGCTCTCGCGGTGGTGGCGCTGTCTGCGTTTGCAACCGGAACCGCTGTTAGCGCAGAGAAAGTACTGCACAGCTTCGGCCGCGGTACGGATGGAGCCTTTCCAGTTGCCGAGCTGATAATGGATGGCGCTGGCAACCTGTATGGCACAACGGAGATAGGAGGCATTCACAACTACGGGACCGTGTTCGAACTGACGCCTCTGGGAGGCGGTGGCTGGTCGGAAAAGGTGTTGCATAGCTTCGGCCAGGGCACGGATGGCATTGGCCCGTCGGGCAGCATGGTCATGGATGCCTCCGGCAATCTCTATGGCACGACCGCATACGGCGGCATTCGCAATCAGGGAACCGTGTTTGAATTGATACCCAATGGAAACGGTGGGTGGGGTGCGAAAGTGTTACATAGCTTTGGTCACGGCACCGACGGAATCTATCCCAATGGTGATCTGACTTGGGATGCCGCGGGCAATCTCTACGGGACCACCAACCAGGGAGGCACACAGGGCTACGGCACCGCATTCAAGTTGACGGCCAACCAGGGAAACAGTTGGTCCGAGGAAGTGCTGTACAACTTTGGCCAGAGCACGGATGGACAATACCCTGCCGGAGGCTTGGTCTGGGATGCGGATGGCAATCTTTTCAGCATGACCGTCGGCGGCGGCATTCACGACGACGGCACGGCATTCGAGCTATCGCCTAACGGAGACGGGAGTTGGACCGAGAGGGTGTTACACAGCTTCGGCCACAATTCCGATGGTCAAAGCCCGAGCGGCGGCTTGGTTCGCGATGCCGCCGGCAATCTCTATGGTGCAACCACCTACGGCGGCATCCGCAATGAAGGCGCAGTCATCCAACTTGCGCCGCAGCAGGACGGAACCTGGACAGAGAAGGTTTTGCACAGCTTCGGCCGCACCGGGGATGCACAGAATCCCTGGGCCGGTCTATGCATCGACCCGGCCGGCAATCTCTACGGCACCAGCCTGTACGGCGGCGACGTCGACTATGGTACGGTTTTCCAGTTAGTCGCTACAGGGAATGGGGGCTGGACTGAACAGGTACGGCACAATTTCGGCCATGGATCCGACGGAGAAAATCCCTATAGTGGCGTTATTGTAGATTCTGCTGGCAATCTCTTCGGTTTGGTTTTCGGCGGTGGGATTCACGGCGAAGGCATGGCCTTCGAGATCACGCCGTAAGTGGATATTCATCGTTGCGATGCGCCGGCAACTTTTGCGGCATAACCTATCTAGGCAAGTCTGCACCCGCGGGACTCCGACCAACTTGGCATTTGGACAAGCAACTGCTGACGATGTGCGAATCAGGCCGAACAAGAAATGACAGGACTCTCGATGACATCTAGTGTGGGGCGGTCGGGAGCCAAGAGAGGAACTGGATTTCTTCACTCTCCGGGCTGGATGGTAGCGGTCGGATTGGTAGCGCGGGTACTGTACATCCTGGTC
This sequence comes from uncultured Acidobacteriaceae bacterium, assembly GCA_963746515.1. Lineage (GTDB taxonomy): Bacteria > Acidobacteriota > Terriglobia > Terriglobales > Acidobacteriaceae > Bog-257. The sequence goes on along the minus strand of CAVVBO010000007.1, from coordinate 400,367 downwards.
GCACACACCTACCGCTTCAGTGTCGCCCACTGGTCCACCTGGGAAATGGCCAACCTGGCCTATTCCCTGGCCATTGGTCACGGTTTCAGCTCTCCTTTTGGCGGTGACACCGGCCCTTCGGCCTGGACCGCCCCACTCTATCCGTGGCTGATTTCGCTGGCATTTCGCGCCTTTGGCATCTTTTCACCGGCCGCCGCGCTGACCATGTTGGTATTCAACAGCGTGTTTGCGGCACTTACCAGTTGGACTGTTTATCGCATAGCGCGCCGCGTCTTCAACGAGACGGTTGCAGTCTGGTCAGGATGGATTTGGGCGCTGCTGCCCTACAGCATCTATTGGTCGGTCAGTTGGGTTTGGGAAACCAGCCTCTCAGCGTTTCTGCTGAGCCTGCTGTTCATGCTCACGCTGGAGATGGAAGATAACAACCGCCTCTCAACGTGGTTCGGCTATGGACTGCTGTGGGGCATTGCGGGACTGACCAATACTTCTGTGATCGCGTGGCTTCCGTTCTCCGGATGCTGGCTGGCCTTCCAACTGCATCGTCGCGGCAAGCGGTTCATGGTGCCGGTCGTATTGAGCGCAATAGTTTTCTGGGCGACCCTGACGCCGTGGCTGGTGCGCAATTACTCGGAGTTCGGCAAGCTGGTCTTCGTTCGTGGTGACTTTGGCGTGGAGCTCCGCAGCGGTAATAATCCGCAGGCCGATGGGGGATGGATTATGGCTTATCACCCCGGCAACAACGGCGTTCTCTATGCTCAATACAAACAGATGGGCGAAGCAGCCTTTAACACCGAGCAGGCTCGCCTGGCTAGAGAATGGATTGCTGAAAATCCGCAGACCTTCGTGACACTTTGCTTGCGCAGGTTCTTCTTCTTTTGGGCCGGCCTGCCTCGCAAGGGGCTGGAGCAGTTGAAAAACCTGCTCTTCTTGGGATCGTCGCTGCTGGCAATCGGGGGACTCTTGTTGGCGGCCAAACGGCGCGCGCATGGCATCTTACTGTTCGCCACGCTGGTGGTGTTCTATCCGCTGATTTACTACTTCACGTTTCCGACACCGCGGTATCGGCACGCCATTGATCCGGAACTGGTGGTCCTTGCAGTGTTCCTGCTGTCGCAGAACCGGCTGATATCGCGCCGGGATGCAGCCTCCAGCACGATCGCGGTGGACGCCAGGCAACTGGGAACGCGGGCCCTGGTGCTCCGCTTTGTGCGCTGGATTGCAGTCGCGGTTGTTGTATTTGTTCTGGTGATAGCCTTTGCGCTGCTCAACAACAATTTTTCGCTTGGCCATCGTTCGCGGGCGGCCTTCGATGCCCAGTTAGACACCGAACTGGACAAAGCCATTGCCTGGATTGCCGCCCATCCGGAGGTTTCCGGCACCAATCCGCCACTGATGTACATGGTCGCTGACATCGAAAAGATGACTGGGGATCCTCGCCTGCCTGCTGTGCTTGCGGCCAATGTGGAAACTCTAAACACTCGATATGTGACCTATCGGCTGACTCCGTTCTGGATACGGTTCGCCGATCCCCACGCACGGCTGCCATTTATCACGACCTACGAATTGCGCGGCGAGAGCTTCGACCAGCGCTGGTTTGCTTACGCGGTCGACCCCAATCAGTGTTCACTTATCGGACGACGACCTGGCGGATTTGTACTCGCTCACCAAGTACAACTGGGGAGCCCGGCATCATCAAGTGCTGGGTTTGATCATGTATCGGGATTTCAATGGCGGCAGCCCAAGAGTCGATGACACGCTCCGCCGGCTTTGCGAGAAAGAAGCGCGCGACCAGACCTTCGACTTCCGGGTTAGCGATGCGTATGTGCAGCGCAACGCATTCATGATTGCCGCCGGCCAAGCTGATCTGGTTCGAAGCCGCTGGATTGAGCGGATTCTCGACAATCAAACGGCGGATGGCTCATGGAACTATTGCTGGCACGGATGGTGTCGCGGAGTATTCGAGTTTGGCACCGTATATCCAGGCCATACGACGATTCAGGGAGCATGGGCGCTCGCCATGCTGAAGTATCGCTATCCGCAATGGATTCAAGAGCACTACCATTGAGCTGTCAGGATCCGAGACAGTTGCTCCTGCAATCCTACCGGCCTCGTCTGTCCGCGATGGATTGCTCGTAGTGGAAAATAGCTGTCGAATCGAGCTCTACTTTGGTTTGCCCAGCCAGGAGTATTGCCAGGCTAACGAAACGCTCTGGTAATTCCCACCAAAGCGGATATAGGTGCCGTCGCTGTAGCTCATCTTGATGGACTGATGCTTGGTTATTGGGATGGAACCAGTTCCACCGATGCGGGAGCCGGTCTGCTTGGTCTGAAGGTTGCGAATCCCGTTGAGGCTGGTGACGCCCCCAAACCAGAAATTGCCATCGAGCGAGACCCAGAGGCGTGGCTTGACGTCGCGGCTCAGGTGGCCTTCGAAAGAACCAATGGGGTCTTCGGACTGCGGCTTAGGCTCCGGAATACTGTAGTATGCCGGATTCCGGGTGTAGAACCACACGCCCGCATAACCGTCGAGCACCCATTTGCCCCAGCGTTCGGAATAGCCGAACTCCGGCTTGAACGCCCAGCGATTGATGCCCCAGTTAATCAGTTTGGTTGGGTCGTACTGTCCCGTTGGGGCGATTACTTTGAGACTGGCGCCCAGCAATACCTTCTGTTTCCACTTAACAAATTTCTGGGGCGGCATGGCTGGGCCGCCCTTCAGGTTGACCGATAGTCGAAAATTAGAGTCGAGCAGGCCGGAACGGTAAAGCGACCTGTCGTTGCCCAGCAGCTTGCCCTGAAAGGTTCCTACGGCGTAGGGCAACGAAGCCGTGATGTTGGCCGAGCGACCGAAAAAGTTAAGGGAGTGGTAGTAACTGAATATGGGAACGCTGTAAGTGCCGGTGGCCCCGGTAACGGGAATGGTTCCATTGAAGTTGACTCCTCCATCGTAGAAGGCCCACGTCAGAGTGACCGCATTGGAATGAAGCGGCGTGATGACGTAAGCGCGCGGTGCCAGGTCCTGCGCAGACAGCAGTCGCAAGGCGGACAATGCGATCACACTCGACACTGCGAGTTTCAGGAATCGTTGCATGAGCGAGGGTCTAGGTCGTTCTGCTCAACCTAGACGACGCCGCCCGTCCTTGCAACTAGCATAACTAGCAGTTGACCGCCTGTTCGTGGCTTGCTCTGTAAACCCTGCTCGCCGCTCATCATTTTCACTTGTGCTTGGAACCCCCCCAAACCTCCGGCAATTTTCAAGTCCGCAACTGAGAAACTTTGCAGTTCACGGTCAGCGTGTGGCCAAGTATCTTGTTAGCGCAGCGTTGGAGCAACTTCCGTTCTGGAGGATGGGGCGGCGGCGCAGGCGGCGGAGGCTGGGCTGATCGGGCTGGCGGAGGATTCGGCGGCCGCAGCTTCGGAGGGGGCGGCTTCCGGCGATAAACCGATCCGCGATCTTTGCAGGAGTTCATCAAAAGCGTGCCGAAATCTGTTTCGGCGCGCTCTACTTGGTCACGGTGACGCTGTCGGCGATCTTGTTATATTCCTCGCGTGAAACGATTCGGCGCTCCAGCAATTGGTGCTCGCTGGAATACGGGCGGCCAGCGATCACGCGATCCGCCGTGGCGTCGTCCATTCCCGGAAGGCTCATCAATTGGGCTTTCGACGCGGAGTTCAAGTTCAGTGGCTTGTCTGAGCTGGGACGAGTTAGGCCGTCCCGCACACCCTGAGCTACTGCCTGCGCGTCTTGCTTCAGCTCAGCTGTAGCTTGCGCAGTCTTCGCTCGCACCTGATCGGGATTCGATGGTTGGGAATTGCAGCCGGCGAAGCCGATTGGACTTGCACCGATGGCAAGCGCCAGCAAAAGTGTTCTTACGTGCATACCGTGTGGGATGCACTTTCGGCAGCGAAGGATTGCAATCGGGCTCTGCCTGGCAACAGAAAAAGGCACAGCGGAACTGTGCCCTTTTTGGTTCAAGCAGGGAGCGTTACTTTTAGGCCGGTGAAAGCAATCCGGCGATGGATCAGTGGCGGCGTTGCGATGCAACTCTGCGGGCAGCGCGATTCTGCTGTGTCGCGAGGCTCCTGCAACCCGCGTTCATCCTTGGTGCAACTCGCGGCAGCTACTTGCCGTAGTGCGCGGCGTTCTTGGCGATGAATTCCTGCTTGTCGGCCGGAACTTCGTCCACCAGAAACATCGAATTGCTCGGGCAAACCGGAACGCAGGCGCCGCAATCGATACAGCCTTCCGGATCGACATAAAGCTGGGTCGCGGCTTCGAAACCCTCTTCATCTTTCTTGGGGTGAATGCAGTCGGTCGGACAAGCTTCGACGCAGAGTTCATCTTTGGTACAGGTATCAGTGATGACGTATGCCATGATTGCGGTCTCCCATTCTGGTATTCGTGCTACCGCTTCTCACCACGCGGCAGTTTCGGCGGCACGCTGTCCCTCGGCAGGTGGCGCTTCTATGCCGCCAGGCTCATGTGCTTTCGCCAAAACCAATGTACAAATACCTCGACCATCAAGGCGGTGACGGCGGTCACTGTCCTGTTGTGAGCGAGCGCACAGCAGGCCCCGTTATCTCAGGACCTTTTCCATCTGGCCCAGTTGTCAACAACGCGGCCTACGAAAAGAGTTTTAATTCATGGTCACAAGAAATATGAAGCGCCTCTACGCTGGTTGGCCCTTGAGTTGCTAGTTATTAGTTAATAACCAGCAAGCCAGCCAATCAGTGGAATTTCGACTCGATCCAACGGCGCCACAGGTAAATTGTGCATCACCGGCAGGTGCGGCCAGATCTGTGTCCGTCTGCTCTCCGCTATAATCGGCAGTTCGGCTTCGCTAATTCTGAAGGAGCGTATGAATGCACGCGGGTAAAAAACCCAGAGTTTTAGTGGTTGACGATGAGCAAGTCATCGCGGACACTCTGGCCAAGATCCTCGATCTCAATGGCTATGACGCTTCGGCGGTTTACACCGGAACAGCGGCGGTGGAGAGCGCTCGCTCCTTGCAGCCCGACCTCATCATCAGCGATGTCATCATGCCCGACATGAACGGCATCGAGGCCGCCATCAGCATTCGCGGCTTCCTGCCCTGCTGCAAGATTCTGCTCTTCTCCGGGCAGGCCGCAACCGCCGATCTGCTGGAGAATGCCCGAGCCCAGGGACACGAATTTGAGATCCTGGCAAAACCCGTCCATCCTTCGGACCTGCTGGCAAAGTTAAAGAGTTAGTTCAGCCTGAGCGCAAGTCGCGGTCTGCGCAGGATCTGTCATTCGGTGGCGCCCTCTGTTTCCCTGGAATCCCTTCCCTTCCGAGCCACCGCTGAGTCGAGTGCTTCTCGCGCTCATTGAATCTTACGCTATTGGTACTTTGGTACATTTGTTACCATGACTCAAAACCAAAGCATCCCATCGTGGTCGAACGAGTCCAGACCGGCGTTCGCATGGAGAAACGTCTGCTGAAGGTCCTGAAGGGACTGGCGGAGCTGAAAGACATGACCCTGGGCGATCTGCTGGAAGGAATCGTTCTGCACGCCTTCGAAGGCAAGGCGCCTTTCTCCCCCGCAGACGCTGAAAGAGATCGAAAAGCTGCGCAGCATCTATGGCCTTACGCTAAGGCCGCCGACAGCCATCAACTCAAGGAGCATCACCGATGAACGCCTCGCTATCTTGTCTTCGCCGATCGGATTTGCTCGTCGCCATGGTCTCCACTTCCCTGCCGGCGCAGCAAGCGGCAGCTTCTGCCGCAGCTGGCCCACACGCGCACGGAATTCAGCTTCACAGCGAATGCGCCCTTCGAGCAGACGGCTCCGCTGTTTGGCGCCAATGAAGAGCGCAAGTGGGCACCCGACTGGAACCCGCAATTCGTCTATCCCACGCCTGCGCACGATCAGCCAGGCATGGTGTTTCGGGTCGAGCATCGGCCATCACTCCAGCATCTGGGTCAATACGGCCTTCGACCTCGCCGCCGGACACATTCAGTATGCTTATGTGCTGAATGACGCCATGGCCACGCTGATCGACATTCACCTGACACGCGAGAGCGCAGAGAAGACCGGCGTGACGGTCGTCTATGAACGCACGGCGCTGATGCCGGAAGCCAACGAGCACGTGCAGCACTTCGCCAAAGGAGATGAGAGGGCGGGCAAGGAGTGGGAGGAGGCGATCAACGGATATTTCGCGAAGCTGCGAGCGGAATAGGCGCCAAGCTCGGAAAGGATCGACGTGACTGGTTTGCTGAGCGGCGTAGCGAAAGAGCGAAAGGCGAAGAGCGGCCTCCTACAGTTCCCTTCTCCCCTCCATCGCCTTCTGCATCGTGACCTCGTCGGCGTACTCGATGTCGCTGCCGACGGGAACGCCGGTGGCGATGCGCGTCACCTTCACTCCCGACGACTTGAACAGGCGCGACAGATACGTCGCCGTGGCTTCGCCTTCGATGGTGGGATTGGTGGCGAGATCAGCTCATCGACGCTGGCGGACTCCACGCGCTTGGCAAGATTGGTGATGCGCAACTGCTCCGGACCAACGCCATGCAGCGGCGAAAGCGCGCCGTGCAGCACGTGATAGACGCCGTTGTAGTGGCGAGTCTTTTCGATGGCGGCGATGTTGGTCGGCTCCTCGACCACGCATACCAGCCGCTGATTGCGCGTGGCGCTGGTGCAGTAGGTACAGGGATCGACGTCGGTGATGTTGTTGCAGATCGGAGCACAGGCGAAGGCTGGCCTTCACCTCGCGGATGGCATCCGGCCAGCAGCTCGGCGTCCTCATCGCTGGCGCGCAGGATGTGAAACGCGAAGCGCTGCGCCGTCTTGCCGCCGACGCCGGGCAGCTTCTTCAGTTCTTCAATCAGTCGAGCCATCGGCTCGGCAAATCTGGACACTACTGGTTCCCCCGCAAAGCCTCAACAATTATTGAAATCGGTTTTCTCACCATGGATTGCATACAGGACAGCCGATTACTATTCTTGAACTCCGTGAGCTCCGTGTTCTCCGTGGTGCAGAGTCTTCTCTTTCACATTCCCGGCAGGCCCATGCCGCCGAGCATCCCGCCCAGGCTGGATTTCAGCGCCTCGTCCACTTTGCGCGAGGCTTCATTCACGGCGGCGACCACCAGGTCCTGCAGCATTTCGATGTCGCCCGACTTCACCACTTCCGGCTCGATGACGATGCTCAGCAATTGCTTCTGGCCGCTCATCCTGCACGGTCACGCTGCCGCCGCCCGAAGAGGCTTCGATCGTGATCTGCTGCATTTTTTCCTGCAGCTTTTCGGCCTGCTGCCGCGCCTGCGACAGCATGTCCTGCAAATTGAATCCACCCATGTTTGCCTCAGGAGCTGCCCTTGCCCCCGCCTAACAGATCACGCCACCGGCTAAAGCTCGTCTTATGCATATTACGTATCGACAGCTTCTAACACAGACCTACAGGTCCGACACTACCACGAACGCCAAGGTCCGCACTACCCGAACGCCAACTCATAACGTTCAAAGCATCCTGGTAACGTACTCAGCCGCGATCTTTCTGATCGATCACGGTACGAATCTCGGCGCCAAATTTTTCCTGCATGCGCTGCACGACCGGATCGGCCATGGCGCCGGCTGCGAGCGCCCACGCCATTTGCCGGACGAGGCGCACGGCGGTTCGTTCGCCTGCACTGCCGTCCCGCCGCTCACCATCTTGAACTTCAGCGGCCGCTCGCCAATCTTGCTCAGCGCACGCCTGAATGATGCGCTTCGGCTCTGGGCCCAGCGCGATATCGATCAGCACTTGCGACATGCCAACCTTCACCGAGACTTCGATGCCCGCGCACTGACCACTCGCCCTCTTCCAGGTTGTGCGCCAGCATCTGCTGTCCAGCATCTTCCAACGCCGCCAACACCGCGTTGCGCACCAGCTCCGGAGAAATCTCTTGGCTTCGCCTGCTCTGGAACCGTTTCTGACGCCACAGCTACGGCTGTAGCCGTGCTGCCATCGGCCGCGGTCTGACTCTCAGCGGACGAATTGCCAGACGCAAACGATACGGTCAGCAGACGCTGCCGGGAACGACGAAGGACTTGAGGCCACGAAGTTCGGTTGGGCCTCCGCTTTGGGCTCGCTCTTGCGGCTGCGGTCCGCCTCGAAAGGAGATGGCCGGGCGAACGGCGATGCTGCGGGCTCGCGCGAAGACGTTGGTTCCGGCCCCGGAGCCGATCGCGAGGACAACGTCGATCTCGCAGCTGACCCAGTCGACACCCGAGAGCTGCCGCCTGCGGGTCGCGCACCCGGCGATCCCGAGCCGCTCGTCTTCGCCAGCGCTTGCCTCGCCGCTCAGCAACTCTTCCAGCGGCAGCAGTCGTTGCGCGTGCACCAGCTTCAGCAGTCCGAGTTCCAGGATGGAAGCGCTGCTCCTGCTTGTAACCCAGTTCGCTGTGGGTACGCAGCATGATCTGCATGAAGCGCGACAGGTCTTCCTCGCTGAAGCGGTCGGCGACGCGCGCCACCCGCGCCCGCTCATCGGTGGAAATCTGCAGCACCTGCGAATCGCTGCCCGCCACTTTTGCCACCAGCGCGTTGCGCAGAAAGCGCAGCATCTGTCTGGCGAAATGCTGCGCGCTCTGGCCTTCCACCAGCAGCCGGTCAATGGTCCGCAGCACATCTTCGCTGGAGTTGCGCGCGACCGCGTCCATCACACTCTTCCAGCACATCCGAGGAAACCGTGCCCACCAGTCCGCGCACCACATCGCCGCTGAGCGTAGTGCCGCAGCAGGCAATGGCCTGGTCCATGATGCTCAGCGCGTCGCGCATGGAGCCGTCGCCCACCTCGGCCAGCATGGCCAGCGCGTTGTCGTCGGCTTCGATTCCCTCCTGCTTGGCGATGTCGCGCAATTGCTGCACGATATCGTCGAAGCGCACGGCGTGAAAGCTGAAGTGCTGGCAGCGCGAGCGGATGGTCTGCGGAATATCTTCCGGCTGCGTCGTCGCCATCATGAAGACGATGTGGCTGGGCGGCTCTTCCAGCGTCTTCAGCAACGCATTGAAGGCGGCGTCGGTGATCTGGTGGGCTTCGTCGAGAATGTAGATCTTGAAGCGGTCGCGCGCCGGACGATAACGCGCTGCCTCGCGCAGTTCGCGGATCTCGTCGATGCCACGATTGGTGGCGGCGTCGATCTCGATCACGTCCACGGCATTGCCGGCGCGAATCTCGCGGCAGGAATCGCAAACGCCGCAAGGCTCGGGCACGGGATGGTCCTGCGACTGGCAATTCAGCGCCATCGCCAGAATGCGAGCGATGGTGGTCTTGCCGATGCCCGCGATGTCCGCTGAAGATGTAGCCGTGCGCGATGCGTCCCTGCTCGATGGCATTCTTCAGGGTGCGGGTGACGTGGTCCTGCCCGATCACCTCGGAAAATTTTTGGGGCCGGTATTTGCGCGCGAGAACCTGGTAACTCATGGAAGGAAAATTCGATTATACGGTGTAGTCCTGTGGAACGGGGAAGCCATGCTGCGAGATAATGGACATCGTCTTACGGGGTGCCAAATGGAAAGCTTGCAACTGCTGCGTCAGTTGATCGATCACCTGCCGGGCCGCCTTCGCGTGCTTCCGGCCGACAAAGTTAAGCACAAGCCTGCGCCTAATATCTGGTCGCCAAAAGAGGAGCTTGGCCATCTGCTGGACTCGGCCGCCAACAACCATCAGCGAATCGTCCGCGCTCAATTGGAGGAAAAACCGGCCATGGCGAGTTACGATGGCGATGCTTGGGTCGCGCTGCATCGCTATCAGCACCGCGAATGGGAGAGCCTGATCGGCCTGTGGGCGGCACTGAACCGCCAGTTGCTGGCGGCAGCGGAGGCAGCCAAGGATTCCGACTGGTTGCGAACCTGTACCATTGGAGACTCGGCGCCGTTGACCCTGCGCTTCGTCTTCGACGATTACGTCGCTCACATGTTGCAGCATCTGCGGCACATTGGGATCGAGGTGGACGACTTAGCTTTGGCGAAGACTGCCAACTAATAGCTCGGCTTAGGCTTTCTTGCGAGAGCCGTTCCCCTTGCTGATGACATTCCGCGCGCTAGCGCCATTCTTCCTGGCAGTCAGTTCGGCCTGCTTTTTCTTCCTGGCTTCAGCACGGGCTTTCTTTTCAGCTCTTCCGGCGAGTACATGCTCCCGCGGCAGCTCTTGCTGCCGCAATAGCAGGGAGCATCATCGTCGCCGTCGTAGAGGCAGTAATCGTAGGTCAGTTCGTCTCCAGCCGCGATGTCGGCGAATGCTGGCGATAAAGACCCGGTCGCCCTCCTCGTCGGTTTCGCAGTTGGGATCGCAGGAGTGATTCACGAACATGGCCATGCCGTGTCCGTCGATCACGACTTCGCCGTCGCCGACCCCGAAAAGATAGGTAAATTGACGGCCTTCGTAGCGATCGTCGCCTTCGGCTTTGCTGATGCGTTCGCCGGTGTATTCCAGCAGCGCGCGTGCCTTTGGGAATATCCTCCAGCGCGAAACATCCGGCGGCATGAATGTCAGAGGAACGAATGATAAGACGTGGCAAGAGCAAGTCTCCCCTTGAGTGTGGACTGCAGTATAACGCACCGGAAATGGCCAGCCTCTTCGGCGGCGAGCCACTTCGCGCCATGGACCGCCAGCAACTCCGGCCGACGGGCAAGCGCGGGCGTCACGCCAAAAACCATGTCATTTCGGGGTTCACATTCTGGCTGCGGATTTCGTATCTTGGAAGAGACTATTGGATTTGCGGGAGGCGCTTTCATGATGCACGTTCTGGTTCGCCATAAAGTATCGGATTACAACCGCTGGAAAGAAGCTTTCGATTCCCACCTCACCACCCGCAAGCGGGCCGGAGAAACCGGCTTTCGTCTGTTTCACAACGTGGAGGATCCGCACGAGGTCGTCCTGCTGCTGGATTGGGAAAGTACGGAAGAGGCGAGAAAGTTCATGAGCTCCGACGAACTGCGGAGCGCCATGGAGAAAGCCGGAGTGGTCGGCGCTCCTGAGATTCAATACCTCGAGGACGTGCGCAGCTGTCCATCGCAGTTCGGCCGACTAATTTCGGAAGCACGAGCAAGCTATTTCGAAAATTTCTCCAAACCTCTTGACACCGGGCATGAGTTTGCGATTCAAATCACGATCTTTTGATCACGGGCTGCGCTCTCGGCTTTCAGGAATCGACGACTCCTGGCAAACGGTCCGAAAGCCACTAGCCACGCGGGTTTCGCGCCAGGCAGCACTGTTGTCAAGAGTTTTGCGGAAAAGAAATTTTTGCGCGGCATGAACCGGATTTTTGGACCACATTGACAAACCACTCGGGAAAATTAAAATACCCGACGACTCTCCGAAGCGATTTGCAACCGTGACCAGCTACAACTCAAAGTTACGACGTTCTCCTGCATACTGACTTTCCCGACCTGGAGCTTTACGCCAGCGGGAAGGTTCGCGACATTTATCTGATCGATAACGATCACCTGCTGTTCGTGGCAACAGATCGGATCTCAGCATTCGATTATGTGCTGGCCACCGGCATCCCGCAGAAGGGACGCGTGCTGACCCAGCTTTCGCTGTTCTGGTTCGACTTTCTGAAGAGACATCGTTCCCAATCACCTGGCGACCGCCGACGTGCATCAGTACCCGCACGGAGCTGCAGAAGTATGCCGCGCAATTGCGCGGCCGCTCCATGATGGTGGTACGCGCCGACATGATCGCGATCGAATGCGTGGTGCGCGGCTATCTTTCCGGTTCGGGCTGGAAGGAATACAAGGCCGACGGCTAGGTGTGCGGCATTTCGCTGCCCGCAGGGCTGCGCGAGTCCGACAAACTGCCGGAGCCGATCTTCACTCCGGCGATCAAGGCCACCAGCGGACACGACGAGAATATTTCGTTCGATCGCATGGTCGCGCTGGCGGGCCGCGAGCTGAGCGAGCAACTGCGCGATCTGAGCATCAAGATTTATCAGACCGCGGCCGACTACGCCGAAACGCGGGGCATCATCATCGCCGATACGAAATTTGAATTCGGGCGCACGCCGGGCGGGCTGGTGCTGGCCGATGAAGTGCTGACGCCGGATTCGTCGCGCTTCTGGCCCAAGGACAAGTATCAGCGCGGGCGGCGCGCAGGACTCCTTCGACAAGCAGTACGTGCGGGACTACCTGGAAGCGATCAAGTGGAACAAGCAGCCGCCGGCGCCGGGGTTGCCTCCGGAGGTGGCGGCGCAGAACCAGCGAGAAGTACATCGAGGCTTATACCCAATTGACCGGGCATCCGTTGCCGGGCTAGGGAAATGCGATGATGAGCCTGTCTATCCTCGACTGGGTAATTGTGCTCATCGTTGTGTTGTCGGTGTTACAGGCGATCGGGCAAGGATTCTTCTACGAATTCTTTTGCCCTGGTGGGAGTGATCGCCGGATATCTGCTGGCGGCCTGGGAATATCCGCGTGTAGCAGCCTGGTATGCGCGCGATTCGTGAATTCGCCGTGGACAGCGGAGATCGCTGGGTTCTTTACCATTTTTGTCGTGGTGATGGTGCTGGCGGGAATGCCGTGGGCAGGTTCACGCGCTGGGTGGTGCGCGGGGTGGGGCTGCGCTGGTTCGATCGTCTGCTGGGAGCGCCTTCGGCTTCCTTCGAGGGGCGTTATCGTCAGTGCGGTTATGGTGCTGGCACTGGCGGCGTTTGCTCCGCAGTGGGGACTTGCAGCAGTCGCGGATCGCGCCATTCATGCTGGCTGCCGAGCCGCAGCCTGGTTTGGGCAGCGCCGGCGGATTTGCGGCAGCGTTTCTGGGACGGCTGGAACTTGTTGCGCACGGTACCGGAACATATTCCGGCGGAGCATGGCGAAGACAGCGGCAGCCATGACATGATTCGAGACGCCATGACGTGACGACATCAGCGAAAGCGAAGAGAGAGGCGTCGTGAAAGATCAACTGGAAGCTCTTGATCGTGCAGATGTACAGAAGCGGTATCACGTACTCGGAAGCAGTCTGCGAATTCAAGAAGAAGCTTCATTCTCACGGTTCTGCAGGACAGCAAAGGCAATCAATGCAAAGCCGCCCGCCAGCTTGGGCATGCACCGCAATACTCTCAGCCGCACCATCGCCGAACTCAAGCTTGACGCCAAGGGATTGCGCAACGGAACGCGCCGTCCGCCGCGCAGCGCGCACAACGCGCCCATCGAAAGAAAGCCGCTCGCTAGATCTGTCCCGGTTTCTGAGATCGCAACTGCGCTGTGGCACGCTTCAGCGGATTCTTCGCTGCCCTCCGAGCTGTGTTCACTGTCCCGATTATCCGGAAAGAAAAGGGAGCAGCCGTAGCTGCTCCCTAAGTGTCCTTCGCTTCGCCGATTTACTGCGAGTGTGTGAGTGCGTGGGTGGTGCACGGGCGCCGCGGTCGAAACCGGATTGCCATTCTTGTCCAGCAGCACGCCGTCGGTCATGGTCATCATGAACGGGATTCGGCGTGTAGCTGGCAACCGTGCCCTGGAACGCCATCAGTGGCCCGACCTGTCGGCATCAGGCGCGACGGAATCGGCTTTGCCATGGTCAAGGTGATGTCGGCCTTCTTGGCTTCGATGTCGTCATCGCTGCCGGCCAGTTGGACTGTAGTCGGGGTCGCGCTGATGCACGTTGGCTCGCAGTTTCACGGCCTTGTCCTTGATGGCGTTCCAAACCGTGTCGGCAGCCTGCTGGTTGCCGGAAGACAGCACCAGTTCCCACTCCGCAAAGCTCATCTGTACGGGAGTCTTGCTCTTCACCAGATCGGCAGCCTGCTCGGCCGGAGATGGCGGCGGCGGCGCTGCCGCCACGGTGAAGCCGGCCGGCGGCATTACGCTGCTGACGACGCCTTCGCCTGGTTGACCATGTCATCCCATCCCTGATCCGAACCGTGGATAGCGGATGTACTTCTTCTTGCCGTAATCGAGGATCTGCTGCTGCCCGGGTCCCTGCGCCAGATTGGCAGCCTTGACGATGAACCAGAAGCCTGCCGGGTTCATCGGCTTGGCTTCGAGGTCAGCGGTCGCCAGAGGATAGATGTCGGCAATGTTGGGCTGCGATTCCCAGGCAACGGCCTCGTGCAGGTCCTTCTGCGCGGTGGCGAGATCCTTTGCCTGCAGAGCGGCGAAACCAACGGCGCCGTCAAAGATCGCGCCCGTCTCGTTGTGGAGCTTGGTGAAGTCAGCATCGCTCATGCCATCCGGCTTCTTCATGTTCTGCAGAGCCTGCAGTCCCTGCTGGCCGTACTGCTGGCCTTGGCCAGATTGTCCTGCATCTGCGGTCCGCCCTGCGATGCCAGTAGCGCGATAGTTGTAAGCCAGCAGCGCCAGAGCGCGAACGTTGTTAGGATCTGCCTGCAGCACGCGGTTGGCGGCGTCCAGCGTCTTCTGCGCGTCGCCAGCCTGCTGGTAGGCGACCATCAGCAGCTCCAGGGCGTCTTCCTTCATCACCGTGTTGGGATAGGTCTGGAGGAAGGCTTCCAGCGCCTGCCGCCTTTTGCGCGGGGTTCTGCTGCTGGATGGCGTTTACGTAGGCGTTGTATTCAGCCGGATCCTTGATTTCCTTTTTCTGCGCCGGCTGGCCGGCTTGCGCAGGCTGCGCCGCTGCCTGGGCTGCCGATTGCTGGACCAGTGCCGCGCTGGCGAACACCAGCAACATCATGACTAGCGACTTCTTCATTCTGTTGGCTCCTCGATTCTTGGGAAACTGCTGATGACGCTCACCCGCACGGGTTTCACCGCACGCGATAACACCGGCCCGAATTACACTCAGCGCTGCAGGATAACGGGCGAATCCCTCCGCCTTAGGCCCCTAATTGCTGAATTGGAATGCAAACTGCGGAGACCGGGATTATAAGTATGCACCTCAGTGTAAGGCAAGTTGCTTACCACTTTACACGATTCCCGCGATTCTACGATGCTCTGAGTTCGAATGCAGACGCGCTTAACGAACCGCGCAAGAGCAGGTTCGACTCCGGTCGCGTCCCGCGGCAACTGGCGTTGGCATCCTATCGAACCGGCGTCTTCGTGAGATTACCAGTTGCAACAGTTTGACGGAAACCAGTTGCGTTTGTCGTCAATGGACACTACTCCTCCGGCCAGTGCAGTACGATGCCAAAAGGGAAAGTCCAAGGTTGTGGTGACTTCAACCAGCACGGACATCCTCAAGGCCGCGGCAACGCAAAGGTCCGCTGCCGCGTCTTTCAAAATAATATCCTTGCTGATGAGGAAAGTGATCGATGCAGTCCACAGAGTTGATTTCGCTGTCGGGGATCGGTCGCGGTGGTGACCGGAGGAGGCCGCGGCATCGGACACGCCATAGCTGGCAAGCTGGCGGCGATGGACGCGACGGTTGTCCTCACCGGCCGGGACGAGGCCCGGGTCCAGCAAGTCGCCGCCGATCTTACTGCACGGGGACACAGGGCGGAGGGCGTTGGCTGCGACGTTACCGACCTCGCCAGCGTTGACGCTCTGGGCGAACATCTGCGCAGCACCTACGGTCGTGTCGACATCCTGGTGAACAATGCGGGAATCGGCGGCCCTCCCGGGTCTGCTGCACGAATTGCCGCCGGAGGACTGGGAGGCCATCTTTAACACCAATCTGCGCGGCGTTTATTACATGATGCGCGCCGTCGTTCCGCTGATGATCGCCGCCGGTGCGGGCCACATCATCAACATCTCGTCGCTGGCGGGCAAGAATCCCTTGCCGCGCGGCGCCGCCTATTCGGCGTCTAAGTGGGGACTGAACGGGCTGAGCTATGGCAGTTGCGGAAGAATTGCGGGCGCACAACATTCGCGTCAGTGTTATTTGCCCAGGTCGGTCGACACCGACTTCAGTCCGCGCCGCGAGCGGCAAAGACACGCAGAAAATGCTGAAGCCGGAAGATGTGGCCCACGCGGTCGCCATGCTGGTTACTCAGGAGCCGCAGTCGTTCATCAGCGAAGTGCTGATTCGGCCAACGCAGAAACCGTAGCGCGCCGCACGACGGTGATGGCTGGCGCGCTATCGAGCCTTGCTGCCGTTACGCCTCTCCGGGGGGCGACGGCCTATAATCGAAGATTTGTCTTTATTACATTCTGATCCGTGACGGAACTCATCATACGCAATGAGAAAGAAACTGATTGCCGCCAACTGGAAGATGTACAAAACGCCGGAACAAACTGCCGCATTCTTTCGCGATTTTCTTCCCATGGTCGCGGGCCACACGCGCGACGAGATTGTGGTTTGCCCGCCGTTCATTGATCTGCAGACGGCCGTCGAAGCCGCTAGCGGGTCCAATGTCGCGATCGGCGCGCAGAACATGCATTGGGAAAAGGAAGGCGCTTTCACCGGCGAGATCTCGGCCGGGATGCTGACTGCCATCCAAGTCACGCATGTCATCATCGGCCACTCGGAGCGGCGGCAGTATTTCAACGAAACCGATGACACGGTGAATCGCAAGCTGGAGATTGCGCTGGAGAATGGGCTTGACGCCCATCGTGTGCGTGGGCGAAGTTCTGGAAGAACGCGAAGCGGGACTGACGGAGGACGTGCTGCGCCGGCAATGTGTGCGGGCGTTTAACGGCATCTCCGCCAGGAAAGCGGCGAAGCTGACGGTCGCCTACGAGCCAGTGTGGGCGATTGGGACCGGCAAGACGGCGACGCCGCAAATGGCCGTGGATGCGCATCTGGTCATTCGCCACGAAGCCGAGAAAGGCTTTGGCGAAGAGTTCGCCGCAGAATCTTGCGGATTCTGTACGGCGGCAGCGTGAAACCGGATATCTGCTACGGCGCTGATGTCGGAGAGTGAGATCGACGGTGCGCTGGTCGGCGGCGCCAGTCTGGATCCGGTATCGTTCGCGAAGATTGTGAAGTACTGACCGGGCTTCAAGAGTTTGCCAGAAGCTTTCTCCTTCCTATCTCGATCGCAGATTTCGGCTTTTCAACACCGTGGCTCTACGATCAGGCATTGGCTTTTTCTGATCGCTGCGGTCTTTGCTATACTTAATGGGCCTCTACGTTTCTGCTTGGAACCCGCGATGCCTCTGCATCCGGACGTGTGTGCGGAAGTGGTGAAATTGGCAGACACACCATCTTGAGGGGGTGGCGCCGAAAGGCATGGGGGTTCAAGTCCCCCCTTCCGCACCATACCTCACGCCAGTTGTCAGTAACGTTTAGAGATTCCAACACCGTCGACGAAGCGCGCAGCTGCGCTCGCTCGCCGAAGAGAGAATTGAGAGTTCCATGGTTGCGTTGATCACCGTTGTTCACGTTATTGTTTGCGCGTTTCTCATCATCGTCGTGCTGCTGCAGAGCGGCCAGAGCGGCGACATCGCCGCCGCTTTCGGTGGCATGGGCAGCCAGACTGCCTTCGGAACCCGCACCGCCGCAACCGTGCTGGGCAAGGCTACGACCTACGCAGCCATCAGCTTCATGCTGACATCCATTACGCTGTCGGTATTTGCGGCGCGCAGCGCCAACCGTACCGGATCGGTGCTGGAAGGGACGCGATCGGCGCCGACTAAGTCAGTGCCGGCGCAACCAAAGCCTGCCGCTCCGACCCCAGCCGCACCCAGCCGATAGGGAGTAGCACCGAAGCTCCGGCCTCCGCCGTGGCGGAGGCTTTTTGTTTCGTCCCGGATTTACTGGCGATGGTTATTTCTGGTGGAAATCATGGAAACCGCCGATGCCTCCGCTGCGGTCAGGATGACAAATTTATATCGCGCGTCCCACCACTTCATCGCCCCGGCTTCGTTTCCCTCGGATGATTCCGCTTTGCAAGGATCACTGACTGGTATCTGAAGGATCGCTCACCAGGTAATCCATCGCTTCGGCGCGGGTAGCGAATACAGGAATCTCGCGGGCGGAAAAACTGCGGATGGAGTCGTACAAGGCTTTGGGCAGGTTCTCCGTGAGGACCCAAGCCGCGCGTTTGATGTGCGGCCGGTCGAAGCGCGCTGGCAACCTTGATACGCTCCACGGCGTCACGCGTGAACTCCGCATCGCTGAAGTCGGCCAGCACCAGCACGAGATCCGACGGGTTCGCGAGTGACCACCTCCGGCACGCGGTCGGCCATGGCGGCAACTTCCTCATCGCTGCACCCGGTGAAATCCACTAGCAAAATTCGCTGGTCCCGATGAGTCACGAACCGGATGCGGTCCATAAGCTTCTCCTGCCCAGCGTTGGGAAACCACTGCATCCACGAACAAACGTCGCCGCAGCAGTGATGGGCGCAGTTTACTGCAGAAATCCCAGCTAACTCAAGCAGGTATCCTTGGTTTCTCTGGGTGAAGTACCGCGCCCCTTCGTGATAGCTTGGATTCATGATCCACGAGATTTTTCCGGTGGGGCCGCTGCAGTGCAACTGCTCGGTCGTAGGCGACGAGCAGACCAAAGAAGCCATCGTCATCGATCCCGGCGACGACATCGATGATGTGATGGCGGTCGTCGGGCGTCACGGCTTGACGGTGAAGCAAATTGTGGTGACCCACGCTCACATCGATCATGTGGGCGGCGCGATGAAGCTGAAGCGCTTGACCGGCGCGCCCGTGCTACTCAATCAGAATGACTATGCCCTGCTGAAGATGCTGGACGTGCAGGCGGCGTGGATCGGCATGCGGCCGCCGGAGACGGTGACCATCGATGCCAGCCTGAGTACGGGCGACAAAGTCAGCGCCGGCAGTCTGACCGCCGATGTGTTGCATACCCCCGGCCACACGGAAGGCAGTATCTGCCTGTATTTCGCGCCCGAGAAAAAGCTCATCGCCGGCGATACCTTGTTTGCCGGATCGATTGGGCGGACCGATTTGCCCGGCGGCTCGTACCAGAAAATCATGGAGTCGCTGCACGGGCCGGTGCTGGCGCTGCCGGATGAGACCAGTGTGGTGCCGGGACACGGCCCCTTGACCACTATTGGCGAAGAGCGCGCGAATAATCCCTTTCTGGTGAGATAAGGACCTTTGCCGCGCGGCCTTCGCGGCGGTGAATTCTTCCGGCTGGGTTTCAGTTCAAAGTGTTTTGAAAAAGGATGACGACCGTGACTCGCGAGGAGAAATACCAGACATTCCGCGTTCTCCACGAACGACCTGGAGCATTTGTGATCCCGAATCCATGGGATGCGGGAACCGCCAAGATCCTGACCGCGCTGGGTTTTGAAGCGCTGGCGACAACCAGCGCCGGTTATGCGTTCTCCATTGGACGGCCCGATTCCACGGCAGAGTTGACGCGCGATGGAATCTTGCAAAATGCGAAAGCCATTGTCGAGGCAACGCATTTGCCAGTGTCGGCCGATCTGCAGGACGGGTTTGGCCGATCTCCTGAGACATGTGCGGAAACCGTTCGATTGGCGGCGAAGGCTGGCTTGGCCGGTGGGTCTATCGAAGATGCGACCGGCGATCCGCGCGATCCCATCTACGATTTCCAACTCGCGGTGGAGCGAGTTACAGCAGCGGCCAAGGCAGCACACGATTGCCGGTTTCTGCTGACGGCCAGGGCCGAGAACTTCCTGCATGGCCGCCTCGATCTCGACGACACTCTGCGGAGATTGCAAGCCTTTGCCGAGGCTGGCGCTGATGTGGTGTATGCTCCCGGGCTATCCAGCCTCGATGCTATCCGGCAAGTTTGCCAGTCAGTTTCCAAGCCGGTTAACGCAGTCATGGGCTTGAAGGGCGCTACCTATTCCGTGGAAGAACTGGCCGCCATCGGTGTCAAGCGGATCAGCGTAGGTGGAGCTCTTGCTCGTGCCGCCCTGGGAGCGTTTCGTGCGCGCCGCGCGGGAGGTGAAAGATAAAGGAACATTTACTTTCGCCGCCGATGCGATGCCCCATGCCGAGGCGAGCCGCTATATGACGGATGACAAGGGGTAGGTAAACGCTGAAAGCGCCAAGTTTCGGTCTGGCTTCAGTTTCTTGCTTTGGCGAAAAGCGCAGAGCGAAAAGAGAAATGCGCTCTCCGCCAGTCGTCGCCAGTTCTGTCCGAAATACATCGCGCACAATCAGGCTCTGCGGCACGACCAGGACAATGAGGTAGGACAGAATTGTTCCGCCGATCACGCCGATCGATCCTATATGGCGCACCAGAATCAAGGACAAGGCGATGTTCAGCGCGGCAGCGACCAGGGAAAGCACAGCCTGTTGCCGGGTGCGATTCAGCGCCGCCAACAGACAGGACTCGACGCTCATGAATCCGTTGACGACGGCCCAGACTCCCATCGCCACCAGCAGCGCCAGAGATGGCACGGCAGCCGGTCCAGCCCAGAGGCGGATTATCGCGCGTCCAAAAAGCACAAGTGCGATCACGCAGGAAAAATTCAACGCCACTGTACCTTTCATGATCATCGAGAAAGTTCGGCGAATCCAGTCGTAATCGCTCTTGACGTAGGCCTCGGCGTAAGCGGGCCAGAGCGCCGGAAAGATCAGCGACTGCAACATCGCGGCCAGGCCCACCAATCTCCAAGTGACGCTGTAGGGCGTGACCTCCGACGCCCCAAGGTAATGGCTAACAATCAGATTGTCGGAGCTGAAGACCACGACCGCCGCTATCTGGATCAGGAAAAACGATGAGCCCGAGTCGAGGAGGTCTTGGATTGCAGCGCGACAGACGAACGACGGACGCGGAAGCAGCCATGGTTTATGCCACGTCACGACAAAAAGGAGATTGGCAAAGTTGGCCAATGGAAGACATCCCACAGACATGACGAACAACATTGGCAGGGAAACCCGCAGCATGATGCCCAGAGCCAATCCGATCACGCTGGCCACGGCGCCCGCGCAAATCGCGTAGCTGTTTCGGTGCAGCTCCTGGTATCCGGCGAGAAGCTTACTGACCAGGTTGCAGGGCAGTCCCAGCAACATCAAGATACCGGCGACAGCAACGGTGCGCTTCAGTTCGGCTGCGGTCACACCGGCATTGACATTGAATAATGCCACCCAGTTGATTCGCGAAAAGGCGACAGTAAATACGAGTCCCACCGATGCGGCGATGCCAACCGTAAGGACCAGAGCGTTGGTGAAATACCGCGCCGCGGAGGCTTTGTCGTCTAGCGCGAAAGCGCGAGAGATGTGATTGGTCAGAGTGTTGGCGATGCCGAGGTCCAGCAGATTGATCCAGACTACCGTGGTGGTGATGGTCGCCCACACTCCATATCGTTCAGCCCCGAGGTAGCGCACGGCCAGGGGAAGAGAGACCAGGGTGACAGCGGTTGTCACCAATTTCGCTGCTGTACCCGACCAGGCTGCCTTGAGGATGCGGCGGTGGCGAGATGTGGACAAGTTAATCTTCATGGTCTCGCGCTAGTCATCGAATTGGCGTGGGCCTCGGGTTCTGGCCCACACGTAGCGCTTCTACCGCCTGTTGAATGGCGACAGCGGAGTGAGACTGCATAAGATGGCGCGAAGCTACGTCGGGCCATGATCTCGTCGGAAGCGGGAGGTATGACGAGCGCGATTCCCGCAACATCTTGCGGGCGATGGCAACCACGCTGGCCACGGCGACAGCTTTAATGCAGTGGGGCTCTAGCGAGCGACATGCAGCCTTACATCCATCCAGGCCAGTGGCTGGTTGCAGAACACGGACGTCACTACCGTGCGGAGCAAAACGCACAGGACTGTTGAAGTGGTTGGGATCGCCATTGCGCGGGTGGCGCGAGATCACAATTGTCTTACAGTTCACGGCTGCGGCCAGATGAGCGCAGCCACTGTCGTTACCGAGGAAAAGGTCGCATCTCTCGAGTACGGCGCATACCTCGCGGAGAGAAGCCCCGCTGACGATGATGGTACGCCTAGGGAGCAAGGTCGCGAGTTTCATGGCTTCGCCACTCTCAGCGGCGGAGCACACGACCACGGCCTGGATGGGATATTCTCTGGCCAGTTGCAGCAGAGCTTCTGAGTAACGCTCCAGCGGCCATCTGCGGCCGGGGCTATGCGCGCCGATTCCGATGGCGACAAGCTTCGAGGAAGGAGCAGCCTGCGCCAATAAGATGGATGCCTTTCGGCGATCTCGCTCGGTTAATCGGATTTCCAGGCTGTCATCCGACACGGTTCCACCCAGGGCTTCCACGATGGCAAGATTGCGCAGCACTTCATGTCGTACCGGACCGGATGGGACGCAATTGCTGAACGCCGCGTGGAAGCCGCGACTGATGCGCTGCTTGGCTGGGGATGCGGTTTCGCTGTAGCCGACCCGGCTCGACGCATTGGTGAGCACACATAGAAACGTTGCCAGGTGTTCGTCTGCGTCCCAACGGGGAGAAATAGCGAAGTCGAAATGCCTTCCGCGCAGTTGGGTCCAATAAAGCATCAGCGACTGACAGCAACCTCTTCACGCCTCAGTGGCAGCCATCCAGGTTTTATGTCTGGCAAGCTGAGAACTTCGTCAATGTGCGGATTGGTCACCAGCAGCGACCGGTAGGCTTGCTGCACCACAACTGTGCATCGCGATTTGGGATAGGCTTTCTTGAGCTCGCGAAACAATGGCGTCGTCAGTACGACGTCTCCCAGCGAGTCGAGGCGGAAGATAATGATGGAGACTGGCCCGTTATGCGGCATCCCGCTGATGGAGTCGCGATGAAAGTAAGCTCGCCAGAAAAGTGCCAGCATGGTGGGAAGACGAACCGGGAAGAACAGTGGCGGCAGCATGGCTCCTTTCAGGCTAAGAACGCCGCAGTTGCGGTCTGGGGTGCATTGGACGCAGCGGATTTAGCGATAAGCCTGGTCGTACTGACTCCGCCAATCAGTGGGATGAGTTCAAGCCGGCCTCCCCAGGCGCGAACCTCGCGAGCGCCCACGACGGCTTCCTCGGTGTAATCGCCTCCCTTCACGAGAACGTCCGGGCGGATGGCCTCGATCAGTTGCAGTGGTGTGCTCTCATCAAATATGACGACAGCATCGACCGAGCCAAGGGCGGCAAGAATTCCGGCGCGCTCGCTTTCCGCAACGATGGGCCGCAGCGGTCCTTTCAGCTGGCGTACAGAGGCATCGCTATTGAGGCCGACGATCAGGCGATCACCCTGCCGGCGAGCCTGCTCCAGCAAGCGGATGTGGCCAATGTGCAGGATGTCGAAACAGCCGTTGGTAAACACCACCCGCTCGCCCGCAGATTTCCACGCGGTGGCTCGAGCCAGCAGACGAGGCAGTCGCAAGACCTTCTCGTCGATATGGAGCGCCATCTCCTGGGACAGAGCACCCAGCAGTTCTTCTCGTTGGATGGGGACGGTGCCGATTTTGCTGACCACGATTCCCGCCGCAATGTTGGCTAGTTGGACCGCGGTCTCGATGGCGACGCCGCAGGCCATCGCCAACGCTAACACCGCAATCACTGTGTCGCCCGCGCCCGAAACGTCATAGATCTGCTGGACAATGGCCGGGGCATGGAGACGCGAATCCCGGCGCAGCACAACAATTCCCTTCTCCCCGAGCGTTACCGCCATGAACTCCATTTGCAAGGATGGCAGCTGGGCCTGAGCGGCAGTAAGCAGGCGATCGAGATCGGCAACCGCTTCTCCCGTTGCGGCAGATAGCTCCTTCAAGTTGGGACAAATCGTTGTCGCGCCACGGTAGCGAGCGAAACTGCGGTTCTTAGGATCGACCAGCACAGGGATGTTGAACTCTTGCGCTTTACGAATGATTGCCTGGCAAACCGGTTCGGTGAGTACACCCTTGGCATAATCCGAAAGCACCACGACCGAGACATTCGGCAGGGCGGCGAAAGCGCGCTCCAGTAGAGATCGATAGTCAGCGTCCGAGAAAACAGGTGCCGCTTCCCTGTCGAGCCGCATCATCTGCTGATTGCCGGACAAAATTCGCAGCTTGGTGGTTGTAGGTACGTTTGGCACCGTGGCTAAGGAAGGCTCGATTCCAGCCTTAGCCAGCAGAGATTCCAAGGTGCGCTGCTCGGGATCGCCGCCGCCAAAGCCGGCCAGCGTCACTCGAGCACCCAAGCCGGCCAGGTTCATGGCAACATTGGCAGCGCCTCCGGGCTTTTCGTCACGCAGAGTTGCCCGCACCACAGGCACGGGCGCCTCGGGCGAGATGCGCTCGACTTCTCCCCAAACGTATTGATCGAGCATCAGGTCGCCGACTACCAGGACGCGAACGTTGTTCCAGCCCGATTCAATCAGGGTAACGATTTCGCGCAGGTTGGAAATCATGGTGGGCCCCCGCCTGCCGCAACCGCGTGGCTGATGCAGGTAGCCAGTTCAATCCACTCGCACAGGATGTGACCACACAGAATGTGGCATTCCTGGATCCGCGCCGGATCGGTTGCGGGCGCTTGCAGGCAGATATCGGCCAGAGAAGCAAGGTGGCCTCCCGTCCAGCCAGTCATCGCCACCGTCGATGCCTTCAGTTCGCGTGCCTTCTGCAAGGCAGCACAAACGTTCTGGCTATTTCCTGAGGTGGAAATACCGATGACCACGTCGCCCGGCCGGCACAAGGCTTCTATCTGGCGCTCGAAGATCTGGTCGTAACCATAATCATTAGCTATGGCGGTAAGGACGGAAGTATCCGTGGTAAGAGCGATGGACGGCAGCGGGCTGCGGTCTCGCCGAAAGCGCCCAACCAGTTCGGCGGCCAAATGTTGGGCGTCGGCAGCACTGCCGCCATTGCCGCACCACAAAACTTTGTTTCCATTCAACAAGGCATCAGTAAGCAGGATGGCGGCGCGTTCGAAAGCATCCTGCTGCGCCGCGAACTGGCGGATAATGGTGAGATGTTCTGCAATTGCGTCGGTAAAGACGCCGGCCAGGTTCAAAGAAGAATGCATCCGCCCCTCGTAAGCACGACGAGTGTGAGGGCCTTCTCAGAACCTTGCTTTGGGGACTACTGCTGGTTGGGATTATAAGCGTGACCGATAGCAATCGAACCGCGGACTTCTCCAATATCGAGTACGTTTTCCTAGATCGGGACGGAGTGCTGAACCGTAACCCCTCTGACGGCCGATTCGTTACTTGCTGGGAAGAATTTCATCTGCTACCAGGGGTGGAAGCTGCGATCGAGGCTTTGAATCGGACCGGCCGTAAAGTGATTGTGGTGACGAACCAGCGTGCGGTCGCGCTGGAGCTGATTTCGCCGGACGACCTCGACCGATTGCATAGCCGGTTAAAGGAGCAACTGGCGATCAAAGGCGCTGCTCTCGACGCCATTTATGTTTGTCCTCATGATGTCGGCGAGTGCACTTGCCGCAAACCGCGGACGGGCTTGCTTGAACAGGCCTTCGCTGATTTTCCCGGCGCCATGCCTGGCAACAGTGTGATGATCGGCGATTCACTGCGCGATATAGAAGCCGGCAGCCGGCTAGGTCTGCGGACTGTGCTTATCGCCGGCTCATCGGACGCGGAAATACCGGAAGCTCGCCGCGCTTCACAATTGGCACAAATCTGCGTACCGTCTCTGCTGGATTTTGTGCGGCACCATCTCTTCAGCGAAGGACAGCCTTTCAAATATGGGCGCGGTTGAACCTACAACTCGCGCCGTTCCCTGGCCGAAAGAATCGTGCATTGCAACGCGCATTGCAACCAACTGGATCGGCAAAGTCCGCTCGCGAGATTTCTCTTGAGCTGACCGGCACGTTCACGCTCATCCTGGTAGCGCTGTGGACGCCGAATCCGGTGCGAAGCGTAGCGGGTTGGCTGGCATTTTCGTGGATCGTGCTGGCCACGTTGCGATCGCGGCAGAATGCAGCCGCACTTGGTTTTCTGCTAACCGGGCTGCGGCAATCGCTGTGGGTCGTCTACGTCGCTCTGGCCTTGGCGGCGATGCTAGTGTGGGTTGGCTGGCGTATGCACACTCTGCATCCGGTGCTTCACGGCGGGAACGCGTGGTTAGGATTCTGGGCCTACCTGTTTTGGGCGCTGGGGCAGCAGTTCATCTTGCAGGATTTCTTTCTGCTTCGGCTGTTGGGGCTGATGCCCACCAGGACAGCGGCAATCGCAACTGCTGCGCTGTTGTTTGCCGTGGTGCACATTCCTAATCCGCTGCTGATGGTTCTGACCCTGACTTGGGGAGCGGCCGCGTGCCCGCTCTTTCTCCGTTATCGCAATCTCTACACGCTCGCTGCTGCGCATGGATTGCTCGGGATTTCCCTGGCCATCGCGGTGCCCAATGCAATTCACCACCAGATGCGAGTCGGCCTCAGCTACTTGAGGTGGCACTCACAGCCGCGGCTCGTTCATCGCAGCCAGATCGACCATATGGTGTCGACCGAAGCATGGGTGATTGCAGACGCTACCAGTCGCCGACCGTCTCGCCACGCCCTACCGTAGAAGATCCCAGCAAACGTCGCCAGCAGCACGTAACGCCAATTGAAATGCGTAGCGCCTTTGTTGAAGTGCGACAGGCCAAACAGCGCCGCGGTTACGAGCAATGACCAGCGACGGCCCATTCTTCGCTCGGAGCAGGTTTTGTACCCAGCCGCGAAAGTAGGTTTCTTCCAGCACGGCTACAAAAGCGAAGATCGAAATCCACGTCAGCGCGAATCTTCCCGGCCCGGGAAGAATTGCATGGAAATGCAGGAATCCCAGACCCAATCCCAGCGGGATGGCAATGGGAGCATAGAAGACCAGCTCGCGCAGGCCAACCTTCCAGTCGCGAAGCCGAGGCACGAAATGGAATCCAACACCGGTGAGCTGCCGGATGGCAAGAAATCCGTAAAGTCCTGTGTCCAGCAGTAACAGGCGACCGAGCGAACGAAATTGTTCTGGCCACGCCGGTTCCAATAGCCGGAATTCGACCACCAATCCGAGAACTGCCAACACAACAAAATCGCGCCAATTACCGAGTTGCTCCGGATCGAGCTCTCGAGCATGCCACAGCAAGACCACGAGCATGGCAGGTAGACCGGCATAGAGAGCTACGAACCACCAACGAAACTCCGGGGTAGCGCGTGCGGCCAGGTAATAAGAAACTGCGGCTAAGAGAGCAATCGAGATGCGGCCACTTGCGGACAGACGATTGACGCCGCGCATAACTTGTCTGCCAGCAAACGCGAATGCCAGCGCCGGCAGGAGAAGCAGCGTCGCAGCCACCGCAGCGGAGGCTGTCCAAGCGTGGTGCATGCCGATATCTTAGCGAAGATGTTCTAACGAGGTAGGAGACTTCTGTGCAACGTTCAAAACAGATCTGCCAGACTTAATCGGGGGTTCCGGTCTAATGCACGAGTTGTTCGAGGGCCTGATGCACGACGGTCAGGCTTCCGGGCCAGAGCGACACTGTAACTGCGGCAGTGACAACCAAAGCGCCCAGGCCGGTCAAGAGCGGAAGGATCGCCTGCACCGGCTTTTCCGGCTTGGATTGCGGACGGAGCAGGCGATCCACCCGTTGGAGAAGTTCGCGGTCACCCTCCATCAGTGAGCTGGACAAGGAGGTGAGCTCAGGTTGAGCGCCCATCTTGGCCACACGTACTAGTGCAGAAGCAAGCGTTAAAGCCCGGCGCGCGTCTCCTGATGTCGCCTGGTCGTCGGCCGCCCACTCCGTGAACCGCGCCCAGCCGCGCTCCAAGCCTCTAAAGGCGGGAACGAAAGGCAGGACATCGGGAGCCAGCAAAATCAGAAAGCGTTTGAGGTTGTCTCCGGAGGTGCAATGTGCCCGCTCATGACTCAATGCGACTTCCCTTTGTTCCAAGGAAAGACCGTGCATCACGCGGCGGGAAATCACCAGCTGGGGATGGAGCACTCCGGCAACCGCTAATACGGGAGCTTTGTCGGCTCAGCAACAATGCCGGCGTAGGCTCGCCGGGAACCGTGATTTTGCGCCCGTGCTGTTCGCAGCGATGGAGGTAACGAGCTGTTCCACGTACAGCTCCGAGCACGCGCACGATTGCGAGAGCCCAAATTGCAGCTCCCAACACCGCCGTCAGGAAGCAGATGAATCCAACTTTTTCCCCGGTCGCCTCAGGCTCCAGCCATAAGTAGCTGGGAATGCAGAATGCGAGCACCGCAAATAAGGTAAGCCCCAGCGGAGCCATGCGCAGAGCGAACAGAAATCGGGCCGCCGAACTTGGCTTCATGTGCTCGGCCATTCGCACGGCCGTGCCCGCGCCCAAACGCGCTGCCAGAGCCAGCGCCAGGTGAATCATGAAAAACGAGGCGCAGCATAAACAAAGCAGCCGCATGGTGTAAGTAAGATTCATGCTTTGCCCATGTGGGCTAGCTCCCGACGCTTCCTGCGAATCTTCTCTTCCAGTTCGTCCAGCAACATGGCATCGTGCTGACCCACCGCGTCAACTAAAGAAGAGAGCAATAGGTCGCGGGAGGGTTGCGGTCCTGCCAGAAATCCGGCTACCAGGTCCCCTGCTCGTCTACGATCCCATTCCTGGCTAGACAATCGGGCAGAATAGAGAAAGGCCCGCTCCGACTTCTGGCGATCCAACAAGCCCTTCTTAAACAGCCGGTCGAGCGTGGTCATTACGGTGGTGTAGGCGAGCTTGCTGTCCAGCTTCTCAACGACGTCGCGCACGCTGCATTCGCCGACGGCCCAAACCACCTCCATCACGTGAATTTCGAGTGGGCCGAGCATGAGCTGCCGGCTCGCACCATTGGATGAGTTCCTAATCAAATGTATTTCCTCGTGGAAGCAGCTTAAAGCCGGCTTCTTCCTTTGTCAACGATAAGGATCGGCAGGGCTGGCGGATCGAACCTCGTGCGATCGGATTCGCCGCCGGAAGGAGTCAGAGGACACCGGCTTCATGTCCTGTTCCTGCCATTTTTAGTTACTACGTCATTAATAGTTGATTCCGTTCCTACACTGTGATACAAGTTGAGCACTCGCCTAGGGTGGTCTATTTCAGCAAGCAAAGGTAAATTGTAGTCCGTCCCTCAACAGCACATCTGTTAACCACCAATCCTGCTGTTAGCGAAATCGCTCCGCGCGAGGGTGATGCTCGCGCCGTGCAGAGAACTGGAGAAGAAGGAGAATGGGAAGAATGACGAGAAGTAAAGCTATGATTACGGGTGCGTCCATGCTCGCCGTGGGCGTTCTCCTACTTGGCGCCCTGCCATTATCGGCGCAGGAAAACAATACCTACATTAACCATGCCACGAGATTTGGAATTTCACCTCCGCTCAGAGATTTGGCCAATCTGCCTCAGCCTGCGCACTACGGCTTACACTATGCCAATCCCGTTCGCCGCGTGCCCAAGCGTCCGATCATTGGCTCAGTTGTGGATCCTGCGGAACAGAGCAGCCAGCCCTCTCCCACCGTGGCGTATAGCATCGGCGCCAACATCCTCGGTGTCGGCAACGGCTTCCCCAATTACACGCGTTCCTGACGCTCCGCCCGACACCACCATGGCGGTCGGCGACACCCAGATCGTTCAGTGGGTCAACACCTCCTACACGGTCTGTTCGAAGACTTCTCCTTACACCTGCGGACCGGCCATCGAGGGCAACACGCTTTGGACCAACCTCGGCGGCATCTGTGCCAGCAACAATGATGGCGACATCATCTCGCAGTGGGATGTAGTTGCTCACCGCTGGCTGCTGACTCAGAACGTGTTCACCGGCACCTATGGAGTTTGCGTAGCTATTTCCACCAGCGCCGACGCGACCGGCACCTACTATCTCTATGAGTTCCCGGTTGTGAACAGCGGTTTCCCTGACTATCCCAAGTGGGGTATTTGGACCAACAATTACGGAGAAACCTGGAACAACTTTGGTCCTGGCGGCAGTGGCTTCGTGGGACCGGTGCTTTGTGCCTACAACCGCACTAAGTTGCTGGCCGGCGACCAAACGGCAGAGCAGATTTGTCACCAGTACACATCGCACGAGGACAGCCTGCTGCCCGCGGATCGCGATTCTCCAGCCGCTCCTCCCAACGGTCAGGATCAGTTCGCGATTGGCAGCGTCGGCGACGTAGATAACTCCCATCTGTCGCTCTACTCGGTCCACGTCAACAACCTGAATGACTGGACGCAGGGCGCGACCTTCACTGGCGACAACAACTCCCAGCTGTTGGCCGTTGCCACCTACGATCCTTCTTGCAACGGCGCTTACGGCGGCGATTGCGTTCCCCAAAAAGGCATCACCGACAAAGACGACTCCCTGGGCGATCGCCTGATGTATCGCTTTGCGTACTGGGAAGATCAGCCTTCGACTAACGTTGGCGCAACCCCGCCAATGCCGCTGCCGGCGCAGCACTGGCTGGTGAACTTCGACGTGACCGCTTCGGGTGGCAACATCGGCCCGCGGTGGATGGAAATCGAAGCCCCCATCCGCACGGTTACGCCCGCCGCTCTGAGCGTGTTCCAACAGGGCACTTACGCTCCTGATGGCAACTGGCGCTGGATGGGTTCGCTGACTAGAGACAAGGTTGGCGACATCCTGCTGGGCTACAGCGAATCCTGCGGCAGCACCTGTCCGGGCGGCACCAGCGGCGGAGTTTATCCGTCGGTGTACCTGGCTGGACGTATGGTCAACGATCCTCTGGGCCTCGGCAATCTGGAAGCTGAAATCCAGGTCGTCGGCGGCAGCGGGTCGCAGCCTGACACCGCCAATCGTTGGGGCGATTACAGCTCCATGCGCATTGATCAGGACGGCTGCACCTTCTGGTATACCCAGGAGTACTACATGGTCACCGCTACCTTCGACTGGAGCACGCAGATTGCTTCCGCGAAGTTTGCCAACTGCCACTAAACTCTGGCGCTTCCATAAGGCCGTTTAGGCCGCCGGAAGCACAGCAGAACTTGCACTGAACGCAACGGGGCATCCCTGAAATGGGATGCCCCGATTTTTATGTGCCACGAATCTTAGGCCCGGCTGAGCGACCCGGTAAACATCGGGACTCGCCGCAACCAAGCTCCCGAAGTCTGCTAACCAATTGCTTTGGACCGATCCTACTTGGCGCCGGTTGAACCCACGGCCGGATCGAAGACTCGATGGGCAACTCGCGTAGCTCGACGCCTTTCTATCGGTTGGCAAATGTGCCGCAGCTCCAAGTGGGCCAGGTCCACTTCCCGATAGGCGCGGGCCACCGTGAGGTAACAAAGCTTGCAAATCGAATCCAGCGTCCCATCGTGGTTGTGACGGTGTGCGTATTGACTGGTAACAGGCGGTCCCGATGCCATTCTCATCTCTCCGCTCATTCCTCAAGGATCTGTTGCCGTCGCCTGGCAAACAAACTAGCGCCAAGGTAATGCATTCCTTGGCTACAGCGCAATCATGAACATGAGAGCGGCCACCGGCAACATTGCCCCATCGACAGCACCGTTCTGGATTCACCTGCCCTCCAAGCTACGCGCTCCGCTTAACATAAGAGCCCGTGAGCGCCCGCAGGTGTAGCATGAATGTCATATACGTGCTACCATGATGGTTGGCGGCATTTCTTGCCTGGGAGTTTTCCCCATGAGCCTGCTTAGCCGGATCGGCGTTGCCCTCGATTCGAATCTGCTGGAACGGTTTGACCGCTACATCATTACCCAAGGTTACGGCAATCGCTCCGAGGCTTTCCGCGACCTCATTCGCGACCGCTTGAACGCTTCCGGCTTGCAGTCGCCGAAGGCCTTCGTGGTCGGCACCGTAACTCTTATTTACGATCATCATTCCCGGCTTCTCCCGGACAAACTCATGCAGTTGCAGCATGAGTATCACGAAGTCATTATCTCTACCGTGCATTCCCACCTCGACCACGACATGTGCCTGGAGGTGGTAGTCGTGAAGGGCCAACTCGGACAGGTACAGAAACTGGCCGATCGCCTGATCGGCATCAAGGGCGTGCAGCACGGCAAGCTGGTCATGAGTTCTCCCGACGCGTATCTGCCGCAGGCCGGCGCTCACGCCAACGGACATTCCCATCAGCATCGGCACTCGCATTAGGCCCTAAGCGCTCGCACCGCGCTCGAGGCGTGGTGTAAGCATGAAGTAACACGAAATGAGAAATAGTGTTACACACGGTCCGCTGCTTCCGGTCACAACCCCGCTCCCACTGACTCGTTGCAAGTTCCCCCGCGCTGGATTGCTCTTGCTTTTCTGCATCCTGTTGCTCTGCTTTAGCGCGTGGGCGGATACGGGGACCATTCATGGCCGAATTCTCGATTCGCAAGGTGCTACGGTCGCCGCGGCCAGGATCAAGTTGCTGAATGCTGCTGGAACCCAGGTGGCGGAAACCGTCAGCGATGCTCGAAGGCAGCTTTCTGTTTCCCGCCGTCGATCCCGGCGACTATCGGTTGATGGCCGAAGACCCATCGTTCATACCAGTGCTTGCCGACGTCAGCATCGCCTCCGGCCGGCCAAGCGAGATTACCTTGCAGTTCCTGCAGATCGTATCTTCCCAGCAACAAGTTACGGTCGTCGCTTCCGTTCCGGCGCTGGAGACACCCGATCCCGCGCAGACCGTCGTCATTCACGACCAGGTGCTGGACGCCAATCCCGGCCGGCCGGGAGCGCCTATCTCCATCCCCGGACTGCCCATCGAAACCGCCTCGGGCGGAATTAAAGCGCCGCAGTATTTTGCTCCGGGCGTAGCTGGGGATCATGGCGAACCCATCGCGCAATACTTCCAAATCGGCGGCTTCCTTTATCCCAACAACCTTCCGGCCAATGCTCACGGCAATGGTTATGCCGATCCCAACTTCCTTATCCCGCCCATCATCGAAGCGGTGACCGTCGACGGCGGAGCCTTCAACGTGCGCGAGGGCAACAACGCTGTCGATCTGGCCGCTGCCTATGTTCCCCGAAAGCGTCTGCTCAGCTTCGTGCAGCTCACCGGCGACTATCGTGACGCCGACCTGATGGCAGGCTGGAGTTCAGCAAAGCCTCACACCGACCAGTGGATCGCGATGGAAGTCTCGGTCGGCAACGGTTTCCTTGAGCGGCTGGAACATCGCCAGCAATACAAGCTGAATGGCCTGCGCCAGTTCAACTTCGGACGCCATCAATTGTCCCTGTTCGGCATCGGCTATTACGGCTTCTCCTACGTTCCGGGCCTGATTCCGGTCAGCATTCCGGTTGCCGGCGACACCATCGATAATCGCCAGCTTGATGTCACCCACAACGGAATTCTGATCGCGACCGACAACTGGAAGCTCGACGAGCAGCACCAGTTTTCCTTCTCCGGATTTTTTCGCAACTACGCTCTTACCTTGCGCTCGAATTTCGGCGATGGCCTGATCCAGCAGAGCGAGAGCCGCAATGTTTTCGGCGGCGAAGCAACCTACATTCAGAGCATGCGGCCCTGGCTGGCGGTGCTGGCCGGAGTCGATCTCCGCCGCGACGCGCCCCGCAATCTCGACCTCTATCACATCAGCGATCAGGATCAGTACCAGCTGACCACCAGCAACAACCTCACTCTATCGTTCGTCGAGCCGTTCCTCTCCATCGACGGCCCTATCGCAAAATATTTTCACTACAACCTGGGCGTTCGTCAGGAGCAAGTGTGGATGAACAACCAGGACTTCCTCAATCCACAAAACTCCTTCGACAAACTCGCCACGCTGACGCTCCCTAAGGGGACATTCACGATCCTTCCGCCGGACCGCTGGTATCTGCCGACGGTGGCTTTCAGCTATGGCTGAGGGCTTTCACACCGAAGATCCCCGCATCGGCAACGGAACCGGCGTGCCCGATCTACTCTCGCCTTCGCGCGCCTATCAGCTGGTGCTTTCGAAGGTGCTCAAGCAGACGCAGTTTTATGTCACACTGCGCCGGACTTCGAACGCGCAAGAACTGGCCAAGATCGATCCCGACACCGGATTGCAGGAGATCGTCGGCCCTTCCGCCAACAAGGTCATTGCCGTCTCTGCGCAACGATACTTTCCGTGCCGGCTCCATTTATCTTTCCTACTCGCAGGCCGACGCCCGCGACGCGCAAACCGGCGAACCTGTTCCCGAAGCGCCGCGCTTCATTTGGGACACGGTCGGATCCATAACCAAGCTGCCCTTGCGTCTCCAGCTTCGCGGCGAGTACGAATATGTGCGCGCCAAGCCGCTGGGCGACGGATTTGTTGGCGTCCCGGTCACCGAGTTTCGCGGCGCCGTGCTGCGGCCATTTCTGGAGAACCGCATGTCGCTGGCCGCCAACTTCCTGATCGCCAACGGCTACACCGGCCAAACCACCGAAGTACTCGCTTATCCGGCCAACGTAGCGCCGCTCGAGCAAGTCGTCGGCGTTCCCTTGAAGTCCTACATCAGCGCCAGCTTCACCTATTACTTCAAGTGAAATCGACTCTCGGACTCACTCGCTCCTACAGCGCTGGTCGCGTCTGAGGGTACCCCCTCCCCCCTTTTTTTCGCGCAAAGTATTCAAAACAAAGAGCCGTTTTTCAAAGTATTCAATCGAAATGACTTAAAGGCAAAGTATTCATTCGCCAGGATTTACAACTAGCGCGATAATGGAAGGCCTCATTCGAAGACCCGCAGCGCAACGCCGAAGAGGCGGGCGATTGGCAGCAACGATCCGCTCCAAAGTTGTCAAAGATCAATGATCAATGATCAAAGATCAAAGCCCGTCGCTCCGCGGCTCCGGCCGCGTTTGCACCGGTCCATTGGGCACACCTGTCCCAACCTATCAGTGTGTCCGTAGGACATAGCTGTTGCAAGACAAACTTATCCTGCCGCCATTACGAAGGTGCCATTCCCTTCCCAAATTGGAATAGTCCGCGTTTGTTGTTGTCCTCGCCAGACGTTCTTGTCATCCTGATCCGCTATCATCTTCGAACAGTTGCTGTCATCCTGGGCGCAGGCTCGGTCGCCAGGGCGAGCGAACCGTAGTCGAAGGACCCCTATCGCTCTTCGGAAACCTCTTCAACATCCCAGCCTTTAGGCATACACTTCGTTTCATCCATCAAGGAGTCCGCATTGAAACTATCTGGCCTGGCTATGCTATGTCTCGCTGTCTGCCTTACTACGTTTGCTCAAGATCACCCCACAAGCCCTTCGCAACCTACTGCTTCTCCAAAGCCGGCGACAACATCAGTCTCTACGACAAATTGGGATGTCCGTTGACGATGGCACTCCTATCAAGCTGCGGCTGCAACCGACGAACTCTCAGCTCGGCGGATGCCAAGACTGGCGACAACATCGATTTCGAAGTATTGGAAGCAGGTAATGGCCGATACATTGTGCTTCTCGATGCCGAGGGCAGTATGGGCGTTCTGGGCACAATCATTGAGTTGCGGTTCACCAGAAACCTGGCGCCCGGCGACAGCTGTTATCAGGAACTCCATGCTGTCACTTGGCGGATCGGTCCAGGATGCGTGCGAAGGAATCGTCAAAGACTGGTCGGCGCACGCCGCACAGATTCGCGCTGCTGCCGCGAAGTCCATTGCTCCGCCAGCACCGACCCCAGCCGTGGTTGAGGTATCGACCAAGAGCGCGGCTGTCCCTGTTGTTAGTCCAAAGATCAGCGTGGCTTCAACTCCGGACGGCGCCGACATCGAGATTGATGGCAGCTTTGTAGGGGATACTCCCTCTGTGGTCGAGTTAGCTCCCGGCGATCATGTAGTGATCGTCAAGAAATCTGGCTACAAACCATGGGAACGAAAGTTGAAGGTCACCGGTGGCGAGATCAAAGTCACAGCTGAGTTGGAGAAGTAATTGACGGATTTTCAATAACCAGCATGTCGGATTTACACGTCGAAGTAATCAGAGTTGAGGCGTTTGATCGTGTATGTCTGAAAAGCACTCACTCCGATATTATGATCTATCATGTGCTCCGCTAGCTGCTCTCCATCTATTAAGACGATACGTTTTTCGATCTTCTGCACATACTCCAATGCGTCTTGTGTGTAGAAGGACGTTGTAATCATTACGCCTTTCTTGGCCTTAAAACCCTCCAGACTTCCGGCAAACGCCTGGACAACCGGACGCCCTACTGAAGCAGCCCAACGCTTCGCCTGGACGTAAACGACGTCTAAGCCAAGTTTATCTTCTTTGATGATACCGTCGATTCCGCCGTCTCCAGCGCGACCAACCGCCTTGCCTGCGTCCTCGACCGAACCGCCATACCCCATGCCGACAAGAAGATCAATGACAATTTGCTCGAAAAACGTGGGCGATGCCTTCCGAACGGCGTCTAGGACATCGGTTGCCAAAGAGTTTCTGAGAATGGTGTACGCATTTGCGAGTTGTTCTTCTGGCGTTTCAGTTTTTTCGATCTTCCCGTCAGGTCCGGAATTGTGACTTTTTTGCGGTCCTCTCTGGAATGCGACAAACTCTGGATACGCGGATAGGTCCTTGTTGGTGAGCGTCGAGACACCACGTCCCAGAAGTTCCCTGCCCCGGTCAGTGATCTTGAAAACTCCGCGCTTTACTCGCTCCAGCACCCCTGCCTTTGTGAGGTAAACTACACTCCACGCGATGCGGTTGGCAAACACTGTTTGAACACCACTCGGTAACTTCTCCATGACTTCTTCTGGAGTCAGTTTCAGTTCGGTCGCGACCCGATCACGGATGTCTGCCGTTGAGTGCTCGTTCCCGTCGGAAGCCATGCGCAGCACTGGAAGAAATAGGGTCTGATAGTCTGGGATACTCATACGAAATGTCCAATCTAGAATCAACTAATTATCAGTAGAGGCCGGATCAACTGCAACATATTTGTTCTGCGCTCTGCTCCAGAATTGAATGGCGGTTTCTCTTTTCCTCAGAAAATCCCTTCCTTCTCCAAATCCTTCACCACCACCTGCACGACGGCGTTGATGGCCTTGTCCACCTTCTTGGGATTCGGATTGAAGGTGTCGCTGATGCCTGTCCACACGAATTCGCCTTCCGGCGTAGTAGTCGCGTATAGATTCGTCTCGACGCGCACAGTCTTGTCCTCGCGCAGATAGTCCGGCGAATAGACTCGCGGATACACCGCTCCATAGTAGCCATAGAAGGAGTTGTAGTACGGATAAGGAACGGTATAGACCTGGCCGGGAATATAGATGACATCATTCTTGACGCTCATCAGCCGCGAGGTCAGAACGGCGTCGATATGGTGCTCTTCAATCTGCGCCTTCAGATAGTTCGGATCCATCTTGGCCGATTTCGGCCGCAGCAGGATGTTATGTCCCGGGACAGCGTGAACTCCATCGCGATTAAGCTGGGCGGCCATGGCGTCTTCGAAGTCGGAGCGAATCGCTGGATTGTCGCTCATCCCGATCACCAGCACTTTCTTGAAGCGCTGACCCGCGTAGCCAGGATTCTTCACGCTGGCCACCAATTTGGTCCCTTTGCAGTTCCCTACCGCCGATGCAGTCAGCACGACTGCCATCACTATCGCGAATTGCTTCAAGTTGGATTCTCCTGATCAGAACTGGCAGGTTGCATTTAAAGATAGCCGGGTCAAGGTCAGGGGCCGCCAGAGTCCGGATGGCCGGCTTCCCTCGATCGGAACAGCAGAGTGTGAAACGTATCGTCACCCAGCACCCGGCGAAACTCTCGAAAGGCAAATAGCGGAATGAAGACACAAAAGACTACGAGACTACGCGCGGCCAGATCATCGAGCCGTATCTCGCGAAGCGTTGTCACCATCCTCACTCCGTGCAGCAGGCCTTTGATCATTTCCTCGGCCATGTGAAAGGCAAATACCAGTAAGCTAAACAGAAAAGCTTTGTAAATCGCCGACAGCAGCACGGGCCTGCCTTCATACTTCCGGCCAACGTGAGCATACTCTCCGATAAGAATGACTTTTGAAATCACCAGTGCATTGATCAAGGCAAAGGCATAGCTCAAGTATTTGACGTGAAATGCGCTCAGGATCAGCGAACTGTAGGCGGCCAAGGCGCAAAAGAAGAATGCCAGAAACACGAAAATCCACAGAAACTCCGCTACCTCGTGCATGGCTTTCCGCTTGAGTTCCGGCCGTACGGCAATCTTGGGATTCATCAG
Source organism: uncultured Acidobacteriaceae bacterium (assembly GCA_963746515.1). Classification (GTDB taxonomy): domain Bacteria; phylum Acidobacteriota; class Terriglobia; order Terriglobales; family Acidobacteriaceae; genus Bog-257. The sequence goes on along the minus strand of CAVVBO010000007.1, from coordinate 362,625 downwards.
ACCTTTCCTAAGTCATCCGCGGATTTCGGCAGCTTCAGCCGGCAACGATTGCCGGCTCAGCGTCGAGATTGATACCTCCTAGCCTGGTGGCCGCCGCTACCCGGGCGCAATCAAGCTGTTCAACACACTGCCAACTGGTTCATCGGTGCTGCAAGCTTATCGTTGACAACCAAGAAAAGGAAGACATAGGCGTGGCTATTTTGGGCCTGCCTCCGCTCTTACCCAAACTTAAGGCGCTGCAATCTGGAATCGCAGGATCGATTGCGCGATGCGGTACTGATACTTGGCCGCAGCGAACTGGATCTGGGCTTCCGTCTGCTGCAGTTGCGCCTGGCTTAACTCGACGATGGAGCTCAAACCAAGGTTATAGCGGGCCTGCGACAGGTTAAGCGCCAGAGTAGTCTCATCCACGAACTGCTGCGAAACGCCAATGCGGTTGTAGGCGGTGATGGCTGTGAGCCAACTGGTACGAACGTCGTTGGCGATCCGGTCTTTCAAATCGCGAAGCTGCTCGTCGGCCGCCTGCGCCCGCAGTCCCGCCTCGCGTGAGCGCGACACGTACTGGAAGCCATTGAAGATTGGCACATTCACGTTCACTCCGGCGGCGCCGTACCAGGTCGGAAACTGCTGCACTCCATTCAAGACGCTGCCGTCGGGCGTCTGTCCTACTACTCCCAAAGCCGATACAGTGGGGAAAAGCAGGTCGCGCTCCGCTTTCTGGAAATGCTGGTCGGCCAGGTATTCATAGTTCTGGGCGGCAATTTCCGGCCGATTGCTGAAGGCCTCATCTTCCAGTTGACTGACCGCGTCGGGCGGCGGCTTCAGCTCAGCTTCGGTGTCGAGCAACTCAAACTGCTGTTGCCCGGAGTAGCCCAGGACCTGCGAGAGCTGCGACAGCGCCGACTGATAGTTGTTCTGCGCGTCCAGCAGAAGCAGTTTGGCTTGCGCCAGGTTAGCATTCGCAAAGCTGACGTCGACTTCCGAGCGCAATTTGTTCTGGAACAGCGTCGTAATCTGGTCCGAGACGAGTTGGCGAGCGCTGACCGTCTGTTCGGCGACCTTCTCTTCGGCAAATGTCTGCAGCGCGTTGTAGAAGGCTTCATCGACGGCCAGCTTGATCTGATAGACGGTAGCGGCGGCATTCATATTGGCGGCCTTGGCGCGCAAGGCCGACGTAGCGACCAGATTGTTCGTCCGGCCAAAGTCGGTGATCAGTTGCGACAAGGCCAGCCCGCCGGCAGCGCGATTGAGCAGGCGCGGCGCATTCAAATTGCCCGCGGCGATGCGAGCTCCCTGCTGCCCGCCCACCGCGGTAAAACTGCCGTAGATGGTGGGGTAGTACGCCGACTTGGCCTCGCGCGTGACCTGATTCGAGGCCAGATCGAGCAGGTGGTACACCGAGATCTGGGGATTGTTCTTGATGGCCAGGGCTTCGGCAGCCTCAACCGTCAAGCGCCGCACCGCGCCGGTCGTGGGCAACTGCGGCGGCGACGGAGCCATGGGAGCCGGCGGCATCTGGGGCGCAGGCAAGGTTTGCGGCTCGGATTGCGTTTGTGCCGGAGCAGTTACCGACTGCTGTGGAGCGGTCGCCGACGGCGCGGCGTTAGTCTGCGCTGCCAGCGGGATGCTGCTCAGTACAACTGAAATCACAAGCCGGAGGATCGCGCATCTCAAGCTTGCACCTCCTGTCTGGGTGGCTGCTCTTCTTTGCGATGGATCAGCAGATACGCCGCGGGAACGATGAACACGGTTAGCACCACCGACACCAGCAGGCCGCCGATGATGGAGCGGGCCAGCGGAGCATATTGCTCACTGCCGGCCTCCAGGGCCAGCGCCATGGGGACGAGCCCCAGCAACGTGGCCAGCGAAGTCATCAGGATGGGCCGCAAACGCACCCGGCAGGCCAGCGCCACCGCCTCGCGGACGGGCATGCCGGCCTCGCGATAGATGCGAGTCACGTCCACGATCAGAATGCTGTTGGAGACCACGATGCCGGTCATCATCAGCACCCCCATCAGCGACATGACGTTCAAGGTGGTGCCGGTGACCAGCAGGAACAGGATGACGCCGGTAATTCCCGACGGTATGGCGAGAAGAATGATGAAGGGATCGACAAACGACGCGAACTGCGCCATCAGGATCAGGTACACCAGCACGATGGCCAGCACCAGCCCCAGGCCGAAGCTGAGAAACGATTGCCGCATAGCCTTCACCGAGCCGCGCAGGTCGATGCGAACGTTCGGCGGCAGCTTGGTGTCTTTCACGATCTTCTGCACCTGATTGGCCAGGCCGCCCAGGTCCTCACCCTTGGGCGAGACGTAAACGTCGATCTTGCGGAAGAGTTGGTAGTGGTCGACCTCGGTCGGCGTATTGATCATCTTGATGTCGGCAACGTTTTCCAGGGTGGTTGTGTTGCTGTTGTCCTTAGCGTGCAGCGGAATCTGCTTGAAGTCCTCCATGCTCATGGTGCCGAGTTGGTGGTTGGTGTACTGCACGGTCAGGAAGTAGTTGTTGCCGCTGTGCGGATCGACCCAGTAGCTGGGAGCGATCATGCCGTTGGAGGTAAGGGCCGTGACCACGTTGTCGACCACGTCGGTCGTCGTCAGCCCCAGCCGCGCCGCCATCTCGCGGCGCACATTCAGCTCGATGCCGGGATAGTCGAGATCCTGCGGGATGAGAACGTCGCTTACCTCAGGCAGGGTGCGCAGCTTGGCGGCAATCTCTTTGGCGACGTCATACGCTGCCTGCTGGTTGTTGCCGCTTACCTGGATGTCGATGGGCGCGGGCATGCCCATGTTGACCACCGAATCCACTAGGCCGCCGGTCTGGAAGTAGGTGGAGAGCTCGGGCAGGTCGGCATCCAGCTTCCGCCGCACCTGGTTCATGTAGGTGAAGGTGCTCAGCTTGTGGTCCTGGTTCAGGCTCACCTGGACAAACGCCGTGTGCTGCCCTGAATTGCTGGTATAGATCGACGACAGGTCGGGTGTCATGCCGATGTTGGAGACGATCATCTGCACGTCGTCTTTAGGAATTACCTCGCGGATGTCGTCCTCGACGCGAGCGATGTACTGATTCGTGACCTCCAGGCGAGATCCGGTGGGAGCCTTGACGTTGATCACAAACTGGCCGGGATCGGTGCGGGGAAAGAAGGCGACGCCGAGCAACGGAACCAATGCCAGGCTCACCACGAAGCTGGCCATAATGATGATCACCGTCGCCACCGGACGGGCCAGAGCTTTGTCGACAGCTTCGTCGTACTTGCCTAACAAACGGTTGTAGTGGTGATTGAATCCGGCGACGAACCGGCCGAACAGGGTTTTGGTTTCGAGGTGCCCGCCGTGTCCGTGTGCGACCTTGATGAACTTGGCGCAGAACAGCGGGACTACCGTCATCGCCACCAGATACGAGGCAGCCAACGCCAACACCACTCCCAGCGCCAGCGCGGTGAATAAATACTTGCTTACGCCGTAGAGGAAGACCACCGGGAAGAACACAATGGCAGTCGTGAAGGTGGCGGCCAGCACAGCCATCTGAACTTCCTGGCCACCGCGTTCGGCCGCCGTCACGGCATCCTCGCCCTCTTCCATGTGGCGGAAAATGTTTTCCAGCACCACCACCGAGTTGTCGATTAATCGCGAGAGCACCAGGGCGAGCCCGCCCAGAACCATGGTGTTGATGGTGCCGCCGGTAGCGTTCAATAACATAAAGGCCGCCAGGCAGGAGACCGGAATGGAGATCAGGACTGAGATCGTGCCCCGCATCGATCCCAGAAAGATCAGGATCATCAGCGCGGTCAGAACCAGGCCGATGCCGCCTTCGCGCAGCACGTTGGCCACCGCGGTCTTTACGTACCGCGATTGATCGAACACCACATTGGCGACCAGCGATTTAGGCACGTCCAGCAGGTGCTTCACCCGGTCGCGCACGCCGTTCACGATCTTGATGGTATTGCTGTTGCCGCCCTGCTTCAGGATGGGCAGGTACACCGACTTCTGCCCGTCGACGCGGACGATGTTGTACTGAATCGCCGACGAATCTTCCGCGTGGCCGATGTCGCCGAAGCGCAAAACGTTATTGCCGATTGCCTTCAGCGGCACATCGTTCATCTGCGCCACATTTGGCAGCTGGCTGTTGCTGTAAATGTTGTAATCCCGGGGGCCAATGCGCACGTCACCCGCAGGCAAAATCTTGTTGGCGCTGTTGATGACGTTGACCACGTCCATGGGGCTCATCTGCGCCGCTTCCAGCTTTACCGGATCGACATAAAACTGGATCTGCCGGTACTTGCCGCCGTAAGGTTGTGGCACCGACGCGCCGGGTACATTCGCAATCTGGTTGCGGACGGTGAACTGCCCCTCGTCGTGCAACTGCGTCTCGTTCAGCCCTTGACCCTTGAGCGTGACCAGACAGACCGGCAAGCTTGACGCGTCGAACTTCAGCACCACCGGAGGCAACGTTCCCTGCGGCAGACGTCGCAGGTCAGCCATGGCCAGGTTGGCGATTTCGCTGACCGCCGCATCGGGATCGGTGCCCGGCTGGAAATAAACCTTGATGAGACTGACGCCGGTCAGCGAACGCGACTCGATGTGGTCGATGTTGCTGCCCAAGGTGAAGAATCGCTCGAAGGTGTCGGTAATGTTGGCCTCCACCTGCTGCGGGGGCATGCCGCTGTAGAACGTTGCCACCACCACCACCGGAATGTCGATGGGGGGAAACAAATCGACCGGCATGCGAGCGACGGTGGTAACGCCTACCACTACAATCGCCAGGCACAACATAAGGATGAAGAACGGATATTTGATGGCAAAACTTGGCATGGCTGCTACTCCGCACCCGCGCCGTTGCCCGCCAGCGCGCTCGCTTTAGCCTTGACTAACTCGCCCGGTTGATAGCTGCCCAGGTTGCCGACAATGACGCGCTCTCCGTCGTTGAGGCCGCTCAGGATTTCGACGTTGTTCGAACCCTCTACTCCGGTTTGTATGGTGCGAGGTTGTACCCGATTTTCGGCGTCCACCACCAGCACACTGGTCTTGTTGTTGTCGCCGCGTTGGATGGCCTCGATGGGAACGGTCAGCGCGTTGGGCCGGCTGTTGGCGTCCAGGGTCACGTTGGCGTACATTCCCGCTTGCAGGTGATAGTCAGGATTGGGAACGTCGATCTCAACCTGCATGGTGCGGGTCGAGGTATCCAGCGCATCGGTAAAGCGGGTGACCTTACCGGTGAAGTGTTCGCCGGTGGCCTGCACGTGCACATCGGCGGAATCGCCGATCTTCACTTTTGCCGCAATCGATTCCGGCACCGGAATGCGCAAGCGGAGGAGGTTGACTTGGGCAACGGTTACCACCGGCAAGCCGCTGGTAGTAGAGGTACCGGCCTGCACCAGCGCGCCCGTATCCGAGAAGCGCCAGGTCACCACGCCGTCGTACGGAGCGGTAATTCTGGCGTAGTCGCTGAGCGCCGAATAGTGCTGCTGATTGGCCTTCGCTACTTCCAGTTCCTGCTGGGCAGCCGCCAGCGCCGACTTGGCTGCTTCCACCTGGGCCTGGGAGGCGCGATCCTTGGCGGTGGCGTCGTCCAGTTCCTGTTGCGCGATCAATCCGGGCCGAACCTTGTCGGTATTGACTAACCGTTCCGCGTTGGCGTGCAGGGCGACGTTGTCGGCTTGCGCCCGTAACACGTCGCTGCGGGAGCGCTGGATTTCCTCTTCCGCATGGTGCACGGCCGCCTTAGCTTCGTCCACCTGGGCGACCAGTTCCGGAATTTCCAGCACCGCCAGCACTTCGCCGGTGTGCACGCGGTCTCCGATATCGACGTAAATATTCTTGATGTAGCCGGCCACCTTGGCGTGCAATTCGACGTTCTGGTAGGGGATGAACTGGCCGGCAATGGAAAGCGAAGTGGCAATCGTTTCGCGTTTCACCGGAGCCACGGCCGCGTATGGCGCATGATTGACATCGGTGCTGGTCTCGCTGGCGTTATTGGCCGAGCCGGCCCGCGCTCGCTTGGCAACCACGGCCGCAACAATTAAGAAGAGCGCAACAATAATTCCTGACACAAGAAATTTGTGTCGACGGCGAACCTGCATGAACTTCCTCGTTTCCACTGAGACGGATTCGTAACTCAGATTCCGCTCAGCGCGAACTGTGGCCAAATAGAGACCGGACCCGGGGTAAGACAGAAAAAATGACCGAGGAAAACTTAGCCTTGCACAGGCGGAGGACGGAGGAAGCGCCGAACGTATCGCAGGCAGAAACCGCGTGGAAGAGGAGTTACAAAAGCGCTTTGGGTAAAAAGGGGTTCCCGCTCCAAAAGCAGCCCGAAGAGGCAGAGCGCCGCTATCCAGAACAGCACCGCATTAGTGGTCTCAACCGACCGGACTTCCATCTTCTGCCCGCTCAGCCACAGCTTGGAAGCGGTGATGGGAGTAACCTTCGTGGGACCGCCCCCGTTATAAACCGCGGTTTTCGCATGCAAGGCAAACATGAACACCAGGGCGCACAGGGTCAGCAACATCGCGAGCCGCAAGGTATTGTTTCGCATGATTCGAAGATTCAAAGCCGGCAACAACCCCACTCATCAATATTATACGTTGGAACCCTGGATTGGTAAGCGAGTTGCACAATCCAAGAAAAAGGCCCTACGGTTTCCCCACGAAAAATTACCGGCAATCGGCCGGATGGCCTGGGCGAGACTCCGATTTAAGGTCCCGGTAATGGTCGCCGATCTTGTCGCTTCCGAAACAGCCAATCGAAGAGAAGTTTGTGCAGTCGTTCTATCACGATTGGTAACGCGATCCCTTATCGCGCAGCGCACACAGCTATGTGCTTTCGGGAGGAGTGGTAGCACAGGAGGAATTGGCATGCCCCATCGCCGATAAGTTTTTTCTTGCCGGAGAAGCTACCTGCAGCAAACCGACATCATGCCACCGTTCATGGAGCATTCGCCGCAGGACGCAGAGTGGCACAGGAACTCCTAGAGCGCCTTTCGACACGCGCCCTCAGGAGGCGCAACCAGCATCCATTCCGGCCACCGGCCGCGAGTTATTGACACGACTGTTCCATTAATGATAGCTTCCCTAACCATGAGCCGACCGGTAGATGAAAAACGGCCGGGGGAGCTGCGAGACGCCATTGTCCTATATCTCATCCGGCATGGCCTGGCGGGGCTTTCGCTGAGGCCTTTAGCCAAGGCACTGGGGTGCACGCCTCGGGTTCTGCTCTATCACTTTGGTTCGAAAGAGAAGATGGTGATTGAGGTTCTGGCGCAAATCCGGGACCGGCAGCGCACCGCCTATGACCGGGTACAGGCTGCCAGCTTTGCGGAGGCGTGCAAGACAGTTTGGAAACGGATGAGTGCGCCTGATTCCGAACCGTTCTTTCGTCTTTTCTTTGAGACTTACGGAATGGCCCTGCGGCAGCCACGGCTTTACAAAGTCTTCCTGCGAGACACCATTGAGTACTGGCTGCGAGATATCGCCGACCCGCTATGTCGTGAAGGCTATGACCGGCGGGAGGCACGTGCTCTTGCCACCATCGTCCTGGCTGGACTGCGAGGCTTCATGCTGGATTTCTGTACTACTCATGACCGCAAGCGCCTGAACCATGCAGTAGGGTTATGGCTAGGCACCCTAAACACGTTGCTGCCCGCTCGTAACGTGGGTCGTACTCTATGACACTTAGCGAGCGAATTGTTCCGTACTTTACGAAACGGCTCTCGATCCGAGCCGTACTCTCTGGTCTGCTGACCGCCGGGCTGCTGCTCATGTCCTTGTCTGGCTGGTGTCAACTTGTACCTGGCTCAATGGATGTTCATTGGAATGCAGGTGCAGCGGATTGCGCCACCCATCCCCAGCCTCCTCTGCAGGTACATTCATACAACTCCCAAACATTCATCCTTCGGGAAAATCCGTGCGCCACTTTCGAGGCGCCGTTCATGTACCTCCTGATCGGATCAAGAAAAGCGCTTCTGATCGACACGGGCGACGTTGCCGATCCAAAGCAGATGCCGCTGGCCGAAACCGTGATGAGCTTGTTGCCGGGAGACGCCTCTGCAAAACTTCCTTTGCTTGTGGTCCACACCCATCGGCACAGCGACCATCGTGCCGGCGATGGACAGTTCACGCACTTGGCGAATGTTCAGGTGGTTGGTTTCGATATCGACAGCGTTCGCCGCTATTACAATTTCACGGATTGGCCGAACCGTCTGGCTCAGATTGATCTCGGCGATCGAACTATCGACGTGATTCCGACGCCTGGCCACAACGAGACCGAAGTCTCCTTTTACGATCGGAACACGGGGCTCTTCTTTTCCGGCGACTTTCTGATGCCGGGACGCCTCCTAATCGACAATACCGGCGCCGATCTTGCCAGCGCAGAGAGGATCGCGGCCTTCGTCAAAGATCGCCCGGTCAGCTTCGTTTTGGGCGGCCATATCGAACTGAATTCTGCCGGAGACACATTCTCGTGGGGGTCGCAATATCATCCGGACGAACACGTGCTGCAGATGACCAAAAATGACCTGCTGGCGCTGCCCGCCGCCCTCCACAGTTTTAACGGCTTCTACAACGTGCGCGGCAACCTCATCATGATGAACTCGATACGCGTCCTCATCGCTGAGCTCATGCTCGCTTTGGTGGTGCTAGCGGCGTTGGTATGGATCTCGGTTCGCTATATCCGGCGTCGGAGGCGTGCCCGCCGTGTGGGTCCGGAAAGTCGGAGCTAACCTGGTCAAAACTCGAAGCACTAGACATAACTCTTTCCGTTAGCGGCTCGTCAGCCTTCAACGGTAGCTGACAATTCTGCGATTCTTGCTACTTTGAAACCTATATAGGGTTTAGCTTCGTGATTTATGCGGGCTCGACTGATTCAATTCTTTCCGCCGGCAGTTATCTTCTCCCAAGTAGCCTCAGGATTGTACCGAGCCATCCCATCTTTACAATCGCTACCACCGCCGTCGGGATCGTACTTGTCGAGAAATGCGACGTAAGCATACTGCATTTCATAGCAGCGGAGATGGCCGTCAGCATCTCGATAGGTCGCGTCCACAGCTAATACCAATTTCGAACGGCCCGCTTCTAATGGGGCTCAACTATTCCGGCGGAAAAAGTGCGCCAAAGTTGTAGGGTGATGCCGGAGACAGCACTCCCGCCAACGTGCCTATTCAATCATGGGGGCCGCCTCGGTTACGAGACGTGACTCTGCGGCAGGGCGTTGGTAGGGGACGACGGAGGATCGGCCGGGCAATGATTGGCGCCGTGGATCTTCTCAGGGGTGATCCGCAGCTTGCTTTCCTTTGCCTCTAACTCGATCTTGAGCAGTTGGTTTTCCATCTGACGTTTCAAGTCGTCACGCATCATGCGGAACTGAGCCAGGAACTTCGCGACCTGCCTGGCGATTTCAGGCAAGCGTTTGGGGCCGAAAATCACTAGCGCCAATATTAGGATAAAGAGAGTGTCCGGCATAAACAGGAGACGCAAAGAAATAAATGCACGGCTTCAACCGCGTCGGACCTGGACGCGGTTAAGGGTTTTTCTCCTCTTCTGCCTTGGTCGCGGCGTCCCTGCCGTTCATGGACTCTTTGAAGCTTCTGATTCCCTCGCCCAAGCCTTTGCCGAATTCCGGCAGCTTCTTGGGACCGAAGACCATCAGTGCGATAAAAAGAATCACCAACAAGTGCATGGGACGAAATAAGTTTTCTAACATTGCTGTTCCTCCAAACGAAGATGCATAAGGTGAACCGCGGATAAGAGCAGGCGCTGTGACCGATAAATTGGACCACAGCACCGAGCATCGGAAAACGTAAACTGTTCCGCCTAGCGGTGCGCAGCCTCCTTGGTGCTTAGCATTCCCGAGTCGCTGCATCCGCGGCCGCTGCCAATTCGTTCATAGCCTCAAAGAATGCTTGCGACTGGCCGATGAAAAGACCCATGGCCGTCAAGAACTGGACCACTCCCATAGCAATTCCGTTGGTGTTGGTAGGGCGAATGACCGAGCAAATCGGCAGGCTCGGGCTGATGAAGGGGCATGGCTTAGGCATGATCAGGTTGGGTTCGTAGGTCTTCTGGTCAAAGGGCGGAGCCCCGAGGTTGGGAAAAAACAATCCGTTTGTGGTGTCCACTAAAGGAGCCAGAGGAGCCGAAACCACATCGGCTGCAATGTCCGACCAGGTCTGAAAGTGCATATTCTCGGTCGGACCAATGCTGACCAGGATTCGCAATACCTCCGCGCTGCTGGCTCTTTGCGCCATCGCCGGATAAAGACTGCTGCCGCCTTGTTCAATGGTCGGCATGTGGAAGGCTGCCGTAGCAGCGATGGCCTGAATATGTACGGGAGGGTTCAGGTCTGCATCGGTTCTGGGGATCGCCGTGAACTGTCCCTTATGTAAACCCGCAACAGCCTGGGGAAACACGAAACTATCCAGGTCCGGGTTATGGGTTTTGCTGCGGTACCGGGTGTACCAACTGGTGTCCAGGGTAAGCTGCATCAGGTTTGTAAGCCGTAACATTCCGCTCGACCCAGTCGCCTGGCTGCCCTGCAGCGTACGGAACTGCTCGAGATCGACCGGATCTGCTCCGTTCGCGACCAGATATCCGTTCAGAAAGGTATTGTGAGTGATCTCATCGTAGGTATTGTCGTGGATGTACTGAGAAAAGTCCGAGTCAAGATTTTGCAGCTGGGCGGTGTAAACCGGGTTCCCGCTGCCGCCAGGAACTTCGTTGTCTTGGATCCCTCCGAGTTCGTTGTACTGTATCCAGAAGTCAGCTTCCAGGATCTCGGCTGCGGCCGCGAACCTAAGCAGGGCCGCGTCGCCAGTGCTCAGACTGCCGCTACGTTGTTGCGGTTTCTCGGTGGCAAACAGGGACGAGCTATCGGCTAATAGACCTGCACCCATGGTTGCTGCACCGGCCGCTATCATTCCCTTCTTTACGAATGAACGCCGATTGAGCGGAACCTTCAGGCCATTCAATAAGTCTGTCATTGGAAATCTCCTTTTCTTGTTCTTGAGAGCTCGGTCGGCGAGGATCGAGCGGCTTGCTATACCTTGGGAGGCTTGTCGCCGATTCGATTTCGGCGATTAAGGCTCAGACTCGTGGAGGGTAGATTGAATAGCGGCTGGACTTGTCATGCTTTTGTGAAGGCGTTGTCAATTTATTGCGAAAGTATCCACAAAATATGGAATCATACCCAGAGAGGTGCGCATTTAGGGATACTGGTCAATCTGATCTAGCCATGTCAGTAGTTCAATGGAAGCTAAGACGCAATAAGAAAGCCCCGCCGCGCGGCACGGCCTTAAGTGGAATCGTAACGAATACTCAGGGCCTGCTGGCCTACATGCGCTACGAATAGCAAATGGTAAGGGCGATACATCATCTGCTGACCGGAGTTGGGTGGCGACCGCAATAGTGCCCCCAATGCTCCAGTTATCCTTCCGCGCCGCCAACCAGTGGACACAAGGCTGGGAACTCTATGGAATTACTCACTTCAGTACGGGTTTTCCCGTGACCCTCTTCAGCTACGGTGACAATTCCCTGCTCGGCGCGGAGCCGAACAGCATTAATAATTATGATGTGGATGAGCCCGATTACACGGGAGGTCCGCTCAATCTGAACCACAATCCTCAGAATGGGCTGCCATATTTCAATAGTTCGCAATTCGCTATGAATGCGCTGGGTACTCCGGGCAATGTGCCCCGGCGGTTCTTCTCGGGGCCGGGCGCCGACAACACCCGTCATGTACGACGCGTCTGCCGAAGCAACGAAGGCGATCACACGGGCAATCTCCTCCGGTGTTGCCATACGTTTGACTGGCACGGTCGAGACGAGTGCGGCCTTGTTCTTGTCTGTATTGGTGAAACGGGTGAGCATGCCCGTATCCGTAGTGCCTGGGGCCACCACATTTACGCGCACCCCGGTCCCCGCAACTTCCAGTGCAACGGATTTTGTCATTCCTTCCACTGCATGTTTGCTGGCTACGTAAACGGATGCTCCGGCAGCGCCGATGCTTCCATAGGCCGACGAGACATTAACGATGCTGCCACTGCCCTGAGGCAGCATCGCCCGGAGTTCGTGCTTCATGCTCAACAGCACGCCCAGTACGTTGCTATCAAACGTTGCCGCGTAACTCTCCGCCGTCTGTTCCGTAACCAGACCACGCAATCCTTCCGTGCCGGCATTATTAACTGCAATATCGAGGCGGCCGAAACGCTTGATGGTTTCCTCCACCAGACTGCGCACGTCTTCTTCAACCCGAACATCCGTGCGAACAAACTCAGCCTCGGCCCCCATTGCCCTGAGTTCCGCAACCAACTCCTGTCCCTCTTTGTCATGACGTCCAGATACAACAACATGTGCCCCTGCTTGCGCAAAAATCACTGCGGCGGCGCGCCCAATTCCGGTCAGTGCTCCTGTGATCAAAACTACCTGGTCTGACATAAACCCTCCTTGTTCGTTGCCGTGCTGGTTATGGCCCCCCGTGAACTCACGGTTTTGCTGTCGCCCACGCGATTCTGAACCAATCAGTTCCATAGGATGAAGTCCGCACGTCGAGGATGCAGGAATATTGAACTATGTGGTTCTTTATCGGATAATGGTTGGGGTATGGGACGCCCCAGGAACTTTAGCCGAGAGGAAGTGCTGGAGAAGGCCATGCCTGTCTTCTGGAAGCATGGCTATTCCGACACAAGCCTGCAGCAACTTGAGCGGGCCACCGGCGTGAACAAGTCAGGGCTGTATTCGGAGTTTCGCGACAAGCAAGATCTGTTTGTTGCATGTCTTCGGCACTATCTTGAGGGCCAGGAGAAGAGAGGGCTGCTCACCAAGGAACCTCTGGGCTGGAACAACGTTGAGGCATTTCTAAAACATGGTCCTCTCAATAAGGGAGAACAAAAGGGATGCTTTTCCGTCAATTCTATGCGGGAATTTGCGATTCTTCCGCAGCAAGCCCATGTCGTCGTGGCGGAGAACCGGGCGCGGCTGCAACAGCTTCTGGCCAGAAATATCGAGGCGGAGAAGCCGAGAATGGATCCCAACGCGATTGCGGACATGGTGCTATCCTTCTTCTCGGGAGTATGTATTGAGCGCAATCTTAAATCCGGCAAAGGCGGATCGACCCGCAAAACTGCAACTTTTATGAAGGTCCTTCGCAGTCTCTGATCGAATTGATCCCCAGGACCCAGGCCAAACACCGACGCCTATTCTCAACGAATAGAGCCGAAGAGTTCCCTGAGCTTCCGTGGTTGGCACCCGCTCTTGGCTCGAGAGCGTTGTCCAACACAACCTCGTGCGCCATGCAGTGATTGGCTTCGCAACTGGTTAACGCCTTCCGGGAGCATCCAGACCCGCCCGTCAGCAACTTCTCAGGCTCGGCTACAGGCGAAGCGCGAAGTGCAGCATCGAGTCGTCCAGCTGATCATTCCGCGGGAGCGCGACTGGCCATAGTGGCGGATCTCCTGTATGTGTGTGGGGTAGGCGGTGCTGTACCAACGCCGGTCGTCGAGCCGATGGCAGCAGGCTTCGTATTCACTCGCGAGCGCGGTCGAGGCTACCAGATCCTTGTTCAGCTGGAGGGCCTCAAGCAGCAGCAACCTTGGCACGGTTCGCTGTCACAAGAGATGGTGGCGACGATCATAAGCTACGCTTTGTATGGCGCCGCCAAGGAGTGGATTCTCACCCCACAGCGCGGCTCTGCAGAAGCGATTGCTGATGGTGTGGTGGACCTTCTCGTGACCATGATCCACCCGCCGGCTTTGACGCGTTCATGACGGGAGCGACAATTTGCTTTCAAAGAAAGTCTGGCTGATTACCGGCAATCTCCGGTCGTCTGGCAAAATTCTTTCGCAGATTACACGCTTGAAACGGCGTCGAGGCCATGAAGGGAGAGAAATCACACTTACATCCGCTGGCGCATCATACCGATTCAACGTGGACTCGTCCCAGCAAGCGGATCAATTTGTAAATGCGGTTACGGCCGCAGGTCGGCTCCCACGATGACTCGGGGGTTGATCGTCAGACCACTCTCTAACTTGGCATAAAGCCGTGAACTTCTGAGAGACCAAACATAGAATGGCTACGGAACAATAACAGATCTCCATAGACGACCACCAACGCTAAAGCCGGAAAGCCAGATTAAGGAGCAAGACATGCGTGCATTCGCCGTCGGGAGCTTCCGCGAAGCTCCCGCTATCCACGACCTACCGGTCCCAACCGCGGATGGCGCTTTTCTCATACGTGTTAGTTATGCGGGGGTCAATCCAATCGACTACAAGCTCCTCGACAGACTCACCGCAGACTCAACATATCCTTTTGTGGTCGGCATAGATTTCGCCGGGGTCGTAGAACGCGTTCCGACGGGAGAGCGTGACTTCCACGCTGGCGACCGCATTTTCGGCATGGCACGCACGCACGGCGCATACGCCGAGCACACCGCTGTCAGACCGGGCATAAAGACAGAACCGCTGGCCCGTATCCCTGACGGTGTCAGTGACGAACAAGCAGCCGCGTTGCCCGTCGCGGCGATAACTGCGCTCGGGGCGCTCGAGTTGCTGCGTGTCACTGCGGACCAACATGTCGTTGTGATGGGCGCGACCGGCGGGGTCGGCGGCTACGCAGTCCAGATGGCGCGCTCCCGCGGCGCGCATGTCATCGCGACCGTTCGCGGCGACGCCGACGAAGCTCGCCGCCTCGGCGCCGAAGAAGTCTACGACACCAACGCCGTCGACGTAATCGACGCCCTGCGCCGGGCTCACCCGGACGGCGTCAACGCAGTCCTCGATCTCGTCAACGGTTCGGACGTCATTCGCCGCGACGCTGAGGTTCTCAAGCCCGGAGGGGGTCTCGTCTCTACGATTCACGCGGCGGACGAAGAATGGTTCGCTGGACGTCAAGTCACCGCGTACAACATTGCACCGAACTCGAATCCCTCCTCAACACCGCAAGGGCTGAACCAGGTTGCGCGCATGCTAGCCGACGGCGCGATCACCGCGCGCATCCGCTCGACGGCTGAACTCAGCGATGCAGGACAGGTGCTAGAGAAGCTTCGCAATGGCGGCCTCCGAGGTAAGGCCGTCATTCGCCTTTAGGTCAATGAAACGGCGATCTGTATTTCTTGCCGGTCCAGGACTGAGGATCGGAGTAGCCACGAGAGAAGACCCTGGGACCTAGCCGCTTTGACGGTGGATCGCAAGCACCCGTGCAAGACGCGTTGGAGCTAGTTTCAGTGCGCCAATTGCATCGAGACGCGCTTGCTCTCCATTGCCTACTTCCGCTTCACGCATTGCCATCGGCAGCCTGGTAACCGGCGGCAGCTCTTTGGCGTCCCTACGCTCGGCAGAGATCATGGCTCTGCGAGTTTGCTCCCGCGCGGTTTCAAGTTTTCCCGTACCAGACCTCGGTGTCCGCTAGACTAGCCAGTCTGAGGCGGTATCGTCTCCCACAGTAACACCCGAGAGTGCAAAAATATCCCTCGGTTGCTAATTCCCTTTGCAAAGGCAGACGTTGAACATCGCCAGCCATGACCCGACGATAAAACCGAGCCTGTGGCTACCCCTGCGCATACCCGTATTCCGTAATCTGCTGGCTGCCAATGTTGTTAGTGACATTGGTGCATTCATGCAGGTGGTGGGAGCGGCTTGGTTGATGTTGTCGCTGAGGGCCGGTCCTATGTATGTGGCGCTTATTCAGACGGCATCTGCCCTGCCCTATGTTCTGCTTGCACTGCCAGCGGGTGCGGTTGGCGACATCGTCGATCGCCGCAAGCTGATCTTGACCACCGAAACATGGATGTTAAGCATTGCTTTGATCCTTACCATCGTCACTGTCGCCGGGCGAATCACTCCGCTATTGCTCCTGCTTCTGACATTCGCTTTGTCGGCAGGGGACGCATTCGAGACGCCGACCTGGCGCGCAGTGCTGCCGGAACTGGTGACTAAGGAAGATCTGCCCTCGGCAGCGGCTCTGAACGGCATCGAGTTTAACTTTGCCCGGGCCGTGGGTCCGGCGCTGGCTGGCGCAGTCATTGCGTTGTGGGGGGTAGGTCGGGCCTTTCTCCTCAACGCCGTCTCGTTTGTCGGCGTAATCGTCGTGGTAGCTCGCTGGAAACGGGCACATCGCAAGCGTACCGTTCCGGTTGAGACACTCTCCGGCGCGACCATTGCAGCCCTGCGATTCGTTCGTTTCGCGCCAGCCCTTCGGGCCGTGATCCTGAGATCGGGCGTTGTGATGTTCTTCGCCAGCGGGTTATTGGCGCTGTTGCCCTCCATTGCGCGAACCGCAAAAAATAGTCCGTTTGGTTACGGCTTTCTGTTGGGAGGCTTCGGGCTGGGCGCAGTGCTAGGCGCTGTAGCTATGCAGTCGATGCGAAAGCGCTGGTCGACCGAGCAAATGCTCGCCGCAAGCACGGTTCTGTTTGGCATCACTACAATGGCGGCGGGCGTCCTCCGCTCTCTGCCGATGCTGGGGGCAGTCATGCTGGCCGGAGGGGCTGCCTGGATCGTGTTTCTCTCTCTATACAACGTGGCCATCCTGAATCTTTCGCCCGACTGGGTACGGGCCCGGGTGGCTGGTGTATGGATGATGGTCTTTCAGGGTGCAGTCGCCGGCGGCAGTGCAACCTGGGGTGCTCTTGCCACGCGAATCGACATTCACCACGCTTTATTGTGGGCCGGCGCAGGAACACTTGTCACGGTAGGCCTGGGAGTATTTGTCGGGTCCCCGAATCTCGCCATCGACGTCACCCCGTGGAACGATTGGCGCGTGCCAACCGTCGCAGGCGCTACGGCGACCGATCCGGAGGACATTGGCCCGGTTCTCGTCACGGTGGAATACGACGTCGCCCCGGAACGAGCCTCCGACTTCGTCAAGACGATGCATCGATATGGACGGATCCGCAGACGCGATGGCGCTTACGAATGGGGAATCTTTCGCGACTCCGGGAAAGAAAATTGTTATCTCGAGACCTTCTTGGTGCATTCCTGGGCGGAACACCTTCGCCAGCATGCTCGCTCGATTCAGTCGGACCGTCCACTGGAAGAGCGCGTACAAAGCTGCACGCGAGGCGAGCCCAAGGTCCGGCATCTTATTTCCGCGGAATAAAGGCTGGTCATTTCACGGGGCGGGCGAATGGGCTCGCCTTCGCAGCGTGCATTGGCCGCGCCGGATCTTGGCTTGTCAAGCGTAAGGACATTTCATCGCAAGCGCAAACAAAACAAGCGCACGGGGAATGACCTGTGAACACCCGTGGCGCCAATCGAACCCATCCCGACCAAACTGCCGCTGGCGTACGGCACAAGACTCCGGCTGGTAGTCGCCGACCGCTCAGCCAAGGCGCACAAAAAGGCGACCGGCATTCGGTCCGAGGTCAGGCCGGCGTGTGCGGTTCCCGATATGGAGTACATCCGAAAGCAAATTCCTATTCAGGATGTGGCACGGGCCCTTGGGCTTTCGGTCAGCGGTAAGGCGGCCCACTAGACTCTAAACGAGAAAAGGGCGGACCCCGTTCCGCCCTTGGCCGGAGCGATTCAGATTTGTCCCATCCCGCCGTCTACATTAATTTCCACGCCCGTGATGTACGACGCATCTTGAGAGGCTAGAAACGCTACCGCACCTGCTACTTCCTCAGGCTGCCCAAACCGCTTCATCGGCACCTTCGCAACTATCTCCTTCGCGAATTCATCAACGGCTTCCTTTGGCAGCCCGGTCCTCCCAAAGATCGGCGTAACAATCGGCCCTGGGGCAACTGTGTTGACGCGGATCCCTCGCTCTGCTAGTTCCGCCGCTGCCGTTCGCGCCAGAGAGCGCAGTGCTGCCTTGGTGGCCGAATACGCGCTGGTGCCCGCCGTGCCTTTCATGTCTGCCACGCTGGTGTTCAGGATTATCGACGCGCCGTCATTCAACAACGGCAGCGCTTTCTGGATCGTGAAGTACGCTCCTTTGATATTGATATCGAACTGCTCGTCATACGCGCTTTCCGACGTTTCGGAAAGCGGCGCAAACTTCGCAACCCCAGCATTCACGAACAAGACATCAATTTTGCCCAGCTTCTGCGAAACCTCCGCGTACAGCTTGTCCACGTCCGTGAGCTTGGCCACGTCCGCCTGCACTGCCACCACGCCATTTCCGATGGTTTTCACTGCTTCGTCCAGTGTTTTTCTGCTTCGACCCGAGATGGCTATTCTCGCGCCTTCTTCCTGCAAGCGCTTGGCCGTCGCTAGCCCGATGCCGCTGTTCCCGCCCGTTACTACCGCCACTTTTCCTTCCAGCCTCTTCATGTCACTCTCCTGCTTCTTGCCGAGTTGTCTGTCCCGAGTCTCAGAGGCAACCATGTTGTGCCTTCCCGCGTCCCAGTCAGATTTAGACAGTTAGATGACTATCGAAGTAATCGGTTGCAAGTTTCCCGAGGTCGAAGCGGAGGGCTCGGTTTCCTCTGTGGCGGTAACGCCAATGACTTCGCTACACTCTAGATTGATCATGGACCGTTCTAAGATTGAGAAAATCTCTAAAGCCCTGGCCGACAAGACCCGGCTTAGGATCTTTGAGGCTATTTCGGCAACCAACCACATGAACTGTGGCGAGATCGTTTCGCTGCGCGGCGTGAGCCGAGCAACTGTCTCTCACCATCTCAAAATCTTGAATGAGGCCGGGCTGATCGCCTGCCGCCGCGAAGGGCAGTTCGTCTATAGCCAGGCTGTCCCTGCCACCCTCGCAGCCTACACGCGGGCGCTCGGAGGAATCGCGTGCGGCAAGCAAGCAGCACGCCGCCGCTGAGCGGCTATCGTACAAGCTCACGCATTCGACATTTCGGTTCCCGCCGACAGGCGACAACTTCAGAATGGTCAGCAAACCACCTTGGAGATTGCTTCAGGGTTTGGCGTCATCCGGGAGCGATTAGTGCCATTCGCCGGCATCATCGGCCGAAGGCCCATAAATGCTCGGGACTTTTCCACCCATCGGTCGAATGTACGTGCTCAATTGTCCGCGATGGTGAACGATATCGAACAATGCAATCCACAACAACCCACCCACCGTGTCTTTGAGCAGGATCTCTTCTGCGCCTTGAATCAACCATGCTTGGTGGTTCCAACCGTTGTCGTCCAAGGAATGCAACTGAATTGCAAGGATGTTATGATCGCGCCCGTAATCGGAGATCATCTGGTCCAGATCGCCGAAACTCGCGGGGTCCTGCCAGCGCAAACCGCTGTAAAAACTTTTCCGGCTTTTGCAAAGTTGAATACAACTCTGCTGGGCCGAAACCAGGAGAGCGACCAGTTCTTCCGCCGAGCGTGAGCGGGGATGGGGCCGGTAATCGAGACGATTAGCCGGCAGTGCTTTGAACACCCGCATGAAGGCGGGGTACTCTTGCTCCCATCTCTGAATGAAGAACTCTCGGTTGCTTAACTCTCGCCCAAGCAGTTGTGTTGCCATAATAAAGACCTTTCTGTGTGCGCGCCAAATTCTGAGCGTAATGAATGCGCACGCGGGGCACCTCACGGTATGTGCGATCGGCGAGCATTGGCATCTTGAAGTGCGTGTCCATCAACTTCTCTTCGCCGGAGGCAGCAATCTCCACCGAGTAGACGGGATCACCGCCGCGCAGCCGATTTGCATCCCCGAAGACTTCAACCGGACCGACTACATCAAGCGGCCGCACGGAGGAGTCGCAGCAATCAGAATTCGTATCGGCTTTCGGCACAGCAAAGTGAGAGAAACCGGCCTCGCGTGCGATCGTCTTCTGTCTGGCTCAATTTTCTTCATAGGATGGGCCAAGAGCCTATGATACGGGTTTCTTCCTTCGGGAGAAGCGAAGCCGCAACTTAGTGCCTCGCGGCCACAAGGACGGAACGCCGACTTCTCGTCCATGTGAAATGCGCGCCGTCAACGAGTGACTTGGCGATTTGGCGTAAGACGAGAACCCTCCCGGCGACGTGCGCATTTAGCAGAGTGTTGGCTGAGGCAGCCCCGCCATGCGCCGCCGCGAAGACCGCCATCATCGTCTACGGCGAGCGCGTAGGCACAACCCTAAACGTATGCACCGATATGAAACGCCAAGTTTGGGAACTTCTCGCGAAGAGTCTCCAGCCATCATCACCGAGTGGATTTCCGGAGCGTATTTCTGTGACACCGATACGCCGGAATCCACCGTGCAATTCCTTCAGTACCTGCAGGAACAACGACTCCTAAGTAGATAGAAGCTGTTATTGCTTTGAGGCACTGGATCGGCCGGATCGCTTAGCGATTGCGCTCTTCGGCAATCGCGGAACAGCCTGAACGCCCGCCCAAAGCGTTGCGATCGTTTGCTCGATCACGAGAGTCTGGTCAGGCAAGTCAGGCACAACCCCTTGGATAACAAAGAGTGTGGCGAGGCCAAAGATCGTAAACCACCAGGTGTGGGCTATCACTATGTCATCCCTATTTGGCAATCCTTCATCCTTGGCAACATCGAAAAAGAGCTGCACGAAACGTCCGAACAACGGCGCGCCAATGTCGTTGATGTATTGTCCAGCGCGGACGCCGTTTCGGTTCTCAGGCCCGAAGAAGACGTTGCGGAACTGCTGTGGATGGGCAATGCAGAATTGAATCAAGCCGCGTGAAGTCGCAAAAAGGCGCTCTTTCGGTGCTAGATGTTTAGCGGCAATCGCGTCGAAGTTCTGAATCATCAGCCCGATCGTCTCGCGGCTCAACTCGGCAAGAATGTGTGATTTGTCCGGAAAATGCTGGTAGATCACGGCATGCGTATAACCGATTTCTTTAGCGATCGCACGAAGCGTCACGGCCTCGTAACCGCGATCGGCGAACATTTTACCTGCAGCCGCAAGGATTTCGCCCCGCAACCTCTCCTTGCGCTCTGCCCGGCGACTTGGTGATGTAGATGACATTTTAATAGCTTAGTCCCTTTTGACGATTTTTGCGACCGACTGTTAATTTATAACCATCGGTAAAAACCATCGCTTAATTTGCAACCAATGGTTTGACTAGGCGTCTAATAGTCAGATCGCTCATTTGGATGGGCGGTCAAATACGAGGCAAAAGGAGAATGCGATGTATTTAGTCATGGGCATTACTGGAAACGTTGGGGGCGCCACCGCGCGGCATTTGCTGAAGGAAGGCAAACAGGTGCGAGCACTTGTGCGCAATCGCGAGAAAGCGGCGAAGTGGGCAGAACAAGGCGTGGAGTTGGTGGATGGGGACTGGAACAATGCGACAGCCATAGCGGCGGCGCTCAAAGGTGTTGAGGGCGCGTTTGTTATGTTGCCGGCTGTATGGGCACCCTCGCCTGATTACAGAGAAGCAAAGGGCGTGATTGCGAACTATGTCGAGGCGCTGACCAAGGTAGTGCCCCCGCGGGTGGTAGCGCTCTCGTCAATGGGCGCGAATAGAACAAGCGGGCTGGGGATGATCACGGCCTTATCACTTTTGGAGCAAGGTTTTCGCAGCCTGCCATCTCCGGTCGCATTTGTGCGCGCAGGCGGCTTTTTCGAAAACTTTCTTTTCGGCTTACAGGCCGCCCAAGGCGGAACACTACCGGTCTTCTACAATCCTACAAACCGGAAATCGACAATGGTCGCGTCAGACGACATCGGCGCAGAGGTGGCAACGCTTCTGACCGGGCCGGCGTGGTCAGGGCATCGCGTGATCGAGCTGGGCTCGATGGTAAGCGCGGATGAAGTGGCTGGACAATTGGGTGAGGTCCTGACGCTCGATGTAAAAGCCTTTGCAGTCCCGCGTGCAGGCTGGGCGGAAGCGTTCGAGCAGTTCGGCATCCCGAAAGGCCACACGGGGCCTGCCGAAGAAATGTACGAGAGCGTTAACGCGGGATGGATGGACCTCGGAGTCACGGGTACGGAGCACGTAGCGGGCACGACGTCCGCACGCGATGTATTTGCGGCTGCACAGAACGCCGTCAAGGCGTAAGTCCGGGGCAAGCTGAATCAGCCCGGTTCCTTGGAAACCGCGGCGCTAACGTAAAAAAGATTGAGCTCAAACATGAAAGTTCTTGTTTGGGTGCAACGGGCGGAACCGGATGGCTGATCGTCCGGTTCCGCGCTGGCGAAAGGCCATCCCATCGTGGCCTTGGTTCGCTCGAAGGCGAGCGCCGATCTGCGGGGAGTAGACATGATGTTTGTGACGAGAGCACCCCTCACCTGTTCTCTTAATGATGAAGGGTGCAGAAAGCCCTCGTTTAACGCACGACCCGGAGGCGTCCCGCCCATGCAGCGCGTTGATTTCAGTCGCGTACAAGAACCGACTTATTACAGAACGATTTAAACCATTTAAACCGCAAGAAGAGGATCCTTTTAATATGAAATCTGAACACACAATAGATAGACCTGCGCGGCGAGGTCGAGCAATTCAAATAGCCGCCATGGTAATAACCGGCCTTGTAGCCGTCATCTGGGTGTACTTCGGAAGGTTATATCTAGTTCACGATCCCGGCGAATGGAGGATTGCCAATCAGCATCTCGGATACCCGCTCTATATCATCCCTCTGATTGGCGTGACCCACATCCTTGCTGGCGTGGGCCTTCTGATCCCCAATGTGCCTCGATTGACTGAGTGGGTTTATGCTGGTCTCGCGATCAATCTCTTACTCGCGTTCTATTCACAACTGAATGGCGGTGGAAGTACTTGGGATAAATTTGATCCGATTCTCGTCATGGCGTTCGTCTTTGCTTCGTACGTATTGAGACACTGCATGCGCGCAAACAGGTGGTCGATATGAAGAACAAACTCGGCGGCCAGTTTTTGCTTTTTCCAGGCACGTCGCGGAGGCCCAACGATGGTCCCGCCCGCCACTCATCCGAAGCCCTAAACGTATAAGTCGTCCCTCGCTCAGTCGGAAATAGCCGATCATGAAGCTTCAATTGGAAGGGGCAAGGCCACTGGAATTCCGCAAGCATGACCGCCAGACGCGTTAGAAACTATCAGGTTCCAAACAGTGAGTGTGTCACTTTCTTGCCATTGTAGTTTCAGCAGCTTACGTGTATGTGGGGTTGAACGTTTTCAAACACCGCGAATTTTGGCCGGGTTCCGTCGGCCTGGCGACATTTCAGAGCAATAGACGAAGCTCATAATGAGCTCTGCATGGCAAGCGCCGTCCTGGCAAATAGGCAGTCACGATTCAGGAGTTTAGAGTCGAGCCCCCTGCCCGGCGGCGCCAAAACCATTGATTTCCGTGCGACAGCGGATGACGTACAGGTCGCCTATGTGGACGTGAGAACAATTAAGCCTGAGAACACTGACCGCTGGGATCAATTCGAGAGAGCGACAAGTGAAGGATGGTTTCCGGAAAACGTGATTATCAGTATCGCTGAGAAACGGCTTGGGGCGAAATCTGGCACGCGTGGTTCGCCGCACGCGGCGGAATGCTGGAACGCTCGCAACAGCGAAGTGCTTGACCGCTTCCGCAGGTGAGTGAGGAAGGCGACAATTAGCGGTTAGCTGTCAGCTGCCAACGACTAGCAATATGCCCTAGCAGCCGATCATTGACGGCTGACCCGAGAATACTGAGTGCTGACAGCTGAATACTGAGGGCTGACCCTTACCCCGATAAATGCCCACCGACAACTGACAACCGCTTCTTAATGCTTCATCTGGTCCTGCTGGTCGGCCTTCATGTTGTCGTTCTTCATATTGTCGTTTTTCATGTTGTCGCTGGAACTGCTCTGGGTGGTCTTCTTCTTTTTCGAGGCAGTTTTCTTGCTGGAAGTTGAATTGCCGCTCTTCATGTTGTCGCCAGACATGTTGTCATTCTTCATGTTGTCGTTCTTGATGCCGTCGCTGGACTGTATCTGATCTTTGCTGCTGTCCTGCTTCATGGTGTCTTGGGCGAACAGGCTGAACGAACTGGCCAGCGTGCACATGGCCATGATGCCAAGAATTTTCTTCTTCATGATTTTCTCTCCTTTTAACTTGGTGGTCGTTGATTGCCACCAGGGATGAGAATCGCAGCCGCCAGAAAAGTTACAGAGCGGGCGATGCGGCAGTTTTCTCCGCGCCTTTTTCCGAAGCCGGATAAGCAATTTCTCCCGCGCCCAGAATCCGTCCCGTAGCCGGATCCTGCACCAGCACCGCGACTTTCAATTGCGCAACATTCCACGCTGGGTTGCGCCGCACGTCGACCATTGTCTCGAATTTATCTTTCCCAGCGCCCAGGTCCGTGCTGCCAAGCTCACGCAGTTGCCGCACAACCGCGGTGTGGTGCAGCGTGTGTCCGCCATTTTCGCCGCTACCGACGGCCGTACTCAGCCCGTCCTCGGTTACGGCCAGCAAGATTTTGGCCTTCCCTGCGGAACCCGACTGCACCGCGACGTGCAATTGATCGCTCCCACTCCACTTTAGTGAGACCTGCGCGGGCTTTGGCTGCTTGGCTTCCCCGGCAATCTTCTGGCGCACGTCGTCGAGGTTGTTGCCGACGAACTGCACGCGCCCATCAATCACCATTTGCGGCGTGTAAGGCGATGCGAGATGGAAATCGCGAGCATAGTCGCTCTGTCGCTGGCTGAATTGCGCTGACGAGAACCGGTCGGTCCAGCCAATGTAGTTCCAGTAGTCGACATGCTCGCCCAGCAGAATCAGCTCAGCCCCGTTGGTCTGGGGTTGGCGCCCGAGTTCGGCCAGCACTTCATCGGCTGGCGGGCAGCTGGAGCAGCCCTCGGAGGTAAATAATTCGACCACAACCGGATTCTGGGCAACGGCGAATCCGCTCCCAATCAGAGCCAGCGCGAATAGCAAGGATCAAGCGAACCAGTTTGTTCATGACAATTGATAAGACTCGGGAGATGCCGATTTGTTTCAATTGCCCGCAGGCTGTAACTTTTGTCGCATTCGCGAATCGAAAACTTAATATGCGTAGAATGCGTTCCTGAGATCGACAGGAAACCCCCTTTGACTGCGGAACCCCACAGCGCCGGCTCTTTGCCCACCAACTCCCCGGCAATGCGCGACGCTGGGCTGATCGCTCGCATCCTTGCCGGCGAACGCGAGCTTTTTCACGAACTGGTGCGGCCGTACGAGAAGAGCGTGTACTACGCGACGTTCTCGATCTTGCAGAATGAGCAAGACGCCGAAGACGCCGCCCAGGAAACCATCCTGAAGGCGCTGAAGAATCTGCACAGCTTCCGCGCAGAGTCGAAGTTCAGCACCTGGCTGATTTCGATTGCGATCAATGAAGCGCGGGCGCGGCTGCGGCACGACCGCGTGCTCAAGTTCGAGTCGGTGGACCAGTCGCCGGAAGAAGAAGACGGCAGCTTCACCCCGGCCGTCATTACCGACTGGCGCGAGGTGCCACTGGAGGCGCTGGAGCGCAAGGAGCTGCGCGAGCTGTTGCACAGCGCCATCGCCAGTTTGCCGGACATCTATCGCGAGGTGCTGCTGCTGCGCGATGTCGAGGAGCTCAACATCGCCGAGACGGCGGCGCGGCTGGGCGTGAGCGAGGGAGTGGTGAAGACCAGGCTCTTGCGGGCGCGGCTGATGATGCAGAAGATCCTGGCGCCGCAGTTGCAATCGAAGCGGACGGGGTTGAGGGGATTGTTCCGGAGCAAGGCAGGTGGGACATGGTTCTGAATTGCAGACATGTGTGGGATCAAATTTCGAACTACATCGACGGCGATGTTCCGCCCGAGTTGCGGGAAGCCATCGAAGAGCACCTGGCCCACTGCCGCCATTGCGCAGCTGTGCTGGATTCGACGCGGAACATTTTGTATCTCATCGCCGATGACCGGACATTCGCGCTGCCGGTCGGCTACAGCGACCGTCTGCACGCGCGCTTGCAGGAGGAGATCGCGAACGGCGATGCAGGTATGCCGCCGGACTAAAGTCCGACTCTTTTATATGGGGGCGCCTGACGCGGGGCTGAAGCCCCGCTCTTCCACCGCACGAGCCGCCCCCATCACATCTCGTGATGAAACAACGGATGCGTGATCAACTCTGCAGCCACCAGCAGCAGCGTCACAATTGCGGCCGTCAAGTTGAACCAGCGGCGGCGGCGTTGTTGCGGCGTCAAGGGTCGCAAACGCCAGGCGGCTGACGGATTTCGTCGCAGCTTCTCTTCATTCCACAACAACAGAAGACTGAGCAGCGCGCCCACGGCCCCAACCGTCAGCAGAGGAATGCGCAGCGCTTCCTGATGAAATCCGCGCGCCGGACCGCCCGCGCCTGCGGCAAACAGCGAGGTGAGCCCGAGCGCAACCCGCACTCCGCTCAGCCCCACGGCGGCGACGCACAGACTCTCGGCCGCTGCCAGGGCAAGCGATCCCCATGTCAGCAATAGTCGAGCTGCTTTCGACGATGGCTTCTCGAAATCCGAACCATTCACGCCTACATACTTTATTTGTCGGCGTGAGTTTCCTCAACCGCGCTGCTCGCTATTTCACCAGCGGAAGGAAACTGGCTTCCACCATCTGCACACCGGGCGCTGTGTCCGTGATGGGCAGACGACGAGCCCGGCCCGCCGGCTGTGAAGTCGAGCTTTTTCAGATCCACGGCTTCCAGCGTCATAGTGGTGCAGGTGCGGAACTTCTCGAGAAGCGCCGCTCGGCTCTGCTTACAAGGGTTGATACTGGCATTCCGAACGCATCGGCGATGTTTGAGAGCGTTTGGTGGTTACGCAAGGCTAGGCGGCTGAGTTTGTATTCAAATGATTCGGCCCGTCTGCCATGTAAGAAAAAATCTCCTGGCCAGAATCGGACCACCAGCCCTGTCGCGACAGTCGCTATTTTTTGATAGCGCTACATTGGCGGTAACTTTTCTCGATGCCGCGGCTCCCATGTTTGCGTGCTCCAGTGTGGTGGGAACAACACACACCAAGCTTCTCTCGAATCGGGGCGCGTAAATCTAATTGACTGAAGGGGAAGTCCGATGTTACGAGCAGTTCGTGGACTAGTGGCGTTCGTGATGGGAGTTGCCGTGGTTACTCCCGTGCTGCACGCCGCTGAGCGTACAAGGCGAGCAGAAACCGTGTTCGTGATGACGAACAATGCCAACGACAACAAAATCGTCACATTTGAGCAATCCGATGACGGAGCATTCCGCCAGGGCAACCAATATCAAACTGGGGGAAGAGGCAGTGGAGGGGTGAACGATCCCTTGGAATCACAAGGTTCGCTCACCTTAAGTGAGGACCACAACTTTTTGTTCGCTGCTAACGCCGGCAGCGGGGACATTACCGTATTCCGCGTATTACAGAATGGTCGGCTCTCCATCGCGGATCGAGAGGCATCGGGTGGAAGTAATCCGGTGGCGGTTGCACAGCACCAGAACCTCGTTTACGTCCTGAACCAGGGCGGCCCAGGGAGTGTGGTGGGCTTTCGTATTGGCAGCCAGGGCCACCTGCAAGAGATCGAGAATTCCACCGTATTTCTGAGCGCCAATGCCACTGGAGGAGCTTCCATCACCATTAGTCCCGATGGCCAGTTTCTTGCAGTGACGGAGCGCCTGGCCAACAACATCGACATCTTTCCGGTTCACGGAGACGGCTCGCTGGGGCCAGCTGTGGTGAATCCCAGTCCTTCACCCGGTGCCTTCTCCGCGAGATTTGCTCCCGATGGAAAGCTGATTGTCTCGGAGACCGGCCCTGCAGGCGGGGTGAATGCCTCGGCCGTGTCGTCCTACAGCGTGCAGGCGAACGGCACGCTGACCGCCGTCAGCCAGAGTGTGCCGACCCTGGGCGCGGCCAATTGCTGGAATGCCATTACTCCCGATGGCCGCTCCGTTTATGTTTCGAACGCGGGTAGCTCGAACATCGCGGGATTCACCATTGCTAATGACGGCAGCCTGACGCCAATCGCGGGCACGATTGTCGGCAGCAATCCCCCGGGTAGCACCAATCTCGATATCACCATCAGCGGCGATGGACAATACCTGTTCAGTCTGAATGCCGCGGTTGGAACCATAGGCGTGTTCGCCATTCGCAGTGACGGCACGCTCGACCAGCCTATCGAAGTAGAAGGCCTGCCACCGGCAGCCGGCGAAAACGGCATCGCCGCGCTGTAAACCTACTCAGGAAACGTTCGGGTACCCCATTCAAGGCCGTTGGTCGTCCTTGGGTGGGGATTTTCGTGCGACTCCCGGAAAGTCGGCCAGCGCTTACGAATGCTTTCCTTTCATATGGGCGTATAACGCCCATCCCGTGCTGTTTAAGGATTCGGCCCGGCCACGTCAACAAGGACGGAATGCCGACAACACGTCCAAGAGACTTCCCCGAACAAGATTTCTGGCCCGCGTAAATGAGCCGCTGTCCGGGTATAGGCAGAGCCGCTCTGACGGCGACTGGTCACCCACTGTGTGGCAACTGAAGGGCATGCTTCAGGATTACCTACTAGCTGGGGAGTTATCGCCAGCTATTCCGCGCCATAGTCTGGGGCGAAGAGACGGACAGGGCTAGCTGAGTGCGAAGGATTGTGCCTGGCATCCAAAGCACAGTACAATCTTTCCTCCTGTTCGAATAGAAACCAATGGCACAACCGCAAATCGCCCTGTCCGCCTTAGCCAACTTCCGGAGCAAGTTTGCAGGAACCGCTCTTCAGCCGGGCGATCCGGAGTACGACAATGTCCGCGCGCTGTTTAACGGCATGGTGGACAAACACCCTGCCGTGATCGCGAGGCCCCGCAAAGACGCCGATATAGTCGTGGCCATTGCCTTTGCGCGGGAACACCGCCTGGAGATCGCCGTGCGGGGCGGAGGTCACAACGTTGGCGGACGCGCCAGCGTCGAAGGCGGGATGATGATCGACCTCTCCCTCATGAAGGCGGTGTCGGTGAATCCTGCGGCGAGGCGTGCCGTTGCCCAAGGCGGCGTCACCTGGGGCGAGTTCAACGGCGCAACTCAGAAGCATGGCCTTGCGACCACCGGGGGAGTCATCTCAACGACAGGCATCGCCGGACTGACACTCGGCGGCGGGGTCGGCTATCTGGCAGGAAAGCATGGGTTGGCGGTCGATAATCTGGTGGCCGCTACCGTTGTTACCGCGGACGGGCGGGTGGTACGCGCCAGCGAGGACGAGAATCCCGATCTCTTCTGGGCTTTGCGAGGCGGAAGCGGCAACTTCGGCGTTGTCTCCTCCTTCGAGTACCGGCTGCATCCCGTGGGGCCGACAATTATGGCAGGTGCGGCTGCGTGGCCATTCTCACGAGCGCAAGAAGTGTTGCGCTTCTTCCGCGAGTTCGCCGAGTCGACTCCGGACGAAGTCATCTCCATGTCGGCAGTTGGACACGCGCCGGATGGTTCCGGAGTCAAGGTGGTCATCATCGGGGCTTCGCACTGCGGCACCATCGCCGATGGCGAAAGAGTTCTGCGGCCCATTAAGGAATTAGGATCGCCACTCTTCGATTCCATTCAGCCGACGAGCTACTGTGACCTGAACACCATGTTCGACGCCACCTACCCGAAAGGCATGTTGTACTACTGGAAATCGAGTTTCCTGAACGTCCTGAGCGACGAGTCTATCGACAAGATGATCGATGCAATTGAGCGGTGTCCGTCGAAATATACCGGTATCCTCGTGGAGCACTGGCATGGCGCCCTGGCTCGCGTGCCGCAGCACCAGACAGCCTTCCCGCACCGTCGCGAAGGCTTCAACCTGGGGCTAATTTCTCAGTGGCACGATCCGGCTGAGAATGAAGCGAATATAGCCTGGACACGTGAGGTATTTACCGAGCTGGAACCGTTCTGCGCAAAAGCCCGCTACGTGAACTATCTTGATCAGGACGATAGTGCCGACCTGTCCGGCCCCTACGGCGCAAACTACGCCAGGCTGGCGCAGATCAAGGCCAAATGGGACCCCGGAAATGTTTTCCACATCAACCAGAATATTCAGCCGGCAACTTGATGTGTCCGGTTGAAAGGGCCTCGCGAGTCAATCGGTTAGCCGTCTGCCGGATCACTGGTGATATGTATAGTTCGCCGCCTGACTGCAATCGAGGTGGAGCGCATCAAGATAGCTTCGAAATGTGTAACTGGCGAAATCAGGCCAACTCGTAACCAATCCTGGCGGGAGGGATTACGTGTGAGTTGGGGATGTTACGCCAATTATCCTGCGGCACCAGATGAGATCATGCCCAGCGCGTTGTTCGATACGCTTTTCATTATGATGGCCGTGTGCCTGGAAGAGCGCAAGCAAGGTACTCGTGGGGTAAGATATGCAGGCCCAGCGGGACGCCGAGGTCGCAGGGCCAGAGGCAAACGATGACGAACTCACCGGCTGCAGGTTTCTCGATGTCGCAAATCAACTCGCGCTTTTGCGGTCTCGCGCTGGGTGCAATCTTAGGCATGCTCTCGCTGCTGCAGCCAGCGCAGGCCCAGACTTACACGGTACTCCACAGCTTCGATCTGCTCGGCACCGACGGCGCCCGCCCTGATGACGGGTTGATCTCCGACCGCGCCGGAAATCTGTACGGTACGACGGCAGCGGGAGGACGCAATCACGGTGGCACCGTCTTCAAGATGGTTCACATTGGTCAGAGCTGGATGCTGAATACGTTGTACGACTTTACCGACGGGAGCGACGGCGCCAGTCCGGACGTTCGCGTTACCTTCGGACCCGACGGCGCCCTCTACGGCACCAACACCGTGGCAGGCGAGTTCAACGGCGGCGTCCTCTTCAAGCTGCAGGTGCCCGCGCGGGCGCTAGGGGAATGGACCGAGACCTCTCTTTATGCATACGCGTTTGAGCAGAACGAATACGGCAGCCCGCTGACGTTTGACTCCTCCGGAAATCTCTACGGCGCGGTCGCGCACTGGAGCGGCAATGACCGAGGCGCCGTGTACCAAGTCGTGCGCAACGGCAACAACTGGAGCCTGAACGTGATCTACCAGTTCGCTGGCGGCAACGATGGCAGCCAGCCCAGAGGCAACCTGGCCATCGATGCTGCCGGAAATATCTACGGCGTGACCGAAGTCGATGGCCGTTATGGCTATGGGAACGTTTATGAACTTTCGCCCTCAGGCTCCGGCTGGATGAAGACCATCCTTCACGATTTTCAGGGCGGCAACGACGGCTTGATACCTTTTGGCGGCCTGATCTTCGATCACTCGGGCAATCTGCTGGGGTCGACGGGTTCGGGCGGTCCGGGGAATGGCGGTACTGTCTTTCAGCTCTCGCCACAACCAGGCGGCGGCTGGACGTATACGCTCGTTTATGGATTTTCCGGACAGTCGAGCTGGGGCCCCACCGGCACTCTCACTGTCGATCAAGCGGGAAACATCTACGGCGCGCGGAACGACCCTGGCACATTGGGGAACAACGGATCTATCTTCGAACTCACCTACGGCAATGGCGTCTGGAACTACATCAACCTGCACTCGTTCGCCGGTTTTGACGATGGCGCCGAGCCCAATGGGAGCCTTGTTGTTGACGGAGTCGGCGATGTCTACGGAACCGCCGCCGACGGCGGAGCGTATGAATACGGATTAGTCTTCGAGATTACGCCATAGTATGGGCTGTTGAAGGGCGGAATCACGGCAATCGTAGCGCACAAACAACAGCAAATCGACACTCGAAGACTCCTCTGCTGTCGCAACTGTTATCCCGTCAAGAGATTCTCCGCGATTTGCGGATTAGTGTTGTGAACAGCCAACACGTAACCAATCCTGGCGGCAGGGATTACTTACTACATGGGGATATCACGCCAGATATCCGAGTCGTCGTGCAGGCAGTTTCCTTGCTGCCGACAATCGGGGACTTATCGCACCTGGCTCGAATCGAAATGTTGAGCACGGTCGCTTGGAATAAGAATCCGGGACGGTTTAGTGCCGTCCCGGCATAACGGGCCCAAGCTAGTGCGCTGACTTGACCCTGATTGCCAGATCAGCCAGATTGCTCATTTCAGAGGGCGCCTGGCGCTCGCGTTACCAGTAAGCGGAACCATTTGCGGACTATCCGGGGCGTTGTCTGTGATGGTCAAGTTCGCGGTTCTCTGTCCTGTCCCCCTCGCGCTGAAGGCCACCGCGATGGTGCAGTGGTCTCCCGGCCCGAGCGTTTGCGGACTGATAGGGCAGTTGTTCGACTGTTCGAAATCGGCCTGATCGGTGCCGGTGATCGCGATGCTGTCGATCATCAAAGGTAATTCGCCGGTATTCGTTAGAGTGATCGTCTTTGTCATCCCCGGGGAACCGAAGCTCAAGGCGGTTGGATTCAGGCCAACGTTAGACGATGGCGCGATCTTTGTCACGAACGCGTCCGAATTGTCACCGCTGCCGCAGCTTCCGTTGCAGGCACCTGATATCTGATTCATCTGGGGAAAGTCGGGTGAATCCGTCGTGCCTGTCAGATACGCATTTCCGAAGCCGTCCGCGGCGATGCGAGAATTTCTGACGAGGGAACCGCCATTCTCATCACCGCTACCGCCCAGATAGCTGGAGTAGATCAGCGAGTCGCCCGCAGCATTGAGCTTGGTCACGAAGGCGTCCGCATTGGCGCCGGTGCCGCAGTTTCCGTTGCACGCGCCCAGGATCTGGTTTACTCGCGGAAAGTCGGTCGAATTGGTACCTCCTATCAAATATGCATTGCCCGAGGCGTCCGCAGCGATGCCGGTCCCCTCATCGTCACTGCTGCCGCCGAGCAAGCTCGAATAGACCAGGGCGCTTCCAGCAACGTTGATCTTGGCGACGAAAACATCGAAGCTGCTCCCGCTGCCGCAACCCCCCTGGCAGGCGCCTGGGATTTGGTTTATCCGGGGAAAATCGGCCGAGGAGGTGCGGCCCGTCAGATAGGCGTTGCCCGAGTCGTCCACGGCAATGTCGGCCCCGTCATCTTCACCACTCCCGCCAAGCAAGCTCGAGTAAACCAGGGCGCTGCCCGCAGCATTGATTTTGGTCACGTAGGCGTCGGCGGAGCCACTGCCACAGCTTCCCTGGCAAGCGCCGGAAATCTGGTTCACCCGGGGGAAGTCGGTTGAATCCGTGGGGCCCGTAAGATAGGCGTTGCCCGAGCCGTCCACCGCAATGTTTTGGCCGCCATAATCCTGACCGCTCCCACCAAGCAAGCTAGAATAGACGAAGCTGTCGCCCGCAGCATCGATTTTGATCACGTAGGCGTCGTAGTCGTTCCCGCTACCGCAACTCCCCTGGCAGGCACCTGAGATCTGGTTTACCCGCGGAAAGTTAGCAGAAATAGTCACGCCCGTGAGATAGGCGTTGCCAGCGGCGTCCACGGCGACGCCACCCCCGGAATCTTCACCGCTGCCACCGAGCAAGCTGGAGTAAACCACTGCGTCGCCCGCAGCACTGAACTTGGTCACGAAGGCGTCGTAATTGAACCCATTGCCGCAATCTCCGTTGCAGCCGCCCGGAATCTGATTCACCCGGGGGAAATCGAACGAGCCGGCCCGGCCTGTCACATAAACGTTGGCCGAGCCGTCTACGGTAATGCCGTACCCAATATCGCCACCACTGCCGCCCAAATAGCTGGAGTAAACCAGTGCGGTGCCGGATGCGTTGATCTTGGTCACGAAAACGTCGCTGTAGGGACCTTGACCACAACTTCCGTCGCAGGCGCCTGACGCCTGATTCACCCGCGGGAAGTCGAGCGAGAGGGTGGGGCCCGTTACATAGGCATTACCTGAGGCATCGATAGCGATGGCGTGCCCCTCATCGGTACTGCTGCCGCCAAGATAGCTGGAATACGTCAGCACGGGATCGATGACCAATGGTTTTGTTTTGTCGTAGGCGCTCACTTGGAAAGTTACTTGATTGCCTGCCTCCAGCACGTAGCGGCCTTCTGAATATCGGCGTTGTAGAGACGAGTTTATGCCCGGATCTCGCTGTTGGCTGGACAAACTCGCATCTACCTCCTGATAAACCACGGGCTTGTGGAAGCGGACTTCGCCGCCGCTAAGACTCACCACCAGATCACCATTCGCCGCGATCCGAAGAGGCGCGCTTACATGTGCGCTCTTCCCTCCACCAGCCGCAGACGATGGGCGCACACCCAGGTCCGCCATTACATCCAACTTGATCCGGGTGGGGTTCGCACCCGGCGCCACTACAAAGTCATATTCGAGCTTTCCCTGATTACCGTAATAGACGAGATCGACACCGGGATAAACGTTCTGGTATCGCACCTTGGCGTAATTCGCCACGTCAGTCCGCCACTTCTTGGGATCGTTGCCGATGAAGTAGTTGCTCTTGCCTGGCAACTCTTCCAGGCCACTCGCCCGCACCGACTCGCTCGCACCGACTAGGCTCATCCTCAGAACAGAGGCCGCATGGCGAGTGGCAAGCGGCGAGAGACGAGTTCCGAATTCCGGTTTCCGAGTACCGCCGCCAATTTCTGCCTTGTTCAACGCCAGCACTGCTTCATTGCCAGTCAGGAACAGTGTGTATCCGCGGCCTCGCGAGAGGAACTTCACCTCGGAATTCGTCTGGCCTTGATTGGCCTCAAAGCTCAACGGCAATTTCCCGTAAGCCGCGACCAGTCGCGAACGCGAAGCCGCATCCGCGGAGACACCACCTATGACCCCGGTTGAACTCGCATCTGTAGTTTTGGCGAGGCCCAGTGTTGCGGCAGATTGTGAAAGTTGGCCCGAAGCGTTTCCGCCCACCAGACAAAATAAGGCGACAAACGACAGTATCTCCGCCGCGCCTAGGAATTGGCGCGGGCAGGTCGGCGAGTGCGTTTTCACGATGTCCTCTTTTCTGAGTCGGCGGGTGGGAGAACTACCAGGGGCTATCCCCATTGGCGGCCAGAAACGGTAGCACCTTTGCCTTACTTTTGCAATCACAAAGACACATAGGGAACGCCTCAGTTTGAAGTTTTCGGTTGAGTTTTATGACGCATCCCATTCGGAGAGGACCGATTCTGTTGTCACTACAGCCCGGGCATCGCCGGAGGACCATACTTCTACATCGCTATGTGATCGTAGTCGTAGAATCCGACGTCCAAATTTTGGATACCGCGATAAGTCGGGCAAGGATTTCGACAGTCCCCGTCGACCCCGCCGATGTGCGCCTACCGCGTTTCGGGCGGTTGACGGGCAAGCGAAGCTGGGCTTGCTCGCAGATAGCTGGTGATAACAGGCCAAGTCGCACCCTATCTAAACGGGATGGAATATGTTCCTCGGGAGTCGGCCAGCATCTGGTGAAGGCACGCCAACTTGCCGTATAACGCCCTAAGCGCGGATGTGTACCGAAAGCGCGGGTCCATCACACTTCCACGCGTAGCCGACAACCCGTCAAACTCGATTACTCCCGAGTGGCCGACGATACGCTCGGAACGGCTGACGAACATCCGCGCCTAGGGCGTTGGGGGACAAGTTGAGCTCGGGGAATACGGATCTTCCAGGTGGTGCGTGGACGGAGCATTGCGTGCAGGCAGGGTACTTTTCGTCTTCACCAGTCCGCTACAATTCCAGCGTAGCCGCTTTATGCGCCATTTGATGCCGATCGTTACGCCGCGCCTGATCTTGCGTCCGCCAACGCTTGGCGATTTGGATTCGATCCAGACCGCCAAGGAGGAAGCGTGGCCCGATTTGCAGCGTTGGATGAGTTGGGCTTTCGACAACCAATTGTCGCGGCAAGCGATGGAAGATTCTATTCGGCGAACGATGGATTACCAGAATCAAGCAGGAATCGCATTGGCCGGATTCCATCGGATCAACGGGGATTTCGTTGCCCGAACCGCATTGGATCTTACCGATAAGCAAGAAGTGTATGAGACAGGATACTGGGTGGCGCCTAAATACGCCGGACAAGGCATGGCGACGGAGGCGGCAAACGCAGCTATTCGGTACGCGTTCGGCCACCTTGGCGCGAAGGCAATCAGTATCGGGTACTTCGACAGAAACGAGCCTAGCCGACGCATCGCGGAGAATTGGGATTCCAGAAGCTACGAGTTGCCCATAACGCGGCAACACGTTGCCTCGACGGCACAAAACTCGATCGTCATGAATATGTCCTGACGAGCCCCGACGCACTACCAGAACTTGATGTTTCATGGGGTTGAGACCATCCGGCCAGGTGAGAAAAGAGAGCTCACACGGGTTGCCGCCTGCGACCGGATATGCGAAGTACCTCCCCTGACCCGTGTTCGCCCCAACAATGGCTTAGTGCGGTTTCTAATTCATCATGAGACGAACGGTTGCGGTTGTGATGATGTTTCCCTTGCACCACAAGTCTCTACTGAAGGGCGACCAAAACGGGGATCAGCCCCCGACCGTCAGGCAATGCACCGAGAGCCTTGCCAAGTAAAGCCCCGAACGCGCGACAGGGAATTCTGTGCTTTCATGGCATGTCCGGCAGTGGGCGAGGTCGTCAGCAGATCGCCGACCTCGATGGGGCCGAAATCTGCGTCCGCTTTGCAGTAGACTTTCCCAGCAAGCGCGATCGGCTGCCGATTCTCGGGGTGATTCCGCTTGTCCAGCACGATGCCTGGCTTGAACTTGCCGGCACCGGAGACGACACCCGCGACTTTGCGGTCGTAGGCAAGGCTGCTCTCTTCCAGCGCTCCCCCCGTGCCAATGACCAGTACTGTTCCGGGAGTGATGCTGACGGAATCGAGAATATCGAAATGCTCGGCGCGGTCGGCGCCTTCAAGAATAAGATCGCCACCTAGAGCGATCCTCACATTTCCCTGCACGTAGAGTTCGCCGCACTTGATTCCCGGTGCCGACATTGCGTGGGTGGATCGGCTTGACAGCCAAATGGGTCCGCAACAATCCGCAAACGCGGCGCGCAAACGGGAGACACAGGTCAAAAAGAGAGGACTTGGAAGTGCTTGAAAATACTTGGCTGCCCCCCAGGGATTCGAACCCCGATATGCTGATCCAGAGTCAGCTGTCCTGCCGTTGAACGAGGGGGCAACCTTTTAATTATCTGGTAGCGTGGCGTTTCCGTCAAACGCAATGGTTGCCGGGTAGTGGTGCCGTTTGATTTGAAACGGCACCGCTAACGGTTGCTGGTTTCAGTTGCTAATTGCCGCCCTTCTCCACTTCCAGTTCCAGGCCCTCAACTTTGCGCACCACGACTTGATCCCCGATTCCAACGCGCGAGTGGGCGCATGTGCATTCCACAGTTCGCCCTGCACGAACACCTTGCCTTCCGGATCGATGTCGGTACGCGCCTCGCCGATTGCGCCGATCATTCCTTGCGAACCGGTGACGACTTTGTTACGTCGCGCACGGAGGGCAATCGTCATGAGAAAAACGGTGATCGCGCCAAGCGGCACGCTCACGCCCAGCGCTGTCCACAGATTCACGCGCATCTGCGGAATCGGTCCGTCGACCAGCAGCAGCCCGCCCAGCGTCAGGCAGCGCAATGCCGCCGATGCCGAGGATTCCGTGGGTGGCAAACTTCGCCTCCAGCATAAACAGCACGAACGCCGCAATGATCAGCGTGAACGACGCGTAACGCGTGGGCAGCAGGTTCAGCGCAAACAGCGCCAGCAGGATGAAGACCACTCCTACCACGCCGGGTACGATGGCGCCGGGATGGTTGAATTCGGCATAGAGCGCAAGCGCGCCCACGGCCAGCACCAGGAAAGCGATGTTGGGATCGAGCAGGAAGTCGAGAATGCGCTGGCGCAAGGTCATCGGCATCTCGTCGACCGTGTCGCCGACCAGGTGAAGCTTTACCTGCTTGCCGTCGAAGCGCTTGATCGTGCGGCCTTCGAGTTGGTGGAACAGGTCGTCCTGATCGCGGGCGACGATGTCGATCAGGTGCTGCTGCAGAGCTTCCTGATCGGTCCACGATTTCGACTCGCGCACCGCGCTCTCCGCCAGTTGCACATTGCGGCCGCGAGGCCCGACGAACGAGCGCATGAAGGCGGCCGAGTCGTTCTCCATCTTGGCCTTCATCACGTCGTCCATCTTCTCGCCGCCCAGTGATGACCGGATGCGCCGCGCCGGTGTTGGTGCCCGGGCGCCATGGCCGCGATGTCGGCCGACTCCAGAATGAAGAATCCCGCGGAGGCTGCGTTGGCTCCGCTGGGCGCGACGTAAACGATCACCGGCACCGGCGAGGCGAGAATCTTCTGGATGATGTCGCGGGTGGAGTCGACCAGCCCGCCGGGCGTGCGCAGCTCGATCAAGCACGGCGTCGGCATTGGTCTGGCGCGCGTGTTCGATGGCGCGATCGATGTATTCGGCGCTGATGGGCTGGATGGTGTCGTCCACCCTGATCTTGACGACGCTGCTGGCGAAGGCGGTGGTGGTTGCCACCAGCGTCAGGATGAGAGCGCAAAGAGCGATTGGAGTTCGAGTCATGTGGCCTCCTTCCGGAGGGTGGGTCTGTATCGTCCGCTGAACAGTTTTGGCCAATAACTTGAAACAGCAGATCCTCGCCGACTAAAGAGGCTGCTGAACAACTCGAGAAACAGAGTTGCTACCGCCGGCTAAAGCCCGGCTCAGGATCAAAACAAAGAACATTAGACGCTGGCCTGAAGGCCAGCTCTACCCGAGCTTCGACGTCCCATAAGTTTTGCAGCAGCCTGTAAAGTCGGGCACGTGCTGACAACAATTGCTACGGCGTAGCTAAAGCGATTCCCCTTCACCTAGCTATTGTGAACCTGTTTGCCGGGCGGCGATATCGTGTTTTAGCGCCAGGGCTGAGGAATTGGCCGGCTCCAGCGCCAGCGCGCGATCGACTTCGCTGCTGGCCGACGGGATCTGGTTCTGCTTCAGGTCGAGCCGCGCCAGCACCAGCAGCCCATCGACATTGGGCTTCAGCCGCACCGACGTCTGGGCTTCGGCTGCGCGCATTCGTCACGTCGCCTTTCTTCTCCAGCAGCATGCGCCAGCTGCGCGTGGGCGGTCACGTTGCCGTAGTCGGCGCCGATGGCGCTCGCGGAACTCGACCTCGGCCTGGTCCGGCATGATTCTGCGCCAGCAACTGCTTGCCGCGCTGCACGTAATAGGCGGCGCGGGTATGCCCATCCGTCTTGGCGAGCCGCGCCTCGGCAAGATTGTCGATCTCCATCTGCAGCTGGCGGTACGAAGTCTCGTCGTAGTTGCGCTTGATGCGCTCCAGTGGAAGGTGCAGCTGGTTGGAAGGCAGCAACGCGTTGCCCGAGGCCGCAGCAGTTGGCGTCGCGGGAGGCGGCGGCGGCACGCCGCGATTGATCATGTCCAGCAGCGACTTGGCTTCGCCGTCGGTGGGACGCTGCTGCAACTCATCTCTTAACTGCCGAGCCGCTCCGGCGCTGTCGCCGTTCTTGAACAGGGCCACCGCCAGGTTGAAACGGTAGTCGGCATCGTTGGGATCGGCATTGACTGGCCTTGGAGAAATATTCGACCGCCGACGCTCGCCGTCCTCGCCGAGCCTCCACCACGCCCA
Source organism: uncultured Acidobacteriaceae bacterium (assembly GCA_963746515.1). Lineage (GTDB taxonomy): Bacteria > Acidobacteriota > Terriglobia > Terriglobales > Acidobacteriaceae > Bog-257. The sequence continues at coordinate 323,374 of CAVVBO010000007.1, read as the reverse complement.
TGTTGTTGTATACCTCGGTCAGCGGCAATCGTGTCGACAGGATAGTTGAAGGCGGCGAACGCTTTGTCGAAGTTGCCGCGATAGAACTCCGACATCCCCAGCAGGAAATTGGCTTCGCCCGCAGCCGGATCGGTCTTCGGCACGCGGCGCGAACCACACTGCCGCCGATTCGTATTCATGATTCTCGATAGTAGGTCTTACCCAACTGCAGCATGGCGAGAGTGTAGTTGGGATTGAGCTTCACCGCGTCGCGGAAGTAGTGGACCTTCTGCTGTTAGCTGGTGGCCAGGACTGCCGCGAATGTAATTCTCGAACGCGTCCAGGCGTATCGGCGGAGAGGCCTTCAGAAATTGATCGCGCGTCAGCTGCGGAGGCGCCGGCATCTGCTGCAACAACTGCCATGCCAGCATGGTCTGCAAGTCGATCAGGCTGGTCAGCGGCCCGCTGCTGTCGACCGGCGGATACAGATGCAGCTTCTTCATGTCGAGCAACTGGGCATTGGCGCTGAAGGTGTTGCCGTCGATACATGTAGCTGCCCAGCACCACGTAGTCGGCGTCCATCTGCTCGGCGACGCGATAGATGGTCGCCCGCGAAGGCAGCACGGTCAACGGGATGCCAGAGTGGTCGAAAGCGTAACTGCGATCGTCACGGCTGATGACATAGAGCCGTGGCGAAGCCATGCGTTGCGAGAGAACTTCTGGGAAGGCTTCGCTGATCCACTCCAGACCAGGAGAACTCGACTGATTCTCAAACGGCATAACCATAAGGGTTTGGGTGCCGTGAGCCGACTGCGCGGCCGCCGGCCGGCCAAGCAGGCACAGCGTCGCCAGGAACAGAAGAAGCCAGAGGCAAAGTCGGAAACGAGGAAGTTGCAAAGCAATTCGATTATAGCTGCTGGAGAATTTCGGGGCGGCGTCAAGGGCTCACCCTGGCGACGCTTTTATGGCGTTCGTCCCTCGCTGACGAATGCTGGGCTGCCTATGTGGTTGGCGCCGAAGGAATAGAGCCTTGGTTACTCGCTGCGGAGATGCCAAAAGCGGGGCCGCTCGGGGCCGGCTCTATTTTCTTGAGGAACCTTTTGCAGCGCATTGGAATCTAACCATCACCAGCCGAACTGGGGCAGTACCGGACTCTGGGCCATGCCAAGCCGGCAGCGAGATTGGGTTGTTGTTCCGCCGGAAGCAAGGAGGAACTTTATGAGTATGTTGGATAAGCTCTTTGGGTGTTCGCACAAACGTTGTAGCTTTCCCATCACAGTGAGAAGCAAACTTCGCCGCAGCGCGGCAGCCTCGGTTACGGGAACCTATGTGGTTTGCCTGGATTGCGGTCAGGAATTTCCTTACGACTGGAATACCATGAAGCTGGTTCAGGCCAAGCCCGGAGCCGCCGGCGAGGCGGTAACCGCCTTTCCCGGCCCCAAGGCTGCCTAAGCGGCCATTAGCTTTCCGAGCAACACAATGATGCGCCTAGCCAAGGGAGCTTATGGGAGCTGCCTGCTTGTTGCTCTGAATTTAGAAGGCTGAAGCTGTCTCCCTAAAATTCGTGCCGTTCAAGGCTTGCCGCACGGCATTATGGGTGCCGAAAAACTCGAAGAGCAGATCCCTCACCGGCTGAAGCCGGATTCGGGATGACAAAAGATAAAGACTTGCGACGGCGTAGCTAAAGCTACGCCCCTTCAAATCAAGTGGTGTCCTAGTCTGAATTGTCGGTTGTCCTAACCTGAATTGTCGGTTGTCCTAATCCGAATTGTTGGTGGCGTCCTAGTCTGATGGACAAATTAGGAGACTATCCAAAATCGCCTCATGCCGAGTTCATCAGCAGGCGGTGAAGCCATGCCCTTTCAAAACCGAATTGTGAAGTGGCGGCTGGTCGCTAATCAAACTGTGACTAGAGAAATCGGTTTTCTGGCATTGATCATTTGTTCAGCCTGCCACAGTTCCAGACATCGCCCACCGGCTTGCTTCCATACTGCACCACGACCGGATCGCCTGCGGACAGGCTGGCGAACTCGGCTGCGGTAAGCGAGAACATGATCCGGCGCTGGTTTCCGGCGAGGTAACGGCTGTAGGTAAATTGCTTGGAGCCGATGCTCAACGTGAGCGCGTTGTCGCGTACCGGGAAGGGCTGAGAACTGGTGATTTCGATTTCAACGCCTGCAGTGCCACCTCTCTGCGCCAAAGCCGATTGAGCTCGTAGCCCGGTGATGGTTGCCGAATGCAGGCGCACCGCAGGAACCATCGGCGGTTCCGGTTGTTGCACCTGCTCCGCCAGATCGTCACCGCCCAGGGTTTCGACCAAGTTTACCGGTGATGTGGAAAGCCGGATGTTGGCAACGTAGATTGCGCCTTGATTCGTTTGGTTGAAAACCAGACGTATGCCGTGGACACTCTGGCCGATGATTTTCCAGCCGGAAAAGTTTGCCAGGGGAATGCGCACCGTCTGCAGAATGGGATGAAGCCCTCCATAGATCGATCCCACCGGACCCTGCAAGTACGATTGATTGCCCGGTTGGCCTACGAAATTCGGATCGATGTAGCTGCTGATCTTCTGCGTCCCGCTGGCGCTGCCCACCCCCTCGAGTTGAACTGAGAAATCGGTAGGCGAATCCAGGTTGAGCGAGCTGCTTTGCCGCGACATCCTAATCTCGAGCGTCGTGTAATTGGAAATATTGATGCCGGTACCCACCGCGGTCCAGTCGGTCTGGAAGTAGGTATTGTTGCCCCCCGCGGTCCAGCTGATGATTCCCGCTCGCAAGCTGGGATCGTGATTGGGCACCTGGCCGTGAACGATATTAATGTTAGACGCCAGGTTGGGGAATCCATAACTGCTGGTTCCCGTCGGCCCAGTGAAGTCCTCAAAGACGGTGATAGGCACGGGAGGGGTGAAGCCGCGGTCGCCCCGGGTTGGATAAGGTTGCACCACGCCGTTTTCGTCGGTGACGGTTGCCGGAATGCCCCACCAGGAATTGAAGTTCCGGTTGAAATCGGGATCGGTGGAATTTCCTACATTCCCGCGGAAGAAGGCCAGCACCGCCGACATCGAGGTCAGCCTCTGCTGCGGCGAGCCGGGCGACATGGTATAGATCGCATTATTCCCCGTGCCCTCGCAGATCGATGGATAGTAGGGCGGAGCCATCTCCGTGCCGTCGCTCACTTGCCATTGAGTGTTGAAGAAATCGTGGTTGGCGCCCCAGACGATAAAAGTCGACTTCTGCAGTTGTGGAGACTCAAACGGCGGCAGGATATCGCGATCGTAGGGATCGACGCCCTCCAGATTATGCACGTCACCGTCGCACATGCCGGCCATGACGCCCCAGGGCACGCCTTTGGAATCGTTGCCCAGGAAATCCGTGGGCGCGATCTCAAACATTCCCTTGAAGGTGAGCGGATCCAGAATCATGAGCGGCCAGATGCTGTTCTGCCCATTGTAGGTGTTGTAGGCGGCCCGAATGCCGTCGCCTCCGCGCGAGTGTCCCAGCATCCCGAGGTTGGTGAAGTCGAGATGTCCCTGGAGGCTGGCTCCGACCGTGGGCGGCGTGCCTCCGTTGTGGTTCCAGTTGCTCAGGGTTTGGAGATGACGCAGCACCAGAATTCCGCGCGCCTCGATCAGGTCGGGATCGCCATTGGTGCCCGGACCGCCATTGATGCCGCGATTCGTGTTGATGGAGATGACGATATAGCCATAACTCGCCAGGCGGTTTGCCAGATAGTCGTATCCCGTATAACTGGGCGCTTCCATGTAATTCGGCGGACAAGTGCCCGTGCCGGTGTAAGTGAGGTCATCGTCGATGCGCGGATTGCCCAGCATTCCCGGAGGATCGGGCGGCGACTGATAAGGTCGCCCACAGGTCGAGTGGTTGCCATGAACGAAGATCAGAACCGGATACGTCCCGCTGAGCGGTTGCGGATGGTACACCTTGGCGCGAACATCGATCTTGCAGTCGTAACCCTGAAAAGGCTGGCAGCCCGGAAGCACCAGGGGATCGACGTGAGCTCCCAGATCGTAGTATCCCGTCGCCACCGTCAGTGGACCAACCGGACTGGCGTCGGGCGCGACTTGCTGGGCCAGAGAAACTGAACCGCCGAGTACACAGAAAAGGCCAAGTGAAAGCAGAACGCGAAACGGCATTGCTGTCTCCGGGAAAGAAAGTCAGGGAGTGAAACCGTCGAAGCCATTGCCAGGAACGCCGCATCTCTCGACGCAGAAGATCCCGGCTGGGGAAATCTCCCGTCGTCCTGAGATTGTGACGATGTAGCTGAAGCGGCCGGTCCAGTCTTTCCGGTGGCGAGCCGGAACGGTTCCTTTACTCGCGGGGAAGTTTAGCTGATTTCAAGGATATGCGCCATTGCGTTTTTGCAGTGCCGTTGGTACATGATCATGTCTGATTGAGATCGTGTGATAGGGGGGAACTCTGATCAAGTCAAAGCGAGGTCCCGCCGCGGCTAAAGCCGCATAATTTTGGGGGTACTTAACGGACGGCCTAAAGTGTCTGCGTGAGAACTAACTTTGCGTTTCAGCGGTGGAATACGAAGCGCGAAAAACAAGCGCCGGAGGCGCGGAAGAGCATAGCCCAGCACGTAGCCGCACAGGCGGAGTGCTGGGTAAAGTGGGAAATGAAACTGAGTCCCGTAGGGACGACAGAGGTTCTCACGCAGACACTTAAAGGCCGTCCCCTTCAAAACAAGCCTTAATCAGAGGTTCCTTAGATGTCCTCTTGGTGGGCGACGAATGTGGGAGAGCACGCTCGATTTGGGTTGGCGGCCCTACCCGGTGTTATTCTGATAACAACAAACTTGCAACACCGAGCAGGTGTTTTGCGGAGATCAAGCAGCGTGCCTATGCTGCAAAAACGTGTAGACGATCAGCCGACGATTTCACGCCAGATGGTGCGCGACGTGGAAGCCGTTTTCCATGGCCACCTCAAGCGGGTCGGACTGAAGCGCACCGAGCAGCGCGATACCATCCTGCGCACCTTTCTCGACACCCGCGACCATCTCTCCACCGACGAACTTTATCGCCTGGTCAAGAAGCAGGATGATCGCATCGGGTTCACCACCGTGTATCGCACGTTGAAGCTGCTGGCGGAGTGTGGGCTGGCCAGCGAAGTCGCATTCAACGATGGCATCGCGCGCTACGAGCACCAGTACCAGCGGCGCAATCACCATCACATGGTTTGCACCGAGTGTGGCAGCTCCGTCGAGTTCTTCTCCGCCGAAATCGAACGCATCGAGCAGGAAGTAGGCCGCAAGAATAAATACCTGCCCACTCGCCATACCTTTCAGATCTACGGCATCTGCGACAAATGCCAGAAGAAACAAAAGCGGGCGTAGGCGAAGACGTCGCCTTGGCGTGACCTCTTAGCTTCATTTGCCGAGCCTCCTACCTTCATAAATCTCCGCGCCTTCAGTTTGTATCAGGGCACGACTTCCAGTCGTGCCGACCAAGCCCTCCAAAAAAGGGCTTCAGCCCCTGCAGAAACAGGATCTCTCAGGGGCTGAAGCCCAAGTCCATGGTTGATCTTCGCGGCGCAGATGAGGCCGTCCCCTGATCAAACAACTTATGAGACGAGATTCAGCATTCTGCCTCGCTCGGCATTTATAGTTACTCTTCGGATCAACTTTCATGCTCACCCTGACCGAAGCTGCCGAACAGATTCGCGATCGCCGCCTGTCTCCGCGGGAACTCACTCGCGAGTGCCTGGCTCGAATCGAGCGACTGAATCCTGCCCTCAATGCCTTTATCACCATTACGGCCGACACCGCGCTGGACGAGGCTCGGCAAGCCGAAGCTGAAATCGCCGCGGGAAACTGGCGCGGCCCGCTGCATGGAATCCCACTCGGGCTGAAAGATCTGTTCGACACCGCCGGAGTGCGCACCACGGCCGCCAGCAATCAGTATCGCGAGCGCATTCCGGCCGAAGATGCCGAAATCGTGCGGCAACTGAAGCAGGCGGGAGCAGTGATGCTCGGCAAGCTCAATATGCACGAGTTCGCCTTCGGCATGAGCGGCGTGGTCAGCGCCTTCGGCCCCACGAGAAATCCCTGGAACACGGAACGAATCAGCGGCGGATCGTCGTCGGGCGCAGGTGCTGCGGTTGCCGCCGGACTGTGTGTGGCGGCGCTGGGAACGGACACTTCCGGCTCCATCCGTTGTCCCCAGCGCGTTGTGCGGCATTGTGGGACATCGTCCCAGCCAGGGCTTGTTGAGCATGAAAGGCGTGATACCGCTTTGCACCTCGTTCGACACCGTCGGGCCGATGGCGCGCACGGTGCGTGATGTAGCGCTGGTGATCGACACCCTTACCGCATCGACCAATTACGCTTCCCTGCTGGAGGAAGATGTGTCGGCGCTGCGCGTCGGGATCGCGCGCAAGAGTTTCTTCGACGATCTCGATCCGGACGTGGCGTCCTGCATGAACCAGGCGGATAGCGGCGATCGGGAAACTGGTGGCGCAGGTACGCGAGGTGGAAGTGCCGGTCGACGCTTTCCGCACCATCTTCGACGCGGAAATTTATGAGTATCACGAAGCTATGTTCCTGAAGACTCCGGAGCTGTATGATCCGCGCACGCTGTATCGGCTGCAGAAACTGCGGCGGGATCAGCGCGACCGACTATATTCGCGAGGGGCATCGCTTGGCGGCTTTCCGCACGGCGGCGGAACGCATTTTCGAGCACGTAGATGTGGTGATCACGCCAACCACTCCAGCGCCCGCTCCTAAGATTGCGGACCTGGAGGCGCTGGCGATTCCCGATGTGCGACCCTTCGAGATGAACTATCTCTTGCGCAACACGGCTCCCTTCAGCTCGCTGTATTGGCCCAGCACGTCGGTTCCCTGCGGATTTACGCCGGATGGATTGCCGGTGGGGATGCAAATTTCCAGCCGGCCGGGAGGAGATTCGACAACGCTGCGGCTGGCGCATGCGTACGAGCAGGCGACGGAGTGGAATAAGAAACAGCAACTAGCAACTAGCAACTAGCGACTAGCGACTAGCTCATAAATCGATAACGCATTGTTTGTGTCAGGGCCTGGCTTCAGCCGGGCCGATAAGCAGCTGTTAGCAGCTGCGATCGACAGCCATCGTAAATAACCCGCCGACCTTTTATTTTTGTCATCCCGACCGCAGCGTAGCGGAGCGGGGGGATCTGCGGTCCTCAGAACCTGCAGGAACTGTGGGCGCGGCATATCAGTTGAATACTCATGCTAAGTCCCACGTAGTGGGACGGAAGATCATAGCCCACCGTTTCAACGGTGGGTGGGCGTAAAGCACCCAGCAAACCGCGGCCTTCAGAATCCTACGAACACCGGCTCAGGCTGCAGCTCGATACCAAACTCCACCTGCACACGCGACTGAATTTCATCTTTCAGCGCGATGATGTCTCGCAGCGGTTGCGCCGCCGCGATTGATGATCGCCAGCGCGTGCCGGCGCGAGATTCCGGCTGCGCCCTTTACATAGCCCTTGGCAAATCCTGCGTGCTCGACCAGCCATGCTGCGGGCAACTTGCGGAATCCATCGGCAGCAGGATAGCTTGGGCAGTTGCAGTCCGCGTGATCGCAGGCTCTCGCGACAGCTCTTCGAAGAAGACTTTGCGGCACGACCGGATTCTTGAAGAACGATCCGGCGCTGCGCGCGTCTTCGTCGCCGGGAACGATCAGCATCGCCTTGCTATGGCGAATCTCGCGTACCGCGGCTCGCACCTCGGCCAGCGATGGTTCTCGCCGGATCGATCGGCGAAGTACTTCTGCAGATCGGCATAGCGCAGGCTCGGCTTGCCGCCTCGGTCGCACTGCAAATGACACGCGCAGAATGATGTAGCGTCCGCGCTCGCTGCGTGTTGAAGATGCTGGAGCGATAGGCGAAGCCGCAGTCGGCATTGGAGAGAGTTTTGATTTCCAGCGACTGCAGATCGAGGACGCGCACCTCGCTGAATTGTCTCGGAAACCTCCTGGCCGTAAGCGCCGACGTTCTGCACCGGCGTGCCGCCCACGCTGCCGGGAATTCCGCTGAGACATTCCAGCCCAGCGCAGCCGGCGTCGACAGTCTGCGCAACCAACGCGTCCCAGTCGAAGCCCGCGCCGGCAAGAAAGGTGACGATTCCGTTCGACGCGGGAGAGTGCGAGACATCGGTGATCCCAATCTTCAACACCAGGCCGGGAAAACCCGCATCCGCGACGACCAAGTTGCTGCCTCCGCCCAGCACGAACAGCGGCAGTCGGCGCGAGCGGGCGAACTCGACAGCTTCGATTACCTCGGCTTCGGTCAGCGCCTCGACAAAAAAGCGCGCCGGCCCGCCGACGCCAAGCGTGGTCAGAGGAGCCAGCGGAACATTTTCGCGGATCAGCATGAGGTAGAGAACACTATAAATGTTGCGAGTGGAAGCGCTGGGCTTCGAGGACGGCGGAATCCTGCGCTCCGAGGCTGGGTCCGGAAAAACCGAAAAGCAGATCCCTCACCGGCTCAAGCCGGTTCGTGATGACAACAATAAAGCACTTTCTGCGGCGTAGCTAAAGCTACGCCCCTTCAAAATCACTTCATGCTGATTTTTTATCAACCTGCAAAACGTGTCCCGCCAGCCGCGACCGGTCCGGTTTCAAATCATGCGACCCTGTGACGCAAATCACAAACAGTTGGCCCGTCGAAAGCTATGCTGATTCTCGTCTCACCGCCCGGAGAACCCGCCCGAACTCAGGCGTTCGCCAAACGCAGCAGCTGGTCGCTTTCTTGACTTGCGCTCTTGGCGAACTTGATAATGAAATGTTTGCTTATACGCTCCGCGCTCATAAGGAGTTGGCTTCGTGGCTTCTTCAGCCAGTTCGATTGATACCAGTACAGCCCGCGTTCGACCAAGGAGTAGCGCCGCTGCGTGCAGGCCAGGGCTACTCTTTTGTTTTGCGCCGCCTGCATTCGCTCTCCGGCATTGTGCCCATTGGCGCATTCCTGATCGAGCACTTCATCTCCAACTCGGAAGCGACCAACGGCGTTCAGGCCTATAACGACCAGGTGAAGTTCCTGACCAGCCTGCCGTTCGTGCACGTGATGGAGTGGGTCTTCATCTTTCTGCCGCTGCTCTATCACGCGCTGTACGGGATCTACATCTGGTATCGCGGCGACTCCAATGTCAGCGAGTATCCCTGGACCGGCAACTGGCTCTATACCTCGCAGCGCTGGACCGGAATCATCGCCTTCATCTACATCCTGTATCACGTCATCGACATGCGCTTCACCGGCGTGCACCTGATGGGCGGCGGCTATCAACTACGCGTTCTCCAAGGTGTGGTTCGACTTCCAGAATCCCTGGGTGGTAGCGTTCTACGTGATCGGAATCGTGGCCGCGTCCTGGCACTTCGCTTATGGCGTGTGGCTGTTCGCCGCCAAGTGGGGATTAACCGTAGGCGAGCAAGGCGCGCCGCAAGTTCGGCTATCGTTTGTCTCGGGCTGGCGATCGCTGCTGGTCGGCATCGGCATTTGGAGCGATCAGCGGCTTTGTCACGCACGCCGGCCGATCAGGTTCCCTAGGTCGAGCACGACTAACGTGTTTGTCGCTAATTGCTAATCGCTAGACTGCATAATTGACTGGTCTTCTTATGGCTCATCCTAAGATCATCGTTGTAGGTGGCGGGCTGGCGGGACTTGCAGCCACCATCAAGATTGCCGAGATGGGAGGTCACGTCGACCTCTTCTCCATCGTTCCGGTCAAGCGGTCTCACTCGGTGTGCGCGCAGGGCGGCATCAACGCCGCCAAGAACCTGAAGGGCGAAGGCGACTCCACCTGGCATGCATTTCGACGACACCATCTATGGCGGCGACTTCCTGGCGAACCAGCCGCCGGTGAAGGCCATGTGCGACGCTGGCGCCCGGCATCATCGACCTGCTCGACCGCATGGGCGTTCCCTTCAACCGCACGCCGGAAGGGTTGCTCGACTTCCGCCGCTTTGGCGGCACGCTCTATAACCGCACCGCATTCGCCGGCGCGACCACCGGCCAGCAACTGCTCTACGCGCTCGACGAGCAGGTGCGGCGCTACGAGGCCGAAGGCAAAGTCACCAAGTACGAAGCCTGGGAGTTTCTCTCCGCCGTCATCGACGATGCAGCGCGTCTGCCACGGCATCTGCGCGCTCGATCTGCGCAGCATGCAGGTGCACACCTTCCCGGCGGAAGCCGTCATCATGGCGACCGGCGGCAACGGCGCCATCTTCGGCAAGTCGACGAACTCGGTGGTCTGCACCGGATCGGCGCAGTCGGCGCTGTATCAGCAGGGCGCGTTCTACGCCAACGGCGAGTTCATCCAGGTGCATCCCACCTGCATTCCCGGCGAAGACAAGCTGCGCCTGATGTCGGAGTCGGCGCGCGGCGAGGGCGGACGCGTCTGGGTGCCCAAGCAAGCCGGGCGACAAGCGCGATCCCAAGAGCATTCCCGACAGCGAGCGTTGGTACTTCCTGGAAGAGTGGTATCCCAAGTACGGCAACCTGGTGCCGCGCGACATCGCCACCCGCGCGATTCACAAAGTGGTTTACGAGCACAACCTCGGCATCGACGGCCAGCCGATGGTCTACCTCGACCTGACGCACATCGATCGCAAGATTCTCGACCGCAAGCTGGAAGGCATTCTCGAAATCTACGAGAAGTTTGTGGGCGACGATCCGCGCGATACGCCGATGAAGATCTTCCCCGGCATGCACTACACCATGGGCGGCCTGTGGGTGGACTTCGAGCAGCGGACCAACATCGAAGGCCTGTACGCCGCCGGCGAGTGCGACTACTCGATTCACGGCGCCAACCGCCTGGGCGCGAATTCGCTGATGTCGTGCATCTATGGCGGATTTGTTGCCGGGCCGCACGCCGTCAAGTATGCGCACAACGTGATCAAGAGCGGGCAAGCATCCCGCCGGACATGTTTTCGACTCGGAACGCAAGCGGCAGGAAGAAATCAACGCTCGCCTGATCAACAACGATGGCACGGAGAATCCGTTCCTGCTGTGGCGCGAGTTGGGCGAGACCATGACCAAGAACGTTACGGTCATTCGCTACAACAAGAACATTCGCGAGACCGACGCCAAGCTGGTCGAGTTGCTGGAGCGCTATCGCCACGTCAACCTGAGCGACAAGTCGATGTGGGCGAACACGTCGTTCGTCTTCGCCCGGCAGCTTTACAACATGCTGCAACTGGCGCGGGTGATTGCCCAGGGCGCGGCCATGCGCGATGAGTCGCGCGGCGCGCATTACAAGCCGGACTTCCCGGAGCGCGACGACGCCAACTGGTTGAAGACGACGAAGGCATACTTCGCGGCCGACGCCGACGAGCCGCGCTTCGAGTTTGAGCCGGTGGACACGTCGCTGATCAAGCCGCGGCCGAGAAGGTACGACGCGGCGACGTAGAGGCAGTGGTCAGTTGTCAGTGGCCAGTTGTCAGTTCTCAGTGTCTCAGTTCTCAGTTTAGGGCGAGTTGACACGGTATCGGCTGCGAGCGAGCGATGCACGCGAAATAGTTTAACCAGCGTTTCAGAGTCTGCGTGAGAACTAACTGTTGGATTTCGGGACCGGAGTTCAAAGCGACGGAACGCCAGCGCCGTAGGCGCGAAAGAGCTTAGCCCAGCGCTTCAGCGCTGGGTGAGCGAGAGACGGAATCGAGTCCCGTAGGGACGGCAGATGCGGCGAATGGACAGATCTGAGTTGATAGAGCTCCTTCGACTCCGGCGCGCAAGAGAAGCGCGCCTGCGCTCAGGATGACAGATTTCGGGGCTGGCAGAAAGCAGGTCCTTCGCTCGAGCAAAAGTCGCGAATGCTACGCTCAGTGATGACAACTTATATTTGAATTTTTGCTAAAAGCTAAAAGCTAAAAGCTAAAAGCTAAAGCTAGAAGCTAGAAGCTAAGAGCTAAGAGCTGATAGCTGACGGCTAACAGCTGAAGAAAAATCATGGCGAACTCTAAAACCGTACTCATAAAAATCAAGCGGCAAGACACTCCCGAGTCGAAGCCGTACTGGGAAGAATTCGAGCTGCCGTACCGTCCGGGCATGAACGTCACCTCCGCGCTGATGGACATCGCCGCCAATCCGGTCACCAGTCAGGGCAAAGCCGACCACGCCGATCACCTACGACTCCAACTGCCTGGAAGAGGTCTGCGGCTCCTGCGCCATGATCATCAACGGCCAGGCGAGCATGGCATGCTCGGCGCTGATCGATCAAACTCGAAGCAGCCGATCACGCTGGAACCATTCTCCAAATTTCCCGTGGTGCGCGATCTGGCGGTCGACCGCAGCGTGCTCTTCGAGAACCTGAAGAAGGTGAAGGCCTGGGTGCCGGTCGATGGCACCTACGATCTTGGCTCCGGCCCGCGGCAGTCGGCGCAAGAGCAGGAGGAGGCGTATCCGCTGTCGCGCTGCATCTCCTGCTGCTGCTGCATGGAAGCGTGCCCGCAATTCAACGAGAAGACCGGATTCGTGGGCGCGGCCACCATCTCGCAGGTGCGGCTGTTCAACACCCATCCCACGGGCAAGGGACTGAAGATCGATCGCCTGCAGGCGCTGATGGGCGACGGCGGCATCCAGGAATGCGGCTACGCGCAGAACTGCGTCGAAGTCTGCCCCAAAGATATTCCGCTCACCAAATCCATCGCCGACGTCGGCGGCCAGGTGATGTGGCAGGCGATCAAGGATTTCTTCCGCAGCTAAGACTGCGCGTATTGGCAACCGAGGATATTGTTTTTCGTCCTGCCAAGCTGGACGGGACCGACGTTTTTCTGAACAGCGCTTCGAACAGCGGCTAGTCGTCTCAATACAAAATTGCCAGGCGTGGTTATTTCTCGCACCGTCCCCGAGGGACTCGATTTCCTCTTCTCGCTTACCCACCGTTGAAACGGTGGGCTGTCATCTTCCGTCCCGCTGGGCGGGACTGGATCATGGTCATCCAGAGTTCATTCCAAAGAACAGATCACTGGCCGATACGAGGCAGTTTGCGGAGCCAACCATGAGTCGACGTGGGCGTCTCGGTTTGACACGATCCGGCCCACTTCTTATGATTCGGCTGGCAATCCGCGTAAACTTAAGTGGAGGCTTTTTAGGAACGAGGTGGGTACGGTGGGCGCATTTGGCGAGCGTTTGCGTCGGGAACGGGAGATGCGCGGCATCTCGCTCGAAGAGATCGTAGCCACCACCAAGATCGGCACTCGCCTGCTGCGTGCCCTGGAAAACGAACAGTTTGACCTGCTGCCGGGCGGTATCTTCAACAAGTCGTACGTGCGGGCCTATGCCAAATGTGTGGGCATCGATGAAGACGAAGCGGTGGCCGCATATCTGGAAGCAGCCAACGAAGTGCCGCCGGATGCTCGCGTCATCGCTCATCAAGCTTCTTTCCATTCCGAACGGTCGCGGGATCGCCGCGGCTTTCCCATCGTACCGGTGCTTATCCTGCTTGTGGTAATTGCGGGCGGGGTCGGGGGCTGGAAGGCGTACCAGGACCGGCAGCGCGACCGCGACGTTCATCCCGCCACGGGGACCTCGGGTGATGCAGGTCCATCAGCGTCCACTGCCGTCGCAATCAGCGGCAAGGGCTCTGCGCCGCCGAGCGCAGCCGCATCGGGATCGCCATCGTCGAGTTCCGCTGCCACGGCGCCGAAGCCAGCTAAGCCTGCCGGCGAAACTACGAAGGCACCGGTACAGAGTCAGCCGTCGCAGACTATATCGAATGCGGCCATTGGCGCCACCTCAACCAACCCAGCCACGGGAGCACGTTTCGAAGTGACGATCCGTTCTAAAGAAAACGCCTGGATAGCGGTCAAGTCCGACGGAGTGTTCGTGTTGCGCGGCGTCATCAAGCCTCCCGACGTGAAAACCATTCGCGCCAACAGCCAGGTGATTTTCTGGACCGGCAACGCCGGAGCGGTGGAAGTTTCGTTTAACGGCAAGAATGTTCCGCTGCCTGGCGACATCAATCAAGAGGGCGTGCTGGTGTTCGATGCGCGAGGAGTGATGGCGCGTCCGTCGACGGCGGCCGCACCATGACGAAACCCGGCGCCGATCCGGCCGCTCCATTACTCATGAAAAATGTTGGCGAAAATGTAGTTCGCATTGAAGCCGCAGCCTTGCGCGCTCTGGCTGACCGCCTGGCCGGGCAGATGGGCGAAAGCTTCGATCGCGCCGTCGACCTGCTCTACTGCTGCGCCGGACGCGTGGTGGTCACCGGCATGGGCAAGAGCGGGCTGATCGCGCGCAAGATTGCAGCAACGCTTACCTCCACCGGCAGTCCTGCACTGTTCCTTCATCCTGCCGAAGCCATGCACGGCGACCTGGGTATGGTAGTGCGCGGCGACGTGGTGCTGGCGCTGTCGGCCAGCGGCGAGACTTCCGAAATCCTGCAACTGCTGGCCACGGTGAAGCGGCTGGGCGTACCGCTCATCACCATGACCTGCGATGAGCTCTATTCGGCACAGGACAATCGGCGAACGCTTTCCACGCTGGCCCAAGCCGCCGACATTGCGCTCGACTGCTCGGTGGCACATGAAGCTTGTTCGCTGGGGCTCGCCCCGACGGCCTCGACGACCACGATGCTGGCGCTGGGCGACGCGCTGGCGGTCGCGCTCTCTGAACGGCGGGGATTCAAGGAAGAAGATTTCGCCAACCTGCATCCCGGAGGCAAGCTGGGCAAGCGCTTCATGCGCGTGTCGTCGCTGATGCACACCGGCGATACGGTGCCGCGCGTTGGCCCGGAGACGCCGATGGGCCAGGTCATCTATGAAATGTCGCGCAAAGGGCTGGGGATGACAACCGTGGTGGAGGGCGAGAAGCTGCTGGGCGTCGTCAGCGACGGCGATTTGCGCCGGTTACTGGAGCGTCATGGGAAAGAAGTGTTCGACCTCACTGCGGCTGAGTGTATGACGCGTAAGCCCAAAATCGTGGGACCAGAGATTTTTGCCATCGCCGCACTCGACATCATGGAGCAGAAGAAGATCACTTCCCTGCCGGTGGTGGATGAAGCTGGGCGGCTGCAAGGCGTGCTGCACCTGCATGATTTGTGGGGCACGCAGATGTTGTAAATGATTAGACGCTGCGGAAGCTCAAGCTGCTTCGCCTTACTTGAATCCATGAGCCATCTCATAAATCGTTCTGGGCTGTGTCAGGGCACGACCTTTAGTCGTGCCAAAGGGCCCAGGAAAGATCGTGGCTTTAGCCCCTGCAAAAAACCTGCCCCTCAGGGGCTGAAGCCCAACTTATCATTTACTCGTTACGGCACGGCTGAAGCCGTGCCCTGATACAAAACGATTCGGAAGTAAAGTTCATACTTCCGAAACGATTTATGAGATAGGTAATAGGTTCCAGTTACTGGGTGGGAGCGAGTGGGCGATCGCCAGCTATAGAGGTCCTTCGGCTCCGGCGGCAAAGCGCCGCCTCCGATAGCTGTGCTTCATCCGCCCCGTGAGTGTGTTCTTGTTTTTCCGCCCATAGATTTAGAACGGTATATCTTCGTCGGTGATCTCCGGACCGCCGCCGCTGGCGGGAGCTTGGGAAACATCAGGCTCGGGGCCGCGCTGATCGAAGCCGCTGGAAGAAGACTTGCCCGCTCCGGAGCGTCCGCTGTAGCCGCCTTCGCCGCCACCCTCGCGCGGGCCACCGCCGCCCAGCAGCACCAGGTCGTTGATGATGACCTCGGTCTTGTACTTTTTCTGGCCGGTCTCCTTGTCGTCCCAGGAATCGCTGTGCAGCCGGCCTTCGATGTAGACTTTGCTGCCCTTTTTCAAATATTCGCCGGCAATCTCCGCCGTGCGCTGAAAGGCGACCAGGTTGTGCCATTCGGTGCGTTCCTGCCAGTTCCCTTCCTTGTCTTTCACGCGATCGGCCGTGGCCAGGGAAAATCGCGCTACCGCCATTCCGGTTTGGGTGTACTTCACTTCCGGATCTTTGCCGAGATTGCCGATGAGGATGACTTTGTTGACGCTCTTCGCCATGAGGGCTGCTCCTGTGTAATTGCGATGAAAGGCCAAATATAGCAGAAAGACAGCTGTCAGCTATCAGCTGTCAGCATTCAGTCCGTACGCTTCCTGCCGATGCCAAGTATTGTGGCGAGGCCGGCGGACCGCAGATCCCTCGGCTCCTCCGGACTGCGCCCACTGCTTATCGTCTCTCATTCCCTGTAGTATTCTGCGTTCGCGAGGGCTTTCGCCAAAACCTCCGGCGTGGAAGTTGCAATCGAGAGAGGAAAACCTTATGGCATGGATTTATCTGGTAGTGGCCGGACTGCTCGAGATTGGCTGGCCACTTGGGATCAAGATGGCTGAAAACCCGGACAGCCGCATTCGCGGTATCGTCACCGCTGTCCTGTTCATGACCAGCAGTGGAGTTCTCCTGTGGATAGCGCAAAAGCAGATTCCCATGGGCACAGCCTACGCCGTATGGACCGGCATTGGAGCGGTCGGCACGCTGACGGTTGGAATCCTTTTTTACAGCGAACCCGGCAGCATAATGCGTTTAGGTTCGGCCGCGCTGATCGTGATTGGGATCGTGGGGCTGAAACTGGCTCATGGTTAAGCGCGCGGATTTTAGCTTAAAGGTTGATGGCTGCAAGCCGACAGCTACTTCGCAAAAATCACGTACAGCATCACGTAGATCACCACGCCGGTCACCGACACATACATCCAGATGGCGAAGGTGTAGGGAGCGATGGCTTTGTGCCGCGCGAATCGTCCCTTCAGCGCGCGGGCCAGCGTGATCAGCACAAACGGCACCACCACCACGGCCAGGATGGTATGCGAGGTCAACAGCGTGAAGTACAGCGGGCGCGAGAAGCCTTGGCCGCGGAAGTGCGTCACACCGGCGCGCAATACCAGGTGGTAGTAAAGGTAGGAGCAGAGAAACAGTATCGAGGTGACAAACGCCGTCAGCATCAGACGCTTATGCGCTTGGATGCGACGGGTCTTGATGCAGTACAGGCCGCCGCCGATGAGCACGGCGCTGGAGCCGTTGAGCACGGCATCGAGTGCGGGGAAAAATGTCGGACTCAGTTGCATCAGGCCGCCGGTTTGGTGCTGCGGCGATTGGCCACCAGGAAAGATAGCGCAAACATGATCAGCGTGAACAGCGCCATCACCGCGAAATTGCTGCTCAGCGACAGGTCGGTCGAGGCCGAACCGGGAAACAGCAGCGACCGCAGCGCCTCGGTCCCGTAAGTCAGAGGATTGATGCGCATGATCAGACGAATCCACAGCGACGCGCCGGAGAGCGGAAACAGCGATCCCGACAGCAGCCACAGCGGAATCAGAAACAAGTTGATGATGGCGTGAAAGGCCTGCGTCGAATCCATGGGCCAGGCGATGATGAAGCCCAGCGCAGTCAGTGAAAACGCCACCAGAAAGATGGTCAGTACGGTCAGTCCGAAGCTGACAAACGTGAAGTGTACTCCCACGGCCGGCGCGAAGACCAGGAAGATGACGCCTTGCGCCGTGGCCAGTGTCGCCCCGCCCAGCACCTTGCCCAGCACGATGACTGAGCGGCTGACTGGCGCCACCAGCACGGAAAGCAGAAAGCCTTCCTTGCGGTCCTCGATCACCGACATCATGGTGAAGATGGCGGTGAACAGCACGATCATGATCAGCGCGCCGGGAAAGAAGAAAGCTAGATAGTGTTGGCCGCCCGCTCCGCTGGAGCGGAACGAGGTGCCGAAGCCGGAACCGATCACGATCCAGAACAACAGCGGCGAGGCGATGACGCCGACGACACGCGCGCGTTGGCGGTAGAAGCGCACGACCTCGCGCCACCACAGCGAGAGCGCCGGAAGCAGCGTGCCTGCGCTCGCTGGAGTGAGCGTTGCCGGAACAGTCGCGCTTCGAGTTGCCACCATACCTCGATTCTAGCAGCCATGGTTGTTTTTCTTCGCCGGCGGGCCGGGCTTCGCTGGCGCCGAAGAATCGGCCGCAATCGCTGTGCTATGATGCCCTCGCTAAGCGCCGCCCTCACCTATCGCAGCCATGGATTTGACTCCAACCGACAATCTTGCGCCGGGAGATTCGGCTCTGCAGCGGCGGCTATTCCTCGTTCTTGCCTCCATTGCCCTGATCTACGCTTTTCTGGCCGGACTGCGAACCGTCTCTGAGCCTGACCTGGGATGGCAACTGGCAACCGGACGTTGGGTGGCGCAGCATCATGCCGTTCCTTCGATCGACGTTCTTTCTTACACCGCCGCGGGAGAGCCGTGGATTTATCCGGTGGGCGCGGGACTGATTTTCTATGCCGCATACCTGCTCGGAGGCTATGCCCTGATTTCGTGGATCGGGGCGACGGCATGCGTTGGCACAATTGCCTTGCTGCTGCGTCGAGGCTCAGCCATCAGCGCCGCTATCGCCATCCTGGCAGTGCCGGTCATTGCCTATCGCACCGGACCGCGTGCCGACATGTTCACCGTTGTGCTGTTCGCGGCGTTTCTGTCTCTGCTGTGGGAGAACTATCGAACTGGACGCGCGCGGCTATGGCTGCTGCCGCTGCTGATGGTGGCCTGGGTGAATTTGCATCCCGGCTTCGTGGCGGGACTGGCGCTGATCGCCGCTTATGTTGTCATCGAATTGTCGGCGACGATATTCTCCGGATCGCCTCGCCCGCAAGCTCTGCATAGGCTGCGGCGAGCAGCTCCATTATTCGTAGCCACCGCCGTGGCCACCTTGGTGAATCCCTGGGGCGGGGGAATTTATGCGGCGCTGGCCCGGCAGCAGCGGGTCAGCGAAGCTCACCAGTTTTGGATTGGCGAATGGACCAGCGTGCAAGTGAATTGGAGCGCGCTGGCTACCGTGCTTTCGCTGCGGCAAGGCAAGAGCGCAATCTACGCGCTGCTGATTATCGCTGTCATTGCGGCGGCAGCAGCTTTGCTGCGCGCGCAAGTGGGAGAGGCCATCGTGCTGCTGGCCGCGATCTATCCGGCAGTGCGGTATTACCGTATGGGGGCGCTGTTCGCCTGCGTGGTGGTGGTGATTGGCGGAGCCGTCCTGGCGGCGACCTTGAACCTTATTGCTCCACGAATCCAGTCGGCACGAATACGCTCACTGCTCGCCGCAACCGCGGTTCTGCTGCTGGCCGCGCTGGCGCTGCTGCGTTGCGTCGATCTGGTAAGCAACCGCTCCTATTTTCAAGGCGCGGAGCCCACATCGTTCGGCACTGGATTGGGATGGGCGTTTCCACAACGCGGAGCGGAATTTATCGTGCGCGAAAACCTTCCCGGCGAAGTCTTCAACACCTACGATGAAGGCGGCTTCGTCAGTTGGGCACTTGGCCCCGAGCGCCGCGACTATCTTGACGGCCGCGCCATACCTTTCGGGATTAAAGCCATCCAGCGCCATCAACAGCTAATGCAGGCGTCGCCGGATTCGGCGGCGTGGCAGGAAGAAACCAGCCGCTACGGCCTCAACACGGTGCTGCTTCCCATCGCGCATCTGGACGTAAGCGGCTATGCCCGCCTGCAGAATTTTTGCAATAGCAAAACCTGGCAGCCGGTTTATCTGGACGAAGTTGCGGCCGTCTTCGTGCGCCGGACAGCGCAGACGGAAGAGTTGCTGCAACGCTTTCCGGTGAACTGCGCTACCGCGGCGCTACCCGCGCAGCTGCCAGGCAAGACTCGGGCTGAGGCTTTCCATGCATGGGCCAATGCCGCCGGAGTATTGGCCGCGCTGGATCGAAATCAAGAGGCGCTGGCTGCCGTCGATCACGCGCTCGCCATCTTTCCCGACAGCGCTACCATGCATGTGGCTCGCGGCAACCTGCTGCTGGCGACGGGAAGTCCGACCGAGTCTGTCGCGGAATATCAAGCCGCGGTGGCGCTGGATCCCAACGAATTTACCCTGGCGGCGCTGGCTTCCATCTACCGGAAACTGGGCCGCATGCCCGACGCCTACGCCACCATGGAACGCGCCGCGCAAGTGGCGCAGCGTCCGGAAATGGAGTATTTGAATCTTGGCTATACGTATCTGCAAGCGCGGCCCAGCCGGCCTGAGGATGCGTTGAAAGCGTTTGATGAGGCGGAGCGGAGAGCTCCCCGGAATATGAGTGCGATCGACGGAGGCAGCTTCGATGTGGCTGTCGAGCAAGGCCGCGCCGATGCCTGGCAGTCGCTGGGCAATCTGGAGGAAGCGATTTCTGCGCAGAAAAAGATCGTCGAGCTTCAGCCGAATTCTCCCGATCCTCTAAACCGGTTGGCGCAGTTGTATCGGATGAACGGACAGACGGAGGAGGCGAAACAGGCGGAAGAACGGGCGGCGGCGATGGGGAAAACTAAGCTGCCGTGAATCGAGTGAATTTAGCGGTCCACGAAGACTCCGTGCTCTCCGTGCCTCCGTGGTGAATCACTCACAGCGATGGTACATCACTCGGCGGGTTCTGAGTCGCCTGCCTCGGTCCAGAAGCGATGCCCGGTTCGGCGGATGAAGACATCTTCCAGGCTGGGCTTGTGAATTGAGACGCCTTCGATCTCGCCAGGGAATGCCTCGACCACATCGGTGACGAAGCGATGTCCGCTCTCGATCTCCAGCCGCACTTCATGATCGAGCACGGTGGGACGCAAACCGAAACGCTGCTCGATGCGTTGCGCCAGCGAGTCCGGCTCATTCGATTCCAGCAAGATCACGTCGCCGCCGATTTCGCTCTTCAACTCCGCAGGCGTGCCCAGCGCGACCACGCTACCGTTCGCATAGATCGCCAGACGGTCGCAGCGCTCGGCTTCTTCCATCAGGTGAGTCGTGACCAGCACAGTGACGCGCTCTTCATCGCGCAGGATCTGCAGATACTGCCAAAGATCGCGGCGCGCGCCGGGATCGAGGCCGGTGGTCGGCTCGTCCAGCAGCAGCACCGAGGGATGATGCAGCAGTCCCTTCGCCAATTCCAGACGGCGCTGCATGCCGCCGGAAAATTTCTCGGCTTTCTCCTTGGCGCGATCGGCCAAGCCGACGCGGCTCAGCATCTCGCTGACGCGCTTCTTCAGCGCCGTTCCGTGCAATCCGTAAATGTGGCCAATCAGCATCAGGTTTTCCTGTGCCGAAAGCTTGAGGTCGATGCTCTGCGCCTGGAAGACCACGCCGATGTTGCGCCGCACCAGCGCCGGCTCGCGGGCGACGTCGTGGCCCAGAATCAGCGCGTGTCCGCCGGACGGAACCATCAGCGTCGAGAGAATGCGGAAGGTCGTGGTCTTGCCGCTGCCGTTAGGACCGAGCAATCCGAAAATTTCTGCGGGGCGAACGTCGAAGGAAACGCCGTCGAGGGCGACGCGATCGCCATACTGGTGGCGCAAGCCTTGCAGTTGGATAACCGAACCGTCGGCAGCGGTAGGATTCTGGGTTACGGGCTGATGAAGAGTATCGGAAACGCTCATGCGAGGGCCAGGATCAATTCTATACCCGCGGCTGAAGCCGTTGGTGGCTGGCGCCCGATGTCACCGGGCTGAAGCCCGGTGCTTCCACCGGCAGGAAAATGCCTTTGAAATGCTAGAAGCCATCCCATAAATGGTTTCTGTGTCACGGCACGGATTCAGAGGCTGCGGAAAAAGTCGGAAAAGCAGATCCCTCACCGGCTAAAGCCGGTTCGTGATGACAAAAATGAAGAACTTGCGACGGCGTAGCTAAAGCTGCGCCCCTTCAAAATCACCGGCGGAACCCGTGCAATCGGGAATAGCTGAACGAACTGATGCTGAGGGGCTACTTACGGTTGATCTGAAATAGCCGGTGCTGAAAGCTGACGGCTCACACCCGATTGATCATCATCAGCGCGAACAGCAGTGGCAGGTAGATGACCGAGGCTTGCAGCACGTGGCGGGCGCGCAGCTTCGATTCCGGAGCGATAGGCGTCAGCTTCATGGTCCACATGCGCAGGCTGAACCACAGCATGCCGAGCGCCAAGCACCAGCGCGCCGGCGAAATAAGTCCATCCCGCCATGCCCATCAGCGTAGGCGCCAGCGATACCGGAATCAGCGCCAAGGCGTACATCACGATGGCGAATGCAGTAGAGCGGCCGTCGCTTTCGACTACCGGCAACATGCGGATGCGAGCGTTCTCGTAGTCTTCGCGATAGAGCCAGGCGATGGAATGGAAGTGCGGGAACTGCCAGAAGAAAACGATGGCGAACAGCACCAGGGCTTCGCCATCGAGCCGGCCGCGAATCGCGGTCCAGCCCAGCACCGGAGGCATGGCTCCGGGAAACGCGCCCAGGAAAGTGCAGATCGGATGCACGCGCTTCATCGGCGTGTAGACGCCGAGATAGCGTGACCGAGGTGAGAGTGGCCAGCGCGGCGGTGAGCCAGTTGGTCGTCACCCAAAGATAAAGCATGCCGCCGATGGTCATGCCGAACGCAACCACCGAGGCGTGCAGCAGGCTCATGCTGCCGGTGACCAGGGGACGCCGCGCGGTGCGGCGCATCAGCGCGTCAATATCACGCTCCACCACTTCGTTGATCGCTGCCGTGCCCCCGCTGACCAATCCGATACCGACCAATGCGTTCAGCAGCGTCCACGAGAGCGAGGAGACGCCCGACTTGGCTGCCGCGAAATATGCGCCCGCCCAGGCGGTCATCACGATCAAGGTGGTGACGCGCGCCTTGGTGAGCGTGGCGTAATCGCGAGCCAGCGAGGCGATGCCCTGGCGTGGAACGGCCAACGGTTGGGTGGCGCTGCTCATGCGATGACGGCCTTTCCAGGTGAGCGTGTGGGTTGCCGGTTGGGTAGCGTGAACGTCGATCATGCGCCGCGTCTGGATCGCCAGCACCACGCTGGCGGCCAGCACCAGCGCGCCTCCGGCGACGTGCGACACCGTGCTCACCACCATGATCTGCATCGGCTGCACGGCATCATGTCCCCAGGTAATGCGCGTGAGATAGGCGCAGAAACCCAAGTCCGAGCTGAATCATCAGCAGAGCCAGCAGTAGTTGGGCCGGCTTGCGCAGATGATCGACACTGCCGTAACGAGTCAGCACCCGAACGACGGTCCAGCACAATATTGCGGTCACCACGCAAGCGCCGATCAGATGCGGCAACAGCTTCATGCCGGAATGGCGGAAGGCAGCGCCCAGAATCAACTGCACCCACACGCAAGCCGCGGCCAGCGCAGCCAGAGTGGGCGTGCTCGGCGATCGGTCGGTTTCGACAATCGGTTGCGGAATCCTGCAGCCAGCCGCGGCTGGTGAACAACGCCATCGCGACCACGATGCAGAAGATCGTCTGCCCCAAGCGTGGCGTGCGCGGTCGAAATCGACCAAGGCAGAAAATGCAGTACGGTAATGCCGCCGAGAATTCCCTGGCCGATGACTGCGCCCAGTGCGGTCCAGCCCAGCACGCGCATCCATTTGCGGGTTTCGACGCGCTGCGTCCATACCGCCATCACGATGATCAGCAGGCCGATGAATTCGGCGATCATGCGATGGGTGTGCTCGTACTTCACGCCGCCCACCATGGGCGGCAGCCGGTAGAGCGAACCGAACGAGGTTGGCCAGTCGGGGACGGACAGTCCGGCATCGTTGCTGGTCACCAGAGCGCCGGCGACGATGAGCAGAAATGTGGCCCAGGCGAGAATTACGGCAAAGCGATGGTGCGCCGGATTGTAAGCGATACGATCAGATCGCGACGTCAGAACAGGCTCCCTATAACGTTGCGTCCGCGCAAAGCGATGGTCTCGCTTGGGGGGCGATGTTTCCTCCCAACCCGCTCAAAACCGGCGTTGGCTGGGGCAGTAAAGAGTTCAGTCGGGAATTGCGGTACAAATCTGCGGCGAACGCCTTGTCCTCAACAGCGTTCGTGGCGATATTGTATCAAACCGGCCGCAGCAATCCGCATCAGCAACGTCTGGCTGCTCTTACGGGTCGGAGGGAGGCAATTTGATTGTTCCGGGCAACCCCGGGAAGCGTCACTTATCGTCAGCCAAACACTTTGCTCACAACCGCCGCGGCCCAATCGACATCGAAATTTTGCAGATGACAAACGGACACAGATTGGCATTCCTGGTAGTCGAAGCCGAACCTGCCCAAGGACTCTCAACCCGAAAGCTGCTGCTGGAAACGGCCAAGCACAACGTGGTTACCGCCTACTCTCCTGAAGAAGGGGAACGAATGTTCCGCCGGTTTCCTCATGTCGACGTGGTCGCGGTGGATGGGGCCTTCGGCGAGGCGGGCTGCAAGAAGTTGGTAGCCGGGCTGAAGAGTCACAACAAAAACATACGCGTCGTTGCCTTTGTGCCCAACGAGAATGCCCGCTGTGGCTGGGCAGATGAGACTGTCAGTTCACACGATCCGGCGGCGCTGTTAAAGCTGCTGCAGGAAATGGGTGGAAGGACCGACATCTAGGAATCACTCGCTGCTGCTGACCTCGGCCGCCAGCCACGCCAGATAGTCTTCGCTGCCGCCCTCAACCGCCAACTCAACACACTCGGGCAGATCGTAAGGATGCAAGCCCTTGAACGCCGACTGCAGCTGGACCGCTTTCTCGGCCGTGGTCTTGATCATCAGCAAATATTCCTGCTCATTGTGGACCTTGTGCTTCCAGCGATAGACGGAGCGGATGGGCCCGACGATGTTGACGCAGGCTGCCAACCCGCGCTCCACCAGTTGCTGGGCCATCTTTTCCGCAGCTTCCCGGGCAGCGACGGTGGTCAGCACCAGACGCGCATTGGTCATCGGAAACCTCCACGGAATTTTCCGCTCAGACTGTAACACGAGGCCGAAGCAGAACGGATAATCGGCGAAGGTGCGGCTAGCGCGTTTTTCTTCGCCTATTCATCGCTTATCGAGATTGGTTCGCCAACCAACATCGACGGAACTCTCTCTTGACCGGCGCGACGAAGCGACGTTCACTAGTAACCTGGTGGCGTTTCCCACGGAGTTTGCCGGATGTGCCGTGTCCCCCGGCGGTTCTGCTCCTACAGGAAAGCTGTGCCGCCGAAAAAACGTCAGGTAGTGCACATGAAGATTACGGTTCGTATTGCGGGAAACTGGGTCTATCGGATGCGTCGAGTGCTGGCGACGCTGTGCATTGCCGCGCTGGCGGTCTTCCTCGGCTACCGGGTAGTGTTTGGCGCCAACGGTATGAAGGTGTGGGAGAGCAAGCGCGCCCAAGTGGAGCGCCTGGAGAGCGAGATCGAGCGCAAGAAAATCGAGCACGATCAGTTGCAGCATCATGTAGACGGCTTGCAACAAGGCGTTCCCAGCGTCATCGAGAAGGAAGCCCGCGAGCAACTGGGCTATGTGAAGCCCGGCGAAGTGGTGCTGTTCGAGCAAAAGGCGAAGTCCGATCCCAAGCCGGCGCCGGCCGCCGTTGCCCAGAACACCGGCGAGGAACACTAGACACAATTTGACAGTTACCGCCTGCTGCCTGGCCGTGATCAGTTGCACGTATCCCCGGACGTAATTTCCTGCATCCCCTTTTCCGCCGCAAAGCATCTCAGGTGGAATAAACTTGTGCCAGATACATCCGTGGGGACGTCCGCGCCGTACATCCATTGCGATGAAGACTTTCGCATACCAGAGCACGTGGAACAGGTTTGCTCGATAAGATCGTGGGAAGGACAGCCGTCCATCGGCTTGCCTCCATCCTGAAGTAGGAAAACTCGCCCGCCCGCGTGGCGGCTGATTCGACAGGAGATGGAAAATGAAAAAAAGAGTGCTGTTGGTAATTGGGCTTTATTTGTGCAGCATGACCGTACTGGGCTTTGCCAAGGACCAGAGCTGGGACGGATGGGTTAGCGATTCCAAGTGTGGCGCCAAAGGCGCCAACGCGGCCCACGCAGCGTGCGCCCAGAAATGTGTCGGGGCCGGCGAGAAGCCGGTGTTCGTCACCGACAAGGACCAGAAAGTTGTGGCCGTCGATAATCCCGCGGCTCTACAGGATCACCTGGGACATCACGTGCAAGTCACCGGCACCATGACCGCCGACGGCTCGCTACACGTCGACAGCGTGAAGATGCTCTCGCAAAAAGGTGGGACCGGCGGCGGCATGGACGATATGCACTGAGCTGGATTACAGTGTTGAATTGCGAAGGGCGGCCTCGGCTGCCCTTTTTTGTTGCTGCGTGCGATAGGGTCGCGCAATCGGCGCTTCCGCCTTACAATCGGATTTCTGTAAAAATCAGTGCGCCGATCGGATTCCATGAGCACGCCAGCGTCTCCAGAAACGGTTCTGCGTCTCCCCACCCCTGACGAGACTCCCAAGAGCTGGCTCGGCAGGTTTCTGGCTCACGATAATCTGGCGAAGTTGTCGCACCGGCCCGAGCGCACCTATCCCTGGTATCTGGTGCTGTGGCTGACCGGCGTCGATTATTTCTCGACCCTGGGCTATCAGCCGGGAATCGCATTGCTGGCTGCCGGAGCGCTGGCCGTGCCGGCAACCGCGGTCCTGGTTGCGGTCACCCTGCTGGGAGCCGTGCCCATTTATGCTGCGGTAGCCAAGCGATCGTACGCTGGACAAGGCTCCATCGCGCTGCTGGAAAACCTGCTGCCCGGCTGGACGGGCAAGATATTTGTCCTGGTTCTGCTGGGCTTTGCCGCCACCGACTTCGTCATCACCATGACGTTGTCGGCCGCCGATGCGGCGCGCCACGCCATCGCCAATCCCTATCTGCATCCTGTCGCCGGCGATTCGCGAATGCGAGTGACGCTGGCTCTGCTGGTGCTGCTGGCCATCGTGTTCCTGAAAGGCTTCAAGGAAGCTATCCGCGTCGCTGACTTCGTGGCTATTCCCTACCTGGCGCTGAACGTGATTGTGCTGCTGTGGTGCGGCTGGAAAGTTCTATCGCGCCCAGAGCTGTTCTCTCACTGGCACGCCGCGCTGCTCAGCCAGCACGCCGACTGGACAGCGATCTTCATTGCCTCAGCATTGGTATTTCCCAAGTTGGCGCTGGGCCTCAGCGGATTCGAGACCGGCGTCTCCGTGATGCCCTTGGTGTCGGGAGCCGAGCCCGGAAAAAAGGAGGAGACAATTCCCGGCCGCATTCTGGCGACCCGCAAACTGTTGCTGACCGCGGCGCTGCTGATGAGCGTGCTGCTGCTGGCCTCCAGCTTTGTTACCGGAGCGCTGATTCCGGAGAGCGCTTACAAAATCGGAGGCGCGGCTGACGGCAGGGCCATCGCCTACCTGGCCCATCTTTATCTGGGCAACGCCTTTGGGACGGTCTACGACGTGTCCACCATATTGATCTTGTGGTTCGCCGGAGCCTCGGCCATGGCCGGACTGCTCAACCTGATCCCGCGCTATCTGCCGCGCTTCGGCATGGCGCCCGACTGGGTGGCTTACCAGCGCCCTCTGGTTCTGGTGCTGCTGGCGATCGACGTGGTGGTGACGCTGGTCTTCCGCGCTTCGGTTTCGGCGCAGGGCGGCGCCTACGCTACCGGAGTTCTGGTGTTGATGCTATCGGCGGCAGTAGCCGTCACGATTTCCTTGTGGCGGGAATCCAGCGTGCGCCGGCCGCAAACCTTCTTGCTCCCATTCTATTTTTTCCTGGTTGCGGTCGTCTTCCTGTACACGGTAATCGCCAATGTAGTGGAGCGACCGGACGGCGCCATCATCGCCAGCATCTTCATCTTCCTGCTGCTCACCACCAGCGGGCTAAGTCGCGCCATGCGTTCCACGGAGATGCGGGTCTCGAAAGCCACGTTCCTCGATCAGCAATCGGCCGGGGTGTGGCAGAGCATCTGCGGCAAGAAGGTCAACCTGATTCCCCACCATATTGCAACCCCGGAGAACCGAACGTTCCTCACCGAAAAGGTGAGCAAGTATTACCGGGTCGAGGGTCAACTGGCGTTCTTGCACGTCAACCTTCTGGACAATCGCAGCGAATTCCTGGCGCCTCTCAAGCTACGAGTGTTCCAGGAGGGCGACCATTTTGTAATCGAGGCCTTCGGCGCGGTGGCGATTGCCAACTCGATCGCCTACATCAGCGAACTGCTGGATCCCATCAGCATCGTGCTCGGGCTGACGCGTCGCACCCTGATGAAGCAGTCGCTGGTCTATTTACTTTTTGGCGAAGGCGAAACCGGATTGCTGGTTTACTCCATCCTGGTTCGGTACTGGGAAGCGATAAAGCGAACCAAGGATCTTCCGCTGCTGCTGCTGGTCAGCGAGGCGGCCTATCGCGAGCGCTCGTGAGTTCAAAAGAGCAGATCGGGCTAGCGCAATTCGCGTTGCCGACAATTGCAGGATGGTCTGGGAAAAGAATGCTACGGGCGGGAGCCGGAAACTACATCTCCGGTTTGTCGCTTCTTCAGCAAATGGGCAATCGTGCCCAGCAAAACATCCGG
The DNA here is from genome assembly GCA_963746515.1 of uncultured Acidobacteriaceae bacterium. Classification (GTDB taxonomy): domain Bacteria; phylum Acidobacteriota; class Terriglobia; order Terriglobales; family Acidobacteriaceae; genus Bog-257. Next base: position 295,134 of record CAVVBO010000007.1, on the reverse strand, counting down.
ACCTTCGCCCTTCGACAGGAAGCCATCTGCGAACCCAATGCCGTCTGGCTCTTCGCTGGCAGCCGACACGATGAGGATGGGCACTTCCGCTTTCAACTGCTTCATCTCCTCGGCAGTTTCTACTCCCGTCTTGTCAGACAAGAAATGGTCGGCGATCACCAGGTCCACGGGATGCTGCTTGAACAGTTCCAGCCCCTCCTCGCCAGAGGCGGCGGTGAGCACCGAGTATCCGGCACCGACCAGCAGAAGCTGGCGAACCCGAAGTGCGATTTCGGCGTCGTCAATGCACAAAATCAATGGCGAAACCGCTGATGTCGTCATGATCCCCACCTGGTAAGCCGAGTATAGCCCGATCGGAGTTTCGCCCACATCTTTAAGTGTGAGCAATTGTGACCATCAAGCTGGCTGGTTTCGGAAGCTGCACTCCCGAAGCGGCACTCCCGAAGAAAGGCGAGCTTCTCACTTCCTCATATCAAAGCTGATAGCCGATAGCTGATAGCTGATAGCTTAAGTCAATGGCCGCTTCTCAATGCCAGGTGTAGCCCAGCATGAATTGCAAATTCGCGTTCAGGCCGGGATTATGGTTGCCAATCGAGGCGTTCGATAAGTGATACGCCTTCACCGAGATATCCCAGGAGTTCTGGCCCTTGCCGAAAATCTGCGCGCCGATTTCCGGTCCGCTGGTGAAGTTGATTTGCGAAGTATCGCCGGGCGGAAGGTTGTGGTTGCTGAACACCGCTCCGCCTACCGCGGCGAAGTAGGGAGCAACTTTACATCCACTGGTGAAGTTCCATTTGAAGACCACCGGGTCGACGCCGCCGGCGTACTGGCCTCCATTGATCCAATATTCGTCAAGGGGAACGATGTCGATGGCCATTTCGTAGGTGCCGCGCAGAATCCCGGGGCCGTGCTCATTGGTCAGCACCCGGCCCAACCGAAAGCCGAGGACAAGATTCGACCCGCTGGGCGTACTGTCGACCGTGGTACCGCCGCCGATGAATACACCCTTGTTCCAGGCGGGATGCCGCAGCACGTCAACCGGGCTATCGGTGGGAAGTTGGGCCAGCAATGGCAAGCAGGCTAGGAAACAAAATGAGGCAAGACGAATGGCGTTCTTCATCGGGTTTTGAGAGGGCAATGGCAAAAGTTATCAGGTTGTGCCCACCCGCGCAAACCCTGCGGGCAGCGCTTCGTCCAATTTCCTGACGGTTTGTCCAGATCCGCGCCTCGGGTGACACCGGTTTCCCTATACTCCCAGGGGCCGCTGGATTCCATCCGGAAGGCCGACGACGCGGAAGTATGATAAGTCGAGGAGTAGGGAGCCGTGACCACGCGTCAACCCAAGGTTCACACTCAACTCGGCCGGGCCGCGGTCCAGATCTTTGCCGCCAACGATCGCATCAACCAGATTCTTATCGAACATCTTGACCCTGCCGCCTGGACAGCCAAGCCGCCCGGCAAGGTCCGCACCATTGCGGCGATCTTCACGCACATGCACAATGTCCGCTCCAAGTGGGTCAGGCTTACCGCGCCGCACCTGAAGGTTCCACGACAGCTCAACCGCGCGCACTGCACGCCGCAGCAGGCCCGTGCGGCATTGGCCGAGAGCGCCGCTCGCTGCGCGGAGATGCTGGCGGAAGCGCTCGGCGGCGGGGGCCGCATCGAGAAGTTTCTCAGAGACGGCTGGGCTCGGCCGTGGCCGGCTGGCCCGGAAATGCTGTGCTACATGCTGGCTCACGAAGCCCACCATCGCGGGCAGGTGTGTATGCTCGCGCATCAGCTCGGATTCCCCTTGCCGAACGAGGTGGCGTACGGGATCTGGAATTGGGAAAAGCTGTGGAAAGAGTGCGGGTCGCCTGGCGGCCCTGGGCTAGGGGCTAGGGGCTAGGGATTAGGGGCTAGCTAGTTGCTAGTTGCTAGTCGCTAGTTGCTAGTCGCTAATCGCTAGTTACTAGTCGCTAGTCGCTAGCAGCTAGCAGCTGATTGCTTCTTTAAGCCCGAAATACCTTCGCGCCTTGTGAACATCTTTGGCAATTTGTTCGCGCAAGGCTTCCACCGAAGGAAACTTGATTTCCGGCCGCAGCCGTTTGAGAAAAATCAATTCCAACTCCGTCTCCGGCAGCAAGTCGATGGGATGGAAGTTCAGCAGATGACTCTCGATGGCAAACGACTCCGCGCCAAAGGTCGGGCGGTTGCCGATGTTCGTTACCGCTTCGAAGCATTCCCCGGCAACGCGCAGCCAGGTGATGTAGACGCCGTCGGCGGGCACCAGTTCTTCATAGCGCGCCAGGTTCACCGTCGGCACTGTGTACTTGCGCCCGTAACCGCGGCCGCGTCCAGGATTGGAAAAGATGCTGAACGGCCGCCCCAGCAGCGCGCGGGCTTTTCCCACTTCCCCGCTCGCGATCAGCTTGCGAATCTGGCTGCTGGAAACCGGATGCCCACGCAGCGACAGCTCGGGATAGATTTTGACATCAAAACCAAACTGCAGCCCCAATGCGGCCAGCGTGTTCACGTTGCCCTGCGCCTTGTGGCCAAAGTGAAAGTTATAACCTTCGTGGGCCTCACGCGCGTGCAATGTCTGGGCCAGCACTTGCCGGGCAAAATCTTCCGCCGTCATCAACGACAAGTCGCGGGTGAACGGCAACACCAGCACCGCGTCCACGCCGGTCTTTTCCAGCAGCTTCAATTTGACGGGCAGCGGCGCCAGCAGTTTGGGAGCAGCATCGGCGCGCAAAATACGCAGCGGATGCGGATCGAAGGTCACGACCACGGACTGGCCACCGAGCGCGCGAGCCCGCTCGGCCATATGGCGCACTACTTCCTGATGGGCGCGATGGACTCCATCGAAATTGCCCACGCTCACGACCGTGGGACCAAACTGCGATGGCACTTCTTCAAGATGTCGGAATACTTGCATGATTCGTTCTGGGCTGCCGCGGGCTAAAGCCCGCTCTTGCTTTAGTAGAAGCGCAACGCAGGCCTGAAGGCCTGCGTGAGAACCCCTGCCGTCCCTACGGGACTCAGTTTCATTTCCTACTCAACCCAGCACTCCGCCTGCGGCTGCGTGCTGGGCTAAGCTCTTCCGCGCCTCCGGCACTTGTTTTTCGCGCTTCGTATTCCACCACCGAAACACAAAGTTAGTTCTCACGTAGACACTGAAGACCTGCTCTACCAATGCCGTTTTGCAACGCAGGCCTGAAGGCCTGCTCTACCATCACACTTCGGTTACAAATCGAATTCCAGTTTCAGGCCGTCATGGGCCAGGCGTACGTTTTCCGGCAGCGCCGCGTTCGTCTCCTCGTGCGGCAGGTCGTGCGAGATATGAGTGAAGTACGTGTGCTTCGGCTTCAGCCGGTCCACGATCTTCAAAGAATTTTCCACCGTCGAATGCGTCGGATGCGGATGATGTCGAAGTGCATCGAGAAATAAAATGTCCAACCCTTCGAGCTGGGCCAGCGACTCCTCCGGGACCTGGCTGAAGTCGGTGAGATAGGCCGCCGATCCGAAGCGGTAACCTTCAATCGGAACATCACCGTGCATCACCACCAGCGGCGTAAATGTCGCACCAAACAAATTCACCGGACCATCGACCGGCTGCAACTCCACCTGCGCCAGGCCGCCGTACTTGTAATTGGCGTCAAAGATGTAGCGGAAGACGCTGCGCAAAACCTCCGTCGTCCGGGCGCTGGCATACAGCGGAATCTTGCCGCCGCCGGTAACCCGGGGAAAGCTGAGTGGCCGCACATCGTCCAGACCGAGAATGTGGTCGGCATGCCCGTGGGTGTAGAGCACGGCATCGATCTTGCGAATGTGCTCGCGGATGGCCTGCTCGCGAAAGTCGGGCGTGGTGTCGATCAGGATGGTGTGACTCGAGGTCCCCGGCGCCCCTGTGGTTGGCGCGTTGGGGTGATGGTCGTCCCACTGCACCATCACTGACGGCCGAGTGCGGCGGTCGTGCAGATCGGCCGAGGTGCAGACCGCGCAGTCGCAACCGATGGTGGGCACTCCCATCGAGGTCCCACTGCCCAGCACCGTGAGCGTGGCTTTCATCAGGCCTTGCCGTCAGCGCGTGGCCCAGCTTGCGGACCCCGCGTGATCAGGTTGGTGACTTCCAGATAGGCCATGCGCAGCTCGTACAAAACGCTTTGCAGCATGTTTTCTTCCGCGGGAGTAAGGTTGCCCTTGGTTTTCTCCTGCACCAGCGCCAGCGTGTCGATGGTTTGCCGCGCGCCCATCAGGTCCACCTCCGGCTTCCCTCCTTGCGGAGCTGCCAGCCCAAGCTGCATCAGCGCAGTCATGTAGATCGAGGCCACAAACTTCTCGAAGGTGATCTCGAAGTCCTTCGCGCTATGCGGCTGACCTTGCTTGCGCATTTCTTTCTCGATGCGCGCATCGATCTCGCGAGTCGATTCTTTGTAAGCATCGGCTGAGGCTTGCTGCTCCTGCGCGGTTGGCGCCTCTACTTCGGGCTCAGCCGGCGGCGCAGTTTCCACGGCCGCGGGCTGCGCGGTGTGATTCTGGGAAGCGCGCTCCTGATTGACCTTTTGCTGAGCTTCGTTCTTCTCGCGCTCCCGCTCGGCGCGGCGCTCTTCATCTTCCACAACGTCCTGGCGCAATTGGCCGTCGGTACCGAACAGACGGCGGTCGGTCACTACAAACTCAGGTTGTTTCTCTTTTTCTGCCATAAACTCCATTCACCCGCTCAGGAAACTCTGATTTAAGTCTTGTTTTGAAGGGGACTGCCTCCAGGCCGTCCGTTAAGTACCCAAAAATTATCCGGCTTTATAGCCACCGCGGGACCTCGTTTTCACTTGATCAGAGTTCCCTAAAAGGAAGTGCTTGTACGGTTGCGCTTCGTCCGTCGATGTCGACCGTTGTGCCCGGAGCTGCGACTTCACGCCGCAGATAGCCCAGCGCCAAGGTTCGCTCGCCACCGGGAAACGGGATGCGCGCCGCGCTGGTGATCTCGCCCATTTCTTTGTCGTTAGCGCGGACTTTCGCTCCAGCCTGCGGAGGCTCGCCCTGAACTTCAAATCCCACGAACGCCCGATGCACATTGCCACGCGCCCGAATGCGCTCCACAATCTCCTGCCCGATGTAACAGCCTTTGCTGAAATTCAAGGCGTGCTGCTGGCCTGTCTCCTGCGGCAGATCGCGTTCGCGCAGATCGACTCCATAACGCGGAACGCCGCGTGCGATGCGATACAACTCCAAGGCATCGGTGCCGACGAGCGTGGCTCCAGCCTGAGCCAGCGCGTCCCAAACCTTGTCGACATTCTCGGTCGCCACCCAGATTTCGTAGCCATCCATCTGCGGCTGCATGCTGCGCGCGATCGAGATGCCAAGCTCGCGCCAAACCATGTCGATCACCTGACCGGCCTCGAGTTGCGAAACGTCGATGCCGGCGAGCGCCAGAATCTCGCGTGCCTTGGGACCGGCGATTCCCAGTGCGCCCAGTTTGTCGCTGATGTCGGCAACCTCGACATCGTCCATAATGATGTAGCGCTCAAAAATCTCAGCGATAGCCGGCGCCTGCGCGCGGTCGGTGGTCACCAGGAGATAGTCGCCGCGGTTGTAGGCGACGAGGTCTCCCTGATTGCGTCCCTGCGCGTTCAACAGGAAGCTGTAGACGCCGTGGTTCAGCGCCAGATCGCGAATGTTGTTGGTGACCATGCCATTCAGCCAGCGCACCCGGTCTTCGCCGCTCAGCACCAGCTTGGCCTGCCAACTCAGATCAAACAAAGCACTGCCCTGCAGCAGCGCGCGAAATTCTCCCGCCGTGTCGCCGTAGGTGACGGGGGTATCGGCTCCGCGATAGCTTCCGAGGCGCGCTCCCGAGGCCGCCAGCCTATCTTGTAAAGTTGAAACGCTCATACAGAACCTTTGATTATAGCGAAGGGACAAAGGACGCGCAGGAGCGCTCGGCGCTATCTCTTCGCGGCTGGAGGCAATCTAAATAGTCGCGGGTGTTTGCCTGAGATACTTTCGGTCATGGAAGAAGCCTCTTGCCTTGTCATCCCGACCGGAGCGAAGCGAAGTGGAGGGATCTGCGGTTTCCTTTTTCCGCAGCCTCTGCCGCATATATGCCGATGCACCCTTCCCTCTTGTGTCGCGGGTGTTCAGGCAAACATTGATGCGAAACATTGCGGGAAAGCGAGGAAGGGTATGGCGGTATTGATTGTTCTGTTCGGATCGCTGCTGCTCTATCGCGGATTGGGGGCGTTAGGCGTCGCAGCGTTGCAGACATGGTTAGTCTGCGCCCGCCTTGCCCTGGCAACAATGTTCGTGTTCACCGCGATAGCGCACTTTGCCTCGCCGAGACAAGACCTGATTGCCATGGTGCCTCCCAGTTTCCCCGGCCCGATCTGTTGGTAACGATCACCGGAGTGCTGGAATTCGCCGGCGCCATCGGGCTGTTACTGGTTCCCACCCGCCTGTGGGCGGCTTGGGGATTGATCCTGCTGCTGCTGGCGATGCTTCCGGCGAATGTGAGCGCCGCGCAGCGTGGTGTCACTTTGCGAGGACATGCAGCCACTCCGCTGTGGATCCGCATTCCCCTGCAAGTCCTGTTCATCGCGTGGGCGTGGTGGGTGCGATAAGGCGGCAGTATTTGGCACTTGGCAGTTGGCCTTTAGCTCTTCGCTTTTGGCTTTTAGCCTGCGGGATCCCTACCAGAGGCTATAGCGCGAGCCTATCTCACAAATCGCGGTCGTCAGAGTTGAGTAATGCCCTAAATCAGATTTGGGACACTACCCAGATTTAGAACACTACCCAGATTTGTGTCAGGGCACGACAGTCGTGCCGTTGCAGCGTCTTAAAAGCACGGCTTCAGCCGCTGAGGGCCGGGGCTGAAGCCCAATCGAGAAGGCAGTCTTTTCGGCCCGGCTAAAGCCAGGCCCTGACACAAGGCGCCTCGTACGATTCATGCGATGGGGGCTTACCACTAGCCATTGGCTTTCAGCGTGCGCGTTTCTTATGAGGGAGGCCAATCGCATACTGAGGTAAATGAACCCCCAGTCGACTCCCACCGCGGTTGCCCTGTCTGCTAAAAGCTAACAGCTAAAGGCTAAGAGCCGTCCACCCGGTTTTAAAATGTTGACGGCTGACGGCTGATGGCTGATGGCTGATGGCTCAAAGCTGACAGCCGACAGCCGCCTTGCTAGTATTTCCCCTGACCATGACCATGACAAAGTCCAAACGCATCGCAGTTGTTCCCGGAGACGGCATCGGCAAGGAAGTCATTCCCAACGCGCTCGAAGTGGTTCGCGCCTAGTGGCGCCGCCGTCGAGTTCACCATGCTTCGATTGGGGAGCCGACCGCTACCTCATCGACGGCACCACCATCCCGGCCGACGGCTTTCACATGCTGGCCCGCGACTTCGACGCCATCTTCGTCGGCGCGCTCGGCGATCCCCGCGTGCCCACCAACATCCACGCCAAGGAAATCCTGCTGGGCATGCGCTTCAAGATGGACCTCTACGCCAACGTGCGTCCCGTAAAGCTGCTCGACGCCTCGCTCTGCCCGCTGAAGAACGCCACGCCCGACGACATCAACTTCACCGTCATCCGCGAGAACACCGAAGGCGTCTACATGGACATGGGCGGCAACTTCAAGATGGGCACGCCCGAAGAGGTCGCGACCCAGGAAGACATCAACACGCGCAAGGGCGTCGAGCGCGTCATTCACTTCGCCTTCCAGTACGCGCGCGACAACGGCCGCAAGAAAGTGATGATGTCGGACAAGTCGAACGTGATGACCTACGCCGGCGGCCTGTGGCAGCGCGTGTTCAAAGAAGTGGCGCAGCAGTATCCCGAGATCCAGACGCAGCACATGTACGTCGACGCACTCTGCCTGCAGATGGTGCGCGATCCACGATCGCTCGACGTGATCGTCACCAACAATATGTTTGGCGACATCGTCACCGACCTGGCCGCCGCACTGCAAGGCGGACTGGGCATGGCCGCCAGCGGCAACATTCATCCCGGCCGCACCTCGATGTTCGAGCCGGTACACGGCTCGGCTCCGCCGATTGCCGGAAAGAACATGGCCAACCCTATGGGCTCGATCCTGACTGCGGCAATGATGCTGGCTCACCTCGGCCTGAACGCCGAAGCACAGAAGATCGAGAGTGCCGTTTTGAAGGCGGTTCAGGAGAAGAAGACCACGGTGGATGTCGGAGGGACGATGGGCACAAGGGAGTGCGCGGCCTGGATCGCGGAGCGGGTGACGAAGTAGCCGGGTTCGCGCATTTCGCTTTTCGCCATTAGCTCTTAGCGGTCAGAGTTGCAGGCTAAGAGCTAAGCGCTGGCAGCTCTGATTACGCTCTCTCATTTTGAAGGGGACGGCCTTCAGGCCGTCCGTAAACGGCTTCAATATGATTGCGGCTTGAGCCGCCGAGGGATTTGCCGTTTCAAACCAGACCAGCCTGTCCAGTCTTTAGCCGCTGAGGACCTTTGCTCCCTCTGTAGGCTCGAACATCCCTGGGTCATTGAATATCGGTGACTAGTCGAGCTTCTCCCAATATGGCACTTATTGGCATACATGCTAAACACCAAATTGCCAGTATATGATGACCATAAAGTGGCAATTGCTAGCGTTTGCAGCCCCGCTGAGCGATGTTAACCAACTTGATGCTCCTCCGGGGTCATCCAGGGACTTTTGATCGCTCTCAGAGCCTTAGAACGCGAAATTCCAAAATTTGGACACTTGGGCGCCGCCGGGTACACCAATTAGGACCCAAAGCTCCAGTCCCGCAAGGCGGGACGAAACAAGATAGCCCACCGTTTCAACGGTGGGTAAACGAATTATCTGGAATCCGAGTCCCCCGGAGACGGCACAGACTTACCCGAGGATATAGCGAGGATCGTAATCGACCCCTGATTTCTGCTACAGCGCCACGAGCTCCTGTTCAAAGCTGCGCTTCTCGTGGTGCCGGGGCTGATCCGCGATGTAGGCCATCATCGCTCGCTTGTTCGATGCGCTCACGCTGAAAGCGCCGTATCCCTCCTGCCAGGCAAAACCGGAGCCGTGTTGATTCAGCCATCGGGAACTATTGCCTTTTAACATCTTCATGGCCTCGGCTAGCGGGGTCGCTGCCGGCAGAGCGATCAGCACATGGAGATGATTGTTCGTTCCTCCGGCGATCAACAGGGGAATTTTCTTCTCCCGCGCTATGCATGCGATGTAACGGCAGAGGGCGGATGGGTCGGGAATTGAGTCGACACGATCCTTGGTGCTGAAGATGCAATGCACCAGGTTGGAGGTCAACGCATGCGGCATTCCAGAACGTTAGACGTTCGCCAGTTACCTTTTCCGTGATGATGGGCACAGTCCGTTGTGCCGTCCCAAAGGGACTCGACTTTCTCCCCCGGTTACCCACCGTTGAAACGGTGGGCTTTCTTATTCCGTCCCGCGGCGCGGGACTATCGCCCTGGCTTATTCTGACCCTTCGCTGGGCAAGAGAATTGATTCTTGGAGTCTCGGGAGCAGAGATCAACTAGCTACGAAAGACTTACGCCGACACCGCCGCCTTCTTCTCCGCCTTGGCTTGTTTCTGCGCGACCGCCAACTGCTTGCGCAAGATTCGTATTCCGGCATCGACATGCTTTTCTTCCAGAAGAAACGGAGTGAGGAAGCGCAGCACGGTATCTTGCGTCACGTTGATCAGCAGGCCGTTGGCCAGGGCGCCGTCCATGATTGGCTTGCCGGGGATGTTCAGCTGGAGCGCCTGAATTGCGCCCACGCCGCGCACTTCGGTCGCGATATCGAACTTGTCGACCAGCTCGCGCAACTTCAGCGACAAATACTCGCCGACACGCCGCACCCGCGCCAGCAGGTTCTCATCTTCCAGAATCGCCAGATATTCCAGCGCGACCCGGCAGGTCAGCGGACCTCCGCCAAAGGTGGTGCCGTGCTTGCCGGGCGTGATGTGCTGCGCGAAATGTTCTTTCGCCAGAAACGCGCCCAGCGGCAATCCGGCAGCCAGCGGCTTGGCAATGCAGACCACATCCGGCACGACTCCGAAATGATGAAACGCGAACAGTTGCCCGGTGCGGCCCAGTCCGCATTGAATTTCGTCGAAGATGAGCGCGGCCTGATGCTGATCGGCCAGCTCGCGGCAGGCCAGCAGAAATTCCGGCGTGGTCTCCTGAATGCCGCCCTCGCCCTGAATGGGTTCCAGCACGATGCCGCAAACTTTTTCGTCCATCGCAGCTGCGCAGCGCTTCCACGTCGTTGCGCGGCACAAAGCGCACGCCCTCCAGCATGGGATCGAAGTCCTGGCGGTATTTCGCCTGGCCGGTGAGGGCCAGCGCGCCCATGGTGCGGCCGTGGAAAGAATTATCGAGCGCGATGACGATCGACTTCTCCGGACTGCCCACCGCGTGCCCGGCAGCGCGCACCAGCTTCAGCGCGCCCTCAATCGCCTCGGTGCCGCTGTTGGAGAAGAAGGCGCGATCCATCCCCGACGCGTTGCACAGCTTCTCGGCCAGCAGTCCCTGATACTCGTTGTAATAGAGGTTGGAGACGTGGATGATCTTGGCCGCCTGATCGCGAATGACCTTCACGATGCGCGGATGCGCATGACCCAGCGCATTGACGCCCAGCCCGGTGAGGAAATCGAGATAGCGCTTGCCCTCGACGCTATAGACGTATACACCCTTGCCCCGCGCAATGGCCAGCGGATAGCGGGCATAGGTGTTCAGCAGATACTTCTGTTCCCGTTCGACAATCTCTTGGTAAGTAGACACGATGATGACCTCGCAAAGGTTTTATTGTAGCGTGCCGACGGGAGGCAGGGAGGCCTTACGGAAATTGGGGAGTGTCGTAAAGTTGCGTTGATGATTTTACTTCGGGAGATTGGCGAAGAAATCCTTTTTTCGCTTCCGGAGTTCCTTGCTGTCTAGAGGTTCGCTTTCGATCTTCTCCCGATAATCGATTAACAGCCACACCCATGTGAAGTAGGCGGCCAAGGATACCCCGCAAAAGGCTAAGAAGCCACTTCCCGGGAATACGGGAGAACCCGACCTTTTAAGAAACACGGCCGCTACGACGCCGAACATTACTCCGAGGATAGCGCAGCCGATTCGGACGACGCCTTTGTGGGATAAGGTTTTCTTCACAGGTATGTACTTACGAAAGTAATTCTCACGCTCCAGACGTGATCCGTAATGCTAGAGCCGGGTGCCCCAGGTCTCGCGTTTTTCGAGACCTGGGAAATTGCATGGGTCTGCCACGAGGACAAGGGGCCAGTCCAACTGAACGAATGAAATACTCCGGAGCTCCGAGAGATAACAACTTTTTCGCACTGACACGTCGCGCTTACCCAGGTCTCGAAAGGCGCGAGACCTGGGCCACCCTCCGCTATCGAAGTCTGGAAGATGTCTTGAACTTGTCGGCTGGCCAGACCAGTTGCACAGCAATGGTGGCAACGATGGTAAGCAGAAAGCCTGCAAGCTGCGGATGTTGCGGCCAGACCATTCTGGTCAAGTCGAGTTCCCAAGCCCAGAAGCCGACCGCCGTCCCGATCAAACTGGCTACTAGCGTGATCTTCCAGGTTGTCATGGATGCCCCTTCCGTCCCGACACGGCGTAAATCCTCTTATCCGCAGATTACGGACACAAGTCCACTCGCCTGCCGCCTTGGAGAATGACTTACCCTTACACATCGAAAATCACCCTGCCAGTGATCGATATCACAGATCTATGTTCGGTCTTCCCGCTAGACTTTTGGCATATGTTGAGCGAGAAACAATTCCGCGAACGCGCCAAGACTGAGCTCCGCCAGATTGCCAATCAAGTATTGAGCGTAGCCACCGACCGCGACATTTATTGGCGGCTGGAGCGCGAGATTATCCAGCCCAATCCGCAACTGCGCGACGCTCGCAGCGCCTTTCTCGATCTGGTGCGCGCCGCTTACGCCGACGCGACTGCCGCGCGCGTGCTTCGACTGCTCAATGGGCAAGACAGCGCGATCTCGTTGCCGCGGGTGCTGGCTCAACTGGCAAGCTATCCGCAGCTACTGCATGACCGGATCACAGAACGCGAGTGCGCCGCCGATCTGGCCGCCCTAGCGCAGGCCGCCGCAAATTTGAAGCAAGTAAGCGAGCCACACTTCGCGCATCATGAGCGAACGCTCTCGGCGCTGGCTGCTACCCATCGCGCAACCGACGCGGCCATCGATCTCACCATCTCGACGGTCAAAACCTACTACTGGATTGTGGCTGACAGCTACATCGATCTGGACATCCATCACGCTGAAGACCCGATGGCGATTTTCTCCTCCGCCTGGGCGGTAGCCGAGCTAGCGAAATAAGAGCGAAGGGCAGACTCGCCCGCCGCTTATCGAAAATTCCGATCGGGCAATTGAATGCGCGTGGGCTTCTTTGAAGGGGCGCAGCTTTAGCTGCGCCGCAGCGAATCAGTTTATTGTTTGTCATCACGAACCGACTTTAGTCGGTGAGGGATCTGCTGTTTTGTGTTTTTCAGCAAACTGTGAAGCCGATTCGTGATGACAAAAACGAAGAGCCCCCGAAAATTCAGCCCGCAAGGGCGTCATAGTCTAGCCCAGGACGCAAGCCGTCAGGCGGAGTCCTGGGGTGAACCAGGAAATTGACCCAAGTCCCGTTAGGGACGACACAGATTTTTAAATGGAATCCGGAATGGGGGACGATGTCATTAGGCACGATGATGAGTCCGGCAAGATGACTTGGGTGCGTTTGATGTCCTGGGCGGAAAGATCTGCCGTCCCTGAGGGACTCGGATTCGTTTCCCGCCTTACCCAGGACTCCGCCTGGCGGCTGCGTCCTGGGCTAGACTGAGCCGCCCTACGGGCTCGACGATCGGCTCGTCCGTTGTCAGGCGAATACGAAGAAATCACAACGGAATAGCATCTAAAGCTACGCCGTTTCAGAGGCGACGCTCAAGACCAGGCAAACCAGGTCTGGTGACTCCGCTCAGCCTTATCGCGCCGAAATCAACGCCACCGCAACCAGCGCTCCCACAATCCCCACCGTCTGCATCGCCGAGATTCGTTCCTTCAACAGCACTCGCGCCAGAATCACTGTGCTTGCCGGATACAGCGACGACAGGACGGCAGCCACATCCAGCCGGCCATGACGCGTGGCGGCGATGAACAGCGCATTAGCGCCGGAATCGAGGACTCCCGAAAGCACGATAGGAACAAGAGCCGCGCGGATCGGCCGCGAATCGCTAGCCGAGAACGCCACGATCCCGAACATCAGAACCGTGGACGCGGTGCGCGCCGCCACCAGCGGCCAGAAAACTCCGCCATGCAAACCGGCTTGCCGCCCGGAAATCAGCAGCACTCCGAACATCATGCCGGCCAGCACCGCCAATCCAAGTCCGCGGTGCGAGTCGATCTCGCCATCAGGCCGGGCAATAAACCAGATGCTCACCACCGCCAGCACAAAGCCAGCTAACTGCAAGCGTCCGGGCAGGCCCTCGGTGCCCAGTCCGACCAGCACCGGCAAGGTCGCGGTGATCACCGACGCCACCGGCGCGACCATGCCCATTCGCCCAATGGCAAGTCCCTGATAGAGCGCGGCCACGCCGAACGCGTCTGCCAGTCCGGCAACGATTCCCCAATACAACGAGGAGTGCGGCGGCATCGGTTCGCCGCTGAGCCGGGCCAACGCCAGCATGAAAATCAAGCCGCAGATCTGCGCTCCTGCCACCACGCGAAAAACGCTGGCCCGCTTGGTGGCGATCCCTCCGGCAAAGTCGGCTCCGCCCCAAACTCCTGCCGCTCCCAGGCTGAGCCCCGCGCCCGTTGCCGTTCCCGCGATCATCGCTTCAGGGTACACGCAGGGGCGGGAGTTTCAGAAAGCGGAAACGCTTGTGCCAGGCAGCAAGAAAACCAGCTGTGGAAAACCTTGCGAGGTTTCAGAATTGCTCCACACACGCCCGGTCGAACAGCGCTTCGGCACAGCGTTCCTGCGAAAGAACATATTTGCTTGAGCCCATAACGATCATCGTCAAAGGCCCAAAGCTTCGATGCGGCGCAATCTCGACTCAGGCTGGTTCCACCCGATCCCAACCACGTCTGAAATTCCCTTGGAATTGGCAACTCCCTCACAATGGAAGGGTTACCAAGACCAGGAGTACATGTCCTTTAGTAACCTGTAGGCGATTTAAAATTTCACAGGAAGATACCAAAAATAATATTATCTGGCGTGAACCCGATCTATAATTGCGGAAGCTGCTAAGAAATTGAGGGTTAGCAGGCAGGAAATGGCTGGAACCGTGGCATCCAAGTTGCTGAATGAAGATAGGCCGATGAGCCATAGTGCATTGGTGCGTCTTCCCCATCAGCCACCTGCTCCGATGGTTCGAGACTTGCAAACCCGGTTTTTCGCCGTTTTCCTGGCGCTGCTCACCGTTGCCGCCATCGTCTTCGCTTGGATCAATTTTCAAAAAGAACGTGAAGTTTTTACCCCATATGATGGCGTTTGGTGGGTAGAAGATGGCAGCCATCTTCGGGCCGAGCGGGTCGATGCCGATGGCCCCGGCCAGAAAGCTGGAATCAAGCTCGGGGATCGGCTGCTGGCCATCGATGGCCGGGATATAACCAACGTCGGCAGTCAGCAGCGCCAGCTCTATCGCATTGGCGTCTGGTCGAAAGCCGACTACTCGCTGGTTCGGCAGGGCGTCCCGGTAGAGGCGCCGCTGATTCTGGCTCCCGCCGACCGTTCTTTCTACGGCGGCTTGCGCCTGATCGCGCTGGTCTATCTCGGCATAGGCCTCTACGTTCTGTTGCGACGCTGGACCGCGCCCAAGAGCGCTCACTTCTACATTTTCTGTGTCGTCTCGTTCATTTTCTATTCGTTTCACTACACCGGGAAGTTCAACGATTTCGACTGGATTATTTACTGGTCGAACGTGGTCGCCTGGTTGTTGCAGCCGGCCTTATTCCTGCATTTTTCGCTGACCTTCCCGGAGCGCAAAGCCCTGGTCAAGCGCCAGCGCTGGCTTATCCCCGCGGTGTATGTGCCGGGCGCGATTCTGCTGGCTGTACATATTTGCGTGCTCGATCTGCTACAGCCCAGCGAGGTGCTGCGCTGGAACCTCGACCGTCTGGAGTGGGTCTATCTAGCAGCGTATTTCGTGGCGGCTACCTTCACCCTGTGGCACAGCTACCGGCATGCCGAGACGACGATTGTGCGTCAGCAGATGAAGTGGGTCACCTTTGGAACCATTTTCTCGGTTGCGCCGTTTACGATTTTCTACATCATCCCCTATCTTTTCGGCGGCGTACCCAGTTTGGGGATGAAGATTTCCGTGCTGTCGCTGGTCTTCCTGCCGCTGACTTTCGCCTACGCCATCTTCCGCTACCGCCTGATGGACGTCGACCTGATCTTCAAGCGGGGCATGGCCTACACCATCGCCGCCGGCGCCATCACTGCAGCTTATTTTGGCGCGGTAGGCCTGGCGTCCGTGCTGTTCCACCAGAACTTCCCCAGCGCCGGCCCGCTGGGACTGGCAGTCGCCATTGCCGTCACTGCGCTGCTGTTCGATCCCTTTAAGAACTGGGTACAGGATTATCTCGACAAGTTCTTTTACCGCAAGCGTTATGACTATCGGAAGACGCTGATCGAGTTTGGCCGCGACCTGAATTCGGAAACCGATCTCGATAAGATGCTGAGCTCGATCGTCGATCGGTTGTCGCGCACCTTGATGGTCGACCGGCTGGCAATCTTTCTCTCCAACCCCGATGAGCCCGAGCAGTTTTCGTTGGCCAAATCCTATGGCATCGCCAACACCGGGGGACTCGATTTCGACTTCCTGCATGTGGAGCGGCCGGAGTGGCGGGCGGGCCACTTGTTCTTCGACAATACCAATCAGGCGGTGCGCGAAACGCCCTCGGGACGCGACACCATTCGCCGCCTCGAGTTGAACTACTACATTCCCTGCACCGTGATGAATCGGATGATCGCCGTGTTGGGCTTGGGCAAGACCGCGGAAGGCGACTTCCTCTCCAGCGAGGACGTGCAGCTTCTTGAGACTCTCGCCGGCTATATCGGCATCGCAGTGCAGAACGCGCGTCTGTACAAATCTCTCGAAGAGAAAGCAGGTCAATACGAGCGGCTGAAGGAGTTCAACGAGAACATTGTCGAATCCATCAGCGTGGGCGTGCTGGCTGTCGATCTGGAAGACCGCATCGAATCCTGGAATTCGCAGATGGAAGTGATGTTTGCCCTGCCCCGACTGGAGGCGCTGGGCCGTCCTCTGGGCGAAGTCCTGCCGCCGGCGTTTCTGGAGGAGTATTATCGCGTGCGGCCAAGCCAGGGCATCCATAACCTATACAAGTTCAGGCTGGGCACTACCGTCGGAGACACGCGCGTAACTAACATCGCGATTGCGCCGCTGGTAGCGAAAAACTTCACCGTCATCGGCCGCCTCATCATCGTGGACGATATTACCGAGCGCATCGATCTGGAGTCGCAGCTCACCCAGGCGGAGAAACTTTCCTCGATTGGCTTGCTGGCGGCAGGCGTCGCTCACGAGGTGAACACGCCGCTGGCCGTCATCTCTTCCTATGCGCAGATGCTGGCCAAGCAGGTGCATGGTGACGACAAGCAGTCGATGTTGCTGGAAAAGATCACCAAGCAAACCTTCCGCGCTTCCGAGATCGTCAATAGCCTGTTGAATTTCTCGCGCACTTCTGCTGGGGAATTCGGCGACGTCGATCTCAATCGCGTCATCAAAGATACGTTGACCTTGCTGGAACATCAGTTCAAGACCGCTCGCATCAAAGTTGAACAGGACCTCTATCCCGACTTGCCGGCCATCCACGGCAATACTGGAAAGTTGCAGCAGGTATTCCTGAACTTGTTCCTCAATGCGAAAGACGCTATGCCGGGCGGTGGCACGCTGATGATTAGCACCATCAACGGGCACAAGGCGCAAGTGAAAGTTACCGATACCGGGACCGGAATTGCCCAGGAACACATTCATCGTATCTACGATCCATTTTTCACGACCAAGAACAAGCCTAAGACCGGACACAGCGGCGGCACCGGCCTGGGACTCTCGGTGACCTACGGAATCATTCAGGAGCACGCCGGAAAGATTCGGGTAGACAGCGTTCCCGGACGAGGCACTACATTCACCATGGAATTCCCGCTGCAACGAAAGGCCGTCAGTGCCTGAAGCCACCATAAGCCGAAGCACTCCAGGCTTGGATGAATTTTCTTCTCTGGGCTCGGTGCTGATCGTCGATGACGAAGCTGCCATTCGCGAGTCTCTGCAGACTCTGCTGGAATTTGAAGGCTACTCGGTGGAGACGGCCAACGATGGGCAGGAAGGCCTGACCCGCATCGCCGAGCGTCCTTTCGATCTGGTGCTGATGGATTTCGCCTTGCCCGAGCGCAATGGCATCGAGATCTTGCGCGACATCCGCGAACGCGATTCCGAACTGCCGGTCATCATGATCACCGCTTACGGCACGGTGGAAAACGCCGTCAACGCCATGCAGTCGGGCGCCACCAATTTCATTCAGAAGCCATGGGACAACGAGAAGCTGCTGGCCGATGTGCGGACTGCGGTTGGTCGCCGTCGCGCTGAAGAAGAAGTTATCCAACTCAAGCGCGCCCTCAAGCAGCGCTACAACTTCGAGCACATCATCGGCAAGAGCGAGCCCATGCTGCGCATCTTCGATCTGGTCGCACAAGTCGCTCCCAGCCGCTCGACAATCCTGTTGCAAGGCGAGAGTGGAACCGGCAAGGAGTTGATCGCCAAAGCCATCCACATGAATTCGCCGCGCAAGGACCGCGCGTTCGTGCCGGTGAACACCGGCTCGGTGCCTGGCGATTTGCTGGAGTCCACTCTATTTGGCCACGTGAAGGGCGCCTTCACCAGCGCCATCGCCAGTAAGAAAGGCCTGTTCGAAGTCGCCGACCGGGGAACGCTCTTCCTCGACGAGATCGGCACCATGAACCTGGAGACTCAGGCCAAGATTCTGCGTGTCTTGCAGGACCGCAAGTTCATGCACCTGGGCGGCATCCACGAGATTCAAGTGGACGTGCGCATTATCGCCGCCACTAATGTCGATCTCCGGCAGCAGGTGAAAGAAGGCAAGTTCCGCGAAGACCTTTTCTATCGGCTCAACGTCATCACCATTGATTTGCCGCCGCTGCGGCAGCGCAAGAACGACATTCCGCTGCTGGTGGAGCATTTCATCGTGAAGTTCGCGCAGGAAAACGGTCGGCCTCCACTGCATGTGACGCCCGAAGCCTTTCGGCCTCTCCTCGACTATGATTGGCAAGGCAATGTGCGCGAATTGGAAAACGTCATCGAGCGCGCCGTAGTCCTGGCTACCGGGCCAAACTTGACACCCGACCTGCTGCCCGAGAACATGACAGGCCGAGGCAGCAATCTGGCGATTATGGACCATCGTCCTGACGCTTCCCTGTTCGAGATCATAGAAAACTGCGAACGCCGGGTCATCGGCGACATGCTGGAAAAATGCGGCTGGAACCAAACCGAAGCCGCCGATCGATTCCATATTCCGCTATCCACCCTGAATCAGAAAATCAAACGGCTGAATATCGAGATCAAGAAGAAGGGCCGGGAGAACGGAAGCAGTTAGCACTTGGCGGTTAGCACTTGGCAGTTGGCATCTAGCAGTCAGCACTCAGCAGTCAGCATTCAGCCGCTCGGGACTCAGCCGCTCGGGATTCGACGCGTACCACCTTCCGCCTCCGCGCAACAGATGGTAAGCAACACCGTCTTTTGGATTGCTTCGACGCAATCTCCTGACCTGAGAACTCGTCTTCCGAAACTACCCCAACGACAGGGCTGAATGCTGAGTGCTGAGTGCTGAGTGCTGACCGCCAACGGCCGACTTCCATCTATCACACCTGAACGTGAGCCCCGTCACAGCTAGAGTGTGCTATCTCGGAACAAAATGGCACCAGGATGGGTAGCCAAGAAGGGGCGCCTGCCGGGAGGGCGATCATGTCCGAAGACAAGCGGGATGTGCTGGAAGTATTGCGCTACGAGCTGAATTTCATCGAACAGGGCGGTTATGGAAACTGGTATAGCACCCCCTGGGGTCCAGCTTCCATCTTTCAGGATTCTCTTACCTGTCCCAATCATGGCGATCCCACGCGGCCGCACGCCTGTCACGAGTGCCTGCTCTATGACTTCGTGCCCGAGGAATACCGCACCGACGATGTGCCCTGTCACCACATTCCTCTGAATCGCCACGGGGTTACGGTCGCAACGCCGAACCAGAACGAAGAAGAGCTGCGGGAAAATGTGAAGCACTGGCTGAAACGCACGATCGCAAAGATCGAAGCCGATCGCGCCAAGCCGAGAGCCTGACTGCATCCCCAGTCCCGCAACGCTCCGCACCCGTTCGCGGAGTTGTCCCATTTTGAAACCAAAATCGGCTAACTTGCTGCTTCTGCGTTTCGTCTCATCCATTTGCAGGTAGAATTCGGCGATACGTTAGAGTGGTTTCGCGCCAGGCATTTAGGCAATAGGCAGAGCACACGTTCTTGCAGGCTGTTGAATCGCTACATATTCCCGGAGCGCTAATGAAACGCAGCTTCACTGCTCTCGACCCGCGAGAGGCCTTGCACGTCGCCATCTCCATCGAGGAACGCAATGCCGAACTCTACCATCGCTTTGCCGAGATGTTCGTGGAATTCCGTGACCCTGAATCGCTGGAGATCGCAGGTGTCTTCTGGGAAATGGCGATTGAGGAAAGGCGCCACAGTTTCCTGCTGCAAGGCAAATATTCAGAACTGTATGGGAACGTGAGCTCCGCCCTGACGGAAGAGGACCTGGTGGAATTCATTGAGGTTCCCAAACTGGACGACGGAGAGCTCTTCGCCGGCGATGCCGTCAAGTGGCGCAACGCTCGACAGCAGGCCCTTCACGTCGCCTTGAAGGCCGAGGCTCGTGCCCAACTCTTCTATTTCAATCTGGCGGAAAACACCCAGCCCGGCCCGCTGCGCAGCATCTATCAGGAACTGGCCGAAATCGAAGATGCTCACCTCGCCTATCTGGAGCGAAAACTGAACCGCGACCCTGTCCGCGACCAGATCAATTAACACCCGCTATTAGGGAAACTCTGATTAAGCTTTGTTTTGAAGGGGACGGCCTTCCGTGCCTGCGTGAAAACTAACTTTCTGTTTCAGCGGTGGAATGCGAAGCGCGAAAAACAAGCGCCGCAGGCGCGGAATAGCCTAGCCCAGGACGTAGCCGAAGGCGGAGTCCTGGGTCAGGTGGAAAATTGATCCGAGTCCTGTAGGGACGACAGAGGGTTCTCACGCAGACACTTCAGGCCGTCCGTTAATACGCGCAAAATCATGTGCTTTAGCCGCAGCGGACTCGATCAGAGTTTCCTTAACTCTCGCTATAGCAATTCGCCTTTGGTGCTGAGGGCAGCACCGCTTCACCCGTTGCTGAAAAACTCGGTTTGATCCGCCGTTCGGGTAGTGTGGCGTTTCAGCGCCGCGGCCAAGTCCTTTATTTTTTTTGTCATCCCGAACCGACTTTAGTCGGTGAGGGATCTGCAGTTCCGATTTTTTCAGCGCTGTACTCCGTCGGATCTGAAGACAACCGGCTTCACAGTTTACGAAAAAATCCAAGTTCAGGGTTTGCTCAAATCTGCCGGAAACGACTTAAACTCCACCTGCCGCTGCATGGTTTTCTCGGCGCCCTTAGCGTCGGTGGCGTGCTCAATCAGCGTGCCTTTTATCACGTGGAAGCCTTCCTGCGCCGATTGCTTACCCGGCGTGGTGCTTATCACTCCCTTGAAGTCGTACCACACCCCATGCACGGTTTTGGTATTGAAGGTCAGATGATCGCCGGTCAGCGAGGTCTTATCGAAGAACTGATCAATGAATTGTCCCTTATCGCTTTCGGTATCCCCAAATCGCGAGACATATCCGGAGAGCCGGCCGTCTTCCACCGTAAGTTGGACGAACTCTCCCTCCCGCAAGAAGGTGTACATCCCGGAAATATCGTCTGCCAGATTGCTCTTGGCGCCGTCCTGGGCGACGGAAGGGTAGGGCCGGCCGGCAACTGCGACGGCCAGCAGGGCAGCGGCCAGCGCCGGCAGGAATAAGCGACGACGAATCATGATTGCTCCTGTCTCCAGCATCATTGCATGCAAGCCGCCCGGTTGCGAAGTAGTATATCCGCGCAGCTAATCGGGCCGCGACACCGTTCTTTTTCGATATAATCCGGATACACGCCACCCGGTAGAGGATGATGTCGGAAGTCACGGCAGCAAGGCCCCAGCGCGATGTTTCCGCCGAAGATGCTCCGGCATTCCTGTGCGAACTTGAGCCCTGGCATCGGGTTTTTCTGCACAATCTTGGCGACCTGATTTTCCGACGTGAGCCGCCGCCGGTTCCCGTCACCGCTGCGCCCGTTCCCGTCGACAAAGACTATTTCATTCGCACCGGAATTGCTCCAGTACGCTTTGCCGAATCCTACGCTTCTCACATTGCCTTCGTCGTAATCGTCTACCTGATTTGCACGCTGCCGTTTTTCAATCGTTCGCCCCAGTTGCGGTCGCCGTTCGAGAACACCAAAATCGAATACTATCCGGTTAGCGAGTATCTGCCGCCGATCAACACGGCGCAGAAGGCCGCAATGAAAACGCGGCACGGCGCTCCCAAGCTGGCCAAGCAGGAAATTCTTTCGGTGCCGCCGAATCCCGACAACACTCACCAGACCATCATCACCCCGCCCAAGGTCAAGCTCGATCATGACGTGGCTCTGCCCAACATTGTTGCCTGGACGCCGATTCCCTCAGCCCAGCCCGTGGCTGCGTCGGCCCGTTCGGTTTCGCAGCTAAAGGTTCCGCAATTCGATCCGCAGGTGGTTGGCCCTACCGCCGATGTCTCGCAGCTCAAAGAGAAATTGCAGTTGCCGACCATGCCGCAACCGTCAGTCGTCGAGCCACCGCTGTCGGCCGATCAGTTGAAGTTGCAGCGCGGCCAGCTCAACATGGCGCAGATGGAGCCCACGGTCGCTGCGCCCAAGTTGGCAGTGCCGGTCCAGCGAGCCAGCGGAGTTGGCGATAGCGGCGCTAAGAATATTCCGCCGTCGCCGAATGTGCAGAATCTGCCGTCATCGAAAGGGCAAGGTCAGATGATTGCGCTCGGGCTGAATCCCGCCGACGTCCACGGACCAATCTCCATGCCCAACGGAAATCGCAGTGGAGAGTTCCACGCTTCGCCCAGCGGGAAAGCGGATGCGCCGGGCACGCCCAACGTCGTGGGCACAGGTACTGCCGACACCGGCGGCGGCCATGGCGGCAACGGCCCGGCGGGAATCATGGTAGGCGCTGCTCCGCCGGGTGCGAATACGTCAGCCGTGGCGGGAACTCCGGCGCCAGGAGGATCGCTGGCGAAATCGTCGCCGGCCAAACCGAGTAATCCGGACCTGGAGGCGCGCAAGCGAATGATCGCCGCAGGCCATGAAGCCGACGTTGCCCACCATGCACGATCGGCCCGCGGCAACCCCGGTTCCCGCCTTGCCGGAAGATCCCGACCTCAGCATCGAGCAGCGAATCTTCGGCAGCAAGCGCTATTACTCGCTGATCATGAACATGCCCAACCTCACCTCCGCCACCGGCAGTTGGATCATTCGATTTGCGGAGCTGAAGCAGAGCGACGACAAGAGCGCGCTCACCGCGCCCGTGGTGACCACAAAAGTTGATCCTGCCTATCCGCCCGATGTGTTGCGCGATCACGTGGAAGGCACGGTCACGCTCTACGCCATCATCCGCACCGATGGCAGCGTCGATGCTGTGCGCGTTCTCAACAGCCTCGATCCCCGCCTCGACGACAACGCCATGCATGCCTTATCGCTGTGGCACTTCCGCCCGGGCATCAAGAATGGCGCACCGGTCGCGGTGGAAGCGGTGGTGCAAATTCCCTTCAGGATGAAGCACCTGCAGTAAGGGCGGAAGGCAGCATTTAGCACTTAGCATTTAGCACTTAGCATTTAGCATTTAGCATTTAGCAGCTAGCATTTAGGGAAGCTCTGATTAGTATTGCTTTGAAAGGGACCGCCTTCAGGCGGTCCGCAAGTCGAGCAAATGAACCCGGCTTTAGCCGCTGCGGGACCTCGCTTTCACTTGATCAGAGATTCCTTAGCAGTTAGCAATTGGCTTTTAACAGTTTCGGCTCTGAGCTGCCAGCTCTCAGCCATCAGCTTGACCACCTTAATACCTCGCACAATCATGGTGGATCTCGGCCAACAAGCTGAATAATTGTCATCCCGACCGAGGACTTCAGTCCGGGCGGAGGGATCTGCGGTCCCTCGCGGTGTAATCCCTCGGCGTGCCCGCCGCGAGGCGGCATGGCTAAACAAGGGAACCGGCTTAACCTCTAAGCCTCCCTCTATCTCACAAAATCGTTTTGTGTCAGGGCACGTCTTCAGACGTGCCGTTAGAAGTCAAAGATAATTTGGGCTTCAGCCCCTGAAGGAGGTTCTTGCAGGGGCTGAAGCCCTGAGCTTTTTCCTGCACTGAGTTGGCACGACTAAAGTCGGGCCCTGATACAACCCCGAACGATTCGCGGGTAAGTTCTTGCAAAACCTGACAACCGACAACCGACAACCGACAACCGACAACCGACAACTGACAACTGACAACTGACAACTGACTACCGACAACTGACTACCGACAACTGACTACCGACAACTGACAACTTCCTACCTCGCCTTGGCAAACTCGTCGCCCGCCTTCCAACCAATCAGCGCCGGCTGATTGGCAGCTTGCCATCCCAGCGCGATCCCGAAGCGGGCCATCACCGCATCCCCGCGAAAATCCATGTCCGGCCGATACTCGTCCCCCGGCTGATGGTAACGGTGCGCCACATAGTCCTGAGCCTGTTGCTCACCCCACTGCCGATCGTGGCCCTGATACTTATCACCTTCATCGATGGAAAATGCCGGCACACCTGCGCGCGCAAAGCTGAAGTGGTCCGAACGATAGTAATGGCCCGCGCCAGGTTGCGAGTCCGGTACGATTGTCAGAGGAAACTCCTGAGCGGTTTTCTGAACTACAGGATAAAAGTTAGTACGCTCGGCTCCGGCAACATTTACTTCTTCCGGAACGCCCAGTGTCGGCACGTCGTCGTAGTTCAGGTCCAACGCAATGTCTTTCACCGGCACCGGCGGATGTTTGCCCAGATATTCCGATCCGCGCAGGCCCTGCTCCTCCGCCGTGACTGCCGCAAAGTAAATCGAGCGCTTCGGCTGCTGGCGCACACTGGCAAACGCCCGCGCAATCTCCACCAGAATGCCACAGCCGGTAGCATTGTCCTGCGCCCCGTTGTAAATCGCGTCGGGATAGGTTCCCGGCACAATTCCCAGATGATCATAGTGCGCGGTGTAGAACACGGCCTGCTCTTTCAGCTTGGCATCGGAGCCCGTCACTTTGGCGATGACGTTGTTGGAATCAAAGCGGCGAACGGTGCTGACCATGTGCGCCTTAAGCTTCGCCGGCAGCGGTACCGCCTTGAAGCCCGGCTTCTGCGCCGCAGCTATCATCTCGTCAAGATTCATGCCACAGGCCTGCACCAGATTCCGCGCCGCGTCACTCTGAATCCACGATGCCACGGTCAACTTCGGAGCCGGATCGTTGCGCAAGTAAGCGCGTTCGCCCGACCATGAGTTGCGGACCACGCCCCAGCCATAGCTGGCCATATCCGTTTTGTGAATCAGAATGACGCCCGCTGCTCCCTTGCGCGCGGCCTCTTCGAACTTGTACGTCCACCGGCCGTAATAGGTCAGCGCCTTGCCGGCAAAGAATTTTGGATCCTCCGACGGCGGCTCGTTTACCAGCATGAGCAGCACCTTGCCCCTCACGTCCACGTCCTTGTAATCGTTCCAGTTGAACTCAGGAGAGTCGATGCCATAGCCCATCCACACGATCTCGGCGTCGAGATCGTTCTGCACCTTGCCCGTCTCATCCATGGCGACGAAATCTCTGCGATAGATCAACTCCAGCGGTTGGCCGCTGTTCGGCACCACCGTCAGCGTCGAAACATCCTGGGTGGCGATGCCTTCCATCGGCACCTTCTGCATGTAAGTTCCGTTATCACCGGCAGGCTTCAGCCCATAGAGAGCGAACTGGGTTGCGATATATTCCGCGGCAATGTCGCCACCACGTTGTCCGGTACCGCGGCCTTCCAGTAAGTCGCTGGCCAGAAACTTTACCTGGGCGCGGATATTCTCCGGATTCACTGCGGCCATGGCCTGCTCCGCCGCGGGAGGCAGTCCCGCAACATGAGGAATGGCTGCGTCGGAATTGGAAGATGCAGTCGATGGGGAGGGACGAACAGCCTGCGCTAGCAGCAGGCCCATAAGCATGAGGATTAGCAGCGAAATCAGCGCCGGTCTACGCAAGTAAAAGTCTCCTGTGCATGAAGGCAGGTGCAGAAAACTTTCTATTCTACGCGAAACCACACGTGGACAAATGATCGATAAGACCGGAAGGTATCTGATACCTCAGAGATCTTTTGAAGGGGCGTAGCTTGAGCTACGCCGTAGTGACCCTTCATGTTGTCATCACGAGCCGACTTTAGTCGGCGAGGGATCTGCTTTTCGATATTTCAGCAACGGGCTAAAGAGTTCTGCGTGAGAACTAGCTTTGTGTTTCGGCGGTGGAATACGAAGCGCGAAAAACAAGCGCCATCCGGGCCCCCGATTCGCGCCGCGTTTGCGCGGATTGGGGTGGGTAGGCGCGAAATAGCCTAGCCCAGGACGGAGCCGAAGGCGCAGTCCTGGGTGAAGCGGTAATAAGTCCGAGTCCCGTAGGTGTCTGTGTCGTAGCTCAAGTCGAAACGAAACGGTGGGAAGCATCGCACCAGACGAGCGTGAAAACCAGCCGCGCAGCGGCGAGATGGTGTTAGGCGGGGGCGTCAGCCCCCGATCCAGTGGGGAAAAAAATGAGCCGCAGAGCGGCGACACCAGCTATGACACAGACACCGTAGGGACGGCAGAGTTCTCACGCAGACACTAAAGCTGTGCCCTTCCACCATTGATCGATGCGAATTTGACCCGCGGACCGCGGATCAGTTTTTCGAGCTTCAGCCACTGCGGAAGTCGCGCACATTATCGCCCTTATGCCAAAGAGTGGCCGGCGGCTGCTGGCGTAGGGCAGCCAGTTTCTCGTTAATCGCCTCGATATCGGGCTTGGACCAGCTCACTGAAGAAACTTCAATCTCGCCACCCGGAGCGATGAAGAAGAGCGTGGGCACGTTGGTCAGCCCATAGGCGTTCGACACGGCGTAGCCGGCGGGATTGTCGAGCACGACCGGGAAGCTGATCCCGCACTGCCGCAGGAACGCTTGCGTGTTAGCGGCGTTATCCTGCGAGACACCGATGAAGCTGACCTTCGCGCCATGGTTGGCTCGATACATGCGCTCGAAAAACGGGAACGCATACTGGCAAACGGGGCAGCCCACTTTGAAGAAGGCCAGCACCACCGGTCCTTTGGTCAACGCTTCGTGCAGAGATACGTTGTGGCCGTCAACGGTTGGTAATGTGAAATCTGGAGCGCGGACACCCGCGATCAGTGCAGCCATTCCGTCAATCCTCCAAAACTATTACTAGAAGCTATCTCATAAATCGGGTTGAAAGGGCACGACTTCAGCCGTGCCGTACGAGTCGTTTGGACGCCGGGCTTTAGCCCCTGAGGTTACTCGCGGTGTAAGCGTTTCGGGATTTATGAGATGGCTTGTAACAATACTTAGATTCGGCGGCATTCTACTCGGACTCAAGCTCCAACCGGCGAAGGATCTTGCGCGTCAGACCGGTTAATGGCAGCCGTTCCCACTGCCGGCGAGTCAGCCATCGATGCTCAGTTTCAAAATCTTGCAACTCTGCCGGCGCGACCGCAAACACGGAAACCTGATAGTCGGTATCGGTAATCGAATGGCGAAACCGTGCCCAGGGCGCGTCTCCGTTTAAATCGCCGGAACGGATCGCCGGCAACTCCCACATGCCCGCCATCAGCGAGGCCTCAGCCGGACGCTGCACCAGAAGTACCGCTGTGTTCTGACGCAGCAAGGCGTAAGCCAGTTGCCTGCGCTTCCGGGGAACCTGCTGACGCGCCCCTTCCACTCCGCGAGTCCGGCAAAACAAATTAACCGGGCACAGTAGACACTGCGGCGCACGCGGCGTGCAAACGGTCGCTCCCAACTCCATCATCGCCTGGTTGAAATCGCCGGGACGCTCGGGCTCCAGCAGAGCTTGAGCCTGCGTCCAAATCGCATTTTTCCGTGCTGGCCGCCCCACCAGGCGCTCGACAACCCGCTCCACATTGCCATCGACTACGGCGACCGCCTCGCCGAATGCGATGCTGGCAATCGCAGCAGCGGTGTACCGGCCAATACCCGGAAGCTCGGCCCACTCTTCCGCAGTTCGCGGAAAATCCCCTTCCCGCTCGCGCGCAATCAACTTCGCCGCCTGATGCATTCGCCGCGCCCGATGGTAATAGCCCAGTCCGCTCCAAATCGCCAACACCGAGGCTTCGCGAGCGGCAGCCAAGGACTGGACCGTAGGAAATTTCTTCAGGAAGCGGGCATAGTGATCGAGCACGGCGGCAACCCGCGTTTGTTGCAGCATGATCTCGGAGACCCAGACGTGATAGGGATCGTGGTCGCGGCGCCAGGGCAAATCGCGGCGATGCAGGCTGTACCAGCTCAGCAAAGCTGTTCGGAATCGGCGGAGGCTTGCCGAATTGAGAGGAAGCGCAGACCTGCTCATGCAGATGCGATTCTAAATGGCGACGCACTGCGTCTGCCCGTTACTTCGTAGAGAGGCGAGACGACTGCTTAGCCGACCCTATTGGCCTTGCTCGTGGAGTGGCTCGGGAGCGCCGTGGCGTCGCAGTAATTGCGCCAGGTTTTGGGAAAACGCCGAGCGCGGCAGCACCATGTCGCATCCCGCTTCCTGGGCCTTCATCTTCAAGTCACCCTGAACGTGCGACACGAAGGCAATAATGTTGGTGGCCTTCTTCAGCTTCGCCTTCAGTTTCGGAATCATGCTGAGCGGCTTGGCGGCAACATTATTCAGATCGAAGATGATGAGCGACGGTTTCTCTTCGCCGTTCTGTCCCATCCTCTCCTGAAGATCCTTTTCGGTCTTCACGAACTCCACCTTCACGTTCATCTTGCGCGCCGTCTCCTGGATCTTGGCCAGGAAAAACAGATCGTCGACGAAGGCAAAGATGCGCGCCGGTGCGTCCGACGCGACAGCCAGAGGCTCCGGCTCGGGAGGGGCAAACTCTCTGCCCAGCGGCTGATTCATACGGCCTCCTCGACCCGGCTTGTGAGTGTTGCCATTGTTATTGCCTTGAGCTGCCCGATAGCTGTGGTCCATGGGTGCAGTGTAGATGCCACCACCCAGCGCGCCGGGCGCGCCCGAACGTTGTCCAGGCTTACGCCCATGGGGACGGTTCTTTCCCGGCCCATGACGATGTTGTCCCGGTTGTTGAGGTGCTGCCCCGTGCACGACGGGTCCACGGCGGCCGCGCCGCCGTCTGCGTCCTTTCCCTCCGGAAGGTCCGGAAGGAGGGTTCGATCCTTGATTCATGTTTCTCTCTATAAAGGTTCACCCGCAGATTGCAGGATCCCACATTTGTGTACCGCTGTTCTTGGCCGCGCAGTCTGCAAATTCAGCAGCATATCTGGCGTGGCTGCGGTTGGATACTTCGCTGAAATCGAATCAGTTGCGTCCGTCTGGCGCCCGGAAATTTTTGGCGCGAGGAACGCCTGCACGGAAGTGCGGCGATTGGAGGACGCTTCTATCCTACCTAGTTCTAGGCCCGGAACGCAAGCGCAAAACCTTTCTCTGCTTAAGATGCGTCTGCCTGGTAAATGGGTGTGGTTAATTTTTTCGCAGCCTCCAGAATCGGCATTCGCTGTTCGGATGTGGACAATGCGACGGTCATCCCACAAAACGCCGCGCTCAAATCGGCAATTGTTTCTGCCCTCGGATCGGCCTCAAGCCGCCATCTTCAGCAAAGCCTGAAGCGCGTCCCAGGCAAGCTGTGCGGCATGTCCGGAGGCCGGCGGCAAACTTCCGACCGCGCGCACGATGTCATCCTTGCCGATCGCACGAGCCTGCGATACAGACTTTCCCTCAGCCAACTGGGTCACCGCCGAAGCGCAGGCCATGGCGGGTACACAACCTTTGGCGCGAAACCGGATCTCGCCAATCCGGCCACCCTCGATCTTGGCCGACAGCTCGATAATATCGCCGCAGGCCGGATTCTCCACTTGTACGTGAATGTCTGCCCCAGGCAGCTCGCCCGAATTGCGAGGGTGTTCGAAGTGGTCAAGAAGTTCCGGAGAATACATGGCCGATGAGTCAACATCATAGCTTACCGGCTTGTCCGGCACCGACTCCGTATAATCGAAGAGGCTAGAACGTGGCAAATCATAGCTTGCAACGCGTCGTCTCTCTGCAACCCAGCGCTACCGTCGCGCTGCGCGACCTGGGA
Source organism: uncultured Acidobacteriaceae bacterium (assembly GCA_963746515.1). Lineage (GTDB taxonomy): Bacteria > Acidobacteriota > Terriglobia > Terriglobales > Acidobacteriaceae > Bog-257. Next base: position 265,632 of record CAVVBO010000007.1, on the reverse strand, counting down.
CAGCTCGACCGTCTGGTGGCCTGCACCAAATATTGCGTGGATGTCTGTCCCGAAGTTGCCGATGGCTCCCGCCTCATCGTCTCCGACTCGTGGACCGCGCAAGCCGAAGAGATTCTCGCCGCAAAGCCCGACCTGGTGCTGGCCTCCGTACCCTATCAATCGAAAGCGGTGGCCGAAATCCTGAAGTCAGGAGTGCGATTTCTCGGCCTCACTCCTCGCTCGCTGGCCGACATCTACCTCGACATCGCCGCCATTGCCGGGATCATGGGTGTGCCGGAAAAAGGCGAAGCGATCATCAGCGGAATGCAAAGTCGCATCGAGCAGGTTCGACAACAAACTGCAGGCGAGCCGAAGCCGCGAGTATTTTGCGAAGAATGGGGAAATCCCATCATCGCCTCCGAGCTCTGGGTCGCGGAACTGGTGCAAGCCGCCGGCGGCGAATTCCTCGGCGAGCCCGGCAAACCCATGACGGCAGAAGCCATCGCCGCCAGCCAGCCCGACGTGATTTTTGCGGCCTGGTGCGGAGCGGGCGATCGCGTTCCGCTGGAGAAAATCGCGGAGCAGCGCGGCTGGAGCGAACTTGCCGCGGTGCGCAACGGGCAGGTGTTTTGCATCCAGGACGAATTGTTCAACACGCCGTCGACGACATTGCTGGGAGGGCTGGACGCCATCGCCTGGGCGCTTCATCCGGAACAGTTCCCGCGTCCATCGGGGATCCGTCAACTTCAAAGCCTGTGAACCTTGCGGGCTTGTGATAAAAAGGGACTCCAATGTCGACCATGCAACAAGATCTTGCCAAGGAACTCACTGTTCTGGCCAATGCCGCCGCCAGTGTCGAAGACCTGATGAGCGTCATCGTCGGGCGGCTTAAGGAGCGGTTGCCGCCATTTCGATTGGGTTGGTTTCTACATGATCGAAAAAGGCTGGCATCGGCGAAGATCCGGTGCTGGTTATCGGCCCCTACGTGGGAGCGATCACGCCACACACGCGGATACCGCTGAATCAAGGTATCTGCGGCGCTGCTGCCTCCTCAGGCCGCACGGTCATCGTCGACGATGTCAATGCCGACCCGCGTTACCTGGCCTGTTCGCTCGAGACGAAGTCGGAAATCGTTGTCCCCATCGTGATGAAGGGTGAAGTCGTCGGCGAACTGGATGTTGACAGTCACACTCCCGCGGCCTTCACAGCCGATGACCGTCAACTTCTGGAACATTGCGCTCGGCTGGTCGGCGTCTATCTGGAGAAAACCACATGACGCCGGGCCTCGGCGATCCTCGCGGGGTACAGGTCTCATGATCAAGCAAGTGGTCGCCGCGTTGATGATCCGAGGCGAAGAAATCCTCTGCTGCCAGCGGACCGAATATCAGGCGCTGCCGCTGAAGTGGGAGTTTCCCGGCGGAAAAATCGAGCCGGGCGAAGACCCTCCTCAGGCCCTGCAACGCGAACTCGACGAAGAGCTTGGCATCCGCGCCGAGATCGGTTCCAAAGTCGCCCAGCTGCAACATCATTATCAGAATGGCAATGCCGTGGAGTTACACTTTTTCGTCGTGGAACAGTTTGAGGGAGAGCTGCAGAATCGCATTTTCCGCGAAATTCGCTGGGTCAACCGGCGTGAGCTGCCCATGCTCGATTTCCTCGACGCCGATCGAACCCTGGTGCAAGAAATTGCCGAAGGCAAGCTGCTTTAGCCTGGCGTGGAAGGGGCTTGGCGTCAGCCATGCCGTGAGCTTGTCGAATGGGCGCGCCGTACCAAACCTTTTATTTTTGTCATCACGAGCGTAGCGAGGGATCCGCTTTCTTCGGTTTTCGTCAGGAAACTCTCCACCCGAAACTCTCTAGCTCCCTCCGCGCCCGGTGGCAAACCAGGCAATCGTCAATCCGATCATGATGATGGTAGTTGCCCACGCGATGAAGTTGAACCATGTCCCATTCACGTATTTGCCCATCAGTTCGCTCTTGTTGATCAGCAGCAACATGAAGATCAGCACAAAGGGCAAAACAATTCCATTCACCACTTGGGAAAGAACAATGATTTTCACCAACGGAAGGTTGGGTAGCAAGATGACGCCGCCACCGGCAATCAGCAGCAAGGTGTAGAGCCAATAGAAAACCTTGGCCTCGCCAAACTTGTGTCCCACGCCGGATTCGAAGCCCAACCCTTCGCACACCGTATAGGCCGTCGAAATCGGCAAGATCGAGGCAGCGAACAACGAAGCGTTGAACAATCCCGCCGCAAAAAGAATGTAAGCATATTCGCCAGCCAAAGGGCGCAGGGCCTGAGCGGCATCGGCGCCATCGCGAATCTGCCGGATGCCGTGAACATAGAGGGTCGCCGCGCAAGCCACCACGATGAACCAGGCGACCACGTCGGTGAACAGGCAGCCCAGGATCACGTCCCAGCGCGACGCTCTGTACTCGCGCGGAGTGATTCCCTTCTCCACGATGGAGGATTGCAGGTAAAACTGCATCCAGGGCGCAATCGTGGTTCCCACCACGGCAATCACCATGTAGATATAAGACGAATCGCGGAAAGCGTCGCCGTGCGGTGGCTTGAAGGTGGCGACAAACGCTTCCTTCCAGCTTGGCCCGGCCAGCACGCCAGCAATAATGTAGGCGAAATAAAAGAACGAGGCCGCCAGGAAAACCTTTTCCACGCTCTTATAGGTTCCCTTCACTACCAGCAACCACACAATCAGCGCAGCGCCCGGTACGCTGATGTACTTGGAGATGTGGAATAGCTCCAGGCTGCTGGCCACGCCAGCAAATTCCGACACCACATTGCCGAAATTGGTGATCACCAGCCCCAGCATCATGAAAAACGTAATGCGCAGGCCATATTCTTCGCGGATTAAGATCGCTAAGCCCCTTGCCGGTGACTGCGCCCATGCGCGCCGACATCTCCTGCACCACGACGAGCGCGATCGTCATGGGGATCATGACCCAGAGCAGCAGATATCCGAACTGTGCTCCCGCGGCGGAGTAGGTATAGATCCCGCCCGCATCATTGTCGACGTTCGCGGTAATGAATCCCGGGCCGATGACGGCCAGGAACATCAGCAGACGAATTCGCCAAACTTTAATGCGTCGCGAATCAGGCATGGGACCGAGGACTTAGGGTGAGATGCGAAGAACACCCAGAATAAACGCATGGGAGAAAATGCGCCAATCACTATGTGATCGCGTTCCCAAAGCTTAATGCGTTCAGCGAACAGGGTTAGAGCGTAAGACCTCTAAGACCAGGAATCTTTCGGAAATCCCGGGCATTGACGGTCAGCACCGAGTACCCGTATAGAAGGGCGGTCGCTCCTATCAACAAATCGCTGAAGGGTACAGTTATTCCGAGCGCTTGTTGTTCGCCGTCGATCTTGCCGGCTAGCAGCGCCGTTTCCTGTGTAAAAGGAAAGACCTCGACATTGATAAGGAGTTCTTGGATGAACAATTCTCGACGGGTGCGCGTCTCGGAGGTCTGCGCCCGATAGATGCCGTGTACGAGTTCTGTCAGACCAATGGCAGACAACACGGCTTCCTGATCGCCAGTTGTTGAAAAAATCAGCTTGAGGAGCTTGGCGACGTTGTCACCTCGGCGCTCTGAGGCAATGGCAACACTCGAATCCAGGACTATTCCCATGAAGGTGGGGTGAGCGGCTCCCGATGGCTATTAATTACTCTCTCGAGATCATGTGAGAACCCCTCATCGAGAGTAACGTTCGAACCACGTGCTTCCGCCATAGCGATCGACTCCGACAGCAACCGCCCTGGCCGCTCCTTTGCCGGCCGCACCACAGCGATTGCGGGTCCGCCGGCTTCTCCGTCGATCACGACCTCCGCACCTTCGCGCACTCGCGCCAGGACCGAGCCGAAATCCTTCTCAGCGTCAGCTTCCGAAATGTGAATCACGCTGTGAGCCATTGCCGAATTATACCTTCGTTCCGCCTGCCATTCTCCGTCTACAGCTTCGCCCTCAGCATATTGATCACATCATCTGCCGTAATCACACCAGTTAACACCCCTTCGTCATCGATTACCGGCAAGGTGAGCAGGTTGTACTTGTCGAACAACTCAGCAACTTTCTTTTCGTCGGCCCCAGGATGAACCGTCGTGATGTGGCCGGTGCTGAGCATCATCAAAGGTGTGCCCGGGGGAGCCACAACAATCTTCGCCAATGGAACCGATCCCAGCAGCTTTTCCTTCTCCCCGATGATGAAGATCGTGCTAACACTTTCGATTCCGCCCTCGAAGTTGCGCAGCATTTCAATGGCATCTTCCACCTTGGCGCTCGGTCCCAGCGCCATGTAGTCGGTGGTCATGCGTCCGGCTGCCGTGTCCTCTTCAAAGGTCATCAACCCGGCAACTTCGGCACGCTCCTCCGGCTCCATTTCGGTCAGGATTTCCTGCGAGGCATCGGGATGCATATCGCCCAGCAGGTCGGCGGCGGCATCGGGATCCATCTCCTCCACAATGTCGGCTGCGCGATCCGAATCGAGAGAACTCAAGATCGACACTTGCAGCTTGGGATCGATTTCCTCCAGGGTCTCGGCTGCGACTTCTTCATCCAGAGTCTCGAAGATGGCTTCGCGTTCGGCCGGCGCGAGGTCCTCAACAATATCGGCAATATCGGCCGGATGCAGCTTGGCCAGGCGATCGAGCGAGATCTTCAGCTTCACGCGGCGGGCGGGATCAATTTCGATCAGATCGACGAACTCCCAGGGAATCATCCGCGGAGGAATTCTCTCCAACAACAGATGCAGCGCAGTGGCCGGTACCACTCCCTTGAGCAGGCGGCGTACGGCCCCGCGCGGACCCACATCCACCGCCCCAACTTTGAGCACGATGTGGCCGTTGCCGCTGTCCGAGTGAATATCGACATCGTTGACCCGCACCACTTTGCGCCCGTGAACGTCGATGATTTGCTGATCGAGCAAGTCCCGTTCCAGCAGCAGCATACCTTCGCCGCCGCCATAGGGACTCCATTCGGCAGCCGAGGTCGCAATCCGCAAGCCACCATTAATCAGGCTGATGGACGTAACCGGCACCAATCGACTGCCATGGCGGGTCTTCACCACGAAGCCTGTGACCAGGCTGGCATTGTCTTGCGGAACCAGCGTGACTTCGCGAACTTTGCCGGCACGAGCGCCGGTGTTATCAATCACGATGGCGCCAATTAATTCCGAAAGTGCGAGCGAAGGCATTGCAGTCAATATATTCGATGCTGTCCCAATCTTTCAGCCAAATTTCGCACCGCCAAGGATTCGGGAAAAATTGGCGGCCCATTCCGGGCGGTTTCAGCCAGTCCGCCCGCTTTTTCCCGGAGCCAGTGAATTTGGGGCATCCAGTCCTTGAACATCTGGCATCCAACTAGGCGCACCGCCATCACGCTGGCGACCACCAACGTGTGCGTTGAGCGATAGCGGTAGCTCGGAGCGAGGTCGAATTTATATGCCAAGTTTTGTGACCGATGTGGAAGAAATACGCAGGCGCGCCGCGCAGAAGATCGAAGACGGTGCGGTAACGAATTCCTATCAAGGTGACGTCGAGCAAACCATCTCCATCCTGAACGAAGCGCTGGCCACGGAGATTGTCTGTGTGCTGCGCTATATGCATCACTACTTCATGGCGACCGGGGTTCACGGAACGGCTGTCCGTGACGAATTCAAGGAGCATGCGGACGCCGAGCGCGAGCACGCCGACGAGATAGCCGAGCGCATCCAGCAATTGGGTGGCAAGCCAGACTTTAACCCGGCATCGCTACTGCAGCGGTCAGCCTCGCAATACGCCGAAGGCAAAACGCTGGCCGACATGATTAAAGAGGACCTGATCGCCGAACGCATCGTCATCGAGGTTTATTCGAAGATGATTCGCCATTTCGCCGATCATGATCCCACGACCCGGGTGCTGATCGAGCATATTTTGAGCGAAGAAGAAGAACACGCCAGCGATCTGTCGGACCTGCTGTTCATCGTCGATCCCCGAAGCGGCGAGACCGAAGGCGAAGATCCGGGAACGCATCCTCTCGACCTGCACCATGATGAGCAGTCTCGGCAGCAGCGCGGAGGGAAGTCCAAGGCAAACGACACGGGCGCCGAGTACGACGGAAAGAAGGGTTCCCACCATCGGGAGCTCGATATTCCTGCGACGCCTCGTCCAGGTGGTGGCGTAAAACAGCCGCAGGAGCCGAGTCTTGGCGGCGGCAAGAACCGCGAAGGCGTAGGCAATCTGGTGAGTGCCGATAAGACGCTACTGGAAAGTCCCGAGCGTGAACCAGCCGGAGGCGCGCGTCGCCCCGGGAAAGCGAATGGCAAGAACCGGAAGACGAGAGCAGCGTAATAAAGAGGCTGGTGGTCAGATCGCATGTCAGTGCTTCCTTCTCTGACAACCGACAACTGACCACCGGCAACTGTTTCTTAGTTCCTGATGTTCTCCAGCAACTGCTCCACTTCCGCCTTCTTGTCCGCGGTGAGTTGCAACAACGGCAGCCGCGGAACGCCTCCGAAGAAGCCGTTGTAGTCCATGGCGTACTTCACACCCGGAATGCTGAGGCCGCCGACGATCCGCTCGGCAGCTTTGGCGATGCGCTCTTGCTTTTCGCGTGCGAGAGTGGCGTCACCATCTTTCCACGCTGCATAAATCTCATAGCACGCGGTGGGAGCGCAGTCAGCGAAAGCCAGGATCGCGCCAACTGCACCGGCATCGAGTGAAGGATGAAGCTTCTGCGCCGCGCCGACCAGCACCTGGAATCCAACTTCCTTCTGCCGCGTTTTCAGTCCGCCCACAACCGTAACTCCCGCCGACGACGGCTTGGGGGCACCGGTTCCGGCCAGAGCGCCGACGGTCACCAGAGCTCCTCCTTCGGCGCTGGCCGAGGCAGCGGTTGCCGCCGCCAACATGCGAGCAGTCACGGGCGCGAAAGTCTCGGTCACAGTGGCAGAACGCTTGATATGACGCGTGCCTGCAACCATCTTCTGCACTTTCTCAATTGAGCCGGAGGACTCCTTGATGCCAATTAGATTCGGATGCTCCGCAAGTTCAACCACTACTTCAGCAGGAATATCGTATCCAGTGGCCTGCGGGAAGTTGTAGATCAGAACCGGTAGCGGCGAACGATCGCAAACAAAGCGGTAGAACGCCAGCATGTTCGCCGGATCAGACATCTGCCCCTTGTAGTAATGCGGCGTACGCACCATGGCAATGTCGTAGCCCAGTTCAGCAGCGTATTCGGTCAGACGCAACGTCTCAATCGCCGATTCGATCCCACTCCCAGCGATCAGAACTTTGTCGTTAGCGGCAAACTCGCGGGCACACTTCAACACCTCGCGCCGCTCTTCGTCGCTGAGCAAAATGGCCTCACCGGTCGAGCCCTGCACGACGATGCCGGTCATCGGCGTGCGCGAGTACTGCTCGACATTCTGTTCCAGCTTGCGAAAGTAGATTTTGCCGTCGGGATAAAACGGAGTGGTAATGGGAGGAAAGATTCCGTGTAGAAGCATGAAGGAATTATAGGACGGGGAGGAAGCGTTGAGCACTCAGTATTCAGCACTCAGCATTCTGCATTCAGAGGTAAACGCCGACTGCCAACTTTGAGGATTGTCATCACGAGCGAAGCGAGGGATCTGCTCTCCGCGAGGGGAAGCAGATCCCTCGTCGGGCTGAAGCCCCCTCTTCATGCCAATTCGTGGTGTAGGTGGTTTTGGCCAACTGCCAAATGCTAAGTGCCAAATGCCGACGGCTAGCTGCTGGTTGCTAGTTGCTGCTTTACTCGCTCCGCATGCAGTTGCTGCAACGCGTAGACCTTGATTTCTCCGCGTTGCAAAGCCGCAATCCCCTCGCACGCCGCACGCGCAGCCGAGAGCGTCGTGATCGTCGGAATGCGCGCGGTTACGGCGGCGCGGCGAATCGCCTTCTCGTCGAACCAGGGCTCGACTCCGTGCGGCGTGTTGATAATCAACTGAATGCGCTCGCCCTTGATCAGGTCGACGACGTTCGGCCGGCCTTCCTTCACTTTGTAGACGCGCTCGACCCGCAAGCCTGCCTCTTCCAACACGCGCGCCGTGCCATGCGTGGCCACGATGCTGAAGCCCATCTCGACAAAGCGCTTGCCTAACTCCGGCATGAACGGCTTATCGCGATCGTTGCCGCTCATGAAGACCGTCCCCGTTGTCGGCAGCACCTGCCCGGCCGCGGCTTGCGCCTTGGCGAACGCCTCGCCGAAATTGTCGGCCACGCCCATCACTTCGCCAGTCGATTTCATCTCCGGCCCCAGCACGGTGTCGACGCCGGGAAATTTTCCCCAGGGGAAGACCGGCGACTTCACGAAATAGAAGTTGCCGGTATCGAGATCGGTGCCGCGTTCGATGTTCTCCGGCAGAAACTCGCGCAGCTTGCGGCCGGTCATCAGGCGCGCAGCAATTTTTGCCAGCGGCACGCCGGTCGCCTTCGAAACATACGGCACGGTACGGGAGGCGCGCGGATTGACCTCGATCACGTAAACCCGGTTGCGCTGAATCGCGTACTGCACATTCATCAGCCCGATGACCTTCAGCGCGCGCGCCAGCTGGAAGGTGTATTCGCGAATGGTGTTCAGCAGATGCGGCGGGATATCGACGGCCGGCAGCACGCACGACGAGTCGCCGGAGTGAATCCCAGCCTCCTCGATGTGCTGCATGATGCCGCCGATCACCACGTCCTCGCCGTCCGAAAGCGCATCCACATCAATCTCGGTCGCCGACTCCAGGAAGTGGTCGATCAGCACCGGCCGCTCCTGCGAATACTCGACTGCCTCTTTCATGTAGTGGATCAGCGACTCGTCATCGTAGGCCAGGACCATGGCGCGCCCGCCCAGCACGTACGACGGCCGCACCAGCACGGGATAGGCAATACGATTGGCGTTTGCCACCGCTTCTTCAACGCTGGCCGCAATTGCGCCGCGCGGCTGCGGAATCGAAAGCTCCTCCAGCAGCTTGCCAAAACGCCGGCGATCTTCGGCGAGATCGATGCTCTCCGGCGACGTACCGATAATGGGCACGCCTGCGGCCTTCAGCGGCAGCGCGAGATTCAGCGGCGTCTGACCGCCAAATTGCACGATCACGCCGATCTGCGCGCCGCTCTGCGCTTCGTGCTCGTACACCGCCATCACGTCTTCGTAGGTTAGCGGCTCGAAGTACAGGCGATCGCTGGTGTCGTAGTCGGTCGAGACGGTCTCGGGATTGCAGTTGACCATGATGGTCTCGAAGCCGTCGTCGCGCAGCGCGAATGCAGCATGGCAGCAGCAATAATCGAACTCAATTCCCTGCCCGATGCGGTTCGGCCCGCTGCCCGAGGATGATGACTTTCTTGCGATCGGTGGGCGTCGCCTCGTCCTCTTCCTCATAGGTCGAGTACATGTACGGCGTGAAGCTTTCAAACTCGGCAGCGCAAGTGTCGACCCGCTTGAACACCGGACGGACGTTGTGCTCCTTGCGCAGCTGATGAATTTTCTCGCTGCTGGCGTTGCCCTCTTTCAGATGCAAAGCCTCGCCCAGACGAGCATCGGAGAAGCCCATGCGCTTGATCTCGCGCAAGCCGTTCCGCGTCGATCGGCTCGCGTCCCCAGTTTCGGCCTGCACATCGGCAATCTCTTTCAGCTGGTGCAGGAACCAGGGATCGATGTTGGTCATCTGCGCGATCTCGCGCACGCTCATTCCCTGCGAAAGCGCGTAGCGAATGTACTGCAGCCGCTCGGGATGCGGCGTCACCAGCCGCTTGGTCAGAATGCGGGGCTCGATGTCCTCCGCAGTGGCCTTCCTGCCAGTCTCCATGGAACGCACCGCCTTCAGCAGCGCTTGCTTGAAGGTGCGACCAATCGCCATCACTTCGCCCACCGACTTCATCTGCGGGCCGAGCGACTCGTCGGCGCCGGGAAATTTCTCGAACTGCCACTTGGGAATTTTGACAACCACGTAATCGAGCGTCGGCTCGAAGCAGGCCGGCGTCTTGCGCGTGATGTCGTTGGTGATCTCGTCCAGCGTGTAGCCAACCGCGAGCTTGGCGGCGATCTTCGCGATGGGGAAGCCGGTTGCCTTCGAGGCCAGCGCCGAGGAGCGCGAGACGCGGGGATTCATCTCGATGACCACCATGCGCCCGTTGTGCGGATCGACGGCGAACTGGATGTTCGATCCGCCGGTCTCGACTCCGATCTCGCGAATGACGGCGATGGCGGCATCGCGCATGGCCTGGTATTCGCGATCGGTAAGCGTCTGCGCCGGAGCGACCGTGATGGAGTCGCCAGTGTGCGTGCCCATGGGATCGAAATTTTCGATGGAGCAGATGACGATGACGTTGTCGGCCAAATCGCGCATCAGCTCGAGTTCATATTCTTTCCAGCCGAGCACGGATTCTTCCAGCAGCACTTCATGAACCGGCGAAAGATCGAGGCCGCGCGCCAGCAGTTCCAGCAATTCTTCGCGGTTGTAGGCAATGCCGCCGCCGGTGCCGCCGAGCGTGAACGACGGCCGCAGGATCACCGGGAAACCGATTTTGCTGCTGAAGTCGATGCCGTCTTTCAGATTGTTGACCAGCGACGATTTCGGCACATCGAGGCCGATCGCAGTCATCGCATCTTTAAACAGCAGGCGGTCTTCCGCTTTCTTGATGGCACCGAGCTGCGCGCCGATCAGCTGCACGTTGTACTTTTCGAGCACGCCGCCATCGGCCAACTCGACCGCAAGATTCAACGCCGTCTGTCCGCCGACGGTAGGCAGCAGCGCGAAGACGCCTGGCTGATCGAGGTCCCCATCACGCCCGCTTTTAGTGGGGTGGAGCGACTTGCCGGCGGCCAGCATTTCGGCTTCAATGCGGATGATTTCTTCCAGGTAGGTGCGGGTGAGCGGCTCGATGTAGGTACGGTCGGCCATCTCGGGATCGGTCATGATGGTGGCCGGATTGGAGTTGGCCAGCACCACCTCGTAGCCTTCCGAGTGCAGCGCCTTGCAGGCTTGCGCGCCCGAGTAGTCGAACTCAGCCGACTGTCCAATAACGATCGGCCCGGAGCCGATGATGAGCACTTTCGCGATGTCGTTGCGGCGTGGCATGGATTATGTCTTTATTGCCAGAGAATGCTCTTGAAGGAAATCTTCCTCCTTTGAGCTGCTGGTTAATTTTGAATTGTCATCACGAGTGGGCTTCAGCCCGCGAGGGATCTGCTCCTGAAGGGTCGCGCCTTTAGGCGCGCCATTCAATGGGTTCTCTCGAAGGGGCGCGGCTTTAGCCGCGCCGAAAAGAGATTCTCTCGAGAGTGGCTTTAGCCACTGAGGTACCTCGTCTTTCAAACTGCCGGGAAAAGCCGAGCAGTAGGGAAAGTCAGCAGCACTGTCCACCAGCTTTCTGCCAACTGGATTGCGCCAGATGTAATCAACATGGATCTGGTAATCCTCAGCATCCCGAATGCGATGATCGCTAAACCCTGTCTGCCAAATTTCCATCGACGATTCCAGTTCCTTCTTCACTCGAAAGGAAAACTCACCCTTGACGAATTGAACCGCTCGCTCCAAAGTTACCGACGGAGTAATCAGGATGTGGAAGTGTTCGGGCATTAAAACATACTCGTGAAGGAGGTAGGCTCGGCCTCGATAAGAATGGAGGGTTTCCAAGAACAACTCGGCCCATCGCTCGTTGCGAAACAGAGCGCGCCTCTGCCAGGTCTGGGAGGTGACAAAGTATGTCTGGCCCGCTCTGGTCTGTTGTCGAGTTGGTCTCAAAATCGATTTCCCTCAGGGGCTAAAGCCCTTGTTAATTGTTAGTCCTTACGGCGCGCCTAAAGGCGCGCCCCTTCAACTTCCACCCTTCCACTCCTCCATCATGCTCACAAAATCTTTGAACAGGTAGTGCGAATCATGCGGCCCGGGAGCGGCTTCGGGATGATATTGCACGCTGAATAGCGGCAGCGATCTGTGCCGCAGGCCTTCCAGCGTATTGTCATTCAAGTCGATGTGCGTCAGGTCTACTTCGCTCTGCTTTAGCGAATCGGGATCGACGGCGAAGTTGTGATTGTGCGCCGTGATCTCGATCTTGCCACTCTCCATCTGCTTCACCGGATGATTGCCACCATGATGGCCAAACTTGAGCTTGTAAGTCTTTCCACCGAGCGCCAGACCGATCAGCTGATGTCCCAGACAGATTCCGAAGATCGGAACCTTGCCCATCATTTTGCGAATGCTTTCCTGCGCGTAAGTCACAGGCTCGGGATCGCCCGGGCCATTCGACAGGAACACGCCGTCAGGCTTGAGCGCGAGAACATCTTCCGCGCTGGTCGTCGCCGGCACTACCGTCACTCGGCAACATTCGCCAACCAATCGGCGGAGAATGTTGTGCTTGATGCCGTAGTCGTAGGCGACCACATGGTGCTTGGGCGGAGCGTCCTTCACGCCGACCACTCGCGTCGGCTCGTGCGAGCGCACACCTTCATCCCACTGATACACGTGGCGGGTGGTGACTTCCTTCGCCAAGTCCGTGCCATCCATCTTGGGAATCGATCGGGCCTTGGCCACCAGCTTCTCGGCGTCGAACTCCAATGTAGAGATGACGCCGCGCATGACTCCGTGATCGCGCAGATGCCGCACCAGCGCGCGAGTATCGATTTCGCCTAGCACCGGAATCTTGTAGCGCTCCAGATACTCCTCCGCAACTTCTTGCGAGCGCCAGTTCGAGCTGACACGCGAAAACTCGCGCACGATCAGGCCTTCGATGTAAGGCCGCGTGGCTTCGTTGTCGTCGGAGTTGGTGCCGTAATTGCCGATTTCAGGATTGGTGAGAACTACGATCTGTCCGGCGTAGGAGGGGTCGGTGAAAATTTCCTGATAGCCCGTGATCGAGGTGTTAAAAACAACTTCCCCATAACATTCACCTTTAGCTCCGTAGCCTTTGCCGTGGAAGATCCGTCCATCTTCCAGCGCAAGGATTGCCTGCATTGCATCTCCGGGGAGTGGATTTTAATGATTTTATCAGGGAATGCGCGGCAGCATAAGAGGAGCGTCGGGGAATTTGCGCGCTGCACAAGTTGTCGTGCAAAAGCCGCGCTGCTCGAGAAGGTATCTGCGCTGGACTCCGGCTAATCCGATGGCTTCTGCTTATTGGGAATGCGAGCCCCTTTTCCCTGCTGGCTCTCCATCGTCTCCCCCGGACGGAGAAGCGTGGGCTGGGTCGGCGCCGAGGTCTGCTGCTGATCGGCTCCGGTCGGGGCGGCTGCAGAACTCGCGCCGGAAGCAGTATTGGGCGCGCTCTCGGGCGCCGGACGGGCCGCAGTTACGGTCTGTTGCGGCGGCGTCGACGTCGCGGGCGCGGGAGAAGAACTGGCATCCCCGGCTCGCGTGTCCACTGTCGGCGCAGCCGCTCCGCCTCCAGGTTCAGTCACACTGGCAGCTTTGATGGGCGGCGCGGAATCGAAGACAACTCTCTCGTCGGTCAACTGTTGCAACTCGCTATCGTGAGGCGCCGCGAAGAACCAGGTCAACAAGTAACCTTGACGCTCGGTGACCGCCATGGCAATCGACAATCGCCGCGAGAGCTCATCATCCGGGATGCGGAACGCCACCGTCCCATGCAGAAACAGGAAAGTGTTGCCGCTGGCGGCGAAAACCTTACCGTCACGCATGTCGGTCAGGATGGGATGGGTCAAACCGTATTGGAGCAGAAAATCCCTGAACCCCTGGCGATCATTCACGTCCTGGGGAAACTTCATGCCGGGAAAACAGGCGGCCGAAATCGCGGTGACCGTCACTTCACCAAAGTCGTCGTAGGGAATCTGGCCATCGGCCCCTGGCCGCTTTGCCCAAGCGGAAAACAGTGTCCGGCTGCAAGCTTCCAGAAGGTGCCGCTCGGTTGCGCCCAATGCAGGCCGGCCAAAATTCTGCCGCACGCGATCACGCTCAACCGCCGGCTGCACCGCTCCTTCGCCTTCCAGTATCCATCCCTGCGGGATGCGGTAACTGAAACCCAGCGCCGCATTCTCATAGAAGTCGCCGCCAATCTTTCCGGGATCGAGGTGACCGATCGGCGGATCGGCTTGTAGCGATGCCAGGCGGTGCGACGATATCGCTGGTCCATCATAAGGATCGGCCGTCGCATCCAGGTGTCGGCGCAACTCCGCGGGTGCAAAGAAGACGACGTGCTGAAACGACGATTCCAGCTGCTTCAGAATTTTCTCATCATGGGCCGCCAGCATTACCCGCAGAATGTAGCCATCCAGCGTAGTCGCCAGAAGCATGTGCTGCTCGACCCCATGCCGGGTCTCGAAGAAGTAGAACTGGTGCCCGGAAAGATCAATTTTGGACAAGGACGCGCAGCTCTTCGACTCCGCGGAGCAATTCCTGGTCGAGCGCGAACCGCAGGGAGGCTTTGGCGTCCTGGTTGTTTCCCGTCCCTACCGGGATAGCCGCAATCGCTATCTCGGCATCTGCGGGCGGATGGCCCGCCAGTTCCAGCAACTGCAGGCTGCCATCACGCGAGGTCGACTGCGGAATAGGCTGCAAATGAACATCGGGCGGCAGATCAAAAGCGAAGCCAAAATATTGATTGAGATAATGCGAGGCAGACAAATACGCTTGCTCGGGATAGACGGTATTCCCCGATTCGGACGCTGCTGACGCAGCAGGCGCCTGTGCGCTCAGCCCGAGGCAGCCACTGAGCACGCTACTTAGTAGCACGATTAACGCTTTGGTCGGGAAACCCATCGAATCTCGCGCTTGCTATTGTAGCTATTGTTAGCCGTTACATGCTAAGAGTCAACCAAGGCGGCCCGGGCCGATTGCCCGTTCAGCCGCAGTGCCGGCCAGCCGCCTTCTCCGCACCTTATTCGACAAATCTGCAGCGAGAGTTCCTGCGGTTTCAGACGGGGCCTCAGGTACAATCAACGATTTGTGGAGCTTTTGGGTTGGCCGCGAGGACCGGCCCCCCTGGTTCCTGACGGAGTGCGCTTCTGAACGCTGCCCTTACCCTACTCGGCTGCGCCCTGGTGGAACCTCACGGGTTTCGCCATTACCTGCGGTCTCATTTTCTCGATACCACGTTTAAAGGCCTGTATCACGCCAATGCCTTCGATATGGGGCTGCTGATTCCCTACTTCGTCGTGCTGATTCTGCTCGCGTTTTACGGCATGCATCGCTACCAGCTGGTCTATCTCTATTACAAGCATCGCAAGAACAAAGTCACTGAGCCGGAATCGCACTTCGCCGATCTGCCGCTGGTGACGATTCAACTGCCCATCTTCAACGAGCAGTACGTCATCGACCGCCTGGTGGACTGCGTCTGCAAGATTGAATACCCGCGCGAGAAGCTGGAAATCCAGGTGCTCGACGATTCCACCGACGAAACCGTGCAGGTGGCGCGAGCGGTCGTCGATCGCTATGCAGCGCTGGGACACAAGATCAGTTATCACCATCGCACCAATCGGCAAGGCTTCAAAGCCGGCGCGCTCGATGCCGGGCTGAAAGTTTCGGCCGGCGAATTTGTCGCCATCTTCGATGCCGATTTCATGCCGACGTCCGACTGGCTGATGAAGGTGATCCACCACTTCGCCAATCCCGAGATCGGCATGGTGCAGACGCGCTGGACGCACCTGAACCGCAACTACTCATTCCTTACCGAAGTCGAGGCCATTCTGCTGGACGGCCATTTCATACTCGAGCACGGAGGCCGGTCGCGGGCTGGCGTGTTCTTCAACTTCAACGGCACGGCCGGGATGTGGCGGCGCAAGGCAATCGACGATGCCGGCGGCTGGGAGCACGACACGCTAACCGAAGACACCGACCTCAGCTACCGCTCGCAGCTGAAGGGATGGAAATTCCGCTACCTGCAGGATGTCGAATGCCCGGCCGAGCTGCCCATCGAGATGACCGCCTTCAAGACGCAGCAGGCGCGGTGGGCCAAGGGGCTGATTCAGTGCGCCAAGAAAGATTTGCCGAAGGTGCTGCGCGCCAACGTGAAGCGGCGCGAAAAGGTTGAAGCCTGGTATCACCTGACGGCCAACATCAGCTATCCCCTGATGATCGTGCTTAGCACGCTTCTGCTGCCGGCCATGGTCATTCGCTTTTATCAGGGATGGTTCCAGATGCTGTATATCGACATCCCGCTTTTCCTGGCGTCCACGTTTTCCATCTCCAGCTTCTACCTGGTATCGCAAAAAGAACTGTTCCCCGGAAAATGGTATCGGACATTTCTGTTCCTGCCGGCATTGATGGCGCTGGGTATCGGCCTGACCATCACCAACAGCAAAGCGGTGCTGGAAGCGCTCGTCGGCCATCAAAGCGCATTTGCCCGCACTCCCAAGTATCGCGTGGTCAGCAAGCAGGACAGAGGCGCAGCCGCCAAGAAATATCGCAAGCGCCTGGGCTGGATTCCCTGGATTGAGATGTTGATTGGCGGCTACTTCGCGCTGACTGTGTGGTACGCCATCGCCAACGAGAACTACATCACCGTTCCGTTCCTGTTTCTCTTCGTCTTCGGCTACTGGTACACCGGCTTGATGTCGTTGCTGCAAGGCCGCTTCGACAGCCTGGTAAAGGAGCGCGCCGAAGAGCGCAGCCCCAAGCCGTTCCCGGTGGGCGTATAGCGCAGAGTTTCTAACGGCATGCCCGAGGAATGTGTTCTGCGCAGTTTGGCCCCTTTACCCCCACGGCGCTGCACATCCACGCCTGGCGCTTCAACGCCAGGAAGCCGGGAATCACTTGGCAACGTTCTGATAACCCTTGCCGCTCCGCAATCCGAAAATTGAACACTGCTCCGGTCTCATTCTGATATCCTGACTTTCTGTGGTAATTAAAGTTTTCTTTTCGGTTCTGGTGCTGTGCACCGTAGCCGTTGTCGCCGTGATTTTGGCGATTCACTTCCGCGTAAAGCGGCACCTTCGCCAGGAGTCCCCGGTCAGTCCCGCCGTTGGACTGCGTGGGGTGGAAGAGCCGGTTGAGGCCGAACTTCCTCCGGTGATCCAAGGCACTGCATCCGCCGGCGGTTCAGAGCATAGTCCTAAGCAGTCTTCTTAGTTTCGCGAGGTAGGAACCATGTCGAGAACAGCAATTCATACCCAAATACATCTTACTGAGCGCCCGTTCAGCCTGATCAAGCAAGTGGCAATCGTGATTTGCGCCAGCGCGGTCATCGCTGTTTGCGCGCGTTTGGCTTTGCCTTTGCCCTTCACCCCAGTACCGCTGACCCTGGCCAACTTCGGAGTGCTGCTGATAGGCCTGACTTTGGGCAGCCGGCGAGGCTTTGCCGCCGCCGCTCTTTATCTGTCCTGGGGCGCGATGGGACTACCCGTATTCGCTGCGTCGGGACCGGGAAGTTTTGCCCAGATGCTGGGGCCGACCGGCGGATATTTGTGGGCTTATCCGGTGATCGCATTCCTGGCGGGATGGATCGCCGAGCACGGCAAGCCGGGCTTCGTCCGCAATCTGGTGGCTGCGGTGTCGGCCGAAGTTGTGCTGTTTGCCGCAGGCATCAGTTGGCTGGCGATTCTGACTCATAGTTGGAAGCAGGCAGCGTTCTTTGGACTGTATCCGTTCCTGTTCGCCGAAGTGTCGAAGGTAATGCTGGCCGCGGCCGCCGCGGTTCGCTTGCGCCGCAGCTTTTAGTCGCTTGCCTTGGATTGCTATGATTTCGTTGCAGTGTCGTAAAACGTATTTTCGAATTCAGGAAAACTGCCGGGCGACCGCATTCTTATGAGCCGCAATTCTGGAAAGAGCATTCTCGAAATCAAAGTCGCGCATAGTCCCGACTCCGACGACGCCTTCATGTTTTATGGCATGGCGACCAACAAGATTCGCGTGCCCGGAGTGAAGTTCACCCATACCCTGACCGATATCGAAACCTTGAACCGCAAGGCGATGGAAGGCTTCTACGACATCACGGCCATATCGTTTCACGCCTATCCCTACATTCAGGACAAATATGCCCTGATGCCCAGTGGCGGCAGCGTTGGCGAAGGCTATGGCCCCATGATCGTGGCCTCGCGCAACATTCCTCTGGATGAGATCAAGCGGCACAAAATCGCCGTTCCCGGAACCATGACCACCGCCTACCTGACGCTCAAGCTGTTCGCGCCCGATATCGCGACCCAGGTGGTGCCATTCGACGAGATCATTCCCAAAGTGCTGGAAGGAAAATTTGAAGCCGGGTCTGATCATTCACGAAGGTCAACTAACCTTCAACAAGGCGGGATTGCATAAGATTCTGGACATGGGCAAGTGGTGGCGCGACCAGACGGGCTTACCGCTGCCACTGGGCGGCAACGTCATCCGGCGCGATCTTGGCCCGGAACTGATCGCATCCTGCTGCACGGCTCTGCGCGACAGTATTCAGTACGCGCTCGACAATCGTGAGGAGGCGCTGCAATATGCCATGCAGTTTGCCCGCGATCTGGAGCCGCAGATGGCCGACAAGTTTGTCGGCATGTATGTTAACGAGCGCACGCTGGATTACGGCAAGGATGGGCGCGAAGCCATCGCTAAATTGCTGGATATGGGCTACGCCGCCGGCATCATCACGCAAAAACCGAATGTCGAGTTTGTCGGCGATTCGGCGGTTGTAGCCAAGAATTAACCTTTCCCTTCTGGCGTCCGCGAACAGCAAAGCGCTACCCTATTTTCATGACTGTCCAGGAATTCCGCGATTCCCTACTGCGCGACGACCCGCCTCGCGAACTGACCACGCCCCTTGCGGCAATGTGGTGGGATGCCAAGGGCGACTGGACTCGCGCTCACGAATCGGCCCAGCAAGACGAAGGCCCTGCGGGCGCATGGGTCCACGCCTACCTGCATCGCAAAGAGGGCGACGCGTCCAACGCTGGCTACTGGTACCAGCGGGCGGGCAAGACTGCTCCGCACAGTTCTTTCGATGAAGAATGGATCGAGATCACCGAGGCGCTGCTTGCGTAGCCTAGCGGCTTTTCAGCTAGCACAGGAGAAGTCGGGCACGACGATAAGTTGAAGGAGCGCACCTGCTACCACGTAAGAAACTCTTCGTTTTGTCATCACGAACCGGCTTCAGCCGGCGAGGGATCTGCTTTTTCTGGGATTTTCAGCAAACTGTTCAGCCCTCGGTGCTACGGCTGAATCTTCAGCGGCCCCAGTTGATCGCTCTCAAATTGCCGCCATTGCTCCATCAACGAGACGGTCGACTGGTTGAGTTTGGGCACGATCGCGACCACCTGCGTCGTGGGCGCAACATCCACTTCCTGCAATATGTTCAGCACTTGCAGTAGCGACGCCCGCTGAGCAGCCAAGGTTCCATGATGCGGCCCGCGCCTTGGAGCGCCTTCCTCTTCCTCCTCTTCCGTTCCTACCAGCGCGTCAAGCTGTTTGCTCAACTCGTCAAGCCTAGTTGTGTCGGTGCCAGTCGCACTCGCACGCAACGACTTTACCTGCGCCCGAATCGCCGGCACTTTCGCTGCCACCGATTGCAGCGTCAGCAAATCCTGATACAGCTGCGCCGAAAGATCGAATTGCTGCTGCAAACCGGTGTTCGGAGTTTTCACTCGCGGATCCATCTGCACCGTAAGCGGCTGCGTAAACTTCTGGCCATCCACCGTCAACATGACGGTATATTTCCCCGGCATAATCCACGGGGAGGTGGGAGCCGGCGCGGTGTTTTCGTAAACCGCTGCGATCGGATATTCCAGCCGGATTCCAGGCACCGGCGCGTAATGCATGTCCCATACAAAGCGATGCAAGCCGGCAGCGTTCGACAGTCGCTCTGGCGGACGCAGCCAGTAGGCGGGAATGCTCAGCTCGGGATCCGGCTGGAGGCACGGGATCGGCACTGGAGAAGCGCCGAACCGCCTTGCCCTGACGAATCCAGAATCTCCAGTGTGACTGGGGCTGACGAAGAAGACTTCAAGTAATAGTTGAAGATTGCGCCGTCCGGCGGATTCTGTCCTGCCGGAACATCGGGCGGCAACGGCGTGTCGCTGTTCGTGTTCCAGCGAACCCGGTAAGTGCAGTTCGGGTGCAAACAGAAATGCATTCGCCGCAAGGACCTTGTCGTCCAACTGCCGCAGCGGAGTGATGTCGTCCAGGATCCAAAACCCGCGGCCATGGCGTGCCGACGGCAAGATCGTCGTCCTTGATGGTCAAGTCGCGAATCGACGTCGCCGGCATGTTCAGTCGCAACGACTGCCAGTGATCGCCATCGTCGAATGACACATAGACCGCGCGCTCGGTTCCGGCGAACAGCAGACCTTTGCGCTTGGGATCTTCGCGTACCGAGTTCACATTTTCGTTGGCGGGAATTCCATTGACGATCTCGGTCCAGGTCTTGCCCCCATCGCGCGTGCGATAGATGTGCGGACGCAAGTCGTCGAGACGCAGCGTGTTGATGGCGGCATAAGCCGTCTGCGGATCGGTGTGGCTTGCCTCAAGAACCGAAACCTTCTGCCACGCCGATAACTGCGGCGGCGTGATGTTGTTCCAGTTCTTGCCGCCGTCGGTAGTTAGCCAGATCAGCCCGTCGTCGGTGCCCGCCCAGATGCGGTTGATGTCGAGCGGCGATGGCGCCAGCGCATAGATCACGCCGCGCTGCCGGGGCTGCGCCGATGGCTCGGACCGGAAAATGCCGACCGTGGCCGGCACTTCAAATGTCTTGCGCGTCAGGTCAGGGCTGATCTGCTTCCAACTGTTGCCGCCGTCGCGCGTGGCCCAAAGAGTGTTCGCCGCGAAGTACATCAGATGCGGATCGAGCGGCGAGAAGACAATCGGCTCGGTGCGAATCACGCGAAAGTCCGGGACCGCGCAAGCGGCATCGGCATGATGTTCTGCGCTTGCGCGGTGCGGCGATCGTAGCGCGTCAGCTTGCCGCCGAAGACGATGTCGGGGTCGAGCGGATCGGGAACGACGTAGCCATATTCCTCCGCGTCTACGGGATGCCAATCGCGAAAGGTGATCTCGCCGTCGTTGCCGCGGCTGGAGATGCAGACCGAACCGCTCTCCTGCTGCCCGCTGCACAGGCGATAGGGAAACGCGTTGTCGGCGTTCACGTGATAAAGCTGCGCCGTCGGCTGGTTGTACCACGAACTCCAAGTCTGCCCGCCGTTCACGGTGACAATCGCTCCCTGATCGCTGGTGATGATGATGATGTTGGGGTCGTTGGGATTGATCCAGATGTTCTGGTAGTCGTCACCGCCGGGCGCGCCGCGAAAGCCCGTCCAGGTCTTGCCGCCATCGCTCGACTTCCAGGTCACGGTGCTGGTCATGTAAATCACGTCTGGATTCTTAGGGTCGATGGCCGGCACCGGCAGATCGCCGCCGCCAATGCGTACCTTGCGGTCGGGGATCGCGTGGTCACCGTCGACCACGTGTCGCCGGCATCGTCGGAGCGGTAGAGCTCAACTTTATCCTTGGTCGCAACCACCGCGAAAAGCCGCTTGAGGATTGCTGCGCGAAATCGCGACGTAGGCTTGCACAATGTCCGTCGGGCAGGCCTCCGGCCAGAGTGCTTCCAGGTCTGGCCGCCATCGGTCGACTTGAAGATGCCGCCGCCGGTGCCGTTCCAGGCGCCATTCTCCCAGGGCCCTTCGCGCGCCTCCCACAATGTGGCATAAACGATATTGGGGTTCGAAGGATCGATCTTCACATCGCTGCCGCCGATGTTCTCGTCCTTGTACAGAACCTTCTCGAAGCTCTGGCCGCCGTCAGTCGAGCGGTAGATGCCGCGCTCAGGATTGGGTCCGTAAGGATGTCCCAGCCACGGCGACGAACAGCCGGTTGGGATCGTGCGGATCAATCGCCATGGCGGAAATCTGCTGGCCATCGCGCAGACCCAGGTGAGTCCAGGTCACGCCGGCATCGGTCGACTTGTAGATGCCGTCGCCAACCGACAAATCGGGACGATGCAATCCTTCTCCGCTGCCGACATAAACGATGTTCGGATCCGACGGCGCGACCGCAACTGCGCCGATCGAGCCCGTCGGCTGCTGATCGAAAATAGGATTCCAGGTGCGGCCGATAGTCGGTCGTCTTCCAGACTCCGCCATTCACCGCGCCGATATAGAAAACATTCGGCTGGCTGGGAACGCCGGAGACGGCGCGGGTGCGGCCGCCGCGAAACGGGCCGACGTT
Organism: uncultured Acidobacteriaceae bacterium; assembly: GCA_963746515.1. Lineage (GTDB taxonomy): Bacteria > Acidobacteriota > Terriglobia > Terriglobales > Acidobacteriaceae > Bog-257. The sequence continues at coordinate 243,559 of CAVVBO010000007.1, read as the reverse complement.
GCGCCAGCGCATTTCCGTAAGCAGTGTGGTGTCGACCTGTTGTGCCGGAAGCTGAGGAATGAAAGCCGAGAATCGAAAGGAGAGCGAGGAAAAAAGCTGCAAACGAATTTCGCATTATCAATCAATCACCATAATCCAACGACCTGCCTGACGCATCTGCCATATGCCCCATGAAAGCCACTCTTCGTGTAGCACAGTCGTGGAGTGCATCGCGAAAGTGTAATCTATTCGCACCGATCTTTGCAGGGTAGAGGACCTTCGATTGAGCCATTGTGTAAGACGTTTTGCTTGTTCCATCGTTATTGTTTTTGCTGCACTATTTCTGAACATCTGCGCTGGCCGCCCAGACAGTTTCTCCGCAGCTCTTCAGCGGGTTGCAATGGCGACTGATCGGCCCGTTTCGCGGCGGCCGCGCCGTTGCAGTCACCGGCGTGCCGGGCGACGGAGCCACGTTTTACTTCGGCTCGGTCGACGGCGGCGTCTGGAAGACGATCGACGCCGGCGTGACCTGGAAGCCGATATTCGATGGGCAGCCCATCGCCTCGATCGGCGCACTGGAAGTTGCGCCGTCGAATCCCAACGTCATCTATGCCGGCACCGGCGAATCCGACATTCGCTCCGCTCTCAGCTCGGGCGACGGAGTCTACAAATCCACCGACGGCGGACAGACCTGGAAGAACGTCGGCCTGCACGACTCGCGGCAGATCAGCCGCATCGTCATCGATCCGCAGAATCCCGACGTCGTCTACGTTGGCGCGCTGGGCCATGCCTACGGCTCCCAACGACGAGCGAGGCGTTTTCAAGTCGACCGACGGCGGCACCACCTGGACGCACGTGTCTCGACAAAGGGCCGTCGATCGGCGTCTCCGATCTCGCCATTGCGGCAGCCACCCCCAACATTCTCTTTGCCGGAACATGGAACACGCATCGTCCGCCCGTGGAGCACCTATGCTCCGCTGTCAGGCCCGGGCGGCGGAATCTATCGCTCGACCGACAGCGGCGCAACCTGGACGCAGCTGACCGGCAATGGCCTGCCCGATGGCGACTGGGGACGCGTCGGCGTTGCGGTGGCGCCGGATGGCAAGCGCGTTTATGCACTGATCGATGCCGGAAAAAAGTCCGGCCTCTATCGTTCCGACGATGGCGGCAACACCTGGACGCTGGCAAACGGCGATTCGCGCACTGACCAGCCGCGGCTGGTATTTCATGGGCATCACCGTCGATCCCAACAATCCCGACGTCATCTACATGCCCAACATCGCGCTGTACCGCTCAGAAGACGGCGGCAAGACAATCTCGATTGTGCGCGGCGCGCCGGGCGGCGACGACTATCACCAGCTTTGGGTCGATCCCAAGAACTCCTCGCACCTGATTCTCGGCACGGATCAGGGTACGACGATCAGCGTTGAATCGCGGCCAGACGTGGTCGTCATGGTACAACCAGCCGACGGCGCAGTTCTATCACGTCATCACCGACAATGAATTTCCCTACCACGTTTACGGCGCGCAGCAGGACACCGGCAGCATCGCCGTGCCCAATCGCACCGATCACGGCAGATCACCGGACGCGACTGGTACATGGTGGGCGGCGGCGAGAGCGGCTGGCTGGCGCCCGATCCCACCGATCCCGAACATTCTTTACGCCAGCGGCGTCTACGGCAGCGTGGTGCGCTGGGACCGCCGCACCTCGTTGAGCCAGGACATCACGCCCTGGCCCATGCCGAACTTCGGCAGCGAGATCAATCGAGCGCAAGTATCGCGATACCTGGACGCCGGTGCTGGTGCTCTCGCCGGTCGAAAAGAACGCGCTGTATCTGGGCACGCAATACGTGATGAAGACGACCGACGGCGGCCTGCACTGGCAGCAGATCAGCCCCGACCTGACCGGCGCGGCGGCGGATCTCTCACCCGCAGACACACTGCAGCCGACGACAACGGAGAATGCGAAAGAACGCGGCTACGGCGTGGTCTTCAGCATTGCGCCGTCCCCGGTCAAGGCCGACGAGATCTGGGCAGGCAGCGACACCGGACTGCTGCACCTGACGCGCGACGGCGGCCAGAACTGGCAGGACGTCACGCCGCCGGGCCTGAGCGACTGGAGCAAGATCGCCATGATCGAGGCCTCGCGCTTCGATCCCGCGGTGGCCTATGTTGCGGTCGATCGTCATCGGCTGGACGACCAGAAGCCATACATCTACCGCACTCGCGACTACGGAAAAACCTGGCAGCCGATCGCGACTGGCATTGGCGGCCGACTCGTTCGTCAACGCGATTCGTGAGGACACGCAAAGGCAAGGGACTGCTCTTCGCCGGTACCGAGCTCGGGATCTACGTCTCCTTCGACGATGGCGATCATTGGCAGCCGCTGCAATTGAACTTGCCGGTCACCTCGGTTCGTGACATCACCATCCACGGTGACGACCTGGTCATTGCAACCTATGGGCGTTCGTTCTGGATCCTGGATGACATCACGCCCTTGCGGCAGATCAACAGCCAGACGCAGACCGCGAGCGCAGTGCTGTACAAGCCAGCAACCGCCGTCCGCATCGATAACGATGTCTTCCTCGGCTCGCCGCTTCCGCCGGAAGAACCTACCGCCAAGAATCCGCCTGACGGCGCCATCATCGATTACTATCTGCCGTCTGCCGCAGGGGCCGTGACCCTGGAAATTTCCGATTCCAGCGGAAAGCCGGTGCGGACCTTCACCAGCGCGCCCAAGAAAGAGCCGCCGCATCCGCCGATGTCAATTGCCGAGCGCTATGGATTCCGAAGCCGGTTCTGTTGCAGAACACGGCAGGGGCACATCGCTTCGTTTGGGATCTTCGCTGGGGCAGTTCGGGGGCCAGCCCCGAGATAGACGAAGAAGGCTTTGGAGCGCCGCGGGGGCCGCGCATTGTGCCTGGAGATTATCAGGTGAAGCTGAAGGTCGATGGCAACACCTACACGCAACCCCTGACTGTGACCATGGATCCGCGTTCTCAGGCGACCGCCGTTGAATTGAACGAACAGCAACGGCTCGGGCTGGAAATATTCTTCGACGTTCGCAGCGGGCGCAAGGCGCTGGCCGAAATCAGCGCCGTAAAGAAACATCTCACCGAGCTGCCGGCGCCGATGCTGGCAAAACATCCAGAGATCCTCGCCGAGATCACCAACCTTAACGCGCAGATCGAGAGCATCGAGAAAGGCGAGAAAGCGCCACCCGGTTCCATCACTGGGCTCGAATCGGCAGTGACTGGATTGTCGACAGCGCTTCGCGTAGTGGAGAGCGGCAATCGTACCGTGCCCTCGCAAGCCATCGAGTTGTTTGAGGCGGCGGAACGCGTCACCAAAGCAGGATTGGTCGACTGGGGGAAGGTCAAGAGCGATCAGCTGGAAAAACTCAACCAGTCGCTGCAGAAGGCGGGGGCCGCACCGATACAGATATCGGAGATCGAACGCGAACTGGAGTATCTGATGTCGCAATAAAGGGAAGGCAGGTTCCGTTCGACAAGCTGCGACAAAATCCTCGCCCTGCCGGGAGAAATTTAGACGGAATGATCACCGCCTCGCAATATTCGCCTCAGCCCACTCTTGAGCGAAGAGTGGCTTCGCTCTCTACGGGCTGTGCTAGACTCGCTCCGCCATAAAACACACATCCATGAGGAGCAGATCGAGATGCTTCGGCGTGCCCGCAATGTCGCGATCGTCTTACTTTGCGCAGTGACTCTTGCGCCTCTGCCGGCGAAGGCGCAAGGCGGCGGACAATCTGCACTCCAAAATTACTTCGTTGGCCGCCAGGTGAAGTTGCAGATCGACATGCCGGGAACGCAGCAGGGCGTCGATCTGCGAATGGATCGCGACGATCCCATGGACTGGAAGGCGTATTCCAACCGGCTGAAGCAATTTGGTCCGGCCATTCGCAGCGGCGACCGCTCCACCATCACTACGCTTGTCGTGAAGAAAAATCTGATCGAGTTTCAGCTCGATGGCGGGGGATTCGGCACCTTCTGGGACGACAGCAGTACAACCGTGACGCCTTATCACGTCGACAAAAGTAGCTACGAGAAGCAGCTGGAGAACGACATCCGCAACACCAGCGATCCCCAACGAAAGCGCGATCTGCAACGTGAACTGGACCGCGTGCGCGATCGGCGCGAGCGCGAGCAGCGAGCCGACGATCGCGCCGCCCAGATCGCCAGCCAGCTCAAAGCGCAGCAGGTGGCCGACAAGCGGACCCGTGGCGGCTCACGCTTCAACCTGCGCTGGACAGGCAATATTCCGCACGACCAGCTCACGCCCGACGCTGTGATGAAGCTGCTGGAGGATTACATCGACTTTGGCGATCTACAGGCGCAGAAGCCGATCCTGCAGGCAACGGCGCAGAACCCCGCACTCGCCAACAACGCGCCGTCCAATGGCGCGCCGTCATCGCCCATCACCCAACTGAAGCGCGGCATGCAGATCGGCGACGTAAGCCAGTTGCTGGGCTTGGGCCGCCAGACCTCGCAGTCCACTTCGGAAGAGGGTCTGAAGACTCAGATCTTCGAATACCTGCCCGAAGACTACCGGGTGGACGTGACCTATGTGGATGGAGTCGTGGTGCGGTACTCGATCAGTTCACGGTAGAAAAACCGCCTCCGAAGGGGCGCAACTTAGCTGCGCGGTAATGATTTCTTTTGTTTTGTCATCACGAGGCGGCGAACCGGGATCCCCAACAGGCGCCGCTTCTGCGCTTATTCCGCCGTCGAGGGATCTGCTGCTTTTCGTTTCTCAAAATTGTTTGCCCTGTTGCCAGCCTGATCGCAGCCCGTCCCGCTGATATCATGACCCCGTGCCAAAGCAATCGCCGCGCGGGAAGTTCATCACCTTCGAGGGGCTCGACGGTTGTGGCAAGAGTACGCAACTGGAGAAGCTTGCGGCGGCGCTGCGCCGCCAGGGAATCGAGGTAGTAACTGTACGCGAACCGGGTGGGACGGCAATTGGCGAGCGCATCCGGGCAGTGCTGCTGGATTCGCGCACGGCAGGACTGGATCCTCATGCGGAGATGGCGCTCATGTTTGCCTCGCGAGCGCAACTGATTGCGGAAGTAATCCTGCCCGCGCTGGAGGCGGGAAAGTGGGTGCTTTGTGATCGTTTCACCGATTCCACCGAAGCCTACCAGGGCGGCGGAAGGCAGCTCGGCAGCGATGTAGTGCTGCGCCTGCATGAGTTATTGTGCGGGGGCCTGTGGCCGGACCTCACGATTTTGATGGATTCGGATGTGGCCTCTAGCGTTAAGCGGGCGCGACGCCGAAACAAAGACGCCGCGCAAGACGAAAACCGCTTCGAAAAAGAGAACGAGGTATTTTTCACACGGGTACATGACACGTTTCTGGCGATCGCGCAGCGTGAGCCCAAGCGCGTGGCGCTTATTGACGCGCGCCCGCCAATCGAGACCGTGCATAAGGAGATTGTTCGGGTGGTGAAGGAGGGGTTGCTAGACCCGAGGTCCGAAATTCTGGATTTAGATAAGCTTTGAAAGGGCATGGCTTTAGCCATGCCGAATGATAGCCGTGTAGATTAGGGGCGTTAGCCCCGATGTTATTGGTGAAACCGAATGCCCTTTTCTGACTTTCACGGCAACCCGGAAACCGTACGCACCTTGCGGGAGATGCTGGCGCACGATCACTTTCCCCACGCGGTGATTCTCTCCGGATCGCAGGGCTCGGGCAAGTTCACGCTCAGTCAAATGGTTGCGAAAGCGATGAACTGTCTTGAGCTACCTCTCAGCGACGGCCTACCAGATTTCTGCGGCCGCTGCGCCAATTGTGTTCGCATCACCGAGGCCGACAATCTGGAAGATCGCTTTGCCGAGGCCGTCGAGGCACGGGAAAATCTGCGCGAGGCCGACAAGCGCGAGACGCGGCTCTTCGTCCAGACCCATCCCGACGTGCTGATCATCCCGCCCGACCCGCCGCAGATGCTGGTAAAAGTCGACCAGGTTCGGCACGTGATTCACGAGATTTACTACAAGCCGGCCGAGGGCCGCGAACGGGTCTACATCTTCAGCGAGGCCGATTTCATGAAAGAGGCCGCAAATTCGCTGCTCAAGATATTGGAAGAGCCGCCCGGGTTCGCGACCATCTTCCTGCTCACCGACAATCCCACGGCATTGTTGCCGACCATCCGATCGCGCTGCATGCATCTGCGTCTGTCGCCGATCCCCGCCGCCGAGGTGGAGCAGTATCTGGCGCAAACTCGTCCGGAGTGGAAGGCAAAGGAGCGGGCGCTGGTGGCGCGAGTTTGCGGCGGAGGCCTGGGGCGGGCTCGGAGCTTCGATTTGGCCGCATACCTGGCGGCGCGCCAGGATGCTCTGACCCTGCTGGCGCCGGCTATGGGCACCCAGGATCACAGCGCGTTATTTCGGGTGACCGACACCTACCGCGCCGGCGCCGAAGGGAAAGCGAAAACCGAGCATCTGATTCGCACCCTATACGCTCTGCTGGAAGACCTGTTATTCCTGAAATCGGGAACGGCGGATCTGGTGCGCAATCAAGACATTCAGCCGGAGCTGACCCGCATGGCATCGCAGCTGGATTTTGCCTGGATTGTGACCGCAGGTCAGCGCCTGGGCGAGATGGAAAGCGGGATGCGCAGGAATTTGCTACGCTCCCTGGCCCTCGACACGCTGGCTACCGCGCTGGAGCCGGTCACACCAAAGTAGCACCAGAACAATTGTCTTGGACGTACGCCTGTGTTAGGGTATCGCTTAACTTCACACCTAGGAAACCCTCGGGGCGGTCACGCCAGGAACTTGCCAGAGAGCTGGATCGTTTTTCGCATCCGAGTTAATTATTGCCGAAGAGGCCGGTGTGCAGTCCAGAGGAGCAACCTCCCATGAAAGATTCCATGGATGCCACCGCCGTAGGACGAGCGCTTGAACCGGAAGTTTTTGCCAACCGCAAACTGATCCGTCCCGCACTTAATCGTAACGAACATCCCCGCCAGGAAGTGGACCGCCGTCAGGAGGGCGATCGCCGTGAACGCCCCGAGCGCGCCTCCAACAACAATGGCAAGAAAACGCCGCCGCCGGAACAGACCCACGCCGAGAATTTCTACTACCAGAAGCAGATGCAGTCCAAGACTCCGATGGTGTTGGTGTTGCAGGACGGCGAGGAAATCCATGGCGTCATTGAGTGGTACGACAAGTATTGCTTGAAGGTAAACCGCACCGGCGCGTCGAATCTGCTGATCTATAAACCCAGTATCAAGTACATGTTCAAGGAAAGCGAAGCCGGCCAGCGGAAGTAGCCGCTCTTATTCAATCCTGATGAAACAAAACCGCGTGCAAAGCGCGGTTTTCGTGTTTGGGCTGTACCGGCAGTAGCAATTGCCAGAGGCCAACTAACTGCTCATTCGATAAACTCGAGCACCGTCTATGTCAACGTAAGTTTTGGAGTGAAGGAGGAGCACTCATGCAAGGCCAGAGATTTTCCATCGGATTGAGGGCGGCCCTGGCGATGTTTACGGTGGCCCTGTTTGTGACGAGCGCTTGGGCGGCTGCCCCCGAGAAGGTGCTGCGTAGCTTCAACGTGAGCGGCAATGACGGGTTCTATCCCTACGCCGGCCTGGTCTTCGATGCTGCCGGCAATCTCTACGGCACCACCATGGAGGGCGGTATTCACGGCCAGGGAATGGTGTTCGAGTTGACGCCCCAAGAAGGCGGGGGCTGGACGGAAAAAGTGCTGCACAGCTTCAATAGTACGGATGGGGCTTATCCCTACGCCGGCCTGATCTTCGATGCCGCTGGCAATCTCTACGGCACGACCGTCCGTGGCGGCATTCACGACGATGGGGCGGTGTTCGAGTTGACCCCAAAAGAGGGCGGGGGCTGGACGGAGAAGGTGCTGCACAGCTTCGAGCACGGCACGGACGGCACGTACCCCTTCGCCGGCCTGATCTTCGATGCCGCCGGCAATCTCTACGGCACCACTTACGAGGGAGGCATTCACGGCTACGGGACGGTGTTCGAGTTGACTCGCCCAAGAGGGCGGCGGCTGGACGGAGGAGGTGCTGCACAGCTTCAACCTCAACGGTACGGATGGGGCTTATCCCCAAGCCAGCCTGATCATGGATGCCGCTGGCAATCTCTACAGCACCACCTACGCGGGCGGCATTCACTTGCAATCGGGGTGCGGCAGTGTTGGCTGTGGGACGGTGTTCGAGGTGTCGCCACGGGAAGGCGGCGCTTGGACCGAGACGGTGCTGCATAGCTTCAACTTCAACGGCATAGACACGGACGGGGATGAACCCTATGCCGGCCTGATCATCGATGCTGCCGGCAATCTCTACGGCACCACTGTCGAGGGCGGCATTCACGGCTATGGAACGGTGTTCGAGATTACGCCTTAGCTTTAGATCAGTTTCGGGGTTAGTGTAGACGCTGGCCGATAGCTGATAGCTAAGCTGACAACTGGCCACTGACAACTGCTCTTCACAGCTTCGGCAGCATGATGCCTTTCTGCCCCTGATACTTGCCCTTCCTGTCCTTGTAGCTGGTCTCGCAAATTTCATCCGACTGGAAGAACAGGATCTGGCAGAGGCCTTCATTCGCATAAATGCGCGCCGGCAGCGGCGTGGTGTTGGAGATCTCGAGGGTGACGAAGCCTTCCCACTCAGGCTCAAACGGCGTGACGTTGACGATGATGCCGCAACGCGCGTAAGTGGACTTGCCGACGCAGATGGTCAACACGTCGCGCGGGATCTTGAAATACTCCACGGAGCGCGCCAGCGCGAAGGAGTTTGGCGGCACGATGCAGACGTCGGATTCCACGCTCACGAAGGAGCGCTCGTCGAACTTCTTGGGATCGACGATGGTGCTGTTCACGTTGGTAAAGATTTTGAATTCGTCGGCGACCCGCAGGTCGTAGCCGTAGGAAGAGAGACCGAAAGAGATGACGCCTTCGCGGACCTGCTTCTCCGAGAAGGGGTTGATCATATCGTGCTCCGTGGCCATTTTGCGGATCCAACGGTCACTCTTAATGGACATGCGGCTCCTTGGGGGCAGGAAGCCCGGATACTCAGCGTTGTGAAACGAATATGTCATCTTACGGAATGCAGCTGCTGGTTGACAATGGGCGCAGGCTTCACTACGATTCGCGCATCAGCTTGCAAGTCGCAGTCGAAGGAAGACTTACCGTGCGCCCTGCGAAGTGGGATAGAATCGCAGCAGCGCACGGGCACGGTCCGGCAAGCGCACCCTGCGGAGCCACTTGTGATCAAACTGGATCTGATCAACGAAGTCGTCACCAAGACCGGCGTCACCAAAACCAAGGCCGAGATGGCGGTCGAGACCGTATTCGAAAGCATGAAGAAGTCGCTGGCGCGCGGCGATCGCATTGAGTTGCGCGGCTTCGGCGTCTTCACCGTGCGGCCGCGGAAAACCGGAATCGGCCGTAACCCGCGTACCGGCGCTGAAGTCAACATTCCGCCCGGAAAAGCGGTCCGCTTCAAGCCGGGGAAGGAATTGCAATCGATCGAGTAGCCGGCGCGAACCGACAGCTTGTTTCCGCCACTGGGGCGTCTCATGGCCGGAGACGAGCGCAGTCGCTTGCTTCCGCGCTTACTGGTTGGTCATCTAATCAAGTAAACGATGTCTAATCCCACGCCGCCGGCCTCCTACACCTTCGAAGTTCCTTCGTATCCGCAAGTCTTTGTGGTTGCGCCCCCGCGCCGCCGGCCCTACTGGCTGCACATTCTGCTGCTGCTGCTGACGGTCTTACCACGCTGGTCGTGGGTGCGCGCCTGCAATACAACTTCGTTCACGACCTGCCGGCGTTCACCACCGATACCTTCGCGCTGCCGCTGTTTCACCTGGCGCTGGATCCTGCAGAATCCGGCGCGGCTGCTGATGGGAATTCCGTTCTCCGCCACCTTGTTGGGAATTCTTGCTGGCGCATGAGTTCGGACACTTCCTCCTGGCCGAGCGGTAACGGCGTCTACGCCACGCTGCCCTACTTCATTCCCGCGCCTACGTTGATCGGGACCTTTGGCGCGCTCATCCGCATCAAGTCGCCCATCCGCTCCCGCAAAGCGTTGTTCGACATCGGCATCGCCGGACCGATTGCCGGCTTCCTGGTGGCGCTTCCGGTGTTGTTCTGGGGACTGGCGCTGTCCAAACCGATGCCGGCCGATGCGTCGAATTCGGCTCTGGAGTTCGGCTATCCGCTGATCTTCAGCCTCTTCCATCACTTCCTGTCGCCGTTCACGCCACAGCACAGCGCCGCTTAGGAGCTTGTATCTGCATCCGGTTGGGATCGCGGCCTGGGTAGGAATGTTTGCCACCGCGCTGAACCTGCTGCCCGGCGGACAGTTTGACGGCGGACACATCATCTACGCGGTGGCGCCGCGCGCCCACAAGTGGGTCACGCGCACCACGATTGGCATACTGATCCCGCTAGGGGTTTTCTTCTGGATGGGATGGCTGGTCTGGGCGCTGATCCTGGGATTCACCGGCATGAGGCATCCCAACGTCCCGCAGTGGCCCGACATCGGCCCGCAACGTCGCTGGCTGGCAGTGGCTGCAGTCGTTATGCTGCTGCTGACCTTGGTTCTTGCTCCCTTTCACGGAGCCGCGCTGTTCGGCAGTTAGGGACACTCTGATTAAGGCTTGTTTTGAAGGGGACGGCCTTCAGACCGTCCGTTAAGTACCCGCAAAATCATGCGGCTTCAGCCGCCGCGGGATCTCGCTTTGACTTGATCAGAGTCTCCTTAGCCGTTGGCCTTCTGATGGCACTCTGCGCACTTCACCGGAGTTGCCTTGCCGGCGGCATTCTGCTTCTTATGACAATCGATGCACAGTCCCGCGGTCGCTGTGGGATTGTGAAACGCCGCCTGCAGACTGGTGGTGACCGGCGGAGTAGGCGGCTTGGTATGGCAGTCGGTGCAAGCCTCTTGCGGAGACTTAAGCGGCTTCTCCGGCTTGGATGCGTGATGGCAGACATCGCATTTGCCGGCGACCTTCACATGCGTCGTATGATCGAACTTCACCGCTCCCATGGGCGCGCCCTTCAAAATCATTGGACCTTGCGGCGCGCTTTGCGCCAGGGCGCTACCGGAAATCATCATCACAAGAAGAAATCCAAGCAGTACTGCGACTAGTTTCGTAACTTTCACGATGCCTCCATCGAGCTTCCCGGGGCCATCCTCGATTCTAGGCAGGACCACTCTCCGCGGCTGTGACGCGGGTGTCAGCAAGGTGTGACAAGCAAGAAGGCCTCGCTACAACGGCGTATGCTGATTGACAGGGATTTTCTGCTCCCGGAGAATTGAACTAGCAGAAAGGATTTGTAGATGTTTGAAGAAGCTGAGAGTAATTCTCTCGACCACCCCGCACCTCCCTCCGACAAGAGCGCAATCCTGAGATACGTACTGCTGGCCGCCGCCGCCCTCTACGTAATTGCGTCCCTTTACCTCATGTACGACATGAGGACGCGCGTCCTGACCCTGGAGCAGAAGCAACTGGCGACGGAAGTGGCCCAGGAAGAGTTGGGCAAGCGCCTTCATGCTACTTCGTCGGAGTTCAAGCAGGCGCTGACCACCGAAGTCGGAACGACCAAGCAGGAGATGGCCGAGCGCGCTGCCGAGCTGGAACGTCAGCAGAAGGCTGCTGCCGCCAAACTGTCGGCCGCGCAGAACCAGCAAGGCCAGCAGATTGCCGCGGTCAGCGGCGAAGTTAGTGGAGTGAAGACCGAGGTCGGCGCTGCCAAGACCGACATCCAGAAGACCCAAACCGACCTGGCTGCCACCAACGCCAAGCTCGAGCACGCCATGGGCGACCTGGGCGTGCAAAGCGGATTGATCGCTCACAACTCTTCCGAGCTCGATATGCTCAAGCGCAAAGGCGAGCGCAACTATTACGATTTCACCCTGCAAAAGGGCGCCCGCCAGCCAGTTTCTACGGTCAGCTTGCAGTTGAAAAAAGTTGATCCCAAGAAAAGCAAGTTCACGTTGAACGTCATCGCCGACGATCGCACCATCGAGAAGAAGGACCGCACCGTGGCCGAGCCGTTGCAGTTCTACACCGGACGCGATCACCTGCTGTACGAGGTGGTGGTTTTTACCGCCAACAAGAACAGCATCACCGGCTATCTCTCGACGCCAAAGAGCGCGCCGACGCCGGTGACGCCGTAGGTCAGCCCCGGCGACCACCCCGCCCGTGGGGCCCCTTCAGTCTTGAAGGGGCGCGGCTTTACAAGCTGCTGAAAAAGTCAGGGTCGACCTGTTTTGAAGGGGCGCACCTTTAGGCGCGCCGTCGCCGGTCCTCTATTTTTGTCATCCCTCGCCGACTTTAGTCGGCGAGGGATCCGCTTTAGACTTTTCCGCCCACCGTCCTGCTCATCGCTTCTTCTTCGGGCACCAATTCCCTGTACCCCAACTCCTTGCGAATTCTCTACGTGTCGTACGCAATGTCCTGCTCGAAGGTAAAGTTTGGATCAGTGTTAATAGGCACAGACGATTCCGGCAACCGCCCTAACCGCTCCGCAATCGTCGGCGTCCACTCCTCGCCGATGTTGTATATCCGCCCAATCGCCGCCGGATGCACCGCCGCCAGCACAATCGCGGCGGCCACATTCTCGACATAGCCGTGCGTCCAGCGCCATTGTGGATGGTTGCGGAATCCGTAAACTGTCGCCAGATCCGCGTTGTCTTCCGCTCGCTAGACTTTCGGCAAACGCAACACCGTCCCCGGCAACTCACGATCGCTCAACGCCGCCCGCTCCACCAGAATCTTTTCGTACAGATTGGCAATATCGTCCGGAGATTTCGCCTGGCCGCGATACGGATACAGCATGCTTCGTAGCGGAGATTCCTCAGTCAGCAAAGCGGTTTCGACCGGCCCTGGCTCGGTGCCTGTGAATCGACCATAGGCCAGATAAACGTCTCCACTGCTGATCCAGACCATGCGGGCCGTGTTTCCGCGAAAGAACTTCGCCGCGGCAACAGCGTCGGCCTCACCCATCGCCGTCATGTGGATGACGACCTCCGGCTCAGGCTGTAGCAATTCATTAGGAAAGCTGCGGACCGGCATCGCAGCCTCGGCCCGCCGCAGGTGACGCACACTGGCCGGCAGATCAGCTTCGTGAAGGCCGCGATGGTAAACGGTGACGGCATCTCCGCGATCGGCAAGTTGTCGAACCACGCTTGCGCCAATAAACCGCGTTCCGCCGATCACGACAACGTTCATCGCTACTTCAGAGCAGCGGCGCTCTTCTCGCGCAACACGATCGCTCTCTGGTCGTAGGGCTCGACCGTCACGCTCAGGTCTTTGCGCGCGTCGAACTGCTGCTGCGTCACGGGGAACGACACCAGCACTGTCCCTTTCTGTTCCGCCCCGGGTTGAATCTTCGTCTCCACCACCAGCGGCGTTCCCTTATGCTCGCGCAAATCGGGATAAGCGCTCAAATAGCGATCAAAGTCGCTGGCCGAGGCCGCGTCATCGGACTGGTCGCCCTGATCGGTCTTCACGCTGGCCGAGATGCTCTTTATGTAAAGCGTCTTGTCACCCACATTGCGCAACGTGACTTCCACCAGAACCATCGGGCTCGGCATGTTAGCCGGCTGGCTGAAATACACCGCGTCGATGCCGCCTTGTGCCACTGGCTTGGCCCGCTCGGTGTAAGCGATGATTCCCACCACGATGGCAACGATCACCAGGGCAATTGCTACCGGCGCTGCCGGCGGCAAGGTGCGCTTGGCGCTATCCAGCTCTTCTGTGATGGGAACGTGTCCGGCATCATATGCCGGCGGGTTGGGCTTATCCGGCTTCTTCGGAACGTCGCTCTCAGCCATGCTCTCCTCCAATCAGGGGTTAGAGGTTAGGGGTCAGCCCGTAGATATTTCGCCTTCGCCTGATCCATTTCCACAGCGCTCAACTAGCATTGGGCCAAATTGCATCGTTCGCGAGCAGACCTAACCCCTAATCCCCGCCCCCTGGGCCCTGCTTTGCAATCGCTTTGCGAAACTCTTTTTCCGCCAGCGTATTCAGCACGTCCGCCGCCGTCAGCCAGCCCCGCCGCGCCTGCAGAATCCCATACTTGATCTTCTCGAAATGTGAAGTGTGATGCGCGTCGGTATTAATCACGATCTTCACCCCGCGCTCGCGCACCATCCGCAGATGCACGTCATTCAGATCGAGCCGGTCGGGATACGCATTCAACTCCATCGCGACTTTGTTTTTCAGCGCGGCCTTCAGAATCGCGTCCATATCGAACTGGTAGGCATCGCGGCGCAGCAGCAGCCGCCCTGTCGGATGTCCCAGGATCGACGTGTTCTTGTTGCCGATCGCACGCAGCAGACGGTCGGTCATCTGCTGCGGCTCCTGGTTGAACGCTGAGTGCACGCTGGCGACCACCACATCCATCTGCTCCAACACCGAGTCGGAAAGATCGAGCTCGCCGTCGGCCAGGATGTCGACCTCAATTCCCGCCATAACGGTGATGCCTTCGATCTGCTCGTTGGCCGCATGAATCCGGGCAATGTGTTCCACCGCGCGCTTGTCGTCCAGTCCATTGGCGAAGGCCAGGTTCTTCGAGTGATCGGTGATGGCAATGTACTGGTAGCCGCGGTCCTTGGCCGCCTGCGCCATCTCCTCGATGGTGTTGCGCCCGTCAGTCTCGACCGTGTGCATGTGCACTTCGCCGCGAATGTCCCCGATGGTGATGAATTTCGGCAGAGTATGATTGGCGGCGGCCTCGATCTCGCCGCAACTCTCGCGCAGCTCCGGGGGAATCCAATCCAGCTTCAGCGCGCCGTAAATTTCTTCTTCCGTCGCACCCGCTACACGCTGATTATCGTCCAGACGAAATAGTCCGTACTCGCTCAGCGTATAGCCCATCTTCAGCGCCCGCTGGCGCAAGGTGACATTATGATTCTTCGAACCAGTGAAGTACTGCATCGCCGCGCCGTAGGATTCCGGCGGCAGCGTACGCACGTCTACCTGCATACCGCTGCGCAATTTGAAGCTGACCTTGTTGTCACCCTTCGCCAATACCTGAACAATGCCGGGAAAGCGCAGAATCTCTTCGATCAGGGCAGCGCGCTGTTCATCGTTAACGCAGCAAGGCCCAGTGATCAGCACATCCAGGTCGCCAACCGTCTCGCGCCCCCGACGCAGCGAACCGGCCGGCGTGATCTTCTCGATGCCCTCGATGTGCTTGAGGTGCTCCGTCAGTTTTTCCGCGGTGCGGTCGGCTTCGTCCAGCAGGAATCGCCCTGAAATCCGGCGATAGTCCTCAATGGCTTTCAGGATCTTCTGCTCGCTCTTCTCGCTCAGGCGCGGCAGCTCGCGCAACTTGCCGTCGCGCGCCAGTTGCTCCACCCCGGCGAGGTCGCTGACCTGAAAGGCGCTCCACAACAGCGCGATGGTCTTCGGACCCAGCCCCTGGATCTTCAGCAACTCCAACATGCTGGGCCGGTATTTTTGCAGCAGCTCCTGATGCTGCGTCAGTTTGCCTTCGCGCGCGAGTTCCTGAATGTTCGCCGCCATGCCTTTGCCGATGCCGGGAATTCTCCAGCAACTTTTTCGGTTCGTCCGACAGCTCCGATACCTGTTGCGGATATCCTTCCAGCGCCTCGGCCGCGCGGCGGTAAGAGCGAATGCGGAACGAGTCGTCGCCATTGACCTCCATCAGGTCGGCGGTTTCGTAAAAGACGTGAGCGATAGCCTTATTGTCCAAGCGCAAACACCTGTGCGGAATTGTAGCTTGTGCGGCGGCGTCATGTTCAGCAGCCGTTCGCCGCCGCGGAATATAGTACAGTTCGGAAGAGGCCGCCAGCAGCGCGTGTCGTGGTTTCCGCCGCCGTTGCAGCCTCAAAAGGGACCCATGCTCGAACCCAAGTCCGTTCTAATCCATCCGGCTCGCAACCTTTTAGGCAGCCTGCGCGTGCCGGGCGACAAGTCGATCTCTCATCGCTACGCCATGCTTGCCGCCCTTGCCCAAGGTCGTTCGCGCTTCGACAACTTCGCTCCCGGAGCCGACTGCGCCAGCACGTTGGGTTGCGTTCGCGCGTTGGGCTGCACGATTGAACGCGACGAAACGGGAGCGGTGATCATCGACGGACTGGGCATGCAGCTCAAGGCGCCGGACGGCCCTCTCGACTGCGGCAACTCCGGTTCGACCATGCGGATGCTGTCCGGAATTCTCGCGGGTCAACCTTTCACCAGCGAATTGATAGGCGACGAGTCGCTTTCGCGGCGGCCCATGAAGCGCATCATCGAACCTCTAACCCTGATGGGTGCCCAAATTAGCTCCGCCAGCGGAGACCGCGCACCCTTGCGCATCACTGGCACGAAGCTGCATGGCATTGAGTACCGACCTCCGATTGCCAGCGCGCAAGTGAAGACTTCGGTACTCTTCGCCGGATTATTAGCGGAAGGCACGACCACGATTGAAGAGCCCGCGCGCACGCGCGATCACGGAGAGCTGGCTCTGCGCGCCTTCGGCGCCGAAGTCGAGAGGACACGCAACTCGGTCAGGATCGAAGGCGGACAGCAGTTGCACCCCGTGGAAGCTTACGTCCCGGGCGACATGTCCTCGGCCGCCTTCTTCCTGTGCGCCGCCTCCATCTTTCCCGACTCCAACCTGGTCATCGACGGCGTGCTGCTGAATCCCACGCGCTCGGCGCTGCTGGATGTGCTGGCCGCCATGGGCACACGCACCTCCATGGTGCGTGTTGAAGAACAACATGGCGAACTGGTGGGGACCATCACGCTCATCCCAGGCAATGGCGGACCGGTCACGATCGAGGGCGCGCAAACCGCCTTGCTGATCGATGAGCTGCCCGTCCTGGCGGCCATCGCTCCTTATACAGCTGGCGGCCTGGAGGTCCGCGATGCTGCCGAGCTACGCGTGAAGGAGTCCGACCGCCTGAGCGCCGTCACTCAAAATCTTCAGGCGATGGGAGCGCAGGTCGAGCAAACCGAGGATGGCTGGCGGATTCCCGGCCACCAGCGACTGCATGGCGCGCCGATCGAGACATTTTCCGATCACCGTATCGCCATGGCGTTCGCGGTGGCAGCACTGCGAGCCGACGGAGATACTCTCATTCAAAACGCCGAGTGCGTCGCCATCTCCTATCCGGCATTTTTCGAGGATCTCGAGAAGCTCGTGGAGCGCTAGGGAAACTCTCATTAAGAATGCTTGTTTTGAAGGGGACGACCTTTCAGGCCGTACGTTAAGTACCTCGCAAGATGATGCGGCTTTAGCCTCTGCGGGACCTCGCCTTGCCTTGATTAAAGTTTACCTAGCGCAGGTTGGGAGCCTAAGCTGCCTAACTGACGGAAGTCGAATATGACGCCCTAAGACTCCGTTGCAACCACCTCCCCCATGTCAAACTAGAAGCGCAGTCGAGGAATGATCGCCCCCGTGGTACGGCTATACTCGTCGTATTGCGCGCCAAACGCGCCTGCCATGGCATGCTCCTCAATTCTGCTCTTGATCTTGAAGCCAACGTACAGCAGCACCACAGCTACCAATCCCCGCACCTGGCCGCGCACCAACGCCGTACCCAGCATCCCCAAAATCATTCCCGAATAAATGGGATGTCGCACCCAACGGTAAGGTCCGCTTCGCACCAGTTCATGATCAATCTTGACGGTGACGGAGCTGCTCCAGTTCCCGCCAAGATACGTTCGCGCCCATATGGCAAAGGCAATCCCGGCGGCGGTGATGACGATGCCCAGCACCTCGATCCACCAGTCGGTCGGAAATATGCGGATGCGTAGCCACTCCCTGGGCGTATCGCCACCGAACATCGCGTAAAAGGCAGCGATCGTGAGGACGGTGTAGGACAGCCGCGACGAAACCCCTTCACGCGTTTGTACTCGCTTGGTCCGCAGCGCCCAGATCACCCATACGACCAAGAAGGCGATCCACAGATATTCGCAAATCCTCATTGCGTCCATTAGCCATCTCCCGCGCCTATTACGTTATCGCACCGGAAATGGTTTCCGAAAGCGATGCCGCCGGGCTGCGGAGGAGGAGCGCGTCTTATTATCCCTTAGCCTCCAGAGACGTCTCCGGAGCGAATCCCGCTGGACGGCAGCAACTTGGGATAGTATCTTTGCGATGCGGCGATAACCGTATCCCGACTCGCGCCTCACAATGGCGGCCTGGTCGGCGGTACCGCGAGCGTCCATCGCAGCAATCAATCCAAAGCCGTTCCCGGGAGCCGGATTTCATGAAGAAACGAGTATTCGCCGTCGTCGTTCTGAGTCTGCTAGTTTCCAGCCTAGCTTTCGCGCAAAAAATTAACGTCGATTGGGACCGCAGCGCCAACTTTGCCAACTATCACACTTATATGTGGGAGAAGAGCCCGCATCCCGCCAATGGACTTTGGGCCCCGCGCATCGTCGACGCCATCGACAAGCAACTGCAAGCCAAAGGCTGGACAAAGGTCGACTCCAACCCGGACACCTGGGTCGTCTATAGCAACAGCATTCATGATCAGAAATCCGTGGTGGGCACCGGCTATGGATTTGGACCAGGCTGGGGTTGGGGCGCCTGGGGTGGCATGGGAGGTCCGGTCACCTACGACACCTACGTCACCAAACTGGGTACGCTGGTGGTGGAAGTGGCTGATGCCAAGAACAAGCAGCTTCTCTGGCGTGGATCGGCCACCAATACCATCAGCGATAACAGCAATAAAAACATCAACAATCTGGATAAGGCCGTTAACAAGTTGTTCCAGAACTTTCCGCCAAAAGAAAAGAAGTAGTCCAGCGACAGCTTTCAACCCCGCCCCGACCTGCGTGAAGTTAGCGCGGGTTGGGGTAATGCGGTCGATCTGGAAGCTGCCTACACACGGAGGGTGCAATGAAGTTACGCCAGTGTTTTCTGGCCTCACTCGCGGTGGCCAGCCTGTTCAGCGCGGTCAGCGCGCAAGCGCAATGGGTGATGGTAGCGCGGGCGGTAGCGGGACGGGTTGAGCAGATGACCAACAAGCCGGCGAACGGTAGCGGCGGTTACGACGTTGCCACCGTGGTGCTGGAAGCCAATGCCGATAAGGTGTATCAAACCGCTCTAACCGCGCTG
Source organism: uncultured Acidobacteriaceae bacterium (assembly GCA_963746515.1). Taxonomy (GTDB): domain Bacteria; phylum Acidobacteriota; class Terriglobia; order Terriglobales; family Acidobacteriaceae; genus Bog-257. The sequence goes on along the minus strand of CAVVBO010000007.1, from coordinate 224,507 downwards.
CAGGCGCGAACCGATCTCAGCATCACGAGCAACAACGCCAAGCAGCGCGAGATCAAGTTCTCTAAAGGCGATCAGGTAGCCAGCATGCAGGCTACTCCGCTAGGCGATAAACTTTGCCAACTGGTGATTGCCTCCAACCTAACCGGCGCTCAACCTGACGCTACCTCGCTGGTGGTCCAGGGCGTGATGAAAGTCTGCGACCAGATGCATGTCGTCTGCACCATGGCGAACGAGTGATACTGGCAGCGCTGGATCGCCGAAAGCTCAGCCAAACCGCTGCGGTGAAAATGCAGCCAGATCGAAATCCGGTTGGCGTCCGGTCAACAATTGCGTCATGACCAATGCCGTCGCCGGCGCCAACATGATTCCATCGCGATAGTGTCCTGTCGCCGCGTAGTATCCCGGCAGCGAAGTCGCCCCCAGGATGGGGAGATCGTCCGGCGAACCCGGACGCAGCCCCGCCCACGCATCGTGCAGGCGCATTTCCCCGATTGCCGGCACAACCTTCACGGCAAGTTCCTGAAAGCGCCGCACCGTATCGGGATTGACGCGCTTGTCGAATCCCGCCTCCTCGACCGTCGCTCCCAACAGAATTCGGCCGTCGCTGCGCGGGATGATGTAGACCTCCGGTGTGCGGACGACGTGCTGAATCAGCGGGCCCGGGTTATGCCCGGCTGCTTGCGGCACCAGGCAGGCAATCTGACCCTTGACGGGACGCGTCGGCATGCCGAGGGGTTTGATCTCCGAAGCCCAAGCTCCGGCGCAGTTGACCACCCTATCTGCAGCGTAAAACGACTTGGCGGTGCGCACACCTGTGGCCCGGCGTCCAAGCACGGCAACCTGGCTGACCGCCGCACCGGTCACGAAATCAACCCCCAGGGTTCGCGCAGCTTTCTCCAGCGCCCTGCCTAGCTTGCGAGGGTCGATGCTGCTCTCAGGCAACAGATAAGCTCGCCCGCGCAATGAGATGAGGGGTTCCAGTTGAGATAGCGCTACCTCGTCGAGAGAACGCGCGCCATCGCAAGCCGGCAGGGCGTCGCCTTCCAGGAAGACGATAGTTCCGGCATCGCGAAGATCAGGCGACTGAAATGCCTCGGCTCGCAGTTCCCTGACAAACTCCGGATACATGCGAGCGCTGGCCGTCACCAGTTCCTGCAGCGCGGGCGGAATGCCCGGATCGCAGTGAGCGATCATGCCTCCGGCAGCGTAGGTGGCTTCGCGCCAGGGCTCGCCCTTTTCCACGATGAGGACCCTCGCGCCACTGTGCCGCAATCGCCACGCCAGCGACAACCCAATTACTCCTCCACCGATAATCACAACGTCCCAAGTCTTCACGTCTTCGATTGTAGTGGGTTGGGCAGCGCTGGGATCCAGGCGGCATAGCGGTTCAACTCTTGTGACTTGGCTCCGGCTTATTGAGCTGCTAACAGACTCGCCACGGACAGCACGCAGGCTGCTTCGTCATTAATTTTCATGTTCGAACGAATGTTCGGAATTCGCCGCAGTTTGGCAAACTCCCATCCTTCCGGTGCCCTTTGTTTTTGCTTTCACCATCGGCTGTATGTCCATGAAGCCCTTATGAGTACCCGAGCTGGCCAAGGCCCTCGCGTGGGCCAGACCTCGGTGATCTGGCTCACCTACGGTGGTGAGGAGCATAAGTCAGTGTGACTCATATCACACCCTCACGTGAGTGCACTCACTGCCCCCTGGTACTCCTCTCGGCGATCTTTATGAGTTGCCTGGCGTGCAGGATGCGCCGGACGAAAGCGAGGGGTTTCCGTGAAGCGCTGCGGTCTGGTTTTCCTTGCTGTCTTGCTACTCTCCGTGGCAGCAGCTGCTCAATCTTCCCCATCTGTGCCCAAGAAGCACCCGTCGGCGGCTCCGGCTAAGACCTCTGCCAAAATGAGCAACGACGATTGCCTGGCCTGCCATAGCGACCCTACGCTCAGCAAAGACGAGAACGGCAAGCCGGTCAGCCTGCACGTCGACGATGCCAAGTTCAAAGACTCGGTGCACAGCATCTACGGTTGCACCGATTGCCACACCGACATCAAAGCCTACCCGCACGATCCCACGCCGGTGAAGCCGGTATGCGCCACCTGCCATGCCGACCAGCAAGCCGCATACGATCACGGCATCCACGCCAAGGCGGCCGAGGCAGGCAATACCAATGTAGCCAAATGCCAGGACTGCCATGGCAGCGTACATGAGATTCTGCCGCCAAGCGATCCGAAGTCCAAGGTCGCGCGCGCCAACATTCCCGCAGACCTGCGGCGCCTGCCACGGCCAGAAGTTTGTGATGGCCTCGGGCGGCATGAGTTCGCGCGCCATTCACCTCGTATCAGGAGAGCGTGCACGGCAAAGCCGTCGCCGCCGGCTCCGACAAAGCCGCAGTCTGCACCGATTGCCACGGCGAGCACGACATCCTGAGCGCGACCGATCCCAAGTCGCCGATCAACAAGTACAACGTTCCGGCCACCTGCGCCAAGTGCCACGACAATGTCAAGCCAGGAATACGTGCAGAGCATTCACGGACAGGCGATTGCGCGCGGCAATTGGCAGGCGCCGGTCTGCACCGACTGCCACGGCATTCACACCATCAAGGCTCCCAACGATCCCAACTCCTCGGTGGCCGCGGCCAACGTACAGAACACTTGCGCCTCGTGCCACGACAGCGTACGGCTGTCGAACGAATTCGGCGTGCCCGGCGGCCGGGTCGCGTCGTATCTGGCGAGCTATCACGGCATGGCGGAAAAGGTGGGGTCGACCACGGTGGCCAACTGCGCCAGTTGCCACGGTGTGCACAACATTCTGCCGTCCAGCGATCCGCACTCCACCGTCAATCACGCCAACCTGGCCAAGACCTGCGGGCAATGCCATCCCGGCGCCAACGACAAGTTCATCACCAGCAAGGTACACCTCGACGGCACCGCCAAGGCCGACTTCGGCAGCAAGGTCATCGGCTTCATCAGCCGAATGTATATCTGGATGATCGTCGGTCGTGATCGGCGGCATGGTGCTGCACAACCTGATCGTCTTCCGCAAGAAGCTGATCCTGCACCGCATTGGACAGCCGCGAATTCTGTTCCGCATGACGCTGGGCCAGCGCATCCAGCACCTGGCGCTGCTGATCAGCTTCTTCACGCTGGTGCTGACCGGCTTTGCTCTGCGCTATCCGTCATCGTGGCTGGCCATGATCTTCGTCCACGAACTGGTGCGCAGTTACATCCACCGCATCGCCGGCGTGGTGCTGATCGCGGTCAGCCTGTTCCACCTGTGGTATGTCATCAAGACCGCCGACGGCCGCCAGCTGATCAAAGACATGCTGCCCGACTGGAAGGACGTCACCGACGCGCGTGACGCATTCCGCTATCTACCTGGGTTACAGCGATCAGCGCCCGCATGTTCGGCCGCTTCACCTACGCCGAGAAGATGGAGTACTGGGCGCTGGTGTGGGGCATGTTCGTCATGGCCAGCACCGGACTGATGGCCTGGTTCAAGGTGGGCGTCGGCGAACGCGTGCCCGGCTGGTGGATCGACGTGGCCATCACCATCCACTTCTACGAAGCGGTTCTGGCGACGCTGGCCATCATCGTGTGGCACTTGTACGGCGTCATGTTCGATCCCGATGCCTATCCCATGAACTGGTCCTGGTACGACGGCAAGATGTCGATCGAGCATTACGAGCACGAGCATCCGCTGGACATGACAGCCATCGAGAAGGCTGCACGGCTCCGAAGAAGAAGAAGCGGAGCCAGTCGAGACAGCTGAGCAAGAAGAGCATGCCGAAACGACCGGCGGAACGCAAATAGGCGCACCGGGCCGGAGCGACGCAGCTCCGAACCTGTCGTGGGATTGAAGGTAGTAGACTCTGGATTTTGGTTGCATTGACGACTCCACTGTGGTACTTTCTGCAACACTGGGTGCACTTTGGCACCGGGGTGAGGCGAAGAAGGGATTGCAATAAATGACTGAGGACACACAAGGGGTGAATCCTCAGGTCCGATCGTCCGCCGGTTTCGCGAAGATCTCATCCGAAACCCGATCAGCCTGATCGGCATTGCGCTGGCCGCAGTGGCCTTCGCCAACATCGTTTTTCTGGTGCTGATCGATCTTCTGGCCAGCCAGCCGTCGCCCTACATCGGCATTCTCGCCTACATGGTGGCGCCGGCGATTCCTGGTTTTCGGTCTGATCCTGATCCCACTCGGAATGGTGCTCGAGCGGCGGCGGCGGCTTCGGGCATGCGGGCGCGCCGCATCATTTCCCGCAGCTCGATCTCAACAATCCCGCGCAGCGCAGCACGGTGGCTTTTGTCCTCAGCTTCGTGGTGATCTTCTCGCTGATCAGCGCCGTGGGCAGCTACAAGGCGTACGAGTTCACCGACTCGGTGCAGTTCTGCGGACAGCTGTGCCACACCGTGATGCATCCGGAATTCACCGCCTATCAGGCTTCGCCGCACGCGCGCGTCGCCTGCGTGGATTGCCACGTCGGCTCCGGCGCCAGCTGGTATGTGAAGTCGAAGCTCTCGGGCGCGCGCCAGGTTTACTACACCGCGCTGGGAACCTATCCCGCGGCCGATTCCTACGCCCGTCCACAACCTGCGCCCCGCGCCTGATACCTGCGAGCAGTGCCACTGGCCGAAGAAGTTCTGGGGAGCGCAGCTGAAGACCTTCACCCACTACGGCAGCGACGAGCAGAACACGCCGCGCGTGATTCGCCTGCTGATCAAGACTGGCGGCGGCGATCCGTCGCTGGGCCAGGCCGGCGAAGGCATCCACTGGCACATGAACATCGCCAACAAGATCACCTACTTCGCCACCGACGAGCAGCGGCAGATGATTCCCTGGGTGCGCATAGAAGACGCGCAGGGCCACGTTACCGAATACGCCACCAAGGACAATCCGCCGACGCAGGCGCAGATCGACAAAGCCAGCAAACGCCGCATGGATTGCATCGACTGCCACAACCGCCCGTCGCACGTTTACACGCCGCCCGATCTGTCGGTCGATCGCAGCATCACCGGACGCAGCATCGACGCCACTCTGCCATTCATCAAGCAGCAGGGTGTGCAGGTACTGACCGCCGATTACAAGACTACCGACGAAGCGCAGAAGGCGATCGCCGACAACATCAACAAGTTCTATCAGCGAGAAATATCCGCAGATCGCCTCCAGCAAAGCCGACAGCGTCAAGGGCTCCATTGCCGAACTGCAGCGCATCTATCGCACCACGTTCTTCCCCGACATGAAGGTGAACTGGAAGACCCATCCCAACAACATCGGCCACTTCTATTTCCAGGGCTGCTTCCGCTGCCATGATGGCAATCATGTCAGCAAGGACGGCAAGGTCATCAGCAAGGACTGCAACTCGTGCCACACCGTGCATCGAGCAGGTTGAGGGCGGAACGCACATCGCGCAAATCCCCGCGCAGACCTTCAAGCATCCGGTGGATCATGGGAGACATGACCGCAGTGAACTGCTCCGACTGCCACAGTGGAGGCGTGGGCCGTAGGGCAGTTGTCAGTAGGCGGTTCAGTTGTCAGTTGCGGTCAGTTTCAGCAGTCATTGCATTAGCAGGCCGATCTCAGTCAGTGCTCGAGCAGTTCGTCCGTGAAGGTTGCTTCATCCAGCGAAGCTCGCGCTCGGCGCGTGAGCTGTCTTCTGGCAGCGCCGGCAGCCGAGGAGCGCGCCTGACTCCAGCAGGCGCATGATCCCAGCTGTCCTCGGCGAAGCCGCGCTTGCCAGCAACGTTGTGCTGCGCTCTGCCTGAATCCGCAATGACCGCTGCTGAGTGCTGCACCGATAGCTGCCAGCTCTTCCCCGAGTGACGTACATCACAGGCCCACGTGATACCACTCACGGCCCTTCGGGTCGTCGAAATCCTATCGTGGAGCCATAGCAACGAGCCGTTGATCCGCTAGAGCGGGGGAGGAAAACAATCATGACAGAAGGCAATGGCAGCACCCATCCGGCAGCCAAGAAAGCAATACACGCCGCGGCTGATCTTCTGGGAAGTGACCAAGGGCTGCAATCTGCGCTGCATCCACTGCCGCGCCACCGCGACCGAACTGATGTCGCCGGCCGACCTGCCGACCGAGCAAAGCGCTGAACATCATCTCCCAGATCGCCGACTTCGGCAACCCCATCCTGGTGCTCAGCGGCGGCGAGCCGCTCTACCGGCAAGACATTTTCCAGCTGGCCGAGTACGCCACCAGCCGCGGCCTGCGCACCGCGCTGGCGACTAACGGAACGCTGGTCACCAAAGACGTCGCCGAGAAGATCAAGAACGCCGGCATCAAGCGGGTTTCGATCTCGCTGGACGGCTCCGACGCCACCACGCACGACACCTTCCGCGGCATCCCGGGCGCATTCGAGGCGGCGGTTTATGGCATGCGCAACCTGCAGCAGCTCGGCGTCTCGGTGCAGATCAACACCACCATCGCGCGCCACAATGCGCATCAACTGCCCGACGTGCTCGACTCTGGCGCGACGCCTGGGCGCCGACGCGCTGCATACCTTCCTGCTGGTTCCGGTCGGCTGCGGCGTCGATATTGCCGCCGAGCAGATGGTTGCTCCGGAAGAGTACGAGCGCATGTTGAACTGGTTCTACGATCAGTCGCTGGAAGGCGGCATTGAGTTGAAAGCCACGTGCGCGCCGCATTACTTCCGCGTCATGCGCCAGCGCAGAGCGGCCGACCGCATCGCCGGACGCGAACATGCTGCCGCCGGCGACTTCGCATCCGCACGAAATTGGCCCGACGGACATGACCATGCCGGGCTCGACCGGAATCTCCCTGAAGCCGGGCGGCGGGCCGCCGGTAGGACACACTGGCCATCCTGGCGGCCATCCCGGCGACATGAATGCCATGACCAAAGGCTGCCTGGCCGGAACCGGCGTCTGCTTCATCTCGCACGAAGGCGAGGTCTTCCCTTGCGGATATCTGCCCGCGATTGCCGGCGATCTGCGCAAGCAAAGCTTCGCCGAGATCTGGAACGACTCGGCGGTCTTCGGCCAACTGCGCGACGACGACAACCTGAAAGGCAAGTGCGGCTGCTGCGAGTTCCGCCACGTCTGCATGGGATGCCGCGCCCGCGCCTATGCCGCCACCGGCGACTTCCTGGCGGAAGAGCCCTTCTGCGTTTACGAGCCGGGAACTTCGAACCAGATGATTCATGCCATTGCCGAGGCCAAGCGGGTCGGCTGAGACTTAAGTCATATCCGCGACAAGTGCATCGGCCCTACGATTGCAGTCATGGCAGCTCATATCGGCACTGTACAGAATTCGCGACTGCGAACCATGGTGGTTCCGCGCGAACATGGCGCGTGGGGCATGCTGCTGGTGCCCGCTGGCCGACCGGCGCGATCGTGGCGCTGCGCACCGGCATGAACGGCGGCGCGCTCACGCTTTTCATCCTGGCAGCTATGTCGCTTTTCTGGCTGCGCACCCCGGTCGAGAGCTGGCTGGGCACCTCGGCCATCAAGGCGCACACCGCTGAGGAGCGCTCGCTGGTTATGACGGCCATGTATCGGCATCGGACTGCTGGCTGCGTCTTGTGTCGCTGCTCTGCTGTGGAACGGCCACAACCGCGGCCTGCTGCTGATCGGCGCGATCGCGGGACTCGCCTTCGCCGTGCAGGCGGGGGTGAAAAAGCTGGGCCGCAAGGGACGGATGCCGGCGCAGATGATCGGCGCCATCGGCCTGACCTCGACCGCAGCCGGCGCTTACTACGTCGCCACCGGACGGCTGGACCGCATCGCCATTGCGCTCTGGCTGGCCAATTGGCTGTTCGCCGGCGATCAAATTCACTTTGTGCAGCTGCGACATTCGCTCCAGCCGCGCCGCTTCACTCGACGAAAAGCTGCAAGCCGGATTGCCCTTTCTTGCTGGTCAAGTTTTACTGCTCGGCGTCCTTAGCGCCGCTAACAGTATCGGCATCTTTCCCGAGGTGATGGCTGTGGCCTTTGTTCCTGTCCTACTCCGTGGGATATTCTGGTTTGTGCGCGGACGCCAGCCTCTCGATGTCCACAAGCTGGGCTTCAGCGAGTTGGGTCAGGCATTGCTCTTCGGTGGGCTACTCTGCGTCGCCTTCCTCATTTGACGGACCGTTAGCGATAACTCCAAAAGCATAAGTTCGCACAAGGTGGGAAGATCCGGTCTTAGCGATTGCGGCCCGGCGAATAAAGGTTTGCTGTCCAGTTGCTGCGATGTTGGCCGCCATCGGCTACCATGGTAAGCCTATCCCGACGTCTGCCGAGGTCCCAATGAACCTGACCGACGCCCCATTGCTCAAGAAGGCTTGTTTGTTACCCACTTCCTCACGGTTCAGGATCAGAACACATCTGACCGAATAGCGAAGACAGGCCGCTCTCGCCAACATTTCGCCACGGCCGGCAAGCCCGGTTGGTATACTGCGCCACAAGAAAGGTGGCTTGCCCATGCGACCCTCGGCAACCCTGATGACCATGGCGCTCCTGCTGGCCGCAGGCGTGAGTTTAACAGTTGCGCAACAACCTAACTCTGCCGCTGCGAGCGGCGCTTCCCCGTCCTTCGCGCTGAGCAGCTCAGCGTTTGCCGCCGGAGCCGAAATCCCCAGGCAATACAGCTGTAAGGGTGGCAACGCCTCTCCCGCGCTGCAGTGGAGCGGAGTGCCGGCGAATGCCACCGGCTACGCGCTTATCGTGGACGATCCCGATGCTCCCCACGGCACCTGGGTGCATTGGGTACTGTGGAACCTGCCGCCAACCGCCCATGCCCTGCCCGAAGGCGTGCCCAAGACCGAGCAGTTAGCCGACGGTTCGCATCAGGGCCGCAACAGCGATCGCAAGATCGGCTATGACGGGCCCTGTCCGCCAGGAGGACAGACGCATCGCTACTTCTTCCGTCTGTACGCTCTGGACACAAAGCTCGATCTCCCCGCCGGCACGAATCGCAGCGATTTGGATGCCGCGATGAAAGGACATATCCTGGCTCAAGCGGAATACATGGGGACCTTCCACAAGTAAGACGATCGGATCACCAGAGACCGGCTATGGCGGGCGACTCTCCGCCAGTCCGGTGCTACTCACCCTCGCCGGATAGAATGGCTGTTTCGGTTTCCTGCATGCATTCGAACTGGATCTTCTGGGTAGCCTTCAACGTGTTTGTGCTGCTGATGCTGGCGCTGGATCTGGGCGTCTTTCATCGCAACAAGCACACGGTGCATCTGCGCGAAGCCATTGCCTGGACGCTGGTCTGGATCAGCCTGGCCGGCACCTTTGCCGTCTTCATTTATTTTTTCGGGCACACTCTGGTAGGCAGCAACGCCCGGCCCAACTCGCAGCTGTCGCTGGAATTCGTAACCGGTTACCTGATCGAGCAGTCGCTCAGCGTCGACAATCTATTCGTGTTCCTGCTGATCTTTCGTTACTTCGCCGTGCCTCGCAAATTCCAGCACGAAGTGTTGTTCTGGGGAGTGCTGGGCGCGCTCATCATGCGCGCGATCTTTATCGCTGCCGGTGTAACTCTGCTGAATCGATTCCATTGGATCATCTATGTGTTCGGCGCCATCCTGATTTACAGCGGCATCAAGTTGTTGCGGCAGCATGGAGCGGAAATTCATCCCGAGTCCAACCCACTACTCGCGGCTTTCCGCAAGTTCTTCCGCGTCACCAAAGACTATGAGGGCGGCAACTTCTTTGTCCGCCGTGGCGCCATGACTTACGCCACGCCGCTAGCGCTGGTGCTGATCGTCGTGGAGACCACGGATCTGCTGTTTGCCGTCGACTCGATCCCCGCCGTGCTGGCAGTGACGCGCGAGCCTTTCATCGTTTACACGTCGAATGTTTTTGCGATTATGGGATTACGTTCGTTGTACTTCGCGCTGGCGGGAATGATTGAAACCTTCCACTTCCTGCACTACGGTTTGTCGCTGATCCTGATCCTGATCGGCGTGAAGATGCTGGCCTCGTACTATATTGAGATTCCGATTGGAGTGGCTCTGGGCGCGGTGGTGGGAGTGTTGCTGATTTCGATTGTGGCGTCGCTGATGTTCCCCAAGAAGAAATCGGCCGCAACGTAGAATGCGCCGAAATACGCATGCCCTCTATTGGAAGCGGATATTTTCCCCGGTCACCACGGAATGCTTGCGGTACTTGACGTCGTTCTTCAGCGGATGGTCCAGCCGGTAGTGCGCGCCGCGGCTTTCTTCGCGAGCCAAGGCCGAGCGGGCGATCAGCAATCCCGCCTCAACAATATTGACCGCCTCGTGCGATCGGCGATCGTCTGCCTGTCGGCGCCTTAGCCTGCATCGCACGCAATTCGGGGACGACCTGCTGCAGCGCTTTTCCGTCGCGTACCACGCCGACGTGCTGCCACATCAGCGACTGCACTTTCTTGATGAACTTCTCAGTTTCGGCCGACTGCCCATTGTTGCTGACGGCCGCGGCTTTCGGGCTCGCGGTAGTCGCATGTTTGTCTCCCGTGCGCAGTTGCTCGCGCATGGTCTGCGCCGCCCGCGCTCCGTATACCAGCCCTTCGAGCAGCGAGTTGCTGGCCAGCCGGTTCGCCCCGTGGACGCCGGTGCACGCCACTTCGCCGGCGGCATACAGTCCGGGCAACGATGTCTGACCGTAAAGATCGGTACGGACACCGCCCATCGCATAGTGCGCCGCCGGACGAATGGGCACCAACTCGTCGGCGATGTCGATGTTGTACTGCATGCAAGTGGCGTAAATCATGGGAAAGCGTTTGCGCACCCGCTCGGCATTGAGGTGGGTGAGGTCGAGATAAACCGCTGCGTCCGGCCGCTTCACCAGTTCCAGTTCGTGAGCGATGGCGCGCGCCACCACGTCGCGCGGCGCAAGCTCCGCCAGCCTCGTGATACTTCAGCATGAAGCGTTGCAGCTCGAGATTGCGCAGGTAAGCGCCTTCGCCGCGCAGCGCCTCCGACAGCAGAAATCGCGGAGCATTCTTCAGAAACAGCGCCGTGGGATGGAATTGCACGAACTCCATGTCGCTGATTTCGGCGCCCGCGCGATAGGCCATCGCCACGCCATCGCCGGTAGCGACGGCGGGATTGGTGGTGTCGCTATAAACGTGGCCCAGTCCGCCGGTGGCCAGCAGCACTGCGCTGGCATAGATGTCGTGCGTCTGTCCGGCCTGATCGAGCACGCGAACGCCGACCACGCGGCCGTCCTCGCACCAGCAGGTCGGTGGTGAACTCGAATTCGCGAAACGTGATGGCCGTCACGGCCTGGGCCTTAAGATAAAGCGCGCGGCCAATTTCGCGGCCGGTCGAGTCTCCGTGGGCGTGCAGCACGCGGTTGCGGCTGTGCGCGCCTTCGCGGGTGAAGGCGATCTTGGCGCCAGCGCGATCGAACTCGGTGCCCCACTCGATCAGCTCTTCGATGCGCGGCGGACCTTCTTCAACCAGCACGCGCGCCGCCTCTTCGTTGACCAGTCCGTCGCCGGCCTTCAGCGTGTCTTCCAGATGCAGACGGACCTCATCGTCGTCGCTGAGCGCCGCCGCAATACCGCCTTGCGCATATTGCGTATTCGACTCCGTGACCTCGCGCTTGGCCAGACACAGCACGCGGCCCGCCGACGCCAGCTCCACCGAGGCGCGCAAACCGGCAATGCCCGCGCCTACTACGATGAAATCGGTTTCTGAAGGAAGAGCCTGCATGGCTGGGTTCATGGTAGCACGCAGCAGGAGCGTGGCAGCAGGTCTAAAAGCGCTGCGACCAAATGGGGAAAGGAAAAGTCATGGCTCGAATGCATCCTTGTTCCAACCGAGCTGTTTAAATGTAATCCGATGCCACGTCATCCTCTTCCATTACACTAGAAACTTGACTCGCATCCCTGTTCAAACTCCGTCCCGCTCTTACGAAGTGCTGATTGAGCGCGGCTTGCTGGGCTCGACCGGCGCAGCTCTGCGCGACCTGATTCCGCCGGGCGCGCGGGTCTTCGCTCTGACCGCGCCGCCTATCCGCAAACACTATGGCAATCTGCTGCGCAAAAGCTTCGCCAAGTCGGACCATAAGTTCGAGCTGTTCACCATGCCCGATGGCGAACGTTCGAAGACGCTGGCGCAGCTGGAAAAACTCGCGGTCAAGATGGTGCGCTACGGCGCCGACCGGCACTCAGTCCTGCTGGCGCTGGGCGGCGGAGTGGTGGGCGATGTAGGCGCGTTCCTGGCGTCGATCTTTATGCGCGGCATTCCGGTGGTGCAGATTCCGACCACGCTGCTGGCGCAGGTCGACTCCGCCGTAGGCGGCAAGACCGGCGTGAATCTGAAATCCGGCAAGAACCTGCTGGGAACGTTTCATCAGCCGCTAGCCGTGCTGGCCGATCCCGACGTGCTGCAAGACGTTGCCCGAACGCGAATATCGCTCCGGGCTATTTGAGGCGATGAAGTATGGCGTGATTCGCAATCCGGCGATCTTCGAGCTGATGGAGTCGAACAGCAACGCTCTGCTGCGGCGCGATGGCGCGCTGTTGGAGACTCTGATCACCGAATGCATTCGGGTGAAAGCCGAGGTGGTAAGCGCCGACGAGCGGGAAAGCGGCGAGCGCCGCATCCTGAATTTCGGACACACCATCGGCCACGCGCTGGAGGCAGAAACGAACTACAGGCGGCTGCTGCACGGCGAAGCGGTGGGCTGGGGCATGATCGCCGCCAGCCTGATCGGCGCCAGCATGCAAATCACGGACCGCGCAGACGGCGCAGCGCATCTATGCCCTGGTGCTCGCCTACGGGCCGCTGCCCAAGGTGCCGGTCGACAGCCGCAGCGTGATGAAGCGACTGCTCTCCGACAAGAAGACGGTCGGCGGCGTCCCGCACTTTGTTCTGCCCACCGCCATCGGCAAGGTCGAGGTGGTCAACAATGTTCCCGCCGCGCACCGCTATCCAGGCGATCAAAGAGATCAAGGTATTTGTCGAAAGCGTAGCCTTGGCCACCGAATCCCAAATCGGAAGTCGACCGTAGCGTGGCGAGCGCATCGTGGGCGCGGCGCCGGCGGGCGCGCGCGACGAAGCTCGGCTGCCGCTGACGCGGTGCGCGACATGTTCACCTCCATTGCGCCGCGCTACGATCTGCTGAACCATGTGCTGTCGATGAACATCGATCGCCTGTGGTGGAACCGCACCGCGCGCGTGTTCACCGACGTGCTGCGCCGCCCCGATGCTCAAGTGCTCGACCTGTGCTGCGGCACCGGCGACATGACCTTCGCGCTGCATCGCCGCTTGAATGGCGCGCCGACCAAACTGATCGGCGCCGACTTCTCGCACGCCATGCTGGTTCGAGCGGAGCAAAAGTCGGGCAACCGCAACATTCGCTGGGTCGAGGCCGACGCGCTGAATCTGCCGTTTCGCTTCCGGCCAGTTTCAACTGGTGACGTCGGCCTTCGGATTTCGCAACCTGGCGAACTACGATCGCGGGCTGGCGGAAATCTATCGCGTGCTGGCGCCGGACGGCGAAGTCGGCATCCTCGACTTCGGCGAACCTAAAGGGCTGATCGGCAAGCTCTATCGCGTCTACTTCCGGCGCGTGCTGCCGGCGATCGGCACGATGATCTCGGGCGTGAGCGGGCCGTACGCGTATCTGCCTGCATCGGTGCTGCGCTTCCCTTCTCCCGACGAGATGCTGAGCGCATGCGCGCCGCCGGATTTCGCGATGTTTCGTGGACGCCGTATACGTTTGGGATCGCGGGGCTGTATCGGGGGAGAAAAGCAGGGGCCAGGGATTAGGGGCTAGGGGTTAGTGAATACGGACCCGTCACTGCACGAAGCGGAAAGGACGGCGAAAGCTTGCAGCAATTCGCGCAATGGAGACTGCAAAGCAGGTCCCTCCACTCCGCTTCGCTCCGGTCGGGATAACACCTACATCAGTAATCGCTGCGCTAGCCCTAGCCACTTCTCATTACGCCTACGTGAAGCTGCCAGTCAGTTACAACTAGTCGCTTGCACTAACCCCCAGGCCCTGACCCCTAGCCCCTAGTCACTTGCACAACCTCTAGCCCCTAGCCCTGTTATTGAAACTGTCCCGCAGCGCATCCTCAATCGTGTACTGAATCACACGCGGATATTCCGTGCCGAGGAACTGTTGCAAGCGGGCCGGTGTCCATGGTGTAGGAGCCGATCAGGTAAGGCAGCGCCTCGGGCGGAATCGAGGAAATCCCGAACCTCCACAGCAAGCGCAGCACGGCGCGAAACGCGGCGCGCGTGGGCACGCGTTTGATGGTCGCTTGCGCCATTTCGGCGCAGCGCTGAATGGTCAGCGACTCGCCCCGGCCGGCAACATTCATGATGGTCATCGACGGATCGCGTGTCGGGCCGGTTCAAGCACGATGACCAGCAGCCGCGCCATGTCGTCCACGTGCAGAAACTGGAAGCGCTTCTCCAGATACTTGTCACCGCGAGGCAGCATCAGCGGCAGGCGCTTGCCTTCAGCGCGCATGCGGGCGGCGCGCTTGCTCTTGCCCAGCGGAGTTCCGCGCAACGCGCCCACCATGTAGTTCTGCATGGTGGCGCCGGTAAAGATGTGCGGACGCAGGATGTAGATGCGGCAGTCGCCCAGGCTCTCGGCACGATAGCGAACCACCTCATCGCTCTCGCGCTTGTGAATGGCATACGGCAGCGTGTGAGCGCGCAGCGGAGCGTCTTCTCGTCACCGGGCCACCGGTCTCCGGCCCGTAGGCGGCAACGCTGCTGGGAAAGATAAATTGCCTGACTGCTGCCGCCGGTGCGATTGACGACGCTGATCGCTTCCATCACGCGCGCCGTGCCGGCAACGTTGATCTGCCACATGCGTTCCACGTCGAGAACGCCGGTGCGCTGGGGATCGAGCACGAAGGCCAGGTGAATGACGGACTGCGCGCCGGTCTGCGCGCAACAGATCGATGAGTTGCCGGCAGCAGGCCTCGCGGCCCAGGTCCATCTGCTTCAAAGCGGAAGAGCGACGAACTTTCGGGTGGGCGCATATCCACGCCCACCACGCGAAAGTCTGAGAGCAACGGAAGCAGTCTGGTTCCCAGGTTCCCCGAAATTCCCGTGACCAGCACACTTCCGTTCCGATGGCATGACTACTTGGGCGGAGCTCCTGAGTTAGGCGGAGCCGGGGATCCAGGGTTAGGAGCGACCCGAGGCTCCGGGAGGCGGCCCGTTGCCCCGCATGGGCGGCATGCCACCGGGACGAATGATGCCCGTAGGCGGCATCGTTGGGGGCGCTTCCGGTCCAAAATAGGCGTCGTTCAACACCGGCGTGACGGCGCTCTGCACTTGCTGGAGCTTGTCGGTGTACATCTGCCGCTGCAGCGTCTGACGAGATGGTGGTCTTCACTTCGCTCAGCGGAACCTGGCGCACCGAAACCACCTTGTAAATGTAAAAAGCGGCAGGATCGTTGAACAACTGGCGAAATCTCGCCCGGCTTCAAACTCGAAGACCGCCTCATGCGCCTCGGGCAGCGAGCCCGGACGGCGGGCGCCCACGTTCACGTCGGGCGGAGGCGTCTTGATGCCGGCATGCTTCCATGGCCTCCTTCTCCAGCTTGGTCGGATCTTCGCCGGCGACCCAGCGCTGCCTGATCTTCTCCGCATAGGCCTTTGCGTCGGCCTCGATCGGGCTTCGGCTTGTCGGACGTACGCCTGAGCTTTAGGAATGATGATGCGCAGCAGCGTGGCTTCCAGATATTTCTTGCTGTTCTGGTCGTAATACTCCTGAATCTGCTGGTCGGTGGGATGAGCGTACTCTTCCATGTAATGCTGGTTGAGCGCTTCGGCCAGGATCTGGTTTCGGGCGAAAGCGAAGATCTGCTGCACCTTGGGATCGTTCTCCAGGCCAAGTTGGCGGGCCGCATCGGCTAAGGTCAGCAGCTTGGCGTATTGGGCGGCAAACTTGCGCTTCACTTCCGGTGGAACCGGGCCTTTGTCGGCAGGCTGCAGAGCGTTGGTCAGCTGCTCAAACTGCTCGCGAGTCAGGCTGCTGACGCATCCCGGCCGGCGGACTGCCGACTTAGCTGGCAAGCGCCCTTCAAAGTGAGCACGGGCTCGCTCATGGGCACGCTTACGGCTGGCGCGGCGGGGCGGTGTGGTCGGCTTTGCCCGTTGGCGCCGGCCGCGGAGCGGCGTGGTCGCGCTTTGCCCGTTGGCGCCGGCCGCGGGAGGCGGCGGTGTGGGTTGCGAGCTCGGCTGCTGGCTGTAGCCAGTGCAGGTGATGGCACACGACATCGCGAGTGCCAACAATGTGGAACGTTGCATGAAGTGGTATTCCTCCGGAATAGTGCCGCCTCGAGGCGGAGCAGATGGATGCAAAAAATCGTACCACATGTGGGAAACACGCGGCAAAAGCTGTTGCCAAGCTCTGGCTGGCGGTTGGCGGATTGCAAACGGAAACGTGAATAATCGAACTATATGACGGAAGCCGTCAGCACGGCCGGCATGCAGCGCGAGAAGAAGGCAGTCGCTCTCAATTCCATTTTTGCCGCTATCGCCATCACCCTGATGAAAGTCGTGGTGGGAATCGGCGACGGGCAGTCTGGGCATTCTCTCCGAGGCCGCCCACTCAGGACTCGACCTGGTGGCGGCCGCCATTACCTACTTCTCCGTGCGCGTCTCCGACAAGCCTGCCGATGCCGAGCACCAGTACGGTCATGGCAAGATCGAAAGCTTCTCAGCATTTCTGGAAACCGGCCTGCTGCTGCTGACCTGCGTCTGGATTGTGTACGAAGCCGGTAAACGCCTCTTCTTTCATTCCGTCGACATTGAGCCTACGGTTTGGGCTTTCCTGGTCATGGGCATCTCGATGGTAGTGGACTTCTGGCGTTCGCGGCGGCTGCGGCGCATTGCCGATAAATACGACAGCCAGGCGCTGCAGGCCGATGCCCTGCACTTCAGTACTGACATCTGGTCCAGTGGGGTAGTGATTCTGGGGCTGGCGCTGGTGTTGGCTGGCCGGCATTATTCCCTGCACTGGCTGGCCAAAGCCGATCCTATCGCCGCTCTCTTCGTAGCCTGCATCGTGGTCTACGTCAGCTGGCGCCTGGCGCGGCAGACTGTCGATACGCTGCTAGATGCCGCACCCGCCGGCATCCGCGGCCGCATCATCGAAGAGGTGTACCGCGTCCATGGCGTGCTGGAGGTGGATCGGGTGCGGATTCGCCGCTCGGGCAGCCGCTACTTTGCCGATGTCTCGGTGGCGATGTCGCGCAATGTCACCTTCCAGAAGTCGGAACAGGTATCGAACGAGGTGGCGTCGCGTATCCGGGCGCTGCTTCCCGACGCCGACGTGGTGGTCAATGCTCGTGGCCCGCGCCAGCCGCCAGGAGAGCCTGTTCGACCGCATTCGCGCGGTCGCCACCCGCAACAATCTCAACGTGCATGACATCAGCGTGCAGGACATGGGCGGCAAGCCTGCACGTGGAGCAGCACGTTGAACTCGACGAGCGGCTCAGCCTGAAGGAAGCCCATGACCGCGTGACTCGCCTGGAAGCCGAGATGAAACAGGACGTGGGAGAAATCTCCAGCATCCTGACCCACATTGAGAGCGAACCGGCGACCATCGAAACCAGCGATGGCCCCGTTCCCGCGCCCAGTTTCGAGCAGCGTTTGCAGGCGGTCACACGAAAGCTTCCCGGAAGTAGTGGACATGCACGACCTCACGTTCAAGCGCGTGGGCGGACGGCTCTATGCTGTCGCTGCACATCACCATGCAGGATGATCTGCCGCTGTCGCGCGTACATGATATCCAGACTGCCGTGGAAGGCCGCTTCCGCCAGGAAGTTCCGGAGCTGTTTCGTGTGCTGATCCATCCGGAGCCCCAGACCGACAATCGGCGGTAGCAAGAGCGCCTCAGGTTGACCCGAATCACCGTGCAGCCTAACATTACGGCCAGCGGGACCGAGGCCCTCGGCATGGTTGGCCAGATCGTCTCCCACTATCACATCGTGGGGAAACTCGGTGGTGGTGGCATGGGGTTGGTTTACGATGCGGAAGATACCCGCCTCGGCCGCCACGTCGCGCTGAAGTTCATTCCTGAAAATCTGGTCAACGATCGCAAAGCCCTGGACCGCTTCGTGCGCGAAGCCCGCGCCGCCTCGCAGCTCAACCATCCCGGCATCTGCACCATCTACGACATCGAAGACGTGGACGGCCAGCCCTTCATCGTCATGGAGAAACTGGAGGGCGTCAGCCTGAAGGATCGCATGCGGGGCGAGCCGATGGAGGTGGAGGAAATCCTCGACATCGCCATCCAGGTAGCGGATGCGCTGGCCGCCTGTCATGAAAAGGGGATCATCCATCGCGACATCAAGCCGGCGAATATCTTCATCACCAATAGCGGACAGGTCAAGATCCTCGACTTTGGATTGGTCAAGCTCTCGGGCGATCGATGGAACGATCCCATCTCGCAGGATGATCCACTGTCCGTGGCGGGCGACATTTTCGGCACGGCCGTTTACATGTCGCCGGAGCAGGCGCGCGGTGAAGAACTTGATCCTCGGACAGACCTGTTTTCCCTCGGCGTAGTGATTTACCAGATGGCGACCGGCAAGAAACCATTCGCCGGGAACAACGCAGTCACCACCCTGGAGGCGGTGCTCAACAAGAAGCCGGTGCCTCCGCTCAAACTGAACCCCAACCTACCGCCCGATCTGGAAGGCATCATTGGCCGGGCAATGGAAAAGGAGCGGGGCAATCGCTATCCCAGCGCGTTGGCGTTGAAGGCCGACCTACAGGCGCTTAAGAAGGAAACCGATCCTGGCTTAACCACCAGTGGCCGAATGCGTTCGCCCTTCCCCTATCGGATTGCGACCAGCACGTTCCAAACTTCGAGCAAGTTACAGACCTATCTGCTGCTGGCGGTCAGTGCGGTGCTGGTGATGGTGCTGACGCTGGCGGGACTGTGGTGGTTCAAGCATCGTCAAGCGGCGGGTGCCGGGGCGGCGAAGAATACCATTGCGGTCCTGCCGCTGCAAAATGTGAATAACGATATCAGCGTGGACTTCCTGCGCTTCGCGCTGGCCGACGAAATCGCCAACGTTCTGACCTACACGCGATCGCTGGACGTCCGTCCCTCTTCGCTGACGCGAAAGTTTTCGGGCAACGATGTCGATCCCCAGAAAGTCGGCCGCGAACTGCACGTGGCGACCGTACTCACCGGACATTTTTTAAAGCAAGGCGACAACCTGCTGGTAACGCTGGAAGCGATCGACGTGCGTGACGACCGGTTGCTGTGGCAGACCAACTTCACCGCGCCCGCGCAGGACCTGATCACGTTGCAGTCCGACATGGCGGCTCAGCTCCGTCAAGGTTTGCTGCCGACCTTGGGGGTGCAGGGTGGGCTGGTCGCTACCGGAACCCGTCCCAAGGATCCTGAGGCTTACGATCTCTATCTGCACGCCCTGGCGTTGCCCCATGATCCCGGACCAAACAAGGATGCCATTGCGGTTCTGCAGCACGTGGTGCAGATGGATCCAACCTACGCCCCGGCGTGGGAGCAACTGGGTTTGCGCGCCTACTACGACGCCACCTATTCGAACGGCGGCGAAACCATGTTCCAGCTCTCCAACAAGGCTTGCGAGAGGGCTTTAGCTCTAGATCCCAATCTCACTTTCGCGGCGGGACAGTTGATTACCAACCGGGTGGAGCGGGGAGAACTGGGCAAGGCCTATGAGGCGGCGCAGGCTCTGGTCAAGCGCCGTCCGGAGAACGCCCAGGCCCATTTTGTGATGAGCTACGTATATCGTTACGCCGGAATGCTGGAGCAGGCCAGCAGCGAATGCGATACGGCGCTTGCGCTCGACCCCGGCAACTACATCTTTCGCTCCTGCGCTTGGGCCTTCATGGAGTTGGGCAAGACCGATCGGGCAGCGGATTTCATCCGCCTGGACGCCGGTTCGGAATGGGCGGCTTATGTCACCCCCTCCCTGCTCTTACGGGAAGGCAAGATTGGGGAAGCCAAAGAAGCGGTGAAGCACATGCCAGCCGCCCCTCGTTATCACCGCGATTTGCTGGAAGCTTGCCTGCAACTGCGGCCGACGTCAGACCTTGATCGCATCGCACATGAGGCGGAAACCACCTTTCCCGCCGATCCCGATCCCGAAACTTGGTACTACGAGGGATCGCTTTTCGCTTACTGCGGAAAGAAGTCAGCGGCTCTGCACCTGCTGCAAAGCGCCGTCGAAAATAATTATTGCGCTTACTCCAATCTGCTGTCAGACCCGCTGCTGGCCAAGCTACGCGCCGATCCCGACATCGATAAGCTCTTGACCGCGGCCCATGAGTGCCAGGAGGACGCGATCGGGGCTTCGAATCCGGCGCCGGGGCGCTAGGCTCACGACATCGCGGGAGCTAGTCTTTCTAGACCATCTCATAAATCCTTTGGGGTGTGTCAGGGCACGACTTTTACACGCTGCTGAAAAAGTGGGAAAAGCAGATTCGTCGTGGGCGAGTGACGGCGGCGAAAGACAACGTCTGCAAGAAACGGTGGAAGGGCATGGCTTTAGCCGTGCCGAAAACGTGCCTTCTGGAAAAGGGCTTTAGCCCGGCCAACCGCGGCTGAAGCCGTTTCCGATGGAGTTCGATTTCGCCGGGTTAAAGCCCGGCGCTTCCACCGGCTTATACGGCGCACCTGAAGGTGCGCCCCTTCGAAAAGCGTGCAAGTCAGAGTTCTTCTGCGGCCTGTGAAGACGTGCCCTGATACAAACCTTAAGGCTGGGATTTATGAGATAGGTTGATAGGTTCTAATTAAAGTTGCCCGGTTTCCCGATAGCGGGCCGTTGCCATGCAACTCGTCATTTTCCACTTGCTTCTGTATTAGGAGGAGTAAAATTCAACTTAGAAAGAGGCTGTAGCTGCGGCCGGTATCGTTCCGTCCGGAGAGGCCTGACATGAATGTTCAGATCAGCTACAAGATTTCTAAAACATCCGACCTGGAAAAAGTCATCAACCAACAAGTGGAAAAGCTGGGCCGGTACCTTCAGGTATTCCGTCCTGACCTGGTGCATCTGAAGGGCACCGTGGAGGAAAACTCACGTCACGGTTTCGAAGTGTCACTGAATCTGCGTCTGCCCTCGGGGCAGATGGCCGCACAGGAAACTGACGCAACAGCGACCGCGGCCATCAAAGCAGGGTTCGAGGACCTGGCGGAGCAGTTGAAGAAACACAAGGAACAGCTGCGCCACCAGCACAAGTGGCCGCGCCGTCGCGGTCCGGGACGTGCGGTCGACACTGTTCCCTTCGAGGACACGGTAGCTGCGATCAAGCCGGAGCAGATTTCCGCCAGCGATGTCTCCAACTATGTGAACGTCAACCTTCCCCGCCTGAAGCGCTTTATCCAACGCGAGATTGACTATCGAGCGCACCAGGGCCAACTCGAGCCTGACCAGGTTGAAGTGGAGGACGTGGTCAGCGAAGCCATCGCCAATGCGCTGGGCGAGCAACCTGACAAGCCCGAGCGCATGAAGCTGGAATCCTGGATCCATCGTCTGGCCATTCAGGCGATCGACAGCCTGGCAGCTGAAGGACATGGCGATGATCGGGTCCCGTTAGAGCGCTCGCGCGGAGCACAAAACGTGCAAGCCACTGACGAGTCACGGCTGCAATTTCACCAGCCCGACGAAAAGTTGTTCGAGGAAAACGTGATTCCCGACCGCGCCGCCAACAATCCCGAAGAACTGGCGGCACGACGCGAACTCATTACCCTGGTAGAGACGACCTTGCGCGATGCCGGGCGCAACGAGCGCGAAGCCTTCATCCTGTACACGGTGGAAGGCTTCACCCTGGAAGAGATCGCCGATATCAGCGACCACCCCGTGGAGGAGGTGCGCGCGGCCATTCGCAAGGCCCGAGAACATCTGCAACGCGCCTTGCCTATCAAAGACCCTCTGAAAGACAGGCTCGTGGAGTACTCCAAGAGCGCCTGATTCAGGGGGCTGCCTGGCGGTCCCCCTTCATTCATCGCACTACGAGACAACTTGAACAGGAGAAACCGGAATGATCACACGAGATGACATCCGAGAACTCGCTAACTTTCAGTCAGCAGAGGGTTGCGCGATTACTTTTTATTATCAGCCCTCAACGCCACTCAACAAATCGCATCGTGAGGAAGCCATCCTGGTGAAAGACCTCATCCGTGATGCTTTGCGGGAAGCGGAAAAGCATGGGAAGAATGGCCGCACCCGCGCCGACCTGGAACGGATCAACGGGATGGTTGATCCGGTGCATGGAAATGGAGGCAAGGCGAAAGCTATTTTTGCCTGCGGCGCCAGTGGATTCTGGCGCGAATTCGACATTCCTGCCCAGCTTCTGAAACCGAAAGTTGCCATCAGCCAGCGTTTTCACCTGAAGCCGCTGGCGGCGGTTCTGGACGGCGAGCAGCGCGCTTACATCCTATTGGCCGATCGCACCAAGGCGCGCGTCTTCGAGATGGTGAATGACGACATCGCCGAGAAGGAAGACTTCATCAACGAACTCACCCGCCGCGGCAAGAGCGATGGCTATGGGGGCTACGATGCCGGCCACACCGAACGCAAGGTAATGAATGAAGCTCTGCAACACTTTAAGCTGGTCGCCGAGCACATCGAGCAGTACTTCGAGCGCGGCGGCCGCGACCGCCTGCTGATCGGTTGTCGCGACGACGTGTGGTCCGAGATTGAACCGCAGCTACAGTCGCTGGCCCGGCAACGTCTGGTCGGCCACTTCCGGATCGATCCCAAGGTCGCCACCCTCGAGCAGGTAAAACAGATGGCGCGCGATCAACTGGCCGAATATCACACCGGTGTGAAGCAGCACCTCATCCGCGAAGTGATCGGCGAGGCGCATCGCAACGGCCGTGGGGCCATTGGACTGCGTCGCGTCCTGCGCTCGCTGGAGATTGGCGAGGTCCTGACTCTATTGCTGGGATCGAACTTCCAGGCGCCGGGAGTGAAGTGTTATCACTGCGGCCATATGGACCTGCATATCACACCCGAGTGCGGCGTCTGCGGAAAGGAAAATACCGAACTGGAGGACATCGGTGACGCCATTGTAGGACACGCGATTCGAACCGGGGTGGAACTGGTCTACGTGCCCGATGACGAAGAGTTTGATCGCATCGGGAGGATTGCCGCTCTGTTGCGCTTCCGTGCTGACCAGAACACGGCCGAGAAGGCAGCCAGCTAGCCTCAGAAAAAGGTTGGGGCGAAGGCACCGCCGCGAGCTGCGCCTTCGCTCCTGACCTGCGTCGCGCTCATCCCCGAGATGCGTGCAGATTTGCGCCTCGCGCCGGGCTTGTGCTCTCCTCCAGCGGGAGATCAAATCCGCGTGGTTCGCGATTTGCGACCTCACCGCGGTACCGAACCTCGACTTTGTAACAAGATTTTACAATTGGGCGTTCTTAATTTCTTGACACCGCTCGTCCGCAGGTATCTACTATCGCCTGTAGTTTCCAAGGATTGCATTCAAGCCTCAGAGTGTTGCTCTTTGGAATGATAGCTGCAGCAACCTGTGCTCAATTTAAAATATGCTCCCGGAGAAAGTGGCTCTTCCTAGCTAGCCGGGAAGATGTATTCCACCGTAATTTACTGAGGGCGAAAGGCTGGCCATTTTGTTGAGGGTTGTAGACGGACTTGTCAGGACTCGAATAATTTCTCACCTTTTGCTGGCGGGCTTCCTGGTTGCCGCCGGACATGCGCAATCGGCATCCAGCTCAAATTCCTCAAATTCGGCTGCCGCGGCAATGCCCGCGTCGGCAACCAATACGCCACCATCCGACCGAGTGGTACTGAAAGTCGGCAACGTGCAGTTGACCCAGGCACAGTTCGAATTGTTCGTCAGTGACATGGAGGCCCAGCAGGGCCCGGCGGATATGAGCCGTAAGAAGATCGCTGAGAACTACGCATCGTTGCTCATGCTCGCCCAGCAAGCCCAAGCCAATCACCTGGACACTTCGCCAGAGGTTCTCCGGCTGTTGGCGATCGATCGCAACCAGATCCTGTCAAACGCTGAATATGCCAAGCTGAAGACTGAGGCCAAGCCCACGCCGGAAGAAATTAGCGCTTATTACGCGGCTCATTTGGATGATTACGATGTGGTTCTACTTCGCCGGCTGTTCATCTGGAAGAAGAGCCCGGGGAGCAAAGACGGACGCGGATTGAGTCCGGAGGACGCCGAGGCCTTCGCCGGTAAGGTTCGTCAGGCTTATGCCGCGGGTGGAGATCCCAAGAAGCTGGTCTACGATCCCAACAATGTGGTTCTGGATAACGATCCTCTCTCGTTTCAGCGTGGCGAGATGCCCGCGAAAATGGACAAGGCTGCATTCGCGCTCACCAAAGTGGGCGAGTGGACGGTGTTGGACGATACTCCCGAATCGCTGGTCATGTTGCAGTTGGTTGAGCGCAAGCGGCTCGATTTGAAGGAAGTGTCAGAGCAAATCGAAAAGAAGCTGCAAGCGGAAAAATTGCGAGCGGAACTGGATGAGTTGAAGAAGACAAGTGGTATCTGGATGGACGAGCAATACTTTGCGGCCGGTGCGAAGGCGTCCGCCTCGAGTAAACAGCCTCAGGCTTCGGCCCAAGACAAGTAATAAAACAGAGGAGAAGGGTAAAGATGAGAACAAGAACACTCTTGTATATTGCGCTCCCAGCACTAATAGTGGCTGCGCTCGTCCTTAACCCAGCATCGGCCGTGGCCCAGCAGACCACGACCGGTATCGACTGCTCGCAGGTCGCAGCTATGCGCCTGATGCAGCAGGACAACCAGCGCGCCGGCTTGACGTTGATGGAGTGCGGCGTAATACCCAGGCCACACGGAACGAGTTCGGGCGACGTCGAAGATGCGCCGGCACCGCAGCCGCCCAATGTCCTGGTCAGCAACCGTAGCTGCAGCTCGGGCAGCAGTTGCACGAAAAGTGAGAGCAATGCGTGGCACAGCGCCAAGGCGGGCGATAACACGGTTGTAGTCACTTACAACGATAGCAACGGCCAGGGAACCGACTACTCGGGACTGTCGTACTCTCTCGACAACGGCACCACCTTCACCGAAGTCTTGCCGCCACCCCTCGGCACGGGTCATGGCACGAACTACGGCGATCCGATCGTGGTTTACAACCTCAAGTTGCAAGAGTGGTTTGCCGGCGACCTGGTAACTGGTTGCGGTGGTTTCGGAATTGGGGTGTGGACCTCTCCGAACGGCGTCACCTGGACCCCGGGATCCTGCGTTCATAATGGTTCCAACGATGACCGCGAGTCGTTCTGGGTAGACAACAACGCCTTCAGCGCGGTGTACGGCCGCATGTACGTTTCCTTTAACAACTTCAACGTGAACGGCGGCGAGCTTTTCATAACCCACTCCGACGACGGCGTAACCTGGAGCTCCCCGGTAGCACTATCGAACGGCTTCGTTCGCGACGTGCAGGTAACCGGCGCACTGCCTGGGCCGCCCCCGCCGAACGTCAGGTATTACAGCACCGTGATCGTCGCGGGCATGGATGAGGGCGGAGGTGGTCTCGCCACCCGGCAGAACATTATCTATCGCTCCGTCGATGGCGGTGTCACCTGGACGAGCAGCCTGACTGGTCCACGCTTCGCCGCGGCCGGTGATGGTACCTGCCCGTCCAACAGCTACTTTGCCAAGATGAATCCCATCATTCGGCACATGGGATGGGGTCAGCCGGCAGTTGGCCCGAATGGCGTGGTGCACTATGCTTACGCTGGCAAAGGCTCGCTTTCGACCGGCGACATCTACTACGTGCGCTCTACCGATAATGGCTCAACCTGGTCGACTCCCATCGTGCTCAACGACCCGGAGACCAATCAGTTTCAGAGCCACTGGATGCCGTCCGTATCGGTTAACTACAACCTGGCTGCCTTTACGCCGCCACAGGACGTAACCGTGTCCTGGTACGATCGCCGCAATGCCACCACGGCTTGCAACGTGTCTACCGATCCCGGATGCAGCTACTACCGCTACGGCATTCAATCCAATAACAACGGCGGCAGCTGGGGATCGAACATTCAGGTCAGCGACCAGTTGATTCCCATGCCCACCCAGGACGATAGTACGGTTCAGCCTTGCTACGCAGGCGATTACGACTACAACACCGCCTACGAAGGAACCGCCTACATTACCTGGACCGACGGACGCGTTGCGGTTGGTGGCGTCCAGGTGCAGAACGTGGAACTGGAAGCGCTTCCTGAGCCGTAGAGATCGCCTAACAGTGACACCTCAAGGAGGGCAGGAAATTGCTGCCCTCCTCTTTTTTTGTGAAACGGTCCCGGACTTTTCTGACGGGGACCTCCGGCCCGACATAATCCTCTCCCAAGCTGCTCGCTGGTTGGAATCGGGATGGCGCCGCCGCTTCGACCTTGGCCGTATAAACAGTCCGCTGACTTCCCTGAGGCCCCGACGTCCGTGCTATCCTCTGGGCCGCTCGCTTTCCGTTAGGAGACTCGCATGAAAGTCACCCGCCGCGATTTTATTGCTACAACCGCCGTCGGCTCCGCGTCACTCGCCCTCGACCTGCAGGGACAGAGCAAGCCCATGTCGAGCGCTCCTATGACGGGAGCGCTGCCCAAGAAGCCAGTCATCATCTGTGCCCACAATGGCTACAACTATCTCGATCGCGGCTACGCGGTGCTATCCAGCGGGGGCGACACTCTCGATGCGGTGATGCAAGTCATTACCGGGCCGGAAGACGATCCCAATGACGACAGTGTTGGACTCGGAGGCCTGCCGAATGAGGATTGTGTGGTCGAACTGGATGCCTGCTGCATGCACGGACCAACGCGCATGGCAGGCTCCGTGGCCGGGGTACGCGACATCAAGAATGTTTCCCTGCTGTCGAAGACGGTGATGGAGCACACCGGGCACGTGATGCTGGTGGGCGAGGGTGCGCAGCAGTTTGGATTCAAGATGGGTTTCCCCAAAGAGAATCTGCTGACCGAGCGCTCGCGCAAGACGTGGCAACTTTGGCGGGAGACGATGTCGAGCGACGATTGGTGGGGACCGGGGCTGGCCAGTCCGAAATTCAAGTTCCCCGATACCGCCGGCAATATCTCAGAGAACTATGACGAGCAAATCCAGCACATGGAAAAGATGGCGGCGAGGATCGGCATTGAGCCCGAGTTTCGCATGGCTGCCATCGAGCGCGTGTTGCATCCACCGACTGGCACGATTCACTGCTCGTCGGTGAATGAGAAGGGCGAGATGTCGGGCGCGACTACCACCAGCGGGCTGGCGTGGAAGATTCCGGGGCGCGCAGGGGATTCGCCGATCATTGGGGCAGGCAGCTACACCGATCAGGACGTTGGCTCGGCGGGGGCTACCGGCAATGGCGAAGAGAACATCAAGGTTGTTGGCGCGCACACCATAGTGGAGAACATGCGACGCGGCATGTCGCCTCAGGATGCCGGCATGGATGCGTTGAAGCGCATCGTGCGCAATTATGAAGGCTATCCAGAGAAGCTGCAATACGTCGACATGAGCTACTACATCCTGCGCAAGGATGGAGCTTACGCGGGCGTGTGCCTGTGGAGCGGTTCGCCCGAACATCCGCGTCGTTTTGCGGTGCATGACGGCGATGGCAAGCGCTATGAGACGGCGGTGGCGCTGTATCAGGGACAGTCGCTGGGCTGGCCGCCGATGCCAGGAAGGAAGCATCTGGCGCCGGAGGAGAAGAAGTAATGTAATCGCTCAGGTCAGCAGTGCCCCGGTTTGAAAGGGCACGCCTTCAGGCGTGCCGCTGAGAGCAATCACCTGACCCGGCTTTAGCCGCTGAGGTAACACTCCCTCAGGGCCTAAAGGCTAGTTTGATGGCACGGCTGAAGCCGCGCCCTTTCAAGGCTACACCGCGACGGTAGGCTACACCGCGACGGTCACTGTCGTCTCGGTTCTTGTGACGGGCCGATAGAGTGTGTCGCGCTCGAAGGGGATGCGGCCGGCTTCGGTGATGAGGCGAATCAGATCCTGACGCTGCAGGCCTTGCGGGGTGGTCGCGCCAGCGTCGTGATAAATCTTCTCTTCCACCACGGTCCCATCGATGTCGTCAGCGCCGAAGCGCAACGTGATTTGCGCCATCTTCGGCGTCACCATCTGCCAGTAAGACTTGATGTGCGGGAAGTTGTCGAGCACCAGCCGAGACACCGCAATCTGCTTCAGATCCAACATCCCGGTCGTCTTGGGCAGATGCTGCAATGGCGTGTTCTCGGGATGAAATGCCAGCGGAATGAAAGTCTGGAAGCCGTGCGTGTCGTCTTGTAGCGCCCGCAGCTTGAGCAGATGATCGACGCGGTCTTCGTCATTCTCGACATGACCGTAGAGCATAGTGGCGTTCGACTTCAGGCCGACTTCGTGGGCGGTGCGGGCGATCTGAAGCCAGTCGTCGCCGTCGATTTTGTGATCGCAGATGATGTGCCGAATGCGATCGGAGAAAATCTCGGCACCACCGCCGGGCATGGAATCGAGTCCCGCCTCTTTGAATTTGATCAGCACTTCACGCGGAGTCATTTTGCCGATCTTGGAGAAGAACGCGATCTCGACCATGGTGAAGGCCTTGAGGTGTACCTGCGGGAAGCGCTCTTTCAAGCCGGCGATGAGATCGACGTAGTACTGGAACGGCAGGTCGGCATGCAGGCCGCCCACGATGTGAAACTCGGTAATGGCCTCGGTATAGCCGGAGCCGGCCGTGGTCCAGACCTCTTCCAGCGCCATGGTGTAAGCGCCAGGAACGTCTTTCTTGCGGCCGAAGGCGCACAGGCGGCAGGCCGCCACGCAGACGTTGGTGTAGTTGATATGGCGATTGACGTTGAAGTAGGCCAGATCGCCGTGCATCCGCTCGCGAACGTGATTGGCCAGCCACCCCACCGCCAGGATGTCTCCCGAGTGATAGAGCGCCATGGCATCGTCTGCCGAGAGACGCTCCTGCGCCATGACCTTGTCGTGGAGCGGGCGCAGCCGGGGATCGTCAGTCTGAAAGGGATGAAGCTTCTTGGCGCTGGACGGAGACAGTGCGGTGGCCATCCTTCTAATCATATCGCACGGCAGAGGCGAAATCACAGCAGCTTGTGATTCGGGGTCACCGTGCCAGCAACAAATCCGCGGCAATAAAGAATAGAAACGCCATCGAGACCAGGCCGTTCATCGCGAAGAAGGCGGCATTCACCCGGCTAAGGTCGTCGTGCTTCACCAGTGAGTGTTCATAGATCAGCAGCAAAGCTACGAAGACCACGCCGGCGATGGCGATCTTTCCCAGCCCGAATGCCATCACCATCCAAACCAGCAAGAGCACTGTCATTACATGGAAGACCCTGGCGATGAGCAGCGCCTGGCGAATTCCGAAAGCCTTCGGCACGGAATAGACGCCCGCGGCACGATCGAAGTCGTAGTCCTGACAAGCATAGAGGATGTCGAAGCCGGCGCCCCAGAAGATCACCGCTGCGGTGAGAATCAGGATTCGCGGATCGAGCGAGCCGCGCACCGCGATCCAGGCGGCGGCCGGAGCGATGCCCATCGCCAACCCCAGCACTACATGCGACCAGCGCGTGAAACGTTTGGTGAAAGAGTATAGGAAGACGATGCCAAGCGCCGCGGGCGAAAGGTAAAACGCCAGCGGATTCAGTTCATAGGCCGCAAGAATCAGAATCGCCGACATCACGACGACAAACCAAGTCACGAACGATTTGCTCAGCTTTCCGGCGGGCAGCGCGCGGATTCTGGTACGAGGGTTAGCCGCGTCGATGGTGGCGTCCACCAGTCGGTTGAAGGCCATGGCCGCCGAGCGCGCGGCCACCAAGGCAACAACGATCCAAATCGACGTGTGCAGATTGGGAAGGCCACGCGCAGCCAGCACCGCGCCGGTCAAACCAAAGGGGAGCGTGAGCACCGAGTGCTCCCACTTGATCATCTCCAGGGTGGTGCCAATGCTGCGAAACAGAGCCACGAAATGATTTTATCGTGCGGAGAGGTTTCAGCATAAACCCGAAGCCGGAGGGAGGTGAACGCGCTGCAGTCGAGTACTCAGCTCATGCCTTGGGGCAACGGACGGCGTGACCACTGGCGCTCCCAAGCCGGGACCGTGACGCGTTCGGTCACGGCTGCCGGTTTGCGGGCCCAGCAAACCACACGGGTGCCGAAGGGCAGGTTGATGTAGCGAATCAGGTGCCGTTCGCAGTCCAGAAGGAAGACCATAGCTGCATTGGCCCACTTCAACTGGCGCGCTGAGGCACGAGGGCGCTCGATAGACCGGCTGAAGATATTTCTTCCGATGCGCTCGATAACCGCAGGCAAAAATCCCGAGGCCACCAGGTACGATACGCGCGACACTTCGAAGCCGGCGTTGTTGAGCTTGCGGCGCAACTCGGTTGCGGTGTAACGCCGTTGATGCCCTTGCGCTTCATCTTTCTCACCCCAAAGCAAGGGGTACGCGGGAACGGTCAGGCAGAGCAGCCCACCGTCTTTCAGCACCCGGCGTAGCTCACGCAAAGCCGACCGGTCGTCGGGGACAGTCTGCAGAATGTCACCCACGACGATGGCGTCGAAGGAGTTGGAAGTCAGTCCGATTTCCTCAGAGCTGGTGCAGATGAGGTTGCTACCGCCCTCGATCTGCTGGAAAGCTAAAACCGCCAGCGAACTGTGCGTGTTGACGGGCCGGATGTTGAGAGCTTCGTAGGCGTCCAATTGTGCGCTGCAGCCGAAATCGAGGACACAAGCTTCGCGCTTGTCCTGCACGGCGTGAGTCACCGCTTCGCGCAAAAGCTTGCGCCGCGCGATGTACCACCAGGAAGCTGTCTCGCGCCGCAATGTCTCGAATTCGAAGGAAGCGTCCATGAGCCGAAGCGTGCCGGACCCCACATAACATTGTACGGGATTGACCTTGGCCGCACGCGAACGCAGCACGAATGTCCAGGAACGAGGAGCTTGCAACGGTAGGACTGTTAGCCGTCTTTGCGGTAGAGCAGGTCGCGGATCACGCGCCGCCTCTCGGCGTTCACTTCGCTCTCGGCTTTTAATTCCTCGCCACTGCGGGGGTGCTTGGTGTCAACCTTGGCTGACTCCTCCATGCTGCACTCCGGGCAGCGATTGGCAAAGCCGGGCTTGTCCGGCTTCAATTCGAACTCCTGCGAACAGACGACGCAAACTCTAATGGGAAAAGTCATGCAACTCTATGATAATGCAGCCCGAGCACTATGACATGGGCCCAGTTGGATAACAGGCTGATCCTAAGGACGAATCCAGAGCGCGCCGGGATTTTCTTGGACTTCGCGGAGTCAGGTGCCAACGCCGGCATCTTGCACGGCCGAGCGGAAGTATTCCAGCGACATTCGCAGGCCGGTCCGCAGATCGATCTTCGGCTCCCAGCCCAGCAGGCGTTGCGCTTTGCCGATGTCGGGACGGCGCTGCCTGGGATCGTCCTGCGGCAGCGGTTCGAAACGAATTTTGCTGCCGGAACCGGTGACGTCGAGTACGACCTGTGCGCATTCTAAAATCGTGAACTCGCCGGGATTGCCGATGTTGGTGGGCTCGTGCTCGTCCGATTTCGCCAGCGCCAGAATGCCGGCAACTTCGTCGCTCACGTAGCAGAAGCTGCGGGTCTGCGAACCGTCTCCGTAAACCGTGAGGTCCTCGCCGCGCAGCGCCTGCTTCAGGAAGTTGGAAATCACCCGGCCATCGTTGATCTGCAGCCGCGGGCCGTAGGTGTTGAAGATGCGAACGATGCGGGTGTCGACCGTCGTGGTGGCGATAGTAGGCCATAGTAGCCGCTTCGGCGAAGCGCTTGGCTTCGTCGTAGACCGAGCGCGGGCCAATGGGATTCACGTGTCCCCAGTAGGTTTCTTTTTGCGGATGCTCCAGCGGATCGCCGTAGCATTCAGAGGTTGAAGCCAGGAGAAACTTCGCGTGATAGTTCTTCGCCAGTTCCAGGCAATTCATCGTGCCCACGCGATCCGACCTGCAGAGTTTCAAGCGGGTGTTCGAGATAGTCGACGGGGCTGGCGGGCGAGGCCAGGTGGAAGATGTAATCAACTTTACCAAAGTCGAAGGCCCGGGATACGTCCTGCTGCCGAAACTCGAAGCGCGGCTCATGCTGCAGATGCGCCAGGTTCTGCGTGCGGCCGGTCAGCAGATTGTCGGCGCAGACCACCGACTCACCCCGCGCCAGTAAAGCGTCGCACAAATGCGACCCCAGGAAGCCCGCACCGCCTGTCACCAGCACACGCATAGTTCAAGATTCCTTCAGAACCGGGATTAACAGTTTGCTGAAATCCAAACCGATCTTTTCAGCAACTGATTAAGGAGCTCTGCTCAGGTCAAAACGAGGGTTCCGCAAGCGGCTAAAGGCCGCATGATTTTGCGAGTACTTAACGGGCGGCCTGAAGTGCCTGCGTGAGAACCTATGTCGTCCCTACAGGACTCGAACTTATTTTCCTCTTTACCCAAGCACTCCGCCTGCGGCTACGTGCTGGGCTAGGTTATTTCGCGCCTGCGGCGCTCGCTTTTTGCGCCTTCTACTCCACAGCCGAAACCGAAAGTTACTTCTCAGGCAGATTCTGAAGGCCGTCCCCTGTACAACAAGCATTAATCAGAGTTTCCCTAAGCCAAGCATCGCAATTCCGGCCTCTTCAGGCGCGGACTAAAACACCGCGCTTACGTAGACGAGCGCGCTGATCTTCAATGATGCTTTCCAGCCCGGCTTCAAGCGACACCGTCGGCTCGTAACCGATGAGCTTGTTGACCTTGGTGATGTCGGGAACGCGCCGCACCATGTCTTCGAATCCCTCCTCATAGGCCGTACTGTAGGGGATGAAGACGATGCGCGACTTGGAGCCGGTCATCCGCTTGATTCGCTCAGCCAGTTCCAGGATCGTGATCTCGTGCGTGCCGCCGACGTTGTACACCTGGCCGTTTGCCTCGGGATGAGCCGCAATGCCGACCAAGGCATTCACCGCATCGTTCACGTGAGTGAAGCAGCGGCTCTGGCTACCGTCGCCGAACACCGTGATGTCGGCACCGGTGAGCGCCTGGGCAACGAAATTCGGGATGACCATGCCGTACTGTCCCGTCTGTCTCGGTCCTACGGTGTTAAATAACCGGGCAATGACGGTGGGAACCTTGCGCTCTTTCCAGTAGGCGATGGCCAGGAACTCGTCGATGGCCTTGGAGCAGGCATAACTCCAGCGGCTTTTGTTCGTGGGTCCCCACACCATATCGTCGTCTTCGCGAAAAGGAACTTGTTCTCGCTTTCCGTACACCTCGGAGGTCGAGGTGATCAATACGCGCTTGCGTTTCGTTTCGGCCAGCTCCAGCACGATCTCGGTACAGCGAATGTTGGTCTCAATGGTGCGCACTGGACTATCCATAATCAGGCGCACACCCACGGCCGCAGCCAGATGGTAGACAACATCGCTGAGGTCGACCAATTCCGCCATCAAATGGGTATTGGTGACACTATCAATGTGATAGGTGAACTGAGGATGGATCTTGAGATGCTGGATATTGGTGATGGAACCGGTAGAGAGATCGTCGATGACGTACACTTCGTCGCCCAGATCGAGGTGCCGCTCAGCAAGGTGAGAGCCGATAAAGCCGGCTCCCCCGGTTATGAGGATCTTCAATAGCGTTTCTCCGGAATACTTAGACTACTGTGCTCCCGGCGCGAACGCAATCCTTTGTGATGCGGATCATGGCGCACGCGGTTCTCAGGCCGTATAATCGCCGGTTTTGTTGGGATTGATCTATGGCTCACCGCGAAGCAGACTTGCTCATCATTGGCGCCGGAATCGTGGGCCTCGCAACCGCTCAGGAAGTCACGCGGCGATTCCCTCACCTAAGCATCATGGTGGTGGAAAAAGAGGACCACGTAGCGGCCCATCAGACCGGACATAACAGCGGCGTCATTCATTCCGGACTCTATTACAAGACGGGCTCGCTGAAGGCGCGAAATTGCGTGGCTGGCGCAGCTTCGATGAAGCGCTTCTGCCAGAAGCAAAGTATCCCCTATGAAGAATGCGGCAAACTGGTGGTCGCTACCAGTCCCGACGAAGTTCCGCGGCTGGAGCAACTGCATCAGCGCGGAATCGCCAACGGGGTACCGGGTTTGCGGATGCTGCAGCGCGAGCCGTTCCGCGAGATCGAGCCGCACTGCGAAGGGCTGGCGGCACTACAGGTACCCAGCACCGGAATCGTAGACTACACCGTCGTCGCGCAGAAGTATGCCGAACTGGTCGGAGGCGCGGGCGGAGAGATCGTCTTCAACGCCAAGGTTGTGGGACTGCGGGAGGATGGCACAGCCAACATTGTCGAGACCCATGCGGGGACATTCCGGTCTCGCTACGTGATCAACTGCGCCGGTCTTTACAGCGACGCGATAACCCGGATGGCCGGTGTGCAGACCGATCTCGAAATCATTCCCTTCCGTGGCGAGTACTACGACATACGACCGGAGCGGCGCAGCCTAGTGAAGGCGCTCATCTATCCGGTCCCCGATCCACGATTCCCGTTTCTGGGAGTGCATTTCACCCGGCGCGTGAATGGCAGCGTAGAAGCCGGGCCTAACGCACTGCTGGCCTTTCGGCGTGAGGGATACACTGGCGCGCCGCCCGATCTGGCCGAAGCGATGGAGACGCTCCGCTTCCCCGGATTCTGGAAGATGGCCGGCAAATACTGGCAGAAGGGGCTGGCTGAGCAATACCGATCGTGGGTGAAATCGGCCTTCGTGAAAGCCTTGCAAAGGATGGTGCCCGAGCTGACAGAATCGGACCTGACCCAGGGCGGCTCGGGAGTCCGGGCGCAAGCCGTCGATCGAGCGGGAAACCTGGTGGACGACTTCCACTTCGTGCACGGCCGGAACATGATCCACGTCTGCAACGTGCCGTCGCCGGCGGCCACCGCGTCGCTGGAGATTGGCAAGGAGATCGTCGAAATGATGGCACAGCGATTCGACCTGCCGCGGGAAAAGCCGGAATCCGCAAACTCGCCTCATGCTAAGCTTTAGCGATGGCGCAATATCTTGTCACGGGCGCGGCAGGGTTCATTGGCTCGGCCCTGGTGCGTGCATTGCTGGGGCGCGGCGAACAGGTCCGCGGCTTCGACAATTTCGAAACCGGTAGACGGGAAAATCTGCGAGACATTGCCTCGCAGATCGACTTTCGCGAGGCTGACCTGCTCGACCTCGACGCGGTGCAATCGGCGTGTCAGGGTATCGACTACATTTTGCACCAGGCTGCAATCCCGTCAGTCCCCAAGTCCATTGCCGATCCGGCACGCAGCAATCGGGCCAATGTCGATGGCACGCTGAACCTGCTGATCGCCGCTCGCGATAGCTGGCGTGAAGCGCCTGGTGTATGCGGCTTCCTCGTCGGCCTACGGCGATACTCCGACCTTGCCCAAGCGCGAAGACATGGCGGCGGTTCCGCTTTCGCCATACGCGGTTTCCAAGCTGGCCGGCGAACTGTATATGAGGGCGTTTCACCGAGTGTACGGATTGCCCACGGTCAGCCTGCGATATTTCAACATCTTTGGCCCGCGCCAGGATCCGACTTCGCAATATTCGGCGGTGCTGGCGAAGTTCATAACGCGGATGCTGCGGGGCGAGCGGCCAACGATTTATGGCGATGGTGAGCAGTCGCGCGACTTCAACTATATCGACAATGCCGTTTCTGCGAACTTGCTGGCGGCGACCGCTCCCGAAGCCGAGGTTGCCGGCGAGACCTTCAACATCGCTACCGGCCAGCGCTTTAGCCTGAATGAAACGTTTCAGATGTTGAAACCGATGACCGGCTATACCGGCGGAGTTGACTACGCACCCGAGCGGGCTGGCGATGTGAAACATTCGCTGGCCGACATCTCGCGTGCGGAGACGAAGCTGAACTATCGGCCGCTGGTAGTCTTCAAGGAAGGTCTACAGCGGACGGTCGACTGGTATCGGATGGCGGAAGCGGCTCCGCAAGGTCAGTTTGCGGCGCAGACCTAAGCTATCAGGTGGATCTGCCGCCGGCTCATGACGAAAAATAACGCTAACGGCGCAGCTAAAGCTGCGCCCCTTCAAATCACAAATGTAATGCAATTCTTGGCAGGTACCTAACCTGCATTTATCACGAAAGGAATTCTCATGGCCCGTCAACCCGGCGTTTATGCCACTCTGGATACCAGCGAAGGAACCGTCGTCGTCCGTCTGTTTGAAGACGAAGCTCCCATCACGGTGAAGAACTTCATCGAACTTGCCGAGGGCTCGCGCGAGTGGACCCATCCGCAGACGCGCAGCAAGAGCAAGACTCCTCTGTACAACGGAACCATCTTTCACCGCGTGATTCCCGACTTCATGGTCCAGGGCGGCGATCCCACAGGCACGGGCATGGGCGGTCCCGGCTACCAGTTCCAGGACGAGACCAAAGGCTCGCCGCACAAGTTCGACAAGCCAGGTAAGCTGGCGATGGCGAACTCCGGTCCCGGAACCAATGGCTCGCAGTTCTTCATCACGGTGGCGGCGACACCGTGGCTCACCGGCAATCACACCATCTTCGGAGAGGTAGTCGAAGGCCAGGACATAGCGGACCAGATCACCAAGCTGCCGCGCAATCGCCAGGACAAGCCGAACAAGGATGTGGTGCTGAATGCGGTGAAGATCGAAAGGGTGTAAAGAGCTTTCAGCCGTCAGTTATCAGCTCTCAGCCTTCAGCTCAAGGTCAACTCTGGCGTCCTCAGTTTTGACTGAATGCTGAATGCTGAATGCTGACTACTTCTTCACCAGCTCCCCAAAAACCTTCTCATACTTTTGCGCGATGGCTTCCCAGCGATACAACTCATCCGCCCGCTGCTTAGCGCGGACAGCCAGATCCTGGCGAGCAGCGGGATCGTTGAGCATCGATTGCAATTTCGCGGTGAGATCGGCTTCGGATTTATCGTAGCGAATCGCAGCGTCGCCAGCCGTCTCGGCATTTTCCGGCGTGTCGAGATAGAGCACCGGATTGCTCGCGGCCATGGCCTCGATGAGTGCGGGATGAACTCCGCCAATCTCGCAGGCAAAGACGAACACTCCGGCGTGCTTCTGCAAAGCCCAGTAGCCGTCGCCGTAGATCGCGCCGGTGAAGCGTACGCGCTCGTCGCCCAGCGACTTCAGCCGCTCGATGTAGCCGGCATCGTACGGATTGTCGCCCACCATGACCAGCGGCCAATCGCTGCGCACGTTGCGCCAACTGCGCAACACCAGATCGGGATTGTTCTCCGGCTCCAGACCGGCTGACGTAGAGAACGTAGCGGCCCGAGTCGAGATTCAGACCGTTCAAGTTGTAATCGCCCGCAGGCATCTCCGAGCCGTAGCCGATAACGACCGACTCGCTGCCATACTTGTTGAGGTAATAGTCGTGAATCGCGCGGGCGTCGGTTACCAGTTGGCTGGAGCTGAACGACGACATCCATTCGCACAAGTGCAGCACCTGCGCGCCCAGACCGGCCCACTTCTCGCGCTTGCGGTCGAGGCCGTCGACGTTGAGCACCACCGGCTTGCCGAACAGTCGCGGAATGTAGGCGAAGGGGCTGTTGGCGACGTTGCATAGCAGGACGATATCGTTGTCGCTGAATGCGACGTGCACTGCGCCGAAGAAGGTGCTGACCCATGTGTCGAGGTGCTTCTGGTGCAGGCTGGGGACGATAACGCGGCGGACGCGGCGATCGTAAACGTCGTCGGAGTGGGTGAATGCGCGGCGGCAATAAACGGTGATGCGGTGGCCGTGGTCGGCCAGACGCGAGGCAATCTGCTCGGCGAAGCGTTCGAAGCCGCCGTAGCGATTGGGGATGCCGCGAGTTCCGACGATGGCGATGTTCATGGGAGCCGCTGTTCGCTGTTCGTTATTGGCCGTCAGCTGTCAGCCATCAGCTTTCAGTTAAACCTGACCAATCCCTTGTCATCCTGAGCGGAGGTGCGCTTTCGTTTGCGCACCGGAGTCGAAAGACCACTATTCGCTATGACCAGCCGAGACATGTGCCGTCCTTAGCGGAACTCAGAAATTAATTGTGTCGCCTACCCAGCGCTGAGCCCTGGGCTATGATCTTTCGTCTCGCCTTGCGAGACTTGATTTTGACGACTCGGAACTCCTACCCCGATACCAGCCTCTCTGGGGACTACTGGCTATTAACGACTACCCTGGCCGCGGCCTTCGGCACTCTAAAATGTCTCAAGTCTGCAGGGGCTAAAGCCCTGCTGTTTTTTGTCTTTCCGGCACGACTGAAGTCGTGCCCTGACACAAACCACAGGCACCCTGCCATGAGCCGACGGTCGACAACTGACAACTGACAACTGAACTGGCAACTGACTACTGACTGCTGTCCTTCGCTCTCGGAGTGTTGCTGAACCACCATAGCAAATCGCGATCAGAGACGCGGCGGCGTGCCTGGATAATCGCTCGCTTGCGGCGGATGCTGTCGCGCACTTTCCACCAGTAGGTTACCGCCGACCACAGGCGCCGGTCGCGCACCGCCGCGTAGCCAAACGTCATGATGTCGCGCCACAAAACCGGAAAGAATAGCCGCCAGCAGAGCCATCCGGAAGCGTTCTTGCCGCGCATGAGGAAGCGGTTCTTGGCCGAGTGCCAGTTGATCACCAGCGGCAGGTCTTTGCGGCGCTCGGGCGTCACACGGCGCACATGCCATGCTACGGCGGCTGGCGTGTAAAGGCATTTCCAGCCCATGACTTGCGCGCGCCAAGCCAGATCGCCATCTTCGCGGAAGGCGAAGAAGTCCTCATCGAAGAACTCGCCTTCGACCGACACTGCCTCGATGAAGTCACGACGGAAGAAGGCCGCCGCTCCGCTGGCGCCGAAAACGTACTGCACCTGATCGTACTGGCCGCGGTCGATTTCTTCAGCGCCGCGATCGAGATGGCGCATGTTCGGCGTGAAATAGATGCTGGTGGAGTCGATGATGTTCGTCTTATGCGAATCGGCGTTTAGTTCTGATGTTTCTCCAGGTTCGCGTTTTTGAAGGGGCACGCCTTCGCCCGGGGTCCTCGGCAGACGCCGTGTTTGCGCCTGCTGGGGCGGATCAGGCGTGCCGTTAAGGCCCGAGTAGACTGAGCCTTCCGGCTGGAGTTTTTGAAGGGGCACGCCTTCAGGCGTGCCGTTCAAGCTAGCTAAAGAACCGGGCTTTAGCCCCTGCGGAACCTCGCCCTTAGCGCCTAAAGGCGGAATTTGGGCACCTTGACGGCACGGCTGAAAGCCGTGCCCTTTCAAATCCGAACCCAGGGACTTTGAGGGCGCCTCCGGCATTGGGTCCCACCGCAGCAGTTTGCCGCAAAGCGAGCCGGCATCGGGATGAGCTTCTCCGGCGGCCACAAGCTGGGTTACGAAATCGGGGCTGACGACGACATCGGGATTCAGGCACAGTACCCACTCGCCGCGCGACACGCGGATCGCCTGATTCTGCCCGGCGGCGAATCCGACATTGCAGTCGTTATAGTTGACTCGCCATTTCGTTTCGACCTGCTTCAGCTGCGCGCGGGTTTCGTCCTCCGAGGCGTTGTCGATGATGATCACTTCGAGGTCGGGATAGTCGAGGAGCGCGAGTGCGCCGAAGCATTCGTCGAGGTACTGCGCCGAATTCCAGGTGACGATGGTGATGGAGACCATTGAGCCAGAACGCCCTGTTAGGCGCAAGATTCAGTTTAGGTGAGTTGATTGCGAATGGCGATAGAACGGATCCCACTCATTCCAAAACCAGGAATGAGTGGGGCACCCGGTGACTCGGCCTTGTCGTACTTTTCACTTCCCGCTCAATACGCCCCCCTGCCGGAAAGAACAATGGGGATGGTGCGCAGGAAGATCTTGGTGTCGAGCCATAGCGACCAGTTGTCGATGTACTTGAGGTCGAGTTGCATCCAGCGATTGAAGTCGATGTGGTTGCGGCCTTCGAGCACCCAGGTGCAGGTAAGGCCGGGACGCATGCGTAGCCGGCGCCGTTGCCAGTCTTCGTATTGCTCCACCTCCTCGGGGACAGCCGGACGTGGGCCGACGAACGACATCTCTCCGCAGAAAATATTCCACAGCTGCGGCAACTCGTCGAGGCTGAAGCGGCGCAGCCAGCGTCCGACCGGCGTGATGCGCGGATCGTCGCTGATCTTGAATACCGGCCCGTCGAGTTCATTGAGCTGATGCAACTCGGCGCGCATCTGCTCGGCGTTGTTGATCATCGAGCGAAATTTGTAGAGCCTGAAGCGGCGGCCGCCCAAGCCACAGCGCGTCTGACGAAACAGCACTGGACCGGGTGAAGTGATGCGAATCATGGCGGCGATGCAGAGCAACAGCGGCGAGAGCACCAGCAACGACACGAGGGAAAGCGCTACGTCGAAAACTCGCTTGAAGAAGAGCCGCAACTCACTGTCGGGCGCGCTCGACAGGCTAAGCAGTTGAACTTCGCGGAAATTCTCCAGGTAAATCCGCGAATAGGCCGCAGGCAGGAATTCGAGCTGCACACGCGTCCTGATCCCGAGATCGGCGCAGTGTTGCATCACCGGCTCCAGACGGGCCAACTCCTGCAGGCCCACAGCAAAGACAATCTCGTCGACCACGCGCTTCTGCAAAATGCCGGCGACGGAGCTGAGCGGGAAAACGTCATACCCTCCGAGATTGGGGGTAGGAGTATCGCCGGAGCCCGGGTCGACAAAGCCGACCAGCCGAAGCCCCATGCCGCGGCTCTCTTCGATGAGTGTCGCCATTTCGCGCGCCCGCGGTCCGCAGCCCACGATCAGCAGATAGTGATAGCGGCCCAGGCGATCGCGCATCCAGGAGACGCCGGAGTAGGAGAGCGCGCGGCCGATCAGAAGCAGAACGAAATCGCAGGCACCGATGAGCAGAACGTAAGTGCGGCTTACGTCTACGCGGCGAAACAGATACAAGCCGGCGTAGATGACGACCAGCACAATGGCAAGCTGGCTGACAATATTCAGGATGAGCTGGATGGGATTGCTGAGCTCGATGTCGCGATAGAAGGTGGAAAAATACCCCACCACGGCCCACACCACCAGAAAGGCGGCCAGCAACGGCAGATAGTGGCCGAAGGGATAAATTCCCGGCAGATGAGCGCTGAAGAATTCCAGCCGAACCAACTGGGTGCGCAGCAGATAGGCGACGACGAAGGCGACGCAGGTCACCCCCAGGTCGTGCAGCAGCGTAATCGTACTAAGTAGCTTGGAACGTCGATCGAACACGATATGCAGTTACTTGCCGCTGGATGCGATGAATAACCAATCCAGCGGGCTAGCCAGCTTTAGACGCCGGCGAAGTAAGCGCAGGAACGGAGATGGCCCCGACGCCGGAATGCGCCCTTCAACAGTAACTGTAGCAGGGTTTCTCGCGGTTATGCCAGTAGTGTAGGCTAGATGGGAACTGCATCGCTGCAGCGGTGCCCCACGCATAGAATATTTGCTGTCGAAAGCCATACTGCCATTAATGAGCTCTGATCGACCACCCGCTTCGACCGCTACATTTCCAGTCGCACCCGGCGAGAGTGGACCGCAGCCGACGCGGGTCGGACCATTGCTCGACGGAGCTATTTTCTTCTGCTTCGCCCTGTTTGCCATCTTGTTGCCACACTCAATCAAAGGCTCGCAGCACGCGTGGCAAATTGCGTTCGTGCTTTGGCTGGTAAAGCTGGCGGTCGAGCGCCGGCGCCCCTATCCGCAACCGCTGTCGGCGCCGCTGCTGGCCTATGTCACCCTAAGCGGGATTTCCACGGCGCTGAGTCCCGATCCTAACCTGAGTTGGGACCGCATGAAAATTGTGTGCCTGCTGCTGGTGGGCATCGTGTTCGCACAAAATTTGCAGCGACTGAAGCAGGTGCGCACGCTGGTGTTCCTGCTGATACTCTCGGGGCTGGCGGCGGCCGGTTTTACCGCCTGGCAATATACCTACGGAGTGGGCGTGCGGGTCGCTTACATTTTGCCGGTTGTGCCGCTCTATCAGGCGCATGTTGTTCATGACGACATCATTCAGAGCATTGACGGCCACCGGGTTCATACTCCCGCGGAACTGGAGCGCATCGTGGCTGAAAGTGTGCCCGGCAAGTGGCTCAGCATCCACTACGTTCGCGGTTATCCGTTTCACAAGAAGGAAACCATGGTCACCCGCGAGCAGATCGTGCACAGCGGATTGGGCACGCACTGGCTGCAATTTGCTCGCGGCAGACCATTCAAAGCTCAAGGTACGCTGGGCCATTATGTGGTCTTCGCAGAAATGCTGATGCAGATCGGCTGCATGACTTGGGCGATGCTGTTGAGCATAGGCTCGCGGAATAAGGGGCTGCGACTATTGCTCGCTGCCACCTTCGTCGCGCTGACCGCGGCGCTTTTCCTGACCGAGACTCGCGCGGCACTGGGCGGACTGGCGATCGGCTGCTTCGTCGCCGTACTGACGCTCGCCGGCAAACGCTCGCGGATCTGGGCGGTTGCCGCGCTGTTGATCCTGGTGCTGGCATCGGCGATGTGGATTCGCCATACGCGCGGGCCGCTATGGCTGGGCACCCATGATCCTGGAACCCATTTCCGCACCATGATGTGGGAAGATGGGCTGCGCCTGATTGGGCAGCACCCGTGGTTTGGCGTTGGCATGGAGACCATTCGCAATCACTGGTCGGAATGGAACATCCGGGCATTCACGTTTTTCCACGACGAGAGCCACTTCCACTCGGACATGATGCAGATCGCGGTGGAGCGTGGCCTGCCGGCGCTGGGGGCTTGGCTGTGGTTCGTGATTGCTTATCTGATCTTTCTGGTACGGCTCGTCCACAAAACTCGCGAGCGCAGCCGCTTCGCCACCGGCGTCGCCTCAGGAGTGCTGGCCAGCTTTGTGGCGTTTCAAACCACGGCGCTGGTGCACTATGACCTGGGGATAGAATCGGTGGCCATGATTCTGTTCTTCTATTTCGGCTTGGCCATCGCGATTGACCGCATGGTGCAAGATCCTGCAGCCATGGATGTACAGTAAGTATCCAGCGTGAATCCAGCGACTACTATTCCGCCAGGCAGCACAAATGACTTGGCTCGCCGAAGCCCGCCGCCGAGGTGGTGGATTCCCGCGCTGCTGCTCACGATATTTGCACTGCAGTCGCTGTGGTTTATCGGGACACAGTCACTCACCTACGATGAGCCCGGACACATCATCGCCGGGCTGCAGGCATGGCAGCACGGCCAGTTCGAGATGTGGACTGATCATCCCCCGCTGGGCCGCTTCTGGCTGATGCTGCCGCTAGCACGTGCTCAGGTTGCGATCACATCAGAGGCTCTGCCGCGCGGCTATCGGGTAACGGTCATGCAGCCGGGACCGGAATGGCTGGCGTGGCACACGCGTCCCATGAATACCCTGCTGGGCATCGC
The DNA here is from genome assembly GCA_963746515.1 of uncultured Acidobacteriaceae bacterium. Lineage (GTDB taxonomy): Bacteria > Acidobacteriota > Terriglobia > Terriglobales > Acidobacteriaceae > Bog-257. The sequence continues at coordinate 181,200 of CAVVBO010000007.1, read as the reverse complement.
GCTCGGCGTGACCCTGTGGTTCGCTGCCCGCAGATTATTTTCGGAGGGCGCGGCGAATGTTTCGCTCGCACTGTTTGCCTTTACGCCATCGCTGATCGCGCATTTCTCGGTGACGACTACAGATGGTATCGGCGCACTGTTCGTCTTCCTCGTTGCCTCCCAGGTAGTGTTGTGGCGAAGAAATCCAACTCGCGGGCAAACTGTGCTGATGGGCCTGGTGCTGGGCGGATTGCTGCTGGCCAAGCTCTACACACCGCCGGAGATGCTGCTGGCGCTAATCCTGATGCTGGTGCCGCGACGCGATGACGGCTCGACGTTAGCGAGCCTTCGCAGTTGGAATTCTGCTCCGCCGCGAGCAAAATCGGCACGGTTCGGTGTCCCCTGGAAGCCAATGCTGGCCGCGCTGGGCATCGCGATGCTGACCTGGTGGGCAGGATATCTGTTTCACGTTTCGCATCTGAAGGTCGGCGATGGGCAAGTTATCGCGACGTTTCCCAATCGCTCGCTCAAGACGTGGGCGACGAAGTCGAAAGCGCAGCTCAGCCTGCTGGTACCGGCGGGCGAATACATCGAAGGATTCCGCGAGGTCGCGCTCAGCAACCGGCGCGGACGCGAGGCGTGGTTCCTGGGGAAAATTTATCCGAAGGGCGGCATCAAGGCGTACTATCCGGTCGCTATCGCGCTGAAGTGGCCGACGATTCTGTTGCTGCTTTTCTTTGGCAGCCTGATACTCGGGGTCCGGAAAACGTGTCGCGCGCCCGGCGATCTGCTGATCACCTGTCTGTTTGGGCTGGTGTTTCTCGCCTTCGCCTTGCAGTCGCGATTCGCTATTGGCGAGCGACATATTCTGCCGCTATATCCGTTCGCTCTGCTGATTGCAGGCAGCATCTGGGAACACGCTCGCAAACATCGACTGGGAGTGGCTGTCGTGATATTGGCGCTTTGTTTGAACGCAGCCGACGCGTTGCGGTACGCTCCAGACTATCTGGCATACTTCAATATTTTCGTGAAACCGGAGAACAGCTGGCGATTGTTGACCGACAGTAATCTGGATTGGGGACAGGGCCTGCTGGCCGTCCGCGCCTTTGAGCAGCAGCATCCGGGCGAGACGTTGCACCTGGCCTACTTCGGATCGGTGGATCCCACACTGTATGGCATTCGCGCGCTTCCGCTGCCGCCCGGCGAACCGGTCGCCGGGAAGGTTGTCGTAGGCGCAAGCTGCTTGTCAGGGCAGGTGCTGGATGACAGTAGCGGCTATCGCTGGCTGTGGACGTACAAACCGGAACGAGTGTTGGATCACGCCATGTGGGTATTCGATACCAAGTCCGCAGAACAGTGAGGCCGGCGTTTCCTACATCCGAGGTTCGTTGACGCTTGGACGCTGGCTTCCAATTGCTTGCGGCGCAAGTAGGGTCTTCAGTAGTCCCCCTGTTTGCCATTACCAGTGGCCTTGAGGAGTTCGCTTTCCTCAGTCACCGCAGCACGCCAAGGAAAGCAGATTCCTCGCTGCGCTCGTAATGACAATTCTCGGGATCCTTGCTTGCCTGCCCTAATACAATCCGCAAGATATCACTTCCCTGCCCCGATGGCGCTCCACTGGAACCGAATGACCTCATCGAAATGGCTTATGACGAACTGCGCATTGTGCCCGCCCGGATAGATGTGAAATTCATGCGGAACACCGCGCGAGGTCAGCAGTTTATCCAATGCCTGCGCTCCCTGCTCGAAGCCGTAATCGTCATTATTGCCCACATCGAAATAGATCTTCATACGTTTGAGGCTGGACGCGCTGTCGGTGCGCGCGAAATAAAACACGTTGTTACGATCGAAGTAAGCCCGCGAACCGAAGACTTCGCCCAGCAGCGCGCCGGGAGAGCCGGGCGCGCCCGAACTCATGTCCTTGGGCAGGCCGGGCATCAGCGCCGGCATCTGCGCGCTGACCGCGGCGAACTGTGCGGGATATTTGAAGGCCAGCCGCAGCGCTCCATAACCGCCCATGGAAATGCCAGTGATGCCGCGCGTGGCGCGCGTGCCGTCGGCGCGATACTGCTTCTCCATCTGCGGCATGAATTCCTTGATGAGGAAGTCTTCGTAGCGTACCTTGCCGTTTTCCGAGTTGAGGTAAAAGCTGTGGCCGCCGCTGGGCGCGAGAATCACCAAGTCGCCGACCTTGCCCTGGCGTCGCAGTTCCGAGACCAAGTCCCATCCGCCGAAGTTGAGCAGCGATTGTTCGTTGTCGTCCAACCCGTGAAGGAAATAAAGCACGGGATAGTGGCGCGTCTTGTCGTCATCGAAACCGGGAGGCAAAAAGGCACAATAGCGGACCGGGCGGTTCATAATTTCCGACTTAATAACGGAGCATTCCGCGCGGCCCTGGGCATGGAGCAGAGGAGTCAGGCAAAGAGCCAACAGCACGAAAGTGAGACGAACCAAAAACCGAGGACTGTTCATTCGTATTTCAACGTCTGCACCGGATCGAGCCGGGCGGCGCGGCTGGCGGGATACAGGCCAGCCAGCAGGCTCACGACAATGGAAAAGGCGATAGCCGCGCCGATCAGCCACGGAGGCAGAATCCAAACCGCTTCCGACGGAAGCTGATGCCGGTGCATGTAGACTGCGGTGCCCAGGTTGATCGCCTTGCCGATCGCAAAGCCCAGCGCGATGCCGAGAATGCCGCCGAAAAAGCCCATAGCTCCGGCTTCGGCGAAGAACAACCGCTTCACGTCACGATCGCTGGCGCCAATGGCTTTCATCACACCGATTTCGCGACGGCGCTCCAGCACCGCCATCACCAGCGTGTTGATGATGGCCAGCGTGGCCACGGCCAGCGCCAGCGATCCGAAGATGCCCAGAAAGAGATCAAGCACGGTGAAGAAGCGGCGCAGGCTCTTGGTGGCGTCGAGCACGGAGAAGGTGCGGTAGCCCATCTTGGTGATCGCGTCCTGTACCTGGGCAACTTTGCCGGGATCTTTGACCCGCACCGTCAGCGTCATGTAAGTCTTGCCGCCGCCACGCAGCGAGCTGCGCATGTCGGTGAAGTCAGACATGTTCAGCTTCTCGGTCAAGTCGACGGGCAAAAAGATGCGGCCGCGCGAGACGGTTCGCATGCCACCGTAAGGTTCCTCATCGATGATGCCGACCACCTTTAACGGCTGCGCTTTACGCACAACGGAGAAGCCGTAGTCGTCGCCACTGTTCGCATTGCCCGCTGCCGCTGCACCAGAGAGTTGGGGACGTCCCGAACTATCCGCATCCGAGGCCAGCGACTGATGCTCTCCGTAGCGCAACGTGACTTCCTTGCCTATCAGCTCCTTCGGATTCTTGGGATCGAGTTCCTTGGCGAAATCGTTCAGCAGGATGACTTCGTCAGCGTCGGAGCTAGAGAAAAACTTGCCCTGCAGATTGTCGAAGGCCTCGTTCTCGCGAGCCGACATGGGCAGGCCGGTGACAAATCCGAAATGCGTTTGGCCGTCATACACGATCTGGCCCATCACGCGCACCTCGGGCTCGACTTCGGTGACGTATTCCAGGTGCGACATCTTCTGGCGTGCCGGCTCGTCGAGCACGGGAGCGTTTTCCGGATGCTGGTCTTTCTGATCTTCTTCGCGATCGAACCCTCGGGAATCCTGCTTCGAGGTAACGAACACGGTGTCAAACATTCCTGATCCTGCCAGACGGCGCGTCGCTAATTGTTGTAGTCCCACACCGAGGGACAACATGGCGACCAGCGAGGCCACGCCCACCGAGATTCCTACCGTCGTCAATCCATTGCGCAGCTTCGATTGCCGCAGATTGCGGACGGCCAGCTCAAACAGGTCATAGCCTTTCACGCCAACGCCTCCTGCGAGAGCAGCTTGCCGTCGCCGAGAAAGATCAGGCGTTGCGCGAAGCGCTCAGCCAGAGCGCGCTCGTGCGTAACCATTACTACAGTCATGCCGAGCGAAAGGCTGAGGTCGCGGATGAGGTTGAGGATGTCTTCGCCGGTGCGGCTGTCGAGATTGCCGGTGGGCTCGTCGGCCAGCAACAGCGTGGGCCGATTGGCCAGCGCACGCGCCAGCGAGACCCGTTGCTGCTCGCCGCCCGACAGCTCGGACGGACGATGTTCCATGCGCTTGCCCAGTCCTACGCGCTCTAGCGATTCGCGCACCCGTTGCGAGCGCTCGGTGCGATCAACTTCGGCGAAGCGCATCGGCAGCTCGACATTCTCGGTGATGGTCATCGACGGAATCAGGTGAAAGGCCTGGAAGACCATGCCAACATCGTTGCGGCGATAGCCCGCGAGTTCCTCTGACGACATCTTGGCCAGATCGCGGCCTTGAACGATTACCGAGCCGAAGCTGGGGCGATCAAGACCTGCAAGCAAGTTGAGGAGCGTGGATTTTCCCGAGCCGGACTGACCGAGCAGAGCCACAAACTCTCCGCGCTCGATGGTCAGAGAGACGCCGTCAACCGCGCGGATCACGCCTCCACCCATCGGATAGTGGCGGCAAACGTTCTCGGTTCGCACCGCGGGGACTGACTGAGAAGTTGGTGAAGAACTCATGTGTAATTGATTCGATGCTGGCATGATAGCGCTGGGCGCAAGCGCCCTTTATCGAACATACGAAAATCGGAGCGCGTTAGCTCCCTCGAAGGTGTAACGATTTGTAAAGGCTATCGCCGGCTGAAGCCGGCTTTTGAATTATGAGAGAAGCGACTCCGGCGCACCTAAAGGTTCGCCCCTTCAAGGCCTCGCTCATCTCGATGTCAGGAACCGCAGATCCCTCCGCTCGGGCTGAAGCCCTCGGTCGGGATGACAAAGGGAAGCCAGGAACCTCGGTCGGGATGACAAAACTAATCTGGCTTCGCGCCGCTGGGGCTGAAAGACATAAATCAGGATGATAAACCGGCGCTGGAATCCGGCCTCATGCCGGCTCGAAGAACGCTTACCGCTCAACAGCGATGCCTACGGCATTACCTCCGCCGAGGCAAAGCGCCGCGATTCCTTTGTGCACGTCTCGGCGAATCATTTCGTAGAGCAGCGTAGTCAGGATACGAGCGCCGGTGGCCCCGATGGGATGTCCGAAAGCGACCGCACCGCCGTTCACATTGACCTTGTCGAGATCGATTCCAAGCTCGCGTGTGACCGCGATGGCCGCCACCGAAAATGCTTCGTTGATCTCGTAGAGATCGACATCCTCATTCTTCCATCCCGTCTTCCTCCAGAGCTGGCGAACGGTTTCGACTGGCGTCATCATCACCCATTCGGGAGCGAGGCCGCTAGTGGCCTGGGCCACGATGCGCGCCATCGGCTGCAATCCCAGCTCCTTCGCCTTGGCGGCCGACATGATCACCAGCGCCGACGCGCCGTCATTAACGCCCGGTGCGTTTCCCGCAGTAACCGTACCGTCTTTCTTGAACGCCGGCTTCAGGCTGCGCAGAGCTTCGATGGTCGTGTCTTCACGGGGAGATTCATCCTTGGTGAACAGGACAGGCGGTGCCCCCTTTTTCTTCGACGGCAGTTCCACAGGAACAATCTGATCCTTTAAGCGGCACTCCTTGATCGCGCTAAGCGCCTTGCGATGGGAGTTCAGCGCATACTCGTCCTGCTCCTCGCGGGTGATGTGATACTTGTCGGCAACGATCTCGCCGGTCGTGCCCATGTGGAAGTCGTTATAGGCGTCCCACAGTCCGTCATGCACCATGGAATCGACGACCTTCTGATCGCCCAGACGGAATCCCTTGCGCGCATTCGGCAGCAGGTAAGGCGCGTTAGTCATGCTCTCCATGCCACCGGCGACGACCACTTGCGAGTTACCGGTCTGGATCGCCTGCTGAGCAAGCGCCACCGCTTTTAATCCCGAACCGCAAACCTTGTTGATGGTCATCGCGGCGACCTTGTCAGACAGACCGCCGCCGAGAGCTGCCTGCCGCGCGGGATTCTGGCCAAGCCCGGCGGAAACAACGTTGCCCATAATGCATTCGTCAACGCTGTTGGGATCGATGCCGGCGCGCTTTACGGCCTCGCGCACGACGATTGCGCCCAACTGCGGCGCGGTGAAATCGGAGAGCGAGCCCTGAAATTTTCCAATCGGGGTACGTACCGCCGATACGATGACAACATCTTCTAAAACCGCCATGGACGAGTAGCTCCTAAGATAAAGAAGTAGCTGGTGAACATTATAAGATGGAGGTACCTTGTCCACGGACGCACAAATCCCGCCGGAAAATCAATCCTTTCGCGACTCGAATCAACTAGTCGCTCCCTGGTGGCATACGGCCATCCTGATCGCGGTGCTTCTGCTGGCCTCGGTGAACGGCACGCGCGGCAAACATTTGCTGGCGGCAGAGAGCAAGCTGCCGCAATACCTGTGGAGCATGGCATGGGAGTGGATCCTGCTCGGGTTCATCTGCCTGGGCATTCGCAAACGTGTTCGGTTGCGCGATCTGATCGGCGGACGTTGGGCGAAAGCCGAAGATTTCTTCCTCGATGTGGTGTACGCCGGAGCATTCTGGGTAGGCGCGCTGATTGTGCTGGGCACAGGCGCCAAGCTGATGCATCTCGATCAGGCCGGCAAGATCGAAGCCATGCGAAAGCAGCTCGGATTCTTGATACCCGGGTCGAATCTGGAACTGGCGGCGTGGTTCGGGGTCAGCGTGACTGCCGGCTTCTGCGAAGAGATTATTTTTCGCGGATACCTGCAGCGGCAGTTTGCCGCGATGGGCAACTCGATGCTTCTCGGCGTACTGCTTTCGGCAGTTGTGTTCGGAGCGTCGCACGGCTACGAAGGGGTCGCCGCGCATGATTCTGATCGGAATTTATGGATTAATGTTTGGGTTACTCGCATGGTGGCGAAAGAGTCTGCGCGCGGGAATGATGGCGCATGCGTGGCACGACGCACTTAGCGGCGCAGTTTTACGGATGCTGAAATAGCCAGTGTTTATGCGGCTCTCACGCACATGCTGATTCGACGATGCAAATTAAACGGAAGCGCGTTAAGCCATCGGCGATCATCGCGAGGCGACAAGTGGCCGGCTGCGCTCGCGATGCGCGCATCTCGGCGTGCGTTTTTTGCTTGACTATTTTTTTCAATGACTCTATACAACTAACAAATTGCGATGAAATGAATGTCGCAATGTTCCATGACAAATGGAAAGGGAGAATAGAAACCATGGCAACGAAAAAGGCAGCAAAGAAGGCTAAGAAGGCGGCAAAGAAGTCGAAGAAGCACTAACCGCTTTCGACCGTACGAACCGGGGGACGCGCAAGCGTCCCCCTTCGCTTTTGGTGTTAATTAACTTTTGCGGCGCGGCTGGCCGGAGGAACGAGCAACGGAGCTTCCTGCTCCGGACAGATACTGTTATAAGAGCATCGCCAGCATCCCTGACTGGGCTTAGGGTCAAATTCTCCAGCGGCGATTTTCGCGGCCACCTCGGCAACCCGATTCTCTGCCGCAATCAGTTGTTGCGGAGAACGTCGCGATTCCACGGCGACACCGTTTTGCAAATTGATGAAGACCAGAGCCGACGGGTTGTGGCCCAAGCTGCGGGCGGCGAGCGCATAGATCGACAGCTGCAGACTATCGTCGGCGTCTTCCTGAGTTTTCGGCTTGCCGGTCTTGTAGTCGACCACTTCCACTTCGCCACCGTCAACCTGATCCAGCCGGTCAAACCTGCCTGACACCTGCGCTCCACCGATCTGGACCTTGAAGCGGCGTTCGGTCTCCAGAATCTCACCGCGCGAGTGGCCAAGCTCCGATCGCAACAGCGCGGTCAATTGATCGCGACCGTCTTTCTCGTACATCTGGCGTTGCAGCGGCTCATCGATTTTCGACTTGGTGAGTTCGTCGAGAAAACAAGCGATCACAGTTTCCTCATCCGGCGGGCGTCCGGCGCAAACCCCATCGAAGTAGGCCTTGAGGGCGAGATGCATGGCGTTGCCATACTGCAATGCCGCGGAAGCCTCTTCCGGAAGCCGCCAATCGTACTTCAGCTTGTAAGCCAGAGGACAGAACTCATACTGCTGGATGGCGCTGGCGCTGAGGGAATGCAAATGTTCATCCTCGCGTGGAGGAAGTTGCGTCCACTGCGACACGTTGGGCAGTGGCTCGGCTGCGGCGTGAAGGCTACTGATCAGTTCGGGTTCCAGCACTCGCGCCGTGATGGCGCCCTTCAGGGCCAGCCCAGCCTCGCTGACAAGTTCGCGAATGTACTTGGTCGGAATCGGGTTTTTTCCCCGCGCAATCTTGCCGACGAGGTAGAGCTCGTCCATGGCTCGCGTCATGCCGACATAGAACAGGCGGCGCTCCTCCTGCTCGTGTTGTGTTTTGGCGTCGGTATCGGCGGCGTTGTCTTTACTGCGAAGCTGGCGGGGAAATTCGACCAGCGGCTCTTTGTAATTACTGGGGAACGATTGCGATGCCACCCGCACTACGAAGACGCAACGGAATTCGAGTCCCTTGGCGGCGTGAACCGTCATCAGTTGCACGGCGTCGTCGACTGGCGCGTTGCCAACCTCGTTGGGCGCAAGAGCGGCTACCGGATCATCCTCGTCGGTCTCTTCCAGCAACGCACCACCGGCCTCGCGGAAGAGGGTTACATACTCCAGAAACTCACGCAGGGTTCCCTGTTCGACGATCTGCCTGGGCTTGTTCTTCCAGCGCTCGGCGAAATCGGCAAGCCGCCGCAGCGGCATCGATTCAGCAAGCCCAAAGTCGCGTCGCGCAATCGCCAGCGCATCGGTCATCATGCTGCCGGCGACAATCAGATCCTGGCGCGCCTTACGGATTGCTTCCACAACGGCCGTACCCCCGGGACTCTCTTCCAGCGCCGCCTCAGCGGAGCCATCGCGTCCAGCCAGCACCAACTGGGCGCGGAACCGTTCTGGATCGACCTCAAACTGCGGCAATGCCGCGACCCGAAAAAGCGCTACGGGATGAGTCGAATCGAGAATACGCAATACCGCCATCGCGTCGCGCAATTCGGGCGTATCGAAAAGATCGACTCCTTTGACCCGGACGGGGATGCCGCGCTGATGAAGCTCGGCAACAATCTTCTCGCGATGATAATGGCTGCGATACAGCACACTGATCTGGCTGAGCCAGGTGCCGGGCCGCTCGCGCTGAATCGCCTGGATCATGTCGGCAATGAATGTGGCTTCCTGCTCCAGGCTGTTCGGAACGATGGCCTGCACGACTGGCGGCGCGGTCGCGACCCGAGCATCGTCATCAAGACGCGCGCAGGTAAGCGGCTGCCGCGGCCAGCCTCCGTCGGCAGCCTCGACGCTGAGGATTTGCGGATTGCACTTAATCGCCTGATACGCGCAGCGCAGGATCGGCAGCGTGGAGCGACGGTTGGCCGACATCGTCACCCGCTTCACGCGATCGGTGCCAAAGGTGTTCAGAAACTGATCGAAAGCGCCGCTGGACGCTCCGCGAAACTGATAGATAGCCTGATCGGGATCGCCAACTGCAAAGACGTTGGCTTCCTCTCCGGCCAGCAGGCTGGCGAGATTGATCTGGGCCACGTTGGAATCCTGAAACTCGTCGATCAGGATGAAGCGTGCCCGCCGCTGGGCGCGTTGCAGAACGGATTGACGGCGGCTGAGCAGGTCAACCGCACGGGTCATGATGTGGCCAAAGCTTCCCAGACCTTCCTGCTGCAACAGGTTTTCGGCGTAGCGAAAGGCGTAGGCGACCTCGTGACAGCGGCCAAGGATTTCGTCGTCAGACATCGCGACCGCATCCTTCGACTTGCCCATGCGCGGCAGCGGAATCTCGCGGCGCTCCAGTTGCTTGAGATAGGCGTCGTAGTCGTCAGGCGTACGCAATTCGTCATGACAGTTGCCGAAAAACTCGAGCAGCTCTTTGAGGAATTTTCCCGGGTCGGCCGACTTGGTGTAATGCTGCAGCTTGAGGTTTGCGACCCGGCGGCGAAGCAAGACGAAGAGATCGTTGTCGTCGAGAAGCTGGAACTTGTTTCCTGCGTCGTTCAGCAGCCGATAGCAATACGAATGAAATGTGTGCGCCTGCAGGCCACTGCGAAGCAGCTTGCGCGCGGCCCTGGGCCGATCCATCTCGGGATAGAGGGACTGCTGGTTCTCTTCCGGATAGAGAATGGCGGCAACGCGGTTAATCAGTTCGGCGGCGGAGTTGCGTGTGTAGGTGACGGCGAGGATTTCTTCCGGCTTGGCAGCTTCGCTCTGGATGAGGTGCGCGATGCGGCGGGCCAGCACGGTGGTCTTGCCGGTACCGGCGCCGGCAACTACCAGCATCGGACCATGCACGTGTTCGATGGCCTGGCGTTGCTCATCGGTGGGAACGAAATGGTGATGGCCGTTATTTGACACTGATATCTCGACTCGCACGAACAAAAGGCGAAGATAACATTATGATGGGTCAGACGCCGGATGACAAGGGGAAAGAGCGCTTTTCGCTTTTCGCTTTTCGCTATTCGCTTTTAGCTTTTCGCTCTTAGCTGTCAGCTCACAGTCCGCATCAAATCGCTCCGGGTTCCAGCGTCTTGCCCCTCAAGTTTGTCATCCCGCAGACGGCCTTCTGTTGGCCGACGGAGCCGAGGGATCTGCGGTCGTTCGCAGCGCCACACTGCGTCCTGCTCCCCCGATAATGGCGTTTGAAGCGCTTAAGTGTGCTGAAGGCTGAGTGCTGACTGCTAGATTTCCGTGCGTGCGATGGCCAGCGAGGCGATGGCGGCGGTTTCGGCGCGAAGAATGGTTTCGCCCAGCGAGACGGCAATCCATTGCGAGGTTGCGAAAGTCTGCAACTCGTCGTCTGCCCAGCCGCCTTCGGGGCCAATGGCCAGCGCGAGGGATGCGATTTGTTGACGCGAGCGTAAGACGTCGGGAAGATGCAATTCGCGTTCGTTTTCGGCCAGCACGATCCGAAGATGAGCAGCCTCGCTGCCCTTTTCTGCCGTCCCTACGGGACTCAGCTCTATTGGGGCGCCTACCCAGGGATTACGCCCTGGGCTAAGTTCAATTCCGCCCCTGCGGGGCTCGTTCTCAGGCGGTTTAATGTCCCTGCGAGGCTCGTTGTCACGCGGTTCGATCTGCAAGCTGCCTGTCGGTGAACCGCAGATCCCTCCACTCGGGCTAAAGCGCTCGGTCGGGATGAAAGTGAAATGCGGAGCGCTCGGTTCGTGAAGCTGTACCAGTGCGTCGCGGAGTTTTGTCGGCTCGGCAATTTCCGGCGGCGAGACGCGGCGCGATTGTTCGGAGGCTTCGCGCGCGATGCGGCGCCAGCGTTCGACCCGCTTCTCTGCGGCGATGGCAAGATGTTTTTCGGTGCGGCGGGCGACGACTGGAACGATGGTCGTAACGTTCAGCTCGGTGCATTTCTCGATCGCCCACTCCACGCGATCAAACTTGAAGATGGCCAACAACAGTGTGATGGGGACAGGCTCACTGGCGGCAAGTTCTTCGCCGAGTGCAAACTCGACACGATCGGCGGTCACGCTTGCCACGGTCGCCCGTCGCAACTGATCGCCGCAGGCAACTTCGAACTCCTGTCCGACACGCGCCCGCAGGGTTCGCGACAAGTGTGCGGCGTGCGCTCCGGTCAAGGCTGCGCGGTCGCGGGAAAACTCGTCGGCAATCCAGCGGCGTCGGGTCATCGAGTGAAGAGTAGCAGAGCGACGGCGATGGCCGTGGCAGCGTAGACTCCGCCGAAGAGGCGATTCTGGCGGGTCAGTGCTTCCTCGTCAAACAGCCGGCTGTTGAGCATGAACTCCAGCGCGGAAATGGCGCCGACCAGCACCGCCATAATCAGCCAACGCTCCTGACGCATCGGGGCACGCCACAAAACCGGAATGGCGCACAGCGATAGGCCCAGGTAGATGATGCCGCCGAGGCGAGCGCGCTTGCGGCGCTTGGGATTTTCGTAGCGCAGAAGCAAAATGTGCGCCAACTCGCGCGGTTTGGCCAGCCGGGCGAGAGCGGGCAGCACGGTCACGACCAACAGGAACCAGGCGTAGATGCGGAGGGCTTTGTCCAAGGGAGGGCCGCTTTTCGCGATTCGCTTTTGGCTCTTAGCCTTTAGCTATTAGCTCTTGGCTTGCAGGAATTGCAGCGCCGCGCAGATATCCTCAGTGGTGAGTTGCGGATAGGCGGCAATCAGTTGTTCAGTCGTATCCCCGTCAGCGATACTGCCGGCGATAACGCTTACTGGCACGCGAGTGCCTTTGATACAGGGATCGCCGTGATGGATTGCCGGATCCGTACTGATTCTATCGCGCCAGTTCACGTCGTAAACCTGTGCCGTCCCGACGGGACTCGGGTTACTTTTTTCGCCTTACCCGGGGCTTACGCCCTGGGCTAACTTCAGAGCCACCGCTGCGCGGTTAGTTTCACACCAAATCCGCGATTATTCTAGTGCGCCGTGATGCGAAGATATTACAAGCCGCATGAAGGAAATGTCGCCGCTGAATGCACCTTGCTGTGCTAAAAGCTTAAGAACTGAGAACCAACGGCTAAGTGCTAACCGCTAAATGCCACCTACCCGAAAATCTCTTTCACCTTGTTCAGCAGCGAGCGGCTGACCGGCTTGTTCTCGACCGAGATGGTAGTGTGCAGCTCTTGCATCAGCTCGCGTTGGCGCTTGCTGAGCTTGGCGGGCGTCTGCACCTTCACTTCGACGAAGAGATCGCCGCGGCCGCGGCCGTTCAGCACCGGCACACCCTTGTTCTTCAGCTTGAAGGTCGATCCGGTCTGCGTGCCCTCGGGAATCTTCAGGGCCTGGTCGCCTTCCAGCGTCGGCACCTGGATCTCTGCGCCCAGCGCGGCCTGCGAGAACGAGATCGGCACGACGCAGTAGAGGTTCTTGCCTTCGCGCTCGAAGAACGAATGCTCCTTGGCATGCAGCACGACGTAGAGATCGCCCGGAGGCCCGCCGAAAACGCCGGCCTCGCCTTCGCCCGAGTACAGAATGCGCGCGCCCTCCTCGACTCCTGCCGGAACCTTGACGGTCACCGTGCGCTCGCGAGTGACGCGTCCCTGGCCGCGGCACTGGTTGCAGGGATCGACGATCAGCTTGCCCGAGCCGCCGCAGGTGCTGCAGGCGCGCGTGATGGAGAAGAAGCCCTGCTGATAGCGCATCTGCCCGCGGCCGCCGCAGGTGGTGCAGTTGATGGGCGCCTTGCCGGGCGCAACGCCGCTGCCCTTGCACGGCTCGCACTCTTCCAGACGCCGCACCTGCAACCTGCTTGGTGACGCCGAAGACAGCTTCCTCGAACTCGAGCGTCAAGTCCTCGCGCAGATCGGCGCCGCGTTGCGCGCGCGTGCGGCGGCGTCCACCCTGGCCGCCAAACATGTCGCCGAAGCCGAAGATGTCGCCGAAGATGTCCTGAAAGTCGTTGAAGACGGTGGCATCGAATCCGCCGGAGCCCTGCCCGGACCGCTGGCCACGCCGGCATGGCCGAAGCGGTCGTAGCGGGCGCGCTTCTCGCTGTCGGCCAGAACGGCATAGGCCTCGCTGCACTCCTTGAAGCGCTCTTCGGCATTCGGGATTATCGGGATTGCGGTCGGGATGAAATTGCAGGGCGAGCTTGCGATAGGCGCTCTTGATCTCCTGATCGTTGGCGGTGCGCGAGACGCCCAGTACCTCGTAGTAGTCGCGTTTCACTGTCGTGGCCAGATACTGTTTACCTTCTTACTCTTGATTTATTTCGGGATTGCGCGCCACGCGCACCATCGCCGGACGCAGCAGGCGCTCTTTCAACTTGTAGCCGCGCTGCAGCTCGTCGATCACATGATTGTCCTCAGCCTCGTCGGTGTCGACCATCTGCACCGCCTGATGCAGATTGGGATCGAACACCTCGCCCTCGGCCGGCATCGGCTGCACGCCCAGCTTGGCCAGCGCATCGTGAAACTGCTTGTCGATGAGTTCGATGCCCGACTGGAAATCCTCCAGCGACGCGGCGTTGGTCTTCAGCGCGCGATCCAGGCTGTCGAGGATGGGCAGCAGCGGTTTGCAGCGCGTCGGCCAGAGCGTAGTCGCGATACTCCTGCTGCTCCTTGGCGTTGCGCTTGCGAAAGTTGTCGAACTCGGCCTGCAGGCGCGCCGCCGATCCAGATAGGCCGCGCGCTCGGCGCGAGCCTTCTCCAGTTCGGCTTGCAGTCGGCGGCCGATCTTTGACGGGCAGCTTGTTCGGCCGGCAGTCGTCGTCTCTCCGCCGGCGGTAATTCGTGATCCAGACTCCAGCTCCGTGTCGGAGCCTCCATTTGTCTTCTTGAATTGCATAGGTCTTTCGATGACTTATTCTGCAGACGAAATCTCTCAAGCCGATGCCGTCTCTTTCGACTCTACGACATGGAAAAGCAGATCCCTCACCGGCTAAAGCCGCGTTCGGGATGACAGACAAATAAAGCCTGTCTTACGGCGTCAGCTAGCAAGCTGTGCCCCTCCAGAAGCGACTCAACTCGACTTTCCCGCGAACTCTACGTCGACTCGTTCCACAGCTGATCGAACAGGCGCGCGATGTAGGAGACTGCGGTGATCGTGTGCTCGTAATCCATGCGGGTCGGGCCAATCACGGCCAGCGAACCCATCACCTCGTCGCCCACGCGCGCCGGCGTTCCAATCAGCACAAAATTATTTAGATGCGGCATGGCGTCTTCCAGACCCACAACTACGCGCACCGCCTCCTGGCGCGTGTCCAGGTAGGCCGAGAGCAGGTCGACGACGCGCTGCTTCTCTTCCAAGGTGGCCAGCAGTTGGCGCAGACGCTCCTTGTCCTGCTCGGTGAGCACCAGATTCGACGCGCCTTCCACGTACACCGACTGCGCCGGGCCTTCAGTGGCCAGCGCCCCCTGCGCATAAAGCTGCTCGACCGACGACATCAGGCGATCGTATTCGCTGCGCTCCTGCTGAATGCGCTTGGCAATCTCGTTGCGCAGCGACTCCATCTCCCAGCCGCGAAAGTTCTGATTGATGTAGGCAGCGGCCGCTTCCAGGTCGGCGACGGAAAGATCGTCGCTCAGCCGCAAGACGCGATCGCGCACCAGTCCGTTGCGCATGACCACCACGGCCAGAACTTTCTTGTCGGCCATGCGCTGGAAGTAAACATGCTCCAGCGCGTTGCGCTGTCCCGGCGCTCGAGCTGACCGTCAACTCCCACGCCGTGCGAGATCAGCGACAGCACGTGCGAGGTGCGCTCCATGAACTCCTGCAGGTCCTGCGAGCCTTGCAGACTGCCCTGGATGAGGCTTTCGTCGGCGGGCGACAGGCGCGCCTCGCCGGTCAACTGCTTCACATAAAAACGATAAGCCTGCGCGGTCGGCACGCGTCCGGCCGAGGTGTGCGGCTGCTCCAGAAATCCGGCGTCGGCCAGGTCGGCCATGACGTTGCGGATGGAGGCGGCGCTCAGGTTCTCGCGATTGTTGCGCGCCAGCGTGCGCGAGCCGACGGGCTCGCCCGTGGAGATGTAGGTCTCCACGATCGCTGTAAGAATTTCGCGTTCGCGTTTTCCGATGCCTGCCGGTGTGCCCATACGTCCGATTGCCCGAGGACTGTAACTCACTGCTACCGCAATTATTTATGGGAGCGACAAGATACAATCCCGCAGCTTTATTCTAGGGAGCAAGCTAGCCCCTGTCAAGATTGGCACTCTGGCGACTTGAGTGCCGGGGACTCAGATCGCAGATGGATGAGTGCCGCTGATCGCCGGTGCAGGCCAGAACAAGAAAGCAAGGTTTCGGTCAAGTCGATCCCGTTTCTCCATCGAACTAGACCTTGCTATCACCCGTTACACGAGGATCGATCGCACAACGAGGCGCCCAATGATGGGCCATTTATTTCGGTTTTCAAAAATCGGCTTGCCGGACGAGGGCACTGGGCCAGCCCGTTTTGTTTCGCCGCTCGGCTCGCGCTTCGAGTTTCTCCGACGGCAAAACAAAAGGAGCCTAAGGAAAAGGTACGTCTACCTTTGTTTTCGGCTCCACAGAATAGGCTGGCACTTTGAGGCCGGCAACGCAATACCACTTTCAGGGCATGACCAGGTCACTCTTAGGGAGAATCTGTCAAGTCTAAGCAAGTCCCGCAGCAGCTAAAGCCGCATGATCTTTCGGGTCTTAGCGAATGACCTGGAGAGTCTGAGTGAGAACCTCTGTCGTCCCTACAGGACGCGGATCAATTTTCCACCTGACCCAGGGACTCCACCTTCGGCTACGTCCTGGGCTAAGCTATTCCGCGCCTCCGGCGCTCGCTTTTTGCGCCTTTTACTCCACCGTCGAACCAGAAAGTTAGTTCTAAAGAATCTGAAGGTCGGCCCCTTCAAAACAAGCTAGTAGCCCTATCAGCTAAGGGCCAACAACCGGTTTCACTCCGCGTACTCGATCTCGAACTCTATCTTCGCCGACTTTTCCAGCATCGCCGACACGGAACAGTATTTTTCCTTCGAGAGGCGGATGGCATCCTCCATCGCTTTATGGGTCACGTTGCCGGTGACGCGATAGATCATGCGAATCGTGGTAAAGATCTTGGGAAAGGTTTCGGTGCGCTCGGCGGTGGCTCGTACCTCGAGGCTGGTAAAGGGCTCGCGCTTCTTGCGGAGAATTCCGACTACATCGCTGGCGGTACAGGCACACAGTGCGATCACAACCAGCTCGACAGGAGAGTTGGCCGACTTCTCGCTGCCGGTATCAACAACCAGCGCGTGACCGCTGGCGGCCTGGCCAAGGAAACGATCGTTGTCGGTCCAGAGTACGCGGGCTTCGATCATGAGATGGCGCTCCTTCGGCGCGCCCGGCTCTTAAGCTCTTAGCCGTTAGGGAAACTCTGATCAAGTGAGAGCGAGGTCCCGCAGCGGCTAAAGCCGGACGATTCTCGAGAACTTAAAGGACGACCTAGAGGCCGTCCTCTTCAAAACAAGCCTTAATCAGAGTTTCCTTAGCTATTAGCGGACGCGAGCGGGTGCTTCTAACCATTCAAATTCATCCGATGCGAATCTGCGATTGCTAAAAGCTAAGAGCTAAAGGCTAAGAGCCGATTTACTACGGCTTATTCTGCGGCGGCGGAGTCCCACTGGTCCCTTTGCTGCTCCCACTGCCATTACCGCTGCCATCATGCTTTTCGTAGATCGAATACTCCTCTTGCGGCCGCTTCAGTCGAATGGTGATTTCCTGGTCAGGCTGGTTGACGGTGTAGTCGTCGCCAAAAGTCTGGAAGCCCGGGGCAATCACCTGTATGCGCATGGTGCCGTAAGGAACACCGTCGAAATGGGTCTTGCCGTCAGGATCGGTCTTGAGTTCGAATCCGGCCTTTCCCTGCTTGCCGCGCTTTCCCACAAAATGCAACACCACGGCAGCATTGCGCACCGGCTTTCCGTTGTCGTCTTTCAGGACCACAAATGCCAGCGACGATTGCGGGCCTTCGTCTTTCTTGTCGCCGGCAATCAGGGAAACCGATACCAGCACAAGAGCAAAGATGGCAAACCACACAGGCGGCATCTTCATACGCATATTGTAGATTAGCTTTTGGCTCTTAGCTTTTAGCTCGTAGCCAGAAATGCTATGAGCGTCTCCGCTCCGCAGTGATGCAAACATGCCTGGAGCGTGTTTCATAAACCCCACTTCGCCGGAGCGCGGCTATAAAGCCGTTTCTTGGGGAGCCGCCACTTTCGCAGGCCTAAAAGCCCGCGCTTCCACCGGGGAAAAGCTAAAGGTATTTTTGAAACACGCTCTAATCATTTCTTGATTCGTTACCCTATCTGTGGATCCCCGCTGTGTAAGAGCTACCAGAGCCTGGCAGGAAGTTAACGGCGCGAAGTCGACGAGATGGTTTTCCCCTGGTGCAGCAAGATTGCTACTCGGACGCTGGCGCCGATCAGGATCGCTGCCAGAATCAGTGCCGATCCAATGTGCATCACTGCCCCTTCTAATTCGCGCAATATAATTCGCCCAATCCTAAAGATTTCTCACGGCTTGCCAAGAGCTAAAAGCAAGAGCGAACTCTAGTTTTTAAAATTGGGAGTGGCTTGCGCCTGCTTCAGCGTGGGAGGGCCATCGTCCTTCTGATCTTGCGTAGTCTGCGTCGAACTGGCAGAGCCGGCGCCGCTGCTGTCGGTACTTCCCGGAGTCTGCTTCAGCGTGGGAAGGCTATCGTCCTTCTGATCTTGAGTAGCCTGCGTCGAGCTAGAGGAATCGGTCCCGGCGCTGGCAGTCGTTGCGGGCGCTTGCTTCAGCGTGGGACCTGCATCGTCCTTCTGATCCTGCGTGCTCTGCGCCGGATCGATGCTGCCCGAAGCCCGCTTCAGCGTGGGCCTGCCATCGTCTTGCGTACCCTGGGTTGAGCTCGGATCGCTGCTGCTGCCCGACGAGGTGCGCTTCAACAACACCGGACGGCCCGGCTCCGGCTTGGCGCCGCCGAGGTGATGACCGTTCTCCAGCATCAGCCAGGCGCGCTTTCACGTTCTCGAACTCGCTGGTATCGACGACGTATTCGGGACGATCGGGCAGATATTTGCGAATCTCCTCCTGCGCCGCCTGGATGCGTTCGACATTCATGGGATGAGTGGCGAACGCCTTGGCCACCATGTTCGGCTTCTTCTTCTCGATGTTCAGCTTCTCGAAGAACTCCACAAACGCTTCGGGATCGTAGCCGGTGGCGTAGTCGTATTCCAGACCGAGCAGGTCGGCTTCGCGCTCGGCATCGCGCGAAAACTTCAGGAAGCCCAGCGGCACCGCCAGCCCGGCGACTTCAGCTGATGGCATACGCCACCGGCCCGCCAATGAAGATCAGCGGCACCGAAGCCATGTTCCAGATCTGTGCCCGGGTCATGTTCTTGGTGGCATGACGGGCGGCGACGTGCGCAATCTCGTGCGCCATCACGCCGGCCAGTTCGGCTTCATTGTCGGCGGCCAGAATCAATCCGCTGTTCGACGTAGAAGAAACCGCCAGGCAGCGCGAAGGCGTTCACCTCTTCGGTATCGAGGACCTTGATGGTGAAGGGCACGCGCGCGTCGGAGTTGCGCACCAGGTTCTGGCCGATGCGATTGATGTACTCGGTGATGACGGGATCGGTGACCAGCCGCGCGCTCGCCTCCACTTCCTGCGACAGCTGGCGTCCCAACGCCACTTCGCGGTCGAGCGAGTAGAAGTCCAGACCGCTGCCGACGTTGCGCTGGCCGATGAGGTCGACGTTGTATTTGGGAGGCAGGCTCGGCTTGGGTCGCGATCCATTCGCAGTTGGCCGATGCGTCGCCGGCTTGGCGCGGTGGGAGTTGAATTGGCACTCGCTGCCGACTGCGGTCGCAGTCCGGATCTGCGGACGCAGCTTGTTTGCCTGCGGCTTCGATTTGCGCTGCCGTGGGAATTTCTACTGGACGTGGCATCAGGATGCGCCGCAGGCGAAACCTGCGCGCTCGCTGGCGAAGACGGCTTGCGTCTGGCGTCTGCGTTGCGGTGGAAGCTGCGGGCGAAGTCGCGGATGACGTCGCGGGCGAATCTCTGCGCGACGCTCAATGCCTGCCAGCTGAGAACAGCGGCCAGCAGCGCAGCGCAATTTTCCACAAGCGCGCGGAAGACGAAGAGGCTCGAACGGCACGGAGGACTGGCACGATGGCACCTGCGACTTATCCGATTATGCTGCCAAACTCGGGACTATGGGAACTGTAAAGTTCATCAGGCACGGGAACATGAAAGTCGAGTCGTTAGAAAATACGAACAGAGCGCGCTCTGCTGGCATAGATGCGAGCGGCCATATGGCAGGATACCTTTTCGCCTCGTCCCGTATCGAGCACTCGCTACAATCGCATCGCCAGGGCGCCAGAATAATCGCAACATTCGTTGCTAAGCCTATGTTTAATTTGAAGATAGCGACAGTGCTGGATGGCACTTCTACACGAATATGAGTGCATTCCACTCATATCTCGGCTTGACATCGAGCCTGCAAGTCGCCTATATTAGCACTCGTAGGGAGTGAGTGCTAGCAGAGACTCTGGCCCTCGCTCCTGACATCCTCAGTTATCCCAAGTTCATGAACTGTGCCGATCCGCAACGCCGAAAATCCAGCGCCAGGCCAGGCCAATACGTAACGGAATCCAACTGAATTCTCAAAGCTCGAAAGGAGTTCGAAGAATGGCTACTAAGCTGACTCCCCTGCACGACCGCATCGTGGTTCGCCGTGTTGAAGAGGCCGAACCACCCGTGGCGGAATCATCATCCCCGACAGCGCCAAAGACAAGCCGCAAGAAGGCGAAATCATCTCCGTCGGCCGTGGCAAGACCAACGACAAAGGCGAGACCTTCCCCCTGGATGTGAAGGCGGGCGATCGCATCCTGTTCGGCAAGTATGCCGGCACCGAGATCAAGATTGACGGCGAAGACTTCCTGATCATGCGCGAAGAAGAAGTGCTCGGCATCCTGGAAGGCGCCGCCAAAGCCAAAGAACACGCCGCGAAGAAGTAGTCAGTTGCCAGTAGCTCAGTCGCCAGTTGACATTGCTGGCCAGGACTGGCTGAGCGGACATCCGCAGGCGCTGACAATCGCGAATCAAGAACAGTCTGCAAGCAATTTCATGCTCGTAGCAGCCGACGGTCGTAACTGACAACTGACCACTGACTACTGACAACTAGGAGAAAACAACAATGGCAAAGCAGATTCTGCATGGTGAAGAGTCACGCCAGTCGATTCTTCGCGGCGTGAATGTTCTGGCCGATGCCGTAAAAGTCACGCTCGGTCCCAAGGGCCGCAATGTCGTGATCGAGAAGAAATTTGGTTCGCCGCTCATCACCAAGGACGGCGTTACCGTAGCCAAGGAAATTGAGCTGAAGGATCCGCTCGAGAACATGGGCGCGCAGATGGTGCGCGAAGTCGCTTCCAAGACTTCCGACGTTGCCGGCGACGGCACCACCACCGCGACCGTTCTGGCGCAGGCCATCTACCGCGAAGGCGTCAAGACCGTTGCCGCCGGCGCCAACCCGATGGCCCTGAAGCGCGGCATCGAGAAGGCCGTGACCGCCATCTGTCGGCACGTCAGGACGAAGACGGCAACCGCAAGAACTCCGCTCTCGACAAGCTGTCGCAGAAGGTTTCCGGCGAGATGATCGCGCAGGTCGGCACCATCTCCGCCAACAATGACGAGACCATCGGCCGCATCATTGCCGAAGCCATGAAGAAGGTCGGCAAAGACGGCGTCATCACCGTGGAAGAAGCCAAGACGATGGAAACCCAGTTGGAAGTCGTCGAAGGCATGCAGTTCGACCGCGGCTACCTGTCCCCCTACTTCGTCACCGATCCGGAGCGCATGGAAGCGGTTCTGGAGAACGCCTACATCCTGATCCACGAAAAGAAAATCTCCTCGATGAAAGACCTGCTCCCGCTGCTGGAGCAGATCGCCAAGGGCGGCCGTCCGCTGGTCATCATCGCGGAAGACGTCGAAGGCGAAGCGCTGGCGACCCTGGTGGTCAACAAGCTGCGCGGAACCTTGCAGGTTGCGGCCGTGAAGGCCCCGGGCTTCGGCGATCGCCGCAAGGCCATGCTGCAGGACATCGCCATCCTGACCGGCGGCAAGGCCATCACCGAAGATCTCGGCATCAAGCTGGAGAACGTGCAGATCGCGGATCTCGGCCAGGCCAAGAAGATCACCATCGACAAGGACAACACCACCATCGTCGAGGGTAAGGGCAAGCCGGGCGACATCGAAGGCCGCGTGAAGGAAATTCGCGGCCAGATCGAAAAGACCACCAGCGACTACGACCGCGAGAAGTTGCAGGAGCGGTTGGCGAAGCTGGTCGGTGGCGTTGCCGTGATCAAAGTCGGCGCCGCGACCGAAACCGAAATGAAGGAAAAGAAAGCCCGCGTGGAAGACGCGATGCACGCCACCCGCGCTGCGGTGGAAGAAGGCATCGTCCCCGGCGGCGGCGTGGCGCTGTTGCGCTGCGCTGATGCCATCGACGCCCTGAAGCTGGAAGGCGATGAGAAGATCGGCGCCAACATCGTGCGTCGCGCTCTGGAAGAGCCTCTGCGCCAGATCGTCGGCAACTGCCGGCGAAGAAGGCGCGATCGTTGTGGGCAAGATCCGCGAGTCGAAGGAAAACAACTTCGGCTACAACGCCCAGACCGATAAGTTCGAAGACCTGGTCAAAGCCGGCGTCATCGATCCGACCAAGGTGACGCGCACGGCCCTGCAGAACGCAGGCTCGATCGCGGCCCTGATGCTGACCACCGAAGCCCTGGTAGCCGAGCTTCCGGAAGAGAAGAAGGAACCGGCGATGCCTCACGGCGGCGGCGGCATGGGCGGAATGTACTAAAGGCAGCAGTTAGCCATTAGCAATTAGCAGTTAGCTCAAGGCAAACCGAAGAACCATCGGGTGCCCCACTCAAGCGCGGTTTTCGCTTGAGTGGGGTTTTTTCTTTGAGGTCGAGTTGAGCGAGTTTCACACCTCGAGTGCGCCACACCTAATCAAGAACTCTGCGGTGATTTCAAGTTGGTCGCGCAAGCGGGAGGAATCTTCGGCGGCTGGCTGTGGGAGGTACAGGATCATTCCCTGTCGAGCCCTTGTTAGCAAAACTCGATATCCGTTTACTCGAAATTGATGCTTGCGGTTATTTTTGTTAGACCTCCAGGTTTTCCCGCCAAAACTAAAGCTTGCCCACTGATTTCCTGTCCACACCAGATCCTCGCCCCAGCACAACCCAACCCAATCCAATTCCAGTCCTTGCACCTCAAATTGAGTGGCCGCGACCTCCAACTTCGATGAAGCTCGCACGTCGTTACAATATCTGTGATCGCAGTCCGCTTCAGAGCAGGTATCGCGATCCAGGAACCAACGTTCCCATTCGAAATCACGATGAAATCCAAAGGCGGTCTCGATTCCGTCTGCCCTCAACCGCGATGCGGTGGCGCTTGCGACAAGGCCTGCTCTGGCAGAGCCCCTACGCTTCCCTTCTAACCAAGATCGGACTGTTTGGAGGCTTCTGGACAGCACCGGAGGACGCGACATCTCGTCAGCTAGCCGGTGGGCGGCAGGCTTGTCCCCTCTGAGCAGGGCATCGACCCAGTCTGAGGTGTGTTTAGCTCGAATCGACCTGTTACTTACTTTGAGATGAAATTGCGGGACCGCTCTGATCCTATCGGGATATGGGTCCTCGTCACGAAATAGCAAGAATGGCCCGTCCGACGTCTGAGCCAAAATCTCAGGAGAAGCATGAACCTGCCATCCTGGAAAAGCACGCAGAGCAGCCCCCCATTCAGCTAGTCCAGCCTCACCACTGTTGATCTCCTGCCCGCCGCCAATTAAGCAGATCAGAACAGCCCAACCCTCATGACGACTCATCACCTCAAGCATCATGTGTGCTTCGGAGACTTCGGGTCGCTTCTTCCGCTTGTTCTGTTCCGCGTCCCATGCTCTCTGGGCCTCGTCGAATACGATGACCCGCTCACTGGGGACGGGATCGTCCATCTGGTAATGGGTGTCAGCGAATCGATGGACGCTTTGAATAAATGATTGCACGGATATTTCAGCTTCCCGACGAGTGACTGGCTTCCTTAAACTTCGCGATCGCTGAGTTACGTCGCGAATGAGTGCTTCTCGTATGATTTTTACCAAGGGTCCGTTGCCAGACAAGAACGCACTACTGTCTCGAAGTTCTTTTCGATGAACCGCATTAAGTCCGACTAGAGTCTTGCCTGCGCCCGGCACGCCCGTGACGAAGCAAATTAGCTTCTTGCCGTTTGTGCGAGCCGCGGTCACAGCTCCAAGGAGAGCGTTGGTTGCAAGCTCAAGGTCTTCCTGTGCAGCACAGGCGTGCCCAATCTCGAACACATCCATTTCTGAGTAAAGCTTGACAGCCGCATCGATGATTGGAGGAATAGGATGGAAGCGGCCTTTGTCCCACGAGTCCGCATTAATGGGACTCATCCCAGATGTGAGGCTCGCATGTTCGATTGAGATCAGCACCTGTCCCACATTAGCGAAGGTTGCGATTTGACATGGCCGAACTACGTCATCGGCGAACGGACGCGCTCCTGCGCCCGCGATGTGTCCGTCTGAGATCACTAAAGGCACAATGATGCGACCAGCGCTGGGCTCATGAAAACAAGCTAAGTAAATTGCATAGTCGTCGACCTGGCGTTCCGCGGCGGTCGGCGAGTGCCCTGACTTCATTTCTATCGCTACAATCACCTGGTTCATTAGAAGCACGGCATCGATGCGCTTCCCGACCCGCGGTATCGGATATTCGAGAAGTATCTCGTAATTCGCTGCTGCAGGAATAGCTGCCATCAGTTCTGTGCAGCCTCTCATTAGAGCCGGCAATTGCAGCTTCCAAGCTTCGATCGCTTCCGGAGCAAGTTGGAATTTGGCAGCGCCGTTAGCAACCGACAACTCACCCAAAATGCTAGAGACGGACTCTTGGACAAACTGTTGGAGTTTGGCGCGGAAAAATGCAGGCATCTAAGCCCAGCATGCCAGGTATGTTCAAAATGGTCCAGATAATGTTCTAGCGGATAGCTTTTTTCGCGAGCATATCACTGTTGTCGCGACGTGAGGGCACCGTCCACTCCACCGTCACGTTTCTGGAAGCGCCCACAATATTGTGGAATCATGCGGCGGCCTTACGGGGCTAAGCTTCCGCAGCAACATGAATCGCGCCCGCATAGCTCGCCCAACAAAACGCGGGCGCGAATGAAATCTGCCATGCATCCAGCGCAGCCCGCCCCGGCACGGCTATGCAGGCAGAGAGACTGACGCATGTCGCCTCCCATCACCGCCATGGCGATCCTCAAGTATCAGTGGGTCAGGGTCGCCGCTCTCGACCGTTTACTCCTGGGACTTGCCGACAACAGGAATCCATCTCTGACCGGCACGCTGGTTCTTCCCATCACTGGCTACGACATCTCCGATCCCTCGTTTGTCGAGCTCGCCTTCAGCAGCTCCGCGCTGGATTTGGAGGGCACGATCTTTGTTCCTCGGGCCGAGGTGATCGCGATCCTGAAGACCGCTAATCCGGAAGATTTGCAAAGGATAGGCTACCGGGGCCGGGCCTCGGCGGAGCCGGTCGACACGCCAGCTGCGCAAGAACCGAAGGTCGCCGCCGACACTCCCACTCCCAACGAGCCGCACTCCGCCGCCATGCAGGCTCCGGATGCCGGCCAGTCCCCCGGTGCTCTGTTGCAGAACGATCAACCTCTGCCCGAGAACGCGGTCCCTATGTAATCGGACGTGCGCCAAAATCAGACGTACGCCAGCTTCAACCCTCCGGATTCTTGCCTGTCACGGTCTTGGCCATCGGTTTGAAGGCTTGTTCCGGCCAGATCGATTGCTATAGCGGCTTTTTCCTAACCACCATGGGCGTACCTGCCTTGGTGTAGGTAATAGTCATTGCCGGCTTCAGGGAGTTGGCGTCGGAGCCCATCTCGATGGTCATGACGAAGGAGTTAGGCGTCCAGTCGGAGTAGGTGTAGCGGCTCATCATCATTTGGCCGCCTGAATCCGACTGCATGGTGCTGACCAGCTTGTCGCCATCCCACTTTGTAGTACCACTGGCGTCGCAGCCGTTCGGAGTAAGGTTGTCGCACCACAGGCCGCGGAAAAGCTGCGCCTTGGGGTCCCACCAGAAGGTGCCGACGCCATCGAAGCTGGGTCCCATGGCGCCCGAGGAGTGATACTTCTCCACCAAAGACAATCCACCCGGACCGGGCATCATCGTGGCCGTGCCCGTTCCCGCTCCACCGTTGGGAAACATGGGCCCGGGATTTTCTTTCTCGGCTATCGTCCACGTGCCCGAGAGCTGTTTGATCAGCTTGGTCATTTCCGGCGCCGGTTGCGGGGCCGGCATCGCCATCGGTTGCGCAGGTTTCGCCGCCGCCTTCGACGACATCGCCGAGTCCTGCGCCATCAGCGTCGCCCCCAACCCTGCCGCCAGTAGCCACTAAAATCGCTGTCCGTAGAATGGTTTTCATAGCCTCTCCTGAAAGATAAGATCTTGCGGCAAGAATCTTATACGAAGCCGCAGCAAGCGTCACTCGGCAGACGGAAATTCTGTGGCACTCGCAATGTTTTCTTGCCGGCGCCCGGTTGCTCCTGCCTTGCCGGAGAGATCTTCTAACCTGTGTTATAGTTTTTGCAGGTTAGGAGAGAAATCATGTCTGAAGTCCAACGCATTCTCGACCATTACGACGGCGTCCTAAACGGCGCAGCCTGGCACGGCGATCCCATCTGGCAAATACTCGACGGAATTTCGCCGGAGACTGCTGCGGCCCGGCCACTGGCAGGCCGCCACACGATCTGGGAGATCGTGATGCACATGACTTTCTGGGAAGGGGTGGCGACCCAGCGATTGGCCGGTCAGCGAGCGGGACTAGTCGAGGAACTCAACTTCCCTGCCATGCCTTCCGCCAGTGAAGAGAATTGGAAGGGAACGCTGGATGATTTTCGCGCGTCGAACCAGAACTTCCGGGCGGCGCTGGCAAAACTCGATCCCGCGCGGCTGAATGAGCTGACCGCTGCCGGCAAACGAAGCTACTATGCCGAGGCGCACGGCGTCATCGAACACACCGTATATCATGCCGGGCAAATCGTGCTGCTGAAAAAATGAGCCAGCGTCAATGAGTTGAGCAATCACCAACGACCACTGAGCGCATCCAACCGAAAAGAAGCATAACTTTGAGCTGGCACGAGTTTGTAATTCTGGAAAACGGGTGCTAACATCCGGACTCGTCAGCTTTTCGTAAGGAGGCAATTATGTCGGATCGCGACGGTAGTGGTTTCCTGTGGTTTTTAGCGGGCTTGGGCATAGGAGCGGCCGTAGGAATTCTTTACGCTCCCAAGGCTGGAGACGAAATTCGCCAGCAGCTTCGCGAAGTCGCCGAAGACGGCCGCGACACGGTGAAAGAGCGGGCCCGGCAGGCGCGTGAACAGGCGGGAAGCTGGGCCGACAAGGGCCGCGACTACCTGAATCAGCAGAAAGATCAGATTCGCTCGGCCTACGAGGCCGGACGCCAGGCCTATCGCGAGGCCACCAGCGAGAACGTGGAAGGCACCACGCCCAACGTTCCCTAGCTTGTTGCCGGAGTACGGTCTTGAACCGTTCCGCGCATGAGTTGCAGTTTGACCGTAGCCCATGAAGTCAGCCTCACGGTTCCCCGGTACCGTTCGACATGAATGACAATCTGACCATCTTTGTCGCCATCACAGCCATTGCTTTTGCAGTGCAAGCGATCATTATGTTAGTCATGCTGATTGCGTTGCTCAAGCTTCGCGCCCGCATGGAGACGCTCGCCAACAAGGTCGAAGACACCACTACCACAATTATGCCCAAGATTCTGCCGCTGCTGGAGAATGTGAATTCGATGCAGGTGGAGGTAAAGGCATTTCTGGAAGTGGCCAAGCCAAAGGTCGATGTGGTCCTGGACAACTTGAGTCACATCACGACCACGGCGCGCGGCAGCGTCGAACGCATCGATGCCACCGTCAATGATGTGGTCGACCGGGTTCGCTTGCAGGTGATTCGGGGCGACGAGATGGTAACTCGAACCATGGATCGCGTGGAAGAGACTTCCGAAAAAGTGCAGCACACGGTGATGTCGCCGGTGCGGCAGGTCTCCGGAATCGTGCAGGCGATCAGCGTGGGAGTAGGAGCCTTCTTCAACAGCCAGAAGCGCCGCCGCAACGGTGGTCCCAGCGACGAAATGTTTATTTGAAGCAGTGGTCAGGGGCTAGGGGCTCGCTTCGCCACTGAAAATTCGTGTCATCCCGACCGAACGCTTCAGCTGGATCGGATGGACCTGCTGTTCAGTTGATCCATCCCCCACCCACGACCAAGTCCCCATCGTAGAACACCACGGCCTGCCCAGGCGTAATCGCGCGCTGCGGCTCGTCAAACGTCAGCAGCACTTCGTTGTCTCCGATCTTCTCCAAGATCGCCTCAGCCGGTTCATGGCGATGGCGAATCTTGGCCTGCACTCGTATCGGCTCGCGAAGATCGTCAACGGCAATCCAGTTCACCCGCCTGGCGCGCAGGGTACGCGAGTACAACTCGTCGCCACCGCCAACCACAACCTGTCGCTTATCACCGCGAATCTCCAGTACGTACAGAGGCGATCCAGTTGCCACGCCGAGCCCCTTGCGCTGGCCGACGGTGAAGTTGTGAATGCCGTTGTGCGATCCCACAATCTCGCCGGTAGTGGTAACCAGATCACCCGCAGTGTCGGGAATTTCCTCGCCCTGCTCCTCCAGATAGGCATCAAGAAACTGCTTGTAATCTCCGCCGGGAATGAAGCAGATCTCCTGCGAGTCGGGCTTCTCGAACAGGCGCAAGCCGGCGCGCTTGGCCTCGTCGCGCACCTCGGGCTTGCGCATTTCTCCTAGCGGAAACAGCGTCCGGCTCAACTGCTCCTGGGTGAGACCAAAAAGGAAGTACGTCTGATCCTTGGCGCGATCAGCAGGGCGCTTCAGGATCCAGCGGCCACTGCCCGCGTCGAATTCGTTGCGCGCGTAATGTCCTGTGGCCAGCAGCTCGGCGCCAATCTGGCGCGCGGTGATCAGCAACTGATCGAACTTGAGATGGTTATTGCACAGGCTGCAAGGAATCGGCGTGCGCCCTGACAGATACTCGTCGACGAACGGCCGCACCACGTCGTGCTCGAAGCGCTCTTCCTGATTAACCACGTAATAAGGGATGCCCAGCGTCTCGGCCACACGGCGCGCGTCGTACACATCATCGATGGAGCAGCAGCGGCCCTGCACCGACTCCGGCATGCCCTCGTGACCAGCCAGCCGGCGCTGGTTCCAGAGCTGCAGCGTGAGACCGACCACGTTGTAGCCCTGCTCACACAACAGCGCCGCGACCGCGGAGGAGTCGACGCCTCCGGACATGGCTACGGCAATGGTGTCACCTAGCTGCATCATTTAGACAATTAACGGTCAGAGGGACCGATGTCGATCCCCCCCGGACCAACGGTGAGAACCTCACTGTCAGGCATAAACAAGAGCCAGTATTCATCCCGCTCGTCGGGATCTGGAAGATAGTCCGCAGGAGACACAATCAGGCTGAAATCACCAAATGTGAACTCCGTAGCCGAGTTTTGCCGATCGAATTTAACTTTTGTCAATTCAAAGAATTCGAGGCGCCGAACCGCAACCTCAACTGCCTCCTGGCTCGAATCTGAGTCCACAAGTTTGCGATCGCCATGGAACAGTGACCACTTTGCCTCGTATACCCAGAGGTGCCACTCCCCCCGTACATGATGATCTTCCTTCACTTTTCGCCCAAATTCGAAGGTCAGGAAACTCCCGACGCCCGAACGAGCGCGCCAAGGACGCTGACCCACAATTGGCTTGAAGTACTCTCGAATGTCGGGTTTAACTGTTCGCGCGACTGTTCTCATAGATCTCTATCCAAACATCCCAATGCCTATTTCAACTATCACCTCAAAGGAGTGGCGCTGCTTGCTTATCTCTCTATGTAACCGGCTGCGTTCTTTTCTCGAAAGCCCCCTGCCAAGAATGCGTTCGATTTCGCGTACGGCCGCTCGAAACTGCCGGTTTTGGTCTCGGTTGCTCAACCCATGACAATTCTATCTGAGCTTCAAAGCGCCCGAACTGAGATGGCGAACCGCGAATAGCGTCTCAACTAAGAGCTGACGGCTGAGAGCTTCCAGCTTTCCTCCACACCGGACTGATCTCGCGCAGCCGTGCCACCACTTCCGGAACCAGGCCCAGCGCGAACTCCACATCGTCCGCCGAATTCTGCTTCCCCAGGCTGAAGCGGATGCTGGCCCGGGCGCGATCAGCCGACAGTCCCATCGCGGTCAGCACATGCGAGGGCTCGATCGCACCTGACGAACAGGCCGCGCCCGTCGATACCGACAGTCCTTTCAGGTCAAGTGCGATCACCATGGCCTCGCCTTCGATGCAATCGAAATAAATATTCGCCGTGTTGGGCACCCGCGGCGCATCGACGCTGTTCACGCCCACCTGCTCGACGCCTTCGACGATCGTGTGCTCCAGCCGGTCGCGCAGAGCTGCCATACGCTCCACGCTGCCATCGGCAAAGCCCTCGCGCGCTATCTCGGTAGCCTTCCCCAGACCGACAATGCCTGCCAGGTTCTCCGTCCCTGCTCTCCGCGAACGCTCGTGCCTTCCGCCATAGAACAGAGGCTGCAGCAGTGTTCCCTTGCGCACAAACAGCGCGCCAGCGCCTTGCGGGCCATGAATCTTGTGGCTGGCAATCGTCAGCAGGTCGCAGCCAATCTGCTTTACGTCGAGCGGAATCTTCCCTGCCGCCTGCACCCCATCGGTGTGAAAGTACACATCGGCTTCCGCCGCAATCTTGCCAATCTCGCTCACCAGCTGCAACACGCCGGTCTCATTGTTCGCCAGGATAATGCTGATCAGCTTAGTCTCCGGACGCAGCGCCCGGCGAACGTCATCAGGATCGACCAAAGCGCGGCCATCCACCGGCAGGTACGTTACCGTGCAACCCATCTCTTCCAGGCGCTTGCAGGCGTTCAGGACAGCGTGGTGCTCGATCGATGAGGTGATGATATGGTCCCCGGCCTTCATCATCCCCAACAGCGCCAGGTTATCGCCTTCGGTGCCGCCGCTGGTGAAGACAATCTCCGCTGCACGGCAGTTCAGCAAGTCGGCAACCTGCTCGCGGGCGCGCTCGACCGCACTACGCGCCTGCTGCCCTTGCTGGTGAATCGACGAGGCATTGCCAAACTTCTCGAAGAAGTAAGGACGCATCGCCTCAAACACCTCGGGCAGAAGCGGAGTCGTAGCGTTGTTGTCGAGGTACACCCGGCGCATCGTCCCTCTATTCTAGCTTTTCATTGGATTCCGTGCGGGTGGGTAGTGTCCTAAATCTGCGTTGATCGGTTTGCAACCTTCGAGTGCCCAAATCAAAACGACAGCGCGTGGACTTCCGGCGAACCCCTTGCGCGATCTTGAGGAAAGCCTTTAGGAACGCTCAGATGTTGAGTCTCAGAAGTCTTGCATTCATCCTAGCGTCAGCGATACGGCGCGCGCGTGCCCTGTCCTGCGCTGCTCTCCAGCGCTCTCCCGACAGAATTAGCGGGAGGAAAATGGCTGCAAAAAAGGCTACAAAGATGGCTGCAAATATGGCTACAAATCGGCCGGCTTCCATGTCAGTCTCCTACGAACAGCCTACACCTTCCAGGCTCGGACGGGACATCCCAGCGCTGTCCAGTCCCAGAATACAATCAACGCAGATTTAGGACACTACCTACGGGCGGGAGGCGATTCGACAGGGCAAGCAGGACTTGCGTTGTCATTTTGAGTTGTCATTACGAACGGCTGGCCGTGAGGAATCGGCTTCTCACATTCAGGTTCATGCCGGCAGAAGAAAGCAGATTCCCCGCTGCGCTCGCAATGACAATCCTCAAAAGCAAATACTACTGCGGAGGCGGCGGAGATGCAGGCGGCTGGCCTTGTCCCGAACCCTGACTTTGTCCATGGCCCTGCGGTGGAGCGTAACGCGCCATCATCTGCTCGTACTTCGTCTGCTGATCTGGATTCAAAATCGGCTTGATCTGGCTGGTAGTGGTATCGCGGATGGCCAGCATCTTGTCCCGTCTGTCTGGTCCCGTAAGCGTGGTGCTCTGATGCAAGGCATCCAGTTGCTGCGTCTCGCTCTCCAGGATCGGCCGTATCTTTTGCTGCTGATCGTCGGTTAGGCTAAGAGCCTGAGTGAGGCGCTGCAACCGTTCGTCGGTGGTCATTGGCTTACCAGGTCTGTGCCCGGCATTAGGCCCCGGTGGCATTTGAGCGTTAAGGGCCGACCCGCAGCCCACGATGGCAATTCCCAGCAAACCGCAAAGTAAAGCTTTTTTCATTCGGCAAAACTCCCTCGTAACTTTCCGCCAGGCGCCGGTAGCCACGAACATTGCAGCCGTCGAAATGGGTGCGCTGGAGGTGGTCATCATCAGCACCATGGCATCGAGTTTTCTGAACATCCGTGATGAATTCATTCTCGGCAGCCACGTACAAAACTGTTGGCCCGACTGCTGAAACCCCGCCACTGGCGAGAAGTTTCAGGCTTTCGCATTGCGAAAAATATTGGAACTGCAGATACAGATTGGCGGAATAGCGCAACTCAAAAAGCAGGCGCGATCGCTCGCGCCTGATATCGTAAACAAGCATTCGCAATCGCGACAACTACTGTGCCCGGCTAGCCGGAGGGACGATGTTGTTCATCCGCAGATATTCCACCATCTGCCCGTAGTGATCGAACGGATGACTGATGGCAATGGTTGCCAGTCCCAGCCGGGAGACTTTATTCGTGCCGAACGGGCTAGGCACCTGGCCCAGAACATTGTTCTCGTCGATCGTGTTCAACGCTTTGTGCAGATAGGCGAACGAGTCTTTCAGGAACTTCACCACGTCGGCCTTTGAGGTGATGTTGTCCGGACCGTTTTCGCTGCCTAAGTCGACTGGTGGCTTTTCGGAAAGGATGGCACCGGCGAACATGTAATTAACCGCGGCGACGTGCTTGATCTGCTGGGCAAATGTCCGCACACCCTTGAAGTCCCCCTGAGTCGGCGCGAAATTAAATTTGTCGTCGGGCATGGCTTCCGCTGCGGGAACAAATTCGTGCTCCACGCCAGTGAGCGCGTGGTCAAGCACCGCTGAAAAGGTTGGTTTCTGGTCAGTCTTGCCCTGCGGATTCGCTGCCGCCAGATTTCCCGCTGCACCTAAGGCCAGCAGGAGAAGCGCCATGGCAAATTCCTTCTTCATTCGAAAGCCTCCACTGAGATTATTTTTATTTGAAAACTGTGGCCGGATCTTGCGTGTAAAGGATTCTAGTCCATTCCTATCGTGCTGGGCTGCATTTCTGACGAACCCAGTTTGAACCATGCTGACGCTACAACCCCAATTAACAGCCCCAGCGCGGCGTAGAACAACGAACGTTGCATTCCAACCTTCTCGGCAATTTCTCCCCATAAGGCCGCGCCGCCGGCTAATCCACCTTGCAAGACTAGCAAGTACATCGAAATGGCGCGCGCCCGCATGTTGCCCGGACACATGGTTTGCGCCGAGACATTCAGGCTGGCAAGAATCTGAATCCACGCCACGCCGGCGGCAAACATCGTCACCGATAAGACTGCGAAACTTTGCCAACGTCCGCCGGCATACGTGGTAAAGGCGAAAACCACCGTCGCCAGCGACACCAGCACGTCGGTCGAAAGCCTCCGCCGTAAGAACGGCATCAACGTTGCACCCAGCAGCGCGCCCAGTCCGAAGAAGCCCAGCAGCAGACCGTAACCCTGCGAGCCGAATGGATGCGCCAGCAGCGGCAACAATGCCGGCAACGCGCTGGCTGAGATGCTGAAGACCGCGCTGCGTACCAGCACGCTCTTCACCTCGGAGGAGCCGCGCATATGGCGCAGGCCGTCGAACATGGCCTCCGTCATGTGGGTGACCCGAAGCGTGGTTCGCCCCGGCTGTCGCTTCCACTGATACAGAAAGTAGATCACGCCGAAGAACGAAACCGCGTTCAACAGAAATGCGATGCCAGAGCCGGCAGCGGCAATGACCAGACCGCCGAGCGCAGGGCCGATGGCGCGCGCTACATTGAATCCCGCCGAATTCAGTGCCACTCCGGCGGCAAAATTCCGGTGCGAGACCGTCTCAGGCGTGATCGCCTGCCAGGCCGGATCGTTTAGTACCGCCCCCACGCCCATCAGTAAGGCGAATAATAAAAGCAAGGTCGGCGTTACTCGGCCGGCAAGGGTAAGCACGCCCAGCCCGGCCGCCGCCAGCACCATCCATGTCTGGGTGAAGAGCAGAAGCTTGCGACGGTCGACCACATCGGCGATGGCTCCCGCCGGCAGCACGACAAGAAACACTGCGATGCTGCCCGCCGCCTGCACCAGTCCCACCATCAGCGGCGACATGGTGAGCGACGTCATCAGCCAGGCGGCGCCGACGTTCTGCATCCAGGTGCCGGTGTAGCTGATGACGGCCGCGATCCAAAGCGTGCGGAACAGCGGTTCTTGCAGCGGTCCCAGGGCGCTGCGCCGACGTGGCGTCGCGACCGGCATCGGGGGAAACGATCCCGACTGCGGCACCGGCTCAGATCCCTCGAAACGCGGCGGCTCGGAAACCGTACGCGCATCCCGGTGCTGCCCGCCAACCAGTCCAACCGTCGGCCTTGCTGGTGAATTTGGATCTTGCCATGCTCCGCTGGTGGCCATCGCAGATCAGACCTTGTGCGCTAACAAAGGTAAGCTGTCGTGCGTCCAAATTCGGAGCCAACGTTGCGAGCGGCTCGCAATTCGTGACCAGTCGCGCTGGTTGGCCTTCCATTATCCCGCAGTCTCCATACTCGCGGAGGCGGGCGCGAACGGCCACTCGTGCCGCCGCCACGAACGCACCAAATAAATCGCCAATCCGACGATCAGGATCACCACCGCGTAGCGAATCTCGCGCAGAAAATTCTTGCGCGCCAGCAGAATGAAAGATGAATCCCGCAATAGCCAGCAGCGCCGGCAGCGGATAGAGCCACATGCGAAACGGCCGCGGCATGTCTGGGCGGCGCTTGCGCAGCACCATCACCCCGACCGCCTGCACGATAAATTGCAGCAGAATCCGGATAACCACCAGCGCGGCAATCACGTCGGCCAGCCGCAGAAAGCAAAACAGCATGGCCACTCCGCCCAGCGCCAGCAGCGACACCGTAGGAAAACGGCGCTCGGGATCGACGCGGGCGAAGGCGCGAAAGTAATTGCCATCGAGCGCCGCCGCGTAGGGCACGCGCGAATAGCCGAGCAGCAGCGAGAACACCGAGGCGAACGCCGTCCACATTATCAGAGCGGTGACCGCCCGCCCTGCCCAGTTCCCGTAGATCCGCTGCATGAATACCGAGATGATGTAATTGTTCTGCTCGCCGGATGCTGCACCATTTCGCGCCACGGAATCACTCCCAGCACGGCGATGTTCATCACGATATAGATTGCCGCCACCACCACAATCGAGATGATCAGCGCGCGCGGAATGGTGCGCCCGGGATCCTTCACTTCCCCGCCGAGAAAGCAGACGTTGTAGTAGCCCCAGTAGTCATAGGTGGCGATCAGCATGGCCGCGCCCATCCCGGTGAAGAAGGCCGGCGACAAGGTGAATGCGCCGGGCGGAAAGTCGAAAGCGCGGGCCGCGCTGAAGTGGGTCAATCCGGCGATGATCACCCAACCTACGGCCAGCGCAACCCCGACCCACAGCAACTCTCGCTAGACTTGCCAATGACGGTGATTCGCCGATAAAGCAAGAA
This sequence comes from uncultured Acidobacteriaceae bacterium, assembly GCA_963746515.1. Classification (GTDB taxonomy): domain Bacteria; phylum Acidobacteriota; class Terriglobia; order Terriglobales; family Acidobacteriaceae; genus Bog-257. The sequence goes on along the minus strand of CAVVBO010000007.1, from coordinate 145,979 downwards.
AACCACCAAGGCACAGGTCGCGATCGCCACCAGCGTCGCCGGCATCACCAGCACGCTTACCTCCAGCGCGCCAATCAGCGGCAAGCCGAGACGCGATGGTGTGCGCCAGGAATGTGCGGTCGAGCGACTGGCCACAGATATCCCGCATAGTGGGATAGCCCGATGCAGCCGGAAGCGATCGAAAGCGGCGCGCTGAACGAAAGCTGCCAGATGAACAGGAACGACAGCATTCGGCCCAGCGACTTTGGGCCGTAAATCTCTTTGAGGTATTGATACGATCCGCCGGCTTCGGGCATCGCGGCGCCCAACTCAGCCCACACCAGCCCGTCGCAAAGCGCGAACACGGCGCCCAGAATCCAGCCCAGCATGGCCTGCGGACCGCCGGCGGCAGCCACGATCAGCGGCAGGGTGATGAACGGCCCCACGCCGATCATGTCGATCATGTTGAGCGTTGTCGCAGACGCCAAGTCCTACGCCGCGAATCAGTTCCGGCTGCTCAGCCGGACTACTTGGGCTCATGTCCTACGCTCAGCAGATTCACATAGAGACGTATGGCGCCGGGAACGCCGAACGGCAACTGGCGGAAGAACGCGTAGCCGGTGTAGATGTAATAGCCTTTGCCATACTGCGCCACCAGCAACCCACCCTTCTGCGGCGACTGGTCTGGATCGTTGGAGGCCAGCAGGGGCGTGTAGTGCGAGTCCCACTGGTCCATGAAGTACAGGCCGCGCTCCTGCACCCAGCCATCGAAATCGTGCCCGGTGATGGGATTGGGATAGTGGAAGACGGGACTCTGCGGATCGAGAATGGTGACCGGCGCCTGTTCTATGGTGACCCGCTCGCGGCTGAGATCGGCGGGATAAGGCAGGTAGTGACCGCCGTTGAAGTCGCTGGGCGAGGTGTTGTATTGCACCAGCAGCGTTCCGCCGTTGCGCACGTAATCCAGCAATCGCTGGTTGTTCTTGGTGACATCTTCGCGTGTGTCGTACGCTCGAATGCCCAGCACGATGGTTCCGAAGCGGCCCAGGTCACCGTGTCCCACATCGTCAGAGGTCAGCACCGTGACATCGAACCCCAGTTGCCGTAAGACAGTTGGGATATCGTCGCCCGCGCCCATGATGTAGCCGATCTTCAGCCCTGGCGGCACCTTTACCTCGACCACGCTCGCCCGCTGCAGCGCGGGCTGGTAGTAGAAGAATCCCCCTAGATCGGGACGCGCTACCAGGCTGTAGCCATCGCTGTAGTCGCGTGTGTCGGCATCAAAACTCGCGCGCACTCGATAGCGAGCCTTCTTTCGCTCCATCGGGCAGTTCCTTAAATTCGGCTGCGCGTTGGCCTGATTCAGTAAAGCTGACGGTCGCCGACTGCGGCTCAACCGTCCATCCCTGCGGCACTTCGGGACGCACGGTTCCAGTCGCACGGTCTGCTGTTGTGCGCAGGTCAACGCTCAGTTGCGCGGAAGGATTCGTACCTGCAGGAATGACTTGCGTCGTGGGCGAGGTCTCCACTGAGAACGGCGGCACCACCGCCAGCGGCATCGACCACACATCACCTTTGCCGTTGTGCATGGGCGTGCGGGCGACGCTGCGAATCTCGCCGTCCTCGCCGCCGATGCTGTACACCACTCGGGCCGAAACCGGGGGAGGAGGAAGCGCCAGCGTCAGATACTCCGGCTCATCAATCTGGTAAATTGCATCAGTCTCGGGATCGTCGCGATGAAAGTATGCTTTCGTAATCTGCGCGCCGATCGGCGGCGTCACCCGGAAGGTCAACGCACAACCATCACCGGGAGCAAGCCGCTTCGGCACGTGGTCCATGAAGAGTTCAGACTTCCATCCCTCGGGCACATCCAGAGTGAACTGTTTCAAATCCATCGGAGCGGCGCTGCCATTGTGCAGTTTGGCCATCAGCAAAAACGGCTTGCCTGCGGTGATAACCGCTGCCAGCACATCGCCATCGCCCGTGGGAAACGACGCGGCCATCGGACGGCCATCCGGTGTTCCCGGCCCCACGCCGAGACCCAGGCCCAGCGCGAGGTTCGCGGCCTCTTCGAATTGCTGTTGCTTGGTCTGCAAATTGGCCAGCAAGTCGGCCTTCTCCCCCGCCGGCAGTTGCGACTGCTCAACTCTCTTGATGAGAGCGCGAGTTAAGTTGAGTCCTTGTAGCAGCGCCTTACCTGCCGACTGCGGATCCTTATCGGCCGCCGTTGTTGCCTGGTCGACCGTTACGGCGATCGCTTGCAACTGTGCACGAAGCCATGGCGCTTTCGCTTCGTCCGCGCCAAGCCGCGACGCCAGCCCCGGCAAGGAAGTGTCGATTCCGTCGAAGAAATCTTTCTCGTGAAATCCCGCGGCCTGCCGATCGGGCATGACCGAATCGATCAGCTTGTAATAACTAAAGCGCTCGCCTTCCGGCGCAGTCCAGGCTCCCGCTCCCTGCGAAAGCTGATGCCGCAAGCCCTTCCAGCCGAATTGCACGTAGGTTTCGCCCAGCAGCGGATCAAATTGCGAAGTCTCCAGCTTAATGGTCCAGTCTTCGGTGCCGCGGACGTTGTCCATGTAGAGCTTTTTCGCCTGCCAAGGCTGCAGGCCTTCGCGGATCTGATCGGGAAAGCGCGTGGGGTCAGCGGCGGCGCGAAATGCCTCTCGCGTCAAAATTCCCGACGCCTGGTGATGGCCATGCCCATCACGCGAATTCCCCTGGAAGCGAGTGCAGATCACCTCCGGCCGAAACGTGCGGATGACACGCACCATGTCGCCCAACGCAATGTCGTGTCCGCCCCACTTCTGAAATGTTTCTTCCGGGGTCTTGGAGAAACCGAAATCGGCCACTCGCGTGAACCGCTGCTCAACGCCGTAATACCGGTCGGCCGCCAGCAAGTTCGAGGGTGCGAATGATTCCCAACTCGTCGAACAGATTGCTGCCGACCTTGTTCTGCCCACCTTCGCCGCGATTCAGGGTCAGTTGCAAAGCGCTCACGCCATGACCGCGCGACTCCAGCGTCAACATTCCGCCATCTTCGTCATCGGGATGAGCGACGGTGTGCATCAACCGCGCTGTAGTGTGCAGGCGGCGCAGCATCAGCTTCAATCCGGTGGTACCGGTGTCGACGGAAAGAGGTTTGGTATCGACCCAGGGAGACGGGACCTGCGCGAACGTCGCTGCCGACGAAAGCGTTAGCGCCAGGAGCAAGCATAGCGGTGCGATCATCCACCGGAATCGGCGAAAACCTGGCGCGTATTGGGAATCCCGGTTCACGCCCCAGCGCAACTCACGGCGTGCTGTGCGATTAGAAAAGATCATTCGTTTTCAGCAGCGGAATAGGACTTCCTGCCAATCATATAGAGTACACAAGAAGGCCGTTGTTCGCTTATCGGTAATCGCTATTTGCCTTTCGCCAGAGAGCGCGCTCCGCTCTTTGGGTCCCGGCGCTTTTCGCTTCCCCTTTGGCCATCCATGCGAGGCGGGCCAGCTTTGCCCGCGAACGAAATTTGACCGTGACGACTGCTAAAAGCTAATAGCTAAAAGCCCAAAGCGATCAGCGGAGAGCGAACAGCGAACAGCGGCTTCTCTCACACGTACGCTTCGTGTTCGTAGCACCATTTCCAGCTGCCCGATTGAAAAGCCTGCATTACCGGATGTCCTGTCTCTTTGAAGTGTTGATTGGCGTGCTGGCCGGCTGAGGAATCGCAGCAGCCGACGTGTCCGCACATCAAGCATTGTCGCAATTGCACCCATCGCTGGCCGATTTCGAGACACTTGGCGCAGCCATCGCCGCTTGGCCGCACATGGGGATCGGCCAATTTCACATGTTCACATTTTGCCATCAGGAGTTCTCCTAGAATCATGTTGGATGAGGAAGCGCTGCGCGACGGATTCCCGCAAACCATGCTCAGCGAGACGGAAGGATCGAATGCGGCATGTATTGGCGGCGCGGCGGTCGCCAATCAGAGCAGCGCTACGAGCGCTTGTCTATAATTGAGTTTCGCGACGAATCCAGCTCCTACGACGGCGATTTCCGCACTCCGCTTCCAACTCGCGACGGATTATTCATGATTCAAACCTTATTTGGCAGCACCGAAGAAAAGCCCAGTTTTCTCAAACGCATGAAAGAGGCGGTCACGCGCACGCGTGAGAGCCTCAGCGAACGCATTGAAGACGTGGTCGCGTTCCGCAAGGAAATCGATCGCGAAACCCTCGACGATCTGGAAGCCACGCTGATCTCCGCCGACCTGGGCACCGCAACCACCGCAACCATCCTGCAAGCCCTGCGCGAGAAAGTGGATCGCAAGCAGGTGGCGAACGTCGACGAACTGAAGCGCGTCCTGAAAGAAGAGATTGCTGCCATCCTCAACTCCACCAATGAGCGGCCGGTGCAGAAAGTCGACGGCGAGCCGGAAGTGATTCTGGTAGTGGGCGTGAACGGGACCGGCAAGACGACCTCCATCGGCAAGCTGACCCATCTGCTGCGCGGGCAAGGCAAGACCGTGTTGCTGGCCGCGGCCGACACGTTTCGCGCTGCCGCCATTGAGCAACTGGAGATTTGGGGCGAACGCACCGGGACCGAGGTCATCAAGAACAAGCCGGGCGGCGATCCGGCGGCCGTGTCTCTTCGACGCTTTGCAAGCCGCGAAAGCGCGCAAGACCGACTACGTCATTGTCGACACCGCGGGCCGTCTGCACACCAAGACCAGCCTGATGGCGGAGCTGGAAAAAATGCGGCGCACCGCGCAACGCTTCAGCGCTACCGCGCCCGCACGAAACGCTTCTGGTGATGGACGCCACCACCGGCCAGAACGGTCTGCAGCAGGCGCGGCTGTTCACCCAGTCAGCCGGCGTAACAGGAATCGTTCTCACCAAGCTGGACGGCACGGCCAAGGGCGGAGTGGTGGTCGCCATCTGCAAAGAACTTGGCTTGCCCGTGCGCTACGTGGGCGTCGGCGAGAAAGCCGGCGACTTGCTGCCCTTCAACTCGCAAGATTTTGTGAATTCGCTGTTCGACTAAATGAACACTCGCCCAACTGACGAGCAATTCATGCAGCAGGCGCTGGAGCTCGCTCGCCAAGGAATAGCGCTGGCTTCTCCGAACCCTTGCGTCGGAGCCGTGCTTGGTTGCGCCTAGACGGCGACGTCGTCGGACGCGGCACTCATCTGTACGAGGCCGCAAACATGCCGAGGTGCTGGCCATCGAAGAGGCGGGCAAGCGAGCGCGAGGAGCCACGCTTTATCTGAATCTCGAGCCCTGCTCCCACACCGGACGCACCGGCCCCTGCACCGACGCAGTGATTGCCGCCGGAATTAAACGCGTCTTCGCCGCCATGCGCGATCCCAATCCGCGCGAAGGCGGCCGCGGGCTGGCCAAATTGCGCGAAGCCGGAATCGAAGTTCATGAGGGTCTTTCCCAGTCAGAAGCCAAGAAGCTGAATGAGTCGTTCGCCAAGTACATTCGCACCAGACTCCCTTTGTCACCTTGAAGACGGCGATGACGTTGGATGGCAAGATTGCTCCGCCTCCCGGCGATGCCGAAGCCGAACCCGGTCTGGGCTCGCTGGCGCCCAGTGGCGGCTGGATCACCAGCGCGATGGCGCGCGCGCATGTTCACGAAATGCGCCACGCCAACGACGCCATCATGGTCGGCGTGGGCACCATCATCGCCGACGATCCGCTGCTGACCGATCGCACCGGGCTTCCCCGCCGCCGGCCTTTGCAGCGCGTGGTGCTCGATTCGCGCCTGCGTTTGCCTCTCGAATCGCGGGTAGTGAAAACCGCGCGCGCCGATCTGATCGTCTTCTGTTGTTTCGCGGAAGAGAATAAGCGGCGCGAACTGGAGGCGCGCGGCGTGGTCGTAGAGCAAGTACCCATGCGCCGTCCGCCCGACGACGGCACCCTCGTCTTCCCCGGCACTACTCCGGCAATCGATGGTCGTCCCGACCTTGACCGTGTGATGGCTAACCTTGGCGAGCGGCAGATCACCAGCCTTATCATTGAAGGCGGAGCCATGGTGAACTGGGCGGCGCTTTCGGAAGGCATCGTCGACAAGATTTTCTTTTACTATGCGCCCAAAATCCTGGCGGGAACGGGTTCGATTCCCTTCGCGCTGGGCGCGGGCTATCGCCGCATCAGCGAAGCGGCTTCGGTCAAGTCGCTCACGCTGCATCGCTTTGGAGAAGATTTCGCGGTCGAGGGCTATCTGCGCGATCCCTATGAAGACGAGATTCGGCTGGTGCCGCCGTCGTAGCTTGCGCTCCCGTGGCGATCACTTTCTTGGCCTTGGGCCAGAGGTATACTGCTCGCAATGCCTACATCCATCATGAAAGATCCGCTTACCTGGCTTTATCCTCCTATCGAGCCTTACAACACAGGCCGTCTGAAGGTTTCACCGGTCCACGAAATTTACTTTGAGGAGAGCGGCAATCCCGCGGGCAAGCCGGTAGTGTTTCTGCACGGCGGACCGGGCGGCGGCTCCGAGCCCAAGCAGCGCCGCTTCTTCCATCCCGACATATATCGCATCGTCAATTTCGATCAGCGGGGTTGCGGCAAGAGCACGCCTTACGCGTCTCTGGAAGCCAACACTACCTGGGACCTGGTCGCCGACATCGAAAAAATCCGCGAGCATCTGGGCATCGAGCGCTGGCAGGTGTTCGGCGGATCATGGGGATCTACGCTCGCCCTTGCGTATGCCGAGACGCATCCTGATCGGGTGACCGAACTCGTCCTGCGCGGCATCTTCCTGCTGCGCAAGCAGGAGATCGACTGGTTCTACCAGCGCGGCGCGTCAGTGCTCTATCCCGATGCCTGGGAACCGTATCTCGCGCACATCCCCGAGACCGAGCGCGGCGATCTGCTCTCCGCTTATCATCGCCGCCTGACCAGCGACGATCCGGCAGTGCGCCTGGCGGCCGCGAAAATCTGGAGCGGATGGGAGGGTGCGACTTCGAAGTTGTTGCCCGACGCCGACTTCACCAGCCACTACGAAGAAGACGAGTTCGCCCTCGCCTTCGCGCGCATTGAGGTGCACTACTTCGCTAACAAAGGTTTCTTCGAAACCGACGACCAGTTGCTGCGCAATGCCGCGCGCATTCGCCACATTCCCGGGGTGATCGTGCAAGGCCGCTACGATGTTGTCTGCCCCATCGAGAGCGCCTGGGCGCTTCACCGGGCGTGGCCGGAGGCCGAGCTGATCATTACGCCCGATAGCGGCCATAGCGCCTTCGACGCGCCGAATACTCGCGGTCTGGTGGCCGCGACCGACAAGTTTGCCGGCTAGTTCACTGGAAGTAAGTTCTCTCGGACGGGGAAGAGTTTTCTTAGCAGTACCTGAGGTCATCATCATGTTTACCGGATTAGTCGAAGAAGTCGGAACCATCGCCAGCATCGTGGAACGCGGCGGAAATCACCGCATCACCATTCACGCTCCCAATACCGCCAAGGAGCTTGCACGAAGGCAACAGCGTCGCGGTCAGCGGCGTTTGCCTGACCGCGCTCGACATCAAGCCTGAGTCTTTCTGCGCCGATCTCGCTGCGGAAACCTGGAGACTGACGTCGTTGTCTCGCATCACCGAGGGTGCGCAGATCAATCTCGAATTGCCGCTCAAGGCCGATGGCCGCATGGGCGGCCACATGGTGCAGGGACACGTCGACGGTACTGCGCGCTTCGTCGCCCTCGAACCAATTGCCAACGCCGACGACTTCTGGCTGCTGTGCGACATCCCCGAGGACCTGGAGAAGTATGTGGTCTTCAAGGGATCGATTGCCGTCGAAGGCATCAGCCTCACCGTCGCCAAGCTGGAAGGGCTGCGGCTTACCATCGCCATCATTCCTCACACCGTGAAGATGACGAACCTGGGATCGCTGAAGCCCGGCGATCCGGTGAACATCGAGACCGACATCGTCGCCAAGTATCTGGAGAAGTGGACCCATCGCGACGAGCAGACCGGGGCGCTGACGGTCGATCGGCTGGTGGCGCAGGGTTTCTAGAACAGCAGAAATCTAGTTCACCACGGAGGCACGGAGGTCACGGAGAGCTTTGGGGTTGAGTTCTAGCCCCGATCTTGGGCTTTTCCGTGGTCGAGAGCATTAGAGGATAGCAAGGTTGTCATCTACGCACCGGCCCAGAGAACACCTTCCCAGAATCTCTCCGTGCCCTCCGTGTCTCCGTGGTGAATACGCCTTTCTAGGGTGCTTCGAAGCGCGGCTGGTGCGGCGGCCGTTGCGCGCCAAAGTATTTTTCGAAGTCCATCGAGTCCAGTTCCAGAAATTCCTGCACGATCGGCTCCTGACACTTGGTCATCTCTGGAAATGTTCCGAAGAAAATCGCCTTGGCTTCGTGCAGGAACAGCAGCCGGTCGGCCAGTTTCTTGGCCAGTGCCATATCGTGGGTGACCACGATGCTGGTCAGCTTCAACTGCTTCTTGAGCTTCTTGATCAGGTCGCCGAGCAGATGCGCCATTAGCGGATCGACCATGGTCGTCGGCTCGTCGTAGAGCACCGCATCGGGCTGCGCCGCCAGCGCGCGGGCAATCGCCACCGAGCGCTTCATCCCGGTCGACAGATCCGAGGGCAGCAGATCGCGAAACTCGCGCACGCCCACCATGTCGAGCAAGCCATCGATGATCTGGTAAATCTGCTCCTCTTCGCAGCCCGCCGCGCTCGCGCAAGGGAAACGCTACGTTCTCGCCCACGGTCAGCGAATCGAAGAGCGCTCCGTTCTGAAACACCATGGTCACTTTCTTGCGGATGCGCTCCATGTCCGGCTTCGCCGTAGTCGGTGATGTCTTCGTAGGCAACCCAGATTCGCCCTCTGTCCGGCTTGAGGAAGCCCATGATCTCGTGCAGCGAGACCGATTTGCCCACGCCGCTTCGTCCCAGGATGCAAACCGTCTCGCCGGGCATGACGTCGAAGCTGACGCCATCGAGCACCACATTGCTGCCAAATGCCTTGTGCACATCCTGAAACTCGATGTAGGGCTTTGTTTCGTTCACCTGGGCTCGATGCTCCTTGTCCTGGACTACGGCGTCATGGGTTGAAACGGCTGACTCTTGCCGCACGAATCTCTTCGTATTCCTCGGCGGTATTGACGTTCTTGAAAACTGTGGCGGAAAATCCGGCGGCAACGATCTCTTGCTCTGAAATCTGCCTGCGTCGGCACGCGCGCAAACAGGTTGCCGATCTTGTAGTCGCCGCTTTGCAGCGCCTGCTCCGCCGGTGTCACGAGGTCACGACGATACACCGCGCAGAGTGGCTGCAGCCCGCCCAGAGCATCTGGAACCACAACCAATCCGTCGCGTCGCTCTTGCCTGCTCGACAAGCCACGCCAGGAATTTCGCATTCATCAGCGGCATATCGACTGACAGGATCAGGTTCAGCTCGGTCTCGGTGGCGCGCAGCGCAGCGTGGATTCCGCCCAGCGGACCGCAATCGACGTGGACATCTTCGATCACCTCGCCGAACGCCGCATATCGATCTCGCGGGCCGACAATCCATGTTTTCCCTACCGCCGCCGTCGCAGTCTGCACGCCCGCTGCAGCAGGTTCTGACCGCCAAAAGACAACAATGCCTTGTCAGAGCCCATTCGCGAGCTGCGGCCACCAGCCAGGACAAAGGCAGTTACATCTTCCACGCCGACATCATACCGGAATCCGTTGTTCGCTCTTCGCTTTTCGCTGTTAGCTCTTAGCCGGCTAAGACGCGAGCGGCCGCAGCTCGGCGCCGTCACTGAACGAACTCCTGATTTCTTTGAGCGGACCCACTGCTGAAAGGGTGGGCTTTCGTAAGCCGCGTTCGAGACGATCGCCGAATGGTGCATCGGCGAAGGCGGTTAATGGCGACTTTGACGAAGAGTGGTAAGATGAAGAGTGAAGATTTCCTACGCCTGCCCAAGTTCTCGTTTGCTACCCCAATTCTTGCTTGCTAAAGGCTAAGAGCTAACAGCTAAGAGCCAAACGCGAATGGCGAACAGCGAAAAGCGGCTCTCACGCGTGTGCGGGCTTAAACGTGTTGGTCTTGGGGATGCAGCCGTTGATCTCGATGGCGACGATCCGTCCGGCATGGTCGAGTTCAAGGGTAGCGGGAGCATTGAAAACGGCATCGCCATTCAAGCCCGGGAGCGCGATGAATACGCGGTTCTCTACGCAGGCAGCGGTCGGATCGCGCTTCAGGAAGGACAGCGCATGGTCGTTGCGGCACATCTTCGGCAGCATGAAACTCAGGTCGGCGACGTCGCCGGTCTCCGACACCGACAGCGCCGCCTCGACCGAAATCCGCGACTGCACCTCATCGCCCTCCACCTCGATCTGAGGCTTGAAGCAGATGTAATACTCGAATCCGGATTCAGGATCGAACGGACTGCGATCCACCTGAAATGCCATAGGCGGCCTCCTCCGATGCCGCACAACTTGGGATTGCATAGTAAATCAACCCCGCCCAGCATGCAAAGTCGCCATTATTATTCCTGGTAGTTTTCGCCGCCCAGCGGGAAATCCCCGCGCTTGGCGGCCCGGGAATTCCATTCGGCTCCCGCAAACCCAGCGCGATTCAAGACTCTGATCGTGATCCCGCAGAGCGCTCTGGTATATTTCGGTGATAGCTGATTTCGGTTCAAGCATGCCAATCTTCTCGCCTACCGAGTTTGCGAAGGAACAAGTCCTGGCGGTGCAGGACTATTCCCTGCTCGCCGGCCGCTCGATCAGCAATCTCTTCACCCATCCTCGTTATCTCTCCGACACGATCCTGCAGGCCGACCTGATCGGCGTGGGCTCGCTGCCCATCGTGGTGCTGACCGGCTTCTTTACCGGCGCGGTGCTCGCCCTGCAGACCTCCAGCACCCTGCAGCAATTCGGTTCGCTGTCGCTGACCGGCAAGCTGGTCTCGCTTTCCATGGTGCGCGAGCTCGGCCCCGTGCTTACCGGCCTGATGGTAGCCGGCCGCAACTCCAGCGGCATGGCCAGCGAACTGGGCTCCATGAAAGTAACCGAGCAGATCGACGCCATGCGCGCCATGGGAGTCGATCCCTCCAAGAAACTGGTTACGCCGCGCGTAATCGCCAGCTCTGGTCATGCTGTTTTTCTTGAGCATCATCTCCGACCTGGTCGGACTGACCGGCGGCTTCATGATTTCCTACGTGCTGCTGGGGCTCGACCCCAATCAGTATTGGACCACCGCTTATCAGGCGTTGCGCTTCGGCGACGTCTTCATGGGCCTGTGCAAGCCGGTGATCTTCGGCTTCATCATCGCCACTATCGGCTGCTATTACGGACTATCCGCCAAAGGCGGCACGCAGGGCGTCGGCCGGGCCACCACGCAAGCCGTGGTGGCGGCCTCGGTGCTGATCCTGGTCAGCGATTTCTTTCTCACCCGGCTGCTGATGGGGGTTTTCCAGTACTGACGACCATGTCGATCCTTGCCCCACCATTGGAGCAACGCCAGCCTGCGACTTCCGTCCTCGGGCGAACCCGTCATCCGCTTCGAAGATGTGGCCATCGCCTTCGATCATCCCGTGCTGGAGGGCATTTCGTTCCAGCTGCCGCGGGGCGAAACCAAAATCCTGATGGGGGTCGCAGGCACCGGCAAAACTCTGATCCTGAAGCTCGCCCTGGGACTGTTGAAGCCCGACTCCGGCCGCATCAACGTTTCTCGACGACGAAATCACGCAGATGCGCGAGCAGGAGCTGTTCGAGCTGCGCCGCAATATCGGAATGGTCTTTCAGGAGAGCGCGCTCTTCGATTCTCTGAATGTGGAAGAAAACGTCGCCTATCGCCTGATCGAGGAAACCGGCAAAGTCACGGACGAGATCCATGCTCGCGTGCTGGAGGCCCTGCGCTTCGTGGAACTGGAGCACACGGTCTACCTGTTTCCTTCGGAGCTTTCCGGCGGCATGCGGCGTCGGGTCGCGATTGCGCGCGCCATCATCACCCAGCCCGAAGTGCTGCTTTACGACTCGCCCACCGGCGGACTCGATCCGGTCACCTCCAACACCATCATCGAGCTGATCGTGAAGCAGCGCGACGTGTATCAGACCAGTTCCCTGCTGGTGACCCATCGTCTGCAGGACGCCTTCACCATGGCCAGCCACTACTTCGATCGCGAGCAGAACAAGATGGTGCCGGTCGCCGACGGCGCCTCTCGCGATGTTCACACCACGTTTCTGATTCTTCGCGACGGGAACATCATCTTCGAAGGGACCGCTGCCGAACTGCTGCGCAGCAACGATCCCTATATTCGGGAATACCTGAGCTAGGCGCCCTGCCTTGGCGGCGCTGACGCCCGCATGCGCGCGAACTCGGCCTGCGCTTCTTGCATGCGCGCCAGGCGCTCGCGGCCCTCCGGAGTGCCCTCGACTACTTTCTCCACGTTCTGCAGGAATTCCGGCGAATTCAACTTCTGCCGGATCTCCTTGAGAAACGGCTGGACGCGGGCGTACACGAAATTCATTTCGCCTAGCGTGTCCTGCGCCAGCTCAGCATTGAGCGTGCCGTGCACGATCAGGGAGGCCACCATCTCCCAGTATCCGCAAACCTGGCGGACATAGGCGTTCTCCTTGGTGCCAAAGGCAAATGTGACCGCCATAAATTCGTCAATCGACGTGGGAGCGAAGGTGGCCACGAAATCTCGCGCCTGGCGCATGACCGATTCGCGGCGAAGATCGTACAGCTTCAGAATAAGTTCAGCATCGTGGTAGGTGGGCTGTGAAGTGCTCATGAATCCTCCAGATAAGATTGGTTGAAGAAGCCGTCGTGCTGACGGCTTCCGTGCATTGAGTTGATGTTCGTGAGCGTCAATCGGACTTCGGCATAGCTACTTTGTGCAGTCGGCTTCGCCATCTTCGCGAACGCTTCTTTGGCGCGGCGCTCCATCTCTTCCGGCGAAACATCTTCGACGTGCTGGCCTAGCGCCCAGCGGTGGCCGAAGGGATCGGCGAGCTGGCCGTAGCGGTCGCCCCAGAACTGATTAGCCAGCGGCATGGTCACCGTTGCGCCAGCCTTGACGGCCTGGTCAAACAGCTCATCGATGTTGTCCCGGTACAGGTTGAGGACGACCGGGCTTCCGCCCAGCGTCTTGGGCGACACCGACCGAATCCCGGAAACTCGTCGGCCAGCATGATCGTCGAGTCGCCGATCTTCATCTCGGCATGCATTACCTTGCCGTCCGGCGTGTAGTGCGACGCCCAGGATCTCGGCGCCGAAGGCATTCTTGTAAAACTCCAGAGCCTTGGTTGCACCGCTCACGACCAGATGCGCAGTGATCGAGTGCTGGCCCTCACGCAGTGCTTTCACTTTTCCTGCCATATAGTTTACCTTCCTTTCAAGAGAATGCCCGGCAGCGCTGGCCGGGCGAAGTTTTAGCGAAGCAGCATTCCCTATTATGCCACAGCTTCGGGCTTTATTTCCCGCGAGTAGTCACATTTAACCGTGCTTTCATCCTCGGTTTTCTTCTTCCCGCGGCGCTTGGGTTCTTCGCCTTCCGCGCTCTCGGTGCGCTTGTTGTTCGGGCAAATCAGGAAGCTGCCCGACTTCAGGTTCTTCTCCAGCAGATAGGGGCTGCCGCACTCCGGACAAGGCTCAGCCATCAGCTTGTAGGCCGAGGTGAACTTGCACTTCGGATAATTGGAGCAGCCGTAGAAGAAGTTGCCGCGGCGCGCCTTCTTCTCCGCCAGGTCGCCCGTCTTGCACTCCGGACACTTCACGCCAATGTAGTTCTGCTTCACCCACTTGCAGTCCGGATATCCGCTGCAGGAGATGAACTCGCCGAAGCGCCCATGGCGCAGCAGCAGATTGCGGCCGCACTCCGGACACTTCTCGTCCAGCGGAATGTCGGGCACCTTCTTGGCCTGATCGAGCCGGCGCGTGGTCTTGCAATCGGGATATCCGGTGCAAGCCATGAACTGCCCAAAGCGTCCGCGCTTCAGCACCATGGGACGGCCGCAGTTTTCGCAATACTCTTCCTGCGTCGTCTCCTGCACGTCGGCGGAATCCAGATCGGGCAGGTCGATCGGATTCTCCTTGGTGAAGGTGCAGCTGTTCGGATCGGTCTTGTCGTACGAACTGCACGCGTAGAACGATCCGTGCTTGCCCCACTTGATGACCAGCGGCGAGCCGCACCGTTCGCACTTCTCGTCGGTGGGCTTCTCCATCCGCTTCACGTTCTCCATATGCTTTTCGGCATAGTGGAGTTCCTTGGCGAACTTCTTGTAGAAGCCCTTCAGCGCGTCGGTCCAGGTCTCCTTGCCATCCTCGATCTCGTCGAGCTCCTCTTCCAGCCGCGCCGTGTACTGCGGATCGAAGATGTCCTTGAAGTTCTCGACCAGCAGATCGGTAACGACCAAGCCGATCTCGGTGGGGATAAACTTCCCGCCGATCTTCTGCACGTACTGCCGCTCCTGGATGGTGCTGATGATGGCCGAGTAGGTCGAAGGCCGGCCGATACCGCGCTCTTCCAGTTCCTTCACCAGCGACGCCTCGTTGAAGCGCGGAGGCGGCTCGGTGAAGTGCTGCTCCGGGCTCAAGCTCCTTCAGCGTCAGCTTCTGGCCCGCGACCAGCAACGGCAGCTTGTGCTTAAGCGCCTCGTCTTCCTCGTCCTTGCTGTCCTTCGACTCCTCGTAGACCTTGAGGAAGCCTTCGAACTTCAGCACCGAGCCGGTCACGCGGAAGCGGTATAGTGTCGCTCGCCATTCTTGGCGTCGATGTCGACCGTCGTCTGATCGAAGACCGCCGGATTCATCTGCGAGGCAACAAAGCGCTGCCAGATCAGCTTGTAGACCTTGTACTCGTCTTCCTGCAGGAATTGCTTCACCGCATCCGGATGACGGGCCACCGACGTCGGACGAATCGCCTCGTGCGCTTCCTGCGCGGCCTTCTTCGACTTGTAGGTATTCGGCGACTCCGGCAGAAACTCCTTGCCGAAATCTTTGCCGATGTACTCACGCACCTCGGCCAGGGCGTCATTCGACACCTGCGGCGAGTCGGTACGCATGTAAGTGATGAGTCCGACCGTGCCCTCTTCGCCGCCCAGATCGATGCCTTCATACAGGCGCTGGGCGATCATCATGGCGCGCTTCACGCTGAAGCGCAGCTTGCGCGAGGCATCCTGCTGGAACTTGCTGGTGGTAAACGGAGCTGCCGGACTGCGGCGGCGCTCGCGCGTATCGACCGAGCGAACGCTCCAGTCGGCTGTCTCCAGCGCGGCCTTGATCTTCTCGGCATCTTCGCCGTTGGGGATCGCCGTCTTCTCGTCGCCGATGCCGACGAAGCGGGCATCGAATGCCGGCGGCTTCGGCCCTTGCAGATGCGCGTCGATGGTCCAGTACTCTTCCTTGACGAACGCCTTGATCTCGCGCTCGCGTTCGACGATCAGGCGAAGGGCGACGGTCTGCACACGTCCGGCGGACAGCCCGCGGCGGACTTTGTCCCACAGCAGCGGAGAAATCTGGTAGCCGACCAGCCGGTCGAGGACGCGCCGGGTCTGCTGCGCGTCGACCAGGTTGGTGTCGATGTCGCGGGGATGCAGGAACGCTTCCTGCACGGCGCGCTTGGTGATCTCGTTGAAGGTCACGCGGCGGATGATGACGGCGCCCTTCTTGCTCTTCCTCTTGCCGTCGACGCTGTCGCCGCCGAGTTCTTCGGCCAGGTGCGCAGCAATGGCTTCGCCTTCGCGGTCCGGATCGGGCGCCAGATAGATGGCGTCCGCCGTCTTCGCCAGCTTCTTCAGCCTGGCGACAACCTTTTCCTTGCCGGGAATGACGACGTACTCGGTGGAGAAGTCGTTGTCCAGATCGACGCCGAGAGACTTCTTCGGCAAGTCTTTAATATGGCCGAGCGAGGCTTCGACCTCGTAGCCCGAGCCTAGATATTTTTGGATCGTCTTCGCTTTTGCCGGCGATTCGACGATAACTAAACCTTTTGCCAATGGAACCTCAATCTTGCGGATTACGTTTATGAAGCTAGCACGGGCTGGCGGCCGACGGCAAAACACCGTCGGCGCGCGCCTTTAGCTTTTAGCTGTTAGCTCTTAGCAATCGTGACAACTTCCGGCTTCTTGGGAGCCCGAACTCGCTTGTAAAAAACTGTTAGCATTCGACGTACTTCATCCATCTCAACGGCTAGATGCTCGTATTCGTGCGCCGGAAGATAGCCCAAATCCCGAGCCAGCAGTATCAGGTATGCCACCTCGCTGGCCGAACCCATTGCAATCTGAATAAAGCGACCCATGTCGCCGTCGCCCCAGCGGCCGCAGCCCTCGGCAAGATTGGTCGGAACAGAAGCCCCAGCCCGGCGGATCTGGCTGCTCAGCCCGAACACTTCATGTTTGGGAAAGGTCTCGGTGGCTCGATATAAGGCAAGCGCTAATCGTGTGACCGCTCCCAGACCATCAGATCTTTAAAGTCCCTCACTTATTCCTCCATCAGTCCGGGCGCATAACACGGTTGATTTCAGATTGCTAAAAGCTAAGAGCTAACGGCTAAGAGCCACGCTCAGCCTCAAAGCTCAACACGCGGCAGCCGCACGCGATCACATCTCCTCACGTAATACTTCCCCGGCAGCGCTCTGATCCGGCCGCTCAGCTCCAGCTCGAACAACGCGGTAAAAATCTCAGAGGAGGACAAGTGCGATGCCAGGCGCTCGACCATCACGTCGAGATGGGTCGACTCGTCCGCACGCAACAGCGCCAGCACCCTTTTTTCGCTGGGGGGCAGTTCCGCTCCCTGAAACAATGATGCCGAACCCTGCTCCGCCGATGCAGGCTGCTCCGGCGGCGTCAGCGCCAGACGGGTGTCCGCGGGCAGCTCCTCCCACACATCTTCCCAAGTCGCCACCAGCGCAGCACCCTGTTTTATCAATGTGTTAGGACCCCAGGAGATTTGTTGGTCACGTTGCCCGGAACCGCGAAAACCTCGCGGCCTTGTTCCAGGGCGCAACGCGCCGTCACCCGCGTTCCACTGTATTCGCCTGCCTCAATCACCAGCACGCCGATCGAGATGCCGCTGATAATCCGGTTGCGAATGGGAAAGTTCTGCGGCGCCGGAAATGTGCCCAGCGGAAACTCGGTGATGATCGCTCCACCGGAGTCCAGAATCTGATCGGTGAGCTTCCGGTTTTCCTTGGGATAAACCTCGTCGATTCCAGTACCCCAGATCGCCACGGTGCGGCCGTGGGCGTTCAGGGCTCCGCGATGGGCGGCAGTGTCGACTCCGCGGGCCATGCCGCTGAATATGATGAGCCCGTGGGCCGCCAGGTCGCAGGCCAGGCGCTCGGCCATGCCCATACCGTAGGGCGTCGGATGCCGCGTCCCGACGACGGCAATCCCTGGCTGATCTATGATTTCCGCGCAGCCTTTGAGGTAAAGCACGAGTGGCGGATCGTAGATTTCCAGCAGCCGCCGGGGAAACTCCGCGTCGCCCGGAACAATAATCTCTGCGCCTTCCTCACGCGCGTGATCGTACTCGGCGGCAGCCAGCTCCAGCGACTTGCCTAGCGCGATGCTTTGCGCCGCAGCTGCGGGCAGCCCAGCCGCTTCCAGTTCCGTCAGCGACGCAGTGAAGAGCCGGGCAATGCCGCCGAACCGTTCGACCAGCTTTCGGCCTCGGCCCGCGCCGACTCCCGGCGTCAAAGCCAGCGCCAACCACTGCAGCTTGCGAGTAAGTGCAAAATCCTCTGCGCGGACAGGTGCTTCTGACTGCATCCAAGACTCCTAGTTTAGGTCTTGGGCGGAGGGTAACCTTCGGCATGGTTACCGTCAAGGATGCCCGTCACTGAGCGAAGTGAATCGCCGACGCTCCTCGACTCCTGTTCAGCGTTCTCACCCAAGCGCAGCCGAGGAATCTGCGGTTCCGCCGTGGAATCGCAGGTCTGCCTCCACGCCGTCGTTTTGTTAGACTCAATCTTTCATGCCGGGCCTACGCATCTCTGCCATCTCCTTTCTCAACACTGCTCCGCTGATGTGGGACTTCGAACACGGCGATGCCGGCCGTGACTTCCAGATCGAGTACACCATTCCCTCAGCCTGCGCCGCTGCGCTGGCCGCCAACCAGGCCGACATCGGCATCATCCCGGCCTTCACCTACGCGAAATTCCGGGGCTGGTGATCCTGCCCAACATCGCCATCGCCGCCAAAGACTGGGTGCGCTCGATCCTGCTGGTCAGCAAGAAGCCCATCGAAGACGTACGCACGGTTGCGACCGACACCTCGTCGCGAACTTCGGTCGCTCTGCTGCAGGTTCTGTTTACGAAATTCTTTGGCGGCCCGCGCGAGTTGACCCCGCATCGCTCCGCAACTGGAGCCGATGCTGCGTGCGCACGACGCCGCACTGCTCATCGGCGACGCGGCGCTGGAAGTCGAGTCGCTCCCTGGCTACAATTTTTACGATCTGGCGCACTTCTGGCGAGAAGCGACTGGCCAGGCATTTGTCTTCGCGTTCTGGGCTTTGCGGCTCGATTCCCTGGATCGAAAGCCGGAGGCCCTGAACCTGGCAAAGGTCTTCCAGGAATCACGCGACCACGGGCTGGAGCCGGAACCTTGACACCATCGCTCGAGAATGGTCGCCCCGGCTGCATATGAGTGAAGCCGACATTCGCAGCTATCTGACCCAGAACATCCACTACTACCTGGATCGGGAAAACCACGCGGGCCTCAAGCTGTTCCTGCAGTACTCGGCGGAACTCGGGCTGATTGCCGCGGCGCCCGAACTCCGCTTTCTGGGTCCCGTCGCTTTCGGGAGCCCTCGCAAATAAGTTCGCAGCAACTTTACAGATTCCCCGCCTGGCCGGCATTTGACGATTGACTGCTTCTTCTACCTCTGTTCTGCTTCTAACCAGACAGGAGATTCCGCAAGCGGACCATTGATGCATCTTCTCGCCGCCGTTACGCTCAAGAACACGATTTGGCACCTGGTCCGACGGTTTGGCGGTCCGGGACTGATTGTTCTCGGGCTGGTGGATAATTCTGTCATACCGCTGCCCGGCAGCATGGACGCGTGCACGATTCTGCTGGCGGCCGCTCATCACGAACCGTGGTGGTATTACGCCATCATGGCCACGATCGGAGGCGTTGTCGGCGGATATGTCACCTATCGCCTCGGCCTCAAGGGCGGCGAGGGCGCCTTGGAAAAAAGGTTATCGAAGAAGCGCGTTGCGCAGGTGTACCGCATCTTTCGTCACTATGGATTCTGGTCGATTGCGGTGAGCGCCGTCTGTCCGCCTCCCATGCCCATCGTTCCCATATTGATTGCCGCCGGAGCGCTGCAATATCCCCGCCGAAAGTTTCTCGCCGCCCTGGCTCTGGGACGTGGTGTGCGCTATACCCTGCTGGCCTACCTGGGCTTCCACTATGGACGACACATCCTTCGCTGGCTCGGGAAGTATTACCAGCCGTTGCTCTACATCTTGATCGCCCTGGCGGTCGCGGGCGGACTGGTCGCCTTGTACTACTGGCTGCGCTATAAACGGCGCGGCAAGGACCAGTCCAGCGCCCGGCCAGTCCAGAAGCCGGCATGATTCGAAAGGCGGCTCTTAGCTCTTAGCTCTTGGCTTTTCGCTTTTGGCTTTTGGCTTTTCGCTTTTGGCTTTTGGCTTTTCGCTTTTGGCTTTTGGCTTTTGGCTCTCAGCTTTTCGCGCTTAGCTTTTCGCTCTTCGCTTTTCGCTCTGGTCAGCCATCAGCGATTTCATAAATCGCAGGAAAACCGAGATTTGTATCAGGGGCCCGGCTTCAGCCGGCGAGGCTAACAGTGTCAGCGAAGATACAAGGGATCTGCTTTTCGAGTTTGTCAGCAAACTGTTTAGCCGCCGCGGGACCTCGCTTTGACTTGATCAGAGTCTCTCCAAACGCTAACAGCTAACGGCCCGGAGCTAAGAGATCCCCAAACTTCCACCGCGTCGGGGCAGTGGCGAACAGTTTCTCGGGAAGCGCAAACACCGTCTTGGGTACGACCCTGAAAACCCATCCGCCCTTACTCGGCTGTATCGGCCATCCGTATTTCTTCTTGCTCGCATCCGAAAGCGCCCCAACGACAGCTTTGTAGGCAATCTTCTCTGCCGTACCCTCGACAATCACCAATTCGGCAAGCTGCTCATTGATCAGGATGCAGTGGGGATTCACCGCCAGGTTCTGCGCCTTCCGGGTCGAATCCGCGGTGCCAAAGTAGAAAGCATCTTCAAACCACAAACCATGCATGCCCATGGCATGCGGCCGGCCGTCAGGCCTAACCGTAACGATCACATAATTGTGAGATACGGTCAGCCGCTCGCGTGCCCACTTCCAGTCGAGCATCCCTTTAGCCAATTTCGAAATGCCATACTGGGTTGGCATCACCGGGCGGCTGGCTATTGGCGATTTTGGTGTGTCTACCGGGGAGATATTTTTCTTCTTGGCAGACGGTTTGCGTTTGGCAGCCTGGCTTCGCATCAGCAAATTGAAACGCCAAACCACAGGCAGGTCAAGAGGCTCGACTGCTACAAAAGGGCCCGCCCAAAGCGCAACAGCGGCACATGAGGCCGCTGTCCACGCCAATTGTCATCGAAGTACTTTACGCGGCGCCGTGTTCCTCGGAGTGGTGCTTGGCCGCCTCCTCAGCATGATGCGATGCATGAGCGTGATGGCCCTGGGCTACCTGGGCGTGGTGCGCCGCCTTTTCATGATCGCCGGCTTCGTGATGCTTGGCAGCTTCCCGGTGGTGATTGGCCGCGTGCTCATGATGATCGGCGGCTTCAGAGCGGTGATGTGCAGCTTCCTTCGACATGGTGATTTCCTTTCGCGTGAAGGATTCCGTTATCGAGCAGGAATCTTCTCGGCATTTTCACCAGCGCAAGTTGCGGGCAGATTTCGGAGCCGTGAATTGATGGTGAATTGTGCACCTGCTGCTTCGCGACCGCAGCAAGCAAAGAAAAAGCGGGGCTAAGGAAAGCCCCGCCTCCACGCTGTCACTGCTCAGGTTTCAGCGATGGAATCCTCCGCCTCCGCCATGGAAGCCGCCGCCACCAGCGAAGTGAGGAGCTGCCGCTCCCGCGCTGGCCGGTCCGCGAAATCCGCTAGCCGGACGACCCACGTATCCCGGATGCGCATACGCCGCGCCATAACGTCCGGCAACATAGCCGTGGGGATAATACCTTCCGTAGTAAGGAGCGTAGCCCACCCACAGTGGCGAATAGAATCCCCAGCCGAACGGGCTGTAGAAAACTCCATCCCCCGGAATCCAGGTGTAGGCCGTGAATAACGGGTTCCAGTACCAACCGCCGCCATACCACCCAAGACCGCCTACATAAGCGCCGGCGGCAGCAACGTTGGCTTCCGCCAGGTACTGCGAACGCAAACTACTAAAACGATACAGATCGCTCTGCGCATACGCCGCCTGGTCAAATTTGCTCGACTTCAGCTTGGCGGTATTGTTGACGTTCAGCTCGTGTCCGCCTTTCACCTTGACCTGCTGATCGCCGTCTTGCACTACGGCTTCGCCTTTGAAGACGCGGACATCGCCGCTATCGGCATCGAATCCGTAAACGCCGGGCTTCAGCAACTGGGTGGTAGCTCCGTCCTCTTGCACGCGAAGCAAGTTGTCGTTATGGATCTCAGCCACTTCCACTATCGCCTGTCCCTTAGACAGTCCGACTTCGGTATTCGTCAACGTAGGCGATACCATGGTGGCAACGCTGTTGTCGCCAACTCGGAAGAAGACGCCCGGCGTCAACAGAATCTCGGCTTTGCCCGCCTGGGTGGTGAGCGTCTGCCCCGCTTGCAAATTGGCCGATCCGACTGAGCTGGCACTCAGGGACTGGTCGCCAATGGCAGCTTGCCCTTCCACATAATTAACAGTTCCCGGTAGCGCTGGAGTTGCGCCCCACGCGGGCGCAGTCAGAATCGCTGCCAGGAAGAAACTTCCTATCCATTTCAACCTTGACAGCCTCATAGTCGTTTTCTTTGACCTCTGTTCATTAGATGTGAAGCCGGTAGTTTGGTCGCTGGGACGCGCCTCGGCTGGCCTGTGTTAAAGCCTTTGTTTATGCGGGTCTGGTGGGCAGGCTAACGGATTTTCGTTAATTATTGTTACGCAATATAAGGCCGCCGAACCCATTGGGGATCGGCGGCGTTGTTTATTGCAGGCTGCCACTTCGAGCTAATAAGCGAAATACGGTCCCACAGGGTTACCAACGTTCTCCAGCCCGGTGAAAACGTTCTTGCCATAGAAGAACGCCAAGCCCCAATCGAACAAGCAAACAGGGTTCGAACCACCGCAGGTGGTTGCACTTGGTCCTCCTAGAGTGCTGAACGCGGTGTTGCTGGTGTTGAACAATGTGGTCGTATCTTCAATGCTGAAGTCGACCGGAACTGGAGTACCAACCGGCCCCGACGTGTTCTGCCCCTGATTGCTGGCCGTCAGATTGTCAGGCGAGGTCGTCGGGCAGTACCACTGGCTGAGGCTGCCGCTGCACGTTGGGATACCCGTTATCGCCGAGTCCAGGAAAAAATACGCGTTTGAGCCGCTGTCAATAACGCTCTGCGGATACGATTGGCCCAAAAACTCGGAAATGATACTGCCAGCATTGTTGCCGGTATCGGGCACCACGTAAACCGTCGCGGTTCCCAAGCCGTTGTTCGACTCCGTTCCGATGCCGTAGATCAGGGATCCAAACACCGTAGGGGAGCCACCGTCAGGAACAGAAGGCAACTGAATCAGCACGCCGGTATTGTCAGCCGCGAACATGCCCACCGGGTTCGGCACCTGTTGGGCGGTGGTGACGAAGGTCGGAGTGCAACCGGATGACGGGCAATCGTAGTAAAAGTCCGGCGGGCTGTTGTTCCCCAGATTGGTGCAAGCCGGACCACAATCCTGCATGAACAACCCAACGCCAATAAGCGCCTTGGCGCCGAAGGCATCCACACTGACGCCTTCATTGCCGTTTCCTCCCATCGGGCTCTGGCTGGAACAATTCCCCGGAACCGGCGGCGAACTGGAGGCCGGAATCATGATTTGCACCGGCACGGCGGAAGCCGTTTCTCCGGCGACTGTAATATCGGCGGTGACTACCGGTCCCCAAACGAAGCCGTCCGCGAATACCAAGCACTCGCCCAGAGGATTGCCACTAGAGTCGTTCTCCGCCGGCAGCGCAAGAGTCAGGGCCCTCGGAAATAATGCGCAAGCCGGAAGAGCCGGTGTCGACGGTCACGTGGTCGATCGTCTGACACTGCGTTGTGCTGCCAGGCACGCAGATCGTGACACTAACAAAGCCAACGTTGGCGGAAGTAAAGACCGCCGGATCTGGCCCAGCGTCTACCAGGATTGGCTGCTCATTGCTGGCGAGCTGGGTCGGACTCACGATAATCGTAGTTGTTCCCGCCTGCGTGTTGTCCTGAGTTGAGGTCGCAGTCACTGTGTCTGCCGATAGCGTGGTTACCGTCTGCGCAGTAAGCAGGCCGGAGGACGAAATCATGCCAGCGCTGGTGCTCCAATTGACGCCGGTACTGATCGTGCCCGTGCCATTCACCGTCGCCGCACACTGACTGGTTTGTCCTGAAACCACCGTGGGCGGCGAGCAACTAACGATCACAGAGGTAATGGTCGAGGCCGCCGGGTTCACTGTTACCGAGGCGTTACCCGAGATTCCGGAATTCTGGATTGAAGCCGCCGTCACTGTCACGGTTGTCGCCGAAGTGACTGTGGGTGCTGTGAGTAGTCCGGAACCCGAAATCGTGCCGGCGCTGGCGCTCCAGTTCACCGTCGAAACGAAGTTGCCGGTTCCCGTCACTGTCGCCGAGCACTGGCTGGTTTGACCCGAGGTCACGGTCGAGGGCGAGCAACTCACACTCACCGCCGTGACCGTGCCAATGCTATTGTTGCTTCCGCCGCCGCAAGCCGCCAGCAGGGATACAGTTGCCAGTACCAGCAAAAATCCTAGTTTGCGCACGCGATTGTCTCCTTCAGCGAACGTCGCTGGCTTGGACGCCTTGCGGCACTAATTGTGGAACGTAGGCTACGCCATGGAAGCTGCGCATATGCCCATTCTGAATCACCACCAGTCCGGGCGTATTAATCACCATGGGACCGCGTGCTCGTCGCACCGGTACTCCGTCTTGCTGCGGCTGGGTGGCTGACCGCTGCTGCGCTGCGGCTTGCTGAGCCTGCGCGTAGTACGCGCCCAGCAGCAGCTCAAAGTTAGGAGGAAACTGGCCTTCCCAGGCAACTCCGAAAACCGCACCGCCAGGTGAGACGAACTCGCGCACCTTGGCGCCCGACGACATCGTGATCTCGTGCAGAACATAGGTGCGATTGTCGATGCTCGTCAGCGTCCCTTTCATACGAGCCTGATCCGTGAGGACGGAAGCCGCGTTATCGCCCAGCGCCGCCCAGGCGGGAAAGGGGAGCAGCAAAAGAAATGACGCGAGCAGAATGCCGGCGCCACTTGCAGAACGAAGTCCAAACCACCTGAGAGGCTTCATGGTTCCTCCTCCACAGCGGCCCCGGAGGCTGGTTATTCTTCCGGAGTCTGTGAGGCTCAATTATCCTGCTTTTTTGATCTGGCGAACACGGATTCGCGTAGCTTCACGCTTTATAAACTCAGTCTGCGGAGCATTGTTCCGCCGCTCTCTGTCCAATTCAGGCTATTCGAGCGGCTTGGATGCTTTGACCTGTTCCGCTTCCCTACCGAGTCTGAGAACGCTAGAATGATAGCTGGGGTTGTACAGCGGCCGTCACCTTCTATGTCTCTGACCAAAGCTGAAGCGCTGGAGATGTATCGCTCCGATGACCTGATCGGCATCGGCATGGAAGCCGACGCGGTGCGCCGCAAGCTGCATCCCGGATGGCGTGGTCACCTACATCATCGATCGCAACATCAACTACACCAACTTCTGCACCGAGTACTGCACCTTCTGCGCCTTCTATCGTCCGCTGAAAGGCAAGCTGGCGAAAGAAGGCTACATCCTCGACTTCGAGACCATCTACGACAAAGTGCAGGAGACGGTGGAACTGGGCGGCACCGGCGTCCTGCTGCAGGGCGGACTGCATCCCGACCTGAAGATCGAGTGGTACGAAGATTTGCTGCGCGGCTTGAAGCAGCGCTTCCCGCAAGTGCACATGCATTGCTTCTCGGCCTCGGAGATCATCTGCATCGCCGAAGTCAGCGCGCTCAGCATTGAAGATACGATTAAGCGCCTGCGCGATGCCGGGCTGGATTCCATCCCCGGTGGCGGCGCCGAGATCCTCGACGACGAAGTGCGCTACAAGATTGCGCGCCTGAAGTGCCTGACCAACGACTGGCTCAACGTTCATCGCACCGCGCACAAGCTCGGCATGAGGACGACGGCGACCATGATGTTCGGCGTGGGCGAGACCTACGAACACCGCATCAATCATTTCCAGGCGATCTACGATCTGCAGGAAGAGACCGGCGGATTCACCGCGTTCATCCCGTGGTCGTTCCAGCCGCAGAACACCGCGCTCGGCGGACGCGGCTGGGACGAAGCTACCGCCGTCGAATACCTGAAGACGCTGGCGATCGCGCGCATCTTCCTCAGCAACTTCGAGAATGTTCAGTCGAGTTGGGTGACGCAGGGACTGAAGGTCTGCCAGACCGGCTTGCGCTTCGGCGGCAACGACGTTGGCTCAGTGATGATCGAGGAGAACGTCGTGCGCGCCGCCGGTGTTCGCAATTGCACCACCGAAGAAGAGCTGCGGCGCATCATTCGCGACGCCGGCTTCCGTCCCGCACAGCGCGACACGCTGTACACCAAGTTCTTCCTGAACTAACGGGGATTCGCTTTTCGCCATTCGCTCTCTTCGCTACTTGCTATTCGCCAAGGCCCTCTTACCTTGTCATCCCGAGCGCAGCCGAGGGATCTGCGGTTCCTGCCGTCGCGCGAATGCCAACCCTCTGGCAATCCCATTTCATGCTGCCCTACTGCCTACCGCCGCCGGAAACCAATATCGCTCGCCCCGGAATGTCGACGGTGAGCGCCCTGCCCGACCAGAAGTCCAGGCCAACGACACAATCGTAAATAATGTCGGAAAATGATGCCGGCGCGGGTGCGAGGCTGATCTGCGGCGCTGCGGCAAGCGAGATCTGGGGCAGAGATGTGTCGTAACGAGTTTGCATTGCCCCGGCGACGGTACGCCTTTCGATCTTCCTAACTCCCTTGCCCTCTTTTTCTATTCCCAGATGCTCCATATACCGGCTAGTTACGGTAGCGCTTGGACTACCGGTATCGATTTCACATTGAGCGGGCTGATCGCCAATGAGGAAATCGGCGAAGACGTCGAGCGTGATTTCCCGCTGGTCATCGAACCTCACCGGCACCGATGTTTCGGCGCCACGCCTCTGCGCCAGCGAGTCAGCGGTCTCGAAGATCACAACTTTGTTGACGAAGTCGAAGGTCACGGGCTGCTCACGAAAATCATTAAGCGAGACGATGCCGTCGAGGTGCATTTTATCCAGAACATCCCAGCTTCCCACCAGCGCATTCTTCTTCTCCATCGGCCCGACCGAAAGCTCCGGGACGATAAACAATGGAATGTCCAGCCGCTCACCCGTCATGCGAAAGCCAGTGAACTGCCCTGCCGGTTTGCCATGAACTTTCTCGATCAGGCTGGGAGCGAGAATATCCAAGCCAGCTCCAGTATCGAAGATGACGTGGGCGGAAATTGTGCCGCCAACTGTGGCGGGCAGGATCACCATGCCGTCAGAATTGGTCGTGAAAGGAATCGAAACCGGTTTAGATTTCGCCAATACCGGCGCGCTGATCAGGCAAGCGAAGAACAATGCAGCAAGAGTTCGCATCGGGACCTTGAGGGAACGACCGTTCCGGCTACAAGGCTTTACGAAACCTCAGTATTTTTTGTTCCGACTGGCAACAAATCCCCTTTGGAGAGGTGACTCCGACAGCTGACGCCGTAGAATTTAAACCGACCGAAAATCGATGCATCACGGGGTTATCTCAAAGACAACGCCGTAACCGTACCCATTCGCGCCGCCACGAATCGTCGTCCCGTAGAGGTTCCCATTGCTGTCGAGGATAAGCTGACCCACGGGATTTCCACCGTCGCTACCACAGGTGAAGTCGTGAAGGTCGGTATAGGTCCAGCTACCATTGGATTGCGTCAGCTTAAAGACATTGCCGCACTGATACGGACCATTCGCGTAGCTGGCACCGTAGAGATTGCCCGCCGAGTCGATAAGCAAGGTCCCCCAAGGTCCGGAGCATCCACGGGTATTGAGCGCAATAAAACACGATTCCTCTCCCGGGTTACCGTTGGGCAAGGCGTAAATCTGATGGTAGGTCCAGCTTCCGCCTGAGGGCGACAACTCAAAAACCGTTCCGCCGCTTCCGGCCCCATCCGTGGACGATACGCCATAAAGGTTGCCTGCCTGGTCGGCGACCAGTCCGGCTATCGGAAATTTCCCGTCCGCTCCATCGGTGAAAGTGTAGATGATATTTGCATTCCAGCCTGTGGAGGTTGGAGTCAACTGAAAAACCGTTCCACAGCCGTTAAGGGGGCTGGCCCGCCGCAATTCGGCGTATTTTCTGGGCCGAGCTCCGATGTGCTGTACAGGTTGCCAGCCGAGTCCAAAGTGACTGCATTGAGTGGGATGAAGGGGCTGTCGGACCCTGGAGCATCGGTAGTGACGTAGGTCTTTCCGGGCATCCAGCTTCCACCGGAAGGCACAAGCTGAAAAACTTCTCCAGGGTTAAGATAGGAATCCCAATTCGTGCCGTAAAGATTGCCGGCTTGATCGAAAACCAGCGGGCCTTGGCTGGGACCGGAGCCGCCACCTTCATTGGTTCCTGGGAATGCCCAGCTTATTGTCTCGGTCCAACTGCAGAGCGCTGTCTTGCAAGCGGTCGCGGGAGGCCTGAGATTGAAGACGATTCCACAGCCGATCGTTGGGGCACCAACCCCGATCCAGCGACAGAGATGGCTGCCGTTGTAGTCTCCGGCCCACGTCGTGCCATAAAGGCTGCCGTCGCGCGCCAGGGTGACGGGCGCAATGGGGAGATTCCCATCCACTGTGCCTCCGCGAAATTCGTAAAGCGTGCTGAAGGCCCAGTTGGAACCAGATCGATGCAGCTGAAAGACGGTGCCGCACCCATTAGCAGTCCCACCCGGCAAGTCATAGCAGGTGGTGCCGGCTGTAGCCGCCCTGGGAGGCCGTTCCGTAGAAGTTCGATCCGCCGTCCCAGGTGAGGCCGGCGAAAGGAGTTGCGCCGTCCACTCCGCCCGTGAAGGTGTGAAGGACGGTGTAGGTTTGCGCATGTACGTTGACTGGCGCCACGAACGCCAGCATGATGGCTACCGCCAGACCAGTCTGCCAACGGCCCAGCAAGAATTGTCTGACTGGCATGGTAAGTACTCCTTCCCAATTTCGGCTGCCTATTAAATCACAGCACCAGCTCACTTGGCGAAAAATCGCACATCGCAAGCAATGGGCTTGGGCGAAGGCGGATAGTCGAACATCAAGGACGTCACGTTGTACCTGAGTGACAGGGGATAAGAGCGCGGGCGGGGTCTCTACCGCAGCGTGCCTAGCTTGGCTACCGGCCAGTAGCCAAAAACTGCCTTGCCGTAAATGAAGTCTTCGTCGACTGGACCGAAATCGCGGCTGTCGTTCGACAGGTTGCGGTGATCGCCTAACACGAAGTAGGAGTGGGCCGGAACTACGGTCTCGGGATAGGAACGCACGTCCTCATAAACCTCGGGCACATAGGTCTCGCGCAACCGGTGATCATTGACGTAGACCACGCCGTCGTCAATCTTCACCCGGTCGCCGGCCACGGCAATCACGCGCTTGATGTAGCTCTTGGCAGGATCGCGCGGATAGCGAAAGACAATCACGTCGCTGCGTTCGATAGGCTCCAGCTTGTAAACGAACTTGTTGATGAAAACGCGTTCCTGGTCTTGCAGCGTCGGCATCATGCTGGTGCCTTCGACCTTGACCGGCTGGTAGAGAAAGATAATGAAGAACGCCGAGACGGCCAGCGAGATGATCACGTCCCGCAGCCAACCGGACAGAACAGGCCTCACGCGCGATGGGTCGGCGGGCAACGCCGGCGCTGCCTTGGCGCGATCCGAGGATGTACGGGGATTACCGCCCGTCGGATTCTCTGGGTTCGGAAGGGAACTCATCTCAATAGGTTAGACGATAACCCACCATTATAGTTTCAGCGGCAGGGCGCCGAACAGCAGTACCTCGCGCATTTGGCTAACGGCCGAGAAAAGCCTCCAGCTGTTGAATATCGCGGCTGGCTTGATCCAGGTACCGTCGGGCACGGTCGGTATCGGCGGCATCGATAGCCTGCTTCGCCTTAGCCAAGTCGTTGTGCATGCTGGCTCGGGCAGCGGCCATATCTCCGCGCAAGCCCAGGCCACTCTGACTCATCTGCTGCGACAACGTTTCCAGACTGCTATCTGCCGCCGCGGCTCGACTCTCCAGTTGATCCTCTTCCCTTTCCATATTGTCCAGCAGCTTCTTCCGTTCGGCAGTCGGCGGCGCTTGCGGCCAGAAGCCCGTTGTGCCCGATCAAGCTCGCCCTGGGGTTGTACGATGGCAGACCCAGAAAGGGCACAGTGAGTCTCGCACTCAGGTTAACGTTGGGTATCGGCGTGGATACAGGCTGTCCTTGCCGGCTGGTCGCATTTGGGTTAGGCGGCAGCGCCTTGGGTGTGATCGACGTCGCAGGAGCAACCGGCTGGACAGCGGCATCGCCAGCCGCATTTTCTTTGTGCGGTCGATACACCTGGGCGCCGCCAAACGCGGCCACCAAAATCAGGATGGCCGCTGCCAATAGCCACCCTGGGTGTCGCCCGGCGCGGGTAGACCGCGGTTGAATGCTCCCATATCCGCCTGGAGTGGTGCGCGGCAACCCAGTGACCGCTCGCGGTGGCGCTGGCGTCATCGGCATGGCCCGCTCGGGCCGTGACGTCGCTGCGGCTGGTCGCGTCGGACCTGCTGCAGGCGGAGGCATCCGCGACGCTAGTCTTGTCACCAGAGGAGTAGCCGCTGTCTGCGTCACTGTCGCTGCCTGGTCGGACGCGGCCAGGGAAGCCCGGATCTGCGACAACGCATTGCGAAAGGCATCGGCGGTTTGAAAGCGCTGCCCCGGATCCTTGGCGACGGCCATCATGATTACGTCGCTCAACGCCTTCGGCAAACTCGGCTGCACCTCGATCGGCGGCCGGGGAATCTGCAAGACCTGTGCCTCCATAAGAGAGTAGCTGCTGGTGGCGGAAAACATCCGACGCCCTGTCACCATTTCGTACAGCGAGACTCCCAGTGAATATAAGTCGGAACGCGCATCTGTAGGTTCCGACTTCACCTGTTCGGGAGACATGTAGTCCAGCGAGCCCAGAGTTGTGCCGGTGACGGTCATGCCCAGATCGGTGCTCGACCGGGCAATGCCGAAGTCCATGAGCTTCACGATGCCTTTCGGCGTCAGCATCATGTTGGCGGGCTTGATGTCGCGATGGATTATATGTCTGCCGTGAGCGTAGCTCAGGGCCTTCAGCACCTGGCCGGTGTAGTTCAATGCTCCTGCGGTGGAAAACGATCCGCGACCCAGACGATGGGCCAGCGTATCTCCCTCCACGTATTCCATGATCATGACCAGCCGGTTCTCGGTAGTGAACGCCGTACGTAGACATGCGATGTTGGGATGTTCCAGGCTGGCCAGCAGCTTGATCTCGCGCATGAAGCGGTTGGCCAGATCGGTTTCCTGCGCCAGATCAGGCAGCAGAACCTTCATGGCCTCCACCCGGTCGGAGAGCACGTTGCGCACCAGGTAGACCTGTCCCATGCCTCCGTGTCCGAGCTCGCGGATAATTTCGTAATCGCCGATCTGTTTGGGCGCCTGTTCAGCCATACCAAAGACCTAAGCTTCGCGGCGAGGCCACCCCGGTCGAGCGTCAGGAAAAGTGGTGGTCGCGTAAGTAGCCCAGAGAGCCGGGAGGGGGAGTGAGATGACATTCACCAGCTCAAATGACGCGTAATTATCTGCCGGTCTCCCAGGAGGGTCAAGCCCAACCGCAGCACCATTCCTCATGACTGGCTTAGCGACAGGGAGCGCGCATGAACCCTGGCCATCTAGATACGGGTAGCGCCTGATTTGACGCGTGAGCGGTCTTGTTGCATAAGAGAGTAGAAGGAGACTTCTGTGGGCGCAAAAGAGAAAATGAGTCCAATTGGCCCGCCCGTGCCGGAGTTGCCGGTAGCTGATGTCGAACGCGCACAACAGCATTACAAAGATGCACTCGGCTTTGAGATTGGATGGCTCTACCCCGGCAAAGAGATTGGCGCTGTGTCACGCGGTCACGCGGCGATATTCTTTCGGAAGAGGAAGCCGCCGTTCGAACCTGCCGTTCACTGGGTATTCGCAGAAGATATCGATGCGTCGTACCAGGAACTGAAGTCACTAGGTGCGAACATCGTGGATCCTCTGGAAAAAAAGCCTTGGGGATTGCGGCAGTTCACCGTAAAGGATCTGGATGGAAACCTCTTCTATTTCCACCATGACTAACCAGACGTCGCATTTAAAGTAGGACATTACCCATACTCGGGCAGTTTGGGCAGAGTTGCCTTTCTCCGATACAATGCATCGCAAGGATGTCCTGATGAAGAGACCTGCCATACTCATACTGATCACTTTGCTCGCGGTGGTCTGCGTTGCTCAAGGCGACCACGTTCCCGCCTACCAAAACGAGCCGCTGAAACCCGGCGACGCATTACCCATCCTTCCCAAGGACCAGCTATGGGGAGAGGCTTTCAAGTTCCCCTACCAGGTACGCGCCTACGAACTGGCGGCCAAGATTCCCGGCGTGATGAATCAGATGCCGTGTTATTGCTACTGTGAACGCATTGGACACAGCAGTCTGCACACCTGTTTCGAGAGCGCGCATGGAGCGCATTGCGGAATTTGCATGAAAGAGGCTTTTTACACCTACGAACAGACCAAGCTGAAGAAAACGCCAGCTCAGATCCGGGCCGGAATTATCAAGGGAGACTGGAAATCCATCGACCTGGAATCAGCAGCCAAGAACGACTGACACCACCTTTCCGGGGCTGGCTTGATTCCTGGAGCCGCTTGACGAGTTCACGGGTTGCGGGTATAACTCAGCGAAACCACCTGCTCGTAAATTTGGGGTTTTTCCACAGCCCGCAGCGGTTCTCGGTCGCGAACGACCCAAGGGAAGCCACCGGATGAAGAAAAAAGTCGCGGCAAAAGTTAAAGAAATAGCTTCCAAGACTAACAAAGATAGAAACTTAAGAGCATCCGCAACAGCCTCCGACAACAGCGGCCGAGGACCCAAACCCATGAAACTAGCCGACGACCCCCGTTTTGCACAGGCTGTGCAAAACTACGAGGCTGGACTCAAAGCTCTCCAAGTACATAAATATGATCGAGCCAAGACCTATTTCGAAAAGGTTGTCGCCGGACCTAGCCCCGAATTAGCCGATCGCGCCTCGGTGCACCTGAACTCGTGTAACCAGCAGCTAAGCCGGGCCTCTACCACGTTCAAGACGCCCGAGGAACAGTTTGACTACGCCGTGTCTCTCATGAACATGGGGGACTATGTAACCGCGCGCGAAAACTTTGAGATCCTGGTGAAGCGCGCTCCCAAACTCGACTTTATCTGGTATGGAATGGCGTCGTTGAATTGCCTTACCGGACATTTTCCCGAGGCCATCCAGAGCTTGAACGAAGCCATTCGTCTGAATCCGGCGAACCGTTACCAGGCGCGCAACGACACCGATTTCAAGAACCTGGCTGACGATCCCAGATTTACCGAATTGCTCTATCCCGATAACAGTGCGGAAGCGCCATCTGATTCTGAGAAGTGGCATTTCTAGCGGCCGCGAGTCTGGCAGAACCATGCAGAGTTATTCCATCTCTGAAATGCGGGCGCTGAACGTCGTCGCCATGGGCGGAGGCACTGGTCTCTCCACACTGCTGCGCGGCTTGAAGCAATACGTCAGACCGGCTGCTGCCGAAATGCAGCCGGGTGTCTTGCCTTCCATCGCCGACCTGTCCGCCATTGTCACCGTAAGCGATGACGGCGGATCCAGCGGGCGTTTGCGGAAAGAGCTGAACCTCCCCGCCCCCGGCGATGTGCGTAGCTGCATTGTCGCGCTCTCGGAAGAGGAAGCGCTGCTGTCGCGGCTCTTCCAATACCGCTTCCCCGCCGGCGAAGGACTGGGAGGACACAGTTTCGGCAACCTCTTCCTCTCGGCGATGACCGCGATAACCGGCGACTTCAGCCAGGCAGTGAAACATTCTTCGGCGATTCTTGCCACCCGCGGACACATTTATCCCGCCACCACCAGTAACGCGCAGCTATACGCCATCATGGACGACGGCTCCTTCGTCGGCGGCGAGACCAACATCACGGCCAGCCAGCGCCGCATCGTCGAACTTCGCATGGCGCCGGCGAACGCCAGGCCGTTACCCGCCGCGTTGGACGCCATCGAAAACGCCGACTTGATCACCATTGGTCCGGGATCGCTGTTCACCAGCCTGGTCCCGAACTTGCTGGTGCGCGATGTTTCCCAGGCCATCGCCAATTCGCGCGCCGTCAAGGTATTCGTGTGCAACCTGATGACTCAGGCCAACGAGAGTCTTGACCTCTCTGCTTCCGATCACATTCGCGCGCTGTACAAGCACGCTCGCCATCGCTTCTTCGATTACGCCCTGGTCAATCGCACTCCCGCGTCTCCGGCTCTGGCCGCGAAGTATGCCGAAAAGCAGCAGTCGCAGATCGAGCCTGACGTCGACCAAATCGAGGCACTCGGCGTGAAACCCGTTCTCGGCGAATATCTGGGAGAGGAGATGCGCCAGGATGGCCTGGTCGCGCGCCACAATACTCAGCGGGTGGCGCAGGACCTGCTCCAGCTTATGATGGAGTTGCGCGAATCTCCGGTGCCTGCGCTTCGCCGGGACTCGTAGCTCGCTCGCGCATCTGGATGGAAATGTCCAAGCCCACTTCTGCCTCAGCGAAAGCCGCGAACAAAAAACCGGCAACGTTTGCCATCGCGATTCTGGCTGCCGGAAAAGGCACGCGGCTGAAATCGCGTCGCCCCAAAGTGCTGCACGAGATTGCCGGCAAGCCGCTGCTGGCACACGTTGTGGCCGCGGCCCTGGAAGTCGTTCCTGCCAGCAGCATCTTCGCCATCATTGGCCACGAGGCAGACCGGGTGCGCCAGGCTCTTCAGTCGGCCGGGATTGGCTTTATCCTGCAAAGCGAACAGCTCGGCACCGGACACGCCATGATGATCGCCCGCACCGCCCTGCAAGGCTTCGATAACGTTCTCGTGCTCTCCGGCGATGTTCCTCTGATCAAGGCGGAGACGATTGCGCGGGTGCGTGATTTCCACCTGGCAAATCGCGCGGCGATGACCATGCTCACGGCCGAGCCCGACGACCCTACCGGTTACGGCCGGGTCTTCCGCAAAATCGTGCGTGGCAAAGAGACGGACGAAGTCGATCGCATCGTCGAACACAAAGCGTTGCGTGGCAAGGAAGTGAAGCAGGGCGAGATCAACTCCGGCATTTATGCTTTTGCCACCAAGCCTCTGTATGCGCACATCGGCAAGCTGGGAACCGACAATGCCCACCGCGAGTATTACCTGACCGACATCGCAGTGCTGTTGCGCAAAGCGGGCGAGAAAGTATTGGCTCTGCGCGCCGACGATTCCAACGAAGTGCTCGGCGTCAACACCCGCATGGAACTGGCCCAACTCGATGCTCAGCTGCGCGATAAGAAAGCTCGCGAACTCATGCTGGCCGGCACCACGATCTTTCGCCCTGAAACCTGCGACATCGATGCTGATGTTCAGATCGGGGCCGACAGCGTAATCGAACCTTTCGTGCAACTTATTGGAGCTACCAGAATCGGCTCGGACTGCCGCATTCGCTCTTACTCCATCATCACCAATTGCCAGATTGGCGATAACGTGCTGATTCGGCCGGGCTGTATCCTGGAAGACTCCGTCGTGCGCCAGGGCGCGCAGATTGGGCCGTACTCGCACCTCCGCCCGGGCAGCGACATTGGCGAAGGCGCTCATGTCGGTAATTTCGTGGAAACCAAGAAGACGCGGCTAGGCAAAGGATCGAAGGCCAACCATCTCACCTATCTGGGCGACGCCGAGATTGGCGAGGGCGTGAACGTGGGCGCCGGCACCATCACTTGCAACTACGACGGCGTGAACAAGCATGTCACCAAGATTGAGGACGGAGTTTTTGTGGGAAGCGATTCCACCCTCGTCGCGCCGATTCGCATTGGGCGCGGAGCTTACATTGGCGCAGCCTCCTGCATCACAGAAGATGTTCCCGCCGATGCCTTGGCACTGGCCCGCGGCCGTCAAGTCGTGAAGGAAGGCTGGGCAAAGCAGCGGCAAGCCAAATTGAAGAGCGGAAAAGCGGGGAACGCCGAACGAGTTGGTTGAGGCCACTCGCTGCGAATTTGCGCCATCCTAAGTCAGCAAGAGCTGACTTATGGCAAAAGACACGGTGCAAAAGACAGGTTCAAAGGGCTCCGGCACTCCTCTCGATGTTCAACCGCAAGACGGCGGAATCAATCCATCCGCGCCTACGACCGGCACCGAAGGTTGGGGCACCACCAGCGACGAGCGGCGTGTGCTAGGCAGAAACGAGCCGTCCGATACCCGCGCTGGACAAATGAAAGGTAATCCCGGCGACAACCAGACAGAGGCATCGCAGCGCACAAGCGCGACGGCCACTACCAACAAGAAGCCAGGTAGCGATTCTGGCGAAGATCAGGCCGATAATTAGCGGCGTTCGGGTGCTGCGACATCAACAACCATCGCGAAGAAGGAGGCCTGGCGGCCTCCCTTTCCATGCGCATCTTTGTTTGGGTTTGGAGTTTCTAGTGATTGGCCGGCTGACCTTCAGATTGCGTGGCCGCCCGCTTCACGGTAATTGAGTTTGCCAGCCTGAAGGTCACTACCGACTCCGCCGGAATCGTCAGTTCCTTGTTGCCGGTAAAGGCCGCACCTGCCGTACCTGCACCGGCGCCGATCAGGCCGCCGATCAGCGCACCTTTGCCGCCGCCGGCAAGTCCGCCAATCAAAGCACCAGCTCCGGTTCCTCCGCCAACCGCGACCGCCGTCCGCTTGCCCTTACCTTTGACAGTTTGGGTGTAGGTAGAGCTCGCAATTGTAGTTGGGACGCCATGTACATTGATTGAAGTCAGGGTAACCGACAACATTCCCTCGCCTTTAAACCTGCCTGGCGACTTGGCATCAACTATGGTTCCAGCCACGCCTGCGCCCGCCGAGATAGCAACCACACCGTTCACCGCCACCGAATGCGCCAGCACTCCTGTAAAGGAATCGCCGGGATTGGCCGTCTTCGTGTTGATGGTTTCGCCCATGCGCACTACCAAACTTGTTCCCGCAGGAACCACCAGCGGCGGAGGAGGTGGCGGAGGCGGAGGCGGTGCCTGGGCCATCTGCTGCTGCGCTGGTGGCTGCTGAGCTGGCGTCATTTGCTGCTGTTGCTGCTGCGCCGGAGCCGACATGGCCTGTTGACCTTGCGCCTGCGGATTGGCCTGTGGTGTGGTGGTCGCCGGTTGGTTAGCCTGCGTCGAAGAAGCGGATGCGCCGTTCGCCATTGCCGGCTGGTTCTGGCTCTGATTCTTCTTGCTGCAGGCCGCAAAACTTACAATGAGAACTGCGCTAAGCATGAGCGCCGATATTCGGGAACGCATAGTTCTTCCTTCTTTCGTTGTTGGGCTGGATCGGAAACGATTCCAACCAGCTACTGCGCAGAACCACTGATCATGCGCTGCCGGAAGCTTTCCGGCGAGAACAGCTACCAGACGTAAGCACTGCAGACGGGCGTGGTCTCGAGAGGAAGAGGGCCCACAAAATTGTAACCCGTCTTCGGCCTTCAAGTCCCGCTTTTAATCCGCTCCATCACGGCGACGAACTACGGCAGCTGCGGGTCACTCACGACTTCAGATTTCGTTGCCGGCTCCGATTTTCCTTGCTCTCGCAGTGCGAGGTAGCCGACCACGCCTGCTAATACCGAGGCTCCCAACACCGCAGTCTTCGCCTGCAATAGATGCGCCGGATCGTCGAACGCCAGGGAGCTGATAAAGATTGAAACGGTAAATCCGATTCCGGCCAGCACTCCCACGGCGCTGATTTGCCGCCAGGTGACCCCATGAGGGAGTTCCGCCAGCCGACCCAGAACCGCGGCCTTCGCGAACCCTATGATGCCCAGTGGCTTTCCCACCACCAGCCCGAGCATGATCCCCCAGGCAACGCGGCTGGTCAACAGTTCGCGCCAGGCTCCTCCGGAAAACGTTACCCCCGCATTCGCCAGTGCGAACAGTGGCAACACCAGAAACGAGACCCAATCGTTCAGCACCCGTGTCAGCCGCTCCGCCGGAGATTCGGTGCTGCTCAGCAGCTGATCGAAACCACCAAGCAGGTTCTTGGCGCTTTTGACATCGCCCGCGGCCATGGCATCGCGGAAGCGCTGCGCCATACCCGGCGCCAGATCCTGAAAGTCGGTCAGCGACAAGGTCGCGGTCGTCGGCACCATGAAACCCAGAATCACGCCGGCAATGGTGGCATGAATCCCCGATCGCAGAATCGCCACCCAGAATCCTACGCCTAGCACAAAGTACAAAATCGGTTGCGAAATCCCCAGCTTCAGCACGACCGCAATGAGACCGAGAATCACCAGCCCTACAAACAGCGCCGTCCGATCCAGCGAGCTGCTATAGAAAACCGCGATCACCAGGATCGCTCCAATGTCGTCTGCGATAGCCAACGAAAGCAGGAAAATCTTCAAATCGGCGGGAACGCCTTTCACCATTCCCAGCACGCCCAGCGAAAAAGCGATGTCGGTCGCCATCGGGACGCCCCAGCCATGTTGGCCTTCGTGGCCCCAGTTCAGCACCGCAAACAGCAGCGCCGGGACGATCATGCCTCCCAAAGCGCCAAAGATGGGGAACGCCGCCCGCCGCATGTCGGCAAGTTCACCATGCACGATCTCGTGCTTGATCTCCATGCCCACCAGGAAGAAAAAGATGGCCATCAGCAGGTCATTGATCCAGGCATGAACGGGCAACTCCAGCCGCGACAGCTTCAGTTCCATTTCCCAGAGATGATGGTAGGAGTCGTGCCAGGGTGAGTTGGCCCAAAGCAGCGCAATGACCGCCGCCGCCAGCAGAATGACGCTGCTGATGCCCTGAATATGAATGAACCGCTGAATAGGCATCACCAGCGTGCGTGTCACCAGCGACTCGCGTAGCTTCACTTGCAGCGCACCGTAGGTTCTTGGCGGGATGCCCATAAGTTTGCCGCCGGTGACTCAGCCCGGCGTCTCCGGTTCCATTCAACCTGTAAACCCAATCGGCGTCAACGCTGGAAACGAATCGCGAGACCGCCGGCAATTGTGGAAGCGCAAACCCTGGGCTATTCTGTGAGACTCACATGTATGCCATTGTTCGCAATGTACTGCTGGTCTTCGCCGCTTTGCTGCCGATTGTGAATCCGTTGGGCATGGCGCCTATCTTCGCCGAAATGACGATGGGCTATTCCGACAGCATACGTCGCACCGTCGCCATGCGGGTCGCAGTCAACGGAATCATTCTGCTGGTCGCGTCGCTCTTCATCGGATCTTACGTTCTACAGTTCTTCGGGGTAAGCCTGGCAGCCGTGCAGATCGGAGGCGGTTTGGTCGTCACCATCGCCGGTTGGCGAATTCTCAACAAAGGGAACGATATGAGTGAACGCCAGCCCGAATCTCCGCCCGACAACCAGGAAATTCTGTCACAGGCGTTTTATCCCCTCACCATGCCGCTGACGGTAGGACCTGGATCGATTGCCGTTGCCCTCACCCTGGGCAGCAACCTCCACGAAGAAGCGCACCTGCAACTGATTGTCAGCGCGCTGACCGCGGTGATTGGCATTTTGCTGATCGGGCTCAGCATCTTCCTCTGCTATTGGCTTTCCGAGGGACTGCAACGCCTGCTGGGTCCAACTGGCACCAGCGTTCTCATCCGCCTGTCCGCCTTCATCGTGGTGTGCATCGGGATACAGATCATGTTCAATGGGCTGGAGGATTTCTATCATGTGCTGAAAGGCGTGGCGCGCTAGAGTCGGCACTTTTCGGGCGCGCCAGCACCGCTGGCAAGCATGCGATTGATGTAGCGTCCGACATATTGGTGTCGTATACTTGGCCGCATCGGAGTAGGCAAATGCGTGGCCCGCGCGTCAGTCCTAAGCCAATTAATTTATTTTCTAGGACCACTCTTCTTGTTGAGAATAGATGGGCAAATCTATTTCTAGCTTTTGCTCTCGTCCTTACTACGGTAGCTATTTACTATCCGGTTCAGAACTACGCCTTTTTCAATGTCGACGATCCCTTATATGTCTACAAGAACCCGCATGTTCTGGGACCATTCAATTGGTCAACGATCAAATGGGCATTTACGCATACTTTCGTTCTCAATTATGATCCCCTGACCTTCCTGGCCCATAACCTCAACGTACAACTATTTCAGTTGAATGTCAGCCGGCACCATCAGATCAATCTGGTCATGCATGCGCTGGATGCCGTCTTACTCTTCTGGGTACTCAGGCGAGCTACCCGTTTCACCGGACGCAGCTTCATGGTGGCGGCGCTGTTTACCGTGCATCCCATGAATGTCGAGAACGTTGCCTGGATATCTGAGCTGAAGACCATGCTTAGCGCGGCGTTTTTCTTTCTCGCGCTGGGCGCTTATCAATGGTATGCGCGCAGCCCCACCCGCCCTCGCATGGCGGTGGTGGCGGTCCTTTACGGGCTGGGACTACTGGCCAAGCCGCAAATCATCACGCTGCCGTTCGTTCTGCTGCTGTGGGACTATTGGCCATTACAGCGGATGTTCCCAGTGGAGTTGAGCGCGGATCGGGCGGCTGCTGAATCCGACATAGTTTCGCGCGAGAGTTTTCCTGCCCTGGTCAGGGAAAAGATTCCCCTGTTCATTATCGCGGCGGCGGATGCGGTGATCACAATGTTCGCCGAACACAAAGCATCCCCCAAGGACTGGCCCTACACGCTTTCGATACGTTTGGGGAACGCAATTCTCTCCTACGCGCGCTATGTCGGCAAGGCATTTTGGCCGCTCCACCTGGCGTACCTTTATCCGCATCCAGGCAACTCCCTGCGCTGGGGACAAGTGTGGGTTGCCCTGCTTTTCCTGATTGCGGTGAGCGCTTTGGTAATCGCACAGAAGCGGCGACGCTACTTAGCGGTGGGATGGTTTTGGTTTGTGGGAACCATGGTACCGATGATTGGTCTGGTGCAGATCGATACGCCCGCCCTGGCTGATCGCTGGGCATACGTATGCAATGTTGGATTGTTCCTGATGGTTTGCTGGGCGGTAGCGGAGTGGGCCGAAAGATGGCGCTTCTCAAGGATCGCATTACCGGCAACCAGCCTCGCAATCCTA
Organism: uncultured Acidobacteriaceae bacterium; assembly: GCA_963746515.1. GTDB lineage: Bacteria > Acidobacteriota > Terriglobia > Terriglobales > Acidobacteriaceae > Bog-257. The sequence continues at coordinate 105,544 of CAVVBO010000007.1, read as the reverse complement.
GTGCTGCTTTCGGTGAGAGCGAGTCGTCAGGTCGCATATTGGAGCGACAGTGTGACCATCTGGACACACACGTTAGACGTCACTCATCGCAACTGGATCGCCGAAATGAATCTTGGGGCGCTACTGCACGATCGGGGACAGACCGAAAAAGCTTTAGCACATTACTGTCGGGCAGCCGAGGAAGAACCTGCCAATGTCGATGTCAACCTGACTGCGGCTTTTGCTGAGCATGAGAATGGGAACTTGAGGCAGGAGATTCGATATTACGAAAATGTGTTGGCTGTCTCCAAGGACGATCAGATCAATGCCCAGGTGTGGGCGAACATGGGACACGCGTATAGCAGGTTGGGAGACCATGCTCATGCTAAGGTGTGTTATCAGGCCGCACTGCGGATTCACCCCATCCCTCCGCTTCCGCCACCACGTCCCTTCATCAACTGGCAGGGTGATTGGTGGCACGATCTTGGCTCGCTTGTTCGTGAGCGTTTCCAGACATGGAAGTCCAAGTTGGTGTCATCTGATTGACCAATATGGCTCTCCGGCAAATCCACTGCTGAACGCAGGAACTCAAATCGGGTCTCGCATCGAGCTCGCCGGCCATGTATAAGAGTGGGTCTCACCAGTCGGCGGGCGACTTGCTTGCAGGAAACCGCGACGTTCCCTTCTATCGATCGGGGGTACCCATGACTGACTCATCGTAAAATGATGACCAATGAGTTTTTGCTCGCCTCGTAACCTTCGGCTGCTTCTGTCCGTTTCGCTTATCCTGACGTTACTTGCCTCCTGCTCTCATCCACCCGCGGCCAAGCGCTACGAATTAGAAGGTCGCGTAGTGGCGGTCGATCCCGCCGCTCACACTCTGACCATCGCCCATCACGATGTACCGGGTCTCATGAAGGGTATGACGATGCCGTTCACGGTCAGCAAAGCCAACAACTGGGTCTTCCGGGCGATTGCGCCGGGCGACCAGATTCAAGCCACTCTGGTTCTCAGCGATCATGCGGAACTCCAGGAGATCAGCTTCACCAAGGTCAGTGACAGCGCCGGCGACGGTACTTCCCCGTTGCATATGCCTCAGCCTGGCGAAGAGGTTCCCAACTTCGCCTTGGTCAACCAGGACGGTCAGAGAATTCACTTGCAGCAGTTCCGCGGAAAGCCACTTTTGCTGACCTTTATCTACACGCGCTGTCCTTTTCCCGACTATTGCCTGCGCATGAGCAGCAACTTGAAGGCAATCATCCAACAGTTGCAGAAAGACCCGCAAGCATTTGATAAGTCACAACTTCTTAGCATTAGTATCGATCCGCACGAGGACACGCCATCGGTCTTGCGCAGCTATGGTGAACGCTATGTCGGTGGCATTGATCCCAAGTTTCAGCACTGGGAGTTTGCCTCAGGCTCAGCCGAGGAAGTTCGTAAGACCGCGGATTTCTTCGGCCTGGTTTACAACCAGAAGGACGGGCAGATCGTACACAACCTCAGCACGGTTCTGATTGGCAAGGATGGAAAAGTGGTCAAGGTATACTCGGGAAACGGTTGGAAGCCGGAAGATGTGGCCGCCGACTTCGTGACCGCGGCTGGCGGTTGAGACATCCTCGCAGGGCAAATGAGTGTCTCCGACTTCCGGCACCGTACCGACCTCGAACCTGAAGGAGCCTGCATGGCACAGACCAACGATCCTATTGTCCGATTGAACGAACTCATTCGTGGCATAGACTTCGCAATGCTGACCGCGGTTCGGCCCGATGGCACGCTGCACAGCTGTCCCATGGCCAGCCAGGGAGTCGACCCCGATGGCGTGATCTGGTTCTTCTCTGCCAACAACACAGAGAAGGTGGAAGCCATCCGCACCAGCCAACGGGTGAATCTGGCTTACGTCGATCACGCGGCCCAACGTTATGTTTCGGTCAGTGGATATTGCGAACTGGTGCGCGACCACGCTAAAGCCAAAGAGTTGTGGAACGCTGACTACAAAGCCTGGTTTCCCGGCGGGCTCGACGATCCCAATCTCATCCTGCTGAAAGTCAATGTGCAGCAGGCCGCTTCCTGGGACGCCTCTCAGGGCCGTATGGCACAACTCCTCGGCTTTGCCAATGCTGCTATTGGGTAGCATCAGGCCGCGTTCCGCCTTCCGCCGGGCGGATGCCGGTCGATCCCAGTCCGGCGTAATTCTCGATTTGCGTGGGATGCATTTCAGGGAGAGAACCGATGAAACAGAATCGTAGTCTGCAATGGCTCTGCGTCGTTTATGGTTGCGTCGTGATGATCTTGTGCAGTTTGGCATTCACACAGGATCATCCCCGCAGCGGCACCATCGCTGTCCCGTTCGACTTTTACATCTCAGGAAACAAAATGCCGGCCGGCCAGTACGAGCTCGACATCGTCGTTCCAACTTACGCCACCATACGGAGCAAGGACGGCAAGCTACAGCAGGATTTATATTTTTTCCAGATTGCCTCGCCGGGAAATAAACCGGAATCGAAAGTCATTTTCAATCTACGAGACGGCAAATACTACTTTTCTCAGGTTTCGAGCTGGTTGGGCAAATCCCAACTCACTTCGTTCACACCCCAGTCGGGCGACCAGACCAAAGACATCCCTCTTGTCCCTGTTGAAAAAAGTGTGGCCAAACCGGCCGGAAGTCTGTAATGCTGGTTGTCCCCTCACCTGAAAGCAAAACGAAGCAGTGATGCTCATCCTGAATGCGACGGGGAATGTCACTTACAAGGAAAAACTGGAGAATAACTATGAAGGAAAAGTCCGCACTTATGATCTCGAGCGGCCAAAGCAGCACGCGGCGCGTCTTCTGGAAGTTGCCCGTCGTTGGCCTGGCGCTTCTGGCCGCGTTGTCCACCACCGCTTCCGCGCAAATGGGAGCCGGAGCAAGCCCCGAGTTGCAGCAGAAGCTGATGGCCTTGAAGCAGGCTGCGGCAGAGAATAAGCAGAAACTGCACCAATATCAGTGGATCGAGACTACCCAGATAACCCTGAAGGGCGAACAGAAGCCGGAGCGGGTTTCTCAATGCTCGTACGGACCGGACGGACAAGTGCAAAAGGTCCCGATGGGCGCTCCTCCACAGCAACCGCAGGGCGGAAGGTTGAAGCAGAGAATCATCGAGAAGAAAACCGACGAGATGAAAGAGTACATGCAGCAGGTGCAGAGCCTGCTTTCGCTGTACGTGCCGCCGAACCCGCAGCTGATGCAGCAGGCCTTTCAGAAGGGCAACGTTTCCATGAATAAAACCATGGGCACAAATCTGGTCAACCTCGTCTTCAAGAACTATGCCAAGCAAGGCGATCAGATGACGGTGGCGTTTGACACGGGCACGCGCAAGATCAGCACGCTCAACGTCAACACGTACATGGACAATCCGCAGGACGCGGTCACCCTGGCGGTACAAATGGCCAGCTTGCCGGACGGAACGAGTTATGCCCAGCAGACGGTGCTGAACGCGACGGCCAAGCAAATTCAAGTGACCACCACCAGCGCCAACTACTCGAAGTTGCAGCAGTAGGATTCGATCAGGGTACGATTGCGGCCGCGCCGTCGATCGCGTCATTCTTGACCGCAAGCAAGGCTTCATTGGCCTGGGCGAGAGGGAATGACATGACCTTCGGTTGAAGGTTGATCTCGGCCGCAATCTTCAGAAAGTCTCGGGCATCGGCGCGTGTCATGTTGGCGACGCTGCGAATCTGGCGCTCTCCCCAAAGTAGCTTGTCGTAATCGAACTGTGGAATGCGGTCCAGGTGGATCGCATTGATGGCCACGACCCCACCCTTTCGCAAACTCGACAACGCTGCTATCACAACGTCTCCGCTAGGCGCGAAGGTCACGGCGCGATCCAGTTCCACCGGCGGCTTGTCGGTCTCCGAGCCAACCCATTTGGCTCCCAGCGACTCGGCCAGGCGGCGATGCGAAGCTCCCCGGGTGGAAACGTATACGTCGCACTTCCAGGAATGCAGCACCTCAATCGCGAGATGGGCTGAGGCGCCAAAACCAAACAGTCCCACGCGCTCGCCCGGTTCGGTTCCGGCCACACGCAGGCTGCGAAATCCAATGATGCCGGCGCACAGCAGCGGCGCAGCGTGCAAATCATCCAACTCCGGCGGAAGAGGATATACGAAGTCGGCGCGGGCCAGCGCGTATTCGGCATAACCTCCATTCACGGAATAGCCGGTAAAGGTGGGCGCATCGCAGAGGTTCTCGTGACCACGCCGGCAGTACCAGCAGGTGCCGTCTGTTCCTCCAACCCAGGAGACGCCCACGCGAGTTCCCAGCGGCAATTCCGCCGTAGCCCCGTCGACCACGTCCCCAACGATCTGGTGTCCGGGAATGAGGTGTCCCAACAGCGGCGGAAGTTCGCCTTCGACAATGTGCAGATCAGTGCGGCACACCCCGCAGGCGCGAATCTTCAGCAAAACATGCCCCGGTTCAACCGGCGGCTTGGGTACCTCTTCGATTCGCAATGGCTGCTTCGCGATGTTTTGAGGAGTGCTTAAGACGGCAGCTTTCATTGGATTCCCTTCCCTTTTAGTGCCGCAATCATTCTAGCTGCGCCCTCGAAGTTGCGGGACGTCCCTGCCGCCTAGGGAGAGAGATTGTGAAAGAAAAGTTCCACCTTGAATCCCAGTCCATTCAAGGGGTGGCCCGATCCGTCGATGCTAGCGGCGTGCCGAAAATATGGCTCCAGTTCGACATGCGCGCTCAACCGGAATACGGATCCGATGTCCGCGTTGTATCGGTTCCACGCTCCCGGGTCACTGTTGTAAACGACCTGCCCTTGGATATAGGGAGTGAAAATCAGCGAATGCACCTGAAAGCTTCTCGCCAGCGACATGCGATTACGATAGAGCCAGGAAACCTGCGTCGCTTGGCCGACCAAGACCAGCTGATTGCGATCGGCGAGCACCAATTTCGCGGGCAGTGGCAAGCGCGGAGTCAGCTCGATGATCCCGCGATGGGTATGCGAGGAACGGTTGCCCAGGGTGGCGACATACCGGTAGCCCAGGCGAAACTCGAGATAATTATTTCTGCTCTTGTTGAGCGTCTTCACTCTAGGAATCAGAAACGGAGCCAGAGAGAAATCCACGCTGGGCCCAAACACCATCTGTTGGTTCCCGCTATCCGGATTGATCGTTCCACTGCCCAAGAATTCCATCTGAGTATTGGTCGAAAGACCGATGAAGGTATCAAGCTGCGGCCACCACGCGGTTTCCGACTGGGCGTGCGCTCCGGCGGCAAGTCCGACGATCAGCAGCAGCAGCCAAATCGGTGTCTTTGACGCCGCAAATCTTCCCATAACTCCATCGGCCGATGAGTGCGGCCTCTTGCCAAAACTTGCTTGGACTCCGAGCGCTTCATTATGGCATTCACTTCGCCGGCGAAACACTACTTTTGTTCCCGCCACGGGCTGGATTCAAGCTGCCGGTAGTCGTAGTCTGCTCTAAGCCTCTGATCCTTTGTCCGCTGCGGGACATCCAAACCTAGTGTCATAATCGTGACTGATCTCACAAACCTCTCATGGGCCTGATTGAATCCCAAACCGGGTCTCCGCCGCTGGGGACTGCCAACGTTGTGACCGATCTTCTGCGTCTGGAAGACGTGACCAAAACCTACGTCACCGATGGCCAGCAGCGTGCCGGCGCTGGATGGAGTCTCGCTGACCGTGTGCGATGGCGAATTCGTTGCCCTGGTCGGACGCAGTGGATGCGGCAAGTCAACCCTGCTGAACCTGGCCGGAGCGATGGACTTTCCTAGCTCCGGGCGCGTTCTGCTGGACGGAATCTCGACCTCGGATTTGAGTGAAAGCGGCCTGACTCGCCTGCGCCGCGAGAAGGTCGGCTTCATCTTTCAGTCGTTTCAGTTGCTGAATACCTTAACTGTCCTGGAAAACGTCGAGCTTCCGCTGCTGCTGGCGGGGCAGTCCGATACTCGCGATCGGGCGCAGCATCAACTGGAGCTTGTCGAGCTGGGCGACCTTGGCTCCAGAATGCCGCATCAGCTCTCCGGCGGACAGATGCAGCGAGTGGCCATCGCCCGCGCCATGGTGCATGGTCCCAAGTTGCTGCTGGCCGACGAGCCCACCGGCAATCTCGACACCGTAACCGGCAACGTGATCCTGGAAGGCTCTCCGCCGAATCGCGGACGAACGGAAGACTGCGATTCTGATGGCCACGCACAGCGCCGAGTCCGCCGCTTTTACGCCGACGCGATCGTGAAGATGCGCGACGGCAGAATCCAAGAGGTCGTCCGCTCCTGATGCCGCGCTTGCGCCTCTTCTACCGGCTCATCCTCCGCCCTCTGCATCGCGAGCCGCTGCGCACTTTTCTGGTGGTGCTAGCTGTCGCTTTAGGCGTTGCTGTCGTGCTTGCCATTGAACTGGCAGGCAGACGCGGCTGCCGGCTCGTTTCGTTCCTCCATCGAAACGCTCACCGGCGATGCCGACCTGGAAGTCACGGCGATTGGCGGTATCCCCGACGAGGTCGTCGGCAAGCTGGCGACTTTGCCCTACTCGATTACGGTGCGACCTCGGATCGAAGACTATGCGGTCGTGAAGGCGACCGGCCAGACCGTCCCGCTCATCGGCCTCGACCTGATCGCCGAGCGTCCTGAAAACCTCAACTTGGATCGACAGAATTCAGCAAAGGCTGATGATCTGGCCGACACCGCCGAGCCAAGGCGTTTGGATCAGCGACGCATCTGGGAGCGAGAGCCGGCGACAAGATTCGGCTACAGATCAACGACCAGACTGACGAATACTTGGTGCGCGGAGTTCTGAAAGATTCAGGCGACAGCGGCGGACTCGTCCTGATGGACATCGCCACCGCGCAACGCGCCTTACATCGCCTGGGCCGAGTGGATCGTGTGCTGGTGAAGGTTCCATCCGACACCTTCGCTGGAGCAATGGGAGCAGCGTCTGCGCGCGGCTCTGCCCGCGGGAGTAGAGTTGCGTCGCGAAGGCAGCCAGACCGACGAGAATCGCCGCATGTTGAGCGCCTTCCGCTGGAACCTGCGCATTCTGAGCTACGTTGCGCTGGTGGTGGGCGCGTTCCTGATCTTCAATACCATCTCCGTTTCCGTGGTGCGTCGCCGGCCGGAGATCGGCATCGTGCGCGCTCTCGGCGCAAGCCGTAGCAGATGTGCTTGCCGCTTTCTTGGGCGAAGCCGCGTGCTTCGGCTTCATCGGCGGACTGCTTGGCATCGTGGTGGGAAGGCTGCTGGCGATTGGCGCTGTGGGCTTGCTGGCCGCAACGGTCGACAATCTCTATGTCAGCAGCCGTCCTGCTGCCGATTGCAGTTGACGCCGGGCATAATCGTGTTCGGACTTGCAATCGGCATTGGCATATCGCTGGCATCGGCGGCGTCTCCGGCGCGAGAAGCCTCGTTGGTTGCGCCCGTCGAGGCCATGGCACGCGGCGAGCGCGAGTATGCCGCCCGCGTCCACAAGGTTCGCGACCTGTGGATTGCTATAGCACTGGCTGTTCTGGGAGCGGCTGCTTCGCTTGCTCCGGCTATCGCAGGCAAGCCGTTCTTCGGATATGCCGTCCGCGTTGCTGATGATCGCCGCCTGCGCGTTTGCCATTCCGGCATTAGTCAGCGGGTTGACGGCAGGTGTCGTCGGGACTTTTGCGACGCATCGCCGGAGTAGAGGCATTTCTGGCTTCTCGCAGCCTGGCCGCATCACTTCGCCGAACCTCGGTGCTGGTGGGCGCGTTGGCGACTGCAATTGCCATGACGACCTCGGTCGGCATCATGGTCGGCAGCTTTCGTCAGACAGTGCAAGTCTGGATGGACAATCAACTCAAGGCTGACCTGTTTCTCCGGCCCGCGGGAGATCCTGCTGCCGATCGCCATCCCACCATCGATCCTGCTCTGGCCGACAAGATCGCGTCGCTGCCTGGCGTCGCAGGCGTGGATCGCTTTCGCGGCTACGAAATCAGCTATCAGGGACTGCCCGCATCGCTCGGATCAGCCGACACGAGTTGGTTCGTCACGACTTGGCGAAGATTGAGTTTCTCTCTGGCCGTCCTACCAGCGCAGTCAACGCAGAGCTGCGCAGCGGAAACAACGCGGTGATCAGCGAGCCGTTTGCCAACAAACATCATGTGCGCGCCGGCGACGTTATCACGCTGCCCTTGGGCGCGGCGCGGGTGCCTTTTCGCGTGGTCGACGTCTTCTACGATTACGGCAGCGAAAAAGGCTTCGTCGTGATCGATCGCTCGATCCTGCTGCGGTATGTAAACGATCCCGCGCCTTCGAATCTGGCGGTCTACGTTGCTCCCGGCTCGAACGTCGATCAGGTTCGCAGCCGAAGTTGAGACGATCGCAGCCGGGCACAACCTGATGATCTTCACCAACCGCAATCTGCGGACCGAGGCGATCCGCATCTTCGATCGCACCTTCGCCATCACCTATGCGCTGGAAGTTGTTGCCGTGATTGTCGCCATCATCGGAATCGCCGGAGCGCTGCTCGCATTGGTCATCGACCGCCGCCGCGAATTGGGCCTGCTGCGTTTTCTGGGAGCAGCGAGTTTCGCAGATACGCAAACTCATCCTGGTGGAAGCCGGCCTGATTGGCCTGCTGGCCAACCTGGCGGGACTGGCGCTGGGCATCGTGCTGTCGCTGCTGCTGATCTTCGTCATCAACAAGCAGTCGTTTGGCTGGACCATCCAGTTCCACTGGCCGGTCGCGGTGCTGCTGGCGGCGCTGACCTTAGTTTATGCAGCGACGGTGCTCGCCGGATTCTATCCCGCGCGAGTCGCAACCCGGCTGAATCCGATCGAGGTCGTGCATGAGGAGTAAGGTTCTGGCGGCGCTGCTACTGTTCGTTTTTGTCGTGCCCTCGCCTGCGCAATATCAGTTGGCGCTGCCGGGATATCAATACGAGTTTCCGCGCGATCATTTCAATCATCCCGATTACAAAACCGAGTGGTGGTATTACACCGGCAATCTGCACGGCAACGGACGGCCACAAGTTTGGCTATGAGCTGACGTTTTTTCGCCAGGCAGTGAGCCGAAGCCAGAAGAACCCAACCGACTGGGACGTTCAGGACCTGTACCTGGCCCATCTCGCGCTGAGCGATCTCAGCGGCGGACACTTCTATCACACGGAACGGCTCAATCGCTCCGGGCCGGGATTGGCGGGTGCGAGCCTGCCGCTGGAAAAAGTCTGGAACGGCAACTGGCAGGTGCAGTGGGTCAACGGAGAACAGCATCTGGACGCGGTCTGCAGACGACTTCGCTCTGCATTTCGTCATGAACTCGCAGAAGCCTCCCGTAATCCACGGCAGGAACGGCGTCAGCCAGAAGTCGGCGGGCCTGGGCCACGCCTCGCACTACATTTCGTTCACTCGGCTGCTCACCAGTGGCTCCATCGATCTGAAGGGGAAGACCTATCGAGTCAACGGCACCTCGTGGATGGACCACGAATTCTTCAGCCATCGCATCGACGAGGACCAGAGCGGCTGGGACTGGGTCAGCCTGCAACTCGACGACAATACCGAGCTGATGCTTTATCGCCTGCGGCACAAGGATGGCAGCGTCGATCCCTTTTCTTCTGGAACGTACGTGGACGCCAAGGGTAAGACGACATTCCTAAGCAACGCAGACTTCACTTTGCAGCCCGGAACGGATACCTATACCAGCCCATTCACGCACGGGGTTTATCCCATCGCGTGGGGAGTCACAATACCTTCGCTCGGAATGGACTTGCAGATACGGACAGGGTTGCGCTCTCAGGAAATGACAATCGGCAGCATCGCCAGCCTGTCCTATTGGGAAGGCGCAATCACCATTTCCGGAACCAAAGGTGGCGCTGCGTTGAGTGGGGTGGGATATCTCGAGATGACTGGCTATGCGCGTCCTGTTGATTCGGACCACGGCAAGTAGTATCGCGTCTGTGCCGCATCAGCCTCTCTGGAAAGAAACTACGAGCGTCGGGAAGTCGACTAACTCTCCAGCTTTTCCTGGCTCTTTCTCAGCTGTTCTTTTTCCAAGGCCAGCCGAGCTTGGGCTTTCTTGAGCTTCTCTTTGGCCTTATCTCTCTCGCGCAGCGCCTTCTCAACCCGCTGCTGGGCGGACTTGATGGCAGCCATTGCCTCTTTGTGGGTCTTTAGCATGTGGATCAGTGTAGACCTTCGGCTGCCGGCGCAGCCAATGCAGCGAGACGCTTGCCATACAGATCATGCTTCCGATTAGGAATAGGCACCGTCGACAAGTGCGCAACTCGGAAGCTGGTGATCGCAAGCTACAAAAGTATGGTCGCGCCGATCAGGCGGGGCGCTGAAAAGTTTCAGTTACGCGCAGCTGGGCTTCGTCGGTATCCTGCAATGTGGGGGTGCCAATCTCCAGCAGTCCGTTGCTGTTAGGCTCACAGCCATGGCCGAAGAGTTTCTGGTTCATCATGATCGATTGCAGCAGCCGGCCCAAGGAGCGGGAGTGATAGCCATTGGAGAAGCGGGGGCCGTCCGACCAGCCGGGATGGATCGAGTAGTCGCAGATGAGGCTCCAGTATTCCCGGGCCGACATCCACAGTTTCAGATATTCAACCGAACCATCCATGCCAATGTGATATTCGATGCGGATGCGGGCGGCCGGCGACGACGAAGTCAGGGCATCCCAGTTGACGATCACTACACTGGTCAGGATGTGATCGAGTTGCAGAACGGGGGTGGGGGTGTCTTGTTTGTCGGGTATCATGGTTCGTTCCTGAGAGGGTCGGTTGGCGGCCCATCGACTGCTAGCTGTCTGCGTCATGCGAGCCGATCCAGAATCCCGCCGAGTCCGTCGCCATCGTCTGCTACCAGGCTCAGGTCGGGAATGAAGTCAATCGCCATGGCCGCCGGCGGCGCCGCTTCGATTTTCGCCGGTAGGTCCGCTGCTGCAGCATTCTGCGTAGTACCGTTCATTCGTCTTCCCGCTGCAATTCGCCAGCTGGCTTCCACAAAGCTATTGCGTTGCGATAAGGAATTGCAGCTCTCCCTGACCGCCTTACGCAGCGAGTCTCCCCATTCCACACCATGCTCTTCGGAAATATAGGAACCAGGAGAAGGCTCTAAGTCGATGAATTTCGGCTTGCCCACCAGAAACGCGACGATCTGATCGGGAGCCTCTTTCTTGATTTCGTCCCGAAAAGCCACGCATCCGCGATGATCGGCGCGAATGTCTACCAGCACGATGTTGTAGCGGTCGCGATGCCAGATGGAAACCGCCTCCGCCAGATCGTTGGCGCCGATGACCTCTACGCCGTGAAGAGCCATGATCTTTTTGCGCAAGGCGCGTCTCTCTGCGATGGCGTCCACCAGCAGAATGCTTATCTTGCTCGCAGGCATCTTCATTCTAGGTTGCTGACGTCTTTCGTTCATGCATGTGACCTCGCGCAAGCAGCGGGCATCTGACAGAAAGCTGCCCTTCCGAGTAAGGACCTCGGCAGGATGTCAGGAGAACACGGGTAAGGAGATTTGAGGGTTCGCCTGCTTCGCTGTGCGAACGGCGGAAATCAGTCTATCTCGCGTTACTGCGAGGCTAGACTGATTATACGCTATCGCAGTTGCCGCCTTAGGAGAACACTTCGCCTGCCATACACGACAGCGTGCGCGTGGGCAGTGTGTTTTGTACTCGCCGCGTCACGGTGCCGCCGGCGCCATTCATTTGCTTGCGCGCGATCTTCAGCTTGAGGGCGCGCTCGATCGAACGCAGTTCCCCAATCTCCGTGCCGGAAACCAGCGTGGAAGCGCGGCCTGCCGAGCCCATGCGTCCGGTGCGGCCAACGCGGTGGATGAAGTCCTCGGGAATCTGCGGCAGATCATAGTTAATGACATGCGCAACATTGGTAACGTGGATACCGCGCGAGGCGACATCGGTGGCCACCAGGACCTGGAACTTGCCCTGGTCGAAGCCGTGTAGGGCTCCCGTACGCTGCGATTGGCTGCGATCGCCGTGGATCATGGCTGCCGAAAATCCGTCGCGTACCAGGTTCTTGGCCAGGCGCTCGGTTCCACGCTTGGTGCGCGCGAAGATCAGGGTCTGTCCCTTGTCGGCATAGAGAAGCTGGCGCAACACTTCAGATTTTTCGGCCAGTGGCACTTCGAAGGCATGCAGCTCGACCGTGTCCGCCGGCTTGGAGATTGAGCCCAGCGCGACGCGCACAGGGTTGTTCATGTAGTCGTTGACCAGGTTGGCCACTGAGGCCTCCAGGGTCGCGGAGAAGCACATGGTCTGGCGATCGCGCGGAAGTTCGGCCGCAATGCGGCGAATCGCGGGCAAGAAGCCCATGTCGAGCATGCGATCGGATTCGTCAAGCACCAGCGTTGTCACCGAGCGCAGATTGACCAGCTTGCGGCGGAGGAAATCTTCCAGTCGCCCGGGAGTGGCTACCACTACGCTGGCGCCGCTTGCGCACAGCTTGAATCTGGCGCTGCTCGCTGACTCCGCCAATGACCAGCGCGGCCGGTGCGGCTTTGCGCTCGCGCAGTTTTTCATACTGCTCATGGACCTGCATCGCCAGCTCACGCGTCGGCACCAGGATGAGCGCGGAAACTTTGTCGGGCGCGGCCTGCGTCGCCAGCCGTTCGATCATGGGGATCAGGAACGCCAGGGTCTTGCCGGTACCGGTTTGCGCCGTCGCCAATACGTCTTTGCCCTCAAGGGCGGGGGGAATAGCGGACGCCTGGACCGGCGTCGGGGTAGTGAAATGGAACTGTGCCAGCTTCTGCTGGAGCCCAGCAGACAGGGGCATATCTTTAAATTGTGTCAAAACGATTTTTTCTTTCTTGGAGAGGCGTCTCGCGAGGAGGCATACAAGATGCGAGTCGCGAAGATACAGCTGAAGCCGCTCTGATTTTATTCGGCGCTGAAAATGAAACGGAAGCAGGAAAGGCGGGAAATCAGATCAAATGCGGATCGGATGTCGCTTGCAAGCGGCCGCAGCCAATAGCGTCTACTTAGGACTATATCACAGTGCGCTTTGCGATCAGCGAAACGCACCAACTTAGGTACTACTTGCCAGCCATTACTTCCCGAAATCGTGGAAATCGAATCCCTGCGGCTGACCGTCTTCGTCGTGGGTGACCACAAGATCGGCCACGGGTTGCGTCTCGGCGACGGCAACATCAGTGTCGCCAGGCTGTTTGCGCTGGGCTTTCGCTGGGCCTTTTCCGCGCGTTTTTCCTGCCGGGCACGTTCTTTCTGGCGCTTGGTAAAGGTTGTACGAGAGCTTCCTGCCATAATCCTCAGTCAAGTTTGGATGTAGTTAATTTGATTGATTTCTTGTCAAAAAGATTCAATGTCCATCGATAACTCGTGCTCTGTATCCATCATACAGGTTTTCCGGTCAGTGAACCTGTTCCTTCCAACACGAAAGAAGCATGTCCGGCTAACCGTGTGTATTTTGGCCTACTTTCGGGCATCTAGCCAACTTGTTTCAATTCCCAAGGAGCGATGGCTAGCGGGAACACGCGGGATTGGAAACCGCGATCAGACAGGAATATTTATCAAGTAGGAAACCCGGGGTAGGTTTTTTCAGTTCAGGTACACCGGTCTGCTGGGCACGAAACGACGATCCGCGGAAGCCGGTCCCTCAACCAGCTTCTGGGATTGCCTGACCAGGAAGTGACTCAGGAACGTCGCTATGTCGTGAGCCGCGCGGCTGCTCAAGATCCTGGCGTAGCAGATGGCGTCCACGCCGCAAGGGAACATGCCTTTGTCTGGCCACTGGCCGGAGATCAGCAGGACCGGTATCTGGGGAGAAATCAGCTTCAGCCCAGAGGCTATGCTGCTACCTCTGGAGATGTTGTCGTGGTGGATGAGGATAGCGTCAACGACGTGGGGAAATAGTAGCGTCCGGGCCGCCCCTTCAGCGTCAATTGTCAAGACCGGATGGCAGCCTTCCCGTTCCAGGCAGCTCTGGAAATGGGAATAGACAGTCGAGTCAACGGGATTTTCACCTACGAAGAGAAGCCTCAGGCGTTCGCTCATTTGAGATACGCTCCTTGCCCGCCGCGCAACCTGAGTGGCGCTTGGGCGGTGAACGAATTGTCACCTCAACGGGGGCCCATGTAGCTGCGGAATCCCTGGGCGGTGGATAGAGAAGGCCGACTGCCGGGATTCCGCCGCGGTTATGATTTTCGCAGCATAGAGGCGCAAACCGCACAAGTCTGGTCAATATTGCTCACATTGCTATTTATTGGTGAGGAACTCTCCCCGACAGATGCTGCTCTCAGGGAAGCCTATCGGCCAACCCGTAAATGAGTACTGGTACTTGGCGAGGGGATCTCCGACTCCTGATAGGACAGCATTGGCGGCATTCGGTTTCTTGCCTAATTCGGCTGCGTAAGAACTCTATGGAGTCGCCACAAGACGGTCGCCAAGGCTGCGAGCCCTGCGCTCCACGCTGCGAACGCCACGTGCACCACCCATGCCGGGGCAACGCCGACTCGCCGCAACAGGAACGGCAGAAAATTCCAGGTGGTGATGTGGACGTAGTCCCATGGGTCCCAATGCATGGCATAGTTGTTCAGCCCCCAGGCGTCCATTTTCCCCAACGAGAACGCAACGATGTTACGCATGCGCAGGGCGATTACGAACGTCGGATGGCCCAGGGTCTCCATCTGGTAAATCTCCAGCGGCAACCAGAAGGCGAGCGATGCAATCTGTATCACCGCGCTGATTATTAGCAGCGCCATTCCTATATTCCAAACCAGCTTTCCCGCCTGGCTGCGATAGCGCAGCAGCAACGGAACCACCAGCAGAGTCATCAGTTCGGCGGTAGTCGAAACGTAGCGGTCGCCCCAGGCGAAATCGCCACTCCACACGGTATAGCGAGCGTAAAAACTGATGTACGCCAACAGCAGCAACCATGCGGCGATGACGTAGGCCTTGACAGCTGGGCTGAACCGCTTCCAGGCTACAGCGGCAACCAGGATCATGAGGATCAGCAACGGATCGAAGAGAAAAATTGACTTCTCGGGGGCGAAGAGTGCTCCGAAAAAGCCCACGTGGAATGGCGTCTCGAACGGATAGTTCGGGGGTAGGCCTGGATCCCGTTGCCGGGCTTCGCGAGCAACTACGCTCACATAGGTATTGAAGAACGAGCCAAAGCGGTAATACTGATAAAGGCGGTCGACCAATCCGAAAAATACGTAAACCGGCAGAGCAGTCGCGATGTAGGTTTGACATCGATTCCAAAGCGCCTTGCCTCGGATGCCCTCAAACCACAAGACAAGCAGCACGAAAATAGCTCCCGCCAGCAGATCCAGGCCGGTAGTAAGGCGAGTCAGCAGATTGAGTCCGAAAGCAGCGAAGCCGATCAGGAGAGCGCGCCGGTTGCCATTGCGCAACCACTCGTATTGATAGGAGAGTCCGGCGAGCGTCAGCAGAAAGATGTAGTTGTTCTCCATCATGTTCTGCGTGTAATGCAGGTGAGTCGTCAACAGCAGGAGTGCCAGAACGCCCATCGCGGCCTGCTTTACATCGAAGTTAAGTTGCTGCAGGAAGCGGAAACAAAGCAGCGCCGTCAATACGGTGACGAGGATGTTCACGCTGTAGCTGACGAGGATGTTACGCACACTGGGATCGGTACCGCTGTAATTGGCGAAAGTAGGCAGTCGCTCTACGTAGGTCCCAATCACATCCGCAGGCAGCAGGAGCAGCGACTGCCCCATGCCATACCAGCTCTGCAACTTTCCATCACGGCCGTGCACGCCAAATTCGGGATACTCATCGGGAAACACCGGCGGCTGCGCCGTCCACCACGCATGAGCGGATTGGAGCCGATGTTGGGTGTCGGCAGTGCCCAACTCTCCCGATTGGACGACGAATGCGATGAGACCAGCGACCAGGGCCAGCAGGAAGAGCGGATTACGAAACCGGCGGCGAATGGGATCGATCATTATTGGCATCTGGGCGATACGGAAATGGTCTCCACAGACTCCAGTCAGCCTTCATCTTACTTCGGGAACACCGGCCATCCCGAAATTGCTGCGAGATGCTCGTGCCCGTGATCAACCCAAAGCTCCTGCCCTCCAGTGACATCTCAAGCAGATCGTTACTGCGGGACCCTGTTGACTTCCACCCGAAAGCGCTATTTAGTGCACCACCGGCAGCTCGATGAAACTTTCTTCGCCAGGAGCTACGTAGATCCGCTGCACTGTCTTCTTGTAGTCGAGTGGCTTCGCCAAAAAGATGTTGGGCACGAAGGTTTGCGGATTGCGATCATACAGCGGAAACCAGCTCGACTGAATCTGCACCATGATTCTGTGTCCCGGTAGAAACACGTGATCGGCCGTGGGCAGAGCAAATTGATAAAGCAACGGCTTGTCAGGCGTGAGTGCTTTCGGTTCGGAGAAGCTCTCGCGATAACGTCCGCGAAAGATGTCGGCAGCCACCATCAATTCATAGCCGCCCATCTTCGGATCGGACGCAACTTCGTCGGGATAAACATCGATCAGCTTCACTACCCAGTCTGAGTCTGAACCGCTAGTGGACGCCGTGAGATGAACCATTGGTTGACCGGCAATCTTCAGCGGCTGCGTCAGTTTGTCTGAGACAAACGACAGCACATCCGGACGCGCTGCCGGCTGGCGCTGATCGGTCACCAGCCAGGTCGACCAGGTTGAGCCATCGCCATAGCCAAACGGCTGGACCGGCCGCGACAGATACGGCACCGGCTTCGCGGGATCGGAAACGTACTCTTCGTAGGTTTCGTTTGCGGCTTGCAACGCGGCGAAGCCCAGCTTCAGTCCCGGTTGCAGGTAGAGCGGGGATGGAGTGATGGTGCAGCCGCTCGGACATCCCGCAGGCCAGGCCGGCAGGCGCAGCCACTGATTGGTTCCGGTTTCGTATGCCGTCACCGGCGCAATGTCCGCCTTGGGCGCGCCATCTTTCAGATATTGCGCCAGAAACGGCGCGAGTACCTGGCGGCGAAAGTCCAATGCAGTATCGGTGGGAAACCTGAGTACTCCCAGGCTGCTGCCCTCGTTATTCTCCTGCCCGTGATGCCACGGCCCCAGCACCAGGAAGACAATGTCATTCTGCGTGTCTTTGGGCTTGATTGCGCGGTACACCGCGGTCGCGCCGTAAATGTCTTCCTGGTCCCAAAGACTGTCGACCAACAGCACCGGAACTTTGAGTGGCTGGGCCGCGAGAAGCTTGTCGACCGCCTGGTCCTGCCAGAACTCGTCGTACGTAGGATGCGCCAGCATCTTGCGCCACATGCCGGCCTGTCCCAATCCATGCAGACGGCCCATTTCGCCCGCAGAACCCGCCGCCATGTAAGCGTCGTAGTCGTCGGCGTATGCATTCCACCATTCTGGACCATTGCCGCGCGCCGCCTCCTGATCCTGGAAGTAGCTCATCATTTGCTGACGAAACGCTCCGTTGTGAAACCAGTCGTCGCCCATCCAACCGTCTACCATGGGATTCATCGGCACCACCACCTTCAATGCCGGATGAGGATTGAACATCGCCATCAGCGTGGTAAAACCTTCATACGAAGTGCCGAGAATGCCGACCTTGCCATTGCTCTCAGGAAGGTTCTTCACCAACCAGTCGATGGTGTCGTAGGTATCGGTAGCATGGTCGACCGGCGTGGGATTGAGCGGCCCATGCAGCGGCCGGGTCATCACGTAATCGCCTTCCGACCCATACTTGCCGCGCACATCTTCGAAGACCCGGATGTAACCGCCTGCCACCATAACGTCCGCCGCGCCGTGATTGCCCAGAATGCGCGCCATGTTGGGGCTGGCGGCCTGACTGGCTCTCTGGCTGGCGTTGTAAGGAGTGCGGGTCAGCAGGATGGGCGCATTCTTCGCCCCCTTGGGAATAACAATCACTGCATGCAGCTTCACGCCGTCGCGCATCGGAATCATGACATCGCGCTTCTCGTAATCGAAGCTGGAGGTGACCTGAGTGAAAGTGTCTGGAATCTCACTGGGAAGCGCAGGATATTTTTCATTTGCGGGTGGCGAACTTTGCCTGGTTTGAGCGGCCGCTGGCGTCAAGGAAATCGGCAGCAGCAGGAGAGCGACAATGGTGAGAGCATATACGCGCGGTGACCAGATCATCGAGGAGCATCCCTTCGCAGCCGCTCAGAATATGGCCTTCGGCCTCAGCATGCAACCGGTCGGATGTTGCGCTGTCTTTGATGTTTTAAATGGGACTGGCGGACCGTCGCCGCCAACATCGACGAAGCGCCGCCAAGGGACTTGCGGTCGAATGTTTCTCGTGTCCCTCCCTCGCGAGAAATCGCTCGTCACCAGATGGGCGCGTCGCACCGTACGGCACGTTGGAAGAAGCAGTGGCTGCGTCGACGCCTATAGGGCTTGCGTTACCACGCCGGAAAAGGTCAAAAATCTCCTGCCAAATCGCTCAGTTTCGATAAAGCTAGTTTGGATTGAGTTCAACGTAAATCGCCAAACCTACCCAGGCAAAATTAGATCCAAGCACCTTGTGCACCAGGTCAGGTGTAACGACATCTGCGTTGCGATGAAAATATTGCGTCCCGGCTGCTATTGGAAAAATCCTGTGGGAAAGAATCACGCCAAAGGCGTTCGGCGCATTGTGAAAGCGGCCGCGAGGGCTGCCATCATCAAGGTGCACGGCTGGCCATTTGGCGGAGAGCTTAAACACATTCAGTTTCTACATGGACACACATCGATCCAGCCCGATCACATCGCTGCAGACTACTATTCAGCGACAGCAAATCTGGTTTTTGCACACAACGGGGTTGCCTGTGATATTGATTAACAACCTGGCTATAATCACGAGTTAGGGAATCTCTGATCAAGTGAAAGCTAGGTCCCGCAGCGGCTAAAGCCGGCTTCATTTGCTCGACTTGCGGACCGCCTGAAGGCGGTCCCTTTCAAAGCAGTGCTTAATCAGAGCTTCCTTAGGCATTTACAATCGGCCGCGGGAAATCACGAATGCGCATCTTTGCACAGAAACCGGAGGCGGCTCAGAAGACTAGATTCAGAACGCCAGATCGAGCGCACTTCGGGCAAAGCCGCGGGGTGAGCTCGATCCTTGATCTACAGCGAAGAATGGGAAATCAAGCTGTGCAGGGATCGCGACAGCCGTATGCTGACACACCGCAAGCTGGGTCGGCCATGGCAGCACCGCCAGGCATTGGTTTTAATTTTGGCCAGATTAAGATTCATTCAGATGGTCGAGAGCACACATTTCCCGGGGCGGCGCAAACTGACTCCTTCGGTGAGAGAACACCCAGTTCGGTGCCAGTCCACAGCACGATGCACAGGGATTGTGATTGCAGAGGCGCCAGCGGCGAATGCCACTGCAGCGACTCCGGGCTCAACCGTCCTGCTGGCCACGCCGCACGGCGACCCTGGCACTCCTGCGGCCTGGTTGATCAGGATGCCTTGACCGGAGTTGGAATCAAGCCGGCTGAACTTCCGCTGCACGATATCAGGGAGCCAAGGGCAGACTCCGCCACGATTGTCTGCGACGGCAAAGGCGGATATCGGGTCGACTTGCAGGCCTGGGCTGGAGCACCCTGCGGACTAGAAACCTGCATCCGGGCGCACGAGGAATCCCACATCGCCGACTGGAAGGGGCGATGGCCCGACGGCTGTAAAGACAAAGCTAACGGGGCCAAAATTCCTTTGGGTGGACCCGGGTATGATGATTTTCTGAAAGCCTCTGAGTGTCGCGCTTATACGGCTGAACTTGCCTGCAATGGCCGGCTGCTCGATGCCGCGAAGGGCGATTGCGTGAAAACGATAACCGACCACCGAAAGGCCGACGTCGCCGAACAGAAGCAATACTGTGGATGAAAAAGCTGCAATTGAAAGAGCCCGCGAAGCAAGCCGCCAAAAGGGAAGGGACCTAGAGGACTACGATGAGCCCTCCGCGGACTTCGTTGGCGGAGAGTGGCAAGTTGCATTCTCGGGAAAGGTTCGAGCACCTGGTAATCACTTCCTTGCGATTATCAATGATGACACCGGCGACGTCACTATCATCCCCGGGCATTGAACGCACCACCCGGAGGCCGTAATTCATTGCCATCAGCAAAAGTACAACTCCAGAGCACGGATGGATCAGTGTCTCGACCAAACGTTTTTCTGGACGGCGACGGTGCTGGAAGCGAAGCTGGCAGGGGCACGAAATCCGTGCCCCTGGGAAAGCCGTCGTTTGAAGACGGCGTTAAACCTGTTTCAGATCCTTACGGAGCTGAAGTGTAGGTGTACTGGTTGGACAGCCACTGACCGTTGATCAGCGAGTACATGGTCACGTAGACCATGCTGCCATCGGTCGGCAAGCCGGTTACCTTGGCTGAGAACACCGTGGTGGGCAGGCTCTGCGACTGGTGATACTGGTTGCCACCCGGCGTTGAACCCACATCAATCCAGTAGGCTGACGCCAGATCGCATGCATCCCACTGGAAGGTCACCGAAGCGCCAGCCAAAGTGGACTTCGGCTGCGGGCTTTCGACAATTGCCGGCGCTAAGAAAGCCGTGTCATTCAGCATTATCGATAAGTTGTTGTCCTCGGTATTTGCCACTATCAGGTCGGGCTTACCGTCGCCGTTCAGGTCTCCCACAGCCACCGCATCGGGATTTGAGCCGACGCCGTAGTTCATAGGTGCCTGAAAGGTGCCGTTGCCAATACCCAGGAGTACGCCGAGGTTGCTGCTGACATTATTGGTCACCGCCAGGTCAGGGTAGCCATCGCCGTTGAAGTCCGCTACGGCCAACCAGAAGGGAGACAGGCCCGCAGCGAAATTCTGAGCTGCCTGGAAGGTGCCATCGCCATAGCCGAAGAGTACAGCGACGGTGTTGTCACCGTCGTCTACCACTACCAGGTCGGGCTTGCCGTCTCCGTTAAAGTCTGTCACTGCGACCGAAGTGGGCGCTGAGCCCGCGCTGTAGCTCCTTGCCGTCTGGAAGGTGCCGTCACCATTGCCCAGGAGCACACTCACGTTGTTGGTGTTGTCGTCTGCCACCACTAAGTCGAGCTTGCCATCGAGGTTGAAGTCTCCCACCGCTAAGGAGTACGGACCTGAGCCCGCATTGTAGTTGACCGCCGTCTGGAAGGTGCCGTCACCGTTACCAAGCAGCACGCTCACATTGTTGGTTTGGTAGTTTGCCACGACCAAGTCGAGCTTGCCGTCGTGGTTGAAATCTCCTACTACAATCGATCCGGGATCGTTGGCGACAGCGTAGTTCACTGCCGAGTGAAAGGTGCCGTCACCTTTGCCGATAAGCACGCTCACGTTATTGCTACTGACATTGGCCACCGCCAGGTCAAGCTTGCCGTCGCCGTTAAAGTCTCCCGCTACCACTGCCTGGGGCCCCGAACCCGTGCCGTAATTTACAGCGGTCTCGAACGTGCCACCGCCGCTGCCGATCAGCACACTCACGTTGTCGCTCTGGATGTTGGCCACCGCCAGATCGGGCTTGCCGTCGCCGTTAAAGTCCCCCACGGCCACCGAGATGGGCGCTAAGCCGGCGCCGTAGTTTACCGCCGGAAGAAATGACAGCGGCGACGGGGCGTTAATGTTGTAGGCCGTGTAGGTGTAGCCGGTGCTCAGCCACTGTCCTCCGGCAAAGGAATACAGGGTGACATACACCGGAGTGCCGTTCGTCGGCAGACCATTGACCGTCACAGTCAGGACGTTGCCCAGGCTCTGCGACTGGTAATACTGATGGCCGCCAACCGTGCTTCCGACATCCAGCCAATAGTTCGATGCTCCTGCGCCCGCCGTCCAGTCGAAGGTTACGGTGCTGCCGCTGAAGGTCGAACCCGGGGTTGGCGTGGTGAGCACACCTTGCGCCAAGGTGGCGTTAAACGCGGTGTATTGATACTCGGTGTACGACCATGAACCGCCGACTTCGTACCACCAGGTTACATAGACCGTGCTGCCGTCACTGGGCAGGCTACTGACCGGCAGCGAATATTGGGAACCAGGGAGCGGTCCGGACTGCAGATAATTGTTCCCGCCAGAACTGGAACCGACGTCCAGCCAATAGTTGCTCGCGCCGGGATAGCCGGCCCACCAGAACGTAACCGAGTTGCCGGCCAGCGTGGATTGGTTGACCGGACTGTAGATTCCAGGGGTTGTCGTCGGCGGATACACGAGCATCCGATTCTCCCCGGAGTCGGCTATATAGAGGTTGCCGCTGCTGTCCAGGTTGATGCCTTCCGGATAAAACAAGTCGTTGGCGGTGACCCCGCCGTCGACCGGAATGTTGGTGGTAAAGCTCCCTAGCTGCCCGTAGACCTGCGTCGCGGTGGTGCTGCCGGAGGGATAGAACAGCGCCCGATGGTTCCGGTTATCGACAATATAGAGATTGCCGGCACTGTCGAGTGCCTCTCCATACGGGTCCCATAAGCTGTTGGCGCTGATGCCGCCTTTGTTTACGGTGTTGGTGGTGAAGCTGCCGCCCTGCCCATAAACCCGCGTGGCAGTGGTGCTGCCGGAGGGATAAACCAGCACACGACTGTTCCCGTAGTCAGCCACGTAGAGATTGCCGCTGGGGTCCATGGCGAATTTCTGCGGCTGGTATAGGCTGCTGGCGCTGATGCCGCCTTTGTTTACGGTGTTGGTGATGAAGCTGCCGCCCTGCCCGTAAACCCGCGTGGCAGTGGTGCTGCCTGCGGGATAGAACAGCACACGATTGTTCCCGTAGTCCCCGATGTAGAGATTGCCGTTGCTGTCCAGGATGACTCCCTGCGGCAACCACAGGCTGTTGGCGCTGATCCCGCCCTTGTTTAGGGTGTTGGTAGTGAAGCTGCCCAATTGCCCGTAAACCCGCGTGGCAGTGGTGCTGCCAGCGGGATAAAACAGTACCCGGTTGTTATAGGAATCGGCTACGTAAAGATTGCCGCTGCTATCCAGGGCCAGGTCATATGGCACCATTAAGCTGTTGGCGCTGATCCCGCCGTTGTTCTGCGTGCTTGAAGTGAAGCTGCCCAGCTGCCCGTAAACCTGCGTGGCGGTGGTACTGCCCGGGGGAAAAAACAGTATCCGGCTGTTCCCGCTGTCGGCAGCGTAGACATTGCCATTGCTGTCGAAGACAGCTTGTTGGAAACCGTTGTCGCTGCTGGCGCTGACGCCGTTAGGGTCATTTGTGCCGCTGGCGGTGAAGCTGCCCTGCTGCCCATAGACGACATCCGCGGTGGTCGAAGCCTGAGCGGCGGCCGGTTGGGCCGCGACCATACCGAAGATGGCAATGAGGAAAGGAACCGCAAAGTGGATAAAACGAGTGAACATTCTCATGGTGGCAAACCTCGCTTTCATGAGCGCACCATGCAGCTGTTCGCCTGGAGGTTCAATACTGACGAGGTGATTTGGAGGTAAGTTTCGGGTCAGCAGCTAAGCGGCTCACAAACCAAGAGTTAAGCGCAGATGTCATCAGGGAAATTCGGGCGGGAGTCGGCATTAGTTAATCCCACCCAACCTTGCTGCTCCGATGGTGGGGCTACTACTGGCCGAGATCGTTCCTTAAATGTGTTCTCGTTTGTTTAATCTCTATTTTGATTTTGCTGCGGGTGTTCTAGAAATATTCGATTCGCAGCGTTCCGGCTGGCTCTCGCAGGCAATTCGAATCTCGCAAGAACCACAGTGGGCCGTCCAGCGTCGGACTCTCGTTATCTCTGAAATCATCCCTAAAATCCGTGTAACTTTCTTCCATCGGCAGCGTACTGCTTTATGGACGCCGAGAGAAACAACGCGAGCGGATCGCAAACCCCGCGAGGTAAAGCCACGCAAATAGAGGGGCCGGATCTAGAGAGCGTAATAGCGCGCGCACAAGGCCGCGATGCCGAGGCGCTGGGGGAGATCTATCGCCTCTATGCCCGGCGCGTCCTGGGCTTGTGCCGTTACATGCTCGACTCACGGGAGAGCGCAGAGGATGCCACCAGTGAAATCTTTCTCAAGCTGCAGCGCTCCATCGACAGTTACGACGGGTCAATACCATTCCTGCGATGGCTGTTGCGGGTGGCTGGCAACCAATGCATTGACGTTTTGCGGCGCCGGAATCGTGGACGGCAGGTGATTGTGGAAGTTGAAGAAGGAGTCGCGGCCATCGAGGCAGTCAGCTTGGAGCCTTCGCCGCTGAGTGCAGTCCTCAGCACGGAAGAGAGGGCGCAAGTGCGGGATGCCATTGCCCGTCTGCCGGAGAACTATCGCCTGCCGCTGGTTCTCCGCTATTACGGCGAATTGAGCTATGACGAAATCGCCCAGCAGTTGGGCCTGCAGAGGAACTACGTGGCGGCGTTGATATTTCGGGCCAAGCAGGAGCTGCGCCGGAAGCTGGGCCACAGGGAGCAAGTGATCATGGAATGTTATTCGGAACAGATCGTCTCCATCTTCGTGGACGGTGAACTGGCCGGTGGACGAGGCGCAGCGCCTGCGAGACCACCTAGCCAGCGTGCCGGCGTTGCCGGCAACTGTTGGACGCATTACGCGCTGAGAACCGTGTTCTCAGCGAAAGCCTGCAAGAGCTTCCGGAAGAAATAGCCGACCCGGCGGGCTTCGCCCATTCGCCATGGTCTTTGGCGTGGGGTGAGGTGGCGATCGTGGCTGCGGTGCTGGCGCTGGGTTCGATGGTAGTCCGCGTGGATCGATGATCTGAGCATTCCGGACGCGCTGCAATGGCTAAATCCCTTCAGCGTAAGCGGCCGCACGAACCTGTTCTTCAACCTTTCTTATTACTTTGCACACGGAGGTGCTGCCATGCTGAGTGATTATGCCGCTGCTGTCGGGAGGATCTTTTTGCTGTTGTTGGTGGGCGGCAGCGCACTGCTGCTGGGACGCCGGTGGCGGCTGCGTCAACCTGGCCTGCGCCTGCTGATCGTGCTGCTTGCGTTGTCGTTGCCTGGCTTGCCTTGGAGCAGCGTCACAGTGAGTTCGTCACCGTAGCGGCGAACGAGACTGATAGACGACACCCTTTTGGCCACCGGCAACATTGTTCGTGTGGAAGGCGTGGTCAACGGGGACTTGCTGGCTTTTGGCGAGTCTGTGGAAGTGCGCGGCACCGTCAAGGGCGACTTGGTGAGTTTTGCAAAGAGAACCCTGGTGAGCGGAACGGTGGAAGGCAACATCTACAACTTTTCCAATTCGCTCGACCTGGACGGGCAATTGGGCCACAGCCTCTACGCGTTTGCGCAATCCTTGCGTGTGAATGACCGCGGTCGCGTGGGCGAAGGTATGATAGTTGCCGCCGGCGATGTCAGCCTTGAGGGCGAGGTGAATCGCAGTGTGACCATGTCCGCTGGCAATGCCGATGTGAGCGGCAGCATCGGCCGCGAACTGACCATGGTGGGGATAGCCTTACCCTGACTAACACCGCGCGAATCGGCGGCAGCCTGGCGCTCGCGTGGAGGAGCTGAAAAACGTACACATCGCCGACGGCGCGACGATTGCTGGGCACGCGACATCCAGGTGCGCGTGAGGGAAAGTCATTTCGCGCATCCCAAATTCTATTTCTTCCAGGCTGTCTGGCTCGGCTCCGCCATGCTGGTGGGATGGTTGGGCCTGGTTCTGTTTCCTGGCTTCTTCCAAGCCAGCACTCAGGCTGTAGGCTCAGGCTGGCGCAGTCTCGGGCTGGGGGTTGCGATTCTAGCCGGCGTGCCTATGGCCATATTCTTGATAGCCATCACGCTGGTTGGCCTTCCGGCCTCGCTGATGTTGCTGGTCGTGTATCTGGTTGCGATCTACCTGGCAAAGATTTGGGTTGGAGCATTCCTGGGGCGAGTACTTCTGAAGCCACCTGGGACCGCTAAGAGCGATTGGCTGCTCGGACTTTTGGTGGGCCTGCTGATTCTCACCATCATCGGGTTCATCCCATATTTTGGCGGGCTGGTCCGCTTGGGAGTGGTTTGCCTGGGTTTGGGAGCGTTTGCCTGGCAGCTCTATCGGGTTTCACGGCCGGCAATAACGATCTGAAAGGCCTCTTGAGGTCGAGGCCAATGGCACGTCGGAAGATACAGAGACGCGGTCGCGCTGGCGCTGGAAAGATTGCAGTATGGATGTGGCGGGTTCGGGATCGTTCAGTTGATGCCTTCGGGCTTTGACGCAATTCGAACCTGCCGCTACAATACATCTTGACAGCGCTGTTGGCAGCGCATCAGACACTCCTCAGTAGCTCAATGGCAGAGCATCCGGCTGTTAACCGGAGGGTTGTAGGTTCGAGTCCTACCTGAGGAGCCATTCTTTCAATCACTTAGCTCCCCTCCGATTCCGCCCGATCGCCCGACTGTCCGTGAATTGTCCTTGTTCTGCAAACATGATGAAGCGCCTGGCGGGTGGACTGGGCTTCCGAGAGACCGGTCACTGAGGGTGATAGGCTTGCGATAGTGCAAGGCGATAATGGCAGATAGTTCCCCGGTAAGTGGTCACTTACCATCGAGGGTCCGTGGGGAGTTCTCTGCTCAACGATTGAAGGGGATCTCCTGGACCCAGTGGAAGCCTCTGCTGACCAGCAGGAATTTCTTGCGATCAAAGAGTTGTAGTTGCATGTGAACCTTCTGGTTGTCCATGGTCCCATCGAGTATCAATTGATCCGCAGCCGGCTGCTGGAAGACAAAGCTTGCTTTCCAATTCTTATCGCCATGCTTGGTGAGAGTGAGGGTTTTGTCGCTGACATTTATGGCTGAGCCGTAACCAGCCAGGGAATCGTCCATGCGCTGAAAAGCCATCCCCTTGGGAAACTCAAAAATAGCCCGCCGCCAGCGCCCGTAGTCGGTGAGCAGCGGCGAGCGGACCTGGCCGTCAACGGTGAGCTGGTTCACATCCCAGATGCCATAGAGTGCCGGCTTGGGGCTGCCACCTCCGTAGCGATACCAGTCAGTCCAACTGCCATAGGCATTCATTCCTACCAGCCAGATGCCGAAGAGGACCTGCGCGGCCAGCGCGATGCGATTAGCCCTGGGCTTGGCGAAAAGCGGAGGTTCCGTCGAAGGCCCGGCGGCGCGGTCCAGGAAAAACAGGTTGACGAGACGTCGAAGGTCAGGCGCGAGGAGAAACAAGGACATCAGGATGAGGTGGAACGAAAGCAGTTTCACCGGCACATCGTAGGTCATGTTGAGCATGAACACCTGGATCATGTCAGCCAGGCAAACCAGAGCGCCTAAGGTTGTGGTCCGCGGCACAATGAGCAGGATTCCGCCCAGCATTTCCGCGCAGCCGGCGAAGATTTCATACGGCGGCGCGGATCCGATCGAGGACCACAGCACTCCCATGGGAGAAAAGTTGCCGTAAGGCTCGACTAACTTGAACAGATAGGGATAAGGCATCTGCGAGGGAACAGCTTTAGACCAGCCGTAGCCAAACATCTGTCCCGCGAGACACAAGCGAATACAGAGCCGGAACCACTTGTATAAGGTGACATAGTTCTCGCGCTGGCGATCGAGAATCGACCAGACAGCCGTAGCCAGGACGGCCACCACGAGCATGCAAACCAGCAACACCCAGTCGAAGGTCTTGTCGCCACTCCCGCTGAAGTAAACCAGTGGCTTGGTAACGCGAAAAATGTGGACCGCTGTCCAAGTGACGATCTGGCGCGTCGGCCACAGCGTGGACGGGTCGGGAATATCGATGTTTGGCAGAGGCACCAGGCCGGTGATGACTTGGGTGAGCAGGCAGTAGAGTCCGAAGTAGACGAAGCAGAATCGAAAGGCGACTCGCGTGGCAATGCCCCAGGGCTGCGTCGGCGGCGCTGGTTCGACTGCTTCGGGTTGGAGTTGAGTTCCTTGCGTGCCCATTCAATTACCTCGACCGAAAAATTCACCTGTGCCGGCCGGTTGAGACTATCAGTTTGGCGTACCTAAGCTTGTGATAGGTCGCCATCACCACCCCCGAGGCTATGGTGTGAACTCGAACACTGGGCCGAAGCCGTGAATAATCGGCCGCTTGGCTTATGCTACCGACCTGTTAAGGGAAAATTGAGACACATTTTATCTTGCTTCTATGACTAGCACAATGACACTAATATGCCGGTAGTTACGGCAGACTGGCGCTGGTAAACAATAGAGTACTGCCTCTTTGTCAGGACCGATGCAGAAGGGTACGGCAAGCTTCCTAGTGTTTGGCCTCGTCAATCAATTGGGCATTTAAGGTCAAGCGCGATAGGAAATAACTTTGTCTCAGTCATGACCCAGCAAATCCTAAAGTTGCACGATGCCGCCGATGGCGAGGTGCAAGAAGCGATCCGTGCTTAGCCAGGAAAATTCAACTCCGGGTCCCGCGATTTTCGAGACCCGGGAAAACACGTTTTGTTGACTATGGGCTGCGAGGAGGAAGATTCGGACTTGAGCTGGAAACCTGGGCCACTCTCAGGATTTCTGGCTGGCCCACACCGCCCAAGCGCGTATCCAGATCTCGAAAAGCGCGAGACCTGGGCCACCCGCCAAGGTTCCAGACAAATTGGTCGTGAATGGAAAGGGTGGGCCACCCGCCCCAGCACATTCTATAGTTACTTGGGCAGATCCGACATCTCCCGCCTGTAGTTTTCTCGAATTACCGGCGGCAAACTCTCCAGAAAGTTCATATCTATTACCGCGTTTCGACGGTTTCGCAATTTCTTTATCGAAAGCACCTCCATGTTGGTATAGACTTCCTGCCACGCCCCAAGCGTATCAGACGGCAAACCAAGCGTCGGCTGGCACTGAGCAATCGCCGCAACTCCCGACTTACCCACTACAACAAACACGGGAATTTCCACTGTCCACTCGCCTAGGCTCTCGACTAAAGCCCGTTCTAGCCCAAGTGGCGAGGGGCGGCCGAACGCCCCAACCAAGAGGTCTAGCTTCAGCAAGCTGTTCGCGTCGGATTGTGGAAGAAACGCATGTGCTGCCCACTTTGAATTTCCGCCCAGATAAAACAAAGTCGCAGTCCCCTGTGCGGTGGAGGGCTTGTCCGTTGAGAACTTTACTGTCGTGCGAATGTTCACTTTATAGGTCCCTGGAGGGTAATTAACGAGCCATGCCGTTAGCGTACCACCGTGGCCGATTCCCAAGCCTGTAAAACCCATCGTGGGACGACGATTCTTGTACGTCTCCTCGAAGGATCCAGGTGCCACGCCAATCGTATTACACGACCCGCCCGAACCAGGTTCTGTGCCTTGGAGTCTGATGCACGTCTCCGCTGACGTCGTGGACAGCACTTTGGCGCTGCCGCTGCCTGCACTCCTCGGCTGGCTCCACTCCCCGACGTTCCCAAATCCCGATGCCCAAAATGACATTGAGGCCCAGTCGACCCGTTCCCAGGGTCCTGGACGCTTCTGCACGGTGAATTGGACCCCTGGTGGCTCCATCCCACTGGGATCAGTGGAATTTACCGGATTGTCTCTCACATAATCGTACAAGTTCATATCACCTACGCCATAATCGAGTGGATCACGCTGCATGAACCTGCCGAAGAAGGTCGACTGGTGCCGATTCTTGTAGTACAGCAGCCCGGTCTCGGGATCGAAGCGCTGGCCGGTGAACAGGAACGGGTTGCCGACTGAGCTTCTGGCGCCGGGCACATATACGTCGTCCGAGTCGAAGTCGAGGATGCCGTCTTCTCCGGGCAGCACTACAGTCTGATAGCCGTAGGCGTCGTAATAATAACCTTCGATTCCCACCCCCGAGCTGTTGCTCAGAGCGTAGACCGACCCCAATTCGTTCTGATGATAGTAGTACGTATGGCCTCCGCGATCCATGTTCAGCGCTTCGTCCAGATAGTTGCCAAAGACGTAGGTAGCCTGGGTTATGCCCGCCGACGACTGCTCCTCAATAGTCCGCCAGCCGTCATAGTAGTAGAGGGTCTGGACGCCGACGTTATCGATCTTCGACACTCGCCTTCCAAATGTGTCGTATTGGTACTGGCCCAGAGTACTGTGTGGTCCGAATGTTGCTTTGGTCAGCCGATTCTCCTCGTCGTAGGAATAGCCGTCCGGACCATACGTAGTCGTGTTGCCGTTGAAGTCGCTCACTACAGCCGTTGTATTGATCGAGCTGATTTCATTCGAGGGACTATGGGTGCGCGTCTGGATGACATTATCCGTGTCCTTGCTATTCCAGTTGCCGAGCTTGTCCAGGTTGTAGAAAGTCTGGGTGACGGGCATCGGCACGCCCAACCCACCTGGGCAGTCCGGTGGCGGCGAACCCGAGAGTTGCCCAACTTGATAGTCGGTCAGGCGGTAAACGGAATCGTAGGTATAAGCCTCCGAGCGGCCAAGTTCATGCAGCTTCTGCTCGTAAAACTTGTTGCCCTCATTGTCATAAGCATAGGTGAATCCGACGATGAGGTTATTGGCGGAGGTGGTGTGCTGGAGCGAGCAGACCCAGTTGTTGGCATTGTAGGTGGAAGTTGCCACTGTGCCATTCCGGTATCCGCGAGTGAGCACGTTATTTGCTGGGTCATAGGCATACTGGGCAATCGCAGTCTGGCCGCCATCGTTAACGTTCATCAGCCGCGGCCGGTAGTCCCATTGCTCGGTAATGCTCCTTCCACCCGGGTAAGTCAACGTGCGCGTGCGTCCGGGGATGTTGTACACATAGGAAATCGTCTTGCTGTTTTGAACGCTCTGTATCAGGCGGTCCGATCCGTCATACTGGAAGCTTTCGTTCCAGCCAAAGCCGCGAGTCGTATTGCCGGTAAGTACTCGCCCTGACAAGTCATAGGTAAAGCTGTCGACGCCGCTGGGATAACTCCGACTCAACAAGAAGTACAGGTCGCTATAGGCGTAATTTGTCACCTGCAACTTCTGGTCAGTGCGCATCATCACGTTGCCGACCATGTCATAGGTCCAGTTGATGGTGTTGTTGGACAGGTCGGGATAAGTTTCCGAGGTTTTGCGATTTACCGCATCATAGCCAAAGGACGTAATGTGGCCATTCGCATCCGTGATCGACGTCAGATTGCCAACCGGGTCATACTGAAACGTGGTGGTTGCCGGCTGCGCGTCAGTGATCGTGATACGCCGATTATCGGCATCATAGGTGTATGTGGTGGGATTTCCATTTCGGTCGAGTACTCGCAGCAGATTACCAACCGGATCGTAGAAATACTGCGTGGTCTTGTCCAGCGGATCGGTCATCGTTATTCGGCGGTTCAACCCGTCATAGCTGTATGTGGTTGGATTGCCGTCCCCGTCCGTTGTGCCTATCACGTTACCTACGGCGTCATAAGTCGTGGTGCTGACCGGCCCATCGCTGTCGGTTTCCGAAATTCTGCGGTTAAGCGCGTCGTAGGTATAGGTAGTGACATTCAGGTCAGGCGCGGTGACGGTCTTGATATTTCCAAATGGGTCGTAAGTCCACGTGGTGGTGTCGCCGGTTTGCACCTGCACCATCGTGAGCATACGGTTCACCTTGTCGTAGGTGTAATCCGTTACGTTTCCGTCCGGCTGCTGCCACACGAGCCGGTTGGAGTTGGGATCATAGGTATAGTACGTAACCGCGTCGTTGGGATCGATCTCGTGGTTGCTGTTTCCCTGTTTATGGTCCTCGATGATCAGACGGTCCAAGCCATCATAAGCGTAATAAATCACCTTGCCATTACCGTCTATCTGCTCGGTAACCAGGCTGGAGCCCAGAGTCGGACCAGTGCATGGACCAGGCGGGTTCGGACAACCGCCTAGCCCCGTCATATCGTAGTTCCATGTCGTGATTTCGTGAAGTGCATCTGTACGCTGGGTACGACGGTTTAATTGGTCGTAGGCATAGCAGGTCTGGTGCCCATCAGCATCGGTCTCGCACATCAGATTGCCGACGCCATCGTACGTGTAAATAGTGTTGTACAGCAGCGGATCCGTGACCTCAATCAGGCGATTCTGCACGTCGTAGGTATAGCGTGTGGTATGCCCGTTCTGGTCGGTCATGGTCAACTTATTGTTGTTGCCATCATAGGTATAGGTTATCGTTCCGCCCAGGGCGTCGGTTACAGTGACCAGCCGCTGCCGCAGATCGTAGGTATAGCTGGTGGCATGGCCGTTTTCGTCAACCACCTCGGTTTTATCGCCTTCATTATCATAGAAATACTGTTTCACATCGTTAAGGGCATCGGTTGTTAAGACTAGCCTGTCGAGCAGGTCGTATTGATATTTCGTAAGATTGCCGTCGGCGTCGGTCATCGACAACCGGTTCCCCATGATGTCATTGGTGTAGCTGGTGACTTCGTTGAGAGGATCCGTCAGAGTCACCAGGTTCCCGTATGCGTCGTAAACGTAATTGGTGGTGTAACGGTCTTTGTCGGTGCTGGATGTGATATTACCGTGGGAATCATAGGTCCAATTTGCAGTCCCGCCCAGGGGATCAGTCTCGCCGGTCCGGTTCCCGTGCCCGTCGATGGTATAGGTTGTGACCCGGCCTTGAGGGTCTGTCGTGCTCAGCATCTGATCGAATGTGGGGTCGTAGGTATAGGTTGTAGTGTGCCCAAGAGCATCGGTGCGGGTGAGCATGTTGCCCTGGGTGTCGTACCCATAGGTTGTGGTATGGCCGTTGGCATCGGTCACGGAGGCTACCTGGAGGGTGCCCGGATCATACGTATAGGTGGTGACAGTGCCATCCGGTGCGGTCAGTGTCAGTGGGTGGGCATTGCTATCGTAGCTGTATTGCCAGACATGGCCGCGGCCATCCGTTTTGGAGGTAGTGGACGGGATATAGACTCGCACATAGTTAGCCCAGGTTTGGGCCACGTTGATCGCCCAGTTAAGGGGATTGGTAAGCGAATAGAACGGATTGCCCATGCTATCGAGTTCCGAATATGGCAGATGGTTCTGATAGGTATAGGTGAATAACCTGCCATCACGGTCGGTCTTGGCGGTAACGTGATGATAAGACGTATCGTAAGTGTAGGTAGTTGTTTTGCCGTTCGGGTCGGTTATCGACGTCAGCTGGTGGCCTGTCGTGTCGTAGCCAAAAGTAGTAGTCCTTCCCAGCGGATCGGTAGCGCTGCTGACATGATGATTGCTGTTGTAGCCGTAAGTGTAAGTGCGGCCATAGGTATCCATCACAGTCGTCATATCACCGGTCGCATCATAAGTAAGACTGGTGACATTGTTGTTGCGGTCCGTGATACTCATGAGCCGCATTACGGGCCCAGTTCCCAGGAAGAACGGAGTATTGGGTACGGCCGCGTAGTGATAGTCAGTCTGATACTTGGTGGTAAGGTCGAATGAGCCGTCGTTGTTCTGGACCAAGATCTCAAAATATCCTGGCGATGTTTGATAGGTGCCGTTGGTCTGCAGGGCAAAGCGGGTGATACGCCCATCGGGCGCGAGGCGGAACATGTCGCCATTATGCTGGGTGAACAACAAATCGTTGAACACATGGGTCCAGCCATAGCCCATGACTGTATCAATCTGGCCTGGCTGCTTGGTAAACATGTTGCGGGAGCCATCCGCGTCATACGTGTTGTAAGAGATTGTGAGGGCGAGCGTTATCCCGAAGCCGCTGCGAGCTTGACCGCTAGAGTACTCCTGGTCAGCATTACCTTCCGTAAGGCTGATGGACGAGTTCAGGTAAGTCTCCTGCTGGACACAAGGGTTAGGAGGACAGGTGGGGCAGGAGGAAGTAGGACAGGAGGAAGGTGGGTCGGCCGGAATAAATTGGCCCTGGCCAACTTGCGGGTTAAGCAGGATGGCGACCAGGACAGCAAACAGAGAAGCGCGCACTGCCAGACGAAGGAAGCGTGACATCGGAGGACCCTCCCTTGCTAGATTTTGGATTTCGCAGCCCAGGGAACCCAGGATCGTTCGTTCAGCCAGATAATTGCGCGAGGAATAGCAATAAATCGAAGTCGAGCGCAATATATCTCTAAAGCCTAGACCCTTGTCAAGATAAATCTAACCTTCGGCACTTTCGT
This sequence comes from uncultured Acidobacteriaceae bacterium, assembly GCA_963746515.1. GTDB lineage: Bacteria > Acidobacteriota > Terriglobia > Terriglobales > Acidobacteriaceae > Bog-257. Next base: position 71,737 of record CAVVBO010000007.1, on the reverse strand, counting down.
GGGTTATGGTTGTGCTGTTAGGTTCGGGTAGGGTATTCCGAAACCCATACGTTTAGAGACAGTGAAGACCGACATTTCTAGGTATATTTCGCGTGATTTCTTTCTGACTGCACCTAACCTCTCGCATGGCCTTGCTGGGGTCACTGCGGAGATGTAGCCAAAGCTATCCGCCGAGATGATTCCACACCCAAGTGCCGTCCTCACCACGTTCCGCGTCCGGCGGAAAATAGATTTCCTGTGCCAAGCCACGAAGTCCGGACGAAAATCGACAAAAACGTTAATCTCCACCCTTTTGGGGTTGCTGACCATAATGTGCCGAGCACACGCCGCCATAAGCCCGTTATCAAGAAGTCAAATATAAGAACTGTGGCAGCAAGTACCGGGAGGGCATGGCTCTCTTTGGAAAAAGCGAAGGACAGGATCTACTCCTGCCCTCGCCTTTACTTTCGAAAGGCCTGAGTTAGTTGGTCTACGGTATCCGCAAGTAACCGTGCTCGACACCATTCGCGTCGATGTAATTACCGGTGACCACTCCCAACAGATTGTTGGCTGCGCCAAACGTGCCCTGGCCGGAGGCAGTGCCGGCGCCGGGAGCATTGAAGGTAGTGAAGCTGCCGTCGAAGGCGCGGATAAAGGCGTGGCCCACACTGTTCGCATCCTTCCGTCGCGATCGCGCACGAATCCGTGATTGATGTAGTTGGAGTCGGTGTAGTATCCCGCGATCGTTCCTTCAGGATTGATGTTCGAGGCGTCGGTGCCTTGATAGTTGGTTGTGCCGCCGCCCGGTGCGTCAAAGATGGTGAAGGTTCCGTCGGGAGCACGCAAGAAACCGTGGACCCCATCGTTGGAATTGGCATAGAGTCCCGTAATTGCTCCCTCCAGGTTGAGGCCGCAGGCGAGGGTACCCTGAAAGGAGCCGGTACCTGCACCTGGAGCGTCGAAGGCAACGATCCTGCCGTCCGGGGTGCGCAGAAAGCCATGCCATGTGTTGTTACCGTCCTGGTAGTATCCAATGATCTCCCCTTCGAGATTGATACCGATCGCGGTTGTGCCCTGGCCGGAACTTGTACCCGCGTCGGGCGCGTCAAACTCAATAATCGTGACCTGGGGATTTCGCCGCTAAGCCATGGTATTTCCGTCCGCTGCGCTGTAGGCGAAGCCCACTCTTGGCTGTACAACCAGCGGTTCGACACTGCGAAGAATCTGCCTGCTGCTGACTATCATGCTGTCGTAAGGGACAGCGGTCGAGTGACTGAATGTCGGCGCATTAAAGGGCTGGCTTGTAAGCGAGGTGCAACTGCTGTGGCATACCCCGACGGAGTTGCGATCGGCACGGAGGGTCAAAGTCAACTTCAACCTGGAGTTGACCGCCCATTGGTCTTGGGCGTAAAGACCCAGACTGTAGTAGGCCAGAGGCTGAGTGACACTGACCGCAAAGTTTTGCGCGACGAAGTCCGCAAGTCCCGCCGAAAAGTCGCCAAATGAACCGAACAAACCAGGGATGTCCCCAGAACCATCGTAATTTGTCACGTCGAGGCGGCGGAAGTTGATCCCAAACTTGAAGTCGTGATGGCCGGTAGCCCAGGAGACATCGTCTACTAATTGCCATTGAGTTTCATTGCGGCCTTGCGGAAAACTTTGCGATGGTCCAATTGCTGCCAGTGAAGAATCCAATACAGCCACATAATATGGCAATGTCTGCAGTGCTTGCGCCCGGTCGGGACTGCCAAAGACATCCGAGATGTAAAGGAATGAAGCAATAAAATTGTTAACGATGTTCGGACTAACTACATGGGTGTAGTTGAGCTGGCTCTCGTCCGTCGACTGATTGCTACCGTCATCAAAAATTGGGCTAATGGGGTCGGTGTAAGTTGGCTGAAATCCGCGATCCATCTTCCAGCGTATGAAGAATTTGTCTTTGTCGGTAAGGTCGACATCCACACGGGCACTCAATAACCATTCTCGATTGCCATTCGTAGTTGCGTCACGGTAGGTGAGAAGGCAATTCGTGCCAAGTGCCGGGTTAATAGGCGTGTAGCTGGAACAGCTATCGACAACTGGCACGGCTCGCTGGAAGCCAGGGGCGGTGTTATACAAATTAAACATTTGCTGGTAGAAAGATCTGTAAGCCGTCGGAAGGCCGGAAAGCACTTCCGATTCATAGAGTGGCGAAGGTAGAAATACCTGGTTGCTGGTGCTAAAGATATATCGTAAGCCCTCGGTGTTAACGAAGAAAAACACCTTGTTCTTCTTAATCGGCCCAACCCCCAACGCGGTCCATTGATTGTTATTCTGGAATGGTCTCGCAGTCTGGTTAAAGTTATTGAACCAGTCGTTCGCATCCATCGACCGTCCGGTCCAGAAGGAAGTATGACGCATTGCCGTGGTAGGAGTTGGCACCCGACTTCGTAGTGTAATTGACTTGCGCGCCGGCCTGCCGTCCATACTGGCCAGTGTAACCATTCGTAACTACCGCAACTTCCTGTATTTCGTTGGCTCCCAGCAGCAGGTTACTGGCGCCCGAGTTGTTGTCGTTAAGAAATGGGTCGTTGTAATCACTACCATTAATTGTAAAGAGATTGGATACCGAGGGAAGGCCGAATGCGGTAAAGGTGCCTAAACCACCCGCCGTATTCATTACTATTCCCGGCGCAGTCTGAGCGACATTCGTGAGGTCTCCGCCGGGGCTGGGCAGGTTTTCGATCTGCCTGACCTGGTAGTCGGTCGTCAGGTTGGCATCCTCCGTTTGCAGCAACTGGCCGGTAGCCGACACCTCAACCTCCTCGGTTGCAGCTCCCACCTCGAGCCTTAATTTGACTGCTACCGTCTGGCCCAGCAGTACCTCTACGGTCCGGCGGGTAGTCTTGAATCCTTTGTGGGCCGCGCTTACGTCGTATAAGCCGGGTTTCAGAAAAGGAAGAGTAAATACCCCAGCGGAGTCGGTGGCCGCAGCCTGGGTTGTTCCCGTAAGCGTAGCCGTTAACCTCACCGCCGCGCCGGGCACAACTGCACGACTGGGGTCCAGCACGGTGCCGCTAATCGCTCCTGTAACGATCGTCTGGAAGGCGGCACAAGTCGGGAGCAGTAGCAGTAAGATTACGGCCCCACTGGAAAGGATAGATAGGCAGTCTTCGCGACGCGAGAGGGAACGCTTCATGGCAACTACCTATGGCCGGTCGCGGCACAGTGTCTGACAGTCAAGTAAACCCACGATGGCACGGGTCGAAACAATGGGCATCGTTAGCCTTAACGCCCTCATTGGGGCGGCCTGGAGCCCACCTTGAGCGAGTTACAAGCGGAGGCGCTCTCGCGCAAGAAGGGTTGTGCCCAGGTGGATCTGCTATCACAGCCACGCGAGTCTTCGCGGCTCTGGTCGAGGTTACAGACCCAGAGGCACAGACGAGCCAGCTGAGTGTCTTTCATGGCAGCGATTCGGAAGAGTCTACTATTCGGAGCGATGGATTCCTAATAGATTTACCTTTACCCAAATTTCCAGCCGGCCAGAGGTCCTGCGGTCAGTTAAGCACAGTATTGGCAGTTGTACACCTGGCAGAGACCGCGACGCCCCAGGCCCCGCTCAGAAAAGCGAGGCTTGGAACTCCCATGACACTTTGATCGGTTCAGAACACTCAGTGTCGTCGTTGGCGGCTTCGTTCAGCCGTCTGCTGAGGGTGTGGCGCCGTATTTGCCCCGCAGCGTAAAGCCTCGAGCATCAAGGTTGCCGCTGCCAGACTTCGAAATCCAGGATGAAGCCACCGATCATCGCTCGCGGTCGGAAGGATGACAGGCATCCGATCATGCAGGCCAGCCAGGAGCTGATTGGGCGGTGTTTGGAAGGATGGTGCAAGCTTCGAGGGCACTTCCCTGGATAATTTGCCAACTATCGGATTTTGCGCAGCTGAGATTCAAACATAAAGGCCCACGAGCTCCTACGGATTAATAAGAGCAATCTCTTTTGGTGAATTCGCGTGGTGCCGAACAGGTTCGCTAGCATCTGTCGAATGGTTGCTAGGATTAAAGTTTTGGTGGAGCTAGTCGGGATCGAACCGACGACCTCATCGTTGCGAACGATGCGCTCTCCGTCAATCTCTCCCTTTTAAATCACACACATACAATAAGAAACTCGGCTTAAGGTCGCCAATTACCCTATCTTACGTGCCCTCTGAAGTTCGAAGATGGACGGTTGTACAGGCGGCTGACTCCTGAAAGGCGGGGTGGGGAGCCGAAGTGGGAAGAAGACATCAGAATCCAGCCCGACGTGCGGTGGCTAAACATTCCAGAGGTAAATGCGAATACAGATTTCGAGACTATGTCTACGATTTCGGCGCTAGTGTTTCTAGGGATGGGAGAAGTCAAACACCAGTGCCGGCCAGCAACCGAGGAGGATTTGGTGCGCACAAAGGCAGAACCGCCCATCAAAGAGCCGACGGGGTTTACTTTTGGCAATCAGAGATTCTGCGAGCTCTTGGTGGAAGTGTTTGGAGCTTAGAACAACATTCCAGAACCCAAACCAGCAACGGCCTGCCAAGTTGACTTCGAGCAGCGGCTAGAACGATTGGAGCAGAGGAATAAACTTGAAAGACAGGGTGAGTAAACTGGAGCAAACGAAGCGACAGGTAACCGCTGATGCGAACTGCATCTGCTATGCGAGGGCGGCGGCGGAGTAAATCAACCAATCTGGTTCCACAATTCCCCGAATGGAGAGCGCGCTACATGCATGTCAAATGCCGTGACGCTTTCATTATCAAACAGCGGCAGAGTAAGGTCGGGTCTGGATCAAATTAATGACCTGGCTTTGACTGACCTGACCGCAGAAGGATCGCGCGCTCGATTCCAAAGTTGCGGCAGCTCTCGGCTCCGAAAGTGCCATCCGAGACTGCACCTAATCTGCACCTGGAACGTGAGAGTGTTTGGCTAAGCTGATGAAACTTAGCACGCTCTGCCAACTGACACCAGCATGACATTTAGAAAAATGTGTAAGTTTGTAAGCCCGTTTTTCTTGGTCCTCGGGATGGCCCTGTCCCTCGGCGCCCAGATCCAGTTCTCCGGCTCGATCACATCGAACACTAGCGGCGCTTCGTCCTCGCTCGCCAACCCGGTCTATTGCAACGAAACCATTACGGCTCTAGGGCTTACGACAACCGGAGCGCTGAGTTGCACCACCTATCCCCAGGTCAAGTTCTTCTTCACCCGCGCCGGCGTGGAAGCTCCCATGGGCGTGGTGACTACCTCGGCCGGCTCCAGCTGGACGGTGATTCCGACGGTCCAGAACTTACAACCTGGCGACATTGTAGTCACGCAGCTTTCCACCGTTGGAGTGGGCTGCACCAACGATTTGCCGCTGGGCGCTTCCTTCACCACCCAGTACACCGCGACGTCTCCGCCAACCTCCAACCTCTTAGTTTCCGAAGAAAGCGGGCCTATCTCACCGAGCTGAACCTAAGGTGTGATCTCCCACACCGCCCCGGAGTTATAAGTGCCCCCTGCCGACGTCATGCCATACAGATTGCCGGAGTCATCGCCGATCACGCTGCCTTGGGGATAATTCCCGTCCCCGCCGCTGGGGCTGAAGCTATGTAGCACCATCTCATTCCAGTTCCCTCCCTGCGTGGGCGTCAACTCGAACACGGTGCCGAGGTTGTGAGCACCGCCCGCATAAGTTGTGCCGTAGAGAACCGAGGAGGAATGGGGACCGTTCAAAGCGGCTTGAGGAAAGGCCCCGTCAGTGCCGCTAAAGCTGTGCAGCAATCGGTCCTGCCAGCCAAAGCCGTTGAACATCAACTCGAACGCCGTCCCATCACCGTTAAGGCCTCCATACTGGGTCGTACCGCAGAGATTGCCGTCGGCATTATTGAAGGTCAGGCCGGCATAGGGATTTGTCCCGTCCGTGCCGTCGTCGTTGAAGCTGTACAGCACCTGCTCAGTCCAGCCTCCACTGCCGTTGGGCGACAACTCGAACACCGCCCCGCTTCCGTAGTAAGTGCCGCCAATATAAGTTGTGCCGTAGAGATTGCCAGCCCGATCAAAGGTCACCCCGGCGAAGGGTTCAGCGCCGTCCGTGCCATTGAGATTGAAGCTGTGCAGCACTTGCTCGGTCCAGCCTCCACTGCCGTTGGGCGACAATTCGAATACCGTCCCACGGTTGTGAACGCCGCCTCGCAACGTCGTGCCGTAGAGATTGCCGGAACCATCGAGTACCAAGGCGTCGTAAGGATGAAACCCGTCGCTGCCGTCGTGGTTGAAGCTGTGCAGCACCTGCTCCGTCCAGCCGCCACTGCCATTGGGCGACAACTCGAATACCGTCCCCCAGTTGTAAATGCCGCCATTGACGGTCGTGCCGTAGAGATTGCCTGTGGTATCGGCGACCAGGCCCCCGTAAGGGTTACTCGCGTCCGTGCCTTTGGCGAAGTTATATAGCACTTTCTCGGTGTAACCCCCACTCCCGTTGGGCAAGAACTCGACTGCCGTGCCACCGTCATAGGTGCCGCCTGAACTGGTCGTGGCGTAGCCGTTGCCGGCGTTATCGCTGATCAGCCAGCCTAAGGCGGGAGTAGCCCCGTCGGTCCCGTTGAAGTTGAAGCTGTACAACAGCCTCTCCGTCCAACCTCCGCCTTGGCGAGGCTTCAGTTCGAACACTGCTCCGACGCTGTGAAGGCCGCCATTGAGGGTCGTGCCATAGAGATTGCCGACGGCATCGATGATCAGGCTGGCCACGGGACTCGAAGCGTCCGTACCGCTCAAGTTGAAGCTATGGAGCACCACCTCCGTCCAACTCCCGCCCTGTTTCGGCGACATCTCGAATGCCGTTCCGAAGCCATGAATGCCGCCCAGGTAGGTCGTACCGTAAAGATTGCCTGCGGTATCGAAGATCAGGCCGGCGTTGGGAGAAGCCCCATCCGTGCCGCCGCCAAAGCTGTGCAGAACCTTCTCCGTCCAGCCTCCGCCCTGTCGAGGCGACAACTCAAACACGGTTCCATAGTTGTGAATGCCGCCCGTGTAAGTCGTACCGTAGAGGTTGCCTGAGGTATCGAGGGTTATGCCGGCATCGGGCGTGGTGCCATCGGTGCCGTTGAGGTTGAAGCTGTGCAGCACCGTCTCCGTCCAGCCTCCGCCCTGTCGAGGCGACAACTCGAACACCGTTCCAAAGTTGTGAATGCCGCCAAAGGAAGTCGTACCGTAGAGGTTGCCGGCGGCATCGCGGATCAGGCCGGCATCAGGTTCATATCCGTCCGTGCCGTTGAGGTGGAAGTTGTGTAGCACAGTCTCTGTCCAGCCCCCGCCCTGTCGAGGCGACAACTCGAATATCGTGCCTGCAGAGTAAATGCCACCCACGTAGGTCGTGCCGTAGAGATTTCCAGCGGCATCGAAGACCAGACCGGCATAGGGGTTAACGCCGTCCGTGCCATTGCCGAAGCTATGCAGCACGTTCTCTGTCCAGCCGCCACTTCCGTCGGGAGTCACTTCGAAAACCGTACCGAGGCCATGAATGCCGCCCGCGCTGGTGGTACCGTAGAGATTGCCGGCGGCATCGGAGACCACGCCGGCGAAGGGACTTGTACCGTCCCGGCCGTTGGGGTTGAAGTTATACAGCACCTTTTCGGTCCACCCCCCGCTTCCGTTCGGCGACAACTCGAAGACCGCTCCGGCGTTGTAAGTGCCGCCCTCTTCGGTCGTGCCATAGCGATTGCTGGCAGCATCGGCGGTCAGTCCGGCGACCGGAAAAGCCGCGTCCGCTCCGTTGGGGTTGAAGCTGTGCAACACTTGGTGGGTAGCCGCCCATGTGCTGGTCACGAACAGAGCTACTGTAAAGATCGGCAGGATCGTCCACAATCCGATGGAAAGTTTCTTGCCCCGCATGAGGAGTCCTCTCTTAGCAAGAGCTCCAGCGACCATGGCCGGCGGCTTGGCTTGATGCTACCAACTTGTTAACAGGAAAATCGACACGGATTGTATCTTCCAGCTGCGGCTAGCACAATGACACTAATATGCTATCTACGTTGGCGCTGGCGCCTCAATAAAACAGCCCGACCGGGAAACGATGAATGAGCCCTGCCATGGCGCAGGATGGAATGCTCCCAGGAATTTTCGCTCGAGTGACCAAACGCGCCAAAACATCGCATTGCATTCGCCTGTTGAGAATCTTCAAACCGGACTGACTGGCGGCGCTCCAGAGAAAAGAGCCGCAGAACTTGCCTTATGAGTCGGGAGGACACATTCTCCGAATCCAGTTTAAGCGCACAATATGGATTTTGCCGGGGGAGAGGCCGAGTTCAAGAAGGCTCTCAAACTCGATCCCAGTGACCCCACGGCGCACCTGTGAGCCGATCGCACCAGCTGACACCAGCATGACATTTCAAAAAATGTGTAAGCTTGTCGCCCCGTTTTTCTTGGTCCTCGGGATAGCCTTGTCCCTCGGGGCCCAGACCCAGTTTTCCGGCTCCATCACCTCGAACACTTTAGGCGCATCGGCTTCTTTGGCCAACCCGGTCTATTACAACGAAGCCATTACGGCTCTTGGGCTTACGACCACCGGTGCGCTGAGTTGCACCACCTATCCCCAGGTCACGTTCTTCTTCACCCGGGCGGGCGTGGAAGCGCCTATGGGCGTCGTGGCGACGTCGGCCGGCTCGAGCTGGACCGCCATTCCGACGGTCACCAGCTTACAGCCGGGCGACATTGTGGTTGCGCAGCTTTCCACCGTCGGAGTGGGCTGCACCAACGAGCTGCCGCTGGGCGCTTCCTTCACCACCCAGTACACCTCGAACGTCTCTGCCAACCTGAATAACCTGGCCTCGGGAGCCTCGGGTACGAACGCCTTCGTGCGCTTCCGCCTGCAGAACTGCGGCACCTACAACCCCCAGATCACCGGCACCAGCGTCATCCTGGCTTATCAACAGGATTTCCGGGCCAATAGCTCAGGGATTGCTTCAGGGGTCATCTACGGCAACGACAAGATCAGCTGCGGTGGAGTGCAGCCCACGGTTTATGAGGTCTCTTTCTACGTCAACCAGATCCGGGTGGGCGTGCCCAAGGACTATTACGTCTGCACCAGCTTTACCGGAGCCGGCCGCTGGTTTGGGCGTTATACGGCCAGATGAAAGCAGAGCATTCGTACCCTCTCCGCACGGACCGTCCCGCTTCTCGACCACCGGGGAGCGCACACTCTCCCATGAGGCTTTCCAGCGTCCGCCCCTTTTGTCCTTGACTCGAGCATGTTGAAATCCTTTGCCGGGCGTTGTTCCAGAAAACAGAAATGACATCTCGCATGAGAGTGGTGCGTGCACGGGCGAGGATCCCGATGCCTTTCGAACCGAATCTCCGCGAACCTGAAGTTCACCCGTGAGGAACTCGTGATAATCCCGTTTATCAAGTAGGGGATGTTCAGGCCGGGACCTAGTAAAGAATGAAGAAGTGTTGCAGCCTGCCAAGGTTAGCGAGCATGACTGCCGTCGCGTCGACCACCACGCCGCACCCTTTCGGGCTGGCGGGAACGCCAAGCGACTGCACTTTACTCAGTACCGCAGCCAGAACGCCCTTCTATATCTCAACCGTGTCAACCCAGAAGCTAGCCTTGACCCGATAGCGCTTCGCAACGCACTTTTAGATCCGATCTCCCGACAGTTATAAAGATATATTGGTCTGCAAGACCGCTATCAGCGCACGGGTATGTTGGTCTAGATCGACGAGGCCCGATCTTGGAGAAGTGAAAGAGGGCTACGCAGTCAATGCGGCCTTCGCAAGATCAGCCTCGCAGGCCGATGGCGATCGTGTTCCTCCGCGAACACGCTGATGACGCTTCGCTCGACCCACGCCCGGTACACCACCTCCTCCATCTTGGGCTCGCGCGCGTGGAAATGCCGCTCTCGCCCATGCTCTGACAAGATCGTGAAGCCGCAGAAGTCGCCGAAGCGATCGTAATCGATCGCCACGACCTTGCCGGTTATCTCATGTTCGCCGTGCCGGCGGGACGGGGCGACGGCCCCTTCCCTGGCACGGTGCCGGTCTGCGAGGGAGGGATCTTGCTCGGGTCGCCTCCCAAAGTGGTGACCAGACCTTCGGTCAGGCTGAGATATCGGCTCCAGCACCGGACGCCAGCGGCTCGCCGGCGGCGTCACCCCGATGCGCCACTTGAGCCAGGCCAGCAGCCGCTCCTGCGGATAGAGCAGTTCGCCCGCCGGCTTCACCGTGATGGTATACTGGAATGCGCCCTGGACCTGGCGCCAGGAGAAGGGCTTTGGCGGCACGACGATTTCGGGCGTTCGCCTTTCAGCGATCTGGATCGGAGGCGGGGGCGGCCGAAACGAGGCGCTGACCTGCGTCAGTTGGCGAACGGCGATCGTATAGGAGCGACCGCGACGGCCCGCCGAGGGCAAATCGACCGACAGCAGGCCCGCATACCGGCCCTGGCCTTGCGGCACCGGAACCAGCGTCACATCGCCGCTTGGGCACTGGATGGTGTGCGCATCCATCGCGCTGAGGCGATGATTTCCGTACATCGAATTCGCCAGCGCGATGATGTCGGCGGAAGCCACGGCGGGCAGATAGATCGATGCGATGCTTCCCTTGGGCATGTTTCCCCAGGTGATCATCAGTTCGTCGGGCGAGGTTCGCCGAAGCGGACGCCTTGATGTCGAAAGGATGCGCCATCATTGTGGGCCGTCCAGCCAGGCGATGTTTCGCTGCGCGAGTTTGTCCGAAGTCGATGAGGCCGCGCCATTCGGGATGGGGGTGTCGTCGAACCGGATCTCGGCGACCAGACACTGGTGCGGGGCGACGGCGATCACGCCGCTGAGCGATTCCGTACCGGTCCATGGCCCGTCCCATGCGGACTGCAGGAACGGAGGAATGCAGGATCAGGAACGGCGTCGTCTGGTTTACATCGAGCCAGCAACCGAAATAGGTGTCCACCTCCTGGCCGGGAACGGTGGTGATCATCTGGACGTTCGGCGGGTCGGTTTGCGTCTTCATGTCGGCCGGCTGATTCAGGTTGACCCGCTCGGTCGCGAAACAGGGAACCGCCACGTACTCAGGAAGCCCTTCGACGCCGAGCAGGGCGATCTTGTGTCCGGCCGTTCCGTTCGTGCCCCAGCGATAAGTCCCCTCGCCCGTTCCCACCTCGGTGAAGGTCGAGTTTGTGCTCGCAGCGTTGAGCAGACGGAAGAAGACGCGGACCGGACCGACCGTGGTCGTGATGCCGGAGGTGAGCCTCACTCGCGCCACCGCGAAATTGAAGACGGGCTCGCCCGCGTTGTTGGTAGGCAGGAACTCGAGCGCCGACGAATCCTCGTCCTGCGCAAGCGCGTTGTCGAACGTGTCGCCGTTGGTGATCAGACTGGGATTGTTGAGGTGGTTGAGGACGGCCTGAATATAGGCGATCGGGCCGTTGGCGGACGACGGGTCCCCCGTGGTCGGATTCGCGACGCTGAACATTTGGTGCGCCTGATTGGACGTAACCGTGAATAGCCGCAGGTCGAAACTGAGCCAGGAGGGGTAGGCTTGCGGATTGGTCGGGTTGAGGTTGACGAGGTACGGGTCCTCGCCTTTCGCCAGCTCGATGTTCGCCCGGGCGGTGAGCGTGAAGGGCAGTGGTGGCGTTATTCGCGCCGGTCGGGAATTTGCACCGTCAAGCTGGCCGTCAAGGTCACAATCGCGACCTGATGCGGGTTCAGCGCGTTGAAGGCGTTGAGGTTCGGGAAAGAGATGGTGAAGGGGCAGAAGAATGTCTGAAAGTTGATGACGAGCGTGTCGTCGATCGCCTGAACCGGCGGCGGGCCGAACGTGTTGACCACCGGCAGGTTGTTCGCGATCGTCGCGATCTGGACTGGCCGTGAGGCCGGGGTTCGATGCGCTGTTGATCGCCGCGGTGATCGTCGGCGAGGGATTGGGCGGCCCGTTGAGATCGGACGGCGTGTTGAATCCCAGCCACTGTCTCCACAGACCGCTGATCGCGAGCCAGTAGGCCAACCCCCAGGTCGAGGTCTGCGTCACTTCATCCTGGCCAAAGGTCGATTTGTCGAAATAGAAATTCATGCCCATCGCGGGAGCGGCGAAGGACTGGCTGACCGTAGACCCGGACGCCGGCGAGATGGCCTGGTAGACGATGTTGGAGTTCTCGGCTGTGCCGGGCTGGAGGACCGCCGCATGTGTTGACGGTCTGGACGGAAAGGGCGCCAGACGACACCGAGTAGGTCATCGTGCCGGCGCCTGACGTAAACATGACGGGTAAGCCCGGCGCCGAAACCAGGTCGACCTGAAAGCCGTAGATCGGAAAGAGGGCGTAATTCGCCGGTTCGGCCTGACCGGCGTAGTTCGGCCACGGCTGAGTGCTGCCCGATTGAACATTGCCGCTGGGATCGGTGATGCTGAACGTCGCCCCCGTCACGTTCCCGCTGCTGTCGGTTGCGAGCGCGATCGTTATCACCGAGCCGGCAGGAATCCGGTTCGAGGAGACCGAGCCGACGTTGCCGGTTACCGCGTTGCCGGGGAACACCGGAAGCCAGGGACTCGTGTTGAGGGGATTTGGCGTGTATCCCGGCGGCCACCGGATTTCGGGCGGGGTCCCTCCCGGCCCCGCGTCTTGATAGGACTTCGCGTTGGCCCAGTATTGAATTTCAAAGCTGGCGCTGTTGTTCGTTACGATCAGGACATATTGAAACCACTGGAGCTGGCCGACGACCTCGCCCGGGAAGGTCGTCTCTGGGGTTGAATTCGGTGTTATCGCTCCGACCGGCGGGTAGCAGTTCAACTGCAGCGAGAATCCAGTATCCTCGAGAGTGATCAAGTCCTCCGTCACCTGCACCTGCACTGTGAGGTTGGACAAGTTCTGGCAATTATTGATGAGAACGACGTTATTGGCGCCGGCGAGAAAAGCCATAATCCCAAGCCTCCCCTCTGTTGGGTTATGTCATGTAAGCGCCATTTTCGGGCGCTCCGCGTCGGCCAGAAGGTAGCAAAAACCACGCTATCGTAGGGCCACAATGTATCCATTGTCAATTAAATTAGGAGTAGACCCATCGACGCCCAATCGTTCCGAATGTAGCAGTCAATTGCATCGTGCGGGATAAGGACGTAGTGCCCAACGGGCGTTATGCGGCCAAGTGCCTCCAGGGGGAGGTCAACACAAGGTGACTCCTGTTCGGAACTTGCGGCGGCGATTTCACGGCGCTAGAGCGCGCATGATTGCTTCCCTGGTCATTAACTACTTCTTGTCTGGGATCATGACACCGACGCTACCGGTTCTCTCCCAGCCCGATCATAGCAAAGGCTAATTAATAGTGACTTTGCAGAGTTCACTACATCACAGGTATGTATGGCAGGGTCTTCACGAAAGAGGAGGACATGCGTGATGCCTGAGCATTCGCAGTTCAATGTCGACCGGACCTATCCGGGGCAGTGGACGATCACTTTCAACAATCCGCCAATCAATATATTTGTTCCCGCAACCATCGTTGAGTTGGGAGTCCTGATGACCCACCTCGAGGCGGACCCGTCCGTGAAGGTCGTGGTGTTCCAGTCGGCGAATCCCGATTTTTACATCGCCCATCTTGACGTCGCCAAGGCAGCTGAACGGCCAGAGACACTGGCGCTGTGGCGCGAGTTTGTGCTGCACCTTTCGTCTGCGCCAATCGTGAGCATCGCCAAGGTTCGCGGCCGCACTCGCGGCATCGGTAACGAGTTCGTGCTGGCCTGCGACATGCGCTTCGCCAGCCGACAAACTGCCCTATTCGGTAACCCCGAGGTAGGTGTGGGACTGGTTCCGGGCGGCGGAGCGCTGGAATGGCTTCCGCGTTTGGTCGGCCGCTCGCGGGCACTTGAGATCGTGCTCAGCGGCGACGATTTCGATTCTGATATCGCTGAGCGCTATGGTTGGGTGAACCGCACTCTGGACGACGGCGACCTTGACTCGTTTGTCGATACGCTCGTCCGACGCCTGGCTTCGTTCGACCGTGAAACGCTAGCTGCTGCTAAGGCCCAGGTCAATCGGTTCGGCATGCCGACAACGGCCGAGCTTCAGTCTAGCAACGACTTGTTCTTCCCAATGCTGGCGCAGGCCAGTGCGCAAGCACGGCGTGCCAAGATCCGTAACATCGGCTACGGCGTTCGCAGTGATTTCGAATTGAACTTCGGCAGGTACCTCCCTCAGTTCGGGCCAGCGGACGACGACAACACGGATAAATAGTCTGACTAAATCATCGCCCTGAATTTCTAAGCTCGACGGTCATGATTGGCGAACTCGGCAGTCGGATCTGAAAACCAAGAACAACCGTGCAAAAGTAAGGTTTCGATCGCGGAGCTCTTCAAGTTGTCTAACTGCCAATGCCCTTCACGGAGATTCTGTATGTCACATCATTTCGATACCACACTAGCGAGAGAAGACCCGAGCCTGAACCTTTGCGACTTTTATCTATTTGACGGTCCCCCGGGTACGACGGTAATGGCGATGACCGTGAATCCGGACGTGGGATTGTCCGCTCCGGATACGCTTCATCCAGAAGGGCTCTACGCGTTCCGGTTCGACCTGAACGGAGATGCCAAGGAAGAAGTTACGTTCAAGTTCAGGTTTGGTGAACCACGACACGGAGATGGCCGTGAGCATGCTCACATTCAATCGTTTGTAGTGCGGAGGGCGACGGGCGACGATGCCCTTCGTGGTGACGCCGGAGAGAGCCTGGTTGAGGGTCAAACAGGTTCGGTCGCGAGCGATTCGGGTCCTCGGGCGTACGTTGGGATTGCTCCAGATCTATTTGCGGCAAATGCGGGATTCGGCGCTTTTATGACTGCTTTCTACCAGGACCGGCGCTACGACGGGGATGCCTTTCTGCATCAGCAGAATCCCTTTGCGAGACGGAATGTTACGGCGATTGTGCTGGAAGTGCCGAGCAAACTGATTGGGAAGGGAAAAATAAACGCTTGGGCGACTATTTCACTCTTTGGTCATGCGCCGGAGGTACAGGTCTCGCGTTGGGGCCTACCTATGATTACGCATCTCTTTCTGAACGACCCGAGCGATCAAGAGTTGAAAGAACAATTCAATGCGTCAGTTCCATCTGAAGATGTAGAGCGCTTCGGGAAGTCGATCGCGCACGTGACGGAGAAGATGGCGACCTTTGCCGGTTCGGCTGCGGACCCGGGCGAATACGGGAAGCTGATCGCCGCACGGCTTTGTCCCAACACGTTGCCTTACGAGCTTGGAACGTCTGCTGCGTTTGAAGTCGCCACCTTCAATGGACGCTCGCTCGGTGACGATGTGTTGGATGTGATGTTGAGGCTGGCGGCCAACACGCCAATTGTCGATGGACTTGCTCCCGACCATGGGCGCATTCGCAAGGATTTCCCTTACTATGGAGCGCCGTACATGGCGGAGGAGCAAGTAGGGGTGACGCCGATGCGGCGCCCTGCTAAGAAAGTGGCGGGAAGCGACGGATGAGAATGAAGTTGGAGTGAGGCGCTCCCGTCGGGAATCGTGCCGCGAAATAGCCTGTAGGCTCGTATTAATAACCAACTTCCAATCTACGCTCGGTTTCCGATGTATATAGAAAGACGAGGAGATGTCCACTGCAACAATAATCGGCTCAGGACCAAACGGACTCTCGGCCGCAATTGTCCTTGCAGCATCCGGCGTAAGGACCACTGTACTAGAACGTAATGGGCAGATTGGAGGTGGCTGTTCAACCGCCGAGGTCACACAGCCTGGTTTTCTTCACGACTTAGGCTCCTCGACATATCCTCTGGGCGCTGCAAGCCCTTTCTATAGTTCTCTTCCCTTCACGATTCCTTGGATTCAGCCGCACGCGGCATTCGCTCACCCGCTAGATGACGGGACCGCGGTAGTGCTTGAACACTCGATTGAAGAAACCATCGACCACCTGGACGCATGTGACCGCAAAGCATACCGATCATTGATAGAGCCCGTAGTTTCTACCTTCTCTGCTTTGGTCGAAGAAATTCTCGGCCCCATCCTACATATCCCCGGAAATCCGTTCGTGCTGGCGCGTTTTGGCCTATCCGCTCTGTTGCCGGCACTGTCGTTGGCTCATTCCCACTTTGCCGGAGAACGGGCTCGAGCCCTCTTTGCCGGCGTCTCAACTCATTCCATCCTGCCGTTAGAAACTACCGCTTCAGCTGCTGTCGGCTTGACGTTGATAGCCGCTGGGCACACGAGAGGTTGGCCGATACTCCGTGGCGGTGCGCAGTCTCTCACCGATGCGCTGGTCCGACATTTAGAGGATCTCGGCGGCCGAGTTGAAACCGGTCGTGAAGTAACCGAGCTACCATTGTCTGACCTCGTCCTCGCAGACATTACCCCGCGCCAACTCCTTCGCATCGCCGGTTCCCATCTATCCACCGACTATCGAAAGCAACTGGAGCGATTTCGGTATGGACCCGGTGCTTTCAAGATTGACTACGCACTGCATGCAGCGATTCCATGGACCGCTCGTGAATGTCTGCGGGCCGCCACCGTACACATCGGGGGCTCTCTCGAAGAGATTGCTCAGGCTGAAAGGACCCTTTCACCCAACAAACCATTCGTTCTGCTCGGCCAGCCATCGCTCTTCGACTCCAGTCGAGCTCCCTCTGGTCGACATACCGCTTGGGCCTACTGTCATGTTCCTAACGGCAGCACCGAAGACTACACCGAATCGATTGAGCGTCAAATCGTACGCTTCGCTCCTGAATTTCGAGATTGCATTCTGTCCCGTTCCGTCTCTACACCCAAAGATCTGGAGAGGTGGAATTCCAATCTAGTCGGCGGCGATATCTTGGGGGGAGCAATGAATGTCCGCCAGTTACTGTTTCGTCCTACACGCTCCTTGTATCGCACCTCGCGTTCGGGACTCTATCTTTGCGGAGCATCAACGCCCCCAGGTGGCGGCGTTCATGGAATGTGTGGATTTCATGCAGCCAAGATGGCCCTCAAGGATCTCAACATTTAATTCGATTTTCCGTCGATTCGTTTGCTTCCGCACAACAAAATCCGGGGGAAGGGTGCGAGATTCTGACTATTCGATCGGTTGTCCTGCCGAGGTTCCGTCGACTGAGAGCAGACCACACACCGTAAGTTACAAGAAAGGTTAGGGCGTTTTACGTCAAGTTAGCGTGCCGTGCCTTCACCAGATGCTGGCCGACTCCGGAGGAACATATTCCATCCGGTTTAGATAGGGTGCGAGTTGGCCTGTTATCGCCAGCTATCTGCCGAGCAAGGCCCAAAGTCCACTTGTACGGCTTGGCGACTTCTCGCCAAGTGACGGGATGGGCCTTTCAGAACGACTTAAAAACAGGGCACGATAGCGTCCTTTATCATTCACTAATGACGTTAACAAGCAGCAACAGGTTGCTGATTCAGTTATCCGAGAAGCCGACTTATCCAAGTGGCCGGAAGAGCGTTTAGCGTTACTTCCCGAGGACAAGGGGCACGTAGCTCAGGGCATCTTGCATTAGTTCTTTACGCGCATTGCCAGCTTTGGCGCGAAGCATCAAACCCTGCATTAGGTCAATGAGCGCACGGCCTCGCACCCTGGCCGAGAGTGTGCGAGTGAGGTGCCCCGCCTCCATTTCCCGCTCGAACCTTTGCGCGAAAATATCAGCGGTTGCGGTGAGGCCCTTCGCGACATAGGAACGGATCTCCGCCACCCGCTCCGACTGTCCCAGCACCGCAGCGGCCATCATGCAGCCGCTGCGAGACTCGCCCGTAGCGGTGTTGACGGCAGCCTGGCAAAAGGCGGTCACTGCCTTGTGAATGTCCGGCTCCGCCTGAAACGCCGCGATCATGGGGGCCCTATACGTCATCGCACAGCGCTCGACCGCCTTAAGCAGCAGGGTAGGTTTGTCCCCAAAGGCCCGGTACAGCGCCGGTTTGGTGACGTGCACGGCGCGCGCGATCCGATCCACGTCGACCCCTTCATACCCATGCTCCCAAAACATCTCCACGGCACGGTCGAGTGCATCTTCGGGCAGAAACGCCTGTGGACGGCCCGGGGCGCGCTTAGCAGAATTAGTTACCATAAAGTACGAAACTCCTTGCATCGCGTTTTGGAATATCGTACCCTAACGTACGTAATGCTTCAAGATAGCGCTGACGATGGCATTCCACGCTAGCGGGATTGCGTCGGCATAGCGCTGTCAGCGAAGATTTTAGGGGGAATCACCAATGGTCAGTATTCCTAAAGTTGTTCAGGAGTTCATTCCCGGCAAGCTGGCATGGGTCGCAACCGCCTCAACCGACGGTATGCCTAATGTCACGCCCAAGGGCTCGTTGAAACTGCTCGACGACACTCACGTGGTGTTCGCCGACCTGTTTTCGTTGAAAACCCGAAAGAACCTGCTGGAAAATCCCAAGGTTGCGGTTACGATCGCCGATCCCGCGACTGCCAAGGGCTACCAGATCAAGGGCACCGCTGAGGTGATCGACTCCGGCCCTGTGTTCGAGGAGACAGGCAAGCAGATCCAAGCCTTGCAGAAGGGGCTGCCACCCGTGCATCACCTGGTGAAGATCACGGTCGAGTCAGTCTTTGATCAGTCGGTGGGTCCCGGGCGGGCAAACAGATAGCATGATGGCCCCAGATTAGCCAAGAGCATGTCGAGTACTGGGCTACCGTCTAGCTTGGCCCCGTCTTGTTTTATCTGCGGATGCCGACTGCATGGTGTGTAGGAGGAAGGCAATACGGCAGCCGCGTTAGTCGCGAGTGGCTGTCCGGTCCTGCGTGGTCGGAAAACCCACGCACGCCGCAAGCCGCTGATACGGGGTGTACCCGGTGCCGTCTGGGCAAATGACCGACGGCAGAGATCAAGCCACCATACATAACGCCAGTAGAAATCTGCGGTGACGCCCGCGGCCAGGCGCAACGGGTTCCGTTAAGCAACCCAGATCGCGCCATCGACGTTGCAACAGGCGGTGAGTCCGGGGCCAATTGAAGTCGACCATTGACGATCGGCCTGCCAGGCAGCTTCCTAGGTTGGCGCGATCGTGAAAATGTGGGTGGCGCATCGCCTCGATTGGGCCCGGTGAACCTCTTGGGGCGGCGAGACGAAGAACTGGCCCGAGATGTCGGTTCCGAACGCCGATGCCTGCTGGTTAATGAGAATTATCACAGCAGATTCAGCCTGTATAGCAATCCTAAAGATTCTGTTTGTCAAATTCTTGTCCAGACTCATATATGAAGAACTACTACTTTTCAGGCCTAATTTATGAAATGGTGAATTGCCTCGTTGGCGTTATCTTGAAATGAAGTATTTTTCAAATCAGTAAAAAAAGTGCTCTGGTCCACCATGTCCCCTGATAACTTACCCTCTTTACTGGCATAAAAAACGCCGCTTTTATACCGCTCATCCGAAATGGCATCTACAAAGCGTTTTGCACCTACTTCCAGCTTATGCACCATTCCGCCCATCAATGGGAATACAATAGGCATCATCACATACTTCAACATAAACCGCATTGCCGGGGGAAGACTATCTGGCGCCTGAGTTCCTTTTGTATTTCCTGGGCTCACAACAATAAACTTGAGCTTAGGATATTTTCTCGCCATTGATAACGTCCACATGGTTTCTGCATACTTGACATATGCGTATGCTTGCAATGCATTGAACTTATTACCAAAATATGATCCATCAAGAACAGCAGCAAAGTCATCTACAGAAGAAGTCCTCATTGAAACTGGTTTTACTCCGAGCATCTTTACTCCTGGAACAGCTTCCGCACTGACTGATAGAACTGTTTCCCTTAGCTTGTCCCGTTTAATTAATTCGTCCACTAGAATTACATTACCTAAAATATTCGTAGCAGCTAATTGATTCATACCGGAAGGCGTAGATTTCGCAGCCGTTTTCCCAACTACTCCACCTGCGTTTAAAACGATTGTATCAATAGGTTCCTTTATTTTGTCTACTGCGTTTCTTACAGAATTTGCATCCGTAACATCCCCAATAATAATTTCAAACACCTTTTTCCCCGTTTTCTTCTCAAGGTCTTTTTTTGCTGCCTCTGCTCTCGCTTGGTTTCTGCAAAAAAGAAGTACCTTTGTCGTTTCTTTTTTCAATGCTAACTGTCGGGCGGTCTCTTTCCCAAGCCCAGCATTTGCTCCGGTTATTAATATACTTTCGTTCATATTTTCCATCCTTTTTAGGTTATTAACTGCACGGCCATGCCGGAGGGTAGCCGGTGCGCCAGCGACACGAGGGCGGACTGAACGCTGGACGGCGAGTCCAGATCCAGCTCCAGCGGCGTGAAGTCCTGTTTCTTGGTCTCAGCCGCGAGTTGAGCGGCCGTTTCTTGAACCCGGGCCAGGCTGCGCCCGGTGACGATGACCTGGCGGTAGCCCTTGGTGGCGAGCATGCTGGCTGCCGCATAACCGAGCCCGGAGGCGGTGCCGGTGACGAGTGCGATCGAATGTTCCATGGGTGTCTCTTTCGTGAATGGTTAAGGCCGAGTCGTGAGGCCCCGCGAGGCCAGAGCCAGCTTGCTAATTTCGAACTGTTCAGTTATATATTGGTTGGTTCGATGACCATTGTCAAGGAGTTTTGAACCAAATGATTCAAAATAACGCTAGGCCGCGGGGTCGACCGCGCAGCTTCGACGAGACGGGGGCGCTGGAAAAGGCGACTCAGGTGTTCTGGTCGAAGGGCTACGACGGAGTGACGATTGACGATCTCGTCGCCGGGATGGGTGTGGGACGGCCGAGCCTGTATGCCGTCTTTGGGGACAAGCGGGCGATATTCTTGCGCGTCCTTAGGGCGTACGCAGAACGGAAGGGCGCATCAGCCGCGAAGGCACTCCTCTCGCCACAGAGTCTTCGCGACTCGATCGCGGGCTTTCTGAGGTACGCCGTCGAAAGTGCGACCGAGAAAGGGTCCGCCCGGGGCTGCCTTATGATGTGCGTCGCGCCGCTTGTGAACGACGCTGAGGTTCAGCGGTTCCTGCAGAGCACGGTCGCGGGCGGCGCGGCGCTGGTGGAGCGCCGTTTCCGGGACGGGATCAGCGCGGGAGACATCCCGCCTGACTTTCCGGTAGCCGTGCGCGCGATCCAAGTCACGGATTTTGCTCGTGGCCTGACCATGCGTGCGCTGATAGGCACGCCGCGCAAGACGCTCCTCAAAGAGGCTGAGGAAGCGGCCGACTTGGTGCTCCTGTCGCGGCGTGGAAATGCGGCGCCAGAACGTTGATGCCGGATGCGTGAAGGTTGCAGCGTAGCGCTCATGGGCCTCCTGCTCGACACGATCCCCGATTGGGGGCTGAGCCTCCGGGTGGTCTTTACCGTTCGCACTCTGCATGGTGACGGCCCTAGTGCTCGTTCAACGAGGGATAGCCGCAACGAAGCCTGCTGTGCCGGGAGGCGAACAATAGGCCGCCGACCATTCCGGGGGTGCCCAAGTCGAGTGAGCCCGCACGTTCAAGGGCCGACGGTCCCCTGAGACGGGATAGGGACCGTTGGCAACACGGAGCTTGTGGCGAGATCTTGGGACGCAGATTCGCTGGCGTGAAATCCCCAACTCACACGTAATCCCTCCCGCCAGGATTGGTTACGAGTTGGCCTGTTCTCGCCGGCAATTTCCGAGCAAGCGCCCAAAGTCCATTTGTACGAGATGCCGACTTCTCGTCCAAGTGGTTCAGCCCGCCGACAGAACTGACTCCACGCCGATCCGTACACACATGGGCGTTTCCCAGGAGTAATCACCAGCAGTAAGCGCAAATAGCGAGAGCCGCTAGAGACTGGAATCTCTAGCGGCTCCCTCAGGAAAGGTTTCATCTATGTATGAACTGACAGTTGATTGTGCTTGCAAACACACCATTCGACTCCCATTGACCAAGCCTCCGTAGCGAGTGCTAGATCAACTGAAGTTAGCTCCGGGCGGGCTGCCCGCAAACGTTCTATGTCCGCACTGCAAGCAAGCGTCTGCTTATTCACCTCATAGTTTTCGCCGCAAGTTCTTTGAAAAAACTCCCCTAGATCAACTCCGTGGAGATCAGGTCTGTGTTTGCATACAAACCGGATGCGGTTTGGAAGGGTGCGCGTCTCTCGTAAACATGTATACAGCAATGACAATCTCAGAAGATATGCACGACGGAGCTTTAGAACTGCTTGATGGTGCCATGCTAGTCGGCGCGATTTGCGGGAAGGGACATCCCCTGAATCGACGGGTGTTGAGTGGGGCGTACGCGGTTTTTGCACACCCGGGATGGGGGCCACAAGATTTGAATTCGCTTGCATTGGACACACCTCCGCAGTAACATTTGTGCGTCCAACACAAAGATCAGCAAAGCTCCGGCGGCAACCGGAGCTTTTCCTTTTCCGATTAGACCACGCCTGTCAAGGAGGCGATGATCGTGCTACGTGACATTCTGTTACTGGTTGTGGCTGTCAGCTTGGTCGTTTGTGCTTTCTTGCTTGCCGTCATCAACGGTCGTTTGCGGTTCCTCAACTTGGACGTTCACGGCGTCAATGACCGATTAGATGGGATTCATGAGCGGTTAGCGGAGGCCACCACATCTCTGGCGGCCATCGAGGATATACTGCAAGGCAACTTGGGTGCCATTCGGGCTAATCGTGAGTCTGAGTAAGCCGCAGATTCAGCCACTACCAGGCTTTGGACGTTCGTTCGAAATGCCCAATTTTTCATAATGGGCTTCTTCCCCGAGGGAACTCCAATTCGGCGGATAAGCCGTTATACGGCCAGATGAAAGGAAAGCATTCGTAAACACTAAGCACTGGCCGACTTACCAGTAGAAATTCTACGAGCGACGATGGGCTAATTCGGGTCTGCTCACCTCTGATTGGATCTTGCTAGAATGTCGGACATATGACCAAAGATAAGGAAGCGACGGAGACGTCCGAAGGAATGCTCGTAGCGGCAGCCAAGACCATTGGAACGGCTGCTGGCAAGGTCGCTGCTGCAGTCGGAATCACAACACCTGCGCCCGCAAAGACCACTAAACCAAAGGCCGCAAGACCGGCGAAAAAGAACAAGGCCCGACTTCCCCGTAAACAAAAGAAGGCGGCGAAAAAAGTCAAAAAGGCATTGCTGTAATTTGTACGGCCATCTGCCGATTGCGGCGGATCGCGCGCGCCACGACTGGCGGAGGCGGGCGGCTCGGCAATGAGGCTTTCCAGCGTCCGCCCCTTTTGTCCTTGACTCGAGCAAGTTGAAATCCTTTGCCGGGCGTTGTTCCAGAAACAGAAATGACATCTCGCATGAGAGTGGTGCGTGCACGGGCGAGGACTCCCGATGCCTTTCGAACCGAGCTCCGCGAACCTGAAGTGCACCCGTGAGGAACTCGTGATAATCCCGTTTATCACGTAGGGGATAAGCCGCCATGGATGATCTCGAAACCTTAACCGATGTAAACCTTTTATGAGCACTGAGAACGAGCCGGCCTACAGCTTAGTGATCGACGGTGATGGCGTTTCAATCCGCAAGAACATTTCGGAAGAGATGCTTCGGAGAATCCTGCGCATCCTACTTACGCAGGAAACCGACAAATGATTAAGAAACATTAAGGATTTGCGGCCATGAACCAACGACGCTCACCCGAAGAAATCGTTCGGGGACTTCAAACCACCGCAGACAAGATCCGTGCGCTCGCCAATGCCGGTTACGACCGCACAGAGATCGCCAAGTTTCTGAATATCCGCTACCAGCACGTTCGCAATGTGCTGGTGCGCTCCGGCCTTGCAGGCGGTCTGCGCCGTGAAGTCGAGGCCGAGCGCGAGCCTGTCGAAGTGGATGCTGCACCGGCACCTCGCGAGGATACTTCTTGGAAGGTCCTCACCGATGCCGGCTTTCAGTTTCTTGGCGAATGGACACATGATCCAGAGAGTCTGCTCCAGCTCGACGCCAAGGCCTCCGGCGCGCCAAGGGTTTACGCTTTTGTTGTAGACGATATCGTTGTTTATGTCGGGTTGACGCTAAGCGGCCTCAAGATTCGCCTGGACCAGTATCGTCGTGGCCATAAAGGCCAGAAAACCAGCTCGCGCATCAACGGACGTATCTCTCAGACGCTGCACGAAGGCAAGAGAGTCAAGGTACTTGTGGCTACGCCCGAGCCGACCGAGTGGCAGGAGCTTCCGGTAAACACGGCGGCGGCCCTTGAAGCCGGTTTGATTGAAATGATCCGGCCCGCCTGGAACAGACGAGGGGCGGGATGACCGACGACGTTCTCATCACCGGACTATCCCCTCCTCAGCTTTCGCCTTCCACCGCGTTGTCGCCCATCGCTGCCCTTGCCGATATCCCCGAAGAAGAAACCTGGCTCGCGAAGCAGAAAAGCAAACGCACCCGGCGCGCCTACAAGCTTGACGTACAGCACTTCATGCGAACGCTTCATATCAAGTCCTACGACGATCTGCGCCAGGTGGACCACCGCGCAGTGATTGCCTGGGAGCGCATCATGCGCGAGATTGATGCGGCCGAGCCTTCCACCATCCGCCGCAGGCTTGCGGCGCTATCCAGCCTGTTCAAGCATCTCAAGCGATACCACCATGTCGAAAACAACCCGGTCGCCGATGTAGAACGCCCCGCGATTAATCGGCGTGAAGGATCGACGCTTGCCTTTTCTAAAGCGGACGCAGCCAAACTGCTGAATACACCGGCGGAAGACACGGTAGAAGGGTTGCGCGACCGAGCGATTCTCTCGGTAGGCTTGCAGGTGGGCCTCCGCCGCGCGGAAATCACCGCTCTTTCGGTGGAAGACCTGCATCAGAACCGGGGCTTCGATTCGCTGCGTATCGTGAGGAAAGGCGGAAGACGCGACGCGCTTGCCATCCATCCCAATGTCGCGCAGCGCATCCGCGCCTATCTCGACGCGGCCGGCCATGTCAGGGATCTCGATGGGCCGATGTTCCGCCCGTTAAGTCACAATCGCAAAGGGCAGGAATCCCGGCGGCACATGGACGCCGACGCCATTGACCGCGTGTTGCGCAAGCACGCCAGGGCCATAGGCATGGGCCGGGGGTATTCAGCGCATTCCATGCGCGCGACCTTTATCACAACGGCGCTGGAAAACGGAGCAACACTCGACGACGTGCAGCGCGCGGCCGGGCACGCCGAGCCCGGCACTACCAAGCTTTATGACCGGCGCGGCTATAATCCGGAAAAATCGGCGAGTTTCTTCGCGACATACTGAACGTAACTAAGAATTTTCCGGTCATGTGGTTTTGTGAAGTACGATGTACTGCGACGCCATGGGAACCTACATCAGCGGGGAAGACTTTCGCTGTCAGCTCGAACAGAACTCCAGACGGGTCGCATTTTTTTTGGGGGCCGGCGTTTCACACGACTCACCGGCTTCGCTTCCACTCGCCGCTGAATGGAAGACGGCCCTGATCGATGGCCTCTTAGCGCACGGCACAATCGAGGTACGTACGGGATCATGCCGGGAGCCGCTCAGGGAATTTGTAAAGTCTATTCCGCTGGAGTCGCTGTTTCAACCAATTCAGAAGGTGACGACCGATGATGTCTTCTCGGCGGGATTCTCG
Source organism: uncultured Acidobacteriaceae bacterium (assembly GCA_963746515.1). Taxonomy (GTDB): domain Bacteria; phylum Acidobacteriota; class Terriglobia; order Terriglobales; family Acidobacteriaceae; genus Bog-257. The sequence goes on along the minus strand of CAVVBO010000007.1, from coordinate 46,268 downwards.
ATCGTCGCGGGGGCGAGACCAAACTGTGTCGAGCCTCATTACAACGAATTTTGATGGGTGCCTGGAACGTGCGCTTGACCGCTCTTCCCGCTTTGGCTAACTTCGCGATGGCGAGATGCGACCTGGGCGAACCAGCGGGTTAGCAAGGGGAATGGAGAGGGCCAGAAGTCAGCTGCCGGAAAGTTTCGCGGCCTTGACCGTTGAAGAGCTGGGTGTCTTTTCGATTGATCGCTCCCATAACCTCTTTTATGAGACGTTATCCTACAGAGGCAAGAAAGTTAACAAGTCTTTATCAATAGCTATTACTATGTTATTTGTGGCACCAAGAATCCTGAAGGCTTTACGCCACGTAATCCTGAGATTGCACCCACAGGACTCCCCAATCAAGAAAGCAAAGATGCGACTCGCGCGGGGGGCAAAATCCTGAGTGGATTGTTAGGCGCGAGCGGCGGCCGGGATAAACATAGAGAAAACGCTGCCACTCTTTCCTGACCTCGTACTGCTGCGGACCTTCAGTCTGCCCTGATGTTGTGCCACGATCTCTTGCACTATCGCCAAACCCATGCCATTGCCATAGCAGCCCTTTGTGGTGAAGAACGGCTCGCAAATCCGCGCAAGAATATCTGCAGGTATTCCGATTCCCGTATCTGCGATGGTGATTCGCAACCCGGAGCGCTCTTGCCCGATCCATTCATGAGTTTTGGAGATCTTCGCACGGATCCTGCCTCCCTGTGGCATGGCGTCAATGGCGTTCAGGAGCAAATTGCTGAAGACCTGGCGCATTTGTTCAGGACAAATGACCGCTGTCGCGTCGTGATTATTCCTCGTTGATGCAGCGACCTTATGACGGTCGAGCTTGGGTCTATGCAATTCCATCACGGATCTGAGCAATGCCGCCACATCCGTCGCTGCGGCAGTTTCGCGACGCGGAGCCCGCTTCATCGCCCCCTGAGCGATCTTTGAGACGCGCATCACCTCCGCCTGTGCCATCTTCAAATGATTGCGGGATGCTTGAGAAATCGCGGCGTCGCCCTCCACGAGATACAGAAGGTTTAATAGAGATTCCAAAGGATTGTTAATTTCGTGAAGGGCCGATGTCAGCGACCTGCCGGGAGGACGAGGCGCGGGACTGTGCTGCTTGGGGCCTTCCATCGTTGCACTCTTCCGAGCAACTCCGATGGGTTTGAAGGATTCGGAGCGCCTTTAATTTAGAAGTGAGGCGCAGATAGGAGGTTGTAACCTCTTGCCAGTTTTGAACTTAGTGGCCACCCGGCGGGGGTTCGCGCCCACGTCGTTAGTTCTACGCTGATCGACCCATCCAGTGCCATTCGGGGCGCCAAGGGGTCAAGGAATTGACGCCATCAGTCCGTCCGAGCCTCGGCCGTGCGCACGTCGGTCCACGACATGAGTGAACTCAGCTCCAAATAGAAAGATCATCGCGGAATAGTAGACCCACACAACCACCACGACCAACGAGCCGGCGGCGCCATAGGCGGAGCCGACAGCCGCCTTGCCCAAGTAAAGTCCAATGAGCAACTTCCCGATCGTGAATAGCAGGGCCGTAACGGTCGCTCCGATCCAAGCATCTTTCCAAGCGATCTTCCTTGCCGGGACGTACCTAAAGATAAGCGCGAATAATACAGTTATGCCGGCCAATGAAACCAAAAAATTGATTATGTTCAGCACGACCGTGGGCATCGGCAGGAACCCACCGAAAAATTTGCCGAGCGCAGCCAGCGCCGCGCTGATTACCAATGAGACCAAGAGGAGAAATCCTACGGACAAGACCATGCCGAACGAAAAAAAGCGTTGCCGGATAGTCCCCCAAATCCCGTTCTCGCCCTCTGGTTTGGCGTCCCACATCGTATTCAGTGCGGAGCGGAGTTCGCCGAACACGCCAGAGGCTCCGAATAGTAAAGTAATCACACCAATTATGGACGCGATCGTGCCGGATGCAGGTTTTTGGGCATGCTCGATCATGCCCTTCACAGCTTCCGATCCTTGGTGACCGACCATACTATCGACTTGGCTGAGCAGTTGGCTCTGGGCTGTTGAATGCCCGAAAATCAACGCAACAATACCGATCACGAGAATAACTAATGGTGCTAATGACAAGATGGTATAAAAAGCAAGGGCCGCACCCAGGCGCGGCGCTTCGTGCTCGTTCCATGCGGAGAATGTTTGACGGAGCATTGCCCCAAGTGTTTTGTAATTCATACCTTGCCTTACAACAGCGCTGCGGGGATTTCGATAGTGCGGCAAGCCAAGGCCGAGTATCAGCAGACACGCTGCAGTCGCGCCTGACCGATGAAGTAGCTTCGCTTATCATTCCTTCAATTGCATTTGCAGAATGGTGACGATGAATTCCTTGCCCTTGTCGTCGCGAATGACCATTGCCGTGCCTTTGAGTCGCCACTCCACCGGCCCGTTCTCCGCCAGCGCAGGAACTCTCTGCCAGACAAAATTCAACGTCCTTTCAACCACGTAGATGCGATCGCCGGCATCAATTTCTATCCGGTAGGTTGTGTGGCCTATGTCATTCGATGGCGTACCGGAACTAAACATGTTCCGCTGATAGTGCAATACCTTACCTTGATTCCGATGCTCCCCAGCGATGGCGGGAAGACAAAAGAACAGGAAGACACCCATGAGTTCAAGAAGGAATCGCAGGGCACCCCCCAAGAGGGGTGCGGTGCGCAGCAACTGAAACACGAGCTTCCTTCTACGTGGGATGGAGTCTGCAGGATGCGACTCGACGAAATGGGACTTGGTCGTGATCGGCGGCATCTGCATTGAGGAAAGCAAAAGAAAGACCGCGATGAATCGCGGCCCTCCGGAGGCGAAGTTTCTCGTTACGCCGCTTTCTTGCTGTCCCGAAACGCCTTCACCTGGTCATGCGACTGCTTAATATGCATCTGCTGTTTCTCAAGTATCTGGCGGATGTTTCCGCTCACTTCCGGTTTCTGCAACGCTTCCACGTAAGCCTTTTTCACCGCATCTTCACCCTGCTCTGCTGTCTCCAGCAGCGTATGATCGCCGCCACCCATCTTGCCTTTTAAGTCGCCCCAAAAACGATGCACGGCACCAGATGCCGTACCGCCCGTATCATTCTCAAGTCCAGCTGCTGACTCAAGCTCTCCGGCGAACTTAGAGCGGGTCAGTGATTCATTCATGAAAAAGGTTTTAATCTCAGGGTCCTGCAGATGCTTGCCGAGTTCTGCGAAGCCTTTCTGCCCGTCATGAAGAACTTCAACTACATCTTTTACTATGTCTTTTTCGTCTGTCATTATGATCGTTGTCCTCTATACGCTTAGATGCAAACCGGCAGACGCGTGTCTCACTCGCTTCTTCGAGCTGTCGTTTGCACCTGCCTTGGTGCAGAAGTGCTTCCACCGTCAGTTGGAATAAGGACGGTTTCCGCGTCCAAAGCGACAGCGCGGCTACAGCGCGCCGACTCAGCCTCCGGGAGTTTGGAGAACTATTTTAATATCCCCTAGCGAACGCCTTGTGTCGGCAACTCCAGCATCTTCCTCACGAGCTCCGATAGCCGCTTCAGGTCGCTTGACATCTCCTGCGCCAGCGTCTTTGCGTCCGTCCCGCTCTGAGTTTCAGCGGCCAGGTATACGAGGTTTGTCAGGCTCTGCAGAGGATTGTTAATGTTGTGCGCCAATTCATTGAGAAGCTTTGTCGCCGTGGCGAGCTTCTCCTGCTCCAGCAGCGCAGCTTCGGTTGCTTTTTGGACGCTTATGTCCCGGACGATTTTGGACGCCCCGATCACATCCCCGTTATCGTCTTTAACCGGCGATACGGTCAGGGAGACATCAAAAAGCTCACCGTTCTTGCGCAATCTCTTTGTTTCAAAGTGCTGTATGCGTTGGCCGTCGCGCAACTTGCGAATGATCTCTGGCTCTTGTCCATAAAGATCAGGAGGCATCAGACGCATTACCGACTGTCCGATAATTTCCTCGGGCTTGTAGCCGAACATACGCTCTGCCCCCACATTCCAAGTGGTTATGGTGCTGTCCAGGTTCTTGGAAATAATCGCATCGTCGGAGGATTCGACGATCGCAGCCAACCGAAGGCGGGCCTCGTCGGCCTGGCGTCGCGTGGTGATGTCGCGTACGATCTTCGAGGCCCCGATGACCCTTCCCTGATGATCGCGGATCGGAGACGAAGTCAACGACACCTCAATTCTCTTCCCGGATTTGTGCATTCGCTGAGTTTCGAAGTGCGCCACTCTATTGCCGGCCCTGATCTGGCCCAAAATCGTCGGCTCTTCGTGCTGCAATTCCGGAGGAATGAGGGTCATGATCGAACGTCCAACGATGTCTTCAGTCGTGTAACCAAACATTTTCTCGGCTGCGGCATTCCAGCTAGTAATGACCCCGTTGAGATCCTTGGCGATAATGGCGTCATCCGATGACTCTACAATTGCGGCCAGGCGTGCGCGTTCTATTTCCTCCTGCCGGAGAATCTCCGAGTCACGCATGACCAGCACTGCGCCGATGACCTGCCCATCGCTATCTCTGATGGGAGACATGGTGGCAGAGACGCTCTTCTTGTCGCCTCCTCTTGCGAGGATCTGCATTTCGTGGGCCTCGACAGGCTCGCCGTTGCCGATGCGCTCAAATCTCTTCCTTTGGTCATGATGTAAGTCGGGCGGAATGACCAAGAAAATGGATCGGTCTCGGATTTCGTCGGCCGGATATTGAAACATGCGGGCCGCGGCACCGTTCCAGGTCTCAATTACACCTTGCATATCTGTGGAGATAATGGCGTCAGTCGCTGAATCGACAATTGCAGCCAATCGTTCAAGGAGATGCTGGGCGTTGAGCCGGTGGGTTAGCAATGCTGCTCCGGGAGCGTGCCGAGTTTCTTCCGTCGTGCAAAGACGATTTTACTTCATGCTGGACGTGCGCTGAGCCGCATTGAACCTATTTCCACGTAGCAAACACGCCGATCGACACGGCCAGCATGGCGGCGGTCGCAATCCATCCCACGACACGCAGATACACCGGAACGGTGAATTTATCCATGACCTTCTTGCTTGAGGCCATGTGCATAATGACGGCCATGAGTGGGGCGGCAAGCACGCCGTTAAGAACGGCGGCCCAGAAGAGGGCCTTGATCGGGTTGATACCGATGAAATTAAGCGCGATGCCGACTAGCGTGGAGACGGCAATCACCGAATAAAAGCCGCGGGCATCTTTTGGCTTCTCCTCCAGGCTCGCATTCCAGTTGAGGCCTTCGCCCACGGCGTATGCGGCAGAGCCCGCCAGCACAGGTATCGCCAGCATCCCGGTCCCGATGATCCCGCATACGAACAGGATGGAAGCCCATTTTCCCGCCAAGGGAGCGAGTGCTTGTGCCGCCTGCGCGGCGGTGCTGACATCCGTTTGTCCGTGGGCATGCAGCGTTGCCGCAGTGGTCAGGATAATGAAGAAGGCTACAATGTTGGACAATGCCATTCCCAGGTAGGTGTCCACCCGAATCCTTCCCAGCTGAAACGGCGCCTGACGCTTAGCCCGCTTCAGGGGTTTGTCGCCGCGTGTGCATTTGAGGTCTTCCACTTCCTGAGACGCCTGCCAGAAGAACAGGTACGGGCTGATCGTGGTCCCGAGCACAGCGATAAGACCGGTGAGGTATTCCTTGTCCCAGGAAAGCTGTGGAAGAACCGTCGCATGCAGAACTGCAACCCATGATATCTTCACGAAAAAAGCAGTCGCAATATATGCGAAAAGCGACAGCGTCAGCCACTTCAGATATTTAACATAACTCGTGTAGGGAACGAAGATCTGCAGCAGCAGCGATATCAGGCCAAACACGACTATGTAAATCCAGTCTTTGGCAGGTAGCAGGAGCTGAGCCGCCGCGCCCATGGCGCCGATGTCCGCGCCGAGATTGAAAATGTTACCGACAAGCAACAATCCGATGACGCCCATAAGCAGCCATCGGGGATAGCAGCGGCGAAGATTTGCTGAAATTCCGCAGCCGGTCACGCGCCCTATGCGGGCACTTACCTCCTGAATAGCCGTCATCAAGGGATAAGACAGAACCATCGTCCAGAGCATCCCGTAACCGAATTGCGCGCCTACCTGAGAGTAGGTGGCAATTCCGCTGGGATCATCGTCCGAAGCGCCGGTTACCAGTCCCGGCCCTAAAGTTGCTAATAATTGTCGGACTATGCCGGGTGAATTCTGAGAGGGTCCGCGCTGAGGCGACTTGTTTTCGGGCTTGCTCGCAAGCGACGACGCGCTCTTGGGATCGGCGATATCATCGCTCGCGATTGGCACTTTAGGCCGCTCGTCCGGGTTTGCGTTTAACAGGGTCCGAATCGCTCTTATTCGCTTCGACGTTAATCTTCTTCGACAAGTCGGTTAGCTTCTGGTCGGTTTGTTTCTCTTCTTCCAAGGTCTGGCGCAGGAGCGAGGCCTGTTTCGGCTCGCCCAGCAGATCCGCGTAAGTGCTCACCGTCCCGTAGGCTGCGATCTCGTAGTGCTCTACGCGTTGCGCCGCAGAAATAAGGGCTGCGTCCATGACGTCATCCTCGAAATCCTCGCCCATGATCTCGGAGCCCTCTTTAACCAGCCCTTCCATTCCCATGCACTTTTTCCCGCCGGCTTTCTCCTCCAACATGGTGAAGATTTGCTCCAGGCGCTGAACATGGCCTTCGGTTTGTTTCAAATGTCCCTCAAAACCCTTCCGCAAGTCTGGCGACGACGCTGCCTTCGCCATTTTCGGAAGCGCCTTGGTCAACTGCTTCTCGGCACTATAAATATCTTTGAGTTCGTCAATATAGAGTTCGCGCAATGAGTCTTTTGTCATGTGATTATCCCCTGATTGAATTAACTGTCGGCCCCGACAAATAACTCAGCAAGACGTGTAAATGCCGCTTGGGCGCATTGTGTTAGGTGCGCAAAGGTCGGGCTGGGATGTTTCGGTACTCACCTTAAAGCGACGTATGCATTCAAGACCACTCCCCTTAGCGGAGGAGGCATCCTACCCTACCGACTACAGATGAGCGGAATCCTTTTCATCCGAGTCATTCGCCCAAAAAGGAGGAACTTCCCGTGGACGACAAACAGCACGATAAACAACAAGGCGGCGGACAGCAAGGACAGCAAGGCGGCCAACAGGGCGGCGGCCAAAAAGGCGGCCAGCAGGACAAGAGTAAGGAAAGCGGCGGACAGCCAGGCGGCGGACAGCAGGACCGCGACAAAGAAGGTGGCGGACAGCATGGCGGTGGTCAGCATAGCGGCGGTCAAAAGGGAAACTAACCTGAACGGGGTGCCGGGAAACTACTCGACACCCCAACGGTGATGCCCTAGCCGTAACTTCTTATGTCAAGTCCTACCGGTCACCTTAGTCCTTAACTTAAATTCCTTCTGCCCGGTACGATTCCTGCATCTCACTTGCTGTCAGCTTTTTCCCGGAATTTACGGGCTCTCTTACACAATCGAAAAAGCTCAGGAAGTGAGTTCCATGTCACAAGCTACTGTTCCGCGTCCCGAGGAGCCCCGATTTGGGGACTTTGACGCTAAGAACGAAGCCCATTCTTCTGGCATCTCGTGGCACGCCGTCATCGGCGGTGCCTTTACCGCTGCTGCATTGTCGTTGATTCTCCTCACTCTCGGAACGGGCCTCGGGTTCTCATCCGTTTCACCCTGGTCCAATATGGGGGCGTCTGCAACCACCGTGAAGGCCGGAGCTATTATCTGGCTGATCTTCACCCAAATCGTTGCGTTCGCCATGGGTGGATATCTTGCAGGCAGACTACGGACGAAGTGGGTCGATATCCACACCGATGAAGTCTATTTTCGTGACACCGCTCATGGCCTTCTCGTTTGGGCCGTAGGGGTTGTGCTGATGGCTGCTTTCCTGGCATCGGCTGCGGCCATGTTTGCTGGCCGTGCGGCTCAAAGGCCAGACCCGGCACAGGCAGCGGATGCTTATGTCCTCAATCCCAATGAATATCTGCTCGACACCATGTTCCGCTCGACCGGGACCATGACGGATCTGAACGCCGTTGCCATGCGAGCCGAGGCGGATAGAATATTTGCCCATGCACTTAAAGACGGCAGCATGTCGCAAGCGGATAACGTCTATCTCGCGCGATTGGTTTCAGCGAGGACCGGCCTCAACCAGACCGATGCTCAACAGCGCGTGACCGAGGCATTCGCCCAGGCTCAGGAAGCTGCCGAAACCGCACGCAGAGCGATCGCTCATTTGTCATTGTGGTTGTTCGTGGCGCTTCTCAGCGGAGCCTTCTGTGCGAGCTATGCGGGGACTATCGGCGGTAGACAGCGGGATCACGTTCGCGCGGCGATCTAGGCCTCGAATTCTGAAAGGAGTTTCACATGCGTTCCATCCTTCTGCTCATGCTTGGAGTACCGATTCCGATCGTTATCCTGATTGCTTTGTTTAGCCATTAAGGGATAGGCGGGTATCCTACGGCGGCAGGCCTAGCACGGCTAGCGTGCCGAAAGAGATGTGCGATTCCCGCTAGTCCGGGCGGACGCCGGTCCATAGATTATTGCGACCCTGAATTGCCGTTAAATACGGCCACGCAACAGCAGAATAATCACAATAATCAGAACCAACCCGAGACCACCACTGGGATAATATCCCCAGCCACTGCTATAGGGCCATGACGGAAATGCTCCGATTAACAGCAATACCAGAATCACGATGAGTATGGTTCCCATTGCGTCTCCTTGATTGTCCTAGCTGGACTTCTTCTTCTTCGGAACTTTCGCACCTTTCTTGCGGGCTTCGGAAAGCCCGATCGCGATGGCTTGTTTCTTGCTTTTGACTTTTCCGCCCTTGCCTCCCTTGCCCGAGCGCAGCGTGCCTTTCTTCTTGCGATGCATGGCGCTCTTGACGCTCTTTCCGGCGGATTTTCCATATTTAGGCATAGCGTTCTCCTCTCTGCTGTACTCGCCCTGAATTCCTTATTCCTTTCCAGGCGCATCTGCATGCACCAGACGTGGCGGCTTTTGGACGGGAGGTTTGGCGATCGCCTGCTTCATGCCGGGCCGACGCGTCACCGTCGCGGGTTTGACGCTTACCGGCCGGTTATCCTCCGCCGATTTCAAAAGAGCCTGGATAATCCGTACATCCGCCAGACCGTCCTGCCCGGATGGCTCGGGCTCCATGTCGTTGAGCACGCAATCGGAAAAATACTCAAGCTCCGCAGCGAACTGATCGCGTTTCGGAAAGGTCTTTCGTTGCTTGTGCTCGCCGAGCGTAATTTCCGATTTCAGGGCTTCCGCCATTTCGTAGGCGGGGTCCATCTTGAGGACACCCTTGGTTCCAATGACCTCAAACACCGAGCGGTCGGTGACGCCGAAGCTGCAGGTGAAAGATGCGAAACGGTCCTGCGGGAACTTGAGCATCGCCGTAGTGGTCGCCGGCACTTCGCGGAACCGCGTCTCATCGCGGCCAAAGTTCCAGGCGAAGACTTCCTCAGGCTCGGCGCGAAACAGATAACGAGCGGCATTGATGCAGTAGATTCCCATGTCGTACACCGCCCCACCTCCCACATCCTTTTTCAGCCGCGAATTGCCCGGCTTTACCTGCTGGGAAAACACCGAAGTGATGATTTTTGGCTCTCCCAGCTTGCCGGAGTGGACCTGCTCGATGGCGTGCAGATTTCCATGCTCGAAGTGGAGGCGATAGGCAATCATCAGCTTGACCCTCGCCTTTTCCGCTTCGGCGATCATGCCCTGGCATTCGGTCTCGCTCAGGGCCATCGGCTTTTCGCACAAGATGTGTATGCCGGCGCGCGCCGCCGCTTCCGCATAGGCCGCATGCATGTGGTTCGGCAAAGCAATGTAGACGGCATCGATTTCGCCGCTGGCAAGGCACTTATCGTAGTCCTCATAGGAATAACTAAACGGCGTGCAGTATTTGCGGGACAGGCTCTTGAGCTTCCGGCCATCGCCCGAGACGAGCGCGGTAACCACGGAATTAGATCTGGCGTGCGCGAATGCGGGCAGCACGGCTACCTGCGATATGTATCCTAGCCCGACCACCGCATAGCGCACTTTTCCTGCAGGACGCTTCACGTAGCCCTCCGATTGCAGCAACGTAAGTGGGATGCGTCGAACGAAGGCGAAGGAGACCTGTTTCCGCTTCCTGCGGAGTCAACCGCAGCCGCCGCTTAAGGCCGTTTCCACTTGAAACATGCTGTCGCCGATGCCTATGATGGCTACCACTCATGCAGACGGAGACCGTCTGTGTTGCCGCCGGGTACAGGGGCTGCATAAGGAGGGCGAGTGGAAGAAACCATACTGCGCGTAATTATCGGCGGGACGGTAGTTTCCACCTTCGCCTTGCTGGGCGATGTACTCAAGCCCAGGAGCTTCGCCGGGCTCTTTGGAGCCGCACCAGGTCGCCCTTGCGACCCTGGCCGTCGTGCGCCCCTGGGAGGCGAGCGATCGTTCTATGCCGAGAATCATGGGGGAATTTACTTTGTTTCGTCGAAGAGGGAAACGTTTACAGGGGGGGTAGCGTCCCACCATACCTGTTGTTCCCCGCGACCTTCAGCGAGCATTTCTAAGGAGCAGGCAAATGATTTCCGGTGCGCACGTCATTGTTTACAGTAAGAACGCCGAGGCGGACCGAGCATTTTTCCGCGACGTTCTCCAATTCGCATCCGTGGATGCGGGACACGGCTGGCTGATTTTCGCATTGCCGCCAGCAGAAGCCGCAGTCCACCCGTCGGATGAGAGTGGCACCCAAGAACTCTATTTCATGTGCGACGATCTGAAAGCCGAAATGGCTTCCCTGGCGAAGAAGAACGTTGAGTGTTCTGAGGTTCAGGAAGCGCGATGGGGTTCCATTACGAAAATGCGGCTTCCCGGTGGAGGCGAGGTCGGCCTTTATCAACCGAGGCATCCCACGGCCCTAGGCTTGAGATAAGGCGCCTCGGGGGAATCGTCCCCACGTGTAACCGTCCCATACTCAAAGTAGCGCCGACGCCCGTTGCGCCCCCGGCTATTGACGCCGACACCAATTTCACCGAAAACGTCACCCAACGGATCCTGTTCAACGTTTTGACAACCTCAACCACGTCACGGGTTCCGTGCCTTTGCTGAACGGGGCAGCAGAGTGCCGACATTAGCCCTTAAGGAACGCCAGCAGATCCGCATTGATCTTCTCCGCGTGCGTCGTGGGCATGCCGTGCGGGAAATCCTTGTAAGTTATCAGGGTTCCGTTCATCAACAGCTTCGCGGATAGAGGTCCCGCGGCGACATAGGGAACGATCTGGTCATCTTCGCTATGCATCACCAGCACCGGAACGGTGATCTTCTTGAGGTCTTCTGTGAAATCGGTCTGGGAAAAGGCCACAATGCCGTCATAGTGCGCCTTGGCGCCACCCATCATGCCCTGGCGCCACCAGTTCGCGATGATAGCTTCCGAGGCTTTCGACCCCGGCCGGTTGTAGCCATAGAAAGGCCCGGTTGGCACATCGCGATAGAACTGTGAACGATTGGCCGCGAGTTGCGCCTGCAGATCATCAAACGCGGACTTGGGCAGGCCAACTGGGTTGGCCGGCGTCTTCACCATCAACGGCGGCACCGCGCTTATCAGCGCAGCCTTAGCGACGCCCCTTTCGCCATGACGAGCCAGATAGTGCGTTACCTCGCCTCCACCGGTTGAATGGCCGACGTGGATGATGTTTTTCAGGTTGAGATGAGCCATAAGAGCAGCCAGGTCGTCGGCGTAATGATCCATATCGTGGCCGTCGCCAGTCTGAGTAGAGCGTCCATGGCCACGGCGGTCATGGGCGATCACGCGATAGCCATGATGCAGGAAGAACAGCATCTGCGCGTCCCAATCATCGGCCGACAGCGGCCAACCATGGCTGAACACCATCGGCTGTCCTGAACCCCAGTCCTTGTAAAAGATCTCGACATCGTCCTTCGTCGTGATAGTGGGCATCCTGCCTCCTTTGAAGCTGGGTGCTGAAATGTCCAGCAATTAGATCACACTCGTGTATATGGATGTTGACCCGAGGAAATTTCACCGGGTCGTGTTGTCGGCACAACAGGTAAGAAGTCAACGGCCCGTTAGTGGTCAGTTGCGCCCTATTCGGCGAGCAGCGCGCCAATGTCGGCTTCGACGACCAATGGGTCGAATCTCCAGCATGGCTGATCGCAATCCGATCCTTACGGTCGACAAAAACGGTCAGGGCATTTCTCTCAAATGGCATGGATCAACAAGAGGCCGACGACAAGCATCACCGCGCAGGTTACGCCATGAACGGAGAACGCTCGCGACCTCGACCCGCCCGACCCCAGAATGATTGACATGTCGCCAAAAGGGATGACGGCTTCAACGAGTAGAGCTATGCCTACCAACCGCGTGTCCGCGGTCAGCATCATGGTCAGCACGATCAATCCAGATGCGACGTCCCGAATTCCTTTAGGACGTAGCCAGGCACGAGTGTCAGCATCGGATGCAGGCGGCTTTAGACCAAATGTTCCTGAGATTCGTTCAGGAGATACGAGGTAGAAACAACCGATAACAATGATCCCCACAGCCATGAGAGCCGCCAGGATGAGCGGGATAGCGTTATGCATGACAATCTCCTGCTGGTCTCTGCCCGCGACAGACCGTTTACAGACATTGGCATCCGCCGCTGTAGGTTGGATCTCAAGCTACTTTAGTGTTCTTGCCCGCACATCGGCAGGCCTGAACTGCCTGAATTCGCGGTTAAGCTGCGGATCGCTGTTGATGCACGTCCTCCAAAGTTTTGCCGTATTTGCTGCGAAAACGTGTCGACGCATCGCGAGTGATAGGCTTGCCATGGCCGAACCCGGCAGCATCGAATGAGAGACTGGCAACTCTGCGCTGGCTGGCACGACCCTCTTCCAAACTCTCGAAGCCGACGGGATCACCTAAGCCCATGATGTTTGTGCACACATCGCCCGCGAACAACATTCGTCCCGGAAGCCACAGCAGCGCGACCTGTCCAGCACAATGCCCAGGAGTGGAAATAACTTCGATGCCGCCGGCGATGGGTAGTATTTCCCCGGGGGTCAAAGGTTGGTCGATGGCAATCGGTTCCAGTCGCTCGTCGGGATGGAAAAACAGATTGCACAGCAGGCCAATCGGACCGGGTGCTGGCGTCATAGGCCGAAAAGGACCTCCGCTCTCGGCGATAGGGATATCGAGCGGGTGCATGTAGGTCCTCGCGCCGGTTTCCCGCACAATCGCAGCGGCACTCCCGATGTGATCAGGGTGGCCGTGAGTGAAAATCAATTGCCTGAGCTGGCCTAGCGAACGGCCGAGTCCGCGGATGGCACCGAAGAGCGCTGCCTCCTTACCCGGGAAACCCGCGTCGATTAGTGTCAACCCGTCGTCGCCCTCGATCAGGAAGGCGTTTGCCATCCCCATCCGAACGACGTACACACCTTCGATCACACGATTCACGGCCATAAGCGAAACCGGTTGGTACAACCCCTCGATGGATGATTGGAGAAGGTGGGCCTATCGGCCCCTGTTGCATAGCCCATTGTTTATTCCGGAGTCGGCGGCGCGGGAATTAGAGAGCCTTTAGTGTCAGATGATTGTGGCGAAACCAAGGATTGTCGGAAATCCAATGACATTACAACTCCCCTACGTTGCACAGTTGCTGAGTGGAGAGCTTTGCGGTCGGGGTTCGTCGGTTGTTTCCATGTGAAGTTTCCTATCGGATTGGCGACGACTGCTCTGCGCAATCCGGGCGTATCCCCACCGTTCTTCGTTAGTTGTTGTTCAAAAACAGCTCAAGAGGCTGATTCTGGAGTTTTCCGTCTTCGCGTGAGGGAAATTGAATCGATTTGTCGCATTCATTTACAGGAGAAGTATCTGTGTCGTCCAAATCTGTTTCAGGGTTCGAGCACGAAGAAGCTGTTAGGGGTCAAAGCCAGGACAATATCCTGACGATCGGCCAAACGATATCGCACTATCAGATCATCGAGAAGCTCGGCAGCGGCGGTATGGGGACCGTGTACAAGGCTGAAGACTTGAATCTCGGTCGCTTTGTCGCGCTCAAATTTCTGCCAGACGATGTCCCACACGACTCGCAAGCTCTCAGCCGCTTCCGGCGCGAAGCCAAAGCTACCTCCTCGCTGAACCACGCGCATATCTGCACAATCTATGAGATCGACGAGGCCGACGGGCGAACCTTCATTGCAATGGAACTGTTGGAAGGGCAAACGCTCAGGCATCTGATCGAGGGCGACCGGCTGGAAATTGAAACTGTACTGAATGTCGGCATCCAGATTGCCGACGCGCTGGACGCTGCACACCACAAGAGAATCACGCACCGCGACATCAAGCCTGCAAACATCTTCGTCACCAAACGGGGCCAGGTGAAGATCCTGGACTTTGGATTGGCCAAAGTCGACCTCAAGCCCAAGGGCATTTCCCAGAGTGCCACGACCATCTCCGGAGAATTGGTGACCAGCTCCGGCAGCATGCTGGGCACCGTCGCTTACATGTCACCGGAGATGCAGACGCCGATATTCCTATCCTGAAGCAGTCCAAAACTGAATATGCGAAGGTGCAATAGGCGGCGACGTCATTGGCGAGTAACCCACTATGGCGAATAGTATGTTCGTACCAAGTGAAAATGTCCGCTTTTCGTAGCAAGTGAAATGTCCGGTTTTTGGTTTTGCTTCTGCCATTTAAATAGCCGTGGTCGAGGCGGGGGAAAGTGGAAATCCCGCGCACTTTGCGGGATTTCCAAGCGCGGGGGAAAAGTCATTTTTTTTGACTTTTCCAGGGCGCGTCTTTTCCACCGGCTTTTGCTTTGAGGTGAGGGCCACACCCTGGGCGGTATAACCTCCCAGCCGATGCGGCCCGTGGGTAAGACTGATGCTTCCGTCCAAGTGCTGGTGAACCGTCACGTTGCAACCGGCCAGCGTTGCTCTCCAGTGCACTGGTTCAATCTGTAGCTGCAGGTTCTGAAAGCTGACGGTATTGTCGCGGTTCACCGTCCGCTCAAACTGCAGGGAAAAGATGAGGTCCAGATTCTTGCCAGGACAAGGCAAAAACGCGGTACCGGGTTGCGCTGCCGCCACCTGAAAACGGCGATTAAACTCGGCCATGTAGTCTTTGCGCAGAAACTCATTGGCCGCTTCCAGGGTGGTGATCCCTTGCAGCCGCAGCTCCTGCGGCAGCCGTCCTTGCCAGGTGCCGAAGCTGCGCTCGCTGCGGCCCCGCGCCTGCGGCGAGTAGGCGGGAATCATCTGCACTCCCAACTCTCGTAGGGCACGTCCCACCTGCGTCAGCCGATGAGGATCGACCTTGCCTCCCACCTTCGGCGTCAGCCAGAAATGGCTGCCCCGGTCGCTGTACAAAGCGCAGAACAATCCCTGACGCTCGATGACTTCCCGCAACCCGGCCAGCACCGTCGCCGTCGACTCTTCCTCCACCAACTGGGCATAGTAGATCTGGCTGGTGGCGTCATCCAGGATGACGATCAGATCGTACCAGCGCTCGTCCTGAAACCAGCGGTGATGACTGCCGTCGATGTGCAGCAGCATGCCGGGCAGCGGCCGCCGCTCCCGCCGCTTGCGATGCACCCCGCGTTTGCGCCCCCGCGCTACGAGTCCGGCTCCTTGCAGCGTTTGTTTCACCCAGCTGTAGCTCAACCGTATCCCGTGCTGCTGGCTTAGTTTCTCGTGGAAATGCCGCACGTTCAGATCGAAGTACCGGTCGCGGTAGAGTCCGAGCACCTGCTCCACGGTGGCCAGAGCCACTCGCTGGGGAGAAGGCCGCCCCCGGCGCCGATCGAACAACCCGTCATAGCCGAACTGTTCCAGTCGCTCCCGCCAGCGCCGCATCGACCGATCGCTGATGCCGATGATCTCGGCCGCCTGCCACCAGGTAATCTTCTTGGCGATCGCTCGCAAGATCACTTCCTGTACTTTCATTGCCCGCTCCATCGCGGCCTTCGAGTAAGACTCCATGCTCTGACGCGAAAGGGAACGCCATGCAATGGCCCAGCCATGCGCAACGGACGTTGTCGGATGCATGGAGGAGCCAGCACTGGACCGCTCACGCCGGCCGGGCTGGCACATTCAGCGCAGGCAAATTGGAAACATGGGTTCCGGTCTCAAAAGGCTAACGAAGAGGCGAAGTTGCTCCAAGACTTTCTGCGTGAGTGCAAGGATCATTACAAGGCACTCAGCTCATCAGGATGGTGATTTGTGAGACCCGACCGCAAGAAGCCGGCTTCGCGCAAGCAAAGATCAGCGTTCGTGGCCGCGACTTGGGCAGCACTGTCGAGGAGGCATCGCGAAGAACGTCAAACTTCCGGATGTGATATCGGCTGATCTGGGCGGTGCTGGTCGAATCTGCACCTAATCTGCACCCAGAACCTGCGCATGTTAGGCCAAATTGCTGAAATTCAGTATGTTATCGGCCCCGAACAAATATAGTTGACGGTTTAGAAAACCGCTGTATGTGAAACGGTACACGGGGTTCGAATCCGCTTCCCTCCGCCACGTCAGCTGTTCACCGTTGAACAGGATGCCGTGCAACTGTTGAACATGCTCGGCACACAAGAATAAGCCGCATCACGGCGTAACCTCGAAGACGACACCGTACAGGAGAAACCCGCCAGCGTACATCGTTCCATAGAGATTGCCACGGGCATCAAACATCAGATTGCTGAATGGATTTGCTCCGTCGGGTCGCATGCCATCGAAGCACTGTGCTTGATGGTTGGGGTGATTTCGGACTCCGTTCCTTTGTGCGGCGCCCCACAGGATGTCATCCCGGGAACAGCACAATCTTTTCTACCTAAATGAGAATCCGCTACGAGAGTACCCGGCTGGTGGCGACCCATTGCACGAACCGTCATCCTGATGCGCCCGACGGACAAGGTAGCAGAGTTTCTCTGCAGTTGAGACTACGTGGCGAGGGAAGTGGATTCGAACTCTCGGCATCCTTTTTGTAACCTGCTTAGGTTTTCCTCTGCCGCTGATTAGGCAACGTCGGCGCAAAGCTCGACGCCAGAATTTGGACTGGCGGCCCATGGTGACCACTGGAATGTGGATCAGCCGAGTGGTTCCGTGTGAGGATAGGATCTTTGTGGTCGGCGTTTTGTCGGCGCCTGTCTTGACGGTCTCCGGTGTCCTTGCGCTGGATCAACCTTGCGCTGCTTGGACTCCGGCCGAGGCGTGGCGTACAGGGCGTATAATGCTCGGTCTCATGTCGCAACCGCAGAGTAACGCAATTATGGCAATGTGGCAGCAGTGGCAAGGGCGCGTCATTAACGAAAGGTTTTCGCTGCGCCAGTATCTTGGTGGCTCGAAACGGCGCGCGGTGTACCTTACGGAGATCAGTGGCTCGAAGGCTGCGATTAAGCTTATCCCCGCGAATGAAGCGTACGCGCAAGCCCAAGTCGCGCAATGGGAACTAGCGCGGAAGCTCTCCCATCCTCACCTGGTCCGAATTATGGAAACGGGTCGCCACGTCGACGATCAACAGGACGTGTTCTTCGCGGTTATGGAGTACGCTGACGAGAATCTCGCAGAGGTTGTTCCTGAGCGGGCACTGACCCCGGTCGAAGCCTACCAAATGCTAGTACCTATGCTCGACGCCATCAGCTACCTCCACGGACTAGGGATCGTGCATGGGAGCATCAAACCGGGGAACATCATGGCGGTTGGCGATCAACTGAAACTTTCTAGCGACGGGGTTCATCCGGTCGGCAAGTGGCAAGGACCTGTCGGAATCAGCAACGAGTACGACGCGCCCGAGATGGACAGGGGAGCCACCTCGCCTAACGCCGATATCTGGTCGCTTGGCGTGACGCTTGTCGAGGCGCTGACCAATTATCTGCCTGCGTGGGACGGAGAGGACAAGAACGATCCCAAGCTACCGGAGAACGTTCCACCGCCGTTCGATGACATTGCGAAGCATTGCCTAAGCCGCGACCCGGCACTCCGATGGTCGGCCGCCGAGATAAGAAAGCACTTGGACGAAACGCCGGCAGCGACTAAGGAAGATGTTGCAAGGCAAGAGATATCGGTAGACCAGGCGTCTGCGCGGGCAGTTCAGATAAGTGTCCCGTCCCCGCAGGGGAGGGAGCCGTCTGTCAAACGGCCGGGAACGACGGGGAAGCAGCGAGGTTTTCGTGCAGCGGCCGCAATCATTATTGCCCTCGTTATGATTGCCGCGAGCGTGCGCCTTTTCCTTCACCGTTCAGAAAATCCGCAACCCGCTCCCACTGATGCTAAGCAGCAGATCACGGCATCTCCGCAGCCACTGAACGATGCCAGCTTACCCGCCTCCAGGATAAATGCCGTCGATGTTGATCGTGGGGCAGTCGCTCATCAGGTTCTGCCGGACGTGTCTCGAAGGGCGAGGGAGAGGATAACCAGCACGATTGAGGTGAATGTGAAAGTCTCAGTCGACAAGTCGGGCAAAGTGTCGCACGCAACTTTGATTTCGCACAGACCCCGTGGATACTTCGCCAATCAAGCGTTGCAAGCCGCCCGCAAGTGGACGTTCGCAGCGCCGACGGTTGACGGAAGGACCGTACCGAGTCAGTGGAGCCTGAGATTCGACTTCAAGAGAAGCGGTACCGACGTAGTGCCGCAGCGGACTTCGCCCGTGTAAGGGGAGCCCCGGGCCCGATCCTTCGCGGATCGTCGTTTCGGGAGAGTGATCGCAAGGAAGGGAAAGATAAACCCAACCGTAGGGGTACGTCTGCCGCATGAAGGAGGGAAGGGTAAAGAACCACAGAATCATAATCAGCGTACCCGACTACCTTGGTCCGCAGATGAGGATGCAGGTCGACCTGCTCGAGGCGAAGCCAGTGGGCAAGCACTCGGGATCATTGGCATAAGTGAATTGCAGCTACTTATACCAACTTTTGCCCGATTTGTTAGCAGCCCGTTCGAGAAGCGATCGCTGTTGCGAGGTGCTAGCAACCGGAATGGCTGGGGTTGCCCGGGGTTTGATGTCGATCATTAGAGCAGGGTCCGGCTTCTTGACATCAAGTTTGCCCTTGAAGAAGGCGCCCTCTTCGATCGAAATCCGCGCGGTCGAGATGTTGCCCGTCAAGGATGCGCTTCTAAACAATTCGACCCGATCGCTGGCCTGGATGTCACCTTCCACTCGCCCGTGCAGAATCACATGGGCGGCCTCGATATTGCCGCGTATGCGGGCGGCGGCGCGGACCGTCAGGCGCTGACCGAGCAGCGTGATCGAGCCTTCCACTTCGCCATCCACAACCAAGGCTTCATTGCCCGAAAGTTCGCCTTTCACCACCAGCAACTTTCCAACGATGGTGGTGTCCTGGCTAGGCAAGCTGTCACTACCGAGAGCTTCAGCCGCGGAAGGTGGCGCCACCGGAATTGATTTAGAGAAGGGCGGGTTCGTTTGTATCGAGGCTTCGTCTTCGCTACGCGATGGCTTCCACATGATCTTAACCGCGATTTCCCCTCTGATCTCCTAAGTGGCAAGTAAGATACACCCCACTGTCTTCGGCAGCAATACCCATTTCAGTTTTAAATGGAGGCTTTCGCTCACAGCGTGGGTATTCCGGTGAAGGTGAACGCTGATTCCGGAGGCAAGCCGAACGGCATTCCGGAGCGAAGGTGAACAGCAGTCGAAGCCAAGCTGACATGGTGATTGTGGAGCCAAGTGTTCGGAGTCGTCAAGCAAGATTGTCCGAGCGAAGCGGAGGGAGGCTCAATCGTTCAATCCCACGGTGATCTGGAGTTTGGAGGCCTTTGCCGCGCGATTTCGGGCATGGGTGCGCGAGGGAAGAGGCAGCGTCCCTTCCCTCGCTCATGGCTTTCGAAATGGGCAGCGGTTTGCAGGAACCAGCTACGCTGAGCCCAGCTAGCGAATCATGACCTTGGTGCTTTGTTCTCCGGCACCCATGTTTTGGAATGGATCTTTGTGAACAGCTCCCTGAGCCAGCAACTTGGTTTGCGGGCGCCCCACACAAGCCGGTTTCGCTTGTGTGGAAGCCCGTGAGCGGTCCTTGTTGGGTTTCAGATCCTTAGGGACCTGAAGTGTAGGTGTATTGGTTGTTGAACCATTGACCGGTAATCAGCGAGTACATCGTCACGTAGATCGTGCTGCCGTTGGTGGGTAAGCCGCTTACTTTGGCTGAGAACGTCGAGGTGGGCAGAGTCTGCGAAAGTCGACGGCGAGAGAAAGAAGACAGGTCTACCCCTTTTCCGTGAAGTACCCGAAAAAAGCCGGATTTTCGCGATACTTGCTAGGTGTACGAGCCGTGGCGGCCTACGCCGCGAGAGAGCACGGAGTTACCTCTTTTACTAACAAGCCGGGCGTTAACCGCCACAAGCGCTTTTGTCGGGTGTCCGGCCATGTCCTCCGTCGGCGCAGTTCATCAGCCTGCCTGTGGCCTTACGGAAAGCCACGCCGCACGAACAAAACACACCGTAACCAGGGCTGAGAAAACTAGGGGGGTAGTGAAAGCGTATCTCCATGTCAAAGCCGTGAACGCGATAAAGGAAATGGCGAGAGCCAACGCAGTGTGGCGCATGAAGGGTGCAAAAGTTTCCGCCGGGAGGTCTGCCCAGCTCCCACACTAATACTGCTGCGAACAAAAGAAACAGGGAGGTAAAAAGTCCGAACGCGCTAAAGAAGTCCCAATAAGTCCGTTAAAGCCCGGGGCATTGAAGTGCACCGATTGCATTGCTTCAATAACCGCGCCTGCTCCCCATTCGGGAACGTTCTGGCGAAATCCAAGTGTATGTCCGACGGCAAAAAGCACCAGAAGGACGGAAGCGATTCGACGTCTCAGGCCGATCCTCTGACCTATGATCGCCGGTAAGAAGATTGCGCCAGCAGCGAGGGTGACCTCCCTGGATGCCGCCGAGGAAAACCCAAACGGCTGAGTATAATCAGGTTACAAAAAGCGTACCAAGAGTTCGAATCCACCTCCCTCCGCCAGCAAGTCTTTGTTGTCAGAGAAGTTACTAGCAACACGTCATCTTCCGCGTATTTGGCGGGCTTTTCTGCGAATTCCAGGTCTTGACCTGTATCGGAGAAATTTACTTCTCGTTCCCTAGAGTGCAAACCTTCGAAGTTTCTCTGAACCCAATAAATTGGAGTACAGGTCTGCGTCCTGTCGCAAGCGAACGAAATGCGATCTAGGAGCGAATAGCCCGCGAACGTGCCCACCAAGGCGACCTTGTGGCACTCAATTTCCCCAAAGGCGCATCTGGCGAAACTTCCTCCAAGTTCACTTCGGGACCGTAATCCTCGGTTGAGTGATTCTTGCGGCTTATCCTTGGCCCTCGTACCGTGCGCCCGCATAATATGGTCTGTCAGCCAATGCCACCTTCTGAACCAGTTCGGATCTTCATCTCCTATGCTCGCAAAGACGGAGCCGATCTCGCTCAGCGCCTGCAAAGTGATCTTGCGAAGGAAGGCTTCGACGCCTGGCTCGACACGCAACGCATCGGTGGTGGTCGAGTATGGAGCACCCAGATCGAGCGCGAAATCGACGCCCGCCAGGTCACAGTCGCTGTCCTAACCGACGGCTCATATAGGTCGGGCATTTGCCGTGGCGAGCAAGTTCGCGCTATGCGCAAGGGGAAACGCCTGATTCCCGTTCTCGGGACGCAAAACGCCGATATACCCGTTTACATTGAAGCACTCCACTATCGCGACTTCACCAACGATGGCAATTACGCCGCGCGTCTCGCGGAACTCCTGGCCGACATCCGCGGCGCCGCCGCCGCCACCCTGCCCGACACGTTTCGCGAAACCAGGTACGTCACCGTTCCGCCTCTGCCGGTGAATTTTGTCGAGCGGCTCGAGGCGCTGGCCGCCCTGCGCGACGCCCTCATCACCGACGACGGCGGTCGCCACATCGCCCTCACCGCGCTGCAAGGCATGGGGGGTATTGGCAAGACCGTGCTGGCCCAAGCCCTCTGCCACGACGAGGTCGTGCAGCAGGCGTTTCCCGATGGCATCATCTGGATCACGATTGGCAAGGAATCGGCCTTCGATGCCGTCACCCGCATGCGCGAGGTCGGCAAGGCCTTAGGCGACGATCTCTCCCGCTACGAGAACGACTTGGCGGCGAAGAACCAGTACCGTTCCACCATCCGCAAGAAGGCGGCCTTGATCGTGGTCGATGACGTGTGGCGCTCCAGCGACCTAGAGCCACTGCTGGCGGAGGACTCGCACCGTTCGCGGCTGCTCTTCACCACGCGCGACGCCAATATCGCGGCGGCCATGGGCGCCCGCGAACACGTTGCCGACCTGCTCACCGAGGAGCAGTCGCGCGAGGTTCTCGCCCGCTGGTCGCGCGCAGAGATTACGTGTCTGCCTGCCATCGCTGCCGAACTCATTCACGAGTGCGGACGCCTTCCGCTGGCGCTTTCCATGGTTGGCGCCATGCTGCACGGCAAGCCGGCCGCCTACTGGAAGGCGGTCCTCGAGCATCTGCGTAACGCCGACCTCGACAAAATCAAGGCCCAGTTTCCCGGCTATCCCTACACCGATGTGCTGCGCGCCATTCAGGTAAGTGTGGATTCGCTGGAGGCGACCTCGCGCGCTCGTTACCTCGCGCTGGCGGTTTTGTTGGAGGAAATGGCGGCCGCTCCGCCGGTGCAACAGTGTCTTTGGGGAGTGGATGAGAACCAGGCAACCGAAACCGCGGAACAGTTTGTCAGCCTGTCGTTGGCGCAGCGCGACCAGCCCGATGGCAGCATCCGTCTGCACGACCTGCAACTCGATTACGTGCGCGCCAAGTATCCGAGAGAAGACAAGGAAGCTCTGGAGCTGATGCACGGCGCTATCCGGCTCTCGGCGCACGTGGTCGGCAATGATCCCGATCAGTTTGCCTCGCAAATGGTGGGACGGCTGCTGTCGTACCGTGACATGCCCGCGATTAAAGAATTTACCAGGCGTGTGTACAGGGGAACGCAAAAGTGTTGGCTGCGTCCGCAGCACCCGGCGCTTCATCCGCCGGGGACCGCGCTGCTGGGCACCTTTGCCGGCCATAGAGGTGCAGTATTAGCGGTGGCGGTGACGCCCAACGGGAAGCGTGCAGTCTCGGCATCGGTAGACCATACGCTGAAGGTATGGGAACTGGACAGCGGACGCGAGATGTGCACCCTCACCGGCCATGCTGAATCTGTCGGCGCGGTGGCAGTGACACCGGAGGGGCAGCGTGCAGTCTCGGCGTCGAGCGACTGGACGCTGAAGGTATGGGACCTGGACAGCGGACGCGAGCTGCGCGCCCTCCCGGCCAATGATGGTGGGTTCCGCGCGATGGCGGTGACACCAGACGGGCAGCGCGCGATCTCGGCGTCGCACCAGAAGACGCTGAAGGTGTGGGAGTTGGACAGCGGGCGCTTGCTGCGCACCCTCACCGGCCACTCAAGATACGTCAATGCGGTGGCTGTAACGCCGGACGGGCAGCGCGCCGTCTCGGCGTCGGATGACGAGACGCTGAAGGTGTGGGAGCTAGACAGCGGGCGCGAACTGTACACCCTGCGCGGCCACGCCGGGTTTGTCACTGCGGTGGCGGTGACCCCGGACGGACGGATTGCGATATCGGCGTCGGATGACAAGACGCTAAAGGTGTGGGAGCTGGACAGCGGGCGCGAACTGTACACCCTGCGCGGTCACGCGTGGCCTGTCACTGCAGTGGCGGTGACCCCGGACGGCCAGCGCGCGCTCTCGGTGTCGGGTGACACCCTGAAGGTGTGGGACTTGAGTGGCGGGCGCGAGCTGTACACCCTGCGTGGCCATACAGGTCGGGTCTATGTGGTGGCGATAACAGCGGACGGGAAGCGGGCGATCTCGGCGTCGGATGACCAGACGCTGAAGGTGTGGGATCTAGCCAGCGGGCGCGAGTTGCGTTCCCTAACCGGCCACTCAGGCATTGTGTTCGCGGTGGCGGTGACGCCGGACGGACGGTGCGCGGTCTCCGCGTCTCGGGACTACACGCTGAAGTTGTGGGACCTGGAACGCGGGCTCGATTTGCCCCCACTGTCCGGCCACACACGTGCGGTATTAGCGGTGGCGGTGACGCCGGACGGGAAGCTAGCCGTCTCGGTGTCGGATGACGGCACGCAAAAGGTTTGGGATCTGGCTAGCGGCCGGGAGACCCTCACTCTCACCCGCGATGCAGGTTTTTTCGGCACGATGGCGGTAGCAGTGACGCCGGACGGGAAGCGCGCGATCTCGCCGTCTATTGACGAACCGCTGAAGGTTTGGGATCTGGCCAGCGGGCGCTTGCTGCGCACCCTGACGGGTCCCACCGGTTCTGTCTATGCGGTGGCGGTGACGGCAGACGGGCAGTGGGCAGTTTCGGCGAATATGGACTATACGCTAACGGTGTGGGACGTGGACAACCGGCGCGAACCGGGTACGCTCATCGGCCACACAAATAAAGTTACAGCGGTGGCGATAACGCCGGATGGACAACGCGTGGTCTCGGGGTCCTGGGACGCCACGCTGAAGGTGTGGGACTTGGCCGGTGGACGCGAACTGCGCACCCTCACTGGCCATGCTGACATTGTCAAAGCGGTAGCGGTGACGCCGGACGGGCGTCGCGCGATTTCGGCGTCTCGGGACCACACACTAAAGGTGTGGGAGCTGGCCAGCGGGAACGAGTTGCGCACCCTTACCGGCCACACTGACGAAGTCCAGGGGGTAGCGGTGACGCCGGACGGGCAGCGCGCGTTCTCGGCGTCGGAAGACAAGACGGTGAAGTTATGGGACTTGGAGACTGGAGAAGTCCTGGCTACCTTCACCGGCGATAGCGGGGGGCGTTGCTGCGTCTTTTCCGATGCACTCAATGTCATCATCGCCGGCGACGCCGGCGGCCACCTTCACTTCCTCCGCCTCGAAGAACCGAAGCCGAACAGTTGACCGCTCGCCGACCGAATATTGGGAGTCGGCTTGTGGGAAGTTTTCACTGTGCACTCCGAGAGCCTGGTAACAGTCTTCAATCACGGAGTTTGGATTTTTGGGCATTCTGCGAGGCAACCTGGGAGGAGGCGTAAGGTATTCGGGCAAAGCAGCTTGTTCAGACACCTTGAATGCCCGGTAGCCGAGAGAACATAGGTCGCACGTGACTCTGTGGTAAGAGAGCCGACTCGCTGGTGGTTCGCTCGTGACTTCTTGGCGGGATGGGAAACTGACTGACCTGCAACTCCATAGAAATACGTAACTTGTTGGCAGAGAAAGACATGTATCAGCTGTTCGAATTCACTTCTCTCCGCCAGCAAGTCATTATTGTCAGAGAAGTTACTAGCGAAATGCCTGTTTTCGCGAGTTTGGCGGGCTTTTGCGCGAATCCCAACACTTGACCCGTAGCAGAGAAATTCACTCCCGGTTTACTAGAGCGGAAACTCCCCAATATTCTCCAGCCCCCATATTCTGAGTACAGGTCTGCACCCTGCAGCAAGCGAATGGAATGCGATCCCGGAGCGAATGACTCGCGAAAACCTCCATCCAGACTGAACATGTGGCGTCCCAGTCTTGCCGCTTCAGATCATGCGGAGAATTCCGCGACACGTGCTGTTAGGGTCACACCGGAGCCACCAACTTCGGCCCGCTCGACATAAATTGCTATTTCGCCTGCTTCACGTTATGTCGGTTGCGCCGGAGTTGAGTTTGAGACTTTTAACTGGGCAAGAGAACGCCCCTGTCTCCACGATGGCGGCGGGAGACAAGGGCGAGTAACGCTCAACCGGCAGCCGAGCTTACGGCGCGTGGAACGCGTAAACTTGGCCGGACGAGTTAACTCCCCAGACGCCCGCGCCAGTACCAGCGCTGATCCAGGAGAGGGACCCCTCACTTGAACAAAAGTCTGCGTCCCGGGATCGAAGCGAAATATTTGAGACCCGTTGACAAAACAACGGGCGCACTCGTGTCTGGTCCCATTGCCGGCAATGCCCTATGGGCCGGCTTCGGTGGCGAATGCCAGAGCTTCAACGAGGGTGACATCAACGCCCAGTGGGATAAGGCCGTCCATCGTTGGTTCCTGGCCCAAAATGTGCTTTTTGGAGGACTGGGTGCAGCCTGAAGGCACTGGCGTCTTCGTTTCACCGACGACGGTATAGTAACTCCGTTGTTGGGTATGTCGCAACCGCTTAGGGCCGGGGCTTTAGAGTGACAGCCCGCTCTCCTGTTCCTGAAAAAGAACAACACGAACACAATTGGGTCCAAAATCCAGGTCCGTTTCCACTTATGAAAGCGGAGAATCTTGCATGATGGTGTACTACGCGAGAAAAACACTATCCAAAAATTGACAAGGCTATCCGTTCGGATAA
Source organism: uncultured Acidobacteriaceae bacterium (assembly GCA_963746515.1). Classification (GTDB taxonomy): domain Bacteria; phylum Acidobacteriota; class Terriglobia; order Terriglobales; family Acidobacteriaceae; genus Bog-257. Next base: position 19,983 of record CAVVBO010000007.1, on the reverse strand, counting down.
CCAATGCGGTTCCCCCAAACACGTCGCGGCCGATGATCGTACGAGCTAAGTCGTGCGCCTACTATGGTTCTGTTCTCAGCGTCGAGAGACTGAAGAAACGGAGGGAGGATTGCTCTTATTGACTTCGACAACGTTGGCTTTAGAAATTGACCGCGGCATTGCCAGACGCTCCCAGCTGGCTTAATGCAAATCACGATTTGCCAGGAAACATAAGGAGCGTAGGATGCCTAGCCTTCCAGAACTTGTTTTGATCGATCTGTTCAACTCCATCGTCGACCGCATAAAGCAAACTCGGCCTACGCGAACCGACGGTAAGCCGCTCTCGGGCGGACTGGTCTATTCGCAACTGGTGCTTGGGATGCCGATCGACCCGCGTGACTATTCCAATCCGTGGAGCCCGATGGGCGGCGCAAGCGGCGGCGCGCAACAGCAAGCTGGAGTACCCGCCGTCCAGGGACAGCCTGATCCCAAACTGCTGCGTTCCCTCGAAGCTGCTTTCAAGACCTCCCAGCTGTGCAACATCATGCTGCAGGTCACCGACGATGGTTCCTACCTTCAGTATCCGGTCGGTCGTCACCTGGAGTTCCAGTATGCGGGCATTGTTTCCGCCATGCAGCCGTTGCCTGTGCCTCCGCCACCGCCAGATGTTCAGCAAGCCGTGGACGCTGCCATGAATGTGCTCTACACCATTGATACCAGCGATCCGGTTAACCCGGTCGTTGCAGGCAAGAGTCCGCTCTACTCGCGATACACCAAGAACGCCGCAGCATATGCCAAGGCGAAGAGCGACTACGCACTCGCCCAGGCGAAAACCCTGGCTGACCCGGCGACATCCAGCATGTGGCCCCAGCTTTCGGCACCATATCAGGCGACTGTAGACGACGCCTGGGATACCTGGAAGACCGAGGGTGCGGAAAAGGTTGAGAAAGCGCTGGCGGTGTATGAATCGCAGGGCATCAACATGCAACAGGCCCAGATTGCAAAGGCGAAGAAGCTGCTCGACATCTGGAGTCTTGGACTGGCCGGCGTTCCGACCGACATTCCGTACAGCTATGTCGACCCGAGCGAATGGCCCGATCCCACCGCGGATGACATCGGCTTCGAGCAACTCACGATCAAGCGGACGTCGGAAGATCATGCGACATCGTCCGTCACGGATTCCAACAAAAGCATGTACTGGAACAATGAGCAAGCGAGTACGACGCAATCGTCGCATGGAAGCTATGGATTTTTCGGGATCGGCGCCAGCGCTAGCGAAGCCAGCAGTAATAACAGCCAGCATTCCGCCAACGGCGATACGTCCTCGTCAATTTCGCGTACCAGCATGTCGGATCAGTTCAGCGACCTGGAGATCGATCTGGAGTGGGGCTTAGTGACGATAGACCGGCCGTGGATGATCACCGACCTGTTCTATATGAATAATTGGTACCTCCAAGGGCAGCGCGCGAACTGCATCAGCGACGGGAAGATCCAGACCCAGTTGGCGAACTCGAATCCGCTACTCCCGATGATTCCTCAGCAGATGCTGGTTGTGCGCAACGTAAAAGTCGCCAGCCAGACGTGGGGCGACATGGGCGCTAGTCTCAACCAGCTGTATAACACTGACCAGGCATCGACTAGCGCCAGTCAGAGCAGTGTCGGCGGCAGCGGAGGAGTGGCCCTCGGGCCCATCGGCTTCGGAGGCGGCGCTTCGCACACCGATAACAAGGCGCAAGGCCAAAGCTCGGGATATTCAGCCGGCAACGCGCTATCCAGTCGTTCAGCGAGCTTCGATGGGACCACCTTGTCGATCGACGGATCGCAGGTTATCGCGTTCCTCAGCGACATCGTGCCGCCATCGCCCGCCATAGACGATCCAGCTCTTCCGAAGCCAAAGGCGGCGGCCGCGGGGGCGACAATGGCCGGAGGCACGCCTTTGCCCCAACCTCCAGCTTCAGCGCAGCCCGTGGGGAGCTAAATCATCATGAACTCGAACGACGACCTCATCGCAAATGTCTACGAGTACTTTCTGAAGGCGTATGGGCAGGCAACTCCGAATGGTCCCGGCGGCGAAATACTGGCCTTTGAGCCAATGGGATTCTCGCCAAGCTGTAGCACCTTGGCGGACGGCCCTGCCCTGTCCATGTCCCAGCAGGAGGTTTCGCTGTTCGCCGACGTGCTGCCTGTTCTCGACGGCGGGACCTTTCGACACACCGGGCGGACGGTATCCGTGCAATACAGTCTGCTTCTAGAAGCGGCGCAGCCGACTTCGTCCGCATCGATCGATAGCTTCAGCGCGTTGAAAAAGCAGGCCAAGGAAGCCTACGACAACGCGCCCTCGGATGGTGAACTGGGTGGGCCAAAGCTGACTGGCGCAACTCCTGTCGATTGGTATGACGTCACCAAGGCAGCAAACTGGAACACCTATAACTACGACTCAACCCAGGCCGGTCCCCCGGCAGCACCGCGGGCCCCAAATGTGCACGTTGTATGGCGTGTACTTCCTCTACAGGTATCCGTTGCCCAGCATCCGGCGGTGCAGGCGCCTGTTGAGCATGGAATCCCGATAACCGTTGCCCATCCCGCATTCATGGCGGCACCGGCCGCCAACGCCATGATGGTCAACCACGCTGCAGCTCCCGCCCCAGCTATGGTGCCTTCAGGGTTCGTGAGTGTTCATAGGAACCAGTTCAATTCGCGTGCGTCAGTGGCTGCGGTTGCAGCGCAGACGGCACCACAGCCCGTCGCCACGACGAAGTTCACGATCTCGTTCGACTACTGCCTGGTTCGACTGCGCCGCTCGTGGTTGTCCGGTGACTTCCTGGCCGCTGCAGGCTGGTACGTTCCGGGCAAAGCGGCGGGTGATTGCACAGCCGGTGGCCAGCTAAATACCGGCGGATTCGCCGTTGTCCCTACGGCGTTTATTGCGGTCAAGAACCTCAATATCAACGCCGCGCTTCCGGCGGGAGTTACAGCCGATGCGGGCAGCGCGGCAGCCTTCGGACCGTTCTCCCTTCTGGGGTCGTCTCCGAACCAGCAGGGTGCTCTGGTTGATCCCGGCCTCCAAGTCATCGCCTGGATCTGCAGCGTGCAACCGGCTTTGCCTCCGGACGCAGATCCATCGTTGCCCACCCTGGGCGGAGCTCTATCAACGGCAATCTCTGGAAATGGCACAGACAAGAACAATGCCGCTGGAACGGCACTCGGAGACGCCATTAACGCTGCGACCGGTGCAGCTCCTCAGAAAGACCAAGCCGTCATTAACGCGACCGTCAACTCTTCAGTCGGCGCCGTAAACGAGGTCCGGAATTTGTTTGCGGCTTTTGGTCACGGCGACCAGACAAAAGACAGCAACGGGTAACGAGTGGTAATTCGACGATAGGAGAACGTTATGCAAGTCAAAGTAGTTTTGGGTGGAGAAGCCGTTAATGTTCCGAGCACCAGTATCGGTCTCGGAGTTACGTTCGTGGATGTGTGGTTGGACGGCAACGGGTTTACCAGCGCGTCCAACGACCTTGGCAGTCTTGGGTACATCCTGCTGGAAACACCCTGGGTCGACATCGGCACACTGGACGATCAGCGGCAGAACCTCTTTACTCATTTGCACGGAAGCGTCGTGCACTGGACGATAAAGACGAACTTGTTCGTCAAAGACGGCGGAATCGCCACCATCACCATGGGCGTACCGAGCCAGCAGGATGGAGCGATGATCGAGCAGAAGATTCAATTTGAAGCGACCAACTGCCGCGGCGTTTCAATCTTGACCAACGCCCTCGATTTTTCCTGCGAGATGCTGCAACAGGAAAACCAGGTCGCACAGTTGGATGGCGGTTCGGTTATCTCAGATGACGTCGTGGCGGCCGCCGCCGATGCCGCTGCCCAGGCAGCAGACACCGCGACCGTCTAAGGGATCGCTCTGGAAGTGGCTGCGGGGGATCTCAAGCAGTTCCCTGACCAGCTTCGGCCGCGGCTTGCCGTATGCCGCCGGAATGCTTGGATTCGTTACAACTACAACTACATTCGAGGAGGAAATTGAAATGGCTACTACACCCGCTACACCCGCAACAGACGCTCAGGCGCCAGAACCGGCTCACGTAACGCTCTATCCGATCGACGCCGCGGAATTCGATCCGGGGCTCAACCCACCTACGGTGGACCCGAACAAGCACATCCTGCTAGACGACGACGCCAAGCAATGCAGCATCATCGGAGACGACGAACTCTACGCCTCCTACGTCGACCGGAACATAAAGACTTACCAGCTTGATGGACAGGAGACTTGGCCGCAGCTCAACAACCCCGACAAACACAACGTTATCCTGACCTACAACGACGGGAGCAAGAACCCGGTGTTGGTCGGCTCGATAAGCCTGAACGATGGTCCAGAACCCGATCAGTATTACAAGTCAGCCGGGATAATTTATCCCATCGACAAGTCTGGTGCGGCCCTGCTCGACGCCACCAATACTCCAAACCTGGCCTACATTCGCAACCAGTACTGGGAACTGGCCAAAAAGGAGGCGGCAACCAACCTCATGTTCGCCGAAATGGTGGCAACGTTCACCACCGACGTCGCCGGATTGGCTCACGCGGGCGAAGGTGGGAACTTCATCACCGCTGATCATATCGACGGAAGCGTGCCTACCCCAGGTGATACACCCGAGAATAAAGTGGATTCATCCGGTAGCGACGATAGCAGCAGGAACCAGGGGAACTGACATGTCAGTAGACTTTGGCGATCCGCAACGCGCGTATTCTGAGATTCACGGCAGCACACTTGCGGCGGTGGCCGGCGTCATCTCGCGGCAGGATGAAGCTGCCAAGCAGCAGGACGGAGCTGCCAAGGCGGAGTGGTTCCCGGCATACACGCTTTCGGGCGACGACTCCGCCAGTGCGACAGTTACCGTCGCGACAAAAATCACGATGCCACGGTGGGTCGAGTACGGCGCGGCTCCCCAAGCCGAGAAAACCGAGTGGGACAGGTTTTACGCGGCATTAGAGGCGCACGAGCAAGGCCACATCGACCTGGTCAGGCAGCGGTTGTCCGGGATTGACGAACAGTTGGCAGGTCAGTCGCCTGACGCCGCCAGTCTGGTGTGGCTGCAAGCCTTGCGAGATCTACAGTCGGCTAGCGATGATTACGACGCGGATTCCGACCATGGGCGCAACCAGGGAACGATTATTGACTTAAGCACGGCAGCCGCCAACTCCGACTAGAACGAGCAGAAATCCTACACTGCAACTTGACGCGGGAGTCTCAGCTGCTATTTCCAAGGTGAAGAGAAGAGTCCTGGATGAAGTGGGAGGGCCAGAGTGGATCGTTTGACGCCGAGTCGCTTGCGGCCGGAGGTACAGCGCCTCGGGCAGGGAACACCGCGACCCTATTCGCAAATTGTCGCAGTACGCATCAGTGAGCATCCACTCTTTCGACCCTTACGGCACACTTCGAGTGTCTAAGACATGGTTGCTTCCCGACCGACGCTCAAGGGACAGTCGGATAGTAGGAGGTGGCACCCATGCCGCTTAGACGGCAGTCAACGGCAAACGGAAAGTGCCACGCGAAGATGAAAGCGGGTCGTCCATGTGCCGCTCCAGCAGTCCGCGGCGGCACCTACTGTGCTCTCCATGCGGACCCCGAGCGAGCTGCGCAGCTCGGCCGTAAGGGTGGCACGAAGAGTCGCCGAGTGTACGAACCCAACGAGTGGGAGGGCTCGCCAGCTCAGAAAGCCTGCGACGTGAAGAATCTCCTGGCCGAAGCGATGGCTGAGATACGCGCGGGCAGAATGGACCCGAAACTCGGAAGCACGCTGAGGTATCTGGGAGCCTCGCTACTGAAGGCGATTGAAACCAGCGACCTCGAGGCGCGACTGGAGAAACTGGAACGTGGACTTAAGCCGAAGAACAAAGCTGTTCGCTTCACGGACAACGCATTCCGGCGGCCGACGAAGCCAATCCTTCGCATCCCATCGCATCAGGCGATGCCGGACGCACAAGCCGGCTTGCGTGCCTCACCTTGCGTCGCCGACGATCGCCGCCTGTTCACCACCGCAGTAGTTATCCGTGCTCTCGCGGCGTGGCTTGTCGCAGCGTGACGCCGGGACTATCGTTCTCGCCTAGGGAACCTCTAAACAACCAGCGCCATTAGGCCAGGCAATGGCTCCGCACTGCATAGCTTCACGAGTTCTCCAGTGGCATACCGAGCGCTGCTGTGTTTTGATTCCTGGTTGGCGTCTACCTGGCGCGCATTTACCCGATTGAGCCTTAGACGCATCGAACGGGTAGAGGGTCGGTCCCGCGGCTCGCATTGTATACAATCTCGTTGGCCTTTTGGGGAATTCCTATGAGACGACTGATCGTGGCGTTGTTGTGTTCGCTTTTTTCGTCCGTGGCATCTGCCGTGCCGCATATGGCCCCAGGTGCGAGCGGAAACCCTCAGACTATGGGTACTGGAGCCATCCAGATTGGACCTGTGAAAGAGCTGCGCAAGGGCGTGGATTTGTGGCCGCTCATTGTCAACCCAGACAATCCTGCCGAGCTACGCGTGAATGCAACTCTGACGCAGCTGAACCGACGCTTGGCGCAGGCCTTAAATGATTGCGATGCAGAGGCCCTAAACCAGTCGAAGCAGATGAGCGACACCACGAAGGACCGGGACTCGGCCTCTGGTGATTGGTCACGCGAGGTCCAGGTGACCATGGCGGGTCCGCGCTTCCTAAGCCTCATAGAGTCCGAGGACTGGTTCTGTGGAGGAGCGTATCCGGACGAAGAGGAGATGTCACTGGTCTTCGACATGACCACCGGCGCGCCGGTAAATTGGACAGAGATAGTTGCGAAATCGGCGGGGGCGTCCTCAAGTCCCTACCCGGTTACGGACGATAACCCTATAGAAACGCTGATCCTGCCGGGGCTGCAGAAGATGAATATCGCCGCAGCGAATAAAAATTGTAAGAACATATTCCGGGAGCCAGAGTCGTTTATCATATGGCCGGACGCCATGAGCGATACGCTGGTGGCGCAACCGTCCGATCTGCCGCACGTTGTACAGGCGTGCGCAAAAAAGATCGTTTTGACGATAGAGCAAGCGCGCAAACTGGGATTCAGCGAGAGCTTGCTCAGTGCCATTGAGCAGGCGCATCGGCAGATTTCGGTAAGGCAGAAACGCTGAACTGGTTTGAAGGGGACACTGCGTCCAGCTTTCCCTTATTCTCCAGGGTTTTTGCCTCTGCTTTTGCCGTACCTGTGCTCCGCTTCCATCCGCACTCTGGCCGGGCTATTGTAAGCTCTGGTGCACATAGGAGCGCTTCTTCGATACGCGCTTGTGGTTAGCCAAGATTCTTCTGCGGCGAAGCTGTATCGCTCCCGGCCTGCGTGACTGCATCCGTTACTTGTTGCAAAAGAGGGTCCATGTTATCTCCTAATTGAATTGGCGATAATTCGTATTCAATAATCACCGTCAATGTTCCGTGTCCCAAGCCCAATCCTGGCAAACCCCTGGAATGCTCCCACCTAGGCCGTCGGAGAACTGCTGTAGAAGCTTGCGAAATCGCTTGCCGAGCCGCACATTTCTGAATTGGGAGTCCGCAAGTTCCTGATCAACCCAGACATCGCTCCGGGAAGTCGTGCAGCCGAGACTTGCTCAGCCCACCTCAACCTTCCCTGCTGTTCGTTCATGACGGCAGTTCAGCATCCACTATCCCTGTCGCATAAGTGCTTACCCTGAGGCTGACCTATTTCACAAACCGCCCACTCCCGACCCATTCAGCAAGACTTGCGGATAATTGAAAGGTTGCTCGGACGCTTACGCTTGAGTTGAGCACCAGTGTGATCGGGAGCATACCAACAAATGATTGGACCTTTGAATACGGCAACAGACGAACCCATTACGTCGGAGAAGGGAGTAAGGCCACTAACACCTCAGGCGAAATTTTATCGCTCACGGAGTTACAACTCAAGCCGCAGGAGCACCTCGGCTCCCGGCACCGGGGACTGGCAGGAGAAATTTGGCGCATTCGATTTGAGTGACGTTCCTCACCAAGGCGTTGGAAAGCGGCTGTTCGTGAAAGACATGGGGCGGGTCGCTGGCCATCGCGAGCTAGAAACAATAAGGGGAATAATGGCGCTCGGTGTGCAAAAACTCAACCCACAATCCAACCCACAAATTTCGATGTCTTGCACGACTTGCGCGTACTTAGGCAGTCTCCGCGCACTTCTAAGTCGTTGTAAAACCAAATGGGTCCAGATTCACACGCTGCGCCGTTATTGAGCGGTTGGTCTTAACAGGCTGCAGCTCGATGACTTGCAAGTGAGCCTATTCGCGCGTTCCGCAATTCAAATCCACAAATTACGCAGCAGGTTAAGAGTTCCCAGCCGAAATAAGGCTGGAGCCGCTTGGTTGTTCCTGCAAGCGCCGTCTTGCAAAAGACTTAGCGATGGTCAGGATTCGTTTCAATCGCCGAACAATGCACGAAAGATTGGACGAATTCTTGAATCTATTATTGTTCCGCATTTACTTGTTCGCGTTAATCTTAGTGACGGTGGATTGCGGATCACAACTGAGGCCAAACCGAAGTAGCCGCTGGCTGTATCGAACGAAGAGGTAGAGTCATTTCTTCCTGGGCGGAGAGCTTCAGGAGCGGAATGGGGCACTGAACGGCTCTCGAAGATTCGAAAAAGCTTTCATGGCACAGGTCTTCATTTCATATTCCCGGAGGGACTCGAAGGACTTTGCGCTCAAGCTGCGCGACGCCCTAAGGGGCGTCGAGCGCGAAGCCTGGCTCGACACGACCGACATCCCAATTACGGCAGAGTGGCTGCGAGAAATATTCACCAATATCGAAGCCGCGGAAAACTTCATCTTCGTCATCAGTCCGGAGTCGGTCGCTTCGCCCAACTGTAGAAAAGAGATCGATCATGCTGTGGCTAACCACAAGCGCATCGTTCCGATCTTTTATCGGCCCGTACCCGACGAGGTGGTTCCAGAACCTCTGGGCAGACTTCAAGGAATAGATTTCAGCGGCGACAATCACTTTGATACAAAGCTTGCGGCGCTGATCAACGCCTTCGATATTGACCTAGATTGGATAAAGGGACACACCCGCCTGTTGACCCGCGCCAGGGACTGGGAGCGAATAGGACAGGACAGTGGCTTCCTGCTTCACGGAAAAGATCTGCGGGAAGCCGAACGATGGCTTGCCCAGAGCCCAGAAAAGGAGCCCAAACCGACCACGCTCCATTCGCAGTACATCCTGGCCAGCCGTCAGTCTGCGGCCAAGGTTCAGCGAATCATCATCGCTAGTGTGGCCGTTGCGTTTCTATTTGCCGCGGGATTGGCGATATATGCTTTCAGGGAAAAGAATGTCGCCCAACTCGAAACTGCCGTCGCTCAACGAAACGCGAGGGAATCCAAGGCTAGAGAGCTAGCCGCGCTGGCGACTGAGAGTCTTAGCGAAGACCCGGAACGCAGCATTCTTCTGAGCATGCAGGCGGTTGATCAGGCGTTTCAGTGGGGACAATCTATTGTTCCCGCTGCGGGGGTGGCTCTGCACCAAGCGATCCTGTCATCTCAGGTTAGGCTGACCTTACGGGGCCACTCGGAGCGTATTACGGGTGTGGCGTTTAGCCCAGACGGTAAGCGTCTTGCCGCGGGCAGCGACGATGGAACTATCAAGGTGTGGGACGCTGGCAACGGAAGAGAATTACTAACCTTACGCCACTCTGCACGTATTGGGGGCGTAGGTTTCAGCCCCGATGGCGAGCGCATCGCTAGCGCAGGTCTCGACGCAAAAGTAAAGATTTGGGATGCCGTCAGCGGACGCGAATTGCTGACCTTGGAAGGGGGTAGTTCCGGAGTGGCTTTTAGTTCTGATAGCAGACGTATAGTAGCCGGCAGCTATGGTGGAACGGCGAAAGTGTGGGACGTGCTCGGCGGGAAGCAGTTGCTTAGATTGCGAGGCCACAGTGGGCCGGTTGAAGGTGTGGCATTCAGTCCAGACGGTAAGCGTCTGGCAACAGCCAGTCGTGATGGAACAGCAAGGATTTGGGAGACAGGTAGCGGACGGGAGTTGCTCAGACTGCGTCACTCAAATTTTGTTACGGGCGTCGCATTCGGTCCCAACGGCAAGTGTCTGGCCACCACGAGCTTTGATGGAACTGCAAAAGTGTGGGACGCGATGAATGGCCGAGAGTTGCTGACTTTGCGCTGCAACACCGAGTGGGTTAACGGTGTGGCCTACAGCCCCGATGGGACGCACGTGGCCACGACCAGCCATGATGGGACGCTACAGGTGTGGGATGCCGTCAGTGGGCACGAGGTATTGACCATGGGCGACCACACAAACAGCGTTTCCGGTGTGGCGTATAGCCTCGATGGCAAGCGCCTTGCTACGGCCGGCGAGGACAACACGGTAAGAGTCTGGGACGCAGTGGGAGGTCGGGAGTTGGCCACATTACGAGGCCACTCCGCCGTCGTTCGGGGTGTCGCCTTCAGTCCCAATGGTAAGCGTCTGGCCACCACAAGTGATGACAAAACGGCCAAGGTGTGGGACGCGGTTAGCGGGCAGGAGTTGCTGACCTTGCGCGGCCACTCGGCCTCTGTTCAGGCTGTTGCGTTCAGTCCCGATGGCAAGCACCTTGCCACTGCCAGCGACGACGGCACGGCAGGATTGTGGAACCCAGTTAGCGGGCAGGAGTTACTGACCGTGCGCGGCCACTCGGGTTCTGTTTATGGCGTGGCATTCAGCCCCGACGGCAAGCGCTTGGCAACCGCTAGCTTCGATAGAACGGCGCGAGTGTGGGACGCGGTTAGCGGGCAAGAGTTGCTGACCTTGCGCGGCCACTCCGGTCCCGTTTGGGGGGTGGCCTTCAGTCCCAATGGCAAGCGCGTGGCGACCACTAGCTATGACAAAACGGCCAAGGTGTGGGACGCGGCTAGCGGGCAAGAGTTGCTGACCTTGCGCGGACACTCCGGCTCTGTTCAGGCTGTTGCGTTCAGTCCTGATGGCAAGCACCTTGCCACTGCCAGCGACGACAAAACGGTCAAGATTTGGGACGTGATTAGTGGGCAGGAGTTGCTGACCCTACGCGGCCACGAAAAGGATGTTTTGGAGGTGGCCTATAGCCCGGATGGGAAGCAACTTGCCACTGCCAGCGCGGACGAGACGGCGAAGGTATGGGACGTGGCGAGCGGGCAAGAGCTGCTGACCCTGCCCGGGCATAGAGGCGGTGTCGATGATGTCGCCTTCAGTCCCGATGGCCGGGAACTCGCGACCGCCGGCTATGATGGGACGGTTCAAATTTACGCATTGGATATTCATGAGTTACTCGACCTCGCAAGGAGCCGCGTCACCCGGTCCCTCACTGCCGATGAATGCCTACGCTACTTCCAGTCAAGGAGGTGCCCGCCGCTACCGTGAACTTGGCTGGAAAGGTTTGTTTGGCGCGAACGTCGAACAGACTAAAACATGCTAGGCTCGGGCTCCTAATCGTAGGGGGTTTTCGTCCGTAACCGATCTGATTGCGGTAGAGGTCTCACTGGCTCTTGGCGTGGATTCTGTTCAGGGGGGTGCGGTTATGTCGAAGAAGCTCGCGATCACCATGGCAGGAGCGGTTTCACTGGGCAGCTATGAAGCCGGTGTTCTCTATGAGGTATTAGATACGATTCAGCAGCACAACTCCAATCCCGCAACGGCAGAGGATGACAAAATCCTAATTGATGTTGTTACGGGCGCGTCTGCCAGCGGCATGACCGCCACGATCCTCGCAGAGAAGCTACTGTATAACGCGGATGAGTTCGCAGGTCCATACGACAACCCGCTCTACAACGTTTGGGTCAAACGAGTCAACCTGAAGAACTTTAGGACCCGCAGAACAATGAGCCCGCGCTGGACTCGGTCTTCTCTTCCAATCTGATCGAAACGATTTCGCGTGAGCAGCTGACGGCCCGCTATGCTGTCGTGCCGCCTGCCGTGGGCAGGCCACACATTGGCACATTGGCGTAGGCGGGGGAACAGCGACCAGATGACGCGTACCATCCTGGCTCAGGACTGCGACAAGGACGATTTCTGGGAGTCCCGGGGGGCGCCAGCGGTAGCCTGCGGGGCGTTTCCGGTGGCTTTTCGTCCGCAAGATCTAGCCCGTTCCGCCAAGAAACAGCTTGGCGATTTCCCTCCGGATAATCTGATCCGGTGGCCCGCCGACCTTAACACATTTACGTACACCAATGGGGGCGTTCTGCAGAATCAGCCACTGAGTATCGCCAAGAACTCCATCGATCTATAGATAAGCACACGGAAGCCTGCCGCTACTATCTCTTCGTATCGCCGCACGCCAAGGACCCCAAAGCAAACGACGCTTTCCGAGCGGCCGACGGCGATTATCTTCACCTCTTTTGAGCGTTTGGTTCCTGCGGTAGTCGGGCAAGCTGGATTTAAGGATTGGATCACCGCGCAAGGGTTGAATGAGCGCATTGCACTGCTGGACCAAAGGGCCGACCAACCACCTCGGTGATTCGCTTCCACGCCTCGGCGAACATCTGCTGCGCCTTCTCGCGGGGCCTGCTGCTGCATTTTTGCGGTTTCCAGGCGACCTTCCTGATTGGCGTTTCCGAGGAGGCGTGGCGCACGAAAGTTATTTCGAATGCGACTCGGTGCGGAAAAGCAGCGTAGGTGGCTGTCGAGCAGAAGAACGGATTCATGGAGGCGATATTTGCGCCAACCCAGATAGCTTCAGGCCAAGCACCCCCACCGCTAAGCGGTGTTGGACCGCATAAATAGCGAGGTCTAGCGGTGCAATGTCAAAAGAAAAAACGGTACGGAAACCACTACGGGGCGCGCGCCCGTACGGAGAAGCGGGCTGTCAACTAGTTTGGTCCGCAATACGAACTTGCCGCGCGCCTGGTCGCGTCGTTAGAGCCACTGGTACTGCGGACCCCCGCCCCAGGTCTACAAGAACCTCATCGTCATATCGTCATTCAGTGGAGTCGCGAAGATGTGCAGGACAACTGCAAGTCATACCGTGCATTCGACCACGACGGGGGCTTCGGCATGGGCGAGGAGAATGCTCCGATTTACCTCCGAACGCGCGCGTACAAGGCAACGCGAGCAATTGCGAGAGGTGGTTCTTGAGTGTGTGCTGCGGCGGTGCTACGTTGGTGTAGAGCCATGGGTTGGCTCCTTAGTCAGCGGGGCTGGCAGCCTTCGAGAATAAAGGTCTTGTGAGCAAGAAGAATCGTGAAGTCCTGCTCGCCGCCTAGAGAATAATCCGTCGTTCGGGAATAAAATGCGAATTTCGCAGGGTTCGGTGCCTCCCCGAGGGGCAAGCGTCGCGCGATTGGGTTGCCCCCGTTCTCGTCAATGCAGTGCTAGGGAACTGTCAATTTCCGTATCCGAGGCGCTCAGAGTGTCGGCCCCCAAACTTGTATCTATGTTGATTGCGATCATAACCGCGAGTCTCTGCACACTCGCTCAATCGGGTTCGGTGGCCGCGTCCCTTTCCACCAGACTCGATGGCGGAAGCAAGGCAGTGCCTTCCCACCTGGAGGGCAAGATACAGACTCTATCGGATCGAATCGAGTTTGAAGCGTTTCCACAACAAGAGGTGCTTGTGTGGTCATGCGAGCAGATCAAGAATATCGCGCAGCATCGGTGGCCGAATAGAGAAATGGTTACCGTCAATGCCGAGAATAAGGCGTATTGGTTCACCTTCAAGTCGGCCGATCAGGCAAAACGTTTGATAGATGCCGCGAACTCGGTTTGTAAGTAGAAATAATTTTTATTATGCTCCGATGGCGGAATGACCGCGGGGCGCCAGCTCATGAGCGTTACCGGCACGGCGCGCGGCTTGTTTAGATCGCTTTCTTACGACCCTTGCCTTTGCGGACGGTAGGCTCCCTACCTTCATCGCCCTTTATTGAGTTGGTGCAATGTCAAAAGAAAAAACGGTACGGAAACCACTACTGGGCGCGCGCGTGCGGAACATCTTAGGTCTTCCGCAGCCGTACTTTCCTTGGAATTGAAGACAGGTCTTCATTCGCGGGAAAGCGAGAGCCAGCCTTTCCTCATGCTCCGTCTGGTGGCCGGTTTAGTCATGGATTGTTCGAGTTTCTTGAGTCGGTTTATTAAATCCATGTTGGGGACAACGTGCCCAGCCGTTTGTGCGTTCCCGTAGACGAAGAAAACACGAAAGTGCTATGATTCCGGCGTGGACAAGGGGCACAAGCGCGTGATCGGCATCATTGCCGGAAACGGGAACCTTCCCGCTCCCGCCTTCCGGATTCAACCAGCAGGAGTCACTAAGAAAGGCGGCCATGGTGAGGAAACGCGTCCCGCGCCAAGTAGCTGTAGGATCATGGGACGACTGGCGTGATCGGGTGATGGGGGAGATCCAACAGGACCATCCGGGAGATGGCAGCTATCTGCGAGAGATTGACGCAGACCTCATTAGCATTCTTTGGGATGTCTTCGTCTACTGTAGTCCAGACCGGAGGTATCGCAGGACGGAAGACTGGCTGCGAAACACCACCGATACAATGGATCGACTAGCAGATCAATTCAGGAGAGTTGCTGCCTTGCTGGATGAGACGGCGAACACTATGGCACAACCTACAATTTCGGGCACCCTCAACGATATGCCCGGAGGAGTGCCGAATGTGATCTTACTAAGGCGTCGATTTCAGGGCGCCTCACAGCAGATCGCAATACGTGCTCGCCGCTACGGCAGTCTGCTCAAACGTGAGCCAGGCCTGAAATCTCTACAACTCGTCGGCGCGTTAACTCATCTGCAGACGGCGGCGGCGTTAAAGGGAAAATCGGATCGGTCCAACGACCTGCTCGCGGTTCTAGTGGGCTGCGGGTATCGCGCTCATGGAGTCAAGAAATACGTGAGACTAAGACGAGTTTCCACCGAGGAACAAGAACAAGTGACCCCGAATGCTATCAACAAAAAGATCAAACATGTACGAACGCACTATCCTGATCAATTCAAGAGGGTGTCCTTGCAGGCGATGGATGCTGCTGTCAAATACGCCGACGCTCCCCCGCCTGTTCGACTAACTGACTGGTTCCCCTCGATCCTGCCTCCGCCGAGATGACCCCTAAACAAATCCACCAAACAGGCGGAGGGATGAGGCGGTTAATGTGCTAATTTGAATCATTGGCAGATGCTGGCATCTGCAAAGAAGCTAACCTCATTGAGCGCATAGACGCGCCGCAGGTTGGGAGATGCTCTCCCTCTATGCGACCGTCAATGCGCTTTTGCTTTTTGTATCCGACAGGAAAGCCCGCCATCCGAGGCGGACACTTCTCTCCATATCCGAGCTTCGAGGTGAAAAATGTCCTATATGGGGGGACCTGTCGGAGGTGTCAGTAGAAAGCCGGCGTTCCAAAAACCACCCACCGCCCGGGGTAAGTGATTGCACCGCCAGGGCAACGCGCATCAGGATGTTCGGTGAACACCTGATTCTCGGAACAGTGCTCAGCCGGTATCGAGTGAACAATAAATGGGAAGCCTCAGACAAAACCCGTTGATGGTTCCGCAGGACGGGACTATTGTTATGTCCGAGGCGAACTCCGGCCCTCCGCTGAAAGGAGATTTCGAGCGGATGGCTAGGAGGAGATTTCAGAACCCCACCCCGTTCCGAGAGGGTAATTGGTGGTGGATTCGGATATGGCAGGACAAATTTCGGGACGGAAAACCAGAACGCAGCTTAAAACGACTGAAGGTCGCTCCGGCGACCACTAACGCCAGGGAAGCACAGAAGATCGCAACCGAGATGTTGCGGCCCATGAATCAAGGGTTGGAGAGTGTTGGGTCGGCAACTCCGTCCAGTGTGTACATCCAGAGCATTTATCGGCCTACGGTGTTTCCCTTGCTGGCAGCTTCAACCCGCAAGAACTACGAGTGCATTCTACGGAAGCACCTCAACCCGCTGTTCGGTGACATGGCGTTGCGCGACCTGAATACCATAACGCTGCAGAAGTACTTCTCTGGTCTCAGGGTCGGTCACTCGTCCGCCTTGAAGATCAAGGACGCACTCTCAAGCGTGCTAGGCAGCGCGGTGCGATTTCAGATGTTGGTGCGCAACCCGATCGAGGGGATCCAGACTCCGCCCCCACGAACGGGCAAACGCACCAAGCCGCATTTAACCCCCGAGCAGTTCGAGCTACTCGTGAACGCCATGGCCGAGCCTTACGCAACGATGGTGTACGTCTGCGTTATGTCCGGTCTGCGGGTGAGCGAACTTATCGGGCTGAAATGGGACGACGTTCATTTCGACTCGCTGATGATCGATGAGCGTTACTGCCGCGGCGATTGGGGATGCCCAAAAACCTCAGCCAGTAATGCTCCGGTTGGAGTCGATCCAGCAGTGATTGCCCGGATACAACGGCTCAAGGATACCGAGGTCACGATCAACTGGGGCGGCAAGAGAGCGAGAAAGACATTCAGATTGGTTCGCTCAAATGCACCCCGGGATCTCGTTTTTCAATCCTTGCGCTCAGGTGCGCCAATGTCCGATCACAACATTCTGTCACGTCACCTCAAGCCGGCTGCGAGGATATTGGGGCTGCCCTGGGTGAACTGGCAAGTGTTGCGGCGGTCATATGGAACCTGGATGGTGGAATCTGGCGCCGATCCGAAAGCGGTGCAAGCGTCAGATGCGGCATTCGCGTATCTCGACGACCATGGACATCTATGCGCAGTTCGTTCCTGAAGCACAGAAACGAGCCGTCGCGAAGATGAGTGAAATGGTTAACTCTCGAACGACCAGGACGCAAGAAACGAGGGTGATGTGATGCGCAGTGTGGAATCAATTGTGACGTTTTGTGACGTAATTGGGATTTCAGCCCAGACGCGTGTGCTGATTCTGAAGGGTTTATTGGTGGAGCTAGTCGGGATCGAACCGACGACCTCATCGTTGCGAATAACGGCTTCAAACTCAGCAGCAGATAGCATAAGTGAGCGCAAGTGGCGGGAGTTTATGGAGTTGCGCTCATCGGACGCACCTGCTTGCTGAGCCCAAGCTAGCACCATTTAGCAGCATTTTGCTCCCATGGCGGAGTGGGTTATGCCACAATTCATGCCACAAGCAATGCAAGAGCCCGCATTCGAGCTACGCGTTCAACGTCCCAGGGCTACATTACAAGAACGGCTGGCGAATATGTTTCGGGCGGGAGCCTATGGTGAGTCGGGCCGGATCAGACATGTCTACAATCAGAGCAATGTTCGAGGATCGCCTTCGTCTATTGTTCGAGAGTGACTTTTATTAGATAGCAAAAGGTTCCGCGCGAAAGATATTGGCTGCCGCTCGATAGCCAGTTCCTTTCCAACTTGAAAGCCGGCTGTCCAATTAAGAGAGTCGAACTCAGTTGGATCATGCAACGGCCTCAGTGAATGGTTCCATCAACCGTGGAATCGCTTTCACATACGTAACCGTCCGGCCAGAACCACATTGATTTAACGAGATAAGTGTGGGGTGTAAGTATCCACTTAAAAATAGATGGACACTTACCATAAGAATGATGCGCGCCTTGGATTGCTACGCGGAGATGGGTTGGAGTCTCGTGGCAAGATTCCAAGGCAGGAGGTCGGCGATCCGACTGATCCGATGTTCGGCAATGTTTTCTAGCACCACGCGCAAGTAAGCTTCCGGATCAATGCCGTTCAGCTTGGCTGTGCCGATCAGACTGTAGATAGCCGCGGCCCGTTCGCCACCGGAATCAGATCCCGCAAACAGATAGTTCTTCCGTCCCAGGGCAACGGCACGCAACGCCCGTTCGGCGGCATTGTTGTCGATCTCGATGGTGCCGTCTTCCGAGTAACGCAGCAGCGCACGCCAGCGTCCCAGCGCATAGCGAATCGCCGCCGCGATCTCCGACTTGCGGGATACCAAAGCTAATGTCGATTGCAGCCACTCATGGAGCGACTCCAGCAAGGGACGAGCCCGAGTGGTACGAGCTTGCCCTCGCTCGTCCGGCGGCCTGCCTCGAATCTCGCTTTCGATGGCGTACAACTCGGCAATGCGTTTCAGGGCTTCGCCGGCCAGCGGCGAAGCATGTGCTACCTGCAAGTCGTAAAACTTGCGACGCACGTGCGCCCAGCAGGCCGCTTCCTGTATCCGTCCACCCTCATAAAGATGATGGAATCCAGCGTAGGCATCGGCCTGCAAGGTGCCACTAAAGCTGCGCAGATGTTCTCGCGGATGCTCCCCACGGCGATCCGGAGAGTAGGCAAACCACACGGCTGCCGGCGTGTTGTCACCGGCCGGACGATCATCCCGCACATACGTCCACAGGCGTCCGGTCTTAGTCTTGCCGTTACCTGGAGCGAGGACCGGAACCGGCGTGTCATCGGCATGCAGCTTGCGGGCGCTCACAACGTGGCGGCGCAACGCTTCCACCAGGGGTTCCAGCAGTCGGCTGGTGCCGCCTACCCAATCGGCCAGCGTCGAACGCTCCAGCTCGACACCTTCGCGGGCATACATCTCCGCCTGGCGATACAGCGGTTGATGATCGCAGTACTTCGCCACCAACACGTGGGCCAGCAGACCCGGTCCTGCCAGTCCGCGCTCGATAGGACGGCTCGGCGCAGGGGCCTGCACGATGCGTTCGCAGCCAGTGCAGCTTAGCTTGGGACGCACATGCCGAATGACTTTGAAGCTTCCTGGTACCCACTCCAGCACTTCCGAGACATCTTCGCCCAGCCGGCGCAAGCGCCCGCCACATTCGCGGCAAGCTTCTTCTTTCGGGGAGCAGGTCTTTACTTCGCGAGGCAGATGTTCGGGCAGTGGCTGCCGCGCCGGTTTCGCCGTAGCGGTCAGACGAGTGGGAGCTGTAGCAACAAACTCGGCGCCGGACTCACTGGCGCGACCTGCCTTGGCCGTCTCCAGCTCTTCCAGCTTCAGTTCCAGCTGTTCAATCTGCCGCTCCAGCTTCTCCGACTTGCGCCCAAACTGCATGCGCCGCAGCTTGGCGATGAGCAGTTTCAGATGCTCGATCTCGCTCTGATGCGAGAGCAACTGATCATGCTGCGATAGGATGAGCGCCTTTAGTCCCGCGGCATCGAGTAGATCCAGGTCAGGCAGCGTTGTGGGCGAGGCAGTCACAGGCGCAGTATGCCAGCAACTCGGCCTGACGCAAAGAGTGTCAGCACAAAAATCTGTGCAAATCGGCAGAGTGAACTTAGATCGCTAACTGCGGCTCGGCGGTGCGCACGGGACGCCGCCAATCGATACCTTCCAGCAGCATCGACAGCTGAGCTCGACTGAGTGAAACCGTACCATTGCTGGCTTGCGGCCACACGAAGCGTCCCCGCTCCAGCCGTTTGGCCAACAGGCATAACCCATCGCCATCCCACCACAACACTTTAATCAGATCGCCGCGCCGGCCGCGGAAGACAAACACGTGCCCTGAGAACGGAGTCTGCTCTAGCTTCGTCTGCACCAATGCACTCAGCCCATCGAAGCCACGCCGCATGTCGGTCACGCCGGCCGCAATCCATATCTGCGTCTTCGGAGGCAGGGTCATCATCGCCCGAGCGACTCCAGCACTACACGCAACAGCGCGGCATCGGCGCCTCTCTCTATGCGCAGGTGTATCTTGGGAAACTCGATGTAGATGTTGCCTGGGGTGGGAGCGGACACTACGGAAGTAGTCGGAGACAACGCCGCCTCCGGTTCCAGCACCGGAGGCGCGGCACTTTCGCTAATCCTCACCGGCAGCAGACGGATGCTGTCGTTCTTCTTCTCCCCCAACCGGCCCTGACGATAGAGGTTGCGCCAGTAATGCACCATGTTGGCGTTAACTCCGTTTTGCCGCGCCACCGCCGCCACCGATGCGCCAGGCAGCGTCGCCTGCTCCACGATCTTGCGCTTCTCCGCGATGCTGCGCCGCTGCCGCTTCAGCCCGTCTACTTTTGCGATTCCTGATCCGTCCACCATCACCTCGCACCCTGTAGTGTTCAGGTGATGATCTCGCGGCGTTAGCCGTCAGTACAGGCGGCCAAGACCGGACG
>CAVVBO010000006.1:0-118059 GCA_963746515.1 uncultured Acidobacteriaceae bacterium | reverse complement strand
GACCTACCAATCCTACCGTGACCGGCCCAGCGCAGGTCGGCTCTAAGTTGGGGGCGCTGGGCGTGAACAGAAACGCCCGCGCAGTGTGGTACCGCCCGCTATTGATCTCAGCCGCGCTAAGAGGCTTCCAAGCCGCTTTCAAGAAGGTCGTGCCCGTCGTGTTTCCGGTCTGGACAGGGAAACTGAAGCCCGTCCCTTTCGCGGCGAACGCGGTCACATTGGGCAGCAAATAGAACTGGTTCGAGTTAATGAAATTGAACGACGTGTAATCCAATGCGATTTCGTATCTGGCGTAATAGCCGGTCTGGTCAATCAACGGAGCCGCGAAGGCCTGCGACACCCCTGGCATGGCATCGAATTTCGAAAGCGACGAGAGTATCCTGGGGGGCGGCGTAGTCATGGGTCCACATGCGGAGGGCAGGGCGGGGTATTGGTTCCAGCCGGCGAACGAATTGCCGCTCACCGCCTGGGCCGGCGGATTATTGGGCTGGAAGAGGTACCAGTTAGGCTGGAATTGCTCCCATACCGCCGTGTTATCGCCGGTCGCGGTGTTGCCGATGACTTTGGAAGTATCCGGCAGTCCTCGCGCCAAGCTGGTTTTGTTGCCGGGATTGACAGGCAGCGCCGGCCAGTTCAACGCCACGAAATCCTGCCATGCGAATTGCACGAAACCGCACGTCCCTGGCTTGGCATTTAGGTCAACCTCCAGCGGGAGTTGGCCTTTCAGTTGCGCCGGAGGAATCGCCGGTGCGCATGTTTGGGCGTTAAGGGCGCCGCTGCAGAGCGGGAGCAACGATAAAAGTCCGTAAAGTAGCAAGCGTCGCAAATCTGCCTCCAGAGTGAGTATCCGTGCGAGGATACTCCACAAGAATTTAATTGTCAATTGTTTCTTAGAAATTGCTTAAGATTTATAACTGTCGTAATTAACTAGCGCATATAGAAGAGGCTAAGCCGGGGAAGCCGCGGCTTTTTCGAGTAAGTTGCGCTCGAGGAATTGCTTTTCCAGCAGGGCCAATTGATCGGCGGTCATTTTGCCG
Organism: uncultured Acidobacteriaceae bacterium; assembly: GCA_963746515.1. GTDB lineage: Bacteria > Acidobacteriota > Terriglobia > Terriglobales > Acidobacteriaceae > Bog-257. Next base: position 117,022 of record CAVVBO010000006.1, on the reverse strand, counting down.
CGGTAGGGGCGCAGCTGACGGTCGAGTTCGGCGCGGGCGGCGAGCAGCGATTCTTCGCTCTGGCGCACGCGGGCGGCGGCGATCATCTTTTCTTCGAGGACGGTGAGCCGGCGTTCGAGCGATTCCAGATCGGCGTAGTGCTGCTCGGCTTCGGCGGCCAGTTGGCGCAAGGCGACGGCGGTTTCGGCGTAATCGGGCGGGAGCGCATGCGGCGTTGCGTTCGAGATAGGCGCGCAACTCTTCGAGCGCGAAGGGCGCGGCCGACTTCGCGGCGCGGCGCGCGGCTGCGCGGTTCCGGCCATGATCTGCGCTTCGGTCGAGCACGGCTTGCGCGCAGAAGGCCAGCGAGTTCACCATCTGCGTCTTGACGCGGCGGCCGCGCCATTTTTCGAACGCCGCGTCGATGCCGCGCAGCACGGCTTCGAGCGGCACCCCGGCGTTCTTCCACGTTTCGATGCAGCGCCCAATCGAGCGGCGAGAGCAGGAACAGGCCGGTGCCGCGGGCGCGCTGGAAATGCTCTTCGATTTCGGTGAAGTAGTTGAAGTAGTTGAGTGCCCAGTCGCGCCGTCCCTGGAGTTTGGCTCACTTGCGGTTGCGCTCCCAGATCATGGCGAGGCCTTCGAGCGTCAGATGCTCGTCGACGTTTTGAGATAGCGCGAGCCGCCGACGATCATGCGCGCCTGTCCGCCGGTGGCGATGGCTTTGGTTTCGGGGCCGAGCTTGGCGATGATGCGCTCGATGATGCCGTCGATCAGCGCCGATGGCGCCGAAGTACAGGCCGGATTGCATGCTGGCGACGGTGTTGGTGCCGACGACGTCCTTGGGCGGGCGGAAATCGACCAGGGGCAGGCGCGCGGTCTTGCTGAAGAGCGCGTCGATGGCGATGCCGATGCCGACGGCGATGGCGCCGCCCAGGTATTCGGCGTCGCGCGAGATGACGTCGAAGTTGATGGTGGTGCCGAGATCGCACGATGACGCACGGGCCGCCATATTTGTTGAACGCGGCGACGCCGTTGACCAGGCGGTCGGCGCCCACTTCGTTGGGGTTGTCGTAGCGGATGGCGAGGCCGAGATCGGTGCGCGGGCGTGACGAACATGGCCTCGGTGTGGAAGTAGCGCTCGGTCATGGCGGCGAGCGTGGAGTCGATGGGCGGCACGACGCTCGAAATGATGATGCCGTCGACCTTTTCGATATCGAGGCCGGCGGGCGAGAAGAGATTGCGCAGCAGGATGCCCCACTCGTCGGAGGTCTGCTCGCGAATGGTGCGCAGGCGCCACTGCGAGATGAGCTGGCCGCCTTCGAATGCGCCGATGGTGATGTTGCTGTTGCCTGCGTCAAGAGCGAGCAGCACGAACGCCTCCTGCAAGAACCAGGGTATCGGTTCCGTCGTCCTTGCGCACTTTGAGGAAGCCGGCGGGGTCGAGGCCGGCGGTGACGCCGTGGATATCGCCATCGGGCTGATGACGACTACGCGGCGGCCGGAGGCGTAGCTGGAGGCGTGAGTGAAGAGATCGAGGATCTCTTCGATGTGCAGCGGCGGCGTAGCGCTCGACGGCGGGAAGCAGGGCGATCAGGAATGGCTTCGCGCGAGAATTCGCGGCCGGCGCTGAGCCGCAGGGAGGTGGCTTCCGCGGCGAGCTCGGGCGGGAACGTCGGCGTGATTGACGTTGATGCCGATGCCGGCGATGGCGTTGCCGTTCGACTAATCTGCACCAGGATGCCGGCGCACTTTCTTGCCGTCGAGCATGACGTCGTTGGGCCAGCGGAGATCGCAGGCGATGCCGGTGGCTTCGGCGATGGCTTCGACGGTGGCGAGGCCGAGGGCGAGCGTGAGCACGGGCGCGGGATCGAGCACGATGGAGCAGTAGATGCCGGCGCTCGGGCTCGGAGTGCCAGGAGTGGCCGTGGCGGCCTTGCCGGCGGTCTGCTCGTCGGCGATGACGACCGAGCCGCGCGGAAGGGCGGCGGCGGCGCGCATGGTGGAATCGATGGACGGGTAGTAATCGATGCGGCGATCGGGCAGGGCGCGGCGGAGGGAATCGAGGTTCATAAGAGTTCCAGGCGGAAGCTGATATCCACGGCGCGGCGCGGAGTGGGTGATGGCGCCGGCGGAAACGAAATCGGCGCCGGTTTCGGCGTAGGAGCGGACGGTGTCGAGCGTGATGCCGCCGGAGAGTTCGACGGTGGCGCGGCCGGCGATTTCGCGGACCCACTCGGCGGCTTCGGCGGGAGTGAGGTTGTCGAGCAGCAGATGCGTGGCGCCGGCGTCGAGCGCTTCGTGCAGTTCGGCGAGCGTGCGGACTTCGATTTCGATCGGGAAGCCCGCGATGCGTGCGCGGGACGGTTGTATGGCCATGGCGCTCATTGCCGCGCGGACGCCGCCGGCGGCGGTGATGTGATTGTTCTTGATCAGGATGGCGTCGAAGAGGCCCATGCGGTGGTTGGTGACGCCGCCGGCGGCAGCGGCGCGCTTTTCGAGGACGCGCAGGCCGGGCGTGGTCTTGCGCGTATCGAGCACGCGGCAGTTGGTTCCTGCGACGGCATCGGCGAATTGGCGCGCGAGCGTGGCGACGCCGCTGAGGCGCTGCAGGAAGTTGAGCGCGACGCGCTCGCGCTCGAGCAGCGTGCGGGCGTTGCCTTCGACCGTCGCGATGACGTCGCCTGGCTGCGCAGCGGTCGCCATCGCGCTTGCAGCAGCGATCGACGCTGATCGAAGATCTCGGCGAGCACTTCGGTGCCGGCGAGCACCAGCGGTTCGCGCGCGAGGAAGGTGCCGCGCGCGCGGCGATCTTCGGGAACGCAGGCGCGGGAGGTGACATCGCCCGCGCCGATGTCCTCTTCGAGCGCGATGACGGACGATTTTCAGTCATAGGCAGTCCGAGTTTCTCGAGCTGCGCTTTGTATTCGGCGAGCTTCTGGCGGATGGATTCGACCACCTGCGCCGGCGCGCGGCCGAGAAAGGTCTCGTCGGCCAACTGGCGCTCGCGAGTTGGCGATGTTCTTCACGAGTTGTCGCGCTCTTTTTCCATGACGCTTGCGCTGGGTCTTCGCTGCGCCGGCGGGACTTCGAGCACGAGATCGAATTCGGCGGTGGAGCGGATGGCGGCGGCTTTGGGCGCGGCTTCGGCCTTGAATTCCAGCTTCACGTTGGCGAGCTTCTGGATGGCTTCGGCGTGACGTTGGGCGACATCGAGCGCGGCGGTGCGCGAATAGAGCGCGCCCGCGAGCTGCTGTTTGGGATCGAGCTTGGCCTCGGTGCGCAGGGTGCGCGCCATGGTGACGATTTCCTGCAGGATGCCGATTTCGCGCTCGGCTTCGGAATCGGTGAGGCCGGCTGCGGTATTGCGGATAAGGGCGCAACGGAGATCGAAATGGGGCGCGTGGCGCGGTCGTCGCGAGGCGCTGCCAGAGCTCTTCGGTGAGGAACGGCATCGCGGGATGCAGCAGGCGCAGCGCGCTTTCGAACGCGGCGAGCATGTTGCGCCAGCCGGCGTCGAGGCCGGATTTTCGCGGAAGCGCAGCTTCTTCAGCTCGATGTACCAGTCGCAGAATTCGTCCCAGAAGAAGTGCCAGAGCAACTGCGCGGCTTCGTGATAGCGGTACATCTCGATGGCGCGGTTCACCTGCGTCGGCGCAGCTATTCAGGCGGCTGAAGATCCAGCGGTCTTCGATGGGCACGGACGTGGTCGCGACATCGGGCTCGGGCTGGAACTCTTCGAGGCTCTCGGGCACCCAGGGCTCGACGCCGGAGCGCTCCATGTTCATGAAGAGGAAGCGGGCGGCGTTCCAGATCTTGTTGGCGAAGGCGCGCGCAGCTTTCCATGCGCTCGTTCGGTGAGCACGATATCGGTGCCGGGCGCGGCGCCGTGCAGCAGCGCCATGCGCACGGCGTCGGTGCCGTACTTTTCGGTGACCACCAGCGGGTCGATCACGTTGCCCTTGGTCTTCGACATCTTCTGCTTCTCGGCGTCGCGCACCAGGCCGTGGATGTAGACCTGGCGGAACGGCACGTCGCCCATGAATTCGATGCCGAGCATGGCCATGCGCGCCACCCAGAAGAAGAGGATGTCGAAGCCGGTGATCAGCAGCGACGTCGGATAGAAAGTCGGCGAGGTCGTCGGTCTGGTCGGGCCAGCCGAGCGTCGAAAACGGCCACAGGCCGGAGCTGAACCAGGTATCGAGCACGTCGGTATCCTGCTCGAGCTGCGACGACCCGCATTGCGGGCAGGCGGTCGGAGTCTTCGCGCGCGACGATGATTTCGCCGCACTCGCCGCAATACCACGCGGGAATGCGATGGCCCCACCAGAGCTGGCGCGAGATGCACCAGTCGCGGATGTTGTACATCCACTCGTAGTAGGTCTTGACCCAGTTGGCGGGGACGAACTCGATGCGGCCGTCTTCGACGGCTGCGATGGCCTTTTCGGCGAGCGGCTTGGTCTTGACGAACCACTGCTTGGAAACCAGCGGCTCGACCACGGTCTTGCAGCGATCGCATTTGCCGAGGCTGAGCTTGTAGGGCTCGATCTTGACGAGCAGCGCCGAGCTTTTCCAGATCCGCCACCACGCGCTTGCGGGCTTCGAAGCGGTCGAGGCCGGCGTAGGGGCCGGCGGCGGCGGTCATCTTCGCCGTCTTCGTCGATCACCTGGATCTTCGGCAGGTTGTGGCGCTTGCCGGCTTCGAAATCGTTGGGATCGTGCGCGGGCGTGATTTTCACGACGCCGGTGCCGAATTCGGGATCGGCCATGTCGTCGAGGATGATCGGGATCTCGCGATCCATCAGCGGCAGCTGCACGGTGCGGCCGTGCAGATCGAGATAGCGCTCGTCCTTGCGGATTGATGGCGACGGCGGTATCGCCCAGCATGGTTTCCGGGCGCGTGGTGGCGACGATGAGAATGCCGGTCGCATGCCGTCGACCGGATAGCGGATGTGCCACAGATGGCCCGTCGGTTTCCTCGTGGGCCGACTTCGAGATCGGAGATGCGCGGTCTGGCAGCGCGGGCACCAGTTGACCATGTACTCGCCGCGATAGATGAGGCCCTTTTCGTAGAGGCGGACGAAGACTTCGCGGACGGCGCGGGAGAGGCCGGGATCGAGCGTGAAGCGCTCGCGGCGACCAATCGCAGCTATGCGCCGAGGCGGATCATCTGGCGCTTGATGGTGCCGCCGTATTCGGCTTTCCATTCCCAGACGCGCTCTTCGAACTCTTCGCGGCCCAGGTCGCGGCGGTTGATGCCTTCTTCGGCGAGCTTGCGCTCGACCACCATCTGCGTGGCGATGCCGGCGTGGTCGGTGCCGGGCAGCCACAGAGTGTTTTCGCCGCAGCATGCGATGCCAGCGGACGGTGACGTCGATCTCGGTGTGCTCGAGCATGTGGCCCATGTGGAGCGACGCCGGTGACGTTGGGCGGCGGAATGACCAGCGAGAAGACCTTGGCGCCGGGCTTGGCGCGAGGCGCGGAAGATGCCGGAATCGACCCACCACTGGGCCCAGTGCGGCTCGAACCGCTGAGGCTCGTAGATCTTCTCTAGTTGCATGGGTGCGGAGACAGGTAGACGTTGGAATTTCTATGGGAAATCTTAGTGTAACAGGGGGGCGTAGACGGGGTGAGGGCGGCAAAATCTCACCGCAGAGACGCAGAGGCGCCGAGAAACAAGAACTGAGATAACGGAGGCGGCGGAGATTTGGAGGGCTGGCTGCATGCGGTTTTTGGGCCTAGGTCTTGGTTTCGGGTTGTACTTTCGTCAGGTTTTTGGTCCAAATTTGCGGCTTAGGCGGCCTTCTTCGGGAACGTCGGCGGGCGCTTGTTGACGTCATAGGAGCGGCTGAGGCGGGCGGCGCGGTCGATTACGCGGGCAGATCCGGGGCTGAAAAAACGAACTGCCCGTGGGCGCTGGCGGGGAGGAAATCTTCACCGGGTTCGTAGGTTTCCCCCTGCGATAAAGCCAACTGCAGAAGCCGGATGGCTTCGTCTTGGGCGCGGGAATAACTTGCCTTGCGTTTCTCTTGCAGGACCTGGAGCGCCGCCATGTCCTTTTCCAGTGCGCGGCGCATACGCGTTTCGTAGAGGGAGATGAGAATCAGAGTCTGGGCTTGCTCTTTCCAAACCTTTCCTTCGACCAAGCAACTATCTACCGCGGGATGACCGCTTTGCATGTCATCGAAGTAATCGAGATGCGCTTGCGAAAAAATCGAATCTTCGGCGCTAGATGCCCGCTTTTGGCGCCACTTCATCTTGGATATTTCCGCGACCAATTCGGTCTCGAGGATGCCGATGGGCGCCAGGGCTTCTTTGTAGGCCGCCATGTGAGCGTCGAACGCCGGTTGCTCTTCCGGTGAGCAGAGGTGGATTTTGGAAGTGATTAAGGTCTTGCAAGCGTTCAAGGAGGAGCGGCGACGGCCCTCGGCTGTCTTGGGGCCGCCAATGCCTTTCCGCGAGGGGGTGGCTTCGGGTTGTTGGTCGAGCGGTTGTTGGTCAGACATGGTTATCTTTAGTTATCTCTTTCGTTGTAAGATCCGGGTTGCCGGAAGGTAGAACTTTCTTCCCCGATTTCAGATTAGCGGGAGGCCCCTGCGGCTACGAGGTTGAATTTAGTAAGTGATTGAGAGATAGCGAAATATAAATATCAAAAACTTGTGACCGACTTGCGGAGCTCCGGACGACGCGCCGCAACGCGCCTTGACGCGCCTAATTAATCAGTGGCCCACGGGCACCGTGCCTTGGCATGAAGCGCGACGTCGAGGGAATTGGGGACATTGAAGCGAGAAATCAGTTTGCGGCAACATTAAATATCATGCGTCGAATTGCAATGGCGACATCCGAGATGCCGTAGTATGGACTGCGCTGGCGCGCGCCGGAGATGAACGGGACCGCGTCGCCGCGACCCCCGTATACGAGGCGGGGGTTTAATCGTCAAGCCAGGTTGTATTTCGTGACCGGACACTTATGACTTCTCGTTCCTAATTCTCCGAAGCTTTCTCCGGGTGGCGGACATTCACTCCGAGATGGCGCCATCTCCGAGGCCGAATGCCGCGGGATATTTGGCCTTGCCGCGGATCCACACCTCGGCCGCAGCAAGGCTGAGCGTAAAGCCAATCCAGAAGGCGATGCCGAAGAAATCATGCGGGGAGAGGTGCGTAAGGCGGCGGGTGGCGAAGAAGACGCCGACGATAGGACGCACCGTGGCAACACCCAGGCCGATAGCATAGGCGCGGATCATCCAGCGGCGGTGCTCGGCGATGCGGCGCGCGCGAATGGCGGCGAAGGCAAGTGCGAGGCTGATCAGGAAGAGAATGCCAAAGACGAAGGTGGTGGTGGTTTCGAGTGCGCCGCCGATCGCCATTTGCGGGCTCATCACGAGCGCGGTGATGCCGACCAGGAATGCGTCGGCGAGAAAGATGCGGCCCGTCCAGCGGTGGAGGACGGGACGTCGCTTACGCAGGGCCGGCATGAACTGAAATGGGCCGAGCACGATGAAAACGAGTCCCGGGAGGATATGCGCTAGCGTGAGCGTGGGGTGGCGTGCGAATCCGGCATCAAGATCCATTGTGGGCGCAGAGAGGTGGAGGATGCGGCGCGCGGCCACAATGATCATGACGGCCGAGAGTAGAACGACGATGAGCCAGAGCGCGCGGCGCATCAGCCCTCTCGCAGCGCGGCGAGCGGGTCGACGCGCGTGGCGGATCGTGCCGGCAGGTAGCAGGCGATGAGCGCAACGATCGTAAGCACGAGTGCGGCGGCGGCGATACTGAGCGGGTCCGTGGCGCTAACGCCATACAGCATGCGCACAAGGACGCGACCGGTGGCGAGCGAGGCGGCGAAACCGATTGCGATGCCGGTCAGCACCAGCGTCATACCCTGCGCGAGCATCAGCCGGAGGACGCTGACGCGGCTGGCGCCGAGTGCCATACGGAGGCCGATTTCGCGATGGCGCTGATGGGCGGTGTAGGCGAGGATGCCATACAGCCCGATGCTGGCGAGGCCAAGCGCGAGCAACCCGAAGACGCTGAGCATCGTGACGCCCATACGCGCGGAGAAAAGGCCGCCATCGACGATTTGGCGTCCGGTGCGCGGCATGCTGACCACGATCTGCGGGCCGACGGCATGGATTTCGCGCTCGACGGGGGTGATCTGCGCGAGCGGGTCGCCTACGGTGCGGACGTAGAGGGCCATCGTGTCCGAAGGGTTCTGTTCAAGCGGGACGTAGACGCAAAACTGCGGGGGCTCGCCCCACGAAGTATAGTTGGCGGTGCGCGCGATGCCGATGATCTGACGGAGTTGCGTCTCGCCGGGGAGTTGGAGGCGCCGGCCAATGGCGCCCCCGGGCCAGAATTCGCGGGCCATGGTTTCGTTGACAATGGCGACCGGCGTGGTGATGTCGCGGTCGAGATCGGTGAAGGGGCGGCCGGCGCGGATCTCGACGCCGGCGGTTTCGAAGTAGGGCGGATCGACGGTGTTCAGGATGGCGCGGATAGCGTCGTTCTTGGAGCGCGGCGCGCGGCCTTCGATTTGAAGGCCGTTGACCGGTCGGGCCCACAGCGGCATGTTGGACGACCAAGCGGCGGAGGCGATGCCGGGCATGCGAGCGACGCGGTCGCGAGCGTCGCGGTAGAAGGACCTGGTTTGGGCCTTGGAGTAGCCGCCCCGGCCTGCGTTGGTGGAAAAGACGGCGAGGCGGGCGGTCTGGAAGCCGGGGTCGAGATCGTAGGCGCGGCCGATACTGCGCAGGAAGAGCGCGGCGGTTATGAGCAATAAGAAGGAGAAGGCCACCTGGCCGACGAGGAGTGCGTTGCCGAGATTGACGGCGCCCGGATTGCGTCCGAGAGTGCGGCCGGCTTCCTTGAGCGAATCGGCGAGGTGGGTGCGGGATGCGCGCAGAGCGGGGACGAGACCGAACAGAAAGCCGGTGGCGACGGAGAGCAGGAGGGCATAGCTGAACACAAGGCCATCGAACTTGGGGGTGGCGAAGTTAGCGCCGCCGGGAAGGGCGTTGAAGAGAAGACGCAGTCCTTCATATCCAAGGGCGAGACCGCACACGCCACCGAGCAGGCTCATCACGACCGCTTCGGTAAGAAGTTGCCTTACCAGCCGGCCGCGACTGGCGCCCATGGCGAGGCGGACGGTGATTTCGTGTCGTCGCGCGGCGGAGCGGGCGAGCAGCAGGTTGGCGACGTTGGAGCACGCGATCAGGAGCACGATGCCGACAACAACGAGCAGCGCGGCGCCGCCGAACATGATCTGCGAGGACGACGCGCCAGCGCCGGAGTTGGACAGGATGGCCTCGCGAATCGGGCGGACGAGAGCGGTGTGGCCTTCGTTGCTGGCCGGATATTCGCGCGCAAGATCGGACGCGATGGCGGTGAAATTGGCCTGCGACTGCGCGCGTGTCACGCCGGCGCGGTATCGGCCGACGGCGAAAAACGCGGCGCGGCTGCGGTCGCTCAGGGCATTGCGCATCTGATCGGGCAAAACGCGCTCGGCGGTGGCGGCGGGCAGCCAAAAATCGGGGCCGAAGATGGCATTGATGCCGATGAAGCCGCGAGGCGCGACGCCAACGACGGTAAAGACGACATCGTTGAGCCGGACCGTGCGTCCGAGGATGCCGGAGCGTACCGCCGAAGCGAGTCCGCCAGGTGGCGAAGTTGAGGATGGCGACGGCGGGAGCGGAGGGCACGTCGTCATCGGGCAGGAAGAAGCGGCCGGCGGCTGGCGGTGAGGCCGAGGGTGGAGAAGTAATTGGCGGTGGTGAGTTCGGCGAAGAGGACGTCCGTGGAACTGGATTCCTGGCGTGTGACAGGGCTCGGGGAGGTGTAGCCGGCAAGCGAATCGAATGCCGCGTTCTGCGCGCGGTAGTCCACGAGGTCGGGGTAGGAGAAGGGGAAACGGCGGCGCGCTTGGATGCATCGGCTTCCGTGGCGGCGATGCCGGCGAGAGCGGCGGGATCGTGCGCGGGAAGCGGGTTAAGGATCAGCGTATTGAGGCACGGTGAAGACGGTAGTGTTGGCGCCGATGCCGAAGGCGAGCGTGAGGACGACGAAGGCGACGAAGAGCAGGATTCTTGCGCATACTGCGCGCGGCGTAGCGGAAGTCGCGCCAGAGGCCGTGACCCAGGCTGCGGAGGCGGGATCGCCGGCGGGGACGGCCTCGTGACGCGGCGTGCGGTGTTTGGGGTGGACGAGGGCGTTGAGCGGCCGGCCGCGGTCGAATTCGGCGAGGACCTGGCGGTAGGCGTCGTCGAGAGGCGTCCGGCGGCCGTGAGGTCGCGATAGCAGTCTTCGAGTGCTGCGCAAGTTCCACGGCGAGGTCGGATTCTGCGGGGCAGTGAGATTCAGGGCGGCGAGGCGCCGTCGAACGAGATCGTTCCAATCAGGCATGTTCGATTCCTGTGATGCGGCCGATGGCGGCCACGAAGTCTTTCCAGCTTTGCTGTTTGGCGTGGAGCATACGCCGTCCGGCGGGGTGTAAGACGGTAGTACCGGCGGCGGCGTTGCTCTGCCTTTTCGACCCACTTGCCCGCGATCCAGCCCTGGCTTTCGAGGCGGTGGAGAAGAGGGTAAAGAGAGGTGACGTGGAAGCTGAGGGCGCCCCCAGAGCGCAGTTCGATGAGCTTGGAGATGTCATAGCCGTGGCGCGGCTGGGCCTCGAGGAGCGAGAGGACGAGGAGCTCGGCGCTACCTTTTTTCCATTCGAGGTCCGGCGCGGGATTGTGCAAGTCCATATATGGGAGTCAACTATATCGACGGAAGCGGGAACTGGTTGTTAGCAGCCAAATGTGAGGAATGTCCCAGCGGGCCGCCTACCCGCGCTAACGCGCGGCCGCATACTGCTAGCGTGGCTTTCAGGAACAGATTGGATTTCGCTGCGCAAGTAATTCCGTACCAGGCGCGAGTTGCCCAAAGCATCACCGCAGCGAGGGATGGGAAACGGGTTGGCGCGCGGATATCGGAACGAGAAAACGCGCCACAGAGTGGCGATCATCCAAGTTGACGCATTGCAATCCCGTTGATTGAGCGTCTGCCACTGCTTCGGACGAGTCACGCGTCACACGGAGAATGTCCGGTGGGATGTCAACCTTTGTCTGGAATGGCGATCCTCCTGGAGCCGATCTGCACGTTTACAATAACCTGACTGTTGGACAATTAGTGTGCGAGAATGATTCTCTATCCCAGTCCGGGCAGGCTCGAACGCCGTGTGGAGGTCAAGTACCGGAGAAAGCGAGAATCTCCATGAATCTACTCCGCTTCAGGCAGGCTGCCGCGATGGTCACGGCCCTCTTCCTCATCCCGGCTTCCTTCGCGCAGGCGCCAGGAGGCGACAAAGTCGATCTGGACGCCCTGGCCCAGATCAAGACCGAGGCCTTCCAGCACTCGCAAGTGATGGAAAACCTCTTCTGGATGTCCGAGGTTTATGGTCCGCGCGTCACCAACAGCCGCAATCACAAGCTCGCCGCCGAGTGGGCTATGAAGCAGATGAAAGAGTGGGGACTTAAGAACGTCCACCTGGAAAAGTGGCCCTTCGGCTATGGGTGGCAGATCAAGCATTTCTACGCCGCGATGGAGACTCCGGTCTATGCTGCGTTTACCGGGTTCCCGCTGGCATGGACGCCTGGGACGAACGGCCCGATCACGGTCGAGCCGGTGTGGGCGCCCATCCACTCGAAAGCAGATTTCGCCAAATACCATGGCAAGCTGAAGGGCAAGGCGCTGCTGATGTTTGACCCGGCTCCACTCACGCTCCACACGCGGGCGGACGCGCAGCCTTCCCCAACGGATGAGGAAATTCTGGCACGCGGAGGCGCGCGCGGAGGGGGTGGCGGCGGGCGCGGAGCAGCAGCCGGCGCTGGCGCTGCAGCCGATCGCGACCCCAGCAGGCGGGGGCGCCCCGGTGAAGGCGACATGGGAGTACACGCCGACGTCGCTTGCCCTGGCCAATGCGAAGAACGGGGTCCTGCGCAACGAGGTCAACGCCTTCCTGAAGGAAGAGGGCGTGGCCATTTCCATCACGCCGGGTTACAACGGAGACGGCGGTACGATCTTTGCCACGTATGGCGGGTCGGAGAATCCCAAGGATCCAATTCCGCCTCCGATCGTCGCCATTGGGGCAGAGCAGTATAACCGCCTCGTCCGCCTGGTGCAGCACGGTATCACGCCGAAGCTGAACTTCGATATCGCTGTCGACTATCAGAAGGAAGACCAGAACGCATTCAATGTCATCGGCGAGATTCCGGGCACCACCAAACCGGACGAAGTCGTCATGCTCGGCGGTCACTTCGACAGCTGGCAGGGCGGCACCGGCGCCACGGATAACGGCACGGGATCTTCAGTGGCGATGGAGGCGGTGCGCATTTTGGCTACGCTGCACAAGCCCATGGCGCGTACGGTTCGCGTTGCCCTGTGGGGCGGCGAAGAGGAGGGCGTCTACGGCTCAACCGCCTACGTGCAGCAGCACTTCGCTCAACGCACCACCATGGTGAAGACCCCCGAGTACGACAAGCTGGATGTGTACTTCAACGACGACGGCGGCTCCGGCCGCTTCCGCGGAGTCTCGGCGGGGGGTAGTCCGCAGATGGCGGCCATCTTCAAGTCCTGGATTGAGCCCATCAAGGACCAGCATATTGTTGCTGTTTCTGGCGGGGATCAGTTCAGACCCACCGCGAGCCCCGGTGGCACGGACTCGACCGCCTTTTCGTGGATCGGCCTGAACGGCATCGGTTTCCAGCAGGATGGGTTGGAGTACGGTACCCGTACCCACCACTCCAACGCGGACACCTATGACCGCGTGCAGAAGGACGATGTGATGCAGAGTTCCATGATCGAAGCGTGGTTTGCCTACAACGCAGCCACCCGCGCAGAGATGCTCCCACGCATCCCAACCCCGGCCCCTGACCCCAATGCGAAGAGCCACGAGTAGAGCGCAACTTTAATTCAAAGCGAAAGGGTGAGGCCTCTGGAGAGATCTCACCCTTTATCACTGCGCCGGCTGCCGGGCTGTAGGGCAGAAAACTGCTTGCCGGAACATCAGTAACGAGAAACGCTAGAACTCTATCTGGACCGACCCGGCGCGCGAATGCTGAGGAGCCTGAGATCCAGACCGCCGGGTCACTTCAGGTAGAGGTCCACACCAACGGACTGGAAACTTCTGGAGATCGCTATAGCGCGGCCTGCGCGGTACGTACGTGCGCGTGGCCCGTTCCATCTGTTCCGGTATCTCAATGAGCAGGCGTACCGCTATACCAATCGCTATGGCCGGAACGCTTCGGATCGCTTCAGTGAAGCCGTTCGCCTCATGGTTGGCAAGCACCTCACGTACGATCAGCTGACCGGGAAGGAAACCGACGACCGAGCTAGGACGAACTGAAAGAGAGCATTCCCGTCAGCGCCGCGGAAAATCTAAAAAAGCAAAGGTTTAGGCAATCGGCGACAACTGGGTTACCCCCATTACAACTCGTAGAGCGCGCGGTACCATTTCACGAACGGTTCCGCATAAGGCAATTTAGGATCAAGGATGTGCTTTGTTAGGGCTAGCCCCGGCTGCTGACCGGGAGGGTTCTGCCATGCCAACCATGTATAGAGATTCGACTTTGCGATATCTTTATCTGGACATGTCGCACCACGCGACCTGGCAGATTGTACGGATTCAACGGCGTGCTTCCAAAAGAGGTTCTTCGGAGTTCGGACCAAATAACGCAAGAAAGTCTCCAAAACCTTCGGCCGAATTATCGGCATAATCCAAAGGCCCATCCTCATTCCTCCTAAATTTTAGCGACAAGACCCCCGACCGGCATAGTTTCCTGTAGGTCGGTAAAGAACTTGGAGGAGGTATTCCTGTATACTTCGATATCGGCCAGCGGGATCACGATTGGCGTCGAACATGATCCCGACGGTTGAAACACCAGCTTCCTTGAAATGAGTTGTTAAGAACGCCGGAGCAAGCATCTCAGAAACGCTGTTCCCCAGGTCTACATATACCGGCCATCGAGCCTTCTCTTCTTGCCAGTCCATGAAATTCTTCATTAGGCCGATCATGAATGCTTGTCATCGATTCCTTCGACGATCAGAACTTTTTGAAATCCGTGTCGGTCCCTTAACGAACCTCGATCTCTCTTGCGGCGGCGACTGAGATTTCTTCTTATCGTACGGAACCGATTGGTGTTTGTTGGCTTCAATCCGCTGGACTGTAATTTTGTTGTCAGAATCAGCATCTGGACAAATTTGCGCGAGACTGTAAACGCAATCGTAGCTGTGGGTCGTGGCAAAGACCTGTACGTTAAACTCCTTTGCGGCGCTATAGATCAAGTTCCACATTTTGGACATGACCGTAGTGAAGCCAGTATCAATTTCATCAACCAATAGAGTGCCGCCCTTGCTTTGTGCAATGGCTATCGAAAGAGCGAGCATCCGCCAAATACCATCGCCCATGCTCCCGATCGGGACGGGATTTTCAAGAGACTTCAGCTTGACCATGAAACCACCGCGACTCCCGGTCCCCAATACTGTTGCGGAGTCCTTGCCTGGAGGGCGATCCCCTGTATGTTGCTGTCGAGTGCCTGAAGAGCTTGAAGCACTAGTTTCTCTTCCGGTTTGAGGGAAACCGTATTCCAAGCAGCCATGGCTTCGTCGGCTGTGATTGATTCAGTGCTGATGAATTGTACGGGGCGTTTCGGTTGACCCCGCCTGGATGGTCTTCTAAGTTGGCCGCCGGGTATCCCAAGATTCCGAGATAAAACAACCAGAGGAACTGCTGGAGCGGGGTTGCCGGACATGTGGAGCGCCATGCGCGGAAGCGGATTGTCGTCGCTGTCATCTAGGAATTGTGGGTCAATTTTTTCGCCAGCGGAAAGCTCACGGATCTCCAACTCCAAAGATCTCTCCGGGGATTCATTCTTGGCTGTAATCGAAAGGCGCGTGCCCGCGTGGATTTCATGTCCATAGAAGATGTGCGCAAGATCGGCCTCCGCAACGGGGCGCGGCGCGGGATTTTTGTCGAGCGGAGGAAGTGTTCGGACCGTACGCTCGCCTCGCTTCCAGAGTATGTTCCACAGGCGCGGAAGATCACCAGCGGACTCGATCATGCTAACAACCTCTAGGATCGAGGTCTTCCCGCTATTGTTGGTCCCGACAAGCAGGTTTATCCGGCCAAGATCGGGCATCTCGAAATGCTCGAACCCTCGGTAGCCGTGAATTGAAATGGATGAGATCATGCCTTCCTAGTACCGAAGTGGCCTTGTCGTGTTCAGGGATGATAACACAGGACGACGGCGAACTCGACGCACGGGAACCACCCCGAATACTGTGATCGGCATCCAGCGGCTGGCGCTTTAACGACATCATTGCGTCTTCAGGATAGCATTTGGCATCCGTTTGCAATGTTTGATCTTCGGCCGTCCCGATCGGCCTGATGATGCCCGCAGCATGAAGCCTTCACCGCCGCCGAATCCACGGCACACAGAAGCCGAACGGATGGATGCCGCCGTACGCGCGCTGTTCGCCGACACCACGGTCTCCGTTGAAGCGGAACCGCGCCGCAAGGCGAGCGCGCATCGAAGAGGAAGCGGGCGAAGAAGTCGCACTGAAGCGGCCCGCGCCCGTCGGCCTGTCATGCCTGACCACCTAGCCCACCGGGCTGACCTCGATTTTGTCATCTATATTATTTCGGGGCTATCAACCTCTCGGGATGCACGACCAGATTCTCGATGAAAAACTCCATCATGTGCTGGTTGTTCACTCCGCTGTGACCCTGGTCGGGACCCACCTGCAATTCGAAACTCTTGCCGGCGCTTTGCAGCGCGCGAATCAGTTGCATCGAATTGTTGGGGTGCACGTTGTTATCCGCGGTCCCGTAATAGAGCAGCAGACGGCCGCGCAGGTCCTTGGCGAAGTTCATGGCGCTACCGGCTTCGTAGCCCTCTTTGTTCCCCTCGGGGATCCACATGTAACGCTCAGTGTAAATCGAGTCGTAGTTATACCACGAGGTCGGTGGCGAAGAAGCCGACGCGGCCGTAAACACATCCGGGTGCCGGAGAATCTCCATGGCCGACGTGTATCCGCCGTATGAGGTGCCATAGATCCCCACACGCGTCTTATCGAAATATGGCCGGTTCCAGAGCGCTTTGATGCCCTCTGCCATATCGTCCATCTCGGTGACGCCAAGCTTGAGGTAGATGGAATCCAAGACGCGCTTGCCCATTCCCGGCATGGCACGGGAGGAGAGCGAGACCACCAGGAACCCGTATTCGGTTGTGGGGCTCGGAGTAGCGAAATTTTCGGTGGGTACATTATTGCCGGCCGCAGGACCGCCGTACACCGAAACCAGCGTGGGATATTTCTTGCTCGGGTCAAAGTTAGACGGGAAGGCGATGGTGCCGAATAGCGGGGTCTTTCCGTCGGCGGCCTTATAGGTGTACATCTCGACCTTTGAGGCCGAGCTGATCGAGCTTAGAGTGTCGGCCTTTGCCAGTTGCGCCACGGCCTTCCCCGACGCATCGAGAAAACAATACGCTGAACGAGTAGAGGACATAGACATAACCATCGCCGGCGACAGAACCATTGCCACGTATTGCTCCGCAGCGCTAAGGCAACAATCCACATCGGTCGGGTGAAACTCCAATCGGGGCCGGATGAAGGCGATTACGGCTTACAAAATCGTGAGGAATGCAATTGCTATGATACGATACGATACGTATTGGATTCAATGCGGCGGGCCCGGGTTATCGAGGAAATGGCATCTTCTGAACAAAAGCAGGCGAACGGATATGATGGCGGCAAACGCCGTCCCGGCCGGCCGCGCTGCGAACAATCGCAAAAGGCGATTCTGCGCAGTACGCTGAAGCTGCTGCAGAAAGCCGGGTTCGCCGAGCTCACCATCGAAGCCATTGCCGCCCATGCGGGAGTAGGAAAAGCCACGGTTTATCGCTGGTGGCCCAACAAGGGCGCCCTGGTGGTAGATGCATTCGCGTCGGTTACCAAGGACGATCTGCATTTTCCCGACTGCGGCTCGGTCTACAAAGACGTGAGCCTGCAGATGAGCCAGTGGCTGGGGGTTTTGCGCTCGCCCCGCGGTCGCATCGTAGCCGCGGTGATCGCCGGTGGGCAGTCGGATGTGGAACTGATGGAAGCGTTTCGCGCCCGGTTTCTTCGGCCGCGCCGGCAGGAGGCCTACCAGACGCTGCGCCGGGGAATCGAGCGCGGTGAACTGCCCCATGGTCTGGACCTCGATCTGGTGCTCGACATCCTCTACGGCGCAATCATTTTACATGCGTTTCCTTGATTCGAACCATTCCTGAATAATGTTCGGTGAACTGCAAAGCAAGTACAGTCTAAGTGAGACGTCTGCCGTGCTGGCTGCTGGAGGGGGCCTCTACCAACGGGAGCCCGGTTCGGCAAGGGGAAGTCACCACCTCCGTTAGCATTGCCGATGGCTTATTGTAGCGTTCAACTGCAATTGCATTACGTCCAACTATTGGACCACCTCCCGTTGCTTAGCCACGGGCTAAATCCGCTGACGTTCGCGACCACGCCTTGCTCTGGCAGCGATCCCGAAGTCGACCGATGAAACGGCAGGACCGGATATAGTCGTCTCGATGTATTCGCCCTCAGGCCGGTATTGGGGCCGTTGGATCATCTGGATTCGGCGCAGGAAAAGGCACGGTCGTGCGAGCGGCACTGAACCGCCGCCAGGGCATCTCGCGAGCAGCAAGGGTCGGCAACGGCCAGAGAATACCGGTCAGGCGTTTCATCCGCGATCCCTCCTATGAGGCTGGATGTTTGCCACCAGGTATGGCCTGAAAGATTCAACCGGACTTGACCTTTTTGTGTTCGTCAATAGTACACCCAACTCTGGTAAGGGTGGATTACACACCTCATCCTTCATGGTCTTAAGCTTAGACGCTTGCTACTGACCCGCCATCGACCCGCAAGTTGGTCCCGGTAATGAATGACGCTTGCTCTGAGGCGAGATAAACCACGGCCGAGGCCACTTCTTCACTTTCACCGGGCCGCTTCAGTTCGATATGCGGGCGGCTCTTCTCCAAAAATTGCGCCGCCACTTTCTCGGGAGTCGTGCCCTGCTCCTTCGCCAGCTTCTGCAACATGTCCGTCACCAGCGGCGTCATGATGAACGCGGGAGAAACCGTGTTCACCAGAATTCCATCGGTCGCATAGGCCTTTGAAAGGCTCTTGGTCAGATTGTTCATGGCAGCCTTGGAGGCGTTGTAGTGCGGCATAAAGGCATCGGGCTGGGTGCCTGATTCGCTGGAGATGTTGATGATGCGACCCCATTTCTGCCGCTGCATGTGAGGAAGGACTGCGCGGGTGGCGCGGACCGCCGATAGCAGATTGAGATTGAGAGCGTAGAGCCAGTCGTCATCAGTAAGGTCCGGGAAACCGGCAAAGGCCTCGACGCCGCCTGCGTTGTTCACCAGTACATGGACGGTGCCGAAGCGCCTTACGACTTCTTCGACGGCGCGGGTGATGTCCGCCGGTTTCGACATATCGGCTGCAATGCCGATCACTTCAGCGCCGGTGCTCTCGGCTGATTTCACTCGCAGCCTGTTGCAACTCTTCCTGGTGGCGAGCAGTAATTGCGACCTTCGATCCTTCGGCGGCAAATCCTGCGGCAATGGCCTTGCCGATTCCTTTGCTGGCTCCGGTTACGAGAACGATCTTGCCTTTCAGTCCTAACTCCATGAGGTGATTTTCTCCTGGGGATAAGATTCAGAGATGATGGAGAAAGGTTCGTCTGGGACGATCTAGGGGATGTGCGCTCGCGAAGTTTTTGAACACCGTGGGCAGAATGCCACGGCACTAGCCTGTTCCTTGCCCAGTCCTATACAATCAAGGGTTTCCTACGGTTACGCCATCCTTGTAAGGAGTAGACAAGTCCGGGCCGGGTGCCCCGTTCTGTCATCCCGAGCGGAGCGAAGTGGAGTCGAGGGACCTGCTTTTCTCCAATTGTGTTGGCCAGGGCGGGAGCAGGCTAGAGTCCCGCTGTCGTCATATCAAAATGAAAATACACGAGTACCAGGGAAAGGCCATTCTCTCGAAGTATGGAGTAGCTGTGCCGCGCGGCCAGATGGTCGAGAACCGCGAAGACGCGCTTGATGTAGCCCGGGGGCTTTTTCAGGATGGCGCGACCGGTGTCGTAGTGAAAGCGCAGATTCATGCCGGCGGCCGCGGCAAAGGCGGCGGCGTGAAAATTGCCAAGTCGCCGGAAGAAGCCGGAGAGCTTGCCACCAAGATGCTCGGCATGAACTCTGGTTACGCACCAGACCGGCCCTGAAGGCAGGACGGTGCAGCGGTTGCTGATTGAAGAGACGCTGCCGATTGCGCGCGAGCTGTATCTTGGCATCGTGCTGGATCGTACTAACGGACGCAACGTGTTCATGGCGTCGGCCGCGGGCGGCATGGAGATCGAAGAGGTCGCCGCTAAAGATCCTAACGCCATCATCAAAGAGCACATCATGCCTGGCTTTGGGTTGCAGGCATTTCAGGCGCGCGAGATTGCCTTCCGCCTGGGACTTGAGGCCAAGTACATCAGTGGCGCGGTGAAGTTCATGATGGCGCTGGCGCGCGCGGCTGAAGATACCGACGCTTCTCTGGTCGAGATCAATCCTTTCATTACGACGACCGATGGACGGCTCTTCGCGCTCGATGCCAAAATGAATTTCGACGACAACGCGCTCTATCGCCATCCCGAGATCAAGGACCTGCGCGACATCAGCGAAGAAGATCCGCTCGAAGTCGAAGCCAGCAAATATAACCTGAACTACATCAAGCTGGACGGCAGCGTGGGCTGCATGGTGAATGGCGCCGGCCTAGCGATGGCGACCATGGACATCATTCAGTATGCCGGTGGCATGCCGGCAAATTTCCTCGACGTGGGCGGTGGCGCTAACGAGGAGCAAGTCACGCACGCATTCGAAATCCTGCTGAGCGACAAGAATGTGAAGGCGGTGCTCATCAATATTTTCGGGGGAATCCTGCGCGTGGATACGCTGGCGAATGGCATTGTTAGCGCGGCGCGCACGACGAATATCCAGTTGCCGATTGTGCTGCGGCTGGAAGGTACTAATGTCGAGCAGGGCCGCAAGACCTTGAAAGAGAGTGGACTGAAATTCATTGTGGCAGAGACTATGAAAGACGCGGCTGAAAAAGTTGTTGCCGCCGCAAAGGGGCAATAATGGGAGCAAAGACGATTCCTTTCGATAAACCTGCCCACACGCCGACGCCGATGACATCGACATTGGGTGACGAAAGCTGGGTTCTTACCTGTCTTGAACTGAGTTGTGAAAACAGCCTCCAAACCACTGACTTCGATCAGGAGTGCACAGGCGTGTGCCACGGTAATGTTGTCGTCATCACATGTTCGGAAGGCTCGAAAGGGGAATGGCAAAAGTATGAGCATCCTGGTTGATAAATCGACGCGCCTGCTGGTGCAGGGACTGACCGGCCGTGAAGGAACTTTCCACGCCAAGAATGCCGCGGCCTATGGGACGACTGTCATAGGTGGAGTGACTCCCGGCAAGGGCGGCACCAAGCACGAGGGCTGGCCCATCTTCAACACGGTAAGCGAAGCGGTGGAGAAGACTGGTGCGAATGCGACGGTAATCTTCGTTCCGCCTCCGGGCGCGGCCGATGCCATCATGGAAGCCGCCGAAGCTGGTCTGCCGCTGATCGTATGCATCACGGAAGGCATTCCCGCGAAAGACATGGTCAACGCCTGGGAGTTTCTGAAGACCAAGAAATCGCGCTTGATCGGACCGAATTGCCCGGGAATCATTTCGCCGGGCAAGTGCAAGATCGGCATTATGCCGGCGCACATTCACAAGGAAGGCAACGTGGGGATTGTGTCGCGCTCGGGCACGCTGACCTACGAGGCGGTGTATCAGTTGACGACGCGCGGCATTGGGCAGTCGACCGCCATCGGCATTGGCGGCGATCCGATCATCGGGACAAATTTTGTGGATGCGATCCGCTTGTTCAATGACGATCCGGAGACGGAAGCGATCATCATGATTGGCGAGATTGGTGGGAGTGCCGAGGAGACGGCGGCGGAGTTTATCAAGCAGAACGTGCACAAGCCGGTGGTTGGCTTTATTGCCGGACAGACCGCGCCTCCCGGACGCCGCATGGGACACGCGGGAGCCATCATCTCCGGCGGCAAGGGAACGGCGGCGGAGAAGATCAAGGCGATGGAGGCTGCGGGCATTCATGTGGCAAAGTCGCCGGCCGAGATTGGCGAGACGTTGGTGAAGGCGCAGTCGGCGGTGATGGGAAGGTGACAGGCCGCGGTTCGCTCCGCTCTTCGCTTTAACCGTTAGCGTTTACCAGGCTTGTACTTGGCCTGTCTTTCGGTGGGAGCGCGGGTCTTTACGGCGAGAGAGCGCTGAGTTGAGCATGGGCTTAAGAGTCTGCGTGAGAACTCAATTTAGTCTTCGCCAGCGAGACCTGCAGGCCGAAACTAAAGCCCGTAAGGGCGCCGCCGCAGTTAGCCTAGGACGTAGCCGCAGGCGGAGTCTCTGGGTAAGTGGAAGATCAACTCGAGTCCCCTGGGACGGCAGAGGTTCTACGCAGGCTGTTCGTGCCGGGCCAAGCATCGCACCGCTGCGAATGGACCGCAGATCCCTCCGCTCGTGGCTGAAGCCACTCGGTCGGGATGACAATTCATATTTCTTGGCTAAGCAACTAGCTACTAGCAACTAGCAACTAGCGAAAAGCGAAAAGCGAAAAGCGAAAAGCGAAAAGCGAAAAGCGCTTGGGCTATCGACGGGCCGGTAGTTTAGCGCCACGCGACAAACGATAAGACGAGAGGGAACTCCATCACGCATGAAGACATTACAACGCACTCTTTCCATCATTAAGCCTGACGCGGTTGAACGCGGCGCGGCCGGCGACATCATCCACACTCTGCTGGAAAGCAAATTCCGCATCATCGGTATGAAGATGCTGCACATTAATAAGGCGCAAGCCGAAGGCTTCTACGCGGTGCATGTGCATCGGCCGTTTTTCGAGTCGCTCACCGACTTCATGTCGAGTGGACCGATCATTGTCATCGCGCTGGAGAAGGAAGAAGCTATCGCCGACTATCGCAAGTTGATGGGCGCAACCGATCCGGCCAAAGCCGAGGAGGGGACCATTCGAAAGAAATGGGCGGCGAACATCGAGAAGAACGCGGTGCACGGTTCCGATGCCGAGGACACAGCCCGCTTCGAACTTAGCTATTTCTTTGCCGGCTACGAATTGGCGAAGTAAGTTGCACCATCGAGAGAAAATGGCGACTGATCAATAAAGATTTGTTTCACCACTGAGGCACGGAGGGCACGGAGTTTTTGAGAATCGCTTGCTCCTGACGGTCTGGTCTCTGTCGTGAAAATGTTGCAGCGGAGAGTGCTATGGCACATGTGCAAATCACGTTGTTGGCGGGGCGCACCATCGAACAGAAGCGACGCGCGGTCAAGCGCATTACCGACGCGATGTGCGACGAACTTCACGTCAAGGCCGAGAAACTGACCATTTCGTTCGTGGAAGTGCCGCGCGACAGCTACGCCCGCAACGGCGTCCTGCTATCCGACCGAAGCGACTTGAAATAAAACGCGTTTCGTCTGTTGGATCCAATCATCACATGGCGACACAACAAACACGACCCGTTCCAGAACCGCTTCCGTTCAGCGAAGAAAAGTTGAATGAGTTCATGATGAAGGCCACCGGCGATATGGGCGCAGCCATGAAGGGCTAGTGAATAGTGACTGGTCGCTGATTTAACATCTCAACGCAATTTTTGCTGATGTGTAATCTCAGCCGCAAGGTTTTTCGGGTGTCATCCTGAGCGCAGGCGGCGCTTCGCCGCCAGAGTCGAAGGACCTGCTTTCTTTTCGCCGGTCAGCATCCGCGCGTTTCCTGACTGGCCATCTGGGCCGAGAGCAGAACCCTGCCGTCCCTACGGGGCTCGGACTAATTCTCAGCGCGCCCAGCACTGCGCCCGCCGGCGGCGGGCTACGTGCTGGGCTAGACTATTGCGCGCCTATGGCGCTTGGTTCCCGCGCATGGGCACGCCCCCGCGAGACACACCATAGTTCCCGCCCAGTTCTTCACGCCGCTGAAGTGGCAACCCGCAGGCAAGTCTTGCTGCCGCCCCTCCTTGACGGTAACTCTTGCGGCGCAATAGAGTCGAATACTCAGGAGTCGTGAGCTTGGAGAGTCTGATCGGGAAGAGCATCCTGCACTACACGGTGCTGCAAAAGCTGGGCGCCGGCGGCATGGGAGTAGTGTATGAAGCCGAGGACAGCCGGCTAGGCCGCCACGTGGCGTTGAAGTTTCTGTCACGGGACTTCGAGCAGGACAGCCTCGCTCTGGAGCGTTTCAAGCAGGAGGCTCGCGCCGCGTCCGGGCTGAACCATCCCAATATCTGCACGATTTACGCCATCGAGGAGTGCGACGGGCAGCACTTCATCGCCATGGAGTTGCTGGAAGGCGAAAGTCTCAGCGAGAAGATCGACGGCCACCCGCTTCCGCTGGACAAGATCCTCGACATCGGAATCCAGATTTCCGACGCGCTGGATGTCGCGCACCACAAAGGCATCGTGCATCGCGACCTGAAGCCGGCCAACATTTTTCTAACCACGCGTGGGCAAGCCAAGATCCTCGATTTCGGTTTGGCGAAACTGACGTATGACCGCCGCGCCGCGCTAGAAACCGTAGCCGGTGAGGCTGTTACGGTTGCCCCACTTCATCTCACGTCACCCGGAATTGCGTTGGGTACCGTGGCCTACATGTCGCCCGAGCAGGCGCGGGGCGAGGAGCTGGACGGACGCAGCGATCTGTTTTCCATGGGCGCCATCCTGTATGAGATGACGACGGGAAAGATTCCCTTCGACGGCAACACTTCGGCCGTCATTTTTCAAGGCATCCTCGACCGTAATCCGCGTCCGGTTGACGAGCTGAATCCCTCCGTTCCTCTCAAGTTGGTGGAGATTGTTGACAAGGCTTTGGAGAAGGACATGGATCTGCGCTACCAGAGCGCGGCGGAAATACGAGCCGACTTGAAGCGCCTGAAACGCGACAGCACCGGGCATACGTCGCAAGCTCGCATGGCTGCGGTATCGTCAACATCGACTCCGGCAGTGCGTGACCGAGGACACCTGAACAGCGCTTCCAGCGGCTCCGTTGTGCTGGGGGCTGCGCGCCGTCATCGCAACGGTGCCACCTTGGTTCTGGTGCTGAGTCTGACGATGGTCGCGGCCGGAATCTACGGCTTCTACAGAAAATTTTCGGCGTGGCTAGGCGATTCGGGACCAGTGCCGTTCCAGAACATGAGCATGGAGAAGCTCACTAACTCGGGCAAGGCTTTGCTAGCGACCATTTCACCCGACGGAAAGTATGTGGTCAACGTGGTGGACGAAGGCCATGGACAGGAAAGTTTGTGGATGCGTCACGTCGCTACCGGCAGCAACGCGCAAATCATGCCGGCGTCGGAGATCAGCTACAAGGGACTGACGTTTTCCCCAAACGGCGATTTTCTCTACTTTGTCAGCAGTGACCCGCAACAGCCCGGATTGGGATTTCTATACCAGATCCCGGTGTTGGGCGGTACGCCGCGCAAACTGGTTGACGACGTTGACAGCGCGGTCAGCTTCTCGCCCGATGGCGAGCAGATCGTGTATCTGCGAAATAGTTCCAACGACGCGAGTTCAAAACTCATCCTGGCTCACGCCGATGGTACTGGCGAGCACGTGCTTGCCCGGCTACCGCTTCCCGGATATGCCGATCCGGCGTGGTCTCCGGATGGCAAGTCGATCGCGGCTTCAGTGCTCGATCCCGGCAGCCAGAACCTGGGCAGGCTGGTACTGCTGAATCCGCAGACGGGAAAAGAAAAGACCGTGTTCGCCGGTTCCGCGATTCTGCAGAAACCGACCTGGATGCCGGATAACGAGCACCTGGTATTCGTCTTTCACGACGCGGCCAGCGACTGGAACGGCCAGGTGGGAGAGATCGCCATCGCCGCCGGCAAGCTGCACCGCATCACCAACGATCTCAACTCCTACAGCAATCTGACCCTCGCCGTCACCAAAGATGGCAAGCAGTTGATCTCGATTCAACTGACTCCGCAAGCCTCGGTATACGTGATGGGTTCGGACGCAAATGCCGGCGCGAATGCTACGCCCATCAGCAGTCATGGCGAAACCGGAGTGGGATGGCTGCCCGACGGACGCCTGGTAACCATGGATTACGATAGCCACATCGCCATCATGAATGCCGACGGCAGTAATCGCAGCATCCTCTTCCATGAGAACTTGCCGATGGGAGGGCTGTCGGTTTGCCGCGACGGTGCCAACGCATTGTTCTTTATGCCGAACAAGCAGACCAGGACGATTAACATCTGGCGGCTGGATTTGCGAAGCGGAGCGGCGACCGTTCTGACCAAGGGGAAAGTGGACCAGAACGCGTCCTGTTCGCCCGACAGCAAGTCTTTCCTTTACAGCAGCATCGACAATGGCAAGAAATTGTTGATGGAAATGCCGTTGAGCGGGGGCGATGCGAAGCCGGTCACCAGCCGGGGCGCGGAGTTTGGTACCTTCTCGCCTGACGGCCAGCAGATCGCGATTCTGACCGCCGAGGGCGCCGGGGTCAACTTCAAATTGCTGATCGCCATCCTGCCGGCCTCCGGCGGCTTGCCGGTGAAGACCTTTTTCCCCAATCGTGCCCTGGCCAGTTCTTTCCAATACTCTCCTGACGGGCAGTCGCTGTACTATGCCGTAACCATGAAGGGAGTGTCCAACATGGTCGTGCAGGCAATCGGCGGCCCAACCATAACCCAGATGACCAACTTCACCGATTTGAGCATTTACGGTTACGACTACGATTGGAAGAACCAGAAGTTGGCCATAGCCCGTGGGCAGACGAACCATGACATTGTGCTGCTCACACAACAGCAGGGACAATGATGCTAGTTTGGCCTAGCTTTTGCGCAGCCTGCGGCCAAGGCCTGCGGCGGGAAGACAAATTCTGTAGCAATTGCGGTGTGCCGGTTCCGCAACAGCCGTTTGAGTCGGCGGGAACCATGGCCAGACCTGCCTTCAGTGACCAGGCGCCGGCGGAACAGGCCGCGCCGCAGGAAGCGTTAGCTGCGCCCGCTGCGGAAGCATTACCGGCTGCGGAAGCGTCACGCACCACACAACCACCGCCGGCTGCGGAAATGGTATCGCCTGAGGCAACGCCGTCTCCGGAAGAGAAAGCTGGTGTGCCCGCAGCTTTTTCACCGGTTCCCACAGCGTATGACTACGTTCCATCGCCTCCCACAGCGTATGACTATGTTGAACCGGCGGCGGTTGAGAAGCCGCGGCGCAAGAAGTCGCGCCTGCCGGTGCTGGAAATTCTGGTAATTATTCTGCTGATCGTGGGAGCCGGCGCTGCGGTGTGGATGTTGCGGTCCTCGCTGCCGGCAAAACGCACTGCAGTTCCCGCCAACGTCGCCGTAACCCTATTACCCGCGACCGCCCGCGTGGCGCCCGGACATTCGCTTGACTTTGCTGCGACGGTAAGCGGCACCGACGATCTCGAGGTGGACTGGTCAGTGCAGGAAGGTGACGCCGGGGGACGAGTTGTTCCTCGCGGAGCCAAAGCCAGCGGAGGTCAAGTGGCGTCTTTGGCGGTTTACATCGCGCCCGACTCGCCCGGGACCTATCATCTGGTAGCGACCAGCAGGGCCGATCCACAACAATCGGCGGCGGCGGAAATTACGGTGAAAGCCGGTAAATCGCGATAGCTATATCTATTTGGCGATCGCCAGCCAGACTGAACCGGGCTCTTCGACGTTGTTTCGACGTTAGAGTGGTCCGGAATTCCGATCCGCCGAAGGATACTGCGGCAATCGATGGCTTTGGACACCAGTCCAGGAACAGGTCCTCGGCCAGTTGAGAGGGCTCCGCGGAAGTTCGACGCGATGGAGTCCTAGTTCGGCAGCGGCATCGCGGGTTTTTTCCCTGCTATTTCCGACTCCGCCTGCAGCCAATCCTCGAAGTCGTGACCGTGTTCACAGCCTCGTTCCTCGTAGAAGCGATAGGCACGTGCCCGAATCAAGTCCTGAAAATCTTCTTCCCAGTACTCGAACTCGCGTCTTGCTCCCACGGGACGTTCGATCTCCTCCTGGTTCCGAAGCTCGATTCGGCGGATCTTTCCGGAAATTGTCTTTGGCAGCTCAGTGAATTCGATGCGGCGTACGCGTTGGTACGATCCCAGGCGTTTGCGGACGAATGCAAAGATCTCGTGCGCCACTGCTGGTGATGGATCAATGCCAGGCTTCAGAGCGATATAAGCCTTGGGAACTTTCCAGCGAATTGCGTCCGGTGCCGGCACCACGGCAGCTTCCACGATCGCAGGATGCTCCATCAGTGCGCTCTCCAGATGGAAGGGACTGATGCGATAATCTGACGACTTGAACAGGTCATCATCCCGCCCAACGTAGGTGTAGTATCCGTCAGCATCGCGGCTGGCGATGTCGGCAGTGTGATAACAGCCACCCTCCATGACACTTGCTGTCAGCTCTGGATCGTCGACGTAGCCGGCCATCAAGCTGATAGGCGCGGGATTCAGGCGGACGCAGATTTCACCATCGGCAGATTCGTTGCCGTCGGCGTCCAGCAAAACGATGTCGTGTCCGGGGGAAGGAACACCTGCGGCACCCGGTTTCACCGTCTGGCCGGGAAAGTTGCCGATGACCAGCACGGTCTCGGTTTGCCCGAAACCGTCACGAATGGTCAGGCCCCATGCCTGCCGGACTTTCTCAATGATTTCCGGATTGAGTGGTTCACCGGCGCCTACCAGTTCCTTGATCTTGACCGGATACTTGTTCAAGTCCTCGAGCACCAGCAGACGCCAAACCGTTGGCGGTGCGCACAATGATGTGACTCCGTAGTGGCAGATTACTTCGAGCGTCTTCTTCGCCTCGAATCGTGCAGTAGCTGTGCACGAAGACGGTCGCTCCTGCATTCCACGGAGCAAAGAAGTTGCTCCACGCATGCTTGCCCCATCCCGGAGAACTGATGTTGAGGTGAATGTCGTCGGAGCGCAAGCCGATCCAATACATGGTTGCCAGATGGCCGACGGGATAACTTTGATGAGTGTGCAAGACGAGTTTCGGATTGGCCGTAGTGCCCGAGGTGAAGTACAGCAACATGGGATCGGTCACCTTGGTCGCTGCGTCAGGGATGTAAGTTTCAGCTTCCTTATATGCGGCTGAATACCAGATCCAACCGGGGACGGGTTCGTCCACGACGATTCGCGAATAGCTCGCCCGGCAGTTGCGAGAACCTGCCGGTGAAAGCGGCTTGGGTGATGACGTGCCGCGCTTGGCCTCGAGTAAGGCGGTCGTTAAGATCGCCAGGGGTAAGTAGCGTGGCTGCCGGAATCATAACTGCACCCAACTTCATGGCCGCCAGCATGACCTCCCACATGGCAACCACGTTGGGCAGCATAACGATGATGCGATCGCCGCGGCGAACGCCGATCCTGCGAAGAAAGTTGGCTACCTGATTGGAGCGACGCGACATTTGGTCGTAGCTCAGTTTCACCTCTGAGCCACTTTCGTCCACAATCCACAAGGCCGTCTTCTGGTTGCCACGAGCGAAGCCGTCAAAATAATCCAGCGCCCAGTTGAAGTGCGTCAGCTGAGGCCAGCGAAAGTTCTGGTAAGCGAATGAGTAGTCAGTGCGGTGTTGCAGGAGAAAGTCACGCGCACTCAGAAAGGCATTCAGGTCTGGATTCGACGGGGATGAGTTCATTCTGCAAACTCCTATTTTCCGCACGTTCCTTGATGTCGAAGGTGTAGGCCAGAGTTCAATTATCAGCGCTGCAGGCCAGGAAATTAGAACAGATCTCCATTCTGTCTTGTTCTTCAGAGTCGCCTTATCGGTCAGCCGTAAGGTCTGCCTGCAGGGAGAAGGGCAGGTCAGGAAGAGGAAGCCCTGTCAGGACTTCCAGCGCCAGTGTCGGCACCGACGCTCTTGCGTCCCTTCAAGGAATCCCTATGAAAGGTACGCTTACAGTGTTCATGAGTTGGGGAGTGCTGTCAGTGATGGCGGTCACGCCACAAGCGGGGGGGCATTTTGAGCAAAGCCGCCGCCCCTGCAGTCTGTGACGGAAAACCCCACCCGCCCTCAAAATGGTAGGCTGGGCCACCCGTCCGGAACTAGTCCTCATACCCAGGTCTCGAAAACCGCGAGACCTGGGCCACCCGCCGCGAGACCTGGGCCACCCGCCCCAGGCACATGGTGTAGAGAGGGAACTAGTTTGTATCGTCCACTAGAGCATTGACCAAAATGTTTGCTTTGTAGGTACCCATGCCGGTGACTAAGTCATAGCCCGGTCCGGCATTGCAAGCCGATCCGCAGTTGCCGTTGTTTCCGGTGGTGATGTCGTGAAATTCGTTGGCATAGTTTCCAGAATAATAAATCTGGTAGACATCATAAGCGGCCTGGCTGAGAGTCCCCTTACCTTGACCCGCGCGCAGCGAATTTACGATGGTGAAGAAGGCTGCCCAGTCGGGGCTGGAGATGCTGGTACCGTCTACCGTGGTCCATCCATTTCCAGCGCACGAGCAGTATAGCGGTATGTTGTGTGAGACCGATGCGATGTCAGGAACGCATCGATTGGTGGTTGACCAGGTTGCGCAAGCCGGATTTTGCCAGGATGGTTGACCTTCGCCTGTGCTTAGTCCGCCTCCGCTGCCTGACCATCCGGTTTCGTTGCCGTAGTTCAACTGCAGGGGGTTGGAAAGCGGTGTAGCCTGACCTAGAACCAGGATTGTACCGCCCACGGCGATGACGCAGGGTGAAGTTGCAGGATATTCGGGATGGTGTGCGGAGTCGCCGGAGGAGGCTACAAACGTCACCGGCTGCCCGTTGCCGGCAACGATATTACAGAAGTAGCTGTCATACTGCTGCTCTCCGACGAAATCCGGGGAACCAAAGCTCATCGATACAACCGTGGCATTATTGGGCGAGGAAGACGCAACCTGCACCGCGGTGAGAAGATCGATCGCGCTGTCGCTCTGGGCTTCCACCAGGAGGA
The DNA here is from genome assembly GCA_963746515.1 of uncultured Acidobacteriaceae bacterium. GTDB lineage: Bacteria > Acidobacteriota > Terriglobia > Terriglobales > Acidobacteriaceae > Bog-257. Next base: position 86,960 of record CAVVBO010000006.1, on the reverse strand, counting down.
TGTTGGCCAGCGGCGCCAGGGCGCAGACCTGCTCAACGTCAAGCGATGTCTCCAAGTCCCAGCCTCCATGCATCGGATTGCCAACTTTCACCTTCTGAAAATTGCACGGACCAACGTGGAACTGGGCCCGGTAAACGGCCAGGTCAGCTTCAATGGTGGGATCATCGTAAGCGTCAATCACGGCAATGGTTTGACCCTGGCCTTGATTGGGGATCCGATTAAATCCATAGGCAGCCTTGAATTGCGCCGGCAGAATACCGCTGGGGACAGCCGGGTTTTGGGGTTGATCCGATATGCGAATTGGAGGATGAAAGTAGATGGACTTGCCGTCGGGAGCTTGTGCCATCAGCGGAGCTATGGCGAAAACAAGAGCAACCATGGCGATCAACAACACGGAGAGCTTTCTCATTGAATTGTCCTTGGATTGTCCTTTCGGTCTTGGCAGGATTTTGTTCTTGGCACCCTGAATGCCAACACTATAACCGGATCGCGTCCGCCTCTGACTTGTTTTCATCTTTTCATTCTGGGCGACGTACCGATTCGGGACGCGTCGTTGAGCGGTGGGCCGATGCTGATCTGAAGGCGGGTGGCCCAGCCTAGCATCTTGAGAGTGCCCCATCCAAGCCGGGTTTGCTTGGGTGGGGTAATTCTTTCGGGTTGTCAAAGGTGATGGGGTTGTCGACCAGCTTCACCCGCAGCGGCATACCCATCCGCTCTCGTTTTCTTCCCGTCCCCTGCGACTCAATCTCCACCACACCCTCTTCTCCCGTCAGGTAGTGACGAAAACTACTCCAAGGCCAATCTTGTGGCTCTTGCACCAATCCGCGCTTCACCGGATTACGATGCATATACCGCAGCTTCTCGACCCGCTTCTTGCTGGTAAATACGTTGAAGTCGTAATAACGCGCCTGCCAGAAGTGTTCCCGGCCGGCAATCAGTCTACGCGCCACCGATTGTTTCAGCGCCTGCAAGGCGTGGGCCAACGGAGTGCGCTCCGGCTCGCTCACCAGCAGATGCACGTGCTCGGGCATGATCACGTAGGCAGTGACCCAGAAACGTATTGCCGGCGCGTTTGCTCCAGCGCCCGTTCAAAGACTCGCTTGGCGGCTGCCGGCTGCAGAAACGGTCGTCGGCGATAGCAACTGAAGGTGACGAAGTGCAGGTCGCGAGCTTGTTGATAGCGCTTCAATCCCCAAGGCATGAGCGCAGCCTACAATGCCTTGCTGTTGGAAGTCAGTGACCAGTGACGAAAAATCCCCACCCAAGCAAAGGAAGCTTGGGTGGGGCACCCTCAAGATGGTAGGCTGGGCCACCTGCCACCCTCAAGATGGTAGGCTGGGCCACCCGCCACCCGGCTTGAATCGTGCTGCCGCTTCTGGTCCTTCGCTGTATTCTCGCGTCATCATGTTGCCGGTGTCTCCACCGTTCCCAGCGGCCTCTGTTGAGTTGTATAAAACACAATCTTCTTGGCATCTCGCCCGTAAGACATCTCAGTGGTGCTCATGTAGTGGACATTATCGAGGTCCCTATACACAGCATTAACCTTCACAGAATATATCCTATTTGTAGAATTAGCGTTAACAATTCCCTCTAATCTAGACATAACATCCAGCAGGTTCCACCTCTCTAGGACTCCTAGTACATGGCTAGTTTCTTCGATGTTAAGACTTATAAATATAAATCCTTTACTATGTGCGTCTATCCTGCCTGCGAATCCCAATTGTGTGTGTAGGCCGGGATATAATTCGATTGGAGGAATGTATACTTCATGCGCAGTCTCTCCATCATTTACTACGAATATGCCGCGCTCAAAATATTCTCGTTCTGGCTTATGAGTAGTAGCTTCGTGGAATCTGGCATCAGGATGATCATGTGGAACTTCGCCCCACGAGTCGAAGATTATCTTAGGTCTAGCTTCCGGCCATATCAGCTTTTTAATTTCAGTCTGTGATTGCTGATCTTGTCTATAGCTGCCATCGACGGTCATCAAAATAACGATAACCAGTATGCCCACAACCCATACAGTCCACCCAAATGGAACGTGTAAAATGGCTGCGTTCCATGCAGACTTTAAAGCCTTATAGTTATCCCCGAGCTTGCCGATGATCCAGTCCACCAAGATGAAGGCGGACCACACTACCACCATCACCTTCCACCCCCTTCTGGAGATGTGGCGAAAATGGTTGTACCTCCCCTTGATCCCCTCCCATATAACTCGCGGCTTCTGCATTGTCCTAGATTGTAGAGGCTTCTCCGGTATTGACAATCCCCGTGAGAAGTGTCCTATTCCGGACACATGTTTGTCAAAGCTATTGGTGCCGGAGTAAGTCCTTGTGCCGGGTGGCGGGTGGCCAGCCTAGCATCTTGAGGGTGCCCCGTCCAAGCTGGTTTTGCTTGGGCGGGGATTTTTCTGTACGCGATGTTATGGTCAGTCTTCGACCATACTGTCGGATTCGAGAAATGAAAACCAAAATCCCCATCCAACCAAAAGAAGGTTGAATGAGGCACCCTCAGGTTAGTAGGGGTGAGCCTGCCCAGTTATGGAGAAGTCGTAGTTCCAACGCCAACCGTTGTCGGCTCCCCCGGAAGGTCTAGTACCTTCGTAACTTGACAGATTGACCGAGCGAGTTAGGCTATTAAGTTGGGCTCAGTGTGTCCAACGTCCTCTGGGCTCGGTTGAGAGCGAGGAGGGCTGAGATCTTTGACAAGTCCGTGCGTCAGCGGTTCGCTTCCGAAATGACCGAGCTCCCTGACCGGAGTCCCGTATTGGAACCTGATCCTCGATCGGCGGGTGCTAGAGCATTTTCAGAGAAGGTGTAGACCGAGTTTCCTCAGGGGCTAAACAGTTTGCTGAAAAACTCGGAAAAGCAGATCCCTCACCGGCTGAAGCCGGTGAGGGATGACAAAAATAAAGGGCTTAGACGCGAACCTGAAGGTTCGCTCTACCCGAACGGCGCGTTGCCAGGAGTTTTTCAGCAAACTGTAAAGCCCGACAGCATGAATGCCGCGTACGGCACGGCTGAAGCCGTGCCCCTTCAAGGTGCCGGAAGGACCACACTAACTGTGAAACGGCTGTAGGCCCTTGCGAATCAATATTTTGATTGCTAAACCCTTTGGGCTCAATACTTTGCGGGGTACCTCGACAGTAAAATACTTATTTTCAAGATTTTGCGAAAGGGTGGGGGAGGGGGGTGGGCCATCATCCTGCCAGGAAAAGCAGGTTATTCCTTCACCGCGATGCCCAGCGCTTTCATCTTGCGGTACATGTGGCTGCGTTCCAGGCCGAGCACTTCGGCGGTGCGGCTGACGCTGCCGTGGTTCTCATCCAGCTTCTTTAAGATGTAGTCGCGCTCGTAGGAGGCGCGGGCTTCGTGCAGACTGGAAAAGTCGCCAACAGTGCGCCGTCCACCCTCGCGATAGACCAGGCTGGGCAAGTGCTTGCGCTCGAGCTTGCTTACCGTGGGATTCATGATCACGATGCGCTCGATCAAGTTGCGCAACTCGCGGACGTTGCCCGGCCACAAATATCGCATTAGGGCGTCGAGAGCTTCGTCGGAAATTTCCCGCGGCCGACGGTTGTAGGTCTGGGAAAACTCCTTCAGGAAATGACGCGCCAGCAGCGGAATGTCTTCCTTGCGCTCGCGCAGCGGAGGGACGTAGAAGGGAATCACGTTCAGGCGGTAGAAGAGGTCCTCGCGAAAATTTCCCTTGGAGATCTCGTCTTCCAGATCTTTATTGGTCGCGGCGATGACGCGAGCGTCGACCGTGACCAGTTCTTCTTCGCCGACCGGAGCAAAGCGGCCTTCGTCGAGCGTGCGCAAAACCTTTGACTGCGTCTTCAGACTCATGTCGCCGACTTCGTCGAGAAAAAGCGTTCCACCATCGGCCTTCTGGAACTTACCTTCCTTGTCGGCGGTCGCGGTGGAGAAAGCGCCCTGGCGATGGCCGAACAGTTCGCTCTCGATGAAGTCTTCCGGGATAGCGGCGCAGTTGACCTCGACGAACATGGCGTCTTTGCGCAGGCTCTGCGCATGAATCGCACGCGCCGCCAACTCCTTGCCGGTTCCCGACTCGCCGTAGATCAGAACGCGCCCGTTGGTAGGAGCCATCAGCGAGATCTGCTGGCGCAGCGCTTTGAGGGGAATGCTGTCGCCCACGATCACGCTGCGCGCCTGAAATTGCTTCTTGAATTCCAGGTTCTCGCTGCGCAACCGCTTGGCTTCGATGGCGTTCTTCAGGACGATCAACGTCCGCTCGATAGAGAGCGGCTTCTCCAGGAAGTCGAAGGCGCCAAGTTTGGTGGCGCGGACCGCGGCTTCGATGTTGCCATGTCCGGAGATCATGATCACTTCGGGATGGTCCGCGTCTTCGACCAGCTTCTCCAGCGTCTCCAGCCCGTCCATTCCGGGCAGCCAAATGTCGAGCAGGACGACGTCGGCGGATTTGTGGCGCAGGGTTTCCAGACACTCCTCGCCACTTTCGGCGAGCAGGGTCTTGTAGCCTTCATCCGCCAGCACGCCTTCCAAGCGCGCTGCGGATCTGGGACTCGTCGTCAACGATCAGAATGGTTTGCATCTTGATGGGCAGCCGCGACCGCGATTTCCTGGGCTACAGGTAACTCTACGATGAATCGCGCTCCCACGGGAGAGTTCTCTTCCACCCGAATGGAGCCGCGATGATCTTCTACGATCCGGCTGACGATGGCGAGTCCCAACCCGGTTCCGCGCCGCTTGGTGGAGAAGTAAGGCAGAAAGAGCCTTTCCTTGACCTCAGGAGTGACGCCGTATCCGGTATCGGCGATCACGATCTCGACCGAGTCGCGTTCTTCGAGCAGAGTAGTGGAGATGACGATTTCCTTCATCAAGGAGTTGTGCAGGGCTTCAGCGGCATTGTCGACCAGATTCGCGATGGCGCGCTTCATGGCTTCAGGGTCAGCCTGCACTTGCGGCAAGTCTGCCGCCAGAAAACGTCTGGACCCGGATTCCGTCGAGTCGGCCGTCAAACAGGAGCAGAGCCTGGTTGACGATGGCGTTGATGTCGGACGGTTGCGGCTTCGAAGCCGGAAAGCGGGCGAGGGTGGAGAATTCGTCCACCAGCGTACGGACTGTTTCGACCGATGAACTGATGGTGGCTGCACATTGGCGGATCACGCTCAGCGATGCGGCATCGGGAGTAGCGCCCCGCTCCAGGTGACGGCGAATGCGTTCGGCGGACAGGGCAAGCGGCGTGAGAGGATTCTTGATCTCATGCGCGATGCGGCGCGCCACTTCACGCCATGCGGTTTGCTTTTGCGCGCGCAGAATGTCGGTGAGGTCCTCGAGAACCATGACGTATCCGGTGCGCTGTCGGCCATTGCGCGAGGACGAAGGAGGATCCAGGGAAGCGACCGTGACTGCAACATTCAGAGTCACTCGAGGAGTCACGATCTCCATCTGACTGGTGGTACTGCCCATGCGGTCCGCTTTACGCAGCATGTGTTCCAGATCGGCGACCGCGTCTTCCGGAAATAGTTCGCTCAGGGTTTGCACCGCAACCGGCGGGTTCTCGTCGAGACGCAACAGCCGACGGACAGCGCCGTTGGAGTGAACGATGTGCCGTGCCGCATCCAGTGACAGCATGCCTGAGGGCACGCTTTCAAGAATGGTTTCAATGTGCCGGGTGCGTTGTTCCAACTGCACATTCACGTCGGCAAGATCGTGGCGGGATGCATCGATACGACCGCGGCTGGTTTCCAAATCCGCTGCCATGCGGTTAAACGATTCCACCAGTTGGCCGATTTCGCTTCCCGCGCGAATGTCGACGCGATAGTCGAGGCGGCCGCGAGAAATCTCCTGCGTAGCTTCCGCCAGTGCGACGAGAGGACGAGTCACCATCTTGGACAAATAGAGCGCCAGCCAAGTCGAGGCAAATAACACGCCGACCGTGAGCAACAATAGAAAGCCGAGATAGGTGCGACGTAGCCGCCGGCGTTGCAACCGCAGTTCGCGATATTGGTCCTGGCTACTCTCGATGTCGCGCAGGATTCCCGCGTAACTCTGCGGCAATGGCATGGCGACCAGGATCCAGCCATTGTCGCCCATGCGGGCGCGGCCCAGGACGTACTTGTCGCCCAGAATGTCGAACGACTTTGCCTGTCCCGGCAGCGTATTTTGCAGCGGCAGATTATGGCGCAGCAGAGGCCAGGCCTCGGGAGCGTGAAAACTTCCTTCCGCGCGATCGTCGACGATGGCGAAAGCGAAGCCGCCTTGCAGCGTAATTTCACTGCGGCGGAATTCGTCCATGACGTACGTAAAGTTGCCGGTGTGAAAAGATTTCTGCGCATCGGGCGTAGCGGCAATACGTTTAGCTTCATCGCCAGCATTGGTCGCGGCGTATTCGGTCAGCAGCGAAGCGATTACGTTGGTGCGGTATTCGACATCTTCCGCCGGCCGCGAAAACCACTTCTCGACGGAGTGGTTAAGCAGTCCATAGGAAAAAAGGAAGAGGAAGATGACTGGTCCGAGCGACAATAGCAGAGCGCCCAGCACCATGCGGCTGCGAAACTTGGATCCGAGCATGCCCGTCTTGCGTTCGGCATAAAGCCGCAGCAAAGTGCGGATCAATACGAACGTGAGCGCCAGGAAGAGCAGGAAAATAAGTGCTGAAAGCGCCGCAAAGATGAGTGTCTCTTCGCTGGTATCCGGCTGCAGGAAGGTGAGTTTAAATGTCGCCTGGGCGAAGATAACCGCGAATAGAAAGAACGTACAGATGGACAGCGCGATAAGCGCCGGCGTGCGATTCGGCTTCTTCTGGGGGCGAATTGGAGCTGTAGTGGGCAACATTACTGGACTGGCTTCAACATTTTCGTGACGTGGATTTTTCCATCACGAGGAGAAGGCCAGATACAGGTTTGGGAGCGTAGGCTCATTATAGCCGCGTTTTCCGGGGATGCTACGAAGATATTCTCCGGCGCTGACGAGAAGTACGAGCCAGGCAAGAAGAGTCACTATCGTGGCCATAGAAATGTATTCCAAAGCAGTGAAGCGGATATGGACAACCTAGCCAGCCGGCCTGACTCCCGCTGGAATGGTCCGCCGGCTGCGACTGACCAGCCAGACGATCAGCGCAACAATTAAGATCACCGGGACAAGAGGAATAAGAAAGAGTCCGACGAGCACCAACACTCCAGACTGGGACGAGACATCGCCCTTGATGACTGCATCAGGATGGCGCCACAGGCGGCCGCCAATGGTCACGACGTCGCCCGCGACGGACGCGGTTTCACCCAGGCGTATCGGACCGCCGATCGCTACCGCATCACCTCGAACCGTGCCGTCCACCGTGATGCTGCCGCCGATGGCGACAACGTCTTCCGAGGCGCCTTCTACTCGAATGGAGCAGCCTATGCAGACCAGGCTGCCTGCCGTTTCATCCTCGCCCACCGTGATACTTTGGCCGAAGTGAACCTGATCTCCGGTGCGAGCATAAAGAACGGGCGAAGCCAGGGCACAGAAGAGAGCCGACAATGCCAGCCAGCGGATGCGATATAGCATGTTTCCGGTTCCTTCCGAAGATGCAGACGTAAGAATAAGGTAATCCCGACTGGCTGCCAAAGACAAACCCTGATCGACCATAGGATGTCCGGCCGCCACTCCTTTTCTTCCAGCAGGGTTGCGGATGTGAACCACTTAAATCGAGTAGCGCGGTTATTCAAGGTCTGAGCTACTCCAAACATTCTGCTGGACCCCTCAGTGGTGCGGCGAACCGGCGTGCGACGGCGGAGCCGAATGCGCAGGAGAGGCTGGCCTCACTGGCGCCGCATGGGGCGGAAACTCGAAATCCATCATCGGTCCCGCCGGTCTTCCAGCCGACAGAGGAGGTCCCATCAGCGAACTTTCATCGATCATAAGAACCCGGAACGATCAAAAGGTTACGCCCAGTGCTGAATATCCAACTAGTGGACGAACTGCGCTCGTTGGGCGGGCGTGATGTAGTAGAGACGCAGCGGTCCAACTCTCTCGGTGGGAGCGATTTGGTCATACCAGGGATTCGGCACCGTTGGACGATCAGTGAATTGCAAGCGGAAAGATTTGTCAAAGGTCGCGCTGACCACAGTCCAACCTGTCGTTGGAATGGAATCGTCAACCAGGGTGATCGCAGGCAGGCCATACCAAGCCGACAGATAGCCCGGATGCATGACGCCATCCATCGAACCGATTGAAACTTGCTTGACGCCCAGTTCGTGCAGGCGCTTGGCGAGGAATTTCAAATCCTGCCCCCAATCATAGTTGGAATCTACTAGGACGTTCGCAGGATCTTTGCCTGCGAAGCCATTGAAATATGCCAGATAGTCAGGGTGATGGACAGCGACGGAAACAACCATCCATGCAATCAAAACGCCTGCGGTAAGAGCAGAAACAATTCCCGTGCGCGACCATTGCAGCACTTGCACCAATCCCAGCGCAGCGATGATGGAAAGACCGAGGTAGATAGGCTCGATATGGCGAATACCAATATCGATCCTACCCGCCATGGCTGGCGCAAGGATGCCAAGGCTGAAGGCGAGCGGGAAAAGATAGACCAGGCGAGAACGCTCCCGCAGACAAGCGAAAATCCCCACTCCCACCAGAACTAGAAAAGCAATCGGCATTTTAAACGCCAGTGCCACGGGGAAGTAATACCACCAGCCGGTCAGCCGGTATTCACCAAACAGGTAGCCTCCGTGACCCTCCCGGTTGTGCGCCTTGGCTGCCAGGATGCCGCGAAAGAAATCAGGCGCGGGCAGATTGAAACGGAAATGAGACACAATCCCGAAGGAGAACGCGTAAGCGGCCCACACCAGCAATGCGGCGGTGATGGCAGCCAGAGCAAACGTGGGTGCGCGCTGCCGCGCGAGCCTCCACAAATCCTGACGGCCGGGTCGACGTACAGCTAGATAGCACGCCAAAGCCAAAAAGATAGTGACGGAGACGTACCCCAGCGCAGTGAACTTCGATAGGGCGGCCAGGGCCGCGCACAATCCTAGTAGTAAGGCCCGCAGCCAGGTAGGCCGCTCGGCCCAAATAATAGTAGCCAGGAAAGCCGCTCCTACGGTAGCTCCCAGTGCCGTGTCGGTGGTCGCCAACCCCGCATCGGCCAGAACCGTGGGTAGCAGAGTGTACAAGCCAGTCGCCAGCACGGCAACGGATCTGCCGAACATTTTCCACGACCAGCCGAAAACCACCAGGCAAGCCAGCAAGAAAAAAGGCAGATTACCCAGTCGCAAGAGAAAGACAGTGCGCTGAACGTTGCCTGAGCGCGCAAGTATGGCAAGACCCTCTTCCCGGATAATCCCCTCTCCGACCGGCCGGCTGCCAGCCAGATAAGGCCCAAGAGCCAGCACCGCGCGCGCCAGGGGAGGGTTCTCTGTGTCGAGAAGGAACGTGTGATCCGACAGATACTCGATGGCGGCGGCCAGATGAAAAGGCTCATCGATGGTCAGGCTGAGCGCGTCGTAGGTAGAAATGATACGGACACAGGCAATTCCCACCAGGCACAAACACAGCGCCAGGCAGTACTTCTGAAGAAAAGGGGCCAGCCGAGTCTCCCAGAAACCAGGCTGTGAAGATTGGCTCAATCGCGGTACCACTCCGCCCCTTTCGATACCTCTGAAACCGGCAAACAGTGTACGACGAAATTGCCGAATCCCTGTACGAAAATTGACTGAAGCGACAGCATGGTTTCGGAACGGAACGATTCCAGTCCGCGCCGGGCGAACAGTGCTGGATGCCGCAACGTCGCTTAGACTATAGTCTAAGGCACTCAGTCAGGAGACCGTTCGTGCTCGAAATGTGGAGGAGAGTCGCCTGATGGGCGCTACTGGCATGTGGTTGCGCAAACCCGATACCGCCTCCACCGGCGATCCGCTGGTGCTGGTGGTGGTGGAAGGTAGCCGACCGCCGCACCCTGGTGCTCGATCACTTTCCTTTTACCATTGGCCGCCGCACCGATCGCGACCTGGTGATGGCCGACCCTCGCGTCTCGCGCGAGCACGCCCATTTCATTCGCGAGGCCGACGGCGACCTACCTCATCGACCAGGGCAGCCGGCACGGCACCTTCGTCAACGGCGAGCGCATCAACCGGCGCAAGCTGGGCCGCAACGATCACGTCGAGTTCGGCGTGCAGGGCGCGGCCGTATGTGCTGTTCAGCCCTGACCGCTCGCCCTCCAGCGCGGCGCAGCAGTTCCTGAGCCAGTTCTCCACCTGGAAGCCGGCCGCCGGCGCGGGCTCCGACCTGGAGATGCTCAATGTTTTCCTCGAGGCAGCGCGCAAGCTCAACACCAGCGGCGTGCTCGACGATGTTCTGCAACGCCTTGCTGGAAGCGGCCCTGCGGCTGACTCGCGCCGAGCGCGGATTTGTCTTCCTGCGCCATGCCGGACGGCGAACTGCACCTGGCGGCCGGTCGCGACAAGACCGGCGAGAGCATCACCGACGACAGCACCATCTCGCGCTCCGTGCTTGCGCGATGCCGCCAAGAGCGCTTCGGAGTTCCTGGTCACCGACACCGACGACACCGGCAAGCTGGCCGGCCGCGAGAGCGTGGTCGCGCACAATCTGCACAGCGTCATCTGCATTCCGCTGCGCAAGACCGTCATCCAGGAAAAGGCTAAGGACGACACCAAGTCCGGCGAGACCAGCGACGTGCAGGGCGTGCTTTATCTGGACGCGCACTTCCTCTCGGGCAAGCTCTCTTCGGTGAGCCACGACATTCTGCGCACCATCGCCAATGGCGCTGCCACGCTGGTGGAAAACGCCTCGCTGGTGCAGGCCGAAGATGCCGCCAAGCGCTACCGGCAGGAGCTGGCCATCGCGGCCGAGATTCAGCAGCGCCTGATGACCGTGACCGTCCCCGACGTGCCGTTCGCCAAGGTCAATGCCGTCAGCTACGCCTGCAAAGATATTGGCGGCGACTTCTTCGATCTGGTCTACACCGACAAAGGGCTGTCGCTGATCGTGGCCGATGTTTCGGGCAAAGGCGTTTCGGCGGCGGTGGTGGCTTCCATCCTGCAAGGCATGCTGTATTCGCAACTGGCGCGCGACTCGTCGCTGCCGCGAGATGATCTCCGCGGTCAACCGCTTCCTGTGCGAGAAGGTTGCGCGGACAGAAGTATGCGACGCTGGTGGTCGCGCGCCTCTGCAACAACGGCGAGCTGGAGCTGATCAACTGCGGACATGTGCCGCCGTTGCTGGTTTCGGACGACACAGTCATCAAGCTGGAAGAAGGCAATCTGCCGGTTGGACTGGTTCCGGTGGCGGAGTTTCAGGCGTCGCGGCTGCAAGTTGAAACCGGGCGACCGGCTGCTGCTGGTTACCGACGGAGTGACCGAGGCGGAAGACGCGACTGGCGAGTTCTTCGGCACAGAGCGGCTGGAAGAGTGCTGCCAGCAGGGACTGGCTGCCGTCGAGCAGGCGGTAACCGCGTTCCGCGGCGACACGCCGCTGACCGACGATTTCACCATCACCGAAATGATCTTTCGCGGCGAGAGCAATTGAAATTGACGATTGTGCGGCGACGCTCACCTGCGTAAGTTGGTGGCAAGAAAGGGATGTACTCGATCGTGCACCGGCAGCAATTTGAATGCCGATCGCCCGTTTTCCTGGGCCAATTATTCGTAAAGTCTTGGTCCTTAGCCACTTCTGTGTTGTAATAGGACTTTATTCTTTGTAGCCACTCCACTACGCAGGATTACGCTATTGTTGCCATTTCTAACTTTCTGGTCGTCGGGTCGAATTCGGGTCGCAATTCGTGTCGAGATGTTCCGCAGCGCAGGCTGGGCTTTACCCTGTTTCTTTGCGCATGTCGCACTTCTGGCCAGCCTTCCGGTCACCTGCGCTGTGACGCATGCGCGGATCATCACAGCCATCACGCGTCCATCATTACGCCTGTCCGCACCGCACTACCGCGGTCACTACCAGGTAGCCGTTTGGCCGCTGGACGTCCGATGTTCCCGGGCTCGCACGACATGCTGGTGCGCGAGAACGAAGAGCTCGACCGACTGCAATTGCCGCGTATCGCCGACGATTACGAGCTCATTCGCTACGAGCTGTCGCAAGAGCTGGTTCCGGTTTCAGAAACCGACGCTCTGAAGTTTGCCGCCGATCTGCCCGACAATCGGCGCTATTGCCGCCCCTGGACGCGCGACTTCCTGCAGGACTTCACCGAGGCCTTCTACAACGAGTTCCATTCCCCGCTACAGATCAACTCGCTGGTCCGCACCGTCGAGCAGCAGCATCGGCTGCGCCGCTGGAACCGCTTTGCCGCGCCGGAAGTTTGGCGACACCGCCTCCACCCACCTGACCGGCGTTACTTTCGACATGTCGCGCCGCGGGCTGACCTTCGAGCAGTACGAGTGGATCCGCAACTACCTGCTCCCGCTGCAGGCCGCAAGGCATGGTCGATCCCATCGAGGAGCGGCAGCCGGTTCTGCACGTGGTGGTCTACGAGAAGTACTCCAGCCGCAACGATCAGAAGAATGCCTGGTCGGAGGCCAACGAGCCTACCGAGATGAATCCCTTAGGCAGCGCGGTGGGTCAGCGGATCAGTGTCAACTGCAACTCCGGACTGCAACCGACTAGACCGCAACCGCAGTCTGCTGGAAAGCCTAGCCGTAGGCTCGTTGAACAGAATCGTTGATCGACATGGCCGAGATACGATCTTCGAGCGTATCGACGCTCCACGCTCTGTTCTCTAGCGTCAGCGCCATCACCATCAGCTTGCGCTCGGTCATGTCTTCGATCGAGTAACGCAATCCTTCGCGCCCCAATCCCGAATCCTTCACTCCGCCATAAGGCATCTGGTCGACCCGGAAGCTCGGAACGTCGCCCACGATTACGCCGCCCACTTCCATCTCATCGAAGGCCGTCTGGATCAGCACCGCATCGCGCGTCATCACTCCCGCTTGCAGTCCGTAGTTCGAATGGTTGACGCTGCGCAGCGCTTCATCGAAGGTTTCGTATGGTTCCACCGTCACCACCGGGCCAAAGACCTCGGCGCAGTTGACGCGCATCGTGGGCGAGGTTTCGGTCAGCACCGCCGGTTCCACCATTGCGCCGTTGCGCTTGCCGCCGCACAGTAGCTTGGCTCCGGCCTTCACCGCCTCGTCAATCCACTCGATCACGCGGACCGCGTCCTGCTCGCGAATCAGCGGAGGAACGTCGGTGCTCTCCTGCATGGGATCGCCTGACTTCAGCTTGCGGACCCCTTGCACCAGCAGCTCGGTGAACTTCTCGAAAACCGGTTGATGCACCAGGATGCGCTGGACCGAAATGCAGGTCTGCCCGGCGTAGGAGAAGCCGCCGGCAACGCAGCGATGCGCCGCATAGGGCAGATCGGCATCGCTGTGAACGATCACTCCGGCGTTGCCGCCAAGCTCCAGTGTGACCCGCTTCTTGCCGGCCTGGTTCTTCAGTTGCCATCCCACCGCGGCGCTGCCGGTAAAGGTCAGCAGCTTGATGCGATCGTCGGCGACGAGCAAGGTGGCATCGTCATTCGACAACGGCATCACCGCCATCGCGCCCTCGGGCCAGCCAGCCTCATGCACGATCTCGGCCAGCATCAGCGACGAGATCGGAGTCTGCGGCGCCGGCTTCAGGATGATGGGGCAGCCGGCGGCAATCGCCGGAGCGACTTTGTGCGCCACCAGGTTCAGCGGAAAGTTGAAGGGCGTGATGGCGAACACCGGGCCCAGCGGAAACCGCCGCATCAGGCCCCAACGCCCGGTCGTGGATTCGAGCGTGTCGAGCGGAATGTACTCGCCGTAGATGCGCGTGCTCTCTTCCGCCGCAATCTGGAACGTATTGATGCTGCGCTCCACTTCGATGCGCGCGGTCTTGATGGGCTTACCGGCTTCCTGGCAAATGGTGCGGGCAAACTCCTCGCGCCGGGTCGAGATGCCGTCAACAATCTTGCGCAGCACCGTGGCCCGTTGATGCGACGCCATCTTGCGGGTAATTGCGAAGGCTTGCACCGCCGACTCTATCGCCGTCTCGACCGCATCACGGTCAGCCTCGCTCACCACGGCGATCACGCTGTGATCGTAGGGCGAATTCACCACGGCCTCGCGTCCGTGGGTGCTCCAATTGCCGTTCAGGAAGTATCCAAAACTGCGGGTAACCGTTGTGGTGGTCTGGCTCATGAAGGGCCTCGCTTATCTCTGAGATTAGCAGCCTGCTAGGAAGGTGGCCACTGACTCTTTGATAGATTCGTTATCCTGGCCGAAGCGAAGGATTTGCGGTTTTCATCGGTATTTTAATGACTCATTGATGGGATCGTGGGCTTGACTAAAACAGCCTGTCCTGAGCGCAGCCGAAGGGTGCCCTGATACACCCCATAATGACTTATGAGATCGCTTTCAGAAAACTCTTTAACCGGCTTCAGAAACCGCCGTCTCCGCCTTGCTAGGAGACTGAGCAGCTCTGCGTCGCTTTGACCAGAAGAAAACCGGAAGCCCGGCAAGAATAAGCACAATGCCTCGCAAGGCGGTTCTTGGATCGCCCACTACGACATCTGCGACAATTGCCGCGCATACAATCACGAAAACAGCGGGTGCCAGCATAGTGAGCCAAAGCCTGGGGTCCGATCGCAGCTCATGGCGGCGAACCACAAACAATCCCGCGACTGCCGCACCCGAACACAACAGAATCATGAAACCGGTATACATCAGGATCTGCTCAAAGCTGCCGGTCATCACCAGCACGATGGTCCACGCCGCCTGTAAAACAATGGCCAGCGCCGGGGTTCCGAATTTCGGGCTGGTGCGAGCGAACATGGGGACAAACGCGCCGTCGCGCGCCATGGCAAAGTACACTCGCGGGCCGGCTATGGTCATGGCGCTGATAGCGCCCAACAACGCGATGATCAGTACCGGAGTGATGAAGTTGCTGCCCACGCCGAACAGAGCATGCGCGGCAACATCGCCGACATTCACAGCGTTCTGCATGGCCGCGGGAGGAATGGCGTACAGGTACAGCGTGTTCAAAACCGCATAGAGAACAACGATGATGGATGTCCCGATCAGCAGCGCAGGACCAATCGTTCGGCGGGTATCGTACATCTCTTCTGAAATGTAAGAAGCGGCATTCCAGCCACTATAGGTAAACATGATCGGGATCAGCGCCAGCAGCCAGTTCATCGGCCGCAGCGGCACAGTGTGTCGATTGGAAGTGCGACCACGATCCGGTTCCGGCCGCAAAGCCGACCACACAAAACACCACAATGATCGCCAGGATCAACAAGGCCAGCATGTTCTGCGTCACTTTGCCCGCTCCCAGATTGCAGGCGTGCAGCAAGGCAAAGACGATGATGATGAATGCGGCCGTGAGTGACCGCGGCGAAATCGTGAACGCTCCCACGTAGAAGTTGAGGGAAAACAAGCTGTGGTCCGACGTGAAGGCAGGAAAGTACCGTCCCAGGTAGATGATGAGTCCCACGGCGCTGGCCGCTACCGCTCCAGAGAAACCGGCGATCAGCGATGTCCAGCCGGAAAGAAATCCGGCGGTTGGACCATATGCTTTGGAGAGGTAGATATATTCGCCGCCAGCCGCCGGCCATCTCTTTCCCAGTTGCGCATAAGAGATTGCCCCGGCGAGGGCCAGGCATCCGCCGACGATCCAAAGGGCGAGCATCGCGCCCGGTTCCGGTACCAGCTTGGCGATGATGGCCGGAGTCGTGAAAATGCCAACGCCAACGACGTTGGAAACGATCAGAGCGACGCCGTCTCTTACCCGAAACGTCGGGCGCAGTTGATTGCGGCTCATGGCCAGGGCCGGATCATGAGATCCCGCCACGTCGACAGAGCTCGCTTTAGACTGACTTCCTGGCAACAGTTCTCCTCACGCCTGCTCCCAACGAAACAGAGAGACGCCCGAAAGTGTAGCATGGGATGCCGCTGCCGATGGGCATGTGCCTACACTGGGTGAAGGTGGAAGTAGCCACTAATTTTGGGGCTGCCAAGCCTGCTACTTCTACCAATGCGCCGCAGCATAGTACTATTCAAACGGTGGTAGCCCCACCGACTTTTCCTCCGGAGCTCTCCGAAGTTTGATCGCCATGCACAGCAAACATAGCCGGGCCCTTGGTTTACTCCTCTTTTTACTTTTTGCTCTCAGCCTTGCAGTCGCGCAGACGCCCCAGTTCGTTCCTTTTTCAGCGGCTCAGCCAGTCCTGAATGCTTACCTGAAGACTCTGCCGGCGGAGTTGAAACCGGGCGGCCAGCCTACCGCTGCGGCCTGGGACAACTGGATCCGCAGCCAGGATAAGGAAATCCGAATTCGCATCGAGGCGGGCGAGGAAAACACGCTTACCAACCTGTTGCGTCTGGGCGTCACCTATACCCAGCAGCCACGCATCTCTTATGAATATCTGGCGCGCTACGGACATGACAGCTTCGTCGACTCCATTGCCGACAAGCGGGCCAACGACCTCATCAAGGCCCTGGCTGGTCCACATCCCAGCGAAGGCATGATGGAAATGCGGGCGTTGCTGGAAAAAAAAGGCTACAGCCTGAAGACTCCCGAGGAGCAGAAAAAGGTCAAGGCCTACATGCTGGCCAATCTGGCGCGCTTGCGTGATGACGTAGAACACGACAAGAAGCTGGCTCAGGTTAATCGCTACCAGGCTTTCCAAGACCGCGGCATCTCAACGGACAGCAATCTGTATCCCGACTACCTTCTCGATCTGCATTTTCGGCACATGATGGATCAAGGCCTGCTGAAGCCCGGCAGCATTCATCGCATCGCCATCGTGGGGCCCGGACTCGACTTCGTCAACAAGAAGTCAGGCTCCGATTTTTATCCGCCCCAAACCACGCAGCCCTTCGCGGTGATTGACTCTCTAATTCGTCTGGGCTTGGCCGAGGCGAACTCCATCGAGGTGGAAACGTTCGACATCAGTGCCCGGGTGAACAAACATCTGGAGCGCGCGCGCCGCGAAGCTGCTGCCGGCAAACCCTATACCATCCAGTTGCTATCCAGTCCTGCGGACAGCTGGAGTAAGACGTACTTATCAGGGTTCCTGGAGTATTGGCAGAAGCTGGGAAGTGAAGTGGGGAAATCGGTGCCCCCGATTCCCGTGCCCGAAGGAGCTTCGGATATTTGGAACCGCGCGGTCAGCGTGCGTCCCAGCATAGTCAAGGATGTTACTCCGGTGGACATGAACATCGTGTTTCAGACGGTGCCCTTAGCTCCCGACAAGCAGTTCGATTTGATTATCGGCACCAACATTTTCGTGTATTACGGCGGCCTGGAGCAGTCGCTGGCGCGCGCCAATCTGGGGACCATGATCAAGCCCGGGGGATTTCTCCTGACCAACGAAGCTTTGCCGGGCAACGCTCCGTCAAAGCTGACCGATTCGCTGAAAACCTCGGTGGTCGTAACCAGCAATCCTCAGGCGAGCGACTACATGTACAGTTATGTGCGCCAGAAATGATAGGGAGCACGGCCACGCCTGGCGCAGCAGTGGAATTAACCTGCAGCGGCGCCTCTCCGCCCGGCTGACGCTGTTTTGTAGGGCCCACTTTTTTCCGGAGTGGTTATCCGGTATGCTCGGCTATCCAGAAATTCAGCTGGTCAGTTAAGGAGCACCATGAGCAAAGCCTCTTCGTCGAAGAAAAAGAAACAAGCCTCCACTCCCAATGTCGATCCCGTCTCGACCGGAGTTCAGGGCACGCGGACCATGGCCGTGGATATTGGAGGCAGCGGGGTGAAGACCATGCTGCTCGACGAGGCAGGCAAGCCGCTCACGGATCGGCTCCGCTCTAAGACGCCGAATCCGTCCACTCCGAAGGCGATCACCAAGATTATTGCCGATTTCGCCAAACAACTGGGCGACTTCGAGCGTGTGTCGGTAGGCTTCCCCGGCGTGATCAAGAAGGGAACGGTCTACACCGCGGCGAACCTCAACAAGAAGTGGGTTGAGTATCCCTTCGCCGACGCTCTCGCCAAGGAGTTGGGCAAGCCGGTGCGGGTGGCCAATGACGCGGTGGTGCAGGGCTTGGGAGGCGTGACCGGCGTTGGTGTCGAACTGGTGATTACGCTGGGAACTGGCATGGGCTCGGCTCTGTATCTGGATGGAGTGCCGATTCCTTCGCTGGAACTGGCACACCATCCCTTCCGCAACGGCAAAACCTACGAGGACGAACTGGGACGCCGCGCTCTCGACAAGAATGGCCGCAAGAAGTGGAACAAACATCTGCGCGAGGCGATCGCACAACTGCACGAGCTTTTCTATTACGATCGGCTTTACATCGGCGGTGGCAATGCCGCTGAGATTAAGATCAAGCTGCCCAGCAATGCCAGCACCATCTCCAATGAGGACGGCCTTCTCGGCGGCATTAAGCTGTGGGAGCGCAATCTGGACGAGCTGAACCAGTAAGGCGGGCGCGATCGATGCAGAGTTTGATTCTGTGTCGCGTGTGAAGTAAAGTTTGGCTTCGCCAGTGCGACATACCAGCTGAAAATCCAGACCCTAAGGACGGCTCGGCCGTTAGCCCAGGACCCTTCGACTACGCTCAGGGTAGGCCTAGCGGCAGGCGGAGTCCGGGTAGGCGCTAAACAAATCCGAGTCTCCTAGGGACCGCACAAGAGATTTCGACTCTCTCCACTCGTTGTGTTATAACCGCCTGTTTCACCTTTTTCGCGGAGGCCTTCAGCAGCTCTCACTTGGATGCCGCGGCCGCGTTCCACTAACCGGAGGAATAGTTTGGATTTCCAGCTCTCGGACGAACAGTTACACCTGAAGAAAATGGTGCGCGAATTCGCCGAACGCGAGATTGCGCCCAACGTGATGACGTGGGATGAGCCTGGCACTTTTCCGCTCGAGACCATCAAGGAACTGGGCAAGCTGGGCCTCATGGGCACCATCTTTCCCACCGAATACGGTGGCGCCGGCATGGGCTATATCGAATACGTGACTGCGGTCGAGGAACTCTCGCGCGTGGATGGTTCGGTGGGCATCATCGTCGCCGCGCATACTTCGTTGTGCTCCAATCACATCTTCATTGCTGGAAACGAAGACCAGAAGCGCAAATACATTCCCAAGCTGGCTGGCGGCGAGTTCCTCGGCGCATGGGGCTTGACCGAACCGGGCGCGGGCTCGGATGCCGGCGGCGCGCGCTGCTCCGCCGTTCGTCGCCGCAACAGTTGGGTGCTGAATGGCACGAAAACCTTCATCACTAATGGCCACTACGCTGACGTGGCGGTGGTGGTCGCGGTCACCGACAAGACGGCGCATACGCATGGACTGTCGGCATTCGTGGTAGACAAGGGCACCAAAGGATTTCGTTCCGGCAAGAAGGAGAACAAACTGGGTCTGCGAGCCAGCGATACGTCTGAGTTGATCTTTGAAGACTGCGAAATTCCGGTGGAAAACCTGCTGGGTCACGAGGGCGAAGGCTTCATCGATGCGATGAAAGTCCTTGACGGCGGACGTATTTCGATCGCCGCGCTCGGGCTGGGTATGGCGCAAGGGGCTTATGAGGCCGCACTGAATTACTCCAAGGAGCGCAAGCAGTTCGGCAAGCCCATCAGCGACTTTCAGGCGATCGCGTTCAAGCTGGCGGACATGGCGACCGAGATCGACGCCGCCCGTCTGCTTACGCACCGCGCAGCCGCCATGAAAGATGCCGGCATGAAGACTACGCAGGAGTCGTCGATGGCGAAGCTTTATACCAGCGAAGTGGCAGTGCGCTGCGCCAACGAGTGCGTGCAGATTCACGGCGGCTACGGCTTCATCAAAGACTATCCCGCAGAGAAGTTTTATCGCGACGTGAAGTTGTGCACCATCGGCGAAGGCACCAGCGAAATTCAGAGGCTGGTCATCGCGCGGCAGATCCTTAAGGACTGAAACCGGTTGAACGATCAAGAGAACCGCGCCACCACAATCCCGAGCAGCCACATCCAGGACATGGTTCGCCGCATTCGTGCGGGAGAGGTGCGGGCTCTGTCTCGCGCTATTTCCACGGTTGAAGATCACACGCCGGAATCGACCGAGTTGCTTAAAGCTCTGTTTCCCTATAGCGGGAACGCCATGCTGCTGGGCCTGACCGGCTCGCCGGGCGCAGGCAAAAGCACGCTGGTCGATCAGGTTGCGCACGCCTACCGCAGACAAGGCAAGACCATCGGCATCGTCGCCGTCGATCCCACCAGCCCATTCAGCGGTGGCGCAATTCTGGGCGACCGCATTCGCATGCAGTCGCATCATGCCGACCAGGGCATCTACATCCGCAGCATGGCTACGCGCGGCTCGCTGGGCGGACTGGCCAGTACCACCGCCGATGTGGCCACCGTGCTCGATGCCAGCGGCCGCGACATCGTGATGATCGAAACCGTCGGTGTAGGTCAGGACGAGATCGACATCGTACGTCTCGCGGATGTCACGGTAGTTGTACTGGTGCCGGGCATGGGTGATGATGTGCAGACCATCAAGGCCGGCATTATGGAGATTGCCGACATCTTCGTCATCAACAAAGCTGATCGCGAGGGCGCCGAACGGGTGGAGCGCGAGATTCGCGCCATGCAGACGCTAGCCATCCGCCATGACGACTGGACGCCGCCCATTGTGAAGACGGTCGCCAGCGACGGAACGGGAATCACGGAGCTGATCGAGGCGATCGACAAGTATCGCGAATACCTTGCTCAAGACGACCGCGCCCGCAGCCGCCGCATCGAAAACTGGCGGGGTCGGATTGCCGAGATGTTGCGTGACGCCCTCTTCCAGCGCGTGCTCTCCTACTACCTCAGCGAAAGCGAGGCGATGCGTCTGGCTACCGAGGTTGCCGAACATAAACGCGACCCGTATTCTCTGGTAGAGAAGATTGTGGGGAGAATGGGGACGCCATCATGAGCCAAATTGATCATCTCGGCATTGCCGTGAAGTCGCTGGCGGAAGCCAAGAAGTTTTATGAGAAGCTCGGGCTGCAAGTCATGCCGGAGGAGACGGTCGAAGGTGAGCAGGTCCGGCTGGCGATGGTTCCCGTCGGCGAGAGCCGCATTGAGTTGCTGGAACCTACCTCTCCAGATTCGGCGATTGCGAAGTTTCTGGACAAGCGTGGCGAAGGTTTGCATCACGTTGCCCTGCATGTGGATGATCTCTCGGGCACGGTCGAGCGGCTGAAGGCGAGCGGTACGCGTCTCATCTCCGACGAAATCAAAGTTGGGGCTGGGGGGCATTTGTACGTGTTCGTCCATCCCTCCAGCACCGGCGGGGTGCTGCTGGAACTGGTGGAAGACGCTCCTCAGGGCGTCTAGTGATGCTGATCATCGCCATCGATACCTCGGGCCGGAAGGGAAGCGTGGCCCTGTGCCGCGGTGCTGGCGGCGGCGACGGTTTCGAAGTTCTGCAACGCGCTTCCCTGGAAGGCGGGACATATTCGGCGCACTTGATGCCGGTAATTTCCCGCGCGCTCGCTGATCATCATCTCGACAAGACGGCAGTGGACGGATTCGTGGTGGTCTCTGGCCCCGGCTCCTTCACGGGCCTGCGGGTGGGACTGGCGACGGTGAAGGGTTTGTGCGAAGTGCTTCACAAGCCCCTGGCGACGGTTTCCATGCTGGAGGCAATAGCTATAACCTACGGACGCCCCGGCGAAAGCGTGACCACTATTCTGGACGCCGGCCGTGGCGAGATATATGTTGGCGAATACCGGGTGTCCGTCGTTCGTGCCGGTCTGGTTCACGAATACATTTTGAAGCTCGATGCGTTTGCCGAAACTGCTCCTACGGCCGAAGGCAAATTGCTGACGCCGGATGCGAGCATCGCCGGGTCTCTCTCCACGGCGAAGATGAAGGTCGAACTTGTAGATCGTTTGCAAGCCGATGCGATCGGGCGCATCGGTCTGAATAAGCTGCTGGCCGGGGATATCGCCGATCCTGCGACCGCTGACGTCAACTACATCCGCCGATCGGATGCGGAAATTTTCTCCATGCCCAAGCATTGATCTCGTGCTCATTCGCCAAGCCACCCCCGATGATCTTTCTGCCATCAAAAAATTAGAGCAGCAGGCAGAGACTGCGGCGCACTGGGCGGAGCGGGAGTACGACGCGCTGTTTGCCGCAGACGCTCCACGGCGTATTGCCTTGATCGCGGTCGATGAAACCGATACTAGCGGCATTCACGGATTTATCATCGCGCGCTGTGCCCTGGAGGAATGGGAAATTGAAAACGTGGTGGTGGCTTCGGAGCGACGGCGCAGCGGTACGGCGAGCCAGTTGATCGGTAAATTGCTGCACATGGCCCGTGGTCAGGCAGCGGTTTCGGTCCTGCTGGAAGTGAGGGAATCGAATCAGACCGCGCGCCAACTCTATGAAAAAATTGGATTTAATGAGGTTGGACGGCGCGACGACTATTACCGCAATCCTACCGAGGACGGTTTGCTACTGAAATTTTCTATTGCAGTTCCGTGACAAAAGCCCTTGAAGGCGAATGGGGCGTATGCTAGCGTTTTGGTTGGTTAACTCTCCGGAGGTCTACTGAATGGCAACTCAGGTACGCGATCAGCTTTTGGCAAGCAATGACGAGTTCCGTCGCCTGGCGCAGGAACATACGCAATATGCGCAGCGTCTGGACTCTCTGATTGAGAAGAAGTATCTGTCTGAAGAAGAGAAGATCGAAGAAGTGCGATTGAAGAAGCTGAAGCTCCGCCTGAAGGACCAGATGGAAAGCCTGGAACAGAAGTTCCGGACCGACCGTCTGGCTGTTTAGTAACTGCTAACCGCTTTCACGCGGCGGAAAAGACCCGAGTCTTTGCCGCCCCGCCCCAGCTATGCGCACTCCCCTTCGTTTTGAACCAATCCCCGTCTCTTTCCTGTATCCTGACTGCTACCCGGCAAATCAATTCTTGTGATGAGGCACTTCTTGCGACATTGGTTGCGGCTCGGACTATGCAGTGTTGTTGTCTGCTTGGGGGCATTGTCGATTCCGCCCGGAATGTCAGCCCAGGCAAACTCGCAACCGCCGATTGGCTTGTGGGACGGAACTATCCAGGGCAAGGCCGGCGAGGTGAACTTTGGCATCGATCTTCAGTTGCAGGGAAAACTGATTCACGCCACCTTGGTCAACGCGACCGACCGCCAGCCGTTCAGCAGTGCAACCTGGAACGGCGGAGCCCTGACCCTTCATCTTGACTACTACGACGGCACGCTCACGGCACACTTCGTCTCCTCGCAGCGCATGGAGGGCGAGTATTCCCGTGAAAGCAGTAAAGGCGTAGTACACATTCCCCTGGTGCTGGTTCCGCATCACGATGTTCCGTCGGGCAACGCCTGGAGTGGCCCGACACTCGCTGGCGACTGGCTGTTTCATCCTGCCGACGCCGAAGGGGCGGAGAAAAACACCCTCGCCAATTTTAAGCAGCAGTCAATCGGCAGTGCGGATGGCACGGTAGCGGCGACCGGTATTCTTGAATACGTCAGCGGCGATACCGGTTTGCTGCACGGCAGTGTTTTCCACGCCGCGGGCGGTCAGCCGCGGTTTCACCTCAGCCGCTTTGACGGCATCCACGTGCTGGCGTTAGATGGCGACTTCCAGCCTGACGGAAGCATTGCCGGCAAGATGGGCGGAATCGTAAGTCTTACTAACTTCACCGCGGAGCGCAGCAAGGACGTAGCCAGCGCCGATCCCAATGCGCTCGCCGAAGGCCTGACCAAGGTCAAAGATCCGCAGGAAGCTTTTCGTTTTAGAGGCGTAGATGAAGCGGGCAAGACGGTTAACCAGAGCAGTCCGGAGTTCAAGGGCAAGGCGATCATCATCGACATCTTCGGCACCTGGTGTCCGAATTGCCATGATGAAGCGCCGGTGCTGGAAAAGCTCTATCGCAAGTATCACGACCAAGGTCTCGAGATCGTGGGCCTGGCCTACGAATACACCGACGACACGGCGCGAAATCTGCGGCAGATCGGCATCTATCGCGCCAAGTTTGGACTTACCTATCCATTATTGCTGACCGGAACGACCGCCGAGGGGCAGATAGCGAAGACGCTGCCGCAACTGGTGAACTTCGGCGCGTTTCCCACGTCGATCTTCGTCGATCGCTCCGGGCATGTACGCGCGATTCTGGCCGGTTTTTCCGGACCCTCAACCGGCGACAAGTACCAGCAAGTGCAGCAGCGCATGGACGAACTGGCGAGGGAAATCCTGGGGACTACGAACTAGGGCATGCGCACAGCAGGCTCTATAATCAAACTTGCCCATGGTTCGCGACGGCATCTATTACGGGCTGGCATTTGTGATTGTGGCGGGACTGGTAGGCTGGCTCACCCTGCCGATCCTGGCCATCGTTCCGTTACTGCTGGCGGCGTTTTTTCTCTGGTTTTTTCGTGATCCGGAGCGAAGAATCCCAGCCATCCAGGGGGCTATTGTGTCGCCGGCGGATGGGAAAATCACCGACATTTCCGTCCTCCAGGAGAACGGCGAACCGCAAACTCGCATCAGCATCTTTCTGAATGTCTTCGATGTCCATGTGAATCGCTCTCCGGTCACTGGCGTTATCGAAGACGTGCAGTACCAAAAGGGAAAATTTGGCAATGCCATGGATGCCGCGTCCGCCGATCAGAACGAGCAAAATGTCGTGACCGTGCGGAGCAGATGCCGGCACACTGGTGTTCAAGCAGATCGCCGGTTTGCTGGCGCGGCGTATTGTCTTTACGAAGAAGGTGGGCGACACGGTGGAGCGGGGCGAACGAGTGGGACTGATCAAGTTCGGCTCGCGGACCGACGTGATCTTCGCCGCCGATGCCGAGATGAAGGTACGGGTGGGCGATCGCGTGAAGGGCGGCTCCAGCGTGCTGGCTATTGCGCAGCCTCGCCCGGTGGCGCCGCGCTTGCGCGATGTCGCGGAGGTGCGATGAACCGGCAGCCCATACAAACCGATCCGGACTTGTCCGGCCAGCGCGGAGTTCGCAAAGGGCTTTACCTCCTGCCTTCGATGTTTACCGCCGGAAATATGGCTGCCGGCTACTATGCGATCTCGCAGGCCATTCAGGGCACGGCCAGCGATCCCTGGCACTTCGATCAGGCGGCCAAGGCGATTGGAATTGCTATCGTTCTCGACTTCTTCGATGGTGGCATAGCCCGGCTGACCAACACCGCCAGCGACTTCGGTAAGGAACTCGACTCGCTTGCCGACGTCATAGCCTTTGGTGTCGCACCTGCGGTCCTGGCCTGGATGTGGGGATTTCGCATGTTGCCGATGGAGGGCAACCTCGATGTGGCGCACGCACGTAATTCAGATTGGCGCGATTGTGACCTTCGCCTTTCTGCTGACCGGCGCCTCGCGTTTGGCGCGTTTCAACATTCAGGTCAATCCTCAACCGTCGAATCCCGGCCGGCCCGGACGCAAGTATTTTGTCGGCATGCCCATTCCGGCGGGCGCCGGTGCGCTGGCTGCAGTGGTGCATCTGGTGCAGGGCAACCCGCTGCAGATCTGGTGGCTGTCCGTCGGTTGGGGCAGTGTTTGTCGGAGCAATCTCTTTCCTGATGGTCAGCACCTGGCGCTTCTTCAGCCTGAAGGGCATCAACTTTCGCCAGCCGCAGAATTTTCGCTGGCTGATCGTGATTGGCCTGGTCATGGCCCTGATCTGGTTTTCTTCGCAATATGTACTGTTCGCGCTGGCGCTGATTTACATTCTTTCCGGAGTGCTGGCCCGGCTTTCTTTCGTATTCCGTCGGCCCCCGGTGCCGCCTCCGCCGCCTCAAGATGAGGCTTCGCACGCCTGATGAAAAACGAACCAAATAATCCCTCCGCAGCCCGTGCCGATGGAGGACATTGGGGCGGCCTGTTCCGGATTGCCATTGTGGGAGCCGCCACTCTCAAAGGCCGGGAGCTGAAGGACGTCCTCAGCGAGCGCAACTTTCCGGCGCAAGGCATCCGCCTGCTGGATGACGAAGAATCGCTGGGCCAGTTGGAAGCTGTTGGCGAGGAGCCTACCTTCATTCAGAGCGTTCTTCCCGAACATCTGGAAAACGTGGATTTCACATTTTTCGCCGCGGATGAGAATTTCACACGCAACATCTGGGAGATGGCCCGGAAGGCAGGCAGCGACATCATCGATCTTTCCTACGGTCTGGAAGGCCAGGACGGAGTCTTGCTCCGGGCCCCCTGGGTTGAGCGCGAACTGGGTGCTTCCCCGAAACTCGATTTCGTTGAAGTTCCGGTGACCATCGCCCATCCCGCCGCGGTTGTGCTTGCCCTGTTGCTGCTACGAGCGCAAAAAGTGGGCAACATTGCGCGCGCCGTCGCCACCGCTTTCGAACCGGCGTCGGAACACGGCCGGCGCGGCATGGATGAACTGCACGAGCAGACCGTGAATCTGCTCTCGTTCCAGCAACTCCCCAAGGGAGTGTTCGACACGCAAGTGGCATTTAATTTGCTCGACCGCTATGGCGAGAAATCGCTACCTTCCCTGGTCAGCATCGAAAGCCGTATCCAGCGCCACTTTCAGAGCATTGTCCAAGGCAAGGTAGCGGTGCCTTCGTTGATGCTGCTGCAAGCGCCCATCTTCCACGGACATGCCTTCTCGCTTTATATTGAGCTGGACAATCCGGCACAAGTCGAAGAGTTGACCGCCGCGATCTCCGGCGAACACGTGGATGTGCTCCAGGGTGCGGAAGAATCGCCGAGCAACGTCAATGCCGCCGGGCAGGAGCAGATCCAGGTGTATGTCCGGGCCGACGCGCAAAATCCCCGCGGCTTCTGGCTGTGGGCAGCGTCGGACAACCTGCGAATTACGGCTCTGGCCGCAGTGGAGTGCGCCGAGAGTATGATCGCCTCCCGGCCTCGAGGGACCGTACAGTGATCGATCATCGGCTTTGCCGTCGACTTTTTATGGCGTGGGTTGCCGGCTTGTTGCTATTGACGACGGCGTGCGGCTATCACACCGGGGGCACGGCGGTGCGCTTGCCGTCCGACCTGCATACCCTCTATGTGCCGGCGTTCGCCAATGTGACGCAGGCCTACAATGTCGGACAGATCTTTACCGAAGCCGTAATCAAAGAGCTGCGCAGCCGAACCAACTATCGGATCGTGACCGTGAACGACGGCACAGCGGATGCCACCCTGTCTGGAATCGTTACCAGCGTCTTTATCGCTCCCTTGACTTACGATTCCACCACCGGCGCCATCACATCTTCTATTGTGGTGGTTAACCTCAGGGCTTCCCTGACCGATCGGGATGGAAAGGTGCTATGGAGCAATCCCAACTTCTTGTATCGCGAGCAATATCAGGAATCGAATAACACGGCCAGTTTTTTTGAAGAGGCAGCTCCAGCGCTGCAACGCGTCGCCGGCAGTTTTTCCAAGGCGCTGGTCAGCGATGTTCTGGAGGCCTATTAAATGCGCAGCTTTGCGGCGTCCGACAGGTTCGTAGCCGATATGAAAGCGCGTAAGCTGGCTCCGGGATATGTGTTCATCGGAGACGAGGCGTTCTTTCGCCAGCGTTGCCGCGAAGCGATTCTGCAGCATCTGGTCCCCGCCGAAGTTCGCGAACTGAGTCTCTACGATATGGACCTGGCTGAAGTCGACTTGCAGCAGGTCCTGGATCGCGCCCGCACGCCCTCGCTGATGTCGCCCTTCCAGGTTTTCTTCATCCGCGGAATCAAGAACCTGTATGGCCGGGGCAAACACGACGACGAGTTTGCCGCCATTAAAGATTACTTCCGAGACCCCAACCCCGACGCTTTGCTCGTATTTATCGCCGACTACATCAGTATTCCGGCGGATGTTCGCCGCATGGATCTGACCGACAAAGATCGCTATGAACGTATTCGCGAAACTCTGGGCGAATACTGTCCG
Organism: uncultured Acidobacteriaceae bacterium; assembly: GCA_963746515.1. Classification (GTDB taxonomy): domain Bacteria; phylum Acidobacteriota; class Terriglobia; order Terriglobales; family Acidobacteriaceae; genus Bog-257. The sequence continues at coordinate 59,158 of CAVVBO010000006.1, read as the reverse complement.
GTGCTGGAATTCGCTCGGGTGGAGGAAGGCGACGCCGTGAAATGGGCGATTGAAACTGCCGGCGCCGAAGAGGTCAAACTCGATTCGGACGCCGCGCGCGAACTGGTGGATTCCCTGGGCAGCGACATGATGATGATCGCCAACGAGTTGCAGAAGCTGGTGCTGTATGTGGGCGACAAGAAGCGGATCACGTTGGGTGATGTTGAGACTTTGGTGTTGGCGGCGAAGCAAAGATCGTTTTACGAATTGACCGACGCCATCTCATCCCGCGATCAGGGCCGGGCGCTGGCCGTTCTCGACGCTATTCTTAGCACCGGCGACGGCGATGAGGCCGCCATCGGACACCTCTACATGCTGGCCCGTACCTTTCGCCAGATGCTGGTTATCCTGGAGCGCAATGTGCGGGACTCGCGCGCGTTGTGGCAGGCTCTGTGGCAGGGCTTTCGCATTCCGCCGTTCGCCGCGGAAGACATCATTCGCCAGGCGCGGCGCTACAAATCGCGGCGCGAGCTTACCAGCGCCATTCGCCGGGTGGCCCGTGCCGATCTGGCCTTGCGCTCCAATCCTCCCAGCAAGCGGTTGATATTGGAGCACCTGGTGCTCGACCTGACCGCCGAGCCGAAATTGCAGGAGGCCGGCTGGCTGCAGGATGAGCTGCCGGTTTGATCATGGATGTTGAGGCGTATTTGCGCCGGATCGAGTATGACGGACCGCGCCAACCATCTTCCATCACTCTGCGCAACTTGCACCGGCAACACCTGTTCAACGTCCCTTTCGAAAATCTCGACATCCCGCTGGGCACGCCGATCAGCCTGGAGATTTCTGCGCTCTACCAGAAGATCGTGGTGCGCAAGCGAGGCGGATTTTGCTACGAACTCAACGGCCTTTTCGGCGAGTTGCTGACCGCGATCGGCTTCCGTGTCGAAATGCTTTCCGCCCGCGTGCGCCGCGAGGACGGCGGCTTTGGTCCCGAGTTCGACCACATGCTGCTGAAGGTTTATCTTGAGGAGCCGTGGTTGGTGGATGTCGGCTTCGGCGATTCGTTTGTCGATCCCATCGTCTTTCATGCGGGTGGCGCCGATCAGGTGAACGGGCACCGGTACGTCGTCTTGCCCAAGGGAGAGGAGTGGGAGCTTTTACGCGAAGACGAGAAAGGGCGGACGCCGCTCTATGTCTTCCGCGATGTTCCCCACCTGCTGAGCGATTACCAGACGATGTGCATCTTTCACCAAACTTCTCCCGAGTCGCACTTCACGAAAAGCTGGATTTGCAGCCGGGCAACGTCCGGTGGCCGTATTACGTTGGCCAATATGACGCTGATCGTGACTCGCGAAGGCAGTCGCGAGGAAATCATGTTGAGCACGGAAGGCGATCTGCGCCGCTGCTTGCGGGAGGCCTTCGCAGTGGAGATTGATCAGTCAGCGACGCTGTCGGAGCTGCTAAACAGCTAGCCTTGGTGGCTGTATCGCCGCCTCGCCGTCGAACGGACCACAGAGGTGCTTCGCGTTCGCCAACCCGGTGAACACTCGCTCAGCACGACACCTCCTAAGATTGTCATCCTAAGCGAAGCGGCGTTTGTGAGGTGTCATCCTGAGCGGAGCGACCGCAGGGAGCGCAGCCGAAGGACCCCTATCGCCGCGTCGGACTTCGATCCGGCAAAAGATATCCTTCGACTCGCATTCGCCTACTTCTTCTCTTTCACATCCACGCTGGCCAGAGTATTTTCCCATTCCAACTTGAGCGTGGCGGAATCGCCGCTGGTCTTGTCGAAGGAAATCGTAAACAGCTCCAGGCCCGAAGGGCGTTGCGTAGTTTTCATGTCGATGCGCGCCAGATCCTGGCCCTGGTTATATTCTGTGCCCCATTGCCCGGTTTGCTTGTTGACGATCAGTTTCCAGCTGTTCATGCCGGGCAGCGAGTAGAGTGTGTAGCTGCCCTTGGGAACGGTGGCCCCGCCGATATCCAGGTCCACGTCTGTCTTCAGGCTAGTGGCCGCGTTCGCGCCGGTGCGCCAAACCTGATCATAAGGAACCAGGCCGCCGAAGATCTTCCGGCTGCGCATCGAAGGACGGCTGTAGTCGATGGTAACGGTGTGCCCGTCGGCAAAGGTCATAGTGGCTACGCCCGGAGGACTGAGCGGCGGCTTCTTATCCTGCGCCATCAGTACGGTCGTCAGCATCGTCGTCGCGATCAAAATTGGTATCCACAAACGGCTCTTCTGCATTGCACGCTCCTCTTTATGACTTGCCGTTCCATTATTCACACCAGAGCAGGACAGTACAATTGACCCCATGGGCATTCTGGACGAAAAGCGCGAAGAACTGGACCAGTACGAGTTCATGATGGGCGTGCCGCGGGGACGGCTGGCGGTTACTCTCGATGTCTTAACGGATGCGCTGACCATGGTGGGCCAGCACGGCGTCTATTGCCAGAGCGCGCGCCAGCCCGGCAAGCCGGCCATGGATATCCAGATCGTGATGAAGTCGATTACCGATGCAAAGGAACTGATCTCGTCGGTGATGGAAGAGATACGGAGGCAGAAGGAAGAGAAGGAGTAAAGCTCAGATATTTTTCGGGAAGGTCTCCGCATCGACATGCGCCTGATGCAAGATTCCGCGGAGCGTGCCGGTAGCGAGTTCAGAATGAAGAGGTACGACACATCCTAACGCACCAACGTCAGTGTCACGTTTCAGCACCACATGACTCCCACGTTGTCGAACCCGAACAAATCCGAGCCTCTCAAGGGCTCGGATTGCTTCAGCCCCTGACACCCGGGGCAGCTTAGGCATAGGTCACATCAAACGTGGTAATTAGAGACCGCTCTGACGGCGGCGGAGGGAATTCTTCCAGGTAGAGTTCTGTTGCTTCTTTCAGATTAGCGACAGCTTCGTCCAGCGTCTTCCCCTGGCTGACGACGCCGACCTCAGGGCATTCGGCTACATACCAGGCCTCTTCCCGATGCACTACGGCAGTATAGGTTTGGACATGCATAGTAATCGCCGATCCAAATATAACCCAAAATATAGAGCGGAGCACGCACTCGCTCCAAGGCAAGTCAATCTCCGTGCGCTCTCCGTGGTGAAAGCTCTTTTCTCTTTTCTTTATGCTGTTACGTACTTCCCGGTCTCCAGCACGCGTGCGGCGATCTTCTCCTGCAGCGCAATCACGTTGACTGGCTCGTGCTTCGCCAGGCGGCGGACAATCGCCATCTGGGTGCGCAGCATGTCGCCTTCGGCCACGGCAGCGATGACTTTCTTCGCTGCCGCTTCCAGCCGGGCAAACGCGCCTTCAAGATAGACCTGCGTCATCGCGACCATTAATGCGGCCTTCTCTTCGCCGTTCACTTCCGCTGACTTGCGGGCGCGAAGCAGTGCCGAGTCCATGGCAAACGCCTCGATCACCATGTCGGCGATGGCGCCCATGATCTCCTGCTGATCGGCCAGCTTCTGCATGTACTTCTGCGAAGCCGCTCCGGCCACCAGCATCGCCAGCTTCTTGGCGTTGTCGACCAGCTTGCGCTCGGCGGCCAGCGCGCCTTCGAGTTCTTCGCCTGACGGGCCGGCCATCACTTCGTCCATCGTCTTCTTGATGGCGGGCAGCAGCGCGAGTTGGCCGCTCATGGCCCGCTTCAGCAGCCATCCGGTGATGATGAGGCGGTTGATTTCGTTAGTGCCTTCGAAGATGCGATTGACGCGCGAATCGCGATAGGCGCGCTCGGCGGGATATTCCTCGACAAATCCGTAGCCGCCGTAAACCTGCACGGTTTCGTCGACCACCATGTCGAGCATCTCCGAGCCCCACACCTTGATGATGGAGCACTCGACCGCGTACTCCTCGATCGCCTTGCGAATGGTTTCAGGATTCTTGTCGATGTCGGCCAGGGCGGTGTCCATCATGCCGACCGTGCGATAGACCATCGATTCGCCGGTATAGATGCCGATGGCCATCTGGGCCAGCTTCTCGCGAATCAAGCCGAAGTCGGAGATGCTCTTGCCGAAGGCCTTGCGCTGCTTGGCATAGCCAATCGCATTCTGCAGCGAAGCGCGCGCGCCGCCCACGCAGCCCGCCCCCAGCTTGAAGCGCCCTACGTTCAGAATGTTGAACGCGATGATGTGGCCCTTGCCGATTTCGCCGAGGACGTTCTCCACCGGCACCTGGCAATCGTTCAGGATGAGCGGCGCGGTGGAGGAACCGCGAATACCCATCTTCTTCTCTTCAGCGCCGACGGAGAAGCCAGGGAAATCTTTCTCGATCAGAAACGCGGTGAACTTCTCGCCATCGACTTTGGCGAAGACGGTGAACAGGTCGGCGAAATGGGCGTTGGTGATCCACATCTTTTCGCCATTCAGGATGTAGTGCTTGCCGTCGGGCGAAAGCACGGCTTTGGTGCGGCTGTTCAGCGCGTCGGAGCCGCTGGTGCCTTCCGAAAGTGCGTAAGCGCCGATCATTTCGGCGGAAGCAAGCTTAGGCAAGTATTTCTTCTTCTGCTCCTCGGTGCCGAAGAAAACGATCGGCAACGTGCCGATGCCGGCGTGTCCGCCCATCGACACCACGAAGCTGCCGCACTTGGCCATGTGCTCGGCGATGATGGCCGACGAGACTTTGTCCATGTCGGAGCCGCCGTACTCAGCCGGCACGTCGGCGTTGGTCAAGCCCGACTCGCTGGCTTTCTTCAATAGCTCACGAGTGACAGCCCACTCTTTGTGCTCGATTTTTTCCACCTGCGGCAAGATTTCGTTGACCGCGAACTCTTCCGCCAGCTTGGCGACCATCTGGTGATCTTCGTTGAAGTCTTCGGGAGTGAAGACGTTGTCGAGGTTGTGATCTTCGAGCAGAAAACTTCCGCCCGTAGTTTTCATTTTGGGTGCTGTCGTCGTCGTTGCCATGATCCTTCCTTCTTGCGCTTGGCTGGCTCTTAGCCCTTAGCTCTTAGCCTTTAGAAATCAAATTGTCATCAGTCGTTTTATCTATACCTGAGCTTTTAAACTATGCACTGTCACAATCAATACCAGTACCATCCAGAATGCGCCTGCGAGCCTGATCGCGCGTGGCCTTGGTAGCCTCACCTGTCTTGAGTGGAAACGCGTGTACAGTCTTATGACGTTATTTGGAAACAATACCCACCACAGTCCCCACGCGATCGCCGAAACCGATGTAGTCGCTAAGCTTCATTACGCTCCACTTGCTAAGAGCTAAAGGCTAATAGCTAAGAGCCGGGTTACTGCAAATTCTCGAAAATGCCTGCCGCACCCATGCCGCCGCCGACGCACATGGTTACCAGGCCGTAGCGTCCGTTGCGGCGCTTTAGTTCGCGGATGATGCTGGCCGTCAGCTTGGCGCCGGTGCACCCCAGGGGATGGCCGAGCGCGATGGCGCCGCCGTTCACGTTGACGATCGCCGGATCCAGCTTCGCTTCCTGGATGACCGCCAGCGACTGCGCGGCAAATGCCTCGTTCAACTCGATGACATCGATGTCGCTGAGTTTGAGTCCAGCCATCTTCAGCGCTTTCGGAATCGCGAAGACCGGGCCGACACCCATTTCTTCCGGCTTGTAGCCGGCCGTCGCAAAGGAAACGTAGCGTGCCAGCGGCTTCAATCCCAGCGCTTTGGCGCGCTCCGCAGACATCACGACCACAGCGGCGGCGCCGTCGGACATCTGCGATGAGTTGCCGGCTGTGACCGTTCCCCTCGCATGAAAGGCGGGCTTGAGCGCCAGCAGCGCTTCCAGCGAAGTATCGGCGCGCGGACCTTCATCCATCTTGAAGACGATGTCGGTGCGCTTCGGTTTGCTGCCGTTGGGAGTGGTGAAGCTGACGGGCACCGGAACGAGTTCGTCGTCGAACTTGCCTGCTTCAATTGCGGCGATAGCTTTCTTGTGGCTCTGCGACCGAGAACTCGTCCTGCATCTCGCGGGTGATGTTGTAGAGCTTGCCCACGCGCTCGGCGGTGAGACCCATTGAGAGATACGCGTCGGGATAATTCGCTACCAGCCAGGGATTCGCCGAAACTTTATTGCCGCCCATGGGAATCATGGTCATGGATTCGACGCCGCCGGCGACGATGGTTTCCGCGCCGCCCGCCATGATGCGCTCGGCCGCCATGGCAATCGATTGCAATCCGGAGGAGCAGAAGCGGTTAATCGTCATGGCCGAAATTCCGACGGGAAGACCAGCACGCAACGATGCGATGCGGGCGACGTTCATGCCCTGCTCGGCTTCGGGCATGGCGCAGCCTAGAATCACGTCTTCGATCTCGTTGGGATCGAGTTGGGGCACGCGCTCCAGCGCGCCTTTGATGGCCACCGCGGCCAGATCGTCGGGACGCGTCGCCCGCAAAGTTCCTTTATAAGCTTTGCCGACCGGCGTCCGGACGGCACTTACGATTACAACGTCACGCATGATTAACCCCAGCAACTAGCAATTAGCAACTCAGCCAAATCAAAACCAGTGTCATCCTGAGCGGAGCATTCGCGGTCATTTGCGAATGCGGAGTCGAAGGACCCCTATCGCCCAGGCCAATACTTCATTTGTCATCCCGACCGAGGGCTTCAGCCCGAGCGGAGGGACCTGCTGTCCTCTGCCGTCCCTGCGGGACTTTCGTTCATCATTCACGCCTACCCAGCGCTGAAGCGCTGGGCTAGGCTCTTTCGTCCCGCACGGGGACTGGATTGACTCCGCCCAATCGTAAGGACACTCCATGAATGGCCGTCATCCAATGCAATTACGTCAACAGCGAGAGCGCAAGCGACGATCCGCCGCTGACAACTACCCACTGACGACTGGCACTTAACAACTGACCACTAGCCACTAGCCACTGACCCCTGCTTCTCAATTCCTCAGCGTCTTGCCCGTCTTCAGCGTGTACTGAATGCGCTCCTGCGTCTTCTTCTCGCCGCACAGCGACTTGAACGCCTCGCGCTCCAGGTCGAGCAGATACTGCTCGCTGACCGGCGTGCCCGGATTCACCGCGCCACCGCACAGCACCTCCGCTACCTTGTTGGCGATCTTCACTTCATGATCCGTGATGAACTCGCCCTCGTGCATGATGTGCACGCCCAGCTTCAACGTCGCCAGAATGCTCTCGCCGGGCGCGAGGATGTCGGTTCGCGGCACCGGCGCGCGATAGCCTTCAGTGCACCAGTTCCAGTGCTCGCTCTTTGGCGTCGGTCAGGACGCGCTCCCGGTTCATAGTGATGTCGTCGCCGGTGGAAAGGAATCCCAGATTCCGCGCCTCGGCGGCCGACGTGGACACTTTCGCCATGGCAACGGTCTCGAACGCCTGCTTCATGGCTTCCATCAGCTCGACACTCTCGCCGCGGCCGGCAGGGCGGACGTGATACGCCTTGTCGAGCGCGCGCAGCGTCATCTCCTTGCAGCCGCCGCCGCCGGGCAGCAGGCCGACGCCGACTTCGACCAGTCCGGTATAGAGTTCAGCGTGCGGTTGACGCGCCGCGCCGTGCAGTGTGATTTCGCAGCCGCCGCCCAGCGTCATGCCGAACGGCGCGACGACTACTGGCTTGGACGAAAACTTGATGGCCTGCGTCATGCCCTGGAACTGGCGGATGGCGAGATCGACTTCGTCCCACTCTTCTTCCTGCACCGCCATCAGCAGCATCATGATGTTGGCGCCGACGGAGAAATTCGCGGCGTCGTTGGTGATGACGAAGGCGTCGAAGTTGTCGCCCGCGCCGCCGGGCTTCAGCGTCTGCGTGATCATCTGCACGATGTCGCCGCCCAGCGAATTCATCTTGGAGTGGAACTCGATGCAGCCGACACCGTCGCCGATATCGACCAGCGAAGCGCCCGGATTCTTCTTGACCACCAGGCCCGACTTCTTAGCCACCGCTACCGACCACACGCCGGCGGGAACTTTCTCCGATTGGTAGTGACCGCTGCTCAGATCGAAATAAGCGCGTCCGCTGGCGGCCTTGGGATCGTCGGCGTACCAGCGTTCCTGGCCCGAAGCCAGCAGCTTCTCGACGTTGGGCGAAATCGGCTTGCCCTCGACCTGCATCCGCTTGACGGTCTTGGCAACACCGGCGGCGTCCCACAGCTCGAAGGGACCCATCTCCCAGTTGAAGCCCAGCTTCATGGCGCGATCGATCTCGACCACTGAGTCGGCAATCTCGCCAATGCGGTTAGCAGAGTAAGTCCACAGGTCCGACAAAGCCGACCAAAGGAAGATGTTAGCCTTGTCCTTCGACGGCGCCAGCAGCATGTTGATCCGCTCAGGCAGGCTGTCGACGGTCTTCGCCATTTCCAGCGCGGGAAACTTCGGCCGGTGCGAGGGACGGTACTCCAGCGTCTTCCAGTCGATGGCCATGATCTCGGTGCCACCATCGGCTTTCTTGCTCTTGCGGTAAAAGCCGCCCTTGGTCTTGTCGCCGAGCCACTTGCGCTCCAGCATTTGCGCGAAGAAGCTGGGCAACGTGAGATCGCCGCGCTCGTCGTGTATGTTGGTGGTGGCATTGCGCACCACGTGTCCCAAAACGTCGAGCCCGACTAGATCGGCGAGGCGGAACGTCGCCGTCTTGGGCCAGCCGACCGCCGTTCCGGTCAGTGCATCCACTTCCTCGATGCTGAAGTCCATGTCCTGCATCAGGCGCATGACATTCAGGATGCAGAAGGTGCCAATACGATTGGCGATGAAGTTGGGCGTGTCTTTGGCATGAACCACCCCCTTGCCTAGATGGAGATCGCAGAAGTGTGCGATGGCATCCATTGCCGCCGGATCGGCCTCGGGCGTGGGGATGAGTTCCAGCAGCCGCATGTAGCGCGGGGGATTGAAGAAGTGAGTGCCAAACCAGGAGCGCCGGAAATCATCGGAAAAGCCTTCGACGATCTTGGCCACGGGCAAGCCGCTGGTGTTAGTGGTAATGATAGTTCCCGGCTTGCGAATAGCTTCGATCTTGCGCAACAAACTGCGCTTGATCTCCAGATCTTCAACTACAGCTTCGATAATCCAGTCGACCTCGGCCAGCTTTTGCAGATCGTCTTCGAAATTTCCGATAGTCACCAGCCGGGCCAGCGAGGGCTTGAAGAACGCGGCGGGCTTGGACTTCACGGCCGCTTCCAGTCCGGCAGCAGCGATGCGGTTACGCGCCGGACCGTCAGCATCAGGGGGAACGATGTCGAGAAGATAGGAGGGAACACCGGCATTGGCCAGGTGCGCGGAGATGCGAGCGCCCATGGTGCCCGCGCCCAGTACGGCGACTTTCTCAATCCGTTTCTGCATGATGTGGTTTGATAACTCCAGCTCAGGCCCGGAGCGGTCTGATTCAGTTCTTGCTTCCGGCTTCATCCATGACGATACGTATGACTGCTATCAGTTTGATTGAGGTGAGCGCAAAAGCGCTGCTGAGTTTTGAGTTGGAAGAAATCCTCGACGCACTTTCCCCTTCAGTAACGACGGCATAAAAATAAACGACCCAAAATACAAGCAGCGCGCGCCGTAAGATGTGGGGTGAGGATGGCAACGGCGCGCGCTTTATTAAATTGAAACGATCATAATGAATGAGCATTCATTCAGTCAAGCAAAATCTGATAAATCTATTCCCATATTGGGTTTAGGAGATGAGCTTGGCTAGCAGGAAGGCTGCTCCAGCGGCAAGTCCACCAATCACAATAGTTTGCGCAGCCGAGCGGCCGGGACGCGAGCCTGTAAACCGGCCTTTGACATAGCCGAAAACGCCCAAGGCTATCAGCGTGACCACCACGGACCAGCCCAGCGCCAGAGCGCGCGCTATGCATCGCCATGTAGGGAGACAGAGGAATAAATCCCCCCGCGACATAGGATACAGCGATGGTTAGGGCGCTTTGCACGGCGCGTTTGGGATCAGGTTCCTCCAATCCCAACTCAAAGCGCATCATGAAGTCGACCCACTCCTTGGGCCTGCGGGTAAGCGCCTGAACCACAGGAACGCTGTCTTCGTGCGAAAGGCCGTAGTCGGCAAAGACCTTTTGTACTTCGCGCGCCTCCTCGTCGGGAATCTCCTGCACCTCGCGCGCCTCGCGCCGGCGTTCGCTTTCGTAATGTTCGGCGTCGCTCTTGGCGGCCAGATATCCGCCCAAGCCCATGGCAATCGATCCCGCGGCGATCTCGGCCAGTCCGGCCACCACGACGATGTGGCTGTTATCGACCGCGCCGGAAAGTCCTGCCGCCAGCGCGAACGGAACCGTCAAGCCGTCGGACATGCCGATCACGACATCGCGAACTACTTCGCCCGCGGTGAAATGACGCTCAACGTGAGGTGTCTGCGGCATGATCTCCTAGCTCCGGATGGGCGGTGACATATTGCAGCGCCTGTTCGGCAACTTCGCGTTCGCCTTTGTAGCTGAGCGCCTTGGACGCTTCGTCTAAGGGAAGCCAAAAAGCCTTCCGGACTTCGACGCGCATGGCTTGTGAAATGTTGTCGATGCGGCCCGAACGATAGAGCAGACAGGTAGAAGCTGACAATCTTGAACACCCGCGCGCGATCGCCCCAGTTGCGGACATAAACGTATTTGATGTCAGCCAGCTTGCTGACCAAATCAGCGCGCAAGCCGGTTTCCTCGTTGACCTCGCGCAGCGCCGTCTGATCCGGCTTCTCGCCTTCGTCGATGGCGCCCTTCGGCAGAGCCGTGACAGCCGCGGATGAACTCTTGCGTCGCTGATCAGAACTCTTCGCTGACTTCTTGGGACGCTTCATGTGCGGCTCGATGACCGCAATGAACCAGCGGCCTCGCATCTTGCGCAGCACGACACCTCCGGCTGAAATCTCGCGAACCATGATCGTTTCCTAAGAACTGGGTAGTTTGTCAGAGTCGGAAGCCGGTGACAACTCCGGGGCGCTTCGCCCTTGGGACAGCGTCGCAGCGCCGCCTGGCTCTACGGCCGAACCTATCGCAAAGGTCACGCTGGGCCACCAAATCTTCCTATTTAGAACTGAGCAATTTTCGGTTATTGTTGACTGACTATGGTCGTAGCGTCCGTCAGAGGCGGAAAGATCACGCTTACCGGACACGGCATTCTCACGGCGGCACTGGTGTTTGCATTCGTCACCTTGAGTCAGAAAGCCGTGGGTCAAAGCGTATCGCCTACAACTGCGCAACCTTCGCCTCAAGTACAAGGGCCACCGCCGCAGCCTACTCTTAGTGTGTCCAGAAGTCTTTCGTCAGGGAACCAGGTTCTATCGCCCAGTTCAGTTACTCCGCCATTGTTCGACTTCAAGGATTCCGACATCAAGTTCCAACTGGCCAGTCTGATGAATATCCTTCGCGACAGCCGCCATGAAAGCTGGGTGCTGGCGGCTTATCCCGATCCCAAGACAAGCCGGCCGCTGATCGGCGCCGGGTTCAGCCTGGATGTTACGGCGACCGAACATACGCAACGCGATCCACTCAATCCCCATCCTTTCCTCGAGCCGTCTTCGGTGCAATTGTGGCAGGCGGCAGGACTTGATCCGGACAAGTTGCAAAACATCCTCGACCAGTACGATCGCGATCTGGATGCCTGGAAGAAGAAAAACTTCCGCCGCAAGATCAGAACTCATGAGCTTTCGCCGCAGCTGACCGACGAAGAGGCCACAAAGTTACTACGCATCTCTGCTATCCAGGCGACCTACAACGCCAGAGCCTATTGCCGCATGTTCGATCAACTGACCGCATCGCAGCAGATGGCCTTGAGCCAACTGGTATTTCAGATGGGCGTCAATCTTGAGGAGTTCACGCAGTTCCTCAGCACCGTGAACGATGATGTGGGCTACCGCGATTCCGCCGAACCTGGAAATAGTGCGGCATGGCAAGCTGAGCATTGGAAGACCGTGCAAAGCACTCTGATCCAAAGTCAATGGGCCAGACGCTATACCAGTCGCGCCGTCTCGGTGATTGCCATGTTCGATCCCGATTACGCACAAAATCCGCAGGAAGCGGAGCGCAAAGTGCTGGCGCAGATTCGTCCCAAAGCTACGCATCATCGCAAGAAAACGCGCGTACGCTCTGCGAAAGCAGACGGCGCCGACGCGCACGCCGCCAAGACTACGGGACAAAAAACGTAAGGCCGCTCGTAACGTATTACCTCCAACCTGCCCCATGTTGTAATCTGCTATGTCCTGCTGTTGTGCGTTTAGAGTTGCGCGCATTGCGTTGAGGAGACCTGGATTGACCCGTTTCTTGCTTGCCACATTCACCTGTTCCTTAAGTTTCTCCACTTTCTTATTCAGCCAACAGAGCGCTGGCACCACGGCTCGACCAAGTGCAACCGTTTCGGGGAAGCCGAGCACAACCGTTGCGCCCTTCACGCCTCCCGACAAGATATTTGGATATCGCGATCCGGCGGCTGAGTTGAAAGCGGAGCAGACCTTCCTTGCCGTGCCCGATCCGCAGTTGGCGAAGGAGCATTTGCGGGTCCTGACCGCCGCACCCCACGTTGCCGGATCGCTGGAAGATCGCAAGACCGCCGAATACGTTCTGGCGAAATACAAAGCCGCGGGACTCGATGCCTACATCCAGGAGTACAAAGTCTGGATGGCCTTACCGCTGGACATCAGGGTCGACGTGGTGGCTCCGGAAAACGTCATCATGCATGGGCCTTCGCCTGAGCACGTCAGCGACGACCCTTACCAGAACGATCCTCGAATCCTGCCCGCGTTCAACGAGTACTCGCCGTCGGGCGATGTCACCGCCGATGTCGTGTACGCGAACTATGGCCGCCCCGAAGACTTCGCGAAGCTGAAAGAACTGGGCATCGACCTGAAGGGCAAGATCGTCATCGTCCGCTATGGCGAAAACTTTCGCGGCGTGAAACCCTTTCTGGCAGCTCAATACGGAGCAGCCGGCGTCATCATTTACTCCGATCCCTGGGACGACGGCTACTTCAAAGGCGACAAGTATCCCAAAGGACCGTGGCGTCCCGACACCGGCGTGCAGCGCGGCTCGGTGCAGTATCTGTTCCGCTATCCCGGAGATCCCACAACTCCCGGTATCGCTTCCGTTCCTGATCTGCCCGACAGCAAACGCATTGCGCCGGAGGCGGCGACCGACCTGCCGCGGATTCCCGTGACTCCGCTGTCCTATGCCGACGCGACGCCCATCATGGCGAATCTGGGCGGACCGGAATCTCCGCGCAGTTGGCAGGGTGCGCTGCCCTTCACTTATCACGTTGGACCTGGTCCGGTGAAAGTCCACATGGCGGTCAAGCAGAACTATCTGTTCGTGACCATCTGGGACGTCCTCGGCGTGGTTCGCGGATCGCAGTTTCCCGATGAGTGGGTGCTTACCGGCAACCATCGCGATGCCTGGGTTTATGGTGCGGTCGATCCCAACAGCGGAACCGCGGCGCAACTTGAGGCGGTCCACGGCATCGGCCAGCTGCTGAAGTCGGGATGGCGTCCCAAGCGCACCCTGCTGTTTGCCAGTTGGGATGCCGAAGAGGAAGGCCTGATCGGCTCGACCGAATTTGCCGAGCAGCATGCCAAAGAGATTTCGCGCGCCGACGCCTACTTCAACATGGACGTTGCGGTTGCCGGTCCCGACTTTGGCGCATCCTCGGTGCCCAGTCTGAAGCAGTACATGCGCGACATTGCCAAGTCGGTTCCCAGCCCCAAAGGCGGCAGCGTGTATGACCAGTGGAAGCTGACGGCGGAGAAGAAGGAGATGGAGCGGGGCAGCCATCCCGACGCGCCCGGTTCAACTATGCCGCAGATCGAGCCGACAGCAATCGCCGGCCAGGATGTGAAGGTAGGCGATCTGGGCAGCGGCTCCGACTACACCGCGTTTCTTCAGCATCTCGGAGTTCCCTCGGCCGACATCGGCTCGCATGGACCGTACGGCGTGTATCACTCGGCGTTCGACAACTTCGCCTGGTTCACCAAGTTCGGCGATCCGACCTTCGTCTATGAGCAGGAGATGGCCCGCATCTACGGGCTGGAAATCATGCGCATGGCCTCGGCCGACGTTTTGCCTTTGAACTACGAAGACTATGGCAAGGAGATTAGCGAGTACGTGAAAGCCGCCGAGCTAAAGGCCAAGACCAACTTCGGCGCGCAGGCTCCTTCGTTTGCTGACGCTACCAAGGCAGCCACGCGGCTGGAGAAAGCCGGAGCCGACATTCTGAAGATGCAGACCGCCATAGTCGGCGATCCCGCGGTATTGAATCTGCTGCTGCGCAATACCGAGCGCGCGTTCCTCATCGACGGATTGCCCGACCGTCCCTGGTACAAGCACTCCATCTACGCCCCCGGCGAACATACCGGCTACGCGGCCGTGGTCATCCCCGGAGTCAATGAAGCCATCGAGAGCAAAGACCTCGCGCTCACCCAAAAGCAGTTGCAGATCCTGACTGCGGCCTTGAACAAAGCTGCGGGAGTGCTGGAGGCAGGAAAGCAGAACTAGCCTTGCTTCGCGTGGAGTGGCATCTCGATTCAGCTGGCGGGCTCGCTGAAAAGCCGATGTTCGGCTAGTGCGGGCCTTTAAGCCCGCGTTTAAGTAAGCTAAGAATAGCTGGGGCTTGAGAATCTGTGTGAGAACTAACTTCCCGTTTCGGCGGTGGAGTAGAAGGCGGAACTGATCGATCTGGAGAATCCCGACGAGTGTCCGGTCGAAGTCGTTAAGTACATGTGCAGCCCCGACCAGCAAAAAACCGAGCGCCGCAGGCGCGGAATAGTCTAGCCCAGCACGTAGCCGCAGGCGCAGTGCTTGGGTAAAGCGGAAAATAAGTTCGAGTCCCGTCGGGACGGCAGAAGTTCCCACTCAGACTCTTTAGCCCTGCAATGACATTCCGCCTTTGGCCATGCCGGATCATCCTCAGCCTGATTCCAGCTCCCACCCCCTCCCCCCTAAAATCGCAAAGTATTCATAACATTGAGCCCAAATAGGGAAAGTATTCAATCCAGATACTTTACGGGCAAAGTATTCATAAAACAGCGCTTAGTCTAGAACTCAATCCCGTCGATCTGCTAACTCATTAAAAACACTAAGATGGATTTGTTGAACTATCCAAACTGCCCTTCCAAAGTATTTCAGAATAAAGAGTTAGCCTGTAACTTGTGCCTGACTCATCAGAATCTTGGCAAGCAAGGCGTCCGGTTTTTCCTTGTCCAGACCAAGCAAAAGTCGGTACCCGACCTCAGGTTGTCAAAGAACTCAGGCCGGCAGCACCAACCGGCGCCGCCCGCCATCGGGCAGACTAAGCCCAACCTACCAGCGTATCCGGCAGGCGGAATCCGTCAAGATTACGAAAGGCCAATAGGCGGTATTGGCCTTTCGTAACCTCGGGTCGAGCCCCCACGACGAGAATTCCGGAACCCTACGGAGTGATCTCGAACACCACGCCGTAGCCATGCTGTCCGCCGTACTCGGTGGTGCCATAGAGATTGCCGGCGGGATCTATGGTTAAACTACAAGTCGGGGCAGCGCCGTCGGTACTGTTGAAATCGTGGAGATCGGCATACGTCCAACCCCCGTTCATCGGTGTTAGCTTGAAAACCGATCCGTATCCGATCCCGTTACCAAACGTCGTGCCATAGAGATTGCCCTCAGGGTCCATAACGAGATTCGCATGGGGTCCCACGCCGTATTGCGTGCCGCTAAAGGAATGGAGGATGGTGTAAGTCCAGTTTCCGTTTTCGGGCGTCAGCTCGAATACCGTTCCGCCGTTACCGTCCGGCCCTCCATCAGTGGTGGTGCCATACAGATTACCCCCTTCATCGAAGATCAGGCCGCCGATAGGGGTTGCTCCATAAGGCAAGCTAAACCCAAAAAGCGTGTCTTCGGTCCAGCCCGATCCCGAGAAGGTCAATTGGTAAACAGTGCCATAACCTGCAGGGCCGTAAAACTGGGCCGTTCCATACAGGTTGCCCGATCTGTCGAAGACCAACCCCGCGAGTGGGCCCGCTCCGCTGGCGACGTTGAAGGTGTAGATAATGCTTTCCGTCCAACCGCGATTGGATGGCATAAGCTCGAAAACCGTGCCCCACTGGTTGCCTCCGCTATAGCCTCCATCTTGAGTGGTGCCATATAGGTTTCCCGCCTGGTCGAAGATCAGGTCACCATATCCGGGATAATTTCCATCGGTGCCCCCGGTGAAGTGATAAAGCACACTCTCGGTCCAGCCCGCGAGAATATTCGCCGAGGCGTGTGCTGGTGGCCTAAGATTGAAAACTGTGCCGATGTCGTACTGGCCGCCAGCCGATGTCGTCCCGTAGAGACTGCCGTTCGGACCGAAGACGACTCCGGCTAAAGGGGCGGCCCCGTCAGCGCCACTCTGGAAGCTGTAGAGCGGCGTTTCGATCCAGCCCGATCCCGTGCGCGACACCTTATAAACCGTTCCAGAACCAGCGGCGCCCCCGGCGGACGTTGTTCCATAGAAGTTTCCCGTCCTATCCATGGTCAAACCGGCTACAGGATTAGCCCCATCCGCGCCTGCGGTGAAGTTGTGCAGCACCGTAAAGGTTTGTGCTTGCGCCGAAGAACTCAAGACTACCAGCAGCGCAAACAGCACCACGAAGGGAAGTTTCGCGGACTTCAATTGCCGACAAATTAGAGACATGGAACTTCCTTTCCGCTACGGCGTAAGCTCCCACACTAGGCCACACCCCGGCACTCCGCAACCCGGCCCTCCGCCCCACAATGTCGTGCCGTAAAGATTTCCACTCGCGTCCAGAGCAACTCCACCCGCGGGACAAGATCCATTACCGCCCCCGGTAAAGTCGTAGAGATCGGTCTCGGTCCAGCTTCCTTGCGTAGGCGTCAGTTTGAACACAGAGCCAAACGTAACCACGTTATCGCCGCAGGTCGTGCCATACAGGTTGCCGCTGGCGTCACGAACCATTCCGCTAAATGGTTCGTTATTGCCGGGGAAGGAGTGCAGCAGGCTGTAAGTCCACTGGCCGCCGGAGGGCATTAACTCGTAGGCGCTATCCAGCGTGGTTCCGAAGAGGTTCCCTGCCGGGTCCAGAATGACGCCGCCTTGAGGATCCTCGGGCCAGGCGAAATTGTAGAGCGTGGTTTCTGTCCAGCCAGACCCTGACGGGGTCAATCGATAGACTACTGAGTTCGCGCTGTAGTTGTTGGTCGTCCCATAGAGGTTCCCGGAGGCGTCCCGTATCACACCGCTGTACGGATTGCCCCCACCGCTGCCTCCCATGAAAAAGAAGGACGACAGTGTCCACCCGCCTGCCGACGGTGTGAGCTTGAACACAGTGCCACAGTAGCCACCATCGGTGCACTCATATCCTCCGTCCGAAGTCGTCCCGTAAAGATTTCCCGCCGGATCGAAAATCACATTGCCATAGACCGGCCAGACTCCATCATTGCCTTGGAAGCCGTGGAGCACGGTGTCACTCCAGCCGCCATTCACGTTGGCTGAGAAATGCGCGGGAGGCCGCAGATTGAAAACTGCTCCATATCCGTGGCCGCCGCCCAGCAAGGTTGTCCCATACAAACTGCCGTTGGGACCGATGGTGACGCCGGCGTAGGGAACGGCTGCATCGGGGTCGCCCTGGAAACTGTACAGCGCGGTAAGGATCCAGCCGGATCCCGTATGCGTCATCTTAAAGACGGTGCCGCATCCTGCCGAGCCGCAATCATTGCCCTTGAAGCCTCCCGCCGATGCCGTTCCGTAGAGATTTCCCGCCCGATCTAAAGTCAAACTGCCGTACGGCGCAGCTCCATCCGCTCCGCCGGTGAAGGTGTGCAGTATCGTGAATGTCTGCGCATGTGCCGAACCAGTCAAGATAACCAGCAGCGCAAACGGCATCACGAAGGGAAATTTCGCGGACTTCAATTGCCGACAGACTAGAGACATGGAATTTCCTTACCCTAGGGTGTAATCTCCCACGCCACGCCGTAGCCATAGGCGCCACCTCCGGTCGCGGTACCATAAAGATTTCCATGCGCATGGTCAAGGTCACGCTGCTGTAGGGTATAGAGCCGTCGCTTCCGCCGGTAAAGTCATGAAGCTAGGTGTAGATCCAGCCGACGGCTGGGCATCAGCTTGAAAACATTGCCGTAGCCGTAAGCCCCATCTTGCGTCGTCGTGCCAAACAGGTTACCCGATGAATCCATGAACAGACTGGCCTGGGGCCCGGGCAATGAGTAGCATGCGTCACCGGAGCAGCGGAAACCATAAAGCAGATTAAAGGTCCAATCATCCTGTGATGACAGCTCGAAAACCGTGCCGCCACCCTGCGGCCCATACGCGCCGGTTGTGCCGTAAAGATTACCCGACGCATCGGAAATCAGACCAGCCGCGGGAAATCCCCCGTCGCTTGCGGACTGGAAATTGTGGAGGACGGTTTCTGTCCAGCCGCTTCCTGAAGGAGTCAACTGGAAAACCGTGCCCCAGAATATGCCGCCTGCATTGGTCGCGCCATAGAGATTGCCGGCGTTATCGAAGATCACTCCGCCAATCGGATAGTAGCCGTCGCTTCCCACGCTAAACGCGTAAAGGATAGTTTCTGTCCAGCCGCCACCGGCGGGCATGAGTTCATACACAGAACCCGGCAGCTAGCACCGTACACGAGGCCGTGCCATAGATATTGCCAGCCCGGTCGAAGACGAGGTCACCGGTGGGTTGGGCTCCGTCGCCGTCTCCCGCAAAGGTGTGAAGCACGGTTTCCGTCCAGGGGCTGAATACGCTGCCCTGGAGGTGCGCTGGAGGACGCAGGTTGAAAACCACACCCGGCCGTTGCCTCCATAAGCATTTCCTCCGGCTAAGGTGGTTCCGTACAGAGTGCCGTTTGGCGCCGAGGACCACTCGAGCCACGGGGAAAGCCCGTCGCTGCCCCGGTGAAGGAATAAAGCGGGCTGAAGATCCAGCTGGAACCCCGGTGCGCCAACTTAAATACCGTGCCGCAGCCCAGCGCTTCGCATCCCCCTGCCTCTCCGCCATACACCGCAATGCCGTAGAGGTTTCCGGACGCATCCATGGTCACGCCGGCCTCAGGTGTGCTCCCGTCCACCCCACCTGTAAATGATTATGCAGCACGGTGAAAGATTGCGCCGCCGCCGATTGCGCCAGAAAACACAACCCATCCAGCAGCAGGGCCACCACCGAGCAAGACGTACGCATGTTCTCCTGACTATCGTCAGCCAAAGAAGTAATTTGTGATCTGTCATGGACGTCCTCCTACTGGAAATGGATCGCCAGCCTCAATCGCGATTTTGAGAATCACATGTTTCGGGGAGCCACGGGAGCGCGAGCCAATTGTGTGCCGGTGGATAATTCTTCGTCAAGCATTTCCACTTCACGAAATCTGGTTCGCTTGAGACTAACCACCAACCACGACCCACCGCCCCTACCCCCTGCGTTTTCCTCCGATAGCGATTGAACTGATGATCTCCTGCCTTGCGGCAGCTCATCCAAGTCCAATGCGTGATGTTCTCCAGGGTGAATCCGGGGCCGCTGAAAACCGTGGGACGCATGAGTATCCCCGTCGATGGCTCGGTCGGCAGCCGCTCCTGTTCGGGCGGAACAATCTGGCCTACCTCAATGGGGGACACCGTCATAAACTTCTCGTCGACCAGATCGGCGCGCGCCAGGCTGCCATACAATGTGGGACCTCCCTCGCATAGCAGATACTGCACTCCCAGTTCCTGGCGTAGCTTGCCGATCGCCCTGGCGAGGTCGAATGCCTCCCCCTCCCCGGCGGCAACTACCACAACGTGGGACTTACTAGTCTGCGCTCGCAAACGTTCGGCGCCGGCTGGAGAAGTGAGAATGGCCGCATCGACCACATCGCCGTCGAACACCTTATACCGCGACAAGTCGAGGTCGACCGCGCGGGTGACGAAGACGTTTCGCTCCCGGCCCTTGCCCAGCCTGGTGCGCAAGGCGCGCAGAGTGGGGTCGGCAACCTGGAAGACAATGCCTCGGCTCTCAGGACCGCGCAGGCGCTGCTCCTCGAGCAATGTGTTCATGCCCATCAGCAGACCGTCGGCGTTGGCCCGCAGCAAGTCCATCAGCCAGCGGTCGTCGCGCGACTGCGAGATGTCACCACCGGAGCCATGCTTGCCCAACAACGTGGTTATGCCGTCGAGCGATTGCACAAAATTGGAGTAAACCCACGGGCGACCGGTCGCCGGCGCTGGAAAGCCGAAGTTGCCATAGGCTGCATAAGCGTCGTCCTCGATCGGACTGGGCTCGGCACGGTCGAAAAGCACTTCAAAGCGGCGGACTCTGGCGGTTTCGTCCACAGTGGGGCTCCTGTCGAGATTCTATCTGACGGGGAAGCCAGATACTTAGCTCTCATAAGACAAGCAGATAGCCTTAGGCAGCGGTCACGAAACCTGCTGTGTGGAATATAGGGATTTACCTTACATCAGTCAGCCAACCCGGCTCATCCAATAGTGCATGAGGTGGAAGCGGGGAAATCGGCTGAAGCTGGTGACGGAGAGCGAGGCGCCTGCGCCCACGCGCCAAATCTTCGACGAAATGCGCAATTGCCTGGGGATTCCCGCCGTTCCCAAGTTGTATCAGGCTTACGCCGCCTTTCCTGAATTTCTCCAGCTGCACTGGCAAGCTTTTCGTCCGGCCCTGCAGACGCGGCAATTCTTCCTGCTGGGCGCTCGTCTGGCTGCCGAGTCCTACACCCGTGCCCACAACTATTTCGAGGTTCGCAATCTGGCATCGTACAACCTGCTTTCCGGGGATTCGGGCGCGCTGCCCCTGGCGCAGGTATTGGATTATTACCAGTATCTCGATCCTCTCTTGCTGCTGATTACAGCGGCGCAGATGCAAGCTTTTGAAGAGCCCATCGGCCAGCCGCCGGCGATTCCGCAGCGCGGCCTCCATCCCTGCTTTCCAGTCGCGCCGCCATTGCTGAGCGATGCCGAAGCGACACCTGCGGTGCATCGCATTTGGGATGAACGGCGTCGCATGCTGGAACTGGCCTACATCTCCGACGAGCATCGTGCGCTGGCCTGCTGTCCGCCGTTCTATGAGGAATACTGGCTGGCCTTGAAAGATTTGTTGCGGCTGCCGCTTTATGCCGATTCCCAGCTTCGCGTCGGCGAGAGCGCCTGGAGCTTGACCCGCGAACTGCCCGCGAAGGTAGATATTGGCATTCCTCTGTTGCTGGATGCCGGCCTCGATGACGAGGAGGTGTCGTCGGTGATCAGAATCAATGAAGCCTTCCTGCAGGCGCTCAGCGGACTGGTGCTCGAGGTTACGTTTGCACGTATCGCCTACGAAGGCGGCACCCGCAGGGAAAGCCATGGCGAAAGCCTGTTGCCCGTCGAAAAACCGCCCCAGAAAGCCGGATCGCCCACCCGAGCGGCGTAGTGCAGTTGCAAGAAACTAGCACTTGGCATTTAGCACTTGGCATTTAGCACTTACTCTTTGGCGATTAGCATTTAATATTTGGCAATTAGAAACTAATTCGGTCGTTTCCCTGGACAGTACAGTCTTGCTAAGTGGTATTTGCCAAATGCCAATTGCCAATTGCCAATTGCCAATGCTAAATACTAGTCGCTAGTTGCTTCCGTACTCTCTCCCGCACAAACGCAATCAACTCATCCGTAACATACTGCGGTGGCTCGATGCGAAACATCGGTTTGCCAGCGACCGGCTTCAGCGACACGTTAGTCCAGGAGACCTGATCGGCGCCTTTGTGCAGAATCACGGCGTCGGCGCGGTCGAGAAACTCCTGCGCCGACAACTTGAAGTCAGCGGTAGATGCGTCCAGTACGGTGAGATAAAGATCAGGCCGCAGGAACCGCATCACGCTGTTGGATTCGAGAATCGCGTTTTCCGCTGCGGCCAATTCCTGTCGCACCCGCGGCATGGCTTCAGCCAGCATCCCCTGCCGGGTGCGAACCCAGACCGACCGCGCCGCGCCTGACACCAGAAATCGCGAGGTATCGCTTTCGCCACCGCGATCATGCTCTTCGGTGACTGCCCAGGAGTGATCGTCGGTCGCACAGTCGCACAACTCACCATTCGCCGAGCAAATGCCATGGCCATACTGCGTGATCTTCATGGCCGTCCAGTAGAATTCAGGCAAAGCGGCGATGAGGCCGGCGACGACGCTGGTCTTGCCCACGCTGCGAGAATGTCCACCGACGACGACTATAGCCATAATCTGCAACTAGCAACTAAAAACCATCTCGTGAATCGGGTTTGAAGGCGCACGGCTTCAGCCGTGCCGTACGAAATCATTGGGATGCCGGACTTTAGCCCCTGAGGTTTACTCGGTTCGAAGCGTTTCGGGTTCATGAGATCACTTGTAGCAATTAGCAAGTTCTGCTAACCGCCAGTTTCCTTTTTGCGCGTCAGCCGCGACAGC
This sequence comes from uncultured Acidobacteriaceae bacterium, assembly GCA_963746515.1. Lineage (GTDB taxonomy): Bacteria > Acidobacteriota > Terriglobia > Terriglobales > Acidobacteriaceae > Bog-257. The sequence continues at coordinate 36,897 of CAVVBO010000006.1, read as the reverse complement.
GTTGCCAACTCCTTGAAATATTCGCGCACGGGCCGCGCCGGCGTGCCAAAGAACAAAACGCCCTTGCCGCGAAAATTCTTGTGGGGCAGAATGCCGGATTGCCCGCCCAGCATGGTTCCCGCCTCAACCCTCACGTGGTCGCCGATGCCAACTTGTCCGCCGATCACGCAATCGTCGCCAATCTCGGAGCTACCCGAAACTCCCGTCTGCGCTGCGATCACGACATTGGCCCCCACAATGTCGTTGTGGCCGATGTGTATCAGATTGTCCAGCTTGGTGCCAGGACCAATGATCGTCTTGTCCAGCGCCCCGCGGTCGATGGTGCAGTTGGCGCCTATCTCCACATAATCGCCGATTACCAGTTCGCCAATCTGGGGAAACTTTTGATAGCGCCCGTAGACTTCGTCGCGAACAAATCCAAAGCCATCGGAGCCCAGCACCGCACCCGCATGAACGATGACGCGGCGCCCCAGCGTCGTACCCGCATAGATGACTACCCGCGGGTAGAGGTCGCAGTCATCGCCGATCACGACGGCCTCGCCAATGCTGCAACCAGCGCCAATGTGCGCCCGCGCACCGACGATAGCGTTGGCTTCGATCACCGCATGAGCATCCACGGCAGCCGTCGGCGCCAGCTTCGCTGAAGGATCGACGATCGCTGTAGGATGAACGCCCGCGGGATGAGTTTTCGGAGGATGCAGTAACGCTCCGGCCCCGCAGAACGCAATCCGAGGATGCGCAGCGATCAGCAGGGGCTTGCTCGCGGTTAACGCAGCCGCGAATTCTCCAGTGATCACCGCGCTGGCTCGCGATGCCAGACCTCGTGAGAGGTCTTTCTCGTCCTGAACAAACACCAAATCGCCGGCTTGAGCCTGCGCGATGCTGGCGACTTTCGCGATTACGATGCTGCTATTGCCGATCAGGCGAGAGCCGGTAAACTCGGCCAACGCTTGCAGTGTGTAAGGCATGAGGTTGTTATAGCAGCCCAAGGACGCAGCGTGTCTAGGTCTAACAATTTCGGGCGGCTATTCTCAGCAGTTTACACAGGAACGGAGATTAACAAAACGCCTGGGGGAAACGGTAATTTGCGATTTACTCGACAGAACAACTGTGGTAAGCTCGCGCCCATTTTCCTTTTTCAACGATTGCGCTTGCAAGGAGTTTACATGGCGATGGTAAACGCGAGATGCGGCGGCACATTTTTGCGGTACGACTCGGCGAGATGCGGCTTCGCGTGTACTTGCCCGATCAAGGTTACATGCACCTGGTCAGTAACTTGTCCGGACGGCGCAGGCGGCTACTTGACTACGTCGGGCACGGGCAGGGAGGTGGAACCCCACAAAATTCCGGCGTTGACTCTAGCAGGAAACCTGGAAGCGTGCGCCTACTCACTTTCGAAGTTATGGAAGCGTACTGTGACTGTACCCGAAGGTTTGCGCGGCAAGAAAATTCGGCAACGCACATTACATGGAACACCCGGCGAAATTGCCGAAGCTCTGGGCCTCAAGCTTGGCTCCAACCGGCAAAGCTGATCTTCCCCGCAGCTGACGGCAGATTTTATCCGCCGCTTAGTAAATCGAGACATTCCCCGGCGGTCGTGTCTTCCACCGCCGATGTACCCACAGCCACTGATCAGGGTAACGTCGCACATACTCCTCGATGACCTTGGTAAAGGCCGCCGTATTAGCAACGGCATCTGCGTCATCGTCTCCCGTGCGCACCATTTCCACGGGGCGGTCGAACTCGACGCGGTACTTGCGCAACACCGGGTCCCAAATGGTGAAAGCCGGTACCACGGTCGCTCCGGTATGCAGCGCGACACGCGCCACTCCGCTGGCAGTGCAAGCCGGGACGCCGAAGAAGTCGACGAAGACACCTTGCGGCGGAGTCATGTTGGTGTCCATCAGAACGCCGACAGTTTCGTTCTTGCGCATGGCCGCAATAATTCCCCGGGCGAATCCGTCCTTGCCGATCATAGTGTTGCCGTGCAGACCGCGATAGCGGGTCACCAGCGCGTCCACATAAGGATTGTCGAGCGGGCGCACCACGATCTGCATGGGATGACCTTGCAGCGAGTGAAAGAACGAGCCGACCTCCCAACCGCCGAAGTGGCCAGTCAGGAGCAGAACGCCTTTGCTCCGCTTCTCTGCAGCTTCAAAGTTTTCGAAGCCCTGGTAGACCGCGACCTGCGAAACGTTGCGAGCGGTGTAGCGGGGAAAGAGGCAGGCTTCGCCAAGCAGACGTCCGAGCGATACGTAGACGCCACGCAGAATCTTGCGGCGCTCACGCAGCGGTTTCTCCGGAAAGGCTAGCTCGAGATTGCGCAGTCCCACGCGACGCAGGCGAGGATGAAGATAGTAGACCAGCCCGCCAATCAGAATTCCAACTCCATGGGCCAGCGGACGGGGCAACGCGCCGATCAAGCGCACCAACAGCGCCACCGGCCAGTATTGCAGCCTATCTCCCATCAGAGGTATCGGCTTTGACGTTAGCACCGGGGTAAATCCCGGTCAAACCGTGGACGGGATAGGATGTATTGGCTCCCAAAGTTGTACCCCCCTGAACCTAGTGCCCCATTTTCGGTGCGGTGTGCGAGCACGGCAAATGAATGCGGGCGAGGCGGAACATTGAAGAGGGTTGTGCGACTTCCCATGGACTATAGCGATAGCTCAGTCGGAGCGCCTGGGTCCAGCTCTAGCAGAGGGCTGGGCCTCTTAACGCAGCACATCAAGCCCGCCAGACGGCGGGTCTTTCGTTGTAGAAAATCTGTCGCGCTTCGGTTCTGTATCAGACTACAACGATACCGGCGCCTCGCTAAGCCGCGACCTGCTTGATACTTCGACTTCCGGATTACCAGTTGCCTGGACAAGGTAAAAGAGTGACGCGGGCAAAGGCCCCCGTCTTGACCAGATCGAACTGGCAATCCGGGAGCCTCGTTAGGTTACTTGCCGGCGTAAGTATGGGCGGAACCGATGCCGGTGCACAGGTCCCAACCAACTTTGCAACGCGAATCACCGGTCGTGATGTCGTTGAAATCAGCATGGTACTGGATGGGACTGGCCAGCTCGTTGTACATGGTGGTGAGCTGCGCCAAGGACGACTGATGTCGGCTGCCAGCCGCGTTCACGATTCCAGCAAAGGTGGGAGACGACCAACTAGTACCTCCGACCGAACGCCCAGCCTCCGAGGTAAATGGCAGCACAACAAAAGTCGGAAGCGACATCAGGATAACCGCGATGGTTTCCTACGATGCTGGCAATGCCATTCTGATAGCTGGGACGCGGCTCGTATGGACTGATGTCTCCCCCTCCGCCGCCAGTGTAGTACTGCTCGTAGGTGAAATTTCCGTTTTGGTCGCGGTTGAAATAGGTTCCTCCAACCGCCACCACGTTCGGTGACGCTGCCGGATAGGCGCTCACGCCAAGTCCCCCATCGCCGGCGGCTGCAAAGTAGACGACTCCCGGGAGAAGTGAAGTATTGATCATTGCTAAGTTCCTGAGGAATCTCCGCATCGGCAAAGCTCATGCTCACCACGCCGCCGCCGTTCTGAGCCACTAGATTTCCGGCGAGCTGCACCGCTTGCCAAGTCGGATCGGTGGCGCACGCGGGGTTGTTACACAGGGCCGATACCACCAGGAACAGCTTGGCCTGCGGCGCCATGGCGTGAGCCCACTCGATATCTAATGCTTCCTCGACCTCCCAATCCCCGTAAATGGGTGGCCGTATCGGGCCGGGCCAGACCTGCGTAATGGTCGTAGCCGGAATACCAAATTGGGTGTCGAAGGCGTCCAAGTCGGACTGCGCGGTCGGGTAGTAACCGGCGTCGACGATGGCAATGGCGCCAATACCACCGTTGGGCACGGTTGTGCTTGTGGCAATCGGACAGCCGGCCGGTCCAGTTACGAACTTATATACGCAGGCTACTGACCCAGGAGTTTCAGCACCCGCGGGGGGTTGAGGGGCCGGTTGATCCGAGTCGACAAAAAAGTAGTTCGTGTGAGGCCGGCCGGGCACGGGGATGCTGGATGCCGGATAGATAATCCTGTGTCCGTTGAAAACGGACTCGTAGCGAGTTTGTGCGGATGCTGGGCAAAGGGCTGCACCTGCAAACAAGACAACTGCAACCATCGTTAACATTACAATCTGGATGTCTCTGCGGAAAGTAGTCATTCATTGGCTCCTGCGTGACGCCCCGAAATCATGAAGGGAGTTCATGGAAAATGCAAGCTCGAAAACCCATGCGAGTCGTTCTGTCTGCAAAAAGCGTGGCATTCGCAGTTTCTCGACAAAGAGCCGCGCATCGTGTGCGCTGCGACGCCCCACTGCCGAGCCGAGAATCAGCTTCGCGTTGCTCTCGATTCCAGCACTGAATCCGAATCCATACACAACGTCCTGATTGCAGCAGGTAACGAATCGTTGATCGGGGGAGAATATAGTCGGTCAACCTGCACACGTGCCAAGGGGTTGCAAGTTTGCGAGCCGCTACCCCCTAGATTCTTTCGCTCTTCCCCGCGTCACGCGCTGGGTTCGCAATCTGCATCGAAAATTGGACGTTAGGGCAAGGGGTGCAACTTTGGGGGCAATACCTCCTATCCCGTCAAACCATGGACCTCGCGCCAATAGAAAAGCGGTGGCCGCAGCCACCGCTGGCGAGATTAACCAGAATCAGCGTCCGCCGGGTGCGCCCGTCGCCGGAGCTTGTGCCGGGCTTGTTACGGGTGTCGCCGTCGAAGTCGGAAGCGGTACGGAGGCAGGAGCCGGTTTAGACGCCGGCATCGGCGCCGCGTCAGGTGTTCCCATCACTCCCGTCGTTGGCTCTGGGGTTGACGGCGTCGTGGTCGCGGCAGTTGGAGTTGCCGGCATTGCATCCGTTGAGTCCATGGCCGAATCCGTATCTTGATCAGCCGACTTAGCCGCTTGAGATGGAGCTGGTGCGGGGCTGGCCGCCGCTGTCGTTACCGGAGCCGATGAGGTTGCCGGCGTCTGCGCTACCGGAGTTGCAGTTGGTGCGGGAGTCTGGAGCGCTGCCGCAGCGGGTGCAACTCTTGGTCTCGGCGTGGGAGCGTACTTTTCTACTGTGCGCAGAAGAATCTCGGCGTCCTGAGGAGGTGGAACCTGCCCATTCAGCAGCGAGTAGAAAGACCAATCCTTGCCATAGAACGCTTGCGTGTCGGCCTGATCTTGTTTGATAACTCCACCACTCAGCGAGACGCCGAGGAAGAGTCCGCGCGAGCGCGAATACGTAAGCACCTGAGCGCGCAGGGTGATGTCGGTCATGGCTTGGGCGTCGCGCCCAACCGGCCCGGCGGCGGCGGAAGCATCCGCTCCCAGTTTGAACTTGCTCTGCAGCATGTGTTGCATGCCGTCATCGGTGCGGACGATCAACACCAAGTCCGACGCCTGGCCGCCGGCCTGGAAGCCAAAACTCCCGCCCGTCAGCTTAAAAAATGCGGGAGCGCTCCAGCCATGCTCGGTGCGGCAGGTGGCGACGCCCTTGCCATAGTTGGCGCCAAACACGAAACTCGCCTTCAGCATCGACGGCATGACGGCAATGCACTTCGCGCCCGACATGATGCTGTCGGGTATGGCCCGGTCAGGGGCCGACATGATCTGGCTGAGGACGCTGCTGGCGGTCTGAATCCGGTCAAGGTCCGCGTCTCGCCGCTCCGATGCGGCCGCACAAACTGCCATCGACAAAAGGATCGTCAATGCCACCAAGGTCTTCTTCATCGCACAACTCCGATCAGGAATGGGCTCTCCCCCAGTATTTGCTGGCAACTTCATCTTAGAGTGTTTGCTTGGAGAGCGAGCCGGAAGAAAGCATTTGGCTGGTTACTCTTTAGTGTCCCGGAGGAAGGAGCGTTGTCGCTAAAAAGTAACCAGCCCGGAGGATGCGCCTTAATGGATCACCGCAGGAACCTCGTCACCGCAAGAAATGAGGGTTGGAAGAGGAGACCCTCGTAACCTCTTCCAACCCTGTCTCCCAGGTTCTGTGGTAGGTGAATGCAGTATGGAACGCGCTGGTAATTCGCGCAAGATAACGGAAGTACAGGTCGGGTAATTGTACTTTAGTAATAGAACGGTTGTTCGGTAACCTGTATCCCAAAGTGGAACAAAGACGGATGCGCTCGCTCGAAACCGGGCTGAGCGGAGAACGAGGCGAATCAATAGGCGTGGAGCGGCATACCTCTGGTGTCATGGCAATCGCTGCGCTTGACCCTATTGGGCTTGTCGCACTATTGACTTGTGGAAAGCAGGGAATGGGTTACCGCGTGGACGGACAAGGCAATTCGGTTCTGCACTCCGACCTTGCGCAACAGTTGCGCGACGTGCGCCTTCACTGTGCGCTCTTCGATCCCCAGCGCGTCGGCGATTTCCCGGTTGGAGCAACCTGAAACCAGCAGGCGCAGCACTTCGCGTTCGCGCTCGCTGATCTTGTCGTCGGTCTGTGGCTGTACCTTGCGGGCGGACGCCGTGGCGCGTTCGATAAAGATTGCGAGGACACGCCGCGGCACCCATACCGAACCGGCGTGAACTTCTCGAATCGCGTGCTTGAATTCCTCGGGCGAGGCTTCCTCGGAAACGTAGCCCTTAGCTCCGGTCGTGATGGCTCGCAGAATATCTTCGTCGCGATTGCCGGGCCCGGTCACGATGATCCGGATACCCGGACGCACCGCTTTCAGCGCCGACATCGCGGAATAGAAAGCCGCGCCGTTACTGGCGGTCATCAGGATAATGTCTTCGTTCGGGCTATGCAGTACGGCGGGAACGGTGGCGGAGTGGACCTGCATATCAGTCTCGGAAGCAAAGATGGAACGAAGCCCCAATAACCGAACAGGATCGGTTTCCACTACCGAGATGCGAATCGTGTTTCTCGTCGGAGGTTTCATAGTCGGCCAGACACTGGTGCTCAAATACGCTATAACACCCTTTTGTCGATTATAGATAGCACAATAGTGGAAGTCTTTAGCAAAATAACTTGAGGGACAGCCGGAAGGAAGTGCCGATGGAGCTGAGTCTGCGATTCGTAACCATTTCTACCGCTATGGACGGTTCGTAGAGACCGTAGGTTTGTTGTGTTTTCTGCGAAGAATCCCGTAAGGATCGCTCCGGGGAGTGCCCCGAGAATGGTATCTAGTCGCACTCCAGGGACAAACTTAGGGGTGCATGACGGATCACCTTAGTGCTTCCGCGGTTCCGGCGAGGCGTTTGGTAGGGTCGAGTTGTTCCCTATACATCAAGTGCGAAACTGCCATGAAAAATCGACCGCTCAGATATCGTCTCGAGCGCAAGTAGAAAGCGGCGCTATTGCCTAGCGCCGCGTTTCACCCATCTTCTTACTTCGTAGGCCGGCTTCTTCAACTTTACGCGGCAGGCTTGCGGCGCGACTTCTTCGCGGGCGCGCCTTTGGCCACCACTCTGATCTCCGACTCGCGCTGTGCGTCCTGGACGCGTTGCGGAGGCTTTTTCGGCATCTGCGCCAAGCTTTCCTTGAGTGCGGCCATCAGATCGACTACCGGAGCAGGTTTGCGCGGCTTCTCGATCGTGGTAACTTCCTCGCCTTCCAGGCGCGCCTTGATCAGCGTCTTCAAATTCTCTTCGAACGTGTCTTTGTATTTCTCCGGCTCGAATTCACCCGACAGCGCCTCGATGAGCTGGTGCGCCACTTTCACCTCGGCGTCCTTCAGCTCGACATCGGGGCGCCCGAAGTTGTCCAGGTCCCGCACCTCGTCCTTGTAGTACATAGTGTGCAGCATCATTCCGCCCTTGTAGGGACGCAGGAACACCGTGTATTCGCGGTTATGCATGGTGAGCTTGGCGATGGCGACATACTCGCTCTCCTCCAGCGCCTTGGCCAGCAGAGCGTACGGCCGGCGGCCCGCTTCCTCGGGCGTGAGGAAGTAGGATGACTCGAAGTAGATGGGATCCACTTCTGAAGCCTTCACGAATTCGAGGATCTCCATAGCCTTGGCTGTCTTGGGCTCGATTTTCTTGATCTCTTCAGGCTCGATGATGACGTATTCGCCCTTGCGATACTCGTAGCCCTTGACGATCTCGCTGCGTTCCACCACCCGCTCGTCATGCGGACACCAAAGCTGCTGCTTGATGCGCGTGTTGTCATCGCGATGCAGCATGTGGAACGAAATATGATTGCCGCGCGCGCCCGAGAACAAGCGCACCGGCATCGAGATCAAACCGAACGTCAGATATCCAGACCACACGGAAGAAGCCATGTTTTCATCCTTTTCGGGACAAACTGCCCTGTGGAAAAGTGGGCACAATATCATCCGGCGGCCGCCCAAGCCGCGTCAAGCGGTATTCCTGCCGGCGAGACAGGTGCCACGCTGGTAACGGTCAGCGGATTAAGATGCGTGACCAAGCGCGATTCGCCGTATTGCCGGCCGGATTGGCCTCAGCGCGAGGAATCGCCCGCCGTGCGATACTGGCCTGACACGCGTGACAAGTCTCATCCATGCAAGGGGTTTGCCTGCCGCAGTGGTGGCCATCGGGTTCGCGGTGGTGGCTCGAGCTATGGGCTCGGTCACCGACGGCGGCGCGCTGGTTGGCGTGCTGGTGGCCTTTGTGCTGATGCTGGCCTGCGGATTCGCCGGCTTTGTTCCCTTAGTCACGGTATTCCTGCTGACGGTGATCTCTACCCGCTGGGGTCGCCGGCGCAAAGAGCGGTTGGGCGTTGCGGAACGACGTCGCGGCCGCAACGCGTCGCAGATTGTGGCGAACCTTGGTGTCGCGATGCTGTGCGCGCTGCCGGTAATCTGGTTTCCGGATCTAAGTGAACTGCTCCTGGTAGGAGCCATGGCGGCATTGGCCGAAGCAGCCGCCGACACCGTTTCCAGCGAACTCGGCCAGGCCACCAGCCGCGGCGCCTACATGATCACCGACTTTCGCGAAGCGCCCATCGGCACCAACGGCGCAATTAGCGTGGAAGGAACGCTGGCCGGATGTGTAGCGGCGTGCATCGTGTCGTGGGTGAGTGCCAGCAGCGGATTGGTGGATTGGCACTGGACGCCCGTCATCGCGCTGGCCGCAATCAGCGGCATGTTCCTCGACAGCGTCATGGGAGCGACCTGGGAAAACGCTGGGAAGATGGGGAATGACTCGGTGAATTTTGTCAGCACGGTGTTCGCCGCCGACGTGGCGCTGATTGTGACCATGCTGATGACGCGGCTGGGGCTGTGATGTACCTTACCTACATGGCCCTGGCGTTTCTTGTTCCGCTATTGGTTGTTGGTAAATGAGTTTTCCGCACCGATAGCTTGCGATAAGGCCCATCACATAAACAACCCACGTTTCGAGCTTGGCGACGGCTTTGCATCCACGACGCCTCCGTCCCCGCAGGGGACAGCATATCTAAGCCCAGCGTTTTAACGCTGGGTAGGCTGAGAGAGAAAATGAGTCCCGCCAGGGACGGCATATGAACCGCGTACTGTGCGTTCCATCACCGCAGCCCCGATGCGCGCCAGCTAACCTTCTGATATGTCTCACACCCACGCTTGGGTCCTGGTGCATTGCGTGTTCAGCACCAAGCAACGCGCCAATCTTATCTCCGATCCGGCCGAACTTTGCCGCTATCTCACCGGCGTCGCCCGAGCCAAGAATGTAACGCTACTTGCCGGGTGCCCCGGGTCTCGCGATGTTCGAGACCCGGGAGTTCTATCATGGAGCCTCCGGCCTTTGTTCGCTCCGTATCAGCGTGAAACGACAGTTTCGGGCGAATCTGACGGTATCTTTAGGGGGTGTTGCAACGGCGGCAGCGGGACGCGGCCGCACTTCCTCACCTGCCGCAGGCCAACCACAAATCGTTCTACTCCGCCCAGGTCTCGAACACCGCGAGACCTGGGGCACCCGGCATCACAGGAAGTGGAGTTTTGAGCAGGAGTTCATGACCCTATTACGAAAATCGGGCGCGACTTTCGATGGGCAATACGTTTTCGGCTGAAACTTATGCCGTCCCTGGCGGGACTCGGAGCCGATGTGACGCTTTCCCAGCATTGAAATGCTGGGCTTAGATATGCTGTCCCCTGCGGGGACGGCAGTAACGATGCGTTACGGAATCAGAATTTTGACTCTTACTACGGATTGTTGGCGTGGCATCCCCCTCTCACCAGTGATGCCGGCCCCAGGATTTCAGCGAAATAGCAAATAGACGCCAGCCTATTCCGGTGTAGCATGTCCTGATCCAACGGTTACGCCAATTCCTTCAACGGAGCTGAGCTTGCTACGAACGAAACTCCTCCTGCTCTGGCTGTTCCTTGCCCTCGCCGCTCCTCTCTTTGCCCAGGAGTTCGACTACCTCATTCGCAATGGCCGCGTCATCGATGGCAGCGGCAATCCCTGGATCTATGCCGACGTCGGCATCATCGGAGATCGCGTTGCCTTCGTGGGTAAGGCCGATCCCACGCTCGTCGCCAAGCGAACCATTGACGCCAAAGGTCTGATCGTCGCTCCCGGCTTCATCGACATGCTGGGTCAGTCGGAGACCAACCTGCTCATCGACAAGCAGGCGGTCAGCAAGCTGACGCAAGGCATCACTACCGAGATCACCGGCGAAGGCGACTCCATCGCTCCAACCAACGACCTGCTCAATCAGGAGCATGCGGATGTTTACCAGCACTTCCATCTCACTCCTGACTGGCAATCGCTGGAGGAATATTTCCAGCGCCTGACCAAACAGGGAAGCGCGATCAATCTGGGAACCTACGTCGGCGCGGCGCAGGTACGGCACATGGTGATTGGCACGACAGACCGCGCTCCCACCGCTGACGAGCTGAAACAGATGGAGATCATGGTGGACGACGCCATGAGCGATGGCGCCATGGGATTGTCGAGCGCGCTGATTTACTCTCCCGGTTCCTACGCGAAGACCGATGAGCTGATCGCGCTAGCCAAGGTTGCGGCCAAAAAGGGCGGTATCTACGCCACGCACATGCGCAATGAAAGCGATGCCGAGGTTGACGCGCTGAACGAAGCCTTCCAGATCGGTCGCGAGGCTGGCATCCCGGTTGAAATCTTCCACCTTAAGTGTGCGGGAAAACAAAACTGGGGCAAGATGCCACAAGTAATCGCCGCCATCGAGCAGGCGCGCGCCACCGGCGTCGATGTTACTGCCGACCAGTATCCCTACACCGGAGCTGCCACTTCGCTGGGTGCGGTGATTCCTGCCAGGTATCACGCCGGCGGGCCGGACGCGTTCGTCAAGCGGCTGAAAGATCCCAAGATTCGTGCCCAGATCCGCAAGGAAATCATTGCGCCAAGCACTTCCTTCGAAAATCTGTGGCTTGGAGCGGGCGGCGCTGACGGCGTGCTGGTGATTTCAGTGCTGAATCCTGAGCTTCGCAAGTACGAAGGTAAGACCGTTGCCCAGATCGCCAAGATGGACAACAAGGAACCGCTGGATGCGCTCATGGACCTGGTCATTGCCGATCACGACAACGTCGGCGCGGTGTACTTCCTGATGAGCGAAGCTGACGTGAAGCTGGCCATGCAGCAGCCCTGGGTGAGCGTCGGAACGGATTATGGCGCGATCAGTCCCACGGGACCGCTGGGCGAGTCGAAGTCGCATCCCCGTGCTTATGGCAGCTTCGCGCGAATTCTCGGCAAATATGTTCGCGATGAACACACCTTGCGGATGGAGGACGCAATCCGCAAATTCACTTCGCTCCCGGCGCAGCGCGAGAAGCTTGACCATCGGGGCTTGCTGCGCACCGACTACTTCGCCGACATCACTATCTTCGATCCCGAAAAAGTTCGGGACACGGCGACCTTCGACGATCCTAACAAGCCGTCGGTTGGTTTCGAGTATGTCTTCGTCAACGGCGTGCTGGCGCTGGAGCACGACAAAGTAACCGGACAAATGGGCGGCCATCCCTTGCGCGGGCCGGGCTACATTTTCCGCGACTACATTCCCGAAGGCCTGCCGCCGCGTGGAAAGTTGCAGGGAGTGATAACCGACGAGGGCGGTTGGCCGGTGCCGCGCACCAAGGTCACGCTCACCGATGCCGGCGGCACCGTCATCGGTACAGCGAACTCCAAACGCGACGGCCGCTACCAGATCATCCTGGAGAAGCCCTGCAAAGGCTGTTCGCTGCAAGCCGAGCACATGGGCTTCGCAAATCAGCAACGCTCCGGCGTGGATTACAACGGGTCGAATTCGCTGTGGTTCAGCTTTGCGATGGAGCGGAGCAAGTAGCTCAACAGTGGCAAGCACGGCTTTCCTCGCGTACCCAAGCACAGGTTGTCTCGCATAGCTACACGTTTGTCATCGCCCTATACGTTTGTCATCCCGACCGAGGACTTCAGTCCGAGCGGAGGGATCTGCGGTTCTCCATAGTCTGCGCACATTTATCATGGAACCTGATACCTGTTTCTAAGGGAAAGCGTCAGACCGCAGATCCCTCCGCTGCGCTTCGCTTCGGTCGGGATGACAAGGGGTCGAGGTGTCATCCTGAGCGCACGCGTGCGGTTTTGCACGCCGGAGTCGAAGGATCCCTATAGTCCCTCGCCGAATGCCTCCTTCTGGCCGCCGAAGTCGAAGGGCTCCTACAGCCGAGCGACCTTTCGCCTGCAGATCGTCCCGCCGTTCAAGCCGATCGCCACATCTTTGGCTTACCAGAAGTGTTCTCTTTCTGTTACGTCCGATTCCTGGAAGCGTCTAACCCTGGTCGGGCATCTTTCCACAGAGAGTCGGAAGCGGCATGTTGAACTGGAAGACATTTGCGATAGGTTGTAGTCTGGCGCTGGCGCTCTTGTTGTTCGCGCGCAAACCTTCCATGTCCGATTCCAATGCCCATCGCGCCGTCATCGACCTCACTCACAGCCTGAACGAGCGCTCTCCCAACTGGGAGGGCACAGAGCAGTCGCCGTTTCAGGCGACCGAACTGGGCAACATCAAGCGCGACGGATACTATTCGCGTCACTTCAGCACTCAGGAACATTACGGCACCCACCTCGACGCGCCGGCGCATTTTGCCGCAGGCACATGGACGGTCGACCAGATTCCCGCCGAGCGACTGATTCGCCCGCTGGTGATTCTCGATGTTCGCTATGCAGCCAAGAACAATGCCGACTACGAAGTGAGCGTGCACGACATTGCCGTCTGGGAAGATGCGCACGGCCAGATCCCCGACGGCGCGGTCGTGATGGCCTACACCGGCTGGGACGAGCGCTGGAACTCGCAGAAAGAATTTCGCAACGAGCAGGCCGACCATCTGACGCACTATCCCGGATTTTCGCTGGAAGCTGCCAAGTTTCTAGTGAACACTCGCGACATCGTCGGCCTTGGCATCGACACCATGAGTGTCGACATAGGCGCGACTACGACCTATCCTGTACATCTTTTCACGTCAAAGCAAAGCGTGTATCACCTGGAGAACGTCGCAAATCTGGCGCTGGTTCCTCCGGCCGGAGCGACCGTCGTGGTTGCGCCTATCAAGCTGGAGCACGGCTCGGGCGGCCCGGCGCGAGCTGTTGGCGCTGGTAAAGTAGCCATCAGCCATCAGCCGTCAGCTACTGCGGCGATTACCGAGCCAATCGAATCGTTGTATCAATCTGTTTATTCGTGCTCTGGCTGACAGCCGATGGCTGAAAGCTGACGGCTTCCGCATCAGGTGCGGTTGGCGGTTGTACCTTTGCAACGACAAGCAGCGTACCGCCAAAACGCGGAAACAACTCGAAGACTTTTCTTCCTAATGTGAAGAAACTGGCGAAGTGTTTGTCCATGGAACGCGGCTGAAAGCAGGTATGCAATTCGCAGAGAGAGTATCCGTGCCTATGCAAGAGGGTAATGAGATTCTGCTGGTTAAAGCTCATCACATGCTCAGCACCCTCGCGGAACCTTCCCGCTGAATATCTAAGAAAATTCGGCGCGCCAAACGCATTCGGTGTGGTGATGATCACTTGTGTAGTGCGTGTACAGAATCGCTTGATGCCATCCAACATTCGCCCGGGATTGGATAAGTGCTCGATAATATCGCCGGCGATTACAACCTCGAAAGTCCGTGTCATTTGGAGTTCGTCCAGCCGTTCAACATCTCCAGCGACGATGTTGGTGAATACTCCGAGCTTCCGGTATTCGTCGATCACCGCAAGGCTGTAATCGATACCCACGGTTTCCGATGCCTGGGTGAGTTTCCAATGCAGGCTCTGCTTGGCGAATTTAGCTCGATCGCAGGGCGCCACGTCCGTAAAACCCACACAACCCAGGTGTAAAACACTGCGGCCAGAGGCGACCCTTAAAATGAACTCCTCTTTAGCGACGTACATATCAGATTCACCTCGCCCTTCTCGTAGCTCCTTGAGTCTTCATGGCTGCCGGTTGTGAGCGATGACAGTCGGTTGCTCAAAGCAACCACATTCCGGGAGAACACATTCGGGTGGCAGTCATGACCCAGTTCGCCCGTTTTCCCGGGAAGACATCTGGAAAGCGTCGATCACACCAGCCAAGAGCGGCCTCACCGCACATGCGCCTTATACAACAGATAGCTGAAACTTTCCCGCAGGGCCGCCATGAATCGCCCCACCCAGGTCTTGGGAATCGAACCGGGCCGCGGCGAGACATAGGCTGTAATACCTTGCGCCGCCATCATCTGCTTGGCCCGAAACATGTGATAGGCATCGCTGACCAGCAGGCAGCTGTGCATATCGTTGGCGCGCAGGATGACCGCGACTCGCTGCGTCGATTCGTCGGTATCACCACCCTGAGTTTCGGCAATGAGATTGCCATCAGGCACGCCACGCGATTCCAGATAGTCGCGCCCCACCTGGCCTTCGCTAAAGTGAGGATCGTTGGCCGCCCCGCCCGTGGTGATGACGACTGGCGCCAGTCCTCGCTCAAACAAGTTGTAAGCATGGTCCAGGCGAGCCCGGTACACCGGTGAGGGATGGCCGACGTATTCCGCCGCGCCAAAAACTACGATGGCGTCGACTGGGTGCTCTTCGTCGACGCCCGCCTCCCGCATGATTTGCGCGCTGGTGTAAAGCAGGAAATCCCATCGCGCCCAGAACGGCGAGCGCCACAATCCAGCGGATGGGATGGAATTTGCGTCTCTGAACCGCCGTGACGATTACTCCTGCCCCAAAAGCTCGATGATCTGTTCTTCGGGAATCGCGCCATGCCGCAGCAAGCGCCAGCGCCCATCTTCGCTGGTCAGATCGATGATGGTGGAGGGCATGTCACGCGGCGACGGGCCGCCGTCCACGATGATCGACAGGCAATCGCCCAACTGATCGCGGACCTGCATCGCCGAAGTGCATTCGGATTCGCCATGAAGATTGGCCGAAGTGGCTGTAATGGGCAGTCCCGCCGAGCGGATGATGGCCAGCGGAACTTCCGCCGCCGGCACGCGCAACGCCACGTTGCCGGTATTGGCGGTCACCTTCAGTGGCAGCTTGGGGTCGGCTTTTACGATGATGGTCAGCGGCCCCGGCCAGAAGCGGCGCGCCAGCAGGTAAAAAATCTCAGGCACAGGCCACGCCATTTCCGCCGCCTGATCAACCGACTCGATCAGCAGCGACAGCGGCTTGTGCCGCGAACGCGTTTTGATTTCGTACACGCGATCGACCGCATGCAGATTGAAGGGGTCAACGGCGAGACCATAAAACGTATCGGTCGGCATGCCCAGCACTTCGCCGGCGCGAATCTTCTCCGCCACATAGGTAACCAGCGAGGCTTCCGGCTCTTTACTGTTGATCTTGACGATTTCGGGACGCACCGGTCTCTTCTCTTCGTAAGCAGGGTCGGAGCGAACCTAACACATCGCTCCGTGCAACAGCAACACAGCAGATTATCACGAGGTGGCCTGGCAACAATGTACCGATTCGGGAGCGGCCGCCGGTGTACGATAGACGCCGGTTTCACCGCCGCCATGACCTCTCCGGCAAAATTCGAAGATCGTCTGCGGCGCGTCGCCAGCCGCCAGAACCCGCGCGTGAAAGACTTGCGCCGCGGGTTCGCCGAAGCCATACCCAACGAACAGGGCGAGGTCGCCGTCGACGGCTTGCATCTGGTGGAAGAGGCGATCCGCAGCGGATTGCGGCTGAGCGTGGCCTTCTTTAGTGAGTCGGCCCGCGAGCGCGCACACAAATTGCTGCCTCAGTTGTCATCCCACACCGAAACTTTGCTGCTGCCCGACGACGTGTTCTCCAGCGCCGTGCCCAGCGAGACTCCGCAAGGCGTAGCAGCGCTGGTGCGAGTGAAATCGTTCGACTTGGAGAGTGTGCTGGCGGCCAAGCCAGCGCTGCTGGTAATTACCGCGGGGCTGCAGGACCCGGGGAACCTGGGGACGATTGCGCGATCCGCCGAAGCGTTCGGCGTGACTGGATTGCTGCTGGGCGAGAAGACGGTCAGCCCGTGGAATTGGAAAGCGGTGCGAGCTTCGGCGGGATCGATGTTTCGCCTGCCGACGATGAGGGTCGAACTGGCAAAGACGCTGCCAGAGATCAAGGATCGCGGGGTGCGTCTACTGGCTACTTCCTCGCACAAAGGCATGGCAATTCCGGATGCGGACCTGCGCGGACCGGTGGCATTCATCATCGGCAACGAAGGTGCGGGCCTTCCGAAAGACGTGCTGGCGCAGGCCGACGAGGTCGTTATCATCCCGCAATCGTCCAGGGTGGAATCGCTGAACGCGGGAATCGCGGCCTCGGTCCTGCTATATGAGGCGTTGCGGCAGAGAACGAAACAATGAAGGAGTATTGACGTCAGGCGAAACCCAAACGAACACGCTTCGCGAGCGGTGCCGCCGCTCTGCAGTTCTTGCTAGGGCTTCGCTTTGGAGGCGCCGAGGGCTGCGAGCCTCGGTTCACAACATCTTAATCCCCTACGGTGTCCCACCGGCTTTCTCGATTTCACTATCGGCGATCGACTCGATGCTCTGCGCCTCCTTGTGAACCATGTCTGCAATGTCTGCCGCGCTTTGGCCGGGCGCGGAGGCTATCAGCTGTTGAACCAGAGCGACGCCTGCCGGTTCAAGAACGCTTACCTGCTGCAAAATTCCGGTTACCTGATTGATTGTGTTGGGATTCATCGTCTCTCCTTACTGTAGAAAAGCGAGTGCGGTGTTAATGCTGGTTTGGATGGCTAGCAGGAGCGCGGTCAAAGACGCCTTGCTGGCTGGGTTCTTGACGCCGGCGGCATTGCTGCTAATCAAGCCTTGGACCGAATTTGAGCAGGCGTTTAGCGCGGTCTGGGCGCCAGCTGTGTTGTTAGTCTTGAACGCTTGGGCAGCTTGATCGGAGCACTCCGCAAGAGCCTTAAAGTCTCGCTGGAAGGCAATGTGTAAAGTGTCATCAATTTCGCCGCACCCCGCCGGCACGCCGGGCGAGGTACATGGATTATGGAACTGAATTTCCGCCTGTTGAGCAGCCGCGACCGCATTGACGAAATCCTTATTCGCGGTTGCAGCTCGCTGAACACCTGATGATTGGCACGACCAGCCACTCGCCAGAATCACCAGCGCTAGTATCATCCCCGAGAACGTTAATGCCTTCATGCGAGTCTCCTCTGCTTGCAAATCACTCGATTTCGTGGCAGCGATGCGCATTGTGGTCTGTTTCGCCATCCAAAGCAACCATTTTCTTGTTTTCCCAAGAACAACCCTGACCCTTTGGTGCTACGCCCCTGGCGTGACACAGCCGCGTTATGCATCACAACGGCGCAAGTACTTCGAGTGATCTATTTACTTCCAGAACAATCTAATGAATAGGCCAAAGACACGAGGTCCTAAAGTCCGGAGTCATCGCTTGGCTCGAGTGTTAGAGAACGGAAGCCGGGCGCACTCTTTGATTGCAAGGTCTGTGCCCCCGGGTCTCTGTGGTGAAATAAGCTGGTGAGCCTTTTTCCAACCAATCCGCCGCCCGACGACGCCGTCGACAAGTCCCGTCCGCTGGCTGATCGCATGCGCCCGCGAACGCTCGACGAATTCGTTGGCCAGGAGCACATTCTGGGCCCCGGCAAGTCATTGCGCGTGCAGATCGAGCGCGACGATACTGGCTCGCTCATCTTCTGGGGACCGCCCGGCGTCGGCAAAACCACGCTGGCCAAAATCATCGCCCGCATGACCCATGCTGACTTCATCGAGTTTTCCGCCGTGCTCAGCGGGATCAAGGAAATCAAGCAGGTCATGGCCGACGCCGAACGCGCCCGCCAATACGGCACTCGCACGATTGTTTTCGTAGACGAGGTACATCGCTTCAATAAAGCTCAGCAAGACGCGTTTCTGCCTTACGTCGAGAAGGGCAGTATCCGGCTGATCGGCGCCACCACCGAGAATCCGTCGTTCGAAATCATTTCGGCGCTGCTGTCGCGTTCTCGCGTCTACGTACTTAAGCCGCTGAGCGAAGAGCAGATCGTTGGCCTGCTGCAGCGTGCTCTACGCGACGAAACCCGGGGTCTGGGCGAGTTGCATGTCGAGGCGGAAGAGATCGCTCTGCGCAAGATCGCAGCTTATTCCAGCGGTGACGCGCGCAGCGCTTACAACGTTCTCGACGTGTCAGCAACGCTCGCCATCGAGCAAGCCACGGGAGCAGGGCCGCGGATAACCGACGCCATCGTTACCGACGCTTTGCAGAAGCGCGTGCTGATGTACGACAAGGCAGGCGAGGAACACTACAACCTGATCTCAGCGCTGCATAAGAGCGTCCGCAACAGCGATCCCGACGCCGCATTGTATTGGCTGGCTCGAATGTTGGAAGCTGGCGAAGACCGACTCTACGTCGCGCGTCGCGTGGTCCGCATGGCGGTGGAAGACATCGGTCTGGCCGACCCCAACGCACTTGGCATCACGCTGGCCGCTCGTGATGCTTTCGATTTCCTCGGCATCCCCGAAGGCGATCTGGCGCTGGCGCAGGCGGTGGTCTATCTCTGTGCCGCTCCCAAGTCAAACGCTGTTTACACAGCCTACGGAGCGGTGCAGGAAGATGTGGAGCGCACCGCGCAAGATCCGGTGCCGCTGCATCTACGTAACGCTCCCACCGGACTGATGAAGGCCTTTGGCTACGGTGAGGGATATCAGTACGCGCACAACCTGGAAGCGAAGGTCGCCAACATGCAATGCCTGCCCGACAACCTGAAGGATCGCGTCTACTATCATCCCACCGACGAAGGCATCGAGAAGCGGATCAAGGCGCGGCTGGAAGAGATTCGAAAGGCAAGGCAATTCACCACAGAGACACGGAGGCACGAAGAAGAAATCAGAACGCATAAATGGAAACTTTAGGCTGAGTTGGATCTCAGCTTAGCCGAGGAACTGCTTGTGCAGAATGCAGCCGAGTCCGGCAAGAATCCCAATTCAGACGAAACTACCTAAAGAATTTCTCCGTGTTCTCCGTGCCTCCGTGGTGAAAGTCCTTACTGCCGTTTGCGATGCTCTTTCAAAATGCACAGATCCATCACGACGAAGATGCCCGCCTGGCGGGCCTTCTCGGCGGCTTCCGCGTGGATCACGCCTTCCTGCATCCAGATTGCCGGAGCTTTAATCTGTATTGCCTGTTGCACTACTTCGGGGACGGCATCGGACCGGCGAAACACGTTTACGATGTCGATCTTCTCCGGCACCTCCAGCAGCGAACGGTACGCCTTCTCGCCCATCCACTCGTTGATATTGGGATTGACCGGAATGATGCGATATCCCTGCGACAGCATGTAGTGCGAGACGCCGTAGCTTGGCCGCAGGGGCGAGTCAGTCAGCCCGACCACCGCGATGGTCTTGGCAGTCTTCAGCAGTTCGGTAATGCGCTCGGCTTCGATGGTGCCCACAGGCTCCTCGCAGATCCAACTGCCGATTGTAGCGCGCCGAACCACGCGAGCCGATGGACGCCTAGCGCTTGCTCTTGAGTTTGGTCGTGATCCGGCGCGGCGGAGGCATCGGTTTGGCCAGCAATCCGGACAGGTGCTCGACTTCGGTCACTACCCGGTCCAGATCGTCGAGCAGCGGCTTGAGCCGATGGGTCACGCCCCCAAGACGATATTCCCTCACCAGCGAGCGGTAGTACCACAGCGTCTTCGCCTTGGGCGCCGAGAAACGGGAGAACGCGCTCTCCCCGTCATACCGCAGGTCGCGCAGAACGGCGCGTACGTTGTAGAGCTTGTCGGCAGCGGACACGAAGCGGGTCTCGGCGTCCTCGTGCCGCACCCGATGCAGGTAACGAAACTTGCGGCGCTCCCAACTTTCTTTCTTCTTAGGATCGGTGGCGTAGGAATCGGTGCATCCGTCGACGATCTTGGCCACCCGCGCCCCGAAAATCTGATCGATTACCTTCAGCATGGGACGCCCGCCGTGATCTTCGACGGCATCGTGCAACAGCGCCGCAATGGCCATTTCCTCGTCGCCGCCATAGTCGAGCACGATGGAGGCCACGCCCAGCAAATGCGACAGGTAAGGAATGCCGCTCTTCTTGCGGTCCTGATCGCGATGGACCTGGGAGGCGAACAGCAGCGCATGATCGAAGCGCGTGGTCAGCGGAATGAAGTTGCGATCGAACGAGGCGGGAGTTTTGGTTGTCATAAGTCAGCGCAGGAATTTACTGCACCCAGAATAGCGGAAAATGCGAGCAGGAGTAACCGGGAATTAGCCGTCAGCAGTCAGCACTTGGCATTTGGCACGTGGCACAACTCACAACTTAAATATTCAGCGAGCAGTCCGCCGTTTAGCATTCGACGAGCCACGAGCCACGAGCCACGAGCCACGAGCCACGAGCCACGAGCCACGAGCCACGAACCACGAACCACGAACCACTAACCACTAACCCCCGCCTGTTGTCATCCTGAGCGGAGGCGGGCCGCTTCTGCACGCCGGAGTCGAAGGACCCCTAGCGCCGGCGCACAATTTTCCAAGGCGCACACTTAGCCACACGCGCAATCATCGCAACCTTCACCGCGCAGACCCTGCACGCCCTCACGCGCGATGATCGGCACCATGACCAGAGCAGCAGCCGGATCGGCCCACCACCAGCCAAAAAGAGCATGCAGCACCAGCCCTAAGAGAAGAATGGCCGAGAGATAGGCACAGAAATCCGCCTGGCGTGAATCGGCATGCAGCGCCCGGCTTCCGAGTTCTGCGGCTAAACGTCGCTTGGCCCGGCCCAGCAGCGGCATCGCGATCACGGCGGCCACGGCGATCAGGATGCCGGGAACACTGCGCGCTGGCTGTGCCTTAATCCAGAGCGCGCGGACGGATTCGATCGCGACATAAATTGCTAGCAGCAAAAAGCAGAGGCCCACCAGGCGACGTGCAGTATGTTCCGCGCGTTCGCGTGCGTTGGTGTCCAGGTCGGCGCGCAGTCGCCACAGAAGGATTCCTGCTGACGTGGTTTCGATTACCGAATCGAGTCCGAAGCCGACCAGAGCAATGCTGCCGGCCATCAGCCCCGCGATTAAAGCAACCACGGCTTCAAGGCCATTCCATGCGATAGAGAAGTATTCCAGAAGGCGTCCGCGGGCTACGAGAGAGGCGCGATCTAGGGCGACGGACAGGTTCGCGGGATGGATGACCGCGGGCTTCATAGCTGAGGTAAGTATAAGCGGGATGCTGCCTGGAGCCATCGGTTTCCACGCAGGACCGCAGATCCCTCGGCTTCGCACGGATGACAAAAAGCAGGGGTCAGAGGCTAGGGGCTAGGGACCGGGGGCCAGGGCGAGTGAATAGGGGTGAGCTGAAAGCTGAGGCCAACACAATCGCCGAATGCTGAATGCTGAGTGCTGACAGATAACTGACAACTGCTTTTTCAATCCAGCCTGACCAGGAAAACTCCGCCTTCTTTTACATGGGTCTTGCTGGCGACTTCCTCGGCCACTCGCTTGTCGTCGCCTTCCGGTCGAATGCGCACCCACTCTCCGGTCGGCCCAGTGAACTGAATCACATTGGCCGTCTCGTAACGGTCTTGCAGCTTCTCTTTCAGCTTGCGGGCTTCGTTCTCGCTGTGGAAGGCGCCAATCTGCACGCACCAGCGGCCGCCTTGCGCGATGGGTGCGGGCGCCGACAGCACTTCCAGCTTCACCTCGGCCGTGCCCGGCTGCCAGACGTCGACCGCCTTGGCCGCCGCCAGAGAAAGATCGACGATGCGGTCCTCCACAAACGGTCCGCGATCGGTGATACGCACCATGGCCACGTGTCCAGTGGTGAGATTGGTCACCCGTACCATGGAATTCAGCGGCAACGTGCGATGCGCGGCGGTCATGGCGTTCTGATCGTAGATCTCGCCATTGGCTCCGCGATGGTGGTTATAGGGCGGCCCGTACCAGCTGGCCAACCCGGTCTCGACATAGATGGGCTTGGCGTTGCGCGGTGGGATCGGCGGCGGTTGGGTGGTCGCGGTTTCCGCCGGCGCGGACGAAACAGGCGCGGCGGTCGGTGGAGGAGGTGGCGGGTGGCTGCGGGCAGTCTTGTGTCCGCCGCAGGCTGAGAGCAACAGCAAGGCCGCGGCCACGCAGGTGAGCAGTACAGTTTGCCGGATTGCTACTTGAAAGGGCATGCCTTCAGGCGTGCCGTAAAAGCGTCGAAACAAATCGGGCTTTAGCCCCGAAGGCAATTCGGCATTCGCGGCCATCGTGCCGATCACTATGGCTTGTTGCGTTTGGTCGAGTCCATCATATCGGCGGCCTGGGTCAGCTTCTCGCTGGCGATGCGCAGGGCATTGCTGGAATGGTCGCGAATGGCCGGCACCAGTTCGTCGTTGATGTACTTGATCAGCAGCTGCGTTTCCTGCTCGATGCGCTTGGAGGCATCGCCCAGCACGTCGTCGAGCCTCTCCCCAGCCGTCTGGAAAGGACGGTGGGCGTTCTTGTTCTGTTCGTTCACGGCAAGCCACCTTGTGAGTAGCGAAAAATCGTCAGGCACAAAGATTATGGGATGGATGGGGGCCGAGGTCAATTGGCGAGGATGGTGCGGGAGGGTCGGTCGGTCTTACGTGGAGGATTGTGCCGCTGCCGGCGAACCGCAGATCCCTTCGGCTTCGCTTGATCTCATAACGAGGTTGGCCCCAAACGGGGTAGTCTGTTTTTTTGCGAAAAGGCAGAGGACCCAGAAGGAGCCAACCATGTGGATTATAGGTTGTGATTTTCATTCGGGGTTTCAGCAGTTAGCGATCTTTGACAATTTGACCGGAGAGATCGAGGAGAAGAAGCTGCTTCATCCCGGCCAGGCGGCGGAGTTTTATCGTGGCCTGCAGGGGGAAGTGCGGGTAGGGATGGAGTCGGGCTGTCCCAGTCAGTGGTTCCGGCAGCTGTTAGAGGAGTGCGGGCACCAGTTGTGGATGGGGGATGCGGCGCGCATTCGGGCGGCCGAGACGCGGCAGCAGAAGACGGACCGGCGGGATGCGGAGCTGATCCTGAGGCTGCTGCTGGAGGGGCGGTTTCCGCGCATCTGGGTGCCGACGGAGGCGGAGCGCGACCTGCGGCAGTTGCTGCTGGACCGGCATCATCGCATGCGGCTGCGGACCAAGGTGAAGAACCAGTTGCAAGCCTTGGCGCTGAATCAAGGAGTGCAGAAGGGACGGCGACGGTGGTCGGAGGAGGGCAGAAAGCAGTTGCAGGCATTGCCCATGCTGGAGCACGCGGGGCGGCGGCGCGATCAGTTGCTGAAGTTGTTAACTGAGCTGGACGCGCAGATTCTGGCCCTGGACGTGGTGGTGCGGCAGCAGGCCGAGGGACGGGACGATGCGCGGCGGCTGATGACCCATCCCGGCGTGGGACCGCAGACTGCGCTGGGCATGGTGCTGACCGTGGGCCAGGTGAATCGCTTCGCCACCAGCAAGCAACTGGCCAGCTATCTGGGGCTGACGCCGCGCGAACACAGCTCGGGAGGCAAGCAGCGGCTGGGACACATCAGCAAACAGGGATCCAGCTTTATGCGCTTCCTGCTGGTGGAAGCGGGCCAGACGGCGGTGCGCGGCGATGACCAGTTGCAGCGCGCCTATCGCCGGCTGGCCGCCAAGAAAAGCCGGGCCGTGGCCAAGGTGATGGTGGCGCGGCGGCTGGCTGTCAGGTTGTACTGGATGCTTCGCAATGGATGGACGTATGCGGAGCTGGCACGTCATGCGGGTAAGCCCGGGTCATTCCGTGGGGAGCAGTAGGACCCCGTGCACTTGTTTGGGCAGCCCGCCTCCCCCAGAGCGGGGAGTTCGCAGTGGAGAATCATGGTCGCAGTCGGTGACCGAATAGATGGATGGTGGGGCCAGCGCGCCGCCACCTAACGATTCCAAAGCAGACGGGTCCGCGATGCCGATTTCGCAAAAAACAAAAGCCACCCCAACGTCAAAAGCCAAGGCGCTGGGGAATAAGGAAAGTCAAAAACCAGGCGCCTACCGCGTCACCGCCGCAGTGTGCCTTGACAACCCCAACCTCGTTATAGACGGGATGACAAACATTAAGGACGTTCTCCTCACCTGAATCTATGACTTGTCATCCCGACCGAGGACTTCAGTCCGAGCGGAGGGATCTGCGGTCCTTTGCAGGGGCAGAATCGGCTTTCCCCATTCCTCCGACAGGTCCTGCCACGTCGGGTTCGATGATTCGATCAGCAGAATCTTCTTCTCCCTGCGCCAGCGTTTAATCTGTTTTTCTCGTGCAATCGCGTCGCGAATGTCGCCGAAAATCTGGTACCACACCAGACGCTCGATGTTGTATCTTGCGGTAAAACCCTCCTCGAAGAAATGCGCTTTGTGTTGGCGCATGCGCCGATCGAGACTGTTGGTTACGCCGACGTAGAAGTTGTGCGATCGGCTGGCGAGAATGTAGACGGCGTAACGATGTTCTTTCACCTCGACTATAGTGGCACCGTTGGCTGACGCGCGCTGTGTGCCGCATCACACCTCGTCGGGACCGCAGATCCCTCCGCTCGGACTAAAGTCCTCGGTCGGGATGACAAGTCATAAACGGTTTCGTGTGAGGAAGAGAACGTCTCTTTTGTTTGTCATCCCGACTCCTCATCTGCGTCGAACCTTGTGATTTGTCATCCCGAGCGGAGCCGAGGGATCTGCGGTTCGCCGGCAGTGGCAGGATTACTCGCGTCGGAATCCCCCGCTGTTCTCGCACTAGCCGACGGCTGACAGCAGAGAGCCGACGGCTGCTGTAGAATTTTCTTATCCCTATGCCCATTCGCAAGCTTTCTGGTTCCGAAGTCCGCTCCACCTTTCTGCGCTATTTCGAGCAGCATGGACACAAGATCGTCCACTCCTCCTCGCTGGTTCCGGCCAACGATCCCACGCTGCTGTTCACCAACGCCGGCATGAACCAGTTCAAAGACGTCTTCCTCGGCATCGAGAAGCGCGACTACAACCGCGCCACCTCGTCGCAGAAGTGCGTGCGCGCCGGCGGCAAGCACAACGACCTGGAGAACGTGGGCTTCACCAATCGCCACCACACGTTTTTCGAGATGCTGGGCAACTTCAGCTTTGGCGACTACTTCAAGAAGGACGCAATTGCCTATGCGTGGGAGCTGGTCACCTCGCCGGAGTGGTACGGCATCGAGAAGGACAAGCTCTACGTGACCATCTTCAAAGGCGAGCAGGGCATCGCGCGCGACGACGAAGCCTACGACCATTGGCGCGCGACTTTAGAAAGGGATGGCGTTCCGCTGACTCGCATTTACGAGATGGGCATGAAGGACAACTTCTGGCAGATGGGCGACACCGGCCCCTGCGGCCCCTGCAGCGAGATCCATTACGACATGGGCGTCGCCGCCAGCGATGCCGGACATACCGACTGCGAATTCGGCTGCGAGTGCGGGCGCTACGTCGAGATCTGGAACCTGGTGTTCATGCAGTTCGACCGCCAGCCCGACGGGGAGATGCGGCCGCTGCCCAAGCCCTCGATCGACACCGGCGCCGGCCTGGAGCGCGTGACGGCGGTGATGCAGGGCGTGATCTCGAATTACGAGACGGATTTGTTTGTGCCGCTGATCCAGCGGGCGGCGGAGTTGACGGGAACGCCGCTTGACGCCGAGAAGAAAAGGGAAGACGTGGAGCAGGCCCACAAGCAGGCGGCGTCGCTGCGTGTGATTGCCGACCACGCGCGCGCGTCGACGTTCCTCATCTCTGACGGTGTGGTACCCGTCGAACGAAGGACGCGGCTACGTGCTGCGCAAAATCATTCGTCGCGCGATTCGTCATGGGCGTTTGCTGGGACAGGAGAAGCCGTTTCTGTTCGAGATGGTGTTCGCTGTGCGGGATCTGATGAAGGATGCGTATCCCGGAGCTGATCGAGACTGCGAATCGCGTGTCGGAGACGATCAAGGGCGAGGAGACGCGGTTCGCGCATACGCTTGGATTGGCTGAAGATTTGGAGTCGCGACCTGAGCGAGACTCGTGCTTGCAGAGCTCGACGAACGCTTCCCGACGCGGCAGCCATGACGCTGCGGGATGAAGAAGGGCTCTCAACGAGTTTAATCTCGCGAGTCGAGCTGCTGGCGTCGCCCTGTCGAAGCATCTTGAAGCTTGGCTTGAATGGGCTCAGAGCGATGGGACAGGTCGGCAAGCTATCCTGGCGAGAATGCTTTCAAGCTCTACGATACCTTTGGGCTGCCGCGCGACTTCATCGAAGACGCATGCCGCGACGCTGGTATCGATTCGACGCCGCCGGCTTCGACGCCGCCATGGAAGAGCAGCGTAAGCGCGCGCAGGCTTCCTGGAAGGGCGGCGCGAAGGCCACCGCCAGCCCGCTTATCAGTCTCTCCCGCGCACCGAGTTCGAGGGCTACCACAAGACGCTTTCCACCGGATGCTGAAGTCGCTGGCCATTATCAAGTCGTGGCAGACCGGCGTCGGCGCGCAGGAGTTGAAGCCAGGCGAGCGCGGCGAGATCGTGCTCGACCACACGCCGTTCTACGCCGATGCCGGCGGACAGGTTGGCGATGTGGGCTGGCTCTATGGCGAAGATCACAACACCATCGTCGCCGACGTCGAAGGCTGCGACTTATCCGGTGCAGGGCGTGCGCGCGCATCGTGTTATCGCCAAGCAGACGCATCCACCTGGGCGACAAAGTCGACGCCATGGTCAACGACGAAGTCCGCCGCTCGACCATGCGCAACCATACCGGCACGCATCTGCTGCACGCCGCGCTGCGCGAGGTGCTGGGCAAGCATGTGAAGCAGGCGGGCTCGCTGGTCGATCCCGGCCACCTGCGCTTCGACTTCTCGCACTTCGCCTCGCTTGACGACGAGGAGTTGCAGGACATCGAAGACCTGGCCAACCGCGAAGTGCTGCGCAACGATCGCGTCGAAGTCATCGAAGACGTGCCCATCGATGTCGCGGTCAACGAGTACCACGCCATGGCGCTGTTCGGCGAGAAGTATGGCGACCGGGTGCGCGTCATCCGCATTGGCGACTTCTCCACCGAGCTCTGCGGCGGCACGCACACCGGCGCGACCGGCGAGATCGGGCTGATCAAAGATGCTGAAGGAGGGCAGCGTCTCCAGCGGTGTGCGGCGACTGGAAGCGGTGACCGGCGAAGGCTCGCTGCGCCACTTCCGCAAAGATCATCAGTTGGAGAACGTGGTGGCGACACTGGTGCGCGGCGGTGACGATCAGTCTCCCGCCGACGCGCTGAAGCGCGAACTGGAACGCCGCGAAGAAGAGCTGAAGAAGCTGCGCAAGGAACTGGAGCAGGCGCGCATGAAGTCGGCTGCGTCGTCGGTTTCGTCGGCAACGGAGAATGTGCGCGAGGTGAAAGGCGTGAAAGTGCTGGCCACGCGCGCCGACAACCTGGAGCGCACGCAGTTGCGGACGCTGATCGACAACCTGCGCAACAAGCTGGGCTCGGGCGTGGTGGTGATGGGGTCGGTGAGCGACGGCCGCGTCGCGCTGATTGTCGGCGTCACCAAAGACCTGACGTCGCGCGTGCAGGCGGGGAAGATTATTGCCGAGGTCGCGAAGAAAGTGGGCGGATCTGGTGGCGGGCGTCCCGACATGGCCGAGGCCGGGGGAAAAGATCCGGCGGCGTTGGATGCGGCGCTGTCGGAGAGTTATGACGTGGTGGAAGGGTTGCTGCGGTAGCACTCAGCATTCAGCGGTCAGCATTCAGTCAAGCGGCATTGCTTAGGCGGTGCCGTTTCTTACCTTCCGTAGGTAATGTTGCTGCCGCCACGGGCAAACAGCAGGTCCCTCGGCTGCGCTGCGCTCCGCTCGGGATGACAAGTCATTGAGATCCATCGTGCCACTACGGCAAAATTTATTAGATCCTCCGTGTTCTCCGTGTCTCCGTGGTGAAAACGGTTTGGCCGCAAGATGCGGAGTGAGTGCCTCTGGCGAGCCAGCGTAGATTGTTCTGCATGAGGACAAGAAAACCGGGGCGGGAGAGCGCAAGAAATCGGGACAAACCGCACAAATCTGGGGCGAAAAAGACTGCATCCTGACATTGCTCATAACCCTCTAACTCGTATAAGGTGGTTAGCCATGGCAATCGGAGAAACGGTTTACGTCAATTCGGTTCGTGAGCAGTTGCTGGCCGGACGGGCGCGCTTGAGCGATGTGCTCGGCGAAAACGAAAGCGAACAGATGCTTCGTCTGCTGGAAGAGGTGGACAGCGCGCTCTATCGCATTGATCAGGGCACCTTCGGCGTATGCGAAATCTGCCAGGGCACGGTGGATGAAGAGGTCATACACGAGAATCCTCTGGCGCGGGTTTGTCTCGACTGCCTGACCCCCAAGCAGCAGCGAGCACTGGAATACGACCTGGAACTGGCAGCGCAGATCCAGAAAGGCTTGTTGCCGCCTGCCGATTTCTCCCTGGCAGGCTGGGACATTTCCTATCACTACCAGCCGGCCGGCGTGGTGAGTGGCGATTATTGCGATCTCATCGGCGGCCCCAACGGCGAGCTCTATTTCGTGATGGCCGACGTGTCGGGCAAAGGTGTTGCCGCTGCCATGCTCTCGTCCAACCTGCGGGCTGTGTTTCGTTCGTTGATTCCCATTGGCCTGGGGACAGGAGAACTGGTCGGCCGGGCCAACCAGCTATTCCGCCAGAGCACTCTGCCCACCCAGTACGCCACGCTGGTGTGTGGCAAGACGACGGCGAACGGCGATCTGGAAATCGTGAACGCCGGACATCTTTCCGTGCTGCTGGCGTCACGGTCAGGAATGCAATGTTTCGAGAGCACCAGCCAGCCGCTGGGCATGTTTGACGATCAGCAGTTTATCGCCGTTCAAGCCCGCCTGCTGCCGGGAGATACGCTGGTGCTGTACACCGATGGCATCTCTGAGGCGGAGAACGAAGGCGGCGACGAGTACGGCGTAGAGCGGCTGCAACGCATCATCGAAGAGTACCAGTTGGGTTGTCCAGCGCAATTAGTGGGCGCCTGCAAGCAGCGGCTCGACCAATTCCGCGGCAGGCGGGAACGTTTCGACGATGAGACATTGCTGGCAATTCAGTACGCGCCGGCAATGCAGCAGCATATTCAGACCGCGGTAGTGTAAGGTTCTGGGGATTTCATCGAAGGTTAAACAGCGCAATAGTGCTTCAGTTGGATTGCTAAGTTTCGTGCGTTATCGAAGGCAGCACCCGAGGCAGTATTGTCGAAAATACACCAGGTTTGTGAGCATCCAGCTGCGTTCTTCATTTGAGCCGCAAGTGTGCGCAGAAATTCGTCGGAATAAGCGGAGTAATAGCGCTGCGGAGAGCCGTGCAATCGGTAATAAACGACGCTGCCATTAGCTGAAGGCTGGCTCGCGGCGGGAACGCAGGCTGGGTCAGCACCTACGCGGCCGACTCGAAATTCCGCGAGTAGTTCATCAGCCTCATGGTCAAACCAACTCGGATGGCGCGGTTCGCATACTACCTCGCCTGCATAACTTTGTCGCAGCAACAATAGAAATGATCTCGCTCGGGAAGAATCGAACTGCAAGCTTGGAGGTAACTGCATGAGGATCGGTCCCAGCTTGCCTTCCAGGCAGCTGACTTGCTCAAGAAATAGGGACAACGTCTGGGAGTCGCAATTCAGCTTCGCCTCGTGAGTAATGGTCCGCGGCATTTTTACCGAAAACCGGAATTCCGCGGGGACCGAATCTTTCCAACGCTGCCATGTGGTATTTCTGTGCGGACGGTAAAACGAAGAGTTGATCTCGCTGCAGTTCAGCAGGTGCGAATAACGTTCTAAGTGGCTTCCCGTTGAGATGGTATGTGTAGCGAACTGTTTTGGGATATTCCAACCTGCACAACCTACCCGGATGGGTCTTTCGACCGGCAAGTCGCCGTTTGGGAGTGTAGCGACAGAGCTCTCCGCGTTGCGCATCTGTGATTTTGATGCGCAGTTGAGTAATTCTGTGGAGCAGAGTGAGTAAGGACGCCGCAAAGGGAAAGCGCGGCTTCACCGTCAGGCCAGACACAGCTTAGAAGACTTGGTGCCGAAGAAGGGACTCGAACCCCCACACCCTTGCGAGTACGTGGACCTGAACCACGCGCGTCTGCCAATTCCGCCACTTCGGCACGATGACAGCGAGTGAAAACCGAACTCGCCATTGCAGCAGGCAAGAAGATTGTACAGGTGAACTCCCGCAGTTAGCAATCCGGAGGCCGCGTTCAGCCGCCATTATCCAGAACGCGGTTCGTCAGGGAGTCGCCGTTTTCAAGACCACGTCGGGAGCGGGTTGTCGCAAGCACTCCGCTGCGGGAACGAAATAGTAGGCACCGGTGATTGGCCGAGTATAGCGCGTGAGCGCGTCGCGCAGCCCGCTCCTATGGCCGGCCATGCTTTCCAGCATTTTCGCAAGACGTTGCTGGTCGGCGCTAAATCCTACGAACATAGTGCCGTGATTGGTCACTGTGCCGTACGGCATGTTGCGACGGAATATCTTGCCGAATTTATCCTGATCGGTACTGGCGACATGCGAGTCCGCCGGCATATCCTCAAGCTCAACACTGTCCAATTTTTTCCGTCCGATCACTAGCTCCTGCCTGCTGTCCGCAAGCGCTTCCCACAGAGCAGTTTCATGGGCCCACTTCTGCAAGAGGAGGACAGATCCGGCCGTCCCAGGATTTCCCTCCGCGATCAGAGCTACCTCCGGCGCATCGATCAGAGTGGGATTCTCGCTCCCGTCAATGAAGCCGGTAAGGTCGCGGTCGTGACGATAGGGCCAGCTTGAGGTCTCCTCTGCAACCGAAGCCAATCCATTCAGTTCGGCAATCGCCCGTCGAGAGACATCAAAAATCACGTCATACGCGCTGCCGGAAAGCCACAGCACCGCATCGTGCTGAGTTGCCGGCATGACGAATCCCTCGACCCCCACCAGGTTGTCGTTGAAGCCCTTGATTCCTGCCGGCGCATCGTTGGGCGCAACTTCGCTCCAAAGCTCCGGTCTGAACCCTACTACCAGGTTGACACCGCCCATTGTCGTCTGGGGCTCACGGAAGGAGGAGATCGCCGCCACCAGGTCGCGGCGGTTTCGCCCGTCCACGACATCAAACTCCAGGTAGGCGTGAGATGGGTTTCCTAGAGCGAAAATCCCACTTTGAGCAGTTTTCATGTAGCGACCTTACCAAGACCTCGGGCTCTGGGACAATCGGTTTCAAAAACCAAGCCAATCCCATACTTCGGCTGTGAAGTCGCTCCCATCCCCGCCGCTCCTTTTACCTGGCTGCAACATCTAACTACGGTGGAAAGGGAATTTGATACTGAGTTTCAGCAGCGTATCTCAACCAGCACCGAATTGCTTACCTATAGCATTGACTCCGTCCCGATTCAGGGATACGCTAGCGGCCAATGAGAGTTGTTTTTGGCTTGGACGATCTTCCGGCCGCAATCCGTTCTTCCGTTCCACCACGCTGTCACTCACGCCAATGTCAGACCGAAGCGGTTGGTCTGCTCGCTGCCATCCAGCTTTCGGAATACCGGATTCCCCAATACCCCAATCCGGGCAACTATGCCGCGGATGGGAGGCTCCAACACCATGGGAGGCTGTCTTCCGACCCTAGATGAAGAAGAATATTGAAATCAGCCCGAATATCGAAACCCTGTTTGGCACTCGCGACGAGAACCTGCGCCTGTTGGAAGATGGTTTAAACGTTGCCATCACCTTGCAGGCCGATTCCATCGAGATCACAGGAGCAGCCAGCGATGTTAACCGGGTCGAGCAGGTGTTTGCCGACTATCAGCACCTGCTGCGCAACGGACACAACTTCGTCAACGGCGATCTGAGCGTCATGATTCGCGTGTTGACCTCGGACCGGACAGCCACCCTGCGCGGTCTGGCGGAAGCCGGCAAGCAGCGCTCGTTCGGCAAGCGCACGGTCCAGCCTAAGAGCATCAACCAGCGTCGCTATCTGGAAGCCATCGAGAAGCACGACATGGTTTTCGGAGTTGGCCCCGCCGGTACGGGCAAGACCTATCTCGCCGTGGCCATGGGAATTGCCGCGCTGATGTCGAAGCGAGTGAACCGCATCGTGCTGGCGCGGCCGGCGGTAGAAGCCGGCGAGCGCCTGGGCTTCCTGCCGGGAACACTGCAGGAGAAAGTCGATCCCTATCTGCGTCCGCTGTACGACGCGCTCTACGACATGCTGGAGCCGGACAAGGTGGACCGCTATCTCGAGAAGAACGTCATCGAGATAGCGCCTATCGCGTTCATGCGCGGACGCACCTTAAACGATGCGTTCGTCATTCTCGACGAGGCGCAGAACACGACCTCCGAGCAGATGAAGATGTTCGTCACCCGTTTGGGCTTCAACTCCAAGGCGGTCATCACCGGTGACATCACGCAGATCGATTTGCCCAACGCTAATCGCAGCGGGCTGGTCGAAGCGATCGACATTCTGGGCAAGGTTGAGGGCATTCACTTCTGCTACTTCGATGAGGGCGACGTGGTGCGGCATCACCTGGTGCAGCGCATCATCCGTGCCTACGACGATTACAAGGGCCGTAATGAGCAACTGTCGCTTACCCTCGAGGTCAAGAATGGTAATGGCTATGCAGCGCCAACTGCGGGTCGACCGACTTATGTTCCCGGGGTCGAACGGGAAGCTCCGCTGCCCGATCTGTCGCCCGCCGAGCCGCCATTAGCACCGCTATCGTCGCAAGATCGCATTTCCGAGTAAAGACTTGGTACCATACTGTGGGAGGGCTACTTCGCCCTCCCCTTTGTTCTTGAAACGAAAGTGATCATTCTGGAGCACGAAGACGAAGACATTCGCGAACGGGCGCTGGCCCTTTTCGCAGGAAAAGCGCGGCGAGCAGTGCGATTGCGCGGTGAAGTCAACATCCGCATCACCTCCAGCCGGGAGATGCGGGAGCTGAATCGCCGATTCCGTAAGCAAAACAAGCCCACAGACGTGCTGTCGTTTCCGTCCGGCTTGCCGAAGTTAGCGGGCGATATCGCGATCTCTGCCGAGATAGCCGCTTCCAATGCTGCCCAACTGGGCCATTCCACCGAGACTGAACTGAAAATTCTCATCCTTCACGGACTGCTGCATCTGGCGGGCTACGATCACGAGAGCGATCACGGCGAAATGCGGGCGCGCGAGGCCAAACTGCGCCAGCACCTGAAGCTGCCGGTTGGTCTGATCGAACGGACGCAGGGACAAGTCAGCCGCCGTCCGCGCCGTACGGCGCAACCGCGAAAGTCCATCGCCTCTGGCCAACGCGAAGGCAGGCAGAAATGAGCCTTCCGTTAGCCATCGTGCTGCTGGTGCTGATGGGGCTGCTGGCGCTCGTTTCCTACGTGGACCACCTCTACGCTGAGATGGGCAAGTTTCTGGCGCGCGAATTCCAGGAAAACATAGAAGCCTACGAGGAGCGGGTCGAACCCAGGCTGCATGTGAGCCGCAAACGCGCGGCCATGGCCATGACCGTGCTGACGCAACTCTGCATGGCGAGCATCGGTGTCCTCATTGGCTACGTGCTCTTCATGGAGAAACGCTGGGTGGTGCTGGACCTGGTGCAGGCCGCGGTCAGCCTGATCTTCATCATCGTTATCTTCCACCAGCTACTGCCGTATGTTTTCTTCGTACGCACGCGGGGTGAGTGGCTTGCACGCTGGGTCCCGGTGCTTCGCTTCCTGATCTACCTGGCTTCGCCCGCGACGCTGATTCTCGGCTTCGGACTTTCCGTAGCCTCGCTGACCAAAGAGCACAGCGAGCGCCAGCCCGAGCACACCTCGGAGGCCATGGACGCGTTTATCGAAGCCGGACGGGAAGAGGGAATCATCGAGGAAGGCGACCGCGATCTCATTCAGTCGGTGGTGGAGTTCGGCGACAAGACGGTGCGCGAAGTGATGACGCCGCGGCCCGATATTATCGCGGTTCCCGTCACCATGACGATTGCGGAGCTGACCGATCTATTGAAGAAATATCCCTACTCGCGCATTCCGGTGTACGAAGGGGACATCGACCACATCAAGGGAATTGTCTACTCCAAGGACCTTTTGCAGGTGGCGGATGTTGAAGCTCACAGCAAGACGGTCCGCGACCTGATGCGGCCGGAAGTGTACTTTGTTCCCGAGACCAAGTTAGGCAGCGAGTTGCTGCGCGAGATGCAGCGCGACAATGCTCGCCTGGCCATCGTGATTGACGAATACGGAGGAGTTGCCGGACTAGTGACGATTGAAGACCTGGTCGAAGAGATTGTCGGCGAGATCCGTGACGAGCATGAGGAAGGCGACGTAGTGAAAGAGAGCGAAACCTCTTACATCTTTAACGGTAACACCGATGTTGACCTGCTGGAAAAGCTTCTGGGCGTCCGTCCAGAAGAGAAAGAAGCCACCACCATTGCCGGTCTGGTCAGCGAACTCGCCGGCCATATTCCCAAGCCTGGCGAAGTTTTCGAAGAGAATGGACTACGCTTCGAAGTGCTGGAATCAACCGAGCGTCGCGTCGATCGCGTGCGTGTCAGCCTCCAGCCCAAACAGGTTCGCGCCTGAATCTATCAAGAATGTGACCGGCTGAATTCCCATCCGTGCGTAGATCGGGGCCGTCAACGAGGGCCTTATTCGACCGTTACCGACTTCGCCAGATTGCGCGGTTGATCCACGTCGCAGCCACGGCGGACGGCAATGTGATACGCCAGCAACTGGCAGGGCACGACCTCAAGGATCGGCACCAGTAGTTCCGGAGCGTCGGGAACGTAGAGGACGTGGTCGGCGGCCTCGCGAATTTCCTCATCGCCTTCGGTGGCGATGGCAATCACCGTGCCGGAGCGCGCTTTCACTTCCTTCAGATTCGACAGCGTTTTCTCGTAGCGCAGCACCGAGTCGGGATCGGTCTTGTCGTGGGTGGCGAGAATCACCACCGGCAGATCTTCATCGATCAGCGCGTTGGGACCATGCTTCATCTCGCCGGCAGGATAGCCTTCGGCGTGAATGTAGGAGATTTCCTTCAGCTTCAGCGCGCCTTCCAGCGCAATGGGGTAATGAATGCCGCGTCCCAGGAAGAGGAAATCGTGCGGCGCGATGATACTGCTTGGCCAGATCTTCGGTCTCCTCGTCGTGGGTGAGCAGCGCTTCCAGCTTGCTCGGGATGCGCGTCAGCTCTTCCAGCAACTGCTTGGAGCGTTCCAGATCGATGGTGCCGCGAACTTGCGCGAGATGAACCGCGAAGAGAAACAGCGCGGTCAATTGCGCGGTGAAAGCCTTAGTCGAGGCCACGCCAATCTCGGGACCGGCGTGGGTGTAGATGGTGCCGTTGGCTTCGCGGGCAATCATGGAGCCGACCACGTTGCAGATGCCCAGCGTCTTCGAGCCCTTGGCCCGCGACTCGCGCATGGCGGCGATGGTGTCGGCGGTCTCGCCTGACTGGGTGATCAGGATGGTCAGATCGTCGGGACCGGTCAGCGGATCGCGATAGCGGAATTCGCTGGCGTAGTCGACCTCGACCGGAAGCTTGGCCAGGCGCTCGATCATGAACTTGCCGGCCAGCGCGGCATGCCAACTGGTGCCGCAAGCGGCAATGTGAATCTTGTTCAGCTTGCGGAAATCCTCCTCGGTGATGTCCATCTCGTCGAGGAACACCTTGCCGGAGTCGAGCGAAACGCGGCCCAGCGTGGTGTCGCGAACCGCCCGCGGCTGCTCGTAGATTTCCTTGAGCATGAAGTGCTTGAAGCCGCCCTTTTCCGCCATGATCGGGTCCCAGGTGATGTGCTGCACCTCGCGAGTGATGGGCTGACCGTCGAAATCGGAGAGCTGTACGCCTGTCGGCGTGATCACCGCGAGATCGCCATCGGCCAGAAAGAAGAGGTCGCGCGTGTGATAGAGAATCGCGGGCACGTCGCAGGCGACGAAATATTCGTCCTTGCCCAGGCCGATGACCGCGGGCGGCCCGTTGCGCGCCGCGACAATCTTGTTGGGTTCGTCGGAGGAAATCACGGCGATCGCGAACACGCCGGTCAGCAGCTTTACCGTCTTGCGGACCGCTTCCTCCAGGGATTCGGGTGGCCGTTGCCTTCCGGATTCAGGTTCTTCTCGACCAGGTGGGCGATGACTTCGGTATCGGTCTCGGTGGGGAACTTGTGGCCTTCGTCGATCAGCTTCTTCTTCAGGCTGACGTAGTTCTCCACGATGCCGTTGTGGACAACGACGATTTTCCCGCTGCAATCGCGGTGCGGATGGGCATTTTCTTCGGTGGGACGGCCGTGCGTGGCCCAGCGCGTGTGGCCGATGCCGTAGGTGCCATCGAGCGGCTTGAGGCGGATGACCTCTTCCAGGTTGCGCAGCTTGCCTTCGGCGCGGCGCACCTGCAGGCCCTCGCCGTTACCGGACACGGCGATTCCGGCCGAGTCGTAGCCGCGGTACTCCAGTCGCCGCAGCCCGTCCATGATGACTGGCACAACCCGCTTCTTGCCTACATAGCCAACGATGCCGCACATAGTTCAACTCCTGGGGGTTCAGCCCATTGGAAAGCCCGGATTCCCACCACTTTAGATGGAGACGGCAAGGAGACAAATGCCGATGAATTGTAAATGTTACTCGATT
>CAVVBO010000005.1:0-1048454 GCA_963746515.1 uncultured Acidobacteriaceae bacterium | reverse complement strand
TGAGTGCGCCTAGATCTTGTACTTACAATGACTTGAGTGGCCCTGATGGTAAGACTCGGGAACTTATAATCCAACAGGATAACGACTAACGGGATTCAAATGGGAGCTGATGAGGAGCTGAGATTTTGTCGAAGGATGTCGAATCGAAGCCAAACGGAACGCGAAGATTAGCTCCCATTTTTCACTTTTCATCTCAGGCCGGATTCTAAGAGGAGTACCAGTAAGTTTCGCACGCTTCGCATAACGGTATGAGAGCACCCGCCGTCTCGCATTTCACCGCTACCCAAAAACATTGATACGTTCCCCATATGAAATAACGGTTTAGGTCTGCCGTTAGGCAGGCTGCTCAACTTCCGACAAGCCGACTTGCGGGCAAGCCCGTATCTACGAGTCGTCAACTTGCCCGATCACCGCCCAATTTCTAAGAACCACCACTACGGGCGGATGCAGGGTAGTGACACGATCTTTAGAATCTCTCCAAGCGGCACGCGGACGCTCTATTTTCGGATGTCCGTTCGGCTATGCCGCCGCTTCACATTGGTCACTGCATAATATTGGTCACTGCATAATAAAGTTCAACGACCTTGGGATACGTTGATTCGCAGGTCGCTACCAGTCTTACGTGGTGCACGTCGAGCCATCCGTCGCGCAGCGGCTGGTCATGGCGCTTGGTATTCCTCATGCACATTACTCGCCCCGAAAATCTGGCCCCCGACCCGGTCTGGACGCCCTATGTCAAAACACTCGGCTCGATGCGGTGATGT
This sequence comes from uncultured Acidobacteriaceae bacterium, assembly GCA_963746515.1. Taxonomy (GTDB): domain Bacteria; phylum Acidobacteriota; class Terriglobia; order Terriglobales; family Acidobacteriaceae; genus Bog-257. Next base: position 1,047,690 of record CAVVBO010000005.1, on the reverse strand, counting down.
GCCGTGTAGTAATCTCGAACGATCATTTTCCGGAGGAAGATGACTATCGCTAGTAGCGACGAGCGCTTCCGGCACGGCGCACAGGACTATGCCGCCTACCTCCAAACGCCCGAAGGTCGATGGCGCGCCGATCTGGTGTTCGCCAACCTGCAGGATTTTCTTCCCATCCCGCAGGTGACCAGGCCACGGTGCGCGCTCGACATCGGCTGTGGTACGGCAGCAACCGCGCTTTCCCTGGCGCGGCTCGGCTTCCACGTCACCCTGCTGGATTCGTCACAGGCCATGCTCGACCTCGCCCGGCGTGCAGCAAGCAGTGCCGGAACTACTGATGGAGTTGCTTTCTACCTCGGCGACGCAGCCCAGCTGAGCGCTCTGCTCCCCGACTTATCCTTTGATGTTGTCCTTTGCCACAACCTGCTCGAGTATCTCGACGACCCGGCACAGCGTGTTGCGCGCTGCCGCTCGCGCTTTGCGCGACGATTCAGCGATACTATCCATCGTTGTGCGCAACCAGGCAGGCGAGGTCCTTAAGGCTGCGATCCAGGCGGGCGATCTGGCTGCCGCCGAAGAGAATCTCACCGCTGAATGGGGAGCCGAATCTCTCTATGGCGGCGCCGTGCGGCTCTTTACGCCGGCCGGGCTGAACGCCATGCTGAACGCGGCATCGTTGTCTTTGGTCGCTCAGCGGGGCATACGCGTTCTTTCCGATTACCTGCCGCCCAGCATCTCGCGCAGCTCGGAGTACGCGCGGATTCTGGAGCTGGAGAGGAAGCTGGGCAGCCGGCCCGAATTCGCGGCGGTGGCCCGCTACACGCAGTGCCTGGCGCGGCGAGGAAGGCTTGAAAGGACACAGCTTTAGGACAAGACTGGAAGGCGATAGCTCTAGCTCTGCCGTCGTAGCGACAGAGTAATTCTGCAGCAGCCTCAGGAGACTTCACGTGACAAACCTCCCGGGCGAATCCCCGATTTCAACGGTCACCGGCGCCACCGGTGGCATCGCCCTCGGGCTGGGACTGACCAACGAGTGCAATCTCTCCTGCGCCTTCTGCTATCGCGATCCTGCCCGCACAGATCGTCTCTCCCTCGAACAGGTCCGGTCCGTGATGGAACGCCTACCCGTTCGCTCGGTCAATCTGGGGACCGGCGAGAACGGAATGCATCCCGCCTTTCGCGCAATTCTTGCCTACCTCCGCACCCAGCCGGTCAAGCTCACCATCACCTCCAATGGCCACAGCATCGCCGTTCTCGATGACAGCGAGCTGCGCGCCTTTCACGACATCGAATTCTCTCTCGATTACCCCGCCGAGGCGGAGCAGGATGCGCAGCGCGGGCTGGGAAACTGGGCGCTCATCCATCAACAGGCAGCGCGCTGCGTCAAGCTGCGCGTCCCCGTTACCATCATCGCTGTCATGATGAAGTCGAACTACCTTCGCCTGGCCGAGATCGCGCGCGTGGCGAGAGCAGTTCAACGCTCCTCTGCGCGTCAACGTTTATCAGGCCGTGCGCTCCGATCTCTATGCGTTGTCGTACGAAGAATACTGGGACGGATTCCGGCATTTGTTTGCGGAGACCGATGTCATCGCCATCGGTGAACCGCTGGTGCGAGCGATGGCCGGGCATGCCGCCCCTTCCAGGAGGCTGCGGCGTAAGTACAGTGCGAGTAACGCCGCGCGCCACTACACAACCCTGCGTTTATTGGCCAGGAGCGGGCGAGTCGCTAACGAATTTGATGTCGACCGGTGTGGGCATTCTCAACTCGCAGCCGTTCGAACAAGCGCGAACCCTGCCCGAAGCGTGCCAGCCTTGCGACTTTCGCGACACCTGCCACGGCGGCTGCGCCGGACGAAGACGCTTACAGGATGCCCTGCTCCAGCCTGACTGTTACTGTCCGATCATTCGCGGAGAACGGCCAAAGCTCGACGTCCGCATGGCCGCCAGCCGCGACCTACCCAAGCTGGGCAGTTGCTGCACAACCGTCGTAATGGCTCGATAGCGATTCGGCGCTTACTTCGCCTCCGTCCAGGTATTCGAGCCCGCCAGCTTGACGGCCACATCCGTGAACCAAAGGTGGAAGGGCTTGCCGTCGGCGGTGCCGCGATGCTCGGTAGAGACCAGCAGTGGACCTGCCATCTTGTAGCCCGCCCAGGTCGCGATGACCACCTTCGGCTTCCTGTCGCCGCCGCGATCATAGCGGAATGCTTCGACGCGTCCGTCCTTGCCGACGTAGAGCGTCCAGGTATCACCCGGCGTATAGCCACCGAGGGTGGAGGGGTACTTCACCACAACCTTGTCAGCGGAACCCGTCGCCAATCGGCAGCTTCTGCATGCCTTCATCAGTCACCGTGGCGCTGGTGTCCCAGTAAACATGGAAGGGGAAGATCAGCCAATAATTGTCGTTCTGGAAGCCCGGGTCGATGTTGTCCTTCACGTCAGCGGACTGACTGTTGAGTTGGCCCCGCAGGTAGGTGACCTTCACCGGCTTGCCGTCCTTGTCTTTGCCCTCATAGGTGATCTGGCCGGTCTTGGGCTCCCAGGTCCAAGTGCGAGAGATATCGACGCCCGGGAACTGCGCGTGCCAGGTATAGCGTATGGCGTCGATCTGGGAGAACGACTCGAGGCCGTAAGTGTCGGCCAGCTTTTCGACGATTGGCGGGCGCTGCTGCGCCCAGGAAGTTACAGCAAGAATCATTACCCCAAGGATCGGCAGAAGACGTATTGCTCTGTTGCAGCGTAGATTTGTCATGAGAGTTCTCCTTGGTAAATTCAATGTCGGGTGTTGGATGACGAGCGAGGGCTTCAGGATACGGAGATGTATACCGGTAAGTTGGTTTGGTCGTGCGGGCCTTCAGGTCCGCGGTGACGCTGCACAGAAGAACTGCGAGGGTCATTTGCAGAATGACTATCCGAGCCTGTTCTTACTGGGAGGTGTCGGATTCCGCGCGCAAGCGCCGCCCTACCCGCCGCAACAGGATAATCGCGCCTGTGACCGCGACCGATCCGTACTCCAGCCACAAAACCCAGCCCGGAAGCACCCACGGGCGTCCTAGCCGTGCGCAGATGCCAAACGATGTAGGTCGGGATGATGCTCACCGTCCAGATGATGATCGGCAACGTTGAAACCGATCTCACGAACGGCAGCAGCCAGAGCAAATACCACGGATACACGACCGGAGCACACAGGAGCGACGCGGCCATCGGCCATACAAATGCGTCTGCAGACGGTGCTCTGGAATTTGGCTCTGAGCCACGCTGCAATCAAAACGCCGACAAGAACTGCAAGTCCGGCTATGACCTGCGGATTCGCTATTCGCTCGAGCCATGTAAACACCGGATCGTTGAATCGAAAGCTCTGCACGTAAATGCCGAGCGAGCCCAGCGGAATTCGCCCGTGGTGAATAAACGGCAGGTACAAAAGCGCAAACGTCCCTGCACCCAGAACAGCGTCGCGAATCCGCACCCGCCGCCAGTAAAGCGGCAGCAGCACAATCGGCAGAAACTTTACCGCCACCGCCAGAGCGAATGCGACCGTGGCAATCGTCCGCCAACGCCGCAGCAGTGCCGCAAACGCCACCACCAGCAAGAGCACTCCGACGATATCGACGTGCCCACTGCCCGCTATTTCCGTCGCCAGCAGTGGGTTCCACGCGAACGCCAGCACCCAGTGCATTCCTTGTCCCGTGCCCCGCAGAACATCCAGCAAGACCAGAACAATCGCAACGTCGCAAATCACGAACGCCACCCGCAGCGCAAGCGTCGATTCATGGATCGCTGTGACAGCACGAAAGAAGAGTAGCGCTCCGGGTGGATACGGGCTGGGTAGATCCGGGTGGTTCAGCGCGCGCGTCTCCGCCGTGTGCAGCCCGGCAACCGCCGGATCGTCAGGTACCACAATGTAGGGGTTGTAGCCGAGCCGCTGCAGCCGCCCATCCCACACATAGCGGCGAACGTCGTCATCGGAACCCGTCGGTATCGCAAGAAACGCAACCTGCCACACCGCCGCCAACACCAAGCCGATAACAACCACCCGCTTCGGCAGACTTTGAGTGCAGAAGAACTCACGAACCGCCAAAAGATACGCGAATCCCGCGATCACCAGCGGAATGACGGGAAACGCTTCCCCCTGCCCCTCAAATCTGCGGGCGCAGATGGTCAGCGACACCAGCAGGATCGCGCCCAGCCCGTACAGCCGGTGCGATGCAGTGAGCCTCACGGCTCTCCCGCGCCGGCTTCGGACGGCGACTCCAATGCTCGCCACTGCTTCAGCCATGCTGCCGTTCGCGGCGCCCGCGCCGGAGTCAAGTCGCAGCTCCGCGGCAAGCTGGGTCAGATCGCCGCTCCACGTCAATGTCATAGAAGCGCTCGGTGAAGGCTAACAGCAAGCTCGCAGCCTGCGAGCCCGGGCCAGCAGCGCGTCGAATGCGCTGTCCGTCCCCATCTCGTCGCCGGCGAAAAGCCCAGCATGAGCCGCCTTCGCCCCGACCAGATAGTAGCCCCCGTCATGCGTCGGTCCCACAACCAAGTCGCGCGCGATGAGCATCTCGAACGCGCTCGTCAAGCACCGAAGCTGGCAGGTGCGGACTATCGCTGTTAAACGCGATGACTCGGTTCTCTCCCGGCGCCGCGAACTGCGCAAAGACTGAGGTTAGCGCCGCGGCCAGCCCCGCGCCATCCTGTGCTACTACGATCGTGTCGCCCCCCGCCAGCTGCTTCAGTCTCCTCAACATCGGACGCCGGACACATGATGGCAACCTTCACGCCGCCTAACGAATGCGCCAACGCCAGAGTATCGTCCAAAAGGCAGCGATACAGCTCAGTCACCGCTTCCACGGAAAGGCTCTGCGCCAACCGCGTCTTAACCGCTCCCGGCCGTGGCGCTTTGGCCATGATGACCAGAGTGCGGTTGCCATTGCATGAATGAAGGGACGTCTCGTTGGATTCCATACAAGCTGACTGTGCCCCATGGCCTGGGCTGAACCTGTCGAAGCATTCGCGGCCGTCCTTATGGCCGCTAAACTCGGCTATCTCTACTCCGGCGCGCGAAACGATAGCGCACGATCAGGCTGAGGATAAACCACGCCGCCCCGACCGTGCCCCGCAGCGTGCCGCTAATCTTCGATTTCCCAATCCGCGGATAGTAGCTGACCGGCACCTCGACAATCCGGAATCCCGCGAGCGTGCCCTTCAGGATCATCTCGACCGCCCAACCATACGTCATCTCCTCTAGTGAAAGCTGCCGCAGCACGTCAGCCCGTGCTGCACGAAACGGTCCGAGGTCCGTGATTCGCTGGCCGTACAAGTCCACGAATCATCGCAGCCGCCAGCCGATTACCAAACACCGAGTGCCACGGCAGCGCGTCGCGATCGGTTCCGCTTCGCCAGCCGCGAGCCCAGTGTAATTTCCGCTCTACCTTCGAGGATGGGTGCGATCAGCAGCGGCAGCTCATCTGGCCGATCGCTGTAATCTCCGTCGAGGAATACGACCACGTCGGGCGCGTTCGTCGCGGAGAACCCGGTCAGGCAGGCGCGCCCGTACCCGCGCCGCGGTTCGCGCAGCACGCGCGCTCCCATTCCTTCGGCAATCTCGGCCGTGCCGTCCGTGGAATTGCTGTCCACCACCAGGACTTCGGTGACGAGATCGGCCGGAAGGTCGGCGAGAACACGCCTGATGGCCTGCGCTTCATTGTGTGTAGGGATGATGACGGAAACGCGCACTGTCCCCGCTCAGAGCAACCAACGAGGAGCGTTGGGCCAGCGCTCAGCCAGCCAGGCGTCGATGCCCCAGGTTCGGCCAGCGCGTCCTATCGCCAGCGCCAGGGAAGCTAGAACAGGGTTCAGCAACTCCCAGATCCATGCCGTGCCCCACTCTGACATCCAAAGACTGCCGAGATACAAGAACGCAACAAAAGCCACGGGACGCGTGAACAGACCGATGACAAGCAACACGCCTAACGACATCTCGAGTATTGCCTGCATCGGCGCGGCCATCGCGGCGTGGCTCGCTGCCAATGCCATCACCGCCTTCCACGCGGCCGGTGAGTGACCCTTCTCAATGTAGTAGTGGATCAACCCCGCATAACCGCCCGCTGTATAAAGTCCCTTGCCCAGGTTCTCGAAGAACACCCAGACAAACATCGCACCAATGGTCACACGCACGACGGTTAATCCGCACGCGGCATCGGTCTTGTGCACGGAATTCGAAGTCGGCGTTGCCTTCATCGTCATCCTTAAGCCAGCCTCCCAGCAGTCACGACAGCTCTTTCGACGTAATTTCGTACTTGAAATTGTCCGGATCCAGGCTATCGACCATCCCATCCGTCGTCTGCGCCTGCGGATACATCAGGAAGGCCAGCGGAGCACCACTTGATCCGGGAAGCTCGACATCCTGAGCGAAGTTGTAGGCCATCCAGTTCATCTCCCACGATCCGAACAGCCGCTTGCGCGCGTTCGTCACCATCTCGTCATTCAGCGGGCGGTTTCCCGGTGGCTCCTCCAGCACCACCTTCCGCACATCGGCAGGATCTACCGGCACCCAGCCGAACTGGGTTAAGTACACGTCTGCCCGGCAGTGCTGCGCCTTCGTGACTTTCTCCGACGATGCGCCCAGACTCTTGTAGCCCAGTTCGGACTTTGCCACGCGGATGCCATACACATCGCGCGCCGGAAGCCCAGCCGCCCGCGCCAGCCCCACATACAGAGCATTCAGGTCGGCGCACTTGCCGCCCAAGTATCCCGTTTCCAGCATGACCCGGATGTCGCCCCGCCCGCAGCCTTTCACCTTGGAATCGCGGAACGTGTTGTCGACGATCCACTCGTAGATCGCGCGTGCCTTCTCTACATCCGTTTTTGAGCTCTGCGTGATCTCGGCCGACTTAGCCTTTACGATACCGTCGGTCGGCATGTTCTTATGCGGCAGCAAGAAATATCCCATCTGTGCAGAAGGCAGCGGCCGCACGGGACCGGGCTTGGAGAGATCGACGGAGTAGTTCTTCAGTGACACTTGGCTGACCAGCGTGAGCACTGGCTTCACGTCTGGAGGGAATGTCGCAGCCACGATACCAAGGCCCGCGGCTTGGCTTTCGATCATTCTTGCCTCACCGCCGTCAGCCGTGAATTTGTTGGAGATCGTCTTCTGAAACGGCGCGCTCGCCATGAGCGCCGCAGGTAACCATATCTTCGTAGGTCCAGCCGGCTTCAGCACCTCTGCCCGAGTGGTCACTTCGAATGTGCGCCACCCGTCGGCCGTTGTATTGTCCGCAAACACGGCTTGGGCTTTAGAAAGAGAGAAACCGGCAACCGCAACACCAGTGGACCATAAGAAGTCACGCCGATTCATGATCTATCCCCACGGAGCATGGGCTTGTGCACCACCGCTATCATCGTCATCCCGCACCAAAGCCGCTCGCAATGTTCCACTCGATCGATGTCCGTAAAACTATACACCGCGACGGATACCACGGAAAACTGTACCTCGGAAAGCCATTTTGAAAGGGCACGGCTCGAGCTTTGCCGCAATGCAATCCGATTTCACAATCAACGAGCGACCCAGTCAGCTGATCTTCGTCTCAAGCTCTGCCCAGCGGGCATAGAGTTGATCGACAGATTGCTGCGCGTCGCGCAGATCGGTCTGGGCCGAGAGCAGTCGCTCGGCGTTGCTGGCAATGGCGGGATCCTCGTAGGCGGCACGCACTGCCTTAAGTCGGTCTTCGGCTTCGGCGATACGCTGCTCCAGCGTTGCGTATTCGCGGGCTTCGAGATAGGGGAGCTTCTTTTGTCCTATGACGGTTGTAGCCGGGCGGCTGTCAGGCGCATTTTTGCGGTCAGGTATTCTCGCAACTGATTTTGACGCGCGTTCCTGCTCGTCTTGCCAAACTTCCCACTGCGAGTAATCGGCGAACCGTGCGGCTTGGCCAAGTCCGTCGAGCCCGACAACGGTGGTCGAGACGCGGTCCAATAGGTAGCGGTCGTGAGTAACCAGCACGAGCGCGCCGCGAAATTCGAGCAGGCTCTCTTCCAGCACCTCCAGCGTCGGAATGTCGAGGTCATTGGTGGGCTCGTCGAGCAGCAGCACGTCGGCCGGCTGCAACATAAGCCTTGGCGATAAGCACCCGGGCGCGTTCCCCGCCCGACAGGCGTCCCACAGGCTGGTTCAATTGCTCGCCGGTGAACAGGAAACGCGCCGCCCACGAAGCAACATGGATCACGCGATCCTGGTAGATCACGGAGTCGCTGTCGGGCGCCAGGGCGCGGCGCAACGTAACGTCAGGCTCGAGCACACGGTTCTGATCGAAACAGACAATCTGCAGCGAATCGGCAGTGTGGATTTCCCCCTCAGTCGGCAAGAGTCCTCGCTGAGAGCAGCCGCAACAATGTTGTCTTGCCGCTGCCATTGGGGCCGACCAGGCCAACCCGTATGCCGGCCGTAAGGATGAAGTCGAGATCTTGGAAGAGGGTGCGGCCACCGATTTCGAAGCTGACATTTTCCAACTCGATCAGCCGCCTGGTCTTTCGATCCGTAGCCGAGAAATCGATTCCAGCGCTGGCAGTGCGGGTACGCGAATTCAAGTCAGCCAGTTCACCGATAAGTTGATTCGCCTTGTCGATGCGAGCCTTTGACTTGGAAGTGCGCGCCTTGGGTCCGCGGCGCAGCCATTCAATCTCCCGATGCACCCGATTCTCCAAAGCGTCCTGGTGTTTAGCCTGAGCGTGGAGGAACGCCTCTTTTTCTTCCAGAAGCTTGCTGTAATTGCCGGTGACGCGCAGCAGTCCGTCGGGATACGCGCGGTTCAACTCAACCATAGCCGTGGCGACGTTCTCCAGGAAGTAGCGGTCGTGGCTGACCACGACGGACGCGAAGGAGGCAGACTGAAGAAGTTCCTCCAGCCACTCGATGGCAGCTAGATCAAGATGGTTCGTGGGCTCATCCAGCAGCAGAATATCCGGTTGTTGGACCAGGGCTTCGGCGATGGCGAGCCGCTTACGCCATCCTCCGGAAAGTGATTCGGCTGTAACCTCGAGGTTCTCGAAGCCGGCACGCCCGAGGGTCTCGGCCAGGCGGCCCTGCCACTCATCCGCCGGAACCGCGGAGCGTTCGAGGGCCGCCTCGATCACGGTGCGCACGGTTTGACCGGCGGCGAACTGCGATTCCTGCTGCACATGGCTAAGGCGGACGCGCTTGCGCAGCGCGACTTCCCCGGCATCGGGCTCGATGACGCCGGATAGAATTTGCAGCAGCGTAGATTTGCCGGAGCCATTAGGCCCAATCAGTCCGATGCGGTCGCCTTCGGCAATAGTAAACGCGATATTCCGGAAAAGCGGCGTGGACCCATAGCGCTTCGAAATACCTTGAGCATTGAGAATCGGCGGCAAGTCGTACAGCTTCCTTTGAAATTGTTATTTTGAGGATAGCAGGGCCGTCGCTCGGCGTGCCTGCGATCATCTCGGGTTTGTGCGGCCGAGACTCATTCCGTTCATGGGACGGCTTATCGGGTATCTCGACCATAGGTTATCCTTGAATCCATGCAGGTGCGCGTAGTTTATCTGGGGATGCTGAAGGACATCGCCGGTCGCGGTAAGGAAGTGATGGAGGTTGCCGAAGGAACGCGTCTGGGCGATCTATTCGCCCGATTGGAGCAGGGCATTCCGAAGCTACAGGATTTTCGCGGAGCTATTGCCCTGGCGGTCAACTATGAATACTCCGCCGGCTCCGCCGAACTGCGGGACAACGACGAAGTTGCCCTGATCCCTCCGGTCAGCGGCGGCTTGGTCGATGAGCCATCCACCGCCGAAACCCCGCTACCGCTTATCTCCGAACATGCGCGGATTACCTGTGAGGCCATTAAGACTGCACCCATCCTGGCCGCGATCAAGCAGCCGGAAGACGGGGCCGTGGCGATTTTCGATGGCATTGTGCGTAATCATTCGCGCGGCCGCCGTACCCTGTACCTGGACTACACGGCATATGAAGTGATGGCCTTGCGCCAGATGGAACAACTGGCCCAGCAGGCATTAGCCCGTTTCGCTATCCGCGATTTGCGGATCGTGCACCGCCTGGGACGATTACAGATCGGCGAAAGCAGCGTCTATATTGCAGTTGCATCCGCTCATCGTGCCGCGGCCTTCGATGCCTGTCGCTGGCTGATCGATACTCTGAAGACAACGGTACCGATCTGGAAGCGAGAGTATTTTGAAGATGGCGCGGTCTGGGCCGATGGAGAGCCATTTCCTCCCGACATACCTCGGGCTACGACAGACGCGTCAAAATAGCTCGACTGGGGTTTTATTTAAGCGAATGCTCCCAAACATCCGGATCTTCGATGCAGCAAGGGTGAGATGCTGCGCCCTCATCGTGTCGCTGGCTCTGAGCGCCTTCTCGGCGACGCCGCTGCTCGCCCAGAATCAACCAGCGCAGAGCACTGTGCCCCAGCCGCCTGACTCGCACAAGCAGCAGACGCAGAATGGCGTTCCGCATCCTCCCGATTCACCCAAACAGCAGGCAAACTCCGACGATCAGCCCACCACCACGTTCAAAGTGAATGTGAAGCTGGTCAACGTGTTCACCACTGTCACCGACTCGGGCGGAACTCCCGTCTCGGCGCTGAAGCAAGATGATTTTCAGGTGTTCGAGGACGGCGAGCCGCAGAAGATTGCGGTGTTTCATCGCGAATCGGAATTGCCGCTTTCGATCGTGGTCGCCATCGACACCAGCCTGAGCACGCGCGGCGATCAGAAGTTGGAACTGGAATCGGCGCGCCGCTTCGCCCACGCTATCCTGCGCCCCATCGATGGACTCTCGCTGTTTCAATTCAGCGAAATCGTGGATCAGCTGACACCCTTCACTGCCGATCTCCACACTATCGATCGCGCCATCAATCGCATCCATTCGGGAGCGGCTACAGCTCTGTACGACACGCTCTATCTGGGATCGGACGCGTTGCTTGACCGGCGAGGCCGCAAGGTTATGGTGGTGATAACCGACGGCGGCGATACCGTCAGCAAGACAAATTACCAGGATGCCGTCCGCGAAGCCCAGCAAGCCGAAGTTATCCTCTACAGCATCATCATCGTTCCCATCGAAAACAGCGCCGGCCGCGACATTGGAGGAGAACACGCGCTGATTCAGTTGTCGCGCGATACTGGAGGAAAGTATTTCTACGCCAGCGGCCTGGAGCAACTGGATGCAGCGTTCCGGCAAATCAGCGATGAACTGCGCACCCAGTATCTGATCGCGTATTATCCCAGCGCGCGGCTATCTGATTCCGATTACCGCCGAATCGAGATCAAAGTTAATCCCGCCACCAAGGACTACTCCGATCCGTCCGATTTAGTAGTGCGTCATCGCACCGGCTACTACACCATGCCTGCCAAGTAATTTCTCGACCGTGGTTCCGGAAGTGTGGTGACGGAACTATTCTCAAATTCAATTGGAACAATCGCGAAGGGCAGCGATCTGCGTGTAGTGCAACTATTGCTAAAAAAATTGAGCGGCGTATTCGGACATAGTTTAATCCCGGAAATCGGTCGGCTCGACCTCAGCCTGCGTCAATTCATGGAAGTTTTCACTGAGCATATCCATTATCAGACACAACAATCTTCCAGAAAGCGGAGATTAACAGCTGTTGAATCTGTGAAATGTAGAACCCAAGCTCGTTGGTCGAAAGCTGCTATGACATATCCTCCTTAATTTCTAGAGCTTAAGTTAACAACTCTTCTCGCTGCACGTGGCATTTGCATTGCACTACCTTAGACAGGACCCGCACACACTCTACGGGCTACCTAACAGAACGCCACCGGATACCGAAGGTAGCGAGTGGCGACGGCTTCAAGAGAACGAGACAGTTAATCGATTCAAAGTGGGACAATTTTGAGGGGAGATATGACAGGAAAAAGACTGATTACCGGAATGTTGGCTGTGCTGGTAATCGCCGCAGTGATGGCGCCGTCGTTGATGGCCCAATCGCTGGTTACGGGCGATATTACCGGTACGGTTACAGATCCCAGCGGTGCGGTCGTGTCCGGAGCCACGGTAATGCTGAAAAGCAATGGCAATGGCTCGACGCGCAACGCGACAACCGGTTCCAACGGAACCTACCGATTCTCTTTGCTGAGTCCGGGCAGCTACACCGTGAGTGTCAGCGCTTCGGGTTTCAGCAAGGCTGAAACGCAGGCCAGCGTAAACATCGGCCAGGCGACGGTCACCGACGTTAAGATGGCCGTGGGCGCCAATTCGCAGACGGTGGAAGTAACCTCGGCTGCGCCGCTGGTCAACACCGACAATGCTGACCTGTCTACCAGCTTTGATCAGAGCATGATCACCAACCAGCCCAACGGTGGCAACGACATCACCTACGTTGCCCAGACTGCTCCCGGAATCAACATGAACACCGGCGGCGGTTATGGCAACTTCCAGACTTCTGGTCTGCCGGCTACCTCCAACGTCTTCACCGTCAACGGTGAGAACGACATGGATCCGTACCTGAACCTGAACAACTCCGGCGCCACCAACCTGACGCTGGGTAAGAACGATATTCAGGAAGCCACGGTTACCACCAACGCCTACGGTGGCCAGTTCGGCCAACAGGCAGGCGCGCAGGTTTCCTACGTCACCAAGTCGGGTACCAACCAGTTCCACGGCAATGCCGAGTACTGGTGGACCGGCCGTGCCATGGATGCCAATGACTGGTTCAATAATCTGAACAGCACGCCGCGTCCTTTCGCCAACAATAACGAGTGGGCCGATTCACTCGGCGGACCGATCAAGAAGGACAAGTTGTTCTTCTTTGCTGACAACGAAGGTATCCGCTACATCGTTCCTTCGACCCAGCAGGTCATTTCACCTACTACACAATTTGCCGCGGCAACGCTCGCCAATCTGGCAACCGTGAATCCTGCCTCGATTCCGCTCTACACCAAGATGTTCAACCTGTACCAGTCAGCTCCTGGGTACGCAAACGGCGTCCCGGCCCTGAACGGCCAAAGCTGCGGTGATATAACTGGCTTTACCGGTACTTGTTTCAACCAGTATCAGGCTACCCCTGCGCTGCCCGGTACCGAATGGATCCTGAGCGGACGCGTGGATTACAACCTGTCTGACAAGGATCACTTGTTCTGGCGGGTACGTATGGATCACGGCACGCAGGCCACCTACGCCGATCCGATCAACAATGCGTTTAGCGCCGCCAGCTACCAGCCCGCATACGATGGCCAGGGACAGTGGACTCACGTCTTCAGCCCCAACGCCACCAATAACTTTGTTTACGCCGGCAGCTACTATCGCGCTATCTTCACTCAGAACCAAGATGCCACGAATGAAGCAACCTTCCCGACATGGGTTGACATGGGCGGCATCGGCGCAACCTCGCTGTTTAACTTGGGCTCGGTCTTCCCGCAAGGACGTAACGTCACCCAGTATCAGTTCGTCGACGATTTCTCCTTGACCAAGGGACCCCATGCCTTGAAGTTCGGCGCCAACTATCGGCGTTACGACATCACCGACTACACCTTTAGCGAATACACCAATCCGCTTGCCTACATTGGCGATCAAGAACAATTCTTCAACGGCCAGGCTCTGGAATATGTGCAGAACTTCCCGACCCGGCTTACCCAACCGGTTGCCCTGTGGGGCATTGGCTTGTATGCCCAGGACGAGTGGAGTGTCAGCAAGAACTTGAAACTCACCTTCGCCCTTCGCGCCGAGCACAATTCCAACCCGGTTTGCCAGACGAATTGCTCGGCGCAGTATACCGGCCCGTTCGCTGCGGAGAGCACCGATCCGAACACCCCTTACAACACGATGATCAATGCCAACCTGCATCAGATCTTCCGTGGGACAGACACCATCAACTGGGCGCCTCGCTTCGGTTTTGCCTGGTCTCCGGGTAACAAGTCGACGGTGGTTCGCGGCGGCTTCGGGCTCTTCTACGATGCCTTCCCGGCGTTCATCGGCGATCAATTCATGGTTAATTTGCCCGGCGTGGTTCCGATCACTCTGTGCTGCAACGGATACAACTGGGCCGATCCGACCTCAGCCGGTGCGGGCGCTCAAGCGTCCTCTTCGGCCGCAGCGATCTCTGCCGGCTTCGCCGGTGGCGCTTCGTTTAACTCCTTGTCGGCGCAGCTTCCGGGCGTCTTCGCACCTCCCAACTTCACCAGTCAGACTGGCACTTTCCACACCCCGCTGTACCAGGAGTGGAGCTTGCAGTTGGAACAGGCAGTGGGCGACAAGGCCTCTTTCGCCCTGGCTTACGTGGGGAACCACGGAATTCACGAGCCTACTCTGAACTACCCGAACGTGTTCGCCAGTGGAGTTGCGGGTCTTCCTGTCTCGCCACTTAGCGGAAGCTACGCGACGGTTGGCGAGTGGACCTCGAGCGCCGTTTCCAACTTCAACGGCCTGACGGCTAGCTTTAATCAACGGCTGACCTACGGCTTTTCGGTAACGGCCAGCTATACCTGGAGCCACGCGATGGACGAAATTTCCAACGGTGGAGTACTGGCGTATAGCACGACCAGCATCAGCAACCAAATCAACCCGTTCTGCCTGGCTTGCAGCAACTACGGCAATGCCGATTACGACATCCGCAACTCGTTTAACGCGTCGTATGTTTGGCAGACGCCGTTCAAGTTCAGCAACAAGTACGCCAATGGCGCATTTGGCGGCTGGACCCTCTCGCAGAACTTCTTCGCCCGCTCCGGTCTGCCGTTTACCGTACTCGACACCACCACGAGCATTGGCAACTACAACCCCAACGTTCCTTACATTCCTGCGCAAGTCATCGGCGGAAGCGCCTCGGCTGGTCAGGGGGGCTGCACCAATGGCTTCAGCCAGTGCCTCAACCCCTTAGCCTTCGAGGGAGCCTCTACCTTCGGATCGTTTCCGACGCAGCAGCGCAACCAGTACCGTGGTCCCGGGTTCTTTGACTCGGACTTCACCATCAACAAGAACTTCAAGATCACGGAACGGGTAGCGTTCGGCTTCGGCACGAACTTCTACAACATCTTCAACCATCCGAACTTCCACAACCCGCAGAACCTTTTCGGAACTGGAAACTTCGGCCAGATCACCACCACGACCGCTCCTCCGACCGGACCTTACGGTTCGTTCGCGACCGGTCTGCCTTCGGGACGCATCATCCAGTTCCAGGGCAAGCTGGTGTTCTAAACACTTCCAATCTGTTTCGCTTCGGCGGCCTTTCGGGGCCGCCTTTTTTTGTTCAAGTCACCAGGTGTTAGTTTGCTATCAACCCGTTTTCGCGCATGGCAATGAACAGTTGCCGCTTTTGATACACTTCAAAGTCTAGTAGTCGATTGTCGGGTTCGCTGTGCTGTTAGCCTGACTTAAGAGCTGACAACTGATAACTGGTTACTGACAACTATTTCTCCGAGGTCATAATGCCTAATCCTACTCAGCCAGCAATTCAATTGACCAACTCGCCCGATTATCGGGAGAACTATGCCAACAGCGTTCAGGTGCGAGTGAACGTATGGGATTTCTTCCTTGTCTTTGGAACCTTGCAGCAGCAGGATGAAACTCGGGTCGATGTGCGGAATTTCCAGGGAATCTATCTAAGTCCACAGCAAGCCAAGGCTCTGCACACCATTCTGCAGCAGAACCTGGTCAACTACGAGAACACCTTCGGCGAGATCAAACTCGATCCGCGCATGGGACCCGGCGCCGGTCCCATCCATTAGCGACTATGGGCGGCGATTCTCCGCAGCAGCGGAAACGGAAGCCGCCTGAATCTTCCAGCTTCAACTCAGTCGACGACGAGGACGGGATAACCTCGGCCCTCCGCTGGCGTGCCTGCGTGTTCGCCTATGCATTGATCTTCAGCTTTCTCTTTGCAACTCATGCTGCGCTGCTGCGGCTACCTTATTTTTGGGATGAAGCCGGATACTTCATCCCCGCTGCGCGCGACCTGCTTCTGACCGGATCGCTGATTCCCCACACCACTCTTTCCAATGCGCATCCGCCCTTGGTGATGCTGTGGTTGGCCTTCTGGTGGAAGTTCAGCGCTTTCACACCCGCGGTAACCCGAACCGCCATGTTGATGGTGTCGGCGTTCGCGTTGGTCGGACTGTGGCGTCTGTCGCGCAACGTGGCCAATCCAACCGTCGCGGCGGCAACCGTGGTGTGTACTGCGCTCTACCCGGTGTTCTTCGCCCAAAGCCCGTTGGTCCATCTCGATATGATGGCGGCTGCTTTGACGTTGTGGGGCCTAGCTATGTACGTAGAGCGCAGGCCGGTCGCGACCATCGTATTTCTTGCGCTCGCGCCACTCGCCAAGGAGACAGCAATTGTCACCCCCATGGCACTCTTCGCCTGGGATCTCCTGTGCCCGTTCCTGAACGGTGTGCGGGTGGCACAAGGTGAAACTCTTCGCCCGCGTCGCCGCAGCCTGCGGGAGACACTTTCCTTTCTCCTCTGCCTCCTCCCGCTGCTACTCTGGTTCGAATATCATCATCATCGCACTGGCTTCTACCTCGGCAATCCGGAATACCTTCGCTACAATCTGCAGGCCACGCTGAATCCCTTGCGGATTGTCCTGGCTTTTCTGATTCGCCTCTGGCACGTACTTGGATATCTGAACTTATTTTTGCTGACGTTGGGTGCGTTGTTTGCAATGACGCGACCTGCTTTGTCCGACAGCGACGGAGGAACGCGGCCCCGGATCGCAGTGAATACGCAACTGGTATTTGGGGTGGTACTCGCCGCCAACATTGTTGCAGAGTCAGTGCTGGGAGGCGCAGTACTGGCTCGCTACATGCTTCCTGTCGTTCCGCTGGTGATATTGGTGATGCGTGTCCACCCTGCGCCGGCGGCTACGGCGATGGACGTGGTGGATTGCCTTCACGCTGCGCCGCATTCGTCGTGCAATTGTTTATTCCTCCTCCTTATCGCATTGCTCCTGAAGATACTCTGCTCTATCGCGACTATGTGGTCCTGCACAAGATTGCCGCCGATGAGCTTGCTACTCGATATCCGCACGCTCGGATTCTCACCGCCTGGCCGGCTTCGGACGAATTGACCCGCCCATTTCTCGGATATGTGACGCAGCCGCTGACAGTCGTCCGGATCGACAACTTCTCGCCGCTGGAAATCGAGCGGGCCGCGCAGGCCACCGGTCAGTTCGACATCGCGTTTCTCTTTACCACCAAGTGGGAGCCGCCACACCCGCTTTTGCAACGGCTTGCCTTTGGAAAAGGACTACAGGAGCGGTTCTTCGACTATCACGAAGATCTGTCTCCGACGCGGGCGGCAGACATTCTGGGGGGAAGAGTTGTGCGGTACCTGAACCGGAACAATGAGTGGATCGCAATTATCGTCATCGAGAAAGTTGAAGACGCCGCGGCCCATAATCCGTCTACGGCCGCCGGATCTTTCCCATGTTTGAGACGCCTCCCAAGGCCTGGCGAACACGCAGCGAAGTTTTCGCGATAGCCAGGAATTACAGCTACTTCTTACTGCCTAATCGCGCCGCCCTGCATCCCACTGAATAATTAGCTTTACCCGTTTATAACCGTTCACAATTTCCGGAGGTATGTATGGCAGAAAAGAACCTTGAAGGTTATCGCGTGGCGATCCTGGCCACCGATCTGTTTGAAGAAGCCGAACTCATCGAACCTCGCAAAGCGCTGCAGGAAGCGGGCGCTGAAGTAATTGTCATCTCGCCAAAATCGGGCGAGATTCAGGCTGTGAAGCACGATACCAAGACGCAGAAAGTGAAAGTCGACATGACCCTGGATAAAGCCGACCCGGAGGATTTCGATGCCGTGCTCTTGCCCGGCGGCGCGATGAATGCCGACGCCTTGCGAATCGAAAAGAAGGCGCAGGAATTCGTGCAGCGGGCTAACAGTGAAGGCAAGCCTATCGCTGTGATTTGCCACGGTCCGTGGCTGTTGGTCTCGGCGGGCTTGGTGAAGGGCCGTCACCTCACCAGCTACAAGACCATCCAGGACGATCTGCGGAATGCAGGAGCCGATTGGACGGATGAAGCTGTTATTCGTGACGGCAATTTGGTCAGCAGCCGCCAGCCCAGCGACATTCCGCAGTTCAATCAAAAAATGCTCGAGCTATTTTCCGAGGCGCAGAAGAAAACTCGCAAAGCCGCGTAACCAGCGGTGACGTGAGCGCGCTCGCAACGTTTGGAGCGCGCTCTCTCCTTTGCCGGCATACGCCCTGCGGCCGCTTTTTCCTTGCTTCCGGCGGTATCATAAGCGAGAGACCTGATCGTTTGGAATCGACTCCGCCCACTGCCGGCACGGCGTTTCGCATTCGTGACTACCGCGCCACCGACTTCGACCACCTCTGGCGCATCGACCAGCTTTGTTTCCCTCCCGGCATTGCTTACACCCAAATGGAGTTGAGCGGCTTCATCACCCGGCGCAATGCCATCACTCTGGTCGGCGAACTGCAACAGCAACAGCCATCGACCGGAAGCTTCGCAGGTTGCAGGATTTGTAGTGGCCCATCCCGTTCGCGCGAAGTACGGGCGCATCCTCACTTTGGACATACTGCCCGAGGCACGCGGGTTTGGCCTCGCTTCCAACCTGATGATGGAGTGCGAACAGCGTCTGCGATCATTGGGCTGCTCAGATGTTTACTTGGAGACCGCAGTCGATAACCAGCCTGCTCTGCGCCTTTATCGCAAGCTCGGATACGAGATTTTGCGTATTTTGCCCGAGTATTATTCCAGCCATGCGCTTGACGCCTTTCAGATGGGAAAGCGGCTGTAGGCATCCCCCTGGCGCGTGCTAAAATCGGCGCTTCTTCGCGCCAGTTTCCTGCTTAACTATGGCCGCATCCGCTTCCAAATCTTTTTCAGCCGCCGCTCCGGGTTGCTATCGATACGGGGGGTACCTTCACCGACTGTGTCTGGATTGAGCGTGGCAAGCTGCGGATGACCAAGGTGTTCTCGACTCCAGCCGATCCCTCGCAAGCCATTGCTGAGGCGCTTTCGGCAATCAAGCCTTCGGCCGAGACCGTGCTGTTGCACGGGACGACCGTGGGCACCAACACGTTGCTGCAGCGCACGGGCGCGAAAGTAGCGTTCGTCACCACGGCTGGCTTTGAAGACACCATCGAGATCGGCCGCCAGAATCGACCGAAGCTTTACGACCTGATGTTCGAGCGAGTGCCTCCGCTGGTAGAGCGCGGCATGCGGTTCGGCGTTCCCGAACGGGTGCAGGCCGACGGCAAAATCCTACTGCGACCCTCGTCCGAAGATCTTCGAGTGCTGGCGCGCGATGTTCACGCCAGCCGGGCCAGAGTCGATCGCAGTTTCGACCTTATTCTCATTTGCCAACTCCGAGAACGAACGTGCCATTGGCCGTGTACTGGAGGAACTCGGCCTTCCATTGTCGCTGTCGCACGTCATCCTGCCCGAGTTTCGTGAATATGAGCGAGCCAGTACGGTGGTGGTCAATGCCTATCTGCAACCTGTGATGCAAGGCTATCTGCAGCGTCTGGACGCGCGCCTGCGCCGCGACTTGGGGAAGACAAAGTCGCGAGTGTTCCTCATGCAATCGAGTGGAGGCATTACGTCGCTGGAGTCGGCGTCGCGCCAGCCGGTCAGGACAGTGCTCTCGGGTCCGGCTGGTGGCGTGGTGGGTGCCACTGCCATGGCCCGCCGCAGTGGCTTCGAACGCGTGATCACTTTTGATATGGGAGGCACTTCCACCGACGTTGCGCTGGTAGTCGGCGAACCCAAACCCAGTAACGAAGCTGAGGTCGCCGGATTCCCTGTTCGCGTGCCCATGCTCGACATTCATACCGTCGGCGCCGGTGGAGGCTCACTGACCCGCTTCGATGCGGGAGGCGCTTTGCGGGTGGGGCCTGAATCGGCGGGCGCCGACCCCGGACCAATCTGCTACGGGCGTGGAACGCAACCTACCGTGACAGACGCAAATCTGTTGCTGGGACGTTTGCAGGCGGAGAAGTTCCTGGGCGGATCATTCAGCTTGGATCGTGAACGCACTCGTGCCGTTACGTCGGAATGGCTGAAGGAACAAGGCGTCCGGCTGTCGCCTGAACAATTTGCGGAAGGCGTAATCCGCGTGGTAAACGCCAACATGGAGTGCGCTCTGCGCGTGGTATCGATTGAGCGCGGATACGATCCGCGCGAATTTACGCTGGTCGCGTTCGGAGGCGCGGGAGGGCTGCACGCGTGCGAGTTGGCGCAGGCACTGGGAATTCCGCGCATCATCATTCCAGCCATGCCGGGAGCCTTGTCCGCGTACGGCATCCTCGCCAGCGATATCGTCAGGGACTATTCGCGCACCGTGGTCTTGAGCATTGGCTCCAAGCTACCGGCAGCGAATATTCGCAGGCAGTTGGAAGCTCTGGAGCGGCGGGCCGCGCAAGAGTTTCGCGGAGAAGGCTGGACTGGCAAGCTGCACTTCGAGCGCAGCGCCGATCTGCGCTATCAAGGACAAGGGTTCGAACTGAACCTGCGCTTCTCGCCGGCGTTGGTCGCGGAGTTTCATCGCGCTCATCACACTCGCTATGGGTACAGCCATCCCGAACGCGAGATCGAGCTGGTAACTTTGCGCCTGCGAGCCCGGATCAAAGTCTCGCGGCCTCCAAAGGCAACGCTGACAAAGTTGCTGAACATGGTCGTAAAGCCGCAGAAGCGCGCAGTGTGGTTCGCCGGTAAAGCGGTGGACACCGCGATCTATGATCGCCAGGATTTGAGGCAAGGCAGGAGATATTATGGGGCCGCGATCGTAACCGAGTATAGTGCGACCACGGTGGTCCCGGCGGGAGCAACATTTTCCATCGACCGGGCAGGTAATCTTCTTCTGGAATTTAGCGCGCAACAAAAAGGCGCCCCGGCGGGCGCCTCACAAGAAATGACGGAGGTTGAGGTTAAGCTACGTTCCTCCGCCGCTCGTCCTCGTCCTTCTGCTCGTCCTCCAACTTCTTTTCTTCGTGCTTACGTTTGGCTTCTTCAGTGGTGTCGCGAGCTGCATCCTTCATCTTGCCCCAGGCATTCTCGGCTTTGCCCTTGACCTGCTGGGCGGCGCCTTCCACCTGGGCACCGGTATCGCCTGTCCACTCGCCAACCTGGCGTTTCGCACGTCCCGCTGCGTCATCCAACTTGCCTTTTACCCGATCCTTATCCATATAACTTACCTCCCTGGTTCGAAATTCGAGAATATTGCTGTAAGGCGTCAGCTTACCGACGCCTTTCGAGTTCATGGTCCTTACGCACTGGTTGATGCGGGTCTAGACCACGGTTCTGCGGCCGGAGATGAGTTGGAAAATCAGGGCTACCACCGCCAGCACCAACAGAATGTGAATAAATCCGCCAAGTGTATAGCTGGTCACCACTCCCAGCAGCCACAGTACCAGCAGGATTACGAAAATTGTCCAAAGCATTGTGCCACCCCTTGAATGTTTTCTCTTCGCCCGGCAATATCGAGCTACAGTGTTGGAGGCCATCCCCGGCCTTATGGTTGTTTTACCTAAGGCGACGAAGCGGCTGAAATAGCCGGAGAAATTCCTTGGTAACAGGCAACCTCTCAGCAACTGGCTCTCTGTCTGTTATGCTCGGCCCATCACCATGAAAGTTGCGATTCAAGGAGAACTTGGCTGCTTTAGTCATGAGGCGGCAGGGAAGATGCTTCCCCGTGCAACCGTTGTCCCTTGCGCGCGGTCAGCGGAAGTCTTTGATCGACTAGAGAGCGGCTCGGTACAGGCTGCCATCATTCCCATCGAGAATTCTCTGGCCGGATCGGTGGCTGAGCACTTCGATTTGCTGCTCACGCGTGACGTGTTTATCCACGGTGAACTTCCTCTGCGAATTCGCCATAACTTGATTGCTCCGCCGGGAGTGAAGCTGAAGCAGATTCGCCGAGTCTTTTCCCATCCTATCGCCCTGGATCAGTGCCGTAATTTCTTTCGTTCCCGCCCCGACATCCAAGCCGTGCCTTTCTATGACACGGCTGGAAGTGTGCGCCATCGTCGTCGCTGAGGGACTGCGAGACGCGGCTGCCATCGCTCCTAAGCAGGCTGCCAAACAATACGGCGGACGCATATTGTTGGCGGGAATTGAAGATGACCAGCAGAATTACACGCGCTTTCTGCTGATCAATAGCTCGCGCAAGATTGGAAAGGGATCCAACAAGACGTCGATCGCCTTCGCTCTGAAGAATGTGCCGGGAGTGCTCTTCAAAGCGCTTAGTGTCTTCGCGCTCCGCGACATCAGCCTTAGCAAGATTGAGTCCCGGCCCCTGCGCGGCCATCCCTGGGAATATGTTTTCTTCGTGGATATCCTGCGCGGAGATGACGAGGCGGCGCGCAATGCGCTGCATCATCTGGGCGAGATCGCAGAATTCGTGAAAGTATTGGGAATCTATCCGGCAGCCAAAGCCCGCTTAGCATAGAACCGACACCGGAAGGGGGAACTACCCTTCCGCCGCTGCGGTGTCGCGCCGCGCTTGCACTCGGCTGGCATGTTCGGCGGCAGAAAGATAGGCGCCGCCCAGCAGCAACATGCCACTCCAGAACGACCAGAAAATCAGCGTCACCGAAATCGAAAACGGCCCGTAGACTTCCTGAAAATTCAGCCAGGGCAGTACCAGGATATAGAGGTACTTCGCGGCTTCCGACAGCAGGCCGGTAATGATGGCCGCCGGCAGGACTGCGCGGGCGGGAACTTTTCCGTTCGGCAAGAGCCAATAGATCAGGAAGTAGATTCCAATCGTCGCCAGAATGGCCGACGCTTTCATGATGACGAAGCCCAAGCCCTGGAAAATGAAGTTCTGGTCGCCGACGACGAAGCCGAGCATCCGCAAATTCTGCGGCGGTCAAGGCGATGGAAAGCATTGCCAGGCAGCCGCAGGCCAGCGCCAGGCCAAGCGAGACCGACCAGGTTCATCAGATAGGAGCGGTTCTTCTTAAAGCCCCAGATACTGTTAAGCGCAACCTCGAGCGGAAGAAAAATCCCTGTCGAAGTGATCAGCAACATGACGAACGACAGCACCTGTCCGCGTCCCCTGACGCTGGCCAGAAATTGCAGGTTGCGGATGACGAAATCCTTGTTGCTGGGCAGGTAATCGCGCAGTAGCTCCAGCACGACGTTGTACATGGCCGGAGAATGGAAGACGCGATGTACCACCGTCAGCAGCAGCACGATAAACGGGAAGAACGAAAGGATCGAGTTAGCCGCTACCGAGAAGGCGTAGGTGTGTACTTCCGTCTGCATCAGGTAGCGCAGGGTTGACCAGCCGTGCCGTCGCAGGCGATGCGAGAGGCTGTAGGTCTCCGGGAGGTGTTGAAAGAGCTCGTGCCGGTCGTCTTCCTCCAGCAGGCGCCTGGCAGCTGTGCCCGGCTTTAGAGGAGTAGCGTGCAACTCTGTGGTTCCATGGGGCTTAATCGGGGAAGCGATGCCAAGCGTCGAGGATACGGCCAAGGCAGACTGGGGACCGATTCGGGAACTCATCATCGGACGCATCAGAGTCACTGCTCATCGTTTCAATCGTAACAGAGTAGGCAGGGCTGGTTGCGGCGAAGTCTCGGCTCCTCCAAAACGGGACTGGATGTTTCACATCTGGGAACCTCGGGAAGTTACTGTGCAGGAAACACTTGCCAAACGGCAGAGTTCCTGTAATTATCTCTTGCTCCCCTTTCAAAGGGCGAACGAGGAGCTTTCGGTTTCTTCCGAAATGCGGATTTGGGTTGATGTTTCTGTCAGCAGTTCGATTTCACGCATTGCACGGGTTCCAGGGGTCTGCTCTGGGTGGACGGAAGAAGTAGTCCGCCAGCGCAAACTCGTGGACCTTTTTTCATTGCAGGAAAAGCTGCGAACTGAGCCGCAACCCTTGTTTCCCGGCAACGTTGAGACGTCTTTCAAGGCCGTCCCACCGCTCCAACCTGCGTTAACCAGCGTAGTTTGGGCTCGGTTGTCAGGGGTAAGCTTGGAACGTCCGCGAAGCAGGGGCGATTCCAGATTCATAGTCGAAAGGAGCGGGTTGTGAGAGAGAAAGGTACAGTTAAGTGGTTTAATGGAGCCAAAGGTTATGGGTTTATTCAGAGGTCCACGGGCGAGGACGTGTTCGTGCATTTCTCGGCTATCCAGGAAAACGGCTACCGCAGCCTTAACGAGGGCGAGACCGTAGAGTTCGACCTCACTAAGGGACCAAAGGGCTTCCAGGCCGCTAACGTCGTGCGCGCCTAAGACGTCTCCGCCACGCGGAAGGCTCGGATCACATCAGCGTCAGCTGACGACTTCAGCTTTCCCAGTTGCGGCCAAGACCACTGAACCCTCCCACCTGGGAGGGTTCTCTTATGCCGATGATTTCTCGTCCCCGATTAGGCGCTAGCTTGCAGTTGCGCGTTGCAGCTTTTCGTCAGCGCGGACAGCTTTCTTACGGCATCGTCGACCGACTGTTGGCAACGTCAGGTCCGAAGGCTTGTTTGTCAGCCTCGATGACGGTGACGCTCTTCAAGCCAACGAAGCCCAACATGTGACGCAGATAAGGAACCTGGAAGTCGGCTGCAAATGCCGGAGTGCCTTCGCCGTACGAGCCTCCGCGAGAGACAATCGCCAGCACCTGTTTTCCCTCAGGAATCAGCCCTTTTGGCCCCTTATCGCTATAGGTAAACGTTTTGCCCGCTCGCGTGATCAGATCGATCCAGGCTTTCAGTGAAGCCGGAATCGAGAAATTGTGCATGGGAACGCCCAGCACGATCACGTCGGCCGCCATTAACTCCTCAATCAGAGCATCGGACAGGGCCAGCGCCTGTTGTTGTTCCGCCGTCCGCTGGGCCGCCGGCGTGGCTGACGCCTGAATCCAGGGCTCGGTTAAGAAAGGAAGCGGTTCGGCGACCAGGTCGCGTTCGATAACCCGGCCCTCGGGATTGTGGGCCCTCCATTCCTCGGCGACGTGCCGGGCCAGCCGCCGCGAAACCGAATTGCTTCCGAGGACTGGAATTGACGATCAGCAGAGTGTTCATAGGCATACCTCTCTCAGCCCTCACAATTGTTCGCAACTCACATATTGTGTGTTGCAACACATATATAGATGCGAGCCACCGCCTGGGGATTCAGCGGTTGGCAAAAGATTATCTCGGCTCGGGGATGGAGTGGAAGATCGTAAGTCGCGGCGGCTGGGAAAGTTAGCGGACTAGCCTGCTTCGGGAGGAGACGCGACTTCCAGCTCGGACTCGAAAACCAAAGCGCAAAGCCGGCTCAATTCGCGGCAGTCCTCATCGTTCAGCCTGCGCAAGATTTTTGCGGTGTGAGCATCGATCCGGGGCCGCATCTTGTCCAGGAGTCTTATCCCTTTAGCGGTGATGCCGGTAACCGCCTGGCGCTGATCGTTGTTGCCGCGTGAGCGCTTCACCAGGCCGCGAGCCTGTAGACGGTCAACCAGACGGGTGATGTCGGAAGCGCGGTCGACCATGCGGCAAGCGATCTCGTTGCGCGCGTGTCCGCCGGGATGCACTCCTCGCAGAATGCGCAGCACATTATATTGCGGACGGGTGATGCCAAAATCTTCGCAGATCCCGTCCATGAGATCGTTCAGCGTATTGGCCGCCACGATGACGCTCAGCAAGGCTTCCTGAGCGGCACTGGCGAAGTGCGGCTGCTTCAGACGGCGGCTGAGGGCCTCAGCTCATGCTGTCCTTTATAGCGAGAATTAGCGGGCTTGTCACTTGAACTCGGTCGCAGTTCAAGTTGCAGACAACAGCGTTGCCACGGCTTTTAGCGAACCGGGGAAGGCGCGCAGAAAAAAGCCTTCCTGTCCCGAGACAGGAAGGCCGGCGATGCCCTGGGGAGCGCTCCGCCCGAGCTGGGTGCGGTGGGCATCAGTCGTGATGGCGGGAAGGGGGAATCTCGCGTCACGAGAACTTAATGCCAGGGCGTTACAGCGGTTAGCGGGAAACTCACCTGTCTTCCGCTCGTGACGCCCTGCTACTGCTGAGTTTGAACCGCCGGCGTTTCACCTGCGCCGAAGGTCGAACTATTTCTGCTGTGCTTCGCTGCTCCTTGTGCAATGCAATGGACGGGCCAGATTCGAAATCGTGAGTTGGCGCGGAGTTTTTCAGCTCGACTCGCAGACATGCAAATGTAATTCCTACCCGCACCGGGAAAGTCTGCGCCAGCGGCGCGAGACTACGCCTTAGGAGATTGTCGAGAAACTGCGACGCGGTTGAGTTGATCGATCGCCCAGCAGGCGTGCTCGGCAACAACGGTGTCTTCGTCGTGGCTTAGTTGCTGCAAAATTGGCAAGAAGCGTTCATCGCCGCTGTTGGCCATGGCGATGGTCACGTTTCGGCGAAGGCCGCTCAGCTTGGCGCGCTTAACCGGTGAGCCGCGGAAGATTTCGCGGAACTCCTCCACACTAAGTTTTGCCAGCCACTCGAGATCAGGATTGATCAGCTCGGGGCGTGGCTCAAGCTCCGGCGTTTTAGTAGTCGGAGCTTGCTGGTTCCAGGGACATACGTCCTGGCAGATGTCGCAGCCGAACACTTGCCGCCCCATGTCCGGACGAAATTCCTCCGGAATCGAGCCACGGAAGTTCGATGGTCAGGTAAGCGATACATCGGGTCGCATCCATCGTATAAGGAGCAGGGAAAGGCGTTGGTCGGACACGCATCGAGACAGCGGGTGCAGGAGCCGCAGCGATCCGGCGGAGGCAGGTCGGGCGTCAGTTGAAGGGAAGTCAGCATTACGCCGAGGAAGAGCCATGAGCCCAACTGCTCGTTCAGGATGCAGGTGTTCTTACCGATCCAGCCAATGCCGGCGTATTTGGCGAAGATGCGCTCGATGACCGGACCAGTGTCGACGTAGCACCAGGTGCGAGGAGCGGGAATCTCCTGTTGTGCACAGAGCTCAAGAAACTGCTTTTCGAGCGCGCGAAGTTTTTCCAAGAGAACGTCGTGATAGTCGCGTTGCGACCAGCCATAACGCGAGATCCATCCCTGCGTGGAAGAGCCCGCATGCGTGGAGTAGGGCTGGTCGGTGTTGTAGTTGAGGGCGCAAGCCACCACCGAGCGCGCCCACGGCACGGCGTTGGCTAGCGAAGCGCGCTTCAGTTCGTCGGCTTCATTACGCGCCTCCAGATACTTCATTTCTCCGGCGCGCCGCTCGGCGATCCAGTCGGGGAAAAAGCGGTGCTCGGGCGTATCGGCGACGCCGGCAACGCCACAGAGATCAAAGCCGACTTCGGCGGCGAGGCGTTTGAGATGGTCCTTCAGGTTGGGAATGACTGACACAGGTGGGCTCGCACCGATTATACGAGCCAAGGAAACATGCGGCTCCGCGGATGACACTACCAAACGTTCGTTTGTCGCTTTACATCTAACGTTTGGCGTTATACGCTGGCGAGTGATCAAGTCTTTCCGGTCGCCCGAGGCCGAACAGCTTCACGGACGGCAGCGAGTCAAACGCTTTCGAGCTTTCGAGCGAGTGGCTCAGCGAAAGCTGCGCCAGTTGGATATTGCCGCCGAACTCCGCGATTTGAAGTCTCCGCCCGGCAATCATCTGGAAGTACTGAGAGGCGATCGGGAAGGGCAGCATAGCATTCGCATCAACGACCAATGGCGTATCTGCTTTATCTGGCGTAGTGGCGATGCCTACGATGTAGAAATCGTGGATTATCACTAGAGAGGCCATGACTAAACCTCAAAAACTTCCGCCTATTCATCCCGGAGAAATTCTGCGCGAAGACTTCATGAAACCGCTCAGCATAAGCATGAACCGGCTCGCCCTCGATCTGCATGTTCCCGTAACCCGGATTGCCGAGATCGTACACGAGCGGCGGGGCGTTACTCCCGATACGGCGATGCGTCTGGGACGCTATTTCAATACCAGTGCGCGTTTTTGGCTGAACGCCCAGTCCAGCTACGATCTTGAAGTTGCACAGGACGCGCTGCAGGGAGTTATTGAGCGGGACGTGCGTCCGATGGTTGCGTAGAGGATGAGCTAGTCAGGCTCTCGCCGGACATTCCTGCCTGTTCGATCTACAGCAGGTCCTTCGACTACGCGTCCGCCCGCCCCGCGAAAGCGGCGGGTCGGAAAGACAGGCGGACGCTGCGCTCAGGATGACACTCTTCAAGGAATTGATCGGGCCGGATATCGCAAATGGATGACTGAATGCTGAGCGCTGAAAGCTAATTGCTGATGGCCAACTGCTGCCCTAGATCCCCAGCTTCTTCACTTCCTCGTTGTAGTACTTGCGGTAGAGGATGTCCCATTCCTGGGAGCCTTCGAGGATGGTGCGGCGCTGGCTTTCGATCTTCTGCCGGGCGGCAGCGTCGATCTTGGCCTCCTGCGCCATCAGGTTCTCCAGAACCCGGCGAACTTCCAGGCGGATGGTATTGCGGTCTTCCACGAAGTCGACGTTTTCCACTTCGGCGAGAGTGTCAGCCACGGCGTGCGCCAGCTTGTTGATCTTTTCGCGGCTGATTCTCATAGCACCGCCTTACGCAATAGGGCCGCAGATCCCTCGGCTCCGGCGGCCCGAACCAGGCTGCCTCGACTCGGGATGACAAGTTCAAAGGCGTACCTGATCCTCATAGCACCGCCTTGTACTTGCGCACCAGTTCGTTCTTGATCTTCTTGAACATCTCCTGGTAGTTGGCGCCGCTGCGCTGCATCTCGTCGGCGTAGGTGTCGAGGATGATGCGGACTTCGTCGTTGATGCGGTCTTCCAGCGTCGAGCTCTTCCAGCAGAGCGGCGTTGACGCGCTCTGTCACGGCCGCCTTGTCGGAGGTTTCGATGAACTCGCCCTCAATCAGCTTGTTGGTGATTTCGCGGGCCAGATAGCCCACATATTCTTTGGAGAAGAGCATGCTTGTTCAGATCAGTCTAGGGAAACAATTAGTTTAACACAGGGATTGGCTCCATTAGGTGCCCGCAGGAGGCTTCGCGGACCTGCAATTTACCTGTCTGCACCGTGTCAGCCGTCATCGCATCGGAGTATGATGATTTTCTCTGCTGCCCAATTTTGGCCGCGCAGGCGCGAGAGACTCTTATGTCCAGACGATCTATCCAGCCTGAAAGACGACATGAACGCCTTCATCCTGGGGCACGGCCTCAGCCGCTTCCAGGGATATGTCACCGAAGAAGTTCACAGCGTCATGTGGGATCCGCGGGACAATCCCGAGAGCTGGAAGGATTTCGTCGAGCTGGCCAAGAAGGCGGGCGCGCAGTTCCTCTCGATGGACGAGGAGGTGCTGCAGCGCGACGAACTCGACTACCTGATGCAGCGCCTGCAGCACGCCAGCTATCCCAGCGACGAAGACCTGGAAGAAGCGCGCTGGCTGCGCAACTACATCGGCAAGACCGGCTTCATTCAGCTCGGCTGGCCGCATCAGGGCATCATGTTCCTCTTCGAAGCCACCACCGAGTGGTACGAGCGCTATCAGCATCTGCTCGACCTGGTGGAGGATTTCGGGACCATGGCGATCGACGACAGCGATCAGGACGACGAACACTGAGGTGCGCTGGGTCCTTCGCAACGCCGATCCACAACTGGTAGAGCGACTCGCGCTGGAGCTAGCGCTGCCGCTTTCCCTGGCCCGCTTGCTGACTGTCCGCGGAATCCAGACCGCCGAGCAGGCTCACAAGTTTCTTTCGCCATCCCTGCAAGACCTACACTCTCCCTACTTGATGACCGGACTTCGCGCTGCTGTCGAGCGTCTGCGGGCAGCCATCGAGCGCGGTGAGACCGTGCTCATCTATGGCGACTACGATGTCGACGGCACCACGGCGATCGTCATCCTCAAGACTGCGCTGGAGATTTGCGGCGGCAAGGTCGACTACCACGTCCCGCACCGCATTCGCGAAGGCTACGGCATGCGCGATGAGGTGATCGAGCAGGCGGCCGATCGCGGCATTCGGCTCATCATCAGCGTCGATACCGGCATCCGCGCCTTTGCTGCTGCGGAGACAGCGGAGCGGCGCGGCATCGACCTCATCGTCACCGACCACCATCTGCCGCAAGCTGAAGGCGTGCCCAAAGCGCTAGCCGTGGTCAATCCCAATCAGCAAGGCTGCGAGTATCCCTGCAAGTCGCTGTGCGGCGCCGGAGTCGCGTTCAAGATTGCGCAAGCCTTGCTGGTGGAGAGTGGACGCGAGCGACTGCTGCCTTCGTTTCTCAAGATGGTGGCGATTGCGACCATTGCCGACGCGGTGCCGTTGATCGGCGAGAATCGCGTCTTCGCCAAGCTCGGACTGGAAGGGTTGCGCAAGCCGGTGAATGCCGGACTGCGGGCACTGCTGGCCAACTGCCAGCTCGATGGCTCGCGACCGCTGAGCGCCGGCGACATCGCTTTCCGCGTCGCTCCGCGTTTAAATGCCGCCGGCCGCATGGATATTGCCGAACGCGTGATCCAGCTGTTCACCGAGAAAGATGCCGGCAAGGCGGCCGAGATGGCGATGCAGCTCAATGAGCTGAACGGCGATCGCCAGCAGGAAGAGCAACGAATTCTGGAGGAGATTCTGCAGAAGATCGAATCGACGCCGGAGATGAAAGACGCGTATTGCATGGTGGTGGATGGCGACAACTGGCATCGCGGCGTCATTGGCATCTGCGCCACGCGCATCGTGGAACGCTATTGCCGGCCGACGCTGATCTTTTCGCGCGAGGACGGAGAGGCGCACGGCTCGGGGCGGTCGATCAGCGCATTTCATTTGCTGGAGGCGCTGGAGTCGTGTCCGGAATTGTTTACCCGGTTTGGCGGACACTCCCACGCTGTGGGATGCGCGCTTCCGGTGGAACGAATTGCCGAATTACGCTCGCGGCTGGATGCTTATGCCCGGGAACGGCTGACGCCCGAAGATTTTGTTCCGGTGCTGGAATACGATGCCGAAGTTGCGCTGGACGACATCAAGCATGATTTCTGGCTGGCTTTGCAGAAGCTGGAGCCGTTCGGGGTAGGGAATCCCGACGCCAGTATTTGTGGCGCGAAATGCAAAGCTGGTCCAACCGGCCCGGGTGATGAAAGAGAAGCACCTCAAGCTGCGCGCTGTCCCGGGAGATCCCCAAGCCAACGGCGGCCGTTTTCAGCGGGCTCACGATGTGCTGGGCTGGCGCATGGCAGAGCGCGCGGCTCAGAATCCGCTGCTGGCAGGCGATGTTCTCGACCTGGCTTTCACCGTCGATTACAACCAGCATCCCGAGTTCGGCGGCGTACAGCTTAACCTGGTGGACTTCGCCCGAGTGGTTCCGATGGCGGTGGCTGCCGGCGCTCCGGAAAACTAGCGCTCAGAAATCGTCGGGCTCAATGCATCGCTTGGTGGACTGGCTTTCCGCAAGAAAAAGCTGAGGGTCGAATGACCGCGGCTTTTTCATTCGCCCAAAGAAGAGCTTACGTCTGCAGTTTCCGAGTACGACGGATCGCTAGAAGACTTACGATTCCCGAGCCAAACAGAATCATGCTCCCCGGCTCAGGCACTACCGAAGGAGCGTCACTGGAGAGGCTGGCTCGGCTTGGTTCTGCGCTGGCGAAAGTAGGGTTGACGGCAAACGGATCGCCGTCAGTTACATAGTCGGCGGAACTGGTGGCGAACAGCACAGGTTTGTTCTCGCCGATCCGAAGCGTGGGTTGAGCGCAGAACGCGGCGGCTCCGCTGCCACAACTAGCGTTTTGTCCAAGCAGTTCGCCGGCGGAACCCACAAACACGTTTCCATCGAAGTTTTCGGAATTGCGAATGACTGAGGTGCCGGCAAAGGCCGTACCAGAGCTCGCGCCGGGAAGTCCCGAATCTGGTTCGAAGGCGTAGTTGTCCAGGTTATAGGCAAACGGTTGAGTGGTCGGTGCGGCTGCCCCAGCCTCGAAGCCGCTGGCGGGGATACTTCCGGCGAATGTCGCCCCTGGTACCAGAGCGATAACGCACATCAACCAACACAAACTACGCACCATGGCCCGACCTCTCGAACTTCGGGGAAGGACATTTCCGGATACTTCCCCTCAAATATTATGCTCGTCAAACGCCATGATTTCAACACGCCAGCCAACTTGAAAGCGGTGGATTGAAAATCACCTCTTGGCTGGCAAAAGCGCAGCGGATTGCATGCAGGCGCAGGCTCTGCCAATCGACGCGGCCGGCAGTTCCAATTTGCCAGGACTAGAGGGAGTGTTGGCGGGCAGGCCTACTTTACAGGATTGCCCTGCGGGCGTAGTATTCCCATCCGATGGAGATGGTGCTTGATGAGGTATGTGCAAGCTGTGGCAACAGCCGCTTGCCGGATGGCAGGTTTTGTCTTTTCTGCGGCGACCTGCTGACCGATTCATCTCTTGAAGCTGTACGCCGCGTTCAGGGTGCCAGGGCTTATCCTAACTCCGTGCCCTCTTTACCAGACACAGTCGAGTATGCAGGCTTCTGGCTGCGCGTATGGGCAGGAGTCATCGACGTCTGCCTGGAGGCCTTAGGAGCGCTGGTTCTGACGCTGGCCATCGATTATGCATTGCGCCGAACCGGCCGCCTGCTGGGAATTTCACCCTTTGTTTCCAAAGTCGCTACTGGCATGGCGTTCATCCTGATTCTGGCGGTCGGATCCTGGCTATACTGCGCCTTCGCAGAAAGTTCTGCGTGGCGCGCTACCGTGGGCAAGCGTCTGCTGGGTCTGCAAGTGGTCACATCGGATGGCGATAAGATTTCGTTTGGACAGGCCACGGTTCGCCATCTGATGAAATTCCTTTCTCTGTTCTGCTTGACTGTTGGCTTCATGATGTCCGGTTGGACCAAGCGCCGCCAGGCGCTTCATGACATGCCATGCGATTGCCTGGTCATTCGCGCTCCCGGGAAAAGCTTTTCGCTGCTGGGCTGCTGATGTTCGAAGCCGCGAGAACTCAACGCTGAGGTTTCGCTGGCTAAGCAGGTTGCAGAAAAGTCGAAACAGCAGATCCCTCGCGGGCTGAAGCCCGCTCGTGATGACAAAGATAAGGCAGTTGGCCGCGGCGCTGAAGCGCCGCACTACCCAAACAAGATTGCGAATCTAAAGGGCGCCTTGGAGCAATTCGTCGTCTCTCGGCTGGTCGTGGGCTTCTCGTTGATAGCGTAAAATCAAGCATAGATGTTTCAATCGTTAGCTCAAGTACGGAAGTGGCTGGTGGCGGGAGTGTGTGTACTGGTTGCCATCGTGACCCTTTCCTACTGGATTGCCCGGTCCCGCGTCGGTCCCACCTTGCATAATGTTCCCAACCGGTTGGGATTCGACATTCAGCAGACCAGCGACGGCTTTTCGCTTTCCAAGTCCGAAGCAGGCCGGACGATTTACACCATTCGCGCTTCCAAAGCGGTTCAATTCAAGGCGGGCGGGCACGCCGATCTAAGAAATGTCCACATCGTGGTGTATGGTCGCACCCACGATCGATTCGACCAGATTTACGGCAACCAATTCACCTACGACCCGAAGAGCGGTGACATCAAGGCCGTAGGGGAAGTGCACATCGATTTGCAGGGGAATGCCGAGGGTCCGCTAAAGCCCGATCAGGCCGCGCCTGCCGAACTGAAGAACCCAGTACATTTGCTCACCCGCTCCCTTACCTTCAACCAGAAGACCGGGATTGCCCAGACCGATGAATTGGTCGAATTCCGGACCGAGCAGGCCACTGGCTCTGCCAAGGGTGCGTACTACGATTCCAAGAGCAATGAACTGCAATTGAAGTCGGACGTGCACATCGTTACCACCGGCGATCATCCGGCCACGATCATCGGTACCAGTGGAGTCATTCAGAAAGTGCCTCGGCAGGCGGTCCTGCTGAATGCCCGGATCGATCAGCCGGACCGCACTTTGACCGCCGACAAAGGGACGCTGCTGTTTGAGCCGGACAATACCGTGCAGCACGTGATAGCCGAGGGCAACGTGCATATTCAGGTTCGCGGTCCCACCATCATTGACGTCGTCGGCCCGCGCGGCGATCTGAATATGGGACCGAAGAACTCGATACAACAAGCGATCTTGTCGAACGGCGCCAAGTTCGACACCCACGGCGCCAGCGTCGCCCATGGTTCAGCCGACACCTTCATTATTGACTTTGTGGACCAGAACCAGCCTTCGCTGTTTCACATGGTGAAGAACGCCCGCATGAGGCAGGATCCGCAACCGCAAAAGTCGGGCACCAGTGGGCAGCCAATGGAGATTGCCGCCGACCAACTTGATTTCCAACTGGCAAACGGGAACCAGATCAAAACCGGCGATACGGTCGGGAAGGCGTCCATCACGATTCTACCCATGCCACCCGGCTCGAAGCCGGCGAAGAACCCGGCTGCGGGCGGTCAGGATATGGGAAGCAACTCGACTACGGTGGCTACGGCCGGCAAGTTTCACGCCACCTTCGACGACAACAATCGCCTGCAGACTTTGCATGGCTGGCCCAACTCGCGAATCGTGTCCACAACGCCGGGTGCGCCCGACAAAGTCAGCACGGCGGACAAGCTTGACGTGACGTTTGCGGCCGACGGCGGGGTCGAGAAGCTGATTCAGACCGGAAACTTCCAGTATCACGAGCCGTCGGGCAATCCCACCACCGGAGGCCGGGATGCGTTTGCCGATGTCGCCATCTACACGCCGGGCGACCAGATTCTGTTGCTGGCCGGATCGCCGCGAGTGGTCGATGGGGGCATGACCACGACGTCGATTCACATGCGTTTGAACCGCCAGACTGGCGAAGGATTTGCCGACGATGACGTGAAAACTACGTACAGCGAACTGAAGCCGCAGCCCAATGGGGCTCTGCTGGCGAACTCGGATCCGATTCACGTCACCGCCGAGCATATGACCGGGCTCAAGCAGCCGGGCATCGCTCACTACACCGGCAACGTGCGGTTATGGCAGACGGCGAACGTGATTCGGGCTCCCAAGATCGACTTCGATAACGAGAAGCGATCTGTCTTGGCCGAGTCGGACAAGTCGCAGAAGGTTTCCAGCCTTTTCGTGCAGCAATCACAGGACGGCAAGACCACGCCTGTGGACATAACCGCCGACAAACTGAACTACGTGGACGAAGAGCGTCTGGCGCGCTACACCGGCAATGTTCTGGCTAAGACGACGACCGGGACCGTCAGCACGCAACAGCTCGACGTGTATCTGAAAGAGGCTGAGTCCGATCCCAATAATGGTACGGCCGTGGCGCAGAAGCCGGTGCAGCAGAAAGGTCCATCGCTGCCAGGGTCGGACTCGCCAAGCAAGATCGATCACATGGTCGCAACCGGCAAGGTAGTGGTGACCGAGCCGAACCGCCGGGCCGTGGGTGACAAGCTGGTCTATACCGCCGATGACGGCAGATATATCTTGACGGGCAGATCTCCTAGCATTTTTGATGCCGAACGGGGGACAGTATGGGGCGATTCGTTGACTTTCTACAGTCACGATGATAGGGTTCTGGTGGAGAGCAAGCGCTCTTCCCCCACCATCACTCGCGCACGTACCACGAAGTAAATGCAGACGTTATCAGCGGATGAGATCGGCAAAAGCTACCGCGGTCGCAGGGTCGTCCACGGAGTCAGC
The DNA here is from genome assembly GCA_963746515.1 of uncultured Acidobacteriaceae bacterium. GTDB lineage: Bacteria > Acidobacteriota > Terriglobia > Terriglobales > Acidobacteriaceae > Bog-257. The sequence goes on along the minus strand of CAVVBO010000005.1, from coordinate 1,012,226 downwards.
GTCCACGTAAAACAGGGTGAAGTTGTCGGTCTGCTGGGGCCGAATGGCGCCGGAAAAACCACCAGTTTCTATATTATCGTTGGACTGATTCCCGCCGAGAGCGGCCGGGTCCTGATTGATGGCCAGGACATCACTGATGTGCCGATGTACCTGCGGGCACGGAACCATGGCATCAGTTATCTGCCGCAGGAGCCGTCCATCTTTAAGAAGCTGACGGTTGAGGACAACATTCTTGCGGTGCTGGAAGCGCAGTCGATGTCGTGGCACGAGCGCCGCGAGCGGACGGAAAAGCTGATCGACCAGTTGGGCCTGGGAGTTATCCGCAAGAACCGGGGCTATGCACTTTCGGGGGGCGAGCGCCGCAGGGTCGAGATCGCGCGCTGCCTGTGTATCTCACCTTCGTTCATTTTGTTGGACGAGCCCTTTTCCGGGATTGATCCCATCGCGGTACTGGATCTGCAAAAGATTATTTTTGATTTGAAGGCAAGTGGGATCGGAGTGCTGGTTACGGATCATAATGTACGTGAGACATTGTCAGTGACCGATCGGGCCTACATTATTAACGAAGGAAGAATTTTCCGGACAGGCACGCCGGAGCAACTGGGAAATGATGCGGAAGTAAAGCGAGTTTACTTAGGCGAGAGCTTCTCGTTGGTTTAGAATTCAGATCAGGGAGCGATCTCCTCAGGGTTCCGTCGAATGGCGTTATTACAGCCCAAATTAAACCTCAAAGTTTCTCAGAAGCAGATTCTGACGCCTGGGCTTGTGCAAATGGTCAGCGTGTTGGCGCTCAACAAACTTGAGCTGGCCGACATGATCAATGCCGAGCTGACGGAAAACCCGGTGCTGGAGGAACTGGAGAATTCAGTTCCGCTGCTGGACGAAGTCTCGGCGCGCGAAGAAAAGATGGAGCGCGAGAGCTCGGCGGCAGCCCAGGAAGAGCAGCCGGCCGCGACCACGCAAGAGAAAGATCCTTTCGAAGAAATCGATTTCGGCTCATTCTTCTCGGAATATCTCGACCCCGGCCTGCGCACGTCGATTGAGATGGAGGAGAGCGAGAAACCCTCGTTCGAGAACTTCCTCTCCAAGCCCAGCACTTTGACCGATCACCTGATGTGGCAGCTGGGATCGTTGCATGTCAACGAAGACGTATACCGGGCGGCCGAGTTGGTCATCGGCAATCTGAACGAACAAGGCTATCTCACGGCAACCGACGACGAGTTGCTCGGCCTGGCAAACGGGGAGTCGAACGAGCAGCCGGCAGAGCCGGTCTCGGCGCCAGCCGGCGATCCGGCCGTTTCTCCGGCGATCTCGGCGCCTGCCCCTGAGGAGACGCAGCCCGAAATCTCAGCTTCCTATATAGCCGTTGCGGAAGAAGAGTTCTCCACCAGCGAACTGGTGCAGACGCAGCCGCCAGTGCCCGAGGCGCCTCGTCCCACGCTGGTGCCCCCGCGGACGGTGCCTGCCCGGGTTCCCTTCAGCCGTGACGCTTTGCGGGAAGCCATTGATCTGGTCAAGCAAATGGACCCGATTGGCGTAGGCGCCCGCGACTTGCGGGAATGTCTGCTGGCCCAACTGCACGATCTCGAAGCGTATCGACCGCAAGAACGGCAATGGCAACCACGTCGCTGAACTGGAAGCGCTTGACGATGCCATCGTACTGGTCGATCAGCATTTGCATGCGCTGCAGAACAAGCATTACAAGGAAGTGGCCAAGATCATGGCGCGTCCCCTGGAAGCGGTCATGAGCGCGATGGACTTCATTCGCACGCTCGATCCCCGACCCGGACTGCGCTACAACAAGGCCGAGACGCGGCTGATTGAACCTGACGTGGCTTTCATTAAGCAGGGTGAAGAATATCTTGTCCTGATGAATGACGAAGAGGTTCCGCAGCTGCGCTTGAATTCCTCCTATCGCAAACTACTGAGCCGCGATGTGGCGGAAAAAGATGTGCGCAACTACGTCAAAGAGCGCTACAAATCGGCGATCCAGCTGATCAAGAATATCGAGCAGCGGAAGCAGACGATTCTGCGAGTCTGCTACTCGATACTGGACCGGCAGCGCGACTTCCTGGACCACGGCATCGATATGCTGAAGCCGATGATGATCAAGGAGGTAGCGGAGGAGATCGGCGTACATCCCTCGACCGTCAGCCGGGCCGTGGCCAACAAGTACGCTCACACTCCGCAAGGCGTCTTCGAACTCCGATACTTCTTCAGCGAGAGCGTCAACGGACCTGAGGGAAGCGGCACGTCGCTGCTCATCCTCAAGCGCCGGGTCAAGAAGCTCATCGAGGAAGAAGATCCAGCCAGGCCGTTGACCGACGAGCAGATCACCCGCATCCTCCAGTCGCAGGGCATCCAGGTCACTCGCCGTACGGTCGCGAAGTACAGGGAAGATATGCGCATCCCGAGCACCCACCAGCGCAGAGTAAAGAACTAGCTGCTGTACCGGCGCTCACGGTCGGGCCCTGTTGCAGTCCAACGTGACAGGGATTTCGAACCCAACTGACGCCGTCGTGGTGAAAACCGCCGCAGCCACAGCGATCATCTGACAAAAGGCTGAGGCGAGGAGGGAGCTCAATGACAGTAGAGTATTTTGGCCGGCAGTATGAAATCACTCCCGCCGTTCGTGATGAGGTCGAATCGGGCCTCAGCAAACTCACTAAAATCCTAGGTGACAACTTCAAGAGCAAGGTCATCCTTGCGGTGGAAAAGCATCGCAACATCGCGGAAATAACGGTCAACCGTCGTCGCGGCCACGTGGTCGGCTTGGCGGAAGCGACCGACATGATCGCGGCGGTCAACCAGGCCCTCGAGCACATCGAGACCCAGGTGCTCCGGTCCAATGGCCGTCGTCGCAATACCACCCGTAAGCCAAAAGACAAAGGCTGGACCGCTCCGGTCGAGGCGGATGCCGAAACGCAGATTTCCGTCGGAGCTACGTCGGCGACGGCGGTTCCGGTGGTGGTACACAAGTTTCCTTCCATAGCCCGCACCACCGAAGCGCACCTGGTGCACTCCAGCGAGGCGGTGGCGATGCGGCCGATGACCGTGGAAGAAGCGGTAAAGGAATGCGAATTCCGTGACCGCGAAGTGTTTGTCTTCCGCGACGGCAAAGGTAAAGTGAAGGTCCTGCATCGTCGCAAGGACGGCAAGATCGAGTTGATCGAAGTGCCGTAGGAAAGACAGCAGCGTTGAAATGAGGGGCACCTGAGAAGGTGCCCTTTTTTATTCAAATCCTGCAGCAGGCACGAGAGCGGTGCTGAAAAACTCGGGACAGCCATACGCCGACATTGAAACCGTCCACGACGTGTCCGAAACGCTGACATAATTCTTTCAAGAAGTTAACTAGTCAGTAAGCCGTCGCCGAGGGACTCTCGCTCATCCAATGGGTTAGAGATGGAAATAGCTCAGCCGGTGGGGAGCAACGAACCACGGCAGGAAACAACTCAGGGAACGCTGCTTCCATCTCAATCAAACGGCTTGATCCTGGTTGACTAGAAATCAGGCTGGCAAGTTGGCACTATTATGAAGACCGGATTGAACGCTACCCTGGATCCCACGCAACGCAGCAGCGACGCGTTGGAGTTCGAAACCTCATTGCGGCGAAAGATTGTTGGGCAGGATGTAGCTGTCGAAAAAGTCGCCGAACTCTATCAGATGTTTCTGGCGGGCTTGAACGCTCCCGGCCGGCCGGTAGGCAATTTGTTGTTTCTCGGCCCCACTGGCTCGGGCAAGACGCGGGTGGTGGAAGCGATGGCGGAGGCATTGTTTGGCGACCCTCACGCTTGCATCAAGATTGACTGCGCCGAGTTTCAGCACTCACACGAAATCGCCAAGCTGGTGGGCTCGCCGCCGGGATATCTAGGGCATCGCGAAACCCATCCGGTGTTGACCCAGGAAGCGCTCAACCAGTGGCACACGGACAAGCTGAAGCTTTCGATCGTGCTGTTCGACGAGATCGAGAAGGCGTCGGACTCGCTGTGGCAGTTGCTGCTGGGCATTCTGGACAAAGCCACGCTGACGCTAGGTGACAATCGCCGGGTCGATCTTTCGCAGTGCGTGATCGTGATGACCTCCAACCTGGGCGCCACGGAAATGAACGAGATGATCAATGGCACCATGGGCTTTGCGCAAACGCCCGGCGCAGATGGATACCCGGCTGGATGACAAGATCAATCGCGCCGCAGTGGAAGCGGCTCGACGCAAGTTTTCACCCGAGTTCATGAACCGCATCGACAAGATTGTGGTGTTTCGTATGTTGCGGGCTGAACATCTGGAACAGATTCTGGAGATCGAGTTAGGCCTGGTGCAGCAGCGGATTCTGCAAGCTACCGGCAACAACCAATTCGTGTTCAGTTGCACTCCGCTGGTGAAGGAGTTCCTGCTGCGCGAGGGCACGGACTTAAAGTATGGCGCCCGCCATTTGAAGCGGGCCATCGAGCGCAACATCGTGTTCCCACTCGCCAACCTGGTAGCCACCGGACAGGTGAAGCTCGGCGACTTCATTCGTATCGACAGGGACGAGAGCGGTAAGTTGACGTTTGTGAAAGAAGCTGAAGGGGCGCTGGTGCCAGTCCTGCTGGAACGTTACGGACCGGAGGTATCGGCGCATGTTGCCGCTGCCGGCAAAGGGGGCAAGGTCGCCGCCAGCGGGAGAGGTCGCGAGTTAAGTACGGTGCCCTCGCTCGATCGGAAGTGAGGGAGGCGGCAATCGGCAGTTAACACTCGGCATTTAGCGAGTTCTCGGCGACAGACGACGTATGCATTAAGATCGCCGCTAATGTCAGAAAAGAGTGCCGGAAAAACCGTAACCGCCAAGTCAGAGCGACAGCTTCCACGCCGCGCTCCATCTCACTAGAGCGTGTTTCAATAAACCCTGCTCGGCCGGGCTGCGGCTGAAAGCCGTGTCTTGGAGAGCCGTCTTTCGCAGGCCTAAAGGCACGCGCTTCCACCGAGGAAAACCCGTAGGGTATTTTTGAACCACGCTTTATTAACCCCGCGAGAGTTAGTCGCAAATTATTCGCCAACAGCGGTCTTACATTGAAGGCGGAGGCGGAGGCGAGGTGGCCCCTGGCGGAGGTTGCTCCCCGGAAGGAGGCTCTTGGTCGCGCTGCGGCGGCAGCGGATAATATCCGTGCTTGGCGAACACTTCCAGGCCGGGCCGCTTCACCCGCACTTCGATGTCGCGATAATTGCTGGAAGGCTTCTGCGCGGTGTTATAGCCCAGAGTGTACTGATTGCGGGCTTCCATGGTGATGCGCTGGTAAGCGCTTTCGATCGACTCCTTGGAGAATTCGTCGAGCACGTCGCCGCCGGTGGCGTTGGTGTAGCGGGGCAAGATGTTGGTGTAGCCGAAGCCGGGAATGCGCGCCTTGGCGACCTTGTTATAAACCGGCATGGCCGCGGTATCGACGCCGATGGCATAGACGGCGATACCATCTGTCAGAAGCACCTTCAATACCTGGGCATAACTGGCGCGGCTGCCGTACTCCTGGCCATCGCTGATGACGAAGATGATTTTGCGGCTGGCGGCGGGACGATGAGCGAGTTCCTGCGCCGCCATCAGGATGGCATCGTTCAGCACGTGATATTCACGCGCCGGAGTGTTGCACCTGCACCGAGCCCGGCATGGGCTTGCTGTTGGTCTGAGGTCCCGCGCCGAATGGGCCGCCGACCACCGATGCGCCAGCATTGGCTCCGCTGTCATCACGGATGCGTTGCAAGCGCCAGTTCCATGCGGGTGGTGTTGCCGAAATCCTGACGCTTGTTGACGGTGTTGCCGTAGGTGAAGACGGCCACTTCGTCGAACGGGCCGAACGCGCCTCCCAGAGCCGCAAATGTCTGATTGATCTTGCGCAGCACCGGATCCGGCAAGCCTTGATCGATGATCAGCGCCGCCGACAGCGGAAACGGATCGCTGGTAAAGAAGCGTGAGCTTCTGCAGCGTACCGTCTTCGTAGATACTGAAGTCCTTGGCCAGCAGGCCGTCGACCAGCTTTCCGCTCGTCATCTTTCACCGTGACCGGAACGGTGACGAAGCTGACTGTTTTTGGTCAGAGTCATGCAGCTCGTCGCGTCCGCTTCCGCCGCCGCTGGAAACGCTGCCGGGCGGTACCGTCTTGATCTCCTGCGAGCCGGGAGGCGGAGGCTGGGGATTGTTCTGGCCGGGCGTCGATGATTGACCCGCGCCGGGAGTATTTGCCGGCTGCTCGGGGTTCTCACTGGAGGACGAGACCCTGGTCATCGGGCGCGCCCGGAGGCGGTACGTTGACGTTGGGCACCGGCGCATTGTTCTGGGGCGCGGGGGCGTCCGGCAGCTTCTGGTCCTGGGGCAGGGCATAAGCTGCGGCGCAAGCGAGGACCGCCGGAAGAAGGGCGCCTCTGATCCAAGAGCTCAATCGGCGATTGAACATCGGTCTCTGTCGTCTCCAAGGTTGCCAGAACTCTGCACAGTATAACCGACTGGCGGCGTGCGGCAGCTTTCGTCGCTGATTCCATCGCCTTGCAATACAATGGATGCATCCGCAAAGGAACGAGAAGCTATGCGGTTCCACCGGTTTCGCCACTTTGTCCCCGTCGTGTGCCTGATCCTGGCGTCGTGCCTGGGATTGGCAGCGCAGTCGCAGAATCCACCAGCCCAGGCTCCAGCCGCCCAGACTCCAACGCAAGAACAGCAAGCGCAGCCACCAGCCCAGGCTCCGGCGCAGGATCAGCAAGCGCAGCCCCCGGCCAGCGATGAGCCTTTGCAGACCTTCAAGGCCGAGGTCAACGTCGTTAACTTGTTCTTCAACGTGAAGGACAAGCATGGCATGCTGATTCCTAACCTGACGAAGGACGACTTTCAGGTCTTGGAAGACGGCAAGCCGCAAACCATCAAGTACTTTTCGGCGGAATCGAACCAGCCGCTGACGCTGGGAATCATGATCGACACCAGCGCCAGCCAGACTCGGGTGCTGGACATCGAGCAGGAATCCTGCGCCGAATTCCTGCATGCCGTGCTGCGCGACAAGGACCTGGCCTTCGTTATCAACTTCGACGTCGATGTCGACCTCGACCAGGACTTCACCAACAACATACGCGATCTGACGCGCGCGCTGAACAAGATGCAGATCAATGCCGGCATGGGCGGAGGTCCGCCTGGATTGGGCGGCGGGCCCATCCCGACCACGCCGCGCGGCACGCTGCTGTATGACGCTATCTATCTGGGCGCAAACGAGAAGCTGAAGAACGAAGTTGGCCGCAAAGCCATGATCATCTTTACCGACGGCGAGGATCAGGGCAGCCGCTTGAGGATTCAGGATGCCATTGAAGCGGCGCAAAAAGCCGACACCATTTGCTACGTGATTCTGATTGCCGATCGCGGATTTTACGGCGGCTTTGGTTATAGCGGCGACTACGATATGAAGAAACTGGCGGAAGCAGACTGGCGGCCGCGTGATCGAAGTCGGCAACAAGCAGGACAAGTTGAAACAGGCCTTCGACCAGATCCAGAGCGAGTTACGCAGCCAGTACAACATCGGCTACACGCCAAGCAATACCAAGCTCGATGGCTCGTATCGCAAAATCCAGATTCATTCCAAGGGCGATTACAAGGTGCAGGCCCGCCAAGGCTACTACGCGATGGCCAAGGACTGAAAAGCAGTGGCTAGTGGATAGTTGTTAGTGGATAGAAGATAGCGCATATTGTCTGGCGATTTGCGGCGGCTCGGCTTCGGGCGAGCTGAGCGCCGGAATGATTTGGGATCCAGCCACGATTGTGGTTTTCGAAGGGCTGTGTCGCCGCTCTGCGGCTCGCGACTGTTTTCCACTTTTCCCCGGGGGCTTACGCCCCCGTCTAACTTCATCCCGCCGCGTTGCGGCTAGTCTGATTTCGGATGATCGCGCAGCAGCTAATCTTCATTTGCAAACCTGCCGAGTCGTAGTCCGCATCCGCTGATACAAGCGCACAAAAAAGCGGAGATCCTTACGGACCTCCGCTACCGCCAAAGGGAACTCGTAGGATTTTTAGTTTAAGGGATGAGCCGGCATGTACATCATGTCGCCCGGCTTGCCGGTTTCAATCTTGTAATCCGACGGCACCTGAAACAGCGAAGCGTCGGGTTCGGCACGAGTGACGCTGGTAACGTTGCTGGTCACCGTCCCCATCATGGGATCGGAGTGAGTCATGCTGATCGGAATTTGCAACTCGGTGGAGACCCAGCGGTCGGTGACCACCGAGATGGCCTTAGCATTGCCGATCTGCCCTGCGGGAATCGTGCGAGTTACCCGCGTGCCCTGAGCCTGCAGGCCCAGGATGGCTTTCGTGCCCAGGGACTCGGTGGTGACATTGGCACTCTCAGGTCCCGGCCCGCGCTCTCCCCGCTCTCCTTCACGTGAGCCGTTAGGCGGCTTGGGCGGATGCAGAGGCATCTGATGCGCCGTCTTGTTCTGGGGATTAAGCATGTAACGGTTGCCGGAGACCGGATCGGTGATAACGATCATGGTTCGCTTGGTAGCTCCGGTGGCGGGCGTAGCCAGTTCGAACTGGATTTCGCGGCGGACGCGGCCTTGCGAGTCGCGATACACCGTGCTCTGGTTGTCAGTGTGGATGGTGTTGCCATCCGACAGTGTGGTATCCCGGGTGGTATCGATGACGGCGGTCATCGGCGCGCCGGTGACAACCTGACGGCCTTCACCGATTTCCTCATGGAAGAACCCTCCGCCGAAACCGGGACCCTGCATGGTCATCATCATGCCGGGCCCGCCTGGAGGAGGCGGAGGCGGTCGGGCGCAGGCTCAGACTGCGCCACCGATATCGCAGATAAACCCGCGATCAATAAGCCAAGTGACAACCATCTCGAAACGGCGCGAATGCTTGCAGTGTTGCGGTTGTTCATAGCCAGATCCTCATCCTCGATTTTCAAGTTCACCTCGTACGGTAATGACTTCAAGCGCACTCTGAAATCCAGTGCCGCTAGTTGACGATGCGAACAGCACGCACCAGTCCGTCGTAGCCGACCACCACGTCAGCAATCTGCGGCTGAGCGTCCTGGCTGGCGGCCGGCAACTCCATGCGCACTACCTGCGAGTCGCTGGAACAGCTCAGGGGATCGCAGAACATCAAGGCGACATAACCGTCATCCATACTGGTTTGCGACGCCTCAGCCACGGTGGGCTGCGCGGCAGCGCGCCGTTGGCCGGCGGCCGATGGACGTAAATGTCGCGCCCGGCTGCCTGAAGCTGTTGCCGGTTGCAGGCCGGGGCTCGACAGCGACGTCTTTGGCATCACGCTTGGCGCGGATTTCTGGGCAGCCGGCGCGGCGCTTACCGGGGCTGAGGCGACCTGTGCCGGCGCTGTCCCGGAGCGATGTTGCAGAAGCTGGACGCCGAGAAAAATTCCCACCACAGCCGCTGCCGCCACCGCAACATACGCGCCAATCTCGAAGAAGCGGCTCAGCCGCATCGCCATCGGCGTAAAACTGTCGGCCGGGTTCGACAGCAAAGATGCAGAGCGGCGCTCCACACCTGTGGGGCAGAAGCAGTGCTCATCGCCGGGCTCCGCCGGAAGGCCGCCAGCAGCGCCTGTTCCACCCCAGGGCCAGCCTCCAGGCCGGCAGTTTGGGCTTGCAACGTCCGCATCGACGCTGCCAGAGAGCGCTGTTTACGCAGCCAGGCTCCGCAGGACTCGCAGCCATCCGCATGGCTCATGATTTCGTCATCATTGGAGCGACCTTGCGACATCTCCCACAATGTGAGAGACGCAGCGCTATGTTTGAACTCACGGCATGTCATGATATGCACCTCGCCGTTACGCTTGCCATCCCCGGAGCCACCGCCGCCGAATGTTGCAGCTTCTTGCTGAGCATGTCGTGCGCCCGATGCAGGCGCGATCGGACAGTCCCGATGGCGCAACCCATCGCCACCGCCGCGTCCGCATAACTCTGTTCCTGCAAATCGCACAACACCACCACCTCACGATAGTGCTCGGGCAGGGAAAGCACCGCCTTCCACACGGCGACCGATGTCTGGCGCCGGGCGATACCCTCGCTGGGATCGTTCTCCACCATCAGCGACGCGGCTTCGTCTTCCACCGGGCTGCTGAGCATCATCTCCGGATAATTCCGTTCCAGCGCGCGCCGCACATAATTTCGGGCGACTCCGAACAGATAGGCGCCCAGCGCCCCGCGTTCGGCGTCAAAGTCATGGCCGCGCTGCAGCAGAAACATGAAGACGTCCTGGGTGACTTCTTCGGCGATCTGCGCAGAGCCGCTCATGTGCAGGGCAAAGCGAAAGATCGGTCCTTGCCGCCTGCGATACAGCGCGGTGAATGCGTCTTCATCTCCGGCCAGAGCCTGCGTAAGCAGTTGCTCGTCGGTTAAATCAGTCAGCAACGTCACCTCAGGGGTGAACCTGATCTTGTTTCCGTCAGTACTTCACCCAAATGAAACGTAAAGTTCCGTAAAGTTGAGACTGGGCTTCGGGAGTTGGGTAACGCCCGGTTGGCCCTGTAGTTATCGTAGTGGTTTCAAGCAGTTTTGGGAAAGAAGGGTAATGGTTTCTCTTGACACTGCGTTGCAACTAGAACACAATTTCTGCGCGCTATCGTCCGGCCTGGCCTACAGCACATCACGTCAAAGAAAACAACAACCTGAACAGCGGAGTTTTGTCGCAAACAGCCAGGCGAGATCGGAAGGCACAAACTGCCTCGCTGATGAAGCAGCGGTGTTAGGACCACATGGCCAGGGGGCCTTATGAAGCACCGAGATAGCCGCAAGAGCATAAATTGTCCAGCTCGCCTGTTCGTGGCAATAATGGGCGTCGTATTTCTGGCGTCGCTGGCCGCGCCAGCGCGGGCGCAAACCTTCACTGTGATTCACAACTTCACCGGCGGCAGCGACGGCGGAAATCCTAATGCCGGCTTAACCGTGGATCGCGCCGGGAATTTCTACGGAACGACGTACAGCGGTGGAACGGGCGACTGCGACCCCGTGACCAGCTGCGGCACGGTGTTCAAACTGGCGCGCTCGGGTAACGCCTGGATACTCACCCCCATTTATGACTTCCAAGGCTTCACCAACGGGGATGGAGGAGAGCCGCAGGCCCGGGTGATCTTCGGTCCCGACGGCGCTCTGTATGGAACTACCAGCGGCGGCGGTATGTTATGTGTGAACGGCTGCGGCACCGTGTTCCGGCTGACGCCTGCCGCCAGCGCCTGCAAGACCGCTCTTTGTCCGTGGAGGGAGACAGTACTGTATGAGTTCCAGGGTAACAATGATGGGTCCGAGCCGAGTTATGGCGATGTGAGCTTCGACAGAAATGGGAATCTTTACGGGACGACCATTGTTGGCGGTGGCGGACTTTGCAATGACCTAACCTGCGGCACGGTTTACGAGCTTTCGCCCTCAGGCGGTAGCTGGACGGAACAGGTCATTTATCGTTTCGAAAATGAAAGCTTGGGTTACTGGCCGTACGGGGGAGTTACCCCGGATAACGCAGGGAACCTATACGGCGCGAGCACGTGGAACTACAGCACAGCTTATGAACTGACACCCGCCAATGGCGGCTGGAGTGCCACCGCTCTGCATACATTTTCCGACTACCCAGCCGGAGGTACCGGAGTGATCGGGAATCTGATCTTCGACAATGCGGGCAATCTGTATGGCACAACTTCTACCAGCGGCCCCGGCGGAGGCGGCACGGTTTTCGAGTTGGCGCGTTCAGGCGATGGCTGGAATTTTAACTTGCTGTATAGCTTTAGCTATTCAGGGAGCTCAGAGAACCCCGGCCCCTGGGCAAGTCTGGCCATGGATACCGCTGGCAATCTGTACGGAACGACCTACGCCGACGGCGCCAACGGTTGCGGGTCGGTATTCAAACTGACCTCTTCGGGAGGAACCTGGACCTACAACTCGTTGCACGACTTCGCCTGCGGTAGCGACGGAGGAAATCCAATCAGCAATGTCACCCTCGACTTGGTCGGCAATCTGTACGGCACGGCGTCTACGGGAGGTGGACACGGTGACGGTGTGGCGTGGGAGATTACTCCGTAAGCCCACTCGAACCGCAGATTTAAATTGTCACTGTCGAGCACGTGCGCCAAACCTTCATCGCGCGGAATAGTTTGTCGTCTCCCACCCTAGCCAAAACCAGGCTAGGATGGGGCACCCGAGCGGTTTCCCGAATTGAAAAATCGGAAGGTTACGAAAGTACAATACGGGCGATTGGACTTTCGTAATCTTGACGGATTCCGGCGATCAACTAAGCTGGTAGGTTGGGCTTAATGTCCCGATGGGCGGCGCAGGTGCGCAGGCCCGACGATCTTTGAAAATATAGTGGCCAATTGGCAGTGGCTAGCGTACAGCCAGCGGGGGCGCACCTAAAGAGCCTGCTACGAAACTGTGCCGTCCCTCCGGGACTCGGACCAAGTTCCCACTTGACCCAGCACTCCGCCTGCGGCTACGTGCTGGGCTATGATATTCCGTGCCTCCGGCACTGGGAGTCCCGCTCCACTGCCGAGAAGTCGAACTGAGTTTCGTAACCTCTAAAGGTGCGCCTCTTCAAAAACGCGTCAAGGTGTGCCCCTTCAAGAACGCGTCAAGTGCGCCCCTCCAAGAACGCGCCGACTCCGACTTTTCTGCGGCCTGTTAAGACAGTTGGTGTTCCCTGAAGTGAAGGCGTAGCCCCTTGCGAATCAATATTTTGATACCTAAACCTATAGGGCTCAATATTTTGCGGGTACGATTGCGATTCATGCCGCTATCAGTTCTCCGTGACTGTCGGGCACGATGTTCCATGACACTCACCTTGCCCTGACCAAGTGGTTCTTTGCTACCTATATCATCTGTGAGTCTAAGCAAGGGCGTCAGCGCGAATCAGCTTAAGCGCATGCTGCGCGTTAGCTACGAAACCGCTTGGTATCTCTGCCATCGCATCCGCGCTGCCATGAAAGATGGTACAGCCATTGCCATAAGCTCGACTGGCATAGTTGAGATTGACGAAACCTATGTAGGCGGAAAACAGAAAGGCTGCCATCACGCAGGTCTTCGGCAGACAGCAAGAAGCAAATTGTTGTTGGTATCCGTCAACGTGGCGGGCGATCTCCGGTTCTTCCACTGCTCAGGACGTCAAGACTCGGCACTCTGGCGACAGTACATCAAGGAGAACATCAGCGGCAAGATGTAGACGTAATTATCACTGACGAATTCACCGCTACCACTATCGCCGCGAAGGTCTGGTCGCTGCAAGGCACGGCAGTACATCGAAGCTAAACCACTTACAATCAATATTTTGCAATTCAGAGGGGGAGGGGGGTGCCGATGGGCGGGAGGCGAGATTTCCTCTAACGGAACTGCTCGATCACCTGCGCCAGGAAACTCGCGGTGCTCCAGTCGCCGCCAGATCTACAGGGCTGGTGATGGCTCGGGCCCCGAGTAGGCAGTGTTCTGCTCGACTTCGGCGAAGCTGAACTGCTTGCCGATCGCGTCGTAGATTTTGCCATCGACTTCCACGTAGGGATAGACGAAATAGTTCAGCGGCGGACCATCCTGTTTGGGCGACAAGGTGATGTCGCGGCCGGTAGAAAACTGCACGCGATTGGCGTCCACGCTGCCGAAGAAATAGCCCGCTTTCTCCTTGGCCTTCCAGGCCTCGGAGATGTCGACTGGAACCCAACCGATATTGCGGGCAAAGAATTCGGCCCAGCAGTGATAGCCGGCGATGTCGCCCTTGTCCTTGTTCTCCGGCAGCGGGAAGCCGATGTCGAAGCGGGCGGGAATATCGTCGGCGCGCAGCATGCCGATGAAGGGCGAGTGGAAATCGGTGCAGTTGCCGTGCTTGGCATCGCAAGCCCAGACGGCATCACCGCGTCCCCAGCCCGTGCCGGTCTTGTCGTAACGCATGGTGGTGAACAGGTAGTCATAGGCGGCTTTCGCCTTGGCCACTGTTCCCGTCTGACTGCCGGTAACTTTGTCGGCCAGCGACTTAATCGCGCCGTCGGTTGGAATCAGCTTGTCAGGCTGGACGAAGCGCTGCATAGAGACCAAAACCACGCCCGGCTTAGTGTCCTTCAGCTCCAGCTGGGCATAGTCGCCGCGGGAGAATTCGCGGCGGGTGACTTCATACTCCAGCGTGAACTCGGCCGTGCTCTGCGCCGGGTTGTGGATTTCGGCGTACAGAATGTGATTGCCGTATTCCGACTCTTCCGTCATCTGGGTCTGCACCGGTGCCTTCACGTCGAGCAGCTTCACTGTCTGATGCTCGTCGGTGTGCGCCACCGGAACCCACACGCGTACCAGCTTGCTTCCGCTGGGAATGTCTTTCACGGTGAAGGAGTAAGTGAAGCGAAACTTGCGCGCTGGCGGGCTGAACTTCTTTTCCGGAGCGGCGGTTTGCGCGCTCGAGATCGATCCTGCGATACAGGTCAGCAATAGCAGCGAAAGGGCGCGAAGCTTCATGACACAACCTCTGCGTAGCTTGGATGTGGCTGGAGCGAACCGGGTCGCGCAATTTGTCGCGCGCTTTACAAAGTCGGGTTGCAGGTCCAGCATGAACCTAGGTGGTCCGGTTTTAAGTCTGAGACAATTTCGACCACCTATATCCGGAGGCACTATTATGGTAAGCATTCCTAAGTATGTCCAAGACTTTCTGCCGGGCAAGCTGGCGTGGGTGGCAACCGCTTCCCACGACGGAGAGCCCAACGTTACTCCCAAAGGCACGCTGAAACTGATGGACGAGAACCACGTGCTTTTTTCCGACTTGTTTTCCCTGAAGACCAGGAAGAATCTGCTGGAGAACAACAAAGTTGCGGTCACCGTGGTGGACGCGGCCACCGCTAAGGGATATCAAATCAAGGGAACGGCAGAGGTTGTCGACTCGGGCACGCTGTTCGAGGAGACACGCAAGCAGTTGCAGGAATCGCCCAAGGGATTGCCGCCGCTACATCATGTGGTGAAGATCACGGTGGAAGCGGTGTTCGATCAGTCGGTTGGCCCGGAGGCGGGCAAGCAGATCGCGTAATATCCCGAACGCTGGCTTTAACGCTGCTCTATGACTTCGCGGCGACTGGGAAGCTGGCGGCGAGGAACAGCGCGGCGGCGATGGCGGCGAAGATCAGCCCGCAGCCCAGCGTGATCAACGGAACGGCGAAGAAGCGACGATTCCAGCCGGCGCCGATGCGGGCTTCGGACGGATTCTGTGGGTTGTAGCGAATGGCGCGGCGGCTGCCGACGGGATACTCGGCGGCCCGGCCCACCGTCTCTTCGTAATTGCTGCTCTGGAAGCTGGTTAGCTGGGCGGTGATGGTCTGGCCGTCTACCACGTACGCGATCTGCAGCTGCGCGGCGTAAAGCTGATCATGCTTGGCTGCCGGCAGAGTCACCACTTCGCTGCGCAGGATTTGCGCTTGCCGAACTGGCCACGAGCGTACCACCCGAATTTGTCCCAAAAAGAAGGGAAGACTGACGATGACGAAGAGCACGCAGACAATCAGGCAAGCCACGCCGAGGAATTGAAGAGCGCCCGACGAGCGCGGTTGTTGCTGCGGGCGAGTCGAGACAGCGGTGCGGTTTTCTGTGCTCAAGTGGGATTCCGTTTTGCAGCCGTCGGTGCGGCCATCGGTGCGCTGGTCCCAGGTTCACGTCCTTGCTTGGGACGCTTATCTGGGCAAGAACTCACTTTCCGCGCTGCATTTCCTTCAGCTCGCCTTCTACCTTTTTCATGCGCAGCAGGATTCGTCCCAGGTATCCCAGATAAACCACCCAGGCTACGATGTAGGCCGCTTTCAAGAATGCAATCGGATTCATCGTGCAACTCCCTTCAGGGCCATCTGCGCGTGGGCCGATTCCAGAGCCTGCTCCTGTGTCTGCAATTTATAGCGCAACCAGACAAACAGAATTCCCAGCACGGTGAACGCCGCCAGGTTAATAAGGAAGACGTGCAGCATCGCCGGAGCGAGGCCCGAGTTTTCTCCACCGCCCATTACTGGCGAAGGATGCTGAGTGCGAAACCAGCGAATCGACATATAAACGATGGGCACATCCGCGAAGCCGAAGATGGCGAACGCTGCGGCCAGCACTTGCGTTTGTCCTCCGGAGGCAAAACGCCGCAGCACCAGGTAGCTGACATAGATGAGCCACAACACTAGAGTCGTCGTCAGGCGCGCATCCCAAGTCCACCAAATGCCCCAGACTGGACGCGCCCATAGCGGTCCGGTGATGAGTAGCACGGCGCAAAACACCACGCCAACTTCGGCGGAAGCGGCTGCTAGAGCGTCGCTCGCGGGGCTGCGCTTCCACAGGTACCAGCTGACGCCACGAAGTTGATGAAGAAGCAGAGACCCGCAACCCAGCCCGACGGCACGTGATAGTAGAAAATGCGTTGCACGTCGCCCATAGTCTGCTCGGTGGGAGCGACCACCAGCGCCAGGTAGCTGGTATATCCCAGCAAGACGAGAGTGACGGCAATCGAAATCGGAGCAAGCTTTTTCATTCCGCCTTTCACATTCTTTACTCAGCGTTCAACACTACTTCGAACAGCAGCAGGCAAATTGCGGTGAACACAATATCGTAAACCGTCAGCAGCTTGATCCAGAAGTCGGGCGACGCTTCGCCGGTCAGGATTGACGTGGTCGCGTCCACCATCCCCAGCAGCGCGGGAATGGTAATCGGGAAGAGCAGCAGCGGCAGCATGATCTCGCGATTTCGAGTGCGAATCGAGAGTCCGGCGAAGAAGGTTCCGTTGACTACCAGTGCCCAAGTTCCCAATAGCGCAACCACAATCAACTGCCACAAGGGACCGATGGATCGCAACTCGTAGAACACCACGAACAGCGGCGTCATCAGGATTTCCAGGATGACGACGAACAAGAAATTGCCCAAGGCTTTTGCCAGGAACAACGCGTTTGGAGGCGCGGGCGACACGCGATAAGCGTCAAGCACCTGGTTGCGCAACTCGCGCGCCCAGGTCTGATTCAGCGCGACTACGGCCGCGAACAGAAACGCTACCCAGATCAGGCCGCCGGCTATACGCCGCGACTCTTCCGCCGTGGGATTGAAGGCGAAGCTGAAGATCACCACCACAAGCAACGAGAAGAACAGCATGGAGTTGATGGCATCCTTGGAACGCCATTCCATGCGCAGGTCTTTGATCAGGGTCGAGCGCGTGACCCCCAGAGTACTCATCGCGCCGTCCTGACCGCGGAATCCGCAGATGTATGGCGGGCGACTTGTTCTCGCGAGAACGATTTGTCCCTCGGCCATGTGTACAAACTCGTCCGCCACGCCTTCCATCAGCGGCGCCTGGTGCGTGACCACGAAGATCGTCTTGCCCTGATCGCGGACGTGGCCAAGAACTGCCGCCATGTCGCGCGCCGAACGCACGTCCACGTTGGAGAACGGTTCGTCCAGCAACATCAGTTCGGGATCGTGCAACACTGCGCGCGCCAGCGATAACCGCTGCCGCATGCCCTTGCGAGTATTGCCCAACGCGGCGGGTGAGTTCGGGATCGAGTCCCGACCATCTGCATTGCGTCGCGACCGACTGTCGTCGTCATGAATTCCGTACAGGCCGGCAAAGTAACGCAAATTTTCCATGCCGCTGAGCTCGTCATAGAGCAGGGGAGCGTGTCCCATGTAGCCCACACGACGCGCGACCGCGTGAACCGTCTTCGTTCCCAACAGGGTGAAGCTACCTTGGCTTGGCTCCATCAGTCCGGCAACGATGCGCAGCAACGTACTCTTGCCTGCGCCGTTATCGCCCAGCACAACATACAAACGACCCGGCGCAAAGCTGGCTGAAATGCCGCGGATAGCGGCGAATCGGCCAAAAAACTTCACCAGATTTTCCAGGACGATGACAGGCGGGGAGGATGGAGCGATTCCGTTCACCTGCTTCCTTCTTACGAACGCGATTCGAGTTTGCTGAGCCGCCCTTCAAACTCGCGCAGGATGGAATGCACCATAATCACATCATTGTGCAGTTGACCGACTTTGGCATCTAGACTGTGGTAATCCTGGCGGTTGAGCAGAATCCCAATGAAGATCATAAGCGTGGGAACCGCGACCACAGTGAGTAATTGCCAAAAGGGAATCGCGGCTTGCGTCATACGGTCATTTTACCTCTGCGACGAAATGAACTGCTCGACCCCGCTAAACTACTGGGCCATGCCCGAGCCTGCTCCCGTTAGCTCGGCTTTTTGCGCAGTCCCCTGCGCAGCCGGAGCTGCACCAGGTTGACCAGGTTGCTTAGGCGCATACTTGGAAGCGCACTTAGCTTGAATATTGGTGGCGTGGAAGACGCCATCGCGGCCAAACTTGCCTTCCGCCAGCGCCTGCGCATTGTCTTTGAAGGTGTCAGGCGGAGCTTCCGTGCCGTTATAAACCACCGGCAGCATCCGGTCCTGCTCTACCAGTTGGAACTCCAAGTGTGTGCCCTGACGCTTAATCGATCCGGGCTGCACGTTGCCGGCTACTCGCAGGCGCTTACTGTAAGCGCCGTTGCCCATGCCGTTCAGTTCCTTGATAGTGACGTAATAGCTCTTACTATCCTGCACGCCGGTGTAGGCCAGATAGCCGAGGGCGATGATGATCACCGCCATCACTCCGCCGAAGCGCAAATACCTGCGTCCCTGTTCCGACATTGAAAGTAACTCCTTGGAATGCAGATCGGCTTCGCGGGAGATGAGGAGAGCGAGGCCTTCAGACCCGCATCCATCAATCTTAGGCCAGGTCCCAAAACTCATCGAAAGCCGCTCGATTGTCAGGGGCTGCACCCGGGATGCAGTTTCAAGGATAGCGCCTTTGTCCTCACAGCGCCATGTGACTTTAGTCACATACAGATGGGTTAGGCGGCGCCTCGCCTTTGATCGGCCCGCGCCAGGCTAGCCCGAACCAGTTCGATGAGTTCGGGAGGCGGAAACGGCTTCGGCCGGAACACTACCTCCAGGCCCTCATATTCGGATTCAGCTTCGGCCAAACCGCTCAGGACGATTACCGGGAGCCAATCGTTGGTGGCCCGGATTTGTCGCACCAGCTCCGAGCCGCTGCACCCTGGCATCAGGTGATCGGTGACGACGACGCCAATGCGGTCGCGGAGCACGCGCAACGTGGCCAAGGCGCTTTCGGCTGTGGTAGCGATTGAAACCTGGAAGCCTGCATTCCGCAGAACTGCTTCGCGGACACTCAGTTGCAGAGGGTTGTCGTCGATGAGGAGAACCTGGCTTGAAGTATTCACGCTAATTTTGGCTCGCGTCTTCCCGCCGCCGCTAAAAACTGCCAAACACGCTTCCATTGTCGCACACTGGCAGGCAAACCATCGCCTGTCCCCGGATTGCAGCAACAACCCAAACCAGTCTGACCAGCGGCGTCAGGGCGACCGCAAAACCCCTCGCCGGCATGAGCTCTACCTGCTTAGCAGCCATAACTCACGAACCCGTTGAAGTGCGCGAGTCACCCAAACTCCGCCCCAACCCTCAACTCTTTTGGACTAAACGGAATGCAGCTGACCGCAGATCTCCTCCACGGCGCGAAGCCAGTCCTGTTCCGGAGATCCGCCATTTCCGCCCCGTTGCAGGTAGATCTCATAAGCCCGCACGCGGATCTTCTCCTCCACGTTGGGCGAGGCCACAGTTACGCTAGCATTTTCGGGTGACGCCAAGGCGTGTGCGACTTGAGTGCCATTCCCATTCTCCGAATGAGCCCCATTTCCCCCGTTGGAACTGGCCTTGCGAGTGCGCTTCTTTGGTGTCGTGCTTTCTTGGTCCCGAGGTGCTTTCGGCATCGTACTTTGCTCCTACTTTCACAGATTTGCACTCGGTCCGCGCTTAACCATGAAAGGTCGCGGCCGGATGCGTTACTTCCACTATAACTAATTTTGCCGTGCTTTTGGGGCGCGAAGGTGCCGATTCCCACGATTTTCATCAACTTGGCATCGTCTGGTTGCTGCTGGTCTCATCCCAAGGTAAGTCGCTATCGTTTCTCGACTTAATAGTGTCCAATGAAGGTTGAGGCTGTCGTTTTTCAGGAACCAAGTTTGCCATCGTCCCGTATATCAAAGTGGGTTGGAGTCCCCGCAATCCCATGATGTTTTTCGAGACCCTCCGGCAGATGTTGCGCACCTTATGGGCGCACAAGTTGCGCTCCTTCCTCACCATGTTTGGCATTGCGTGGGGAGTGGGATCGCTGCTGCTTCTGGTCGGCCTGGGCGAAGGGTTCCGCTCCGGCAACCGGCGCGAATTGAACTCGCTGGGCGAAGATATCATGTTCGTTTTCCCAGCCCGTGCGCCGACGGTTGCCGGCAACATGAGTTCTGCCCGCGACTACAACCTGACCGACGAGGACTACCAGGACATCGTGCGCGAGGCGCCGCACGTGCGCGTGGCTGCTCCCGTGCTTTCGCGTATGGATATTCGCGAGGTAAGCGATTACGGCAATACCAATGGCGAAGTCAGCGGCGTTCCTCCCCACTATAACCAGATTCGCTACCTGCCATTGGCGGCGGGGCGCTGGTTTAACCAGGACGACGAATCGCAGAAGCGCCTGGTTGCCGTGCTAGGCGACGAGATGCTGAAGAACCTGTTTCCGGGGCGGCCGGCAGTAGGCAACACCATACTGCTGAACGGGATTCGCTTTGACGTGATTGGTGTCGTGCAGCGTGTCGGCCACGGCGACAACAATTCCACCAACAACCGCCTTTTTCTGCCGTTCACTACGATGCGGGAATACTTTCCCCTGATCAAGGACGGGCAGGAGCAGGCTATTTCGTTCATCAATTATCGGCCGCGGATTCGCCAGGAGCACGCCGAGGCGCGCGAAGAGGTCCGCAAGATTATCGCTCGCAATCACGGCTTCGACTGGCACAACGAAGATGCTTTCGAGGATTGGGACACCATTAAGAACTCCGAGACAGTAGGCAAGATCTTTGACGCGATGGATATCTTCCTCGGTGGAGTCGGGCTGGTGACGCTGACCCTGGGCGCCATCGGCATCGTCAACATCATGCTGGTCGCGGTCAGCGAACGTACGCGCGAAATCGGTTTGCGTAAGGCGCTGGGAGCTACCAATCGCAGTATCTTGCTGCAGTTCTTCCTGGAAGGCGCGTTTCTCACCCTGATGAGCGGCGGGATCGGTATGGGCGGCGCCGCGTTGCTCATGTTCATGATGCGCGGCGTGGGAGAAGTGCCGGGCTTCGATCCTCCCACCATGTCGTTTATGTCGGCCACGCTGGCCATCGGCACGCTGGCCATTGCTGGAATCGTTGCCGGAATTTATCCCGCGCGCAAGGCTGCCATGTTGCAACCGGTCGACGCGCTGAGGGCGGAGTAAAAGACCGTTATTCACCTCTCGCTTTTCGCTAGAACGCCTCAAACGCGATCTCTGGCGAAAGGCGAAGAGCGAAGAACGAAAAGGATTCTCAGTTATGATGCGCGATCTGTTGATCCCAGGCTTACGGCGCGATGCGCCACAATCGCCGCCGCACCGCACTCACCATGCTGGGTATGGCGTGGGGCATTGCCACCGTGGTCCTTCTGCTGGCTTATGGTGCGGGATTTGGCCGCGCCATCGAGGTGATTTTTGCCAATTGGGGCACACGCATCATCGGCGTCTTTCCTGGACGAACTTCGATGCAGGCAGGTGGGCAAAAAGCCGGCGTCCAGATCAAGTTCACCATCGACGACATCGACCGCATCGTGGCTGCCGCGCCTCTGGTAAATCGCATTACCCCGGAGGTGGACAAGCAGATCAGCGTGCAGCGCGACGTGCGCACCTACGATCTTCCCATCCAGGGCGTTTATCCCAGCATGTTTCAGATTCTGGCGTTGAACCTGGGCGAGGGCCGCTTGCTGAACGAAGAGGATGAAGCCTCGCGCGGCCGCGTTGCCGTCATCAGCTCGGACGCCAAGCTGAAGCTGTTCTCCGGCGAGTATGCCATCGGCCAGCACGTTCGTATCGGAGGCATCAGCTACCAGGTGGTCGGCGTGCTCACGCCGCACATGCAGGAAGGCGACGACAGCGTCAACAAGACCATCTACATCCCCTTCAGTACTATGAGCGACTTCAAGGATACGCATTACCTTGACGGCATCTGGATTTCCTACGAAGGCAACGATTACGAGTTGGTCGAGAAGCAGGTGCGGGGCGCTCTGGCTAAGCAGTACAACTTCAATCCCGATGACAAGCGCGCCGTCTTTCTCTACAACATGATGAAGCAGTTGAAGCAGTTCGGGATCATCATCACCGGGCTGAAAGTTCTGCTCGGCTTTATCGGAACGCTTGACGCTGGGCATCGGCGGCGTGGGGCTGATGAACATCATGCTGGTGTCGGTGACGCAGCGCACGCGCGAGATCGGCGTGGAGAAGGCGCTGGGCGGCCGGCGGCGAGACATTCTCTTCCAGTTCCTGGCAGAAGCGCTGGCCATCACCTTCGTCGGCGGAATTGCCGGCATTGTTCTAGCTTACGCCGTCTCCATTGGAGTAGGACGAATCACTTTTTACAGTGCGGTCGCCAAGAACGCCGAGGCGGCTGACATCCGCCTCATCATTGATCCCTCGACGGTGGTCGTCGCGACGGTCATCCTGGTGCTGGTGGGCTTAGTGAGCGGAATGCTGCCTGCTATCAAAGCCTCGCGTCTTGATCCTATTGAAGCGCTGCGCTACGAATAGGGCCACTATTCGCCCTTCGCGATTCGCTCTTCAACCCTTGACTGGCAGGCGTATGGCGTTCACGTTGCCGACCCAGATCTCCGGCTATTGCAACGAATCAACGTTACTCGAGAATCGCCGCCGACTCGGTTTGTGTCAGGGCGCGACTTCCAGTCGTGCCAAATAACGCGCAATAAAAACAGGGCTTCAGCCCCTGCAACGATAACCTCAGGGGCTGAAGCCTAAACCATTGTTGCCCATTACGGCCCGGCTAAAGCCAGGCCCTGATACAAACCTGGCATGCGACGATTGATGAAGGATTTGCCGCAAATCGATGCACAAACCACTATTCACGAACCACTATTCACGAACCACTATTCACTAACCACTAACCACCGATCTCTGACTCAACGGTTCCCGGCAAGCGCCTCCGCCCGCGCTTCGGCCCGCTGCTGATCCGCCGTGCGCCCTTGCCGTTGATAGAGTTTCGCCAGATGAGACCACGCATCGGCGGCATCCGGATCAAGTTGGACCGCCTCTTCCTGGAACGAAATCGCCTGCCCGAGGTCGCCCTGCGATCTCCAAATCGCTGCTCGTCCCTGGGCGACGTCGAATTTGAAGCTGCGTCCTTCGTTGTCGGCGAGCAATTCAGGAGGTGCGCTGCGCACTGCCTCGTCGAGCGCTTGCAATGCCGCCTTAGGTTGCCCAGTCACAAAGTAGAGTCGCGCCAGCTTGACCAGAGCGCGCGGTTTTGTTGTCAGATCGGTCGGCGACTTGATCGC
Organism: uncultured Acidobacteriaceae bacterium; assembly: GCA_963746515.1. Classification (GTDB taxonomy): domain Bacteria; phylum Acidobacteriota; class Terriglobia; order Terriglobales; family Acidobacteriaceae; genus Bog-257. The sequence continues at coordinate 988,825 of CAVVBO010000005.1, read as the reverse complement.
TTCTTGCAGAGCATGCATGGCTTCCGGGATACGATTATCGCGTTGATATAAGTCGGCGAGGGAAGACCAGATGACACCTTCGCCGGGCGCCAACGCCAGCGCTGTGTTCCATTCCTTCTCGGCGTCGGAGCGCTGGTCCATGGCATAGAAGATGTTGCCCCGGAGCCAATGCGCACTGGAGCTGTCGGGGAAAATTGTGAGCGCATTGTTGGTCGCCGAGAGCGCTTCGGAATTGCGCCCCAGAGCGGCGAGCATACTGGCCGCGTTGTTCCATTGATTAAACGTAGCAGCGGAAACGGGCAGGCGGTCTCGGGGAAGCGGCGCGGCTGCGCAGTTCACCTCCAAACGCTTGATCAGATCTTCCGTCTCCGGCTTGCGGCGTACAAGGACTACGGACACTTCGTCCAGGTAGACCGGTCGCCAGTCGTGGCTATTGCAGAGGTCCTTGATCCGCTCGAAGGGGATTTCATTACCCAACGGAAACAGGATGGTGTTGATGTCGTAGCGGTCTGCTTCCTGTTGCCACTTAGGGGAATCAAGCGGTGCCCCCAGCAGTTGACCTTCATGCTGGAGCACGGTTGAGCCGAATGGGATGGCTCGGCCATCGATGTAGTCGCGACGCTGCGCGCCCAGTTTCCAGGTGAAGTAGCCACCCTCGTTATACGTATTGAAGATTTGCCCGGGAAGGTTTTCGCGCTCGATGAAGTCCCCCGCACGCGCCGGGAACCACCAGGTCAAGCCGGGGCCAAACGACGAAATACTCTTGTCGGCAAGATAGTGATGATTGGTTACCAAGTCCGCGGACCGCAAAAGTGCCAGCGCGACAAATAGCGCCGCTGCAGTTATGCCAAGAATCGAACGTGTTCTTGGCACAGGAATTTTCGAGCGTACCCAGGGCATCGCCGAAAACAAGACTGAACCCGCCACCACTACCACCACGCAGCTGGTGAGAGCTGTCATCCGGACGTGCCTGGTCGTCTCATACATCGCTCCGATCATCAGGAGCGCCGCCGCCGGCCGCGCTGCAGAAATGCCGAGACGGTGGCAATCACCACAATCACGCACAGCAGATTGAACGTTTCGTTGGTGTCGCGTAGCGACAAACTGCTTAGCGGGTTGCCCCATTTCCATCCCGCGCTCGCCCACTCAGCGATGAAATGCGAGTGCAACGTCCATGGCCTGATTTTGCCGGACCAGCGCCTGATAAAGCCCCCAGCCCCAGGGGTTCACCAGAGTCGCAACGACTGTGACCGCGTACCACGGCAAGGCGCGTTTGAGTCTCTGTATCGCCTCGCGCCGGCGTGAGTCGGAAGAGGGGAGTTCGAGCAGCTCAACTCCCACAAACGCCGCTATCAGTCCCAAGCCCGCCACGAAGCCGAGATGGAGATTGACCCAGGCAATCATCAGCAGAGGCAACAGCCACAGCGCCGCCCGGCCAGTTTGGTAGTTTTCCCACAGCAACGACAGATACGCCGCGAAAAGAACGACGGTAAATATTTCGGCGCGGGGAGTTGTGCGCGTCGCGATGAGAGGCACGGCGAGGATGGCGATTGCCGCGCTGACCGCGGAACCTCGGCGAAGCAGCAATGCGATCGTGCCCACACACGCTGCCGCGCCTAGCCACGAAATCAGCGCGAAGCCCCCTAGCAGGAAGGCGGCATAAAATATAAGCCCCGAGCCCACTGGATAGATCCAGGGTTCACCGTCGGAGGTATAGGAAAACACATCGGTAGAAAAAATATGATGATGCTGCGCTACCCAGCGTCCCGTTGCCATTTGCCAGCCAAGATCCGGATCAGAAACTGTCCGCAAGCCGGCCAGGAAGGCATATAAAAGGGCAATAGCTGCCAGCACCAGGAACAGACGTCGCCCCAGCAGCGAACTGTGCGTTGCCGGAGAAGCTGCTGTAGCCAGATCGGCTGAAGGTGCTGGTGAATTAAACGAAATCAAATCCGTGGGCCATCCATTTCGTGTTTTACAGAATACCCTGCCGCGCAGAATTCCGCGAAGTGCTTTGCGCGATGCCGGGCGGCTCCAATGCGGGAAGCTTGCTTCCTCTTGTGACAGTAGCTTGATGCCGCCTGCAATCACACGGAAACGCCACGCATCCCCAGCATGATTCTCGCCTCGGCTACAATCGCGCCCATGACTTCCTCCCGCCTGGAGCGCGTGCAGCAACAGCTGCGGCTCTACGAGCATCCGCTGGTCGAATTCGACGCGCGCGCCAAAGGCGAAGGAGTCGAGGTCATCATCCGCCCGCGCTTCACCGATCCGCCGGTACACACTTACTTCTTCGAGCTGCATCCGCGCGATCTCGACGATCCGCAATTCGAGTGGACCTTTCAGCGGCAGGTCTTCGACTGCCTGCACGATTACCTGGTCGAGATGTTCGTCCGCACGCCGCAGCACTCGCAAAGAGCATCAGCAGAGGGAGCGCGAGGGCAAGCTGTGAGGCCAGATCCCGACGCTCGCCAAATCGCCTCGCATTCGCTGTCTGGCTTGCGCGATCGCATCGCCGAAGAGATTCGCCGCGTCGGTCCCATTCCGTTCTCGCGCTACATGGAGCTTTGCCTGTACGAGCCGGAGCTTGGCTACTATTCGCGCGCGCGCGAGCAGTTCGGCAAAGCCGGAGACTTCTACACCTCGAGCGATGTTCACGCCGTGTTTGGCCGGCTGCTGGCGCGGCAGTTCGAAGAGATGTGGCGGGCGCTGGATTCGCCGGCGCGCATCGATCTGATCGAGCTTGGTCCGGGACGCGGACTGTTCGCGCGCGATGTGCTGGATTGGTCCGCCAAGCAGTTTCCCGAATTTCGCTGCGCGCTTGCATTATTCGCTGGTCGAGCAATCGGCCCATCTGCGCGAGAAATTGCAGGAGCGATTGGCGGAGCACATTGCGGCAGGGAAGTGTGAAGTCTTCGATTCGCTGGAGTCAGGCGCGCAGTCGGCCGGCAAACCGAAGCATCATCGTCTTTGGCAACGAGTTCTTCGACGCTCTGCCGGTCGAAGTCATCGATCATCGCGGCGCAGTGCGCGTGGCTTCGAGAATGGCCGCTTCGTGCGAGAAATTTGTCGCTCCTTCGGCTGCCGAAGAACGAATTTCTTGATCGCTACGGCGTTCATCCCGAAGAGGCGAGCGGGTCGAAGCTCCGCTGGCTGTCTCTGGCATGGATGGATCGCATCGCAGGCATTTTCCAGGAGCGCCGGCGGGTTTCTTGTCCTCATCGACTACGGCTACACGCGCGAGGAGCAACTCGCCGGGCGCCATCGCGACACCATCATGACCTATCGCCAGCACACGGCCAGCCCCTCGCCGTATGAAGCTCCCGGCGAGCAGGACATCACCGCGCATGTGAATTTCACGGCCTTGCGGGCCCGGGCGTCGAGCGCGGACTCGACGCTCTGGCGCTGCTTACGCAATCGCAGTTTCTGATCGGCATTGGCGAAGAGACCGCAGTTCGCCGACGCCTTTCAGGATTGCCAGTTGCCGCAGGAGCAGGCCAAGGTTGCGTTGCAGCTCAAGCATCTGATCTTCCCGTCGGGAATGGGAGAAACGTTTCAGGTTTTGCTGATGTCCCACAATGTGGCAAAGAAAAAAGCCTGAGTTTAAGCGGCCTGAAACTAGCTCGTTGAACCCTTCTAGGAATGAACTGCAGACCCTCGGCTGCGTTCGGTCGCATAGCGACCTCTCTTCGCTCGGGATGACGAATAGAAGATGTACGACGGCGAGGACGCCGTCGCGATAGCCGGCCAGTGTAGCGCCGCCCTCCGAGCGGTTGGACGTGGGCCTCCGGCCCGCGAATGGTGGCAGGCGAGGACGCCTGCCTGACAGCAGGTCTGGAGACCGGCGCTACAAGCTACATCCCCGGCTTGTCGCTGCTGCTCTGCGGCTGATACGGGCTTTGCAGATACTTGCGCGCGGTATCCAACGCATTCTGGGTGTTGTCGTTGGTCTGCAACGCCTGGCGATATTCGTTGGTGGCGCGCTCGCGCTGGCCGGTCAGGTCGAAGATCATGCCCAGCTGGATGTGGCTCCAGACCTCGGTCCAGCGCGGCTCGCCGTCGCCGTTGAGCGACTCGCGGTAAGCGTTGGCCGCCGACTGGTAGTTGTGCTGCAGGAAGAACACTTCGGCGATGCGGTAGTGCGCCAGCGAGCTGTTGCGGTTGATGTCGAGCGCCTTCTGGTATTCCTTCAGCGCCTCGGTCAGGTCGCCCTGCTCGACGTCCTGCTGGCCGCGCATGATCGAGGTGCGCACCTGCAAGTCCTGTCGAGTTCTGCAGCACCTGGTTGTTGGGATCGATGGTGATGCGGCGCGGCTTGCCGAAGGTTTCGACCGCGTAGGCCGAGTTCGTGCCCTCGACTTCGATGCGCTTGGTCTCGGTCTTGCCGTCGGTATCGATCCGCAGCTCAACCGGCATGCGGAACAGATCCATGTCCTGCGAAATCTCGCCGACCACGCGGAAGCCCTTCTGGGTGCGATACACGGTGTACTTGTTCTTGAACTCGGGCGCGCCGGTGGAGTCGAGCCACTGGGTGAAGAACCAGGTCAGCTGCTGTCCGGAAGCCTGCTCGGCCACCTTGCGGAAATCGTCGACCGTGACCGATTTTCCCGAATACTGCGACACGAAGGTCCGCATGGTCTTGTCGAAGCCTCTTCGCCGATGACCCAGCCGCAGCATCTGCCAGGATCATGCCGCCTTTGTCGGTGACCAGCGATTGGAACTCCGGCGAGAACGTGTCCAGCCTGCCGACGTCGGCCAGCGGCACCGAGACGTAAGCCAGCGCGCCGACCGACATGTCCTTGGTCACTTCCTGAAATCCCGCTTCGCCGGCGACGTGCTCGACGTAGAGCGCCTCGGAGTAGCGCGCGGCGCCGTCGTTCAGCCACCAGTCGTTCTTGGTGGCCGGGCTGACCATGGTTCCGAACCACTGATGCGCGATGGTGTTGGCCAGCAGGCGGTAGTTGCCCTTCTCGGTGAAGTGGTGTCCGGCCAATGCGGCGATCTCCGGCGCCCACGCCGAGGGCACGGTGTCGTTCGGCAACTCGACCACGCTCAGGTTCTGGTTGAACGGCGGACCATAGGGCGTGGTGAAGAAGAAAAACTCTTTCGTCGCGGTATCGGCGTACTGCGTGGCCACAGCTTTGTGCTCCGGCGTGGTGTAGACGTTGATGTTCAGGCCGCCTTCGGTGCTCTTGGTCTGCACATACTTGCCGATGAGGATGGTGCCGGGAAAGCTTGGCCTGTCTTCATAGGTGAAGGTGACGGTCTGTCCGCCGCGCGGGAGTCGCCAGCCGAGTCGAGCGCGCCCTGCGCTGCCCTTTGCGCGTGCAGACGCGCCTTCCTCGACTTCGGCACCGGGCCCGCCGCTCTGCTTGCCGCTGCCGATCACGGTGTACCCGGCGGGAACGCTGACGCTGATGGTCGCGGTAAATCGATCGATGCCGTAACCCACCATGGGGAACCAGCGCCCGGCGTACAGAAGATAGGTGATGGGATCGCCGATGTAGGCCAGCTTCAATCCTTGCACCGGGCTGTCGTCGGCCGACTGGATCGCTCCTTCGTATTCGAAGATCAGCGTGTCGGAGCTGCCCTTGGTCAGCCGTTGCGGCAAGCGAGATGCGCACGGTCGAATCCTGGCTGACGCGCTCGACCGACAGAGTTTGCCCGTTGGTGTCGACCACGCGCGTCGGACGCAGCGCGTTGTGCAGCTCGAAGGTCGCGATGTTGATGTCTTCCAGCGCGGTGAACTTGACGCGAGCCTGGGCCTTCAGCTGGTGGGTCTGCGGCGAAACGACCGCGTGGATGATGTAATCGTTGACCTGGATGCGCGGCTTCTCCGCCGCGAAGCAAACGGAAGCCAGGGCGAACATAGCACCAGCTGCAATCCGAGTGCCGAGAGCGATCATCATTGAGAGCTGCAGGCTGCTGCATTAGCGAAACGAAGCTCGGCAAGCTGCCTGGATCTGCCACTATCTGTCGGCGGCAAAGCCGTCAGTGGAATCAGATGCACGCTCATGGTCGTGCCTGATACGATCCGATGGTCACTGACGGACTCTGGTCACCATAGGCTGATTTCGCCTAACTTCGACCTAGATCATCATACGGAAAGACGGCTGCGACGTTTCACGCGCTCTGTCCCACTACGGAAAGTACGGCTCGGGCGGCCCGCTCGGATGCGCTGCCGCCCGACTCATGGGCAGCTAACCGCTGCCTCACTTCGCTGAAAGTCCTGCGATCATGGTCGCGCGCGCCTCGCCGTCGGGAATGATCCGGCGCAATTCGGCGCAGACCCGTTGCGGCGTGAAGTCCGCCTGCACCAGCTCGGGAACCACATCCCGCTCGGCGATGAGATTCACCATCGCAAAGCGGTCCACCTTTACTAGACGGCGGCCCAGCGCTCCAGGTGAGCGGCGCAACCTGATAGACCATGGCGAAAGGTGTGCCGATCAGCGAGGCTTCCAGCGTCGAGGTGCCGCTGGCCACGGCCGCCGCCCGCGCATGCAGCAGCGTCGCGCGCGCATCGCGCGTGAAGGTAATCGGCGGTCCCGAATAGTCCGCGCAGGAACGACGCGACCCAATCCGCGTGCGAGCGTGGAAGCGACCGGCACTGTGTAAACGTACTCCGGACCGAGAAGTTGCGCGGCTTGCAGCAGCACCGGGAAGATGCGCGACACCTCGCCGTGCCGGCTGCCGGGCAGCAACGCGATCCACTGGCGTGTCGGATCAAGCTTGTATTCGCCGGCAAACTCTCGCGGGTTACGCTCGGCGCGGGCAGGTCGGCCAGCGGATGGCCGACGAACTTCGCGGCGATGCCGCGCTCGCGATAGAACTTCTCTTCGAAGGGAAAGATCACCAGCATCTGGCGAACGTATTTCCGCACGCGCTCGATGCGGCGCTGCTTCCACGCCCACAGTTGCGGGCTGACGTAATAGATGACCGGCACTCCGCGCTGGTGCAGTTCGCGCGCCAGGCGCAGGTTGAAGTCGGGGAAGTCGATGAGCACGGCTGCGTCGGGCCGGCGACGTTCCGCCTCGCGGACCACCTGGCGAAAGCGGCGATAGATGGTGGGAATGTGCTTGATGACCTCGACGATGCCGACTTCGGCGATCTCTCGCGCGTCGACCAGCAAGTCGCAGCCAGCGTGCGCGCATCTGGTCGCCGCCCACCCCGAAGAACTCGATGTCCTGCTGGAGCTCGGTCTGCGAGACTTGCCGGCGCAAAGCCTGCATCAGCTCTGCGCCATAAAATTCGCCAGAGGCCTCTCCCGCCGAGATCAGAATTCGCACATATGATTATGACAGGTGGGGATGGAGCAGTTGTCAGCCATCAGCCATCAGCTAAATCGAATCTGCGCGGGAGACCGGCCAAAGCGAATGAGTTCGGGTCGGCCCGCTTAATCCGCGCCCGCCACCGCAACCGCCGGCTGTGCTGCCGGCTCTGGTTTCCGACGGGTGAACTTATTGCCGACGACATTTCCTGCGACGGCTTCTCGATCCACTGGTAGAGAACCCAGGCCGCCCATGCCGACGCTGCCACCCCGATCACATCGAGAATCCCGATGTAGTAGCTCGAGAACGGTAACCAATGCGACAGACAGCCAATTACCGCAACTCCGATCGGCAGGTGTATCAGGTACAGGGAATAACTTACGTCTCCCACGCGGTCCATGGCATGACTGTGGAAGTGGGAGAGCGCAATCAGCAATCCTGTCACCACTGCTACCACCACCACAATCCAGCCCAGCGGCCGCAGCGTGGCCAGGCATATCACCGCGATCAGCCCCAGCATCTCCCGCAGTCCGATTAAGCGTGCCCGGTATTGGAAGACGAAGACGCCAATCATGAAAACGGGAAGGTGATGGAAGATCAGCCGGTTGTTATGCGGAAAAGCGAAGAAGAGAGAGATCGCGACCGTCGCTCCCATAAAACGCAGCAGCTTGCCCTTGCCGGCAAATAAGGGAAGCGCCAGTCCCACCAGCAAATACCACTGAAACTCAATGGCTAGCGTCCAGTACGCAACGTTGATCCACGGCACGTGAACCAGATCGTTCAGGTAGCCGAGATGAAACAGCAGATCGCGTCCAGTGACCGTCATGTGTGGGATGTGGAAGAGCGGTACCAGCACCAAGTTGGTCGCCAGTATGGTGATTGCGATCGACGCCAGATATGGCGGATACAAGCGCACATTGCGTTTCAGCAGGAATTTGGGGTAATGACGCAAGGCGTACTGCGAGCGATAGAGACTCCAGGGAATCACAAATCCAGAGATGACGAAAAAGATATCTACGCCCAGGTAGCCGTATTTTCCCGACATCCCAAGATATTTTCCTTGTCCCCCCACGAAGTGACCCCAGGCCACGGCCAACGCGGCGAAGGCGCGCAGCGCGTTGATGATGCCAATGCGTTGCTTGGGGTCGGGTATCTGCACTTTACAGCCATGTTAAATGGCGGCCTCCACCCCTCGTCAATCACCGAGGGGTGTGAGGAACGATCTTTATCACTGCCGGTGTCGCCCAAGAGGTTATGAAGGCAGATTAATCGTCGGCCGAAGCGTTGACGCCGGAGGCAGAGTACTCGCCCGCAGCCACCGGTAACGGCGCGTGAATTTCCTGGTCCTTGTACTGCAGCTGGTACAGTTTCCAGTAAATCCCATGCTGCGCCAGCAGTTGCTGGTGCGATCCGATCTCTCGCACTTTGCCTTTGTGCATGACGATGATCTTGTTGGCGCGCTGGATCGTGCTCAGCCGGTGCGCAATGATGATCGAAGTGCGGCCCTCGACCATGCGAGTGAGCGCCTCGCGCACCCGGAACTCGGTTTCGGTATCGACGCTGGAAGTGGCTTCATCCAGCACCAGAATCTTGGGACTGTGGGCCAGCGCGCGCGCAAACGAGATGAGCTGCTTCTGTCCGGTGGAAAGCGTGCTGCCGCGCTCGCGAACTTCCTCCTCGAAGCCGCCCGGCAGCGAGCGAATGAAGTCGGCCACGTTGACCTGCTCGGCCGCATCTTCCACTGCCGCATCTTCGATCCAGCGCGAACCCAGGCGAATGTTGGCGGCCACCGTCCCCGAAAACAGGAACGGATCTTGCAGCACCACGCCGTATCGCCGACGCAGATCGTTCAAGTCCATGTCGCGGATGTCGACGCCATCGATGCGAATGGCGCCCTTCTGCACATCGTAGAAACGCAACAGCAGCGAGATGATCGTGGTCTTGCCGGCGCCGGTGTGGCCGACGATCGCGACCGTTTCGCCCGGCTCGATGGTGAACGACACATCGCGCAGCACCCAGTCGTATTCCTTGGCCAAATCTGCCGTCACTGGCTACCGCCGTAGCTTCAGCTTCTCGCCCTTGCTGGCAGCTTCTTCGGCGGCCTGCGCCATCGTGCGATAGGCGAACCACACGTGATCGAACTCGATGCGGCCTGGTCCTTGCGGCACTTTAGGCGCTGGCGGGCGTGACGATCTCCGCCGGCGTGTCCAGCAGCTTGAAGATGCGCTCGCTCGACGCCATCGCCGATTGCAGAATGTTGTACTTCTCGCTCAGGTCCTGGATGGGACGGAAGAAGCGCTGCGCGTATTGCATGAACGCCACCAGCACGCCCAGGCGTCACCAGGTTGCGCAGTACCTGGTTGCCGCCGAACCATACCACGCAGGCGATCGCCGTCGCCGACAGCACTTCCACCACCGGGTAATACACGGCATGCGCCAGGATCGCGTCCTTGAACGCGTCCATGTGGGTACGGTTGATCTTCTCGAAGCGTTCGTAAGCCTTCTTCTCGCGATTGAAAAGCTGCAACACGACGATGCCGGTCACGTGTCTCCTGCAAGTAGGCATTGATCTTGGCGATGGCGATGCGAATGCGCCGGTAGCTCTCGCGTACTTTGCGGCGAAAGATCGACGTGGCGTAGAAGATGAGCGGCAGCACGGCGAAGGTGATCAGCGCCAGCCGCCAGCTCATGTTCAACATGATGACCAGAATCCCCAGCAGCACGAATACGTCTTCAACGATCGACACCACGCCGGCGGTGAACATTTCGTTCAGCGCGTCTACGTCGCTGGTGACGCGCGTGACCAGGCGGCCGACCGGATTCTTGTCGAAGAAGGAAATGTGCAATCGTTGCAGGTGACGGAAAATCTGGCTGCGCAGATCGAACATCACCTTCTGCCCGGTCCACTGCATGATGTAGGTCTGAGTGAACTCCAGCAGAAAGCTGACCAGGAGCAGACCCATGTACATTCCGGCGATCTGGGCGATGCCGGTGAGCGGATTGCGGCTGAGGAAGCGGTCGAGCAGCGAGTGCGCTTCGGTGTGGCTGGCCAGGTACTTGTCGATGGCGACTTTGGTGAGGTAGGGACCTAGAACATCAGCACCCGACTTCAATATGATGGCGACCAGCGCCACCGTGACCTGCCAGCGATATGTGTGCAGATAAGTCAGCAGACGCCGCATCAGCCGGGCGTCGTATGCCTTGCCTAATACCTCTTCTTCCTGAATTGCCATGGGCCTTATTCAATTGTAAACAATTGTCGGGAATCATATAGACGAGAGCTGGTAGGGGCAGGATGGAAAAGTTCGAGCAGGCGAGTGCCGGCGGAGCGCAAGACTTGTGATTTTGTAGAAGCCTAGTTGCAGCCTTGTGTCCCATCAGGTTCGCCCCTCTTTTGGGCTAACCTGGGCCCCAGCAGACGTAGTCGGTTCGCTTCAATCTATATTGCGCAGCACCAGGGCAGAGTTCTTCGAGCCGAACGCGATGCAATTGCACACCGCATGTTCGATCTCCGCCAGTCGCCCCGCTTCCGGGACATAATCCAAATCGCACTCCGGGTCGGGCTTCTCCAGATTGATGGTCGGCGGGATCTGCCGGTGATACATCGCTACCAATGTCGCCGCGATACCTGCGGCGCCGCAGGCTCCTTGCGGATGCCCAATCTGCGACTTCAGGCTCGACATCGGCGTCTTGTAGGCTTTCTCGCCCAGCGCCAGCTTCAGCGCTCGGGTTTCGATGCGATCGTTAAGCTGCGTGGAGGTGCCATGCAGATTGACGTAGCCCACGTCAGCAGCCGCGATACCCGCGTCCTCCATCGCCATCTGAATGGCGCGTGCCGGCTCCTCGCCGCATTCCTGCAGGCGGACGCGATGAAACGCCTCGCAGGTCGAACCGTATCCGGCGACCTCGGCGAGGATTTTCGCCCCGCGCGCTCGCGCATGTTCGTACTCTTCCAGGAAGAACATCCACGAACCTTCAGCCACGACGAAGCCATCGCGATCGGCCGAGAATGGCCGCGACGCCCGCTCGGGTGCATGGTTCCATGATGACGTCATGATCTTCATCAAGGTGAAGCCCTTCATGATTCCCGGTGCGATTGGCGCATCAACCCCACCGACCAGCATCATGGGCAGAAATCCAAACTGGATTTGCCGCAGCGCGTAACCAAAGGCGTCCGTCGACGACGTGCAGCCGGTCGTGATCACGTGGCTCATGCCGCGCAGTCCGAAGCGCATGCTGATTTCGCTGGAAAGCGTGCCCATCGTCCCGCTGGGAATGCAGAACAGGCTGACCTGTTTCACCTTGCCGGTCAGCCACAGCCGAACCTGCTCCTCGGAAAACTCCTGCGCGCCCCCGCCCGAGCCCAGCACCACACCGATCTCGCGTTGCTGCTCCAGCGACAGTTGCGAAGTTTCGATACCGGCATCGCGCAGCGCCTCGGTTGACGCCGCCAGAGCCAGTGGCACGACCCGCGACACATGCTTGCGCTCATGCGCGTCCACCCACGCCAGCTCGTCAAATCCCTGCACTTCACCGGCAATCTGCACTGGTAGGTCGCTGGCATCGAAGTTGCTAATGCGTCGAACGCCGCTGGTGCCGGCAAGAACGGCCCGGCAGAAGGCTTCATTGCCGATGCCATTCGGGCTGACCACACCCATTCCGGTGATAACGACGCGCTTTTCTCATAAGCAAGCAATTAGCAACTAGCGGCTAGCGACTAGCTTTCAGCTGTCAGCCGTCAGCTATCAGCTCAAGCCGATCCGCCTGCGCCCCGATCTGAGTGCCGAGCGAGCTCTTGTCGTCTCGACCGACGACCGACTGTCTTGGCGACCCTTTATATGTTTGTCATCCCGACCGAGGGCTTCAGCCCGAGCGGAGGGATCTGCGGTCCGTGGCTTCGCGACAAGGCTCGCGTTCCCGCAATCTGCTTTCGATATTCGCTGCCCGCACTCGACATCGAACAAGTCTTTGATGGTAACAGCTAGTCGCTAGTCGCTCGGTGCCGATTCGCCCCCTGCTACTCTATTACCTGAAAGCGTGTTCCGCGAGTCTCTTGTCACTGGGAATTTACATCTCGATCCCGTTTTGCCGCACCAAGTGCAGCTTCTGCAACTTCGCTTCAGGCGTATTTTCCCGCGCCGTCTTCGATCGATACGTTACGCAAGTGTGTTCCGACATCGATGGCGCCGAGGCAATCGCGCGGCAACTCGGCGCCACTCTGGAGCGGCAAGTAGACTCGATTTACCTTGGCGGTGGCACGCCTTCGGTGCTCGCGGCCGACCAGTTGGAGCGACTCTTTCAGGCGATCGCGCCAGAACTTCGATATCGAAGCCGCGGCTGAGATAACCGTCGAATGCGCGCCTGGCACCATTAGCGACGAGATCCTGCAATCGCTGCTTCGCTGCGGCGTGAATCGCGTCAGCCTCGGTGTGCAATCCTTCGTTGACAAGGAATGCTCATCAGTCGGGCGGCTGCACACCCGGGACATCACCCTGGCCGACATTGGCCGCCTGCGGGCTGGCGGCATTGGCAATATCAGCATTGATCTCATTGCCGGGCTGCCTCACCAGACGGAGGAAAGCTGGGATCTTTCGCTGGCCGAAACGCTCGCCACAGGCGTGCCTCACGTCAGCGTCTACCTGCTCGAGGTGGATGAAGACTCCCGTCTGGGCAACGAATTGCTGGCCGGCGGCAGTCGTTACCACGCGCACTATGTTCCTGACGACGATCTTACCGCCGACCTTTACCTCGTCGCTTGCGATCGGCTGGCGCGAGCCGGCGTCCAGCAGTACGAGATTTCGAACTTCGCGCGCCCAGTGACGCACGGGATTGGAATACGTAACTCGACGCACAATCTCAAGTATTGGACACGCCAACCCTATCTCGGATTCGGAGTCGATGCGCATTCCATGTTGCGTGCCGCGCCTGATCTGACAGGGAAGGGAATCGACGGCGTGCGCTTTGCTACACCCGATTCGCTGGAAGGGTATTCCGCCGCTGCAAGTCAGATCGATTCCGGCGAAGTGCGCTGGCGGCAGCTTATGGCATCGCGCGCGCTGGTCGACGCGCAAGCTGCGTTGGAGGAGTCGTTCTTCCTGGGACTGCGCCTCAATAGCGGTGTCTCGCTCGAGGACCTCAACACGAAGTTCGGGAGTGAGACGATCGAGGACTATCGGCCTATCATCGCTGAACTGGTCGAGAATGGTTTGATGGAGAATTGTGTGGATCACCTCCGACTCACGCCGCGAGGCCGGCTGCTATCGAACGAGGTCTTCGCGCTATTTCTGCGTGACGAGGCCGTTCACCATGGAGACGCCGAGGCACGGGGGCGTTAGAGGAGTGCGGATTGTGCTTGTTCGTTCAATCCGTGACGGCCTTAAGAGTTGTCATTACGAGCGAAGCGAGGGATCTGTTTTCCTTCCTGTCCGCCGAAAAGCAGATTTCTCTCACCCGACCTCGCGCCCGAAGTGGGGCACTCGTAATGACAATCCGCTCCGCGATCAGGGCACGGTACGACTTTGTCGAGAAAGGCCGTCAATTCCTCCGTGCCCTCCGTGCCTTCCGTGTCTCCGTGGTGAATTCCTCCCGCTCTAATTACACTAGATTCCATGTACACCTCTGCCCCTGAATCCGACCTTAAGCCGAGCAGGCGGTCCACGCCTGCCATCGACCTGCGCAGCGACACCGTCACCAAGCCATCGCCCGAGATGCGGCGTGCCATGTTTGAAGCCGAAGTCGGCGACGACGTTTACGCCGAAGATCCCACCATCAATCGACTGGAGAAGCGGGCAGCCGAGATCTTCGGCCGCGAGGCGGCGCTATTCGTTCCCAGCGGCACTATGGGCAATCAAATCGCGATCAAGCTACACACCCACCACGGTCAAGAGGTCATCTGCGAAGAGCGCGGTCACGTTTTCAATTACGAGATGGCAATGATGGCTCACTTCTCCGGTGTGGTGCCGCGCAGCGTCTGGGCCGACGACGGCGTCCTGACCTGGGAGCACGTCAAGTCGAAGCTCAAGACTAAGAGTTACCACGCCGCCAAGACCGGCCTGGTTTCGCTGGAGAACACTCACAATATGGCAGGGGGGCACAATCACCCCTCCGGCGGTATTTGACGAAGTTTGCGACAAGACGTACACGCCGCCGGACTGCCAGTGCATCTGGACGGAGCGCGCGTGTTCAATGCTGCCGTCGCGCTCGGAGTTCCGGTCGCACAACTGACTGCCAAAGCCGATACCGTGATGTTCTGCTTGTCGAAGGGGCTGGGCGCGCCGGTAGGGTCGTTGCTGGTCGGCAGCGCGGAGCTGATCGATCGCGGCCGCATTTACCGCAAGGCTCTCGGCGGCGGCATGCGTCAGGCGGGGATTCTTGCGGCGGCAGCCCTCATCGCCCTGGAGCAAGGTCCGGAGAAGCTGGCCCAGGATCATGCCAACGCCAAATTTCTCGCCGAAGGCTTAACGCAAATCGACGGCATCAAGATCGATCCGGCCAAGGTTCAAACCAACATACTCATTTGCGACATCTCCGCCACGGGTCTTAGTTCATCCGACTTATCCCGCGAACTCGCCGGGCACAACGTTCTGGCCAACGGCGTGGGGCCGCAACTGATACGCTTTGTAACCCACCTCGACGTAAGCCGCGATCAATGTGCCCAGGCGTTGGAAGTCATCGGCTCGATCTGCGCGCCAGCCAAACGCGAGGCTCTGTGATCTCGTCGGGCCGGAGTTAACTACATTCGCAAGAATGCCTGGCTAAACTCCCCAGCCGCTTGCCAACTGCCCTATAATGAAGCGTTCTCCCTGCCCGCGACATCCATCTGTAGTAAGGGGTATTGATGGCCACAACTGAAATTGCAGTACACGGCGCCGAGCACGGTGCCGTGCGTGAGCCCGTCGTTAACGACTTCAGCATCCAGGTTGCAACCGTAAACGGTTCCGGTTCGCAGAGCGCGAACACCGTCCTGCTGCGCACCATCTTCCAGATGGGCGTGCCCGTATCCGGCAAGAACATGTTCCCCTCGAACATCGCCGGATTACCGACCTGGTACACCATCCGCGCCAGCAAGAAGGGTTACATCGCGCGCAAGAAGGAAATCGATTTCCTGGTGGCGATGAATCCCGAGACCGCGCGCGAAGACGTGTTGTCGCTGGCGCCCGGTGCGGTCGCGCTCTACGACGAGCCGCTGAAGCTCAACGAGTTGCGCTCCGATCTCACGTTTTATCCCGTGCCCTACGACAAGATCACCGCGGCCGTCTGTCCTGAGTCCAAGCTGCGCAAGCTGGTCAGGAACATGGTGTACGTAGGCGTCGTGGCGCGACTTCTCAACCTCGACATGGCCGAAGTAGAGAAAGCGCTTGCGCAAGCAGTTCGCCAAGAAGGTCAAGGCCGCCGAGCTCAACTGGAACGCCGCCAAGGCCGGTTACGATTACGCCGCCGCATCGCTCACCAAGGCCGATCCCTTCACTGTCGAGCGCATGGACAAGACGACCGGCATGATCATCATCGACGGCAACGCGGCCGCCGCGCTGGGCTCCATGTTCGCCGGCGTAACCGTGGTGACCTGGTATCCCATCACCCCCTCGTCGTCGCTGGTTGAGACGCTGATCGAATACATGAAGGCCTATCGCGTCGGTCCCGATGGCAAAGCAACGTTCGCCATCGTGCAGGCCGAGGACGAACTTGCTGCGGTCGGCATGGTTCTGGGTGCAGGATGGGCCGGAGCGCGCTCCATGACGGCGACCGCCGGACCCGGCATTTCGCTGATGGCCGAGTTTGCCGGACTGGGCTATTACGTCGAGATTCCCGGCGTCATCTGGGACATCCAGCGCGTTGGCCCCTCGACCGGATTGCCCACCCGCACCTCGCAAGGCGATATCTCCTTCGTGGCCCGTCTGTCGCATGGTGACACTTGCCATCCCATGCTCATTCCCTGCAGCGTCAGCGAATGTTTCACCATGGCTAACGATGCTTTCGATTTGACGGAACAGTTGCAGACGCCGGTGTTCGTCATGTCGGACCTGGACCTTGGCATGAATAACTGGATGTCGGAGCCGTTTGAGTATCCCGAGAAGCCGCAGAATCGTGGCAAGGTTTTGACCGCGGAAGATCTCGAACGACTCGGCGGATTCTCCCGCTACAAAGACGTGGATGGCGACGCTATTGGCTACCGCACTTTGCCGGGCACCGACCATTCCGAGCGCGGCGTGGTTCGCGCGCGGCAGCGGTCACAACGAGAAGTCGCAGTACAGCGAGCGTCCTGACGACTACGCCAACAACATGGATCGCCTGGCGCGCAAGTTCGAACACGCGCGCACTCTGGTTCCTAAGCCGGAGATCGTGCGCAATGACGGGAACGAGGTCGGCATCATCGCCTACGGTACTTCGCATCACGCCGTGGTCGAGACCCTCGACCAGCTACAGTCCGAACACGGAGTGCATGTCGACTATCTCCGCCTGCGGGCTTATCCATTCACCCGAGAGACGCACGATTTCATCGCCACGCACCAGCGGGTCTACATCGTCGATCAGAACCGCGATGCTCAGATGCACGAGCTGATTAAGCTCGACATCGCGATCGAAGACATCGCCAGGCTGCGCAGCGTTCGCCACTATAACGGACTGCCTATCGACGCGCGCACCATCACCGATAACATCCTTTCCCAGGAGGGCAAGTAAATGGCGACCACAACCGCACCGCCGCCCCAGCCGAAAACGAATCGCATTGGACTCACCGTGCTGGACTATCGCGGAGGCAAGACCACGCTCTGCGCCGGTTGCGGCCACAACGCCATCTCCGAGCGCATCATCGATGCCTTCTACGAAATGGGCATCGCGCCCGAGCGCGTCGTTAAGATGTCGGGGATCGGCTGCTCATCGAAGAGTCCGGCCTACTTCATGGGCCGCTCGCACAGCTTCAACTCGGTGCACGGACGCATGCCGTCGGTGACCACCGGCGCGGTGCTGGCGAACTCCAAGATCGTGGCGCTGGGCGTCAGCGGCGACGGCGACACCGCCTCGATCGGCATCGGACAATTCGTTCACCTCATGCGCCGCAATCTGCCGATGATCTACATCATCGAAGACAACGGCGTTTACGGGCTGACTAAGGGCCAGTTCTCGGCCACCGCCGATCTGGGCTCGAAGCTGAAGACCGGCGTCATCAACGATCTTCCGCCTATCGACACCTGCGCGCTGGCGATCATGCTGGGCGCGACCTTTGTGGGCCGGTCGTTCTCCGGCGACAAGAAGCAGCTGCACACCATGCTGAAGGCGGCGCTGTCGCATCGCGGCACGGTCATGCTCGACGTGATCTCGCCCTGCACCACCTTCAACGATCACGAGGGTTCCACCAAGTCTTACAAGTTCGTGATCGACCACGAAGAGCCGCTGCATGATCTCAACTTCGTCCCGCACTTCAACGAAATCGATGTGGAGTACGATGCCGGCACCAGCCTCAACGTCACCATGCACGATGGCTCGCACTTGCGCCTGCGCAAGCTGGAGAAAGATTACGACCCCACGCATAAGACGGAGTCGATCAAGCGCATCATGGAATCGCACGAAGCGGGTGAAGTGCTTACCGGCGTTTTCTACCTGAACACCACGGCGCCAAACTTCCTCGACATGATCGACATGACCGACCGGCCGCTGGCTACTTTGCCGGAGAGCGTCACCCGCCCCTCGCGCCAAGTGCTGGAGGAGTGCATGGAGGAGTTGCGGTAAGTTCCGGCAACTGTGTCAAAAACGAGCCCTTCTCCCAGGGAGGGCTTTCATTCTGCTGGCGGACCTAAACTGAGTTACGATCCTGCTCCACGCGAAACTTGTAGGTAATCTGAATCACCGCGATATCGCTGATCTGAGTCGAATCTTGCATGCGTTACACACCTGCCCGATCCATCACGCGTGAGAAGCTGCTGACGAGAACATCCAGAACTGCAAAGGGAGAGGAACGATTCGTGACTGCCGAAACACAGCAAATGATCGAACATGTGGCAGAGATTATTCGAAAACCGAATCTGGCGATCGACGAGAACACCCGGCTGGTTTCTTCGGGGCTGATCGACTCCATGGCGCTGGTAGATGTGCTGCTCAAGTTGGAAGACCTAACCCATCTCCGGATTCCCGCCGGCAAGGTCCAACCGAAGGACATGGACACCGTGGCGCTGATGTTCGCGACCGCCCAGCGGGTGGGCAAACCGCGCAAGTAACCGTGCCGTTGTTCGCTTAACTTGCGGCTCACTTTGAGAGATGAGATCTTGAGTACGGTGCAGACAAACCCAGTACCAGCAGGCCAAGTTCTCCCTGATCCCAAGCAGCAACGGCGGCTCAAGCTGGCACTGTTTGTGGCATCGCTGGCATTCAGCCTGGCGTGCTTCGTCATCTTCGATTACTTCTATAGCGCGGCAATTCTGGGTGCGGCGGTTTCCGGCGGGCCACAGGGATTCTGCTTCAGTCGTGATCCGGTGCGGAGCTTTGCCTTCCTGCCAAACTGTTCTTGCATTCGGCCCTGGCTGGGAAACTCGTACGAGTTCAATACCAACAGCCTCGGATTTCGCGATGAACGTATTCGGCAGGTGCCGCCAACCAGCGCGCAGCCTCGTATTCTCATTCTGGGTGACTCCGCACCGGAAGGAATGACCAGCTGGCAGGATAGCTTTATCGGACGCCTCGCAGCCAATTTCCCGCAATACGAATTCCTCAATAGCAGCGTCGAAGGCTACTCGCCTTCGAACTATCTCAACACGGCAAAAATGCTGATCAAAGAAGGCGTCGAGTTTGACGAAGCCATCGTGTTTATCGATATCTCAGATGCCCAGGACGAGGCTGCCTTCTTTCACGATGTCGGCACATCGGGAGCAGTGGCGACTGCCGCTCAGAAGACAGCCAAATCCAGCCGGTATTCCAATCTGCGGCTCTGGATTAATAACCACCTGCTGCTTACCAACGATGTCTTCGATTTCTTCGAGAAGACACTGGTGCGCTTCGGTTGGTATCACCTAGATCTCGGTCATGGTGGGAACGAGTTCGATCTGGAGCGCTCGGCCTGGACCTATCGCAAGGTTTCTGATGCCCTGCCCTACGAGACCGGGTACGGGCCACTTGGGTTGGAAGGCGGCATTCGTCGGGAAAAGGAGAAAATGGATCTCCTCTGGCAGGAACTGAAGGAACGCAATATCCCGATCAGCGTTGTGGTTTATCCCTGGCCGGCACAAATCGCTCACGACAACGTGGATTCCCGCCAAGTCCGCATCTGGCAAGACTGGTGTGAAGGCAAATGCAAGCGCTTTGTTACGCTGTTTCCAGCTTTCTTCGCAATCAAAGACCAATGTCCCCGCACCCAGCCCGGCTGCTGGTATCTGAGCCATTTCATCTTTGGCGATACGCATTACAATTCGGCAGGTGACGCCGTGGTTGCCAATGTGATGGGCAACACTTTGCTGGAAAGCCCTGTTACCAAGCGCCAGTCGCCGATCTCAAGCGAGGACGCAGCCGATCAATCCGAACGTGCGCCCACGGGTCCATCTGGCGGTCGCCAATGAGCGGGGAGCACGCCATGATATTTCGAGTGCTGTTTTACTGTGTCGCACTGCTATTGGGACTGCTCGTCTTAATGAAGGCGCGCTCTCGGGGGCTTCGGCAAGGCGTCCTGCTCTTCGCCAGCTATGCGCTTTATGTCACTTGGGGGCCATGGTTCCTGGCTGTTCTTCTTGCCTCCACGGTCATCAACTTCCTGGTGGGCCGATGGATGAGGCGCAATCCTTCAGTCCTCGGGCTATGGACAGGACTGGCTTTCAATTTGCTTCTGCTGGCGACGTTCAAGTACGTGCCTGGTATCGCCGTCTCAATCCCGCTCGCCTCGTTGCAGAAGTTCTCCCACCTGGCGTTGCCGCTCGGCATCTCGTTCTGGACCTTTCAGGCGATGAGCTATCTGTTCGACTTGTACCGCGGCGAAGAACTTGATCCGTCTTTCGTTGAATTCGCGCTGTACATGGCGTTCTTCCCGGTGGTGATCTCGGGGCCGATCTGCCGCATGCCCGACATGCTTCCGCAATTCCGCTCCGAGCAGCGGCCGTCGCGCGACGACATGAGCCGCGGCCTCTGCCGCATCGCCACGGGGCTGCTGATGATGCAGATTGCGCAACTCCTGGGCAAAGGAATTCTCAGCGGACAAGGGCATCAATGCGGGTTTCGACCAAGCCACCAACTTGAGCGGACCGGACGTGTGGTGCCTGGCGTTCGGCTATGGCTTGCAGGTGTTCTTCGATTTTGCCGGCTACTCGCATATCGCCATCGGCGCTGCCAGAATGCTGGGTTTTGTGGTGCCGGAAAACTTTGCTCGCCCGTTCGCCTCAACCACGCCATCGATCTTCTGGACGCGCTGGCATATGTCGCTGTCATTTTGGATTCGCGACTACGTATTCCTCCCGCTGGCGATGTTGCGTCGCCAGGAGTGGTGGCGAAAGTTCTGCCTGCTGGTGGCGATGGTGTTATTCGGAATCTGGCACAAAGGAACGCTGCTATTCGTTTTGTTCGGCTGCTATCACGGAGTGCTTCTGATCTTGCACCGGCAAGCGCAACAAGTGGAGCGGAAGCTGAATTGGCAGCCCTCTGCCTGGGCTTGGACGGCATTCTCGTGGATGCTGACCATGGCCCTGATCAGCCTGGGATGGATCTTCTTCCGCGCCAATTCCCTGGCGCAGGCGGAAGAAATGTTCTCGGCGTTGATCTCGCCCGCCAGTTACTCCCGTCACGTTCTTCACTCGAGTTTGTATCTGGTAGTCCTGAGTCTGGCTGTCTCCTACGCTGTGGTATTGATCGTCATTGACCTGCTCGATCGCTATTCCGAGCGGCTGCAAGCGGGAGCGATGACCTTCCGTTCGGAATTGATCGCAATCGTGGTGCGCGACCGCTGGCTCTGGATTGCTCCCATGTGGGCGGCAGCCTGTGTACTGGTGCTGACGATGATTCCGCATCAAAGCCGTGCCGCCAACGTGTTTATGTACCGCTTCTTCTAGCCTTTAGACGCGCCGACAGTTCCGCCGCTGGCACGCCTCTGCCCTGCTGCGGTAAGATTCCGCCATGCCCAAGAATCTTGCTCCATTCGAGGTTGGCTGCCCCTGTTGTGGCGCCTTACTCAAGATCGATGCCGAGACCAAGGCGGTGATCGCCCACACGCCCAAAGCCGTGCCCAAGACCTTTGAAGACCTGGAAGCGGCGGCGAAAGCCATGAAGGATCAGGACAGCCGCAAGGAATCCCTATTCCGGCAATCGGTGGAGGCACAGAAACATTCGGGCGATCTGCTGGAGAAGAAATTTCAGGAAGCGCTCAAGCGCGCCAAGGAAACACCGGATACAGGCAAGCCGATACGGGATTTCGATTTGGACTGAAAGACAGCGGCTAGGAAACTGGCAGTTGGCACTTGGCTTTAGCAATTGGCTTATGGCCGGCGAGGTGTGGATTCTCTTCTGGATATGAGAGTTGTGGTTTTTCTCCCAGGCATAAAAGGTCAGCGTTGAAATTGTGGCTAAGAGCTAAGAGCTAAGAGCTAAGAGCTAAATAGCCAAGAGCGAAAAGCCAAAAGCGAAAAGCGAAAAGCGAAAAGCGAAAAGCGAATCCTTCTTCCGCGTGAATACGAACTCACCTCCGCTTCTCCTGGGACATCGCGGTGTCAGGCCGTTGCCCTGTCTCGGACTGCGTTGGCGCAAGCCTGGTTTTCCCGTGGAGAACACCTTGGCCGCCTTCGACTACGCCATGGCCGGCGGTTGTGACGGCTTCGAGTTCGATGTCCGGTACACGCGCGATCGCCGCTCCGTGCTGTCCCACGATCCAAAACTCAACCGCAAGGAAGTGGCGATCACAGACTACTCAGGGTTCGAACGTCGTGGCGGCCACAATCTTGCCTGCCTGGAAGATGTGTTGACACGCTTCGGCGGCACGGCTTATCTCGACATCGAGTTGAAGGTTACCGGCAATGAGGAAGCGGTAGTTGCGGCGCTGCGTGCCAAGCCGCCCCGGCGCGGATATGTGGTCTCGTCCTTTCTCCCTGACGTACTGCTGCGCCTCAGCGATCTTGATTCGTCGCTCCCTCTGGGCTTTATCTGCGAACACGCGGAAGATGCCGAGCGCGGGGCCGAGCTGCCGATCGCTGCCTTTATTCCGCACTACTCGCTGGTCTCGCAGCGCTTGATCGATGAGATCCATGCGCGTGAGAAGAAGCTGCTCACGTGGACGGTGAACGACGCGCACGATCTGCTGCGCCTGGCCAGCTGGGGAGTTGATGGCCTGATCTCCGACGATCCGCGATTGCTGGCTCGCACCTTTCCGCGGCAACGGGGTGCGGCGTCCTAACTGCTAACCCCATACCCGATCTGGGTAGTGGGTCAGTTTGATTGTCATGCCGAGCAAGCCGCAGCGAGGGATCTGGGCGTGCCGATTCGCGCCGGCGCGCGAAAGGAACGCATCCTCATTCAAACTGACCCACGTACCTAATCTGCTGTCCTTTTTGCGCCAGTCGCCAGCGTCATTTAGATTGGGTGTAATGGCCACGACAGGCGAACGATTCGAGCGCGCCGTATCCATCATGGCGCGGTTGCGCGGCCCGGGCGGATGTCCCTGGGACCGCGAGCAGACCTTCGACACCATCAAGCCTTACACCCTGGAAGAAGCTTACGAGGTGGTGGAAGCCATCGACGCCCGCGACTGGGACGAGCTGACCGGCGAGCTTGGAGACCTGCTGCTGCAGGTGCTCTTCTACTCGGAAATGGCGGCCGAGGAGAAGCGCTTCTCCATCGACGACGTGCTCGATCGCCTGTCCAACAAGCTGGTCGATCGCCATCCCCATGTCTTTGGCGAGGTGAAGGCTGACACACCCGGCGAAGTGTTGCGCAACTGGCAGGCGCTGAAGGCCGAGGAGAAGAAGAAGCGCCAGCAGGAGTCAGGCGAAAGCGGAAAGCCGCAGGATCATCCCGAGTCCGTGCTGGCCGGAGTCTCCACCGCCATGCCATCGCTGATGGAAGCTTACAAGATCAGCTCGCGCGTGGCGCAGGTTGGATTCGATTGGCCGAACATCGAAGGGCTGTTTGACAAGCTGAACGAAGAGACACAGGAGCTTCGCAAGAATCTCGAGGACTATCCCGCGCCCGGTCCGCGACCGGAATCGGCGACGGACGTTGCCGGCGCGCGTGGCGTGAAGATTTCTCCCGAGCTGCGCGCCCGGCTGGAAGATGAAGTTGGCGACCTGTTCTTCGTGCTGGTGAATCTGGCGCGCTATCTCTCGCTCGATCCCGAGTCGGCATTGCGCAAGACCAATCGCAAATTCCGCCGCCGCTTCGAATATCTGGAAGAGAAGCTGCGCGAGCAGGGCCGCAAACCGGCCGAAGCTTCGCTCGAGGAAATGGAAGTCGCTGTGGCAGGAATCGAAGCAGCAGGAAAAGCCGTGAACGATGACGCTATCCGGTTGCGCAATTGCACCGAGCTGGACGAGTTTCGCGCCTGCGTTGCCCTGCAGAAAGAAGTTTGGGGATTCGCCGACAATGAACTGGTGCCGCTGCGAATTTTTTCCCTGGCGCCGAAAATCGGCGGACAGGTGATTGGCGCCTTGGACGGGCGACGCGCTGGTCGGCTTTGCGTTTTCGATTCCCGGCACTCGCAACGGGCACTCGTATCTTCACTCGCACATGCTGGGCGTGAAGAGCGGCTATCGCAATAGTGGCCTGGGCCGGCGCATCAAGCTGTTTCAGCGCGACGATGCTATGGTCCACGGCTACGAGCTGATGGAGTGGACCTTCGATCCGCTGGAAATCAAGAACTCATACTTCAACCTGGAACGGCTGGGCGCGATCGCGCGCCGCTATAACATCAACCAGTACGGCATTACGTCGTCGCCGCTGCAGGGGTTTCTTCCCACTGACCGCCTGGTAGCGGAGTGGTGGCTGAAGTCGAAACGCGTCGAGGCCCTGCTTGCCAGCGGACAGCAATCCGGTTTTTCAATCAGAAGCGCAGATCGAAGTTCCGGCCGAAATCTACGCCTGGAAAGCGGGAGCCGAGACACGTCAGAAAGCAGCCGACGGCAATTGCGCAATCGGGAGCAGTTTCTCAAAGCGTTCTCGCGTGGCCTAGCGTGTCTGGGCTATGAGCGCGACGAGAACGGCAATGGAGCTTTTCTGCTGGGACGTTGGGATGAAAGCTGGTCGTATGGCAGCAAATAACGTCCTAGGCTAAGAACCTATGAAGATTGAAGCCATCACCCTGCGCGAGCTGAAAATTCCTCTGGTTCACTTTTTCGAGACCAGCTTCGGACGCACCTACACGCGCCGCGTCCTGCTGGTCACTCTGCATTGTGACGGCCTCGAAGGCTGGGGCGAATGCGTTGCCGGCGAAGATCCCTACTACAGCGAGGAATACATCGAAGGCGCGTGGGATGTCACCATGCGCTACCTCGGGCCGGCGCTGCTGGGCAAGACGCTGCAGGCAGGGCAGCGAAGTTCCGGCGCTGCTGGCGCGGGTGCGCGAGCATCGCATGGCCAAGGCAGCGCTGGAGAACGCCGCCTGGGATGCCGAGGCACAGGAGAAGGGAATTCCGCTGTGGAAGCTGCTGGGCGGCACGCAACGCGAAATCGCCTGCGGCGTCAGCATCGGCATTCAGGATTCGCACGAGCAACTGTTGCAGAAGATCGAAACTGAACTGGCGGCCGGATATCAGCGCATCAAGATCAAGGTAAAGCCCGGGTGGGACGTCGAGGTGCTGGAGAAGATCCGCGCGCGCTGGCCCGATATCATGCTGAGCTGCGATGCGAATTCCGCTTACACCCTGGCCGACGAACAGCATCTGAAGAGATTTCGACCGCTTCAAGTTGCTGATGATCGAGCAGCCGCTGTGGAGCGACGACTTCTACTTCCACGCGCGCCTGCAAAAGCAATTACAGACCGCGCTCTGTCTCGATGAAGCCATTCGCAGCGCCCGCGACGCCGAGGCTGCGCTGGAATTGGGCGCCTGCCGCATCATCAACATCAAAGTGGGACGAGTCGGCGGCTTCTCCGAGGCGATCGCCGTTCACGACGTCGCCCAGCGCTTCGGCATTCCGGTGTGGTGCGGAGGCATGCTGGAGTCGGGTATCGGCCGCTCCCACAATGTGGCACTGTCGACGCTGGCCAATTTCAAGCTGCCCGGCGATGTGTCGGCGTCGAAGCGCTATTGGAAGGAAGACATCATCGAGCCGGAAGTCGAAGTTTCAGAGCGGGGAACAATCGTAATTGGCGACAAGCCAGGTCGGGGTTACGATCTGCGGCTGCCCTTGATTGAAGAGTTGACGGTGAAGAAGGCAACGTTGCAGGGCTGACGCCGCTCGGCAGTCGAACCGCAGATCCCGCGGCTGCGCTCGGGGATGACAGATGAAGTGGGGTTTCAACTCTCCCTCGGCTGCGCCCGGGGATAACAAACGAACTGGGAGCTTTTGCGTTCCCTCGACTGACTGGCATGACAAAGGAACCGGCAGCTTCCGTAACCCTTCGCTATTTGTGATTGTTCTGCGCTTCCTTGACGCCGCCGCCATTTTCGGCAACCACTTCATCGCTCTTGTGCAGCATATCGAGCGCCTGGGCCGTGGTAAGGTCAGCCGGGATGGGCCGGAAGTCGGTCATCGTCTCCGTCGACCAGATCGTCAGTGGCTTAAGCATAAGAATCTTGCCATTGAATTGCAGAGTTTCCTGCACCTCTTCCCAATGGCCGCCGCCGACATCGCGCTGGACGATGATGAACTTACCGCCCTTGTAGAGCTTGCCGAGAATTCCCCAGCCGAAATCGACATCTTTGAACAGCGTGCCGTCGATCTTGGCGATGCGCAGGGCTTTGCGATCGATGATCATATCGCCCTCCATACCCTGATACACGGCGGTTTCGTGGTTGGGAGGACTGAAGTTGGGATTCGGCTTGAAGTTCAAATGCACGAGTTCCTCACCCTTGGGGCCATGATCGGTGCCAACATAGGTGTAGAGGAACGCATCCGGAAGACTGGCCAACATGAGCTCGCCGCGCTTGTCGTCTTCCTTATTGGCCTCCCGCCGTTTGCGGCGGGCGTCAGAATCGTTGGCGAATTTCTCCAGCTTTTCGTTATCTTTCTTGCGTTCGTCGGCGGTCAGGGGCTGACCGTTGATCAGGAGCGTGGTCGTCAGACCACCCTGTTTGGTCCGCAGAATCTCCTTAGTGACGGAATGATCTTTGTAGTCCGTGTTGTCTTTGAACATGAAGTACTGCTCGACATCGCTGGCCTTGATCTCGTTTTGCGAGGCCTGGCGAACCAACACCAGGGGATCGATGTTCGGTTTTTGTTGAGCATGCCCAACGGAGACGAACAACAGCAGTGCGAACATTGCCGCCAGCGCACTCCGCGCGTTAGTACAACGTATCTTCACAGCACCTCTTCGAGAAAAGTCCCTGCTAAGGTTAGACGAGCCGCGGAAGCTCGCAGTTGCTTTTTTGACCACTCCTTTTCGTGAGCCCCGCTGCCACTGGGCAGCACATAGCCATGGGACTGTGTTTTCTAGAGGTTCCAGCAGAATGATGTTCCTGGGCGGGTACTCTGGCAAGAGCCAAAGAAGTACAGGAGTCAGTCCGGTGGCGATGCAGAATGCTTTTCTGGCCGGCTTATTCTTAGCAGCCGACCGTTGATACCATCGAAGAGTTCGCCAGAATAGCAACGGAAGTTCTACCGCAATTTGCCGGCATGCAACGCAGAGTCATCGCCGAAATGCTCGACGACGACGGGGGCAGTCCCGCCGAAGTAGCGGCCTCGCTCGTCGACTTAAAGCACATCAACGATTGGTTCGGAGGAACACGTACCACAATTGATTTACTGTTGCGAATCACTTCCGAGTCCGATTGCCGGCGATTGTCGCTGCTGGAGGTTGGTTCCGGAACGGGTGACGTGCCTCTAGCCGCGCGCCGGGCACTGGCCCGCCGCGGAATCGAGCTGGATGTAACTCTCTTGGATCGCATGTGGTCGCACTTGCCTGCCGATGGCGTGGCGGCGGTGTCGGGAGACGCCCTGAACCTGCCGTTTTGCGATGGCGCTTTTGACGTGGTGAGCTGCTCGCTCTTCGCTCATCATTTCGAGCCCGGGGTGTTGCCGCTCTTGGCGCTCGAGGCATTGCGGGTTTGCCGGCGAGCTGTGCTGATTAACGACCTGATTCGCAGCCGGCTGCATCTGGCTTTGGTCTACGCTGGGTTGCCGCTGTTTCGCAGCCCCATTACCTGGCACGATGCGCCGGCATCGGTGCGCAGAGCCTACACTTGCGACGAAATGCGGCATATGTTGAGAGCATTGCCGGTCCAGAAGATTCAGATCTCGAGACACTATCTGTATCGCATGGGCGTGTTGTTGTGGAAAGGCGGAAGGTAGCAATTAGCATTTGGCAATTGGCATTTGGCTCTAAGCTATTAGCTTTTGGTCAAGAGAATACGGCCCACTTGCAGCAGCTCCATTTGTGCATTACCAAAGCGGTATCCAATGGCGAAAGGCTACCAGCTACAGGCTAGGAGCCAAGTTCCAATTGCCAACCGCCAATTGCCAACCGCCAAATGCTAAATGCTTTCCCCCAATTCGATCTCGCTGTGATCGGCGCCGGCCCGGCGGGAAGCTCTGCTGCTATCACCGCGGCACGCCAGGGAGCGAAGGTGCTCTTGTTGGAGGCGCGCGACTTTCCGCGCCACAAAGTTTGCGGAGAATTTGTTTCTGCCGAGGCTCTCGACGTTCTGGCTACGTTGCTGCGGGACGTACCATCGGCTAACCGGCTGTTCGCGAGTGCGCCCGTCATCGACTGCATGCGTCTGTTGTTGGGAAGTCGCGTGCTCGAAGCGCCAGTTTCACCAGGCGGACGCAGCATTACTCGCTACGATCTTGACGAACATCTGTGGAGAGCAGCTCAGGCGGTCGGTATCGAGACTCGCGCCAGCTGTGAAGTTCTGGGGAGCGATGGCGATGGCCCCTTTCAGGTGCAGACTTCATCGGCAACGTTCGTGGCTAAGAGTGTGATCGTAGCCGCGGGCCGATGGTCGCAGTTCACTTCGGACCGAACCGTTCCGCCCGGTCCGAAGTGGATCGGGCTGAAGGCGCACTTCCGGGAAAGCCATCCCGCGCGATCCACGGACCTGTATTTTTTCCCGAACGGCTACTGTGGCGTTCAGCCGATAGCGGAGAACATGGTGAACGCTTGCGCGATGGTGCGCTCCGACGCAGCGACTTCGCTGCAAGAGGTTTTTGGCTTGCATCCCCGACTGGCGGAGCGAGCCTCCGGATGGAAGGCCGTCACCCAGCCGATCAGTACCGCTCCGCTGATCTATCGCGCGCCGCAACCGGTCCGGGGGAATATCATCTGCGTTGGCGATGCTGCGGCGTTTATCGATCCCTTCGCCGGCGATGGCATTTCCATTGCTTTGCGCAGCGGACAAGTAGCGGCAGAGTGTGTCGGCAAGTTCTTAGCGGGTGAGACCACATTGGCGGAGTCGGTCGCCTTCTATCAGCGCGAGTACGACCGCCAATTTGCGCCATTATTGTCGGCCGCCTCTCGTGTACGCTCGCTGACATCGCTGCCGGAATTCGCTAAACCTGCCGCTTTTGAGCTGCTGCGACTTCCAGGCGTGATGCCCTTCCTTATCCGCAAAACTCGCCGCGCAGGATGATTGTGCTGCCAAACGAAGCTGTCACAAAGTAAACTACAGGGCACAATTTGCCGACAAGATGTACGAAGACCAGAACTCAATGACCGATCAGAACGAGCCAGTATCCGTCCGCAACACCGCGCCGCGCGACTTTGCCGGCATAACCGAGCTGTGTCGCCGGATCTATCCCGACACGCCGCCTTGGAACGCCGAGCAACTGTCATCGCACCTGCGTCTATTTCCCGATGGTCAATTCGTTGCGGTGCACGGTCCCGAGGAAAGGATCGTGGGGATGGCGGCGAGCCTGATCGTAGATTGGGACCACTACAACATGCTGGAAAACTGGGAGCAGTTTACCGCCGACGGCATGTTTACCAATCATGATCCCAAGAATGGGCAGACTCTTTATGGCGCGGAGGTGATTGTCGATCCTACGCTGCAGCACCACGGGATTGGCGACAAACTATACCGCTGCCGGCGCGGCCTGACGGAGTCGCTGAACCTGCTGCGAATTCGGGCCGGATCACGCCTTCGGGGCTATCACACTTGTGCCTGCCACTTAAAGCCGGAGGAGTACGTCACGGAAGTTGTCGAAGGTGTGGAATACGATCCCACGCTTAGCTTTCAGCTTAAGGAAGGCTTTCACGTGCTCGCGGTCGTTCCGCACTATCTCGAGCGACGATCCTGAAAGCCTGGGTTATGCGGCCGTGATCGAATGGCTGAATCCGGAGCTGATCCGGCCAGAGCATGTAGTCGGCAGGCCGACTCGGTTTCTACCCAAAGCGTTCAGCCAGTCGGCCAGCACACAGTGAGGTAAACGCTAGAGCTAAGAGCCAAGGAAGCTCTGATCAAGTCAAAGCGAGTCCCGCAGCGGCTCAAGCCGCATGATTTTGCAGGTGCTTGACGGATGGCCTGAAGGCCGTCCCCTTCAAAACAAGCCTTAAGAGCGGGAAAGCGGGTTTCCTAGCGGATAACCAGTACTTCGCGAATATTGTCTCGTCCCAGGAAAAACTTGATGGAGCTGTAATCGCGGAAAAGGTTTTCCACGTGCCGGTTGTTGAACACGCGTTGCAGACGGAAGGCCGCGCACCGGCTGCAGCTCCAACGTATCCTTGGCCACGATGTTGTAGCGATAGAAGGGCGCCTCAGGGCCGGCGTCCTTGGTATGAAAGAAAGCCAGCATGATGCCGCCGGGCTTCATGGCCACATGCATGCGTTCGATCAGTGGCTTCACCAGCGGTTCCGGCAAGAAGTCGGCCAAGTCCCAGAACATGACGGCATCGAATTCTTCGCGGCCGAAATTCAGGTTCTCGCGCAGGAAGCGATCCACGTCGATGGTATTGCCGCCGTCGCCATTGGGGATGATGAGCGACTTGTCGCTCGACAAGCGCAACACGTCTTCCTGATGGAAGCGATGACCGAGGCCGGTCATGAAGGTGATGTTGGCGGGCGAGGTTGAGCCCAGGTCCAGGATCTTCAAGCCTTCTTCGCGCGAGATGGCGCGAATGAACTCGTTGAAGCCTGTCGAGCGACGGCTGATCTTCTGTCCGGAAACGATTTCTTCGTCTGCACCCTGCCGGCCAGAGCCACCGAATAATCTACTGAAGATGCCGGGAGCCACAGGGCACCATTGTATGGGTAGAGTGCCGCGACCATCAATGTTTCTGATCGGTGAAGTGCAGGGATGGGAAGGCACAAGGTGGAAAGCCCTGGGGCGCACCGCGGGATGCGCCCGGGCAAGGAACAAGTTAGGCTAGCCTACAGCTTCTTGGGTTCCGAGCAAAGTGCCCTGTGCCGCGATGGACGCCGGAGCCGCCGCCGCGACTGCTTGCGGCTTCGCTTCAATCTTAGGACCAGGCTCGGCTTCTGAATATCGATGCCGCCTTTGAAGAACGCTCCGTCCTCGATGGAGATGCGTGCGGTTGAGATGTCGCCGGTCAACGAAGCGCTCTTGCGCAGCTCAACCCGCTCAGTGGCATGGATATTGCCATCCACGCGGCCGTGCACGATCACGTTGCGGGCTTCGATGTTGGCGCGCACCCGGCCATTGGGGCCGATGGTCAAGGCTCTGCCCGCGCAGGGTGATCGAGCCTTCCACTTCGCCGTCGACAATCAGATCTTCACTGCCGGAAAGTTCGCCTTTTACCACGACGGACTTGCCGATGGTGGCGACTTCACTGCTGCCGCAGAGCAGTCGCTGCGCACGGGGTCGGCCGGACGCGGTGGCGCCGGCGTGACCGGGATCGATGGCGAACCGGTGGAGACTGGGCTCGCTAGGGGTTGTGTATTCGTCTTCCTTACGCTTCCACATGTCGTTGAGCTCCGTCGAGCGGTCGCAGCGTCGGCCAGGGCGTCCGCGATGCACCTCGACTGGTGCATTTAAACCGCTCCGAAAGAGGATACTCAACCGCAGGCATCGCCGCAAACTCGTTTTCCGAAAGCCGTTGTAAATTTGACGATGACTTCCTAGATAACCCTTGGCTGCCGCGACATGGCTTCCCGGGTGGGGTTGGCCGGTCACCGATATCCCGGTGTAGCGCTCCCGTATAATGACTGGTTTCGTATCTCCTCTCGCCTCGCGCAAGCGAATCCACAGGCGGGAGACGCAGGACTTCTATGACCCAAATTGAACTGATTCTTGCCCGTGAAATTCTGGATTCCCGCGGAAATCCCACCGTCGAAGCCGATGTCATCCTGGAAAGCGGTGCGCGCGGCCGCGCCGCCGTCCCCAGCGGAGCCTCAACCGGCGAGCACGAAGCGCTGGAGCTGCGTGACGGCGACAAGTGCCGCTATGCCGGCAAGGGCGTGCTGAAGGCGGTCAACAACGTCAACGAAGTGATCGCGCCTGAACTGGAAGGCATGGATGCCAGCGAACAGCGCGAGATCGACAACACCATGCTCGCACTGGACGGCACGCCGACCAAGAGCAAGCTGGGCGCGAACGCAATCCTGGCGGTTTCCATGGCGGCCGCCCGCGCCATGGCCGACCATCTCGGCATCGAGCTGTATCAGTATCTCGGCGGATTTACCGCCGGCCTGCTGCCCACGCCGATGATGAACATCCTGAACGGCGGCGCACACGCCGACAACAACGTCGACTTCCAGGAATTCATGGTGATGCCGGTGGGCGCGACGTCGTTCAGCGAGGGGCTGCGCTGGGGCGTCGAGACTTTTCACGTGCTGAAGGGCGTGCTGAAGAAGCGCGGCTACAACACCGCGGTCGGCGACGAGGGCGGCTTCGCGCCGTCGGTGAAATCCAATACCGAGGCGATCGAAGTTGTGCTGGAGGCCATCACCCAGGCCGGCTACAAGCCGGGCGAGCAGATCGCGATCGCGCTCGATCCGGCGGCCAGCGAGTTCTACGACAGCGCGAAGAAGAAGTACGTCTTCAAGAAGTCCGACAAGAGCGAGCACTCCAGCGAAGACATGGTGAAGTTCTGGGCCGACTGGGTGCGGCAATATCCCATCGTGTCGCTGGAAGACGGTTTTGCCGAGGACGATTGGGAAGGCTGGAAGCTGATGACCGACGAGCTGGGCGGCAAGATTCAGCTGGTGGGCGACGACATCTTCGTGACCAACATCGAGATCTTCCAGCGCGGCATCGACGCCGGCGTGGCGAACTCGATTCTGATCAAGCTGAACCAGATTGGCTCGGTCAGCGAGACCCTCGACGCGATTAACCTGGCGCGCCAGAACCGCTATACTACGGTCATTTCGCACCGCTCGGGCGAGACCGAAGACACCTTCATCGCCGACTTCGCGGTAGCGACCGGCGCAGGGCAGATCAAGACGGGCTCGGCTTCGCGCACCGACCGCATCGCCAAGTACAACCAGTTGCTGCGCATCGAAGAAGAGCTGGGCCCGGCGGCGAGGTTCCTGGGCTTGAAGGGCCCTGAACTATCGCGGAGAGCTGGCGGGTAAGTAGGGGCGTAAGACAGTTTCAAGTTTCCAGCCGCCTTATCTCAGAATTGTCATCCCGACCGAGGACTTCAGTCCGAGCGGAGGGATCTGCGGTCCGTTGCGGCGCGGTAGCAGCCACGCGTGGTCGAAAGCGACGTTTTGCGATTTCACCCTATATTTTTCTGGACAGCACGAGCTCAATACCGGAAAACACCACTTCAAGCTTTGCACCGGACACCCTGCCAATGCGCTCCGTCAAAACGCTCTTATCGACGGCGACGATCTGAGATACATTGGCCACGGAGTTCTTCGGGAGACCGGTTGCCCGCGAAGAAAGATGGACGTTGCCCGGCATCAAAGCCCACTTTACGTTGCTGGTCAGCGGCACACAAATTACCGTCGAGATGAGGCTGCGATTCAAAGCGTCGGACTGTACGACCAATACTGGTCTGCGAAACCCTGGCGCTGAGCCGCGTGGCGCAGCTAGCTGGGCCCACCAGATGTCGCCCTGTGAGATCACCATTGGTTTCGCTGCAGGATGCGGCGAGCCGCAGCTGCGGAGAAAGAGTCTTGCACCTCGCCGATCTCGGAGCAGGCCCGATTGACCGCCTCGGTGACTTCCTCGGCGGAGTGGCGAGCCAGATATTCTCGCAAGGCATCGCTAAAGATTCGACTACGCGATCGACGGGTCCTTCGTGCGAGCCGCTCCGCCCTCTCAAACACCTCGTCAGGAATCGAAACCGCCGTTTTCATACCCAAAGTATAACCCTATGCTTTGCCCGCGGAAATATCACCCCGCTGAAACAGTGGGGGCTCTCTCTTCGTCCCCCATCGGGGAGGGGTTTAGACCTGTCATTTGCGAGCAGCGAATATAATTGCCTGATGAAGAATTCGGAGATCATCTTCGCCGTTCAGGAATCGCCGGAAGGCGGTTTCGAAGCCCGCGCTCTC
Organism: uncultured Acidobacteriaceae bacterium; assembly: GCA_963746515.1. GTDB lineage: Bacteria > Acidobacteriota > Terriglobia > Terriglobales > Acidobacteriaceae > Bog-257. The sequence goes on along the minus strand of CAVVBO010000005.1, from coordinate 955,047 downwards.
GGTCATTCGATCTTCACCCAAGCCGAGTCGATGGAGGAACTACGGGAGATGGTGCGTGACGCAGTGCGCTGCCATTTCGAAGCCGATACGATTCCGGCAGTAATCAGGCTCCACTTTGTTCATGACGAGGTGATTGTCGCTTGAAGCTGCCGCGTGACCTGAGCGGCTCCGATCTTGTGAAACTGCTCGGTCGGTATGGATACGAATCAACTCGTCAGGCCGGAAGCCACATTCGCCTCATATCCAACATCCGCAGTACCCAACATCACGTGACGATCCCAGCGCACAAGAACATCACGATTGGCACTTTGGCCGCCATTCTGACGGACGTTGCCCAATATTTGGAAATGTCCCGCCCCGATCTGGAGCGTGAACTATTTGGAGGCTGACTTAATTTCCTCGGAATAAAACCAGCTATGGATAGAAACTTGTGACTCCACCACGTCCGCTCGTCCTCATCATCCTCGATGGCTGGGGCTATGCTCCGCCGTCCCCCGCCAACGCCATCTCGCTGGCGCGCAAGCCCAACTACGATCGCCTGCTCGCCGAATATCCCAACACGCTGATCCACACCAGCGGCCGTTACGTTGGCCTGCCCACCGGGCAGATGGGCAACAGCGAGGTCGGCCACCTCAACATCGGCGCCGGGCGCGTGGTGTACATGGACATCACCAAGATCGATCTCATGATCGAGAATGGCGAGTTCTATTCCGAACCCGCTGCTGCTGGACGCGATGAAGCAGGCGCGCACCGGCGAGCGGCGGCTGCACCTGTTCGGGCTGCTGTCTGACGGCGGCGTGCATTCGCACCAGAATCATCTTTACGCGATCTTGCGCATGGCCAAGCAGAACGGCGTTGACCGCGTCTTCGTGCATTGCTTCATGGATGGACGCGACACCCTGCCCACCAACGGCGCCGGCTACATCGAGCAGTTGCAGCAGAAGATGCGCGAGTACGGAGTCGGCAAGATCGCCACGGTCAGCGGCCGCTATTACGCCATGGATCGCGACAAGAAGTGGGATCGCGAGAAAAAGGCGTTCGACGCCATGGTCTTCGGCGACGCCGAAGGCGGGCGCTACACCGACCCGGTGCAGGGCGTGAAGGAGTCCTACAACCGGGGAGTCACTGACGAGTTCATCATTCCGTTTGTGGTGACCGACGATCGCGGCGAGCCGCTGGGCAATATTCGCGATGGCGATGTCTGCATCAACTTCAACTTCCGCGCCGACCGCGCCCGGCAGATCACGCGCTGCCTGGCGCGCAACAGCCACTTCACGGCGCAGGATGGCCGCGAACTGGAAGGCGCTGACGATCTCGACCGCGATATCCCGCGCAGCCGCGTTCCCAAAGATCTGACCTACATCTGCATGACGCAGTATGACAAGCATTTCACTTTGCCGGTAGTCTCGCCGCCGGAGTCGCTGACCAACATCCTGGCAAACGTGATGGCCGATCGCAGCCTGCGCAACCTGCGCGTGGCCGAGACCGAGAAGTACGCGCACGTCACCTACTTCTTCAACGGCGGCGTGGAGAAGCCGTTCCCGGGCGAAGAGCGTGTGATGGTGCAGTCGCCCAAGGTCGCAACCTATGATCTGAAGCCGGAGATGTCGGCGCAGGGAATTGCCGACGCGGTGGTGAAAGCCATAGCCGACAACACCTTCGACGTGATGGTGGTGAACTTCGCCAACGCCGACATGGTGGGACATTCGGGCAAAATTCCGCCGACCATCACCGCGGTGGAAACGGTCGATGCCTGCCTCGGCCAGATCTACCAGGCGCTGCAGCAGCGCGGCGGAGCGCATGATTATCACCGCCGACCACGGCAACGCCGAGCAGATGATCGATCCGGCAACGGGCGGTCCGCAGACCGCGCACACGACCAATCCGGTGCCGTTCATCGTCGTCGCGGAGCACGCCGTGACGCCGGCGAACTTCAAAGGCGACGCGCGCCGCTTTACCTTGCGCCCCGACGGCGCGCTGCAGGACATTGCGCCGACCATGCTCGGCATGCTTGGTGTCCCCCAGCCGAAGGAGATGACGGGCCACGATCTGCGGATCATGGGAAGCGACTAGCAATTAGCAATTAGCAATTAGCCTAGAAGAGCGCTGCGAGTTGGCGTGGACCACGCAGTATCGTTGGCTGTTCTGTTGGTCAAGCGAAAACTGTCTTTGTCACGAAGAACATGGTTGCATGTCGGCAATTGCGGCTTTAGCACTACTGGTTTGCTACTGGTGCTACATTGCTACTTGCTACTTGCTAACTGCTAGTGGCTAATTGCTAATTGCTTTCCTCATGAAACTCCTCATCGCTCTCCATCACCGCTTTGGACTCTGGCAAGCTCCGGAGTGGTTTGCCCAACGCTTGCGGCAGGATTTTCCGCGGCTCGAAGTTGTACATCTCTCCAACTATGACCGGGTGATGGAAGAGATCGCCGACGCCGATATTGCGATCTCGTGGTCGCTGCGTGGCGACCAGATCATAGCTGCCAAGAAGCTGAAATGGATCCACTCGACCGCGACCGCAGTCCACGCGCTCATGTCGCCCGAGTTAATTGCCAGCGAGATTGTGGTCACAAACGCGCGCGATGTCCATGGGCCGGTTGTGGCCGAGCATGCCCTGGCTCTGGCGTTCGCCTTGGCCAAGCGGCTGCCACAGGCAGTGAGGTTTCAGCAGCAGAAACATTGGGCGCAGCACGATCTGTGGGAGTCAAGCCCGCGTCCGCGCGAATTGAATGGCGCGACCATGACGATTGTGGGGCTGGGAGGAATTGGCAGGCCGCTCGCCGATCTGGCAAGCTCGGTCGGGATGCGGGTGATTGGGGTGCGCGAGCATCCCGAGCGGGAGTGCGATGGGGTTGACCTGATGTATGGTTTCGACGCCCTTGAAGAGGCATTGAGCGAAGGTGACTTTGTGGTGCTGGCGCTGCCAGTAACGCCGAAGACGCATCACCTGATCAATGCCGAGCGGCTGGCGCGATTGCAGCCAGAGGCTTACCTGATCAATGTTGGCCGGGGCGTTCTTATTGACGAAGACGCGCTGGTGAGGGCGCTTCGGGCGAAGAGCTTTGCCGGTGCGGCGCTCGATGTCACTAGTGAGGAGCCGCTGCCGCCGGAGTCGCCGCTATGGGAGATGGAGAACGTTCTAATCACTCCGCACATTGCCGGGCTGACCGAGTTTATGTGGGAGCGTCACTACGGACACTACACGGAAAATCTGCGCCGTTTCCTGATGGGCGAACCGTTGTTGTGGGTGGTGGACAAGGAGAAAGGGTATTGAGATGCGGCGCTTTGGCATTTGGCAATTAGCACTTGGCACTTAGCCCGGACGGACCAAGGCTAAAGCCTGCTTCCAAGGATGGCGATTTTCGTGGGCCTGAAGGCCCACGCTCCCACCGAACCATGCTTCAATTGGCAACTGCTAAATGCCAACTGCCAACTGCCAGATGCTAAGTGCCGCTGACCGGCACGGTGAAGTAAAACACCGACCCGCTGCCCAACTGTGAGGTTACGCCGATGGTTCCGCCGTGGGCTTCGACAATAGCTTTGGCAATCGCCAGACCCATGCCGGTGCCTTGCACGCGATAGCGCTGATCGCGACCGCGATAAAATTTTTCGAAGACCAGCGGCTGCTCCATGTCGTCGATGCCTGGGCCGCGGTCGGCCACGCTGATGCTTACCATCTTGCCTTTATGCTCGGCGGTGATGGTAAGTGGGGTGTCGCAAGGCGAGTACTTGGCGGCATTCTCCAGCAGCTGCACCAGGACTTCGGCAGCCCGCTCCAAGTCGATCCTCACCGGTGGCAACTCCGGCGGAATCTCCAGTTTCACCTGGCGTCCGGCCAGCCCCTGCTTCGACTTTTCCATCGCAGCTTCAATCAGGTCTCTGACACTGTGAGACTCGCGGCGCAGTTCCACCTGCTGGGCATCGAGCTGCGCCATTTCCGCCGCTTCGCCCACCAGCCGGTTCAGGCGATCGGTTTCTTCGTTAATGATCGGTAAGCAATTCTTGCCTGGCGTCGGAACCGACGGGATCCGGAGAAAGCAGCGTGGTGACCGAAAGCTTGATGGCGGTCAGCGGCGTACGGAACTCGTGAGTGACGCTGTCGAGCAAAGCCGACCGCAGCTTCTCGCTTTCGCGAGCGGCTTCCGCACGAGTAAGCGTTTCGACCGCTCCCGCACGCTCGATGGAAATGGCGACAAGGCTGCCCACCGCTTCCAGGGTTTCGCGCGAGAGCACGGCGCCCTCCAGGCCAAGACTGCCCACCGGCCGCACCCCGATCCGCAGGGGCACAAAACACAGTTGCCGTTCTTCATCGACTACCAGCTCGCCGCGTCCGCTCACCGATTCCAGCTGATCCTCGCTGAGTTCCGGATGGTCGAGCCCAGTGCGATAAAACTCCCGGCGCTTCGGCAGGTACATGGCGGCGGCCTGCAATCCGAAGGCATCGCGCACGAACCCGGGAATGGAGTTGAGCAACTCCATCACGTTTTCCGTGGCCAGCAGTTGTTGGCTGAGGAAATAGAGCCGCTCGACCTCCTTGCGTCGGCGGGTGGCATTCTCCGCTTCGCGGCGGGCGCGTTCCGACAGCCGGCTGGCCAGGATGGCGCTGGCCAGAAACGCCAGCAAGGCAATCCAGTTCTGCGGATCGGAGATGGTGAACGTGCGAACCGGCGGCAGGAAGAAGTAGTTGAACGCCAGGGTTGCGATAACCGCCGTCGTGGTGGCGATCGTCAAGCCCCAACGGCTGGCGACTCCTAGTACTACTAGCAGGAATGTCAGTGCCACCGTGGTGGGATTCACCGGCAGCCGACGGTAGGCCAGCACCACGATGGCGATCGTCCCGATCGCGACCGCATAGCGGTAGAGCGCAGCCTGCAGGCGCGCCGGGGAGAGAGCGAACCACGACCTCCGGCCCTGCTGGCCTCCGGGCTGCTGCTGCGCATGCACGGCAATGATTGTACAGAATCGACTTTTCCCGTTCTCTGCCGCAGAATAAGGGCTCATGCAAAAGACGCCCGAGCAATGGTTGGAAGTGACCGCTCCAGAGAAAAAGAGCGGCGTCTTCAAGCTGTTTCTCGGCTATGCGCCCGGGGTCGGCAAAACCTATTCCATGCTGAGCGAGGCCATTCGCCGGCAAAGCCGCGGCGAAGACGTAGTGATTGGCGTGATCGAGACCCACGGCCGCAAGGCCACGCAGGAGCTCGCTGCCCGGCTGGAGACGGTGCCGCGCAAGAAGATCGATTACAAAGGCACGCATTTTCGAGGAGATGGATGTTGACGCCATCCTCGAACGGCGTCCACAAGTCGCGCTGGTCGACGAACTGGCGCACACCAACATTGAAGGCAGCAAGCATCACAAGCGCTACGAAGACGTTTTCGAATTGCTCGACAACCAACATCGATGTGGTTTCGACCATGAACGTGCAGCACCTGGAGAGCGTTACGCCCATGGTGCACAAGATCACCGGCGTGGTGGTGCGCGAGACGGTTCCCGACTGGGTGCTGAAGCGGGTGGACGAAATTGTGTTGGCGGATGTGACCCCGGAGGCGCTGCAGACGCGCATGCGGCGGGGCGATATCTATCCTCCGGAACGTGCGGACCGCGCGCTGGGAAACTTCTTTCGCCCCAGCAATCTGATCGCGTTGCGCGAAATCGCATTGCGCCATGTGGCGCAGGTGGTGGATCGCAGCCTGGAACCGTACATGGACCGCGAGACCACGGACTCCGGGCCGGGACTTGCAGGTGGGCGAGCGCATCGCGGTCGGAATCAGTTCGAATCCGGCGGCACAGTACCTGGTGGCCCGCGCCTCGCGCATGGCGCAGGCTATCAATGGAGAGCTGTTTGTGGTGTACGTCGATATTGGAGTCAGATGAGGATCCGGAGCGGCAGCGCTCGCTGCAGGCCAACTTTCGCTTTGCCGAAAATCTGGGCGCGCAGGTGGTCAAGCTGAAGGACAAAGAGGTCGCGCACGCTATGGCGGAGTTTGTTCGCGAAAAACACATTACTCAGGTGATCTTCGGACACTCCGCCACCAGCGGCTGGCGCCGCTATCTGTTTCTCTCGGCAGTACATCGTTTCCTGCGCGATGCTCCGGCGGTGGATGTGCATATCGTGAAGCAGGAAGCGTAAAGACAGTTTCAAGTTTCAGGTTTCAAGTTTCAAGCAAGAGGGTAAAGAAGCTTCACGCTTCAGGTTTCGAGTTGACGGCAGTTTAAGAAATCGGGTCCCTTATGTCCCATTCATACCGAGATCTTCTCGTGTGGCAGAAAAGCATGGTTCTCGTAAAGGAGATTTATCTGGAGACCCGTTGTTTTCCGAAGGAGGAGGTCTACGGTTTGTCTTCTCAGATGCGTCGTGCTGCGGTTTCGGTTCCTTGCAATCTTGCAGAGGGGCAAGGACGCACGTCGAAGAAGGAATTTAGACATTTTCTATCGCTATCCCGTGGTTCTCTCCTGGAACTGGAGACCCAAGTGCAACTGGCGGCGGACCTCGGGTTCCTGAACGCCGACCATTCGAAACTTCTCTTCAGCAAAACTGAGGAGTTGCTCCGGATGCTTAACGGTTTGATGGAATCGCTTGTGTTCGGGCCATCCGTTTAGCGGCAATTGGTTTGAGCTTGGAGACTTCGACTGGAAACTGGAAACTGGAAACTGGAAACTTGAACACTTGAAACTGTTTTGAGCAATGCATAACCGTCCGCACATCCTGGTTGTCGACGATGAACCGCAGATCACGCGGGTCCTGCGCACCAGCTTGAGTGCGCAAGGCTACGAAATCCGCGTCGCCAATGACGGCGAGACCGCACTGGAGATCGTGAAGGACTTCGCGCCCGACCTGGTGATCACCGATCTCGCCATGCCGAATATGAATGGCATCGAGCTGTGCCGGAACCTGCGCAAGATTTCGCAGGTGCCGATCGTGGTGCTGTCGGTGCGCGGTGAAGAGCGCAGCAAGATCGAAGCGCTGGATTCGGGCGCGGACGACTACATTACCAAGCCGTTCAGTACGGGCGAACTGTTGGCCCGGGTCCGGGCGGCGCTGCGGCGGTCGCCTCCCAATGCGAGTGCGCCGCAGACCAAGATTGAGGCTGGCGACTTCCAAATCGATCTGGATGCTCATTCGGTCAGCGTGGCCGGACATGACGTGCACCTGACGCCAAAGGAGTTCGATGTGCTTTTATACATGGCGCAGCATCCGCGAAAGGTGTTGACCCATCGCGCGATCTTGAATGCGGTGTGGGGGAGCAATAGCGTCGAGCAAAATGAATATCTGCGCGTGTTTGTCGGCCAGTTGCGTAAGAAGCTGGAGCCCGAGGCCAGTTCGCCTAAGTACATTCTTACCGAACCGTGGGTGGGATACCGGTTCGAGCCAGGGGATTGAAGCGGGGGGGGCGGCAATTGGCAGTTGGCAGTTGGCCTTTGGCACTTGGCTCTTAGCTTTTAGCAAACTACCAATCGACGTTTCAGCATTGGGCTTCCGTTTACAAAGGAAACGTCGTTAGTTGCCTTGCTGACTGCTAAGAGCTAACAGCTAACAGCTAAGAGCGTATCGCCAACGGCGCCTTTGCCTCCCTCAGCGTCCTCTGATACCTTCACTCGAACGCGATGAGCGACCTGCCGAAAGAAGCATCCGGAGAAAACTCCGATCGCTGGCATGCGATGGGCGCCGGCTTTCTGGGCTGGACCCTCGATGCCTTCGATTTCTTTGTCGTCATCTTTCTCCTCGACACGCTTGCCGAACATTTCCACGTTTCCAAGAGCGACATTGTCCTAACCGTCACGGCCACGCTGGCCATGCGGCCCATTGGCGCGCTGCTGTTTCGGCATGATGGCCGACCGCTACGGCCGCCGCCGACCGCTGATGGCCAATGTGCTGTTCTTCTCCACCATCGGGCTGTTATGCGGCTTCGCGCCTAACTACGCCGTGTTCTTTGTTCTGCGCATGCTGTTCGGTATCGGCATGGGCGGCGAATGGGGAGTGGGCGCGTCACTGGCCATGGAACATGCTCCGGTGCGCTGGCGCGGCGTGCTCTCCGGAATCTTGCAGAGCGGATATGCCATTGGATATCTGCTGGCTGCATTGGCCGCGCGTCTCATCCTGCCGCATTGGGGATGGCGCCCCATGTTCTGGGTGGGCGGAATTCCCGCGCTGCTGGCGCTGTACATCCGCACCAAGGTCACCGAATCGGAGGCTTGGAAGCAGCACCGGGTGGCGCGCACGATCGACGGGCCGCGCATCGCCTGGCAACAGAAATGGCTTTCGCTGTATCTGGTCGCGCTGATGTTTCTGATGAATTGCCTGTCGCATGGAACTCAGGACCTCTATCCCGACTTCCTTAAGCACGCTCACGGAGTCGCGCCCAACACTGTGGCCTACATTGCTATGTTCTACAACGTGGGAGCCGTGGTGGGGGCCATCCTCTTTGGCCTTCTTTCCGAGCGCATTGGACGCCGCTTCAGCATGCTGGCGGCGCTGGCAGTCTCGCTTGCCGTGATTCCGGCGTGGGCCTTCGGCAGCACTCTGGCGGTCCTGGCGGGGGGCGCTTTCGTTATGCAGATGGGGGTGCAGGGGGCGTGGGGAATCATTCCAGTGCATCTCAACGAGCTGTCTCCAGATGCAGTACGCGGTTTGTTGCCAGGCTTCACATATCAGATCGGCATCCTGTTCGCCTCCTCGACGCCAAGAGTGGAGTTCGCGCTACGCGATCATGTTGGCTATGCCTGGGCACTCACTGCGTTTGAGTTGGTGGTGATGGCGGCGCTTGCCCTGCTGTTAGTTTTTGGATCCGAGAGGCGCGGGCGGAGCTTTTTGCGACCGACGGGAGAAGTCGAGGCCTGAAACCGTAGATGGCAGGGAGTCATTCAGAAAAGCAAGAACGCCATCCGCAAGGATGGCATTTTGGTGTCGCTAAAAAAGAGCCCCTCCGGCGAACAGGGGCGAGTTGCACGCCGGAAGGGTAGCCGTTTTACACGACCATTCTCAGGGTTGTATTTGGCTAAACACTCCCCTCGGGTGAAAGTTCTGGATGCTAAAAAATCGCTTTCGGAATTCGACAGACTACCCCTCGAATCAGTTTTGTCCATCATTGGTACGCTGGATAGGCAACTGGGGACTGACCCTTGGGCATCGATTCGCTATCTGTCCAAGGGCGCCTAGGTCAGATCGCGCGCCGGAATCAATCGAATACAGCATTACAAGATTACAGGTTTTATGACACCCGTCAGGAGGGACTACCGTGACTGGCCGCTGGTAAGAAAGAAAAAATAATGAACGACAAGATCGACCTGCCTCTCGCGTCAGATCGCTCCCGAGAGGAAGCCCGGCCATGATTAACGTCATCATCGCCGATCACCTGCCAATCTTTCGCGCCGGCATCGCCAAGCTGCTCGCCGTGGAAAACGACATCCACATCATTGCCCAATCGGAAACGCCGGCTCACCTGCTTAACGCGATCGAGCGATTACGTCCCCGCGTGGTGATTGTCTCGTCCGGATTCCTTCCAGCCCCCACCGAAATTCGGAAGATCATCGAGTTTACCAATCGGCGACGGATTGCCCTGCTGATCCTGTTCGACAAAACAGAAAATGCTGCGGACTTTATTTCCCTGGGAGTGCAAGGCGTTCTCTACCGCTCTGTCGGTGCCCATAGGCTTATTGAGGCAGTACGCCGGCTGGCGCGTGGAGGTTTCGACCGGCAGACGGAGGTTATCGAACCAAAGGAGGTCGATCTGGTTGGAAAACGAGCGACGTCGAAACTCTCTCGCCGCGAACGCAAGATCATTGCTGCCGTGCTGCAGGGATACAAGTATCGCGAGATCGCGGCCCAACTTAACACTAGTGAGCAGATGATTAAGAACGCCATGGCCGTGATCTACGACAAAGTTGGCGTCTCCGATCGCCTGGAGATGGCGCTGTTCGTCATTCGTCACCAAGTGCTTGCCCAGGCTACCGCCTCGGTTAGACAGATCTCGCCCGTGATCGGGTTATTATCCGCTGCGTAAAAGGGCGCCGCTTGGGGTTAAGTCGGGCAGAGCTGGCGACGGAGATTTTGTCGCCCAAAACGGACTGAAGTCCAAACTGGCCACCAATTTGCCGGAACCAGCCTTGCTACGCCCACATCCTGGCTGAAGTGTGATAAGTAATCATCAGGAGCTTACGAAAGGGTTAACAAGCCGGCAGAGGCCGGGGAGGGAAATGGCCCGCAACTAAGTCTCTGGTTTCGACATCAGTCTTTATCGGGACACGCGAGTTCGCTCCCGGATAACGCCGTTTTGGGTTGAATTCGAACTCCGAACTCCCTAGTATGAAGTTCTCGTTCCTGTGGCGGGGAACAGCGGAAAAACTCGGAGGAGCAAGAGTTCTCCGGCAAACAAGAATCGAATTGGTTCAGGGTATCCAGGATTTTCAATGTTAAAGCGCTCCCCCTTTGCCGCACTACTTTCGTTATTGACGCTGCTTAATTGTCTCAGCGCCTCCGCCGCCACTATCGCCAGTCACCCGACCGTTACTCACAAAGCTCACAGCAAGTCGGCCCATCACATTACGGAGACGACGGCGACCCAGAAGAAGATGGCGCGCATGCAGCACAGCAGTGCGACAGTAGCCAGCCGCAATCGTTCCACGCACGTGATGGCATCTTCCCGGGTACCTGCCAACTACGTGGTCGTATCCAAGAGACACCACTATTACGGCGAGCGCTTTTACGCCAGTTCGTTTGCCAATGACCAGATGGAAGGCGATATCACAGCCGGTGAGGATCCGGTGGTCCGCGCCGCCGCCGTGGAAGCGCTGGGCGGCATGAATGGCACCATCGTCGCGATTGATCCCGACAGCGGACGCATTTTGGCGATGGTGAATCAAAAGCTCGCGCTGTCGGCCGGGGCGCAGCCCTGCTCGACCACCAAGGTTGCGGTAGCATTGGCCGCCCTGAGCGAAAACGTCATTACCAAGGATACCCAGGTGCCGCTCGGCAAGTATTGGAAGGTTGACCTGACCACCGCCTTGGCCAAGTCGAACAACGCATACTTTGAGGCTGTAGGACGCAAGCTGGGTTTCGAGAAGCTTAGCTATTACGAGCGCCAGTTTGGACTGGGTGAATTGGCGGGAGTGAATATCCCGGGTGAGTCACCGGGAATCTATCCCTCGACCGAGTTGGACGAGCGGCTCGGCGGCGTCGGCAAGATGTGTTCCTTTGGCGAGAGTATCTCGATGACGCCTCTACAACTGGGAGCATTAATGGCGGCGATCGCCAATGGCGGCGATCTGTACTATCTCCAGCATCCGACCACACCTGAGCAAATAACGAACTTCGCTCCCAAACTCAAACGCAAGCTCGACATCGGTCCACTCATTCCCGAAATTTCTGACGGCATGTCCGGAGCAGTCGAGTATGGCACTGCCCGCCTGTTGCGGACCAATTTCATCGAGGAGCCGATCCTGGGCAAGACCGGGACGTGCTCCAAGGACGGTACCCGTTTCGGCTGGTTTGGTTCCTTTGCCAATACGCAGTATGGTCGCATCGTGACCGTGGTATTCCTGGAGGGCGGTCGTCCGACCTTCGGTCCCAAAGCCGCGGAACTTGCGGGTGTTATGTACCGCAACCTGTACGACCACGACTTCTTCACGGTGAAGACGCCAACAACAGCAGCGCAGAAGGTAGGGATCACGCCACCGGCGGTCGGCGCGCAGCAGTAAATCAACCAAGCTATGAAATTGAAGGCCTCCCGAGCGGGAGGCTTTTCTTATTTTGAAAGCGGAAGGTATCCCAAGCGCCGCGACGCCTACCAAGTTTACTTTGCAAACGGCGACGCCGATTGCGCCTGCAATTGCTTTAGCGCGTCCTGATAGCGGGCCTTCGCCGCATCGTCGGAAGCCGCGCTGATCTTGTCATTCAGCCACTTCAACATGGCCGCCCGCGAGGGATGGGGAAATGTGTTCTCAGCGTCGGCAATCCGCCACTCGGTATTCTCGCTGGTAACGGTGAACGACACATCCTGGGTCGCGGCCTCCGGTTCGGGAACGTAACCGGTCGTTAGATCGTAAACCCCCAGCAAGCGATAGTGCACGGCCACAATGTATTTACCATGATTCGACGCGGGCTCGCTATCCACGGTGTAGCGGGAGATAACATCGATCTGCGTGTATTCGGGACTGCTTCTCCACCAGACTAGAGGCTGAATCTTCGACCATGACTGTGGATCCAGACGTGCTCCCTCATAGTCCAGTCGGCAGTATTTCGAGACCAGTTCGCGCATCTGTGGCGGAAGGGCTTCGCTGGAATGATTGATGGAGACGGGAAACTGCGCCAGGACGAAGCTTGAGTTGATGAGGAAGGCGAAGGCTAGAAAAACGCGGCGAAACGGCAACACGGCATTGGTCCCCTGAACAAGTTAACCACTCGCTTTCAGGGTACACCCGAGCCACCGCCAAAAGCCAAGCGCCCGGCAGCTGAGCGCAGTTTCACGACAAAGCCTGTGAATGTATCTCAGGCGCGTGCAGTTTTCTGATCGCTGAAGACCTGTCCGTCGCGGATATGAATCACGCGGTGAGCATATTCTGCGATGTCGTGCTCGTGGGTAACCAGAACGATGGTATTGCCCTGCTCATGCAGGTTGTCGAACAGCGCCATGATTTCCACGCCGGTCTGTGAGTCGAGATTGCCGGTAGGCTCGTCGGCCAGGATGATCGACGGGTTGTTGACCAATGCCCGGGCGATGGCCACACGCTGCCGCTGACCGCCTGACAGCTCGTTAGGCTTGTGGTTCATGCGCTTTTCCATGCCCACCGAGGCCAAGGTTTTCTTGGCTCGTTCAATACGCTCGTCCGCCGGAAGTCCCGCGTAAATCAGCGGCAGCTCGACATTGTGCAGCGAAGTAGCACGCGCCAGCAGATTGAAAGTCTGGAAGACGAAGCCGATCTCTTTGTTGCGGATGCGGGCAAGTTCATCGTCATCCAGCTCACTGACCAGCTGCCCGTTGAGCCAGTAATTGCCTTTGCTGGGAGTATCGAGGCAGCCAATGAGGTTCATCAACGTCGATTTACCGGAGCCCGACGGGCCCATGATGGCGACGTACTCGTTACGCTGGATGCGGATGTTCAGCCCGCGCAGAGCCTGCACCTGCTGCTCCGACCCCATGTCGTAGGTCTTCCAAAGGTCTTCGGTGCAAATGATGCAGTCGGGCGCGACCAGAGTCGTCGGCTCCGCCAGGCTTGCCACTTCGGTTGCCATCCTCTTCTCCTCAGTTGGTCGCTGGTCCGGGTTGGTCATGGATTCAGACTGTCTGCCTTCCTGCCATGCGGCCGCTTGTCATTCCCAGAGCGCGCCGTATCTGGGGCGGGCGGGAATCCGATTGTCGCCTAGGATTCCTCTTCCTTGGGCTTCACAGTATTGTCCACCTTCACGCTGGCGCCATTGCGCAGCGTACGCAGCACTTTGTAACTGCCAGTAACAATTTCGTCGCCTTCCTGGAGCCCGTTGGTTACTTCAATGTCGGTGGTGCCGCTGATCCCCGTGACTACAGGTACGAAGACGGCGTCCTTTTTGTTCTTGAGGATGAATACGCCTTGCAACTCTTCCTTAGGATTTCCGCCAGTGGGAGCCGCAGCCTGCACTGCCGAGCTCTTATCTTTCTTCTCCGGCGTCAACTCGCCGCGCTCGCGAATGGTGAGGGCCTGGATGGGAATGGCCAAGGCACTGCTTCGCTTCGCCGTGGTGATCCGCGCCGTTGCCGACAGTCCGGGAAGCACGTTAGGTGGCGGATCTTGCAACGCCACGACCACCTTGAAGTCTTTCGCTTCCTGCCCGCTGGAGGTGGTTTGCGCCGTGGAAACTCCAGTGGAGCGGAGCAAAGCGTTTCTGCCGATCTCGCTCACCACTCCTTTAAATTTTTGCTTCGGCATCGCGTCGATGGTGACTTCAGCCGGCTGGCCCAGTTTGACGTTGACGATATCGCTCTCGTCCACCTTCACTTCAGCGGTGATAATCGAGGTGTCCGCGATCGTCAGCAGCGTGCTACCGGGTGCATTTTGGATTCCCATCACCACGGTTTCGCCTTCTCGAACCGGCAGGTTCGTGATTACGCCATCAAACGGCGCCTGGTACTCAGTCTTGCTGAGCACATCGCTGGCGTGCCGCAGGTTGGCCACGTATTGATTGATGTGGACTTGCGAAGAGTCGAGATTTGCCTTGGCCTGCGCCAGTTTGGCCTTGGCTTCGTCTACCTGAGCTGTAGCGGTGCCGAAAGCCGCCTTCTTCGTATCGAAGTCAGACTTGGCGATCAGTTTTGCATCATACAAATTTTTATTGCGTTCGTAGTCGAGCTTGGCCCGTTCGTACTCGGCTTGCCACTGGTTTAACTCCGCCGCAGCCGTATTGACCGCCGCTTGCGACGCGAGTGCATCGGTCTTAGAGGCGTTAAGCGAAGACTGCATAGCCGCTACGTCCGCCGCCGACTGGATGCTATCCAGCGTGGCCAGCACTTGCCCTCGCTTCACCACGTCGCCTTCCTTCACGTACAGGTGAGTGATCTTCCCCATCGCGTTGGCGTCGATGTTCACATAGACCTTGGGCTTGATTTCGCCGGATGCCGTCACCGTCGCGGCCAGATCCTCACGGAGGACCTTTCCGGTCTGTACCGTAACTACTCCCTTACGGCTCTGCTGAACGGTGAAGCCGACGATCGCCAGCAAGACCACGACGACGCCAGCAATCAGTGCGAATTTTTTCCAGTTCTTCATCCAACCTCAATCCGGTATCGAGTTGTTGCGCACCTGAACCCGCCACTTGATACGAAATGAGACGGCTTAAGGTTCCTTTGGAGAGCGTATCTTCGGTGTTTTGGGCGCAGCCAACGCGACAGAAGACCGGGATAGCCGCATCGCTGTGCGACCCGTAAACAGTGGAACTCTCCCGATCGTACGATTATAGCTGCAACTTGCAAGTTTCTTGGATGGCAACTTTTGGCCGAAGAAGTTGCGATGGCACTACCCCGAATGTGCCTGCCGTCCGCGAGACCTTTGCGTGCCTATAATTATTAGCAACTTACAAACGCGAACCGGGTTGGCACGGACAGGATCGGACCATGCACTCAGGGCGCATTTTCGGCTGGCGATTCTTGCTTTCAAGGGTGTAAGAACTTACAATCTAATAGCCCAAGTGTTTCTCCGAGGAGTCTGTTGGTACAGATGAAGTTACGTTGGTGGTCGTTTTTGTTGTTGCTGGCGTTTGGTCTTTCTACTGCTTCCGCGGTTGCCCAGAGTTCTGCTCCAGCCCCATCGGATGACAAATCGAGCAAGAGCGCCGATCAGTCTGGTACGAGCAATAACGTGGCAGCGCCGGCGCAGACCGGCAACCCCTCAGGCACGACGAATACTCCCTCCGCCACGGGACAAACCGGCGACCAGTCCAGCGATCCTCTGAAGCGTACCTTGACCCAGCAACAGAAGAAGGCCAACTCCAAAGCTTTGAAACAGGAGTTGAGTTCCACCTACAAAAAGTGGCTTAACGAGGACGTGCGCTACATCATCACGCCGGAAGAGTCAGCGGCTTTTAAGCAGCTTTCCAATGACGAGGAGCGCGACCAGTTCATTGAGCAGTTCTGGCTGCGGCGCGACCCGACTCCCGATACTCCAGAGAACGAGTTCAAGGAAGAACACTATCGCCGCATCGCTTACGCCAATGAGCATTTCGCCGCCGGCATGGCTGGCTGGAAGACCGATCGTGGGCGTATCTACATCATCTGGGGCCCGGCCGACCAGATCGAATCGCATCCCACCGGCGGCACTTATGATCGCCCGCAAGAAGAAGGCGGAGGCACGACCAGTACCTATCCTTACGAGGATTGGCGCTATCGTTACCTGGAAGGCGTCGGTCAGAACATCAACCTGGAGTTCGTCGATCCCTGCTCCTGCGGCGATTACCACTTGACCACCGATGTCAACGAGAAAGACGCCTTGTTACATACCCCGGGCGGCGCCACCATGCAAGAGCAAATGGGCATGGGGAGCCGGACGGATCGTATGGATCCGTTCGCCGCCAATGCCTCGCCGGTGCAGGGGCTGGAGAACAGCAAAGAGTTCGACAAGCTGGAAATGATGGCCAAGGTTCAGGCGCCTCCCCAGGTCAAGTTTAAAGACTTGGAAGAAGTGGTGAGCCACAAGATCAATGTCAACCTGATGCCGTTTGAAGTCCGCACCGATTACGTTAAGGTGACGGGTGACACGGTGCTGGTTCCCGTGACGCTGCAAGTGAAGAACAAGGACATCACCTTTGTGTCCAAGGATGGTATTCAACGCGGGACGGTCAATATTTTCGGCCGCGTGACCGGAATCACCGGACGAATTGCTCAGACATTCGAAGATACGGTGCAGGTGGATGTGCCCACCGAGTTGCTGGAAAAGACGATGGAGCACTCCTCGCTGTACTGGAAAGCGGTTCCACTTCGCCCCGGACGCTACCGCATCGACATTGTAGTGAAGGACGTGAACGGCGATCGCGTGGGCACTTGGAGCCACGGCATCGTCGTCCCGGAATACAACGAGGACAAGCTGGCGTCCTCCTCGCTGATTCTGGCCGATTCCATGGAGAAAGTGGCCAGCAAGAATGTGGGTTCCGGCAGCTTTGTTATTGGGGAGACCAAACTCACCTATCCCCATCTGGATGGGGCCGATGGCAAGCCGGCCAGCTTCAAACACGATCAGCGCATGAGTTTGTGGATGCAGGTTTATAATCTTCAGGCAGACGAGAAAACCAAGAAGTCGTCGGCCAAGATTGAATACGAAATCGTCAATATCGCCAACAATCAGTCGGTGCTGCACTCCTCCGAGTCCACCGACACGATGAGCAATGTGGGCGACCAGGTGACGCTGGAAAAAAGCTTGGCGCTGAATGCGTTTCAACCGGGCCATTTATCAAGCTGACGGTGAAAGTCGACGACAACGTCTCGAAGCAGCAAATCGCGCCCTCGGTGCGGTTTGCGGTCGAGTAAGTGCAAGTCGGAACTGCGGTCTGTGGCCGCGGCATTTTTATCCCGGGAACCTCATGACAGGGGGTTTTGAACGATGACCCGAATACTGGCATGGTTTGATGGTGGTGGCTTCGCTGTGTGTCGCGGCGTCAGCCGGGGTCAATCCAGGCTCAATTTCGGGATACGTTAGAAACTCTGCCGGCGTGCCCCAGATGGGCGCCACCGTCGAGTTGGTGAGTGCCGCGGGACAGTCTCAGACGGCCTACTACCGACGCCAAAGGTTTCTTCAGCCTCAGGGGCTGATTCCTGGCAACTACGATGTCCACGTTTCCGCGCCTTCCTTCCTACCTACTTTGCGCGAGGATGTTGTGCTTGCATCCGGCGCCAGCAAAGTGCTCAACATCACGCTGAATACCCTGCTTGAGGCGGTGCGCATGCTGCCGCCGCTCAAGAAGGGCGATGACGAGGACGACAGCTGGAAGTGGACGCTGCGTTCTACCGCCAATCGTCCCGTCCTGCGTTTCGACGGAGATTCCGCGATCGTGGTTGAGACCGATCAACAGGACCAGGCCCGCAAGGGTTCGTTGGCGCTGTATGGCTGGTGGTGGCAGCGAAGGTTATGGCAGCGCGCCCGATCATGGGGACCGCCTTCAATATCGAGCAGTCGCTGTTTCACACCGGAACCTTGGGATTTGCCGGCGACTTAGGGTATGGCAGCGGGACGCCCGACGGCGTCATGCGCGCCTCCTATGCCCGCAGCTCCGACGACGGTTATAGCCAGTCTCTGGCGTTGATTGTGCGCCGCTTCTCCGCTCCCGATACCGCCCCGCGTGGCGGAGCGTTGCAGGCGATTGGCATGTCTTATGCCAACGGCTTTTCCGTAGGCGATCTAATGGATATCCAAGTGGGTGGCGACGCCCAGGCAATTCAGTTCCTGGGACGCGAAGTTAACGCTTTCCGCCCCGGGGCTACTCTGATTTTCACCTGACCTCGAATACCATTCTGGAATACCGTTATGCGACCTCCGAGCCCAATACCCGGGGCAGCAAAGGCTTTGATTCAGCGCCTGCGGATCTGAGCGAGAGCGGTCCCCGCATGACCATGGTGGACGGCGAACCGCTGCTGGAGAACGCCCATCATCACGAGGTTTCGATCTCGCAACGGCTCGGCGCCAACAAGCTGCAATTGGCGTATTTCAACGATCGCATCAAGGATCCTGCATTACTCGGCGTGGGTGACGTGGAAAGCGGCGACGTTCTGCCCGATGTTTACTCCGGAACGTTCAACTACAATGGCGGCGAGTTGCAGGCGCAAGGCGTGCGATTTGTCTTCCAACGCAGGCTATCGAACGATCTGGTTGCGACCCTCGATTACGCCTACGGCGGCGTTCTGGAACTGGCCCAGCCCACTATCAACTGGAACCAGGTCAGCAATAGCCTTCAGCCAGGTTGGAGACACACAGCGGCGTTGAAGCTTAATGGAGTTGTGCCCCGCACCAAGACCCGCTGGATTGCTTCTTATCGCTGGACGAGCGGACAGACTTTGACACCGGTCGACCTGTTTGACGCCTCTGCCGGACAGACCGATCCCTTCTTCAATCTGTTTGTTCGTCAGCCGCTGCCGCATTTCCGCGGCATGCCGGGAAATATGGAAGCGCTAATCGATCTCCGCAACTTACTGGCTCAGGGATATGTTCCGGTGGTCGGTCCTGACGGGCAGACGGTCTATCTTGTCCAATCCGCACGCAGCGTTCGCGGCGGAGTGGCGTTTACGTTCTGACGGAATTTGTTCGCTCAGGAAGCCCGCCGCCATGCCGGCGGCTTTTTGTTGTTGGCAGCATTTGGCAGTTGGCAACTAACATCTGGCAGTTAGCAGTTAGCATTTGGCAGTTGGCCAAAGCAGGAAGCATCCGCGCACAGCGGATGAGCAGCCGTCATTCTGCGATAGGATCTCTTGTGCCAATCGCCAATCGCAATTGCTAGACGTCTGATTCTTAACTGCCAAATGCCAAATGCTAACTGCCAACTGCCGCCTTACTCCCCCATCACCTTAATGATCAACCGCTTTTTCCGCTGCCCATCGAACTCTGCATAGAACACCCGTTGCCACGGACCCAGATCCAGCTTTCCTCCCGTGACCGGCACGATGACTTCATGGTGTACCAGCAACGACTTCAAGTGCGAATCGCCATTGGTTTCGCCGGTTTGGTGGTGTTCGTAATCGTCGCGATAGGGCGCCATCTCTTCCAGCCACTTGTCGATGTCGCGAATGAGGCCACTCTCATTGTCATTCACGTACACTCCCGCCGTGATGTGCATGGCCGAAACCAGAACCATGCCCTCCTGAATGCCGCTTTTCTGCAATGCCTCTTCCACCTGCGGCGTGATGTGGATGTACTCCCGATGCTTCCTGGTGTTGAACGTCAGGTATTCGGTATGAAATTTCATTCGCCTCCTTACGTCCATTGTCGTCCCGAGCAAGCGTTGCGAACCGAGGGATCTGCATCTGCATTGTCATCCCGAGCAACCGCTGCAAGCCGAGGGATCTGCGGTCTCGCCGTTGACGGCCACGAAATGCCCCGCAGCTTGGTTTTTGCTTGCGGTTTGAGTTTCGCGTATTGTAAGCGCTTACTAGCCGATCCGGTGTGACCGATCCTTACCATTCCGAAGAACTCGAACGCCTGCGGGAGCAGGTGGCAGAACTCACTCGCCGGGTCCACCGGCTGGAAGAATTGCTGATAGCTCATTGGGCGGATGCGGTTGTTCCGGCACACCCTGCGGTCGAGCCCAAGGCTGAATCGAGCACAGAGACATTGCCGTCCGCGCCGGTCAACGTCCCGCCCGCGATATCTTCCGTCCGCGTAAGAGAAACGGCACCTGCGGTACCGGGGCCGGTGCGACCTGGCGCGCCCCGCCATCCCAAACTCGATGCATCGCTGGAATCGCGCATTGGCGGCCAGTGGCTGAATCGCGTCGGCATCGTCGCGGTGCTGGTTGGACTTTCGTATTTCCTCAAGCTGGCCTTCGACAACAACTGGATTGGTCCCGCGACTCAGGTGGCGATCGGAATCCTTGCCGGCATTGCGCTTCTCTTCTGGAGCGAGCGCTTCCGCCGCAAAGGATTTCCGGGCTTTGCATTCTCTCTGAAAGCGATCGGGATCGGCGCCCTCTATCTCTCGCTGTGGGCAGCGTGCCAGTTTTACCATCTCGTGCCCGCTCCGGTTGCGTTCCTGGCAATGGTCCTGGTCACCGTGACCTCCGCTGTACTTGCTCTGCGGCAGAATGCAGAGTTGCTGGCGGCCCTGGCGATGGTCGGCGGATTTCTCACGCCGGTGCTGATCTGCACCAACCAGAATCATGAAGTGGCGTTGTTTTGCTACCTGGCGCTGCTCGACTCTGGGAACCGTCTGGGTAGTGGCGATCAAAGGCTGGAGGCGCCTGTTGTTGGGCAGCTTTATCGGCACAGGGTTGCTTTTCGGGGCATGGGCGTCCACCTATTACACGGAGCCGCAACTGCCCACGACTCTGGCCTTCGCGACCTTCTTCTTCCTGCTGTATGCCGCAGCGCCGTTTCTCGGCCGACGGGCGCCTGAAGTCAAGCCATCTCCCAACATCATGATCGCGTTGGCGCTGCTCAATGCCAGTTTCTATTTTGCTACCAGTTACCTGATTCTCGTTGACCATTACCGTTTCGAATTAGCCTGGTTGGCGGTAGCGATCGCCGCCTTCTTCTTCGTGCTCACGCGCCTGTTGCAACGGCGCGACGGTATCGCCAGTGCCGTGTACGGTCCGCTTTACCTGGCATTGGGAGTTGGCTTTCTAACGATTGCTATTCCCCTGAAATTGGGAGGGCACTGGAATACCTTAGGCTGGATCATCGAAAGCGGCGCGCTCTTCTGGGCCGCGCACCGCAGCCAAAGCTTATTGCTGCGAATACTTGGAATGTGCGCGCTCCTTCTGGGAGTTGCGCGGCTGCTGGCAGTCGACTCCTTCGATCCTGCCCGGTTGCTCATCAATGCTCGGTTCGGGCTATATCTGACGGCAATCGGCGCGCTCAGCCTTCTGGCCTACTACACCCTCACAGAAGGCGGCCAGCGCAACCGGCAATGGGCCGGAGCAGCCCTTATTGCCATCAACATCCTGGCGCTGTTGGCGCTGCACTTCGAAATCATGGACTATTTTCAACCGCAATTCGCGGCAGCCTATTCCGAGGCGGAACGCCTGGGCATCGCCACGGTCCGCGCCTTTACTTATTCCGCGGTATGGATGCTGTACGGCAGCGCATTGATGCTGATTGGCTTCTGGAAGCGGTCGGCGTTCCTGCGATGGCAGGCGATTATCTTGTTGACGCTGACTGTCGTCAAGGTCTTTGTCTTCGATATCGGCACGCTGCAGCGCGGCTATCGCATCGTCGCATTCATCGTTCTGGGCGCAATCCTGCTTGCGGTCTCGTTCTTCTATCAGCGCAGCCGGCTAAAGACGCTTGCCTGATCATCCTTGTCGCACCATCGACTGCGGCACGCCCTCGGGAATTAAAAATTCGGTTGCAAATCGCCCCGCCCGCTCTACAATGGCAGCGACTGGATAGAAGTCGGGCCATACTCACACAGAAGTTGTAGTGCCAAACAGTTTACCGAAGCGATCGTGAAGCGGTTCCTACTCCAGGGTCGCAAAATCGCAAACAAGGAGATTCCTTTACATGAAGCGCTACATCATAATTCTGGCGGCTTTCACGGTGCTCTCAAGTTTGGCCTGGGCACAGGATGGGGCTGCGCTCTACAAAACCAAGTGCGCTGGATGCCACGGACCGATGGGTGAAGGCAAGGTCGGTCCTTCCTTACAGGCGACGGCCTTGACGCAGCCTCAGATCGCGGCTTTACTGACCAGCGGCGCTGCCGGCAAGAAGGCGCCGCACAACAAGGGGCTGGCGAGTTTGACGCCGGATCAGGTTACTTCCATTTCCACTTATGTTGTGAGTCTCAAAAAGTAGTTCCCGGCCAGAGAAGGGAAAGCCGACCTTTACGGGTCGGCTTTTTATTGTGCTGCGGGAAGACTCGGAGCTTAGAACGTCACGCGTACGCCGAGCTGGGCTGCGAATGGAATGCCCACTGTCGTTCCCGGGCCGAAGAAGTCGCCCAGTGCTCCGGCTGGCACCAGCAGCTGATTGGGGCTGGTGATCGGCACATTGCACGCTGGAGTCGGGCAGAGTGCCGTCGCGTTGTACAGGCTGTTCACCGGCACCGGTAGCGCGGCGATATTGGTCACGTAATTGGCGCCCGGATTGTTGCGATTGAAGAGGTTAAACATCTCGATGAACGGCAGTACTTTCCAACGCTCATTGATGTTGAAGGGACGAGTAACGCGCAAATCAACTTGAATGTAAGGCGTTCCATGGAACTGGTCCAGCGTGGTCTGCACGCCGTTCACCACCGCACGATCGTCATTAGGATCGCCAAGACCGTTGACATCCACGGGAGTCGTAAGGGTGATGGGACGCGCACTCTCCGCCTGGATGAGGGTTGTCAGTTCGAAGCCGCCCGGAACATAGACCACTCCACCCAGCGTGAAACGGCTGAGGACGTTCTCTCCCGACGGACCATAGTCGCCGGGAGCAAAGGGATTTAGCGGATTGCAAACGCCGTTCACATAATCGAAGAGCTCTCCCAGCACGCAGCCCCAGGTTTCGGCACTTGAGAGTACGTAGTTGGCGGTGAGGTTGAAGCGCTTCGACATGTTTCCTTGCAGGTGAAGCATCAATGCGTGATAACTCGACCGATTGTCCGATTTGAATACGGAGATGTCGGGCACATTGGCAATCTGCGTCGCCTGGTCTGGAGAAAACAGCGGCGACGACAAGGTATAGCCGGAGGTATAGTCATAGCGGCGATAGCCGTGCATGCCCTCTTCATGAACGTAGTCGGCACTCATGGTCCATTGGGAGTTGAACGCGTATTGCATGCCGGCGCTGAAGTGCATGGCATACGGCGTGTGATAGTTGGGATCGATGATCGATCCCGTGCCGCCAGAACCCGCGCCCGGCAAGCATCCCGGGCCACCCGGCCCGGCGCACGGCAGAAACGAGGATGGAGTGTTCACTGCCTGGAATGCCTCGACCCAGCCATTTTGCGCCAGATCGTTGTAGTAAATTCCAAAGCCGGCGCGAATCACCAGGTTCTCGGTACCATTGGGCTGCCACGCGATACCGATACGCGGCGCGAAAGCTTTGCGGTAATCGCTTGGTATACCCGTAGGCAGCGGAAGATCGAGCCCTCGTATGGTTTGAACGGCTTCGTTGAAATTCTGATTGACCCCAGTCCCATTGAATAATCCGAAGGTCGTGTCCCAACGCAATCCGTAGTTCACCGTTACAGTCGGAGTCACACGCCAGGAGTCCATAGCATAAAGCCCCAGACGCTGCACATTCTGGTTGAAGTTTCCGTTACTCGCGCCCGTGGACGTAGTTTGGCAGGCCGCTCCGGTGAAGGGCGGCAGGCAATTCAGTTCGGCAGTAAGTTGAGCCGGGTTCGAAAGGTAAAACGTCGGATTCTCGGTCAGGACGTAGAGTGTCTCGGGATTGCCTGGAAGCGCTCCGCTCAGTACTGGCTCATGAATGAAATCGACACCGAAGCGAGGTGCGTGGGTGCCTGTAGAGTGGCTCACGTCGTACTTGAACTGATACTTCTCCTGGTTGCGCAGAATGGGGAACGCGGTGATCGGCGTGACAAACTGGTTGTCCCCGTAGGTCTCGAAACCCGAGATCGTCTTGGAGGTTGAGCTGAAGGGGAACGCCAGGGCGAAGCCAAGATCTCCATTACGAGCTGCCGTGGCATGCAGAAAGCTGGCGTCAAAGGTGAATGCACCCAGCCAGCTGGGGCTGAAAGCGTACTGGTTGCTGAGGACAGCATTCGCATAGTTATTGTGTTCGAGCGCGCCGGTTGAGGGCAGCGTCCCCTGCTGTACCAGACCATTGGTTGTAATGTAGCTGTCAATCGCCGCCCGCAAGAACCAATGCGACTTCTCCGATTGCGACCAGTCGAAGCGCTGCATCGCCAGATAATCCTGGAACGGAACCGGCACAACCGCAGGCACTCCGATGAAACTGGTATTCGGAATCAGTCCCATCGCCGCTAATTGAGATAGCGCATTGAACTGCGTCAGGCTGGCCGGACTGTAGTTGATGCTGGCGTGTTCATTGACCATCTCGAATGAGGTGAAAGTCCAAACTTTGTCCTTGACGATCGGACCACCCAGGGTCCCCACGTAGTTCTGGCGAGAGAAAGGCTGCTTGGGCTCCGGCGCCGGATTCTCGATGGGGAAGCGCGCGTTCAGCGCCGCGGCGCGCTCATAGACCGCGAAGTCGCCGTGCCACTGGTTGGTGCCGCTCTTGGTACTGATCACGACCGCTCCGGTGGTAGTGCGGCCCACGTCGGCGTTCTGCTGGGAAGTCTGTACCGCAAACTCCTGCAAGGCATCGACCGAGAAATTCTGCAGGAAGCCGCCAATGTAGTCATCCGAATTGTCCCCGCCGTCAACCGTCAGCGTATCGTTCAGGCCGGAGCTGCCGCCGAACGAAACCGCGGTGATGCGCGCCTTGGTGGGATCGGAAGGCTCGACTGGCTCGGTCCCCGGCACTAGATAGGCAATGTTGGCGAAGCTGCGGGCCGCCAGTGGAATGTTCTCCAAATCAATCGTAGTGACGACGCCTTCATGAACCTGGCTGGTCGTGTTAAGAGGTTCCGTCGTAATGGAGGAAGGCTCAGCAGTGACATTCACGGTCTGCTGAAGCGCTGCCGGCCGCAGGGTTACCGAAATATCTTGTGTGCTGCTGACGTAAACGGGGACCTCGGATGTCGCCTGGGCAAATCCCGAGGCGTTCACCATCACATGGTATCTGCCCGGCATCAAGCCTTCGAAGCGGAACTCGCCGCGAGTGTTAGTTGTCATCTGCCGTTGAAAAGAAGAATCCGGTCTAGTGACAACCACCGAAGCCACCTGAATTCGGCCTCCCTTGGCGTCCTGTACTTCACCCAGGAGCGTGCCCGTGGCGCTCTGGGCGTGGAGGGCGTACGGACAAAGCAGAAAGACACATAGGATGATAAGGAAAGTGCTATGGAAGGCGCCGGACCACCCGGGTGCTGAATGCATCATTGGTTTCCTCCAGGCTTGGTGCGGAGTACTAGATCACCAAAGTTCAGCCGGTGTGCTGGGTTTCAAAAACACCCAAGGCTACTCCGCCATTACCGCTACTACCATTGGTAGTAATTAATGAATTAACCCTGCTTGCGACCAGCAGCGACGGACAGGCGAAAAGCTTCTGAATCTGGTATCAAGTACCACGGGAAACTATGGTCTTGTGGCGGTGGCTACGGATGACGGGAATTGGACTGGCAGTCGTGACACTAGGACTACTCTCGGTTTGGTCGGCGGCGGCGTTGTATTTTGATTTGCCGGTGGCATGGCTTCGTCTGCCGGCCGCGGTGATTTATCTCATAGGCATGTTATCGGCGCCCTGGCTACTGCGAGACCGTTGGGCGGCAACTGGCGTTGTGGCCTCAAGCTTCGTGCTGGTGCTGGCCTGGTGGCTATCGCTGCATCCTTCGAATGACCGGAACTGGCAGCCCGATGTTGCCCGCCGAGCCTGGGCCGAAATCGATGGCGATCGCATAACGATTCATAATCTGCGCAATTGCGATTACCACTCTGAGACGGATTACATTCCTCGTTGGGAAATCAGGACGTTCGATCTCAGCAACATTCGTGGGGCAGATCTCTTTCTCACCTATTGGGGCTCGCCCTGGATTGCACATCCCATCGTCAGCTTCGACTTCGGCGATGGCACCCACGTTGCTTTCTCCATTGAGACCCGCAAGGAGGTGGGTGAGAGTTATTCCACGCTGCGTGGTTTCTTTCGGCAATACGAATTGACTTACATCGTCAGCGACGAGCGGGACGTGGTGCGGCTGCGCTCGAATTATCGCACCGGCGAAAACGTCTACCTTTTCCATACGAAAGCCACGCCACAACTCTCACGAGCACTGTTTCTGGAGTACCTGCGCCGCCTCAACCGGATGCGCGAGCATCCTGAGTGGTACAACGCGCTCACCAATAATTGCACGACGAATATCGATGTGCTGGCCGCTGCCGCGCAAGGTATTCATCCCCGCTGGGACTGGCGCATTCTATTGAACGGGCGCGCGGACCAGATGATGTACGAACGCGGAAACCTGGCGGGAGATCTTCCTTATGCCGATCTGAAAGCGAAGGCGTTCATCAATCCTGCCGCCCAGGCCGCAGACCAGGCGCCCGACTTCTCGCAACGGATTCGCGCAGGACGGCCGGGATTCCAGGAACTGCAGCCGTAAGACGACTACACAGGATGGCTAATGCGGGGAAGTCGAAGCGCTGCTGGCCAAGGTCTGTAGCATGTCGAAAATTTCCGCGCCGCGCTCATCGGGCGAGAGCGATCGGAGCGGCGCGCAGGCCGCGAATTGAGGAGCCTGCCGGCGGAATACGACGTACAAGAACTCAGTGGAACGTGCCGCCAGCAGCGGATCGAGCACACTTCCAGGTTTACTTTGACACTCAGCTCGGGTGCTCAGCACCATGGGATCGAGACTGCGGAGATGCCAGCCGTCCAGTGACTTGGGGCGGATGCGTTGGGTTCGGCTCTGCCAGTGATGCTTCTGGACATAAAGCTGGAAACCGGGATAGGCGCCAAGTTCGGCCTCGAAGGTCACCGTCTCTTCCCATCGATGCATGCGGTTCAAAAGCCAGCGCAGCGGCATCTCGCGCGGCTCCAACCGAACAGCAAGCGATGCCCGGCGGAAGATGGAAGGGCACAGCCGCAGTTCCACCTGAAAGCATGAGGCGTTTTGCCAGAGAACCGGACCGACGGAGCCGCGTCCAGAAAAAGCTCGCTCAATCCAACCCAAAATCCGCCTGGAACGGCGGCGATTCGCGCGGCGAAACCATAGATACCATCCTGCCGCCGGCAGTATGCCTATCGCCGACCCGATAATAAAACTGTGCAACATTCTCCCGGTGAGATGCAGAGAGGAAACTGAGGAGATGCTAAGCTCGTCGAGCCGTTATCCGCGAGGGGAAGCCTGCTGAAACCATGCGTCAATAGGAAAACAGGTCTGGGGATCGCGTCTTTGCGGATGGATTGTGGCCAGCTAGCCTGCATTCCTTCGCGGAATATAATCGCATTGTCCTATGAAAGCCAAAACACATTCCGCTCTGTGCTGGAGCAGGTTTCTGGTCACTGCATCGCTTTTTCTATGGTTCGGAATCTGCGGTGCGGCTCAAGCCAACCAAGCGCCCTCGCCCCTTCCCAGCCCGACGCCGCAGACTAGTCCTCCAGAAGACCCGTGGGAGGTTCAGCAGCGCAAAGAGGCGCTTAAGAAATTTAATCTGCAACGCCAGCAGGAAATTAAGAAGGATACGGATAAATTGCTGGAACTGGCCACCGAGCTTAAGCAGTCGGTCGACAAGAGCAACGAGAACACGCTGTCGCTCGAGGTGATCAAGAAAGCCGACCAGATCGAAAAGCTGGCCAAGACAGTGAAAGACAAGATGAAGGGGCCGTGAATTTCTTCAGGAAAACTGAATGATCAAAGCTGGTCGCTGAATGAGGACAACCAGGGCCGGCTTCCGCTAGAAGGCCGGCCCTGGAATGGTGGGTTGAGGAGAGTCGTAATCAGAACGTCGACAGCGCCGTGCCCGGCTCGCGCCAGGTGTAGGAGCCCAGCATCTTCAGATAGTTGCCGCGCAGGAACGCCGCCGGGTTCTCGACATTCACCATGCTCATGCTGCCGCGCATCTGGCGGATGGAAACGTACTCGTGCTCTTCCATCCAGCGCTCCATGCCGGCCAGCACCACGCCGATGTGCTCGATGCCGTACTTCAGCAGCGCTGAGGTCATCATGGTGACGTGCGCGCCGGCCATCATGCACTTCAGCACGTCGGTGGAGTCGTGCACGCCGCCGGTGATGGCGATGTAGGTCTCGACCTGGTGGTAGAGAATCGCCGCCCAGTGCAGCCGGAGGCGCAGTTCATGTGGGCTGCTCAGCACCAGGTTCGGCGTGACCTCCATCTCCTCCAGATCGAAGTCGGGCTGATAGAAGCGATTGAAGATGACCACGCCGTCGGCGCCGGCGTCGGACAAGCGCTTGGCGAAGTTCGCGCACGAAGTGAAGTACGGCCCCAGCTTTACGGCGATGGGAATGCGAACGCTCTTGCGAATGGCGCGCACCAGGTTGCAGTAGCGCGTCTCCAGATCGTCGGCCGTGAGCGCGGGATCGGTGGGGATGTCGAAGATGTTGAGCTCGAGCGCGTCGGCGCCGGCCTGCTCCATGTATTCGGAGTAGCGCACCCAGCCGCCGGGCGAGCGGCCGTTCAGGCTGCCGATGACCGGAATGCTCACCGAGCTCTTGCCCTTGTGCAGCAGTTCCAGATAGCGGTCGGGGCCGACGTGATACTTCTGCATGTCGGGCAGGTAGGACGTGGACTCGGCGTAGCTGTTGGCGCCATACTCCAGCGCGTTGTCGATGTTCTCGCTCTCGGCTTCGATCTGCTCTTCCATCAGCGAGTACATCACGATGGCCGACGGCGCCGGCATCTTCCAGCCGGGCGAAGTTCTCCAGCTTCTCCGTCAGCGGGGAGGCCGAGACCACGACCGGGTTCCTCAGCTTCAGTCCGAGATAGTTGGTGGACAGGTCGATCATGATTGCTCCTCGCGTTCTGCCTTTTCTACTTTGTCAAAGTTCATCGCTGCCATGTGCTGATACAGCTTCCAGCGCTCGTTGACGTTTTCCTGCGCGGCCTCCAGCAGCTTCTTGGCCTCGTCAGGATTGCTGTTGACCAGCATGGTGTAGCGCGTTTCGTTGTAGATGTATTGCTCCAGCGGAATGCTGGGCGCGCGCGAATCGAGCACGAACGGGTTCTTGCCTTCCTTGGCCAGCGTCGGGTTGTAGCGGAACAGCGGCCAGTGTCCGGAGTTGACCGCGGCCTTCTGCTGGTCGAGGCCGTGCACCATGTCGTAGCCGTGCGCGATGCAGTGGCTGTAAGCGATGATGAGCGACGGCCCGTCGTAGGCTTCGGCTTCCAGGAACGCCTTCATGGTCTGGCCATCGTTGCCGCCCATGGCGATGTGCGCGACGTAGGCGCGGCCGTAGTTGATGGCCATCATGGCGATGTCTTTCTTGGGCGTGTGCTTGCCGCCGGCGGCGAACTTGGCCACCGCGCCCAGCGGCGTGGACTTCGACATCTGGCCGCCGGTGTTGGAGTAGACCTCGGTATCGAGCAGCAGGATGTTGACGTTGGCGGTCGGAGGCCAGCACGTGATCGAGGCCGCCGTAACCGATGTCGTAGCCCCAGCCGTCGCCGCCGATGATCCAGACGCTCTTCTTGACCAGCTCGTCGGCAACCGCCAGCAGATCGCGAGCCGCGGAAGACTTGTTGTTCGCCAGCTTTTCTTTCAGCGCCTTCACGCGCTCGCGCTGGGCGAAGATGCCTTCCTCGGTCGACTGATCGGCACTCAGAATGGCTGACCGCGAGTTCGTCGCCGATGCTCGATGCCAGCCGCTCGACCAGTTCCTTGGCGTACTCGTTCTGCTTGTCGACCGCCAGCCGCATGCCCATGCCGAACTCGGCGTTGTCTTCGAACAGCGAGTTCGACCAGGCCGGCCCGCGGCCTTCGGAGTTCACGGTGTAAGGCGTGGTCGGCAGGTTGCCGCCGTAGATCGAGGAGCAGCCGGTGGCGTTGGCGATCAGCGCGCGGTCGCCGAACAGGCGGGTCATGGTCGAGATGTACGGTGTCTCGCCGCATCCGGAGCAGGCGCCGGAGAACTCAAACAGCGGCTCCAGCAGTTGCGACGTCTTTCACCTGGCCGTGCGAAAGCTTCTCGCGCGACAGCTCGGGGATCGACAGGAAGTAGTCCCAGTACTCGTTGTACTTCTCGCGCAGCGGCGGCTGCGGCTCCATGTTGATGGCGCGATGCTTGGCTTCGCTCTTGCTCTTGGCCGGGCAGATGGCGACGCACAGCCCGCAGCCGGTGCAATCCTCGGGCGCGACTTGCAGGGTGTACTTCAAGCTCGGAGAATTCGCGCCACTTGGGAACCGCGGTCTGGAAGCCTTCGGGAGTGTGATTGATGACTGTGGGATCGTAGACCTTGGCGCGGATGACGGCGTGCGGGCAAACCATGACGCACTTGCCGCACTGGATGCAAAGCTGCTCATCCCACACCGGAATTTCCAGGGCGATGTTGCGCTTCTCCCACTTTGTGGTACCGGTGGGGAAGGTGCCGTCGATGGGCATGGCGCTGACCGGAATCTGATCGCCGTCGCCGGTGATCATGAGCGCTTCCACGTTGCGCACGAAATCGGGAGCGTTGGCCGGCACCGCCGGACGCATCTCGAAGCTTCGAGGTGATCGTCTGCGGGACCTTCACTTCGTGCAGATTCTCCAGCGCGGCGTCGACGGCGGCGAAGTTCTTGCGGACGACCGACTCGCCGCGCTTGCCGTAGGTCTTCTCGATGGAGTGCTTGATGGCGGCGATGGCTTCCTCGCGCGGCAGCACGCCGCTGATGGCGAAGAAGCAGGTCTGCATCACGGTGTTGATGCGGCCGCCCATGCCCGCCGCTCGCGCCACGTCGACCGCGTCGATCACGTAGAAGCGCAGTTTCTTCTCGATGATGGTTTGCTGCGCGGCGCGCGGCAGATTGTCCCAAACCTCGTCCGGCCCGAAGGGGCTGTTGAGCAGGAAGACCGCGCCGGGATCGGCGGCCTTCAGCACATCGAGCCGCTCCATGAAGCTGAACTGATGGCAGGCCACGAAGTTGGCGCGGGAGATGAGATAAGTGGAGCGAATCGGCTGCTTGCTGAAGCGCAGGTGCGAGGTCGTGACCGCGCCGGACTTCTTGGAGTCGTAGACGAAGTAGCCCTGCACGTTCAGGTCGGTCTCTTCGCCGATGATCTTGATGGTGTTCTTGTTCGCGCCCACCGTGCCGTCGGCGCCCAGTCCGAAGAACATCGCGCGAACCGTCTCCGGCGGCTCGGTGGAGAACGCTGGATCGTAGTCCAGGCTGGTGTGGGTGACGTCGTCGTTGATGCCGACGGTGAAGTGGTTGTGCGGCGTCGGCTTGGTCAGCTCGTCGAAGATGCGATTGACCATCGCGGGCGTGAATTCCTTCGACGACAGGCCGTAGCGGCCGCCGATGACCTTGGGGAATGTTCGCCATGGGAGCTTTGCCGGCGGTGAAGCCTTCGGTCAGGGCGGTGATGACGTCCTGGTAGAGCGGCTCGCCGATGGCGCCGGGCTCTTTGGTGCGGTCGAGCACGGCGATGCTCTTGACGGTCGGCGGCAGCGCCTGCAGGAAGTGCTCGAGCGAGAAGGGCCGCATCAGGCGGACCTTCAGCATGCCGACTTTCTTGCCTTGCGCGGTGAGGTAGTCGACCGTCTCGTGAACCGCCTCGGCGCCCGAGCCCATCATGATGATGACGCGCTTCGGCGTCGGGCGCGCCTTCGTATTGGAACAGGCGATACTGCGCGGCCGACGATCTGCGCGAACTTGTCCATCGCGTTCTGCACGATGGTCGGGCAGGCCAGGTAGTACGGATTCACCGCCTCGCGGCCCTGGAAGTAAACGTCGGGATTCTGCGCCGAGCCGCGCAGCACCGGATGATCGGGCGACAGGGCGCGCGCGCGATGGGCGCGCACCAGGTCGTCGTCGATCATGGCGCGCATGTCGTCCAGGCGTGAGCTGCTCGATCTTGGAAACTTCGTGCGAAGTGCGGAAGCCGTCGAAGAAATGCAGGAAGGGAATGCGCGACTCCAGCGTCGCGGCGTGCGCAATCAGCGCCATGTCCATCGCCTCCTGCACGGAGTTGGAGGACAGCAGCGCGAATCCGGTGGGGCGGGCCGCCATCACGTCCTGATGGTCGCCGAAGATCGACAGCGCCTGCGCGGCGATGGCGCGGGCGGCGACGTGAATGACCGTCGGGCGTCAGCTCGCCGGCGATCTTGTACATGTTGGGGATCATCAGCAGCAGACCCTGCGACGAGGTGAAGGTGGTGCCCAGCGCCCCGGCCTGCAGGGCTCCGTGCAGCGCGCCGGCGGCGCCGCCTTCGCTCTGCATCTCGATGACTTTGGGGACGGTGCCCCAGATGTTCTTCTCGCCGACCGACGACCACGCGTCGGACGACTCGCCCATGGGCGACGACGGCGTGATGGGATAAATGGCGGCGACTTCGCTGACGTGGTAGGCCACGTAGGCGACGGCTTCGTTGCCGTCGAGGGTCACTTTAATTCTCGGCATTTTGCCTCCAGCGCGTCGCTCGTCTTCGGGCGAGGTCTGCAGCGAGGGCTTCGCCGGCCGCCGATGAATCGGTATGAAGGGTGGCGGCCGGCGAAGCAGAGTATTCCGTTGTTTTCACGTTCTTCTTCCCCCAGGACCGGCAGATGGCGCGGTCGGTTATGAACTTAGTAATCAGTACTGTCCACGATAGGCGTGGATGATGGCAGAGGGGCTGTGATGGGGGTACTAACAAGTCTGTGACGCAGGTCACATACAGGCGGTCTGGAGGTGTGAGCGGACACAGAGCTTCGGGCAAACTGTCGGAAGGACAAAGCCGTTCGCGGTCCCGCGCGAAAAAGGCGCCAGGGTATCAGGCGAACAGTCGGCTTGGCAGTTCACACGACCATGGCGCGCGGGTGAAAGATGATGCGTGGATGGCGGGTGCGAATCATGCCGATGGTGCGAACCCGCTCATAGGCGCCGTGCAGGTCCTGGCTCAGCATGCGCACGACTTCCAGGCAGACCTCGCGGTGCTCCCGCAGGAACTTCAGCAGATCTTTTCTGCCGGACAAAGACCACCTGTGAATTGTCCAGCAACTCCGCCGTGATCTCGTAAGGGCGTGTTGGACAGGGTTGCGCCCAGTCCCAAGCACCTCTCCCGGGCCGGCGATGCGCAAGGTCAGCCGCTTTCCGGTATCGGAACAGATGGAGAGTTTGGCGCGCCCATCGCATAGAATGTAGATGCCGCGAACCGGCCGCCCTTCGGCGAACAGGATCGTGCTTCTGGGGTAGGAAGCCGAGCGATTTGATCTCGTCGAAGGCCTTCAACGACTCCGCGGGCATGTCGCAAAAGAGGCGATCGGGACGGAAATCGCAAGTCAAGCAACTCGACTGAATCGTGCTCTCCATACAGCAGGTAATACTGCTGTCCACGGGTGCAGCGCAGTGACTGCAGTCACCGGTTTTCGTGACCTTATTCACAGGAAGGACCAAAATGGCCACAGCGTATGAGCGACGCCATGCGCAAGACGGACTGTGGTCAAAGGCGCAGACACACTTCCGCAAACAGGCAGATAGGATCGCTCGCCCATCGCGCCAAGCTATTGCGTGATCGCCATTGCCTTTAGCGCCGCCTTGTTGCGGATCAGCAGCGTCGAGCCCTTGGCTTGCACGATCTGCCGCTTCTTCAGGTCGGCGAACAAGCGGGTCACGGTCTCCCGCGAGGTGCCGATCATCTGCGCGATCTCTTCGTGGGTCAGGGCCAGCTTCAGGCGCGGCTCAATCTTGGCGGCCTCGCCGTTCTTGGCGCTCCACTCCAGCAGCAGCTTCGCCAGCTTCTCGCCGGCGGAGTGCGACAGTCCCAGCGAGCGGATCTCGCGGCAGGCCGAGTTGTACTTGTCGCTCAGTTGTTCGGCGACCCGCAGGCAGGCCTCGCTATGTTCCTTGAGGAAGCGCAGAAACTCTTCGCGTTTCACGAAGTTGACCTGGCAGGGATCCACGGTCTCGGCAGTCAGTTCGTAGGGCTTGCCGCTCACGGTGGCGCTCAAGCCCAGAACTTCTCCGGGCTCGGCGATCTTCAGGATCAGCGTCTTGCCGTCGGTCGAGCAGATGGAGAGTTTCACCCGCCCTTTGCACAACACAAAGATTCCCCGCGGCGTCTGTCCTTCGACGAACAGCACCGCGCCCTTGGGATAAGCGGTGGCATATTTAATGTTTTCGAAGGATTGCAACGCCGCCGGCGGCAGATCGCAAAAGATATGTTCTGCCCGCATCTTGCACGCCAGGCAGCTTTCTATGATGTCCAATCCGTATGGTGTAAGCACGACGACCCCCTGTACTTCACATCGTATCCCCGTGATTTACGGCCGAAGCGTATGCGAGCCGCTTCGGGGGGCCAAGAATATCGGTGTCGCGCCAATTTCGCGGCGCGCACCTTGCCGAGTGCCGGCGGTCACCTGCCGGGGTGATCCGCGAAATTCCAGACGGAAGCCGTGAAACACGGCTTGCGTTCGCTCGATAGGACACTTTCGGCATTCCGGGCTTGCTCCCGATACAGCCCAGCGGAACATTCCGGGCGCACAGCCAACAAGTGCGCACGTCACAAGGGATTGTGATTTATGATTGTTGGGGTGAAAACCGGGCGGCCCTGAGAGTCCCATCCCGTGTGGCTGACGGGTGGGCTACGCCTGCGATCGACAACCGGAAACCCGTGGAGTCTAATTTCTGTTTTGAGCGAGAACCCCATCGAAATCCGGGAGCAGCAGAACGCCGCTTCCGCCTCAATTCCTGATCTCAGCATCGTAATTCCTGCCATCGATGAACGCGAAAATCTGGAACTGCTGCTGCCATCGCTCTGGGAAGTGCTCGCCTTGATTGGAGTCAGGGCAGAGGTACTCGTGGTTGATGGGGGATCGCAAGATGGCACTCGCGAGGCCGCCGAGAGCCGGGGAGCGCGGGTTCTCGAGCAGACGGAACCGGGTTACGGTGGAGCGCTGTTGGCCGGTTTTGCCGCCGCCCGAGCGCCTTATGTGTTGACCATGGACGCCGACCTGTCTCACCGGCCTTCGTTCGTCTCGGAGATGTGGCAAGCCCGTCTCAAGGCTCACGTGTTGATTGCTTCCCGCTATGTGCCAGGGGGCAGGGCGGAGATGTCAGCCTTCCGTCGATTGCTCAGCAAGATTCTGAATGTTACCTACGCCCGCGTGCTCTCCCTTCCTTATAAGGATTTGTCGAGCGGCTTTCGGATGTATGAGTTGGATGCCGTCAAAAGCTTGCAGCTTCAGGCCCGCGACTTCGATGTGTTGGAAGAAATACTCTTGCGGGTTTATGCCGAGGGCTGGAGTATCGCGGAGTTGCCGTTCCGTTACATGAGCCGCGATGCCGGGCGGTCGCAGGCGAAGCTTTTGAAGTTCGCCGTCGCCTACCTGAAGACCCTGGTCCGGATGTGGCGGCTGCGTAATTCGGTGGATTCCGCCGACTATGATTATCGCGCGTTCGACAGCCCCATCTGGCTACAGCGCTACTGGCAGCGCAAGCGGCATGAGATCATTCTCGACTTTACCGGCGGCTCGTCCGCGGTCCTTGACATAGGTTGTGGCTCCAGCCGGATTATCCTGGACCTTAAAGAAGCGGTAGGCATGGACATTCTGTTTCGCAAGCTACGCTTCCTGAAGCCGAATCATGCCAAGCTGGTACAGGCCTCGACCTTCGCGCTGCCCTTTAAGGGCGAGAGCTTCGATGTAGTGATCAATTCGCAGGTGATCGAGCACATACCGGAAGATCCGGAAATCATGAACGAAATGTGGCGTGTACTGCGGCCGGGAGGTACGCTGGTGCTGGGAACTCCGGACTACGGCCGCTGGTCGTGGGTTGCGCTGGAATGGATGTATGGCAAAGTGCTGCAAGGCGGTTACGCGCACGAACACATTACCCACTACACTCGACAGAGTTTAGCTGAGTTGATCAGGGCCAACGGGTTTGAGGTATTGGATTGTAAGTACGTTGGCTTTTCGGAGATGATATTCAAGGCGCGAAAACCGGCGAACGGGATGCGCAGCAATAACGCTGTCCGCGACACACTGGCGGTATCGCGATAATCGGCAAGCGGCGCCGGCCAAAGGTATTTCCTGCCGCAAGTACTTCCACGATGGCCTCAATCGTAAGTTCCGCAAGCACACTTCCGGCGAAAGACTCTACCTGGGGGCGCTTCCGGGGTACCTGCAGGCGATCGACCGCTCCCATTCCGATGTGGAGTTGAGCTCGCTCGGCCTCACGGTCATGCTACTGCTGGCGATGGCCGCGGCTGCCTATGGAGCGCAGGTCTTTCTGGCCATCGTGACCGGACGCCATCTTTACGGCGACGGATCATGGTTTCTGGTGAAGATGCTCAGCGAGAACCACGTCGCGGTGTGGAATGTCGCCGGCTGGCACGACTTTTTTAACGGGCGATTCGGCGCCTTCGCTTATCAGGAATATCCCACCCTGTTGGCGGTACGGCTGCATGTGCACAATCCCAAACTGCTCAGCCTGATTTATGGTCTCACCCTGTTTTCGTTTAAGCCGATCAGCATTCTGCTTTGTTATCGCTTCGCCCGCGACAAACGAATGATCATCTTCCCGCTGCTCACGCTGTTTGCCATCACCATGAACAGCGAGGTGTATCTGGTCACCGAGACCCACTTAATGAGCGCGCTCTTCTGGCCGGCGCTGTTCGGACTGATCTATCGCCGTCGGTTCGGGCCATTGGATCTGGCGGCAATGATCGTGGTTTCCGCGCCCTTGCTGGTTTGCTACGAGAGCATGGCGATCTATGGTCTGATCCTCTGCGCAGCCTGTATTTACCGGTACTTTGCCGTGGCTGGGAGCAGGCGCGAGAGATGGCTGAGCTGGGTATTTTTTGCCTGGTATGCACTGGGGGTGCTGTTCGCGGCGCTGGCGATTGTGTTTCCGAGGGACCTGACGAACCGCAACGGATTTCTGCGGAGCATGCTGTTTGTCTTGCACAACGACCACATTGGGGCACGGGTCTCCTGTATTGTTTTGATCCTGTGCGCCTTGATTGTGCTGATTCCCGAGCGCTACTGGGCAGTACTCAATGGGCTGGCGGGAATTGCCGTACTCTGCTCACTAGCCATCCCGGCTTACATAGTCTTGTATCCACAAGCCACGCACTTCGGCACCCATGTGATCGCTCGCACCATGAACGCCAGCGCGCCTCTGGTCCTGGCAATTGGCTTCGAGGCACTGCATTTCCATCTCTTACGAGTGGGAACGGCGAAGTACCAGCGGCTTTTCGTAATTGCGGCGGTGCTGGGAATTTGCCAGTCCGGGTGGAGCATGGTCGCCACTACGCAGTGGTCGAACATGCTGACCGTATTGCGCGCCGAGTTGCGGACTCATTCCGGTCCGGTGGCGTTTGAGGGCACGCCGCTTTCTGAATTGGCGGTGGACGGGCAGCCCATGCGCGAACTGCATGCGAGTTGGCCACTGATCTCGCTGAGCATTCTGTACTCCGACCGTCGTACGGTGCAGACAATCTTGTTGCCGCCCGCCGGGGGATTCCAGCCCTTCGATCCGAATAACCCTGCCGCTCTGCCTGATCTAAAACGGTTCGGCTTCTCCTACGCTCCCTATCTTGCCGCCTTAGCTGCCCAGCCGGATCGATGACGGCAGTGTCCCAAGTATTCCTACAAATCTGAACTTGTAGAGACTGTGCCGGACATGCTGCTGCCGCGGGGCTAGTCATTCGATTTTCTAGCACTCCGCTCCACCACAAACCTTCCTTTTCAGTTGTGACGCAGTCTCGGTAGCGGCGGATGGGAAGCTCTTGGCCTAACACAAACGTTGCAGAACTATGGCACAACTGGGCCTTCGGCGTGTGTTCTACGTCACAGCGTGCCCGCAGTGGAACTGCTATTACTTAGATACCGCGTCCGCTCCAGCGCGGGAACAAGATTTGTCAGTTGCAGAACGGATTTGAAAGTTCTGCACGATCGATTGCGTTGGCCGCTTCTACGATTCCAACCGCAATTCGTCGGCTCACGGCAGTGCAGGAAAGCGCTTCCAGGAATTCCGTATTTTCGCTGCGTCAAAGTACGGTTTACAGGATAGGCACCGCAGCAGGTCTCCACCAGCAGTCGGGGGACGCATAAACCGTTTTACACGGGGTCTGGCCGGATGCCGTTCTTAACTATTGTCATACTTATCGTCGTTGGAGCGGCATTTCTCGTGCTCCTGCAAGCTCTCGCTCGCCAACGCCGGGAGCAGGCACGACTTACGGCACAGCTCGCCCAAACAACTCAGGAACTGCGGGATTCTGAACAACGCCGGGATCTGATGTTCTCCACTAATCCCTATCCGATGTGGATCCAGGACTGCGAAAGCTTGAAATTTCTGGCAGTGAACGATGCTGCAGTAAAGGGGTACGGATACTCGCCGGAAGAATTCCTACGGATGACCCTGGTCGATATCCGCCCGGCCGAAGATGTGGCTTCTCTTCTGGACGACCTCGGAAAGTGCCAGCACGGGTATCGGAAGTCGGGGGTTTTCCGGCATCACCGTAAGGACGGCAGCATTCTGTATGTCGAGATCATGGGCTTCGAGTTCCAGCAGCACGGCGTTCAACAAAAGTTGATTCTGGCCTTTGACGTAACCGAAAGACATCGGGTCGAGGAAGCTTTACAGGAATCGGAGGCTAGCCTGCAGGCGTTGGTGGACAACGCGCCGTTTGGCATTTCGCAATCCATGGTGGCGGAGGACTGCTTTAAAAGTCTGAATCCGGCAATGCGAAACATGTTGGGCGACTACGGATTGGGAGATGCTCTGCAGCTGAAGATTTCGACACAGGTTTATGCCGACCCCAAGGAACGCGACCGATTGCTGGAGGTGCTGCGGCGGAACGGCCGGATCGAGGGTTGGGAGACGAGCTTACGGCGGCGCGATGGCAGCACCGTGCCGGTGCGTATCTCCGGTTGGCTTAGCGGCGGGAACGGAAAGCCGGAAATATTCTCGCCCTACGTGGAAGACATGACCCGGCAAACCACGCTGGAGCAGCAAGTGCGGCAGGTGCAGAAGCTGGAGGCAGTGGGCCGGCTGGCCGGCGGAATGGCCCACGATTTCAACAATGTCCTCGTGGTGATCAAACTCTCCACTGAACTGATGCTGGCTCAGATCACGCCGGACAATCCGTTCAGCAAACCGATGCTGCAGATCTTGAATGCGGCTGACCGGGCAGCGGCTTTGACGCGGCAGATGCTGGCGTTCGGGCGGCAACAGATCATGCAGGCGCGGGTCATCAACCTGAATACGGTAGTGCTCGATACCACGCATATGCTGCGGCGAGTCATTGGCGAAGACATCGAACTGGTGACGAATTTGTCCGAGCACCTGGAAAACTCACGGCTCGATCCCGATCAGGTGAACCAGGTGATTTTGAATCTGGCGGTGAATGCGCGCGATGCCATGCCCAAGGGCGGCATGCTGCATGTGGAAACCGCCATCGCGGATTTGGACGAGGTCTACACCCGGGAACATCCGCCTGTCCAGCCCGGACGCTATGTGATGTTGGCCGTCAGCGACACCGGAACGGGAATCGACAAGTCTATCCTGCCCCGCATCTTCGATCCCTTCTTCACGACCAAAGAGGTGGGCAAGGGTACCGGCTTGGGGTTGTCCATTGTCTATGGCATCGTGAAGCAGAGTGGGGGTTACATCTGGGTCTATAGCGAGCCCGGTCACGGCACCACGTTCAAGCTGTATTTTCCGGCTACGAGCGCTCCGGTGGAGCGTACCGTGTTACGCAGCGACACCACGTCCCGGCCCTCGGGACAAATCGTGCTGGTGGTGGAAGATGAGGCCACGATTCGAAGCAAAGTGCAGGAATGTCTGCAGCAGTTGGGATATCTCGTATACGAGGCTGACAGTGGCACCGCAGCCCTGCAGACCTGTGAAGAACTGGAAGGGAAAGTAGATCTGGTTCTTACCGACCTGGTCATGTCAGGCATGGGAGGACACGAACTGGCAAGCGATCTTGCCGAACGGTATCCGGGAATTCAGGTGCTCTTTATGTCCGGTTACACCGAAGACAGTGCGGCCCGGCGCGAGATCCTGCTGAAAGGAAGCGCATTTCTGCAAAAGCCATTCAGCGTTGCAGACCTGTCCAACGCGGTGCACCAGGCGCTGGCAAAGAAGGCAGTCGCGCAGTGAGGTTACTGCGGAGGCGTTCTTCGCTTTTCGCTTTTCGCAACAGCGAAAATCTTCGGGGCAGCGTTATGTTGGTCACCGGCAGAGAGGGCGCTCTCCCGTCTGAGCCTGAACTTAGGAAGTGGGAAGGCGGGCCGATCCTGTCCGCAAAAACGCTGCGGACCACGCTGGGATACAGCGTTTTGTCTTGCGCGGACCACGCCACACTTAAGTGGAATTGACAGGCACCTTATTGCAGTACAAAATTGCCCCCCTAAGTTTCACATTTACTGACAACTCAATAGTCACTTTTCGGGAGTTCGTGTACCCGGAATTCAAATATGGACAAAGGACTTTTTCCGCAGCCTGCCGGAGGGTTATTGGACCATTACGAATCGTTGCGAAGGTCCCACTGGAAAGACAATGGCAGCAGCTGGAGATGCAAGAGAGGCAGAGTGTGAAGCAATAGGAATGCCGAATCACCACGCCGCCAAGAGTCTCATTGTGGAGAAGGAATTTAGTTGCTCTGACGAAAGGAGGTAAAAAGGATAACTGCCCACTGGCTGGGGCAAAGAGTCAATTCTCGAAAAAGTAACCAACAGGAAGGAACGCACACAATGAAGAAAGCGCTACTTTGTCTGCTACTTCTGGCCTGCGCTGTATCGGCCGGCGCCACTAACCCGAACCTCACAATCTCACCTTCGCCCGTCCCCCTGGCTGCCGGAAGCACACAGACGTTCACCGCCGCGTTCAGCGACGGCAGTCAGGTAATAAACTGCACCTGGATGGCCACTGGATCGCTGAATGCGATTCAGAGCACCGGGGTAGACACGGCTGTCTTTGCAGCAGGAGCACTGCCAGCCACCTATGTAGTCACCGCGAGCTGCACCAACGTTGGCGGCTTCACGGCAATGGGGATTGCCATTGTCGCCGTAACCTGAGAACTGTAATCCAGGATCACGATTACGGGCGGCAAATCCAGCGCTGCAACATCATTGCTGCATGGGCTAGCCGTAATTGATAGTCGCACAGGCAGGTCGGGGGGTTTAGAGGCTCCCCTCTGCCTTATTCTAAGATTCAAAAGCTAAAAACTAAAAGCTAATAGCTAATACCTATTTCTCTCGAAACAGGCCAGCCCACGAATCATCCAGATTGTCCCAGCGATCGCGTTCCAGCCAGTTTGCTTCAGAGTCGGGAAGATACAGGACGCCATGGCCTTCGGAGCACACCATCTCGATCCCTGACCAATCCAGCAAAACGTAGCCGGGAGCGCCGATCTGGATGGGCGTTCCCAGGCGGCGAAGACAGACGCGGCAGCGCTTCTGTTGATCGTGGATGGCCCAGGAGAGTGGTCCAATGGAAAGTATGAGGAAGAGCCACAGGGCAATCCCATTGGCCATGGGATCGACCGACCCGACCAGATAGATCGAGAGCCAGCGAACCATGCTCCACGCCAGCAACCCCGTCCCGATCAGCAGCAGAATCGATTTGGCGACGAAGAACGACCACCAGCGGCTGCGATCGCGCAGACTCAGCGGAGCCCGGCTCAGTCCGGTGCCGGAACGCGCGTACACGATGAGCACCGCGCAGCCTACGGCGAGAAACACGAACAGAAGATAGGAGCCAAGATAGCGACGCATCTCTGTGGGTTCGGAAGTGACCACCAGAAGCGAGGCGGGGAAAACATAACCGGCATTCTCGCTGAGGTCAGCCAGGTCGCTTTCGACTCGTTGTTCGGTCACCCCATCTTTTGTTCGAGCCACGGCGCCAATTCGCTCCACGAAGTTAGTGAAAGGCGGCGAGGTTGAATCCAGCAAAGTCCAGGCGGCAATTTCCGGCGAGAGAAGGTGGAAATTGCGGGGCAGAACTCCAATGACGACCCGGTCGCTGCCATCCAATTGAATGTTCCGGCCGACGAGATTGGGATCGCCGTGGAACTGAAGGTGCCAACTCTCATAACTCAGGAC
Organism: uncultured Acidobacteriaceae bacterium; assembly: GCA_963746515.1. Taxonomy (GTDB): domain Bacteria; phylum Acidobacteriota; class Terriglobia; order Terriglobales; family Acidobacteriaceae; genus Bog-257. The sequence goes on along the minus strand of CAVVBO010000005.1, from coordinate 913,137 downwards.
GACACAGTTCCCACAGCTTCCCGCATCAGCTGCGTGAAAGGTGCGGCCCAGAGCAGCCTTCAGACCGAGGACCTCGAAGAAGGTGGGAGCCACGCGCGCAGACAGTACCGGAACCGTGCGTCGCGGTCCGGACAGTCCGGCAGGACCCCACGAGTAGGGAGCGACGGCGTCGAGCAGCTTGCTGCTTTGCCAGGCAGACGCCAAATCGAGGAGAGTTTCCGAACGCAACCGCCGGAACTTGCCGTTCAAACTGATGACGCAAACGCGATCAGGCCGGGGTATGGGCGAGGAAGCGAAGGATCGGGCCGCCGGAATGATTCCGCCGGCAAGGATCACGACGATAAGTGCCAGCGTGATCGCGCCCAGGCAAACCAGAGGAGAGCGTCGCAGCCGGCTGGCACGGCGTAGAAATTTTTCGTGATCGAAGCGACACCAGAACGCGGCCGGAAAAGCACTCCAACAGAAGCGTGCCAGCTCGAGCTTGGTGTTCCGATTGAGCCGGCCCGACTCGGCGAGAAACTGACACCAATGCCAAATCTGCGCCGTCCAGGTGTTGCGCCACTCGACTCGCTGCTCGACGGGCACAAGCCAACTGGCGGCCCAAATGATGGACCGGCAGCTCCGGAAAGTCTGTAATGGGCCAGGCAAAGGCACGACCCCCACTACGTTTTGGATGACGAAACCCGCTCTCCGTCACAGCGGAATCAGCACCCGGACGAGACATTTTCCGAATTGTACTGTAATCCGACAAAACCTCGAAGACCGCTTGCCTCGCGGCTCGAAGATCTACTGTCGGCGAGTCTGTCTCTTTCTTTCCTTAGGCCGGGAAGCGCCGTTCCACCTGGCGTCGCGGTTTGTATCAGTCGCAGGTAGAATCAGTGAACGGCAGGCCGTGCGGCTGCTCACATCCGGCAAGAAAGTTTTTGGGTAGGATGAGAGCTGCAAAATGGGCGGCAAGTTGTGAACGTCATCCTATTGAGGTGAAAAGATGGCTGAACCCAGTTATGAGGAATTGAAAGCTAAAGTAGTGGAGCTGGAAAAGCAAACCCAGGGACGCAGGCGGGGGAGCCTGGATTTCAAGGTCAGCGAAAAAGGCGGCATCAGTGTGTACGGGTTGGGGCGCTTTCCGGTCACACTGTACTACGAGCAATGGATCCGGCTGCTTGACCAGGCTGATCAGATTCGCGAGTTCATGGAAGAAAATAAGAGCAGCTTGAAGATGAAGAACGCCGAATCCTAAGAAAAGCTCCGCTCTCGATCCGCGCAGGTAACGGACCGGTCCGATGCATTACCCCTCATCGGATAGCGGACGGCATTTTCTGCTTCGAACCGTTGTGTATTTGCCCTGCCCACGAACCACACGACAGGCATGGCCACGGAGCAATTACGCATCCTGGCGAAAAGAGTCTGGCACCACCAAGAGGCTGGATGGCTATCGCACAATTCGGGCTCGTTTCCTATTGAAAGCACCACCAAACGCACACTCGATTTCTGTGCTTTCTGCTATCTATTGTGTGTCTTTTGCAAATATAGAGTAGGAGATTGCCTGATTGTTGTATAATGGTTTTGCGTATGTACGAACGGCGCGTCTAGCAGCCATCCCTCCTTTGTCTCGAGCGAAGTCTGCCTGTAACCTTCCGATTCACCGACGCAACATCAACAATCAAGGATATAAAAGAAACAAATGGAACAAGGAACAGTAAAGTGGTTTAACGATGCCAAGGGTTTTGGTTTTATTTCACGTCAGAACGGCGAAGATGTATTCGTCCATTTCTCGGCCATCCAGTCGAACGGCTTCCGTTCGCTTCAGGAAGGCCAGGCCGTGAGCTTCGACGTGAAGCGCGGTGCAAAAGGCTGGCAGGCTGAAAACGTTCAGATTCTGTAAACCGAAATACCAGCAAGGGTGGCAGATGCCGCCCTTTGCTTTTTGCAAGATTAGTAGGTCAGCTGAGTCTTTGGTCGTAAACACCCCAATCCGCGCCGCCTGCGCAGACAGGTGATCGGTCGGCAAGCGGCCTAATCCGAAAGCGAGGAACAAATGAAGAACATTTATGTGGGGAACCTGAGTTTCGATGCGACTGAAGACCAAGTGCGCTCGATGTTCGAGGCGTACGGCCCAGTTGACAAAGTTAGCATTGTCACCGATCGTGACACTGGACAGCCTAGGGGATTTGCCTTCGTCGAAATGTCGGACGACGATTCGGCCGGTAAGGCGATGGAAGCTCTTAACGGCACCAACCTGGGCGGCCGCAATCTGACGGTGAATGAAGCTCGGCCCAAGACCGACAGACCTCGGCGTGAGGGCGGCGGCGGTGGACGCGGCGGCGGGTTTGGACGCGGCGGCGGTGGTGGCGGCGGCCGTGGACGTTCGGGTGGCGGCGGTGGTGGCGGTGGTTGGGGACGTTAGTCCCACCTTGCCTTAAGGCTTGCTAGCAGGCCGAAGAAGATTATGCCGGAGCGGTTCTTCGTGAACTGTTCCGGCATTCGCGTTTGTGGCGAGGTGGTTTTGACCGCAATCGCCTGCATCCTGGTTGCGCGAACCAATCTTGTCGCTGGCATGCTTTCGCAATTCCGCCGGCTTGTTAGTCCTAGTAAAACTCCCACAATGTAAGGCCTCGGACTTGGTAAGATCCGCGACTTGAGGTTTGTATCAGCGCACGGATTCAGCCGTGCCGATACTGTATTTTGCTGCCGGGCTTTAGCCCTGATACAAATCGGATAGGGGTCGTTACCAGGGACTTCTTTCTCGAGAATATTTTTCTCTACGCCAGCGACGGTAGGGCAAAGAGGCTGTCAGACCGCTCGCGAAATCGCCGACTCTGATAGGCTGTAGCGGCATTTCCGGTCACGTTTGATGGGCAACGAATCCAGCATCGCCATCGAATTCGTTAACGTTGGGTTCCGTCTGCCGGACGGCAAGACGCTACTCTCCGAGCTGAACCTCGCCGTGGAACGCGGCGAGACTTTGATGCTCCTGGGCCGAAGCGGTTCGGGAAAGACGACCAGCCTGAAGATGATCAACCGGCTGCTCACCCCGACGGCCGGCGAAGTTCGGGTGGATGGCCAGTCGGTGGCGCGGTGGGACGTGATCAAGCTGCGCCGCGGCATCGGTTATGCCATTCAGGACGTAGGATTGTTTCCTCACTACTCGGTGCGCGAAAATGTGGCGCTCGTTCCCCGGCTGGAGCAGTGGGACCCAGGCAGGATCGCGCAGCGCGTCGACGAAGTCTTGACCCTGGTGGGATTGCCCAGCGCCGAGTTCGCCGGGCGCTATCCTCACGAACTTTCTGGGGGGCAGCGGCAACGCATAGGATTGGCGCGCGCCCTGGCGGCCGAGCCGCCGATTCTGCTCATGGATGAGCCCTTCGGCGCGCTCGATCCGATCACACGTGCAGAAGTTCGCTTGGAGTTTAAGAACCTGCAAGAGAAGCTGGGCAAGACCGTCGTTTTCGTCACGCACGATGTGGGGGAGGCTTTGATGCTCGGCGACCGGATCGCCCTGATGGAAGCTGGTAAGCTGCGGGGCGTGTACCGACCGGAGGAGTTTCTGAACACAGCTGACAGCGTCGTGAAAGCTTATGTGGACGTATTCCGGGCGGGGCAGCAGATGTTTCGCGATTGAGATGAGGCTTGCTCTGAAAGCTTCTGGATGCTGGCAAGACGTCTATAGGAGTGTTGGGTGGAGCACGCCTTCAGGCGTGCATTGCGGACAGCTTTGTTTGCGGCGCGCTTCAGCGCATGAGGGAATGCTTCTTTTTACCCTCAGCCGCTAAAGCCGATTCGTCAAACAATTTTGACTGCACCGCTGCAGCGGTGGTCCACCCAAATGCCGAATGTGAAACTGATCTAAACAGCCTAAGGAACGCCCGTTGAACTTTCTGCTCACTCATAAGCACGAGGTGGCAACTCTCACCGCCGAACATCTCTGGCTGGTGAGCGTTGCCATGCTCGCGGCGATTGCGGTTGGCGTGCCTTTGGGAATCCTGTTGACTCGCCGGCCGAAGTGGAAAGCATTGGTGCTGGGCAGCACCAATGTGATTCAGACGATTCCCAGCCTGGCGCTCTTCGGATTGCTGTTGCCGCTGCCATGGCTGGGCGCCAGTGCCGAACGGCTGGCGATCGTCGCCCTGGCGCTCTACGCGTTGCTGCCTATCGTTCGCAATACTTATGTTGGCATCGCGGGCATCAGCGCGCCGGTGCGGGAAGCGGCGGTCGCGATGGGACTCACGTCGAGTCAGCTGCTGTGGAAGGTCGAACTGCCGCTGGCGCTGCCGGTGATGCTGTCTGGAATTCGCGTGGCGGCGGTGATCACGATTGGCGTCGCTACTATTGCTGCCGCTATCGGCGCGGGCGGTCTGGGCGAGTTCATCTTTCGCGGTATCGCCATGGTCGACAATGGAGTGATTCTCGCGGGCGCGATCCCGGCAGCGCTTATGGCGCTGGCCGCGGATTTGTTGCTCAGCGGCGTTGAGAACCTGTTGGTTCGTCACCGTCAATAGAAGCCATCTCGCAAGTGGTGTGCGTTGGATTTGTATCAGGGCACGGCTTCCAGCCGTGCCGATAGCGAGGTCTTGTTGGGCCGGGCTTTAGCCCCCTGTCTCAGCGGCTAAAGCCGAAGCTTTTTGCGCGTCGTGACGGCACGACTGGAAGTTGTGCCCTGACACAAGACTTGATTTATGTGATTCATGACATAGCTTAGTTTCCTTCCAATATGGATCGCCGAACCTTTCTTGCCGGGCTAGCGGTGGTGCTTGCAAGCGGCTGTGCGCCGAAGCATGAGCTCACAGTCGGCTCGAAGAACTTTACCGAACAGCTCATCCTTGGCGAACTGTTGAAACAATATCTGGGGAGCGTCTGCCAGACGCCGGTCGAAGGCCGCTTTTATCTGGCGGGCACCTACATTTGTCAGCAAGCAATATTGGCGGGACGCATCGATACTTACGTCGAGTACACGGGCACTGCGCTGGCCGCGATCCTAAAAGAAAATGCCGCCGGCGATTCCGCGGCCGTCTATCAACAGGTGAAGAATGCATACCAGCAGCGCTTCGGTTTGGACGTGATGCCGCCGTTGGGATTCAACAATAGCTTTGCCATGGTGATGCGCGGCGACGATGCGCGACGGATGAACATTAAGACATTGTCCGAACTAGCGCCGGCAGCTCCGAAGCTCAGGCTGGGGGTGGGCTACGAATTTCTCGAACGCCAGGATGGGTACAAGGGGCTGGTCAATGTCTATGGCTTACACTTCGCCGAAGCGCCCCGCGTGATGGATCTAGGTTTGCTCTATCGCGCCCTGGGTAACAAGTCCGTCGACATCGTCGCCGGTAACAACACTGACGGCCTGATCGCCGCGCTGGGACTGGTTGTGTTGGACGATGACAAGCACTACTTTCCTCCCTACGACGCGGTTCCAATCGTTCGTGCCAGCATGTTCGCGGAGTGCCCGGCAGCCCAAGCCGCATTCTGGCGGTTGGCCGGGCAGATCACCGCCAAGGAGATGCGCGCGATGAATTACGCCGTCGATGGCGAGAAGAAAGATGCGGCAGCCGTGGCGAGGGAGTTCTTGGTGAGCCACCGGCTGCTCAGTGTTGTCACAACGAAAACCAGATTGTCTGCCTGAAGAGTTTGTAAGAGAAGCGCGCCATCCTTGTGAGACTCGGCTCAATTTTCCACCCAGCTAAGACTACGTCCCCACTCTCTGACTTCAGGTCGAATCGCGCTCCGGCTAGGTCGACTCGACTACGCCAATGTCCCGACTTCTTTGGCGCTGGTAATCCGATCGACGTCTGCCAGTTCTTCCGCGCTTAGCACCCAACCAGCGGCCTTCGCGTTGGCTTCGATCTGCTCGGGCTTGGTCGCGCCGGCGATCACGCTTGCCACCGCGGGCCGCGACAGCAGCCAACTGAACGCCAGCTCCAGCAAGGAGTGGCCGCGCTGTTTTGCGAATGCGCTCCAGGTGCTCGACCTTGGCATGATTCGCCTCCTGGAGAAAACGGTCGGCCAAGCCTTGCTTGTCTCCGAGCCGCGTCCCTTTTGCAGCCGGCTGGCCTCGCTTATGTTTCCCCGTGAGCATTCCACTGGCCAGCGGAAAGTACGGCAACTCGCTCATGCCATACTTCTCGATGAGCGGTAACAGCTCGCCTTCGATGTCGCGCACCAGCAGGCTGTATTCGTCCTGGCTCGACACGAAGGGATGCAGCTGGTGCTGCTTTGCCGTGGTCTCCGCCTCCTTCAATTGGGCAGCCGCAAAATTCGAGCACCCGATATAGCGCACTTTGCCATGCTTCACCAGATCGTCGAAGGCGCGCAGGGTTTCTTCGATCGGCGTCTTGGGATCGGGATAGTGGATCTGGTAAAGATCGATGTAGTCGGTCCGCAGCCGTCGCAGACTCTCCTCAACTTCAGCCAGGATGTAGCCGCGCGAGGCGCCGCTCTTCTCGCCCAGGGCGTTGGGCTTGGAGCCGACCTTAGTGGCCAGGACAATATTTTTCCGACGCTCGCCCAGCACTTTGCCCAGAATTTCCTCCGAGGCGCCATAGCTGTCGGAGGTGTCGAAGAAACTGATGCCGACGTCGATGGCTTTGTCGATTACCTGGCGCGAGGCCGCCACATCCATATTGGCGACGTAACCAAAGTTGTTGCACCCCAGCCCCACGGCCGAGACCTGCAGATCCGATTTTCCAAGCTGTCTATGTTTCAAGATGAGTCCTTTCCGCATAGGTTAGATTACGCGCGGCTGGTTGCAGGTTCGGGGGTGCGCTGTTTTTCTACGGCGTTTTCTGGATAAGAGGCAGCTAGCGGCGCTGTGTAGGGCTCAAGTTTGTCATCGCTAGTTGGGCTTTAGCGTACGCGGCGCTCCGCACTTCCCAGAAAACACAGCAGCAGCCATAATTGTTCGATGGAGCTGCGCATGTTATCGCAACGACTGCCAACAACGATCTCCCAACGACCAAGAGTCACGATGCGCATTCGAATCCTTGTCGTCCTTATTTTCGCGCTCGGTGCGCTGCCTTTGCGAGCCCAAACGCCCGCGGAAACCGTCACCATTCCCGCGGAAACCATCACCATCGACGCGACCGCTCCCGCCCATCCCTTCCCGCATTTCTGGGAGCAGATGTTCGGCTCGGGGCGGGCCGTGCTCAGCCTGCGCGACTCCTATCGCCACGACCTGCGAGCGGTGCGCCAGATCACCGGATTCCAGTACATTCGCTTTCACGGCATCTTGCTCGACGATGTCGGCGTCTACGACGAAGACAAGCAGGGCAAGCCGGTCTACAACTTCTCTTACGTCGATCAGATCTATGATGGGCTGCTGGCCGCCAACGTGAAGCCGTTCGTCGAGCTCAGCTTCATGCCCTACAAGCTGGCCGCGCGGCCTGATCTGCAATCGTTCTGGTATCACCCCAACGTCTCGCCGCCCAAGGATTATGCCAAGTGGGACGACATGATCACGCAGCTCACCAGGCACCTGGTCGATCGCTATGGCATCGACGAAGTGGCGAGCTGGTACTTCGAAGTGTGGAACGAGCCCAATCTCGATTTCTGGGCTGGAGCGCCGCGGCAGCAAACCTACTTCGAGCTCTACGACCACACCGCGCGCGACATCAAGGCCGTAAGCCCGCAGCTGCGCGTCGGCGGGCCGGCGACGGCGCAGGCGGCGTGGGTTGGCGGACATGATCAAGCACGCCGACCAGACGCATGTGCCGCTCGATTTCGTTTCCACGCACGTCTACGGCAACGACAAGGCCAGCGACGTTTTCCACACCAGCGAAAACATTCCTCGCGACCAGATGGTTTGCCGCGCGGTGAAGAAGGTTCACGACGAGATCAAAGCTTCGGCGCAGCCGGACATGCCGCTGATCTGGAGCGAGTACAACGCGGCCTACGACAACGAGGTCGACGTCACCGACTCCATTTACATGGGGCCGTGGCTGGCGACGACCATCGCGCAATGCGACGGGCTGACCGAGATGATGTCGTACTGGACCTTCTCCGACGTTTTCGAGGAGCAGGGAGTGGTGAAGCAGCCGTTCTATGGTGGCTTTGGACTGATCGCCGCCGGAGGCATCCCCAAGCCTTCGTTCTACGCGATGCAGTTGCTGCACCGCCTGGGCGATCAGCGCATCGAGAACAGCAATCCCGATGTGCTGGTGACCAAGGCCGACCATGGCCGGGTGATCGTCGCGGTGTGGAACATCGTGAATCCGGGTTCAACCGGCGCGCCCAAGACCGTGAAGCTCGATTTCAAGGGCATCGATCCCGAGACTCGTGTCTCCATTCAGCGGCTGGATGACGATCACGGCAACACCCTTGGGCTCTACCAGAAGATGGGCAGCCCGCGCTACCCGACCAAGCAGCAGATTGACGATTTGCGGGAGCAGTCGACCTTGGCCGAACCGGAGTTCGAAGACCTGACCGACGGCGCGCTCACTCTGGAGTTGCCGGCGAATGCGCTGGTGCTGGTACAAATTCGATAAGAAAGCCGTCTCTGAAGACGCCCGACAGTTTCATTTGAAGTCTGAGGCCGCGCAAATCACGCCGGCACAGGTCGTCCGTCGTCACCATTTATCGATGACCAGCGTACCGAAGCAAGTGTCTCGAGACAGCAGGCCTTTGCCCCGTAAGGTGTCTTTCTCCTGAAGCAGCAGAACAACATCGGGCGAGTTATGCGAATACCTGCATATTTCCTTACCAACCGCCCGGTAGGTTCGGGCCGCCGCATACGGAGGCACATTCAGTTCACCGAAGGACCAATCCTGTATGTGCAGAATACGAGTGCTTCCCGGAACGTCTTTCACGTACTTCTGGATCTCTGAGGGAAGTTCGTTCTTAACGGTTTCGCTCACCAGGACATTCGCAGAAGGCAGATTTACCGCGTACAGTGACGCAGACAGGTCCGAATCCCACCAGCCGAAGAAGCTCAGGAACGGCAACACCGCGAAGAGCAGAAGAGCGACTTTCTGGAAGCGGAAATCATTTTGCCATAGTATGTCGGAAAAGGACGCGTCCGCGTTCCAGAACAATCCCCAGACAAAGGCGATCATCACGACATTCCACGGCCAAACCACCGAATTCCAGCCGAGTAGAATTCCGAAGGTATACAGGATAAGCAAATGCATGAAGATGCCGCCGAGCACCGCCAGATTCCTGTACCTTCTGATAAGCAGTCCCACGCCAATACCGACTTCAATAAAAGGGACGATCAGGCTCATCAGATGCAGTATCGGCAAACGGCTATCGGGCATTCCCAACAGGTTGGCCATCCCGACCGCAGCGAAGCGGGGATTCACCTTCTGCCAGCCACTATAGAAGTAGGTGGCTGCAATGATTAATCGGCAGATATTGAGTGCATTCTCTTGACCCCGGGTATCGCCGGCTTTCCAGGAGTAGCAGCCGAACGCTATTAGTATGAAAAGGTATAAGTACACCCAGGGCTGCCAGCGGGTTTGATCGTACAAGGCAAGAAAGCACAGGAGGGTCACAAAACCCAGGATGTAGGGTCGAGGCTTGGGAACTGTGGCGACCAGCACAATGAGCAGGAACAATATTGCAAAACATAGGTAATCCAGCGGAAACGAAATTCGCGGTAAGCCCCGCACGATGGGGATCAGAGGATAGAAGCGGGTGGTAATCCACAATTTAGGCGACAACAGAAAGCCGGAGGCAAAGCCTAATGCGACAGCAACTCTGGTGCAGTTAATTCTCTGGGAAGGATTAAGTTTGATGCCTCGGACGGCATCGAGCAATCGCCGCCCCCAATGCTTTCCAGGGTTGAGGCCCGGACGCGGGGCGGAAGCCTCCTCTGCCTCGATGCCGGTCCCGCCGGCGCTGGTCCCGGTATTTCCATCCGTTTTGGTCAGGCCCTCCTCCATCCCGTTTCTGTTTTCCCCGAAAATCGATTTCCCGGCGCTACCGTCCGGCTGTCCTGCTGCGGCGGCAACTGCCGGGCGAACCGTCCGACCATACTTCTGAGACAACGGTTTCGTCAAGTTGCGCCTGGCCCGCAATCGCCCATCTTACCGGCACTACAGGCTTTTAGGGCTGGCAAGGCAGGTTCCGAGCGGTTCGCCGCCGCACAGCAAAATCGTACTGGCCGAGTGTCGGGTTGGATCTCCGATGAGGGGACCTACTTGTCGGGGGCCTTGGGCGGAGTGCCCACCGTGGTGCCACTCTTGGAAAGCTCGTCCTGCACATCCTGCGAGATCTCCGCACTCATGTGTTCCACATAGGCCTGCCCAGCGGCAGCAGCTTCCTGTTGAATCGCGGGCATTTCGGTGGACAGCTTGCGTCCGGCCGGGCTTTCGTAAAACACGATGATCTGCTCCATGTCCTCGGCACAAAAATGGCGCTGGTAAATGGGCACAATTGCTTCCAGCATCCCGTCCGTGGTTTTCTCGCTGGTGAAACTGGCCAGCACCCGGTCCCACACTTGCGGTGGAACGTCGGGACGCATCTTCTTGAAGCTGTCGAACAATTGAGGGACGGTGCTGGCCATGACGCTCTGCATTACTTTTTTGCTGCCGGCAAGGTCCATCATCTTGTGCACTTCGGCGACGCTGGGCGCTTGCGCGCACCCCGGGGCAGCTTGCGATTGCGCCATTGCCGGCGGTTGGCTGGTCTGCTGGGCACACAGCATGCCACCACCTAGAATGATCATTCCCATCACAATTCGCATCGCTGTCCTCCGAAGAATGCAGCGATTCTAGGCGCTCGACTACCACGGTTCAAATCAAATCGTGGAGACAGAAAGCCGAGGTTGTTGCCGCAGGACAGCAGGCCTCGGCGCGGACTCGAGTGCTCGCTCGGGTAACAACAATCAGTTGTACGTAGTCACAAGCTAGAACCTATCTCATCAACGGATGCCGCATTGATTTGTGTCAGAGCCTGGCTTTAGCTGGGCTGAAAAGCACGCTGTTCGTCCGGGCTTTAGCCCTGCAAAGTCTGCCCTCAGGGGCTAAAGCCTTAGTCATAGCACGCCGCTTTGCGGCACGTCTGAAGACGTGCCCTGACACAAATCGCGAGTTCGTACGATTCATGAGGTAGTTTCTAGTTGCTCAGTCACACTGGGTTCCCCAAACAGAAATTGCACCCAAACAAGAGATGCTAGTGCCGATGAGTGGAGCTTATTGGCGTAACGAGTTTGTCCACGGCTTGTAACGTTCTTCTCAATTCTTCGACTGTGCTTAGTCTTCCTTTCCCCCGAGCCGCCGGCTACCCCCACTTTTTGACAGGCAGGATGCTGGAAGCGAAATCAATTTTGTGGAATCCCAAACCGAGGTCGAGGGCACACTATCCGGGGTTGAGGTCCAAGCTCCGGCTGTCTGTGATCCAGAAAACGCGAGCGCACGGCGCCTCTCGCCTGGCCAGCAGCGTAGTTTACGAACCCCGTCTTAGCCGAACTTTCGAATCGGGAGAAAGATATGCTGCGGCTTAATCGTTACTTTTTTCCGGCGCTGTTTTGCGCTTTGTGGTTGACCACATCGGCGGTCGCGCAGCTGGTAACGGCGACCGTGCCCGCCGGTAACAATCCCTACGCGGTAGCCATCAACCCGGTGACCAACCAGATCTATGTAGCGAACCTTTCCGACAATACGGTCACCGTGATTAACGGCGCCAGCAACGTCACCAGCGTGGTCGCGGCCGGAGACTTTCCGCAAGCCGTGGCCGTCAACCCGGTGACCAACCAGATTTATGTGGCGAACTTTGGCAGCAACAACGTCACGGTGATCGACGGCGCTAGCAACGCCACTACCACCGTCGCCGTCGGATCGGGGCCGTTGGCGGTTGCCGTCAACCCGGCCACTAACAAAATCTACGTGGCAAACTCCGGCGACAATACGGTAACGGTGATCGATGGCGTCAGTAACTCCACCTCCACGGTTGCTGCCGGAGAATACCCGCAGGGTATCGGCATCAATCCGGTCACCAATAAGATCTATGTAGCAAACTCCAGCAGCAATACGGTCACGGTGATTGACGGCGCGACCAACGCCACGGCTACGGTTGCCGCGGGTCCCGCACCGGCAACCGCTGCCGTCAACCCCGCCACCAACCAGATCTACGTAGCCAACAGCAACAGCAACACGGTTACCGTGATTGACGGCGCTAGCAATGCCGCCACCACCGTCACGGTGGGATTTTCTCCCTATGCTATAGCCATTAACTCCATCACCAACCAGATCTATGTTGCGAATATATCCAGCAACAACATCACGGTGATCAACGGGGCCAACAATGCCACTACATCGGTGACCACGGGCAGCTTGCCGCAGGCCATTGCCGTAAGCCCGGTGGCGAATAAAATTTATGTGGCCAACTCGGGCAGCAACAGCGTTACCGTCATCGACGGAGTCACCAACGCCATCACCACCGTCCCGGCGGGATCCGGTCCGCAGGCCGTCGCCATCAATCCGGTGACCAGCAAGATCTATGTCGCAAACGATGAGAGTAACAACGTCACGCTGATTGACGGATCGCCGCTCAGCGCCGCCAGCGTATCGGTCGGCAACGAACCGTACAGCATCGACCTCAACCCAACCACCAATGAGATCTACGTAGCCAATGCTCAGGACTCGACGGTTAGCATGATCAATGGGTCGACCCTGGCGATCAGCGCTACAGTGACGGTGGGATCGTCGCCGCAAGCGGTAGCCGTCAACCCGGTCACCAATCAAATTTATGTGGCGAACTCCACCAGCAGCAATGTCACGGTAATTAATGGAGCCACCAATGCCACGACCACGGTTCCTGTGGGATCCGCTCCGTGGGCGGTTGCGGTTAATCCGGTCACCAACCAGATCTATGTGGCCAGCAATAGCGAGAGTGGCACGGTTACGGTGATTGACGGCGCCAGTAACGGCACGACGACCGTCGGCGTGGGTTCCCATCCGACAGCAGTTGCCGTCAACCCGGTCACCAATAAAATCTATGTGGCGAACAATGTCACCGGCGGCGGCACGGTTACGGTGATTGATGGCGCCAGCAATGCCACCACGACCGTCCCTGCCGGGGCTGCTCCGTTGGCCATTGCCGTCAACCCCGTCACCAATCAGATCTACGTGGCCAACAGCAACAGCAATACGGTTACGGTGATTGACGGCGCCACCAATAACACGACGGCTCTCAATGTTGGCTCGTCTCCGCAAGCCCTCGCCGTCAATGCCATCACCAACCAGATTTACGTGGCGAACAACGGCGGCAACACCGTCACCGTGATCGACGGCGCCACCAATGCTACGACCAGCGTCCCGGTGGGAACTGCCCCACAAGCCGTGGCCGTCAACCCGGTCACGAACAAGATCTATGTGGCGAACTATCACAGCGGAAATGTCACAGTGATCGACGGCGCCACCAACGCCACCACAGCCGTCTCTGCTGGATCCGGACCATGGGCCGTCGCGGTCAATCCCGTCACCGGCGAGATCTATGTCGCGAATTACAGCAGCAGTAATGTCACCGCGATTAACGAAGCACTCCGCGGCTGGCAAGGCTACGTTGCCGCTCCTCAGCCGCTGACCGAAAACAATTCCGACTCGCAGCCGGAGTTCACGCTGAACGTTACGGATGGGCACGGCAATCCCATTACCCCGCTCGGCGTGTACTGGCAAATCGACACCATGCAGGGTTCGTGGAGCGCCGCCCAAGCCAATGGCGGCAACAACTTCAGCGCCAACGTCAGCACAGCGCTCACTCCCGGCTCGCACGTGCTCTACACCTATCCGGTGAAGGGAGATGTCGGCAATCCCGCAATCGATATGGGCACGCCGCGCATGGGCGACGTCAGCGCCTACCTGTTCACGGTGATCCAGCAGACGGGCGTGATGACCACGCCGGCGCCCGGATCGGCCTTCACCTCTACCACGGTGACCTTCAACTGGGCCGCGGGTCCTGGAGCTACCGCGTTCTGGCTCGATGTCGGAAATGTTCCGGGAGGCAACCAGTACTACCAGTCGGGAAATCTGGGCAACGTGCTGACAACCACCGTGTATGGGCTGCCCATCGATGGCAGTCCGGTATACGTCACCTTGTACTCTCTGGTGGGTGGTCAGTGGCTAAGCAATGCTTATACCTACGCGGCGTTGAATGTGAGCGAAGCGGAAGGAGTCATCACCACTCCAGTTCCCGGTTCGACCTTTACCGGAAGCACGGTAGCTTTCCACTGGACAGCGGGTCCGGGCTCGTCATCCTACTGGCTTGATGTGGGAAGCTCTCCGGGTGGCAATGAGTACTATCAATCGGGGAACCTGGGCAATGCGCTGACAGTCACGGTCAACGGCCTGCCGATCGATGGCAGCGCGGTCTATGTGACGCTGTACTCACTGGTGGGAGGACAGTGGTTCAGCAATAGCTACACATACACCGCCTTCAACCCAACAGGAGCGCTGGGGATCATACTGAGCCCGGTGCCGGGATCGACGTTAAGCGGCAACGTGGCCAGCTTTAGTTGGAGTGCGGGTGCAGGCGCCACTGCCTACTGGCTGGACATCGGCAGCGTAGCGGGAGGCAATCAGTACTATCAGTCTGGGAACCTGGGTAATGTGCTGACCACCACGGTGTATGGTCTGCCGGCGAATGGCAGCCAGATCTACGTGACCTTGTACACGCTGGTGGGAGGCCAGTGGTTCAACAATGCCTACGCCTATACTTCAGGTCCATAGGGCGATGGATTGATTGGGCTCGAAGGGTCGTATCTTTTCGCGCGAGTCCGGCCAAGCAATGCCGGGACCTTGCTTTACTGTGGGGCGGTGATGTTCGTTGGTTCGAACCAAAGTGCCCCACCCCACGCAAGCAGTCTTGAGTGGGGCAACTGGCGCTGAAGTTAGGGTGTGATCTCGAACACTACGCCGTAGGAGTGAATGCCCCCCTCGAGCGTCGTGCCATAGAGATTGCCGGCGGCATCGAAGATCAGCCCGGCGTAGGGACTGTTTCCGTCCGTGCCATTGCCGAAGCTATGCAGGATAGTCTCGGTCCAGCCTCCGCCTTGCCGTGGCGATAACTCGAATGCCGTGCCGGCTGTGTGAATGCCACCAGCGAGGGTCGTGCCGTAGAGATTGCCGTTGGCATCGATAATTAGGCCTGCGTAAGGGTTCGCCCCATCTGAGCCATTGCCGAAGCTGTGCAGCACCGTCTCGGTCCAGCCGCCGCCTTCTCTAGGCGTCAACTCGAACGCGATTCCGCGGCCGTGAATGCCGCCATTATAGGTGGTGCCATAGAGATTGCCGGCGGCATCGATGGTCAGGTTGGCGTCGGGAGTGATTCCGTCCGAGCCGTGGCCGAAGCTATGCAGCACAGTCTCGGTCCAGCTTCCGCCTTGTTGGGGTGACAACTCAAACGCCGTCCCTGAGTTGTGAATACCGCCGCGATAGGTGGTGCCGTAGAGATTGCCTGCGTCGTCGATGATCAGGCCAGCCTGGGGATTCACCCCATCCCTGCCATTATTGTTGAAGTTGTGCAGCACCGTCTCGGTCCAGCCTCCGCCTTGCCGGGGCGATAACTCGAACACCGTCCCGCAATTTTTGCCGTCGCAGGAGCTCATGCCTCCCTGCTGGGTCATACCGTAGAGATTGCCGGCGGCATCGAAGATCAAGCCCGCCAAAGGATAAGAGCCATCCACGCCATTGTCGTTGAAGCTGTGCAGCACCGTCTCCGTCCAGCCTCCGCCTTCTTCGGGTGACAACTCAAATACCGTCCCTGAATTGTGAATGCCGCCCAGTTGGGTCGTGCCGTAAAGGTTGCCGGCGGCATCGATGACCAGGTTGGCGTAGGGGCCAGTCCCGTCCGTGCCGTGGCCGAAGCTATGCAGCACTCTCTCGGTCCAGCCCCCGCCCTCACGCGGCGACAGCTCGAACACCGTTCCTAAGTTGTGAATGCCGCCCTCAACGGTTGTGCCGTAGAAATTTCCGGCGCCATCGACGGCCAAACTGGCGTAGGGATTGGCCCCGTCTGTGCCATTGTTGTTGAAACTATGCGATACACTTTCGTGGGTAGCCGCCCAAGTGCTCGTCACCAAAAGAGTCATAGTAAAGATCGTAAGGGCCGTCCCCAATCCAATGGAGAATTTCTTACCTCGCATGCGTAGTCCTCTCTGAAGCCATGACCTTCCGTGAAAATGGTCGGCGGCTTGGTTTTGTCGTGGATCTGTTGCTTGAGCTGGGAAAACTGCACCGATTGTATAATGCTTTCCGTCAGCGATTGTCGTAAAACCAGGGGCAGCGGCTGAATTTCCAGAGACGATCCATAAATTGGGTCTGGATGGGCGCGGCTTTCCGAGGCTCTTCGTGACGGCGCTCGAAGTTTGAGTCGCCTCGGCTGGGGCGGGAATTTTCGTTTGGTCCAGACCAAGAATCCTCGGCCAATAGCCAAGGAAGCTGCTGCGCGGGTGCCATTCGGCACTGGGACTAAGGTGTGATCCCAAGCCCTATCCCGAAGGCTTGCAGCATCGTTTTCGTCCGAACTGGCTAGAGAGTGGCCCGTGAAGAGTCTCGGGCGAGAACCTCTCCACGGGGATGCGCCACTTTATATAATGCCGGGAATTCTAGCTACGGGGTTTTTGGCCGTCTGTATAAAATTGCACAGCTTCGAAAAATCCGGCGACGGCATGGCAACAAGCAAAAGTTCGGCTGGCCGCTTCCGGCTGCAAGCTGAGGCCTGATGGCCAACGAACAACTGTCCCACCCAATGCACCAATCCGCCAATGGCGCGCGAAGATTGCAGTTAGCTGGTCGCAGCTTCGCAAACTCGCGCCAACCTGCGATACTTATTCATTAAGCTGCACGCTCCCTTCTCTCCCGCCGCATTGCTGCTGATTCGATCGGATCGCCCGAAAGGCGACCCAGGCGGAGGCTTTAGGCGAAGCTTTCTTGGGCGCGCACCGAAAATCAATGAGTGACTTTCTAAAAGCCGTGCAGGAACGCGTCGTCATCTACGACGGCGCCATGGGGACCAGCGTCCAGGCCTACGACCTCGGAGTTGACGAGTTCTGGGGCAAAGAAGGCTACAACGATGTGCTGGTGCTGAGCCGTCCCGATATCGTGAAGGAGATTCACGCCAAGTATTTCGACGCTGGCGCCGACGTGGTGGAGACCAACACCTTCAGCTCCACCCGCATCGTGATGGCTGAGTACGACATGCAGCATCAGGTTCACGAGGTGAACCTCGCCGCGGCCAAACTGGCTCGCGAGGTTGCAGCGAGTTATTCGTCGAACGGCCGCAAACGCTTCGTATCGGGATCGATGGGCCCGACCACCAAGCTGCCGTCGCTGGGACACATCGGCTTTGACGACATGGCGGCCGCCTATACCGAGCAGGCAATCGCGCTGATCGACGGCGGCGTCGATGTTCTGTTGCTAGAAACTTGCCAGGACATTTTGCAGGCTAAAGCCGGGCTGGTCGGTATCTTCGACGCTCTGAAGAAGACGGGCAAGAACATTCCCGTGCAGGTGCAGGTTACGCTGGAAGCCACGGGCACCATGCTGTTGGGCACCGAGATCGGCGCGGCGCTGACTACGCTGGAGATGTTTGATGTCGCCATCATCGGCATGAACTGCGCCACCGGTCCCAAGGAGATGAACGACGGGGTTCGCTATCTGGGAGCGAATTCGCCGAAGCCGGTTTCGGTCTTGCCTAATGCCGGACTTCCGCAGAATGTTGGCGGCCATGCCGTGTACGCCTTGCAACCGCAGGAACTGGCCGATTACCACAAGCAGTTCATCACCGAGTACGGCGTGCGTCTGGTCGGCGGTTGCTGTGGCACCACCTACGAACACATCAAAGCCGTGGCCGATACTTGCGCGAATCTTGAGCCTGCCAAGCGCGATGTGAAGACGACCGCCGCAGCTGCCAGCGCGTATTCGATGGTGCCGCTCGATCTTGATCCCAAGCCGCTGGTGGTGGCCGAGGAAATGAACACCACCACGCGGGTCGAGCACTTCAAGAACATGGTCCGCAACCAGGACTATGACGGCATCCTCACCCTGGCCAAGAAGCTGGTGAACGAAGGCTCGCACATGCTCGACATTTGCTGCGCCATCGTGGGCGAGGACGAGAAGGCCTACATCAGCAACATTCTCGAGAAGATTGCCACACGTGTGCCCGCGCCCATCACCGTCGACTCCACCGAAGCCGACGTGATCGAGGAGGCGCTGAAGCGCATTCCGGGCAAGGCCATCATCAACTCCATCAATCTGGAGGATGGCGAGAAGCGCACCGCTAAAGTTCTGCCGATGGCCAAGCGCTACGGCGCGGCCGTCATCGCGCTCACCATCGACGAGGACGGCATGGCCCTGACCTGGCAGAAGAAGCTGGCCATCGCCAAGCGCATCTTCGATCTGGCGGTGAACAAGTACGGCATTCGCCCGTGCGATTTGATTTTCGATGCGCTGACGTTGCCCATCTCGACCGGCCAGGAGGACTATCGCACCGCCGGCATCGAGACGCTGAAGGCGGTGAAGGCGATCAAGACCGAGCTGCCTGAGGTGAAGACGATCCTCGGTGTCAGCAACATTTCGTTCGGGCTGAATGTTTACTCGCGGCGCATTCTGAACAGCGTCTTCATGCACGAGGCGGTGGACCACGGTCTCGACATGGCCATCGTGAATTACAGCAAGATTTATCCGCTGTACAAGATTCCCGAGGCGGAAGTCGATCTCGCGCGCAAGCTGATCTTTTACGATCAATCCAACGGCGATCCGCTGCAGGTCTACATGAACCACTTCGCCGGGACCAAGGGCAAGCAGGAGACGACAACCGCGCACGTTGACACGCTGTCGATCGAAGACAAGCTGAAGTGGGCGATCATCAACGGGGAAAAGTCCGTGGGTGACGGAGAAAATAAGAAGTCGCTCCACGAGTTGCTGGAAGAGGCGCTGGTCAACTATTCACCGCTCGACCTGATCAACAACATCCTGCTCGACGGCATGAGGACAGTCGGTGACCTCTTCGGCGCGCGCAAGATGCAGCTGCCTTCAGTGCTCGACTCAGCGGGCGTGATGAAGGCCGCCGTCGCTTATCTCGAGCCCAAGATGGAGAAGAAGGCCGGTAGCCAGAAGGCGACTATCGTGCTGGCGACTGTCAAGGGCGACGTTCACGATATCGGCAAGAACCTGGTCGACATCATCCTTACCAACAATGGCTATCGGGTGGTAAACCTCGGAATCAAACAGCCGTCGGACGTGATCATCAATTCGGCGCTTGCCGAGAAGGCTGACGCTATCGGGCTCAGTGGCTTGCTGGTGAAGTCAACGCTGGAGATGAAGTACGTGGTGCAGGATCTGCATCACCAGAAGCTAGACTTCCCGGTGATTTGCGGCGGGGCTGCGCTGACGCGCAAGTACGTGGAAGACGATCTGCGCCGCGAATACAACGGCGGCATCTTCTATGCGGACGATGCCTTTGCCGGGCTGCACATTATGGAGGACCTGGCCTCGCCGAATGGAGCGCGCGAGAAACGCATTGCCGAAGGCAAAGTGGTGAAGGAGTTTGTGAAGCCAGCGCACACCCTAGGAGGCGTTGACGGCGCGACCAAGCCCAACATCGAGATTCCCGCGGCACCCAATATTCCGCAGCCGCCCTTCTGGGGCGTGCGCGTGCTGAAGGCCGAAGATTTTGACCTGCGCGAAATCTTCCAGTACATCAACGAGACTGCGCTGTTCAAGAACCAGTGGCAGTTGAAGACGGCCTCGCAGGAAGACTACGCCCGCCTGGTCGAAAGCAAGTATCGTCCGATCCTGAAAGATCTGGAAGAGGAAGTGATTGCCGCAGACTGGTTCGATCCGAAAGTTGTCTACGGCTACTTTGGCGCTCAGGGCGACGGCAACGACGTCGTGCTCTACAACTTGCCCAAGGGCTGGAAGCAGGGCGATGTGGTTCCCGCTGAGGCCTTGCGTTTCACCTTCCCGCGGCAGCGCGAAGGCCGCGGTCTGTGCATCTCAGATTTCCTTCAGCCCAAGAGCGGTGGCAAGATGGACGTCCTCGCCATGTCGTGTGTGACCATCGGCGACAAGGCATCGCACGAGACCCAGAAGCTTTTCGAGGGTGGCGAGTACACCAAATATCTCTACTTGCACGGGCTTAGTGTGGAATCGGCGGAAGCGCTGGCCGAGCTATCGCACAAGCAGATTCGCCGGGAGCTGGGTATTTCCAGTGAGGACTCGCCGCACACCCGCGACCTCTTTCATCAGAAGTATCGCGGATCGCGCTACTCGTTCGGCTACCCGGCATGTCCCAACCTTGAAGACCAGACCAAGCTGTTCGCATTGCTGCATCCCGACGAAAATATCGGCGTGCATCTGACGACCGGCTTCCTGCTGGAACCGGAGCAGAGCACCTCAGCCATCATCGTGCATCATCCGGCGGCGAAGTACTTCGTGGTCTAAATCGCGAATCAGGCTTGCTACGATTAAAGCGAGAATCAGAAGATTGTCATCACGACGACCGCTTCAGCGGGAGGAGGGATCTGTTGTTCGTGACGAAAAGCAGATCCCTAGTCGGCCTAAAGGCCTCCTCGTGATGACAATTCCTTCAACTACTGCGCCCCAATCGCCACGTGTTCCAGGATCGCGTTCTGTGCGCGCCGGATCCTGTTCTGCGAGTGCGGCGCCGGAACTTTGGCTTGATCCTTGTGGGCCACGTAGGTTCCCACCCCAAATCCAATCACGGAGCCGGCGAAAACGTCAGCGGGGAAGTGCTCTCCGCCGGTGACCCGCGTGGTGCTAACGGCCGTGGCCACGCTGTACATCAGGATCCGCATGGGCCAGTTGGGATATTCGCGCGCCATGACGGTTGCCAGCGTCCAGGCGAAGGCGGCGTGGCCTGAAGGAAAAGAGCCGTTGGTCCAGTTGCCGGAAAAGAACTTTCCTTCGCCCGGCCCGGTGTAGGGCCGTTGCCGAGCCAGGATGGCCTTTAGCGCAGCGTACAGAATCACGCTGTCTATGCTGGCCTCGGCGCTGCGTATGCCGGTTTGGGTGGCATGCTCGTTGTGGGTGACCAACCCGGTGACGAAGATTCCCCCGGCCGCTGCGCTCAGCCCGTAGACCCCTGCGTCGGAGATATCGATGCTGGTATTGTGCCAACTCGGTTGGACCTGATAGGCAACGCTTTCGTCGTTCGCTATCAGTACTCCGGTCGCGCTGAGAACGAGAGCGTCCCACTTGAGAGCATTCACCGAAAACGGCGATTTGATGATGTGAAGTTCGTCTTCGCCGATGGTTTTAGCGGCGGTGCCCAGGGTTGAGCCAAACGATCGCGAGTTGACTGCCGACGTGGCCGACGGGGTGTCGGGCAGCGAGGCGGTGGAATTCTCGCTCGGTGCTACTGTGGCAGACTCAGCCGGCGCTTGTGCCTGCAGGGCCGACCACGACGGAGCCAACAGTGCGGCTACAACCAGCAAGCGGCAAACTACCTCAAGCTTAAACGCTTGCAAGAAGGCTTTTCCGTCCTCACCGCTGCCAATGGTAAGAATCCTTTCCCATCCTTGGGTCCGAGCCATGTCTACATTCTCCGCCTTGGATTCATGCTTTTGAACTCGTGAGCGACATCTGACACATTTGTAATGTGTCCATCAGGTGGTCTTAGCTTGGCCCCTCCCAGCCACCAGAATCGGCATCTCACTTAAGAAACCACTCGGAGGACAGGAATGAAGCTAATGGGGACCCTTTTGTTTGCTGCCGTGCTTTCCCTGAGCGTAGCGGCCGCGCAAGATAACACAACTACTTCGTCGCAAACCACCGCCAAGCAAGACATGAAAGATGCCGGACAGTCCACCAAGAACGCCGCTAAAGATACCGGCGCCGCCGCTAAGGACGCCGGTCACGCAACCAAGAAGACGACCAAGAAGGCCGTCAACAAGACTGCATCCAAGACCGAAGAAGGCGCGGCAAAGGTGAAAGATAAAACGGCTCCGCAGCAGTAGGCAGTCCTTCTCTCCATCCGAACGGCAGCAGGCTCGGTTCATCTTCGAATCCGCTAAATGGGCGAGGCTTTGCCGCAAGCCTGTGCGCTATGTCCGCCTAGCGTGTGACGTGCGCCACAGACTCCCAGTACGTACCCCCGGAGAATCAGAACGGAGGGTACAGTGTTCGAAATCGTGGAAGCACGCCCCTTGGCGCGAGGCATCAAGCTTTTTGTAATCAAGGCCCCCCGGATTGCTCGCAAGCAGAAGCCGGGACAGTTTGTCATCTTGCGGCTGGACGACCGCGGTGAGCGTATTCCCCTCACCATCGCGGACGCCGACGCAGCGGCTGGCACGGTCACTATCGTCGTGCAGGCCATCGGCAAAACCACCATGCTGCTCAGCATGCTGGAGGCCGGCGACGCCATCCTCGACATGGTTGGTCCGCTGGGCAAGCCCTCTGAAATCGAAAACTTCGGCACCGCAGTCGTGGTCAGCGGCAGCGTGGGGACGGCGATGGCTTATCCCACCGCCCGCGAATTGAAGCGCGCCGGAAATAAGGTCATCTCCATCGTCGGCGCCCGCAGCAAAGACCTGCTGGTGCTGGAGGATGAGGTCCGCGCCGTTAGCGATGAGACTTACGTCGTCACCGACGATGGCAGCTACGGCGACAAAGGTCTGGTCACCGACAAGCTGAAAGAACTGGTGGCCGCCGGCAAGGTGAATTACGTGCTCGCCGTTGGGCCGGTACCGATGATGCGCGCCGTAGCCAAACTCACCGCTCCCGACAAGATCAAGACCATGGTCAGCCTGAACTCCATCATGGTTGACGGCACCGGAATGTGCGGCGGCTGCCGCGTTCTGGTCAACGACAGCAGTCAATTCGCCTGCGTGGACGGTCCTGAATTCGATGCCACGCAGGTCAACTTCGAGGTCCTGATGCAGCGCAACAACATGTATCGCGAGCAGGAGCGTGCCAGCATCGATCGTTTGCAGGCCGATCCTGAGGCAGAGCTAAAGAGGATACGCGACAGCGTTCACAGCCGAGAGTGTGTCGCCGTAGTGGCGGAGGTGAGCCATGAGTGATACTCCGGTCAAAGTCCCCAGCCACAATCCTCTGCCCAACAAAGAGCGCATGAAGCTATCGCGCCAGCGAGTTCCCGAGCAAGAGCCAGAAGTACGTGCCCACAATTTCCAGGAAGTGAATCTTGGCTTCCCGGTGGAGCAGGCGCGCCAGGAA
Source organism: uncultured Acidobacteriaceae bacterium (assembly GCA_963746515.1). Lineage (GTDB taxonomy): Bacteria > Acidobacteriota > Terriglobia > Terriglobales > Acidobacteriaceae > Bog-257. The sequence goes on along the minus strand of CAVVBO010000005.1, from coordinate 890,011 downwards.
TCGCTGCGCTGTATCGAATGCGCCAAGCCGGGATGCGTTCAGAAATGTCCCGTGTCGGTAGACATTCGTGCGGTGATCGATCTCATCCTGGCCGGAGACTTTCTCGGTGCGGCTTCGAAAGTTCGCGAAGACAACGCGCTGCCTGCCATTACCGGCCGCGTCTGTCCGGTCGACGATCAGTGTGAGTCAGGTTGCGTGCTTGGCAAGAAGGGCGAACCGGTTGGAATCGCTTACCTGGAACGCTTTGTGGCCGACTGGGAACGCGAGACGGGACAATTCGGATCCCCTGTATCTGCGCCTGCCACCGGGAAGAAGGTTGGCCTCATCGGCAGCGGCCCCGCGAGTTTGGCCTGCGCCGGCGATCTTATCCAGATGGGCCACCAGGTGCATGTTTTTGAAGCTTTGCATGAATTGGGCGGCGTTCTGGTGTATGGCATTCCGGAATTCCGGCTGCCCAAGGAAATCGTGCGCCACGAGATCGAAGTGCTGCGCCGTCGCGGCGTCGTCTTCGAAACTAACGTCGTGGTGGGCAAGACGGTCACCATCGACGAACTGATGCAGGACGAAGGCTTCGACGCCATGTTCATCGCTACCGGCGCCGGTCTGCCGCGATTCCTCAACGTTCCTGGTGAGCATTTCAACGGAGTCTATTCCGCCAATGAATTCCTTACCCGCGTGAACCTGATGCGGGCGTACCGCTTCCCGGAATTCGACGAGCCGCTCTACCCTTGCAAAGATCGCGATGTAATCGTGGTGGGTGGCGGCAACACCGCTATGGACTCGGTGCGCAGCGCGCTGCGCCTGGGCGCGAGCAATGCCAGCATCTTCTATCGCCGGACTTTGGTGGAGATGCCTGCCCGTAAGGAAGAAGTACATCACGCCAAGGATGAGGGCGTTCATTTTGAAATGCTGGTGAATCCGGTGGAGTTTCTCGGCGACGAGAAAGGCAATCTGACGGCTGTGAAATGCATTCGCATGGAGCTGGGCGAGCCCGACGACTCAGGCCGTCGCAGTCCGGTGCCGGTCAAAGGATCGGAATTCGTCACGCCGTGTTCGGTTGCGATCATCGCGGCGGGCACATCGGCGAATCCGCTGATCCAGTCGACCACGCCCGGACTGGCAACTACCAAGCGCGGATACATCTCCGCCAATGAAGATACGCTGGCGACCTCGAAGCCCGGCGTTTTCGCCGGCGGCGACATCGTAACCGGCGGCGCGACCGTGATCCTGGCCATGGGCGCGGGCCGCAAAGCCGCGAAGTCGATCGATGCCTACTTGAAGGGGCTGGGACAAAGCTGAGCGGTTAGCGTAATGATTGGAGATTTCAATCTGTGCCCTCATTCCTGGGCGAGGAATGGGTTTATCTCGAATCTATCTCATAAATCGCCGCAGACAGGTTTTGTGTCAGGGCACGTCTTCAGACGTGCCGCAAGCCGCCCACTACGACTTGGGCTTTAGCCCCTGAGGGCCGTTTTGCAAGCGCTAAAAGCCCGAATCTTGGTAATGTGTCGTTCGGCACGACTCAAGTCGTACCCTGACACAAATCTGACCGCCTTCCAAATCAAGTCAGGCTGATCGTCCACTCCGCACCGACTTCGCCAGTTCCGCAAGCACGTCCAGTGTTTGCTCCCACCCCATGCAGCCATCGGTAATACTTTGCCCGTAAACCAACGGCTTACCCGGAACCAGTTTCTGCGCTCCCGCTACCAGATTGCTTTCCAGCATGACGCCGATGATGTTGCTGCTGCCCTGTGCGACCTGCGCTGCGACATCGCGGCACACAGCGGGCTGGCGAGTGTAGTCTTTGTTGCTGTTGGCATGGCTGCAATCGATCATCACGCGAGGCGGCAGTCCGGCCTCGCTACAGCTTTGCGCTGACCTCGGCCACCGACTTCGGCCGTGTAGTTCACCATGTTTCTGCCGCCACGTAGAATCACGTGGCAATCCGGATTGCCGGTGGTCACAAATATGGCCGACTGGCCATGCTTGGTGTGTCCCAGAAACGTATGCGGGTGGGCGGCCGACAATACCGCTTCGATGGCAATCTGCACGTCGCCCGAAGTCGCGTTCTTGAATCCGACCGGGCAGGAGAGGCCTGAAACCAGTTGGCGATGTACCTGGCTTTCGGTGGTGCGCGCGCCGATCGCTCCCCAACTCACCAGCCCCGCAAGATATTGCGGAGTGATCATGTCGAGGAACTCGGTTCCGGCGGGCACGCCCATCTCCGCCAGATCGAGCAGCAGGCGCCTTGCCAGGCGCAGGCCATCGTTGATCTTGTAGGACTGATCGAGGTGAGGATCGTTGATCAGCCCTTTCCAGCCAACCGTAGTGCGAGGCTTCTCGAAGTAAACGCGCATCACGATGCGCAGTTCCTTCGAGAACTCGGCGATCGCGGACTTGAGCCGGCCGGCATACTCGCGCGCGGCGTCGGTGTCGTGGACGGAACACGGTCCGGCGACCACCAGTAAACGGCGATCGCTGCCATCCAGAATTTCGCTGATTTCCTGCCGAGTCTGAAGGACGGTCGCCGCCGCTTGCTCGGTGGTCGGCATCTCCTCCTCCAGAAAAACCGGAGGGAGGACGACCTTGGTCCACTTTATGCGAAGATCATCGGTGGGATGCAACATGATTGAGCCGAGTTCTATTTTACCGGGGAGGAAGGAAGGTTCACCACGGAGGCACGGAGAGCACTGAGTTGATCAGGGAACCTGCGAGGTTAAATCCGAGAGAGCGGCGGGGACTAACAGATTTAAACACAGCTCATGAATGGTTCCGGTTGTGTCAGGGCATGACTTTAGTCATGCCGAACAAGACACTACCAGGATACGGGCTTCAGCCCCTGCGAAAACGTCCCTGGGCTAAGGCGCAGGTCATAGTAAGCCGTTTTGCGGCACGTCTGAAGACGTGCCCTGACAAACCTCTCTGCCGCGATTTGCGAGATAGGGTTCTAGAAATTGGAAATGTCGCCGGACGCGAAATTCACGACCTGACCTGATCTACTCCACCACGATAAAGAAATCCCTGTTCTTCTCCGTGTGCTCCGTGTCCTCCGTGGTGAATCGACCGGCTTACAGCGGACAACGCCGCCGAACCGCCCACCCACTCCAGGTTCTTGTTGTGGTCGACGCCCATCATGATGCCGCGGCCCATGCGCACCAGCGGCAGCACCGGCGTCAGTTCGCCGCCCTCGGGCCAGACAAACATCATGCGAATTTCCATCTGCGTCGGCCCGTGCGGGGTCTGGATCACCGGCTCGAACTGCACCCGCTCCTGCAGAATGTAGTTGTGGCGCTGATCGTGCGGGATGGCATCGATGTCTGCTTGCGTCGGCGCAAACTTGATGCCCACTCCGGCAAACGAATACAGCGGCTTCAGCAGATAATTCTCGTTGTCGGTCGGCAAGCTCGGGCAGTTGGTCGAGGAACCACGTCTTGGGCACGCAGCGTGTGCTTGAGGTATGGAATCGAAAACTTGCTGATGCGGAAATACCAGTTGGGATGGCCGGCCCACTCGACGTCGAGCTCGTCGCGCAGATCGAACGGCAGCGTGACGCCCTTGCGCTCCAGTTCGTCGACGATGCAGCGGTTGTAGATGCGCCGGACCTCGATCTCGCGGCCGTCCTTGCGGTAGAAGAGCTTATTGCCGCGCTTCATCAGCGACAGAATGTCGACGATGGCGATTCCCAGCTCGCGCTGCGTGATCAGAAAATCCGGCAGCGTCTTCTGATGCTCGGGATCGATCTCCATCAGGATCACGTTTTCCGGATCGTGATCCGGCGACGATCAGCTGGCCGCAGCAGCTTCCAGTACGAATCGCGGTCAAGCCGCTGAGATAAACTCCGAGATCGCGGCGACAGGCCGTACGACTCGACATACTGATGCGCGGCGGTCGGCTGATATCCGTAGAGGGAAGGGAAGGCTTGCAGCTCGACCAGCTTCGGCTCCAGCTCGCCGCCGGCATTGCGCACCAGTCCGAAGTCCACCTGCACAAACATGGGCAGCGGAGCTTCGTTGGGTACGTTATATTGCGGCGGGAACGGAGACGTCGGAAGCCTGGCGGTATTCGGGATTGTCCACCAGTTGCGCAACCAATTCACGGCCATACTGCGCCATCTGGTCGAGCAGGCTTCGAGGGACGAAGCAAGGCGTCTCCGAGACGCGAAACCCGATGTGCGTGCCGCAGGCTTCGATCCAGATTCCGCAGCAATCGCTGGTACTTCTCCGGCGTGAAGTTGCGGTTGAATTCCTCGCGAAGGGCGGGAATCATGGTCAGGCCTCGATGAGGAAGCGCCCTTTCTCCATGATCTGCCGGCCGTCAACCCAGATGTCGAATTTCGTTCCCACCACGTCGATGTGCGTGCGAGGAATACCATTTCGCGCCGGTGTGCTCGCCGTAAGGATTGCCGAACGCGATGTGGATGCCGGGAAACTTCTCGTCCTGCAGGATCTGCCCGATCACGTGCGTCAGTTCGATGTTGGTGCCGATGGCGAACTCGCCCACCAGGTCGCTGTTTTCGTCGGTGTGGGTGTAGGCCCAGAATTCCTGCTCCAGCTCTTTGTTGTCGCTGGAGACTTCGGTGATGCGGTTGTTCTTCATGTGGATGGTCAGCGGCTGGCGCGCCAGGTCCTGATATTTCTCGCACAAGATAGTCGCCGACCACGCCGTCGACCACGCAGACGCCGTTCACTTCGCCGGGCGCGGTGAAGATTTCGCCGCCGGGAAGATTGCCCCACTTGTCGCGGCTGATGATGCCGCTGGTCTTGATCCAGTGGTAGTTCGGGATTGAGCTTGGCGGTGAAGTCGCTGCCCGCGGGATTGGTGGCGCGAATTTCTTTCGCCTTGGTGACGATGTCCATCACCTTGCGGCTGAGGGCGTCGACCTTGTTGTAGTCGGCGCGCATGCCTTCCAGCATGATCTGCTTGTTGATGTTGACCATGTGGGCGTGGCGCATCTTGCGGCGGTTCACGATGTCGGTCATCTGCATGCGCGACTTCAACTCGTTGCGCTGCACCCGGACGGCGAAGATGCTGACATCGCTGGTTTCCATGTCCTCGGCGATCTCGGCGGCAAGTCGGTCAGCGGACGTGGCGCCAGGTCTTCCAGCACGAACGCCTTGAAGGGCGAGCCCAGCTTGGTCAACTCCTGAGCGAGGCTGGCCGCGATCTCACGACAGGCGTTGTCGGTGATCAGCGTGACTTTCTCGCTCGGCTGAATGCGAAGGCAAGTGTTGACCGCGTTGTGAAGCGCCCGGAGAGAGTTCGGGATCGAAAGTTGTTTTGCTGAGATCGGTGAGAACTGGTTGAGTCAAATCAATCCTTTCCAGAATCCTGGTTTTGAAGGGGCGCAGCTTCAGCCGCGCCATTCTGCTATTCCAACAAACTCGGCTTTAGCCGCTGAGGCTTCTCATCTTTGCCAATCCCGATGGTGCCGCGAACGGTTCTCGCAGCACTCGGAAAGCAGATCCCTCACCGGCTGAAGCCGGGTTCGGGATGACAAAAAATAAAGGGCTTGCTACGGCGTAGCTAAAGCTACGCCCCTTCCAATCCAAACTCTGCGCAGCTTCAAATCTAAACTCCGCGCCCCTTCAAATCTAAACACTGCGCAGCTTCAAATTTAAACACTACGCAGCTTCAAATCTAAACTCGGCGCAACTTCAAATCTAAACTCGGCGCCCTTCAGATCTAACCCGGCCTACCTTCGCGCTGCCGACTGCTCGAACACGCCGACGCGCGTCTCGCTCACCATGTAATCGACCACTTTCTTCAGATCGCCGGTTTCCTCGAACACCTTCAACTGCCGGTCGGCGCCGGTGCCCATTTTTAACATCTGGTGAATGTAATCGATTTCGTCGCGCGAGCCAAGCTCATCCACCGCATCGTCGATCAGATCGAGGTATTCCAGCATCAGGTCGCGGACCGGAACCTCTTCCTCTTTGCCGAAATCGATCAGCTTGCCCTGGATTCCATAACGCGAGGCGCGAAATTTGTTCTCCATGATCAGCGACGCGGCCATAGATGCGATAGCTCTTATTGGATGCATGCAAGTCGTACAGCATTGCCACCGTCGCCTGAATTAGCGCGGCGATCGCAACGGTTTCGTCCAGCCGCATGGGAATGTCGCACACCCGCACTTCCAGCGTGTTGAAGAACGGATGCGGCCGGATGTCCCACCAGATCTTCTTGCCGTTGTCGATGCAGTTGGTCTTGACCAGCAGATCGACGAAGGTTTCGTACTCCGCCCAGTTGGCGAAAACGTCGGGAATGTTGGTGCGCGGAAAGCGCTCGAAAACTTTGCAGCGATAGGACTTGAAGCCGGTATTCATGCCCATCCAGAAGGGCGAGTTGCGTGGAGAGCGCCAGGATGTGCGGCAGAAAATACCGCATCGAATTCATGATGTGGATCGCGGTGTTGCGGTCCTCAATGCCGATGTGGACGTGCAATCCGAAAACCAGGTTGGCGCGCGCGATAAGCTGCATGTCCTCGACCACCCGGGCATAGCGCTCGTCGGGATAAATCTCCTGCAGCTTCCAGTCGGAAAACGGATGGGTGCTGCCCGCCGCCAGCAACATGCCGTGCTCGCTGGCCAAGGTAATCATCTCGCGGCGCAGAGACTGGATGTTCTCGCGCGCTTCCTTGATGTCCTTGCAGACGCGGGTGCCGACCTCGATGACGGACTGGTGCATCTCCGGCTTGACCGCCTCATGCAGCGCCAGCTTGGCCTTGGGGAGAATCTCAGAGGCGATGTGCGAGCGCAGATCGCGCGTCTCCGGATCGATCGTCTGATATTCCTCTTCAATTCCGATGCTGAGGCTTGGCCGGTCCATCTGTTTACCCCTTGTTGCCGCTTGCGCATTGCTTATGCACCTCGCTTGCGATGCGAGTCCGGGCAGGCTTCGATGTCTTGTCCGTCGCGTCTTGGAAGCGGTCTCGCCTTCTCGCCGTGTAGCCGCTGCAGGAAAGCGCTCCAGCGATACTCGGCGAGCTGGCCGGTGTGCTGCTTGGCTTTGCGCACCGCCAGTTCGGCCACGTTGTTGACGATCCAGTCGAAATTTTCCTGGCCGACCGAGTTTACATCAGCGTCGGGCGCGGGATTCATGAAGTCGATAGCGTAGGGAATGCCGTCCTCGCAGGCGAACTCGACGGTGTTCAAATCGTAGCCGAGGGCGCGGCACAGCGTGAGGCAATCGCGCTCCACCCGCTCGATCAGCTTGGGATCGGTGGGCGGCGGATTCTTCACGTAGCGCTCGTGGAAGGGCGCCGACGGATCGTAGTGCATGATGTGCACCTTCTCCTGGCCGACAACGTAGCAGCGGAAATATTCCTTGAAGTTCACGCCGCGCTGCAGGGTCATGCACAGATCGCGCGACTGATCGTAGGCGTTGAAGAATTCTTCCGGCGAGTTGACCTTGTACACGTCCTTCCAGCCGCCGCCGTCGAAGGGCTTGAGGAACGCCGGGAAATCCGACATAGCTGAAGATGCTGTCCCACGGCATGGGGAATTGCAGGTTGCGCATCGAGCGATCGGTGGTGCCCGCTGGATGCTCCTTGTGCGGGATCAGCACGGTGCGGCGGAATGGCCACGCCCAGCTTTTCGCCCAGCGCATAGTTGAAGAACTTGTCGTCGGCGCTCCACCAGAAAGGATTGTTGATGACGTAGGTGCCGCGACAGCGCCGCGTTCTTCAGGTAGGCGCGATAGAACGGAATGTCGTGCGAGATGCGGTCGACGATGACCTGGTAGGGAGAAGGCTCGGCCATGCGCACTTCGCCGATGGTGGCCAGTTCGGCCTGGATGTCAGGCTCGCCCATGGAGTTGATCTTGTCGACCAGCGCCGGCGGGAAGGTGGTTTCCATGCCAAAAATGATTCCGATTTTCTTCACGACTGCTCCTTGGCGAGCGACACGAGTGCTCTCTTGCCGGTTCGCTATGTATGTGGGAAGGCCCGGGAAACGTGCGATGGGGCGCACTACAACTGTTCATATTGTAGGCGAAAAAGCCGCGATTTAGTAGCTCTTGGTTAGGGCGGCGCGGCTAAGCGGACCAAATACAATCGAGCGTTGACATTGCCTATTCTTGTCTCCTAGACTGCGGTTGTGGAATTGAATTTCACTCCGGAGCAGGAAGCAAAGCTGGCAAGCATCGCTCATCGGGCAGGCAAGCCCGTCGAGCAGTTTGTGACCGATGCTGCCCTGCACCTGTTACGAGAGAATGACCGCTTTCTGGAAGCGATTGAAAAAGGTATTGCCGCTGCCGACCGAGGCGAATTTATCGAAGAAGACGAGATGGATGCCCGGATCAAAAAGATGCTGAAATCTTGATGCGCATCCGCTGGACTGCGCCCGCAGCGGCGGATCTGGAACAGATCAAAGCCTACCTCGATCAGCACTATCCCCACCTTGCGCAGCGAACGATGCGCATTCTCTACGACGGCATTCGCGCGCTAAAAACCATGCCCAACCGAGGCCGCGTGGGACTGCGCAGCGGAACCCGGGAGCTGATTCTCAATCCGCTCCCGTATCTGGTGGTGTACCGGGTGAAAGACGACGCGGTTGAAATTCTTCATATTGTGCATGGGAGCCGGGACACCGAAACGCTGCTCAAATAGCTTCCAGACGTTACCCCAGATACGCCCGCGCCATCGGCCGCCACCACGGCCAATCGTGATAGCTCTGGTCGCCCCACACATACATTTCGTGCCGGATGCCGCGCGAGCCCATGATCGCCGCCATCTCGCTGTTGTCGTTCCAGCACATGTCCCACTCGCCGGTCGAGAGCACCGTGCGCATGTGGTTGTAGCGCCAGCCGTCGGTGCAGTTGCGCCAGGTAGTCCGGCGGATTGTTGAAGTACACGTCCTCGCTGTACCAGCCGTTGAGAAATTTCTTGATGTCGAAGGCCCCGCCCATGGTGACGCAGTCGGTGACTTTGTCGGGATGGCGCAAGGCGAAGTTCAAAGCGTGATAGGCGCCGAAGCTGCAGCCGGTAACGATGGTCCGCGGATTCCAGTTCCTGTTCCACATCAGCGGCAGCACGTCGTTGAGGATGTAGTGCTCGTATTGCAGATGGCGCTGCACCCGCCAGTAAGGATGCGCCTGCTTGTTGTACCAGCTTTCGCTGTCGACGCTGTCGACGCAGTAGATCTGCAGCTGGCCGTGCTTCCAGCCGGTCGGCCAGCGCGGCGATCATCTTGTTGTCTTCGTATTCGAAGTAGCGTCCCATCGAAGTGGGGAAGACGAGGACCTTCGGACCATCGTGGCCGAAGACGAGCATGTCCATGTTGCGTTGCAGGTCGTTGGACCACCAACGGTGAAATTCACGATTCACGTTGTATATGCCCCTGAGGAGAGATTTTTGCAGCGTTCGAACTTGTGTTTGATACTCTAGGAACCACAATTCTACAAGATGCCACCTGAACCGATCATAACCAAGTCCTCCCATGCCCGCTCCAACCGACATGAATCATGCGCCTGTCGCCGTTCCCGGAGATCTGAAATCGCGTCTAAGGTTACACCAGCAATTCGCCTCGCAAGTGGAGGAAGAGAAGCACGATTTCATCGTCTATCTGCCGCCCATGTACGATGCCCAGCCCGACCGGCGCTTTCCCGTGCTTTATATGCAGGACGGGCAGAATCTCTTTGATCCCGGAGACCTGCTTCACGCAGGGGCAACTACTGGCATATGGGCGAGACCGCGGACCACCTGATCGGCACGGGCGAAATCGAGCCGCTGATCATTGTCGGCATCTACAATACCGGCGAGCACCGCATCGACGAATACACGCCGGTCGAAGACAAGCGCCTGGGCGGCGGACAGGCCGACGCCTACGGCCAAATGCTGGTGGAGGAACTGAAAGCCGTTCGTCGATCACACTTACCGCACGCTGCCGGGAGAGGAAAGCTGCGGGCATGGGCGGATCGTCGCTAGGCGGTCTGGTCACGCTCTATCTCGGGCTGCGCTACACCTGGATGTTCAGCAAGCTGGCGGTGATGTCGCCGTCGGTGTGGTGGCGCAACCGCGCGATCCTGAAAACCGTGGCGCAGATCAAGCGCAAACCGGAGCTCAAGATCTGGCTCGACATTGGCACCAAAGAAAGCCAGCGCGCGCTGCCCGATGCCCACGAGCTGAAGTCTGGCGCTGGTCAAGAAGGGATGGGTGCGAGGGCCAGGATCTTTCCTACCTCGAAGTCCCTGACGCCGAGCACAACGAAGCCGCCTGGGCCGCAGCGCGTCGCGCCCATGCTGAAGTTCCTGTTTCCCACCGCGGGCTGAGTGGGCCGAGCTGAACACTAAGATCACCTCATGCCATTTTCCGATATCCTGACTGAGCGCCTGGTGCTTCGCGATCTTGCAGCCAGCGATGCGCCAAGAGTCTTCGCATATCGGTCTCATCCAGAAGTTTCGCGCTTCCAGTCCTGGGGAACGGAATCCGACGACGAAATTTCCTCATACATCGCCAACCTTTCAACGATGGAGCCTGGAGCGCCCGGAGCGTGGTACCAGCTTAGTATCGAACTGCGATCGAGCGGGGAACTAATTGGCGACTGCGGTTTCCGTGTACTGGATAGCGATCCGCGGCAGGCTGAGGTCGGCATTGCCTTGGCCCCGGAATGTCAGTCAAAAGGCTACGCCGCGGAAGCCCTGCGAGCGTTGCTGCACTATCTTTTTGTCAAACTCGATAAGCATCGAACATTTGCCTCCGTAGATCCGCGCAATGTGCGATCCACTCGGTTGATGCAACGCCTGGGAATGCGGAAAGAAGCTCACTTTGTCCAGAGCCTCTGGTTCAAGGGTGAGTGGGTCGACGACATGATCTTCGCTATGCTGGCGAGCGATTGGAAAAGCGGCAAGATATGAAGAGAATGGGCTTGACATCTGCGGTTGTCGTTTTACTGATCAGCTTGGGAACTATCGCCCATGCGGCCGACGGTCAGGAGCTGGCACTTTCGCCAGCGGAGCAGGCCGTGGTGAGCCGCCAGATTGCAACCCTGAAATCGGCGACTGATCGTCAGGTTGCTGAGGGTTGGAGCAATGCCAAGAAGGTTGCGGAGTTGATATGCAGGCCTGCGGCGCTGCCCATGCTCAAGAAACAGGCGAAAGGAGTTGATCGCGTTTTTCTGGGGACCGACGCTTCCGAGAGCCTAAGCCTGGAGAGCAATCAGCGTTTGACCGGCAGCGGTACGTTTCGTACCCCGCAAGGTTGGCAGGATTTTACTTTCACCTGTGAGGTAAATCCGGAGACAGGGAAAGTCACCAAATTTGAGGCCACGCCCATCCCGACGAAGCCATAGCAGATCACTTACCCTCCGCCCATTGAATCGCTACCAGCCGTTAGGAAAAGCATCGCCGAGTTCTGTGGCGAGCGCCCACTCGATGGATCGCATGCGCTCGGGAGTCAGCTTGTTTCCATGGCAGGTGATGTAGAAGACATCGTGAGCCACCGGACCTTCGGTGTCGATCAATGCGATCTCGATGCTGCACTCTTCGCTGGTCAAGGTTGAGCTGATGGTGTGCAGCAGGCCGGGACGATCCTGGGTCACGACCTCCAGCAGCGTGCTGCGCGAAGAGCACTCGTCGTCGTATCGCAATCGGGTTTCGACCGTGAGCTTCACCGGCCTCTGGTCAGCCTTCAATCGCGATTCCAGCAAAGGCTCCAGCCACGCTTCGCCCATCAGAATCTCCCGCACCGATCTCTTGAAGCGCTCGCGCTCGGGCGGATTCAGTTCCAGGGTTCGGAAGCGATCTTTGAAATAGAAGCTGTCCACCACGACTCCCGCGTGATTCGAGAAGGCGGCGGCCTTGGTAATATCCATGCCCCAGCCATAAAGAATGCCGGCGACGGTGCGAAACAACCCAGGACGGTCGCTGGTTACCAAGGTCAGTTCCTGCTGCCCGCTGGTGTCTCGCAATCCAAGTTGCACCGGTTCCGAAGCTAGATGGCTCGCCATGGTAAAGTGCTTGGCCACTTGTTCTGGCGAATGAGACAGCAAGTAGCGCTGAGGCAATCCGTCGAGAAATTGCAGCAGCTCTTCGCGCCCTGCCGGCAAAAGTGCGGCGACTTTCTCGGCAGGTTGGTTGCTAACCTCGGCATGCAGTCGATCTTTATCGGCGCTGCGATCGAAATAGGTTGCCGTTCCCGCATACAGGCGCCACAGATTTTCGGCCTTCCACGGCGTCAGCGCATCGGGATTCACCGCCTTGATGTCGGCCAGCGTCATCAGCGTCAGCATCTTGAGCCGCTCGGGCGTACCGACTTTTTCCGCCAGTTCGCGGATGGTCGCCGGATCGTAGATGTCGCGACGGCGCAGGGTGGAAGAAATCTCCAGATGAGCCCGCAACCAGAAAGCAGACGGCCTGCGGCATCTTCCTCGGAAAGCTGCATGCGTCTCGACCGCGGCGGTGGCAAGTTGCAGGCTGCTCTGCACGTGATCGGCGCCCTCCAGGCCCTTGCCGGTATCGTGCAGCAGCAGCGCGAGGAACAGCAGTTCGGGCTGCTCCAGCTCCGACAGCAGCTCGGCGAACGGCTGCAGGCAAATCACCGCGTTGTCTCTTCAGCCGATGCAGGACGTCGATCGCCAGGAACGTATGCTCATCCACCGTGTAGCGGTGATAAAGGTCGCGCAGCACCAGCAAATTGATGGTCTCGAACTCAGGCACGGCGCGGGTCAACAGATTCAGCGAATGCATGGCGCGCAGCGCCGGCGCCGCGTGCGGCAGCGCGAGAATCTCGCGCAACTGCTGCCATAGGTACTGGTCCTGCGGCATGGTCTCCGCCAGTCGCCGATGAGCGTCGTTGATGCCGCCGTTCAGCCTCCGGACTCAGCGCAACTCCATGTCGCGCGATGAAGGCGAACAGGCGCAACACAATTGCGGCTTCGCGCGCATCGGCGCCTGCTGAAAATAAACGCGTCCGTCGACCACCGAAAATTCGTCGTTGGAGACGCGCGACCGCCAGTGCTGAAATGAGCGGAACAGCGACGAACGGCCGCTGCGATACCTGGTCCAGCAGCTGCGAGCTATCGCGAGAGACCGCCTTCGCGTGGCGGAAATAATGCCGCATCCATTCCGCGGGCGAGACCGGCCCGAGCCTGGTGGCGACGCCGCGCGCAGCCAGTTCCTCCTGCGCCGCCCAGGTGATGGTGTTGTCGTCGCGGCCATGGCGGTAGTGCAGATAGCAGCGGCTGGAGCAGAGAAACTCCACCGCCTCCAGCATCTCGGCGTATGCCGAGTTCTTTCGCGTGCTGACGAGGTCCGGCCTGCCGGCTCGCGCCCAAAGCGACGATCATGCCGATCCAGCGTGACACGTGACAGTCGCGCAGCCCGCCCGGTCCGTCCTTCAGGTTGGGCTCAAGATGAAAAATCGTGTTGCCGAAGCGCTGATGCCGGCGTCGCGTCATCTCCGAGAGCCGCTGCAGCAGCACGTCCGATTCGCGCGCAATCAACTGCGGCAGGGCCTTGCCGTGCAGGCGCTCGAACAGGTTCGCCGTCGCCGGCCAGGAAGCGGCAATCCAGCAGCGACAGCGTGAACTCGAGATTGTTCTGGTCAAAGCGGCCACAGTCCCCCAGGGTGCGCGTCGCCGGGCTGACCCGCAGACCGCATATCCCACATTGTCTGACATATGCGGCGCACTCCGTCTTTGATGCTGTCACACGCCGGCTTCGTCCTCAGCCAGAAACAGCAGATCGACATCGGAATGAGGAAACAGCTCGCTGCGGCCGAAGCCTCCCAACGCCACCAGGGCGTAACCCGAATTACCGCGCGGCGAAACATACTGCTCCCACAATGTCAGAGCCAGCCTGTCTACCAGCCGGGTGCGCTCGCTGAGCGAAGCCAGCCCCGAGCCTGTGGCTTCGAAGTCGCGCCGGATGCGGTCGAACTCCTGACGATAGAAGCCGCGCAGCGCGACATCCGCAGCCGGATTCGCCGTCGGCGCCTACGGGCGACGGCGGAGTCGCCGGCTGCGGCCCGGTCGTCATAGCGCGGTCTCGCCGCGTTCGTCATTGCGGATGCGGATGGCCTCGTCGATGCGCGACAGAAAGATTTTGCCGTCGCCGATCTTTCCGGTGCGAGCGGCGTTGGTGATTGCCTGCACCGCGCGGTCCACCATGGTGGTCGGGCAGCACCACCTCGATCTTTCACCTTGGGCAGCACGTCAACCGTGTACTCGCGGCCGCGATAGAACTCGGTGTGCCCCTTCTGCCGGCCGTGGCCGCGAACCTCGGTCACCGTCATGCCCTCGACTCCAATTTCGATCAGAGCGTCCTTGACGGCTTCGAACTTCGCAGGTTGAATCACCGCTTCCAGCTTCGTCATTGTGGCCTTCACCAGTTTTCGCAGGTCTTTCGTGTCGAGTTTCTACGGCAGCGAAGCTTCCCAGTAATAGCCTTCCTCGCCATGCTGCGTCAGATCGAGTCCCTGCACCTCGTCTTCGGCAGACACCCGCACGCCCAGCACAAAGTCGACGATCTGCAGAATGATGTAGGTGCCCACCGCCGCCAGCACAATCGCGATCAGCACGCCGACCAGCCTGATTGCCCAGCTGGCGGAAGTTGCCGTCGATCATTCCCAGCGGCAGCGCGTGTCCCTGGGCATCTTTGAATATGGGGTTGATGAGCTTGGTGGCGAACACGCCGGTCAGCAGCGCGCCGATGGTTCCGCCGGCGCCATGCACTCCGAAGGCGTCGAGCGAATCGTCATAACCCAGACGCGCCTTCACCACCGCAACCATCGCAGTAGCAGAACACTCCGGCGATCAGTCCGATCAGCAGCGCCGGCATGGGACCGACGAATCCTGCCGCGGGAGTGATAGCGACCAGTCCCGCAACGCAACCGGAGATCGCTCCCAGCACGCTGGGCTTGCCATTGCGAATCCACTCCGCCCCCGCCCATCCGATCGCCGCCGTCGCAGCCGCGAAATGCGTGGCGACAAATGCGCTGGTCGCCAGGCTGCCGGCGCTGAGCGCGCTGCCGGCGTTAAATCCAAACCAGCCCACCCACAGCAGACAAGCGCCGATAAAGCTGAGTACCACACTGTGGGGTGGCATCGGCTTCTTTCGGATATCCGACACGCCGGCCCGAGATACAGCGCGCAGATCAGCGCCGAAACTCCCGAAGTAATGTGAACGACCGTGCCGCCGGCGAAGTCGAGCGTGGGGAAACGCCCGCCCAGGCTGGCGTTCAGCAAGCCGCCCTTGCCCCACACCATGTGCGCCATCGGCGCGTAAACCAGCAGCGACCACAGCACCATGAACAGCACCATCGCGCTGAACTTCATGCGCTCGGCGAATGCGCCGCAGATCAGCGCCGGCGTGATGATGGCAAACATCAACTGATAGACCATGAAGGTCTGCTGCGGAATGGTCGCGGCATAGTCGGCATCGGGAGCGGCGCCGACCGCGCGCAGAAACGCGTGCTCCAGTCCGCCGATGAAGCTGTTGCCGGAGGCGAAGCAGAGGCTGTAGCCGATGATCGCCCACAGCACCGTGATGAGCGCCATCATGGCGAAGCTCTGCATCATGGTGGCCAGCACATTCTTCTTGCGCACCAGGCCGCCGTAGAACAGCGCCAGGCCGGGGCCGGTCATCAGCAGCACCAGCGCGGAGCTCACCAGCATCCAGGCGTTGTCGGCGGAGCCTTTGGCGTCGGCAATCTGCTGCTGCAACTGCGCGATGCGGTCAGCCTGAACGCCCGCATCCGTAGTCGCGGTAGTCGATTGCGCGGCCAGCATGCCGGCCAACATCATCACCGCCAGGAAAGGTAACAATTTCTGAACCAACCGCATGCGGAGCTCCCAAGAACGAAAACGGCGTACCAATGGAAACGCAATCCGCGCACGAAGCGCTCAGCGAGCGCGCTCCAGCCACGTCTGCGAAGAGAGGAGAATGCAAGTTGACCTGTCGCGGCGCCGCCGGTCCTATTGCCTCGGTATGAATTTGATACGCGCTTTCCTGGCAAATGAGAAATTCAAACTATTTATAGGGGGGATTAGTTTCGATTATCGGCTGGGGAGTCGCCGGCAGCGAGGGAGATGGCGGCGGTTGACTGGCGGTCGGCTAGCATTTAATGACCGGAACTGCGACGGTTACTGAGATCGGTCGATAAAGTTCAGGAAATTACATCCACTGCGATTCTTGTTACATCACAACAAATTGGTTTCCCTGGAATGAGGTTTTATGGACGACAAGCAGCTTCGTGAACAATTAATAAAAATGATTGACTGGAACGAAGCCCATACGGATTTCTCTTCAGCAGTGGCCAATCTTCCAGCAAAACTACGCGGGCGGGTGCCCAAGGGATTTCCACATTCGGCATGGCAATTGCTGGAACACATTCGTATCGCATTGTGGGACATGGTTGAATTCAGCAGCAATGCCAAGCATGAGTCGCCCAAATGGCCGGAGGGATATTGGCCGAAAGAGCCGGCGCCTCCGAGTGAGGAGGCGTGGGAGCAGAGCGTGAAGTCGGTGCGGGAGAATCTGGACGCGATGCGCAAGTTGATTAGCGATTCCAAGCACGACCTGTTCGCGCCAATTCCGCATGGGTCGGGCCAAACTCTTTTGCGCGAAGCATTGCTGGTCGCCGACCACAACGCCTATCACATCGGACAGTTGGTGCTGGTGCGCCGGGCTCTGGAGGCGTGGGAGGGATAGCGACGCGAAACTAGCATTCAGCATTCAGCACTCAGCATTCAGCATACGGCACTCAGCATTCGGCACTCAGCCCTCAGCCCACCCCTTTTTTGCGCTAGCAACTTGGAGGGACACTGGGCTGGCTGAAGGCTGATAGCTGACAGCTGATGGCTCCTAAATCAACGACAGCGCGTCCACATCGACCACTAGATTGTTGCGCGGAATTTTTTGCGTGGCGGCGTGCTCCAACATGGCGCGCAGCACGCCGTTCATGCGCTCACGGCTGGCGGACTTCAGCAGGAAGTGATAGCGGTACTCGGTCTTAAGGCGCACGATTGCAGCCGCCGCCGGCCCCATGACCCGCACGCCCTCCAGCCGCGTCGATCCGAACCACTTGCCCAGAGTGCCCGACCAGGCCAGCGCCTCTTCCAGCTTGTGGCTGCGCACCAGCACGTTGCTGACGGCGTTGAACGGCGGGTAGTGCATCCAGCTGCGGAAGCGGATTTCCTTTTCGTAGAAGCCGTGATAATCGTGCGCGGCAGCGAACTGGATGGCGTAATGGTCGGGAAAGAAAGTTTGCAGCACGACTTTGCCGGGCGTATCGCCGCGTCCAGCGCGTCCCGCAACCTGCGTCAGCAGCTGAAAGGTCCGCTCGGCGGCACGAAAGTCAGGAAAGCTGAGCGCGGCATCGGAGCCGACCACGCCCACCAGCGTGACGTTGGCGACGTCGTGGCCCTTGGCGATCATCTGCGTGCCCACCAGTAAATCGATCTCGCCCGCATGCATCGCGCGTCAACATGCGCTCGAAGTCATCGCGGCTGTGGACGGTGTCGCGGTCCAGCCGCGCGATACGCGCCTGCGGAAACAGCCCATGCAAGATGTGCTCCAGCTTTTCCGAGCCGGTGCCGAGATACTGCACGTACTCGCTGCCGCACTTTGGGCAAGTCTTAGGCGCAGGCCGGGTGAAACCGCAGTAATGGCAAACCAGGCGATGCTCGCGTTTGTGATAGGTCATGGAGATGGCGCAGTTCTTGCACTGCACCGACTCGCCACATTCGCGGCAGAGCACGAAAGCGGAATAGCCGCGCCGGTTCAGCAGCACCATCACCTGTTCGTGACGCGCCAGCCGCTCGCCAATCTCCTCCACCAGCTTGCGCGAGAGGACCTCGTCTTTCTTGGTGCGCTGAAATTCCTCGCGCATGTCGAGGATTTCGACTTCCGGGCAGCGGCCGCTTCTCGATGCGCTCGGGCAATTCCAGCAGCTTGTATTTGCCTTGTACCGCGTTGTAGTACGTCTCCAGCGATGGCGTGGCCGAGCCCAAGCACGACAGCGGCATTGCACATCTTGGCCCGCATCACGGCCACATCGCGCGCGTGATAGCGCGGCATCTCCTCCTGCTTGTAGGAGTGATCGTGCTCCTCATCGACCACGATGAGCGCCAAGTCGGGTACCGGCGCGAAGATGGCCGATCGCGTACCTACCACAATGTGAGATTCGCCATTGCGAATACGCTTCCACTGCTCGGCGCGCTCGTCGTCGCTGAGAGCGGAGTGCAGAATCGCGACCTCATCGCCGAAGATCTGGTGCAGGTCGGCAGCCATCGCGGGCGTAAGACCGATCTCCGGAACCAGCAGAATCGCCGACCGGCCCTTGGCTAGTACCGCCTGCATCGCGGACAGATAGACGGCCGTTTTGCCGGAGCCGGTGACGCCGTGCAGCAGCATGGGCAGAAACTTGCGCTTCTCGGCAGCCGTAGTGATCGTCTCGAGCGCTGTTTTTTGGGCGGGCGTGAACAGGAATTCCAGCTTGCGCGGCTTCAGTCCCGACATGTGGAACTCTGCGGCCTCTTCGCTCAACTCGACAATGCCGCGGCGCACCAGCGTCTGTAGCGTCGTGCGCGGAACGGCCAACTCGCGCAACGCTTCGACCGGCAGCGCGCTGGCCCTCCTGGCCACGCAAATAGGCCACGATAGTCTGCTGGTTGGCGTTGAGCTTGCCCTCGACCTGCTTCAGCGTCGCGATCTGCACGGTGCGGCTGGCATCGCGTACGTCGCTGAGATCCTCGCGGGCAATCCACTTCTTGCGCAACAGCGTTTGCAGCACGGCCCGCGACGCGCCCGATGCCGAGCGCAGCGTCGCCTCGCGAACAATCTCGCCATCGGCCAGCCGGTTGAGGACGGCGTACTCCAGCATCTGGTGCTCGGGCTCCTTACGCGAGCGCAGTGACGAGCCGACGGTGGAGGCGGCATGCAAGCGCCTCGATGCCCTTATCGGTGATGCGATAGCCGATGACGCGGCGGAACTCGGCCGAGAGCGGCAGCATGGTGCGGAAGACTTCGCCGATGGGCGCGATGTAGTACTGCGCAATCCAGCGGCCCAGTTGCATCAGCTCAGGCGTAAGCACGGGTGTGGCATCGAGTACCTGGCTCAGGCGGCGGGTGGTGAATTTGGGCTCGCGATCGTGCAATTCGGTGACGATGCCGCAGAGCCGCTTCTCGCGAAAGGGAACGATGACCCGACCGCCGACGCACGGCTCGGGCGAGTTCTCGGGAATGCGATAGGTGAAGGTGGCGTCGAGCGGAACCGGCACGGCCACATCGCAGAATTGCGGCATCGCGGGCTAGCTGCCCTCGGGCGCGCGTTGCGGCATGGGCAGATCGAGATAGCGCATCACCATTTGCAAATCTTTCCACGTCTCTTTTTTCTGCCGTGGATCGCGCAACAGAAACGCCGGATGGTAAGTCACTGCCAGCTTGCACTCGAAGGGCTCGCCTGATCGGCAGTGCGCGGCGGGGAAAAGTCGTAGAAGCGGCCGCGCATCGAGGCCATGGAATCGTTGACGCCGAGCAGGTTCTTGGCTGCGGTCGCGCCCAGCGCCACGATGATCTTGGGACGAATCACACGAATCTGCCGCATCAGGAAAGGCGAGCAGGTGTCGCACTCGTCGCGCTCAGGCGTGCGATTTCCCGGCGGACGGCACTTCACGATATTGGCGATGTAGACCTGCTCGCGCTTCAGGCCCATGGCGACAATCATGTTGTTCAGCAGTTGTCCGGCGCGTCCCACGAAGGGCAAGCCCTGGGCGTCTTCGTCGGCGCCCGGCCCTTCGCCGATGAACATCAGCTCGGCATGCGGATCTCCGGTGCCGAAGACAATCTGCTTGCGTCCCAGCTTCGCCAGCTTGCAGCGCTGGCAGTTGGGACCGATGTCGTCGAGAATGACGCGCAGTTGGGCGTCGCGATCGAGGTCGGAAGCTGGAATGAAGATGGGATCCCCCGGTGTGTCGAGTGATGCCTCGATCTCTGCGGATTCTTGCGGTGTACCTTCGATTGGACTCGCGGCCACGTCTTGGCGATAAAGTGGGCCGATACCCAGTTCGCGGTAGAACAACAGACGCTCGCGCAGCGCGGACTTGGTGTTGGGATCGAGAGTCATGTGGAGAGATTTTAGTCTACAACCTGCGCGCCGCCCGAGCGGCGCTGCTGCTTAGCTGGCAGGAACTTTTTCCTGAGCTGCCGCTGGTTGCCGGAGCCGCAGTGCGGCCTCAAGAATTTTCTGCGCGACATCCAGCTTGCTGGCTTCCGGAACGGCGATCGCGTCGCTGGCAGTCACGATGGTCACTTCGTTGCGATCGGAGTTGAAGCCGATGTCGGGGCGCGAGACGTCGTTCAGCACGATGGCGTCGACTCGTTTGCTTGGCCAGCTTGGCGCGGGCATTCTCCAGCAGGTTCTCGGTTTCGGCGGCAAAGCCGATCAGCAGCGGCGAGCGCTTACCGGTGGCGTGACGCAGGCTGCCAAGGTCGGCGAGGATGTCGGGGTTGGGCTCCAGTTGCAAATCCATCGCGCCTTTGCGCTTGATCTTTTCCGCGCGAAACCGTCTTCACGTGATAGTCGCCGACTGCGGCCGCCATGATGATGAGCTGGCCTGCTCCCAGCGATCAAGCACGGCGGTCCGCATCTGCTGCGCGGTTTCGACGAAGATGGTTTCGGCAGCGCTCGGCGGCTGCAACGCCGTCGGGCCGCTGACCAGAATGACCTTCGCGCCGCGGCGCAGCGCGGCTTCGGCCAGCGCATATCCCATCTTGCCGCTGGAACGATTGCCGAGATAGCGCACCGGATCGATGGGCTCGTGCGTGGGACCGGCGGTGATCAGCACGGTCTCGCCGGCCAGATCCTGCGCGACGCCCAGGCGCGCCAGTGTGGCGGCGACAATTTCTTCCGGCTCGGCCAGCCGACCCGCGCCGACCATGCCACAGGCGAGATAGCCGCTGCCCGGCTCAACAATGTGCACGCCGCGGCCGCGCAGAATCTCCAGATTCGCCTGCGTGGCGGGATGCTCCCACATGTTGACGTTCATCGCGGGCGCGATGACGACCGGCGCGGTGGTCGCCAGGTACAGCGTGCTGAGAAAGTCGTTGGCGATGCCCTGGGCGAACTTTGCGATGGTGTCGGCGGTGGCGGGCGCGACCAGCAGACAGTCCATCGATTGCGCAACTGAGATATGTTCGACCGCTGAATCGAGATTGGGCTGCTCGGCCGAGGAGCCGAACATGCCGGTGATGACTTTCTCGCCGGAGAGCGCGGCGAAGGTCAGCGGGCGGACGAACTCCTGCGCGGCGGCGGTCATGATGACCTGCACCCGCACGCCGCGCTCCTGCAAGTGGCGAACGATTTCGGCGGCTTTGTAGGCGGCGATGCCGCCGCTGACGCCCAGTACGATTTTCATGTGCTGCCTCGGCCACCCCGGCGCAGGGCAGGGAAGCCTTATCCAGACTCTACTCAGGAGATGCGAAGTCCCAGCGAAAGTTGCGCGTCCGAACCGCTCACGCGACAGTCGCGAAGCGGGCCTGCCGGTGTGCCGCTGACGGAACGGTCTCGCTAGTCGTCGGCGTCGCCGCCCACTGAGGCTGCGGGCATCTCGGCGGCCGCCTCCAGAGAAACCGCGGCAGCCGGCGGAATTTCCCATTTCACTCGTGCCGGCCTGGATCTCCTCTTCGGCGATGCGGCAAGGTTTGCGCGAGTGCGGTTCCACCACCGGGCGGGCGCCATTCTGGATCTGGCGGGCGCGGCGCGCGGCCACCAGGACATAGCGATAATTGCTGTCGAACCCTTCAACCAGTTTCATAGTTCACTCCGTGACGGTGGGAAATCGGGAAAGATCGAACGTTGCCAGAATCGTCTCAACTTGCCGCATCATGTGCGCGCGCAAGCGCCCGGTCGGCCACCGCCAGCACCGATTCATCCTTGGCAGTTAGAGCGGCGTGGGAGCGTTTCAGCCGCTCGGCTTCCACGATCGACTTCAGGGTGTCGATAGACTCCTCCAGCCGATCATTGACCAAAATATAGTCGTACTGGCGGAAATTCTCAATCTCGTGCGAGGCGGTCTGCAAGCCGGCGCTGAATGATGGCCTCGGTATTGAACAGCCGGGCGCCGTCGCCCAGCAGTTGCCGCTGCAGTTCGTCGTCGGCCTCGGCGCGCCGGCGCAGGCGGCGTTCCAGTTCCTCTCGCGACGGAGGCAGGACGAAAATGCTCACCGCTTCGGGAGCTTGCTGCTTTACCTGGGCCGCGCCCTGCACGTCGATGTCGAGCAGCAGATCGTGGCCGCGAGCGGCGGCTTCGCGCAGAAAGCGTTTGGCCGTTCCGTAGTAGTTGCCGAAGACCTCGGCGTACTCCAGGAACTCGTCTTCGCGGATCATGCGCTCGAATTCTTCGCGGCTGATAAAGAAATATTCGCGGCCCGACTGCTCGCTGCCGCGCGGCGGACGCGTGGTGTAGCTGATGGAAAACTCCAGGTTGGGAACGATGCGGCGCAGTTCAGTTGGTGAGCGTCGATTTGCCCGAGCCCGACGGCGCCGAGATGATGAAAACGATTCCGCTCATTCCAGGTTCTGTACCTGCTCGCGCGCCTTTTCGATCTCCGACTTCATCGCCAGGCCCAGCGCGGTGATGCGCAGCGCTTCGCCGGCAACGCCGGTGGTCTTCGACATCAGGGTATTGGCTTCGCGGTTCATCTCCTGCAGCAGGAAGTCCAGCTTCTTGCCGACTTCTCCGCCTGCGTCGAGCAGCGAAAGGAAGTGCTGGATGTGGTTTTTCATCCGCACCACTTCTTCCTGAATGTCGCTGCGCTCGGCCAGCATGGCGGCTTCCTGCAGAATGCGGTCGTGATCGACGTGCGTAGCCCAGCAACTCCTGCATGCGGCCGTGCAGCTTCTCGTGGTAAGCCTTCAACACCCGGCCGCGCAGCTGCTCCACCTCGTGAGTGGCGGACGAAAGATGCGTCATGCGGTTGCGCAACTCGGCAACTGCGCCCCGTCCCTCTTCCTCGCGCATGTGATTCAGCCGCTCGATGCACTCTTCCAAAGCCGCCGTTACCTGTTTCTCCAGAGTGGCCATGGCATCGCCGTTTTCGGCGGCGTTCAAAGCGCCGGGCAGCTTGAGCACCGCGTTCAGGTCAGGCTCGGCGCTCACGCCGAACTCCTCGGCTACTTCGCGGAAGGTTCGCAGATAGCCGCCCACCAGATTCACGATTCACGGAGAAAGCGCGGCGCCGCCGCTGCGCTCCAGGCTGAGGGTGACTTCGATGTGCCCGCGGTGCAGCCGCTCCTTCAGCACGCGGCGGACCTTCATCTCCACGGGATCGAGCTCGCCGGGCATGCCGCAGATGCAGATCGAGAAAGCGGTGGTTGACCGATTTCAGGCTCAAGCGTCAACGTGAGTTCGATCGTCCACGTGAGCTTTGACCTGCGCATAGCCGGTCATGGAGCGAATGTTCATGGCGCGGTTACTCCGTTCCGGTAGGTGGTCTCGATATCGTCAAACTGCAAATCGTAAAGCCGGCGATAGGTGCCGGTATGTCCAATGAGGCACTCGTGCGAGCCTTCGTCGGTAATCATTCCGTTTTCCAGAACCAGGATGCGGTCGGCCCGCCGCACCGTAGACAGCCGGTGAGCAATAACGAACACCGTGCGCCCGGTCATCAGATTCTGCAAGGCGGTTTGCACCAGCGACTCGCTTTCGGTATCGAGCGCCGAAGTCGCTTCGTCGAGAATCAGGATCGGAGCGTCCTTCAGGATGGCGCGCGCAATCGAGAGCCGTTGGCGCTCGCCACCGCTAAGCCGCAGCCCGCGTTCGCCAACGATGGAATCGTAGCCCTCGGGCAGCGCCATGATGAAGTCGTGCGCCAGCGCCGCGCGCGCCGCCTCTTCCACTTTGCGCATGCGGCACCTGCGGCTGCCCGTACGCGATGTTGTTGCGCACCGTGTCGTTGAACAGAATGGTGTCCTGAGTGACGATGGCGATTTGCGAGCGCAGCGAGGCGACGGTAAGATCGCGCACGTCATGGCCGTCGATCAGCAGCCGGCCGCGGGTAACGTCGAAGAAGCGCGGCAGCAGGTGGACCATGGTGGTCTTGCCGGAACCGCTGGAGCCGACGATGGCGACCACCTCGCCGGGACTAACGTCAAGGTTGATATCGTGCAGCACCTCGCGCTCGTCGTCTTGCTGCGCGTAGCCAAAGTACACGTGCTCGAACCGCATGCCTTGATGGAATGGCGGCAGCTTGTCAGCGCCGGGTTTCTCGCGGACATCGTCCCGGGAGTCCATGAAATTGAAGATCTGGTCAGAAGCTCCCAGGGCCTGCTGAAAGTTGTTGTTGAATTGCCCGAACTTGCGCACCGGCTCGTAGAGCTTGAACACCGCGATGATGAACGCCATGAAAACGCCTTCGGTGAAGAAGCCGCGCTTGATGTACTCGCGGCCCATCAGGATCAGCAAAGCGCGATCGCGATCGCGCCGAAGATGTCCATCATCGGCGAGCTGACGGCGAATGCCGCGGCCGAGCGCAGATTGGCTTTGAACAGTCGCCGCGCGGCCTCGCGAAAGCGCAGCGTCTCCCAGGCTTCCATGCAGAAGGCTTTTACGATGCGAACGCCGGTGATGGTTTCGTGCAGAATGTTCTGGATTTCGGCCAGCTTGTCCTGACCGCGGCGAGTGGTGGTGCGCACCCGCTGTCCAACGCGCCGGGCCGCCATCACCACGAATGGCACGAAGATTAGCAACACCCAGGTCAGGCGCCCGCCCAACCCGATCACCACCAGCCCTGTGAAGATGAAAGTGAAGAACTGCTGGAGAAATTCCGCCAGCACGCTTGACATGGCAAACTGCACGCGCTCCACGTCGTTGATGATCGCTGACAGCAGCGTGCCGGTGGAATGCTTCTGAAAGAATGCCACCGAGCGCCGCAGCGTCGCAGTGTAAAGTTCGTTGCGCAGATCGGTGATCATGCCGAAGCCGGCGTAGTTCACCAGGTAGGTTCCGGCGTAATCGAAGATGCCTTTCAGCACCGTCGATGCGACCAGCGCGAAAGCGACGATCGTCCACACGTTGTGGAAATGCTCGGGCACGAACCATCCCAGTTCGATGGTGCGATGACTGAGGGGAACGCGAATCAGCGGCAGGTTGTTGCCTTGCGCCGCCGGATTCAAAACGCGGTCGAAGATAGGCCCGATCAATAGCAGACGGAACGCGTCAAACAGCCCCACCAGCGCCATGGAGATCACGGACGCCAGCAGGTAAAACCAATAAGGCCGGACGTAACGGAGCAGCCGGTTCAGTCGACGCATAATCTCCGCGGGTGGCGGCAACGCGCTGGGGAGCGCAGCGCAGGCCAGAACACATTAGGGCGACTCGGGTTCAATTAGCGATTCTACTGGATTTGCAGGTCCGAGGAAATGGTAAGGATCACTACTGCCATGTCCGAAACGCTGCACCGAGACTTCGTCAATTCTCCACCGGCGAATCCCGATGCACCACCTTCACGTTGTATCCAGCCTTGCCCAGTCGCTTCTTTACATCTTCCGCGATCATCACCGAGCGATGTTTGCCGCCGGTGCACCCGAACGCGATGGTCAGGTAGCTCTTGCCTTCGCGGATGTAATGCGGGATCAGGTAAATCAGCAGCTCCGAAATCCGCCGGATGAATTCCTTGGTCTGCGGAAACGAGCGAATGTATTTCGCCACCGCCGGATGACGGCCGGTCAGCGGACGGAACTTGGGAATGAAGTGCGGATTAGGCAGGAAGCGCACGTCGAAGACCAGGTCGGCGTCTTCGGGCACGCCTTCGCGATAGCCAAAGCTCACGCACGAGATCAGAATGTTCTTGTCGCGATTGCCGCCCTGAAAGCGTTCGGTCAGCATCGCGCGCAGTTCGTGTACGTTGAACTTCGTGGTATCGACAACCAGGTCGGCCAGCGCCTTCACCGGCTGCAACCGCCGCCGCTCCGACGCCAGCGAAGCTCTCACCGAAACGTCGCGGCCCAGCGGATGAGGACGGCGCGTTTCGCTATAACGCCGCAACAAGGCCTCTTGATCGGCCTCCAGAAATAGCACTGTAGTCTTCACCAGCCGTCGCAGCGAACCTAGGATCTGCGGCAGCTTATCCAGCCGCGCGCCTTCGCGAATGTCGACCACTAAAGCCGCGCGCTGGATCTCCATCGTGTCCAGCACCAGCTCGGCAAAGTTGCCGATCAGCCCGACCGGCAGATTGTCGACACAGTAGTAGCCCAGATCTTCAAACGTCTTCAGCGCCGATGCCTTGCCTGCGCCGCTCATGCCAGAGATGATGACCAGTTCATGCGAATCGCGCCCGTGCGCTGACGTCATGGCTTGCACCAGCGGTCCGGTAGTTTTCTTGCGAGCAGCTTGCTTCGAGGGTTTCACCGACGCCATGGCTTGCGGCCTTCCTTGTGGGCCGAGACTACCAGAGTTACTCGCCCGGCGTCAGCCCAAAGTTCCCGCTTCTGATATCGATGTGACTGTGGCGTTGCCGGGCTCATCGCGGCTTTTCGGTCTTTTCTTGGCGGCTGCGATTGGTTAGTATCTATCGTCGCCGATGGCTCGAACCATCCTTCCATGGAAATTCATACTCCGGACGCGCCAGTGCACTCGTTTCGCGATTTTGTCCTACATCTGCTGATGATCGCTCTCGGCGTGCTCATCGCTTTGGGCGCCGAAGGCCTGGTCGAGCTGGTCCACAACCGGCATGTTGTCGCCGAGGCCAAGGCCAACATCCAGGCTGAGATGCGCGACAATAAGTCCACCCTCGACGAAAACCTGGTCTTGCTGAAGCAAAATGAGGACCTTTTGAAGGAGACACTCAGCGATCTGCAAAAGCTCAGAGCAGATCGCAAGGCGAAGACCCGCGACATCAAATTGAACCTGAACTTCTTCTCGCTCACCGATACCAGTTGGCGAACCGCTGAAGCCACCGGCGCGCTGGCGCTCATGAAATATCAGCAAGTGCAGGACGTGGCCGGCTACTACGATGTGCAGGCCATGCTGAACCGCCTGATTGCGTCGCTGGAAGATGCCTGGCTCGATATGACCGCGGCCTTCAATCCCCTGGGAGACGATGCCTCCAAGATGGACGACCGACAGCTCGATGAAGTCCAGCGCCGGGTTCAACTTTCCCTGGGCCGATTGCTAGCCGTAGAAAACATTGCCCACGCGCTCGACGATCTGTATAGCAAACGGCTGAATCAGAAGTGAGCGACGATGGAGCGAACCAGCGTGACATCCGTGTGTCATCTTAGCTACTCGAGGAAGCGGCAGCGGCTGAGTTCCGCGCTGTGGTGATCAAAGCTTTGACAAAACACCCGGTCAGGAAGGCGAGGCACTCAAATTCCATAAAACGGGGAGCGGTGCGATCAAGCAATATCTGGATATCTGCCGGAAACTCATCATCGGCTTCATAAAAAACCAGGCGCACCGGGATCTTGGGCAGCACCTGGAAGGTCCAGCGGTGATCTCCATCCGAGCCGTCTTCCAGAACTCCGCCCAGTTGCAAAGCGGCGGATTGAAACTTCGCGTAGTCGGCGCCAAATTCTTTGAGCAGAGGTTTCTCCATCAGTCCCTTGTCGAAAGTCTTCTGTCCCGCGATCATTCCCGTCAAACGGCCGAGGGGAAGAAAGGACTGCTCCGGCTCGCCACGTCCCTTCGACAAAATATAGTGCGAGAGGACGCTGCGGTAATTGACGTCGACCGGCCCTCCATCTTCGGGATTGACTCCCGCTGCTGAGATGACGAACCGCCGGCCGCAAAATTGAGCGGCCACCTCGCCGTCGGCCAAAAGTTCGAGCCCCAAACGCTGGGCACTCTCCGCCAGGTCGCATTGCGCCAGCCGGGGCAGCAGGTCAAGATAAATCTGCTCATAACCAGTCGTCATTCGCGGACCCTTTGCGCACGCCGCCGGAAGAGCGTGGCCCATGCGACAGAAACTCTGGCCGCAGCTCCGCCGCTGCTTCCATTCAGCAAACTCCATCCTCCGAGGATATCTTCCAAAAAGCAACGTCGCGCTGGGGGCGAATATCCGGACGGGATCCGAACTAGCCCGCCCAACCTTCCGCTGGACACCGCCGCTCATTCTGTCGTAAAAGCGAGCTATGGCTGTCTCGACGAAGTTTTTCCGCATCGCGCTCGCCGTCTTCCTGTTCTGCGCCCTCGCTTTGGCAGCGGATTTCACCTGGGACTGGCATAACCAGGAGGTCATCGGCCGCGACGATCCCAGCGTCGCGAACACCTCCAAGCTGAAAGAGTCCGATCGTACTGCGCTGATCGACGCGATTACCGTGCGGCTGCAAAAGCCGATGAGCGATCACGGCTACTCCGACGACCGCATTCGCGAGGTCGCCTCCATCGCTCGCATCCGCATCGTCGCTCTGGGCGCTAAGGGCGCTCCCCTCGTGCTGGCTTCCTCGATCAGTATGGAAGGCGGTTGCGACGGATCGAACTGTCCGTTCTGGATCTTTCAGAACTCGCCCGACGGCTATGTCTCTCTGCTCGACACCGTCGCCGCCAGCTATACCGTGCAGCCGGACAGCACCAACGGATTCTCCGATCTCGTGACCATGCGCCACGTCTCCGCCTCGGAAAGTACCCTGACCCTCTACCGCTTCGACCAGGGCAAGTACGTCGACTCCGGGTGCTATACGGCGACCTGGCCGTCGCCGAAAGATGGTGAGATTCAGAATCCGGACATATCGCCTTGCAAGACCGACAAGTCTGATTCGAAGTAGGTCAAGCGTTCAGAGACTTCTATGACCATTGACGAAATGTATCAGGAACTGAACGAAGAACTTGGTGTGATCAATGACGAGGTTCTGAACCTGCGTTCGGACCAATACATCTTTTGGGAAGTGCAGGATATTATTCGTGCAAACCCATCCATAAACGTCTACAACGAATTCTATTCATGGATGAACCTAGCTTATGCGGCGTCAATGTCGGCGGCGATTCGTCGGCAGGTGGATAAACGGAAGGACACCATTTCATTTGTTGGTTTCCTTCGCCGTCTCGCGCGACAACCCAGCGTAGTGACACGAGCTCGATACAAGTCGCTTTCCATTACCGCTCTCAAAGACTACATGGACGGAGATTTCGACCAGCTTGCGGGTGTCGGACGAGATACCATGAATCCGACCGAGATTCAAAGAGACATCGACGATTTGATCGCCAAAGCTAATGTGGTCAAGAGATACACTGACTCGATAATTGCTCATCACGCAAAGGTCCCACCTCCGGTCATTCCGAAATTCACCGACCTTGACGAGGCCATCGAGTTACTAGAAAAACTTTTGAAAAAATACTTCCTCGTGTTCCGTGCAACAGGACCAAGCAGCGCACTTCCTCAGATCACCTACGACTGGAAGGCCATCTTTCGGGTGCCATGGATCGGAACTGATAAAGCCTAAGGCAACTCCTTTGCATGTCTGCGCTCCTGATACGGCCTGGGATGGTCCCGCAAAGGGAAATCCTCGACTTCCCCCTGCCTAATTCTCGATTTGGGAAAATCTTGTCAATCCCCACAAACGTGTCGAAAATTAACGTAACATACTGATATTAATAGAAATAATAAAACGATCTTATACCTGACCTAGGATGAGCGAGAATGGCTAAGGTTATTCGTCGTTTTCGGTTACAATCCGGCGAATGGGGTGGCTGTGGCTGTGCATCAAATACGGGGGCTCAGCCGTTGGCCTCGGTCTCGCTGTATACTACGGCCCCAAAAAGGTGCTAGAAACGTGGGATTGGTATTTGGATAGGTTTTTGGATGCTAAGGTCCGACGCGCCCTAGGCCAGTACCGCGCACCAATGAAGCAAATAAGCTCTGGGAAATTTGTGCGCTGGGGGCTGGGTGTTCATCTTGGCCGAATTGGCGCAGGATTGCAGAATATCGGAGAAGAGTTGCCGCAAGAGATTGGGCCGACTCGAAAAAAGAGGAGATGCGATTGACTGTCGAGACGACGACTGGAAAGCACCAGACAAGTACGAAGGTTGACAAAGACAGGTTCGACGCGCTCCTGCGGAAGATGATTGCCACCCCGCCAACCCCGCACTCGGAAGTGAAGGCGGCACCGAAGAAATCGAAGCCTAGAAAATCTCCCGCGTTAGCGTCTTGTACGTGAGCGGCTTTCCTCTTGGCCACTTCGCGCAGCAGAATGTCGAACATCCACGGCTGCATGTGGCGGCGATTGAAGCGCCAGCAGAACTCCTGTAAATAGGCATCCATGTGGTCGCGGCTCATCTTGTGATAGCAGCCGACCAATCCCACGCTTGAATAGCGAGAACGCGGTTTCAATCGTGCGGGTGCCAGTGATAAAGCCATCGTCGCGCAACTCTTCTTGTGGCTGGTCGTTTCGTGCTTGCTCTTCCGGCATACGTCCAGTTGTAGACCAGGGTTCGAGTCGGTCACGATCTTGTCTGTGTCGGGGCGTAACTTAGCTTCCAGCACCGGACGAATGCGCGCAGTGCTTTGGTATTTTCGATGGTTTGCAGGTGAACACGCCCACCGCGTTCGGCAATGCCCAAGACGGCGATCTTGGCATCCTTGCCAGCCTTTACGCCCTTGCGGCGCATCTTGCCGCCTACGAAGGTTTCGTCCACTTCTACGATCTTGCCGGGGCCGCCCAGAGCGGGAGCGTTTAGCTCTTCCATTGCCTTGCGGATGCGGTGGCAGAGATACCACGCTGTCTTGTAAGTGCAACCGATGTGCCGCGCAACCTGATTCGCGGATGATGCCCTTCTTGGCTTCGGCCATGAGCGCCATCGCCGCAAACCACTTGGTAAACGGCAAGTGCGAATCGTGAAACAGCGTGCCCGTCGTGGCGCTGAAGTGCAGCCCGCACTCGGCACACTCGAACAGGTGGCACTTCCGGCCAGTCTTGCCCTTCGTGGTGATGGCGTAGACCTTGGCGTTCTCGCAGGCGAGGCAGCGAACCCCGTCCGGCCAGCGCTGCATTATCAGGTAGGCGAGTGCCATATCTTCGGTGGCAAACGTTTTGGCGACTTGAAGGAGATTCATGGTTACTGACCTTGAACGTGAGATTCGTCGCTCGGCTAAAGTCAGTCGCTCGCGAACTGACTGAAGTTCTTGACGAATACGGTCCATCCGCACGCGAACGGCGAGGAGTTCGGAGTTCTCTGTCCGGGGTTCCAGCTTCATGCACACATTCGCAACCTCTTGATGAACTCGCTCCAGCACCCCGATTACATCCGTCAGCAGGCTTTTAGTTTCGACATCCACGCCCCCTTTATACCCCTCTTAGCAACCTAAGTCAAGTATATGATCGTTAATAATAAATCTCAAAAACCGTGACCAAAACCTACCTGAATGTGCTATACTGTAACTAGAGAGTTGGGAAAGGAAATGACCATCTTCTTCCCCGCTCTCTATTTCTTTGGGCCGCGTTATTTCCTCGACGATCGGTTGTCCACCGGTCCTGCTTACTGAATCAGCCGAACTCCTCGGATTGATCGCACAGACCAAAACGCTGTGCTACCTCGCGCTCCCGCAAAGTTGTACTCTCTCCTTCCACAATTCGCCATTCGCGCTTGCGATTGCGAGTAAAATTGCAACCATCGGATGGCATTGCCGGACTCATCCGGCCTTTAACGCATACGGGTAAATAGTCTTCATGCCACAAATTGGAAGTTTCACGCTCCTGCTGGCCCTGGCGCTTGCCGCCTATTCGTTTATCGCGGGTGTGTTGGCGCTGTTCCGCAAAGACGACCGCCTGGGCGAAACCGCTCGCCGCGCCGGCATTGCTTCCTGGGCCGCGGTCACCATCGCCGGTCTGGCGCTGGTGATGGCCGCGCTGGGCAATGACTTCTCGGTCGCCTACATCCTGCATCACAGCAATCGCGACCTGCCCATCGCCTACAAGTTCGCCGCGCTCTGGTCAGGACAGGAAGGCTCGCTGCTGTTCTGGGCCTGGCTGCTGTCTACCTACGCGCTGGTGCTGCGCCTGCGCTACAAAGTCGATCCGCAACTGACGGCCTATGCTTCGGCCATCATCGCCGCTGTGCAGGTTTTCTTCCTGCTGCTGATCAACTTCGCCGCCAACCCGTTCGGCCTGGTCAGCGGACAGATTCCCGC
Source organism: uncultured Acidobacteriaceae bacterium (assembly GCA_963746515.1). GTDB lineage: Bacteria > Acidobacteriota > Terriglobia > Terriglobales > Acidobacteriaceae > Bog-257. Next base: position 857,956 of record CAVVBO010000005.1, on the reverse strand, counting down.
CGACGGCAACGGCCTCAATCCGCTATTGCAGTATCCCGAGATGGTGATCCACCCGCCGATGCTTTATCTCGGCTACGTTGGCGTCACCGTGCCATTCGCGTTCGCGTTGGGCGCGCTGATCATGAAGTATCCCGGCGAGAAGTGGATTCACATCACCCGCCGCTGGACCATGGTGGCCTGGCTGTTCCTCACCTGCGGAATTTTCCTGGGCGCGCACTGGGCCTACGCCGTGCTGGGCTGGGGCGGCTATTGGGGATGGGATCCGGTCGAGAACGCGTCGCTGCTGCCCTGGCTGACGATGACCGCCTTCCTGCATTCGGTGATGATGCAGGAGAAACGCGGCATGATGAAGATGTGGAACATGTGGCTGATCTTCACCACATTTCTGCTGGCCATCTTCGGAACGTTTCTGACCCGCAGCGGCGTGGTCAGCTCAGTGCACGCCTTCGCGCAATCCAGCATCGGCACCTGGTTCGTCTGGTTCCTGGCGATCATCTTCGCTACCTGCGTATTTTTCTTCGTGCGCAATCGCGAAACTCTGAAGAGCGAGCACCGTCTGGAATCGCTGGTCTCGCGCGAGTCCAGTTTCCTGTTCAACAATCTGGTCCTGCTCGTATCGTGCTTCGCAGTTTTATGGGGCACGCTGTTTCCAGTCCTGTCCGAATGGGTTACGGGATCGAAGGTTACGGTCGGTCCGCCATTCTTCAATCGCGTGAATGTGCCGATTGGAATCTTTCTCGTGCTGCTCACCGGCATCGGCCCGCTGCTGGCCTGGCGCCAAACGACCTTCGATCGGGTGAAGCGTAACTTCATCTGGCCGACAGCTCTTGCCGTGCTCACGGCAATCGTGTTGATCGCCGGCGGCATGAAGCCGTGGGAAGATTCAGCTTACTTCTACTCGCTGGTGGCGATCTCGCTTTCGGTGCTGGTGACGGCGACGGTCTTCGGCGAATTCTGGCGCGGCGGCCGCGTCATCGCGCGTCAGACCGGCGTCAACATCCTCGAAGGCATGGTAACCATCACCCGCCGCAACACCCGCCGTTACGGGGGCTACCTGGTTCACTTCGGCGTGATATTGATCATTATCGGCTTCGCCGGCCTGCCTTTCAATCTCGACAAAGAGCAGGAAATGGGTTTCGGCGACAAGATGCAAATTGGCCAGTTCACTCTCGTTTGCAAGTCGTACACGCAGGATGACAAGCCGAACTACAGCAGCGAATGGGCGGTCATCGATGTGTACCGGCACGGCAAGCTGATTGACACCATGTATCCCGAGCGCCGCTTCTACAAAGCCAGCGAGCAGACCTCGACCATCGTGGCCAACCGCTCGCGTCCCAATGGCGATCTCTACCTGGTCTACACTGGCCGCAATCAGGATACCGGCAGACCGATCATCAAGGCCCACTTCAATCCGCTGGTGATGTGGATCTGGATTGGCGTAGTCGTGGTGGTGATCGGAACACTGATCGCGCTGTTCCCCAACATGAAGCCTGCGAAGATGACGCAGAAGGAAAGGGATCGCGCCGAAGCCGAGGCCGCGCGCCGCGGCGTAGTCGGAGTCGGTGGAGATTGAAGGCAGTGGATCGTGATTAGTGGATTGTGGATAGTTGAAAAGCCACGGTGCCAGTGCTTCGGATCGTCTCCAGTTGTTTGTCATCCCGACCGAGGACTTCAGTCCGAGCGGCGGGACCTGCGGTTCGTCGTGACAAGGGTTGAGATGCTGATCTTCGGAAGGATCGTCGCCGGCTTGTCGGACTGATCCTGCTCGTGAACGGAGCTTTCATGCTGGTATCTCCACGAGCCTGGTTTCGGTTGCCTTATTACCTGCGCGCTACAGGAACCGCAACCGAAAAGCGATTCGAGAGTGGCTTGGGTGAAGTTCAAACACGATTGGCAGGCGGAGTTATGGTAGCCGGCATTCTATGGGTGGTCTTTGACCTTTGCTCGCGGAGGTAAAAACTGGAATGCTGGATTGCTCCAGTCCCGCGAAGCGGGACGGAAGAGCTTAGCCCAGCGCTTCAGCGCTGGTACGCAGCGAAATGAACTCGAGTCCCGTAGGGACGACAGAGAAAAGCAGGTCCCTCCGCTCGGGCTGAAGCCCTCGGTCGGGATGACAAAATTAGAATGTTATGCGGCGCGCCTAAAGGCGCGCCCCTTCAAGGCAACATTTGGTACTCATATCTTGAAACTCGAAACTCGAAACTCGAAACTTCGCATTGGAAAACTTCGCATCGCCCAGCTCCTGCTGATCGCGCTGCTGGCCTTCGCCTTTCTGGGCGCCGACACCGATGCCCGCTTCAACAAGCTCGGCCACGGTCTGATGTGCATGTGCGGTTGCAATCAGGTTCTGCTGGAGTGCAATCACGTCGGCTGCACTTACTCCTACTCGCATGCGCGACGAACTGGCCGCCGGCATCGAGCGCGGCGACAACGATTCGCTCGTCCTGCAAAGCTTTGTGCAGAAGTACGGCCACACTGTGTTGGCCGCGCCCACTACCACCGGCTTCAACCGCATCGCCTGGATCATGCCGTTCGCCGTGTTTGCGTGGCGCAATAATCTTGACCGTCTGGCTGGTGCGCCTGTGGAGAGCGCACGCCGTCGCTCAACCCGTGCCGACTCCCAACCTCGGCGCGGAGCAACTCGACGACCTTCGCAAGAAGGCCCGTCAGGAGACTGAGTTCTAATGTCTGCTCTGGTCAACGCTTTCGCGGTTTTCGTATTGCAGTGCTCCCCGGCAAGTCCCGCTGTTGGACTTGTTGGGGTGAAGGAGACCGAGTTCTAATGTCTGCTCTTATCGCCTTAGCTCTTATCGGACAAGATACGGTGTTCGCACTCTTCGGCTGCACGCTCTTTGCCGCCGCTTTATTCGTCTACGTTTTCTATCAGCCTGGGGAAGTCGACGCCGGCGAAGAAAAAACGCGTCACATGTATCTTGCAGGAGCGCAAAGACGCGACCTACGAAAATCTGCGCGACCTCAACTTCGAGTACAAGGCAGGCAAGCTGAGCGAGCAGGATTACGCCGTGCAGCGCGCCTCGCTGGAAGACGAAGCTGCCGCCATTCTGGCCGAGATGGAGTCCATCGAGAAAGCGCGCTCGGTGATTCGCCACGGCACGCGTCGCGCCGGCGTAGGCCCCAACGGAGGCCGCGCGTGAGATTGTTTTCCGAGCCGCAAGTGAGGATCAAACTCCAATCGCGTACCAACTTCCAATATTGTCATCCCGAGCAGAATTGTCATCCCGAGCAAAAGTGTCACCCCCAACAGAATTGTCATCCCGAGCGAGGACTTCAGTCCGAGTCGAGGGACCTGCTTTCCTCACTATTGCCCAAGCTCCTGATCGTGCTCCTGCTCACCTCTTTCGCCGCCGCCCAGAACATCACCGGCACCGTCACCAACGGCACCACTGGCAAGCCGGCTGTCGGCGACGAAGTCACGCTGCTCTCGCTCTCGCAGGGCATGCAGGAAATCGGCACCACCAAGAGCGACGCTCAGGGCCGGTTCTCCTTCCCGGCTCCAAAAGACAAGCAAGCGCCGCACATGGTGCGAGCTACTCATCAGGGCGTGAACTACTTTCCGCAGGGCGGACCGCTGATGCCCGGCAGCACCACGGCCGAGCTCACGGTCTACGACTCGGCGAAGAAGGTCGACGGCCTCAGCCAGACGGTCGAGGTCGATCGCCTGCAAAGTGACGGCAAGCAGCTGCAGGGAATCACGCTTTACGCTGTCACCAACAAGTCGGAGCCGCCGCGCACGCAAGCCAACGACAAGGGCACCTTCGAGATCGTTCTGCCCGACGGCGCCGTGCTGGAATCGGCGCAGGCCAAAGGTCCCGGCGGACAGCCCATCGCCACCGACACTACGCCCGGCGCGTCAGAAGAACCACTACCTGCTTAGCTATCCGCTCCGTCCCGGCGAAACCCAATTCCAGATTTCCTATCACATGCCTTACGGCGGCGAGGCCAGCTTCTCGCCCAAACCTCTGCAAGATGTGCAGCACTTCGTGGTCATGATGCCCAAGAGCATGACCTTCACGCCCAAAGAAGCGCAGCAGTTCCAGTCGATGGCCGACCCGCAATCAGTCATCATGGTTGCTACTAACGTCAAGCCGGGACAGGATCTCAGCTTCCGCATCGCAGGCTCGGGAATCTTCCAGGCTGACAATCAGCAGGGCGCGCAGGGTGGCCAGGAAGGTGCGGCCGCGGGCGACTCCAGCGGCGGCGCCATGGGTGGCTCGCAAGCTGCCGCCAACGACAGTCGCCCCGGCGGAGGTCTGGGCGCTCCCATCGACGCGCCAGATCCGCTGCACGAGTATCGTGTCTACATCCTCGGAGTGTTCGCGCTGGTGCTGGTCATGGGCGGCGCTTTCGTTGTGTCCCGGTCGAATCGTCCGCGTCCCGCAACTGCTGGAGCCGGAGCGCCGGGAACGGTTGAGATTGATTCCCCCGCGGCTGTCGGCGATTTTGCCGATTTCATCGAGCCCACGGCATCCCCGCGTGATCGCCAAGCGCTGCTGCTGGAAGCCATGAAGGAAGAGCTTTTTCAGCTCGAGATCGATCGCCAGCAAGGCAAAGTCTCGCCCGAGGAATACACCAAAGCCAAGGCTGCTCTCGACGAAACCATCCGCCGCGCCCTGGCCCGAGGCAAGGCTTAGTTCCGAATGTCAAGCCCTGAGCCGCGGAAGCCCACGTTTCGCTGCCTCCGTGAGCGTCTCAAACTCATCCTTTATGAAACACGCGAGCGCCGGAGAGGCCATATCCAAGGCCAGGGCGTTATATGTCAAGATGATTCAGCACGCGAAACGGTTTGGGGGGCGAAATGAAACGAGAAGCTGCTCTGAAGATTGTGTTGGCGTTGGTGGGATTGCTGTTTTTGGCGTTAGCTTATCCCGCGATCATATTCGCTCGCCAAGATCCTTCGTTGTCCATGATGTTCAGCCTTTATGTCACGCTCGGCATTTTCTTGCTCATTGCAATTCGCAACCCATTGGCAAGTCGCAGTCTGATCGCCTTTACAGCATGGTCAAGCTTCGTTCATGCCGCCGTTATGGGCACTCAGGCACTGCGAAACATAGTTTCACGTGACGAACTGGTCGGTGTCGCGGTGCTCATCGTTATCGGAGCAACCTTGATCGCACTCGCGCCTGCACAGCGCGTGGTACCCGCTCTCTGATAGTCGCCACGTCGGACGGATAAGGGAAGAGCACCCAAAGTGGGCTGGCCCCCGCTCGGCGCGTGTGGCACAAGGAACTCTTTGTGAGACGGTCCAGGGAACCCGATTACTTGTGTTATGGGGATTTATCGCCTACAACGAGGCTCTACGTCACTTTGGAGCGGCACTTGAGCATCCGAGCAAGGAAGAACCCAGCGACAGCGCAAAGCAGCGCCACAGTGAACCAGCTCAGTTCCCAGATCGCAAATATGGCCGCACTCCCAGCAACGTCATTCGCAGCTCCGAGAGAGCGGATGAACGATACCAACGTTACGATCAGCGCCGCGAAGATGGAACTAAGATTTGCCTAGGCGATGAATCTGATCATCTTCATAACGGCAAACGGCACCCTGACCGATCACTTACGAGATGACGATGTTACGCCAGCTAATGCGAAGCCCAATGGATAGGGCTTCTTCGGTCATAGCACGGGGTCTTGGGCGCTCGCCGATTTCTGCGGCCTGTTCAATCAAAGCCAAGGCCAATTGTATGCGTTACAGCCCGATGTCCCGCAACGAACCATGTCCTTCACCTGAACGCCACCAACCGACACACAAGGACGTAGGATTGTGGCTCCTTGGTCCTCATCCTTAGGGTCCATGATAGTGATCACGTCCCTTGTCGATTCAGCTTGTGCAGCTTTGTAATCGATGAGCACGGTAGCAACTGTCGTTTCGTTCGGCTGCCTCTTCAGGTCGCGCAGTTGCAGGTAACACTCTTCGCCTTTGCTCGCGGCGCTGCTGCCTAACCACCGATACTGAAACTCGCGATTATTGGCGGCGGTCCACGACGACCAATCCTGAGCACTTAGCTGGAATGTTCCCAGGAATACTATCCCAACGACAATGAGTCGTATCTTCATGTCCGTCCTCTCTGTCGGCGACGATTCGCTCGAATCTTTGTCCGGATGTTCGTTCTGCCCGTGCTAGAACGCTTTATTCTACGCGTCGTCCCTTGTTCTGGTGTCGGTGGTGTTAATAGATTTATCGCCGATTATCCCGGCTCAGAAGGGTACATATCTACGGCGTGATCTCGTAGGCCACACCGTAGTTATACCGGCCGCCGTTTGCGGCCGTGCCATAAAGGTTACCGGCGCCATCGATCACCATCGGACTGTACGGGTTAGAGCCGTCCGAGCCGTTCATGAAAGTGTGGACGACGCTCTCGGTGTAATGGCCTCCGAAAGACGGCGTCAGCTTGAACACGGTCCCGCAGCCATCGTAGCAACCAAAACTGGTGACACCGCCCTGGGCAGTGGTGCTGTAAAGGTTGCCGGCCTGGTCGAAGGTGATACGGTTAACGGGGATCGCTCCGTCGCGGCCCGCAATACCGCGAAACGCATACAACGTGGTCTTCGTCCAGGTGCCATCGGAATTTGGCGTGAGCTTAAAGACCGTCCCGCAGCCCAGCAAGCAGGAAACATTTCCCAAGTTTCCACCGGTCTGGGTCACGCCATAGAGGCTGCCATCGGGACCGAAGACGACTCCGACAGGTGTATTGCCATCCGTACCACCGGCAAAGTTGTACAGCACGGTCTCCTGCCAAAGGCTGCCGCGTTTCGTTAGCTCGAAGACAACGCCGGCGCTATGAGTACCGCCTCCCAGTGTCGCGCCATAGAGGTTGCCGTTGGCGTCAAAGTCGATGGCGCCATAGGGGGACGATCCGCCCAGGTTGGGGTAGCCGTTGAAGGTCTGGAGAAGCGATTCTCTCCATCCTGACGCTCGATTCAGACTGTAGACGATGCCAGTATTATTCAGCCCGCCGAATCGGGTGTTTCCGTAAACATTCCCGGCTGCATCAAGCGCCAACTCATCCGGATCGCCGCCATCGAAGTTGCCGGCAAACTGGTGCAGGGTTGATTCGGTCCATGTGCCGTTGGAATTCGGCGTCAACTGATAAACAACGCCGGCGTGAAAGCCGTAACCCGTGACCCAAGCCGTACCGTAGAGATTGCCTGCAGGATCGAAGATGAGGTCAGAGGCAGGTTCGACGCCGTCGCTTCCGTTGAAAGCATAAAGCACTGTCTCTGTCCAGGTGCCATCGGAATCAGGCTTCAATTGGTAGACGGTGCCGCAACCGTCGCCGCCGCAGCCGTTTCCCAGCGGACCAAGACTGGTGACTCCATAAAGATTTCCCTGGGCGTCAAATACCTGGCCAGCCTCCGGGTACGTCCCGTCGCCATTGCCGAAGGCGTGCAGTACCTTGAATGTCTGTCCCCAGGCACTTGAGCCAACCAAAGCAGTCGCGAGGATTGTGAGTGCCAGGGTGCGGATGACTCTGGACTTCTTGTTCAACATGGTGCTCCTCCAAAGAACAGCAGGGACGCAATCATCGCACTTCCCTGATTTTGCGCGGGGCACCGAAACGGCGGCTAATCGTAGCACGGGTTTCGGCTTCATGGTAGGTAGATGTTGTAATCAGGCCATTACGCAAGTAATCGCACTCAGCTTCAATAATAAACGCGGCGGTGGGAGGGTGGATGTGGCGAGCCGTGTGGCACAAGCGACCCTTATTCAGACGCACGAGCCTTCGCCGTGTTCTGCTTCACCCTGAGCTTCACGATTCTTTCGATCAGCCGGTAGGGAATCGGCTGGTCGAGCGGAAATCGTAGGTTGCCCTTCTCTCCGGCGTAGGTTGAAATCGCCTTCTCCAGCTTTGGGTCGCCGTTTACCGGCGGATATAGTCCAATGTGCTTCTTGAAGGCGGCGAAGTATACCAAAATACCGTCCTGCATGAAGGCTGGCATGTTGTAGCTGATGGTCTCCCGCGCGTCTGGCGCAGCCTGTCTGATCGTCAACCTTAACTTTTCGAGAATCGCTCGCACCTCCGCCGAAAACGATGCGATGTACTCGTCGACGTTCTGGGGCGTAGCCCGACGGATTGGCATGACTCTCTCCGTTTCGGCGCGCGGGGCAAACAGGCGCGGTCAGCCGCGGCGACAATAATAAATAACTAGAAGCTATCTCGTAAGCCGGGTTTGAAAGGGCACGGCTTCAGCCGTGCCGTACGAGTTGCTTGAATGCCGGGCTTTAGCCCCTGAGGTCACTCGGGTGGAAGCGTTTCGGATTTATGATATTGCTTCTAGTCGCGCCGAAGACCGGCCATGCTAGACAGCGCGAAGCACCCTTTGCGAACCTGCGCACCGAATTCGATTTAAGAAGTTCCCATCGAATCAAGCGCCTGATCATCTGGCATCGGGTCGACTTCAAAAATGCTGAAGGTATTACCTTCGGTATCGATGAAGTACCCTTGCCAGCATTGGCCGGGCACGGGAAACTTGGGTAACGCAACAATTCCACCCAGACTAAGTATGGTTTTCCCGGTTGCGCTGAAATTCTCGACCTCGACTGAGCAGACAAAAGCATTCGTAGCACTCCGCGCTGGAGGAGCCTTGGCGAGTCGCATCAGCAATCCCCCTCTTGCCCCGCCGGTTGTTATTCGCCAGTAGGGAATTGGAAGCCCCGCGGCCTCAGTAAACTCCCAGCCGAATACCTGGGAATAAAACGCTATCGCCCGCTTTGTATCGTCGGCTTGAATTTCAAAATACAGGTGGCCTTTGTTCATAACCATGTTGTATTCCCCCTCGGCTTATCGGCCCAAGGCTTAAATTCTAAACGCTCGCACAATTTTGTCGGGCGCCACCTGACGTTCAACATCAACCCTTGTTGAGTACGGTAGCTTCTGCCAAACCAGTCCGGGTCAACGCCTGCAGCTTCGGAATCTAGCCGGAATGTATAGGTTATTCCCGAGGTACCAACTCCTCATCGCCGTCCGGCATCTTTGTTCTCCAGGCGTACAATTCGGCGACGCCGTTTCGTGGTTCACTACGATTTCATCGAGGTCAACATGCCGCTTTGGCAGGAAGGTCTGCGAATCGCCACGGGCAGGATGATGCCCAAGGGGATTCAACCCTCAACCCACGCCCTCATCGACTGCGCCATCGCCGGCTCTTTCCTGCTGATAGCGGCTCGCTCCTGGCAGCACAATCGGCGCGCCGCCATCGGATCGCTGATTTGCGGAGGCGCCGCCGCCGCGAACATCATTCTGACGGACTACCCCGGCGGGGCGCTCGACGCTATCAGCTACAGAACGCACGGACGAGTGGATGGTGGGCTGGCCGGAATCACCGCTGCCATGCCGCGCCTGATGGGTTTCGCCGATGACCCTGAAGCCAGGATCTTCGGTGCGATGGCGCTGGCGGAGACCCTGGTCACCGGCATGACCGACTTCAAACATTACCAGCGAGATTTGGATTAGCGCGACCAGCGAGATTTGAGTTAGCGCGCGATTCAAAGGGGCGCAAGCTTCACCTGCGCCGTCGCCAATCCTTATAAGGTGATTTTGAAGGGGTGTAGCTTTAGCTACGCCGTAGCAACCCCTTTATATTTGTCATCTCGAACCGACTTTAGTCGGTGCGGCTCTGCTTTTCGGGTTTTTCAGCAGCCTGTGCCGATACGCGCCTCACCGATATCTTTGCGCCGCCGCGCGTTCCTCCGGGGTCATCTGCTGCCATAGAAGATCGCGCTTCTGTTGGGCCCACTCGCTGTTGGGATTGGCGGTCAGCGCCGAACTCATCCAGCGGTACGCTTCCACACGATTGCGGGGAACGCAGTTTCCGTCCGCATACATAGCAGCCAGCCGATTGCGCGCACGGGCATTCTCTTTCTCGGCGGCCGTCTTCAGCAAGACCAATGCCTGCTCGCAGCTGCGGGGCACGCCGTTGCCCTTGACGTACATGTCAGCTAGTTGCACTGGCGCATCGGGATTGCCTTTGGCCGTCGCCTTCCACAGCCATGCAGCCTGGGCGACCGAGTCGCTGGCATTCTTGGCTTTCGCCATCTCGTCAGCGCCTAGGGCAGCCGGTTTCACCTCTTGATTGTCGGCTGCTGAAGGAGTCGGCTTGGGCTTCTCCATCGCCGGCTGCGGTGTCTCTTGCGAAGATGCCGGCTTAGGGGCATTAGTCGAGGCCGGGTTGCTGGCGGCCTTCTCTCCGTTTACGGCTGGCGCCATGCCCGTTGTAGCGGTTTGCTTCGGAGGCACTCCAGGGGTTCGTCCCGCTACGCTTTGGCTTGCCGTCGGTGCCTTCGACGAAGCATTCAGTGCTGGTGCGCTGGCGTTGGTAGGCGGCGTCGCGTGCGGGCTACTAGAGTTCGCCGCGCTCGTGGCCGTGCCGTTGGCGGTTGTTGTCTGATCCTTTGCCGGTGGCTTGGACTGCTCTTGCACCTGCATCTCGGGCTTGGCTGTGTTGTCGCCGAAGGTCACCGGCGTGGCAGGCTCGCTGCCAGTTTGGGATGGGTTCTGATGCCGCAAGTCGCGGACCTTCGCCTGTATTACCTCCACCGGGCCGGTGCCGGTCTGGTTTCTTTGGGCGCGCCACTCCATCGCACCTAATACACCAAATATCAGGACAATCGCTGCAGCCAGCCATAGCCGCCACCGCCCCCGGCCTGATTCGGCGTCTTCAGCAGCGAGCAGCGAGGGTTCGGCGACTTCCTCCGACGCATCGCTGAGTCCAAGAAAAGATGGACCAACAATAGTCGACGTTCCTGAGGTGGCAGGCTTGGCCTCCGGGGGCGGTTCATTGATGTCGAGAAACCGTGGCCGTTCGATGCGCGCCTCCGCCGGAGCTTCGGCCTCCAATCCCAGCCGGCTATCAATGTCAGCCGAAACAGCAGCCGCCGTCTCGCTGATCGGTTCAGGCTCGGATGGAGTTTTCGAGATCGTGTTGGTGTCGGCTGCCACAGCTAAGGGCGCCGCGCCGTCGCTGGGGGTGACCGATGTTGCCGGAGCATCTGCCCCCAGAGTCGCAGCCTCAGCGGTGCTTGCGTTGCTGCGAGCGGCTGGCGCGTCTTGTACCGGAGCATCGCAACGCATCGTGATCTCGGTCGCATCGTTAGGCGGCTCGTAGCGGAAACTCTTGACGTACTCGTCCAGCGGTAAATCTGGAACCAGTTCTTTAGGCGGCGTTTCGGTGCTAGAGACGGTGGACGGCGTGGCCGCCAGCGGTTCTTCAGCGCTGTCAGGCACTTCGGTGGTTGTGTGCGTTGACGTATTGGCGTCGCGGGTTACGCCAACTTGCGAATCCCCGGAGAGGGGTATCTCGGTCAATACGCCGGTTCGACCGGAGGCGGAGTGCTGCGTTCCGCTGCTGGTTTCAAGCGGCACACGAGTCAAGTTAAGCGTACTGTTGGCACCCGGTGCGGTCAGCGGAGGGTGAGGCAGAGGCATGCCGCACATTCCGCAAAAGCGATGACCCACCTGGTTTTCGTATCCACAAGCGCTACAAACCACGACGCCTCCTGCCAGCCGACATCATCCTAAATGATAGTGCTGTAGGAAAGGGCTTTTCCAGTCTGAATGAAGGCGCTCCGGAGAGGTTGCATGGCGGCTTGCGCCAAGGCAAGCTGCTTTCTGCACCGGCTGTTGATCTTTTCGCTACTCCGGGTATCGTGTGGGTCAATAGCGAGCATATGGTGGAGCGGCCGATCGCGCCCTACAATAATTTGAGTTCGGACTATTCCCGCATTTTTTTCACCCAGCACTGGCTTTCTGGTACGCGTTGTTTAAGTGCGCCATCCCCAGGCCAGTTCATCCGGGAAGGTTACGAACTGGCAATTCAGCGACAAGGGAGACTTGGTTATTTCCAGCAAAGTCAAAGCGGGCCGCACTTCACCGTCGCGACCGCACGCCCCCGGGTCGCCGACGAATGCCGTTCTTGCACGCGCTGCGGTCAGGTCCCACTCGCAGCCCGCAGTAGCCGTAAGCCCACAAGGAGCCAGCATGGCCGATGCGCGTGAAGTGATGAATATCCGCCAGGCGTCCCAGTACCTGGGAATTTCGCCCGACACTCTCTACAAGTACGTTTCCGAGGAGACAATTCCCGCGTTCAAACTCGGCAACCGCTGGAAATTCAAGAAGAGTATTCTGGATAGCTGGATGGAAAATCAGAGCCTCAGCGGAGAATCGACCCGCCCACGTAAACTAGCCAAGCCGTTCCGCGCCATGGCCGGAGCAGACTAAAGTAGGATTGCTCGAATCTTGGTTGCCACTAAAGGGCTAGCCATTAAATGCCTGTTTTTTGTAAAAGGGGCACAACCGAAGCTTAGGCTTCCGCATCTACGCGTCGTAGCCGTAACTCTTGTAGCTGTTACTAAAAAAAACATTCGGGGTGACTTGTGCGATATCCAGCCAGTATCACGCTATGTGCTTTCCTGCTCATAGGATTTGGAACATTATCCTGCGGAGCGGCAACCGCTTCTGGATCGAGTGCCGCGCCCGTCGCGTCATCTGAATCCTCTCCGGTTAAACCGCCCTTACAAATTCCCTATCCAACCGACGTGCTCACTTATCACTACAACATTTTCCGGCAGGGCGACACCATGCAGGAAACAACTCTCAACCTCAGCAATGTGAATTCGACTTCCTTCGGAAAAATCGCTTTTCTTTCTACCGACGGGAAAGTAGACGCGCAGCCTCTCTACGTGAACAAGCAATTCATTAACGGTAGCCTGAATAACACGCTGTATGTCGTAACCGAAAACGATAGCATCTACGCCTACGATGCCAATAGCGGCCGCCTGTACTGGCAGAAGACGGCGCTGGGCCAGGGTGAGAGCCCCAGCGACGACCACGGCTGCGGTCAAATCTCGCCTCAGATCGGAATCACCGACACTCCTGTAATCGACAAAGGCAGCGGTCCTAATGGCGCTATCTATTTCGTGGCCATGACCAAAGACTCCTCCGGCCATTACCACCAGCGCCTGCATGCTCTCGATCTAACCACCGGTGGTGAACTGTTCGGTGGTCCCACCGAGATTGCCGCCACCTATCCGGGCACCGGTGATGGCAGCCAGAACGGCCAGGTTATATTTGCTCCCGGACAATTCGCCGAGCGCGCTGGACTGCTGGAATACGGCATCAACATCTACATCGCGTTCACCTCTCACTGCGATGATCGTCCCTACACCGGTTGGCTGATGGCCTACAACGCCCGCACCCTGGCGCAAACCTCGGTGATCGATGTCACTCCCAACGGCAGTGAGGGCGCCATCTGGATGACCGGCAATGGGTTGGCGGCCGATTCCTCCGGCAACATCTACTTCCTCGATGGCAACGGTACCTTCGACACTACCTTGAACTCACAGGGCTTTCCCATCAACGGCGACTTCGGCAACGCGTTCATGAAGATCTCGAACTCGACCGGCACGCTGACCGTCGCCGACTATTTCAATATGTTCGATACCGTTCAGGAATCCAATGACGATGAAGATCTGGGCTCCGGTGGCTGCCTCGTCTTGCCCGACCTGATGGACAATAACGGCGTGGTTCATCATCTTGCCGTGGGCGCAGGCAAAGACACCAACATTTACGTGGTCAACCGCGACAACATGGGGAAATTCAATCCTAGCAACGACAGTGCCATCTATCAGGAGATCGACGGCGTTTTACCCGGGGGCGTCTGGTCCAGTCCGGCGTACTTCAACAACACCGTCTACTACGGCGACGTGGGCGACAATCTGAAAGCGTTCTCCATTTCCAACGCCAAGCTCTCGACTACGCCTACCTCGCAGAGCGCTGAAAACTTCCCTTATCCCGGAACCACCCCCGCTATCTCCGCCAGCGGTACTGCCAACGGAATCGTGTGGGCGATCTCCAACACCGCTCCAGCGGTTTTGTATGCCTACGATGCCACCAATCTTTCGCATGAGTTGTACAACAGCAACCAGGCGGGATCGCGCGATCAGTTTAACTCCAACAAGTTCATCACTCCCATGATCGCCAACGGCAAGGTGTTCGTGGGAACGCCGACCGGTGTCGCCGTGTTTGGCCTGTTGCAGTAGCTCGACGGGACAACACTTGCTTTGGCCGCGGGCATAGCTCGCGGCTTTTTCTTGGTCACCAAAACTGGCTTCAGCGGTTCGCTGAGAGCCCGTTTGAGTTGGTTTGGAAGGGGCGTATCTTTTAGCTACGCCATTGAAACCTCCTTTGAGTTTGTCATCCCGAACCCGGCTTCAGCCGGGCGAGGGATCCGCTTTTCGACTTTCACTGGGCCGGCGCTCTCGCATAGCCTCAGCGCTAAAGCGCGCTCCCCACGCCGTCATGCACGCCTGAAGAGCATGCTACAGCGGACCGGCTCCTGCCCTCATATGTCCTGTCAATTTGCCGATCTGACTCTCAGGCTCCGCCGCACGCGGAGCTGGGAGGTTCCATGCGTTGTTTCCTCTCTGCGCTTCTGCTCAGCTGCTCGCTACTGGCTCAGGACCAGTTCTCTAGCCCGCAGACTTCCTCCGGCAAGGGAATGTTTTACGTGGAAGGGATCGTCTATCAGTACGTCGCGGGAACCGACTACACCGTGGTGGCGGCGGCTCATTCGGTCCTCAACCGCAAGTTTCTGGCGGTCAAGCTGCGCGTCTACAACACAGGCCGGCAGTCAGTGACCGTCAAGCCGGAAGACGTCGTTCTGGAAGACGCCAATGGAGGAAACGCATTGCCGGCGCTGTCGGGCGCGGAGCTGGCCAGGAAGATGCGCCATCCTTACAACTGGGCACGCTACGCGGTGACTCCGGGGGCAGGTGCAGGATCGGACGCGCCCGATGACAACTCGCCCATCACTCCTCAATTAGTCGAGATGATGAAAGCGATGGCCGCACGGGCCCAGGGGGCGGGAACTGCGATGATGCCGGGCGGTAAGAATCTTCTGTACACCGACACTCCCGGCGCGCTGCGTTCGGGAGAGGCTACGCCCGGCGCGAATGTTTGCGACCAGGTGTGCCAGTTGCACAATGTTGAGGCCGGCAGCCCCGACGTGCTGACCCAGTTGCAGCGCCAGAACCTGCCGGACTATGTGCAACAGAACGCTTTTCTGGCCAATACCATTCCGCCACGGGCCAATGCTTCGGGAGTTTTTTATTGTGCGCTGGGAAAGTTGTCCGCCAGCTCGCAAGCCTCCAGCCACGGCAAGAAGAGCCGCTTGGTGCGCGTGACCGTACCCGTCGGCGCCGAGAGCTTTCAGTTTGTGCTTTCAGTGGAATGATTTGCGATTTCAGCAGCGACCGTGCAAACAACCGCTGCCGGGTTCACCGGTGCGTGAGGAAGTAAGGCACCTCAAACTCTTTCCAGAGTGTCATCCCGACCGAGGGCTTTAGCCCGAGCGAAGGGATCTGCGGTTCGCCGCTGGTTGTAGAGTCTCTGCGGTTCGTGACGTTCCGATGGACCGCAGATCCGTCCGGCTTCGCTCTGGACGACAAGATTAAAAGTGAGCAGAAGGCATCCACTTTGTCTCTCGCAATTATCCGGTTCTAAACTTCGCCAATCGGGCGCGCCGTTCTTGCCATTCCTGAGTCGAGAAGATTCTGGGTCCGACCTCGATCAATCGCGGCAACATCTGGAATACCGACACTGGCGTCCACTTCATTCCCTGGCGAGTACGATAGCCTCGGCGATTGAGTTCGTCGGCGATAACGTTGTAGGGTCCATCCTGAATGGTTAACTCCATCATCAGGAACAGAATCTCCTGCTCGTTCGGATTCTCTTCCAGGCGCGCCGCCTCTTTGGCAACCTGCAAGCCGAAGGGAACTTCTTCGGGCGCGGGCGCGCCGCTCTCGGCTGCCGGCAGTTCACGCTCCCACTCGACGGCAACCAGCTTCCAGCCCAGTTCGGTTTGCCGCGCGATGTCGTCGGGCCCGAATGACGCCTCGACATCCTGACGAATGCGTTCCATCTTTGCCATCCTGCCCCCCTTTTAGCGGCTAGCAACTAGCAACTAGCGACTACCTAATCCATGCATCGATCCGGGTTGTGTCAGGGCACGACTTCAGTCGTGCCGAACCATGTCATTTTAGATTCTGGGCTTTAGCTCCTGCGCCGGTTATTGCAAGAGCTAAAGCTCGGACCTTCTAGCAGGTCGGTTGGCACGACTGAAGTCATGCCCTGACACAAAGCCATTAGTAACTAGCAGCCAGTTGCCAATTGCCAATTGCTAGTCGCTAGTTGCTGCTTCTCTTCACTGCTCGCGCAATGTCCGCATCGGATCCAGGTGCGCCGCACGAAACGCCGGCGCACTGCTGGCGATCAACGACACCACCAACAGCACCGCGCTAACGCCCACAAACGTCAGCGGATCGAACGGCCGCACCCCATATAACATCTCCGCCATGAATCGAGTCAGCAGCAGCGAAACGAAAATTCCAATCGCCAGACCCGTCACCGCCAGAATCAATCCCCGGCGAAGAATCAGCCCCAGCACATCTCCTCGTTGCGCGCCCAAAGCAAGTCGCAAGCCAATCTCCATCGTGCGCTGCGCCACCATGTACGACAGCACGGCATAAAGCCCAATTGCAGAAAGCAGCAATGCCATCGCGGCGAAGAACGTAATCAGCACCGTCTGAAACCGCGGCTGCGCAGCGGAGAGTGACACGTAATCATCGAGCGTTTTGATGTCAAACAGCGGAACATTGCTGTCAACCTGGGCCAATTGCGCGCGCAAAGGGCCGATCAGGCTCAATGGGTCTCCCGCCGTGCGAAGAACGACGGTGGGGTCAAGAATAATCGCCTGTTTGAAAGGCAGATAGTATTGCGCCGGCATCTCCGCCGTGATGCCTTTGCGCTTCACATCGCCCACCACCCCTATGATTTCGCGCATCGGCTCATTCATAATGCCGTCGCCCAGCCCGGGCTTCATCCGCTTGCCGATGGGATCCTCGCCCGGGAAGTATTTCCGCGCGAACGCCTGATTGATGATGATCACCGCCGGCGCTTTGGAATCGTCGGTCGTCAAAAAGGCCCGCCCGGAGAGCATCGGTATGCGCATGGTCCGAAAGAAGTCAGGAGTAACGATGGTGACTGGCGCGTCGGGCTCATCTCCCTTGGCGACCGGACGGCCCTCGATGGCGAAGCCGATGCCGATATTGTGTTCCGACAGCGGCAGAGGGTATCCGGCCGACACTGTTTCCACGCCCGGCAGCGCCGCCAGCCGGGGCAGCAGTTGCTCGTAAAACTGCACTTTCTTCAGGTCAGGATATTGCGTATCCGACATGCCCAGATCGACGGTTAGAACATGATGCGAATCGAATCCCGGATCGACATTCAGCACCCGCACGAAGCTATGAATCAGCAGCCCTGCTCCCACCAGCAGCACCAGCCCGATGGCGGTTTCGGCCACCACCAGAATACTGTTCAGCCGATGTTGTCCGCGACCGCTGGTCACACTGCGCGTGCCCTCGCGCAAGGCCAGCGAAGGATCTAGCCGCGACATGCGCCATGCCGGCAGCACTCCAAACAGCACGCCGGTCAGAATCGACGCCAGCGCCGCAAACCCCATTACCGTGCCATCCACCGCAACCTGGTCGAGGCGCGGCAAATTCTGCGGAACGAAGTGCACCATCGTCTTCAGCAAAACCACGGCCAGCGCGACTCCCAGCGCTCCTCCGCACAGGGAGAGGAAAACCGATTCCACCAGCACCTGGCGAATGATGCCAAAACGAGTCGCTCCCATGGCCGCGCGCACCGCGATCTCCTGCCTGCGGCGCGAGGTCCGGGTCAACATCAGGCCGGCGACATTGGCGCAAGCGATCAGCAACACCAGCATGACCGCCGCGAACAGAACATGCAGAGCTGGCCGGGTGTTGCCCACCAGGTTTTCCAGTTCCGGTACCACCACCGCGCTGGGGAACTGCTTGTTCGAATCCGGGTATTGCGCCGCCAGGTTGCGCGCGATCAGGTCGAGGTCGGCCCTAGCCTGAACAATGCTGACGCCCGGCTTCAGGCGACCGACCAGGTGCACCATGTGTGCCCCACGTTGCGCTGTCAAAGGGTCTTTGTCAGCGGTGTCGTCCGCCAGCGTGGTCCAAAGTGCTGCGCTGGGATTCTGGATCGGAAATTGAAATCCCTTAGGCATGACGCCCACTACGTTATAGTTTTTGCCGTCGAGGGTTATCGTCCGGCCGACAATATTGGGATCGGCGCCGAAGATGGATTGCCAGGTTTCATGGCTGAGCACGGCGGCATGGGCGCCAGGTTTTTCGTCATCTGCGACAAAGCCTCTGCCCACCATCGGGTTCACTCCCAATACGCGAAAGAATTCTGAGGAAACCGTCTGCGACTCCAGATGCTGCGGGCTTCCCGCTCCAGTCAGCGCCCGATCATCGGGATGGAAGGAAGCCAGCGCCTCGAAGGAATGATTACGGGTGCGCCAGTCAAAAAAATCGGGATAACTCAGATTCTCGGCAATGCCGGCCGCTCCCCCGCTGGTTTGCAGCGCCATGGCCGACATCACCCTGTCCGGCTCGGGGAAAGGCAGCGGCCGCAGCAGGACGGTGTTGATCAAACTGAAAATGGCGGTGGTCGCGCCAATGCCTAGCGCCAGCGTCAATACGGTCGTTAGCGCAAAACCTGGGCTCTTGCGTAACTGGCGAATAGCAAAGCGAAGGTCCTGCAGCAGGGTGAGCATCAAGCGTCTCCGGGAATGGCTTCGAGTCCTAAGGTACACGTTGATGGCCATCGCCTATGCCCTTCAAGTATCTGGAAATAGCAGAGATACATCCGCTCTGTCTGGCCTGCGGTGGCATCGGGCCGTCCGTATTCAGCATTCTTTGTCCGAAAGCGGACAAGAATATGCTCGGGCAGCGCCAATCCTCAGGCCAGGGTTGAAGCCAAGTCCGTTATTACGAGCCGCTCCACAATCTGCCGAAAAACTCGGCCTGAGATTATCTCGGCTTGAGGTGATTTTGAAGGGGCGTAGCTTTAGCTACGCCATGTGAAGTCCTTTATTTATTTTTTCATCACGAAGCCGGCTTCAGCCGGTGAGGGATTTGCTTTTAGAGTTTTTCAGCAAAATGTTTAGCCGGCGTCACGTCAGTGTGTGTCCTATTTTCGCATTCTCTTCAGTTGCAACAGACCGACCTTGCTTTTTAGCCCGGACAGGCATTCGGCACTCACTTCCTCCTCCGTGGAATCGGATGTTCGTGGTCCAGGTCGTAAAACCTTCTCGGCGGGTGGTCCGATCGCCGCGTAACTGCGGTATCAGACCTCATCGCCGCGACGGTTGCCCGTTCCGCCTGCGGAAGCGCATTGGTCGGACTGACTATCGCCTCGCTGAAGACGCTCCCATTGTTTGCCTGGGCTACGGCAAAGACCGTATGGGCTTGGCCATTGGAGTAGGCAGTCGATAGGTAATCGCCCACCATCACTCCAGATGAGGTGCTCGGCAGCCAAGCCAACGACATGGGTCCAGCCAGCGTAGTCGGCGAACTCCAGGTGTTGCCGCCGTCGGAGGAAGAAATGAATCCGACATTCAGCTGGCAGGTCGCACTCGTGCAAGTTGCAATGGGATAGAAATAGTAGGTCAACGCCAGATGGGCTGAGCCGCCGCTGGTCGCTGGATCAACTGCAATCGCCGCAATAAAATGATCAACCGTGCTGGTAACGGCGTCGATGGGAATACCGACAGGTGCGGTCCAGTTGCTGCCATCGGACGAGGTGCTCATGACGATGTCGTTGGACGCGCAATTTGTGCGAAAACGGCAATCCTGCCAGACGACGTAAACCCGGCCGGCAGCGTCCACCGCGGCTGAGGGCAAGGATGTGGTTCGCAGATTCCCGGCGACCACGTGATCGGTGATGGCTGCGATCACTACCGTACTCTTCCAATTCACTCCGCCGTCGCTCGAGGTGAAAGCCAGCATCTCGGTGCCGTCAGCGTTGTCGATGGGAACGATGACCACTCCGTTTGCGCCCACCACCGGCTGGCCCCCGACCCCGCTCGCCATGTCCGCTGTGTTCACCGCAGCGCTCCAGGTCATGCCGCCGTCGGTGGAAGTGCTCATCCAGATGAGGCCGTTCGCAGGCTTGCTGGGATCGTCCCATTCCAGATAGCAGTGGCCGAAGAAGGCGCTGCTGGAATTGTTGTCACAGGTAATCCATTGCTTGTCGGCATCGGGAGTCGAGCTGACGACAATGGGATTTCCCCAGTTGTGCCCGTCGGCCGAGCGGCTCACCACCACTAAGTCAGTGCCGCTAGCGATCGCCAACGAAGCAATAATCCACACCCCGTGGGATTGATCGAAGGCCACGGTAGGATCGCTGGCTGCGTTGTAGGTCCCACCCTGGAATTTCGTGATGCCGGGAAGTAGTCCGTTTGTCCAGCTTGTGCCGCTATCGATGGAGGTAGCAAAGCCGATGTCCGCAGCTCCGCCGCCGTAGATGCGTCCTACCTGGAACGCCGTCACCAGGGTCGCGCCGGACGCGGACATGCCGGCCTCGACTTCTGTGGCATGCTGGCTCTGCGAGTTGGTGAAGCTGTCCGAGCTTAACTGAGTGAGCGCGACCTGCGACGGCGGTGGCGGCGGAGCAGGCGGCATCGGTTCGGACGGCGGTGAGGCACTCCCGCCGCCGCATCCTGATAGCAGCAGGAAAATAACGCTGATGAGCGGGGAGAAGAAGTGTTCGGCGACGACGCCTTTAGCGGGCAGCGTGTTCATATCCACCCCTCGACCTGCGGTTGCTGCTTTTCTTGGACGGCTGATAAACTTAAATGTTTACTCAGACCTTTGTTTCGCCTTCCATACACATATGCCTAACACTACGGATATCGCTATCGTCAACGGCGCCCGCACGCCCATGGGGCGCTACTGCGGGAAGCTACGGGATTTCACTGCCATGGACCTGGGCGCGATTGCCGCCACCGAAGCCATGAACCGTTCCGGCGTCGAGCCAGCTGAAATCGATCACGCTGTATTCGGCAACGCGCAGCAAACTTCGGGCGACTCCATTTACGGCGCGCGTCACGTCGCTCTTAAGGCGGGCGTTCCAATCGAGGTTCCCGCTCTCACCGTGAACCGCCTGTGTGGATCTGGCATGCAGTCCATCGTCACGGCTGCGCAAATGATCCAGCTTGGCGAAGCCAAGACCGTTCTTGCTGGAGGGATCGAATCCATGTCGCAGGCGCCGCACGTGATTCGCGGCATGCGCTGGGGCGTCGGCCTGGGCGAAGGCAAGCTGGAAGACTCGCTCATGGTCGCGCTGCTCGACACCTACTGCGGCCTCTACATGGCGAACACTGCCGAGCTCTATGCCGAGCAGCAGGGCGTGACTCGCGAGATGATGGACGAATTCGCGCTGCGCTCGCAGCAGAACGCCGACGCCGCTTACAAGGCAGGGCGCCTGCAGGAAGAATTAACTCCCGTGCCGCTGCGCAATCGGCGAGGTGAGCCGACCGGCGAGATGTTCACCGAAGACGATCATCGGCGTCCCGAAACCACCATGGAGAGCCTGCGCAAGCTGAAGCCCGCCTTCGGCAAGAACGGTGCCGTCACGGCCGGCAATGCCAGCGGAATCGTCGATGGCGGTGCGGCCACGGTGGTAATGCCGCTCGACGAGGCTCAGAAGCGCAACCTCAAGCCCATGGGCCGCATTGTCAGTTGGGGCATCGCCGGGGTCGATCCGAAGATCATGGGCTCGGGGCCGGTCCCGGCAACGCGCATCGCGCTGAAGAAAGCTGGGCTGAAGCTCGACGACATCGATCTGATCGAAGTCAACGAAGCGTTTGCCGGGCAGTATCTCGCGGTCGAGAAGGAACTCGGACTCGATCGCAGCAAAGTGAATGTGAACGGCGGCGCCATCGCCCTGGGCCATCCTTTGGGAGCCACGGGCACCCGCTTGCTGATCACGCTCTTGTACGAGCTGCGTCGCCGCAAGGCAAAGTACGGTTTGTCGACTGCCTGTATCGGCGGCGGCCAGGGCATCGCCGTGATCGTGGAGAACCTGCAGCGGTAAGCAGGTTTTGAAGGGCCCTAGGTTTTGAAGGGGCGCAGCTTTAGCTGCGCTGTCGCAGATCTCCATATTTGTCATCCCCAGCCGACTTCAGTCGGCGAGGGATCTGCTTTTCTATGGCGAGGCCTGCTGATCGCGAAGGGAACCCGGTCTCAACGAGCTGCGAATCAGGTTCGTATCAGGGCACGAAGTTTACTCGTGCCGAGCCAGCGCAGAAAAGATCAGGGTTTTAGCCCTTGGATTTTTCTCTATATCTGATTGCGACTGTGGCAAGGAGCGAACGGTGCGCGTCTTCAGCGGCGTGATCCTCGGATACCTGCTGTTCGAGCTGTTGTGGTTCGCGGTATTCCGCGTCACCAACACCGATCCGCATGCTCCCGCCAGCATCAGCTTCCAACTTGGCGCCGTCGTCTGCGGACTTCTCTTCGCCTTGCTGGCAGGTTACTTGGCCAGCTTCATAGGCGGCCGCCCACACTTCGTTGCTGCCTGGATTGTCGGTGGGTTGATCGCGCTCACCGCCGTGATCATCATGATTCGCTATGGAGCGGCGTGGCCGCAACTGGCGGCGCTTCTTTTCATGGCGCCGGCTGCAGTCATCGGCGGATGGTCTTATCGGCTGCGCAACCGAGCCAAAGCGGACACAGAAAATTAACGGCAATGAAGAGCGAAAGGATTTTCGCTCATAGAATCTTCAAGAAAGCCTTCGCCTTCTCCAGGTCGGGAAACAGCTTCTCCTCCGCCTGAAACTCCTGACCATGAACACAGCGACGGCTGCCGCGCAGCTTTACCGGATGCTTCAAGTGCAGCATCTCGTGATAAACGATGTACTCCACCGCGTAAGGGGGAACTCGCGGCTGATCGAAGACGCGGCTTACCACGATGGCATTGTGCGCGGGATCATAATGCCCCAGGCTATGGCGCGAGTGGGAACGGCTCCAGGTCATGCGCGGCCGCGCCAGCAGGCCATAAAAAAATCGCCGGTTGAGCTCCTCGAAAATCTGGTCGAGGTCGTAGACCTGCCCTCGGGGAGACCCAATTCGTTTGCGCCCGCGCATCTGCCTCACCAATTGTGCCTTGGCACTCATGTCGTGGCTCGAGACATAGCGGCGATAGCGCGTGGAGTGCAGAGGCTGGATCGGCTTGCGATAGATTTTGGCCAGCAGAATGTGGGCGATTGCCGCGATCACGCCTCGGGCGCGCCTTCCAGCAAATCGGAAATGCGCACATGGACTACCGCCTCGCGCAACCGGATGGTATTGTTCACGTTGGCGAAGGGATAGAACTCCACGCGAAATTCCGGCATGGGCGCGCGCGGCCGCAGCTCCCGATACGTCGTTTGAAACAGGTTGTGAAGATTCTCCCGCAAGATGTAATTAACCTACCACGGGGGCTACTCTGCAACCGCCCGAGGTCAGACCGGAGTTAACCGGGAAGATACCACCAGGTACTAAGGTATCGATGCTATTGAATTCCGATAGCCTCTTCTGCTAATGTCAATCGCGTACATTGCTGTTGCAACAAACAACTGGAAAGGGCCGCCACAGGGGGAAATTCGGCGGCCCTTTATATTTTGTTCGCAATTCTCAGTCGGGCCGCTCCGAATAGATCTTGGTCAGCTTCTTTTGTCTTGGCCAGCTCGTTCTGTTCCTTCAGTTCCTCGCGGGCATCGTCGCCACTGTCGCTCGACCGCATCGGTCGCGTTGGCCAGAACGAAAGAATACTGATCCAATTCTTCCGGCGGAGACTGCTCCTTTAACCGGCGCAGTTTCAGTTGCCACTCGCTGGTCGCCTCCAGCAGCAGCATCAGGCCCTTGCGCATGTCGGCCTTGTGCGAGGCGTACATGTCCATGTTGTCGTCAATCTCATCCAGCAGCGAAGAGAAGTCCTCCAGCAGATCGTGGATTTGCATGGGACGGTCTTTGGCTTTCTTTCCGTCAGCCTGCAGTTGATCGATGGCGGCCATGCGCGCCCGGGCAAATTTCACCATCAGCTCAAGGCGTTTGTCCGGCCAATCGGCCGACTCGCGCATCTCGTCGACTTCTTTGTCGTTCAGCGGATCGCGTTTCTGGGCTGCTCCGTAGCGAGTGCAGGTGCACAGCAGCAGAACGAGCCACATACCACATTGCATCCGGCGCAGCATCACGATTTTCCTTTCGGCTCGGCTTGCGGTCCCCACATCTTGACCATCAAATCGGAGCGGATCTGCTCGATTTCATCCACCGCCTGGCGCACCGGTGGCCGATCCTCGAAAGCCAGAGATTCGCCGACGTCATGCATGCGTTCGCCCAGTTTGCGCAGCTTGATTTCGGTTTCCTTCAATTGCTTGCCGGAAGATGTGGCCGCCTCTGCCGCCTTTGCGCGCGTAATCGACGACTTCGCGCACCTCGGATTGCGCTTTGTCCACCTGCCCGTCGGTGAACAAAGCGTTGGCATCGTCCAGTTGGTGGCGAGCGTATTCCAGGCACAGCTTGGCCTGTTCGCCTCCATGGGCAGCGTCGGCACGCGCTTTCAGTTCCGAGGCAGTCTCATTGCTCGCCAGCGCCATGCTGGCCAGCAGCAACACCATCGCCGCACATCGAAGCAGGAAGCGCATGCTATTTCTTGACCCGGTACTTGTCCGCGTGTTGAGGATCGAGCGCAATCAGCCGGTGTCGCGCCTGCCATTCCTGATCGGGAAACTTGCCGTCGTCCACCGCCAGGAACCGCTGATAATTCTCCACCGCCTGAGGGTATGGCTTTCAAGTTGTCGAAGGTGGTCGCCCGCAGGAAATAGGTTGCCGGGATCTCCGGCAGATATTTTGCCCGCATATCCAGAGCCTGCAGAGCCAGGGGATACTGCTTGTTGGCCGCGGCTACGATCGCCAGATTGCCGTATGCCTCGGCCAAGTCCGGCTTCAGTTTTACCGCGATCAGCAGCTCCTGCTGCGACTCGGAATACTTTTTCTCGTACATCAGCAGTGACCCCAAAGCGAAGTGCGCCTCGGGATCCTGCGGCAGCTTTTGCAGGGCGAGCCGAAACTGCTGCTCCGCCTCGGCATCCTTGTTAGCCTTCACGTAGAGCGTTCCCAACTCCAGCGCGGCATGGGGATCGCCGGAGTTGGCCTGCAATCCAGTTTGCAATTCTTGCGCGGCTTCCTCATTCTTGCCTTCAGCCGCCAGTACCCGCCCCAATTGAACGCGCGCAGTTGTGTTCTGCGGATCGGCCGCCAGCAGCTTGCGCAGCGCAGTCTCAGCGTCGGCATATTTTTTCTGCGCGATATAGAGATTCACCAGTCCGGCGAGAGCTTCCTGCGATTTTGGGTCAAGCTCTGCCGCGGCCTGATATTCGCCGCGCGGCTGCGTCCAGATTATTCTGCTTCTGCAACAGCTTTGCCGCACGACAGATGCGGCTCCGCGATCTTTGGGATTGAGCTTAGCCGCTTCCGCATAGGCAGCCAGCGCTTGCTGCGGATCGGCACGTTTCCTCGACTCGCCCCAGCGCCTGCCATGCCCGCGCCAGCCCTTCTTGCGGATTCGCCGTCGGCTTCAGTTGCGTCGCCGCCTTCAGATACTTCGCCGCCTCTGCATTGTCGCCCTGCTTCGCCAGCAGCAGGCCAAGATTCAGATTCGACTCGAACACATCCGGCTTGGCCGCCACGGCCTTGCGATAGGCGTCGATGGCCTCGGCGCGACGCTGCGTCGCGTTGTAGACATATCCCAGGTCGAACCAGGCGCGATAGTCGTTGGGCTTGGCCGATCACCGCCTTTTGCAGCAGCGTTTCGGCGGTCGCCAGATCGTTATGCTGCATCGCGGTTTCGGCCTGGTCGACTTCGGGCGAGCTGCTGTCGTCGGGAACCGTTTCCTCGACGCGATGATGACGAATTGTAGGCTTGCTTTCCTGCGCGCTGAGTCGGATCGGAGCCGCAAGCACAAACACAGCCGCGATTAGAAGCCACGCCGGGATTCGCATCGAGCTTCATCGGATTATCCGCCGTTGCGCGGCAAAACGCTGCGCCAGCCACTGACCGGTGTAAGAGTTCGGCTCATCGGCAATTGCTTCGGGCGGCCCCACCGCGACCACCTGCCCGCCTCGCGACCCGCCTTCCGGACCAAGATCGATCACCCAGTCGGCCATCTTGATCACGTCAAGATTATGCTCGATGACCACGATCGATCCACCTGCCTCGATTAG
The DNA here is from genome assembly GCA_963746515.1 of uncultured Acidobacteriaceae bacterium. Classification (GTDB taxonomy): domain Bacteria; phylum Acidobacteriota; class Terriglobia; order Terriglobales; family Acidobacteriaceae; genus Bog-257. The sequence continues at coordinate 831,808 of CAVVBO010000005.1, read as the reverse complement.
ACGGCGGAAAGCGGCTAACAGCTTACTGACATCGTCAAAATGTAGGCCGGTGGTCGGCTCGTCGAAGATGTAGAGCATGCGCGGCTGCCGCTTGTTCTGCTCGCTGCGTGGCTTGCCGATGTCCCGCAGCCTGGGCTGCAGATGCGCCGCCAGCTTCATGCGCTGGGCTTCGCCGCCAGAAAGCGTGGTCGCCGACTGACCCAGCCGCAAGTATCCCAGGCCGACCTCTTCCAGCACCCGCAGTTTCTCCACGATCTTGGGCACGCCGGAAAAGAAGTGCAGCGCTTCCTTCACCGTCAGGTCTAGCACGTCGTGAATGTTCTTGCCGTGATAACGAATCTCCAGCACTTCCGGCTTATAGCGCGTTCCGTTGCACTCCTCGCAGATCAGTTCCACGTCGGCCAGGAACTGCATTTCCACCGTGACCGTGCCGTCGCCCTGGCAGCCTTCGCAACGTCCGCCGGGGATGTTGAAGGAAAAATGTCCCGCCGTGTAGCCGCGCTTTTCGCTCTCGGCCAGCGAGGCGAACAACTCGCGGATGGCGTCGAACGCCTTGATGTAGGTGACCGGGTTCGAGCGCGGCGTCCGTCCGATGGGCGACTGATCGACCAGCACCACTTCGTCGATCCACTCCGCTCCTTCTACGCGATCGACCTCGGCCTGCGGCCCTCCCGTGACCTGCCCTTTCTCCGCTGGCCAGCGCGTTGTAGAGCACATCGTGAACCAGGGTCGACTTTCCCGAGCCCGACACTCCGGTGATGCACACCAGCATGCCCAACGGAATCGCGACATTCACTTTCTTTAGATTGTGGGCGCGCGCGCCGATCAGCTTGATCTTCCGTCCGGTGCCGCTGCGGCGCGCGGCCGGCAGCTGGATTCGCAACTCGCCACTGAGATAACGTCCGGTGAGCGAAGCCGGATTGTGCAGAATCTCGTCATAGGTTCCGCTGGCGATCATGCGGCCGCCGTTTTCGCCCGCGCCCGGCCCGAGATCGAGGATGCGATCCGCCGAGCGCATGATGTCGGCGTCGTGTTCGACCACCAGAATCGTGTTGCCCAGGTTGCGCAGATCCTGCAGAATCTTGATCAGCCGGGCGGTGTCGCGATGATGCAGCCCGATCGATGGCTCGTCGAGCACGTACAGCGTTCCCACCAGCCGCGATCCCAGCGAGGTCGCCAACTGGATGCGCTGCGCCTCGCCGCCGGACAGCGTCGATGCCAGGCGGTCGAGCGTCAGGTATTCCAGACCAACGTCGTTCAGGTAGCGCAGCCGGTCGTTGATCTCCTCCAGCAGCCTGCTGGCGATGTCGGACTCCTGGCGCGTCAGCTCCACTTGCGCGAAGAAGCGGGTCGCCTCTTCCACGGTCATCGCCGAAACCTGACAGATGTCCTTGCCGGCAATCTTCACCTGGCGCGCTTCCCGCCGCAGCCGCAACCCGCCGCAATCGGAGCACACCGAGTAGCCGCGATACCGGCTGAGGAACACGCGGACGTGCAGCTTGTACTTCTTGCGCTCCAGATGCTCGAAGAATCCGCGCACGCCCCAGAACTTGCCATCGCCGTTGATGATGAAGCTCTGCTGATCGGCCGTGAGGTCCTGCCAGGGCACATCGAGAGGGACGTCAGCCGCGCGCGCGTAGCGGCGCATCTCGGTTGCCAGAGGCTTGTACTTGGGCTTGGTCCAAGGCTCGATTGCGCCCTCGGCCAGGGTCAGCGTCTTGTTGGGGATCACCAGGTTCAGGTCGAAATCGATGGTATTGCCGAATCCCTGGCAGCGCGGACAAGCGCCAAATGGATTGTTGAACGAGAACAGCCGCGGCTCCGGCTCCTCGTAACGGATGTTGCACTGCTTGCACTCGAAGCGCTGCGAGAAGCGGAGTTGCTGTGCAGCCTCGCCCTCGCGCGGCGCCGTCTCGAACAAAACTTCGCCTGCCTCGCGATAGCCTTGCTCCACCGAGTCCACGATGCGCAGGCGCGCGTCAGGCGAAACCGAGATGCGATCGATCAGCACCAGCACCGGCTCGGCGAAATTCAGATCGAGCAACGACTCGGGCGTGGAGAACTCGACCACCTGCCCGTTCTGATAGAGGCGGTTGTAGCCCCGCTTGCGCAACTCGAACAGGCGCTCCTTCAGCAGCGAATCGGCTGCGGCCTTTGCGGCTTTGGTGGTTTTCTTCTTCGCGGTCGCGCGACCCTTTACCTTGGCCGGCGGCGAGGGAAGTGGCGGCGGTTGCAGCGGGAAGAACACCTGCACGCGTGTGCCTTCGCCGAGAGCCAGAATTCGGTCAGCGACCTCATCGACCGTGTCCTTCTTTACTTCCTGCCCGCAGTTCAGGCAGTAGGTGCGGCCAACGCGGGCGTATAGCAGCCGCAGATAGTCGTAGATCTCAGTGGCCGTGGCGACGGTCGAGCGCGGATTGCGAGTGGTGTTCTTCTGCCGGATGGCGACGGCCGGAGCGATGCCGTCGATGACATCGACGTCTGGCTTCTCGATGCGCTCCAGAAACTGGCGCGCGTAGGCCGATAGCGACTCGACATAGCGGCGCTGCCCCTCGGCATAAATCGTGTCGAATGCGAGCGACGACTTGCCCGATCCCGAGACCCCAGTCACCACCGTCAACAGGTTGTGCGGAATCTCGAAATCGATGTTCTTCAGATTGTGGACGCGCGCTCCGCGTACGGTGATGCTTTCGTTCGACATGGCCCCAGGCTTCGGCAGGCGTCGTTGGCGAAGTGCTGAATGCACCCGCCTCCACAGATTGGCTCAAATTCGCGCTGCCGAAACTTCTTATTATAGCGGTTCGCTGACAGGTTGGTTCGCCGGCGTCGTGCAGTTTGACTTGGAGCCCTGAGCCGCTGTTCAGCAAAAAGCCAACGCCCATGGACGGCTCAACGTCCGCGGGGAAAATGGATAACCAGAGATCAGGTCGCAATCAATGTTGCCGCTGGCGATCGGAAGTGTTGGATACTTTTGATCTAGGCGCGGTCGAACCCCTCGCGGATGGCTTCCTCTTCAGCTTTTTCCTTCCGAACCTCAGAGTCCTTTTCTCGAACCTCGCGGGCACGGTCAAGTCGTTCCTTCACTTTTTTGTGAACTTCCTGAAACTGGTTGATTGGCTTCTCGTTATCCATGCGGACAGTTTACGCCGTTCGCGCTGAGGTTCAGCACGGTAAATTTCAAACTGTTGCGATTGTCCTTTAGCGCGCGAAATAAAGTAGAGCGAAGATATAGAGCCACAGCACGCCCATGAAGTGCCAGTACCACGCAGTCACGTCGATCACGATACGGCGCGTCTCCGGCGGACGATGCAGCCAGTTGGTGATGCCGGCATAAAGCAGAGCGAGTATGCCTCCGATAAGGTGGACCGCGTGGACTCCGGTCAGAATAAAGAAGAAGGAAACGCTGGTGTTGGTGGCGAACGACAGGTTGCCGCGCTCCAGTAGGAGCCACGCGTAGCCTTGGCCGCCCAGAAAACCCAGTCCCAGCAGGATTGTGGTCCAGAGCCACGGCAGAGCGTGATTGATATCGACGCGAATACCCGGTATCCCGGCGATGGGCGCCAGCGCGACATCTTGCGCGGCTCGCCGTCGCGCAATCTCGATGGTGATACTGCTTACCACCAGAATGAAAGTATTCAGCAGCAGCATCGCGAATGGGGAGCGCCAGCGGCACCCAATTGCTGATGTAGTCGTTTCGCCCCGGGTCCCAAACTGCGCCGGCTTTGCGCACCACGTAGGCCGTGGTGAACGAGATGAACAGCATGACCACCGACGAGAGTCCCAGCATCAGTCCCAGCCGGTAGCGCCGCAGCCGCTCGCCGTAGCTGGGCTCATCGTCGCCGCCCCGGCCTCCGCCTCCACCCCAGCCGCCTGGCCAGTTGGCCGTAGGACCGCGGCCTCCGCCGCCTTGCGAAGTTTTCGGCTCTCGAATGCTGAATCCGCGACTCACGCTGCTCAACCTTATATGCCCTACGTCCGGCTTCTATTCGCTACTGAATTCGTCAGCATAGCCCGGCCGTGGTAGCTCAAGCCATATCACACGCCCATGTGACATTATGATGCGCGTGGCCGGGGCAGAACTCAACTTTTCCGTGGGGCGAGTTCTGTTTCCCGGCGGGATTTTCGACAGGCGAAAAACGCCGCTGGTTCGTAACTGTGTATCCCATCCCTGACATACAATTGAGAGCTATTTGCCAGCTTATGAAGCGCGCTCTCATCATCGTGGTCATCCTGGTTGCAGTTCTTTACGCTGCCGACTTTTTGTCGCTGCGATTTGGGATTCCGGCGCGCAATGCCGTGGGTAGCGTTACCGTCCATACCTTCTACGCGGTGAAACTCAAGAACGGCAAGACCGAGTACGATTACTATGGCGATCACGATGTGAGTTGTACAAATTCGGCTTTTCCTCAGTACGGCATGAAACCTTGCTGGTACGCCAGCCGCCATACCAACGAGCAGATCACGATTGATTCCGGAAATCCTAATAACCCGAGTTTGTTCTAAGGGCAGCTGATGGCTGATAGCTGACGGCTGATAGCCGACCGCCGACCGTTCAGAATTTATGAGTACCACCGAACGCACCGAATGGGATCGCCGCTATGAGGCAGGCTCGCACCAGTCACTGACGCCCGATCCTCTGCTGGTCAGCGCCTATGAGGAATTCATTGCGCCTAGCTTTCCTCAACCCGCACGGTGTCTGGATCTCGCTGGGGGCGTCGGTCGGCACGCGATATTTCTGGCCGAACGCGGTTGGAACGTTACGCTGCTCGACATATCCCCCGCCGGTTTGGATATCGCGAAACGCGAGGCTGGCAAACGCGGTTTGCACATTGTGGCCGAGCAGAAGGACTTGTCGGAGACGCCGCTGCCAATTGCAAACTATGATCTGGTCCTGAATTTCTTCTACCTCGAGCGGACACTGTTTCCGCAGATTGCGGCCGCACTCAAGGCAGGCGGTCTGCTGATCTTCAAGACCTACACGCGCGAGCAACTCAGGCTTGGCGGCGGCCCCTCTCATCCCATGCACCTGCTGGAAAGCAATGAACTGTTGCGCGCTTTTGCCGGTTTGCGCATCTTGCACTATCACGAATCGATCAAGGACAAAGCCGTGGCGGAGCTGGTGGCACGGAAGGAATAGCACTCAGCACTCAGCATTCAGCATTCAGCCATCAATTCTCAATCAGTTTTCGTGCTATGCGTCCTTAATCAACTTCCTGCTGGATTACCCAACTGCCACTCTGATTGGATAAGTCATCCTCCCGCAGGAAGAGAACTAAGGGGCTGAGTGCTGAATGCTGAGCGCTGAGTGCTGATAGCTGACAGCTGACACGGCCCCTTGCATCTTCCACCCCTTCTGCCTCATCTTGGTTCCATGCCCAAGCACGAACCAGTTCACGGTCATGAGGTAAAGAAGGAGCAGATCGTCAACAATTGCTTCGGTTGTGGCCCCGGCAACCAGGCCGGACTGCGGCTGGAGTTTGTTCTCGATAAGCAACGCCAGCGTTTTGTCTGTCATTTTCAACTGGAGGACCGCTTCGTCGGCCCGCCGGGCCATGCTCACGGCGGCATCATTGCCACTATCCTTGACGAGGCCATGGGTAAGGTCAATAAACTTCGCGATGTGATCGCGTTGACTGGCCGGATGGAAGTCGACTATCTCTTGCCCGTTCCGCTGGCTACGCCGCTTACCGTCGAAGGCTGGGAGGTGCGGGTGGACGGCCGCGAGCACATCCACCAAGCCGCGATTCGTAACGCGAATGGAGAAGTGCTGGCCGAAAGCAAGGGAACGTTCATCGAGATCGATCCCCATCGCATGTTCGCAAAGTTTCTGAAGAAAGAGCACAGCGACGCGACTTAGAATTTCGGCGGAGACTGGAAGCAATCTCATAAATCATTATGGTGTGTATCAGGGCACGGCTTCAGCCGTGCCGTAACCAGAGAACCATGACTTGGGCTTCAGCCGCTGCGGCCCCCGATTTTGCAGGGGCTAAAGCCGAACATTTGCCTGCTCATTCGGCACGACTAAAAGTGTGCCCTGATACAAGTAGAACGGTTTATGAGACAGCTTGGATAACTCTTACGTGCCCACTATCGAGCTCCGACGTTCCATCAGCACGGTGTCGCGCCAGCATCCATCCATGCAGCCAATTCTTTCGCGAGTGCCTACGATGCGGAAGCCCGCCTTCTGATGCAATCGAATGCTGGTCGCATTCTCGGCGAGGATTCCCGCTTGCAACGTCCAGATGCCGTTCCTTTCCGATTCTGCAATAACGCCGCCATCAATTGCTTTCCAATTCCCTGACCCTGCGCTTGCTCTGCGATGTAGATGCTGACCTCGGCTACGCCTTCATATACGCGCCGCGTCGAAACCCGGCTCAGCGCGGCCCATCCCACCACTTTCGCTTCCAACAGCGCGACAAGTCGGCAGCTTGGCAGATGCCGCGCGTCCCACTCCGTCCACTCGGGAACCGTTTGTTCGAACGTGGCGTTGCCGGTGGCAATGCCTTGGGCATAGATCTTGCGCACGGATTCCCAATGTTGTTGTGTCATCGGCACGATCTGGCAGGCTGTCATCTGGGTGCTCGCGTGCCAGTATAAGATCGAAAGTCACAAGGTCGAAGTCGTTCAAGCCCGATTGAGCCAGGTTACGGCGGGGTTACGCAGCGCAATTGCGCAAGGTAGAATAGAAGGTTACAGAGCATCGAGCGTGCGCGGGCATATCCGCATTTGGTCCCACAGTGCCTTAGCCAACTGTGCTAATTGCCAACTGCCAAATGCGTGTCAGCCGCACGCGTACGAGCGGGAGAAGTCCTATGTCAGAGAACAACGGTAACAACACACAGTTTGCGTTTAAAGACCGGCCTGGCCGAGATGCTTAAGGGCGGCGTCATCATGGACGTGATGAGCGTCGAGCAGGCCGAAGTGGCCGAGAAGGCCGGCGCATCGTCGGTCATGGCGCTGGAGCGCGTGCCCGCCATCATTCGCGCCGAGGGCGGCGTCTCGCGCATGGCCAATCCCAAGCTCATCAAGCAGATCATGGCGACCGTGTCGATTCCGGTGATGGCCAAGTGCCGCATCGGCCACTTTGCCGAAGCGCAAATCCTGCAGGAAATTGGCGTCGACTACATCGATGAGTCCGAAGTGCTGACCCCGGCCGACGAAGAGCATCACGTCGACAAGCACGCCTTCACCACGCCGTTTGTTTGCGGCGCGCGCAACCTGGGCGAAGCTCTGCGGCGCATTGCCGAAGGCGCGGCCATGATTCGCACCAAAGGCGAAGCCGGCACGGGCGACGTGATTCATGCCGTCAAGCACATGCGGCAGATTGTCAAAGAAATGCGTCAACTCACGGTGATGAGCGAGCAGGAGCTTTATGCCGCGGCCAAGAATCATCAGGCGCCGTATGAGCTGGTACGCATGGTCGCCAAGGCAGGGAAGCTGCCGGTGCCGAATTTCTCCGCCGGCGGCATCGCGACTCCGGCCGACGCGTCGCTGATGATGCAGCTAGGAGCCGAGGCCGTGTTTGTCGGCTCGGGAATCTTCATGAAGGGCGGAGCGACGCCGCTCGACCTGCATGTGAAGGCCGAGCGCGAAGAAGCCGAGTCGCGCGCCAAGGCCATCGTGATTGCGACAACGCACTTCGACGATCCCAAGGTGCTGGCCGAAGTCAGCGAGCAGATGACCGGAGCGATGAAGGGCCTGGCCATCGGCGCGATCGAAGAGAAGGACCTGCTGCAGACGCGGGGATGGTAGAGAGGCCGCTATCAGCCGTTAGCTCTTAGCTTTTAGCTTTTAGCAATCGGCAACAAGCGCAGCTTCGGCTGCGCTTTGCTTTTGCGGCGTCGGTGAGCGCGTCGATGAAGCCAGATTTATCGAGACCTGGCATCAACAACGTGCAGTGAAGGCTTGCTAAGAGCTAACGGCTAAAGGCTAAGGCAGCTCAAGCTCAGTCATGAACATTGGTGTTCTAGCACTGCAAGGAGATTTCGATGCGCACCGCCGCCGGCTGGAAGAGCTGGGCGCGGAGGTCGTGCTGGTGCGCAATGCCGAGGACTTCGACGGCATCGATGGCCTGGTCATTCCCGGCGGCGAGTCCAGCACGTTTCTGAAGCTTCTGGGCGAGCGAACGTTTCACAAAGCTCGACGAATTCGTCCACAGCAAGCCGACCTTCGGCACCTGTGCCGGCGCGATCATGCTGGCGCGAGAGGTGGAGAATCCTCATCAGCCGGGCCTGAATGCGATCGACATCACGATTCGCCGCAACGCCTACGGCCGCCAGATCGATTCCACCATTCTCGAAGCTGCCAGCGCGCTCGGCGGCGAGCCGCTGGAGATGGTTTTCATCCGCGCGCCGCGCATCGAGAGCGTCGGCAACGATGTGGAAGTGCTGGCCAAACGCGGCGACGATCCCGTGCTGGTGCGGCAAGGGCAAGGTGATGGCGGCAACCTTCCATCCCGAGCTGTCGGACGACAAGCGCGTGCACGCGGAGTTTCTGAAGCTGGTGAAGAACGGAACGAAGTAGTTGGTGAACGGCAGAGCCGTCAGCCTGGTCGCAGCACTTGACTTGTCATCACGAAGTGAGCTTCAGGCCGCTGATCCGCATCGACGCTGTCGCTGTCGAGCTGCTGATGCGTCAAGCCGCTTCTCGATGAACTGTAGCATCTCGAAGAGTACAGCTATGCTCGATCGCCGGCGCAGCCGCAGTCGGCTTCTCGACGGCATCCGCTGCTGGCCTTCAAAGTTCCCGAGCGCGACCGCTATCAGATCTATGATGAGCACCCCGAAATCACTTCATCGTGCGAAGACACAGGCCTGGGCATTCAGCGGACGAAGAACGTCGTCGTCGTCACGCGTCACCAGCCGTCCGCGCACGCAGGAGATGAAGCAGACGTTCTACGGGACCTTTGCCGCGAACTGAAAACGCAGTTGCGGCATCGAGCCGAGCGACGTGATGGTCTCCATCGTCACCAATACCGACGCCGACTGGAGCTTCGGCAACGGTGTCGCGCAGTTCCTCACCGGAGAGCTGTAAACAACTGGCTGAGCGATAGTCTGCTCAGCGCCACGAATCAAATCGCTTGTTCGTCAGAGCGCCGCAGTCGCAGTGGCGTCGACAACTCGCGTCACAGTTTCGCTGCCAAATTCTGCTAATCTGAAAGATCACGAAATCTGCTGCTTTTAAGGAAGAAAGCACTACATCCATCTATGGCTGAATCTCCCATCACTGCGCGCACTCAGGATTTTGCCGCCTGGTATCAGGACGTCGTTCTTGCAAGGCGACATGGCCGAGCCCGCCGAAATCGTCAAAGGCTGCATGGTCATCAAGGCCAACGGCTACGCTGTCTGGGAGCTGCTGCAGCGCGAGCTCGACGACCGCTTCAAGGCCACCGGCCACCAGAACATGTACTTCCCGCTGCTGATTCCCGCAGAGCTTTCTGCAGAAGGAAGCCGAGCACGTGGAAGGCTTCTCGCCGGAGCTGGCCGTGGTCACCATCGCCGGCGGCAAGCAGCTGGAAGAGCCTTACGTGATCCGGCCGACGTCGGAGACCATCATCGGGCACTTCTTCGCCAAGTGGATCAAGAGCTAGCGCGATCTGCCGATGCTGGTGAATCAGTGGGCCAACATCATTCGCTGGGAGCTGCGCACGCGCATGTTCCTGCGCACCACGGAATTCCTCTGGCAGGAAGGCCACACCGCGCACTCCAACCACGAAGAGGCGCGTCGAAGAAGTGCTGCGCATGCTCGACGTCTACGCCGACGTCGCCGAGAACGTGATGGCGATGCCGGTGATCAAGGGCCTGAAGACGCAGTCGGAGAAATTCGCCGGCGCGCTGCACAGCTACTCCATCGAAGCCATGATGCAGAACGGCTTCGCGCTGCAGGCCGGCACCAGCCACGACCTGGGGCAGAATTTCGGCAAGGCGTTCGACGTGCAGTTCCAGAACAAGGAAGGCCAGCTCGATTACGTCTGGCAGACCAGTTGGGGCGTGAGCACGCGCCTGATCGGCGGGCTGATCATGAGCCACTCCGACGACAAGGGCCTGGTGCTGCCGCCGAAGCTGGCGCCGATGAAGGCGGTGATGGTGCCGATCTATCGCAAGGACGAAGAGAAGGACAAGGTGCTGGAAGCAGCGCACCGCATCGCGAAAGATGTCGGCGCGAAGGTGGACGACCGCGAAGGCCAGTCGCCGGGCGCGAAGTTCTTCCACTGGGAGCGGCGCGGCGTGCCGGTGTGCTGGAACTCGGGCCGCGCGATCTGGCGTCGGGCAACATCGTGCTGAAGCGCCGCGATACCGGAACCAAAGAGCCGATGCCGCAAGCCGACGTTGCCGGCAAGCTGCCGGCGCTGCTCGACGCAGATGCAGAAGGATCTGTACGACGCGGCCAAGCAGCGGCTGAAGGACAACACGGTGCTGGCGAACTCGATCGAAGAAGTCGAGTCGATCCTGAAGGATGTCACCGCCGAAAAGGGCGGCGGCAAGTTCGTCATGGCGCACATGAAGGACGATCCCGCGCTGCGACGCGCGGGTGAAGGAGTTCAAGGCCACCATCCGCTGCATTCCTCTCGGTCGACGAATACGACGGCGCCGGGCAAGTGCATCGTCACCGGCGAAGCAGTGGATCGGCGCGTGGTGATCGCGAAAGCATACTAGAGCATTCAGCACGGAGGCACAGAGAGCACGGAGATTCTTAGATATTTCATTGACTGCTTGACGAGGAGCCGGGTCCGTCAGGTCAAGCATGTTGATCTTGTGAATTGAATTTCTCTGTGACCTCTGTGCCTCTGTGGTGAAAACGATTTGAGGAGCTCGCATGGGTCTCTACGATTTTTCCGCAACGCTGAACAACGGCAAAGAGAAGAAGCTTAGCGCTTACAAGGGCAAGGTCCTGCTGATCGTCAACACCGCCAGCAAATGCGGATTCACCCCGCAATACAAAGGCCTGCAGGAGCTCTACGCGAAGTACAACGACCGCGGCTTCGAGTTGCTGGCTTTCCCTTGCGACCAGTTCGGACACCAGGAGCCCGGCTCCGACGACGAGATCAAGTCGTTCTGCGAGACCGAACTACGGCGTTGAGTTTCCGCTGTTCTCCAAGATCGACGTGAACGGCAGTGACGAGCATCCGCTGTACAAGTTTCTGAAGAGCGAGAAGGGCGGACTGCTCGGCGATTCGATCAAGTGGAACTTCACCAAGTTCCTGGTCGACAAGAATGGCAAGGTGATCGAGCGCTATGCGCCGACCACGCCGCCGGAGAGGATTGGTCCGGACATCGAGAAATTGCTGGAGAAGTGAGACGCCCGGGTAGGAACGCAGATCCCTCGGCTTCGCTCGGGATGACAAGGCCGAGGGGTTAAAGTCAAATCATAATGGCGTGGCGGCGGACACGGCTTCAGCAGTGCCCTGATACAAAGCAAACTTAGACGCTTCGCGGATAAGGAGAGCCTACGAATTTCGCGCCGCCTCTTCTTCGGCGGCGTCCTGTTCATCGCGCTCAGATGTGTGGCTGGAGTGATAGCTAAACATCTTGCTGGCAACGGTAGTCGCGGCGTGGCGGCGCTCGGCAATCATCTCGGCGACGATGGCCACCGCAATCTCTTCCGGCGTGACTGCCCCAATTTCCAGGCCGACTGGAGCATGAACATTGGCAAACTTCTCGGCGGGAATGCCTTCCTTCTCCAACTCTTTATAGATCGAGATGGTCTTGCGCCGCGATCCGATCATTCCCAGGTAGCGCGCACTCGCATTCACCGCCCAGCGCAACACCCGCATGTCGTCACGATGTCCGCGGGTGACGATGACGATATACGCGCCTTCACACAGACCCAGCCGCGCAGTTACGTTCTCAAAGTCGTCGGCAATCACCTCGCGCGCATCCGGAAAGCGTTCGCGATTGGCATAGGACTCGCGATCGTCAACCACGACCACTTCAAAACCCGCAATCGTCGCCACTTTGTACAAGTTGTAGGCGACGTGTCCGGCGCCGAAAATGTAGAGCAGCGCCGGCGGGAGCACGGGCTCGATGAAGATCTCCAGCGTACCGCCGCAAACCAGGCCCGTATCGTACTTGGGATTATTGTTGAGGTTGAAGGTCAGCGAACGGGGCTTTTCTTCTTCCATCACCTCGCGCGCCGCCTGCCAGACCTCAGCTTCGACACAGCCGCCGCCGATGGTGCCCGCGATGGAGCCATCATCGCGCACCAGCATCTTCGCGGTCTGGAAAGAAGGAATCGAGCCGCGCACGTTGGTAATGGTGGCGACAGCTCCGCGGCGGCCTTCCCGGCGCAGTTGCACGATTTGTTCGTAAATGTCCACTGAACTTGATTATTCCTGTCGGACAGACTGAAGTCAAAAGCGTCAAGTAAAATGATGCTTGCTGGAGCACAAAATTGAGTGAACTTGTTTTGTATCAGGGCCCGGCTTCAGCCGGGCCATAACACACGCCTACGGACACGGCCTTTAGGCCCTGTTGTGGGCGTGCAGGGCTAAAGCCCAAACCCTTGTAGCGCGGGTCCGGCACGACTGAAAGTCGTGCCCTGACACAACACCGCGGCCCTAATCGGCGGCTCCAAGTTGCTCTCGGATCAATCGTTGAATCGATACTCGGAATTTCTATCGACTCATAAAGGAAATAACACAATGAAGGCAGTTCGCATTCATGAGTTCGGCGGTCCGGAAGTTCTGAAGTACGAAGATGCGCCCGATCCGGTGCTACGGAAAGACCATGTGCTAATTCGCGTTCGCGCCTGCGCGCTGAATCATCTCGATCTGTTTGTGCGCGGCGGTCTGCGTGGAGTAACCCTACCGCACATTCTGGGCAGCGACATCGCAGGCGAGGTGGTCGAATCCGGCGAGTACATCACCGACGTGAAGCCGGGAACGCGCGTGCTGCTGGCGCCCATGGTCTTCTGCAATCATTGCGAGCAGTGCATGAGCGGGCATCACAACTTCTGTCCGCAGTTTGCGGTGCTGGGCAACACGGTCGATGGCGGCAATTGCGAGCTGATCGCCATCCCGCGTGTCAACGTCATCCCCATTCCCGACGCGCTTGACTTCGTAAACGCTGCCAGCGTTCCGTTGGTGTTCCTGACCGCGTGGCACATGCTGCTGGGTCGTGCTCATCTGCGGGCGGGACAGACCGTGCTGGTGCTGGGCGCTGGTTCCGGCGTGGGATCGGCGGCGATTCAGATTTCGAAAATGCTGGGCGCGGAAGTCATCACTACGGCAGGTGACGAGCGCAAACTGGCCAAGGCCCGCGAACTCGGTGCCGATCACACTATTGATCATTACAAACAGAAGATTGCCGACGAAGTGAAGCGCATCACCAACAAGCGAGGTGTCGACATCGTTTTCGAGCACGTTGGCCTGGCGACTTGGCCCGACAGCCTGCGCTCACTCAGGCCCGGCGGCACTCTAGTGACCTGTGGCGCGACCACGGGCTACGAGGCGAGCCTGGATTTGCGAGTGCTGTTCGCAAAACAGATCTCGCTGCTGGGATCGTACATGGGCGAGATGGGCGAGCTACATGAAGTTCTGAAGCACGTCTTCGCCGGCAAGCTGAAGCCGGTGGTGGATCGCACCTTCCCGCTGAGCGAAACCCGCGCCGCACATGAGTACCTTGCCAAGAGCGAGATGTTCGGCAAAGTGGTGCTGACGGTTTAGCAGAGAAGGTTAAGGGCCGCCCAACTCAAGCTTGGACGGCCCGAAGTATTAATGGCTACGGTGTGACCTCAACCACCGTTCCGTTGTTGACGGTGCCACCCTGCGACGTTGTGCCATAGAGGTTGCCGCCCGAATCGAGGATGAGATTCGATTCGGGGTAAAATCCGTCGCTGCCGTCGAAGTTGAAGTTGTGGAGCACCGTGTCACTCCATCCCCCGCCTGTCGGCGTCAGCTCGAACACGGTGCCGTAATTGTTAGCTCCGCCCATGTAGGTGGTGCCTAAGAGATTGCCGGCGGCGTTCATGATCACGCCAGCCTCCGGCTCGTTGCCATTCGTGCCGTCAAAGCTGTGCAGCACTTTCTCCGTCCAGCCACCGCCGCCATTCGGCGTCAGCTGGAACACTGTGCCATCGCTGTGAATACCACCGTTTTCTGTTGTGCCATAGAGGTTGTTTGCCGCGTCGAAAATCAATGAGCCCTGCGGGAGAGCCCCATCGCTACCAGTCAAGTTGAAGCTGTGTAGCAGGGTTTCATTCCAGCCTCCACCCCCGTTTGGCGACAGCTCGAAGACAGTGCCGGAGAAATGCAGACCGCCAACGCCGGTGGTGCCGTAGAGATTGCCGGCAGAATCAAAGGTCAGACCGGAGAGAGGAAGAGCCCCATCACCACTGCTCAGATCGAAGCTGTGCAGCACCCGCTCAGTCCAGCCCCCAGTCCCATTCGGCGTCAGCTGGAAAGCAGTTCCCGACTCGTGAATGCCACCGAAGTATGTTGTGCCGTACAGATTGCCGGCGCTGTCGAAGATCAACCCTGACTCGGGATAATATCCGTCGGTACCGTTGCCGAAGCTATGTAATACCTTCTCGGTCCATCCGTCGCCGCTGGGTGACAATTCGAACACCGCGCCGAGGAGATGAATGCCGCCCTGGGAAGCCGTGCCATAGAGGTTGCCGGCACCGTCGAAAATCAGGCTGGCTAGGGGAGTTGCCGCATCCGTGTAGTGACCGAAGCTATACAGCACTTTTTCGCTCCAGCTGCCACCTCCGTCCGGCGTCAGTTCGAAAACCGTCCCTGAGTCGTACGCGCCGCCCGCGCTGGTGGTGCCGTAATAATTGCCCGCACTATCGCGGACCAGCCCGGCGAACAGTGGGTTGGCGCCGTCGGTGCCATTGAAGTTGAAGCTATGGACGATCGACTCGGTGAAGCCACCACCCTGTTTCGGCGTCAATTCGAAAACGATTCCAACACTGAACGGGCCTCCACTGTAGGTTGTGCCGTACAGATTCCCGGAGCCGTCAAGCAGCAGTTCCGCCTCCGGAGCGATTCCATCAGTGCCGTTGAGGTTAAAGCTGTGCAGCACCGCCTCGGTCCAGCCGCCGCCTGGCTTGGGCGACAACTCAAACGCAGTCCCAAAGTTGTGAATGCCGCCAGTCTGAGTCGTGCCGTAAAGATTCCCGGCGGCATCGAGCACCAGGGCGCCGACGGGACTGACCCCATCCGTTCCGTTGCCGAAATTGTGCAACACGGTCTCGGTCCAGCCGCCGCCTTGCTTAGGCGACAACTCGAATACGGTTCCGCAACCATTGCCACCATTGCTTGGGCAGGGATGAATTCCTCCGACACCGGTCGTGCCATAGAGATTGCCCGCCGTATCGAAGATCATGCCGGCATTAGGGACAGCTCCATCCGTGCCATTGCCGAAACTGTGCAGCACGGTCTCACTCCAACCGCCGCCCTGCTTGGGCGACAACTCGAACGCCGTTCCGGCATAGTGAATGCCGCTACTTTGGGTCGTGCCGTAGAGATTGCCTGCGGAATCGAAGATCAGCGTGCTCTCGGGAAAGGCGCCATCCTGGCCGTTATAGTTGAAGTTGTGCAGAATGGTTTCGGTCCAGCTACCTCCCTGGCCAAGCGACAACTCGAACGCAGTCCCAAAGTTGTGAATGCCGCCAGCCTGCGTCGTGCCATAAAGATTACCCGCAGCATCGGAAGTCAGCGCGGCGTTCGGGAGACGTCCGTCGGCATCTTTGCCAAAGCTATGCAGCACCTTTTCGGTCCAATTGCCGCCTTGCTGCAGCGACAGCTCGAAGGCGGTTCCACCTCCGTGAATTCCACCGTTAAAAGTCGTGCCGTAAAGATTGCCTCCGGCATCAAGCAGCAGGGTCGCGTGGGGGTTGATGCCGTCGCTGCCGTTATTCTTGAAGCTATATAGCAGCTTCTCCGTCCAGCCGCCGCCCAACTGGGGCGACAATTCGAAAACTGCGCCTGCATTGTAAGTCCCGCCGCTGTAGCTGGCGCCATAGCGATTGCCGGCGGTGTCGACGATTAGTCCGGAGTAGGAAAAGGCCCCGTCTGTTCCGTTGGGAGTGAAGCTATGCAGCACCTGATGACTGGCTGCCCAACTGTTCGCCATCAATAGGACGACGGAGACGATGGCCAGCATTGCGTTTACTTTCGACGAAAATCTCCTGCGTTTCATACAGACTCCTCCCTTGAACCCAAGGTCTTCTCCTGGCCCGGCCCGGTTCGTGACGTGCTGTGTGCTGCGATGCCGCGAGTTGTGTGCTTACTGGGAGCGACTACGTGAACTGCGCATTGCTAATGCGTGACTTTAAGGCGTAATCTCGAACACCGTACCGGCCCCATGAATGCCGCCAAACCATGTGGTGCCGTAAAGATTGCCCTCGGCATCGAAAACTATGCCGGCCACTGGATCAATTCCATCCCGCTGCCACCGAAGCTGTGCAACGCTTTTTCCTGGGCTGCGGCTCCAAGGTTCATCGTCAATAGAGCGGCGATGACCAGGCTCACGGCCGCTGGCAGGGATAGTCGGTTTCCTCGCATCCGAAGTTCTCCATCGTGCAAAATTTCTTGAATATCGGCCCAGGCTTGCTGTTTGGGTGGGGAATTCTGTCCCGTTGTTGCGCCACAATATACAACGAGTTTGCGCTTCCGCTACATTATTTTTTGCGAGACGGGATGGGGTTGTCGAAAAGCTGCGAATCCAGCTGGGCGGCGCCCTGGTTTCGCAATTGGTCAGGAGTAGCCTCATCACGATTCTGGAAGCTGGGAAACATGGGATAATAGAGAACGAGATGACGACCGAATATCAGCCTCCGCACTTCGAGAATCCCGAGTCGGGCCAGGAGCGTTTTGAGAATCTAGTTGGCTCGGACCAGAGCCGCCGGGCCATTCTGCGCGCTACCTTCGGCGAGCAGCAACATGAAGGCGTGGTCATGGCTTCGCTCGACGCGGTGGTCAACTGGGTACGCAAGAATTCCATCTGGCCGATGACCTTCGGCCTGGCCTGCTGCGCCATCGAGATGATGTCGATGGGTGCGTCGCGCTTCGACATCGCGCGCTTCGGTGCGGAAGTGTTTCGTCCTTCGCCGCGGCAATCGGACCTGATGATTATTGCCGGCCGCGTCTCGCAGAAAATGGCCCCCGTCATCCGCGAGCTCTACATGCAGATGCCCGAGCCCAAGTGGGTCATCTCGATGGGCGCGTGCGCGACTTCGGGCGGCGTGTTCAACAACTACGCATTAGTGCAGGGCGTCAATCAGTGGATACCGGTGGACGTATATGTTCCGGGATGTCCGCCGCGTCCGGAGCAGTTGATTTACGCGATTATGCTGCTGCAGGAGAAGATCAAGAACGACCACGGATCGTTCCGGCGCGCCTTGAACCTTGAGCCATCCTAAAACAGCCTATCGAACGGAACTGATCCTAGATGCTAGACCGGCATCTCTGCTGGCTCGGCAGCCGCTAGGTAGATCCGTCACCGCACAGCAGGGAAAAGCACCTCTCCCCTAGTCGGTTGCTGCCGCGGCGAAGGTGCTTAGAACTGGGTTATTGCCAGCTGGAAGCAAGACTACCTTCTTCGCCGAGATCACGTACATGATGCCCGCCGGAGTTCCGGTCAATACCGCACGGCCCGTGGAATCGACCTGGTAAGTTGAGGACACGTTCTGAGTGCCGGTGCCGGACGGCCCACTCCAGTCTTCGATTCCATTGATGTTGCCGTTGCCATCGGCGAACAACCAACTCACCGAGTCCACCAGCGCAGATAGTACCGGCGTAGTGGTGCCGCCCAAATACGTACCGAAGATGGCCACGTTGTTGTACGGAGGTGCAGCGGTCTGCGGCTCCAGGATTCCAGAAGTGACCGCAGCGTCCTGGCCAACCACGAAGGCCTGGTTCAAAGTGCTGAGATAGAGGATCGGCGGATTTCCTTCAAACCCATTCAGCGTCACTTTGCCGTTTGAGGCGACGTTGTAGGTGCCGGTAGAAACTTGCTGCTGGGTTAGCGTTCCTCCCTGGTTCTCATCGAGGCTGGCGGTGGCATTGCCGTTACCGTCGGCGGTGAAGAACCCGAGGACGGCATCCGCCACGGGAGCTCCGCTATTTGGCACAACGCTATCAGTCTCAAGGACGCTGATTCCGTTGAGCGAGGCGTTGCTAAACCCACCGGCAGTCTGGCTGAGGACCAACCCGAGAGTAAGCGGATCCTCGCTGGTAAGCTGATCGACTCCAATCAGGATATAGCGTCCCTTAAAGACGACGTAATAGGCGTAACCATTGGTAACCCCATTCGAAAAACTGAGCGACGTCTCACCGCGACCCGACAGTGGGTTTGGCGGGAGAAAGTGCCCGGTAAATGCCCGGGTCGTCAACGTGCCATTCTCGTCGACATCTTCCATACCGCCAGACACGTTGCCGCTGCTATTCACCTGAAATGCGCCGGCTTTGGCATAGCGGTTGACCTCCTCGCCTGACCCAGAGCTTCCGCTGGCATAATCGCCACTGGGGGGAACCGCGAAATCTGCTTGGTTTGAAAGAAGAAGGCGCCAGAGCCCCGCGTGTTCGGGTCCTGATTGTCCAGAATGAACGTGCCATTCCCCCACTTGGAGATCGCTACGTGGAAGTTCAAGGCGCCAAGCGAGCCGGCGTTGAGCACCATGGTTCCCAAACCATCCGCCGTAATCGTGTAGCTGCCAGTGAACGAGTATCCGAACTGCGGGCTGGCACTGCCGCTGTTAAGGTCAAGCACGCCGCTGGTGATGTTTCCATTGCCATCGGCAATGAAGCTGCCCGCCATAAAGAGCGGTTTGCCTTGATTGTAGCCGTTGAAAGAAAAGGCGTATGGGCCGTTGAAGGCACCGTTGTTGGTAGCCGCGTCGACGATGATCTGGAGAGACGCCTGGGCCGTATTCGATTGCGCGTCCTGCACCTGTACCGTGAAACTCGAAGAGCCAGGCGCTGAGGGCGTCCCTGAGATTAAACCGCTGCCCGTGTTCAGGCTGAGACCAGCCGGAAGAGCACCGGACGCGATGGCCCACGTGTAGGGCGGAACTCCACCGGCGGCGCCCAGAGTAGCGTCATAAGGAACGCTCATCATTCCGTCCGGCAAAGACGTCGTAGTAATCACCAGCGCCGGCGCTTGGATGGTGGGTCTCGCGCTGTTCGAGACCCGGGATTCGAAAAAGAATGGATATTGATCCCGTGTCAATGTTCGGCTAATAAATGTTCGGCTAACAGAGGAGATACGTGACCACGCACGAGGAACGTGTCCGGCAGAGCTTTTCCAAGCAGGCCTTCATGTCCACTTTGGGGGCCGAACTCACAGCAATGGTTCAAGGCGGCGTGGAGATTCGCCTGCCATTTTCGCCGAATCTTACACAACAGAACGGCTACCTGCACGCGGGTGTTGTCACTGCGGTGCTGGATTCTGCCTGCGGTTATGCTGCCTTAACCGTGGCGGCAGACGATAAGGAGGTCCTCACCGTGGAGCTAAAGGTGAACCTTCTGGCGCCCGCTACGGGCGAGGTCTTCGCGGCCAGAGCGCAAGTGAAGAAAGCAGGGCGGACACTGACAGTTTGTACAGCCGATGCCTTTGCCATCAGCGGCGGGAAAGAGAAGATGGTTGCAACCATGCTGGCCACAATCATGGCTGTGCCGATAACGCCGGCGAAACAACCCTAGATTCAGCGGCGAATGGCCCCGGTCTCCAGTCAAACCACTTTTCTTTTCTTGGCGGGGATCAACAACCCGGTGCCCACGGTCTCGCGGGCTCGGGAGAGATCATCGTAGCTATAAGGAAGCAACCTATCGCGTCGCTTTCTCCAGAAGATACATATAAGAGCGATACATCTGGCCCGTAGCGCGAGTCATCCCGATCTCGCAGGTACGGCTGCTGGAATAGCACTCGTCGGGATGCTTAGCCTTCACCTCCGCTGCTTCATGCCGGGTCGCCGCCTGGGTCAGTTCCGGAACCAGGAATCCGCGATCGCCCGCAAATCCACAGCAACCGGCGTTGTCCGGAATCGTGACCTCGTCGCTACAGGCGCGCGCAATCCCTTCCAGCTTCGCCGTGATGCCCATCTTGGTCACCGAGCATACGGGATGCAGCGCCACTGAATGCGACTTGCTCTTGATCTGCAATTTCGGCAACAGCGTGTCATGCACGAACTCGATGGCGTCGACGAAACGCAGCCGGTCGAAGCGCGCCTGGTTATCTTCCGTCAGGTAAGAGCGAGCGGTCTTGAAACCGTAGGTGCAAGGACTGGTATCGATCACGATCGGCAGTTTTCCCTGCTCGGACCAGCGCCAGAATTTCTCTACCGCGGCATTAATCGTGATGGCATGGGCGCGAGTAAAGCCCTTCGAGGAAAATGGCGTGCCGCAGCAGGTTCCGGCCACGTCGTGCGGTATGTATACCGGGATACCGGCGCGGCTGGCCAGATCAACCGTCACTTCCATCAGCGAGCGCTCTTCCGGCTCGCCCGGCAGCCGTCCCATTACGCGCGATATGCAAGCTGGGAAGTAAACTGCCTCGGCCCGCATCTTCCTGGTCTTCGGCACCGGCCCCGCCGCGTAGGGAGTATCGGGCATCCACTCACTCAGATTGTCGCCGGCAAAATGCTTCATGGCGCGCGTCAGCAACTGCATGCGTTCTATCCCGATCACGTTCCGCGTGGCATGTCCCAGCCGCAGAGCCACACGCACCAGGCGTTCTGTCATGGCGAAATTCCTGGCGATCCGGACCGCCCAGTCATGCGCGCTGCTGGAAGCGCGAATGTTGCGGAATCGCTTCACCAGCATTCCGGTATCGATGCTGACTGGGCAAGCAATCGCGCACAAGCCATCGGTCGCGCAGGTATCTAGCGCCATGTAGGGGAACTCGCGATCCAGCGCCTCATAGAGATCTTTTGCTGCCTGCCTATCGCCGAAAGCCCGCGAGGAGGGTAGCTCGTTCTGGTCAGCTTGATCGCTGGCTTCGTGCAGCCGCGCCATCTCGCGTCGAACCACGATGCGCTGGCGCGGAGTCAACGTCAGCTCGCGGCTGGCGCACTTGGGCTCGCAATAGCCGCACTCGATGCACTTGTCGATCTCCGGCTCCACCGACGGCAACTGCTTCAGGTTGGCTAGATGCGCATTGCGGTCAGGATTGATGATGACGCCCGGGTTCAGCAGATTGTCGGGATCGGCCAGCTCTTTCAGCCGCCGCATGATTTCATATCCCTCGCGTCCCCACTCGGTCTGGACGAAGGGCGCCATGTTGCGCCCGGTGCCGTGTTCGGCCTTCAACGCGCCGTCGAAACGCTCGACCACCAACTCGACCACGTCGTCGATGAAGTGCGCGTACTGATCGATCACCGCCTGATTGTTAAAGCTCTGGGTGATCACAAAGTGCAGGTTTCCATCTTTGGCGTGACCGAAGATGATGGCATTGTCGTAGGAGTGGCGGCGGAAAAGTTCGGTCAGCCCGTGAGCGGCATCCGCCAGCGCTTCGATGGGAAACGCAACGTCCTCGATGATGACAGTGGTTCCGCTGTTGCGAACCGATCCCACCGACGGAAACATGCCGGCCCGGATATTCCATAGCAACGCTTGTTCGGCAGCCACGTGAGTAAACTTTGCCGGCTCGCACAGCTTGAGACCTCCGACAGATTCGGCGGCCAGTCTCTCCAACTCCGAACGCTCGCGCTCGTCAGCCGATTGAAACTCCACCAGCAGACCCGCGGCCGCCTCCGGCAGAGAACGAATCGAGGCGGGAACTCCCGTCTTCCCTTCGACCGATCGCAGCGAGGCGCGATCCATAATCTCCAGCGCCTTCGCTCCCGCCCGCCGTAACGGCACAATGGAATCCGCCGCTGCATACAGATCGGGAAACAGCAGCAGTCCGGTGTACTTTACCGGCAGATCGGGAACCGTGTTCAGCACCGCCTCGGCAATAAATGCCAGCGTGCCTTCGGAGCCGATCATGACATGCTGGAAGATATCTATCGCGCGATCGAAGTCGAGGAACGCGTTTAGCGAGTAGCCCGTCGTGTTCTTTCTCTGATACTTGTTGCGGACGCGTTCCCGCAACACCGGATCCCGCTCCAGCTTCGCCTTCAGCTCCAGAACCCCGCGCGCCAACTCCGGTTCTCGAGCGTGAAACTCGTCATCAGCATCGGGCAGCGAGGTATCGATGACCGTCCCTGACGGCAGCATGAACTTCATGGAATGCAGAGTGTGATAGGCATTCTGCTCGACCCCGCAACACATTCCGCTGGAGTTGTTCGACAGGATTCCGCCCAGGGTGCAGGTAGCGATGGACGCCGGGTCAGGACCAATCTTGGCGCGGTAAGGGATGAGCGCCCGGTTAGCGCTGGCGCCGATGACTCCCGGCTGCACCCGAATCTTCCTGCCACTCTCTTCGACTTTCACCTCGCGCCAATTGCGCGCTACTTCCACCAGCAGGCCATCGGAAATCGATTGTCCCGAAAGGCTGGTGCCGGCGGCCCGGAAAGTCATGGGAATTCGCGTCTGCCGGCTGAAGCTGAACAGCGCCCGGATCTCCTCCAGATTTCGCGTCTGCACCACCGCCCTGGGGATCAGCCGGTAGAAGCTGGCGTCGGAAGCCGAGGCGATCAACTCGATGGGCCGGGTCAGGATGCGATCTTGGGGAATGAAACCGTTCAGGGCTAATTGAATTTCCTCGGAGGAAATCTCCGCCGGGGCGACCAGGGTTGCAGCCATTGTTCTTCCCTTCGCCCGCCGACTCGAGCCAGCAAGCTAAGCGCAGGGCGAGTGATAGATAGGATTTTCCCGCAGTGCTGCGTCTAGTCCGAATCTAAAGCAAGGGGTCAGGCAAGGGCGTGGAAGCAGGTCACAATGGGTTGTGACGAAAGACACAACTCATTCTTCTCATTTGTCATCAGGAGCGCAACTCGCCTGTCTTGGTTTGTCATCAGGAGCGCAACTCGCTTGCCTTCTCGTTTGTCATCACGAGCGCAGCGAGGGATCTGCTCCTTGCTTGCCACCGCGAGCCGGCTTCACAGGCTGCCGAAATTTGAAGGAGCACAGTTTGCTCGGCCAGGGGACCTGCAGTTCAGTTCGCGCCAGATGCTCTGTCCCCGGCGGATTCCACCCGCAACAGCCATCCGCTTCCGCCGCTCACGCGCACATTGCAGCGCGACTCCAACTCGATCCGCCCGACCGGCTGGGTCCGGCCCGCATGGGCAATCTTCAGGTCGCTGAAACCGTATACCCCGCACGCCCACGGCGAGAACACCCACAATGCCTGCTCGCGGGCGCTTGCTTCGCTATCGCCATGGCAGCCAGATGCGGGAGCAGCAATCAGCTTGGCCGTAACCGCGCCGTAATCAGTGGCCCGGCCTACCACTTGATTTCCCGAGACAACCTGCCCGTTGCCGCGATACACGCCTGCGCCGCCAACCTGCACCGTATTCCAATCGCTGGGCGAAGTTCCATAGTCGTCCCAGGAATTTGTGGGCATCTTCGCTTCGAAGACTTCATTCATCGAAGCCAGCGCCCGCAAATGAGTGGCGATGGAGATCTGCCGGTCTTTCACCACAACTTGATCGAACTGGAGGGCGAGCTGTGATGGCGATCCTGCCGAGGCGGGCGTGGCGCTGACGATATGCCCGACGACCCGCGAGCCCTTGGGAATACTCGCGCCATCGGGCAGCGGCACATCCTGCATGATCTTGCCAGTCACCGGCTGACCGGGTTTGCCCTTGGTCGCGTATAGCGTCGAATGCAACATCACCGGAAGAACCGTCCCGGCGGGAATCTGCTGTCCCACGGCCGCCGCGGCCGACAGCCATAAGAGACCCGCAATCAGTTTTAACGTTCCGGCTCGCATAACACCCATCACAAATCTAGATGCCGCAGATATTCTTGCCGGCGCAACAAAGCCCCGCTGCGCGGTCAGATCACCTCACGCAACAGGGCCATCTTCATAACCTATTCAAACTCGCTTACTGAACGGAAGCGTTTTCCGGCGAAGGCTTCCCCGCCTCAGCCCGCAGCAACATACCGCTGCCGGCGTGCACTACCACATTCTTCTGCGAACCCAGAACAATGTTGCCCACCGGATCGGCCGATCCGTCATACACGATCACCAAACCCTTGCCAAAGCCATACACGCCGCAGGCGTACGGCGAGAACACCCACAGTGCGCCGGTCGTCCCCGGCTGATCGACCCGGCCACCGCAGCCCGGATTCAGATCGCCGCTGAAGCGCACCATCCGTCCCCACGACTTCTCCGGGTTATCGGGCCGGAAGGCTGCATCGCCGCCGACCGGAGCCAGCATCACCGCGCTGCGGGGAGTGGTGTCCGGCTCAAAGAACGGCACCTGCGCGTCCTGCACCGCCATCATGCTGGCGAGCGCGCGCAGGTTGGCCTTGAAAGGCACTTCCCGGCCGTGAAACACAATGTGATCAAACTGGATGGCAATCCATGCCGGAGACACGCCATTGCCCGGGATGAACCTGATCGACGTGGCCGAATACCTTGGCCCCTGCGGGAATGTTTCCCTCCGCCAGAGGAACCGACTCCATCACCTTGCCGATGATCTGCTGGCCGGGGTGGGCCTTGGCGAATCCACCGTCATGGTCATCATGACCGGGATCACCGTACCCGCGGGTATCTCCTGCGCAAGTACGAACGAAGAGCTGGCCAGAAGCGCAGCGGCAAGCATCGAAAAGCACCGCATACCTGATCTCCTCAATGAGCGACGGTGAAGCAGATGATCGGCGCACATTTACTGCTGGTGCTGCGACGACGATACACCTGCGTGATCCGTTACTGTTGTCGCAAACCCCACTTAGGCAGGCTCAAGCTCGGCTCAACCAAACCACGAGACATCTCCGCAGATGCCAGAAGGCGCGCGGCAGATGCCATCCTTGGGGCGGGATTATATCGCTAAATCAGCTGCGCAAATGGTTACTTCGCAAACAAAAAAAGCTGCCGGCTGTTACCCCGGCAGCAAGTGTTGAATTTTGCAACAGTTCTCGGTCGAACGAACTATGGCAAGTAGAAGCGGATCGAGGTCAACCCCACAGCGTCGCTGCCCGTCGGAGATCCGCCCTTATCGGCCGACCAGCTGTTGCGGGAAATGTACTCAAACTGCATTCCATACTGCAGTCTGCCGAAGGGGCCGGAGTAGATGCGATACCAGAGGCCGCCAGTCACATCCCACAGATTCTTGTTCTGCGCGCCGCAAGCCGCTCCGCCTTCGGGAATAACTTCCAGGCCGCAGTTGGAGTTGTTGACCAGGTAGGAGCCGTACCCGGCAGCTACGAGCTTGCCGTCCGACAAAGTGGAGAACGCTTCTTTGCCGACATACTGATCGCCGCCATAAACGAAGACGTCGAGCTTCGGCGTGGGATGGAATTCAAAACCGGCCAACGAGTTGATGGCGGGTAGGGGAACGATATTTCCATTCGGCTCCAAAGTCACGTCGGATTGCGCGGCTGCATTGTAACGGCCAGTGCCTTTGCCTGCCAGGCCTTCGAAGACGAAGTCCACTTTCTTGAGGCTACCAGATTGCCGGGCAGGATGGCATGCCCATCCCAGGCCGCCGCCGGCAGTAACGTTGGTGTTTCCCGTAGTGTCTGCCGTGGACGCGATGCGATCACGGAAGATGCTCACCAGAGCCCTTGATTTCGTAGTGTCCGTAGCCCGGCTCAAAAGCCAGTTTGCCGATGAAGTCCGGAGCCAGATCGGTGGACATACCAGCAGCGCTGCCCGCCAGGTAGTTCAGCGTGCTTGAATTAGGCGACAGAGCGTTGGTGCTGGTGGCGAAACCCATCAGGTTGGCCGGGGTATAGCTGGTGGCCACAGTGGTCTGTGCACCGGCAACTTCAAAGGCGCCCCACACTTTGTTGTTCCAGTCTTTGGTAATGCGAACCGCATTCTGGCGCGCATAGCTATAGCCCACAACGTAGCTGCCTTCTATCGTGGTCGGAATGAACTCAGACCGGGTCGCGATACCTTTGCGATCCGTGGTCATCAAGCTCCAGAACTGGCCGGCCGTGAAGGTCACGCCGTTCTTGAACTCTGCCTGCATCCACAACTGACGCATGCGGGGGTTGAAGCTGTTGGTTTCAACATAATTGGCCGTCGGAGCCTGGCCCAGGAAGTCCATCTCAAAGTACCCGGTCAGCTTGGTGCTGCCCGCCATACCGGTAGCTACCAGGATCGGACGGGAACCGCGCGCGCTGGCGCGAAATTCCGATAGGTTCGAGTTAGCCACGCCGCTTAAAGGTACGGCGCCGAAGTTAGCTGGTGATGTCGGCATTCTCGTTATGGCCGCGGACCAGGAAGGTGGATTCCAGCCAGCCGCCGGGAGTGATGGTCACGCCCTTATAGTGGATCGCTAGCGGATTCTCCAGCGCGTCCACCGACTTCTTGTTCGCCAGAAGAGCATTGGCCGTAGCTTGGGTGGTGCTTTGCAGATCGGTGACCGTGGTATGCAGGCTGTTTACGCCGTCCTGCGCCGCGCTGGCTTGCTGCGTAGCTTGCTGTACCGAGTCTGGAACGTCTGACCCTGCTGCTGTACCTGCTGGGCAGCTGACCATTCGTCTGCTGCAGCTGCTGAATCTGACTTTGCTGCTGCTGAATCTGCGTCTGCTGCTGCGTCAGCTTATTGGTCAACTGTTGCAGTTGTTCTTCCACCGTCGGCTTCTTAGCCGTGGTCTTCTTGGTGGTGGTCGTCGTCTTCTTAGTCTGTGGTGGTTGGGGTTGTACCGCTCTGGCCTGCAGCGCTAACAAAAGCTGTACTCAGACAAACGGTGGCTACCAGGAAAAGAATTAGGACACGGAAGGAATATCGCATCGTCGCCTCCAGAATATAACGGCGCAATTCCGTTCCAGATGGGAAAGCCTGGAGTCATCGGGATTAAAACCTATAATCCCACCTGTGGATTGGCCTGGGCTGCACTCTACGGCAAAGGAACACCCCCCAAGGCGGACATCCCTCACGCGACCTTGTGACGAGCGCACACATAATTTGTGACAAAGCTAGAAGAAAGATACGGTTCCAAGCCTGTAAACACAGGGTCGCAACAGATTTAGACTACTGTTCCAATTTGTGACAAAGGCCTTTGCAACTTTGGTGGTAGCGGCTGCGGAGATTGGCGCTTGGGGTAGGAATTTTCGCTGGCGATAGGTTGCCACTGGTCCTCGCCACAACCTTTCCTGAGAGTTGTCCTATGGTTATCCATCACAAGCAGCCGTGATGCCCGTCGCCAACCTTTCCCGGCGTGAAGTGTTACATCTTGGCTTCATCGCGGCCCATTCTCTCTTCCAGGAGCACTTATGCCGGAGCAGCAACGTTTATCTCAAGCAAACTAAGATGGCCATGATGTCCC
This sequence comes from uncultured Acidobacteriaceae bacterium, assembly GCA_963746515.1. Taxonomy (GTDB): domain Bacteria; phylum Acidobacteriota; class Terriglobia; order Terriglobales; family Acidobacteriaceae; genus Bog-257. The sequence goes on along the minus strand of CAVVBO010000005.1, from coordinate 804,480 downwards.
AATTTCTGGGATTCATGCTGGATGCCTATGACATGGCGCTGGTGCTGGTCATGGCTCCTATCCTGGTCAAGATTTTCGTGTCCCCCAAGGGCAGCGCAGCCTGGCAATACATCGTCATTGTCTTTAGCTATTCCATTACCATGGCTGCCCGGCCTATCGGTTCGGCAATCTTCGGACGTTTTGCCGACAAGATCGGCCGCCGGTTCCTGTTGATCTTTACTATCGGCGGCGTCGGCGTGATGTCGCTGCTGGGCGGCTTCCTGCCTACCTATGCGCAGATCGGCGTCTGGTCCTACGTTATCTTCTGCGTTCTACGCTTGTTTATGGGGATCTTCTTCGGCGGCGAGTATGCCGTAGGTCACACCTTCGCCATTGAATATGCTCCGCAGAAAAAGCGCGGCGCCATCGGCGGATTCATTCAGTCCGGATTTCCCCTAGGTTATGTTTTTGCTTCGCTGGTATTCGCGCTAATCTCTTTCCTTACCACTAAGGAAGCGATGGCGGCCTACGGCTGGCGAATCGCCTTCATGACCGGTGTCATTCCCGTCTTCCTGGCGCTCTATATCCGGAAGAACCTGCAGGAGTCTCCGGAATTCGAGAAGGCCAAGGCCCGGGGAACTATCGAGAAGTCTCCCTTCTTGAATCTGTTCAAGCCTCCGCAACTGTTCGACTTCCTGCAGGTCTTCTTCTTTATGACCGGCCTGTTTCTTACCGACTACTCCGTCTATGGCTTCCTGCCCAACATTCTTACCCTGAAGGGACGTGGTTTTAACACCACCACCTATAGTCTGATCTACGGTTTTGCGCTGTTCATGGCGTTCCTGGGTTACAACTTCTACGGCTGGCTCTCGGATCGGACCGGACAGCAAGATCCTGACCCAGTGGTACTGCGTATTTCTGGTCGTGTTCGGCATCCCGGTGTTTTACGTTCTCTATCATGCAGCGATCCAGCGCAATCTCTGGCTGGCGATCGTAGGCTGCGTCATGGCGGCCATGCTCAAGCTGGCTTGGGGCGTCGTTCCTGCCTACCTGTGTGAGCGCTTCCCCACCAAGCGGCGCGCGGCCGGTGTAGGCTTTGGCTACTCCTCGGGAGCCCTGTTGGGAGCCTGGTTCGGCGTTTACGTCTGGTGGGCCCACAAGATCCCGTTCATCTCTGCTATCGAGAAGCAGGATATGTGGCTGTCGCCGGCGGTAATCCTGACCGTCGGCGCGATTATGACCTTCGTCAGCCTGCTGTACTCTCCCGAGACCAAGCATCTTCATCTGGATGAAGTAGGAGAAAAAGAACGCGCTTCCGATGCAGCCAAAGCGACGGCCGCCGAAGCAGTGTTGACAAGGTAGTCCCACTATCACGGTATCCCGCTACTCAAAGTTGCTTTTACGATAACGCCACGGTCCACGCCGTGGCGTTTGTTCTTTCCAGCCCCAGACATCAGGCCGAAGCGCCTATCGTCAAAAGCGAAACCACGCACCCGACAGTAACTTTGCGGAACTTCTGACGGCAAAAACCGAAATAGTGCACAGAGAGAGCGGATGCACGGAGGCGGCTGTGCGCCGATCGTTTGAGCTTTCACAAATCTTTACGCCTGCGTTACCAGACTTTACCGTCGAATTCCCGCTCGCGGGGTTTCAACATTTGACAGACGAACTGTCGAGAAGGAGAGATACAGATGAAGACCAAGTTTTGGGGCGTTGCCGTTGCCTTGCTGGCGCTGGTGCTTTGCGGCACCGCCATGATTTCCTCTGCGCAGCAGACTGACGAAAGCGGCGCGTCCGCCTGGAGCGGCCATCGGCACGGCCACATGGGCTTCATGGCCAAGGAACTGAACCTGACCGATGCGCAGAAGCAACAGATCAAAACCATCATGCAGTCCCAGCGCACGACCACCCGTCCGCTGATGCAGCAGATGGCGCAGAATCGCGCGGCCATGATGACGGCCACCGCCGGCGGCGCTTTCGACCAGGCCAAGGTGCAGGCGCTGGCCACTCAGCAGTCGCAGATCATGGCGCAGTTGATGGTGCAGAAGGCCAACCTCCACAGCCAGATCTATAACACCGATTCTGACGCCGGAGCAGAAAGCCAAGGCCGACCAGCTGCGGCAGACTCAGCTGACTCGCATCAACCAGCATATTCAGAAGCTCTCGCAGCCGGCGGAACCGGCGGCCCAGTAACTCGGAGGAGCAAGCAAGCTCGAAGGCTCCCTCAGAAGGGTCGGGGGCCTTCGACCGAAGCGGTCCGCCGCAACGGACCGCTTTTTCTCTGCGCTACATCCGTAGACTTGGCCTTCAGAGACTGTGTCGCAACCGGACGGAAAGTTTTCTGCTGGAACAAACAGCTGGAATAATCGATAGACTAGCCGCAACGCGGCGGGATGAAGTTAGCCGGGGGCGTAAGCCCCCGCGAATATGGAAAATAGCCGTGAGCCGCAGAGCGGCGACACCCCTCGCGACACAGTCTCTTCAGGCCCTGGTCAGTGCGGAATTACTGTTTCCCGACCAGCCCCAATTCCCCAGCTACGCTCTTCATCGCCTCGATGCAGAAGCTGATGTGCTCGTCCAGATCGACGCCCAGGTCGGCAGCGCCATTGATGATGTCGTCGCGGCTGACCGAGCGGGCGAAGGCTTTGTCCTTCATCCGCTTGCGCACCGACTTGGCATCCACCTCGGCCAGCGACTTGTTGGGCTTGATCAGCGCCGTCGCGGTGATGAATCCCGGCCAGTTCGTCGCAGGCAAACAGCGTCTTCTCCATCTGCGACTCGCGCGGCACGCCGGAGTAATCGGCGTGCGACATGATCGCGCGGCGCATCTCGTCGGGATAGCCGCGCTCCTTCAGGATCTCGCTGCCCTTGAACGGATGCTCCTCGGCGCTGGGATATTTCTCGTAATCGAAGTCGTGGATCAGGCCCGACGATGCCCCACTGTTCCTCGTCGCCGCCGAGCTTGCGGGCATAAGCGCGCATGCACGCTTCCACAGCCAGAGCATGTTTGCGCAAACTTTCTGACTGGGTGAACTCAGTTAGTAAACACCACGCGTCGTTCGCGATTCATTCCGTGTTTCTCCTGAATTTGTCCGGGTTTTCGTCCGGTCTGTTGGGTGACGGCTGCTGGAATTTGCACAGCTTTCCAGCGTTTTCACACCGACAATGTACTTGACTCTAGCAGAGGAAATGCCGCAAAGTACGCATAAGTTGTTTGTAGTGCCCTGCTCTGGCACTCCCGCAACCTGAATGGCTACGACTCTCGCACCCGTGGATTCCCGGGAAGTGGTGAGATGCGACCATTGCCATCTCGTCCAGTTCAAAACCTTCAACAATCTTTGCCGTCGCTGCCGCACGTCACTGGATGAGGACGAGCCTGAGCCGATCCTCACGCCCGCAGATGCCAGCTGGTGGAGCCGGAAGATACCAGCCGCTCCGAGGTGCAGGTGGCCAAAGCCATCCGCAGCCTGCGTCAGCGCGGCGGCTTGAGCCAGCGTCAACTGGCGTTGCGCATGGGCGTGCCTCGCACCTACGTCTCCAAGATCGAGAACGAGAAGGCGACGCCCACGCTGTCGTCGCTCGCTCGCCTGGCGCAGGCGCTGGAGGTGAGTGTGCCCGATCTGCTGCGCGCTTGCGGTCCTTCGCGCGAAGACGAGATCAACGGAGCTGCTGGCCGACCCGTTCGTCGCCGAGCTGGTGGAGTTCACCTCGCAAGCTGAACACCATGCAGCTGTCCAGCGTGCTCGACCCAGGTGCGCGACATGATCATGCATCCGCGCCGCGGCGCATAGTTGCGCGCTTAGTTTTTGACGAGCTTTATCCTGCGCGGTTAAGTCCCGTCTCGACGTGCGCAATTCCGCGCGTTTCGACGGACGGCAGCCGCGTGAACCTCACACCGACCGGAAGATGCCGAGGCGAAAGCTTCGGCATTCTTCTTTGTGGCTTTGATTAGGAGCTAAGGCTGTTCTTTGAAGGGGACGGCCTTTCAGGCCGTCCGTAAAGTAACGCAAGATTATTTCGGCTTCAGCCACTGAGGGCTATAACTTGACCGAAGCCTAGCTGCTGATACTTACCAGCTGCTTGTCTTTCGCCGCGTAGTGCGAGTCCACGTAGTCGTCGAGGATCTTGATGAACTCGGCGACGATGTGATCGCCCTTGAGCGTCAGCATCAGGCGGCCATCGACGTAGACCGGCGCTTTCGGCTCCTCGAACGTTCCCGGCAGCGAGATGCCGATGTTGGAGTGCTTCGACTCGCCGGGGCCGTTGACGACGCAGCCCATCACCGCGACCTTCATCTCTTCCACGCCGGAGTAGCGCGTCTTCCAGATGCGGCATCTGCTCGCGCAGGTAGCTCTGGATCTGCTCGGCCATCTCCTGAAAGAAGGTGCTGGTGGTGCGGCCGCAGCCGGGACACGCGGTGACTTGCGGGGTGAAGCTGCGAATGCCCATCGACTGCAGAATCTGCTGCGCGACCGTGACCTCTTCGGTGCGATCGCCGTTCGGCGCGGGCGTGAGCGAGACGCGAATGGTGTCGCCGATGCCTTCCTGCAGCACGACGCCAAGCGCCGCGGTGCTGCCGACGATGCCCTTCGCGCCCATGCCCGCTTCGGTCAGGCCGAGATGCAGCGGATACTCGCAGCGGCTGCGCCAGCTCGCGATAGACGTCGATCAGGTCCTGCACGCCGCTGACTTTCGCGCTGAGGATGATCTGCTCCGCGCTCATGCCGTAGCTGACGGCGAGTTCGGCGGAGCGCAGCGCGCTTTGCACCATGGCTTCCATCGTCACGTCGCGCGCGTCTTTCGGCTCGTCGAGCTTGGAGTTCGCGTCCATCAGCCGCGTCAGCAGCGCTGATCGAGCGAGCCCCAGTTGACGCCGATGCGCACCGGCTTGTCGTTCTCGATGGCGACTTCGATCATGGTGCGGAAGTTGTCGTCGTCCTTCTTGCCGATGGAAACGTTGCCGGGATTGATGCGGTACTTGGCCAGCGTCCGCGCGCAGGCGGGATACTTCTTCAGCAGGATGTGCCCGTTGTAGTGGAAGTCGCCGATGATGGGCACGGGCACGCCCAGGCTGGTCCAGGCCGTCGACGATGTGCGGCACAGCTTCGGCGGCGGCATCGTTGTTGACGGTGACGCGCACCAGTTCGGAGCCGGCGCGGGCCAGCGCCATGCACTGGCGGATGGTGCCGTCGATGTCGGCGGTGTCGGTGTTGGTCATCGACTGCACCACAATTGGTGCATCACTGCCGACGCGAACTCCGCCTACGATGGCGGTATACGTCTTTCTGCGCTGAATTTGAGCCATACAGGATCTATAGAAAAGTGTATCACGGTGCGATCGAAGGGGCATAGCTTCAGGTACGCCGTAGCAAGCCCTGTTATGTCTTGTCATCACGAGCCGACTTCAGTCGACGAGGGCAGCTGCTCATTGACCTGCCGCACCGAGCCGGCAAACCGGGCAGCTTAACCTCCACTCCGCAAGAATTTGAAACTCTGGCACCCCAAATTCTGGAACCCTTAGTGGGATTCGTGACATCTGATAAGAGATCGTACTAATCTGCCATATAGCGATGGACTTTGCTCCCAAAGGGGACGAGAATAGAAGCAGTAGCCGGGCAACAACATGGCCCGATTCGGGTTCATATTAGACAGGGCCAAGGGCTCCTGAGGTCGGTGTGTTCTTCTGGCCGGGGCGAGCCCAAGAAGGTGTACATCATGCGTTCCGCATTGCGTTTTCTCAGTGTTGGCGCTCTTGGCGCTGATGTTGGCTCCGTTGGGCGTCGCCCAGAACCAGGGTTCGTCTACCTCAGGGATCGAGTACGCCGAGCGCTTCCGGCCACGTCCCAGTCAGTACGCTCGCAGGGCTCGTCGTCCGGCTCCGACGGACAGTATCTGCCCGAGAAGCCGGAGAAGAATGCTCCCCCGAAAGACACGATGGACAACATCGACGCCATCGGCAATCGCAATGTCGGTTGCAACAAGGGCATGGGCAACTGGTACTCGCTGGACAAGCAAGTGGCCATGGGCCGCAGCTACTCGCAGCAGGTGGAGCACGGCGCCAAGATGGTCAACGATCCGGTGGTCACCGAATACGTGAACCGCATCGGCCAGAACCTGGTGCGCAACTCCGACGCCAAAGTTCCGTTCACCATCAAGGTGATCGATACCGACGAGATCAACGCCTTCGCGCTTGCCCGGCGGCTTCTTCTATGTGAACTCCGGCCTGATTCTGGCGGCCGACAATGAAGCCGAACTGGCCGGCGTGATGGCGCACGAGATCGGACACGTCGCCGCCTGCCACGTAGCGCGCGAGCAGACGCGCGGCAACATCGTGAACCTGGCCAGCATTCCGCTGATCTTCGTGCCCGGCGGCTGGGCGGTTTATGAAGGAACGCAGGCGGCGCATGGGCATCGGCGTGCCGCTGACCTTCATGAAGTTCTCGCGCAACTTCGAGGCGGAAGCCGACTTCCTCGGCATGGAATACATGTACAAGGCGGGATACGATCCGCAGTCGTTCATCTCGTTCTTCGAGAAGATTGAGGCGCAGGAAAAGAAGAAGCCCGGCACGCTGGCCAAGGCATTTGCTTCGCACCCTATGACGCCCGACCGCGTTGCCTCCGCACAGAACGAAATGCGGACCGTGCTGCCGGCGCGTCGACGAGTACATTGTGGACACTTCGGAATTCGATCAGGTGAAGGCGCCGGCTGGCGTCGCTGGAGAACCGTCACAAGCTGCAGAACGACAAGGACAACAAGGACCGTCCGACCCTGCGGCGCGCCACCGCCGACAATCCCAGCACCGATACTGGTAGTGGCAGCAGCACCGGCAGCGGCAGCAGCCAGCCCGACGATGATCGTCCGACCCTGAAGCGCAACGACGGCTCCAGTTCGCAGTCGTTCAACTAACCTCGGGATCGGCTGAATCGGAATACGAAAACTCAAGGCTCCCGCCAATTGGGAGCCTTTTGATTTTCATCTCCGGAGAATGGAGCCGGCATCCGTATCGATCCGGAAGCTACCCGGCGGCTACCACTTTAGTAAAAACAGCGACAATTTTTCTGGTATTCGGGCTGCTGCCGGACTAGACTGCCTCCGACTTGGCAAGCGATTCGGCTTTTGAGTGGAGGGGCGATGGCCATTCGCAGGGATTGGGGCGGAGTGTGGTTCTTGATGATCTTAGGCTGCTCGCTGGTTTTCCCGGCGGCGATAGCCAAGGCAGGCAATACTGCCAAAGAAGAGCTGACAAACTTAACTCAAAAGCAATTCATTCTGCTGCAAAATCAGGCGCGGCACGGAGACCCTGGGGCGCAAGCGGCGTTGGCCGTGGCTTACGAAGAAGGTATCCACGTCCAGCAAGACCTTACCGAGGCGATTCGCTGGTATCGCAAGGCCGCACTACGGGACAATGCCGAAGTGCAGCATCACCTTGGCCTGCTCTATGAACAGGGTCGGGGAGTAGTCCAGAGCTTCGTGCAAGCGGCAGAATGGTACCAGAAAGCCGCTGCGCTTGGTTATGTTCCGGCGCAATGCAACCTGGCAAATCTATACCAAGCCGGCAAAGGACTGCCACGCGATCTGGAACAGGCTGCCAAATGGTACGAAGTGGCAGCGCGCCAGGGCAACGCACAAGCTCAGAGCAATTTAGGATACGTCTACCAATACGGACAAGGAGTGGTCCGCGACCAGCAGCAGGCCGTGTTCTGGTATACGCAAGGCAGCCGAGCAGGGCTTCAGCTACTGCGCAAGCCAATCTCGGCGCGATGTACATGTTAGGCCAGGGCGTTCAGGCCGATGAGGCCGAAGCCATACGCTGGTTCGAAAAAGCGGCCGCGCAAGGCTCGTCCCGGGCATTGGTGAATGAGGCGCGTATTTACATGGGCGGGAAAGACACGCCGCACGATTATTCGCTGGCCTACAAACTCTTGCTGCGAGCGGTGGCGTCAGGCGAAGCGGCGGCCGAACCCTTTCTGAAACAGTGTCACGAACTCCTGCAAGCCGAGCAGGCGCCAGGGACACAGACTTCGGCTGCGACGAACGAAAAAGCGCGGTAACGCCACGCCGGATTCAACAAAAATGGGACGCTGGCTGCGTCCCATCGATTCTTCCGCTAAAAACTCGTCGCCTACGGCAGCCGCTGTGCCAGCCCCGGCAAGGCCTTCATCAGATCGTTGTAAATCACCACCACAAAGAACAGCACCAGGAAAACAAACGCCGTCTGGTAGATACGTTCTTTGATGCGCAAGCTGATATCGCGCCGCATGATCGACTCGATAATGAGTTCCAGGATCCTTCCGCCATCGAGAATCGGAATAGGCAGCAGATTGAGAATGCCCAGGTTCAGGCTGATCATCGCCATCAGTCTCAGCAACGGAGTCCAGCCTGGCTGGCGAGCAGCCTCGCCGGAAGCGCGTGCGATCCCGATTGGACCGTCGAGCTGCTTGATCGAGACTTTCCTGCTCCACCATCTTGTGGACTAGGTCGACCATCAGCAGCGAATATTTTCTGTTCTCCTCGAACGATCGATCCAGCGCCTTGGCAAATGGCAGCTTGTCGACGTGTACCGGCTCCGAGCCGAATCCCAACCGGTAGGCCTTTCGTCCTTGGTCGTAGACAGGCGTCATATTGAAGCTAATCTGCTGTCCCTGGCGCGAGGCCACCACCACCAAGGGTTTGTCGCCGCTTTTCTGCAGGTAATGGACGACCGAGTAGAGAGAACGCACCGGCGTGCCATTGACCGAAACAATCTCGTCGCCCACCTTCAAACCAGCCTTGGCCGCTGGCATGTTGGACTCAAGTTGGGTGACGATGACCGGCTGATCAGGCAAGCATCCCACAGTGCCATATTCGTCGGAGCCTTCCGCTTCCGGCTGAATCTGTTTCTCCAGAATGTCGGGACCGCGCTGGATTGCGACGCTGACCGGCTGCTTGGTACTGATCATGACCTTCAGCAAAACATCTTCCCAGGTCGGATTTGCCTGGCCGTCGATCCGTACGATGCGATCACCTTGCTCGATGCCTGCCTTGGCCGCGGGAGAGCCGTCCATCACCCAGCCCACAACTGCCGGCTCGTCCAGATAGAGAGGATGCTCGTAGTGCACCATGAATACGCCGGTCAGCAGCGCGATGGCCAGAATGATGTTCATGGCCGGGCCGGCGACTGCGATCACGAAGCGCTGCCAGCGCGGGTGCGACATGAACTCGTCGGGCGCGCCGCTACGCGATTCCAGCGGATTCTCGCCTGCCATCTTGACGTATCCACCCAGCGGCAGCGCGCTGATGCGATAGTCGGTATAGCCGCGCTTAAAGCCGGCCAGGCGCTTGCCGAAGCCAATGGAGAATACGTCCACTCGGACGCCAAAATACTTAGCGGCGGCATAATGACCAAACTCGTGCACCAGGATCATGATCCCAAGCACAACGGCCATCGCGACCACCGCAATCAAGAACGATTCCATAAATCTCTTCTACTGGGGAGTTGCTAGTGTCGAGTTGCCGGGATAGCGCTTCGTCCCTGGCTTAACATCTGAACTCGCAGTTGCGCCCTGCGCCGCGCGTCCGCATCCACGCTCAATACTTCTTCTATAGATTCCGGCACTCGCCCCGGCGTTTCCAAAACAACTGCTTCTATTGTAGCCGGAATGTCCACAAACCCAATACTACCTTCGAGGAATGCCGCCACCGCTACCTCGTCGGCTGCGTTCAGGGCGATGGTTTTGCCACCTCCCGCTTCGACTGCCTCGTAAGCTAAACGTAAGCAAGGAAATTTCTCCAGGTCGGGCAAGCTGAAATCCAGCTGCCGTAGCTCCTGCACCGGAAAGCGCAAGTCCGATTCGATGCGGTCCGGATATGTCAGGGCGTACAGGATCGGTAATCTCATATCGGTCACGGAGATTTGAGCAAGCAAGCTGCCATCAATGAACTCGACCATCGAGTGGACAGTGCTTTGGGGATGAACCAGCACGCTGATCTGGCTGGACGGCATATCGAAGAGACGGCAAGCTTCAATCACCTCGAAGCCTTTATTCATGAGCGTCGCCGAATCGATCGTTATGCGCCTGCCCATCTTCCAAGTTGGGTGATTGAGCGCCTGCTCCACCGTAATATTGGAGAAATCGCTGGCCGGGGTATGAAAAAATGGACCGCCTGAGGCCGTCAGCCACACGCGCTGGACTTCGTTACGGCGGCCGCCGCGCATGCACTGGTGAATCGCATTGTGCTCGCTGTCGATCGGCAGCAACGGCTTACTTTGACGGCGTGCCTCGGCGGTGATTAAGTCGCCGGCTGCAACCATGCACTCCTTGTTGGCCAGTCCGACGGATTTTCCGGCTTTGACCGCCTCGTATGTGGCTTCCAGTCCAGCCACTCCGACGATGGCGCTCACCACGAAGTCCGCATCCGGATGACTCGAAACCTTCACCGTGCCAGCAGAGCCGTGTGAGACTTCGACGGCATTGTTCAGGCCGGCTTTCTTCAGCTTGTCCTGGAGCTGGCCAGCGGCCTCAGCAGTCGCCATCGACAGAACTTGCGGACGCCAGCGCCTCGCCTGCTCGAAAGCCAGATCGACATTGTTCCCCGCCGCCATGCTGACGACAGAGAAGCGATCAGGAAAACTCTCAACGATGCTGAGCGTGCTCTTGCCGATGGAACCAGTGGAACCGAGGATAGCGATGTGTTTCATGGGTTGGATAGTGCGGCGGTTAAACGGCACTTTTTCAAATCGTTTTGTATCAGGGCACGGCTTCAGCCGTGCCGCAAACAACCAACAGTGACTTGGGCTTCAGCCCCTGAAACGTTCCATGCCTCGCCCGGGCTAAAGCCCGATATATTTTGGGCTTTCTTCGGCACTACTAAAGTCATGCCCTGACACAAGCCCTTGTCATCCCGACCGAGGGCTTCAGCCCGAGCGGAGGGACCTGCGGTTGACCTTCCTTATCGTAACCCATGCCCTTCGAATTATCTGTTCGCCGGGGAAGTCCAGAGCCCAGGGGTGACACAATCGTATGAGCCGGGGGTAGAAAAGCCCGCAGGGCGAAACAATCGTAGCCCAGGACGTCAGTCCTGGGTTGCGAGTTAAAGATGAACTGAGTCCCGTCAGGGACGGCAGGCTGTGTGTCGTCCCTGATAGGACTAGGGATGGTTTATTACGCATGTTCCCAGCACTCATGTGCTGGGCTACGATTGTTGCACCCTGCGGGTTTCCTTTGAAGCGCACACGTGACGCCGAAGATGTCGCGTACAGGGGTGCTTAAGGCACGTAAGGCGGGTATGAAAAATATTTGTTCATCCCAGCCATGCAAAAGATCAATCCCACCGGCAATGCAAACAGAAGTGCATCAATGCGGTCGAGTACTCCTCCATGGCCCGGCAACAAGGTTCCGGCATCCTTAACTCCCGCCCCTCTCTTGAACGCCGATTCCACCAAATCTCCCAGTTGCGCCGCAATGTTAACCGAGACTGCAAACGCAATCACGAACCAGACGGGCGCAGGCGCAAAGGATCGAGCCTCCGGAATAGGACCGCGCAAGCTGTTGGCGCGTTCGACCAAGAGGTGTGCGCCGCGGAATGCCTCAGCGATTGGATTGATGTAATGAAATAGTACTAATCCCACAACCGCCGCCCCGACCGCCGACGCGATTGCTCCTTCCCATGTCTTGCCGGGACTGATCCGAGGTGCAAGCTTGTGCTTGCCGATGGCGCGGCCCACATAGTAAGCGGCGATATCGCCGCACCAGACAAGAAGCATCAGGTAAAGAACGTACAGTGCGCCGTTCGGCGAAGCCCGCAATACTAAAAGCAATCCCAACGTAAGTCCCACGTACGGCAGGAGCATGTACGAAATCGCGGCATCGGGAAGCGACTGCGAGAGCGGATCCCTGCGCAAACTGCCGAGCAGAAAGACGAGCGGCCCCAGGATGGTCAGAAACGGCAATCCGTAAAACAGCGCCAACCCGAAGATTCCAGCTTCAAGATCGACTCCACCAGCGCCGATTGGCATCGTCGTCAGCAGCTGAGCGACAAAGTAAAAGGTCACGAACGATAACACCAGCAAGACGTAGCTGGTCACGTACATCGGCTGAAATCCCTGCACCCTGACGATGCCCAGATACTCCCTAGCCGCCAGCAGCGCCACTCCCAGCACCAGCAGACGTAAACAGCCACAGCGGCGCCTTGAACAGCGCCAGCACAACAATTGGAATCAGGATAACTGCGGTTAGAACGCGCTTCACGAGGCATTTCCGTTGTCGGTGGTCAGGCCTCCAAAGCGGCGCTCGCGCTTTTGGAATGCCTCGATGGCCTCCAGCAACTGGGTGCCGCGAAAGTCGGGCCACAGCGTCTCGGTCACATAGATCTCGGAGTAGGCCACCTGCCACAACAGGAAGTTGCTGAGTCGCATTTCGCCGCTGGTGCGGATGACCAGATCGAGGTCGGGCAGGCCGTGGGTATAGAGATGACGCGCGATGGAGCGCTCATCGATCTTCAAGTGCTCGATGCCGCCATTGCGCGACGCCTCGCGCACCAGCGAGTTGAAGCAATCCACCAGTTCGGTACGCGATCCGTAGTTGAGCGCCAGGGTGAGTACCATGCCGGTGTTGCGCTCAGTCATCTCGCGCGCCCAGGCCATGCGCTCCTGCACTTCTTGCGGAAGCTCCTGCTGCCGGCCAATGTATTGCAGCCGGATGTTGTTCTCCATCAGCGTGGGCAGCTCCATCTTCAGATAGCGCCGCAGCAGGTTCATCAGGAACTCTACTTCGCCTTTGGGACGCTTCCAGTTTTCTGCCGAGAAGGAATAAAGGGTAAGCGCGGAAATTTTCAAGCGAGCGGCGGTTTCCACGGTCGAGCGTACCGAGGCCACACCCGAGCGGTGCCCCGCGATACGGGGCAGATGGCGGCGTTTGGCCCAGCGGCCATTGCCGTCCATGATGATAGCGATGTGGTGGGGCAGCCGCTCCGGATCGAGGCGGGCGTAAATCTCGGCCTCTTTGCGGTTCAGCCCAGCGGGCACTTGTGCGCGCAAAGCGTACCTCTAACCATCCTTGAAAGTAGCACAGGGCACACGGGGTTGCAACGAACGCTGCCGACCCGCGCCACTACAGGTGAATGCTTGATGGCACAAACTTCCGCACGCCTCGCCTTCCCTTCGTCCCTGAATTTGGTTTGCCCGCAACTTCCCGGTTTACAATGGGTTTGCCGCTAACATAGCTGTTGTCTCTGAGGGGCCGTTGCCGTCTATAGAAGTGTGGCCGGTATTTTGAACTCGCGTGGGTAACACCGATACTGAAACTTGAGGACGTACACGATTGGGTGGCCGCATATTTCCTTCGAAGGCCGCACTTTGAATTGAATTCTATGCGCCCACAGTACGTCCGGATATGCGTCAGGGTAGCGACGGCACTGCTGCTGTTTGTGCCTGCCCTGGAAGCGCAAAACCCGGCCATGATCACTCTTGATCAGGCGATTGATCTGGCACTGGCTCATAATCACGCCCTCAAGGCCACTCGCACGCTGGTTCTTCAGAACCAGGCGCAGGAGATTACCGCGAATCTGCGTCCCAACCCCACCCTCAATTTCGATTCCCAGTTCTTGCCGGTTTTTGCTCCTTCCAACTTCAACTCCGACAATGTGGGAGAAGTTGAGCAGTTCGATGCCGGGCTGGGATATCTCTTTGAGCGTGGGCGCAAACGCCAGCATCGCTTGCAAGCGGCCCAGGACCAGACCGCCGTCACTCGCGCCCAGGTTACCGACGCCGAGCGCACTCTGGCCTTCAATGTCGGCCAGCAATTTATCACCGTCTTGCTGGCTGAATCGACCCTCCGTTTTGCGCTCCAAGACTTGCAGAGCTTCCAGCAGACGGTTGACATCGGTCAGGCGCAATACAAATCCGGGTACATCAGCGAAGGGGATTACCTCAAGATCAAGCTGCAACTGTTGCAGTTTCAAACTGACGTTTCCTCCGCGCGTTTAGCCAGGGTACAGGCGCTTGATCGATCTGCGCACGCTGCTGGGCTATGATGCCGTACCTGCCAACTACGACGTAGTAGGCGATTTGTTGTATCAGCCTCTCCCGGTCAAGCTGGAAGAGTTGCAGGCAAAAGCCCTTCAGGATCGTCCCGACTACCATGCCGCCGAACTGGGCATCAACGCAGCCCAAAGCCAGATCGGGCTGGCGAAAGCGAACGGCAAAGTAGACGTGAATGGTATTGCGTATTACACCCACACCGCGGGTGAGAATACCGCATCGTTTTTCGCGAATTTCCCCATAGCAGTCTTTAATCGTAATCAAGGCGAGATCGCGCGCACCCAGTATGCGTTAACTCAAGCGCAGGAGACCCAGGCCTCGACCAGCGACATCGTGCTGTCCGACGTCAATGATGCTTACGAAGCCCTGCACAGCAATGACGAGGTGGTCCAGCTTTATACTTCTGGCTACCTGAAAGAGGCCCAGGATTCGCGCGACATCAGCGAGTACGCGTATAAACGCGGAGCGGCCAGCCTGCTGGATTTTCTGGATGCCGAACGCAGCTACCGTTCAGTCCAATTGGCCTATCGCCAGGCTTTGTCGTCTTACATGACTGCATTGGAGCAGCTAAAGGAAGCCGTAGGAACGAGGAATCTTCCGTGAAGATGTCTCATGATCGCTGGAAATCCTGGGCTACATTTGCCGTGCTGTCAGCGGTCATGCTGGCGCTGGCCGGCTGCAACGGCGCCGAGTCGGGCAATGCCGCCAAGAACGAAGCCAACAACGCCAGCACGGCCGAGCTGTTCACCATTCCGCCGGACCAGATGGCCCACGTGCAGGTTCTCCAGGTCCAGCCCACGAACTTGACTCGTACTTTGCGACTGACGGGCGCCGTCGCCTACAACAGCTTTCACACCACGCCGGTCATTACGCAGGTGAGCGGTCCAGTCAGCCGCATCGTGGTCGTCCCTGGCCAGCGAGTCGAACGCGGCCAGCCCATGCTCTACGTGGCCAGTCCCGATTATTCCCAGACTCGCACCAATTATCTGAAGGCCAAAGATGCCTATGCGCTGGCCGAGAAAGCTTATGCGCGAGCCAAGGATTTGTATCAACACCATGCCATCGCCGAACAGAATCTGGAGCAGGCTGAGTCGGCCGAGGTGCAAGCCGGAGGCGATCTGGCGGCGGCGGAAGCTGCTCTGAAAGTCTTGGGTATCACCGATCCAGCAGCGCTGGTGAAGACGCCGCCGTCTTTCGAGGTCCCGGTAAAAGCTCCTATCAGTGGCGAGGTGGTCGAGCAGGATGTAGCGGCCGGCCAGTTGCTTCAGCTCAGTGCCACGCAGTGCTTCCTGATCTCCGATGTCAGTACCGTATGGGTGTTGGTGAACGTCTATCAGAAAGATTTGCCCTACGTGAAGGTAGGCGATCCAGTCACCATTCAGACGGAAGCTTATCCTGACGTTTTCCAGGGCCGCATTGCCTATGTGGCAGCTTCTCTGGATCCAACTACCCGCACCCTTCAAGCGCGCATTGAGACCAGCAATCCCGGCGAGAAGCTGAAGAAAGATATGTTCGTAACGGCAACTGTAAATGCGGGCACGATTCAAAATGCGATTGCCGTGCCTGATTCCGCGGTCCTGCGCGACAACGAAAATCAGCCGTTCGTATATGCGGAGGCATCGGAAAATCAATTTGCCAAGCGGACGGTCACGTTGGGCGAGAGCCTGAAAGGACAAACGCAAATTACCGGTGGACTAAAGGCAGGCGATCGCGTCATTGGCGATGGCAGCTTGTTCCTGCAATTTGCGAACTCATTGCAGCGGTAATGTTTTGAAGGAGCGCAGCTTAAGCTGCGGGCAGCTGAAAGGTCGTCTTGCAAGATTTCGAAGGAAACACTTTTAGCTGTGCCGTAGTAGATCTTTTATTTTGTCATCACGAGGCTGGCTTTAGCCGCCGAGGGATCTGCTTTCCTCGAGTGCTTTGGAAGCTATATTTGACCCCTGAGGGTCGCAGAGGAACTGTGCTTAGGACCATGGCGTCCATCTCCGAATGATTCATCGAATCGTACAAGCGGCGCTTCGTCAGCGGTTCCTGGTCTTGATGCTGACCGCCTTCATGATGGCCGCCGGAATTATCTCGTTCCGGCGCATGCCGGTGGACGCCTACCCCGACCTTGCTCCTCCCCAGGTTGAACTCATTACGCAGTGGCCCGACCACGCCGCCGAAGAAGTGGAACGATTGGTCACCCTCCCGCTCGAACTCGAGATGAATGGCGTGCCGCACATGGTGGTGATGCGCTCCATCTCGCTCTACGGTTTATCCGATGTAATCCTCACCTTCGACGACAAGACGGACGACTACTTCGCCCGCCAGATTGTCTTCCAGCGCATCGCCCAAGCTACGCTGCCCACGGGCGTCACGCCTTCCATGGCTCCGCTGTTCAGTCCCAGCGGCTTGGTCTACCGCTACGTTATCGAAAGCCCTGACCGCAGTCCCCAAGAGCTGAAGACGTTTGAGGACTGGGTGATCGAGCGCGCCTACCGCTCGGTTCCGGGCGTTGCTGACGACTCCGGTTTCGGTGGCACGGTCATGCAGTACCAGGTATTGCTCGACCCTGCCCGCATCTATGGCTACCACTTGACCGTCCCGCAGGTCGAGGCAGCCTTGGCCGCGAATAACGCCAATGCCGGCGGCGGCTTCTTCTCCCAGGGCGGCCAGTTCTATTACGTGCGCGGCATCGGACTGGTGCGCGACACCAGCGATATCGGCAACGTAGTAGTGGGCAGCAACAATGGCGTACCGATCCGCATTAAAGACGTCGGCGATGTGGCGATCGGTCACGCGCCCCGTCTGGGCGAATTCGGCTACGAGAAGAATGACGATGCGGTCGAAGGCGTCATTCTGATGCTGCGTGGTGAGCAGACCCAGAACGTCTTGAAGGGCGTGGAAGCGAAGACGGACGAACTAAACCGCACCATCCTTCCGCCCGACGTCAAAATCCATCCTTATTACGATCGCAGCGAACTAGTGAAGCTGACCACCGATACGGTGGAAGACAACCTGCTCCGCGGCATGGTTCTGGTGCTGATCGTCCTGATGTTTTTCCTGGTTAGCTTTCGTGCGGCCATCATCGTCGCGCTCACCATTCCGCTTGCGCTATTGTTCGCCTTCATCGTGTTGCATGCTCACGATGGCGCTGCCAACCTGCTTTCCATTGGCGCCATTGATTTCGGCATCATCATCGATGGCACCGTGGTGATGGTGGAAAATATTTACCGCGAACTTGCCCTGCGGCAAGGCGAGAGCTATAGCCTGCACGAAGTCATTCTGGCGGCCGCGAAAGATGTCGATCGCCCGATCTTCTACTCCGTCGCCGTTATCCTCGCCGGCTATCTTCCCATCTACGCTCTCAGCGGCCCGTCGGGAAAGCTGTTTCATCCCATGGCCGAGACCATGTCGTTTGCTCTGATCGGCGCGCTGATCCTTACTCTTACTCTGGTTCCAGTCCTGGCGTCGTATTGGTTCAGAAGCGGCGTAAAAGAACATGGGAATCGCACCTACGACTGGATGAAGCGCGTCTATGCGAAGCAGTTGGATTGGGCGCTGGAGCGGCCGAAACTCATCTTGGTGATCGCTACTCTGATTTTCGGTGCGACGCTGCTACTGGTGCCCTTCATCGGCGGCGAATTCATGCCCCATCTTGATGAAGGCGCGCTCTGGGTGCGGGCAACCATGCCCTATACCATTTCGTTCGAAGAGGCGAGCAGTATCGCTCCTCAGATTCGTGCCATCCTGATGTCCTATCCGCAAGTTACCACCGTCGCCTCCGAACTGGGACGTCCAGATGATGGCACCGATCCTACTGGATTTTTTAACTGCGAGTTTTATGTCGGGTTGAAACCCTACAAAGATAAATCGTGGAGCGGTAAGTTCGATACCAAAGACAAGTTGATCGAAGCCATCAATAAGAAGCTGACCGCATTTCCGGGAATTATCTTCAACTATACCCAGCCTGCCGAAGATGCGGTGGATGAGGCCCTAACCGGACTCAAGAGTTCGCTGGCCGTGAAGGTCTATGGCGAAGATTTAAATGTCCTTCAAGACAAAGCAGTACAGATCAAGAACGCGCTGGCCAAGATCCCCGGCTTTACCGACTTGACCGTGGTTCGCGAGTTAGGTCAACCCAGCCTGCTGATCGACGTAGACCGTGACAAGATTGCCCGATACGGTATCAATGTCGCTGACGTGGAGGCTGTGATCTCGGCTGCCGTCGGCGGCCAGGCCGTAACTCAGGTTATTCAAGGCGAGAAATTATTCGATCTCGTCGTCCGCATGCAGCCCCAATTTCGCAGCAGCGCCCATGAGATCGGTAATTTATTGGTAGGCACGCCGGATGGCAAGCAGATCCCGCTTAGTCAACTCGCCGACATTAAACAGGGAAATGGTGCGGCGTTTATCTATCGTGAAAATAACTCCCGCTACATCGGCATTCAATACAGTATTGAAGGGCGAGACTTGGAGCGCGCCGTGCAAGAAGGCCAGAAGGCAGTCAGCAAGGCTGTGAGCCTGCCTCAGGGTTACTGGCTCAATTGGGGTGGCGAGTATAGTCAATTTCTGGAAGCTAAGTCGCAGCTCATCGTAATCGGCCCGCTATCTATCGTACTCATTTTCATGATTCTGTTCGCGCTCTATGGAAACTTCAAGTTTCCAGTCACCATCGCCTTAGGCGTGATCATGACGGAACCAGTGGGCGCGCTTATCGCGTTAAAGCTAACCCACACACCTTTCAGCGTTTCCTCGGTTCTAGGATTGTTGGCGTTACTAGGTGTGTCGGTGGAAACGGCAGTGATTCTGGTTTCCTACATCAACAAGCTTCGCCTGGAAGGCATGGACATCCCCACCGCAACTCGCGAAGCCTCGCTCTTGCGGCTTCGTCCCATTATGATGACGGCGCTCGTTGCCTGCCTGGGGCTGCTCCCCGCCGCACTCTCTACTGGAATTGGCTCCGATACCCAGAAGCCTTTCGCCATCGTCATCGTGGCGGGATTGATCTCCCGGCTCTTCATCGGATTCTTCGTCAATCCGGTGCTATACCAGTTGGTCGCCCGTGAAGGCGACGTGCTTCAGGTATAGCACGGCAGACTACCGCGTAGGCATGCAAACAAATTGAGTTCAGAACCTTGCTCTCAACTGCGCTCGGCCCCGATCCCACTCAGGCGTTCCACAAGGTAGTCGCGGTAGAAAGTAGCCGGATCGAATTCCAGCAAATTCACTGCATTCAATAAAAAGTTATGACTCGGTTCGACATGATCGTAGTGTGTGTGCCAGCCTCGCGAGCCTCGTTCGACAGGATTCCACCGGGGCTTGCGATCGGATAGTATCTTGCGAATTCCCTGCTCTTGCGATCGCACTGGATAGTGTCGCAACAAAAACTTATACGGATATACCCTGCGTCCCGGGAACTCTACCTGATGTCCGCCCGATTCGGCGAGACGGACTCCATCTTTCTGCCGCTTCCAGGCTTTAATCTGGACGAAATGTCCACCGCGCTTACCGAATTCATAATGGCGGTAGGAATCGATATCAGTCGCATCCTCAGTTCCACCCTGGGTCGGATGGAATACCAGACAAGTGTGGTCGACCGCGTTGAAGCCTTCGCAATCGACACGGAACAATGCGTCGCGAAGATTTGATATGCGGCCAGGGAGACTCTCGGATTTCGTCCGCATCGTAATGAATGCACCAGTCCGCATCGCATGCACTGCTCAACTCCTCAACATGTGTCAGCAGCGCATGCCAGTCGTATGTCGGCGACGGTCCCTCGATAGGGTACTTCGTAATTCTTGTCAGTCCACGTCCTAGAAACTCTTCCGCGCGTTCAACCGTGCGGTCAGTCGACCAATTATCAACCAGATGGACCTGGACGCCCTGCGAGATGACATGCTTAAGCACCGTCTGAACGATATCTTCCTCGTTGTAGGTACACATGAACGCCAGCACCCGAAAATCCCGAGGAGTGCTGAGTTGTTGCTCCGTACCGCGGTGTCGCAACACTGCCAGCATCGTCCGTTTAGCCCAGTCGCTGTCATTGCTTGCGGTAAGCCCGGCCAGATCGATATTCAGGCCGGCGACGCGCAGCAATGCTTCGAATTCGGGCAGCGATCGCGCGCGGCCATCGGAAACATTGTCGGAGGGACTCGCATGTTGGCTACTGTATAAAACGTCTCGCACAGTAGTTGTAAGGATCGCAGCCTGCGCATCAGCCAGTAGATCCTGAAGACTGGCAAGCAGTGGAAGCGGATCAGGCAAGCGCTCGATAATGTTGGAGCACACAATCAGCGACTGTCTTACTAGTTCGCGGTCTGCAATGTGGAGCGCGCCGCCGGCAAAATCGTGTTCCATGATGATCGCGCCGGGATGCGTCTGAGGAACACGGCACAGATTGTCGCCACTACCAACGCGTATGAACGTAAGATCCGATGGGACTTGGGTGAGATCCTGGTTCGCACCGCAACCCAGATCTATGATGCTCCGGCAGCCGAAGTGTTTTGCCAGGAACCCCGCGAACCGATACACATCAGGCGGGTAGGTGGTGCTGTCTGTCGCAGTTAGAGGATCTGCAACAGTCTGCGGTTCCTTCCTAACCTCATAGTCTGCCTTGGTACCAAAAACTAAATGCTTGAGGCGCTGATAAATGGAATCCACGATTAGAAGAGTATAAATTACGCTTGGGAGCGAATCGTTTCATTATTACGGTGAAGATTGCCCTACTTTGGTTCCGATCCCGGCCGCAACCTCGGTGATGCTGGTCGCAGAGAGCACATGGACATTACTGATTCCCCTCTCGAGCAAGAACTGCCGATCTGCTTCCGAGGTCACGAAGATCAGATCCGCTGCACTGCAAAGTGCCAGGGCTTCAGAGATTCCTACGGTTAATCCATCGGTTCGTATTGTTATTGGTGAGTCGATGGCTGCCAGTCTTGGTGAGAGGATGCCGGCTTCGTAGATTATCGTCGGGACAGTCTTGTCCATATTACAGATGTGCAGCAGGAAACTACACATGCTTTGCTGCCCGTCGATCCAGACAGCGTCGTATTGCGAGAGTAGCTCGCGAAACACATAGTGTGCGGCCGTCGTGACATCGGCATACTCAATATCTCTCGAAGAGTTCGCGCCGCTGAGCTCTCCGCCGGTTTGGGATGTTGATGCCACCGTTAAGTGGTGCCCCTCCTTGGCGAGTAGTGCCACAACCGAATCGGAGCCTTTGAATCTGAGATCATCCGTACTTTGGAAACCTGGGCCACTCAAATAAAGGATCCGTGCCCCTCCAGCGCGCTGCGCAATTCGTGCATAAGGAATGTGTTCACCCGCCCGTGCGAGATGGTGCTGTAGCTGTTCTCTCCACTTATCAAAAAATGCTGCTTGATTCTTTGCGATGGGACCTTTAGCGGCTTCCGCAATCTCCGAAGATGCCGACTCATAGTGATGGACTACCGCCCGCGGCTCATAAATGACTTTCAACCCTTCGTCCCAAACCTTGAAACAATAATCGCTGTCTTCGTAATAGGCTGGCGAGAACCTTGCATCGAAGCCACCAAGTTCGGCAAAGAGCGATCGAGGAGTAAAAAGAAATGCCCCGGAGCAATAATCGACTGGACGGCGAAAATTGTACCGTGGCAGCCCAGGATCGTCGCCGCGGCCATATCCCCAAGCGGAACCATCCTTCCAAACCATAGAGCCGGCCTCTTGCAGTCGGCCATCCGCTAGCAAGATCTTGCCGCCTACCACGCCAATGGCTTTGTCCTCACGAAAGTCAGCGAGAACGGCGCCAAAGCTTCCGGAATGTAGAAGTGCATCATTGTTTAGGAAGCAAAGAAACTCACCTCGGGCCCGCTCTGCGCCCTGTCCACATGCGTACCCAAAGCCCAGATTCTCTCGGTTGCGGATGACTACGGCGCCATCCAGATGTTCCAGCATCTCCCCGCTGCCATCGGTTGGGTTGTTGTCAACTAGGATGAGTTCGTAGGGAACGTCGGCGTTGCGCAGAATTGACTCGATGCAGAGCAATCCAAGATGAGCCTTGCCGTAGAGCACGACAATGATAGAGATTTGGCATTCCACAGCATAGGGGAAAACTACTCTGGTTCTTCCTTCTAGCAACGCGGCCAAATGGGTGGAACCGACCAGGTCCCAGGCTTCCCTGCCTTGAATGCTGAAATTTTCACTGGTAATTTCCCCGGGTTTGTGACTACCTGAAGTATTTTCGGACGTCGGGATTGGAAAAGGCCGATCGGCCTCCCGTTTCACTCCTCGACCAAAGTGAGTGCGAGCCCATTCTGTAGCATCGCGCAAATGCTTGGTAAGTTTCCACGACCTCGAACTGACGATGGAGTTTAGCTGAGCCTTGAGAAGTTGCTCCCTCCCCAACGCACGCAGCTTTGCCGACCGACTCTCCTCGGCGCAATCTCGCAAGCGCTCCGTCCTATCGTCGTTCATTGAAGTCATTATCCAACCTGGTCCAGCTATGCTTGCTATCCCGATAACTATTCTTGATCGTGCCTCAACGTGAGCTACTACACCTGCCACCTTACCTGGATCCATCGTGGGCAGCTAAGCCGAATACGTTAGCCGGAGATATGCGAGAGCGCGGAAGCGGAGCCGAAACACCGACAGAAAACAGCATATCTACTCTTGTAATGCTATCGACGACCAGTCCCCGGCTGACTTACCCATGTCGCTAAACGCTAGCACGAATTCATCCGGCAAAGAATTGTTCGCAAAATCCAGGATGACCCAGCTTGTTATCGGAGGCAACCGCTGTAGGAATCTGTCTGGGCCTTGGACTGAAACGTATTGCCTTTCGCCGGGCCCCCCGGCACGAAACAGCACTTTCTCTCCTCGGCGCAATCGTAACGTGATCGCTCCATTATTTGAGCCTCGTGAGCCGAACACTTTAAATCCCGGAATATTGTCTTTGGAGTCCGCCCATCCAGCTGCAACTACAGAGGATGTGCTGGCAAAGCCGCTCGTGGTCAGCCCTTTCGATTCCAGAACCTTATCGTCGACGGATTCTATGCTGTAAGGATACGACCTCTCTCTCTGAGTCGCCGGGACGAAGGTATGATTCCCCAGTGTTGTAGACGCTCGCACTGAGTGTGGTCGAGGTCCATGAACCATGGCGTATACCCGTCGAAAGAAATAGGAATTCGATAATGATCAAATTGACCGCAGCTTACGACGTGGTCTGTCCACCTAAAATCGGAATGCGAACGCGACAAAACCGGCAAGACATTCAGCAGCGAAATGAACAGCAGAGTACCAGCCGCCCATCTAAGGCCGCCCCGTTTGCTTTCTACTAAAATCGAGACTAGATACCAAGAAAGAAGTACATACGGGAAGAAAAAGTACCTCGGCCCCCCCAATCGCGGATGGAGGAGCGATAGATCGACTCTCGCCGCCGACAGCAATATCGTTCCTGCCCAGAGACCCAGAAGAAAAAGATATCTGGGCTGTTCGGTTACAAAAGATACGCTTGCAATCAAAAACGACACTACTATGCCAGCCGAAAACCATAGCAACTTGTCCGTTGCCCCAGGGAAGTTGCCGGTTAGATAAGAACCCAGGAACTTTGGCACTATCAGCCTCAGGTTATGTATGTTAATGGTGCCATGGGCGATTGGCTGGTTCGAATGGTGCATTGCGAGCACTTGAACTATGCAGCAGACAGAGGCAGCGATCAAAACTACTGCCTCCCTAGACCTTGGTTTAAATATCAGGGTTCTCATTGCCAGGAAAGGCGTAATCAAGAAAATAACAGGGGATGAGAGTCCTCCCAAGAAAACAAACGTCACTCGCCAACTAATGTTGGCTGACTTGTCCTCCCAAAGTACAACCAGGAATAATAACAGGCTGGCCCACCAAAATGAATACAGGGATATTCCGAATACTTCTGGGTCGGTAGGTACCAGCAAGGTCGCTAAACAAATTAACACTCCTCCTTTCAGCCAGGTGGGAGCCTTCGCGATCGCCATGCAGACACCGGCGATAAATAGCCATGTGAGAACGGTAGCGATCAATGGCAGATGCAAGCTACTTACCGACAGCGATATACCCATGATTATCTTTGGCACAGTGACCAGATAACCATTGACCGGGGTATCGAGCGACATCAGGCCATGTTTGAGAAACCCCGGAATTATCTGCGTACCCTCTTCATCCCAAATCTGGGGATGTATCAGCTGCGACGAGCGCCGCACGAACAGCAGGAATAAAAAGGCCGCCGCCCAAAGGCAACTGACATAACTTGGTTTGTGCAATGTCAACGGCAATTTGGTATTCGGCCTCGAGAACGTCGCCATAGTAAACTCACCTAGTTTCTACTCAGCACTGGAATGATTTTCCCCCGGAGGTACTCGCGACGGCCGGCTGTTCGCGCCAGCACAAACCGAATTTGGCTCAGATTCCACACCAATTCCGCAACCCTCCTCGCTCCAACCTGCTCAAGCCAGATCCCCCGGACCTGACTCCGCCTAACGCTATCGCGTCCTAGCGGTAGCAGTGCAATACGGCACGGCGGCGCTCCGCCAAGTGCTACAATCGTTTGGATTCGTGATGGGAAACATGACTTCCAAGCTAGCTGACACCGACCTTCGTGTCCGGGCTCAATCTAACACAGGATTAGCGCCAAATCTAGTGCCTACAATGCTTTCCGTTCGGTTCTCGCGAATTGTTTCTTATGTGACCAATGCGCTTGCTTACTCGATTCTTCTCGCTGGGACGGCCACTGCCTTTTCGGCTGTATACCTGGGGATAGTAGGGTATTCAGTCGTTCCTTTCTGGGACGAGATGCATGAAATCCAGCTCTATATTTTGCAACGGCAGTCTGTCCTACACTGGATCTGGGCACAGCATAACGAACATCGAGTGCTCTTCTACAAACTGCTGTTCGTTATAGATATGCAGTTTTTTAGGGGTCGCAATTGGCCTATGTTCGTCGGCATCTTCTTCTGCCAGGCAACACTGGCTGTCATTGTGGCATACATGCTGCGCAAGCTAGGCAGCCTGAACGGTTCATCGGGGGCTGCGATCTTTGGAGCCGCCCTTTATTGCCTGTTTTGTCCGTCGCAAAAAGAGAACTTTACCTGGGCTTTTCAACTTTCTTTTGCTTTGGTAAGTGTCTGGGTGATAACAGCGATTCTACTGCTTGTACTTCAGAGGCAGCACCTCAATGAGGGCATGCTCACCAGCAGTAGAATACTTTGGATGTCTTTGGCCGTCGCCGTCGCAGCAAGTTTTACTAACGGAAATGGCATTGTCGTCTGGCCAATCATGATAGTACTGGCGCTGACCATGAACTTTCCATGGCGTCTAGTTGGTCTATACGTTCTAGGTTTTGTCTGTGCGGCGTCCTTGTATAGGATTGGTTATAAGGCTATCCCGCCTACACACGCGCACCCGCTCGATTCGATTCAGAAGCCTCTTCAAGTCTTGGAGTACATGGAGAAGTACCTCGGAGGCGCCGCGGTCGCAAATACGCACCTCGATTGGGCGGTTCAAATTGGCCAACTGGGACTCACGATCGCCGTCGTTCTGATATTTTGGCTGATCATCCGTCGCGAGAAGGTAAGTCTGCTTGAGTTCGGCTTAGCTGGAATACTCCTGTACGGTCTATCCACGGCATTTATTACATCTCTGGGGCGCCTTAGCTTCGGCACGGATCAAGCATTCGCTTCTCGTTATCAGGGATTCGCACTTCTTTTTTGGTTCGCTCTGCTTGCCTGGGTGATCAGCATTTTAGTACACCGAAAGGCAGTCTTCTGGCTGATTGCAGTTTATTTGCTGATAGTCATCGTCACTGTCAGCTCGAGCAAGGAGTACGGCCCTATCCTGGCAGAAGTTCGAGACATGGTGGCGAACCGGGGAATCGGGGGCATCGCGATGATCGTCGGCGTCCACGATGACAAATTTCTAAAGCAAGCGGTCTGTCCCTTTCCTGAGGCCACTTGGGCGTCCACTGAATATTTGAGAGAGCACGGGTTGTCGCTATTTTCAGGGAAGATGGCTAAGCAATTCAAGCAAGACTTGTCGGCCAATTACATCGTGACCGCTGCAAGCCCTTGTAGGGGAAGCGTGGACATAGTTCAGCAAGGTGATGACAACTCGGATCATCTTCGGCTCGAAGGCTGGATCGTTGACCGTCACGCCAAGCCTGTATCCCGCCTTCTGTTTGTCGAGGATGGCAAGATTGTTGGGTTTGGTCTATCCGGTCGCGAGCGCCTCGACGTCGTAAATGCGTTGCAATCAAACGCGGCTTTGCGGAGCGGCTGGGAAGGGTACGCTAACATTTCGGAAGTAGGCCGGCCGATCGACGTGTATGGAGTGGTAAATTCCGCCAAGAATAGGGCATGCTACCTGCGGACGGTGAGCTTCGATCCTGCGACACAGCCGCCCGCACAGGTACAACGCGACTCTAAGGTGCCGGGGATTTAGGAAATGGATCGCAAAGAAAAGCTTCGCAATGGACTCGATATCCGAAATCTGGCCGGCATGGAAATTGGACCGCTGGATCGCCCAACCATACTGAAATCGGAGGGCGAGGTCATTTACGTCGATCATACCGACGCAAAATCACTGCGCGAGAAGTATGCTGCCGCTTCCGACGTCAATCCATCTTGTATCGTGGACGTGGACAGGGTTTGGGGGGAACAAACCCTATCAGAATGTCTTGGTTCGTATCGCCAACGCGACTATGTTATTGCATCCCATGTGATCGAGCATGTTCCGGACATGATTAGTTGGCTTGAGGAGATAGAGTCGGTCCTGAGTCCCGGCGGAGAGCTTAGACTAGTGGTCCCCGACAGGAGATTCACCTTCGACTATCTCAGGCAAGAGACTCGACTATGCGATGTCCTTAATGCATATCTGGTGCGCGCACGGGCGCCTTTGCCGATTGCCATTCTTGATCACTTCATAGGATTCAGGCAGGTCGATCTGGCAGCGGCATGGAATGGCACGTTAGATGCCGCTAATTTACCGACAGTTCCCGGATATGACGCTGAATCCGGCATGCGAATAGCCCAAGACGCAATAAAGGATGGCACCTACTACGATGTTCACTCATGGATATTCACACCTCATTCCTTCGCGCAGCTATTGCAGGAGACGGCTGAAATTGGCCTCCACAACTTCTCATGCGAAGGTTTCTATGATACAGAGCCGGGACAACTAGAGTTTGTGGTCGTCCTGAGAGTAAACACCGATAAGACTAGTATTGTCGAAAGCTGGCGATCCTTGGCCAAGAGTGTCTGCGATAATCTTCCCGGTTCAACGGATGGCCGGCAATCCGCTGTCTTGCAGGCCTTGCAGCGCGCCAAAACGTTGGCCAGGCAGCTTGAAGCGGCTCAAGAGTTGATCGCCCGACAAGAAGCGGCCATACGAGCAACTCAGCAGCAGATTGCAGCGATCGAGGTCTCAAATTCCTGGAAATTAACCCAGCCTCTTCGTTCGATTCGGAAGCTTATCCGCGGTGCATAGCGGTGTATCTGAAATTCTTGTTTCGAACTCGTCGACCTTCTGCACTGTGGGGGAAGGCAATAAGGCGGAAATGTTCAGCAACTCATTGATATTATTTTTTTCTTCTCCAATGAATGGGACGTAACATCGGGCCATGGCTTGGACACTCTTGGCGGAAAAGCGAGGTCAAAGTTACCGCTCAACAAGGATAGGTTCGGACTATAGAATGGATCTTCCAGAGACCCACCCCATCGCCGTGTCATGTACGCTACTTCTTTGGCCGCCCGTTCAGCTCGTTCCCGATCAGCATAGTCGTAGCCACGCGAGGCAGACTCCAAATGGTACAACTCGGCATAGGGTGTCCAGACGATGCTATACCCGGCTTCACGAACTTTCAGGCAGAGATCGACATCGTTAAACGCAACCATTAGATTTACTTCGTCAAAACCCCCGACCTCGTGAAAGATCCGCTTCGGCATCAGCATGCAAGCGGCAGTGACGCAAGAGAGATTATGGACAAGCTGTAAGCGGCCAAAGTAGCCCGGATCGGAACGCGGATAACGGCTGTGAGGATGTCCAGCCACCCCGCCCATCCCTAGAACCACCCCGCCATGCTGAATCGTATCATCGCGGTAATAGAGCTTAGCGCCCACGGCACCAACGCCGGATTGAACAGCCTGTGCGACCATTTCCCTGAGCCAACCAGGATCGATCACCTCAATATCATTATTGATAAATCCCAGGATCTCACCCTGGGCCATTTCGGCAGCCCGATTATTCAGGGCCGAGTAATTGAACGGACCTTCAATTCGCAGAACTCGAGTCCTATTATCCTTTCCCAAGCTCCGAAGATATTCCAGAGTAGAAGGCTCGGAACTGCCATTATCCACAATAATTACTTCGAGGTTCGGATAATCAGTTTTGTGCAGTAACCCGCTAATGCAGTTGCGTAATAGGGAAAGCCGATCGCGCGTCGGCACAATCAACGAGACTAGTGGCGGAGGATCGGGCAAAGATCGTATTACCCTATTCCAGAAGGGAAGATTGCTTCCGATTACTTGCGCTGACTCACCGCAGGGACAGGAAGTAGTCCGCAACCGCACGGTGCGCCGCTCGGACGGCGACTGGTAAGTTACCGGTAGAGAAGGTATCAAGCCCGGCCCGTCGCCAATGGTAAAGAACATGCGGTATGTGATGTATCCGATCGGGAGTAGTCATCGCCGCAATCCGAAGAGCTAAATCATAGTCCTGGCTGCCCTCGAATCCTTCGCGAAACCTGCCGACTTTCCTGACCAGTGACGCACGATAGATTCCCAGATGGCTGATCATGTTCTGGGAATAGAAGAGTTCCGGGTTCCAATCAGTCTTGAAATAAGGTCCATACCGGATACCTTCCGTATCAATCTTATCCTCGTCGGAATAAATGATGTCCGCATCAGGGTGAGCGTTCAGCTCGACAGCTACCATGTAGAGAGCATGGACTGGCAGCTCGTCGTC
Source organism: uncultured Acidobacteriaceae bacterium (assembly GCA_963746515.1). GTDB lineage: Bacteria > Acidobacteriota > Terriglobia > Terriglobales > Acidobacteriaceae > Bog-257. Next base: position 775,534 of record CAVVBO010000005.1, on the reverse strand, counting down.
GTGATCCATCAGGGCAACAACGTCGCCTGTGACCAGGTCTAGTGCCGAATTGCTTGCAGCAGAAATGTGGCCGCGCTGTGGCCGGTAAGTAACTTTGATGCGGGGGTGCTCCCGGGCGTATTGGTTCAGTATCGTTTGGATTTCAGAATTAGGTGAAGCATCGTCGGCGATACAAAGCTCCCAATTCTGATAGAGCTGAGCAATGACAGACTCAATCGCCTTACAGAGAAAACGGGGTTCCGGGTTGTAGACCGGCATGACTATCGAGATAAGTGGCCTCTCGCCTAAGGTCGCTATGTGACCCCGGATCGAGCTGGCATCTTCCTCCGTTATCGTGTCGTACAGTTCGACCCATGTGCTGTAATCACCAGGCGCTTGCCAATGCGCCTTTGCAGCGGCTGATTCGCTCGCTCGCACCGCATGAATTTGGCGCCCTTCCGACGCCCCCCGTTCCAGATACTGCATTAGCGGGTTGCTACCAGCCGCCTTCACGTCGGTATTGTGATCCAGATACCAGCCAGCATCGAACTGTGGGCCAGGATTTCTGGATTCAGTTGCGCCAAACAGAGCATAATGCAGGGCGGGATCCCACCCGGCGGCGGCGACATCGGGATAATGGCCCAAATACCAGGCAGCATCAAACCAAGTGGATTTCGCGATCAACTCGCGATCCTTAAGCAGCTCGCGACGGGCACGAAGCCGGCGCGGCAATTGCAAACTAACAGTCCACCAAGCTAGGCGGAGCGCGCGCTTGATACTGCGACGCAATCCAGGGTAAGGAGCCAGTGCCGTACGAAAGACGTTGGTCGCCTTCCAGCTCAGGCTGCCCTCAAGCATCGCCAACTGCAGCCTGACGTTGGACAGCTCCCCCTGTAACTGCTCGATCTCCCGCTGTAACAGCTCGACCTGGGCCGCCGCTTGCGCTCTCTCGCCCTGCTGTTGTTCGCGGATAGCAGCCAGCTGCTGGTCAAGGTTGGCAATGTGAACGTCCTTGTCGCGGACCGCCTGGTTCAGATTGCCGATGTGCTCGTCGCGCAAGGCGAGGGTCTGATTCAGAGCTGCAATTTGCCCCTCTCGCGAAGCCAACTCCTGGCTGAGCCTGAAGATCTCGTAGGGAAAGGTTCGCAACCCGTTCGAAGTTGATTGGGTTGTCCAGCGCTCGCATGGCAGGCCGGTGAGCGCTGTCTGAAACGTGATCTCCATCTGAAGCCAGCTTTGTACCTCTGACTCCGACACGGAGAACCCAAATCCGCTACACAGCGCCTCGATAATCGTGGTGAGGGATTCCGTGTGACTGGACAGGGGTACGCCCGCCCTTAGAGAATGCAAGACGCCGCGAGTCACCACCCAGCCTAGCGGAATATCATTGTCGCTCTGCCATTCGAGATCGATCGCTACCAGTTCTCCCGCCTGATCAAGCAGGTTAAACGGAGTACAGTCCAGAAAGGTCCCCGGCAAAACATAGGAGGCAAGCTCCATTCGTTCTGACGAAGCATCCGTAACTTGTGCCGAGGGGACGGAGGCTACGCTGCAGCAGGAAGTCCATCCATGGCCGAAGCGCTTGCATCAGAGGGGCAGGATTGGCGCTAGCAGCCCGAGCCTTCAGAACGTTCCACAACAATTGCCGCCCTGGACGGTAAATGGAGTCTTCCGCGCTGCTCCGGATGGTTAAGTTATCGACGATAAGAAGCTGGTCGTTTGTAACTTGTCCAAGCTTCGCCTTTACGACTTGTATTTCGCTCTCGCGGCGAATCAGCCTGGTTTCGGCACAGAACTCCCGCAGGCGGTTAAAGCTGAAGGCAGACGCGAGTGTACTTGGGTGCGGCTGCACTGGCTGGTCCGCGGTGGCGACCACTAGAAAAGAATTGCTGAGATCGGCGACCAGCCCATTGTCGTGCAAGGCAGAGAAAGCTAGAGCATCATCAAAGCTGCGGTACGGCGAACCGGTGTAATCACGGGCGTGGCAGCGCGCCAGGAGATCGACAGCGTCGAATTCGCGATCGACCAATGCCGTTTCGGAGAGGACTACCGACGGCAGCTTGTAGTCGGGAAATGGATAGTAGAAATAAGTGTGGGGCAACCCGGCCGCGGAGAGCTGCGCAATCAACTCCCGGCGCCCAAAGGTGCGCGCAGTCTTCGGTCCATACAGATCTTGAATTCCGAAGAATCGAGAGCCAAGATGGTCTTCCGCGCAGCCATTGAAATATTTCAAACCGAGTTTGTTCTCGATGGCCACTACAACTCGGCCCCCAGAGGCGAGAAAACCGGTCACGGAATGCAGGTAGTGGGTGAAAGGATTCTCTTGCCTTGAGAAGACGGCGGCATATTCCAGAACCCCGATCAAGAGCACGAAATCGAAGCGCTCGTCGGTTTCAAACTGAAGAAGATCGTCGACGAAGACCCGAACGTTGGGCAGGTCCCGGCAACGTTCGGCGGCGACGCGAGCTCGCGGCAAGCTACCTTCGACGGCCACCACATCGGCACCGATCTCGCCCAGATAGCGGGTAATCGCACCGCATCCGCAGCCTAATTCGAGAACTTTACTGCCCGCGGGTATGCCGAGCGGCCGCAAAAGCCCATGGCGAAAGCGGCTCAGGTGGTATTCAGTTGGCCAATCGGTAATGGAGCCGGCCAGCTCAGAGGAAAATGTGCTGCGGTCCTGAGCGCCGGCAACGATGTCATATAAACGATCTTCCACTTCGACGCCGTCGGAATAGGCGAAGGGGCCGTGATTTAGGCGTTGGAAGAGATTATGCTGGTCGTCCCAGAGGTAATTCATTCAAATCTTCGGCGCAGAGCGGGCTGAGAGCTAATCCCAGTTCAACGCTGGAAGGTCCTATGCGTCGCCCACCTCGCCAATATCAAGAACCCTCATTGTAGCAGCGCCCACTCTACACTGGCGATCACTGGCCGGGTTCGCTTGTCACAAGACCGGCGCCTGTGTTTGATTCCAATGCCGTTTATGCCGCGTGAGTTCACTAGAGACAAATTCTGCGCCGATCCGAATGTAAGTATCAGGCACTGCGACACGGTCAACTTTCGGAATGGAACCCCAGTATCTTTCTAGGAACACTCTCCACAAAATCTGCGCTCAACTCTTGCCTCGGATTTAACTCAGGTGTACGTTTCAACAACCACTAAAGTCTGGTTTTGACATCCGAGATCCACCGAAATCCTTGCCCGATTTCGGGTTGGCAATTTGAACTTGTCTGGCCGCTTCAATCCAGGGAGTAAACCCAATGAGCGCATTGACAATAAATAGACTTGCGTTGGCAGGGTTAGCACTAATTTCTTGCCTAGCTCTGGCGGCTTGCGGCGGCGGCGGCAACGGTTCAAGCGGCGACAGGTAGCTTGCCTGCCGGTCTGAGCTTGAGCACTAGCGGTGCAATCGGTGGAACTCCGACCGCAGCCGGTACCGGCACTTTCACGGTGCAAGTAGCCGATTCCGAGTCGCCCAGCCAGACGGCGACAGCCAGCCTTAGCATTGCGATTTAAGCAGGTGCGCTGAGCATCGGCACGACATCCTTGCCGAGTGGTGCAACCGGCCAGACCTACAGCGCGCAATTGACGGCTACCGGCGGCGCACCACCGTACAGTTGGAGCATGACCCAAGGCAACTTGCCCCCAGGATTGGTTCTGAGCGGCACGGGCGCGCTCTGCGGGACTCCTACCGGCAGCGGGATTTTTTCGTTCATGGTGCAGGCGGCTGACACGCAGTCCAATACGGCCACTGCCGGTTTGAGCATTGGGCCACCCGTCGGTCGAGCGACAGTTTGCGGTGGTTTGAAACCACGTCCTCTCAGTCACGGTATTCGCAATGATAAATGCTCCCTCCGAGATGAGCCTCGGAATCTGGCCTGTGACTTTTCTGAACAAGCCGGGTTCATTCAGTAGACGTAATACTATTGCGACGCTGTAATTGAGAGCAGACTAACCAAGTGATCAATGACGGACTCCCGGGTCTCGAACAGCGCGAGAGCCGGGGCACCCGTCCTGCGGCTCTTAATCACCAGTAGAATGAAACTCACATGGAACGCAGCGCATGAAGACGGTCGGAATCATTGGTGGCATTGGGCCGGAGTCGACGATTGAATACTATCGCTCGATCATTGCCAGCTATCGCCGGCAACAGCCGGATGGCAGCGCGCCTTCGATAATCCTAAACAGCATTTCCGTGCAAGAGCTGCTGGCCATGATGAACCGTGACGATTTGCCGGCGGTGATCGATTATCTGGTTCCAGAGATCAAGAGGCTGGCGGCTGCGGGCGCTAATTTTGCATTGATCGCCGCCAACACGCCGCACATCGTGTTCGATGAAGTGCAACGGAGCTCGCCGATTCCCCTGCTCAGCATCGTGGAAGCTACTTGCGCAGAGGCCAAGACCCGCGCAATTAAAAGAGCTGGATTGTTGGGGACGCGCTTCACCATGCAGGCGAGTTTCTACCCAAACGTGTTTTCGCGGGAAGGAATTGCGCTGGTTATGCCTGATGCCGGCGAGCAAGCCTACATTCACGACAAGTACGTGAATGAGCTGTTGAAAGACATGTTCCTGGCCTACGACTCGAGAGCGGTTGCTGGAAATTATCCGCAGAATGCGTGAGCAAGAGCAAATTGAGTGCGTCGTCCTGGCCGGGACGGAATTGCCGCTGATTCTGAGCCAAGGCGAGGCGGCAGGCATTCCGCTCCTGGATACGACGAAGATCCATGTAGAGGCGGCCGTTGCCCGCTTACTGTCCTGAGCGCTGAATTTCATCAGCCGGAACTGATGATTCCGCGAGCATGTCCTGCCTCCGCTGTTGCGCTAAACCGCAACCAGCCAGCGCGCCGCCGCAATGGCTCTCCCTATTCCCAATAAAGTCTTGAATTGAACGAACCATCTGGATTGCGGGCGGATTCTTGTTTCATCCATCTCGCGAAGAGAGAAAATAGAAGGTTTAGCAAGGAGACGTTGATTCATGCATGGGAATGAGTTGAAAGTCGTGGCGCTGAACGGTAGCGCCCGCAAAGGCGGAAACACTGCCATCTTACTGCGGTATGTTCTGGGGGAACTGGAAAAGGAAGGGATCAGGACCGAGCTGGTGGAGATGAGTGGGGCCAAGATCCACGGCTGCCTGGCCTGCCGCAAGTGTTCGGCGAAGAAGAACCATCGGTGTTCACAAGCCGACGATATGGGAAACGTCTATATCGAGAAGATGGAGCAGGCAGACGGCGTCCTGCTGGGTTCGCCCACTTATGTTGCCGACATCTCTCCGGAGATCAAGGCGTTGATTGACCGCGCCTGTCTGGTTTCAAAGGCGAACGATGGCATGTTTCGCCGCAAGGTTGGCGCGGGAGTGGTCGCAGTGCGCCGGGCGGGAGCGATTCACGCCTTTGATGCATTGAACCATTTCTTCCTGATCAATGAAATGGTGGTGCCGGGATCGTCGTATTGGAATATCGGCGTAGGCCTGGAGCCGGGGGATGTCGAAAAAGATGAAGAAGCTATTCGGACCATGAAAGTTCTGGGACAAAATATGGCCTGGCTGTTGAAGAAATTGAATAACTAAGTGGGCCGATTGACGCCTCTCAGATGTCCAGCCGGGCTAAACAGTCCGCTGAAAAGCCGGGAACCGCAGATTCCTCACCGACTGAAGTCGGTTCGGGATGACAAAATAAGCGACTTGGTACGGCGCAGCTAAAGCTACGCCCCTTCGAAATCACGACATGCCGAGTTTTTCCGTGACCTGTAAGGCCCTATGCCAAGTGAGGTTTTTATGGACGGCCTAAAAAGCCGTCCCCTTCCCGCCGGTAGGCCGTCCGCAAAATGAACTGAGCGCGCCGTTGCTCGCATAGCGACCAGCCTATGCTGTCCCGCAATGTGGGAGTCGACTCCGGCTCAGCCGAAATTTGATCCAAAATTCGTTTGACTTGGCCGGAGTTTGGACGCAGAATGTGGCCTCTATCCGGTAGGGCCCCCGTTTCGCAAGAAAGAATCACGTTGTCAGGGAACCGCGCGCTTCGTCTGCTGAGAGGAGGTTGCAATGACCAAAACATTGCACCGCGTGCTGTGGGTTCTTGCCCTGTTCGCTTTTGCCTTGTTGCCGATGATCGCGACAGCCGGGCCCATCACTTATACGGAGACGTTTACGGCTTCTGGTACCGTGAATGGAAGTCCATTTGACGGAACCGTGATGCTCTCCTTAACCAGCGATACCACCCTGGTGTTTGGGAACTGCGATGGTGTCTCTGGCATTTTTTGCACGCCAAACACCATGGCGACCTTTTCCATACAAGGAATTGGTTCGGGTACGTTCAACGACCTATTCAACGTCTTCGCCAACCAGAACCTTGGCGTGGTGGGTTTCACCGACGACGCACTTGAGGACATTGTGGACTTGGCCAACTCTGCGTTTACCACCTACAACTTGAAAAGTCCCATTGGCCCGCTCAACACCACCTACTTCTTCACCGATGACGGAGTCATGCTGGGTTCAAGCTTGGGGACCGTTGTCTTTGACTCATTCAGCGGCACTCCAACGTTTGAAGCCTCGGAAGAAACGGGAACCACGCCGGAGCCCGGCAGTTTGGTCCTGTTCGGATCGGGGTTGGCTGGGCTCTCCCTGGTGATTCGCCGCAAGCTGCGGCTGTAGTTTTTGTGGAAGCAGGACGGCGGAAGCTTTCCGGCAGCCGCCGTTTTTTGTTGCAAGCGATCTCATAAATCGCGTCAGGTTGGGACTTGTATCAGGGCCCGGCTTCAGCCGGGCCATAAAAGCGGGCTTTAGCCCTGGCGGGGTTTTTGCAGGGGCTGAAGCCCGCGCACTCGCTCGCCTTTTCGGCACGACTAAAGGTCGTGCCCTGATACAAACCGCAGTCATTGAGAGAGTTTGCGGTTCGGGCGCCAGCCAAGTTGGTTCTCGGCAGCGGCTCAATTAGTCAAATTGAGCCAGTACCCGAAAGGCCGCTTCTTTGCGGTTCTTTCGCCCCCATGTTATCCTTGACGACGTAACAACATACGATAAAAGAGTAGGAGCGCAGCTGATTCAGTGTTAGCCCGAGAGAAAAAAGCCGCCTTGATTGAACAGAACCGGAGAGACGATCACGATACCGGCTCCCCGGAAGTTCAGATTGCCATCCTGAGTACGCGGATTGGCGAGTTGACCGAGCATTTCAAGACGCATAAGAAGGACCATGCCTCCCGGCGCGGCCTGCTTATGATGGTGAGCCGGCGTCGCGGCTTGCTCGATTACCTGAGAAAGTCAGATACCGAACGCTACAAAGCCGTCATTCAGAAACATGGCATCCGCAAGTAACCTGTTTGCCAGCCACTGAACAACCTCGCTGCGGGCGTATTTGTGCATCGACCTTTTCCTGACAGGCTTGCATGCGGCGCCTATTGGGAGAACCGGAACTGTGATTCCGGGAATGAAAGACATCCGGACGCGGGGTGCGTCCACAACATTCGTCCAGCTTCTCTCGGCTGACGTTACTTCACTCCATCTCCCATATCGTCGCTGGAGCGCGGTGGTTGAAACTCGCGCGCACGCGAAAGCCAGCTTGCGGCGATGGCAGGGCTCTTAATTGGTTGCGTTCGGAATGGAAGGAATTTAGGAAATGACTGACGAAATGAGCGCCTCATTGCATGGCGTCCACAAACATGAAGTGACGGTCGAACTGGCCGGTGGCAAGTCCATTCACTTTGAAACCGGAAAACTAGCGAAGCAGGCGCATGGCTCCTGCATTGTTCGCATTGGCGATAACGTGGTGCTGGCGACCGCCTGCGCCAACGCCGATCCCCGTGAGGGCATCGACTTTTTCCCGCTGACCGTCGACTACCGCGAATACACCTACGCCGCGGGACGCATCCCGGGCGGGTTCATCAAGCGCGAAGGGCGGCCCAGCGAGCGCGAAATTCTTACCAGCCGCCAGATCGATCGGCCGATTCGGCCACTATTTCCCGAAGGCTTCCGCTGCGAGACCCAGGTCATCGCCATGGTGCTGTCGGCGGATACGACCAACGATCCGGACGTCGCCGGCATCAATGGCGCGTCGGTAGCGCTGAGCGTTTCGGACATTCCGTTTCACGGCCCAATTGGCGCGGTTCGAGTCGGACAAGTTGACGGCAACTTTGTCATCAATCCCACTTACGACGAGCAGCGCGCCGGCAAGCTGAACCTGATGGTTGTAGGCACCGCCGACGGCATCGTGATGATCGAGTCGGGTGCGAAGGAAGTTTCCGAAGAGACCGTGGTCCAGGGCATCGAGTTCGGCCACCAGGAAATCAAGAAAATCTGCGCCGCCATCAGCGATCTGGCGCAGAAGGTTGGCAAGCCCAAGCGCAAGGTTGAGCCGGTCGTCACCGACGAAGCCTATCTGGGTGATCTGCGCTCCAAGTTCGGCGAGCGCCTGCTGGATGCGGTGAACACCGAGAAGCATCCCAAGAACGAGAGCTACGCGCTGATCAAGCAACTGAAGGACGAAATCAAGAGCGCGGTTCCGGAAGATGACGAAGCCGGACGCAAGAAGGCCAGCAAGTACTTCGATCTACTGCGCGAGCAGATTTTCCGCGAGCAGGTAATCAAACAGAAGCGCCGTCCCGATGGCCGCAAGTTCGACCAGATCCGAGATATCTGGATCGAAGTTGGCGTGTTGCCGCGGACTCACGGCTCGTGCAATTTTTACCCGCGGTGAAACCCAGGCGTTGGTCACCACCACCTTGGGCACCGGCGATGATATGCAGCGGCTGGAGGCCTTCGAGGGCGAAGCCAAGAAACGCTTCATGCTGCATTACAACTTCCCGCCGTTCTCGGTGGGCGAAGTTGCGTTCCTGCGCGGAGCGGGCCGTCGCGAGATTGGTCACGGTGCATTAGCCGAGCGCGCTATCACCGCAGTGTTGCCCAGCGATACGGATTGGCCCTACGCCATGCGCGTAGTGTCAGACATTCTGGAGTCGAACGGATCGTCGTCGATGGCGACGGTTTGCGGAGCCTCGCTGAGCTTGATGGACGCAGGTGTTCCGTTGAAGGCTTCAGTTGCGGGCGTGGCCATGGGATTGGTGAAGGAAGGCGATGACTATGCCGTTCTTACCGACATCGCGGGTGCGGAAGATCATTACGGCGATATGGACTTCAAAGTCGCCGGAACGCGCGAGGGCATTACGGCGTTGCAGATGGACATCAAGGTAATGGGCATCACGTCGCAGATCATGCGTGAAGCTCTGGAGCAGGCACGCGCGGGCAGGCTGTACATCCTGGATAAGATGACGGGAGTGATTGGCGAGTCGCGCACCACGCTCAGCGAGTTCGCACCGCGCTTCTACACTCTGCAAATTCCCACCGACAAGATTCGCGATCTGATCGGGCCGGGCGGCAAGGTGATTCGCGGAATCATCGAGGCGACCGGCGTCAAGATCGACGTGGAAGACAGTGGCAAGGTCAATGTGTCGTCGAGCGATCAGGTAGCGGCTGCCAAGGCGCTGCAAATGATTGGCGACATTACGGCGACCGCCGAAGTGGGCAAGACCTATCTCGGCAAGGTGACGCGGCTGGCGGACTTTGGCGCGTTTGTCGAGATCATTCCCGGCACCGATGGATTGCTGCACATCAGCGAAGTTGCCGAGCATCGCATCAACGATGTTCGCGATGAACTGAAGGAAGGCGATCAGGTGCTGGTGAAGGTGCTGGCCGTCGATGGCAATCGCATTAAGCTGTCGCGCAAAGCCATCTTGAAAGAGCAGCGAGCCAAGATGGGCGGCGGAGAAGCTCCTCCGGAAGGCGGCGGTGGTGAAGGCGACGGCGAAGGTGCCGGAGCTGTGACCTTCGAGGGCGGACATGAACGCGCGGACGAGCCCAGCGGCGAGCAGAACTTCAATCGCGATGGCGAACGGCGCGAACATGCCGGCAGTCATTCCGGCGGACGCGGCGGCCCAGGCGGTGGTCGTGGCGGCAGGCCGGGTGGCGGACGCGGCGGCAGGCCGGGCGGCGGTCGCGGCGGACCGAGACGGTAAGGAAAAGCAGGGGCTAGGGTTCAGGGGCGAGGGGTCAGTAATCAGAAGCAAGTAGTCAGTAGGGCGTGGATTAATCCGCGCCCACTTTCAATCTATTCTTTTTTGTCATCCTGAGGGGAGCGGTGCTTTGCCACCGGAGTCGAAGGAACCCTTACCCTTAACCCGCTAGTCCCTGATCCCTAATCCCCAGCCCCTGATTTCTGATGTTCACCTTCTTCATCGGTAAGGGCGGCGTGGGCAAGACGACTGTTTCGTCGGCTTACGCGCTGCATCGGGCGGCGCAGCAGCCCCGCCGGCGGATCCTGTTACTCTCCACCGATCCTGCCCACTCGCTGGCCGATGTGCTGCAAGCCAAACTCTCCGACGTTCCCAAGCTGTTGCGCACGCCCGGAAGACTCTGGGCGCGGCAGATCGATGCGGAAAAACAAATCCATAAATTTCTGCGGGCCGAGCGTGAGGAAATTCTCGCGCTGCTGAACCAGGGTAGTCTCTTCACTCGCGACGAGCTGGAACCGTTGCTGGATACCAGCCTGCCCGGCATGGCGGAAGTTGCGGCTCTGCTGGCGATTCACCAACTTGCCGGCAGCGATTACGACGAAGTTGTGGTGGACACCGCGCCCATGGGACATGCCATTCGCTTGTTCGAGATGCCGCAACACTTCGCGCGATTTCTCGATGTGCTGGAGACGGCGGCCTCACGCGACGTGGTGCTGGCGCGGCACTTCGGCGGCCGGGTGCGGCGGGAGCCGGCGCTGGACCGCTGGGCGCAAATGGTTGATGGGGTGAGGCAGGCGTTGTCGGCCGGGCAGTCGAAGCTGGTAATGGTTACGACTCCGGAGCCGTTCTCGTTGAATGAGGCCGCGCGCTCAGCGTCGGCTTTTCAGGCGGCTGACAATCAGCGGCGAATCGAAGAGATCGTCCTGAATCGCGTGGTGGAAGCCGGCAAGAGCTGCTCGCGATGCCGTCGCCGGACTACGCAGGGCCGCGAGGCCCGCAAATTCTTGCGGACACATTTCCCAAAGACAAAGGTTCTGACGGCTGAAGATCCCGGCTGCCCGATCCTGGGGATGGCAGCTCTGCGAAGTTTCGGAGCGCACGTTTTCGAGGGCAAGAAGCTTGCCCGGTCAGTAGTCGCCAGGCCGCGAAAGCCGGTCAGCTTCCAACTCGAAGCCGCGGCCTGGCCGGAGCTGGCAACGCCACTGACGCTGACGCTGGGCAAAGGTGGAGTAGGGAAGACCACGATTTCGGCGGGGCTCGCCTATCACCACCGCAAGTCGCGAGAGCGCGATGGCGTGGTGGTCTGCTCGATTGATCCTGCTCCTTCGCTCGACGATGTCTTCGCGACGAAGATCGGGGACAAGTTGCAGGCGGTGTTGCGAGACCGGAAACTGTGGGCTATAGAGATCGATGCCATGGCGGAATTTCAGCAATGGACCGGCCAGATGCGGGCGAAGCTGAACGACGCGATGACGGGCGAGCAGAGAGGGATCCATCTCGATCTCAGCCTGGACCGCAAATTCCTGCTGGCTCTGCTCGACGTGGTGCCTCCCGGCGTGGATGAAATCTTCGCTATCTTTCGCATCGTCGATTTGTTGCAAACCGGTAGCCGAGTGGTGATCGACATGGCGCCGACGGGTCATGCGCTGGAAGTGCTGCGAACTCCGGCGCGCATGCTGGCCTGGGCACGGGTGTTGTTGAAAACGCTGGCAGCACACCGTACACTACCCATCGCTCGTGACGTGGCGGTGGAAGTGGCGACGCTTTCGCAAAATGTACGCGAGCTGGCGGCGATATTGCGGGACCGCAAGCGCTGCCGGTTAGCGGTCGTCACCTTGCCAGAGCCGTTGCCGGATTACGAGACCCAACGTTTGCTGCAAGGGCTGAAGGAGCTGAATGCGCCGCTGGGGACGGTGTTCGTCAATCGGGTGTTGATTGGCGACCAGGTGTGCGCGCGATGCAAGTTGGCGGCGCAGTGGCAGGCATTGTCACTGGCGAGCTTGCGACGGCAATTGCGGGGAAGGGAGATTTTCGTGGCGCCGGAATTCGACGAGCCGATATCTGGACCCAAAGGGTTGCAGCAATTGACGCGGAAGGTATTTCGGTTAGTGTAGAAGGCAAGGAAGGAAGATTTCTTTCCGAGGAAGTTGAAAAGCAGATTCCTCATGGGCTGAAGCCCATTCGGAATGACAAATAAACAGCTTTTGCGGCGCAGCTAAAGCTGCGCCCCTTCAAAACGCGGAGCGAGTCGGCAGCCGAGGCTGCGCCCCTTCAAGGCCTAGAGAAAGCCAAGCCATTGGTCAGTAGAGCGAAAAAATCTCCGGCATTGCGCGGCAGAGCGACGAGGCCTGAGGCATCGCAAAGAACGTCAGGAGCGGCGCCGCCCCAACCGGCCGCCGATCAGGCGCTATATCTCTATGCGATTTCGCAGATGCCTAAGCGCGGGGCTGAGCCGATCGCAGCCGAAGGTATCGACGGAAAGTCGAAAATTGAGGCGCTGCGCTGCGAAGGTTATGTGTGCTGGATCAGCCGGGTATCGAAAGCCGAGTTTGCCGATCGCTTGACCGAGAACATGCAGGACCTGGAATGGCTGGCTGCGGCCGGACTGCGGCATCAGCGAGTGGTGGCGGAAATCTCGCAGCAGTCGGCAACCTTGCCGGCGCGCTTTGGAACCATCTTCCTCGGCGAGGACTCGCTGCGGCAGCATGTCAAAGAGCGCAAGAGCGCAATCGGTAAATCGTTCGAACGGGTAGCGGACGCCGACGAGTGGGGAATCAAGCTGTTCGACATCGCCAGGCCCAAGCGAGCGGCGGTGGTGGCGGCCAGCGGTTCGGACTATCTTAAGAAGAAGGCGGAGATGTTGCAGCCGCGAGCTGGCAAGAAACTCGACAACGCTGGGCAGGAGTTTGTCGCGGCCTTGACCAAGCTGGCAGTTGCGGCCAGCCCGGGAGGAAAAGCCAGCGCTGGTCAGCCGGGATTGGTGTGGCACGGATCGTTTCTGATTCGCAGGCAAGACCGGAAGAAGCTGGAGACCATGCTGAAGAAGTACGCCACCCAGTGGCACGACGATCGGCGAATAGAGTGCAGCGGTCCCTGGCCTCCGTATTCGTTTGTGGGGGAGCATGTCCGCTGAGCCGGGTTCGGTAGCGTCGCTGTCGATTGAGGGCGACGGCGAAACTTCGCTGCTCGAAATTCTCGACCACGTGCTGAACTCCGGCGTGGTGATCCACGGCAGCCTGGTGATTTCGCTGGCCGGAGTCGATCTGGTGTACGTCGGGCTGAACGTCGTGCTCACCTCGGTAGAAACCGCGCTGCGCAATATGAAGGATGTCCCTGAATTGCCGCGCCGGCGTTCGTCGCGGGTTTCGTGAGCCGTTCCATGCCCTGTCTCCTCTACTGCGTTACCCAACCAAATCAATCCGTAACCGTCGCTGCGGGAGTGGGCGATACCGCGGTGCAGTCGCGCGAGATGCTGGGCGTGCGTGTGTACTGGAGCAATCTCGACAATCCCGAAGTGGTGATGGGCGAAGCGGAGTTAGTGAAGAAGGCTGCCGTGCAATTTCATCAGGTGTTGCGCGAGATTCTGGCGGTGACGACTCCTATCCCATTTCGCTTTCCCACGCTGCTGGAGAGTGATGAGGTTTTGGAGAAACATCTCGCAGCCGAGCAGGAGTTATATCGCGTTGCGCTGGAAAGGACGGCCGACGCGGTGCAGTACGAAGTAGTTGGAACGTGGACGACGGAAGAACAGGCTGACCTGGCGACTCCGGTAAGCGGGCGCGAATACCTGAAGCGGCGGCAGGAGGCCACCGGCAGAATCGCCGCAGTCGAGAACAAGCTGAAGAGTGTGACGACCGATTCGGTGCGGGAGTGGCGCGGGCGGCGGGAGCGCAAGACGCATCGCTGGTTTGCGCTGGTGCCGCGCGGCAATCGCGAGCGCTTTATCGCGTCGCTGCGCAGTGCCGGATCGTCGGAGGGAATTAAGCTGCGGCTGAGCGGACCGTGGCCACCCAGCGAATTCGTCGCGCCGCGAGGCGACAATGGATAACTCCAAACCGGTCACGCCGCAGGAAGTGGAAGCCGCGGTCGCGGACTTGCGACGCCAGTTGGAAGGGATGACGCAGCAGGCGGTCGAGCGCATCGACTGCTCGCAGGAGACTATCGAACAGGGTCTGGCAAAACTGGTGCTGGGCCTTATCGAACTATTGCGGCAGCTTCTGGAGCGGCAGGCCATCCGGCGCATGGAAGGCGGCACCTTGAGCGACGCTCAGGTGGAAGAGATGGGACTGGCGCTGATGAAGCTGGAGGAGAAGATCAAAGAGCTGGCGCAGCAGTTCAACTTGAAACCGGAAGACCTGAACTTGAGTTTGGGTCCATTGGGCAACCTCCTGGAGTAGATCGGCGTCTGTTGGGTAACAAAGGGACTGTTACCGACTTGGCCCAGCAATTTGTAGTGACAAGGTGACCAAGCTAAAAGAGATCCCGATACGTCAAATTTCCAGGGGCGAGGGCGACAATGTTGGATGACCTGTTTCAACCAGCCAATCCCATTCCAGAGTCGGGGGTATATCAGGTGTTGCACTACCGCCACCGCTTATACCATGACGTCACCATTTTGCGCGGCGAAAACTTTCCTTTGTGTTCGGAGTGCGGAAGCAATGTGCGTTTTCGACTGGTGAAGGCGGCGCCGTACGTCGATTTGGATCGCAACTTTCAAGACAAACATGGACTGGGGCCGGACTAGGGCTTTGCGGAACCTTGGCCGCGCAGAGAGTCAAGAGCAGATCCTTCACCGGCTGAAGCCGGCTCGTGATGACAAAAAGGTAGGACCGGGTGGCCTACCTACTTGAGGGTGCCCCATCCAAGCCGGGTTTGCTTGGGTGGGGTAGTTGAACGACCTTTACCCGCAAAGGTATACCCATGCGCTCTCTTCGTCGTCCCGTCCATTCCGATTCAATCTCGACCGCACCCTCCATCCCCGTTGCGTAGTGGCGGAAGCTGCTCCAGTCCCAATCTTCCGGCTTCTCGGCCAGCCCTCGCTTCACCGGATTCCGGTGCATGTAACGCAGCTTCTCAATCCGCTTCTTCGCCGTCGATACATTGAAATCGTAATAGCGCGTCTGCCAGAAATGCGGGCGGCCGGCAATCAGTCTGCGCGCTACCGATTGCTTTAATGCTTGCAGGGCGACGGCCAGCGTGCTCCGCTCTGGCTCGCTCACCAACAGATGCACATGCTCAGGCATGACGACATAGCCGCTGACCCAGAACCCGTACTGTCGCCGAGTGCGCTCCAGCGCGTCCTCGAACTCCCGCTTGGCGCCGGAGGAGGCCAACATTGGCTGACGACGGTAGCAACTAAAAGTGATGAAATGGAGGTCGCGAGTTTGTTGATACCGCTTCAGTCCCCAAGGCATGAGCGCAGGGTACAATGCGCGGTGTCGGAAGTCAGTGACCCGCGACGAAAAATCCCCACCCAAGCAAACCCGGCTTGGATGGGGCACCCTCAGATCGGTCCTGATCAATCCAGTCCTTGATGACGAGAAAATAAGCCCCTGGTATTTTCCAGGCAACCCGGCTGCATCTAACTAAATGAGGGTGCTGGGTTCGCAAACGCGCGCAGAGGCTTCGCCAGATTTTACAGGGGAAAAATTGACACTGGATTCCGTGTCCGCTAGGATACGCGCTTGTGTCGAAGCGCGGCTGGGGAGCTTCGGCAGATCCGCACTCTCTTAATCTAGAAGACGACAACATGGACCGAGTACCCACCGTCTCAGGAACGGCGAACCTGCTTGACATCCTTGACCGGGTGTTGGACAAGGGGTTGGTGATTGCAGGCGACGTTCGGATATCGCTGGCCAACGTAGAGCTGCTGACCATCCGCATCCGTCTGCTGGTTTGCTCGGTCGATAAGGCAGAGCAGATCGGGCTGAACTGGTGGAAATTCGATCCGAATCTCACCCACCCGGCTGGGTTGGGAGCGGGCACACGCACCCAGTTGCCGCGTCCGGGGCCGGGAACCGAGCTGCGATCGCCGACGGTGCCGGCGAAGCGGGTTGCGGCTAAGAAAGCGGCAAAGAAGAAGAAAGCGTAAGACTTTCTGGCGCGTGGTTTCGAGAATCACTCGCTGGCAAGCGTCTTGTTTGTCTCAGGGGCTAAACAGTTTGCTGAAGAACTCGGGAAAGCAGGTCCCTCACCGGCTGAAGCCGGTTCGGGATGAACAAAATAGAGGGCTGACTACGGCGTAGCTAAAGCTACGCCCCTTCAAGATCGCATCAAGGTCGAGTTTTTTAGCAAACTGTAAAGCCCGCGTTTCATAGCGGCTCGGGGACGGCGCGGCTGTAGTCGCTCGATTTCAAGAATCATTTTTGAAAGATGCGCTAGGGAGAAGATCGGCAGGAGGATCTAGCATGGCGGTTGAACGAGTTTCGGGCGGTTCCAGTCTGATTGACGTACTGGATCGGGTCTTGGACAAAGGTATCGTGATTGACGCCTGGGTGCGCATTTCACTGGTCGGCATCGATCTGATCACGGTAGAAGCGCGCGTCGTGGTGGCTTCCATCGATACCTACCTCAAGTACGCCGACGCAGTAGGACTGACCGGACTGGTTTCGCGTCCGCAACTTGGAGCCGGGAGAAGAAGAAGAAATCACCACTGTCGAAACCACCCGGCGCCCGGTACGCACGCGGCGTGCTGCGGCCCGTATCTAGGCACGTTGATGCCGAGGAGAGTGTTGCAGTGGCTTCCCCCCAGATGCGCATGCGTTCCGATCTCCCGAACTCAGCCGGCAAGAGTCGGCGTTCGGCACTTCGCCTGCTCGGCGCTGAGCGCAGCGACGAGATCTTTCCCGTCCTGCTGGAGGAGATCGTCGCCCTGGGGCATCCCCGCGCCCTCATCACCAAGGTCAACTTCGAGACCTCGGAGATCGCTGCCCGATCGCCTCGCTGAACTGCTCCAAGACTCTGCTGCAGCGATTTCGCACGTCGCTGTTTTGCGCATGGAAAATCCGCTGGTGCGGGTTCTGCATAGCCAGGAGCCGGAACTGGTTCCGGGCAGCGGCAAGCGCGACCGCCGATCTTTACTACTATCCTCTGATTTATCGCAACAAGCACCGCCTGCTGGGAAGCCGAACGCGCCCGGCACGGCAAGCTGCATCGCGGTAGAAAACTTCCATTCGCGGCTGAAGCTGCAGTTGCAGGAGCAGGTCTGCGGCATCTGCGACATGCGCGCTTATGCGGCGATGGTGGTAGTGGAAATCGCGCGCGGCGCCACGCAGCGCCGATATCGCTGAGCTGCGCGCTCTGATCGAGCTGGCCAACCGTTACCTGTCGCGGCTGTTCAAGGTCGAGCATTACCACAACCGCATGGTCGACATGGAAACCATCATCACGCAGATGCAGACGGTGATGGAGAGCATGACCGACCCGGTGATCCTCACCGATCCGCAACATCGCGTGATCACCCAGAACAAGGCGGCGGAGCGCTATTTCACGGCTTCCCGAAGACGTGAGCGAAGGCCGGGTGCGGGCGGTGGAGCTGAACAACCTGCTGTTCTCGGCGGCGCTGTCTTCGATGGCGGTGTCGGGCAACGACTCCTCGCGCGACATGACGCTGGTCGACGCCATCGAAGGCGATGAAGTTCTGTTCGAGGCGGTGTCGGCGCCCAGCTTTGGTCCGGACGGGCGGCGTACCGGCATGGTCACGGTGTTGCGCGATGTGACCGATCTGCGCCGGGCCGACGAAGAGCTGCGCGCCAACTACGACAAGCTGCGCCAGGCCGAAGAAGTGGTGCGGCAGGACCGCGATCGTCTGAACCTGATCATCGAAAACGTGGGCGATCCCATCGTGGTTTGCGATCGCGATGCCAAGGTCGCGCTGCTCGATCCGCTGGCGCAGGAGCTGCTGGGCTCGGAGAAGAGCCGCACCGTGTTGCACATGCGCAACCAGGCCAAGCTTGATGCCTACATCACGAAGTTCACCTATTCGTTCTCCGATCGCGAGAGCTCGCCTATCCAGCTGACCCATCCCGGCACGCATGCAGGAAGTGGAATACGACGCGCGCTCCGGCAAGATCTACGACGAGCGCGGCCTGGTGGCCTACACCGTCACGGTGCTGCGCGACCTGACCGCGGTGCGCCGTCTGGAGCAGTTGAAGATGGAGCGGCGCATGCTGGAGATGGAGAAGTTCGCCGCCGCCGGACGTCTGGCCGGCACCATCGCCCACGAAGTCAACAATCCGATGGAGGCGATCAAGAACTGCATCTTCCTGCTGACCGATCAGATCAAGCCGGAAGCCGGTCCGGTTTACGAGATCCTGAAGGCCGAGACCGAGCGCGTGGCGCGCATTGTCCGGCAGATGCTGGGCCTGTATCGCAACACCGAGCAGGTGGGCAACTTCGACGTGAACAGCGTAGTGGAAGACACGCTGCTGCTGTTCGCCCGGCAACTGGATCGCGCCGGAGTTCGCGTGGAGAAGGAACTGGACACAGTTGCCGCCGGCGCTGGGATCGGCCGACCAGATTCGGCAGGTGCTGTCGAACCTGGTGGTGAACGCCAAGGACAGCATGAGCCAGGGCGGCGTGTTGCGGGTGCGAACGCGTGTGGTTCACAAGAACAATGTCAGGGAAATGATTCGCATCCTGGTGGCCGACTCCGGCATGCGGCATCTCGGAGAACATGCTGCACACGATGTTCGAGCCGTTCGTGACCACCAAGGGCGAGCGGGGAACCGGGATTGGGCTTGTGGATCGTGAAAGGGATTATCGAGAACCATGGCGGAAAACTGCGAGTTCGCAGCCGAGTTGGCAAGGGAACGGTTTTCTGCATCGAGCTTCCGGCGGTGCGTTAAGAAATGAGTGCTTTGATGAAAAGTAAGTCTCACATTCTGGTGGTCGACGACGAGCCGAACGTTCTGGTGACGTACCGGCTCATCCTGCAACAGCAAGGCTACGAGGTGAGCGCTGCGCTGTCGTCCGAAGAGGCGCGCAAGGCACTGGCCGAGGACGACATCGATCTTCTGCTGTGCGACCTTTCGCTGGAGAAGCAGGAAAACGGCTTCGACGTGATCGAGTTTGCGCGTCAGAAAAATCCGCAGATGCCGACGGTGTTGTTGACCGGCTATGCCACGCAGGAGGCCAATGACCGCGCCGAAGAACTCGGTATTCCGGTGCTGTTCAAGCCCATCGACATTAAGGAATTGCTGGAGACCATTTCGGAAATGTTGAGGGAGAATATGAGCAACACGAAGGCGACCGGCTAAGACGTCACCGGCGGCAGCGAAGACAACCAAAGCGGCGAAGAAGAAAGGCGCGAAGCGGCAGCCGATTGCGATGATGCCTGAGCCCGCCAGTGCTGCCGCGATCCGCGAGATGCCGCTTGACCAGCAATTCGCGCAGCGGACCGGTTGCCGGTGCCCGATGTGCGGCAGGAAGGCCGCTACGTCTACGGCATCATTCAGTCGCGCGAGCCAGTGTCTCGTTCGGCACGCATGGGCATCGGCGGCAGTCGGCGAGATGGTGTACGTGGTTACCCATGGCGATATCGCCGCGGTGGTCAGCCGCACCCCGGTCTTCATCTTCGATCCCACGCGCGAGAACGCCCTGGCCCACGAGCACGTGATCGAAACGGTGATGAAGACGCACACCATCATTCCCATGAGCTTTGGCACCGTGTTCCGCACCGACGACGATATTCGCGAGGTGCTGCGCAGCATTTATCCCTCGGTGAAAGACGTGCTGAAGCAGATGGCGGGCAAAGTGGAGTTCGGACTGAAAGTCACCTGGGACCGCGATCACATCGTCGAGGAGCTGCAGCGCGAGCATGAGGAGATCCACCGCTTCCATCAGGAGATCACCCGCAAGCATCTGCAGTCCACCTACTTCGCCCGCATGCAGCTGGGCCGCATGATCGACAAAGCGCTGGAGGAACGCTCGGCCGAATATGTGCGCGAGATTTACGAAACGCTGCGGGCCATCTGCGTGGCCTCGCGCGACAACAAGCCGATTGGCGACAAGATGATCATGAATGCGGCGTTCCTGCTGGAGCGCGAGCGCGAAGCCGAGTTCGACGCCGCGGTCAATCGCATTGCCAAGAAGTTCGGCGACCGGCTGAACTTCAAGTACACCGGCCCCTGGCCGCCGTATAACTTCGTGAACATCCGGCTGAAACTGGAACCCAGCAGCGGTAGCTGAGGAGGCCACCCATGTTGCTGATCGACGATCTATTGCTGTCACCTATCTCGGGCTTCCAATTCATCCTGCGGACGCTGGCGCGCGCGGCAGAAGAGGAATATACCGACGACGCTCCCATCAAAGATCGCCTGCTGGAATTGCAGACCGTGCTGGAAGAGGGATCGATCAGCGAAGAAGAGTACGTGGAGCAGGAACGGGAAGTCCTGACGCGATTGCGGGAGATTCAGAATCGCCGGATGCAGATGGCGGGGGTCACTCCTGAGGAAGCGGAACGCATGGGCCGGCCCATGATCGAGATCGCGGTGGAGCTTCCCAAGAAGAGCGGCCGGTAGGTTCTGCCGGAAGATAGCTGGCTAGGTCTAACCCGCCGTGAATCACGGCCCCGCTTAAAGCTGTCATCCTGAGCGGAGGTGGCGCTTCGCCGCCGGAGTCGAAGGACCCCTATTGACCGCAGGATCTCTCTCGGCGACAGGGGTTCTTCGACTGCGCTCGACCGCTTCGCGTTCTTCACTCCGCTCAGAATGACAATCTCTCAACCAGGTTTGGCCGTCACCGTCCACCGGAGTTTTCCCAATTTGAAACTTCGCGTTTAAAGGCGATTTAAGGCGCCTCCAAACGCCGGGTGAGCCTTAGGTGCCTGGCCTGGCTTGATCGCCCCTCAGAACGCCTGTAATGCGCAGGAATGACCACTTCAGTATGACACTAGTATGGCTAAATAGTGTTATTTATATTACCATCTAAGTGCCAAATCGGGAAAATGTCAGGATGCGCTTGGTTTTCAGACTCTTAGCGGCAAATGGGAGGCCCAGCGCAAATAGCAGCTCTTACGGTGATGCGTTCCGACCGGAAACGGGATCACCTCACCCTGCGCCACGCATAAACAAAATGACAAACGGCCCCGGTAGTTGTAAGATGCCGACGGGTGTTCGCGAGAGGATTCCGGCGTTTTTCCTGCCCTTCCGATTCGCTCCCAGGCGCCTTGAAGTAACCCTCTCTTCCTCTCCCGCGTGCCTCATCGCGCACGTTCTTTCTGAACCTTCGAACGTTCACACCACTGCGAGGAGCACAAGCCGATGCAAAGCCAAGCCCAACGTGTCATCTCTCTGTTTCGCACAATCGTTCTGGCAGCAGTCGCCGCGTTGCTGATCACGTCGGTGGCGCTGCCCATGTCCGCACAGAATTCTGTTCCGCCATCGGCGTCTCAGGCAGCACGAATGCCGGAGTTCGCGAAGCGGCTCGCACACCCGGCAACCCAGCGGATGCCTGCCAAATCTCCGGTTTCTATACTCTCAGATCGCGGTCGACGCTTGCCGCCGGTTAACGGAGTCGCTTACGACAACGGGCCGGTCAACGGACAGGTCGATGCCTGGACCATCGGCTTCGGCTTTTCGGTTAGCGACACTATGCAGGTCAATGCTTCAGTCACAGGAATTCAGTTCTGGGCGTGGCTGGAGCCGGGCGACACCATCTCGACCGTCGAAGTACAGATCGGTAGCAACGGTTATTTTTCTAACAACCTGTTCGACCAAGTCGTTAATAATCTGACCCAGTCGAGTTGCTTCACCAACAATTTCGGATTCGATGTTTGTCTCGTGTCGGGCAACTTCACCGGCCCGAACCTGAACGGCAATGATTGGATAACCCTAGCCAACGCCAGCACCGTGGATGGCAATCCGGTTTACTGGGACGAGAACAGCGGGGTCGGATGCCAATCTCCCGGCTGTCCCTCGCAGGCCCAGGAAAATACCATAGGCACTATCCCGTCGGAAGCGTTCTCGATGCAGGGAAACGGGCAGTCCACATGCTTCCAATCAGGTGGAAATCTACAGATCATCTCTAACTTCACTCAGCAGCAAGGAGGGTCATACCCCGCCAACGGCGTCACCCTTGACAGTGCGGGAAATCTCTACGGAACCACCGCTAACGGCGGCGACAACAGCGCCGGTTTTGCCTTTAAGTTGACTCACTTTACCGATTGGCTGCTCGATCCTCTGTTCAGCTTCTTCGGAGGTGACAGCGGGGGCCTGCCGAGCGGCTTGATCGTGGGCCCCAACGGAAGTCTTTACGGCGGCGCGCAGGGAGGCATCCAGAACTGCGGCGGCGATGGCAGCCAGTACTGCGGACTGGTTTTCAACCTGAGACCACAGTCGTCGGCCTGCCTCACCGCTTTGTGCAGTTGGACGGAAAATGTGCCTTATCGCTTCAGCAGTGAGAGTGATGGTTCGGGCACCATCAATGTCTCGGCGTCCGACCAGGCAGGCAATCTATACGGCACGACTTCCACTGGCGGGGCTCATGGTGCAGGTACTGTATTTGAGCTCACGCCATCAGGCGGAGGCTGGACAAAAACCACTCTGTACAGCTTCACTGGAGGTGTTGACGCCGATCCAACCCAGGTGCTGGCAGGCAATGACGGCAATCTCTACGGAGTTGCCAACGGCGCTTATCCCAGTGATGGAATTGTTTTCCAACTGACGCCTTCCGGTGGCCACTGGACAGAAAGCGTCCTCCATATGTTTTTACATTCGGAGGGCTTCGACCCCGCTTACCTGGTGCAGGACAGTGCAGGCAATCTCTACGGCATCTTACTTGCGTCTGGTGCCGCTGGCACGATGTTCGTTCTGCAAAAGAGTTCCGGCTGGGCCATCAGTGAGTACCTCACCCAACATAGCTGTCAGCCCGAGGACCTTCCGTTCGACAACCTGAGCAACCTTACGATCGATGCTGCCGGCAACCTATATGGCACGGGAGCAGGCGGTGAGGGGGACCTCCGCGGCTCTGGTAAGAAAGGGCCCGGTGACCCAGGGTGCCGTTACGGCTACATCTTCAAAGCCCGGTACGATAGCAGTGGCTGGCATTACCAGGACCTCGACTTTCTTCTCAATACAATCTTTCCATCGCGTGGTAGTTTGGCGCTCGATCCAAGTGGCAACTTGTACGGGGCGACCGATGGTTGTGGAACGAATAACGCTGGAACAGTGTGGCAGTTTTCGCCTTAGCCGGCGGGTGACGCCCATCGCACACGTTCTTCTCCGGTTCACGAATGTTCACAGCCCTTGCGAGGAGCACAAGTCAATGCAAAGCCAAGCGCAACGTCTCATCTCCCGGTTTCGCACCATCGTTCTGGCAGCAGTAACCGCATTGCTAATCACGTCGGCTGCGCTGCCCATGTCCGCACAGAATTCCGTTCCCGCATCGGCGTCGCAGGCAGCACGAATGCCGGAGTTCGCGAAGCGACTGGCACATCCGGCAACGCCGCGGATGCCTGCCAAATCTCCGGTTTCTGTACCCTCAGATCGCGGTCGACGCTTGCCGCCGGTTTACGGAATCGCTTACGACAATGGGCCGGTCAACGGACAGGTGGATGCCTGGACGATCAATTTCGGCTTTGCAGCTAGCGACACGATCCAGGTCAACGGTTCGGTCAGTATTCAGTTCTGGGCTTGGCTGGAGCCGGGTGACACCATCACGAATGTCGAAGTACAGATTGGCAGCAGCGGCTACTTTTCTAACAACCTGTTTGACGGAGTGGTCAGTCTGACCCAGTCGAGTTGCTTCACCAATGACTTCGGGTTTGACGTTTGCCTTGTGTCCGGCAACTTCACCGGACCGACCCTGAACGGCAATGATTGGATAACGCTAGCCAACGCCAACACTGCGGATGGCAATCCGGTGTACTGGGACGAGAACAGCGGAGTCGGATGCATGTCTCCTGGCTGTCCCTCGCAAGCTCAGGAAAATACCATAGGCACAATTCCTTCGGAAGCGTTCACGCTGCAGGGATATAACAATGGGCCGCCCGCGTGCTTTGAGTCGGGAGGGAATCTACAGATCATCTCTAACTTCACTCAGCAGCAAGCGGGGTCATACCCCGGTCCATCCGGCGTAGTCATTGACCACGCGGGAAATCTCTACGGAACCACCTACGCTGGCGGCGACAACAGCGACGGCTTTGCCTACAAGCTGGCTCGCTTTGCCGGCTGGCTGCTCGATCCTCTGTTCAGCTTCTTCGGAGGTAACAGCGGGGGTGAGCCCAGCGGTGTGATCGTGGGTCCGAACGGAAGTCTTTACGGCGGCGCGCAAGGAGGCATCCAGAACTGCGGCACCGACGGCAGCCAGTACTGCGGACTGGTTTTCAATCTGACACCGCAGCCGACGGCCTGTGCCAACGTCCAGTGTAGTTGGAACGAAAATGTGCCCTATCGCTTCAGCAGTGAGGGTGATGGCTCGGGCACCATCAATGTCTCGGCGTCCGACCAGCAAGGCAATCTATACGGCATTACAACCACTGGCGGTGCTTATGATGCAGGTACAGTATTTGAGCTCACGCCATCAGGTGGAGGCTGGACGAAAACCACCCTGTATAGCTTCACTGGGGGTGTTGACGCCAATCCAATCCAGGTGTTGGTAGGCAATGACGGCAATCTCTACGGAGTGGCCAGCGGCTATACCGGAATTGTTTTCCAGTTGACGCCTTCCGGTGGCCACTGGACAGAAAGCGTCCTCCATATGTTTTATTCGGAAGGCCCCCCCTTGCTTATCTGGTACAGGACAGCGGAGGCAATCTCTACGGGATTGGAACCTCGGGACCAATCGGCCCAATTTTCACGCTACAGAAGACGAGTTTCGGCTGGGCCTTCAGCCAGTTTTTCCCCGGGGTTGAGCATAGCTGTCAGCCCCAAGGCCTTCCGTTCGACCAGCCGATCAATCTGACGATCGATACTGCCGGCAATTTATATGGCACGGGAGCAGGCGGTGAGGGAACTTTTGGTAAAAAGAGTCCTGGTGAGGGGACGTGCTCCTACAGTTACATCTTCAAAGCCCGGTATGCCAGCGGTGACTGGCACTACCAGGACCTCGACTTTCTGGACAACACTTATTTCAATTCGGGTGGTAGCTTGGCGGTCGACACAAGTGGCAACTTTTACGGAACCACCACCGACTGTGGAACCAACAATTCTGGAACGGTGTGGCAGGTTTCGCCTTAGCCGGCGGGCGGATATCGCCCCATCGCGCACGTTCTTTCCGGGCCCTCGAACGTTTACAGCCATTGCGAGGAGCACAAGCTGATGCAAAGCCTAGCGCAACATCTCATCTCTCTGTTTCGCACAATCGTTCTGGCAGCAGTCACCGCGTTCTTGATCACGTCGTCTGCGGTTCTCATGTCCGCACAGAATTCCGTTCCTGCATCGGCGTCGCAGGCAGCAAGAATGCCGGAGTTCGCGAAGCGACTGGCGCCCCCGGCAAGACGGCAGATGCCGGGTCAACATCCGCCGCAGGGTCCAATCGTCTACGACAACGGGCCCGTCAACGGACAGGTGGATGCCTGGACGATCAACTTCGGCTTTTCGGCTAGCGACACCATGCAGGTCAATGCTCCTCCGCTCACAGGTATCCAGTTCTGGGCGTGGCTGGAGCCGGGCGACACCATGACGAATGTCGAAGTACAGATCGGCAGCAACGGCTACTTTTCTAACAACCTCTTTGACAGCGTCGTCAGTCTGACCCAGTCGAACTGCTTCACCAACGATTTCGGATTCGATGTTTGTCTCATCTCGGGGGACTTCTCCGGACCCAACCTGAGCGGCAATGATTGGATAACCCTGGCCAATGCCAGCACCGTGGAAGGCAATCCGGTGTACTGGGACGAGAACAGCGGAGTCGGCTGCCAGTCGCCCGGCTGTCCCTCGCAGGCCCAGGAAAATACCCTAGGCACAATTCCTTCGGAAGCGTTCAGCCTGGAGGGCTCCTGCTTTCCCAGCGGAGGAGAAGCCGGTGACCGAGGCGAAGGTTGTCACCATTCCACGCTCCCCAACCCAAACCTACCGCGTGATCTATAACTTTACCGGCAGCGTAGATGGTGGTGCTCCCAGCACCGGTTTGGCAGTTGATGCTGCGGGTAATCTTTATGGGACGACCAGCTCCGGGGGGCCGTTCGGAGACGGTACGGCGTTCAAGCTTACTCCCGGCGCATCCGGCTGGCGGTTTTATCGGCTGTATGCGTTCTCCGGTGCGAATGGCAGCTCGCCCGACAGCACTCTGGTCCTCGACCCCGATGGCAGGCTCTACGGCACAACCTCGGGCGGAGGCCTGGGCGATGGCGTGCTCTTCGGCCTATCTCCTGCGGGAAACATCTTGCCCAGTGTCTTTAGCAACTGGATGGAGACCCTGCTGTACAGTTTCATTGGCGGCAGCGATGGTGCAAATCCCGGTGGGAGCCTGGTGCTCGACAGCTCAGGCAATATCTATGGAAGCGCCGCCATGGGAGGCCCACATAACAACGGTACGCTCTATGAATACGCCAATGGCGGCCTGCAGGTCCTGCACACTTTTCCCGGCTTCCCCAACGACGGCTTGAATCCGGCAGGAGTGGTCAGCGGGTCGAATGGCTTGTACGGCATTACCGGATTGGGTGGCACCAACGGCTCCGGTACGTTATACACGACAGCGGGAGGCTACCAGGTCCTTCACAACTTCATGTACTGGCGGTCCGGAAGGCAATCCGACAAGTCTGGCCGCCGACCAGTCGGGCAATTTGTACGGCACGGACAACTACAGCTACTTTGCGTGCACGGCGGGTGGCTACAATCAGATCTTTGGCACGTCGGTCTTCCAGGCGTCTCCACCAGACTGGAACCCTTCCATCCTGCAAACTGTCTCAGAAATTGAGGTGCCGCTGTCGTACCAGGTATCGACCGACGCCTTGGGGAACGTCTACGGTACAACCAATAGCTCCGCTTATACCTTTTATCGCAACAACGTATTCGAGCTGACTTGCTGTTGGAACTACACCGATCTGCACGACTTCACCGGCCCGCCCAATGATGGAGCCAACCCTGAGGCCGCCCCCGTGGTCGACGCCCAAGGCAACATCTACGGCACCACTTCGTCTGGCGGAACTTACGGGTACGGCGTGGTCTGGGAGATTTCACCGTAGCGGAGGGCGGCGGGCGGGCCAGGTTCGCGGCCTACCCGTACGTCTTGCCGATCAAAACACAATCGGGCGCTCCGGGTCTCGCAGGTTTTCGAGACCCGGGAGAGTGTGAAACATTCGGCAATCTCCACGGCTTCTGTCTCGCGATGAGGACATTGTTGAGGTGGCTGGGGTGACCCCGGTCTCGAAACGGTGGAAGTGACCCTGCCCATGACAAAACGGATAATCCCCCATATCCATTCAGATAGCTCGTCTGGCGAAAGCAAACGAACAATCGAACCTAAATAGGGATGCCAGAGATATATCCCGCTGCAAACGCAAGGAAATTCGAAAAGCCTGTCTGCTCGCCCTGAGTGGCCTTTGTTTTGCAACCTCTCTTGCATACCCTGAGCAATCCGTCGCACGGGTACCCTCTCTTGACGCGCCCGGCTCTTGCGACCCGAAGTCGTCTTGAAGATCAAGAAAAGATTCGCTACAAACCAAGCCACAGGCGTGGTTCATGGAAGTTTTGGGACTATGGAGGCTGCTCATGCGAGGTAAAAGACTTTTCATCGGTTTGCGAGATATCTTGGCGATCTTTGCTCTGGCTCTATTCGTCACCGGAAGTGCGGCTAGCCAGGAGCAGGTGCTGCATAGCTTTGGCAACGGCACCGACGGGCAGTTTCCCTACGCTGGCCTCATCATGGATGGCGCGGGCAATCTCTACGGCACGACCTTTCAGGGCGGCATTTACAACGCTCCTTACGGCTGCGGAACCGTATTCGAGTTGTCGCCCAATGGGGGCGGCAGCTGGACCGAAAAGTTGCTACGCAGCTTTAACTGCGACGCGGACGGGTCCGGTCCAAATGCCAACCTGCTCATCGACGCTTCCGGAAATCTGTACGGCACGACTACCTATGGCGGCCCAAATAACGCCGGGTTAGTGTTCGAGTTGTCGCCACAAGCGGACGGCGGTTGGACGGAAACGGTGCTGCATAGCTTTGGCAACGGCACGGACGGGGCTAATCCCTACGCCGGGCTGATTTTCGATAACGCCGGCGGCGTCGGCAATCTCTATGGCACGACTAGCGGGGGAGGCATTCACAGCTGGGGAACCGCGTTCGAGTTAGCGCCCCAAGAGAACGGGGACTGGACGGAGAAGGTTTTGCACAGCTTCAACGATGACGGAGCGGACGCGGCTGGGCCCTACGCCGGCCTGACCATGGATCGTTACGGCATTCTCTACGGGACGACCCGCTTTGGAGGCATTCACTACGCCGGGGCGGTGTTTGATTTGGTGCCGCAACGGCAGTGGAGGCTGGACGGAGAAAGTGCTGCACAGCTTCGGCAACGGCACGGACGGGGCTTATCCCGACGGCGGCCTGGTCATTGACCTATTCGAAAATATCTACGGTACGACCAGGGGCGGCGGGATTCACACCTGCAACAACATCCCTAACAGCTGCGGGACGGTGTTCTGGATGTCACCTCACGGGAGCGGCGGCTACTCGGAGACGGTGCTACACAGCTTTGGCAACGGCAACGACGGGGCTAATCCCTACGCCGGCGTGATTATGGATGACTTCACCGGCAATCTCTATGGCACCACCATCTCAGGGGGCATTCACGGCAACGGGACAGCGTTCGAATTAACGCCCAACGGAAGTGGAGGCTGGACAGAAACCGTGCTGCGTAGCTTTGGGAGCGGCACGGACGGGATTAATCCTTATGGCGGCTTAATCCTCGATGGGGCAGGCAATTTGTACGGCACGACCGAGGACGGCGGCATTCACGGAGCCGGAACGGTTTTCGAGATCACACCTTAGGGTACTTGAGATCAAAAGAACGATTCCAAAATACGACGAAAATTGAGAGGAAAATCCAATGAAAGCTTTAGCTACTACCCTGGTAACACTAGCGCTGGCACTGTGCCTGTCGCTCACCGCCGCCGCTCAGCTCAATAACCCGAACGGCATCGCCTTCGACAGCAATGGCAACCTCTGGGTGGCAAATTATGGCGCGAACCAAGTGCTTGAAATGAATCCGATCAGCGGGGCTGTTCTCAACACCGTTACACAAGGCCTGAACGCTCCCACCCGGCTGCTCTTCGTAGGCAGCCAACTCTGGGTAGCCAACACGAATGGCAATAACATCACTGTGTACGGCAATCTGGGTCAGCAGGGCGCGACCCTGGTCAAGACGATCAACAACGGCAACATTAACAAACCGTTGGGCTTGGCTGTGGATGCCTATGGGGATGTCTACGTCGGGAACAATAGCCAAAACACCGTCATCGCGCTCAACATCGATAACGGGCTGATTGAGACCCTCTCGCAAGATAACAGCGGGTTCCAATTTACCGCGCCTGGGGTGCTGACGATTTACGGGCAGAACATCTACGCCGCCTTCGGGCCGGACTCCGGTGAGAACGCGGTAATCAGTTACAACGTCGGGGAATTCCTGACTAACGATCCTAATGAAATCACGGTGTACAACGACAATGTCAACACCGGCCCTACCGGTGTCGCCTTCGACGTGGTCGGGAATGTCTATATTTCGGAATACACCAGCGGCACCGCTGTTGAGTACTTACCTTCTAATCCCCATCATCCTCACCTGGTGATCAATCAAGGGACGGGCGGTTGTGAAGGAATTGCCTTAGACAAAGCGGGGAACATTTACGTTTCAAATGCAGCTTTGAACGATATCACGGTGTATCGGCCGTGGGGAGGTGCACCGATCCGCACCCTTTACTAAAGTGGCGCAGCCCCTGGCGGCGATCTTTGCAAAACCCGGCGACTTGCGCAGTTGACGCAAGGCGTAGCGAAAATCCTGGAGCATGCGTATCCCTCAAAGGTCAAGCTGCGGCACAGAGGATTCCACCAGCTTACTGTGCAAGCGGCAAGCCAACCTCAATCCACGCAGTTCAATGAGTTATGCGCATAACCGATGCGGCAGTCCGTCCAGTGGCGGCTCACTTCGTACATCCCTGATTGTTCGCGGTCTTGACACAGGTAGTGCCACCGGGCCCTTGAGCTACGCCCTTTCCATTCTTGGTCTTAGCTCGACCACCGTTGCTGGTTTGCGTGGTTGTCACGCCGTTTGAATTCTTGTGGGCGGCTGCAGCATTGCCCGTATTCGGGTTGACTACTGCGGCACTCTTACCGTTACTGCAAACCTCTTCGCCACGCCGGTTCTTCACGCAATTAGTTTGGGCGAATAAACTCGTGGCAAAAAGTAGACACGTCATCATCAATAAACTCTTCATTTGCATCTCCACTAGACACTCGTAGATCTAGTCGCCAAAAGACATCTGAGAACGTTGAAAGGCAAACCATCCTGATGAACTATTCAATTGAAGTGTGATTAATTGGTGACTTCAGAAAGAACAGCTATTGTCACATTCGCAGTTCAGATCACGTCAAGTCAGTGATCAAAATCACAGATTCTGGCGATAATTACGGCCGTACAGCATCGGAAAGCTTCGTGAACACGTTTCGAGTGCCACTTCCGACTTTTGTTCTTTCACTCATCAAAATGCTTGGCCGGGCCGCCAGCCTACTGTTTTCTCTTAGCCAGTTCCGCTTCGTATGCCGCCTGAAGCTTCTGCATTGCAAAAATACGAGTAGATTTCGCCGGGCGCCGGGCCTTTTTCTTGGCGCTTGACTTCCGAAGATGTGTTTCGCGAAGTTCAGCCATAAATTCTGCCCTCAGCTTCGGTCCTCCTTCTTCCAGGACCTGAGCCAGACCCCTCAGCCTGGAGGCCGGCAAATACTTGTTGCCCCCATGCAGCCATCTCCATCAGAAGAGGAAGCAATTCGATGCCTCTTTCCGTAAGACTGTAAATGGCTTTCTGTTTATGGCTGGGGTCCTGAGACTTGACGATGATCCCTTGCTCGACAAGCCTTTGCAGACGATCGGCCAGAATATTCGACGCAATCCCTTCCACAGACTTGGTCAGGAGCTCGCGAAAATGCCTTCGGTTCATGAAAATGATGTCGCGGATGACGAGCAGACTCCACTGATCGCCAAATATCTCGACCATCGGTTGATAACGCACTCTGACCTGTGATCCTTGTGCACTCTGCCTCCACTCCGGTTTGGCGTTGCCTGGCTCGAATGATTGTACAACTGGTTGCATATGATAACCAGTTGTGTTGCGGGGGTGTAGGGGCCTAGTTTCCGCCAACTTCTTCATTTCAGAGGCCGTCGCAGCCAGGGTCCAGAGGCCATTAGCCCTTCTCGTCAGCAAGCTAATTACTCGGAATGGGTGACAACTAGTTGTTATATACAACCGGTTGCATAATACCAGCATATCTCTTATTTCCCATAGAATCGTCGTTGCTAAAGTCCGGTTTCCTGTAGATGTGCGCCGGCTTTTCGCAATCGAATCTGCGAACGAATGTGATTTCAAAAATCACTTTCGTGCAATCCGCACTCCACCGCGAGTAGTCCATCTCCGATTTCATTCATGCCGTAACGAAAGCTGAGATCAGGCGGCCGCTAGCGGAAGTCGATGGCAGCCCGCATGCCTTCGTACACGCCATGCACTGAACAGCACCGCAGCTTCTGCTCTGAATTGCACATTAACGGTTGGACAACGCCGAGTAGGTTCCACCATGACCACTCACTTCAAATCAACATCAGGAGGAGTTATGAATCGATTGCAGCTTTGGAAGGTAGTAAGTGTCGTACTTCTTGCAGGTGGCTTAGCCACCGCTCAACACATCACTTCGTTTAGTGCCCCGGGCGGAGGCACAGGCTTCGACCAGGGCACCGGTGGCTTCGACATCAATCCGCAGGGGGCGGTCGTGGGATCGTTCCATGATGACAATAACGTCTTTCACGGCTTCCAGTGCATTGCCCCGTGCAACACGTTCAGCGAATACAACGCTCCGGGCGCCGGCACCGGCGCCAACCAGGGCACAATCACGTTCGGCAATAACCTCTTCGGAGAGACGGTGGGGTTCTATGTCGACGCCAACAACGTGGCCCACGGCTTTGCCACGGAGTATCCGTTCAAGAATTTCACGAACTTGAACGTTCCCGGCGCCGGGACAGGCGCCAACCAGGGCACCTTCGCGGGCAACGTCAACCCCGGCGGAGAGATTGCCGGATACTGGACCGACGCTAACAATGTGAATCACGGCTTCGTCTCTTATCCGCCTTACCGCAATTACACCTCATTCGATCCTCCGGGCTCGGTGAACACCTTCACTGCGGTGGCTACCTCCCTCAACCTGGAAGGAACGGTCGCGGGCACGTACTTTGACGCCAACGGCGTGGCCCATGGCTACCTGCGCTATGCCAACGGCAGCTTCACCGAGTTCAACGTCACCGGCGCAGGCACGGGAGCGAACCAGGGCACGGAAAGCGACAGCATCAGCGACCTGGGCGTCGTCGCGGGAAACTACATTGATTCGAACAACGTGAATCACGGCTTCGTCCGGAGCGCGTCCGGCGAGATCACCAAATTCGACGTTGCGGGCGCGGGCACCGGCGCGGGTCAAGGCACCATACCGGAAGGCATCAATCTTCTGGGCCTGGTTGCTGGAATGTGGGTCGACGCGAACGGCGCAAATCACGGCTTCGTGTGGACTCCTTGGGGCGGCATCACTAAGTTCGACGTGCCGGGAATCGGAACGGGCGCGAACCAGGGCACCGAGCCTGCGACCCCCAACGTGTTTGGGGTAATCACCGGACAGTGGGTCGACGCGAACAACGTGCATTACGGCTTCCTGCGGACCCCGTAAGCCCGCTCTGGGGTAAACAGGCATCAGCAGTTGACGGCTAATTCTGCGACAGCGGACGCAGGAAACCTGGATGTCCGGTTGGGGGAGGGAGGGGTGTCATATCGTCACCTCTCCCGCTCTACCTCCTGATGGCGTCGCCCACGCTCGCCGACTCCAGAAGCTTCACGAATAAGTCCCGGCGGCGCATGCTGCCGAGTAACGGCTGCCTGTGGTAACAACAGACGTTCTCGCGGGGGCCATAAAAGCTCCTTTTATGTTGGGATGTTTGCGGCCCGTCTGAAGCCGTGCCCTTTCAAAACCCGGACTTAGATCAGAATCTCCCTCAACGTCTGCAAGTGCAGGTCGTGTCCGCCCTACCAGCGTTCTAGTCTCCAGGTCAGGTTTGCACAATAGAAGTAATCGTTGCCTCGGGCTGGACCGGGAGCACACTATAGAAGCGATCGAGGATGAAACCCCCAGCTCTCGAAAGGCGCGAGACCTGGGCCACCCGCCACCGAGTAGTGATTCAGCGCGAGAGTTCAACACTTACTCCACAACGTCTCTTTCGCCGAACCACAAAACCGCGGCGCTGGCGCGCCGCCCAGGAAAACTATATCTTGACAAAGTCTTCGTCCTTTTCGAGGGCACCCGCCAAAATCGCTTGCGCCTCAGCCGCGTTCGCCCAAGCAACCTCAGCGAGAGAGGCGCATTCATACTGGCGGCACGGTTTTCGGGTTCAAACTTTAATCGGACAACGGTTTCATGGAATCAAGACCAACTCTGGAGGCTCAATGAGACGCAAGGAATTTTCCCTCGGATTGCGCGCTGCTTTGGCAATCCTGGCTGTAGCCCTCTTCGTAACCGCGACGGCGGTGAGCCAGGAACAGGTGCTGCACAGCTTCAACAAGAATGGTACCGACGGGGCTTATCCTTACGCCCAACTGGTCTTCGATGCTGCCGGCAATCTGTATGGCACCACGCCCTCCGGCGGCATTCACGACTATGGGACAGTGTTCGAGTTGTCGCCTCAGCAGGGCGGCGGCTGGACTGAGACGGTTCTACATAGCTTCAACTTGAATGGTTCCGACGGGTACAATCCCACCGCCGGCCTGATCTTAGACTCCGCTGGCAATCTCTACGGCACCACCGAGTTTGGCGGCATTCATGGTGCCGGAACAGTCTTTGAGCTGACTCCCACCGGAGGCGGCAGTTGGACGGAGACTGTGCTGCACAGTTTTAACGACAACGGCACTGACGGTGCCTATCCGTACAGCGCCCTGCTCTTCGACTCCGCCGGCAATCTCTATGGCACCACCAGCGGGGGCGGCATTCACATTTGCCCCGGCGCCTCTTATCGATGCGGAACCGTGTATGAGATGTCTCCCCGACAGGGTGGCGGCTGGGTGGAGACAGTACTGCACAGCTTCAACGACAATGGCTCGGACGGCTTTTCCCCCTTGGGTGGTCTCATCTTTGATGCTGCCGGCAATCTCTATGGCACCGCCTATGAAGGCGGCATTCACGGCTATGGAGCGGTGTTTGAGTTGGCACCTAGACAGGGCGGCGGTTGGACCGAGACGGTGCTGCATAGCTTCAACCAGGACGGCACGGACGGAGCTCTTCTTTACGACACACTAGCCATCGATGGCTCCGGCAACCTTTATGGCACCACCTACGAAGGTGGCATTCACCTGCAATCTTGCGGCGGCGTTGGCTGTGGTACGGTGTTTGAGTTGTCCCCCAGGGTGGGCGGCGGTTGGACCGAGAAGGTGCTACATAGCTTCAGCGAGAACGGCACAGACGGAGCTCTTCCCGCCTCTGGCCTGATTCTCGATGCAGCCGGTAATCTCTACGGCACGGCTAGCCGCGGCGGCATTCACAACTACGGAACAGTGTTCGAGTTCTCTCCTGGGCAAGGCGGGAATTGGACCGAGGTGACAATGCACAACTTCAATGCCAACGGCGCCGACGGTATCATCCCCATGGGCGGCCTGATCTTCGATGCCGCCGGTAATCTCTACGGCACCACGCACCAGGGTGGCGCTCACAACTTTGGAACGGTGTTTGAGTTTACTCCATAGCCGGCATCCCCAATTCCCCACCCAAGTTCGGTTGCTTGGGTGGGACACCCTTTCTTTTCACTCATCAAAATGCTCGGCTGGGCCACCCGCCCAGAGAACTGTTTGCAAACTGCCTCAAAACTGCGCTGCCGTTTGGCTTCTGTTAGCTGCTCGCGTACCATGGATGGGCCCAGCCAACACAGCCATGAAATCAGCTTTCGCCGGATTTTTCTTCCTTATATTTACGCTTACCACAGTCGCAGCGCAGCAAGCACCTGCCCCCGCACCCGCGCCTCCGGCCAAAGACTCGATCCCTTCGGCGGCGCCCTCCAAAGATGCTTCCCCAGCGCCTTCCGGGAAAGACACGGCACAAGCCGGACCGGCTCAGGCTCCCACTCCTCCCGACTATTCGCAGGAAGCCTATGTGGTCGAGCACTATCAGCAACGAATGCGTTTTGAGAACGACGGCACCGGCAGCGACGAGACCGAGGCGCAAATCAAGATCGTCAGCGAGAGCGGCGTGCAGGCGCTGGGTCAGCTCAAGGTAGGCTACAGCGCGCTGAGCGACAAGCTGGAGATCGCCTACGTCCGCGTGCGCAAGCCCGACGGCACCGTGGTTAATGCGCAGGAGTCGGCGATGCAGGACCTCACCTTCCCCGACGCTCCGGTTTATACCGACTATCACGAGAAGCACATCAGCGTGCCTTCGCTGCGTCCGGGCGATGTGCTGGAGTACCGCTTCGTCCGCACCATCGCCAGTCCGCTGACTCCGGGCCAGTTCTGGACCAGCTATAACTTCGCGGAGAAGGGAATCGTTCTCGACGAGCAGTTGGAGATCAACGTCCCCAAAGACCGCCAGATCAAGCTGAAGACCAAGCCGGGTTACGACGCCGAAAGTTACCGACGAAGGCGACCGGCGCATCTACCGCTGGACGCATTCGCGCCTGAAGGACGACGACGATGCCAAGAAGAAGAAGAAGAAGCCGAAGGCCGACGACGAGATTCCGACCGTCCAGTTGACCACCTACAAGAGCTGGGAGGAGTTGGGCGCCTGGTATGCCAGGCTGGAACGCGACCGGCGCATGCCCGATGCCGCGGTGAAGGCCGAAGCCGACGCGCTGGTCAAAGGCAAGACCGACGACATGGCGAAGGTGAAGGCGCTGTACGATTACGTCTCGCGCAACATTCGCTATGTCAGCCTGTCGTTCGGCCTGGGACGCATTCAGCCGCACGCGGCCAGCGAAGTGCTGGCCAACGGCTACGGCGATTGCAAGGACAAGAACACGCTGCTGGCCGCGCTGCTCGACGCCGAAGGATTCCACTCGACCTCGGTGCTGATCGGCTCGCAACGCTGAAGCTCGATCCCGACATTCCCTCGCCATCGCAGTTCGATCACGTGATCACGCGCGTGCCGGTCGACGGCAAAGAGATCTGGCTGGACAGCACGCCGGGCGTCGCGCCGTTCCGCATGTTGTGCGTGCACGCTGCGCGACAAGCAGGCGCTGGCTATTCCTCCCGACGGCAACGCCGAGCTGGTGTGGACGCCGACCGAGCTTGCCTTTCGAAGCCTTCGATCGCACCAACGTGGTCGGCAGCGTCGACGATACCGGCAAGCTCACCGCCCATGTCAGCACGGCGGCGCGCGGCGATACTGAGATGATCCTGCGCTTACGCCATGCGCCGCATGCCCAGCAATCACTGGAAAGACATCTTCGACTACATGCTGCAGCGCGCCAAGCTGCAGAGGTGCGGAGATCACGAATCTGAAGGCCAGCGATCCCAGCGACACCGACGATCCGCTGACCGTCGATTTCGATGTCACGGCCAACAACTACTTCGACTGGTCGGCCGCCGGAATCGAAATTCGCCCTGCCGCTGGCGTCCATCCGACTTGCCTCGGGATGACGAAGATGAGGATGACGACAGCGCCTCTGCCGAGCCCATCAAGCTGGGAGCCTTCGCAGAACGATCAGGCAGACGTGAAGCTGACCTTCCCTGCGAAGTACAAAGCTGCGCGTGCCGCTCGCTGTCGATGTGAAGCGCGATTACGCGGAATATCACTCGGTCTACAACTTCGATGGCGGGACAGTTCACCAGCAAGCGCACACTGAAGATCGCTGATGCGCGGAAATTCCGCACGATCGCAGCGAAGACTATGCCGCCTTCCGGCGCGTGGTGAAGCCGACGAAGCGCAGCAGATCTCGCTGGAGAACACAGACGCCCGGAGCGCGGCAGTGGCCGGCGGCGGCGATCAGTCGGCCGAGCGATCTGTTCGACGCCGCGAGTGCAGGCCTATCAGAATCAGCATTACGAACTCGGCGGTCGACCTGTTTCAGCGGGTGGTCAAGCTGGATCCGAAGTACAAGGCGTGCCTGGGACAATCTGGGCCACGCCTACATGGCGCTGGGCAAGTACGATGAGGCCATCGCGGCCTTCAAGAAGCAGATCGAGATCAATCCCTTACGATGAGTTTGCCTATAACGGGCTGGGCCTGGCCTATCAGCGGCAGCGAACGTTATGACGACGCCATCAAGCAATTTCAGAAGCAGATCGAGATCAATCCGCTCGATCCAGTATGCGCACGCCAATCTCGGCGCTGCTGTATGTGAATCAGAAGAGATTTGCCGAAGCCATTCCGGAGTTGGAGAAGGCGGTCGACATCCAGCCCAAGAATCCGCTGCTGGAAATATCGCTGGGCCAGGCGTACATTGCGCACCAATCAGACCGACAAGGGAATGGCCGCCTTGAGAAGGCCATCAGCTCTGGCGCCCGATCCGCTGACCTGGAACAACATCGCCTACTCGCTCTCCGAGCAGAACGTGCAGCTCGATCGCGCCGCAGCAATATGCAGACTCCGCCATCAATGCGCTGGAAACGCAATTGCGCGACGTGAGCCTGGACAATCTGCGCATGCAGGATCTGGGCACGACGCAATTGCTGTTCGCGGTGTGGGACACCAAGGGCTGGGTCGAGTTCAAGCGCGGCAACCTGGATGCTGGCCGAGCAGTACATCCTGCCGGCGTGGCAGGCCGGCGGTACCGGCGATGAGGCCGAACATCTGGGCGAGATCTACGAGAAGCGAGGCAAGCGCGACGAGGCCATCCACTACTATGTTCTCGCGCTGGCCGTCGAAGATCCCAGTCCCGACGCGCGCGGCCGTCTGACTGCGCTGGGTGTCACCGATATCGATCGCCGCATGACGCCGAAGCCCGTGCCGGAACTTCAGAAGCAGCGCACCCTGGCGCTCAGCCAGTCAGGACAAAGGCACTGCCGAGTTTTATCCTGCTGGTATCGCCGGGCAAAGTCGAGCAGGTGAAATTCATCAAGGGCGACGACAGCCTGAAGAGCTTCGCCGACGATTTTGCAGAAGACCGACGTGGGGATGAAATTCCCGCCGGGAGCGCAGGCGCATGTCGTGCGGCGCGCCGTCGTCCGCTGCGGTAGTGGAATCCCAGGACCGTGCACCCTGGAGTTGCTGCCGTCTTCGTTGGTGCGGACGCTGGAGTAAGGATGCGAATTGGAAGGGGCGTAGCTTTAGCTACGCCGTAGCAGCCCTTTATTTTTGTCATCCCGAGCCCGGCTTCAGCCGGCGAGGGATCTGCTTTTCGAGTTTTTCAGCAAACTGTTTAGCCCCTGAGGGCCATTTTTGCAGGGGCTAAAGCCCGGACGAGTCGCGTGCTTTTCGGCCCGGCTAAAGCCAGGCCCTGACACAAATCAATGCGGTGTCGATTTATTTGCGGAAGGGCTGCAGTTGGCGAGGAAATGTTTGCGACGACGACCAAGGACGGCGCGGCGCTGCCGTGAAACTCAAATTCGTGTTGGTAATTTCATGGTTCGCGTGAAGTCGCGCTCTGTGTCAGGGCACCCTTCGGCTACGCTCAGGGCAGGCTATTTCCGACGTGCTGCAAAGCGGCGAGGTATAACTTGGGCTTACAGTGTGCTGAAAAACTCCGCCTAGAGTGATTTTGAAGGGGCGTAGCTTTAGCTACGCCGTGGCAGCCCTTTATTTTTGTCATCCGAGCCCGGCTTCAGCCGGCGAGGGATCTGCTTTTCGAGTTTTTCAGCAAACTGTTTAGCCCCTGAGGGCCGTTTTTGCAGGGACTAAAGCATGGACGAACCGCATGCTTGTCGGCCCGGCCAAAGCCAGGCCCTGACACAAATCAATTCCGCGGCGACATACGGTTTTCCGCAATACACGAACTTGCAACGCAGCAAATTTCTTATGAGCCAACACGTTTTCACGCACCTTTCGATCGCCGCATTGAGCTCCGCCCTCCTGCTGAGTTCGACCGCATTGGCGCAGAACAGCACTCCATCGACCATGAATATTCCTAAGCCTCCCGCAACCAAACAGCAGCCTGTCACCGACGACTACTTCGGACACAAAATTGTCGACCCTTATCGCTGGCTGGAAGATGGCAGCTCTCCCGAGACGCAGCAGTGGGTCGCCGATCAACTGGCCTATACGCGCAGCATTCTCGACAAGCTGCCAGGCCGCGAGCAACTGCATACTCGAATGGAGCAATTGCTCGAGATCGGCAACCTGGGCGACACCCAGGTCGGCGGCGACTATTACTTCCACACCCGTCGCGACGGCAAGCAGAATCAGCCGGTGCTCTACGTTCGCAAGGGCGTTGACGGTCACGACGAAGTTCTGGTCGATGCCAACCAGCTTTCCAAAGACGGCACCGTCGCGCTCGACTGGTGGTACGCCTCGCACGACGGCAAGTACGTCGCTTACGGCACCTCGGAGAGCGGCTCGGAGATGAGCACGCTGCATGTAATCGAGACCGCGACTCGCAAGCTCCTGCCCGACACGATTGCGCGCACTCGCGCGGCGAGCCTGGCATGGAAGCCCGACGACAGCGGCTTCTATTACACGCGATATCCCAAGCCCGGCGACGTTGCCGCCGGTCAGGAGATGTACAACCGGCATGTTTTCTATCACGCGCTGGGCAGCTGATCCCGCCAGTGATCCTCTCATCTTCGGCGAAGGCCGCGATCCGCAGGACTGGCCTAACGTGGCGCTCTCCGAAGATGGGCACTGGCTCAGCATCATGGTCGAACAAGGCTGGACCAAGAATGAGGCCTTTCTCAAGGAAATCACCACAAACTCGGCGCCGCTGCGTATCACCACCGGCAAGGAGTTCCTCTACTACACTCAGCCTTACAAAGGCGATCTCTACATACTGACCAACGAAGACGGGCCGCGCTATCGCGTCTTCAAGACTCCGGCAAACATGCCTACTCACGAACACTGGCGCGAAATCATTCCGCAATCCGACGCAGTGCTCACCTCGCTGCAAATTATCGGCGGCCAACTCTTCGCCCGCTACGAACTGAACGCGCACTCGTTGCTGAAACGCTTCACTCTCGACGGCATGCCTCTGCGCGAAGTGGAACTGCCGACGCTTGGCACCATCTCCTCGATCGGCGGAGAATACGACAGCACCAGCGCGTTCTATCTCTTCTCGTCATTCACTGTTCCGACGACCATCTATCGCTTCGACATCGACTCGGCGAAGAGCACGGTGTGGGCTTCGGTCGAGACCGGTATCGACACCAGCAAGTATGAGACCAAGCAGGTCTGGTACAAGTCGAAAGACGGCACGCCCGTTCCCATGTTTCTCGTCGTGCGCAAAGGGCTGAAGCTTAGCGGACACAGCCCGACGCTGCTGACTGCTTACGGCGGCTTCAATGTCAGCCTCACACCCGAGTTCAGCAAGACGCTGTTTCCCTGGCTCGATCGCGACGGCATTTTCGCCATGGCGAATCTGCGCGGCGGCAGCGAGTTTGGCGAAGACTGGCATCGCGCCGGCATGATGGACAAAAAGCAGAATGTCTTCGACGACTTCTTCGGTGCGGCGGAGTATCTGGAGAAAGAAGGCTATACGGATAAGGACCATCTCGCCATTCGCGGCGGCAGCAATGGCGGCCTGCTGATGGGCGCGGCCCTGACGCAACGGCCTGACCTGTTTCGCGCCGTGGTCTGCCAGGTGCCGCTCCTCGACATGCTGCGCTATCAGAACTTCCAGATCGCCAGGCTCTGGGTTCCAGAGTACGGCTCCTCCGCCGATCCCAAGCAGTTCGAGTGGCTCTACGCCTACTCGCCCTATCACCACGTGAAAGCTGGAACGGCGTATCCGGCGGTGCTCTTCATGACCGCCGACACCGACACTCGCGTCGATCCCATGCATGCCAAGAAGATGACAGCCGAGTTGCAGGCGGCCAACGGCGGACCAAACCCGATTCTGCTGCGCATCGAACCCAAGGCCGGACACGGAGCCGGCAAGCCGATCTCAAAATTGGTGGAGGAATGGACCGACATCTATTCGTTCCTTTTCTGGCAACTGGGAATGGAGTAAGAGAAGGCAACTGAGAATGGAGTAAGAGAAAGTGACTGGCCACTAGCCGCTAGCAACAACGACCATCTCGTAAGCTGTTGACTTTGTCAGGGACCGACTTTTACAGGCTGCGGAAAAAGTCAGGTTCGACGCGTTTCTGAAGGGGCGCACCTTTAGGTGCGCCGTGGAAAGCCCTCTTTATTTTTGTCATTTCTCGTGGGCTTCAGCCCACGAGAAATCTGCTTTTCCGGGTTGTCGAGTAGGCTGTTTTAGTCGTGCCGAGCGCTTACCAAGATGACCGAAAGCTAGCTGCTAGTTGCTATCTCAAAGTAGCTGAATCCCTGATTCTGCGCCGATTTATGCACTTTTGGGGCCATTAGGTGAGACAATGGAAACATGACTTATTACCAAGTTGAGTTTCAAACGGGGCCCTCCAACCGCCTGGCGCCGAAGCGTTTCCGCACCGAAGAGAAGGCGAAGAACCACGCCAAGAAAGTGCTGGGCATCGCTGACGACAGCGGCCTGGAATCGCGAGCGACCATTCTTCCGGTGAGCCGTATCCGGACGCCGCTGCAATGACTTGCCCGAACTGCAAAGGTGAATTGTCGAGAGTTTGGCAACCGCAGCGCGCTGCCAGCGCGATTTCCATCGTGCACGTGCAGTGGAGCTGCAGCACCTGCGGCGATTCCTTTAGCAGCAAGCAGTTGCGGCCCGGACCCAAGCGCCAGGCCAAGACTGTCCCGTTACAGGCCGAGATCGTCTGACCCCCGTCGAACGGATCAGGCGCCACCAGCTACAGCCGTCGGAGATGCACTCCCGATCTGCAGTGTGACCGGCTCTGCTTGCCCGGAATCTTGTAATCGCCCGCCTTGTGACCGGCCTAGTCCGCCTCAAAGTCCACACCACCGCTACAAGTCCGCACGCCCCTCCAGAATCTTGCCGTCGCATCCCAGGCAGCTAAAAACCTCGATTTTCTGGAGTTCCTCAAAGGCACACCCTTGGCAGGCTCCTGAAAAACTCAGTGTGATCTGTCGTTCGGGTAGTGCGGCGCTTCAGCGCCGCATCCAAGTCCTTTATTTTTTTGTTATCACGAGCCGGCTTTACAGTTTGCTGAAAACCCTCCGCAGCGCTATGTTCGGGTAGTGCGCCGCTTCAGCGGCGCGTCCAGCCCTTTTATTCTTGTCATCACGAGCCGGCTTCAGCCGGCGAGGGACCTGCTTTCCCGAGTTTTTCAGCAAACTGTTTAACCGGCGAGCGATCTGCTCTTTTGAGTTTTTCAGCAGCCTGCTAGAGCTTGACCCTGTGAGCCTACTTGATGGCCGATCCTGCATTGGCGATGATCGCCTGCATCTGGGGCGTCAGTTCTACCACCAGCTCGGCATTGTAAGCGTGGGATGTGGTGTCGGCGATGATTTCAGGCGTCGCGCCAAAGATCCGAAACGCGCCCAGGGCATAGCCTCGCGACTTGGCTGCCGGCGATCCGGGACTTACCGCCGGATCGACATTGGTAATGAGGATGGAAATCGTATTGTCGCTGTTGCGCCGGATATCCCATGTCCGGAACTGCTGCGGGTGATCGCGGAGCGATGCGGTCTCCACCTCCCAGAAGCCGAGCGTGGGATCGCCGACCGGACCAGCTTGCAGCGTAACCACATTCACGTGACGGTGTCCGGCCATCCACAGGATGAGGTTGGGATATTGGTGCAGCATGGCGACCATGGACTCGTCGGTATATTCCGGACCCGGCCACATGGGATACGGCGTGGTGTTATTGAAATCGGTTTGCGGGTTTACCGGGACGTGCGCCGCAACAATCATGAGCTGATTGGCGTTCTGCCCGTCCTGAAGCTCGCCGGTAAGCCACTCGTACCGCTGTTGATCCAGACCGCCGGCGGCATAGTTTTCCTGGTCCGGGCCGGTGACAGTATCATCGAGAACGATGACCTTAATAGGAATGTCGGACTTCGGCATGAAGCTGTAACAGGCGAAGTCCTGGCTGGATATTACTCTGGCTAAAGCCATGACCGGCGGGCTTCGAGGTGGTGGAAAAGAATTCGTTCATCCAATTCTGCCGGCAAGACAGCGGGGTAGTAGGGAATGCCGATTGGAATCGGGAACGACCATCGGGGGAGTCGGAAAGTTTGCCTCCGGGCCTGCTCCAATGATCTCGCCGTAAACGGTGGTGCCGTCGAGCACGCCCATATAAGCGCCAGTGTTATCGACGGCGTCGGCTGCCGGATTCGTCGTGTCTTCCATGTTGAGAATGACATTGGAGACATGGGCGTTCCTGGTTTTCGTGTCCTCGCAGGCCGAGCCCATCCACGACTGATCGTGATTACCAATGACCTGATACCAGGAAATCTCCGGGTTGATTCCGGCAGCCTGGAACGGTTTCTGATAATCGATGGTGTAAGCCCCGACATGAGCGCCGGAGCTGGGCGTGATGATCTTGCCGTCGATGACATCGAGAAACCATCGCAGCTCGTTGTACTGGGTGTTGTTGGCGGCATCACCCAGAGACATCCCGAAATCGAATGGGGTAATTTTGTGCAGCGCATTGATGGTCTGCACCGCGGCATCCAGAACATGCGGTGTCGACAGCAGGATTGGCGAATAGGCCGACGACAATCCCGCCGAGCTGGGCCCGTAGGGCGCGCTCCAGCCGATATACAGCGGCTGGGCCGGAGATTCCTTGTCGGCGATATGAACGTCAGAGATGGAAAAGAACGACAACAGCCGCGCCGCCCCGGGCGCTCCCTTGTAATTAGGCGCAAGCTCAGTCCGCAGCGTGTGCGGCAAAGGGCCGCCGATGGTCCAGGCGCTGTAACCATACTGGTCGTAGAGAGGGATATCTCCCGGGCCGATCTGCGGCGTGGCCGCGGCCAGCGGAACAGGCAGGACCTGCTGTTGGGCGGTGGTGTAAACCTTACTGGCAATCGGCCACGAGACAACTTGCGGAGGCGGCGGATTGGGCGGTTGCGGCGAGCTGCCGCTGCCGCAAGCGGCTAGTTGCATTGTGCCAATCCCAATTCCCACGCTCTTTACGAAGTCACGTCTGGTTAGTCCTGATTTCTTCCCTTTGTCCGCCATAGGTCTCCGCTTTCTGGAAGTCTCAACCCACCTGTGCAATTTAGGATCTTGGTGAGACTGCTGGGCGCCGCACCAAGGGCTAAGCTTTCTTGCAATCGAATTGTTATAAATTCTTCATTCAACTCATAAGTCGTTCTGGTTTGTATCAATCCATAAGTCGTCTTGGTTTGCATCAAGTCAAAAGTCGTTCCGGTTTGTATCAGGGCACGACTTTAGTCGTGCCGATAGCGGGTTCGAGGAGACAGGGCTTCAGCCCCTGTAAAGAGCACGGCCACAGGGGGCTAAAGCCCGGGCGATTTACAACTTGCGGCACGTCTAAAGAGCCTGCCCTGAGCGCAGCCGAAGGGTGCCCTGACACAAGACGACTAATGCGATCGGGACGAGTTCTTGCCAACGTTCTGATTTTGATTTCCGTCTCCCGAACTACTCGAACCGTCAAAGCGCAATTCGCCATTATTCAAGCCCGCTCATGGCCTTCCCATCGCTATCGATTGCACGTAGCTTTCCACGCTGGTAGCCTGAATCTTATGATTTTCTTAGATCGCGCCCGCCTGCTTTGCCGACGTCCGATCTGAAGTGTCATTGACCCTGCTTGCCCGAAAATGTTATAAAAACTCGCCCTTTGTGCTGCGCCAAGTCGTGTGCTCAATATGC
Organism: uncultured Acidobacteriaceae bacterium; assembly: GCA_963746515.1. Classification (GTDB taxonomy): domain Bacteria; phylum Acidobacteriota; class Terriglobia; order Terriglobales; family Acidobacteriaceae; genus Bog-257. The sequence goes on along the minus strand of CAVVBO010000005.1, from coordinate 730,574 downwards.
ACACAAAATGGTGCAAGTGTTCCCGACGCGGCCAAACCTCAACACTTCTGTCTTGAAGTGGAAGCGCGTTTCCGGGATTCCAGCAGGTTTATGCCTGATGCTCGTTTAGCGGTCTGCGCATCCGCAGGCCCGAGCCTCGTGCGCGTCCGGCTTGTTGGGTGGTCAAGGATCTCTAGGAAACGATGTCCGCGGAACGCCGCGGCAGAGTGAAAAACCGTACTGTCATTTCATGGGCGCTGCTCGCCTGCAAGGGCGCGGTCCCATTGGAGGAATCATATGCACACCTGGCTCGCCGTAATGCGGCGGCTGTCGTTCATACCACGCAATAACCCGGCGAAGTTTCTAAGCGCCGCGCTGACGATTCTTATGCTGAATGCTTCCACGGCCTTCGCTCAACCCAGCGAGGCTGCCGGCGGCGAAGCCAGCTTGCAGCTGCCCGATCTCTCGTCCGTCAGCTTTCTCGGCATGGACGGCCACAAGCTGCTGACCATCGGCCTCATCTTCTGCGCCTTTGGCTTGCTGTTCGGCCTGGCAATCTGTCTCCAGCTTAAGAAAATGCCGGTCCACAAATCCATGGGCGACATTTCCGACCTGATCTACGAAACCTGCAAGACCTATCTGGTGACCCAGGGCAAATTCCTGATGATCCTGTGGGCCTTCATTGCGGTCGTCATTCTGGCCTATTTCGGATGGCTGGCGCCGGTGCCCGGCAAGCCGGTCGCGGTTACTCTGCCGGTCATTTTGCTGTTTAGTGTCATCGGCATTATCGGCAGCTACGGCGTTGCGTGGTTTGGCATCCGCGTGAACACCTACGCCAACTCGCGAACGGCGTTTGCCGGACTGCGCGGCAAGCCGTATCCCATTTACGCCATCCCGCTGAAGGCCGGCATGAGTATCGGCATGATGCTGATCTCGGTCGAGCTGCTCATCATGCTGTGCATTCTGCTGTTCATTCCGGCTGACTACGCCGGCCAGTGCTTCATCGGCTTCGCTATCGGCGAGTCGCTGGGCGCGGCTGCGTTGCGTATTGCCGGCGGCATCTTCACCAAGATTGCCGACATCGGCGCCGATCTGATGAAGATCGTCTTCAAGATCAAGGAAGACGACGCGCGCAACCCGGGCGTCATTGCCGACTGCACCGGCGACAACGCGGGCGACTCGGTTGGCCCCAGCGCCGACGGCTTCGAAACTTACGGCGTCACTGGCGTGGCCCTGATCACCTTCATCCTGCTGGGCGTGAAAGATCCCCACGTGCAGGTACAGCTGCTGGTCTGGATCTTCGTCATGCGCATCATGATGCTGGTCTCCAGCACCGTGGCTTACTTCCTGAACGAAGCCGTTGCCAAGGCCCGTTTCGGCAATGCCGACGAGATGAACTTCGAAACACCGCTCACCTCGCTGGTCTGGCTGACTTCGATCATCTCCATCGTGCTCACCTACATCGTGTCGTATCTGATCGTCCCGATACTAGGCGGCGACAGCACGCAGTGGTGGAAGCTGGCGACCATCATCTCCTGCGGAACGCTGGCAGGCGCCATTATTCCTGAACTGGTGAAGGTCTTCACCTCGACCGAGTCGCGCCACGTTCGCGAAGTCGTGACCTCGGCGGACGAAGGCGGAGCGTCGCTCGGCATCCTGTCGGGCTTCGTGGCCGGAAACTTCTCCTGCTACTACCTGGGCTTCACCATGGTTGCGCTGATGTCGGTCGGCTATTACGTCAGCAACTTCGGCTTGGGCGCATCTGATGCTGGCTCCGGCCGTCTTTGCTTTCGGTCTGGTGGCATTTGGCTTCCTCGGCATGGGTCCGGTAACCATCGCCGTCGACTCCTACGGCCCAGTCACCGACAACGCGCAATCGGTATATGAGCTGTCGCTGATCGAGCAGGTTCCGAACATCGAGGCCGAACTGAAGCGCGACTACAACTACGACGTCAACTTCGAGCGGGCCAAGCATCTGCTGGAAGAGAACGATGGCGCAGGCAACACCTTCAAAGCGACCGCCAAGCCGGTGCTGATCGGCACCGCGGTAGTCGGCGCAACCACCATGATCTTCTCCATCATCATGGCGCTTACCCACGGCCTCTCCGAAAACGTCGGCAAGCTGTCGCTGCTGCATGCACCATTCGTGCTCGGCCTGATCAGCGGCGGCGCCATCATCTACTGGTTCACCGGCGCATCCACCCAGGCCGTCACCACCGGCGCTTATCGCGCAGTCGAGTTCATCAAAGCCAACATCAAGCTCGACGGCGTGGTGAAGGCTTCGGTCAGCGACAGCAAGAAGGTGGTTGAAATCTGCACCAAGTACGCGCAGAAAGGCATGTTCAACATCTTCCTCGCGGTCTTCTTCGTGACCCTGTCGTTCGCGTTCATCGAGCCGTTCTTCTTCATCGGCTACCTGATCTCGATCGCAGCGTTCGGTCTGTATCAGGCGATGTTCATGGCTAACGCCGGCGGCGCCTGGGACAACGCCAAGAAGATTGTCGAGGTCGACTTGAAGCAGAAGGGAACTCCGCTGCACGACGCCACCGTCATCGGCGACACCGTGGGCGATCCCTTCAAAGACACTTCCTCGGTGGCCATGAATCCGATCATCAAGTTCACCACGCTGTTCGGATTGCTGGCCGTAGAGTTGGCCGTGCAGTTGACGGCCACGCAGGGCACGGGATTCGCTCACATCCTGGCAGTCATCTTCTTCGCCATCTCGTTCGTCTTCGTGTATCGGTCGTTCTACGGTATGCGGATCGTGAAGGCGGCAGCGTAACCGTTAGGGAAACTCTGATTATGGCTTGCGTTGCAGCGGATGGCCTTCAGAGTCTGCGTGAGAACTAGCTTTGTGTTTCGGCGGTAGAATACGAAGCTCGAAAAACAAGCGCTGTAGGCGCGGAATAGCCTAGCCCAGGACGTAGCCGAAGGCGCAGTCCTGGGTGAAGTGGTAAATAAGCCCGAGTCCCGTAGGTGTCTGTGTCATAGCTCAAGTCGAAACGAAACGGTGGGAAGCATCGCACCAGACCAGCGTGAAAACCAGCCGCGCAGCGGCGAGATGGTGTTAGGCGGGGGCGTCAGCCCCCGATCCAGTGGGAAAAAAAACGAGCCGCAGAGCGGCGACACTAGCTACGACACAGACACCGTAGGGACGGCAGAGTTCTCACGGAGACACTTCAGGCCGTCCGTTAAGTACCCGCAAAATCGTGCGGCTTTAGCCGCTGCGGGACTTTGCTTTGACTTGATCAGAGTTTTCTTAGAGCCGTTTCATGGCAGGTAATTCGCCAACGGGGGAACCCACGTTTCCCCTCGGGCGCTGAAAAATTACCGATGTATTCTGTTCGGGTGAGCACCGCTTCCATCGGGTGCTCCTTCGATCAGGACGCGATACGGGCTGTGGAGCCCAATCCCCCGTTGGGCGAAAACGCTTTTCAGATGTCGGCGCGCTCCTGAAAGCCCCCTCTACCCTGCCGCCGATCGCTACTGCCGGAACATGTTCTTCGCGATGAACAGCACGTTGGCCGGACGCTCAGCCAGACGGCGCATGAAGTACGGATACCACTCCGATCCGAACGGGATGTAGACGCGCAGTCCGTAGCCTTCGCGCACCAACTGCTGTTGCAGATCGCGGCGCACGCCGTACAGCATCTGGAACTCGTAGGCGGAGGCGGGAATGTTCTCGGCCTTCGCAAATTGCTTCAGCTCGGCGATGATCTTTTCGTCGTGCGTGGCGATGCCGTGAAAGACGCCGCTCTTCATCAGGGTGCGCGCCAGCTTCAGGTAATTCGCGTCGACGTCTTCCTTCTTGGGGAAGGCGATGTCGGGCGGCTCTTTGTACGCGCCCTTGCATAGCCGGATGCGAATGCGCTCCGACAGCAGGTCGTTCACATCCTTCTCGCTGCGATACAGATACGACTGGATGACGGTGCCGACGCGGCCGGCGTGTCCCGGCTCGCGATGCAGCCCGCGCACGAAGTCGAGGGTGCGCTGGGTGTAGGGCGAGCCTTCCATATCGACGCGCACGAAGTTGTTGATGCGCACGGCGTGGTCGACCAGCTCGGTGACCAGGCGGAAGGCCAGCTCCTCGCTGACGTCCAGGCCCATGTGCGTGAGCTTGAGGCTGATGTTGGCGTTCAGCTTGCGCTTGATCGATCTCGTCGAGCATACGGTGATAAAGCTCGGCGCTGTGCTTGGCCTCGTCGGCGTTGGTGACGTTCTCGCCCAGGTTGTCGATGCTGACGCCGGCGCCCCACTCGTTGACGACTTTGGCGGCGTGAATCACATCCGGCAGCTCGGTGCCGGCGACGAAGCGCTGGGAGAAACGCATCCCCAGCGGCGACTTCTCGGCGAAGTTGCGCAGCCCTTTGCTTTCGGAAAGCGCGATGAAGAGCGACCTCAACATGGGGCCTCCTGCGAAACGGGCCGAAGCGGCGCGGCTTCCTGGTCCGCCGCAGCGACCGGATAAAGAGTGGCCGGATGAAGAAAGATTGGGCAGAGCTGGCCATCAGGATGAAGAACGCCCGGAGGAATCAAGATGGGGTAGAGCTGGCCTTCAGGCCGGCGTCCAAACGGACTATTTTGTTCTTGAGCCGGCTTCAACCGGCGGGACGGAGTTGCGGAGCCAGTGCTCCGCGCAACGGATTGGCTCATAGTTGACTCGGGCCGGCTCTTCGGCCAGCTTAGCGGTACATACCTGTTTATCACAGACCCCGGGTGTCAGCTATGAGGCATATCACATGGGCAGGGTGATCAGAATCTCCGAGCAGCGTCTACGATTTCGGCGTCCCCCGGGTTCCAAGGCGAAGGCGTAAGACTTGACACTTTCCGCTCATCGGCTATGCTGAAAGTATGCCAATCAGAAATTCAGCAAACCCGACCGTGGTTAGCCGGATCGGCCAGCGGCGCCAGGTTGTAATTCCGAAGGCGGTATTCGAAGCCCTGCAGCTTCAGGAGGGCGACTTCGTCGAAATGACGGTTGAGAGCGGACGCCTGGCCATGCGGCCGAAACGGTTAGTGGACGTAAGCGATGTTCTTACGAAAAGCGAGGGGGCAAAGGTGCGCCAAGGCGAAGCCCAACTGAAAGCCGGGCGATCCCGATCATGGCAGACGGTAAAACATGACTTGGGCCATTGAGCTTTCCGCGGCGGCGGAGAAGGATCTGAGGCGGCTTCCCCGCGATCGACAAGCGCGTATGCTGCGCGCCATTGATGAGATGGAACGCGATCCCTTCGCCGGGGACGTGAAGGTATTACAGGGTCCGGAGTGGAAAGGGCGCTACCGTAAGCGGGTGGGGCCCTATCGGATCATCTTCACGTTGAAACATAAGAGCAGCGTCCTGGCGATCTCCGCCATCCTGGTTCGGTCGGAAAAGACCTACCGATAACCCGCCGCCTGCTTTGCGGGAACGAAAATACGGCCGAGAGAAGCGAAGAACTGCCGCCGCTACTCAGTGCTCGTCTTCCTGATCGCCCTCGCCCTGGCGGCCAATATCGCACAACACGCGCCAGCGTCCGGCGGGTTCGGCTTGACATCATCCTGGCCAACAGCAGCAAGCAATTCGGCGTCGATTTTCTCCCGCGCCGCCCTCTGCGTGGCCGCAGCGGCCTTTCCGCGCTCGGTGAGCGTCACCGTAAGCTTGCGCCGATCGTCCTTGTCCACCGACCGCTCCAGATAACCGCGCGTCACCAGTGTGTCGACCAACTGTCCCGCCGCCTGCTTGGAGATCCGCAGCTCTTTAATCAGCTGTCCCAGCGGAATGTCGGGGACACCCAACGCCAGCCCCCCAATCACGTAAAGGCCGTTTCCAGGGATGTCGTCGTAGCCGGATTCGTCCAGCGCTTTCCGCATCGCAGCACCGTACGTGGTGCGGGCGTGCCGGAGCAGCACCGGAAGGCCAATTGTCTCAAACCAAGGGGTTTCACAGGCATCAGCTGTCATGGACGAGAGAATAAAGGGCAATCCAGTTTATAGTCAACATCAATTACAGTCTCTATTTTTGACAAACGTCATGCGGTAAGAAGGGATGGACCTCCCACCCATCCGAAAGCTGCGGAGGGAATGGGGCACGCTGGCAGCCACGGCTCGTTTTCAGCCCATGAGGAAAACTAATCCAGAGTTGGAACGTGTGCCGGGCATAGTGCTGCTTTACATTAGTACCGTATTGCGATAGTATCCTCCGTGATCAAAACCTTCCGCGATGCCGAAACGGAGCGGCTTTGGAGAGAAGAACGTGGCCGCCGTCATCCGGCAAGCCTTCGAAGCCGCAGTAAGAAACTACAGATGCTAAACGCGGCGGCCGTTCCGGTGACCTGACTGTGCCACCGGGAAACCGGCTAGAGCGCTTAAGGGCGATCGGGAAGGCCACACAGCATTCGCATCAACGACCAATACCGCGTCTTTTCGTGTGGCGTGAAGGCAACGTTCGACGTGGAGATCACGGATTATCACTGAGGACCAGGGACATGGCGCAGCGTGAAACAAAAATACGATTGCCGCTCATCCGGGAGAAATTTTGCGCACGGAATTTCTCGAGCCTATGGGAATCACCGCCTATCAACTGGCTAAAGCCTCCATTTCCCTGGCATTACGAATCGTGCGGACAGCGGGCGATCAGCGCGGACGTCGCGCTCCGCTTGGGCAAATATTTCGGGATGACGCCGCAGTTCTGGATGACCTGCAAGCCGACTACGACCTGCGACGTGCAGCGCCAGCGCGCCTAGAAGATCAAGCCGCGGTCGGCAGCGTAGACTGACCACCACTCATTGGGTGGTGTACCGAAGATCCTCGGCCCGCAGGATAATAGCCGGATGGTTTGAGCTGATAGCTGACGGCGGAGAGCTGAAGCCACTGCTAGTTGCTAGTTGCAGTTCTCCCTCACTCCCACTCAATCGTCCCCGGCGGCTTGCTGGTGATGTCGTACACCACGCGGTTGATTCCTTTCACCTCGTTCACGATGCGGCTGGAGATGGTCTTCAGCACCTCGTGCGGCAGCGGCACCCAGTCGGCGGTCATGCCGTCTTCCGAGTGCACGGCGCGGATGGCGCAGGTGTAGGCGTAGGTGCGCATGTCGCCCATCACGCCCACCGACATCACCGGCAGCAGCACGGCGAACGATTGCCAGACTTTGTTGTAGAGCCCGGCGCGCTTGATCTCGGTGACCACGATGTCGTCGGCTTCCTGCAGCAGCGCAACGCGCTCGGCGGTGACTTCGCCGAGGATGCGCACCGCCAGTCCCGGCCCGGGGAACGGCTGGCGCTGCAGGATGTCTTCCGGCATGCCGAGGTCGCGGCCGATCTGGCGCACTTCGTCTTTGAACAGCTCTTTCAGCGGCTCGATCAGCTTGAGCTTCATCTTCTCCGGCAGGCCGCCGACGTTGTGATGGCTCTTGATGACCTGCGACGGCCCGCGCACCGAGCGCGACTCGATCACATCGGGATAGAGCGTGCCCTGCACCAGCCATTCGACTTTGCCTTCCATCTGCTCGATGCGGTGCGCTTCTTCCTCGAAGACCGCGATGAACTCGTTGCCGATGATCTTGCGCTTCTTCTCCGGATCGGTCACGCCCGCCAGCTTGCGTGAGAAAGCGCTCGCTGGCATCGACGGCATCGATGTTGAGGCCGAGCTTTTCGCGCAGGTTCTTCTGCACGCTGGCGAACTCGTTCTTGCGCAGCACGCCGTTGTTCACGAAGATGCAGGTCAGCTGATCGCCGACGGCGCGATGCACCAGTTCGGCCGCGACGGAGGAATCGACGCCGCCGGAAAGCCCGCAGATCACGCGGCCCGTTGCCGACCGTCTGGCGGACGCTGGCGATGGTCTCGTCGATGAAGCTTTGCGGCGTCCAGTTCGGCTTGCAGCCCGCAGATCTCGAAGACGAAGTTGCGCAGGATCTCGGTGCCTTGCGGCGTGTGATGCACTTCGGGATGAAACTGCACCGCGTACCACTTCTTCGCGGGATATCTGGATGGCAGCCACCGCATTCGAGGTGGTGGCGATCAACTCGAAGCCGGCGGGAAGCTCCAGCGCTTCGTCGCCGTGCGACATCCAGACCGCTACCGGGCCCTGCAAGCTCCTTGAATAGCGGCGAGTCGTTGCTCAGCAGCTCAACCTCTGCGTGGCCGTACTCGCGCTTGTCGGCCGCGCGAACTTTGCCGCCCAGCTTGTAGACCATGAACTGCAAGCCGTAGCAGATGCCGAGCACCGGCAAGCCGAGATGCAGCACGTGCTCGTCGGCCGGAGGCGCGTCGGGGTCATAGACGGACGACGGACCGCCCGACAAGACGATGCCCGCGGGGTGATAGCTCTTGATTTCTTCCAGCGAGGCGGTGCAGGGAAGCACGACGGAGAAGACGTTCTGTTCGCGGATGCGGCGGGCGATGAGCTGCGAATACTGCGCGCCGAAGTCGAGGACGACGATCGATTGGGTTTCCACCATTTACTTTGCCAGAGGACGGCAGCAGTGTAAAGCGGCAGATGAGGTTCTGGCTAGAGGAGGTTGTTGCCCGCTGAAGGCCGGCTCAGGTCTATCAAGCAGGCTCCACGGCTCGCCTAAGGTGCGCCTGTTCACCCGCCCGTGCAACCACCCAACCCAGATACCCTTATTTCTCCTGTATGCTTAAAGCTTCTGCATGGTAGCCATCCGTTTACCCCGTTTCACGTTTTCAGGTCGTCGGACGACGCTCTCGGCCGCAATTCTTGTAGCCTTGCTGCTGGTGGGAATCGGCTGGAGCCAGACGACGGCGCAGTCGCAATCGCCCTCAGTTCCGCAGCCTGCCGCGACGCCGCAACAGCCGAATCAGCCTGCTACTCCAGCGCAACCTGTAACTCCGCAGAATCCCCCTCAGCCGGGCACGACCCAGGTTCCCGGAGCCGGCGCCACGGTCGACAATCAGCAACCGGGCAGCAGCCAAAGCCAGGAATCCGAACTCCCCGAGCCCGAGACTCGCATCACCAAGCAGCAGGCTAAAGAGCTCTTCCGCTCGGTCGACGAGATACTGCAATTCGTCAGCGAAGACACTGGCCTGCCCATCGAGCACAAGGTCAAGCGCAACCTGATCACGCGCGAGTCGGTAGAGAAATATGTCGACAAGCGCATGAAGGACGACAAAGACGCCAAGCGGCTGGAGCAATCGCGACTGGTGCTGCAGAAGTTCGGGCTGCTGCCGCCGGGCTACGATTTGCACGCCGAATTTCTGCGCCTGCTGGGCGAACAGGTCGCCGCTTATTACGATCCCAAGACGCAAAGCGTGAACCTGCTCGACTGGGTGCAACCCGACACCCAGAAGCCGATTCTGGCGCACGAACTGACCCACGCGCTGCAAGATCAGAAGGTCGGTCTGGAGAAGTGGGAGCTGGCGGGCGCCAAGGATGATGCAGCTTTGCCCGATCAGCAGGAATACACGGTGGAGGAAGCGCAGGCGGCGCGGCAATGCGTTACCGAAGGGCAGGCCATGGCCGTCCTGTTCGATTACACGCTGGCCCCGATGGGCAAAGACATTCTGACCGCGCCCGACGTAGTGCAAGCCATGCGAGCGACCATGGCTGACAGCAAGGATTCTCCCGTGTTCGCCCAGGCGCCCATGTTTCTGAAGGAATCGCTGCTGATGCCCTACACCTTCGGACTCGATTTCGTGCAGACCGTGCTGTCCAATAAAGGCAAGGAAGCGGCTTATGCGGGCATGTTGCTGAATCCTCCCATCGACACGCGCCAGATCATGCAGCCGGAAACCTATCTGCTGAACCAGGTGGTGCCCCCGCTCACCATTCCCGATCTCGACAAGCTGGCGGCTCCGGATTATCAGCGCTTCGATTTCGGCGGCATGGGCGCATTCGATGTGTACCTGCTGGCCAAACAGTACGGCGCCAAAGATCGTCAAGAACTATTATCCGCCACTGGCGCGGCGGCTATTACTACGCGGCCCATGCCAAAGGCGCTCCCAAAGATCAGATTGCGATGATGTATTTCTCGCGCTGGGATTCGCCCCAGGCGGCTCGTGATTTCGCCAAGCTCTATGCGGACTATTTGCCCAAGCGCTACCAGAAAGCGGTATTGCGCCAGCCGTCTGCTTCGAACCCGGCCGAGACGCCAAGCCTGTACGTGTTCGACACCGAGGAAGGCAAGGCGATGCTCGAGGTTGAGGGAAACGATCTGCTCATCATGGAAGGCTACGATGACAGCGTGGTTCAGAAGGCGCGCGACATTTATTTCTTCGGCATGTCACTGCCGGCAAATCCTGGGAAGGCGAAAAGTTAAATGAGGCAAATGTTTCCACGTGTCACGATTGCAATTCTGCTTGCTGGAGTGCTGTATCTGCCGTTGGTGGCTCAGCAGTTCGACGAAAAAAAGTGGGGAAAGAACAGCTCCGGTGTCCAGTTGGGCATTCACGAGGGGCCGCGCGAGCACGAATCGTCGGGCACGGCATTGTTCTATAACCTCATCGGCACAGGCTTTCCCGCCGACAAGTCCTACGATCTATGGTTCTGGACTCTGGGCAAGAAGCCGCAGAAAGCTATCGAAGGCGTCAGCTTCGATAAGCGTGGAGTGCTGGTTTGTTCCGGCAAGCCAGGCTTTTGTACTGGCAAAGGCACGGACGATCCTATCAACGTCAAGGCCAATGCCGTGCTGGGTGAGCCCAAACGCTTTGCCGTGGTCTCTCGCGATGGCCGGGTTGCCGGCTTTGCCGAGGCGGTGCCGTTTCCCATCGAGGCCAGCGACAAGGGTTGCAAGCTGTCGGTGGTTCGCCAGGATCCGCAGGCCGAAGTGGTAGCGGTCCGCGCCACGGGATTCATTCCCTATGAAATGCTGTCGGTCACCGGAACCTTGGGCGGGGACAACGCCGTGCACAGTCCGACAGTGCAACCCGATGGTACCTGGCAGGCGATGGTGGGAACCAAGGTTTTCGGGCAAACCGCCGGTGTAGCCGACATCAAAGTTGCGGGCAAGGATTGCGCGGTCGCAGTCAGCTTCAAATGGGGCGCCGACAGCGGCCAGCTACAGTGAGAATGAAGCCGGCTGAGCCTCCCACGATCTGCGGTGATCCTCATTGCCAACCGCAATGACAAAAGTATTACAAACGACTCTCCCCTGAGTTGTTAGTCTGAAGTCAGTTCTCACGCGCACGTCGCGGAGGATGGCACGCACCAACTTAGGGGAGACATGGCTCAGAACAGAAAAAGACACTAGCATCAACTGGATTACTACCGGCTTCATGGTCGTCTTTCATGTGGGCGCAATCGCGGCGCTGTTCATGTTCAGCTGGAAGGCACTCTTTGTCGGACTGCTTGTTCTATTGGGTCGCGGGCAGCCTGGGCATCGGCATGGGCTATCATCGGCTGCTGACGCATCGCGGCTACAAGTGCCCCAAGTGGGTGGAATATTTCCTGACGGTCTGCGCCACGCTGTCGCTGGAGGGCGGCCCGATCTTCTGGGTAGCCACGCATCGCGTTCATCATCAGCTCACCGACAAGCCGGGCGATCCGCACTCGCCGCGCGATGGCGGTTTCTGGGCGCACATGGGCTGGATCCTGACCGGCAAGACCTTCCACAACAAGAGCACCGACCTGCTCGCCTACGTTCCCGATCTTCGCAAAGACAAGTTTCATCTCTGGATCAGCGAATATCACTGGGTGCCGATCACCGCGCTCGGGCTATCCTGCTGCTGGCGATTGGCGGCTGGCCGTTCGTTGTTCTGGGGAGTCTTCCTGCGCACGGTATTGCTGCTGCACTCGACCTGGTTCGTGAATTCGGCCACGCACATGTGGGGCTCCAAGCGCTTCGCCACCGACGACGACTCGCGCAACCTGTGGTGGGTTGCCTATCTCGCTTTCGGCGAAGGCTGGCACAACAATCATCACGCCCATCCGCAGTCGGCGCGTCACGGCCTGGCCTGGTACGAGCTCGACATGAACTGGTACGGCATCAAGACGCTGCAGGCGCTGGGGCTGGTCTGGGATGTGAAGCTGCCCAAGCTGGGCTCGGCGCGCATCCAGCCAGTGGTCAAGCCGGAGATCAAGCCGGCAGAAGCAGAGGCTGTGGCAGTCGCTTACAGCGGCGACTAGAAGACATTTCGCAGCACAACTTAAGGACAGCGTCAATCGGCGCTGCCCTTTTTGTTTTGGCGATGGGATCTGCCAGCGAAAGGACTGTCGCAAAAGATACAATGACCGACGAGGGCATTCGATGAATTTCCTTCCGTTGGCGTTTCGTAGAGCGTGTCTCCTGGTCGTCGCCTGTTTTCTCTTGGCGCAGATCTTTCTGGTCTTTCCGCCGAACCTACACGCCCAGCAGGATGTCCAGTGGACCACGCAGGAACAGCCCATCTACGATCAGATTAAGACTCTGCGCAGCTTGCCCGATGATGTGCGCGCCCGCACCACGAAAGATCTCGCATTACAGATTCGTGCCTTGCCCGCGGCCCCGGGCAAGCTGCGGCTGGCTGTGTACCTGGCAAGTCGCGCCACCGAAGGCGACTTCGGTCACGACACGTTGCAGGAAGTAGCGACCACCTTGGCCGGCGCGCTACAGCAGGCGCCTCCTGATCCGCAAAGCAAAACGGCAGATGCGGCGTATGGCGAGCTGGCCGAACTGGCGCGCTACGAGCACGTGCAGGTGTCGCTGGATACCGCGCCGTACAAGGCAGCGATGGCCAAGCTGGAAGTCGCCGACCAGAGCCGCCAGCAAGTCAACTTTACGCTGACCGATCTGCAAGGCAAAACCTGGACGCTGAAAGACCTGAAAGGCAAGGTTGTGCTGGTTAACTTCTGGGCAACTTGGTGTCCTCCGTGCCGTAAAGAGATGCCGGACCTGGACACTCTTTACAATCGCTTCAAAGATCAGGGCTTTGTGATCCTGGCAATTTCGGAGGATGAAGAAACCGCCAAGGTCGGTCCCTTCATTGCCGAGCACAAGATTAGTTATCCCATCCTGCTTGACCCGGGCAGCAAAGTGAACAACCTCTTCCAGGTAGAAGGCATTCCGAAAAGCTTCGTTTACGATCGCGATGGGAAGTTGGTTGCCCAGTCCATCGACATGCGGACCCAGCGGCAATTTCTGGAGATGTTGGCGCAAGCCGGACTACAGTAGGCAGGGGTTAGGATCAGGGGTTAGGGATCAGGGGTTAGGGGTTAGTGAACCGCCGGAGTGTCTCGGAGGCGGGATTTGTTTTACTGATAGGTGACAACTGACAACTGGCCACTGACCACTAGCAACTGGCAACTGTCTCCCATGCCCATGCGCATCACCAGCCGCAAGACCACGATCGCGTTCTTCATCACGCTGGGCGTCTGCATTGCGGTGGCGGCCACCGTGCTCAGCACCAGTTGGATCATTCTCAACTGGCGCGAGATCGTGCCGCTCATCCTGGGCGTCATCTTCTTTTGCTTCATCATCGCCGGCGTCATCCTCAACACGATTTTTCTGGTGCGCGAGATTCGCCGTAACGAGCAGCAGGACAGTTTTCTGAACGCGGTCACCCACGAGCTGAAGACGCCGATCACCTCGATTCGCCTGTACCTGGAAACGCTACAGAAGCGCAACGTCGATGAGGAGCAGCGCCGCGAGTTCTACCAGGTCATGCTCGACGACACCCAGCGGCTGATGGGCACGGTCGAAGGCGTCTTGCGCGCCGCCCGCGTGGTGCAAAAGAATGCCCTGCTGTCGCGGGCGCAAATTGCCATCGGCCCGCTGGTGCAGGAGGCGATTGACCTGGCGCGCTCGCGCCATCATCTTACGACCGAGGCGCTGGACTGGTCGGGCGACGGCCGTCCTGCCGAGCACCTAACTGTCATGGGCGATCGCGAAGAGCTTTTTACTGCGCTGTCCAACGTGCTGGACAATGCCGTCAAGTACTCGCCCAAGGAGCCCTGTCATCCGGGTGGCCGCGGTCACGCCCGACCTGGAGCACGTGGAAATTCGTGTGCAGGATAATGGTGTCGGTATCCCGCGGGGCGAGTTGAAGCGCGTGTTCAAGCGCTTTTATCGGGTGCTTACGCCGGGAGCGTCGCAGGTGAAGGGCAGCGGTCTGGGGCTGTTTATCGTGCGCGCCATCGCCCGCCGTCATGGGGGCAGACGCCTATGCCGAGAGCGAAGGTTCGGGCCGTGGCACCACGGTTACCATTCAATTGCCGAGGAACTCGCAGTGAACGAAATTCTGCTGGTGGAAGACGAAGAGCATCTGGCACGCGGACTGAAGTTCAATCTCGAAGCCGAAGGCTATCCGCACGAAGGTTGTGGGCGACGGCGAGACTGCACTCGACCTGCTGCTGGAGCAGCACAGCCAGTTCGATCTGCTCGTCCTGGATGTCATGCTGCCGGGCAAGGACGGCTTTGCAGTTGCCACCGAACTGCGCAAGGCCAGCAACTACATTCCTCTGCTGATGCTGACTGCGCGCGGCCGTCCGGAAGACGTGCTTAAAGGCTTTGCATCGGGCGCTGACGACTATCTGCCCAAGCCGTTCGACCTGGCCATTCTGCTGGCGCGCATTCGCGGCCTGCTGCGCCGCCGCGATTGGGGCCGCACCCTGCTGACCGATCCGCCCGCCGATGTGCGGGTTGCCGAGCCGAGCGATGCCGGCGCGTTGCGCGAGTTCGATGTCTATGTCTTCGACGACAAGCAGGTTGACTTTGGCACGCTGGAGTTGCGCGCTAACGGCAAGATCTTTCGCCTGACGCTGATGGAGGCCGAGCTGCTGCGCCACCTCATCCGCAACAGTGGCAAGCATTGTTTCGCGTAAATCGATTCTCGAGGAAGTGTGGGGACTGCACGAAGACACCGACACGCGAGCTATCGATAACTTCGTGGTGCGGCTGCGCAAGTACATCGAGAAGGACCCGTCGCATCCCCAACACCTGCTGACGGTGCGCGGGGTGGGCTATCGGTTTCTGCCTACACCGGTCCCAACAGCCTGAGACCGAACACCTGCTTTGATGAATCGCCGCTGGTCAGGTTTGTGTCAGGGCACGACTTTGAGTCGTGCCGTAAATGCGATTAAGGAGAATGGCTTTAGCCACTGAGGGGCAGCGCCTAACGCCGGGTGGTGAACGACCTTTTCGACGCGGCTGAACAGATAGCTGAAAAACTCGGTATGAGACCGTTTTGAAGGGGCGTAGCTTCAGCTACGCCGTAACAACTTCTTTAACTATTGTCATCCCGAACCCGGCTTCAGCCGGTGAGGGATCTGCGGTTCCCAGTTTCTCAGCAGCCTGTGAAACCGTACCTTGATATAACCCTCAGCCTTGAGCGATGTATGAGGCAGCCGCTGACTTCTAGCTAGCGGCCGAATTCCAGCACCTGAATATCCGCGAATTTTCGCACTTCCGGCTCGCCGAAAATCGAGCGAAGTTTTTCGCCGGCATCCGAACCGTAATCGAAATTCGCAATATGCGCGTCCGCTCCATAAACCACAACCCATACGTGCGGGAATTGATGCGGGTTCGAGTCCAGCGCCTTCAGCAGATTGCGGACATCGTCTCCTCCGTCGTAATACTGCGGCGCGAAGACGTGCAGGGCAGGAGCATTTCCAGGATAGCGGTCGCGATAGTAGTCGAGCATCAACGCGGGTATAGAAGGGGAAAAACACCACCGCATCGCCGGATGAGGCCGTCGCCAGAATCGCATTGCTGGCGCCCCGCCAATCTTCGCGCGGCTTGTTGTAGTCGCTAACGATCGTCGGAATCGACATCGCACACAGTGCAATGGCCAGCACGATCCCGGCATGCCATCGATCGAGAACACTCACTCCCAACCCTGCCAGCAACAGCATTGCCGGGAGAGAAAAGATCATGTAGCGCTGTAGGAACATAGGATGAAGCAGCGAAACCAGGGTGAGGACAGCGACCGGCAGAATTGCCCAGAGCACGATCAACATTCCTCGCCAGAAATCATCTCGGCCTGAATTTTCCCTGCGACTGCGTACGACCGCCAACACCCCTGCGATCCACAAGATCATGGCGACGGCAATTTTCACGCCGCCTCCGCCGAAGAACATTGCCAGATGCCAAAACTCTTTCGGACTGGGACGCGGCATCCAGATAAAGTGCAAATTCTCTGGCGACGCCCGGAACACATAGGTCAGGCCGGGCAGAGCGGCCAGCAGAATCACGGCCCCGGAGATCAGTACGGGCCGCCAAGGCGCAGGCTTAGGTTTGAAGAAGAGTGAGGCGGCTTGTGCGACCAGCACCAGAGCGGCGAAATCGTGGCTATAGAACGCGAGGACGCTGACCAATGTCCAGAGCAGCCAATCTTTTCGCCGGCCCCATTCCACCGCTCGCACGAAGCAGTAAGTCGACAGCAATACCAGCAGGATGGTCAGCGTATAGCTGCGCGCTTCCTGCGAGTACGACACATGAGTGGGACTGAATGCCAACAGCGCTGCCGACGCCAGCGCGGGCGCGACTCCCATGAATTTGCGCGCCACCACAAACAGCAAAGGTATAGACGCAATTCCGAACAGCGCCGACGGCAGCCGGAGCCAGGCCTCGCTTTGGCCAAGATGAATCCAGGCCCGCATTAACAGGAAGTAGACAGTCTGCAGATTCGCTTCGCCATACCACCACACCCAGGCGAAATGCTGCCACGAGGTGCGCGCCAACGCCACTGTAGCGCCTTCGTCCAGCCAGAGGCTCTTGCTGCCTAAATGCGAGAGGCGCAGCCCTGCGCCCGCGAGGGTGAGAAGAAGTAAGACCAGATTCGCGCGCCCACGCGTTAGCCCGGCAGAAACAAACTCGGACCGCTTCGCTAACGGATCGGCGAGGGAAGGCTCGCGGGCGGCAGGCATAACCCAGTAAATGTAGCAGCTAAGCCGGCGCGGCGCTCATCAGGGAGCGGAGGGTGTTAGCCCCGAAGCCTTCCCCAGCCCGGCTTGCTCATGACGAACCTCCGCCGCACGAGTGGCAGCTTTCTCAGCCGCTGCCAGCAGAACGCACAAGGTCACGCCCTCGGCCGCCTGGGCCACTTCAGACAAAACCGGAAACGTGGGAGCAATCCGAATCGTGCGGTCGTCGGGATCTTTGCCGTAGGGATGCGTCGCTCCAGCCGGCGTAAGCTCGATGCCCGCTTCTTTGGCCAGAGCCACCACTCGCTGGGCGCAGCCGTGGGGAACGGAGAGCGTAATGAAGTAACCGCCCTTGGGCCGGGTCCACTCCACGTCGGCGACGTGAGCGAGCTTCTCGTCGAAAATGTCGAGCACTTTCTGGAATTTGGGAGCGATCAAGGCCCGATGCTCGTCCATCAACCGCCGGATTCCCGCCTCGTCCTTCAGAAAGCGGACATGACGCAGCTGGTTGATCTTGTCGGGACCAATGGTTCTCGGCACCAATCGCGCCAGCAGCCACTTAACGTTTTCCGGCGAGGAGGCAAACAACGCCAATCCGGCGCCGGCCAGCGTGATCTTGGAAGTCGACGCGAAGACAAAGGGACGGTTGGGATGTCCGTGACGGGCGCACAGCTCGATAACGTTAGCGATCTCGATACGCTCGTCCGTCAGATGGTGAACGGCATAGGCGTTGTCCCAGTAAAGCCGGAAGTCCGCGGCTGCCGTCTTCATCGCGGCCAGGCGCTCAATTACCGCGTCGGAATAAACCGCTCCGGTCGGATTGCTGTACTTGGGAACGCACCACATGGCCCGGATGGTCGGGTCCTGAGCCACCAGCCGCTCGACCTCATCCATGTCGGGCCCATCGTCCCGCAGCGGCACGGAAATCATTCGGATGCCGTAGTCCTCGCAGATCCTGAAATGCCGGTCGTAGCCGGGAACCGGACACAGAAACGCGATCTCCCCTTGTTGCGACCAGGGCGCGGCGCTGTCACACGTTCCCTTGAGCAGCGAATAGATGACGGCGTCGTGCATCAACGAGAGGCTGGAGTTGTTGCCAACGATGACTTGTTCCGGCCTGGCTCCCAGCATTCCAGAGAACAAGCGGCGAGCTTCCGGGATTCCCTGAAGTCCCTGGTAGTTGCGGCAATCGATGCCATCCTCGGCAACGTAGTCCGCGGGGCCGGGAAGCGACAACAGCCCAACGCTTAAATCGAGCTGGGCCGAGGAGGGCTTGCCTCGGGTGAGGTTGAGCTTAAGGCCCTTGGCTCTGAAAGCGTCATAGCTCTGCTGGTATTGCCGCTGGAATTGGTTGATGTCTCGCGTGCCTTGGGCGTGTGCCATGTTGGAAGACAATCATCCTTATATCAGGTTGAAACTCTGTCGTCGTAGGTGAGCGCGCCTTCACAGCCTGCGGAAAAAGTCGCTGGACGTACTGGTTCGGGTAGTGCGGCGCTCCAGCGCCGCGTCTAAGCCCTTTCTTTTTGTCATCCCGAACCGGCTTCAGCCGGTGAGGGATCTGCTTTTCCGGCTTTGTCAGCAGCCTGTGAACAGGCCCACTCCACCCATCTCTTATACACCTACGGCAACGCTGTTCATCGCGCTCGCGCCAGCACGATCGTCACATCGTCGGGTTGCTCACCTCCGGCAATCCAATCGGTGACTGCGCCCGTGACAGCGTCGCTGATCCGCGCCAGCGGCTGGTCACGATGCCGTTGGATCAACTCGATCAGGCGCTCCTCGCCAAACTCGCCGAATTCATTTTCCGGCTCCGTAATGCCATCGCTATAAGCCACGAAGATGTCGCCCGGCTCCAGGTTGACCGTGCTTTCATCGTAGGTCATGCCGTCGAACAGTCCAACCACGGTCCCTGAAGTTTCCAGCCGGGCAAAGTTTCCATTGCCACCCAGCACCAGCGGAGGCAAGTGGCCGGCATTGGAATACGTCAGCAGTCGCGATCGGGCGTCGTAGCAGGCCAGGAACATGGTCGCGTACTTTTCCGGCGGAGTGCTGCGGAAGAGCTGATAGTTCAGCGTACCCATCAGCAGCGCGGGAGACAGTTCGGAATCGCCATCGCTGTTGCCGCGACAGTGCATCGCCAAAACGCTGCTGTCCGATACGCCGGCGCCAAGCGCCACCGACGCCAGGGTGCGTTCCGGCTCCAGCGAGTACGCCCGCACGAACGCATGGACGGTCGCCATCAACAGCGCCGCGGAAATTCCCTTGCCGCTGATGTCGCCCAGGGCGATCATGAGCCGCTCTTCACGCAGGGGGATGAAATCGTAATAGTCGCCGCTGACGGTGCGCGCCGGACGGCACACGCCATGCACCTCCAGTTTGGGCAGGCCACTTAAATCGGCGGGGAAGAGCAGCGCCTGCACTTCGTGAGCGATGGCCAGCTCGCCTTCCAGCCGCTGCTTCTCCTTTTGCTCTGCGATCAGGTTGCTCAGCGACTGGGTCATCGAGTTGAACGACTGTTCCAGCGCCGCCATCTGATCGCAGGCTTTTGACTTCGATGCGATGCGTCAGCTCGCCACGATTCACGTATTGGGTCGCGCTGTACAGCTCAGCTACAGATCGGGTGACGCTGCGCGTAAGCCGTCCGCCAATGGTCAGGGCAATCAGCTCGATAATTCCCAGGAAGATGCCAATGCCGATAAGAACTTGGATGAAAATTCCGGCGTTTTCTCCCAGGCTGCTGAATAGCGTGTCATAGAGCAACGAGGGCCGGGTATCGACCACCAGCAGTCCCGGAAGTGAGCCTCCGGTTTCCCAGTTGATCAAGTTGAAGCGCGTGCCGAAAGGAAAGTGGAAATCAAAGCTGTTCGCCGGTGGCGGAACTGTGCCTGCTTCGACTCGCTTGGCTCCCTTCGAACCGTCCCACGAAGTATTGACCCGTACCGTCTGGCCGCCAAACTTCGTGGTGATATGGTCCTTGTCAGAAGCTGCGGCAGTGGCTTTCGGGTTCGAGCCGGCAGCCGGCTCAACCATCGTTTCCTGGTCAGGCGGCAACATTGTCACGGATCCCAGTTCGACCGCAGCCTGACGTAGAAGCTCGGGAGTGATGGGCACATTCGAAATGACCGTGAGTTGGTGAGTTCCTTCGGTCACTCGCTTGACGGCGCGCAGCTGGACTTGCTTTTCGTCGAGGACGAAGCCGGCAAAATCTCCCTTGATCGCCGGCGACGGCTTTATGGGCGCCTTGACTGCGTCCCGTCCCGGCACAGAAAGCACGAAGCCCTTGTCGCCATCCCAAACCGTCACCGAACGATGACGGAAATTTTCGTCCGAGGCGCTGGCAATTTCAGCCGCCAACTGCGGATTCAGATTGCCGGATCGCGCCAGGCTGCGGAACTGGGTCAGCAGCGACTTGTTCGTGGCTTCCAGATGATGCAGCTCGGATTGCAAATCCGACATAGCTACATAGGTGGCAAATTGTCCTGCGAATAAATAACCCGCAAGCAAAGCCATGGAGATCAGCAAAATGACCGGGATGACTCCGATGAAAACGTAGGTAACGATCAGCCGGTTGCGCAGTCGCCACATCAGACGCTTCCGCAGCCAGCGGAAGCCCAGCGCTACCGCGAAGACCACGAAAACGTAGGACAGGAAAGTGGCCCAGCCGCTCAGCATGGTTCCGGCGGGCGAGCGCGTGATGAGACGCAAGATCTCCAGCGCCAGCGCCAGGTACCCGAACCATAATGTGGTGCGCCCCAGCTTGGTCCGCGGATGCAGAGTCCGCTTCACCCAGGCGCGCACCTGTTCGGATTGTGGAAGTTTCATCGCCATCGAAGGAAGCTATCAGCCATCAGCCGTCAGCTCTCAGCCATCAGCCATCAGAAATATCCGACTGTTAGAACCTGCTTGTGAATCGCCGCGCGTTTGGTTTGTATCAGGGCATAGCGTTTTACATTCTGCTGAAGTCGGATTCTGCATTTCTTGAAGGGGCCTACCTTTAGGTGCGCCGTAACAAGTTCCTTTACTCTTGTCATCACGAGCCGGCTTCAGCCGGCGAGGGATCTGCTTTTTTCCGCAACAATTTAGCCCGTGGCTAGATCTCGGGATAGAGCTCGAAAAACGCTTCCACACTCTGCCGCAACTGCTTCTCGATGTCGTCCTTGGTGCCCTCAAGCAGATGCAGCGCCACGCGCGCCTCCCGCCCATTCGTGAGCTTGACCGTACCCTCGCCAACCGCGGCTACCTCTTCTGAAGGTAGCAGACGCATGCCGTATATCAGAGTGAGTTTTGCCATCCCCCGATTCTAGTCGTTTCGCAAACTTGGAGCACTTGGTAGAATCCGGAAGGCCGATGTCTCACCTTACAAATCCATGAGAAAGAAGCCTTTGCGGGCGGCGACACCCTCATTGGCATGCCCGGTTGCATCTTCCGGCGCAGTGGAGAATCAAACCGAATCCTATGTCTGACAACGTTCGTGACGTCATCATTATCGGTTCCGGATGCTCGGGGCTGACGGCTGCAATTTACGCGGCGCGCGCCAACCTTCGTCCCCTGGTCATCGATGGCCATGAGCCCGGCGGTCAGCTCTCGATGACGACGCTGGTGGAAAATTTTCCCGGCTTTCCCGAAGGCATTCAAGGGCCGGAGCTCATCGACAACATGCGCCAGCAGGCAGCGCGCTTTGGAGCGGAGTTTGTGGCGGGACACGTGGTCAGCGTCGATCTGAGCCAGAAAAACGCCGACTTGGGCAAGAAGCCGATCGAGATCAATCTGGGACGCGAAACCTTGCTGGCTCGCACCCTCATTATCGCCAGCGGGGCATCGGCGCGCTGGCTGGGACTGCCCAACGAGCAGGCGCTGATCGGCCATGGCGTTTCTTCCTGCGCCACCTGCGACGGATTCTTCTTCTCCGGCAAGGAGATTGCGGTTATCGGCGGCGGCGACTCGGCGATGGAAGAGGCCTTGTTCCTCACACGCTTTGCCTCGAAGGTAACGCTGATTCACCGGCGCCACGAGTTTCGCGCTTCCAAAATCATGCTCGATCGCGCCCGCAAGAACGACAAGATTGAGTTTCTCACCGACACGGTGGTCGACGATGTTCTTGACGTCAACCAGAAGGAAGTGACCGGCCTTCGCCTGCGCAACCTGAAAACCGGCGAGCAGTGGGACCTTCCCACCAGCGCCATGTTTCTCGGTATCGGGCACACTCCCAACGCGCAATTCGTCGGCGACCAGCTTGATCGCGACGGCGAGGGCTATCTGATTCCGGAAGGTTTCGTTTGTTCGCGCGCGCCCGGCGTGTTCATCAGCGGAGATGTCGCCGACCGTCATTATCGCCAGGCGGTGACCGCTGCAGGTACCGGCTGCATGGCGGCGCTGGAAGCCGAAAAGTATCTGGAAGAGATTGGGAAATAAGACGCCCGACTACCTAGTGGAAACCGGAACGAATTGTCCGGCTTCGGCAGCAAGTCTATTGCTCGCTCTTACGACTCCAGCTGATACCCCAAGTGGTTAACAGCTTCTCGATTCGAAACACGTCGGGGTCAGCCGGATTAAAATCTTCGCACCTGACTCCTAGAATGTCAGACGGCAACTCCAGCGTGCCGGTGCGGAGAAAGCAGATCCGTTGGTCGCGCCGAAACAGTGCGCTGAGCCAGCCGCCTTCGAAGATCACATTTTGCCTGGCCCGCGGATTATGGGGCAGCGGATCCTTGATCAGCCGGCCCTCGTCGTCCGGCGTAAGCAGAACGAATCCCGCGTAGCACTCAGCTAGAAGATCTTCCATCTGCTTCAACATTTCTGCGCCACTGGCAGATTGCTCGCCCAGAATCGTCGGGGTTACGCCCCGCTCTACCAATAACAATTTCAGGCTGGTCAGGGCTGCCGTATCACGCCCGTGGACGATGAAAACATTGTTCGTCGGCATCCGTGCAGCCAAGTCCAGCGCGAAGCTCAAGGTGTTCACCGCAAACTGCATGGCAGTGCGAATCTCGCTCGAGAACCCGGGAGCGTCCGGGCCGTTATGAAAGGAGGCGACACCAAAGGGCCGTCCCCGATGAGAAGGGAGAATGATGGGGGCACAAAGCATAGTCTTGATGGGTTCCCCTTCGTTGACAAAGCCAGGGTCTCCCTTCACATCCGGGCTGTACTGAATCGCGTTCTGGGAAAAAGCACGTCCGGCCATACCCTCATAGGTTGCGAATACCGTCTTCTTGAACTTGTTCCTGTCAAGTAATCCCTCCTCGAAAAGGAAGTCGCTAGCGTTGAATAAATGCAGCTTACCGTCGGGCCAGTAAACCAGAACCGAGCCTGATTGGCACAGGTCAGCACCGTTGTTATCTTTGCCCAGAACGATCATGCGCAAGAACCACTGAAGAATCTCGGATTGCGATTGTGTACGCGCTCCGTTCAGGAAGCCGTTCAACATGCTCATGGTCAAGGAAAGATCAGGCATAGAGGTTCTCCAGTTAGAAATTCGTGGTCGCTACGCCCAAAGGCTGAGGAGCCTCGCGGACGGCGATACCGATTTACCGAATTTCTGACGGCAAGATTATCCCAGTTTTCCGGCTAAAGTCATGCATTATCTGGCCGGCGAGTGGGTCCATTCAGGTTCCAGGCGAAGCTGCCGAAGTTATCCCAGGAGCCACCTTGTGCAATTGAATTGTTCTCAGGGCGGGTGGTTGGCAGTAGAATGAGCCAGAGAGCAGGGGCCGGGTTGAATCCGACTGGGGAGACGTTTTCTCCGGCGGGGCGCAATCACGATGGCATGCTCCGCAATCCATCGCTCTTCTGCTAAACCATCCCACAGGGCAGAAGGCGAGCTCGCCAGGAGACGATTCGCTCAACAGCGGACAGGCCGCCATTGTCTATGTCATCCCCTGAATTTCTTTCGCAGGCACGGCCCGCCGAAGTGTTGCGCGAAGCCATACTGCGGCACGTCCGTTACACCCTGGTCCGGCCTACTTCGGAGCTGAAGCCCGCCGACTATCTGAAGCCGGTCTCGCTGGCCATTCGCGACCGCATTGTCGACCGCATGCTGGAGACCGAATCGCGCTACCGCCATAAAGATTCCAAGAAGCTCTACTACCTCTCGATGGAATTCCTGATGGGCCGCTCGCTGGGCGATAACCTGTCGAACCTGCGGGTGGAGGAGCTGTGCCGCGAGGTGCTGGCCGGATTCGGCGTCAGCCTCGATGAGGTGCTGGACAGCGAGAGCGATGCCGGGCTGGGCAACGGCGGTCTGGGCCGCCTGGCAGCCTGCTTCCTGGAATCGCTGGCGACTCTGGGGATGCCGGGCTTCGGCTACGGTATCGATTACGAATACGGCCTGTTCAAGCAGGAGATCTTCAACGGCTTCCAGCGGGAGAAGCCTGACCGCTGGAAGGCCAACGGCACGCCTTTCCAGATCGAGCATCCGGAAGAAGCGGTCAACATTCCGCTGTACGGCAAGGTCGAAGCCGGTGGCATGCGAGGCCGAAGACGGTCTGAAGCAGCCCTGGCTCAATCCCAAGATCGTGGTCGGCATACCGACCGACATGCCGATCGTCGGCTATCTGGGGCAAACCGTGAACTGGCTGCGGCTGTTTACCGCGCGCGCCTCGGAAGATTTCGATATCGAGATTTTCAATCGCGGCGACTACATCCGCGCAGTCGAGCAGAAGATTGCTTCGGAAAATATCTCGCGCGTGCTGTATCCCTCCGACTCGGTGATGAGCGGCAAGGAACTGCGGCTGGTGCAGGAATATTTTCTGGTGGCCTGCGCTATCGGCGATCTGATGCGCCGCTTCCGGCAGCAGCACAAGAAAATCGAGATGCTGCCGTCCAAGGTCGCCATCCAGATGAACGACACTCATCCCAGCCTGGCCGTCGCCGAGCTGATGCGGATCCTGCTGGATGAAGATCAGTTGTCGTGGGAAGATGCCTGGGACATCACCCAGCAGACGCTGGCTTACACCAATCACACGCTCCTGCCAGAAGCGCTGGAAAAGTGGTCGGTGCCGCTGCTGGAAAAAGTTCTGCCCCGGCACATGCTGATCATCTTCAACATCAACCACAAGTTCCTGCGCGAAATGAAGCAGTACTCGTTCCTCGATGATGAGAAGCTGCGCCGGATGTCGATCATCGAGGAAGGCTACGAAAAACAAGTGCGCATGGCGCACCTGTGCATGGTGGGAAGCCACTCGGTCAACGGCGTCTCCAAGCTGCACAGCGATCTGATCGTCAACTCGCTGGTACCGGAATTCGCCCAGATCTGGCCGGAGAAGTTCAACAACAAGACCAACGGCGTGGCGCCTCGCCGCTGGCTGATGAAGGCCAACGAGGGACTGACCGATCTCATCAGCCATACCCTCGACGAGAACAAATGGATTACCGATCTGCGCAAGCTGCGCGACCTGGAACCCTTTGCCGACGACGAGGAATTTCGCGAAGCCTTCAAGGAAGTGAAGCGGCAGAACAAGCTGAAGCTGGCAGGAGGGATTCAGGACCTGAGCGGCGTGTCGGTCGATCCGGATTCGATGTTCGATGTCCAGATCAAGCGCATTCACGAATACAAGCGGCAATTGCTGAACGTGATGGGCATCATCCACGACTATCTCGGCATTGTGGAGCGGGACGAGATGCCGCAGGTGGCGCGCACCTACATCTTCGCGGGCAAGGCTGCCCCTGGCTATTGGGCCGCCAAGCAGATCATCAAGCTGATCCACAGCGTGGCCGAGGTGGTGAACAACGACGAGAAGGCGAAAGACCTGATCAAGATTGCCTTTCTGCCCGACTATCGAGTCTCGCTGGCGCAGTTGATCATTCCCGCCGCCGATCTTGAGCGAGCAGATTTCCATGGCCGGGATGGAAGCCTCCGGCACCGGCAACATGAAGCTTTCGATGAATGGCGCGCTCACCATCGGCACCTACGACGGCGCCAATATCGAGATTGCCGAAGAGGTTGGCGAAGACAACATCTACATCTTCGGGCTGCGTGCCGAAGAGATTCGCGAGATGCAGCAGAAAGGCTCCTACAATCCGCGCGAACGTTACGACACCGACGCAGTCGGTACGGGAAGTGATGGACGCGCTGGCCTCAGACCGCTTCTGCCCCAACGAGCACGGCCTGTTCCGCTGGATCTTTGACGAACTGGTTCATCGCGGCGACCGCTACTTCCACATCGCCGATTTTCCCGCCTACGTCGAGACGCAGCAGCTGATCAACGGCGAATATCTGAATCAGGAGACCTGGTGGCGCAAGGCCGTTCTCAACGTTGCCCGCATTGGCAAGTTCTCCAGCGACCGCACGATTCTGGAGTACTCGCGCGACATCTGGCACATCGGGAAATTCGAGAGCAAACCTCGCGGCTTTAAACCTTTGGTCCGCGCCGTACCAGCCGTTGCCAAGCCGAACGGCGAAGCGCTGCCCACCAGCGAGCCAGCTCCCGAGTCGGAGACGAAGCAGGTAGCCGACTAAGGGATTGGTCGAATGCCATTGCTCTTCGGATTAGGTTTTTTCCTCTGCCCTCTGTCTTTTTTCCTTTGCTCGGTGTAAGACAGACTCGATCCAGCAGGATACGCAGCGCACGGTTTCTGTTTGAACCTCATAAATCGAAGCCTGCTGGTTTGTATCAGGGCACGGCCTTAGAGTCTGTGTGAGAACTAAGGAAACTCTGATTGAACCTTGTTTTGAAGTGGACGGCCTTCAGTGTCTGCGTGAGAACTAACTTTGTGTTTCGGCGGTGGAATACGAAGCGCGAAGAACAAGTGCCGGAGGCACGGAATATCATAGCCCAGCACGCAGCCGCAGGCGGAGTGCTGGGTAAAATGGGAAATGAAACTGAGTCCCGTAGGGACGGCAGAGGTTCTCGAGCAGACACTCCAGCCCCTGCGGGATATTAGTCTTTACACGATTTAAGCCCTTACTTTATGGGATGGCTTTCCGTTACGCCGAACCTTGCGCCGCCAGCGGAGAACTGGAAGCGTCCTGCTCGCCACCCGGGCTTACGTCGACCAGAGGAAACCCGAGCGTCTTCCATTCGTGAAAGCCGCCCAGCAGCGGACGCACGCCACGAATCCCGACCTTCCTCAGTTGCAGCGCCACCCGGGCGCTGGTGGCTTCGTTGGGTCAAGTACAGAACAGAACAATCTCGCCATCGCGGCTGATTTCGTTGTTGCGCTTTTGCAGGTCCTCGGGCGAGATCTGGACCGCGCCCGGCAAAGTCCGAGGATCGGTCAGCACATCCAGGGGATGACGCAAGTCGATGATGACCACTTGTTCGCCCGATTCCAACTGGTGCTTCAGCTCGTCAGGCGTGATGCGGTCGCCTTTGACCTGCTCGATGAAGCGCTGCCGTTCACGCCAGCGATAGAGCACGTAGGCCACGACGCCGAGGGCGAACAGCGTCAGGAAGCCACCTCCCAGCAGATGAGCGTCGGCGGCGACGCGATCCAACTGTTTGCTGAACACGAAGCCCAGAGTGGCGTAACCGGTCGTCCACAGCAGAGCGCCCAGCACATCGAAAAGCAGGAATCGGTGATACGGAACGCGAACCATTCCGGCCAGCGCCGGAGCGGCCGTGTTGAGACCGGGGACAAACTTGCAAATCAGCAAGGTACGCGGGCCGTACTTGCTGAAGGTCGTCTCGGTGCGGCGAACGCAGGAGTCGGGCTCCATGGAAATGCGGCAGAGCAGATTGAGCACCACGGCTCCGCGGCGCTGGCCGAAGTGATACCAGAAGATGTCGGCACCCAGGCAGCCGGCGGTTGCGGCGAGGACGACCAGAGGCAAGCTCATCTTGTGCTGCCCGGCGAGGGCCCCGGCAGCCAGCAAGAGCGGTGTGGCCAAGACTGGCAAGCCTCCCTGCTCGATCAGCACCCAGCCGAACAGCAGGGCATAGCCGTACTGCACCACGAATTGCAGGGTCTCAGTCATGGACGATCAGCAGGAAAACCGTACCAAGCTACATTGATGCGCTGGCTTCAAGGAAGGTTCCGCTTGGGCGCAGTATAACGCAGAAGGGATGACGCGGCGGGTTCGGATGCCTTGGGCGCTGGGTTTCTCGAGTTCTCGGGAACAGGTCCCACCGAAAACGCTCTACATCAGGGGGCGCAAGCCGGCCGGGGTCAACCACAGCGATACTTCTCGGAATCGTTGTGATGTTGTGATATGGAGATGGTACCGATTCGAGGCCCCGCCAACATCCCCGGCTTCATTGACTTGCCCGCCAACCCAACGTAAGATTCGCGCCAATGATCGGCCAAACTATCTCGCATTACCGCATTGTCGAGAAGTTGGGCGGGGGCGGGATGGGCGTTGTTTACAAGGCCGAAGACCTCACCCTCCGCCGCTTCGTCGCGCTGAAGTTTCTGCCGGACGAGTCGGCCCATGATGCGCACGCTCTGGCGCGTTTTGAGCGGGAAGCGCAGGCTGCTTCCGCACTGAATCACCCCAACATTTGCACCATTTATGAGATCGGCGAGGCGGATGGTCAGACCTTCATCGCCATGGAGTTTCTTGAAGGTAAGACTCTGCTGGAATTCGTCGCCGGGCGACCCCTGGAGACGGACGTACTTCTGTCGCTGGCCATCGAAATCGCCGATGGCCTTGACGCTGCTCACGCCAAGGGCATCGTTCATCGCGATCTTAAGCCGGCGAATATCTTCGTTAGCAACCGCGGACACGCAAAGATACTGGACTTCGGCTTGGCACAGGTGGTGCAAACAACGGTCGTTACGCCCGGCGCCGATGACGCCTTAACGAAACAATCCTCGTTGACTCTTCCGGGCGTTCCGGTGGGAACGCTGCAGTACATGTCGCCGGAGCAAGCCAAGGGTAAGGAACTGGATGCGCGTACCGACATTTTCTCCTTCGGTGCAGTGCTCTACGAAATGGCGACGGGGATAAGTCCGTTCCGGGGCGATACCTCAGCCGCCATCTTTGACGCTATTCTCAATCGCGATCCGGCGCCTGCTCTCCGGTTAAATCCCGAGCTGCCTACCAGGCTGGACGACATCATTCAGAAGGCTTTGGAAAAGGATCCGGGGCTGCGCTATCAACACGCCTCCGAAATGAGGACAGACTTACAAAGGTTGCAGCGCGGATCGGACAGCGGCCGCGGAGTCTGGAGCGGTAACATCGCGCGCGGTACAGACTCGCCAGCGAAGGGGACCAATCTTGCTCGCAGGCTGGGGGTTCTGGCAGTAGTTCTGCTGTTGCTGGCAGCGGTGGGAGGCTACTTCTGGAAAAGTCGGCGTCACGTCGACCCCGCTAGAGAGAATACGGCGTCCATCGCAGTGCTGCCGTTTGCCGACATGAGCCCCGGCAAAGATCAGGAATATTTCTCGGACGGACTGGCCGAAGAGCTGACGAACGCCCTCGCCAAGGTGCCCGGCTTGAAGGTTACGGGCCGATCTTCCGCCTTTCAGTTCAAAGGCAAGAACGAAGACTTGCGCATGGTGGGACAGAAGCTGAATGTCGCCAACGTTCTGGAAGGCAGTGTGCGGCGGGAAGGCAGTCATCTCCGGATTACCGCCGAGCTCACGAAAGTGAATGATGGTTTCCAGCTTTGGTCGGAAGAATATAACCCCGAGATCAAAGACGTCTTCGCGGTGCAGGATGAAATCGCGCGTGCGGTCGCCGAGGCCTTGCAAATCAAGCTGCTCGGCGCCAACGCCACCCCCGCCTCTACCGGATCGAAGGTCATCAACCCGGAAGCCTACCAGGCTTATTTGCAAGCTGCGTATGCCGTGAATCGAGGATCGGAAAAGGCTAACTACGACAAGGCTCTGGCTTTCACCAACCAGGCGATCAAGCTGGACCCGAATTTCTCGGACGCCTGGGCGCTGCGCTCAGAAGTATTTGCCGGCATGGCCTCAGACGGCTTCAGCGACCTCGAGCCAGGATTTCGCCGGGCGCGCGAAGATGCCGAGCAGGCCATCGCTCTGGACCCGCATTCGGTCGCGGGGTACCTTGCCTTAGCGAATGTACGTCTGACTTATGACTTGGATTGGGAAGGCGCGGAAGCTGCCCTGAACAAAGCGGTGGCGCTGGAACCAGGAAGTACTGATTTACTCTCCCTTCGCGCTGACTTGGCGGAAATGCGGGGGCTTCTGGACCAAGCCATCGAGTTGCGGAAACAGGCGGTCACCGTAGATCCTCTGTGTTCTTTCTGTCATCTATTCCTGGGGAACGATCTTTACCAAGTCGGGCAGTACGACGAAGCCAACACGGTATTGCGGAAGGCTTTGGAACTGGATCCGCAGCAGGGATTCATTCACTTTGTGCTGGGCCAGATCCTAGCTGGCGCAAAGGCGCCCGCAAGAAGCCCTGGTGGAAGTTCAGCAGGAGCCAAACGAAGGGTTGAAGTTGGCTGGGGAGGCATTGGTGTACTACTTCCTGGGCCAGCAACAAGCTTCGGACGCCACATTGAAAAAACTCATCGCCGGCCATGGCAACGAGTCGGCCTATCAGCTCGCCGAAGTTTATGCCTATCGCGGAGAACTGGACAAAGCACTCGAGTGGCTGGAGCGCGCCTACCAACAGCACGACGCTGGATTGCCGTATCTCCAATCCGATGCGCTATTTAAGGGCCTGCACCAGAACCCGCGCTACCTTCAACTTCTAAGAAAGATGCAGATACCGCAGTAATGATCGCGGCCGTAATCGTGGTCACGGAATCCTGACTGCCTAAGTCGGGGTGCCGCCGAGTCATCCTCCCGCGGCAAACTCAGGCCCGCCCGGCAAACTCTCGCGTCTCGGTCGACACTTTTACCTTTTCCCCTTCTTTGATGAAAAGGGGAACGCGGATTTCCAGACCGGTTTCCAGCCGAACCAGCTTGGTTACGCCGCCGCTCGCCGAGTCGCCGCGCGCGCCCGGTTCCGCGTAGACAACCTCCAACTCAACCTGCACTGGCAGTTCTATGCCGATGGGATTGCCATTGTACCTGTGCAGTTCGATCATCCCACCCTCGATCAGGAAGTCCGAGGCGTTGCCGATCATCTCGTCGCTCAGCGTGAGGGTCTCGTAGGTTTCCTGATCCAGAAAGTGCGAACCCTCTTTGTCGCTGTACAGGTAGGAGGCGGGACCAATCTGCAGGTCCGGCTCCTTGAACTTGTCGCTCGCCTTGAATGTCTTCTCAAAGACCGCGCTGGTAAGAAGGTTGCGCATCTTCAGGCGCACCAGGGTCTGAGCGCCGCGCGCCGACGGGGTGGTCACCTCCGCTTCCAGACAGTGGAATGGGGTATTTTCAAACTCGAAAAACGTCTTGCGCTTGACGTTGATGGCGTCAATCAATGTAGCCATGAATTCCTCAGAGGTTGGGTTCCGCGGCGAAAATCGGGAGCGACCCCGATCCCAGCCTTCCCCTAATTATAGGTGGAAGCCTCATCGGATGAGAGACTGCGTCCCCACTGCACAACTGATTTGAATGGGCCGCCCCACCAGATTAGTTGTGATATGGCGATTTCACGCCAGTTACGTCTCAGCTTCACGCTCGGCGCACTGGCGGAAGCACTCATAGGATCGTTTTACGTAGGGAATATTGAGGGTAGCGCCCCGCTCAATGCGAGGCCAATATTCCGCGATACCGACGTGCCGGAACAGCTTGGCGTACTCGCGGAACTCATGAGGAGTCTGTCCCGCCAATAGCAGGTTGGTCACACGGTTTCAGATGCGTCCAACTTGCTCCGGTGTTAACGAAGCTCGGCGCAAAGCGAGCTGTGTTTGATTTCAGCGTCTTGCCAAACGGGAAATGTGCATCCTCCTCGATGAAATCAATCCCTACGGCAACGCTTGCCTTGTCACCGCGTTCAATGCCTTCCATGACGGGATACACCCATCTGCCCTGGCCCTCTTCCGGCTCGCCAGGGTTGGGCACTTTCGGTTCCTGGATTCCGTATCGCCGACAGTATTCGACAAGTCGAGGTTTGGAGCCTACCCTGAGCTGGCGAGCCTCTGGCATAGACAGCTCGTGCTACGGCGTAATTTCCCAAACCACGCCGTCTCCGGTCGCACCACCCCCCATAGCCGTGCCGTACAGATTGCCGGCAGCGTCGATCAGGACTGTGCCGTAGGAACCCCCACCGTCTGCGCCGCCACTGAAATCGTGAAGCGACGCGTAGTTCCAGGATCCATTCGACTTCGTCAGCTTAAAGACGTTGCCGAACCCAAAAGCACCATCAAGGAACGTCGTGCCGTAGAGGTTACCGTTCGCATCCATCGTAAGCCCGGCGATCGGGCCCTCCCGGCCCTCAGTTCCGCTGAAGCTATGAAGCACACTGAAATTCCAACCGCCTCCTGACGGGGAGAACTCGAAGACGGTGCCACCGCCTCCGCTTCCCCCGGTTGCAGCCGTTCCGTAGAGATTGCCTTCTGCATCCTCGAGCAAACTGCCGTCCGGAGCCGAGCCGTCGCTCTGCCCGGTGAAGTTGTAGAGAACGCTGTACGTCCACGATCCTCCGCTTTCTGTCACCTCGTAGATAGTGCCCAACCCGGCCGAACCGCCGACGGTGGTCACTCCAAAAATGTTGCCGGAGGGGTCGAAGATAATACCGGCGTAGGGCGAGTTTCCAATCGACTGCTGGTAATCCCAGACCACCGATTGGTTCCATTGCTGGATCGGAGTCGTCACCTTATACAACACGCCGCAGGAGAGGGGACCATTATGGCAAAACTTCGGACCGCCTTGGTTGGTGGTGCCGTACAGATTACCCTGGCCGTCGAAGGCGACTTCGGAGAAAGGTAAGGCGCCGCTCAGATAGTCGGCTGGAAAACTATAGTGGCTCTCCTCCCACGGACAGGGCACGTTACCGCAAGACTTCGCTGGAGAAGACAGGCGGAACACAGTGCCGCGAGGCCCCGTCCCTCCCGAAGCGGTTGTTCCGTAGAGCGCGCCGTCGGGCCCGAAGATGACTCGGGAAAAAGGAGCAGCTCCGTCCGTCGGCGGGCCTTTGAAGGCGTACAGAACAGTGGTGGCCCACCCGTTACTGGTACGAGACAGTCTGTACACGGTTCCGCATCCGTTTATGCATGATATAGAGCCGGCGAATCCGCCGTACACCGTTGTCCCATATAGATTTCCGGCACGATCCATGGTCAGTCCGGATAAAGGCCAGGTGCCATCAGGGGTGCCCGTGAAGTTATGAATCACGCTGTAGGTTTGTGCCGATAGTCCTTCTGCAAACAACAAGGCAAGCACCGCCCAGCCGCTCGTCACCGACAGCGTCACAGCGAGGATTGCCGAGGCCTTCGAGACTGTAGAAAATCCTTTACCTGGCATGTTCCGTCCTCCTTAGTCAGAATTCCTATCAAGGCCCAGAATACTTGTGTGAAGGCGACTACAACAGCGTAGGCATTATTAGCTCTCCAAGCGTCAAACGCTAGTGAAATGTGGTCGTCACGCCCCGGATGGGACTTACTGTTGTGAACAGGCCATATCGTAACTTAAGCTCCCCAACACGCATTAACCTGCGGCCACGTCCCAACGATCAGCTCTGTGCGGGTGCAGTGGTGGGTGCGGAAGCAGCGTTGCGCTTCTCTGCATCCACAGCTTTTTCCTTCGCGTCCCAGGTCAGGATCTTCAGATCAAGCACGAAGATCGAGTACAGGACCGGGACCATTAACAAAGTGATAAACGTTGCGACGGTCAATCCGCCAATCTGGGCATAACACAGCGGCTGCCACAAAGGCCCACCGTGCATCGCCAGCGGAAACAGCGCCAGCACCGTCGCGCCTACGGTAATCAGTACCGGGCGCAAGCGAATGATCCCGGCATCGATCACTGCTTCTTCGAAAGGCTCGCCCTTGGCGTGCATCTCTTCGATGAAATCGAACAACACGATCACGTGACTGACGATGACGCCAATCAAACTGGCGATTCCCAGAAAGGCCATGAAGCCGAACGAAGTGCGCATCACCCACAGTCCGAAGATCGCGCCGGCCACGCCATAGGGTGCGGCTGCGAAAACCAACAGCGGCTTGATCGCGTTGTTGAACTGGAAGAGCAGTGCCAGATAAATCGCCGCAATTGAGATGCCCAGCACGATGGTCAGATTGCGGAAGCCGTCCTGCTGCTTGTTGTACTCGCCTCCGACGGTGACGGCGTAGCCGGGAGGCATGGTCTTCTCGAACTCGCGCAGTTTAGGCAGAGCGACAGTAGTGATCTCCGAAGCCAGGTGGCCCGCCGCGGGAAAGGCGTAAATCGACATCTCGCGGAAATGGTCGATGCGGATAATGCGATCGGTCAACATGCTGTTCTGGATATCGGAGATCTGCACCAGCGGAATCTTGGTGTTGTCGTTCGAAGACGACGAGTACACGTAAAGGTTCTGAATGTCGGAGAGCCGCGAGCGCTCGCTCATTTGCAGGCGAGCCACCACCGGAATGTTCTTGTCGCCATCCTGCAATGTGGTCACCGTGACCCCGCTCATGGCGCTGGTCGCCGAGTTGGCCACGTCCATATTGCTGATCCCCGCCAGATTGGCGCGATCGGGATCGATGTTCAGCGTGACCTGGAAACTCTCTTTCTGCCATTCGTTGCGGACCCGGCGCGCTTCGTTGGCGGAGCGAACAATATCTTCGACCTGAGAAGCCAGGCGGCGCAACTCGGCAATGTCCCGGCCGCTCTGCGACGTACTCACGTCGGCTTCGCTGATCACGCGAATCTCCACCGGATAGTTCACCGGCGTGGTCTGCAGCTGGCGGTAATCGCAGCGTACGCCGGCCAATTTTGCTGTGAGCACCGGTTGTACCTGGTTGACGAATTCGGGCGTCAGCTCTTTGCTGGTTAGCTGCACCAGCACCTGCGCATAGTTCAGCTGTTTCGGCTGGGGCGAGACCGAGAACCAGAAGCGCGGGCTGCCACCTCCGACCCAGGTAGTTACGTACTTCAAAATCTGGCTGGGATTGCCGTCTTTGTCAGGATGCTTCTTTCCCCACTCTTCCGCTTGCTCGCGAATGATCTGTTCGACGCCCTGCGCCGCCTGGTTGGTGGCGTCGAAATTGGCATCGTTCGGCAGCCAGACATCGATATATGACCAGTACTGCACATCGTCGGGGAAGAATGAAGTCTTCAACTGAGCGAAGAGAAATCCGCCCAGCACCAGAAACGCCAGCGACCCGATCGCCACCTTCCATCGATGTTCGATGGCAAACTTGGCCACGCTCGCGTAAAAGCCGGTGAAGCCGGTGGTCCGCCGCACTTCGATGGGAGCTTCCGGCTTCTTGCCCGCGCGCAGCAGATAGTAGCCCAGCAAAGGAATAAACGTCATCGACGCCAGCCGCGAACAGATCAGCGCGACCGTCATCACCACCGGCAAGCTGTAAATGAATTCACCGGTAGTCCCGGTGATCATCAGGAAGGGAAGATAGGCGACGATGTTGGTAACGGTGGCGTACATGATCGCGGTAGCGATCTTGGTGGGACCAAGCCAGGGTGCGATGATGCGGGGTTGTCCCTCGGCCAGCATGCGCTGGATGGCATCTCCGGCCACCACCGGATCGTCGACCAGCAATCCCAGGGCGATGATCAGCGATGCTACCGACACCTGCTGTACATCGATGCCCAGCACGTAGATGATGCCGAACGTCATCGCCAGCGTGATGGGAATCGAGATGGCCATCAGCACGGCCGAACGCCATTCCCAGAAGCCGATCAGGGAAACGATGACCACCAGAATGATGGCTTCGTACAGCGCGTCCATGAACAAATCAATCTGCTCTTTTACCTGCACGGGTTGGCTGGAAGTGGGGACAATGACCAAATCGTCGGGCAGGTAGTACTTGATGCTGTCCAGCTTTTCCTTCACGTGGCGGCCGAACAGATCGATTTGCTGGCCGGATCGCATGTTGATGGCGACGCTAATGGCGCGGCTGCGAATCCACTCTCCGCCGGGGTCACGCCACGTCAGGTAATTTAGAAATGTCGGAGGACTTTGATACGTGCGCGAGATGTTAACCAGATCGCGCAGGTAGACAGGACTGTTGGAAGACGAAACGCCGATGATCACGTTGCCGATGGCCGGCGCATCGGGGAACAAGCCGGAAGGATTGATAACCAGGTCTTGCGGTCCCACTTCGAGCGAGCCGGCGGGCAGAGTAATGTTCTGGGCGTTGAGAACGTCCTTGAGTTTCGACGGATCGTACCCGTATTGCGCCAGACGTTCCTGGGAGTAATCCAGGTAGATCTGCTCCTGCAGCACGCCCGATCGAGTTATGGTCGAGGTTTCCGGAACGCCTTGCAGAGTGCGCTGAATCAAGTCGGTGTAATTGTCGAGTTGGCGATAAGAATATTTCGCACCGGCGACTTTGAGCAGGGCAGCCTCGGTGTTTGCGGGATCGCGGATGATGGCCGGATGCCAGGCGTCGGGATAAAGCTCGGACTGGTGAAGGCTGTTCTTGATCAACTGTTCGCCGCGCTGGCGAATGGTCTCGTCATCGAAAGTGGTGCTGGCATCGAGGCCGACGTATCCCGGCCCGTCGAAGAAGTGCAGATCTTTCAGCGTTCCGTTGCGCCGTGCGATTCCGGCGATGCTCTCAAAATTGCTGCGCACTGGGCCCGCCGCAACGGACAGCGGAAAGGCATAGATGACGCTGACCCGCGGTTGCGGCGCGTTCTTGGGAAGGGCCGCGCGAGTGGCTTCGATGGCCTTTCCTGATGGCGATAGCACGCAGCGCGACTTCTGTCGGAGTGACGTTGGGGCTGGCCACGGTGAGCATCAACGCCGCCGTATCGCCGAAGTTGCTGTTGAACTGAATGGGCCCGGCGCCGCGCGGCAGCTGCAACTGATTCAGCTTGAGGTTGATGTCGCTGAACTGCTTCTCCTTGTCCTTCACGTTGTCGTCGAGCTGTATGTACACCACCGAGAGGCCGGGGAAGCTCAACGAGCGTAAGCCGAAGCTGGAGGGGCTGGGCGGCTTGATCGTCGAATTCTGCGCGGCCATTTGCTCAATCGGCCGAGTCACCAGTTGCTCGACCTGCTCGGCGGTGGCGCCGGGCCAATTGCACTGGGCAGACGCGACGCGCACCGGAATATCCGGGTCCTTGCGCTTGGGCATGTGCTGATAGCCATACCAGCCCCAAACGAAGGTCGCCAGCAGCAGGATGGTCGCCACCTGCCGGTGCTCGGTGAAGAACCGGGCAGTGTTGTGCGTGGTGGCGATAATCTCGGCGTCGGATTTGTGATGCGTTGCCATTATGCTGCTGCGAACTCCTCGGCCGGCAGGCCGCTACATGAGCGCGATTTGCTCATGGGATGATGCGCACCTGATCGCCATTCTTGACCATGTTGGTTCCCGAGGTCACCACGCGATCCCCCACATTGACTCCGCTGTGCACCGCGATCAGGTTGCCATAGGTGTTCCCCAGGGCGACATCCTGGGTATGGATCTTCACCATATCGCCCGAGCCTTCGGTCACGAAGACCGCGAAACCGTTAGGATCGCTCGGATTGCGCACCACCGCGCTGATCGGGATCACCACTACTCCTCCGGGCGGCGATGGCGTGCCGATGCTGATGGAAGCGATCATTCCCGCCTTCAATAGATTTTGCGGATTGTCGATCCGAACCTCGACCGAGTACACCCGGCTCTTAGGATCGGCCGAGGCTGAGACGGCAGTTACGTGTCCGGAGAAGCCGTTAGGCAGAGCTTCCGTCGTAATGGTTTGTTGACTGCCCGGTTTGATGCGGCCGATGGCCGTGTCGGGCACGCCGAAAACCGCTTTCACCGTGCGGGTGTCGGCTAACGTAAAGCCGTTGGTGGCCGGACCGACCAGAGTTCCGACATCCACATTCCGCTTGAGTACCCAAGAGTCGAATGGCGCTCGCAACTCGCAATAGCTGAGCGCCAGTTTTGCCTCGGCGATTGAGGCATTGGCGCTGTCAACCGCGGCTTGCGTGCTCTGGTCCTGCGCCCGGCTGTCGTCAAAGTCCGGCTCGGTGGCAGCGCCAACCTTGTAAAGCGCCGACATGCGGCCGAAGGAGAGTTTGGCGCGTTCGTGCTCGGCTTGCGCGCGAGCCAGTTGCGCATTCGCCTGATCCAGCTTCTGTTGGTAGTCCTCCTGCTGTACCGTGGCCAGCACGGTCCCCTTGCTCACATAATCGCCCTGGTCGATGTTGCGGATGTGGCCGTCAGCGTCGCGCACCTGGCGAATGCTGATCAGGTAGCCATTCGATTTGAAGGAAAGATCCACCTGCTGATAAGGCTGGATGTTGGCCGAGTACGTATTCGTGCTGCCGGTATCGATGGCGTGGACCACGGCGGTGCGTACCGGCATGGCCGGCGCCTGGGTAGCGGCCTTGTCGGCGCAGGCTATCTGCAGGCCGGCGAGGATCGCAATCCCCGCTAGAGAGAAGACGGCCACGAACTGTTGTCTTCGTCGGTTATTTTTTGGCATCCTCATGGCTAATCCTCGCCCAGCGCTTTCTGGAAATTGGCTTTGGCCGTCCAGAAGGAGGCGATGGCCTCGTTATAGTCAGCATTGGCTTTTTCCACGGCAGCCTGCTGTTGCAACGCGTCGCGCAATAGCTTGGTCTTCTGTTCGAACTGTTGTGTCACCTCAGTCAGCTTCTGGCGTGACGCCTCCTGCTGAGCGCTGGCGACATCCACCGCCATCCGCGCCTCTTGCAGCGCCCGAAACTGCTTGTCCAGATTGACCAGAACGTTGGCCTTAGTCTGATCCAGATTCAGTTTGCTCTGCTCGACAGCAATGGTCTTCTCGCTGACGACGTCCTTTCTCCTGCCCCAGTCAAAGGGCTCCCAACTGAACTCAATGCCCAGGCCCATGATGTTGGTGGGTACGAAATTAACCCCGAAGGGAGAAATATAGTGAAAGGAGGCGGCAATATCCGGAATGAATTCGGACTTGGCCAGACGTCTGACATTGTCGGCCTGCTCGATCTTGATCGCAGCTTCCTTGATGGTTGGGTTTTGCGTTAGGGCGAGGGCCTGCGCGCTCTTCAGGTCTCCTTCCACCGGAGACAACTCTTTGTCCTCCGTCGCCTGAAAGTCGATGGTAAGGTCGCGCCCCAGAAGGTTGTTCAGCGTTTCCTTCGCGGTCTGAAGTTTGTCCTCATCTTGCAGCAACTCCAGTCGCGCCTGCGCCAGCTTCGCCTTTACGTCCAGACTCTCGGACAGCAAAACGACCTTTTCCTTAACGTAGTCGGTGCTGATGCGGTCCAGCTCTTCGTATTGCTTGATGCTCGCCTGGGTGGCTTCGATCACATTTTGAATCTCTACCACCGAGTAATAAGCTTGCCGAACATCGTTCACCACGCTGTTTCTTTCCTCGCGAAGCTCCTGCACCGCTTGCTCCACCGACAGCTGTTCCCCATGAACATGAAGGTTGATCTTATACAGAGTCAGAAGCGGCTGCGATGCGGTCGCAAAGATGTACGCAGTTGGCTGGCTGGGCGTGGTGATGGCGGTGTTCGTGGCTGGGATAGGCCCGATTCCGGGATAGGTGCCGAACTGTCCCGCCGGAACGTCGAAGCTGATAGGCGAGAGCAACTGCGAGCCGAACGCGTAAAGGCTGAATGAGGGCAGACGCCGGGTTTTGGCGGCGAGCACTTTATCTTTAGAGGTGTCGACATTGAGAGAGACGATCTTCAGATCGCGATTGTTGGCGATCGCCATGGTGACGGCCTGATCGATGGTCAGCAGATCGGAGTTGCTGCTCTCTTCCGCTATCGCTGCTCGCGCCGGCAGGGTAAACAAGCTGATTCCGCAGACGAGAATGTACCTGACCAAAGTCAGAGATCGTAGCTTGAAAGCACCCCGGCTGCGCAGGACGGCCCCCTTCAGACAGCGACCAAATTCAGGATTTTACTCGGAGGGAAATTAAATCACTTCCAGCCCCGAAAGGGGAGTGAATTCTGTGCTCCCTCCAGAGGATGCCAATGGCCGGAGAGGGGCAGTGGGCAATGGGTTCGGCTAACGCCGCTTTTCGTGCAGCAGAGTTTTACGCGCTTTCAACAGTTGGGTGTGCTGTTCGGTAGTGGCGTGCGGATACTGCAAATTCAGTTCCTGCAGCCTATCCACGATGATGTCTGACACCGTGAGATGCGTAAACCATTTGTGATCGGCCGGCACAATGAACCAGGGAGCGTGCTCCGTGCTGGTGTGGTTGATCATGTCTTCATAGGCCTGCATGTAGTCGTTCCAGCGAAGTCTTTCCTGCAGATCCGCAGGAGAAAACTTCCAGTTCTTGGCGGGATCGTCCATTCTTTCCAGTAGACGCTTGGCCTGTT
Source organism: uncultured Acidobacteriaceae bacterium (assembly GCA_963746515.1). GTDB lineage: Bacteria > Acidobacteriota > Terriglobia > Terriglobales > Acidobacteriaceae > Bog-257. Next base: position 690,600 of record CAVVBO010000005.1, on the reverse strand, counting down.
CTTCCCGGGAGAGGTGGAGAAAGAACTTCAGGATTAGCGTCCCGTTGTGATGCAGGTGGCGTTCGAAATCTAGGATCGATTCGAAGCGTTGCCCCCAGAATTCCTTGCTGGGAGCTTGAAATCTCGGCAACTGTTCCTTGACCAGCAATTCGGGGTGAACCCGCGTCACCAGCACTTCTTCGTAGTAGGAGCGGTTGAAGATCCCAATGCGGCCTCGCCGGGGAAGCTCGCGGTAAGCCCTCCACAGGAAATCGTGGTCGAGCTCCTGTTGCGATGGCTCCTTGAAGCTGAACACCTCACAGCCCTCGGGGTTGACGCCCGACATCACGTGCTTAATCGTGCCGTCTTTTCCAGCCGCATCCATGGCTTGTAGCACGATCAGCAGCGCATACGTATGGTCGGAGTACAGCAGGTCTTGATATTTGCTCAAGCGCTCAATGTTGTGCTGGAGCTTGCTCTTGGCATGAGAGTGGGATTTGTATTTTCCAGTAAAAGCCGGATCGAAATCCTCCAGCCGGATGTGCGTGCCCGGAGCTACCTTCATGGAGGCTGTCTTCATATCTGGAGAGATGATACGCGCGCAGCCGCTAGTTGCCGAACCATGACCCGTGGCGGGAGGCGGGCGACGACTCAGTCCGAGGAGGCATCGTAATGACTGCGGTAGTGCTGGTAAGGCTGCTTCGATTTTGGTATAGAGTCTGTAACGGAAAGCAGGAGGATGCATGCGCAGGATGCAAGTAACAATGGCGACGACGGTTGTGCTGTTTGTGAGTCTGGCTGGTTTCGCGAGGGCGCAGGCGGCGCCACCGCCGCAGTCTAACCAGTCTGTTCAAACCCCTCCAAGCGGCGACCAAGGTACCCAACCGGCAGACGAGGCGTTATCTCCGCAGAGCCAGGACAAGCTGATCCGGGAAATCCGCCACGAGTTGATCATGCTGCCGTATTACGGCGTATTCGATAACCTGGCATTTCGACTTCAAGGCCGCACTGTGATTCTGGAAGGCCAGGTGGCAAATTCCGTACTGAAGCCTGACGCGGAATACGCGGTGAAGAAAGTGGAAGGAGTGGAGAAGGTCATCAACCAGATCCAGGTACTGCCGCCATCGCCTATGGATGAAAGAATTCGCCGCCAGGTCTACCAGGCCATCTACGGTTACGGCCCGCTGTTCAAATATGCCAACCTCTCCATCCCGCCCATTCATATTATTGTGCAGAGTGGACACGTCACCCTGGAAGGCGTGGTAAACAACGAGACGGATAAGGGCCTATGCACTATGCGGGTCAAGCAGGTTTCTTCCGTCTTTTCGGTCACCAACAATCTGCGGGTGGTGAAGCCATAGAAGGTTAGCGGAGCCGAAGAATCGAGCCTTAAGAAATCAAGCTATTTTCGGATGCGGCGGTGACCCGAGGTCTCAGCGCCTGGCCGAGTTACTATTGCCGCGAACGAGCTGCCGTCAATAGGGGTCCTTCGACTCCGGCAGCGAAGGGCCGCCTCCACTCAGGATGACACATTTCAAATGGCAGACGATGACAGGCCGTTTCAGGATGACGGACATTGGAACGATCAGGTCAGGAACCGCGCGGAAGAAAAATTGGAGTGGTCAGGTCAGGAATCCTGCGGGAGAAAAAACGGGTGACCAGCCGAGCACTGGCCACCCGAGCCGCTTACGGTAAGTAGTAGCGGAAAGAGGTAAAGAACATGTTGTCGATGGCGTTGGGTGAAGGACCAGAGTACGGTCCGCCGATGCCGTTCCAGGTGTTCTTGTCCACATAAGAATACTGTCCACCGAACTGGAGACGGCCCTTGGGACCGTTGTAAGGCTTGTACCAGAAGCCGAGGGTGCCTTCGATAATATTGCGGGCCTCTCCGGTACAAGAGCCCAAGCCGCCTGGGCTGAAGCCTGTACTCACAACCGCCGACCCCGTACTGGGCAGGGTTTCTATACCGCAACCCGCGTTGCTGAACAGGACTGAACCATATCCGACCCCCTTGCCGCTGGAGTTGACGAACGACGTGCGCGCGTCCTCTTCCTCGCCGACGTTGCCGTACCAATCCCATTTCGGAGAGTGGTATTCCAGTGTGATCAGGCCCTGGTTGCTCAGAATCGGGGCGACGGTGCCGCTCGGACTTACAGTCGCGTCAGCCAGTCCCGCGGTTCCGTAGCGTCCCATACCGCGGCCGCCGAGGTAGTGGAGACCGAAGTCAACATGCTTTTGCCAGAACGACCAGCGGGCGTTGGCGCCGTAGCCGCCCGTCCAGGTCTCATAGTTATAAGCGCCGGCTGCCGAGGGCACCTTCAAGGTAGCGTCGGGGAAGACGCGGTCGCGGAATTCGCTGGCGATGCCGAAGACTTCATAGTGTCCCCATCCCGGTTGGAAGACCAGCTTGCCAATGAAGTCGGGCGACGCATTCCAAGAGTAGTTGGCGTTGTTGGCGCAGGTCGTGACCGGGGCTGCGCTGCCCACAGCGGCAGCGGTAGAGCAGGAACTGACGCTGGAGTTGTATAAGCCCTGCGGCAAGCCCTGCGAACCAAACAGGTAGTCCAGGGAGTTACCGTGGCTAGTTACCGTTTCCTGGGCATCTTCGACCGAGAAGGCGAGCCACACTTTGTTGCTTAGGTCTTTCGAGACGCGGAAGGCGTATTGCCGTGCCCAGCTGAAGCCCACGGTATATTGCGGGTCGATGGTCATAGGCAGCGCTTCGGTGCGATTGTCTACGCCCTGCCTGGTTTCAGTGACCAAGCTCCACATCTGGCCGCCCGTGAAGCTCCAGCCGTTATGCATCGCGGCCTGCGCCCAGGCTTGGCGCATGCGGAGAACATAGGAGTTGCTTTGATTGTTGTTCGACGCAGTACCGACGCCCAGGAAGTCGCTTTCAACATAGCCAGTCATGCTCATGTCATCAAGCTTGCCTTGGGCCAGCATCGAGATTCGCGACTGACGGGCGGACCCGTAGAATTCCGACACGTGAGCGCCCGAGGCGCCGCTGAACGGAATCTGATTGAACCCAGTGTTGATATCGGCGCCTTCGGCGTGGTTACGCCACACCGTTTCTGCCGCCAGGAAGCCACCCGGCGTAATGGTGATTCCTTTGTAGTGAATCGCCAGAGGGCTCTCCAAAGCCGACACTCGCTTCTGTGTCTCTTGCAGTTCGTTCACGGTATTACCGCTAACCGTTTTCAGGTCGGCAACATCGTGCTGCAACCCTCCCACTGCATCGCAACACCCAGGAGCTGCCGCCGGTTGCGGCTGGGGCGCCGGCATATTCGCAATCTGCTGCTGCAGATTCTGAATCGCCTGGTCGCGCGTTGAGATTTGTTGTTGTAGTTGTTGGATCTGCTGCTGTTGGGCAGAGATCGCATCCTTCATGTCCTCCAGCTGCTTCGAAACCGGAGCCGAACTGGTGCGATGGCTCGCTTTCGGTTTCGAAGTTTGGGAGTCGGTTTGCGCAAACACGCTCGTCGTAATCAGAACCGAGAGCGCCAAAGCCAGTTGTGGTTTCATTTCTTCTCCTGAAAGCGCAATTCGGGCGGAATGAATCTACAACAAAATGGCAACCCGCACCGGGTAAAACTGTGGAAATGTCGCGACGAAGAGTCAGCGAAATCCTAAGGTGAAAAAGTTACAGGTTTGTGAATGCAGAGTGAAAGTTCCGCGAATAACCCTTGATTGGCAACCTGGAAATTGCGGAGGCGGCGGCAGATAGCGGAAGTCAGAGCTGGAATCGGTCGCGGAATCTGTGGAAATTTTCCGCCGCTAAGATTTCATCTTCCTGTAATATGCGTCATCTATGCTCCCAGAGAAACGGGTCGACACGGCCAGACCGCACGCTTGGACTGAGAGTGTCGGGCGAGCCGGTTGCCATAAGAGACCATCTGCCAAAACTACGGACGGAGGAGTTCATGCGAAACATTGTGCCGAACAAATGCTCTTGGGTTGCTTGCGCCGCCTTTCTGATTGCACTCAGCGTTTTTCTTCCCGCCAGCAATGCCAGGGCGCAGGATAGCAATGCAGCCTCCGCGCAGAATCAGGATCTCATGCAGCACGTGAAGGAGGTCTATTTCCCGTTCAACATCTACAGCCGAGTGGTCGATCCCGGTACGCTGCAGGCGGACGCCGACTGGCTCAAGCAGAATTCCAACGGTCAGCTGTGGATCCAGGGCTATGCGGATATACGCGGCGATATTTTCTACAACCTGGTGCTGTCGTATCGGCGCGCTCAGTTCGTGAAATCGAAACTGGTCAAGAGCGGAGTGGACGAGTCGCGGATCGGCTTCGCGACGGGATGGGGCAAACTCTATCCGGTTTGTCAGGCGACTGACGAGAGCTGCTACCAGAAGCAGCGGCGTGTCGACATTGTGCCGCCTGACACAATGTAAGACATCGACCGCAACTGCGGTGCCGGAGACGGCTCTATCTGCGTGTTAAGAGCGGCCCTGACTGCGGGCAAAGAAATTCAAGACATGCGGCTGGTGGCGCAACTGCCAGTCCAGGTTTGGGATTTCAGTGGGACGAATGCTGCCCGTGATTCGAGGGTGATTGACCTTGCGGGCAGCACCTTCAAGGGCGGCGATGGTAATCAAGCCGGGGTCAATGTCGATTGTTGCGGGAGGTTTGTCGGCCGTCGCATTCTAATTTTGTAAGTAGGACACTGCCCCTTTCCGCAGTGGGTTTGGCGCAGGCCCTTCCGCGTTGTTATAATTCTCCTGCCGCAGCAACCCTTCACTAGCGACACTCGCTCCGTGGCCAGGTAGCTCAGCTGGTAGAGCGCAGCCCTGAAAAGGCTGGCGTCGGCGGTTCGATTCCGTCCCTGGCCACCATGTTTCCAATAACTTAGCATTGTTCCTTCCCGCCGCTGCTTGCGTTTGCTTGCACAATTTTAAGTTGCGCGTCCTGCTTTCTAGGTCACGGCGTAATCGCACTTCTTGGTGCTCATTAGCAGTGGTAAAGTGGCGAGATGCGTTGGGCCGCCCTGAGCTTCATCCTCGCTGCGTCAATATGCCTGGCGGCGGACAAGGCCCCATCTCAGTCAGGTGCCAGTGGGTTGCCCCTGAACTTCGAGCGCCATACCGGCGACCTGGATCAAATGGTCAAGCGCGGCACCATTCGGGCCCTCGTGCTGTATAGCCGGTCGGGCTTCTTCTACGTTGATGGAAGACCGGAGGGCATTTCTTACGAGGCGCTGCAATCCTTCGAACAATTCGTAAATCAGAAACTGCGTACCCGGCAGCACGTGCAGATTACGTTTATTCCGGTCCGTCCCGATCAGCTTGAATCGTATTTAAATGAGGGCCTCGGCGATCTGATCGCGTATCCCGTGGCCATGACTGTGGAACGCGCCCAGCAGGTCGCATTCTCCGTCCCTATACAAACTGACGTGAAACAGATTCTCGTGACGGGAAAGAGCTTCGGCCCGGTTTCCTCGTTGCAGGATTTGGGCGGGAAAAAGGTCTTCGTAAATCCCATCACCACGTACTACGGGAATTTGGAAAAGGTAAACGACTCGCTACGGAAGGAAGGCAAGCCGCCTATCTTGATCGAGAGCGCCGACAAGAATCTGCTGGACGAAGACCTGCTGGAGATGGTGAACGCCGGCATACTTCCCGCAACCGTCACGATCGCGGAGCGCGCCAAGCTATGGGCTAGCGTTTTTCACAACATCACTCCTCAACCAAATATCGTAGTTGCGGACCAGGAGGACTTGGCGTGGGCGGTCCGCAAGAGCAATCCGAAATTCAAAGAGTTGGTGGATGAATTCGTCAAGACCCACGCTGCCGGAACGTCGTTCGGCAACACGCTGATGCGGCGATACCTGCAAAGCAGTGAATGGATCACAAACCCCACCGATGAAGAACAGATCAAGAAGTTCAATGAGCTGGCGAATTTCTTCAAGACGTATTCATCGCAGTATGGCTTCGACTACCTGATGGTCATAGCCCAGGGCTACCAGGAGTCGATGCTGAATCAATCGGCGAGGAGTCCTGGCGGCGCGGTTGGGATAATGCAGGTCAAGCCGTCAACCGCATCGGCGCCACCCATCAGCATTCCCGACATAGGGACCGCCGAAAACAATATTCACGCCGGAGTGAAGCTGTTGAACTCTATTGCGGAGAACTATTTCAATGACCCGAAGATCGATCCGATGAACCGCCTGCTGCTCACTTTCGCGGCGTACAACGCGGGCCCCAATCGCATCGCCGACATTCGGAAGCAAGCAGCGGCCCAAGGACTCGATCCCAACAAATGGTTCGGCAACGTCGAGTTGCTGGTGTCGCAAAGGGTGGGACAGACGACTGTCCAATACGTCAGCAATATTTACAAGTACTATATCGCGTATAAGCTCGTCGTGGAGCAAGGACAATCCTTGCAGTAGGACGCAATTGACAAAGCTGCAAGGAGTGCCAAATAATACGCCGCAGCGTCGAACCTTCTGCTGTTCCTCACATTCGGAGCAGCACGCGTTGCAGAGCTATTACGCGATGCAAGAGGCTCGTTCGAAGCATGAATCCGGAGGTGAACATGAGCGCCATGTTACAGATGAATAGTTCGGGTCCTGACGTGACCGCTCTGCAGCAAGCGCTGCAGGCGGCCGGTTTCAGTCCGGGCGCGATCGACGGTTCCTTCGGAGCTGGCACCGAAGCTGCCGTGCTCGCGTTTCAACGGAGCAAAGGGATAGCCGCTGACGGGATTGTCGGTCCGAATACCGCGACGGCGCTCGGCTTGGCTGCGCTGCCGTCGATTCCGTCCGCGATTCCCGGCGTCACCGTCCAAATCGTTTCACAGATGTTTCCAGCAACGCCGATCGGAAATATCAAGGCAAATCTGCCGCCGGTGCTGAATGCTCTGGTGTCCGCGAAGTTGCCTGACAAGGCGATGGTGCTGATGGCGTTGGGAACCATTCGAGCCGAGACGGAATCGTTTGAGCCGATCAGTGAAGGACAATCGCGATTCAATACCTCACCTTCGGGCCACCCCTTCGATCTCTACGACAACCGCCGCGATCTGGGAAATACGGGGCCTCCAGATGGTGCAAATTTCCGGGGACGCGGATTTGTGCAGCTGACAGGGCGCGCCAATTACACCCAGTACGGACACGAACTTGGAATGGATCTGGTGAACAATCCTCAACTGGCAAACGATCCTCAGGTCGCCGCGCAGCTGCTCGCGAGATTTCTTGGCGACCGGGAAGATCGGATTCGCGAGGCGCTGGCCGCCAACGATCTGGCAGCCGCCCGGAAATTGGTGAATGGCGGGAGCAATGGCTTGGACCGGTTTACGGATGCTTTCAATAAGGGTACGCAACTCATTCCTGCGTCTGCCTAGGCCAACGTGGCGCGGGAGCAGCGCTAAGCGACAGTACCTCTAGGTTTCGCGGCGCAATCTGAAGGCGCGGGGGAACTGCGCACTTCGCAACGCAGACCAGCAGCGTACCCACTCCACGTCACAACGTCGTCTAAGAGCCCGAAGCCCCCGCAGCCGACACGGGCGGAGGCGCCTTGAATGCGGTGACAATGCCGCTAGCCACCGCTGTGACTCCGTTGATCGTGGCCGCATCGTTCGGATCAACCGACTGGGCCACGGTCGAAGCTTGCACGAGAGCCTGGGTTGCAAGCTGAGTTTTGGTTTCTGTACTGGCGTCGGCGGCGTCCGTTTCAATCGTCTGGATCACAGACGGAGCCTTAGATACTAAGTCTTGAACAAGCGATTTCCAATCGAATGCCATATTGTCCTCTCCTTTTCGGATTTACGATCATATAACTCTGTATGCCAGGCAGCTCCAAGTATCGTGCTCAGGCATTCCGCAGCAGCCGTGCCATAAGTTAAAACGCATAAACCAGTCGCGAAGGGAGCGCTCGTGGCTTTGCTGGCCCCGGTGGACGAGCCGCTTACGGCCGGCGTCGTGCTTGCCGGGTTCCCAGCCACTTGCTCGATCATGAGGCGAGCAAGGAAATTGATTTCGGAGGCGGTCGCGGGCAGCTCATGAATATTGATCTTTACCGTGTGTGCGCCGGACTCGGCGCTCAATACGGTTCCTCCCTCGGGCATGATGACATGTACCCCGGCCTGACAGGTTAGTAACGGTGCGAAGTTGCGGGTTCTTGGAAAGTTGACTCTTAGTCGGATTCCAATAGTAAACGTCGTAAACCATGTTCCCGATGCGCTCCTGCTGGCCAGGCGCCAGCGTTTCGCCTGGCACCGCGGGACGTTTGTTTAATAACAATTTCGCTCCATCGTCCATGTGCTTTTCCACTCACAGGTGGTATTGGCCGGCAGCCTGCTCACCACCCGACGCGCCGGATTTCACTTCGAAGCCGCGAAGCTGCCGTCAATGATGTGAATCACGATGGCTTCCGGACGCAGCCCCTGCGGCCGGCTCGGGCGAAAATTCGATGCCGGCATCCCATCCAATTTGACTGGCATGACCTCCTCCTATCCTGATGCCCCGAGATCGCCCCGCTCTCCTTTAAGCCAGGCGGGCGCGACTGCAGCGACCTGCGTGGTGATGGCGGCGATTGCCGGTTGTGTGTCCTGCGTCGTCTGACGGGTCGCGCGTTGCACATCGTCATTCTTGGCCAGGTCCGAGCGGAGCCCCAGCAGATCTTTCAGGATGTTGTACCAGAAAGGAGCTCCCAGGCTGACCAGCAGAATCGCAATTAGCATGCCCGGAACTTTCCGCCAACTTAGTTGGTCCCGCCAGTTGTATCCGAAGGGAAGAGTAACCAGCCCGGCGCCACTCAGGTCGTTGTAGTACTTATCAGCGTCAACCTTCGGGATATCTGTGGCATGACCGCCCGGTCCGGTAGATGTACCAGTGGTCGGCGTCCCACCAGCTGTGCCGGCCACGGTGGTGGCAGGCACTGCTCCGCCGGGCGTGCCGTTGGACGCTGCGGGGGCGGGCTGCGTCGAGCTCGAACTGGACGTCGCTTCCTGGGTTATCGTCAATCCGTCGGTTGCAGGCGTGGCAGCGGGAGCTGTTGTCGAGCTGGTGGCGCTGGTGCTCGTGCCTGGGACGGTAGAGCCCGCACTTGCTCCCGAGGGTGTTGGAGTGTTGCTGGTTGCCGGCGCAGGTTGCGTCGTGCCGGAATTCCCACCCTTCGAGTCACTCTTTTTCGCAGCACCGGCGGTCGAGGCAGCGGGAGAATGTTCTCCGAAGTCCGCGATGGCCGAATCTACAATCGTATTTCGAAAAGAATCGTCTACCGAAAGCCGGTCAATTACCGCGATGATGTCGAGCTGTACCGCGAGAACGACTACAGCCGCGATCCCAACAGTTACATAGTGGGTGTATTTGGTAAAACGCTCGCCAACCCGCTCAATCGTCTGATCAAACCAACTATTTACTCGCGCCACGTAGTCGCTCTTGGCCTCATGTATCAGCGCCAGGGACTGGCGGACATCGCTGGCCAGCGCAGGATTGGAGGCTTCCAGTTGCAGCGCCATGTCGCGTACATTCTTGAGCGTCTTTCCCGGATCGGAGATGCCATTGGCCTTAAGCATTTTGACCAACTCGTCGCCCGCAACTTTATCGAGATTGTTCCACAGCGGATCGGAGCCCGCTGCTTTATTTGGTGCTGCTGGTGTCGAGGCTGCGGGAGTCGCACCCGCTGGCGCAGGCGATACAGAACCGGGCGCGGGCGCGTTGGGATCTGTCGTAACAGCTGCGGTGACAGTCGGACTCACCGCCGACGCGGCGTCGAGAAGAATCCGGGTGAAGTCTTCGCGGGAAATTACTGTCCCCAGCCTCGTCTTCCCCCAGCCCCACCAACTCTTGCCTTCTGAAAACAAGGGATGCGTCAAAACCGCTTGGGCAATTTTGTTCGAGATGTCTCGATCGTAGATGCCGAGTTGCTGTAACAGATCAGCCAGTCCGTCCCTGAGATGTTTGCCGCGGCGGCCGACGATCGTGGTTAGTGCCTGGGTTATGACGGTGACAGCCATACTGAAGATCAGCACCACCGTGGTCGCGCCAATGAGAATGTCAAGTGTCTTGAGCATTGGAATGTCCTCCTGACCTGCTGCTGTCGCTTGCGATCAACCCGAAAGAATCAAGAGTTTTGAAACGGCAGCGAACGCTGGGAACTCGCACTAGAAAGGAGTGGCTCCCCCGCTAAGGATGAATCCTGGAAAATCTAAATTGGCAAGAAGTAAAGCGTGGCGACTTTAAGTGTAGTTGGCACGAATGTCAATAGCCTTCAAGTGGCTAAGTCCCTGTAAGCGGGCACGGAGGATGGTTATTGATTGCCCATTCAGCCGTGTAATAGCAACAGTAAAGGTGCAATCTGCCGCCGGGTTTCTCGGACTTTCAGTGTTCGTGGTCATCGTGGGTGCCAAGGAAACAAAGTACGGCCGTCCGCAGACCAGCAGAAAAAAATCACGTGCGGGAACTACTCAATGGGTACATAGTGCGGGACAAACCAAAGCTCCCAGTTACAATTTCATAACTTTGACCACTCCAGCCAGTCGTCAAGAAAGAGAATTCCATGAGTCTCGATGTAAAGATTTACGACAACGGCGACCATACCTGCATCGTGTGGTCCCAAGCGATAGCAAACCCATTCCTGGTTGTCGCGGTTTTATTATTCAAAGCCAGCGCACGCGTGCCGGCCAGAAGGTAACTACGTATTGTCACGGGTTTGTCGGCTTCTCACCCACGGATACCCTCGATCCCAACAATCCATGGAAGTTTCCCGTGCAGCGATACTTGTGGTGGGACTATTCTGTCCAGCCAGGAGACAGTGTTCAATATACGGTGATTCCCGTCGTTCGAGACAGCAGCAACAATTTGTCCCTGGCCACTGACTTTGCGAGTCCGACTACGCCGGCCATGACAATTACCGGCCAGAGCACGGACCATATCGCCTCTTATTTCAACAAGGGGATCGTGGCTTCGCAATGGGTATCGCTCGCTCTGGCGAATCCGGCGTATAAGGGTCAGAAGATCACTGCCATCGTGCAGAAGTCCGGAGATCCGCTACGCAACGAACTTAGCGGCTTGCTTCGCCCTCAAATCCTGCAATTGCTGCAAGACGCCAAAGCGGCCAATGGAAAGATTTTCGCCGCGCTCTACGAACTAAACGATCCCGAGTTGATAGCTGGAATGGTAGCGCTGGGGCAGAATTGCAATCTACTTCTGGGCAATGGCGCCTTCAAGCCGCCGGACAATGACGAGAATAAGGCGATACGCGCGACGCTGAAACCACAGATTCGAGTGTACGACCGCATTGTTGCATCACCGCATTTTGCGCACAACAAGTTCGTGGTCTTTTGCGACTCCGATGGCAAGCCGCAGAAAGTACTTACCGGGAGTACTAACTGGACGTGCAGCGGCCTATGCACGCAGGCCAACAACGGTCTTATCATCGACGATGCCGGCGTGGCGCAGGATTATCTTGATGCCTGGAACCGTTATCACGCAGCGGGGAATGCATATCCGCCGACGCTGGCGGCCGCAAATTCAACCTCGACCAGCTATCAAGTGGATGGCTGCAAGATCACGCCATGGTTCGTTCCCACGCACCTGGGTCAGGACCTCGACTATGCGCGCAAGCTGATCAATGCGGCCAAGGAAGGGATTCTGTTTCTGTTCTTCAATCCCGGCACCTTTCAGCCAGATTCAAGTCCGGAGAAATGGACGCTGCTGCAAAACATCCTCAATCGTCACAACCAAGACAACAACGCTTACTACAATCCGAATCTCTACATTAAGGGTGTCGTCAACCAGGAAATTCCGAACTTGACCGAAGCACCCGCGCCGGGCAAGAAGCCGCCCACAGCTTCGATGGATCCCACCGTTCCCTCGCCGGCGCCCGTTGCCTTATATTCCAGTGGGATTGAACCGCCGCAGCGGCTTTCGCAGGATGTACTGGTGCCCGCGAACATCAAGAACAAGTTCCAGGATTGGGAGCAGGAGTTGCTTGGCGCCAGCATGGTGAACATTCACAGTAAGGTGATCGTGCTCGATCCGTTCGGCGACAATCCCGTGGTGATGACTGGCTCGCATAACCTCGGCTTTAAAGCTTCGAGTGAGAACGACGACAACCTGGCAATTGTGGAAGGCAACGCTCCGCTGGCGGCTGCTTACGCTATCAACATCATTGCGATCTTCCAAACCTATCGCTGGAACCATTATGTGAGCACGAATCAACAGAGTCCGGGCATGTGGCACGGACTGGTGGACAACGACCAGTGGCAGGCCAGCTATCTGAAGGGCGATTCGCTGGCGGAGCTTCAATTCTGGCTGGGGGATGTAGCCGCCGTTGCTGCGCCCGTGGCTGCTGCCGCCGCAGCTTCGTCATCCGGTGCAACCGCCATCGCGGCTGGTAGCGCGCCAGTTCCGCCTTCCCGGAAAAAGGCGCACACCGCGTCAGTTCGCGGTCATCGGGCGGCAGCTCCTGCCAAGGCCGTCAGCCATCCCGCCAAGAAAGGGAAGAAGTGAAATAAGTAAGAGCCTAAATAAGCTATGCCTGACTAATCTAACTAAGATAAGAAGGAAGTCGCTCGCCACTAAATCCAGTTACTACTGGTCGAATAGAATTCGCATCACGTTCTGCCGGGACCAGGAACTTCCATCGCCGCACCTGACGTTTTGCGAATCGATCGCTATATTCTGGCAGCGGTGGCCGCTCTTATCTGTGAGGTAAACAGTTCCGTTTAAGGGACTGCCGCTGGCGAGCGAAAGACTGGGCGGAGTGCCCGGGTTAAACCTTGTCGGATTGAACTCAATGGCCCGCAGCATTGTCGGCCCAAATACCAATGATACAGTCGAATTTGGGAAGCTCGCGGACAAGGTTAAGACGCCATTTTGCATCGTCTGCAGGTCACCGTTCCAGCTTCGCGAATCGCGGGTCGTAACCGGTATCCGCTCCCGCCATCAGTGAACAAAGCAGAATCACACTGCAGATTCTTAGAATGGACATTCGTAGATTCACGCTTTCCGATTCAACATCTCAGACTCACCAGCCAAGCGTCCGCTGAACCCGAATCATTCGTACCTCGCTGTCGGGCAATTCCGCAGACGCGAATCCCGCGCCTGAAGTGGCGGGCGCAGCGCTTCCCGAGCTGCAATCCGGAATTTGAAAGTAATAATATGTGTTCTTCTCATGCAGCACCAACTTGCAGGTTAGATAGTTGTTCAAGCAACTGGCTGCTGCATCGGCTTCGGTCGGCGGGTTTACCGCAGTAGTCAGAAAGGCGACGGTTGGCAGCCGAGAGGAACAACCCGAGTCCAGCCTGGCGTCGTAACGGCCGAGCATCCATCCTCCGGCAAACATTCCCACCGCCAGTACTGCCAGAAGTGTCCGGGCTCGGAATTGGCCACGCGGGTGAACGCCGCTACGGAAGTGGACGAACAAGACGGCCAAGACGACATAGCCAATCAACGCGCCCATCACCGCCCAGCTTGCCCACGATTGTGCGGATTGCCAGTCACGCAGAGCGACCTGAATCGGCGAAACTGAGACCACCGCAACCGAAAAGTTTAGCTCCAGAGGATTCAACCCGAAGGCCGAATAGTAGGTCGACCAATAGAGCCAACCCGTAATAAATGCCAGGCCGGTCAACACGCCTGCAATTTCGCCAATTGATTTCAGAATCTCGACCGGGCTGCCTGCGGCCGGCGCTTCACGGCTGGACGGTTCAGTCATAGCGAGAATTCGACCTCAGCTAAAACCTATTTGATCTTTTTGCTTCAGGCCAATATACACCGAGCTCTATCGCTCGCAGCCTCAACCTCGCCGACAACATTCATCCGAGCACTAAATTCGGCCGACAAGTCAGAAGTAAGTAATAGGATGAGGCCTGACCGATTGCTAACCTACTTACCCTAATCATAGCGGGCGGGCATAAACTTCGGCAGCGCACCGTGCCGATAAACATAAACGGCCAAGCAGAAAACAGCGACAGCGACGAACGACGCGAGCAACGATTGCACGACTAGATACTTAGTCAGGCGAGGCTCAGTGTCGCGCGAGGATATGTCCATGAGCAGGTTCACGGCAACGCCGCAAAATATCACGCAAATGCCCAACAGGCCGAGCGCGCGACCGAGACCTCCGAAGTCCTGAACAAAAAATGATGCCAGGAATAAGCAGGCGCCAACTCCGCAAATTATCCTCGGCACAAGATGCAAGCCTGCTAAGAAAGCCATCGGCTTGAGTTCGGAGGCGCTCATAAAGCGCTGATGATATCCCGGATCACAGCAAAGCTCAAGCCACGATGGCGGAGCCGTCAACACTGCGCAAGTAGAGCCATTTCCTTTAGTTTCAGCGTCTTTCGCACGCAGCCGTAACTGGTGTGAGGATTTTGGAAAATGCCACAGCATTCTGGAATCCTCCATCGACCGTTCCAGCTTATTCTTGCTCCCGGCTCGTACCGCCAGCGTTCCAGATCCTGCTGCGGTAATGCCAAATTTGGAGGAAAACTAAAAATGACTATCGCCACTTTAAGAAACCTGCTGCAGGACGAATCCGGTCAGGACCTGATCGAATACGCACTGGTGGCAGCCTTGATCGCGCTGGGTGCAGTCGTCGCTATGAGGGGACTCGCCACCGGCCTTAGCTCGGCCTTCAGTTCGATCGCGAGCAACCTCACCGCGGCTGCCTAGGGACAACCATCCCAGGCTAGCGCGAGTCCGTGCACAGTGCCGATCCTCCCTTGTCTGAGCCGTGGGGCGGTGTTTAGGGGCCACCGCCTCACAGCTACCGAGGATCTTGACCTCCATCGCCCCGTTCTACATCGTCGGTATCGTTCCGATGCTGTTGCGACGCCACAGGAGGCGCCCAATGAAAATGACTCTCAACAACCTGCTGCGCGACGAGTCCGGTCAGGACCTGATCGAATACGCTCTCGTGGCCGCATTGATCGCGCTGGGTGCGGTCGCCGCGATGAACGGCGTCGCCACTGGCATTAGCAATGCATTCAGCTCGGTCTCTAGCAACCTGAACGCTGCCATCTAAGCCCGCTTGGGACATGGCAGCTAACTCCGTGTAGTCGATTGCTTCGTCTGCGAGATGTGAGGCGGCATTTTAGGGGCACCGCCTCACGCTTGCTTCTGGGGCGA
Organism: uncultured Acidobacteriaceae bacterium; assembly: GCA_963746515.1. GTDB lineage: Bacteria > Acidobacteriota > Terriglobia > Terriglobales > Acidobacteriaceae > Bog-257. The sequence continues at coordinate 675,542 of CAVVBO010000005.1, read as the reverse complement.
CATACTTTGGCTTTCGCCTCACCCGGCAGGCATCGTTCGCAGCGGTAACTTGGCGCACTTAGAACTCACCATGAAACTTCCCGGCTTGGGACTTCCTATCGCCTGTCGCCCGTATCTTGGGGACGCCCCTCCCCCCTCCTCCTGCTACAAAATATTGAAAATACAGTCTTTATTCGCAAGGTATCCCGCAAAATATTGTATTCAAAGGGCTTAGATACTAAAATATTGATTCGCAATGGGTTAACGAGGAAAATTTCCCCTCCCGGTGTCATATCAGACTCTGCCGAATTGGGCTTCCACTTAGTCACCCTTGCTGACGCCCTCCACTCCGTCGCAGCGTCTCTCGTCAACCCTGTCGAACCTTGGGCACATTTATCCCAACCTACCAGCCTATCCCGATTGAACCGCCTGTCAAGTTACGAAAGTACTAGAACTTAGGTACAAGGAGTTCAAGTCGTGAGCGATGGGGAAACCAATAATCGGATCGCATGGGTTCACGTCAGCAATCCGAAGTTTCTACATTATTGGCTGACGGCCACTTTAGGAATCCTGGTGATACCCGCTTGTTTAGCCACGCGACTACGGCTTACCCCGCCTCCAGCGTTGGGAATGTTCCTCTTGGGTTGGGGATTGCAATCCATTATTTGGGCCGCTGTTCTTTTCCAGTTCGGCGTATCCGGGTCATGGGCGCCGTTTCGCCGCAACATCTTGCGTTTTGTGCCCGCATTGTTCATGACTGCGATCCTGCTCTTTGTGTTCGGTCTGAAATCCGGGGTGATGATTGCAATTGTTGGGTTAGCTGTACTGGAGTTCTACTATCGCAAGGGCAACTGGAAGTCCGCCTCCTCCGCGTTGCTACCCTGGTTATATCTGGCTGTTGGGATTCAGCTCGCGCTGTACTTCTCGTCAGTCATCGTGTCGCTGCGCCCATGTACCGAATACGACCGGCTATTTGATCGACTGGACACGCTCCTGATGTTGGGAACGTCGGTTACGAGTATCAGCCGCGCCGCGGTTGGTTTATATCTGCCAGCGGAGATTATTTACTACGGGATCGGCGGAGTCATGGGAGCGGCGATTCTGTTTCTGTGTCTTTCCGGAGATCGGAAAGCTGCTTTCCAGATGTGCGGCTCAATCGCCACGGCTTACTATCTGTCGCTCGCCGTGTTCTTCGTGCTGCCGGCCCAAGGCCCATATGTCGCGGCTGGCCTTCCGCCGCAGCTGTTCACCGCCGCAGTGCAGCGCGCATTCCTGGCAAATGCCACGGTACTGTTCCATCATGCTGGCTGGATGACGCCGGCACTCGGTTACTATGTTGCCTTTCCGTCTCTTCATATGGCCCAGCCTTTGATAGCGGGCTGGTACCTGCGCAGGTGGCGACGGGTTTCGCTCATCGTGCTCGGCTACTGCCTTTTGCTTGCCCCTGCGATTGTCGTTCTGCAATGGCACTACGTTGTAGACATCCTTGGAGGACTGGCCGTTGCCGTAGTTGCGGTCTGGCTGATTCATGCCACCTCGAACTCTCGCGTCGCAATCGTTCAACGTCCCGTAAATCCATTGAGCCTGGAGCGCCCTGCCCATGAGTTGCAATAAGGCCGAGGTGGGCTGCCGGCGCCGTTAAATAGGGTGTGGCCATGATGCTGGCTGCAGATCCGCAAACTGATAAAGCATCGCTGATGGTGATCGAAGGCGGATTGACATTGATAACAGCCGCCGTCGCCTTCGGCTGGCCAATGCTCGGTGCGCAATTTTTCTCTCGCATCGAGAAAGCCTTTGGCCAGTTAGCGCGCAGGCGAGGCTTGGCCGTCCTCGTCGTCGGCGTAGCCACTATTCTGCTGCGTCTGGCGATTCTTCCCCGGTGCCCCATTCCCAGTCCTTTTGTGCCGGACGATTTCAGCTTTCTGCTGGCGGCCGACACCTTCGCCTCGGGCAGATTAACCAACCCTACGCCCCCGATGTGGATGCATTTCGAAACCATGCACGTCAGCATGACGCCGACTTATACGTCCATGTACTTTCCCGCGCAGGGACTAATCCTGGCGGCAGCGAAGCTATTGACCGGACATCCCTGGTACGGTGTTCTATTGATGAGCGCCTTGATGTGCGCCGCGATTTGCTGGATGCTGCAAGCCTGGCTACCCCCCACCTGGGCGCTGCTGGGCGGGATATTAGCCATCCTGCATATCTGTCTGTTTAGCTACTGGATCAATACCTACACTGGTGCAGGCTCGATCGCGGCTTTCGCAGGCGCGTTGGTTTTGGGCGCGCTGCCGCGATTCATGAAGGATCCACGCCTCCGCTACAGTTTGCTGATGGGGATAGGAATCGTACTGCTCGCTACTACTCGACCCTATGAAGGTCTTCTGCTTTGCCTTCCGGTAGCGGTGGTCTTGGGACACTGGTTTTTTGGGGGAAAGAATCGTCCCACTCCCGCGGTGCTGCTTCGAGTCAGCGCCGCGCCTCTGGCTTTGATTCTGGCAGTGGGGGCATGGATGGGTTATTACAACTACCGCGCCTTCGGAAATCCTTTAACCCCGCCGTACGCTAGCAATCGCAGCACATATGCCATTGTGCCGTACTTTGTGTGGCAATCACTGCGGTCTGAACCAGCCTACCGGCACGAAATCATGCGGCGTTTCTATCATGAGCATGAACTTGTCGACTACGACAAAATTCACGGCCACTTTTTCTATCAAAGCCTGATCAAGGCGCTCGGGGCGGCTCTATTCTTCGCGGGCATCGCTTTGCTCCCGCCCTTACTGATGTTTCGCCGGGTGCTGATGGACCGTCGCACCCGCTTCCTGGTGCTGTGTCTGGCGGTCATGATGGCCGGCATGCTGATACAGATATTTCTGATTCCGCACTATCTGGCTCCGTTCACGGCCGTCTTCTACGCGCTCGGTTTGCAAGCGCATGCGACACCTGCGGCTGATGAGCGCAGACGGCCGGCCGGTAGGACTCGGCTGGGTACGCATGACAGTGACCCTCTGCGTTGTGCTGGTTGGATTGCGGTTGTTTGCCGGACCTCTTCATCTCGACATTCCCCAATGGCCGACGTCTAAATGGAATTTAAGTTGGTACGGCGTGGATTACTTCGGCGCCGAACGGGCTCACATCGAAGAGAGCCTGGAACAACTTCCCGGGCAACAGCTGGTAATCGTTCGATACTCTGCCGGCCACGATTCCATTGATGAGTGGGTCTACAACGCACCTGACATCGATAGCTCCAAGGTGATTTGGGCGCGAGAGATGGATGCTGCCGAAAATCTCGAACTCATCCGCTACTACCCGGGCCGGCGCGTCTGGCTGGTACAACCAGACAGGCAGCCGCCGGAAATCTCTCCCTATCCCATGCCTGACCAGCTTGCGATTACATCCACCGGAGCTCAGTTGCCGATTTCGAATTTAAAGCAACCGACTACTCAGCAGATTCGGCGGTGATCGTTCGAGGGGAAGATGCACTCTGCGCGCGAAGCTTTAACCAGCTCGGCAAACGGAACATCTCAAAGAGCGTAACGCAAGCGTAGGCGACAAGCAGCCCCACCAGCGGTTCAATAGGATGGCGATAGAAACTCTCACTATGCGTGACATAGTAGGGAAGCGGAAACAATAGTAAAGCGGAAGCAAACAGGGCTACTCCTGCTACTCCATTGCGCCACATTAGGAAAAGTCCAGTAAAAGCCAGCAGTGAGGCGCAAGTGTGCCAGAAAGGCCCGAACGTTTCGGAAGCTGTCCAGAAGTAGAGGATTCGGGCGCCGGTCAGACGCGCGAACTGGTCAGGATGCTGGCGAATGAAATCGAAAGCCATCTGCTGGCGAGACGCACTGTAACCCGCATCGCCCATAGCAATATAGGTCCGCAGTTCTTCAGGGTTGTGAGTGGGATCGAGCGATTGGTCAACCGGACCGTTCACGTCGGGACGATTCCCGTACCACAGGTTAGGCCCAAAGTTGCTCCGCAGCGGTATGACCTTATGAAAGACAACGTAGTTTCTGATGCACCATGGCAGCAATGCAGCCGCAAACACCACCAGCGCAACCAGCGCTCGTCGCCCCGTCTCGCGTCTGCGCTTATGCAACAGTTCCGCCACGCTTAACGGCATAAGCGTTAACAACGCGGTATTCGTCAATCCGGCGAGAGCCCACAGTAGTCCATATAGTATCCATGCGCGGGTTCTTGCCGGAGACTCTCTCAGACGCAGGTGCAACAGCAATGCCAGCGTCACCAGCAGTGCAGAAAGACTGGACTCCCAAATCCTTACCGAGAAGGCAATGGCCGCGATATCCATGGCCCACAGCATGGAAGCCACAAAGCCGGTCATCGCACCGAAATAATGCGTCCCGACGCGGTAAATCACGGCCGTCGTCAGGGTCGCAAAGAAGATGTTCAATGCGATCAGGCACCAGAGAGACGCTAGCGAGTAAACCCCAAGCAACTTGAAAACCGCCGCGACGATGAGCGGGTAGACCGGCGGCAGCCAGGCCGTCGGGCCGCTCGGGATTCCATAAGGCGAGCTGAAACCATGGCCGCCAACCACGGAGGCAGCGATGCGGCACGACTCGAAACTGCCATATATGTTTATCGCGCCGTAACGGTATACGAAATAACCGGCAACGATCAGCCTTAACAAAGCCGCGGTGCTGCAAACGAAGATCAAAACCGAAAGCGATTGGATGCTGGTCGCTTCTTGACGTCTTACTAGTAAGATTTGTGGCTTATGTCTTACTAGTAAGACGTTCGTCTCAGGAGAGGATTCGCCCGGCTTACTCGGGAGAGTGCTCTGTCTGGTCACGGCTTGCTCGCTGGTGTTTGTAAACCTGGAGCAGTTACGGGCGGCGCAGTGATGGTCTCGGGTGTCACCGACCGGAACGACAGGCCTTGGCTGTAGATCTGCGTGGGCAGGACCTGCAAGGTCACAAAAGCCAGATAGAAGACGGCCACCGGCAGCAGCAACAGCAAGCGGCCGTTGCCGCAGACCAGGTTGGCTACCGCCATGAATGCCAGGATTCCCAGCGGAACCACGAAGCAGAAATAGAACGGAACGGAAAACGGAAACTGCACCAGACTGCACAGTCCCGCTACGGCCATCAGCAGCATGAGTTGCGAGGTCTGCTTGCCTCGAGAGAATCCTCCCAGCAGCAGTACCACCCCAATAATGATAGTCAGCGGGATGGCGGTAGCTGCCGAAACCCATACCCAGCGGGCAAACTCGGGACTGCGCAGCGAGTGGTCCAGAGCCAGCGCTCCCAGCACGCAGATGCCGGTGAATGCCCATATCCGCAGCGTCTCAGATCGCACCTGCGAATTAATCGCCAGAATCGCCAGCAGCGGTACACAGCACAGCGCTCCAACCGGATTGATGGCGGAATGGAACGACGGCTGCCACCCGATGATGGGTGCGACCATGACCGCCATGAACCACTTGCCCAGCGTTCCGCTGGAGGCGTAAGGCTCCAGGAAGAATGCCACCGGCAGTAAAGCTCCCAGCAGCAGCGGCAGCACCCGGCCCGTCATCTGCCACAGCCGCACCGGAACCGGAAAGCGTGGCACACCCCATTCCCGCGCGATCAGCAGGAACGATAGAGCAATGCCGGGAAAAGCGAAGTGGTAGGCTTCGGTAACGTTGGCCTTGTTGCGCAACAACAACAGCAGCATAATGTCGAATCCCACCAGCACCAGCGTGAGCAGCACCGAGTAGGAAACGTCGGGGACATAGGTCTCGCGCACCTGCACTTCGTCCTGCACATTCTGCTCATCGAATATCAGGAACAGCAGCGCGGCGATCAGGAAGTACAAGCCGGAAATCTTTGCCAGGAACGACAAGCCGCCGAGGATTCCCGCCAGAAAGACCCAGCGCGAGCGCCGGGTCTCGATGTAGCGGAACAGCGCGGCCGTTCCGAAGGTGGCAAAGTACAGTCCGTACCATGATCCCAGCGGACTGGGATACACGGGCACGCTCCACACCACGGCCAGCAGCGTGAGCAGCGAGGCGGTTGCCGTTGAGCTCAGCTTGTAGGCGATATACCAGAACGCCGGCACCCAGGCGACGAAGAAAACCAGCAGCATCAGCCGGAGAGACAGCACGCGATCGCCAAACAGATGCAACGCCAGGGCGTGCAGGTACTCCAGCCCGCCGGTGTAGGCGTACTGAAAATCGACGTGCGGCCGCTGGCCGTGCAGCACCTGTTCCGCAATCTGGGTCTGCACCGGATCGTCCGCCGGATTGAATCCGACGTTGAGGCGCGCCGTCAGCAGTAAGGTACTGATCACGACTACCGCCAGCAGCAACCATGTGAGTGCCTGCACGCCGCTGACTGCTCGCCGCGCGTGCAGGCGCCACCATGGGCTGCCGCGCTGGCCATCGCCCGATGTGCATAGTCCCGCATTCTTCCCTCGTCGCGCCAGCTGTCGCTAGCTTGCCCTGGTGGTCGTCGTCACCACATGGCCGGTCTCGGTTTCGTTGGCCTCTATCACGTGCGCTTTCTTGTAGGTAATGCGCATGATCAATAGGCCGGCAGCCAGCCCAGCCAGAAATCCTGCAAATACGCGAATGAACATCAAGCTCATGGTCTTTCTCCTTGGGGTGACCTTTCGGTCTGGTTTATCGAATCATTCCCGCGCAGGACCGTGGGCGCAGTGCCTGCGCATAACCGCACTTCGCCAAACTCATGGATCTCCGGGACGCCGCACCGCCAGCTGATCGTTCACCTGGGTGTGGCTCTCCCGAATCGCGCCCACCGGCAATTCCAGGACTTTGTGGGTCTTGAATCCCAAGGCCGCAATCCGGAACGGTCCCAATCCTCCCAGACGCCGCGCACGCAATAGTTGCGGTCCAAGGCGACAACGTCGATGGGAAAGCGCATGCCAAAGGTGTGTACCCCGGATGACGGCTCGATCAGCAGACCGTCTCCTGGAGCCAGCCCCGAGTGCCCCAGCAGCCCGACCAGACGCGACAAGGCTGTGTCCGCGATTCGGATCTCCGAACCCAGCACCGTGCCCCGGGTAAGATTAGCTACTTCCACTTGCCGGGAATTCTGCATAGTTTTCTCCTCGCGCTTATGCCATCTTTTTCCTGCGCATGACCAGAACGCCGAGGATCACTACAAACAAAATTCCCGAGATAACGCGAATCAGAGTTACCGTATCCATTGTTTCTCCCTTCTTTCTGTTACTCGAATTGTGAAACAGAAACTCACTTGAAAATGCCTCCGTCCAAACTCCGCATGATGGTGATCATGGCCGGCCCCAGCAGAACAATGAAGATGCTGGGAAAGATAAACAGCACCAGCGGAAACACCAGCTTGACGGTGGTCTTGGCCGCCATCTCTTCGGCCTGCTGGCGGCGCTTCATGCGCATGCCATCGGAGAAGGTGATCAGCGCCTTGGCGATGGGAGTACCGAAGCGATCGGTCTGCGCCAGCATCCCGGTGAAAGCCTTGATCACGTCCAGCTTGGTTCGGTCGCCCATGCTGCGCCAGGCCTCGATTCGTCCCTTTCCCGCGCGCTGTTCCAGATTGATCTGGGTAAATTCCTCGGCGATCGGGGGATGGCTCAAGGCCAGTTCCTGTCCCGAACGCAACAGCGCCTGATCCAGGCCCAGTCCGGCTTCCACGCAGATCACCAGAAGGTCGATGGCATCGGGCATTCCCAGCCGGATTTTTTCCCGGCGATGACGAATGATCTCGGTGAGCACCAGGTCCGGAGCCAGAAACGCCAGCGCCGGCGGCTCCGATCATCCAGAACGTCGTGTTCGTCGGGATGAAGCTGGCGCCCACCAAGGCGGCTAGCGGACCCAGCAGCCGGATCCCAAAATAGAGATCGGCATCGCCAGGAGAGCGAAGTCCGGCAGCCACAAATCGTTCTCTCAACTTCGGGTTGTCGCGCAAGGCCTAGCCGGGTTCGAAGAAAACGAAACACGCTCGACAGGCTTTGCCTGGTCGATTGTTTCGGTTCCTCCAGATACGTGATCTGGTCGCGCGTCAGGTCGAAGATGCGCTTGGCTTGCCGCGAAGGCCGCAACATAAACAAGATAATGACCAGCGCATTCGCAAAGAATGCGGTCACCACGATACTGATCTGCAGCAAAGGATGCATACCGGCTATACCTTCACGTTCACGATCTTCCGAATGATGATTCCGCCGATCAACATAAGCGTGATGCCCGTATAGATAAGCTTTCTTCCCAGCGGATCTTCGACCAGCACCCTGGCGTACCCGTGGTTGGCAAGGTTGATAAGGAAAAACATGATGATGGGAAGAAGACCGAGAATGACTCCGGTAAGACGGCCCTGCGCGGTGTAGATGCGTACTTCACCTTCGATCCGCATACGATCGCGGACCACGGCCACGGTCCGGTCAAGAATGTCGACCAGGTTTCCTCCCGTTTCCTTTTGCACCAGCATGGCGGTCACCACGAATTGCAAGTCCGCGGAAGGCACGCGGCGGGCCAACTGCAGCAGTGCGTCGCGATGCGGCAATCCAAAATTCTGCTGCCGGTAGACTTCCCGGAACTCAGTGCGCACCGGTTCGGCGGCTTCCTGTCCCACGATCTCAATGGCCGCGCTCAACGAATGTCCGGCACGCAAGGCCCGGCAGACCAGGTCGATGGCGTCGGGTAGCGCCTGATTGAATCGGCGCAAGCGCCGGGCCCGCTTGATGTGCAATACGAAAAATGGGCACCGAGGTGAACAGGATTCCGAGCACCAGGGCGACCGCCACGTCGGGCAGCCAAAAATAGGCAACCAGAAAGCCGAAGGTGGCAGACGCCGCGGAGCTGGCCAGCACCATGGGCACGCTCCACGAACTTTCCGCCTGGGTAATCAGAGCTCGATGCGGCGAGCCAGGTTCCAGCGCTTCAGTAGGTTGTCCAGCCAATCGATCTCGCTCAGCTTGGTGCGCTTGAGAAACTCGGGCATGCCATCGCCCAGGTAGACTTCCGGGGCCGTCGCCAAATGGATTCCGGCGATGCGTCCTTCGATGGTGCGGTCGCTGGCGGTGGGACGCGTCAGCAACAGCAGGGCTGATAGCGTCAGCACCAGAACGCATGCGAAAACTAGAATCATCACAAGCATAACTGCCGGCCTTTACTAAATATCCGCTGGGTGTCCGAAGGAATTGACCGCAATGCAGAGCATTACGGCGGCAAATGACGTGAAGCCTACGATCATCGTGATCAACATTTCGTGCCTCCCGCTCTAGACCTCTTCCGAGGTATCCAGAAGACTCATCGGAATCGGAATGCCTGACGCTTTCAGCCTTTCTGCAAACTTGGGAACGATGCCAGTGGCATAAAACCTGCCGAGCACCTTGCCGTTCAATCCAATGCCGCGTTTCTCAAATAAGAAAATGTCTTGCATGCTGACCATGTCGCCGCTGCTGCCGGTGATTTCGGTAATGTGGGTGACCCGGCGCGTGCCATCGCTAAGTCGCGAAACCTGAACGATCAGCTGAACCGCGGAGGCAATCTGCTGCCGCACCGCCTTTTCCGGCAGATTGAGGTTGGCCATCATGCACATGGTTTCAATGCGCGACAGCGCGTCACGTGGGCTGTTGGCGTGGACGGTGGTGATCGAGCCATCGTGGCCCGTGTTCATGGCCTGCAACATGTCCAGCGCCTCTTCGCCGCGCACCTCGCCCACCACGATGCGATCGGGCCGCATACGCAGGGCGTTGATTACCAACTCTCTCTGGCGAACGCCGCCTTTGCCTTCCACGTTCGGAGGCCGGCACTCCAGACGCACCACGTGGTTGCTGCTTCAACCGCAGTTCGGCGGAATCTTCGATGGTGACAATGCGTTCCCGCTCGGAAATGAATCCCGACAGCACGTTGAGCAACGTCGTTTTGCCGGCGCCGGTGCCGCCGGAGATGATGACGTTCAGCCGCGCTTTCACCGCCTTCTGCAGAATGTCCAGCATTTGCGAGGTATATTCGCGATACCCCAGAAGGTCGTCGGCGGTTAAGGGAGTGGTGCCAAAACGGCGAATGGAGAGAATGGGTCCGTCCACCGCCAGCGGAGGAATGATCACGTTGACGCGCGAGCCATCGGCCAGGCGGGCATCCACCATCGGCGCCGACTCATCCACGCGCCGCCCCACACTGGAGACGATCTTGTCGATGATGTGCATCAGGTGCGTGCTGTCCTTGAAAGCGACGTTGGTCTTCTCCAGAATTCCCCCGCGCTCCACGTAGACCGAGTCGTGGGTATTGACCAGAATGTCGTTCACCGTGGGATCTTGCAGCAGCGGCTCCAGCGGACCCAGCCCGAAGACTTCGTCCAGCACTTCGTTGGCGATGCGCTCGCGTTCGCTGGCGCTGAAGGGAACTCCCTGTTCGCTTACCAGGGGCAGGATGAGCGTCATCAGCGTCTGCCGGGCTCGCGTGTCCTGCATAAACAGCAATTTTTCGAGATCGACCTTCTTGATCAGCTCGTGATGAACGGCCGACTTCACTTCCTGCTGCGCCCGCCCCAGTACTTGCTTGGGAGCATGATCGAACAAGCCGGTTACGCGGCTCGCACTGGTAGGCAACGTCACTGTGGCCATATCAGCCAAGAATCCTCCGCGGTGCTGTGAACGTACTGGGGTTCATTTCATCTCCAAAGCGAAAACCTGCGCTTCGGCTCCTCCGCAACTAACTCCGGAGTTATGGGAAGCAGGCTGGCCGCCCACTTCTTGACCTGCAGCGCAAATTCGATCTTGCGATCCGGCGAAATCGGAGTGCCGGTGTTCATGGCTCGCATTAACTCGGCCTGATTGTTGGGGACCGTAATCGAAATGGGTTGACGAATGGCCTTCTCGATCTGGTCCAGGGTTACCGCTCCTTCCGAGCTGAAGCGGTTCACTACGACTTTCAGTTTGGAAGGTGACACGCCGACCTGCGACAGTCGATCCACATAGCGCGACAGGTCCCGAAGCGCCGGAACATCGGGAGTCGTGACCAGGTACAACTCGTCACAGCAATCGACGGTGACCAGGTTGAGGTCGCTAAGCCCCAGCGGGCAATCCACCAGCACGTACTCGTAAACGTCGGCCAGAAAACGCACCGCCCGCTCCACCGCGTCGAGCGGTACATTCATCGCGCCGTTCAGGACACAAGGGCCGGGTAGTACGTCGACTCCGCTGGAATGATGGGCGACAAAACCTGCTACCAGCGTGGGATCCAGGCGCGTGACGTTGCGTACCAGTTCGTAAAAATCGTAGGTGGGAGCGTCATGCCCGAGGTACAAAGCGACATGTCCCAGGTGCTGGTGCTGGTCCACGATCAGCGCCTTCTTGCCGAACGCCTGGGCCAGGAAAGAGCCGAGATGGACGGCCAGCGTGGTGGTTCCCGCGCCACCCCGGCAACCCAGAAACGCCAGAATTTTTCCTGCCGACTTGACATCGCGGACTCCCTGAATACGTCCGCATAGCCTGACGAACGACTCGCATACTTGTTCAACCGACACCGGCTTGGTCAGATATTCGCTGCACCCGGCCCGCATGGCTTCGACGATCAGGGTGGGCTCGGATTGCTGGGAAAGCGCGATCAGCGTAGTGCGGCCGCGCAGCATCAGGTTCATGGAATTTGCCGCCTGCACCGCCAGCGCGCGGTCTTTGTCGAAGTCGACGACACAGACCGAAAACTCCGCATTTTGCACTTTCAGCAAAGGCTGCAGCTCTCCCTCCTGGAGCGAATAGCCTTGTAGCTCTCCGGCAAACGTTCCGTGTTCCGCCTGGGTGGCCGTCTTCACCTTCTCTACCGTGTCGTGATCGACGCAGATGGTGATCACGCACAGGCCACTCTGGCTACCGTTAGATCCTTGAGTCTTCAAGCCCGCACTCCCTGGTTTCCTGCAAGTGCTTCATTGCTTCTCGTCGTAGCTCTTCGGCAGACCGTGATCGAAATCTCCTAACTGTCCGGGTGGCACAGGCCACTTCGGATTCGCCGGCGGAGCCGGTACCGTGGTCAACGGATCGACGATGGTTGGCGTCACCACCACCACTAACTCCATCACGGAATGGTCCAGGCTCTTGGAGCGGAACAGTTGACCCAGGATCGGCACATCGGCGATTCCCGGCATCTTGTTGAGCGAGTCAGTGGTGCGGCGGTCGAGAATTCCTGAGATGCCGAAGGTCTGACCATCCTTGAGCTCGACCTCGGTTTCCGCTTTCCGCGTCGATAGCGAAGGGATGGTGTATCCCGCGATGATCACCACGTTGCTATAGTCCAACGCACTGACTTCGGGAAATACCTTCAGGCGGATGGTGCCGTCGGAGTTGACGTACGGCGTAAACTCCAGCTTCACCCCGTATTGCCGAAACTGAATGGTCACCGTGGCCGTCCCGCCCGCACTGCCGGGTTGCACCACGGGGAAGGGAAACTCTCCGCCCGCCAGAAATTTAGCTGGCACTCCATCGATGGTTGTCAGTGTCGGCTCGGCCAGGATTTCCAGGATTCCCTTGGTCTGCAGATCCTTCAGACTGGCTCCCACGCCATTCTTGATATTGAAGTAAAACAGGTTCAGAAAGTCGGATAGCGTCGCCGTCGGAGTGGTCGCACTGCCGGTTTGAAAGGTGGGCGGAGCGAATTGTTGCGTGCTGCCAGATCCGATGTTCTGGCTATTGAGTCCGAACAGGTTAATGCCGAACGCCGTCAACTTGGAGCGGTCTAATTCGGCAAATCTCACCTTCAGTTGGACCTGGGGCTTGTGTCGGGGATCGACCACCAGCGAGTTGACAATCTCCTTCGAGTAAACGCTGGCCAGTCGAGCGGCGATGTCAGCTTCCGCGTCACTGCCAACAATCCCCGACAAGAAAAGTTTGCTTTCCTGCGCTTCCACGTTAATCCGGTCTATCGGAAGCGCCTGATACAACGATTCGCGCAGGCCGGCCACGTCCAGATCCACCAGGACCGTGATGACCGTCGAGGTGCCAAGTTCATCCCACAAAACAACGCTGCTGGTACCGGCGGTCTTGCCCGTGATCAATAGGTCGCGAGGCGTGGGCGTCATGGACTCGATGACCACCGGATTGCTGACATAGATCCGGCGCAGCCGCTCGGGCGTATTGATAAACACCGACCTGCCCACGATGATGTGCAGGGTTTGAGTGCCATCGTCAGGCGTTTGCGAGTTGCTGGAGGGCGGCGCCGGCGCCGCAGCCGCCGAAGGTGCTTGCGCCTCCCGATGCGGGTACATCGAGTGGGCCTCGGATGGGGGCGGCGCTGGGGTGGGCACATCCGGATTGGTAGCTTGCATGGCGCCAGGCGCGGTTACCGGCGGAATCGTGGTTTGTTCTGGCGCAGATCCGGGCGAAGCCGGATTGGCGGTCTGAGCGGCCAGCGTCCCTGCCAACAATGCCAGCAGCCCCACCACGCTGAGACCTTGGTTTCGATAATTGATGGATCGCACTCGCATGATGTCACTCAAACTGGCTTGTCGTGCGCTTGTCGCCACTGATTGTCTCCACTACGTACGGTTCCTTTACCGGTGCACGCGGGGCCGTGCGGACTGCAGCAGCTTCCTTGCGCGCTGGTTCCGCTCCTGCAAGTGAGGCAATTTGTATGGGCACGGCTTTGACCTGTCCCCGGTCCGCTCCATTGCGTAAAACGAACTCGATGCTTCCCTGGCTGCAGGCCAACACCAGCTTCTCGGAATCCTGCGGGCTAAGCAGTAAGGTCACGACGTTGACGGTTTGCGGCTTGCCCTGGGGATCAGGTTCGGTATTCTGGCCTGCCGTCAACACCTCGGAGTCCTGCAGAACGATCTCCGTGGCGGGGTTGGGAGTCTTGTCGGATTTAATAGTGACCAGCACGTCCACGTGTGATCCGGGAAACAAGAAACCTGCGACCCCAACCACCTCGTCGGACCGCACCGACACTGCTCGCATGCCTTCGGGAATCTTCACCGTCAAACCGATGCCCGAGCCGGCGACGGCCAGTTGAGACCCAAGCAGCGGTTGTCCGCTCGGCACCGGGTAGATCGCGGACCGTCCCACCACCTCATCGATCTTGGTAAAGGCGCCTTGCAGCGGGAGCGAGACTGGCCAGTCGACCAGAACCAGGCTGTCTGGCTTAAGCACCTCGCCCGACTGGATTGGCCGCGATGCCGCCACCAGCTTTTGGGTTTGTAGAGCGGCGCTACGGTTCCCCAGCTTGCGGCTGACGAAGAAAGTGACCGCTGCGGACAACACCAACGCGACTGCCAGGGCAAAAACGAGACGACGTGGATTCATGTTCTTATCTCAGGAGAACGCTGCACAGGGCGATCCCTGTTCCGGCCGCGATGGCTATGCCGTACGGCAGGCGAAGTGTCTCCGCATTGCTGACGTTGAGGTCCGAGTGCGGCCGGAGCCCGCTGGTGCCGTGATGGCCAACCAGCACTCCGATGTTGGCCAAGGTATGTTTCAGCCGGCGCCGCGAGAGCGCGAGAGCGAGTGCGAACAGCCCGCCCATGAGGGCGGTGGCGATAAGAATTTCGACGAAATAATTAAGACCGGCCAGCACGCTAACGGCGGTCATCAACTTCACGTCGCCCGCCCCCATTCCACCGGCCAGATGGAATACCAGAAACACGGCTCCCGCCAGCACTCCGGCTAGGGCCGAGGTTCCCAAGGCGTGCCAGCCGCCAAAAGCCAGGTGGAGAATGAGTCCAGCGAGGATGGAGGGTCCGGTCAGCCAGTTGGGGATGCGGCGGGTGCGGACATCGCTCCAGGCGCCGATGCTGGCGCAGACGAGTGACATGCCGACGAACGTGGCGTCCAAATCGATGACTGGCACGGAAGGCCCCTGTTGGCGTCTTCCCGCAGACCCAACATGTGATTGGCGGTTGCCATCAACTGCCGGCGAACTCCCCTGTTGGTCGACCCGTGCGGTAAGACAGCCGTGAGCATTTGTCTCGGCCCGCGACTTTTTCGCGTCAAGACGCCTGCATCCTGCTAGCTATGCAAGATCTTGAAGCGGCTGAGCATCCCGAGAATAGCCATGCGGTCACTCCGGCTATTCCACGATCTTGCGAGGCCTTGCAGATTTTCAGCATTAACTCGCGGGGTAGGATCGCGGCGGCAAATCGTTGTGCTAGGGTGGGCTCCAGTGAGAGTCAACTTATGGCATCTATCCCCAGTGAATTACCGGTTGATAGCGTCGAATCCGGATTCGTAGCGCATAAGTCGGTAAACCTGCTTCTTAGTCTCTATCGAATTATCTTCGGGTTCCCGGTCTTGCTTGCGGCCTTGCTGCTAGCGACAGTCTATGTATTCGCCAGCCATAGCATCGGCGATCCTGACATCTGGTGGCATTTGCGCAATGCCGAGTACCTGGTGCAGCACGCCTCCATGATTCGCAGCGATATGTACTCCTTCACCGCCAGCGGAGCTCCCTGGATCAATCATGAGTGGCTGACGGAGTTGCCCTACTACTTCGGTTGGCGGCTAATGGGAATACGCGGACTGTACCTGGTTCTGCTCCCTACAGTCGAAGTCATATTGCTGGGAGTCTTTTATCTGGCATACCGCATTTCCCGCAACGTCAAGGCCGCATTCCTGGCTTCCTTTTTCGCGGTAATTCTAGCTACCATCTCGTTCGGTCCCCGTACCCTGCTGTTTGGCTGGATCTTCCTGGTCATCGAACTACTGATCCTGCTGGATTTCAAAGAGGGCAAAGACCGCACCTGGCTGCTGCCCCCTCTCTATTTGCTATGGGTAAATTGCCATGGATCGTGGTTGATTGGCCTGGTGTTCTTCACCATCTTTGTAGCTTCGGGACTGGTTGGCGGCCAATGGGGACGCATTACAGCTACGCGTTGGACGCGATCTCAGCTCACCAAGTTAGGTGCCATGCTGGCGCTTAGCGTGCTGGCACTCTTTGTGAATCCCTATACCTATCACCTGGTCTTTTATCCATTCGATCTGGCTTTCCAGCAAAAGTTGAATATCAGCCATGTAACTGAGTGGCAAAGCGTGGATTTTCATGCCATTCGCGGCAAGGTCGTCTTTGCCATGCTGGCGGCAACCATCGTCTTGGCACTTGCCAGAAAGCGTCCATGGCGCCTGGATGAGTTAGGTTTCTTGCTCTTCGGCTTTTACGCGACGTTGACCTACAGCCGTTTCATGTTCCTAGGGGCAATTGTTCTGACCCCATTGCTGGCAGCCGAAATAGATTTCTTGCCGCCCTATCGCCGGCAGATCGATAAGCCGCTGCTGAATGCCGTGATTATCCTGTGTATTTTGGCCGGAATAATTCGGAGCTTACCCTCTGCTCAATATCTGATGGAAGATACAGTAAAGGACTATCCGGTGAAGGCTTTGCCCTACTTACAGCAGTTCACTCCCGCCGGCCGGGTATTGAACGATTATCTGTGGGGTGGCTATCTCATCTGGAACGTACGCCAGATTCCGGTATTCGTCGACTCGCGCGTCGACATCTATGATCACCGGGGGATTTTCGGCGACTACCTCGACGCCATGGGAGTAAAACGTCCGCTGGAAGTCCTCGACCAGTATCACATCAGGTACGTGCTCTATGGCAAGAATCAACCGTTGGCCTATCTGCTGCTCCATGATCCCGCATGGAGGACCAATTATGACGACGGAAAAACTGTACTGCTCGAGCGCGTCGGCAAGGTGCCATAGATCGACTTTTCAACCAGGTAGGGTCACGAGCGGTGCGCCAAGGATGTGTGCTTTTCGAGCGTCAGCAGACCATTAAGCTATTGAGGAAGGAAGCTCACTGTGACTTTATCTACCACAAAAGGTGGGGTGATTTTGTCTTTCACTATAGATCTCAGTGGTTACTTTTTCGAAGTTCGGCTGCCGATAGGTTACGAAAGTACTAGAACTTTCGTAAGGCAGTACATCCTGATTTATGAAAAAATTCATTGACATTATGAACTATTCCCCGTATCTATACGCCAATACGCCACTGGGATTTGTAGCGTCAGGTTCAAATTAGGACTCCCTGTGATTTCTCTCCCTGGGGAACGTAGCGGGGCCTTGGGAAGAGAGCAAACAGCGATTCCCTGCACCGAAGTGCTATTCGTGGGTTATTTGGAAGCATGGCTTTTGTAGCCTTTAAGGCATGACAACAGCCAGGCGTTTAAGTAGTGCTCGCCTAAATTTCAGTCTATGGCCGGCCAATAAGATCGCCCATTAAGCGTTACGGGAGACTATGGCGACTGGAAAAATAAGCATCTATGACCGGGTTGCTCAACGCCTGGCGCCGCTTGTGGCATGCGCGGAGCCACAGCTTGATTCCACCAGCGCTCCCTGGCTCGGCATCAAGTTGGAGCATTATCAGATAGGCGATTCCGAGCGTCCCGAAGCTGCTACAAGTTCCTACCTGGCAGCTGTCTCTCTAGGCGGATCCTACAAAACAGAATATGGACCGGGATCTGGCCGCAGAGGCTTCAGCGTGGTTTATCAGCCCGGAACCATTTTCCTGACCGGCCCTGGCGATATTCCTCAGCGTCAATCGAAGGGAGAGGTTGAATTTCTCGCGTTGGAAATCGCACCCAAGTTTATCTTGTGGGCCGCCGACGAGCTGGTCACCGGCAAGCCCTTTGAAGTTCAGCAGCTATGGGCCGCAAGAGACGACCAACTGCGCTACATCATGCTGACACTCCATCATGAGCTCCTGGCCAAATGTCCTTCGGGAAGGTTGTTTGGAGAATATATGGGATTGTCTTTTGCCACCGCATTGCTCACCAACCACTCTTCGGTTCCGGCCCGGCTCAATCATTATCGAGGCGGTCTCTCTCCCTACAAATTAAGACAGGTGACTGACTTCGTTAACGACAATCTCTCCTGCAACCTCTCTCTAGCCGACATGGCGAACCTGCTGCAGATGGGACCTTGTCACTTTGCGCGTGCATTCAAAGAGTCTACCGGTTTGTCGCCTCACCAATATGTGCTTCGCAGGCGAGTAGAACGAGCTTTGCAGATGCTGAAAGAAACACGCGTGAACCTCGCCGATTATTGCTTACGATCTGGGATTCTCCAGCCAGGGTCATTTCACCACAGTCTTCAGTAAATTTGTCGGCGTTTCGCCCAGTAGCTATCGCGATCAAGTCCATCCTATGAAACGGCTGGAGCCTTGTTACGGCACAGTCGATCCTGCCACAGAATAATTCTCCATGCGCGCTGCGCTTGTCCTATTCCCGTTGCGCTGCACACGCCGATCAGAAGCGTTCCTTCGCTGCCCGAACAATCATTTGTAGGAATTTGCAAGCGGCGCTTCGATTCTGAAAGATCAGAACCTGATCTGCAGGTAACCTGACCGCATTCGTAAGAACCTGACTGGAAGGGGTTGTCTTTCAGCCTCTGTGGTAGACGCTGAGCCTTCTGGGACGGGATCGGAAAGAGGACACATGGAGGGAACAAGTGAACCTTATGTAGCAGACGCCAATCTCCTGCGGATGTTGGCCCTCGACTTTACGGCAATTCTTATCGGTTACAACATTCCACGGGAAGACGCACGGCGGGTTGCTGCGCAAGCCATCCAGCCGGTACGCGAGCACTTCGCGCCCAGCGGCTCGGTCTTGCGCCTGAACCGGGTTTGAAACAGTACGGCTGCAAGTCCTGGTCCGCGACCGGAACTAGCCTTCGCGTGCGCGTTTTCCTTGAACGCGTTTTCCTTGAACCTGATGCTGGGGTGTACGAGCTCTCCAATCATGAGGACCTCTACACGACAGCTCGGATGCGGAGCCAGGGCAGGTCGCCGGCCGGCGTGCAGTCTTACAGCAGCGTAGTTAAGAAACCGTGAAAATTCTGGAAGCTGCATCAAGATCTTGAAATAAGCGTGGCTGGAACCCTGCTACCGTTAGGGCGTCCAACTGGGCCTTGCGGGAAGCCCCGGAGGCGAGTTGGGCGACGGAATCGGCTCCGGGCAAAATGTTGAGGACGAGCGCGGCCGGAATTCGAGCGACTACGCTCTCGGTGGCGCCTATTGTGCTGAGCGTCAGAATCTTGAGCTGACTTGGTCCAGTAACCCGGGATCGGGGTAACGGCAGGCCCCTGAACAGAGCCCTTTTCCAAGGTTTCAGCCCGGCGGAGATTTCGCTTTTCCGATTGTTTCAGATGTCTGCAGCGATGGACTCTCCGGGATCGCAAATGCTTTGAGGGTGGTATGCGAAACGAGTGGTGCCAGTCTTCCGCGGAGATGATGAGCCGGCCTGGAGAGGTTGAGTGTCAGGTCGGAAGCATGAGAAGCCGTTCAGGTTGGATCACAGCTACGAGCGGCAACGCTATCACGGAGTTTGCTTTTGTACTTCCCCTGTTCGTGCTGATGTTGTGTGGAACGATGGATATGGCGCGTCTGTTCTACGCCGAGACCACACTGCAGAATGCGGTACGGGCGGGAGGCCGGTATGCCATTACCGGCAACCATCAGCCCAACCCTCAGAACCCTAACCAGACCCTGTCGCGAGTGAACTCCATTAAGCTCGTGGCGCAACAAGCGGCCATGGGACTGGATGTCTCCAACATTCAGATTTCCAGTTTGGTGGGGGGATCGGGAAGCGCGGGCGGTCCCGGAGACACGGTCACTCTGTCTCTGACCACCAATCGTGCAACTGATCACGCCGATTATTGGTCATTTCTTCAACAATGGACAGTGGCCACTCACCGTGGCTGTCACTTTCTTAAACGAGCCTTTTCCTCCGGGCCAAACCACCTAAGGAGCGCAGCGAGATGGCGGCAACAGTTTCCGATGATACAGTGCGCTGCCGGAAAAGAACCGGCGAATCCGGGCAGGCGGTTATCGAGTACGCCGTATCCGCATTGGTGATGGCTACCATCGTATTTGGCATGATCGATTTCGGACGTGCCATTTACCAGCAGCAGGTAATCACTACCTTAACTGGAGAAGGCGCCAACATGGCTTCGCGTGGGACCGCCATGTCGAGTGCGGTGAGCGCAGTGATTGCGGCTTCCGACCTGAACCTGAGTACCAATGGGAAGGTAATTGCCACCGCGGCGTACAATAACGCCACCGCCGTCAAAATTACTTCCCAGGTATCACAAGGTGGAATTACCGCGACCAGCCGTATCGGGGCCAATGGAGGCACGGCCACACTGCCCTCGGGGGCCATTCCCGAAAGCAATCAAACGGTTTATGCGGTGGAAATCTTTTATGCCTATCAGCCCATAACGCCCATTGGCAAGCTGATCAAAACCGTAATGCCGGTGCAGTTGTACGACGTGGCGTACTACTGACCAGGAGTGAGATAAGTTGAAACGCTTTCTTCAAAAACGAAACAGAAAGAACGAGCGTGGGCAGGTTCTTATCCTGCTGGCCGGCGTTATGGTCGGCCTCTTGCTGTGTTCCGCTCTGGCGGTTGATGTAGGATTTGCCTATGTCACGAAGGCAAGACTGGTTAAGGCTGTGGATGCCGCTTGTCTGACGGGCATGACTAATCTCTCCCAGGGTCAAACCACGGCCCAGACCATAGCTACTAATTCCTTCGGGGCCAACTATGCCACTTCCGGTCTTGACTACGTCGCTCCCACCGTGGATGTGGCGTTCTCCACGACCTCCGGGCAGGAAGTAGTGAACGTAACTGGCTCCGCAACCATCCGAACCATCTTTATGGGTTTGCTGCCGGGATATAAGACGTTGACAGTTAACGCTACCGCGCAGGCGCTCCGCGGCAATCTGGCAATGACGGTTGTATTGGATCGCTCCGGCTCCATGGTCAGCCAGCAAAACGGTGGAGACGGTGGTGGGGCCGCGTTGCAATCGGCAGCACCGACTTTTATTAATTATTTCAACAACACTACCGACGAAGTCGCCATGGTCAGTTTTGCCTCGAATGCAACTACAGACTTCGCTATCGCCAGCCAGTTTCAGACTCCCATTGCAAATCTAATCAAGAACATTAACTTCTCCGGCGGCACTTTTGGACTTGGCGGCCTGGTTCTCGCTAAGGCGCAGGAAGATAGCGTGACTCCCCAGCAAGGAGAGAACCTGGTCAAGGTAGTGGTGTATTTCACCGATGGTAAGGTGAATGAGATTCAGGATACCTTCAACTGTACGAACCAGTGGGGGCACACGTTATACAACTACGGTGGATACGATCCATCTTCTCCGCCAAATAACTACTTTGACTTTTTTAATCCTACGACCGGAGCCGATTACAATTCAGAGCTCGGAATTAACTCTGGGCTCGACAGCAGCGGCTATCCTCCTCACTATCCCACGCCGGACTGCAGAGGTGTAACCACCTTCACCTCTCAAATCAATGGTCTGCAAGAGACCTTTTCGCGCGCCAACATCACGGCCGATGCCCAGTACCGAGCCCTTCAGGTTGCCAATGCTCTGCGCGCCGAGGGCGTCTATGTCTACTCCGTCGGACTAGGCAGCGATCCCAGCGAGACCTTCCTGCAGGAGGTCGCCAACGACCCGGCCAGTCCAACCTATAACTCGAGTCAACCCCAGGGAATCGCGGTGTTTGCTCCCGACTGTCCTTCTTCGACATGCACTCAGGAACTACAGCAGGTGTTTCAGACCATCGCCTCCAAGATTCTCCTTCGCCTCACGCAATAATTCGCGTCATGCAATAAAAGCCGACGCCCACCCTTTTCCGGACCGCCAGGCCAGCTGCGCCTGAAGATGACATGACTCGGCAGCGATCCGGCCGCTTGAAGTCCATCTTCGCGCTTGCTTTCGGGACTTGCTTTCTGGATAAGACGGGGCACATTAATGAAAGACTGATTCGCTCCCAGCCCGGGATGCTTCCGGTCTGTGGCCGATAGGTGGTGACTGCACGCTCTTCAGCCTAGCGAACTTCCTTAGCCAGTAAGTGCCCTAGAAAACTGTCGCCATATGTCGTACATTGTCCAAAAGCAGAGATTTCGGGCGACGTCTGTTGTTGTCGCAGATTTCTCGATAACCGGCTATCCACAACGTTTGATTCACAGTGGTATTGCCGTGCAGGCAGCTCTTCAAGTTCGCTCCCAAACACTTGAAAGGTGTCAACGAATGGCTATGGCTGTTCGGAGGACGAAGTTTTCTCGATTGTGTTTCAGATGAGCGTGCCGCTATCGGTTCAGATTTATCGAGCGTGCATGCTCTCACAAGGGACGAAGATCATGGAAGTACTTACTACGGCGTTGGAGATTTCTTCGCACTGCTATCCTGTGGCTCCCGCGGTTCATCCTGGATCATTCGCCACCTCTCTGGGAAGGGAAGCGCATGGCTGGTGAACGGATTCTCTATGTCTGCCACGATCCTGCTTTGCTGGTGCCTCGTGAACGCCTCTTGCTGAAAAAGGGTTTCCAGGTAGTCACGGTGCTGGGCACAGACGGATTGACGGCGCTCAGTCAGGTTGATGAGTTTGATTTCGTCTTGATCGGAGACGAAGGGTCTCTCGCCGAGCGGCAGAGTGCACTGCTGTGGCTGAAAGAGGAGTACCCGCGCACCCACGTCATCGCTCTTGCCCGCGGTGTCGAGCACCTTCCCGGATCCGACTATCAGGTTTCGACCACGGCTTCACAAGACTGGATCGAGGCACTCGCCGACTGCATTAAGCGTTCCCGAACCTCAGCATGAGATCCGTTGGCCCGCGATCCTTTACAGTAACGGGCCCCCGGCTCCCGCAAACAGTAGCCCAGGCTTACACAAGAGCCATGCGTTCCTACGAGGTCCCGCGTCCCGGACCGAGGTGAATGCCGCCATTCACGTTGCTCAGTTCGATTTGCAGGCCGCCACTGCCCAGTGTGCCGTTCAGACTCTTGCCCACCAGATGCCCTTTCACGGTCAGGGGAAAGTCGGTGGTAATACTGCCGTTGACCACGCTGGCGCTGACTTCCGCATTGGGCGATGGTGGCAACGTGAGGTCGATGCTTCCATTGACGGACTTCAGCTTGATGTCGCGCACATTCGTTAGTGACGTGTAGTTCGCCTCAATGGTTCCGTTAACGGTCGCCAGGTCGGCTTCGCCGGTCAGATCGGAGGCCCGCAGCTTGCCGTTCACCAGGTTGGCATCGATCTCGCCGGTGAGTTTCTGCACGTCAAGCGAGCCATTGACCAGATCGATGCGATCCAGGCGCGCATTCTGCGGTACGTGCAGGGTGTAGTGGACCGAAGCCGCATGATTGTTAGTGTGGTCCTCCGGATAGCGAGTCTTGATCTCCACCGAGTTGCTGCTGGTTTCCACTTCAATCCGCGCCTCGTCGAGCCGTTGCTGATCAATCGCCGTTTTCACGGCGTCGATCTGTACTTCATTGCGGTCCCATCCGGTAATTTCGACGCTACCATTAATATTAGCGAGCGAGATGCGGCCGTCGGCGGAAAGGGGAACCGTGCGATGGAAATCCTGGGTTACTTCGGCATGAGCCCCAACAGCGAGAACCATTGCCAGAAGCGCTCCCGAGAGTATGCCTGCCAAGCTGCCATGCTTACGAGAATGAGCCATACTGCCTCCTGTTGCGCTGAGATGCGAAGTGAGAAAAATAGTCTGAGCCAGATCGTGGTACGGAAAAAAAGGGCGTCCAGTTCGAAAGAATGGGACAAGATGCAGTAAAAGCCTTCGCCATGAAGCCGGCCAGGGACGAATTGGCGAGCGAGGATGTCGGCGGTCAGCAGGTATAATCGTGAGTTGTTCACGCCTTGCCGGTGCGCTGCGTCACGCGTCGGATGCCAACTCATCGCGAGAAACAGCAGATCCCTCCGCTGCACTCCGGCCGGGATGACAAGCTTAGAGTTCGATCACAGCGGTGGCCACAGATGCGGCGAAGTTTAATCCAAAGGTAAGCATGCCAGCCGTAACCGTAACCGCGACCGTCCTTAACGAAGTCGAAGACATCGAGGGACTGGTGTCGACGCTGACGCGGCAGACGTTGCGCCCCAAAGAAGTCATCATTGTCGATGGCGGCTCCACGGACGGAACCTGGGAATGGCTCGAGGCGGCAAGGTCGAAGTATCCCAACCTGATTGCCATTCGCGACGAGAGCTGCAACTTGAAGGCTTCGGCGGGACCGATCGCTCGCGGGACGCAATGTCGGGATCGCAGCCGCAACGTCGGAAGTTGTCGCCTGCGCCGATGCCGGCTGCATCTACGATCCGGAATGGCTGGGCCGGCTGACTGCGCCCATCCTGAACGGCAGCGCGGAATATTCTCTGGGCGGATCGTGCGTCGATCCGGCGGACCAGACCATTTGGGACCTGGCTTCGGCGCCGTTCTTCGGGCTGAAACAGAATGCCGATGGGACGACGAAATCGTGCACAGCGCGCTCGATGGCATTTCGCAAAGACCTATGGCAGCGCGTGGGCGGATTTCCCGAGACCAGCTTTCTTGGCGAAGACACTATGTTCGATCTGCGAGTACGCAAGCTGGTGACGCCGGCCTATGCGGAACGGGCACAGGCCATCTATCGGCCTCGCCATACGCTGAAGAGCGCGCTCAGCATGATGGCGCGCTACGGCGTCGCCGATGGAGTGCTGGGGACGCGGCGCTCGCGACTGGTGCGAAATCTGCTGCGCTGCCTGGCGGAAGTGGTTGCGATCGCACTACTGCCGCGCACCGTGATTCCGTTCTTAGTCGTTTTGTTGCTGGAGATTTACTTTGCGTTTCGCCTGGATTGGAGCACCTTCGGCAAGCACGCGACTTTGCGCCGGATGGCAGCGCGGCTGCTGTACTCGCTGCTGGTGCCGTGGATTGTGACCTGGAATCAGGCAGTCGGTGAGTTGACCAAGACCAACCAGCCGAACCGGCAGAATGCGTAAGAGCGGCAATTAGCAATTGGCAATTAGCAACGAACCACTAACCCCTGGCCCCTAGCCCCTAACTCCTGCCGTTCAATCCGTAAACCTATACTTCACCAGATCGTACAGCGCCATCAAGCCATCTCTCCAACTGATCTTCTTGCCTTCGGCGTAGGTGCGGCCGTGATAGACGATCGGCACTTCGTAGATGCGCACGCCCAGCTTTGCCAGCTTGACGGTCATCTCGGTTTCGACGCTGAAGCGGTCGGAGCGCAGATGGATCCGCTCCAGCAGTTCGCGGCGAAAAACCTTGTAGCAGGCGGTCACGTCGTGAATGCTGATGCCGGTCAGCATGTTGCACAGTGCGGAGAAGATGCGATTCAGCATGTAGCGCCAGAAGCGCGGCACCCGATGCGGGCCGAAGTGAAAGCGATTGCCGAAGACCGCATCGGCGTGGCCTTCGAGAATGGGCGCGATCAACGCAGGATAATCGCGCGGGATCGTATTCCAGGTCGGCATCCTGGATCAGCACCAGCTCGCCGGTGGCTTGTTCCAGTCCGGTGCGCACCCCCGCGCCCTTGCCCATGTTCTTTTCGTGCAGCACCAGCTTCACCGTGTTGGCGCCATTGCCGCCGAGCAGCTTCTGCAAGTCGCTGGCTCTCGCAGAAACTCGCGCGTGCCGTCGGTGGAGTAGTCGTCGACGATGATGAGCTCTTTATGCAGGCTGAGCGGCTGCCGCGCCACTTGCCGCAAGAGTCTCATCACGGTCGGGCGCTCGTTGTAAACCGGAATGATGACCGACAGGGTGTGAAACTGCGGCAGCAGTATCGTCCCGGTCGAGCTCGGCCAGTTCGTGTTCGGCGCCGTCAGTTGCGGCTATGCGAGGTTTGGCTTCGGAAACCAAGTACACTCCAAGGATGACCAGTTCAGGATCGATCGGATGCCGGTATCGCGGCTCGCGGAAAACAAATATAGTAAACCAGCGGATAGAACGACAATCAGGCTGGCAAAGAGAAACACGCCGTGAACCCGCCGCTTCAACGCCAGCAGCAATCCCCAGATGCCCACACCGACGAGCACAGGTAATGCGATGTTCTTGGTCTCGGCCAGCCATCGATTTTCGACAGCCGCGGTAATGCCATTCCAGAAGAAGACACACGCGGCGCAGCTGATCACGACAAACTTGCCGGGATTCTCGGCGATCCATTGCTTCGCCAGCCGGCCCTGATCGGCGCAGAAAGCGATCTCGCCCATGCGCTTGTACTTCGCCAGCAGAAGATCGTTCTGGCTGGGATGATAGGCGAGCACGTACTGGCCCTTCGGCGAGCGGATTGTTGCCGATGCGCAGCTCGTTGCCGAAATTGTCGCGGATGAAGACGAACTGTCCCATCACTTCGTAATTGCGCACCAGCCAGGGCATGATCGTCATCCAGAAGACGACCGCGCTGAGCAGAGCGGGCACGACGTATCGCTTGCCGCGGCGATGCAGTTGATAAGCGAGCCAGCATCCGGCGAAGGGCAGAAACGACAGCGCCGCGGGATTGGTCAGCGCCGCGACGCCCCAGAGCACGCCGTAGCCGATCCACGACGAGGAGCGCTCGTCGCCTTCCATCTCCACCGTCAGCATGAACAGCAGGCTCAGCAGGAACGCCGACAGGCTGGTCTCCCAGATCCAGCGTCACCGCCCAGATAAATGGTGTCGGGATAGCAGCGCCCAGATCCAGCCCGACCAGATCGGCGACCGTCTGGATTGAAGACGCGCAGCGCGGTGCGATAGATCGTCCAGCAGGTGAGCGCGCGCGAACAGGCTGTTGAAGGTCAGCAGCGCGAAGGCCGACGCCGGCGAGTAGCTGCCGAAGACGCGGAAGGCCAGCGACACGATCCAGGGATAGACCGGCGCGGTCCACGCCGAGGGCCCGGTGTTGCCGCCGAACGGCGAGCTGAATCCCATGCCGTTAGCCAGGGAATAGGCGATGCGGCCGATCTCCCAGCCGAAGCCGAAGTTGTGTTCGGTGGTGCGAATGCGATAGGTGTGGGCCAGCGCGATCCACAACACCCGCGCGGCGAAAGCAATCAGCACCATCCATTTCGGCGAACGAAGGAGGGCGTGCCAGCGCGAGCGGGGAACTCCCAGCCAAGCACGCTCCGTTTGGGCAGATTCACCTTGGGATGAGTTGGAGTCTGGCGTCGGGCGCGCCGCTGAGGTCGGCAGATGCATTGGGGACAACGCAAATTGTATCGCAGCAGCGGGGAAGAGCTGTCTTACAGTGGAAAACCCCACCCAAGCCAACCAGGCCCGGGTGGGACCGCGTCACCTAAACGCTTACGGAAACATTGTTGGAACTGGATGACGCTACTCCACTATTCTGCGTGAACTGCTGAAACTCCTGCTGCAATGTGCTGTAGGCCTGCTGAGCCGAGGACAGATTGCCGGATTGCAAGGCCTGACCCAGTTGGCTCATCAGTTGACTGACTGCGCTCTGGCCGCCCTCACCTCCGCCTCCGCCGCTGCTGTGATGGTGATGATGCCCCTCGGCGGCGTGACTCTGCATGTCCTGTTGGATCGTCGAATAGTCCTGCTGGGCCGCGGAGGCGTTTCCGGACTGGATATCCTTGGCCAGCTGGCTAAACTCCTGGGCGATGGGACTGTTGCTCTGCGACGAAGAAGTCGAATTGGTCTGCGGCGCGTACTGCTGTAAGGTCGCAAAATCCGATTGTGCCGCAGACATATTCCCAGATTGCAGGTCCTGGCCGAGTTGCTGGAACTCCTTCTGGAACTGTTGCATCTTGTTCTGGACGCTCTGGGTGCTGTAGTTGAAAAGATTACTGCTGGAAATACCTGCAACTGACATCGCTATCCTCTCCAAGGGGAGCCGTTCGTTCTCCTTGTCTTATCGGCATCTTTCTTGCTGACTTGAGTTGCCGCTAAGTCTCTATGGAGCAAAGGCAAGCGTCTTACCAAACGCATCCGGCCGGAGCGGAAACCGGATGTGCTCGATTGACAGTATTTAGGCGAGCGTTCGCCGGCACCTCTCCCTCCGGCAGAAGTTGAGTAGGCAAACCTGGTCCTGCCGTCCCGGCAAAGTTTGCCCAACACCTCATTCGGGCCGAACGGAACAGGCCTACGGTTTGAACCCGACGCTCTCCCACAGCGGAGCCGGATCGTAGAGCACGCCATTAGCGACGACTGAGCGCACACTACGGATGTTGTGAATGTCGGCCAGCGGATTGGCGTCGAGCACATCCAGATCGGCCCGCTTGCCAACCTGTAAGCTACCGCTATCGTCTTCGACCTTCATGGCCCGCGCGGGCACAATGGTCGCGGCCTGCAACGCTTCCATGGGAGTGAATCCGGCCTGCACGTACAACTCGATTTCGTGATAAACCGAGAATCCCGGGACCGCCTGATCAGTGCCGGCGACAATCGGCACCCCGGCGCGATGCAGAGCGCCAATTAGCTGCAGCTGTTCCTGAGTAATCTTCTTGGCCTCGGCGGCAAATTGAGGAGGCACTCCTCCGCTCACCAGTTGCTCGCGCAGTTCGGGAGCAACGCGGGCGATGCCGGGTTCCAAGGTCTCCGCCGGCACGTCGGCGGGACGGTTTTGCATTTCCATCAGAGCCATGGTTGGGTCGATGACGGTGTGATGTTCAGCAAAAAACTTGACTGCCTTCTGTCCAGCCTCGCCGTTGACGTCGAGAGAACTCATCACCTTGAAGCGTTCGGGCCAGGTGGCTTTCCTCCAGTCGAAGTCTTTGGGCAACAACAAGTCCGAGATGTAGTGAATGTGGTTGATCATGTCCATGCCATCGTCGACGCCTTCGTAGGCATTCATTCCGATAGGAATGTGGCCGGTCACAGTCATGCCGACCTTGTGTGCGTCGGTACAGATCGCCTTCACGTTGTCGGACTTCACCGAACTGTAAATCTTGATCTGCTGGAAGCCGGAGTCGTGATAGCGCGTGACCCAGGTTTGCGCGTCAGCCGGCGAGTTGACCCGAGTGATGCCGATGGCATACGGACCGTCACCGTCCACGATTCCGGCCAGCAGCATGTGCGGGCCCAGCGCTTTTCCGCTATTAACGGCGTCGCGTACCTGGGTGATGAAGTCGTACTCATTGCCGACGTCGCGCACCGTCGTGACGCCCGCGGCCAAATAGATGGGCCCCCACTCCACCTGCTCATAATGAGCGTGCATGTCCCAGAGACCGGGGATAATATATTTGCCGGTGACATCGATGCGCTGCGCTCCAGCGGGCACTTTGACTTTCTTGCTGGGGCCCACGGCGACGATCTTGCCATCGCTGGTGACGACGGTCGCATTAGAAATGGGCGGCTTGCCAGTGCCGTCAATTACGGTTGCGCCAACGAAGGCGAAGGTTCCGGTACGGCGGCCGGGAAGCTTCTGGCTCAGCTCGGTTAGCGCAGCCATCTCGTCGCGCGCGGCGCTGGCGACAAACTTCGCCAGGGCGGACTCGTAGTCCTCGCGCACCGCCTCGAAATGATCGAACTCGGCGTCAGTGGAAACCAGGGCGGCGAGATTGTTGTCGCTGTCCATCCACAACGTCTCCAATCCCCAGATGAGGCCTTGCACGGTGTAACGTTCGACTTGAATGCTGCGGCCGTTGACGTCCATCGTCTCGGAGCCGCGATCCTGAATCTTGACCGAGCCCGAGGGTAAAGTCGCCAGCTCCGCTGGAGAACCGTGAGTGCGCCAGTAGCGGATGAGTTCCATCTGAACGGCCACGGGAGCATAGCCTGAGATGGTGAAGAAGCTCGCCGGCGCGGTGACCGTGCGCGTGTCTTTACCCTGATGAATCGTAGCCTTATCGCCATCGATGGTGACCTCGGTGTCGATGTCAGACATGCGAGAGGTCTTGCCCTTGATCACGAAGCTCTGTGGCACGTAGCTGTTGGAGGTGCGCAGGGTTGCCGTCAGGGGGACCTTGCTTCCCCGGTCGGTGAACTCGAATTCCGATTTCAGCGCGAGCGTGCTGCCATCTGGAGTGATGGTGTAGGTCTCTTCGCCAATGGGCTGCTCGAACTTGTGCAGACGGAACTTGCCCGCCTCGTTGGAGGGAGCGTTAGTCTGGGCCAGCAGAATGGCGGGTGAGAAAGCAAGAATGAAAACATAGAGACGGCAGAGGCGATTCACGCGGACGGGTCCTCCTGGGACAAGTAAGGTTACAACATGGTTACGAAAAGCAGCGGGGAAGAGTTCCTTGACCCATCGCACAAACACAAGAGGCTGCGAAGGCTAGTCCGCCGGCACGACCCGTCACGTCAATCAGGCTATATCCAAGTAGCCGCTGATCCCGATAAAGCAGCTGGCGCTTCCAGTGCTCTCGACACGCTCCAGAACAACTCTAAACGTCAGGTCGGGCGTGAGATGCATTCGCACTGGATCAGCTGACACGAAGACATCGGGTCCAGATGAGGTATTTACAGCGTGAGTTACCAGATAGTGTTGCACCACGGCGCTGCCGATCCCGTTGACGATGACAATGGTTAGTTCCGGTTTCTGGCCGGCCGGCATTTCTGAGCGACTGGAGACGAACTCGACGACCAGTTGCTGACCGGCAGGAACGACGGTCGATAAAGCTAGCTCGACGTTTCCCGAGGAGTGTCCGGAATGTATTGTTGCCTCCAGCCACGTATTGAAAGGTGTCACGATTTACCCCCGGCAAGAAAGTTGATTCTACTTGACCCGACGACGGAAATTCCGAGTTTCCCGTGGAACCATCGGCGTTCAGGGATCCTGAAGAGCACCGATCACGGCTTACTGCCCACTTGGGTCGAAGTGGACACTGCCGGGCAGTAGCAGGTTTCATAGCTTGCCGGATCGAGCGAGCCAATTGCACAGTACAGACTCCGCAGAGCGCTGGCGGGCAGGGGATCGCTAAAGCGGGAGACGTTATAGAACTTGAACCAGAGGTTACGAGCCTTGTCGTCAGTCTGAATTTGGCTATAGATGCTGCCTAAGCTGGTACTGTCCAGTTGCGGCTTCTTCCACTCCTGGGAGAACGTATATTCCTTCTCCCACTGTCCGGCGACATTGCCGCCGGCATGTTCGAGGTTGGTCAGATAGTAGGTTGTCTGGTCGGCCAGCGCTCCATCCGCTGTAAAGGTTGCTACCCGAAAAGCCGGATTCTGCCCATAGATAGGGGAGATGGGCGGATTGATGACAACGAACGATGGATTCGTGCCGGAAGCGCCGATCACCCGGAAGTCGTCGGTATGAGTATGGCCGGCGAGATTGGCGATGACCGTAGTGTCGTACTTCTTCAGCAGATTATCGAACTCCCAGGTCCAACTGGGCGTCCACATGGGAACGATGGCGTCGGAGCACAATTGCGCGGTGGGCGTGGTGGTTCCTTTAGCCAGCGAGACGTACTGCCGCATGGTCGAGAAGCCATCGATTCCGGGAGGAATGTGATACACCAGCCACACTTTTTGCTTCGCCTCTTTTGCCTCGGCCAGATTGGATTCCAGCCAGCCGAGAAGAGACTCTCCACCGGTTGGAGGTACGGAAGCGCAGCCGTCTTTGAAGCTGGCGGCATGGTATCGATTGGAGAAAAAGACGGTATTCAAGACAATGAGGCGAACCCCGGGAACAGTTGGCAGCGGAATGTTATAGCTGCCCAGAGACTTCCAGGTGGTGAGGAATTGATCATCGGCGTGAGCAAGATTGCGGGCAAGGTCCGCGGTGTCGATAAGGAACATCCCCTGGGGATGGATGCTGTAGTTGCCACACTCCTCATCGTTGTTGCCGATCGCCAGCAGGACCTGGGTATTGCCGAATCGCTTGCGGAATTCGAGCGCCAGAAAGTCGATGGTCTTGCGCACGAACGAACGATAATGTTCGCGATCGTGGTCGTGCATGGCGCCGGCAAAGGCCTGGGGAAACTGGTGCGCCAGAAGGTCGCCGGTAATCATGATGAAGGCAGGATGGGGCAAAGTGGTGTGCATTTGATCCAAGGCAGATTGCAGCAACCACCAGTTCGTGTCCTGACCATAGGGACTGAAGTCCGTGATCTTGGATCGGTTCAGTATCGACTCCCACTGCGTGGGATCGGCGGCGGAGAGAGCAGTCACCAGGGCCGGGTCGGCCAGGGGATTGAAGTGGATGTCGGAGGTGATCAGAAACTGATTCGTGGGAGGCGCGGGGGCCGATTGGGCCTGGGCAGTCGAAACGATCAGCACGACCAGAAAAGCCGCGAGAAGAACAGCCTGCTTGCCCAGCGAAGTAAGTTTGGCGAGTGGCGGCCAGAGCATCGTCTGCACCTCTAATATCCGTGGGATGGCGCTCAGAGGAATATACCCGAGCAAACGGCGATCTGTAAGGCGGTGTTGTGAGGTGAGCAATGTTTTGCCGGGAATTAAGCAGAGCAGCGGGCCCGACAAGTCTGGGGGCGGAATCCTCAACTGCCAGCAGCTTCTGCAATGCTCATCTTGAGCTTGCGTACCCCATCCTGAATCTGACCTGCGTTCGTCCCCCCATAGCCAAGAATCAGGCCCCCCCTGACCGGCGGTTTCAAGTAGCACGCGGACAACGGCATCGCGCAAATGCCCCTCTGGGCGGCCTTCCTTGAAACTGCAACATCGTCAGCGCCGGCCGGCAGCAGGACTACCAGATGCATCCCCGCCTGGTCGCCGACGACCTCGATCCCGTCGCCCATCTGGGCACGGATTGCTTTCACGAGCTCGGATCGCCGCTCCATATAAAGCATTCGCATGCGGCGTATATGCCGAGCAAAATGTCCTTCGCGGATGAAGTCGGTCATGACCGCCTGATAGAGAGTCGAGGAAAAAACGTCAGCGGCATCGCGGGCGGCAAAAAAGGCAGGTACC
Source organism: uncultured Acidobacteriaceae bacterium (assembly GCA_963746515.1). Classification (GTDB taxonomy): domain Bacteria; phylum Acidobacteriota; class Terriglobia; order Terriglobales; family Acidobacteriaceae; genus Bog-257. Next base: position 643,020 of record CAVVBO010000005.1, on the reverse strand, counting down.
AAATCCTCGGGAACAACCACGTAGCCCAGACGCAAAGCAGGAAACATGACCTTGCTGAACGTCCCGATATAAATGACTCTGCCGTCCCGATCCAGGCCCTGCAGTGACGAGATCGGGCGGCTTCCAAACCTGTACTCGCTGTCGTAATCGTCTTCGATGATCCAGGCCCCGGAGCGCGCGGCCCAATTGAGCAGCAGCATACGGCGGGTGGCGCCCATCGTCCTGCCCATAGGATATTGGTGCGAAGGCGTGACATAGACCGCCCGCGCGTCGCCGGCCTCGACGGATAAGCTCGGCGACGTTCATGCCGTCATGATCCACCTCAGCCGGAATCAATCGAGCCCCCGCCATCATGAAAGCGTGGCGCGCGCCGTGATAGCCGGGCTCTTCCATCCATACCGGGTCTTTGGGATCCAACAAAACCTGGGCGGAAAGCTGTAGCCCCTGCTGTGATCCAGTGGTCACCAGGATCTGCGATGGCTCGCATCGTACCCCGCGGACTGCGCCCAGGTACTCCGCGATGGCTTCGCGGAACGGCAGATATCCCATGGCATCGCTATAGGCCATGATGCCCTTGGTCGGCCTGCGAGAGTGACGGGCCACCAGTTTCGACCAGGTACGGGTCGGAAAGTGCTCGAGGGCAGGCAGGCTCACTCGAAACGCGCCCAAGGTATCCAGCCATGATTGTGGCGGCACTTGCGCCAATGCCGTCCCGCGACGTGACATTCGCCGCACACCTGACTTCTCCAGCTGTTTCTTGAAACCCTTTCCGCGCTCTCCCGGCCTGGGGACTTAGCGTTTCATCGGGGATAGATCGAGCCACGCACGTGCCCGCTCCCACGAAGGTTTCGAAATACCCTTCGGCAAGCAATTGCTCGTAAGCGTTCAAGACTGGAATGCGTGAAATCTTCAGCTCAGTTGCCAGGTTTCGGGTCGACGGCACCCGTTGTCCAGGCCGCATTTGGCCATCGAGGATGGCCTTCCTAAACCAGTCATACAACTGGCGATACATTGGCGTCGGGCGGCGGCGATCGACCGCTACGGGCGGGAAGAAGCTGGCAGCAATGCGTTTCATCTGAGGGATTCTAAAGTGGCTATATCGTAACAGATCAATGTGGCTATTGTGACAGACCACCGCTCAGGTTAATTTTGGTGCGATCACTGATTCGCACAAGTGGGCGTTAGGCCGCCTGAGCCGAATCGCCACACACGAATAAAAGGAGGCAGTTTTGAACGTGCTCAAACAGTTTCGGTTCCTACTCATGATGTGTAGCGTGGCTGTCGTTTTACAGCCCCTTCCGGGACTCGCGCAACAGAATTCAGACGCGTCAAAAGCTGGCGCTTCGAACACTGCTGCGGAACGAGACGGCCAACACGATTTCGATCCCCTCATCGGTGCATGGAAATATCACTTGAAGAAGCTGATGCATCCCTTGACCGGTTCCACTGCCTGGGTTGAATCAGACGGTACTGGGGTTTGCTACAAGCTTTGGGACGGTCGCGCGCAGTTGGACACGTTCGAGGCGGAGGGCGCGACCGGCCACATCGAAGGGCTGACGCTTCGTACGTACAATCCTCAATCGCACCAGTGGCGACTGTATTGGGCCAATAGCAAGAATGGCATTCTGGACCCACCACAGATCGGCGAATTCAAGAATGGACGCGGTGAGTTTCTTGCCCAGGACACGATTAATGGCAAAACCATTTTAATTCGATATGTCTGGACGGACCTGACGACTAATTCGCCTCACTTTGAACAGTCGTTCTCCGACGATGGTGGCAAAACCTGGGAAGTGAATTGGATTACCGACCAAACGCGAGTCAACGATGAAGCTGACAAAACGCACTGAGATCCGCCGCATACTACTGATCACCTTGATGGCGGGGCCGTGCTCCGCGTACATGCTGGCCCAAACAGGTTCAGGCTTCGCAAAGGGCGGAATGCAGGGAACGGCCGAGGTGCGAGATGGCCAGCACGATTTCGACTTTGAGATTGGCGCCTGGAAGAGTCACCTCCGGCGGCTGGTACATCCTCTTACGGGCTCCACGACCTGGGTCGAGTATGACGGCAGCAGCGTGGTTCGCAAGATATGGAATGGTCGCGCGAATCTGGTTGAGCTTGAAGTTGATGGCCCGGCCGGTCACATCGAGGGTCTGTCACTGCGTCTGTACGACCCTCAATCCCACCAGTGGAGTCTGAATTTTGCCAACAGCAAAGGCGGTGAGCTGGCCCCTCCGACGATTGGCGAATTTAAGAATGGACGCGGCGAATTCTATGACCAGGAAACGCTGAACGGCCGGGCTATCCTGGTTCGATTTGTCATCTCGGATATCACTCCGAATTCGTGCCACTTTGAGCAGGCGTTCTCCGGGGATGGGGGCAAGACCTGGGAAGTCAATTGGATTACCACCGACACCCGAGTGAAAGATGAATCTGAGCCGGCCCACTAATTAAGGAACGAGTTCCCATCAGTCAACAGATTACCGTGAGACGTAATTCTTGCTTTCTTGTTTCGGCCGCACGAGTCTGAGGGAGAGTTTGCATGATCATCGAAATGCGTACCTATAAAATCAAGCCCGGCAAGCGGGCTGAGTTTGTAGAGGTTTTCCGCTCGCGATCGATTCCGGCGCATGACGAAATCGGAATGAAAATACTAGGCCCATTTCTTTCCATCGAAGATTCCGACACGTTTTTCTTTATGCGTGGCTTTCCGGATCTGGCTTCGCGCGAGCCGATGAAAGCCAAGTTCTATGAAGGCGAACTTTGGAAGAACGAGCTGGAAAGCATTCTGATGCCGATGATCGAGAAGTATGAGGTCGTATTGGTGGATGATCCGAAGGGACTGATTCGCTGGTAGTGACGGGAGGGTACACCATCGAAGAGCAAAGCTTGTACTAACGTAGACCCCGCTTTTCGGGCGCGATCTGCTGGCGCCTTCTAACTCAGGATGACAAGCACAGCTGCGGCGAGAAAGGGCCCTTCCGAAACAGCTCGAACCTGGCGCCAATGTTGCAGAACAACCTGCGCGGTCCACACGTAGGGACTAAGCTGTCTTACGCCTGTAGGATCGATAGAGAGCCAGCAACACGATGGCGGCGGCGAGGGAGAGGAAGAATCCCGGGGCATCTCCGGGATGCCACCAGCCGAACTGTCGGCCGATAAGCACGGCGATCAGCCCACCGGCAATGCCGATCAGCGTCGCGCCCAGGAAGCCCGTCGGGGACTTGCCCGGCAGCAAGAGCTGGGCGCACATGCCGACTATCCATCCAACAAACACCAGAATAATGACGCGCAATATTGTTCTCCTGGGCTCGCGCTCAGCGTAATCATTTCCCGCCGGTTGTGCAACAACTCCGCGAAAGATTGGAGTCGGAGGCCGGGAATAATTCGGGCGCAGTTTTCCTCGCAATCCACACGAATTCACAGCTCTGCTGCGAGATTCGGCGTTGAATACCGAGCGCTGCAGGTCTAAGTTGCTGGTAGAGCTTTGATGGCGAGGACTGGGGCCGAGGGCTGGTGTAGTGGTTCGCGGCGGACGGCCCCTAGTTACTCTCTTGGCTCAGGTGGAGCATGGTAAAATAACAATATGTGGTATTAGCCCCTTGACATCCACAAGATGATGGGTTTACTGTTCGCTTCCAAGGTTGGATTTGGAGAACTCAGAAAGGGTTCCTCCCCCAAAGGCCGATGCGAGCAGAGGTGACTCGCGACGGCCGGATGTTAGGCCCTCAGCGCTGTAAAACTTCTCGTCCCCCTGCGAGAGGATAGCAGAGCAAGCGAAGTTGGTACCGAACCAGGGTAGCGCTCTCCGCCTGATTTGCGAGAGACGTAGCTAAGCCGACGAAGTCATCGCCAAGACGATGGCATCTGCGGTGTCGGGGTCCCCGACAATTGCCGGTATTGCGGTTGTTGGGGTGAAGGTGTTCCTTTCCAAGTCGAGTTGGCCCCGTCGCGCGGCACGTCCCGTCCGGCGGGTGCTGTTTTGCGGTGACATCAACCGGGGGCTTCTTCTCTGCGAACCGAGCGAGCGAGAGAAGGAGCCCCCACAACCTTGTAGCGAGCAAGTCACGATTGACGCGAGTAACGAAAGACGAAAGACGATTCAAGATTCGCACGCACTCATAACGGTATCTAACATTTCTTAGGAGCAAGCACCATGGCCGAAATCACCACCACCACTACAACGAGCGCCGCAGTCACTACGACCAAGAAGAAGGCGCCCGGCCTGACCTTTAAACGCTTCTTCACCACTGCCGGCGTCTCGCCTTATGACGAGCTGGAGTGGGAGCTGCGCACCGCGCAAATCACCGACTCGCAGGGCGGCATCATCTTCGAGCAGAAAGATGTCGAGGTCCCCAAGGACTGGTCGATGACGGCGACTAACATTGTCGCCAGCAAATATCTGCACGGTCCGCTGGGCACGCCCGAGCGCGAGAGCGGTGTCCGCGCCCTGGTCACCCGCGTTGCTGAGACTATTCGCGACTGGGGCATTGCCGGCGGATACTTCCGCACCGCTGAAGACGCAGCCATCTTCCACGACGAGCTTGCCCATTTGCTGTTGCAGCAGAAAGCGGCCTTCAACTCGCCGGTGTGGTTCAACGTGGGCTGCGATCGTATCGAGCCCAACTCCGACGCGCGCAACTGGCACTGGAATCCCCAGGCCCAGCGCGTGGAATACGGCGTCACCGGATATCGCACGCCGCAGTGCTCGGCCTGCTTCATCAACTCGGTGCACGACTCGCTGGACTCGATCCTCACCCTGGCCAAGACCGAAGGCATGCTCTTCAAGTGGGGATCGGGTACCGGCACCAACCTGTCGCCGCTGCGCTCCTCCACCGAATCGCTCTCCGGAGGCGGCACGGCCAGCGGTCCGCTCAGCTTCATGAAAGGTTTCGACGCCTTCGCCGGCGTCATCAAGAGCGGCGGCAAGACGCGGCGCGCCGCCAAGATGGTCATCCTCAACGTCGACCATCCTGACATCATGCAGTTCATCGAGTGCAAGCAGAAGGAAGAAGCCAAGGCCTGGGCGCTCATCGAGATGGGTTACGACGGCAACGGTCCCGACAGCGATGCCTACTCCTCCATCTTCTTCCAGAACGCTAACAACTCGGTGCGCGTGACCGATGACTTCATGTATGCCGTGCTGCGCGACAGCGAATTCAGTACCCGCGCGGTCAAGGACGGCCGTCCCATCGAGACCATCCGTGCCCGCGAGCTGATGCGCAAGATCTCCGACGCCACCTGGCACTGCGGCGATCCCGGCATGCAGTACGACACCACGGTCAATCGCTGGCACACCTCGAAGAACACTTCGCGCATCAACGCCTCCAATCCTTGCAGCGAGTACATGTTCCTCGACGACTCGGCCTGCAACCTGGCGAGCCTTAACTTAATGAAGTTCGCGCCCAACGGCACCTTTGACGTTGAAGCTTATCGCTACGCTTGCTCGGTGATCATCACCGCGCAGGAAATTCTGGTTGACAACAGCGGCTATCCCACCGAGGCGATCGGCAAGAACTCGCACGACTATCGTCCGTTGGGGCTGGGCTATGCCAACCTGGGCGCCCTGCTGATGGCTGCGGGCCTGCCCTACGACTCCGATGCCGGACGCGACTATGCCGCCTGCGTGACGGCAATCATGTGCGGCGAAGCTTATCTCCAGTCCTCCAAGATCGCCGAGTTCTGCCAGCCGCTCGCTCCCGCCACGGAAATGACAGGTGCCACGAAGGAATTGTCATCACGAGGCGAAGCCGAGGGATCTGCTCTTTCTGACAACCGGCAACTGACAACTGACAACGGCCGCGGCGCGGCTTGTCCCGGCTGGTACATCAACCGCGAGCCGTTCCTCGATGTCATTCGCATGCATCGCGCCTCGGTCAACAACATCAACCGCACCAATGTTCCCGCCGCTATCTACGAAGCCAGCAAGGATTGCTGGGACGAAGCCTTGAAGAACGGCGAAAAATTCGGCTATCGCAACGCGCAGGTAACGGTGCTGGCGCCGACCGGCACCATCGGTTTCATGATGGACTGCGACACCACCGGCATCGAGCCCGACTTGGCGCTGGTGAAATACAAGAAGCTGGTCGGCGGCGGCATGATCAAGATCGTCAACAACACCGTCCCCGCCGCGCTCTTCAAGCTGGGCTATACGTCCGACCAGATCAACGCTATCGTCAGTTACATCGACGCCACCGGCACCATCGAAGGCGCGCCCGCCATCAAAGACGAGCACCTGGCGGTCTTCGACTGCTCGTTCAAGCCGTCGAAAGGCACGCGCACCATTCACTATCTGGGCCATCTGCGCATGATGGCCGCGGCGCAGCCATTCATCTCCGGCGCAATTTCCAAGACCATCAACATGCCCGAGTCGGCCACCGTCGACGAGATCACCGAAGCCTACCTCCAGGCCTGGAAGCTGGGACTCAAGGCAGTCGCCATCTATCGCGATGGATCGAAGAAGGCGCAGCCGCTCAGCTCGATGGGCTCGGCCACCTCCAAAGGCGGCGTGTCAGGTGCGCTTGCGGGATCAGGTAGTGCGGGGCTTTCAGCCCCGCGTCAAGGCGATCTCTTAAATGAAAGTGGGCTTCAGCCCGCGAAAGAAGTTATTGACGAGGCCGCCGCGCCTCCGCGTGCCATGCGTCATCGTCTGCCCGACGAGCGTCTCTCCATCACCCACAAGTTCAGCGTGGGCGGACACGAAGGCTATCTCACCGTCGGCCTCTACAAAGACGGCATGCCGGGTGAACTGTTCATCACCATGGCCAAGGAAGGCTCAACCGTCAGCGGCCTGATGGACAGCTTTGCCTGCGCCACCTCGCTAGCCTTGCAGCACGGCGTGCCGCTTAAGCTGATGTGCGAAAAGTTCGCGCACACCCGCTTCGAGCCCAGCGGCTGGAGCCACAATCAGGACATCGGTTACGCCAAGTCGATCATGGACTACATCTTCCGCTGGCTGCAGCTGCGCTTCTTAACCGGCCAGCAGCAGGCGCTGTTCGACGGCCTGCGTCCCAAGTACGTCAACGCTCCGCCGCCCGGCGTGCCCGATGAAAACGGCTACGGCCAGAAGTCGTTTGGCGATGTCATGCCGGATGACGGCGCGCCTATTTCTGGTTTGTCATCACGAGGCGCAGCCGAGGGATCTGCTTTTGGTGGATCATCGCGAGGCGAGCTTCCTTCTGATGTGTCATCCCGAGCGCAGCGCAGCGGAGCCGAGGGACCTGCTTTTCCCGGCGGAGGAATGGGTCATACTCACCATCACGCCTCCGACGCCCTGAAAGACCTGATCGACCTGGGCGACGCCCCGACCTGCCACGTCTGCGGCGCCATCATGACCAGAAACGGCAGCTGCTACCGCTGCAACGAGTGCGGCAGCACCAGCGGATGCAGTTAAGAGCGATTCACCACGGAGACACCGAGGGCAGGGCACGGGGAATACCCTATGCCCGTCGGTCAATTGAAGGAGCAACAGATGGAGCAGGAAGAAATGCTGTTAATCGTTCGAGGGCAAGACAAGATAGATGCTGCGAAAAAGATGGTGAGGGAATGCAAGACAGGGTATTTCATCGTCTATGATCGTGAATCCAATTGTGTGTACTACCGCACGCGGACTCGGAAACAAGAACATCGACCGACTATACCGAGGAACATATCAATATTGCTCACCGCGACTTTCCGCCGCAGCATCCTGACCACCTAAGGTGGGAGCGCTGTAATACAGAACTTTCCGGACACAAACGCGACTATTATCTTGCTAGGGATTGTTGAATATGCACTGCATTAGAGGCGACTTAGCCGCGTTCTATCCGCGCTTTGGTTGTCATCCCGAGTAGGGCGGTTGACTGAGGCAAATATTTGGGTACCCCATCCCAGCTTCTTTTGCTAGGGCGGGGCATTTCGTCACTGCCAACGAAAACTCTGTACCGTCAGCCCGGAGGGCGAAACAATCGTAGCCCAGCACGTGAGTGCTGGGAACCGTGTCATCAAACATCCCGAGTCCCTTCAGGGACGACACAAAAACCGTGCCGTCCTACCGGACTCGTTCCATCCGCGACGTCAACCCAGGACTTACGTCCTGGGCTACGATTGTCTCGCCCTGCGGGCTCTCATCTTCCTCTTGCGGCCACCGATGCGTCCAACTCGTTATCCTTCGGCCGAGTCGCCCACCCTAACATCTGACCTAATGAAACTCGGCTGCCCCGTTCTAGCTTTCTTTTGCTTCGGGCGGGGTATTTCGTCACTGCCAACGAAAATCCTGTCCAGTCAGCCCGAAGGGCGGAATAATCCTAGCCCAGCACGTGAGTGCTGGGAAGCCGTGCCATCAAACATCCCGAGTCCCTTCACGGACGACACAAAACCGTGCCGTCCTACCGGACTCGTTCCATCCGCAACGCCAACCCAGGACTTACGTCCTGGGCTACGATTGTCTCGCCCTGCGGGCTCTCATCTTCCTCTTGCGGCCACCGATGCGTCCAACTCGTTATCCTTCGGCCGAGTCGCCCACCCTAACATCTGACCTAACGAACCTCGGCTGCCCCGTTCTAGCTTCTTTTGCCAGGGAGGGGCATTTCGTCACCACCAACGAAAATCCTGTCCCCGTCAGCCCGTAGGGCGGAACAATCCTAGCCCAGTACGTGAGTGCTGGGAAAACGGCCATCGAATATTCCGAGTCCCTTCAGGGACGACACAAAACCGTGCCGTCCTGCCGGACTCGTTCCATCCGCAACGCCAACCCAGGACTTACGTCCTGGACTACGATTGTTCCGCCCTGCGGGCTGCGGCTATTCCCGGTCCAACTTTACAATTCGCCAACCACCTAGCCGACGAAGATCTCACACCATCACCCTCACCTGTGATCCCCAATACCGCTAACCTGGAACCACACCGCGATACTATCCATGTGTCCCATACTTATAGCTCGACGTTATTTCACGTGGTCTTCTCTACCAAAGAGCGACGCGCGGCCATACAAGCGCCACCGAAATTGTGGGCCTATGTCGCCGGCACGTCCCGAAATCTTGGCTATGAGGCGTTAGCGATCGGCGGCACAGAAAATCATCTCCATATACTGCTCCACTTGCCCGCCCACGTCCCGATTGCGGAGGCGGCACAGAAACTGAAATCGAATTCATCGCGCTGGCTTCGCGAAAACCGTTCGTGGCCTGGATGGCAGCAAGGGTATGGAGCATTTTCTGTGAGCCCTTCGAATGTGGACGCCGTAAGGCATTACATTCAAAGCCAGCCAGAACACCACCGGCGACATAGCTTCGAGGAAGAGTTCCTTATGCTGCTGACGAGATCGGGGATTGCTTTCGACAAAGCTGAGTTGTTTCAGTAGGTGGCGCCCGCCGGACTCCCTTCGATACATAATTGCAACCGAGGGCTCACGTCCTTTATTTGGCGTGCACCAGATCCATCAACTCGCTCTCCGCCTGGCTCCAATCCTCGTCGGCATGGTTGCCGTTGCGGTCGCGAGACTCGTAGATCTCATAGGCGCGGGTCCGTATCTCATCTTGTGAGAAGGTACTCGAAGGATCTTTCTGGAATGTTTCTTGCTGTCTGAAAGGATCACATTTCTGGCTTATTTGAACTTTGGGATTCGACACTTCGACTCCTATCACTGCCACAACTAAGGGGAGAAAACTCCAGAACGGCTGACCTAGTCCAGGGGATCTGAATGAGAGGTGGAAAAACTCTCTCACTCCTTAGGGTACGCTGATCCAGGGGCATTGTCTTCTATCTGGGCGGGTGGCGCACCCTGACGACTGACCTGATCAACCCCGGGCCTCCGTTAGCTTCTGTTGCCAGGGCTGGGTGTTTCGTCATTACAAGCAAAAATCCCCGCCCAAGCCAAAACCAGGCCCGGAACAGGGCACCCGACTTCGTTCCACTACGCGTTGTCTGAGCTTTGTGCTCCAGGTTCGGCCTTCGTTCGGCTAACCTGGGATCGCCGTACACAAGGGATCACCGCCGCTGACTTCTTAGCTCCTGATGCGATCCAGCACCGTTCCCTGACTATCGACCAGCGAGATATCCAGCGCCGGCAGCGCCCATCGCGTGAGTCGAGCAACTGAGGCAGGGATCGTAAGCCCGCACCAGCGCCGACACGCGGTTCAGCATGCCTTCTTCCAGGCTTGATCGCCCTTGATGAAGTGCTCGCTCACCTGCCGCACGCCGTTGCTGATGGCGAGGTTGTTGTGGCCGGTGGCGACGATGAGGTTGGCCCAGACGATGGCGCCGTTCTCGTCGACCTTGTAGTGATGGATCAGCGTGCCGCGCGGCGCTTCGATCATGCCTACGCCTTCGCAGCGCATTGACTCCGGCGCTGGCGCGGACGTGAGTGTCGAGCACGTCCGGCTCCTGCAGCAGGACCTTCATGCACTCCAGGGCGTACACCACCTCGATCAGGCGGGCGTAGTGATAGAGGAACGAGCTGTGCGCGACCGCGGCCAAAGCGCTGGCGAAATTCCGTCAGCTCGGCGTCGGCGCGCGGCGTGCCCATGGCCTCGGCAACATTGATGCGGCCCAGCGGCCCCACGCGATAGATGCCTCCGGGATAGCCCTGCGGACGGTAGAACGGCGCCTTCAGGTAAGAGTCGTTGACGGTGGCCTCGGCGACGAACTGGGAGTAATTTTCCGCGGCGACGCTCTTGCACGATGCGATCCATCAGCGGCGCGGAAGCGCAGCATGCCATCGTAGAGCTGGAGGTTGCCGCGATCGTCGACCAGCCCGGCATACATGGTAGGCGCGGAGCCGAAGTTGGCGATCTCCTCGGCGAACCGATCCAGGACGCTCTTGAAGATGCCCGAGGTCTTTTCGGTCGTCGCCATCGCCTGAGGAATGGCTGCCAGGAAGCGGTCGCGAGCCTGCGCTGTCATGGGCGACTTCACGCCGCCGGGCACGATCCATGCGGGATGCACGCGCTCCTCGGCCAGTCCTTCGATGACCTGCAGGCCGAACTTGCGCAGATCGATGCCGGCGCGCGCCAGCTCCGGATTGGCTTCGATCACGCCGGCGACGTTGCGGGTCGCCGGATCGCAATCCATGCCCAGCAGCAGGTCGGGAGCGGAGAGATAGAAGAAGCTGAGGGCGTGCGACTGCACGATCTGGGCGCAATGAATGATCTCGCGCAGCAGTTGCGCGGTGCGCGGAATGCGCACCGCCATGATGGCGTCGCAGGCCTTCGCCGAGGCCAGCTGATGGCTGATGGGGCAGATGCCGCAGATGCGCGAGGTAATGCCCGGCATCTCGTAATAAGGCCGGCCCTCGGTGAACTTCTCGAAGCCGCGGACCTGGGTCACCTGGAACTGGGTGTCGGCTACTTTGCCGTCATCGTCCAGCTGAATGGTGATTTTGGCGTGGCCCTCGATGCGGCTTACCGGCTCGATCGTGATGCGCTTCATTCGCCGCTCCTATCCAAACTTAATCTTGGGGTTCGCCTCGGGCTTGCGGCCATCCAGCAGGTTGTTCAGAAAGCCGGCAATCACCTTGTTGGGCGGCGGACATCCGGGAAGACAGACATCGACCTTCACGAAGTCCTGCGCCGGACGCGCCTGCTTAGCCAGTTGCGGCAGATCGTCATGCGGGAATGCAGCCGCCCGACGTCGGCGCCCTCGACATAGATCCGCTGCAGCAGCTTGTTCACCGGGATCACGTTGCGCAGCCCAGGCACATTGCCGGTCACGGCGCAGTCGCCCAGCGACACCAGCATCTTGCTGCGCGCCCGGATCTGTTGCAGCTTGTCCACGTCTTCCTGAGTGCTGATGGCGCCTTCCACCAGGGTGACGTCCACGTCCTCGGGAAACTCCTGCGCGTCCACCAGCGGACCGTAGACGATGTCGACCTTGCGCACGATGGGAATGATGGCGCCATCCAGATCGAGCAGCGACATGTGGCAGCCCGAGCAGCCATCCAGCCAGACCGTCGCCAGCTTCAGCTTCTTCATATCGCGGCTCCTCTACGATGGGCCAGCGAGGTAATCGGCCGTCGTCGAGCGCACCATCTCCTCCACTCGCCTTGCCTTTCTCGGCCAGAGCGCCGGTGGGACAGGCCTGCACACACTTGCCGCAATTGGTGCAGGTGCTCGCGTCGCCCCACTTCTGGTTCAGGTCGGGAACGATGCGGGCGTGAATGCCGCGCGAGATCATCTCCCACACGTGGGCGCCCTCGATCTCGGCGCAGGTGCGCACGCAGCGCGTACACAGGATGCAGCGATTGTGGTCGAGCACGAAGCGGGGATGGGACATATCGACCGGCAGGCGGGGGAAGTTGTAGGCGAAGCGCACGCTGGTGATGCCCATGGTGTACGCCATGTCCTGCAATTCGCAGTGGCCGTTGGCCACGCATACCGCGCACACGTGATTGCGTTCCACCAGCAGCAACTCGATGGTCATGCGGCGGTAGCGCGACAGCCGCGGCCGAGGTGGTGAGCGACCGACATGCCGTCCTGCGCCGGCGTGGTGCAGGCGGGAAACAGCCGGTCGACGCCGGAGACTTCCACCATGCACAGTCGGCAAGCCCCGACCGGGCTCAGTCCCTCCAGGAAACACAGCGTGGGAATGGACTTCCCGCTGGCGCGCGCCGCGTCGAGGATGGTCTGACCCTCAACGGCGTTCACCAGCTCACCATCGATACGCAGCGAGATTTTCTTTTGCGGCAAGGTTAACTCCTTGTTTGAAGGGGCGTACCTTCAGGTGCGCCATACACGCCACATATTTTCTTGTCATTCCGAGTGGGCTTCAGCCCACAAGGGAATCCGTTTTCGTCCACAACACCTGCACACGTAAGGGCGCGCCTGCACGCCCCTAGCGCGTCACTGCCACGACCGCGTCGCAGCGCAGGCAACGGCAGCATTCCTCGTGCGTCTCTTCCGGCGACAGGCCAACGGTGACTTCGTCGAATGAGCTGGCGCGTTCCCGCGCCGGCAACTGCGTGCGAATGATGGCGGCCGCTTTCGCTGGGCTCTTTGGGCGGCGTCTGGCTCATACTGCATGGAACGGAAGAGCAGATCCCAGCGCTGGGCATCCATCAGCTGTTCATCAATGGCGCGAGCTGCCTGCTTGCCATATCCCATGGCGTTCGACACGTTGGAGGCGCCGGTTACCAAGTCGCCGCCGGCAAAGAAATGCGGCCGGCTGGTCTCCAGCGTGAAGTGGTTCACCTCGATGGTGCCGCCGTCCTTGATCTGCAAGCCCGAAGCCTTGGCGAAATCGAGATCGACGGTCTCGCCCACGGCGACGATCACCGAGTCGCAATCCAACAGCTGCACCTCGTCGGTCAGAATCGGCTTGCGGCGGCCGGAGCGGTCGTACTCGCCCAGGCGCGTATTCACCACTTCCAGCGCTTTTACGTTGCCTTTGGCATCGCCGATGATGCGGTGGGGCGCCGACAGGAAAACGATCTTCGCTCCTTCTTCCTCAGCCGCTATCGTTTCCTCTTCGATGGCCGGCATGTCTTTGCGTTCGCGGCGGTAAACCACGGTAACGCTGGCTCCCAGGCGCAGCGCAGTCCGGGCCGAATCGATGGCCGCGTTGCCGCCGCCGATCACCACTACCTTGCGTCCCAGGTTCACGGGCTCGTTCTTAGACACCGACTCCAGGAAGGTCAAGGCGGGAAGCACGCCTTTCAGCTCGGTTCCCGGCAGATATACCCACGATTCCTTCCAGGTTCCGATCGCCAGGCAAACCGCATCGAACTGCTCGTCCAGCTCGTTGAGCGAGATGTCGAAGCCAATCCGGGTGTTGAAGATGAACTTCACGCCCAGCCGCTCGATCAGTTCGATTTCGCGGCGCAATACCGGTTTGGGCAGGCGATATTCCGGCAGGGCGAAGCGCAGCATTCCGCCCGCCTCGGGCAGGGAATCGAACACGGTTACGTCGTGCCCCAGCAGAGCCAGGTAAAACGCTGCTGTTAAGCCTGCGGGTCCAGCGCCCGCGACGGCAACTTTGCGCCCCGTGGGCTCCAGCTTGCGCGCGCTCACGCAGCGAACTGCGTCCTCGAAGCGGTCAGACAAGCAGAATGTGATCGGCGATGAAGCGATGTACTTCGCGCATGTTGACCGGCTCATCAATCGTCTGCCGCCGGCAGCGCTTGTCGCAGGGATGCTGGCAGACGCGTCCGGTCGAGCAGGGCAGCGGATTGTCCATGATTACGGATTCGAAGGCATCTTCCATCCGGCCCTCTTTGTAGAGCTGGAGGAAGCGCGGGATGTTCATGTGCAGCGGACAACTGTTCTCGCACGGCGACAGCGCCAGCTCGGAGCAGACGCCGGCGACACAGCGGTGCGAGACGATGTGGTCTTCGAACTCCTGCCGGAAGTGCCGCATGGTGGTCAGCACCGGGTTGGGCGCCGTCTGGCCCAGCCCGCACAGCGAGCAGTCGCGGATATAGCGGCTCAACTCATCCAGCCGCTCCAGTTGGTCCATGTGCCCTGAGCCCTGGGTGATGCGGTTCAGAATGCGCAGGAACTTGTTCAGTCCGACGCGACAGGGAATGCACTTGCCGCACGATTCCGAGTTGGTGAACTCGACGAAGTAGCGGGCGACGTCGACCATGCAGTTGTCTTCGTCCATCACCACCATGCCGCCCGAGCCCATGATGGCGCCCAGCTGCGCCAGGCTCTCGTAGTCCACCGGCGTGTCGAACATCTCGCCGGGAATGCAGCCGCCGGATGGTCCGCCGGTCTGCACTGCTTTGATGCTGCGGCCATCCAGACCGCCCCCGCCGATGTCGTAGATGAAGGTCTTGATCGGCGTGCCCAGCGGCATCTCGACCAGGCCGCTGTTGTGCACCTTGCCGACCAGCGAGAAGACCTTGGTTCCGGAGCTCTTGGCGCTGCCGGTTTCGGTGAACCACGCCGGGCCTTTGGTGATGATGGGCGCGATGTTGTACCAGGTCTCGACGTTATTGATGTTGCTGGGCTTTCCCCACAGACCTTTCTGCGCGGGAAACGGCGGGCGCGGGCGAGGACGTCCGGCTTCGCCTTCGAGCGACGCGATCAGCGCCGTCTCTTCGCCGCAAACAAACGCTCCCGCGCCTTCCACCAGCTCGATGTCGAAGTTGAATCCGCGGCCCAGGATGTTGTCGCCCAGCAGCCCGTATTCGCGGGCCTGCTCGATGGCGCGATTCAGGCGATGGACCGCCAGCGGATATTCGGCGCGCACATAAATGATGCCCTGGGTGGCGCCCATCACGTAGCCGCCGATGATCATGCCTTCCAGCAGCGAATGCGGATCGCTCTCGATCTCGTTGCGGTTCATGTAGGCGCCGGGATCGCCTTCGTCGGCATTGCAGATGATGAACTTCTGGTCGGCGACCGCCTTGCGCAGAAACTCCCATTTGTTGCCGGTCAGAAAACCCGCGCCGCCGCGGCCGCGCAGCTTGGAAGCCTTGATCTGCTCGATCACCGTCTCCGGCTTGTCGTCGATCAGCGTCTTGTAGAGCGCCTGGTAGCCGCCGACGGCGATGTACTCCTCGATGTCGTCGGGATTGATCAGCCCGCAGTTGCGCAGCACGATCTTCTTCTGGCCCTTGAAGAAGGGCACTTCGTTCCACGAGGGTACTTCGGGATAGCCGTGTCCGTAGCGGATGGAGCCGGTGATGTGGTCCCACTCTTCGATCTTGCAGTAGACCAGATCAGGGTTGATAGTGCCGGCGGCGATGTCATGCACAATGCGTCCGGCATCGTTGGCCTGGACGCGGTGCAGGATCAGCAGCGGACTTCCCGGCACGCGAACATTGACCAGCGGCTCCTGATAGCAGGCTCCGAAGCATCCCACGCTGGTCAGATAAAAGTCGGTGCCGCTGCGCTCGATGACTTCCACGAAGGCGTGGTACAGACCTTCGGCGCCATTGCCGCGGCCGCAGGTGCCCATGCCGACGGCGATGCGCGGAACCGGCTGGCATCAATTTCGCCAGCCCGGTTTCGCGGACCGCGTTGAATACGCCAATGTCCTCAATGCGCGGCATCAGTCATTCTCCCGTTCCAGCGAGCGGACCTCGCGCTGCAATGTCCGTTCGTTCACGTGTCCGCAGATGCGATGGTTGATCTCCACCACCGGCGCCAGCGCGCACTGCCCGAAGCAAGCCACGGTGCGCACCGTGAACTTCTGGTCGGGGGTGGTCAGCGTGAGCTTGTCGGAATCGCCGCCCTCGTCCGCCGTCGTCCATTCCCAACCCGAGTTCCAGCCGCAGGCTTTCCAGCAGGGCTCGCGAATTGCGGGTGTGGCAGGCGGTGCCGCGGCAGATGCAGATGGTGTTGTCTCCCTGCGGCTCCAGGTTGAACAGAGCGTAAAACGTGGCCACGCTGTACACCCGCGACAGCGGAATGTCGAGCTTGTTGGCGACGTAGCGCAGGGTCTCCAGAGGCAGATACTTGTGCGGGTGCCGTTCCTGCACCGCCTCCAGGATGCCGAGCAATTCGCCGGGCTGCCCGCTGTGTTTGGTGATGACTTGGTCGATGAACGCCTGTTCGGCGTTTTCGGAGGAGACCTGCGCAGTTGCCATGTGCCTGGCGCTCCTTTCCGGAATGAGAGACCAGCACTTCTCGGATCCTGTAGCGCGATTCTGGGTGGAAAAGGGAGGTTGAGAGCTTCCCCTGCGCTTATCAGTTTCTTATGGGTTCTAAGATCGCACAGAGGATGGCGGAAACTCGGTGTTCTACATCACGTAAGAGCGTGACCGGGTGGCAACCAGAAACGCGCTCACAAATGTAAAATTCGGAACCACGCTTGCTGGGTTGACTGCAGTTTTCGTGATTGAGTCCTTCCGCAGCGGTGCGAGCATATCGACAGAGCTACCTGTCGCATAAATTGCCGCCATCAGGTTTTGTGTCAGGGCACGTCTTCACAGGCTGCGAAGAAAACTCGCGTTCGACGCGTTTTGAAGGGACGCACCTTCAGGTGCGTCGTCACGAGTCCTTATTCTTATTCTTGTCATCCTGAGACGGCTTTAGCCGGCGGCAACTGTGCTTCTAAGTTTTCGGCAGCCTTTCAGACGTGCCGCAAAGCAACCCACTATGACTTTCAATTTTCTGATGTGGGGCGCTCTGTTCCCGCCGGGCTGGTCTCTGATTCTTCCAGGCGCTGGCGAAGGTGATTCCAGTCGGGAACGAACGCGCGTCGTTCCGCCGCGGCTTCGCGATCGGCCTGCCGTTCCACATAACCCGCCCGCCACCATAGAAAGATGGCCAGCAAGGAAAGAAATACGCAGAGGTAATAGCTGGGATATCCGACGTAAGCGCTGAAGGCAGCCAGGCACAGCACCAGCCAAGAGGCCAGATAGCGGCGGTAGCGCAACACCGCTCGCGACCGCAACTCTTCCAGTTGATTCCACTCCCATAGCTGAGACTTTGCCATCTCAAGGCGCACGCGCTCCGCGTCTTCCGTAGTCAATCGAATGGGAGCAATCAGATCGTTGCCATCGCTAGACAGCACCAGATTCGAGCCTTCCAACTGCAGCTCAAATCCGCGGACTTCGGTGCGGATGGAATTGTTACTCGCGAAGGTTGGGCTTTCGCGTTCGCCCGGCATTGTCATCTCTTTACTATTTCACAAGCGGCGACCACACATTTAAGTACTCTTAATTCGCCTCTGAGCAGAAGCTCGAGCTAGCCGCTAGTCGCTAGTTGCTAGTTGCTAGTTGCTGCCCTTCCTCAGTGCAATTCCCAGCTCCTTCAACTGCCGCTCGCTCACCGGAGTCGGCGCGTCCACCATCAGGTCGACGGCCTTCGCCGTCTTGGGGAAGGGAATCACTTCGCGCAAACTCTCTGCTCCGGCCAGGATCATGACAATGCGATCCAGTCCCAGCGCAATTCCTCCATGTGGCGGCGTGCCGTATTGCAACGCTTCCAGGAAGAACCCGAAGCGCGCCTGCTGTTCCTCCGGAGACATACCCATCGCCTTGAAGATCTTGCTCTGGATGTCTTGCCGGTGGATACGGATCGAGCCTGAACCCAGCTCGGTCCCATTCAACACCACGTCGTAGGCCAGCGAACGCACTGCGCCGGGATCGCTCTCCAGCTTGTCCATGTCCTCTTCGTGCGGCGACGTGAAGGGATGATGCGCAGCATTCCAGCGTCCCTCAGCTTCGTCCCATTCGAACATTGGAAAGTCCGTGACCCACAGCAGTCGAAAGTTGCCCTGCTTAAACGCGCCGTGCCGCTCGGCATATTTCTGTCCCAGCGCGAGCCGCAGTTGTCCCGCCGCCGCGTAAACGGCGTAAGCCTGTTGACGAGCCTTCGACGCGCTGGCAGCTTCCGTGCGCTTCGCCCCAGCGACCACGACCACCAAATCTTCGGCATTCGGTTTGGCAGTCTCGCGTATCTTCGCCACCGCCTCGGGAAACGACTTTTCCAGCCGCTTGATGTCTTCGAAGACCTTGGCATCCTTGCGCTCACCGAACATCGTCTTGATTTCGTCGCGCTCTTTACGCGACAGTTCGCCGACCTTGGGTATGACGATGGCGACAATCGGCAGCTCCGGATCGACGTGCAGCGTCTCCAGATTCTCGGGCTCAAACGCATGGCGCACGTCGGCCATGCAAGGCAAGCGCAGGTCGGGCTTGTCGATGCCGTACAGGCGAATCGCCTGGTCGTAGCTCATCTGCGGAAACGGCGTGTGCAAATCGACGCCGATGGTCGAGAACGCCGCTTTCAGGAAGCCTTCGACCGTATGAAACACCATCTCCGGCCGCGCGAAGCTGATCTCCAGATCGATCTGGGTGAACTCCGGCTGACGATCGGCGCGCAAGTCTTCATCGCGGAAGCAGCGCACGATCTGGAAATATTTGTCGAAGCCCGAGATCATGAGGATCTGCTTGAACAGCTGCGGCGACTGAGGCAGCGCATAGAACTCGCCCGGATACACGCGGCTGGGGACTAGATAGTCACGCGCGCCCTCGGGCGTGGAGCGCGTCATAAACGGCGTCTCGATTTCGTAGAAGCCCTGCGAGTTCAAATGCTCGCGAATGGCGATCGACACTTTATGTCGCAACTGAATGTTGCGCTGCAGGTCAGGCCGACGCAGGTCGATATAGCGATACTTCAGGCGCACTTCTTCGTTGGCCAGCACGGAATCGCTGGGCGAAAAGGGCAGTGTCTTGCAGTCGTTCAGCAGGCGCAACTCGTCCGCAACCACTTCGATCTCGCCAGTCGAAATGTTCTTGTTGACGGTGCCGGCGTCGCGCAGCTTCACATGGCCGATCACGGCGAGAACAAATTCCGAGCGCACGGCGTTTGCCTTGTCGTGAACTTCGGCCCCGGCATCGGCGGTGACGACGACTTGTGTGATGCCGCTGCGATCGCGCAGGTCGAGAAAAATGAGATTGCCGAGATCCCGCCGGCGGTTGACCCAGCCCATGAGCACAACTTTCGAGCCGGCGTCGGACGCCCGCAACTCGCCACACATATGAGTCCGTTTCAGATCACCTAAGAAATCGAGCATGATGTCCTTGAAAGTAGTTAGCACTTAGCATTCAGTATTCAGCACTCAGCCCATTTACGTCAGTGACTGAATGCTAATTGCTGAATGCTGACGGCTCCTTCTATTTTCGCAGGTATTGGGCGAGTTCGGAGCGCGGCACCTGCACCTGTTCGCCCGTCGCCAGATTTTTCACCGCAAACTGATCGGCCGCAACTTCGTTTTCGCCGACGATTACGATGTAGCGCGCGCTCGCTTTCTCGGCCAGTTCGAACGATTTCTTCAGCCGAAAGGCCTCGTCCCCAAGATCGGCGCTGACACCGTCTCGGCGCAACTCGCGCGCCACCTTCAAGGCGTGCAAGTTCATCCCGGCGCCCAGCGGAGCGACTAGCGCGTCTATCTTCGCGGTCGCTTGCTCGCCCTGGGTTTGCAACGCGAGAATCAGGCGGTCCTCGCCAATCGCGAAGCCGATCCCCGGTGCTTTCGGCCCTTCGAGCGACTCGGACAGTCCGTCGTAGCGCCCGCCGCCCAGCACCGCACTCTGTGCCCCCAGTCCACCGTGGGTAAACTCAAACGTCGTGCGCGTGTAGTAGTCGAGCCCGCGCACCATGCGCTCGTTGATCGAGTAGGGAACGCCCACGGCGTCCAGCATGGCACGCACGGCGGCGAAATGTTGGCGGCACGGCTCGTCGAGATACTCGCCGATCTTCGGCAGCTTCTCGATGATCGGCTGGTCTTCCGGTACTTTGCAGTCGAGCACGCGCAGCGGATTGGTTTCGGCACGGCGCTGGCAGTCGGCGCACATCAGGTGGACGACCGGTTTTAACGCCTCACGCAAAGCCTGGTTGTAGCGCGCCCGATCTTCGGCACAGCCCACCGAATTCAACTGCAAGCTCCAGCCGCTCAGGCCGACTTCGTCGAGCAATGTGGCCAGCATCTCCAGCACTTCGGCATCGCGCGCCGGAGACTCGCTGCCCGCGCTCGGCGGCCCGATGATCTCAGCGCCGATCTGAAAGAACTGGCGGTAGCGTCCCTTCTGCGGACGCTCGCGGCGGAACTGGGGCCCAATGTAATACAGCTTCTGCAGTGTGCCTTTCTTGTCGAGACCGTGCTCGATGTAGGCGCGAACTACGCCAGCCGTGTTCTCCGGACGCAAGGTCAGCGACTGCGCTTTCTCACTTTGAGCACGGGCTTTGTCCTCCCAGGTAAACATTTCCTTCGACACGATGTCGGTTTCTTCGCCCACGCTGCGGGAGAACAGCTGGGTATCTTCGAAGATCGGAGTGCGGATTTCGTGAAAGTTGTAGCGCGCGAAGACGTGGCGCACCTTCGCCTCGACCCGGTTCCACAGGTCGGTGTCGGGTGGGAGAAGATCGCGAGTTCCGCGGACAGCTCGAATCATAAGAATCAGGGGCCAGGGGTCAGGGACTAGTTGTCAGAATAGGCCCCAGCCTTCAGCACTCAGCATTCAGCCCTTCCACTTTACCGACTGAATGCTGAGTGCTGAGTGCTGAGTGCTGATTACTTCTTTGTTTCTGCCAAGTAATTTTCCTTGTATCCCAGATAATTCCGCCCATAGCGCAGGATCGTTTCCTGGTCCTCATCTGCCAGCTTCTTCCGGAGTTTGCCGGGTACGCCCATCCACAACGAGCCTGGTTCAACTACCGTGCCCTCGGGAATCAGGGTTCCGGCAGCAATGATCGAGCCTGCGCCGATGCGCGCCCCGTTAAGGATGACCACTCCCATACCGATGAGGCAGCGGTCCTCGACGACGCAGCCGTGCAGCGTGACTGAATGGCCCACGGTCACCCAGTCGCCGACGATTACCGGCCATTTCCCGAGCATGCCGTGCAGGACGCTGCAATCCTGGATGTTACTGTTGGCGCCCACCCGGATGAAGTGCACATCGCCGCGCAGCACCGCGTTCATCCAGACGCTGGCATTTTCCCCCAGCACCACATCGCCGATCAATTGCGCCGACTCGTCGACATAGCAGGTCGGCGGCACGGTGGGCATATGTCCTTGATAGGAGCGGATCATGTTTCCTCTTCGTGAAATCCACGAAAACCGTCTCCGGCAGGCGAAAAATGGCGACCCGCGTGGCCGCCGCTAAAACCGGAAGTCATCCAGCACAACGAGCACTGGGAGAAAAGTTATCGAGTCAGTAAGTCTTTGAAAATACCATGCCCGGAGTGCGGAGCGAAAGGACGGTTCCGGCAAATCCAGAATCAAGATGGTGGACTGGGTGTCCCGGTCATGACCCGACTTATGCTTGGCCATTGCGGTCAACCGGACGCCCAAGGTGGGCCGATCCCGCAGGCCGCCGGGGGATAAATAAAAGTCAGATACGTCTGATATCAGACAGACGCTCACGAGACTGTTGTCCTAAACTCCCCGCAAAGCCGAAATTACCGCTAGCCTGGGAAGCCATTCCAAGCGCTACGTTAGTTAGGCGTCTACCCGGCTTTGTATTTCGCGCCCGAGAGCCCATCATGATCAGTTCTACCGATGAACGGGAGGATTTTCATCATCGTCCCGAAAAACCCCAAGAGAGCATTTGTATGTTTTGCTTTCTGACGGTCAGGGCCTCGAAGCCAGAGCTATTGGCAAATGCGGAG
The DNA here is from genome assembly GCA_963746515.1 of uncultured Acidobacteriaceae bacterium. Classification (GTDB taxonomy): domain Bacteria; phylum Acidobacteriota; class Terriglobia; order Terriglobales; family Acidobacteriaceae; genus Bog-257. The sequence continues at coordinate 620,985 of CAVVBO010000005.1, read as the reverse complement.
CTTAACCATCGACGAGAGTGTCCCAATCGGCCCAATCTCTCCGCGAATTCGGCTTCCTGATTTCAAATTATGTCCAAAGCGCTGCCGAGTTTGCAAAATGCGTCGTTCCCTCCACGAAAGTTGTATGTTTTCTCCCAGTTGCGGCCGGGTTCATTTGTTGCCAACAACATGCGCTAAGTTACTATTTAGCAATGGAATACATCCATCTACGACTTTGTCGGGATAGCCGAGCGAGGAAGGTTGAGATACAACACATGTAGTGCTACTTCTTTTGCGACGGCGAGACGTCTCGCGAGTCCAATTTAGAACTGGCCAACCTTTACCTAAACGGCAGCAGAGTGCAGTTGGGAATCGAACCGCAAGTGGGAGCAACGGTGAACTGGATGAGGGCTCTCGGCCCGAAGACGGTCCTGTGTGTTGATGATGAGAAGATTGGTCTGCGCGTGCGCAAGATCATGCTGGAAAGTCACGGTTTCCGGGTGCTGACCGCCAACAGCGGGCAGCAGGGTCTCAGCATGTTCGACGATCACCACATCGATCTGGTGGTGCTGGACTACTACATGCCCGATTTGAACGGTGGGGATGTGGCGGCCGAGATGCGCCGCCGGCGTCCCGACGTGCCTATCATCTTTTTGTCGGCGTATTTCTCGCTTCCCCCGGCTGCCCTGGAGCTGGCCAACGCCTTTATCACCAAAGGCGATCCTCCCGACGTGCTGATCGAAAAGATTCAACAGCTGGCGTAACGGGCGGCTATCCGAATCCGGCGCATCGTGACTCCAATCACTCAGCGCAACTTCTTTTGCAACTCCGAACATTGATCATGCAACTTGGCGTCGTGCGTCAGGCCGTCCGCTATCATGCATTGGTCCAATGCGGCCTTGGGATCGGAGTCCTTCAACAGGTTGGTCAGCATGATGTGCGGAGTGGGCCAATCGGGCGCCAGCTTGGCGGCGGTCTGTAGCTCGGCGATGGCTGACGGCATATCCTTCTTCTTCTGGTAGACGATGGAGAGGTTGTAGTGAGCGCTGGAGTTCTTGGGCTCCAACTGAATCGCTTCCTTGTATTCGGCGATGGCTTCGTCGGACCTGCCCGCGTCATCCAGCACGCTGCCCAGATTCATATGGGTCTGGGCACTCTTAGGCTGAATTTCCAAGGCTGCGCGGTAATGTTCGATAGCACCCGTAAAATCATGTTTGGCATAGAGAACATTCGCCAGATTGTTCTGCGCATTGGCTAGCTTTGGATTGAGCCGTACCGCTTCCTTGTACTCAGCGATCGCACCGTTGAGGTCGCGGTTGTGCTTCAGCGCCAAGCCCAGATTGTTGTGCGTGTTGGCGTCCTCAGGCTTGAGCTGGAGGGCGATTTTGAACTCGGCAATGGCTTCAGCATAACCCTGCCGATCCAGGTAAACGCGTCCCAGGTTGTAGTGCGCCTCAAAGTAGTCGGGATAAGTCTTAATTGCTTCTTTATATTCCGCGATAGCGTTTTCGGTGCCGCCGTCCTGTTCGGACTTCACTCCCTCATGGAAGTGGCGCTCGGCGTCGGCGGGGATGATCTTCCCCTGCTTCTCCGGTATTGGCGACGGTGTCTGCTGCGTCGAAGGCTGCGTGGCCGCAGGCTTCGGTTGGGTCATTTTTGGGGCAGGCTGCGGCTGGGGTGCATCCTGCGCTGCTGCCAACACGGTGACGAGTGATAAGCAATGCAGGCAGGGCAAGGACAACGACAGTACGCAGCGGCAGGCGTCTTCCTGGAAGTTTCATGATGGGACGTAAGGCAAGTATATCGTTAGCCAATGGTGGCAGGGGCAAAGGAATCAGGAGACAGCCTGGTCATTGCGTCTTCGGCCGGGACGGAGGCTCCTTGATGCTGTAGACCGCCCGCTTCATCTGCTGGAATTCGCCGGTCTGATAGCCGTAGGTTTGTTGAGGTAATCGGGCAGCCTCTTGCTTGATCGCCCGCGAGCGGTTATCCGGATTAGGATGGTCGGCGAGGAACTGGAGTGCGCCAGCATTGTCTTGCGCGTTGAGCTTGTCGAAGAGCTTGGCCAACTGGACGGGATTGTAACCAGCTTCCGCCATCAAGTGTGTGCCCATCAGGTCGGCCTGGCTTTCATCCGTGCGTGAGAACTTTAGCAACACGCTGCTGGCGCCGAGGTTGAAGCCGAGTTGGGCCAGCTCACCCATCAGGCTGCCATTGTCAGTCGCCTGCGCGGCCAGCGCGAGCGGCAGTTGAATCATGTTGGCCTTTGACGCCTGGTTGGTGCCGTGGCGCAGGATCACATGAGACATTTCGTGAGCCATCGCGCCAGCCAGTTGAGCTTCGTTGTCCACGGCTTTCAACAGGCCAGTGTTGATGAACATGGGACCGCCGGGCAGCGCGTAGGCATTGATTCCCGGATCAGCAACCACTTCGAAGGTGAAGGTGAATCCGCTGTCCCGCGCTTCTTGAGAGGCCGCCAGGCGCCTGCCGATGGCGTTTACGTAAGCGTTCAGGGTCGGATCGTTGACTAAGGTGGCACGCTTGCGGATCTTAGCGGCCAGTTCCTGGCCGAGTTGCACATCCTGCTGCCTGGTAAACAGATTGAAGCCGGGCTTGAGTTGTGTCGGGCCCTGGGAGGCCACGGCGGTGGTCACCAATAGCAGCCCTGCCAGTGCTGTTGTGCTCCAACCCGCGCTGAATTTGGCCCAACTGCGATGCCTCAGTCGAAGGCGCATAGTTTCATTGTGATGGCTGGGTTGCCATTTCCCTGTCTCGGATTTTACCTCGAATCGCTGGCACAAGACGGGCTGCCGGAGGCCGCGGCTGCAATCCGATAGTGGGTGTCGTGCGTAATAATTAACAGGTAGCTAGTCGAGCCCGCAAAAAGCTGAAATGCACATTCCACGGCGGTGCGACCATGGTGGCGGCCATGCACTGTCCGCAAAGCGGCGGCGATGAAGTTAGCTCGGGTACGCAAGCACCAGGCGAGATTGCAGAATTCGCGGAGCGACATCTTCTTCGCGGCCCTGAACCCTATCGGAGGTTCGCGAATCTTACAAGGTGGCGGGAGTTGGAGTAAATCATGTTGATCAAGAAGTCGCCGGCCATTCCTTCATCGGAAATTACGCCTAAGAGTTGGTACCTGAATCGCAGGGCCTTTCTTGCCGGCGCGGCCACGCTGGCAGCAACCACGGTGGTTGGTGGGAAGCTGTTCGACATTTTTTCGCCGACCGAAGCAGCGCTTGCCGCAACCAAGCTGAACTACTCGCCCGGACCCTTTGGTACCACCGAGAAGCAGACGCCCTTGCAGGACATCACGCACTACAACAACTATTACGAATTCAGCACCGACAAGTATGAGCCTGCGGACTTGGCGAAGAATTTTCAGACCCGGCCCTGGACGGTGCGTGTGGAAGGCTTGGTCAAGAAGCCGCAGACCTTCGACATCGACACGCTGCTGAAGATGCCTTTGCAGGAGCGGGTTTATCGCATGCGGTGTGTTGAGGGCTGGTCGATGGTGATTCCTTGGATCGGCTTTCCGCTCAAGTCGGTACTTGACCAGGTACAGCCGCAGCCCAAGGCGAAGTTTGTCGAATTCACTTCACTGGAAGATCCCAAGCGGTTCCCCGGACAGCAGCGCAATGTGTTGGAATGGCCGTACGTGGAAGGCTTGCGGCTGGATGAGGCCATGCATCCGCTGACTATCCTGGCGGTCGGCCTCTATGGTGATGTATTACCAAACCAGGACGGAGCTCCGATCCGATTAGTGGTTCCCTGGAAGTATGGGTTCAAGGGAATCAAAGCCATCGTGAAGATCCGGCTGGTCGAGCAGCAGCCGGTTTCGACCTGGACCAAGTCGGCGCCCAACGAATATGGCTTTTATTCCAACGTGAATCCCAACGTAGATCATCCGCGCTGGAGCCAAGCCAGGGAACGCCGCATTGGCGAATTCTTCAAGCGGCCCACGCTGATGTTCAATGGCTATGGCGATCAGGTGGCGTCGCTCTATACGGGTATGGACCTGAAGAAGAATTTCTGAGTATCGCAACTGTGAAACCGAAATATCTCAAACCGCCGATCTTTCTTGCCTGCCTGCTGCCGCTGGCGCACCTCGGTTGGAAAGCGCTGAACCATGGCTTGGGAGCCAATCCCATCCAGGTGATCACATTCTCCACCGGCACCTGGACCCTCGTGTTCCTCTTAGTGACGTTGACGATTACGCCGTTGCGGAAATTGTCGAAACTGTACTGGCTGATCCAGTACCGCCGGATGCTGGGGCTGTTCGCCTTTTTCTATGGATGTCTGCACTTCCTCACCTACATCTGGCTGGACCAGTTCTTCGATGTGCACAGCATTTACAAAGATGTTTTCAAGCGCCCTTTCATCACCGCTGGCTTCACTGCGTTCGTGTTGATGATCCCTTTGGCCTTGACCTCGACCCAGAAGGCCATCCGCCGGTTGGGGAAGCGCTGGCAGTTGTTGCATCGCCTCATCTATGTCAGCGCGATTGCCGGCGTGGTGCATTACATCTGGCTGGTCAAAAAAGACGTACGGACACCGCTGATTTACGCTGCCATACTAGCTTTTCTACTGCTGTATCGAATTCTTGCGAAAGCGCTCTCACCCACTTCGTTCCGCGCGATGCCGTGGCAAACCACTTCTCAGATCGATCGAAGCACCATGCCCGGCGATTAGTCGCCGATTGTGGGCACGACCGAAGGTTGCGGTATCATCTAACCTTTGCCGGACTGATGGAACGCTATGGATCAACGCAGTTTCCAGAAACTGCTACGCCGCACGGTTGCCATTCCCGTGATTATGCTGATGTCACTGGCGGTAATCCTGGTTGGCGAGATCCTCTTACTCAATGCCTCAATGCGTTGGGTCGATCACTCCGATCAGGTCCTCGCGAACGCGCGCCAGCTGATGCGCAACATTGTCGAAATGGATACGGGCCTTCGCGGATATCATCTCACCAACGACAGGACTTTCCTGCAACCCTACGACGAAGCCAGATCGAAGGTGCCGGAACAGCTCGATTTCCTGCAGCACCAGACCGCCGACAATCCCAGCCAGCAACAGCGCCTGGCGGAGCTGCGCAACCTCGATTTGAGCTGGATGGAGTGGGCTGATCAGCAGTTGGCGCTACCCCCGGGCGTATCGGCGTCGCCTCAGGTTCTGCTTGTCGGGCACCAGCTGATCGAAGCCATTCGAGATAAGCAACGCGATTTCGTGAACGCCGAAGAGGGCTTGCGACAGCAGCGCTCGCACCGCGCCAACGTCCTGAATGCTACTGTGGTCGGCTCCGCGGTGGCTCTCTCATTGCTGATTGCGGTGCTGCTATTCACTCTCACCCGGCACGAATTGATCGCTCTGTCTTCCACTTATGAGCGTCACTTGCAAGCCGAAGAGCGCCAGCTGCATCAACTGAGAGAAGGCCGCGAGCGGTTGCAGATCACGCTGAAAAGCCTGGGAGAGGCGGTAGTCTCCACCGACCGCGCGGGAAATGTGTCGTTCATCAATCCGGTGGCCCAGAAGCTCACGGAATGGGAATATGAAGTCGCCCAAGGACGTCCGCTACGGGAAGTCTTGCGCGTCAGCGACGAAAAGACCCGCTCCGAATCCGAAGATCCGGTAGAAGCGGTTCGGCGGGCGCAAGACGTTGTCGGTTTTTCCAATAGTCTGGTTCTGACCAGTCGCTCGGGGAAGGAATATCCCATCGAGTTAACCGGCGCGCCCATCCTAAGCGACCTCCGCGAAATTGTGGGAGTGGTGGTCGTCTTCCGCGACGTGACTCAGCGCCGCCAGACCGAACAGACCTTGCGCGCCAGTGAGCGCCTGACCCTGGCCGGCCGCCTGTCGGCAACCATTGCGCATGAGATACGCAATCCTCTGGACACCGTAACTAACTTGATTTACCTGCTGCAGCATGAGCAAACCGGAAGCCTGGCGTCGACACAGTACCTGCAGATGGCCAGCGATGAACTGGCCCGAATCGCGCAAATCACCAGCCAGCTGCTGACCTTCCATCGGGAAGCGCGGAATCCGCTCGACGTAAGTCTTACCGAGGTGCTGGAAAGCGTGCTGGTGCTGTTCGCTCCCCAAATCAAGCAAAACCATATTGCCGTGGAAACGCGCTTTGAAACCGAGCGCTGCGTTCGCGGTTATCCCGGCGAACTGCGGCAGGTTTTCTCTAACCTTATCGGCAATGCCCTCGACGCCACGCCGGCAAATGGAAAGCTGACCTTGCGCCTTCGCGAGTCCAGCCTCGCCTCCGATCCTGCCTGTAAGGGAGTGCGGATCACTCTCATCGACAATGGAACTGGCATCCCAGTTGGCGTGCGCAGGAACCTGTTCGCTCCGTTCTATACCACCAAGGGCGAGAAGGGCACGGGTCTGGGACTGTGGGTGAGTCGGGGCATTATCGACAAGCACGAAGGGACCATCCACGTCAGCAGCCGCATTCGTGAAGGGAAAAGTGGGACCGCGTTCTCGGTGTTCCTGCCCTTCGAGCAGAAATTGGGAATGCTGGATGTGCCGAATGTTTCTCCGGCGGGTTAGGACAGGTGGATCGCTTCGAATAGATCGTGGCCGGCGTTCAGCCTTCGGCCAGGTAAGCATCCAAGCAAAAGGCCCGCGTACGGCGGGCCTTCGGGTGGGGGAAGCAACTCAGAGTGCTACTGATGCGCCGCGGGAGCCTGCTCCGCCGTTGGCGGCAGCGCCGGAATGCCGGGCTCTTCGTCCGGCACCTCGGGAAGGGGACGCTCCAGAGCATAGGCCAAGCACTTCGTCCATAGTGTTAACGAAGCGCAGGCGCATGACGTTGCGCAAGTTCTCCGGCACGTCGGCCAGGTCTTTCTCGTTGTCGGCGGGAAGCAGGACTTCCATGATGCCCGCACGATGGGCAGCCAGCAGTTTTTCTTTCAGTCCGCCGATGGGCAGCACCTTGCCACGCAGGGTGATCTCGCCGGTCATGGCGATATCGCGTCGCACGGGAATGTGGCTCAGTGCGCTGGCGATGGCCGTCGCCATGGTGATGCCGGCGGAAGGACCGTCCTTGGGGATCGCGCCCTCGGGCACATGCACGTGGATGTCGAGACTGCGATAGAAATCCCGTTGCAGACCCAGCTTTTTCCAGCGTGATCGCACATAGGTCATTGCCGCTTGAGCCGACTCCTGCATCACGTCGCCCAGTTTTCCCGTCAGAATCGGTTTTCCACCTTTGCCGTCAACCGTGGCGACTTCGGTGGTTAGAATCGAGCCGCCGACTTCGGTCCACGCCAGGCCTGTCACCAGACCGACCTCGCTGCTCTCGTGTACCTCGCTGTCGCGGAACTTCATCACGCCCAGGTAATCGTTAACGTTCTCCGCCGTGAGGTTGACAGCGTACTTGTCCCCCTCCTTTACCACCTTGCGCGCGACTTTACGGCAAATGTTGCCGATTTCGCGCTCCAGATTGCGAACCCCGGCTTCGCGGGTGTAATTGCGGATCACAGTGGTCAGCGCTTCGTCGTTGAAAACAATGTTTTCCTCGGTCAAACCCGTCTGCTGGCGCTGCTTGCGGACCAGATACTGCTTGGCAATCTCGACTTTTTCCGGCTCAGTGTAGCCATGCAGTCGCAGCACTTCCATGCGGTCTTGCAGGGCGGCCGGAATGGTGTGCAGTACGTTGGCGGTCGCGATGAAGAATACCTGCGACAGGTCGTACTCCACGTCGAGATAGTGATCGACAAACATGAAATTCTGCTCGGGATCGAGCACTTCCAGCAGCGCGGCTGATGGGTCGCCGCGAAAGTCCATCGACATCTTGTCGACTTCGTCGAGCATGAAGACCGGATTCTTGGTGCCGGCCTTCTTCATCATCTGGATGATCTGGCCGGGTAGGGCGCCGATATAGGTGCGGCGATGGCCGCGCACTTCGGCTTCATCCCGTACGCCGCCCAGAGACATGCGGACGAACTTGCGGCCCGTAGCTTTGGCGATGCTCATTCCAAGCGAGGTCTTGCCGACGCCCGGAGGTCCGACGAAGCACAGAATCGAGCCTTTCGGGTTCTTGACCAGTTGCCGGACGGCCAGGAATTCGAGGATGCGCTCCTTGATTTTCTCCAGTCCATAGTGATCTTCATTGAGCGTTTTCTCGGCAATATCGATATTGCGAATTTCCTTCGACCGCTTTTTCCACGGCACCGCCAGCAACCAGTCGAGATAGTTGCGCGAGACGGTTGACTCAGCCGACATGGGCGGCATGGCTTCCAGCTTCTTCAGTTCCTGTAGGGCTTTCTCATGGACTTCGCGCGACATGCCGGCGGTGTCGATCTTCTTCTTCAGTTCGTCGAACTCGCTCTTCTCGCCCCGGCCCAACTCTTTCTGGATGGCCTTGATCTTCTCGTTGAGGTAGTACTCTTTCTGGGCGCGCTCCATCTGGCGCTTGACGCGCGACTGGATGGTGCGATCCATGTTGAGTTTTTCGATCTCGACATCGAGCACATCGCCGATACGGTTCAGGCGCTCGGCGGGATCGAAGATCTCCAGCAACTCCTGCTTCTCTTCGATCGAGAGCTGCAAGTTGGCAGCGATGGTGTCGGTGAGCTTGGCCGGATCGTCGTTGCGCACCGCGGCAATCATGGTCTCGTAATTCAGCGACTGGCAGAGCTTTACATACTGCTCGAAGAGCCCAGTCACGCGCTGCATGCTGGCTTCGACCTGTGGCGTCGGCTCAGCAGAATACTTGGCGGTGCGGACGGTGGATTCAAAATAGCCGTCAGTATCGACGACTTGGAGAATCTTGCCCCGCTCCAGGCCTTCTACCAGCACCTTAATGTTGCCGTCAGGCAGCTTGAGACTCTGGACGATGTTGACGATGGTGCCGACCTGAAAATCTCGTTGGGCTTGGGCTCGTCGATGCTGGCGTCGTGCTGAGTGGCCAGGAAGATCTTCTTATCGCCCGCCAGCGCCTCTTCTAATGCGCGCACGCTGGACTCCCGTCCAACCACGAATGGCGTCATCATATAGGGAAAGATGACGACGTCACGGATCGGCATCATGGGGAGTTTCTTAGTCTCGAATTTCTCGCGCTGCGTCACTAAAAACCGCCTTATCGTTCAGAGCAATGAAGCTGCTCTGGGGAAGAGAAGAAAATGGATACCGTCTGCGCCCACTTCGGCACCGGTCGCCCCCTTGCAGCTACCGGCTCCGACTCCAGAATATCACGCATGGGAAGGGGCAGAAGCTAACAAAGTCCGTAGCCAGAGCAAGTTCCCGGCTTTCCAGCGCTATCGGGGAGTCGATTGGCGCACAAAACAAAGTTTATTGGGGAGTTACCTGGTTTTGATGCCCTTCTTCCAAATTGGATTCGTCGGTTCTTCAGCTGAGAAGATCCGCACGAAAGCGAAAAGCGCGACTGAGCCGCGCTTTCCCGAAGGCACATGAGAATCATTACCGAAAGCTGACCACAGGAACAGCCCTATTAGCCGGCCTTCTCCATCAGGGGAAGGCTGACATTGCGTTTTTCGACCATCTCGCGCGTGACCTCGAATTCTTTTATGCGCTTTTGGCCGGGCAAGGCGTACATCAGGTCGAGCATCAACTCTTCCAGTATCATGCGCAAGCCGCGGGCGCCGACCTTGCGGAACATGGCTTCGCGCGAGATGCAGCGCAGCGCGTCATCGGTGAAGCGCAACTTGACGTTCTCGAATTCGAACAGCCGCTGGTATTGCTTGACGATGGCATTTTTCGGCTTGGTAAGAATTTCGATCAGCGCATCTTCGTCCAGGTCGCTGAGCACGCCCACGACTGGCAGCCGGCCAACAAATTCGGGGATCAGCCCGAACTTGATCAGGTCCTGCGGTTCGACTTGCGCCAGCAACTCGGTGTCGCGCTTGTTGCTCTCGGTGAAAGCAGCTTCCTTGGCTTCGTCGGTGCGGAAACCCATGGAACGTTTACCCAGCCGCCGGCCGATGATGCGCTCCAACCCCACGAACGCTCCTCCGCAAATGAACAGGATGTTGGTAGTGTCGACCGGAGTGAATTCCTGATGCGGATGCTTGCGGCCGCCCTGGGGAGGAACGTTGGCGACCGTGCCTTCCAGAATCTTCAGCAGCGCCTGTTGCACGCCTTCGCCGGAGACATCGCGGGTGATGGAGGGGTTCTCGTCTTTGCGGCCGATCTTGTCAACTTCGTCGATATAGATAATGCCGGTCTGCGCCCGGGCTACATCGCCGTCGGCCGACTGCAACAGCTTGAGGATGATGTTCTCGACATCCTCGCCAACGTAGCCCGCCTCGGTAAGCGTGGTGGCATCGACGATGGCGAAGGGAACGTCGAGCATCTTGGCCAGGGTCTGCGCCAGCAGAGTCTTGCCGGTGCCGGTGGGGCCGATCAGCATGATGTTCGACTTGGCAAGCTCGACTTCGCCGCCCCGCTGCCGGTTCATGTAGACGCGCTTGTAATGGTTGTAAACCGCAACCGCCAGCTTCTTCTTGGTCTGCTGCTGGCCGATGACGTATTCGTCAAGAAAGGTCTTGACCTCGGCCGGCTTGGGAAGCTGGTTGGGCGTCGCGGCAGGCTGGGCTTCGGAGCGATCGTCTTCCAAAATCGAGTTGCAGACGGCCACGCACTCATCGCAAATGTAGGCGCGCGGATAGTCAGTGGGCGACGAAATCAGCTTGGCGACGGCGTCTTGCGACTTGTGGCAAAACGAACAGCGAAGTACTTCATCGGAACCGGTTCTGGTTCTCACGAAAAAAACTCCTTATGCCGCACGCTCTGACCGGGATTCTGTCCCCGGCCCGTTTTTTCCCGTCCGCTCAAATCCGGGAGGAGCCGTGCTGCCCCGTTTGAGAAGCTGCCTCTATCGGCCATCGGCAACCCCTCGCGAACCCTTGAATCTCGTGCACTGCGAAGCTATTGAACCATAATTCCGCAACCTATAACGCACCGTTAGTGCAATATTCAGTACAACTTTGGAAGCAGTCTACGAAATTTTTTCCGCCTTAGTTGTGACTAAGCCGCCCACCTTACTTGTGCTTAAAAATGATGTCATCGATGATGCCGTATTCCTTGCCTTGCTGGGCATTCATGATGAAGTCGCGCTCCACGTCCCGCTCCACTTTCTCCAGGCGCTGGCCGCTGTGCTTGGAAAGCAGTTGACTGGTAATCTCCCGCATGCGCAGGATCTCGCGGGCGTGAATGTCAATGTCGGTAGCCTGTCCCGACAGTCCTGACATCAGCGGCTGGTGAATCAGAATCCGCGAGGTAGGCAGAGCAAAGCGCTTCTTGGCTGCGCCTGACGCCAGCAGCAACGCCGCCATGCTGGCCGCCTGGCCGATGCAGATGGTCGTGACATCGGGCCGGATGAATTGCATGGTGTCGTAAATCGCCATCCCTGCGGTGATTGAACCACCGGGCGAGTTGATGTACAACGAGATGTCTTTCTCCGGGTCTTCTGCCTCCAGAAAGAGCATCTGGGCAATGATCAGGTTGGCGACATTATCGTCAATAGGAGTGCCGAGAAAAATAATATTGTCCCGCAACAGCCGGGAATAAATGTCGTAGGCCCGCTCGCCCCTGCTGGTTTGCTCAATCACCATGGGCACAAGCATTATTTGCTGCTCCTTTTTCCTGCCTGTAAGAGATTCGTATCAGGGCATGGCTTCAGCCGTGCCGTAAAACCGAAACTGTTGCTCTCTCTTGCGGCACGACTCAAGTCGTGCCCTGACACAAACCAGCTAATGTTCGAGACGCGTCCCGTCGCCTGGCGACCAGAAACATCCCCCTTCGAATGCGTTCCCAAATCCTCCACACTCCTTCCCCGAGGACGAAGTGGAGAAAGCGGAAAGCAGGCCGCCCTATGCGGACCTGCGATACAAAGAATCCAAGGTCTTCTCGTTGCGGATGCGATGCCGAATTCTATCCAGCCCCCCATCCTGCGTCAAACGAGCGCGGACCTGCTCGAGAGTCTGCTTTGACTGACTCGCCAACGCTTCCATCTCGCGCTCCAGCTCCTCATCGCTGACCTCTACCTTTTCCTCATCGGCAATCTGTTCCAGAATCAGAGAAGCTTTCACCTCACGCAGCGCGGCTTCCCGCTGCCCGGCGCGGAGGCGGGGCAAGTCCATCCGCTTCATGTCTTCCGTCTTCATGCCCTGAGCGGCCAGGGCCCGCAAGCCTCGCTCCAGGCGAAGATCGATCTGGTCGTTCAGCATCGCCTCTGGAACCGGGAAGTCATTGCGCTTGACCAATTCCTCGACCAACTTATCTTTGCCCTGGTGCTCCGCCTCGTGTTCCCTCTCGGCCTTCATGTTTTCGCGCAATCGGTTGCGAAGCTCGTCGAGAGTGTTGAAGTCGGCACTGAGCTCTTTGGCGAAGTCATCGTTCAGTTCGGGAACACTGCGGGTCTTGATGCCCTTCACGTTGACCTCATAGGTCATGGTCTTGCCGGCCAGTCGTTTGTCGGCGAAATCGTCGGCATACTTGACGTCGAAGGTCCGCTGCTCGCCAGCTTTGGCGCCGCGCAAGTTCTCCGAGAATTCCGGAATGGTGTTTTCGCCGCCGATCTCCACCATGATCTCGTCGACCTCGACCGGCTTGGAGTCGGCATCCTGCTCCGCCTCTTTCGGCGTACCTTTGAAGCCCGCCACGGCGAAATCGCCGTCAGCCAATGGCCGATCTTCTTCGACGGCGGTGTAAGTCGCCTGCTGCTGGCGCAAATTATTCAGCGCGGTCTCCACGTCCTCGTCGGTTACGTTGGTGTCGAGCGTGGTCACGCGGATGTCATCGTACGGAGCGACTTTGAACTCAGGCAGGATCTCGAACGACGCCTTGAACTTCAGCGGCTCGCCTTCGTGGATGTGCAGATCGGTCACCCGGGGTTGCGACACCGGCGCCAGGTTCTGCTTCTTGGTCTCTTCGCGGAAATAGCGGGGAACCAGGGCCTCGACAATCTCGTTCTTGATGTCGTCAGCAAAACGCTGGCGAACGATCGAGGCCGGAACCTTGCCTTTGCGGAAGCCAGGAACTCGCGCCAGCTTCTGGTAGCGGTTAACGATGCTGTCGGTTTCCGCCTTCACCACCTCGGCCGGAATCTCGATGGTCAGTTCGCGCTGACAGGGATTGGATTGTTCGGAGGTATTCGTTTCGTTCGTAGTTGTCTCGGTAGTCAATGAATTGCCTTCAGAACTGGATGTGGCCGCGTTCGGCTCGACTGCGGCCGGTGATGAGTGCACTGACGGAAACGGACACCCGGGGAGCTGGGTTCCGGCTGAGCGGCACACGACAGCCGCAGTTACCGTCATCCTTAAGTTTATGAGAGTGTTGCTGAGCGGTCAAACGGACGTGGGAGATAAAAATTGCAGATGAGACATCTGGCCTCCTGTCCTGTGTAGGAGTTGGTAAACATACCTGAGGAGCATGGCTGCGCTTTCTGATTGCGCCAGGAGACAACCGTCTAGCACAGAGGACCGGGCATAATTTCAGGAAGCACAATTTCGTCTTGTCTGCGGGCCGCAAAACTGAATGCGCAGTAAAAGACCTGGCAAGTGCCGATGGCTCGTAGCGACAGAGCCTACGACTTCCGAATTCGCCTGAAGGTTCGCTTCTGAATAACCCCTTTGGCCGCGGCCTTTCTGACTCGAGCCGCGCTGCGGCTGCTTGTGGACGTCACGTCAGCACTCTTACTTTCAACTCGAGATGCCGGTCTGTCGAACAGTCTTGCCAAATAATTGTCTTTGCAGTCGGTGGAACAGAAATGAACAGCCAGCGGTAAGATTGCGCGCTCGTAACGCCACGCTGGATCGATCACAGCTTCTCGCCGCGCCGCCTGAAGGCCGACATTTTCGGCCGCCATCCCGGTAATCCAAGTCTCGTCTGGCTGTTTAATGTTTCCGCAATAGTCGCATACAAATTCAAGCATACAGAGGTTGGAAGGCTGAAAATCGCTCCGAGTTGGTTCTCCCAGAGACTTTTGGGGGCGGTCCTAAACTTTGCCCATGTTCCCGCTGGTCTGCCTTAGGCTGGACCGCCGAAACCAGGTTCAAGAAGGGTCATCCGGCACAGGATGTTTCCGAGAAGGCAAGCGCGTTTTCAGTTGGAGTGGCTGGGGAGGACTGATCGAATGGATCGAGAACTTCCGTGACCCGCACTTGATTGACTTCAATCCAGGTCTTGCGCCAGCGCTCGACTACGCACTTATCCAGACGGGTTGTTGGTGCAGGGAATCCGAGGCCGTCGTAGAACCACACGATATTGTCGCGCAGCCCTTTGTCCATGTGGTTGAAATTGTCATAGGCCAATTCATCGAGCAACTCGCGATAGGTCGCGTCGGCCAGGGGATACTCGCCGCGTTTTGTCGGCTTGCCGGTGTCAAGGTTGATCTCCGGCGTCTGCAGATGGTTGTTCTTCACCTCCTGCAGCGATTTTCCGTACTGGTCGACGGTTTGGTCGACACTCTTGAAGTAGAGGTTCTCGGTCTTCGGCGTTGGCTCCTTGAAGTCGATGGTGTGCAACGGGCCCACCTTGGGGACGACTTTGAACAATGCCGCCATAACGTGCGCACCCGGACCAGGCTCCTTGTAACCTGAGCCCCAACTCTTTTGATAGTCGGCCTTCGACAGGTGATAGAGGAAGCGTTGCCGATTGAAATTTGGAATCTCTTGCTGCAGTTGGTCTCCCTTGGCCAGGAGAGCCACCTTCGTCATTTCCGGAATGATTCGGCTCACACTTCGACGATAGGTATTGATCGCCAACTGCTCGTGCGGCATCACGTCGGTGAGCTTCAGTCCGTACGTGTCATAGAAAGCGCGCTCCACCAGCGACGCCGCGACCTCGAAGCCGATGAAGTTATGGTAATCCTCGGGAGCGTAGCGCCCCTTCGCCACTTGCAAGACGTCGAAGCCGAACTCGGTCCGGAGGTGGGCCTTATGGTCGACATCGTAGGGAACAGCCGGTCCGTACCGCTCGGCTAGTTCGGGGTATTCGATTCCCACCGAGAGGTTGATGTAAGGGTGACCATTGATATCCGACACATAGTGAGACAACGCTCCCAGGGCAAAAGCGTATTCATCGAGGTCCTGCGAGTCGTTGAGCAGCGCCTGGACAAAGTCACCGGTGCGAACGTAATGAGCCAGGTCGCTGAAGACATGACTGCCAAACGGATAGTAGCCAATGTCCTGGATGACGCTACCTCCATAGGCGTAGGCGTGGGCCTTCAGCAAATCGTCGGCAGTAGCATTGGGAAATCGCGCCAGCAGCAGGGGCCGGATCTGTTCCTTCCAAAGTAAATCGATGATCTCTTCATGCGTCAGCACGGAATAGCCGGCGCATACAGGCGCGAATGCGAGGACGCAGATCAGAAGCAACGCGCAACATATCACCGCGGGCGGACGCGGAGTTGGGAATGTCATTGAGCTTTCTTGCAAAAATCTGTCAGATGCGGCCGAGCAATAACAGAATGACCAGGATAACCAGAATCAGTCCAAGTCCGCTGGATGGGTAGTAACCCCAGCCGCGGCTGTATGGCCAGGATGGAAATGACCCTACGGACAACAGCAGCAGGATCACCAGCAGAATAATCAGCATTGTTTTGTCTCCTTAATTTCGTCGGCAAGTTTCTTTGAGCTTCGAGCCAACACCCATAACTTAAGAAGCATTTGCTCCTCTGAAGGATGTATGCGGAAGTGCTGCCACCGCGGTTCAGGAGGCCCCAAGCTTGGCGTGTAGTGCCTGGAGATAGTTGTCGATCGTCGCGGTGTATCCCAGCAGATAGCGCGAGATAGATCGAAATAAAGGATTGTAGATCTCGCCGTGCTCGGTGATGGTCAAGAGCGATCCATCGTGCATAGGCGTTATCTCATAGGTCCAGGTGCCGCCGAAGGGAAGGTGGGGGTCGGCGATTCGGGTGATGAGGCGGCGTGGGGGATCATCTTCCACCACTTCATACGTTATCTTTGGTCCATGGCTGTCGTATTCCCGCCATTTGCGGTGACCGGGCTGTGACGAGAGCACTTCATAGCGGTGCACATCGGGGCGCCATGTCGGTGGGCCAGCGATGAGGTCCCAGACCTGCTGAGGCGATTGCCTGAATTCCGCTGTCCGGACCACCTCGTGTTTCACGGGCAACTGCCAACCGACGAGCGCGATCAATGCGATTGCACCCAGCAATACGAGCGATACCACGATGATCGATTTCAGCATGTAGCGGCGATTTCCCTTTCGTACATCTGCGATTCTCGGCCGCTGCAGTCTAGGCTCAGGCCTGCGCTTTGGGCACGCATTATGGGCTACACTCGGATAGCCGGCGTGCCGCCGCTACAATGGGGAAGATGCCTTCCGCGCTCGCCGTCCTCAACCAGGAAGTCGTGAACTGCACCCGCTGTCCGCGGCTAGTAGCTTATCGCGAGCAGGTGGGCCGGGAGAAGCGGCGTGCCTATCGCGATCACGAATATTGGGCGCGGCCTGTCCCTGGCTTCGGCGACCCGCAGGCGCGTGTGTTGGTGCTGGGGCTGGCGCCCGGGGCGCACGGATCGAATCGCACCGGAAGGCCCTTCACGGGCGATGCCTCGGGCAAGTTCATGTATCCCATCCTGTACAAGGTGGGCTTCGCGTCGCAACCCAATGCCGATCATCGCGACGATGGACTGAAGCTGCTCGACTGTTACATCACAGCGGCAGTTCGTTGTGCTCCTCCAGATAACAAGCCTCTGCCGTCAGAGCTGGCCAACTGCGCACCGTTTCTTGATCGCGAGCTCGCGATCTTAAAGAATGTGAAGGTCGTGGTGGCGCTGGGGAAGATTGGCTTCGATGCCTATCTCAACTACCTGAAACGCAATGGCGTGATTCAGAGCCGAGCCGGGTATCTGTTTGCGCACGCGGCGCGCTACCCGATGCCGAATGGGATCGTGCTGCTGGCGTCGTATCATCCTTCGAACCAGAACACAGCTACCGGAAAGCTTACCGCGGCAATGTTCGAAGGGATTTTTCGCGAAGCCAAGAAGATTGCGGCACAAACCGATCGAGAGCGCTTCATTTGACAATGTCAGGCTGCGGTGTCACGATTCGCACGCCGTCGGATTTCCGAGTAGGGAGGCACTAATGAACCGGAAGATGCGTTTTGCGATGCTGGCAGGAGCCTGCTTCCTAGTGTTTGCGGGAATGACGGTTTTGGCTGTGGAGCACTCAAACCAGTCGGCAGTAGGAACCTGGCAGTTAGACGTCACCAAGTCATCGAACGGAAAGATGCCGGCAGCAACCTTTGAGCAGTTGGTGATCACGATCGACGACGGAAATACTTACAAGTGGAGCCTGATTGGCACCGAGGGACATGGAGTGACTTTTTCGAAGTCCTACGATGGTCCCATCGACGGTCAGGACCACCCCATTAATAGCAGCGAGTCGGGTAGTCTGATTGCCTACACCAGGACGCCTTCCGGTGGCTTCGCTGGGTGGTCAAGGACAAGGATGGCACCGTGATCGAGACGGCAAGCCGTTGGCTATCGCCCGACGGCAAGCTCATGACGATCAAAGGAAAGGCAAATTTCTCCGGCGGGGCAGCCTTCATCTCGGTGTTCAACAAAGTGAAGTAAGTTCGACCTGGTCTCAGGGAGCCTAGCTGACCAGGACAACAGATCCGGAGCCCAGGTCGTAATAGCCGGCTACTACTTTCAACTTGTTTTCCTTCACCAGGCTGGAGATCACCGTGGACGACTCGCTTAACAAAGTCGCCTGGATCTTGGCATTCGCCTTGGTCGCCGCTTCAAGGTTCGGCCCCGCTTGATCGATGGCGGGCTGGATGTGCGGAAACAGAGCGCTGATCTGGCCGGGTACTGCCTTGCCTTGTATGGCTGCCTTCACCGCTCCGCAATTGGAGTGGCCCATCACCAGAATCACCTTTGTCCCCAACACCACCGCTCCGTATTCCAGGCTGGCGATGATTTCCGGCGTAATGACATTGCCCGCAACCCTGGTCACAAAAATGTGCCCAATCGTCTGATCGAAGACGATCTCGACAGGTACGCGCGAATCCGCACAAGACAGGACTGCGGCGAACGGTTCCTGCTTTTCAACCGTGTGTTGCTTCAAGATATCCAGGTCATGCTCGTGGGCGGTGAGACGATTTGCGGTAAACCGTTTGTTGCCCTCCATCAACTCGGATAGGGCGGCATCGGGGCTGATTTCGCTCTGTGCCCACGCTGTCAACGGCGTTGCCAATTGCAGGCCGCTCGTCGCCAAGCCCACGACAGTTCCGGCTAAGCCCATCCGCAAGAATTTTCTTCTGGACGGTGTCTGATTCTCCAACGATGAAGTATTCATTTTCAATGCCCCCATGCCTCGATCTCAGCACGGCGCAGTATACACCTCAATGCATATTTTTGGGATTGCTCGTTGTTATACGTTCGTGGGCCATCGAGCCCCGTTGCAATTACGAATGCTAGGAGGAAAATGATGCGCTTCCGTCTGCCGCAGGTCTCCGGGCGATCTTGCATCGTCGCTGATCGACCGTGGACAACCTGCGATCGCCAATATGCAATAATGTCGGCGCTATGAAGTCGCGCACCTATTTTTTCAGTACTGGACTCCTAACACTCTTGCTGGTGCTTTCCCATGTGGGGGTCGTAGCTCAATCTTCCGCGCCCGCCCCGCCTGCATCCGCCAACCCGCCGTCCTCGAATGCCCCTCAAACGCCGGCTACGAAAACGGACGACGCGATGGAACTCGTGAAGCAAGGCGAAAATCTCAACAAGCGAAGGAAAGTTCGACGAGGCGCTCGCGCTCTATCAGCGGGCGCTGCAGTTGTCTCCGAAACTCTATCAGGCTGAGTTGTACACGGGCGTCACCTTGGATTTGGAAGGAAAGTATCAGGAAGCCAGGCAACATCTGGGCAAAGCCATTGAACTCGCTTCGGATCAGGAAACCACGCAGGCCTTGCGCGTGATGGCGGTTTCGTATGCGTTCGAACGCAACACCGATAAGGCGTCGGAGTATGAGCGGCGGGCGTTCGACCTGCAATACAAGTGGCTGAAGTATGAAGATGCGGCCGCCACTGCAAATGAACTCGCACGCATCTATCTGGAGTCGGGAGATCTGGACAACGCGTTCCAGTGGTATCAGACAGGGAGGCTGACTGGCCTCCGCAAACCCAACATTACCCAGGCCGAAAAAGATCTATGGACCTTCCGCTGGGAGGCGGCGCTGGCCCGCATCGACGCCCGGCGTGGGAAGCGCGAGGATGCCCTGAAACACCTGGCGGCGGCGAAGGCTCTTCTCGATGCCGGCGACAACCCTGATCAATTCCACTTCTATCCTTATCTGGCGGGATATGTTGCGCTCTATACCGGCGACTACGGCACAGCGATCAAAGAACTGCAAGAGGCAGATCAAACAGATCCGTTCGTGCTGAGTCTGGAGGCCCAGACCTATGAGAAGCTAGGCGACAAAGCGCACGCTAAGCAATATTACGAAAAGATCATGACGATCAACCTGCACAATCCCTCAAATGCGTTTGCCCGGCCCCTGGCGAGGGAGAAGCTGGCAGGACTTAACGCTACGGGAGGCGCTGCCCCAGAGCCAGTGACGAACCCTCTCGGGCGTGAGACAGGAAGCAGGAGCGACAGGTTCGGCGATCATGGTTGGGCGCTATCATTCTCGGATGGCCGTTGTCGAATATCGAGACGCCTGCAAAGGGTCAGCGTAGAGGCCGGAGGACTCGATGCCCCGTGTGAGTTCCGGACAACTTTCCACACCAGTCGCCGAACTTGGCGCCATCAAGGTCAAGACGGCGAGCCGTCCTGGCCGCATCGAGTCGATCGACGTCGTACGTGGGCTGGTCATGGTGTTCATGGCCATCGATCACACCCGCGACTTTTTCACGCTACTTGCAATTCGAGCCCGAGGCGCTGAGCCAGACCTATTACGCCCTGTTTTTCACCCGCTGGATCACGCATTTTTGTGCACCGCTGTTTTTCTTCCTGGCCGGCACCGGAGCATTTTTCTATGGCCAGCGAAGAACGCCCGCCCAACTGAGCCGTTTTCTATGGACGCGCGGGTTGTGGCTGATTGTTGTCGAACTCACCATCGTCGGTTTTGCCTGGTCGTTTGTGTTTCCGTTCGGATTCTTCGGCGTGATCTGGGCGCTGGGCGCGTCAATGATCGTGATGGCGTTGGCAGTGAGGATACCGGTCCGTTGGCTGGGAACGCTGGCCGTCATCATGATTGTTGGCCACGACCTGGTGGATCGCGTCCGCCCGAAACAATTTGGTTCGTATGCCTGGCTGTGGTCCGTATTGCACGTGAAGGGCGGAGCCATGCTGCCGGGACATGTGCGTGAATTTGTGTTGTTTCCGTTGATTCCGTGGGTAGGAGTGATGGCGGCGGGCTACGTTTTCGGCACGCTGTACCTGCGTGAGCCGCGCGAGCGCCGGCGGATCATGGCCATGCTTGGGATTGCGATGATTGTTGCGTTCGTGTTCCTGCGAGCCACGAATCTATACGGTAATCCGCCTGTGACTCCGAGTGGCGTTTCGCAAGGCGATTGGCACATTCAGCCGACCGTGGAGAAGACGGTCATTCTGTTCCTGGATGTAGAGAAATATCCGCCGTCGTTGCAATTCTTGCTGATGACGTTGGGACCCGGAATCCTGTTGCTGGCGTGGCTCGACGGGAAAACGGCGTCTGGAATATTCAAGCCGCTGCTGGTGTTTGGGCGGGTGCCCATGTTCTTCTACGTCCTGCACCTGTATTTGATCCACCTGCTTGCCATTTTGATGGCCGTGTTGTTCCACCAACCGGGGGAGTGGCTATTTCACGGAGCATTCATGATGAATGGACTTCCGGATGGTTACGGTCATGGGCTGCCTTTCATCTACCTGATGTGGTTGACTACGCTGATTATTCTCTATTTCCCCTGCCGGTGGTTCATGGGGGTGAAAGAGCGGCGCAAGGATTGGTGGCTGAGTTATTTGTAAGAGACTTAGTGCGCGGTGATCGATTTGTCGTACCGGCCTTAGTTGGTGTTTAGGCGCTCGAAGAAGCAAGGCTTGTCTTTGGGTTTGTATCAGGGCATGGCTTCAGGCATGCCGAATGACGCCGTCAAATTAGCGGGCTTCAGCCCCTGTTTGTTAGCGTTCGCCAAACATTTGAACCGGGGCTAAAGCCCAATTACCTTATGCGACTGTGCGGCACGGCTGAAGCCGGGCCCTGATACAAACCGGCATCGCTTTTTCGTCAGATTGCAAACAACCGGATGCATAGCTGTGAGCCCGTCAGATGCATGGGGCGTTCTACTTAAGCTCATCGGCCAGCCGTTGCACCGTGTGCTCGACTTTGATTTCCGCTCCATCTTTGTCCAAGCCCCCGCGAATCTGCATCACGCAGCCCGGGCAGTCCATTACCACTATAGGAGCACACGTTTGCTTGATGTTGTTTAGCTTGCGTTCCAGGATTGGCGCAGAGATTTCCGGCAGCTTCAGCGAGTAGGACCCGCCCATGCCGCAGCACATATCCGCCTCGTACATCTCGGAGATTTCGTAACCGGCTTTGGTCAGCAGTTCGCGCGGCTGCCCGGAGACATGAAGCGTTCGTTTCAGGTGACAAGAGTCGTGATAGGTAACCTTGCCCAGGTGCTGGCCTTCCTTGAACGTCAGCCGGCCATCATCAACCAGCTTTTTCACCAGCGTTGAAAGGTCAGTAACTTTTGCAGCCAGCTCGCGGGCTCGAGGCAGGGCATTGGTCTGGCCCAGGCTTTCAAAGGTGCTGATGAAGTCGTGCTTGAGGGCTACCGTGCAGGTAGGGCAAGCCGAGACGACGTATTCGACATCCTGCTCGAGCAGAGCGTTGATGTTGTCGGTTGCGTTCTGTCCAGCCACTTCGTAGGCGCCGCTGTAGCGAGCTGGGGCTCCGCAGCAGGTCTGGCCTTCAGGGAAGATGACTTCAATTCCCGCTTTGTTCAGAATTTTGACCAGAGCCTCGCCCATCTCGGGATAAGCGAAGTCGATCAGGCAGCCGGAGTAAAACGCGGCTTTCTCTTTGCATTTCGGCTGCGCGATCTGCTTGAACTTGTCACGAAAAGGTTCGTTCGCAATTGCGGGCAGGCTGCGGAACTCGGTCATATCCGAGAGGAAAAACGGCAGATGGCGAATGAATCCGTCCTTCTGCATTGGCTTCTGTACCAGCGATGCGGTGCGCAGCATGGAATGAAAGAGTCGGCGATTGTTGACGACCGAGAAGATGGCCTTCTGCGCCAACGGTTGCCCCTGCTCGACCGCCAGCCTGCGACGCAGTTCAAGGATCAGTCCAGGGATGTCGATCTTGCCGGGACAGACTTGCGTGCAGTTGCCGCATTGAATGCAGAGGCTCTGGATCTCGTCCGACGACTTCAGTGCGTCGAACCAGGCGGTGAGAATCGTGCCAATGCCGCCGGTGTAGACCTTGCCGAAGACGTGGCCACCGACCAGGCGAAACACCGGGCACACGTTCAGGCATGAAGCGCAGCGAATACATTGCAGAGCCTGTTTGAACTTGGGGTCCTGCGACATTTCCGTGCGGCGGTTGTCCATCAGGATGATGTGCAGCTGCTTGGGAGTGCCGTCGGTGTTGGGGACGGGGCCACTGATGATCGACACGTAGCTGGTGAGTAGTTGCGCTGTGGCGCTGCGAGGCAGAGCGGTAAGAATTGGGACGACGTCGGAGAAGTCGGCCATCAGTTTCTCGATGCCGACGATCGCGACATGAATCTTGGGCAGCGTCGTGACCAGGCGAGCATTGCCTTCGTTAGTGATGATGACCAGGCTGCCGGTTTCGGCGACCGCGATGTTCGCGCCGGTGATGCCCATCTCGGCATTGAGGAACTTGGTGCGCAGCTTGCCGCGCGCGAATTTCACCAGCTTGGGGATGTCGGGCGTCTGGCCGGGCTCGACCTGGTCGTTGAAGACCTCGGTGACTTCCTCCTTGGTCATGTGGATGGCGGGCATCACCATGTGCGATGGCGTTTGTCCCGCCAGTTGAATGATCCACTCGCCGAGATCGGTTTCGTAGACCTCGATGCCGGCTTTTTCCAGATGCGGATTGAGGTGAATTTCCTCCGACGCCATCGACTTCGATTTGACGACACTCTTTACGCCATTCCGTTGGGCAAGATTCGAGGATGTAGTCGCGGACCTTCGCGGGATCGTTGGTGCGGAAAACTTTGGTGCCGCGGGCCTCGGCTTGCAGCGTGAATCGCTCTGCCAATTCGTCCAGGTGCGATGCGGCGTAGCCTTTGCGATCGGCGATCTGGGTGCGCACCGCTTCGAAGTCGATACCTTCGTACGCCTTCTCGCGGCTGATGCGGTAGGCCTCGGAGAAGCGGCCCAGTGCTCCCGTCAGATTCGGATTATGCAGCGCGGTATTGATCGAGTCGCGAAATTCTTTGCGCATCAGTTCACCCTTGCGGCTTCATCCGCGAAAACCTGATCCACGAAAACCTGATCTACGAAAACAATGATGAGTTTTTCCGGACCATGCACGCCGATGGTGAGCACGCGTTCAATATCGGCGGTGCGGCTAGGCCCGGTGATAAAGGAGATGTAGTTGGTTTGTTCCGGCCGGATTTTGCCCAGAACAGATGGCAAATCGGGCAGCAGCCGGTCTGGTCTGAATGATGGCGATGTGAATGTTGGGAAGCGTCGACACCAGCCGGCGGTCGACCGGTGCCGCATCCTGAATCAGCGAGCCGGTGTTGGCCATGGCCCAGTCGAGTTGGCTGATGCCGACCTTCGAAGCGGCAGCCTTCTCGCGAGTGACGTCGAAGCTCAGGCCGGGAATCTGTTCGGCGATTCGCTGCTTTGTCGACCCCGTTTAGAAAGGGGCAATCGGCCCAAACAGCATAGAACTGCGGCGAGTCAGTCACACCGGCCAACTGCAAATATTCGACGATGAAGTCGAGGGCTTCGGTTTTTTGCGGGAAGCGATGAACCTCGGCGCTTACAGCTTCGGCGCGAAGTTTGAAGGTATCGAAGATGGCAGGCATAACGTAGGCCCTTTGAAGGGGCACGCCTTTAGACGTGCCACATAAGAATCGCATGACGGTCCGGCTTAGCCGCTGCGGGACTTCGTTGGCGAGCTCTTTGGCTAAAGAAGCTGGCGAAAATAGTCCAAAAGCACGATTCCCCGGCGGCTGAAGCCGCCTCGGAATGACAAAAATAAGGAGCTTGTCTGGCGCACCTAAAGCGTGCGCCCCTTCACAGTCATATGAAGCTGCACCTTGCCAGCCCACCAGTGACTCCCTCAATGCACCACGAAGTGCGTAAACGGTGCGACGTATGCCATCAGGAAGACGAAGACGCCGACCAGCGCTGCCAGCGCCAGGCTATGCCAGAAGACGTAGCGCAAGATGTCTCCCTCGTGGCCATACCACTGCGTCGCCGTACTGGCGACGACGATGCTTTGCGCATCGATCATCTTGCCCATCACGCCACCCGTACTGTTGGCCGCGCACATCAGGATCGGCGACGCGTTCACCTGTTGCGCAGTGATCTTCTGCAGGCTGCCGAAGAGCACGTTGGACGAAGTATCCGATCCGGTCAGCGCCACGCCTAACCAACCAAGCAGCGTGCCGAAGAACGGATACAGATGTCCGGTACGGGCGAAGGTGAGACCCATGGTGGCGTCCAGCCCCGAGTAGCGGGTCATGAACCCGATGGCCATCATGGCGGCAATCGTTATCAGCGAGAAGCGCACCTTCATTAACGTCCGGCCATAGATGGAGAAGATCTGTCGGAACACTCAGTCCCATGATCAAGCCCGAGATGAGGGCGGCCAGCAGAATGCCAGAGCCGGTTGCGCTAACCCAGTTCAGGCCGAATACCGCCGGCTCCTTCGTCGGCTTCGTCACCACCGGCGGAACGCGCAGCGCAAGATTATTCAGGCCGGTGACCACGAACTGTGGATTGGTGATCTTGCTGGGTGGCGTCTGCCAGGTGGCCAATGACTTAAAGGTCTTCTCGGGCGCATTCATCAGGTTCTTGCCGGTCTGCGTTCCCCACAGAAAAACGATCACGCTCAGAATGACCCAGGGAACCCAGGCGCGGGTTACTTCAGCCCGGCTATAGCCATGACTGGCGCGGTGGTCGGTCTTGGCTTCTTCTCCTTCGAAGGTCCAAATTCGCTTGGGATGCCAGATGAACAAGAAGGCAATCAGGCATGCCATCGAAATGATTGACGCGACAATGTTGACCAGCCACGGACCGTGGTAATTGGCCATGAAGTATTGCGGGATCGCAAAGGAGACGCCCGCGACCAGGATTGCAGGCCAGATTTCCCACATCGCCGACCATCCGACAAAGGCACAGATCAGCCAGAAAGGCACCAGGACGCAGAACGGGGTCAGAATGCGTCCCGCCATGGCGCCCAAGCGTGACTTCGCTAATGCCGGTCACTTTGGCCAGCGCGATGATGGGAGTTCCCAAAGCGCCGAAGGCTACAGGCGCGGTATTGGCGATCAGCGACAAGCCCGAAGCCTGCAGCGGCCGGAATCCTAAACCGATGAGGAGCGCGGCGGTAACGGCCACCGGAGTACCGAATCCCGAGGCGCCCTCGAAGAAGGCGCCGAAGCAGAAGGCGATGAGCAGCAGTTGCAGCCGGCGGTCCTGGGTGATGCCGGTCATGCTATGCTGCAGCACTTTAAAGCGTCCTGATTCGACGGTGAGCTGATACATGAAGATCACGTTCAGCACGATCCAGCCGATGGGGAAGAGGCCGTAACCGACTCCATAGACCGCAGTCGCCGCAGCCAGCCGGCCAGGCATGTGGAAGGCAAAAATCGCCACCAGCAAAGCCGTAGCCAACCCGAGCAGAGCCGCGTAATGAGCCTTCACGTGTCCCAGCGCCAGGCTGCCAAGAAGAACGACCACAGGCAGCGCCGCGATCAAGGTCGAAAGCCACCAACGTCCGGTGGGATCGTACCCTTGGGACCAGGGAGTGGTTAGAGCTGGAATTCTGAGAATGATGATGGCGGCAATGGCCGCGATGATGACGACGACCGCCGATGCCAGCGGGTTCGCGGCCGGTGGAGCGGCGGCTTTGGCTGGTGGCTTCACGGAAGGTGGGGGTGCGATGGTGCTCATTGAGTTTACACCGATGTCTGCCAGCGTATAGCAGGCCTTTCCTCAAGTTTTATCGTTCTGGGGAATTGTGGAAGGGCAGTCGCGTGGGAAGAAGATTTATGAAGGTGGTAAACGCTGCTGCCATTAGTGCTGCCGTGGAATGGAGTCTGGATTGCGATCGTCATCTGAGGGTCTCCCACAGCATCATTCAAGAAAGTTGTGCGGTGCAGGGGCTAAAGCCCCAGTTTCAGCGCCGCCGTACGGCACGGTTGAAGCCGTGCCCTGATACAAGCCTGCGTATTACAAAGCCTGCGTATTGCATAGTCTGCTTACAAAGTCCGCGCTATTACAGCCTGCGCATTACAAAAGCCTGGGTAGTACGCTCACGTGTTACCAAGCCCGCCAAAGTTGTCCCGTCTCAACAACGGACAGCTCGTCGCTCAACTAACAACAGGCCATCTTGACTGCATCTTCCTTTTCGGGCGCGCCAAAAGCCTCTACCGGAACCGGTGCACCGTGCAGCGTCTTCCAGCACCGCCGTCCGGACTCAATCAGAACCAGCACCACGCCCACTACAAAGATCACCATCAGCGTGGAATCCAGATATCCCTGGACGCGGAAGCCCGGCTTCTGCGCCAGCGGCAGATAAATGTTCTTGATGGAGAGCACACCCGCAGTCAGCGTGGTCACGCCGACAAAGCACATCGGGATTGCCGTGATAAAGGCGTATTTTGCCTTGCCCATGTTGACCAGAAACGTCGTCGTGACGGCGAGGGCGATCGTCGCCAGTAACTGATTGCCGGTGCCGAACAGCGGCCAGATGGTGGAAATGGAGCCCGTATAAATCAGGTATCCCCAACTCATGACCACCAGGGCCGAAGTCATTAGGTTGCCAGGCAGCCATGCGGTGTTGCTAAAGGGCTTATGCACCTTGCCCAATAGCTCATGCAATACGTAGCGCGCTACGCGTGTGCCGGTATCGACAGTGGTCAGAATGAACAAGGCCTCGAACATGATGGCGTAGTGATACCAGTAGCTGGTCAGCGTCTTCATGCCGGGAATGCCGCGGAAGATCTGCGCCATTCCTACTGCCAGCGAAACCGCGCCGCCGGTGCGTCCAGCCAGCTTCTCGCCCACTTCGGTGGAGAACATGCCGAGGTTGACCGTGTGCAGTCCGAGTTTGGCGAAGACGGCGGGGGCGGCATTGATGGCAAAGTAATCACCGGGATACATCGAGCAGGCGGCGATCAGTGCCAGCACGGCAACGGTTCCTTCGCACATCATGGCGCCGAAACCGATGAAGCGTGCGTCGGTTTCCTTCCACAACATCTTCGGAGTTGTTCCGGACGAGATCAGCGAGTGGAAGCCGGAAATCGCGCCGCAAGCGATGGTCACAAACAGGAATGGAAACAGCTTGCCGCCGATGATCGGGCCGCCACCGTGAATGAACTGGGTGAAGGCAGGGAACTGAATGTTGGGATGAACGATGAACACGCCGATGATCAGGAGAACGATGGTACCCAGCTTCATATAGGTGGACAGATAGTCTCGCGGTTCGAGCAGGAACCAGACCGGCAAGACCGAAGCAATGAAGCCGTAGGCCATCATTAAGAACGTGATCTGGTGGCCGTTGAAGGTCAGCACATGGGCGAAGGAGGAGGCAGCGAACCAGCGTCCGCCGATGACGGCGCCGAGCAGCAAAATCACACCCAGCGCGCTGGGCCCGGCAATTCTGATATGGCCCGGCGAACTCTTGAACATGTACAGGCCCATCATGATTGCGATGGGGACGGTCATGGCGATGGTGAAAACTCCCCAGGGGCTGGCGGCCAGAGCGTTGACGACCACGATGCCGAGCCCGGCCAGAGTCACCAGAAGAATGAAGAGCAAAGCGATCATGGTGACCAGACCAGCGTAGGGACCGACTTCGGTGCGAGCCACGTCGGCCAGCGAGCGACCCTTGTGGCGTACCGAAGCCACCAGCACGGTGAAGTCGTGGACGCAGCCGCAGAACACGGCGCCAATCAGGATCCAGAGAAATCCGGGAGCAAAGCCGAACTGAGCAGCCAACGTGGGTCCGACCAGCGGACCGGCGCCGGCAATCGCGGCGAAGTGATGGCCGAAGAGAACCCACTTGGGCGATGGCACGTAGTTGTGGCCGTCTTCGTAGGCGTGCGAGGGCGTGATTCGGCTGTCGTCGAGAGCAAGAACTTTGGCGGCGATGAATGCGCTGTAATAGCGATAGGCGAGGGCAAAGACACAGAGTGTCCCCAAGAGGATGGGAAAAGTGTTCACAAGAACCTCCCGGCGTGAATCCCGTCAGTACCGGTGGTCAACTGGGCGGCAAGTTTCTTGGAGCCGCTACCGGGATTCAAGAGACGACAAGGATTCAGATTGACCACCGCGCAATGCGGTGCCAATACAGAACGTTAGGACGGGGAGGCGCTAACCGCGGGTGATTCCTGTCACGTTCTTCTGTGATGCATGACATCGGGGAGGTTATCGAGGCACCCGAATGGGTGCTCGTTTTTGACTGCGGGGCACGACCACGTGATGGCAGGCTGGCTGGCCTATTTCTGATCGGTTCCAGTCAGCATGGTCAAAAGCATGATCACGTCAGTGCGGGCATAAATGGAATGTGGAAGGTTGGCTTCCATGAAAACCCAGGAGCCGGCGGAGAGCTCTTTCTCGTCTCCGTCAAGGGTCACGCGTGCCTCACCCTGAACGATTTCGATGATGGCTGGTACGGCGGCGGTATGTTGGGAAAGCTCCTGGCCGCCGGCAAAGCCGAAGAGCACGATCTTGACGTGATCGTCGCGGTGAATGGTCCGGCTGAGGGTACCGTCCTTGGGGATCTCAACTGCTTGCAATAAGTTCTCGACGACCACGTAGTTAGCCACTTGCTCCCTCCGCCCGAAACTCGGGATACGCACCCATCATAATCTGGCTGGAGAGCTTGCCTCGCGCAGGACTCAACAATTCATGGATTGTTAGCGAAAGCGGAGTCGGAGGCAGGCTGGTGGCGGAAGTGTCTCCAGACTTGAGGCACGAACTCGCTGAAGGCGTTGGAGACGGCGCGAGCGCCAAAGCCCTCGGCCGAGCGGATCAGAGCATGCTGCCAGTCGGCTTCGCTTTGCACCCGCCAGGTGTTAGAGAGGAAGTTGTTGCCGAAGGTCGCCACGAATCTGGCATAGGCCAGGTGACGCTCGCCGTCGGGATGGTAGGCGCGAAACGTGAGGTCGGCGACATTTTTGGCCCGCTGGCCGAACGATGCGTTCACGGTATGAAAGTAGCGCGGATCCTCGCCCCAGGCCGCTCCCAGCGATGCTTCGATAGCATTGCCGGTGGACACTCCGGTTAAGCGCATGCCATAGCGTTGGGCAAAACCATCCCAATGGGTGCCGTATTCATGGGGACTGTTGGTCGCGGTTCCTATTCCAGCGGAGAACAAACCAGCAACCAGGCTCCGCGGGCCAATCGTGGAGCGCGTGAACCACCCCAACCGTCCATCAGCTGTGATGGGGTGGTAATCGGCGGGCGATTGCGGGACGGCATGGATGTAGTGCCTGAAGCTATCGCTGGTTGGGAGGATCGTCCTGCGCGGGCACGGCTGGGCTGACTTGCGCCGCCGCAGTCGAAATTAGCAGAAGCGCGACGGTTGAACAGCACACAAAAAGTCGCGAAACTGCGAGAAAAAGGCGCAGGCGGATTCCGACGAACTCTTGAACTGCAGCTCCCTTGGCCATTGGCATGTGAAATGAGATGCAATTTTGACCAGTCGCGCCCAAGGTGACAAAGGAGAAATCGGGTCATGAGTGGTGCGGATCTTAGTGGTACGGATAAAAGATGAAGAAGAGCAACGACAATGCCGTCAGCACCCACAAGCCTGGCTTCAAGTGCCTCGGCTTTCCCGCCACCAGCTTGCAAATGGGGTAGAGCACAAATCCGGCACAGATTCCAATCGCAATGTTGAAGGTGAATGCCATGAGCGAAACCACGGCAAAGGCGGGTATGGATTCGGTAAAATCGCCGAAGTCAATGCGCGTGATGGGCGCCAGCATGAATAGCCCGACGATAATGAGTGCCGGTCCGTAAGCCTGGGCGGGAATGGCGGAGACAAATGGCGAAAAGAACAGAGTGAGCAGAAAGCAGGTTCCGGTGATCAGGACGGTGAAGCCGGTGCGGCCGCCGGCCTCGATTCCGGTGGCCGACTCGACGAATGCGCCCGAGATTGACGTCCCCAGCGCAGGTGCGAGGCAGGTGGTGATGGCGTCCACCAGCATGGGGCGCTCAATCTGCGGCAGCTGACCGTGCTGGTCGAGGAAGCCGGCGCGCGCGGAAAGCCCGATCAGCGTGCCCATGGTGTCTACAAAGGCCATGACAAACAGGGTGAGCACCACCGGAAACGCCTGCCAGGTAAGGGCTCCGCGGAAGTCGAGCTGCCAGAAGATAGGCGCGAGGCTGGGCGGCAGACTGACTATAGCGTGCGGCGGCGTGGCCACGCCTGGCAGCGAAGGCAACAATCGCCGTGATGACGATGCCGATCAGAATGGCCCCGGGAACCTTGCGGATGATCAGCACAGCCAGCAGCACAAAGCCGAACATGGCGACCAAGGCAGGATGCCCGGTGAGTTGTCCAGCCCGTACGGGAGCTCCGGCAACGCCGAGAACCACCAAGCCCGACTGGTTCAGACCGATGAAGGTGAGGAATAGGCCAATCCCGACAGCAAAACTATAGCGCAGCGATGTGGGCACGCCTTCCACCACCCATTGGCGGAGATGGAGAACCGTCATCAGCACGAACAGCGCTCCGGCAATAAAGATGGCCGCCAGCGCGGTCTGCCAACGAAATCCCAGCAGCTTGCAAACCGTAAAGGCGATGAAGGCATTCTCGCCCATGTAAGGCGCGATGGCGAAGGGGCGGTTGGCGTAGAACGCCATGAAGTAGCAGCCGAAGGCGGCGGTCAGTGCGGTTGCCACGAACGAGGGTCCTGCCGGAATTCCCGCTGCCGAGAGGATCGCGGGATTGACTACCACAATGTAAGACATCGTGGTAAACGTGGTAAGCCCGGCGATCGTTTCACGCGAAAGGGTGGTCCGGTGGCCAGCGAAATCGAACAGCTTGGTTAGCCAGTTCAATGGGTGCTCCAGCCAGGTCGGCGAATCTGGAGAGACAGCAGATGATAGCAGTGCTCGGGTCGATCCGAATTGACTTGGAGAGTCAATGAAGGGGGCTTGGGATCGGCCGCGCCCGCATAAGTTTTCATCCTCCCCGTGCTCTGCGGGGCCGCCAACCAAAATCATGAGCCTGACTCCGGAGTCCCTTTGGCGCTGTAAGTGCCTTCCCATACTTCGCAAGTTTGTGCAGTTTGTCGACATTGTCAACGCTAAGTATATGAAGGCATTAGAGCGAGATAGGTACGAAAAATGCCTCTTCCCCCTGTGGAAGTGGGCTTAAACCTATGTCCGGAGGAAGTATGCGAACAAAGACCCTGCTGGTCGCCGTCGCTCTGGCTTTCTGTTTGAGTATCAGTGCGCCGAAGACCTTCGCTCAGAATCTTCTCACCAACGGCAGCTTTGAGACCGGAGACTTTACCGGCTGGACCACCAGCAACAATTTCGAGGATACCGAAGTCGTAAGTGGTGCTTTTTACGTCTACACCGGTGCTCAAGACGGCAACTTCTACGCCGTTTTAGGGCCGGTTGGTAGCGATGGCACCATTAGCCAGTCCTTTGCGGACCATGCGGGAACTCAGTACACCTTCAGTTTCTGGATGAACTCGGTTGGCGACAACCCAAGCGATTTTAGTGCTTTCTGGGACGGCACTTCGGTGCTGAGCCTGACCAATCCGAGCACAAACGGAGCATGGACGCAGTTCTCGTTCACCGAGACAGGCACTGGCAGCGATAGCGTCTCGTTTAATTTCCGGGACGACCCAGCCTATATCGCGCTGGATAACGTTAACGTGTCGGCGTCGAGCACAACCACCACGGGCACCACTCCTGAACCCAGCAGCTTCATTCTGCTAGGAACGGGTGTACTTGCCCTGGGTGAAGTCGCGCGCCGGAAGCTGAAGAAGTAGTCTTGCGTCGCGGATTCGAATCCTGATTCCTTTGCCGCAGTTCGCGTGAGGCACCCATTGTCGGGTGCCTCTGCTTTTTCCAGCGAAATCCCTCCGACCCGCCACCCGTATCAGCCCGTGTAGCCTGAGCGAAATCAACCCCGCTTTCTGATCCCTCGGACTGTACGGGAGATTCCAGCAAGATAGAATTCAGAGGCAGTGTCGGAACTGTTCCAAGGCGAATCCCTTTCCATGCAGCAGCAGCCGGAATTTCGCGATGCGGAGGCGGCGGCGCGCAATCTGGCTCATATCCAACAACTTGTGCCGCAGGGAGTTTACCAGTCGCTGGCGCCGCTACTGATGACCTCGCCAAATCCCGATGCCGCCATTAATCAGTTCGAGCGGCTGGCGGAAGCCACTTCGCCGGAACTGCTGCGACTGCTCGATAAGCATCCCTCGCTCGTCCATTACGCCATGGTGGTCTTCGGCTACAGCCCGTGGCTGGGCGAGACGCTGATCCAGAATCCCGACCTATTCCACGGCTTTGTGCGCGAGCGGACGCCTGGACCGCACCCACTCGCGCGAAGAATTCGAGGAGAGCTTCGCGCGCATGCGTTCGCGCTCATTCGAAACCGACACGGCCGCACTGCTGGCGCGCTTCAAGCGGCGCGAATACATCCGCATCATGCTGCGCGACGTGCTGGGGATCGCAACCCTGGCCGAGACGACGGCGGAAATCTCCGCGCTGGCCGATGTGCTGATCGAAGAGGCGCTGCGGGAAGCGGACACCCAGCTTGCAACATCGTTTTGGCACGCCGCAGCGGCTGGACGCTGAGGGACGGGTGGTCGATTCGCGCTTTGCCGTGCTGTCGCTGGGCAAGCTGGGCGGCAACGAGCTGAACTACAGCTCCGACATCGATCTGCTGTACCTCTACGACGGCGGTGACGAGCTGCCAGGCGCGGAAATCTCCAATCGCGAATACTTCATCCGCCTGGCGCAGCAGACCACCGAGCTGCTGTCGCGCCACACCCGCGAAGGGCCGGTGTTTCGCATCGATTTGCGCCTGCGTCCGCAGGGCGGCGAAGGCGAGCCGGCAGTTCCGCTGCCGCACGCCATTCATTACTACTCGCAGGTGGCGCATGACTGGGAGTTGCAGGCCATGATCAAGGCGCGGCACTCCGCCGGAGATGTGGGCCTGGCGCGCGAGTTTGTCACGCGCCGTACAGCCTTATGTGTATCGTCCTGAGCTGAACTTCGTTGCCATCAAGACGGCGCTGGAGACGCGAGAGAAGATCGGCAGCCATCGCCGCAGAAGTCTGCTGAAACAGCAGGCGCAAAGCGGCATCGACGTGAAGCTCGATCGCGGCGGCATTCGCGACATCGAGTTTCTGGTGCAGTGCCTGCAACGGGTCTACGGAGGCAGCGAATCCTGGCTGCGATCGCGAGGCACGCTGTTTGCCTTGCAGAAGCTGCACGACAAGGAACACATCAGCGGCAAAGACTTTCACAACCTCACCAATGCGTATGAGTTCCTGCGCAATCTGGAACATCGCCTGCAATTGCGGCAGGGACAGCAAACGCATCGCCTGCCACAATCGCGAGCGGAGTTGCAGTCTCTGGCGCGCAGCCTGACGCGCGAAGGGACCGCGGCGCCCACGCCGGAGGAATTTCTGGCGCATGTGCAGCGGCGCATGGCGGCGGTGGCGGAGATCTATCAGCGCGTCATCTATCGCGAACAGACCCAGGACCAGGACGCGCTGGAATTCCAGTTACGGCCCGAGATTGCGGCCACCCACGAGAACTCCTACAGCCAGATGATGCAGCGGCTGGCCGTGGACTCTCCGCGGCTGCGCGAGATCGCTGCCCGAGGTGATCTTTCGCAGCACGCGCGCCGCAATCTCGACCGCTTTCTCAGTTCGGCGGGAACAACCTCGGAGCGCTATGGCGCGGTGCTGCGCTCGCCCGAGGCGGTGGAGCGGGCGTTGACGATCTTCGAGTTCAGCGAGTTTCTGACCGACATTCTGGTGCGGCATCCGGCAGAGGTTTCGCTGCTGGAGAATATCGAGGATCGCATCGGGTTCTGAGTGCAGACGATCTGTTTGCCGACGATGCGCCCGAGGTGAGTGCGAACTGAGGATCCGGTGTTCGCCTATCTGGCGCAGGAGAAGGTCGATCGCTCCGAGGCGATGTCGATTTTGCGGCGGCATTACCGGCGGCGGGTGTTTCTTTCGGGCGCGCTCGATCTGTTTCAGCTGCGCGAGGTATTTGACTCGCTGAACGACAACACCGCCGCGGCCGACGCCGCCATCCAGGCCGCACTGGCGATCGCCGGCGCCGACGCAGGCTTCAGCGTGATGGGATTGGGCAGGCTTGGGAGCGCGCGAGTTCGATTTGCTGTCGGACGCGGATGTGCTGTTTGTCTGCGACGAGACTTGCAACAAGGAAGATATGCGCCGCGTCGCCGAGCGCCTGATGGAAGCGCTGACCGCCTATACTCGCGACGGAACGGTTTTTCCCGTCGACGCCCGCCTGCGTCCGCACGGCCGCGAAGGCGAATTGATCGTAACTCCCGCGCAGTTGGCTGCATACTTCAGGGACGAAGCCAAGCCTTGGGAAGCACTGACGTATCTGAAGCTGCGCTATGTCGCGGGCGATCGCGAGGTTGCGGACTCGCGCGCTGAAGACCGTACAGGCCGGAATCGCCGAGGTGGCGAAGCGGCCGGATTTCGAGACGCGATTTGAGCGACGTGCGCACCCGTTTGGAACGCAGCGAAGCTCCGCAGAACTTCAAGAGCGGCCCCGGCGGAATCTACGACCTGGACTATCTGGCCGGCTGGTTACAGGCACGGCATCAGCTTTGGCTTGCGGGAAATTTGCGTGCGCGTTTGCAATTACTGCGCGACCACGGCTTGCTGGACGCAGATGAGCATGCAGCGGCTGCGGCGACGAGCGCGCTTTTTCTGCGCACAGTGGAGCATGTGATTCGCCTGGTGACTGGACGGGCGCGCAAGTGGCTGCCAGTGGCCGAGCATCCTCGTCGTGCGGTGCAGAAGCTGCTGTGGGGCGTGCTGGGAGCCGATGACAGCTTCGATCCGGAGATGCGACTGGCGGAGGTGATGCGGCAGACACGGGAAATCTACCTGAAGCGAGTAGCCGCGAATGAAACTCGCCACTCATCGGGCGACGACGGCGGGGCTCAGGCGATTCGGTCCTGATACGGCAGGAATGTTATATAGCTCACACAGAAGTGTGACGCGCGAACAGGGGTTTCCATTGAACCTCACACCCGCTGGTGATAACGTTAATGGGTTCGGGAACCACTGGTTAGTAGCGTTTCCGATCCGGACGCGGCAGATGTGGTCTAGAGGATGGGCCGCAGTCGCTGTCATCATAAACGATTCAGGCTTCGGCGTCCGCCGGTCTGCAGTGCTTCTCCAGTCCCGACGTATGGCTGTGTACAGCCTGGGTCCCTTTCTACTTAAACTCTTCGAGGTGCCTTGTGGCGGCTTCTTATAACGGAATTCCTTTGCCCTCCAGCGGAAGCAAAATTACCTACGACGGTAAGCTTGTCATTCCCGACAATCCCATCATTCCTTTCATCGAAGGTGACGGCACCGGACGCGACATCTGGAAAGCGTCGGTACGCGTATTCGATGCCGCGGTCGAGATCGCTTACGGCGGCAAGCGCCGCGTGGCGTGGTATGAAGTGTTCGCCGGCGAAAAAGCCATGGACCGCTTCAAGACCTGGCTGCCCGATGACACGGTCGCCGCGTTTCGCGAATTGCGGATCGGCATCAAAGGTCCGCTGACCACGCCGGTAGGCGGCGGCATTCGTTCGCTGAACGTCGCCTTGCGGCAGATCCTCGATCTCTACGCCTGCGTGCGGCCGGTGAAGTATTACCAGGGAATCCCTTCGCCGGTGAAGAATCCTCATCGTATGAACATGGTGATCTACCGCGAGAACACGGAAGACGTTTATGCCGGCATCGAGTGGAAGCAGGGCACGCGCGCAGGCGAAAGAGCTGATCGACTTCATCAACAACAAGATGTTGGCGGGCACCAACAAGCGGGTGCGCGAGGACTCGGGCATCGGCATCAAGCCCATCTCGATTACCGCGACCAAGCGCCTGGTGCGGATGGCCATTCAATACGCGCTGAAGAACAAGCGCAAGTCGGTGACGCTGGTGCACAAGGGCAACATTCAGAAGTTCACCGAAGGCGCCTTCCGCGAGTGGGGCTATGAGCTGGCGACCCAGGAGTTTCGTGACCAGGTCATCACCGAGCGGGAGAGCTGGATCATCGATAACCTCGATAAGAATCCCGGCCTATCGGTGGAAGATAACGCCAAGATGGTGGAACCGGGATGGAGTTTGCGCCGCAGGACTTCCGCGACGCGCTGTACAAAGAAGTGAAGGGCGTGCTTGACAGCATCTATGCCACGCACGGCCACGGCGTGTGGAAGTCGAAGCTGATGATCAACGACCGCATCGCCGACAGCATCTTTCAGCAGATTGTGACCCGGCCCGACGAGTACGCGGTGCTGGCAACGCCCAACCTGAACGGCGACTACATCTCCGACGCAGCGGCGGCGCAGGTAGGCGGATTGGGTATCGCGCCAGGCGGCAACATCGGCGATCAGCATGCGATCTTCGAGGCTACCCACGGCACCGCTCCCAAATATGCGGATAAGGATGTCATCAATCCGGGATCGGTGATCTTGTCGGGAGTGATGATGTTTGACTTCATGGGCTGGCACGAAGCGGCCCGGCTGATCGAAGACTCTCTGGAGCATACCATCCGGCAGAAGAAGGTGACCTACGATTTCGACCGCATGCTGGAGGGCGCGACCAAGGTGAAAACCAGCGAGTTCGCGACGCACATGATCCAGAACATGGCGCCGGTCGAGGCCTTGGCGAAATAGTGATCGCAAGTGTTGTCGCGGACGCACCCTACAACACTTGTGGTCTTTACGTCTCTTAGCTTTCAGCTTTCAGCCGTCAGCTAAACCCATGGCACGCGTCTGCAATACCCGCGCTGAGCTTCCGGTTTTCTCCGGGCTGGCCGCGGCAAACCTGATCTTAACTTACAGCTGACGGCTGATCGCTGACAGCTTCTTAATACTGTGAGGACTCATGCGTAGAAAAGTAACGGTAGTTGGTTCGGGAAATGTGGGCGCGACGGCGGCCCACTGGCTGGCGTCGAAGGAACACGCCGACGTCGTATTGATCGACATCATTGAGGGCGTACCACAGGGTAAGGGTCTCGATCTGCTGCAGGCGATGCCCATCGAGAAGCGCGACTCCTATGTGCTGGGCACGAACGATTACGCCGAAACCGCTAACTCTGACATTGTGGTAATCACGGCCGGCATCCCGCGCAAGCCGGGCATGAGCCGCGACGACCTGCTGCACACCAACTACAAGATCATGAGCGACGTGGTGGGCAAGGTGGTGCAGTACTCGCCCAATTGCATTCTTATCATCGTCTCCAATCCGCTGGATGCCATGGCGCAGGCGGCCTACAAGCTGAGCGGCTTCTCTCGCAATCGGGTCATCGGCATGGCCGGCATTCTGGACTCGGCGCGTTTCCGCACCTTCATCGCGCGTGAGTTGGATGTCTCGGTGGAAAACGTAACCGCGTTTGTGCTCGGCGGACACGGCGACACCATGGTTCCTTTGCCGCGCTACTCGACCGTCGCCGGCATCCCCATAACCGAGCTAATGGACCAGGCTACGATCGATCGTCTGGTGCAGCGCACCCGCGACGGCGGAGCTGAAATCGTGAAGCACCTCAAAACAGGCAGCGCGTATTATGCTCCCTCAGCGGCAGTTGCGGAGATGGTGGAAGCCATCCTGAAAGACAAGAAGAAGATTGTGCCCTGTGCCGCGTATCTGGAAGGCGAGTACGGCATCAAGGGACTGTTCGTAGGCGTGCCTTGCAAACTGGGATCCAATGGCATCGAGAGGATCATCGAGATCAAGCTGACGGCCGAAGAGCAGGCCGCCCTGCAGAAGAGCGCCGACTCGGTGAAGGAGTTGGTGGGCGTCATCGGAGTGTAAGACTTCGCGCGTTTAGATATTCTCACCCTTGTCATTGGAGGACCGCGATAAGGGTGAGAGTTACTCGTTTAGCAGAGGAGACCTCAACCGGACCCGTCAGCGCCGGCGGCGATCGTCCAGGCACGTTCATTGCAAACTCTTTTGTTTCACGTTCCCTCTTGGCTGAATTGTTGTATGCCGGAAGTTGCTTGAACAATACACAAGAATATGTCATCGTTACACATCGAAAGGGCAGCCAAACTGTGCGAACCAATATTGAAATTGATGATGCGTTGATGCGGCAGGCTATGCGCCGGAGTGGAGCTACCACCAAGAAGGCAGCAGTGGAGGAAGCTTTGCGGCTTCTGGTTAAGACACACGAGCAGGCTTCTATCAGCAGATGGCGTGGCAAAGTGCGATGGGAAGGCAACCTGAAGCAACTTCGCCGGAGCCGCGTTCCGCAATAGGCGGCTGCCATGGTCATTGTCGACACCACTGTCTGGATCGATTATCTGGGAGAGGCAAACACCAGTCAGACGAAGTGGCTGATGCACGAACTGGGGCGGCAACCGATGGGATTGACCGACATCATCCTGTGCGAAGTGTTGCAGGGGATTCGCAACGACGAAGTCTTCGCCGGAGTGCGGCATGATCTCGAGAAGTTCCACATTTTTGACACCGGCGGGAGCGATCTGGCCATAGCCTCTGCCCAGAACTATCGGCGTCTGCGGAAGGCAGGCTATACGGTGCGCACGACGATCGATTGCCTGATCGCGACGTTCTGTTTGGAAGCTGGACATTGATTACTCCACCGGGACCGCGATTTCGATCCCTTCGAGAAATGCCTTGGATTGCGTGTAGTGAACGCGTAGTTCCGTGGCACACCGGAACTACCTTGCGCTTCGCATGACCGCCCAGTACGCTTCGAGGGTTTCGCCGAGCCCAGCCTTTCGCGCACCGACCAAAGCTCCCACCGACCGCAGCAGCATTCCCTTGATTATCGCCAGCCGAAGAATCAAGACCTGCGTTGCAGAGAAATGCTTGCGAGCGTAACGCAGCATGTTGGTGTACCAGAACAATTGCTTATCGCGAAACGACAACTGTCCCACGCTGTGGGCACCGCCGTGACGAAAGCGGGCGGAGGGGCAGTAGAAGATCTGGTCGCCGCGATCGAGCAGGCGCTTGCAGAGATCGACATCCTCGAACCACACCGGAAAGAATTGTTCGTCAAAGCCGCCAATCGACTCCCAAGCCTCGCGAGTGACGGCCAGACAGGCTCCTGCGGGCTGTTCGACCTGCTGTTGCTGCGAATAGTCGGCATCGAG
Source organism: uncultured Acidobacteriaceae bacterium (assembly GCA_963746515.1). GTDB lineage: Bacteria > Acidobacteriota > Terriglobia > Terriglobales > Acidobacteriaceae > Bog-257. The sequence continues at coordinate 581,511 of CAVVBO010000005.1, read as the reverse complement.
GCAACGGTAGCGGCGATTGACCGGGTTGCCTGGCCAGAGTTGGTTCACCAGCAGTACCTCACAAAGAAGAGGCGCAAGTGTCGCCACTTGCCGAAAGGCGAAACCGCGCTCCGCCTGATCGTTATTCTCGAGCAGTGCTCCGCCGACCGCATTGGCGTGAGTTTCCTCAATGCATTGCAGCAAAGCCGTCACCGCTCCGGGTTCGGCGATCGCATCGGGATTGAGGATCAGGAAGACATCGCCGCCGGCTTCACGCGCTCCCTGATTGACGGCCGCGCCAAAGCCGCGGTTTTCCGGATTGGCAATCAGTCGTACGGGATGCCAAGCCACGAACTCCTCGACCCGCTGCAAGGTGTCGTCCTGAGAGGCATTGTCGACGACGATGATGTCGCAATCCTCGCGCGTCAGGGCCTCAAGGCACGGGCCGATGGCTGCAGCGGAGTTGTAAGTCACGACGATGGCGGAGCAACGCAGCATAGTTTAGAAGGAAGCACGCATTATAATCGTCGTTCACTGTGTCCGGACAAATTGCAGCTTAGTGTTGGAGTGGGAGAAAAATTTGCAGGTTAGCGAAACGTCACTTCCTGGGGTACTGATCATTAAGCCTCGCGTGTTCGAAGACCCGCGTGGCTTCTTTATGGAGACCTATCGGCAGAACGCGTTGGCCGAGGCGGGCATTGCGCGAGACATTTGTGCAGGACAACCACTCGCACTCGTCGCGCGGCGTGCTGCGCGGATTGCACTATCAACTGCGCAATCCACAGGCGAAGCTTTGCCGGGTCACGCAGGGCGAAGTGCTGGACATCGCGGTCGATATTCGCGCCGGGTCGCCAAACTTCGGCAAGTGGGTGAGTGTGGTGCTGTCGGCGAAAACCATGCCGAACTGTACATTCCGAAGGGTTTTGCTCATGGGTTTGTGGTGCGATCGGAAACTGCAGACTTCCTGTACAAGTGCAGCGATTACTTCGAGGCCGTCGACGATCGCGGTGTGCTTTGGAACGATCCCCAGATCGGCATCAACTGGGAGACGCCTGATCCCATCCTGTCGAACAAGGACAAGGATACCTGCCGCTGGCGAAGATCGCACAAGACCAACTGCCGAGGTACCAGCCATGAGTCTTAGACTACTGATCACCGGTTGCAACGGACAAGTGGGATGGCACCTGCAGCGCACCCTGGCGCCCATGGGTGAGGTGACGGCGATTGACATTGAGCAAGTGGACTTAACCGATGCGCGAGCCGTCTCCCGCACGGTTCGCGAGATTGCGCCTGACATCGTGGTCAATGCGGCCGCCTACACCGCGGTCGATAAGGCCGAGAGCGAGCCGGAATTGGCCCGCGCCATCAACGTCAGCGCTCCGGCGCAAATCGCTGAGGAATGCAGCCGCTCCGGCGCCCTGCTGGTTCACTACTCCACCGATTATGTGTATGACGGCAGCAAGCAGGCACCGTACGAAGAGCGAGACGCGACGGGTCCTCTGAGCCTGTACGGCCAGACCAAACTCGCCGGTGACCAGGCGATCCAGGCCAGCGGCTGCGCGCACATCATCTTGCGTACCACGTGGGTTTATGACATTCGAGGCAAGAACTTCCTGCGTACCGTGATTCGCCTGGCGCAGGAGAAGGAAGAGCTGCGCATCGTCGGCGACCAATACGGCGCACCCACCTGGGCACGCGGTCTGGCCGAAGCGACCACGCATCATCCTGGGCCGCTGCCTGGAACACAAGAGCGAAACCGGGAAGTGGCGCACCGGCATCTTCCATCTCACCGCAGGCGGGCAGACATCGTGGGCGGGTTTTGCGCAAGCGATTCTGGAAGACTATGTGCCTTTCGCCCGGCTGACGGTTCCGGCGAGTTCGGAGCGCCGCTGAAGACGCAGACGGTGTCGGCGATCACGACCGAGGAGTATCCAACGCCGGCGCGCCGGCCACGCAACTCGGTGCTCTCCAATGCTCAGGTGCAAACCGCTTTCGGCATTGTGATGCCCGACTGGCGCGACCAACTGCGGCTTGCCATGCAGGACGCCCTTCGCCGATAATCTTGAGTTACCGGTTGTAGACGGTTTATCTGGATTGCGCGCTTCGGCGACGTGCTTTCGCAAACCCCTAGCGGAAGTGCCAGCAAAATTCTGTAATTCGCGCTGTTCCGGCAAATGAACGGAGACCTATGAAGGGCATAGTCCTGGCGGGCGGAATTGGCTCGCGCCTGTCACCACTGACTCGTGTAACCAATAAGCACCTGCTCCCGGTGTATGACAAACCCATGATCTTTTATCCGCTGCAGATCCTGGTGGACGCGGGTATTCGCGACATCCTGATCGTCACCGGCGGCCACAACGCGGGCGACTTCCTGCGCCTGCTGCAGAATGGCAAGGAGTTCGGACTGCAGCAGTTCAGCTTCGCTTATCAGGAAGGAGAAGCCGGCATTGCCGATGCACTGCGGCTGGCCGAGCCGTGGGCCAAGGGCGACAACATCTGCGTCGTGCTGGGCGACAACATCATTGAAGGCGACATCAAGGATGCCGCGACGAAGTTTGAGAAGCTGGAAAAGGGCGCGATGGTCATGCTGAAAGAGGTGACCGACCCTGAACGCTTTGGAGTGCCGGTGTTCGAGAACGAGCGCATTGTTCGCATCGAAGAGAAGCCGAAGAAGCCGCAGTCATCCTACGCGGTTATTGGAGTTTACTTTTACGATGTCAGCGTGTTCGATCGCATCCGCCGGCTGAAGCCATCGGGCCGCGGCGAATACGAGATCACCGACGTCAACAACAGCTACATTGAAGAGGGCACCCTGCACCACAGCTTGTTGGACGGCTGGTGGACGGATGCGGGTACGTTCGAATCGCTGTGGCACGCCAGCAACATGGTCCGCGAGAAAGTACTTCGCAGCGCGGAAGAATCTGCCGACGGTGCGTGGCGCATGAAGCTACTAGTCACGGGCGGCGCAGGATTCATCGGCTCCAACTTCGTTCATCGCACGCTGGCTAAGCATCCCGAGTGGAAGCTGGTGGTGCTGGACAAGCTCACCTACGCCGGCAATCTTAAGAACCTGGAACCGGAGTTGAGCGAGGGACGTTGCGCGTTTGTGCAGATGGATATCTGCGACCGCTGCCGTACCTGACCAGGTGCGCGGTTGCGATGCGGTGATCCACTTTGCCGCCGAGAGCCATGTCGATCGCAGCATTGAAGATGCGTCGGCCTTCGTGCGCACCAATGTCGACGGAACCCACAATCTGCTGCAAGCGTGCCGCGAAGCCGGCGTACCGCGATTTGTTCACGTCAGTACCGATGAGGTGTACGGCAGCCTGGGCGAGGAAGGATTGTTCTCGGAAGATTCGCCGCTGCAGCCGAACAGTCCCTACGCCGCGACCAAGGCTTCTTCCGATCTGCTGGTGCTGGCCTACGTGCGCACGCACAAGTTTCCCGGGGTGGTGACGCGCTGCTCGAATAATTATGGGCCGTACCAGTTTCCGGAGAAATTTATTCCACTGATGATTGCGCAAGCCATGGCGGGCGAGCGCTTGCCGGTATACGGCAAAGGCAGCAATGTTCGCGATTGGGTACATGTGGACGATCATTGTGCCGCTCTGGACATCGTGCTGCAGCAGGGCCGCGAGGGCGAGGTATATAACATTGGCGGCGGCTGCGAGATGCGCAATCTCGAAGTTGCCAAGCTGATCCTGAAGGCGCTGGGCAAATCAGAAGAGCTGATCCAGTTTGTTACCGATCGTCCGGGACATGATCTGCGCTACGCCATCAACTGCGAAAAGCTGGGCCGCGAGTTCGGATGGCAGCCGCAGGTGCAGTTCGATCAAGGCTTGGCGGACACGATCACCTGGTATCGCGACAATCAGCAATGGCTGAATGACGTCCGCAGCGGCCAGTATCGCGATTACTTCCAGAAGCACTACGTGCAGCGCGAGAAGACCTTCGCCCAGTAGAGGATTCACCACAGAGGCACAGGCACGGAGACACCGAGGGGATGGCCTATGTGCGCCGTTCGGTGGTGAAAATGGCCTGCTATCATTTTCGCAATCGTGAGAATCATAGGAACAATCCTGTTCACAGTGGTTTGCGTTGTAGTAATTGCGTGTGGTGCATTACAGTGCTTCGCTCCGCAGAGACTCAGGCAGCTTCAAAAGCAACTGCGACCAAAGGCTTACTGGTCAACTAGTGCGGGTGGCAAGTCCTTCGAAGATTTGGCAGACCGCCAATCGGCTAACCCTTCGCGTCTGTATCGCTTGGGAGGGTTATTTGTGATGGCGGTGGGTCTTTACCTGCTGAGTGCTGTCGTCGCCCGGCTGCTGAAATAACCTGTGAAATCCCTGTTACACCAGCAATTTCCCTCCTCACGTACAATCTGCCCATGGGGCAAGTTGAGCCGACGACGGCGACCAGCACGACCCCCATTGCGGGGGTCGGCATCATGAAGGGTGCGGTGCTGGGGGTGATCCTGCATGATGTGTGCGAAGAGATCCGGCTGGAGGAGTTGCGCGTCATTCTTGGCGCCAAGCGGGTTGAGCCCACCTTCAAACATGCAACTCCCGAGTACGTCCGCTTCGAGAAACCGCCGGTGGTGGAGCAACTGGAGCCGGTGTTACTGGCCAGCGGCGAGAAGCTGGTCCCGCAGATCAAGTATTACGATTACGGGGTCATCAGCGTGCTGCTGGAACTGGAGTTTGCCGCCGACTGGGCAGGGCTGGTGCAACTGGCGGCGCGCTGGGTACCAAGTCCGGAACTGGAGCGGCAGGCGCAACAGATCATTCGCGACCGGATGGAGAAGATTCATCCGGCGATCGTGCGGCCTTACTCCGATTGGCTAAGTGAGGACTACTACATTTTCCTGTTGACGGAGGTGCCTGGGAATCCTCAGGGATGCGACTTGCTGAGCCAGCATGGATCCGAGATCGCGCAGGTGCTGCACGGCGAGCAGGCTCCCTTGGCGCGCAGCATCAACGACGATGTGTTGCAGTCGAGCCTCTTCTACTATCCTAACGATCTGGTGGTGGTGGGGTGGAATGCCGCGCTGGTGTATGACACGCCGGCAGGTGCGGAAACCTCGATCCAGATTCTGGAGTATGCCAACTCGCAGCTGCTGGAGTTTCGCCACTATGACGAATGGCTTACTCGCGAGTTGGCAGGGGTCTATGCGTCACTCAAGCAGCGTGCGGGAATTTTGCGGCGTTGGAGGATGCGGGCAGAAGCGCTGCGCCTGAACAGCATTACGGTGGAAGTAACCGAACTGGCCGAACGCTCGGAAACCGCCATCAAGTTTGTCAGCGACATGTATTCCGCGCGGCTATACCGGCTGGCGGCAGCTAAGGTCGGCGTTCCGGAATATAAGAACCTGGTCAACGAAAAGCTGCATATCGCTGAAGGGCTCTATCGCTTCCTCATCGACGAATTTCATCAGAGCCGCGGCTTCGTGCTGGAAGTGATGGTAGTGATCATCCTGGTTATCGAGTTGGTATATCTGTTTCGAGGAAGGTATTAATAGCGGCTGTTAGCTCATAGCTCTTAGCATTTAGCAATCCAAGTTTGCGGCCGGACGGACAGCTTCCATTTTCGCAGGAATTCGCTAGGATCAGGTTGGTTACCGCCCAAAGACGGATTGACGGAGGGCCGCCCTGGGCGCACAATTTTCAGCAAAGTTCGGTCCCGTTCCCCTCGCAGATTCACCTTCTCAATCTTTCGTACGGAGGAAGCGCGATGGCAAGCTCGAAGGATAGTCTCAAGGATCGCCTGGGCCGTTACCGTGAGATCAGGATCAGCGTGACCGGCAGGACATCGGGCCGAATGATTTCGAATCCCGTCTGGTTTGTGCTGGAAGGCGACACACTTTTTCTGTTGCCCGTGCAAGGGTCGGATACGCAGTGGTATAAGAACGTTCTGCACGAATCGCAAATTGGCATCTCGGCACGAGGCAAGGACGGGAAGTTCCAGGCGGTTCCAATTACAGATTCCAAAACCGTCAAATCGGTGGTCGAGAAATTCAAGGGAAAGTACGGGCCGGAAGACGTAAAGAAGTACTATTCGAAGTTCGATGTAGCGGTTCGAATGGAACTTTAGGCCATTTGTGATTTCCGAATGACAAAGTGGCCGATGCGCTACTAGTGGTTGCGACGGCGGCGGCAAAGGGGCCGCCGCTGTCCCGTAGACATTACTTCACGACTTGCAGGTTGTTAGTCACCTGGAATACGTCGCGAACTTCTTTAGTGGCGATGTTGGCCAGGTTCTTGTCGCCTTCATTGTTCACATAACCCGTCAAAGTGACGCGCTGGTTATCAACCAGAATATGGATGCTGGGCGAGGCTTGCCAAAAATACTGGGAAAGCCCAGCCGTACGCATCAGAGAGCGGTAGACCCGGGCGCGCGCTTGCTCGTCAAAGGGCGATGGCGGTAACACCTGAATGTTATTGACGACGCGATCGACACCTTCAATGCGCTTTACCGCGTACTCGGCATCCCGCTTTGGTTTGCGAGTGAACGCTGGTAACGGCGCCGCTTAGGGTCACAGTGCGGCTCTGCACGCTGTACTCAAGATCGTCAAACAGGGAATAGTAAGGCAGCTTGAGCATGGCGCGGCGCACCTGTTGAGCAATATTGATCTCGACCGGATCGCCCGATGTGTAGTGTGTGCCGTAGTCAAGCACGACTGGGCCATTGCTGCTGAGAGCAGGCTCGGAAGCCTGAGGCTGAGTGGCCAGGGCAGCCTGCGATGGCGGAGATGTCTGCCCTACCGCTCCCGCGCTCAACGCGAGTAACAGGCTGAATAGCAGTAGTCTTTTCATAATAATTTGTACCTCCAATCACTTACTCGTTGGATGTAGGTACAAACCCGGCGGACGCGGGATCGATGGAAGCAGTTACAAGACTTAACAAAACGTAACCGAGCTTTTCGCTGTCTCAAGGGCGCCTTCTAGGGGAGATCTGAATAACCTGCTGAACTTGCCCGCAGGGGCTAAAGCCCCGTTGACTTTGCGAAACTTGCGGCACGGCTAAAGCCGTGCCCTTTCAAGACCGGAACTCAATCAGAGGCGGAACTCAATTAGAAGCGGAACTCAATCAAAAACCGGAACTCAATCAACACCAGAACTTAGTCAGAACCGGGACCCAATCAAAGTTTCCCTAGTGAACGAACTGCGCTCGTTGGTCGGGTGTGACGTAGTAAAGGCGAAGTGGGCCCACACGTTCCGTGGGAGCCATCTGGTCATACCAGGGCCTAAGCACGGTTGGACGATCGTTGAGTTGGAAGCGAAAGGATTTATCGAAGCTCGGACTGACTACGTTCCAGCCAGGAGACGGGATGGCATCGTTAACAAACGTGACCGTCGGTAGACCATACCAAGCTTGAAGATAGTCGGAGCGCATGACGCCATCGAGGGAAGCAAGCGAAACCTGCGTCGCGCCCAATTCGTGCAAACGTTTGGCGAGAAACTTCAAGTCTTGTCCCCAGTCATAATTGGAATCGACCAGAATGTTTTCGGGGTTCTTACCCGCCAGTTCGTTGAAATATGCAAGATAGTCAGGGTGATGGATAGCGACGGAAACGACCATCCATAACAGCAGAACGCCTGCGGTAAGAGCAGAATTAATTCCAGAGTGAGCCCATTGCAGCAACTGGACTAATCCCAGCGCAGCAATTATGGAAAGGCCGATATAGATGGGCTCGATATGTCGAATGCCGATATCGATTCGGCCGAACATGGCTGGGACAAGGATGCCAAGGCTGAAGGCGAGAGGAAAAAGCGGTAACAGGCGGGCACGCTCTCGCAGGCAAACGACAACTCCAAGTCCCAGCAGAATCAGAAAAGCGATTGGCGTTTTCAATCCCAGCGCCACCGGGAAGTAATACCACCAGCCGGTTCTGCGGTATTCCCCGAATAGAAAGGAGCCGTGACCATTCTGATCGTGCGCCAGAGCGTCCAAAATACCGCGAAAGAACTCAGGAGCGGGCAGGCTGATATTGATCCCGGGCACGATTCCGAAGGAAAACCAATAGGCAGCCCACATGAGCATTGCGGCGGTGAAAAGTGCGAGGGCAAAAGTGCCGGCACGCTGCCGGGCGACGCTCAACAATTCGCCCCAGCCGGGGCGGCGAATGGCGAGATAACAGGCTAACGCCAGAGAAATCGTGATGGGAACATAGCCCACCGCGGTTGCCTTAGAAAGAAAAGCTAGAGCAGCACACAATCCCAAAAGCAATGCTCTTCGCCAAGTGGGTTTTTCCATCCAATAGATGGTGGCGAAGAAGACAGCGCCCACAGTTGCTCCCAAGGACATGTCGGTGGTGGCAACTCCAGCGTCAGCCAGGTTGGTGGGCAAAAGGGTGAACAAAGCTGTGGCCAACACGGCGACGGGTTTACCGAAGGATTGCCATGACCACCAGCAAACTACCAGACACGCGATTAGGAAAAACGGCAGATTTCCCAATCGCATGAGGAATATCGTGCGATTAAAATTGCCAGAATGCGCGATGATTGCGAGACCTTCTTCACGCATTATCGACAGCCCGGTTGGCCGGGCTCCCGCTAAGTAAGGCCCGAAGGCTTGCGCCGCTCGCGCCAAGGGCGGATTCTGTATATCTATGGTATAAACGTGATCTGCCACATACTCCATCCCGCAGGCCAGATGCGCAGGTTCGTCCGCGGTTAGACTTAAAGCGTCATAGGTAGAAATAATCCGGAGACAGGCAATTCCCACCAGCACCAGGCATAGTGCCAGGCAGTATTTGTCAAGGAAAGGAGCCAGCCGAGTTTCCCAGAAGCCAGGCTGGATAGAAGGCCGCAATTGTGACACTACCTGTACCTCCGGCTGGTCCGCAGCCTGTAAAGCCCAGTATTCAAAAACTCGTACGGCATGTCTGAAGCCGCGCCCTTTCAAACGCCATTCATGAGATAGCTAGATGGCTTCTAATTAATATAGTGGCGAAACCCAAGCCTTCGAGTTGTCAATGCCGATCCCTGGGAAAATAGTATTGTCATGATGAGAGTTAGTTCGCTCGCCAAGTCAATCTTTTCAAGACCCAGGGACTGGGAAGAGTTATATACTGGGCCAAATCCTGAGTCGGGATCATCGCCAGGAAAACAGGCTGCAACCCTTGCTGGTAGCGGCGCTGCGTGGGCCCGGCAAAACGCACAATCCAGGTATCATTCTTGCGCGTGATTGAGGTCTGCTCCAGCGACTCCAGGCCCACCTTGGCCCGAATGGCTGCCAAAAGAGCTTCGGTAGTATCGCGGCCAGGATATTCTGTCAGTTCCAGCTCTAGAAATTTCGGACTGTCCACAAAGAAGCTAGCACATAGCCGAGTCGAGCCACTTGTGGAATCCCATCCGGCGCCGTTGTATTGGATACTCTGGTTTGTCGAAGAGGTTAAAGGCCCTCCCACGCGGTATTCCTCAGGTACATCTTTACCTGCCGGGAGCGAAGGAGATGTTGGGTCGGACATAGCTTCCTTTATTAGAGGATTGGGCGATGGGTTCGCGCGTTTAGCCAAGGCAATCTCCGAGCCCTGCCATAAGACAAACGCAACAAGTAAGAGACCGGCTGTCTGCTGTGGGTTACGCACTCGTTGGCGTACTTCTTCGATTGCCCAGTACCAAAGGCCGGCCAGCGCGGCTACGAATGCCGGCGCAAAATCTATCATATAGCGGGAAGCTAGCACGGGAATCTTCATATAGAAGACGATTAAGGGAAGGGACGCTATGGCCGACCATAGGATGGTGAGCATCGGCAAAGGTGGCCGTGCGCGCGAAGTGAAGGAACGCAACCATTTCCAGATTGCCCAGGCTCCGACTATCCATGAGAGGCTGACGAGAAATGCATAGGAAATATCGTAGGTAGTGAAAGAAAATTCCCGCCAGCGAAGAGTAGAACCTTGTCCCGGAAAAATGTTGGGAGCATACCAGTATAAATCACTGAAGTTCTTCTCCTGAAACAAAGCCCCGAATAATTCACGAAGAGATTTAGTGAGGGGCACTTGTGAATAAGGATATCCGAAACGGGTGAAATAAACCGACGGCAAGAGACTTCCGCCTTGAAGGTTCAGCCTGTGACCAAATTCCCAGCCGCTTCCAAAACGCAGGTAATTGGTGATGAAAAGCAATCCTCCGCCGGAGAGAAATAGCAATAATCCGCACAGCAGTCTTGGATCAAAAATGGACTTGCCAAAAGATTCGGGACTGGCTGCCGAAGCCCAGCGTTCCCGTCGGTCGCAAACCATCACTAGACCTGTTACCGCGAGCGTTGCCAACCCGTAAAACACCAAGGTGGGACGGATGAAACCGCCGAGGCCAGCCAAACAACAAAGGAGCCAGAAGCTCCACCATTGCGGGTTGCGGGCCAGTTCGATGATTCCGCAGAGCAACAGTATACCGAAGAAGTAGACATACACCATTACCTCTTCGTAGACCAGCATCCGATAGCGCATGAGGTTGATCACGGGTGGAAAAAAGAGGCAGATCATTACTACGCCGAGGGCGATGAACCATTGGCAACGGCTGGTTCCAGCGGGTTCCGCTGACGTCAACTCCGGCTGGCCTTTGAGCAGAGGTCCGAAGCAAGTCCTCAAAACGATGTAGGCGACCAATGCGATGAATAATCCAAGCGCAATCCGGTCAGGGAAAGGCGACCAGCCGAACAGCTTCGCCAGGGCTGCGAACGGTAATTGCCAAAGCGGGATGCCGAGGCCCCAAACTTGATGAACGCCTCCTTCCGACCAGCAGAGATCGTGAGTCAAATCCAGCGGATTGTGACTGAGGGCAAGACTGCCCCTTAAGAGGGCTTCGGTCTGGAAGCGAAACCATGGACTACCGGATTGCCACGAGCCCCAGGAGATTACGCCGCATGCAGCCAGCAAGAGGAACGCATACAGGATGGCCCCACAACCGAAAAGTAAGTTTAGTCTGGAGCGGAGGCGCATGTGTGAAATGTGGCGGTCTATCGTTGAAACCAGAACAAACTATCTTACCTCGCAATAGTCATACACGATATACCCGGCCGAGAGTCGCCGTTATCGCGGGCTTCGGCAGTAAACAAGCGGACCCAGACTGGGGATTTATCTAGCAGTCTTCCTAGAGCCTTGCAGCAGTCCGTACATGGCTACCTGACCCTGTCCACCGACGAAGACATGGCCATCGGCTACGGTGGGAATCGTGAACTTGACGGACAGGCCGGCGCGATCGCGGCCCGGATTTTGCTCCGAGAAATACAGCTCAATGACCAGGTTGCGGGCCATATAGGCATGTAGCGCGGCGTATCCGTGATAGACCCCATCGGTCTCAATAGCCCAGACGATGCCATTGTTAACTCCATTGGAAGAAACCGAAGGTGTGGGCGCCGGGGCGTAGAACATCTCGGGTGTTTGGGAGGTGGGCGCGGTGGTCAGTTGTTGGCGGTGAGAATCGAAGGTAAAGGCCTCGAGGTGATTGTCGGCTCCTCCAAAATATGCATAGTTGTTCCAGAATGCGGGAGAGCCCCAGATGGGGCCGATAGCGTAGGGCAGCGTCTGCACAATTTGGCTGTCGTCTCCAGAATGCCAGTGGCCCATAAGGTCTCGATCGACGAGATCGATGGTGCCTTCTTTTCCGACCTGCAAAAGCAGATGCGGATGGGGCAAGCCCGGCTGATCGGGAAGGAGCACGACACCGCCGGAAGCTACATCGGTATCGTTGTCGTCCAATGTCTGCTGGTCCCAAGGAGTGAAGTAGTCCCTGACGGTGAAACTCTGGCTTTGAGCCGACCAGCTAAGGCGCAGAATGCTGTCGCCAAAGTCGGTCCCTCCCGAGTCGCCAGTGAAATCTCCATTACCGGTGGGAATGTAAATTGCGTCATTGGAGTCTGCGGCGGGACCAGAGCCGCTGGCCCAGAACCCTCCTTCATAGCCGTTGGGCGTGTCGACAAATACGCCGCTGGGGTTGAGAGTTGTCTTGTCAAACGCCATCAGCCAACCATGATAGCTGCCAAGATCGCAGTATGACGCCCAGCCTGCAAATATCTGTCCATCGGCGAGCAGCAGCGCGGTGCGTTGTCCTTCGATTAGAGGATCGAAGGTCAAGATGCCCCCCACCGAGCCGCTACCGTTTCCCGGTGCGGTTGCGGAAATCTCCTGCGGAGGCACTTTGTCGGCACCACTGGCGAGGTCGAGAGCATGCAGCTTTTGATGATAGGTGGTGGTTTGAGTCCGAGCGTTGTACTCCTTGGTGATCGCCAGAACGTACAAAGTACTGCTGGTAGTATCGATGACCGGCGTTCCCGTGATTCCGATCTCCGGGGCAATGGCCGTACACGCTACATCATCGGTAGAGAGAGGGCTGACGACCGTGAAAGGCAGGTTGGCCGTGAGAAAGTTAGCGCTCCAGAGCTGGTTGCGCTATTGGTGTCCAAAGCGTAAACCTGGTCGTGTTCAGTGGCGACGAACACCACGTTGTGAAGGCTGCCGCTGATGTTGAGTCGGGGAACATACAAAGGCTGGGCGTAGACGTAACCGGTAATGGGGAAAACCGCGACTCTTCCGAAGTGCTCCGGCGAAACAGAATTAAGAGTAAGAATAAGCTCATGAGGATTCGTTCCAGAACGATAATTGTCGTTCTGAAAAGTGGTGACGGCTACCTGCGCCGCGCTTAGGGAAGCACCCAGCACTACCAACCTCCAGACAAAGACCCCACGCACGTTTTTCACGCGGTCAAGACCCTCCTTGTGTTGCCGAAGCCGTTCCTGGTGGCAGAAAAAGTGCCCAATTATCGTATGAACTGCGGCTATTTACAATGAGTTATTTGGTTCGCATCGGCGACGGGAATCGTGGTTGCAAGGCCTGGATTCGACCTTGCGAGCAGAGCTATACAGTTGGCGACTTGACCCGGAGGATGACTACGTAATGTTCCCTTCCAGACCCCAAGCAAGGTTGCCGTCCAGAAGTGTTCTATCGGACTTGCGGGCAACGGCGTGCCTTTGTCCCAACATCAGGTTTAGATATAGACCGTAGTTTGCTATGCTGAAGCCGACGCTGCGTGGAGGTGGGGAATGTTCAGGATCATCACCGTGGAACGCGAGTACGGCGCCGGAGGCAGCCTGGTGGCTGCGGAATTGGCGCGTCACAAGGGGTGGCAGCTTCTGGACCAGCAATTGACGTGCGAGATCGCCAAGCTGGCTGCGGTGGATGAACATGCCGTGGCGCGGCGGGAAGAGAAGTGCGATCCGTTGCTGCACCGGTTGGCCAAGGTCTTCTGGCGGGGAAGTTATGAGCGTTCATTACCGGTCGCCGATGACAAAATCTTCGATGCCGACGAGTTAGTGGCCCACGCGCAGCGTGTGATCGAGAAGAAGGCGCAGGAAGGAAACTGCGTGATCGTGGGACGCGGTGCACCCTATATCCTGAGAGAGCGTCGAGACACTTTCCACGTGTTCGTGTATGGCTCGCGCGAGATGAAGATTCGCCGGCTGATTAAGCTGAAGATGAGCGAGAAAGACGCCAGCGAGATGGTGGACACGATTGACCGGGAGCGGGCGGCGTTTGTCCGCAAGTATTTCAATGCGGAATGGCCATGCCGGCGACTGTACCATCTGATGCTGAATTCGGACGGCGGAATTGAGCACGTAACCAACACCGTTCTGGCGACGATGGAGTCGCTGGAGCGGCAGGGAAAGATGGAGCCGCCAGGACAGAACGCGAAACTGGAGCCGGTACGCCAGCCAGTAGTGTAAACAGTTGGCTGAAAGACCCGAAAAAGCAGATCCCTTACCGGCTGACGCCGGATTCGTGACGACAAAAGTGAGGCGGTTTATACGGCGTAGCTGAGGCTACCGCCCGTTCAAAATCACTGCTGCAGAGTTCCTGCTTCTCCGCAATCCCGTTTGCAGCCTTATCACAACACCCGTGTGACGGCTGTGCTTGCGCTCTTCCGGGCGGAGATTAAACTGAAGCTCAACAAGGGTACCTGACCGCAAGGAGGTAGCCTGCATGGAAAGAAATTTCCTGAACGGAAACCGCGAGGACTTCGCGGAACCCAGCCAACAACAGATCAGAGGAAAGCGGCGCCTGCGACCGCAGCGGCGCATGGGTCGCGAGTCTTGATGCGGTAAAGAGATACCCTGGCGGGCGGCAGGCCGGAGAGACCGTCCGAAGAAGGACGCCATGCAGCTGAGTAAAGTCAAAGTATTTCTCGATGCTCATGCGGTAAAGTACGTGGTCATATCGCACTCCAAGGCTTACACCGCGCAGGGAATTGCCGCCATTTCGCATATCTCCGGCAGAGAGCTGGCTAAGACTGTGATCGTCAAGCTGGATGGCGACCTGGCGATGGTGGTATTGCCGGCATCGTATCAGGTCGACCTGGAAACGCTGCGGCAAGCGACGGGCGTGCGCCAGGCGGAGCTGGCCAGCGAGCACGAATTCAAACGGCATTTTGCCGACTGCGAAACCGGCGCCATGCCGCCGTTTGGCAACCTCTACGGCATCCCGGTGTATGTGGACTTTACGCTGACCGAGGATCGCGAGATCGCCTTCAACGCCGGCTCGCATTATGAACTGATCAAGTTGGCGTACGCGGACTTTGAGCGGCTGGTGAAGCCGGAAGTAATGGAGCTGTCGTCAGCGCGAGTGGCGCACGCGATGGTGTAAAGCGAGCTTGATCGAGCGGAGCGGCACAAATCCAAGCATCGCCCGCTGGTCTGTGCCGATGATGTGCCGTTCCGCCGGTCAGAATTTGCAGCGAGGGGTAATGTAATAAGCTTGCAGACGGCGGCCCGTGGTTGGGATTCTGACGAATCTCGATCTGCCGTCTGACCTGGTATCGGACAGGATCGCCACAGTGGGCGAGGGCCGCGTCTGCACATTCCCGCTGCAATACTTCCACCGGATTGTCCATGGTGGCGGATGAGAAAAAGCCCGCCGGTCGCGGGCTTATGGATTTCCTGTGCCATGACTAGTCGAGCGCGACGCTAGCGGCTGCTGGTGGGGACCTCGCTCTGCTGGGCGGTCAGGCGGGCGCTGTTGCGCTGGGCGATGGTCTTCTTGGCGTTGTCGGCCAACTGTTTAGCCTGGGGAAGCAGATCGAGAGCCTTCTCTACTTCCGGATCCTGCTCGGCATGGACCTTCATGCCTTCCTGCTGACCGAATTCGTTGATGAACAGCTCGGCCTTGATGTTGGAGCGAATCCAATCGCTGTTCTGAGCCAGGTCGGCTTCGGTGAAGGCAATCTTCTGCTCATCGAGGAACTTGCGGAACTCCTGCATCACGACATCGTCAACTTCGAACTGCTTAGTCACAGTGTGGTTGATGACGTAGTGCTTGGCAAAGTTAAAGAACGCGTATTTCTCCAGCAGCGTGTCTTCGAACTTGTTGGTCTTGGGATTGGGGATCTTGACGTCAGGACTGATGCCGCCGCCGCCGTAGACGGTACGGCCGCCGTCGGTCATTTTCACTTCGTGATTGCCCACCGCAGCGTCGCCGTTTTCGCGATCGTTGTAGTAATAGTCGTAAAGCGAGACGCCGGTGTATTCACGCTGAATCAAGCGGCCGCTGGGGGTGTAGTACTTGGCTGTGGTCAGTGCCAGCCCGGTATTTTCGGAGAGCGGATAAACGGTCTGCACCAGACCCTTGCCAAAGGTAGTTTCGCCGGCGATAAGGCCGCGGTCGTGGTCCTGAATGGCGCCGGCGACGATCTCAGCCGCCGAAGCGGTGCCGCGATTCACCAGTACCACAATGGGGTAGTCCTTGCCGCCGTTGCCATGACTTGCCTTATAAACTTTTTCGGCGGAGGCGCGGCCATGATGCGAGACGATGACCTGTCCTTTTTTCAGGAACTGGTCGGCCACGCCGACACCCTCGCTGAGCAGGCCGCCGGGATTCTGCCGGAGATCGAGGATAAGGCCGTGAATGTCGCCGAACTCGTCGAGGGCGTCACGCACTTCCTTCTCCGTGGTCTCCTGGAAGCCGGAGATATGGATGTAACCAATGCCGGGGCGAATCAGGAAGTGCACATCGACGCTGTAGCGCGGAATTTCGTCGCGAATGACGGTGAAGTCGAGTGGCTTATCGGAACCCTCGCGCAGCATCGTGATCTTGACGCTGGTGCCTTTAGGACCTTTGAGCAGTTCAGCCACATCGCTGGTGCTCATGTTGTCGGTGGGCTTGCCATCGACGGCGATGATGATGTCGCCCGGGCGGATACCGGCACGGTAGGCGGGAGCGCCGGCAAAGGGCGCGATCACGATGACCTTGTTGTTACGCGGGCCGACCTGCATGCCCACGCCGTAGTACTTGCCGCGCTGCTCTTCGCGCAGGGCCGCGTAGGACTTGGGATCGAAGAAATTGGAGTGCGGATCGAGCACCCGCAGCATGCCGGGAATGGCGCCATTGTAGATCGCCTTGTCGGGATCGACCGGCTCAGCGTAGTTTTCCTGGACCACTTTGTAGACGTCGCCAAAACTGCGCAGGCTGTCGCGGATGTCACCATCGCCGTCGCCGGAGCTGGCGGTCGAGGTCAACCGCTGGCCGAAGAGCATGCCAATACAACCGCACACGAGAATGATGGTGAGAACGAGAAGTGCAGAGCGACGCGTACTACGTGCCATGTAAGTGTCCTTCGGCTAGGCGGGGATGCATCTGTAAGACTGGCGCACCTTTACGAAAACTAATCGCAGTATACCACGGGGGCGCGACCATCCCCTGCCGGTAATCGGGCTGTTTCGTTGGATGAGACGCCGGAAATGAAGGGTGCGAAATCTGTTTATTCCCCGCCTGCGTAACAGACGGTAGAGGGGACAGATTGTGAGCAGGGAGGGTGGTAGTGGCATTTAGCAGTTGGCACTTGGCACTTAGCATATGAGGTGGCCGGAGGAGGCAGTTTCGGGATGAGACGTTTTCCTGGAGGGGCAAACCGAAGATCCTCGCCTATCGGGATAACCGCGGCGGGGACGAACAGCAATTCCGAAACTATGCAGGGGATCGCAGCGCCAGGGAGGAACAGCAGGTCCCTCCACTCGGACTGAAGTCCTCGGTCGGGATGACACCTCATAGCGGTCAGGCCAACTGCTGATTGCGAACTGCCAAGTGCCCATTGCCAATTGCTAAGCGCCAACTGCTAAGGGCTCAGCCGCGAAGCCCGCTCCCTCGGTGGTGAAAACAGGGCTTGCGCATTTATGATGAATCTATGAACCTTGGCATGCCAGAGATGATCTTCATTTTCCTGCTGGCATTGGTTGTGGTTGGCCCCAAGAAGCTGCCCGAGTTGGGCCGCCAGTTGGGAAAGTTTCTCGCCGAGTTCAAGCGCGCCAGCAATGAGTTCAAGAATCAGCTTGAAACTGAGATGCTGAATATTGAACTTGAGGAGCGGGCCAAGAAGCAGGACGACGGCTCCAGAATCCTGCCGCCCGTCCACGCCCAAAACCAAGGCTTGTCGAGCGATCCCTTCGAGCGGCTGATGCGGCCGATCACCGAATCGGTGAGCCGCGGTAAACAGGAACTGGTTTCGATCATGGGATCGAATGTTGAGGCCCCGAAGCCAAGCGCGCCGCCCGAGGAGCCCAGCTCATCGCCCGCCAAGTCTGCGGGTGGCGAGTAGCGCATGCCCAGTCCAGTCGTCGAAACCGCCCAGAAGCGTGCCTCGGAAGAAATGACCGGCATGAGCTTCCTCGAACACCTGGAGGAGCTGCGGCGGCGGATCATCTACAGCGCTCTCTACGTGGTGGGCGGCTTCGGTATTTGCTGGTGGTTTCACGAGCAGATTTTCGCCATCATGCAGAAGCCGATCATGTCGGCCTTGGCCAGCCATCACCTCGACCAGAAGCTGGTGTACCTGAATCCTACCGACCCCTTCAACATGTATTTGAAGATCTCGTTTCTGGCCGGGATCTTCGTGGCCTCGCCATTTGTGCTGTATCAGGTGTGGGCGTTCATCGCGCCGGGACTGTATCGCAACGAGCGCCGTTACGTGCTGCCGTTCATGTTCAGCACTGTGGGGTTGTTTCTGGCGGGCGGCTTCTTCGGCTACAAAATGGTTTATCCGGCGGCGCTGGATTTCCTGATCACGTTCAGCGGGCAGTTCACTCCGATGATTACCGTCGGCGAGTATACCGATCTATTTCTGACCATCATTGCCGGGTTGGGGATCGTCTTCGAGATGCCGATCCTGGTGTTCTTTCTGGCGCTGATGGGCATTCTGAGCGCGGGCTGGATGTGGCGCAACTTCCGCTACTCGATTCTGGTGATCTTCATCATCGCAGCGATTATCACGCCGACTACCGACATCATGAACATGTGCATCTTCGCCGCGCCTATGATTGTTTTGTATCTGGTGAGCATTGGGATTGCGTGGTTCGTACATCCGACGCAGCGAAAGAAGCGGGCGGGGCAGAGTGGCTAGCACTCATCAGTTAGTTATCAATTAAAGCGATAGCAGGTGATCTAGCCTGCCGGGCAGTGACCGACCGCTATCTTCCTATCTCACACTTGTGTTTCAGTAATTAGCCAGCCAACGGGGCTGCGGCAGGGTAGCGCAAAGCATTGAAGTACTTATGACTCTGTCTGAAACAATCTCTACTTAATGGCAAGCTGGAAAAATTAATCCATTCTGCTGGAAATCCTCTTGACATTCCTCCTGAATCGGGGGACTATGCATCTACTATTGCGATAGTTTTTGGGCTCCAGGAGAAGTAATCTCCCAGTTCGGAACCCGCTCCCTTCCGTTGTTGGGCAACCACAACCTCCAATCAATTGGTCACAGGAGGGAATCTCCTTACGTGAAGACCGCTCTGGCCAACGGCGGTTCGGCTATGGAGTGCGCCGGAGAACATACCGGCAAGGCTTCATGGCTACGTTGAGGGAAGTTCCCAGCGAAGGAGATAGGACGATGATCCGCAAACAGACCCTCACGGTGCTAGGCTTGGTTCTCGGCTTGGCGCTAGCAGTTAACGCTCAACAGATGAGATACGTCCCTGACGATCAACGCATGGAACGCGGCTCCCCGGTTGAACCTTTGAAACATGCTCCTACCCGTCACCCCGTGAGATACACTCCGGGCGACGTGTTTGTGGCGATAGGGAGCGGTGAAGTGCAGGAGTTCACACCCACTGGCGTGCTGGTTCAAACCCTTAACGATACAACGGGCAGCACCTACACGGCGGGCATGGCTTTCGACATACAGGGTAACCTGTACGTTACCAATTTCAGTCTGGGGACGATTTCGGAATTCGATATCAATGGAAATCTGATCAACGCCAACTTCGTTTCCGGAACTGGACAGGTGACTCCGGAATCCATTTCTCTGCCTGGCGGTCAGTTTCCGGCGATTGTCGGCGATGCTGACTTTCATGATCAAAATGGCAACGGGATTATCAGTCAGTACGACTCTACTGGAGCGCTGATTAACCGTTGGTCCGTCGCGGTTGAAAGTCGGGGCACGGACTGGTCGGATCTACAACCAGATGGCCATACCGTGCTTTACACTTCGGAAGGCGTCAGTATCCTGAGCTACGACATCGCCACCAGCACACAGAATCCCGACTTCTTCACCGGGCTGCCTGGTTCTAATGCCTATGCGCATCGCACTCTCAGCACCGGACAGTTTACCGGCGACGATCTGGTAGCCGACAGTGGACTGGCTGCTCTGGTAGCCATGAACGGGCCCATTTTGCAGATGTACAACCTTCCAGGCAATTCCGGAATAGATTTCGCCCTGAACCTCGACCCGACTGGGACTGCCTTTTGGACGGCCGATTTAGCTTCGGGAGAAGTGTGGGAGGTTGATATCGCAACTGGGACGATACTTCAGCAATGGAATAGCGGATTCCCAGGAAGCACCGGTGGACTAGCCGTATTCCAGGAACAGGGCCACGGCGTGGGTCCTTGCGCGAATCCTCATGATCCCCACTGTCAATAGGATGGTGAATCAAATAGCATGGGATCCGATTGCCACCCCCCACACGCTCGATTCGGCGCGTGTGGGGGTGTCTGCTCAAGAGCGATAAGAAAGCCTTCCTTTTGTCCCCCTGTGTGAATGGGCTTGTTCCTCCCAGGATCACTGATTCAGATGCCAGCACGACTGTGCGCCGAATTCAGGCGTCCATCGCACTCTCCGATTCCTGCTTTCATTACAATATCTCCATGGACTTATTCACGATTGCAGGCAGGCAGTTTCGCTCGCGGCTGATTGTAGGCACGGGCAAATATAAGTCGGGGCCGGAGACAGCGCGCGCCATCGCGGCCAGCGGCGCAGAGATGGTCACGGTTGCGGTGCGCCGCGTCAATCTCGATCGCAGCAAAGAGTCGCTGCTCGACTTCATCGATCCCCAACAGTATTTCCTGCTGCCGAACACCGCCGGCTGCTACACCGCCGACGATGCTATCCGCACCGCACGGCTGGGACGCGAGGTTGGCCTGTCGGATTGGGTGAAGGTCGAAGTCATCGGTGACCAGGCGACACTGTTTCCCGATGTGCTCGCTACCATCGATGCCACGCGCGTGCTAGTGAAGGAGGGCTTCACTGTGCTGCCTTACACGTCTGACGATGTGGTAGTAGCCAAGCGGCTGATCGATGCCGGAGCGTCGGCGGTGATGCCGCTGGGTGCGCCTATCGGCAGCGGCATGGGCATTCAGAACCAGCCCAACATTCGCATTCTGCGCGAGATGATTACCGAGGTACCGTTGATTGTCGATGCGGGCGTGGGCACAGCCTCGGACGCGGCGATCGCGCTGGAGTTGGGCATCGATGGCGTGCTGATGAATACCGGCATCGCCGGAGCGCAAGATCCGGTGCTGATGGCCGAAGCTATGAAGAACGCGGTGCTGGCCGGGCGGCAAGCATATCTGGCGGGTCGTATGCCGAAGAAGCTGTATGCCACCGCCAGTTCGCCGCTGGAAGGTGTAGTGCGGTAAGAAAGCGGTGCGCGGGATTTCGAGTGAACTCTCGCCTATCTTTATCGTCTCAACTCTGCTTTGGTTGGTTCTGCTTTGATTGGCGCGGGATCGGGTTTCCAGGTCGTCATGGAACCCTGGCCTCGACGCTTTTTGCGACGAGAGCGCTATGGTAACCAGCATATTAGTGTCATTGTGCTGGCCGGGGATCGAAGATAGAATGCAGGCCAATTTTTCCCAAACCACTTCGTAGCATCAAGCCACGCCACCGGCCATGGTCGCTGAAGCTCTTGCTAAGAGAGAGGATTCCCCATGCGACCTAACAGACTTTCCATGCAATTCACGGCGGCTTTGGCGATCTTTGGCTTGGTCCTGTTTGCAACCAGCGCTCGGGCGGCGAGTCACCAGATCCTGCACAGCTTCCACCCTAACGGTGCGGACGCGGCCTATCCATACGCCGGCCTAGCGACCGACGGTGCCGGCAACCGTTACGGCACAACCTACTATGGCGGAACGGACAACGTGGGAACAGTATTCGAGTTGTCGCCCAACGGTAGTGGCTGGACGGAAAAGGTACTGTACAGCTTCAACAGCAATGGCAATCACGGGACTTATCCCGAAGGCGGGCTGGTCCTAGATGGTGCCGGCAATCTCTACGGCACCACTACCTTTGGCGGCATCCATGGTGGCGGCACGATGTTTGAGTTATCGCCGAACGGCAGTGGAGGCTGGACAGAGACGGTGCTGCATAGTTTCGGCGGGGGCACGGATGGTGATGATCCCTACGCCGGCCTGATCTTCGATGGCGCCGGCAATCTCTACGGCACAACCCAAGGGGGCGGCCTTTACTTTGGCGGAACGGTGTTTGAATTTTCCCCCAGGCAAGGTGGGGGCTGGACCGAAACCGTGTTGCATAACTTCAACCCTGACAACGGCACCGATGGATATGATCCCCAGGCAAGCCTGGTCCGCGACGCCGCCGGCAATCTCTACGGTACGACCAGCACAGGAGGCATTCATTTCTGGGGAACGGCATTCGAGTTGTCGCCCAGGCAAGGCGGGGGCTGGACAGAGACCGTGCTGCACAGCTTTAACGACAACGGCGCAGATGGATACCAGCCGGAAGCTGCCTTGATCCTCGACGGCACTGGCAACCTCTACGGCACTACCTTTAGCGGCGGCATTCACAACCTGGGGGCGGTGTTCGAGTTGGCGCCCAACGGAAGCGGGGGCTGGACTGAGACGGTGCTACACAGCTTCGGCAACGGTACTGACGGGGCGGAACCCGTTGGCGGCCTGATCCTCGATGGGTCAGGCAATCTTTTCGGAACCACCTCCGAAGGAGGTATCCACACTTTCGGGGCGGTTTTCGAATTATCGCCCAGGCAAGGCGGGGGTTGGACGGAGGCGGTTCTACACAGCTTCAATGTAAACGGGACGGACGGCGCATTTCCCGATGCCGGCCTGATCCTTGACGCCGGCAATCTCTACGGCACGACCGGAGGGGGCGGTACCGGCAGCGTTGGGACGATCTTCGAGTTGTCGCCTAGGCAAGGTGGTGGTTGGACGGAAGCCGTGTTGTATAGCTTCAACTTCGACGGTACAGACGGGGCTACTCCTGTCTTTGCTAACTTGGTCAGCGATTCTGCCGGCAATTTCTACGGCACCACCGTCGAGGGTGGCACCTACGATTCCGGAACGGCATTCGAGTTGACACCCAACGGAGGCGGGGGCTGGACGGAAAAGGTCCTGTATAACTTCGGCAAGAACACGGACGCTAGTATCCCTTATGCCGGGCTGATTTTCGATAACGTCGGCAATCTCTACGGCACAACTGTTACGGGCGGCATTCACGGATGGGGAACGGTATTCGAACTGACGCCGACGGGAGGGGGTTGGACCGAGAGAGTGCTGCACAGCTTCAACTTCAACGGCAGCGATGGGGCTGAACCCTTCGGTGGCCTGGTCTTCGATGCTTTCGGCAATCTTTATGGCACAACCTACGTCGGCGGCATTCACAGCAACGGAACTGTGTTCGAGCTATCGCCGAACGGCAGCGGAGGCTGGACGGAGAAAGTATTGCACAGCTTCAATTTCAACGGCTCGGATGGGGCTCAACCCTGGGGCGGCCTGGTCATTGATGCCGCCGGCAATCTCTATGGCACAACCAATGAGGGTGGCATTTACTACATCGGGGGCACGGTCTTCGAGTTGTCGCCCAATGGTAGCGGCGGCTGGACAGAGAAGATCCTGCATAGCTTTAACTTCAACGGCGTCGACGGGGCTAATCCCCTTGCCAACCTGATCTTCGATGCCGCCAACAACCTTTACGGCACCACTCAGCAAGGCGGCATTCACGGCAACGGGACAGTATTCCAGTTGACGCCCCAGCAGAACGGAAGTTGGTCGGAGAGAGTGTTGCACAGC
The DNA here is from genome assembly GCA_963746515.1 of uncultured Acidobacteriaceae bacterium. Taxonomy (GTDB): domain Bacteria; phylum Acidobacteriota; class Terriglobia; order Terriglobales; family Acidobacteriaceae; genus Bog-257. Next base: position 558,233 of record CAVVBO010000005.1, on the reverse strand, counting down.
TTTAACGGCACGGACGGGAGTGGACCCGATGCTGGCCTGGTCCGTTTCGGCTCGCTCTCCGATCTCTACGGCACAACCTCCTATGGCGGAGTTAACGGCGCTGGCACGGTGTTCGAGTTGACTCCCACCCAGGGAGGGAACTGGATTGAAACGGTGCTGCATAACTTCAGTCTTGTCGGCGGGGATGGGAATGAGCCCGAAGGCAGCCTGATCTTCGATCCCTCCGGCAATCTCTATGGCATGACAGAACTAGGGGGCACTTACAACTCCGGCGCGGTGTTCGAGATCACGCCTTAGCTTCAGTTCGATGAAAAGAGGCGCACCATTTCCGAAACCGGAAGGAGCGCCTCTGCTCAACTTCCGAAACCATGCAAACGCTGCGGTAGCAAGTTCGTAGTAAGGAAGTCAATCAATCGGCCACGGCCAAATCTTTTAATTAAGAAAGGACACCTCATGCGATGCAAGACACTTTCCATCGGATTGAGGACGATCCTTGCGATCTTTAGCGTAGCCCTGTTTGTGACGAGCGCCTGGGCTGCCCATGAGACGGTGCTGCACAGCTTCGGCCGCGGTACGGACGGGGTCCAGCCTGTCGGCGGCGTAATCTTCGATACGGCCGGCAATCTTTACGGCACGACTACCGGAGGCGGTATTCACGGCTACGGGACGGTATTCGAGTTGACGCCCAGGGAGAGCGGAGGCTGGTCGGAGGAGGTGCTGCACAGCTTCAACGGAGCGGATGGATCTGTGCCCGGCGCCGGCCTCACCCTCGACTCCCTCGGCAATCTGTACAGCACAACGCTCCTAGGCGGCATTCATTTTGGTGTCGGCGCGGTCTTCGAGATGTCGCCCAGGGATGGCGGGGACTGGACGGAGAAGGTGATCCACAGCTTCAACGACAATGGCACCGACGGCTACCTCGTCTACGCTGGCCTGATCCAGGATGCCGCAGGCAATCTCTATGGCACAACCTACGATGGAGGCATTCACGGCTTCGGGACGGTGTTCGAGCTGTCGCCACGAATGGGTGGAGGCTGGACGGAGAAGGTGCTGCACAGCTTCCAGAGGTACGGAACGGACGGGGCTAATCCCGAGGCCAACCTTATCCTCGACCCCAACGGTAACCTCTATGGCACGACTTACGAAGGCGGCATTCACGACTTCGGAACTGTGTTTGAGCTAACGCCCAGGGGTGATGGGGACTGGACGGAGAAGGTGCTGCGTAGTTTCAGCAGATACGGTGGGCACGGAAATACGCCCACTGCTGGCCTGATCTTGGATGCCGCCGGCAATCTTTACGGCACTTCCCTTACGGGCGGCATTCACCTCTACGGGACAGTGTTCGAGTTGATTCCCGGAGAGGATGGTACCTGGACGGATAAGGTTCTGCATAGCTTCGGCCACGGCGACGACGGGGCATTTCCCTCAGCGAACCTGATCTTCGATGTGGCTGGCAATCTCTACGGCACGACCGAGAATGGCGGTACTGCCAACGGAGGGACGGTGTTCGAATTAGAGCGCAACGCGGAAGGTGGCTGGACCGAGAAGGTACTACATAACTTCGGGTACGGCACGGATGGGCGGAGCCCGACGGCCGGGCTGATTTTTGATGCGGCTGGCAATCTCTACGGGACAACTGAGAGTGGCGGCATTCACGGTGCCGGAACGGTGTTCGAGATTACGCCTTAGGATCAACACGGCGAGAGCAGCGTGCCTGTTGCGGAAACTAGGAGGAGCGCTGCTCATTCAACCCGGAGGAAAGATCAGTTTTCCAGTGCCAATTTCGCCGCCTGAAGCCGCGCTATCGTCCATGCAGTTTGTTGAAAAACTCGAAAAGCAGATGCCCCTCCGGCTGAACTTCACCCCCACCGGCGCGAAGACGGCGCTTGCCGGAAGACCCGGTTCGTTTATTCGCGATAACAAGAATATAAAGAGTGACTGCGCCGCGGCAAAACCTACCTCCCTGCAAAACCATTTCCGGCCGAGTTTGTCGGCAAACTGCACAGAAGCCGAAGGTCTGCGCCATAAAGCTGTGAGCCAGGAAGCTCTGTGCCAAGAAGAACGACTCCTCATGCGGCCTAACAGGCTTTCCACCGGATTGAGGGCGACCTTGGCGATCCTCACCGTCGTACTGTTGGTGACGAGCGCCCGGGCGGCGTCCCATCAGGTACTGCACAGCTTCACTCCCGGCGGCTCGAACGGGGCGTATCCCACGGCTGGATTAATTGTCGATGCGACCGGCAATCGTTATGGCACGACCAACGCGGGCGGCACTTACAACGCCGGAACCGCATTTGAGTTCTCGTCCGACGGAAGCGGAGGCTGGACGGAAAAGGTGCTGTACAACTTCGGCAACGGCACAGACGGAGTTGGTCCCGAGGGCCGACTGCTGCTTGATGGCGCCGGCAATCTCTACGGCACGACTTTCGAAGGCGGCATTCACGGCCTGGGAACGGCGTTCGAGTTGTCGCCGAACGGCAGCGGCGGCTGGACGGAAAGAGTGCTGCATAGCTTTGGCAAGGGCGCGGATGGATCTTATCCCTACTACAACGGCCTGATCTTCGATGGCGCGGGTAATCTTTACGGCACGACCCAGGAGGGCGGGATTCACGGTGGAGGAACGGTTTTCGAGTTATCGCCCAATGGAAGCGGCGGCTGGACCGAGACCGTACTGCACAGCTTCGGCGGTGGCACGGACGGCTATCTTGTCTTCGCCGGTTTGATCTTCGATGGCGCCGGCAATCTCTATGGCACGACCTTCTACGGTGGCATTCACGGCTGGGGCGACGGTGTTTGAGTTGTCGCCCAGACACGGCGGCTGGACGGAAACGGTGCTGCACAGTTTCGATGACAACGGCACCGAAGGAATTGAGCTGGTCGCCAGCTTGATCCTCGATTCCGCCGGCAATCTGTATGGCACAACCCAGCAAGGCGGCATCCATGGCGACGGAACGGTGTTTGAGTTGTCGCCTCGCCAGGGTGGCGGCTGGACGGAAACGGTGTTGCACAGCTTCGGCCGCGGCACCGACGGGATTAGCCCCAACGCCGGCCTGATCTTCGATGCCGCCGGCAATCTGTATGGCACAACCCAGCAAGGCGGCATCCATGGCTGGGGCACGGCGTTCGAATTGTCGCCTCGCCAGGGCGGGGGCTGGATCGAGACGGTGCTGCACAGTTTCAATTTGATCAGCACGGACGGAGCGGAGCTCGACGCCGGCTTGAACTTCGATGCTGACGGGAATCTTTACAGCGTGACTGTGGGAGGTGGTTCCGGCAGCGTCGGGACCATGTTCCAGTTGTCGCCCAGGCACGACGGCGGCTGGACGGAGACAGTGCTGTACAACTTCCACTATGGCGGGACGGATGGGACTAGTCCTGCGTACGGCAGTTTGATCAGCGATGCTGCCGGCAATCTCTACGGCACTACCGGCTTTGGCGGCGCGTATGAGTCCGGCGCGGTATTTGAGTTGACGCGCAACAGGGGCGGAGGCTGGACGGAGAAGGTCCTGTACAGCTTCGGCAAAGACGCCGACGCGAGTAATCCCGAGACGGGTCTGATCATGGACGCTGCCGGCAATCTCTATGGAACGACTTTCCAGGGTGGCATCCACAACTACGGAACGGTGTTCGAGTTGTCTCCCGCCGGTGGAGGCTGGACGGAGAAGATTCTGCACAACTTCAACTTCAATGGCACGGACGGTGCCTGGCTTTATTCCGGCCTGGTCTTCGACCGCTTGGGTAATCTCTACGGCACGACGCTCGAAGGCGGCATTCATGGCTACGGAACGGTGTTTGAGTTGTCGCCGAACGGCAGTGGAGGCTGGACGGAGACGGTGCTGCACAGCTTCAACTTCAATGGCACGGACGGAGCTTTTCCCTATGCCGGCCTGACCATCGATGCCGCCGGCAATCTCTACGGTACGACCCGGCAAGGCGGCATTCACTCCTACGGAACGGCGTTCGAAATGTCGTTCACGGATGGAGCCTGGAGGGAGAAGCTGCTGCACAGTTTTAACAATAACGGCGCGGATGGAGCTTATCCTTTCGCCGGTCTGGTTCTCGATGCCGCCAATAATCTTTACGGCACCACCGGCGCCGGCGGCATTCACGGATATGGGACGGTGTTCCAGTTGACACCGAACGGGAGCGGAGCTTGGGCGGAGCGGGTGCTGCACAGCTTCAACAGCAGCGATGGAGCTTATCCCACAGGCGGCCTGATCTTCTACGGTCTTCTGCAAAATCTCTATGGCACAACCTCCGCCGGTGGAGTCAATGACACTGGGACGGTTTTCGAGTTGACGCCCACCCTCGGCGGGAACTGGATTGAGACGGTACTGCATAACTTCGGCACGCCCAACGGGGAGGACGGAAATTCTCCCGAGGCCGGCCTGCTCTTCGATATTGCCGGCAATCTTTATGGCACCACAGCATTAGGGGGCGGCACTTATAACTCTGGAACGGTATTCGAGATTGGGCCCTAGGTTCCGTTCGGCGGGAAGACGCGCCTTCCTGGTATGCCAGGAGTGGCGCCTCAACTCAAGCGCAGGAAAAGCTAGTTTTCCCAAGACCATTCGTGGTAAAAAGCCAAGCTGCCGGCCATGGTCGCTGATGCTCTGAAATAAAAAACTACTTAACAGGGCGGCATTCACAGCCAGGGGATGGTATTTGAGATTACGCCGTAGCGTTCGTGCTCGTAGCTCGAGAGATAGCTTCTTCGTAAACAGAAAGAGGCCTCAGCTCAACTTCCGGGAAAGGCCGATTTTCCGGTAACCAATGTTGCAGTACATCCAAGCCAGGACCGAAGGTCTGGCTAAAGCTAAAAAGGATTCCCTTCATGCGTCACAACCCACTCTCCATCGGATTGAAAGTGACTCTGGCAATCTTTGTCGCCCTGCTGGTCAGCAACACCTGGGCGGCTAGTCACCAAATACTGCATAGCTTCAACCCCAACGGCGTAGATGCGGCTTATCCCGAAGCCGGCTTGATCGCCGACGCTGCCGGCAATCGCTATGGCACAACCATTAACGGAGGCGCCCACAATGTGGGAGCCGTGTTCGAGATCTCGCCCAAACAGGGCGGAGGCTGGACAGAAACGGTGTTGTACAGCTTCAACAATAACGGACGCGACGGAACGATTCCTCTGGACGGGGTAATCTTCGATGCCAGCGGCAATCTTTATGGCACGACCAGCGAGGGCGGCATCCATTCAGCGGGGGCGGCGTTCGAGTTGACGCCCAATGGAAGCGGCGGTTGGACGGAAACGGTTCTGCATAGTTTCGGCAACGGTACCGATGGCGCTTCGCCCTATGGCGGCCTGATCTTCGATAGCGCCGGCAACCTTTACACTACGACCCAGACTGGCGGTGTCTACGGCGGTGGGACGGTCGTCAAACTATCGCCAAGACAGGGTGGTGGCTGGACGGAGACGGTGGTGCACAACTTCAATCCCAACACTACGGATGGAAACAATCCTCAAGCTGGCCTGGTTCGGGATAATGCGGGCAATATGTATGGCACCACCTACTATGGCGGCATCCATGGACTCGGGACGGTGTTCAAGTTGGCGCCCAATGGGAGCGGCGGCTGGACCGAAACGGTGCTGCACAGCCTGGGCAATGGCTCGGATGGACAGTATTCCTATGCCAGCCTGATCCTCGATTCCGCCGGCAATCTCTACGGCACGACTGTCCACGGCGGCATTCACAACTTAGGAGTGGTCTTCGAGCTGAAGTCCAACGGCAGCGGAGGCTGGACAGAGACAGTACTGCACAGCTTTGGCAATGGTAGCGATGGGGCCGAGTCCTTCGGCAATCTCATCTTCGATGGCGCCGGCAATCTCTATGGCACCACCGCCTACGGCGGCGTTCACGGCTACGGGACGGTGTTCGAGATGAAAACCAATGGGAGCGGTGGCTGGACGGAGACGGTGCTGCGTAGCTTCGCCGGCAGCTTTCATGAAACGGAAGGAGCTAGTCCCTTTGCCGGGTTGATCCTCGATACAGCGGGCAATCTCTATGGCACCACCGTCAATGGCGGCATTTCCGAGGGAACGGTATTCGAGTTGTCGCCTAATGGCAGTGGAGGTTGGACGGAATCGATGATCTACAGCTTCAACTTTAACGGCACGGACGGAGGTAACCCCGCCTACGGCGCATTGATCAGCGACGGGGCCGGCAATCTGTACGGCACAGCCTCAGCGGCTGGCGCTTACGATTCCGGAATGCTCTTCGAATTAACGCCCAATGGCGGCGGAGGCTGGACAGAGAAGGTGTTGCATAACTTCGGCCTGGGCACGGACGGCTCTGGCCCTGAGAGTAGCTTGGTCTTCGATGCCGCCGGCAATCTCTACGGTACGACCGTCGCCGGCGGTATTCACAATGGCGGGGTAGCGTTCGAGTTCTCGCCAGACGGCAGCGGAGGCTGGACCGAGAAGGTGTTGCACAGCTTCGGTAACGGGACGGATGGGTTTTATCCCTTCGACAATTTGGTTATCGATGGCTTCGGTAATCTTTACGGTACGACCTACGGGGGCGGCATTCACAGCTACGGGACGGTGTTCGAGTTGTCACCCAACGGTAGTGGAGGCTGGACGGAGCGGGTACTGCACAGCTTCAACTTAAACGGTGCAGACGGAGCTTTGCCGTACGACGGGCTGGCGATCGATTCTGCCGGCAATCTGTACGGCACAACTCCCTATGGCGGTATTAACTACCTTGGCGGAACTGTCTTCGAGTTGTCGCCCAACGGCAGTGGCGGCTGGAGGGAGAAGGTGCTGCACAGCTTCAACTACAACGGCACGGATGGCGCTTTTCCCACGGGCGGACTGATCCTCGATGCCGCTAACAACCTCTACGGCACCACCGAGCAGGGTGGCATTCACTCGCAGGGTACTGTATTCGAGTTGACGCCTCATTCGAATGGCAGTTGGACCGAACGGGTGCTGCTCAGCTTCAACGGCTCGGACGGAGCTTCTCCCCAAGGAAGCCTGGTGCGTTTCGGATCCTCGGCCAATCTCTACGGCACCACCTCCAACGGCGGAGTTAACGGCGCGGGCGCGGTGTTTGAGATGACACCCACGCAAGGCGGGAACTGGACCGAGACGGTGTTGCATAACTTCAGTGCCACCGGAGGCGATGGGACTTATCCCCAGGGGAGCCTGCTGTTCGATAGCGCCGGCAATCTCTACGGCGCTACATCATTGGGAGGCACTTACAACTCTGGCACGGTGTTCGAGATCACGCCTTAGCCGAGTGCGTGTAGTCGGGACGTGTCCTTTGGATAGGCACCATGGTGCGAACCTAGGCGTCAGGGTGACGTACTACGGTAGGGTAAGACAGTTGCCGGCAATGCGACGTCAGCGGGCACTGAACCTCGACTCTATGGGTAGTGGGCTAGGTATGCGGGAATTTAGCCCACTACTGACTTCCTATGCGGTGTCTGCCAGTCTCAACGGAAATGAGATAATGGGCTTACCTTCGCATGGCCCTGTAGCTCAGATGGATAGAGCAGCGGTTTCCTAAACCGTTGGTCGGCAGTTCGACTCTGCCCAGGGCCTCCATTTTCAATAATTTACAGACGCCAAAATACACTGTCCGTTATTTGTCCATTGTGAGCTTCGGCTTGGTTACGACTGACAACCGTTTCGCGAGCTTCTTCGTGGCTTTTGCAACGGCCGGCCGACGGGTCTTCCGGTAGAACTTTTCGGTGGTTGCGAGGTCGCCGTGGCACAAGATCTGACTGGATGGCAGTGTCCGGAACTCCGAGGTCGGAAAGGTTGGAAGCCAGACCCCGCCGGAAAGCGTGCCAGCCGTACCAGGTAAGTTCGGCTTTGTTCATCCTGGCCATGATGTGACGGCAGTAGAGGTTATTGAAGTCGATCGGAAGTTTGCTGCCGCGTGAGGCCGGCCAGACCCAGCCTGTGGCTGGTCTGCCCGATGCGTTCGAGTAATTTCTTCGGGGGAGTCACTTGGACGGGTTGTCGGCTACGCGGAAATGTGACAAACCTGCGCTTTCGGTGCGCCACATCCGCGCGCAGGGCGTTATACGACCACATGAAAGGAATGCTTTCATAAATACTGGCCGACTTCCTCATATCAATCCGGAACGACTCTTTCTGCGCTTGAATGGCGGTAATCGCCCGGGGCTTTTCCATGCCACTTTTGGAAGGCGCGATGAAAGACGCTGTGTTCGGAGTATCCCAGCGCATCGGCAGCCGCGGTTGAGGTAATCCCAGTTTCCAGCAGAAGGTACTCGGAAAGATCGCGGCGTGCCTCCTGCGTCAAGTCGCGATAGGAAGTGGATTCCTGCTGCAACCTTCTCTGGAAGCCACGCCGGCTGAGACCCAGGGCCCGCGCCACCGACGCCAGTTCGATGGGGCCTTTTCCCATGTTTTGTCGGATGAAGGTGGCCGCAGATCGAGATACGCTGACATCGTGTCTCGCCTCGGGCAGCAGTTGCTCGGCAGTGCTCTTCATCACGCGGTGAGAAGCATGCTGCCCCGTCTTCAAGGCCAGGTCGAGCACACGCCGCTCCAGCAGCAGAGCGTTGGCTGGCATACCGAATCGAACCGGTGCACGGAAGATGCGCGCATGCTCCGACGTGTCTCGTGGCCGGGCGTGCTGAAACCAAACTTCTTTCGGCCACCAGCGCTCGATCGCAGTAAAACGGTTCAGTCGCATCAGGGTCGCCATCGACATTTCGCAGTCGTGACGAGGGTCTGGCAGTGAAACTCGCGCATACTCCCACTGGAAGTGGGCAACGTTTCCTTCAATGCCCAGCTTGAAGACGCCGCCATTGGTCCAGATGGGCAAATAACGTACCAGGCATTCCAGCGCCTCCCGGAGGCTGAAGCTGGAGAGCATCAGATTTCCAATCAGGCCGTACTCGCTCTCGGGTACCCGCTCGCCTACATGCAGTCCAAATGCCGCGTCCTTTGTCATGCTGGACGCCCGTTCCGACAGCATCATCATGTCGGTATAGGGAATCCGAATATCGGGATCGACAACAGCTTGACGGTCAAGTCCGACTGTCCTAAGCAAGCGATCGGCATTCCCAAATCGCGCGACAGAGTCAGCGATCTTAGCGATCGATCGCGCCGTGAGTGTCGGCACACGCGCGGCTTCGCCGCTTGTCTCGACGGGCTTGTTCGGGAGATCCGGGGGCGATGGATTGGCGCAAAATGTCATAGCTCGCCGGGCGGGCGGGTGCTACTGTTCCACCAGTTAAGTTAGATGAAGCTGCTGTCTGAAGGTTAGCGCTCTCATGCCGAGCGCGTCTAATGCCTGTTCAGGTTCAGCTCCGGCAAGCCACTATGAAATTCGGTACGGGAGTCAGACTCCAAGAACTTTTGTTGTTGCTGGCAGCGCTCGCGACCCCCTTGTGCGTCAGCGCTCAGTTGCAACAAACCGATCCCTACAACAATGGAGCGGCAACGGGCGCAACCGGTCTGCAGCCGCAATCCGGACCTGCGGATACGGAAAGCGTTTCCAGTCATGCGGACCAAGGAAAAGCGCTTCAGTTCAAGTCCCAGACGACCATTGTTCAGGTCCCCGTCGTGGTAACGGACAAAGCGGGCAATCATATCCATGGGCTTAGCAAAGCGGACTTCAAGGTTCTGGAAAACGGGAAGCCGCAGAAAATCGCCAGTTTCGAAGAATTCATTGCCGCCGCGATCGTGCGGCCGTCTGCCATTTCCACAGCCGGCACATTCACCAATGTCAGTCCCGACGAAAGTACGCCGCATGCGGTTACCGTGATCCTGCTGGATGAAGTGAACACTCCCTTTCTCGACCAGGCCTCTGCGCGCAAGCAGCTAGTGAAGTACATGGCCGCTCACCTCCAGCCCTCGCAGCCGGTCGGCCTGATGTCGCTCTCCGAAAAGGGGCTGACCACGTTGAGTGGGTTCGACACCGATCCACAGGCATTGATGGCCGCCCTAAAGAAGGCCAGCGGCCACGTCTCGACGATGGAAAATTACAGCAATGACGCCAAAGAGATTGCTTCAACAGGAGCTGCGCAGAATAGCTTGTCGCGTGGAATCGGTGCAAGTGAATCTCCGGAATTGGTGATACAGCGGTTCATGTTGCAACTAGATGCGGTCGATGCTACTTACAACCAGGCGCGCGCAATCGAGACCACCCTGCGAGCCTTCCTGGAAATCGCCTGGTCACTGTCCGGCACGCCAGGAAGAAAGTCGCTGGTGTGGTTCACGGGCAGCTTCCCTTTCTATCTCGATTCCTTTACCTCGGTTCCCGGAGACAACAGCCTGCGGGCACTCTATGAGCGGAGTCTCCAGGCGCTCAATGATGCGCAGGTTTCCATTTATCCGGTCGACGCGCGCGGCGTGCTGAGCGATCCGACATTCTCGGGAGAGAATACCGGCTCGCTTCTTCCGGCGGGCGCTTCCGACTCGGCGCTCCAGTCAAGCATCACCAGCCTGAAGACATTCGCCGCGATGACCGGTGGCGTCGCCTACCACAACACGAACGATTTGCCGGGAGCCTACGGTCGGGCCGTTCAGGATTCCTCGTCGTATTACTTGCTGAGCTACTACCTTGATCACGGCAACAATAAGATGGGCTGGCGGAAACTTCAGGTCGAAGTCTCGCATAAAGACGCCGAAGTGCGCGCCCGCGCCGGATTTCTGGTAACCAACGTCTCGGCTAATCCCCAGCTCACGCAGAAAGCGGACCTGGATTTAGCACTGCATTCTCCTTTTGAGAGCACCGGCATCCCGATGGCAGAACGGTGGGAGGGATTTCGGACGAAGGGCCAGAAGAAAGAGGTTGGTTTTGCCCTGAGCATCCCTGCAACGGGGCTCATCGACGAAGCGGACAAGAACTCTGTCGATCTGGAATTCGTCGCCCAGGCCATGAACAATAGCGCAGTTGCCGCGACGGTGTCACAGCAGTTCAAAGGAAACATCGTCCCCGAGACTCTGGCCAAGCTCAAGACCGACGGCATACTGTACCGACATTTCCTCGACTTGGCTCCCGGAGACTATAAAGTCCACTTCGTGGTACGCGATAACTTGACCGGCAGAATCGGCAGCCTGATCGTACCGCTCACCGTCTATTAGACGCTATTCCTTATGAACGAAACCTCTAAAGCCATGTCAGCGCCGCCGATGCCGCATTATGGCATTTTGAAAGGACCAAACGGTCTGCGCGCGGGCTGGCGGCTTCTGATCTTTTTCGCCATTCTCGTGCCGCTAGAGTACGCGATGAGTCTTGGCATTGGTCCGCTGGTTCGACGCACGCATGTCGGCAACTTTACGCCGCTGTTCGTCCTCCTATCGCTGGGATTATTTCTCCCTCCGCTGCTGCTCGCAACCTGGATTATGGGGAGAATCGAGCGCCGTACCTTCGCCGATTACGGCTTGCCCTGGGGGCGAGCGTTTGGACGCCAATTCTGGCAGGGAGCGGGGATCGGCTTCGCGTCGCTGACGTTGCTTCTCGTGACAATGCGACTTGCCGGCGTCCTTTCCTTTGGTGCGATTACACTTCACGGATCGGATGCGTGGAAATACGCTGCCGCGTGGATAGTCCCAATGTTTCTCGGGGTGTTGCTCGAAGATTTCCAATATCGCGGATATCTTCTGTTCACGTTGACGACTGGGATCGGCTTCTGGCCGGCAGCGATCGTCACCTCGTTACTCATGGGCGGGATGCATTACTTCAATCCTGCCGGTCACGGGCTGGGGCCGGTTGCGGCGACAATGTATTGCCTGGTGACCTGCCTAGTATTGCGGAGAACCGGCGATCTCTGGATGCCGCTGGGGATTCACCTGGCATGGGACTGGGGCGAGAGTTACTTCTACGGCCTGCAAGACGCCGGTTTCGCGGCAGTCGGTCATTTGTTCAACGCTCGCATTCATGGTTCGGTATTGCTAACAGGTGGCGCGTTCGGCCCAGAAGCCAGCATTTTCAATCTCGTATTGCTGGCTGTGTGGGGTCTGATTTTCTCGGTTTGGCTGCGTGGAGTGAGGTATCCCGACCCTGCTGCCGTTCAGCGGCCGCCAGACCGTTTCGCATCTCTGCTGACTCCGACGGTACCGGGTCCGTCCTGAAAATAACGGCAAGACTTCCACTCGGATGTGAATGAACGCCCATATGTGCGGATCCGGCGAAGTCAGTCATGTCAGCGACTAAATCACTTGGACGAGAAGTCGGCATCTCGGAGATGTGTTCTATCCGGACTGCTCCCGGATCATGGGCAACCCGGCAGCTGGCTGTCCGCAGATAGCTGGCGAGAACAGGCCAAGTCGTAACCAATCCCGCGCTGAGACGTTAACCGACGGGATTGTGAACGGGATGGCGATATATCAATAATGATCCGAATGCGCAGCCACGGTGGGCCCAAGTTCCTTGCGCCCTTGCGGAAGCTTGGTCTGAGGCTTATTTCTAGAGTTCCGACCATCGGCTAACAGGCCCGAGGAACACCGGGATGTGGTAAACCGCCGCGAGGCTCCCACGAATTCGAAACCCGCGAATGAGCCGGGCACCCGGCGAAGCTAGACTTCTTTCCTTGATCCGCGCCTCATGGAGCCAAGCGGATCGTGGGAGACGTCAACTCAAAAACCTGGCCAGCGTAATAAAGGCCTCCCAATCCCGTCGTGCCATAAAGGTTTCCGAGACGGTCGCGGATGACGCCGGTCGCTGGAAGCCCGCCGTTGACGCCGTCGAAACTAAGTAGCACCGTCTCGTTCCATTCACCCCCTCTGGGCGATACCTCGAAGACCGTTCCCTCCCCACCACTGCCACCCAGCGAAGTCGTACCGTAAAGATTCCCGACAGGATCCAGAATCAAGGTTGCTGCAGGAAGGGCTCCATCGGGCTGGTTGTTGAAGTTGTACAGGGCGCTTTCCGTCCAGCCGCCTCCTGCGTTCGGCGACATCTCAAACATGGACCCGCAACCGAAGGGAGCGCAGTTTTGTCCAGTGACGTTACCCCCCTGAAAAGCGATGCCGTAGAGATTGCCGGCTGCGTCCATGACGAGGCCCGCCCTGGGTTGATATCCGTCGGTACCGTTGAAGCTATACAACACAGTTTCCGTCCAGCCGCTGCCGCTGGGCGACAACTCAAATACCGCCCCGCAACTGTTGACAAAGCCGTTGCAGGTGTAAATACCGCCTCCCTCCGTCGTGCCGTAGACATTACCGACGGCGTCGATGACGAGGCCCCCATTTGGGTCTGTGCCGTCGGAGCCGTTGCCGAACTCGTGCAACACGGTCTTCGTCCATCCTCCGCCCCCGCTGGGAGAAAGCTTGTAGACTGACCCTTCGTAATAAGGGCCGCTGTAGAATGTCGCGCCATAGAGATTCCCGGCAGCGTCCCTGAGCAGGTTGCCATCCGCTCCCGAGGGGCCATCATCGGCGCCAAGTTGTGCAACACGGTTTCCGTCCAGTCGCCTCCGCCTGTAGGCGACAACTCGTAAACGATCCCGAAGCCGTACACGCCACCCGCTTGCGTTGTGCCGTAGAGATTGCCGGCTGCGTCCATGATCAGGCTATTGGGCGCGATTCCCTCGCTGCCGGCGCCGAAGTTATGCAGAACTGTTTCAGTCCAATCGACGGCGCCTGACCGGCGCGACAACTCGAACGCTATCCCGCAGGAACCAACGCCACAGCGGTTACTGCCGCCGTTTGACGTCGTCCCATAGAGATGACCGGCACCATCCATAACCAGATTGTTACCACCATCGCCGTCATCGCGGCCGGCAGTGCCAAAGTTGTACAGCACGGTTTGGTGATCGGCGGCCAGGCGCTGGTCAAGAACAGGACGGCGGCAAAGCTGACGGCAACAGCACGCAAACGGGTGGAAGGGGATTTGGGCTGCATAAGGGTGCTCCTGTACACATGGAGTTGGAGACAGGCCGATGTGCGTGGCAATTGTTGACCAATTACAGGCTAGAGCGACGAATCCTTTTGGAAAGGCTGCGAGCTCTAGCGTGCCAGTTTTTCTGCTGTGACTGCACAATCCTGTCATGCGAAGGGAAATCCCATAATATCTGCGCTAAAACTCCTTCATACATACTGCCATTCAGCATGGTTTACAAAGCACCTGAAATTGTAGGCGCTAACATTACTGTCGATAACAAGACAACTCGCACCCTATCTGAACCGGATGGAATACGTTCCTCGGGAATCGGCCAGCATCCGGCAACCGCATTGGCACCGCCATTGGCCGTATAACGCCCTAAGCGCGGATGTGGCGCACCGAAAACGCGGGTCCATCACACTTCCACGCGTAGCGGACTATTCGTCCAATTGGAAAAAAGCTTAGAGTACCGCATTTTGATGAATGTCAACGGTTGTCCGAACGGCATGCGTGCGGCGATTTGAGCAGAGAACGGGAAGCGGCGAGGCTTCAGACGGTGACGTGACCTCGATAAGGACGAAGGCTTTGTCAAGGGCCACCCGTCTGGTAACCGCCATTTTCAGGAAAGCGTACACCGAAAACTTAGCTGCTGACTTCGGATGGAGCGCCGAGTGAACTTCGAGCTGACGGCACCCGCGAGGGCCTCTCGGCCTTGATCTTTCTGGTGAGTTCCCCGTACGACGGCTTGTTCACGATCTTACTGGCCGCAGAGATGGCGTCCCGCGCCTGCTGCCACAAAGACGCTAGCCGCTCCGGCGCACCCCCGTTCTGCCTCTCCTGCAGGAACTCCTGAAAAAGCAGATTCGCTTCGGTGTGAAAAAACTCCGGATGGTCCGGCGTCCACTGCTCTTTGGTGACATGCCGTTGCAACTCTTCCAGATGCTCGCGCGCCTTGGGCAGCGAGAAGCTGGGGTCCTCAGGGTCGCAGGAGTAGTAATAAGCCAGGTTGTTGTGGGCCAGGCCCACTCTTGCCTCGTTGCCTTCCTGCTGATATAGTGCCAAAGCTTGCAACGTGGCCTCGATGGCATCGATCATGCCATAGGGAGCATTCCTGTCTTTCGACCTCCACGCAGAGATATTGAGAGCGTGCCAAAGGGGAAATCTGGCGTCGGAGTCATCCTCGGCAATCATCTCCTGGATCAACTGGTCCGCTTCAGCATATCGCCCCAGATTTGCCAAAGCCCAGGAGCGCACCCAATCGAATTCGAGCTTCAGCTGCGGATATAACGGCGCTTGCTGAATGGCGTGATCGATTGCTTTCGCACAGCCCTCTTTTGGGGGAAGCGTCAGGTAAAGTAAGCATCGCGTCAGTTCATGCTCGGCGGGTCTTAAGGGACCGCATTCCGACGTGCCTTCGCGGCTGCAGAAATTTAGATAAGCCTCCCGGAACAGGTGCGCTCGTTTTTCTTTTTGCGCCCCGGACAACTTGCTGAAGGTTCGCAGAAGCTCGAAAATCCCCACGTAAAATGGATCTTTGATCCGAACGGCGCTGGGAATATTGCACGGTTCCTCTTGCGATAGAGACTTATCTTCGGCCGCGTCCTGCGTTTGATCAGGTGCTGCGGGGCCAGCTTTGCCGGTAGCGGGCACGGCAAATTCACTCAACGTTAGTACGATGCCCTGCAAGTCATACATTCTTCGCAGGGCAAGATCTTCCAGACCTCGATTATCTGAGGCCGTTCTGAACAGATTCGTAACCTGAGATATCGTCACCTGCACAAGTTTATCCTTCGCAAGTTTAACGAGCTCGGCTCCGTGGCTGGTGAGGACCTTGTTGTAGGTCTCGATCCGCAGAAACAAACCGAGATTCTCGATTCCCGATCCGGTGCTCTTGAGTTCTTCTTCTTTTTTCCGTAGACCCTCAATTACCTCCTGCTTCTTCTGGCCAGTATATTCTGAGGGATCCTTTTGTATTTTTTCGAATTCCTCGACGAGCGCCCTGTAGGCAGAGAGATTGTTGATGGTTCTTTTGCGTTCGTCACTTTCATCTTCTACCCGGCTCTTACTAAATGCATAAGCGAAGACCTGGGCCTTGGTCCGTAGAATAGAACGCTTGCGACCTTCGATAGTAGGCAGGCTCTGCTTCACCCAGTCCAGCCCGAAGATCCGTTGCGATTTGGGAGCGGAGGACAGGTACAGAAACACCAGTCGCTGCGAGAGCTGTTTCGGTTTCGAAAGATATGCCCGCTCAAGTTTCTTGTTCAAGTTGATCAGGAAATCGATCGCATGTGCATCCCGCACTGCGGCCCGTTCCCGTCTCAGGTGCTCGTACGGATCATCCGTCGTAACTTCGCTCATTAGATATTTCTTGATATCCTTCGCGAGTTGGGAGGGCCGATAAGTAAGGACGAATTCCTCGATCAGCGCTTTGCTCGCAGGCTCTTTTTCGACTTCTTCGATCAGCTTCAGCCGTTTCCTGACCTCCAGTAAGCGTTCCAGGCCTAGGGAGTCAATGCCCATCTTCACTGCCAGCAGAACACCGAAATGGTTCTGAAGATAGTCGATAAGTTCAGCATTTTCAGCAAGGAATTCAGGACTGGCTAGATCGAGATCTGCTTTTCGATCGAGCGATTCAAACAACTCCAGCTTGGAATAGACTTCCGCTGTAGTTCGCGTCAGGAAATCCAAATATGCTTTGATCTCTTTGGCATATTCGGGCAACAGCACTGCCGGTTCCGGTCGATTATAGAAAACTTCAAAAAGGGCTGCTTGATTGTCGGCAAGCTGCTCGATATCCGTTCCTGATTCACGGTCGGGATCGATAGGGAAACAAAACTCCACCACTTCAAAGGGATCTACGACAAAGAAAATCTTCGCACGCGAGTTGTCAATCAGCTCGAGATCGGAAATGACTTCGGCCACTTGCTCCGACGAGATCTTCAGGGAACTAGTTGACATATCTCATCTCTGCTTGCTTAACATCTATTTTTGCCAGCGCGAGGAGGAAAGGATCGTCAACGTTGCGATTAACATTGATCTGTCCATTCCCATTGATGACGATATCTTGCTTGGGCATGCTTGGTTTCACGAATAATCTCATTATTGGAGACATTGGGTCGAGAATCTCGGTGTCTGTTTGCTTATGGACGTGCTGCAACACCTTTCTCACCTCGCGGTCGAACTCGGCGGAGGTACCCTGCCGCATTTTGTGAAGGTCGTTCATTTCGTCGGGACTGAGACTGGCCCCGTGCACATAATACGCAAACAGGCGCCCGTACTTGTCGTCAGTGGCTTTGTTGATCGCTTGCCGGGGCACCAGTTTCTCGGTCAAAATCTGATAGAAGATCGGGTAATTGGGAATATTCCAAAGGTACACCTGGTTATCCCTGTACCAGCTCAACAGGCCGGCGAAAGTCCGCTGGAGCATGATCCCTCGCAGCTCCCGAAAGAGCTGGGTTGCTCGTACACCCGGCTCCAATTCCGTGATGATCTTCGGGAGAAAGGCGTACGCGTCGCTGGGATCTTTGCGGGAAAGCAGACGCAACGACAACAGCCGGCAGCGAAACTCCTGCGGCTCTTCGTTGAAGCGCGTGATATAGCTCGCGAGGTCCTGATCAACTTCCCACTCTCCGGCTACCGCTAGGGCCAGGGTATGCAGGTCCATGGCGGCGAATTGCAGGCCCCGGAAACTCTCCTCGAAGACCTTTCGGCGCACGATAGACTTGGCCGCGCTCGGAGTTATGTAGCTGATGAGCTGCAGCAAGGTGTAAATGGCCTCGGCATTGTCTTGGGAGATCGGCGAGCTCTCAAAAACCTGTGTCAGTGCTTCGCCGAAGCGATTCCTGGCCGCAGTATCGCTGCCCAGAATATTCACAATATGAATGAAGCCGGCGTCGAGGGTTTCCTCCCTGGGGCCCAAGTCCAGCACAGAGGGATTCTCGTACAGGGCGAACTCGATGAACTTGCGCCACTCCTCTATCCCAAATTCGTTGAAGGAGCGGGGTTGCTTCGGCTTTGTGGCCGCCGATTTGCGCGCTTTCGTTACGCGGTTTTTCTTGCCTGTCGCTTTGGCTTGTGCCATACCTTTTCCGCCCTCGCAAACGCTGTGTTCAGGATGATTTTGGTGTTTACCGTTGGTTGAACCGGAGTGCCCAATCTAACTGCCACGTACTCATCCGTTAACGCTTCAATCTTCGGATGCACACGCTCTTTGACGGGGTCTAGCTTTCCGGACGAACTCTGCGTCCTGCCCCAGCGGTCCTCGTTGTAGTAAGACACGTAAAAGCCGCCCTTCGAGATCCACCCCGCATCGACGGCCGTGGGCTGCGCGCTGTGCACCGGAATCTTGGACGGGTAGAACACTGCGACCACTTCCGGCAAATGATTCTCGATCGTAGGCAGATTGCCGAATCCCAACACATCCATCAGCAGAGTTGGGAGTCCTACCCCTGCCTTCGCTGCATCGTCACGGAGCCGCTCATATTCCTCTCGCTCGAGCACCCATGCGCGCTCCCGGTTTCCACACCAGCACCTATCGAATTCCCCTAACGTCAACTGCTCGTTGTCTTCGAAGTAGGTCTTCACATAGTGTCGAAGTTGGTGGAGCTTGCGGATGGGCGTTATGGTGGTAGGTCCGATATAGTAGCGAATCAGCTCGTCCATCCTTAGGACCCTGACGTAGTGATCACCTTCTGTTTCTGCCTCTCTCCTATGCTTTGAGGGGCTATTAAAGCGGTCATCCGTCAGCTTCTCTACCGCCCTGGCAAATGCCACCTGGGAATCACCGATCTTCAGGTCCACGCGTTCAATAATCTCGGCAAATATCTTCGGCTCAAGCGCATCACTGAGAATGTCGATGGCAATGCACACTCCGAGGCGCTGGCCGTCAGTCGAGAGCCCGAGGCCCTCCAGCCAGGAGTTTCCTCTGGCCTGGTCCTTCATCTGTGAAATTACTTTGTCTTTGAGAAACTTCCTAACGTCTTTCCATTGCACCATGGACATTCCTTCGTGCCGACACCTCGGCCTATCTGGTAAAACTCGGTGCCGCGGGGAGCCACGGAACAGGGCATCATCGTTCCGTCGGGAAGCGTGGAGACGGAGCCAGTGTGCCGCTCAAGATTGACGGATCCTCAACCCTTCACCACGGAGTGGGACGATTATGCACCATTCGTCAGCGGTGTCAAGGCACAAAAGTAGTGTGGCGTTAGGGAGCGAGCGGTAAAAATTTACTGACCCTCAAGGCCATGATAGGTGTATGCGGAGCGCACCCTGGAGCCCGGTTGGCCAGCGGCCGGCCACTGCCGGCTGTGACGGCTTGATTCAAATCGACGCTATCGATCAGCAAGGGTTGATGGGCCTGACTCGGCAACGCGTGGCCGCCGATCTCAGAGGAGGGTTGCAGGAAGTACCTGCAGATGGACGGAATGCCCGCCAGTCCCTGACCTCCACTAAGGCCTTGGTCCTCGACCTACATGCAGGCTCCTCGAGATTGGTATAAGAACCGTCGAGAACTTCAGAACTGGGTTGAAACCGTCGAGCCGACGATATTTCACTATTTGTGCTTCATTGCGCCTCGCATAGCCCGCTACTTTCTGTTGACCGCGGCCGACTTCGGTGAGCTACTATTGTTCTCGCGACTCAAATGGCCAAAGTGCCATCAAGCACTATCCTATCAAGCCCTATGAAAGATCTTACTTATCCGCAGAGGGCCCAGGCATGCGGTAAGGCGGGAAACAATTGTGGAAGCGAAAATAATCGGTAAGCGTCGCGTTTTTGACAACTTCTTCAAAATCGATGAACTTACGCTTCAATACCAACAATTCAAGGGCGACATGGGCAGCCCCGTGACCCGTTTGGTGTTTGAACGTGGCGACTCAGTTGCCGCAATCTTATTCAACATTGACACTAAGCATCTCATCTTCGCTCGTCAATTCAGAGCGCCGAGTTACGAAAAGGGCCCCGGGTGGATCACCGAGATTATTGCAGGCATGATCGACCCTGGCGAAAGCCCCGATGAGGCGCTTCGCCGCGAGGTTTTCGAAGAAACCGGCTATCGGATTCGCGATGCACGCGCGATCAGCACGTTTTACCTTTCGCCGGGCGGGTCTTCGGAGCGTATCTTCCTCTACTACGCCGAAGTCGACAAGGCAATGCATGACGGCGAGGGCGGAGGTGTTGCGGCCGAAGGTGAAGACATTCAGCTCGTGGAAATGAGCCTCTCCGAAGCTTTAGCCGAAGTCTCTGTTGGCCGCTTTCCCGACGCAAAGACACTTGTAGGTCTTCTTTCTGTAAAGGAGCATCTCTTGCGCCATGAGTAGCTTTAACACAATCAGCATCATCATTTTGGCTACGGCATTTGTCAGTCTCGGGTTCGGACTGGCGCTTTTCTGGTCGAGCAGAAAAGCGACGCCAGGTAGTTCGCCTCGCACAACCAACAGGATCGCGTGGCTGCTAATTGCCTTGTTTCCCGTCCTGATTTTGTTCTCGTTTTTTCCCGGCAATACATTTAGTGGCACGCTACTCGGCTTCTCCGCCACGGGAGCTACGGCTTTATTCATATTCATCTGGTGGTACGGAGCCAAGAGTGCCTTGGAAGCGATTGCGGCGGACCAGGCCAGCGTGGAGAGACAAGCCGGGCTACTAGATCAGCAAGATCGCATCAGCCAGCTTAATGGCGAGATCCGAGGTCTCCAGATCAATCTAGAGCAATGTAAGACCCTCACTACCGCGACTCAGGGGCCGCAGGTTCTCACTGAGACTCAGATTTTCCGGTACCCGCTGCTCTCCTCGCGCAAGAAATCCATCGGCCTCGTCACGGGAAATATACAAGGCGTCAAGAATGCCGACATTTGGGTTAACTCGGAGAACAACAACATGCAGATGTCTCGCTGGTATGAGGCGACCATCTCAGGCATGATTCGTTATTTGGGGGCAAAGAAGGACGAAGGAGGCGAAATCGCCCCAGATGGCGACGTCATCGCAAATGAGTTACGGCAGAAAATGGGTAGGAAAGCCCGAGTGGAGCCGACTACGGTCTTTATGACCTCTCCCGGTGAACTGGCAAAAACCCACAGCGTAAAAGCTGTATTTCACGTAGCGTCCGTGCAAGGAACGCCTGGGAGGGGGTATCGTCCCATTGAGAACGTTGAGGACTGCGTCACGAACGTTCTTGATCTCGCGGAGAGTGAAAATGCGGTACTTCAAGAATGCAAGTCGGTTTTGCTACCACTGCTGGGTTCAGGCACCGGCCAGGCCGATCTCGCGGTTATCGCAGACAGGCTATTGAGGCGGGCGATTACTCACCTGGAATCACATTTAGATAGCCGCATCGATTCCATTTATTTCCTCACCTGGACCAGCCGTCATCTGGAAATCTGTAAGGACGTGCTCCGCAAGTGCGGCAAAGTCAAAATCGACGACTAGTAGCCTGTGGCAGAGAGTTACCATGGATGCGACGCTAGCGGTCGGAGTATTTCCATGGCATAGGCTTGACTTGCGAAAAATCCTGCCTCTCAAAACAGATCTCGTCATTGTCGATTTGGAGCGCAGCACGCGAACTATTTATTTTGACTAGCACTTGGTTTGGTCGGCTAGGGCAACCGGATTCGTACGACCGCGCTCCACAGTTGGGTCCCTTGAGTCAAAAGTCTTTCTTGGTGCCAAGTAATGTTACCTCTGTCTTAGTTGTCTGCACGTGGGCGGTCAGCTTGCTGCTGACTGAAGCGCGGTGACCCGCTCATTGCCCGCCTCTTCTTCTTCCTGTCCGACGCACCATCCTATGAGTTGGGCAAGGCGCGGGCAAGTTGCCGTATAACGCCCTACTCGTTGAAGCGGTCGTCGTTGTCCCCAAGTCCGCTTCGAGGAAGTTTGCAGGTTCAGGTCTGCTTGTTGCTCTGATCTCCGCGAAGCAGGTTTCTGCCCAATGTGAAAAGCGAATGCTTCGCACCGACCGCCAGCTCAGCCACGAACGCACGCGGCTTCCTGGCACTACTGCGTCGACCCGCCATGTTTCTCTGCGTTGTCACCACTTGAGTGGTCTTGACTCTCGAAATTTTTAACCGCATATTCATCGAGCACTACGAGTTAGGACCTAGGCGCAGGCATTGAGTTCCTTCGACTACGCTAGTCCTTGTAATGATCGGTGCAGCCGGGTACCCGACCCGACACATCCTTCATCGGCCATGTTCTTAGGCCAGCTAACACAGAGACAATTCACGAATTAGTGGCAGTCTGCCTTCCAGCCGGTGCGCCAGAGTTTGCGCTCTTCTAGACGTTAGCCAAGGCCCGAAGAAACTCAAACGAGAAAGGATTACGAGTATGAAGACGAGGATTCTCTGCGGCTTATATCTCTTAATAATGCTCGGCTCCATCGCCACAGCTCAACAATGTCCCGACGGAGTGCTTCCCACGCCGATCGTGAACTGGGCGCAGTTCCAGTTTGGACCCACCCACGCAGGATGTAATCCCTATGAGTTCATCTTGAACACAGGCAACGTCGGGAACCTGGCGCTCAAATGGCAAACGAATGTCAGCGCGGCTACCAATACTGGCGGTCCGGCGGTCGCGAATGGCATGGTGTATATGGGAAGCAATACTCCTAACAATTCCGTGTACGCGTTCAGCGCTGCAACGGGGACAATGGTGTGGAGGTACACAACGGGTGCTCGTATTCCCAACGCTACGCCGGCAGTGGCCAAGGGCCTGGTCTACCTCGGTGGTGATGACGGCATCTTATATGCCCTGAACGCCAGCACCGGTGCGCTGGTTTGGAAGTACACCACCGGTAACTCGATCGTCTCGTCGCCGGCCGTGCTTAACGGCGTAGTGTACCTCGGTTCCTATGACAAAAATGTTTACGCATTAAACGCCAGTACAGGCGCGCTGATATGGAGCTACACGATCGGAGGCATTATTGAGTCTTCACCGGCGGTGGCGAATGGCAGAGTCTATATTGGGGGGGCAGACAACAACGTTTACGCTCTTGACGCTTCTACAGGAACCTTTCTGTGGAAGTACACGACCGGGAACGTGTGCTTTCCTCACCAGCGGTGGCCAATGGCATAGTGTACGTCGGCTCGTACGACGACAATGTATATGCTCTGAACGCCAGCACCGGGACCTTGGTATGGAAATACCCGGTGGGATTCTGCGATCCCGGGGTCACCAGCTGTCGTGAACGGCGTGGTTTACATCGGGTCGCTGGACAAGAATGTTTACGCTCTGAACGCCAGTACCGGAGCGCTCGTATGGCAATACACCACTGGTGATTATATCTTTTCTTCGCCGGCAGTGGCCAACGGGGTAGTGTACGTCGGCTCCAATGACGACTATCTCTACGCCTTCGACGCAAGCAGTGGAGCGCTGCTGCTGAAGTACTATGCCGGAGGAAGCGTGGACTCCTCGTCGGCCGTGGCCAATGGCGTGGTGTACGTCGGCGCCGGCTCCCATCTCGTACAGGCCCTCAGTTTGCCGGGCCACTGATCTGAACAATCGGGAATGGATTCGTCATATCTTGACCATACGTAGCGAAAGCCAACGGTTTCGAGGCGGGTGAAATCATGTCCCAGCGGATCCGGTGTTTTGCGAGAGTTTGAAGTCGACGAGTGAACACCCTCTTGAAACGAGTTCGACAGGATTGGCGGCCACGGCCAAGTGTCCCCAAAAAAGGCTGAGCCGCTTGCTTGTTGCGACAGATTTCTGGACGCCGGCCTTCGAAACGACAGGGGGCTCGATCCGCAGGATTAGTACCGAGAAGTCGGCCAGCGCTACGAATCCTTTCATCTGCATGTAATGCCCAACCTATCGTCTTGGAAGTCCAGGTCACTAGGACGGAACGCGGACTTCTCGGCCAAGTGATGTAGCCTCCACACGGGACTGACTCCACGCGAGATTCGTAAACACATCGGCGTTTCCCAGTACCGGTCTGTCGAAACTTCCTCGAACGACAATTTCCTGGAGCCATCTTCCGGTCGAGGCCGCAAGCTGAAAACGCAGGATCCGCGGCGAAGGTTCGCCGGTATCCGGCGCGTGCTGTGATGGCCAGATATAATCTGCCCGTGGGTACCGGCTCATTCAGGGCCGCAGCCTGAGGATCGGTCAGCCGTTTTGTGAAGGTGGGCTGTGGTTTTTCATTTCGAATCGTTCCAACTGGATGTCGCGGAACGCCGCTTGTTGCGTGCGGGCGAACTGGTTCCGCTTCGTGCTAAGGTCTTCGACACCCTCTGCCTCCTTGTCGAAAACCACGGACGCCTCCTCCGTAAAGATGAACTTATGCAACGGCTCTGGCCCGATAGCGTCGTTGAAGACAACAATCTTGACCACAACATTTCCAAGCTCCGCAGCGCCTTACAAGACGGTTCCAATGGTCAGAAATTTATCGAGACCGTCCCACGGCAGGGTTATCGCTTTGTTGCCAATGTGAGGCGAATCTCCGGCCCTCCGGCCGCGCAGCCGGTCGTAACTCTTCCTTCTGCCGCTGACTCGCCATCCGATCAGGAAATCCAGTTCTTCGTCGCCGGCGACGGTGTGCGACTTGCCTACACCGTCGGCGGAAGCGGCCCTCCCCTGGTGCGCGCCATCGATTGGCTCAACCACCTCGATTTTGAGTGGAAGAATCCGAATCGCCGGCACTGGTTCTCGCAGATCATGGAGCACAATACTCTGCTTCGTTATGATCAGCGCGGCAGTGGCCTCTCCGACTGGAATGTCGATGACTTTTCCTTTGAGCGCTCGCTCTCCGACTTTGAGGAACTCATCTCATCTGTCGGCTTCGACAAGTTCGCGCTGTTGGGTAGTTGCCAGGGCGGAGCTATCGGCGCGGCCTATGCAGCTCGCCATCCTGAGCGGGTAACGAAGCTCATTCTCGTTGGGGCGTTCGCCCGAGGATGGCCTCCTCCCGGCAGTATGATGACCGAGCAGTTCAATGCCATGCTGACTCTCATCCGCCTCGGTTGGGGCCGCGACAATCCCGCCTTCCGGCAGCTCTGGACAACTCTCTTCCGCCCAGACGCCAGCCCCGAGGAGGCGGAATGGATGAACGAATTTCAGCGCATCACGTCTTCACCCGATAACGCCGCGCTGATGATGGCCGAGCTCCCCAAGATCGACATCACCGACCTCTTACCCAAGGTCTGCTGTCCCACTCTCGTCATTCACTCGCGCGACGAGGCCGTGGTTCCCGCCAGCGAAGGACGCCTTATCGCCTCGCGAATCCGCGGCGCCCGCTACGTGGAACTCCTCAGCCGCAGCCATGAGGTTGTCCCCGGCGAGCCCGCTTGGCAAGTCTTTGTCAACGAGTTCTCCCGTTTCCTCGGCTGGCCCGACCGGAACATCGCACTCCAACCATCCACAGCAGCAAGCTAGCAGGGCGGCTCGCTCGTTCGCCCTCATCAAGTAATCACGCGGCATTGTCAGCCTCACATTTCGGTCGAACCATCCAGGATCCCCTGATCGACCGTCTCAGGACTGACGACCGATTGCAATCGTCGGCCCTCTCGCTCGGTTCGAGTCGAACATACCGTTCAGGTTCCTCGCACACGACCTTCCCAAACAGCCTACCTGCCAGGACGGCCGGGCCGCAGATCCCCGTGATCACCTGCAAGCAAGTAGAGGCCACGATTGCCCCTCCGACGACGTAGCCGAGCAAAGGCACGCCGGCTTGGAATGCCCATGCGGCCAGCGCCGTCATGGTCGTCGCGACAGCAAAGGCGAAGCGTCGCCGAGGCCCATAGCGCGGCAGTTCTTGCGTACCCATTAGATACCGCAGCCCCTGGTTGTACAGAACATCAAATGGATGCCCAGTCAAAATTGCACCCAGCGCTGTGAACGGCACTAAGGCCCACAATATCTGGGCCGAGGCCAATACCGTTCCCACTGCTACCCACACCATCATGATGGCAGGAGACAGGCGCAAGGGGTAATTGATCTGCGCGTACGTGGCGTCGCTCAAGCCACAGAACCCCTGCGCCTGGATCCTTTCGCGAGCTATCGTCGAGATCGGTGACATGGTGATTCTCCTTAGGCTGCTTTCTCTGCAGCGGGTTGATGTACGTCAGTGCTCTCTCTTGGCTTGGAGGAACCGATGGGCACCAGCATCGGAACGCTCTGGCGATAACGTGCGTACTTTTCGCCGAACACCGCCATCAGGTCGTGCTCTTCCCAACGAATCGCTGCCAACATGTACGCGGTTGTCACAATGGCGAACAACAAATGCGCGACCGACATGGTCGGAGTGAACCAGAACGCCATCATCCATCCGAGATAAAGAGGATGCCGCACGTACTTGTAGAACAGCGGCGTGCGGAAGGTCAGTTGCGTGTATGGCTTGCCGATCAGATAGAGCCACACCTGCCGCAATCCAAACAAGTCGAAATGGTTGATCAGGAACGTGGCCATCAGTACAACGCCAAATCCCAGCCCAAACAACTGATACATGACCCAATGGGCCGTCGGGTTCTCGATGTTCCACACCGTTCCGCCCAAGGGCTGCCAGTAAGCGAACAAGGCGATCAACGCCAGGCTCGATAACAGAACATACGTGCTGCGCTCCGCGGGTTCGGGCACAAAGCGCGTCCAGACTCGCTTGAACCACGGCCGTGCCATCACACTGTGTTGCACGGCGAAGATGCCGAGCAGCAGCACGTCGATTCCGAGTGCGTATAGGAACGGCGTTCGTGCCGGAGAATCCATCGTCTTGGGAACCACCAAGTTTCCGATAAACCCGACGGCGTAAAGAAAAGTGGCAAAGAAGACGCCATAGCAGGCGACTCCATAGACGAAAACAGCAACTCTCTTCAACATTTCTCTCCTCCGCGGCGAAGAGCATGGTTGCCCTCGCGATCTGGAGCGAGATTACGGTCGAATGGGCTTGAGAGTCCTTGAACGGAACTTGAATTTTCCTGAAAAAAAGCTGGAAGGCCGTCTATGGGAGTCGGCTTGTGTTTACGAATGCTTTCCTCTCATCTGGCCGTATAACGCCCTACCCTTTCTTGTGACGCACGGCGTGCCGTCCGCTCTCAGTTGTCGGTTTGCCGACCTCTCGTCCAAGTGATTTAACTAGCCGCCGACAGGACTGACAAGACGCTTCCCAGATACAACGTCAACACCTTCTTGAACTCGGCCACAACCAGGACTTTCCCTTTGGAATCTGCTTCCCCATAGAGCGTCATCATGCCCCTGACTATCTGCAGAGATACGTTTGCAGCAAGTAGAGACTGTTCCTTCGAAAGCGACGGATTCTTTGCCTGAAAGGCCTTTGCGATTGCGATTCGTGAAGCCTTTCGGGCAGCAGGGTCACGGCGAAAGCGGATTGGCGCGGCCAGCAGGCTCAGATAAGCGGGACGCTCCTGGACGAATCGGGTGATGCGCTCGATGAACAGCTCGGCGAACTCCGCATGGGTCAGTGTCTTCGCCCGCTCCATCAATGGCTTCCAGAGCGCCTCCAGCTCCTGGGAGTAGTGTTTCACCAGCGTGAAGGCGATGGACTGTTTATCCGGGAAATAGTTATAGAGCGCGCCGATGGAAGACCCGCTCCGCTCCGCAACCGCCGTCATAGTCGCAGCTTCGTAGCCGACCTCGACAAAGAGCTCCGCAGCCGCCTTCAGAAAGCCTGCCAGCCTGCGCATCGATCGCTCCTGCTGCGGAGCAACCCGGACGGGATTTGACGAAATCGAGGACATCCTCGTATTATAAACCTTTAGATAAGTCGAGGGTACCCTCGATTTATCTAGAACAGCTTTGAACTCAGAGGAAATCCATGGCAGAACTTCAGCTCGACCCCAAAAAGACCGCACTCGTCCTCATCGACCTGCAAAATGCCATCGTCGGCATGAACCCCGTTCCGCATACCGCCGCACAGGTCGTCGAAAACTCCAGAAAGCTCGCCAAAGCCTTCCGCGCCCAGGGCGCTCCCGTCGTCTATGTCCGCGTCGACCTCAACGACTTTCTGAAGCTTCCCGTCGACCAGCCGCACGACCTCGGCGACAAGCCGCTGCCCGCCGCAGCGTCGGAGATCGCTCCTTCCGCTGGCTTCCAGCCCGGCGATATCCTCCTCACCAAGCGCCACTGGGGCGCCTTCGCCGGCACCGACCTCGAGCAGCAGCTCAAAACACGAGGCATCGACACGGTCGTCCTAACCGGCATCTCCACCAACGCAGGTGTCGAGTCCACCGCCCGCCAGGGCGCCGGCCTCGGCTTTGGCTTTGTACTTGTGGAAGACGCCTGCTCCGGCCAGAACGCTGAACATCACCGCTTTGCCTTTGAAAATATCTTTCCGCGTCTCACCCGCGTCCGCACCACCGATGAGGTTCTGGCCTCGCTTGCCTAAGGTCTCCAGCGAATCCGAAGAGCTCGACCCATGGTCTGGAAGATCACGACCGTCGCAGTGCTCGGCTCTTTTCTCTCGCAGCTCGATGCGACCGTTGTCAAGGCAGGCGATTCTTCTGCAAGAGGTTCTGTCGCCTTGTCCAGGGAAAGAGGTAGTCTCAGGGCCGCAGCAAACAGGAAAGCGTGGAATCCGCAGAGTAGAAGAAAGGCAACGGTAAATGCGCTGGAGAGGCTGGCGCTAGACTGTGCCAGTCCCAACCTCCATCCCAGGAAGGTCGCGCAGAGCGTGGTCAAAGTCGGTCCGCCGAGACGTTGCACAATGTTGAGCGAGGTGGTCGCCATTGGCAGGTCCGTTTCTGACGGAGCATATGCCGCCGAGATCGAGGGAATGCCGACTGCACTCAGGCCCACTCCGCGCAGGAACAGAGCACATGCGAGTACCGCAAGAACGAGTCCGTGACTGGTCAGGTAAAGAAATGGCAGCGTGGCGGCGAAGGCCAGGAGCGCACCTCCAGCAGATATCGTGCGAATACCAAACCGCTGCGTCAGGGCTCCCATCCACGGATAGGAGCAGATCATCCCCAGCCCGAGCGGAGCAAGCAGCCAGCCGGTCGCGCTCGGGGATTGACCCCCGCCGCGAATCAGATAGATCGGAATCAGCATCTGCCCCGCGAACGAGATTCCGTTCGACATGAACTGCGTGGTGGCGGACGCCGAAAAAGTCCTGCTCCTGAATAGCCGGAGATCGATGAGCGCTCGATCTCCTTTGCGTCCTGCCATCCTGAAAAAGAACGCAATCAGAATCACGGAAACAAGCAGAGCCGCAAGACCGATGCGTTCGCCGAGATGATCCGATCCGTATAGGAAGAGCACAAGTCCGGGAGAGAGCAGCGCCAGACCGGACAGATCGAGTTCCCTTGAGCTGATCTCTTCACGTTCATTGGGCAGAAAGAGAATCGCCAGTAGGATTGCCAATGCACCGACCGGCAGGTTGACCAGGAAGAGCCAGCGCCAGGATGCGTGTTGCAGAATGGCCCCAGCGATGACCGGGCCGAGGATTGGTCCCAGCATCACGGGCACTGCGGCGTAGCCGATGATGCGTGCCATGTGTTTTCCGGCGGCACCCGCCATCATCATCTGCGCCATCGGCGCCATCAGACCGCCGCTCATGCCCTGGAGAATACGAAATGCGATCAGCGAGTTCGCCGACCAGGCCATGCCGCAGAGAGCTGAGAAGAGGGTGAAGGCGGAGAAGCACCAGAGATAGAGAGATTTGGCTCCGATGCGCTCCACCAGCCAGCCATTCAGCGGGAGCATGAGAGCGAGCGCGAGAAGATAGCCGCTTGTGACCCATTGGATCGCCGTGAGGCTGCTATGCAGATCCACGGCGAGGCTGGAGAGCGATACGTTTATTAGAGATGATGTCCGACTAATTGAACTTGCGGAAGTCATCTACTCATTCGACGAGTCCAGGCAACGTCGATGTGTCAATCAAAATTGCGGGAGAAACGGCTCGATTGTTGCAAAACAGCCGATTCAATCACCGAGTGCTTCAGGTGCGCCGAATAACCTAAACTTCCGGTCCGGGCGGATTCACGAGCAAACCGGAAGTAATCCACTTGGACGAGAAACGCCCTATGCGTGGATGTGGCAGTTGGGTTCCGAGCGGATCGTCGGCTACCCGATAGTTATCGTGAAGTGAGGTCGCCGCAGATTAGCTATCGTGAAATCGCCATATTACTCATTGACCGGGGCGAGTCGTCAGCTAGCGGTCCAGAAATCGCTTGTAGGAGATTACCAATAACAAGCGTCGGATGGAACGTCCCCAGCAAGGTTGCGGCGACCATTCGACAAGTAAGCGGATCCCGGAAGAGGCCAAGGGGTTCACGGCCTCAGGTTGCTTTCCTATTTGGTTCGCTTCGCACTTGTCCGTTATTTGTCTGTTGTAATTCGACTACCAGTTATAAACCCTGCGATTAGCGTAAGGTATTGATCAATCCTTGTTAAGGTCTACGAGAGACAAGTTATTGAAAACAGGCTAGATCAAAAGTTTCCTAAACCGTCGGTCGGCAGCTCGACTCTGCCCAGGGCCTCCACGATCTTCTCGGTCGTTCCGCGCTTTGTCGCTGAGAGCGCAAAGTTTGAGATAGCCAGAAGATTTGCCATCGCCAGATTACGGTTGTGTGATACATTCCCCGCCACGGGACCAGTTTCTACTACTCCTTCAGGAAGGCCACTTCCATGGCAGTCACTATTTCAGGTCTGTCCAAGACCTACCCGAACGGCGTCCAGGCTCTAAAAAACGTTTCTCTCACGGTCGGCAATAACATGTTTGGGCTGCTCGGCCCAAATGGAGCCGGCAAGAGTACCCTCATGCGCATCGTCGCCACCCTGCAGGATCCCGACTCGGGCTCTGTGCACTTCGATGGTCTCGACGTGCTCGATAAAAAGAATGAAGTCCGCAAGATCCTGGGCTACCTGCCGCAGGAATTCGGTGTCTATCCGAAGATTTCGGCGCTCGACATGCTCAACCATCTGGCGGTGATGAAGGGCAGTGACCTCGTCGAAAGAACGTAAGGAGATGATTGATGCGCTCCTGCAACAAACCAATTTATGGGAGGCCCGCAAGAAATCGCTCAGCACTTTTTCGGGTGGCATGAAGCAGCGGTTCGGGATTGCCCAGGCGCTGCTCGCCAATCCGCGGCTCATCATTGTTGACGAGCCCACGGCGGGACTGGATCCCGCCGAGCGCAACCGATTTCTCAATCTGCTCAGCTCCATCGGCCGCGATGTCACGGTCATCCTCTCCACCCACATCGTCGACGACGTTCGCGAGCTTTGCCCGCGCATGGCAATCATTGCTACGGGCGAGCTCCTGCTCGAAGGCGCGCCGGCAGACACGCTGGCCGCCCTCAACGGCAAGATCTGGAGCAAGGTGGTCAGCAGTGACGACGAGCTGCGCGCCCTGGAATCTCAAATGCATCGTCATCTCGACCCATCTGGTCGCGCGGCCAGCACGAAATTCGTGTCTACGCCGATGCGCAACCCAGGCGACGGCTTCCACGCCGTCGATTCTGAGCTGGAGGACGTCTACTTCCTCAATCTTTCGCGCCAGGCCAAGAAACTAAGGCGAGTGAGGGATAGCCATGGCAATGTTCTGGGAGTTTTTCTCATTCGAACTCAGGCTCCGACGCAAGAGTATTTCGACTTACATCTACTTCGGCTCTGTGGTTCTGTCTTCGCTTTCCTGTGTGTCGCTTCGCGAGAGTTTCGGTCCAGTCGGCCTACAGCCAATGGCAAGGTTCTGCTCAATGGCCCGTACGCCAACATCGGTGTACGATACCGGCATCTGCCTGTTCGGCATCATCATCATCGCGGCCATCTTCGGCACGTCCATCCTCCGCGACTTCCAACGCGATACCTACCAGATGCTGTTCACCAAGCCCATTTCGAAGTTTGCCTATCTCGGCGGACGCTGGGCGGGCTCGTTGCGTAGTCACCGTTTTTGCGTTTTCCGGAGCCATGTTTGGCGAATTCGCCGGCACCTTCGCTCCCTGGGCCGACCATACTCGCATCGGTCCGAATCATCTCTGGTGGTATCTGCAGCCGTTCCTTTCGATCACGGTCGTACAGATCTTTTTTCTGGGTTCGCTCTTCTTCGCCGTCGCGGCCCTGTCGCGAAAGATCTTCGTCGTTTATGTGCAGGGTGCTGGCGTGTTCATGGTCTACCTGATCGGCATCACCGTCGTTCAGCGCTACCCGGTCGCTGGAGCGCTTCTGGTCGGGCATCTTCGATCCTATCGGTTTCTGCTATCTGGACGATGTCACCCGCTATTGGACCGTGGTTGAGAGAATTCTGTCAGCTCAGCTGGTCGCCGCAAGTGGCGTCGGGAGTTTTCCTCTACAACCGTTTACTCTGGCTCGCGGTCGGCTGCATTTCCCTGGTGACAGTCTGGGCGTTGTTTCCCGATGTCGGTGGAGGCGCTTACTGCCGTTTCCCAAGGGCGGCGCGCCGCCAAGGCCAAGCAACAGGAGGAGCTGGAACTACGGCCCGCGCGCTCGCTAGTCGCCGCCCGCCTTCCGCGGTTCATCAGTCTTCGCACCTTCTACCACCTGGGCGCAATTTCCTTCACTCTCCGCGGCTTCGGATCTACACCATCCTGCACGAGATTCCCTTCTGGGCGATTCTCGGGCTGATGATCGCCTTCGCGATCAACAACGGCTACTTTGCCGGACACGTCGCCGAGGTCGACGTCTGGCCCGTCACCTACCTGATGCTTCAGGCAGTCGAAGGCGGCGCCGCCCTGTTCCTCTACATCGTTGCTGCCCTGTACGCGGCCGAACTCATCTGGCGCGAGCGCGACGTCCACTTCGACGGAATCCACGACGCCTTGCCCATGCGGGAAACGCGTTGACTGGCTCTCCAAGCTTGGTCGCCATCGCTGTTCGTTGAATTGGTTCTTCTCACCGTGACCATGCTCTGCGGCATTTTCATGCAGACGATCGCCGGCTACTACCACTACGAGCTTCTGCAATACTTCGAAGAGTTATACATCGTCACCTTCCCGCAGTCATTATTTTTGCCCTGCTTGCGCTTTTCGTTCAAACTGTCGTCACGCAACAAGTTCATTGGTCACGGCATTGTCATCGGCATCTTTGTCCTTGTCCCCATTCTGTTCAACTTTGGCTGGGAGAATACTCTTTACCTGTTCGGCAACACTCCGCCTTACACCTACAGCGACATGAACGGCTACGGACACTTCGTGCCCGCGCTGTTCTGGTCTATTACCTACTGGCTGGCGATCTCCGCATTCCTCGGCGTCATCTCCATCGCCTTGACTCGCCGTGGGGCAGACGATGCGTGGCCCGCTCGCCGCCGTCTGGCCGCTGCTCGCCTGCCGCGCCTGATCCCAGCCCTGGTTATTTCGCCTTCATCGCGCTTGGGCAGTGGAGTCTGGTACTACTACAACGCGCATGTCCTGAACGAATACCTGAACGCCAAGCAGCGGCGCGCGATTCAAGCCGACTACGAACGCAGCTTCAAGAAATATGAGAACCTGCCGCAACCCAAGATCACTGCCGTCGACACTCGAGTCGATATCGATCCCGAGCACCGCTCATTCTCCGGCTGGGGCACTTACACGCTGAAAAATAAGACTTCCGAGTCCATCTCCCAAATTCACATCACCGACCAGATGCAATCTGTCTCGAACGTCAATTCGACCGGCCGTTTCATCGGGTCAGCTCCAGCGCCCGCGACCATATATTCCATTTACGCACTGGACGAGCCGCTCGCTCCGGGCGATAACTTGCAGATGACCTTCAACGTCGGCTATCGGTCGCACGGCTTTCGCGATGGCAACGAACGCGCTGAGCTGGCATATAACGGGACGTTCTTCGACTCCGGCTACTTTCCCGCCATTGGCTACATTCAGGATCTCGAGCTCGACGACCCGCGCCGCCGCCGGGAAGAGCATCTCGGGCCTTTGGAAGAAATGGCGCCACGCGGCGACCCCACGCAGTCGCTCTACAACGTTTTCATGAAGCAGTCTGACTGGATCACGTACCACACGATCGTCAGCACTTCGCCAGACCAGATCGCCATTGCTCCCGGTTATCTGAGGCGGGCGTGGCAACAAGACGGACGCAACTTCTTCGAGTACGACATGGGGACGACCAACATCCTCGATTTCTTTGCCTATCATCTCGGCGCGCTACAACGTCAAGCGCGAACAATACAAGGGAACGAAGCTTGAGGTGTACTACACCCCCGGTCACGAGTACGACATCGACGACATGCTGGCCTCTTCCAAAGCCGGCCTCGACTACTACCAGCAGCACTACAGTCCCTACCAGTTTGCGCAGTTCCGCATCATGGAGTTTCCTCGCTATCGCACATTTGCGCAGTCTTTCCCCAACACCGTTCCCTATTCTGAAAGCATTGGCTTTATCAGCCGGATGGTCAAGAAGAACGATATCGACTTCACCTACTTCGTCACTGCGCATGAACTCGGCCATCAGTGGTGGGGTCACCAGTTGATCGGAGGCAATGTGCAGGGCTCGAACATGATGTCGGAAACTCTGGCGGAATATTCAGCGCTTATGGTGATGCAGGAGAAATATGGCCGGGACAATATGCACAAGTTTCTCAAGCACGAGCTGGATGGTTATCTCCGTGGCCGCGGCGGCGAAGTCCGCCACGAGCCGCCGCTGGCCTTGGTTCAGCGCGAGCCCTACGTTTGGTACCAGAAGGGCGGTCAGATCATGTACACGCTGGCCGATTACATCGGAGA
This sequence comes from uncultured Acidobacteriaceae bacterium, assembly GCA_963746515.1. Lineage (GTDB taxonomy): Bacteria > Acidobacteriota > Terriglobia > Terriglobales > Acidobacteriaceae > Bog-257. The sequence continues at coordinate 523,801 of CAVVBO010000005.1, read as the reverse complement.
AGATAAAGTCGATACCGCCCTGCACAACTTTCTGATGCAGTATCGCTACGCGAACGCAACCAACTCGCAGACCGTACCTTACCCGGATACCCGCCAGTTGGTCGAAGCGCTGCGAGCGCAAACTCCGCCCGAACTGCAATACCTCATTACCGACGGCTTCGAGTCCATCGTTCTCTATGACAATAAGGCGCTCACCGCGACGGTTACGCCTACTGCCGACCACAAGTTCAAGGTGACACTTACCGCCCAGGCCCGCAAAGTTAAAGCCGACGGAAACGGCAATGAAAGTCCGATGCCGCTCAACGACTACATTGAGATTGGAGTATTCAAGGGCAAGAAGGACGAGGAGAAGCCTCTCTACCTCAAGAAAGAGAAACTTACTCAGGAACACAATACCTTCGAGATCATTGTCGATGAAATGCCGACCCGGGCCGGCATCGATCCCTATAACAAACTGGTGGACAGAGACGCTGACGACAACATGATCGCCGTCACCAAGCCATGACAGACAACGCTGAGGGCTGCCAGTTTGACACCTGGTAATTGAGGTTACCTTGCGACTGGAAGATGCTTACGTCTGCCTTGGTCCGGTGCGGCTCGCTGACTTTATCCTTTGGGTCAGCCCGCCGGTTGCGGATTTCCTGCCCGATCCGGCGAGGCCAAAACTAGATATTTTGCCAGTGGCGCATTTGGCCTGCAAGTAGTAGATATGAAAACTGCGTAACCTGGATGCATGCGGTAAGATTCGCCTGGAACTGTGTTGCCGATGAGCCGCGCTACTTCGGCGAGCAGGTGATCTCCGGGCCGGGTTGGAAAATCAAAGCTGCGCTTTTTCAGCCGAACTACATTTCACGGAGGACGCCTGTGTCGAAGCACCACAAGAAAGACAAGAAAGCCAAGAGCAAAGATAGCCAAGATCCAAAGGCGAAAAAAGAAAAACAAATCAAGCCAGAAAAGCTGGCGGCAGTGGGTGGAATCCTTGGAGATGCAGTTGAGACTGCGGGTGCGACCTACAGCGACGGTCATCCCCAGGACTGCGTTCAATATCTGGAAGCCAAGCTCATCCTCAAGCCTGACCGTTTCGGTTCAGTCGAGAGTTTTCGCGATTTCGGCAAGCTGGTTCAGCGCACTGCAAAGAATCTAAAGGTGGGGTTCGTTACCGATCCTAAAGTCGGACGGCGTCCCGATATTCGGGAAATCGTTTTCATGGACACCCCTGACTTCCGTCTCTACAACAATGCTTTTATCCTGCGGCGGCGAATTGTTTACGTCGACGGTTTTCCGGTAGGCGATCCGGAAATCGTCTTCAAGTTTCGCCATCCCGACGAGAAGATGGCAGCGGCTCTGGACGTGCGGCCGAAGATTGCCGGCGCCTATCAGATCAAGTTCAAAGCCGAAGCTCTGCCGCTGAAGGACCAGTTCGGCGGCTTTCGCATTCTGTACTCCCACAACTGCGGCTTCGGATTGAGCCAGATGCATCAGGGCGATCAGCTCGGCATGTGGGGGCTGGCCAATGTCTTCCCGGCACTCGCCGTCCTGAAGAAGTCGGAGGACGAGGAAGTCTCGCCTGGTCAACGAAGCGATCGTGGAAGAGGTGCTGCTGGAACTGGGAAACCTTGACTTCGGCAAAGGAGTGACGGCGCACTGCAATGTCGCACTTTGGCGTACCCGGGGCGAGCACACTCCGCTGGTGGGCGAGTTTGCCTACCAGGTCAAGTTCAATCGCGGAGACGAGCTGCACGATTAAACCAAGAAAACTGTGCGAGCAGTTCTTCATCACCCTGCAACAGGACGTGAAGGACTGGATTTCGCTGGGCACCACCAAGACCGGAATGGTGTACCGTCTGAAGGGCAATCCGCCGCAAAGTCATGAGTGATGCCAGCGCGAAAGCGGCCCCTGAATCCGTGTCCCCGGCCATTCGCCCCAGCCGGGGACATCTCGCGTCCTCAGCATCTTTCTGGAATTCCTGTTCATTGGCGCCACCAGCTTCGGCGGCGGCGTGGTGGCCTATCTGCGCAACGGCCTGGTGACAAGCGGAGGCTGGGTCGATGACCAGAAGTTCGTCGAGTATCTGGCCATCAGCCAGACCCTGCCCGGGCTGAACGCAACCAACATGGCCGTGCTGGTGGGTGACCGGCTGCGCGGATTCTTGGAGCGTTGGCGGCGATCGTCGCCATCTGCCTGCCGGGCGGCGTTGTTAATGCTGATTGCCGGCATGTTCTACCACGCGCACGGCGACAAGCCACTGGTCACGGCCATGCTGCAAGGGCGTGGCGGCGGCAGCAGTGGGACTTATCCTGGCGACCACCATTCAGCTGGGCAAGAAGTCGCTGGCCCACGTCTACGACCTGATCTTTGTGGGACTCACGGTCTTCGGAGTCGACCGCCTGCATCAGTCCGTGCCCCGAGTGCTGATCGCCGTCGGCATCATGGCGATCCTCTGGTACCATCCTCGCAAACCAGGGAGGAGACTCACATGAATCAGATCTTCGCGCTGATTCGCGTGTTTTCCTATCTCTCGATCCTGACGGTCGGGGGCGGTCTGGCTGCCTTTCCGGAGATGAAGGTGCTTACCGTCGACGTTCACCAGTGGCTCACTTTCACCCAGCTCATTCACCTGTACAGCATGGGACAAATCGCTCCCGGGCCGAACATGATGATGATTGTCTCCATCGGCGAGTGGGCCGCGGGCATTCCGGGAGCCATTGTTGTCTTGATTGCGTTCTTCGGGCCGACGGCCCTGCTTGCGTTTTATGTCGGACGTCTGTGGGTAAAGCTGGAAAAGTGGCCCTGGAGAAATTCGATTCAGCGCGGACTCTCGCCGGTCGCCATCGGTTTGCTGCTGGCCGGTTGCTTGAGCCTGGCCAGGGGAGTGGTGACCGGTTGGGTTACGGTGGGCATCGCAGGCGCGGTGCTGTTGATTCTGCTGCGCTCCAAGATCAATCCTGCTTTTCTGGTTCTGGCTGGCGCGGTGGCCGGCGGTTTTGCGTTCTACCGTCCGTAATCGACGGGAATGTTGGCATTAGCGTAAGCCGGCCTCGAGTGTCTCGAACGAACCAGGCCGACAGTCTACAATCGGCCATGAGTCAGGCGATCCAAGAAACTACCCAAGAAGGGGAGATGAGAAATGAGCAACGATCAGGAAAGCATCAGGCTGGAAGAGGCTCGAACCGGTAAGGCAGCCTGGAAAAAGTGGGGCCCATATCTCAGCGAACGTCAATGGGGCACGGTGCGCGAGGACTACAGTCAGGATGGCAATGCCTGGGACTACTTTACGCACGACCAGGCCCGATCGCGCGCCTACCACTGGGGTGAAGATGGGCTCGCCGGTTTCAGCGACGAGAACCAGTTCCTCTGCTTCAGCCTGGCGCTATGGAATGGCAAAGACCCCATTCTGAAGGAACGCCTGTTCGGCCTGACCAACAGCGAAGGCAACCACGGCGAAGACGTCAAGGAGTATTACTTCTATCTCGACAGCACCCCGACCCATTCCTACATGAAATACCTCTATAAGTATCCGCAGGGGGGATTTCCTTACGACAATCTGGTCAGCACGAATAAGCAGCGCAGTCGCACCCAGATGGAATACGAGCTGCTGGATACCGGCATCTTCAACGACAATCGTTACTGGGACGTCTTCGTGGAATTTGCCAAGCAAACCGCCGAGGATGCGCTGATCGAGATCACGATATGCAATCGCGGACCCGAAGCGGCCACTCTTCATGTGCTGCCCACGCTGTTGTTTCGCAACACTTGGACCTGGTGGGAGGGAACTCCGAAGCCCCGCTTGAGCCAGGTGGCGGCCGGCAAAGGAAGTGTTGGGATGTCCGCATCGCACCAGAAATTAGGCGACCGATATCTGTACTGTGAAGGAAAAGTTCCGCTGTTGTTTACCGAGAACGAGACCAACACCGAACGAATCTTCGGCACACCCAACGCCACTGCTTACGTGAAAGACGCGATCGACAATTATGTTGTTCACGGAAAACAGAATGCCGTTAATCCGCAAGCTACCGGGACCAAAGCTGCGGCGCATTATCAAGTCAACCGTGGGACCGGGGCAGCAGGCGACTATTCGTTTGCGGATGAGCGATATTGCACCCGCCGCCGTGGGCGATCCATTCAAGGATTTCGCCAAGACTGTCGCGGCGCGCAAGCAAGAGGCTGATGAGTTTTACCGCATGATCATTCCCACCCGCCTGACCGAAGACGAGGGCCGGGTAATGCGTCAGGCGCTGGCCGGAATGCTGTGGACCAAGCAGTACTTCGGCTTCGATGTCGACAAATGGCTGGGAGAGCACGGCGTCGATCCTCTACAGTCGGGCGGCAAGGGAATCCGGAATCGCGAGTGGTTCCACATGATGAACGAGCATGTCATCTCCATGCCCGACAAATGGGAGTATCCGTGGTATGCCGCCTGGGACCTGGCGTTTCATACCATGGCGATCAGCACCGTCGACGTCGATTTCGCCAAGGAGCAGCTGGACCTGATGCTGCAGGAATTTTTTCTCCATCCCACCGGACAGATCCCGGCCTACGAATGGAACTTCGGCGATGTCAATCCACCCGTACACGCCTGGGCTACGATCTTCCTGTATCACACCGAGCAGGCGCTTCGCGGACAAGGCGACATCGAGTTTCTTAAGCGTTCGTTTTCCAAGCTGATGCTGAATTTCAGTTGGTGGGTGAATCGCAAAGACCGTTTCGGCAAGAACGTCTTTGAAGGAGGATTCCTTGGCCTGGACAATATTGGTGTCTTCGATCGCAGCGCTCCGTTGCCCACCGGGGGGTCGCTCGAGCAGGCTGACGGCACCGCGTGGATGATGCTGTTCGGCCAGAACATGGCCGAAATCGCTATCGAACTGGCGTCCCGAGACCAGTTCTACGAAGACATGGTCATTAAGTTTGCTGACCATCTTCTGTGGATCGCGCGCGGCATGAATCAAACCGGCCCCGAGGGTATGTGGGACGAGGAGGACGGCTTCTACTATGACGTACTGCGGCTTCCCGATGGCACGGCGCGCCGGCTAAAGGTTCGCTCCATGGTGGGACTGCTGCCCATCTGCGCGACTACTGTAATCGAGCCCTGGCAGCGGGAAAGGGTACCCAGAGCACTTCAAGTACTGCAGGAACGATTGAACCGCATGCCCGAATTGCGCAATAGCCTTCATCCTACCGGGGTAGGACATCTCGGGCATGGGGAGCGTGGCATTGCCGCGGCGGTGAATCCGCAACGTCTGCGCCGAATCCTGACTCGAATGCTGGACGAGCAGGAGTTTCTCAGCCCATACGGCATTCGAGCCCTCTCTCGCTACCATGCCGATCATCCCTTCGTGGTCAATGTTGGCGGCAAGGAGTTTCGGGTCGACTATCTGCCGGCCGAGTCTGACAGCGGCATGTTTGGCGGCAACTCCAACTGGCGCGGTCCCGTCTGGATGCCGGTAAACGCCCTGATCATCCGCGCTTTGTTGACCTACTATCTGTACTACGGCGATACCTTCAAGATCGAATGCCCAACCGGATCGGGACGCCTGATGAACCTCTTTGAAGTTGCCCGGGACATTGCCGATCGACTGTCCAAAATCTTTCTGCGCGATGAATCCGGCCGCAGGCCGGTCTTTGGAGGCACCGAAAAGTTTCAGACCGATCCTTATTGGAAGGACAACATTCTGTTCTACGAATACTTCCACGGAGATAACGGCGCCGGCCTGGGGGCAAGCCATCAAACCGGATGGACCGGCGTGATTGCGAAACTGCTGGAAGTCTTTGGCCGCTTGGACGAAACCCAATATCTGGAGTTAGGCAAGAGAGATTCGTTCACGACGCTAGTATCCAGGAAGTGAAGAGCATGTGTTAGAGTGTCCCTCCTCGGAGCAGAGGCGCTTTTCCAGAAAGGTCGCGTCTCCTAATCCGCTCCCGCTTTCGCCGTGCGCCGTATCGCTTCCGGCAGCGGCACCCGCGGCTGCCAGCCGGTTTGTTCGCGGATGCGGCGCGTGTCGTACCAGCGATCCTGCAACGCTCGCCGCAATTGATGTCGCGAGAGGCGTATGTCTCCCATGTGCAACACTGGCCGCAGCGTTTCGGCGAAAGGACCCGCAACCCGAATCGGCCAGCCGGACGAAAATCGCGTCTTGGATTGGTCCACGGATCGCCTGATCTGGTGATAACGTCCCAGCGTCAGATCGTCGTCATCGACCACATTGAATTGCCGAAATCCCTCACCCCTTGCCGCAGCCATTTGCATGGCGTCGACCAGGTTCTCGACATAGTTCAGCGGGAGCCGATGATGGGGATTGCCGAACACCAGGTTGGTTGTTCCCACACTGAATCCCAGGATGCCGATGGGAAGCGGCCTTCCCGGCCCAAAGACAATTCCCGGGCGGAGGATCAGCGTCGTTATCCCGGTCTGGCGGGCAAACAGGGCAACCATCCGGTCGGCAGCGATCTTCGATTCCGCATAAGCGTCGCGTTGATCGGGGCGCTCGTCGAAAGCAGTGTCCTCGTCAATCCGCATGCCTTCTTCGACTGGACCGTAAACCGCCAACGAACTGGCATACACCACTTGCTTGATGCCTTGCTGCGCACAGGCTGACAGAATGAGTTCAGTTCCCGACACGTTGGCTGCGAAGTAATCGGCCCGGCCGCCAGGAGAACCGACCTTGGCCGCCAGGTGATAGACAACATCCGCACCCTTGATTGCCCGCGCGATGGATTCTGGATTCTCCAGTTCGCCGCGAACGATTTCCGCCCCGGCGGCCGCAAGTTCTTCGGCTCGTCGCGAGGGTCGCGCCAGTACTCGCACTGGCAGGCCCTGGGTGAGCAGATCTCGCACCAGAAATGTCCCCAGAAATCCTGTACCGCCGGTTACGCACACGCGCATGAGGATTGGTCTCGCCCGCTGAGGCGCGCACAAACTCCCAGTCGGCCCCCGGCGGGGTTGTGCATCCTCGACCGGGCTTTGCCCGTATGTTAGATTACACTTTTGCTTTCCAAATGAGTTTGTGGCGCTGTATGGCTCCAGCTTGTTGAGCTCCAGCGCATCCGTGATTTCGCTCCCGTGAAGCAGTTTAGCCGCACAGTTCGAGAGACCGCACGTTGACCATCGCAGGCTACATCGTCCTGATGGTCGCCGCTATTCCCGGCATTTATTACCTTCTGGCGATCTATAGTTCGATTCGTTACCGCCGGGTTTCGCAGCGCAGAGAACCCGCCGAACACCGACTTTTTTCCGCCGATCAGCTGCCTGAAACCGATTCGCGGACTGGATGAGGACGCGTATGAAAATTACGCCAGCTTCTGCCGCCAGGACTATCCCGAATACGAAATTGTTTTCTGTGTCGACACCGACGACCCGGCTCTGCCGGTGCTGGAGAAGCTGATCGCCGATTTTCCCGAACGCAAGATTCGCCTGCTGTTTGGCTCCGGGCGCAGCGCCATCAATGACAAGATTGCGCGGCTGGTGCGGCTGGTCCATGAGGCGCACTACGATCTGCTGGTCATTACGGACGGTGACATTCGCGTCGGACCGGATTACCTGCGCGCGGTGGCCCATCCGTTCCGCGATCCCAAGGTGGGCGGTGCGACCACGTTGTATGTCTCGACCGAGGAAACCAGCTTCGTGCAGGAGTTGCAATCAATCGGAATGATCTCCGACTTCTTCGCGGGCATTCTGGTGGCCTGGCAACTGGATGGCGTGAAGTTCATGTTCGGCCAATCGATTGTCACCACCAAGCAGCGCATCGCCGGCTTTGGCGGCTACGAGACTATCGAGAATCGTCCCGCGGACGATCTCAATGTAGGACGGCTAGTGGCGGAGCAGGCCGAGGTCAAGCTGCTGCCGTACATTGTGAAGTCGGTGGCCGATTTCGCATCGCTCAAAGACCTGTTCTATAAACGCGTACGCTGGATGACGGTAATGCGGTTGGTGCGGCGGCAAGGGCATCGCGGCCTGGTCTTCACCTGGGGACTGATTTGGGCGCTGATTGCCGTCGCGACGCATCCGACATGGCCGGTGGCCGTGGGCTATCTGGGCAGCTATGTCGTGTTCCGTGTGATCATGACATGGCTGATCGGGGTGCGGATCATGGGCCAGAAGGGCCTGTGGCCGAAGATGCTGCTGATCCCGCTGTGGGATCTGATAGCGTTCGCCATCTGGGTAGCCAGCTTCGGCCGGAACACGATTCGCTGGCGCGGCTTCGACTACCGCATACGCGATGGAATCTTGGTGCCGGTGAATCCAGGGAACGTGCCACGTGGGAAACGATGAAGCAGCTTCAGGGTTTTAGGTTTCGAGTGTCGAGCGATGTCCCCAAATGCGGAATTGGGCGAGCTTGTGATTCGGACTTGGCCCGGCATGCGCCTTGTGTCAGGGCACGTCTTTAGACGTGCCGCAAAGCCGCTCACATGATAGCGCTTTAGCCCCTGCCGACAACGGGGCAGGGGCTGCCCGGGTTCGAAAGTATCTGGCATTTGGCACGACTAAAGATCGTGCCCTGACACAAAGCGAACGATCGATGAGTTGTGGAGACTCGCCGGAAACAAACGTACTCATAATGCACAAATCAAAAGTTGCTATTGCCGGGGCGGGAGTTTACGGCGCCACCACCGCAATCCGCCTGGCCGAACAAGGCCACGACGTCCATCTCTTCGACCCGCTGGGCGTCTTGAACGCCGCTTCCGGCATTAATCAGTTTCGCATTCACTCCGGATATCACTATCCTCGCAGTCCCGAGACCATCGAGGAAACCATGGGAGCGCGGCAGGAGTTCCTGGAAACCTTCGCGCCTGCCATCGTTCGCAACAGCCGTCATTACTATGCGATTCCTCACGAAGGCTCGCAGACACCGTCCGAGCTGTTCGAGCAGGTGATGCACAAATACAACTTTCGCTTGGATCCTTGCCGTCCGGAATGGATGAATTTCGATTTCATCGACAAATGCTATGAGGTCGAGGAGCAAATTTACGATCCGGAAATCTTGCGTGACCTACTAACGGAACAGATCCGATCGCAAGGGATCAATTTCAAGCAGCAAATGTTCCTCCCGTCGATGCGTCCGGAGTATGACTATGTCGTTTGGGCGACCTACGGATTAGGTCCTTCGCGAGGCCTGTTCAAGTCGGTGAAGTATCAGGTGGCGGAGAAAATCCTGATCCGGCTGCCGAAACAACTGCGAGGCGTGTCGCTGGTGATCGTCGATGGCCCATTTACCGCATTCGATCCATACGGCAGCTCGGAGCGCTCGATGTGGGGCTCGGCCAAGCACAGCAATCACTGGACCACCACCGATCCTGACGAGCCTATCCCTGAGCGGTATGTGCCACTTCTAAACGGGCCGGGATTCGCGCCAATCTCGTGGGGCCGGTTCGAGGCGATGCGGAAGGATGCGACGCTGGGAATTCCTGCGTCAGCGGAGGCGGTTTATCTGGGGTCGCGTTTCACCATGCGGGTGGTAGAGAACAGCCCTAAGCAGGATCGGCGAACTTTGTATGTGCAGGAGACAGCTCCCGGCGAGATCCACATCTTCTCCGGCAAAGTGGTCAGCGCGGTGAAGGCAGCCCGGCTGGTCAGCGAAAAAATAACGCAAGGCTGAGGATCCAACCCTACGCTATTATCTTGATCGGTTGTAACCGTCTAAACCTCCGACGGCTCCATGACCACACCTGAAGGTGTCCGCACCGTCCCGTTGCGGCTGTTGCTGGCGTTTCTCCAGTTCACCTGTGGCATAAAGACCGAGGTATCGATGCGATCGCTGTACTTGAGCGCGATATTGATCAGCGAATCGATCAGCGAATCCGACAGCATGTGCGGCTGCAAGCCCAGATCGATCAGCTTCGAATTTTTCGCGTTGTAGTAATGCGCTTCCGATTCCACGCGCGGATCGGGCAGGTGATCGATTTCCACCTTCAGGCCGAATTTCGTTCCAGCCGACTGCACCATGTGCGCCAGTTCCAGAACCGAAAACTGTTCGGTGAACTGGTTGAACACACGGAACTCGCCAGGGTTGGCCGGATGGTGGCAGGCAATCTCGACGCAGCGAATGGTGTCGCGGATATCGAGGAAGCCGCGTGTCTGCCCGCCCTTGCCGTAAACGGTGATCGGATGGCCCGCGGCCGCTTCAATGCAGAAGCGGTTCAGAGCGGTGCCGAAGATCTCGTCGTAATCGAAGCGATTGATCAGCCCTTCATCCAATGCGGTCTCGTCGGTCGTGGTGCCGTAGACGACGCCTTGATTCAGGTCCGTGGCCCGCAATCCCCAGGCCCGGCAGCAGAACATGATGTTGTGGCTGTCGTGGACTTTCGAGAGGTGATAGAACGAGCCGGCCTGCTTGGGATAGGGAAGCACATCGCTGCGGCCGTTGTGCTCGATCTTGATGTAGCCTTCTTCGATATCGATGTTAGGCGTGCCATACTCGCCCATGGTGCCCAGCTTCACCAGGTGGCAGTCGGGCTTGAACTCGCGCAGGGCAAACAGCAGATTCAGTGTTCCTACAATATTGTTGACCTGGGTGAACGTGGCGTGCTCGCGGTCGATCATGGAGTAAGGGGCCGACCGCTGCTCGGCAAAATGAATCACTGTATCGGGTTTGAAATCGCGGATATGCGCCGACAGAAATGCGTAGTCGCGCATGTCGCCCTCGAACATGTGAATGACATTGCCGGTGAGATCTTTCCAGAGTTGCAGGCGGTTGCGTAGAGAGAGGATCGGCGTCAGGGTCGACACGCCCAGATCGATGTCCCATTTGCGACGAATGTAGTTGTCGACGATGGCAACTTCATGTCCCTGTTTGGACAAATATAAGGCGGTCGCCCATCCGCAGTATCCATCCCCACCCAGTACGGCAATTCTCATGCATTCTCCTCAGGTCTTATTAGGCTTAAGAAGCCACCACTGTCAGAATTATTCGAGATAAACCCAGTTGTCCTTCTACAAATATACCGGGTTTGGCGTATATTTGCAGGGCTTGTGAAGGCTGGCTCAGGCGAATCAAGATGAATACGGGCTGGCGCGAGATGTTGCCGGAACCTCGCCAGGGTCGATTCCTGGGGTGGATTTTGGCGAGAGTTGCCCGGTCCCAAAATCCCAGCGCTCGGTACATCCGGCTCAGGAAGCGGAATGTTGGTGAGCACAAACTTGCCGCCACTCTGCGCCACGACGATCAGTTTTTCCCGCCCAATAAGTTTTTCCAGGCGAGGCATGGCAGCTTCGCTGGCGACCAGGTAATACCTCGTGGATGTCTGCCACAGATTCTTCAACTGCGGATCATCGATGAAAACATCGGGCGCGCCCGGAGCATAGGAGCCGTATGACAGATTGAGCACACGGCCATTCAAAAGCAGAGCCGGCCGGTTAGTGTAAAAGGCGACCGACGAGAATGCGTAATAATGCCGGTCAAGGATGATCTGGCCGTCGGGCGATCGCAGAATCGCTTCCGCCAAGGGCCGCGATGACAGAAAAGGATCGAAGACCACCAGCGCTACGCGAGCAGCCTGTACGAACAACACCATCATGAGAGCCGCCGAAAGAAATGCGCGATTGCCTACTGCGCGAAACGTCCCAATGGCGCCGACCAGGAAAGCTATGCCTGCTAACGCAAGCGGCAGCCGCAAATAAGCGAATGAGCTCAGCGTCAGGTCTTCGAAGTGCCCCAGGGACAACGTGTAAGCCCCCGGATGGGCGCTGAGAGCATTGAAAATATCACCCGGAGTCGGCACATTGCGGACCAAGACCAGAATCGCAATCACCGCTGCTGCGCAGCACGCTGTAATGGCGGTAAGAAACTGCGTCCCACGACGAATCCAGTCGCCGCCCATCGCCATTGCCGAGCCCAGCAGCAACGCAAACGCCGGATAGCAGGGCATCGAATAATATTCCTGGGTAGTAGAGAAGGTGAAGAACACCAGCACGAATCCGATCCAGCACAGAGCCAGAAGCCGGGTGCGTCCGGCTCGATCCACCGGACGGAATGACAGTTTCGCAACGGCTGGCAAGTAGACGCTCCAGGGGAACAGCCAGATCAGATGGAAGAGCCAGAACCAAATCCGCGGAACGGTGTTGTAGTCACGCGGATAGCGCAGATTCAGAAAGCGCAGCAGTTGTTCATTGATAAAGAAAAACCACAGGAATCCGTGATATTCTCCGCGCCCGCTATGCATGGAGAGCGAAAAGTATGGTGGATTGCGCAGCGTGGCCAGCACGTGCCAGGGAACCGCGATCAACAGTATGATCGCCAGTCCGCTGAAGGGATGCAGCCGCTTCCAGGTTCTCGCAGAAAATAACTGCTTCGTAAGGAACAGATAGATAACGCTGGCGGCGATCGGAAACACTACTCCAATCAAGCTCTTCAGCAGCATCCCAACGCCCAAACTTGCAGCCAGGGCGAAAGCCCAAGCTCGGGAATTCTTCTCGTCATCGTCGGTGACGCGCAGCAGGGCCCACATCGCCAGGGTAATGGTGAAGGTCAGAATGATGTCGGGAATAACGACTCGAGTAAACAGGTACAGTCCGACACAGACCGACATGCACAAACCTGCATAAAATCCGGCTTTCTTACCAAATGCCCAAATGCCGAAAGCGGCGGTCAGCAGAGACAGCCCAATACCGAACAGAGCGAAAGGAATGCGCGCCGCCCAGTCGTGTACCCCAAAAATCTTGTAGGAGCACGCCATCAACCAGTAGGGGAGAGGAGCCTTTTCGAGATAGGGCACACCGTCCAGACGAGCGGTCACCCAGTCTCCGCTAGTCAACATGGTTCTGGAGATCTGTGCCAGAACCGCATCGGAATCGTCTGCCAGGGAAGGAGGGGAGATGATGCCGCTCAGGTAAACCGAGCTGGCAATCGCCAGCAGCACCAGGTATAGGCTCCAGCTCCGCGAAAGAAAACCAGAGGGCTCGCTGTGAATATCTTCGGTACGTTGCTGCCCGGGTTTTCGATCGACAGCAACAGAGTTATTTATCGCCATAAATTGGTAACTAGGGGTATCTCGTAAGTCGCGTCACTAGAGAGCGGAGGAAAGCCCGCGCCGAACTACAGCAAAGCAGTGACGATATTAGACGTGCTATCGACGCTCATCTGGTCGAGAGGCTGACCAGTGCCCTGCCGGCAGGTTCCGCCTCCGGCATGGTCTGAATGTTCCAGCGTTTAATCCAGAGAAAGAAAATCAGCAAGCCCCACAGGTGATATCCGAAGCTGTCTCGCCGCTCCATGTGCCGGTTGATAATCGACTGGATTCCTTCCCAACGAAAAATGCCCGTTTCCTTCACCGCCTGCTCGGTCACCGTGTCTAGCAGAAGCGGTTTCAGCACGCCGCGGAACCAGTCGTGCGCGGGGATGTCGAATCCCACTTTCTTCCGGCGCAAAATCGCAGGCGGCAGTTTCCCCTTCATCAGTTCGTGCAGGATGAACTTCAATCGGGAGCCGCGGATCTTATAGTTCTCCGGTAGCGACGCGGCAAACTCGACGATGCGATGATCCAGGAACGGCGGGCGCACTTCCAGCGAGTGCGCCATGCTCATGCGGTCAGCTTTGTAGAGAATGTCGTCGGGCAAGTAGTACTGCTGATCGAACCGCATGTAGCGTTCAATCCCGGAGATTGGCGGCATGTTCTGCAGTATTTTGGCCATCGGCGCCGGGTCGGCTCCCAACAGAAATTCCGCCTTTTCCTCTTCAGAGAACGTTCCGTTCCAAAAAATGTGGGATTCGTCGGGCGACATCAACGATCCCCGCAGGAACCGTTTCAGCTTGTACTCGAAACTGATTTTCTCGTCCGAAACTGGCCAGTAGCCCAAGGCCCCTATGGCCATTCGTCGCAGAGCGGCTGGTACCAGTCGGGCGCGCTGCGCATAACGGCTTGCGAGATAGGTCAAGTATCCGCCGAATAGCTCATCAGCTCCCTCGCCGCTGAGCGCGACCGTCACCTGCTGCGAGCTCATCTTTGCCAGAAACCAGACGGGCAGGCAGCCGGCATCAGCACCCGGTTCGTCGGAATAGTAGGCAAAATCCTGAATGGCTCCCTGCAAATCGGTGTCGGTGCTCAGGTCAGCTTCCGAATGATCAGTTCCGTAATATTCCGCCACCTCATTGATGTAGGCGCCTTCATCAAAGCTGCGGCCCTTAAAGGTGATGGAGAAGGTCTTCAGCGGCTTGGACGAAGCCTCAGTCGCATAATGCAGGATGGTCGACGAATCCAGCCCTCCGCTGGCCCAGAGCCCGACTGGCACATCGGCAACCAGATGCTCCTTCACCGATTCTCGTAGCAGAAAGTCGAGTTGTTCCTTGGCGGACTCGATCGTCCAGCCCTTGCGCGGCCGATCTGCGGCGACACAGCGCCAATAAGCCTCGATATTCGTCGAACCGTGCTGCCACGTCAGAACGTGGCCCGGAGGAAGCTTTTCTACACCTTGAATCAGGGTAAAGGGCGCAGGCACGTAATTGACGCGCAGATAGCAGTTCAGACCGGCGAGATCAAGGTTCCGATCGATATCGGGATGGTACAGAATTCCCTTGAGTTCCGAGCTGAAATGAATGTCGTTGCCTTGGCGGCAAAGATACAAGGGCTTGATTCCCACGCGGTCGCGGGCCAGAACCAGACGCTTGCGCGATTGACACCAGAGAGCAATCGCGAACATTCCTCGCAGCCGCCGAAAGCACTCGGTATCCCACTCCAGAAACGAGTGCAGCACTACCTCGGTATCACTTTGCGTGACAAAGCGATGTCCCAAGGCCTGTAACTCACTGCGCAGTTCCGCGTGATTGTAGATTTCGCCGTTGTAGGCCAGAACCGTGTCACCGTCTTCGCTGCGCATGGGTTGCTCGCCCGAAGCCAGGTCGATAATCGTAAGCCGCACGGCCCCCAGGGAAATGTCGTTGGATTCGTACACTCCCTGCTGGTCAGGTCCGCGATGAATGAGAGAGGAAGTTGCTCCCTGAATCAGTCCGGGATCAACGGGACGGTTCTGATGAGTGAATCCGACAATGCCACACACGCTACTTTGTATAATAAACGTTAACAGAGGATTACGAAAGCACAGGGCAGTTTGGGTACTGATCTGAAACCGAAATTAGATCAGTACCGCAGTTTGGGGATTGGCTATGCTTGACGAGACCTGCACAGCTGCGTATTCTCTAGCCCTTCACGATGAAAAAACGCTTACTCTCCTATCTTGTCTGCCCCGATTGCAAATCTCCATTGGATCCGCGAGTCGATCGTGAACAAGATGGTGAAATCGTTGAAGGCTCACTGCTCTGCAATGGATGCCGTGCCAGCTTTCCGGTGATCCGCGGAATCCCCCGCTTCCTGCCGCCCGACTTGTCCAGTGCCAAGCAGGCCACCGCCGCAGCCTTCGGTTACGAATGGACACACTATGCCGAATTGACTGAGGCCGATCGGGCAGAATTTCTAGACTGGATCAAACCGCTCGATGAGTCAGCGTTCGCCGGCCGAGTGCTTTTAGATGGGGGCTGCGGCAAGGGCCGCCACTTGTTTCTGGCGGCCAAGTTCGGAGCCACCGATGCGATCGGAGTTGACCTGTCCGACGCGGTGGAATCGGCTTATCAGAACACGCGCCATTTGCCCAATGCCCACGTGGTCCAGGCGGATCTTTACCACCTGCCCTTTCAAACTCCCTTTGAACTGGCTTACAGCATCGGAGTGCTTCACCATTTGCCCAATCCGAAAGACGGATTTCTCAGCGTGGTGGGGAGGCTCAAAGCTGGAGGCCGCATTGCCATCTGGGTCTACGGTAAGGAAGGGAATCGATGGATAGAGTTGATCGTCGACCCGCTCCGCATCCACATAACCTCCCAGCTCCCTAAATTCATCACCCGTATTATTTCGTTCCTAATCGCCGTGCCACTCTATGTGGCACTGAAATTAATCTATCGGCCGGTCCACCGGACTCGTCGCTTGGCGGGGATGAAGCGCTGGCTGCCGTATGCAGATTATCTCTGCGCGATCTCCGACTACTCATTTTCCGAGAATCTATGGAATGTGTTTGACCATCTTGTGGCGCCGACCGCGTTCTACCATTCCCGGCAAGACGTCGAAGACTGGTTCGCAACCGCCAAACTGGAACAAGTGGAAATCTCGGCTCGCAACAACAACAGCTGGCGCGGAACCGGAGTTAAGGCTGGAAATTGATTTGCTAATGCCTCAACGTCTGCCGTGGTAAGAAGGAGCCCTTAACTGGGCTCGACGTTGCGCGGATTCGTGTAGCATGGTTGGCAACCAAGAGCCGCTGACAACACGCATGCACACTCGACTTCACGCCAAAACTTATTTCCTGATTGCCATCATGGTGGTTGCCGGCCCGGTCGGAAATCTCCTGCTTGCCAAGGGCATGAAGCAGGTCGGCGAAATTAAGGCGTGGCCTCCGTCGGAGCTGGTGCCCGTCTTCTTCCGCGTCTTCGGCTCGCACACGATTTGGGTCGGCATCGTATGTCTGATCACGTTTATCGTGGCCTACATGCTGGCGCTGTCCCTGGCCGACTATAGCTATGTGCAACCTGCCGCCGCGCTGGGCTATGCCGTGGTGGCGGTTCTGGGCGCAATTTTCCTGCGCGAAAGCGTCTCCCCGCTGCGCTGGGTGGGCATCGCTTTTATCTGCGCCGGAGTGTCGTTCATTCGCAACACCAATCCCCGAACCACGGAAGTCTCCCGTTAATGCTGGAATTCGTCTTGTTCGTACTGATTATCGTGGTGGGGACAGGGGGTGAACTCTGCCTCGGCCGGGCCATGAAACAAACTGGCGAGTTGGAGAGATTCCGCCCCGCCGCAATGATCGGCCTGCTTTATCGGGCCCTTCAGATCAAGTGGATCTGGATTGGCGTCGCCATGATGGCGCTGGCCTTCTTCTCCCTGCTTCTGCTGCTTTCGTTTGAAGATGTCAGCTTCGTCGTACCCGTGACGGCACTGAGTTATCTGGTTGGCGCCATTGGAGGTATCTTCTTCCTGGGAGAGCGGGTGAGTGGGCAGCGCTGGATCGGGATAGCCCTTGTTTGCGTCGGAGTGACCCTGGTGGTCATCGGTAACAGATAGCAATTTATGCCTGAAGTAGCTACGCCGCCTTCGGCCTTGTCGCGCTTCAACGTTCCGGGAGCGTTGGTGTTCCGCGAAATTCTGTCGATGGGCATCGATTCGCTGCGGGCCGACAAACTGCGCGCCGCCATGACCGCTTTGGGCATGGCCGTTGGCACCACCGCTCTCATTTTGGTGGTCACCATTTCGCTTACCGGAAAACGCTATGTGCTGACCCAGATCGAGAATGTCGGCACCAACGTAATCTGGGCAGAATATTCTGGAGTTTCCAGCGCCGGATCGAGCGTGGCCGCGGCAGATTATCTCACCGTCAAGGACATGGCGGCGGCCGAGCAGCAGGTTCCCGGCATTCAAGCGGCATCGCCGGTGCTCAACATGCACCAACGCATTGCCGTGGACGGCGGCAAGGAACGCGAAATCCTGATCCTGGGAGTCGATCCTGACTATCAGCGGGTGCGGCGCATCATCGTCAGCGCGGGCAGATTTTTCGATCCGCAGGATTCGCAATCGGGCAATAAAGTAGCGCTCGTCACAGAGAGCATGGCCAAGCTGCAGTTTGGCGGTCTGGATCAGGCACTGGGACAGACTATCAAGATACAAGAAGTGCCATTCGTCATCATTGGCACCTTCCGCGAAAGCGTGGACACGTTTGGCCGATCGGAGATTGAGGACAATACGGTCCTCATTCCGTATTCGGTTGCCCAGGCGCTAACCGGTACCACCGCCGTAAACCAGATTTACTTTTCCATGTCCGACGCCGCCAGCATACCCGCGGCAACGGATAGCATACACTCGGTGATCGCCGCGCGCCACCGGCCCGAATCCGTCTACAACGTCAGTAATCTGACGGAAGTTCTCAGGCTGGCCAACAAGACCGCTACCGCCTTCACTTCCGTTCTCCTGCTGTTTACTGCAGTAACTCTGATTGCGGCCGGCGTCGGGATCATGAATATCATGCTGGCGACGGTCCACTCGCGAATCCACGAAATTGGGGTTCGCAAAGCGGTCGGAGCTACCCGGCGCGCGATCCTGTTGCAATTTCTTTTCGAAGCCGTCTTGATCGCTTTGCTGGGCGGGTCGGTGGGAATGGTCGTTGGGTTGGGAATTCCCATTTCCATAGCGATCATCACCAATCACTACATTCCTGTGTCACCGGCTTCGGCGATTGTGGCCGTGCTCGTTTCCTGCGCAGTAGGAGTTGCCTTCGGCATCACCCCGGCTAACAATGCCGCCAAACTTGATCCTGTAGAGTGCTTGCGGCACGAGTGAGTCCGCAGCTTCTATTCAGAGCCAGGTGCCGCCGGTCGCTTCGGCAAGGCCGGCGAAATCGCCAAGGCTGTGGTCTTCCTCGCGTCTGACGAGTGCATGTTTGCGGTGGGCAGCGAGTTGCTCATCGACGGCGGAATGGGAAACCTATAAGCCTGGATGGATGTTGTATGCGGCGGCTACTGGACCAAACCCGGAATTCACCGCCGGCGCATGGTTGTTTAGAATTGCGTCCGACATGATTTATCTGGAGAATGGTAGCCGCTTCCTTAAGGAGGGTTCCGGTGATCCGCCTGTTGCGTTGCTGCTTTGCTCTTGCAATGGCCTTGGCCTGTTTTTCTACTCTTGCGTCAGCCGACCTGAAGATCAAGACCCGCACTACGGTGATGGGACACTCCACTGAGAGCACGGTGTACATCAAAGGTCCTCGCGAGCGGAACGAAATGAGCTACGGAGGCCACGGCGGCGCGGTCACCATACTGCAGTGCGACCAAAAGCGGATGATCACTATCGCCGGCAACCAGTGCATCGTGATGGCGATGGGAGGCGGCGAAAGCTCTTGCCCCACGATGCCGAACATGAAGGCCATGGGCCGGGAACCTACGCCACCCAGCAAGGGCGGCGTTGTGACCATTACCCGCAACTCCACCGATACCGGTGAGACCCAGGAAATGTTTGGCTACAAAGCGCACCACATCAAGAGTTCCATTAGCACGGAGTCCACCCCCGACGCTTGCAATCAGTCTCACACGAAGATGGAAACGGATGGCTGGTATGCCGATGTGTCGCCGGGGTTTTCCTGTGCCGACGATTCGTACCGGGGTTTAGCCTGCACTGGCGCTGGACGCGGCTGCAGCGACCGCGTCGTGATGAAAGGCAGCGGGGACGCGACGTTGGGCTATCCGCTGAAGCAGACCATTACCGTGACCTCTCCGCAGGGGACGTTTACTACCACGACCGAAGTAGTGGAGTTGACCAACGCAAGCTTGGATGCGCCGATGTTCGATATGCCGTCTGGCTGCCGGGTAATGGACATGTCGGCCATGGGTGGCGCGTCTGGGTCAACGCCTGCCGCTGATGAGCCGTCCGCTCCGAAAACCGCAGCAGCGCCTCCCCCGGAGCAGCCGGCAGCCCTACCCGCGCCTGCTCTCGCGCCTAAAGCCGCCGGTGTGGTGCGCATCGGTGTGGTCAAGATCAAAGACATGAGCGGCGAATCTCTTCCCACCGATAGCCTGCTCCTCAACCTGTTGAGCGAGTTTGGCCGCCAGCAACTGGAAGCTGTGCCGCTGGATGCCGAAGGCCCGCAGCAGGCGGTGGAAGCCGAAGCCAGCGCCAAACAATGCGACTATTTCGTTTACACCGCTCCCACGCAAGTGAAGGAGCCCGGCAGCGGCGGCCTGGCGCCCGCTTCGCTGCCTAAAGGGACGACGCTGGATCCCGCCAAGTTCCAGGCGCTGACCAGTGTGACCCTGTACAAAGTGGGCAAGCCGGTCGCCGAGCTGAAAGATGTGATGTTGGCGGCCGATGCCAATCAGTTCGCGGTCGACGCGGTGACGGCCACCTTCGCGAAGGAGTCAGACCGGGTCGCCCAGCAGATTACGGCCGATGCGCATTCCAAGCCGCCGGCAAAAGCCACCAAAGCTCCAGCGAAGCCGGGAACCAGCAGCGGCAAGCCGAACTAATCAGGATCCGCTTCGCCTCCGGCTATCGGACCTCGTTTGTCATCGCAACTTCCGGCCTCAAGGAAAGGTCTTGAGGTTTCTGGAGACGGTCGCAAGCGAGATCAACGTCAAGTCACTGATAGGCTCGCATGGCTTATGAATTTTCGCCGAATTTGTATTTTTTGTGGGTCCAGTTTGGGGAATCGGCCAGTCTATCGGGCCGCGGCCGAGCGCATGGGCCGTCTGCTGGTCGATCGTGGTCTTGAGTTGGTTTATGGTGGCGGCAATATTGGACTGATGGGCGTGATCGCCGACACGGTACTGGGACGCGGCGGCAAGGTCATCGGAGTGATCCCTGAATCGTTGATGGCCAAAGAAGTGGGACATCGCGGATTGACCGAACTCCGCGTCGTCAGTTCCATGCACGAGCGCAAAGCGGTGATGTCCGATCTGTCCGACGGCTTCATCGCGCTGCCCGGCGGCTTCGGCACGTTGGAAGAGTTCAGCGAAGTCGTGACCTGGTCGCAACTCGGGTTGCAATCGAAGCCCTGCGCCCTGCTCAATGTGGAAAGATATTACGATCCGTTGCTCGAATTGTTTGACCACGCCGTGCGCGAGGGATTTCTGAACACAGCGAATCGCCGGCTGGTGTTGGATGACGAAGATCCCGAGCAGTTGCTGCAGAAAATGGCGGCGTTCGAACCAGTGTCCGTGGAGAAGTGGATCGGGAGGGAAGAGCGATAGCACGTCGCACTCCGGTGGTCACGGTGCCTGGCAGTCGGCCGAAAAGGTCGGGTCCCGCGCGTTTTTGAAGGGGCACCTTTAGGTGCGCAGTCTAGGCCCTTTATTTTTGTCATTCCTCGTAGGCTTCAGCCCACGAGGAATCTGCTTTTCCGAGTTTTTCAGCGGCCTGCTGGAGGCAATCCCATAAATCCCGGCCAATCGGATTTGTGTCAGGGCACGTCTTCAGACGTGCCGAAAAAGCTCTTTCTCCATCGGGCTTTAGCCCCTGCTTCCAAGCCAGGCTAGCCAATCTTGAACTTCGGAGTTACGCCGTTCAATGTATAGTGACTGCGGTCGCTGGCCGTTCCATTGGCTTTCCAAAGTCCAAAGAACGCCTCGCTATTCGTACCATCCGACGGTCCCTTCCACGGCTCATCGTAGGCTGCGAACACGATCGTCTTCACGCCAGCCGAGTTCGCCCAGTTCACCATAGCCGCGTAATACCACTGGGCATTGGTCACGTTGGCGAGGAACGCGTTGGGCTGGTCCTTCTGCGCGCCTTGGGTTGGCCAGCCGGTTTCGCCAATACGAATCTCGAGGCCGACACCTTGATTGGAGAACGCTTTCTTCAGCCCCGACAACTGGTTGGTCATGCTCGCGGTCACGGCCTGGGTGAACGAAGCTTGCGTGGGATTCTGACCGATCTGGTTGGCAATGTCCTTGTCGAAATAGGCGTACATGTTGCCGTAAACGTGGCTCTCGCAGGCCGCCATCAGCGCCAGCAGTTTTTGCCGCATGGCGGCGTAGCCGGAGCTGGTGTTGTCGACTCCGCCCAATACTCCCCATTGCTGACGCGTGGTGATGGGCAGCGTGGCTGCCGTCAGCGGAGCGCGTTTGATCTTGGCATAGTTGATGAGGTCAATGATCGCCTGCGCCGAATTTGGTCCCCAGATGCACTCGTTCCCAATCACCAGGTCCACCACATTGTTGTACTTTTGGCCTGCTGGATGGCGTAATCGATCTCCGTTTTCGTCCACTCGACGTTGATGGTATCGGTGTATTGGTCGGCGCCTTGCTGGAAGCAGCCTGCAGAGACCTTGATGCCGGCCGTGCTCGCCGCCTGGGTGTTGAAGCGATTGGCGTCCTGCACCTGAGGCACACCCTGCCACACGAACGTTCCTTGCCCGTAGGTCGCAATCAGGGAAAAGTGTTCGGCCACCGGCTTCAGCAACCTGCTTCACCTGGTCGAGGGAGTAAGCGTTGTAAAAGACCGGGCCGTCACCAACCCATGGTCCTACGTAGGGCTCAAATGCGACGCCGAAGATGCTCATTGATTTTCCTTAGCGATTGGATTTATCGAGGCAGCCTAAGCCGGGTGTTAGGATACTACGGGCAGCGAACTGGATATCCGACCTCTATCCGCAATCCGCTGCTCGTAAGGACTTCGCCGACGCCACCCACGCTCTGCGGTTCTCGGCTTCGGCCTTTGTGAATACGCCGGCGATCCTCGTCCCGCAATTCGCGCAGCAGCCGTTCTTCAGCCGGTTCGACATCACCGAGTGCCAGGAGCGCGTGATGACCACCTGCTTGCAGCCGGGACAAATCGTGTTTCGCGCCGTCGGAATGAGATGTTGCCCTCATAGACGTACTTCAGTCCCATCTCGCGGGCGATGCGGCGGGCGCGATGCAGCGTCTCCGGCGGAGTCGGCGGCTTGTCGCGCAGCTTGAAGTCAGGATGGAACGCGGTGAAGTGCAGCGGAACATCGTCGCCCAGATTGTCCAGCACCCAGTCGCACAGCTCCTTGAACTCGGAGTCGCCATCGTTCAGCGTGGGGATGATGAGGTTGGTGATCTCGAACCACACGCCGGTCTCGTGCCGCAGCCACTTCAGCGTGTCGAGCACGGGCTGCAGATGCGTAAGCGTGATCTTGCCGTAAAAATCTTCGGTGAAGGCTTTCAGGTCGATGTTGGCGGCGTCGATGTGGCGATAGATGTCGAAGAACGCCTCGCGCGTGATGTAGCCGTTCGAAACCATCACGGTGTTCAGGCCGGCGTCGTGCGCCTCGCGCGCGATGTCGATGACGTACTCGCCCCAGATCGTCGGCTCGTTGTAGGTGAAGGCAAGGTGCGGCGCGTGATGCTCCAGCGCGACTGCGACGACATTCTTCCGGACTGAGCGCGAGCGAGTTGACCTGATCGGACTTGGCCTTGGAGATGTCCCAGTTCTGGCAGAAGAAGCAGCCCATGTTGCAGCCGGCAGTGCCCATCGAGAGGATCTTCGTTGCCGGGAAAGAAGTGGTTCAGCGGCTTCTTCTCGACCGGATCCATGGCAATCGCCGCGGGGCGTCCGTAGCCGAGTTGCAGCAGCCGTCCGCCTTCATTCTTGCGGATGAAGCAGAAGCCGTGCTGGCCTTCGCCGATGTGGCAATGGCGCGGGCAAAGATAGCAGTGGAGACGCCCGTCGGCCATGGTCTCCCACCAGCGGGCTTCGTGAACTTGAGGTTGTAGGACTGTTAACTGCATGGTAACTACTTCTCTTCTATTGTAACGCCGGAAGGAGCCGTCAGTAGTCATTTAGCCGTCATCTTTCCCCATTGGCAAACTGGGATTCGTCGGTAACGGGCTTGGTCGTGGCGTTCGCAGTCAATCGCGGTCCACGCGACGAGTACTGTCTGGAATTTTGAAAGGCTGAATGACTAAGTGCCGAGCGCTGAAGAAAAGGGCGGTGGGCGCCTGTTTACTTCTGTTGGGGTTCGGCGCCCACCTTGGATTTGGGTTACTTGTATAGACGTAGCCTGTGGCAAAAAGTTCAGCCCATCGCCGAAATCAACTCAGTTTTTACAATTCTTCACAAATCCCGTGGACCCAGCGCGTTGCTAGCTAGCCGAGGGCTAAATCCTATCTCCCTCCGGCAGCGAGTTCGCGGAGTTGAAGACTTCCACTCCGAGTAACCTCAAGGGCTAAAGCCCGGCGTTCAAACGACTCGTACGGCACGGCTGAAGCCGTGCCCTTTCAAAACCAATTTATGAGATAGCTTCATAGCTCTTAGTCGCCAGTCGCTAATTGCCAGTCGCTAGTCGCTAGTTGCTAGTTGCTACCTTCCCTTCCGGCAGAATGATCTTCTCCAGATACTCGATCGGCAGCGGGCCCTGATCCAGCGCGCGATCGTGAAACTCTTCCAGCGTGAAGCTGCTGCCCTTGGCTGCCTGATACTTCTTGCGCAGCGCCCACCACTGGCGCGTGCCGACGAAGTAGGTCGGCAGCTGGGTCGAGCTCAGCTTGGCGCGCACCAACTTGCCTTCAGCTTCGGCCTGCGTCTGGAAGCATTCTTTCGTCATCAGGTCGAGCGCTTGCTGATCGGTCATGTTCATGGTCTGCAGGCGAATGTCGAGGATGGTATTGGCCACGGCGCGCAGCCAGATCTTCAACCGCACCAGCTGGAACTTCGGACTGAAATCGAGATAGCCTTCCTGCGTCATGACGTCGGCGCCGTACTCGGCCCAGCCCTCGACGTAGGCCCATTGCCGAATAGGTTGCGCAGCACGCGCCGGGTGGGCGGCTGCACGTCGTCGGCATGCTCGGCCTGAACGTAGTGGCCGGGCAGCGCTTCGTGAATGGTGAGCCACTTCAGCGTGTAGTTGTTGTACTCGCGCAGCTTGCTCTCGACCTTCGCCTCAGGCATCTTGGGATCGATGGGCGTCACCCAGTACTGCGCTTCGGCAGTCGGCTCCAGCGGCGGCGCGCCGTGGAATCCGGCGACCGAGTAGATGCCGCGCTCGAATTCCGGCGTGGGGATTACCTTCAGGTTGTCGCGGCTGCTCAGGGTGACGATCTTCTTCTCGCGGATGAACTGCTTGATGCCGTCGAGGTCGGCCTTCACCGCTTCAATCAACTGATCGGGCTGCGGATGCTCGTCGCTGATCTTGTTCAGCACCGCGCGATGATCTTGTTCTCGCGCTCCTGCGGCGGGCAGGCTGGCGTAGTCGTCCTGGCCGGGATACATCTGCTTGTAGAGCGGCAGCGCGAATCTGCAGCATCTCGGCGCGCGTCTTCTTCACTTCCGCTTCGGCGTCGGCCAGCAACTGCGTCGGGCTGGATGGACGTCTCCATCACGTAGTGAAACTTGGGCGCGTACCACTCCGCGCCCAGACGCCAGGTGCGGCCGTTGGTGGGCGCTTGGCCAGATCGTTCTTCATCCAGGCATTGAAGTCGTTGAGCGCCTTCTTGGCGGCGGGTGCCGACATTGTCGTACTGCGCCTTCAGCGGCGAGCCGGCGGGAATTTCGGCGGCCACGCTGTCGACCAGGTTGAGATTGCCTTCGTTCTCGTCGATCGCGGTGGAGATGAAGATGGGATCGGCATCGGTGAGCTGCGATTTTGCCTGATCGAGGAAGCGCGGGATCTGGCCGATGCGCGAGATCACGTCGCCGACGCGAACTTCCTTCGACGCGTATTCCTGGGTCAGCGGCAGGAACAGGCCATTGCCCAGCAGTTCAACGTAGACCGTGGGATTGTGTTTGTAGTTCTGGATCTGTTTCGAACTCGAGCAGGTTGAGGCGCGATCTGGTCGTCGATGAGGCGGAAGTCGGCGGCGTCCTGCGGGTTCAGCGACGCGATGGGCGTCTCGGTCTGGAAGCGCTGGCGCCACTCGCGATAGAACTTCTCCTGCGCGGCCATGCCTTGCGGGCCTGACGTCGTCGAGTTGCGCGTCGAGGTCGATGGTCTTACCGGTCTTGGGATCGATGTGCTTGTGATAGCCGGCCTGCGAGGCGTTCACCGGAGACAGCGCCAGCGAGTCCTTCACGAACTGGTCGGTCATCTGGGCGAACTTGGCGTTGGCTTGGGCTGCGAGGGTTGGTCGGTTTCATGTTTTGGCCGTGCGTGAGAGATGCGGAGAGCGAGAGAAACAGAAGAATGCGCAACAGGTATTTCATGGCGCCTCGGAGGAGAAAAGTGTCGAGCGCGCCAGTATAAACCCGTGGCAGGTGTGTGAATGGGCGATTCTGAGCCGCGAGGACAACCGCAGATCCCTCCGCTCCGCTTCGCTCGGTCGGGAGGAGATCTGAAGGGCATCGCTGCGGTCGGGATGACAAACCTGAAGGACAGCCTTCGACGCATTGGGACGTGCAAAGCGTCGCTCGACTCTGCCATTCGTGCCGCACATCCCTGCTATTTGACATTGGCGCGCTTGCGTCCCCAGGCGAAGTACAGCACGGTGAGCAGCAGCAGCCAGGGAATGCCGGTTTCCATGGTCAGGCGCATGCCTTCCACCCACCAGGTCGAAATGATGATGGCCAGCACCGCAGCGCCGCCGAGGATTGTGGTCACGGGAAACAGCGGCATGCGTCACCGGCAAGTTGCGGCCGCCTCGCGCCTCCAATGCTTGCGGAAGCTCAGAGTGGGTGACGAAGATCATCAGCCAGACGAACAGCGCCGCCGAACAGCGCGATGCCGAACATGTAGACGTAGGCCGAGCTCGGGAACAGAATCGCCAGCAAGGTTGCCATCGCCAGTCCGCACGGCGGAGAAGATCGAGCGCCGGAATCGGCGTGCCTTTTCTGCGACACGCGACCCAGCACTTGCGGCGCGTAGCCGCCGCGCGACAAGCGAAAAGATCATGCGCGTTGCCAGATACAGGCTGCAGTTCATGCCGGAGAGCGCGGCGGTGAGCACCACGAAGTTGACGATGCTGCGCGCCGCTGGAACATGCATCACGTCGAAGACGCGCACGAACGGGCTGACGGTGATGTTCTGTCCCGGCTGAATCTGTGTCCAGGGAATCACGCCGACCAGAATGGCGATGGCGCCGACGTAAAAAATGACCAGCCGCAGCCAGCATGGTTCGCATGGCGCGCGGGACGGACGCTCTCGGGATCCTTGGCCTCGCCGGCCGTGACCGCGACGATCTCGGTCCCGATGAAGCTGAAGATGACAAACGACAGCGACAGCCAGACGCCGAGCCATCCCTTGGGCAGAAAGCCGCCGTTAGCGTGAAAGTTCTCCAGCCCGATCGGCCGCTGCTGGTGAACGCCGAGCAGAATCGCCGCGCCCAGCACGATGAACACGCACGATGGCGCTCACCTTGATCATGGAGAACCAATATTCGAAGGTGCCGAAGGCGCCGACGCTGCGCGCGTTGACGAAAATCAGCACTGCTGAGTAGAAGACCACCCAAGCCCACGCCGGCGTGTGCGGAAACCACCATTGCGTGTAGATGGCCGCTGCCACGGCTTCTCCGCCGATGGCGATCGATTGCGCGGCCCAATAGGTATAGCGCACGACGAAGCCCGCCCATGGCGAGATGTACAGCTCGGCATAGACGCCGAACGAGCCGGCGGTGGGATGAGCGACCGCCATCTCCGAGAGGCAGTACATCAGCAGCAGCGCGATGCCGGATGCGAACATGTAGCTGAGGATGACGCCTGGTCCGGCAGTGCGGACGGCCAGCGCGCTGCCCAGAAACAATCCCGTGCCGATCGCGCCGCCGATAGCGATCATGCTCATCTGGCGTTCGCTGAGTTGGCGCGCCAGACCTTGCTCGTTTGCGATCAGCTGAACGTGCCGGTCGGGAAGAGGAACAGGATTAGCTGCCATTATGCCGTCGCCTTCGCATGTTGGCGGAGGAAACTGCCGGTTAGATCGAGCAGCCGGTCAAGATCGCCTTTGATGTTGAACAGGTGACACGAAATCCGCACCCCGCCAACCCCCGAGGTGTAGCGCACCGAGACCAGAACTTTGTTCTCCTGCAGAAAATTGGTCAGCGCGATGTTGTCTTCCGCACCGCCGACCGTGAAAGTCACGATGCCGGAGCGATAGCGACGATCTTCCGGCGTGACCACCTGGATGCCTTGTCGCTGCAGGCCGTCGATGAGGTGGTCGGTAAGCGAAAGGACATGCGCGCCGACATTCTCGATGCCGATCTCGTTGATCAGTGCCAACCGACTCCGCCAGACCGATCGCGCCGGGATAGTTCGCCGTGCCGCCGGTCTCCCAGCGGCGAGCGTCATCGACGAAATCGTAGTCGCGAACCGGCGCGATGGATGGCGTGCGGAAATAAGTTCCCCAGCCGCCCTCCGGCTCAGTCACAGAAAGATAGCCAGCCAGCGGCGGCTTTGCCTTGGCGCGAAATTCTTGGCTCGAGGTACAGAAAGCCGCAACCGAATGGCGCCATCAGCCACTTGTGTCCGCCGCAGGCGATGGCGTCCACCGGAGTCTTCGTCACGTCGAGCGGAATAGCGCCAATCTGCTGCACGGCATCGACGATCAGAAATACGCCGCGCGTCACGGCAAAGCCGCGACAGCGCATCGAGGTCGCAGCGGAAGCCGTTGCTCCACTGCACGGAACTGATGGCGACGACGCTTGGTACGCGCGGTGATCGCGGCCTCGATATCTTCGATCAGGATTTGTCCGTCGCGATTGGGGACGGTGTCGATCGCAATGCCGATCTCGTCGCGCTTCTGCACCCAGGGGACGGCCACTTCCAGGAACTCCAGATCGCAGATCATGACGCGATCGCCGCGTTCCAGAGGAATTGCGTTGGCGACCAGGTTCAAGCCGTGGGTGGTGCTCTCGACCAGCGCGATGTCATCTTCGTCGGCATTGATCAGCTTGGCGATCTGCGGACGCGCGGCACTGCGCATCGCGTCCATGTCGAGATGATGTTGGGTGGACGAGCCCGACGGACAATACGCCGCCATATCGAGGAAGGCGCGCAGCTTTTCGACCGCGCGTTGCGGAGCGCAGGCTGACGCAGGCGGAGTCGAGAAAGACCTGCTGCTGCAGCGCGGGAAATTCCTGGCGAACATCCTTGATTTTCATGAGTCGAATCACTCAACAGGGTTCGCTCATTGTACTGTCGGTCAGCGCGCAGCAGAACGTCAGCTAACGGCCGCCACAATCTCGTACGGCCGCATCATTTCGTTGTCTTCGTGCTCCAGCATGTGGCAGTGCCAGACGTAGCGTCCGGTGTAGCCCTCGAAGCGCACGATGATGCGCGTCACCATCTTGGATTCGGCGCGCACGGTGTCCTTCCATCCCGCTTCGCCGGGCTCGGGCGGCACGCGCGGCCCAGGAAGCGAAACTCCTTCTTGGTCTGGTAGGTCCAGGGTTCGTAGTGCTGGCGGTCGAGAATCTGAAAGCGCACGGCGTGCAGATGAATGGGATGGGTGTCGTCGGTAGGATTGATGAAGCTCCAGATCTCGGTGCTGTTGAGGGCGGGCTTCTCGGTGATGGGATCGTGCCAGTAGCTGCCGTTCAGCAGCAGCAGCACCGGCTCGGCCGCCAGGTTCTGATATTCATCGAGCGTGAGCAGGCGGGTCTTGACCGCCTCCGACTCGGGATTCTTGGGCACGGGCCGCAGCTGCGCGGGCAGGGAGCTGTTGTCGCTGACTTTGTTTGCCGAGACGCGGAACTGCATGACGGTGAAGGAATCGTTCTTCAGCACGATCTGCTCGCCGCGGCTGTCGCTGAAATCGACGACGACATCGGCGCGCTCGGCCGGAGCCAGCATCAAGCTCTTTCAGCGCGACCGGCGCCGGCAACAGTCCCTGGTCGGTGCCGATCTGATGAAAGGCTAGTCCGTTCTGCAACGAAAGATGGTAGAAGCGGGCGTTCGAGGCGTTCAGCACGCGGAAGCGATACTTGCGCGGCTCGACTTCGAGATAAGGAAACAGCTTGCCGTTGACCAGCATGGCATCGCCGAAGACTTCCGGAACCCAGGGCGCGCGCGGCTTCTCCGGAGACCGGATAATAGAGCTGGCCCTCGGGCGTGAGCAGGCGATCGAAGATGCGTCAGCGGAACTTCGTACTTGCCGCTGGGCAGATTCAGCGCGTCTTCAACCGTGTCGCGAATGAACGCAGCGCCAAACAGGCCGGCATAAATGTTCAGGCGATTGATGCCCATGGCGTGGTCGTGATACCAGAGCATCGCCGCGTCCTGCTGGTTGGGATAGTGGTACAGCGCCGACTTGCCGGGCACGAACCAGTCTTCGGGATAGCCGTCGCTGTCGGGAGGCACGTGTGCGCCGTGCAGGTGCGAGACGATGCGCACCTGCGGCTTGCCGGCCTCGGCGCCGTGCAGCCGGTAGTCGATGGGCAGGAAATGCTGCTGCGGCAGTTCGTTGGCCCATTCGACCAGAACCCCTTCGCCGCTGCGCATCTCGAGCGTCGGGCCGGGAACTGACGCGCCGTAGGACCAGAAGCGCGTCGGCTTCAGGTCGCGATGGATCTTCATCTCGATCGGCCGGGCAGCCAGGCGGTAATACGGCAGCTTGGTTTTGGGAGAGGAAGGCAACGGATCGCATGCCGCTCGGCTTGGCGATCGGAGGAAGGGCAGCGGGTCGACGAAAGTCGGCAGCGTGCTGACGTTGAGCGTATTTGGCTGCGCTGGCCATGGAGTGCGACATGGCATGCAGAGCGCCTGATCCGCGCCAGCAGCACGCCTCCGGCCAGCATCGAACGATTGCCGCAGGAAATTTCTGACGTGAGGTCAATCGATCACCTTGGCGATTCGGCAAGAAGTAGCAGCAAGAAACAGCCAATGGATGCAGAGCGAGCCTACACGCTGGCATCGCATGCGCCAGTGCAGCATCTGCCGATAGTTGTTACGAGCTGTCACGACGCTCGCGAGTCACATTAGCGCGGCGCAGCCGGTCTGAGTGACCTCTCCGGTCTGTCGTTCAGCAGCAGCGTAGCGTGAGCAGGTGGTCGGCTGAACGAACTGAAACATGGAGGCGATGGAGTTGGCGATGGTGTCGAACGAGCCATTGCCGATGCGCTGGCCGCCCAGCCAGTTGTCCTCGATGAAGCGGATGATCGAAGTCTGATCGGTCATGGTGTGATCGACATAGTTCTGCCGGGCCTAGGGCGAAATCACCAGCAGGGGCAGGCGCGGACCGTAGCCGCAACGGCCCTGCGCATGAGGCGCCGTCTGATGCCGGCCAGCTGCGGCGCTACGATGCCGCAGAAGCCCGGTGCCGGTCAGCACATCGGCGCTGGTCTGCGACGTGTTCACGATCTGGCCCATCTGATGATCGTACCAGCCGTCGGAGTCGTCATAGGTGATGATCACCGCGGTGCTCGCCCAGTACGGGTGCTGCATCAGGAAGTTGATGGTGTCGACGATGAAGGTCTGCTCGTCCAGCGGATCGGAGTAGCCGGCATGGCCGTCCTGATAGCCCGGCGCCTTCAGGAAGCTGACGGCCGGGAAGTTGCCGGCATTGACCGCATCGAAGAAGTCGTGAATGTCGTACTGGTGGTTGCCGGCATCGCCCTGCTGGCCGATCGTCGCAACCGAGGTCGGACGGGTGTGCTGCAGGTTCTGCGTGGAAGCGTAGTACTGGAACGGCTGGTGGTGCGGGATGTAGTCGGCCTTGTTCGTGCCGGTGATCGTGCGAGGTGTGCGAGCGGTGGCAACCGGTGGTGCCGTTGGGATTGGTGATCGTCAGGTCGAAGCCGCCCTCGAAGAAGCCCCAGGTCACGCCGGCGGTGTTGAGCAGATCGCCGATGTTCTGGCCGCCCATCTGAAGACCTCGCCGGTAGTGGTCGGAGCAGGCATCGCCGACCGGATCGGCATCGCTGATCAGCGTATAGTCCGCCGTTGCCGTCAGCGATAATCGCGCCGGTGCCGTTCACGTTCTGGATGACGCCGTTGGTCTGGCCGGAGATCAGGTTCATCGCGCCCGGCGTCGATGGACCGAAGTTGGTGCCGTAGGAGTTGTCGCTCATGGCGAAATACTGGGCGTAGTTCCACAGGGCGGTGACGGTGTTGCCGTCGTAGTAGCCCATGGTCAGACCGGTGGTGTCGAACGACCTGCCGGCCGCCACTCGGAGGCGGCCCGGCGGTACCGGTGTTGGCCGGGAACAGGTCCATCAAGCCGCCGTCGAAGGCCAGTCTGCTCCGGGCGTGTAATCGTGGTCCTGGTCGGCGGTCGCGGCCTGCGAGCGATCCAGGCGGAAGGGATTGGTGGCGCCCGCTCCATTTGCCGGATTCAGGTTCGGATTCGCGGTGCTCAGCAGTGCCGGTAATGCCGTTGACGTTGGGCGTGCCGGTAAGCGCGGTGAAAAGGCGGCTCGCCCTGAGGGTTGGTGGCGTTGGGATAGGTGCCGAAATAGTGGTCGAAGGAGATGTTCTCCTGGAAGATGACTACCAGGTGTTGAATGGGAGTTGCTGTTGTACCGGCTACCGGTCTGGCCGGCGGCCTTACCGGAGCGGCATTCGCATTCACTAGCGGTCCGAAGGTCATGACCGCCATTAACGTAGTTGCCAGAAACTCACGCATAGTTCTCCTCACCCTTTCCAATCCTCAGGCATGGATTCTGAGGCTCTATCTTGATACTAGCTTCAGTTGAACCGAAGTTGAACCCGCGCATTAAAAGAAAGTGAATGACCCTGAGAAGTTTGTGGAAATTGAATATGCTACACGCGGAATTGAATAAGATTCACGCGGCTGTGAATCGGTCCGGTACAGGTCAATCAGTTGTCTGCGACGTTTTAACATGTGAGCCATGCGCAGACCGGTTTCTTCGGTGAGGGCAGCAACCATCTTCGCGTTGATTCTTCGCGGCCCTGGCCGTGGTAGCGCCGTTCATTGTCCGTGGAATCGCCTGCGGCCACGATCTCAGCTTCCACATGAACAGCTGGATGGAAGTGGCGCAGCAGTGGCGCGAGGGCGTGCTTTATCCGCGCTGGGCTGCGAATGCCAACTACGGCAGTGGCGAGCCGCGCTTTCTTTTCTACCCGCCGCTGTCGTGGATGCTGGGCGGCGCGCTGGGCAGCTTCATCCCTTGGCTGTTTGTCCCTGTGGCGTTCGATGTCTGGGCGATGTTCCTCGCCGGACTGGCAATGCATCGCATGGCGCGCGAGTGGTTCGAGGAGCCGGACGCCACGCTGATCGCCGTCGCCTACGCGGTGAATCCCTACATGCTGCTAAACGTCTATGTTCGCAGCGCCTTTGCGGAGATGCTGGCCGCGTCGCTCCTGCCGCTGATCGTGCTGTGGATCGTTCGCGATCGTCCGGCGCGGGAGATGTTTGTGCCGTTGGCGGTGACGATTGCCGCCGTCTGGCTGACCAATGTTCCAGCCGCGATCATGTTGACCTACGCCGCTGTCGTGCTGCTGGCGTTGATCACGATCTTTCGCCGCAATTCGCGCGTGTTCCTTTATGGCGCAGCGCGATCGCGTTGGGATTGCACTCGCGGCCTTTTACATTGTGCCGGTACTGTTTGAGAAGAATTGGATCACGCTGGGACAGTTGCTGTCGGCCGGGGTGCGGCCGAGCGAGAATTTTCTCTTTGGACGCAACGGCGAAATACAGCATGATCGCTTCCTGCGGCGGGCTCTCGTGGCTTGGCAGTTGGGGAACTGGCGGCCACTGCCTTGGCGATCTTGGCGGCGCGCGACTGGCGCAAAAGGAATCCGAAGCTTTGGTGGTCGCTAACGATCCTGGCGGTGATGTCGCTCGTGCTGATGCTGCCGGTCACAAGCTTGGCTTATCGCCTGATGCCGGATCTGCGCTTCGTGCAGTTTCCCTGGCGCTGGCTGCTGGTATTAGGGGTCTCCTATGCGGTTTTCATCGTTATCGCCGCCGCCACGGTTTCGCGGAAAGTCGTGGGTCTATGCATTGCTCTTCGCGGCATTGATCGCAGGCTGCAATCTGGCGCTGCATCCCCGTTGTGATCCGGCAGACACGCCGTTCATGATAGCGAACGTTTATCAAACAGGCTATGGCTACATGGGAACGGATGAATATGTTCCGGCCGGTGGCGACAACTACGAGATCAAGCCCGACTTTCCCCAGTTTCGCTTGCGTGGCGAAGATGGAGGCGCGCTTCCATCGGGGGCGCGGGGAACGGTCTTGCAATGGAACACTTATCGCAAGCAGCTGCCATCGAGTCGCCGCAACCGGCGCAACTTGCGCTCCGGCTGATGAACTATCCTGCGTGGCAGGTGACGGTGAACGGCCGGCAGGTCATGCCCCAATCTGACGACCCCACCGGCCGCATGGTGATTGCTCTTCCCGCCGGACATAGCGAAGTCGAAGTTCGATTTTTGCGCACGCCCGATCGCTGGCTGGGCGATGGCATCAGTGTCGCCGCGCTGATCGTTCTCGGCGGATTCTGGTACGTTGGGCGAAGGAGAACTCAATGAAGCGGGTGCTGGTGGCCACATCGAATCCGGGCAAAATACGCGATCTGGTGGGAGCAGCCGTCGCGCACCACGTGCAGATCGAGACGCTGCCCGGCTTTGCATCGCTGCCGTCGGTGGTCGAAGACGGAGCGACCTTCGAAGCCAACGCCCGCAAGAAGGCCGAGTACTACAGCAAGTATGCGGAAGGCGAATTGGTCATCGCTGACGACTCAGGATTGGAAGTGGATGCGCTGGGCGGCGCGCCAGGTGTGCATTCGGCACGCTATGCGGCGGCCGAGAACAATCTTCCGCAGGACTCCGGCAACTCCGACGACGAGGCCAACAATGCGCGGCTGCTGCGCGAGTTGCACGACGTGCCGGAGGAATTCCGCACCGCTCGGTTCGTCTGCGTGATTGCTGCCGCCCGCAATGGTCATACTCTGGCAACGTTCCACGGTAAAGCCGAAGGCATCATTTTACGTGCGCCGAGAGGAACAAACGGCTTCGGTTACGATCCTCTGTTTTACTTTCCGGAAATTGGCAAGACCTTCGCCGAATTGTCGGCGGAGGAGAAAGCTGGTTACAGCCATCGCGGGGCGGCCTTTCGCGACTTCCTCGAGTGGGAGGATGAGAGCCAGGATCGTCATCCTCACAAGAATGTCTGACGTGTTTGAGGAGCAGCGTCATAACCTGCCCCTTAGGAAACCCATTAGTTGTCGGCGAACTCGGTTGGGAATTTGCGGTACGATGAGCAAGCGCTCTGCCAGCGCGCACAGGGGATGAACGGCGGCCAGGAAATTCTTCGCCTAGCGTTGGGCGACCGGTGGTTGGTGATCGCCGGCCCGGGAGACATTACGCGCGCGCAGACCGATGCTATCGTCAATGCTGCCAACTCTTCACTGTTGGGTGGGGGCGGCGTGGATGGCGCTATTCATCGCGCCGGCGGCCCAGCCATTCTCGAGGATTGCAAGCAGATTGTGCAGCGCATCGGACGTCTTCCGGCCGGAGAAGCGGTGGCTACGTCTGCCGGGCGCCTGGCAGCGCGCTACGTGATTCATACTGTGGGTCCTTTTTGGAGCGGGGGCAAGCGGGGTGAGCCTGAGACCTTGGCAAACTGTCATCGCGAGTCCATGCGCGTTGCCGACGAGTTACAACTGTCGTCGATTGCATTCCCGGCAATCTCTACCGGCGCCTATCGGTATCCCGTGGATCAGGCGTCGCAAATTGCCGTGAGCAGCGCGGCCGGCGCGTTGAAAAAAACAGCGCATCTTCGCGAGGTTCGCTTCGTGCTCTTCGACACGCGAACGCTTGATCATTATGTGCAGGCGGCCCGAGCGTTAGGAAAGCCTCTGATGTAATCGGCTGGCGCGGTATGCTAGGGCAGGCGTAATCCGGAGTGATGATCCATTGACCGACCGTCTTTATTACACCGATTCCTTTGTAGATGAATTCGAAGCACGCCTGCTGTCTGTCGCCAGCGACGTTGGCCGCGTTGTGGTCACGCTGGATCGCTCGGCATTTTATCCAGCCAGCGGCGGCCAGGCTTTCGATACTGGATGGTTGGAAATCCTGCCAACCCCAAGCCCTGCATTTCGTTTACGAGTGAAGGATGTTGTCGAAGACGAGGAGACTGGCGAAGTACTCCACATCGTGGAAGGCGATGTTGCGCTATTCCAGCCTGGCACACAAGTACGGGGCGTGATCGACGCCGAGCGGCGCCGCAATCACATCCAGCAGCACTCGGGCCAGCACGTGCTGTCGGCGGCCTTCGAGAAGTTGTACGGCTACGCAACGGTCTCGTTTCACATGGGCGACGAGAGCTGCACGATTGATTTGTCGGTTGATTCTGTCAGCGCCAAGCAATTGCAGGCCGCGGAGAAGCTAGCCAATGAAGTGATCGCCGAGGACCGCTCTGTCGAGATTCGCTTTACTACTCAAGAGGAAGCACGGGCGCTCGACGTGCGCAAGATTCCACCAGGCGAGCGCGAAAAGCTGCGCCTGGTCGACATCGCCGATTTCGACTTGAACGCTTGCGGCGGGACACATGTGCGGAGCACCGGACAGATTGGCGCGATCCTGCTGCGAAAAACCGAGAAGGTGAAACAGGGAGTTCGCGTGGAGTTTGTCTGCGGCTTGCGCGCGGTAGCAATCGCCCACCGCGACTTCGAAACCCTGACCGAAGCAGCAGGGCTGTTTTCGACTCACATCTGGGAAGTTCCCCAGCAGATTCGCAAGTGGCAGGACGAGATCAAGTCAGCCCAGAAGGCACAGCACCGGCTGCTGGAAGAAGTCGCGGAGCTGCAAGCGGCGCGCATGCTGCAAACGGCCGCGCAACGGGGCGCTGTGAAGTTGATCGTGCAATACTTCGCGGACCGAGATCTGGGTTTCATCAAAATGCTAGCGCAGAAGCTCACCAAGAATAAAGACATCGTTGCGCTGCTAGCTTGCGGAGATGCGCAGCCTTCTCTGGTGTTCGCACAAACGCCTGGTTTGACTAACGACATGGGCGCTCTGATGAAAGAAACGGTGCAGGTGCTGGGTACCCGGGGAGGCGGCAATCGCGACATGGCGCAAGGCGGCGCGCCCAATAGCGAAAGTGCGGAACGGGCGATCACCGAGGCCGCCAACGCGATAGCATGATGAAAGGCAGTAGCCAGTTGCCAGTTGTCAGTAGCCGGTTGCCAGTTGCCAGTTGCCGGTAGCTACCTTGCATCTTGAATTAATTAGCTTCCTTCGGATTCTGGAGTAGGCTCACATACAGCTACTTGTTTTTCGAAGGCACTAGCTCCTGTAACTGACAACTGACTACTGATAACTGACAACTCCTTTGGACCAAAAGCTCATTCTCGTAACTTTGCTGATCCGCCTCGGCGTAGCCGCGGCCATCAGCAGCGTGCTGGTGCGGGCGCGGCGCTTTCGCGTGCTGCTCTTTCGCGAAGAGCGCAACCTCCCCGAGAAACTCGAGATCGTCCTCATTATTGGCACTCCCATCGCCTTAGGAGTGCTGGTGCGCGGCTGGGTACACAATTTCCAAGCGGCCGACATCGCTTTCGAAGGCGCAATCCTCATCGGCATTATCGCCGGACCGCTGGCCGGCACATTGGGTGGCGTTCTGGTTTCGTCACCGGCGTTGTTGCTGGGCGAGTGGCTCACCATGCCGATGTATGTGCTCGCAGGCTTCGCAGCCGGTATGCTTCGTCACATCGCGCCCGAGCGCGAAGCCATCTGGTCGTTCTCGCCGCTGTTCGATCTCAGCATCTATCACTGGATCCGGCGCAGCATTCGCAAATCGTTCATCGACTGGCAGACCTCGTTCTTTTTTCTGATCGTCGTTCTGGAGTTTATCCATATCCAGCTCCACCACGCTTTTCCCCGGCGCATCTTTGCTCTGGATTCGCCCAATTGGTGGGTGAAGCTCGCTATTTATGCGGGTACTGTGATGGCGGTAGCTATCGCATTGAAAGTTCTGAACAACGTTCGCATCGAGATGAAGCTGGAGCAGCAGGAGCGTCTGCTGCTGCAAGCGCGCATGGAGGCCCTGCAGAGTCAGATCAATCCGCATTTCCTGTTCAACACCCTGAACTCGATTTCGTCGCTGGTGCGGCGCGATCCCGACTCGGCGCGGGAAATGATCGTGAAGCTGGGAAACATTCTCCGCCGCCTGCTTCGCAAGGGAGACTCGTTCGTTCCTCTACGCGAGGAATTCGAGTTTCTCGACGACTATCTCGACATCGAGGTGGCACGCTTCGGCCGTGACAAGTTAAAAGTAGTGAAGGAACTGGAGCCCGCGTCGCTGGAACATCTTGTGCCGAGCATGATCTTGCAGCCGCTGGTAGAGAATGCGGTGAAGCATGGGTTCGCGGCCAAGGTGGAAGGCGGCAGCATCTACCTGCGCAGCCGCAACGCCGATCATCGCCTGGTGATCGAAGTCGAGGACGATGGTGTCGGCATGCCGCTGGACGGCACCAGCAGTTCGTCGGGCACCGGCATCGGAATGCTGAATGTTACCGAGCGTTTGCAAGTGGTGTATGGCGACGCAGCGGAGATTACCTTGGAGAGCCAACCCAACCGGGGCACGCTGGTGCGGCTGGTGCTGCCGGTGTTGCAAGCCGAGGAAATGGGTGGCTCGGTAGTGGGTGCGATTTACGAAGAGCGATCCAGAACTTCGCGATAGTATTTTTCGTACATTGGGATGATCTTGCTGGCACAAAATCGCGCCTGCGCGCTGGCGCGGGCCTGCTCGCCCATTTGCTTAAGCTTGGTATCGTCCGTCAGAATTTCTAACGCATAGTTCGCCATTGCCTCTACGTCGCCGACCTCCGCCAGGAAGCCGGTCTTCCCATGATCGATTACCTCTGGCACGCCACCGACGTTGGTCGCGATAGGAACCACTTCGCAGGCCATCGCTTCCAGCGCCGCCAGGCCGAACGACTCCAACTGGCTGGGTAGCAGCATCACATCCGCAACCGGAAGTTTCTCGTGAATGCGGTCCTGCTTGCCCAGGAAATCGACCTTGTTGTGAATCCCTTTTTTCACCGCCAGCCATTCGGCGGGAGAGCGTTCCGGGCCATCGCCAATCATTAGCAGTCGCGCCGGTACCTGCTTCTGCACTCGATCGAAAATCTCGATCACGTCAGGAATTCGCTTCACCGGACGAAAATTCGACAGGTGGACCAGGATTTTCTCGTCGGCACCGGCGTACTCGGAGCGGTGCTGCAGCAGTTCCGGTGTGCGGTGGTAAAGGTCGCAATTGACGAAGTTGGGGATGACGGCGATCGGCGTCTTGACGTCGAACACCTCGATCGTCTGCTTCTTTAAGTAATTGGATATCGAAGTAACACCGTCGCTTTGATCGATGGAAAAGCGCGTGATCGGCAGATATGAGGGGTCGGCGCCGACCAGCGTGATGTCGGTTCCGTGCAGTGTAGTGACGTAGGGCAGCCGTCGAGTATTGCGGGCATGATCGCAACCTAACATCTGCCGAGCCAGCATTGCGCTCACCGAGTGCGGAATGGCGTAGTGCACATGCAGCAGGTCAAGCTCGTAAATTTCCGCGACCTCCGCCATGCGCGTGGCCAGCGCCAAGTCGTATGGGGGATATTCGAACAGCGGATAACGTGAGACTTCGACTTCGTGATAGTGAATGTTAGGCTGCGGCTCAGTCAGCCGGATAGGCTGCGAGTAAGAGATGAAGTGCACCTGGTGTCCGCGTTGCGCCAACTCCAGGCCCAACTCGGTTGCGACTACACCGCTGCCGCCGTACGTGGGATAACAGGTTATGCCGATTTTCATTCTAGGTGGCTCATCGATTGGATGGAATTATGGCAGCGGAGATTCAGCGCTACATCTCAAGCTAACAGCAGTTGGCAGAAGAGACTTAAGGAATACGTTCACCCGGGCTTAAGACGCCATACCTTGCAGATGTAGCCGCTGCTCCCCTTCGGCAAACTCAGGACAGGGCTCTCGATCCGGTTCATCGGGCTCACTTTTGCTCAGGATGAAAAGGCTGTGGCGGGTCAGCGCAGATCTGCACGGCTAACGCCGGCGCTGTTTGGTTGCTGGCTTGAGTCCATCTGTCGCAGAATCAGCAGCTTCGATTTACCTTCGCGGCCTCCAGGTAGCAGCACCAGCTTTTTTGCAGAGTCGTAGGCGACGGTATGTCCCTTCACGTTAGGTATGATCTCATCGGCAGTGGTGAGTCGCCCGTTGGCGTGAATCATCAGCAGCGAACCATCGCTTGCGGCGTAGAGCATTCGCGATTCCGGATCGAGCCATAGCGCATCGACTCCCGCAGCGGCCGGCACGCGATTCACTTCGGCACCGGTTCCTGCGTTGATGGCCAGCACCGCGAATCGCACCGCAACATACAGCTCCTGGGACCGCGAATCATAAACCAAGCCGGTAGGTTGCGAGCCGTCGAGGTTGAAGCGGCTCACAATCTTC
Organism: uncultured Acidobacteriaceae bacterium; assembly: GCA_963746515.1. Lineage (GTDB taxonomy): Bacteria > Acidobacteriota > Terriglobia > Terriglobales > Acidobacteriaceae > Bog-257. Next base: position 484,047 of record CAVVBO010000005.1, on the reverse strand, counting down.
AATTGCCGATCGATGGCTACGAGTTGATGCAGGTCCTGCACGGTGACAAAAACCGCGTTGCGATCCGTATCGAGCGCCAGATTACGCGGGGTTCCACCAAGGTTCAGCGTGGCCACATTCTGTTTGGTTCCGAGGTCGAGCAAAGAAACGGTGCCATTATCGGTGTCAGTCCAGTACAGCTTGCTGCCATCCAGCAGCAGCGTGTCGGGCGATCCCTGCAGCGGAATCGTATCAATCACCTTCCATCCGTCGATGGCGATCACCGCGATGGAGTTGTTGCCATGATCCGCGACAAATATTCTGCCGTTAGCTTCGTCCACGGCAACGCCGCGTGGCGACTGTAGGCTGCTGACCTGCGCCACCACCCGGCGGCGCACCGGATCGAAAACATCAACCGTTGAAGAGCCAGCGTGCGGCATCACCAGCATGCCGTTGGCAAATGCCAGTTCGCCAAACCCTGGAGCTCCGGGAATATTGACCATGCCAATCTGGCGAAGCTCCGATGAGCGCAGTGCCGGCGCACCGATCAACCACACAGCCGCCAGATAGGTAGCAAGAACTGAGAGTCGACGCATTATGGCTTCCGCGTCATTAGATGCGGGCTGGACTTGGCAAGCTGCCTAAGTGGCATGAACCGTCTATTTCTCATCGACCTGATTCGGTCTTAGACTGCGAGTAATTCGCGGCGGTTAGCTGCGTCTTAGCGGTCCGCGGAACGCCTTCATCCATGATCGGGTGCCCAGATAACGGCAGGAAAACGTAGCAACTTGGCGGCCGCTGCAAGCGCTTGACGAAAGTCCTGTCTCGGCAGAGAAGCGTAATAGCAGAAGGCCCCGTGAAACACATCGCCGGCTCCAAGGGTGTCGATCGGGCGAATTTTCTCGACAGCAATTCTGCCGTGCTCGTCGTTGTCGACAAAACGAATGGGACCCGCGCCGCGAGTGATTGCCACTTGGCGAATCTCTTGAGCGGCCAGAAACTCCAGCACATCTTTAGGATCGCGGCATGCTGGAGGACGATAATCGTCGGAGCAGATAGCGATGTCGACGAAGGGCAGGAGCTCTGCCATTCCATCTTTCCAACTGCCGCTCTCCAGCACCACCGGAATTCCCTGCAAGTGTGCCATCCGTGCGCCGGCGATGCACAGTGTCATATAGTGACCATCCACCTGCACGATCGACACGCGTTGTAACCAGCGTGGATCGACTTGCGCCTCGAGCGGTGAAAACGCGGCGGCGTTGGCCGATACTACGGTCCGCTCACCCGTGCGCTCGAGGACCATAATCGACGAGACCGGTGGCGCGTCCTGTCGCCGGCGTGCGACATCGTGTAGTGCGACCGCGGAAACTTCCAAGTCGTGACGTATCACGCTCCCGAGGGGATGAGCGCCAACCGCCGTAACCAGCGAACTGCGTCCTCCGAGAAAGGCAAAGGTTATGGCCGCGTTGGTCGCTGGACCGCCGGCAGCGAGGTGTTGGCTGGGAACGGAGATCTTGGCATTGCGGCCCGGAATCTTCGGCACCGGATACGTAATATCCACCGTTGCCAGTCCGAGGAACAGGCCCTTCGGCCGCCGGCTAGTGGGATGCTTTGCCATTCAGGAATGCTGAGGATATCTCATCGCCTTGGCATCCTTCCGTAAAATGCGCTTGCTTGTCCCCTCCGCCCGCGCTTGGCAGTATTGATTCGCTACTTTGTCTTTCTAATGCCGTACACCCGCAGAAACTCGCACTGGCCTTTTACTTCGCATTGCAGCATGTCCTGCGCCAGCAGGTTCCAGCCGACGAAGCCAGAGAATACATGGTTCTCCGACTGCTCTGGAGTCGGGCGCCAGGCCTAGTCCGGTCTCCGCGTCATAGCACTCATGCATCGATCCCCACTTCTGAATGTCGGCCACAACCATCCGGCCCAGAATGCCTGACAACTGCGCCGCCTCTTTGTCGAAACCGTAACGCTTGAGCGCGATGTAGTTCAGGTAGTTCGCGTTGATCCAGATCGGACCTTGCCAGTTGGAATAAGGAACGATCATGGCGACGTTGTTATAGTCGGGGTCCTGCTTCGATAAGCTGCGTACGCCGTAAGGCGCGAACATGTAGTCCTTGTTCCACAGGTAGCGGCGAATCATTTCTTGCGCGCTCTTCTCCGGCAGCACATCGTCGATGAGCGGCACGAAGTTGGAATAACTGATCCGCTTGACCGGTTTGCCGGTGTCGCGGCGAATGTTGTAGAACATCGCCTCTTGCGCAAACCACATGTGTTCCAGCATGGCCGCTTTCAGGTCGGCAGCTTTCTTGCGATACTCCGCCGCTTCGACCGGCTGGCCCAACTTGTCGGCCAATTGGGCCATAGCGTTGTACTCGCGCAACTGGAAAGTGCAGAGATCGGTGGCGAGAATCGCGCTCTTGTCGTTGGGATCATTGGTCAGCGCGACGTTGTTGTCCGCGCCCGAGGAGATAGCGTTCTCCCAGAAGAACAATCCCCACTTCGTGTCATATTGCGTCTGCTCGCGATAGGTGATGACCTTGCGCAAGCTCTCCCACACCGGCTTCACCCAGGTGTAGTCGCCCATGCGCTCGGAGGCGATCACTGCGCCCTGCGCCAGGAAAGGCTTCATCGCGAACTTGCCCATCAGCGGACGCGGGCCCTTGGTAGTGATGCAGCCGGCCACGTAGCCGTCCTGATCGATGGCACCGGCGAAATCCAGCACCCACCACTTCAAATACTTTGCCTGCTCGGGACTTTGCTGCGCCAGGTGGCAGCCGATGAAGAAGCCGTCCCAATCCCACATTTGTTTGTAGTAGCCGGCGGGAATCAGGTAGTCGTACTTGATGAAGCCTTCTGCCGGACGTATCGATTGTGGCTCAAGCTTCGCATAGGCAGACGAAACCTCGGCCAGCGTCTGCGCCAGATCGGAAGGCTTGTCGGCAGCGAAAATTGGAAATGCGAGTAGCAGTGCGAGAAGGATGGTGGATAGCAAAGCCATGAATTGCATTCTAACGCCCAAACCAATCGCATCTCCTAAGGGCGTCATCACGAGCAGGCGATACTCGCACCTTGCCTTGTCGTCACGAGGATCTGCTCTTCCTGATCAGGCAAGAAGCAGATTCTTTGCTGAGTTCATAATGACAATTCGGGTCTACTGCCAATTGACAATCTGACAACTGACCACTGACCACTGACAACTGACAACTGACAACTTTCCCCTAACCGCTGACCTCTAGCCCCTAACCTTTCACTCTTGCGCCGAGGAGCTGTATAAATTCGTCTCCAACTCTTCCTCCGGCAGCGCGTGCAGATCGATCCAGCCTTCCAGAGGTAGCGCGTCCACCGGCAAATGTTCACGCCAGATGGCGAAGCGCAGCCGGATGCGGCTGCCCTCCTGCGCTCCAATCAGTTCGAACGGCACTCGCATCTCAAAAATCTGTTCCAGCGCGACTTCCACACCGTTGGCGTTCGAGCTGCCGTTGTCGGCGGAGAACGTTGCCAGGCGATGCTGTTCCTGGCCATTGGTTAGTACCCATCTCTCCACCTTCCGTCCCTTGCGCATCGACAGTCAGGCGAAAAGAGTCGGGCGACGCCTTGACGCTCGCCTTTCTGGCGCCAGACTTCCAGGTTCACCACCAACCGGTAAATTCCCTCGGGAATGGCGTGATGAAAATCCAGACGGCCCGACACCGAGTCCATGTCCAGTCCGGCATAAACCGCGTCCAGCAAAAACTGTTTGCCGTGCATGGCGCTGGTGCGTTGGTCCGAGGTATAGCTGGCCGCGCCCATCCACTCGAAATATCCGCTCACCAGTCCGTCGACCCGCGCGCGCACATAGGCGGTCTGCGGAATGTAACTCGGCCGCGTCGCGCCGCTGATAATCGGAGTGCTCAACTCCTCCGGCGGAACGCCCTCGAGCGCGTGATACACGTTCGACAGATGCTTGCGATAGAGTTCGTCGAAATCGCGATCGTTAGCCGAATGATGTTCCGGGCCATACCACCAGTTCCAGTCGCTGCCTTCGGCGATCAGCAACTCTTCCCACGCTATCTGGCGCTGCGCTTCGGAGACGCGATGGGAGTGACGGTCATAATAGTCGCGCGCTTCGGCCAACAGGTCCCAGGCGCGGTTGTCTTCGGGAGCGCCGATCCAGACGTTGAAGTTGGCGTCGATCCACGAACCCGGAACCAGCCGGTGCAAGTGGCCGAAGTCGGCGTCACGATGCCGTGCGATGGCCTCGCTGACGGTCAGTGGCTCAATCTGCTCGTCCCGCTGCAAGGCATCGTAAAAGCGCCGCAGAAACTCGCGACCCGATTGCGGATAATATTCCCACGCGTTCTCGCCATCGAGAATGATCGAGATAACGGCATCTTTCCCCCGCTCGAGCACGGGCTGTGCCGAATCCTTGATGTTCCTGATCAGATGGTTAGCCGCATCTTGCGCGGGCATTCCGGAATAGACAAAGCCGATCAGGTCCGACAGCCGATGATCGCGAAAGACCAGGTGCATTCGCGTGTCGTCCTTCTCGTAGCGATAGATGTTGTACAACCGCCCCGCGGCATCAGCCTGTAGATGATCGCTGTCGTAGCGTGCAAAGTTATAGTCCAGTGAGCGCCCCAGCACTCCCTCATCGGTGGCCATCCACTCGATACCCTGCCGGCTGGCCAACTTCAGGGCTTCTTCCGAAACGCTGCCCTCCGATGGCCACAGCCCTTTGGGTCGCATGCCAAACAGGGCTTCGTGGGAATCGAGGGCTCGCCGGATCTGCAACGTGGCGTCGTCGGGATGGCGGAAGCGGCGGGTGGGAAGGCTGAGGCCAGGCGAAGACTCCGCGCCGGCATTGGTATCGCACAGCAATGGCAGGATGGGATGGTAGTAGGGCGTCGCAGAAAGCTCGACGGAACCGCGCCGCGCCGCTTCAGCATAGGCCGGCAAGACCTTCGCCAGGATGTCGCGCTGCCGCGTAATTACCAGCTGCTGATCGTCGCGAGTGAAGTCCTCGCCCTTCTGCACCAGAGCGGCAATGTCGGGCTCGGCCAGGAAGAACTCGTCGAACCAGGCCAGCTGCGATAACACTTGCAAGTCGGCGTAATCGCGGGTTACGAAATACGATTCCGGACCCTCTGGACGGCCCGCGGTTGTCCGATATCTTCTCCCACAACTCGCGATACCGGGGATAGCGCCCAATCATGTTGACTGGATTGGCTTGGAAAAGATATTGCAGCGCGAATCGCCGGTCGGCGACGGTCAACTCGTCCACGGGCTTGCCCACGACGTTCAAGAATGGGTCATGGGCCTGGCCGGATGCGTAGTCCTCGACTTGCGCCAGCAACGACGGGACCAGGTTGAAGTTCTGATGGACCTCGGGAAATTCGTCGAGCAACTTGACCATCCCGTAGTAATCCTTCAACGCGTGCAGACGCACCCACGGGAGGCGATACTCACCTGTAACCATGTCTTTGTAAAACGGTTGATGCATGTGCCAAAGCAGCACCAGCCGAATCTTCGGGGAGCTTGACGGGGAACCTGTTGTACTCATGGAAGGGTTTTGGGCCGAGCCAGTGTATCAGGCTGCCCGCCTTCGTGGGAAACGCCGGGGCCCTCGCTTTGCACATACTGGAGAATTCTTGGTCGTCAGTGCAGGTCACGCCGAGGAAAACGTCGTCCGGCCCATTGGCAGTGGCCCCAATCCCGCCCCATGCGGGCTGGCTGGCGCAGCGAGCTGAATAAGATCTTGGCGGGCACCAAGGTTTAAAACAGACCAGCACTTAAGCGCTATTTTCCTGGCCTTGGTTTTATGCACAGTGAAAACTTTACTGGGTTACTGGAAACTTCTACCGCCTCATTCTTACCGAGCGAACGGAAAGTCCTTTGTTTTCTTAGGAGCTAAATTGGCACGGCGAATGCAACTTACCAAAACAGACGAAGTGGCGCATAGGGTCACTCGGAAGTGAATTTCGGCCAGAGTTCACTTCCTCGAGTGACCCTTATTATTTCTGGACATAATGCGGATTTCTAGTTTTCACCGCGCTGATCCTTCATTTTCTGACATTCTGCAGGGTCGTGAGACACCAAGAGGGGTGCCGGACAAAAGTCGGCACCTCGTTTTTTCTGGCACTCGATTTGCGACTCTTCCGCCTGAGGAAACGCACCCGCCTACTTGGTCAGCTCCCGCTACTCACAGACGTCATCAGACTACACGTCAAAGACACGGTATACGCTTCCACTAGGCTGGACCTGATTAAGGGCCATGGCGACGTTGTGTACGGGGCAGCCGGCAGTGGTTTTGCCGTCAGGACTGCCAGCGTGGGCGTGGCCATGAACCACTAGGTCAGCGCCGTGACGGTCGACGACTTCAGCCAGGCGTGAGCTGCCCAGGTAGGGATAGATTTCTGGGGGCTCGCCTTTCACGGTATCGGCAATCGGGGCGTAGTGCAGCACCACGACGCGCTTGACGGTGCGGAGCTGTGAGAGCGCACGCTCTAACTTTAGGGCCTCATCGATGGCCGCCTGCACGAAAGCCTTGACCTCGGGCTCGCCGAAGGCGGTGAGCGCGCCCCGTCCAAAGCCGCCGGGAAATCCCTTGGTCCCGGCAAAGCCCACCCCATCCCGCTCGTAAGCGGTGCCGTCAAGAACCTTCACGCCTTCGCCAGTCATCATCTTCATTAGCTCGGCGGCGTGGCCGCTCTCATAATCATGATTGCCCAGCACGGCGATGGTGGGGATGCGCAACCGCACCAGGACGTTCAGCAGCGACTCCATCTCTTCCGGCCGCCCAAAATTGGTGAGGTCGCCCGCCAGTACCAGGACGTCGGCCTCATTGCGCACACGATTCAAGTTGTCGCGAACCTTGTCGTGGATCTGCGGACTGAAGTGAAAGTCGGCGATGGCGGCAATTCGCATGCGGGAAGTTCGGATAGTGCCGGACCCTCAGGTCCGCGTTAGCGTTGCTGTTTCAAATTTTCGATCCGGATTCAAGCTGGCGAAATCCCTGGTCTTTCCCGGGGCCTCAACAACCGCGCCTCCAAAATCTTGAAATCTTTATTGCGAATCCACATTCACCGCCTCGGCAATCTTAGGCTCGCGCTGATCGCGTTGCTCCTGCAGAAGGTTTTCCATGCCCCACTCTTGCACGTCGATGGCGAACATTTTTTCGTCGATCAGGCTGCCCCGGAACGCCGGCAACCTGGAAGGCGAATCCAGTTCGCGGCGCAGCCGCCCAAGCAGATCGTCCCATACCTCACCTGGCACGTAGCTTTGCCTGGCGGGATATACATAGCGAAACAACAATCAACTCCCACAGCAATAGCTCCCAATGATCGCCGACGAGCTGCCGCAGACGTGTGCCAATCGAGCCGGCCGCGGGTGCCGTGAATGATGTGTACGATGTCGGCGCCATCGAAGCGCTCGCGGAAATTGACGAACAGCTTGGAGGCAATCAGTTCTTCGGCAGCCAGCACGCGGGTCGGGAACGCCCGAGCACCACAGCGTCAGAGCCGCGATCGATCCACGATTGGTCGACCATGATGATGGCATTGCTCATGCCGGTGATCAGATCGACGTAAGTATCCGTCGCGATGCGCTTTGGCCAGCCATACGGGATCGCGAATCTCGGTTTCGAATCCTTGCTCCTGCAAGTGCCGCAAGGCTTCAGGCACGGCCGGCGCAGGCAGGAAAAGGTCGAGGTCCTTGGTGTCGCGCCAGATGCCGGTGTGCTGCTGCAAGGCAAAGGCTCCGGAGACGACGTAGGGCACGTTCGCCCGATTCAAATGCTGCAACACCTCGCAGAACAGGGCGCGCTGCTCCGGGGGAAAATCCGGAGGCACGGAACTGCTGACCGGCAATTCTTTTTCAGTCGCCACGGCCTACCGTTGGATGACGAAAGGCAGGATTGCGTTGTTGGTCCGGGAGAAAAAGATCAAGGGCGAAAAACGGTTTCCGTTCATCAGCATCCGCAGGCTAGCGGAAATTTTAATGCAACGCTTCGTTTCGAGTGTAGTTGCAGCAACACTGCTGCCAGAAAGCGCCTGCCAGTAGCGCGAAACTGCCGATGGCTAGCGAGTACGCAATCACCGAGTAACACAATGTGGTAATCGCCAGAGAGATAAGCAGCACCGGCTTGCGGTCGAAGCGGTCGGACAACGAACCCAGCACCGGCGAGCCCAGAAATTGTCCCAGGGGATACAGGCACAGCAGGAAGCCCAGCAGAATGGTGCGTTTCGACATAGGATCGTCGGCTGCGATCATCGGGCTGTCGCTGCGCAACAGCATTGGGGTGGACACCGTGATCATCAGGCTGTAGCCGACGAAGCCGGCAAAGATCACGATGTAAAGAGGCAGCAATGCAGCTAAAGGATGCGGCAAGTTGCCGGACGGCGATAGGATTGGAGCGATGCCGGGTTTAGCCGTCGCCGGACATCGAGCCATTGGATGTCGCCATAATGTGAATTCCTGAGGGAGCAGACGGCAGGTCTGCGTCCCAAAGAGATTTCTCTTGCCAGCCGGGACCTCGCCGGTCCGGAACATCAAAGCGAAAACGCTCTAGCTGACACCGGGCTCGGGTGCCTTCGGTTCTATGCGGACGGGCGCGTATAGGTCTTGCAAACTTCGCGGCGCCCATTGCATCATTCCGAGGACGCGCGAGGAGACGATGGCCAAAGAAACTGTGGTCGATGTCGAGGGCAAGCACCTGAAGCTGTCGAACCTGGACAAGGTTCTATATCCCGAGGCGGGTTTCACCAAGGGGCAGGTGATCGACTATTACGTGCGAATCGCGCCGGTGTTGTTGCCACATCTGCGCGGGCGGCCCCTGACCATGAAGCGCTATCCCAACGGCGTGAGCGGTCCATTTTTCTACGAGAAGAATTGTCCTGAGCATCGGCCCGACTGGGTGCAGACGGCGCGTGTCTGGAGCTCTGGCAATAACAAGTGGATGAACTACTGCCTGGCAGAGGATCTGCCTACGCTGGTGTGGGCGGCCAATCTTGCCGATCTGGAGCTGCATACCAGTTTGTCGCTAGGCAAAGATATCCTGCGGCCGACGTTCGTGGTTTTCGATCTCGACCCTGGGCCACCGGCCAATATCGTGCAGTGTTGCCAGGTCGGATTGTGGGTGCGCGAGATCTTCGCCAAACTGAAGCTCCAGAGTTTCGCCAAAACTTCAGGCTCGAAAGGCCTGCAGGTTTATGTGCCGCTGAATACCGCTGTCTCCTATGACCAGACCAAGCCGTTTGCGCATGAACTGGCGCGAATGCTGGAGCGCACGCATCCGGACAAAGTCGTGTCGGATATGAAGAAGGCGCTGCGTACCGGCAAAGTGCTGGTGGACTGGAGCCAGAACGACGATCACAAGACGACGGTGTGCGTGTATTCGCTGCGCGCCAAGGAACGGCCGACGGTTTCAACGCCGGTGAAGTGGGACGAGGTAGAAGCTTGTCTGAAGAAGGGCGATCCCAGCTTGCTAGTATTTGAAGCGGAGCAAGTGTTGGATCGTGCGAAAAAACACGGCGACCTGTTCGAGCCAGTGTTGAAACTGAAGCAAAAGCTGCCGGAGATGGAGGCGCTGCAGACGCTGGAAGGAAAGACAGGTTCGGCGACGTTGGCGTCGGAAACGAAACTAGCGGCGGCACGTCCCAATCCTAAAAAAATGGCGCCAGCTTCGCGCCTGAAGAAGAAAGCCCGCCCGAACAGGCAGGCGTCTGCGAAGCGCAAACCCGTGTGATATGGTGTCCAACGGCATGACCCCAGCCAGCAAGAAAAAGAGCGACGCCAATGATGCGGCTTGCACGGCATTTCCGCCCCACCAGGCTTCCACCCTCCCGCTCTACGTGGGTACGTCAGGATGGGCGTACACCATCTGGAAGCCCGACTTCTATCCCAGGGAAGTTTCGTCGAAGAACTTCTTGAAGTATTACGCAACGCAGCTCACGGCGGTCGAGGTGAACTACACTTTTCGCCGATCGCTATCGGAGAAGGCCGCGACTGGATGGATGTCGGATGTCGGCCCGAACTTTCGCTTCGCCCTGAAAGCGAACCAGTACATCACGCACATTCGCCGGCTACAGAATGCGGAAGAAGCTATCCAGCGGTTCCTGCCGACGCTGCAGCCACTGGCCGCGCAGCTTGGGCCGGTGCTCTTTCAGATGCCGCCCACCGCGAAAGCCGACGTCGCCGTGCTGCGCGATTTTCTGGCGCTGTTGCCCAGGAATTTCAAGGCCGCCTTCGAGTTCCGGCACGAGTCGTGGTTCAGCGACGAAATTTATCAAGCGTTGCAGGAGCGCAATGCGACGTTGTGCGTCGCCGAGACGGAAAAGCTCAACACGCCCGAGGTGCGTACGGCTAACTACATTTATTTTCGCTTCCGCCAGCCCAGTTATTCAGCTGACGATCTGAAAAAGCTGGTCGCACGCGTGGGGCGCTGCGTCGCTGACGGGCTGGAGACGTATGCGTTCTTCAAGCATGAGGAAGATCCGCGCAGCCCCCATAACGCGGTGGAAGTGTTGCGAAGCGTGCAGAGGGAAGTAGGTGGCGCGGGTTGAAAGTCGTTCACCACGGAGAACACGGAGTCCTGAAGTGTTCGATTCTCTACGCGACCTCAGTATTCTCCGTCGTTGAGACTCAATCCCCGTTGAGTTGTCATTACGAACGGCCCTCAAGCCGCGAGGAACCTGCTTTTATCACTTATCGTCCCGGGGCGAAGGAAAACAGATTCCTCGCTGCGCTCGTAATGACAATTCTGAATCCTCTGTTCGTAATGACAACCCGGTAGAGTAAACCTTGGCCGGTATCGCATTCGCTATTCCCACCGCGTCGCAATTGCTCACATACTCATCTCGTGCAGAGTGCCGATCCCAATCTGCGATTACTGAACTCTTTCCTCGACTACCTGAAGATCGAGAAGGCACTGGCGCCTTTGAGCGTTGCAGCCTACGAATCGGATCTGCGGCAGTTCTCCGAATTTATGTTGAAGCGCAAGCGCGCGCCGCGTGACGCAAGGCGGCAGGACGTGCGCGACTTCCTGAATGCGCTGCTGTCGAATGGCGTGGACGGGCGCAGCGTGGCGCGCAAGCTTTCGGCGCTGCGGCATTTCTACAAGTATCTGCTGCTCGACCGTTACACCACGATCGATCCGACCTTGAACATCGACTCGCCGCGGCAGTGGAAGGTGCTACCGAAATCGCTGGCTGTGGACGAAGTGGAGAGCGTACTGCAAGGTCCGCCGCGCGCCAAAGACGATCGCATGACCCAGGCCCTCGCCAGTCGCGACCGTGCCATGCTGGAAGTTTTCTATGCCGGGGCGCTACGCGTCTCCGAGATCATCAATCTGAAACTGGAGGATTTGAAACTGGAGCTGGGTTACGTGCTGGTGCGCGGAAAGGGTGACAAAGAGCGTATCGTGCCGCTGGGCCGCGCCGCGCAAGAGATTGCGCAGCAATATTTGCAGAATGCACGCCCAGTTTTGGCGGCGGGGAAGTCGTCGCCGTTTCTGTTTATCGCGCGAGGGGCGCGAGGTATCACGCGGCAGCGGGTGTGGCAGATGGTGAGTGCGGCGTCGGCGCAATCGGCGCGCCATGCCAGCCCGCACATGTTGCGGCATAGCTGTGCCACGCACATGGTAGAGAATGGTGCCGATCTGCGCACGGTGCAGACCATCCTGGGACACGCCGACATTTCGACGACCCAGGTTTACACGCATCTGGCGCTTGATCGGTTGAATCGCGTGTATCAACAGCATCATCCGCGTGGGAAGAGGAAAAGCAGTGGCTAGGGGCTAGTGGTTAGAGAAAGGCAAACAACAGCAAATCCCTCCGCTCCGCTGCGGTCCCGGATGACAAGACGCAACGGAAGTTCGGACAAGAAACGGCAAAGACTGAAGGAGATGATGACCAAGCGCGGAGCCACCATCGTCGAGAAGGCCGTCACGAAGTTTCTGCGCTCGCTCGCGGATCGCAATTCGTCGCCACACACTATCAAGGCTTATCGGACTGATCTGGCGCAGTTCGCCGAATATGTTGGCCCGCAGACTTGGAGCGACATCGACCATGTTCTAATTCGCGGATATCTTTCCAACCTCTACCAGCGCGGGCTGAGCAAAACGTCGGTGGCGCGGGCGCTGGCGGCGTTGCGGTCGTTGTACAAGTGGCTGGCGCAGGAGGGTGAGGTCGAACAGAATCCGGCGGCTCTGGTGGCCACTCCCAAGCTGCCCAAAAAATTGCCGCGCGTGCCGACCATCGAAGAGGTCAACACGGTTTTGGACACCGAGATGCCGGAGTGCTCGGCATTCACCGAACGCGATCAGGTGATTCTCGAACTCCTCTACGGCTGTGGCATTCGCAATTCTGAGCTCATCGGCATCAATCTCGACGACATTCATTGGTCGAACCAGGTGGTGTTGGTGCGCGGCAAAGGGAAGAAGGAACGTTATGTCCCGTTTGGTGACTCGGCGGCAGCGGCGGTGCACGTATATTTGCCGAGCCGGCAGCGAGTGTTGGGTGAAACCAAACACACCAGCGAGCGAGCTCTGCTGATCAACCTCCGCGGCTCTCGGCTGACCACGCGAAGCGTCGGCCGCATCGTCAAGCAAATCGCCGTATCTCGTGGGCTGTCACCCGATGTTCACCCTCACACATTGCGGCACGCGTTTGGCACGCACATGCTGGAGGAGGGCGCCGACCTGCGCGCCATCCAGGAGATGCTCGGCCACGAGCGGCTGTCGACCACGCAGCGGTACACGCAGCTCACGGTGAAGCACGTGATGGAGGTCTACGACAAGACGCATCCGCATGCCAACAAGGGCAGTGGCTAAGGGGCTAGTGAAAGGTAAGAAACCGGAGATTCCTCCGCTCCGGTCGGGATGACAAACGCAGGGATCAGGGGGCAGGGATTAGGGGCTAGTTAAAGGCAAGACCGCAGATCCCTCCGCTCGGCCTGAACCTCGGTCGGGATGGAAAATTGAGGGACCTCTCCACGCGCGGCTGAAGATGCGCCCCCTCCCAACGTACCTCGACAGGGAGTTTTTCAGTGCTGCTCAATCCCGCACTGGGATGGGAACGCAGGGCAGACGAACCTGAAAGCGTGTGTCGCCAGGAACCGACGTCACATTAATCGAGCCATGATGTTTTCTGATGATGCGCAGGGTGGTGTCCAGTCCCAGCCCTGTCCCTTCGCCAACTCCTTTGGTAGTGAAGAAAGGCTCGAAGATGCGTGACTGAATGTCGGGCGGGATGCCCGGTCCGGAATCGCCAATCTCCACGACCGCGCAATCGCCTTCGGGAAAAGTGCGGATGCGCAATTCGCCTTCGCCGTGCATGGCATCGACAGCATTGTCGATGATGTTGGTCCACACCTGGTTCAACTCGCTGCCATAGGAGTTCACCAGCAGCGGCGTCGGATGATAGTCGCGCTTGATGGTGACGCCCTTCTTCAGCTTGTGACCCAGGATGGTCAAGGTATTCTCCAGGCCCTTCACCACGTCGACATCCTGCACCGGCGCCTGGTCCATGTATGAGTACTCTTTGATGGCGCGAACCAGGTCGGAAATCTTAGAGGTGCTGTTCTCCAGTTCGCTCAAGCAGGTCGTTGATCTCGACCATGGCCGAGACCCGCTTCAGCGCCGGCTCGGCTACGTTCCGGCGCACCGCATCCAGCATGAGTTTGAGCGGCGCGGGCAAGGCGCCGCACTCCACCAGCGACGACGCATACTGCCAGCCGTCTTCGATGCCATGCTGATGCAGGATGGCTTCGATCTCGTCCTGCAACTCGCTGGCTTTCAGAACATCGGTCTCCGGCTCGGCGGTGCAACATGACGATTCAAAGGTCTCGATGGCAGTCCGTTCGTCTTCTGTAAGCTGGATCTCCTCCAGCTTGCCGACCGAAGCGCGAAACTCGCCGACCACGCCGCGCAGGCGCTCGGCAGTGCGACGCGCAGCCGCTGCCGGGTTGTTGAGCTCATGCGCCAGACCGGCGGAGAGCTTTCCCAGTGCGGCCAGGCGATCGCGCTGCTGTTCCATGCGCGTGACTTCTCGGGTGCGATCGACCATGGTGGAGACCAGCCGCCGGCCGAGTTCCGGCATATGGTTCAGCAGATCGTTAAACAGCTGCCTTGGGAAAAGTGAGAACTAGCGAAGGCTGGACTGCGCGGCCGTTAGCGGGAAAAACCGTCATTCGTGAGTACGGCAAGATGCCCGAGACGCTGCCGGCGTGCGTCGTAAAACTGGTTTCGTCTGGCCCTTCCAAGCGCGCTTGCAGTTCGCCTTCCAGCACCACCACCATGCGGTCGGCTGGATCGCCGGCGCGAACGTACATGTCCCCGGGCGCCAGACGATGCTCAGTGGCGTGCTCCAGAAACCAGTCGAGCTGGTCGTCAGGGAGATCGTGGAAGACGGGAACGGTGCGAAGCTCATCTCTCGAGACACTGGGCATCGGTTATACCTTCGCCATGTAGCGATGAATGAACTGCACCGCAATGGCTCCCTCGCCGACCGCCGACGCGACCCGCTTGATGGAGCCGTGCCGTACGTCGCCCACGACAAACACGCCAGGAACGCTGCTCTCCAGGAGGAAGGGATCGCGATCGAGGTTCCAGCCCGGCGGATGTTTGCCATCCTTCATCAGATCGGGACCGGCCATCACGAATCCGCGATCGTCGCGAACCACGGTCTTGCCGAGCCAGTCGGTGCGCGGCAGCGCGCCGATATAGATGAACATGGCGCTGGCCGGAACCCGCTCTACCGTGTTCGTGTCGGTGCACTGCACGGAGATCTCCTCCAGGTGGGTCTCTCCGTGAACTTCGATCACCTCGCCGTGGCACCACAGCTGGATGCAGGGCGTCTTCTCGATCTGGTCGATGAGATAACGTGACATGGTAGCGGCCAAGGAGTCGCCGCGCACCAGCATCACGACTTTCTCGGCGAACTGCGCGAAGTTCAAGGCCGCCTGGCCCGCTGAGTTAGCGCCGCCCACGACATACACGGTTTCGCCCTTGTACGACATCGCCTCCTGGGTGCCACCGCCGTAGTAGACGCCGGCTCCCTGCAGGCGATCAATACCCGGAACTTCGAGCCGACGCCATTGCACGCCCGTAGCGATGAGTGCGGCGTGACAGGAGAGTTCGCTGCCATTGCCCAGCTTGAGGATGCGATACGGTCCTTCGACGCGAAGCTCGACCACTTCCTGCGGGGCGATGATCTCCACTCCAAAGCGCTGCGCCTGCATTACCGCGCGCCGCGCCAGGTCGCCGCCACTCAGCCCGGCAGGGAAGCCGAGATAGTTTTCGATGCGCGAACTCAGCCCCGCCTGTCCGCCGGGAGCCTCGCGATCGATCATCACCGTCTTCAGTCCTTCCGACGCGCCGTAGACTGCGGCCGCCAATCCGCCGGGGCCGCCGCCGATGATTGCGAAGTCGTAGAACTGCGTCTCGGCGCGAGTCCGCAGGCCGATCTTTTCGGCCAGCTCCGCCGAGGTGGACTGGAACATCCGCGTGCCATCGGGAAACAAGGTCAGCGGAAGATTGGCAACCTCGTCGCCGATGGAAGCGATGAGCTGCTTCACCTCCGGATCTTCCGATGACAAGCTCAACGTCGATCCACTGGTAGGGAACATGATTTCGCGCCAGAAAATCGCGCACTTCGTAAGCGCGCGACGACCATCGCGTACCCAGCACGCGAATACCCTCATACGGCGGACGGTACGACGCGGTCCAGTCTTCCAGCAGATCGTCGATGACAGGGTAGAGATGCTGGCTGGGCGGGTCCCAGGGCTTCAGGAAAAAATAGTTGATGTTGACTTCGTTGATGGCGTTGATGGCCGCGCTGGTGTCGGCGTAAGCGGTGAGCAGCGCGCGCTTGGCGTCGGGATAAATTTGCTTGGCTTCATTCAGGAAGCCGATGCCATCCATGTGCGGCATACGCTGATCGGCCAGCAGCAGCGCTACCGCGTCGTTTCGCACGCGCAGCTCGCGCAGGATTTTCAGCCCGGCGTCACCCGAGTCGGCGCGTAGCACCCGATAGTTCTCTCCATAATGGGCGCGCAGGTCTCGCTCGATCGCCTTCAGAACATTCGGATCGTCGTCCACGGTCAATAGTGTCGGTTTGGCCATGCGCGATACACCTTTCTTCACTTATGAATATTTGCCAGAAAAATTGTCAAATGGACAAACCAAGTCACTGGACTTGCGCCCGATTTCTACTGGAGACGAAGTTCGCATTTCGCGAAGCAGAAACGGACGGCTGAGCGCTAGCTCGAATCATTCGCCACGTAACGGTTGCGCTAGCGACGGCCAGGGCAGCGCAAATCCACATTATCAACCGAAAGCCAAACAGGAATGACACAACAATAGATGATTCAATCGCAGCCGAGGTCGCAGGCCCAACTCCGGCTGGAGGACGCAGCGCAGCCAGCTTGATTGCATTCGATTGTAGCTCGGCCCGCACATTGCCCGGGATGGTCGCATTGGCTAAGACGTGACTCAGATGAGCGCTGAATTCTGTGACCATTACCATGCCCAGAACGGCGATCGCCAAAAGTCCGGCGACGCGAGCCACGGCATTGTTGATGCCCGAGGCGGTTCCCACGCGGTCTTGCGCAATTGATCCCATTACCACCGTCGTCAGAGGAGCGATACTTACAGCCATGCCGAGCCCGAGTACAACCATTGCCGGAAAAAATGTTTTCCAGTAACTGCCTCCGGCCGAAGGCACAGAGAACAGCAGGAATCCGAGTGCAACGATTAACGGGCCCACGATCAGGGGCAAGCGCGGGCCATAGCGATCGACCAATCCGCCGGACCATCGTGACAGGGCAAACAGGAGCAGGATTGCCGGTAACATTGCGCTTCCAGCCGCGGTTGCTGTGTAGCCCTGTACTTGGATGAGATTGAGAGGCAGCATAAAGAAGAAAATCCCGATTGCTGCGTACAAAAAGAGTGTAAGCAGGTTCGCCCCGGCGAAGGCTCGCGAGCGAAACAGATCGAGCGGCACCATTGGGGATTCCGATCGCGCCTCGATGAACAAGAACGCGGCCAGACACATCACACCGCCGGTGAGGCTGCCCGCGACGAACGGATGTCGCCACCCCAAGTTCGCTGACTCAATGAATCCGTATACCAGTCCTGCCAGGCTGAGCGTAACCGTCAGCGCGCCCCACCAGTCGATGCCCTGTTGCCGGCTGCTCCGGCTCTCGGGAACACGCCACAGCGCGATCACGATCGCCGCGACCGCTATCGGCACATTGAGGAAGAAGGCCCAGCG
This sequence comes from uncultured Acidobacteriaceae bacterium, assembly GCA_963746515.1. GTDB lineage: Bacteria > Acidobacteriota > Terriglobia > Terriglobales > Acidobacteriaceae > Bog-257. The sequence goes on along the minus strand of CAVVBO010000005.1, from coordinate 466,816 downwards.
CCACGACCAATGCTCGATTAGCCAGCCGCCGATGACCGGGCCAATGGCGGTAGTGATGGCGGTCGATCCTGACCACGTCCCGATGGCACGTCCGCGATCTCTTTCGGCGAAAGAGGCACTAATTAGCGCCAGGCTTTGCGGAATGAGAAATGCCGCTCCGACGCCCTGCACGGCGCGCGCCAGAATCAGTTGCTGAATATTGGAGGCGATCCCACAGAACACCGAAGCGATAGCGAAGAGTCCCACACCCAGCAGAAAGATACGGCGGCGGCCCAACAAATCGCCCATCGATCCGCCCACTAGAATCAACGCAGCCAGCGTCAGTCCGTAGGCTTCGACCACCCATTGCACATCGACCACGGTGGCGCCGAAACTGGTTTGCAATGCCGGCAACGCCACGTTGACGACGGTGCTGTCGATGAAAGCCATGCTGGAGGCGAGAATGGTGGCTGCCAGCACCCAACGTCCTACGGTTTCCGGACAGGGCGCGCTGGCGGCGCGTGAACCGATGGCAGCCTCGTCGCACGGTGGCTTCATCAATGTATGGATGTGATGCCGGGCGAGATGGCTCCGGGGTTGGAGGAAATTGTTTGGCAGCTACCTGGTGGAATCAGGAAAGTGCGAAGTTGGCGGCGGCGGTGAAATCGGCCGCCAGTCCTTTCGAATGACGCGGCTTCGTCCGCGCCGACGACAATGCCATCGTCTTGTCATCCCAGCTGAGGCATCCAGGCGGAGAGTGAGGTCCTGCGGCTCCTACTTGGAAGTCGGCACTTGAGCCGTGCTATTGCTTAACCCATGTTTGTCCGCGGTCGGAGGTGGTCCATGTCGAACCCGGCTCGGTGACGACGCTGCCGTGCCAGACGTCATCGAAGTGAAGGGAGATCACGGCTCCAGTTTCGGAATGTCCGTCGGCGGTCAACATAACCCGGCTCCAGTTGTGGCCGCCATCGAGGGAGTGAAACAGCACTCCTTCATTGCCTCCTGCCCAAACATCGTTCACCACGACCGCGACGGCGCGAAACACTACGGGCTGATCGCCGAGGGCGCGTGTCCAGGTGTCCGGAAGCTGCGAGCGCTCCAGATGTCCGTCCGCCGAGATACGCCACTGCGATGGTGGGCCGATTGAAATGTGGCTGGCGCTGCTAATTCCCATGGGAGCGGCTGCTTTGTTCATACTTTGAAAGCGGGTGCCACCCAGTGCCCCGAATGTATGGTCAGCCGGCGGTTGCTGACTGACGGCAGTTTGCAACGGAGAGACAGCGGGTGCGGCGGCAGATGAGACCGCTTCAGCATTGTGCGTCATCGCCGCCGGCGGCGCAGGAGTTATCGGAGCCGGCTTGCTCAACAACGCCAAGGCCTCCCGATCCTGATTCGATGTTCCGGCGCTGGCTCCGGCCACTGACGCGATTTGGTCGCGAGACGATATTTTCTCGCCACTGGTGGTCGTCGTTCGCAGCCGCTCCCGTGAATCTGGTTTCGCCTCGAAGGTCGACCGGGCCGTGACATGGGACGCAGGGCTCTCGTTCCGCGCCAAGTCTGGAGTGGTAGCACGGGGCGAAGGAAGGGTGTCGTTCTTACTTTGCGTAGATTGAATTTCAGCAGGCCGCCGTGGAGCAGGCGCCTGACGATGTTCGACCAGAATGCTGGAAACTAGAACCAGGACCGCAACGGCGGGCACGGCCCACTTCCAGCCGCGCCACACCCGACCCGGCTCGGCGATCGAAGCGGCGGTCTGCTCTTCGCCCGCAGCACTGACGAGGAACACAACTTCACGGCAGTCTTCGCAGGCCGCGAGATGTTGCACCAGTCCAGCTTTTTCTGCCGCCGACAGCGACTGCTCGACATAGCCGTTGAGCAGATCGGCCGACGGATGTTCGGTCCCAGATCCCTGGCTGGCCAGAAGGTCGCGCGCCGATTTTGGAATTCCCCGGTTCATCCCTGCTCTCCGCCCTTCTCTTGATAGAACGATGATGCACGCGTTCCTTGCCTTAAAGTTTCGCGAACGTTCACCGGCAGGTCGCGGACATCGACATCCTGCATAGCTTCGTCAGCTTGCCGCGCTGACATGCCCGCGGCGATCAACCTCTTGCGGATGCGCTTGCGCAACCCGGTTGCGGCGCGGTCCAGTTTGCGGCTGACGGTGGACTCATGCACGCGCAGCAACCTGGCAATCTCCGCTAGCGTGTGGCGATCCAGATAGTACGCTGCCAACAGGAAGCGGTCTTCCGCATTCAGTGCGGCTAGCTCGAATGCAGTCGCCGCTGCGATGCGCGGATCGGTGGCCGGACTCTCTGCCGCTTGGGCGGCAGGAAACTGCTTGCCCTCTTCGATCGCGCTTTCCAGGCTGGTCTCGCGCCTGCCGCGACGATACTGATTGACGTACTCCTGCGCTACCACAGTACGCAGCCAGCCTGCCAGCGAGCCGCGGCCCAGGTAGTAATGCAGCTTAGAGGTGCGTGGATCTCCCCGCTGGTTCACACCATACAACTCCGCATAAAGTGAATCGACCAGAGCTCGCGCCGTCGCTTCATCGTGCGTAATCTTGTAAGCGGCTTCATACATGGGAGCTCGATACCGCGTCAGAAAGATCTCCCACGCTGTGTCATGTCCGGCGATGCAGGCCCGCGCGAGCACCAGTTCTTCCAGATGCAGCGATGCCAGCAGGCTTGGTACATGGGCTGGCTGCGCGGCAGGATCGTGCCGCTCGATGACTTCCGTCAGCAGCGCCGCCAATGCCGTAGCGTCGATCCCAAATCGCACAGCGCCGCTCTCCTCATAATGCGTAGAGGCGAAGGTCTGTACCGCAGCCGAAGGCTGGGGACGCGCGGGCCGCGAAATCGGGGCCGAGGCCATATCTGCGAATCGTATCAATTCGTGTGCAAGAAAAATACGGTGAAGCGTTCTTCCTCTAGAGACGCCAGAAAGTCTCCGGAGGTCAACCATGAATTGCAGAATTCTCGCCAGCTTGTGCTTCTTGGTTTCCAGCGCTATTTCAGGCATCGGCGGCATACCCGGTTCCGCTCCCCTGCACGTTTTGTCGCCGGTGACGCGCGGCAACCTGACTATCTTTCCCGTGGTTGGAGGCGCCGATCACGACACCGCGCGCTTCCTCACCCTCGACGAGGGCGTGCGGGCGGGGACGGTGATAGTTACTGAGCAAGGCTCGTCGCAAGGTCTGGTTCGTCCGGGAACGCGCGTGCGCCAACAATCGGGTGCCGAAGTTAATCGCTTGGTGCTGATCAACAACTCCGATCGCCCGTTGCTGCTGCTGGCCGGTGAAATCGTGACCGGAGGCAAGCAGGACCGGGTGATTGGCGCTGACCGCCTGGTGCCGCCGAAGTCGGAGCCCATCGATCTCTCCGTTTTCTGTGTCGAACCGGGACGATGGGTTGCCAGCAGTGAGCACTTTGGCAGCCTGAAGTCGCAGATGGCGCAGCCCAGCGTGCGCATGCCGGCTATGGCTGAGCGCGATCAGCAGCAAGTCTGGAATATGGTGGGATCGGCCAGAAATGCGCTTGCGGCGGCCATGCCCAGATCTTCTGCCGGGTTGGGCGGAACCACGTCCTATGCCAAGGCGATGGCGGCTCCGCAAGTGCAGGAAAGGTTAGATCTTGTCGCGTCTGATTATGAAGGCATCCTGCGCGAATTGCGCAAGTCCGGCGCTAAGGGCGTCGTGGTTGCGATCAATGGCAACATCGTGTGGGCGGATCTGTTTGCCAGCAGCGACCTTCTGGCTAAGTACTGGCAAAAACTAATTCGTTCCTATGCTGCCGAATCCGTGACTTCTGTAAATGCCAAAGGCAGCGTCGATGAAAAAGCGGCGCAGCAGTTTCTCGACCGGCTCAGCGGCAATCGCGAAGTGATCGAAACCGAGCCCGGTATCTATCGCCGCGCCGAAGTTACCGGAGATGGCTACAAGGTGTTTACCCTGACCGCCCTGATGCCGAAGCCGGATTTTGACGTGCACGTCGCCAAGATGGCTTGCGATGCCGAGGTGCATCAGCCACTGCGGCCTGCCATTCTGGTGCGTTAGGCCGTGGCCAGCGAAGAACAACGGAGAATGCGACTATTGTCCCAGCAAACCGTTGGCGACTTGCCGGGTCTGATCCAGCTTCGGCGACACTGCCTCAGCCTGCCGCTCTGCCGCTTGCGCTTCGCTGGTCCGCCCGCTTTGTTGTAGGGCGCGTGAGAGCAGCAGATATGCCAGGCCGGATGGCTCGACGCTGGCCGAGCGTTGGTAGGCCTGGATAGCGAGGTCCAGATTTCCAGACCGTTGTGCAACCACTCCCACACCGATCCAGGCCCGGCCATGTTTGGGATTCAACGCGACCGCCTGCCGGAAGCTTTCTCCGGCTTGCGCATAATTTCCCAGAGAACCATAGGCATAACCCATGTTGCTAAACCATTCCGCCTTGGCCCGGGGATCGGAGGTAAGGCTGATCACCTTTTTGTACTGCTCGATGGCCTCGGGCAGGTTCCGCGCCTGTTGAGCATTCATGGCCATGTGACGAGTGGCCTGCGAGTCCGAAGGATCGATGGCCAAGGCCGCGCGATAGTGCTTCATGGCTTCGTCGAATTGTCCCTGTTCCGTCAATGCCCCACCCAGGTTGTCTTCCGCCATGTAATTGCCGGTGGTCACCTCTAGCGTATGCGACCACAGAGTGACGTTATCGCTCCAGTATCCGATTTGGCGATGGGTCGCCACTGTAAGCGCCAGCAGCGCAAGCACGCTGGTAGCCGCCACCCAGGCAGGAGAAAGATGCCGCTGATCAGCCCAGTCTGCTACGCCCCAGCAAACCATGAGAAAGAGCCCAATAAACGACAAATAGGCATAGCGATCAGCCCGGGACTGGATGCCCACTTGTACCAGACCAATCATGGGCACCAATGTTCCAAGAAACCAAAGCCACCCAACTAACAAGTAGCGGTGTCGCTTTCGACGTATGATCGCCAGGGCGGTTACAGCGCCCAGACAAATGAGCGCGGCCAGCACCTTCCAGGCTGGCAGAACGCCTCCGGGATGCGGATAGAACGGTGCCAGGGGCGATGGCCAGAAAGCATCGCGCACGTAAATGGCATAGGAAACAACGGCGTTCTCCAGCCGAACCGCAAGTGGGTATGTCGTGAAGGCTCCGCCCGCGCGCTGCGCGGCCACAGTAATTACCGCACTCACAGCAGACAAAACCAGCAGCGGAAGTTTTTCCCACAGCAGCCGGGAGAAGTTCGCTGGGGGGATGACCGTGGCCCCGGCTTCCAGCCTGGGCCCATCCTGTTCTCGGGCAAACATCCGCTGCAAGGGCCAATAGTCCCACAGCAGAAGAACACAGGGAAAAGTGATGACCTGTGGCTTCGCCATCAGTGCCAGCGCGAACAGCAGGGCCACAGCGCAGTAGCGTTCCGCCCTCGGCTGGCGCGCATACCATCGGTAAGCGGCCAGCGCCAGCAGGAAGAACGTCATGCTCAGCACCGTCTTGCGCTCGGAAACCCAGACCACGGATTCAACGTTGATGGGATGAAGCGCGAACAGGGCGGCGACCATCAGGCTCCGTCCGGCAAAGCCGGTCGCCTGCCACAGTACCCAGAACAACAGCACAACGTTCAGGACATGAATCAGGACGCTGGTGGCGTGATGCCCACCTGCACCGGAGCCGAAAATCTGCCAATCCAGAGCGTGAGAGAACCAGGTCAGAGGGTGCCAATTGGCTAGCTCAAAAGCGGTGAAGCTCCACTTCACCGCCTCCCAGCTCAATCCATACTTGATATGGACATTGTCAACGACGTAGAGAGGATCGTCGAAGTTAACAAATGGATGGTTGACTACCGGGTAGTACACCGCAAGGGTCACGGCCGCGAGCAGCAAGACACCAACCAACATCCACTTGTCAGGCGTGCGGCTCGCCAACGCAGCCTTGGGAGAGTGAGAGGTCTTCTTGCGAATTGCCGTTTTAGCTCCCACCAGGCCGAAACTATATACCATGCTATCGAGGGATTCCAGCGCACCATCTCTTAACCATCTTGGCGCCCGTGGAGATAATGAATGCACGACGGCAAAAGCAAGCGCCAGCCCGGCACATCAATCGCTTTTTTTTGGCTGGCCCGCGACTTGACAATTGCTTTCGACCCGAACATACTTGCGCCGCTCGGTTTGCGCGTTATCGCCTCACCACGGCATGAAGAAGAAGACAGCCAAGAAGAAAGCTTCCGCAAAGAAGGCCGGCGCTCCGCGAGCGGCCAAGGGTGTCGTCCCGAAGCCCGCCAAACGTATGGCTGGGAAACCGGTTAGACCGGCAAAGTCGGCTCCAGTCAAGGCAGTCAAGCTAAATAAGCCGGCGCCCTCGAAGCCGACATCCGCCCCGGCCATTTCCGCCGACGAGGGCAGGCTCACCTTCAACCACGCCATGATTTATGCCAAAGACGTGGCGCGTGCGATGGCCTTCTATCGCGACCTGATGGGATTCAAGCTGATCGAAGATTTTCGATACGAAGGTATTCCGGTGTATGCGCGTCTGCGGGCACCGGGCGGCGACGGAACCATAGCTTTGCATCAGGCCGGGCCGGGCGCTTCGATTGCTAGCGAAGGAGTACGCCTATACTTCGAGGTCCGCGATCTCGACGATTTCTGTAGCAAGCTCCAGAGAAAAGGTTTCTACATCACTCAGCTGCCGCGGATGATGCCCTGGGGCTGGCGACACGCCTACCTCAACGATCCCGACGGCCACGAGATCAGCCTCTACTGGGCGGGCGAAAATCGCATGGCCAAAACCGTCATGAAAGCCGCAAAAGAAGCCGCCAAGAAGAACTAGGGCAGCGACGGCGGAGGCGATTTGCGTCTAGTGCGCATAGCGGAATCATCGTAGCTCCCGCCAATCCGAAAGCCCGCTCAATCTCACCCATATTTTTCTGCCTTACGGTTTCCCGTCGATACAGCTAGAATCTGTCCATGCCGATACCAACATCAAAGCCCAGCAGGAATGGCGGTCGAGCCGACTCATGAAAGCTCTCGATCGTTTCATTAAGGGTGATATGCACGGCATCCATTACGCCGTAAGCATCAGCATCGCAACCGCGATACTGTGGGTTTTGGTTCACGAGCTCGCGGAAGCCAATCCGATTTGGGCTATCAGTTCAATGGTTGCCACCAGCGACCCGCTGCTGAAGCAGGCCATCTTGACGTTCCGCTCGCGGATCATCAACACGCTGGTAGGCTGTGCCATCGGCCTCTTGTTCATTGCCATTGGAGGCACCAGAGTTATCACTCTCCCGCTGGCGCTGGCAGTGACGGTCCTGGTTTCCTCCTACGTAGTCCGGATTCAAACCATGTGGCGGCAGGCGCCGATTAGCGCCGCCTTCGTCATTGCCGCCGGACTGGAATACCATTCCAGGCGTCACGGCCTTGAAGCAGGCGTGCGCCGCATGAGTGAGGTACTGTTCGGGTGCGTTATCGGGCTGGTGGTCGCATGGTTTATGTCCGTGGTCTGGCCATTGCCGGATCCCGTGCCCGCCACCAATCCGGCGAGCAAGTGATCGGGCCAGACTCTCACAGGTAGACACATGAAGGTCCCGCTGCCTGATTGCTAGAGACGCGAGCCCATCACGCCAAACGCAATGCAAGCAGGGAAGCGCGAGCAGGCCCCCGGCTGGTGTCAGGCACAATCGTCAGTTCAAGCGCCGTGACATCGGAGAGTTCTACAGCATAGTCCTCAACCTCGCGGGTGGCGTCCGGCGCAGCAAAATTCCATTGTTGGCGAACAATGTCGCGAAAGGAGTTTCCCCCGACCGAAGAATATCGCAGGACAAATTCTTGCGTGCGCGCGGTCTGCTTATCTTCGAAACATAACCAGATACGAGTCAGCCTCTGGGGCTGGTCGAAAAGTAGCCGGATGGTTTGAGCCCCCGCCGTAGCCGCGCGCCAGCCTGGTTGCTCCCCGGGCAGCAGGGCAGATTCGACGGGAAATTCCTTCTCTTCGGAAGTCACCTCGACCACGGCTACTCTCCCCAGGTCCAGCCACTGTTGACTTGCGACCGCAACTTGAGTGTCCCGCGGAATTGAAGCAATCATGCGCTTACGCATGCCCGTTACTCTCCTGCATCAAACTGGAAGCTGCGCCAATAGCTCCCGCTTTTTCTGAACTCCGGCGCCCGAAATCCCGAAAGAGTTCAATCTGGCTTCTTAGCCCCTGGCATAATTTGGATGCAAGAAAAGCTCAGGGGCCCTTGATCGGAAGATTAGTTCTTTTTGTGGGCTACTGAAATTTAGGTACGAGCGCCATTCGTTTTCGCACGAGCTTCGCTCACCACGATTGCACGGCCCGACAGGAGAGAACCATTTAGGGCCAAGACAGCTTCTTGTGCGTCCTTCTCGACTGCCATTTCCACGAACCCGAATCCGCGAGGAACGCCGGTCGCCCGGTCGGTTATGATGCTCACTGCCTCAACCGGACCGTAAGTTGCGAACGCAGTTCGTAGGTCCTGCTCGGTCGTCGTTGCTTCCATATTTCCAACGTAAAGATTCTTCATTATTTTGCCTCAAGACTTTGGGGATACGTGGGCCGACCCCAGCGGTATCTTCCGGAACCGAGACGATGACGGCTGTCTCAGGCTAACAATTGTGAGGGGGCTGAAAGGTGGATCGTCTCCTTGAGTTGCTCGGAAAACGAGAGAGGTAAACCTGGGATCCAGGTTACTTACTTAATGACAGTATACGCTTTACGAGATTATTGACGTTGTACCCGCGAATGGCAGGTGCTTCGAGTCTGATGTCCTTTCACTAGCAATTGCGCTCTGCATCTCCGGGCCTGCCGTTATGGTCTAACCAGTTCAGAAGTGAGCGCACGCTTCCCTGCGCCAGCGCGATACAAGAATCGCCTGCACCGTAATAGATGTTGATCGTATCTCCGTCGGGACTCATGGTATGTCCACACGGAAATACCACGTCATGCACGTCGCCTCCGCGCTCATACTCGGTTTCTGGTCCGAAGATCCAGGAATCGCCTCGCAATAAACAAACATCCGGCTTTTGAAGGTCAAACAAGAGCCAGGCCGATCCGGTATAACGAGCCGGAGGCAGTCTGCTTTACTCCGTGGTACAGCACGAGCCAGCCTCGGGAGTTTCGATCGGCGGCGAGGACAAGCCAATCTTGTTTGCGTCCCACCATGCGCCTTTGCGCGCTTCCATCATCACCCGATGGCCGCCCCAATGACGCAGATCGGGAGAGTAGGAAATCCACATGTGCGCTCCCAGCGGGGTCATCGGTCGATGGATGAGCGCCCACAAGCCGCCGATCCTGTAAGGCAAGAGAGCCGCATCCTTGTCGTCCGGCGACATAATGACGCCGTATCGCTCGAAGCTTCGAAAGTCCTTGGTCAGCGCCAGAGAAACTCCGGGACCGCCTTTAGAGTATGAGGTATAGGCGACGGCATATTGCTGCAACTCTGGAACGTAAGTGATTCGTGGATCCTCGATGCCCCAAAGCTCTTCCGGATATTCATCCGGATTCGGGCATTAGCGTTGGCGCAGGATCGATGTTCCATCCGTCCACGCCGTTCGCAGAACGTGCCGCGCAAAGATGGGAGAGTCCGCGGCGATCCTCCACCCGGCAGAGCAACAGGGTGGAGCCGTCCGAGAGCAATGTTGCTCCGGCATTAAATACGCTATTGATCCGATAAGGCCAGTCCTTGCTGGTCAAGATTGGATTGGCGGGATGCCGATGCAAGAGAGAGTCGGTTGAGTCGATAGAGTCGATAGAGTCAATAGCCAGGTTCATAGGTCTTTCACAGAACACAAAACTGATATTCCAAACGTTGCAGTGCAAAAGCAGTCGGCGCGCGCCTGGTACTCAGCTAGAGCGCGGTATCCGGCGCTTTAACATCCCGAAGCTGCCGCATCTCCAGAAGCGCCATCAGGAATGACAGCGTGGACTCCGCTCCCTGATTCTCATTGGCCCGGTCAGGATGAAGGCCATCTCGGCAGCCGCCCGTGCTGGCATCGTACAAGCAGGCTTTCAGGTCGTTATCTCCCAGAAACCAATTGAACGCCGCCCAAGCCTGGGTGCGCCAATGTTCATCTCCAGTTGCACGATACGCTTGCAGGCACGCAGAGACGGTTGCCGCTTGCCTCCAGCGGCTGCTGGTCGAAACGGGCTTTCCCGCCCGCCTTACTATAGAAGCCTTGCGAACCTATAGGTACAAAGTGGCCGTTCACGGTGCAGCATTGTTGCTTTTCCAGCCACTCCAGTGACTCGAGGCCAGCCGTGAGCCATTCTTCGTCCGAGGTGCGCGAGCCTGCCAACAATAAGGCCTGCGACAAACGAGCGTTGGAGTAAGCCAGGCTGTCTTCAAACCAGTTCCAGCCCGGCGTGCGGGTGAGCTCGATAGATGTTCAACAACTTGTCGGCGAATACATCTCTTTGTCTTTGGGCAGACCTGTCTCCCGGAAAGCGATCGAGGTATTCCTGAATTCCAAACAAAGAGAACGCCCAGGCCCGGGGGCTGGTAAAAGTCAAGCGCCGCCGGAACCGCCAGCTCAAAGAGCCGCCCGGCCAAGTCCTCTTAGACCTTCATCGACCGTTTGATTGATTGCGGTTCCCAAGGACCACAAAGCGCGGCCGTGGCTGTCTTCCGATCCCTGTGACTCCTGCCATTGGCGCTCGTAGCTCAGAAAGTTGCGGAACCTGCCATTGGCAGAGTTAAAGGCAAGCCAGAGGAAAGCCAGGTATCGCGAAGCCAATTGCTTCGCCTCAGCTTCTCCATCCCGCCCCAAGTTGCTCCACCAGAATCGAGACGATCAAGGCGCGGGCATTATCGTCGGTGCTGTAGCCCTCATGATGATTGGGAACGGCGAACACGGCGTGTTGCAACATTCCGGTGTCGTCGGTCATGCGCTTGAGATGATTCAGCTTTACCGGCGGCAAACTGCGCGCACTGTCTACGCCAGCCGCGTTCGGGCTGACCAGGCGAGGGTTCCACATGCGCTCCGCTCTGGCTCTCTGGAAGCTGCGCATATAGTCCTGGGCCACACTTTTCCAGACCATGTTGCGCGAGTATAGATAGGCGCGTTTGCGCATAGCGTGCCGTTCAGCCTCATTTTCCAGGAGCTGAATCGTTTGCTCTGCTATGGCCTCCTGGTCGTTGAACGGAACTATTACTCCGCGGCCCTGATCGAGAAGCTCGAGCGCATGCCAATAGGGAGTCGAGATGACCGCTTTGCCCGCACCCAGGGCATAAGCCAGAGTTCCAGAAACGACCTGCGCCTCATTCTTGTAGGGTGTGATGTAGATATCGGCCGAGCCGATGAATTCCATCATCTCCTCGGGGCTGACAAACCGGTTGTGAAATATGACGTTGTTCTCAACGCCGAGATCCTTGGCGAGCGCCTGCAGCGACTCCCGGTACTTGATCGCCCTCGCGCTTCCTGATATGAGGATGAGTTGCGCCCGCGACGATATACGTAACATTGCTGTTGTGAGACAGAATGCGCGGCAGTGCCTGTATGACGGTTTCAACTCCCTTATTTGGCGAGAGCAAGCCGAAGGTCAGCAATACCGACTTGCCCCCGACTCCGAACCGGTCCTTGTAGAAATTCGGATCGACAAACGCCAGATTTGGAACTCCGTGCGGAATGACGTCGATCTTTGCCGCAGGAACCTGGAAGATCTCCTGGAGAAACTGCGAAGAGTGCTGGCTCATCACAATCAGGCGGTCGGAAAGCTCCGCTAGTTCTACCATCACGCGAAGTTGGTCGGGATTCGGGTTCACGCAGCACGGTGTGCAGCGTAGTCACGATCGGCATGCGGAGACTCCGCAGCAATTCCAGGATATGGCCACCAGCCGCCCCACCGAAAATTCCGTATTCGTGCTGCACGCATACCAGATCGACATTGGTGAAATTGAGGAACTCGGCTGCGCGTTGATAGGACGACAGCTCCTCTTCCGTCAGCTCGAAGCGAACCCGCTCGGGATAGCTGTATTCAGACTCCGGATCGTTCACCGGCAGGGCAAATAACCGCTCGGTTCCGTACTCGGTTGAAACCGCATCGCACAGATCGGTGGTGAATGTGGCAATTCCGCATTGCCGCGGAAGGTAGTTTCCAATGATAGCGATTCGGCTAGGAAGAGAAAGATTGACCGTTGTTTCGAACGGCTTGCGCGGACTTCATCTCCGGTACATGCGGCAGTGAACCTGCAATTCCCAATGGTCTCCTGAATGGTAGTGTCTTCGGCAACGACATGGCCCCTCCCTGATCCGCTACATCCCTATTGGACTTGGTGATGAATCCTCGCGGCGCCGCTGAGCGACAGTGTTCTCCTCAGAATCCTTCGCCCGGCAGCGCCGCGAGCTTCAATTGCCGGAGTGCCGCAGTCCGGCAGACACCCCGGCTGACCTCAACTATTTGCCTTCGGCAGTTTCGTGCTGGTTTGCCCGCTTTTCAGCAGCATTTACCGCTGCCAGAAACGAATCTGTGCTTGCGGGTGCATGCACGTCGCCCGATAGTGTCTTGCGGAAGGTAACGTTCTTTCCGTAGATCGCAATAGTGGAGTCGTTGTCCTGCTGTATCTTGGCGCCATCCACCGCGACTCCAACAAATACGCCTTTGGTGCGCGAATAGCTCAATGCCTCCGTGTTCATCTTCCAGTCCGTGCCGGCCGACGCATGTCTTCCCACCGGACCAGCCGTGGCCGATGCCTCGCCACTCAGTTCGAACTTGCTGGAGAGCAGCCCTTGCACACCTTTGTCGTTCATGAACAACATGACGAGATCGACTGACTGAGCACCCGCCTGGAAGCCAAAGTTGCCGCCACCGATCGAAATGAATGCCGGCGCGCTCCAGCCATGAGAGGTGCGGCAAGTAACGACACCGCGTCCATGCTCTCCGCCGACGATGAATCCGCCCTTCGCCATACTCGGTACCACGGCAATACACTTGGCGCCATTCAGCACCTCTTCCGGAATGCCTTTATCGGGTGCAGCCATAATCTCATTCATGACAACGCCGGCTGCCTGCAGGCGTGCCGTGGTATCTTCCGTTCCCGAACCAGCGAACGCAAAGGGAACCAAGAAACAAGCTAACAAGGCAATTACGTATTTCCTCATAAACACTTCCTTTTCATTTCACGTGATTATTTCGGACAAATCTGTGAGGGCGATATCCGCCGTTAGAGATCAGGCTGTTCTGCGGCCCGTGACCAGATTGATCACGACGACCACGACGGCAACGACCAACAAAAGGTGAATCAGACTGCCTGCCACGTGGAAGCTGAATCCGAGCAGCCACAGAATCAGAAGAATGACAAAAATCGTCCAAAGCATGTGTGCCTCCTTGGGCTGGTTGGGTGGGTTAGATGGATTGTGAGGAGTGGCAGACTAGACGGTTTCGTTCTTACTCCCCGCGGAGACCGGGGCATTGCCATCGGCAGCACGGCTTCGGTTTATAGAAATACTTCTGCAACGCCTATCTAGATCCGGCCAAGCAGAAGCAAGACAACCACAACGATCAGAACCAAACCTAGCCCCCCACTGGGGAAGTAACCCCATGAGCGACTGTGATTCCACCTCGGAAGGGCGCCTACCAGAAATAAAACCAGCAGAACAATCAAGATAGTTCCAAGCATACTTTTCTCCTCTTACTTACGAGTCCGGCGCAGACCGAGTGCGGCCTTGGTCAGCACTCACTCGGGCAGGACTGCTGGGATTAAGCTCGCAATGGTGGTTAACAGGTTGTGGGGATGCTGCCCCTTAGCGTAGAACCGGTCTGCAATGATGCTGGCCGGCACGGCTTCCCCCTGATAGTCGCCGCTCATGGCGACAATCGATATCGACGGATACCGGCTACGCACATGCGAAATCAATTCCATACCCGACATGTGCGGCATATTGAGGTCAGTGACAATAGATCGGGTACTATTCTGTTCATTTGCAGCACCGCACTGGCGCCGTTTTCTACCGTGGCCACGTCATACCCGGCTGACACTAACAACATACCTAGGTTCTCCCGAAATGCTCGGTTCATCGTCCACAACTAGAATCTGTGCCTTGGAGCTAAAGGGCATGACCTCTCCTAGCGTGGCGATTGGGATGGAGATAGAACATCACCTCACCACGATGACATGCGATTCGGCCTTCCGTCTGAGCAAAACGGACCACTTAAAGGGCAGGTCAGCGCCGATGATTCGTTGGAAATGCGGGACGGGTTCTCTCGCCTATAGCACTATCCCCGGAGAACGAAGCTGAGTAGTGCTCTCCGCACTCGCAAGCTGCCGTTGTAATCGATGAGGCCCAACTTGCGAAACCGGTTCATGAAGAAGCTTATTCTCGACCGAGTGGTCCCAACCATCTCGGCCAGGGTGCTCTGGCTCACCTTGAGTACGGCGGGATGGGCCTGGGATTGCGTCCCAAAGTTTGCGAATAACAGCAGAATACGGGCCAGCCTTTTCTCGCTGGAATTGAAAAGTTGATCCAGATAATCTTCTTCTAGCCGGTCGACCCGAGAAAGCAGCTGCGCGATAATCAGCCTCGCAAACGCAGGATCTCCACGGATGAGTCGCGCGATGGCTACCTTTTCCACGCGCAAGATCGTGGCCATCCCGACTGCTGTTGCGGTGGACCTCCGTAAAGACGGCTTGCCTAAACAGCCTTCACCAAAAAACTCGCCTCGCCGAAAAATCGCGATAACCGCCTGTTTGCCCTCCTTGGATAGAACCGTCAGCTTTACATTGCCTGCATCGACATAGAGCATGGCATCCGCGGCATCGCCCGTGGCAAAGATTTGCTGTTTGTTCCGGTAGTCGCGGGTCGTGCTCCGCTTGCCGATTTTCTTAAGCAACGTGGCGGAATTAGAACTGTTATGAGCGCGTTTGCTTGGCATCAACCGTCTCCGAATTGGTCTGGTCAGCTGTGACTAGGGTCCAGCTCGTGCGCTTCTGTCGGCGTCAGGAACCTGTCGCGCGAGACACATGTGGCCGACATCCGTCAATTTGGGGAAGATTCCCTTTGATCCGGCTCAGATGTGCTCCGGCGACGCGGCCTTCAAAAAACTAATCCTACTGGTAAACATCAGCCGAGACTGTTCAAAAGTGCTCAAGGCAGTCAGAAGCTATCAAGTCATCGCCATCTCATAAATCGTTCTGGTCTGTGTCCGAGCACAAGTTGAGTCGTGCCGAACGAGTCGTTTGAATGCCGGGCTTAGTCCCTGAGATTACTCGTGATAGAAGCACCTCGGACCTATGACATGGTTGGCTTCTAGTTTCGGCAACAAACGCCGACCTGACTCACATGATTGACGGTGATGGGATAAGGCGTCCGAGATGCAAATTGAGGACAGTGAGCCGTTTTGGACAGTTCCTCTCCGGCTCGGTAGCTATGATGGTGAAATTACCATCAAGGGGACAAGAGGAAATTATTATGAGAACAAACTATCTCAGCCTATCCGCGTTCGCCTGTGTCGAATGCAACGGCCCTGTGATCTCCGGGTCCGTTGGGACTCGAGAAACCGAAATTCAGCGGGAGACCGATGTCCGGCAGATTGGTTCGATTTGCCTGTCCTGCAAGAAGCAGTACGGTTCACTGCCCACTTCGCGCGCCGTACGTCACCTGGCTCCCTTCGAATGGAGATCGCCTGATCATCCAAAGCAAGAAGATGTGTCGCCGCCCGAGGCAGCGTCAGGCGGGAAGCAACGCCGAGTTCAGTAGCGACCTGTGTGCTTTCATTCGGAGGACTCTTCCATCCAATATTGTGCGATCGCAGCTGCTAAATCCTGCCGCTTGACGCGTGACCGTGTCTATGCACCGGCCAGCTTTTGAGTGGCAGACAAGTTCTGAATCCACCAGAGCGGAAGCATGAGTTCTGCAAAGTGGCGAATTGTGTCAGTCGTGGAGCACTACGTTGAGTAGCGAACTGTGCACTTGCATTCCACTGCCATCATATTGAACGAATCCGAGCTTGCGGAACCGGTTCATGAAGAAGCTCACGCGCGAACGGGTCGTTCCGACCATCTCAGCAAGCGATTCCTGGCTGATCCGCGGAATCACTACTTCCGGCTTGCCTTCCTTGCCGAAATGAGCCAGCAACAAAAGTATCCGGGCCAACCTTTTCTCGCTGGAATTGAAGAGTTGATCCACCAGATCTTCTTCATACCGAATATTACGCGCCAACAAATGGGAGACGAAGAAGTCCGAAAAGGCGTGCTCCCGATGAAGCATATTCATCATCGACTTTTGGTCGATCCGCAGAATCGTGCAATCCGTCATAGCCGACGCCGATCCCATCCGAAGAGCCTGACCTGCCAGGCCACCTTCCCCGAAAAAGCTGCCTTCCCCCAACACGCCCACAGTTGCTTCTTTTCCGGTCTGCGAGACCACCGTCAACTTGATCTTGCCCTTTTGTACGTAGAATACCGCGTCCGTCGGGTCTCCTTGGGCAAAGATGGTTTGATCCTTCTCGAATAGCAGAATTTTGCGTCCCTCGCCGATCGTTGCAAGGAACATTTTCAAATCAAATTTGCGGGAACTTTTCGCTTTCATCTTGGAACCGCCTATGCAAGTAAACTGGGCAATTGGGTGCTTCCGGACTTTGCTGGCAGCTGAGAAGCTCCGCAAATTCAGTAGTTGGCTGTTCCCTGGGCTCGGCCGTTCGTTGCGGACGACTCCCTCGGCGCATACTACAAGCTTACTCGGTTTCGCAGGCAAAACAATGACCCGAGTAAAAATATTGCAAGTTGCACAAATGTACAATATTGCTCACTTGTACGGAAAGGCTGGTTGGTGGCGTTTACATAACGCCTGCTGACCATGGCCTGATGGGAAGGCGCTGGCCCGCAAGAAACCGCAAGCGGCTCCTAACCCTAAACAAAGTGCTCAGCGCCACGAGTTGGGGACGGTCGTCCAACGTTGAAAAGTCGGTAAATATCTTTGCTTATGGCAAACAATGCATTGCCCTGGGCACAGAAAAAGGCGTGGCAGTACGATTCTTTCGATCCAGGTCTCAGGGGGCACGGCTCGGAACTGATCTCCCTTGCACACACGGCAGTGCGCCGACAGCAGTCGCATTGTCACGTAACACCCTTCTCAGGACGGAGCGGCCGGCTGGTTTCCATGGATACGGCTGCTATTGGGCGGCCAAGATCGCCCGGTGCGGCCCTTTCGCGCTCATGCATCGCTATCTTTGGGAGCGCAGCGTACCTGTCGCGCACATTCTCGATATCGATTATCGCCAAATCAACCCAATTAAAGATGTGCAACATTGCTCAATGAGCAATCCTGCTCAGACGAAACGGAAACCTGGGACGTAGCATTGCGAAGGTGTTTTGTTCTGAAGAGTGCCGTTCAGATATGTCCAGCGTCTGGCAGGAATAATGTCTGCTACTCCTGAACACTCAGTCCTATGTTTGGCATCAACGATTAAGGAGAACGATGAACTGGGAAAATGTAGAAGATAAATGGACGCAACTGATCGGTTCCGCGCGGGAGAATTGGAGTAAGCTTACCGACGGCGACCTCGAGCAGATATCCGGAAAGAGGGAGCAGCTTGCGAGCAAGATTCAGGAAACTTACGGCGTCACAAGAAGAGAAGCTGACAAGCAAGTCTGGGATTGGGGCAAGAGCGTGGAGCGAACCGAGAAGAAAATTGCTTGAGCAGTGCGCTATCGCTCATGACATCTGGTCTGCAGAGAGTACTCCAAAGTTCGGCCCGTTTCGTCAAGTCCAGGCACTTAACCTGCTTCTTGTCTGCCGTGGTGTCATGTACTCCTGGTATCGAGCGCAGCCGAGTGCACCCTGGCCCAAGAGAACTTAGGCCACCCTCTAGCCCTAAAACGGGGCCACGGCCACGGACGGTGGTCTCACCCACACACAGGTAAGGAGATGATTATGTCTACTGACGAAAGTCCGGAATCAGGCGCAATGCCAGTCCAAACTCCTGCAACCGTGAAACAATATGTTTCTCGATGGCGTACCGCCGGGGAGCGAGCAGAAGCTATAAAGGCCAAGAAGCAGAGAAGGCGCGCCGCGCATAGAGTTGCCTTGAAAAGGTCGCACGCTAACGGCTAGTCACCGCTTACAGTGGAGGTGCTTCATACATGCACTGACCCTGGTGCGATGGCAAGCTCACGCTTGGTGATCAACGGGCGGAAGTCGCTTCCGTGCCGGCAACCGCGGCTGCGGTCCTTAACTGATCAAGCGAGGCGAGCACGTGTGCCGATCGTGCGGGGTCGTTCCTGGTCGGCGCCGATGCCGAGGCGCCGGAATAGAACTGCAGGATGTTGTCGCGCAATGCGGGCGTTGTAGAGTCAAACTTGTTTTTGGGAGAATTGGAACGGACGTAAGCGGCTGAGAAGAGTGGTGCGCCCTGAGAGATTCGAACTCCCGACCTTCTGGTTCGTAGCCAGACGCTCTATCCAGCTGAGCTAAGGGCGCCTTGAACAGCAGCAAAGAGATTATAACAAACTGTCGCGACACTTCTGACGCGCTGTGCATCGACCTCGCCGCTGGTGCTCCCCGGCCGCCCGGCTAATTACCGCTTAACCCTTATAGAACTGGTTCGACCGCAACGGGATGCCCAACCTCCGGCTGAGCTTCGAGCCCCAGTTCGAACCTAACCTCGAAACCGAATGGCGTCATCTCTTCTGCCGGCTCATTTTCCCACCTGGAATGCCTTGATCACGATGTCGTTAGGCTGATTGCCCACGGGAATCAGCGTCACCAGTGCGCGGTCGGCGCTGATCTTCGAGTTGTCGCGCGTCTTCACCGTGCGCACCACGGCGACATCGCCTGACCGCGAATCCACCACCAGCAGATGCGCCTCATCGGGCGTAAGCGCCAGCGCGTCCGGATGGCTGCCCACCTGTACCGCGCCGATCACGCGACCTTCGTCGATGGCGTAAACGCTCACCGATGTCCGCACCGAAGTTGCTCATGTACAGCAGGCTGTTGTCGGAGGTGACGACGCCGTGCGACGGATTGTCGCCGATCAGATAGCTGCCACCAACCTCGTTGTTCCCGGTTTCGATGATCGAGAAGTTATTGCTGTTGAAATTGCTGACGAACAGCTCGCCGCCGTCCGGCTTGAGCGTCAGTTGAACCGGCAAGTTGTCCCACGTCGAGATAGGCCAGCAGCCGGTCCGTCTTCAGATCGACGACCGCAACCTGGTTCGAGCCGGGACAGGCGACGAAGACCTTGCTGTTGTCAGGCAGGATGACCATGTCCTGCGGCTGCTGGCACACCGACACGGTGTCTGCGCACCGCCAGCTTGTCAGTATCGATGATGGAGACGGTGTTGTCGGCGCGATTGCTGGCGACGGCGAGCTTGCCGTCGGGCGAAACTCTCGCCATTCCGGGCGCGCCGCCAACGCGAATGGTCGCGATCACGGCGCGCTTGGCGAGGTCGATCACCGAAACATTTGCCGAACCGGAATTGGCGACATAGGCACGCTTGCCGTCCGACGAAACCGACACGTAATAGGGCGCGCGATGAACGCCGATGACGGCAGACCACCTGGTTGCGTCTCGGCGTCGATGATGCTGATGTTGTTGGAGTCGGCGTTGGCGACGTAGATTTCGTTGCGCGTCGGGCTGGCGGCGATGCCGGTGGGACCGCTGCCCACGGCGATGGTCTTGACATTGCGGAGCTGCAGCAGGTCGAGGACGCTGACGGAATTGCTCTTGCCGTTGCGTGACGTAAGCGTACTCGTGATATCCGGGAGCAACGGTCTGCGCGTTGATGGCACGGAAGTCACGCGATGGTCAGCGACAGCAGCGGACGACGCGCCGCGTAGCACATCCGCCTGCGCCATGCCAGCCATGTCGCGCATCAGCGAGCGGCAGCCGTTCCCGCGGTCGTACTGCCGGGCTGGGACGGCGCGCTGCCGGGTTGGCGACCGGCTCGGCAACGGAGCGGCCGAGCACCTTGGCGATCTGGCGCACCTCGCCCATCAGCTGGTCGAACTGGTCGGGATAGAGCGACTGCTTGCCGTCGCTGAGGGCGCGATCGGGATCGGGATGGACTTCGATGATCAGGCCATCGGCCCCCACGGCAACCGCCGCGCGCGACAGCGGCGTGACCTTGTTGCGCTTGCCGGTGCCGTGGCTGGGATCGACGATGATGGGCAGATGGCTCAGCCGCTGCACCGCCGGCACCACGCTGAGGTCGAGCGTGTTGCGCGTGTGGTCGGCGAAGGTGCGCACGCCGCGCTCGCACAGCACGACGTTGTAGTTGCCTTCGCTCATGATGTACTCGGCCGCCATCAGGAACTCTTCCACCGTCGCCGACATGCCGCGTTTCAGCAGCACCGGCTTGCGGGCGCGGCCGGCGCGCTTCAGCAGCGAGAAGTTCTGCATGTTGCGCGCGCCGATCTGGATCATGTCGGCATACTTCTCGACCAGGTCGAGCGATTCGTTGTCCACCGCTTCGGTGACGATCATCAGGCCGAAGCGGTCGCGGATGTCGGCCAGGATCTTCAGGCCGTCTTCGGCCAGTCCCTGGAACGAGTAGGGCGAGGTGCGCGGCTTGTAAGCGCCGCCGCGGAAGAAGCGCGCCCCGGCGCGAGCGACGTGTTCGGCGGTGGCGAAGGCCTGCTCGCGGCTCTCGATGGCGCACGGTCCGGCCATGACGGCGACTTCGTCGCCCGCCGACGGTCGCATCCGAGTTGGGGAAGCGCACGACCGTGTCCTCTTCCTTCAGATCGCGGCTGACCAGCTTGTAGGGCTTGCTGACGCGGATGACTTCCTGCACGCCCGACATCTCGTCGAATGTGCCGGGATCGAGCTCCGTCTCGTTGCCGGTGATGCCGATGGCGGTGCGCTGCGCTCCGGGAATGGAGTGGGCGCGGAAGCCGAAACTCTCGATCTTTTCGCAGACGCGCCGCACCTCCTCTTCGGTGGCGTGCGCCTTCATGACGATAAGCATGGGAGACCCCTTGTAATGGCTTAGTGTACCGTTCCGGAGGCACGGCGGCAATCGAGGGAGCACGCCAAGTCAGCGGGGACAGTAACAAGCAGCGCATCAGACTTCATCATCTCCAGCAGCTGCAAGCACGGTGGCCCAGTTGCGCGCGGTGGCGACGGTTGACAGCTTGGAATCGAAGTAGGCGTTGGTCAGTTTCGTGCGCGCCATGCCATTGGGAAGATGCAAGTAGACCTCGCGGCCGAAAACGCGGAAGTCGTCGGGAGCGGATCGCTTGGGATCAAGATTCTTGATGGCGTCCGCGGTTGGCAGATCGGCAAGGAAGTACGACATAGAGCGTCTTCTCCGGCAAGCCCGCACTGAGGAAGGGATTGTCGCGCACAGCCTGGGCCATCTGCTCTGCGGTGCGCAGTATCACCGGCGACGGCGAAGCCGAAGCGCTGTTCAATCTTCTTGGCAGATGCACGTCCGAAATTCCCTCAATGACGGCGGTTGCGGCACTGAAGATAACATTGCCGCTCTGGATGTAGGTGCGCACGTCGCGCATTTGGCTTCGGCAAAGATCTCCGTCCAGCTGTTTCATGGGCAAGCTATGTTTGCCGCCGACATTGATGCCGCGCAGCAGCGCGACCATGGTGACGGGGGCACTCGGATTTTTCTTGGGACTCATGCACGTGCCTAACGGCAACCGGTTTTTGGATCGACGCTTTTCTGCCTTAGAACCACGAACTGGAAATCGCCTACAGGGCGATCTGTTTGGACTTCTGGAATGACGGTGCCCGCACCGGCAGTTCGCGTCCTTCGCCGAAGCCCAGCACCCAAAACTCCGTATCCTGCAAATCGGAGTGCGACAGTACGTCGCGCAAGACCTGCATTGGTTCGTCTTGCCCATCGTCCGCCAAGGCAAATGTGCCGAAGTGACTGGCCACGCTTACGCGCGCTCCCAGAGCAAGATGCGCCGCTACGGCTTCCCGTGGCGACATGTGGACCTCGCCCATGAACCATTCGGGACGATACGCTCCGATCGGAAGAATGGCGAGATCGATCTCGGGGAAGCGCCGCGCGATTTGTGCTGATGTGCGGCCCCGCACCGGTATCGCCGGCAAAGTAGATGGCCGAGTCATTGGTCTGCACGACAAACCCGCACCATAGCGTCTTGTCGGTCTGAAATGGAGAGCGACCGGAAAAGTGTTGCGCCGGGACGGCGGTGATCCACATATCGCTGCGGGCTGCGGCCTCCTGCCACCAGTCGAGTTCCACGACGTTGCGAATTCCGTGCCGGACCAGCAAGCGCGCATTCTTCAGCCCGGTATAGATCGTGGGATGATGCTCGCGAGCCAAATGCTTAAGCGTCGGAATGTCCATGTGATCGTAGTGATCGTGGCTGAGCAGAACCAGATCGATGGGCGGCAGATCGTCCAGCCGAATTCCTGGTGGACGATGGCGCCGCGGTCCTGCCCACGAAACCGGGCTGGCCCGCTCCGACCAGATGGGGTCGGTGAGGATGTTGATCCCATCGAGTTGCAACAGGAATGTTGAGTGATTTACGAAGGTGATGCGCAGGCGCTCGGAGCTGCTTAGGCGGCGGAGGGCCAGGCGGAGCGTCGATCCATTGCCGCCACGGACCTGTCTGGCGCGAAAGTAGCCAACGCACCAGCGCCCCAAAGTTGTTGCGACGCGGATCGAGATTGCGAAACCGTTTGCCGTCAAAATGAGATGGGAGCGTCTTCATTTTGCACGTTAATTGTGGCGCACTATCTGGGCCGGCATTATACAGATGCTGCACTCATCGCGGAAGCTTCTGATTCGTCCCCTCCGGTCGCCGGGATTTGCCAGCCGGTAACAAACCCGTCACAATCGGATAAGCGGTTAACAATGAGCTGCAACCGCGAACGCGCCAGCGGCGCTGCCTGTCACCGAACAACATGCCACCTCTCCAGAGTACGCGGGTGAAAAACCAGTTTTGGACGGCACCCAACCAGATCACGCTGCTGCGATTGATCTTCATTCCTTTCGTGATCATCTCGGTTTTCGACGGAAATTGGCCTTGGGCGCTTGGCCTGCTGATTGCCGCGGCCCTCAGTGACGCACTCGACGGGCTGCTGGCGCGCGCCCTGCATCAGCAGACCCTGCTGGGGCAATACCTGGATCCGCTGGCCGACAAACTGCTGCTGAGCTCGCTATTTGTGGTGCTGTCGTTCATCAAGAAAATTCCCTGGAAGTACACGGTGGTGGTTTTCAGCCGCGATGCCTGTCTGGTTACCACGGCAGTAGTTCTGTATGCCACCGTCGGCTTTCGCGATTTCCGCCCCAGCATCTTCGGCAAGATCAATACCGCCTGCCAGATCGCAGCAGTCTTCTTCGTGGTGCTGGCGCAGGTAGTGCAGGCTCCGTGGGTATTCGTGCTGGTGAAGTTTTTTCTCTACGCGACCTTCACTTTCACCACCATTTCCGGTGTGCACTACGTTCTGGTGACCGGACATCGCCTGCGAGAGCAGAGTAAACCGGCCGCGTAGGGTTCTCATCGTCTCTCCTGTGAGCACGGATCGCCATCATCGTCTGCAAGTGATGCTTGCGTTTGCCCTGGTGTACGTTTTCTGGGGTTCGACCTATCTGGCCATCGGCATTGCGGACCAGGAGCATCTTCCTCCCGCTGTGATGTGCGCCATGCGCTTCGCCATCGCCGGCTCGCTGATGCTGGTAGCTTGTGCGGCTCTGGGCCGCAAGGTTCGCATCACGCTGGCCGAGGCGGCGCGCCTGGCGACCATCGGCTGTCTGCTGCTGGTTGGAGGCAACTTTGGCCTGGCGTGGGCCGAGCAATGGGTTCCTACCGGTTTCGCCGCGCTGATCATCGCCGTAACGCCCATCTGGTTCCTGCTGCTGGAGACATTCGTCTTTCGTGGCGATCGCCTGTCGCGGCGCGGCTTGTTCGGCGTCGCTCTCGGAATCGCCGGAGTTGCTGTGCTATTCTGGCCCCGCTTCGAGCATCGTGCACTGCTCGGGATCATGCCGTTGCTGGCATCTTGCACCCTATTGTTCTCCTCCTTGAGCTGGTCCATCGGCTCGGTCTTGTCGCGCAAATGGCAGATGAAAGTCGATCCCTTCACTGCCACAGCGTGGGAGATGGTGTTCGCGGCCGTTGGCAACTCGATCGTCGCCGTCTTCACCGGCGAGTATCGGCATGTCGTTATCACTCGGCGCGGGATGCTGGCTGTGCTCTATCTCGTCATCTTCGGATCGTGGGTGGGATATACCGCATATATCTGGCTGCTCAAGCATGTGCCCACGCCGAAGGTTGCAACCTACGCTTACGTGAATCCGCTGGTCGCAGTCTTCCTGGGATGGCTGGTGCTGAATGAGCGTCTCGACTCCTATATGTTCGCGGGAACGATCATCATCGTCGTTGGCGTAGCGCTAGTAACAACCGCCAAGATTCACGATGGCAGCGGGACCAAGAGGGCAGCTGACGTTCTGCCCGAAGTCGAATCGGGAGCCTGAGCCGCTATTTACTTCCTCTTCCAGCGCACGCCGTCTTTCGTGTTTTCCAGGATGATGCCGTTCTCAGCCAGTTTCGCGCGGATAGCATCCGACCGCGCGAAATCGCGCGCTTTGCGCGCCTGCGAATGTTCAGCCACCAGGTGTTCCACGTCGGCATCCGACAGAGAAGCCGCTTTCGCCAGCTCCAACGTCTCCGGGCTGATCTTGTCTTCCAGTCCTTCCTGCCTTCGCCCACTCGACCGTGGCTCGCACCTTCGCAGCATCATCGTCTTTCAGTACCGCGAAGATCTCTTCGAACTGCTCCATGCACTTTCAGCAGCGCGGGTACATCGGCCTTTCGCACGTCGCCGGCGTCGGCGGCGGCGTTCACGTCGCGCACCATGTCGAAGATCGCTCCCAGCGCGAGCGCCGTATTCAAGTCGTCATTCAGTCCCGGCGCGCATTTCGTCGGACGTCTTCTTCGCGATCGCCGCAATCGCCTCGCTGCTCCCTTCGGGAAACTGTTCGCTCTCCAGCCGCAGCTTGAAGTTGCGCAGCCGCTCCACCGAGTTTGCCGCCTGGGTCAATCCGTCAAACGTAAAGTTGAGCTGCTTGCGATAGGGAACCGACATCAGCAGAAAGCGGATCGACGACGGCTTGTGCCCCTTCAAAATCAGGTCGCGGACGGTATAGAAGTTGCCCAGCGCTCTTGGCCATCTTCTCGCCCTCGACCAGCAGGAATCGCGAATGTACCCAGACATGCACAAACCGCTTGCCGGTCATCGCTTCCGACTGCGCAATCTCGTTTTCGTGATGCGGGAAGATCAGGTCCTCGCCGCCGAGGTGAATATCGAAGCTCTCGCCCAGATACTTCATCGACATGGTCGAGCACTCGATATGCCAGCCCGGTCGTCCTGGCCCGATCTCGGTCTCCCACATGCGCCTCGCCCGGCTTGGGCGCCTTCCACAGCGCGAAGTCGCGAGCATTGTCCTTGTCGTACTCGTCGACGTCGACTCGCGCGCCGTCGGTCATGCCGGCAAAATCCTTCTTCGACAGCTTGCCGTACTCGGGAAACTTGGCGATACGGAAGTAATACGAGCCATCGTCGGTGCGATACGCATAACCCTTGCTCCACCAGGCCGGCGATGAAGTGCGCCATCTCCTGGATGTGATCGGTGGCATTCACCAACAGTTCGGGATGCTCGATGTTCAGCGCGTCGGCATCCTCCAGAAACGCCTGGCGATATTTCTTGGTGTATTCCTGCACCGTTACGCCGTCGCGCGCCGCGTTGCGAATGATCTTGTCGTCCACGTCGGTGATGTTCATGACGTGCTTCAGCTGATAGCCGCTCTGCTTCAGAAAGCGGCGCAGCGTGTCGACCACGATGAACGTGCGGAAATTGCCGATGTGGCCGTAGTCGTAAACCGTCGGCCCGCAAGCGTACATGCGGACCAGGTTGTCTTCCAGCGGATGAAACTCCTCGACCTTGCGCGGACAGAGTATTGAAAAGCTCAAGTGGCATGAATTCGTCCTGTTATGAGTACGGAATCCTCGATTGTAGGGGTCGGCAAGAAACAGGGTCAACCGCCGGAGCTGTCAGCCGCCGGTAGGTTCGCTTTTGCCGGAAAGTCCTGCTCAGCTTGAATGCCGAAAAACTGAGTTTGATTTTGCAGGAGTGTAGCTTAGCTCCGGCGCGCCGTCCCTTATTCTTGTCGTCACGTGAGGGTTAATCTGGGTACCCCCGGACAAGCGCCGCTTCCGTACTCCCGCAAAAGCTAAGGGGCGGACAGGACCAGCGGCGCTTCGCTCAGGGTGCAATCTAGAGAGACGTCTTGCGGGGCAGCTATAGCTGCGCCCTTCCAAACCCACTGACGCGAGAGCCTTCCGTTTCAGTACGGCCATCTCCAGTCGGCGACGTCGGGCTTGTCGATGCCGTGTTCGTGGGCGTAGTTGCGGCATTCCATTTGGAGGTTGCGGAAGCTCTCCTTAGCGTGGCCTCCGATTCTCTGCAGTCGTGGCACTCGATCGATGGCATCCATCGCCAGACTGAAGCGGTCGATATTGTTATTGATCGCCAGTTCCAGCGGCGTGTTGATGTTGCCCTTCTCCTTGTAGCCACGGACGTGAATGTTGGCGTGGTTGGTGCGACGATAGGCGAGGCGATGGATGAGCCAGGGATAACCGTGGAAGTTGAAGATCACCGGCTTGTCCACGGTGAACAGCGAGTCGAAATCCCAGTCCGACAATCCGTGAGGATGTTCGTTGTGTGGCTGCAGCTTGAACAGGTCAACGACATTGATGAAGCGGATCTTGATGTCGGGAAAAGCCTCGCGCAACAGCACGGTCGCAGCCAGCGCTTCCTGGGTAGGAATGTCGCCGGCCGAAGCCATCACCAGGTCAGGCTCGCCGCCATCGTCGTTGCTGGCCCAGTCCCAAATCCCGATGCCTTTGGTGCAGTGGTTGATCGCCGCTTGCATGTCCATGAATTGCAGGTGCGACTGTTTGTCGCTGACGATCACGTTCACGTAGTTAACGCTGCGTAGACAATGATCGGCGACCGAGAGCAGGGAATTGACGTCGGGCGGAAGATAGATGCGTGTGACCGCCGCACTCTTGTTGAGCACCACGTCGAGGAATCCGGGATCCTGATGGGTAAAGCCGTTGTGGTCTTGCCGCCAGACGGTGGACGTGATGAGCAAGTTTAGGGAAGCGATATCGGCGCGCCACGACAGGTTATTGCAAATCTCCAGCCATTTGGCGTGCTGGTTGAACATGGAGTCGATGACGTGCACGAAGGCTTCGTACGACGAGAGGAAGCCGTGACGTCCGGTGAGCAGATAGCCTTCCAGCATTCCCTCCATGGTGTGCTCGCTTAGCATCTCCATCACGCGGCCATCGAAGGCCAGCTCGCCGCCATCGCTGTCTTCGGGGAAATACTCCTCGATCCAAAACTTCTTGCTGACCTCGTAGATCGCATCAAGTTTGTTCGAGGTGGTTTCGTCGGGACCGAAGACGCGGAAGGTATGCATATTGCGCTTCATCACGTCGCGCAGGAAGTTGCCCAGAGGACGTGTATTTTCCGCCATGGTCGTTCCCGGCTTGTCGACATTGCAGCCGTATTCCCGGAAATCGGGCAGACGCAGAGACTTCTTCAGGACTCCGCCATTGGCGTGAGGATTGGCGCTCATGCGGCGAGTGCCGGTAGGCGCCAGGGCTTTCAGATCGGCACGGAACTTACCGTCTGCATCGAATAGTTCCTCAGGCTTCTGGGCTCGCATCCAGTTTTCCAGGATGCGAAGCTGCTCAGGATCTTTCTTCACATCGGGCAGGGGAACCTGATGCGCGCGCCAGAAGCCTTCCAGACGGTGCCCTTCGACTTCCTGTGGAGCAGACCAGCCTTTGGGCGAGCGCAGCACGATCATCGGCCAGCGTGGCCGCTTTACTGACTTCGAGCCGCGAGCGTCGGTCTTATATTGATTAATCTCCAGAACGCAATGCTCGGCGGTCGCGGCCATGGCCTGATGCATGCTCTCGGGATCGGAGCCCTCGACGAAGTAAGGAGTCCAGCCGTAACCACGAAGCAGGCTTTCCAGTTCGTCGTGGCTAATACGCGCCAGCAGCGTTGGATTGTTGATTTTGTAGCCGTTGAGATGAAGGATAGGCAGCACAGCTCCGTCGCGCGCGGGATTCAGGAACTTATTCACGTGCCACGAAGTCGCCAGCGGCCCGGTTTCGGACTCACCATCGCCTACCACGGCGGCGACGATCAAGTCGGGATTGTCGATGGCTGCTCCGCAAGCGTGCGACAGCACGTAGCCGAGCTCGCCGCCTTCATGGATTGAGCCCGGCGTCTCCGGCGTGCAATGACTTCCGATACCGCCGGGAAAGGAGAATTGCTTGAAGAACTCGCGCAGGCCTTCGTAATCTTCGCTCTTCTCGGGATAGACCTCCGAGTAAGTGCCCTCCAGATACGCCGGCCCCAGAACGCCGGGAGCGCCGTGCCCCGGCCCCGCCAGAAAGATCATGTCCTGATCGTATTTCTTAATCAGCCGGCTCAGATGGATGTACAGAAACGACAGTCCCGGACTCGATCCCCAGTGTCCCAGCAGGCGATTTTTGATGTGCTCAACCCGAAGCGGCTCGCGCAACAGCGGATTGTCGTACAAGTAGATCATCCCCAGGCTGAGGTAATTGCAGGCGCGCCAGTAGGCGATCGTCTTGCGCAGCTCGTCGGCGCTGAGCGGAGCACCTTCGATGGTGGAACGCGCTTTTCCGTATGCGCTCAGTGCAACAACTTCAGGGTCGGCGGTAAGAGTCGAGGTCGGCATGAAAAGTAACTCCTTAGATCGTTTAGATGGCGTGCTGTCTGTAGGAATCTATATCGCTTTGTATCAGGGCACGGCTTTGAGCCGTGCCGCAGAGACCCAACGATAACCTAGGGCTTCAGTCCTGAGGACTTCTTTTGCAGGGGCTAAAGCCCGGATCTTTACTGCCCACACGGCACGACTAAAGGTCGTGCCCTGAACAAACCTGATCTGGGCAACTCGTGAGATCGGCTCCTACTAGGATAAGCCGCAGGCGAAGGGTTGGCGAGCGCACCTCAAGGAAACTGACAGCTTTGTAACGTGTCTTTAATAACCGGCACTGCAACCCAACCTTTCGCAGGATAGAACAGGAGCGGTTACTGTAGGGTGGAAACAGGCTGCTCGACACGGACTGTCTTTTCCATTCGGTGGCGGCGAATATAGGTGAACAGCAAGATCACTGAGAAGGCCAAGAGAATGACATAGGACCACGGAATCGCGATGGAGCTCGCGGGCTTTACGACCCGGACGGGAAGAGTAACGTCAGCGCTGGCGGAGTTTCGCCGAACGGCGATCCGCAGCGTCCAATCGCCTGCGGTCGGCAAGTTCAATTCCCCAGCTTGCATTAGCTTGTTGTCGGACTCCGCCATGCTGGCGCGTACCGAGAGGGCTCTCCGCGAATCGGCTGCTGGCTGTGCGTTGAGATCGACCGTCGCGTCCAACAGTGTTTCCCGGGTATCGCGATCCTGCACCAGCACACTGAAGCTGGCCGGGCCAATCTCCAGATCGCCGGCCCTGCCAAAAACCGTTACGGCGAACGGTCCTGACTGCTGCTGCAAGCGGACAACCTGATCGTCGTCGTCGCTGGACGACCCCGATGTCAATGCCGCAAGACCGATGCCAGCGATCGCAAACAACACCAGAAACGAAATGGCCTCGACGGTGTGGCCGCTGACGCGCCGCCGCAAGAAGCGGTGGGCAAACGAGAATCGTTGCGGGACGGCGAACAGAGCATCGAGATATGACGGCTCGCGTTTGGGGATCGGCAACGTCTCGGCCGGCACTGGCCGCCGTTGCAAGCACTGCACAGCGATGATGATCGCGGGAACCATGTAGGCCAGCGATCCCAGCACCCACATGATGGCGCCGGAAGCAGCTTGATCGTGCTGGGCTGAGAAGCCGAAGAGGCTGGGTTCCGTTGCGTACGAGGGATAGAGCAGGCTGTCTGAGAAAACCAGAATCGCCGACAACGCCGTGTTCTGCAGGTCGCCTAACAACAGATACGGCACCATTGCCCAACGCGGCCATTGCGCGTGACTGGGCCAGGGCTGAATCACTGGCCACCAGAAGAGCAGCGACGTCAGAAAGAAGCAGGCATGCTCCACTTCATGCCATGAGCTTGACGCCAATGCCAGCTCATAGAATCTTGGAGTGTGCCAGGCAAACATCGCTGCGCCCATCAGAAGCACGGCAACGATGGGGTTGATCAGCGCATTGCCAACTCGCTGCGCCAGCCGCCAATTCAAGAACGGGCCGGCAAATTCGCGGGCGGCAAAGATGGGCAGGCCACGCACCAGCGGGATAAGTGGCGCACCCAGCAAAATCAGCGGCGGCGCCACCATCATCAGGATCATGTGCTGCATCATGTGAGCGGTGAGCACAAATTCGGAGAAGGTATCGAGAGGAGAAGCCAGCGCTATCCAGAGTGACAGCAACCCAAGCAGGAAGCTGGTCGCGCGCCACGGCGGCAGGAAGGGAAGCCCGGCGCGTCTTAGCAGAAACCAGCCGCGCAGATACACAAGAGCGGTTAATGCCAGGGCGAAGCTGGCGGCCGGAGGGATCGACCACGACAGCAGAACGGCTTGATACATGGGCTGCATGGCTGGTCAGCGGAACAGGCCAATCAGGAGTCTGACTTGTTCGAAGTATTCTGCGCCGATGGCCCACTTGCATCTTCGCCGCTATCGCTCCAGTCGATTTTTTCCTGGCTGAAGCGGTCCAGCACCTGATCCCCCTTGACTTTGCCGAAATAGTCCCAGGCCCATTCCACAAAAGCCTCGATCTTAGCGCGGGTAGTGGAGAGCAGTGCAGCGTGCACACCGATCCAGGCCGCAAAAGCAATCGGACCCTGGAGTTCATGATGGTGCGGACCAACTTCGGCCACGGCGGCACTGCGGCCGATCATGGCCATGATGCCCTTGTCGAAATAATCGAAGGGCTTTCTGGGCTCGCCCGCAATGTCGGCGGCGATGTTTCGCGCGCACCACTTGCCGGCCTGTTCAGCTACCGAGGCAAGCTGTGGCAAAGTGTCGCCCGCTTTGCCGGAAATGTTGGCGTAGTCTCCCAAGGCATACACCTCGGGGAACCCAGGCACGGTGAGATCCGGCTGGACATCGATACGCCCGCCATGTCCCGGGCGCACGCCGTCATTCAGCGATAACGTCGACGCCCGCAGACCTCCCGCCCAAACAACCGTGTGGGTAGGAATTCGTCTTCCGTCGGACAACACCACGAATCCTTCGCCAACCTCTTTCACAGCCATCCCAAGATGGATGTTCACGCCCCGCTCCTGCAGCATTTTGGCGGCGTAAACCTGGGCCTTAGGCGAAAAGGCGCTCAACACCGAGTGTCCCATGTCGACCACATGGATGCCAGCCTCATTCATAGGAAGGCCGGGATATTCCTCTTTCAGCGAGCGGTGGATCATGTCGCCTAAAGTGCCTGCCATTTCCGTACCCGTGGCGCCAGCGCCCACCAGCACGAAGTTCAGAGCTCCTTTGGCTACCAGGGATGGGTCACGGTCGGCCGCCTCCAGCACCGCCAGGATTCGCGAGCGCAGCAGCTCGGCGTCATGAAGGGAATAAAGAGGGTAGCTGTACTTGTCGGCGCCAGGCGTGCCGAAGAAATTGGCCTGCGAGCCTGCCGCCAGCACCAGGAAGTCGCCGTGGTATGTCTGTCCTTGCTCGTTAACCACAGTTCGAGTGGTGAGATCGGCGGAGACAATCTTCGCCATCTTCACCTCGACGTTGGGATGCTTCACCAGGATATTGCGCAAGCTGTAGGCAACGTTGCTGGGCGCCAGGAACCCGGCCGCGACCTGATAAAGCAGCGGCTGGAATTGCTGGTAGTTGTTCTTGTCGATCAGGGTTATGCGGACCTCAGGATGCGCCGCCAGTTTGCGGGCGCAGTTCAGTCCGGCAAAACCACCGCCGACGATGACGACATGTTTCACTGGTTCGGCTCACTTTCGCAGGCTATGCAGTACGGCTTCAGGAGAGATACACGTGTGATAGCACTTTACAGGCGACCGGGCTCTGCAAACAACTGAGAAAAATACTAGTAGCAATCCCCGCAAGATTCGGCTAGAAAGACACGTAACCCTTGCACCAGAAACTGGTTGCGTCTTAATTTGCTGAACCCCTGAGCAGGAGTGTGTCATGCATACCGGAGTCCCTCGTTATCTTTTCGAAAAATCATCCCGTCCGGCATTGGCGGAACGTCGACTTCACCGGTCGGTGGTCATGCTGACGTTACTGGCTGGGGCGTTGCTGCTCGCCGGGTGCGAGAAGAACGAGGAGAAGCCTAAGCCGAGTCCACCCGAGGTCGGTGTGGTCGAGCCCTTGCAGCAGAACGTACCCACTTACGACGAGTGGGTGGCGCAGCTGAACGGGCCCGTGAACGCCGAAATCACGCCCAAGGTGCAGGGCTATTTGCTGCGTCAGGCTTACCAGAACGGCTACTTTGTCAAGAAGGGTCAACTCCTGTTCGAGTTGGATCCTCGCCAGTATCAGGCCGCGGTCGACCAGGCTAAGGCGGATGTCGCCGAGGCGGAAGCCAATCTAGCCCGCACCCAGGCCGATGTCGCCCGTGACACACCGTTGGCGGCGCAGAGCGCGATTCCGCAAAAGCAGTTGGACAACGATATCGCCTACGAGAAGTCGTGGGAGTCGAGTGTCAAGGCCAAGAAGGCGGCCTTGGACAACGCTGAGCTGAATCTTGCCTGGACCAAGGTTTACTCGCCGATCGACGGTATCGTCGGAGTGGCCAATTCCCAAGTCGGCGATCTGGTGGGGACCGCAACGAAGATGGCTACGATCTCGCAGGTCAATCCCATCTGGGCGTATTTCAATATCAGCGAAAGCCACTTCCTGAGTATCGCCCCCCTGGTCAGCAGTGTGATCATGGGCAAGATCCCAATCGAGAAGGCCGGCAAAACCCCGGTGCAATACATTCAGTCGAATAACGAGCCTTATCCGGCGATGGGAAGGTTTATTTATGTGAACCGTCAGGTCGGCACGCAGACCGGCACCATTCAGATGGCGGCCGAATTTCCTAATCCCGATGCCATCCTTCGCCCGGGCGGTTTTGGACGGGTGCGCTTCCAGACCGGGGTCAGTCAGAACGCTCTGCTTGTCCCGCAGGCAGCCGTCATGGAAGTGCAGACCAACTACCAGCTGATCGTCGTGACGCCCGACAACAAAGCTGTTTTCCGGCCAGTCAAGATGGGTGAGCGGGAAGGGACGAACTGGATCGTCACCGAAGGCCTGAAACCGGGTGAGAAAGTTGTCGTCGACGGCCTTCTCAAGGTGCAGCAATTTGCGGCGGCGGCGCCGGAATTGGCTAAGGAAGGGATTCCGGTCGTTCCCAAGCCGTATACGCCCGCGTCATCGATGGCACAGACAGCAGGGAGCAACTGAGCATGTCGAAATTTTTTATCAATCGGCCAATTGTTGCCATCGTCATCTCGATCCTGATGGTGTTGGTCGGCGTGGTGTGCGTGCTCAGCCTGCCGACGCAGCAGTTTCCCAACATTGCTGACCCGATGATCCAGGTGAAGGCCACCTATCCTGGAGCAGATGCCCAGACAATTGCGGAGTCGGTTGCTACCCCGATTGAGCAGCAGATGTCGGGCGTCAGCGGCATGAACTACATGTATTCGCTGAGCGCCAGCAGCGGCGGAAACATGTCGCTGTATGTCGACTTCCAGCTGGGAACGGACGTAAATACCGATCAGATTCTGGCGCAGATGCGCACCGGCCAAGCTAACGCCCAGCTGCCCAGCCAGGTGACCCAGCAGGGAGTCATCGTGCAGCCGGGCACCACGGCCCCGTTCATGCTGATCGACCTGTTTTCTCCCAACGGAAACTACGACAACATTTTCCTGGCCAACTACGCCACCATCAATTTGCAGTACGCGCTCACCCGCGTCTACGGTGTTTCGCAGGTTCAGATCTTCGGCGCCGGCCCGTACGCCATGCGCATCTGGGTCAATCCTGACAGGTTGGCCAGTCTTGGTGTGACCGTCACCGACATCGTGAACGCAGTGCAGAATCAGAATAAGGTAAACCCGGCGGGCCAAGTCGGCGGCGAGCCCGTTCCTAATGGTCAGCAGTTCACCTACAACGTACGTGCGCCGGGACGCCTGCCCACGGCAGCAGAGTTCGACGAGATCGTCGTCCGTGCCCAACCGGACGGCGCCATTCTGCGCTTGAAAGACGTCGCCCGCGTGGATTTGGGCTCTCAATACTATTCTTACAACGCGCGACTGGGAACCGCGGGAGAGGGCAAGCCCGCGCAGCCGGCAGCTCTTATCGCCATATACCAAACTCCCGGCAGCAACGCCCTGCAGACCCGCGCGGCCATCCTCAAAACGATGGAGGATGCCAAGCGAAGATTTCCGCAAGGGCTGGAATACATTACCGCGTTGGACACCACGCTCGCGGTCAGCGCCGGCATTCATGAAATCTATAAGACGCTGGGTGAAGCTCTCGTCCTGGTTATTATCGTCGTCTTCATCTTCCTTCAGGGCTGGCGCGCCACGCTGATCCCGTTACTGGCCGTCCCGGTTTCGCTCATCGGAACGTTCATTGTCTTTCCCTTACTCGGATTTTCAGTTAATACACTTTCCCTGTTCGGCCTGGTGCTGGCCATCGGATTGGTGGTGGACGACGCCATCGTCGTAGTGGAAGCCGTTGAACATCACATTGAACAGGGCATGACCCCGCACGATGCGACCGTCCTGGCGATGGAGGAGGTATCCGGGCCGGTCGTTGCGATCGCCCTGATTCTGGCTGCCGTGTTCATCCCCACGGCGTTCGTTCCCGGTATTACCGGGCAACTCTATCAGCAGTTCGCCGTGACCATCGCAGTCTCCGTGGTCATCTCGGCATTTAACGCACTCACGCTCAGCCCGGCATTGTCCGCCATGCTGCTTCGCCCCAAAAAAGAGAGCCGGGGCCCGTTGGGGGCATTCTTTCGCTGGTTCAATCGCGTCTTTGGCCGGGCGACCGATGGATACGTCACGACTTGCAAGCACCTCATCCACAAAGCAGGGTTCGCGTTTCTCCTGCTCGCACTGCTGACGGTTGGCGCCGGTTTCTTCGGCAAGCGAATTCCCGGAAGCTTCCTCCCCGACGAAGATCAGGGATATATGTATGCCGGTTTGCAACTGCCGGACGCCTCGTCGTTGCAACGCTCTTCGGAAGCCGCACGTCAGGTCGAAAAAATCATCATGGATACGCCCGGGGTCGAGTACGTCAGCTCGGTCATGGGCTACAGCATGTTGAGCGGAGTCAACGCCACGTACAGCTCGTTCTTCTTCATATCGTTTAAGCCATGGGATGTGCGCAAGACACCGGAGACCAGCTACAAGGGAATCAAGGAGCACTTGCAGCGAGCGTTGTCCCAAGTCTCATCGGGCCTGGCGTTCTCGTTTCCGCCGCCGGCGATTCCTGGCGTGGGAACATCGGGTGGCACCACGTTCATTCTCGAAGACCGCTCCGGCAGTGGTATCGATTTTCTCACCAAGAACGCGCAACTGTTCCTGGCCGAAGCTCGAAAACGCCCCGAGTTGACTGGGGTCATGACGACAGCGCTGTTTGGTGTCCCGCAAGTTGGGGTCAAGGTAGATAACGCCAAGGTCATGACGCAGCAAATTCCGCTGAATGACCTCTACCAGACCTTACAGACGTTCATGGGAGGTTCGCTGATCAACTACTTCAACCGCTTCGGTCTGCAATGGCAGGTATACGTGCAGGCCGACGGCGACTTTCGTACCAAGGCCAGCAATCTGGGTAAGTTTTACGTGCGAAACGCCTCGGGCGAGATGGTCCCGCTGAGTACGCTGACCTCCACCTATCCGCGCAGCGGTGCTGAGTTCATCATGCGCTACAACCTCTTCAATTGCGTTCAGATCAACGCCTCCGCAGCGCCCGGCTATAGCTCCGGGGAGGCCACGGCCGCGCTTGGAAGATGTCTTCCGCAAGACCATGCCCAGTCAGATGGGCTTCGACTACATGGGAATGTCGTACCAGGAACAAAAAGCGGCTCAGGGGGTACAGCCGAGCACCATCTTTGGCCTGGCATTCTTCGTGGTCTTTCTCATTATGGCGGCGCAGTACGAGAGTTGGACGCTACCCTTCAGCGTCTTGCTGGGCGTGCCGATCGCCGTATTCGGCGCGTTTATCACCATGTATTTCCGGCGCCTCGACAACGACGTGTACGCGCAAATCGGTCTGGTGATGCTGATTGGACTATCGGCCAAGAACGCGATTCTGATCGTCGAGTTTGCCAAGATGGAATACGACAAGGGCGCGAGTTTGATCGATGCGTCCTTGAGGGGCGCCAAGTTGCGACTGCGGCCCATCCTGATGACCGCCTTTGCGTTCATCCTGGGTTGCGTGCCGCTATGGACCGCATCCGGTGCTGGCGCTGTCTCGCGGCAGGTGTTGGGGACTGTGGTGATCGGCGGAATGCTGGCCGCTTCTCTCCTGGCCATCTTCTTCATCCCGGTTTCGTTCGATGTGGTGGAGCGCTTCGGTATATGGATTGGCGGCAAGAAAGAGGAACCTAAGCCAGGCGTGGCGCCGACTCCCGCTCCGTCGGAAGGAGGAGCACATGACTAAGCCGAAACAATTTGCTGTCGTCTTGTTGTTGCTCTCACTCTCCGCTTGCAAAGTTGGTCCCAATTACAAGCGTCCGCCACTCGACGGTGCCCGATCAATATCGCGGTCTGGCGCCCGATGCCTCGACCCAGACCACCCAGCCGCAGCCGCCGGCCGGAGACCAGTTCGCAGAGATGAAATGGCCGACGGTCTTTCAGGATGAAACTCTACAGGCTCTGATCAAGGAAGCGTTGGCTAACAACTACGATATGCGCATCGCGGCGGCGCGCATTATGGAATCTGCCGCCAATCTTGGAATCACCCGCGCCAATCAGTTCCCCACAGTAAACGGGGGCTTCTCCATCGCCAATCAGCAGGCGACACCGCTCTTTACCGGTTCTCCCACCTTCGACACGGCTTCGATTCAGCTGAACTATATCGTCGACTTCTGGGGACAGTATCGCCGCGCAACCGAAGCGGCCCGCGCGATCCTGCTGGAAACGACCTATGCACGTGATGTAGTTCAGACCACACTGATCTCGATGGTGGCGACCGACTATTACCTCCTGCTCCAGTACGACAACCAGCTAAGTTACTCGCAGGACAGCGTTGAGGCGTACAAGGGCATCCTCAGGCTCAACACCATCAAGTACAAGGGTGGCGATGCCGCCATCACGGACGTGTATCAGGCGCAGGTGCTGGTGCAACAGGCGGAGGCCGAGGTTATCACCCTCAAGCAGGCAATTGAGCAGACAGAGAACAACATCAGCATCCTGCTGGGCAAGAATCCGGGGGCAATTCCACGTGGTCTCAACCTGGTTGCGCAGCCGCACAGGGAGGATATTCCGGCCGGTTTGCCTTCATCGTTGCTGCAGCGCCGGCCCGACGTGCGTCGCGACGAAGAGAACCTAGTAGCAGCCAACGCTAATGTCGGTGTCGCAAAGGCCGCATTCTTTCCGCAGATCTCCCTGACCGGTCAGTTCGGTGCGACGAGTACGGCGATCACCAGCTTCCTGGAGGGTCCGGCAACCCTCTGGGCGGTAGGCGGACAGATTGCCCAGCCGATCTTCCAAGGTGGCAGGATCAGGAGCGGCTATCGGCTGGCATGGGCGCAGCGCGATGAAGCCGAGTTGACCTACAAGAAAACGGTGCTAGGCGCTTTCGGCGACGTCTCTAACAGCCTCGTCGGTTACAACGATGCTCGCCAGTTTCGGATTAAGATCGAAGAGGAAGCCAACACCTACAAGGAGACCGCGCGCCTTGCCAACGTCCGCTATCAGGGTGGAGTTACCAGCTTTCTGGAAGTCCTGGTGACCGAGCAGGATTACTTCGCCGCCGAGTTGAATCTTTCTCAAGCATGGTTCACCGAGTTGGCTAACTACGTCCAGCTCTACCAGGCACTGGGCGGCGGCTGGGACCAGCAATAGCCAGATCCCGTTCCCAGGACACGCGTAGAATGGGCTGATTCTTGGCCTCGGGAGCCTGACTTTCATGACGCTCTTGAATTCGCGCGTGATCCGCATCGTGAGTGCGAGCGTCCTTGGCGGAATCTTGATCGGCGTGGTGGGCGGCGGCTTCCGCTATCTGCTCATCACCTCCGACAATCTACGCGGCAGCTTGATCGCCTGGGCTCATCGCTGGCCGCATGTCGGTTGGCTGTTGCCTATCGTGCTCGGCGCTGGCGGCGCCTGTCT
Organism: uncultured Acidobacteriaceae bacterium; assembly: GCA_963746515.1. Classification (GTDB taxonomy): domain Bacteria; phylum Acidobacteriota; class Terriglobia; order Terriglobales; family Acidobacteriaceae; genus Bog-257. The sequence continues at coordinate 428,564 of CAVVBO010000005.1, read as the reverse complement.
GGCGCGTCTCCTGGTCATAAGGTTTGCGCCTACAGCGGAAGGCAGCGGCGTGCAGCGTGTCGAAGCCGTCTTCAGCCGCGAGATCCAGCCCGCTCCCGGGAGCGTGGTTCCAGTAAAGTTCTTCGGTGGTTTGCTCGCCATGGGTTCCGGACTGGCCCTGGGGCGCGAAGGCCCCACGGTGCAGATGGGCGCCTCCTTCGGTTCATGGTTTTCGCGCTTCCTTATCAAAGAGGATGAGGATCGCAGGGTGGTCGATGCCGCCAGCGCGGGCGCCGGCCTGGCGGTTGCGTTTAACGCTCCCATTGGGGGATCGATCTTCGTCTTCGAAGAACTGACCAGCAACTTCACTCCCTGGCTATTGATCGCCACACTCGCAGCTGCGTCGGTGGCCGTGTGGCTGATGCGCTATATGCTGGGAAACGCACTTGATTTTCCCGTGCCCCAAGTTAGTCCCACGGAAACCTGGAGCAAATGGCCTTTTCTTGTGCTGGGCGCCCTCCTGGGCATTACCGGCGCGATCTATAACGCCGCTGTGATGGGATTGCTTCGCATTAGCGACACGATGGCTAGAATTTCGTCGCTGCAGCGCGCTGCGATCATCGGGGCGGTGGTAGGGCTTGTAGCCTGGTTTGTGCCAGGTATGGTCGGGGGCGGCGATACGCTGACGCAGTCCATTCTCTCCAACCAATTCGCGGTGGAAAGCTTGATCACGATATTTCTCGTTCGCTTCGCGCTCGGCCCCTGGTCGTATGCGGCCGGGGCACCGGGAGGTCTTTTTGCGCCGCTGTTATTGCTGGGCGCCTCTTCCGGAGCTCTCTTCGCGGGAGTGCTGAATCACTTCCTGCCGCATCAGAGCGTTTCCGCAGTGGCTTGCGCCATCGTCGGCATGGGCGCACTATTTTCAGCTACAGTCCGTGCCCCTCTGACCGGAATCGTGTTGACGGTAGAAATGACCGGCCGCGCAGATTTGACCTTAGGCTTGCTGTCCGCTTCGCTGGTCGCCATGGTCGTGGCTATGCTGCTCAAAAGCGAGCCCATCTACGACAGCCTGAAACGGCGCATGCTGTCGCAGCAAAACGTCACTCCAGGGAAAGTCGATGCCGGCGTGCGGCGTCCCGGCAATGTCGGAGTGAAGAGCTCCGGCTGAGAGATGCTGCAAGGTACGCTCCGCGGCTTACTGCTTTTGCTTGCGTAAGGGCATCCATCCCGGCTCGCGTACTGACTCTTCTTCCAGCCGTCGCAAGCGCGCCGCCATCACTCCTGAACGTCCCAGATAGCCCACCACCCGCTTCGAGTCTTCGCGGCTGACCACGGGCAGCCGTCCGACATTGGAACGCAGCATACGCGCCGCCGCATCGTAGAGGACTTCCTCGGGATGAGTTACCACCAGATTGCGCGTTCCAGCTTCCAGCACGGTCATCTTGCCGGACGGATCCTTCTCCAGCGCCCGCATAAGATCGGCGCGCGTGATGATACCTGCCAGATCGCTCTTCACATCGACGAGGAACACGCCCTGATGCTTGGTCACCGAGGGATCGTGTTTGGTGACGCGCTCGGCCAGTTCCGCTACAGCCATGGTTGCCGGAACGACATCGAATTCGGTCGACATCGTTTCGCCGACCGTTACTTGCTGCAGGATATCGGGCTCGTAATCCTGATGAATGTGCAAGCCGCGTCGCGCCAGTTTCTCGGTCATGATGGAGTTCTTGGCATAGCGCACGGCTATGGCATCGGCGATTACCGTCACCAGCATCAGTGGAAGCACGGAGTTGTAATCGCGCGTGATTTCAAACGCAAAGATGATGAAGGTGAAGGCGGCGCGCGATGCCGCGCCAAAAACGGCTCCCATCGCGACCAGCGCGAATGCTCCCGGCGAAAGATTTGCCGCCGGCCAGATCTTGTCCACGATCATGGCGAAAGCCGAGCCCATGGCTGCGCTCGCCATAAACATGGGTGCCAGCAACCCGCCTGACGTTCCCGATCCCAGCGAGATGACCAGCGCTGCCGACTTGAAAACCATGACCGCCAGCAGGCCGCCCAGCAGCATCCTGGTATTCAGAATGTCGGAGATGGTGTCATAGCCGACGCCGAGCACGCGTGGCACAAAGTATCCAATGATTCCGAGCCCAAGTGCGCCGATCGCCGGCCACCACATATCGTGAATCGGCAGCTTCTCGAATTGATCTTCCACCCAATAGAGTGACTTGCTGAATCCCAGCGCAGCAACACCGCACAGCAGGCCCAGCACCAGATAGAAGGGCAGCGCATGTGGCAGGCCGAAGTCGAGCGCGCCCACCTGAAACATCGGCCCATGGCCCATCAGTTGAAAATGGACGCTGGTTGCCAGAGTGCTGGCGACCACGAGAGGAATGAACGAGCGCGACTTGAATTCGAAGAGCAGCAATTCGATTGCGAGAATGACTCCTGCAATCGGTGTGCTGAAAGTTGCAGCCATGCCCGCCGCGGCTCCGCACGCCAGCAGTACTTTCCGTTCAGCCGCGGTCACGTGCAGCACTTGACCAACCAGCGAACCAACTGCTCCGCCGGTTTGAATGATTGGTCCTTCCGCGCCGAACGGTCCGCCGGTACCGATGGCGATGGCCGCCGAGATCGGTTTCAGAATGGCGACCTTGGGCTCGATGCGGCTGCGATTCACCAGCACCGCTTCCATCGCTTCCGGAATGCCGTGTCCGCGGATTTTGTCGGAACCATAGCGCGCCATGATGCCTACGATGATGCCGCCAATGACTGGAGTCACAATCACCAGCAATCCCAAATGGTTATTGCGGGCGCTGACAAACGCAAACGAAATCCGGTGATAGAAAAAGATGTTGGTGAACAGCCCAATGAGGTTGTAAAGCAGATAGGCAATCACTCCGGCCAGCATTCCAATCACCGCCGCCAGCAACGAAACCACCCCGGTGCGGAACGTTGCTTCCTGGGTGGCTGGCTTGCCGTTGGCAGTCTGGTCGGGATGCAGCGGGTTCAGCCCGTCAACGCCTAAAGTCTCGATGCGCTGTGCCACTAGGTCGTGCTCCTTCCCGTTGCCGCTCTACGGGGCCGTCGCCGTGGATGGGCAGCGGCTTTCGTCCGAGCTGTCAGATTACGTAGCGCGACAACCAGTGCCGGCGCCGCGGATCGCAATTCCGCGCGCGTGTGCAGGGTCAATTCTTCCAATAGGCGCTCCCCAGTGGGAGTTAATTGCACGTGCACTTCGCGGCGGTCTTCATCCCCGCGACTGCGCCTGATCAGCCCCTTATTGACCAGCCGATCCACCAGTTCGACCGCGCTGTGGTGCTGAATTTGCAGCCGTTCGGCGATGAAGGCGATGCGCGGCTCCGGGTTGTCGGGCTTCCCCTTCAATGCCAGCAGAAGTTGATGATGCTGAGGCTCAATGCCGGCCTTTCGCGCTGCTTCTTCGCTGAAGCGCACGAAACGGCGGATCTGGTAGCGAAACTCGGCGAGAGCTTGGTAGTCGGCCTGTTCAACTTTGTCGTTTCGGCTCATTCGCATTCATAATTATATCGTATGGCGACATAATGATGAGGGTCAGTGGGGCCTCAAAATCTGCGGCCTCTTCGAACCGGGCGTCTAGCCCATGCACCCGAGGTGGAGAGAAAGGACCGGAGCAATCGGGTCGCCTCGGAGGTGCGCACTATGTAACCTATTCAGCCGCTGCTTGTTAACCGGGTAATGACCTTTTTCCTTGACGATAGCGGGCTGTTGCCCTAATCTTTGGGGCACGCAACTCAGCCATTAATTATCAAGGTCGCCGCGCGCTATCTCCTGGTTCTTTTAGCGGTTCAGGTGGTTTTGGAGGTAGGAGACGTGCGTCTCAACCCGGCGTCCCTGCGACGCGGAGAAGCACCTGAATGAGCAAATTCGGTTTTCGAAAGTATTGTGTCCTTACAGCAATTTTATGGTCTAGTCTCTCAGTCGTTTCAGCGTACGGACAAAGCGCCGATCCGAACCCCCAATTTCCTCTAGATCAGCAGAGCGCGCAAGGTCAGAGCTCTCAAGATCAGCAGAATGGCCAGAATCCCGCCGCGTCCGGAGGTGGCCAAAGCTCAACCAGCCAAAATCGAGGGAACGCGGCCGGAGCTACCGCCAACGACCGGAACGTGGCGATCCGCAACTTCCTGCAGAATCGCCCGGAGGTGATGGAACAGCTCAAGCTGCTGTTGGTGCAGCGCTTACGTGCGGAGGGAAGCCTGGTAGACGAGCAGACGGTCTCGGACCAGGCAGTCTACGATCGCATGCAAAACGATGCAGCCTTTCGGACGGAAGCCGTTCGCTCGCTCGTTCAGTTGGGATATATTTCCGAGGATGACGCCCGCAGCTTGCTGGGCGCCGAGCCAAATGCGCAAGGGGAAGAACTCGCTCCCGGGACGACTCGAACCGGCGTTGGACCCACGCGGGTTGGCCCTCCGACCGAGCAACGCTACGACGATTCCTGGCTTAACCCCAAAACCTTACCTAAGACTAATCCTTATCCCAGTCTCCCTTCTGCACGGGATTTGTATACCCAGTTTCCTGAGCAGGCCAAGCCTCTGAAGCGTTTTGGGTCCGACATTTTTCGGCCCGACGTTGTGGGGATGACAAACTTCCCGATGGATCTTCCGGCTGGCGCTGACTATGTTCTCGGTCCGGGAGACACAGTTACGATCGACATTTGGGGAGGCGTCTCGCAACGGATGAGCCGCCCAGTCGACCGCGAAGGCCGGCTGTCGCTTCCCGATGCCGGTCCCGTTGTGGTTTCCGGCTTGACCATGGCGCAGGCGCAGAAGGTGGTGCAAGCCGCATTGGCGCCGCAGTACCACGACGCGCGCGTCGAACTGTCGGTGACTCGTTTGCACACCGTCAGGGTTTATGTGGTGGGCGACGTGCAGCGTCCGGGCGCCTACGATATCAGCTCACTGTCCACTCCGCTTAACGCCCTGTACGCCGCCGGCGGACCGACCGCCACTGGCTCACTACGGGTGGTGAAGCATTATCGTGGAGACCGACTGCTGAGCGAGATGGATCTTTACGATTTGCTGATCAGCGGAGTAAGGAAGTCCATCGAACATTTGGAGGCTGGAGACACGATCCTGGTTCCCCCGGTGGGACCTCTGGTAGCGGTATCGGGAATGGTGAAGCGCCCGGCTATCTACGAATTGAAGAACGAGACGCAACTGACGGACGTACTTGAGATGGCCGGGGGCGTGTCAGTCGCAGCAGCCCTGGGCGAGATTAAAGTGGAACGCATCGATGCGCACGAAAAGCGCGTCATCCTGAACGTGAAGCTGGCGCCGGGCGCCGAGCCAAAAGCCCTGCGGGCGATGGTTGGCCCCTTCCAGATACAGGATGGAGACCGGGTTTCGATTGCCCCCATTCTTCCTTACAGCGATCAGACGGTGTACCTGCAAGGACACGTCTACCGTCCTGGGACGTACGCTTTCAAAGAAGGAATGAAGATCACCGATTTGATCCATTCCTACCAGGAGGTTCTGCCCGAGCCTTCCAACCATGCGGAGATTATTCGCATGCAGCCACCGGACTTCCGGCCGCAGACCATTGAGGTGGATTTGGCAAGCGCGTTGGCGGGAGACGAGTCGATTGCCCTGCAACAATTCGACACCGTCTGGGTCTTCGGGCGGTACGAGATCGATGCTCCTAAAGTCACGATTTACGGCGAGGTCCTTCGTCCCGGGGAATATCCCATGAGCGGTGGAATGACGGCTGCGGCTCTGGTAAGAATGGCGGGCGGATTCCGCAGAGGAGCGTACACCGAAGATGCGGACTTGGCCAGCTATGAGATGAAGAACGGTCTGCAAGTTGTAACCAATCAACAGACGATCAAGATTGGCGCCGCGCTAGCTGGGAATGCCGCTGATGATGTGCCCCTCAAGCCCGGCGATACGCTCACCATTTTGCAAATTCCGGGATGGGGCGACATTGGCCGCTCGGCCACGGTCAAAGGGGAAGTCAAATTTCCCGGAAGCTATGGAATTAATGAAGGCGAACGCCTCAGTTCATTGATGAAGCGCGTTGGCGGCTTCCGCGGTACGGCTTATCCAGTCGGCGCCGTGCTGGAGCGGGTTGAGGTTCGCCAAATGGAGGAAAAGGGAAGACAGGAACTGATTCGCCGCATTGAAACTTCAACTGCGACCATCAGTTTTTCTCCTTCCAGCACTGGACAAGACCAGGCTGCCATCTTGCAGGCACTGCAGCAGCAGCAGGCCCAAACCCTCAACCGGCTGCGCTCGCAACCCGCTGCTGGGCGGCTGGTAATCAACATCTCCAGTAACATCTCTGAGTGGGAAAACACTCCCGCCGACATCTTCCTGCGAGCCGGCGATGTCATCACCATTCCACGCAAACCGAACTTCGTGCTGGCTTACGGACAGGTGTATAACCCTACCGCCGTCACCTATGAACCGGGCAGACCCGCGTCGTGGTACCTGGCTCAGGCCGGTGGTCCCACGGAGTTGGCCTATAAGAAGGCAATTTATGTGATCCGGGCGAATGGGTCCGTACTTTCCTCGCAGGGCAGCGGCTGGTTCAAAGGCAGCGTTCTCGATGCGAAGTTGCGTCCCGGAGACATCCTGGTGGTTCCGGAAAAGGTGCTGGGCGGATCTACCGCATGGAAGACTGCGCTGGAGACTGCTCAACTAGTTGCGAACCTGGCAGTTGCTGCTGCGGTTGCTGTTCACTTCTAGATGGTATTCCGATTCCCACGCAGCTTGAGCCTGGTGAGCATTCTCCTATGCTGTGGTTTGCTCACCAGGAACGCCACAGCGCAAACGACTGCGCCGCAACCGGCGGCAACCAATCCATCGGCTGCGGCCGACGCGGATGATGACGGTCAGACTCCTATTCATGTTCGCGCTCTGCCCAAAAATTTGCTGGAGGATCAGGAGGCATTCCTTACCAGTCCGTTTCGCATGCGATCGGACAATTTGTTTTTCCTTGTCCCTGCGATTTTCGCCAGCTCGATTCTGGTAGGCAGCGATACCGCGATCGAAGCTCATCTGCCCAAAGGTTCAAGCACGATCAGCCTGGCGGCCAACGCTTCCGACGCCGGTATGGGTGCTTTGCTGGGCGTGGGTGGAGGACTCTTCCTATGGGGACAAATGTCCAAGGATGAGCATAAGCGCGAGACTGGCTTCCTGGCCGGCGAGGCGGCCATTGATGCCTACATCGATTCCACGGCTTTCAAATACTTAGCGGGACGGTTGCGCCCCGATACCGGAGATAATCGGGGAAACTTTTTCTCCGGCGGCGATTCGTTTCCGTCCAGCACCTCGGCGGTCAGTTGGGCGGCAGCCAGCGTTATCGCGCGCGAATATCCGGGTACCCTCACTCAGATTCTCGCCTACGGTACCGCGGGAGGGGTGAGCGTTGCTCGCGTGATTGGTCAAAAGCACTGGGTGTCGGACTCCTTGCTAGGCAGCGCGCTTGGCTGGTATCTGGGCCGCCAGATTTATCGCGCCCGTGCCAGTGGCCATGAAATCAGCCCCGAGTACTGGGGAACGTTTGTGAAATCTTCCCAGGACGACGGCCGCGATCCCGGTTTTATGGGTACGACCTACGTTCCGTTGGATAGCTGGGTTTATCCCGCTCTCGATCGGCTGGAAGCGCTGGGATACTTGCCGAAATATGTGCAGGCGATTCGCCCACTGGCACGCCTGGAATGCGCACGCTTGACGCTGCAGGCGCAGGAAAGTGTTGGCTATCCCGACGTCAACAACGAGTCTTCCGAGGTAGTAGGTCAGTTGCGCCAGGAGTTCGCTCTGGAATTGGCGAACCTGGAAGGCGCTTCCAACGTTGGCGTGCAATTGGAATCGGCATATGCGCGAGCGATTGAGATTATGGGCATGCCGCTGGAGGATAGCTTTCACTTTGCCCAAACCCTGTACAACGATTATGGCCGTCCTTATGGTCAGGGGTTCAATAGCATCGTAGGCGCGTCAATGCGGACCGAAGCCGGCCCCCTGGCTTTTTATGTGCGTGGCGAGTATCAGCATTCGGCCTCGATTGCTCCTTACAGTCCATCCACGGCCCAGACCATCGCCAATGTGGACCAGCTTCCGTTAAACTCCGTTCCTACTTTTAATGGCGTCAATCAATTCAATACGATTGAAGCGTATGCCGCTTTAAATATCGCTAACTGGCAAATGTCGTTTGGCCAGCAAAGCCTGGAGTGGGGACCTGACGCAGGTGGTTCGCTCATGCTTTCGAATAACGCGGAAGCGGTGCCCATGTTGCGCGTCAGTCGCGTTACCCCTTTTCAGCTGCCCGGTTTCTTGAGCTGGCTGGGCATGCTTCGCAATACGGCCTTCGTCGGAAGAGTTGGCGGTTATTACTATCTGCGCGGACCTTATCCTCAGTTTCCGCTAATCGGAAATGGATATCAGCTGGTGAATCCACAACCGTATATGTGGGGAGACAAGCTGGCTCTGAAGATGACGCCAAATTTCGAGATCGGCGTCACCATCACAGTCATGTGGGCTGGCGAAGGAAGGCCAGCCACGCTCGCCACCTGGTTGCACACCTGGTCCAGCCACGGCAACGCCCAGCCCGTCGATCCCGGAAAACGCTTCAATGGCTTCAACCTTTCCTATCGCATTCCCGGTCTGCGCAACTGGCTTACGATTTATGCGGATGGCATGGCCAACGACGAGCCCAATCCAATCGCTTATCCCGTGCAGTCTGCCTGGAACCCTGGCCTATACATTCCTCAGTTTCCCAAGCTGCACAACCTGGACTTGCGAGTTGAGGGCATTTATACCAATATCCCTAGCTATCCCGGCGTAGGTCCCTATTATGCTAACGAGCACTATGCCGATGGATACCGAACCTACGGCGAGATCATGGGGAGCTGGATAGGCCGTATGGGCGATGGGATACAGGCTTGGAGCACCTACTGGTTCTCGGCGCAAAACAAAGTTCAGCTGAGTTATCGCCGGCAGTATAACGACCCCATCTTTCTGGGCGGCGGCGGACTGAATGATTTCGCGGCCACGGTGGACTGGCTTATTAAGCCGCAAATCCAGATCTCGCCGATGGTACAGTACGAGCGCTTCAATTTTCCGCTGGTGAGTCCAACTCCAAGAACCAATGTTGCCGCGGGATTGCAGGTAACTTTCTGGCCATCCCACAGTCCTGCGCGAAAGACAAGCACCAATACCCTCTCTGGAAACCCTTAGAATCAGCCTTCCTCTTGGCATCGACCGAAATCGGCGCCGTCGTCGGCCCGTCAGGTCGGCCTATCCCTTGTGACTGCCATTATTGATTACGTCAGTGTGCAACAACAACATGGTCCGACGTGACAATCCTTAGCAGCTTCTAATCCCGCGCAGGTCCTCAATGGAATACCACCTGCATCTCGATGTTGGAGTTAGGAGCATGAGACTGTGTTGAATAAGTTGACGCATCTGCAGCTATGGAATTGTTTGGAATACCTCCACGAGAGCAGGGCTGCATGTAAGGTGATTCTCATTGCTCTCATCGCAATCGCATCGAATACCTTCGCTCAGGCCAGTTCAGGTCCGGTACTCCGTAGTCAACCTGCGTCGGGCAGCCTCAGCATCCTTGATTTTGGCGCTAAATGCGATGGTGCAACTGACGATACAGCGGCAATTCAAGCTGCCATCAATGCCGTACGTAGTTCAGCCGGCGGGGCCACAATCGTGATTCCCGGTGGCGGCCAGGGTTGTGTCGTAAGCCAGCTGGATATTACGAATAGCCAATCGAGAATTCGCCTGGTCGGAGAAGCCTCTATGAATGGCCGGCAGTCCTACATTCTTTGCCGGGAACGGCTCTCCGATGTTGGCGTATGCGTGGACTTCAGTGGTACGGACAGCTTCAACGTTGAAAACCTGCAGATTCTCGGCGGCCTCACTGCGGCGACCGCGCCAAGGGTAGCTGTACTGCTGGGGAAGACCCTAAGAAGCGACGGCAAGATCGCCAATGGTTCAGAAATCACCTGGTTCAGCGTAACCGTAAAGACCAATGGAGATTATGGCGTTTATAACTACGGTGGCGAGGTATGGAATTGCTACCAATGCTATTTCATCGGGAACGGCGTTGCCGATGTCATCCTCTCGAATGCGAATAGCGCCGGGATTACTTCGCCATTTGCAATTCTTGTCCCGGCTCCTACTTCCATGACTTGCGTTCACTTTAATGGAGGGACATTCGGCACCGGTCAGTCAGCGGTTGCGGTCAGGCTTGATCCGTGGTCCTCGTCAGCGGTGGCGCCAATTTCGGAGGTCAGCTTCGCTGACGGCTATGCGCATATTGCCGGGCCAGGATTTATTGACGACACCGGTGCTCCCGGCAGCCAAGGCACCATTCAGGGAATTCGCATAACTGGTTGGCGCACCGAGACGTATAGTCCCGGCGCGACATTCGTAAAGCTTAATAACGTGGTTATCCAGATAACTATTGACGCTGCCTTTACGTCGGCACACCCGACTGTTTCGCCTCTACAGTTTAACGGCAGTAGGGGTCCCTACAGCGTCATAGTTGGCGACATAAAGCTGCGGCCCGGCGACTGGACTGGCTCCTATCCTTCAACTGTTGTCTATTGCTATCGCGGCACGATGGGAATGGTCATTCACGATTTTGTGGGGCCTACCGGAGTGCCAACCCATAACAATTGCGCAGGTGCGCACGAGATGTAGTCAGTTGCTCGAAGAAAGTGTCAGGGATGGAAGCGCTACGAACCTGTGGCTGACGAGCTAGTCGATCAATTCTCAACCCCGACGCGGTTGTGGTTTGTGACATTATTTGTCCCGCACACACAACGTAGGCAGAAACTTCCTTATGGCATTTTGTTGTGATACACAAGTTGAGTTCGACTCGTCAGCTGGCACTGCGCCTCCGGAAGCCAGCCATCACGCAATGTTCCGATCGCCATCCCCGCAGAAGATAGGTTGACGGTTCGGACTACATTACTATTTCGGACGGTACACAGTGTACCCTCCGTATCTTTCTGCGGGCCGGTAATTTTCTTCGATGGCGCTTGCGACGCCAGGGGAATACAAGAAGGAGCCGTCGAGCTGACGGACGATCATGGCGGAGAAAGTTCTCTTGCGGATCATCTCGATCAGTGGCGTTTCGTCCCAGGCACCCGTTCCCGCAAGTCCGGCAACGATGGCGGGTTCAAACGGCACTTGCTTGCCGGCCCGGTAGAGCAAAGTCATATTTTCCGACATGACGGGCTCGGGGCTCGCCTGAAGGATGCGCACCAGCGCTTCGGAACTCCGAATGTACTCGGCTCTTTCCTCGCTGGCGGCTCTTGGCATCGAATGAATTCCTGTCTCCGCCTGTTGTGCGATGAGAAGCAATGGCAGTAAGTAGGCAACCGCGGCTGCGGGAGATGTCCATGTGGTCTTCCTACTTCCCCAGATCAGGCGAGTCACCAGCAAGCCGGCAAGGACGCAGGCACTTAGATTGCACTCTAGAAAATAATTGATGTTGGAACCGACCTTGCCAATAGCGAGCGACAGAAATGCCGAAAATATGAAGTGCAACGTGAAGGTGAACAGCGCGAGACGGTAGGCGCTGCTCGCCAGGCGAACCCGGAGCGGAACCAGTGTGCGCTGGGACACCGCTCTCGCGACGTCTAGAAGTGGACCGATCGCCGCGGCCGCAGCCAGCACCAGCAGCGGGAGCGTCCATTGAATGTTCTGGTCTACATAAGTGATCGCCCGGCGGATAGAAAACGGGTTCTGGTTGTAAAGGAAGATGTGTCGGAAGATCTGGCCGTGGGTCGCGAGTTCGAGCCACGTCATCACGGCAGCGCCAAGCGCCACCGCAAAGCCGAGTAGTTTGATCCCCTTCCGGGTATTCAGAATGGTGGCGACCACCAGGCAGGCCAGAGGGCCGGCAATCAGCGTCTGCCGGGTGTACAACGCCGCTATGAACAGGACGAACGCTGCGTAACGCGCGATGGCAGTGCGGCCAACAATGAACAGCGCCAATCCTGCGAAGGTCAGCCAGAGCGCGAGCATATCTACCCGCATCAGCTGCGCCCAGTCCATCGTTTTCAGACCGCAAGGCAACGCGCCTGCCAGGATCGCGCCGGCGGCCTTGGCCATCTTAGGAGCGCGCGCCGGAGCCGAGCGGTAAACAATCCACGCGAGCGTAAGGCAAATGCCCAGCGTTGAAAGCAGAGACACCAGCCGTCCCGCCAGCAGCAGATCTCCAGTGAGCTTCGACACCACTAACGAAACTGCGTGATACAACGGCGGATAGTGAAAAACGATGTATGGGTATTGAGTAATGGGGTGGTATGCCGTGGCCAGCGTCGAAACGTGCGCTGCCTGCCAGAGGACGATGCCCTCTCCGTAGTCGAGTTCGTACGGGTAAGCCACCGTAGTCGCAATTCGGTAGAAATACGCTGCACCGCTACAGATAGCCAGAAAGAGCAGGACGGTGACATACTCCCTTGCTGTGAGGAAAAGGCTACCGGGGCGCCGCGTTGCGTGACGGTGAGCATTGGTTTGTCCAATGGCTTCACGGTCGAATGTAGGTATACCCATATGAGTGCCAGAGATCTCCCAGCCGGGATTTCCATTTTGTCCCAGCGACTGCGAATTGTCGGCCCCTTAACCGTCCGAAAGCAAGGCCTTTCTCTCTGTCGTGAGACCTGCGGCGGCTGATACGCCAACGAGAACCAGGGGCACAATCGCAGCTATTTAATGTATAGGAAAAACGTGAATCCATTTCAGAAAGAGACGAAGGAGCTCCAGTGATCGGGCAGATTCATCCTTGGTTGGCTCTCGGCGTGGCCGTATCGACTGCGGCGACGGATGCCGTCTATGTTATGTTCAGCGCGGCTGTATCGTCCCGTCGGCGCGTGCCGGCCGCGACTTGGAGCAGCGTGTGGTATCTGCTCTCTGCGTTTGCAGTGATCAGCTATACCCGGAACTGGGTGTATGTTTGCTTCGCAGCATTAGGCTCGTGGGTAGGAGCCTATGTCTCGATGACCGTGCTCCGGCGACCGCAAAGTCACGGTGGGGGTCTCGACCACGGTGAACCCAAGGCATCCGCCTAGAGCTTCGATCAGGCTTTCGCTGGCGACACTACGGCTCGAAGTCTACCACTTCATCCTCGAGCGGTATCTCGTGGTTCTGAATTCTTGGCGAGGCCAGGCGGTCCATCTTGCCTGAGTCAGAGTCGCCGACCATACTTCCCGTCACCGTGAATGCTGGTAGGGAATACGGCAATCCTTCGCTATCCATAGGCGAGTTCTGGTTCATCAGCTGAAAGTGCAGATGCGCCTCGCTGGAGTTGCCCGTATTACCCACCAAGCCAATCACCTGCCCACGAGTCACCTTGTCGCCGAGCTTCACCCGCAGCGATCCGGGCTGCAAGTGGGCATACATGGCATACACTCCTCCGCCGAGATCGAGATTGATGTGGTTACCGGCTACGGTCTCCAACGTGATGGGTACTACCGGAGGCGCGTTGGGAACATTTTCCGGGAGACCATCCTTCAGTTCGACCACCGTGCCATCGGCGACGGCCAGCGCCTGTACTCCGAAACAGTGGTAATTACGATTGTCTTTCGCATCGCCCTGATACGTGTGGTTATCGTTGCCGATCTGCACCCAGTCAATGGCATAACGCTGCGAGATGTGCGGCGTGCCATCGATCGCCAGCACCGTGCGACGATGCAGTGAGGTATTCGATGGACCATTTAGCGCAACCCAATTCTTGCCCCGCAGAGGCGAGGAGATCGCCGGCAGCTTGCTCAATACCTGCGTGCTCGGTGCTTCCATTTCATATGTCTTGTCATCGCCAGCCCTCTTCAGGCTGAGCTTGTGCTGCAGTCGCGTCGGGATAGCGGTACCCTTGGCGAGCGCGATCCACATAAAAGCGATTACGCTTTCTCCGGGAGCGATCTCCGGTGACGTTCCGCCCTTCGAACCGCGCGGGACATTGGGATGAAACATCACGCTGTCGAAGTCTTTGCCTGCGACGCTTAGCACAGGGACCGCGCTCTCATTCATGACTGTCAGCTGCTGCACTGTCCAGGGAGTCGAGCTGAGGTTGCTCAGGTAAATCTCATAACAAAGAAAGCGCTTTCCATCGCCGAGAAACGCGGTCGGTGCAGTGGGTATTGTCGCCGCCAGAGGGATCAGAACGGTCGTGCTTGGGGTTGATTGCGCCCGCAGCTGCACAGTTGACGAAGGCACAAGAAACAGTAGCGTACAGCAGGAAACGAGAAGACGGGATACGACGCGCATCGAAGCTCACTTTCCGTTCCGGACGGTCCCCACGAGGGAGCGGAGGTGAGCCGGAATCCGCGGGCACGAATTGTATCATCGCGGTCGCACTGGAACTCCACATTCCTGCTGATGGCTAATGGGAAAGGAGGCCGTCTGAAACGCGCTGCGCCTCTTGCAGATTCTTCGACAACTGCACTGCCTTTTGCCGAGCCGCCCGAGCTTCCTCGGCACGGCCAGCCGTTCGGAGTGCCTGCTCCAGCAGCAGATACCCCACGTCTGACGGCTGTGCTTCCACTCCCTGAGAGTAGTTCCTGATGGCGCCATTGAGGTCGCCTGCTCCCTGCGCCACGATTCCCAGGCCGATCCATGCCCGCGCACTCTCGGAATCTAGTTGCACCGCCTGCTGCCAACTTGTCGCAGCACGGTCCGTCTCGCCAAGGCTGCGGTAGACATATCCCATGTTCGTCAGGACTGTCGCTCGTAGCGCCACGTTCTGGGTCGCACCGAGCAGCGTGTTGTAACGCTCAAGGGCCGCGGTGAAATTCTTTCTCTGTTGCTCGTACATCGCAAGCTTGAACAAGCTAGTCGGATCGGACGGGGCAATCGCTGCCGCCGTCTGGAAATGCTCCGTGGCTGCGTCCAGTTCTCCCCGTTCCAGCAGCGCGAAGCCCAGGTTATCTTGAGCGATGTAGTTGTCGCCGGTAACTGCGATGGTATGCGACCATAACGTTACATTGTCGCTCCAGTAGTTGAGTTGGTGACGCGCCGCTATACCCAGCACTAACAGCATGATCGCGCTAACCGCCGGCAGTAAAGCAAGCGGCAGTCGCCATTGCCTGGCCCATCCGGCAACGCCCCAACAGACCATGAGGAAGAGTCCCACGCACGGCAGGTATACGTATCGATCCGCCATGGCCTGGTTGCCCACCTGTACCAGCCCGATCATAGGAATCATTGTGCCCAGGAACCATAACCATCCCACGAGCAAGAAAACGACGTTGCCGGCAGAAGAAAACAAGGGCAGTGATACCTAACAGCATTAGGATCGCGCCCATGACTTCCAGCGCAGAGAAAGGCTTGGTGGGGTAGGGATACAAGGGCGCAAGCTTCCACGGCCAGAACATCTTGCCGAGGTAGCGCGTGTAGGACACCAATGCGTTTCCCGTCCGAAGAGACAGCGGGCGTTGCAGCAAAGACGCGACTGCGCCACCGGCCTGCTGGGCTCGCAGCGTAATCACGGCACTGACAATGGCCAGCGCCATGAGCGGAAGTTTTTCCCGCACCAGCCTCCAGAGACTACTCTGCGGCAACCGGACTGCTCCCCAGCAGTCACCGTCTCCGGCGGTCATACGGCACAACGGCCAGTAATCCCAAAGCAGCAGAACGAATGGAAACGTGATGATTTGTGGTTTCGCCATCAGGCCTAGCGCAAACAGAATTGCCACCACGGCATAGCGAGCGATTCCAGGTCTGAGCACATACCAGCGATATGCTCCCAAGGCGAGCAGGAAGAACAACATGCTGAGCAAGTTTTTGCGCTCAGCAATCCAGGCCACGGACTCAACATTGAGCGGGTGCAGCGCAAACAGTGCTGCCACCATAAAGCTTGATCCGGGCAACTCGGTTGCTCGCTGCAATACCAGGAACAGCAGCAACACATTCACCACGTGAAGCAGCAGGTTGGTATCGTGATGTCCGGCCGGGTCCAGCTTAAAAAGCTGGTGGTCCAGCGCATGAGAGAGCCAGGTCAGCGGATGCCAGTTCGATTCATGGTAAGTGGTGAATGCCCAGGAAACGGTCTTCCAATCCAGCCCCATCTGGATGTGGCCATTCTTAGTCACGTATCCCTGATCGTCAAAGTTGACGAACGGATGACTGTGCACCGGATAGTAGACAGCGATGGTCGTCACCGCCAGCACGATTCCCAGGAGGAACGTCCGCTTCGCTGTTGGGCGGAATGCACCTGCTTCGGGTTGAACGTTAATTTTAATTTTCTTGCTGCTGCTTGATTTCGCCATTGACTTTGGGTGGCACCCGCCGCGTCACCGCCGAAAAGTATATCTGTTGCCGACCAATGCGCGCGAAATCGAAGTCTGGGCGTCAAGCCCTGCGGAGACTTTTCAGTTCTGCAATACGTAGGTTTCAGGAATAGTCGTCAATGAGATCACATGCTTATGTGATGTGGTAAAATCCTGCCACTCATGCGACGGTATCTCTCCAGTTTGCTGCTGGCGCTTATCTGTTTCGGGGCGTTGCTGCCGTTTCTTCAATCGTCCCCCGCAGACGGTCCCGCATGCTGCCGGCGTGACGGTAAGCATCATTGCACGCGCCCCGCGGGCGCCGACGGCTTCCGTTCGTCTGCGATGGTTTGCCCCTACCAGTACCTTCGTGTTCTAACCAGCAAAGCAACGGCCCTCGTAACCAACCGCACGGCTGCGCGTCGGTCAGAGCTGCTAGACACCGTGCAGCCATCGGAGCTTTCTCGGCTTGCTCTTCCCATCTCAGAAAGTTGCAGACCGCGCGGCCCACCCCTTTCCTAGACCTGGCTCAAGACAGCAAACGTATTAGCTGACGGGGTTTGTGTATTCGCACACTTTGTTGCGAACGCTGACCACGCAACTCCACGCTTGTTCATTGCCGAGCTTTGGGAAAAACCTGAAGGGGATTTTGGCATCGCTATGCGCAGATTGTGTCTGGTGGTCGTGTGGTCGTTGTTGGTGGTGTCGAATGCAGGCGCAACGATTTTTGGAACCGTGCGCGGCATCGTTCATGATCCGCAGCACCGTCCCATTCCAGGCGCGCATGTTACGCTGAAAGCTCAAACCTCGGACTGGACGCAGTCCCAGGCATCCAGCGTCAGCGGAGAATTCGAATTCCGTTCGGTCCCCATCGGGACCTACACCGTCACCGTCTCGTCGCAGGGTTTCCTGGAGACGCAACAAGACGTGATCGTTCAGTCCGACACGACTCCGGTCTGCATTTCAAATTGGCGGTCGCCGGTGCAAAGGAAAACGTCGTCGTGTCGGGAACTCCAGTGGCGGCGCCCATGGACACCGTCACGCCGACGACGATGCTGAATCGTCAGGACATCCAGCAAACGCCCGGCGCCGACCGCACCAACGGCGTGGAGATGATCACCGACTACGTGCCCGCGACCTATGTCACGCATGACATGCTGCACATGAATGGGCGGCCACCAAGTCCAGTGGCTGATCGACGGCGTCTCCATCCCCAACACCAACATCGCCAGCTAACCTCGGGCCGCAGATCGATCCCAAGGACATCGACTATCTCGAAGTGCTGCAGGGCAGCTACGATGCCAGCTTATGGCGATCGCACCTATGGCATGTTCAACATTGCGCCGCGCACCGGCTTCGAGCGCGACCGGCAATGCGATCTGGTGCATGACTGCAGGGCAACTTCTATCAAACCGATGACCAGATCAGTTGCGGAGGACACACCCAGCGATTTGCCTACTACGCCAGCCTGAACGGAAACCGCAGCAACTACGGACTGCAGACTCCGATCCCGCAAGTCTACAACGATGCCGAGAACGGCTACGGAGGCTTCGCTTCGTTCATCTACAATCACGATTCCCAACAACCAGTTTCGGGTAGTCGGTTCCTTGCGCCAGGATTACTATCAGATTCCCGGTCGATCCGGATCCTAACTCCGTCGGCAATCAGATTCTGGAAGCGGTCGGGCGCGGTTCCCAGCTACGGACTGCACGATGCCGAGCGAGAGCCTGACGCCTACGCCATCTTTTCCTGGGTTCACACCTTCGATCCCACTACGCTGCTTACGCTCTCGCCCTTCTATCACTACAATGCCGCGCACTATCAAGGCAGCCCCGACGACTATCCGGTCAGCACAACGTCAATCTGGCGGCCAATTACGTCGGCTTTCAGGGAATCGTCAACAAGAGCTTCTGGAGAAACGATCTGGAAGCCGGCGTCTATGGCTTCTTTCAGCACCAGTACAACTATTTCGACAACTCAATTCACCGACGGCACGCCCAACTTTCCACCTTCTTCCATCAGCGTGAATGGCGGGGTTGCCGAGGAGTTCATCAGCGACCGGTTCAATGCAACCAAGTGGTTGACCATCATCGCCGGTCTTCGCGGGACGGAATTCCGCTCGTCCATCGCGGAGAATCAAGCCGACCCACGTGTAGGAGTCGCCGTAAAGGTGCCGCGCCTGAATTGGGTCTTGCGCGCCTTCTATGGTCACTACTATCAGCCGCCGCCGCTGGTGACGGCCACCGGCCCGCTCTTGGATTCGCCAACAGTCAGAATTTTACGTTCGCTCCGCTGCAAGGCGAACGGGATAAGCAATGGGAGGCCAGTCTTATCATTCCCTATCGCGGCTGGAATCTTGAGGTCGACAACTATCAAACGAATGCGAGGAATTGGCTGGACCATAACAATATTGGAGAACTCGAATCTCTTCTGGCCGATCACCTGGTATGCAGCCCTGATTCAGGGCTGGGACCTCAGCTTACGGTCTCCAATGCTCTGGCACCGCGCCCAGTTCCATCTGGTCTATGCCAATCAAATTGCGCAGGCCACCTCGCCCATCAACGGGGGCTTGATCTGCCCTAATCCGGTTACTGCGGATTGCCCGCTCGACATACCGCCGGGATATTCGCCAGTTGATCACGATCAGCGAAATACCTTGAACTGTGGGCATCAACACCAGTCTTCCCTGGCACAGCCTATGCTTCGGGCAATGTGTACTACGGCTCGGGATTCGTCAATGGTTTGTACGGAACGCCGCGACTCGCAGTATCCCGGACCTTATCTGCCCAGCCATACCACGGTCGATCTTTCTCTGGGAAAAAGCTTCTCTGAGGGGAAGTACGCCGTTTCCGTGACCGCGCTGAACGTGGCCAACCTGCGCGTGCAACTGGATAACAGTCTCACCTTCGGCGGATTTCACTGGAACGAGCCCCGGCAGATCTACGGAGAGTTTCGCTGGCGGTTTCATTACTGATTCGTCGCGGCACAGTACAATCGAACGTACATCCCAGTCCGCGCGGCATTCGTGGGAAGGGGACACTCCAGGCCGGAGAATCGTGTGCGCTATCTGATCGTGCTGTTTGCCATCCTCGGTATTGTCGTCTCCTCGCTCGCTCTCAAGGTCCACTATGACGACCCCGGCAAGGAACCTTGCAGCATCAACGACAAGTGGGATTGCGGCGTGGTGAATCACAGCCCCTACGCCATGTTTCATGGCATACCGGTTGCGACGATCGGAATTGCCGGATATCTGCTGATCGCGATCGTGGCGTTTCTGCGGCGACGGGCTTTGCTGCTGATTTTAGTTCTGATTGGACTCGGTTTCGCGCTGTACCTGACCAGCATCGAGGCTCATGTGCTGGAGGTGTGGTGCCTGTACTGCGTAATCTCGCAAGGCATCATCGCGGTGCTGACCGTGCTGTCTTTGATTTGGCTGGCCTGGCCCAAGCTGCGGCCAAGTTCAGCCTAGCCGTCAGGTTCCCTAAGAGGCCGCCTCGATCTCAAGCTCGAACGACGCGGCTTCAATCCGATTTCGCCCGTTGCGCTTGGCAATATAAAGTGCATCGTCGGCCCTTTTGATCAAGCGCTCGACCGGAGTACTCGCAACAGGGTTGGGTGGTCACAACTCCGACACAGACCGAAACCCTGACTTCGCCGCCGGGCGTATCGATGGGAGTGGAACTGACCGCAATCCGCAGCCGATCGCCAAATTGGCAGGCACGCTCCGGGGTAAGCTCAGAGGCAAGCACCACAAACTCTTCGCCGCCGTAACGTCCCAGAACATCGTAGGGCCGCACCGAGAAGCTGAGCCGTTGAGCGATCTCGTGCAGCACAATATCCCCAATCGGATGTCCGAAGTCGTCGTTGATTTTCTTGAAATGATCCAGATCGATCATGAACAAAGAAACCAGACTCGATTTGCGTTGTGCTCGTTCCACCTCTGCTCGTACCAGCTCCAGGAGCGCGCCCCGATTCCAGATACCGGTCAGCGGATCGTGGGTAGCCTGGAAGCGGAGAGCCTCCTGCGCCGCCAGCAAGCTGTCGTGAAGCTTAATCATGCGGGCGCCGACGCGAACTCGCGCCAGCAGTTCAGGAGCGTCGAACGGCTTAGTCAGATAGTCATCCGCGCCTGCCTCGAGTCCGGCCACGATGTCGGCAGTAGTATCCTTTGCGGTCAATAGCAGCACATACTGATAGCGCTCGGAAGCCGATGCCCGGAGCTGCCGGCATACTTCCGGCCCATGCAGTCCAGGCATCATCCAGTCCAGCAGGAGCAGCCGTGGCGCCTGGGGCGAGCGAGCCTCCTGCAACGCCTGAAGACCATCGCTTACCAGGTGCACTTCGTAGCCATTGTCCCGCAAGAAATGCTGCAAAGCGACGCGATACACCGCGTCGTCCTCCGCTACTAAGACTCGACCCACCCCATCGGCCGCGTTCCCCGCTGTATCCGGAGCAGATAGGACAGACTGTTCACCCGATGACAGGCGCACGATTCCGCTCCCCCGGCGAGGCCATCATTTTCTTGACGGCTTCGATCTCAGTCATTAGCGCATCGGCGAAGCTAGCGGCTTGGAGCGCATCTTCCTTCCGGCTGGCATTCTCGATTTCCAGCGCCAGTTCCGCCGCAGCGGTGAAGCCGACATATCCCAGGCTTCCCTTCAACGAGTGGGCTGCCTCGCGCACCAGCGCGAAATCGCTGCGTGCCAGACCCTGCCGTAGTCGATCCGAAAGTTTGGGATACTCCTCAAAGAAAATGGCGATGAGTTCTTGCAGGAGCGATGCGTCACCCTCCAGGCGATGCAATGCGGTGGCGTGATCCCAGTGGACAGACATGGCGAGCCGGTGTCCCTCCGTCGCGCGATCGATCAGTTGCGCGGACGCAAGATATCGTGTGACCCGCTCCCTTCATCGGCAAAATGCCGGCCCGCCTTTATCGCGCTAACCGGTCCCAAGTCCATTCTGTTGAGCTGTAAGATCGGAGATTTGGCAGAGCCAAGTCCATGGAAAACCGCTATCGAGATTGGAACAGTTCCGTAATATGATGTCTGCTTCCAGCAACTCCGGTTAGCGGGTTGTTACCCCCCGAATCCAGGGTGCGAGACTCTGTCATGCAGATGGCCCACATTTTCGGCTTGCCAGCGGCGCTGCTGATACTGGCGTTTGTTGCCAATCGGCTGTCTAAGCTGACGCGCATACCCGACATCATTGTGCTGCTGCTGATCGGGGTATCGGTCGGCCCTATTCTTCATTGGGTCGACCCTCAAAATTTTCAGGGCGCTATCACCATTCTGGGGACGCTGGCCCTCATGCTCATTCTGTTCGAGGGTGGACTGGAACTCAGGCTGCGCCAGGCGCTGCGATATTTCCCCGCGGGCCTGGTCTTGGTGCTGCTGAGTTTTGGACTGAGCTTTGCATTGATTGCTCTCATGAGCCGCGCTCTTCTGCACCTGCAGTGGAGCGACTGCCTCCTAGCTGGGAGCAGCCTTGGGATGCACCAGCGGAACTATTGTCATACCGGTACTTCAGCAAATCGACACTCCCGATCCGGTGAAGATAACGCTGACGGTTGAGGCTTCGCTGGGAGAGATCATCGCCGTCCTGGTGGTTGGCAGCTTGCTCAATATGTCGGGCGACCAGTCAGTGATCGCGGGAGTCGCAACCAACTTCTCACACCACATTGTGATCTCGCTGGCCATAGGAGTGGCGGCCGCAGCGGTGTGGTCACGCTTGTGGCCGCTCCTGGCAGGGCAGCCCTATGTGCCCATCCTGAACCTGGGCGTCGTTCTCGGCGTCTACAGCATTGGAGATTATTCCCACGGCAGCGGTTTGCTGGCTGTCCTGATCTTCGGGATAACATTGGCCAACCTGCCTCGCACGCCCCACATGACACGACAAGGCGCGCGCCTGCTCGCTTTCCATGCTGAACTCAGCTTCCTGGTGCGATCCTTCTTCTTTGTTCTGCTGGGAATCGTGGCCGAGTTCGTCAGCAGCCATTACATCATTCCTATCCTGGGGATTCTGGCCGCTCTGGTGCTGGCGCGATTTGTAGCCGTGCAGGGCAGCCGATGGGTGGTTCGCGATGTGGAGCGCAAAGACACGGAGTTGCTCTTCTGGATGCTGCCGCGCGGACTGGTTACCGCGGTGCTGGCATTGGAAATTGTCAACGTGCGGGGCGCCATCGTTAGTTTTCTGCCAGCCATGGCGTTCACGGTGGTGATGGTGACAAACCTGTTCATCGTCTGGGGATCGTTGCGGGCTGGACATCGCGCCGCCGCTGTTCCCGACAAGCCAGTGTCTTATGTGTTGGAAGAGTTGCAAACGCCGACTGCGGCGCCCTCTGCCGTTTTGAAAGCGCCCGTGAAAGTCTCCAATGCTAATCCAGGTGATCAATGAGGGCGAGGCTGGCTTCTGAATTGGCAGATCTGGAGGCGGCCAAGAGTCAATATGGATCTGGTTGTGCCGCACGAGTCGAAAGGCTGCTAGCCGCGATACGGAACTGCGAATTCTCCGGTGCCGAATCGCTCATCCGATTTCACGACGCACTTCTGTTCCTGCGCGCGTTTCCCCAGAGCAGCAAAGTTGCTGCGCTGTCGGAAGAATTGCTCAACAGTATCGAGCGACGGGTGACACAGTTGCGCGACTCAGGCGCAGATACGGAACTCTTCGATTCGGAAGAGTTCTCTGGCATTGCTGGTACGGCAATCGAGGACACGTTTACTTACGAGGTCGCGCGCTGGTTGGCATCGCGATATCCCCGGGAAATCTCGGCTGAGTGGGATCTGGACGAACAAAGCCGGCAGATGTCCAGCAGCTTGCCTCAGTTCCTTCCGCTGCTGGGCGACGATTGCTTTGTCGAGGCGGATACGCCTTATCTCGATTGGCTCAGCGCGGCCGCCGGTGGTGAAGGGCAAATCCTGCCCTGGCTTTTGCAGCGTCTGGAAAATGCTTCGCTCACGATTCTGCAGAAAACCTCTTGGTACGATGGGTTGCAGATCGATATTTCCTGGGAGTTGGGCGATTCGGCGGCCAGCCGGACCCGCGCTCGCCACAATCCGCCCGCGTTCTATTACCACAAAGCGCCACTCATTCGCCGCCAGCGGATTTCGCTGCAGGATGAACTTCACTCACCGCCGCTGCCGGTTCGGAAGCTTTCGCCAAAGCAAGGCGACGATGTCCTCAACATGGTGCGTGAGGCTCTGACAGTTCGCTATCGCGAACTTTACGGCACTACTCGGGGCGATCCGACCCAAGTCATCGAGGCCGACGCTGGCCGAGGTGTGCGCATCTTCCTTTGGGGGCTGCCGCCGGATCGCCGTCTGCCGCTGCGCGCCTATCATGCCGGCCTTACGGTGAAGAATGGCGTCCCCATGAACTACATCGAGGGCATTTCGCTTTGCGAATGGATGGAGGTCGGCTTCAACACGTTCTATGCTTTTCGCGACGGCGAAACTGCGTGGATTTACTCCAAGGTACTCCATCTGCTTCACCAGGTGTCGAACGTGACTTGCTTTTCTGTGTACCCCTACCAGCTTGGGGAAGGGAACGAAGAGGCCATCAAGTCCGGAGCCTTCTGGTTCTATAGGAAGCTGGGCTTCCGGCCGGGCAAGCCTGAGCTGCTGGCCATGACCCGGCGAGAAGAAGCGAAGATCGCCGGCAGTACCGGTTACCGCACCTCGGCGCGCACGCTGCGCAAACTGGCTGCGGAGCATGTGTTCTACGAATTCGGCAATGAGCCTCAGGGATTGTGGGACAACTTTTCCACCCGCAACCTTGGTTTCGCTGTTCAACGATTCATGGCCAAGAAATTTAAGGGTGACCCTCAGAAGATGCGTCAAGGCACAACCGAATCGCTGGCGCGGGTTCTGCAGGTTGATCCGAATAGATGGAATCAGCTGGAGCAGTCGTCGTTGGCGGACTTCGCTCCGGTACTGTCGCTGGTTCGCGATCTTCCGCGCTGGACAGATGCTGAGAAGCGGGCGGTAGCGCAAATTATCCGGGCCAAAGTCTCGCCAGACGAGGCAGATTACCTGCGGCTGCTGCAGCGGCATCGCAGGGTAAAAGAAGCCATTCTGAGCCTTGGGTCGACGAAGCCGGACAACGGTAAGTAGCGGCCTGAGGCAGTCAACAAACTAACTGAAATCGCTGGTCATAATGAACAGGGGCTTCATCTCGAAGCTCTTATAGCGTGGCCGCAATCGTTCGGTGTTGTACTGTTCCTTCACGTTTACGACCTTCTTGGTGGACACAACCACATCGATCGGCACATTGTCGTAGCGTCCGTTCCGCAAGACGACCAGCCGCCCGTGTACATTGGTCAGCAACAGATCCAATGCCAGATTGCCGTAAGCCATAGGCACAATCGAGTCGATAGCATCGGGGTCGCCGCAGCGAACCAGGTAGCCCAGGCTCTGGTTCATGACATCGATACCTTTGCCCGAGTTATACTTCGCCGAAAGGTCTTTAACCCTCTCCGAGACCAGGTCGCCAATCCCTCCCAGTTTCTTATGGCCAAAAGCGTCTGTGGTGTCGTGTTCGAAGATCATGTCATCACCTTCGAACGTCGCTCCCTCTGACACCAGGACAACCGAGTACTTGCTGGGATTCTTGCGCCGATCTTTGATCAGCAACTCGGTCAGCCGATCGATATTGAATTTGGCTTCGGGAATCACGCAGCGGTTTGCCGCCCCGACCATGGTGGGCAGCATGGCGGTAAACCCAGCATAGCGGCCAAACACTTCCAGAACCAGAATGCGTTCGTGTGAACCGGCCGAAGTCCTCAGACGATTCGCCATTTCGATGATGCGGGTGACACAGGTGCTGAAGCCAATGCAATAGTCGGTGCCCGGAACATCGTTGTCCATGGTCTTCGGGATGGCGACCACCTTCACACCTTCCTGAAATAAACGCACTCCGTAGCTGAGGGTGTCGTCGCCGCCGATCGGAATAAGATAATTGATCCGCAGCCACTCCAGGTTTTTCAGCACTTCGGCAGTCAGATCGTTTCTGTCGTCCCTGTACGTTTCTTGCAGGTGGGGCGGAACATGGCGTCGGCTAACTCTTCCGGGATTGGTTCGCGAAGTATGAAGAAAAGTGCCTCCCGTGCGCCCAGCGCGATTGACCAGTTCTTCGGTGAGGTGCTGGTAGTTGTCGCTGTTGTCGTAGTCCTTGTCGCGGACCATGTCGACCAGGCTCGCCCAGCCACGACGCAGTCCAATGACTTCGTAGCCCTCGCGCAACGCCCTGATCGTAACCGCACGGATGGCCGGGTTCAGGCCCGGCACATCGCCGCCTCCAGTCAAAATTCCGATGACACCCTTCTTGCCGTTAGTGCTCGCCATGATGAATCCTCATTTACGAATCGAGCAAATGATTCGCAAAGTAATAGTGTAGCCGGAGGACGCTCGTTGCGTCTGATCCGGCGCGGTAGGCCAGCCGGGGCGGAGGAAGAGGTTATGACGGCTTCGCTCTGGCAACGAGAAAAATTCCGTTCCTGGAATCAGGCTGCGGGATTTAGTCGTTTGATCTATAAGTTTTCCTAGTAGCCATTTCGAGCCTGTTCAGTTACAAGAAAGTGACGGTCTGTCGGTGACAGGCGGACCAGTATCAGCCGCAATTAACCTCTCTGGAGGAGCAATGATCAGCTCGCGTCACCAGCAAGCCTTGTCGTTGATCTTGTGTTTTCTTATGGTGCTGCTCACCTTGCCGTTTGATGCAGGCGCGGTGGCCCTTTATCAGGACCAGAGTGCGGCCCCACCACCGAGTTCCACGCCCAGCTATTCGGGACAGGGAACTCCGATGACGGCGGAAGAGCTGCAATCGCTGGTGGCTCCCATCGCGCTCTACCCCGATTCCCTGGTGGCGCAGATTCTCAATGCCGCAACTTTCCCGGATCAGATTGCCGTGGCCAACTATTGGCTTGAGCAAAACAAGAGTCTCACCGGCAGTGCGCTAATGAAGGCGGTCGACGGCCAATCCTGGGATCCCAGCGTCAAGGCCCTGACTCAGTTTCCGTCGGTGCTGAACAACATGGCGCAGAATCTCACCTGGACGTCGCAGTTGGGCGAGGCTTATCACAACCAGCAAGCCGATGTCATGACTGCGATCCAGACCTTGCGGGCCCAGGCCAAGGCTGCCGGCAATTTGAAATCCACGCCCCAGATGACGGTGGTGCAGCAAAGTCCGCAGGTCATCGTGATTCAGCCGGCCAACCCCCAGGTCGTCTACGTGCCGACGTATAACCCAACCGTGGTTTACGGCACGCCCTATGTCGTTCCCGGCTATAGCACCGGCGATTTGGTGGCGACGGGACTGCTCTCGTTTGGAGCGGGTATCGCTGTGGGTGCCATGATGAGTGGCGGCTGCTGTGGTTGGGGCTGGAGCAGTTGGAATTGCAACTGGTATCACGGCGGGGCGTACTACCACGGTTATCCGTACTACGGGAACAATGCGTGGCACGGTGGCTACTATGGTGGATACAACGATTACGGAAACCATCCCTACAACGGTTACAACAATTACAACCACTCCTACAATGGGGGATATAACAGCAACGGCTATCACGCCAACAATTACAACAGCGGTTACAACCACACCGGCGACACCAGCTACAACCGCAATACCAACGTCAGCGGCAACACGGTCAATGTGAACCGCGACGCCAGTGGCTCGAATTCCTGGGACAAGTCGGGTGGATGGGGAAGCTCAGACGCTGCCCGAGGCTGGGGACAGGGTGGCAGTCACGATGCAGGTTCAACGGCATTCAGTAGTTGGGGCAATCACTCCGGCTCATCGAGCGTCGGAAGCGGCGGCTGGGGTGACAGGTCGGCGAGTTCGCGCGGATGGGGCAGTCGCGGTGGTGGCAGCGGCTGGGGTGGTGGCGGCGGAGGTCATTTCGGCGGGGGCCGGAGATGATTCCGGCATTCATCAGGAAGAAGCACCTCGCGATTGAATGGAGGCTTGGGATGACGCAGATGTTGCATGTGTGCGGCCGCCGCAGTTTCATTGCTTGCCGCTGCCTGATGGTTTTGGCGTTTCTGGCGTTGACGTTTTCGCTTACTTCGTGCAAGAAACCAGAAGCACCGGCCGCCACCGAGGCTGCGCAGAAGACGTTCGCGGCGCCTGCCGATGCCGGCAAAGCCTTGGCCGACGCCGCCAAAGCCGAGAATCGCGAGACCTTGCTGGCAATTTTCGGTCCCGGCTCAAAGGACATTATCTATTCCGGCGACGCCACTGAAGATAAGGCCGCTATCGAGGGATTTGCTGCTGCCTACGCCAAGATGAATCGGTGGCGCAAGCTGGACGATAGCAGCGCGATTCTGCTGGTCGGCGAAACCAATACCGCCTTTCCCGTTCCTCTGAAGAAAAACAGCTCCGGCCAATGGTACTTCGACATGCCGGCAGGGAAGGACGAGATCCTGGCGCGACGCATTGGCCGCAACGAGATCGCGGCTATCGATGTTTCGGCCGCCTTGGCCGACGCTCAGGCCGAATACTTCGCACAGAAACACGATGGCATCGCGCAATATGCGCAGAAGTTCATCAGTGTTGAGGGTCAGCAGGATGGGCTGTACTGGCTGTCGCCGGAGGGCAAGCCGAAAAGTCCCCTCGGACCTTTGGTGGCGTTCGCGACTGCTGAAGGATACAAAGTGCAACCCAAGTCGCAGCAGCCCTTTCACGGATATCTGTTCCGGATGCTCTACAAACAAGGGTCCGACGCGAAAGGCGGTGCGAAGGGCTATGTGACCAACGGGAAGATGACCGGCGGGTTTGCCTTCGTCGCCTACCCGGCCGAATACGGCAACTCAGGCGTGATGACATTCATCGTCGACAAGGATCGCGTGATCTACCAGAAGGATTTAGGCAAGACGACTGCCGACACCGCTGCGGCCATGAGCGAATTTAATCCCGACAAAACCTGGACCGCGCTGAAGCCGTAATTGCTCGAATCGGGACGTATACTAGAGGGATGGCGAACCCGAGGCTTTTGTTCGTTGATGACGAGGCGGCGATTCGGCTTACTTTATCTGCCATTCTGACGCAGAAAGGATTCGAAGTTACCGCCGCCGCTTCGGTGCCCGAGGCGCTGGAAATAATCGGAACGCAGAAGTTCGACGTGCTCTTGTCGGATCTCAATATTGGAGAGCCCGGAGACGGCTTCACGGTCGTAAGCGCCATGCGGCGCGTCCAGCCGGAGGCCGCGACCTTCATCCTGACCGGCTACCCGGACTTCGAATCGGCATTGCGGGCCATCCGCAATCAGGTGGACGACTATTTCACTAAGCCTGCCGATATCAATGCGCTGGTAGACAGGATGACGAAACGGCTCAACGGAGTCAGGCTGACGGGCCTTCCGTCGCAGCTTCGCCGCGTTTCCGACATACTCCGGGAGAACACTCAGGCGATATGCACCCAGTGGCTGCAGTGGGTCAACGAGACTCCGGAATTGGCGGCGATCCCGTTGTCGCAGACGGAGCGTACCGATCACATTCCCGGCGTTCTGAGCGAGCTCATCGAAAGAGTTGAAAGTGATTCGCAGCGAATTAGCGAAGCAGCTGTGTCCGCGGCTGAAAAGCACGGGGCAACCCGATGCAAGCAAGGTTATTCCATTCCGCAGGTTCTGCTAGAGGCTCACTTACTGCAACGCGCGATCACCTCGACTGTGCAGAGTAATCTGCTGGTAATTGATCTCAGCAACTTGATTTCTGATCTGGTGGAAATCGGTGAGAGCCTGGGATTCTTGCTGGAAGTCTCGGTAAGCGCCTATCAGGCTGCCTGTTTGGAGCAAACGGCTAAGGCCGGGGGGTAGTTATTGCTGGCTCGCTTTCGTCGAAGGATGAATCGCAGCGAGTCCCCGCATAAACAACTCTGTATTCTCTATCGCGTACCTTCCTGACGCTCCATTTGCCGCTGCGCTTCCTCGATTGCTTCCTGGGGATCGCGTCCAGTTACAGCTTTGTACCAGGCCGGATGATGCGTCCATGCCCAGGCTTCGCTCACCGTGCCACGCGTCATCGCCTGAATCGTACCCGGCTCGCCAAATGTGCTCAGATAGATATGGAAGAAAATTCCGAACAGCATGATCAGCGCTGAGATGTCGTGGATGACATACGCGATCGACACCGCGATCCGCCCGAATGTCTCGGGAAACCACATCATGACACCGGTGATCAGGTAAGCGATGGAGCCGCAGACGATTTCCCAGAACATCAGCTTCTGGCCGCCGTTAAAGAAACCGGTCTCCGGAGATTCCGTTGAATCGCTGCGAATAATGTACTTCCTAATGTGCTTCATCCAGCGCGAATCGCCCGGCGTCCAGGTCATCACCCCCAGCCAGTTGATCGCCTGTAGCGCAAAGAAGAAGACGAAGCCGAGGCCGAACCAGGGATGCAGGAAACGTGTCATCGCTCCGCCGCCAAATAGCGGCGTGAAGAAACGGAAGATCCAGGGCAGGTAAATACCGAATCCGGACAGCAGAGCGAGAAAGAAGAAGATGCCGACCATCCAGTGGAGAAAGCGGGTATACACCGGATGACGCAGTAGCTCGCCGACGTAGACCACGGTCTTGCCCAGGCGATCGATGGCGTTGGGACGATGAATGAAACGATCGGCTGAAGTCGCCATCCTAGTTCTCCCTTCCCGGGTCCGGCGGCACGATTTCTTTCACCGGCGGAGTCGGATGCGTTCGCAACGGGCCTTCGAAAACGTAATGCATCACCACGCCCACGAAGCCCAGCATGGCGCCGAATAGTCCAATCGGCTTGAACCATGTCTTTCCAGATGGT
This sequence comes from uncultured Acidobacteriaceae bacterium, assembly GCA_963746515.1. Classification (GTDB taxonomy): domain Bacteria; phylum Acidobacteriota; class Terriglobia; order Terriglobales; family Acidobacteriaceae; genus Bog-257. The sequence goes on along the minus strand of CAVVBO010000005.1, from coordinate 398,540 downwards.
GAACGCCTGGCGAAATGCGCGGCTCTCGGGGAAGGCCGCCGTAGGCTCCGGTCTTGTTGATGTTGTGCAGAACGTAGATGACGCTGGTGCCGCCAATCGTGGGAGGATCGTAGACGCCGGCTTCCTTGAAGCCCGAAACTTCGCGCAATTGCGTGGCCCGCTTTTCGGCCAGGAACTTCATGTCGTCCTTGGTACCAAAATGCAGGCAGCCCGTCGGACAAGCCTTGATGCAAGCGGGTTCCAGGCCAGCTCCTACTCTGTCAGAGCACAACGTGCACTTGTAAACCTTCTTGGTGTTGGGATCGTACTTCGGGATATTGAACGGGCAGCCGGAGACGCAGAACTGGCAGCCGATACAGTTCTCCTGCTGGAAGTCGACGATGCCGTTTTCGTACTGCACGATGGCGCCGTCGGCGGGACAAGCATGCAGGCAGCCGGGATCGGCGCAGTGCATGCACTGATGCTTGCGCATCAGCCAGGCAAAGCTGCCGTCGGCGTGCTCATCCTCGTTGAACTTGATCAGGTTCCAGAAATTCCATTCCGTGTCCGGCATGGTCTGGTAGGTGTTGTCGAAGTAGGTCTCGCTGGAACGGCATGTCGTTCCACTCCACGCACGCTACTTCGCAGGCCTTGCAGCCGATGCAGGTGGTGGTGTCGATCAGCTTGCAGACTTTGTCCTCGCGCTGAGTTCCCGCGCCGGCGATCGGTCCGGGATGGGCCGAGATCTTCTGGATTCGTAATGTGCCGCGATCACTCATCTCGTACCCTCTCTCTCGATCCCTTTCTGTTTTGAAAGGGCATGCCTTCCGGCGTGCCGTTAATAGCCGAAATTCAACCGGCCGTAGCCGCTGAGGAAACGCCGCAGGGCTTAAAGGCCAAAATCAACAACGCTGTCGCGGGACCGCTGAAGCCGTGCCCTTTCAAAGCACCCCCGAAGGCGTGCCCTTTCAAAGCACCGCCGAAGCGGCGCTCCACCCAAGCTCCTGACGCGGCGCTGAAGCTGCTCTATTTTCCCCTCACACTTTCTCCAGCTTCACCAGGAATCCCTTGAATTCCGGTGTATAGGCATTGGGATCGATGGCCGTCGGCGTCAGCCGATTCGTAGGCATCAGCGAAGTCCTGCCTTCGCTCTCGGAGATCCCCTTGTAACCCCAATGGATGGGAATGCCGATCTGGTACGTCTTCTTGCCGTCCACCATCATGGCCTTGATGCGCTTGGTCACCATCGCCTTGGCGATGTAGTCGGCGCGAATGCTGCTGACCTTCACTTTCTCGCCGCCGCGAATGCCCATCTGGTCGGCCAGTTCCGCGGGAATCTCCACGAACGGCTCCGGCACCAACTGCACATTCATGGGATTGTTCTTCGTCCAGTAGTGATAGTGCTCGGTCAGCCGGTAGGTTGTGCAGACGATGTTGTAGCCTTCGTCGGGCTTGGCGTACTTGTCCATATCCGTCTTGAACGTCTTCGCCAGCGGATTCGTCGACTGTTGCGGATGAAGCAGATTTGCAATGGGGCTTTCAATCGGCTCGTAAAACTCGGGAATCGGACCATCGGCCATTGCGCCCAAGGGAACAAAAAGGCGTCCCACGCCCTCCGGATTCATGATGAACGGCCCCATGTGTTCTTCCGGCTTGGAGTCGGGCTTGAAGTCGGGAACGTCGTTGCCCACCCACTTGTCCGTGGCCGCGTTCCACCATACCTGCCGGCGCGAGGGATCGTAGGGTTTGCCGGTGAGATCGCACGAGGCGCGGTTGTACAGCACCCGCCGATTCGCCGGCCACGACCAACCCCAGTTTGGATAAATGCCCAGACCGGAAGGATCGTCGGTGCCACGGCGCTGCATCATCGGCCCTGCCTCGGTCCACGATCCGCAATAGAGCCAGTTGCCCGACGAGGTCGAACCGTCATCGCGCAACGCGGCGAACCCCGGCAATTGCTGTCCGGCTTTCAGCGAAAGATTGGTCTTCTCGTCGCTAATATCGGTGATCGCCTTGCCGTTGATCTCCTTCGCAACCTCCGCCAGCGAGGGACTGGTCGGGATCGTATAGTTCCACGTCACGTTCACGACGGGATCGGGGAACTTACCGCCCTCCTTCTTGTAGAGCTCGCGAACCCGCAGGAAGATCTGCGACAGGATGTCCTGATCCAGGCGGCACGCGGCTGGAGTGGGCAGTGCGGCGTACTTCCATTGCAGCCAGCGCGCCGAATTCACGAACGTCCCATCCTTCTCCGCGAATCCCGCGCCGGGCAGCTGATACACCGTGGTGTTGATCTGCTTCATTTCCTCCGGTGTCGTGCCCGGCGCCTGCCAGAAGGCGCTGGTCTCGTCGGGATAGATTTCGCACACCACCAGGAAGTCGGCCTTCTTCAGAGCGTCGATGTTCTTCTTCGAGTCCGGACCGATCATCACGCCGTTCATGCCGAAGGCGAAGACGCCTTTCACTTTGCCTTCGTACATGTCGTTCCAGTTTTGGACCCAGGAATAGTTGCGGTCGATCTTGGGCAGCCAGTTAAAGCCGAAATCGTTCTCCTTGGTCGCCGCCGGACCATACATCGCCTTCAAGAACGACACCATGAACTTGGGCGTGTTCGACCAGTAGTTGAACGACTCCCAATCGCCCGGCTTCGATGGCTTCGGGGTGACGCGGTCCAAGAAACGTCTTCAGGTCTTTGTCCGCAGGCGACGGCATCTTTAGATAACCGGGCAGGATGTCGAAGATGCCGGCCATGTCGGTCGCGCCCTGAATATTGGAGTGTCCGCGCAAGGCGTTCACGCCGCCGCCGGCGCGGCCCACATTTCCCATCAGCAACTGCAGCACGCACGCGGCGCGAATGACCTGCGTGCCGTAGCTGTGCTGGGTCCAGCCTACTGCGTAGATGACGGTCGACACCTTCTTCATGTCTCCATCTTTGCGGACGGAGGTGTACAGATCCCACGCTTTCAGCAGCTGCGTCCTGCGGGATGCCGGTGATGTTCGCTACCATCTCCGGCGTGTAGCGGGAGTACTGCTGCTTCAATAGCTGATAGACGCAGCGCGGATGTTGCAGCGAGAGATCGTAGGCGACATTCGGCGGCAGCGACGGCGGAGCGGGAGCGCCGGCCATGGCCTTCGCACCCACCGGCCCTCCAGCCTGATAGCCATGGCCTTCACCATTGTGGGCGTTGCCGCTGTGTTGTCCGGCAGCAGCAGCGTTGCCCTGGGTTTCGTGACCCTTGGGTGCACCTTCCGTTGCAGGAGCTGCTGCAACCGGAACCGCCTTGCCTGTTTCGTTTCCGCCTTCCTCGTAGTTCCAGGTGCTTTTGTTGTAGGTCTTGGTCGCCTCATCGAAGCCCGAGAACAATCCATCCTCCGGCAGCTTGAATCCGTCTTTGATGACGAACGCGGCGTTGGTGTAGTTGACCAGATATTCGTGCGCGACGCGGTTGTTCTGGATGGCGTAATAGATGAGGCCGCCGAGAAACGCGAGGTCGCTGCCGGCGCGAATTTGACAGAAAACATCGGCCTGCGACGCGGTGCGGGTGAAGCGCGGGTCGACCACGATCGTCTTGGCGTCGCGGTTGCGCTTGGCCTCGACCGCCCACTTGAAACCGCAAGGATGGTTCTCGGCCGGATTTCCGCCCATGATCAACATCATGTCGGTGTTCTTGATGTCGACCCAGCCGTTGGTCATTGCCCCGCGCCCGAAAGTTGGTCCCAAACTTGAGACCGTGGGGCCGTGTCAAACTCGCGCCTGGTTTTCCAGGCGCACCACCCCCATAGCCCGCATCGCTTTCACGACCAGGTAATTGAACTCATTGGTATCGGTGCAGCCGCCACTCCAGAACAGCGATTCGCAGCGGTTCACCGTATTGCCCTTCGCGTCCGTCTCCATGAAGCCGGCATCGCGCGTCTTCTTGGTCCAGACCGCAATCTCTTCGATCGCCTGGTCCCACGTGATGTCTTCCCAGTGATCCGATCCCGGCCGTCGTACCCGCGGGTACAGAATCCGGCGATCGTTCTGGATGTCCTGCTGCAGCGACGAGCCTTTGGGACACAGCGTGCCGCGGTTAATCGGGTGATCGGGATCGCCCTCGACGTGGACCACTTGCGGCGTGACGTTCTTGGCTTTGTCGCCAATGGTGTGGATGATGACGCCGCAGCTCACCGCGCAGTAGGGACAGGTGCTGCGCGTCTCGGTCGTTCGCGAAATCTTGAGCGCCTGAGCCTGCGCCTGCAGCGGCGTGAGATCGAACCCGAAGACGGAAAATCCCACAGCGCCCGCCAGGCCCGTCTTGACGAATGTACGTCGGGAAACATCCATTACGCAGTCCTCCATGACCGAAGACCAACAGTCGAATAGATGCAGGGAGACAACGACAGAAGTACGAGGGAACGCCGAGTTGAGACGGCGAAGGCTTGCATGGTCCGGTTCCGGCTCTGGAACCCCACAATAACTCGGGCGGCGCGGAAACTGCCCGATGGTTAGGCAGCCTACACCCTGCAGGCAGACCGGTCAACACATCATCCGATCAATAAGATTAATAAAGTGTTAATTGCGATCTCTGAGGAGAAAGCAGAATTTTCCGACACGTGCAGCTGATTTGACTCAGCAGGTACCCGGCTTTCGTTCCTTACCTCGCAGCCATACAATGGCGACATCATCTTCGGAATTCGTTCATGAGCCTATCGGTAATAGTAATCACGGTGATCGCCTTTCTGCTGGGCGCTGCCTTCGGGTGGTTGGCCAATAAGTCGAATTCCGCCGCGCTGGACGAGCGAAGCGACGCCCTGCAGCGGGAACTCGACACTGCACAAGCGGCTCTCCAGCGCCAGATGACTGATCACCAGTCCCTGGCTGCCGCCAAGTCGGCCCTGGAGGCCACCCTGGCCAGCGAACGTCGGAACAGCGAGGAGAAACTGCACTTGCTCGCCGAAGCCAGTGACACGCTGAAGACCGAATTCAAGGCGCTGGCGGCATCGGCGCTGGAGAACAACAACGCGAACTTTCTGCAACTAGCCGCCAGCGTTTTGCGGAACTCCCAGACGCAGTCCGCCGGCGAGCTGGCGCAGAAAGAGCAAGCGGTCAAAAACCTGGTCGAGCCGATCGCGCAATCGCTGGCTGGTATGAACCTGCAGATCCAGTCTCTGGAGCAGGCGCGCAGCCAGGCCTACGGCGCGTTAACGGCCCAGGTCTCGTCGCTGCTCGATACCCAGAAAGCGTTGCAGACCGAGACCGGCAATCTGGTGAAGGCCTTGCGCGAACCCCAGGCGCGCGGCCGTTGGGGAGAGTTGCAGCTGCGGAAAGTCCTCGAGCTCGCGGGAATGCTGGAATATTGCGATTTTCAGGAGCAGGAGACCGCGACTACCGAAGACGGTCGCCTCCGTCCCGATGTCGTTGTGAAATTACCTGGCGACAAGAATATTGTGATCGACTCCAAAGTCCCGATCACGGCGTACCTGAATGTATTGCAAGCTGCAGACGATGAGACCCGCAGCAAGGGGCTAAGTGATCATGCCCGGCAGGTGAGGCACCACATCGATAGCCTTTCGGCCAAATCCTATTGGGCACAATTTCAGCCGACGCCGGAGTTCGTCGTACTCTTCCTTCCAGGCGAGGTTTTCTTTCGCGCCGCCCTGGACGGCGATTTTGAATTGATCGAGTACGGAGTCGCGAAAAAAGTAATCGTAGCTTCTCCCACTACACTTATTGCGCTGCTGAAGGCAGTTGCTTACGGATGGAATGAGAAGAATCTTGCCGAGAGCGCGCGGCGAATTAGTGAAGCGGGCAAGGAACTTTATAAGCGGCTGTGCACTATGACCGGATACATGGAGGAAGTAGGTAAGAAGCTAGGTGGTGCGGTGAAATCCTACGACGAGATGGTGCGTTCCATGGAGCGCCGTGTGTTTCCGATAGCGAGAAAGTTGCCCGAACTGGACCGCTCGCTGCCGCCGCAATCTTTGCCGGAAATCGAGCAGCTGGACAAGACTCCCTTTGAGTTGCAAGCGGCGGATTGGCAGGACAGCATCGAAGAACCGGAGCTGCCTTTTGTGGAAGGCGAGATAGACCGCGCCAAGATCTAGGTAGAGTGCAAATCCCACCCAAGCTAACTCTGCCTGGGTGGGATTGGTTCGACTACAGAGCAGACTTACTCGCCGCCTTCGGCTTGCTTTTCGATGGCGGGTAGTGCTGTCCTGATGAACTGCAGCACGGCTCTGGCGGTAAGCTGGCTTACTTCGCCTCCGATTCTTCCCATAGCTCTCGACCCGACCACGGCCAAGGACGCCTGAACCAGGGAAACGATAAGCGGACCCCAAGGATCTACCGGATGATAGACGCCGTTGACCACCAGGCCTCCGCCGCCATCCACCGCGACCCCACCCACCAGGAACCCGCCCGCTTCGTATTGGCGCCCCGGCGGATTCAGCGTGACGTTGGAGCGTTGGTAAACCGCGATGGCGATGCCCTCGGCGCCGGCTGGTACCTGGATGGTATTGCCGCTGGGAGTTCCGGCGTTAAACGACAACCATTTTGAAAACGGCTCAGTAGTCGATGCCACCGACGCCGAAGCCTGTAATGTCTCTGCCTTAGTTGTGGGAACGACGCCGACCACATTCGCCTGATTGGTCAGCGATGGATCGCTGGTCACGGTGACAAATGTGTCGTCGATGAAGTCTCCCTTAGCCGCCGAAAATGCGTCGTCGATGATCGCAGAACCACCATTCCCGTCTCCGCCGATGGGGAAATACCAGGCAGTAATGGTGAGCGGGCTTCCGCCGACGGGCTGAGTGAGAGGGCCTGCAGGATAAGTCTGGCCATTGGTGCCGTCGGTGACGCTCCAGAACAGCAGTTGAGCGAATTCCTGCGTGCCGTCTGACATGTAGGGCAATTCAGGAATGTAAAGCGGAGTGATATTGCCGGGATTGGTCACGTCGACTTCACTGGGTGGATTCGGCTCGAGCTCGGCGGATGCATTGCGTGGCTGCCGATGATGGCCTGCGATCAGATAAATCTTGTAGTGGACGCTGACATGAGGCATAGAAATCTCCTTGACGAGCGCGGTTGCCGAGAGTTCTGCTCTCGATGAATTGGTTTAGGTCGGGAGAGGAGGCGTGACTCGGGTAAAGCTAGCCGCGAACGTCTAGCTGGAAATGGGCGCTACGTTCAGACTCTTGCTCAAGTGAGGCGGCTGTTTTCATGCGCGTCGGTTGCCCGAAAAGCCGCGCTGCGAGCCTCACTCGTACTCTCGCCTGTCCGACGAACCTTGCTCTCTTTTCCCCTGAGAAAAAGTTGGGCAATTATACGCCTGCTCAAATCGGGGCAACAGATTTCTGACACCAAGACTGGGTGCCGCGATGTGGCCCGCATGGAGCAGGGATGGAATGGTGGACCGAGCAAAATGAGTGCGTTTGCGCTTGGGGACCTCTCCGGCGTTATCTAGTCCCGAAGGCCGGAAACAAAATGAAGGTTCTCGTTTCGTCGCGACCCCTCATGTAAGCCAGCAACCTGCTCATGCAGAATCCGGCTCAACTTTTTTCGGTCTTGACCGGCTGCTATCGGTTCGCCAAAAAGAATGTGCACGCGAATCGATTTCTTGCTAAGCAGATTCCACACATGCGGCAGCAAGGTCATGTCGCCCCACCAGCAGACCTCCTGTCCCACATCCCCGTCTTCCAGTTCGTACCGGATGCTGCAGGGTGTGATCGGGGCGCCTGCGTCAATCGCCGGTTGCAGCATGGTCGAATGAAAGCGTAGAACACGACTGCCATCGGTAGTGGTGCCTTCGGGAAACAGAACCACGGGCACTCCGCTGTCCAGGCTTTCGCCGACGCTGACGTTCGCCCGCGCGGCATCCGTCCGATCGTGCCGCCTTACAAACACGCTCCCAGCCCATCGCGCGTAGCGGCCGAAGATTGGCCAATCGGCCACATCCGCCTTCGAGATAAACAGACACGGCACCGCTGCGCTATAGGACAGAATGTCAAGATAGCTGACGTGGTTGCTAACGATCAGGCCATGTACGGACCGCTGTCCCTCAACGGACAATTGAACGTCGATGGACTTCAATCCGCGGGCGCAAGTTTCGTTGAGCCATACGGCACATTCTGCAGGGGATGCGTTCGGTCGTAGTTTGCGATGCTCCCAGAGTCCGTAGAAAACCGCCACGGTCAAGCACAACAGTCTGCGCATTCGCCGTGCTTGCCGTGCTAGTTGCTCGCCCATCTGTCGAAGACGCCCCGGCGCCTGCTTCGAGTTTACCGAAGCATGCTCCGCCCCATACATAATTCGCAGGAGGAGTTGCCTACGTGTGTTGCCTTAAGAATGCGCGACACGCAGGAATGCAGTGCGGAAGTCCTATCAGGCCGGCGCGGCGATTAGAAATTGAGTTGGTCGAAGTCTTGGGCTGTTTCACGATCTGAGGGCATAGTTTTTGACACTCATTCCAAGCGGCTGCTAGTATCAGATGTTCGACGAGAACTTCCCACCACGTAAGCGTCCCCGTCGTCTAGCCCGGCCTAGGACATCGCCCTTTCACGGCGGTAACACGGGTTCAAATCCCGTCGGGGACGCCAAATAAATAAAGAATTTCCGCGAGGCCAGCGTTTTTCTTCACGATCCCAATTTGATGAAACTTAGTCAGGCTTGACCTTCGAGGTCGCACCCTTCCGTACCAGTTTGACTAAATTGCTCTGCGCCTCCCGCTTCTGCGGAGCAACTGAAGCAGGAAGTAGGCAAGCTCGCACAGACCGCGATTGAGTTTCCCCCGATGCAGAAGGGCGCCAGCTTCAACCCGCAGACCGTCAAGGAGCAAATCGATAAAAAGATGGCAGCCCAGAACCAGTAGAAGAGTGGCGAATCAGGCTATCAGGGCGTAAAGCGAAACCTGCGTGCAAGAACACCTAACCAGCGGGCGGTCTGAAAGGATCGGCCGTTTGTTTTGGCCTGTCGACATAACTCATGAACCTGATGCAGCCTGATATCAACATATAGTCCCAGCTCTAGTATTTTTGACAGTAGTTTGAGCGCTACGGGAACAGCTATCATCTGTTTAGCCGGCAAAGCGGCCAGGCATTGTCGAGCACTTCATTGCCGACACGCGGCCCTCTTCGTGAGTTTGATCCTCGGATCGATTCACCTCATTCCTCTGCTACGGAGGCCAACCAAGCATTACTAAGCACGGAGCAAAATATGGATTTAGGGGCAGGTATACGAAAACTGACTATGGGAGCGCTCGCCATCTCCGGCATCATGCTGGCAGGCGCAGCCGTCCCGAGCGCAGCGCAAAATACGAAACCCAACATCGTCATGCTGATGACCGATGACACCGGCTGGAACGATTTCGGCGCCTATTCCGGAGGCGGCGCTACCCTCGGCCATCCCACACCCAACATCGACAAGATGGCTAAAGAGGGCGCTGTCTTTACCAGTTGGTACGGACAGGCTAGTTGTACCGCGGGCCGCGCCTCGTTCATGACGGGGCGCATTCCCATCCGCTCGGCGCTATCGATCGTGGTTGCCCCCGGCGACGAGAACTACCTCAAGCCCGAGACTCCAACCATCGCCGAATTCTTCAAGAAGAATGGCTACACGACCTACTTCTCAGGCAAGTGGCACCTCGGCGACAAGCCCGTGGCTTACCCAACCAATCATGGTTTCGATGAGATGAAAGAGTTCGCCGCTTACTACGCCGGTGTCTACTCATACCCCGACACCTCGAAATGGTTCCATCCCTGGTTCCCGTCCTACAATCCGGAGTTCCAAAAGGCGTGGGACTCGGTGGTGAACCTGGGCGAATGGGAAGGAGTGGCCGGGCAGCCCGCCACCAAGGTTGCCACCATCACCTACGACTACATGGCAACCATGGACGAACGGCAGGCCGACTACGCCGTCGATTACATTAAGACTCACGCCACGAGCGGCAAGCCGTTCTTTATGGACGTGAACTGGATCAAGATGCACAACCCGACGAATGCCGCCCCTGACTTCCGCGGCAAGTCGCACCTGGGCGACTACTCGGATTCGCTTATGGAGATGGACGCCGATATCGGTAGAGTGCTGGATGCCATCCACCAGTACGCTCCCAACACCATCGTCATCCTGACCGCGGACAACGGCGCATGGCTCGATGCCTATCCCGATGCCGGGACCACCCCCTTCCGCGGCGAGAAGGGCTCGGCGTTTGAAGGCGGCTGGCGCGTGCCGGCTATCATGACGTGGCCCGGACATATCCCGGCTGGCGTGCAGTACGGCGAAATGATGTCGCACATTGATTGCTGGTCGACCTTGGCAGCGATGGCGGGGGTCACTCCACCGCCTACCGGCGAAATGAAGGACAACAACGGCAAGCCGATCTACTTCGACAGCATTGACAATAGCTCTTACATTCTGGGCAAGTCGCCCCACTCGGCGCGCCGGTCGTGGGTCTACATCAATGGCGAATACCTCAATGCCATACGTGTCGATATGGCTGGCGATGCCGACGAGCCCTGGCTGAACATTGCCTGGAAGTTCGTGTGGACCGCGAAGGATTCCTGGCTTGGTCCGACGCAGAGTCTTGGCTCTATCCCGGCCGTGTACAACCTCACCATGGATCCCTTTGAACGCTACGACATGGTGTTCAACGGAGCTGAGGGCGAGATGAATGGTCTGAGAAGTTCGCCCGGAAGGTACGCCGGTGAAGATAATGGGTGGTCGGCGGGACTCTACAGCGTGGTACTCGCTGATTTTGACAAGACGATCATCAAGTATCCCAGTATCGAGCGGTTCCCCGGTGGCGCCTCCAATGACCTGATACCGGACTTGCAACATCCGAAGAATCCGGTACCGGCTCTCGATATCAACCATATGCCGAAAGCTTCTCCTGCGGCCGACTAAAGGCAGACGAACCAAGAAGGGGCGTGTGCAATCGCACGCCCCTGATTAAGATGTATGGCGGAGAAGATGAATGTCTACTTCCTCCCGTAAAAGTTTCACCTTCGTTCTGGCCTTCTTTGCTCTGCTTCTACTCAATGCATGTAGCAAGCCGGCTGCGCCGCCTGCTGCCACCGAGCAGGCTAAGCAACAGACCGCTCCCGTCGCGGCAGTATCTTCGCCAGACGAACCCCCTGCGCCGTCGAGCGATGTCAGCTTGCCGGTAGGTTTCGGACGCCGCACCGGCGACCTGGATGAGATGGTGAAGAGCCGCAATATTCGCGCTCTGGTCCTGATCAACCCTGTCGGTTTTTTCTACGACGAAGGGCAGCCCAGAGGAGTGATGTACGAGGCGCTGGAAGAGTTCCAGAAATTCGCCAACCAGAAGCTGAAGACCGGCAAGCTGCAAGTGAAAGTCACATTCCTTCCCACGCGAGTCGACCAGATCGAGGCCGCTCTAACCGGAGGACTGGGAGACATAATCGCCTACGGCATCGTGGTCACTCCCGATCGCGAAAAGCGAGTTGCCTTCTCCACGCCGATCCAGACTGACGTCACCCAGATCATCGTAACCGGACCGAAGTTTGGCGCGGTTTCCACGCTGGCGGACCTGGGTGGAAAAGAGGTCTACGTCAATCCGCTGACAACCTATTACACAAATTTGCAGAAGGTGAACGAAGACCTTCAAAAAGCCGGCAAGACACCGATCATGATCAAAGCAGCGGACAAAAATCTAATTGACGACGACCTGGTGCAGATGGTGAACGCGGGATTGATTCCGGCGACGGTCACGACGAAACAACGCGCGGCCCTGTGGTCGCAGGTGCTCGATCAAATCCAGCCGCACCCTGACCTGGTGATTGCCAGCGGACAACAACTGGCGTGGGTGATGCGCAAAGATAATCCGCAATTGAAGCAATTGGTCGACGAATTTGTCTCATCACACGCAGTGGGAACATCGTTCGGCAGCACCCTGCTTCGCCGCTATTTGCAAAACACCAAGTGGGTCAAGAATTCGACCTCGGCAGACGAGATGAAGAAGTTTCAAACCAACCTGCAGCTTTTCCAGAAGTACGCGGGAGAGTACAGCTTCGATTATCTGATGATCGCGGCCCAGGGTTATCAGGAATCTCTGCTGGACCAGAGCAAGAAGAACCCCAGCGGTGCAGTGGGCATCATGCAGGTAATCCCCAAGAATGCGGCAGCCTCTCCCATCAACATTCCGAATGTGGGCACGGCTGACGGCAATATTCACGCCGGCGTCAAGATGCTGCGCAACATCGCCGATACCTATTTCAGCGATCCGAAGATCGATCCGATGAACAAAACGTTGATGGTATTCGCCAGCTATAATGCAGGACCGAACCGCATCGCGAAGCTGCGAAAAGAGGCGAGCAATAGGGGTCTTGATCCGAATGTCTGGTTCGGAAATGTGGAACTGGTTGCGGCCCAGGAAATTGGGCAGGAGACCATCACCTACGTCGCTAATATTTACAAGTACTACGTCGCTTACAAGCTGGCGTTGGAGCAGCGAGATCTCCGGCAAAAAGCGAAAGGATTACCAGCAAGTTGAATCAACCTGCAACAACCAGCAGCGTGAGGAGAACGGACGCCTCAGCATCCGGGATCAACCAGACTAGAAGAGGTGTGAGCACTAGCCAAGAACTCTCTGCCTCAGGTCCTGAGCGGCTTGCATCAGATTGTCTGGGCTGCCCAGATCCCGCCAATACCACTCATCGGCCCTGAAGGCGACGATCGCTTCTTCGCGGGCAGCGAGCCGCAGATAGCAGTCGATGATGGAGAAAGCGGCGTCTTCCATCATCGTCAGCAATCGAGGCGAAATAACGTGGATGCCGGAAAATGCCAGGGCTTGCAATTGCTGGGCCGGCCGCACAAGTTCCGTTTTGTCTTCGCGGCTTACTCGACGGCCGCAAAGCCGACGCTGCTCGTCGAAGAGGAGGTATCGGGAAGACTCTCGGGATTGCACTGCCAGCGTAGCTAGCGACTGATGTTCCGTATGAAAATCCACCATCCGGCGGAAATCAATGTTGCTAAGGACGTCTACGTTGTGCAAAAGAAAAGGCTCTTCAGACGCACTGGAATCCTGGAGAAAAAACCATGCGGCCTGCTTGAGTCCGCCGCCGGTGTCGAGCAAATCTTCCTCCCGGGAGACTTCAATACGCATTCCGAAGTTCGCGTTCGTTTTCAGATACTCGATAACCATCTCAGCAAAGTGATGCACGTTGATGATCACTTCGCGAATCCCAAAGGCACGCAGGCGAGAGAGCGTGATCTCTAACATCGTGCGACCGCCGATTTCGACCAGCGCCTTAGGGCGACTTTCAGTGAGTGGCCGCAAACGCGTTCCGAGGCCGGCGGCCAAAATCATCGCTTTCATTTGCCCAACTTCTCCAACTCCCGATGCCGCACGATCACCTCTACGCCTTTCCTGCCACGCAAACGTTGTGCCAGTTCCTCTGCCAGATATACCGAGCGATGCTGGCCTCCGGTGCAGCCAAATGACACCATTAAGTTCTGGAATCCCCGACTTTGATAATTCGTCAGGCTGGCGTCGACCAGAGTCAGCGCGCTGCTGAGGAACTGATGCACGCTCTCTTGCTGACTGAGATAATCGGCCACTGGCTGGTCCTTACCGGAAAGCGCTTTGAAGCGCTCTTCACGCCCGGGATTCGGAAGACTGCGCGCATCGAAAACGAATCCGCCGCCATTGCCAGTCTCATCCTGCAGCATGCCCCGGTGGAAGGAAAAACTGGAAATGCGAACCGCGATAGGATTTTCCGCGTCGGAGGTCAAGCCCTGCAATTTGTCGGAGTCTATAGCCCTGTCGAATGTCTCCATCAGGGCGGGCAGCACGATGGGAAGTTTGATGTTATGCAGAAGCCAGCGCAGGTTGTTCAGAGCGTAAGGCACACTTTGCAGGAAATGGGTTTTGCGCTCGTAAAATCCGCGAAAGCCGTAAGCGCCCAAGGCCTGCATAATGCGGATGTAAACGTAACCGTAGAAGTGCGTCATGAACGCTGCCCGATCGAGATCGATGAAGCCGGCAAGAGCATCGAGATAGTGGTCGAGTAATTGCTCGCGCAGTTGCGGCGGCAGATCGGCTTTGGCATCGTACAAAAGGGATGCGATGTCGTATTGCAGGGCGCCTCTGCGACCGCCTTGGTAGTCCAGAAAAAATGGAGATCCGTCACGCAACATTATGTTGCGCGATTGGAAGTCTCGATACAGAAAGTAATCCCGGTCGGCGGTCAACAAGAAGCGGGTTAGCCGGCCGAAGTCAACTTCCAGTGCCTGCTCGTTGAAAGGAATGCCGGCGAGCTTGAGAAAGTAATACTTGAAGTAACTCAAGTCCCAGGCGATGGACTGGCGATCGAAGCTGGCGCGCGGATAGCATAGCTTGTAATTTAAGTCACGACCGGCTTCGATCTGAAAACGTGGTAACAGACTCACAACTTCACGATAGGCTGCAATCGCCGGGGCAGCGATATTGTCGCCGGCTCGATTTTTCGAGAGAAATTCAAAGAGCGTAGTGTCTCCGAGGTCTTCTTCGAGATAAGCGCCATGGGACAAATCTTCCGCAAAAATCTCCGGCACCGGCAGACCGCGCTGGCGAAAATGCCGGGAAAATTCAAGGAAAGCGACGTTCTCTTCGCGTACTCCATACTGAATGCCGATGGCCGTAATCGCTCCGCCGGAAAGCCGGATGAGCTTGCGCCCTGAACCGCCTAGTTCTGCCCGTAGTGGCTCCATCCGCTCGACCGGCGATTTAAAATGTCGCTCAAAAAGCTCTTTTAGAACGTCCATGAAATTTGGTCCCGCGACTACCGCAGCTGCCGATCGTCGTCAGCCGCACGCCATTAGAATACGCGATCCTAATCTCGACATTCGGGATAGCGCCGGGCTGTTCTTGTGCGAGTGCAACAATGATGTGCCGTTCTGTGGCAGCCCGCGGGGAAAACGCTGGCCAAACGGGTCAGATTGAGTCTGGGAATGTACGGTGAGAACGCCGGTGTCGCGACTTTGGATAGAAGGCTCCGCCCGAAGGACCAGCTGGTGCGCGGCGTTGAGCTTTGGAGGCTCAACTAAAGGGAGCATACTGCAGACGCATTGTCAAATAATTTCCGGTTAGGGAAACTCCGATCAAGTCAAAACGAGGTTCGTCGCCTAGGACGCTTGTTTTCGCGCTTCGCATTCCACCGCTGAAACACATAGTTAGTTTTCACGCAGACACTGAAGGCTGTTCCCTTCAAAACAAACCTTGATCAGAGTTTCCTTAGTAGTCTTGCGGTAGGTTAGCCAGTTCTTCCATGGTGAAGACTGGTCCTTCCTTACATACGTAGACGGGACCGCAGTTGCAGCGGCCACACTTGCCAACGCCGCACTTCATGCGGTTTTCCAGGCTGGTGTAAACCGAGGCGCGAGGCAGGCCCATACGATCCAGAACCGGCATGGTGTTCTTGATCATGATGGGCGGTCCGATCACCAGGGCGACCGAGTCGGCGGCAGGCACCTGAGCCCGTTCGAAGACGGTGGGTACGAAGCCGATTTCGCCGGTCCAATCGGGAGTTTCACCGCCCGGGATCGACGCAGCGAATTACACGCACGCGCTCGCGCTTGGACCACTCATCCAATTCGTTGACGTAGACCAGATCGGCTACCGTCCGCGCGCCGTACACGATGGTGATATCGCCGTAATCGGCGCGGTTCTCCAGGGCGTACCAGATGGCGCAGCGGATGGGAGGCATGGCAATGCCGCCGCCGAGGAAGATCAGGTTCTTGCCCTTCCACATCTCGACCGGATAGCCGTTGCCGTAAGGGCCGCGGAAGCCGATGGTGTCGCCTTCCTCAACTTCCCAAAGAGCTTCGGTGACGCGTCCGGTCTTGCGGAAGCAAAATTCGAGACCGTCGCTCCAAGTGGAGCTGGAGCAGATGTTGAACACCGATTCGCCGTAACCGAAGGCGGAAAAGATACCGAATTGTCCCACGCGAAACTGGAACTGCTGGGCGCAATCGGCATCGTGGAAACGCACCTTAACCGATTTCACGTCGGCGGTGTGGCGTTGTACGGCGGCCACTTCCATCAGGTCAGGCTGGTAGATGTTCTTCATGTTCAATCGCAATCAACAGAGGCAAAACGCCCAGACCGGCAGGGCAATTCCGCGTGCAATTACCGCAGCCGGTGCAAAGGATTTCTCCGAACTTGTCGGGATAAATCGAAAACTTGTGCAAGATGCGCTGACGCTGGCGGGAGCCCTGGTCGGGACGAGGGTTGTGTCCGCTGGCATGCAGCGTGAACAGGCTGAACTGACACGAATCCCAGTTGCGCACGCGAGCACTGTGCTCGTCGACGATGTCGAAGCAGTGACAAGTGGGACAGGTGTGGGCACAAGCGCCGCATCCCACGCATGCCAGCGCGTGTTCAGTCCAAAGGGAATGCTCAAAGTTGGCGGCGGAAAACCTTCGTACCGCCTCGGAGGCGAAGCGCGGTTCCGGTCCGGCGGCTGCCATGGCCGCGACATTGTCGGTTGTGGTCTTGCCTGCGAACAGCGCCCGGCCTTTCTCGGTTATCGCGCGGACTTCCAAGGTGTCGCCAGTAAGCGGAATCAGGAGGGCGTCGGCACCACGATCGGAAGCCGGACCAAGGCCTACGGAAGTGCAAAAGCAATTCGCGTCGTGAGTTGAGCAGGCCAACGCAACGACGGTGGTAAGGCGGCGGCGCTGGTTGTAGAGGTCGTCGGCGCAATCCCAGTTGAAGATGTGATCGAGAATGGGAAACGCGGCCGCGTCGCACGGCCGCACCGCCAGCAGGACTTGTGGCGTTTCCGTTTCCGGCTCGGGTACGAGTTTCACATCGTGGCCCTCGACGCGATAGGCATACAGCGTCTCGGTTTTCGGGAAAAGAAATTCCTTGGCCGAATTTGCCGGATGAATGAAGCCATCCAGCAGCAACTTAGCCGGGTCCATTAGAGGCAGGTACAGAACGCGGCCGGCGGTGCGCTGGGGACCGGCGACGCGAATGCCCTGGCCAATCCACTCGCCGGCGAGCTTGCGCAAGTTGTCGGAAGAAATGATTTCGCTCACCGGATGAACTCCTCATGGTCGGCGGGCGCCCAGGAGCCGATAGGGGATTCGACCTTAGGATCACCGCCAACATTAAAGCCAAAGTGTTGGTCGACCGCTCGATGAACCGCCATATTCAACAACCGTAGATCGATGCCTACGGGACAAGCATGATTGCAGGCGCCGCAGCCGACACAACGGCCAGCCAGATGGAAGGCGCGCGTGATGTGCCAGGCGAAGTTGCCTATCGGCGCGGGTGAAGTATCGATCACCACAGGACGGTTTTTGTCGGCCACGCAGCGCTCGCAGTAACACATGGGGCAGACCTGCCGGCAGGCATAACAGCGGGTGCAACGTGAGAACTCGCCTGCCCACCAAGCCATGCGCTCGTCCGGAGGCAGCGCCAGCAACGCGTCCAGATCGGCATAGCTCCCTTTTCCAGGCTCGCCGATGGGGATAGTCTTTACCGCGCCGCTTTCAATCTGCGACTCACGTTCCAGCACAGCCAGAGCGCCCGCGTCCATCGGCTTGGTCAGAATGGCGACTCGTCCCATAGCGCGGACTTCTTTTTTTGCGAGATAGGTCGCGAGATTGAGCCGGGTGTCTTCACAAGTAATCTGGCCAACGTCTTCGGCGCGCTTCACGAACACCGGACCGGAAGAGCCGTAGCCGATGACCACATCGACTTCGCCGGATGTCAGCAGTTCCCGCGCGCGCAGCTGAGCAGCAGAGGCATCGCAAGGATTCTTCGAGGGCTCGCGGCCGGCGCCGGATGGCTCAGCAGCAGTAGCCGGATACTGATATGGGCCCAACTCCCGAGTTTCTTCGACCACTCGCTTGACGGTCTGCTGAAACTTGCGCGACTCGGCGGCCGAGATCCAGGTGAAGTGCATGCGGCGCATGTCGAAGCCGAGCACTTCCAGCAATTCGGCCGAAATACCATCCAGCGCCGGCGGGCGTGGTAGTTGCCCGTGTTGTAATGGCAGTCGCCGGGATGACAGCCGGAGACAAGAATCGCGTCAGCGCCAATCTCGAAGGCCTTAACCAGCAGGTTAAAGTCGATACGGCCGGAGCAGGGAAGGCGCACGATTCGCACATTCGCGGGATACTCCAGGCGGGTGGTGCCGGCGAGATCCGCACCCAGGTAGGTACACCAGTTGCAGACAAAGGCGACGACACGCGGTTCGAAGGTCTCGCTCATGCCAGCGCCTCCACCATAGAGTAGATTTCCTGTTCGGTGAATCCCGCCAGATCCATGCTCTTCGACGGACACACAGCAACGCAGGTCCCGCAACCCATGCACAGTCCTTGATTGACCCGAGCGGTACGTTTGATGAGATCGCCATTGCGCGCGCGAATTTCAGCCCGTTCGATGGCATGGTAGGGACAAGCTCCCATGCAGCGGAAGCAGGCGGCGCACATGCGCTCGTTCACGCTAGCGATTTCCGGCTCGCGGGTCAGCGCTTCGTTGGCAAAGGTCAGCTGAACTTTGGAGGC
Organism: uncultured Acidobacteriaceae bacterium; assembly: GCA_963746515.1. Classification (GTDB taxonomy): domain Bacteria; phylum Acidobacteriota; class Terriglobia; order Terriglobales; family Acidobacteriaceae; genus Bog-257. The sequence goes on along the minus strand of CAVVBO010000005.1, from coordinate 380,071 downwards.
GGCGGCCGAAGCTTGCGCCACCGACTCGGGAATATCTTTCGGGCTGTGGCAGGCGCCCGCAATGAAGACGCCGCCGGTATTGGTTTCCACGGGCCGGAGCTTAGGATGCGACTCCATCAGGAAGCCGAACTCGTCGTAGCCGATATTGAGTTTGCGTGCCAGGTCTTCGACGCCATCGGCAGGACGCATGGCCGCGGCCAGCACGACCAGGTCGGCTTCGACCGTCAATGGCGTTCCGGAAAGCGTGTCAGCGCCGCGGACGATCAGCTTGCCATGCTCTTCCGTTATTTTCGAGACCCGGCTGCGATAGTAGCGCGCACCATCCTGCTCGATGGCGCGGCGCACGAACTCGTCGTAGCCCTTGCCGCCAGAGCGGATGTCCATGTAGAAGACGTGAGCTTGCCCGTCATGCACCTTGTGCTTGTACAGCATGGCGTGCTTGGCGGTGTACATGCAACAGATCTTCGAGCAATACGAAAGGCCCTTGGCGTTGTCGCGCGAGCCCACGCAGGCCACGAACACGATGTTCTTCGGTACGGCGCCGTCGGAGGGCCGGCGGACTTCGCCATTGGTTGGCCCTGAGGCGGAAAGCAGGCGTTCAAACTGCAATGAGTCGATCACGTCTTTGTATTTGCCGTAACCGTACTCGCCATAGCCATGCAACTTCTCTGAAGGCTGATCTTTGCCGATGTTGTAGAGCTTGTAGCCGGTAGCCACCACGATGGCGCCAACTTTTTCCTCGACCAGCTCGATCTTCATCCTTGAAGCTGATGGCTCCGGTCGGGACACTTCTTCTCGCACAGGCCGCAGCCGTTGCGTACCAGCTTGGCGCAGACGTTCTTGTCGATGACCGGTCTGGCCGGAACCGCCTGCGGGAAAGGCACGTAAATGGCCCGCCGGAAACCCATGCCGTACTCGAACTCGCTGGGATTTTTCTTCAGCGGGCAGACGTTCCAGCATTCGCCGCACCCGGTGCACTTGGCGATGTCGACGTAGCGCGCCTTGTTGCGAATGGTGACGGTGAAGTTGCCGATGAAACCGTCAACGGACTCCACTTCGGAATAGGTGTACAGCTTAATGCGCGGATGCTGACCCACCTCGACCATGCGCGGGGTGAGGATGCACTGCGAGCAATCCAGGGTGGGGAAGGTTTCGGAGAGGCCGGCCATCTTGCCGCCGATGGAAGGCTCGCGCTCCACCATCACCACTTCGTAGCCGCCGTCGGCGATATCGAGCGCCGCCTGAATCCCGGCAACCCCGCCGCCAATCACCAGCGCCCGCCGGGTCACAGGAACTTTGATGGGAATCAGGGGATCGTTGTGCCGCACCTTCTCTACCGACATGCGCACCAGTTCGGCAGCCTTGGCAGTAGCTTCGCCGCGATCGGGATGCACCCAGGAGCAATGCTCGCGGATGTTAGCCATCTCCACCAGATACGGATTGATTCCCGCACGTTCGGCCGCCCGGCGAAAGGTCTTCAAGTGCATGTGAGGCGAACATGAGGCGACCACGATGCGGTCCAGTCGTTCACTGGCAATCTTTTCGCGCAGCAGCGACTGGCCCGGGATCGGAGCACATGTACTTGTAGTCGCAGCGCTACCCGCACGCCGGGAATCTCGGCGGAAAGTTTTGCTACCTCGGCCACGTCGACCGTGCGGGCAATGTTCTCGCCGCACCAGCAGAGGAACACGCCTATGCGGGCCATTTCGCCTCCATGAAATGACGGTTGATACCTAGTTGGTCGGGAGCAAGACCCATCGCCAGCCCTGCCAGATCGGACAGATAGTAGACAGGCATGGCCGCGGTGCCATAACGCCGTGAGACTGCGGCTTGCTTCATGTCGAGGTTGACGTGGCACATGGGGCAGGCCACCACCATGCAGTTGGCGCCGTGAGACTGGGCGTTTTCCAGGATGCGATGGCAAAGCTCCAGCACGGTGTCTTCGTCAGCCATGGTCATGCCGGCTCCGCAGCATTCGGTCTTGAAGTTCCAGTCGACGGTCTTGATGCCGAGCGCTTTCAGCACTGCTTCCATCGATTGCGGCTGCTCCGGATCATCGAAGGTGACGATCTTGGGAGGCCGCGTGAGCAGGCATCCGTAGTAACAGGCGGCCTGGACAGCCTCCTGTTTGGTGGTCACCGCCGCGGCCAGGGTGTCCAAGCCCACCTTCTGAAAAACCTCGATCAGATTGATGACGCGAGTGCGGCCCTCCAGCGGCAGTTCCACGATATTGCTGAGTTCGGCGCGGGCGTCGGGTTCTTTGATCTCGGCCGAAACTTTCAGCAACTGCATGGAACATAACGGGCACGGCGCCAGTAGTTCGTCGAGTGACTGCTGTTCAGCCAAAGCCAGGTTGCGGGCCGGAAGCGCAAGCGACAGTTTGTGATTGAGGGAATGAGCGGCAGTGGCGCCGCAGCAAATCCAATCTTGAATCTCCGCCAGGTCAATATCCAGGTGTCCCAGACAGGCCCGCAACGACTGTTCGTAATCGTTGGAAGATCCATGCAAGGCGCAGCCGGGGTAGTAGCCGATTTTCATTCCACCCCGCCTTTGTGATTTTCCACTTCGCACTTAGCGAAGATGCGCCTTACCACGCCACCATCGCCGGCGCGTTCGCTCTTAAGGTGAAGTTTGCCGCGTTTGCGAAGTTGCGGCGCCAGAGATGCGTCCTGAAACAATGGCTCAATGGCGTGGTCGTAACGAAAAGCTCGCAGCTTGAACGAGGCGGTCAATTCCAATTCGTTCAGCCGTCCATTGCGTCGGATGTTGTTCAGAAAAGCCTGCTGAAACGCGACCACGCGCCGCCTGGCGAGGGGAATTGTGTCGAGCGTGAAAGCGGCCTGGCGAAGCGCGTCCATGATCGAGGCGCAGTCCACGCTTTGCGGACAGCGCGCCGAGCAGGTTTGGCAGGACACACAATCCCAGATGGCCTGGGCCGCCAGGGCGCGCGCTTCCTCGCCAATTTGCAGCCAGCGGATGAGGCGGGTCGGCGGCGAATCCATGCGCTCCCCGCGGGGACATCCCGCCGTACACTTTCCACACTGATAGCAGGATGCTAGCTGGTTCCGAACTTCACTTGGTATCAAGGACAGGAGGGAATCGGACTGTATCGCAGGAGTGCCCAAGTCGAGTTCTCCTCAAATCTTCCTGAAGAATTCTCAGAAGTGAACATATGATATCCCCAAGAGGTTGGATTGCAGAGTAGCTGTTATCACACAAGACTGTGATAACGCCTTAACGTCGAAGCAGGCCCCAACCCCAGCGACTGAATTCTCGAAAGCGCCGGCCAGAGGCCGCCCCATATCCCGCGTCGAAACAACTTCTGCGACCACAAATCGGGATCGTTAGACAAGGCGCTGCGAGCGAGGGAAGGATCCGCCCTTTCCGAGTGCCAGAGGAATGTCTCGCATAACCAAGGCAGACTCGCGTCTGCCAATTATGGTCGTTGTCACCAAAGAAGTTTCAAGGCAAATTGGATCTGCCGAGCCGTGGTGGATGTGCTGGTTATGGCGCCGGCCGTCCCCGAAACTCCAGACGGCGTGAACACGATCAGGTTTGGTGTGTTGAAGTTCGTGTGGTTCAGCAGATTGAAGATCTCGGCACGAAACTGCAGGGTCAAGCGCTCGTGAATAGACGTGTCCTTGAGGGCGGAGAAATCCCAGGTAGCCACGCCAGGGCCAATCAGCGTATCTCGTCCCAAGTTGCCATAGAAGCCGCTGTTCGCGGGAGGCTGTAGGAACGCCGCAGGATTGAACCATTGCGCTGGATTGCCGGTGATCACGCTGCCGGCGAAACCCGGATTAACAAACGGCCGCACCGGGTTGCGGGTGTCGCCGTTGTTCGACGGGTTATAGCTAAGCTGCGGCGTAAAGGGGAAGCCCGATTGCACCGTCACGATGCTGGTTACGGACCATCCACTCACAGCTCCGTTCGCAAAACCGGTTAGCCCGTTCGCGTAGCGCTTGCCCATCCCGAATGGCAATGCGTACACCGCGCTGATCGAGCCCAGATTACGCACGTCGTAGGTCGCCAAGCCCCAGTCGGCGCGGATGTCATAAGGATTGGCTACCAGCCCCGGCGCGTTTCCGGCAGTCGTCTGGTTCAATGAATCGCCGTCGTCCAGAGCCTTCGACCAAGTGTAGGTCGCCCGGAACGACAAGTCGTGGCTGAAGCGATGATTCAGGTCGAGTTGCAACGCGTTATAGCTGCTGTCGCCAACCGAAAACCACGTCCACGTGTTCGCCAGGCTGGGATTGGCCTTAGGCGTTCCCGCAGGGATGTAGTAACTTCCTGCCGGAACTGGCGATCCCGCCAGCGGTGCCGGGAAGTTTGCCGGATAGTCGGCGGGACATGGCGACGCCGGACAAATCACCGGCACCGGTGTGTTGGCATCGACACCGACTAGCTCGTGGTAGCCGTGCGAGCCCACGTAGCCGATGGTCAGAGAAGTGTTCGGCGTTAGTTCCTGCTCGATTCGCAGCGAGTACGAGATCAGCGTCGGCATCTGTAAGTTGGGCTGAACGCCGCCGGGCACCAGCAGCGCCTTCTTCGGTACCGGCAGTGCCGGATTGATGGGCAGCTGCGAGACCGGCAGGGATGCGATGCTGTAAGTCGGATTGAAAGGCGCGTTCTGATCCATGCGATAGCCGAGGGCGTCTTGCAGATCGTTGTACATGCCAAAGCCGGCGCGCACCACCGTCTTGCCCTGGTACGGACTCCACGCCAGTCCCACCCGCGGCTGCGGCAGGAACTTCGCGTTGTTCACGGTGAAGGCGTCGCCGGCAATGCGCGGCTGGCTGGAGATTACGCCGTCGGTGAAGGTGTAATTGGCGGCCCGCCCGTGCGCCTCGTTCCATCCCGTCGAGAACTCATCGCGGAAACCCAGGGTCAGTGTCAGTTTGGGACTCATGCGAATCGTATCTTGCGCGTATAGCGCGCCGAACAGCGAGCGCCAGTTCATTTCGGTTGGCGCCGGATCGTACAAAAAGCTGCTGGTCACACCGGTCAGAAAGGTTTGCAGGCTGGCGAAGGTTGCTTGTCCGTACTGGCTGAGGGCTAGGGTCTCATTCGACTGGAATTGTTGGAACCACGCGCCAAAGCTGAACTGGTGCACGCCGTGGGTCCAGCTCACCTGATCTTCATAGGTGTAAAGATTGCGCGCGACGGTCAGATTGCTGCCGTTGTTGCTGCCCGCCAGGCCGATCTGCGCTTGCGGATTCGAAGCCGCGCTTCCGCCCACCACTACCGCGCCCACCGGATCTCCGAGAAGAAAGCCGGGAACGCTGGCTGCCGGCGTACCTGGCGTGGGCTCGCCGGTGAAGAAATATCCGGCGCGGGAATAGCCGAAGCGCGCGGTATTCAGCAGCGTTGGCGAGAAGATGTGCGTCTCTTCCAGGCTGGCGACCTGCTCGCGCAGCGTCAAGATGTCGGTGCTGTAAGGATCGGCGATGGTCGGCGTGAAGTCGTGGCCGTCGTCAATGGTGTAGATCGCCGAGAACGTGTCTTTCGACGAGAAGATGTGGTCCAGGCGCGCGGTGCCGTAGTTCTCGCGAATGGTTTGCAGCGGGCTGCTGGAGTAAGCCGCGATGCCATTAAAGGTGGGATCGCTGGCCAAGGGCGTGGGCCACAGGTTCAACAGGGGCTGTACGTCAGGCGCCGCCTTGGCCCGCGAGGCGAGATCGGGCACGAACGCGACCGATGTCTGATGCAGGTTCTGGGTGAAGCCTTCGTAATTCAGGAAGAAGAATGTCTTGTCTTTCTGGATGGGGCCGCCTAGCGCCCCGCCGAACTGATTGCGCTGGAACGGCGGCGTGGTTCCCGGAGGATCGAAATAATTTCTGGCATTCAACGCACTGTTCCGCAGAAATTCATACAGCGAGCCGTGCCACTGGTTGCTGCCCGACTGGGTCACGATCGCCACCTGCCCGCCCGGGTGCTTACCGTATTCGGCGCCGTAGGTGTCGCGCAACACGTTGAACTCGCGCACCGAGTCCACGCCCAGCAGCTGGCCGCTGGGGCCACCTGGTGTCATGTTGTTCTCAGCCGCCCCAGTGAACTCGATGCCGTTCAGCAGAAACAAATTCTGTTGCGGACGATTGCCGGATACCGAGAAGTTATTGCCCGTGCTCGAGTTCGATACGCCGATGCCGCCCGTCTTCTCCGCCGTGAAGTTGACGATGCCGGGATTCAGAGTGAGCAGCAGATCGTAGCTGCGTCCGTTCAGCGGAAGCGTTTTCACTTCCTTCTCGCCCACTAGGCCGGAGATGTCCTGGGTCGAAGTGTTCACGACGGGAACATTGGATTCAACCTTCACCTGCTCGGTCACCTTGCCCACTTGCAGGTTGAGGTCGGCGGTGGCGTCCTGACCGACCACCAGCAGAATGCCAGTGCGGATCTCCTCGGCAAAACCGTCCTTCGTCGCGCGAATCTCGTATCGTCCAATGGGCAGCGACAGCAGTTGGTAGCGGCCGGCCTGGTCGGTGATGGTGGTTCGAGTGACTGCCGTGTCCAGGTTTTTCGCAGTGACGCTGGCGCCGGAAATCACCGCGCCGGTTTGGTCCAATACGCGGCCCGACAAGCTGGCAGAGACCTGGGCACTCACGGGAAGGGAACACAGCAACCAAACAGACACAAGAAGAACCGCCAAACGATGGGACAGGGCAGACATGATCTTTCCTCTGTGGGACGATTAGTTCCAGATCGCTTGGCAGCCACAACACGGAGAGCACCAAGCGTGCAGTCGATTTAATCGAACCAAACCGTTAATGTCAAACGGATTTAGTCGAGTATGACGATCGTCGCTTCGGTGGGTCGCTTAATGATTATTCAAGGGCAGAAGCAAGAGCGGCGAGACAGTGCAAGTTCTCAAAAGCATAAGTCTGGAATCTGGAGGCGAGCAAAGATCTGACGCCGACCGAGCGAAGAGATGCATTTAGGACGTTGGAGGTAGGTAGAGGAAGGATGGGTCTGAGTCAAATAGGCGCCTCAGGCCGCCGAAACCGGAGCGGCCGATCTCAGCCAAGTTTCCAACTGATGATGGTCGACCAGCCCAGCCTGTTGAACGACTGGCCGGCCAGCGTAGAAGACGGCGAAGTAGGGAATGCCGCGAATGTTGAAGCGCGCCGCCAGCTCGGGATGCCGTTCGGTGTCAACCTTGAGAACGACGGCCTGACCTGCCATGTCGGCGGCAGTTCTGGCCACTTCGGGAGCCGCCATGCGGCAGGGGCCGCACCAGGCTGCCCAGAAGTCGACCAGCACGGGAACGCGTGCATCGCGGAGAATTTCATCGAAGAGTTGAGGATCGGCTTCCAAGGGTTCATTTACCGGAGGCAAGGGCGCTTTGCAGGCTCCGCAATGTCCGGTATCCGCCAGATGAGCCGCTGGAATTCGGTTCTTACGAGCGCAATTCTTGCAAGTTCGAATTACAGGCATACCTTCGCTCCTTCACTTCGTCGCACGACCAGAATCTGTCGACCCGTCATTCATTAAATGCTTTTGCCGCAGAAAGGTTGCAAGGCCCGCTCAATCCAGGTAGCCGCAATTGCTGACCCGCGCCCGGGATAGGATGCTACATGGGTTTGCAACCGCACTGGTTTGCGCGTCCAGATTGACGAGCGCCCTTAATTAAGACCAGCAAGAATCTGAAAGACGCGGCTGCAATTCCCTGTAGGCTTGTATGCCATGGACGACAATCTTCCGCCGCCACTGTGCTGCCCGAAGTGCGGCTGCCAGAAATTCAAGTTTCCTCGCGACCCGCAACCTGATGCGGACCTGGTTGGCTGCATCTGTGGCAACTGCGGTACGGCACTTACCACCGAAGACATCCAGCAATATTTCCGCGATCTTGGGTTCGAGAGTCGGGCCCACCTGCCTCGACAAATCGGACTGAAGCGGGTCGGCTAGCCTCCGCTGTGAGCCCTATTGGCCGTTTCTTGCCAGCACTACCTTGGCGCGGCCTAATTCCGGACGATCGGAGTTTTTCCCGTCGTCGCAGTTTTTCAACAGTTGCGCGTAGTAGGCGTTTGCCTTTTCTGGTTGATGTGCCTGTTCGGCGGCCCGCGCCGCGCCGGCGAGCTCGTTGAAGCGGTTGGGATCAATCTTCATTGACTTCTCATATTCCGCCAAGGCTTCCTGCGGCTGATTCAATTCCAACAGCATATCGGCGAGCATCTCGCGCGCAGGAATGTCGACTTCGGCTTTCCCGCGTTGGTCTTGGGTATCTGCGACTTGCCGCATCTGCCGCAGAGCCTCGTCGTTCTGCTTCTCGGCAAAGGCCAGCCAGGCATGGACTTCGCCGTGCGATGAATTTGGCCCATCCAGAACGTAGGCGTCCTTTGACTTGCGCGTGGCTTCTTCGGCTTCGTCAAACTTTTGCGCGTTGCGGCGGGTGGCTTCTACATCGCCCATACGCGCGGTGGCCATGGTCCGGGCCCACCAGGTGATTCTCTGCAAGTCGGGCGATGCGGTCGCGGCGGGTTGTAACGCCGCAGCATCCGTCCAGTTGTGCATTTCCAGATCGTAGAGTGCTGGAAAATGGGCCTCAGCAAAGCCGTAATACCTGAGCATTCCCGAATCGCCAGCGTTGGCGGGCGCTGCTCCCACCATCTGCTGTGCTTGCTCCACCACCTGCTTGGCCGCTTTATCCTGTCCGGTCTGCAAGTAGGCATAAAGAAGGAAATGCATGGCATGGAGTTCGTGGCCACGCATATACATTGCTTCAGACTGTTGGGCCAGGGCCACCGACTTCAGATTCGCCTGGATATCCTCCTGCCACAGTCCGAGCCGGGCAAAAATATGCGACGGCATATGGACTGCGTGCGCTGAGGATGAGGCAATGTCGGCATAGCTGCGGGCGGCTGCAAGCCCGGTCGGTGCCATTTGCGGTGAATCGCAAGCATGAATAATGTAGTGCGCCAGGCCGGGATGATCGGGTTGCTGCTGGAACAGCGGGATGAGCACTGCGACCGCCTTCTTTCGAGCAGCTAGCGATTTGTCGTTTGCAGGTTCGGCCGCCAGTATCGACAACGCATAAAACGCGCCCGCCTCCAGGTCAGTGGGGTTTTGCTGGTAGAGTTTCCCCATCGAATCCGAGTACGCAGTGGCCCGCTGCTGGTAATTATTTGTAGCTGGATCACGGTAGAACAGGGCCAACGCCGCAATGTAGTCCCGCTCCCGCTGGGTTTTCGCGCCCAGCTTCTGCGCTTTCTCTATTTCCTGCTGACCCCGTTTCAGGGTCGACTCCGTCGGCCGCTCCCAGATCTGGTGAAACAAGCTCATCGCAATGCCCCAATGAGCCATGGCACATGCCGGATCTTTCTGGACGAGTTCCACGAACTGCTGCTCCGCCTCTTCATACCCGAAGGAATGGAGGAGGGCAATGCCGTGCTCGAATGCTTTCTCGGAACCCGGCGCGCATGAGATGGGGAACGATACCTTGCCAAGCTGTTCGGTCGCCTCGTGATGATGCATTTGATCATCCTGGGCTGACAGTGGCACGGCACAAACGATGGACAGGCAGACCAACAGGCAAGCAATCGATTTGGCGCCGAACATCCTTCACCTCTTCCAAGCGGACGGCATCACTTTACCGAAATCTCCTCAGTTTAACCAGCACGCCGTTCAGATCGTCGAACAATTGGAAGTGGGCGGGCATGGGTGAAAACGAAGCTGCAAGCCCAGAAGGAGACGCTTCCTCGATACCGACTTCTGGGCAATTAGCCGAGATCGGGTGTGCGGGCTCGCGACCTTCGTTTTGGTGTCCTCGCATCGGCTACGATTAGTCTCTCGCTTGACCCCTCCCGGTCCGACCCCACGCTGGGAGCCGTTTCTGCGGAGCATGAACTTCGGCGTCTACTTACGGTTTCGGGAGGTAACCTCACGGCTCGGTCTTAACCGGGGCACATAGCGTCTAAGTTATTTAATTTATTGGGAAAACCCCAAGGCGCTCTCCTACTCGCATTCCGGACAGTCGGGGCCTTTTCCAGCCTTTCAGCCTTAAAGCCAACCGTGCCAGGGAAGTCCGAAATCGGGTCTGCATGGTCAATCCAGCCTAAATTGGACCCAGCCAACCCAGTCTTGGTCGGCAATCTGAACCGGCCCTCCCCTGGTCTGCCATTTCCTTTAGGCTATCTCTTTGTAAGTAATTATAAAAACTACATGTTAATTGGTTTATCGAATCATGAAACGGAGCCAGTATTTCCTGACATAGCCAGCTAGTCACATTTTCGTTTTAAACTTTGGTAACCACGCCGATGGCATTATTGTGGTTACGTTCGTACTCAGGCAATGAACTTAACCCTTGCTTGGGTGAGTTCGGGGGCCCGATATTCGAGACAAGGGAAACCCGCCGAACTGGTCGTTCCGGTTCCACCCTTTGATATGCGCCATAGGAGATTTAGATGAATTTCTCCGGAATCGTCTCGTCACGGTGCTCGTCACCAGCCAGTTTCCTCCAACCCAAGTTACCCACAGCGCTGGCCGTTGACACGCTCAGTTTGAACAATTCCACCGCCTGCTCGGAGGGCTTTGCGCTTCCGGCCAAGGGGAATCCGACCCATCGGTGGATTTACCTCGAAACCATGATGACGAAAACCTGGACGCCTATCGCTGCAGTTTGGTTATTTTGCCTCTTGCTGTTCTCGCTGCCGGGCTTCGCCCAGCAAATTCAGTTTGTTACTAACAGCCCGCTCGGCTCGCCGCCGAGTGCGTTCAAGACTCACGATACGGGGTACTGCTATAACCTGGAGGTCAACAACTTTGTCACTAACAGCACCTACCCCCACGGCAGCATCACCTTCTCGCTGGTGTCAGGCGCCCTCCCTCCCGGTCTTCGCGTCGAGAGCCTGAACTCCAACAACAATGGGTTGCAGCGCCAGGGAGCTATCGATGACAGTTCGGCGCCCCTGGGTAGCGGGTGCGTGGCTTCCAGTCAGCATCCCTATAATGGGGCGAACATTTCAGGTACGTACACCTTCACCCTGAAAGCCTGTGACAACATTGGGGGTACCTGCGCCTGCTCCAGCTCCGACCCGGCGAACAATCCCAACGATTGTACCGGCGCCCATCCCCTGACCATCGTGGTGGCCAACACCGTGCCTCAGCCGATTGCCGAGCCGCCGCAGACTTTCATCGATACCACCTACAACCTGCCGACCGGCGGACATACGTGGACCGTAGGCTGCCAAAACTCGCCCTTTCTTCCTGGCTATTATCTGCAACAGGCATTCTATTCAGCCGAACCAGGAGACGTAATTGTTCTGCAACACGGATGTACTTATTCGAACACGGACGCCATACCCATTAACGGCCCGAATCAAGGCATCCTGGTTCCGCTTAAGTTCAACCCGTCAAATAAATGGATTTACGTTATCCCCGATGACCTGGCCAGCTTGCCGCCGGCAGGGACACGTATCTGTAACAGCCCCAGTTCGTGCGCCGCCACGGTACCGTTGATGGCGACAATTGCAGAAAATCAAGGATCAAGCGCTCTGGAGATCGTCCGGGAAACCAACCTTGGCTCCTATCCGACCTGTAACGCTCTGGGTGAGTGCGCCAGCTATTGGCGGTTCGTAGGAATACAAGTAAAGAGCACATATAGCGGGACCGTCAGCAATCCCTGTCCAACGCGAGAAAGTGGCTCGGGCGCTCAGCCTTACCAGCTCCACAACTGCGGCTCAGAAGTGTTGGTCATTCCTGATCACAACAAGCTGGGTCAACCTATTGGCACTAATAATTTTACCTATGACCGCATGTACGTACACGGGTCTCCCACCCAGGATGTAGTCATTGGCTTTGATCTTGATTGCATCGCCTGCTCGCTGATCGATAGTTACGTTTCCGATATCCACGCCAGCAACACCGAGACCCAGGCGGCGAATGCCGAATACACGCCGGGTCCGCTGAAGATCCATAACAACTACCTTTCCGCCGGCGGCGAATCATTTTTCATTGGCGGGTCTGGAGCTATTTACTCGGGTGGAAATTTCTATGATGACCCCTACGTCACCCGCGATGTCGAGATCAGTAATAACCAGATCGAGGCCCAGCAAGAGTGGGACAAGTGCGGCGATGGGGGAACGGTGCAACCGGGAGAAGGGCTGGCCAACGGTACTACTTGTCCTTATCCTCCGACCCTATCTAATCCTTCGAACCAGTGGATCATCAAGAACAACCTGGAGTTCAAGAGCGCCCAGCGAGTGTTGGTGGCCGGCAATCTTATCCAGAATGCATGGTTGAGCGGCCAGACCGGAAGCAGCATCCTGTTTGAGCCGGCGGGTGGAGAGAGCGGCAACAGCACCGTAGTCCAGGATATTACTCTGGAAAACAACATCGACAACAATGCCGATACCTGTATCACTTACGCCGGTCAGGACTATAACTGCGAGTTTCCGTCTACGGGTGGAGCGGGAACCTATCCTAAATGCACTAACGAGTCTCGGACGCAACGTATCAATTTCTACAATAACCTTTGCATCATGAATCCCAGCCATGATGGCGGCGCATCCCATGTCGGCGTTTACTGGACCTCGATGGCCGGCGAGGCGGTGTTCAACCATAACACCATCTTAATGAGCGATGGCTCTTTTCCGGTGGCTTCCCTGGATTTTGCGAGTCAGGGGTTCGGAACGCCTTCTCCCACCGTAAACAATTTCGATCAGTACAACCTGTACCATCTGAACAATCTACTGGGCAATAATCCGAATGGAGACGCAGGGAACATTCCTTACTTTCCTATGGAAAACATGGGATGGTATGAACCTAATCCAAGCACCCTCCAGAATATGGGGCGCTTCACGGGAAATGTTCTATGGGTTCCCACCAGCTGCAATCTCGGCATCTTCGGCTCTTGCGAATACGACTGGAATAACGGCCCGCTCACCGGCAACGATGCGGTGACCAATGTGACTTACACCGCCTGCGGCAGTCCCAGTTACGGCAATTATCAGCTGGCAAGTCCAAATTGGGCTGGTGAGACGACCGATGGTTATCAAGCAGGTGTGATCTGCTCGGTACTGTGCGCCACCGGCGTATGCAATGGCACCAGCACGCTGTCGATTATTTCCACCTCTCCTCCCAGCGGCACGGTAGGGGTTGCTTATTCTTATTCATTGGCAGCTAGCGGGGGCAATCCGCCCTACACCTGGACGATTAGTGCGGGATCGTTACCTCCAGGGTTAAGTCTGGTCGGCTCCACGATCACGGGCACGCCAACTGCGACGGGAACCTCCAGCTTTACGCTCAAGGTTACGGATTCGTCCTCGCATACTGCCACTGCGAACTTGAGTATTACGATCAGTTCGAGGACACTAACCATAACCACTACGTCTCCGCCTAGTGGCGCCGTTGGTATCGCGTACTCCTACTCCCTGGCAGCTACGGGAGGAACGCCGCCGTATACCTGGAGCATCGCTTCCGGATCGTTGCCTCCCGGACTGAGTCTGACAAGTAATGTCATCGGCGGCACGCCAACGGCAGGGGGAACGTCGAGCTTTACGGTAAAGGTGACCGACTCGGCGTCGAACACAGCCAACGCGCTGATGAGCATCACGATCAGCCAGCAACAACAGGGAAGCACAACAGTGCTGACATCGGGGCAGAGCAGTCTCTATGAGACGCAGGCGACGACGCTGACGGCGACCGTGAGTGTGACCGGTTCGGGCGGAGCGCCCACCGGTACGGTGAACTTCATGCTGGGCAGCACCGTGCTGGGTACAGCGACGCTCATCAGGATTGATGGTACGGATTCCTCAGCCAGCACGCAGTTGCAGGGATCGCAGCTGGTCATGGGACCCAACAGCATTACGGCCGTGTACTCGGGCGACAACAACTACTTGGGCTCGACGTCGCCGGCCATCACGGTGACGTTGCTGAATTCGGACAACAACTTCGGGACGGTGGAAGTAGGCACGCAGGCTCCACTGTATACGTTTACCTACACCTTCAAGAGGAACGCGCAGCTGACAGCCATCAACATCCTGACCATGGGAGTGCCGGGACTGGACTACCAGGACGGCGGCAGCAGCACCTGCATGGTTGGGACGCCCTATACATCTTCACAGAGCTGCACGGTGTCAGTAGCCTTCACGCCGACGGCGCCGGGATTGCGGGCAGGCTCGATCACACTATTTGCGCAAGGCAGTAACCTGCCGCTGATCGTGGAGTACGTGACCGGGGTTGGAGAGTCGCCGGCAGTAACCATCGATCCGGGCACGCAGACCACGCTGGGAACAATCGCGAGCGCGACGACTTACGGCTCGGTGGTCGATGGTGCGGGCAATGTATACGTGGCCGATAAGGCCCATGGACAGATAGTCAAGATTGCCGCGGGCACGCAGCAGCAGAGCGTTGTAGTGAGCCAGTTGAGCGCACCCACATCGGTGGCGCTGGATGGAGCAGGGAATCTGTACATCGCGGAAAGCACCGGCGTGGTGATGGTCCCCAACGAAAACGGGACGCTGAATGCCGCCGACATGATGACTTTGCCGATCACCGGTTTGGGTCTGGCGCAGGGCATCGCCGAAGACGGCAGCGGGAATCTGTACGTGGCCGACAACCGCAATGGGAATGTGATTGAAGTGGCGGGAGGCTTCGGCACGCCGGTGACGCTAGCTTCGGGGCTGACCAATCCGCACGGCGTTGCGGTGGATGCGGCGGGGAACGTGTATGTATCCAGCGACAATCAAGTCGCCGAGTATCCGGTGGGCGGAGGAACCGCGATTCAGATGGGAACCGGTTATCGCACTCCGCAGTCCGTCGCGGTGGATGCCTCGGGAACGGTGTACGTGGCAGACACAGGGAATGCGCAGATTGTGAAAGTCGCCGCTGGCGGCCAATCGCAATCGGTGCTGACGGTGGCGGGCCTGGTAGCGCCTCATGGCATCACCCTGGATGCGGCGGCAGACGTGTATGTTTCCGACAGCAGCAGTGTGTATGAAGTGAACCGGGCACAGGCGGCGGCGCTGAACTTTGGCAACATAGCCGTGGGAACGACGAGCCCGGCACAGACCTTGCAGGTATCCAACGTCGGCAATCAGCACTTGATGGTGAGTGCGCTGGCGATCTCGCCGAACTTTGTACAGCAGCCGTCGGGCGGCAGCGATTGCAGTTCAACCACCCGGCTGGCCGGTGGCGGAGGCTGCGAAATTGCGGTGGCATTTTCTCCGACAATCTCGGGGGTGATCAACGGCACAGTCGGACTGACCGACAGTGCGCTGAACAACCTGTCGAGCCAGCAGACTGTAAGTCTGACGGGCACGGGGACGCAAGCGCAACAGCAGCAGACGATCACGTTCCCCAATCCGGGGACACAGGCTTACGGAGTAGCACCCATTACGCTAACGGCGTCGGCTTCTTCAGGATTGCCGGTGTCGTACACGGTGCTGTCGGGCCCGGCTACAGTGAACGGCAGTTTGTTAACGATCACGGGAGCAGGATCCGTGACCGTGCAGGCCAACCAGGCGGGCAATAGCCAGTGGCAAGCGGCGCCACCGGTGAACGACACGTTCACGGTGAATCCGGCAGTGCTGACGGTGACGGCCAATAACGCGTCGATGACCTATGGCGCGACGCTGCCCACCTTCACGGCCAGCTACAGCGGCTTCGTGAATGGCGACGGCCAGGGCGTGTTGAGTGGCGCACCCAGCTTGACCACGACGGCGACCTCGAGCTCACCCGTGGGCAGTTATTCCATTACGGCGGCTCAGGGAACGCTATCGGCGCAAAATTATTCCTTTGCCTTCGCGAACGGCACGTTAACCATCAATCCGGCAGTGCTTACGGTAACCGCCAACAACGCCTCGATGACCTACGGTGGCATAGTGCCAACGTTGACGGCCAGCTACACGGGATTCGTTAATGGCGATGGACAGGGTGTACTGAGCGGTGCACCCAGCTTGACTACCACGGCGACCTCCAGTTCGCCAGTGGGTAACTACATCATCGCCGTGGCACAAGGCACGCTATCGGCGCAAAACTATACCTTTACCTTCGTCAATGGCACGTTGACCATCGTGCAGGCGGCGAGCGCGACGACGGCCACATCGGGAGTAAGCAGTCTCTACCAGACTCAGGCGACGACGCTGACCGCGACCGTGAGTGTGACGGGTTCGGGCGGAGCGCCGACTGGGACCGTCAACTTCATGCTGGGCAGCACCTTGCTGGGTACGGGGACGCTGACCACGATTGATGGCGACGATTCCTCAGCCAACATCCAGTTGCAGGGGTCGCAGCTGGTTCCCGGGCCAAACAGCATCACGGCCGTGTACTCGGGCGACAACAACTACGCGAGCTCAACGTCGCCGGCCATCATCGTGACTCTGTTGAGTTCCAACACCAACTTTGGGACGGTGGAAGTGGGCACGCCGTCTCCAGTGCAGACATTGACCTATACCTTCAACAGCAACGCGCAATTGAGCGCGATCAACATTCTGACCATGGGTGTGGCCGGACTGGACTACCAGGACGGTGGCAGCAGCACCTGTACGTTGGGGACGCCATATACAGCAGGACAGAGTTGCACAGTCACAGTGGTCTTCACGCCATCCGGGCCGGGATTGCGGGCGGGCTCGGTGACACTGTTTGCGCAAGGTACCAATGTCGCGCTGAACACGTGGTATGTAAGCGGGATTGGACAGTCGCCGGCAGTGACCATCGATCCGGGCACGCAGACCACGCTGGGAACAATCGCGAGCGCCACGACTTACGGCTCGGCAATCGATGGCGCGGGCAATATATATGTGGCAGACAAAGCGAATAGACAGGTGGTGAAGATCGCGTTTGGAACCCAGCAACAAAGCATGGTGGTGAGCCAGTTGAGCGCACCCACATCGGTGGCGCTGGATGGAGCAGGGAACCTGTACATCGCGGAAAGCACCGGTGTGGCGATGGTGCCCAACGAAAACGGGACACTGAATGCCGCCGACATGATCACCTTGCCGATCGCCGGATTGGGTCGGCCGCAAGGCGTCGCCGAAGACGGCAACGGGAACCTGTACGTGGCCGACAAAGGCAATGGCAATGTGATTGAAGTACCGGGAGGCACGGGAACGCCGGTGATGCTGGCTTCCGGGCTGACCAATCCGCACGGTGTAGTGGTGGATGCGGCGGGGAATGTGTATGTATCCAGCGACAATCAAGTCAGCGAGTATCCAGCAGGTGGAGGAGCGGCGATCCAGATGGGAACGGGTTATCACACTCCACAGGATGTCGCAGTAGATGCCTCGGGAACGGTGTACGTGGCCGACACAGGGAATGCGCAAATTGTGAAAGTCGCGGCCGGCGGCCAATCGCAGTCGGTGATGACAGTGGCGGGCCTGGTGGCCCCGCGCGGCATAACGCTGGATGCGGCCGGAGACGTGTATGTTTCCGACAGCAGCAGTGTGTATGAAGTGAACCGGGCACAGGCGGCGGCGCTGAACTTTGGCAACATAGCCGTGGGGACGACGAGCCCGGCACAGACGCTACAGGTATCCAACATCGGTAATCAGCAGCTGACGGTGAGTGGACTGGCGATCTCGCCGAACTTCACGCAGCAGCCGTCAGGCGGCAGCGACTGCAGCTCGACCACGCAACTGACCGGTGGCGGAGGCTGCGAAATCGCGGTCGCATTTTCTCCGACGATCTCGGGAGTGATCAACGGCACGGTTGGATTGACGGACAATGCGCTGAACAACCCATCGAGTCAGCAGACCGTAAGTCTGACGGGCACAGGGACGCAAGCGCAGCAGCAACCGCAGACAATCACGTTCCCCAATCCGGGGACACAGGCTTACGGAGTAGCGCCCATCACGCTGACGGCGACCGCTTCTTCAGGATTGCCAGTGTCCTATACAGTGCTGTCGGGCCCAGCTACGGTGAACGGCAGTTTGCTGACGATCACGGGAGCGGGATCCGTGACCGTGCAGGCCAATCAGGCGGGCAATAGCCAATGGCAACCAGCGCCACCGGTGAACGACACGTTCACGGTGAATCCGGCGGTGCTGACGGTGACGGCCAATAACGCGTCCATGACTTACGGCGGGACGCTGCCAACACTCACGGCCAGCTACAGCGGCTTCATGAATGGCGACGGACAGGGCGTGCTGAGCGGCGCACCCAGCTTGACCAGCACTGCGACTTCAGGCTCACCCGTGGGCAACTACACGATCACGGCAGCGCAGGGAACTTTGACGGCGCAGAACTACACATTTGCGTTCGTCAACGGAACGCTGACCATCAATAAAGCGGTACTGACGGTAACCGCCAACAACGCTTCGATGACCTACGGCGGGACTCTGCCGGCCTTCACGGCCAGCTACACAGGATTCGTGAATGGCGATGGACAGGGCGTGTTGAGCGGCGCACCCAGCTTGACCACGACGGCCACCTCGAACTCTCCCGCAGGTAATTACCCCATCACGGCGGCACAGGGCACACTATCGGCACAGAACTATAGCTTCGCCTTCGTCAACGGCACCCTGAGCATCAGTCCGGCGGTGTTGACGGTGACGGCCAACAACTTCACCCGGCAGTACGGTCAGAACAATCCCACCTTCACCTACACGATGACGGGATTTTTGAACGGTGATACGCAGGGAACGGCGACCAGCGGCGCGCCTAATCTGACAACTACGGCCATCACCACTTCGCCTCTGGGGAACTACGCGATTGTAATTACCCAGGGAAGCTTGACCGCGCAGAACTATACCTTCGTCTTCGTGAACGGGACTTTGACTATCGTGCAGGCGACGACGGCAATTTCCTGGATCCCGCGGACGCTCACCCTGCAGCCTGGCGAAATGCTCGGCCCAGCTGGGGTCTTGGATGCGACAGTGAGTCCGAATATCTCGGGCACCTGGCGTTATTCCGTCGGCATCAACGGACATATCATTCAACTTCTACCTACCATGGGCTTCCCCGTGGGAGTGTACAGAGTCATCGTCGCCTTCACGCCTCTGGATCAAACCGATTATGCAATTCCCGCTCCCGTGACCCAGACTTTTACGGTCACACAGTAATTAGCAGCTTCAACCGAAGTGCGCGCGCAAAATACGAATAGGTTGTTTGCGCGCGCACCCTCTCTTCAATCTCTGCCTCGCCATACTTTCTGCGTTTCACTAAATTTGCAACCGCAGATATTTTCACACCACTTAACTGCCTGCCTGTATTGGTATGAAGGTGTTCTCGACTGCCAACTATTAGCTCACCACTTATAGGACGAATTGTGGGCCAGGATTGTAGTTTGAATCCATCCTATTAAGTCCGTCACTCTTCCAACCGGCTAACTTCTGGGGCTGGACAATTCGCCAAGAACATCAAAAGAGTAGATTTGTCGCCAGCTGAAACCAGCGGGAGATGACAAGAAGTAAAGGACTTACTACGGTTACTATCATTTAGGTAAAGCTAACGCCCCTGCAAAACCACCCCAGGTCAAGTTCTTAAGCAAACCGTATAACCCAGCATTTAACAGGGCTTTACGGCATGGCTGAAGTCGCTCCCTTTAGACGTGCTTTATGAGATGAATAGTCTCGTGTTAGTGACAGGCAACATTATGCAACAGGGCATTTAAGTCTCATAGCGGACCGCATCCAAAAAAAATTTACTTGTTTTTATAAGAACGGACGGTGGTAATCTTGCGCCTTCCAGTTCACATTCCAAGTTCGGTTCGACCAGAACCCCCCTAGATGACGATCGCGCACGCGCGACTTCTCAATCTGGAAAGGATAATCGCCATGGCCGTAGCGCTTACCAATCATGATTTGGAACCTGTCACCCGTTCTCCCAACAACTTCACTCCGCATCGTCGTTCGAAGATAATTGCTGGACTAGCGACCGTCATGCTGGCCTTCGCCCATTGGGTTACCGCCCAGGTCATTGACCCTCCTGGCCCAGTCAATGTGACTACCTACCACTACGACAATTACCGCACCGGTTGGAACCACGCAGAGAGTGTGCTTACGCCTGCGACTGTAGGCAGCGCGGAATTTGGCATCCTGCAAACCGTGGTACTTGACGATAGAGTGGACGCTCAACCGCTTATCGTTCATGCGGTAAATGTCACGGCAGGCAACTTCCAAGGCCGGCACAACGTTGTGTATGTGGCCACCGCCAATGACACCGTCTATATGATCGACGCTGACAACGGGACGCTGCTGTGGAGCCGGACTCTTGGGAACACCGTGCCCGGATCTATTGGCTGCGGCGGCCGGGCAGGGAACATCGGCATCACTTCCACTCCTGTGATCGATACCGCCAGTCGCACTATGTACGTCATGGCGTATACCAACAGCAGCAGTGGACCCTCCTATCTGCTTCACGCGCTGGATCTGGGCAACCTGTCGGACAACGTCATGCCGCAAGTCGTGTCCGCTTCCCATTCGCTGAGCAATGGGACGAGGTTCTCGTTCAACGCCAACTACCAGCTGCAACGCCCAGGTCTGTTGCTGGCTAACGGAAATGTGTACGCAGGCTTCGGCGCCTTTTGCGACGCGTTCCCCAATCTTTCACGCGGCTGGTTGCTGGGATGGAATACCGGGACGTTGAATCCGCTGGCAGCGAACCAGTTGGTGGATACGCAAGCCACCAATCAGTTCTCTTACTTTCTCTCTTCGATCTGGATGTCGGGATACGGACTGGCGGCAGACGATGGGGGTAACGTACTGTTTGTCACCGGAAATTCGCTCTCCGGAACTTACGATTCGTTGACCATGACTAACCTGCAAGAAAGCGTAATAAAAGTGTCGCCCAGCCTTAGCAGCGTGATGGATTTCTTCACTCCCAGCGATCAGGCTGTGTTGGACCTGTACGACTCGGACTTCGGCTCGGGAGGCGTGCTGGTTCTTCCCGACCAGCCGGGTTCCACCCCAAATATGGCGGTAGCGGCAGGCAAAGAAGGGACCATGTTCCTGATGGACGAGAACCAGCTGGGCGGATATTCCAGCATGACGAATAATGTTATGGGGAGCTACCTTATCGGGTCCTGCTGGTGTGGACCATCTTATTTTGTCGATTCAGATGGAGCGCCGCGAGTGCTTAGCAGCGGTGAGGGGACCGCCATATCCTGGGAGCTTAATACCAGTTTGCCGGTTCCAACATTGACCGCTGTTGCCATGTCGCCGCTTGTTTCCGGCGGACAGCAAGACGCAGGTTTCTTCACTACCATCTCGTCGAATAGTACGTTCACTCCCGTCATCTGGGCGCTGTCACGTGCCAACCAGGAGAATATTTCCCTGTTTGCGTTCGATCCAGACAACTTGCAAGGGGGATTGATGAACCAGCTTTTCCAGGGCATTGCGGGCTATTGGCCCAACACCACAGCTAACGCGAATCTGGTTCCGGTGGTGGCGAACGGCAAAGTCTATGTCGCCAGCTACAAGCAGCTCACGATTTTCGGATTGACGACACAGGCGCGAAGAAACCGAATAAGCGCGCGATAGCCAGCCTGCATAGATCACCGAGTGCGACCCGCTTCTGCGGTATCCTACAGAATGGGAGGCCGAAGGTGTGCGGCGGCCTCTATCTCAAATCGCAGAAACATGATGACTGAGGCGACGTTGATCGATACCAGTTTCCGTTTTCATCACCTGGGCGTTGCGGTTACGGATCTCGAGAAATCGATTCCCATTTATCGCGAACTCTTTGGGTATCAGCTGATTTCCGGTCCTTTCGACGACCCCCTGCAGAAGGTGGTCGTCTGCTTCTTAAGCCGTGGGCCCAGCGACATGGTAATCGAACTGGTAATGCCTGCCGGCCCGGACTCGCCGGTGATGCGCACCCTGAACCAGGGCGGCAGCGCTTACCACGTGTGCTACGAGGTGCCGGATATAGAAGAAGCGTTAAAGCATCTCAAGAGCCATCGTTGTGGAGTACTAAGCGGACCGGTTCCGGCAGTTGCGTTTCAGGGAAGACCTATTGCCTGGCTATCGACTCCGACCAGGCAGTTGATCGAGCTGGTCCAGGCTGCTTAACGGAGGAAGTGCCGGGGAGACGGTCCCTTCGTATGCTGACTGCGCTTCCTGTAAGAGCCGGTCCAGGGTCGGACCGAAGTTTGGGTTGTCCTCGAACGAGAGGTGGTCGCCTTCAAAGACTTCGCAGGCGATTCCTCCTCCCGCTATCGGCGCCCAGCCAAGGTAATAATCCTGATAGGGTTCCACCATTCTTGTCTTTGCCCGCAGTACCGTAATTTTTCCGGGATAGCGAGTAGGAACGTAGGCTTCGACGGCAGTCTGGGTGGCAATGCGAACCCGTTCCAGCGTCTTTATGAACTCCGTCTTCTCCTGACCTTCAGCAAGCCTGGGACCCTCAGGCTCGGGCTGCTTTTCATTCTTCGGTCCGGAAACCAGCATCCCCATTGCGCTTCCGGCATGTTTGTATAAAGCTCGTGCGGCGGATCGCAGGTTAGCCGGCCATTCCCTCATCGGCAACTGGCGGAAGCGTCCCAGACCCAGAACCAGACGGTGCAGCAGAAACCCAAAGTTGCGATACATTGCAACTGGCTTGGAAAGAGTTCTGCCAAACGCCAGATTGTAGGTATCGAACATCGCCAGGAAAGCCACCGTCTCACCTTGAGAGAAAAGTTGCTGAGCCATTTCCAGAGCCAGCACACCTCCGTAAGATCCGCCTCCCAGGTAGTACGGACCATGCGGCTGGAGAGCGCGGACCTCAGCCACGTAGAGGGCGGCGATATCCGACGCGTTGTCCATGGTCGGCGACCCGTCGAGTCCGGGAGCCTGCAGGCACCAGAACGGCTGGTCATCCGGCAGGCTGACCGCGATCGTGCTCAGGCTTACTACGTTGCCTCCCGCCCCCGGAACTACGAAGAAGTTCGGCCGCGAACCCGTGGTCCGTACGGGGACGAGGCAGCGGAACTTGGCTTTTCCTTTCTCGATGTATTGAGCAAATTGAGACACCGTCGGAGCCTCAACCACTGCACTTAGGGTGAGATGGTCGGCGTCCAATGTTTCTATGATCCGCATAAGCAGATCGACACTTTTGAGAGAATCGCCGCCCAGATCGAAGAAACTGTCGTAAATCCCTACCTCGGGTAGGCCCAAAACTTCAGCCCAAATCGAAGTCAACTTTCTCTCAGTATCATTGCGTGGAGTGCCGCGGTCGGAAGAGGCGCCAATTCCAGAAGCGGCGGTCCCGGCCACAGATTCGCCGGCGCCTGTCACACGAGCCTCTCGCTCAATCTGCTCCGGAGTTCTTAGGCAGGTGGCGATACGGCCGTAATCGCCTGTTTCCGGCGTGATGACGGGCGACTTTTCTTCCCGGATAACGTCACCGTAGGACACTGGGCGATAGACAAGTTGAGATGCGTCCGCAGCGTTCATGCGGAAGATCTCAATGTCGCCCGCCTCCTGCCCACGGCTCGCAGGCAAGCTCTCCAGGAAGCGCAGTGCCGGTGCATTTTTCTTTGTGGCTTGGAAACGCAGCCAGACTTCTGGCAGCTGATGCTGCTGCGCGATGTCGCCCAAGTGACGAACGATCTGGTGCTCTACTCCCCGGCCCAACGCTCGGCAACTCAAGAGAAACGAATCTACATTCAGACCCTCGGAAGCAACCGAGTACAGTACGGCTCCGACATTTCCGTAGTCGCCAAAGCGGTCGGCGGCCGCAATCGTGACACATTGCAGCGAACCGGAATCCAATTCGGTTTTCAGCTCGGACTCGTTGCGGCGAATGGTCGTAGTGTTGAATTGATTGGTGCGTTGCGTCAGTTGCGAAACTCTTCCCAACATTTCCGGCCGGAACGGCTCGATCGCGACCTGAAGATCGAGCTCAGCGATGAAATCTTCCAGGCTTTTTGCTGCACCTAAGACTTGGTTCCGGGCCTTCTCTTGCTGATAGCTTTGGCTGCGCTTCTCGTCCTCGGCGGTCACCCTCGCCCGGTCGAAGGGCCAATAATGTTGCAAGGCGGGAACGATTTCGGAGGACTTGTCCGGTAGCCAGAGAGTTCGGACCTGCGGTAAGTTGCTCTCGACTTCGGCGATCTCCTTCCGATTGTCGTCAATAAAGATAAAGCTGTCCAAGCCTAGACTTAGTTCCCGAGCCAGCGCGTCGATATTAACTGCCTTCGGATCCCAATTGATGCGCCACGCGACAAAGTGCTCCGGCTTGAGCACCATCTCAGGCCGCCGGAATACCTCCCAGGCATCCTCCTCATTATTCTTGCTGGCGATTGTCAGCAACATACCCTGGGCTCGCTGCGTCAAAAGAAATCGCTGCATTTCGATTCGAGCTGCATCGATCTTCACCCCTTCCGGACCATCTTCACCAACCACGCCCTCCCACAAGGTATTGTCCAGATCGAGAACGATCACCTTGGACGGCGTACGTCGGAGACAATCGATTTTGCGAGTGATGGCTGTAGCCATAGCCGCGAAATACTCGGCGGTATAGGGTATGTGGGCGAGTTCATCGCTGCGCGGCGAATCATAGTTTTCCACCGGATAGAGCCGGTGCTGTTCGGAGCCACTAATGAAATGAGCGTCTCCCAGACCTTGGAGGGCGGCCGACAAATCCTGATCGAGTTGCGCGGCCATTTTTGCCGTGGTGGCATCGCCGAGAAATCCAGGCGAACCCAGGCAAGACACAACAATCAGTGGTACCGACATCTGGGCGCGGTTGATGGCTTGAATCAGCGACCTGCCATTTTTCTCAATCACCTCGGCATTGCCCAAGTCCTGCCACCGTAGCAGGATGACGTTTGCACCGGCACGGTTCTTCGAAAAAAGGCTGTGCGGATCGAGAAGAGACTGAAAGACCTGGTTGTAGGGCGCAAACTCGATATCTAGCGGATGCCGGGTTTCCCGGCCCCAAAACTCAAGAAATTGCTGAATCGGCTCGGAAGTAAAACTCGAACTGATCGATATGATGCCGCTCATAACACCCAGCCACCCTAAATATCCGTCGAGAAATTCAAGCCCGGACCGCGCTTGCCTAACTGGCATCCCGGCAGTTTGCGCGGCGGAATGCCATGCGAGATTTTACCTCAGGAACCTGAGTACGGTTTTGATCGGGCACGCAGGCGGCGTTTGCGCGACTCACGGGGCCTTCGCTCTGCTGGAGCGGCGAGCGCTCTGTGAACAGATTGATTGACTGATGGGCCCTGATAAAGGATCGTTCGGAGCGGACAATGGTTGGAGCGCAGTATTCCGCTTTGTTCATTCGTCTCGAACTTGTTTCGGAACAATTAAGGGAAGCGCCGCCGCCGTTCTCGGCAAGAGTATCGTTGACAGGCACCATTGAGCTTCCGGCCAGTAACAGGAAAAGCCCTAGCCGCAGTGTGCGACTAGGGCAGTGGGCTTGGTTAGTGCGTGATGTGCGAGAGTATCACAACCCTGATACTCAGAGGTGCGCTGGCTTTTGTCGACTCCGAGTCTTCCACCTGCACGGTGAAGCTGTAGGTGTGAGGTAGGGTCACGACGTTGGTAGGAACTTGCGGTATGCCCGTAATCGTTCCCGCAACCAAAGTAAGTCCCGGCGGAAGCGATCCACCGATGATGGACCAGGTATACGGCGGGACTCCACCGCTACCTGCCAGAGCATAGTTGTAAGGAAGGCCAACCGTTCCGCCCGGAGGAGATAGCGTAAGAATTCCCAGCGGAGGAACCGGAACGCCGCCGCCGCCGCACACTCCAGTGGTGCACAGAGCCGAGCAAATGACACCCGACTGATAACCGTCCGTTGTCTTGCTTGTCCAATCGGGAGAGGATAGTTGATAGTCACCAAGGCTAGACTCGCCACACACCGCCGAGGCGGTGCTGAATACCGCATCGTTTCCGGTGAGTGCCCCGGTATTCCAATCCAATTCCGGAGTGGGCCAGATACCAATCGGCCCGGTGTTGGGAACCTTCAATACGTTTCCGGTAAGGCGCCGGCTGGCTTGCAGAGTCGATGGGTTTGGTTCATACCATCCTAGATCGCCGACCGGGTAATAGGAGACCTCTCCACAGTCGCCATTGGGATTGTTTCCCAGATAGTTGTTAAGAATATAGACATTATAGGCAGCGAAGTTATCGATCGTCGAAGACGAACAACCAAAGCCCTGTGAGCCGAAGAAAAAAGACTGAGCAGGGAATGATCCATCGCTCATGAGAACGGTATTATGGCTGAAGACAGCCTCACTGTCATCTCCACTCAGCACAACTCCATCGTGCTGCACGCCATCGCTACTCGGATTCATCAGTAATAGATTGTTGTTAACGATGATCCGTTGGGTCCTGGATTCATTATTACAGTTGGGATATCCCCCTCCTGCCGGGAAGTCGCAATTGTAGTCTTGACCGGCATCCACGATAGCCACGTCGCCATCCCTGACAATATTGTTCTCAAAGGTAATATCCGTGACTTGAGTGCTATTGCCACTCTCCCCTCCCGCCGGTTCGAGCAGGAAGTTAGCTCCATTCTGAGCGCTTTCCCAGGAATTCTGGATTATATTGCCGGTCACTAGCGCGCGCTGGACATTCTTAAACTCCAGGTCGTTCTTAATAATCCATTGGTTCGATTTTGCTCCGGATCCAGAGGGACACGGCACCCCATTGCTCTGCAGTTGACCGGGCTGAACCGTGCCGCCGTCGCCGCACTTATCCCACTCGATCTGAGCTTCAATTTGATTGTTGCTGATTTGCACATCGCGGGTTACATAAGGATTGTCATAGAATCGTCCGCCGGAGTAGATGGCTCCGCTTCCGCCGACAAAGACGGCTTCTCCCGCCGCTGAAAGGTAGTTGTTATCAATCTTAATAGGTCCCGGCGTGTACTCTGGGATGACCGCCTGGGTCTCTTGCCGAGTCCGGTGAATGTCGCTGACCCAACTATCCACGATGGCGAAATCGATAATATCCGCGTCGACTCCAATGGTGACATCGTGAGTAGGATCGCCGTGTATATAACAACGATCAATTGTGATGTTGTTGGTGATGATGGGCTGACTCAGCTTGTTGTGTTCTGGGATGAACAGTACGGATGAACCGCAGTTAATAAGCTGATTGTAGATTCCCTGGCTGCTGTTGGTGTAGCGGCAAGGGCAGGCGCCGCAAATCGTCGTTCCACTATTGCTGGCGCTCTTGATCTCGATGCCCACAAAGCGCCAGTAATTCGGAGCTGTCGAGCCCACTTCTCGTACCAGGCCGATAGCATTCGCCCCCTGGTCTTCCGCAATGGTTGCCATCTGCGGCACATTAGCGGGATTGATACGGGTACCGGGTGCGGGCAGACCGCTGTAGTCATCGGTAACCACATAGATCCATAAGTGCAGAGGATTGTATTTAATGGGGACCTGAAACTCCTGCGCGCCATTTATGCTGATGGCACCGCTCGGATAGTAAGTGCAGCCGTGGGTCAGAACAATTACGTCGCCCGGTTCAGAGTTGTTCAGATAGGTTTGAAACTTTACAGCGTCCGTCACCTTGTTGCCGGTGCAACCTACATTCCATGTGGTCCCTCCGGTCGGCAGGCGATAGGTTGTGTCGATAAAGGCCTGTGGCTGTTGGGCAACCGGCATAGGCACGGTATCTTCGACAACGATAGTCAAAGGTGTGCTGCCTGAGGGATCGCCGGTGGGATGGTCCTTGGGATCGCTGGTGGAATAGGCGCAGGTGCCGCCGATGTTGTCACAAGCCTTCAACGTAAAGGTGTAGGTTCCGGCCCGTGAAACTCCATTGTAGGGAGCAACGCATCCGCTCCCTAACGGCGAAGAGCTATCGTCGATGGCTCCTTGTCGGTTGTTAGGATTATTGTTGCTATTAAGATTCTCGATACGAAGGCCGGGAGGAAGAGCGCCTGAAACCAGGGAAAAGGTGATGCTTCCGTGGGGATAGGCGGCATTGGTGGCAAAGTTGTTGGTCTGCAGGTTATAGCAGTAGCGCGGATTGCCGGTTTGCCATCCCGAAGGCGGCGAGCCATAGGGAGTATTCGTGACGAATGTAATTTGGGGCGCCTGCCCCACGGATAGAGCGCTGATACAGACAAGAAAGACAAGCACTGCGATCATCGCCTTAAAAAATTTGTACATGACTTCTCCTAAGATGTTTATGGATAAGGATTACTTCGGGAAGAACTTGGCGTGGCGAGTCTGATCTTTGCGAATGCCATCGGTCGTACACAGAAACGATTCGTTCGGAATGCGACGCGGGCGGCTCATTACGTCACACCTGCGTTCCTTTGTCTTATCGGCGCCTTTCCAGGTGAGCTTTAATTGCCGATTGGCGTTACTAAGTGGGGTTATGACTTTACCCAAGCTACCCGGCCTGGCAGGGAAGGAAGTCCACCGAAGACTTTCTGTCCCGCCGCGGCAGCGCCACTCAAGGTCGGTTCTGCGAGCCGTCGTTTATCCCGTCCTGATGCGGCTCAAACCAACTGACGTTTTTCCTGCTGCCCTCTTGCTGTATCGTCCGTCTGTGACGAAACCGGCTGCCAATCGCGGCTGCGACGGGAATGGATTGCCGCTGGCATGAACACGATCCTGCTCGATCTGCGATATTCACTTCGGACGCTGTTGAAGACTCCGACCTTTACGGTTGCCGCGGTACTGTCGCTGGCCATCGGCATCGGCGCGACCGCCGCCGTCTTCAGCATCGCCAACGCGCTTCTGCTGCGGCCGCTGCCCTACAAAGATGCCGACCGGCTGGTGATTCTGTGGAACCGCTCACCCGGACTCGGCATCACCGAGGACTGGTTTTCCACCGCGCAATACTTCGACATCAAGAACGGCCATCGCGGCCTGGAGCAGGTGGCGATCGCCATCGGCGCGCAACTACAACCTCACCGGCAAAGGCGAGCCGGAGCGCGTCGGCACGATTCGCATCTCGTCGAATCTGCTCCCCATGCTCGGCATGCGCGCCGCAATGGGGCGTCTGTTTCTTCGCCGACGAAGACCTGCCCGGCCGCAATCCCACCGCGATCCTCAGTTATGGCACCTGGACGCGCCGCTATCGGCTCCGACCCGGCAATCCTTGGCAAGACCATCACGTTGAATGGCATGCCGTACGAAGTGGTCGGCGTGATGCCGCGATCCTTCTCGCTGCCGCGCGAAGTGATGCCGACGCTCGACGGCGCCGAGCAGGCTGAGGTTCTGCTGCCCTTTCCGCATGCAGCGCCAATGCCGCGCAGAACCGCGACCACGAGGACTACAACATCATCGGCAAGCTGAGGCCGCGGCGTCAGCGTGAAGCAGGCGCAGGCCGAGATGGACACCATCACCGCCCGCCTGCGCCAGGATCATCCCGAGGAGTATCCGCCCAACGGCGGCCTGACCTTCGGCATCGTGCCGCTGATGGAGCAAGTTGTCGGCGACGTGCGCCGCACCTTGTATCTCTTGCTGGGAGCGGTCGGCTTCGTGCTGCTGATTGCCTGCGCGAATGTGGCCAATCTCCAGCTCTCGCGAACCGTCGCGCGCCAGAAAGAAATCGCGGTGCGCTCGGCGCTGGGCGCCAGCGCGCGCTTCGCATCATTCGCCAGTTGCTGACGGAGAGCCTCCTGCTGGCGCTTGTGCGGCGGCGCGCTGGGATTGCTTCTGGCTTACTCAGCGTGCACTGGATCCGCGTTCTCGGGCCGCAAAGCGTGCCGCGGCTGAGCGATGTCGGCATCGACGCGACCGGCTCTGCTGTTCACCTTCACGATCTCGGTCGTTTCCGCGATTCTGTTCGGCCTCGCGCCAGCGGGACGCGCTTCGGCGAATCGATGTGCAGAACACTCTGCAGGACACCAGCCGGACCTCGGCCGGCGTCGGCGCCGTGTGGGGACGCGGCAACAGTCTTCGCCATCTGCTGGTGGTTGCCGAACTGGCGCTGTGCACCATGCTGCTGATCGGCGCGGGCCTGCTGATCCGCAGCTTTCTGCGCGCCAAGAACGTGCCGCCGGGATTCAATCCGCACAATGTTCTGACGCTCGAACTCACCATGAGCGGCCCGAAGTACAAGGACGAGCAGGCGGTCTGGGCTGCCTATCACGAGACTCTGGCAGCGGCTGGAACGCCTGCCCGGCGTGATCGCTGCAGGAGCCGTGACCTCGTTGCCGCTGAGCCAGATGTTTGCCTGGGGTCCGATCACCGTCGAAGGCCGCGTGCCGCCGCCCGGCGAGAAGTTCATCAATGCCGACACGCGCATGGTCAGCGGCCATTACTTCCAGGCGATGGAGATTCCGCTGATCGCAGGGCCGGTTCTTCAACGACCACGACGTGCCGGCAAATCCCGGCGTCGCCATCGTCGACGACTACATGGCGCAGCAACTTTGGCCGCGGCAGGATGCCGTGGGCAAGCGCTTTCACATCGGCGGCATCGACGATACCAAGGCACCGTGGATCACGATCGTCGGCGTCGTTGGCCGGGTGAAGCAGTACACGCTCGATTCCGATTCGCGCATCGCTTTCTATCTTCCGCACACGCAGTATCACGATGCGCGCGATGAACGTGGTCGCTGCGCAGCAACGCCGATCCCGCCGCCTTGACCGGCAGCCGTAAAACAGCAGATTCGACGAGCTCGACCCCGATCTTCCGCTCTACAACGTGGTGCACCATGGACCACCGCGTCCAGCTTTCGCTGGCGCGCCGGCGCTTCGCCATGCTGCTGCTGGGCTGTTTGCCGTCATCTCGCTGGCGCTGGCGGCAATCGGCATCTACGGTGTGCTGGCCTACCTGGTGAGCCAGGGCACGCGCGAGATCGGCATCCGCATGGCGCTGGGCGCGACACGGAACGCCATCCTCAGTCTGGTGGTGCGCAACGGAATCGTGCTGGCGCTGACCGGAGTGGCCATCGGCGTCGCCGCCGCGTTGCTGCTGACGCGGCTGATGCGGAGCCTGCTCTTCGGCGTGACCGCCGGCGATCCGCTGACATTTTGCGCCGTTCCGTTACTGTTGCTCTTCATCTCGCTGCTCGCTACCAGCATTCCGGCTCGGCGGGCGGCGCAGGTCGATCCGGCGGAGTGTCTGCGGTACGACTAGGCCTGACAGTCGTCTGCAGATATTCACAGAGAGCTGACGCCGGCCGCTCCGCGCTGCTGCGCCTATGCTCGCACCGTACGCCATGCGCGTGGAGGATTCGCGCAGGCACCGCTATCCCGTCCCAATTCGGTGCGGTAGCGATTTGGTCGTGCGCGAATGATGAATCGGTGGAATCGATGAGGTCCGCCAGGAGCGCGCAGCGCGATCAAAACTGCATCGGCGACACGCGAGTTCGAGGGCGCCTTCTACATACTCAGCCCTGCGGCTCTTTCACGGACACATCATGTGCTGACACCGGACATATCATACGCGGATCACAAGTGGCTGTTGCCAACTTGGGTTCCTCACCACTTCGGCCTACAATCCGCAGTAGTACCCGTTCTACACTTCTGAATAGCTGGAGGCACCACGTGCCCAGTATTGCCGTTTTAGTTGTCATCGTTATCATCGCTCTCTATATCATCAACTCGATCAAGATCCTGGCCGAGTATGAGCGCGGTGTTGTCTTTCGCTTGGGCCGTCTGCTGACTACCGCCAAAGGGCCGGGCGTGATTCTGGTATTCGCGCCCATCGATCGCATGGTGCGAGTTTCGCTGCGGCAGGAGGCTTTGGAGGTTCCGCCGCAAGACATCATCACGCGCGATAACGTCACGCTGAAGGTGAACGCGGTCATCTTTCTGCGGGTAGTCGATTCCAACAAGGCCGTCGTCGCGGTTTCGAATTACATGTACCAGACGTCGCAATTTGCGCAGACCACGCTGCG
Source organism: uncultured Acidobacteriaceae bacterium (assembly GCA_963746515.1). GTDB lineage: Bacteria > Acidobacteriota > Terriglobia > Terriglobales > Acidobacteriaceae > Bog-257. The sequence goes on along the minus strand of CAVVBO010000005.1, from coordinate 348,391 downwards.
CTCGGTGCTGGGCGAAGTCGATCTGGACGAACTGCTGGCGCATCGCGAGAAGATCAATCTGCGGCTGCAATCGATCCTTGATCAGCACACCGATCCCTGGGGCGTGAAGGTGACCAACGTCGAGGTGAAGCAGGTCGACCTGCCGGAGACGATGACGCGCGCCATGGCCAAGCAGGCCGAGGCAGAGCGCGAGAAGCGCTCGAAGATCATTCACGCAGAAGGCGAATTTGCGGCGGCGCAGCGCCTGGTCGACGCGGCCCATCTGCTGGCTGGCGAGCCGACCAGCATTCAGTTGCGTTACTTGCAGACTTTGACCGAGATCGGCGTGGAGAAGAACACGACCATCATCTTCCCGGTGCCGGTGGATCTGCTGGCCGGCCTGCACGAGCTGGTGAGGGTAGATGGGAAGAAGATGAGTGGCTTGCAGCCGCCTCCCGACAAGGGATAACAAATGACCCAATGAGCGAGGTTTACCTGTGCACACAATGGCAGCTGAAGATACCGAAATAACCCTGGGCGTAGGCAAGTTGCTGGGGCTGTTTTTCCTTCTGGCAGCAATTTGCGGAGTATTTTTCTCCATCGGTTATTCGCTGGGCAAGAGTTCGGGCCGCGAACAGGCACTGAACGATCAGCCAGCGCAGGTGAGTGCGTCGTCCGACGCGACGCCAACGGGCTCGGAAGCCAGCGAGACCAAGCCTTCCGCCGCAGTGGCTGTGAAGCCGGACACGCCCGACGCCGGCTTCGGATGAGGCCAACGCAACCAATCAGCAGAACAGCATGACCTTCTACAAGGCTGTGCAGCAGAGCGGTCCCAGCGCGGCGCCTGCTCCCGCAGCATCGCAAGCTGCGGCGGCGACTTCCGCTCCGGGGCCGAAAGTAGTAGCAGCGAGCGCAGCGCCCGTGACCAGCGGGCCAGCCCCGACCACACCCGCAGTGGCAGCCGCCAGCCATGCGGCTCCGGAAGCGATCTCGCACAGCTCACCCGTGACCGGACCGGGGACTATCGTGGTGCAGATTGCCGCGGTTTCCCGCGAGGATGACGCTGTGGCTCTGGCGGGCGCTCTGCGCAAAAAGAATTACAACGTCTTCGTAGTGAATAATCCGGTTACCAACGACAAGCTCTACCATGTGCAGGTAGGTCCCTTCGCAACCTTGCAGGAAGCCGAGGCCATGAAGGCCAGGCTGGTGGGAGAAGGGTATAACCCGATATTGAAAAGATAGCTGTCAGCCATCAGCCATCAGTTAGGTTGGCGGTCTCGGCCTGATAGTCTCGGAAGTCCCACTTTGTGGGATTGATGGCCGGCACCGATCCCGTGCTGTAGGATAGGCCATTTCAAGGTGAGCGATTGGCCCGGAAGTGGACGGCCTGCCTGTTTCATGGCCTCTCTTTTTGCTTGTGCTCGGTGGTTTCGAAGAGCATGTGAGTGCTCCATTCTTAAAGAACTGCGCTGTGAGCCTCTAAGCCCTGCCGTCCCTACGGGACTCGAACTCACTTCCCACCGCACCCAGGACTGCGCCTACGGCTACGTCCTGGGCTAGGCTATTCCGCCCTACGGCTAGATCGCAGCCAATTCAGATCGATACCGAATTCTCACGTGTGATTCTCACATTGTGAGACCCTCTCCGAAACGCTGCTTGAGTGCGCGTTAGCGCTTGCTGACGGCAGGAGCGTTGTGCTCGATCGTGTCCTCGATCATCGCTGAGCCGGCCTTTCGCGCCTGTTCGGCGTACTCCATCGAAGGCACGGCGATGACTCGCGACTCGCCGGTGATGAGCCGCGCTGCCCGCTCGTACGTCAGGTAGCTCCAGGCCCACTGGAACATGACGACGATGCGATTGCGAAATCCGATGAGAAACAGAATGTGAATGAACAGCCATGCCAGCCAGGCGATGAAGCCCGAGATATGGATTTTGCCAAACTGCGCGATGGCGGCGGCGCGTCCGATGGTGGCTAGGGAACCTTTGTCATGGTAGCGGAACGTCTGGCGCGGATGGCCGGCCAGATCGGCGGCGACCTGGCGAGCCACCCACTTGCCCTGCTGCAAGGCGACGGGCGCAACTCCGGGAAGAGGCTTGCCGTGAGCGTCTTTCAGACTGGCGAGATCGCCGATGACGAAGACCTCGGGATGTCCCGGAAGGCTGAGATCGGGCTCGACAAAAACGCGGCCCGCACGATCGACGGGAACGCCTAACGCCCGACCGAGCGGGGAAGCCGACACCCCCGCGGCCCATAACACCACTTCCGCAGGCAGCACATCGTCGCCAATTCGGACCTCGCCGGAACGGACTTCGGTCACAGCCGAGTTGGTGCGGACCTCGACGCCGAGATGCTGCAATTGTTCCACTGCGCTGCGTTGCAGGTCTTCGGGATAGGCTGTCAAGATCGAAGGGCCAGCTTCGACCAGCAATACGCGAGTCTTGGCCGGGTCAATGTGGTGGAAGCTTTCGGCCAGCGACTTGTGTGCGATCTCGGCCAACGTTCCCGCCAGTTCGACGCCAGTCGGGCCGGCGCCGACCACGATGAAGTTCAGGGGCCGATGTTTGCCGGTGATCGCCGCCTCGCGTTCGGCAAGCTCGTAGGCCAACAAGATGCGGCGGCGAATCTCCAGAGCGTCTTCGATGGTCTTGAGGCCGGGAGCGAGCGGCTCCCATTCATCATGGCCAAAATAGGCGTGGGTCGTGCCCGCGGCGACGACGAGGTAATCGTAAGGAAGCTCGAAGCCGTGCACTTTAACGATGCGCTGTTCGAGATCGAAGCCCAGCACCTCTCCCAGCAAGACCTCGATATCCTCGTGCCGGGCGAGAATGTCGCGGATAGGGGCGGCAATCTCGGCTGGCGAGATGCCGGCGGTCGCCACCTGATACAGCAGCGGCTGGAAGGTGTGATGGTTCTTGCGGTCGAGCAGCGTGATTTGCACAGGCAGACGGGCCAGCGACTCGGCAGCCTTCAGGCCGCCAAAGCCGCCGCCGATAATGACGATCCGCGGACGTGCGTTCTCATTCATAGTCACACACTATAGAGATGCGGCGGGAACGGGCCAGGAATCATGGAGCAGGAAAGTGAATTGGTGACGATTGGCCGGGAACGCGGCCCGCCAGTGGGGCAAGCCGGGCCGTGATTTTTTCGCTATGTTAGATTAAATATGCGTGGGCCCGTAGCTCAGTTGGTAGAGCAACGCACTTTTAATGCGTGGGTCGCAGGTTCGATTCCTGCCGGGCTCACCATGCAAATCGCCCAGTAGCTCATCAGCGGTGGCGCTGCCAGCGGCGGACTGGGTCACGCCTCCTTCTCCACAAAAACGGCCGTACCGTAGGCGAGAACCTCGGTCACTCCCTGCATCACTTCGGTTGCATCGTAGCGCATTCCGATCACGGCGTTGGCGCCGAGGTCGGCGGCATGCTGCAGCATCAGGTCGAAGGCGTGCTCGCGCGTCTGCTCGCATAAGTTCGTCAGCAGAGTGATGTTTCCGCCGATCAGGGTTTGCAGACTCGCGCCTATGGTGCCGACGATGGAGCGCGAGCGCACGATGATGCCGCGCACCAATCCGAGATTGCGCACGATGCGGTAGCCGTCGAGGGTGAAGGCCGTGGTCACCATACTGTGAGAAACGGTCGATGCATAGAGCATCGGATGCTGCGGTACCGGCGCTCATAAGCGGATCTCCTTTAGCGGTTTGAGGCAGCATAGCACGGAAGATGCCCGCGGGCTGTGCGTTGCGGAAGGACGGGCACTACACTGAATAGGGAGAACATCATTGGGAAGCGTAGCGCAGGCACCGGGAGCGAAAGATAAGCACCTCAAGACCGTGCTTTTCGGCAGCTTTGGGTTGGGCATGGCGGTCGCCGCAGGCGTCTATTTCGCCTGGAGGCTGCAGGCAGTTCCCGCGCAGTTCTACGGCATGTTTGCGGCAGTCGCGTTGTTGGTGTGTCCTCCGTTTGTGTTGTCGTTTGCGATTGGCCCGGCTCCGGATTCAGGTTTGGCGTTGGGACTGGTGGTGGGGACAATTATTTTCGCCAATGCGTTTCTGTATGCGGGGGTGGCGGCGGGGGTTTATGCCGTGATGGCGGTGGCGTTGCGCAGAGGTAGACGAGGATAGGAAGGACCGATGGAACTATGGTGGATAGGCCATGACCGCTGTAGAATGGTCGGTGCCCATCGCGCGACTGAACCGAGACACGCTCCGCAAGCTTGCTGCCGGCAGGCTCGAAGAGGCCCGCGTGCTATTGGAAAACAAACTTTGGACTGGCTCCTACTACATGACTGGTCTTGCAATCGAGTGTGCTCTGAAGGCTTACTTGGCTAGCACGGTTAAAGCACACGACTTTCCGGACAAAGAGTTCGTGAATAAGATGTACGTTCACAAATTGGAGGCTCTTTTCAGAGCGGACGCCGCACTCTGGGCCGCACTGCAGTCTGACATGATAGCTGATGCGAAGCTCAATGTGAATTGGAGTACGGTCAAAGACTGGGATGACGGCAAGCGTTACGATATGGTCGAAGAGCTAGAAGCCAGGGGATTGTATTAGGCGACCACAGTACCAACTCTGGCGTGATGAAGTGGATTCGGGGAAGATGGTAATGGCATACGTTTACTCGTTGATGGGAGCCGACATAGAGTTTGGAAAGACGCTATGGCAGGCGTTACGCGGGAACAAGAAGTTTCCAGTTAAGGGCGCACTGTGGCTGTCGCAGTCCGAATCGGATCAATGGCATTTGTTGATTGCGACCCCGCGAGTAGATGCAGTAGGGCCGAGAAAAGCCTACGAAGAGCTATCAGATATCACTCGGCGCATCCCGGCAGATTCTACGCAGCTGTTGAAAATCGAGCTTATCAGCCCCAAGCAGCCGTTTTATCAGGCGCTGCGCTCCGTGTTTGGGGAGACTGCATCAGTGGAAGGGGCGCGACTCGGCAACACGCAGATCGGCGGCAGGTACATCAACGACGCTTATCTGTACGAGATTCGCTGATCAGCAGTGTCCTCCTCATTTTCTTAGTATGACCTTCGATCATTACGGTGCCGGTTGCTGCTGGGTCATACAGTGTAAGGCGCCGAGCCCCCAGATGAAGTCGCGGCAATAGATGCCGACCACCTCGCGCTCCGGAAAAACTTCGGCCAGCGTGTTCAGGGCGACGCGGTCGTTGGGATCGCCGAACACCGGCACCAGCACCAATTTGTTAGCGATATAAAAGTTGGCGTAGCTGGCGGGAAGCCGCTGTCCCTCGAAGTACACCGGAGCCGGCATGGGCAGCTTGACGACCTTCAGCGATTTGCCCGACTGATCGGTGCTCTTCTTGAGCCAGCGAAAGTTGTCGCCCAGCGGTTCGTGGTTGGGATCGTCGGGATCGGGCTCATAGGCGGTGACCACGGTGCGGCCGCCGACGAAGCGGGCAATGTCGTCCACGTGTCCGTGGGTATCGTCGCCGGCGATGCCCCGTTCCAGCCAAATCACCTTCTCGATGCCAAGATAGTCGGCGAAAACTTCCTCGATATGCTCGCGCGAAACGCCAGGGTTACGCTGCTGAATATCGCTCAACAAACACTCCTCGGTAGTGATGAGCGTGCCGCGGCCGTTGACGTCGATGCTGCCGCCCTCGAGCACGATGCGGTGCAGTTCGCCGTCGATCCTTACTTCCGGTTGCCATGCCGGAAGACGGAGGCGTTTGGCGATTTCTGCGCCGACGGGCGCGTCGAGTTTCCAATCGCTGTATTTGGCCCAGGCATTGAATCGCCACGCGGTGGCCGCGACGGCAGGGAAGTCGCTTTTGCGCGAATCGCGGCGGGCTTCGCGGCTCGCATCGCGACGAATAAAAATCGGGCCGTAGTCGCGCGTCCACACTCGGTCGGTTGAGATTTGGAAGAAGCGAAGATTGCCGGCAGGCTTGCCGGGAGCTGACGCTTTCTCCGGAAGCACGTGGGCGCGGACCAGCACGGCGCGCGCCTTGGCTTCGGCGGGCTCGTCGTCAACCAGAATGTTGACCCGCTCGACGCGCATCAGATGACGGACGATCTCGGCGTAGATCCACGGGATGCTTTCAAACTTGTCCGGCCAGTCGGAGCGATTGTGGGGCCACGCGATCCAGGTGGCGTCATGCGGCTCCCATTCGGCGGGCATGCGGTAGCCCAGCGCGGCGGGTGGTTGCGAGAGTGGATTGGGTTTCTTCGGCATTCGTCTATCTATGTGTACTTCGCCATTCCTGTGATTGGGCTAACGTGCCAGGCTCGCTACTAACGATGCGCACATCCTTCCACCGCCGACAAACAGCAGGTCCCTCGACTGCGCTCGGGATGACACCTCATAAAAGCCGCAGATCCCTCGGCTCCGCTACGCTACGCTCGGGATGACAATTCACGGGAGCCGCAGATCCTTCGGCTTCGTTCGCTACGCTCTTTCCGCTTGGGATGACAATTCATAAAACGGTCCGCAGTTCACAAGAGAAACCGCTGAGTGATCGGCGCATAGGCATCGACGCGGCGGTCGCGCCAGAATGGCCAGTTGCGCCGCACATCTTCCATATGCGCCAGATCGACCTCGGCAATCAGAATCTCTTCTTTGTCGTGCGAAGCCTGCGCGATCACTTGTCCAAACGGATCGGCGATGAACGATCCGCCCCAGAACTCCAGGCCCTTGCCCGGCGCTTCCTTGCCGCGAATGTTGCCAGTCTCGAAACCGACGCGATTGGGCACCGCAACGTAGACGCCGTTGGCAATGGCGTGGGCGCGTTGAATGGTGCGCCAGGCATCGTATTGCGCCTCGCCGTATTGCGCTTTCTCGTCGGGATGCCAGCCGATGGCGGTGGGATAGAACAGCACGCTGGCACCTTGTAACGCCGTGAGCCGTGCGCCCTCGGGATACCACTGGTCCCAGCAGACCAGGGTGCCGAACTTGCCAAAATCAGTTGTGAAACTCTTAAACCCAAGATCGCCGGGTGTGAAATAAAACTTCTCGTAATAGAGGGGATCGTCGGGGATGTGCATCTTGCGATAAATGCCGGCCAGCTTGCCTCCAGTATCGAGGATGGCCGCGGTGTTGTGATAAATGCCAGGGGCGCGGCGCTCGAAGAGCGAAGCAATGATGGTGATATTCAACTCGCGAGCCAGATCACCGAGGCGCTTCGTCGCCGGACCGGGAATAGGCTCAGCCAGATCGAAGAGGGCTACGTCTTCGCGCTGACAGAAATATTGCGTCTGAAAAAGTTCAGGCAGGCAGATAAGTTCCGCGCCTCTGCCGGCCGCGTCGCGGACGTGCGCGATCGCGCGTTCCAGATTTTGTTCAGGCTCGGGCGTGCATGACATCTGCACCACGCCGATTTGAAAGTTACGATCCAACTGTCGTTCACTCCGAGGAATTTGCGATGTCTGTAAATTTCAGAATAGCATTGGATGCCACGCAGCGTGGAGCGATGCGATTGTTAAGAGATCATGACAGTCTGCCAGTGGGGCCCCGTCCGCATTGACGGAAGCTGCAACTAACCTGTAGTTTCGACTATTCGGCATTCTACTAACCAACATTTTCGCGTGGCGCGATGAGATCTTTGCGCGTTCCAAAAAGACGACGAGGTGAGTTGTGAGCGACGATCATAAGAGTCAGGGTGAAGGCATCGAGCGCGTATTGCACGATCCTATTTCCGACAAGCTGGTGCCGCTGGAGCCGCTGGATTTATCGAAAGTCCACAGCGTCGACGACCTGGTCCGTGCCATGGGCCGCACGGCTTTCACCGGGCGACAGGTAGGCGAGGGCGCTGAAGTGCTGGAAGCCATGGCGCGCGACCGGCAATGTTTCGTGGTGATGACGCTGGCCGGCGCAATGACCGTTGCCAAACAGGGATTGATCATCACCGACCTGATCGACAACGGCATCGTGAAGGCGGTGGTCTCCACCGGCGCGCTGATGGCGCATGGACTGGTGGAGGCGGCGGGCCGCTCGCATTTTCGCTATGACCCGAAGATGGACGACATGGAGCTCTACGAGGCCGGCTACAACCGCGTGTATGACACGCTGGAGCCGGAAACCAATCTAGATTTCGTGGAGACGATTGTGGCCCGCATTCTGAAGGCGTGGGACCACAATGAGGTACTGTGCTCCTACAAGTTGAATCGCGAGATCGGGCGCTACCTGAGCGAGCACGTGGAAGAGCGCGGCATCCTGAAGTCGGCGTTCGAGAAGAATGTGCCGGTATTTGTGCCTGCGTTCAGCGACTCGGAGATCGGGCTCGACGTCGCGCTGCACAACCGGATGCGCCGCAAGAACAATGTTCCTCCGCTGCACTACGATCCGTTTGAAGATCTGGAATATTACGCTGAGACGCTGTTGCAGCAGGACCGGCTGGGAATCTTCACCATCGGCGGCGGCGTGCCCAGAAACTGGGCGCAACAGTTCGGGCCGTTCATCGAGCTGCGTCATCGGCGGGGAGGGGAAGAGCTGCCGTTGAAGCGATTCCACTACGGGGTACGCATCTGTCCCGAGCCGGTGAACTGGGGCGGCCTGTCAGGATGTACCTACAGCGAAGCCGTTTCGTGGGGAAAGTTTGTTCCTGCCGAAGAGGGCGGACGCTTTGCCGAGGTCTTGCTAGATGCCACCGTGGGATTGCCGCTGATCGCGGGTGCGGTACTGGAGCGGATCAGGAAGTGAGATCGCAAAACGCCGATATCCCACAAACAGGTAGTCCCGCAATGTAGGATATCGGCAGAGGGGGGGCGAAAGCTACTCGAAAATTAGGATAGCGGCGGCGATCACTGTGGTCCACAGGCCTCGCTTGTCGCCCACAGCGCTCTGAGTGATGTTGGCCGTGCGCACAATCTTGTTGGACAGCCGGTAGACTTCCTTCTTTTCGTCCCACGACTTGTCAGCGTCGAAGTCTACGTCGAGGGTGGTTGCCAACATCTCGGCGGCAAGTTCTTCGGCATAGTCACCGGCAAGGTCGTCGGTCTCGCCGAAGGAGTGATGCTCGCTCAAATAGCCGTAGGTGCTGCGATCGGCGGGGATCGCCAGGCCGATGCTGGAAGCCGTCAGGCGATGCGGCTCGCGAGTGGAGTTTTCGGCTACCACCGCGAAAACGACTTCACCGGGCGAAAGGTATTTGAGGCCTTCCTTGCGGGTGATGAGTTTACAGTTAGGTGGAAAGATAGAAGACACACGGACGAGGTTCTGGGCGGCGATTCCCGCATCGCGCAACGCCAATTCGAAAGAAGTAAGCCGTTCTTTATGTTTCCCCACGCCTTTGGTGAGGAAGATCCGCTTGGGGACCATGTCCTTGGTCAATTTAGGGGCGCCTCCGGTAAGTAGATAATTGCAATCGGATTTTTAAAAATAACACATCGCGCGGTCGAGCTTATGTGAAAACTGTGTTACTGAAAAACAGTTTCCAGAAATGGTCAGTGAGCGGCCGCCTCGGCGGCTTGCGCTGCCTTTAATTTGACCGCGATTTCGATAAACGCCAGCGCTGCCCGGCTGAGCGCTTTGTCTTTGCGGAACACCAAGGCCAGATCGCGTTGGATGCTGGCATCGGCCAGCGTCATCGCGACCAGGGCCTTAGCCTGGAGATCCTCAACCACATTGGAGCGCGGAATGAAGCCGACACCCACGGCGACGGCGACGAACCGCTTCAAGAGTTCGCTGGAGTCCAGCTCCATCGAGATGGTCGGCTTGAGACGGCGTTCGTGGAAGAGTTGCTCCAATGCATCCCGGGTGCGGCCGATCTTGGGTAAGAGCAGGGGATACTCGACAACTTCGGCAACCGTGACGCTGGCTTTGGCGGCGAGGGGATGATTTGGCGGTGCTATTACCACCAGTTCATCACGGTGGATGGGGACGACGGTCAGCCGCTTGTCGTTTACCGGCATGGAGACCACGCCGAAGTCACAGGAGTTGTCGATGATCGCCTCGAGAATTTTATTGTGCTCCAGGCGTTTCACGCTGACTGCCACACTGGGGTACTGCCGCTTGAAGTCGGCAAACACCTCGGGAAGGATGTGCAGGCAGGTACCCTCGTTGGCCGAGACCACGATTTCGCCGCGGGGCACGCGGTGCATTTCAGCCAGAGCGATGAGCACGACGCGCCGCTGCTCCAGCGTTTCTTCTGCATACTTCTGGAACACTTTGCCGGCGGCGGTGACGGCGACTTTGCCGCCGCTGCGATCGAGCAGCTTGGCTCCTACTTCTTCTTCCAGGGCACGGATCTGTGACGAGATCGCCGGCTGGGTGCGGAAACGCCGCTCCGCCGCCCGCGAGAAGCTGCTGAGCCGCGCGACTTCCAAGAACGTTTCTAACTGATCGAAGTCCATGATGAGCAGTGATCGCCGCGGTCTGCATTCGCCGTTGGCAACCTTCAGCGGCAGTGTATCTGGATTTCTTACTTTCTCACAGTTTGGCCTTCCCTCTGGGTACGATGCACGATGCCATGAACACAACCAACACCCTTGCGGATGCCGAGTGCAGCGATCCCAGGTTAGCCCAAAAGAGGGGGGGACCTGGGGCACAGAGTGATCTCTGTTAGGTTGGGAAAACGGGACGAACCAATCGGGAAAATCCAGAAGCGGCTAATTGCTCACAGCGTTCGTAGTCTTCTCTTTATTGGTATTGTATTCGTATTGGTCTGGTTGTTCTTGTTCTTTTTCAGGAAGCCAAAAATACCCTTTTTCTTGGTACTCGCGCTGGTTTCGGTGTCCGTGTTCTTGGAGGGTGGCGCAGCCTGTGCATCCGCGCTCTTTGATGGAGGCGTAGACGGCTTGTCCGTTGGCGTAGAGTCGCCTACGGCAGCCTTTTTCAGCAAGCCGAAAAGACCCTTCTTTTGAGCACTCTCAGTTTTCGGTGCTTCAGCCGTTTTCGGCGCCTCCTTGGTGGGGACAGGATTGTCCTTCTTGGCGACATGAGTGGGAGCAGTGTGATGTTTCTGCGGGTCTGCAGTCTTCTCCGACGCAGGCTGGGCCATCCTCCGAAGTGATGACGAAAGTTCCCAGGTCTCGAAAACCGCGAGACCTGGGGCACCCGGCGGTCAGTGATCCTTCAAGCAGCCTTGTAGGCCATTAGCAGCAGGTGCGCTTCACTTTCCGTTTGCTGAAGTTGCTTCGCCTGGGCGTCCGACAGAGGAGCCAGATGAATTTCGAGCTTAGCGGACTGCTCACTCGAAAGGTCATACGTTGGCTTCGGCTGTAAGGCAACCAGCACGCACTTCAGCTGTTGTTCCAGCGTACGGATTTTGTTTGTCATGGTCTCGTCCAAATGGGCAGGTTCTAAACCATAGCTCATGGCGTCTCCTTGTTTAGTTTATGCCGAGGGTTTGACGCAGCAAGGAACGATCAATCTGCTGGTCTGTGGCTGTTAGGATACGGATGAAAGCTCACTGCCCACATCTGTCCTGTAGATCGCGACGGGAATCACGTCGACGGGTGGATGAGACGTTACCCCCACCGGGAAAGTTTGTCAAGAGACCTCATTGCAGAAAATTGTGGCCGACACTTTAGCTATGTTCCCGCGAGTGGTTCAATCAAAGCGGACTGTTTTCTATCACAGGGCATCGGGGATTACAGCTTCTGTGGCTAGAGAATGATGGCGGCATTCGTTCGCTGTCGCCCGGCGAGATGTGGATTACGTTGACTCCTCTATCCCACACATTCGAAAGTCGCGAATGTGTGGGGCACCCCGGCGCCCAAGCGCATGATGACCCACGGTCGGTGACTCCAATCACTGTTCGCCATTTCGAAACGGCAGATACTTAGCCTAGCCAAAGAAATTGTTTGCTTTGAGTAGGCGCTTAGACGAACTCCGGTTGCGAAAGGAAACGAGAGGACTGCATGCGTAATAGTTTTCTCGCATTAGTACTTCTAGCATATAGTTCTTTGCTCATTGCACAGCAGTCGCTGAACAATGACTCCGTGATCAAACTGACGAAGGCCGGCCTTTCGGATGACTTGATTGTCTCGACCATCAACGCTTCGCCAGGAATCTATGACACTTCCGCTGATGGGCTGATTGCACTCAAGAAGGCAGGCGCCAGCGACAAGGTGGTCTCGGCGCTTGTGCTGAAGGCCTCCAGTTCAACCCCAGCACGTGGGACGCAGTCCGCGCCACTTTGGGGTGGTGAGCCGGTTGCTCCCGTTCCTGCGGCACACCTTCTCTCAACCGCCCCCGACCATGCGGCGAACAAGCCTCGGGTTTACTTATCATCATCGAGCAAGGGTAGCCAATGGAATGCAGCCCGAGACCAGTCGATGGAGATGAGCAAAGACTTCGAGAATGAGTGCCCGGGGATTCGTGTCACAATTAACCAAAGCGTCGCCGACTACTCCGTTCTTCTAAATCACATCGAACACGGTTTCGCTCGTGATAACCAGATTCAGATCGCCAACAAGGATGGCGACCTCATTTCCAAGACCAAAGAAGGCGGAAGCATCAACGGAGGCGTCAAGAAGGCGTGCGCGGTAATTCTTGCGGACTGGGCCAAGAATAACCAATAGCAAGGGCCGAACGAGAGCTGACCGTGGATCGGCTTAATCTCGTTGATCAGCCAAAGCTTCGCTCGGGACTGCAGTTCTACAATTTCGTTCGTCCTCGTTGGGATCGTCAACCCATTCGCAATACTCGGGTGCCCACTCATTCGCGGCGTTTGCGAATGAATGGGAGAGGCATGGTCCGGGACAGCGCGGGAGCTCCTCCACATCCAGGTGAACGCGACAAAACCCACTCAAGCAAGAGAATCTTGAGTGGGGCACTCGACATCCGCACTTGGCACCCGCACCGGGCCCAGCAAAGACTTAGTTCCAACTCGGGAATCGACCAGCAGAATGTTACCTTCGTAACTTGACCGGGTAAGAAACGGCTTTGGATACTGGATTGTTAGGGTAGGATCCGCCTCGCCTTGGCGCTCCTGCCCTTTTTGTGTTTTTGGGAAGAAGTTTCGTATTGGGGAGTGATGAGGAAGTGCTGCCAACACGGGAGTGCGTGCCGCCGGCTGAAGCCGGCTCCGGAGTCTAGGAGGAGCGACTTTGACGCGGACCTGAAGGTCCGCTCTACCTGTTGGAAGCGACGGAGTCGAGCACTTTGGAAGCCTCAGAGTGGCGCACTTTGGAAGCGGCAGAGTAGGGCACTTCGGACGCGTTCGAGCCGGGCACTTTGGAAGGCGCTATCAGGGCACTTTGGACGCGCAGGGAGTAGGACACTTTGGATGCTGCGGAGCGGCGCAACATGCTTACTTCCCAATACTTTGCGTGTAAGCTCTTTTTATACAATACTTTGCGGCCACAAACGCAAAGTATTCAAAACAAGCCGGTTACGAATGATAGTAAGTCTAGCATTACCAACACTTTGCAGGCAAAGTATTCATAATAAGCACTTTAAAAATAGGGGGAGGGGGTACTCATATGACTCTTCAAATCTGTGAACACATTAAACCTGGCGGTACACGTTGTGGGTCACCGGCCGTGCGCGGGACGCAACATTGTTATTACCACAACAATCTGCGGCGCTGCATGCCGATGACAACCATGTTCGTCGAACAGAATCCTAATCCTGCTCCGGGGGAATATCCGGTGGCGGTATTTGATTTGCCCTTGCTGGAGGATCCGGCTTCGATCCAGATCGGGTTCATGCAGTTGATTCACGGCGTGGCGCATCATCGGCTGGAGCCGCGGCGGGCGCGGCTGATTCTGTCGGCTCTGCACGGTGCGGCCAGTAATCTGCGGATGCTGAGTGAAGCCATGCCCAGGTGCGTCGAGGAAAAGCCGGAGAAGAAGGCTGTGGCCGGTGTGGAAATGCTGGAAGCAAAACCTAGCCGATCGGCGTGAGAGTTTGCTGCGGATTGGTGCTGGATAGGCCGGGCGGACGAACCGCAGATACCTCGGCTTCGCGGGAAGACAACTTGGGAAAGGAGTCGTGGATGAGGCTCCACTGCAAACGGATTGGGGAAGGAGGGGCTTTAGCAGGCTGCTGAAGAACTCGAAAATTGCTGAGTGCCGCCGGCTGAAGCCGGCTCTGGATATCAAAGTAAGAGACTTAGACGCGACGTTCAAGCGTCGCTCTACCCGAACAGAGCGCTGCCGAGAGGTTTTCAGCAGCATGTCAGGAGTGCATAAACGGGAGTTATCGTGGTGATAAAAACATTGTATTTCCCAGCCGGGTCGCGCACCCGTATGCTGGAGGGTGGGTCAAGGACAAGCGTTCATGGCCACACGCACTCCCTAGTTGATGCAGGTCGCAACTCCGACTTCTTACCCCGGAATGTCCAATCGCTTCGCACGCATACAGGTGTGGAGGTTCGGGCAGACATTCCGCGAAGGGTTTCACGGCAAGACATAACATCGCTCCCGGTCAGGCGTCGCCGGCGGGGAGCGAACAAGGAGAATTTGAATGGCTGATACCAAGCCTGATCCAAAGAAAGTCCTGGACTTTGTGAAAGAGAACAACGTGCAAGTGCTGGACTTGCGCTTCACCGATCTTCCCGGACTTTGGCACCACGTTTCCTATCCCATCGCGCAACTCAGCGAAGCGTCGTTCGAAGAGGGCTTTGGCATGGATGGATCGTCCATCCGCGGCTGGGCAGCCATTCATGAAAGCGACATGCTGCTGATTCCCGATGCCAACAAGTACCTGCTCGATCCCTTTACCGAAGTTCCCACCATGGTCATGATCTGTGACGTGATCGATCCGGTTACCAAGCAGCGCTACGATCGCGACCCACGCTACATCGCCAAGAAGGCGGAGATGTATCTGGCTTCGACCGGACTGGCCGACACTGCCTACTTTGGCGCCGAAGCTGAGTTCTTCATCTTCGACAACGTGCGTTTCGATCAGAACGAGCACGAAGGCTTCTACTTTATCGACGCCGAAGAAGGCCGCTGGAATTCCGGACGGGTAGAGAACAACCTGGGATATCGTCCCCGCTATAAAGAAGGATATTTCCCGGTTGCGCCCACCGATCACTATCAGGATTTGCGCACCGAGATGGCGATGACCATGCAGAGTTGCGGGCTGGTGGTGGAGTGTCATCATCATGAGGTTGCGACCGGCGGGCAGACGGAGATCGATCTGAAGTTCGATTCACTGATTAAGTCGGCCGACGGCATGATGCTGTACAAGTACATCGTAAAGAATGTCGCGAACCAGTATGGCAAGACGGTGACCTTCATGCCCAAGCCGCTGTTTCAGGACAACGGCAGCGGCATGCACACGCACCAGTCGCTGTGGAAGGACGGCAAGCCGCTGTTTGCCGGCGATGGTTATGCGGGCCTGTCGCAGATGGCGCTGTGGTATATCGGCGGACTGATTAAGCATGGTCCGGCGCTGTCGGCACTGATTGCTCCGACGACGAATTCGTACAAGCGGCTGGTGCCGGGCTTTGAAGCTCCGGTGAACCTGGCGTATTCGCGGCGCAATCGCTCGGCGGCATGTCGTATTCCGATGTATTCGGCATCGCCAAAAGCCAAGCGCGTGGAATTTCGGCCGCCCGATCCGAGTTGTAATCCGTATCTGGCATTTTCGGCGATGCTGATGGCGGGGCTGGATGGTATCGAGAATAAAATCGATCCGGGTCAGCCGCTGGATAAGGACATCTACGATCTGGGACCGGAGGAGTTGGCGAAAGTTCCGTCGATGCCGGGCTCGCTGGAGAATGCTCTCGACGCGTTGGAGCGTGACTATCAGTTCCTGCTGAAGGGCGACGTCTTCACCGAAGAGATGCTGAATACCTACATCGACTACAAACGGGAGAAGGAAGTGAACGCTATGCGTCTGCGTCCGCACCCCTACGAGTTTCAGATGTATTACGACATCTAGGGAACAGTTGGAATCAGTATTGAGTTCATGGTGCTCCCAAGCCATGCGCAATACTGGCTAGTCGCTCCTGCCGTTGCCGCTACGCCGGCAGGAGCTTTTTCCTGGATCCCGAGCTCACCAAGGCTTGTCGAGTCCTTGAACAGTAGCGAAAAGCGCTCCGCCCGCCAAATCCGAGGAACATTCTTTGCGCGGGCCTCGGCTTTGTATATGTCTTGACAAGTATATGCCCTGTGGAGTATATCAAGCGAATGGAATCCGTGTTCGAAATCATTGCGGAGCCGAACCGCCGCGCGATATTGGGCCTGCTGGTTTCGTCACAACAGTCGGTGGGAGAGATCGAGCGCCAGCTTCATATGCCGCAGCCGATGGTGTCCAAGCACCTGCGAGTGTTGCGCGAGGCCGGTTTCGTAGAGTCTACCGTGGATGCACAGCGCCGTCTCTACCGGCTGAAACCGGAACCATTTCAGGAGGTAGATGCCTGGCTGGCTCAGTTCCGCCGGTTCTGGTCCGCACACGTAGATGCTCTCGAACGCCACCTGGACCGCATGGATCCGCCAGCATTACCGAAAAAAACGAAGACAAAAGATAAGACGAAGACGACGCGGCGCAAACCGCGAACGTGACAAAGGAGAAACGGAATGAAAATCAAAGTGACCAGCGTATACGTGGACGACCAGGACAAGGCCCTGCGCTTCTATACGGAGGTACTGGGCTTTGCCAAGAAGGCCGATTTCAGTCAGGGGCCGTTTCGCTGGCTGACGGTGGCCTCGCCCGAGGAGCCGGACGGCACCGAGCTGCAGCTGGCGCTGAACAATAACCCTGCGGCCAAAGCGTATCAGCAGGCTATGTTTCAACAGAGTCAGCCCGCGACCATGTTTTTCACCGATGACGTGCAGGCCGATTACGAGCGCATGAAAGCGCGCGGCGCCGAGTTCACCATGCCGCCAACGGACGTGACGGCCTCCAAGATCGCCATGTTGAACGATACCTGCGGCAATCTCATTCAGATCACGCAGCTGATGCGCTGGTCCGGCTGAGAAGAAGCAAGTTGACCGATCGTTATAGGAACGTAGCTATGCCGACTATTGAACAAAGGAAACGTAAAGTATGAACAGCAACAAAAAGGAGTTGTCACCAGGACAACGTAAGGAACTACTGCTGGCACTGAAAGCCCGCTTTGAGAAAAACATGAACCGCCATAAAGGTCTTGAATGGGCCAAAGTACAAGCAAAGCTGGAAGCTAATGCTGAAAGACTGTGGTCACTCAATGAAATGGAAAGAACTGGCGGCGAGCCGGATGTTGTTGGTCACGACAAAACGACGGGCGAATACATTTTTTATGATTGTGCAGGGGAAAGCCCTAAAGACCGCAGAAGTATTTGTTACGACCGTGAAGCGCTGGAGGCAAGGAAAGAAAATAAACCAAAAGATAGCGCTGTGAATATGGCGGCTGCCATGGGCATCGAGCTCTTAACGGAAGAACAATATCGAGATTTGCAGAAACTTGGAACGTTCGATGTGAAAACGTCGAGCTGGGTGAAGACACCTTCTGCTATCAGAAAACTCGGCGGAGCGATCTTTTGTGATCGCCGCTACGATACTGTTTTCGTCTATCACAACGGTGCCGAATCTTACTATGCGGGCAGGGCGTTCCGGGGCTCGCTAAGGGTCTAGATTTGGCATGCCGGCGCATCCAGCGGTCCATGCCGATCAAGCACCGCTTCCGCGGCAGCCTCATTCAGCCTGCTCATATTGCACGCTATTGAGGCTAAGGAAAAGAAAATGACCGATCGCGAGCACTACACACCGGGTCCGGCCAGCGGAGCGCAGATACGAAAGGATGGAGAGAAGTGGACGCTCATTCTCGTCAGAGAACTGCGCCACTCGCCGGAAAAGGTCTGGCAGGCGATCACCGATCCGGCACAGTTGCGAGAGTGGGCGCCCTTCGACGCCGATGGGAGCCTGGGCACGGTTGGAAACAGGGTGAAGCTCACTACGGTAGGAGCGCCCGCAGTGCGTGTTACCGAAACCACAGTAACGCGAGCCGACGCTCCCGAGGCGCTTGAGTACAGGTGGGGCGACTTCGATATGCGCTGGGAACTCGAAGCCTCTGGTGGCGGCACGCGCCTGACGCTGTGGACCAACATCGGTCACCGCTTCATCTCGATGGGCGCGGCCGGGTGGCACATTTGTTTCGATGTTCTGGATCGCCTGCTCAGCGGAACTCCCATCGGCCGCATCGTTGGCCCCGAGGCGCTGAAGTTCGGCAGGTGGCAGCGGCTGAACGCGGAGTACGCGAAGCAGTTCGGTATTGAAACGCCCAATTGGCCGCCTCAGGCGGCTCAAGAGGTCGACCATGAATAGCGCACTTTTGGGGCGTCCAACTGTTATGGAGCGTCTTCTTCAGCGTCAGCGGTTTTGGCAGAACCTGCTGTTACCAGCCAGCCCTGTGGAAGACCCCAGCGGCGATGACCGGAGTCAAACCGCGATGCGGAACGCGAAAGGCACACCAAATGATATGCAAGAGAGAAAACGACATGAAGAAAAAGATCGGCGCGACGAAAGATGAATCTCCCGCTCAGCTCGTCGATGCGCGAATCGAGGAACTGGACGGCTCGGGCACCGAGAAATCGCCATCCCCTTCCTAGCAGTTTTACTGGTTGTGCAGGCGTGTCCTCCGGCCTAGACTATTGTCCAAAATAAAAACTTGTTTTTGAGTCTGGTCGTGGCCTGAACCTGATTGTCGTTGCAGAGTTTTTCCTGCCAATCAGCATGGTGATGTTAGCCGCGAGATTCGGAACGACTGGATCGGCCGTCCTGATGTTCCCCGTGTGCCGCTTTGCGTGCGTGGGTTCCAGGGTAGTGCTTCAGCAAGAGGGAGCATTTATGAAGACCAGATTTGAGAGCACTGCCGTGAGACCGTGGACGTCAGCTGGAGGAATTTTGCGTGTAAACAGAGTATCGCTGCTTCTGTTTGCCGCGGCAAGCTTGTTGCTTGCTCTCGCGGCTTGTTCAAAGAGCAACTCCGTGCAACCCGCCGCGACGCAGAGTCAGACGCAGGCAACAAAGCCCACGGAAGCCAGGCCTCCACGCAATCCGCTGAAGAACGCCTATTTCGGCGACCTGCATCTGCACAGCGGCTACTCCATGGACGCGTTTGCGTTCGGAACCCGGACGACGCCCGAGGATTCCTACAAGTACGCCATGGGCGAGACGGTGGAGTACATGGGAAAGCCGCAAAAGCGTATTGCGCCTCTCGACTTCCTGGCCGTTACCGATCACGCCGAGTATCTGGGAGTCGTGCGTGACACGATCGATCCAAATGGCCCATTCGCAAAGTCCGAGTGGTACGCCATCATGACCAATCCTGATCCCGCGGTTTCGGCCACCGCGTTCCGCAAGCTTATCGGATCCACTATTACCAACAAGTCCTTGCCTGAATTTAACGATCCGAAACTGCTTCGCTCGGCCTGGGAGAAATATTCGGCCATCTCCGACAAGTACTACAAGCCCGGGACGTTCACGACATTTATAGGATTTGAGTGGACCTCGGCTCCGCAGTTTCAGAACCTGCATCGCTGCGTGATCTTCGCCGACAAAGGTCCGGCGATGACCTACACGGCATTCGATTCATTGGATCCCGAAGATCTATGGCGCTACCTGGAAGCACAACGCAAACACGGACTTGACGTGATCGCCGTTCCCCACAATGGCAATGCCAGCAATGGCCTGATGTTCAGCACGCGCGACATGTCGGGCAAGCCGATTACTCGCGATTACGCTGAGCGGCGTATGGCCAACGAACCTCTGGCCGAGATCATTCAGGCCAAAGGCCAGACTGACACCAGTCCGGCGCTATCGCCCACCGACGAGTTTGCCAACTTTGAAATGTGGCTTTACTTGATCGGCTCAGACAAGAAAGCAAACTCCGCAACCGGAAGCTATCTGCGTCAGGCCTATGGTGTAGGCCAGGAACAGCAGGCGAAGCTGGGCGTTAATCCCTTCAAGTACGGCATCGAGGCAGGGACCGACTTCCATTCCGGCATTAGCTCCACCGAGGCGAATAATTTTCCCGGCTCGCATGGGAACCAGGATAACGACCCGAAAACTGTGATCACCGCCACGACCTCCGTCGGTGGAGAACCCCCGACTGCTCTCAGTTCCGGCGGACTGACCGGAGTGTGGGCCGAGGAGAACACTCGCGAATCCATTTTTTCAGCCTTAAAGCGGAAGGAAACCTTCGGCACTTCTGGTACCCGAATCAAGTTCCGCATGTTTGCTGGCTGGAGTTATCCCAAGGACATGACAAAACAAGCAGACTGGGTGAAGGCCGCTTACGCGGGCGGCGTGCCCCAAGGTGGAGATCTGACCCCACAGGCCGGAGCAGTCGCCCCAACGCTGGTCGTGCATGCGATTAAAGACCCAAACGGCGGCAATCTCGACCGGATCCAGATCATCAAAATTTCGACGAAAAACGGTAAGAGCAAGGAAAGCGTTTACGACGTGGTGTGGAGCGGAGATCGTAAACCTGATCCAAAGACCAGCAAGGTTTCCGCCGTCGGCAACACGGTGGACATCAAAGCTGCGACCTACACCAACTCGATCGGCGCGACCGAGCTGATTGGCCAATGGACCGATCCGGCGTTCGATCCCCAGGCGTACACAACCTACTACGCCCGTGTGCTCGAGATTCCCACGCCGCGCTGGTCAACCTATTGGGCCGCCAAGCTGAGCCTGCCGCCGAACCCGAACGTCGCGGCCACTGTCCAGCAGCGCGCCTGGACATCGCCCATTTGGTACACGCCGGCGAAGTTATAGGAGTTGTTTGCTGAATGAGTCCAAAAGCCTGATTGCAGCGGCCAGAAGGAACAGATGGTAATCTGATGAGCCACAATTTTAGCGTAGCGATTTCTTAGTTCAGGGAGGCGCAAATTGCCAAAGAATCTTGCAATCACCATCGCGGGAGCCGTTTCCCTGGGCAGTTATGAAGCCGGAGTTCTGTATGAGGTGCTGGATGCGATCCAGCAGCACAACAATAATCCGGCGACCACAGACGATGATCGGATTGAGATTGATGTGCTTACCGGAGCCTCGGCCGGCGGCATGACCGCCATCATCCTGGCGCAGAAGCTGTTATACGGCGCCGGAGAATTCCAAGGCCCGTACGATAACCCGCTTTATAACATATGGGTGAAGCGAATCAGTCTGGCCGGGTTGCAGGCGACCCAGAACGATGAGCCGGCGCTGCTGTCGCTGTTCTCTTCCGACCTGATCGAAACCATTTCCAAAGAAGCGCTGACCGCGCGTTATGCCACGTTGCCCCCACCGCCGGCGCAGCGGCACCCCGGAGTGGGAGACGCGATTCGCGTGGGTGTGGCACTGACGAATCTGAACGGCGTCGCTTACGGATATCCAGTGACGCCCGGCGGCAAGTTTGTTTACATCGACTATGGCGACCAGTTGACGCGCCACGTGGTGGCTGCGACCTGCGACACAGAGGACTTCTGGGAGCCGCTGCGGGGAGCATCTGTATCGTGCGGAGCGTTTCCAATTGCCTTTCGCGCACGCAATTTGCAACGGTCGGCCAAGGGCGAACCCGACGATTACTCGGGACAGAACCTGGAACCATGGGACCAGGATCCCGCCACATTTACCTATTCCGACGGTGGCATACTGCAGAATCAGCCGCTAGGGATGGCGAAGAATCTGGTGGACTTGATCGATCAGCACATGGATCAGGAGAGACGTTTCTATCTCTTCGTGTCTCCCCACGCCAAGGATCCGACAACGAACGATAATTTTCACTCCGCCAATGCGGATTATTTTCATCTGGTGCAGCGACTGATTGATGTGGTAATGGGACAATCCGGATTTCAGGATTGGATTACGGCCAAGGGCATGAATCAGCGAATTGCGCTGCTGGATAGCAGAGCTCGGGGTCTGAAGGATGCCATTCGAAGCGGAGCCATTGACGTAGCCAGTTTGGCGACGACCGCACGCTCACTGTTGTCGCTCTTCTTCGTCAACGGCGAGCATTTCCCTCCGGGCGCTACCCAGCCTGAAACGCTGGCCGCGGCCCAACAACGCATTGCCGCTCAATACAGTCAGGAAATGACGGAGTTAGGCGGGACATCGGCGTCAGCCCTGGCGTTTCGCGATGCGGTGCTCGCCTTTGAGACCGCCGCCGGCCTGGGAGCCCGCGACTACATGACGATCTACGGCGTAACCGCGACCGATAGCGAGTTGGCCGGGGCAGGATTGCAGGCGTTCTTAGGATTCTTCGATCAGCAATTCCGGGATCACGACTATGATGTAGGACGTACCCACGCGCGCAACGTCTTGACCGATCCTTTGTTGTCTCAGCCGGGAGCGATTGGGCCTATTCGATATACCGGGAGCGACATTCACCCTATCGATTCGCGACTGGATGGGCTGAAATTGAGCCATGTTCCGACCGCCGACTTACAGGCTTTCAAAGCAGGGTTGAGGAAGCGGTTGAATGAAATGCTGCGAGAGATTTGGGGACCTTATCTGTCGTTACCCGCTGTTCCGGGATCGGACTTGATCCTGGATTCGCTGTTGACGTACTTGATTGCAAAATCATGAGTACCCGGAAACATCGCGCAGGCGTTGCATCCGGTCACCAGCCTGGCCGGCGGCAATTTGTCAGGCGGGCTCTAGAAATCGTGAACCGTGACCGTCGCCTGCATGATGTGCTGCTGCCCAGGCGCGAGCTCCACGGCGAAGCTGCCCACATTGCTGGTTTCGATACACAGCATCTGCTTCCACTGATCGTCTCCGAGATCGGTGAAGGCGCGCGCCTTTTCCACCCAAGGATTCCAAACCACCGTCGTCAGGGAGTTTTCTTTAGCAATCAGTATCTGACGATGTCGGACAGGATCGTTCAAGGTCAGCGGATGCCGTGTGTCCAGATAGACGCGATCGGTTTCGGACGCGATCACTACGTCGCCATGTTGAGTTTTCTCGCGATACGAATCCGTTTTGTCCAGATAACGAACGCCATCCAGGCCCGATACCCCGGCTTGCGCGGCATCTCCTACTCTGTGGTAGGCGTGCATCGCTTCCTCGAAGCACAGCACTGTCGATCCGATATTGGTCATGACGAGTTCAAGAATGAGTTGCGGACCGAACGTGGCCCGATGCAGCAGATGAAAATCGGCAGGCCACCACTGCTTCGTGCTGTCGTCGCTGGCGGTGAACATGCTCACCGTCACCGCATCGCCGGCTTGCGCGATCGACTCAAGCTGCCAGGACTTGGTGCGTACGAATCCATGGGCCGGAGCGTGGGGATCGTCTGCCTTGTCGCCAAACCAGGGGAAGCAAATGGGGACGCCTCCGCGAATGGCGACGCCGTCTTTCCAGAGAGAATGCGTGCTGACGAAGAGAACTTCCTGCTGCCCCGCAGGTTTCCATGACGTCACGTGGGCGCCGTGAAGATACATTTCTCCGGAACCGGCAGGAGTGGAGACTCGCACCACCGGCATCCCGCCATTTCCCTCAATTATCTGGGCGACTCCAGCTATGCCGAATTTCTGATTGAGGTCAGCCATGGTAACTCCCGTCGCCATCAGGTCTCCTTCACCGTGCCCTAAGCTAAGATTGTCAGCTTGGGTTGCCGACATCGAATGTAGTGCATGGCCGCAGGCTTGTCGAGCCAGTCATCGCGCAAGTCGGAAGCATCTAAATGGTGAGGCTTATGCAATACGGCGACAGTCTTAAGATTTGTCATCGCTTTTGAGATTAGTCATCACAAGCGCAGCGAGGAGCCTGGTTCTTGTCTTCGTCCAGCGAAAGGCAGGTGCGAATCGCCGATTGTGAACCTGGCGTGAATTACACTCGTAGGACTCTCGTTGTATAGTGTCGCGAGTGCTTTTTTCACTTCCAAACCGCCACCTTACTTGCGGCCCTGGCCAGGCCCATTGGAAGTCTTGCCAGTTGAAGGACTGCGGGCCGGCTGTTAGTTTCAGACCTATCGATTTTGAGGTGAGGTAATGAAAGCAACGCAAATCCTACATGATCTCGGCCAGAGTCTCTGGCTGGACAACATCACGCGCGACCTGCTGGACACGGGGACGCTGAAACGCTACATCGACGAGCTGTCGGTGACCGGACTCACGTCGAACCCTACGATTTTCGACCAGGCCATCAGTAAGAGTGCTTCGTACGATGCGTCCATCCAGGAAAAAGTGGGCCAGGAGAAATCCGGCGAGGCCTTGTTCTTCGAACTCGCGCTGGAAGACCTTACTCGTGCTGCCGATCTTTTCCGGCCGACCTATGATCAGACGCATGGTGTGGACGGCTGGGTATCGCTGGAAGTTTCGCCAGCGTTGGCTTATGACACCGCCAGCACGCTGGCTGCGGCTAAGGACCTGCATGCTCGCGCCGCTCGTCCCAACTTATTCATCAAGATTCCTGGCACGCCGCAGGGTTTGCCGGCGATCGAGGAAGCGATCTTCGCCGGGGTTTCCATCAACGTGACCCTGCTGTTCTCGCGCGAGCAATATCTAGCGGCTGCCGAAGCCTACTTGCGGGGCATCGAGCGCCGGATTGCCGCCGGGCTGAAGACCAATGTTGGCTCGGTAGCATCGGTGTTCATCAGCCGTTGGGATGTTGCGGTGATGAAAAAAGTGCCGGATGAATTGCGTGACAAGCTGGGCATCGCCATTGCCCAACGCACCTACAAGGCGTATTACGATTTACTGGCAACGCCGCGCTGGAAAGCAATCGTTAACGCCGGTTACAAACCGCAGCGGCTACTGTTAGCGAGCACGGGAACGAAGGACCCGCGGGCCTCCGACATTCTCTACATCAAAGCGCTGGCTGCTCCCAACACGGTTAACACCATGCCCGAGGGCACGCTGAAGGCGTTTGCCGATCATGGCGAAGTGGGAGCTGTGATGCCGCCGGATGGCGGTGACTGCGAGCAGGTCTTGGCCCAGTTCGCCAAGGCGGGTGTCGATATCGATGCGCTCGCCGCCCAGCTTCAGACAGAGGGAGCGCAAGCGTTCGTCAAGTCCTGGAACGATTTGCTGAGGGTGATCGAATCTAAGAGTGCGGTGCTGACTAAGGTTATCTAGCGGCTACGAGTTGATTGTGAAGGGCACGGCTTCAGCCGCGCCGCAACGGTCATTTAGACACCGGATTTTGGCGCGTGGGTAATTCGACAATTTCTACAAACGAGGAGTAAGCGAATGCAACTGGGAATGGTGGGTTTGGGACGAATGGGCGCCAACATGGTACGGCGGCTCATGAAGGCGGGACACGAGTGCGTGGTCTTCGACATGTTCCCCAAGGCGGTCGAGGAACTGGTCAAAGAGAAAGCGGTCGGAGCGTCCTCCTTGCAGGACTTCGTCAAGAAGCTTAGCAAGCCGCGCGCCATCTGGCTGATGGTTCCTGCAGCCGTCGTGGATGAAACCATCGCCGGCATCGTGCCGTATCTCGAGCCGGGCGACATCCTGATCGACGGCGGCAATTCGTATTACATCGACGACATTCGTCGCGCCAAGGATCTGGCGGCGAAGCAGATTCACTACGTCGATGTCGGCACCAGCGGCGGTGTCTGGGGCCTGGAGCGCGGATATTGCATGATGATCGGCGGTCCTGATGTGGCTGTGCAGCACCTCGATCCCATCTTCAAAACGCTAGCGCCGGGCAAGGGCAACATTGATCGCACGCCGGGCCGCGAGAAGATGGGCGGCACTGCCGAGGATGGTTATTTGCATTGCGGACCGAACGGTGGCGGCCACTTCGTCAAGATGGTGCACAACGGCATCGAGTACGGCATCATGGCGGCCTATGCCGAGGGACTGAATGTTTTGAACTCCGCCAATGTTGGCAAACAGAAACACGAGATCGATGCCGAGACCACGCCGCTGCGCGATCCTGAGCACTATCAGTACGACTTCAATCTGCCCGACGTGACCGAGGTGTGGCGGCGCGGCAGCGTGATCGCGTCATGGCTGCTGGATTTGACGGCGTCTGCGTTGGCTGGCGATCCGCAGCTGTCGAAGTTTGCCGGACGCGTGTCTGACTCGGGTGAAGGGCGCTGGACCATCAAGGCCGGCATCGACGAAGCAGTGCCGACGCCGGTCCTGACGACCGCGCTCTATGAGCGGTTCAGCTCGCGGGGCTTGGCAGACTTCGCCGATAAGCTATTGTCGGCTATGCGTTACGAGTTCGGTGGACACCTGGAGAAGACGGCAGGGAAGTAAGAATGCTCGCGCAACTGTCCCGGGTGAGGATACTCGGGCAACGGGCAAGGTAAAGCTGGCCTTCAGGCCGGCGTACTACCGCACTATGAAGGGGCGCGCCTTTAGGCGCACCGTACAGCCACATTATTTTGTCATCCCGAGGCGGCTTCAGTCGCCGAGGGATCTGCTGTTCGACTCCAAGACAAATGGGAGACACAATGCAGATTGAAATCCTTGCCGATGCCAATGCGCTGGCCAAGAGGGCGGCCTCTACCATCGCGTCCGACGCGCGAGCAGCTGTTGCCGCGCGCGGCCGCTTCATCATGGCAGTCAGCGGAGGCCACACGCCCTGGGTCATGCTTCGCGAACTTGCCAACGAAGAGGTTCCCTGGGCCAATGTGCACGTCTTCCAAGTCGATGAGCGCATCGCGCCGGCAGGAGATCCCGATCGCAACCTCACTCATCTGCGCGCCAGCCTGCTGGAGCACGTTTCTGCTCTGCCGCCGGACCAGATCTATGCCATGCCGGTAGAAATGGCTGACTCGGAGGCTGCCGCGAAGCAATATGCGGAGACTCTCGAGAAGATTGCCGGCAAGCCTCCGGTGCTTGACCTGGCGCACTTGGGGCTCGGCCCCGACGGACACACCGCTTCGCTGGTTCCCAACGATTCCGTCCTCAACGTCACCGACGCCGATGTGGGCCTAACAGGTGTTTACATGGGACGCCGTCGCATGACGCTGACCTATCCCGTTCTCAACCGCGCGCGCAGAATTCTGTGGCTGGTCGACGGTGCGGAGAAAGTGTCGGCGCTGGCAAAACTTCGCGCCGCCGATAAATCGGTCCCCGCGGGCCGCATCAGCCAGACACAAGCGCTGCTGCTCGCCGACAAGGCCGCGGCGGGTCAATAGCACAAAACCAATTTCCAAGGCGAAAGCCCCAGATCCTTCGCCGGGGGCGATCAGCAAGTAGCTAGAACCTATCAACCGTCTTATAAATTGCTTTGCGTCAGGGCGCGGCTTCTGCCGAAAGGCATCTTGCAGCCCGGGCTTCATTCCCTGTCTCAGCGACTAAAGCCGTCCCTCTTGAAGCGCAGCTCCGGTACGACTGAAAGTCGTGCCCTGATACAAGTCTGCGCTGCAGCTGATTTGCTCCTGACACTTGAACGCTCCACCGCAATCGGCGAGAATGGCCTGCCCGTTCTCTCGTGAGGATAATTCATGCCGAAGCGCCTGCCTCTAATCCTGCTGCTCGCGACCGCACTTTTCGCGCAGAACTCCCCTAAGCCCACTTCGTCCAGCCCGAACTTCGACGGCAACAGCTGGTGGGGCTACGTCAAGATACTGGCTGACGACAACATGGAGGGCCGCGAGACTGGCAGCCCGGGTTTGCAGAGAGCTGCCGCCTACATCGTCGAACAGCTGCAGAAAGATGGCCTGCAACCGGCCGGCGTCAACGGCTTCTATCAACCAGTGAAGTTGATCAGCCGGCAGATCGACGAGTCGGGTTCCAGTCTCGCCCTAGTGCGAGATGGCAAGGCTGAGCCGCTGGTGTTGGGCCAGGATGCGATGTTCAGCACCCGCGTGAATCTGTCCCCTTCGGTCGACGCGCAACTGGTCTTCGTCGGCTACGGACTGAAAGTTCCCGAGAAGAACTACAACGATTTCGCCGGTCTCGATCTGAAGGGAAAAGTCGCGGTGATGATCGCGGGTTCGCCGTCGGACATGCCGTCGGCGCTAGCCTCGCACTATCAGTCAGCCGCCGAGCGCTATAAAACTCTACGCGAAGCCGGCGTCATCGGTGTCGTCTCCATCCCCAACCCGGCGTCGATGGACATACCGTGGAGTCGCATGACGCTGGCGCGAGCGCGGCCAAGCATGTCGCTGGCCGATCCCAGTCTCGACGATTCGCAGGGCATCAAGTTGGTGGTGGTCTTCAATCCGGCCGATGCGGAAAAGCTGTTTCAGGGATCGGGACACACTTTCCAGGAGTTCGCCGGCCTGGCCAAGGACCGCAAGCCACTGCCGCAATTTCCTCTGACAGCCAGCATCCAGGCGACGGCCAAGATGATCGTGAAGGAAGTTGACTCGGCCAACGTGATCGCCAAGCTGCCGGGCAACGACCCCAAATTGAAAGATCAGTACGTCGTTTTATCGTCGCACATGGACCACCTCGGAATCGGCGAGCCTATCAACGGCGACAACCTCTACAACGGCGCCATGGACAACGCTTCCGGTTGCGCGCTGAATCTCGACATCGCCAACTCGCTCGCGGGCTCGCACGCCAAGCTGGGACGCTCAGTGTTGTTCGTCTTTGTCACCGGGGAGGAGAAAGGCCTGCTCGGCTCGAAGTATTTCGCTTCCAATCCGACGGTGCCGAAGACTTCCATGGTCGCCAACATCAACACGGATATGTTCCTGCCGATTTTTCCGCTGAAGATACTGACGGTTTACGGCCTGGCGGAATCGACTTTGGGCGATATGGTGCGGCAAGTGGCCCAAGGCGAAGGTGTCACGGTGCAGCCCGATCCTGAGCCGCTGCGCAATGCGTTCATTCGCAGCGATCAATACAGCTTCGTCCGGCAGGGAATTCCGGCGGTAGCCATGAGTGTAGGCTACACGCCGGGATCGCCGGAAGCCACGCTGGCGAAGAAGTGGCTGACCGAGCGCTATCACGCGCCATCCGACGATTTGAATCAGCCAGTCGACTTGGCAGCAGCAGGAAAGTTCGAAGACATCGTGCAAGGCCTGACCGTGAAAGTCGCCAACAATCCGCAGCGGCCGCAGTGGGGGAGCGACAGCTTCTTCAGTCGCTTCGTCGTGGTGCCGGATACGGGGCGGTAGTGGGGTGTGGTGAATCAAACACAGTCTTACTGGAATGGGTAGGACTGGAACGGATCTCGTGAGTCGGTTTGTATCAGGGCACGGCTTCAGCTGTGCCATAGCGCGTCAACGAGAGTTTCGGCTTTAGCCCCTGAGGGCACGTTTTTACATGGGCTATCATCTTGCCCGCCGTTCGGCACGACTAAAAGTCGTGCCCTGATACAAGGCAGAATAACTTATGCGATTGCAGATGGCCGATCGATAGATTCGGCCTTGCCGGGGAACCGCAGTCGCTCCGCTCGCTTCGCTCCGCTTGGCATCGCTGCGGTCGGCATCACAATTCCAAGTGGGCAGTCGCATCCCGCGCTTAGGGAATGGCAACCGGAGTCGCATGTAAATCCCTGATGAATTTTGCTTAAACTTTAAGACTGAGGGCACTCGGGCCCGGCCCTACTCCTTCCGTTCCCACTCGATTGGTGATAGCTTCATTTGCACCGACTCTAGTCCACCATTGCGGTTATTAACATCGTCAGGAGATCGCCGCGTTGCCCACTACCGAAGCCAGCAGCAACAACATATATGACCTGATTGTGGTGGGCAGCGGCCCGGCCGGACAGAAGGCAGCAATCTGCGCCGCCAAGCTGCGCAAGAAAGTTGCCGTGATCGAGCGCAAGCGCACCATCGGTGGGGTCTGCGTCCACACCGGCACGATTCCGAGCAAGACATTTCGCGAAGCCATCCTCTATCTGAGCGGGTTGCGGCAGCGCACATTCTATGGCCGCGGCTACGCGCTGAAAGAAAACATCTCGATGCAGGACCTGGTCTTCCGCGCCGACTCGGTGATGGCGCGCGAGATTGAGGTGATCAAGTCGCAACTGCGGCGCAATCGGGTCACAGTTTACGAGGGCAATGCACGCTTCCTCGACCCGCACAGCATGGAAGTCGCCAGCGATGAGGGTTACACGCCTGCTGCGGGGCAACAATTTCGTGATTGCTTGCGGCACCCGGCCGGCACATAGCGCCGACATTCCCATCGATGGCAAGCGCATCTTCGACTCCGACCAGGTCCACGAACTGGAAGAGTTACCGCGCGAGCTGATCGTGGTGGGCGCGGGGATCATTGGGCTGGAATATGCTTCGATGTTCGCTGCGCTGGGAGTCAAGGTTACGCTGCTCGACCAGAGATCGATACTCCTTGATTTCGTCGATCACGAGGTCGTAGAGAGCCTATGTTTTCAGCTCCGGCAACTGGGAACGGTTTTTCGTCTTGGCGAAAAAGTTGTGCAGGTGGGAATTGACGATGACCGTGATCGCGTCTTTGCCAAGTTGGAGAGCGGGAAAACAGTACATGGCGCTGCGCTGCTGTATGCCGTCGGGCGCCAGGCCAACAGCGATCAACTGAACCTGGAATCAATTGGGCTGGTACCTGACGGCCGCGGCAAGCTGATCGTCGACGAGAATTTCAAGACCTCGATTCCGCACATCTATGCCGCCGGCGATGTGATTGGCTTTCCGGCGCTGGCCAGCACTTCGATGGAGCAAGGCAGACTTGCCAGTTGCCACATCTTCGGCATTGCCGGCAGTGTCCCGCCCAACCTCATCCCGTATGGGGTTTACACGATTCCCGAGATTTCCATGGTAGGCGCAACCGAGGAACAGCTCACCCGCGACAAGATTCCGTACGAGAGCGGCATCTCGCGTTACGCCGAGTTGGCCAAGGGTCAGATGCTGGGGGACGATCAGGGTTTCCTGAAGCTCTTGTTCGATCCCAGCAGCCTGAAGCTGCTGGGAGTGCACATCATCGGAGAGCGCGCCGCCGAGATTGTCCACATCGGGCAAGCTGTTCTGACCATGGGCGGCACCATCGAATATTTCCGCGACACCGTGTTCAACTATCCCACGCTGGCGGAGGCCTACAAAGTGGCAGCTCTTGACGGGTTGAACAAACTATAATGCCGGTCTCACACTGTAGTACGTCAGGCTATGCCGCTTTCTTATGTTGGCGCATAACGCGAACGCGCTCCATCATTCCCACAATTGCCTGAGCCTGATTGCGAATGATGCCTAGAACGTCGTCCGGAAGCTGGTTGTCGCGAATGTACTTGTCATATTGGTCTTTGGCGTAGCTGTCGCCGGTCTCCATCGACGACAGAATAGCGTCGTCGCCTCCGCCCAGATTGGCTTTCAGATCGGTCCAGCCGCGGTGGATTGCTCCCAACGTGCTGCCCGAGCGGTCGACGTCAGCTTTGCCCCAGCGTACCGCTTCACTTTCCAGATCCCCGGCAAACTTCGCCCGCTCCAGGCTCACCTGGCTGAGAAACTTCTTCAGTTGCGGGTCCTTGGCATGCTCAGCGCCATCACGGTAACCGTTTTGTCCATCGCGGCACACTGAAATCAGTTTTTCCAGCGCCTCAACAAT
This sequence comes from uncultured Acidobacteriaceae bacterium, assembly GCA_963746515.1. GTDB lineage: Bacteria > Acidobacteriota > Terriglobia > Terriglobales > Acidobacteriaceae > Bog-257. Next base: position 317,173 of record CAVVBO010000005.1, on the reverse strand, counting down.
ATGCTTTTGCTCGATATGCCTGTCTTCATGCGTTTCTTCCGACATGACTCGCCCTCCTTAGGTTAATTCCTTCTTTAGATGCAGACGGTAGTTGGATGGCCAGGACTTGGCAGGGGTTGGCATCGTCCAAGGCCGGTCAGGCCGCCAAGTGACAGATGGACTTGACTCTATCGCGGCGTGAGGCATAGCATCTTGATTGGCGAACAAAAAGCGAAAATAGCTATGCATCCGTCGCTGCTCCAGATCGAGGAGGAAGAGTCTACGCCGGCTCTGGTTGGCATTGCCAAGCTGGCGGCGCAGGGAGAATCGATTCGCCAGGGTCATCTGGTTGAATACTTCCAGCTGCCAGCGCGGTCGCTGCTCAATCGCTGCACCTCGGCGCGAGTGCCCTTCGACTGGACCATCAATCCGTATCGCGGCTGCGAATTCGCCTGCAAGTATTGCTATGCGCGCTACACCCACGAGTTCATGGAGATGCGCGACGGCGTAGACTTCGAGCGCAAGATCTATGTCAAGCAACAGGCGGCATGGCTGCTGCGGCAGGACTTGCGGAAAGTGAAACGCGGCGAGGAGATCGCCATCGGCACTGCGACCGATCCTTATCAGCCGGCGGAGAAACGTTTCGAGGTTACGCGCGGAATTCTGGAAGAGGTGGCGCAACATCGTGGCCTGAAGATTGGGATCGTCACCAAGTCCGACCTGATCCGGCGTGACGTAGAGCTTCTGCGGCGCGTCGCCGAGCATAACTCTTTGTTCGTGAATCTAACCGTCACCACGCTCAACACCAAATTGGCTCGCATTCTGGAGCCGCGCGCTCCCCGTCCCGACCTGCGGTTGGAGGCAGTGCGCGAATTGTGCGCCGCTGGGCTGAACGCGGGAGTGATTTGCGCGCCCGTGCTGCCGGGGATCACCGACTCGCCCAACGCACTTGACGCGCTGGTACGCGCCACCAAGGAGGCAGGCGGGAAGTATATTTATGCCAATCCGCTGTTCCTGAAACCATGTTCGGCGAGCGTGTTTCTGCCATTTCTGGAGAAGGAATTTCCGAAGTTGGTCGAGGAGTATCGCAAGCGATATGCCGATCGGGCGTTTGTGAGCAAGGCGTATAGCAAGCGCCTTTCGGAATTGATTGCCCGCTTGCGCACCAAGTACGGGATCAGCCGCGAGTTCAGCTCGCGCAGCCAGAGCGCTCATCCGCCTATGGAGCAAGAGCAGCTAGCGTTGTTTGGATAAGGCGAGTTCGGTGCTCGGCGGCGAGAATGTTCGTCCACCTGAGGTTTTCCAACGCCAGCGCGATCGCCGCCCGCCGTACCAGCGATGCGCTTATTGCATGTGCCGTGCCCAGACCATGCGGCTAGTCGTGTACTCCAAGACAGTGGATCACCATCTGATCCAACGACGAGATATTCACTTCTACCGTGACGGTAGCGGTATCGAGAGATGTTACTGCGATAATCGGACCATCACCATGCCACCCTCCCTGTACTTGAGCAATACAGGTGGCAGTATAGTTAGTGTCAGAAAAAGGAAAAGCCCAATCGAGGGTAAAAGAGCTTAATCCGTTTCCCGAAACCGACTGGCGCGCATGATTCACCGGAAGAGACACTGTGACCGGTTGGATAGCTCCCACTGAGACGCTAATGCTTCCGGTATTGTCCACGCTGAAGCGAGGTGTTTGTGAGTCTTCCGCCACGAGAATCTTCGCACCTGGCACCCCGCTGGAGTTTTGGAACACTCCGCCCGCGCCGTCGGCACTGGCAGCTTGACCAAACACGCCAGCAGTCTTTCCGGTAACGCCGCTGGAGTTGCCGTACAATCCGGCGGTGCCATCGGTTCCGTTTGTTGCCAAGCCAGAGACTCCATACATCTGCCCGGCACCAGCTACTCCAATTCCCTGAGGACCAGCACTGACTCCCACAACGCCGGTACCAGCGCCTGCACCCTGATTGGTGGCCTTGCCATAGACGCCATAGCCACCGGCGGCCGTATTGGTTCCAATCACACCAGCCCCATTTGGGCTCGCGTCGTTTCCTTGAACGCCGTAGGTGCGGCCACTGGTGGCCGTGGCATCCCCTCTCACTCCGCTTCCCGAGGTGCTGCTGGAGCTGCCTTTCACTCCCTCAGTTGAGCCGGTAAGAGAGGTCGCGCTGCCCAACACGCCGATGCCGCTCGTGCCGGAGGCGACGCCCTCCACACCGTAAGCCAACCCGCTGGCCGCTGTGGCCGTTCCCAGGACGGCTTTTGACGCGGCTGTGGCGTTCACTCCCGCTCCGGTCCCACTCTGTGTGACCTTCACGATCTGGTTCGAAGTCGAACCGCTGAACGTCGTTGGGCCTTGTGAGGGGAGCAAGTTGGGTGGCTTGGTAACCGGCGAATTGCCAGCTGAAACGGAACCTGTGCTTAAGCTGCCGGCGCTTATCGCATTTAAGTTCAGTGGAGTTGACAGCACAAAATCCGAGACACTCTTGCCACCCAAGGTTTCGGCCTCATGTGCCTTGAGTGCATAAGGCACGCTCACAAGCTGAACACGCGGCTGTTCCTCTTGCCCTTGCACCCGCACGCCCAACCAGCGCTGCTCTACCTGCGAGAAGAGATCGCTCGGCAGCCCCGTGGCTGTGGTGCTACCCAGCAAAGCGCTGTAGCCGCCGGCGGCATCGGTGGTGATGTTCTGCGTCTCTATCCAAACCGGAGCGCCACCATCCTGCTGCCTATAGATAGCGAAGGTCATCCCCACAGTGACGGATGAGATGGCCGAGCCTTGCGCATCTTTCAACGTTCCGCCATACCGTACCAAGCTGGGAACAGATATGGTGGGGGCTTGCTGCGCGAAGCCGAGCGAACTCAGTAACAGGGTCGAGACAAAGATAGACAGCGACTTCCCAAAGCGGCGCATGAACGTTCCTTTCGTGCCTTGTGGGGCATGCGAAGTTGTCGCGTTGAGTAGGGATTGTGCGGTCGGTTCCCGCGCTTGTCAACGTTTTTTGAAAGGCGGCCCAGCGCATGAAGCTGGCCAACGGTAGATGGCCATCAACGGACTTCACACCGTGTCGGCCGTCACTGACAAAGCCCCGTGCATGCGCTAGCTTGGGTTGTAAGAACGAGAGGTGTCATATGGCAGCGCCCTGGGCACATCGTTACGCACAACGCACCAAATCAGCCAAGAGTTCCATCATCCGCGAGTTATTGAAACTCACCCAACGTCCTGAGGTCATCTCCTTTGCCGGAGGGCTGCCCGCGCCTGAAGTCTTTCCGGTAGAGCGTTTCCAGGAAGCATGCGACCGGGTTTTGCGCACGCAGCCTTCGCCGCTTTGCAATATGGGCCAACCGAAGGCTACCGGCCATTGCGCGAACTCATCGTCGCCCACATGGCGCGATACGGCATTCTGGCCACCGTCGACAACATTCTGATCACCTCGGGTTCGCAGCAGGCGCTGGATCTGATTGCCAAACTGCTGATCAATCGCGGCGATCGTATTCTGGTGGAGTCACCCACCTATCTGGGAGCGTTGCAGGCATTTGATCTGATGGGCGCCGAATATGTCACCGTGCCCATCGACCACAACGGCCTGCAGACCTGCGAGATGGAGCAAGCCCTGCGCTCGGGTCCGAAGTTCATGTACATCCTGCCAAACTTCCAGAACCCCGGCGGAGTGACGCTTTCGCGGGCGCGGCGCGATGAACTGGTGCTGCTCTCCGACAAGTACGGCATCCCAATCATCGAAGACGATCCCTACGGACAGTTGCGCTACGAAGGCGAACATATTACGCCGCTGGTGGTGCTCGACCGCACCAATCTATTGCGCGACAGCGGCTATAAGTTGGGGAACGTGATTTATCTCAGCACCTTCTCGAAGGTTTTAGCGCCGGGCTTGCGCCTGGGCTGGATCGTAGCCCCGCCAGACGTGATCCTCCGTCTGGTGCAGTTGAAGCAGTGTGCCGATCTGCACACCAGCACTTTCGCGCAGATGATCGCCTACGAAGTGGCGCGTGACGGATTTATCGAAGAGCACGTGAAGTTGATCCGCAGCGTTTACAAGGAACGTCGCGATGCCATGCTGGCCGCTTTGCACGACTTCTTCCCGCCTGAGGTTTCGTGGACGCATCCGCATGGCGGACTGTTCCTGTGGGTCAGCATGCCGCCGGGCGTCGATTCGTCGCGGCTGCTGGACTCGGCTTTGCGCCAGGATGTAGCCTTTGTGCCCGGCGAGCCATTCTTCCCCAATGGCGACCCGGGTTCGCACATGCGGTTGAACTTCTCCAACGCGCAGCCGGAACAGATCCGCGAAGGCATTCGCAGACTGTCGATCGCGGTAGCTCATGAGCTGGAGCACCGCACTGCAGGCGTGATGGTGTGAAGTGCGAGAATTTCGACGGCGGGCCGGTACGTAAAACTTCCCTTCGGATGGAAGGCCAGCCCGCCGCTCGACACGATCGAACAGCCGGGATTCTCAGTCCCGGCTCTAGAACGAAAACAACATCTGCAGGTCGATGCGCCGGCTGGCGGAGCCGGAAGAAAATGGAGCGCCGGCCAACGCGTTCGACGTCCCAAACAGGGGCGAGCCGAGGGTCCCGATGGGCGGCGCATAGTTCACATTGTTCAGCAAATTTCGTGCACTGACGCTGAATGTCAGGTTGTATTTGCGATTCGTTTCTCCGCCGAAGATAAACGGGCCGCCGCCCTGCCCTCCAAGCCCGCGGCCTCCAAGTCCGCCACCTCCGCCTCCGCGACCACCGCCACCGCCAGATCCTCCAGACCGTCCGTGTCCCTCGACCTTCGGTCCCAGACCGATCGTCTTGCTCAGCCGCAGGTTCAAGCTAAACAAAGATTGCCCGGTGCCATAGTTGATGGGAACGATGGTCTGGCCGGGAATGGGGGCGGTGTTGAAAGTTCCGTACGGTGTCATGTAGACCGTGCCACCGGGTCCGGCCGTACCGCCCAGCGCGGGGCGGTCATTGAAAATCGAGTCGCCATTCAGATCCTGACCAGCGATGATGTTGAACGGCGAACCCGAGTCGGCGATGATGAATGGGCTAAGGCGAAGAGCGTAGGGCAGGGAAATTGTGCCGCCGATAAACAAACGGTTGCGGACATCGAAGGCCGCTCGCCCATAGTCTTCCATGGGATCGTAGGAGTTACTGACGAACTGCGGGGAACTGGTGCCTCCGCCGAATCCGCCGCCGAATCCGCCGCCGCCTCCTCCTGACGAAATCGAAACCGCGCCGCCGCTTCCCAGATCGCTGTTGGCAAAGTTGAGAGAATAGAAACCAAATAGCGATAGCTTGGTGCCAACGCTCACTCGAAAATTGGCGATCAGCTGGTTCTGCTCGAAAACGCCGCCGGAGTTGTACTGATAAATATTAGTGTTCCCACCGAAAGGACGAATATCGGTGGGTGGGTACGTGCCTGGCAGCGGAGCATTGGCATTGCGCAAGAAGAGTTGGTGCACTCCTCGCGAGTTGAGATAGGTAACAGAAACAGTCGCGTTCTTCATTACCTGCCGCTCGACGCTAAATGCCGCCTCCATGGTGTAAGGCACACGCAGACCCGGCTGGACCTGATAAATAGTGGGCGAAGTCGTCGAGATCTGTGACAACTGCGCCGGCGTAGGGATCAGCGGAAAGAAGGTTGGGTTTGCCACCACGTACTGCTGCTGCGTCGTGCCGTTGTAGCGTTCAGCTTGCAACAGGTAGTCATACGAGAAGCGATCGTAGAAGATGCCGTATCCGCCGCGCAGCACGGTTTTCGGCTGGGTCTTGTTGTGTCCCAGGCCCCAGGCCAGACTCACGCGCGGCGCCCAATCGCCCTGATAGGGAATGCCGGTCTGCGTCTCATAGCGCAAGCCGCCGCTAAGCGTGATGTTGGGACGCAGCCTCCATTCATCCTCCACATATAGGCCGACGTCGACCATGGAAACATCGGAGAGCGGCTGTCCCGCGACCAGAACAAATTGGCTGGGGACACCTCCCAGGCGAAGGATGGTGTCTTGATAAGCGGCGATCGAAGAAAAAGTATAGGTTCCGTTGAAGCCGGAGTTCTGTTCACTCGAAAACAAGGTTCCCCGCAACCTTCCCCCGAACTTGATAAATTGCTTGCCATGGGCGATCGAGGTGTAATTCTGCAGTTCGTAGTGGTCTTGATTGCTTACCACCGTGCCACTCGAACTTCCACCGCCGGTAAAGGCGCCCTGCACAACGACGGTGGGATCGACGCTCAGCGGAACCTGGGTGTCGCTGTCGCGGATGTACTGAAAACGCGTCTCATTTACCATAGTCGGGCTGATCGTCTGGGTGTCGCTGATCTGTACGGTCTGCTCGGTGCTGTGGGAATTGAAACCAGTTGTGGGAAGAGAGAATTGCCCGATGCCTTCGTTGTCTTCTGTATTCCGCACATATTGATAGCGGACTGTCAGCGTGTTCTTGGGCGACAGCTGGAAATCGGCTCGGGGGCTGATGTTCAGCCGCTTGGCCGGGCTCGGCACTGTCGCCGTGTAGGGGACGATGGTGTTACCCGGACCGAGCACCTGGGCGACGACCACGCTTACGTTGTCGATGTCGCGTTGCTGGACGGTGAAGAAGAACGACGCCTTCTTGTCGATCGGCCCACTGACATTGCCGTTGAAAATTTCCGAGTAGTAGCCCGGCGTCGAGGTAATGAAGGGATTGAGCGAGTTAAAGTATGAAGAATTTCCATTCACCATGAGCTGCCCGTGGAACTGATCGGTTCCCGGTTTGGTGAAGACCTCGATACGTCCATAGCCGAGCTTGTCATACTCGGCGGAGAAAGGATTCTGGTTGATGCGGATTTCGCGGATCGCCGATTTCGGCGGAAGTTGCCCGGCGGTAAATCCGTCGACGTAGATTTGGCCGCCGTTTGGTCCAGCCGAGGGCCCGGCGAGGGCTTGCAACTCTGAGGATAGCTCGTCGGGATCGTCGGAGAGTGCGTCCAGATCCTTACCTTTGAGCACGATGGTGCCCGCGCTGTTTTCAGGGCTCACGCTAACCGTCGGCGTTTCTTCCTGCACTTCGACGTTCTGCTTTTCGACTTCGATCTCCAGACCAATGTCGAGCTGTTGCGGCTGGCCCGCGACAACCTTCACGTCAGCTTCCTGATCGACGGCGAAGCCCTTCGCGGTGGCCGTGACGTTGTAAGAGCCGGGAGCAAGTCCCTTCAGTTCATAAACACCTTGGTGATTGGTTTCAGCGCTGACGTTCTTGCCGTCGGCACCAGTGGCAGTGATCGTTGCCCCAGGAATGACAGCGCCGGACGGATCGGTTATCCGGCCACGCAGGGTTCCCGATGTTTGCGCCGAGGCAGCAACGGTGATCGAAAGCAAAAGGAGGACGATGGCACACAAACGCATTTGGAGTAGTTGGACTTTCATGAAGCCGAAAAGTTGTGTCGCTGCCTGTATTCCGCTAGGGAGTGTCTCCCGTTCCAGCATTTGCTCCGGTGGACAGATTCCACGGTGACAAAATCGTGCTGGCCTGGCTGGGAGAAGCAGCCGCAAGAATCGGCTCAACACCGCTGAGCAGGATAATCACCGTCGAAGGTGATTCGGCTGAGCCTTCGGTGGCGACGATCATCACCGCATCACCCTTTTGTAGTTCGCCAAGGTTGGTCGCGGGCATGCGGTTGAGCATCTGTTGAAAATCAGGCACACCACTCGGACGAACGCCGCCGGGACTGGGACCGCCGTCGGGAAGCGCATGGCCGCCTTGAGCACCCGGCGGAGGCCCGCCTGCGGCAGCACCGCCGCCCGTGCCGGAAGTAGCGCCACCTTTCAAACGCATGGCAATGCGCTGCGCGAACATGGCAGGCAATTTGTGCATCTGCGAGTCGGAAGCAACTTTCAGCGTTACCGGCCGCTTGTTCGCCAAGTCCGTCACCGTGATCGTCTTGTTCGCCGTATCGGCCGACACCACTACGCCGGCGATGCTGCGGAAGCTTCCGGAAACGATTTCCGCTGCAGCCATCTCCTTGCCATCGTCGCTCTTGGTGCCGCGCACGCGAAGCTGGTCACCAGGCTTGATCTGTTCCAGCGTGCCCGGCTTGGCATCGTCGAACTTCACCGAGTCGGGAGCGTACCGGCGGATGATCGTATCCTTCGAAACATGAACCGCAAGCGTGTTGGGCGCGCCCAGAGTCCCGGTAGAAAGGGTGATGGTTCCAGCGCTGGCATCGACCGCCTTCACCACGCCGCCCGTACCGTGTTTCTGCCACTCTTGGCGATCGTGCTCCTGCTTTTCGGCGACATCGGACTTCTTCATGACAACCGCCGAGGTAGCTAAGACGGACTTGCCATCGTCGGAAGGCGTTCCTCCAGCCAGCAGTCGATCGCCCACTTGAACATCGCTCAATTGGATCGCCGGAGCGCTCTTCAGGTCCGTTTGTCCTGGCGCCATACGCACCAGCCGAGTCGTCGGTGCGATGAGCACATTGATTTCAGAACCAGTGTCAGTGGTCAGGGTGATGATGTTGCCGTTCACGGATTTGATGGTGCCGACGGCCCGAGTCTTCTTCGGCGCATTGGCCTGCGTCGAGGTGTCGCTCTGCTGAGCTGCGAAAGATCGCGAAGCACATAGCAGAGTACCGGCGATGAGAAAGAACATCGCGGCGATCTTTGTTGTCCGTGTTGGGGTTGTCCGTTTTGGGAGCGTGATCTGCATTTCGTCTGATTGGAAAAGCACTTCGTTGGCTACTAAGATACTTCGTCGCAAACGAGCGGAAGTTATCCCATCTATTACCTAAACACACGGGGACATGCGATTTTGTTAAGAAAACATAAGTTTTGTAAACCCGTATTTCGGGTAATCCCATCGACGGTGACCCTAAGATTTGTCATCACGAGTGTAGCGAGGGATCTGCTCTCTTCTGCGAAGTGCAGATTCTGCCTGCCGGCAAAATGTGGGTCGCAACCAGAATTCTTGTCTGCCTGGAACCAATTTGTCGATATTCTCGTATCTCAGGTTTACGACCTCGAGGAGCGATGCAATTACAAATCGAAAATCTCTCTAAACGCTATCCCAATGGGACGCAGGCGTTGCACGACGTCTCGCTCGCCATTCCACTCGGCATGTTTGGCCTTCTGGGCCCTAACGGGGCGGGGAAGTCGACGCTCATGCGTACGCTGGCCACGCTGCAGGAGGCCGACAGCGGCAGCGCGCAACTGGGCGCCATTGATCTGTTGCGGCAGAAGGATGAAGTCCGCAAGCTGCTCGGATATTTGCCACAGGACTTCGGCTTATATCCCAAGGTCACAGCCGAGAAACTGTTGTCACATTTTGCGGAGCTCAAGGGAATCGAGAACGCAAAAGAGCGGCGTGAGGTGGTTCACGCGTTGTTGCGGCAGACGAATCTTTGGGACCATCGCAACAAGCCGCTCGGCAGTTTCTCGGGCGGCATGAAACAGCGCTTTGGAATCGCGCAGGCGCTACTGGGCAATCCCCGGCTGATCATCGTGGACGAACCTACCGCCGGGCTCGATCCCGAAGAGCGAGTGCGCTTTCACAACCTGCTGAGCGCCATCGGGGAGAACGTGATCGTGATTCTCTCCACCCACATCGTCTCTGACGTGAGCGACCTGTGCAGCAACATGGCAATCATTCATGAGGGACGCGTGCGGGTGGTCGGCGATCCGGCCACGCTGGTTGCGGACCTGAACGGACGAGTGTGGCGAAAAGCGATTTCGCGCTCGGAGTTGCCCGACTATCAGCAGCGCTTTCGCGTGATTTCCATGCACCTCTTCGCCGGACGGACGATGCTGCGAGTTTTCCAGGACGACCAGCCCGAAGCCGGCTTCGAGTCGATGACTCCTGACCTGGAAGACCTCTACTTCGCGACCATTAAAGGTTTCGTGCATTCCGCGGTAGCTCCGGCCAACTGATCTCATGCTGACCAACATATTCCTCTTCGAACTCGATCAGCGCCTGCGCCGACTCTCCACCTATATTTACTTCCTCGTATTCTTCGCTCTTGGCTGCCTGTTTGCGCTGATGTCCGGGGGAGCGATTGGAGGTACCAGCATTGAGTTCGGCACCGGCGGCAAAGTGCTGGTCAATTCGCCCTACGCCCTGAACGTCATCATCACCTACCTTAGCTTTTACGGCCTCATCATTACTGCGGCAATTGCCGGACAAGCGACCTACCAGGACATCGACAGCAACTCTGCCGTATTTTTCTATACCGCGCCCATCACCAAGCTCGACTACCTGGGCGGCCGCTTCCTGGCGGCGTTCGTTTTGCAGATCTTCATTTTCTCCAGCGTAGGACTGGGCGCGTGGATCGGTACTCTACTGCCCTGGCTGGATAAAACCCGGCTCGGGCCGCAAATCGTCGGCGGGTATTTTCAACCCTACTTCATCACGGTCCTCCCGAACCTTCTATTTACCACTGCCATTTTCTTCGCTTTGGCTGCTCTGACGCGGAAGATGCTGCCGGTATACATTGCCGCCGTGCTGGTGCTGATTGGCTATTTCACCGTTAACCAGCTCTCCACCAATCTGAATATCAGCGTGGCCTCGGCATTGGCTGATCCCTTGGGCGGAAACGCGATTGACCGCATCACCCGTTACTGGACGCCGTTTCAGCGCAATGTACAGCTTATTCCGTTGCAGGGAATCTTGCTGGCGAATCGCGCTCTCTGGCTGGGAGTGGGAGCGATCTTCCTCATTGTCACCTACGTTGAGTTTTGCTTTGCTTATCCAGCAGAACGCAGCAAGCGCCGGGTGCTTGCGGAGGAAGTCGAAGCTGCTCCGGCCTCGGAATCGCTGCCCATCGCTCACCCAGTCTTCTCGGCAGTGGCCTCATTTCGCCAGTTACTCTCTCTGACGCGGATCCAGTTCACGGAGGTTACCAGAAACGTTTTCTTCCTGGTGCTGATGGTGGCCGGAGGCTTGTTCGCGATTGTTTCGGCACTCGGAGTTAACGACCCGTTCGCCACGGCTATCTATCCAGTCACTTACCAGATGTTGCAAAACGCCGCCGGCGGCTTCTTTATCTTCGCGCTGGCCATCGTCATTTTCTATTCCGGCGAGTTAGTGTGGCGCGAGCGCGATGCCAAGCTGAATCAGGTGATGGATGCATTTCCCATGCAGCGCTGGGTATTATTCAGCTCCAAACTCCTGGCGTTAATGGCCGTGCAAGTGCTGGTCGTGCTGCTGATCCTGGCATCGGGCCTGATTGTCCAGGTCGCTCAGGGCTACTACCACTTCCAGCTGGGACTTTACTTCCGGGAGCTGTTTTTCAATCGACTGACAGAGCTGTGGATCCTGTGCGTTCTGGCGATCTTTGTGCAGACCCTGGTCAATAACAAGTACCTGGGCCACTTCGTAATGGTGCTGTACCTGGTTGCCACTATTGCGCTGCCGCCGGCAGGATTCCAGCATTATCTCTATCGCTTTGGACAGACGCCGCCCATCACCTACTCCGACATGAACGGCTACGGGCCGTTCGCGCAGCCAGTGTTTTGGTTCCGGCTTTACTGGGCGATTGCCGCTGTTTTGCTGGCGATCGTCACCAATCTGTTCTGGGTTCGAGGCACGGAGAGCAGTGGTCGTATCCGGCTGAATCTTGCGGCCGCGCGGCTTTCACGGACCACGCTGGCCGGCGCGACAACTTGTTTGGTTCTCTTGTTCGGCGTTGGCGCATACATTTTTTACAACACCAACATCGTGAATCCGTATCGAACCGCATTCAAGATTGACGAAGGCCGCGCCCAGTACGAAAAGAAGTATCGCCAATATTGGTCACTACCACAGCCCCGTATTACTGACGTGACCACGCAGGTGGACATCTATCCCGATAAGCGGTCGATGGCGGTGCATGGCACGATGTGGCTGGAGAACAAGACGTCATCGGACATCGATCGCATTGCAGTGACTATCTTGCCAGTTGATCTGGCGCCGTTGCCGCTACCGCACATCCGCGTCGATCGCCTCACCTTTGCCGGCGGCCAGACCGCCTTGATCGAAGATCCAACATTAGGGTTCTATGTGTATCGTTTGCCGGCGCCGCTACCGCCGCACGGGCGAATTCAGCTGAGTTATGCGTTGCAATACGATAATCCGGGGTTCGAGAACTCGCAACCAAACACCGACATCGTTCGCAACGGAACTTTCATTAATGATCGCTACGGTCCTTACATTGGGTACGCGCCCGATATCGAACTGACCGACGACAGCGCGCGACATCGCCATGGGCTGGAGAAGGCAAGGAGGCTGCCTACGCTGGATGACGTTTCAGCTCGCCAGTACAACAGCGGCTCCTTCGATGCCGACTGGATCAACTTCGAGGCCACAGTCAGCACCAGTCCGGACCAGATCGCGATCGCGCCGGGGTACCTGCAAAAAGAGTGGGAACAAGATGGACGCCGCTATTTCCATTACAAGATGGATGCGCCCATCATGAACATCTACTCGATTCAGTCGGCACGCTACGCAGTGCGCCGCGACCGCTGGCAGAACGTGAATCTGGAGATCTACTACCAGTCGGGACACGAGTTCAATCTGGACACCATGATGGAGAGCATGAAGGAGACACTCGCATATTGCACCGCCAACTTCAGCCCATTCCAGTTTCATCAGCTCCGCATTATTGAGTTTCCGCGGTATGGCCAGTTTGCTGAGTCATTCGCCAACACGATTCCGTTCTCTGAATCGATCGGCTTCATCACCAAGATCAGCAATAAACCTGATGCCTTGAATATGCCTTTTTACGTGACCGCGCACGAGACTGGCCATCAATGGTGGGGTCATCAGGTGATGTCGGCGTACGTGCAGGGAGCGACTTCCATCGACGAAACCATGGCGCAATACACCGCGCTGATGGTGATGAAGCACCACTTCGGCCCGGAGTCGATGAAGAAATTCTTGCGCTACGAACTCGATGGATACTTGCGTGGCCGCGGAGCCGAACGCAACGAGGAGAATCCGCTATACAAGGTTGATCCGAACCAGGGCTACATTCATTACAACAAGGGCGCGCTGGTGATGTACGAGTTGCAAGACTACATTGGCGAGGACAAGGTCAATGAGGCCATCCGCGAGTTTCTGCAAGTCCACGCATTCAAGGACGGGCCGTATCCGACGTCGTTGGAGTTGGAAGGCTATTTCCGCAAGGTGACGCCGCCTGAATACCAATACTTATTCGACGACCTGTTCCAGAACATTACTCTATACGACGACCGCGCGCTCTCAGCCGATTATGTGCAGCGGCCGGATGGCAAGTACGATGTCCACTTGACGGTCGAAGCCAAGAAGGTCCGCGCTGATGGCCGTGGGCAAGAGCATGCAGTACCACTGCATGACTTGATCGACATTGGCGTGCTGGATGCTAACGGGAAATTCCTTTACCTCCAGAAGCACAAGATCGAGCAGGAGAAAACGGACATCACGGTGACCGTCGACAAGGTTCCGGCGCAGGCTGGCATCGATCCGGTGGACAAGCTGATCGACCGCAATCCGGACGACAATGTGATTGCGGTGAAGAAGCGCTAGCCTTACCACCGGCCTCGCCGTCGCAATAACCATGGGATTCGTCAGCGTCGCTGCCAACTGGAATGACATGTCTGTCATGCTCCGCAGCGGGCGGTTCTCTATTTCCATCAAGCTCGCACACGCGGCGATCAACAAAAATCTTCGCGGGGACAACACGGCTCCTGGTCGTGTCCTCTAACTGAACGAACGATTCAGATTGGTATCACTGTTTGAGGAGACCTGCATGCATGTAGATCCCAAAATCCTCGCTCTCATAGTGGTGGTCGTGCTGGTGCTGGTAGCAGGCGTCGCGGTAATGCTGCAACGACGCAAAGCCGCTCTACGCCAGCGTTTCGGGCCGGAGTACGATCGAACGGTTCGGGAGCGGGGCTCAGAACGGGAAGCCCAAGCCCTGCTACAGAAACGTGAACAACGAGTTGAAAAGTTTCATATTCGCCAACTCGATGCTACCCAGCGGCAACAATATGCGGAGCGCTGGCGCACGGTGCAATCGCGTTTCGTAGATGACCCTAAGGGTGCTGTCGTTGATGCTGATGATGCGGTGGTCTCCCTGATGGGAGCCCGCGGCTACCCAATGGCGGATTTTGAGCAGCGCGCGGCCGATCTGTCGGTCGACCATCCTCACGTGGTGGAGAACTATCGGGCGGCTCACGAGATCGCCCTACGGCATCGTCAAGGACAGGCAAGTACGGAAGATCTGCGACAGGCAATGATCTACTACCGGTCGCTCTTTGAGGACCTTTTGGACGGGCGCAGACCCGAAGCAATTAGAAGAGAGGTTGCATAATGGCGGAGTTTCTGAGAAGAGATCGAGATGAAGAACTTACAACCGCAGATTTAGCAGGGCGTAGCGACAAGTTACGTGAGACGGAAGTTCGTCCCCAGCTAGTTCGTGGACAACGAGTCACGGAACCGGAAAGCGTTCTCGATGGCGCAGCCCGAACCGCGATCCCGCTACCCGACGAGACCACAAGTGCCGTTCCCGATTCCGTTGCGGGCGCGCCCAAGCCACCCACTGCACTTTTTTCCGACTCGGAAGTTGGTGACTTCCGGTCACGCTGGAGCACTATACAGACCGGGTTCGTCGATGAACCTCGCCGGGCCGTGGAGGATGCCGATAAGCTAGTCGCTTCCCTAATGAAGAAACTGGCCGAAGGCTTTGCGAATGAACGTGCGGGGCTGGAAAAGCAGTGGGACCGAGGCGATAACGTCTCCACCGAAGACTTGCGTGTGGCGCTCCAGCGTTACCGTTCTTTCTTTGATCGCCTGTTGAAAATATAAGCTTCCGACCAAATCTTAATGGCTGCGGCCGACCAACAGTCGCAGCCACGCAGATTCTCAGTCAATGCAAAGGGCTTGGCGGCCTTTTCGCTTTCTTCGCACGTTTGAACTTGAGGTAAGCTTCGAAGTTCGGCTTAACTTCCCAATTGTTGTGCCAGATACGGACCGATTCCCATTTCCTGAATCGCATGCAGTTGCGCTTCCAGGAAGTCTGCATGACCTTCCTCATCATGTATTAAGCGATCGAACAGGTCCTTGGTGCCTGCGTCTCCAGCTTCGCGGCAGATGGCAGAAGCGTCATTGTATTCGCGGATCGCGCCGGCTTCGACGCCAGGTCGGCTTCCAGTTGCTGCTGTCACATTGGCGCCGATCTCGGGCGTTAGCGGAACGGCCACGTTGGGCACGCCATCGAGAAACACAATCCGCTCGATTAGCGTTTCGGCGTGCTTCATTTCCTGAATGGCACGTGCCTTGGTGAGTCCGGCCAGACGGCCGTAGCCCCAGTTCTCGCAAATTTCCGCCTGCACCATGTATTGCGCAATGGCCGTCAATTCCGCACATAGCGCCAGATTCAACTGCTCGATCACTTTCTCATTACCACGCATCAAGAGCTCCTTGTCTTGCTAAAACGCTGATTGCGGCTGGAACGCTGCGAGATGGGTCACAGAAGCGGGTGACAATGCGGCTGGTTTTAAGCAATAGCGTGGTGGGCCGCCAGCAGGGAATGTTGTTCGAGCGCTAGCTTGCGACGGCGGGCGCGGTCATGCGGCGGGGAAGCAGTTCGCCGATGCGGCGGATCTGTGCGCCCACGCCGCGCAGCTTCTCTTCGATGTGCTCGTAGCCGCGATCGATGTGGTAGACGCGATCGATGATGGTTTCGCCGTCGGCGACCAGCGCGGCCAGCACCAGCGAGGCCGAGGCGCGCAGATCGCTGGCCTGCACGGCTGCTCCGCTGAGTGGGGTGCGTCCGCGAACCACGGCTCGGCTGCCTTCGATCTTGACGTTGGCCCCCATGCGCACCAGTTCCTGGGCGTGCATGAAGCGGTTCTCGAAGATGTTTTCCGTGACGATGCTGGTGCCTTCGGCCTGGGTCGCCAGCGCCATGTATTGCGCCTGCATGTCGGTGGGGAAGCCGGGATATTCCTCGGTGATCACGTCGGCGCCTTTCAGCGGGCCATCGCTGATGACGCGGATGGAGTCGCCGTTGGGCCGCACCGTCACGCCGCACTCTTCCAGCTTCTGCAGCAGCGCGTCGAGATGAAGCGGTTCGCAGTTCGGAGACCATGCAGATCGCCGCCGGTCAGCGCGCCGGCAACCAGAAACGTGCCGGCTTCGATGCGGTCGGGAATGATGCGATGACGCGCTCCATGCAGCTTTCGACGCCGTGAATGCGGATGGTGTGCGTGCCCGCGCCTTCAATCTGCGCGCCCATCTTGTTGAGCAGCGCCGCCAGGTCGACCACTTCCGGCTCGCGCGCGCAGTTCTCCAGTATGGTCTCGCCTTCGGCCAGGGTCGCGGCCATCAGCAGATCTTCGGTTCCGGTGACGGTAATCTTCTCGAAGACAATGCGCGCGCCTTTGAGGCGCTCGGCGCGCGCCTCGATGTAACCATGTTCCTGCGAAATCTTGGCGCCCAGCTTCTCCAGGCCTTTCAAGTGCAGATCGATGGGCCGCGCTCCGATGGCGCAACCGCCGGGCAGCGACACGCGAGCCATTCCCATGCGCGCCACCAGCGGACCCAGCACCAGCGTGGAAGCACGCATGGTCTTGACCAGCTCGTACGAAGCTTCAGGACTGGACCAGATCGCGGCAGCAGATGGTGGTGCGATGCTGGGCGCGGCCGTAACCAGCTCGACCTCGGCGCCCATCGCGGCCAGCAGCTTGCGCTCGGTCTCGATGTCGCGAACTTGCGGAATGTTTTCCAGGATGACGGGCTCGTCGGTAAGCAGAGCCGCCGCCATTGCGGGCAGCGCGGCATTCTTGGCGCCGCTGATGCGCACGGTGCCCAGCAGCGGATTGCCGCCGCGAACGACAAACTTGTCCATCAGAGAAGTTCCTAACCTGTACTGCGTAACGCCGAACCTATGGATCACGGCGCTATCTCCATTTTACGAGTAATCTGGCCAGGAGTCGCTGCAGGTACTGCTTACTTCCGAGATGCGGACGCGTGAGTTGCGTTTGCCCCGACGTAAATGACCCGCGGAGTATAGCGCACCAGAGGCTGTGGAAAAGTCCAATTTATTGCCAAAGCCTATTTTTCTCCAAGAGCGGCACGGACGTGCCCCTTGGCCTGTTGCAGCAGCCGTTCGGCTGGGGATTTGCCGACTTTCCTTTTCGTCATGACGATAGCGACGGGAACGCTGCCACCAGCCTTGTGAAGCGTCTCGATGCTGCTTTTTCGGTCGAGCCCAGTAGCCTGCTGCAGGATGCGGATGCCCCGTTCCACCAGCTTGCTGTTCTTGAGATGGACGTTGACCATGAGATTGCCATAGACGTAGCCCAGGCGCGTCATCGCGCCGGTGGTCAGCATATTCAGCACCATTTTCTGCGCCGTGCCTGCCTTCATGCGCGTGGAGCCGGAGACGACTTCGGGACCAGCCTCGACCACGATAGCGATTTCAGCCGCGTGTTCCAGTGGAGTATCTCGGTTGCACGTTATCGCAACTGTTTTCGCGCCTCGTGAGCGGGCGTATTCGACCGCGGCGACGGTATACGGAGTATGTCCGCTGGCGGCAATGCCGACCACAACGTCGCGCCTGGTGGGTTTGCGTTTGGCGATGTCGTCTGCGCCGGACTGGCGCGAATCCTCGTTAGCCTCGACGGCGGCAGCCAGAGCTTTCATGCCGCCGGCGATCACGAACTGCACCGCCTTGGGATCGCTGTTGAACGTCGGCAGGCATTCGACAGCGTCGAGCGCGCCCAGGCGTCCGCTGGTGCCGGTGCCGACGTAAATCAGCCGGCCTCCGTTGGAAAGGGCTTCAGCGATGGTGTCGATAGCGCGCGCGATCTGTGGCAGTGCTTTCTTGACGGCACCTGCGACCTTGGCGTCTTCGGCGTTGATGACGCGCGCGATCTGCAACGCCGAGAGGGCGTCGAAATTCTTGGTCGCGGGATTGCGTTGCTCGGTGCCGAGGTTTGCGGTGTCGGAAGCGGGCTTGGGCTTCATCGAGAAATCTTCAATCCAGAGATTCTAAAAACTCAGCGTCGCTCCTCGCGGGCCGAAGCCCGCAGAGGATAAAAAAGCGCTCAACGGCGCGCCCCTTCATAAGTGCCATGGGCTTCGGCATGGTCATGACCTTCAACATCATCGTTCCTGCAGTGCTTCGACGATGGCGTCATGCACCTGGGGCCGGACTTGCCGGATCGCCTGCGACGCGCGGTTAGGCCAGGTGCGATTGGTGAGCAGGCTTACCGACAGCTTGCGCGCCGGATCGATCCATAGAGAAGTGCCGGTGAATCCTAGATGACCGAACGACAGTGACGAGAAATGCCGGCCAGACGACGATTCCGTGGGCGACGGCGTGTCCCACCCCAGTGCTCGTGAGGTTCCCGGTGGCGACGACTCTCGATGGGTGAAAAGCTTCACCGTCTCCGGTTTCAGAATTGGCGCGCCGCGGCGCAACATGCATTCGGCGAAGATAGCCAAGTCGACCGCCGGAGCGAAAACTCCGGCATGTCCGGCGACTCCGCCCATCACGTAGGCATTCTCGTCGTTCACTTCGCCTTGAATGATCCGCTTGCGAAATCTCTGATCATCTTCGGTCGGTGGGATCGCAGACTTCCACTCGCTGGGCGGAAGAAAGCGGGTGCGCGACATTCCCAGCGGCGTGAAGATCTCCTGGCGTGCGAACTTATCGAGTTCCAACCCGGCTTGCCGAGCCAAGACTTCTCCTAGCAGGATGAATCCGATGTCGCTGTAATCGGCGCGAGTGCCGGGCGTGGTGACTAATCGCGCAGTGAGCGCGGCGCGAATCAGATCTTCGCGACTTTCGGCAAACTAAACAGCTTCTCGTAGGCGGGCAATCCGCTGGAATGCGCCAGCACCATGCGGATGGTGACCGTCTCACGCGCTGCCTGCTGATGTTTGGGCGCAAGAGAAACGAACTCTGGCAGAAATGTTGCAAGCGGTGCGTCGAGCGGAAGCTGACCGCGTTCATGAAGAAGCATGGCGACCGCGGCTGTCGCCACGACCTTGGTGAGCGATGCCAGATCGAATACGGTATCAGGCAGTATAGGTCGTGCGTCGTCATCGTAGGTGAAGCGGCCAAAGCCCTGAGAGGCGATCAACGATCCACCATGCGTGACGGCAAGAGCGGCGCCGGGAAAGGCTTGATCCGCGATGGCCTTGCGAAGGATGCCGAAGGCACGCGGGAATTGTGTTTCTTGCTGCTCGAAAGCAGGGGTAGGAGGCGCGGGTTTTTGGGAGGCTGGATTCATTTCGCGTTACAGCGGTTGTGGCGCAATCGGGGAAAAGCAGATCCCTCGGCGGCTGAAGCCCCTCGTGATGACAACAAGTAAAGGCTGCCAGCAATCTCTCCATTCCATGCCGTCGTGCAGCCTGATGCGCGGCAACTTATAATAGCTTGCCTGCCAAAACAGCGGGCACAATCTGCAGCCAGAAGGGTCTCGGTTCAATTGAGCCTGCGTCTTCGCTGGCCAGCCGTTGCGCTGGTCTATCTTTGTCTTCTCATCATCGCCGCTGCGCCCGCCTTCGCGCAAAAACCTGCGCCGTCAAAGGGCGGAGCTACCTCCAGCCCCACTGCCGGGCAAAAGCCAGCGGCATCCGGAGCGAATCCGGCTCCTCCCGAAGGTGCTGCGCCTGCGGCTCCCATGGCCTCGAAGGAGGTGCAAAACCGCTTTGCGCCATTGGACGATCTATTGCACGACGCGGTGAAGAACGGCAACGCGCCGGGCGGGGTATTGCTGGTCGGGCACAACGGACTGATCGTCTATCGCAAAGCTTTCGGCAATCGGTCGACCGACCCCAAACCTGAGGTCATGACGCCAGACACGATCTTCGATCTGGCTTCGTTGACCAAAGTGATTGCGACGACGACCAGCGTGATGCGTCTGGAGCAACTGGGACAGATCAAGCTGAACGATCCGGTGGCAAAGTATATTCCCGACTTCGCGCAGAATGGCAAGCAGGACGTCACCATTCGCATGTTGCTCACGCATTACTCCGGATTGCCGGCGGACCTTGACTTGAAGCAGCCGTGGAATGGGCTGGAGGAAGGCTACAGCCGCGCCAATGCGGCGACGCTGCAGAGCCCGCCGGGCTCGACCTTCCGCTATAGCGATGTCGGCTTCATCGTGCTGGGCGAGTTGGTGCAGAAAGTCAGCGGCATGCCGCTGGATCAGTACGCCCAAACCTACATTTTCGGTCCGCTGGGCATGACCTCGACGCGGTTTAATCCGCCGCAAACCTGGGTGCCGCGCATCGCTCCCACGCAGCGGGATGAGCACACTGGGCAAGTCTTGCGGGGAACCGTACACGATCCCACCGCGCATCAGATGGGCGGAGTGGCCGGCGATGCCGGACTTTTCTCCAATGCCGACGATGTGGCGAAATTCGCGGAAGCTCTGCTGAACGGCGGCGCGCCCATCCTGTCGCCGCTGATCGTGGAGAAAATGACCACGCCGCAGCAGCCGGCAAATTATTCCAGCGTGCGCGGCCTGGGATGGGACATCGACTCGCCTTTTTCTTCCAATCGCGGAGAACTGTTGCCGGTGGGCTCGTTCGGCCACACCGGCTTTACCGGCACTTCGCTGTGGATCGATCCCACCACCAATACTTACATCATTCTGCTGACCAATGCTGTGAACCTGAAGGAAGGCAACGTGATCGCGTTGCGCACCGAGGTGGCGACGGCGGTGGCGGCGGCGTTGCAGCTCAATCCCAGCGAAGAACAGAAGATGCGCCTGGCGCGCATCACCGGATATAACGAGGCGGCCATGGCGGCGCGCAGAATCGTGGTCCGCAATGGCAAGGTGCTGAACGGGATCGACGTGCTGGAAGAACGGCAATTTGAGCAGGTCAAGATTCCCAACGTGACCACCGCTCGCGTCGGGCTGCTAACCAATCAGACCGGCATCGACAGCAAAGGGAAGCGCACTATCGACGTACTGGAGCGAGTAGCCGGAGCGCAGCTGACGGCCATCTTCAGCCCCGAACATGGCGTGCAGGGTACGGCCGATACCGCCGACATCGCCAACTCGAAAGACAGCGGTCACCGGTGTGCCGATTTACAGCGTCTACGGCGACACCGATGCCAAACGCCGTCCATCACCCAACGTGATTAAGAACCTGGACGTCCTCGTGGTTGATCTCCAGGATGTTGGCGCGCGTTTCTACACTTACGCAACCACCATGGGATATTTCCTGGAAGCCGCGGCCAAGGCGCATAAGCCGATTATTGTGCTCGACCGCCCCAATCCAATTACCGGCGCTTACGTGCAAGGTCCGGTCTCGGATGCGGGGCAGGAAAGTTTTGTGAACTACAACTCGCTGCCGGTGCGGCATGGCATGACGATGGGAGAACTGGCGAAGCTGTTTAACGAAGAAAAGCATATCGACGCCGATCTCACCGTCATCCCCATGCGCGGCTGGATGCGAGGCGACTGGTTCGACTCGACTGGGCAGATCTGGGTGAATCCATCACCGAATCTTCGCGATCTGGAGCAGGCAGCGCTGTATCCCGGAGTGGCGCTGATTGAAGGTACCAATGTTTCGGTGGGACGCGGCACTGACAGTCCATTCAAGCTGGTGGGCGCTCCCTGGGTCGATGCGAAAGAGCTCTCCAGCTACCTGAATGAACGCGACATTGCCGGGGTGCGATTCGTGCCGACGACGTTTACTCCGACTTCGGGGCCGCATGCTCGCCAGCAATGCGCCGGAGTGAGCATTATCGTTACCAATCGCGACATGCTGGATGCGCCCGAGTTGGGCTTGGAACTGGCAGCAGCGCTGCACAAGTTTTATCCCATGGGCTTCGACACCAGCCACATCAATCAGCTGCTGGTGAACCAGGCAGCATTTAAGGCGCTGCTGGCCGGGGAAGATCCCCATCGCATAGCCGAAGATTGGCAAGACAAGCTCAACCAGTTTATGGAGACGCGAGCGAAATATCTGATCTATTGAGCATTCGCAGGGCGATGCATTTTCGCCGGATCCAGAGCCAGATTGCTTTCCAGCACCATCTCGATCGACGAATCCAGTGCCCAGCTGAATCTCGGGGCCGCGGCTTAGCAGCACCGTAGCCAGTCCGATAACTCCGCCAGCACCGGCGCCAATGGCCGCGCCTTTGCTGCCATCGGCAATCGCTCCAATGCCCGCTCCTGGAATGGTGGCCTCGGCGATAGTTGCGGCGTCCTTTCCCTTGCCGCTATTGCCCTGAATCGTTCCTTCCGTGCCCTTCATGTTGTTGTCTTGCGAACCGGGCGTACCTTGAACCGCTCCCGGCAACAGGATGGTGTATCCGTTGGGGAAGATCATGGAGGTGAAGCTCATCTGCAATTCGGCGCGCCCTTTGACCCGGCCGGGACGAAGCACGCGGCGGACCTCGCCTTGCACAAACGTTCCGGCGGGAATAACGATCTGATCATTCTGGGTGATAGGAAATGCGGTCTGCGCATAAACCGGATCGCCCGGCCGCGCGTTCTTGCTGGTTACGCCTTGCTTCAGGGTAAGCGGAATTTTCGTGCCGGCGGGCACGGTGATTGGCGGGGGCGGATCATCGTTGGGCTGCGACGGGGTAGCTGAGGTGCTGCGTGGCGTGAGTTGCGGTGCGCCGGCAGCGGTCTGGGCCGACCCCGAAATCGCACTCAAGCTCACGACCACGGCTAACAAGGTGACAAACGCTCTCATTCTTCCTCCCCAGCCAAACCGGCCTGTCCCGCATTAAGATGAACGCCTGTACCGCGCAAAAGTCGCGCTGATCCTACTTCAGGTTATACAACGCGTTCACGTGGGCAGTGACGGTAATCTTCTCCGCCCCAAACTCAGCCGTAGGCGGCGCGGGAGCACCCACCCCCGCTCCGGCTCCCATGGCCTTTGCCATCATGGGCCGGACCGGAGTTTGCTCATAAGTATCAACCGAGGCGTAGGACAGCTCACCCAGCGTTCTGCCGCTGGAGCGCGCGACGGCGTTGGCCTCGTCATGAGTACGGCGCAAGGCGTCTTCCACGGCTTTGATCTTTGCCGAGTCGATGTCGTCGAGCAGGTAGCTGATCGACGTGTCGGTCACCTCCATGTTCGACAGTCCTTCGGCGATCGGCCCTATCTTGGAAAAATCTTTCAGCTTGATACTGATGTTGGCGTCCACGCGATAGCCGACCAGCTTGCGCTTGGGATTCTTGTAGTCGTAGACGGGCTGGGTAGCGAAGCGGCTGATCTGCGCGTCCTTGGGATCGAGGCCGTTGCTGCGCAGCAGTTGCCGAACCTGCTCCGCGGCTTGCGTAGCCTTCTGGGTGGCATCCTGCAACTTGTCTTCCTGGGCCGAGATGTTGAACTGCACCAGGGCCGTATCGGGTTCAGAATCGAACTTGCCGTCGGCTCCCACCCAAAGTGTGTTGGGTAACGGAGCAGCCGGGCGATCCTGCGCCGCCATTGAAGTCGCGACAGCCAGCAGCAAGACTGCGATGAAAAAGAATGTGAGTTTTTGCATGATACTTTCTAGACGCCTCGTACTAGGAAGAGTAAGCCTGGCGCACGCCATCGGCCAAACACTCTTGGTCTCTCAGTGACCGAATGATAATCCGGCGACGCCAAGTTTGGCCACGAACGCCTTCGTACGAACTTCGTATACCAGAATCGACCAGAGTGCAGCTCTCAGTTACACGAGAACTACTCGAACCTCTCTTATCAATCGTTGTACATCAGATTTGTATCAGGGCACGACTTCGAGTCGTGCTCGCCGCCGCGCTCCAAGAGACGGCTTCAGCCGCTGAGAACAGGGGTTAAAACCCAGTCGGGAATGAGTCTTGTCGGCCCGGCTGAAGCCAGGCCCTGTTACAAATCAGCGTAATGGGAGATTTATAAGATGGCTACTCGCAAGTTTGGCCACGGGGCCTTTGTACAGGCTTCGTATAACCGAATCGACCAGAGTGTAGCTCCCAGTTGCGGAGAGCTACTCGCAAGGACGGTTTAAGCAGGGCACTTGGGCTCGCCGGGAATCAGGCCGCTTTTCTGCGAAATTTGTCCAGACTCCCGTTACGGGAACCAGCCATCCGCCAGGCGGTTTATGGCTTTGTAATCTGTCGACTACAGAGGGTGGGAATCAAGCTTACTATGTACTTTTCAGTGCTCGAGAATCATCCAAATGTTGTCAACGCGAATCTAAAGAAGTAAGTTTTTGTTAGACGCCACCTCAATGCGCAGGCGTCGGGATGGAGAGAGACTCCGATGCGCCGATGGTATGTGCCACTTACCGTGCTGGGACTGGGAAGTATTGGTGCGTTCCTGCTCAGCGAGCGGGGCCGGAGTGCAATGCGCGGGATCTTCCAGAGCTTCCGCGAAGTTCCCGACCGGTTGCTGGAATGGAATGACAATCTCGACAGCGAGCTGGAGCGCATCCAGGCGGCGTTAGATCAGATTGCGGAGTCGCTCGATCCCCACCCCGGATTGAGTGAGCAGTAAGAGCGTTTACCGCACCAGGTTCCGATATTCAAGACATGGACGGCCATTACGCCGGCGCCAGCTGGTTGATTCTTCCTGCCATCTTGAGGTCGCGCTGGGTCACTCCGCCGGAATCGTGCGAAACCAGAGTGAGCGTGACCTTGTTGTAGCTGATCAGAATATCGGGATGATGATTGACGGCTTCGGCCGCCTCGGCGATTTGGTTCACAAATTCCATGGCTTGCACGAAATTACCAAACTGCGAGACGCGCTCAATGGCGTTACCGTTTTTCTTCCAGCCGGGTAGTTGTTGCAAGGCCTGCTGAACCTCGACATCGGATAAGACAGTGCTCATGGCAGACTCCTCAAGGAAACTCTAAGGCTTGTTTTTGAAGGGGACGACCTTCAGGTCGTCCGTTAAGTACCCGCAAGATCATGCGGCTTTAGCCGCTGCGGGACTTGATCAGAGTTTCCTCAACTCTTCACTCGACGTAAGACACCCGGCCACAAGACCGCTTCTTCAGGCCTTCAATTCGATCCGCGACCCGCTTTCACTCCGTAATGCCGATGCGCCGTCTGGTTCTCGATTTCGTTTCTTAACTCCAGCCAGATGTGTTCGGGGATCGACAGAAAAATCTTCACTACCTCGGGATCGAACTGTTTGCCCGCATTGCGCTCAATCTCGCGCCGTCCGGAGGAAATGGACTGAGCGGCGCGATAGGGGCGGTCGGAAGTCATGGCATCGAAGGTGTCGGCAATGGCAAATATGCGCGCCCCCAGCGGAATCTGATCGCCCTTCAGCCCACGCGGATAGCCGCTACCGTCATACCGCTCCTGGTGCGAATAAACGATGTCGGAAGCCTCTTGCAGGAAGGGTATCTTGCGCAGCATCTGATAACCCAATAGAGCGTGCTCGCGCATGATGGCCTGTTCTTCCGGACTGAGACGTCCGGGCTTGCGCAGAATTGCATCGGGAATTGCCATCTTGCCGACATCGTGCAGAAAAGCGCCGCGCGCGATGATGCGCACCCGGTCCTGAGGCAATTCCATGGCGCGCGCAATGGCGATGGTGAATGCGGTCACGCGCTTGGAATGGCCTTCGGTCTCGGCGTCCTTAAGATCGAGAGCGTCGCCCAGCGCTTCCAAAGTGATGTCATAAGAGCGCTCGAGATCGGCCAGAGCTTTGCGCAGCATCTCGGTGCGGGCCGAGACCAACGACTCCAGCTTGGTCTGATAAGCCAGATTCTCCAGCTTGAGGCGGCGAGTCTCGATGGCCCGGCGCACCATGGCCAGCAACTGTTCCTTCTCGAAGGGCTTCAACAGGTAGTCGTAAGCGCCGTTGCGGATGGCCGCCAGCGCGACCGAAATGTCGTGGACCGCGGTCACCATCACGACCGGGATGTCCGGATGCTCCTGCTGCATCCGCGCCAGCAGCGTGAGACCGTCCATGCCTTCCATAATCAAGTCGGAGAGGACGATGGACACACTATCGTCAGCCCGCAGTATGGCCAGGGCGTCATGCCCGGAGGTGACAGGTTGGCAGGTGAAGCCGGCTTGAACCAGGACAGAACACATCACGTCCCGGATCGAGTCTTCATCGTCAACCACTAGTATTCGTTGGTCGGCCATGGTAAATCGCAGGAGATGAGTGGACTACGGAATGGCGCTCTCCGTCAATTGTTCGATTGTAGCTAGGTAAGGCTGAATCTGTGTCTAAATTTTCCACTAGACGAAGTTTCTGCTCTGCGGCTCTCCGCTTCGGCATCGACTCGATGGCGTGAGCCCGAAAAAGTTACACATTGCTGAACCGCTAATTGGTATCCGGATGCCAACTCGGGGCACTCAGACACCAACTTATCCCGTGGATAACTCCGTCCCGGGTTGCCCAGTGGCGTGCAGACGTGGGGCTGTCTTTCCTAGTCAAACAGCTAGGGCTATTAATTTTCAAGCATTTAGTGACGATTCGCAATTTCACCTAGAAGTGTGGCCATTCTTAGGCACATCGATTGCTTAGTACTAAGGTGTCGCTGATTCAAGGATCGACGAGCAGTGCGACGAAAAGCAACTTCCAAAAGGGAGATATCCATGAACCTCAGTATCCAGGAAGCAAAGATGTCCGGTCTTGCCGCATACATGCCAGCCGTTCTACAGCCCAGCGTGGAAAGCTCGAGCGCGATATACGAGCAGAACCGCCATCGCATTTACTCTCTGGCGTTCTGGATGACCGACCACGAGTTGGCGGCGGAAGAGTTGATGACCCACACCTTCTGCCGCGTCTTTGCCCGCACCGATGCGGCTAGCGCCGACGATATTGATCGCGCGCTGATCGCCGAGCTGCGCGAGTATCTGCCGCTGGGCACACTGACGCTGACCTGCGCGCCATGCAACACAGTATTGTCGGTGCGCAAGAACACGCTGCGCGTGGACTTGGAACGGGCCGTAGTGCAGTTGCCGGCTACCGAGAAAATGATTTTCCTGTTGCATGACGTGGAAGGCTACGATCACGCTCGCATCGCGCGTCTGCTGAGTATCACCGAAGACGGATCGCGCCATGGACTTCACCAAGCCCGGCTGCGTATGCGCGAACTGCTGGCGAACTAAGGTTTTTGTCTCTGCCACATCTCGACCCCTCATCTGAACGGCTTAGCCCCTCGCGAGAGGGGCGTTTTTGTGGGCGGGGATTCAGAAGAGTCGTCAATCATTATGGGGTGTATCAGCGCACGACTTTAGTCGTGCCGAAGGAGCACAGCAAAAAGCTCAGGGCTCTAGCCCCATCAAGAATCTGCCTCAGGGCCTGAAGCCCCTTATCATTCATTCCTAAGGCACTGCTGAAGCCGTGCCCTGATACAAAACGACTCATGAGACTAGGTGTTAGTTGTGGTGGAGAGACGACAGCAGAGTCGGGAGATCAAGCCCGAAGGGCCGAAATCATACTAGGCCACAGCGTTAGCCTTGGATAAGCCCACGCTAATTAGCCGGAGCCTCTTCAGGGGCGAAACACATCTACCCCTTCGCCTCTTCCTCCGCACTGTCCAGTTTTTCTTCTTCCTCGCGTTTGAGCGGGCGCAGCAGCGGGAAACAGAATCACGTCGCGAATGGAGCGCGAGTCGGTCAGAAGCATAGTCAGGCGATCGATGCCTACGCCTTCACCGGCCGCCGGCGGCAAGCCGTACGACAGCGCGCGAATGTAATCTTCGTCCATCTGGTGGGCTTCTTCGTCACCGCGGGCGCGTTCGCCTAACTGCTGCTCGAAGCGGCGGCGCTGCTCCTCGGGATCGTTCAGCTCGCTGAAGGCGTTGCCGATCTCCAGGCCACCGGCAAAGATCTCGAAGCGTTCGACCCAGTCGACATTCTCCGCGCGCTCGGTTTGGTTACTGGAAAAGCCCTCGCGCTTGTTCTTCGACAGCGGCGAGATGGCCAGCGGAAAGTCGTAGATGAAGGTCGGCTGAATGAGATGCGGTTCGGCCACGAACTCAAAAATCTCGGCGATGGCTTTGCCGTCAGGTGCGACCGGATCGTACGGGATGTGCGGGTTGGCCAGATTGTAGCGACGGACCATGGCGGCGATCTGCTCCGGACTGGAGAAGTCGCTCATCTTCGGCTGCTCGCCGGCATTCTCCGGCCAGAACTTGATGATGGCCTCGCGCATCGACAGCCGCTGCACGTTGCCGAAGTCAACTTCGTGCCCGTTGAAATGCGCGACCGTTGTGCCGTTCACATCGCGCGCCACCTGCGCCAGCATCTCGGCGGTAAAGTCCATCATGTCGCGATAATCCGCGTAGGCCATGTAGAACTCCAGCATGGTGAACTCGGGATTGTGCTGGGTCGAGATGCCTTCATTGCGGAAGTTGCGATTGATCTCGTAGACGCGATCCATGCCGCCCACCACCAGCCGCTTCAGGTAGAGCTCGGGCGCGATGCGCAAAAAGAGATCGATATCGAGCGCGTTGTGATGCGTGGTGAACGGCTTGGCCACGGCGCCGCCGGCGATGGGATGCATCATCGGCGTCTCCACTTCGACGAAGCCATGCGCGTCGAGGAAGCGCCGCATCGACTGCACGACCTTGGCGCGCTTGGTGAAGACCTCGCGCACCTCGGGATTCATGGTGAGATCGACGTAGCGCCGGCGATAGCGCGTCTCCACGTCCTGCAGCCCGTGCCACTTCTCGGGCAAGGGAAGCAGGTCCTTCACCAGGAAAGTTATTTCCTCCACATGCACCGTGAGTTCATTGGTGCGGGTGCGGAAGAGATAGCCCTTCACGCCGATGTAGTCGCCGATGTCGAGCAGCTTGTAAAGCTGGAAGCCCTTCTCGCCGACGAAGTCGAGCTTGACATAGATCTGCAGCCGCTGGCCGCCTTGCTGCAAATGAGCGAAGCCGGCCTTGCCTTGCACGCGAATCGACATCAGCCGGCCAGCCACGCTCACGTTGACGCGCGGCGATTCCAGTTCCGGCCCGGTCTTGGCAGAAAACTCCTCGACGCACCTGGGGAATGGTGTGCGTGGTTTCGTAGCGATAGGGATAGGCCGACTGCCCCAGCGCCTCGATCTGCTTCAGCTTGTCTTTGCGTAGCTCGTAAATTTTCTGATCTAGCGCCACAGTGCTTCCTGACGCCCGGCATCGAGCAGGGCGAATGATGGAGATGGAGAAGATGATTATAGAGGGTGGAGGAAACTCCAGTGTCGGCGGCAGGGTCAGACTCGGGTCCGCGCCCGCTTCTACGAAATCCGCAACCGACGGAGTCGGCACCCGGCATGGGGCTAAGGCGCGCGCAGTTAGCGGCTATTCGGAAGCAAGAGATCGGATTACCGAGTCTAAACTTTGGCTGTTCCCTCGGACAGTTTGCGCAGGCGGACGTTCTCTTCTTCCAGCGCTGCCAGGCGGCGACGAATCGGCGCCAGCACTTCACGAAGCTCTTCTTCGGTGTAACGCGGAGTAATGTGTTGCGAGCAGTTCCAGTCGAAAGCTTCGATGTGGATAATCACGGCGCGCTCGGCAACCGACTTTTCGCCGGGGACGCGCAGCTTCTCCAGCAGATCGGAGGCGGCAGTGTCGCCTTCATGAATGGTGGCGCGGCCCAGAATCTTCAAGCGGTTTTGCCTCGGCGTAGTCCATGAAGAACAGTGCCACCCGGCCATCGTGTTGCAAATTACCGACGCTGATGTACTGAGTGTTGCCGCGCAGGTCGGCGAAGCCCAGGGTTTGATCGTCGAGGACGCGAAGAAACCCCTTGGACCCTCCGCGGTACTGAACATAAGGCCAGCCAGTCTCGCTGACCGACGCCATGTAGAAGCCGTCGCGCTGCTCGATGAATTCCCGCTCGAACGGACTGAGACGATCTCCCGGCTCGCCAAATTGTTCGATACGCGCATACTGCCGGCGGCTGCCGTGCAGCTCCTGGTGCGCTTTCACCAGCGGAGTAAACGCCAGTTCCGCAAAACGACGGCCCATGTAGCCTCCCTGGGGTCAATGCAACCCCATTGACCATGATCAAGCTGAAAATAAAGAGGTGAGTTTTTGATGATGCAGTCTAGGCAAACGGCGCGAAAGTCCGCCATCGTTCTAACCAGTTACTATGGACAAAGGAGTTAGGGCTTTCAGAGGGAAGGAGTTCGTGAGTGCCGGCGAGATTCACCCTTAGGCAAACCTACAAATAGCTGAGCCAGGGATCGTTGCGACGCTGCTTGACGCCGGCGAACCAGCGGCACAGGGGATACAGAATCACGACGACGATCGCCCACACCAGATAAATTGCCGGCAGCGACAGTCCCCAGCCGGGCGGAGCGGTGAACGGAAAATTAACCAGGTCGGGCGACTGGAACATCCAGTACACATGTCCGTAGCGGACGTAGCAGATGAGCAATGCGATGAGGTGAATCAGTGGGATGTGGAGGATGTAGTAAAACATCGGCACCTTGCCGATGATCAGCACCGGACGCCAGGCTGGCGGCGTTCGGCCGTCGAAGGCCCACAGGCAAAGCATCGCCGGGCCCAGCGTCATCAAAAGAAACAGCAGTGACGGCGGATACTTGGTCGTATTCAGAAACGAGACTACGGTGAGCGCAGCGGATTTCTGCACACTCCAACGATTGGGATCGCCATAGAGATTGATGGCGCGTAGAACGAAGAAAGCCGCTGTCAGGGCAATGCCCAGGCGCACCAGAAACTTCTTGCGCCGGTCGGCAGGCCAGCCATAAATCTGTCCCAGTCCGTAACCGACGGCGATGACTCCGATCCAGGGAATGAGCGGATAGGCGACCCGGACAATGTGCCCGGGAGTCGACAGAACGATGCCTGGCTGGTGCAGGATGAGCCACAGCGGATGGTTGGACTGGACCGAGTCGAACAGGTTGTGAGTGCAGATCATCACCGCGCCGAATGCGGTGACCAGCCATGTGGGCAGGTAAACCAGCACGGAAAGCGCGATCATCGCCCAGCCCAGTGCCCACAAGATGAAGAGCATGGTGACGTGGTAGTCGAAGTTGAACTGAAATCCCAAGCAGCGCAGCGGTACGAGTTCCAGAAAGATCAGCCACAGGCCGCGCGTGAACAGGAATCGCGACAACTCAGGTTTCGATTTTCGGCGCAGCGAGAGGTAAGCCCCGGTTCCGGTGAGCAGAAAGAAAACTGGTGCACAGAAATGGGTGATCCAGCGGGTGAAGAACAGGGGAACCGTGGTGGTGGCAAGGTCGGTGGGATTCAGGCCGGGCACACCCAGGAAATCGCGGACGTGATCGAGCGCCATCAGCACCATCACCGCTCCCCGAACCACATCCACCGATTCGATGCGAACACGCTGGGTAGAAACGGCTTCAGTCGCGGTGGGCATCCGTGGGCGTAGTGTAGCAAAGCTAATCGGGACAGGTCGGGCATTTTCGGACCTGATCGTGACAGAATGTCGTGATGCCCGAAACATTCGCACCTGTTCCCGATTTCCTGTACGGCACCGCCTGGAAAGAAGACCGCACCGCCGCGCTTTCCGAACTGGCACTGCGCGCAGGCTTTCGTGGGATCGACACCGCAAATCAGCGGCGTCATTACCTGGAAGCCGGAGTGGGCGAGGCATTGGCTGCTTCCAACCGCGCGGGGCTGGTGACGCGCTCCGATATCTTTCTACAGACGAAATTCACCTATCGGCCGGGCCAGGACCATCGGCTGCCCTACGATCCTGGTGCCCGGCTTGCCGTGCAGGTGGCGCAGTCGATGGCCAGTTCGCTGGAGCATCTCGGGACGGACTACGTCGATAGCTACGTGTTGCATGGGCCAGCCTCAGGCTACGGTTGGACCGATGCCGATGCCGAAGTGTGGGAAGCGATGCGCAAGGAGCGCGATGCGGGACGTACGCGCTTTATTGGCGTCAGCAATGTTTCGCTGCATCACCTGGAACAGATGATCGCTGCCCGCGCCGAAGACCCGGCCTTCGTGCAGAATCGCTGCTTTGCCGTGACGGGATGGGACCGTGATGTGCGCCATTTCTGCCGGGAACGGAAGGTCGTGTATCAAGGCTTCTCGTTGCTCACAGCAAATGCGGAAGTGCTGCATCATCCGCTGATCACCGGCTTGGCTGCGAAAGGCGGCGTCACTCCGGCGCAGGTGATTTTCGCCTTTGTGCGCGCTTTGGGAATGACTGCACTGACCGGTACGTCTAGCGCTGAGCACATGAAGCAAGACTTGGCCAGCAGGGTATTGAAGCTCTCGGCGGAGGCAATAGAGGCAATAGAAAACGTGGCGGAATAGTGGGGGGGGCAGATTTGACTAGCCCCAGAAGTGTAGTCTTGACGCCTCCGGCAAGTACCTTAGGTCTTAGGTTTCATGGGTCCTCAGGTGGCGAATCGCTGGGAACTTTGGTGCAACAATGTGCAGTATCTGACATACCGCGCCCGCGCCTAAAGAAGTTAGCGCGGAAATGGAATTGCAATCAAGGGAGTCACCAAGCAAGGGCCATAGCTTGCGACACCGCCACCCTTGTGCCACTCCTTCCAGCGGCGGATGTCAGGGCCAGGCAAAATGGAACGAGGCGGAGCCACTTCATGAAACTTGCACGAGTGTGTTTTCTCACTCTCCCACTGTTCGCACTCACCGCTCAGGCTCAGCTAGGCTCTGCGGGGATGTTCGGGGTTCTTGGCGCCTCGGCGGTCACCAATACCGGGCCGACGGTTATTGATGGAGATTTAGGCGTTTATCCCGGTACTTCGATCACTGGCTTTCCGCCGGGAATTGTGAATGGAACCATTTACGACGGCGGTGCGGTACCGATGCAGGCTCAGTCTGACGCCTTGGCTGCCTACAACTTTTTTGCGGGTCTGTCGTCCAATGAGAATTTAACCGGGCAGGATCTTGGCGGCCTCGAGCTTACCCCGGGAGTTTATACCTTCAACTCCTCAGCCCAGCTGACGGGGGATCTCACGATCAATTGGGAGGGGTTAAGTAATCAAACTGTTGTCTTCCAGATTGGCAGCACGCTCTCCACCGCCAGCGGCTCGATGGTCATTGGGATCAATATGGGGCAGAACGACAATATTTATTGGAACGTGGGGAGTTCCGCAACGCTGGGTACGACTACCGCGTTCATGGGAACCGTCATCGCCGTCGCGAGCGACACGCTGAACACCGGTGCCACCGATGTTTGCGGCAGGATTATAGCGCTTAATGGGGCGGTAACCTTGGATGACAACGTGATCGACAATTGTGCCGGCACTACCACGACTGGTACGGGCGCGACTCCCGAGCCCGCCAGTATCCTACTGTTCGGTTCTGGCATCCTCGGACTGGCTGGCGTGGTGCGTCGCAAGCTGTTCTAACTCGCGCCTATTCATGTGCAACTCCCGAGCTTCTCTTGCTTGGGGTTGTCATGGAGGCATCGTCATGCGTCAGCCAGACTAGTTAGTGCTCAGGTTGCGCTTCGTCCGCTTTCTCCTTCGCGTCTTTCTCCGCCGCTTCGGCGCCCGGCATCAGGTTCTTCAGCGGCGCCTTCAGCTGCTCCTCCAGTTCGGGATGCGGCAGCGGCTTGCGCGGCAGCATCTGGTCGCGCATGGCGGTGTTGTAGACGAAGATCGCTTCCACCACCGCGGCCTGCGCCAGGTCGTCCGGCGACAGACGCTCGTAGGTGTCCATGTTGGAGTGGTGCGTGCGCGAGCCGTAGTCCAGCGGATCCTGAATGAACTGGAATCCCGGAATGCCGATCGCCGTCGAAGGCTTCATGGTCGGTGCCGCCGGTGTTGCGCAAGGTGATGCGTGGTGACGCCGAGGTCCTTCAGCGGCTCGATCCACTGCGCGAAGATCGGCGCGATGGCCGCGTTGCTCCTGCAGATAGATGCCGCGAATCTTGCCGCTGCCGTTGTCGAGATTGAAGTAGCCGGAGATCTTCTGCGTGCTCGGGCTTCAGTTCGACCGGACCGGCCGGCTTGCGCACCCACTCCGGCAGCTTCAGCTGATCGGGAGCGGTCGACAGCGGCACGTAGCCGAAGTGCTGCTTCACGTAGCCGTACGAGCCGAACTCGCCTTGCTCCTCGCCCGTCCACAGCGCAGACGCGGATGGTGCGCCGCGGCTTCACCTGCAGCGTGTTCAGAATGCGCATCACTTCCATCGCGACGACCGTGCCTGCGCCGTTGTCGGTTGCGCCGGTGCCGGAAGCCCAGGAATCCAGATGGCCGCCGACCATGACGACTTCATCCTTCAGCTTGGGATCGGTGCCGGGAATCTCGGCGATGGTGTCGAAGCCGTGCTCGTGATCGCCGGTGAACTTGGTGTCGACGTTCATTTCGATCGTGACCGGCACGTTGGCTTTCAGCAGGCGATAGACGCGTCCGTAGTTCTCGATGGCCATCACGACCACCGGCAGCGGATTCGCGTGCTCGCGCTTGTAGGCTTCCCAGCCGAAGCCGGCGCCGCTGTCGTCGAAGATGGTGCCGCCGGAGCCGCCGCCGTCGCGGCCGTCGCGGCTGGGCGTGATGACCGCCAGCGCGTGCTCATCGGCCAGGAACTGTCCCGACCTTCTGCCGCAGCTCCAGCCGCTTCATGAAGGTCTGCAGGAAGTCGTCGCGATCGCGCGGCTTCAGCGGATACTCGGTCAGCTTCTTCAGCTCGGCGTCGTCCAGCCGCATCCACAGCGGCTTTTCCACCGGAGGCACATCGCGCATCGCGCCGAAGAGCACGATCTTGCCGGCCAGCTTGCCCTTGTACTTGTCGAGATCCTTCTCGTCCTTGACGTCGATCCAGACGGCCTGGCCCGCTCACGGCGCCGTTGGTTGCCGGCGACCACGGCGCGGCCTGCGCGATGAAGACCGCGGTGTCGGGCGAGGTCATGCGCACCCAGGTGTTGAGCTGCTGCCAGCCCATGCCGAACTCGCCCCAGTCTTCCAGGTGCGCGTTGCCGCAGCCCATCGCGGTGAACTGATCGCGCGTCCACTCGTTGGCGTGCTTCAGATTGTGCGAGCCGGTGAGGCGCGGTCCGATGTCGTCGTCCAGCGCCGAGGCGTACTCCATCACGTGCGAGTGGTCGAGGCCCTCGATGCGAATCCGCTGATACATGTTGAGGTCCAGCGTCTCCCGCTGCGGCTGCGGCTGTTCGTAGGAGGGCTGATTCGCGTTGGCAGAATTCGTTTTGGATTTGTCGGCGGCGGTGGCGGAGAAGGGAAGAGAGAAACTGATCAGTAGGGAGAACAGAACGTACAGATTTCGTTGTGACATCGCGGCAAGCAACTCCAATCGAAGAGAGAAATGCAATCTCGCAGAGTATCAGAAAAGGGATGATTCGACGTCGGAGCGGCGGCGCAGGCGGGCCGTACCGCCTCCATGAAGGCCGCCATGAGTTGGCAGTGTCGGCCGTCCTAAGGTTGCAGTTCGAATACGGTACCAGCACCATGAATGCCGCCATTCGCCGTGACGCCGTAAAGATTACCCGCGCCATCGAGGATGACTCCTCCGGCCGGGCTGAAAGGCTGGTTGCCATCCTGGTTGAAGCTGTGCAGGACCTTTTCCGTCCAGTCACCATCCCCTCGCGGACTAAGCTCGAAGACGGTGCCGTAGCCGTGGATGCCTCCTGCGCCGGTGATGCCGTAGAGGTTGCCGGCGGTGTCCCAGACGAGACTGGTGTCGCCGTTCTGACCGTCGTCGGGGCCTCCGAAATTGTGCAACACGCGCTCCGTCCACGCGCCACCGCCGTCGGAGATTAGTTCGAAGATAGTTCCCGCGCCATGAATGCCGCCATGGAACGTCGTGCCGTAGAGATTCCCGTTGGCATCGAGGGTGAGTGCGGCTTGCGGGTCATATTCCGCGCCGCCCTGAAAGCTGAAGCTGTGCAGGAGCTTGGCGGTCCACTCTCCGTTACCCCGCGGGGAGAGCTCGAAGATCGCTCCACCGATACCGGGACCACCTCCGGCAGCCGCTCCGTAGAGATTGCCGTCGGCATCCATGACCAGCGCGGCATCGATGTAGCCTCCGTCGGTGTCGAAGTTAAAGCTGTGCAAGATTCTCTCGGTCCACCCGCCCCCTTGCTTGGGCGACAGCTCGTAGGCTGTGCCATAGTTGTGAATACCGCCGCCGCTGGTGGTGCCGAACAGGTTGCCGTTAGAGTCGAGAATCAGTCCACTCTCCGGCTCTACGCCGTCGGTTCCGCTTCCGAAGCTATGAATCACTTTCTCTGACCAGCTTCCGTCCGATTGTGGCGACAGCTCGAAGACTGTACCCTCGCCGTGGACACCGCCATCGAAGGTCGTGCCGTAGAGATTGCCGACGGCGTCGAAGATGACACCGGCCGAGGGTCCATTGCCGTCAGTGCCATGACCGAAGCTATGCAACACCCTCTCGCTCCACCCCCCGCCTTGCCGGGGAGACAGTTCGAAGACCGTGCCATCGCCATGAATGCCGCCTGATGCAGTCGTGCCGTAAAGATTGCCGGCTGCATCCATGATCAGTGGCGCTCCCGGGCCGGAGCCGTCGGAACCGTTGCCGAAGCTGTGCAAAGTGGTTTCCTGCGAGGCGGCCCAAAGCGGGCCGCCGAAAAGAATCGAGGTGGCCAGAACTGCTCTCCATCCGAGAGAAAAGTTGTGAGTACGCATGGAAACTCCAAATCTTAGATTTGTCGTTCTCTTTCTTCTTGTCTGTCTTTCTCCGTTCCTTTTTGAAACCTTGGCGTGAATGCGGATTCCGCCACTGATACCTGGGCTACAGCTAAGGCACAATCTCGAACACCGTTCCGCACCCCAGGTCGCCGCACGAGTGAATGCCGCCGGTGACGGTTGTGCCGTAAAGATTACCGGCGGCATCGAAGATCAGGCCGGCGTTAAGAAGATATCCGTCTGTGCCTCTGCCGAAGCTATGCAGCACCTTCTCCTGGGGAGCCGCCCAGGCGCTCGTCACAAAGAAAGTCAGAGCAAAGATCGCCAAAGCCACCCGCAATCCAAGAGAAAGCTTGTTGCACCGCATAAGAAATCCTCCTTGAGCCTAAGAGTTCAGCTACGGCGTGAGCTCGAAGACCGTGCCCCAGCCGTGAATCCCGCCTAATTGAGTTGTGCCCAGCAGGTTCCCGTCATCATCGAAAATGAGGTCGACCAAGGGATAGATACCGTCGGTGCCGTTGCCGAAGCTGTGCAGCACTTGCTCGGTCCAGCGGCCACCGCCGGCGGGCGAAAGCTCGAATAAGACGCCGCAATTTTCGCCCAAAGGACAGGGATGAATGCCGCCAAAGCTGGTGGTGCCGTAGAGATTGCTGGCGCCATCGAAGACCAGGCCGGTGGCGGGAAGAGCTCCATCCGCGAAGTCGAAGCTATGCAGGATTTTCTCCGACCAGCTTCCGCCGGAGTGGGGCGACAACTCGAACACGGTGCCGCAGCCGTAGGTGCATTGCCCAAAGTGAATGCCGCCCTCGTAGGTCATGCCGTAGAGATTGCCCGCGGTATCGAAGATCACGCCTCCGTAGAGAAAAGCTCCGTCCGTGCCGTTGAGATCGAAACTGTGCAGCACTTTCTCGCTCCAGGTGCCGTTTTGGTTGGGTGACAGCTCGAACACGGTTCCGCATCCGGCTCCTCCGCAGTCCTGAAGATGAATGCCGCCGTATAAAGTGGTGCCGTAGAGATTGCCGGCAGCATCGAAGATCATGCCGATGGCGGGAACAGCGCCGTCGACGCCGTTGAGATTAAAGCTATGCAGGACTTTTTCGGTCCAGCCACCGTCCGCATTCGGCGACAACTCAAAGACGGTCCCACATCCAACTCCTCCGCCGCACTCCTGAAGGTGAATGCCGCCTACGCTGGTGGTGCCGTAAAGATTGCCGGCCGCATCGAAGATCAAGTTGCCGACGAAGGGTGAGGCTCCCCCGGCGCCAGTGAAGTTGAAGTTGTGCAGCACCTTCGAGGTCCAGCCTCCGCCTGGCTTGGGAGACAACTCAAATACCGTACCGGAGTTATGGACTCCACCCACAACGGTCGTTCCATAAAGATTGCCGGCCGCATCGAAGACGACCCCGCCACCGGGATAAGCGCCGTCAGAGTAGGCAAAGCTATGCAAGATCTTCTCGGTCCAGCCGCCCCCTTGCTGGGGCGACAACTCGAACACGGTTCCGCAGCCGTACTGGCATTGCTCAAAGTGAATGCCGCCTTCGGTGGTGGTGCCATAGAGATTGCCGGCGGAGTCGCGGGTCAGCTTGCTGGGGAAAAACGCGCCGTCCCTGCCATCGACGTTGAAGCTGTGCAGAACCTTCTCCTGGTTCGCCGCTCTGGCGGTGGTCGCAAATAGCACTACCGCAAATATTGTCAATGCCGCCCTCAATCCGAGGGAAAATCGGTTGCTTTGCATGACTTGTCCTCCTTTAATCGAGCCAAGACGCTTGATCAAAAAACCAGCCTTGGTATAGGTACTGGAAAGGAGCCGCAAGCGCGCATCCATGCCTTGCCTGGGCTCCGGGGTTGTCGCTAATTCGCCCGCCATATTTCGCGAGAGGGATCGACACATTATCAAAACTCTTAGAGCCTCAGTTAGGGAGTGAGCTGGAAGACGGTACCCTCGCCGTGAATGCCTCCCAGGTCGGTAGTGCTGTAGAGATTGCCAGCCGAGTCGAAGATCAATGCGGACTCAGGTCCGTTGCCGTCTCGATTGTCGAAGCTGTGCAATATCTTCTCCGACCAGCCGCCGCCCCTGGGCGACAACTCGAACACCGTGCCGAAACCGTGAATGCCGCCGCCTCCGGTGGTGCTGTAGAGATTGCCCGCGTCGTCGAAGATCAGGGCAGCGGCGGGATAAGCTCCATCCGCGCCAGCGCCAAAGCTGCGGAGTACGCGTGGTGACCACCCGCCGCCTTGCCTGGGCGACAATTCAAGTACAGTACCGCCGTCATGAATGCCGCCATAATAGGTCGTGGTGTAGAGATTTCCATCGCGGTCGAAGACTACTTCGGCATCGGGATAGTATCCGTCGGAGCCATTGTCGTTAAAACTGTGGAGCACCTTCTCCGACCATTCTCCATCTCCCCGCGGCGAGAGTTCGAAGATCGTTCCCGAACCGTGAATGCCGCCGTTGCGGGTCGTACCATAGAGATTGCCGGTGGCATCCATCGTCAGGCCGGTGAACGGATTCCTCCCATCGCTGCCACCGCCGAAGCTGTGCAGCACCTTTTTAGTCCAACCACCGCCTTCGGGCGACAACTCGAACACGGTGCCATACCCATGGAGTCCGCCCCAGCCGGTCGTGCTATAAAGATTGCCGGACGAGTCGAGAATCAAACCGGCGACAGGACTGTATCCATCGCTGCCGCCATCGAAGTTGTGGAGTACTTTCTCAGTCCAGCCGCCGCCCTGTCTGGGCGACAACTCAAAAATGACTCCGTCATTATGTATGCCGCCTTGCCAGGTCGCGCCGTAAAGATTGCCGGCCGCATCCAGGACTAGCCCGGAAATGGGATAGATTCCGTCCGAGCCGCTCCCAAAGCTGTGCAGCACCTTTTCGGACCAGTCGCCGTTTCCGTCGGGTGAGAGCTCGAACACGACTCCGCATCCATCG
This sequence comes from uncultured Acidobacteriaceae bacterium, assembly GCA_963746515.1. Taxonomy (GTDB): domain Bacteria; phylum Acidobacteriota; class Terriglobia; order Terriglobales; family Acidobacteriaceae; genus Bog-257. The sequence continues at coordinate 277,789 of CAVVBO010000005.1, read as the reverse complement.
GGGACGTTGCAGGAAAGGATGCCGCCGCCTTGAGCTGTGCCGTAAAGATTGCCGGCGGCATCACGCACCAGACCGGCCTGGGGAAGGTATCCGTGGGAGTCGATATTAAAGCTGCGAAGCACTTTTTCCTGGGCAGCCCACACGGTTACCGTTAGCAAGGTGACAGCTAACATCATCAAGACCGCCCTCAACCCGAGGGAAAATCGGTTCCTTTGCAAGAGTTGTCCTCCTTGAGCCCAAAAGCTCGCTAAAACGTGATCTCGAACACCGTGCCTGCCCCGTGTATTCCACCTTCTGAGGTTGTGCCGTACAGATTGCCGGCGGCGTCGAAGATCAGCCCGGTCTCGGGATAAATTCCGTCCCCGCTGTTACCGAAGTTGTGAAGAACGGTTTGCGTCCAGCCTCCGCCCTGCCGCGGCGACAGTTCGTACACGGTACCGCAGCCGGTTTCAAAGCAGGGGTTAATCCCGCCCGCGTAGCTGGTGCCGTAGAGGTTGCCGAGGGCATCGAAGATCAGGTTGGATTCGGGAGCTGAGGCCTCTCTGCCATTGTTGTTGAAGTTGTATAGCACTTTCTCTGTCCAGCCGCCTTCCTGGTTGGCCGAGAATTCGAAGGCCGTGCCCCAACCGTGAATGCCGCCACTGTAGGTTGTGCCGTAGAGATTTCCGGAGGCATCGAAGATCAGGCCGGCGTTGGGAAAGGTTCCGTCGTTGCCGGCGCCGAAACTATGCAGCACCGTTTCCGTCCAGCCGCCGCCTTCCCGCGGCGATAACTCAAACAGCGTGCCGTAGCCGTGAATGCCACCGGCATTGGTTGTGCCATACAGATTGCCGGCAGCATCGAAGATCAGATTGCCGAAGGGAAGAGAGCCGTCTCTGATATTGAAGCTGTGCAGCACTTTCTCGGTCCAGCCTCCACCCACTCGAGGGCTCAACTCGAACACCGTCCCGCAATTACACGCGTGAATCCCTCCCTGCGTGGTTGTGCCGTAAAGATTGCCGGCGCCATCCATGACCAGGGCGCCATAGGGGTAAAAGCCGTCGGACCGGTTGGAGTTGAAGTTGTGCAGCACCGTTTCCGTCCAGCCTCCACCTTCGCGGGGCGACAACTCGAACACTGTGCCGCAAGTGTCATAGGCTTCCGCACAGGAGGTGTGAATGCCGCCGAAGATAGTTGTGCCATAGAGGTTGCCGGCCGAATCGGGGATCAGGTTGCCCCACGCCAGGAATCCGTCGTTACCCCGGCCGAAACTATGCAGCACCGTTTCGGTCCAGCCGCCGCCCTCTGCCGGCTCTAACTCAAAGGCAGTTCCGAACTCGTGTATGCCGCCGCCCAGCGTCGTGCTGTAGAGATTGCCGCTGGCATCGAAAAGCAGGGCGCCGAAGGGGCTGGCGCCATCTCCATCGTCGAAGTTGTGCAGCACCTTTTCGTGGGCCGCCCAGGCGCTGGTCACAAAGACAACCGCAGCCACGACCACCAAAGACGCCCGCAATGTGCTGGAAGCTTTCCCGATTTGCATAAGTTGTCTCCTTCAGCTGTAGAGCCCAGAATTTCCCTACTGGGTGATTTCAAACAACACGCCGACGCCATTAACGCCGCCATATTGTGTGGTGCCGTAAAGATTGCCGGCCGCGTCGATGACAACCGGAGCATAGGTATGGCTCCCATCGTTGTCGGCGCCGCCAAACGAGTGCAGCGATTTCTCGGTCCATCCGCCGTCGGCGTTAGGGTTCAGCTCGAACACCATTCCCGAATCGTGTAGGCCGCCGTCGTAGGTCGTACTGTAGAGATTGCCGGCCGTATCCATGATCAGGCTGGCGGCGGGGAAATCCCCATCGGGAATGTTCCGAAAACTGTGCAGCAGCTTTTCCGACCAACTTCCGTCTCCATTGGGGCTTAACTCGAACACAGCTCCCTGGCCCTCAGAGCCACCACCGACAGCCGTGCCGTAGAGATTGCCGGCGCTGTCGAAGATCAGGCTTGCCTGAGGGTCAGTGCCGTCGTTACCGTGACCGAAGTGATGTAGCACTTTCTCCGACCAACTGCCGTTCCCGTTAGGCGACAGCTCGAACACCGTCCCGGTGAGATGAATGCCGCCGCCCAACGTCGTACCGTAGAGATTGCCGGCGTTATCGAAGATCAGCCCGGCAACGGGAAACTCCCCGTCGTTGCCGCTGCCGAAACTATGCAGAACCCGTTCCGTCCAGCTCCCGTCAGAGTTGGGCGACAGTTCGAACACGGCTCCACCTTCGTGAATGCCGCCGCTTTCCGAGGTGCCGTAGAGATTGCCGGCCGCGTCCAGTACCAAGCCAGCCTGAACATAGGCGGCGTCGTTGCCGTTGCCGAAGCTATGCAACACTTTCTCCGACCAGGTTCCATCGCCATTGGGCGACACCTTAAACGCTATGCCGAGACCGTGAATGCCCCCCAGCAGCGTGGTGCCATACAAATTGCCGGCGCCATCCATGACCAGGCCGGACACCGGAGCCACGCCATCCGTGCCATGACCAAAGCTATGCAGCGTCTTTTCCGACCAGCCGCCGCCGTCCCTGGGAGTCAGTTCGAATACGGTGCCGCCCTGGTATATCCCGGCCCCCGAGGTAGTGCCGTAGAGATTGCCTGCCGCATCCCAGATCACTCCGTTGGGGTACCAACCGTTGTTGCCGCTGCCGAAACTATGGAGTACCTTCTCGTGAGCGGCCGCCCAGCTGTTGGTTGCAAGCAGCGCTACCGTAAAGACGGCCAAGGCTGCCTTCCATCTGATGGAAAGTTTCTTGTCTCGCATGGTCATGAATTCTCCTTGAGCCCAGAATTGTCTTAGGGAGTGATCTCGAATACCGTGCCACATCCGTGGCCGACGCACGGGCCAAGATGGATGCCACCCTCGGCAGTCGTGCCATAGAAATTCCCGGCCGCGCCCGTGACGAGGCCGGCATAGGGAGCGGCTCCGTCCGAGCCGTTGCGATTGAAGCTGTGCACCACCTGCTCTGTCCATTCGCCATTGCCCCTGGGCGACAACTCGAAGACTGTGCCGAAAAGATGAATCCCGCCGCCAACAGTCGTGCCATAGAGATTGCCCGCGCCATCGAAGATCAAGCCAGCCACGGGGCCAGCCCCGTCCAAACCGTCGAGGTTGAAGCTGTGCAGCACCTTCTCCGCCCAGCTACCATCCTCGCTGGGCATTAATTCGAACGCCGTGCCCCAGCCGTGGATGCCGCCTTGGTCGGTGGTGCCGTAGAGATTGCCAGCGTCATCGAAGACCAAGCCGGCCAAGGGCGTATATCCGTCGGTCCCGCTGCCGAAGCTATGCAACACTGTCTCCGTCCAGCCGCCATGATCATTGGGCGACAATTCAAAGACGGTACCGGAAACGTGAACGCCGCCGCTGGCGGTGGTGCCGAAGAGATTTCCGGCAGCATCGAGAACCAGGTTAGAGTCGGGATAGGCTCCGTCCACGAAACCATAGTTGAAGCTGTGCAGCACTTTCTCGGTCCAGCCGCCGCCCTCTCTCGGAGACAATTCGAATACTGTACCGGCGTTGTGAATACCTCCCTCCTGGGTAGTGCCGTAGAGATTTCCAGCGGCATCGAAGATTAAGCCGCTATAGGGGCTCGCGCCGTCGCTGAAGTTGAGGTTGAAGCTGTGCAATACGCTCTCGGTCCAGCCCCCGTTTTCCCTTAGGGACAATTCAAAGACGGTACCGAACAGGTGAATGCCGCCGCTGGTGGTCGTGCCGTAGAGATTGCCAGCAGCATCTCTGACTAAACTGCCGACGGGTTCGACCCCGTCCGTGCCGTGGCCAAAGCTATGCAACACTGTCTCGGTCCAGCCGCCACCTTCTCTCGGCGACAGCTCGAACACTGACCCGGCGGCATGAATACCCCCAACCGTGGTCACGCCATAAAGATTGCCGGCGGCATCGCTGATTAGCCCCGCCTTTGGTTCAACTCCGTCAGCGCCATTGTCATTGAAGCTGTGCAGCACGGTCTCTTGGGCAGCCGCCCAGGCATTGATCGCAAGCAGAGTCACAGTGAAGATGGCAAGAGCCAATCTCCATCCCCTGAAAAATGTACGGCCTCGCATGTGTCGTCCCTTCTTGCAGTTAGTTTTGAGCTTGAACTCCGGAATCTTCCGGAGGCGTGATCTCGAATACCGTGCCGGCTTGATTGACACCGCCGAGCCAGGTGGTGCCGTAGAGGTTGCCGGCGCCATCCATAATCAGGGCACCCTCAGGATTGATGCCGTCGTAGCCGCTCCCGAAGCTGTGCAGCACCTTTTCCGTCCAGCCTCCGCCCTCCCTGGGCGACAACTCGAATGCCGTGCCACAGTCGAAGTAGGGCTCGCACACTACAATGCCACCCCAGACGGTCGTGCCGTAGAGATTACCAGCGGCATCGATAAGCAGCCCGGCATCAGGATTGGTTCCGTCAAAACCTTCGCCAAAGCTGTGCAGCACTCGCTCGGTCCAGCCACCGCCCTCTCGGGGAGACAACTCGAACACCGTCCCGCAAGAGGTGTTCTGCGAACAGGTCTGGTGAATGCCGCCCTCAAAGGTCGTGCCGTAGAGATTGCCAGCCCCATCCATGATCAGGCCAGCGAAAGGACGAGCCCCATCCGTACCCCCCCCAAAACTATGCAGCACCTGCTCCGTCCAGCCTGCACTCCCGTTGGGAGACAACTCGAACACCGTTCCGCAACCTTCGTTTTCGCATCCCGGGTGAATACCGCCGCCGGCGGTGGTGCCGTAGAGATTGCCGGCGCCATCCATGATCAGGCTGCCATTGGGAAAGGCCCCGTCCGTGCCTGTGCCGTTCCCAAAGCTGTATAGCACTTGCGATCTAAAGCCCCCGCCGTCTCGCGGCGTCAACTTGAACACTGTCCCGCCGTTGTGAATGCCCCCACTGCTGGCCGTACCGTAGAAATTACCCGCCGCATCCATGAGCAGGCTGCCCGTGGGTTCAGCCCCGTCGTCGCCAAGGTTGTGCAGCACCTTCTCGTGGTCAGTCGCCCAGGTGCTGGTCACAAACAAAGTCACGCTGAAGATCGCCAGGGCCAATCTTGACACGAAGAAAAATGTACGGCCTCGCATGAGTAAGTCCTCCTGTCGTAGCCAGCCTTGAACTTGAATTCAGGAACTAATACTTCCTAAGGCGTAATCTCGAACACCGTACCGCAACCAACGGAATCGCAGTTGTTGTGAATGCCGCCAGCAGAGGTTGTGCCATAGAGATTTCCGGCCGAATCGAAGATCAGGCCGCCATAGGGCTCGGCCCCGTCAGTACCGTTGCCAAAGCTGCGGAGGAGCCTCCGCGACCAGCCTCCGTCCTGATTGGGAACTAACTCAAACACCGTCCCACCGCGGTGAATTCCGCCACCCGTGGTCGTGCCGTAAAGGTTGCCGGCGGCGTCGAAGATAAGGCCGGCCCAAGGTTGAGATCCGTCGTGGGTTCCACTAGTGTAGAAAATATGAATCAGCCGCTCACTCCAACCGCCGCCCGGTCGAGGCGACAACTGGAACGCCGTGCCGCAGCCCGGCGGCCCATAGCAGTAGTGAAGACCGCCTCCCGGGGTGGTGCCATAAAGGTTGCCAGCGCCATCGAAGAGCAGGCCGGCGGTGGGATTTGTCCCGTCGTCTTCCGAGCGGAAGCTGTATAGTACCGTCTCCGTCCAGCTCCCATCCCCGTTGGGCGTCAGCTCGAACACCGTCCCGCAGCCAAGGTTGTCGCAGGAGTTAGTCCCGCCCATGTAGGTCGTACCGTAGAGATTACCGGCCGCGTCGAAGATCAAGGCGCTGTAGAGATATGCCCCATCCGAGCCGTTGAGGGCGAAACTGTGCAGCACCTTCTCGGTCCAGTTGCCGTCCTGGCGGGGCGATAACTCAAACACAGTCCCCCAATCGTGTGTGCCGCCCACGGTGGTCGTGCCGTAGAGATTGCCAACGGAATCCATGGTCAGGCCGGCCTCGGGGTAGCTCCCGCCCTCTCCGTTGAAGCTGTGAAGCACCTTCTCCGTCCAACCCCCTCCCTCTCTGGGCGACAGCTCAAACACCGTTCCGCAGTCGCAGGTATGAATGCCGCCAGCCAGAGTGGTGCCGTAAAGATTGCCCGCGGAATCCATGACCAGACCGGCCTCGGGAAAAAACCCGTCGGTGCCGTTACCGAAGTTGTGCAGCACAGTTTCCGTCCAGCCGCCCTCCTCCCTAGGCGACAATTCGAACACCGTTCCACAAGTCCCGATACCTTGGCAGGAGTGAATCCCGCCTTGGTAGGTCGTGCCGTAGAGATTTCCGGCGGCATCCATGACTAACCCGCCCACGGGAATGGCTCCATCGGTACCGTTGCCGAAGCTGTGCAATATTTTTTCCTGGTCAGCCGCCCAGGTGCTCGTCGCAAGCAACGTCACACTCAAGATCGCCAGGGCCCATCTTGACCCGAAGAAAAATGTACAGCCTCGCATGAGTCGTCCTCCTTGCAGCTAGTCTTGAACGTGAATTCCGGAAACTTCCGCAGGCGTGATCTCGAACACCGTGCCGCTGCCATAAATGCCGCCGAGCCCGGTGGTGCCGTAGAGATTGCCGGCGCGATCCATAATCAGGGCATCGAAAGGGGTGTTTCCGTCGTCGTCGCCGTGGAAGCCAAAGCTGTGCAGCGTTTTCTCCGTCCAGCCTCCGCCCTCTCGCGGCATCAACTCGAACGCCGTGCCGCAGGCGGTGTCGGTCCCACACGCCGGGTGGATACCGCCGTAGGGGGTCGTGCCGTAGAGATTACCAGCGGAATCGAAGATCAGGCCGGATGCTGGATTGCTCCCGTCTTCTTCGCCAAAGCTGTGCAGCACCTTCTCGGTCCAGCCTCCGCCATCTCTGGGTGACAACTCGAACGCCGTTCCCCCGCACGTTCCCTCGTCACAAAAGGAGTGAATGCCGCCTCCGCTGGTCGTGCCGTAAAGATTGCCGGCGGCATCGAAGATCAGGCCGGCTGCGGGTCCAATCCCGTCGTTGCCTTCGCCAAAGCTGTGTAGCAGCCGCTCGGTCCAGCCTCCGCCCTCTCTGGGAGACAACTCGAACACCGTGCCGCAGCCGTAGGGATCACAATGAATGCCGCCCCAGGGGGTCGTGCCGTAGAGATTGCCGGCGGTATCCGTGATCAGGCTGCCAGTGGGATAAGCCCCGTCCGTGCCATCGGCGAAGCTATGCAACACTTGCTCGGTCCAGCCTCCGCCCTCTCTGGGCGACAACTCGAACACCGTTCCGCACGTGGTGTTCCCGTAACAGGTCTGGTGAATGCCGCCCTGGTAGGTCGTGCCGTAGAGGTTGCCGGCGCCATCCATGATCAGGCCGGCTTCGGGATAGACCCCGTCCGTGCCGCCCCCGAAGCTATGCAACACCTGCTCGGTCCAGCCTCCACCCTCTCTGGGTGACAACTCGAACACCGTCCCACAAGATGTCTCCTCGTAGCAGGTTTGGTGAATGCCGCCCTGGTTGGTCGTGCCGTAGAAATTGCCGGCGCCATCCATGATCAGGCCGCCTCCGGGATAGGCCCCGTCCGTGCCGCTGCCGAAGCTGTAAAGCACGTGCTCGGTCCAGCCCCCGCCCTCTCGCGGCGTCAACTCGAACACTATCCCCCGGTCGTAAATGCCCCCACGGCTAGCCTCGCCGAAGAGATTGCCCGCCGCATCCATGATCAGATTGCCCGTGGGATTGTACCCGGCGCTGTAGAAGCTGTGCAGCACCTTTTCGTGGTCAGCCGCCCAGGTGCTGGTGGCAAATAGCACCAGGGCCAGCGTCGTCAAGGCCGTCCTCAATCCAAGGGAAAACCTGTCGACTTGCATGACTCGTCCTCCGTCCGCCGGGAACTCCGAGCGCTATGGCCAGCCCTGGTTTTTCGGGGAAATCTGATTTTCTGGGAGCGCGGGGATTTTATACCGATTCGCCTGATTCGCCATATCAAAAAAGAGCGGTAATTTTGCCCTATCTTTACCGCCAGGCGCCGGTTCGACAGCTTCTGAAGGGAGCGGTGCCCCTGTCCGCTGGCGAACGGCGGCGTCCAAGGCTGAACAGCCAATCACGTCCGGTCTCAGGGAACCAAATGCAAGTGCAACTCGTTTAACAGGTTAGGGGAAGGGGATTGGTTGCTCGATTGCTCTTTCCTGCTTGGCCTAAAGAGTTTGCTGAAGGCTCGGAATTGCTGAGTGCCGCCGGCAAGCCGGCTCTGAAATAGGAACAAAGCGCCTGGACGCGAACCTGAAGGTTCGCTCTACCCGTGCATCGCGACTGTGGAAATTTCTCGGCGGCCTGTGAAGCCAGCTTCGGATATCGACAGATAAGAGACTTAGACGCGACGCTTATGCGTTGCTCAACACAACGCTGCCGAGAGTTTTCAGCGGCCTGCTAGAGTTTCGAACCAGGGAGTACTGATGCGGACCTTGCTTCAGGACCTGCAGTATGCCGTTCGGCAGATGATGAAGTCGCCGGGCTTTGCCACCATCGCAATTCTGACCTTGGCCCTGGGGATCGGGGCGAACACGACTATCTTTTCCGTGGTCAACGGCGTGTTGCTGAACCCGCTGCCCTATCCCCAGTCCGATCGACTGATGGTTCTGTTCCACAGTAAGCCCCACTTCACCAGAGGCTCGATCTCTTACCTGAACTTTCTCGACTGGCAGAGCGACAACCGCAGCTTCGACGCGATGGCGGCCTATCGCAATGGAAATGCCAAGCTAACCGGATCAGGCGAACCCGAGAACCTTAGCGGACGGATGGTGTCGGCGGGCTTCTTCGAACTTCTTGGGGTGAAACCTGTGCTGGGACGGACCTTCACGGCGGATGAGGACCGGCTGGGCGCGAATCCCACGGTAATGATTTCGGAGGGACTGTGGAAACGCAAGTTCGCCTCTAACCCTCACGTTGTGGGACAAGTGATCGTTCTGGATGGAGTGCCGCGCGTGATTATCGGCGTCATTCCCGCCAGCTTTCAGTTGCGTCAGTGGAACTTCCATGCGGGCGAGATCTATACCCCGGTGGGCGAATACCGCGACCCGCACTTTCGGGAGCGCCAGGCAGCGTGGGGCATGGACGCTATTGCGCGGCTGAAACCGGGCGTCACGCTGACCCAGGCCGCGCAGGACATGGAGCGGGTGAATCGCGGGCTGGAAGCCGCTTATCCCGACGTAGATGCCGGGATCAAGACCACCTTCGTTCCGCTGAAGGACGAAATTGTGGGCGACGTGCGACCAGTGCTCTGGGTGCTGATGGGTGCAGTCCTGTTCGTGTTGCTCATCTCTTGCGTGAACGTGGCCAACCTGCAAATGGCGCGAGCCACCGCGCGGCAACGTGAGTTCGCGGTGCGCGTGGCGCTGGGCGCGCGCCAAAGCCGGCTCATCCGTCAGATGCTGACTGAGAGTCTGGCGCTTTCGGCGGCAGGGGGCGCGTTGGGCTTGCTGCTCGCCTACTGGGGAGCCAAGGCTGCGGTGGCCGCGATCCCCGACATGCTGCCTCGCGCCGAGAATGTAGGGCTCGACGGCCGCGTGCTTTTCTTCACCCTGCTGGTCTCGCTGCTGGCGGGAGTCGTTTTCGGCTTAGCGCCCGCGCTTAGAACCTCGCGCACCGATGTGAACTCGACGCTCAACCAGAGTGGCCGCTCGTTGGTGGGCGCCCGCCATCGCGTGCAAGCCACCTTTGTTACGCTGGAGATGGCAATGGCGCTGGTGCTGCTGGTGGGAGCGGGACTGATGATCCGCACGCTGGTACAGCTGTGGAATGTGAATCCCGGCTTCGAACCGCGTGGCGTGATCTTTTTCAACATCGCGCCGTCGATCTCGCTCTCGCGCCAGCCGCCGGACACGATTCGGGCGGCCTCTCGCCAGTTCGAAGCGACCTTAGGTGCAGTTCCGGGGATAGAGGGCGCCTCGCTCGACTGGGGCGCTATTCCCATGTGGAGTGACGATGAGGAGCCATTCTGGGCGGATGGCATGACCCGGACGGAACGCGTGGCCGATGCCCCGATGGCGCTGCGGTACGCAGTCAATCCGGATTATCTCAAGCTGATGCGCATCCCGTTGCTTGAGGGGCGCTTCTTTACGGACGCCGACAACGAACACAGCTCGCGCGTGATCGTCGTCGACGAAAGCTTCGCCAAGCATTATTTTGGCGATCAAGATCCGATCGGCAAGCATGTGTATTTCCCGCCCGAGAGTACTGATGGCGAGCGCACGGACGAGATTGTGGGTGTGGTGGGGCACGTCAAGCAGTTTGGCTTGGCGCCCGACGAGGCCAACAACGTGGAAGCCGCATACTACGAGCCCTACCAGCAGCTTCAAGACCGAATGATGCCCGTGGTCGGCCAGGGCAATACTGCCTTCGTCCGGGTGCGCGAAGGCGTGGATCCCGGATCGGTGTTTCCCAGCATTCGGCATGCGCTCTTGCAACTCGACAGCGACATGGTGGTCGATGAAATGCACCCGATGCAGCAGATGGTCGCCGATTCCATTGCGCGGCAGCGCTTCGCGATGATGCTGTTCTCCATCTTCGCGGCCGGGGCGTTGCTGCTGGCCGGTATCGGCATCTATGGCGTGCTGTCTTACATTGTGGGACAGCGTACCCGGGAGGTCGGCATTCGCATGGCGCTGGGCGCACAGAGAGGCGACGTGGTGCGGGCCGTGCTGCGCGACGGCGCCGGCATGACGCTGCCGGGAGTGGGTATCGGTGTAGTCGTAGCCTTAGCGCTGACCCGGCTCATGTCGAGCATGCTTTTCGGAGTGAAGCCCACCGATGTGGTGACCTTCGCGTCGGTGGCTGGAATATTGTGTGCGATAGCATTGCTGGCCTGCTATGTGCCGGCAAGACGGGCAGCGAAGCTGGATCCCATGCAGGCGTTGCGGTCGGAGTAATGCTCGCGCGCCGTCAACTTCGATGCCTGCGGCGATAATGCTTGGGTATAGCAGGCTTGCGGCGCTTGAGCGACATCCAGCGGCCCAGGGTCTGGGACGATGGCAGGAAGGCCATCAGGGCAATCAGTCCCCCAACCACCACCAGCAACTCGGCGGAATTGACAGCGGTGGTGCTGCCGGAATTCTGCAAGTCGAGGACCTGGTTGTGTGCCTTATGCCAGGCGAAAAATAGCACGGAGATACCGAACACAAACACCAGGCAGCGGACCGCGATCTTCACCGGAGCGCCTCCTGCTACGGGATCATACCTCAGAGCACATTGACCGCACGCGCTGCCAGAAGGGCGATAATCGACAGCGAAATGATTGCCTGCAGCATCATCATGACCTTGGCCCAGCGCGCCAGGACCGCCGTGTCGGTAGGGGAAAACGCGGTGCTGGTATTGAAGGCCAGGAAGAGGTAGTCCAGAAAATTGGGTGACCACAACTTATCAGCTTGCGACTGACGCATCATTTGTGGGAAGAAGAATGAGCTCTTGCCGGCGCCCTCAGCCTCGTCGCGCCCAATCGGGCCGCCCGCGTCCAGCTTCCAGTACCACAGCGAGAACACCAACACATTGGTCAGCCAAAGTAGGGCCGCTGAAATCAGCAGGGTCTGGGGTGGGTCCTTATGGTGGGGCAGGCCTTCAATCAAGAGGGCCAGGGAACCGATGAGGGCCAGCGTGATAACGCCAATGGCAGCGAAAGTGAGGTTGCGCGTGATGTCGTAGCGGCCTCGGTGATACGAAAAGATGATGGGAATCAACAGAACGAAGATGGCGGCGAACACCAGCCATCGCGGTCCCAGGGAAAGCCGTGGCGGCAGCGCGAAATGAATGAGCCCGTCCGCCGCCATGGCGACGAACGCCGGCCAGCGCGGTTCGCGGATTTTCTGGGTCGTCATAGATGCGTCAGGGAAGCCACTCCCAGATTATCGAGCAGGTCGCCATCAGCGTATCACCTAACGAAGCTCTGATTAAGTTCCGGTTTCGAAAGGGCACGGCTTCAGCCGTGCCGCAAGTATCGCAAAATCAACGGGGCTTTAGCCCCTGCGGCAAGTTCGGCAAGTTGTTCAGAGCTTCCCTAATCATGGAGGGTCATTGCGCTGCCTGGCTTGCGTACCAATCTGACAAAGCACTCACGAAAGCTAGAATAATGAAGTGGGTTCCCTGGCGCAAAATTCCTTCCATTGGTTCGCTGCCGGAGGATTGAATGGCACGACACTGTACGTGCTGCTGGTGGTCTTCGTCGCCACGCTGATTCGGTCTGCCCTAGGATTCGGCGAAGCGCTGCTGGCCGTTCCGCTGCTGGTGCTGCGGCTTCCGCTGGAGATGGCCGCTCCGCTTGCGGTGCTGATTTCGATCACGATCGCGTTTCTGGTTGTCGCTCAGGACTGGCGCAAGGTCCATGTGAGCAGCGCGGGCTGGCTGATATTTGCCACGCTGTTCGGTATCCCACTTGGTCTGCTGCTGCTGACCAGCAGTCATCAGCGGGCGGTCAAGGCTGCATTAGCGGTGGTGATCATCGCCTTCGCTGCCTATTCGTTGCTTGGCGATAAGCCTCCGGAACTCAAAACCGACAGCCTGCCCTGGCTTTTGGGTTGTGGATTCGCCGCCGGAGTGCTGGGCGGCGCCTATGGCATGAATGGGCCTCCGCTGGCGATTTATGGAGCGATGCGCCGCTGGTCTGCGCAGCAGTTTCGGGCCACGCTGCAAGGATATTTTCTGCCTGCCAGTGTCATCGGAATAACGGGCTACTGGCTGAAAGGACTGTGGGTTCCGGCGGTGACACACTATTTTCTGTTGTCGCTGCCGGTGGTGGTGCCCGCCATTCTGCTGGGTAAGCTGGTGAATCACCGCCTGCGAGGCGAAACCTTTTTGAAATACGTTTACGCCGGACTGGCGGTGATTGGTGTCGTTTTGCTGGTGCAGGCCTGTGGGCGGTTGGGCTGACGGCTGAGAGCTTGTCTAAGGCGAAGATGCGAAGAGCGGATTTGTGACGCATGTCATTGAATCGCGACTCGAACAGCGGTATATTGGCGCGGACTTCATAACTACGTCGCAATTTGCCGCGACCGACGAGACGCTTACTTTTATGCCGCAGAATTATGTACCTATCTTCATATTTGCTCTGGTAGCTTTTCTGGTAGCTGCCGGCACGGTGGCGCTTTGCGCGCTGATCCGCCCTAAGAATCCGTTCAAGACCAAGCTGATGCCCTATGAGTGCGGCATCACGCCGTTTGACAACGCGCGCGGCCGTTATACCGTGCGCTTTTATATTGTCGCCATCCTGTTCGTCGTCTTCGACGTGGAAACGATCTTTCTGTTTCCCTGGGCGGTCCAGTTCAAACTGCTGGGACTGTTCGGATTGCTGGAGATGATGATTTTTCTTGGCATCCTGATTGTGGGATACATCTGGATCTGGAAGAAGGGCGCGCTGGAATGGGTGTAGCCGTGACGCCGTCCAGCACACAACGAATCGGCCCCATTCGCAGCACGCGACGCGAATGGGGATTTTTGTTTGCGAACGAACCGTGATCGGTCTCCGCCATGGCTGCGGGTTTGGGCAACAATGTGATCAACATCACAGCGCGACGTGACTATCGCCCCTGAACCTGACTATCCCAAGCTGCTACAAGTAAAGGGTCCCATTGAGCAGGAAGCATTAGAGAAGAGAGGCATGGCAATGCCCGACGAGAACAAAGAGCCGAATCCAGTCTTGCCCGAATCGAAGTCCCCGACTACCCCACAACCGGGGCAGTCTGGGGACGCTGGCGCGTCCGCCTCGGAAAGCGCGACACAGGGGCCGGCTGGAAAGTCGGAAGCTGCAGCTGCACCATCGGCCGCTCCACCTGCCAAACCAGAAGCTGTTGCCAAAGCGCCGGAGACAGCCAAATCGGAAGTCGCTACCAAGCCGGCTGCCACGGCTGCGACCGGCGAGACGCCTGCGGTTCCGGTAGCCACTGTTGCCTCTGGCGAAAAGCCTGCCGCTCCCGCTACGCCAGCAGCGGCCAAGCCGGTCGCGAAACCCGCTCCCAAGCCTGAAGGTCCCAAGCCAGAGCCGTGGGATTCCGATTTGTCCAGGCGTCTGCGCAGCCAGTACGGTTCGGGAATCCGCGAAGCCAGCACTTATCTGGGCCAGAAATATCTCGTGGTCGACAGCACTATCCTTTACGAAATTCTGCTCAGCATGAAGAAGGACGAGCTCTTCGACTACTGCGTCGACATCACCGCGGTTCATTATCCGAAGCGCGAAGCGCAGTTCGACATCCTCTACGTTCTCTATTCGTTCCACCACAACGAGCGGGTGCGGATCAAAACCTACATCAAGGATGGCGAGAGCCTGCGCACTGCGGTCGGAATTTGGGAGACGGCCAACTGGCTGGAGCGCGAAGTCTATGACATGTTCGGCATCGTCTTCGACGGACATCCGGACCTGAAGCGCATTCTGCTGCCCGATGGCTGGAAGGGCCATCCGCTGCGCAAGGATTATCCGATTCTTCAGCAGGACCAGGAATGGGTGCAGATCAACCTGGGCATCGAGAGTGGACAATGAGCGATTCCACGCGCACCGACTACCTCTCAACCGAAGCGCAAGAGCGGCGCGACTCGGGGACCATGGATTACCTCGACCTCGATACCAAGGACGAAACGTTTCTTGACGCCAACGAGCTCGTCCTCAACATGGGGCCGCAGCATCCGTCGACGCACGGAGTGTTGCGCGTCATCCTGAAGCTGGACGGCGAGAAGGTTCTGGGCACCGAGTGCGTCATCGGCTACCTGCATCGCGGGGTAGAGAAGATTGGCGAGAACCGCACCTACGCGATGTTCAACCCCTACGTCGATCGCATGGATTACGTGGCTGCGGTCTCCAACGGGCTGGGCTATTGCGAGGCGGTCGAGAAGCTGCTGAACGCCGAAGCTCCGCCGCGCGCGCAATACATTCGCGTCATCCTGACCGAGCTGTGCCGCATCGCCAGCCACCAGGTTTGGCTGGGCACGCACGCCCTCGATATCGGCGCGCTGACGCCGCTGTTCTACTGCTTCCGCGATCGCGAAGAGATCCTGAAGATTTTCGAGAAATATTGCGGCGCTCGCCTGACTACGCACGCGTTCCGCATCGGCGGCTGCATCTACGAGGCCTATGACGGCTTCGAGCAGGACTGCAACAAGTTCTGCGAAGCCTTTGTCCCCAAGCTCGACGAGTACGAAGAGCTGCTGACCACCAACCGCATCTGGGTGCGGCGCACCAAGGGCGTCGGCATTCTGAATCCGGAAGACTGCATCGCGCTGGGCGTGACCGGGCCGGTGCTGCGCGCCAGCGGCGTGAAGTGGGACCTGCGCAAGGCGCAGCCGTACGAGGCGTACAAGAATTTCGACTTCGAGATTCCCACCGGGCATTAACGGCGATACCTACGACCGGTACCTGGTGCGCATCGAGGAGATGCGCCAGTCGGTCCGCATCATTCGCCAGGCGGTGGAAGGCTTGCCGCAAGGGCCGATCATGGCCAAGGTGCCGAAGGTGATCAAGCCGCCGGTGGGCGAGATTTATCACTCCATCGAAGCACCCAAAGGCGAGCTGGGATATTTCATCGTGAGCGACGGCTCCACGCAGCCCTATCGCGTGCGCGTGCGGCCGCCGTCGTTCGTTAATTTGCAAGCCCTCGACAAGATGGTGCGCGGCCTGCTGATCGCCGATGTGGTTGCGGTCATCGGCACGCTCGACATCGTGCTCGGGGAGGTGGACCGATGAGGTTTGAAGGGGCACGCCTTGAGGCGTGCCGTAAGGGCGAAGAGTTTTGAAAGGGCACGCCTTTAGGCGTGCCGTAGCAAGGGATAAAAGAGGGCTTTAGCCCCTGAGGGAATCGAGTCGTGAAACCTACGCGCGAACACGCCACGAACAACGGACAGACGTACTTCGTTACTGCGTCCACTTGGCAGCGCCGCGCTCTTTTCAATAACCCGCGATGGGCAGAACTCTTTCTCGAAACCCTGCATTCGTATCGGGGAAAGGGCTATCTGCTCCACGAATACGTACTCATGCCCGATCACTTTCACGTGTTGATTACGCCCTCGGTTACGCTCGAACGCGCAGTGCAGTTCATCAAGGGAGGTTTTTCATTTCGCGCGAAGAAGGAACTCGGCACCTCGATGGAAATCTGGCAGCGCGGGTTTTCGGACCATCGCATCCGTGATTGGGAAGATTTCGAGATTCACATCAATTACATTTTGCGGAATCCGGTGGGAAGAAAGTTGGTTGACAGAGCGGTGGATTATCCGTATTGCTCAGCTTTCCCCGGCAGCGAAAAAGACGAGGTCCCTCAGTGGCTAAAGCCACTGGAAGAGATCCTCAGCGGCACGGCTGAAGCCGTGCCCTTTCAAAGCAGATAGGAAATTTGCGCGAGCACGGCTGAAGCCGTGCCCTTTCAAAACAGGTGACGGAAGGGAAGAACGCAGAAAACGACAATGTTTGACGCCATCACAAAATATCTGAGTTCGAGCGCGACCCCGGGCGAGGCCGGCAGCATTTTCTGGGCGACGATTTATATCCTGCTGATCACCGTCGGAATTTCGCTTTCCGTGATCGCGATGAATTGGCTGGAGCGCAAAATCCTCGCCCACATGCAGATTCGACTTGGTCCCATGCGCGTGGGCCCGCACGGATTGCTGCAGCCCTTCGCCGACGCACTGAAGCTGCTGATCAAGGAAGACATCATTCCGCAGGACGCCGACAAGCTGGTGTTCTGGAGCGCCCCGGTAGTAGTCACCATGACGGCGTTCACCACGTTTCTGGTTGTGCCCTTCGGACGCACCCACGCCGTCACCGACATGAACATCGGCATTCTGTTCATGCTGGGCGTTTCGTCGCTGGGCGTGCTGGGCATCATCATGGCGGGCTGGTCGTCGAACTCGCACTATCCGCTGATGGGCTCGCTGCGCTCGAGCGCGCAGATGGTTTCCTACGAAATCGCGATGGGCTTGGCGATTGTTTGCGCCGTGCTGATGACCAGCCTGCAGACCGGCACAGGCACGCTGAGCATGATCGGCATTGTCGAGGCGCAGGCCGCGCAGCATACCTGGTTCATCTTCAAATTCTTCCCGTTGGGATTTCTGGCGTTCGGCGTGTTTGCTATCGCCATGGTCGCGGAAACCAATCGCGCGCCCTTCGATCTGCCCGAAGCCGAATCCGAGCTGGTCGCCGGCTTCCATACCGAGTACAGCGGCTTTCGCTGGTCACTGTTCTTCCTGGCGGAATACGCGGCGATGCTGGCGGTCTCGTCGATCGCGGTCACGCTGTGGCTGGGCGGATGGATGCGGCCCTTTCCCAACTGGCTGAGCGGCTCGACCTGGAACACGGCGTTCTCGTTCTTTCCGGCGCTGACGTTGTTCGTGCTCGCCTTCCTTTGCCTGCTGGGAACGGTACGGATGCCGAAGATTCCGCAGATGAAGATTCAGACTGTCGGCCTGGGGATTTTCGGATTGCTGCTGGGCTTCATCGGACTGGTGCTGCTGATCACGCCGGTGCGCGAGCGGGTGCAGGACATTTACTGGTTCGTCGTGAAAGTCGCCTTCTTCATGTACATGTACATCTGGTATCGGGGAACGTTTCCGCGCTACCGCTTTGACCAGCTCATGAAAGTGGGTTGGAAGGTACTGCTGCCGACCGGGCTTGGCCGTCCTGATCGCAACTGCGCTCTGGGGACTGATGCCGCAAATCACGTCGGCGATTGTGGGGCTACTACCGTGAGTCTGAAGCCGCTGCTGCAAAAACTCTTTCTGGTCGACCTGATTAAAGGTCTCAAGGTGACGTTTAACTATCAGGCGCCAAGTGAGGCAATCACAGAGCAGTATCCGCTGGAGCGCCCGGTCATCTTCGAGCGCTACCGGGGGCAGCCGAGGCTGAACTCGAACCCCGATACGGGCGAGTCGCTGTGCATCGTCTGCAATCTGTGCGCGCTGGCTTGTCCCGAGAAGTTGATCGTGGTGAAGGGCGAACGCAACCCGGTGACCAAGCGCAAAGAGCCAGTCTCGTGGAGCTATGACCTGAGCCGCTGCATGTTCTGCGGCCTGTGCGCCGAGGCTTGTTCGACGGACGCGCTGGAGCTGACCCAGGATTACGAGATGGCGCTCTATAGCCGCGAAGGCATGGTGCTGGACCAGGCTGCGCTGGAGCACGGGCAGGAACCGGTGAAATACGCAAAATAGTTTTGAAAGGGCACGGCTTCAGCCGTGCCGCAAGCAGACGCAACAAACGGGGCTTTAGCCCTGAGGGAATATGCAAACTGATGAGAGACGAGGTATCGCAGCGGCTAAAGCCGCCCAAGGTAAGAGAGCCTCGACGGCACGGCTGAAGCCGTGCCCTTTCAAAGCTGATCGCTAGTAGCTAATTGCTAGTTGCTCATCGCTAATTGCTAAGAGCTAATTGCCAGGTGCTGCATTTATGATGCCGGTCGCGACAACGTTCTTCTTCTACTTTCTGGCGGTGCTGGCCATCGTGTCGGCAATCGCGGTGATCACCCAGCGCAATCCGGTACACGCGGCGCTGGCGCTGATCGTGACCCTGCTGTCGCTGGCAGGCTTTTACCTGATGCTGTATGCGCCGTTCGTGGCTGGCGTGCAGATCGTGCTCTACGCCGGCGGAATCATGGTGCTGTTCCTGTTCGTCATCATGCTGGTGAACCTGGAGCAGAACATTCGCGAGTATCAGTTCAACAAGCAGTGGCTGGTGGGGACGATCGCTGCGCTGGCGCTGGGCGGGTTGCTGCTGTTTGTGTATCGCGCCGGACGGGGAACCTTTCCGTCGGCATTTTATCAGGGCTATCGCGGGCTTGAGGGCGACAACACGCAGCAGATCGGCCTGGCGTTATACGGACAATACATGTTCCCGTTCGAGATTGCTTCGCTGCTGTTGCTGGTGGCCATCGTAGGCGCGGTGGTTATGGCGAAGAAGAGGATTTGAAAAAGCAGTTGTCAGTTGTCAGTTTGGGCGAATGCAAGGTTTTGATTTGGCTAATTGCCAAGTGCTAAGTGCTAATTGCTGAGTTCTTTATGACTGAGATCACCACATTGCATTATCTGGTTGTCGCGGCGGCGTTGTTCATGATCGGCACCATTGGCGTGCTGACCCGCCGCAACGTGGTCATCATCCTGATGTCGATCGAGCTGATCCTGAACGCGGTGAACCTGAACCTGGTGGCGTTCTCCCGGCTCTACGGATTGCACGGACAAGTGTTCGCCATCTTCGTGATCACTGACGCCGCGGCCGAAGCTGCCGTCGGGTTGGGCATCATTATCGCCTTCTTCCGTAATAAGGAGACGGTGAACGTGGACGAAGTGGACCTCTTGAAATGGTAAGAGGCAGTTGTCAGTGGGCAGTTGCCGGTTGTCAGTTTGGATATCTGTTCGACGTGACGGCGACGGGACGACAGAAAGCGGGTCCTGCGACTCCGGCGCGCAAAGGAAGAGTGCCTGCGCCCAGGATGACACCTGAATAGGTTGATGCGGCATGAATGCCGGGGTTGAAACGATCTTTGCGATGAAGAATGCTCCAGTCCCACGAAGTGGGACGAAAGAGCTTAGCCCAGCGCTTCAGCGCTGGGTGGGCGTGAAAAAGAGATCTGAGTCCCTCGGGGACGGCAGAAAAGCAGGTCCCTCCGCTCGGACTGAAGTCCTCGGTCGGGATGACAATTTTGGGTTTGTTACTAAGTGCTAACGGCTAATTGCTATGTTCTTAGACCACATCTGGTTAATACCGCTGTTTCCCGCCTTCGGTGCGGCTTGCATGTTCTTCTTCGGACGCAAGCTGTCGAAGCAGGCGGTGAACGGCGTCTGCGTCGGTGTCATTGTGCTGGCGTTTCTGTGGGCCTGTTGTGCGGTATGGCAGTACACCGGCTACTCCGCCGCGAATCCCGGCAAGCCCTTTGAGAAGGTGCTGTACACCTGGCTCGGCACCGGCGCTGCGACACCTGCTGACGCCGCAGGCAACACCTCGATCGGCTACATCACCCATGGCGGCCGCACGGCTCAGTTCCGCGCTGATGCCGGCTTCATGCTCGATCCGCTGTCCAGCATCTGGCTGCTGTTTGTTACCGGCGTGGGCATGCTCATCCACATTTATTCGATGGGCTACATGGCGCACGAGGGTGGCTATTACCGTTTCTTTGGCTATCTGAACCTGTTCATGTTTTCCATGCTGACGCTGATCTTGGCCAACAATTATGCGGTGATGTTTGTGGGCTGGGAGGGCGTAGGCCTCTGCTCGTATCTGCTGATCGGCTTCTATTTTCAGCGACACTCGGCCTCGACCGCCGCGAACAAGGCATTCATCGTCAACCGCGTGGGTGATGCCGGATTTCTGCTGGGCATGTTTACCATCGCCTGGTACTTCGGCTCGGTGCAGTACACCGTGGTCAATCACCTGGCGCGCAGCGGGCAGTTTCTCATTGGCGATAAGGTGATTACCGCCGCCTGCCTGCTGCTGTTCGTCGGCGCTTGCGGCAAGTCGGCACAGTTTCCGCTGTATGTCTGGCTGCCGGACGCGATGGAAGGTCCCACGCCGGTTTCGGCTCTGATCCACGCTGCGACCATGGTGACCGCGGGCGTGTACATGGTGGCGCGGTCGAATGCGCTGTTTGTGCTGGCGCCGAACGCGATGAAGACGGTTGCCATCATTGGTGCGCTGACCGCGATTTTTGCCGCGACGATCGGCCTGGTGCAGAACGACATCAAGCGCGTGCTGGCCTACTCGACAGTGTCGCAGTTGGGATACATGTTCCTGGCGCTCGGCGTAGGCGCATTCGCCGCCGGCGTCTTCCACGTCTTTACCCACGCGTTCTTCAAAGCGCTGCTTTTCCTCGGAGCCGGCTCGGTGATTCACGCCATGAGCGGCGAGCAGGAGATGCAGCACATGGGCGCGCTGCACGGCAAGATCAAGACCACGTTCGGCACCATGCTGATCGCGACGCTAGCGATCTCCGGCATTCCCGGCTTCGCCGGCTTCTTCTCCAAGGACGCGATCCTGTGGGAGACATGGTCGCGCGAAGGCGGCGCTTATCGTTACTTGTGGTACATCGCATTTCTCACCGCGCTGATGACGTCGTTCTACATGTTCCGGCTGATCTACCTGACATTCTTCGGCAAGCCGCGCATGAATCACGAAGTCGAGCACCACATTCACGAGTCGCCTAAGACGATGACGGTGCCGCTGGTGATTCTGGCGATCTGCTCGATCGGCGCAGGCTTCCTGGGATTGCCGCACAGCCTGGGCGGCTCGAACCGCTTCGAGAAGTTTCTGGAGCCGGTGTTCGCCAAAGAAGCTGTGGTCCTGCAGGAAAGCGGCAAGGCCGCGCAGGTTGCAGCCGGTGAGCAGCAAGTCGAGCACACCGATCCGCTGGAATATGCGCTGATGTTTGCCTCGGTCGGAGCGGCGGTAGTCGGCTGGTGGCTGGCGCAACGGGCGTACAAGAACGCGGACAAAGGTTACAAGGAGCCGATCGCGGTTTACGCTCCGCGCTGGTACAAGACGCTCTTCCGCAAATATTACGTCGACGAGATCTACGACTGGGTCTTTACCGGACGCAAGAAAGTGGGAGACGTGCGCCTGGGCGCGATGGGCCTGGGCGAAGGCTTGTGGAAGTTTGACGCCGAGGTAATCGACGGCGCGGTGAACGGCGCGGGCTGGACCACGCGCATGGGCGGCACGCTGTCGAACCTGTGGGACAAGTGGATTATCGACGGCCTGTTCGTCAACGGCGTGGGCATTGTGACCCGGCTGGCGTCGTATCCGGTTCGCCTGGTGCAGTGGGGCCTGGTGCAATGGTACGCGCTGGTGATGGTGGCCGGGCTGGTGGGATTTGTTTGCTACTACGTGGTCAAGTGGTGAAAGGCAGTTGTCAGTTGTCAGTGGCCGGTTGTCAGTTTGAGGTCCGGTGGGAACGGCGACGGTTTGGATTAAGTCGGCATGAATGCCGCAGGTTGGGCAAGATCTTTGAATAACGAATACCCGAGTCCACGAAGTGGGACGAAAGATCATAGCCCAGCGTTTCAACGCTGGGTGGGCGAGGAAATCGATCCGAGTCCCGTAGGGACGGCAGAAAAGCAGGTCCCTCCGCTCGGACTAAAGTCCTCGGTCGGGATGACACGGGTAAGGGACGTCGGAACGATAGGGGTCCTTCGACTCCGGATCGCAAAAGAAGCGATCCTGCGCTCAGGATGACAGAGTTGTGTGTGCCGGAACGCTCAGAATGACAGAGTTTTCTTGTAGCTAACGCACAACGAAGAGCGACCTAGGTTTTGTTGTTCTGGCGAAAAGCGAATGGCGAACAGCGAAGAGCGAACGCGCTCGGCTATCGCGAAACAAGTTCATGCAAGCTGACGGCTGATAGCCGAAAGCTGAGAGCTAATAAATAATGTACAACCATATTCTTTCGATCGTCTTATTTACGCCGCTGGTGGGAGCTGCGCTCCTGCTGCTGGTGCCGAAGGAGAACAAGGATGCGATCCGCTGGATTGCCAATATCTTTGCCTTCCTGGGCTTTGCTGTTTCCCTGCCGCTGATTCCGTGGTTCTGGGCATTGAAGGAGCGCGCCGGCTTCCAGTTTGTCGAAGGCCATCCCAACAACTGGATCCCCTCGATCGGCGCCGGCTACGTTATCGGCATCGACGGCATTTCCTTCCTGCTGATCATGCTGACCACGCTGCTGGGCGCGATCTCGATTCTGTCGTCGTGGAACGCCATTCAGGATCGCGTCAAAGAGTATTACATCTGGTTTCTGGTGCTGCAGGCGGGCATGCTTGGCGTCTTCATGGCCAACGACATGTTCCTCTTCTTTGTTTTCTGGGAGGCCATGCTGGTGCCGATGTATCTGCTGATCGGCATCTGGGGCGGACCGCGCAAGCTGTACGCGGCGATCAAGTTTTTCCTGTACACCCTGTTCGGCTCGGTGCTGATGCTGCTGGGCATTCTGTTCCTGTATTTCCATCACCACACCCTGACCGGCGTGTACACCTTCTATCTGCCTGATCTCTACGCCACGGCGCCGAAGATCGGCGGGCACGCGGCCATCTGGCTGTTCTTTGCCTTCTTCCTTGGCTTCGCAATCAAGGTGCCGATGTTCCCATTCCACACCTGGCTGCCTGACGCGCACGTTGAGGCGCCGACCGCCGGCTCCGTCATTCTGGCCGGCGTTCTGTTGAAAATGGGAACGTACGGTTTGATCCGCTTCTCGCTGCCATTCTTCCCGGCCGTGGCGATGACGCCGTGGGTGCGCGAGTTGATGATTGTGCTCTCGCTGATCGGCATCATTTATGGCGCGCTGGTTTCGCTGATGCAGAAGGACATGAAGAAGCTGGTGGCCTATTCGTCCGTCAGCCACCTTGGCTTCTGCACCCTGGGAATATTCGCTTGTAACCCGCTGGGTCTGAGCGGCTCAGTGTTGCAGCAGATTAATCACGGCATCTCGACGGGCGCGCTATTCCTGATTGTCGGCATACTGTACGAACGGCGGCATACGCGCGAGATTTCCGAGTACGGCGGCATTTCCAACGTGATGCCGGTCTACGCCACCATCACGCTGATTATGTTTATGTCGTCGATGGGACTGCCGCTGCTGAACGGCTTCGTCGGCGAGTTCACCATCCTGCAAGGCACGTTCATGGAGAACAAGGCTTGGGCCGCGTGGGCGGTGCCGGGTGTGATTCTCGCCGCAGCGTATCTGCTGTGGCTCTACCAGCGAGTCTTCTTCGGCAAGGTAGAAAATCCAAAGAATGAGAAGCTGTTCGATCTTTCCGGACGCGAGCTGGCTACGTTTATTCCGCTGGTGATTATCGCTTTCTGGATCGGCCTGTACCCGAAGCCGTTCTTCCAGATTCTCTCTACGCCGGTAAACAACCTGGTTGCGACCGTGCGTCCAGATTATCCGGGGCTGCAGAAGCCGGTGCTGGCAACGCAGCCCACGGTTCCGGTAGAAGCTCCGGCCGTAACTCCGCAGCCAGCGACGGTTCCCGACGCACAACAGAGTCGCTCAGTCAGCTCCGTCAACCAATACAAGGGTGTCATCCCGACCGAGGACGTCAGTCCGAGTGGTGGGACCTGCTGTTCGGCCATCGCCCATCGTAACTCGACGGACAAGCAGGTCCATCGACTGCGCGTCCGCCCGTCTCGCAAAATCGGCGAGCCGGAAAGGCAGGGCGGACGCTCCGCTCAGGATGACACGGCGATGAAGTTTCACGCGGCCGCACCTGTGAACACGGCGAGCTTATCGGCCGCCTTAACGAAGTGAGGATCTAGTGACCACCTCGCTCACACAATACTTTTCGAGCACCGACTACCTGCTGGCCTTGCCCATGCTGTTGCTGACGCTGTTTGCGCTGGGCATCCTGATGATCGATCTGATCCTCCCTAAGCAGTGGAAACGGGTTAACGCCTTCACCGCGCTGGCTGGTCTGGCGTTTTCAGCCGCGGCAGTAGCTAAGCTGCATTACGCCTATCACCTGGCTCAGTCGAAGGGATTGGCGTTTGTCGATACCGGTTTCATGGGATCGTTGCTGGTCGATCCATTCGCACTCTATTTCTTCTACTTGTTTCTGGCGGGCGGTGCGATTGCCGTTCTGATGTCGATTCGCTACCTCGAAATCGAGCACGAAAATCACGGCGAATTTTACGCACTGATGCTGTTCTCCATCGTCGGCATGATGTGCATGGCCGCCGGCTACGACATCGTCCTGATTTTCATCGGCCTGGAACTGATGGCCATCTCGACTTATGTGCTGGTCGGATTCCTGCGTCGCGATAAGCGCTCCAACGAAGCGGCGTTGAAGTACCTGCTGCTGGGTGCATTCTCGTCTGGAATTTTTGCTTACGGCCTGTCGCTGTTCTACGGACTCACCGGCAGCACCAATTTAGCGGGCATTGCGCAGGGGCTGCAACAAATAATCGCTACCCGGCCCAACGATCCGATTGTCATCTTCGCACTGCTGACGACCACGACCGGCCTGCTCTTCAAGATTGCCGCTGTGCCATTCCATCAATGGGCGCCCGACGCTTATGAAGGCGCGCCTACTAGCGTCACCGGGTTTATGTCGGTTGCGGTCAAATCCGCGGGCTGGGCAATGTTGTTGCGCATCTTCCTCTTCGGACTGTATCCGCTGCGCTCGCTGTACGTGCCGATGCTGATCTTTGTCGCCATCGCCACCATGACCGGCGGCAACCTGGCCGCGATGACGCAGACCAACCTGAAGCGTCTGCTGGCCTACTCGTCGATCGCGCACGTCGGCTACATGCTGCTGGGCCTGATCGCCAGCGATGGCCAGACCAATTCCACCGGCATCATGGCGATCCTGATTTACCTGCTGGTGTACACGTTCATGAACCTGGGCGCGTTCGCGGTGATCACCTCGCTGCGCCGCCGCAACATCATTGGCGACGAGATCGACGACATTGCCGGGCTCTACTTCAAGGCCCCGACCGAAGCCATCCTGATGCTGATCTTCCTGCTCTCGCTGGCTGGAATTCCGCCGCTGGCGGGCTTCTGGGGCAAGTACTTCATCTTCCTCAGCCTGATCCAGACGGGACATTACGTGCTGGCCTCGGTGGCCGTGCTGTACGCCGTCATCAGCATGTACTACTACATGCGGATCGCCAATGCCATGTTGATGCGCCAGCCCATTGAAACCGAGCCGGTGCGCCTTGGTCCGTCGATGCGGCTGGCGTTGACCATCACCGCACTCGGCACAGTCGGCATCGGACTGTTCCCTAACTACTTCATCAATGCGGTGAACTGGTCGCTAGGGATTGCGCAGGGCTCGCAGCATATGGCGGCGCTGCTGCGATGAGGCAGAGCATGGTAACCCGCTTCAATTTCGAACACTCATGCCTGGTTTGCGCCGCAAGGGATGACATGCGCCGATGGGCGGAAGGGGTTAAGATTTCGAGGTGTTCCAATTCGGGAATTTGCCCGAAAGTTGTACGCCGATCATATGATTATTAATTGACTCGGCTTTGTTCAGAAGCTATAACCAAACTGTCTGGTAGTTGAGAAGCGCGGTGAAAATCCGCTACTGCCCCGCAACTGTAAGCGCGGAGGTCCGACCAAGCAAGCCACTGGAGCTAAGGCTCTGGGAAGGCGGTTCAGGACCGATGAGGCGCAAGTCAGGAATCCGGCCAGACACTTACCTTACTGTCCGATCCGACCTCGATGGGAGGGTCAATCGGCATCTTGAACGACCTGCTGGCTAAGGTCTTCTGGAATATTTAAGCTGCACGAGCTTTCCCGTCCTAGATGTGACTTGTGCGCGGGATGAAGTATGTCTGATGACGCGGGCCGAAGAATCGTTCTGGTTCTCGGTGGTGTTCGCAGCGGGAAGAGCCGTTACGCTCAGGAATTTGCCGCCGGCGGCAAACGGGTCGCCTTTCTGGCCACGGGCCAGGCTTGTGATGACGAGATGCGCGAGCGCATTGCCCGGCATCGTGCCGACCGGCCTACCTCCTGGACCACAATCGAAGCTCCTATAGCTCTGGAAGATGCTCTGCTGCAGTGCGGCAGCGGCCAGTTTGACACCATCGTGGTCGACTGTCTCACCATCTGGACCGCCAATCTGATGGAGCACGAAGCGTCGGATGCGGATCGCGTTTTGGCGCATGCCGATCGCCTGGCTCAATTACTTCGCCGTGTCTCGGGCGCCGTCGTGCTGGTCTCCAACGAAGTGGGCAGCGGAATCGTGCCCGACAACGAGATGGGCCGCTTGTATCGTGATCTGCTGGGCGGCATGAACCAGCGTATCGCCGCCGTCGCCGATGAAGTGATTCTGATGGTCGCCGGACTGCCGATGTTCATCAAGCAACCGGTGGAGGCGCGGGCATGAAAGGCTTCGTCGTCGCCGGAACAGCCTCTGGAGTCGGTAAGACTACGATCACCGCTGCGCTGTTGGCTGCTCTGCGAGCGCGCGGGCTCACAGTTCAGCCGTTCAAGTGCGGCCCCGATTACATCGATCCAGCGCATCACACCGTTCTTGCAGGACGTCCTTCTTACAACCTCGACACCTGGATGTTGCCGGTCGCGACCAATCTTTCCATCTTCCGTAAAGCCATGCATGACGCCGATGTTGCCGTGGTGGAAGGCGTGATGGGGCTGTTTGATGGAGTGAATGGAAGCTCGGACGAAGGCAGCACGGCCGAGATCGCCAAGTTGTTGGACCTGCCGATTGTGCTGGTGGTGGATGCCTCGAACGCGGCGCGCAGCATCGCGGCGACAGTGAAGGGCTTCGCCGAATTTGATCCGAAAATCCGCTTGCTGGGTGTCATTTTGAACGGACCGGCGGGACCGTCGCATGTGAACCTGCTGCGCGAGGCAATTGCTCCCATCGGAGTACCGCTCCTCGGCTGTTTCCCGAAAGTATCAGCGCTGGGCTTGCAGGAACGGCATCTGGGATTAGTGACGGCTGGCGAGAAGACGTGGAACTCCGAGCAAGTCAGGCTCCTTATCCAGACAGTGGAGAGCAACATCGAATTAGACCGCCTGCTGGCAAGTTGCGACATCCTCGCCCAGGGCGAAGCGACAGAAGAAATATCCGTCAACAACTCTGGTAAGCGGAACGGCCGGGTACACATCGGCGTCGCCCGGGACCGCGCTTTTTCCTTCTACTACCAATCCTCGCTCGACTCGTTGCGCGCGGCCGGCGCGGAGCTGGTGGAGGTCAGTCCGCTGTCGGATGCGTCGTTGCCAGCCGATCTCGACGGACTTTACCTGGGCGGCGGTTATCCCGAAGTCTTCGCCGAAGAGCTCGCGCAAAACCATTCCTTCCTGGAATCGCTACAAAAGTTTGCCCGCAGTGGCCATCCGATTTACGCCGAGTGCGGCGGCCTGATGTATCTGGCGAACGACTTGCAAACCTTGGACGGACGCCGCCATACCATGGCTTCTGTTCTGCCGCTTTCTGTCGAGATGCTGGATCACCTCGACGGGTTCGGCTACACCGAGGTCCAGGTGCACAGCGATTGCCTGGTGGGCCCGCGAGGAACCCGGCTGCGTGGCCATAGTTTTCACCACTCGCGCGTGACCCATGTAGGCGACCTCCGCCGCCAATACCATACCCGGCGAGTGCTCACGGGAACCGAAGAGGACGAAGGCTACTGTGCCGGCAACGTTCTGGCCAGCTACGTCCACCTCAGTTTTGCCGCCAGTCCGGACGCGGCAGCTCAGTTCACCCGGCGCTGCCGGCAGGCCAAAGTGGAGAAGGTGGCGGCGCTATGAAAAAGCTCTGGCAGTACATCCCCCTTTTGCTGGCACTGACCTCATGCGCCTGGGCCGCGCACTGGGAGCGCGACGATGCCGGTCGCGAGGTCGCCGTGCCCGACCAAGTTCATCGCGTGGTAAGCCTGTCTCCCAGCCTTACCAACACGGTCTATGCTCTGGGGGCGCAATCCGATCTGGTCGGCATCACCAATTACACTGTGTATCCATCGCAAGCGGCCCACGAGAAGCCCAGTGTGGGAGCCGTGGTGGGGCCTTCGCTGGAAAAGATCGTCGCCTTGCATCCCGACATGGTGCTGGCTCTGCCGGAGTTTAATGGCGCGGAAACCATTGGCGGACTGGAGCGGATTGGCATACCGGTGTTTCTGTTCAACACCGGCAATCTGTCCAATATCTATCGCACGGTCGAGTTGGTGGGCCGCATCATGGGACGGGAGCGGGAAGCCAGCGTGCTGATCGCCAGCCTGCGGGTGCGAGAGAGTAAGGTCCGCGCCCAGTCCACCAGCAAAGACAAACCGACGGTGCTGCTGGTCCTGTCGATGGACCCATTGATTACCGCCGGACGAAATGCCTTTATCACCGAAATGATTGAGGCGGCCGGCGCACGCTCGGTAACCGACGATCTGGCGCGCGACTGGACGCAAATGAATGTTGAAGCCGTTCTGCCCAGAAAGCCGGACTACATCCTGCTGATGAAGAGCGGTCCTGTCAGTTTGAAAGATATGCAAAAACGTGCGGGCTGGAGTTCGCTGGAGGCGGTGCGCCGCGGCCGCGTGATTGTCGCCGACGACCGTATTCAGATCGCCGCCCCGGTGGCGTTCGAAGGTTTGGAGGATTTAGCCCGGCAGATCCACGCCGTGCAATCTCACTGAGATGACACGGACAACCACAATGGAATTCACAGGGTGTACGGGAAGCGCGGTGAAAATCCGCCACTGCCCCGCAACTGTAAAGGACGATGTACCAACTGTCGACAACCACTGCGCCCAGCGGGAAGGTGACATTTGGGTCCTGAGTCAGGAGACCGGCCCGGTGAGAAAACTAAGACACTTCCGAGGGGGAAGTTATGCAACGCATTCTTACTGCTCTTTTTCTACTGGTACTGCTGGCGATTTCCGTTCCAGCCTGGTCGGCTGAGCCGGCCATCTCCGGCACGGTCACCGATTCCTTAGGCGCCGTCATCACCGGAGCCACCGTAGTGCTGACCCAAGGCGGCAAAGACATCCATACCGCTACTACCGATTCCGCCGGGAAATTCAAATTCAAGATTGAGCAAGCTGGCCGCTATGCCGTGCGAGCCGAGGCCAAGACCTTCGCCACGTCCACCAGCCAGGAAGTTTTCGCTGAGCCGGGACATGGCGTAGACGTCAGCCTCGCGCTCTCGCCGTCAGTAGTCGCGCAAAACATCGTGGTCACCGCTACCGGACTGGAAACGCCGGAGGCGCAGACCGGAACCTCGATCAGCGTCATTAACGACACGGATTTGAGCACGCGGATCGATCTGCAAGGGGCACTGCGGGATCAGGTAGGTGGGCAGACATCGCAGAGCGGGCAGATGGGCGCCCTGACCCAACTCTACGTCCGCGGCGGTCCCAGCGATGCCAACAAAGTCCTGGTCGACGGAATCCCTATCAACGACATTGGCGGCGGCGTGGATTTGTCTTACCTCCAGGCCGATGGCCTGGAGCGGGTTGAATTTCAGCGCGGTCCTAACAGCGCGCTATATGGTTCCGACGCCCTGGCCAGCGTGGTCAGCATTACGTCGCAGCATGGCGACACGCCGTTGCCGCTGTTCACCTTTGGCGCCGACGGTGGAACCTATGGCACCTATCACGAAGATGGCAGCGTGGGAGGGTATTGGAAGCGCCTGGATTATTTCAGCGGCTATTCGGGATACGGTACCCAGAACAGCGAGCCCGACAGTCAGTTCCATCGCGACGTCTATCTGGGCAACCTGGGATTTCAGCTTGCTCCGAACACTTTCCTGCGCGCCACCGTGGAACGCGCCGTAGTTGGATACAACTCGGCGAATCAGATTGCCGCTTATGGCATTCCCGACGATGCGTCCGACAATCAGTGGAACACCGTGTTCGGCGCGACGCTGGACAATCATGCCACCGACCGCTGGCACAACCTGGTGCGTTATGGCGGAGTGCGGCTGCGTCAGCAATACAACGAGTGGTCGCCCACCGGAATTCCCTTCGACCCGTATGGCCTCGGCTACCCCTCGTATTACCTGGGAGCGCCGGTCAATCAAGTTGGCGCCAACGGATACACCATTACGCCGGCAGCGGTAGCGCAAGTTCAGCCTTCTCTGGCAGCGCCGGGCCAGGCGATCTTTCAATACGCCGGAGTTTACCCCCAGCTGTCGTCGTACCTGACCAACACGAATTACGTTTATGCGCAGACCGACTACCGGGTCAACGAAAAGCTGACCGCGCTGTTCGCCTTCAATTACACCAACGAGAGTGGTTTCACCTATAACGGCTACGAGGGGCAGGAATCCACCGACCGCAACAATTTCAGCTACCTGATGGAAATTCAGGGTGGGCTATGGAGCCGGCTGTTTTACACCCTGGGTGGCGGAATCGAGCAGAACACGGTATTTGGCGTGGCCGGCACCCCGCGGGCCTCGCTGGCCTACTATCTGGTCCGCCCAGGCAATACTGGCGTCTTCAGCGGAACCCGGCTGACTTTCAACTTTGCCAAGGGCATTAAAGAGCCCAGCATCTACTACCAGAACAATTCGCTGTATAACCTGTTGAGCAACACGGCGGTCGTTCCCAACGGCCCGCAATTGATCTCGCAGTATCACATTCAACCCTTCCTGGCAGAGAACTCGCGCACCTATGACGGCGGGATCCAGCAGCAATTGTTCGACGGCAAGGCGCAACTGGCCGCGACCTACTTCCACAACGAATTCACGAATCAAGCGGAATTCGTCGACTCGCAGTACCTGACCCAGTTGGGAGTGCCCGAAGCTGTCGCCGAAGCGCAAGGCATCTTTGGAGCCGCGGTCAATACTCTGGACTATCGCGCGCAAGGCGCGGAGGTGAGCTTCCAGTACCAGATCAACCGCAAGTTCATGGTACGCGGCGGTTGGACCTACACCGACGCTGTGGTACAGCAGTCATTCGCCAGCAGCGCGCTGGCCCCGGCCATCAATCCTTTGTTCCCCAACGTTCTGATTGGGGCCTACTCCCCGCTGGTGGGAGCGAGGCCGTTCCGCCTGGCCCCTAACACCGGATTTGCCGGAGTGACTTGGAATAGCCACCGCTGGTTCGTTGCTGCCATGGGAACGTTCGTTTCCCGGCGCGACGACAGCACATTCCTCACCGACACCGATTTCGGCAACACGTTATTGCTGCCCAATCGCAATCTCGACGCCGCCTATCAGAAAGTCGATTTGTACGGCAGCTATCAACTGAAGAAGTACCTCAGCCTCTACAGCTCGCTGTCAAATGTTTTGAACCAGCACTATCAGGAAGTGTACGGATATCCGGCGCTTCCTTTCACCATCCGGTCAGGAATCAAGCTCACATTCGGAGGCGAGTCGTGGAAGCTGAACTAAGAACGCCCATCAAGCTGAACCCGGCGGTGCAAAGTGTTGTGTCCTGCATTCGCGGGATCGACGAAACGCGCCGGCAAGAAGCGCAGCAACATCTGGATTGCCTGACCAAGCCGTTGGGCAGTCTGGGTCAGCTGGAAGCCGTGGCCGCGCAGTACGTTGCCTGGCGGGAGCAAGACCCGCCGCGAATTGCCAAGAAAGCGGTCTACGTCTTTGCCGCCGATCATGGCATCACCGACGAGGGCGTCAGCGCGTATCCCCGGGAAGTAACCCAACAGATGGTGCGCAACTTCCTTAGCGGGGGAGCAGCCATCAACGTTCTGGCCCGGCAGACGCAGTCTGACGTTGTGGTAGTCGATGTGGGAGTGGACGCCGACTTCGATGGCGTCGCCTGCCTGGTGCATCGCAAGGTGCGCCGCGGAACCCGTAACTTCGCCCGCGAACCCGCCATGTCGGAAGCCGAGCTGAACGCTGCCATGCAAGTAGGGATCGATCTTGCCGCCGAAGCCAGCGCGCAGGGCCGCACCCTGATCGCCCTGGGCGAAATGGGCATCGGCAATACCAGTGCGGCCACCGCGATCACCGCCGCTCTCACCGGCCGGCCTGTTGCTGAGCTGACTGGCCGCGGCACTGGGGTGGACGACCAGCGACGCGTATCGAAATCACAGATCATCGATAAAGCGCTGCGCTTTCATTTTGGAGATTTTCCCGCCACCAAACCCGACGCCATCGATGTCCTACATTGTGTGGGCGGCCTGGAAATTGCGGCCATCGCCGGCATGGTTCTGGGCGCGGCGGCGCGGCGGATTGCGGTCGTGATCGACGGTTTCATCTGCACCGCCGGTGCGGCAGTCGCCTGCGCGATTGCCCCGCAAGCTCGGGGAGCCATCTTTGCCGGACATCTCTCGCAAGAGCCGGGACACCGGGCGTTGCTCGATCACATGCAACTGCGTTCGCTGGTGCAGCTGGATATGCGGCTGGGCGAAGGTACCGGCGCGGTCCTGATCTTCCCGCTTATCGAATCGGCGGTGCGAATCTATAACGAGATGGCCACCTTCAGCTCGGCTGGCGTCAGCGAGGCAAGCCCAGCGTGAAGACCTTACGCCAACTGGCGACGGCAGTGCAGTTTATGACGCGCATTCCTCTGCCTGCTTTTCGCTTTGAGCCCGACATGGTGTTGGGCGGCGCGAAGTTCTTTCCCCTGATCGGGGCCCTGATCGCGCTGGGAGCTATCGGCATCGAACGCGGTTTGCGCTCGCACTTACCGCAGACCGTGGTTGCATTAGCTGTTCTCGCATATCTCGTTATTATCACCGGCGGCTTTCACGAGGATGGGCTCGCCGATACGGCCGATGCGCTGGGCGGGGGATGGACCAAGCCGCGCATGCTGGAGATCATGCACGACAGCCGCATTGGGAGCTTTGGCACGCTGGCAATTTGTTTATCGCTGCTGGCGCGTTGGGGGCTGCTGTCTGCCATGCCGGTGTCACGATTTCCGTTCTATCTGCTGACCGCACACGTGTTATGCCGCTGGACCACGTTACCCATGGGAGCTTTTGTCAGCTCGGCCCGCAGCGACGGCCTGGGAGCAAAGTTCGCTCACAGAATCCCGCTATCGTCGGCGATCATTGGCACGCTGCTGGCATTTCTGATCGTTGGCTGGACGCTGCGCCTGCAAGCCCTGGTGCCGATCGCAGTTGTCAGCCTGATCACGCTGCTCAGTGGGTTGTACTACCGCTCGCAGATTGGTGGTGTCACCGGAGACTGCTTTGGCGCGACCAATCAGTTGGCCGAAATCGCAGTTTACGTTTGCGGGGTGTGGGCATGAGCCGCACCCGCACACCAGCTCCGCCGGCACGCACCACTTTGATTCTGGTGCGCCATGCGCATACCGAATTGGCCGGACACTTCTGCGGTCACACCGACCCAGCGCTGAGCGCACAGGGGCTGGCCCAGCTATCCGATCTGCCTCGGCGGCTCAGAACTTATTCGTTGACTCACATTTTCAGTAGCGATCTGCAACGCGCGCGACAGACGGCGGACGCGATCGCTCAAGGCTGCAACCTGCAGCCGAATTTGCTGGCTTCTCTCCGTGAGCTTGCCTTCGGGAGTTGGGAGGGATTGGATTGGGACCAAGTCATGGCGCGGGATCCTGTCTACGCGCAACGCTGGCTGGATCTCAGTCCGTCCCTCCCCGCTCCCGAAGGAGAGGTTTTCGAGGATTTCCTCAACCGGATTCATGGAGCTATGAACGCAATTGCTGACCAGGTGCAAGACGGCTGTGCCGTGGTGGTAACGCACGCCGGCGTCATACGCACCTTTCTAGGAGATCTGGCGCAGCTGCGCCACAGCCCGGCTGATTTTTCCAAATGCGATTACACCTCCTTCTGGGAGGTCTGGCGCGATGGACGGCAGTGGACTCTGCCAAACGAAAACCACTTCAATGCCGCCATGTCAAGTGACGGACAACGGCAAATGAGTGATTAAGGACACATATCTTGCCTGGGCCACGGACATATCGTGACATTAGTGGAAAGCATCGGGCAAAGTCGGAGTCAGTGCCGGGTGGACGGGCGGAAGCCGTGGCGTTAAAGCAAGTCGAGGTCAATCAAGAGAGCAGCCATAAGCTGCCGGAGGCCAGGTTGGGGAGTCCGTCGAAGCAGGGAAGCAGAGCTCGCACTAATACCGTCAATCTTATCTTGCTGGTTGCGCTGTTGCTCTCCATCGTGCTGGCTACCAGCCTGGGAGCTGTCCGGCTGCCGCTCACCGAGGTGCTTCACGCGTTCTTGCATCCTTTCCGGGCAGGCGAAGCGGGCGAGATCATCTTTGCCTTGCGTCTTCCCCGGGTGCTGGCAGCGGCTCTGGTGGGAGCTGCCTTGTCGGCCACCGGCGTGCTGTTTCAAGGCCTGTTCCGCAACCCCTTGGCCGATCCTTTTGTGTTGGGAACGTCGGGTGGAGCAGCTCTGGGCGGAGCGATTGGAATCTTTCTGATTCCCACGCTTTCCTTCGCCGGATTCAGCGCCACCGCAGTTTTAGCATTTGCCGGTTCCATCCTCACCATGATCCTGGTGTGGTATCTGGCTCGCACCAGCGGCGCCTTCGCCATGGAAACCTTGCTGCTGGCAGGTTTCGCCATCGGCACCATGCTGAATGCAGGCACCGTCGTCTTCGAGTTGCGCGAACAAGCTTCCAGCTCCGGCCTGCGGGTGCTGGCGGCATGGTTGCATGGACAGCTCAGCATTCCGGCCTGGAATCAGCTTGCCCTGATCGCCCCGCTCACCATCATCGCCATCGTTCTCTCGCTACCGGTGGCGGGACGGTTGAACACGCTCGCCCTGGGCGAGGAATATGCCTCGCAATTGGGGGTGCATGTTGGCCGGGTACGCGTGGCCACGGTGATTCTGGGATCGCTGCTGACTGCGGCGGCGGTATCGCTGGGCGGCCTGATCGGATTCGTGGGGCTGCTGGTACCGCACTTTCTCCGTATCCTGATCGGCCCCAATCATGTTCGGCTGTTGCCGGCTGCCGCACTGGGCGGCGCAACTTTCCTTATCCTGGCAGACACCCTGGCCCGCACTGCCTTTGCGCCAACGGAAATTCCAGTTGGCGTATTCACGGCGTTCCTGGGCGGTCCTGCCTTTCTCTATCTCTTACACCATCGCTCGCGGGAGACTGGTCAATGAGTTCCACCATTCTTGAATTCCAAGACGTTTCGTTTTCGCGTGGCTCGCGTCTGTTGCTGGACCGCCTATCGTTCAGCATCGAGACGCAGGAAATGGTTGCGCTGCTGGGCCCCAACGGCGTGGGCAAAACCACCATGTTGAAGCTGGCCTCGCGATTGTTGCAGCCCACGGCGGGAAGTGTCCTGATGCAAGGCAAGCGGCTGGGGGAATGGTCGCGGCAGCATCTCCCACGCTGTGTGGCTCTGGTTCCGCAGGAACTGGAGCTGCCCTTTAACTTTCGCGTGGAGGAGATTGTAGCCCAAGGCCGGGTACCTTATCTGCCGCTGTTCGGCGCCGGCACGGCCAAGGATCACGAGGCGGTCGAAAGTGCGATGGAAGCGGTCGACATCGTGCGACTGCGTCATCGCGCCGTACTCGCAGCTTTCAGGCGGCGAGCGTCAGCGGGTGAAAATCGCCATCGGCCTGGCTCAGCAGCCCAAGCTGATGCTGCTCGACGAGCCGACCCAGCACCTCGATGTCGGCCGCCAGATCGAATTGATTGCTCTGCTGCGGCGGCTCAACCAGCGCGGCATCACCATCATTGCCGCCGTCCACGACTTGAATCTGGTGGCGGAAAACTTTTCCTCCGTCATCCTGCTCACCCCGGAACCCTCATGGATTGCAGGCCCGACCGCCGATGTCATGCGGCCCGACCTGCTGGGGCGGGCCTTCTGTGTCAGCCAGTCAGACCTGGCTCAATATTGTGTCTCACCACCCTCGGATGGATTGGCGCAAGTCTGGTAAGGATTTGTTTTGCAAGCACGGCCCCGCTTCGCGTTCAGTACCCATCCTGGGCGTCCTTCTTTTGTTGTCCGCGATTTTCGCCACAGCGCAAAACCCCAGCACTTCGTTGCGAGGAACGATATCCGATCCCTCGGGAGCAGTAATTGCCACGCTCAAGTCTCGCTGGTCAACAGTGAGAACGGCTTCTCCCAGAACCGCACTGCCGACGCCGGCGGCGCCTATCAGTTTTCCGCAGCTTCCGCCCGGCAACTACACCATTGCGGTCGATGCCGTTGGATTTTCCCAGCAATCGAAATCCATTGAGCTGCTGATCAATCAGCCGGCAACGCTCAACTTTTCGCTGCCGGTAGAAGCTGCGCCGACCACCGTCAGTGTTAGCGGCCAGGCGCCTGATCTGAATTCCACCGACGCCACCATGGGCAATGCGTTCGACAGCGCCACCATTCTGGCGCTGCCGGTGGAAGGCGACATTCCCGACCTGCTCAGCCTGCAGCCCGGAGTTTTGTATCTCGGCCTGCATAACGATCAGAGTCACGACAGCCGCAGCGGCAGCACCGCGGGCGCGCGCTCCGATCAGAACAACTCCACCCTGGACGGCCTGGACAACAACGATCAGGTGCGCGGCTACGCCTTCACCGGAGTGCTGCGCTCCACGCTCGATTCGGTGCAGGAGTTTCGCGTCAGCACCGCCGGCTTCAACGCCGACACCGGCCGCTCTTCCGGAGCGCAAATCAACATTGCCACCAAGAGCGGCACCAACGACTTCCACGGCAGCGTCTACGGCCGCACCCGCGAACCTGATCACTCCTGCCAACGATTGGTTCAACAAGCAGGCCGAGCTGGCGCAAGGCTTGCCCAACATATCCCGGCACACTCGATCGCAACGCCTATGGCGCCTCGTTCGGCGGCCCGATCAAGAAGAACAAGCTGTTCTTCTTCACCACCTATGAAGGCGAGAAAATCAACGAAAACCAGCAGATGACGATGATTGTGCCGACGGCTTCGCTGCGCGCCGGCGAAATCAAGTATCCCAGCACGACGAACGGCGCCACCCAGACCGTCACCCTGAACGCCGGCGCAGATTGCCTCGATGGATCCCAACTGCAGCGGAACGGCACCTGTCCCTGGGGACCGGGAGTAGACCCACACTCACTGGCGGCTTTCAAGCAATACCCGCTGCCTAACGGCTATTCCGCCGGCGATGGTCTGAACACTGCTTCCTACACTTGGTCGGCGCCGGACCCGGCTTCGCTGAATACCTACATCGCCAGAGTCGACTACGCGCTGTCCAACCGGAACTGGTTGTTCATTCGCGGCAATCTGCAAAAAGACAGCGCGCTGGGAGTACCGCAATTTCCCGGGCAGCCGGCCAGTTCGACGAACTCGGGCGACAGCAAGGGACTGGCCATAGGGCTCAACTCGGCGATCTCGTCCAACCTGATGAACAGCCTGCGCTACAGCTACATTCGCCAGGGATATTCCAGCTACGGAATCGGGCAGGGCTCCTACGCCAATTTCTATGGCATGAGCACCATCGACGCCCAGACCCGAACCACCATCGTCGATGTGCCGGTGCAGAATCTGGTTGACGATCTGACCTGGACCAAAGGACGCCACACCATTCAGTTTGGCGCGAACTACCGGCTCATCCACAATCAGAATCAAAGCAATGCCCTGTCTTACAACTCCGCCGTCACCAATTCGTATGCCCTGGTCGATGCCGGCATCGTGGGCGTGGGCGGAAGCTTCGATCCCACCGTATTCGGATTTCCCTCGGTCGATAACACCTTTGCCGGCTCGTACAACTACTCGATGACCAACCTGGCCGGCCTGCTCGACTATGTAACCCAGCAATCCAACTATCGCGTCTCGGCGAACGGACAGAGCGGAACCCTGTTGCCGCCGGGCGCGATGATCGATCGCGATTTCAAGAACAACGAGTTCGAGTACTACGCGCAAGATTCCTGGCGCATCACGGCCCAACCTGACCATCAACTACGGACTGCGCCACACCTTGCTGCAGACTCCCTACGAAGTCAACGGCCAGCAAGTGCAACCCACTACCAATCTCTATCAGTGGTTTGAAACCCGCGGAGCCGAAGCTGCGCTGGGCAACAGCGTGCAGCCTCACATTTCTTTTGCGCCTTCCGGCCAGGCCCGCGGACTGCAGCCTTATTGGCCCATGCAGAAAGCCAATATCGCTCCGCACCTGTCCTTTGCCTACTCCCCCAATGTGGGACAAGGATTCTGGCATAAGCTCTTCGGCAACGCCGGCGACAGCGTGCTGCGCGCCGGTTATGGCAAGTATTACGACCACTTCGGCGAAAGCATCGTCAACCTCTTCGATCAGTATGGCTCCTACGGGCTGAGCGACAGCATCACCAATCCGACCAATGTGCTGACGCCCGATACCTCGCCTCGCTACACCGGCGCGCACAACATTCCCGACCTGACTGGCGCGCCCGAACAGAATGTCAGCTACCCGGCTCTGTCGCCTACCGATCCGCTGACCACCGGCTTCGCCATCACTCACGGCATCGACAGCCAGATGCAAACTCCCTATGCTCACGTGGTGAATGTTTCTTTGCAGCGCGCAGCTGCCCGCCGGCTTCGTTCTGGAAGCGGCGTATCTGGGACGATTCGGCCGGCATCAGTTGCAGCAAATCGATCTAGCGCAGCCGCTCGATCTGGTCGATCCCAAATCAGGGCAGGATTATTTCTCTGCCGCCACGCAACTTTCCAAAGACGGCTACGCGGGCAGACCAACGTCGCGGCCATCCCCTACTTCGAGGACATGTTTCCTGACGCTGCCAGCGGCGGCGTGAGCGCGACCCAGAATATCTACAACTCGCATCTGGAAATACAATCTGGGCAATGAGACCGGCGCTCTCTACGCGCTCGACATCCTTTGCTATCCCGGATGCGGCGGCAAGACCGGCCGCTTCTGGCCAACGCAGTTTGCCAGCATGTACAGCTGGGCATCCATCGGCGACAGCAACTACAACGGCGGCCAGCTGGTCTTACGCCACGCCATGCGTCACGGAATGCAAATGGACCTGAGCTACACCTATGCCAAATCGTTGGATATGGGCTCTGATGACGAGCGCACAGTGTACTCGTCCAGCACCGGCAGCAGCGTAGGCAGCAGCTTCAGCGCAATCCTCAATGCCTGGAATCCCGGGCTGAGCTATGGCCCTTCCGACTACGATATCCGGCACCTGGTTACCGCCAGTTGGGTAGTCGACCTGCCGTTCGGAAAAGGCAAACTGATCGGCAGCCACTTCGGTACCTGGATGGATCGCGTTATTGGCGGCTGGCAGCTCTCTGGCGTGGGCCGCTGGACCAGTGGACTTCCGTTCAGCGTCATTAGCGGAGCGGGCTGGGGAACCAATTGGCTGGAGAAGAGCAACATGATCCAGACCGGCGCGATTGCGACCGGCACCTCTATCGGCGCCAATGGCGCTCCCAACGCTTTCGCCGATGCGGCGCAGGCTTTAGCCAGCCTGCAGAATCCTTATCCCGGCGAGGCGGGTCAGCGCAACAACTTCCGCGGCGACGGCTACTTCGGAATCGATGCCCGCCTGGCCAAGAACTGGAAGCTGAGCGAGCGGATGGGAATGCAATTTGCCTGGGACGTGTATAACGTCACCAACTCCGTCCGCTTCGATGTGAATCCACTGAACTCGCTGCAGAACCTGACCACCAGCGGCTCCTTCGGCGTCTATGGCGCCACTCTCACCACACCACGAGTGCAGCAGCTTTCTCTGCGCTTCTCCTTCTAACAGCATGCCAAAAGAAAAGTTTGCTCAGGAGCTGGCAACCGCCGGAACGCTTTTGCGGCGTGAGGTGAGAGCAACCA
Organism: uncultured Acidobacteriaceae bacterium; assembly: GCA_963746515.1. Classification (GTDB taxonomy): domain Bacteria; phylum Acidobacteriota; class Terriglobia; order Terriglobales; family Acidobacteriaceae; genus Bog-257. The sequence continues at coordinate 237,726 of CAVVBO010000005.1, read as the reverse complement.
GGATGACCATAGCAACTGCGATGGCCAGCGAAGAGGTGATCCGGCCCAGCCCCAGCCCACCTTCAGCCTGTGGTTTGGTGAGCGTATCGCCCAAGGTCGCTCCCAGAGGCCGGGTGAGAACGTAAGCCGCCCAGAATACTATGCTGGCCGGCAGATCGGTGAAGAAGTGTAATCCCGCCACAACTGCGATCAGGCCGCCGAAAAGCAGGGCGCCCCGCTCAAAACCAAGGCCTGTCGTGGTGGCGACACAGTCGCCAATCGCGGTGCCAAGCGTATTGGAAACCAGGATCGCGACCCAGTAAAAAATTTCGTCCTTGCGGGTGGTGATGTGGTCGAACCCGATCTTACCGGTGGAGTAATGCCAGACGAGCAGAACTGCGAGCACTCCGCAGAAAAGCATGATCGAAGACTTAACGTAACCCAGTCCCAGGGTCCGATCAATGTAGTCGGAGGTGGTAGTGCCCACGGTTGTGGTGGCCACCACTACGGTCCAGTAAAACGCCGGGTGATATCGCCTGGATCGGACCTGTCCTGCCAGGGTTACGCAAAAGAATCCCAGCAGGATCAGGCTGCTGACCGCATATCCGATCTTCAATGTCATCGAGAGCGCGTCGCCGCCGGTTTCGCCCAGGGTAGTGGCCAGAATTTTGACTACCCAGAACCCTAATGTCACTTGGGGAACTTTATTCGAAATATCTGTTTTGTAGCCGGGCCGATTGATCATCTTGTCGTTTCGCATTTTGGGCTTGGAGTTAGCCAAACTTTCATTAGATGTAATTGATTCAGCCGATGATAGCTGATGTCATCGCCCCAGTACGCCGGCGGGGTTCAGGGAGCAACAAGCGGTGTGTTCCCTTTCAGACTCTAGTTCCGATGAAGATTCCCGATTTTGTTCTTGACAAAAATCGCGCAGTCTATGGGGATGGATGGAGCGAATGCAAAGGCGCCACTACAGCGCATCGAAGGTTGATTCCCATTCCGGGAATAACCGCGAAATTTGTAGTCACCGCCTCGGTTTTCGCTTTGGGACACTTCCCGTCTGAGCATATGATATGACTGAAATGAAGGGTACCGCATTCCCGTTCGCGCAGCTGGAAACTCCCGAAAGTCTGCACAATCGCGTGACCCGAGCCTTGGCTCTGCAACTCATCCGGGCGGAACGGAATGGCCAGCTGATCGCCTTTCCCAACGAAGCGGAATTGTGCAAGCAGGTGGGCGTAAGCCGCAGCATTCTGCGCGAAGCCGTCAAAGTGCTGGAAAACAAGGGAATGGTGCAAGTGCGTCCCCGCTCCGGCACGAAGGCCCGGCCGCGGACCGACTGGAACCAGCTTGACCCCGACATTCTCAATTGGCAGTCGGAACTGAAACCCGATCCGCGTTTCCTGCGCGACCTGTGTGAAGTCCGCCTGGCGATCGAGCCGATTGCCGCCGGCTTTGCCGCCTTGCGCGCCAGTCAGGAAGAAATCGCCTTCATCCGCGAATGTCTGGAGCGGCGGTTACAGATTCTTGCTGTCCAGGATCTGGAAGGCGCCATCGACGCGGAACTGCAGTATCACACCGCCGTGGTTAGCGCGTCCCATAATCCGCTGTTCCAGCAATTGAATGCCACCATCCACGATCCTTATCGTGTTTCTCTTTCCTACACCCTGCTGTTGCCGGCCTCGGTAGCCCTCGAACTCGAGGAGTACCGCAAGCTGACCGAAGCCATTGAGCAGCGCAATCCGCTGGCGGCGCGCCGCTCGGCCGAGGAGATTGTCGGCTTTGCCATGTTGGCTGTCGAACAGGTCATTCGCGATCAGGAAAACGTCAAGAACGCTAGCTCGCCCCGGCGCAATCGAAAGCCGCACGGCATACACATCGCACGATCGAGGCCCGAACCATGAAACTTGCGATATCAGGCAAAGGCGGAGTTGGAAAGTCCACCGTAGCGGGAACATTAGCCAGACTGTATGCGGCGGACGGTCACCGGGTATTAGCAGTCGACGCAGACCCAGATGCAAATCTAGCCTCCGCCATCGGATTACCCCCCTCACTCCGTTCTCAGATTCACACCATCTCCACCGAACGCAAGCTGATCGAAGAGCGCACCGGCGCCAAGGTCAAACAGTTCGGGCAGATGTTCAAGATCAATCCCGAAGTCTCCGATATCGCCGAGAAATATGCGGTCCATTACAAGGGCGTTGACCTCCTTGTGCTGGGCGCGGTGGAACACGCTCTCGGGGGATGCGCCTGTCCTGAAAGCGTGCTGCTGAAAAGTCTGGTCTCGCACCTGGTGCTGCGCCACGGCGAGATCGTCATCCTCGACATGGAAGCCGGCATCGAGCACCTGGGGCGGGGCACTGCCATGGGTGTGGACCTGATGATGGTGGTGGTCGAGCCTGGCCAGCGTAGCGTCGAGACTGCCGAGCGCGTCCGCCAGATGTCTGCGGATCTGGGCATTGGCCGCTTCGGCGTGGTGCTCAACAAGACTGCCGATCCGGAAGAGGACAGCCGCTGGATCGCCTCTGAGTTCGGAGCCGAGCACCTGCTTGGCACCATTCCCCTGGATGTTCGCATAGCCCGGGCTGACCGGCAGGGTGTGGCCCTGGCCGATCTGGGCTATCCCGAGTTACTCAACCCCTTTATTTCGCTTCAGAAAACTTTGCAATCGTACTGCACTGAGAAGGAGAGCGTGTTATGAGCGTCGAGCCCTGCTGTTTAGCCACCGCCATCGGCAGCCTGCCCCACAAAGATCCGCAGCAGGCCGTCAAAATCGTTCTAGAAAATATTCCCAACGCCCCCATTTGGCCGCAGCTGCCGGCCTTTGGGCTTCACGAACAAATGGAAATCCAGTACAGCGAAGGCATTCCACGCGTGGTCCTCGATCAGGAAAAGGGCCGCATGTACTTCGATACCACCGGCGACACCAGTGCCGACTTGGCGGAGTTTTACGAGAAATTCTGCGCCGACGACCTGGAAGCTTTCCGCATCACCCCGGACTTTTCGAAAGGCATTTATGCCATGGAAGCGGCGCTGAAAGCCTCCGGCATCAAGCGGCCGTTCGTGAAGGTGCAGACCACCGGCCCACTCAGCGTTGGCCTCAGCATCGTCGACGAGGTAAAGCGGGCGATTTATTACAACCCGGAATTCGTGGATGTGGTGGTCAAGGGCATGGCCATGAAATGCCGCTGGCAGATTCAGAAGTTCAAGCCCTATGCCGAGAACGTCATCTGCTTCGTTGACGAGCCTATTCTGTCCGCCTTCGGTTCCTCCACCTATGTCAGCGTGACCCGTGACGATACGGTCGCCAAGCTGGGTGAAGTGATCGACGCGGTTCATGCCGAGGGAGCGATTGCCGGCGTGCACTGCTGCGGCAATACCGAGTGGCCAATCCTGATGGACGCCGGGGTCGACATCATTAACTTTGACGCTTTCGATTACGGCGAAACCATTCTGCTGTATCCCGACCACTTCAAGGCGCACCTCAAAGCCGGCAAGCTGCTGGCAGTGGGAATCGTGCCCACCAACAGCGCCAAGATCCATGCTCAGACGGTTGATTCGCTCATGACGAAATTCTGCGCCTTGATCGAGAAGCTGTCCAAGGCAACCGGGCTGGATACGCAGCTTATCTGCCGCCAGTCGTTTATCACGCCGTCGTGCGGCACCGGATCGCTGCCGGTGGCCGATGCCGAGTTGGTTTTCCAGACGTTGCACCAACTCAGCGGCAAGCTGCGCAAGGAAATTGGTGCCCCGGCACTGGCCGGTACTAGCGCTTAAGAGCAACTGCGGTGGGTGGGTGATTCGTCGGAGCCGAGCGCGCTCCTGATTCTCCTCCTTATCCACCCACCGCCGAGGATGGGAAGTCATGATTTTAGCAATGACAGGAAAAGGTGGGGTAGGGAAGACAACCCTGTCAGCTCTCACTCTGAGTTGGCTGGCCACGCACGGCGAGTCGCCGGTGCTGGCGGTCGATGCCGACTCCAATGCCAATCTGAACGAGGCGATGGGTATCGCCTATGGCGCCACCGTCGGCGGCATTCGCGAAAGCGCCCGCAAGGAAGCGACCCAACTGAAAGGCGTTTCCAAGCAGGAGTTTCTCGATTTGCGGGTGCAGGAAGCTCTGGTGGAACAGAAGGGCTACGACCTGATCGTGATGGGCCGGCCCGAAGGCCAGGGCTGCTACTGCTTCGCTAACAACGTGCTGCGCGACGTGCTGGATAAGCTGGCACGCAACTATCGCAACATCGTCATCGACAGCGAAGCCGGCCTGGAGCATATCTCCCGCCGCACTCTGTTGTCCGTCGATTATCTGCTGATCGTTTCCGACTGTACGGTGCGCGGGGTTCGGACCGCGGGGCGCATCTCGGCGTTGGCCGATGAAGTCGCCCTGCCTACCAAACAACGCGGCCTAATCGTTAACCGCGTGCCCGGAGGCTGTTTGCCCGAGGCGATCGCCGAGGCCGTCAAGGCCACGGGACTCCCTTTACTCGCCGCCATTCCACTGGACCAGGACGTGGCCGCGCTCGACGCGGACGGCGTACCGGTTTCCACAATTCCGTCAGACTCTCTGGCGCGAATCGCCATGAACGAATTACTAGCCAAGCTGTTTCAAGACCAACAGGAGAAAAACTGATGGCGACCACGGGTCGAAAAGCCTCTGACGGGCCGGTTTCGTCAGACCAGGCAACCATTGATATGGTGGGCATTGCGGGTACAGCCGAAATCACTACGGTCTTCGACCGCTATGAGCTGCAAAAACCGCAATGTAAATTCGGCACCGACGGCGTTTGCTGCCGCCTGTGTCACATGGGTCCCTGCCGCATCACCCCTAAGGCTCATCTCGGCATCTGCGGCGCCGACGCCGACACCATCACCGCGCGCAACCTGCTGCGTGAGATTGCCGCCGGCACCGCCGCCCACTCCGACCATGGCCGCATGCTGACGCGCACCTTGAAAATGGTGGCGCAAGGCAAGGGCGGCGATTACAAGCTGACCGACATCGGCCGCCTGCATGAAGCCGCAAAGTTCTTCGAAATTCCAAGCGAAGGGAAAGACGACCTGGCTGTCGCCAACGATCTGGCCGACTTTTTCTTTACGCAATTCTCCTGGGCGGAAGAGTCGAATGCCACGCTGAAGCTGGCGCCTGAAAAACGCCAGGCGCTGTGGACCAAGTTGCGCATCAATCCCCACGGTATCGACTCGGCGGTTGTCGAACTGATGCATCGCACCCACATGGGCGTCGACCATGACTATCGCCATCTGATCATGGCCGGTTTGCAGTGCAGTCTGGCTGATGGCTGGGTAGGCTCGGCCATTGCTACTACAGTGTCAGACATTCTCTTCGGTACCCCCGCACCAGTGCGTAGCCGGGTGAACCTGGGCGTGCTGGCCGGAAATAAAGTCAACATCATCGTTCACGGACACGAGCCCACATTGTCAGAGATGCTGGCGGTGGCTGCCGGTGATCCGGAATTGATCGCGTACGCCAAGTCCAAGGGCGCGGAGGGAATCAATGTTGCCGGCATCTGCTGCACCGCCAACGAAGTCTTGATGCGTCACGGGCTGCCCATCGTGGGCAACTTCCTGCAACAGGAGCTGGCCATCCTCACCGGCGCGGTTGAAGTCATGGTGATCGATGTGCAGTGCGTGATGCCCTCGCTGGCGCAAGTCTCGAAGTGCTTCCACACCAAGCTGGTGTCGACCTCCGAGATTGCCCACACCGCCGAAGCCGAGCAAATCACCTTCGATTCGCGCGACGGCTATCAGCAGGCCTGCGACCTGATTCACAAGGCCATCGATAACTTCGAAAATCGCGATAAGGAACGCGTACATATTCCCAACGAGTCGATGGAACTGGTGGCCGGCTTCTCCAACGAAACCATCTTCCACATGCTGGGTGGGCGTTTCAGAAGCACCTTCCGTCCGCTGAACGACGCCATCATCGATGGCCGCATTCGCGGCGTAGCCGGCATCATCGGCTGCAGCAACCCCAAGGTGGTGGCCGATCACGGTCACGTTACCCTGGCCCGGGAGCTGATCAAGCGTAACGTGCTGGTACTGCAAACCGGATGCGCCGCAATCGCGTGCGCCAAGGCCGGCTTGCTGACTCCGGAAGCCGCACTCGGCCAGGCTGGCGACAGCTTGCGCGAAGTGTGCGAGGCGGTCGGCATTCCTCCTGTGCTACACATGGGCTCGTGCGTCGACAACAGCCGCATCCTGATGGCTTGCACCAATCTGGTAGCCGAAGGTGGGTTAGGCGAAGACCTTTCCGATCTTCCCGTCGCCGGCGCAGCGCCGGAGTGGATGAGCGAGAAGGCAGTCGCCATCGGTCACTACTTTGTGGCCAGCGGCCTGTATGTCGTGCTCGGACATCCGCTCTACGTCGAGGGCAGCCATAACGTTCACGACCTGCTCTGCAACGAGATGGAGAACATTACCGGTGGACGCTTCGAATGGGAGCCCGATCCGGTGGCCGCGGCCGACAAGATCCTGGCGCACATCGAGAAGAAACGCGATGCGCTCCATATTAATACCCAAAAAGAACGCAAGATGTACGACATGAAATCGAGGCGCGAACTGCAATGAGCAAAATAATCGCATCGTCGGCAATCCGCGGCGCCCACCAGATTGTGCACGACGCGGAAGACTTCCTGGCAAGAGCCATCGCGGCCAAGGGCAGCGATTGTGCCGTGGGCTTTCCAGACACCGCTTACTCCCTGCCGGTCATTTACTCGCTGTTAGGCGAGCGGGTCGACCGGCTCTCGGACATGCAGAAGATTCTCGACGAGTGCAACCGGCTGCTGCCGGCGGTGCCCAGCGAGAGTATGTGGCTACCCTATCTGGGCGGCACGCTCGACTCGGGCATTGCCACTCTATTCGCCTTCGAAATTATCGAGGCTTGCAAATATCTTATCGGCCCCAATCCGATCGACGGCATATGGCTGGGAGCAGCCAATGACGTCATCATTCGAGAACGCGGTGTCGAGTTTGTAGACGGCTCGGCCCCCGGCTTCGCCGCTATCGTAGGCGCCGCGCCTTCGGTCGAGCACGCCGTCCGCATCGCTCGCGAGTTGCAGGAGAAGAACCTGTACGTCTTCATGGCCGGACACAGCAATGGCACATCGTTCTCTGAGCAACTGGCGGAGGCCGATGTTGAACTGGGTTGGGATACCCGCCTGGTGCCCTTCGGAAGAGAAATCTCGGCAGCAGTTTACGCGCTCGGCTTTGCCAATCGCGTAGCCCTTAGCTTCGGTGGAGTCAAGCCCGGCGATTTTGCACGCAATCTTAAATACAATAAGAACCGCACCTTCGCCTTCGTTATGGCGCTGGGTGAAGTTACCGAAGAGAAATACGCCGCCGCCGCGGGAGCCATCAGTTACGGTTTCCCGACTATCGCCGATACCGACATTCCGCAAATCCTGCCGACCGGCATTTGTACCTACGAGCATGTTGTTTCCAACGTGCCCATCGACCACATCGTGGAGAAGTGCCTGGAAGTTCGTGGCTGCAAGATCAAGGTCGCCAAGGTACCGATCCCAGTCGCATTCGGCGCTGCCTTCGAAGGCGAGCGTATCCGCAAGGAGCAGACCTACGTCGAGTTCGGCGGCAACAAGACGCCGGGCTTCGAGTACGTCACTACGCTCGACATCACCGAAGTCGAAGACGGCAAGATCACCGTGGTCGGTCCCGAGATAGACGATGTGGTAGTCGATCCAGAAAGCAAAGATCTGCCTGCGTTGCCTATCGGCATCTGGGTAGAAGTTGCCGGACGCAAGATGCAGCCCGACTTCGAGCCGATTCTGGAGCGCCAGATCCATCACCTGATCAATGGCGCCGAAGGCATCTGGCACATGGGTCAGCGCGACATCAACTGGATCCGCATCAGCAAGGGCGCCAAGGACAAGGGCTTCAAGATCCGCCACCTCGGCGAGATCCTGCATGCCAAGTTCCTCAACGACTATCCTGCTATCGTCGACAAGGTTCAGGTGACGTTGTTCACCGACGCCAAAGATGTCACGGAGCGGATCGACGTGGCTCGCCACTCCTATCGCGCCCGCAATCAGCGCATGGAGTCGCTCACCGACGAGAGCGTTGACACCTTCTACTCCTGCCTGCTCTGTCAGAGCTTTGCTCCCAACCATGTTTGCGTCATCACCCCGGAACGGCTGGGACTGTGCGGCGCTTACAACTGGCTGGACGGCAAGGCAGCCTACGAGATCGATCCTACCGGCCCCAATCAGCCGCTGATCAAGGGCGAGTGCATCGATCCGGTGCGCGGACAGTGGGCCAACATCAACGACTACGTCTACGCCAATTCCAAGCAGACGCTGGCGCGCTTCAATGCCTACTCGCTGCTGGAAGACCCAATGACCAGTTGCGGTTGCTTTGAGGCCATCGTCGCCTTGATGCCCGAAGTCAACGGCGTCATGATCGTCAATCGCGAATACCTGGGCGAAACTCCTGCCGGAATGAAGTTTTCCACCCTGGCCAACACGGCCGGCGGCGGCCAGCAGGTACCGGGATTCGTGGGCGTAGGCAAGGCCTACATCACCAGCCGCAAGTTCATCTCGGCCGAAGGTGGTCACAAGCGCATTGTCTGGATGCCCAAAGACCTGAAGGACTTCCTGCGGGAAGATCTCGACAAAGTCGGTAAGACTTTTGGGGTCGAAAACTTCACCGACATGATTGCCGATGAAACCAACGGAACCGATGTCACTTCGGTGCAGGCATTCATGGAGAAGGTTAGCCATCCGGCTCTGACAATGTGGGATATTACCACTCCGTCAGAGGAAGCGGCTGCCGTCGATGCCGCCCGCGGCGTTGCGGTACAAGCTGCGGCCGCCGGTGGCGGTGGATCAACCACGACGGTGGCCGATACCGCCGTAGCCGTAGCTGAACCTCCCTCTATCTCATCCACGCCGACGGCGACAACCATCGCCGCCAGCACGACGGGGACTGTGCCGCCCGCGACCAAGGCCCCGGCTGCGGCGCCTTCCGCTGGAGCGATTCCGCCCAGCGACGGCGTAGGAGCCCTCATCACCCTGCTGGAACAGTTGCGCAAGGCGCCACCGGCCACAGAAATTCAGCCGGGAATGACGCCCCTGCAACAGGTGGCTGTCCTGCAAGCCTCGACTGCCATGCATCTGCTGCATGCCGGCGCCAACATGCTGCTGATGCAAACCGGCATCTTCGCGGCCGCCGCGGTTGCCGTTCCTGTCACGGGCACCTGTCCGAGTTGCCTGCCGACCGAAGCGGAACTGGAAGCGCAGATTTCAGGCGCTGTTCCCACGCCAGTCGAAATCCAACCCAAACCGGCATCGCGGCCCTCAAAGACCGCGGCGCCGCCGGAAGGCGTCGAGCGGCCGATCACCTCGGCAGCCATCGTGTTGCCGAAGTCGGTAACCGTGGCTCCGGACAAAGCCAATGTCGCGGTCCGTACCATCACTCTGGGTGGAACCGGAACCCGTACTTCCTCCGTCGTGTTGGGAGGGGCTGAAGTCTTGCCTTTCCGCCACTACGAGGGCAACGTCGGTCACAAACCCGTGATTGCCATGGAAGTGCTGGACAGCCCGCCCAAGTCCTATCCTGACATCTTGCGCAACGCTTATGGCGATTTGCTCAAGGACCCGAAGGCTATGGCCCGCCATCTGGTGGAGAAACTGGGCGCGGAAATCATCAGCGTACGTCTGGCCACCTGCCATCCTGACAATGGCGACATGTCGGTCGAAGCCGCCGGCGACATGGTGAAGGACGTTCTGGGCGCGGTGGGTGTGCCGGTGATCGTTACCGGCTGCAGCCACTACGAGAAGAACAACGCCTTGATGAAGCACATCGCTTCCACCTTTGCCGGAGAAAACCTGCTGCTGAACTGGGTGGAGACCGACAACTACAAGACCATCGCCGCCACCGTCATGGCTTACGGCCATTGTGTGGTAGCGCAGACTCCCATCGACGTCAACATGTGCAAGCAGCTCAACATCCTGCTGACCACCATGGGCGTACAAGCCGACCACATCATGGTCGATCCCCTGACTGGCGCCCTGGGCTACGGTCTGGAGTACACCTACTCGGTGATGGAGCGTATCCGGAGTTCAGCCTTTACCGGCGACCCCATGCTGGCTATGCCCATGATCGTCAACACCGGCTTTGAAGTATCGAAGGTGAAAGAGAGCCGGGCCCCACGCAAGGATTATCCGCTGTGGGGAAGCGAAGATGAGCGCGAAGCTCTGCTGGAGATAGCCACGTCGGCATGTTATCTGAATGCCGGGGCGGATCTGGTGGTGGTTTACCATCCCCTGGCCGCTCGCACCCTCAAGCGCAAGATCGACGAAATGACGTACTGCGGTAAGTGAGGCGACCACAAAATGGCAATGACTGGTTTACAAATCTTTAAGCTGCTGCCCAAGACCAACTGCGGCGAGTGTGGTGTACCCACGTGCATGGCTTTCGCCATGAAACTGGCCGCCAAAAACGCCGAACTTGCGGCTTGTCCTTACGCTTCGGAAGAAGCCATCAAAACTGTGGGGGCGGCCAGCAAGCCGCCCATCCGCCTGGTGAAGATCGGACCACCAGACCACGAGGTCCTGATCGGCAACGAGACGGTCATGTTCCGCCACGACAAAACCTTTGTTCATCCCACGGCCATCGCCATCGCGTTTGCCGACAACGAGCCGCTCACCGATTGTGGCCACGGCATTGCCGGGGTGCGCGACTATTGCCTGGAGCGCGTAGGCGAGGAGTTGCGGGTCAACCTGGTGCTGGTCGACAACTTCAGCGAAGAGGTCAAACCCTTCGTCGATCTGGTGAAGACCGCCGCCGGCGCCACCGGCATGGGCATCATCCTGCGGAGCTCGAACCTGGAAGCTCTGGAAGCCGCGCTGAAAGAGTTGCCGGGACAGCGGCCCCTGATTCACGCTGCCACCCCGGCGAATGCCGACGCGGTAGCTGCCCTGGCGTTGAAGTACAACGCGCCTCTGGTAGCCCGTGCAGCTACCATCGACGAGCTGGTGGCACTTACCACCAAACTGGCCGGTCTGGGGCTGAAAGACATCGTTCTCGATATTCCGGCTGACAATCCCGCAGCCACGCTGCAATACAACACGGTCATTCGCAAGGCGGCGCTGAAGAATTCCTTCGAGCCGCTGGGCTATCCCATCATCAACTTCGTCACCGCTCTGGATGACGCCTCGATCGTCGCCGACGCTTCGACCTTCCTGTGCAAGTACGGGTCGATCGTGGTGCTCGACCGCATCAAGTTGGAGCTCCTGCTGCCGCTGATGATGTTGCGGCAGAATATCTATACCGATCCGCAAAAGCCGATTCAGGTCGATCCCAAGGTCTACCCCATCGGCGAGATCGGTAAGGACTCCCCGGTGTTGGTCACCACCAATTTCTCCCTGACCTACTTCTTGGTCTCTGGCGAAATTGAAAACTCCGGTATTCCGGCGAACCTGCTGGTAGTCGACACCGAAGGCATGAGTGTGCTGACGGGATGGGCCGCAGGCAAGTTCTCGGGCGAAAAGGTCGCGAACGCGGTGAAGGCCAGCGGCCTGGCAGAGCAGGGAAAACACCGCATCATCATTCCCGGCTATGTCTCGCAGATCAGCGGCGAAATCGAGGAAGGCTTGCCGGGATGGGAGGTGCTGGTTGGTCCGGGGAAGCCTCGGATCTCGGCTCCTTCATGAAGATACAAGCCGCAAAGTAACGTCATGCCCTTCGTCCGCTTTCAGCCCGCCGACGTTGTGGCCGAGGTGCCGGCCGGAACGCTGATCCACCAGGCAGCGTTGCGCGCCGGCATCCTCGACCTCGAATTGCCCTGCGGCGGCGAGGGCTCGTGCGGTTTGTGCTCGGTACAGGTGGAAGGACGCGATACTCCGGCTCTGGCTTGCCAAACCAAGGTCGTGTCTGACATTGTGGTACATCTACCCGATCGCTAGCAGACCGGGGCGCGCGTGCTGGGCGACAGTCATTCCCTGATCGACCCCCGGCGGCTGCCGGACCGCGATCACCTGGCGCCGCTCTACCGTCAGCAGCGGCTTACCGTGCCGCCAGCTTCCATCGAAGAGCATTACAGCGATTGGACCCGGCTTACCCGTGAATTGAGCCGCAATGGCGGAGCGGCTCCCATCACCAGCGAACTTAGCGTGCTACGCCAACTGGCCGAGGCTGTTCGTGCCCCCAATGGCGACATTACAGTTGGCGTCGAAGAATCGGCGTCGGGCTTGCGGGTCCGCGAAGTGCAAGCGGGCCACATCTCCCGTCATCCTCTCGGCGTGGCTGTCGATATCGGAACCACCACCGTGGCGGCCCAGCTGATCGACCTCGATGACGGAGCGCTGCTGGCCACGCAGACTTCCTACAATCTGCAAATACGGCGGGGAGCGGATGTGATCAGCCGCATCGACTACGCTCGCAACCCGGAACGGCTGGAGGAACTCCGCGGTCTGGTGCTGGAAACTATCAACGGCTTGGTCCGGCAACTGACCCTCGCGTTTCCATTGAGCCCCAGGACATTCGCGCGGCCTTTGTCGCCGGCAACACTACCATGACTCACCTGCTGCTCGGCTTGCCTCCGCGCTACATTCGCGAAGCTCCTTATGTGCCGACAGTAAACTTCGTCCCCGAGTTGCGCGCCGAGGATGTCGGTCTGAATATCGATCCCCAAGCCATCGTGGCTTGTGCTCCCGGGGTGGGTAGCTATGTTGGAGGTGACATCACCTCAGGCCTGCTCTGTACCGACTTGTCCACCAATAATCAAGACGTTTTTCTCTTCATGGACATTGGCACTAACGGCGAAATCGTGATCGGCAATGCCGACTGGATGGTGGCTTGCGCCTGCTCCGCAGGTCCCGCATTTGAGGGCGCTGGGATCAAGTGTGGAATGCGCGCCGCCGAAGGCGCCATCGAGCGTGTCTCCTCGGCGATGATGGCGAGAAGCTGGACTACTCCGTGATTGGCGGCGGCAAGCCGGCTGGCATCTGCGGCTCGGGTCTGATCTCACTTCTGGGCGAACTGTTCCGGCAGGGAGTGATAGACCGCTCCGGCCGCTTCTTCGCCTCACCCGGCAAGGGGCGGATCGTGCAGCAGGAAAGCCGTCGCGCCTTCCGCCTGGCCACCGCCGGGCAAACTCGTGCCGGCAAAGACCTGGTCATCACCGAGGCCGACCTGGAGAATCTGATCCGCACCAAAGCTGCGATCTATGCGGCCTGCTCCCTGGTCCTGGAAAACGTTGGCCTCACCTGGGAGGCGGTCGCCCGGGTTTACATCGCGGGAGGTTTTGGGCGATACATGCGAATTGCGGACGCAGTCTTCATCGGCATGCTGCCCGATTTGCCTCTGGATCGTTTCCGTTATATCGGGAATTCTTCTCTTACTGGCGCGTACATTGCGCTGCTGTCGCGGGAGCATCGCCGCCGTCTGGCGGAGATTGCCTCCCGTATCACCTATGTCGATATGAGCTCCAATCCACAATATATGGATAGTTATGTGAAGGCTTTATTCCTTCCACACACGGACTTGGAGCAGTTTCCAACGGTAGCAGAGTCGTTCGAGAGTCGAAGGAGGAAAGCATCGTGAAAGATCTATTGAAGCGAGTCAAGGCGGGCGAGATCCTTATCTCTGATGGAGCTATGGGGACCTTCCTGCATGCCAAAGGGTTGCAAGGCGGTGAATGTCCGGAATCCTGGTGCGTGAGTCATCCTAAAGAGGTAGAAGAAATCGCCCAGGCGTACGTAGATGCCGGTTCCGATTTGGTGGAAACCAATTCGTTCGGAGCCACGTCGTTCAAACTGAAGAGCTATGGACTGGCCGATCAGGTCCATGACATCAACTGCGCCGCCGCCAAGCTGGCGAAACATGCCATGGGCAGCAAAGGCTATGTGGCCGCATCCGTCGGCCCCACCGGGCACATCGTGATCGAGGAAGGTGGAGACACCACGGCCGAGGCGCTTTACGAAGCGTTTAAGGCGCAGGTCATCGCTCTGGCCGAAGGCGGAGCCGACGCTATCTGCGTGGAAACCATGTCATCCGTGGTAGAAGCCGAACAGGCCATCAAAGCCACCAAAGAAAACACTAAGCTGCCGGTCATTTGTACCTTCGCTTTCGAGCCCGGGATCAAAGGCTTCCGCACCATGATGGGCGTTAAGCCGGACCGTGCGGCCAAAGCAGCAGCAGCAGCAGGAGCCGACATCGTAGGCGCCAACTGCGGCATGGGCATCTCCAACATGATCGAGATCACCCGCCAGATGCGGGCCGCCGTACCCGACGTCCCCATTCTGATCCACGCCAACGCTGGTCCGCCGGTGGTGGAGAATGGCAAGACCGTATTCAAGGAGTCGCCCGAACTCATGGCCTCGTTTGTGGCCGAGTTGGTCCAAGCCGGCGCCAATATTATCGGGGGCTGCTGCGGGACAACTCCTGCCCACATTACTGCTGTCGCGAAGGTCGCTCGGGCTCTTCCCGTGCACGCGTAACACTGCAGGACTGATCTTTACGATCTCCTGACTTGGTCAGCGGCTGTTGAGAGCGGCCGCTGACTTTTCGCCATTACTTTCGCTGGCGGCTGCGTTCCGGCGCGCTCGACATCCAGGTTCGTTCGTCACCTACGGCTTGTTATGATCCTCTAGGAACCTTAATGCACTGGGAAAATTTGATAGCAAGCGCCGATTTCTGTCTGCGCCGTTCCGGCCGCTTCCTGGTGACCGAATTGCTAACTCCGCACCGCGTCCTCAGCACCTCGGCATTGCAGGGCGGCCAATCGGAGTCTCTCCGCTATCTGGTGAATCATCAGAGCTGCGAAGGTTCGGCCCATCATGAGCGCCACGCTTGCATGATGAAGCTCGGCCTCGAAGAGTATCATCGCTCGGTTTGCCGCGAACTCGATCTCGATCCCGGCTGCGTCGCGACCATGGGAACTGCGGCCAACATGAACTATGCGGCTGTCATCCAGCGTGGCGAGGATGACATCATGGTTACGGCTGCCGTTACCGCGGGCGTGCAGGGCAACGCTGCCTGTGCGGGCGATCCTACGACTTGGCGAGAAACTCCCCTGGGTTGCTTCGGAGCCGGTACTCTCGGCGGGTACCATCAACGTACAGCTTTTGCTGAACTGCCCGGTGACCGAGGGAGCTCTGGCGCGAGCCGTCGTCACTATGACGGAAGCGAAAACCGCGGCGCTGCAACAACTAGCTGTTCGCAGCCGCTATTCCACGGACCTGGCCACGGGAACCACCACCGACCAGTTTTGCGTCGCCGCTCCCCTCCGCGACCAACCGCCGCGCCGCTTCACCAGTACCGGGATCAAGCTGGGGGAATACATCGGCCTCGCGGTCCGCGATGCAACCCTGGAAGCTCTGCGCTGGCACAACGGACTGGAGCCCAGCTACACCCGTGGCATCTTTCATGCCTTGGGCCGCTATGGCATCAAGGAAGACCATTTCGTTCAGGAAATAACGCCTTATCTCACGGACAACGAGTTGGAGTTGCTGAAGCACAACCATAAATCGGTGATGTACGAGCCCATGGTATCGGCCGCCGCTTATGCGATCGCCGGCATTCTAGATCGCTGCCGCTATGGCACGTTCCCGTCTAGTACGGCGCAGGAGGCGTTGCGCCAGCAGGCGGCCTGCCTGGCTGCCAGTCTGGCGGGACGGCTTGATCGCTGGCCGGAGTTTCACAACAGTCTGGCTACAGCCGATGTTGACGAGCCCAAGAAGCTGATCCTGTCGGCCATCGCTCTGGGTTGGTCGAAAAAGTGGTCCTAGAAATTCTGCGTCCGTCCGCGCCGCTTTTGGCCGCAGCGGTCCTGCTTGGATTTGCTTCTCGGCGATCCTGTGTATCCGGCTCATCCTGCGCGCCTGATGGGCTGGACGCTGACTCAGTTGGAAAAGCTGCTGCGCGCGCTCAAACTCGACGGCTATGTCGGCGGAGTCCTGCTCTTCCTGCTGCTCGCCATCGTGTGGTGCGGGGGAACCGCGGCACTGATTCTCGCGCTGGCTCGCTGGAACCACTGGGCCGCGTTGGCTGTCCAAGTCTTCCTGATCTACTCGCTGGTGGCGCTACGTGACCTGCTGCAGCACGGTTGGGCGGTCGAACAGGCTGTACGTCAAGGCGACTTACCCGAAGCTCGCTGCCGTGTCTCCCGCCTGGTCGGCCGCGAAACCGATCGCATGGATCTTGCCGCCTGCCGTCGCGCGGCCATCGAAAGCCTTAGCGAAAATCTTACCGACGGCTTCGTTAGCCCCATATTCTGGTATGCCATCGCCGGACTCCCCGGCATCGTGCTCTTTAAAGTCGTGAGCACGATGGACTCCATGGTTGGCTACAAGACGCCACTCTATATACGTTTCGGCTGGTGCGGCGCGCGCCTCGACGACCTGATGAACTGGTTGCCGGCCCGCATCAACTGGCTGCTGATTGCTCTCTGCGCGGTACCGTTGCCAGGCTTTTCCGGACGCAAGGCACTGCGCATCGGATGGCTTCAGCATGCGCTGATGCCGGGGCCAAATTCCGGTTGGAGCGAAGCCACCACCGCAGGCGCAATTCAGCGGCGCCTGGTAGGCCAGATCTATAAGCGGGGACAACTGGTAACCGACTTGTGGCTGGGAGACGCAAACGACCCGCCCGCGGGCGATGCTTCGGATGTGCGACGGACCTCGGTTTTACTAACCATTACTGGCCTTAGCGCAACAATTCTGGCTTTGCTGGCGATTGCCGCCATACACTGAACAAGACCGTTTCATCGATTCAATAATTAGGATGGACACTATGAGCAGTATTGCTACCAAGAAGGGCGACGGCGGACAGACCAGCCTGACCGGCGGAATCCGTGTTTCTAAATCATCCATTCGTGTCGAAGCTTACGGCACGGTTGATGAAGCCAACTCAGCCATGGGTTTCGCGCGCTCTATCTGCGAGGACGCTGATTTACGCGAACGCACCAAACTCATTCAGCGGGAATTGTTCAACGTCGGCTCGGCTCTTGCTACTCCTCCGGAAAATCGCAAAGGTGAGCCTCCATTGACCGCCGCCATGATCGATGCCTTGACCGATCAAGTACACGAGCTCGAGGCCATCAAGGGAATGCTCTCCGACTGGTCGATCCCGGGAGAACATCCAGCCGCCGCCGCGTACGATGTGGCCAGAACCGTGTGCCGCCGCGCCGAGCGTTGCGTGGTGCGTTTGATCGACGCCGGCGAAATTGTGGATGCCAACGCTTTGCCCTATCTCAATCGCCTCTCCGACCTGCTATGGCTATTCGGCCGCAAGTTGGAGTTGGATGCCGGAGTCAGCGGTTCGTTGCGCGACGCCAACGCCAAGACTGGCCCACGCTGGTCGCGCGCGTGGTAAGCGGAGAAGCCGAATGCCATACGCTTTGAAGGGGCGCAGCTTTAGCTGCGCCGTTACGAGGCGTTTATTCTTGTTATCCCGAGCCGACTTCAGTCGGCCAGGGATCTCCTGTTCGGACCGTTGCCACGAATCCGCACGAGCCTCTCTGGTCCTCACCGGACTCGCCGCTTCGCGCAGTAAGGAAATCCAATGACCGCTCGGGCCTTGATGATCGGCGGAACTGCTTCGCATGTAGGGAAGAGCTGGATGGCAGCCGCCATCTGCCGCTCGCTTCACCGCAAGGGCATTCGCGTGGCCCCGTTCAAAGCTCAAAACATGTCGAACAATTCCTATCCTTGTCCCGGGGGCGGAGAAATTGGACGCGCTCAGGTAGCGCAAGCGCAAGCCTGCGGACTTGAGCCGTCGCCCGACATGAATCCGATTCTGCTGAAGCCCTCTGCCGATGCCAGCAGCCAGGTGGTTTTGCAAGGCCAGGTGTGGCGCAATCTCAGCGCCGCCGACTACTATCGGCAGCATGAGTTTCTCCTCGGCATCGTCGATGAGTCTTACGCCCGGCTGGCGGCCGAATATGAGTTCATCGTCATCGAAGGCGCCGGCAGCGTGGCCGAGCTGAATCTGCGCAAGACCGACCTGGTGAACCTCGGTCTGGCGTGCCGCTTGCATGTTCCGGTATTGCTGGTGGCCGACATCGATCGCGGCGGCGTCTTCGCCTCCATCTGCGGAACCATCTCTCTGCTAGAGCCGGAAGAAGCGGCCTTGGTCCGGGGCTTCGCGGTGAATCGCTTTCGTGGTGACCCAACCCTCTTTGCCGATGCCGTGCCCTTACTCGAAGCCAAAACCGCGAAGCCTTGTCTGGGAGTTTTTCCTTTTGTTCATGATATCGAACTCGATGAAGAAGATAGCGTCTCGCTCGATCACTGGAAACCTACGGCTCAGGGCGGCCCCTCCATTGCCATCCTTCAGTTTCCCCGGGTTTCCAACCACACCGACTTTCAGCGTCTCACCAGTGCGCTCTGGATTCAGCGTCCTTCGCGTCGGCAATTCGATCTGGTGATCCTGCCCGGCAGCAAGAATTCCGTTGCCGATCTGCAATGGATGCGACAACAGAAGTTTGATCTCTGGCTGCAGGAACAGCATGCCGGAGGCGCTCACATTCTGGGTGTCTGCGGCGGATATCAGATGATGGGCGAAAGCATCGACGATCCCTATCATGTGGAGTCGGCTGAAGGTTCTGTGCCGGGGCTGGGAATGCTTCCGGTGCGTACGGTTCTACAGCAGGAAAAAGTAACCCAGCGCGTCCTCGCATCCACGCCCAACGGCCGCAGCTTCCAGGCTTATGAAATTCATATGGGCGAAACCACCCGTCCCCAGGCCGCCGATCCCTTCGCGCGGATCGATGGCCGCCCCGAAGGCATTCGCCACGGACGTTGTGCCGGTACATATCTGCACAGCGCTCTGGACAATCCGGATGTCCTGGAAGATTGGATTGGCTTTCGTCCACCCGAGCCGGTTAGCCACGACGATTCGTACAACCGTTTGGCGGACTGGTTTGAACGCTGGGTCGATGCCCCTAGGTTCGAAAAGCTATTTCTGTCCGGGAACGGGCATTAGGACTAACCGCATCTTCCTCCCAAAAAGGTTCAGGTTTCTTCCCGAATTGGGCCTGCAAAGCAGAGATTTTGCTGCGGCGCACATATTGTCGTTGACTTAGCATCAGCCTCGCCGCAACATCAAGTTGTTGGCCTTATCATATGATGAAAGCCGGGTTGATGTCCTGTATTCTCTACTGCCCGTCCTACTCCACCGTTTGTGTTACTGCCCTCCTCATATTGCGAAGCCAACGGCAACTCTTAATCGAACTCACGGAGAAATGAGCACTCATGACAGACCTAAAACAACTGAATAAAGCGATCGTCGACGGCGACGCGAAGAAAGCGGTTGAGGTCACCAAAGCAGCTCTCGCAGAGGGAGCAAAGCCATTGGATCTCATCCAGAATCACATGATTCCCGCCATGGACGTGGTGGGCAAGCTCTTCGAAGAAGAAGAGTACTTCGTCCCCGAGCTGCTGCTGTCGGGCAGAGCTATGCGCGGCGCATTTGAATTAATCAAGCCATTGCTGAAGGCTCAGGGTGTACAACCCACCGGCCGTGTGGCTATCGGATCGGTCCAAGGCGACCTGCACGATATCGGCAAGAACTTAGTCGCAGCGATGTTGGAAGGCGCTGGGTTCGAAGTTTTCGATCTCGGCGCTGACGTAAAACCAGAAGCGTTCGTTGAAACCGTACGCTCGAAAGACTGCAACTTCGTGGCGATGTCTGCCATGTTAACCGTCACTATGCCGAAGATGCTGACCACCATCGAAGCGCTCAAGGCCGCCGGCCTGCGCGATAAGGTGAAGGTCATGGTCGGTGGCGCTCCCATCAGCCAGGGTTATTGCGACACGATTGGCGCCGACGTTTACAGCGAGACCGCTTCTGGTGCGGCAGTTCTGGCCAAGGAAATCGCGGCCGTCAATAAGCAGTTTGCGGAGAAGGGCGAAAAGGCACTTGCTGGAGTCGCCGCCGCTTCAAAGGGGGCGAAATGAGCAAAGCAACGATTTTCAAAACCATGGCTGTCTCTAGTCCGCAGGAACTGATCTTTGGGACCGCTCCCAAACCCGTGACTTGCGGTACTGGCTTGGTTATCGGAGGGGGAACGGTATTTCCGGAAGTCAACTTCACTCTCCCCACAATGAATATCGATAAGTCGACCTGGCCTGAAGTGGTGGCCCATTACGAAGAAATGGCCACCAACATCTTTAAACGTGCCGTGGCCATGAAGGTCCCCGGCATCGTTCTGGAATTCGAACAACTTCCGCAGCAGACCCACGTCCCCGAGTGGGGCGCTGAAATTACCGCTCTGCTGGAACGGCACGTGAAGGAAAACTTCGAGAAGTATGGTTTGAAGAGCGCTATTCGCTGCACCCCTGCTGACATTCGCGGTCCGGCTGGAGTTAAGGGAGTAAAGCCGGTTATGCGTCATGGCGAGCTGTGGGATCAGCTGAACCGCTCCTTCGATCTGTGCATTGAAGCTGGCGCCGACCTCATGTCCATCGAGTCCATCGGTGGCAAGGAAGTCCACGACGAAGGCTTGATGTACGGCGACGTTCGCGCGACCGTGTTCGGAATTGCTAGTCTCTCCTGCCACGATATGACTTGGCTATGGAGCCAGATCGTCGACAAGTGCGAGAAGAGCGGCCACACCGTCGCCGCAGGCGATACCGCCTGCGGATTCGCCAACACCTCTATGGTGCTGGCATACCAGAAGCTGCTGCCTGATGTCTTCGCAGCCGTCGATCGTGCCATGGCTGGCGCACGTACCCTGAAGGCCGTTGAATGCGGCGCCAAGGGTCCGTCGAAAGACTGCGGCTACGAGAACCCGATCGTGAAGGCCGTCAGCGGCATTCCGATCTCGCAGGAAGGCAAGTCCGCTACCTGTGCACACTTCAGCCATGTGGGCAATATCTCCGCCTCCATGTGCGATCTGTGGAGCAACGAGTCGGTGCAGAACATCCGTCTGCTCTCCGGCAACGCTCCCGAGGCCTACACCGAGTTGTTGGCCTACGATTGCAAGCTGATGAACATTGCCAACTCTCACAAACAGGGCCATATCTTCCAGTCCTGGATGGTCGAGTCGGACAAGAACATCAGTGCCGTCGGCACTATCCTCACCCCCGAAGCGGTGTTCGCCATTGGCAAGGCGATCGTCGCAAAGGATACCGATTACGCTCGCACGGTGGCTGCCGGTCAGGCTGCCATCGACATCATTCAGACGGCTGTCGACAGCAAACAGCTCAATCTCGGCAAGAAGGAACTCCAGTGGCTCGAAAGACTGCACAAAGAGTTCGCGAATCTGCCGAAGGATGAGAATGTGTTGGCCGAGGAAATGGTCGGCACACTGGGCCATCTGTTCGATCCTGAGTCATACGGCCTCAAGGTTGCGGTTGGCGCAGCGAGGTAGGCTTAGGTAGGCGTTGCAAGGACTAGTGGAACCATGCCGCCTTCGGCTCATTGGCCGGAGGCGGCAGTTCCTTAAGATACAGGCCAATTTCCAATGACTTGCTGTCTTGAATAACGATGTTTTCTCGTAATCACAAAAGCAGTAAGTGTGCCCAGATCGGTCACACTTGCTGCTTTTTATTGATCGCAGCTAGCTAGCCCAGCTTGCGGCCACCACGTCTTAATACGCGGCAGCTGCTGACTCTCGGATAGAAAAAAAGAATACTGAGGGAGTCATTGGTTTCAACTGGCTTGGCCTGGGTTGAGTCCGAACTAAAAAAGTGGAATCGTGAGCCCGGTCACAGAATATTGTTCATAACTTCCCTAAACTTTGTAATTAGGCGGTTCACTAACTATGCCCGACAACGGAAGCGGTAACCCAGCCAAGGTGCGCATCGAATTAGTTCCCCTTGGCGCAGTCCTTGAAGTAGATCGTGGAACAGTTCTGGACAACGTGCTGATGACTCGCGGCATGGAATTTCCTTGTGGCGGGTTAGGCACCTGCGGCGGATGCCGGGTGCAAGTCATCGAGGGCTTCATCGAAGCGTCGCCCGAGGATCAGGCTGTGCTGTCCAAGCAAGAAGTTGCGGATGGCTGGCGCCTGGCCTGTCGCGCCCACGCCGAATCGCCCCTGAAGCTGAAGGTCGAGCAGTGGACCATGCCGGTATTGACCGACGATACCCAGCTGGCCCGAACCCGTCGCACCGGACTTGTTGTCGCCATTGACCTCGGCACCACGACCGTGGTCGCTCAGTTGTTGGATCTGGCAAGCGGCAAACTACTCGGTCTCCGCACTGGACTGAATCCCCAGACCATCCAGGGCGCGGACGTGATGAGCCGGGTTCGCTTCTCCTTCGACAGCAACGATCTCACGCCGATGATTCGCGAGTTCCTCGGAGCCATGGTCCACGATCTGGCGTCTGGCAGGGAACAGGAGATCGTCGAGATTGTTCTGGTCGGCAACACGGTTATGCATCACCTGTTTTGCGGGCTTGATACCGAGCCGCTCTCGCACGTGCCCTTCGCATCGCCCAATCTGGGTGAGCAGCGTTTCACCGCTGCGGACTTGGGTTGGCAGCTTCCTTCCAGTGCGGTCATCCGCTTTCTGCCATGCATCGGCGGTTTCGTCGGATCGGATATTCTGGCCGGCATCGTTGCCGTCGGCTTGCACACCGGCGATGATTTGCGTGTGTTGATCGACCTGGGCACCAACGGAGAGATCTCGCTGGGAAATCGGAACAAAGTATTGTGCGCTTCAACTGCGGCTGGCAGCGCTTTTGAAGCGGGCTCCATCAAGATGGGCATGCGTGCTGCCACCGGCGCAATTTCGCGGGTTTTCCTCAACCATAACGAAATGCAATGTACCGTGATTGGCGAGGTCGAGCCTCGCGGCATCTGCGGCAGCGGATTGGTTGACGCGGTCGCCGCCGGACTCGACGGCGGTATCATCGGGATCAGTGGCCGATTCACCACCGGTTCGAAGGAGTTTACCGTTGGCGGCAGCATTAAGATTTGGCAGGCTGATGTGCGCGAACTGCAATTGGCAAAGGGAGCCATCGCCTCTGGCCTGCGCATTCTACTCGATCGTTGGGGTGCCACCATCGACGATGTCAAACAGGTCTATCTGTCGGGAGCGTTCGGCAACTATGTTCGCGCGGAAAGCGCTGTTCGCATCGGCCTGCTGGAGACTTCCGAGAATCACCTCGTTCCCTCCGGCAACACGGCATTGCGCGGAGCCAAGCTTCTCATCGGCGTGGAAGACTTTTCGATACTCAATCTCATCGAGCACGTAGGGCTGGCTTCGGATCCTCACTTTCAGGACCGCTTTGTAGAATGCATGGCCTTCCCTGATGCCGAAACTATCGCCAGCCGCAAAGCTCTGGGGGAATGCACGGTGGCGGCCGTCTGACTATGCGCCTGCTGCTGATTGGCTGCGGACTGCTGTTGCGTGAACTAAGCGATGCCATCGTGCGCTCTCCGCATTTGGTCGATGCCAAATTCCTGCCCGCCGGTCTGCACGACACCGGCGCAAAATCCATGCGCCAGCGGCTGCAGCAGGAAATCGATTCCACCAATACTGCCGACTATGACTTCATCGTGTTGGGCTATGCTCTGTGCGGTATGGGCATCGCGGGACTCAAGGCGCCGGGTATTCCGCTGGTCGTTCCTCGGGCCCACGACTGCATCACTCTGCTGATGGGCAGTCGCGAAAAATATAGCGAATACTTCAAGGCGAATACGGGTGTGTATTTTCGCTCCGTCGCCTGGATCGAGCGCGGCCGCGAAATGCACGATCAACTGGGCGCAAACGGACTGAGTCAGGATCGCGATGCGCTGATTGCTCGCTATGGCGAGGATGCCGGTCAGTACCTCTATGAAGAAGCTACCCGCTACCGCAATACCTATAGCAAGCTGACCTACATTCGTACCGGATCGGAATTCGACGACCGCTGCGCGGAACAAGCGCGCGCCGAAGCGACTGAGAGGAATTGGAGCTACGAAGAGTTTCCCGGAGACCTTACCCTCTTTCGCCGGCTCCTGGCAGGTGACTGGGCCACCGATTTTCTGGTCGTTCCTGCAGGCCACGAGATTGCTGCAACCTACGACGAAGAAATTTTCCGGGAAGCCGCCGGCACTCCACTTCCTGCTTCTTCGCGATCCTAACCGTAAGACTGGCGCAATCCATCCCTTCCCCAATCTGGGCGTGGCTCTCCGTCCAGCTCTCAAGCCGACGAGAAGCAAGGCGCGTCGTCGACCAATCAATATAAAAACCCTACGTGATAGTTCAAGGAATGGGGCCTTTGTGTCCTGATTTGACCATTCCTGTTCGGGGGCAATGTGCGACCATCGATCATGGCCAAGCAATCCAACAAAGATCCGAGCAAAACTACTCTTAGAAGTGTCGAGGAAGAAATGGCGAAACCACGGGTCGCAAGATCTGCCAGGGAAGAGGAAGCTCGAATGCGGCACGTTTTCCCCCTAAGTGGAAGCGAGTGGCCAGGGCTGGCGCGCCCCACCCGCCGTCCTCACAAGCTAGTCAGCCATCCCGTAGCCCCGTAGACAAGTTCGTCTCTTTCGTTCGCAAACAGATGCGGGAGTGGTGACGTTTAGCGGGGCGGCTCGCGGCGTCGTGTCAGGCTCACTACAGGTACTCATCGAACCGTCACAAGACGCTTGAGTTCCTCCTGCAATTTGCCTAAGCGCTCGAGCTCGTGTTGTACCGCGTCGGTACCAGCGGCCATCAGCTCTCTGGCTTTTGAAAGCGCTTGCTCGGCCGAGGTGCTGACCTCGCGAAGCAGCCTGCGAACATCGCCTTCAAGACGCAGGCGGCTTTCCACGACCCGTTGTTCCACGTCGCCTTGGACCCGCGCTGCATTGGTCTCCAGCAGACGATCCAGAAAGTTCGCCGCATCCTTTTGCATCCAGCTTCGGATAGCAAGGCAGTCAATCAAATACAGCATTGGGGAAGCCGGCTGTGCGATGGTAATCATCTCGTGAAAGAAGAATCGCGAGCGGGTGCGAAAGCCGTGCTTGCTGTCCAACGATTTTGGTAGGTGTGAAAAGTCGGCTGCCTGCCCTTCGGAAATTCGCTGAAGCAGATCGTTTACCAGATTCACGAGGCGCTGCGTAACTTCACCATATAGCCTTTCGGCTTGCGTCTCCTCGGTGTCCAGCCACGGCAGCACGTGATGCCGGGCGACAGTCTGGGCGATCGCCATGAGTTCGCGACGCCTACCCGGACCAAAGCTTACGCTGACATTCTTGGCGCGGCTCGCTAACTCTTCCTCGGCAATCGGCAAAGTCCGGTTCAGAAACTCTTTTCTGCGGATCTGGAGCGTGGTCGAAAGACGCATCTGCTCGGCGGAAAACAGCGCTCCCAGATCTCGCAGCGATTGCTCGGCCTGGCTTACGGTTTGCCGAAGAGTCGCGATTCGCACTTCCGAGTTGGCAATCGGCTCCCGCAGCGCCCGGACGCGTTCGTCGATCGAGCGTTGTAGCGCATCCGAGAATCGGCGCATGCCACGCTCCGCCGCCGAATGCGTCATTGCCTGCCCTGACTTGCTGGCCAGGAGTTCGAGCGCTTCGACCAGGCGGTCCCAGTCATCGGCAACCGCACAGTCATTAAGCCTGTTTAGCGCGCTGACTTCATAAATCTGTCCAACCGGTTTCTGCAGACGCTCCTCAAGAACTTTCTTGGCGAAATCTGACGCTTGCTGGCGTTCCGCGGCCGAGACCCGGTCGATTTTGTTCAGTACGATGAGAATCTCGTCGACATTGGCGGCCACCGTCTCGATCAGAGACAATTCCTCTCCGGAGATCGGCGGGTCGGAGCCTACTACGAGAATGGCCGCGTCGATTTGAGGTATGAATTCTTTGGTGGTTTCGGTGTTTCCGGAGAACACAGACCCGATTCCAGGCGTATCGACCAGGCACATTCCGCCCGCCAGTAGCGGCGAAGGGACAAAGACCTCGACTCCAGCGACTTGCTTCGAGTTCTCCGGATTGAATTCTTCCGAAACATAGTGTGCCAGGTCTTCCGGCTCAACCGTCAGCCACTTGGTATCGACAAGAACCCGCGCTGTTCGCGTATTTCCATAACGCAGTACCGTGGGCACTGCAGTCACGGGCACCACACCCGTCGGAAGTATCTGCTCTCCTACAAAGGCGTCAAGTAGAGTGGACTTGCCCCGTTTGAATTGCCCTACGCAGGCAACGAAGAAGCGCCCCTCATCGATTCTTGTGACCAGCTGCCGGATCTCGGCGGCGATAGAACTTTCGCCCAGGCCCGCGGCGATTTTGGCCAGTCGAGCCAGCCCTTCCGCATCAGGCGACCGGACAACGGAACCCTGGGTCTGAACGGACAGGTTCTCCACGTTCTCCATTCGCGCTTCGCTCATTCCCGGTCCCTGGCCTGAGTCATTGATTCACTCTGGCCATTCTGTAATCGATGTAAAGAGGCGTGATCTTGACCTGGTTATCGCGAATGTACTTGGGAGCCTTGGCCATGCGAATCATTTGGAGCATGGCTCCGGGATTTCCGCCGCTGTATTCGACAACCCTATCCAGAACTTGTTGGAGATTGTCCGCGGTTAAGCCTTCTCTCTGGGCACAGTCGGCGGCGAAAGGACGGTCAAGCTCAGGAACAAAATTTTGCAGAGCGAATCTCTCAGCCCGGTCAGGGAAGAGGGGCAGCACGAAGCCCACATCTTCCATATGTGCGGAACGTGCCACGGCCACTGCCGGAATGGACCAGTTCACCAGCAGTTCACGAATTGAAGCCGCCAATGCCTGCGAAGGACGCACGAGATGATCGACTATCACTAGATATTTCGAGTCGCGCAGAGCATCTCGCACCAGCCCCTTAACGGAGACTGCAGTCTTGGCCTCAAGGGACGGTACGCCACTCTTGCAGGCGTGGGTGAGCACGGGATGCTCCGCTCTCAGCAGCGACTGAGCTAAGTTTCGATACAGCGCCTGTGGACTCGGATTTTGCGGGCTGTACAACACATCGGCGAACTCCGGGCATACCCGCAGGAGTAGCAGCGTCTTGCCGACTCCAGCAGGCCCGTGCAAGAGGAAAGAA
Organism: uncultured Acidobacteriaceae bacterium; assembly: GCA_963746515.1. GTDB lineage: Bacteria > Acidobacteriota > Terriglobia > Terriglobales > Acidobacteriaceae > Bog-257. The sequence goes on along the minus strand of CAVVBO010000005.1, from coordinate 210,779 downwards.
CGCCGGGCAGCAAAACGCTTACGCAACTGTTCCAGTTCCTCGTCCCGATCGAACAAAGCGGACACCCCACTGCGCAAGGCGCCGTCGGCACCGGGATCGGAAAGCACCTTGTGCCGGGGAATCATTGCTGTGGGTGCTGGCCTTCCTGATGCACGTACTTAATGACTTCAACGTCCGACACGGCGATCAGGCCTTCGGCGACCATCTCATCCAGGGCAGGGAGGAGGCGTTGGATATTTTCTTCCGTATCGATAATCTGAACCAGGATGGGAGCGTCCGAGGAAAAGCGCAGCAAATGCGAACGGCGAATGATCGTGCTCGCTCCGTAACCCTCAATTCCGCGATACACGGTGGCCCCGGCAATGTCGAGTTGCCGGCAGCGTTCGACGATTGCCCGGTACAGTGGGCGGCCTTCCCACTGATCGTCTTCTCCGAAGTGAATGCGCAGCATCTTGGCTTTGCCCTCCAGCTTCATTTCTGGGCCTCCTGTGCTTCCGGCAAGGGTGGAGAGTAGGAATACTTGATCACGTCGACATCGGAAAGCGCCACCAGTCCCTGCTGGACCATTTGATCGAGCACGGGAAAGAAAGCCTTGAGCTTGTCTTCGCTGTCCACGACCGTCAGCAAAATGGGCGCATCGTGAGAGAGGTTCAGGGTCGAATCCTGGTGGATCCGGCGGTTGGCGCCATATCCCAGGATTCCCCGGTAAACCGTTACTCCGGCAATGTCGTTCGCGCGCAGCGCCTGCACCAGGGCTTGATGCAGAGGCTTGTCATTCCACTTGTCATCTTCGCCGATCAGGATTCGCATCATCTTGGCCTTGGATTGAAGTTTAGCGGGCGGTCTGTCGGTAAGCCGCTTCTCTCCTTGCGCCACGGGCCGAATAACGGTGGTGTCGTGAACTTCGATCAATCCCTGCGAGGCGATTTCCGCCAGCTTAGGCAAGACTTCCTGTACCCGCTCCGCAGTCTCGATGAACTCGATCTTGATCGGCATCTGGTCGGAAAGATCGACCAGTCGGCTGGTATGCATTTTGTGATCGGTCCCAAACCCCGCCACTCCGCGCGTGACGGTCGCATCCGAAATGCCGCGGAAGAACAGGTAATCGAGAATTGCCGCATAACAAGCCATTCCGTGATAAGTTTGGCCTTCGATGACGTAGACCGTGACTTTCTTAGCTGGTCCAGTATTTAGCACTCACCCTCCTAGCGCGTAGTACCTCGCTGAGACACAAGGAACTCTGCGATGTGGCCGCGAAAGCCACCGCCGCCGTAGAAAGAGTATTTTGAGCTTTCATACGACTACCCGTCCTATGGCCGCTCCAACCCATACAGCCGCGAACCCAACGACGACGCTGAATACTACATTTAATAGTCCGGCAGTGATCTGCCCGTCCTGAACCGCCCGAAGCGTCTCATATTCGAACGTGGAAAAGGTTGTGTAGGCTCCGATGAACCCAATGGGAATCAGGTAGCGCCAGTACTGGCTTGCCGTGGTCCTCGCCAGCAAAGTAACAATGAATCCAACCAGAAAGCAGCCGCTGATGTTGATCACAAACGTACCGTAGGGAAAGCGAATTCCAAAGCGGCTTCCGATGTAGGTTCCGATCATGTACCGGGCGATTGCACCAACAAAGCCACCAACGCCAACGATCAGGTATTTCAGCACACGCGCGACCCTCTCTTTATCTGTATCTGGCCACTTTCGGAAGGCAGAGCTTCACGGTTGTTCGTGGCCGAATCTACGGCAAGCATCCTCTGCGATTTTGTTCAGTACCGCCAAGTCTCATCTTAGTTCGCTAGCTTCTCAACTCTTTTCCCGGAGATCGCGGCACCGGAGCTAAAGGATATAACGGTGCAGTTCCTTTACGGTGGATTGCAGCTCCGCAATGATTCCGTACAGGTCGGTCGAACCCTGATCCGACACGGGACCATAACCCCGCATGTAGTGCGGAGCAAGTTCTGCAATCGCAATCTCCACAAAGGTCAGGTTTACATGAATCGAATGACTTGCCGAGATGCGAGGGTTTTCCGGAGCCAGCGACTGGCCAGCTAAGACCTCCAAGAGCTGCCCGCGTAGCCGCGCAATGTAGTCTTCGACTGTCTTGCGCTGCAGCGGAGTAACGTCGCCCACATAACTCGGGAAGACACTCTTGGAAGCGGCGGCGTTCAAGGTCGTTTCGATGTCGCCCAGCAGGCTGTCGATGTGCTTGCAGGTGATCAGCAAATGCTGCCGCTGGCTGGGATTCAACGTCGTATGATCGTCGCGCATAACAATCCTTACTTCACGCAGGCCGCGAGCCCGTGCTCCTGCCTACTTCATCTTAAAACCGGACAGTGGGCTGTTTTCTGGAAACTCGCCGGAGGAGACATGACCCCGCGACAAGTTTTCCTTGTCAGGAGTCATCATCTGTCCCGGTATCGGTAGGACAGCGGTTGGGGTGAACTCCTTCACCCTGGGATATCTCTCTTGATATCTCACATACCGGGCGAAGTCAAGTTCGCGGATCGTAGCGGGGAGAGGCCGCGCTTGATGTTTCTCAAGAGCCAGCAGAAGTGGCGAAGTCATTGACCGTCGATTGACCACTCTAAAGATGCGACTCGTGTCGCGTTCCGCGAATCCAGCTTGACACTAGCGCGGGCCGATAGCCTACAATTCGATGGCGGTCACGCCCGACCGAATCCTAAAAGCATCGTACGAGGAGATTAGCTAGATGTCCTTACGTATCAACGACGAGGCACCGAATTTTACCGCCCAGACAACGCAAGGTGAGATCAACTTCCATGAATGGATTGGCGATGGTTGGGCAATCCTGTTTTCGCATCCGAAGGACTTTACTCCGGTTTGCACTACGGAACTAGGCTACATGGCCAGTCTCGAACCGGACTTTGCCGCACGGAACTGCAAGATCGTCGGCCTAAGTGTCGATCCGGTGAGCAGTCATGGTAAGTGGGCCGCGGATATCGAAGAAACGCAGGGCCACAAGGTCACTTATCCTATGATTGGCGATCCGGAGCTCAAAGTAGCTAAGCTTTACAACATGCTCCCGGCCGACGCCGGGGATACCGCCGAAGGTCGCACTGCCGCCAACAATGCCACGGTCCGCACCGTCTTTATCGTTGGGCCCGACAAGAAGATCAAGCTGATGCTGAGCTACCCGATGACCACCGGGCGCAACTTCGATGAGATCCTGCGCGTACTGGATTCGATGCAGCTTACCGCCAGGCACAAGGTGGCGACACCTGTGAACTGGAAGAAGGGCGAGGATGTGATCATCGTGCCCGCTGTGTCGGACGACGAAGCAAAGCAGAAATATCCCGGCGGCTGGAAGACACTCAAACCCTACCTCCGCATCGTCGCTCAACCCGACTAAGCTGATTAGTCGAGTTCGAAATAGAAATCAGCGGGCTGAGGCTCGCTGATTTACCAATCGGATATTCAAAATAAATAAGCAGCACAGACGCGGCGGGGGTTGAATCAACCCGCTGCTTTCCGTGGACTCCAGTCGCATAGCGCACTTTCCGTAAGAGGGAGGTGCGCAGTCCCGCTTATTGCAGTAGTCAGCACCCAAGCCCAAATAACATCGGCCCGGTTACGCCTGTACGATTCCGTTTCGGATGGCGAAACGGATCAGTTCCGCCAGAGAACCAAGCTTGAGCTTGCGCATGACCTCGCTGCGGTGGCCTTCGGCGGTACGGGCGGAGATGCCAAGACAGTCGGCGACCTCCTTGTTGCTCTTACCCTCAGCCAGAAGATGAACGACCTCTCGCTCCCTGGTAGTTAAAGCAAAAGTTCCTTGACCATGATCAGCTGTTTCGGAGGGGACTCTCTTTGACAGGTATGCGTCGACCACTGTTTCGGCTACGCGCGAAGTGAAGAAGCGCCGTCCCTTGGAAATGCTTTCCACCGCCGCGACCATGTTTTCACCAACATCGGATTTCAGGACTACGCCGCGCGCTCCCGCCTCCAGCACATCAACGATGATTTTTTCCGTTTCATGCATGGTGAAAATCAAGACCTTGAGTTGCGGCTGCTTCTTCAGAATCTGGCGGGTGGCCTCCAGGCCGTTCAGTTCCGGCATACTCATGTCGAGGATGGCGAAGTCCGGTCGAAGTTTTTCGGCCATCTCGACCGCCATCCTGCCATTTGAGGCTTCGCCGCAAACGCTCCAGTCCGGGTGCTTCTCCAGTAAATAGCGAAGGCCCGAGCGGGTGAGCTCGTGGTCATCGGCCAGCAGAATGCGCAACATGCTGCTCCTGTTCGATCGGCAGCGAGACGAAAACCTGGGTGCCGTTGACTACCGAGTTGATTCTGAAGTTTCCTTTTAATTGCCGTACGCGCTCCCGCATACCGGCGATGCCTACTCCCAAAGTGGCGACACCGTGCATTTGAGCGAGTTGCTCGGGGCTCATTCCCGTTCCGTTATCGTGTATCTGAAGCGTGACCGTTTTTCCCCCATTAGCCAGGACGGTTTAACGATCGCTACTACAGCCAGCCTGTGCTCGGGAACAAGAACAACGACATCCTGTTTACCAGCGGGCTCGGATTCACATTTGGAGCCAAGGCCAAGTAGGAGAAGGCACAGACATGTGCTCTTTTGCTCAGACACCGTCTGTTGGTGAGAGCTAACCTGCTTTGCCCAAGAACTTTGAGAGCGGTCGGTAAGAAGGCACGAGCGCGGTCTAGTCGCATGCGCTTCCTTACGGAGTTGACCCAGTATCACGTACTAGGAGAAGAATATGGACTTTGGTGCAAGTATTAGAAAGCTAACGCTGGGCGCGATTGCAGTGTCCAGTTTCCTGGTGGCAGGCGGAAGTACGCTAGCCAATGCCCAAGCGACAACTGGGGCGAAGAAGCCCAACATCCTGGTGATATTTGGTGACGACGTGGGTTACTTCAACATCAGCGCCTATAACCTGGGCGCGATGGGATATAAGACGCCCAACATCGACCGCATCGCCCATGAAGGCGCGCTCTTCACCGATTACTACGCACAGCAGAGCTGCACGGCAGGGCGGGCGGCATTCATCACCGGACAGAGTCCCATCCGCACCGGCTTGCTCAAGGTTGGGCTGCCGGGGTCGACCCTCGGGCTGCAGAAAGAAGATCCAACGATTGCCGACCTATTGAAGCCGCAAGGATACATGACCTTCCAGAACGGCAAGAACCACCTCGGCGATCGCAACGAGTTCCTGCCTACCGTGCACGGCTTCGATGAGTTCTTCGGCAACTTCTATCACTTGAATGCCGAGGAAGAACCGGAAAACGTGGACTACCCGCGGAATCCGTCCTTCAAGGCAGAGTTCGGTCCGCGCGGCGTGTTCAAATGCAAAGCCACTGCGACCGATAATCCCGCTCCTTCTGATGCGCGCTTCGGACCCTGGGGCAAGCAGACGTGCGAAGATACTGGCCCACTGACCAAGAAACGTATGGAGACCGCCGACGACGAGTTCCTGGCGGCTACGCTTGAAGATATGGACCGCGCGGTGAAGGCGGGCAAGCCATTCTTCATCTGGCATAACACCACTCGCATGCATATCTGGACACACCTGCCGCCGAAGTATGCGGCCATGGAAAACGAGAAGGGCCTCTACGGCGCCGGCATGACCCAACTCGACGACAACATCGGCGTGCTCCTGAAGAAGATCGATGACCTCGGCATTGCCGACAACACCATCGTCATCTTCACCAGCGACAACGGGGCGGAAGTGATGAGTTGGCCCGACGGTGGAACCACGCCCTTCCGCGGCGAGAAGAACACGAGCTGGGAAGGTGGTTATCGCGTACCGTTCGTGATTCGCTGGCCGGGCGTGATCAAACCGGGAATGATGGTGAACGACATAGCCGCGCATGAGGACTGGGCGACCACACTGCTGGCAGCGGCGGGCGTACCTGACATCAAAGAGAAGTTGTTAACCGGATATCAGGCCGGCGACAAGACGTTCAAAGTTCACCTGGACGGCTACAACCTGATGCCTTATCTCAAGGGCGACACGCAGGTCGACCCTCGTCGCGAGTTTCTCTATTGGACGGATGACGGCGAACTCGCTGCCCTGCGTTACGACAGGTGGAAGGCCTTGTTCCTGGAGCAGCCCGCTCACGGATTTTCAGTTTGGGAGACGCCTTTTGTTCAGTTGCGAGTTCCCAAGTTGTTCGACCTCCACGCCGATCCTTTCGAGCGGGCGGAGATGGAATCGATCGACTATACGCATTGGCGGATCGATCGGGTCTTTCTGCTCACGCCTGCACAAGCCTTTGTTGGGCAAGTGGCTGACGAGCTTCAAGGAATTTCCTCCACGCCAGAAGCCGGCCAGCTTCAACCTCGATCAGGTAATGAAGCAGATGTCGGAAGGAAACGACTAGTCACTGCGGCACCGTGCCGCTTGCTGCGAGGCTTTCCTGTTCGGAAAGCCTCGTCTTCAGAATCTGAGGAGATTATGGCAATAGCCAAGATTGAAGCACTACCAAAATTCGACTTAGGCAGCGAGTTGGTGCCGTGGGAACAACGGCAAGATGAAGGAAAGGTATTGCGGCGCGCTGTTCCTCGCGAATCGCACGCCGCATGGAAACCTGGAGCCAATCGGCCGGACCCCTTGCAGTTGTTGGCCCGGAGCAATAAGGGACGGCAAGCGCATTTAGTTCCTCTGCGCATGGGACGCATGGCCACGTCGCCATTCGCCTTCTTACGAGGATCGGCCTGTGTCATGGCAGCCGATCTATCCACGTCTCCGGTAAGCGGCATGCCGGTGGTTATGGCCGGCGATGCCCACCTCAATAACTTCGGTATGTATGGCACGCCGCAACGCGAGATAGTCTTCGATCTCAATGATTTTGACGAAGCCATCGTTGGTCCTTGGGAATGGGATTTGAAACGGCTGGTAGCCAGCGTGAATGTTGCCGGCCGTCAGAACGGTCTCAACCGGCGTGAGCGTGCCACAGCCGTACGGCGCTGCGTAGCCGGCTACCGTTTCAACGTAAAACGGTTGGAAGGGATGGGAGTGCTGGACACGTGGTATCTGCATGCCTACCCGGGACGCGACAATCCAATCTCCAAGCCCGATCCGAAATCACGTGCCGTCATCAGCAAGGTCCTTGCCAAGGCGCAACGCACGGACAATCTCAGCCTGTTGCCCAAAGTCGCTGAGGTAAACGGAAATAGAAGGTGGCAATTCCGTGACGATCCACCGGTTCTGACTCGCGTAGACCCCTCCACCAAGAAAAAGATCATCGCAGCCTTGAACCAGTATTCGCAAACCCTGCCGACAGAAAGACGCTTGATGCTGGGCCGGTATCACGTAGCCGATGTAGCTCATAGAGTAGTGGGAGTTGGGTCAGTAGGAACCCGAGCATACTTGGTACTGCTATTTGGCAATGGCGATTCAGACCCGCTTTTCCTGCAAGTCAAAGAATCGGTGGAGGCCGCCCATGCGCCTTATCTGCCGCCTTTGCCGCCCGATTTTCGCCACCAGGGCAAGCGAGTGCTCATGGGACAACGGGCCTTGCAGGCTTCGTCCGATCCGATGCTGGGGTATACCTCCATTGAAGGCCGGGACTACTACGTTCGGCAGATGAAGAACCTGAAAGCCTCGGTTCCGGTGGAATGGCTGACTGGGACGTCGTTCAACTTCTACGCGTGGGCTTGCGGCACGGTCCTGGCACGCGCTCATTCGCGAACCGGCGATCCAGCGCGCATTACCGGTTACTGTGGAAACGGGAGCGTGCTGGATGAGGCATTGGCAGAATGGGCTGAGAGTTACGGCGATCAAACGGAGCGTGACCACGAGACGCTACTCGATGCTATCCAGCGCGGAGAAATTCAGGCCGAGACGGAAGGACCGGAAGAGTAGCTCTGTAAGTGGTGTGTTGCTGGACCTACCTCCTCTTTCACCAGATAGCCTGTTGCGTCGCGGGCCGCCCGGAAAGGAAATTGGCGGGTCGCGACGCCGAGATCATCCGGAAGGAAGCGAGGAAGAGTTTCGCTTCAGAGTTGGAAGTCGTCTCTGTGCCGATCCTGGTCGCACAAAAACCAAAAGCTGTAACGTCGATATGGATTGGTGAGAAGTTTGATCGGCTAATCTCCTGCTTTGCACCGTCGGTTCCCAAAGGCGCATCTCATCCGCGAGAGCTCGGAATCGACGGCTCTGGTGTGCCCAAATCGAATAAGAAATCTTGAGTAATCGAACAATATAGGTAGAAGATTACAAGCCATGGCTAGGCTGATCTCCGTTAATGTAGGTCTCCCGCGCGACATTGCCTGGGAAGGCAGGACTGTACATACAGGTATCTGGAAGAGTCCTGTTCAGGGTCTGTGCGTAGTGCGTCGACTCAACCTCGATGGCGACGGACAGGGTGATTTGGCAGGTCATGGCGGTGAACAGCGCGCCGTATTTGTCTATCAGCTCGGCTCCTATCGTTACTGGGAAAAGCAGCTTGCACGAAACGACTTCTCCTGGGGCCAGTTCGGAGAGAACTTCACGGTGGGCGGCCTGGCCGATGACGAAGTTTGCATTGGCGATCGGTTCAAGATCGGTTCTGCGCTCTTCGAGGTGACGCAGCCCCGGGTCACCTGCTACCGGGTCGGCATGCGGATGAACGAACCACGTATGCCCGCTCTGCTAGTCTCGCATCACCGGCCCGGCTTCTACTTCCGCGTGCTGCAGGAGGGCGAGGTGCAGAGCGGCGACGAGATTGTCAAAGTCGCCGAGGCCCCGGCTCGCACCACCGTAGCCGACGCCGACGCAATGCTATATCTAAATGCCGGTTCCAAGGATCAGCTTTTGCGCGCGTTGAGCATCCCCGCGTTGAGTCCCGGTTGGCAGCAGTCCTTTCGAGACATTCTGGAACAACAGGAGAGGGGTGGCACGACAGGAAACGCCGGCTTGGTTTCTGCGAGCGAACTGCCGCCGTCGTGGCCCGGCTTTCGGCCGCTTCGCGTGTCGCAGATGAATCACGAAAGTAGCAGTGTGCTTTCGATTGTTCTGGAGTCGACGGACGAAAAGCCGCTCAGCCCAGCCCTCCCAGGACAGTACGTCGTCTTACGAATTCATCCGCAGCCGGACGCTCCTGCGGTGCTGCGGAATTATTCCCTGTCCGATCTGCCGAGTGCCGATCACTATCGCATAAGTGTGAAGCTGGAAGAACATGGGGTTGCCAGCAGCTATTTGCATCGTGAACTTCGTCCCGGCGACGTTCTCGACGTCAGCGCCCCGCGGGGCACGTTCACGCTACGGCCGGGGGATGGTCCCATCGTGCTGCTTAGCGCAGGAGTTGGAGCAACCCCGGTATTGGCAATGTTGCATGCCCTGGCTGCCGAGTCTTCGCAGCGCGAGGTCTGGTGGCTATTTGGAGCGCGCAATCATGAGGAGCACCCATTCCTCCAGGAGTCGCACCAACTCATCAAGTCCCTGGAGCATGGCCGGAGTTATGTACGCTATAGCAAACCTGGCTCACAGGATCGGATAGGTTCCGACTTCGATGCGCCTGGCCGCATTGACATCGCTGTGATCGAGCAGCTGGCGGTGCCGCGGGATTCCGACGTCTACTTGTGTGGGCCTACCCTGTTTCTGCATGACTTGAAAACGGGACTCCAGTCATGGGGCGTCAGCGACGAGCGTGTGCATATGGAGATTTTTGGAGCTGGCGAATCGATAACGCCCGGCATAGTTGCCGCTGCCTCTGGAAAGCCACATCAGCCAACCGGACAGGAGGGAACTGGACCTCGGATCTCGTTTACACGCAGCGGCATCGACGTCAGGTGGGATGCGAAATATCAGAGCCTGCTGGAGCTGGCTGAAGCCTGCGACGTTCCGGTACGGTGGTCGTGCCGTACCGGGGTCTGTCACACCTGCGAAACCGCGATGATCTCAGGCGCCGTCAGCTATCATCCAGAACCGCTGCAAGCGCCCGCCGACGGCAACATTCTGATCTGCTGCTGCCAACCATCCGAAGACACCGTACTTGACCTTTGAAACGATTCACCTGGACCGCGCGATAAAGGCTCGATCTCGAATCCATTTTGACGGTTTGCCGCCGGAGCATTCCGGTTCGTCAGGCAGCACGTCCATCCGGCCGTGCGCGTGACGGCATTCACCGGCCCCGGGCGCGCAAAAGCGAGATCCCTGGGCCACCCCAAGAGACACCACGCAAGCGATAAGAATCGCGTCCGCATAGTTTCGGGAACATCGCGCGCCCATTGTTCGTATGTGGCGGGAGGGGCCGATTATGCAGACTCTCCGGCAAGACATTGCCTACACTCTCCGCCAGATGCGGCAATCACCTGTGTTCACCCTGACCGCGATGCTGACGCTGGCTCTCGGCATCGGCGCGACCACCGCAATTTTCTCTCTCATTCACACGGTCATGCTGAAGTCACTGCCCGTGGTAGATCCGTCGAGCCTCTATCGCATCGGTGACGGTGATGATTGCTGCGTCGAAGGCAGCCCGCAGGGCAACTGGGGAATGTTCTCCTACGACTTCTATCTTCGTATGAAGGAGTCGACTCCCGAGTTCGCCGAGCTGGCCGCATTCCAGGCGGGTCGATGGCAGTTCAGCGTACGACGCGGAGAAAGCGACCTGGTTGCCAAGCCCATACGCGGGGAGTTCGTCAGCGGCAACTACTTCCAGACCTTCGGCGTCACCGCCTTCACCGGACGCACGATTGTCCCGCCCGACGATCAGACGTCGGCAGCTCCGGTCGCCATGCTGAGCTATCGCACCTGGCAGCAGCAGTACGGCGCCGATCCTAGAATTGTGGGCTCTACGTTTATTCTCGACAGTCATCCCGTCACTATCGTCGGCATCACGCCTCCCGGCTTCTTCGGCGAGACGCTGCGCAGCGATCCTCCAGAGCTTTGGTTGCCCATCCAGCAAGAGCCGCTGTCCCGCGGCAAGAATTCTTTGCTGCATAAGTTTCCGGCGTGGGTGCGGGTGATCGGACGCCTTCGTCCTGGGGCATCCCCGAATGCGTTGCCCGCTCGTTTAACGGATGAGCTGCGGCTGTGGCTGATGAATGACAGCGGCATGCCTGCCGAGTGGATGTCGGGACTCAAAGCCGCGCTGGGCAAGCAAGGTATCAAAGTCGTTCCCGCGGGAACCGGCGTTGGCGTAATGAAAGCCGATTACGCAGACAGCCTGCACATCCTGCTCACCGTCTGCTGCCTGGTGCTGCTGATTGCCTGCGCCAACATCGCGAATCTTCTGCTCGCACGCGGGGCCTCGCGCCGCACCCAAACCTCGGTTCGGCTGGCGCTGGGTGCCTCGCGCCGCAGGCTGATCGGGCAAACGCTGACCGAAAGTCTGGTGCTTTCCCTGTTCGGCGGAGTCGCCGGTCTGGCCGTTGCTTACCTCGGAGTCAAGGCCATTGTTGCGCTCGCTTTTCATGGAGCGAAGTTTGTGCCGATCGATGCGGCTCCGTCGTTGCCGGTACTGGCGTTTGCCTTTGGCCTTTCTCTGATAACGGGAGCAATCTTCGGAACCGCTCCGGCGTGGCTAACATCGCACGCCGATCCCGCCGATGCCTTGCGGGGTGCGAACCGGAGCACCCGCGACACGTTCCTCGCTCTCGCAGAAAATCCTTGTCGTCGTGCAGGCGACGCTCTCGGTGGTTCTGCTTGCCGGCGCCGGTCTGCTAACCCGCAGCCTGGATAAGCTGCAACGTCAGGACTTCGGTTACGAGACGGATCACCGGGTCACGATCAGTTTGACCGGACCATTATCCGCCTACCCGCAGCCCAAGTTGGACGCCATGTACCGCGAGTTGCAGGATCGCCTGACGCATATTCCCGGCGTGAAGCGTGCTGCACTCGCACTCTTCACGCCGCTGCAGGATAACTGGGGAGAACTCCCCATTCGCCAAGGCCATGGAATGCCCAACGTGAACGAAGCTGTAGGCTCTTCCTGGGACCACGTCATGCCAGGCTATCTGGAAGCGTTAGGCCAGCAAATCATTCGCGGACGCGGCATCACCGAGCAGGACACGGCGTCCACCCAGCAACGTCGCCGTGGTCGACGAAACCTTTGTGCGCAAGTTCTTCAAGCCGGAGAAGAGCCACTGGGCGCGCATTTCGGACTGGACCTGCCGAAATATAGCAGCACCTACGAGATTGTAGGAATCGTGCGCAATGCCAAATACTCGGACGCCGCCAACACCGAGACGCCTCGGCCTATGTTCTTTGTGCCGCTTGCTCAGCGCGTCCACTATGACGATGCGATGATGCAGTCCATCGACGACAGCACCCACTTCATCGAAGGGGCGGTTCTGCAACTGCAGGGAAGCATGGACGGCCTGGAGCCGCAGGTCCGGCAAGTGCTCAGCGAGGTCGATCCCAAACCTGACCCTGCTGCAACATTCAGACGCTGCAGGAGCAAGTCGATTCGGAATTCGACCAGCAACGCGCCGTGGCGCAGATGACCGGCATGTTCGGCATTCTCGCGCTGATCCTGGCCGCAGTTGGGCTCTATGGCGTGACGGCCTATGCCGTCGAGCGGCGCACCAGCGAGATTGGTGTGCGCATGGCGCTGGGCGCAAACCGCAACAATGTAATTCGCCTGGTTCTACGTGGGGCATTCTTGCAAATCATGATCGGGCTTGCTCATCGGCATTCCGATTTCCATCGGCTGCTCGCGCCTGATCGCCGCGCAACTCTATCAAGTCAAAGGGTGGGATCCCATGGTGCTTGCCGGATCGATAGCCGCACTCGGAGTCTGCGCGTTGCTGGCCAGCATCATTCCGGCGCGCCGAGCCGCGTCTATTAACCCGGTAAAGGCCCTCCGTACGGAATAGCGCGCCTGCTGGATTCTGGGTTGATGGCGGCAGAGCAGTCTACCGATTGGACATGCTTGTGCAATAACGCACACTTGGCTCGGAATCGGTTAACTACATTGGTGGAGGCGGCGGGAGTTGAACCCGCGTCCGAAAATGTTGTCAGTAAAGAGCCTACATACTTAGTCACGTTCATGCGCCGGTATTAGACGGCACTCTCGCCGGCCACGCTCAGAGCGGACAAGAAACGCAGCTGGCCAACCTGATAATCTCGCCGTCAACTCACAGGTGGAGAGTTGAAAGCCAGCTCACTGTGCGACGCCCTTTTTCAGCCCATGAGCAAAGCCGAGGAGGACGGCAACTTAACTAATTAAGCTGCGTATGCCAGGTTTTGATTGGCAATTGTGTTTTTGCACACGATTACGGATGCATGCACTCCGGTATGCCTCTTTACCGCAATCACTTCCGTCGAAGCCGTGACGCCCCCGTTAGTGAAACGCGATCAACCTCAACTCTACCAGTCAGGGCAGGGAAGTCAACCGAAGTATTTAGATGCGCCGCAGATGTAGCTCGACTCGTCCCACCTGATTCGAACCGACGTGTGCCCACTGCCATCGAGAGTGAGTACTGGGGCTTGGTCCAGCCAAGCCCCGGCCAAACGCTTTTCACAATCGAGCGTCGAGCGGCTATTTATGTGCACCTCCGCCTCCTCCCATCGATCCGCCTGATCTTGCGTCTCCCGCCCCGGCCGTACGGCCCATCTCACCGGCTGAGGATGCGCGTGCCATAGCGCTCGAGGAACTGGATGCGCCTCCGCGTCCGGCGGAGTGGCTGGCTGCTCCTGTCCGGCTAGCTAAGGTTCGCCCGGAACCCGCGACGGATCCAGCGCCGGCTGTCCTGCTGTTACCGGCGCCAGTGGTGATCGGCGTACTGGAAACAGCTAGATTGGAGGAGCCGTGTTGTTCGACTCGTCCCGACATGTGACTCAAGCTTCCAAATGTGCCGCGAGGAATGCCTAAGCCGGCAGAGTCTGTGCGGACAACAAAGCGGTCAGGCGAGGTGAGGCCGGAAGCCACTGGCGGCGTCCGATTCACAGCCACCAAAGCCGCCGTTCCATGAGTGGGCGGCAACGGCGGATGGGGCGCCGGAAGAATGCCGTTCGGAGGCTTTATCGGCTTTGGCGGATTCTTCAATCCTATCCAGGGGCCGCCCGGTCGCCATCCCCAACCCTGCGTTGGACAATATTCCCAACTGCCGTAGTGGTAGGGCGTCCAACCCCAGGGATAAGGCGACACCCAGGAGTAGCCCGAGCCCGGATACCAGGCCCAAGTACCATTCATAAAGGGATCCCAAGTTGCGCTGGCGAAGTAAGGCCGCCACAATTGGCCGCATCCTGGGACACTGACGAAGCTGCCGTAATAATTCATGTCGCTTATGCCAGAGATATTGGGCAGGTTCGTGTAAGCGCTGCCCTTGGCATTGAGCTTGTGGTAATCGATCGCCTGCTGGTCCCAATCGTCGTAATGGCCCCTCGCCACATTCTTAGCCAAGGTAGGAGCAGTCGGGTTCGCTAAACTGAAAATCAGAGTTTTCTTCTTGCCTACGGCCATAGTGCCCGTCGGCTGCTGGACTTGGACATTCCCGTCTAACACAGCCAACCTTGCCCGAGTGTGCCCCAGGTGCAGGCGGGCGTGGGTTGACGGCATGAGTTGTACTTGCTGATTGTCGAAACGCAGGTTGAATTCGTCGCCCTTGGTGCGCGCCAGGCTCACATAGACTGTTCCGCTCTGGACATCCACGGTCGAGGCCTTGGCGCCGGATGGCTGGAGTTGAAGCTGCGAAAACTGAACAACGGTGTTCGGGGTAAGGCGCAGCGTAGTGTCGTCTTCGAATTCGACTTCGGCCAGGCCCGCGCCAGTCCTCAGCGTGGTTCCCTGAGTAATTGGCAGGTTCAGCAGCGCTGGTTCAAAGTCTTGTCCAGCATTGCGGTCAATTTGTACTTCACCGTTCACCTCGCTCAGGCGCACAATGCGCACCTGAGAGTCGGCGACAGATGGAGAGGAAGGTAGAGAACTTGCCGCGGCGCGAGCATCGTCACTGCTCGCGGTGTTTCCGTTTGCGGTAGATTGCTGTGCTGCCAGGATTGATCCAGATAGCATCAACGCCAGCAATAGTCTTACGGGGGCCCTCAAATCGGTTTTCATGTCCGCCTCCTGATGCAAAGTCCGGAAGGGGAGGACCGGCGGTCACTTATGAAAACACGGGTAGGGGAACTACGGCGGTTAAGAAAGATTGCGCAACCGTAAAGTCTTCTTAAGCAAACACGCCTGCACCTGGGGGAGCATAATGCACGGATAGGAAGCTTATGGCGGACGGGCGGTCTGAAAACCAGCGGATGGCAGGTGCTGGTCGATGGGCAACCGCCATGGCGTCTCTGGTGGTGGGCGCGGCGTTCTTTGGCTTATAGTTCTGGCTATTGCCGATATGGCTCGGGCTCCGGGTGGAAACCGCAGGTGCATCGCGTTGGCGATGGTTGGGGGCGATTCCGTCGGTGCTGGGATTCGCGGTGGCGGTGCGTTGCGTTTGGGATTTCGGATGGTGGACGTGGTACTCCTGCGCCCGTGGCGCCGCCGCAGCGATTGGTGGTGGCCGGGTTCTACCGCTATGTCAGAAATCCCATGTACGTTGGCTTCGCAGTGGGATGGATCGGGCTTTGGATAGTTTTCGGACATGCCAACCCGGCGGCAATCATCGTCGCGCTAGCGGTTGCACTGGGAGTGCATCTGTTTGTGGTTTTCTACGAAGAGCCGACCTTACGCAAGAAATTCGGCGACGACTACATCGAATATTGCCGCAATGTACGTCGCTGGTGGCCGCGCTTGCAAGGCTGGATGCAGAGTCCGTGAGCCGCAGGCCGCCGACAACCTTCACCGGCGAAAGAAAATGTTTAGTGTGCAGGTAACTGCCGCCGCCTACAGCCGGCTTGGGATCAAGAACAAGAACGTAGAGGCTGGGCTGAAGAGACTGTGTCGCGGGTGGTGTCGCCGCTCTGCGGCTCACGACTATTTTCCACTTTTCCGGGGGCTTAACCACCCCAATCCGCGCAAGACCGGCGCGGCTTTGGGGCCCCGGTACGCCGCCCGGCTAACTTCATCCCGCCGCGTTGCGGCTAGCTTGACTGGTTATTCCAACTGTTTGTTCCACGACAAGACTTTCGTTTCGGTTGCGACACAGTCTCTGAAGGCCAGCTACCCGAGCTTTGACGTCCAACGATTTTTTTCAGAAGCCTGTTGAGCCGGCCTTCGCCGATGGCTGGATGATGATTCGTGCATCCCGGGGCCAGCGGAATCATCCAAACCTTTTGCCCGCCTGTTAGTCTCATACCAGTGGCGCGAATGGCCGAATTCATGAACCGATTGTCTGCAACTGACAGCACTACATTTTTCGATTTGGAGCTGAGGGACCGGGCTTGCCGGCGCGGTTGTCGGGAGATCATCTCGTGATTCCCGACTGCATCTCCTTCAACGCGATCCCCCACACCACGCGCCTCTTCAGCAACTTCCTTTCCTACTCTCCCGAAATCCGCAGGTTTTATCCTACCCAGCCGGATGCTGCGCACATCGCGGCGTTTGCCAAATCTGTTCCGCGCGATCCGGCGCGGCAGGCTCGGGTAGCGGATGCGCTGGAGAAGCAGAATCGCGCCTGGGGAGCCTCGGAGGCGACGCTACGCAATATTCAGCGCCTCCGCGATGGCGCATTCGCTGTGGTTACGGGCCAGCAAGTGGGATTGTTTGGCGGCCCGTTGCTGTCGTTGTTGAAAGCGGCGTCGGTGCTGGCCCTGGCGAAGCAGGTCGAAGCAGTTGGGTGTCGAATGCGTGCCCGTGTTCTGGATGGCCACCGAAGATCATGACCTCGCCGAAGTAAACCAGGCACTGCTGCTGACCCACGATTTTCAACTCGCTGCCATTCACTGCGGAGACAAATGGCGTCGCGGGCGCTCCGGTGGCGACGATCCGCTTCGCCGAAGGCACGAACGACCTGGTCGAGCAGGCTGCGCAGTTGCTGGGTGACTCGCTGGCCGCCGACTATCTGCGCGAAAGCTATGTCGAAGGCGAAACATTTTCCAATGCCTACGCGCAAGCTCTACGCTCGCATCTTTGGCGGGCCTGATCATGGCTTGATCTTCTTCGATCCTGCCGATCCCGAGCTGCACCGCATTGCCGCGCCGCTATTTGTCGACGCCATTCGCCGGGCTGCCGAGCTGGATGACGCTCTACTGGCCCGCAATCGCGAATTGCACGCAGCGCAATATCATGAGCAAGTGAAAGTCACAGCGGAATCGACTCCGCTGTTTGCGTTGGTCAATGGAGTGCGCGTCCCTATCCATCGGGCCAACGGCCAATTCGCTATCGCCCGCGAGCGGCTGTCGGGTGAAGAGTTGCAGAGCCGCGTCCAGGCTGGTCCGGAAAACTTCAACGCCAATGTGCTGCTGCGCCCGGTGCTGCAGGATTATTGGCTGCCCACGCTGGGCTACATCGGCGGGCCAGCCGAGATTGCTTACTTCGCGCAGGTTGGCGTGGTCTACGAAAAACTGCTGGGGCGGATTACCCCTATCCTTGCGCGGTTGAGCGCAACGCTGATCGAGCCGCGTATTGAACGCCTGCTGACGAAGTATGAGATCGAGTTGCCGGAACTGTTCCACGGGGAATGCCAGCTGCGCGATTGCCTGGCTGCGCGTTCGCTTCCGGCCGAGATCAAACAAGACTTCGAAAACGCCAGACACACTGTCGATGAGGTTATGCAAGGCGTCAGCAGCTCGCTGCAGAGGCTCGATCCCACGCTGGTGGAAGCCGCAGGACGCGCCGCCAGCAAGATGCAATACCAGGTCAATCGGCTGGAGAAGCGCGCCGCCCAGGCTGAGCTGCGCCGTACCGAGATCCTCACTCGGCACGCCACGCAAATTGAGAATGCGCTTTATCCGAAGAAGTCGCTACAGGAGCGGGAGATTGCGGGATTGTATTTCTACGCGAAGTACGGTCCTGAGTTGATTGATCGCCTGATCGAGTTGGCCGCAGCCCGTTGCCCCGAGCACAAAGTGATGGTGCTTGGCGGCTAAAGCCGAGGGGTGATTTGCAGGGGCCGCCTATGCCCAGCAAAGTCCCTTCAGCTCGAGTCTTCAGCATACTGTAAGGACGGCCCTTCAAGACGAGATGCCCAAGAAATTTGAATCAACGGTTACAAGCTAAGGAAACTCTGATCCAGTCGAAGCGAGGTCCTGCAGCGGCTAAACAGTTTGCTGAAAAACTCGAAAAGCAGGTCCCTCACCGGCTGAAGCCGGATTCGGGATGACAAATGGACCGCTTTCTACGGCGCAGCTAAAGCTACGCCCCTTCAAAATCACGGTAAGCTGAGTTTTTCAGCAAACTATAAAGCCGCATGATTTTGCGGGTACTTAACGGACGGCCTGAAGGTCGTCCCCTTCAAAACAAGCCTTAATCAGAGTTTCCCTAGCCACTGAAAATCCTCCTGCGCCGCCGCAGCCGGGGGCGCAGGAGGAATGGGATTTGCATCACGGCAAGCATCCCGCTGGCGCGGGCTAGTTTACGGTGACGTTGATGACGTTAGAAGCGATGCCATTGGCGACCACCACCAGATGGCTGGGGCCGGTCTCCATTCCGGCAGGAATGTCCATGTGGGTGTAGGTCGGCGTTCCTCCGCCATTCACGCCCATGGGATAGTGATCGTGGGTCTTGGCATAGAAAACGTGACCCGTGGCAATGTTGGTGATTCGCACCAACGGATAGTTGGTAGCAGTTTGATATTCATCGCCGAAGGAGGCTGCCTGGGACAAGCCCGTGAACAACCGGCCCAGGATGGTGTAAGTCTGACCGCGGGTTACTGACGCTGGGCAGAAGGTGATGGTGGGATCCCAGATTTGCAAAGCGCCGCCTGTCGGATTGTAGACGGCCGTGCCACCGATGAGGACCTGACCGGTAGGCAGGACCATCAAGCTGTTATCACCGCCCTCCAAGGTGGGGGTGAGATTCGTGCCGTCAAATTCGTAAAGCCGACCGGAGTTGCCCTGCACCAGCACTTTGCCGTTGGGCAGCAGGGCAGCAAAATTGTCGCCGGCGTCGTCATGATTGGGAAAGCTTGGACCCGGAACCCAGGTACCGGGATCGGTTGGACTGGCGCCGGGATGATAAACCGCCGTTGCGCCGGACGACGCGCCCAGATGAGTTGCGCCAGTGTAAAAGACAGTCTTGTCGGGCCGCAGGATGGAGGGGCCGATTTCTCCGGGAGGACAATATTGACCTCCGCCATATTGCAGGCAGCCTTCCTCGGGCGGGCCCTGCAGCAGGGCGATGGTGCTACCGTCGGAAATCCACATTTGCTGCAACGTGATGTAACGTTCCGAATTCGGATTGTCGAGTACATCCGCCGTCAGCACCGTGCCGTCGGGCATCAGGGTCCATCCCTCTTCGGCGTTGAAGTCGGCTTTGCCAGTCGAGTTAAAAGCCGTCCACGTCATGGTGCTGGGATCCAGGTCCGCCATCTGCATATCGAGCTTGCGCCCAATCAGAAAATGGGTGTTGGGCAGAATCAGGGCGGGCGAATCACCGATGTATCCCCATCCGGTAGGAGGAGTCAGGGGCGTCCAGGTGTTGGCGACAGGATCATAAACCGCGCCCAGGTTGGTCAGGGTGAACTGACCGAAATTATATTCGCCGCCTTCGATGAGCACGCGGCCATCAGCCAGAACGGCGGAAGCGAAGGCCTCTGGGGAGTAGCCCGACTGGAGGCTAGCAGCTTGCGTCCAGGTACCGTTAACGTAGCTGCCGGTGTTGTCAGGTGTCAGTATCCACCAATCGGAGTCATTGAAACCTTGCGCCAACACTCTGCCATCGGTGAGTTGGAAGGTAAGCTGTGCGCCGTCGGGCGCCTGATGGGTAAGATTGGTCAATGTCTGCGCCTGCGAAATACAGCAAGCGGCGAATAAAAGCATGGTTACAGCAAGTACAGAATCTCCTCGTCAAGACAGTCCTCTTTTCTAAAGTTACGGTTCGCAGCAAACGGAAAAATTGTTGGTGACCCCATTTCGAGCGGCGACTGTATTCGTGGATCAAGAATGCAACGCTGGAAACTCTTTTTGGGGATTGACTGAAACGCGGCGCCACCCAGAAACCGAGTGACAAAATTCTGCGTCAACGGCGAGCCTGTGTCAATTGGTTTGCGACAGGAAACCGCAAAAGCCGAAACGAGATTTTTGCTAAAAACGAAACAACTACTAACGATAGTTAGGTGCCACCTACCCTCAATTCGCCGGATTCACCTGGATCTTCGACATCATTCCACCATCTTCATGATCCAGAATGTGGCAGTGATATACGAAAGTTCCGGCGATGTTGGGATCGCGAAAATCCATGCGCAAGGTCACATTCGGATACGGCCCATGTCCGCTCCAGTTGGGAATCGTGATGGTGTCCTGCAGATCGGGATTCGGCACGGGAACTCCATTGATTGCCATCACTAGAAAATGGATTTGGTGTATGTGGAAAGCGTGCGCTTCGCCGGCTCGATTCTCCACCGTCCAGTCCTCGACCGCGCCGATGTTAGTGACGATCGCGGGCGGATCGTCCATGTGAAAGACTTTTGGTCGCTGGCCGTTGACCGTGATGAAGTACTGCGTTGGCCCGTTACTGCCGACGGTCTGCTCGGAAAAGTACAGACTGCGAGTGGTGGTGGGGAGTTGTGCGGCCAAGCCGGCAAAGCGCTGCGGTTCGCTTGGCGGTTTCACAACATGCGTCGGCGGATGCGAAACCTGCGGATCTCCAACTCCGACGATGCTGGCCAACACTTGTAGCAGATTCGGATTACCGACGGGACCAGTGTCATAGCCGTTAGTAAGGAACGTTCCGGTTTGTCCCACAGGAAGACCAGGCGTGATGAATTCCACACGGCCGGCTGGGGGAACCAGAAGAGTAGTTTGATACGCTTGGCGACTGCAGCGGAATACCGTCGATGGCCAGCAGTTGCAACTGCTGCGGGGTTGTGCCGAACTGGACCTGCAACGTCAGAAACGCCTGCGTGGTCGCATTCACTAACCGCCAGAATTCCGCCTGACCGGGCTGAACACTGATGACCGGCGAAGGCTTCGGAGGGAATTGCCGGCTGGAAGTTGATGGTCAACTCATTGGGTCCGGGTATCCAGGAATCAGGATTCTCGAACTGCTGGCGAATGACCAGCACGCGTTCCTGCAGACCCTGTGTTCCCTGCAGATTGCCTTCAATGATGATGGCTCCCGCCGCTCCACCCTCCACTTGCGTTGTGGTGTTGCCGTGGACGTGTGGGTGATACCAGTACATTCCCGGCGAGTCGTTGGGCGGAATCTGGATGTTGTATTGAAACGCCGGATCGCCAGACTGGATGATGGTGTTGATCACATCATCCTGGTGACAGACGGGGGCGATATTCAGGCCGTGGAAATGAATGTTGGTCGATCCCGCCATCATCTCTTGTCCACTGCAATCGTCGTCAGGCCCTGCCATATGATGACCGGCAGCGGCGCTGTGCATCTGCTGCATGGGAGTATTCCGGGCTTCTTCGTAGCGGTCATAGGGTGACTGGATATTGTTGGTGAGGTTGAGGACGAGCTGATCGCCGGGATTCAGACGCAAGGTGGGAGCTTCGATGAGTTCTCCCTGATACATGTAGTCATAGCAGTAGTGCATGAAGCCGTCATTTTGCTTCTGATTTTGCAGCGTAAGATTGACGGTCAAGACGCCATTCTGACTGTATAGGTCCAGCGGATTGAGGACTGGACTTCCCGGTAGAGGCCGAATGGGACAAATGGTCTGGGCGGAAACACAAATTCCCGATAACAAGAAAAGCAGAACAATTCGTAACATGGCACGCATCCTGACTCCCTAAACGATTCGCCTCGAAGGCGCACTTAAAATGGCCGGGGTGGAAACACCTGAATCGACAACAGCCCGCTGCTGGAATTGTCGGGGATGGGAGAGTTGGGCGACTCCGTCAGGGTGCACGTAGTGCCGGTAGAACTTACCTCAAGAATTCCAATCGACGATCCAAACTCCGCTACGTACAGCACCCCGCCGGTTCCGGTAGGATCGCGGGTTACAACGGACCCGATGTAAGCCCAAGGTTCGTAGTAGCCACTCAGCACTCCGGAAAAACATCCCGGCGAAACCTTGCCCGTATTCTTATTGAAGAAGGCAGCGGTGACCGAGCCTCCCTGACTATTACCTATGTACAAAAGGCTCTCGTCCGGACTGAGGCGGGCGCTGGCCGCGTTGTTGCCGGGTCCCACGGCATTGGTCGCAGTGCTGACGGTGTACAGCACGGTCTGGGTCAGTTTGCCGGAAGAGATGTCAGATACTTCGACCGAAGTGGCGATGGCCGAATCGCCGAAGACGGCAAAGTGCCCGTCCTGGGTGATGTCTACCGACTCGGGGAAATAAGCGCTGGCAAAGCCAGTCGAGTTCTGCTCGTCGTCGTTGGAAATGGGAAGACCATTGGCGATGTTGAATGACTGGATAGAGCCATCTCCGTAGGCGACTACCAGCATGTTTCCGTGAATGGCCATCCCGGCAATAAACCCGCCGTTCAGTCCCGCTACGGGCATGTCACCGAGAAAGGATAACTGGCATCCTGGCTGGATAGCGAAGGTCACAAGCGTGTTCGAAGCCGTGTAGCCCGCATAAAGGTAGTTGCTATTTACCACCAGGCCGATGCCGTTGGTAGTGCCCTTGTCACCCCGCAGTCCGCTGAAGGTTCCCGCGACCTGTTGAGACTGAATATTGATGGTGGTGATGTTGTTGGTGCCGGCATTGGAGGCATAGAGACATTGCGCCGAACTATCAGGCAGCATAACTACCCGCGGCGAGCCAAAGAAGCCGCCTCCTATTCCTCTGCCGCCGGTGGCGAGCGTGGTTTGTAAAGTCAAGGTGGGGCCCTGCTGCGTATTTCCTGGCAGCCAGAAACTCACATCGTTGGCCAGGAGGCCATCGTCATTGGTGATAACGAAGATCGGCTGCGACGGATGATGACGCCGCTTGTCCTTAGCCGGAGAAACTACTACCAGGCAGGCCAACATCATGACCATTAAAACTAGTCTTAACCGCGAATGCATGTTATTTGATTCCTTTGGAAGGCGTGAACCGGGTTCGGAGGCATCCTATACCGCAGGTCCGCCAGCATTCAAGCGAATTCACTTTCATTCACCTGCTATTTAACGAGATTAGTTAAGCGTTGCAAATTTCCCGCAACAGTTGCAAATACCGGCGAACTTTACTAGGACGGATAGTAATCGCGGCGTGTGAATCGAAGCTAGCGTTGCAGTAAGTAAGACGCCAGTATTCCTGGAAGTTATCTAAGCTATTTCACTAACGCGAGACATCGCTGATTTCAGCCGGTCCGAGCTAAAGCTGCAGGGTAGCGAAGACACTTCGGCTCCGCCGAAGGGTCCGCGTGAGAACCTCTGCCGTCCCCACGGGACTCAGCTTCATTTCCCACTTTACCCAGCACTCCGCCATCCCACCCCAATTCGCGCAAAGGCGGCGCGAATCGGGGGCCCGGTTCGGCTGCGTGCTGGGCTAAGCTGTTCCGCGCCTACGGCGCTTGTTCTTCGCGCTTCGTATTCCACTGCCGAAACACCAAGTTACTTTTCACGCACACACTGAAGCCCTGCCGCGGCAAAACTGATTCGCGGCAAAACTGATTTATGAGATGGCTGGTAATTGTTGTATGCCACAACGTAAGACATGAAGCCGCAGCTGAGCAGTCGGCCTGGTAGCCGCCTCAGGTGACAGATTCCATCCCCTGATTCGCGTAAAGCGGTGTATGCTTCCTCATCCCGCTTGCAAACATGGATTGAACTTCGTGCTGTACAACATACTTATCGTTATTGCCTGTGTCGGAGCCGCGATCGCCTTTCTGCACTTGGTGACCCGTACGTCGTCCGGGCCTTCCCGCAGGGAATCCAACGACTTTACCGGAGCGGTAGTCGCGGTGATCGGTACCACCTACGCCGTGCTGCTGGCCTTCATGCTTTCCGGCGTGTGGAACATGTTTCAGCAGGCGCAGGTCAATGCCGAGCAGGAGGCCAACGATCTGGTCAATGTTTTCCGCATCAGTGCGCGGCTTTCCGATCCGGCGAGGCAGACCATTCAGGACCTCGCCCGGCGTTACGCGCAGAATGCGATTCAGAGCGAATTTCCTTCCATGTCGAATGAACATCTTCCGCCACAAGGCGGTCAAATGATTACGCAGATGTGGCAGGCAGCGGGCGAGATTAAGAGCCAGACCACGGAGGAGTCCGGCGCTCTAGGGGATTTGATGAACACCTTACAGCGCCTGACCGAGCACCGCCGCATCCGCATTCTGCAGAGTCACGAGATGCTGCCCGGAATTCTGTGGATGGTGCTGATCGCCGGCGGCATCATTACCGTAGCTGCCGCCTGCTTCTTCGGAGTGCCCAACTTTCGATTTCACCTATTGCAAATTGTGGTGCTCAGCTTCCTGATCTCGCTGGTGCTGGTAGCGATTGCCGATATCGACCGTCCTTATCAAGGTGACGTCAAGGTCAGCCCGGAGGGCTTTGAGTTTGCCTTGCATACCTTCGCCGATGAGGGACAACATTAGCTGGTTCAGGCCGCCAGCGGGTCGTCTTTACTCTGATTCTGATTTTCCTTCTGCCGCTCACCCGGGCTCTCCTGTGCCTCGGCACAAGCAATTTCGGTATCGTGATCCAGTGCGTTGTCGGTCTGCGGCTCTCCAGTGTGCTCGGGATTTTGTCCCGGTTCCGGGTAATCGCTATCGTTGGCCTTCAGCAGCGGATCCTGATTGCGATGGCCCATTTGCCCCGCCATCGAAACGTTGCCCTCCTGGTCCGGCCGGTCCTGTTCGACTGCCCCTTTGCCCTCGTCCTCGTCCCCAATGTTCGCGCTTCTCTCAGGCATGATCTTTCCTCCTGCCCGAGCAGATGAGGTTGCTGAGTTTTCCGTTGCTCCTAATCACCAACAAAAAGAAATGCCGGCGATGTTTTGCCGGCATACTCGCTCGCGATACGGTTGTTTCAGTTTTCGATCGCGGCGACCGCTACCAGTGAATCCTGTTTCACGATGACCTCCGTCAGTTCCTTGGCGCCATACTCAAATCCCCGGTCGAAGGCTTTCAGGTTCAGTTCCCGGTAAGCTTGCGGCACAGACGCGCCGACGGCGTTGCGCAGCGCTTCACGATCGATGACCTGGGTGATAGCTCCGAAAAATCCGACCATCACGATGTTCAGCACCATCTTCTTGCCCAGTTCTTCGGCGATGCGGGTAGCCGGGATACTGTAGACGCGCACTCCCGCCGGCAAGCTCGCCAATTCGCACCAGGTCTTCCTCGATGATCAGAATGCCTTCGTCCTTGAGCTGCGGAGCGAACAGTGCATAGGCTTCCTGCGACATCACCACCAGAATGTCGGGACGCGGCACATAGGGATAAAGCACGGGCGTGTCGGAAAGAATCAGCTGCGCGCTGCAGGCTCCGCCGCGGGCTTCCGGCCCGAAATTCTGCGTCATGGTGGCGTAGCCCGGCTGATAAATGCAGCCGGCTTTGCCGATGATGATGGCCGACAGGATAACGCCCTGGCCTCCAAATCCTGCGATACGGATCTCGCTTACTGGCATGAACAGGCCTCCGTTTCCACGTAATCGTCGCCCAGTGAATCGACCAGTTTGTCGTGCATCAGGTCGCGATAGTCGCTGCGCTCGCGATCGACGAACTTGCCGACCATGATTTCGCCGCTCTTGGTTAATGCCACCTCGCTGGTGGGAGCGCCATTGCGAACCTTGCTGACCGACTTGTAGAACTTCATGGTGTCCAGGCCGTCGCCCATCTTGTTGCGGCGCTGATAAAGCGTCGGGCATGGCGACAGCACCTCGATGAAGCTGAATCCCTTCTTGGCGAACATCTCCTGCATGGAGCGCGCCAGTTGCTTCACGTGGAACGCTGTCCAGCGCGCGACGTAAACCGCGCCCGCCGCTTCCACCAGATAAGGCAGATTGAAGGACGGATCGTAGGTCCCGTAAGGATTGGTCGAGGTGATAACGTCGCCCGGCGTTGTCGGCGCGGTCTGGCCGCCGGTCATGGCATAAATCAGGTTGTTGATGCAGACGACCTTGAGGTCAACGTTGCGCCGCGCGGCGTGAATCAGGTGATTGCCGCCGATGGCAAACAGGTCGCCGTCGCCGGAGTAGACCACGACGTTCAGCTTGGGATTGGCCAGCTTCAGTCCGGTGGCGAACGGGATCGCGCGGCCGTGTGTGGTGTGGAACGAGTCCTGATTGACGTAGCCGGCGACGCGTCCGGTACAACCGATACCGGAAACGATAGCCAGATTCTTGGTGTCGATCTTGGCGTCGATCAGCGCGTGCGCGAAGGCGTTGACGCTGGTGCCGATGCCGCATCCCGGACACCAGATGTGCGGAATGCGGTCCATGCGCAGAAATTGTTCGACCGGGTTCTGGACGGTCAGTTCGGTAAGCTCGCTCATCGCGCCACCTCCATGATGGCCTGCAGAATGTCTTCCGGACGGTGGACGCTGCCTCCGGCGTGTCCCACGAAGCGGACGATGGCTTTTCCGGCAGCGGCGCGTTCAACTTCGCGCACCATCTGTCCCAGGTTCAGTTCGACTACGACAATCGCCTTCACCTTGCCGGCGATTTCCGCAATCTGCTTTTCGGGGAAGGGCCAGGCCGTGATCAGCCGGAACTTGCCAACCTTGACGCCCTTCTTGCGGGCCAGTTCGATGGCGCGCTGCGCCACTCGCGAGGTGATGCCGTACGACACCACGACCACATCGGCGCCATCGATTTGCTCTTCTTCGTAGAGCGTGATCTTGTCGACATTCTTCGTGATTTTTTCCTGCAGGCGCCTGACCAGCTTGTCTTGCGTGGCGGGCGTCATGTCGGGATAGCCGCGCTCGTCGTGGGTCAGGCCGGTGACGTGGACGTTGTAGCCTTCGCCGGTACGCGGCATGTCGGGAACCAGGTCGTCGCACGGCTTGAAGGCAAGAAACTCGCCGGGAGGAAGCGTGGTATAGCGGCGGGGCGTAACTTCAATCTCCTCCGGCGGCAGGAATCACGACCTTCTCCGTCATGTGTCCGACGACTTCGTCCATCATGACGAACACCGGGCAGCGATACTGCTCGGCATAATTGAAGGCGGTAATGGTGAGATCGAAGCACTCTTGCGGCGAGTTCGGGCAAAGCGCGATCACTTCGTAATCGCCATGCGATCCCCAGCGCACCTGCATCATGTCGGCCTGAGCGGGAAGCGTGGGCAGTCCCGTGGAAGGTCCGCCGCGCTGCACGTCGACGAAGACGCAGGGAGTTTCGGTCATCACCGCCAGACCAATGTGCTCCATCATCAAAGAGAATCCTGGCCCGGAGGTTACAGTGAAAGCCTTGGCTCCGCCCCACACCGCGCCCTGGAGGGCGATGGAGGCGGCGAGCTCGTCTTCCATCTGGATAAAGGTTCCGCCTACCGTGGGTACGCGCGAGGCGAAGCGCTCGACGACCTCGGTCGATGGCGTGATGGGATAGCCCGAGGAGAAGCGCGCGCCGGCTGCCAGTGCGCCTTCGCAGCAGGCGTGGTCGCCATCGAGAAAATGGGTGCCGGTCATGACACCAGCAGGGTCAGCGTGCATCTTGGTCCTCCTTGGCCTCGGCGGCGGCGGTAGAGGCAGCCGCGGCCGCGTACATTTTCTTTGGGAGGCTCTGCCTGCTTGTGTCCGAAGATGGCGAAGTCGGGACAGTACATGCCGCACAAATCGCAGCCGCTGCACTTGTCGGGATGAACCATGTAGGGAGTGTGATACCCCTTGGCGTTAAAGGCGGAGGAGAGCGCCAGCACGTGCGTGGGACAGAACTCCACGCAGAATCCGCAGGCTTTACAGCGCTCCGCTACGATCTGCACCGAACCTTTGGCCATTGTTTCCCTTTCTATTTGCGGGACCGTCCGAAGGGACTTGCCTGTACCTTGCGATTCGCCATCCCACCTGGAATTCGTTGCGGTCAGGATGCCATCCCGATACCGAACGATGGTTCGATTCTTGACCATGGACGGCCCAAGTCGAAGTGATGGGGGTCACATTGCAGTGTGAGGGGGAACACCGGGGCGGCGGGCCGGCTTCCAGTCGTTGGATCACCGCCGTCGCCTAGCAGTCGTGCTACTTGCTTATCACACGGCAAAGAGTCACAGGACACAGACAGGCAATTGCGGTCAGTGTAGTTTTAGCGATGTCGGGTTCCCCTGGAGCGAGACCCTCGGTCTTGTTCACCCACGTTCCGCCAGCACTGGCGATTAACAAGACCTGCAACGCTCCACATTCCTTCGCTCCGGCCACCCGGCGTCATCGTTCCGTCTTCGGCTCCTAGCATCGCCAGATGGTTCGAAAGGGGGAACCATGAAACGCTTAATTCTTCTTACCTTAATGGTTCTCGGAGTGATGGTTGCAACTGGGTTCGCGACCAACACCACGACGCAGCCGCTAGCAGCTACATGTGTGCGTCAGGCGAGCTCTATTATTGCCTTGCAGACGACCCCACAGAGTCCGATTCCACCGGGCCCGCTGCCGGGACCCAATCCACCCAAGCCCATTCCACCGCAGCCTCCGCTGCCGAATCCGCCTCGCGTGAGTGGCGTTAGCGCTGCAATTTTTGTGCAGCCTATTCCACCCGGACCGCAGCCTCCATTGCCTAAACCGGGGCCGAATCCTCCGAGACCTCCGGGTCCGAATCCGCCTCGCGTAAGTGAGGCCAGCGCTGCAATTTTCGTGCAGCCTATTCCACCGGGACCGGTTCCACCAAAGCAGCCGGGGCCGAATCCTCCGAGACCTCCGTTGCCGAATCCGCCTCGCGTGAGTGGGGTTAGCGCTGCAATTTTTGTGCAGCCTATCCCACCCGGACCGGTACCACCGAAGCAGCCAGGGCCGAATCCTCCGAGACCTCCGTTGCCTAACCCGCCTCGCGTGAGTGAGGCCAGCGCTGCAATTTTCGTGCAGCCTATTCCACCCGGACCGGTTCCACCAAAGCAGCCAGGGCCGAATCCTCCGTTGCCTCCGCTGCCCAACCCACCGCGGGGATAATGGATGACCCGTAGGTGTCCGGCTTAAGCGGTAAACGTTCACACGCATAGAACAGCCCGACGGAACGAACTCCAGCGGCGCCGTCAGGGTGCCGCTGGATTATTTTGCGAAGCGGACGCTTGGCTATCCGTATGTCTTCGAGCGGTAGGTGAATCGGTTGTCCGGCGGGCACTTCGAGACGAAATGGATCGCCATCTCTGTATGCGGCACCATGGCAACCAGTGGCCTTCCTGTCCCAATCCAGGATGCTCCGGAGCTTGTCTCACAGCTCCGTGATGGCGCTCACAGCGTTGCTTCCGATTTCAGTTCACCATATTCGGCAGGAGAAAAGTGTCCCCACCTCATGGGTCTAATGACGCTTTTTACGCACTATGAAAAGAGTGCTTATCCTGGGAGCTGCTGGACGAGACTTCCACAACTTCAACGTAGTTTTCCGAAACAACCCTGAATTCCTGGTCGTAGCCTTCACTGCCAATCAAATTCCCGACATCGCTGGACGGCGTTACCCGGCGCAGCTGGCCGGCAACTTCTATCCCGACGGCATTCCTATTCTCGAAGAGAACAAGATGGAAGAGATCATCCGCAAGGATTTAGTGGATGTCGTGGTTTTCTCCTACAGTGATGTTGCGTATCCCACGCTGATGCATCTGGCGTCGCGCGCAGTCGCTGCCGGCGCCGACTTCTGGCTGCTGGGCGCCGCGCACACGCAACTGGTCGGCGAAAGTGCCGGTCGTCTCGATCTGCGCTGTCCGCACGGGTTGCGGCAAGAGCCCGGTCTCGCGCCGCATTGCCGCTGAGCTGCGCCAGCTGGGCTGGAGTCCGGTGGTGGTTCGCCATCCCATGCCCTATGGCGATCTGGCCGCGCAGCAGCTGTCAACGCTTCGGTTCGCTGGCCGACCTCGACCGGCACAAGTGCACCATCGAAGAACGCGAAGAGTATGAGCCGCACATCGTCGAAGGCACGCCGGTCTATGCCGGAGTGGATTATCACGAGATCCTGCGCCAGGCCGAGCAGGAGGGCGACGTCATCCTGTGGGACGGCGGCAACAACGACACTTCGTTCTATCGTCCCGATCTCGACATCGTGGTGCTCGATCCGCATCGCGCCGGACACGAGCTGGCCTACTATCCCGGCGAAGTGAATTTCCGCACCGCCGATGTGCTCATCATTAATAAAGTGGACACCGCCGATCCGGACGGAATCAAGACTGTCCGCCAGAACATCGCGCTGCACAATCCCAAAGCGCGGGTGATCGAGATGGCCTGCCGGGTGACGGTCGACGATCCGGACGCGATCAACGGCAAGACGGTGCTGGTGGTGGAAGACGGGCCGACGCTCACCCACGGCGAGATGGCCTATGGCGCGGGCGTTGTCGCGGCCAATCGCTATCACGCGGCAGCGCTGGTCGATCCGCGGCCTTATGCCGTCGGCTCCATCCAGAAGACGTTTGAGAAGTTTCCGCACCTGTGGCGAGTGCTGCCGGCCATGGGCTACAGCGACCAGCAGCGGCATGAGCTGGAAGAAACCATCCAGCGCGTTCCCTGCGATCTGGTGATGGTGGCGACGCCGATCGACTTGGCTCGCACCATCAAGATCGACAAGCCCAGCGTGCGCGTGCGCTATGAAGTGGAAGAACTCGGCAAGCCGGCAATTCCCGCCATGCTGGAGGAGTTCACCCAAGCGCACAAGCCTGCGTTCGCAGAAGTGGGGAGGTAGCCATGGAGAAAGACTTCCTATCGATTCGCGACTTCACGCCGCAGCGGATTCGGCAGTTTCTTCACGTGGCCACGCAACTGAAGGCCTACCCCAACGCGTATCACACGGCGCTGAAGGGCAAGACGCTGGCCATGATCTTCGAGAAGCCGTCGCTGCGCACGCGGGTGAGCTTCGACGTCGGCATCGAGGAACTGGGCGGGCATCCGCTGTATCTGTCGCCCGCCGAGATCAGTCTGGGCAAGCGAGAGTCGGTTTACGACGTGGCCAAGAACCTGGAGCGCATGGTGCAAGGGATCATGATTCGGACCTTTGCCCACGATGTTGTCGTGGAATTGGCTCGCCATGCCGGCATTCCCGTCATCAACGGTCTCACCGATTACAGTCATCCCTGCCAGGCCATGGCGGACTATCTGACCATGCTGGAAGTGAAGGGCCGCATTGCCGGACTGAAGGTGGCCTACATCGGCGACGGTAATAATGTCGCGCGCTCCCTGATGTTTGCGGGCGCGCAACTGGGGGCTGACGTCTGGGTCGCAACTCCGCCCGGATTCGAGCCCGGCTCGAGCGCGATCCGCTGGACCGAAAAGCGCTGCGCCGACACTGATGCCAGCTTTACCCTCACCCACGATCCGGAACAGGCGGCATTCGAAGCAGACGTGGTCTACACCGACGTCTGGGCCAGCATGGGTCAGGAGGCCGAGGTCGAGATGCGAAAGAAGATCTTCGCGCCCTATCAGGTCAACGCCAAGCTCTTTGCCCGCGCCAAGCCGGACGCCATCTTCCTGCATTGCTTGCCCGCGCACCGCGGCGATGAGGTCACCGATGATGTGATCGACTCGCCGCGATCGTTTGTCTTCCAGCAGGCAGAAAACCGGCTGCATGCGCAGAAGGCGATCATGGTGGAACTGATGAAGTGGAACCGGATGCCGGAACACGAATCGGTTCGCGAGCCGGTGCTGGAGTTGGTGAGGTAGGACCGCCGTTCGCTCTTCGCCTTTGGCTTGCGGCTCTTAGTAGCGGGCATCTCAGAATGCTTGGCGAGCGACAGATCTTGCAATCCGTTGTCAGGATGTAACGCAGCGCTTGCCGAGAGCTAGGAAAACTCAGATTGAGTGAAACCGAGGTCCCGCAGCGGCTAAAGCCGCATGATTTGATTGGTACTTAACGGACGGCTGAAGGCCGTCCCCTTCAAAACAAGCCTTAAGCAGAGTTCCTCTACTCTAAGAGCTAGAAGCCAGGAGCCAATAGCAAATAGCGAGGAGCGAATAAGCGAATAGCGTCCTTATCATGTCCAAGACTGCCCTAGTCGCGGTTGGCGGCAACTCCTTGATCCGAGCGGGTGAGAAAGGAACGATCGCCGAACAGTTGGCGAACGCCCGCCGCACCGCACAGGCGATGGTCGGCCTGATCCGCCTGGGATATCGCCTGATCATCACTCACGGCAATGGGCCGCAGGTTGGCGCGCAACTGCTGCGCTCCGAACGCGCCTCCGATGTCGTGTACGGCCAAACTCTTGACGTATGTGGGGCCGCAAGTCAGGGTGAAATCGGATACCTGCTGGCGCAGTCGCTACAGAACGAACTGGCAGCCGCCGAAATAAGAATGCCTGTCATCAGTCTGATTACCCGAACCCTGGTCGCAGCTGACGACCCCGCGATGCAGCGCCCTACCAAGCCCATCGGACCTTTCTACTCGCGTAGCGATGCGGAGGAGAAAAAGCGGTTGTTGGGTTGGCACATCGTGGAAGATGCAGCCCGCGGCTATCGCCGGGTGGTACCTTCACCCGAGCCTCTCGAAGTCGTGGAATTGGAGATCATCCGCTCCCTGGTCGCCTGCGGTGTCCTGGTGGTGTCGACCGGAGGCGGCGGCATTCCGGTGATGCGAGTTGATGGCCAGTTGCAAGGCGTCGAAGCAGTCATCGATAAGGATCGAGCTTCCGCATTGCTCGCCAGCCAACTCGACGTCGATCTGTTTGCCATTTCGACTGACACCGACTACGTTTATCTGAACTACAAGAAGCCCAATCAAACTCCGCTGACCTATGTCACTATTTCCCAGCTGGAGGAATACCACGCCGCCGGCCATTTTCCACCCGGAAACATGGGACCGAAGGTGGAGTCAGTGCTCCAGTTCCTGCATTGCGGCGGCAGGGAAGCGGTGATTACCTCCTTTGAACATTTGTGCGAGGCTGTTGCCGGCTCGGCGGGAACCCGCATCGTTTGCGACCCGGAGACGGACAGCGAGACATCTCGCCAGGAAATAGAGGTACCGGTTCCCGGATAAATCATGCCCATCTTGCATTCGCCCGCCAGACCGCACGAAGAGAAGTCAGGCCGTTCTCGCATGGCGCTGAAGCATGTTGTCGAGTCACAACAGTTCACCGTCCCTCTGCTGATGGAGTTGTTCGACCGCTCCCGGTCGATGGAGCGCATCGTCGTGCGCGGGGGAACACTCGACTACCAGAACCGCATTCTCGCCAGCCTCTTCTATCAGCCTTCTACCCGAACGCGCTTCTCGTTCGAAGCTGCCATGTACCGGTTGGGCGGAAATGTGCTCTCCACCGAACATGCCCGCGCATTCTCGTCGGAGATCGAGGCGGAGCAGGTAGAAGATTCCATCCGCATTATCAGCAGCTACTGCGATGTAATTGTGATTCGCCATCATGAAGCCGGGGGAGCGGCGCGCGCGGCCAAAGTTTCTCCCATTCCCATCATCAACGCAGGCGATGGCGCGGGAGGCCAGCACCCTACCCAGGCCCTGCTCGATCTTTACACCATTTACCGGGAACGTCCCATCGATGGCCTTAGCGTGGCGTTCATTGGCGAACTCGATCGGGGCCGGACCGCGCGCTCGCTGGCTTATCTTTTGGCCAAGTTCGAGAGGATAAAGATATTCTTCGTCAGCCCGCCCGAGCTGCAGATGAAACCCGACATTCTGCAGTATCTTGACCGCCATGGTGTGCGCTACGAACTGGAATCGAATATCGACAGCGTAGTTGGTGAAGTGGATGTGGTGTATCAGACGCGTATCCAGCCGGAACGGCTCCCCCGGGTGAAGGGAGCACGCCGCTACGCCATCAATTCCTCGGTGCTCGAGCGCATGCGGCCGAACGCGATGATCCTTCATCCGCTGCCGAGAACGGTGGAACTAGATAAGACGGTGGATGACGATCCTCGCGCACTTTATTTCCGCCAGGCCGCCAATGGGTTGTTTGTAAGAATGGCGCTGCTGACGATGTTGTTGGATAAAGAATGAGAGGTAGCATTTAGTACTTAGCACTTGGCAACTAGCAACTAGCAACTAGCAACTAGCAACTAGCAACTAGCAACTAGCAACTAGCGGTCGATTTGGCAGACTACGAGTGGGTTGTATCGGGTTTACGGGAGAAGGGCGCGGCGTTAGCCGTGACTTAGAGAACCCCTCTTATCGAGGACATCAAAGTCCCGCAAGGATGCGTTGCTGCAGTTGCCAATTGCCAATTGCCAATTGCTAATTGCTAATTGCTAATTGCTAATTGCTAATTGCTAATTGCTAATTTGCTAATTGCTAATTGCTAATTGCTAATTGCTAATTGCTAATTGCTAATTGCTAATTGCTAATTCAAGGAGCTTATGCGAGTCATAGATCAGTTGCAGACAAAAGAGTTCATCGAGATTGAAGACCGTTACGGCGCTCATAACTACCATCCTCTGGACGTCGTCATCGAACACGCCGAGGGTGTGTGGGTTTATGACGTGGAAGGGAATCGCTATCTCGATTGTCTGGCTTCCTATTCCGCGGTCAATCAGGGGCATTGCCATCCCCGGATTCTGAAAGCTCTGCTGGAGCAGGCCCGCAAGGTCACGCTGACTTCGCGAGCGTTTCGCAACGATCAGCTTCCGCTGCTCTACCAGCAGCTCAATGAACTGACCGGCTTCGAGATGGCGTTGCCTATGAACTCTGGCGCCGAAGCGGTGGAAACCGCCCTTAAGGCTGCGCGTAAGTGGGGATACGCTGTAAAAGGCATTCCCGAAGGCAAAGCGGAAATCATCGTCTGCGCCAACAACTTTCACGGACGCACCGTCACCCTCATCAGCTTCTCCAGCGACGAGCAGTATCGTGAAGGCTTCGGGCCGTTTACTCCGGGATTCAAAATCATTCCCTTCGGCGATGCTCAGGCCCTGTGCGATGCCATCACGCCCAACACCTGCGCCTTTCTGGTGGAACCGATCCAGGGCGAAGCCGGAATCGTCATTCCGCCGGAAGGTTTCCTCCGCGAGGCAGCCGACGTGTGCCGCCGCAACCGCGTCTTGCTGATCGCCGACGAGATCCAATCCGGCCTGGGACGCACCGGCAAACTCTTCGCCTACATGCATGAGGGTATTCAGCCTGACGTGGTGATCGTGGGCAAGGCGCTTTCCGGCGGCTTCTATCCCGTGTCGGCCGTGCTGGCCTCGAAGGAGATTCTGGGCGTGTTTCATCCGGGCGATCATGGCAGCACCTTTGGCGGCAATCCTCTGGGCTGCGCTGTCGCTCGCGCAGCATTAAAGGTACTGGTCGATGAGAACCTGATTCAACGTTCCGCTGAATTGGGCGACTATTTTCTAGTTAAGTTGCGGACGTTGAAAAGCCCTCAGCTTCGCGAAGTACGTGGCAAGGGGCTATGGATCGGTATTGAGTTGAATATTCCCGCGCGGCCTTATTGTGAAGCGCTGCAGAAGCTCGGCCTGCTGTGCAAGGAAACGCACGAACACATCATTCGCATCGCGCCTCCACTGGTTATCACTCGCGAGGAAATTGCCTGGGCCTTCGACCGCATCAGGCAGGTCATCGAAAAGCGGGGGTGAGGGCGGGGCACCCCGGGTCTCCCGGGTTCGAGACCGGGCATTGTCTGAGGTCCAGGTCTTCCGTCCTCATCACCGCGGCTGTGTGTTCTCCATCAGCTGAAGGTTTGTTGAACCGCAAGCTTTCACGCAGTAATGCGTCGCACTCGCCTGGGTCTCGAACCCCCGCGAGACCCCGGGCACCCGGAACCCAATCTATCAATTAAAGGACTTCGGAATTGGCTGCAGTGCCGAGCCGCTTCCATTCTTCTTCGAGACCCCGTTCGTATGCTTGGACATATTCACGGACTGCCCTTAAGACGTTCAAGTAATCGTCTCGCCCGATCATCAATGTCGCATGGGCACTAGCATCAAAGAGCAGACTGTAGCGGTTTCCGATTTCGAGTGCCCTGTTCAGCAGCGCGTCCACATCAGCAAAAGATAATGGATATTGAGACTCTAACTTCTCCGGGTTCAAGGCAAACCGGCTGTTTCGGTGAGCGACGTAGTTGTGACGCCACTTCACGAGTTTATGGACAAGAGGATCGGAATCGCTTACCGCCTCTTTGTCTTTGCGAAGCTGCTCTCGATCCGGTGGCTTCAACTCAGCCGCTAGCGAATCGACGAAGGCATTTCCCTTCAAGCGCTGCCGAAAGTTCGGCTCATCGAAGAGCAGTAAATTGGCTTCGATCGTGTCCAATAAATTCTTCAAATTAAGAGCGGGATCGTTATACGTGTCGTAGCATCTGCAAAGGCGAACCATCACAGAATCCATATGAGCTACAAACGTAAGCTCCCAGAATGTGGGTGACTGCGCGAATTCTGTCGCGTACTCCTCAGTTGCTTTCGCGAGCTCTTGGTGCAATCTGAAATGAAAGCGAGCATCAACCAAATCATCGAGTAGGGCCGTTAGCAGGTAACGGAACTCCTCGGGTTTCTTCAGCTTGAGCTTCATTGGCCAATGCTAACAACAGCGACTCGTCATAGCCAGTGAGTGTGTTCGACGGTGGCGCGCGCCCAGCCCGAAGCCGGGCGCCCCAGGTCTCGCGCCTTCGAGACCTGGGTGAAAGCAACGCGGGGATGAAACGATCTAGAGTATGGCCCGGGTTCTGGAACACCGCCAGAACTGGGCCACCCGCCAGGTAGTCCAACCGGCCCTGATCCCACACATTCGAAACCCGCGAATGTGTGGGGCACCCGGCACGGGGGGATGGCTTATCGGGATGAAGTTCCGGGTCTCAAACCCCGCCAGACCCGGCGCACCCGGGAAAGCAAAAAGCTAGTAGACGGTCCAGACACGGTGTATATTCGTGCACGCCCGAATCAGCAGAGTAGGGCCAAGTCAGGTCCAGCACTCATCGGCACCGGAGGGAATAAGACGATGGCTCTATTCGCCGCTCCAGCGAGGAATTATTGTTTCACGGCTGCTGCACTCTTCTTGTTGCTACAATTCGCCGCCATTTCTGTGTACGGCCAAAGCCAAATTACCCGCTGCGGAACCTTCATTAAGCTACCCGGCGAGTATGTGCTGGCCAACGATCTAACCGATTGCGGCTACGGCGTCATCATTACCGGCACTCATGATGTCGTATTGAACCTGGCTGGTCACCGAATAACCGGGTCGTCTACCACGGCTGGGGCAGGCATCAAGGTACAGTCAGGGGCAACCCGAATCCGCATTCAGGGACCGGGAGTTATCAGTAACTTCACCAGCCAGACCTCGGGTGGTGTCTTGCTCTATTCCTCAGGGGCCGAGGAAGTTACTGCGGTTACGTGCACCAACAATAACTGGGGATTTGTGTATTCCCAGGGAAACGCGCGGATACACGGCAACGTTGCGACAAATAACGTGGATGGGTTCTTCGCGTTGGGCGCCGGCGGCGGCGCAGTCGAGATTAGCGATAACCTGGCCAGTGGGAATACAGAGGACGGCATTGTTACCGCCAGCAGTGGCGGAGAGGTTCGAATCATGCACAATACCGTCGCCTTCAATGGGCAATATGGCATCTCGGCCGAACAGGGCTCGATGAACAACAACATTATTTCCAACACATCTTTAGGGAATGCCAGCTATGACTTGTTCGACGGAAACCGGAGCTGCCAGAACAGTTGGGCCGACAATACCTTCGGCACTTCTAACGGACCGTGCATCCACTAGGGCGGCCCATCCCGGGTGCCCTACTGATTCCTGCTTTTGGAATGAGCGGGAATAAAACTAGCCCAACCGACTCTTGATCCCACACATTCGAAACCCGCGAATGTGTGGGGCACCCGGCATAGGGACTGTTATTGGGACGAAGTCCCAGGTCTCGAACCGCGAGACCTGGGGCACCCGGCAGGTCTCG
This sequence comes from uncultured Acidobacteriaceae bacterium, assembly GCA_963746515.1. Classification (GTDB taxonomy): domain Bacteria; phylum Acidobacteriota; class Terriglobia; order Terriglobales; family Acidobacteriaceae; genus Bog-257. Next base: position 172,998 of record CAVVBO010000005.1, on the reverse strand, counting down.
AACACCGCGAGACCCGGGGCACCCGGCCGTAACCAAGGCTCAGGAGCCGCCGGCTTTTTCCATCCATTGTCGCAGGACGCTCGCGCTGGTCCAGCCGGAGGAGGCGCGTTTCACTCTGCCGTCGCTCCCGATCAGGACCAGCCTGGGTACTCCCACAACGTGGTAGGCACGTCCGACTTCGCCATCCGGATCGGCAGCCGAGGTGAGATCGATGTGGTTCGAGCCCATGTAGTCGCGGGCCTCGTCGCTTCCGCCGAGATGAATGGCGACGACGGCGATTCCCTTGCTGGCAAATTCCGGGGCCATCCGGCTCAGCACCGGAAGCTCGTGTTGGCAGATGCTGCACGAGGTTGTCCAGAAGACTAGCAGCACCGGACGCCCGCGATAAGAGGCGAGATCGACGCGGCCGCCGTAACTCTCCAGCAGTGAGAATTCGGGCGCGGGCCGCCCCAGGCTCGCGTCGCGCGTGAGATAGACGCCTAAGAGAATGGCGACAAGAAGGAAGAAGATCCAAGTGCGCGATTGGTCGGCCATGGTGTTTCGTGGGTGATGCAACGAACTTCCCATTCCATTGTAGGTAAGGAAGGCTCGATCCGGGCGTGATCTGCAGGAGGCTGACGCTGTTTCTGTCAAGATTCTGGAAGGAATGTGGCAGGTGGAGGCCGATCCGCAACAGATTTATCCTGTCGAAACGGCGCGGAAACAAAACGGGTGTATACTCCCCGATGCCGGAATGCAAGGAAAAGGATTCCGGGGTCACCATTCTGTTAGGCCAAGACCCTCACATTTCAATTTTCAAAGGCAGGGAAAAATGTCAAATCATTTCACTGGACTCAGCCTCGGCCCTCCTCTCGGGGACCAACGACTCGACCTCTGCGATCTCTACGCCTTCCAATCGCCGGCGGACCCGGCAAGGACTGTGCTGATTCTCAATGCAAATCCGAATGCCGACGCGCTCCATCCCGATGCCATCTACCGGCTTGCCATCGACACCGACGGCGATTATCTGAACGATATTGCTTTCAGTTATGTGTTCTCGACGCCGCAAAACGGTAAGCAGACGGTAAGCGTTTTTGTCGCCAAAGGCAGCGAAGCCCGCTCGGTCGAAGCGGTCGGGACAAAGATCATCGCCGATGCCGAAGTTTCCTTCGTCGGCGACAAACCTAATATCGTCAAGTCGGGTGGATACACGTTCTTCGCCGGGGCTCGCAGCGACGCTTTCTTTTTCGACTATGACGGTATCAAGAACCTGTTCGATACCAGGGGCAAACGGAACTTCACCGAGCCTCATCTGAGCGGCAAGTCTCCTTGGACCGGCGTCGATTCGAATACGGAAGCCAACGTGTTCTCCACGGTGATGGAGCTGCCCACCAGTGAGCTTGGCAGCAATCCCGTGATCCATATTTGGGGACGATGCAGCGTGCGCGAGGATGGCAAGCTGATTCACGCTGATCGCGCCGGCCACCCTTCCGTCAGCAGCTTTTTCAACACCGATGACACCAAGTTGGAGTACAACGCCAGCGAGCCGGTGAACGATCGCCAGCGCTGGACCGATATGTTCGTCCACTTGATGGGGCATACCGGCAATTACACCCGGGAAGAGGCAATCGCAGCTATCGACGCCGAAGGCCTGTTGCCCGACATGCTGAGTTTCAATCCTTCGAAGCCGGCAAAGTACCCGAATGGCCGCGTCTTCACCGACGATGTTATCAATCACCGCCTCGCGTTCCTGACGAAGAATGAGTGTCCGCCCACGGGGCTTAAGCCGCACACCGATACTCTCAAGGAGTTTCCGTACATCGGCAATCCGCATCCGAAGAAGAGCTAGAACAGGTCTGTCGCGCGATCCCAGGTTAGGCCAACAGATGGCCGAACCTGGGGCACAAAGCGAAACAGTCCCCACCTTCAGAGGTGACATCAGTCTTGGATTGCGAATCGCACAGGAAGGAAAAAAGCGCGCAGCCCTAGTACTTTCGCATGTGGATTTCGGTGCCGTTGCGTTCGAACTTCACCTCGTCCATCAATTGGTTGATCAGGTAGATGCCGCGGCCGTGGTTGGAATAAACATTTTCGCCGTTGCAGGGGTCGGGGATGGCGAAGGGATCGAATCCGGCGCCGGGGTCGCGCACCACGATGAGCATACCTCGCTCCTCATCGCAACCTACGCAGCATTGGACTTTCTTGGTGGGATCGTTCTTGCAGCCGTGGACGATGGCGTTGGCCAGGGCTTCACGCAGGGAAGTTTCGATCTCAAATTCTTTCCCCGCGGCGCATTCAAGTCTGCGCGCCATCTCCATAATGCCTTCCACCACGGGACTGATCGCGGTGGGATCGGCGTTGAGCGTGACCTCAATGCGTATCATCAGTTTAGAGCGATCGAACTCTACCGTGGGACGGCCCAAGGGCATGGCTAAATTCCCCACTTAAGACTCGCGTGGAGCTTACTCTTACAGAAAAGCGCAAAAGGGTCAAGCGGGAAAGCACAAAGTGTTCGCCGCTGGTAGCCTTTTCGTGGTGGAAGGCACTCGCAACCTTGGAAAGCGCACATTCCGTGTGCCGGCGGTTCGCCGAGCGGCCAGTCAAACCGGAGACCGGCATCTTCTTTCTTTTCGTGATCTCTCTGATTTTCTCCGATCCTTCCGGCGCAGCGGAAGCGATTAGAATCGCCTACTATTTCCGATTTCGTGTAAGCTGCTAACGACTTGTACAGGTTGCTGAACAACTCAAAAGAGCGGATCCCTCGCCGGCTGAACTTTACCCCAACAAGCGCAAAATCGGCGCTTGTCGGGGACCCCGGTCCGCCGGCTCGTGATGACAAAATGAAGATTTAGGCGCGGCGCTGAACCGTCGCACTACCCGAGCGACGGATCAAATCGAGTTTTTCAGCAGCCATGAAGCTGGTTTGGGATGATCAGAATAAAGGACTCGATACGGGGCAAGGCTAAGGAACCTCTGATCAAGTCCCGCAGCGGCTAAAGCCGCATGATTCATGCGGGTACTTAACGGACGGCCTGAAGGCCGTCCCCTTCAAAACAACCCTTAATCAGAGTAGGCCGTAATCAGAATAAGCCTTAATCAGAGTAGGCCGTAATCAGAATAAGCCGTAATCAGAATAAGCCTTAATCAGAGTGAGCGTTAATCAGAGTTTCCCTAAAGCTACGTCCCTTGAAAACGGCCTGATTCCGAGTTTTTCGGCGAGCTGTTATAGGCCCATCCCGGAAGCGAGTCGAAGTGGCCGCAAGAGTGAAAAAGATCGGGCTTCTTATCCTGGCGTTAGCGCTGTTCGCGCTGGCGGTACATGCCGAGCAGATCACGGTGGCTGCTGCCGCGGACCTGAACTATGCGCTGAAGGACCTGGCAGCGCGCTTCGAGCACCAGACGGGAAACAAAGTCACGCTATCGTTTGGCGCATCGGGGAACTTTTATTCGCAAATCCAAAGCGGAGCTCCTTACGACGTGTTTTTTTCGGCGGACATGGACTATCCGCAGAAAGCTCGCCGCTGCCGGTCTGGTGGAGAGCTCTTCGTTGCGCGTTTATGCCATCGGCCATCTGGTGCTTTGGGTGCCTAAGAGTTCCACGCTCGATCCCCAAAAGCTGAAGATGGAATTGCTGCTGCAGCCTACGGTGCGGCGAATCGCTATCGCCAATCCGCAACATGCGCCTTATGGCCGGGCCGCGATGGCAGCGCTCGAGCACTTTGGGCTGAAAGACAAAGTCGTCAACAAACTTGTGCTGGGCGAAAACATCAGCCAGGCTGCGCAGTTCGTGCAATCGGGCAACGCGCAGGCGGGGCTGATCGCATTGTCGCTGGCTATGTCTCCGGCGATGAAGGACGCAGGCAAGTATTGGGAATTGCCCGCCGACGCCTACCCCGAAATGCAGCAGGGAGTGGCGATTCTGTCGTCGTCGAAACATAAGCAGGCGGCGCAAGCCTTCATCGACTACATTAGTTCGTCAGAGGGCGCGGCCGTGCTGCAGCAGTACGGCTTCCGCGTCCCATCGCATCCATGATCCTGCAAGCACTCACTCTGACGCTGCGGCTGGCCGTAACCGTCTCGGTCATCCTGCTGGCGGTTGGGATCCCAGCTCGCCTACTGGCTGGCATTTTCGCGCCAGCGCTGGAAGTTTCTCGTCGAGGCGGTGGTGTCGTTGCCGATCGTGTTGCCGCCAACCGTGCTCGGCTTCTATGTTCTGGTTGCCATCGGACCGCTGAGTCCGGTGGGGCGGTGGTATCAGTCGATCGCCGGCCATGGTTTGGCATTCACGTTCAGCGGGCTGGTAGTCGGATCAGTGCTCTATAGTCTGCCGTTTGCGGTGCAGCCGATGGCGACTTCGTTCGCCGCCATCGATCGAAAGTTACTGGATGCCTCGGCGCTGCTGGGCGCCTCGCGCTGGCGAACCTTTTGCCGCATCGTATTGCCGCTGGGATTGCCGGGCGTGCTCACCGGATTCGTGCTCAGTTTCGCGCACACGCTGGGCGAGTTCGGCGTCGTGCTCATGATCGGCGGCAACATTCCGGGAGCCACGCGCACCATTTCCATCTTGATTTATCGACCAGGTGCAGGCGCTCGACTACGCTGCCGCCAATCGCACCGCCCTGCTTCTGCTGGCTCTTTGTTTCGCGCTGCTGGCGATTCTCTATGGCCTGCGCCGCCGGGCGTCGTGGAACGTGTGGGGCTGGCGATGACTACTCCGGTCACAGGCGCGCCGGGCGAAGTGCTGAGCGTCCACATCGAAAAGCGATTTTCCGGGGAGCGCGGCTCGGCGTTCTTGCTGGATGTGGAGTTCGTCGCCGCTAAAGGCTTCACCATCCTGTTTGGCGCATCCGGAGCAGGCAAGACGACGCTGCTCGACTGTATCGCCGGACTGCAAACTCCGGAACGAGGCCGGATAGCCATCAGGGACGGAGTGTTCTTCGATCTCGCCGCGCGGGTGAATGTTCCGCCGAATCGCCGGTCGGTCGGTTATCTGCTGCAGTCGCTGGCGCTGTTTCCGCACATGACGGTCGCAGAGAACGTGCACTATGGGCTGGCTGCGCTGGGTAATGCTGAGCGCGACGCCCGTTGCCGCGAGATTCTGGAATCGTTCCGGATCGCCGATCTCGCTCAACGTCGCCCCGGCGAAATTTCCGGTGGCGAACGTCAGCGGGTCGCGCTGGCACGCACGCTGGTGACGCGGCCTCGCGTTCTGTTGCTCGACGAGCCGCTTACCGCACTGGATGCTGTCACTCGCTCGCAGATCGTCGACGACCTGAGAGCATGGAATCGGCAGCAAGGAATTCCGATTCTCTACGTGACCCATCAGCGCGAGGAGGTGTTCGCGCTGGGCGAGAGCGTCATCGTGCTAGACGCCGGACGGATCGTGGCTCGCGGCTCGCCGCACGAAGTGCTGCATCGTCCTGAGTTGGAGACCGTGGCCCAGTTGGCGGGCTTCGAGAATATCTTCGACTGCTCCTTTGTCGCGGCTCATCCGGAGCAGGGAACCATGACTTGTCGCGTAGCAGACTCCACGCTTGAGCTGGACGTGCCACTGTCGCGGGTGGATACTGCGCGAGCCCTGCGTGTAGGGATTCGCGCTGGGGATATTCTGCTGGCATCGTCGCCACCGCAAGGATTGAGTGCGCGCAATGTCTTTCCGGGCGTCATTGCTTCCCTAGAACAGCGCGATGTGACCGTGGTCGCGAAGGTGAACTGCGGGGCCGAATTCGAGGTACACCTAACGCCCGCCGCACGCGATGAGCTTCACCTGCAGTGTGGCGGAAAGATTTGGCTGGTGATTAAGACCTACTCGTGCCAAGTGATGCAGGGAAGTGGATAGCGTCGGCGTTACAGTCCTCGTCCCACATACACACAGGCGAGCAGATTTCTCCTCCTGGCGGCTATGTCGGGGGCGGTTTGCAGATGCAGACCCGATCTCGCCATCACCCGGCGGGCAACGTCTGGGTGATGAACAACTGGCAGGATATCGACAGTTGTATCGGTACACCCAAGGAGGCACTCTCAACTCGCTGTGGCGGGCAAGGCGTGACGATTTTCTACGGCATGGCCAAGCCGGTGCGTGCTCCGCAGATCGGACCGGCAAAGCCGTACTAATATGCACACCGCACAACCCGATGCTCGGATGGTTGGCGTCAGATCCCCATCTCGCAAGTAGCCCGATGGACTCCGCAAGCTAATCCGTGGCCCCTGCCTTCCGTTCACTTCTCACATTGCGGAGTGATGCGGCTCACTGCTTCCCGGTACATAAAGTTCATACTGGAAGTATTCGTGACTGCTCTCAGTCGGGCTTGAAAATCAGGTCCGCCTGAGCGAATACCGCGAGCCGCGGTCCTGACAACCATGGCCCGCGGATTCCGGCAGCACGTCGAACCGGAGGTGTGGACTATGCCGACCGTCATCGAACCGAAAGCCGAAGAATCCAAGCCGCAACTGGTTCCACCAATTTCGAATGAGCCCGAGCTTTTTGCCGCCGAAATTGCGATGGAAAAACAGACCAACTTTTTCCCCATCCTGTTCATTGCGGGACTGGTGCTGGTAGTTGGTGGCACCATCTACTACTTTGTGAAGGGCGCGCGCGACGTGTTGACCGTCCCGGCTGCGACCACGACCATCAATCAGATCCTGAAAACGCAAGGTCCGGCGACCATTCGCTTCAGCACCGGCAACTTGACCTCGAGCGTCAACGAGAAGCCGCAGGATCCTCACTACAAACTGCTGGCCAAGGCCGGCATCGTGACTACCAAGGCGAAGGGCGCAACCGGACTTACGGTCACGCTTACCGAGGCGGGCGAGAAATTGCTGAGCGGCATCGAAGGCGTGCAGAAGACCAAGAACTCCGACGGCACCACGACCTACCTGGTTCCTTTGGCGACGCGCCAGCTGGTTTCGGTGGACAAAATCACTAGCGACAAGCCGCATGTTGGTCAGGTTGACTACACCTGGAAGTGGATACCCAACCGCTTAGGTGACCAGTTCGACGCTTCCGGCAGTCTGGTCAAGAGCTTCAGCACCTGGGACCGCGCGACGCTGATCAAGACTTATGGCGTCGATTTTTTCAGCGCAGTGCCCTCGAAAGTCAGCCTGGTATTGATGGAAGCGGATAACGGCACCTGGAAGCCGTATACGGACTAGATCGGAATTTAAGTCGCATCGCCTCCGCTAACAAGGGAGGGGCTTAGGCCTCTCCCTTGCTGCGTTGATCGGAATCCAGCTCACAAATCGACGCAGGCCCGGTTTTGTGTCAGGGAACGACTCTAGAGGCCGCTGAAAAACTCGTAAAACACAGTTGCCGCCGCCGGCTAAAGCCGGCTCGAAATCAAAACAAAGAACCTATCGCTGGCTTGAAGGCTAGCTCTACCCGAACTTTGATGTCCAACGAGTTTTCAGCAGCCTGTAAAGCCATCCCTGATACAAAGCTCGGATTCATACGATTCATAAGATGGCATAGATGTCGCCTAGTAATGCACGAACATCAGCCATAGCAGGCCGATAGCCAGGGTAATCAGCGTGACCGGCATACCGATTTTCATGTATTGAAGGAAGCCGATGGGAGTTTCGCTGCGCGCTTTCTCGACCACAATAATGTTGGCGACCGAGCCGGTGATGGTGAGATTGCCGGCCAGCGTGCTGCTCATGGCCAGCATCAGCCAGGCAGCGTGTGGATTTTGAAACTGCGGGATGAGACCCTTCAACAACATCACCGCGGGAACATTGCTCACGATATTCGACAGCAGGGTGACTACGGCTGCGAAGATCAAATGATTCCGCAGATTCAGGCGCTCCGCGACTCCCAGTAGCTGCTGCGTGATTCCAGCCTGCTCGGCGCCCCCCAGAATGAGGAACAGCCCCAGAAACAACATCAGCAGCGACCAGTCCACATCTTCGTAAATCGCTTTGGGCGGGTGATGGCGCTGCATGAGCAACAGCGCTCCGCCGGCAGCAGCGACCAGGGGCGGCGGAAATCCCAGAAGAAATCCGGCCAGCACGGCGAGCGTCACCGTCACTGGCCATGCCGGGTGCATTTCCGGTTCTCGAGTCGTTGTCGCTGCTTCCTGTGCAATCACTGCGACCTGATTTTCCGGAGACGGCAAGCCCCCTGCGCCATTACTCAGATGAATCCAGTGCAGCAGCGCCCAATCGACGAACAGGCCGAGCAAGGCTACCGGCCCCAGATGAGCGAGGAAGTCTCGATAAGCAATTCCCGAGATCGAGCCGATAAGAATATTTTGCGGATTGCCGGTGATGGTAGCCGTGCTGCCGATGTTGGACGCGGTCGCCAGAGCTAGCAGATAGGGCAGCGGCCGCAAGCCCATGCGCTTGCAAAGTCCCAGGATCAGCGGAGCCATCACCAGGCAAACGACATCGTTGACCAGGAACGCTGACAGAATTCCGCTGACGAAGATCACCCCGGGGAGCAACTGGTGGGCGCTCAAATGCTCGATGGCCAGCCTGGTGATCCACTCGAAAAACCCTGAGAGATGCAGAGTGGCGACGATCAACATCATCGAGAACAGCAGGACCAGGGTGGCGAAGTCGATGCTGTCAATGGCCTGCCTGGGCCCCAGCACGCCGAAGACAAACATGAGGACCGCGCCGATCACCGCCATCGCGGGCCGATCAATTTTCGTACCGGGAAGCCTTCCGATTGCGAAGACCAGATAGCTGGCCAGAAAGATGGTCCAGGCGACGACGATATGCCAGTGCGAAAGTGTTTGCCCGATGGCTGAGTTCATTGCGGTCGCGTTCTCATTGGCCGCTCCGATTTCCGCGGGAAGGGAACCGGCGGGTCAGCCGAAGGTTGGAAGCAGAAAAACGGCCGGGGTTTGCATTGACAATTTTGCGACGAACGATCACTCTCGACCCCAGTCATTTCTGGACAGGAGACTGCCGTGACTGGTTGCGCATCGATGGTCATCCTTGTATTGGTATTTCTTTCGACCGGCATCACCGCTTCAGCCCTGCAGACCGCGCCTCCGGCCTCGTCGAAAACTTCGTCGTCAACCGTCACGGTCGGCGATCAAGACAACGGCAAAGATATTGATCTTACAACCGGGGGCATCTTGCTGGTGAAACTGAAGAGCAATCCGTCGACCGGCTACGCCTGGTCGGTGAGCGGAGATCCCTCGCCCTTGCGGCTGGAGAAAACGAGCTACGTGAAGAATACGAAGTCGGCGAAAGCGGTGGGTGCGCCGGGAATGCAGGTTCTGCGATTCGGCGTAAGTTCGTCGGGGATGGCAACGCTCACCGTGGTCTATCGGAGGTCGTGGGAATACAACGCGCCGCCCGCCCAAACCTTCAGCGTCAGGGTGAATGTGCGCTAGGTGAGAGCGGGTTATTTGGATGAGCAGCTAAAGACTAGAAGTCATAAACCATCTCATAGATCATGATGGGGTGTATGAGGGCACGAACTTTAATCGTGATGCACGCAGTGCAAAAAAGCTCAGGACTCTGCAAGAGCCTGCCCTCAGGAGCTGAAGCCCGAGTTATCTGTGACTTCTTATGGCACGGCTGAACGCCATGCCCTGATACAAAACTTATGAGATGGTACGGCTGAAGTGTCTGCGTGAAAACCTCTGCCGTCCCTACGGGACTCGGACTTATTTACCACTTCACCCAGGACTGCGCCTTCGGCTACGTCCTGGGCTAGGCTATTTCGCGCCTATGGCGCTTGTTTTTCGCGCTTCGTATTCCACCGCCGAAACACAAAGCTAGTTCTCACGCAGCCTCTGAAGCCGTGCCCTGATACAAAACCTATGATTACGTTCTGGAACTTCAGAATTACGTTCTGGGACTTCAGAAGTAAAATCCGATTTTCAGCGCCTTTTCAGCTGGGGATAATCCTCCATCATGCGCGAGGAAACATTCGCATCAGCGGTTAATGTGGGTTATGGCTGCGGGAATCCGAACATCAACCATGACTGATTGGCTACCCAATGCGGGTAGAGCTCCGTCATCTGATCGAACAGCTCCTGGTCGGACTTCGCGGTTTTCTGCAGCCGATCGAAGTCCTGCAGGTAACGCTTGGTGTCTTGGATCGCCGAGGGAGAGTCGGGCGCGCCAGGCTTCTTGTGACCGGCGACAACAATCGCCGGGTTCAGCGCCGCCAACCGGTCTAGCGCCGCGATCCAATTCTTCCGGCTCTCGGGGGTGGTGTCGCCGACGTACATGTGGCACTGGTTGTACACCACGTCGCCAGCGACGATCAGACCGATCGATGGAACGTGTAGAGACGTCGAATCGGGACAATCGGTGCGGCCCTGCTCGATGATGCGCAATTCGTGGCCCTCGAGAGTGAACGTGTCGCCCTCATAGGGCTCAGGTGAGACCAACTTCGTCGGCACTTGCCCAGGAAACAACCGGCGGGCTAACCGCTCCACTGTGGGAGTGAAAGACATCTGCATGGCGTTCACCGTTTTGGGCGTTGCTATCGCCCGAGCGCCCGGGAAACGGTCGAGCAGAATGCTCAGACCGTAGAAGTGGTCGAAATGGGCGTGCGTTATATAGATGGTCTCCAAGTTGCGGTTGTGCAAAGCAATCCAATCGGCGAGAGCCTCGGCCTCGGCCACCGTCGTCATTGCGTCTACCAGCACCGCGTCGTGCTCGCCGAAGATTAAAGTCGACGTGATCGGGTCAAAGCCGAACGCTTCGCCGAAGGGCTTGGGCCGCTCGCCGACCATAGCCTTTCCCGGGGCGGTAAAAACGTTCACACTAAGCGTGTTCGACGCGACAGGCGCGGTCACGCGCGTGGTCTCTTTCGGTCCATCTGTGCCGTCCAATTGGTACTCCTTCCGATGTCAGAGCGAGTGACGGTTCAACGATGGATTAGGCCAGAACCAAATGGGCCACGCAATTGGACGTTGGTATTGCCAATACCTTTGTATCGACTGCAGTACCTTCACGCCTGAGGCATACGGCTCTCTCTCCATCCAGCTAGTCCTGAAAATCAATCAAAGCGAAGGAGACTTCGTCCCCGCGTAGCTGACGCGAAGGCTTCGGAGCCCACCGCTTGATCCCGATTTTTTCGTGCTTGATCCTTACCTGAACTTCCGCGCTAGCCGGACATGACTTCCGCGCCTTGCCGCAGTTTGGCCAGGCGTTGGCAGGCTGTTTCCAGATCAGCATCGGTCTTGGCAAAGCAGAAACGCAAGAGCTTCTCGCCCCGTCCCTGCTGGAAGAAAGCTTGCCCCGGAACGCAGGCCACTCCGGTGACGCGCAGCAGGTTCATGGCTTTTTCAATGCTATTGTCGCCGGGCACATTCGAGGCATCGGCAAGAACATAGTACGAACCGGCCGGAACGCTGGGCTCCAGTCCCGCCGCACGCAAGGCATCGCAAATCATCTCGCGCTTGTGCTGGTAGTCGCGCACCAGGTTGGAGTAGAACGAAGCGGACAACTGCTCCAGTCCGGCAGCCACTCCATGTTGGAAGGCCGAAGGCGCGCACACGTAGGTCAGGTCGTGGAAATAGCTGATGGCCGGAATCCAGCGCGCCGAGGCGTAGAGCAGTCCCACGCGCCATCCGGTGATGCTGAAGGTTTTCGAGAAGCCGGAGATGGTGATGGTACGCTCGGCCGCTCCCGGCAGGGTTGCTGGACTAATGTGGCGCCGTCCGTCGTAGACGAAGTGCTCGTAGATTTCGTCGGTGAAGAGGAATAAATCATGTTGGCAGGCGAGGTCGACAATCTGCTGGAGATCGTCGCGGGAGAAAACTTTGCCGGACGGATTCGCGGGGGTATTGACGACGATGCCCCGCGTTTTGGGCGTAATCGCGGCGGCGATTCGGTCAGCCACCAGTTCGTAATCCGGTGGATCGAGCGAGACCAGCACCGGCTGGCAATGCTGTCCTACCAGCGTGGCGTAGTGATATCCGTAGTAAGGCTCGAAGAGAATGACTTCGTCGCCGGGATTGAGCAGAGCGCGGCAGGCTGCATCGAATCCGCCGGTGGCGCCGGAGGTGACCAGGATCTCGGAATCGGGATCGGCGATGATGCCGTTCTGCCGCTCCAGCTTGCTGGCGATCGCGTCGCGCAGGCGAGCGATGCCGTCGAGCCGGGTGTATTGATTGAAGCCGGCTTCGATGGCAGCTTCCGCCGCGTGCCGCACGACTTCCGGGACTTCGGTGTCGCATACTCCTTGCGCCAGGTTGATGCCGCCAACTTTGTCGCACTCCACCGACATGGTGCGGATGGTCGATTGCACGATGCGGCTGGCGATATCGCTTAATCTCAACATCCGTGTTGATTCCTTTCTGCCTGAGCGTGCACTACGGTTTCGGCAACGAGCGGATCGGCAAGAAGGTAAGTGTGCCACAGAGAGCGCTGCCCGAGCTTTCAATTCTTGCGCCGATCTCATGAATCGCCGCACACGGTGTTGTCTCAGGGCGCCTTCGGCTGCGCTCAGGGCAGGCTATTTCAGACGTGCCGCAAAGCGGATCACCGGGCTTTAAGGGCTGAGGCCCGTTTTTGTAGGGCTGAAGCCCGAACGTCGTTAGTATGTCGTTCGGCACGACTAAAAGAGGCTGCTGAAAAACTCGGGAAAGCAGATTCCTCGTGGGCTGAAGCCCACGAGGAATGACAAAAATGAAGGGCTTATACGGCGCACCTAAAGGTGCGCCCCTTCAAAAACGCGTCGAACCGGACTTTTCAGCAGCCTGTAAAGTCGTGTCCTGATACAAACCGAAATCATTTATGAGATGGCTGGTTGGAATTCCTGCGTCTTCGGCCGGAATGTCAAACGAAAGATCCGGCCTGAAAGCATCGGTTGCAGACCACGACTTGCGGAGTAGAAGCGGGTTTGCGCTACTGGTTGAGAAGCATCGGCAGTGAGCCATATCGGGGAAACCCCGGTAGCGGCGCTGGGGGGCACGCCATAAACCCCGCGAAAATGACCATTTGGGGACGATTTACAGGGTTTCCCTGAAATGTTTGGATATCACAAAAGGCTGTGACTTTGGTCGTTGCCTGGAGCCGAAGAAGAGTTAGAATAGAAGACGGAATTGAAAATGATTTTCAACTTCATATTCGGCCGGCGTAAAAAGCAGGACACCAGCACGGGCAGCGCTCTGGCCGATCTGCGGGTTGGAGAAAGCGCCATCCTCTCCGAACTGGAGTTGGCCGCTCCGGTGGCCGAACATCTGATGAACCTGGGTTTCGTTCCCGGCCTGGAAGTAAAGGTTTTGCGCAGCGGCCCGGGCGGCGATCCTCGTGTGTATCGCGTGGACGGAACCGAAGTCGCCATGCGCCGCGATCTTTCCCGCCATATCCATGTAGAGCTTATTGGGGCTCCTGCCTTTGGAGACTGATGCATGGCCGCACCGACGGTGAGCTGTCATGCGGTCGCCCGTCCCAGGGATGAATCTCTTGGCACCGCGTATCGCACCATCGCTGTTGTCGGCCCGCCCAATTCCGGCAAAACCACGCTGTTCAATCGCCTGACCAAGCTGCGCCAGAAGGTAGGAAATTTTCCCGGCGTCACCGTCGAACATCATACCGGCTATGTGCGCGACGCGAACGGCAAAGAAGTCGCGCTTATCGATCTGCCCGGAGTTTATAGCCTCACTCCCAAGTCCGAAGACGAGAAGGTAGCGATCGATGTCCTGACCGGACAGATGCCGGGAACACCGCGGCCCGACGCTGTCATCCTGGTGCTGAACTCCACTAATCTGCACAGCCATCTGGTGCTGGCGGCGCGGGTGATCGCGCTCGGCATTCCTACGCTGGTGCTGTTGAACATGGCTGACGAGTTGCGCAAGCAAGGCGGCCACGTCGATGTGCTGTCGCTGGCTCGCGAGTTGGGGACGCCTGTAGCTTTGGTCAGCGCGACCACCGGCGAAGGCATTGTCGCGGTACAGAATTTTCTGTCGTCGGCAACCGTTGGGCCTGAGCCGCTGGAGCTTCCGGTTGTTGGCAGCACGCGCGGTTATCGCGAGTGGGCCGTGCGGGTGGGAACGAATGCGAAGTATCGCCGGCCCGCCGCTCCGATCTGGACGCAACGGCTCGATGCGCTTTTCCTGCACCGGGTCTGGGGGCCAATCATCTTTGCCGTGGTGGTGATTGGCGTATTCCAGACGATCTTTGCCGTCGGTCAGCCGCTTTCCAATCTGCTGCAGAAATTCCTCGACGTGACCGGCGCGCAGCTGGGTAATCATCTGCCGGCGGGAATGTTTCAGTCGCTACTGGTGAATGGCGTCTGGAAAGGCACGGGATCGGTGCTGGTATTTCTGCCGCAGATTCTGCTGCTGTTCCTGGTGATCGGAATTCTGGAGGACTCAGGATATCTGTCGCGCGCGGCGGTGATTGCCGACAAAACCATGTCGCGCGTAGGACTGAATGGCAAGAGCTTTATTCCGTTGCTGTCGGCTTACGCTTGCGCCGTGCCCGCCATCATGGCGACGCGCACCATCGAGAGCAAGCGCGACAGAATGGCTACCATTTTGATTGCTCCGTTTATGACGTGCTCGGCGCGCCTGCCGGTCTACACCATGGTGATTGCGGCGTTCCTGCCGAATCGTCCGGTGATGGGTGTGTTCCTGGGGACCAGAGCTCTGGCGATGCTGGGGTTGTACGTGCTCGGCTTCCTGATGGCGATTGCGACGGCCCGCTTGCTGAAGTCCACAGTTCTAAGAAGTAAAGACACGCCGTTCATTCTGGAAATGCCGCCGTATCGCTGGCCCACGCTGTCGTCGTTGGGCCTGCGACTGGTGGATCGCGGCAAAGCTTTTCTGTATCGCGCGGGAACGGTCATCATGCTGGTATCGCTACTGCTGTGGGCGGCCACCAACTTTCCGATGCACCATGGCCAGCCTCCGGCGGTGCAGGATAGCGTGGTTGCAAGCGTGGGGCACGCCATCGAACCGGTGATTCGTCCGCTGGGCTTTGATTGGAAGATCGGCGTAGGACTAATTACGTCAATGGCCGCGCGCGAGGTCATCATTTCCACGCTGGGTACGTTGCATGGCGTCGATGCTCAGAACCATGCCGTCGATTTGCAAGCGGCGTTGCGGCAGGAACTCTCACCCGCCGGGGCGGTGGCTCTGCTGGTCTTCTTCGCTTTCGCCATGCAGTGCATGTCGACGGTCGCGGTAGTGCGCCGCGAAACCAACGGCTGGAAGTGGCCGATCCTGCAATTCTCCTACATGACCGTCGTGGCCTATGTGGCTGCCTTCGCCGCCTATAACATCGTTGGACACTTCACGCACTAATCGATTTTTCCCGGCTCCTGCTTGAGAGTAAAATCGTGGAATCGGGGATTCGGTATGGCAACTGTACAGATCTCATTGGACGAGTACCTGCGAAGCAGTTATCACCCAGACTGCGATTATGTTGATGGCGAGGTACAAGAGCGCAATTGGGGGGAATTCGACCACGCGGTGGTACAGGCGTTTCTGGCTGCCTGGTTTTTTCAGCATCGTGACGAGTGGCAGTTGCATGTCCTGCCTGAAATGCGAATCAGGGTTTCGGCTACTCGGGTAAGAATCGCGGACATCTGCCTGATGGCCCGCGGCCAGCCAGTGGAACAGGTTCCCACCAAACCGCCATTGGCCGTTATCGAAATCCTCTCTCCGGAGGATCGCATTTCGCGTTATGGCCAGCGCCTGGCCGACTATCGCCAGATGGGGATTCCTAATGTGTGGGTGATCGATCCGGCCAATCGAATCGGTTATGACTGCAGCACAGCAGCGTGGCTGCCAGTCGAGGAGTTTCGCGTGGCGGGGACGGCAATTTCCGCCCGCCTCAGCGACTTGTGGAGTGAATTGGAAGCGAACCGTTAAGGAAGCTCTGAATATGTTGTCGATTTTGCCTAGCAGCTAAAGCCGCAGTGATTTTGCGGTAGTTGTGGCACGGCTGAAAAGCCGACAAACACAGTTGCTGCCGCCGGCTAAAGCCGGCTCCGAATATCTAGAACAAACAACGCGATACGCGAACCTAAAGGTTCGCTCTGCCGTTCATCACGACTGCGGAAGTTTTTCAGCGGCCTGAGAAGCCGTGCCTCTTCAGAACCAGGACTTCATCAGAGGTGCCTTACAGCGAGTCACCTGGAACTACCGAACCAGTTCCTTCACCAGTTTGGGCAGTACGTCGCCCGCTTTTCCCAGCACGACCTCGTCAAAGAATGGACGATTGGCTGGCTCCTCGGGCCCGATATAAATCGCCCGCGCGCGATTGATTCGCGCCATGCGAACGAAGCTTGCTGCCGGCTCGACCACGCCCGACGTTCCCACCGTAAGCAACACCGTGCAGATTCGAAGTTGTTCGAAGATGCGGTCCATGGAAAACGGGACCTCTCCGAACCAGCAGATGTGGGGACGGAGCAGCGCGCCGCACTCCGGGCAGGTGGGTATTTCGGCCCGCGAATTGTAGGCGCGGTCATCTTCAAAGGGCTTGGTGCGGCAACCCGCGCGCGAGCAGCGCGTCTGCATCAACCGGCCGTGCATATGCACAATGCGTTCAGAGCCGGCCTGTTCGTGCAGCGAGTCGACATTCTGCGTACATAAGAAGAAGCGCTCACCCAGATGGCGCTCCAGTTCTGCCAGAGCGAAGTGCGCCGGATTGGCAACCACGGTGGCGTGCCGCTTGCGCCGCTCGGAGTAGAACTGCCACACCATTTCCGGATTCGCGCGAAATGCTTCTGGAGTGGCCACATCCTGTACGTGGTGGCCTCGCCAAAGTCCATCGGCGCCGCGGAAGGTAGGCAGGCCGCTCTCCGCACTGACGCCGGCGCCGGTCAGCACGAAGACGCGATCTTGCGCCGACAACGGCTTGGTCATGGAATCGCTTGCCCCTAACGCGCGCACGGCTCTCCTCTTGGATACTCCGACACTATATACTGAATGGTTCGGTCGCCACCGTCGGCCCAGCAAGACACGTTGGGCCGCATCGGTCCGGTCGGTAGGGAATCTATAACTATCAGAGTTGTTCAGCAAAGGCCGGGCTGGCCTGAGTCGAGGGCAGCCGCGGCCAGGGAGCCGCTTATCCTTGTCTACCGCAATGATGAACGTTGACAGCGAGAAGCTGGAACGGGTCATGGACGCGTTCCGCCGCTGGGGTTATCTGCAAGCCAACCTCGATCCGCTGGGGCATTTCGCCCCCTTACCTCATCCTGAGCTGGATAGTCCCGGCGATATGGCCGATGCCGCCCGGCGCATCTACAGCGGCAGCATCGGGGTGGAGTTCATGCACATCCCCGATGTGGAGAGCCGGCTGTGGATCCAGGAGCGAATGGAGGCCGAGCAGCAGGAGCCCGTCGACCGTACCCGCGTTCTGAATGAACTGGTGCGCGCCGATATCTTCGAGCAGACCATTCACTCGCGCTACATCGGAACCAAGCGCTATTCGCTGGAAGGCAACACGGCCTTGATTCCGCTGCTGGACGAGATCCTGAACTCGGCGTCGGAAAACGGAGCCGAGCAGGCAGTGCTGGCCATGAGCCATCGCGGACGCCTGAACGTCATCATTAACATTGTGAGCCGGCCGGCGGCGGAAATCTTTGCCGGCTTCGAGGATGTCGATCCGCGCAGCGTCCTTGGTGGCGGCGACGTGAAGTATCACATCGGCGCGACCGGGGTTTATACCGGAACCAGCGGCAAGCCGGTCCGCATTCACATGGTTTCTAATCCCAGCCATCTGGAAGCTGTAGATCCCGTGGCGCTGGGTCGGGCACGAGCCAAACAGACGCGGCTGGGGCGTGACGGAAAAGCCAAGGTCCTGCCCGTGCTGATGCATGGGGATGCGGCTTTTGCCGGACAGGGCATTACCGCCGAGACGCTGAACCTGGCCAACCTGCGCGGGTACAACGTTGGCGGAACGGTCCACATCATCGTCAACAATCTCATCGGCTTCACTACCAATCCCAGCGACGCGTATTCCAGCCGCTTCTCTTCCGATCTGGCCAAGCGGCTGCCGATTCCCATCTTCCACGTCAATGGCGAAGATGCGGATGCGGTAGTGCGCGCCGGCCGCATGGCTCTCGAATATCGCTACGAGTTTGGCACCGACGTTGTGGTCGATCTCATCGGCTTCCGGCGGCACGGTCATTCGGAAGTCGACGATCCCACCATCACTCAGCCGATTTTGTATCGCAAGATCAAAGACCATCCGGTGCTCTACCAGATCTACGCCAAGAACGTAGGCCTGGACCCGCAGCCATATGTCGAGAAGTTCCAAGCCGAGCTCGACGCCGCGGAAAAAGCCGGCAAGAGCATGATCAAGAAGCCTCCAATGCGGCAGTTGCCCAGCTATTGGGCGCCTTATCACGGTGGTTCGTATTGGCCTGATTTCGAAGTCGACACCGGAGTGCCGGCAGCGCGGTTGCAGGAGATCACCGACGGCCTGGTTAAGTATCCCGAAGATTTTCATATTCATCCCAAGGTGCAGAAGCTGCTGGAGCAACGCCGCGAAATGGGCTATGGCAAGCGCCCTCTGGATTTCGGCATGGCTGAAGCTCTGGCCCTGGGATCGCTGGCGCTGGAAGGTGTGCCGATTCGGTTTAGTGGGCAAGATACCCGGCGTGGCACGTTCAATCAGCGGCATTCCGTGCTGATCGACATCGTCGACGAGAAAGAATATGTGCCGCTTTGCCATCTGGCTCCGGGACAGGCGAGAGTCGAAATCTACAACTCCGAATTATCCGAAGCCGCGGTGATGGGCTTCGAATACGGTTTTGCCCGCGACTATCCCGAAGCCCTGGTGGCCTGGGAAGCGCAGTTTGGCGACTTCGCCAATGGCGCGCAAATCATCATCGACCAATTTATCGTTGCCGGCGAAGACAAGTGGGATCTACTGACTGGGCTGGTGCTGCTATTGCCCCACGGCCACGAAGGCCAGGGACCGGAACATTCCAGCGGACGCATTGAGCGCTATCTGCAACTGTGCGCGCGCGACAACATGCAGGTCTGCCAGCCTTCCACCGCGGGACAATATTTCCACCTGCTGCGGCGGCAAGTGTTGCGCAAATGGCGCAAGCCGCTGATCTGTTTTACGCCGAAGAGTATGTTGCGTCATCCTGAAGCGCTGTCGCCGATCACGGAGTTGGAGCGCCCACGCTTTCAGAATGTGATTCCCGACGAATCGGCCCTGCAGGCTAAGCGCGTTCTGCTTTGTACCGGCAAGATCGGCCAGGAAATGCGCATCGAACGCCGAAAGCAGAAGATGGCGGGTCCGGCGATCGTTTCGCTGGAACAGTTGTATCCGTTCCCAGAGACGGAGCTCGCCGAGGTCCTGGCCCGCTACCCAAAGGCCACGGAATATATCTGGGTGCAGGAAGAGCCGGCGAATATGGGCGCGCTGTCGTTCGTGATGCCGCGGCTGAAGAAAATGCTCGGCGCCAAAATGCGCAGCATCAAGCGCACGGCCAATTCCACGCCGGCAACCGGCTCGGCCAAGGCGCATGAGTTGGAGCAGAAGACGCTGATCACGCTGGCGCTGGGTAAAGGGGAGTAAGGTTGTTGCCCCGGCGCCAGGTTTGTGTCAGGGCACGAGTTAACTCGTGCCGCAGCGAAGCTGAATAGCTCGGGGCTTTAGCCCCTGCATATGGCAAAACCTGTTCGCAATGCCAGACCCGGCGACATTGTTCGCGCCCGCACGTTCTTTGTCACGACTAAGACAAGCGTTATTCCAGCCGAACGCAATGCAATGCTTTTCATTCACGTGCTACGTTCTTACGTGCCAGCTTGCCCCATCAGAATAGTCCGGGGCTACATGCTTGGCTGCTAGTGCTGTCAATATAAAGATGGCCATTGAGGAACTAGGTCAACCAATTTCGGGTATATACTGCTCTGCGCTGATTCAGGCAACAATTGCTTTTTGAATGCTGGAGGTTCGGATGCGGACGATCCATCGTGTTTTTCTAGTGGTGTCACTGGCGCTGGTTACAGCTTTTGCTCAAGATCAAGATTCATTATCCGCGGTGAGGCAGGCAATAGCAGCGAAGTATAGTCTCACGAAGACGACAGCCGACAAAAACGGTGTTGTGATCTCTGGGTCCGTTCTGGTTCTCAAGAAAGACAATCTAGTTACTGGAGATGCAAACGGGACGCTGGTTTTGGCCAATACCTACAAAGGCGGCAAGATCACACAGGGACTGCTGGGCCACATGGCGAGCGGTACTTCGGGGACGCGTACCTTCGTCTCCGGGGAAAAGCTTTGGGTCACCAACATTGACGTTAATAGCAAAGGAGTGGTTTTCACTCTGTTCAGTGATTCCTATCCTGATCTGCATTACAAAGCAACGCTGACCTTCCCCTTCGCGAAAGGCACGGCGCCTTCCCCCGCCGACGCCCTTGGCGCCATCGATGAAGTCTTCCAATCGGATGGATTCGGCCACGAGACGGCGAGCGGCTCGGCCGCGTCCGGGCAAACGGCTTCAAGCAGTGACCAAAATGCGGGAAGGTCTGTCGCCAGCGCTCAAGTGGCGGACAACACTCCATGGAATTCAAAGTATGGAAGGCTAACCGGCGAAGACCTGCAACGCATCAATCAGGCTTCGGTGCGCTTCGACGTCAACTACTTTCGCTTAAACCTGTCCGCTCTCAATCAGAAGCCGGTGATGCAGTACTTCATCGCGCTGAACAACTGCAATAATACGGAGATTGGGCGAGCTCTGGCGAACGAACTGGATTACCCCGCCCTTGCGGAGTACTACAAATCGAAGGCGCCGCAGATTCTGAACCCATTGCCCAGAACTGTGCCCGATGTGGCGCTCTACCGTTTTATCGGCGGAGGCCAGGCGGATGGCTGGAGACTCTGGTCGAAGTCGCTGACTCTGGGCGAGTACAACGTCCAACGAAAGGCCTTTCCGATGAAGTATCCGGGAAAGGATGAGGTAGACATTCCGGACTCGCTGACTACCGAAGGCAACGGACGTGACCTGAGTAAGGCGTGTCCGGTTGCGTCGAGACCGGCGGCGGCCGCGAGTAAGTATCTTCCTGGGGTGTACGCAATTGCCTTGCAGCCCGCGGTCTATAAAGAACTGCCCATGGACGAAGACGCGGCCAGGAAGTACATCGATAGCGCCGGCCAGCAAAGAAATGTCTTTCTCGCCGTTGATGTGAATATCCAGGATACTCCGCCCACTATTTCCAATCCCAACAACTCCAGTATGCAAGCGACGTTTCGCGTCCAGACGGCGCGCATCCGCGTGATCGATGGCAAAACTCTCAAGTCGCTGGGTACCTTGTACGACGATCATTCTGTAACTGATACGGTGCAGGCTACACAACAGGCGCCACCGCCGCCGCCCGATACACCGAAGCGCGGAAGTCAGTGGGCCGCGAGCGATCATCTGTACGATATTCGCCGGGCGGTCTATGTCTGGCTTGCGGCTGACGCCTGCCCGGACTGGCCGATCTCAGCCGAGCAGAGCGCAAACCTGAAGAGCTTCTTGCAAAGTGCGCAGAATGGCAAGTTTAACGAGAAAGAGCAATACAGCACCACCAACACCGTGGTGCGTAATGCCATCGCTCGGGAAGGCAGGGCGAACTACTGTGCCAACCCGATGGAGCGTCGCGATTATGAAAAGGCCCTGTCGGAGATAGCTCCGTCGGGACCGATCGCGGCGCCCGTGGCGAAGTAAGCCGCAAGTGAAATGAAGTAATCCTGGCCTGACGCACTTCATCGCGGCAGGTGCATCAGACAACGCCCACCTTTGTTTCCCGAAGGCAGGCAGGTAGGTAGGTAGTTAAGAATTCATTCCAAGGGATTGCATATATGGATATTAAGAAAGTTGGAGTACTGGGTTGTGGACTGATGGGCTCGGGCATCGCGCAGGTCGCGGCCGCCGCGGGCTGCGACGTTGTGGTACTCGAGCAGGAACAGAAATTCCTCGACAAAGGTTTTGCCGGCATCGAGAAGTCGCTCTCCCGCCTGGTCGAGCGCGGCCCGGCCAAGGGCGGCATCACCGCCGAGCAGAAGACCGAAACGCAGTCGCGCCTGAAGGGCACGACCAACATGCAGGACCTGGCCGACTGCGACATCGTCATCGAGGCCATCATTGAGAACGTGGCCGAGAAGCGCAAGACCTACGCCGAGCTTGACGCCATCGTCAAGAAAGACGCCATCTTCGCCACCAACACTTCGTCCATCTCGGTCACCGAGCTGATGACCGCGACCAAGCGGCCCGAGCGCTTCATCGGCCTGCACTTCTTCAATCCCGTGCCCATGATGAAGCTGGTGGAAGTGGTGAAGACCATCGCCACCGCGCCCGATGTCTACGACTCGGCGGTCGACTTCGGCAACAAGCTGGGCAAGGTTCCGGTGCGCACCAGCGACAAGACCGGCTTCATCGTGAACCGCCTGCTGGTGCCGTATCTGCTCGACGCCATTCGCGCGTATGAAGAAGGCGTCGGCTCGATCACCGACATCGACGAGGCCATGAAGCTGGGCTGCGGCTATCCCATGGGCCCGTTCACCCTGCTCGATTTCGTCGGCCTCGATACGACGTACTACATCACCGCATGTGATGTATGACGAGTTCAAGGAGCGCCGCTTCGCCTCGCCTCCGCTGTTGAAGCGGCTGGTGCTGGCCGGCTGGTACGGCCGCAAGTCGGGCAAAGGATTCTACGACTATGCCGACCCGAAGCAAGCCGGTGCCGGGCAG
Source organism: uncultured Acidobacteriaceae bacterium (assembly GCA_963746515.1). Classification (GTDB taxonomy): domain Bacteria; phylum Acidobacteriota; class Terriglobia; order Terriglobales; family Acidobacteriaceae; genus Bog-257. The sequence continues at coordinate 150,410 of CAVVBO010000005.1, read as the reverse complement.
CTTCGTGTAGGCGTTCCAGAACGGGAAAAATTCGCGGGTGATGTAGCACATTGATGCCATAAATAGATCTCTAGGCAGAATTTGTGCGGTTTCGGTGCGTCCGGCAGAATTTATAGGGTGGCCAGTAATGCGCCAGGAAGCTTCAGGAGAGGCGATCTTGGCAAAGGATGACTTCCAGCTCATCTTGGGCCTTGAGTCGGCCGCTTATAACTCGAGCTTCTGCAAGAAATTGCACTGGATGAGATTCCTGAAATGGTATAGGTACAATGCTCACTGTTAGTTGTTAATAGCTAATGCAATTCGCGAGGACTCATGACCGACTTCCAGAACATTAAGCTCGAAACCAAGAACCACATCGCCTACATCACCATCGACCGGCCCAAAGTTCTCAACGCGCTCAACATGGCCACCATGCAGGAGATCAAGCAGGCTTTCGCCTCTATCAAGGATGACGCCGACGTTCGCGTGGTCATCCTTACCGGCGCGGGCGAGAAGGCATTCGTCGCCGGCGCCGACATTGGCGAGCTGTCGCAACACACGCCGGTCTCGGCCAAGGCCTACACGCACCAGGGGCAGGCCATCATCGACGCTATCGAGAATCTGGGCAAGCCGGTGATTGCCTGCATCAACGGATTCGCGCTGGGCGGCGGATGCGAGATCGCGCATGGCCTGCACCATGCGTCTGGCCAGCGAGAATGCCAAGCTCGGCCAGCCCGAGGTGAAGCTCGGCCTCATCCCCGGCTACGGCGGCACGCAGCGCCTGCCACGGCTGGTGGGGAAGGGAATCGCCATGCAACTGGTGCTGACCGGCGAGATGATCAGCGCGCAGGAAGCGCATCGCATCGGGTTGGTGAATGAAGTGTTCGCGGCCGCCGAGTTGATCCCGCGTGCCGAAGCGATTGCGGCGAAGATCATCGCCAACGCTCCGCTGGCGATTCAGTACTGCGATGGAAGCAGTCAATCACGGACTCGATATGACGCTGGCGGACGGGCTGTTCCTGGAAGCCACGCTGTTCGGCGTCTGCTGCGCTACCGAAGACAAGAACGAAGGCACGAAAGCGTTTCTGGAGAAGCGGCCGGCGGAGTTTAAAGGAAAGTAGCCAGTAGCCAGTTGTCAGTTGTCAGTGAGCAGTTTGCATTTGGCAGCTAGCACTTGGCAATTGGCCAAACCCTTTTGTGCCCCAGGTTCGCGTCCTTCAGTTGGACGCTAACCTGGGTGGATGAAGTTCCGTAGGCCGCTCAACGTCGTTTGATCGCACCCTGGCAGAAACGTAGATCGTGACGCTTCCGGTAACCCAGGTTAGCCCAACCGCGGGGCGAACCTGGGGCACAGGCGATCAGTTTGTGCCTCTTCTGTTGGCCGCTAATCTGGGTTGACGAATTCATCACGTCACCTGCACCTGCATCGTAGCTCACTGACAAAAACACCTCCGCAGGCATGAAATTCTAAGCGGTGTCTTGGGAGAAGAATTCAACGGCCTTTTTCCCAGCCACTCCCGGCGAGTCCGCGCGCGAAACAAGACCCTATACCTTCGTTCTCCCATACCTGGTCGATTTTCGCTTGGAGGTGGAAAATGTCCGCTCGCTTGAGGTGCTGCCTTCTCTCAACAAGGCCTGGCTTGGACCATCAGGGTACTCGTTCGTGAGATCCCGCAAAGGTTGTAGTGACGCACTGCAACTTGTGACTCGAATCACAGCTGGTCTTCGTGGGCTAAACGTACGATCTATAAAAATGGTGGCTGGGCGTGGCCGGTACGCTGATGCTCGTTGTGGCAGCGCAGGCCGAACCCGGTTGCCCGGCTCGAACCTACCGGCTATGTCGACGATCACGCTGCTGACGTTACGAATCAGAGTGCGGTTAGGAGATAGAGTGCAATGACTGCGGCCAACGAAGGCGATGGCGATGACGCTGTAACCTGTCCGAAGTGCGGTTCAACTCAAGTACACGCCGAGAAACGTGGATGGGATTTGACCACAGGCTTTTTGGGCAGCAGCAAGACTTACATAACCTGCATGCAGTGCGGTAACAGATTCAGACCGGCCGACGCACCTAGTTACTCGGCTACGGCAGAAGGAAAACACGATATCCGAGTCGAGTGGGTAGTGCTCGCACTGATTGTTATCGGCTGCTTTCTACTCGCACTACTCACAAGAGAGTGCTCTGCCAGGGGGCGCTGAGCCTCAGGCCGGCCTGCTGGAGCCGTAACGCTTTTCGGATGGCGGTCTCATAGAACCCCATCGCTCCCACGGTTCGAAAGACCTCGCATCTCGGTGGCACCACCTGCGGTCCCGAAAAAACCGCGAACCTCGCAACTGCAGTTCAGATAGGCGGATAGCAATGATTCCTCTAGCTACTTTCGTCTCGCTTCTTTTCCTCTACAGTCTGCTGTCGCGGCGGCTGGAGCAGACGATCGTCACCGCGCCCATTGTGTTCACGGTCGCGGGAATGGTGATGTTTCCCGCCTTGCAAGGAATTTTGAAGGCCGGGTTCACGGCTAATGCCGCACTCCACATTGCCGAAGTCGGCCTGGTGATGTTGCTCTTTACGGACGCCAGCCGTACCGACCTGAATGTCTTGCGTAGTATCAGGAACCTTCCGGCGCGGCTGCTAAGCGCAGGCATGTTGCTGACGATCGTTCTGGGGGCAGTCGTCGCGCGGCTGGTGTTTCCGCAACTCTCGATCTGGGAAGCAGGAATCCTGAGCGCTATCCTTGCGCCAACCGACGCCGGTCTGGGACAGATTATCGTGAACAGCTCGCGGGTGCCCATGCGCATTCGTCAGGCGCTCAATGTGGAAGCCGGTCTCAACGACGGACTTTCCGTCCCCTTCCTCCTGTTCTTTATCGCCATTGCAGCCGCCAAAATCGAAGGTGGAAAAGGCAGCCTGATGGAGTTCATCGTGGAACAGCTTGGCTTTGGCGTTTGTGTCGGTTTGGTCATCGGCCTCACCGGCGGATGGTTGCTGGGCCTGGCGCGCCGCAAGCAGTGGATCGCGGAATCTTTCCAACAAATCGGCGTGGTCGCCTTGCCGCTGCTTTGCCTGGTAGTGTCCGACATGGTTGGCGCAAGCATGTTCATCGCGGCGTTTGTCGCGGGCCTGGCGGTGCAGGTCGGATTCAAGGAAGCCGGCAAGCAGAGCGTCGAGTTCGCGGAGGAATGGGGACAGTTGCTGAACCTTGCCGTGTTCTTCCTGTTTGGCATGGCGGCAGTGCGGGATTGGCCGCAGTTCAGCGCGGCATCTTGGATATACGCGCTTCTAAGCCTGACGCTGGTGCGGATGTTGCCGGTGGCAATCGCGCTCATCGGCACGCGTCTCAGTGCGGCGAGCGTAGTCTTCATGGGTTGGTTCGGGCCGCGCGGCCTCGCGTCGATTGTGCTTGGTCTGGTCTATCTGGAGCAGGAGACGCATTTTCCGGGTGAGTCGACCATACGTTTCGCGGTGCAGGTGACCGTGCTGCTTAGTATCTTTGCCCACGGGCTAAGCGCGATGCCCGGCATTGGCCTTTATACGCGCAAGATAGCATCGCTTGCAGCCGACGCCCCGGAGCACCAGGATGCACGATAAGCGGTTAGAGGGAAAGACTTGGGGGGATTGAGTTGGTGTTTTTTCATCCCAGGACGCGCCTTGTCAAAAAGTATCTGGATCCGTCAGACAGACTGGAAGAAATCCTGTGTGGCCTGATCATGGTGCTCGACTTCACCCTCATCTCAGGGCTGACGGCGGGCGCCGGAAGACAGGGAGTACGGCACCTGTTGATTGCCGCTCTCGGCTGTAACGTCGCCTGGGGCATTATCGATGGTGCACTGTTCGTGGTGGGCAACTTGACGGCTCGCCGTCAGCGCCGGCAATTGCTTAGCGAAATCAGGAACGCTCCAAACGAGAGCGCGGCATTCTCGGCAATTAGTGTCCACCTCGACCCCCTCCTGGAGCCCATGACGAGCGCGGAAGACCGCACTCGCATTTGCCGGACTGTTCTGCCCGCAATGTTACGAATCCGATTGCCCGAGACTGGCCTCGTCAAGGACGATGTCTACGGGATGGTCGCTATCTTCTGGATCGATTTCGCGGCGGTGTTCCCGGCCGTGATCCCGTTCCTGATCTTTCCTTCCGAGCCGCGCTTTGCTCTTCGAGTTTCGAATGCTCTGCTGATTGCATCGCTGTTCGCCGCCGGATTCATGTGGGGAAAGTACACAGGCTACCACCGCTATCTGGCCGGATGCTGCGCGATGCTGTTTGGCTTGGCGCTGGTCGGCGTTGCCATTGCACTCGGCGGATGAGCCACGACATCGTTCAGGATCGTATTCTGAAACCCATACAACAACTCGCAGTGCTGGCAGTGGTTGCCCTCCTTGGCGGTCAGGCATTGGGTCAGGGCACAGCGAGCGGGGCGCCGGCTAATCCTCCTGATGCCGCCAAGAACCCGTGGGCCTACGATCTCACGGTCGATGGCTACATCATTCCCGACGATCAGTCCTACGTGAATCCAGTTTTCACAGCAGACCGAAATTGGCTGCATCTGGAAGCACGCTACAACTACGAGAACCTGCAGCACGGGATCGTTGTGGGCAGGCTATAACTTCAGTGCCGGCAAAAAGCTGGTGCTGGACGTGACGCCGATGATCGGTGGCGTTTTCGGGAGAACTAACGGGATTGCTCCCGGCTGCGAGGCCTCGCTCACCTATAAGAAGATTGAGCTGTCGATCGCCAATGAATATGTATTCGATACGACGCATAAATCCGGCAACTTCTACTACAGTTGGCCGCAATTTACCTACTCGCCGGTCGACTGGTTTCGCGTGGGCCTGGTAGCGCAACACTCAAAGGCTTTCCACACCAGCCTCGACGTGCAGCGCGGATTCCTGGTGGGCGTGTCGCATAAGAAGTGGGAATTTACGACGTACATCTTTAATGCGGGCTTTACCGAACCGACGGTAGTGCTTGAGGCGGGCGTCAGTTTTTGAGCGCCAGTACGGCATCAGGACCGCGACAGCATGATTTGCGAACGGCTGTATTCCGCGAATCCTTATCTGTAAAGTCAAACGGCCACGCTTCGGTTTCAGCGTTGTCGCCGGACCTTGGCTTCGGTTACGGTTGCAGCAAATGGTCTATCAAAAAATAAGGTCAATACGGATCGGTGTTGTGAAATCGCCATATCACAACCAACCCGCCAAATGCCAAGTACTAAGGGCCAATTGCTAACTGCCGACAGCCGTTACAATTGAATCTATGATCCGATCGATTGTGTTTCCGCGCGTGCTGGGGAAATCTCTGACCGACTTGCAGCCTGCGCTCGATCTGTTTCGTGCGCTGGGTTTTGCGCCCGGCAATCAGTGGCATGAGCGCGACGGCCACGGCCTCGAGATGCTGGCTCCCAGCGGCGGCATCGAGTTGATCGCCGCGACTGATCTGCCCAGCGTCGATGCCACTGTCGAAGTTTCCGATGCGGACGCGGCTTTTGCAATCGTCAAGAAACTAGCTCCCACCCTGCCGCCAAAAACGGGCGACGAGGATGGGGCACCCGTCCAGAAGTCGGGCGTCAAGATTCAACGTGAAATTAGCGACACCCCTTACGGCGCGCGACTATTCGAAGTCGAAGTCGGCGGCTTGCGAATTGGTTTTCTGACTTATGCGAAGAAGCCCAGCGAGAACCGTGGCCTGGAAGGCAAGCTCGACGCGCGCGGCAAAAGCTTTGCCCTGGTCATCAGCCGGTTCAATTCGTTTATCACCGAGCGTTTGCTCGACGGCGCATTGCAGGCGCTTCGGCAATGCGGCGCCAAGCCAGACGACATAACCATCGTTCATGTGCCGGGAGCGTTCGAGATTCCTTCCGTTGCGCGACAGCTTGCCGAAACCAAACGCCATGACGCGATTATCTGCATCGGATGCCTGCTGCGTGGCGATACGCTGCACTATGAGGTGATCGCCAACGAAGTGGCCCGCGGCATCGGGCAGTCGGCGCAGGAAACCGGAGTTCCCCACGCTCTAGGAGTGCTGACCTGCGACACGCTTGCAGCAAGCCATCGATCGTGCCGGATTGAAGGCCGGCAACAAGGGTTTCGAGGCCGGGCTGGCTGCGGTGGAGATGGCGTGTCTGCGCGAGCAGATTACGAAGTCGTCGCGCCCTCGCCGAAAGAAGGGAACCGCAGATCCCTCGGCTGCGCTTCGCTCCGCTCGGGATGACAAGGCGGCAGATCCCTCGGCTACGGCGGCAAAGACGGCCGCCTCCGCTCGGGATGACAAGGCAGCAGATCCCTCGGCTGCGTCGGCCGAGGCGACCGCCTCCGTTCAGGATGACCAAACAGTACAGGCGACTGGCGCCAAAGGCGAAGAGCGATGAGCAAAGCAGGCACCCGTCGCAAGTCGCGCGAACTGGCGCTGCAGATGTTGTTCCAACTGGACATGGGACATCAGGATCTGGAGCAGGTGCGGAAAACCTTTTGGAGCGAGCGTCAGGACCTGGACGAAAAGGTGCGCGAGTTTTCCGACGAATTGTTTCGCGTCTGTTGCGAGCGCCGGGAAGAGATCGACCAGCTGATCGAACGCAATGCCGAACATTGGCGCATGGACCGCATGGCGGCCGTCGATCGCAATCTGCTGCGTGCCGGGGTAGGAGAGTTTCTGGGATTTCCGCAGACGCCGCGCCCGGTGGTAATTAACGAAGCGCTGGAGATTGCGCGACGCTTCTCCACGCCGGAGTCGGTACAGTTCATCAATGGCGTGCTCGACAGTGTGGCCCGCGAGTTGGGCGAGAAGAAATAAGTCAGTGCTGTCGGAAAACTAAAACCTGCCGTCGAAGAGCTATCTCATAAATTGTTATGGGTGTATCAGGGCACAACTTCAGTTGTGCCGAACGACGCGCAGCAGGAGGTCCGGGCTTTAGCCCCGGCAAGCAACCTGCCCTCAGGGGCTGAAGCCCAAGTTATCGTTGACTTCCTTACGGCACGGCTGACAGGCTGCGGAAAAAGTCCCCAAAGCAGATCCCTCACCGGCTGAAGCCGGTTCGGGATGACAAAAATAAAGGACTTGTGACGGCGCAGCTAAAGCTGCGCCCCTTCAAAAATCTCGAATTCGACTTTTCCCGCGCCTGTGAACCATGCCCTGATAAAAACAGTTCATGAGATTGCGCAGCCAGGGCACGGCTATGATCTTTGCTCCCGCAGGACGGGACTTAATTGCGTTGCCGACATTTCCTCTGCTCTCAATCCAGCGTTGACGCAATCGAGAACAGCCGCGCGACCGATTACGGCACTACTACCACCAGGTTAGGCGGCGTGACGTTGCCGTTGGCGTCCTTTAGACTGACCGGGATCTGGGTGATATCGGCCATCGCGGACGTACTGATCCGGTGTACCGTGCCATCGCTGGTGCCAACATATACATTGGCGCCATCCAGCGTAACTCCGCCGTTGTAAGGCGTGGGACTTCCCGTCAGGGCAACGGTGGCCGGCGCCAGATTCGACAAATCGAAGCTCAGCAACTCTGGCAGATTGCTTACAACCCACGCGCGCGTGCTGTCGCTGGTGACGAAAATCTGTTGCGCCGTAAAACTGCCTGTCTGCACCAGAGGATAGGCGACCAGCGTACTTTGCGTAGTGACCGGGCAACCGGCATTGTAGGGAAGTGGCGTCGTAACCACGTCAATGTCCGGGGGGTCGGCAGCCACCGCTCCCGTACCGTTCGGCAGTTTGGCGATCAAGGTTGGCGCGTTTGCCGGCAGCGGCGGATTTGGCGCCTGGTTGCAAGTAGAGAGTACGTTGATTTCGCGCGAGCTGGCGCTGGTGATGTAGGTCAGCCCACCCGGTGCGCTGATATCAAGTGCGTTCGCCGTATAGCCCAAGGGGACCAAGCCCGAAAACGCCGTCTGCAAGCCCACTCCAAGGTTTGTTCCGTTGATCCACTGGTTCGACTGGCTGTCGGGGGTGTAAGCCGACGAGGTGGTGGTGTATCCGGGCGCGCTGCCGGTGACCGCAGGGGTGGCAACGTCGAAGTAACGCACAGCGCCCGCCGGATCGGAAATCAGCAGGTATTGTCCATCCGGGCTGACGGCCACGATGGTTCCGTTGACTGCATACGTGGTCACTCCACCCGAGCTCACATTGACGGCCATCAAACCGCTACTGTTGGTCCCCAGATATACGCTCACGCCAGCCGGATCGGCGGCGATGGAGTTGGGATAGGCCGGCAGCGTGATGGCGGTGCCCGGGGTGTCGGTCGCGATATTAAACGGCACCAGCATTAATGAATTGGTGCTGGCGGCATACACCAAGGTTCCGGTCGTACCGGTCACCGTGGCTGTGACGATATTTTGACTGTATTGCGCGGGCACAAACCGGTTGCAACTCGGGAAGCTACAGGAGGCCGTGATGTAGGCGGTTCCGGGCGCGACCGCCGTGATGGTTCCGGGATTACTCACCGATCCGCTAGCCGCAACCGTCGCCGCGGCGGTGGACGACGAACCCCAGGCCAGGGTGGGTGTGATGTATCGACCGGTCGAATCGTAAACATCGGCCGTAAGCGGCTGCGTCCCGCCCGGATTCAGGGTGAAGGAAGTCTGGCCGCTGGTGGCATTGGTCACCATAATTTGAGCCACCCGGCAAGTCTCGTACGGCGCGCCCACGCTGTTCACTCCCGACACACTGGCGAACACCGTGGTCACGCCTGGAACCTCTGCAGTCAGCACCCCATTGGTTAGCGAGGTAACCACAGTCGCCGTGCCGCTGCAGGTGGCGCTGCCGTTGCTCAGCGTGGCCGTGGTGGGCGGAGTCGTTCCGCCGGACCCCGGCGCCGTGATAGTCAGATGGGTGCCGCTGGCAATCGTATTCGCACTGGTCAAAGCTACGGTTGCCGTGGCCCCGGTGACGCCAACGAAGTTCGACAGATTGCAGGTTTGGCCGGAAGTGCCGCTGATGGTTCCACCCGAAGAATAGGTGGGGCTGTTCGTAGTCGAATTGAAAGTCGACACGATGCCCGATGAGCTGGCGACAATGGAGTTATCGTTGGAGCCAAAAGCGAACGGCCCCACGGTGGAGGTAATGTTGCATGGCGCGGACAATGAGCAACCGGGCGCGGTAGTGCTGAAGGCTTGCCCTGAAACACTTACCGCCTGGCCCATGCTGGTGCAGTTGTTCGCCAGCACTGCCTGAACCTGGTCCACTTGCTCGTGTATGTACGCCGTGGCCGTGCCCGTAATGTTGTTATTGGAGGTGGCGGTGATGGTGACCTGTCCTACTCCTCCATTGGGGGTGCAGTTAATGAAGACCGAGTCCCACTGCCCGGCGCAAATCAATCCTCCGGTGGAAACCGTGGCCACGCTGGTATTACTGCTGGTGAAGGTGATATCGGCGGGGACGATGGTGCCGGCAGAGTTTTCGGCAGTTACCGATAGGGTTCCTACGGCTCCCTGGTTCAAAGAAAAAGTGGTGGGATTCAAAATCAGTTGGGTCGCCGTAGTATTCGCGGTGCTACTGCCGCCGCACGCAACCAGACAGGAGAGAAAAAAGACCGCTGCCATGGCAGCCAGAACCGGGACCGCTGAAACCCGCTGCATGTAACCTCCCCGCCAGGGCACAGAGCCGGCGGATATGCGAACCAAAATTATTATCTGACGGAAAGCCCTAAGTTTAGAGGCTGGTTACGGTTTTCGGCAAGCGAGCCAACGAACGCAAGCTCGTAAACTGCTTTGGCTACTATCCGAAGTGTGAAACCCACATGGCGTCGCGGAGTTGTGCCCCCGGGGTACGCCGAGTCTATCGTCCACCCCTGCCGCCGCGAACAAAATCGCACGCGTCCTTGGCTATCGTGCCCATATTCCCCTGGCCGGTCAGGCCGCCAGGTGCGCCGGGATCGTCGCTGCGCGATACCGTAAATCGCCGTTCCTCGGAACCCGCGCTAGGACTGAGTTCCAGAAACAGCCACCAGTTGCGGCGGGAGTTCAAAGGCCGCTGATGATCCGAAACGTTGAGCGTCAGCAGCGTTAGCCCGTTGCACTCCGGTTCGGTTTCGAAAGCGTTGGCCAGTTGAGCGTCCGACTCCCGGATCGCAATCCTCGGGTCGGCGCTGCACTTTGGCCCTTCCTGCCGCGCCAGCGTCTGGCAATCGTCAGTAGCCTGATTCACGCTCCATTGCTCATTCAAAATGAGCACAGCGTTTCTCCGCTCCTTACAACCGCACATAACAATGACCACTAGCAGAACCGCACCCAACGTTCGTGTTCGCATAGTTTCCTATTGTAGACAAGAGGCTACAGGATTTTCGATTCTCTGCCCACCTGCCGGTTAACCGCCTGGGCCAATTTGCCCCTGGCTCGGGGCCTTTACCGACAAGCGATGGCCTGCCGCCCGTCACAAAATGCTGATTTGGGGTTGCAATACCGTGCTAGAATCTGCCCGGCCTCATTACGTCTCTCCCATCTTTCCTTGGAGGTACGATGAACCGCCTACTCGCCGCCACCACTCTTTTCCTGATTTCCATCACAATGTTTCCGCTCCACAGCTCTGCCAGCGATCAGCCATTCTGGTCGCAATGGGGCCGGAACGCACAGCATACCGGCATGGTTGACGTTGCCGGCCAGCCGCTGAACGAAAAAATCGCCGACATTGTCTACGATCCATTCACCACTCTGGAGCAGGCTGAGAACTTTCCTCTTTACGGCACGAGTGTACTGACCGCGCACTACCAGGCGACGCTGGTCGACGGCAACAGCTTCTTCATGATGCAGAAGAGCGGCACCTATCCCACCTGTCCCTGGGTCGCCGCCTGGATTTATGGGGCGGACTGCGGCCCCAATGCATGGAATCAGTTGCAATGGTCGGTGGTGCGGCGCGACTGGGAGCAGGGATCGCCGGTCATCATCTGGACCTTCAACACCGATTGGAAGCCGGAACCTAACGGTACAAACCTATACGGAGGATTTGTAGGACTGGAAGGCTGGGAGCCGGTCTTTCATCCCGCCTTGGCTAATGGCAGCGTCTATGTTCCGGGAGCAGCCGGCACCATCTGGAAAGTGGACGAGACGACTGGCCAGGGTGAATCGATCAACCCGTTTGCCGGCCGAGCCTTCGCCGGCAAACCCATTGACGCCGACAACACTTTTGTTTCCGGTCCGCTGACCGCCGACGACAGTGGCAACATCTATTACAACGTCATCGAGCTGAATACCAATGGCAATCCCTGGCAGCAAAATGACGTGACCAATTCCTGGCTGGTGAAGGTTACGCCCAGCGATTCCACCGCGACCGTTACCTACGCGACCCTGGTGCCGAACGCGCCTCCGGGTGACAGTACCAACTGTCTCGGCGGATTTTACGATCTTGGGAACGCGTACCAGTTCCTGCCCTGGCCGATGCCGGGAATTGCCAGTCCGCCCACCTTTCTCTGCGGCTCGCAGCGGCCGGGATTAAACATTGGTCCAGCGGTGGCTCCTGATGGAACGGTCTACACCGCCAGCGTCGCCCACTTTGACGATCAGGTGGCTTATCTGATCGCGGTCAATCCCGATCTCACTCCGAAATGGGCGTCGTCCTTGCAACTTCGCCTGACTGATGGTTGCGGCGTTATCCTGCCCATCGCGCCGCAGGGCGTCGATAATCTGCCGAACTCGTGCCGCTACGGTACCGTAGTGGGAGTCGACCCCACGACAAATGCCAAGGGCGCGGGCTTCGTCAGCGATTTAGCCTCATCTACGCCGACGGTGCTTCCCGACGGCTCGATCCTTTTTGGTGTCGTCGACGCTTACAACTTTAGTCGCGGACATATGCTCCACTTCGACGCGCAAGGAAACTACGTCAACTCCTACAGCTTCGGCTGGGATTCCACCCCGGCGGTCTATACCCACGACGGTACGTTTTCCGTCGTGGTCAAGGACAATCACTACGATTCGGCCGCATATTGTTATGACTACTCCAATCCGGTTTGCTACGTCGTGCCCCCCGGGCCCTATTACATTACCCAGCTCGATGCCAATCTGAACGTGGAATGGTCGTTCCAGAACACGACCATCGATAAGGAGCATCCCAACGGATATGAGTGGTGCGTCAACGCGCCGACCATCGACAGTAACGGCGTGGTCTACGTCACCAGCGAAGATGGCAGCATCTACTCGGTGCCCCAGGGGCATCACGGCGTATTCACCACACCCTTGCAGAAGATCTTCCTCAAGCAAGCCACCAACGCGGCCTATACGCCGTTGTCGATTGGAGGCGATGGGAAGATCTACAGCCAGAACGACGGACATCTGTTCGTGGTGGGGCAATAGTTTTGTCACAGTGCTCAGCGATGTGAGATGGACCGGTTGGGTCACCCGAGTAGTGTCTTAGTTTGAAAAAGTAGCTGAGTGTGGGAGCGGGCTTCTAAGGGCTCTCTGAGACTGTGTCGCAACCGGAAGGAAGTTTTCTGGAGGAACAAACAGCCTGAACACTCCGTCAAACTAGCCGCAACGCGACGAGATGAAGTTAGCCGGGCGGCGTAAAAGGCTGTAGAAACTCGGTCCGCGTTTGCATCGGTGGAGCAACCCGCGTGAAGTCAAGTGCCGAAGGCACGGCATAATCTAGCCCAGCACGGAGCCGGAGGCGGAGTGCTGGGTGAAGAAAAAAACTTACGAGTCGCGTAGCGACGGCACGGTTTCGTAATAGCCTCGTACCGGGCCCCCAAGCCGCGCCGGTCTTGCGCGGATTGGGGTGGTTAAGCCCCCGGTCAAGTGGAAAATAGTAGTGAGCCACGAAGCGGCGCCACTCGCGACACGGTCTCTCTGCCATCCCGTCACGCATCGGTTGACAACTGCACTCTGCCGAGGCACTATTTTCTTGCGGCGTAGGGCGCATCGGCATAGCGAAAGGGCAACGCCCGCCTACACAGAAATGCAACTGCGCCTATGCCGAACCTCGAAAACCTCAAGAAGCAAGCCAAACAATATCTGCGCTGGCACCGCGAACGGTATTATCCGGTCGCACGCCCAAATCAGGGCAGCACTGCCCCGGTTTCGTCACCTCAGCGACCAGCAGATATTGGAGGCGAACTTCAAGCTTGCCGACGCCCAGGAGCTAGTGGCGCGGCAGATGGGTTTCGAGGGATGGCAGGCGCTCAAATCAGGAGCCCATGTCATGACCCATGAAGATGCAGCCGGACAATCGACCACGCCCTGTTCTCAATTCAACCGCCGCACAACTGTTCGTTGCCGACATCCAGGCATCCTGCAATTTCTATACTCACAAGCTCGGCTTCGCGGTCGACTTCGTCTATGGCGATCCGCCCTTCTACGGGCAAGTCACTCGCGACCAGGCGCGGCTTGCCTTGAGGGTGGTGTGCGAACCCGTGTTCGCTGGCGATATTCGGGAGCGCGAACATCTGCTCTCGGCTTCGCTCACCGTCGGTACCACAGATGAAATCAAACAACTCTTCTTGAGTTACCAGGCCGCAGGAGTGCGCTTTCATCAAACCCTGAAGAAGGAGCCCTGGGGCGCAAGAACCTTCGTTGTCATGGATCCCGATGGAAATCTCATTCTCTTTGCCGGCCCGGCCGATTGAAGTGGCTGCCAGCATGAAACGCTCGTTTGGCAAGAAAGCAGCTCTCGTGTTTTGGTTTGTCGGCTCATGCGGAGCGGTGCTGTTTAGCTGCTGATGGATTTTCGCCATGATCTATACGAGGAAGGCCAATCTCGGCGTGCTTGCGCTGTTGGCACTTGGCATCCTCGGCGCGTGGCAGGGATTAAAGATGTTTAGGACGGAACGAAATTCAAACTGATCCACTACGGTCACGCGGAACTAGTTGACGGCAAAGCGAGCTGCTTGTTATATTGAAAAGGTTCTGCGAGTCAACTTTGGCCTGCCTGTAGTGTTCTGGCTGTGCTGCTTTGCTCTCCATCCTGTAGAATAGTTTTGCAGGATCCTCGCTGAAACGTGTCTGCGCTTCCGCTGGAGCTTTCCACCGGGTATGCAGACCGAGGCAACGAAACGGAGCGCCCTCGTTCCCGACCTCCGCAACCGCCGTCAGGCTGGTTTGCGGAACGACCACGGCGCCACCGTCGGAAGCCTAACCTGAGCGGAAACCAATATTCCCCGAGGCGGTGCGTGCGGGGAAGCATGGGCAAGTGGCTTACGGGCCACGCACAAGCGATTGCCCAGTCCCAAATTGTGGGATGCAAATTGAGCCGCGGCCAGCGCCGTTAGGTTGCTGCCGACAGCGGCATCGGGTAGTGCTGACCTTTAACGTCAGTGTTCGAGCGCGAGGTTCAGGCAAAGTTGGTGCCGTGAGCCGCGAAGATCGGGTACGGCCGCCGGTCGTGAGATGTGAAGCTCGGGTAGAGCTAGCCGTCGTGAGACGTGAAGGTTGGATAGGGCTGCTGATCGTGGAGATGTGAAGATCGGGTAGAGCTGGCCTTCAGGCCAGCGTCCAGCGCGATCTTAATGATTTGAGCAGGCTTTAGCCTGCGGTAGAGCTTAGCCCAGCGCTTCAGCGCTGGGTAGCGAAGGTGAAGAGCCGAGTCCTGTAGGGACGGCATAGGGCAAGGCGGGCTTCAGTCCGCGACACAAGGTTTGCCAGCCTGGCTGGCTGGAAGAATTAAGGAGCTGCACAGAGTGCCTACATTTAATCAACTGGTGCGCAAGGGCCGGAAGGCGCCGAATTATAAGACGGCCAGTCCGGCGCTGCAGTCCTGCCCGCAAAAGCGCGGCGTCTGCACCCGCGTATACACCCAGACACCGAAGAAGCCGAACTCGGCGTTGCGCAAAGTCGCGCGCGTGCGGCTCACCAACGGTATCGAGGTGACGACTTACATTCCCGGTGTCGGCCACAATCTGCAGGAGCACTCGATCGTGCTGATCCGCGGCGGCCGTGTGAAGGATTTGCCGGGCGTTCGCTATCACGTGGTGCGCGGCACGCTGGATTCCGTCGGTGTCGCCAATCGCAAGCAGAGCCGCTCCAAGTACGGAGCCAAGCGGCCGAAGGCTTAAGGATTGTCAGGGCGCGAATGATCGCGCCGTAACCAGTAAGGCCGGAAGATAAGGTTTGTGTCAGGGCACGACTTCAGTCGTGCCGCCAAGGCCTAAATAATTTTGTGGGGCTTTAGCCCCGGTAGGTTGTTCGAGGTTCTATGCCGAGAAAAGGACATATCGCGAAGCGTGAGCCGCTGGCCGACCCGGTCTACCAGTCCACGCTGGTCAACAAGTTCGTGAACAGCATGATGTGGGACGGCAAGAAGTCGACCGCCCAGGGCATCTTCTACAGCGCCATGAAGAAGCTGGAAGACAAAGGTGGCGATGAGGCCATCAAGCTGTTCAAGAAGGCCGTGGAGAATGCCAAGCCGGTGTTGGAAGTCAAGACTCGCCGCGTGGGTGGCGCCAACTACCAGGTTCCGGTCGAAGTCAATGCCGATCGCCGCACTTCGCTGGCGATTCGCTGGATCCTGACCTACAGCCGCGGACGTGGCGAAAAGGGCATGATCGACAAGCTGGCGAACGAGTTGCTCGACGCCGCCAATGGCAAAGGCGCGGCCATCAAGAAGAAGGAAGACGTCCACCGCATGGCCGAGGCCAATAAGGCCTTCGCCCATTATCGCTGGTAAGGTGGAGCAGGCCTTTAAAGTGATCGGGCTAGACAGACCCGCCCGGCGATGACAAGAGGCGATGCAAAGAACGGTAGAGCGACGCTTTAGCGTCGCGTTCAGCGCCAGAATCTAAACCCGAGTCCCGTAGGGACGACAGGGTTTTGAAAACGGAAACATAGCGACCTCGGTCGCCCAGCAAGAAACGGAAAAGATCGTGCCCAGACAGGTTCCATTAGATCGTTGCAGAAATATCGGCATCATGGCCCACATCGATGCCGGTAAGACCACCACCACGGAGCGCATCCTGTTCTATACAGGACGCACGCACCGCATTGGTGAGGTCCATGAAGGCACGGCGACGATGGACTGGATGGCGCAAGAGCAGGAGCGCGGCATCACCATCACCTCCGCCGCCACTACCTGTGTCTGGAAAGATATTCGCATCAATATCATCGACACCCCCGGCCACGTCGACTTCACCGCTGAGGTCGAGCGTTCGCTGCGCGTGCTCGATGGCGCCTGCGCCGTGTTCGATGCCGTGCACGGAGTCGAGCCGCAATCGGAAACCGTCTGGCGGCAGGCCGATAAGTACGGGGTTCCGCGCATTTGCTTCATCAACAAGATGGACAAGATGGGCGCCGACTTCGAGCATGCAGTCGACACCATCCGCAAGCGCCTCAATGCCCGCCCCGTCGCTATCCAGTTGCCCATCGGCCAGGAAGAAAAGTTCAAAGGCGTCATCGACCTGATGACCATGAAGGCGATCGTGTGGAATGACGAAAGCCTGGGCGCCGAGTTCGAGGTCGAAGAAATTCCCGAAGAGCTGAAGAAGAAGGCGCAGGCCTACCATCAGATGCTGGTCGAGACCGTCGTGGAAAACGACGATCAAGACGAGCTGATGCACAAGTACATTGAAGGCGAAACCATTGGCGAGGCCGAACTGAAAGCCGCCCTCCGCCGCGCTACCCTGAAGATGAAAGTCTTCCCGGTGATCTGCGGCACCGCCTTCAAGAACAAAGGCGTGCAGCCGATGCTCGACGCGGTAGTCGACTATCTGCCTTCGCCGCTCGACGTTCCTCCGGTGGTGGGAAAGAATCCCGATACTGGCGCTGAAGAGATCCGTCCTGCCGAAAGACGATGCTCCGTTTGCCGCGCTGGCCTTCAAGATCATGAGCGATCCGTTTGTCGGACAGCTCACCTTCATCCGCGTGTACTCCGGACACTTGAAGCAGGGCGACAGTGTTCACATCAGCGGGCGTTCGCGCTCCGAGCGCATTGGCCGCCTGCTGAAGATGCACGCCAACAAGCGCGAAGACATTACCGAGATTTATGCCGGCGACATCTGCGCTTGCGTCGGCTTGAAGCACATCACTACCGGCGACACCATTTGCGACGAGAACCATCCCATCATTCTGGAGTCGATCGAGTTCCCGGCGCCGGTCATCGCGGTTGCGGTCGAGCCCAAGACCAAGAGCGATCAGGAAAAGATGGGCATCGCGCTGGGCAAGCTGGCGCAGGAAGATCCCACGTTCCGGGTCAGCACCGATCCCGACAGCGGCCAGACCATCATTGAAGGCATGGGCGAACTCCACCTGGAGATCCTGGTCGATCGCATGATGCGCGAGTTCAACGTGCAGGCCAATGTCGGCAAGCCGCAGGTCGCCTATCGCGAGACCATTCGCAAAGAGTCGAAGGCCGAAGGCAAATACATTCGCCAGACCGGTGGCAGCGGCCAGTACGGTCACGTGCGCATTCGCCTGGAGCCGAACGAGCCGGGCAAGGGCTACGAGTTCGTTAATGAAGTTGTGGGCGGCGTGATTCCCAAGGAATTCATCAAGCCGGTGGATCAGGGCATTAAAGAAGCCATGGAAGGCGGCGTTCTGGCCGGCTACGAAATGGTGGACGTGAAAGCCACGCTCTACGACGGCAGCTATCACGATGTCGATTCCAACGAAATGGCTTTCAAGATTGCCGGCTCGATGGCGTTCAAAGAAGCCGCGCGCAAGGCCAGTCCGGTTCTGCTGGAGCCGGTGATGTCGGTCGAAGTGGTTGTGCCCGAAGAGTACATGGGCACCATCATCGGCGATCTGAGCAGCCGTCGCGGACGCATCGAGGCGCTGGAGCATCGCGCCGGTTCGCAGGTGATCAAGGCCATGGTTCCGCTGGCCGAGATGTTTGGCTACGCGACCAACATGCGCTCGAACACCCAGGGCCGCGCGACCTTCAGCATGCACTTCTCGCGTTACGAAGAAGCGCCGCGCGCGGTAGCCGAAGAGATCGTGGCCAAGGTGCAGGGCAAGAGCCCGGCTGGAACGAAGTGAGCCGTGGCCGCCGTTTGACGACGATTGGTCGGAGTTGACTTGAGTGTAGAGCCGAGCGTCTTGAAGCAGCGCAGCAGCTGAGCCGAAGAATTTCAGCGCAGCTTTAGCTGCGCCGAAATAAAATTAGGTTTGTATCAGGGCACGACTTTAGTCGTGCCGATAGAGCAGCAATAAAAGATGGGGCTTTAGCCCCGGCAACGAAATACGGAGCTCCAATGGCGAAAGAGAAATTTGACCGCAGCAAGCCGCACGTAAACGTAGGCACGATCGGGCACATCGATCATGGCAAGACGACGTTGACGGCGGCCATCACCAAGGTATTGCAGAAGCACAATCCCAAGATCGTGTTTCGCTCGCTTCGACTCGATCGACAACGCGCCGGAAGAGCGCGAGCGCGGCATCACCATCGCGACCGCGCACGTGGAGTACGAGACCGCCAACCGGCACTACGCCCACGTGGATTGTCCCGGCCACGCCGACTACATCAAGAACATGATTACCGGCGCGGCGCAGATGGACGGCGCCATCCTGGTAGTCGCCGCGACCGACGGCCCGATGCCGCAGACCAAGGAACACGTGCTGCTGGCCCGCCAGGTGGGCGTGCCCTACGTGGTGGTGTTCCTGAACAAGTGCGATGCGGTGGAAGATCCCGAGCTGATCGATCTGGTGGAGATGGAAGTGCGCGAGCTGCTGACCAAGTACAACTTCCCGGGCGACGATCTGCCGGTGATTCGCGGCAGCGCGCTGGGCGCGTTGAATGGCGAGGCGCAGTGGGAAGCCAAGATCGACGAGCTGATGGAGGCGGTGGACAAGAGCGTGCCGCTGCCGGCGCGCGATATCGACAAGCCGTTCCTGATGCCGATTGAAGACATCTTCTCGATTCAGGGACGCGGCACGGTGGTGACCGGCCGTATCGAGCGTGGCAAGGTGAAGGTAGGCGAGGAAGTTGAAATCGTCGGCTTCCGCGAGACTCGCAAGACGGTTGTGACCGGCGTGGAAATGTTCAAGAAGCAGTTGGACGAAGGCATGGCGGGCGACAATGCCGGCCTGCTGCTGCGGGGCACGGCGAAGGAAGACGTGGAGCGCGGCATGGTGCTGGCCAAGCCGGCATCGATTACGCCGCACACCAAGTTCAAGGGCGAAGTGTACGTGCTGTCGAAAGACGAAGGCGGACGGCACACGCCGTTCTTCAAGGGCTATCGGCCGCAGTTCTACTTCCGCACGACGGACGTCACGGGAGTGGCGACGCTGCCGGAAGGCACGGAGATGGTGATGCCGGGCGACAACGTAAGCCTGCAGATTGAGTTGATCACGCCGGTGGCGATGGAAAAGGGCTTGCGGTTTGCGATTCGCGAAGGCGGACGCACCGTGGGCGCCGGCACCATCAGCGAAATTATTGCGTAGTGAAAATCCCACTCATTCCAAAAGCTGGAATGAGTGGGGCACCCAAACAACGGCGGCAAAAGCCGCAGGATGCATCGCGGAAGACGCAGATGATCCTAACCAAGATCTTTGAGAGAAACTAACGTGATTGGCAAAGAACGAATCCGCATCCGGCTGAAAGCTTACGACTATCGCATTCTTGACCAGTCCACCGGCGAGATTGTAGACACGGCCCGGCGCACGGGCGCGCAGATCGCGGGACCGATTCCGCTGCCCACGGTGAAGAACAAGTACAC
This sequence comes from uncultured Acidobacteriaceae bacterium, assembly GCA_963746515.1. GTDB lineage: Bacteria > Acidobacteriota > Terriglobia > Terriglobales > Acidobacteriaceae > Bog-257. The sequence continues at coordinate 130,870 of CAVVBO010000005.1, read as the reverse complement.
CGTGCTGCGTTCCCCGCACGTGGACAAGAAGTCGCGCGAGCAGTTTGAGATTCGCACGCATAAGCGCCTGCTCGATATTCTCGAGCCCACGCAGCAAACGGTCGATGCGCTGATGAAACTGGAACTTCCGGCCGGCGTGGATGTGGAGATCAAGGCGTTCGGCAAGGAACATAAATAAGCGGCTTTTAGCTGTTAGCTCTTAGCTGTTAGCAAGACAGCCTGAATGAGTCGCTTGCTAAAAGCTAAAGGCTAATAGCTGAGAGCCAAGACAAAACAAAGCTTCCGAGGTTGCGCAGCAATCCCCGGTCGGGTACGAACGGCAGGAAGCGGAGTTGAGGACAACAACATGGCAGTAGCTGGAATTCTCGGTAGAAAAGTCGGTATGACGCAGCTGTTCGATGACAAGGGTGATGTTCACCCGGTCACGGTGCTGCAGGCTGGCCCCTGCGTTGTGACCCAGCGCAAGACGGTAACGAAAGACGGCTACGATGCCGCGCAGATCGGACTGGTCGAGTTCGTGAAGCAGTCGCGTTTGACCGAGCCGATGAAGGGCCACTTCGCCAAGCACGATCTGCCGCCGATGCGCTTTCTGCGCGAAGTGCCGATCGTGATCGATCCTGAAACCCAGGACGGCACCAAGGTTGGCGACAAAGTTCTGGTCGACATGTTCGAAGGCGAAAAGTTTGTCGACGTGGCCGGCACCAGCAAGGGTCGCGGATTTGCCGGCGTGGTGAAGCGTCACAAGTTTGCCGGCGGCGCAGCCTCGCACGGATCGATGTTCCAGATCACGGGCTCCATCGGCTCCTCGGCGTTCCCCTCGCGCGTGTTCAAAGGCATGCGTATGTCGGGACACATGGGCGTGGATCGGGTCACAGTTCGTAACCTGCGTGTGCTGGGCGTCGACAAGGACGAGAACCTGATCGTGGTCGAAGGCGCGGTGCCGGGACATAAAGATGCGTACGTGATTATCACCAAGGCGAAGAAGCCGCCCAGAGAGCGTCGCGGATTCAGCGGCGCGGGCACGGTCGATCCGTTGAAGGCTTCCAAGCGCGCGGTGGCGAAGAAGAAGTAGCTAGCAACTAGCAATAGCGGGCTAGTCGACTAGGTTCGTATTAGGGCGCGACTTGAGTCGTGCCGAACGAAGGGCAGAAGGTTCGTATCAGGGCACAGCTTGAGCCGTGCCGAACGAAGGCAAGAAGGTTTGTGTCAGGGCACGACTTCAGTCGTGCCCAACGAGGCCAAAAAGTAGGGGCTTTAGCCCCTGCAGAACTAGCTGCCTCAGCGATTTTAGGTTTAGCTGAGAGCTGACGGCTGATAGCCGACAGCTAACTGAGAGAAATTATGGCAACGATTGATGTAGTGAATCTGGGTGGCGAAAAAGTAGGCTCGCTCGAGCTGGCCGACGAAGTCTTCGGCGCGGTCAACGAGGACCTGCTCTGGGAAGCGGTGAAGCATTACCGCGCCGGGCAGCGAGCCGGCACGCACGCCACCAAGAACAAGAAGCTGGTAAGCGGCGCAGGCAAGAAGCTCTGGAAGCAGAAGGGCACCGGCCGCGCGCGTGTCGGATCCATTCGGTCTCCACTGTGGCGGCATGGCGGCACGGTGCATGGGCCGCAACCCCGCTCCTACGACTTCGCTTTCCCGCGCAAGAAGCTGCTGGGCGCACTGCGCTCGGCGCTGGCGGCGAAGCTGGCCGATGGCAAGCTGGTGGTGGTCGAGAACTTCGACTTGCCGGTGGTCAAGACGAAAGACTTCCGCAAGACGCTCAACACGCTGAACGCCAAGAGCACGACCTTGCTGGTGGAGAGCTCGGCGACCGAGAACCATAACCTGCATCTGAGCTCGCGCAACCTGGCCGGCGTGGAACTGCTGGCGGGCAATCAGGTTCATCCTTATCACCTGCTGCGCTATGAGACCACGATCTTCGCGCGGCCGGCCTTCGAGAAGTTGCAGGATTCGCTGAAGGCCTCGGCGCCCAAACACCCCAATACGCGCAAAGTCGGCGCGTCTCGGGGACCCCAGCAGCGCAAGCGCGCGGAGGTGGCGTAGTGAAGTCGGCATATCAGATCATTCGCCGCCCGGTCATCACCGAAAAAGGTCTGGGGGCAAAAGAAACCGAAGCCACGCTGGTCTTCGAAGTTGCGGTGAAGGCAAGCAAGACCGAGATCAAGCAGGCAGTGCAGAGCATTTTTAAAGTGAAGGTGGACTCGGTACGGACCGCGACCTTTGTCGGCAAAGAACGGCGCCGCGGAAAGTTCACCGGCTATCGGCCTGACTGGAAAAAAGCTTACGTGCGCCTGAAGGCGGGCCAGAAGATGCCCGAGTACGCAGAAAACATTTAGTTAGTGGTCAGTGGCTAGTGGTTAGTGGATAGCCGCAGAGCGGCGGGATGAAGTTAGACGGGGGCGTAAGCCCCCGGTGAGATGAGTCCTCCGGGACGAGCCGCAGAGCGGCGACACCAAGTCCCGTAGGGACGGCAAAGTTGTACCAAGCGAGAAGCGAGTAGGAACATGGCAATCAAAACTTACAGACCGGTAACTCCGACACGGCGGTTTACGACCACCACGGTCAACGATGATCTGACGACGAACCGGCCATACAAGCCGCTGACCGAGCCTAAGCAGCGCACCGGCGGACGCCGCAATGCCGGCGACCTGACCATCTGGCATCGCGGCGGCGGACACAAGCGCAAGCTGCGGATCATCGACTTCAAGCGCGATAAGGCCGGAATTCCCGCCACGGTCGCCTCCATCGAATACGATCCCAACCGCTCGGCGCGAATCGCGCTGCTGAATTACGCCGATGGCGAGAAGCGCTACATCGTGTATCCGGTTGGCCTGAAAGTTGGCGCCAAGATTGTCAGCGGCCCTGACGCCGACATCCTGGTAGGCAACGCGTTGCCGCTGCGCAACATTCCTCCCGGCACCACGGTGCACAACATCGAGCTGAAGCCGGGCAAGGGCGCGCAGATGGCGCGTTCGGCCGGAGCCCAGGCGCAGCTGGTAGCCAAGGAAGGCGATTACGCTTTGCTCAAGCTGCCTTCCGGTGAGACTCGCAAGGTGCTGGTCGATTGCATGGCCACGATCGGTCAGGTAGGCAACACCGATCACGAAAACATTTCTATCGGCAAGGCCGGCCGCACTCGCTGGCTGGGTATCCGCCCCACCAATCGCGGCGTGGTCATGAATCCGGTCGACCATCCGCACGGCGGCGGCGAAGGCAAGACCAGCGGCGGACGTCATCCGGTGACTCCGTGGGGACAGCCGACTCGCGGTTACAAGACTCGCAACAACAAGCGGACCGATAAGTTCATCGTAACCCGCAGACAGAAGTAGGACTGAGACGATATGGCACGTTCAACCAAAAAGGGTGCGTTCATCGATTCGCACTTGCAGGCCAAGGTCGACGGCATGAATGCGCGCAACGAGAAGAAAGTCGTGCGCACGTGGTCGCGCCGCTCGACGGTGATCCCGGAGATGGTGGGACACACGCTGGCGGTGCACAACGGAAAGAAGTTCATCCCCGTGTACGTCACGGAAAATATGGTGGGCCACAAGCTGGGCGAGTTCAGCATGACTCGTACCTTCAAGGGTCACTCCGTGCGGGCGGCCACGGAAACCGCGGCCCGGCCGGCGCCGGGGAGATAAGGAAACGACATGGAATTCACCGCCAAACTGAATTACGTGCGCGTCTCGCCGCAGAAAGCGCGCCTGGTGCTGGACCTGATCAAAGGCCGCCGGGTGGAACAGGCGCTGGACACGCTGGCCTTCACCAAGAAGGGTATCGCTCCCAAGCTGTATAAGTTGCTGCGTTCGGCAGTGGAGAACGCCAACTATGTCAGCGCGGAGAAGGGACTGGACGTCGATGTCGATCGCCTGTTCGTGAAGCGCGCCATCGCCAATGACGGTCCGCGCATGAAACGTATTCGTCCCGCCCCCATGGGCCGCGCTTATCGCTATCAGCGCCGCATCTCGCATATCGAGATCGCGCTGGCGGAGAAGGCCTCGGGCAACGGACACGGCGAGCTGGTGCAGACCGTGCAGGAAGGCGCGGCAGCCAAGCCAGCTAAGAAAGCAGTAAAGCGGGCGCCGGCCAAGAAAGCAGCGGCGAAGAAGACTGCGGCAAAGAAGTCGGCGGCCAAGAAGCCCGCCAAGAAAAAGTAGGAGATTATGGGACAGAAAGTCCATCCATACGGATTTCGCCTGGGCATTACCAAGCCCTGGAGATCGCGCTGGTTCGTGGAGCGCGACTACGACAAACTGCTGCTGGAAGACGTCAAGCTGAAGGCTGAGCTGAAAGACAAGCTCAAGTCGGCAGGCGTCAGCTCGATCGAGATCGAGCGGCCGGGCAACAAGCTACGCATCATCATCCGCACCGCGCGTCCCGGCATCATCATCGGCCGCAAGGGTACGGAGATCGATAAGCTGAAGCAGGAGATCCAGAAGCGCACCAACCGCGAGGTCTATGTCGACATCCAGGAAGTGCACAAGCCTGAGCTGGATGCGCAACTGGTGTCGGAAAACATCGCGCTGCAGCTGGAAAAGCGGGTTGGCTTCCGCCGGGCCATGCGCAAAGCTGTAGACTCGGCGCTTCGCTTCGGCTGCAAGGGAATCAAGGTGCGGGTCAGCGGCCGTCTGAACGGCAACGAAATCGCGCGCTCCGAATGGTATCTGCAGGGACGTTTGCCGCTACACACCCTGCGTGCCGACATCGACTACGGCTTCACCGAAGCTCGGACGACGTATGGCGTGATTGGCGTCAAGTGCTGGGTCTACAAAGGCGAGATCTATCGCGAGAAGAAGCGCGAACCGCAGGGCGTGCAGTCGGGAGCGTTTTAGAAGCGAGGGCTAGTGGTTAGTGGATAGTGGCTAGCAAGAATAGCAACTAGCAATGCTGGAAGTTGCCAGAGTGTTGCCTCGAAATTGCCGGTAACGAGGGTTACATCCGGCAGAAGGTTTGTGTCAGGGCACGACTTTAGTCGTGCCGTATAGGTGCAGCCATCATCGGGGGCTTTAGCCCCTGTAGAAAAGCGGGACCTGCAGTGTGAGCTTTACGCGAGCGTTGGTTTCAGACGCTTAAGGACCCTAGCGCCGCAGGCGCGGAATAGCTTAGCCCAGCACGTAGCGGAGCGGAGTGCTGGGTAGAGCGCAAATAAAAACGAGTCCCGTAGGGACGGCAGAAGTTGAATGGAGATGCTGGCGGTAGCCGGCCAAAGTGGAAGCAAGATTTCTATCCACTAGCCACTAACCACTAGCCACTGAATCTTATGTTGATGCCAAAGAAAGTAAAGTACCGCAAGCAGCAGCGCGGTCGCATGCGGGGCAAAGCCTGGCGCGGTGGCGAGCTGTCGTTCGGCGATTTTGGCTTGAAAGTCATGGAGCCGGGTTGGATCACCGACCGCCAGATTGAAGCCAGCCGTGTAGCCATGACGCGCTTCGTGAAGCGCGGCGGCAAGATCTGGATTCGCCTGTTTCCGGATAAGCCGGTCACCAAGAAGCCGGCTGAAACCCGTATGGGCAAAGGCAAGGGAGCGCCGGACCACTGGGTAGCTGTAGTTCGCCCGGGCAAGATCCTCTTCGAGATGGAAGGGGTATCGGTCACCGACGCCACCGAAGCCATGCGCCTGGCTTCGCACAAACTGCCGCTGCGCACCAAGTTCGTGCAGCGCGAAGGTGTGCACTAGAAAGCAGTGGATAGTGGCTGGTGAGATCAGTGGACTAGCTACGTGAATTGCGGGATAGCAGGTTTTCTAGTCCACCTAACCACTGAACCACTATCCACTGACAGCTAAGGATTTATACGATGAATGTAGACAAGATTCGTAACCTTACCGATGTCGAACTGATGCATCAGCAGCGCGAGCTGTCTGACCAGCTCTTCAAGATGAAGTTCCAATTGAAGATGGGGCAGACGGAAAGTCTGAAGAAGATCCGCGAGCTGAAGAAAGACATCGCGCGCGTGCACACAGTCATACGCCAGAAGCAACTGGCTGGCGGCAATGGAGCGGCGGTGAAGGCCGCAGCACACAGCGCTCCAGCACCGGCCAAGAAGACACCGGCGAAGAAGAAGGCGGCCAAGAAGAAGGCTGCGACGGAGAAAAAGTAATCCATGGCGGAAACCACAGCAACCAGCACAGCAAAGGCCGCCGGCCGGCGCAAGATCCTGATTGGCGAAGTCGTGTCGACCAAGATGGCCAAGACCATTGTGGTCGAAGTGCGCCGGCAGAAGGCGCACCCGTTCTACAAGCGCGTGGTGGCGCGCAGCAAAAAGTTCTACGCGCATGACGAGACGGGCAATGCCCACCTCGGCGACTTCGTGAAGATCGAAGAAACCCGGCCGCTCTCCAAGCTGAAGCGGTGGCAGTTGAAAGAGATTGTGCAGCGCGCCGCTCAGGTGGCGCCGGTTGAGGCGCAGCCGGTCAGCTAGGCATTAAGGGCGTTCTTGGCCAACTGCCAAGTGCCAGGTACTGAGTCCGGACGGCGGCTCTGCGAAGGAGAAGAAGTTATGGCAGTAATGATGAGAAGCATGCTCGACGTTGCCGACAACTCCGGCGCGCGCAAGCTGCAGATGATTCTGCCGTTGGGCGGTTCCACCGGCCTGGTCGCTGGCTTGGGTGACGTGATTACCGCCTCGGTGAAGGAAGCCTCGCCCGATGGCACGGCCAAGAAGGGCACGGTGGTCAAGGCCGTAATCGTCCGCACTCGTAAAGAGCATCGTCGGCGCGATGGAACTTACATTCGCTTCGACCAGAATGCGGCAGTGCTGATCAACGACACTCATGAGCCAGTCGGGACCCGCGTGTTTGGTCCGGTGGCCCGTGAACTGCGGGAGAAGAAGTTTTTGAAGATTGTTTCCCTGGCTCCGGAAGTACTGTAAGGCGGCATTTAGCAGTTGGCATACGGCAATCGGCATACCGAATCACTGGGCCGATAACTATCGATTCTGTGACGAGTCAATTAGGTGCCGACAAGACTGCTGGGTTCGCAATGCGATACAAGCTGCGAGATACCAGCGCCGTAGGCGCGGAATAACTTAGCCCAGCACGGAGCGAAGCGGAGTGCTGGGTAAGGTAGAAATAAAAGCCGAGTCCCGTAGGGACGGCACAAGTAAAGGCGGCCCGTGCTGCCGGCAGTAAGCGATGTGGCCAAGTGCCAAATGCTAACTGCCAGTGCAATGAGCGAGCCGCGAAGAGGATTGAACAAACCATGCAGAAGAGCATAGATATCCGTCGCAACGATCAGGTACAGGTCATTACCGGTCGCGACAAAGGTAAGCAAGGCCGCGTGCTGCGTGTGATGCCGGGTGGAAGCAAGGTGCTGGTGGAGCACGTCATGATGGTCAAGAAGAACGTGCGTCCCAACCCGCAGAAAAATATCAAGGGCGGCATCGCCGAGCAGGAGAGCGCTATCTCCGTCAGCAATGTCATGTTGATGTGTAAGTCCTGCAACCGGCCGGTACGGGTGGGCCATGAACATCGCGGCGACCGCGCTGTGCGGGTGTGCAAGACCTGTAGTACTACGTTGGAGAAGTAGAACAGCATTTAGCACTTGGCATTTAGCGCTTGGCCAAGACTAGTTCGAGTAACTGAGGCAGTTTTGCCAATGGCTAAGTGCCAAATGCCAAGCGCAGAATTGATTACCTCACGAACCGGTAGCTTGAACAAACCGAAACCGTGAGAAAGGTAGAAGCGGAAAAATGGCAGACGAGAAGAAAACGAAGGCTCCGCAGCAGGGCGGACAGGCTAAGCCCGGGCAGGGCAAGCCTAAAGAGGGTAAGAAGGCCAAAGGCGAGCAGGTAGAAGTTGCAGGCGAACAGCCCTCGGGCAAACCGTCGCGGCCGAAGGCAACCAATCGCTCGACCGCGCGCATGCGCGAGAAGTATTACAAGGATGTTCTGCCGGCGCTGATGAAAGAGTTCAGCCTGGAGAATCCGATGGCCGCTCCCAAGTTGGAGAAGATCGTCGTCAACATGGGCGTGGGCGAAGCTACCCAGAATGCCAAGCTGATCGATCCGGCGGCGACGGAGATCGGACAGATCACGGGCCAGAAGCCGGTCATCACCAAGGCGCGCAAGTCGATTGCGCAGTTCAAGGTTCGCGAGGGCATGCCCATCGGCGTAATGGTGACCTTGCGGGGCGATCGCATGTACGAGTTCTTCGACCGTTTGGTGAATGTCGCTCTGGCGCGTGTCCGCGATTTTCGCGGGGTGCCGACCAAGTCGTTCGACGGACGAGGGAATTACACCCTGGGTGTGCGCGATCAGCTGATCTTCCCGGAAATCGATTACGCCAAGGTCGAGAAGCTGAAGGGCATGAACATCACCATCGTGACCTCGGCCGGTACCGACGACCAGGCACGGGCCCTGCTGAAGCACATGGGAATGCCGTTTAGGCAGTGAGGCAGTGGCTAGTGGTTAGTTGCCAGTTGTCAAAGGCCGGCCCGGTAGTCAGAAGTTAGCAGCCGGTGGTCAGTCGAGAGATTGTTAGGATTCCAGCGCCGAAGGCGCGACAGAGCTTAGCCCAGCCCATCAGCGCTGGGTAAGGTGAAAAGAAAAACCGAGTCCCGTAGGGACGGCAGAACCGCAGATCCCTCGGCTCGGACTGAAGTCCTCGCTCGGGATGACAAGTTGAGAGGTGTTGCCCGGAATGAAATTCCGGGTGCAATGCAAGCTAAGAGCTAAAGGCTAATAGCTAAGAGCCAAAAGCGAATAGCCAAAAGCGAATAGCCAAAAGCGAATAGCCAAAAGCGAAGAGCGAACAGCGGTACTTAAAAAGGAAACGATGGCCAGAACATCACAAATCGCCAAGTCGAATAAGAAACCCAAGTTCTCGACCCGGCAGCACAATCGCTGCAAGATCTGCGGACGCTCGCGCGCTTATCTGCGCAAGTTCGGGCTATGCCGTCTGCACTTCCGCGATCTCGCTCTCCGGGGCGAGATTCCTGGAGTGGCCAAGTCGAGTTGGTAATTAGTAGCTAGTTGCTAGTGACTAGTTGCTAGTTGCTGGTTACTAGTCGCTAGCAGTGAGTAGTAAATTCGTCGCGGCTGGTTCTTACATTGACTCCGCCAGGCTTCCCCAGGAATGTCAGGCGCGAATCCCAGGTCCCCGATTGTGGGACATGATGTGTAAGCTAACGGGCGACGATATTAGGAGACGCAAAGCATGAGTTTGACCGATCCGGTCTCGGATTTCTTAACCCGAGTTCGTAACGCCATCAAGGCACGGCAGCAGAAGGTGGACGTTCCCCATTCCAAGCTGAAGGTGGAGATGGCCCGCATTCTGAAAGAAGAAGGCTACATCGCCAACTTCAAGGCGACCGATGAAGAAGGCCGCAAGGTCTTGCGGGTGTATTTGAAGTACAGCCCAGACAACTCGTCGCCTATCTCGGACCTGAAGCGGGTTTCCCGTCCTGGCTGCCGTGTATATGTGGGACACAGCGAGATTCCACGCATCCTGGGCGGCCTGGGCATCAACATTCTGACCACGCCCAAGGGCGTGATGACCGGCCGTCAGGCCCGCAAAGAAGGCGTCGGCGGCGAAGTGTTGTGCGAGATTTACTAGCTTGACCGGATCGTGTCGTGGACGATAGAGGTCCTTCGACTCCGGTGCGCAAAGACAGCGCACCTCCGCTCAGGATGACAACAGCTTTTTGGGTGTTTGCTAAGAGCTAATTGCTAAAGGCTAATTTATGTCTCGAATTGGAAAGAAACCGATTCCGTTGCCCAAGGGCGTGACTTACGCTATCGAAGGCAACACCGTCCGCGTGAAGGGTCCCAAGGGCGAAGTTGTCACCCACATGCCGGGCGGCGTGAAGCTGGAACAGAGTGATGGCCAGTTGCTGGTGGTGCGCGAGGACGATTCCAAAGCTGCCGTCCATGGACTGGTACGGGCGCTGGTCAACAACTCGGTCGAAGGTGTCACCAAGGGTTGGACCAAGGAACTGGACATCGTCGGCATTGGTTACCGCGCCGAGTTGAAGGGCAAGGGTATGGTGGTATTCACCTTGGGATATTCCCATCCCATCGAATATCCGCTGCCCACCGGCATCGAGGTAGCGATCGATCCTAAGCTGACCCACTTGACCGTGAGCGGTATCGACCGGCAACAGGTGGGCTTCGTGGCTGCCGAAATGCGCAGCCTGCGTCCACCCGATCCCTACAAGAATAAGGGCGTGCGTTATAGCAATGAGCGCCTGAAGAAGAAGGTTGGCAAGACCGGCGCGAAATAAGTTGCAGTGCCAGTTGGCAATTAGCACTTGGCAATTGGCTAAAAGCTAAGAGCTAAAGGCCAAAAGCGATTACGACGGATGGCGCTAAGGCGCACCGTTCCCCGGTTCAGAAACCCGGGACAAGAAGGAACAGACAATGATTTCGAAGACTTCCAAAGATCAGACGCGGCAAAAGGTACACAGCCGCATTCGCAAAAAGCTGGCGGGCTCCGAACATCGTCCGCGGCTGAATGTCTATCGCTCGGTAAACCACATCTATGCGCAGGTCATCGACGACGCTAAAGGTGTGACGCTGGTCTCGGCTACTTCGGTGGAGAAGGGCAAAGGGATCAAAGGCGACAAGCGGCCGACGGGCGGCAACGTAGGTTCGGCCAAGGAAGTGGGCAAGCTGATTGCCGAGCGCGCCAAGCAGAAGGGCATCAACAAAGTGGTGTTCGATCGCGGCGGCTATCTGTATCACGGGCGCATCAAGGCCCTGGCCGATGCGGCGCGTGAAGCCGGGTTAGAGTTCTAGGAGCAGTTGTCAGTGGCCAGTTGTCAGTTGTCAGTATTAGTAAGCGATTCGGGCCACGAGCTGAGATGCAAGCTGGTGCTCTGTCGAGGCCGGAAGTAGCAGGAACAAGCGCCGTAGGCGCGACAGTTAGCCCAGCGCTTTAGCGCTGGGTGGGCGGATCTAATAGGCCGAGTCCCGTAGGGACGGCACAAACCGCATATCCCTTGGCTCGGACAGAAGTCCTCGCTCGGGATGACAATTTGAAGGATGGCGCGACGGGTTTCCAAGGATTGGAAGCGGCGCCGGGAGAAACAACGGTAATGCCAATAGTAAAGAGAAAGCTAGACGCCGGCCAGTTTCAGTTGAAGGACCAGGTGGTCTCGATCAACCGCGTCACCAAAGTCGTGAAGGGCGGCAAGAACCTGTCGTTCGCAGCGTTGGTGGTGGTAGGCGATCCGGCCTCGGCGGTCGTGGGCTACGGTTCCGGCAAAGCCAAGGAAGTTCCGCAGGCCATTCGCAAGGGCATCGAATCGGCGAAGAAGAATCTGCTGCGCGTGAACCTGACCCAGACTACGATTCCGCACCAGGTGCTGGGCCGCTATGGTTCGGGGATGGTGCTGCTGAAGCCGGCTCCGGAAGGCACGGGAGTGATCGCCGGCGGCGCGGTACGCGCGGTGATGACCTCGGCCGGAATTCAGAACGTGCTGACCAAATCCATTGGAACTACGAATCCGCACAACGTGATCAAGGCTACGTTCAACGCGCTGGGCAAGCTGCGCGATCGTCGGGACGTGGCGGCATCGCGTGGCAAGACGGTCGAGGAGCTGTAATTATGGCGCGCAATCGAAAAAAGGTAGAAACGGCGGCAGCCAAGCCGGGCACAAAGATGCAGTTGAAGTGGGTGCGTTCGGCGATTGCGGCTCCGGTCAAGCATAAGCTGGTGATCAAAGGGCTGGGCTTTACCCGCCTGAACCAGGTAGTGGAGCGCGAAGACACGCCGTCGATCCGCGGCATGGTGGCCAAAGTGCCGCACCTGGTCGAGATCCTGAAGTAGTTGTCAGTTGCAGCAACTAGCAACTAGCAACTAGCAATTAGAATTATGCTGTGATTTGCCGCATTCTGCTTTGTGTCAGGGCACGTCTTTAGACGTGCCGTAGCGGCGACGAAAGAAACGGCTTCAGCCGCTGCTTACTTGGCTGAAATTGGAAGCGGTCGCTAAGCGACAAAGGTACTCAAATGAACTTAAGCAATCTACATGCGCCTCGCAAGGCGTCGGAGAATAAGAAGCGCGTGGGCCGTGGTATGGGCTCGGGCATGGGCAAGACCTCGACCCGCGGCCACAAGGGCCAGCGATCGCGCAGCGGCTCGCGCATCATGCGCGGCTTTGAAGGCGGCCAGATGCCCCTGCATCGCCGTCTGCCCAAGCGCGGCTTCACCAACATTTTCCGGGTTGAATATGAAGTGGTGAACCTGGGGCGACTGGAGAGCATGGGCGAAGCCGAGATCACACCTGAATCTTTGCGCAAGGCCGGCATTGTGAGCTCGAAGAACACGCTGGTCAAAGTGCTGGGTCAGGGCGAGTTGTCGAAAGCTCTCACGGTGCACGCGCACAAGTTTTCCAAGTCGGCCCAGGAGAAGATCGAAAAGGCCGGCGGAAAAATAGAAATTGTCAGTCAAAAAGCAGTAGCCAGTAGTCAGTAGTCAGCTGTCAGTTTGTTTCGGCCTGCTGACACGGATTGCAGGCAGTAAGTTCTGTAATTAGTTTTTGCTGTGAGTTGTCGGGCGCTGTTGGTTGTGCTCTTTACTGACCACTGGCTACTGGCAACTGGCAACTGAGGATTTCATGCTTGAGAAGTTAGCCAACGTATTCCGCGTTCCCGATCTGCGAAAGCGCATTCTGTTTACGCTTGGGCTGCTGGCCGTGTATCGCCTGGGCGGACACATTCCCACGCCCGGGATCAATGCCGACAAGCTGGCGCAGTTCTTCGACCAGAACCGTGGCAGCTTCCTGGGCTTCGTCGATCTGTTTAGCGGCGGCCAGTTACGCCGGCTGACGGTTTTCGCCCTGGGCATCATGCCGTACATTACGGCATCCATCATTCTGCAGTTGATGACCGTGGTCTACGAACCGCTGGCCAAGCTGCAGAAGGAAGGCGAACTGGGCCGAAAGAAGATTACCCAGTGGACGCGCTATCTGACCTTGGGTCTGAGCGCGGTCCAGTCGCTGGGCATCGCTTTTACTCTGCAGAGACAGCCTGACTTCGTGGTCAACCCGGGCATCGGTTTTGTGCTGATGACCATGTTGACCCTTACCACGGGCAGCGTCTTCATCATGTGGCTGGGCGAACAGATCACCGAGCGCGGTGTAGGCAACGGCATGTCGCTGCTGATCTTTGCCGGCATCGTGGTGGGCTTGCCGAAAGCCGTCGCCGACCTGGCCGAAAAGGCACAATCGCAAGCTTGGGGCGCGTTCACCGTTCCCGCCATGCTGATGCTGGTGGTGTTGATGGTTGCGGTGGTGGCGTTCATTGTGTTCGTGGAACGCAGCGAACGGCGTATCCCGGTGCAATATGCCAAGCGCGTGGTGGGCCGCAAGATCATGGGTGGGCAATCGACCCACCTGCCGCTGCGGGTAAACTCCGGCGGCGTTATGCCGGTCATCTTCGCCTCCTCGATCCTGACCTTGCCGCAGACCGCGGGAGCGATGCTCAAGGGCAAGAGCGTGTTTGTGGATCGCATGCTGGATTCGCTGCGCTGGGGCGAACCGATGTACACATTGCTGTACGCGGTTGGCATTATCTTTTTCGCCTACTTCTATGTGTCGATCATCTTCAATCCCACCGAAGTAGCCGACAACATGCGGAAGTACGGCGGATTCATTCCAGGTATCCGGCCGGGCGTGCGAACGGCAAATTACATCAACGATATTTTGACTCGCATCACCCTGGTGGGCGCTCTTTACCTGATCCTGATCTCGTTCATTCCGGAATGGATGATCGCCGGTATTCGACTGAATCACCTGCCCGGAGCTATCGGCACATTCTTTGAACGATTGCCGGCCTGGGTGACCAATGGTTTGGGCGTGAACTTTTACTTTGGCGGCACTTCGTTGCTGATCGTAGTAGGCGTGGCGATGGATACCATCAATCAGGTGGAATCGCAGTTGGTCATGCGTCACTACGAAGGCTTTACCCCGCGCAGCGGAAGAATCCGCGGGCGCCGGTCGACGTGGTAAGGAAGCAACTAGCAGCTAGCGACTAGTAACTAGCTGGTCGCGAGCTGCTTCTTCAGTAGTTATGCAGGCTTTGGCGGGATTATGCGTCCGCCGGTTCAAGAGTTGACAGCACAGAGAAACAAGCTAGCTGCTAGTTGCTAGTAACTAGTTGCTGTTTTTCGGGGCACCGGGAGTCCCAGCCCGTCTAGCGGCGGGCAGAAAGGGCCAATATCGGCTCTCAGGGTAAAGAACATGGAAGCGCAGACTTCCGCGGCAGTGGGCGTAAAGGCGAACGCGCATGTGGCTGGTCCCATCATTCTGCTGGGGCCGCCCGGAGCAGGCAAGGGAACGCAGGCGAAGCTGATCTCTGACACCTTCGGCATTCCGCAGATCTCCACTGGAGACATTCTGCGGGCGAATGTGGCCCGGCAGACGGAGCTGGGTAAGAAGGCCAAGGCGATCATGAATCGCGGCGACCTGGTCCCTGACGAATTGGTTTGCGACATGGTGGCGGGCCGGTTGCAGGAAGCGGATTGCTGTCGCGGCTTTATTCTCGATGGTTTTCCCCGGACGGTGCGCCAGGCGGAGTGGCTGGATGCGCATCTGGAAAAGATGCGGGCGGAAAAGCAGGGCGATGTTTGTGCGCAGCAGGCGTGCGCGGCCCCGGTTGTGATCCGGCTGGTGGTGGATTATAATACTCTACTGCAACGGATTACCGGACGTCGGTCGTGTCCCACCTGCGGGCGGATTTATAACGTCTACTTCCAGCCTCCCAAAGTCCAGGGCATCTGTGATGTTGAAGGCACGCCATTGACGGCGCGCCCGGACGATGCAGAAGACGTTTTTGTGGAACGCATGAACGCCTACAAGCAGCTCACGCTGCCCTTGGTGGACTACTACCGGGCGCGGGGACGGCTGATTGAGGTGAACGGCGACCAACCGGTGGAAGCGGTGATGGCGCAAGCATTTAGCGCGATAGAGAATGTCAATCGTTTGTAAGTCGTCTTCCGAGATCGATAAGATGCGCCGCAGCGGGCACATCGTTCGCCAGGTTCTGGAAGCGGCCAGGGAAGCTGTGGCGCCGGGCCGGTCGACCATGGATCTGGAGCGTGTAGCCGAGCGCAAGATCCGCGACTTGGGCGCCAAACCCGCGTTCAAGGGGTATTACGATTACCCTTGCGTGCTCTGCACCTCGGTGAATAACGAGATCGTGCATGGCATTCCGTCGGAGAGCCGGGTCTTGAAGGCGGGAGACATTGTTTCCCTCGACTGCGGTGTGGTGCTCGACGGCTACTACGGTGACTCGGCCATTACGGTGCCCGTAGACGGTCTCACGCCGGAGCTACAAAAGTTGCTGGATGTGACGCGCGAGTCGCTGGCCCTCGGTATCGAGGCCGCGCGAGTAGGCAACACGATTGGTGATGTCGGATCGGCCGTGCAGCGACTGGTTGAGGCCAACGGCTTCAGTGTAGTGCGGGAATTCGTAGGACACGGTATCGGCACCAAGCTGCATGAAGATCCCCAGGTTCCGAATTACGGAACTCCGGGGCATGGGCCGAAGCTGCGTGATGGCATGGTTATCGCCATCGAGCCGATGGTGAATATGGGCCGGCCGGAAACCCGGTTGCTGGACGACAAGTGGACCGCGGTGACCGAGGACGGAAGTTACAGTGCCCACTTCGAACATTGCATTGCAGTGACGAAGAATGGGCCAGTGATTTTAACCGAGTAGTTGTCAGTTGCCAGAAAGCGACTAGCGACTAGCGACTAGCGACTAGCGACTAGCGACTAGCGACGGGGAGTCGGACAGGTCGACTTGGTTTTGGGTTGTACCGGAAAACGCCTTGTTCTGTTGTAGCGCGGAAAGCTTGGCTCTACCGGAAAATGTTTTGGTTTGTATCAGGGCACGACTTTAGTCGTGCCGATGGATGCAGTTAAGAAACCGGCTTTAGCCGCTGACAACGGTTAACCGACAACGGATAACTGACAACTGAATCTTGGAGTTGAATGAGTAAGGAAGACGCGATTGAAGTGATGGCGGTGGTGGTAGAACCACTGCCCAACGCAATGTTCAAGGTGGAGCTGGAGAACAAGCACCAGGTACTGGCGCATGTCTCCGGCAAGATGCGCAAGAACTTCATTCGCATCCTTCCGGGCGATCGGGTAGCGGTAGAGTTGTCGCCCTACGATCTCACCCGCGGCCGCATCGTGTATCGCTATAAGTAGCCGAACCCGCTTTTGGGCGGCTGATGATGGTTCGTGTCGGCTGCGACGCATGTGCTCGTAGTATTTGTATGTACAGCACAGTGGATTAGTTAGACCAGCTTGGGACGAGCGCCGTAGGCGCGGAACAGTCTAGCCCGGCACGGAGCGAAGCGGAGTGCCGGGTAAGGCGAATGAAGGAAACGAGTCCCGTAGGGACGGCAGACGTTTTTTCGAAGGGAACGCAAAGGCATCATGAAGGTACGGGCATCGGTAAAGAAGATTTGCGACAAGTGCAAGGTGATTCGCCGTCACGGCGTAGTTCGCGTGATCTGCGAGAACTCGAAGCACAAGCAACGGCAGGGATAAAGAAGTGGTCAGGGGCCAGTTGTCGGTGACCAGAGCAAGCGTAACTGGCCGGCTTTTCTGACTAGCCACTAACCACTAGCAACTAGCCACTTTTTTGGAGCAAATATGGCACGTATTGCAGGCGTGGATCTTCCGCGCAACAAGCACATTAAGATCGCGCTGACCTATATTTTCGGCATCGGCAACTCGCGCGCCGCCAATATTCTGGGATCGGCCAATGTGGAGCCCACCAAAAAGGTGAGCGACCTCAACGAAGAAGAGGTCAACCGCATTCGCCAGGTCATCGAGGAAGGCGGCAACGTCGAAGGCGATCTGCGCAAAGATGTCTCGATGCACATCAAGCGCCTGATCGAAATCGGTTCCTATCGTGGGTATCGTCACCGCCGCAGCTTGCCGGTACGCGGACAGCGTACCCACACCAATGCCCGCACTCGCAAGGGTCCGCGCAAGGGCACGGTAGCCAATAAGAAGAAAGCAGCGGGGAAGACATAATCCATGGCTAAAGCAGCGGGTTCCGCCGCCGAAAAGAAAGGCAAGAGCGGAAAGAAATTCAAGAAGAAGGAACGCAAGCACATCCCCAACGGGCTGGTGCACATTCAGGCGTCCTTCAACAACACCATCGTTACCATCACCGATCCCACCGGCAACACGGTGTCGTGGAAGAGTTCCGGCTCGCTGGGCTTCCGCGGATCGCGTAAGGGTACGCCGTTCGCGGCGCAGCAGGCGGCCGCCAACGCCGCCAATCAGGCGCGCGATCATGGCATGCGAGTTGTCGACGTGCGGGTGAGCGGTCCGGGTTCGGGACGCGAGTCGGCGGTGCGTGCTTTGTCCGCCTCCGGCCTCGATGTCCGCTCCATCAAGGACGTTACGCCGGTTCCGCATAACGGCTGTCGTCCGCCGAAGAGACGCAGGGTCTAGAAGAAGTGGCTAGTTAGTGGCTAGTGGATAGAACTAGCGCGAACCGCTGGCACGAGTTTTGTGGGCAGGATCGAAGTGGTTGGTTGCAACATCTAATTACTTACCACTATCCACTGACCACTAACCACTGGTTTTTGGTTCGGGAAGAAGGGACGCCAAGTCCTGTAAACCGATCCGCAAGCAAGTAGACAGTCGTAGATGAATAGGGCAGCGACTCCCGGGTTTTTCCGGGACTATCCACTGACCACTGACCACTATCCACTGTCTTACAAGGAGAAGGTAACTTGGCTCGTTACAAAGACGCAGTATGCCGCCTTTGCCGTCGCGAGGGCATGAAGTTGTTCCTCAAGGGCGCAAAGTGCTTCACCGACAAGTGTCCGATCGAAAAGCGTAATTTCGCTCCCGGCCAGCATGGTAAGGACCGCAAAGCCAAAATCGTTGGCTACGGTCTTCAGCTTCGCGAGAAACAGAAAGCGAAGCGCATGTACTTCACTCAGGAAGGCCAGTTCCGCAACTATTTCGAGAAGGCTGCCCGGGCTAAGGGCGTCACCGGCGAAATCCTGCTGCAACAACTGGAGCGCCGTCTCGACAACGTGGTCTATCGTCTGGGCTTTGCCGTCGCGCGACGCCAGGCTCGCCAGCTGGTGCGCCACGGACACGTGCTGGTCAACGGCAAGAAGGTCAACATTCCTTCTTTCCAGGTTCATGCCGGCGACGAAGTCGCGGTGCGCGAGAGAAGCAACAAGCTGATGATCGTGGAGGGCGCCAAGGAATTCGCCAGCTCATCAACCGCCTCCGGCGTGGCTGGAAATCGATCGCGATGCCTACAAGGGCCGGGTCATTGCGTTGCCTAAGCGGGAAGATATCAACCTGCCGATCAATGAGCAGCTGATCGTCGAGCTGTACAGCAAGTAGGAAAGATTCGGACACGCGCGATGGCGCCTGTGTCCGGATCATGGTTACACCCGGAACGGTGCGCGGCGAAACATCCCGCACTCTTCCATAAACCTTCGCGCCAGATCAGCCGGACGAGGCTTCTTTGTAAGTCTGCCCGCGCAGCACGGCCGAATGAAACAGGAGCTACAAATGCTTTGGAAAGGTTTTCAAAAACCGAAACGGCTGGCCACAGACACCGAAACACTGACCGATAAATACGGTCACTTCTGGGCACAGCCGTTCGAACGTGGTTTTGGTACAACCATTGGCAATGCGCTGCGTCGCGTTTTGCTGTCTTCGATCGAGGGGGCCGCGGTTACCGCGGTGAAAATTGAAGGCGTGCTGCACGAGTTTCAATCGATTCCCGGAGTAGTAGAGGATGCTACCGACATCATCCTCAACCTGAAACAGATTCCGTTCCGCCTCAACGGCGACGCGCCTAAGGCGATTTATCTGCGCGCCGAGCAGCCCGGCGTTGTCACCTCAGGCATGATCGAAGCCGACGCCGACGTCGAAGTACTGGACAAAGATGTCTACGTCGCCACCATCAGCGAAGGTGGCAAGCTCGATATGGAGATGCGGCTGAAGAAAGGCCGCGGTTACGTTTCCGCCGACAAGAATTTCGACGAAGACCTGGGGCTCGGATTTATCCCGATCGACTCGGTTCACTCGCCGGTTCGCAAGTGCAATTACTCGGTGGAAGCGGCCCGTCTGGGACAGATCACCGACTACGACAAGCTGGCCATCGAGATCTGGACCAACGGTTCAGTGACTCCGGCCGATGCCTTGGGCTTGGCGGCGAAGCTGCTCAAAGACCATATGAACATCTTCATCAACTTCGAGGAGGAGCTGGAAGCGCAGGCTGCCGGCCTCTCCGACAAGCCGGAGATTCGCAACGAAAATCTGAACCGCTCGGTGGAAGAGTTGGAGCTCTCGGTGCGCAGTTACAACTGCCTGAAGAACGCCAACATTCAGACCATCGGTGAACTGGTGCAGAAGAGCGAAGCCGAGATGCTGAAGACCAAGAACTTCGGCCGCAAGTCGCTGAACGAGATCAAGGAGATCTTGTCGTCGATGGGCTTGAGCCTGGGCATGAAGATTGACGAGCACGGCAATGCGGTTCCGGGTTCGGGAGCGTCGCAGTCGGCAGGGCTGGCCTCGACGAACTACGGCATCGATACGAACTACTAAATGCAGTTGTCAGTGATCAGTTGCCGGTTGTCAGTTAGCAATTCGCAGCTGGAGAACGCAGCGAGTACTGCGATTGGGCATCACGGTCGGAAACACCGCGAGCGAACTGGCGACTGAATACTGGCTACTGTATAAAAGGAATACGGACATGCGTCATCGTAGAGCAGGATGGAAGTTGGGACGGAACACCTCGCATCGGCGCGCGTTGCTGCGCAACCTGGTGACCTCGCTGATCGTGGAAGAACGCATCGAGACGACCCTTACCAAGGCCAAGGCCATGCGTCCTCACGTGGAGAAGATGATCACGCTCGGCAAGCGCGGCGACGTGGCCGCACGACGGTTGGCTGCGGGCTATCTGATGACGCGCGATGCGGTCGATAAATTGTTCGACACCATCTCCCCGCGTTATGGCGACCGCGAAGGCGGATACCTGCGCATCGTTCATGGCGGTTTCCGTCAGGGCGACGGCGGCGACATCGCTTTCGTGGAACTGCTCGGCAGCGAGAAGACGCTGGACGAGAAACGCCAGAAGCGGGCCGAACTCCGCGCCAAACGCGCCGAAGAGAATCGCAAAGCCATGGAATCGGCGGAGGCCGAAAACAAGCAGGCGTCCCAAACGGAAGCGGTCAACGAAGAGAAGGAAGAGAAGTAACCGCCTTCCGCGAGGCAATTCAAAACGCACCCCTTCGCGGGTGCGTTTTTTCTTATAGCCCCGCGTTCAGCGCGACATTCCAAGCGACGGAGTAGAATGCGCATGGATTTCATAAATCAATCACCCTTGATATCTCGGCCTGCAAGTTCCGGTGGACCGATTCATCAATCCACAGCGGTTACCTGGAGAAAGCCATGAACTCGAATCGTTATTTCGCACATTCCCATGCTCTGGTTGAGACCGATGAAATTGGTGAGGGCACGCGCGTGTGGGCCTTTGCTCACGTCATGAAGGGCGCGGTCATCGGCAAGAACTGCAACATCGGCGATCACGCCTTTGTGGAATCGAATGTCACCATCGGCGACGGTGTCACCATCAAGAATGGAGTTGCCGTGTGGGACGGCGTGTCGCTGGGCAACAACGTCTTCGTCGGGCCGAATGCCGTTTTTACCAATGACCTCAATCCTCGCGCCGAAGTGAAAAAGACCCCCGAGCAGTTCGTCATGACTGCGGTTCAGGAGGGAGCCAGCATAGGAGCCAATGCCACGGTGGTGTGCGGTATCACGATCGGCCGCTACGCATTCATTGGCGCGGGTACCGTTATTTTCCGTGATGTACCTGATCATGCGATGATGGTGGGCAACCCTGCGCGGCAAATCGGTTTCATGTGCGATTGTGGAGCCAAATTGTCTGGATCGCTGGTCTGTGCCTGCGGCCACAGCTTTGAGAAGGCGGGAAAAGGATTGCGGAGGCTGCAAACCCACCTGGCTATATAGCACTAAAAGGCTAAACTATCTCGCTCACAACATGGCACATTATGGTTGACATGATTGGCCTACTTCGGCTAGCATCCTATCACTGCAGATGGCAAAATAGTGGGCAGTGAGGAGGCAGAGATGCGGGGTATCAGAGTTTTCAGCCTGTTCTCAATCGTGCTTTTCTCCCTGACTGTATTGCATGCTCAGACTAACGGCGCCATGCTTTATGCGCATGGCAACGTGACTTTGAACGGTCAAGCAGTCTCGTCTTCCACCACCATATCGACCGGCGACCGGTTGGACACCGCTGATTCCTCGGTGGTGACCATCAACCGCACAGGTTCCTCGATCGTCGTCAATCCGAATTCTTCGATCCAGTACGGTCAGTCGTCGATTGAGATCATGCGGGGCACCGCTCGCCTCAGTACGCTGGCCGGCATGTCGGCTCAAGCCGGTGAACTGACCATTACTCCCAAAGACGGCATGGCCAAGTTCGACATCGTGAGATCGGATAATGGAACGACGGTCACCACTCGAGAAGGTATTTTGACCTTGCAAGATGGTAGCCGAAGCATGACTTTGCAGCCGGGAACCACCACCCTGTTCGCCTCGTCCTATCGGGACGGAGAAGCTGGCATCCTGCCCATCGATCGGATTAGCACTTTCAACACGGCCCTGGTTCCTGATCTTCCTATTTGTGAAAAAGTCAGCCTATGCTTCGGGATCAAGGATGCTTCGGAGAGCCATCCATGTCGTTGCCATAATCATTAAATGGTCACTTGAACCGGGGACGCTCGGATCCTCGGCGCATCGATAACCTCATTTTCAAGTGCACTCCAAACTCGAGTGTTCAGGTGCCAACGGATGCGGGAATCAGTTCGTGCTTTCGCGCTTTGCACTGCCCTTTCCGCCGTGGTGTGTTTGGGGCACACTCTTAACGCCCAGACCCAGAGCGGCAACCAGGCGAACGTCCCGGCAGCTGTACTCGCAGCGGAGCGGGCGATCCAGCCGCCGGCCACTCCGAGTTTGCCGGCAGAAGCGTCCGCCAAATACGATGCCAGCCAGGTCCGCATCGCCGGCGGTGACTTGCTCGAGGTCAACGTTTACGGACTGGAAGACATGTCGCAGAAGGTCCGCGTCGACAGCGATGGCAACATTTCCCTGCAACTGGTTGGACAGGTTCATGTCGGCGCGCTGACCACTTCCGAAGCCGAAACCAAGCTAGCGAAACTCTCGATTGAAAAAGGGATATTGAAGGATCCCCACTTCGCTGTCTTCATCCGGGAAGACGTGCAAGGCGGAGTGTCGATTCTGGGAGAGGTGAACAAGCCGGGTATTTACCAACTGGAAGGCACTCGCCACTTGTTGGAAGTAATCTCCGCGGCCGGCGGTGTGACCAACAAGGCTGGCAACACAGTCAACGTTACCCGTCGCGATAATCCTGATCAGGTGATAAAAATTCCCCTGATGCAGGACGGCCAGGATCCGCAGGCCAACGTTGCTGTGTACCCCGGCGACACCATCGTCGTAACCAAAGCCCCTTTGGTATATGTTGTCGGTGAAGTGCAACGTCCCAGCGGTCTGGTGATGGAGAATGGAGAGCGGATGACCGTGTTGCAGGCAATTGCCATGGCCCAGGGAACGACGAAAGACGCGAAGCTAAGTGCGGCCCGCATTATTCGCAAGACATCCGATGGCCAGTATCACGAAATCCCTCTTCCGCTGAACGCCATGTTGAAAGCTAAGACGCCCGACGTCGCATTGCAAAAGGAAGATATCATCTTTATCCCAACCTCAAGCCGGGCCGTGGTGACCTCAACCATGCAGTCGGTCATGCAGATTGCTGTCGGCGCCGCAATCTACCGCTGATAAGCTGGAAACCCGGTATGCTGGTTCCCGTGCGAGTCCACGAGTGAGGAAGTCAGAGCGAATCGCCTGATGGTTACGACACGATATCGAACCTTGGTGGATGCGTTATTCTCGGCGCCGTCCGATCGGCCGTTTGTCACCGCCTGGATTGACGAGGATGAGCAGCAGACTGTCACCTTCGGCGAGTTCCGCCAGCGGGCGCAAGTGCAGGCCCAGTCTCCTCCGCAGCAACGGAATTGGCTGTTGGCGACCGCGTCATCCTGATCATGCCTCAGGGAATTCCCCTGATGGCGGCGTTTGCCGGCGCGATGCTGTTGGGCGCGGTTCCCGCAATTCTCGCCTACCCTAACTTCAAGGTTGAACCATCCAAATACCGTTTCGGATTGGCGGGAGTGACAGCTAATCTCCAGGCTAAAGCGGTTGTGATTGACGATGAGTTTCCCGACGATCTGCTTGGCCATGTCAGTTTTGGCGAAGAGACGAAGTTGCTGCGAGCCGCTGCGGAGCAGGCTCCCGCTTCCCAGATGGAGCTGCCCGATGCCGGCAACGCGCCCGAGTCGCTGGCCTTTATCCAGCATTCGGCGGGCACTACCGGCTTGCAGAAGGGAGTGGCGCTGACTCACGTCTCCGTTCTGCAGCATCTCGAGCATCTCTCCGCTGTTCTCAAACTCGACGATACCCGCGACTCGGTTTACAGCTGGCTGCCGCTTTATCACGACATGGGCCTGATCGCCTGCTTCATCATGCCCATGGTTTGTCATCTGCCAGTGGTGATGCAATCTCCTTTGGACTGGGTCATGCATCCCGAGACTATGCTGCAGATCTTCACCGAGCACCGATGCACCTTGGCGTGGCTCCCGAACTTCGCTTTCCAGTTTGTCCCACGGCGCACTCCCAAAGAGCGCTGGTCGAAATACGATTTGTCATCGGCTCGCGCCCTCATCAATTGCTCGGAGCCAGTTCGCGCTTCCAGCATGGATGAGTTCTATAACGCGTTTGCGCCATGCGGCTTGAAGCGGTCGGCCCTGCAGGCGTCCTACGCCATGGCGGAAAATGTGTTCGCCGTTACTCAGTCTGGTATTCATGGCAAAGCGGGGCCCGATGTTGTCTGGGCGGACGGATCCCGCTTCCGCAGCCAACATTTCATCGCTCCTGTTGCCGAAGCCACAGCGGGTGCTATTTCCTTCACTTCCTCAGGCCAACTTCTTCCCAGCAACCAGGTCCAGATCGTTTCTGACGCAGGAGAAGTGTTGGATACCAACTACGTGGGCGAGATCGCGATCAAGAGCGATTCACTGTTCCAGGGTTATTACAATCGGCCCGATCTCACCGGGAAAGCGATTCGCGACGGCTGGTATTACAGCGGCGATCTGGGATTCTTGCGCGACGGTGAACTCTATGTTGTCGGCCGCAAGAAGGACCTGCTCATCATCGGCGGCGAAAATATCTATCCCCAGGACATCGAGGAAATTGTGAGCAGTCATCCGGCAATTCACGACGGCCGTGCCATCGCGCTGGGCCTGTTCAATCCCGACCTCGGCACGGAAGACATCGTGGTTGTGGCCGAAGTGGAGAGTGAAGAGCATTTATTGCGAGCGGACGAGATCGAACGCGAGATCCGTAGCAATGTTGTGGCAAATATGGGGGTGGCAGTGCGAACGGTATTTCTCAAGCCTCCAAAGTGGATTGTAAAGAGTACGGCAGGGAAGCCGGCGCGCTCCACCACCCGCCAGAAGCTGTTGCAAGAGCATCCGGAATTGGCCAGAGAATCGTAAAGACGACGAGCCTCACGGTTTTATCGGTCGTTCGGGTAGTGCGGCGCTTCAGCGCACGCGTCCCAGCCCTTCATTTTTGTTTGTCATCACGAGCCGGCTTCAGCCGGCGAGGGATCTGCTCTTTCGAGTTTTTCAGCAAACTGTTTGGCCACTGCGAGCCCTGGCTTTGACTTGATCGGAGTTTTCTTAGAGCCTTACTGGTTTTCGCAGGACGAAATTCGCGGATGTGAAACCTCGAAGTCCGTCACCTCGGGCTCGTTAGGATTGTCGGCGATCAGCACAATCTTCATCTGCGTGGTTGATCCCGTTTTCACTCTCAACTCCGGCTCGTAATTGTCATGTCCGGTCACATTGAACAGATTGATGGCCGCTCCTATTCGCCTGCCGGTCGCTGCATCGGCGGCAACCATCGCCACGCCACCGCTGTATGTCTGAATTTACATGCTGACAACGTAGCAGGAATTCGGCGACACTGCGATCCGAGGAGATGTAAGCAGATCCCCATAGTTTGTGCGTTTAGTCGTGATGTGAACTCCCGACGCAGTTTGCTTGTAATGTTGAAGCAGAGTTTTGTCCCAAGTCCAGGGATTCGGCAGCGGCGTTGCGACTGGGACCGGCGCGATCTGCTCCACCAAAATCGCGGGATTGCCGACGCCGGCGACATAAACAGGATCGCCGCTCAGAGGAACATTGGCGGCATCGTAGGCGACGGCGTTGCCGTAGATATCCTGGAAGCGCAGGTCACGCATTCCGGTGATGTTCACTCGAGCAGAATCGCGAGTGGTCCACACCGCAAGAATAATTCTCGAACCCACATTCGCCACCACCCCGAAAATGCCGTCTGGCAGGCTGAGGAGCCGGGCATTCGTCGCGCCCGCGAAGTTGTAGGTCATGTTGGCGTACGACGCGATCGCGTCCAACATGACTTCCCGATGAAATGGCGTGAAGAATGGCGCATGAACGAAATAGGGAACTCCCAGCGCCAGGGAGAGTAAGTTTACTCGGACCAGGTATTGCGCCTGGGCATGCTCGTTGACATCGGGCGCGGTCACCCTCTGTTCTCCTTCCGGTCCGATAATCCAGTTTGCTTCGGTACTCCAGACAGGCTTGTCGGCTCCGTAGCCATGTTCCAGGCCGCGAAGTCCGGCAACGACTTCGAAGTAGTTTAATACGCCGTCCCGCTGTTCCGGCGCACCGGCCTGGTAGGGATGAGACGACAGGATGTCGATCATGTCCAGCAATCCGTTGTCATAAAGCCGCTTGTCGTAGGCGAGCCAGTAACTTGTTCCGGTCGAACAGCAGACAAGCTTTGCGCCAGGCTGGAGCCTGACGGATCGTCGCTCATCTCCTCCCGTAGCAGACGAATATCAGCCGCCGGGTCCGTCTTGTCCATGACGATGCTCCCGTGATATTTCGAATCCACTTCGTTGTATACGTCCCAGTAGCTGATCTTGTTTTGCAAGTGCTCGACCGCAGCTCGTACAAACCGGTTGAACTGCGGCTGCCGTCTCAGGTCCCTGAATGCGCCGCCCACTTGGGCGCCGTTTCGCCAAGCACGCCGAGAATCTGAATATTCTGCGCGCGGTAGAGATCGACGAGCTCGTCGATCCGGCGCCAGTCATATCGCCCGGGCTCAAACTCGACCACTTCCCAGCGCAGAAATACTCGTGCCCAATTGGCGCCCCAGATGTCTGCAACCGAATCCGCAAGATAGGGAATGCCCGCCGATGAAAGGTGTATTCCGAAGGTGCTGGAGGGCGATTCCTGCGACACGTCAACCCGTCTTGCAATAGCGATCTTCAACGTGCGCCGATACACCTGCTTTCCGTCGATGCTGGCACTCAGCGCCAGTTCCGCAGGTCCCATGACGACAGGTACCTGCCAACTGGCATCTCCTACGGAACCGTGATCGCTAGGATGCAAGGTCACAGGCACGATGATTGTGATCGGATCAGCTTTCTGGCTCGACACTATCGCAATGGAGACACGGCCATCCCGAGCCACGCCGGAATACTCCAGTTGAAGCGGCACCAGTTCGCCAGGATGATAAGTGCGAAATGCGACTTGGCGAACACCCGCTCCGGCGCTGGCATATCCCGCGCCCAGCGGCAACAGGTGCAGAGTAGTGGCATGGGCGATGGGCTGCGAAGAGAAAACCGCATCAGCCAGATAAACTGCCCCGCCGGCTAGCATCTGGTCGACGGCAATGGTCAGAGTCTTCGCCCCATTGACGGGGATCGCAAACTGTTCCGGCGGCATCGTGACATCCAGCACCGTGTCGTAAGCAGAGTTACCGTCTACCAGCAGGCGCACGCGGATTCGGTTGTAGTCGTTTTGGGAGTCGCTCATGCCGGAGCCGACTGCATCGGCCCTATAGAAAACACCGCGAAAAGAACTTTGCCCAGTCGGAATGTCATACGTAATACGGCTTTGTTTTCTCAACAGCAGCGCGGGATGAGAGTTGCCATCAGGGAATTTGGCGTCCCTCACTAAGGGCGTTGCGTCCTCGCCAGGTTGAAGGCTGAACGCTTCGCTGGGATGGAGCGTGCGAAGCGCGATGTCAACTTCGGTGGCCCTGCCTGTTGCCGCGAAGAGAACGATCCCCATAGCCACCGGCAATAGCAGTCTCGACGAGCTCAGCGCGGAACGCGATTTATGGTTTCGCGTTGCGCCCATAGGTCACCGGCAGGGAGGCTCGTTGCGGATTGCCATCGTCCTGGCGAGAAGTCGACACTGCACGGTTGTCTTCACGCGCCAGCCTGGCACGCCGGACCATGAGTTCTCCCCAGCTCTGGTCAATCGCTTCCGCCAGCAACTTATGAGCTGGCTCCATGAAATGGGCCGGATCCGGCTGCCCCGCTATGTCTTCAATCCGGTTGTGGCGATTATCTGGATAGAGTGTCCAATACTGCTCAGGAAGAATTCGTTGATAGTTCTTCAGCTGCGCGCCGTATCTTCCAGCTAAGGCCGTCACATCGGACGCGACCGCAGACACATCGCTGTCGGTATAAGCGCTTTCGGCGGCCGGACGGACCGGCGCCAGGTAAAGATAAGTGGCAATGCCGTTCTTCTTCGTATAACGCAGGATGAGTTCGAGGAACTCGAGGTTTGTGCGATAGCTCTCCGGCTTGAACGGAGTGAGACGCATGGTCTTGACGCCGAAGATCCGATTGCGCTCCCTGACAAACAACAGATCTGCAATGGCGAGCAGATCATCCCTGCGCGCAAAGACCGGCAGCCATCGCTCGACACCATTTTGCAAACCAGTCTCAAACTTGTCCTCCCCGCTTCCGGGCGGAGGAGGTAGTACCAACAGGTGTTTAAGCTCTGCCGCGGCCAGAGGTAGATCCAGATTGCTTTGCACCATGTCAGACAGAATCGCTTTTACTTGCGGGTTGGTTGATGCGGCCGCTATCTCCGATCGGATCACGACCTGACCGAATTCCGAAGGATGAATTGCGATCAACAGTTGTCCGGGGTTGTCGAGCCCGCCTCCCCATTGGACGCTTCGCACCAGCATTTCCCCGACAGTCATTCCACCTAAGGCGCCGGATTGTAGTCCCACAGCGTGGGAGGCACGGCGTGACAAAAATATCTGTAGCCATTCTGGCGTTGCCAGGTCACCAGGCACCGAACCCGGAATCTCAAATGTCTGCGAGTTTCCCAGCATCAGTAAGGAAGAGGCAAACGGAGGTGAGGAAATACCGTCAGCAACGGAGGAGATCGTGGCCTTGGCCGCCGGTTCTGGTCCTTGGTCCGCAATTGAGACCAGCAAAGACGACCAGCAGGCCACAAGAAGTAATGTGACCGCCGGAACATACAGCCGGCGCATCAATCGGCTGCTTCCCAACTGGCGTTCCACTGATGGAGGCATGTGACCTGCACAATCGATTTCCGGCCAAGTCCCAGGAACGAACTTGACGTCAGGGTCTGACTCCCTTCGCCACCAGGAAAAAGCCCAACCACGGCGAGGCCCAGGGCAGGTGGTAACACTGGAACTTTCTAACTGTGATCTCAGCCGGCGCGAAAAGCCGCCGCAAACGATAAGAACCATAGAAGTCGATATGCACCGGGTCAGAGGAATTCTCAATGTGCCGTTTAAAAGCGAAACCATTTTGCAAGAAATAAATGGCCGCACTTTCGGAAAACCATGAATAAACCTGCACGTTGAATGTTCCTCCGCGACGGAGTACGCGAAAGATCTCCTGAACTGCGCGGCTCGGCTGATCGCTGTGATGAAGAACGCCGTGCGAATAGACATAATCGAAGGAATTATTCTCGAAGGGTAAAGCTCGCATATCGGCGTGCACAACGGTCGCGAGATTACCCACGCGCTGACGGGCGAGGTCGAGATGAGAGTCGGTCACGTCCACGCCGGTTGCCCGGGCGCCGTGTTTGGCGAATTGCAACAAGTCGCAACCGGTTCCGCACCCGACTTCCAGCACATCCTCTCCAGGATGCTGGGTGAATTCCGCTGTCTCATACAGCCAGGGATATTCGTTATAGCGCGCTTCTTCTGTCAGGTAGAGCGGAGTTTCGTTCCAATGGGCGCGGGCAAGATCGACGGCGTTGTTCATGAGGGCTCCAAACTTGGTCTTGCGATTCGCGTGCGATATATCTGGGGCTGATAGAACTCGGACCGACGTCCTTCAACCAGCGCCAGCTTGTACATAATTGCGCAGGCCAACATGTACCAGAGGTTAAGATCGCGCTCATAGGCCGAAACCAGAGTCATACCCATGATCCAGTAGCACACAAAGATATAAAGGAAATATCGCCAGGCGGCTGCGGCCACCGGTGTTCCCGCATGGCGCAAACGGAAGAAAGCCAGGAACCACAATACATTTGCGACCAGAAAGGGTAGAGTCCCGGCAATCCCGGTCTCGGCCAATATCGACCCCACGGAATTGTGAGCTGTGTCGACCGAACCCACGTCATGAAAACTCGCGCTCGAGACGGTTTGAATGGCCTGCATGAAATTGGCGAAGCCAGAACCGTTGACTGGATGTTGTAGGAAGAGTTCCCAGGTTTGCTGTTGCTGCGCTACTCTGGCGTAGAAATTTGTGGGATCGGCTATGCGAGTATCGAAAAACGTTGGCGCAACTGCAGGCAGCCAGAAGATAGCCAGGGCCGCCAACAGGATGATGGCGGTAACCGCGACCCGGGCATTTACGCGTCGGTTGCGATAGAGCTCCAGAAACAGCACGATGGCAAATGCGATGCCCAGCGTGCGGAATTGCGGCAGCAAGATCATGACGGTAGCCGACAAGATCCCCATCCAGTGCAGCCATTTGCGCCCGCGGCTCATCGGCCTTTCCATCACGCTACCCAGGAACAAGAGCAGAAAGAGAGAAATCGCTCCAATCAGCGCCAGGCAGAAGTTAGTATCGAAAGGCCCGTTGACCCGGGGTAGAACTCCGGTCTGATCGGTTCCGTAGAAAGTAGCTCCCGGGATTGGCAGCAGATCCCTGTCGGTGAGCAACTCAAGTATCGCGATCGCGGCGCAGTAGAGAGTCATTAGTCCGATCAGCGTGTGCATCTGCCGAACATAGCGCTGCGCCGGAAAAACTCTGATGACGAATAGCGCCATCAATCCCGGAAAAATGAAGGCTTCGGTGATTAAGCGAGTGCCGGCCACACCCAGATCGCTCCACACCGGTACCAGCGAAGTGAACGCAAACGCCAGAAACACGAGCCAGGCTAGCCCGGCTCGTTTGAGCTCCTGAGGAATGGGAACCGCGTCGGCTCGAGGCACAAAGACAATTGCTCCGGCGAGCATGGCAATCACGAACCGGTCGAAAGTGAAAATCGGTTTCTCGGCAGGAACGGAAAGGAAGTAGTAAGCCAGCGGCGAAATCAACAACCAGGTGAGCAAAGCCCCGTTGACCCGGGCGTGCATGGTGCTGGCAATCAGGTACATCATTCCCAGCGAGACGATTAGCGCTACTGCCGCCGCCACGATATAGAGTTTTGGCAGGAACACCAGCGCAAGGATGCCAAGTGTCAGACATCCTGCGGTGGTTACGCTCAGCGCGGGCGAGCCTGTGAGTATTCCGACCCAGGAATTAGCCGATGTCAGACTATTCAGCGAGCGCGGACCGGCGGAGGTGCGGAGTCTGAAAAACATGGAGTTTGCGTCTAGTGCCCCGTTCCCAGCAGCACGGTTGGGACGGTCTTCATAATCAGCTTCAGGTCCTGCGAAGGAGACCAGTTCCGGAGATATTGCAGATCCAACTTCACCATTTCGTCGAACGACAACTGGTTTCTTCCCGCCACTTGCCACAGGCCGGTAAGTCCCGGAATTCCTTCCAGCCGTTCTTTGTGCCACTCCTTGTACATCTCGATTTCGTAGAGCAGCGCAGGCCGCGGACCTACCAGACTCATGTCACCCTTGAGGACGTTCAGCAGTTGTGGAAGTTCGTCCAGGCTGTAGCGCCGCAGCAGTTTGCCCACGGGCGTGACTCGGGGATCATTTACGATTTTGAATGTCTGCTGCTTTTCTGTTGCCGTGTAGGCCTGATTTGAGATCCATTGAGCGACATAGTCACGATGAGTGGTATCGTCCCGGCTGACATACATCGTGCGGAATTTATAGAAGTCGAAAGTGCGTCCCTTGTGGCCGACACGTTTCTGCACGAAGATTGCCGGGCCCGGCGACGTCAATCTCACCGCCAGCCACAGCACAGCGAAAAAAGGCGCGGCGCAAATCATGATGGTCGACGCCACTGCGATGTCGATCAGGCGCTTAACTGCCAGATCGAGCGCCGAGAGGGCGCAACTTGGAACTCCGATAAGCGGCAACCCTCCTACCAGATGAGTGCGCACGTTGGAGAAGACCAATTGATCGAGAGTAGGCACAAAATGCCACGGTATGCGGTATTCGTTGCACAAATTCAATAGTTCGCTGATGGCTCCGGCTGGCCGGCCTTCGCGCGCCAGGATCACTTCATCGGGACTGTATTGCTGCAAGAGGGACTTGAGACCTTCAAGATCGCTTTCACCCGTAGGGGTTGTGCCCGACGGAGTGAGAGACAGGATGTGGATGAGTCTGTGTCCATAGCTTTGCTCCAGCAGCGAAGAAATGTGACTTGCCACCGGTCCTTCGCCGATCAGCAGAACCTTGATAGCATTCTGTCGCCTCAACATCCGCAGCAGCAGTTGCGGAACGGTTTTACGTAAAGCGACGGTCGCCATCGCGGCGGTAAGAGCAAAAAGCACCACTGCCGCGCGCGAGAATAGCGACCACTCAAAGAACGCCATAGCCAACACGATTACCGTAAACAGCAAAGTCCCTTGTATGGCTGACCAAGTCATCCGGCGATTGCGATCGTCTCCAACCTGGTAGTTGCCCGTGCCCTGCATGCACCAGTACCACAAGGCCATGAGCGCCACGTAGCGCAGCACGCTACCAGGGTGCAGCAAAGCTCGCGGCGACATGCTCGACAGTCCCGGAAGGTAGAAGCGAATCAGGATGGCCAGAACGATCGAAGCTGCCAAAGCGAATTGGTCGGAGATAATGTTGCACAGTCTCAGATCTTTTTCAGCAGTAGCTAGCATCGTCAGGCATCCTCCTTCCGCAAAAAAGTTCACGCAATCGAAGCGACTCGGCTCCGTCCGAAACAACGCTCTAAACAGCGGCTCGCAAGAATTCGATAGGTCGCGCGGCCTCGTGGCCTTCGACTTCGGCCAGATTTCCCCCGCTGTTTACCGAGCGCGATGCGGCTTCCAGTATGCGGACAATTTCCAGGCCGAGCCTTCCGTCCGTAGCGGGACAAACGCCGGTTTCCACGCAATCCAGGAAGTGGTTCGTCTGATTCAGCAACGGTTCCGTGGCATCAAGATTGGGCGAAACAATGTCGCCTGAGCGGTACGTCAGCTGGTATTCGCCGAAGCTGTTGGGTGCGTCTTGCAGCACGCCGCGGTCGTAGAGCTTTACCTTGTCGACGTCCATGTCGTCGTACAGCACCATGCTTTTGCTTCCGACCAGCACCGTCCGGCGCAGCTTGCTGGGAGCCAGCCAGCTCACTTCCAGATGGGCGATGGCGCCCGAGGCGAATTCCAGACGCAGGGACGCGATGTCCAGCATCCTGCCAATGCACGCCCGTCCAGCGGCCGAAACCCGCACCGGAGTTTCCTGCATCCAGTACAGAAACATCGACAGATCGTGGGGAGCGAGGTCCCACATCACGTCCACATCGCGGCGGTGAATGCCGAGATTGACGCGATACGAACTCAAGAAATAGAGATGGCCCAGCTGACCGCGATCGCAGTATTCCCGAATCTTGCGCACCGGCGGGCTATAAACGAAGGTGTGTCCCACCATCAAGGTCGCGCGCTTTTGCTCTGCCAGTTCGATCAGCTCTTCGCACTCTCGCGACGACGCAGCCAGGGGCTTCTCTACGAAGACTCCCTTGCTCTGCTTAAGGGCAGCCTTCGCTATCTCGCAGTGACTTGATACCGGCGTCGCAATCATCACCGCGTCGCAGTCTGCGATGAGCTGCGCCAGACTCTCGGTTACCAATAAAGACGGGTAACGATTTCTGACTTTTTGGGTCGAACGCGAGTTTGCATCGTGGCAGTAGATCGCTTCGCAGCGATTAGTCTCCATCAGGTTTCGAATGAGGTTTGGTCCCCAATAACCGCAACCTACAACACCCACTTTCATGGTGGCTATCCCCTTCACTGGCGCAACGTGAAAAGACTAAGTTTATGGATAGTTACGAGGTCAGACCCAGACGAGCGGCAGAAGAATCCCCAACCCCGTGTAGCACTATCAGTGGGAGAAATGTAGCACTATAAGGACATGTATGCAACAGTAAAATAACAACTAATGTGTAATTTAATTATCTGAGTTGACGTCACTTTAGTGACATATTAGGTAGCTGCGCAGAGCCGTGCACACCAGATCCAACTGGTCGCCGGTCATCTCCGGGAAGATAGGAAGCGAAATAGCATGGGAGCAGATTGCCTCGGCAATCGGAAAGTCTCCCGCCCTATAGCCGAGCGATTTAAACGCAGGCTGCAGGTGAACGGGAATAGGGTAGTGAAAGCCGGTCTCAATTCCTTCCTCGGCTAAGTGCCGGGCAACCGCATGAGGATCTTCGACGCAAACACTCATGAGATGGTAGGTGGCTTCGCACTCCGCTGGGACTTGATAGGTGCGAACCGGTAGATCTTGGAGCTGGGCAAGGTAGCCTTGGGCTAATTCACGGCGCCGCTCATTCCAGGCGTTGAGCTTAGTCAATTTGTGTCTCAAGACTACGCCTTGAATCTCGTCCATCCGAAAGTTCCAACCTACTTCTCCGTGCTCATACTTATTTATGCGGGCATGGTTAGCCAGCCGCCGTACACGTAAAGCCATTCGTGCTTGGTTGGTGGTAATAGCCCCTCCATCTCCGTAAGCGCCAAGGTTCTTGCCGGGATAGAAACTGAAGCATCCCACCTCGCCCAAGCCGCCAACCCGTCGGGTCCTATACTTTCCTCCGTGAGCTTGCGCAGCATCTTCGATCAGCAACACTCCGTGTCGATCGCATATCGCTCGCAGCGCGTCCATTTGCACTGGCTGACCATATAAGTGAACGGCGACGATCGCTCTGGTCTTGTTAGTGATCTTGTCCTCGACCTGGTTCAGATCCATCAGCCAGGTCTTTTCGTCGGAATCGATGGGAACGACAGTGGCGCCGGTCATAGCGACTGCCGAGGCGCTGGCGATAAAGGTGTTGGTTGGAACGATCACCTCATCGCCCGGCCCAATGTCAACCGCCAGAAAAGTGAGATGGAGCGCTGCCGTACCGGAATCCAGAGCCACGCACTCCCGGGTACCACAGTAGCGCGCAAATTCCGCTTCGAACTCCTTGACTGCAGGACCGTCGATGTAGAACGCTTCGTCAAGGCTGCGCAGGATGGCGGGAGCCAATTCAGCCTTCAGGTTCGCATACTGCTGTTTCAGATCGAGAAAGGGAACGCGAATCCCGGTTTTTGTGGCCACCGCAGCGTTACTGCTCATAGGTTCCCAGCCCTTTTTCTAAAGAAGTTCTGATTAAGTTCCGGTTTTGAAAGGGCACGGCTTCAGCCGTGCCGCAAGCATCGCGAAATCAACCGGGCTTTAGTCCCTGCGGCGAGTTCGGCTTGACTACGCTCCATTGTGTTGCTGACAGAAATTCAAGATTTGCTGACACAAAAAGTCGCGCGTGGTTCGCTTGTCATTGACCTTTGTGTCGCGGCCCGCGGATTTCCGCAGATTCAGGTTTCGTATCTGTTCCGGTTCGCGAAGGATGTGAAGCTTGCCCGCCCGCTCCAAGGTCTCGTCAGCCGCTCCAGTCGCTCCCGCAAAGATGCTGTACGCGTTTGCACCCAACAACGCGGCTTCGCGGATCATGGTTCCACCGCCGCTGAAGACCGCATCGGAGTAGCTCATCAAGCTCAAGGCATCTACAGACTTCTCCATAATGCGGAATGGCGGCCGGTCCATTCCATACTCGGCCTTCAACTGATCCCCTTGAGCCTTCATTCGCGGAAGCACGATGACTTGGGCGTCCGGCTCTCGGCTTAACCGCACGATCAAAGCCTTGAACAGGATTTCCGACTTGGGGTTGTGGTAATGAGCCCAGGTCGCGGGCGGCCGGAGGGTAATAATCAAACGGCGCGGATCGAGGTCCAACTCTCGCAGGATGTCCGGCAAAATCGAGAGATCGTAAACATAGGCCTCCTCTTTAAAACCGGGGTAACGAATCACCTTCTTTAGATCGATGCCTTGCAGTCGCAAGCGGTCAGGCGGGATTGTCTCCGGCACCATGACTTTCTCCGAAACTCTGGAGAAGAAATTAGAGGACACGAACTCGTAGTCGTAAATGGTCATCGACGGAACACGAAGCAACCATGCCGCCAGCACCAGTGCGCGCGAACCGTGGCTAATAGCCAGATCAGGCTGCCGCTGCCGGGCGAACCGGGCCAGGCTCAGTCCCCTCTGGAGGGTTGCGGTGACCCGCGTCAGGATAACTTTAGGCGTGCGGTGGGAACCGATGACGGTATAGGGAATCCCATAGGACTTGGCCAGTTCCTCGGTCTGTCCAAACGAGCGGACGGTCACCATCACGTCCACGCCGTTACGCTCCAGCGCTCGAATCAGTGGCGCGAAGAAATGAACATGAGGCGAGTTATCAAAATCAATCCAGAGCCGCATTGCAATCACCCCGTCTTGCGTTGGAAAGTCGCGCCTAAAGATTCGCGGCCTTCGATGTGAGTGCCAGCTTCCGTCCGTCCACCAGGCACTGTTGCCATACTTCCAGTGTCAGCAGAGCCCAGAGTTGCAGCGTGTAGTCCCGCTCGCCCGACGCGTTTTCTTGCAGGAACCGGGCGACCGTTTTCGGATTCAGGATTCCGCGCTGCCGGACGCGATCAGGCGAAAGCAAGTCGCCCAGCATTTCTCGCAGCTCGTTGCGCAGCCATGAGCGCACCGGCAATCCAAAGCCGGCCTTCCGCCGATAAATAACCTCTCGCGGCAGCAACTCTTCCATAGATTTTTTGAGCAGATACTTTTGCGCATATCCGTGCAGCTTCAACTTCGGGGGAACTCGCCGCATGAAGTCCACAACTTCGTTGTCCAGGAAGGGAACGCGGGCTTCGATGGACGCCGCCATGCTCAGCTTGTCGGAGTAGGCCAGATTCAGGTCCGGCAGAAATGTTTGCTGATCCACGTAGAGCATCTGGTTGACGAAGTCGAGATCTGCGGCATCGGCGAAGTGCTCCAGAAGCCGGGCATCGTGGCGCCCGCGGGAAAGCTCTCGCATCTGTGGGCTGAGCAACTCGTCAACTTCGTGCTCGTCAAGATACGATCGCATCGACACATACTGATCGATCTGATTCTGATCGCTCAGCTTTAGCAGCTTCTGCACGAAGCGTGAATAGGCAAGCACCAGGCCGCGGTTTCACTCCTGGCACCGCCGCCGGATGATTGGAGAGTGACTTGAGCAACTTCACCAGCAGACCGCGGCGCAGGGGAGCGGGAATTATCCTGAGCCAGCGCGTGATTCGATCCACCAAATGCACGCGATACCCGGCAAATACCTCATCGCCGCCTTGTCCGCTTAGCAGGACCGTGACGTTTTCTTTCGCTTCGCGACAGATGAGGTACGTGGCAATTGCAGCGTGATCGGCGATGGCATCATCCAGATGCCATATGACTTGGGGAAGAAGCTCGACCACGTTGGGGTGAGCGACGATCTGATGCCAGTCGGCGTTGAAGTGGGCGGCTACGTGTTTCGAGTAACGTGCATCGTCGTCCGACTGCTCCAGCTTGCCATGCTCGTCGCTGAATACGATGCTGTAGCAAGACAAGGGGCCCTGGTGAACTTGAGACGCGCAAGCCAGAATAGTGCTGGAATCGAGTCCTCCGGAGAGGAAGAATCCCACCGGCACATCGCTGATCAGTTGCCGGCGGACGGAACTCGTCATCACCTCCCGGCAGCGTGCAATAAGGTCTGTCTCCGAGTCTCGGTAGTATTCGACGGGCTGCGAGCTGTCCCAGAATTTCTCGATCTGCACGTTCCCATTGCGCCAGAACAACAAATGCGCCGGCGGCAACTTCAAAATGCGTTTGAACATGGTGCCCGGATTGGGGACATATAAGAGGGAAAGGAATTCCCGTAAGGCCGCAGGATCGAGTTCAGGCTCGATCTCGTCGCACGCCAGCAGCGCCTTGATCTCCGACGCGAAGTACAACCGGTCTCGC
Source organism: uncultured Acidobacteriaceae bacterium (assembly GCA_963746515.1). Taxonomy (GTDB): domain Bacteria; phylum Acidobacteriota; class Terriglobia; order Terriglobales; family Acidobacteriaceae; genus Bog-257. The sequence goes on along the minus strand of CAVVBO010000005.1, from coordinate 93,537 downwards.
ACCTGGGTGTAATACAGGGGCTTGATCCCCATGCGATCGCGGGCAATCATCAGCACTCGCTGCCGCGTGTCCCATATTGCGAACGCGAACATTCCGTTCAGGCGTTCCACCATCGACGAGCCGTACTTCTGGTACAAATGCCCAAGAACTTCGGTGTCCGCGTGCGAGCGGAATTCGATGCCATCGCTCTCGAGTTCTTGGCGAAGCTCGGGGAAGTTGAAGATCTCTCCGTTGAATACCACCCAAACGGAACCATCGGGTGTAGCCATTGGTTGATGGCCGGCGGCGCTCAGATCCAGAATCTTTAGGCGATTGTTTCCGAATGCCAGCATTCCCGAGGCAGTAGCTCCGCCAGCGGAGTAGGTTCCCCAGTCGTCGGGTCCGCGGTGACGCGTGACTTCGAGCATCGCGTTCAGCAGTCGCTTGTCCTCAACTCCAGCCATTCCGGCAATGCCGCACATGCTGTCAGGCCTTTCCTGCTAAGGATTGCAAATCGCCAGCTTCTGTACGTTCTCCTATAAGCGCCAAGTGCAGGCGGGCCAGAGCACGAAACATCCAGGCTTGTCCCCAGCGCGTATATTCCGCTCGATTAATCCACAGGCGATGACGCTGAAAGTAATACGCACCGTTTTCTGACATCATGTTTTGCCGGGTCCAGCGAAACATATCCAGAGCCTTGTTCAAAGCCAATGGATCGCGATCGGCAAAGGTGCAGTAGTGCAGGATGGCTTGCGAGCAAGAGTGGATATCGATGGGATACAGCTGATTGTGAAAATACTTGGGAGCACCATCGGGCTCAAGAAAGGTCTCGGTGTAGTAGGCGTGGCCACGTCGAATGCATTCGTTAAAAGAGCGATCGCCGGTGTAGCGGCGGTACTCATCAAGGGCGCACAGCACATAGGAAGTGTGGAACCCGTCGATCCATCGTTGCTTGCGTAGAGACCCGTAGTACCATCCACCATCGGATAACTGCTCACTTCGCACAAAATTCATCGCCCGGCGTGCGAGCGAGAGATATCCCAGGTTCGCCTGGCGGCTTGCCAGTCGCGCAAGATAAGCGCCAGCCAGGGCGCTGCTGTTATAGATCACGGTCTGATCCGCGGGCGTGTAGCTGAAACACAGGTGCTCCGTCGTGTCGACCGATCGATTCAAGCGGTTGATCAGGAAGCAGCCGACCGACTCTGCCATTTCAGCAGCTTCGTGATCGCTGAAGACCTCTGCCATGTCAAGCAACGCCTCTCCGCAAAAATAGGACGCGATGCAGTTGGGACTAAACGCAGGCAGCCTTGTTCCTCGCAACGACATGTAGTCCCAGTCGTAGCCCCAGCAGTATTCCTGCTCGTTCGGAGAGCGCAGGCGTCGAAGCGTCGCTTTCAGATACTCCGCCTCTTGCCAGTAGTCATCGCCACTGCGTGTCAAATCGCATAGTGCCGCCAGCACCAGGCCAAGCGCCTTCGGATTCTTGCTCGGCGGGATGTGCAGCAGTTTACGCAGACGAAGTCCGGCTACTCTTCTCCCGAACTGTAGGAGCGCAAAGCTTAACGGGGGACGGCGAAAGATAGCGGCGGACAAGTAAGGCGAATTGAGAAGGTCATAAGGTTCGTAGCCGGAATAATCCCGACTGGTCAACCACTCATGAGTCTGCTGAAGGGCTTTTTCCAGGTCACGAGTCGTGAAGTCTTGAGCCACCTCTAGAATTGCCAATTCGCCATTCCTTTGCGCTACAGTAAGATAGAGAAGAGCTGTTCCATTTCTTCAGCGAGAAATACTTGCTCCGAGTTCATGCGTTTACAACCATCGATGAATGTAGTTCCCTGGTCGCCAGATATTCCTTCAAAATTCGTACGATACGTGGCGCTGCTTCGCCATCCCATAAAGGCGGAGGAGTATGCATTTCTCCATTCCGGTCGCTGATGTTCCGCCAGACTTCGTTGGCGTGGCGAACCAGGTTGGCAGGTTCAGCGCCGATCAGACGATTGGTGCCCAGCGTGACCGTCACCGGCCGCTCGGTGTTGTTGCGATAGGTCAGGCAGGGAACTCCCAGGTATGTGGTTTCTTCCTGAATACCACCGGAATCGGTAATGACCATCGCCGCGCTATCTACTAATCCAAGGAAGTCCATATAGGAGGCGGGCGGCATCGTCCAGATACCACCACCTGCAATGGAAGTCGTTCCATCCCAGGTGTTCGTGCCTCCGAAGCCACACGCCATAATCTTTTGTTGGGTGCGAGGATGAACCGGAAATAGGACGGGGATAGTTCGCGCAACTTCTTCCAGAGCTGCCAGGGTTTGCGTCAGCTGAATTGGATCATCGACGTTCGATGGCCGATGTAACGTCAGAACCGCGTAGCCGCGCTCGGGCAGGCCCAGCTTTCTACGCAGTGGAGCGCGCCGGGCGTTTTCCAGTGCCCCTACCAGGGAGTCGATCATCAGGTTCCCGACGAAGAAAACCTTGTCGGAACTCACGCCCTCGTTGGCCAGGTTCTGGTTTCCACTTTCTTCGGTGGTGAACAGGAGATCGGAAATCGCATCGGTCAATACACGATTGATTTCTTCCGGCATCTCACGATCGAAACTGCGTAATCCCGCTTCTACATGCACGACAGGGATGGATTCTTTGGCTGCTACCAGCGCGCAGGCAATAGTAGAGTTCACATCGCCAACTACCAGCACCATGTCAGGACGATCTTGCTGCACCAGGTCTCCAAAGCGCCTGATGATTTCCGCAGTCTGCGCATGGTGCGTGCCGGAACCGACTTCCAGGTTGTAGTCTGGCTGCGGAATGTTTAATTGATCGAAGAATACTTGCGACATGGAATAGTCGTAGTGTTGTCCGGTATGAACAAGAACCGGTCGCATGTCTGGATGGCGGCGCATCTCGGCCACAAGAGGAGCGACCTTCATCATGTTGGGGCGTGCGCCGACGATGTTCATGATGCGATAAGCAGACTTATGCATTACGGCCACCTGGAGTCGTTCGTTGTAAGAGAGTCACGCTATGCCCACTCCTTGTAGTGTCGGAACGTCAGAGGAAGTGGGCTGCCGCTCTTTCGCTTCATTCACTGCCAGAATGACGCTGGTAGCTCCGAAAAGTGCGGAATAAGCGATCATTCCGAACAGATAAGTCCTCAGAGGCACGGTTAGCAGTCCGTAAAGCGCATTGATGGCAATCGCGGCAAGGAATGCGAGGTCGATCGGCCAAACTATGCGCCGCGTAAAAAACGCGATCCATCCGATATTTGCGAATAGCAGAATGTAGGTAAATTCAACCAGTGCTTTATGAGCCAGTTCCCGGATGATCAAGCCAGGACGATTCCGGGCGATCTGCACAGTTGCAGACTTAAGAACCTGTTCATAAGCTGGCGAGTAGAAATCCGAGTTTCGATCGACCAGGCAGACCCGCGCGACGGCGACTTCGTCTTTGTAGGCCGGCACCTCGGAATTGTTTAGATATCCCAGGCCAATGTAGACCGAATGCCAGAAGGTATGACGAGTTCTAAGCGTAATTTGTGAAGAATGGCTGAGAAGAAAGGCGTCGCGCCTGGCTACGATCACCTGAAAACCGGCCCAAACTACCACGAATCCTAGAGCCGCGGCAGCCAGCCCTGACATGCGAACGCGAACCGAAGTTGTGCGGCTGAAAACCCATACTATCGTGAGAAATATCAGCAGAATGATTCCCGCCCCTGAGCGTACCGAATCTGCCACGACGGACAGGGCGCCAGCCGCCATCCCGATGACGAGGGTGAGCCACAGAGAACCGCGTCGCGAGGCCACCAGAATCCAAGGCACCAGGGCCACCGGCATGACGCCGAGCGTGAGGTAGACATCTCCGACGGATACGGCCAACAACGATGTAAGCAACACAGCAAAGACCGCCACGACCCGCGGCCACAAGGAGGAAGTTAGGTACAGGAATCCCACCATGCCGGCAATGCAACTAGCGATGATAGCCACTACACATAGCAAGTCGTAGGCGCGGGCAACGCTGACACCAAACTTTGCTGCCAGCCAGGGAACGACAAGATACAAGCCAAGATCGTCGGCCGAAGTTTTGAATTGGCCGCCTTCCCATTCCACCCCTAAGATACCCGTCTTCTTTAGTCCGTCCGCCGAAGCCAGCAGCTCGCGGTAACGGGCTGGCATGATAATAATGCGAGTGGGCGGAGTGCCCAGCGTTTTCAGTTCGGCCGCGATCGCAGCGCATTGACGCCCTGCCCGGCAATCGATTGTGCCGGGATCGTCTGCTCCGGCCAGACTGCTGCAGAGCAGCCAAGCCGAGGCGAGAATCGTAAGCGTCATTCTCACAGCATTCTCCCGTTAAGCATTCCAATCTGACGAACCGTTAAACCCCTAACTCCCAGGCTGATCGTGCGATTGCAGGAGGCATCCAACCGCACGATCAGCAGCCTGCGCCCGCTAGAACATGATTCGCTTGAAGGTATACATCTGCATCCCCTGCGGCACTTGCGACGTGACGTACCAATCATTCCAAAGGATGATTCCCGGCGCCCAGCCCTCGGTGTTCACGGGCGTCACCGTTACCATCGTTCCCGCATTGTTAATAGTGATCTGGTCGGTTTGATTTACGAACTGGAATGCATAGATTCCGTAGATTCCTTGCGAACCTAAAGAAGACGGATTAAGAAATGGCAGTGGAGAGTTAGGGACATAGTCCTGCACCAGGTCCGTAGTGTCGCCAAAAGGAAATACATTGTTGAACATGGTGACCGGGTCCAGATAGTAGTTTGTCATGTAGGCCGATCCATTGTTGGTCACGAACAGCGGATCGATGCCTGACAGGTTGCCGGATTCCAGAAGAGCGTTAACATCCTCGGCGCCTTGGCCAATTTCCGTTTGCGGGTTGAAGTACACCAGTCCAAACGTAGAGTCGGCAATTTGCCATTTGTTGTTGAAGGGGTCCCAGTACTCCGCGATCACATGTCCGTCGGCTCCATCCAGGGTGATGTCACGCCGCCGTCCCAGGATCTGGTTCTGGGTCATCTGATCCAGTAACGTTATGGTGTAGTACCCACAACTCACGTCATTGGGGTTTTGCCCGTGGTCAAGCATTTCCTGGTAAAGCGCAGTGCCCGGAGTAGCTCTATTGGTCATTCCCTGAGTCATTAATCGGACTTGGGACGTGAGGTTTTGCACCCGGTTGTAAAAGGCCTGGCGATTCGGAAGTGCCCCAGCCGGACCAGTCGTAAAGTTACTCTGCGTGCAGATCCAGCCGGTCGTGAACTCAGTACACATATCGGCGTAGTAATAAGTATTGGGTTGCAACCCCCAGACGTATCGGCTTGACACGCTTGGCGCCAAATCATCCGAGTACATATCCCATATGCCATAACCTGTGGGACTGATGATCAGCGCATAGATCAAAGCATTCGAAACCGGATTCCAGGTGAATAGTTGGAACTGGCTAACGTTGGTCGCGCCGTTTGCAGGACTCTGCAGACGCGCAACGCCCACTCCAGTAGTGAACGATGAGTCCGAATATCTCCACTGTCCTCCCACATCGGTGAACAGCCGAACATAGTAGGTGAAGTTCGATTGCCAGCTCGCATTTACTGTAAGCGTCGTAGTGGTGACTCCCCAACTGTTGTAGACGTTGTTCGATCCTGACGATGTGCCGATGTAAATCTGGTACCAGATCGCTTGGGGAACCGATGTCCAGTTGAATGTGATCGGCTGGGTCGGATCTACTCCGGCCGCTCCGTTGGGTGGAGACAGCAAGTAAGCCACGGGTGTTGTGCTGAACGAGTCATCTTCGTAAGACCAACCCGTGCTCTTTTGCGTCCAGAGCCGAACGTAATAGGTTTGCCCCGGAGGAATAAGCGAGGATGTGCTCGTCAAAGTCGTCGACTGGTAGAGAACGTTGTAGGTTGCAGGGGATGTGCCGACCCAGAGCACATAGTCCAGGGCGTCGGAGACGCTATTCCAACTGAACTGTACCGCGGGATATCCCAGTACCTGATTGCCATTTTGTGGAGTGAGCAAGTGAGCAATACCTGTCCCGGTAGTGAAGGTCGAGTCCGAGTAAGTCCACTGGCCTCCAACGTCAGTGAATAGGCGAGCATGGTAGGTGAAGTTGGAATTCAGGCTCAGGTGCAGGGTCAGTGAGGTTACGGTTACTCCCCAACTGTTATAGACATCGTTGCCGCCCTGAGAGGTGCCGATGTAAAGCTGATACCAGATCACGTTTGGAATCGCGGTCCAACTGAAGGCTTGCACTCGCGGATCTATGCCGGTAGCCCCGTTGGCTGGCGAGATCATGTAGGCCGTAGCCGTTGTGCTGAAAGTCGAATCCTGGTAAGTCCAGCCGGCAGTAGTCTGGGTCCAGATGCGGGCGTAATAGGTTTGCGCGGGAGGAATAGCCGACGACGTGCTCGTCGACTGCGTGGCGACATAGAGGGTGTTATACGAACCTTGGGTCGTGCCTACCCACAAAACATACTGAAGCGCGCCGGAGACAGTGGTCCATGTGAACTGTACCGCCGGGTAGCCCGCGACTTGGCTGCCATTGCGCGGAGTAATCAGTTGCGCGGTGCCGGTGCTGGCATAGCTCACTCCTGTGGTTAGCAAGATGACAACCAGGATGCCGGGAACTATCCGTTTCCTCCAAGCGTGCTTGCCTGATGCGGAATGTGCGATCTCTAGGTTGGTCATAAGGCAGGACCAGTTCTCCCCCAGCATTTTGTTGAACAATTACCGGAAACCCCACAATTACCAGAAACCCCACAAAGATGCTTCTGCGATGCACCCTTTGGAGGGGAGTATAGACACCAAAGGGATAAATGCGCAACACTTTTGTTTAATTATTTTCTAGATGTTTATGGCACTTAAGTATTAAATCGATAGGTTACGGCAGGTATTGGAGCGGCATTGGGGTCACCGATAGATCATCATCCACAGGACATCAATGAGCCGGAATTAGGTACAGATTGCCCGCATCTTGCAGCAGCTTTTCGGCAACAAGCTTGTGCGCTGCGGCTCTGAAATGGGCAAAGTCGTGTTGCCCAGCATCTCCGGTGAGCTGGCTCATACGGGTCGGCTCGTAGTCGGTCCAATAGGTCTCGGGAACGAGCTTGGTGTAGTCGAGGCAAACTGCACCATGGCGCTGTGCGATGGTTGAAACATCGTCGCGAACGCGCAGGAGGTCCCGGGCAGAGTCGGGATTTGGTTGAATAGGACGCAGAGGGCCCAGGTAGAGAACGGAGCGGATACCTTTCGCCTGCATGTACTTCAAGGTTAGTTCTAGAAAATGCAAGTTCGTTCTATAGGCCGAGTCCTCCAGCGGACGAGGCGATGCCGAGGTTACATGGAAAACCCGATTGCGGTACTTGCGAAAGGTAACGTTCGCGACATCCAGGAAAAGGTCACGCTGAGCGAATAGCCGGAAGGCCTCCGCGTCCGACTGTAGATAATTTTCCAGACGCGCCGGCCAAGGACGGATCCCGGAAGTAGATTCGTTAGTCGCGTCGGTCTTAACCAAAGTATTCAACAGCTCAAAGGAGGTGGCGAATTCGGGGCTGGATTCAGCCAGGGATCGCAGCTGACTGGAAACCGCAGCCTGCCGCGCCTCGTCGCGAACTTCGTCACGCATACTGAGACGATTAATTAGCTCAGGATGGATTGCCAGAATCACGGCAGCCGGGCCGGCAGTCGATTCTCCAAAGGACACAACCCGCACGAAGGTCTCGACCATGGTGAGTCCGCCCAGCGATCCCCGGTGTACATCGACGGCCCCCGGATCGCGTCGCGACAAAAGCACTTGGAACCATTGCGGGGTGGAGATATCCCAAGGCTGTGCATACGGAATAGCCATTGTCTGGGAGTTGCCGATGAAGAGCAGCTGTTCACGGCCTCCGCGTGAGGCAAACCCGGGTTCGATGACGGCGCGCGCGAGCTTAGCCTCCTGAGGCGAGAGCGCAGGATTTACCCCAGTTTCTTTTCGCAGTTCGGGAGGCGGTGCAGTCAGAGGCTCCGCTTCATGCACCAGCCACATGCCAAGCAGCAGTACCAGAAGGAATGTGGTCACGGGAACATAAGCCCGGTGGAAAGGAAAAGTCCGCGCGGTGCGAGCCTTCTCCTGCGATACTTCGACCATCGCTATGGCGCGCTCACTCATAAGTCATCGAGTCCCCGAGGCTACGACAGCCGGCATGACGGCGGCATCCTGCCGAAGGACGATGGTGCGTTGTGTCTGGATCGACTCCTCCACAGCGAAGCAGCACTCGGTCACCTCCAACAACTCTTCAAAGGGGATCGGAGAACAGCCGCCAGTGCGCATCGCCTCTGCCGTGAGTTGCAGTTCCCGATTGTGTCCTTTGTCAAACGTCGAGGTGATCTCTTTCGTTTTGCCTCCAACGGAAAGATGCAGCTTGCGGAAATCGTCGAGACGCGCAGTTTTCCCCTGGCAGAAGACTTCGAAATATTCTTTGTTAACCGAACGATCTCCGTTGGCGAGGTAGAGCAGATTGGCGATGGAGCCGTCATGAAAAGTGAGGGTCACGCTAAGGTTGTCGCGGTTATAGCGGCCGGCATCCGGCAGGGCCGAAGCGGTGACGCTTTCGACAGGGGAAGCCACGACGGCGCGGGCCCAATCCACGAAATGACAAAACTCTCCCACGATGCGGCCACCGCCGGCATCTTTCTGGATCCAGTGATCGCGTGGAATGAATCCCGCATTGCAACGTACATGCACCATCATGGGCTCGGTTCGCCGTTCAAAGAACTCCATCAGCTGTTTTGACAGCGGAGCGAAGCGCCGGTTGAAGCCCACCATCAGGAAGGGCGATTTGCCGGCCTCCATCAATTCTTCGTAGGCCTCGCGGACCGCGTACATTTCATCGCGAGTGATAGCCAGAGGCTTTTCGACGAACACAGCTTTGCCGCTGCGCAATGCCGCGATCACGTATTTCGCGTGACTGTCATGGCGCGTGACGATGAATGCGGCATCAATGTTCGGGTCCTGTAGAAGCTCCGTCGGCGACTGTGCACGATTGAACTTGAATCCCTTGCGTGTGCTCTCGGCCACGATACCTGAACCGGTAGCCACTGATTCGAAGATGATGCCTTCTTGCGGCTTCAGATTGGGGAAGATCATGCTGCGAGCGAAGCCGCCGGCTCCAATGCAGCCCACGCGCAGCTCTCCAGCGGAACGGAGAAGAGGAGGTACCAACTTCACGGCGGGCTTCGAAACACGTCCGTCCACGGGTGCGTCGTAATCGATGATTCCCGTGTAGATGCCGGTCTTAAGATCGTCATAGGCCTGGCCGCCGCGCTCCACGGGATACTTGACTGCAGCCAGCGGAGCTACATTGATTGCGCCGGTCGAAATCAGGTCGAGGAATGCCTCCATATTGCGCCGCTCGGTCCAACGCACATAACCCAAGGGATAGTCCTGCCCAGCCTCTTCGTAGTTGGGATCGTAGCGTCCCGGGCCATAGGAGCGCGACATGGTTAGCGACAGCTCTTTCATATACATGTTGCCGCGCGAGACGCCCATCCCAACATCGCCCACAATCACGATTCGGCCGCGGTCGCGCATAAGTTTGGCCGCGAGTTCGAGCGGTTCCGCCGACGGAGTGGCCGCCGTGATCAGTGCGGCGTCGATGCCGTAGCGTGAAAACGCGGCGATGGCAGAAGCCAGGTCCTTGTCGCTAGAGGCCAAGCCGAGATGAGCTCCAAATTCAACGGCCCGGGCTGCACGCTGAGGGGAAAGATCGATGGCGATAACGCGGCATCCGGCGGCGCGGGCGATTTGCATGGTGAGCACGCCCACCAGTCCTGCGCCGATTACTGCGACTGTTTCACCGAAGGTGACATTCGCTTGCCGCACGCCCTGCATCGCAATGGAGCCGATCGTAGTGAGAGCGGCAGCGTCGAGTCCCACATTGTCAGGTACGCGGATCGCCAGATTCTGGGGAACAGAGTTAATCTCGCAGTGATTCGCGTAGCCGCCACCGGCACAGGCGACGCGGTCGCCGGGTTTGAATTCGGTTACTCCATCGCCCACCTCAAGCACATAACCTGAGCACGAATAGCCGATCGCGGAAAGCGTATCGAGTCGAGCCTGCACCTTCTGATAGGCAGCTCTGATACCGTTGCCCTTGGCGTAGTCGATCACCTGCTTGACCAGATCAGGGCGAGACATGGCTTTGGCAAGCAACGATTTCTTGCCGGCTTCCACCTTCACTCTTTCCGTCCCCGCACTGATGGCGGAAAATGCGGTGCGCACCAGAATTCCACCCGGCTGAACCTCTGGCGCCGGAACCTCGTAGCACGACACAGTTCCTGACTTCATGTCTTCCAGAACGGCTCGCATAGCTCCCCTTGTCCGTTGGCTGCAGCCCGCAAACTAAGCATGGCCGCGCGTTTATCTGTGTGCGAACAACAGCAGGCTGCTGTCCACGCGTCGAAACTCAGAACTGCATATACACAAAAACCGACTTCTGCTTGCTCCAGATAATGACGCCCAAAATCAGAATCGAGTAGACAACCGGCGAAAGCAGCCACGACGTTCTCTTCCACAGCGGAGACTGGTCCCAGTTCTCCACTATCCAGTGATATCCGCACACAGCGAAATAGCCGGCGATCAGGATCATCGTGACTAGGTAATAGTTAGGTTTCAGCGCCAGGTGGTGATAGCTGGCGGGCTGAGAGACAGCGCTGAACATGCGCAAGGCTTGCTGCAGATTGTTAGCTCGGAAAAGAATCCAGCCGAGACACATCAACGGAAATGTGACGCTCCAACTTAGGAAGTTCGCCAGCGATTCGGGAACCGTAAACTCCAGATGGCGATTCAAGCTTTGGAACTGGCGATGTGCAATGAGAATGACTCCGTGATAAGCACCCCAAAGCACATAAAGCACGGTAGCTCCATGCCAGAAGCCAAACAGCACCATCGCCAGGAACAGCGCGAAGTAGCGCCAAGCCATGTTCCGGCGCAGCGTAGCCAGCGGTAGAAAGACGTAGTCGCGGATCCAGAACGATAGCGACATGTGCCAACGGGTCCAGAATTCGGACGGGCTGCGGGAGAGATACGGCCGATCGAAGTTTTCAGCCAGCCGAAGTCCGAACAAACGAGCCGTGCCAATGACGATGTTGGAGTATCCGGCAAAATCAAAAAACAGTTGGAACCCGTAGCCGAAAGCCAGCGCCCAGACATCGACGCCGCCCCATCCGCTGACTTGGTCAAAGCCCGCATCCACGCCTTCACCGCCTTGCAAACCCGAGGCGAGGATTTGTGCCAGCACCACCTTCATGAACAATCCGATCAGGATGCGCCGGCAGCCTTCGGTAATGTCGTCCCACCCGGGATCGGAGGAGCGAAACTGCGGCAACATTTCGGGCAAGCGGCACACCGGCCCCGATAACACGGTCGGCCAAAATGCCATGTAGAGGCAGAACTCGAGCAGGGAAGGGTCAAGCTCTTCCTCGCGATACAAATCGAACAGATAACTCAATGCCTGGAAGGTCCAGAACGAGACGCCAATGGGCACCAGCAGGTTATGCAGAATCGGAGAATGATGAGCCAATCCAGTGCCCGGCAGATACTTGAACGAGGCCAATACCAGCAGATTGAAACCAACGCCCATCCATAGCCGGGATTGCTTAGGCTGGCGGCGAAGGTATTCGCCAAGTCCGTAGTTGACCAACGAGCTGAAGATCAACAGCGCAAGAAATCCCAAGCCCCAGGTGGCATAGAAGAAATAGCTGGCGCACAGCAGCACAATCTTGCGGCCGGATCGCAAGGGCAGCAACCGCCAAAGCAGCCACACCAGCGGTACAAACAGAATGTAGGTCAAGCTCTGGACGGTCACGGCGCGGCGATCCTTTTGGTTGTTGAAATCATGGTCGAGCCTTCTTTCCGCGTCAGATTTGCGCCGCCTTCGCGAGCGGTATCTCGTATGCGTACTTCTCGCCTTTTTTCAGCGACTCGATCAACGCCGAGACCTGCCGCGTCCGCAAATTCCAATCGCAGCCCTGCACCGCCGCCTGGCGTTGTTGCTTTGCCTCCGCACTGTCGTTCTGCAAAGCATCTTCCACCTGGGCGACGAACTCTTCGGTCGAGCGATAGATCCTGACACCTGGCGTATTCAGGTACTCATAAAGCGGCGAAATCACAACCGGCTTGCCGGTCGCCAGATACTCGCGAACCTTAATCGCACTTCCATAGCTGGTGAAAGCGTTGTCTTGCCGCCAGGGCAGCACGCAAACATCGAAGCACTTCACAAACTTTGGCAGGTCTGCGTAAGGTTGCGAGCCCAGAAAATGGATATTGGGAGCAGACACCTGCACCAGATTCGATTTCAGGCCGAGCATGACCCAGTGCCATTCAGGCCGTAAGCGAGCAACCTCAGCCATCAGGTCTGTGTCCATCACATAATCCATCGCCCCGAAATAACCAAGGATGGGCCGCGGAATGTTGGCCATCTCTGGAGCAGCCTCTCTCGCTGCGGTTGCGAAATGCTCGAAGTCGACTGCCTGTTCCAGGTAGTAGCGATTGGGCTCGCGCGATTCCTGGAAAAGCTTTCGGCCGGAAAACATCACCACATCGGCCGAATGCTTGAGCTTGCGATCGAAGCGAACGGATTACCTCGGCGGAGAGCGCACTGTCTTCGTTGGCCTCGTATTTGTCGCTGACCTGATATAGGAGCATCTGCTCGCCGAGATGGCCTATTAGATCGGCGGCCGGCGGAATCGCGATCCACAGAACCGGCCTGCGAATCCCAATCAGCAGCATGGCCAGGCGTAGCTGAATCACCAGCAGCAGCCAGTTCAGGCTGCGTGCAAGCTTCATGCCGTAAAGGGGCACATTGATAGGCGTCATGACCCACAAGCCTTCCGGCGCCTTGCGCAGCCACTTCATGTAACTCTTGAGCTTGCGTCGGATTTTCAGGAAGAAATCGGGATTCGACATCGAGGGCAATCCCATGGAAATCGAGTTGACGAACAGGACTTTGTTTTGCCCTGCCAGCCGCTTGAGGATATGGTTCTTCGAGTGCGGGTGGTGATACCACCAATCCTCACCGGCGAAACAGACGATGCTCTCTCCTGACAACCCGTAGTCCATGTCTACTTTCCCCAATGAATCGTGGTTACAAGAGTTGTGGGCAGTTCGCCTGAAGTCCTGATGCGAATGCGCGTGGCAGGCAGCGCCGCTCCGTAGGTCCGGGAAATCTCGCTGCTCTGAAGTTCCAGTTGCAAAGCCCGATCGCTCTGGCAGTTCAGATCGACGGCTCGAACGCCTCGAACCGTGCAGCCGACACTCGGCCCACTTGAGCATTCGGACGAAACCGTCCATTCGGGCGCGACCTGGAAGAACAAGTCGATCGCATGCTGGCCTGTGCCCTGTATTTCATCTTTGATGGTCAGGCTGTCTTTCTTCAGGTGAAGAGTCCGTGCGCAGAGCACGCCGAAACGGCTGTAGCCAGAGTGCGACGCTGAGAACACGATCGCCCCATTTTGCGCACTGACCTCGATGGGGGTAACAGCCGCTTCGTTGCCGCAGTGAAACAAATGCTGCCTGTCCTGGCTAATTGTGTTGTGGTCCTGCTGATCGACAACCACCACATTGTGCGCGGCCGCAGAACGATATTGGTTACGAACTTTGGCGTCCCGCGTGTAACAACGCGTACCGCTATCAGAAAATACTTCGCTGTCACTCAAACGCAGGACGAAGCTTAGTTTGTCAGAGTGAGTGTGGCTGCCGCGGCCATTGATGCCGTTAGGCATGGCGGAGAAGATCAGATTTGCATCTTCGTGGTGAGCAACCGCCAGGCCGGAGTTGGCAAAAAGTTCTGCTCTTCGCTGCTTGCCACCCGGAAGGCTCTGCGATTGCGCGCCAAACCAAGCCGCATCCCCTCCGCTGCCTCCAAGTTCACTTCCAAGCAGATAGGTTCCCAGGCCCAGGAAATTCGAAAGTCTCAACGAATTGCGTTGTTCCGCCGGAAGCGCAGCCTGCTGAACATCATCCAGTGATAGCTCCACGCGGCCATCATCGCAGTCGCCAATATGCGGCAGAGTTCCCTGGCTGTCGGCTAACGCCGCAATCCACTTCAGCATAGCGGCGAGACGTTGCTGAAAGCGCGGATCAAGAGGAATACCCAGCGTCTTCTGCACCGAGTATGAGTGCAGGAACATTTGCGAGACGAATACGTGATATCCCGTCGACGCTTCCCAGTCGCCGCCGTCGGCGTAGGTTTGCAACAGAATTTCCTGCTGCACAGCTCGCGCATAACGGTTGAAGCGTTCGTCCAGGCCGGGACCGCGTAGCGCAGCAGTTAACGTCGTGAGCCCGACGATGTTGCTCAAGTAATGATTACTGCGAATCAGGTGCGAGAACTCACTGTGCGCCTCCGTGAATCGCAGATGCTGCCAAAGAGCGCCCGTGATCTTCGCCAGCCAAGCTTGCTCGTCCGAGCGCAGAGGCCACATCAGTTCCAGCAACAGGCACAGACTTATGCCGCGCAGAGCCGCTTCCATCGCCAGTGTCCAGTTGACCCCGACTCCTACCGGATTGCGGTCCATCCAATCGGAGACCAGTTCGCGCGCGGCCGCGCGGTACCGCTCGTCTCCCGTAACCAGATTAGCTTTTGCCAGGACGGGCAGGAACTGAAGGCGCGACAACTCCCACGGAGCTTTCACATCGGAGCCGTCGTGCCTTACCACGGTCAGCCATTGTGCGGGCGCATCGGGCCAGTTCTTGCCGGAGACCCAATCGGTGCTCCAGTCAGGAGGCAAGCCTAACGGGCACATTTCCGTAGCCCAGCAAAGGGAATTTGCCTGCCAGCACCAAGTCCGCATAACGGACGATGGCTTCGCGTTGATCCGGAGAGATCGCGTGGAGAACAGGCTTGTAGTATCCAATGGGACGATACTGCAGTTCTGGAATTCGCTCGACCTCCGTCTGGAACCACGACAGACGGATTCGTTTGGATACGCGAAGCATCGCCTCGCGCGCCAGCACTCCGACAGAATCTTCACGAACAGCTTTTGCGATACGCAAGACTTTAGCGGGCATCAGCGTGAGCCAGTCTCCTTTCCGTGCTGTGAATCACTACCAAGATCGCAACCAGAGTTAATGTGTAAGACACGGAAGACATCAGGGAAGCTCCGGCAATACCCCAATGTGGGATAGCCCAGAGATTTCCCCCGACATTGAGCGCGACCGAAGCGGCCCAGATGGCGACCACAATCCGGGGATAGCCCATGGAGTTAAGGAACTGCACCGCGACCGTCTCAACACCGAGGGTGAATATGCCCGGCAGCAGCCAGATAAAAGCTGCTACCGAAGGCAGGAAGGCGGCGCCAAACAGGATGCGCACGCCCAGTCGCGCAGCCAGACCGGCAAAGCATAGCAATGGAATCATCCCCGCCATCATTGCGTAGGCTGCCTGGCGTGAAAGCCGCAACTTGTCGCGCCAACTCTGCATCGAGCTCAACTTGGGGAACAGAATCATCCCAATCACTCCGGGCAGCATGAGCAGGTAGTCGCCCATGCTGGAAGCCACCGAGTAATACCCCGCCTGCTCGGCCCCGAGCATGTACTTCACCATCAGCAGATCAATGCGCAGCAGAAGATAACTGAACAGGATGATGAGATAGGCCTTGATTCCCAACCCAAAATGGCTCCGTAAGAGCCGGATAGAAACACGAGGTAGCTCACCAAGGAATGGCCATAAGACGAAAAGCGCCGCAACATTACTCAGCGCCATCACCGCAAATACGGCTGCGAATATCGTTTGAGCACTGACCCATCCCAATAAAATGACTACCCCGACCACGGTCAAAATCAGCAGGCGATTCATGAATTCGACCTGGTTGTAAGAGCGCACCCGATGCAGCGCGAGCAGAAGATTTTCGCTAAACAGGAATCCGAGGCCCAACGGAATGTAGAGAAGGCCAAGCACCAGCAGAAGTCCATGCACAGGTGCAAGCTCGGGACGAAGGCTAAACAGCAGGCCGCCGGCAACAGCAGCGGCAACACCAACGGCGACACTTATCAGGAGCGAGTTTGCCAGCAATCGCGGCAGGAGTGCGCGGTCCTGCCCCAGGTAGTAGGTATTGGAGGCAACATATCCGAAGTGCCCAAATTGAACTCCGATCTGCCCCATCGCTAGCGCGACCGCATAGAGTCCTCGCCCGGTCGGGCCGAGTGCGCGCGCAACCGCAATCGTGGTGACCAGCCCAAACAGGATCAGCGAGATCTGGGTCGCATAGGTTTCCAGCACCTTGCGCACCAGGTCGGAAGCCAATGCCTGTTTGATAGTCAGGCGCCAACGCGAAACATCATAGGCGGGCGGGACCAGCGCGACATCAACCTCGGGATTGGGATGCATCGTGTTCATCGCAAAAGTATTCGTCCACTGCGTTCTAGTCGCGTGATAATCGGGTCATGGACGCTGGGAAGCGAGCGGGACCCTGCTTGCCCGCGCCTCCGTATGAATTTCATGCGAACGACGTTGATCAATCGCAGCCATTGCGTTGCTGACGTTGCGTGCCCAGGTATGCCTTTCGAGTGCGGCTTCACGCGCCTGCCGCCCCAGACATTCGCGCATCCCCGCGTCGGAAGCCAGCAGCTGCACCGCGGCCACAAATTCATTCACATTGCCCGGCTCCGACAGAATTGCCGTTTCGCCATGGGTAAGCACCTTCGCCAGCTGATCGAGATGGCTGGCGGCGATGGCCTTGCCCATCGACATGTACTCGAAAAGCTTGGTGGGCGAACCGAAGAATGGGCGTCCATCGGGCATGGGGACGTGTGGCGAAACCAGGATGTCGGCTGCGTCAAGATAGGCGCGTACCTTCGAATGCGAAATAAGGCCAGTGAAAATCACCTTTCGGCTAGCTTCGTGGGCCGCCAGAGCCTCCCGCATTTCTCCCTGTAGCGGACCTTCGCCGATAAGGACAAACCGCAAGCGGTCATGCTGGTCAGTTCGCAAGAGCTGAACAATGGCCTGCTGCAAGACGGTAATGCCATGCCAGTGGCTGAAGGTTCCCACAAACTCCACGACAACGGCCTGCGGCGTCAGGCCCAACTCTTTGCGAATCTCTTGGCCGCCGCATCCCGGATGGAAGTATTGGGGATCGACACCATTCGGATTCACCAGCACGCGCTGGAGTGGAACGCCGCGAGCCAGCAACTCTTCTTTCAGGGGATCGGAAACGACGACAATCAGCGAAGCGCACTTCAGCATTACGTCTTCACAGAGCTGCAGCCAGCTGCGAAAACGGGTGGGGTCCCAGTAATTGGCCATCCAGATTTCCGAGCCGTTGTACTCCAGAATCAAAGGAACGCGGAGAGTTCGCGCCAGTAAAGCTCCCGCAACCGAGAAGCGTCCATGCCGCTGATAGAAAACTGTGGGGCGTTTTCCCTCGAGCCGCCTGATCACGTCTTTAACGAAGCGAAGGTTATAGGAAAGCATCAAGCTCTCCCAAAAGATGTATGAGTTGCGACGAAGCGGGACCAAGTCCGTGGAATAGACTTCCACCGGTAAAGGCGTTCCCGAGAAAATGCGACAGGTATGGCGATTGGCCGCCAGTCCTCCTAAAACGCCGCGAATATGACTTACGGCCCCACCGGCTACGACTGCATTGAGCGGAAAAGGGAAGAGATAAGCAACGTCGGGAGTGCCGGCCTGGGGTGTTGCAACGGGCTTGATCGTCAGCTTTAAGAATTGCAGATAGACAAGCCAGAATAAGAAGACGCACACGTCAGCCACCAGGCTGAGCACGGTTTTCGGGAACATCCAAAGCCAGTCGCGACGCCTGTACGGATGCCAATCGGCGGAGCGATTGACGATTACCGTTTCGTCGCAGCGGTGCAATAATCCTGACCAGCGAATGAGTTCAGTTTGCTTCGAGTCCGTGAACGAATCGAAGTAAATAACCAGGGCTCGTCCCTGCAGCGCGCGAAAGGCTTTCACCTGCCCCTTCCAGCCGTCTTCTCGAAGCGCGCGGTGCGACAATTCCACCAGATCGGCATCCGGATAACGCTCCGATGCCAGTTGCCGCGCCCGCTCACGGTCTCCGGTCCAGACATGCAGGTACACTGTGTCGCTTTTAGCCATGCGTTCTCGCCATCCCCCGCTAATTGCTGTTGGCCATCATGAGTGTTCTGTCGCTGGTTTCTGCCTTGTCGATGTACTCCCTCCACCACAGGACAAAATTGAGCAGATACCAGGAATTCCAGCCCTGCTCTTTGTCCGCTGCTATCTTTAAAACGGCTTCGGGATCGAAGAAATCGGTGGCTTCGCAGAAGGCAGCCAGCTCCCGTCGGGTGTAGGCGCCTAAGCGGTCAAAGAACCATTCGTAAATTGGCACGCCGAAGCCTTGCTTCTTGCGATGGATGATCTCGTCGGGGATGATGCCGTGGACCGCACGCTTCAGCACGTGTTTGCGCTGGCCGCCTTTTGTGATCAGCGATTCCGGAATGCTCATCGCTAACTCCACAAACTTGTGATCGAGGAATGGAACGCGCGCTTCCAGGCTCACTCCCATGCTCATCTTGTCCACCCGCATCAACAATAATTCCGGCAGCCGCAAGTTGAGGTCGAGATAAGTCATCCACTTGACCGGAGTTTTTTCCCAGGCTTTGGCGGCGAAGTTCGTATGAATGTTGCGGATCGCCTCCCACGATGTGTAGTCCTGAAATTGCCGGCGCAGCCGCGGTGAGAGGATCTGCATTTTCAATTGATGAGTCAGCGCTTCGGCGCCGCCCCAGAACAGCGGCAAACCGCGTGTAGAGCGGCGCAGCATTTCATAAGCGCGGCCATTCTTGTGGCCAGCCGTCGCCAGTGCACCCATGCCGAGAGACCGCATGAACCGCGGTACCGGCAGGCTATTCCAGCGTTGCAGCTTTAACATCGCTTCCCAAGAGGCGTATCCCCAAAAAAGTTCATCCGAGCCTTCGCCGACCTGGCAAACAATGACGTTGGCATCACGCGCCAGCTTGGAAACATAGAAAATCGGCATGCAAACCGGATCGGCGATCGGCTCATCTTGTAGTTGGATCATTCGGGGCAGGAAGTCGAGAAAATCTTCCTGGGTCAGGACGCGATCTTCGTGATCCGCGCCGATCTGTTTCGCGAACTGACGCGCGTGCGGTAATTCGCTCACGCAGCCTCGATAATTTTCGTCGTACCCTATGGAGAAAGTGCGAACCGGGCGACCTTCGCCTTCGGAGAACAATGCCGCGTTCGTGCTGGAATCGATTCCCCCAGAGAGAAACACGCCCACTGGGACATCGCTGACCTTGCGCAATTTCACCGCACTGCGCAACTCGGCGATCAGCCGCTCCGAGATCTCATCCTCTGAAACTCCCGTCAAGGGCGTGGTGTAGTCCAGCACATCCCAATATTTATGCGCAGTGATGTCGCCATGGCGGTCGATTCGCATCCAGGTGCCGTTGGTCAGTTTTTGAATGCCGGCAAACAGTGTCTGCGGCGCCGGGGTGGTAAGAAAGCTGAGGTAGTGGAACAAGCCTTCCTCGTTTACGGCGCGAGGCTGATCCGGATCCCTGAGTAGCGCCTTGATTTCCGAGGCAAAGGTGATTCGACCGTGGTGCACGCTGTAGTACAGCGGCTTAATTCCGATGCGGTCGCGAATCAGCCACAGCTCCCGCTTTCTGTCATCCCACAGCGCTATGGCGAACATGCCGCGGAAGCGGTGAATGGCGTCGATTCCCCATTGCTCGAAAGCATGCAGAATCATTTCGGTGTCGGAGTGATTGGTCTTCCAAACGTGGCCGCCCAGCGCTTCCAGCTCGCGCCGGATTTCAGCATGGTTATAAATCTCACCATTAAAAACGACCCATAGAGATCCGTCTTCGTTGCTCATCGGCTGGGACGCGCAGGTCGACAGATCGATGATCGAGAGACGCCGATGTCCAAGTCCAACCTTGGCCGAAGGCGACACCCAAACCTCGGCGCCGTCTGGTCCGCGATGAACCATGGTGTCTCGCATCTCGGTAATCAGAGAAGTGGTTACCCGGAACCCGCTGTTTTCGAACGACAGAATGCCAACAATCCCGCACATGTCGGTTTCTCGATGTCGAAGAACGACCAGGAATTCGATCCATGGGTGCCGCACCCCGCAGCGCCCATTGGTGGAATCAATCTATAGCACAAATATAGGTTTTCGTGCACGAAATATATGGCACAAATTTGCTTTAACTAACAGTTCTTTAGTGCTATGATCGCCGGCATTCGCCGGTTGTGGGGTTTCGATCAAGGTCGGCTTACCCGCCGATCCACAAATAAAACGTGATTGAGAGCTTCCTCGAATTGCTCAGGAGGTACGGGTTTTGGAAACCAAGGTCCAACTAAAACGCTGGGAATCGCCACAGCTTGACCGCCCTCCAGTTATTCCGCTGTTTAGCGGGAGCACTCCTCATTTGCGTACCGAGCCCACGCTGTTGGATTACTGGGGAACCATCGTGCGCCACCGGGCCATCATCCTCACGACGGTGCTGGCTGGACTGATACTGGCGGCGTTGATCTCGTTCCGGATGACCAAGCTTTATTCGGCAACCGGGCGAATTACCATCAATCGAGAGAATGCTGACGTTCTGGGATTCAAAGACACTGGAGCCAACACGCTGGAGGACTACGACTACAACGTCGCTCTCGACACACAAGTGCAGGTCTTGCAGAGCGACACTCTGGCGACAGACGTCATTCGCAAACTCAGACTCGACATCAATCCGAAATTCGCTGGCGCAATCGTCGAACCGAAAAGCTCCCTTGGTGGAAGCAGCGGTCTGCCGACCACCGGCCCCCGTAATCTGCGGCAGTTGATCGACATTCTTCACAGTTGGTTGCGGATTGACAAAGTTCCGAAGACCCGGGTAATCGAGATTCACTGTACGAGTCCCGATGCGAATCTCTCCGCCGACATCGTGAATACCCTGGTGGCATCCTTTATCGAACACAATTTCGAAACCAAGTTCCAGGCCACCATGCAGACCTCCGAATGGCTGTCGAAGCAGCTTTCTGACCTGCAGATGAAGGTGGCCAGTTCGCAAGAGAACCTGGTGAAGTACGAGACGGACAACAACATCCTGGGACTGGATGAAAAGCAGAACATCACCACTTCGAAGTTGAACGAACTCAATCAACAACTCACGCTGGCCCAGAGCGATCGCATCCAGAAGGAAGCAGCTTTCCGGCAAACGCAGACCGGTGGCGTCGAGTCCATTCCGGCGATGGCAAGCAGCGAAATCATCCTGCACCTCAAGCAGCAGCAGGCCGACCTCAAGAACCAATATGCCCTGCTGGATAGCCAGTACGGTCCGCTGCATCCCAAAGTAATTACCCTGCACAATCAATTGGAGCAGACCGAGGCGACCATCCAATCGGAGGGCAACAAGCTGGTCTCAAGGATTCACAATGAGTATCTGGCGGCCGTGCAGCGCGAGAACTTGTTGCGTGCAGCTTTGGAGGAGCAGAAGCAGGAAGCCAATAAGCTTAACGAGAGTGCCATTCAGTACGAAGTCTTGAAACGTGAAGCCGATTCGAACCGGCAGCTCTATGATGGCCTGTTGCAGAAGATGAAAGAAGCCAGCGTTTCGGCCGGGCTGCGCTCGGGCAACATTCAGGTCGTAGACCAGGCTGTCCCTCCCGACAGGCCATCGAAGCCGAACATCCCGCTCAATATGACCGCCGCGTTTTTTGCCAGCCTGATGCTGGGTACCGTAGCCGCATTCGTCATGGAACGTTCGAACAATTCCATCACCAGCCCGGAAATTATCGATGCGGTAAGCGGGTGGCCTTCCCTGGGAATCATTCCATGCACGCAGGAAAACGCCAGGGGCTTGCGCAAAGCGGGCTCGTTAGCGGTGCAATCGAAGGACGCAGATAGTGGAGGCCCGCTGGTGGTTGTTTCGCGACCTCGCTCCAAGGTCGCGGAATCGTTCCGTGCCGTGCGTACTTCAATCCTGCTGTCATCGATTGATGCACCGCCGAAGATCCTGCTCGTCACCAGTGCCTTGCCCGAAGAAGGCAAGACTACGATTAGCGCCAATCTGGCGGGCGCTCTGGCGCAAATGGGGCGGCGGGTCCTGTTGGTGGATGGGGATATGCGACGTCCCAGAGTGAGCGAACTTCTCGGACTTCCCAAGGGCGCTGGCGGGCTCAGCACGGTGTTGATCGGGAAGGATAAGGAGGAGGATGTAATCGTGCCGTCGGCCAAGCTGCCGAATCTTTACATTATGCCGGCCGGTCCGAAGCCGCCGTATCCGGCGGAATTGCTGGGATCCAACCGGATGAAGGCACTGCTTAACTCCTGGCGGCCCATCTACGATCACATCATCATCGACACGCCGCCCGTACTCTCGGTGACCGATCCGGTGCTGCTCTCAGTCGACGTCGACGCAGTCGTGCTAGTCGTGCGATTTAACCAAACCACCAAACAGGCGCTGAAAGAGGTTCGTGAAATTCTGGATCAGGTGAATGCCCGGGTGTGTGGCGTGATTTTGAATTCGGTCGAACCCGATCGCGACTCTGCCTACGGTCGCAGCTACTACGCGGGTTATGGCTACTACGACAGAGCCCACAGCTATTACGAAGAAGCACCGGAAACGCAGACTACGTAGTACCTCGCGAGAGGAGCAGACGAGCGTAACGATTTTCCAACCGTCATGGAACTGAGCCTCAAATCAGCCGCGTCAAAAATCACCTTCACAGCGCTGTGCGCGCTGTTGGCGGGGGCATTTGAGATTTGCAGCGTTCGCCAGTATCTGGCATATCGCGAGTACACGAATCTCACAATTCCTGCATTGCAAGAGGCAATGCGCCTCGACCCGTGGAATTCGCAGTACGCCCACATGCTGGGACGGATCTATTTGTACCAGGAGCAGGATTTCAAGGCCGCCCGAAACGCCATCGTTCGCGCAACTGCACTGAACCCATACAACGCTCGATACTGGCTCGATCTCGCCAGCATCGCCCAGGTCACCGGCGATTCCCCGGCGGAGGAGGATGACTTGGAACGGGCACAGGCGGTCGAACCTACGATGCCAGAGACATCGTGGGAGGTGGCGAACTTCTATCTCTTGCGCGGCAATCTGCCTAAGGCGCTTCGTAGTTTCGCAACGGTAGAGCAGTATTCTCCTCAATTACGTAAGCAGGCGGTGCTGGCGAGTTGGCGCGCGCAGCCCGATGTAGACGTGCTCCTGCAGTATGTGCCGCACACTGTGGAAGCGTTGTCAGCTCTCTTGAATGTGATGTATGAGCAACAGAAACTGCCCCAGGCAGCAAAAGTCTGGCAAGCCCTGGTCGCGCTCAAACAACCTATCGGCGTGGACTATGTGCTCGCTTATCTGGGGATGCTGTTTTCTCACGAGCATCGGCAGATCGCTCAGGCACAACAAGTGTGGCAGGACTTTGTGGCCACAAATCCGGAGATGGCCGAATATGTAGCGCCAAATAACCTGGTCGTGAACGGAGGATTCGAACGCGACGTTCTGGATGGCGGTTTCGACTGGCGCCATGTCGAAAGGTCGTACGTAAAGCTTGCTCAAGAAAGTGCGGTATTTCATGGCGGGTCGCGCTCTCTGTCGGTTTCCTTCGACGGTAGCGACATTCAGGACTTCGGGATTTTTCAGTATGTTGCGGTAAAGCCGAATTCCCGCTACCGCCTGCAGGCCTACATTCGAGCCGACAATATCCTGGGTTCCAGCGGCCCCCGCCTGGCGGTTAGCGACCCGTACGATGCTTCTCGCCGCTTCTATACCAGCGATGACATTTTAGGCAGCTCGCTATGGTCTGCTCAGACTGGCAACTTCAGCACCGGACCTGACACTCACATGGTCGCGATCGCGTTGTTGCGCGATCCTCCCTACGATCCGATCAAAGGCCATCTTTGGCTGGATGACGTATCCATCACGCCGGAGGACGGTCAATAGTGGCTACACTGCATATCAGCGCTGATGTCGTTCCAGTGGCACGACCACTGGATCGGCATTGGGACAGGCAGTTCTCAGCCGGCGGCGTTTTTCTGGCGCTGGCTTTTGGAGTGCTGGCCATGGGGGCCGTCCAGCCGGAGTCGGAGCTCATTCTCCGCAGCCTTTCTGTTGCGTTGTTCTTGCTATGGCTAGCCGCGCAGTTTACGCGGGACAGACTGAGCATTGCCTCATCTCCAAGCTACGTTCCGGCGCTAGCGTTTGCCGGACTCATACTCGGGCAGATGCTCTTCAATATCTCAGCCTACCGGCATGACACGCTGGTCGAGTTGCTGAATTACATCTCTTGCGGGCTGCTGGCGTTTGTCATGCTTCAGTCACTGCGGGGCAACCAAACCGCAAAGGCATTGGCGCTTGGGATCAGTGGCTTTGGGCTGGCAGTCTCGGTCTTCGCCTTGCTGCAATACTTCGCCTCGAATGGGAAAGTGTATTGGGCGGTGCAGGTACCGACGGACGCTATGCTTTTTGGACCGTATGTGAATCACAATCATTATGCGGGCTTGATGGAAATGCTTATTCCATTTCCATTGGTGTTCGCTCTGCAAAGCCCGGTAAGCGTGGCGAAGCGATGCCTCTTCGGGCTATCCGCGATCATTATGGGCGTTTCCGTCTTCGAGAGCGGTTCCCGTGGCGGCATCATCGCCCTGGTTTGCCAAGTTGTGCTACTGATGGCGATCGGGCGATTCACTCGCATCAGGCGAGGAGGCATTATCGCGCTGCTGGTGATGCTGGCGGCCATGGCGATTCTTCTTGCCACCGTGATCGATAGTACCGTTGCCTCTCGGGTCAGTGCGCTGCGAGAACCGGGCCGCGCCGATGTTGCCGGCTGGAGAATGCGCCTGAACCACGACAGCCTTTCCATGGTGCGCGCCAAGCCCGTTCTGGGTTGGGGATTGGGAACATTCGCGACTGTTTATCCGCGGTTTCGCTCGTTTTATGATGACGTTCCCATCCACGAAGCGCATAACGACTATATGCAATTGCTGGTGGAGACCGGCGCCGTTGGCGGAATCTTGATGCCGTATGGTTTCTGGTCATTGTATTCCGCGAGGGATGGCGCAATCTCGAGCGATCGCAAACCATCTGGGAAAGAGGCGTCACGACGGCTGCAATGGTCGGCGTGAGTGGCATGCTCATCCACAGCTCTTCGGATTTCAACTTGCACATCCCGGCCAATGCCGCAATCTTCTTCGTGATGTGCGCCATCGCGGCAGCGCCCATCGGTCAGCGGCTGGATCAATCCCACGAGGAATCTGGGCGGGATCGTAAACGCCGCAGTCACATCGTCGACACCGAACCCGTGGAGGTTGTGGGGGAATTTCCGCAGCGATTGCGCGTGGTGGCCCGGCGATCCTAGGCAAGCCGCCAGATACAATTCGTGCAAGCTGCGACGGTCGGAATAGTCCTCGTCGAATTTGCGGAATCATTGCCCACGGAAGCATCGCAATTCTGAGGATCTCTGGACTACAATCGCGCTCAGCATGCCCGCTGCGCAGCGCACCATTTTTCATGTCGATATGGATGCCTTCTTCGTCTCCGTCGAAGAGGTGTTCGACCCGTCGCTGAAGGGCAAGCCCGTAGTGGTGGGAGGACGGCCGAACGAGCGTGGCGTGGTATCGGCGGCTTCCTATGCGGCTCGCAAGTTCGGCGTGCACTCCGCCATGCCGTTGCGCACGGCGGCTAAGTTATGCCCGCAGGCGATCTTTGTCGATGGACATCCCGACCGTTACCGCGAATATTCCGCCAAGGTCTACGAAGTGCTCAACCGTTTCTCGCCCAAGCTGGAGATGGTGTCCATCGACGAAGCCTACGTCGACATGACTGGCACCGAGCGCCTGCATGGGCCGCCGATGCGGGCCGCGCACGCGCTGCATGTCGGCGATGAAGAATGCGACGCAACTGAATTGCTCCATTGGAATTGGCACGTCGCGACTGATCGCCAAGGTTTGCTCCGATCAGGCGAAGCCCAACGGTGTTTTATGGATCGTGCCTGGCAGGGAAGTGGAGTTCCTCGCTCCGCTTGACGTTCGCAAGATTCCGGGCGTCGGTAAAGTGATGGAGAAGCGGCTTCAGGACCAGGGCATCCACAAAGTGCGCGATCTGGCATTGCGCGACGAGCGCTGGTTGGAACAAACTTTTGGAGCGTTGGGCGTGGCGCTGTCCGGGAAAGCGCACGGCTTGGACGCTGGCGCCTGGTTTGACGCCGAGATCGGCGAAGACGATGGGCCGAAATCCATCAGTCATGAACACACCTTTTCGCATGATACCAACGACGCGCAACAACTCGAGTCGACGCTGGCACGCTTGTCGGAAATGGTCTGCCGCCGGCTGCGCGAGCAGAAGCTGCACGCCCGCACCTTACAGCTCAAACTTCGCGATTCCAGCTTTCACACCATCACTCGCGCCCACACCTTGAACGAACCAACCGCCGTTGATTCCGTGGTGTTCGCGAAGATTCGTGCACTCTTCCGCGCGAACTGGAAGGGCGAGGCAATTCGCCTGCTTGGCGTTCACGCGGCGCACTTCGAAGTCGAGAGCGAGCAGATCGGATTGGTGGGGCAGGGCTCGCACGACAAGTGGAATCAGGCGCTCTCCGCCGCCGACCGCCTGCGCGAAAAGTATGGCGAGAGCGCGATCTCGCTGGCCACCGGCATGAAAGCACGTTTCCGCGAACGTACCCACGAAAATCCTGCCGGATTACCGGGGAAGAAGAAACCGTCGTAGTAAAGTGCCGGACCGCTCGTGAAGCGAACATGTTCGAAGATCTCTACGATTCCATTTCGTTTCTCTGGTCCTGGCGATGGCCTTCCACCGAAGGTCAAGTCACTGGGGCGGATATTGAACGCATAAAACGCAGCCGCGGCGCCGAAAAGATCAGGTTGGCAATTGCCTACAAGTTTTCGGTTGGAGACGACGGCCCTTACACGGGTGAGAGCTTTTGGGAGCCCTTTTTCTTTCCAAGAAAGCGAGTAGCGGCTGCACGGCACACGTTTCATCTTCGTCGGTCAGTGATAGTGCACTACCGCGCCGACGATCCCAGCGTGAACAGGTTAGATCGCTCGGTGTGGAGGGATCTCTGAGGCACCACTCCAGAGGAAACAGCCACAACCCGGCCGACCACACGCCCCGGTTATCCATCACAGACACATGTGATTCCGTAGTCTAGGCTTAAAGAAGTAGGAGAACCGGCATGTGTCTGGCCGTTCCAGGAAAAATTCTGAGCATTCAAGGCGAAGACCTTGCGCGTACGGCGCGGGTCAGCTTCGGAGGGATTGTGAAAGAGGTTAGCCTGGCTTATGTCCCCGAAGCCACGGTTGGCGACTATGCGATCGTTCATGTTGGATTCGCCCTCAGCCTGCTGGACGAGCACGAAGCGCTGCGCACCTTCGAATATCTCAAGCAAATGGACGAGCTGAGTGAACTGGAAACCGTGGCAGGTGAAGGGTGAAGTACGTGGAAGAGTATCGTGACGCCGCTGCTGCCGGGCAGTATGCCGCCGGCATCGCGCGCATGATTACGCGGCCATGGACCATCATGGAGATTTGTGGTGGGCAGACGCACACCATCGTCAAGTACGGCATCGACGAACTGCTACCCAAGCAGATCACGTTGGCGCATGGTCCGGGATGCCCTGTCTGCGTCACTCCTGTCGAGTTGATCGACAAGGCGCTGCAGATCGCATCGCATCCCGGCGTCATTTTCTGCTCTTTCGGCGACATGCTGCGAGTGCCGGGCTCTACCAACCCCACGAGTCCAAAGGCGAGACTTGCCGGAGACCCCGGATTCGTTGGCGATTTGTTCAGCGTCAAGGCCGCCGGCGGAGATGTGCGCATTGTTTATTCGCCCATGGACGCGGTGCAGATCGCCAAGCGGAACCCCGACAAGCAGGTAGTGTTCTTTGCCATCGGTTTCGAGACCACTGCACCGGCGAACGCTATGGCGGTCTATCACGCCAAGCAGACGGGACTGAAGAACTTCTCAGTCCTGGTATCGCATGTGATGGTACCGCCCGCGATGGAAGCCATCCTGAGTTCGCCGACAAATTGCGTGCAAGGATTTCTTGCCGCCGGCCACGTTTGTACCGTGATGGGCTACACGGAGTATTACCCGATTGCAGCCAAGTATCGGGTGCCCATTGTGGTTACTGGTTTCGAGCCGCTCGACCTGCTGCAAGGAATTTACATGTGCGTGCTGCAATTGGAGCAGGGCCGCTTCGAGGTAGAGAACCAGTACGTGCGGGCGGTTCGTCGTCAAGGGAATGCGTCGGCCCAAGGGCTTGTCGCCAGGGTATTTCGCGTTGTCGACCGCAAGTGGCGCGGTATCGGAGGCATTCCTCGCAGTGGCCTGGGTCTGGCTGAGGACTACGCCGAGTTCGATGCCGAGACGCGCTTCGGCGTGGCCGACTACACCGCACAGGAAGATCTGGAATGCATTAGCGGCCTGATTATGCAGGGTGCAAAGAAACCGGAGGAATGTCCGGCATATGGCGCGCGTTGCACCTCGGATCATCCTTTGGGCGCTCCCATGGTCTCCTCAGAAGGCGCCTGCGCCGCATACTACCGCTATCGGCGCTTGCGAAATACGGACAGCGCCGCAATCAGAGGCAATCGCTATGGGTGAAGTGAAAGAGTTTCGTTTGCAATGTCCAACACCGCTGAACGATGGCGATCGGGTGCAATTGGCGCACGGCGGCGGCGGCCGGCGCATGCACGAATTGCTGGAGGGGCTACTACTCCCCAGTTTCGGCAACGATATGCTGTTGGAGCGTCACGACGGCGCAACCTTCAGCGTCGGCGACACCCGGTTAGCGTTTACCACAGACTCCTACGTTGTCAGACCGCTATTCTTCCCGGGCGGCGACATCGGCAGTCTGGCCATCAACGGAACGGTGAACGATCTGGCCATGTGCGGAGCGCAACCGCTTTATCTCAGCTCGGCGTTCATCCTGGAAGAAGGCCTGCCCATGGAGACGCTGCGGCGAGTGGTGGAATCGATGCGGATTTCGGCCGCCATCGCAGGAGTGCAACTCATCACCGGCGATACCAAGGTTGTCGACAAAGGCCACGGCGACGGAATTTTCATCAACACGGCGGGAATCGGGGCAGTGGCGCCAAATGTTTCGATCGCGCCCAGGAATGTTTGTCCGGGCGACGCCATTTTGCTGAGCGGCGACATTGGCCGCCACGGTATCGCGATCATGGCCACCCGTGAAGGATTGTCCTTTGAATGTGGGTTGGATTCGGATTGTGCCCCACTGTGGGATCCGATCGAAGCGTTGATCGACGCGGACGTTGAGATTCATTGCCTGCGCGATCTCACGCGCGGCGGCTTGAGCAGCGGCCTGATTGAGATTGCCGAAGCCGCCGGAGTGCGGGCCGCGATCGAGGAAGTCTCTATTCCGGTGCGCGAGCAAGTCGAGGGGGCGTGCGAGATATTAGGACTCGATCCCCTGTACTTAGCCAATGAAGGCCGCTTCCTGGCTTTTGTGCCCGAGCACGAGGCGGCAAGAGCCATCGACATCCTGCGAAGATTCGCAGTGAGCAGGGAAGCGGTTTGCATCGGGACAGTGTTAGACGGGCCGGCTGGCATGGTCACTATGAAGACGCAGCTAGGTACCGACCGAATCATCGACATGTTGAGCGGCGAGCAGTTGCCCAGGATCTGCTGAGAGCCTTGGCTCCCAAAGTCCGAACACCCCGCAACGTGAATCGCACGCCGAGACTCACAGGAAACGATATGGATAGTTGGTAGGAAGCTGTCTCGCATGTGATCTTCGCCGGCGGAATTTCGATTCACGTTAAATGGAGACCGTGAAGTGCCTGGGACCTTGATTATCGGTTACGGAAATCTATTGCGTGGCGATGACGCAGTTGGATGTCGCGCTGCATACGCACTCGAACAACTCTTTCATGACGATCCCGAGGTGGAAGTGATTGCCTCGCAACAACTCACGCCGGAGATGGCGGAAGACATTGCGCGCAGGGATTTTGTGCTTTTTCTCGATGCTGCCACCGGAGAGAAACCAGGAACCCTGCGGCAGACGCGGGTTTCGGCGTGGCCGGGACCAACTGGATTCACCCACCAACTTTCTCCATCGTCGTTGCTAGCGGCCGCCGAGCAGCTTTACGGCGACGCTCCGGAAGCGATCAGCATTACTTTGGCGGGATGGTCCTTCGACCTCAGCAACCAGCTTTCGCCGGGAGCGGCACAACGCTTGCCTGGAATGATCCGGTTGGTGCGGGATGCGGTCGAAAGTCAGCGACGCTGGATGCGCGAGCAAATCGTGGCACAGACGAAATAAAACCGCCTGCGTCCGCAACCCAAACGCAAAGGGCACATCGCGGGGATGTGCCCTGTTGATCGCTGTTTCGCGGCTGGCTATGCGCCGACCAATTTCTCCAAAATCGACTTGTTGCGGATGGTCAGAGTAGAGCCTTTGAGCACCGCGATCTGGCGCTTGCGAAAATCCGCAAGGACGCGCGTCACCGTCTCGCGTGAGGTGCCGATAATTTGCGCGATCTCTTCGTGGGTCAGCGCCAGCTTCACCTTGGGCTCGGCCTGCTCGTGACTGGTCGCGGTCCACTCCAGAAGCAAACGCGCCAGCCGCTCGGGCGCAGAATGTGAAAGCCCGAGGCTGCGAATCTGCTGATACGCGCTCTGGCAATCCTTGCTGAGATGTTGCGCCGCCTTCAAACAAGCGTCGCCGTGCTTCTGCAGGAAGTTCAAAAAGTCGTCGCGTTTGACGAAATTCAACTGGCAAGGCTGGCCGGTTTCCGCAGTGATCTCGTAGGGAGTTCCCGAAACCGTGGCGTGCATGCCCAATACTTCTCCGGGCTGCGCGATCTTCAGGATAAGTGTCTTGCCTTCGGCGGAGGTGGTGGACAGCTTTACTCGCCCTTTGCACAACATGTAAATTCCGCGCGGCGACTGACCTTCCACAAACAGCACCGCGCCGGCTGGATAGGAGGCCGTGTACTTGATCTTGTCGAACGCTTCCAGCGCAGGCTTGGGGAGAGAACAGAAGAAGCTGTCGCTCCGCAGCTTGCAAATAACACAATTTTCAACCAGCTCGAAGCCGTAAGGTGATCCCACATGCCCTCCCGACGTTACCTCTCATGCTATCACCTTACCCATCTGTAACATCCCCCATTAGTAGGAGTATGCGAGATGGAACCTCCTGGCGCATCCCTGCCTGTTGCGGGTCAGCCCTGAAATACGGCGGCCGTTAGAACGCTGCAGCCTCAAAATACCGGCGCCTCCGTGATACAGATCACATCCACCAGTATCCCGGGTCACAGACCCCGGCCCGCGTCCGCGAAGGAAAATCCCGCCCACAACGGCTCAAAAAGGCGGGAAGCGAAGGTCTCATTACTTCATCCTGTCGGGCCCGGCTCTCGAACTCCGGTTCGTGGCAGGACCGCCGGAGGCATAAGTTCCGGCCGGCGAAGGCGCACCGTACAGGACGGAATTTGACCACTCTCCTCTACCCCATATCGCTTCCCGCCAACGGTTCTTGGCTCGGCTCGGTCCACGCCCAGGCCAGGCGAGGATAGTTTGTAACTCGCAGCTCGGTGGAGGTCAGATCGGTGATGTCCAATTGGCGCCGGCCAGCGGTTTTTGCAGGCCCCACTTGTCAGAAGCTTCACTATTTCAAGCCTTAAGTTCCTCGATCCAACAGATGTGAGCCAGGCGCCAGTCGCTCGGCACTCTGCAAGAAGGGAGACATAGTATGGCGACAACAGCGACCCTAGTGAAAGCCGAATCGGTTGAAATCGGCAGCCCCGGTTTGAACCGTTGGTGGCGCGTGTTCGGCGGTCTGATGATGAACATCGCTCTGGGCACGCTTGTACGCCTGGAGCGTTTTCGTAGCGCCGCTGGAAAAAGAGTTTGGCTGGAAGCGCGCCGATACCTCCGATGGTATTCACCATCGCGGTCGTGGTTTTCGCCTTGAGCTTCATCGTCGCCGGGCCGCCTGCAGGACAAGTTCGGACCCTTCTGGGTTTCGCTCACCGGTGCAATCCTGGTGAGCCTCGGGTTTTTCCTGTGCTCCTTCACCCACAGCCTGACCTACTTGTTCATCTGCTTCGGCGTGATCGGCGGCTTGGGCAATGGCTTCGGCTATGCCACGCCGATTCCGGTGATGGCCAAGTGGTTTCCCGACAAGCGCGGACTGGCGGTCGGGCTGGCGGTCGGCGGATATGGCGCGGGGTCGGCGCTGTTCGGACCGCTGGCCAATCTGAAGCTCATTCCCGCCTATGGCGTACACACCACGTTCATGATCCTGGGCGCGATCTTCCTGGTCATGACGGTGATTGGCGCGTTCCTGCTGAAGAATCCTCCTGCGGGATACAAGCCTGCGGGATGGACGCCAGCTCCGGCGACCGCGAAATCCGGCGCTACCACGCGAGGAATTTACGCCCGGCGAAGTGCTGGCAACACCGGCATTTTATTTCATGTGGGTTGCGTATGCCCTGGGCACCTCGGCCGGATTGATGGTGATCAGCCAGCTGGTGCCCTTTGCCAAGAGCGTGCATATCTCCAGCGCGGCGCTGGCGACTCTGACCTTGGTAATTGGTGCGGCCGGCAACGCTTCCGGACGAATCCTGTCAGGCTGGATGTCGGACGCGTTGGGCCGTCTGAATGTGCTGCGGCTGATGATCGCCATCTCCATGGTGTCGATGCCCGTGCTCTACATGGTGGGCGGCAATGTGGCATTGCTCTACGGAGCGGTGTTCGTCGTCTACTGGTGCTATGGCACGCAGCTCTCGGTCAATGCGGCGGCGACCGCTGATTTCTTTGGCGCGAAGAATGCCGGCATGAATTACGGCATGCTCTTCACCGCGTGGGGCGTCGCGGGTGTCATCGGCCCCAGAATCGGCGGCGTGTTGTTCGACAAGTACAACAACTATCAGATGGCGTTCTATACGGCGGCAGTTCTGGCCGCGGTGGCGTTGGTTGCTGAGTTGTTGGCGCGCCGTCCGAAGCAAGTATAACTGATTTTTTCGGCCGGATCGGTCAGCGCGCCGTTGTTCCATCGCTTCATGCGTCATGATTCGTCTATTGATTCGATCTTCGAGATTTGCAAGGAGTCATCTTCATGGGAACCGCAACCAAGCTGGCTGAAGCGCCAGAGGTAACCAAGGCGGCGATGGAAGAGTATGCCGCTCCAGCAATTGTCAAAGAGCAGGCGCTGCGTGAAAGATTGGCCGGCCGAGCGAGACCGCTTTCAGACAAGATCCTGACGCATTTCTGGGCCGACGTGGCCAAGCAGTTCGTCTGGACCAAGCCCTGGGACAAGGTTTTCGAGTGGGACGGCATTCATCATCAAGTGGTTCACCGGCGCGCGCACCAACATCACGGTCAACGCGCTCGATCGCCATGCCAACTCGGAGAACGCCAATCGGGCCGCATTCATCTGGCTTGGCGAAGACGGCACCGAGCGCATCGTCACCTATCGCCAGCTGTATCGCGATGTCTGCCGCTTTGCCAATGGCCTGAAGTCGCTGGGCGTGAAGAAAGGGCGACCGCGTTGTCATCTACATGCCGCTGACGATTGAAGGCGCGATTCGATGCTGGCGTGCGCGCGTATCGGGGCGATTCACTCCGTGGTGTACGCCGGGCCTGGGCCATTCGTCGTTGCGCGATCGCGTGGAAGACGCGCAGGCACGAGTCGTGATCGCCGGCGATGCGGGCTTCCGCCGCGGCAAGCCGGTTCCGCTGAAAGGCATTGTGGACGAGGCGCTTGACGGGTTGGAGACGGTGGAGAAGGTCGTGGTCTTCACTCGTGATCCCAAGGCTTTCGAGCCGGCCAGTGCTCGCGAGGTCGATTTCCGCGAACTGATGAAGTTTCCCGGCCGAGTGTCCCGCGGAAGACATGGACGCCGAAGATCCGCTGTTCATCCTCTACACCTCCGGCACCACGGGCAAGCCGAAAGGCGTGGTGCACGTGCATGGCGGCTTCATGGTGGGCACCACCTATCACCTGAAGTCGTTCTTCGATGTCGGCGAGCGCGACCTGTTCTGGTGTACGTCGGATATTGGCTGGATCGTCGGCCACTCCTACATCGTTTATGCGCCGCTGTGTGCCGGCGTGACCACACTGTTCCGGGAGGGCGCCATCGATTATCCCGATCCGTCGATCGCCTGGCAGATCGTGGAGAAGTACGGTGTGACTAAGATGTTTACCGCGCCCACCGCGCTGCGCATGTTCATGCGTTATGGTGAAGCGCTTCCGCAGAAGTATGACCTCAGCACCTTGCGGGTGATTGCTTGCGCCGGCGAGCCGCTGAATCCAGAAGCCTGGCGCTGGGCGCAGACCTACCTTGCCGGCGATGGCAAGTGGGGCTACGTGGTCGATAACTGGTGGCAGACCGAACTCGGCGGACCTGCGCTGGGTACGCCTGTAACCATGCCGATGCGTCCGGGCAAAGCGGGCCTGGCGCTGCCGGGTTGCGAAGCCGACGTGGTAGACATCAACGGCAATCCTGTGCCTCCGGGTGTAAGCGGTCGCTTGATTCTGAAGCGGCCGTTTCCGCACTTCATGCGCACCATCTGGAACAATCCCGCCCGCTTCGAGAAGGATTGGCTGGAACTGGCTGGCTGCTACATCACCGGCGATCTCGCGACCAAGGATGAAGACGGCTACATCTCGGTGATTGGCCGCGCCGACGATGTGCTGAACGTCGCCGGACATCGCATCGGGACCGCTGAAGTGGAGAGCGCTCTGGTGTCGCATCCAGCGGTTGCCGAGGCCGCTGCGATCGGCATTCCTGATGCGCTGAAGGGAGAAGCCATCGTAGCGTTCGTGCAGTTGCGTGCCGGACATCTGGCATCCGACGCGCTGCTCGGCCAGCCTGATCGAGCATGTCAGGCGAGAGTTGGGTCCGATTGCAACGCCGTCGGCGATTAAGTTCGTAGCGGCATTGCCGAAGACGCGTTCCGGCAAGATCATGCGCCGGCTGCTGAAGGCGCAGGAAACGGGAGCGGAGATCGGCGACCTCTCGACGCTGGAACAGTGAATTCAGCTTTCTTCCGGCCCGCTAATACGGTAGGCGGAATCTGGTCAGTTTTGCTCGGCAAACCTGGCACTCTGCAACTAGAATGCATACATAAAGCGGCCCGCGTAATATGTTACTGGCGCAAATCATCAGCTTTTATCGGAGGCATTTCGATGTCCACATCGCAACAGACAGTCGGCCCAAATATCGATTCCATCCTCACCGAAAAACGCAGCTTTCCGCCGCCGGCGGAGTTCAGCAAGAACGCTCACATCCGCAGCAAGGAAGACTACGACAAGCTTTGCGCCCAGGCGGCTGCCGATCCGGAGGGCTTCTGGGCCGACATCGCGCGCCAGCTGCACTGGTTCGAGCCGTGGGACAAAGTGCTGGAGTGGAATGCGCCTTGGGCAAAGTGGTTTCTGGGCGGCAAGATCAATCTCTCCTACAACTGCCTCGATCGCCACGTGCCAGACCTGGCGCAAGAACAAGGCCGCCATCATCTGGGAGAGCGAGCCCGGCGAAGTTCGCACGCTTACCTATCAGCAGCTGCTAAGCGAGGTGTGCAAGTTTGCCAACGTGCTGAAGTCGCTGGGCATCAAGTCCGGCGATCGCGTTGCCATCTACATGGGCATGTGTCCGGAGCTGCCGATTGCCATGCTGGCGTGCGCGCGCATCGGCGCGGTGCACTCGGTCATCTTCGGCGGATTCTCGGCCAACGCGCTGGTCGATCGCATCACCGATCAGGAAGCGGTGGCCGTCATCACGCAGGACGGCTCGTATCGCCGCGGCAGCGAAGTCAAGCTGAAAGCCGCTGTGGATGAGGCTATGGATCGTTGTCCTACGGTGAAGCATGTGGTCGTCTACAAGCGTACCGGCTCCGAAGTCGCGTGGAAGGAAGGCCGCGACCACTGGTGGCATGAGCTGATGGCCAAGGCCAGCGACAATTGTCCCGCCGAGCAGCTCGATTCCGAGCATCCGCTGTACATTCTTTACACCTCAGGCACGACCGGAAAGCCGAAGGGCATCGTTCACACGACCGGCGGCTACTCGGTCGGAACCTACATCACGACCAAGTGGGTTTTCGATCTGAAAGAGGATGACACCTTCTGGTGTACGGCCGACATCGGCTGGGTCACGGGACACAGCTACATCGTGTACGGTCCGCTGCAAAACGGCGCGACGGTTCTGATGTATGAAGGCGCGCCCAACTGGCCGGCGTTCGATCGCTTCTGGGCCATCATCGAGAAGCATAAGGTCAATATTCTTTACACCGCGCCGACCGCGATCCGCACCTTCGTCAAGTGGGGCGACGAGTGGCCGAAGAAGCATGACCTAAGCAGCCTGCGCTTGCTGGGCACGGTCGGCGAGCCCATCAATCCCGAAGCCTGGATGTGGTATCGCGAAGTCATCGGCGGCAATCGCTGTCCCATCGTCGATACCTGGTGGCAGACCGAAACCGGCTGCATCATGATTTCGCCAGTCCCGGGCGCGGTGGCGACCAAGCCCGGTTCGGCGACCCGTCCGCTGCCGGGAATCGCTGCCGAAGTCGTGACCCGCAGCGGCGAGCGCGTTCCGCTGGGTTCCGGCGGATATCTGGTCATCAAGCAGTCCGTGGCCTGTCGATGTTGCGCACAGTCTATGGCGATCCCGAACGCTACGTTCGTCAGTACTGGTCCGACATTCCGGGCGTGTATTTCACCGGCGACGGCGCTCGCGAAGATGCGGACGGCTACTTCTGGATCATGGGCCGCGTCGACGACGTGCTCAACGTCTCGGGTCATCGCCTGAGCACCATGGAGATCGAGTCGGCACTGGTGGCGCATCAGCAAGGTCGCCGAGGCCGCGGTTGTCGGTCGTCCTGATGAGATGAAAGGTCAGGCGGTATCCGCGTTCGTTACTCTGGAGATGGGACACCAACCTTCGCCGGAGCTGAAAGAAGAGCTGCGGCAATGGGTGGCGAAAGAAATTGGAGCGATGGCTAAGCCCGACGACATTCGCTTCACCGATCAACTGCCCAAGACGCGCTCGGGGAAAATCATGCGGCGCCTGCTGCGTGAGTTGGCTTCCAGCGGCGAGGTCAAAGGTGACGTCACGACGCTGGAAGATCTGGGAGTGATTGCAAAACTGCAGGAGGAAGAATAGCTGTTGGGTTAGCACTGGCCTTCAGGCCGGCGTTAATTGTCGTTGTAACATTTTAGCCGCAGCGGGCCGTGCAAAATAACCGCTGCGGCTAAAATTACTTGGCCAGCGCGTGAACTTGGCGTTAAAGACGCAGCCTCCTATCGAGGCCGAACGGATGTAGACCTAAGCTACAATCGAGATAAGATTGCACCGGTCCAAGCAGAGGGAATGACGCATGAACATCGAAATCCGGGATGCGGCTCTAGAGGCTAGGATCCAAAAGCAGCTCCAGGCGACTGGCTCTGATAGCGTCGAGGAGGTATTGCTTCACTTGCTTCAAACTCAGGAAGAACAGGATCGCTGGTTGTCGGAGAACCGGGAAGCGATCAATGCCAAGATTCGGCGCGGTATCACTCAGCTAGACCGAGGCGAAGGAATTTCCGAAGACCAACTCGACACTTACTTGGTGGGGCTGAAAGCCAAGCCCGAGTGAGATCGCGATACGTTCTCGCACCGGAAGCCGCGTCCGACCTGGTTGAAATCTGGCGCTACATCAAAAAGCAAAGCAGCATCGAAACGGCGGATCGTGTTGAATCTGTCATTCGGGAGAGAATTGTTTTTCTCTCTAAGACTCCCGGTGCCGGCCATTGGCGGAAGAATTTGACCGATGAGCCCGTGAAATTCTTTCCCGTCTACTCATACTTGATCGTCTACCGACCCGACACAAAGCCATTGCAGGTGGTTTCCATTCTCCACGGCCGTCGCGACCTGGAGCAAGTGTTAAAAGGCCGTCTCTGAACGCTCCGTTCGCGCTCGTCCTTATGCGTCTGCCGGCGGCAATTCCGGACCGGAATCGCGTAGCGGCGGCTCGATCGACGGCGCGGGTTCAACAGGCGGCGCTGGCTCGGCGACCTCTTGCGGATGCGGCGTGGTGTAGTCCACCGAGTCGGCGGGAACCACCTCGGCGTGCCGCTGATACCAAGTCATTGCGCTAGCCAACTGCCAGAATCGCGCCGCCAACTGCGCCAGCAGGATCAGCTCCAACAAAACGAAGCTGACCGGCGTTGCCGTCGGCGGCAGTTCCGCCCAGATTACCAGGCCGACTACCAGCGTCAACCAGGCGAACAGGCTGATACGGAAATACATCCAGAACAGGCTGGGAAGCGCGCGAAAAGTTATGCCAAATGCTTTCCAGGTATTGCGCCACATGCCCCGCTCGTTCTGGGCCACGGCGCGGACCTGCGCGATGTCGAACCACAACCTCACGATGAGGGCCAGCAGCAGGAAAACCACAACGGCGAACCAGAGAAGATAGATGCCAACCTGATCCGCGATGGCACGGTCGCCCACAGTGTCCGATAGCTTGTCGAGGCCCTGATAAATCATGCTTACGACAAAGAAGGGAATCAGGGACAAAAGCATCAGCCGCACAAATCTCCAGAAGAACGCGCCCGAAGCGGCGAAGAAATCGCCGGTCGTGAGTTTGCGGTCCTGGCGATACGTTTCCAGAATTCCTCCGCTCACGAACAACATGAACAGGAGGAACAGGAACGCGAAAATGTAGGAAGCGGTGTAGGTGCTCATCAAGCGTACGTTCGGCAACCTGACCAACTCGACGAACATGCCTACGTCAAAGCCTTTGCTAAGCGGTTGGCCGGCCAAAGAGTGAGCCAAGGCTCGATGCAGTGCCAACAGTGCGGGAATGGTTCCCAGCGCACCGCACACGAAGTTCACCACGAACACCCACCACAGGATTCCCTGCCGCCGCCACAGGAGGCTGAACCCAGCAGCTACCACGCCTTTCTCGTTGTCTGCCATGGTCTCTCCTTAGGCCAGCCAGCTCAGGAATTGAGCCAGGAATTGAGTCAGGAACATCCAGTAGGTTGCAATTTTGTGGATCGCCCCGTGCTGCGACTCCGTGACGTGGCTGTTGTTGAGGTAGTCGCGATCCAGCGTCACCTGGTAGGCAGGATCGATCTGCACCGACTCGACCTGCGCCTTCTTACGATATACATATCGCACCCAGCGATCTTTGCCGTCCCAGCGCTCGATGGTGCTTTCGCCGTCGTCGAATTTCACCTCGGCAATCACCGGAAAGACGAAGTCGCCCTTGCGATGCAGGATGACCTGCGTCTCGTAGAGTCGGTCTCGCCTTTCTTTTCGGTCGGCGTTCGGATCGTACCAGTTGATCGGATTGGAATCGGCGCGCAGTACCTCATAATCCAGCACCTGCGTTCCGTAGACTGCCTGGTTCCAGTACCAACTCAGATCCTGGCCGGCAACTTCGTTCACCGTGCGCATGAAATCTTCCTGCGTGGGATGCTTGAACCGGTATTTCATGAAGTAAGTGTGCAGTCGCATTTCTGCAGCGTCTGCTCGCCGACGATTGTCTCCAGCGAAATCAGCATGGTAGCAGTCTTGCCGTACGTGATGTTCGCCATAGCTGCCGACGCTCATGTCTGGTATAGCTGGATCGCGCCAGCGAGTCGATGTCGGGCGAACCCAGATATCCCAGTCGCTGCAGTTCACGTTCCCCCAATTGCGCTCCCAGGATGTTGAGGACGCTGGCGTTCTCGCCGTAGAAGTTGTCGAGAACTTTCACTTCCGTGTAGCTGTTGATGCCTTCGTCCAGCCAGCCATTCTCGAACTCATTGGTTGCCACCATTCCGTACCAATACTGGTGGCCGAACTCGTGCTCGGTGACCAGGTCGATGAGATGAATGCCTTTGGGAATGAACCAGCCACTGTCGCCGGTGATGAATGTGGGATACTCCATTCCTCCGGCTTCGCTAGCGCCATGCGGCGGATCGACCACCGTAAGCTGCGCGTACGGATAAGGACCGTACCAGTCGTCAAACCGCTTCATGCTCTTCAGTACGCAATCGATGTAAGGTTGCCATTGGCTCTCATGACTGTCGTAGGTGAGCAGCCGAATCTTTACCGGACCGACGCTGCCATCAAACTGGTTCTCTACGACTTTGAAGTTCGGATCGGCAGTCCAGGCAAAGTCGTGAACATCCTCGGCGTGGTACGCGACCGTCTTGGTGCCGTTGCCGTTATCGTTGTCGGCGACCTGCACGCCAGTCGCGCCGATAACGTAATCCTTGGGCAGAGTGACCTTCACGTCATAGGTGCCGAAGTCGGCGAAGAACTCCGTCATGGCATGGAATTGGTGGCAATTCCAGCTTCCATTCCACCACACGCCGACCTTGGGAAACCATTGTCCGGCCAGCAGAAATGTACGCTTGTAGCCGGTGCGCGCAATGACTTCGGGAAACGTCGCCTTGAATTTGATCTTGAACTGCACGCTTTCGCCCGGAGCGATCGGCGCGCGGAAGCTTTACCTGGAAGACCGTCTTGTCGTCAGGATTGCCGTCGTCGGGCGAGATGAACTTCATCTGCTTGGTCAAGTCGCCCATTCCCACGACTTCGAACGAAGTCACGTCGTTGGCTCCGTAGTCCTCGGGCTTCCATTTCTCCAGGCTGCTCGATCGAAAATTGCCGTCGCGATGCGCTTCATGCATCCACGTCGACTTCGGCTGAAACGCATTCAGATAAAGATGAAAAGGAAAAGTATCCAGCGGCTGACCGGTCAGGTTCTGATAGGTCAGCGTCTCGCGTGGCTTCCACCGTATGTTTCGGAGGGTCGTACTTCGCATCGATCTGATAGGCCACGACTCGCTGCGACAGCGGCCCCGTGACCTTCGGCGCGAAGGGACTCTGCGCGACCGCCGTAGCCGTGAGCACCAATCCCGTAACAAACAGCAGCAGAACAATCCGTCGGCACATTAGCGAATACCCAAACTTTCGAGCTTTGGTCACTTGGTTTCCACCGCCTAGTTGGAACGCTTCTGAGTATTTGGGAAACTTGCTTCTAGCAAATAGTAACGGTATCGCAACATTTCTGCAGCAGGGTTTACATTTTTCAGCGCAATCCCGGAAGCTGGCGAGGCCATTCGTCTTACAATGCGACGTCTTACTAGTAAGACGAATGACAAAATCTTACTAGTAAGACGAACCGTTGTTGAGCGTCGCTGTGAATTCCTCCCGGCTTTGGCTTTGCCCCTGGGGATCATAGGGTTATCAATCCGTTCCGTCGGCAACTTGTCGTCCCCAATGTACCTGCACTCCTGCTACACTCGCGGCAATGCGAGTGCTCGGAATCGATTGCGGCGGTGAATATACCGGCTACGGAGTGGTCGAGCAGGATGCCCAGGGCTCGCTGCGCCACCTTTGCAGTGGCGCCATTCGTCTTTCGCCGCGCGAAGCCCTGGAACTCCGCCTCAAGAAAATCTGCGAAGGGCTGACCGGCATTATCGGCAGATATTCGCCCGAGCAAGTCGCCATCGAAGATGTTTTCTACGCCGTCAATGCCAAGTCGGCGCTGAAGCTGGGACACGTGCGCGGAGTCGCGATGCTGGTCGCCGCTCAGGCTGGCCTGGAAGTTATCGCTTACTCGCCGCTCTCCATCAAATCGGCGGTCGTGGGTTATGGCAGAGCCGAGAAGTCGCAGGTGCAGCTGATGGTGGCCCGCCTGCTCGAATCTGCCCGCGCCGCCCGAGCCGCCCGACGTTGCCGACGCGCTGGCCATCGCCATCTGTCATCTGCACACTGCTGGCACCTTGCGGCGTCAACATGCCGGTGCTGGCTGATAGAATTCTTCTCACCATGAACCGCTGGTTCGCTCTCCTCCTGCTGATCGCCTCTGCTGGCTGCGGCGCAACAGGCTCCCGCATCCTCCGCCAGTGCCGGTGACCAACCGGCGTCCGTTCGCTTCAGCTTCGATTGGCCCCAGGGCATTCCCTGGCAGAAATATTCCATCGCGGTTCAGTCAGACGGCAAGACCCACTTCGACGGAACCCCGAATCCCGAGCGAGACTCGCGATACCGATCCGTATCAACAGGACTTTTCCATGTCGGAGGCCAATCGCCAGAAGATCTTCGAGCTCAGCGCAAAAGCTCAACTACTTCCGCGGCGATTTCGATTCTCACCTGAAGCACATAGCCCAAACGGGCAAGAAAACCCTGGAATATCGCTCGCCGCAGGCGCAGGGAACCACGACCTATAACTGGTCGCAGAACGCCGATGTGGAAGAATTGACCAAACTGTTTGAGGCTATTGCCACCACCATCGACTATGGCCGCAAGTTGGCTTTCCAATATCGCTTCGACAAGCTGGGAATGGATGAGCGGCTAAAGGAGTTGCAAGATCTGCAGGCCAGCCACCAGGTGGAAGAGATCAGAATAATCGCTCCTATCCTCCGGAAGATCGCCAGCGATCCCAACATGATGAACATCAGCCGCCAGGCGCCAAGCACCTGTTAGAGACGATGAACAGCACGGGTCTGGCCGCACAAAATCCTGCCCAGCAGTGACCAGAGTTTCTTTGCCGCCTGGCATCCCTCCATCGTGGGAACGAAAATTTGACAATTCCATCATCCGAATTTTCCGAAACTTCCGTTAAACTGGTGTTTAATAGAGGTAATGCAGAGGGGCTTCGACGAGGCTTGCCGGCCAAGTACCCCGCCGATACCGCCTCTCAAGATCAGGAACTGTCACCCTACGGGCCAAGGAGTACCACCATGTCAAGGCGTCCCAGGTTCGCATTATCAGCCGCTATCGCATTCTTTCTAGCCGCAGCTTCAATAGGAGCCTTGGCCGAGTCCCACGTCAGGATCGTTCGTCTCAGCTCGGTTGAAGGACAAGTGCAAATGGATCGTGCGACTGGACAGGGGCTCGAGCGCGCCATCCTCAACACCCCTATCGTTGAGGGCGTTCGCTTGGTCACCGGCTCCGACGGTTTGGCCGAGGTTGAGTTCGAAAATCAAAGCGCGCTGCGGCTGACCGAAGATTCTGAAGTCAAGTTCTCTCAGCTTTTGATGAACGATGCCGGCGCCAAGGTCAATCAGATTCAGGTAGTGAAGGGCATTGTCTATCTGGATGCGGCCAAGGGCGACGACATCTTTCATGTCACCGTAGGCGATGCGAATCTGCTGGTGCGTCGTGACACGCTGATGCGGATCGATGCCACTGCAGGCCAGATACGGGTGGCAGTATTCAAAGGCGATGTCCAACTCGAACACCAGGCGCAACCGGTTACCGTCGCTAAGAAAGAAACTCTGACCCTCGACC
Source organism: uncultured Acidobacteriaceae bacterium (assembly GCA_963746515.1). Classification (GTDB taxonomy): domain Bacteria; phylum Acidobacteriota; class Terriglobia; order Terriglobales; family Acidobacteriaceae; genus Bog-257. Next base: position 50,312 of record CAVVBO010000005.1, on the reverse strand, counting down.
CAAAGAATGGCGCGGGTTACACCATTGCCAAGGGAACCGAGGCGTTAGCATTCGACAACTGGAATAAAGAGCGCGAAGCCTACACCAATACCTACGCTCAGAATGCCGGCTACGGCGGGCCCAGCCGTTCTTACGGCTTGCAGGACCTGAATTACTACGGCTCCTATTTCTACGCCGGCGGGTATGGATATGTGCTGGCAGCCTTACGGCTTTGCAAACTCAATGATTGGATGGAACCCGTATAGCAATGGAGCCTGGATGTTCTATCCCGGCATGGGCTATTCCTGGGCTTCGGCCTATCCTTGGGGTTGGCTGCCTTATCACTACGGCTCGTGGGCATACATCAAAGGAGCCGGATGGGCTTGGTCGCCGGGAAACCAATATAACGGCCAGTGGCAAGCGAGCAATTTTAGCAACGCTCCCACGGTGAAAAAGGCGCCCGCGGGTTGGACTGCCGCAATGCCTCCAGTTGCCGGCACGGCGAATGTGGCCCAGCCTACAGTGATGGTTGGCAAGCAGGGGAATTCTCCCGCCTACGTCCCCGGAGGACGCATTCCCCCGAACTTTGGCAGCGTAATCCCAGGACGCGCTGTCGCCTCCAATGCGGCGCCTCATGGGTTTGCTGCTCCTAATAGTGTCAGCGCGAGTGCGACTCACACAGCATTCGCCGCTCCCGGCGCTGCTGTCGCCCATCACAGTTCGACGGGGCATGTTTTCGCTGCTCCGGTACCGCCTGCAGGTTCCATCGGGCTGGCGAGTATTAGTCCCAGCTACGGCAGCAGTTCCGCTGCGGGCCCAATGGCAGCAACTCCGGCGACTGCGCATGGCGGCATCAGTGCCGCCAGCCATACTGCCAGCGTCAGCGTGAGCGGAGCTCACAAGTGAGAACAGGTTGGTAGGGTACGCCCCTGGTCGTCTGAAAAATTGACGTTCGGGTAATGCTCGGCCGCGAAGCCCGCGTCTAAGGCTTTTATGTTTGTTATCCCGAACCGGCTTCGACCAGCGAGGGATCTGCGCTCTTTGGCATCTGAGGCAAGCCTTTTCCAATACGTTAGCGGCTGAAAGCCAGTCTGTGGGATTGGTTTGCTACCACACTGCAATTCCCGCATATCCGACGACCATATCTTTCTCACCAGAGACGTCGCCCGACGTGGCATAGCGAACTAGTTCTGCCTGCGTTGCCCCCAGCTTGCGCGCCGCCGTCAGCATCACCACCGCAGGCCCGTATCCGCACATGCTGATGTTGCCTTCATGGATTACGTCGTACAGTCCGCGCGCATCCAGCGACAGTAACTGATCGACCGCACGGCGATCCTTCACCCGCGTTACCTCATCGCTCTCGTAATGATTCATGTCGCTCGATGCGATCAGCAAGAATGGCTCGCTCTGTTTTGCCAATGCATTGCCAATCACCACCCCGAGTGCGGTCAGCGCTTCGAAATTGCTGGTACCAACGGCGATAGGCACGAACCGAAAGCCCGGCGCCAGAACCTGCAAGAAGGGAAGCTGCACTTCCAGTGCGTGCTCGAAGCGATGCGCTACCTGATCTTCCGAAAGTAACGGCATGTTTATCTTGAGCTGCGTCGCTAGTTCGGCGTCAATGGTCGCGTCTCCCAGGGGTGTGTGCCATGCCCCTTCGCTCATGATGGCCAGCGGCTCGCCCATGCCAGTGTGGTTTGGGCACAGGATCACATAGCGGTGGGGCAACTCCAGTCGCCGATACAGCGCACCCGCGACGTGTCCCGAATACATATAGCCGGCGTGAGGCACGACACATCCCAGCGCCCGAATTCTAGCCTCGGCGGGAGCGCCTGCGGGGGCCGTGGTGTAGGTCTCAACCTCGGCGCGAAGATGCTGCGCATTGGCCGGATAGAATCGGCCAGCGACAGCAGGCTGACGAACGGCGGTAGACATGTTCGCTCCGAGTCGAGGGTTGGAGGCTCACCGAAAGTCTACGCCCCTTGCAGTGCGCGGAATACCGCGGCGCTTTTCTCCAGCGGCATCGCCTCCGCCCGCACATCGGGGCGCAGCCCGGCAGCCTTCAGCGCGGTGCGAATTGCCGCGAGCTCGTATTGACCACGAAGATTGTTGACCAGCGTCTTGCGCTTCTGCGCGAAGGCCAGCTTCAGAAATGCGATGAACGGCTCTTCCTGCACCTGCAACTCCTCGAGTCGAGGCGCCATGGTCAGCCGCAGCACACTGGAATGCACCTCCGGCGGCGGAGAAAAAGCTGCAGGCGGCAAGGTGAACAGCTTATCCACGCGAGCGAACAACTGCGCGGTCGCCGAGAGCAAACCGTAATCCCGACTGCCGGGTGCGGCCGAGATGCGATCTGCCACCTCGCGCTGCACCATGATTACTGCGCGCTCGATGTTGGGATGCAACTCCAGAATGCGCAGCACGATGTCGGAGGTAATGTAGTACGGCAGATTGCCGACCACGTCGACGGTTTCCGGTTGCGTGGGACGAAGATCGTGCAGCGGCCCAGGCCGCCGCCCAACGATCGACGGAAACTCGGCGGTAACGAAATCGGATTCTAGTATTTCAACATTGGGCTTGGTCGCGTAGTGCATGCGCAATTGCGCCGCCAGCACGCGATCCAGTTCAATGCCGATCACGCGCTTGGCCTGCGGAATCAGCAGATCGGTAAGAACGCCGCGGCCGGGGCCGATCTCGATGACAATGCGATCGGACACGTCACCCAGCGCTTCGACAATTCGCCGCGCCGCGTTCGGGTCGACGAGAAAATTTTGTCCCAGTTTCGGCTTGCGTTTCGGCACGGTCACGCTACTTGCTTGCCGCGGCTTTGACCACGTTGACCCTCTTCCGACTCCGCAATTAGACTCAACTGTTCCGGCATTTCGCTCATCCTAAACTCTAGTTCACTGTCTATCGCAGTTCGGCATACCCGCGGAAAATGCAATCCCGCGCCGGGAGGATTCATGCATATTGCCTTTGCGGCATCCGAGTGCGTTCCGTTTTCCAAGACAGGCGGACTCGCCGATGTCATCGGAGCATTGCCGCCGGCGCTCGCCAGTTTGGGCTTCAAAGTCACCGTCTTCCTTCCCCGCTACCGGCAAACCAAGCTCGACCATCCGCCCACGGTTATTCCCAGCATTACCGTGCCATTCGACGACCGCTATCGCTTCTGCTCGGTGCTCGATGGCGGAGTGCGCTCCGGAGTGCAATTCTATTTCATCGACTATCCGCCCTTCTTCGACCGCGAAGGGCTGTATGGTACTCCACTGGGCGACTATCACGATAATGCCGAGCGCTTTGCGCTATTTTGCCGTGGCGTGCTGGAAGCCACCAAGATTCTGGGCGCGCCCGATGTTCTGCATTGTCACGATTGGCAAACCGCTCTGATTCCCATCCTGCTGAAGACTCTATACGAGGAAGATCCGGCGTTCGCCAAAACGCCCTGCATCTTTACCATTCACAACCTGGGATATCAGGGACTGTTCCAACCCGAAATCCTGCCGCTGCTCATGCTGCCCTGGGATTTGTTCACCATGTCGAAGCTGGAATTCTATGGCAAGGTCAACTTCCTCAAGGGCGCCATCTCCATGGCCGATTTCGTCACGACTGTGAGCCAGAAGTACAGCCAGGAGATCCAGACGGCAGAGTATGGTTTTGGTCTGGAGGGAGTGTTGCGCGCGCGCGGCAGTACGATCGCCGGAATCCTGAATGCTGTCGATTACGTCTCCTGGAATCCTGAGACCGACCAGTTCATCGCGGCGCGCTACTCGGCTGACGACCTGAGGGGCAAGGCCACGTGCAAGGCCGATCTGCTGAAGGAATTTGGTTTGGCCCAGGACACGCAACTGCCGGTGTGGGAATCGTTTCGCGCTTCGCCTCGCAGAAAGGCTTCGACCTGATTCAACAGGTAGCCGACAGGTTGGCGCTGGAAGACATGATCCTGGTGGTGCTGGGCAGCGGCGATCGCGAATACGAAGAGATGTTCCGCCGGCTGAACAAACAGTATCCCCAGAAGTTCGCGCTCAAGATCGCCTACGATAACGCTCTCGCGCACAAAATCGAGGCCGGCAGCGACATGTTCCTCATGCCTTCGCACTACGAGCCGTGCGGTCTGAACCAGATCTATAGCTTGCGATACGGCACCGTGCCGGTGGTGCGTGCCACCGGCGGACTCGACGACACGGTAGAACAGTTCGATCCTCGAACGATGAAGGGAACGGGGTTCAAGTTTCGCGAGTATAGCGGGGAAGCCATGTTGGAAACCTTGCGAACGGCCATCAGCGTGTATCGCGGAGACCAGCGCGCTTGGCAAATGCTAATGCGCAACGGCATGGCGCAGGATTATTCCTGGATCAATTCCGCGAAGGAGTATGTGAAGGTTTACGAGCGAGCGAGACAGATGAAGGCGGCGACGTAGCAGCTAGTTAACAGTTGCCAGTTGCTAGAGGCTATCTCACAAATCGGGTTTGAAAGGGCACGGCTTCAGCCGTGCCGTACGAGTCATTTGAATGCGGGGCTTTAGCCCTGAGGTTACTCGGGGTGGAAGCGTTTCGGACTTATGAGATTGCTAGTTGCTTCTCCTTCCTCCTCGCAAAATATCCATAGATCGGCACCCCCGCGGCGATCACCACCAGTCCCCACATCGAGTTCCGAATGTTTTCCATGAAGGTGTAATACAACAGCACCGCGGCGGCGGCCACGAATATTGCCGGCACGGCTGGATATCCCCAGGTGCGATACGGTCGCGGAGCGTTTGGTTCGCCTTTGCGCAGAACGAATACGGTGGTGGTAGATACCAGGTAGAACAGCCACTCCGCGAAGATAGCCAGCGAAAACAACTGCCGGAAATTTCCCGCAAACAGCAGCAACACAATCGACAAGCGCAAGCTGCACGATGAGCGCGATCGAAGGCGTGTGGAAGCGGGGATGAACCTCGGCCATTGCCCGGAAGAAATATCCATCGCGCGCCATGGCGAAGGGAACGCGCGCTCCGCTCATGATGGTGCCATTCAGTGCGACCAGGATCGACAACGCCATCCCCGCGGACACAACTGCCGCTCCCCACGCTCCGACCGCTACTGCCGTTGCCTCCGACGCCGGCCGCGGCGAGGCCGCGATGCTGGCAGCAGGTAGCACATATTGCACCGCTGCATTGGTCAGCATATAGAGTCCGGCAACCACTCCGACGCCGGCAATCAACGCGATGGGAATCACCTTCCCGGGATTGCGGATCTCGCCGCTAACCATATTGAGGTCGTTCCATCCGTCGTAGGCCCATAGCGCCGCAATCAGCGCGGCCATGAATCCCGCGAAGCCGCCAGTGGCGCCAGTAAACGTGGTGGCGAAATTTCGCCAAGTACCGCTGGACGCGGTGAACGCCAGCAGAGCAACCGCGACGATGATGAGGATCTTTAGCAGCGTAAACACAACCTGAAAATCTCCCGCCCGCTTGATGCCGATGTAGTTCAACGCCGTGATGAGCACCGCGGCTGCGATTGCTACCAACTGTCCGTAGCTAATTGCAAACGGCAAGCGGATAGCAACCTGGTTGAACGATGCAAAAGCGGAAAACGTGCCCAGAATGCGGACGAATCCGATGGTCAGGGTCGCGACTGAAGCAGGCTTGGCGATGGCGAACCACGTCCAGGCATACAGAAATGCGGGCAACGGTCCGTAAGCGTCGCGGATGTAGACGTACTCGCCTCCGGCCTGTGGTTTCATTGCGCCCAACTCGGCGTAGGTGATCGCGCCCGCCAGCGAAAGCAAGCCGCCCACAATCCAGGCGAGATATACCAGCCAGGCCGAGCCCACCGCCTGCATCATCTCGGAGGGAACGAGGAAGATTCCGCTTCCGATGATGGTTCCGACTACGATTGCGCCGGCATGGCTCACGCCAAGTTCGCGCGAGAGTGTGGCAGGTTGTCTTGCGAAGCTAGTCGGCGGCGATGCGGGTCCGGTCATTGTGCGATGCCAGCAGCAGACTGCAACTATACCCGACCAGGAATGTAACGATGCTGCCGATGGGAACGTACCAGGGGAAGGGAATTGGCCGTGATAACGCCAGCGCGCTGAAGTGTACTGCGGTGGCACGTTGCAGCCATTGCAGGATTGCACTGCCTTGCCAGATATAAAAATTGGTGACGAATCCCACGGCCATCCCGATCATGGCGCCGGATTCGTTGGCGCGACGGGTCAACACGCCGAGCAGAAATACTCCCAGCAGCGCACCGTAAGCGACCGAGGCGATGCTCAGCCCCAGCTCGACGACTTTGCCTCCGTGACGTGACAGGATCGCCAAAGCAAACAGCAGACATCCCCAGCCGACGGTCGCAAAGCGCGAGAGAAACACGCGGCGTGCTTCGGACGTTTCAGGTCTGCGCCGCAGGTAGAAATCGATCATCGTCGTCGAAGACAGCGAGTTGAGCGCGGCGCTCAGGTTCGACATAGCGGCAGCAAGAATCGCTGCGATCAGGATGCCCGAGATGCCATGCGGCATGTAGCTGACGATGAATGTGGGAAAGATGCGATCGGTGCGGTCGAACGGAATCTGCGGCGGTGACAGGCGGTAGAAGACCCACAGCATCGCGCCGATCAGGAGAAAGAGCCAGAACTGAAACAGCACGGCAACACCACTGCTCAACAGCGCCAACTTCGATTGCGCTTCGTTCTTCGCCGATAGCAGTCGCTGCACAATCAGTTGATCGGTGCCATGGCTGGCGGTGGTGAGAAATGCCCCGCCAATCACGCCCGACCAGAAGGTGTAAGTTCGGTAGAAGTCGGGAGTGAAGTCGAAGACGCGAAACTTGCCGGCGCCGGCGGCGGTCGCGTGGATCGCGCTCCATCCTCCGGGCACCAGATGCACGATGGTAAACAGGCCGACCAGAGTACCGCCAACATAAATGATTAACTGCACCACGTCGGTCCAGATCACCGCGGCCATGCCACCTTCGAATGTGTAGAAGAGCGTTAGCAGCGTGACCATTCCGATGGAGATCACGTCGCGCTGGAATTCTCCGCGAGCCCCAAGTAGCGGCCCCAGGGCGATGCCGACTACAATCGCCACCGCGAACACGCGCACTCCCTCGGCCGCCGCGCGCGTCGCCAGAAACAAGCCGGCGGTCAGCGAGCGCAGCCGGCCTCCAAAGCGCCGCTCGATCAGTTGGTAAGCGGTGTACATCTCGCCACGAAAATAGTGCGGCAGCAGGAGGTAGCTTATGATGACGCGGCCGACCAGGTATCCGATGATCAGTTGCAGGAAAGCGAAGTTGGTGTCGTAGGCGAGTCCGGGCACGCTGATGATGGTGAGTGTGCTGGTTTCGGCGGCGACGATGGAGAGTGCAATAGCCCACCATGGGATGTTGCGGTCGGCGAGAAAGTAGTCGCGTAGCGAACGCTGCTGCTTCCGAAATCGCAGTCCGAAAAGCGTGATGCCCGCGAGATAGGCTGCGATGATCGCGAGGTCGAAGAAGGACATAGGTCAGGGGTTAGGGATCAGGGGCTAGGGGATCGTACAACGGTCGCGATGAATGCCACCCTGTCCACCCAACGGTAAGCCTTTTGAATTGTCATCCCGAGCGTACCCTCCTTGAATTGTCCTCCCGACCGAGGACTTCAGTCCGAGTGGAGGGATCTGCGGTTCCTTCGATTTCTTGCAAACTGTCTTCCGGCCTCGCGCATGCTTCCCAATCACCTCGTGGTTCGCCCCCTAGCCACTAACCCCGAGCCGCTAATCCACTACCCTCTAGCCCCTAGCCACTGCCATCAATCGATCCTTGTCGCCTTCGCCATGATGCGCTCGTAGATCCGCCACGGAGTCACGGCGCGGAACCACATCTGCATCCTGGCGTCGGGGCCAATGAGATAGCGTAGCCGGGGATTCGGATCCTTGGCCACGCGCACAATCAGGCGCGCGATTTCCCGCGCATCACGGCGCTTGCTTGCCCGCGATTTCACAAACTCGGCAAAGCGCTGGCTACGCTCTTTATTAGGCGAGCTAGGATCGAGTGCTTGCTTCCCGATGACCAGATTGCGCTCCCAGATATCTGTGTCATACGAGCCGGGTTCCACCAGCACCACGCGAATGCCTAGCGAGTGCACTTCGATGCGGAGGGCTTCGCTCCATCCCTCGAGAGCAAACTTCGAGGCCGAGTAGCTACTCAGCATGGGAGCGGCCGCGCGGCCCCCGACCGAGGTTACCTGAACAATGTGGCCGGAGCGTTGCTTGCGCATCGTCGGCAGCACTGCCTTCGTCATGGCTACGTTGCCGAAAAAGTTGGTTTCCATCTGATGCCGGAGTTCGTGCAACTGAGTGTCTTCCACAAATCCGGCGGTGCTGAATCCAGCATTGTTCACCAGCAGGTCGATGCGTCCATGATCGCGGATAATGGTTTCCACCGCTCCGGGAAGGGAATCGATCTCGGTGATGTCGACCCGCCGCAGATCCAGTCGATCGCGTACGCCGGCTTTCTGGGCAGCCTCTTCCAGTCGGCCACTACGCCCCAGGTCGCGCATGGTGGCCGCCACGCGATAGCCATTCCGCGCCAGTTCCACTGTTGTCAGCAGCCCAATCCCGCTGGAGCTGCCGGTCACAACCGCGATTTTTTCCTCAGACATGGCTCCCCAACAAATCCCTCAAATTGCCGAACAACGGGCAAACCCGCCCATTCGCGCCGGATCAATTGCGTCAACCCCGCTAATACGAGAGGATAATAAGTTTACACATACTTCATGAAACGGACTGATACACATGCCAACTAAGAAGCAGGACAAGAGCAAGACCGGCGCGGGAGAAATCGCGCCGGCGAAGGGCAAGCTGGGGGTAATGATCCCCGGCATGGGCGCCGTTGCAACCACGTTTGTCGCGGGCGTCGAGGCGATACGCAAAGGTATTGCCAAGCCCATCGGATCGCTGACGCAGATGGGAACGATTCGCCTGGGGAAGCGTACCGAGGGCCGTTTTCCAAAGATCAACGAGTTCGTTCCACTGGCCGGATTGAACGATCTGGTCTTTACCGGCTGGGACATTTTTGAAGACGACATGTACGCTGCCGCCGGCAAGGCGGGCGTGCTCGATCGCTCACTGCTGGAGCAGGTGAAGCCTTTCCTCTCCTCGATCAGGCCGCGCAAAGCCGTCTTCGACAAGAATTACGTCAAGAAGCTGAATGGGCCCAACGTGAAAAAGGGTAAGAACAAGATGGAGCTGGCCGAACAAGTCCGCGACGACATTCGCGACTTCAAAAAGTCCAGTGGCGCTGATCGGCTGGTGATGGTCTGGTGCGGATCGACGGAAACCTTCATTGAAGCTGGGCCAGCCCACCAGTCGGTCGCAGCTTTCGAGAAGGCGCATGCAGAAGAGCGACAAGAGTATTGCGCCGTCGATGATCTACGCTTACGCCGCGCTGAAGGAAGGCGTTCCGTTTTCCAACGGCGCTCCCAACCTGACGGTCGATATTCCGGCCATGCACGAACTCTCGAAGGAAATGGATGCGCCGATCTGCGGCAAGGACTACAAGACCGGCCAGACGCTGATCAAGACGATTCTGGCGCCCGGATTCAAGGCTCGCATGATCGGACTGAACGGCTGGTTCTCCACCAACATTCTGGGCAATCGCGACGGTGAGGTGCTGGAGGATCCAGGTTCTTTCAAGACCAAGGAAGAGTCGAAGCTGTCGGTGCTGGAGCACATTCTTCAGCCTGAACTTTATCCCGATCTCTACGGCAACATCTGCCACAAGGTTCGCATTAACTATTACCCGCCGCGCGGTGATAACAAAGAGGGTTGGGACAACATCGACATCTTCGGCTGGCTGGGTTATCCGATGCAGATCAAGGTCGATTTCCTGTGTCGCGACTCGATTCTGGCCGCGCCCATCGTGCTCGACCTGGTGCTGTTTCTCGACTTGGCGAAGCGGTCGTCGAGCCCTGCGCGGCATCGGCATTCAGGAGTGGCTGAGCTTCTACTTCAAGTCGCCGATGACGGCCCCGGGACTCTATCCCGAGCACGATCTGTTCATCCAGTCGATGAAGCTGAAGAACACCCTGCGCCATCTGAAGGGCGAAGAGATGATCACGCACCTGGGGCTGGAGTATTACGACTAGAGCGTTAGGGTTCAACGACCAATATAAGTGCGGTGCGAGGCCGGGGAGGGGCAAGCTCGCCCAAGAAGGCTCGGGTCCTTCTGTCCGGTGCTGATCGGTTGCGCTTCGGGCTGCACACAACAGAGACAGCCCCATGGAAATCGGGTATAAACTGTTTTCATCAAGCGGCGACCTTCAACGGTCGCTGGCGGTGAAGGAAACCATGATCACGAGCCCGGCATGGAGATTTTCTGGCATTAGAGTGCGGCTGCCAGCCTTCTCACTTACGCTAGTTTGTGTGCTGGCTGCGATTGCATTGCAACCGGCTCAGGCGCAGACCTTCACCGTCCTGTATAGCTTCACGGGCGGAAGCGACGGGGGAAATCCCCAGGCTGGTCTAACCATGGATGGCGCCGGAAACCTCTACGGTACGGCATACGTCGGCGGCTCGTTTGGAAACAACTGCGATCCGAGTGGCTGCGGTGTTGTCTTCAAGCTGTCGCGAAGAAATTCCGGCTGGGTTTTCGCCCCGCTTTACACCTTTCAAGGGGGCAGCGACGGCACCTATCCCATAGCCAGAGTCATCTTTGGGCCAGACGGGAGCCTCTATGGCACGACCGGCGGCGTGCTTCATGGATATGTCGGCACTGTTTTCAAGTTGCAACCACCGGCGCACGCTGCGCCAAATGTGCTCGCCCCCTGGACACAAACCGTTCTTTACCAGTTTACGGGTGGAAGCGACGGGGGCCGTCCCGGAACTGGTGATCTTGTTTTCGACGGTGCCGGCAATATCTACGGCACGACCAGATTTGGGGGAGACTTGTCGTGCGGCGGTGGAGGAGGCTGCGGCACAGTGTTCAAACTGACGCCTTCCAACGGAGGTTGGGCGGAAAGTGTTCTTTACAGTTTCACCGGCCAAAGCGACGGCGGAACCCCGTTTAGCGGCGTGATCCTGGACAACGCGGGCAATCTTTATGGCACCACGGAAGGCTATGGATATTCAAATTGCGGCACGGCCTTCCAGTTGACGCCCTCCGGTGCCGGTTGGATGGAAAACACTCTTCATGCTTTTGGTGTTGGCGGTAATGACGGCTGCCACCTTTGGGGCGGCTTAATCTTGCAATCAGGATATCTGTACGGATCAACCGCATCCGGAGGTTCACAGGAAGCGGGAACCCTCTTCTCCCTTACCACAAGTGGCGGAGCCTATTCGGCAGAGTCCTTCAATGGTCCCGCAGAAAGTGGACCCGAGGCGAGCCTGACCATGGACGCAGCCGGTAACCTCTACGGCACAACTTCGTCAGGCGGAATGTTTGGATATGGCTCGGTTTTTAAGGGCGTGCAAACGTCGCTCTACAATTTCACCGGTGGCAGCGATGGAAAATATCCTGTCAGCAACGTCGTGTTTGACGCTGATGGGAACCTCTATGGTACCGCGGGTGTAGGCGGAGCGTATGGCTACGGAGTCGTTTGGGAGATCACGCCGTAAATTGGACTCTGAGCCTTTTCCCACGACCGTCGCAATATAGCCACCCCGGCGGATGAATGGCCGATCGAAGTCGCCGCGCAGCCCGAAAGCTACGCGGCCATTGACTCATCTCTATGCGCGCAGGTCGCGCCGAATCAAACTTGAATCCAGGAAGAAGCCTAGTCCAACTGCCAGCGGTATGACGCCGAAAGCGGCGGCAACCATGGCATCGGGCTCGACTCTTCCGACCAGCGCAAACGCGATGCTGTAGCCAATCGACACGCTGGTCAGCAGAATGCCGGCCCGGCGCGACCGCGCCGCGTGCGACAGCTCTGGCTCCATGGGAACGGTTACGCCACGCGCAATGGCAGCCAGGCGTTCCTCGGTCCGTAATTTGCGCACTCGATAGTAGGTGTACAGCGCGGCTATCGGAATGCCGAAGATCATGACTACTGCAGCAAATCCCACAATATTTCCGTCCATGGTGCAACTCCCTCTCCGGCGGCGCAAACTGCGCGTTAGCCGTCTGAAATCTATTGGCACTCTGAAATACGGAAGCAGAATGAGGAAAGTTCCGGAAGTTTATTCAGGCTAGCGCTGGGACATGGGGAAAGGGTGAGGCGGATACTTCCGGGAGTTAGCCTGCGGGCCGCGGAAACGGCGCAATCAGCCAATATCTTCCCGGTTCAAGCTGGCTCGGACAGGCAACGTGCCTGCGACTCATGCCTTCGAATGGCTTACTGCTTCGGCCTTGCGAATAGCGGCTTCGTGAAGATCGTAGGCGACGAGGGCCTTGCCCGCGGCTTCTCGAGCCATGCTCGTGCTCATTTTCTTCTCCGCCTCGGCGAAGAGATCTTCCGCGTCTTCGTGCGCATTGTATGCGTCGTCATCCGCTTGCTTAACGCCCTTAACCACTGCCATGATTTTGGCGTCAGCGTTCTGGCTCTTTACCTTCTTGTCATCTTTGGCCCGCCGGCCTGACCGTTTCGAGTTTCCGTCTTCCTCAACCAACTGGTTGTAGGCAATTTTCAGCTCATCGCTCCAGGTGAGCTTGACCTTCATTTCGACGTCATCGAGTGTGGCCCGGGCCTTGTCGGCGATCCCGCGCACCGTCTTCTTTTCCAGCATCCATTTCCACATGCCCCAGTCCATGCCTTGGGTCATGATGGCTCGGGCATCTTCCACCGCGGAAAGTTTTCGCATTACAGACCTCGACCAAGCAACAAAGCACGATTTGGGCGGCTGCCGGAACGCTTGAGTGTTCGGGCGTCAGCGTTGCCGCCTCTTCTTTCACCGGCCCGTCAGGCCAGCGGGGTAAGTTTGTGCAGACTCAGGCGAAGGAAAATCGAGAGGCCAGCTTGGCCAGCTTCAGCACTTTATAGATATCCACGTTGACCCCGCGTAACAGAACCTTGACACCCTTGTCAGCAGCAACGGCGGCCAAAGCTTCCATCGCTTTGAGGCCACTGGGATCAATCCGGGGCACCGATGAGAAATCCAACGTTACTTCGCCCACGGAGCCATCCAGCTTCTCGCAGGATTCCTGCAACGCGACGACCACGCGCTCTTCATCGATTTCCAGGCAAACATTCCTCATCGTTGTCATACGCACAACCGTTCCTCTACTAGTTCTTGCGGTGAAGCCGCGTTCTGCGTGGCTAAACCGCGCCCGCGATAAGCGCTCCAGAACAGCTCAGTCAATTCGCTCAACAAAGGCATGCGAGGATTCGACCGCCAGGAAGGATCTTCAAATGCAATTTTGACCAAATCGGGTAGAGCCTGTTCGAATTCTTCCCTGGAGATTCCCAGGTCGGCGATCGAACGTGGAAACGCCAGTTGGTCGAGTAGCTGTTCTATCGCCGTCACCAGGTTCTGCACTTTTTCCTCGACCGTCTCGCCGCCCAGACCGAGCAGGTCCGCCATCATGGCGTATTTCTTGTGCGCGATATAGCCCTTCTGGTTGGGCGACGGCATGAACTTGCTGGGCACTGCTGCGTTGTAGGCAATGACGTGCGGCAGCATAAGCGCGTTGGCCCGGCCGTGGGCAACGCCGAAGCGTGCGCCGAAGGCATGCGCCAGCGCATGATTTACCCCTACCGCCGCGTTGGAAAACGCCATGCGCCGCAATGCAGGCGGCATTGTGCATCATGGTGCGCGCCTCTTCGTCGCCGGGGTTTGCATAAGCGATGGGCAGGTACTTGAACGCCAGTTGCATGGCTTGCAAGGCATTGGCGTCGGTATAGGGCGAAGCCAGAATCGAGACCCCCGCTTCCAGGGCGTGAGTCAGACAGTCGATACCGGTGTCGGCGGTAAGGCCTTTAGGCATCGACATGACGAACTGCGGATCGACGATCGCCATATCCGGACTCAGCGAGTAGTCGGCCAGAGTCACCTTGCGCCCAGCCGCTTTGTCGAGCAGGACGGCGAACGGAGTGACTTCGCTCCCGGTGCCGCTGGTAGTGGAAATGGCGATCAACCGTGCGTGGTTAACTTTTTCGGTCGGATATTGAACTACGCGTTTGCGCAGATCCAGGAACGGCGCTGCCAGTTCTTCCAGGTCCGCTTGCGGCGATTCGTATTTCAGCTTCATGATCTTCGCCGCATCGATGACCGAGCCGCCGCCCAGCGCGATGATCTGGTCCGCTTTGTAGAAATTGAGCGCCTCCACCCCTTGCATCACGACCTTGACTTCAGGCTCAGCATCCGGAATGACCGAGACATGGACTTGAGTTCCGGCGGAATGTAGCGCCGGACAATGTCAACATGGCCGATCTGCTCCATGGCCGGATTGGTAATGATCACGGTGGAGCGGGAGGGGAAATTGCGCAGGTTCTCCACCGCATTCATGTTGAAGTAGATCTGATTGGGAACGCGAAACCACATATGGGCTGGTGTCCTCCGGGCAACGCGTTTGATGTTGAGGTAGTGGTACACGTTCACGTTGTCCGTGGTGCTGTTGCCGCCGCCGGTTCCGCAACCGAAGGAGAAGGTGGGCACCATGTCGTTGTAAACGCCCGCCCAACGCGCCGATGGAGCCCGGGGAATTCACAATGATCCGCCCGGCGTTGATCACCTCGCTGAACTTCCGGATGATTTCATCGTTGCGGGAGAAAATGACCGCCGTATGGCCAAGACCGCCGGCATGATTCACGTCGACGCACAACTTCGAGTGCCTCGTCGACGGATTTCGCCCGGTAGACCGCGAGCACGGGAAAAAGCTTCTCGACCGATAGGGGATAGCTCTCGGCCTACACCTTGAATGGGCGCAATCAAGAGTTTGGTGTCCGGCGCGACCGAAAGACCGACCATGCGGGCGATGTCGGTGGCTTTCTGGCCGACTGCCATGGGCTGCATGAATCCGGTGTTGGGATCGATTACCGTGCGCCCCAGCAGCTCTGTCTCTTTCTCATTGCAGATGTGCGCCCCCAGATCGGCAAACTTTTTCAGTACGCTGTCGTAAATCTCATCATCGATCACCACCGTCTGCTCGGAGGCGCAAATGGTTCCGTTGTCGAAGGTCTTGGAGGTGATGATGTCCACCACGGCCATGTCCAGGTCGGCCGTCTTTTCCAGATACACAGGCGTATTGCCCGGACCCACTCCCAGAGCCGGTTTGCCGGAGCTATAGGCGGCTTTGACCATCCCCGGCCCGCCGGTGGCATCGATCAGGCCAACATCTTTGTGATGCATGAGGTAGGCATTGTCCGCCAGAGTCTGCGATTCGAGGCAGGTAAAGACTCCTTCAGGCGCGCCATGCTTCACAGCAGCCTCATACATGATCCGTACCGCCTCGAAGCAGCAACGTCCAGCGCTGGGATGCGGACTGAAAATGACCGCGTTCCGGGTCTTGATGGCCATGATGCATTTGAAGAGAACGGTCGAAGTCGGGTTTGTGATCGGAGTGAGTGAGAAGATCACGCCGATGGGTTCGGCCACTTCCACCACACCGCGCTCGGGAAACTCACGAATCGACGCCGACCGTACGCTTGTCTTTGACGTAGTTGTAGACAAACTCCGTGGCGACCATGTTCTTGAGGGCTTTATCTTCCAGCACCCCGAGCCTGGTCTCATTCAACCGCCAGGCGCGCCAGATACTTGAGCCTGTTCCAGCCCAGCCAGGACCATCGGCTTGACGATGCGATCGACGTCCTCTTGGGTGTATTGCGTAAACACGGCGGCTGCGGTTCTGGCTTGACGGACAAGTCCTTCCAAGTAGGCAATCCGTTCTTCACTAAGGCTTAAGTCGTTTGTTGACATGCTTCGAACCTTCTAATCCACTATCTATTGCCAAGAACCGTCTGACAGTGAGGGCCGTCACAGTGGGGTGTGAGCCTTAGCCACCCAGCGGACGAAGGATTCGAGGTTTAGCGAAATTCGCAAGGAAGGCCGACGGGGTGAAGGTCCCATCGACCCTTGGTGGCGGGCGCAAGTTTTGTGATTTCCTGGCCGTTTGTCCTGCTCAAATCGCCAGCAAGCCGGAGTAAATCGCCATGCCCACTACCGCGTCGACTCCCATGCTGTCGAGTTCTGCGATTTCCTCGGCGCGGTGAATGCCTCCGGCCGCGATCAGCTGTCGCGAAGTCTGCCGCCGTAAATCGAGGATGACATCCATGGGAATTCCCTTTAGCAACCCTTCCGTGTCGATATGCGTGTAGAGGAAGGCGGAACAGTACGGCTCGAGCTCTCGCATCATGGCTGCCGGCTCGATCCCTGTAATGGTTTTCCATCCGTGAATAGCCACCCGTCCGCCGCGGGAATCGACTGCGAATACCAGCCGATTGACGCCGAATCGCTTGCTCAGGCTCTCGGCAAATGTCGTATCGACCTCTGGGTGTCCAGCCGGGCCGGTTGCTTGCGATGCAATCTTAATGAGTGACGAACCGATGATTACTTTCTTCGCGCCGCAGTCAAGCACCACTTGCGCATCGTCGGCGGAACGGATCCCTCCACCCACCTGGCAGGTCAGTTGACCGCAGAATTCCGTGACGAGATTGCGATTAGAGCCCTCGCCCTTCGCCGCATCCAGATCGACTAGTTGTACCAGCGGGTAACGCGAGAAGCGTGCCACCCAGTCTCCAAAATTGGAGAACTCTAGAGCTTTCTTTTGGCCCTGGACAAGCTGCACAATCTTGCCGCCCATCAGATCGATCGACGGAATCAGCATGGCAACCTCACCGGAACGCCGGCTGTCTGCAGCTCTTGTTTTATCGCGTGGACTGACTCCAATCCGAAGTGGAAGACCGAGGCGGCCAGTGCCGCGTCGGCTACGCCCCGCTGAAACACTTCCACGAAGTGTCGCGGTTCGCCCGCTCCTCCGGAAGCGATTACCGGAATGCGCACGGCGGTGGCAATGGTTCGTGTCAGCTCGCAATCGAATCCCGACTTGGTGCCGTCGCGATCCATCGAGGTCAGCATGATTTCCCCAGCGCCCAACTGCTCGGCCTCGATCGCCCACGCCTGAACATCCTGTCCCGTCGGTCTTCGCCCTCCCCACACGTACACTTCCCAGTCTTTGCCCCGTCGTCGCGCGTCAATGGCCACGACTACCGCCTGCGAGCCATAGCGCTGGGCAATCCTGGTGATCAGTTTCGGGTCGGCTACGGCGGCGGAGTTGATCGCGACTTTGTCGGCGCCGCAATCCAGCACCGCCGCCGCATCGTCGAGCGAGCGAATGCCGCCACCCACGGTGAACGGAATAAAAAGCCGGTTCGCCGTGCGGCGCACGGTGTCGAGCAGCGTGTTTCGCGACTCAGCGGTGGCTGTGATGTCGAGTAGAACGATCTCATCAGCGCCCGCCTGGCTGTGCGCTGCGGCTAATTCAGCTGGGTCGCCGGCATCGTGGAGCTGCACAAACTGGATGCCTTTCACCACCCGTCCGGCATGGACGTCGAGGCAGGCGATGATGCGCTTGGCCAGGGTCTCAGAGGGCACAGAAGTTCTCCAGGATCTTCATTCCGATGTCGCCGGATTTTTCCGGATGAAATTGCACGCCAAATAAGTTGTCGCGTTCTACCGCAGCCGTGAACGGCGCTTCATAGGTACAAGCGGCGATGGTGTCCGGGCACAGCGGCGCACGATACGAGTGGGTGAAGTAAACATACGAGCCTGACGGAACATCCCGCAGCAAGCGCGAGCGTGACTCAATTGCGATGCGGTTCCACCCAACGTGAGGCGACTTCACCTGGTCGGGGAAGCGCGTGCATTGACCAGGAAAGATCCCCAATCCTCGCAGGCCGCTAGCCTCCTCGCTTCCCTCAAACATCCATTGCAGGCCCAGGCAGATGCCAAGCACTGGTTTCCGGCTGGTGATCGCCGTTCTCACCGCAACCGCCAAAACTCCATCACGCAAAAGCCGCGTTGCCGCAAAATTGCCGACGCCGGGGATGATGAGTCTGTCCGCGCCCAGCACCGCGTGGGCGTCGCCGGTCACCACGCACTCGTGTCCCAAGTGCTGGATGGCCTTCACCGCCGAGGCGAGATTTCCCGCGCCGTAATCGACGATGGCAATCACAAGAGTCCCTTCGTGCTGGGCAGCATGCGGCCGAGTTGCCGGTCTTTGGAGCAGGCGACGCGCAAAGCGCGAGCAAAAGCTTTGAATAGCGACTCAATCTTGTGATGATTCGAGCGGCCGTAGAGGACCTTGGCATGAACATTGGCCTTCGCGCCTCGGGCGAAGCCGTCGAAGAAGTCGGCAACCAGTTCCGCCTGCAGATCTCCCACCAGTCGCGCCCGTACTTTCGTATCGACCACGGCGGAACTGCGTCCGCCGAAGTCAACCGCGACCACTCCCAGGGTTTCGTCCATGGGCATCACGAAATATCCAGCGCGCAGAATGCCCCGCTTGCTACCCAGTGCCTGCGCAAACGCTTCGCCGAGGGCGATGCCCACATCCTCGACCGTATGGTGCTGGTCAACATCCAGATCGCCGACGGCTTCCAGATTCAGGTCGAACGCTCCATGCCGCGCAACCAGCTCCAGCATGTGATCGAGAAAGCGAATGCCAGTGCCAATCTTCGCGCGTCCACGGCCTTCCACGGTGAGCGCGATGGTGATCTCGGTTTCATTGGTCTTACGGTGAATGCGGGCGCGTCTCATTCAGTCACCTCGCGGTCCAGTTTGAGTTCACGTGCGACCTCACGAAGTGTGGAGATGAGCCTGGCGGTCTGCGAATCGCTTCCAAGCGTGATGCGCACGCAACCTTCGCAGCCGGGATCGCTGGAACGGTCGCGTACCAGAATCCCTCGCTGCCGCATCGCCGATACGAATTGGCGATGCTTCTCTCCAAGCCTGATCAGCAGAAAGTTTGCCTGGCTGGGCCAACTGTGAAGTCCAAGTGCCTTCAATTCGAGTGCGAGTCGCTCACGTCCATTCTTTACTTGCGAAACATAGCACTTGATATGATCGCCGTCATTCAGCGCGACGGGCAGCACCGCCAGCGCCACGGCATTGACGCTATAAGGCGACGATACCCGCCGTACCCTCGGCATTTGACGGCGGGGGCCGGCGAGAATGCCGATGCGAAGGCCGGCCAGCCCGTAAGCTTTCGAGAAGGTCCTGGCAACGAAGAGATTCTCGAGGCGGTCGATGTCGCGAATTACGGTCTCGCCGTGAAACTCGAAGTAGGCTTCGTCTACCAGCAGCGCCGCATCGGACGCAGCGCCGGCGATCTGCAGTAACTCCTCGCGACCCGCAATTGTGCCTGTCGGATTATTCGGGCTGGCAACCGCGATCAAGCGAGTCGCAGAGGTGATGCTGTCCAACACTTTCGCCAGCGGAAATCGGAAGTCCGCTTCGCACTGTACTTGGATCACGCGCGCACCGGTTGCGCCGGCATATATCTCGTACATGCTGAATGTGGGCGTGACCACCAGCACTTCGTCCTCAGGCTCCAGAAACGTTTCGCATAACAGATGGATGGCTTCATCCACCCCGTTCGTGAGCAGGACCTGGCCCGGAGCGAGCCCAAGATGTGCGGCGACCACCGCCTCGACCGGCTCGCGTTCCGGATAGCGCGCCAGATCGTCGGCCGTAATTGCTTTCAGACGCTGCAATACTCGGGGCGAACATCCTTCGGTATTCTCGTTGAAGTCGAGCCGTAATCCGTCGCGTTGTGCCAGCGGCGGATGATATTCCCGCAGATCCAGAACTGCCTTTCGCGCGCTAAGCATCGCCGCACCTCACTCGGACCGACTCGGCATGAGCACGCAGACCTTCGGCTTCGGCCAACGCTGTAATTACCGGAGCAATCCTGTCCAGACCGCCCGCCTCGAACCGCTGAACCGTGATGATCTTCAGGAAGTCGTGGACGCTCAGCCCTCCACGAAAGCGGGCCGCGCCTGCGGTGGGCAAAACGTGATTGGGTCCAGAGGCGTAGTCTCCGGCCGATTGCGGCGAATAGTCGCCAATAAAGATTGAGCCGGCGCTGTGCACGTCGGCAAGATCACCGTCGTCGATCGTCAAATGCTCCGGAGCGATACGGTTGATCCACGCGAAGGCTTGCTGGCGCGAAGCTGCCACCAGCAAATGTCCGTTACGACGGATCGCCTGCCGGGCGATCATGTTGCCCTGGCTGGTGTCTGCAATCGCGGCTTTTGCGCTCTTGGCCAGCGCCAGCTTCATCGTAATCAATACCACCACGGCATCTGGATCGTGCTCGGCCTGCGCGACCATGTCGGCGGCAAGAAACTTGGGATTGCCAGTGTCGCTGTACAGGACCGCCTCGGTCGGGCCAGCGAGCATGTCAATCGCACAGTCGAAACTCACCAGCTTTTTTGCCGCGGTGACAAAGCTATTGCCTGGACCTACGATCTTGTCCACGCGAGGAATCGTCTCCGTGCCATAGGCAAGCGCAGCGACAGCCTGCGCACCTCCACAGCGATAGACTTCGCCAATGCCGAGCAGAGCGGCGGCGGCCAGCGTCGCCGGCTGCGGACGCGGCGACACCACACAGATGCGCCGCACACCGGCGACCTGTGCGGGGATCACAGTCATCAGCAAGGTCGAGGGAAGTGGATACCGTCCGCCCGGGACATAGCAGCCAACCGATTCCAGCGGACGCACGATCTGGCCCAGTTCACCGCCCGGCATCTTCTTGCGCCACTCGTCAGGCATCTGCCATTGGCAAAACCGGCGAATATTCGCGGCGGCATGGCGCAGCGCTTCCTGGGTTCGGCGCGGAGTCGACTTCCAGCCGGCTGCGATCTCCTCCTCCGGAACCCTGACTGGCTGGCCCTTTTGCAGGCCATCCCACAATGTTGCATAGCGCACCAGCGTCCTGTCTCCGCCGCTTTTCACCGCTCGGATGATCTGCCGCACTCGGGGTTCCAGCGCCTCTAATCGCGAGCTGCGGTTGGCCAGTTTTTCGACTGCGGTCTCCGCCTCTTTGCCCTGCAGGATTCGCATCACATCACCACCTTGTTCAGTGGATACTCCACAATGCCTTGGGCATGGGCAGCTTTCAACCGTGGAATTACCTCCCAGCAGGCCGCCTCTTCCAGAATGGTGTTGACCGCAACCCATCTGCTGTCGCTCAACTGCGAGATGGTGGGGCTATTCAGCGCGGGCAACACACTCAGTACTCCAGGGAGGTCCTCGACCTTGACGTTCAGCATCAGCCCGACGCGGCCCTGCGCTTCCATAGCGCCGCGCAGCATGAGTGACAGATTCTCGATTTTTTGTCGCTTGCCGGACTCAGCCCAGGCTTTTGGATTGGCGATGATCTGAGTATTCGATTCCAACACGGTGTCAATAATTCGCAGCCGATTGGCTTTGAGCGAGCTTCCAGTCTCAGTGACTTCGACAATGGCATCTGCCAATGTGGGAGGCTTCACCTCGGTCGCTCCCCAGGAGAATTCGACCTTTACCTCGATTCCACGCTCTCGAAAGTAACGGGTGGTGACACCTACCAGTTCGGTGGCGATGGTCGCTCCTTGCAAGTCTTCGGGACGCGTCGCCGGTGAATCTTCCGGAACCGCCAGCACCCATCGGACCTTGCCCCGGCTCTGCTTGGCATAGATAAGATCGGCTACGCTGACCACATTAAGCCCACTCTCCAGCACCCAATCCAGACCGGTGATCCCGGCATCGAGCGCGCCGTGCTCAACGTAGCGGGCCATTTCCTGCGCGCGAATCAGCATGCATTCCAGCTCTGGGTCGTTGGTGTCGGCAAAGTATGACCGGGGACTGACATAAACCTGCAGCCCTGCCCGGCCCAGGAGCGCCAACGTCGCCTCTTGCAGACTTCCCTTGGGAATTCCAAGCCGTAGCTTCATCGCCCGCCTCCATCCACGCTCGCAACCGGCAGCGCAGTGGTGAAGCAGGTGCGCGTGCCGGTATGGCAAACCACTCCTTCGCCTTCTACTTCGACGCGGCACAGGACCGTATCGAGGTCGCAGTCGGCGGTGGCCGAAATCACTCGCAGCCGGTTTCCCGAGGTCTCTCCTTTAGTCCAGAGCTGATTGCGAGTGCGGCTGAAGAAGGTAACGTAGCCAGTTTGCAGAGTCTGATCATAGGCTGCACGGTTCATGAAACCCAACATCAGCACCTCGCCGGTTGCGGCATCTTGTACGATGGCCGGCGTCAGGCCATCCATCTTGTCGAAGTCGATTTCCACGGCCATTTCTGTCATTCCTTTCGCGCAAAAACAAAAACCCCGCTGATCGTGTCAGCGGGGTCGTGAGATCTCGGTGATTAGAAACTATCCGGTGATCTCCGCTGACACGTCCGCCACGTGGTGATGGTGATGATGGCGATGGGTCAACGAAGTCATCGTGATTTCGACACTACAGAATAATCGGTCAAAATGTCAATACGACATTTTGGTTATGCGATTTCAGTCAAGAACAAGACGACACGAGATATCCGCGCTTGCTCATTCAGCAGCCCTGGTATCATTTTTTTTCTAAAACTTGGAAAACCGAGGCCGATCTAAGTAAGTGCATACTGCAAGACCGGCTGCCACCTAAGTTATGGGCAAGCTAAAGAGGTAAGCCGGAGCGTCCAACTCCGGCCTCGTGTGTTGGGTCTCGGCTAATCACGCGGCGAGGGGGCCCACATCTAGGTCAACGGGCAAGCCGGATGGTCGCACTGGCAGGCGATCTCGACCTCCTTCGATCCTGCCTCCCGGCAAGAGTCACTGCAATACTTTTGACCTGCGGGAACCGTGCACTGACATGGCTCGTGCGCACACATTTTGACTTCAGATTCTGCCATTGTGGTCTCCTTCTTAGGAAAAGCTCAGGGCGGAATTGTGCCCGTGGGACGGTCACAAAGTCAAACGGAGCCGGGCACAGTAGGCTCCGTGTGCGCTTGGAATCTGCGACTTTGGCGCTTCTGGGCAGAGTCAGACGTGAGTGTCTGGGGAGGGTCCGAACTTCCTTACAGCAGTTCGGAAAGCCGTCTTCAGTTCTGGGTTACAAGGACAGGCCGATCCGCTGGTTCGAACTTGAGATTGAAGCGGAAGGTGCTGCCCTGGCCAGGGGAGCTGTCGACGGAGAGTTTCCCGCCCATCAATTCGACCAGGCGCGAGGAGACCGCCAATCCTAAACCCGTGCCACCGTACTTTCGCGTCGTGGTGCCGTCGCTTTGAGTGAAAGGCTCGAAGATGGTTGTCTGTTTCTCCAGGGGAATGCCGATGCCGGTATCGCTGACGGTAAAGAGCACTTCGATCTTACCGTCGGCGCCAGAACCCCCGCGGGCCCGGATGGAGATCGTGCCTTGCTGGGTAAATTTGATTGCATTGCCCACCAGATTGACCATCACCTGGCGGAGCCGCCGCGAGTCGCCGATCACGGCGTCCGGTATGGTGGGATCGATCTGGCAGGAGAGTTCCAAGCCAACTTGTTGGGCCTGAAAGAATAGCGGACGTATGGTCTGGCGAAGGGTTTCGGGCAAGTTGAATGGAGTAAGTTCAAGTTGCAGTCTACCGGAATCGGTCTTGGAGAAATCGAGGAGGTCGCTGATGAGACGGAGCAGCGCAGTCCCGGAAGACTGCACCGTCAGGAGATACTCGCGCTGTTCGGCATCGAGTTGAGTATCCAGCGCCAACTCCGTCATTCCCAGGATGCCATTCATGGGCGTGCGAAGCTCGTGGCTGATGTTGGCCAGAAATTCGGTCTTGGCTCGTGCCGCTTCTTCGGCTGCTTCCTTCGCCCGCAGCATTTCGCGCTCGGCCCGTTTTCGCAAGCTAATGTCATGGACGATGGTGGAGATGCCGAGGACGTTTCCAGTTTTGTCCTGGACGGCAGAAATGGCGAGCGATGCGTCGAACCTGGTGCCATCTTTCCGCAAGCAGACTGAGTCGAAACGTCCCACGGTTTCGCCGCGCGCGATTTTGCCCAGAACATCCGGTAGCTCGTGCATTCGCTCGGGAGGAATCACCATCGCGATATGCTTACCCTTGGCCTCTGCCACCGAGTACCCGAAGATCTTTGCCGCAGATGGATTCCAGGAAACGATCGTGCCGTCCGCACTCTTTCCAATGATGGCATCGCTGGAGGAGTCGACGATCGAAGCGAGTTGGGACGCTGCTTGTTCGGCCCGCTTGCGTTCCGTGATGTCGCTGATGACGCCGTCGGCGAACAGAGCGCCATCCTGCAAATGGGTTCGCAGGGCACGATTCAGCACCCAGACCCATTGCCCGTCTTTACGTTGTATGCGGTACTCCAGGTCGAACGTGCGATTCTTGAGAAATAGCGCCCGATAGCTCTCGCTGAAACGCTGCACATCGTCCGGATGAACCCGGCGTCGCCACGCTTCCGTGTCCCATTGGTATATCTCCTGCGCCGAAAAGCCGAAAACCTCTTCCACATTGGCGCTAACGTAATTGGTTCGGCCGTCGATGTCGCAGGTCCAGGTGACGTCAGGAAGATTGGTAAGCAGCCGACGGTAAAGTTCCTCGCTTTTCCGTAGAGCTTCCTCGGCCTGCTTACGTTCGGTGATGTCGCTGAACACACCGTCGGCGAAGCCAATCCCATTCTCTTTGTGGGTGCGGATAGCGCGGTCGTGTGCCCACATCCACCGCCCATCCTTGCGCTGAATGCGATACTCGACGTTGAAGGCGCCGTTTCCATCGAAGAGTGCCTGGAAAGCCTGCTGTACATGTTCGACATCTGCGGGATGAATGCGGCTAAACCACAATTCCCCGCCGCCTTGGCAAAACTCTTCCGCCGTGTAGCCAAACATCGCTTCCACGTTGGGGCTCAGATATGTGGTTCGGCCGCTTTGGTCGGTGGTCCAGATCACATCGGGAATGTTGGCCAGCAGCCGCTGGTAACTCTCCTCACTTTTGCGAAGACCGTTCTCAGCCCGCTTGCGTATGCTGAGGTCAATTCCCACGGCAAGAATGCACGGCCGATTTTTGACAAGAATCCGCACCCCCGCCAGATAGCAAGGAATCCGCTTTCCGTCCTTGGTTACCCACGCGGCTTCCATATTGGCATAACCCTTTTCCCAGGCCACTCCCATCTGCTGGGGAACGAGTTCGCGATAGTCTTCGGCGATGGTCTCCGGCACCCGCATTCTTGATAGCTCCTGGGCGGAGTAGCCGAGAACGCTTTGAAAGCGAGAGTTCCAGCGCACCATCCTTCTGTCGGCGCTAATAATGCAGGTTAATCCAGGCAAGTGCTCGACGACCGTCTCGAAATTCGTTTGCTCATCACGAAGCTGCTTGATCTGGGTTCGCTGGCTTTGGGAGCCGAGCAGGCTAAGAACAAATACGAAAAGTACGCAGAAAATGACGGTGGCGATATGGGACTCTGACATCGACGCGCGTGGGTAGACCACATGCTTCATCGCCTCAAAAGCAGCGGTGATCAGTAGCGCGGCCAGGGCACTCCATAGAGCATTGATGAGGGTTGACTGCTTTGCCATAGGGATACGAGATTGGTCTAGCGCCGGTGTCCGTGTGTAACTGATGTCGGCTCACGGTACCGCCGGCCGCACTAAACATGGTAGCGAGCCGGATAGACCCCTGCTTGTGACAGCGGTCACAGGCAAGACTGTCATTTCGAACCTTTTCGAGGACATTTGTCGAAGCCGGCCAGAAGTCATGGTCCAATCCATCGTGGGTTACGGAGCCATTTGCTTGTCATCAGGCGCCAGGTTTAGAAGAATAGACTTGAGTTCACCACGCGCCGATTGCGAACAAATCGGAATTCGAGGGTGCGTGCTGGAGGAGCCATGAAGCTGGACCGCTTTGCCAAGGCAATATTCGTGATTATCGCAATTCTATTGGGTCTGCTGGTATTCCACTCCATCGTTCGGCCTGTGCCGGTCAGGGCGCAGGTCGAGGAGGGCTATCCGTTCTATGTCGAACCCGGCTATACCATGCTTCGCAAGCCTGACGGTACGGCGCAGATGTATGGCAAGGTCGTCATCGATATGCGCAGCGGAGACATCTGGGGGTTTCCTACGCTGACGCAGGGACCGTACCCGGTCGACACGGCTAAGACGACGCCTCCCAAGTCATATCCCATGTACCTGGGGAAGTTTATGTTCAGCGAGGCGCAACACTGAAGCAGTGAAGAAAGTGAGCTGTGGTGTGCCCGCAACCTTACCGCGGAAGCGTGGTTATACTCTGTGGGGAGAATCTTGCCTGCGCAATGAAACTCGCACGCCCCATCGTGATTGTCGTAGTCGTAATGGTTCTATCGCTGAGCTGCCTGCGCCAGGCTGACGCAGTCGCGAGCGCTATGCCGTTCGCAACCGGTCTGGCGAATAGCGCGACCCTTAACGTCACCGTCCGCGGCAGCCAGAAGTGGGTTGACACTGGCATGGATGTCCAAGCCGGTGACAAGCTGCACATCGCCGCTAAAGGTACCGTCAACATGGGCAACAACTCCGGCGTAACTCCGGATGGCGTAGCTCGCGGATGGGTCGACACCTTGCGGGCGCTGATGGTGCCCAGCGCCGGACGCGGTGCGCTAGTGGGACGTGTGGGCGACAGCGACGCCGCCACGCCGTTCTTCATCGGCGCTGATGGAACGGTGCAAGCGCCTGTCGCAGGACGGCTCTATCTGGGGATCAACCAGGATTCCACGCAGACGCCGGACGGCAAGTACGAAGTGCACATCGATCGCATCGCGACCGGCACGGCGACGGCTAGCGGCGTGGCCGCCGGCCAAAGTAAGTATGATTTCCAGCCGCTGTTCGCCGAGCTCGATGCCAAGCTGCCGTACCGGGTCAGCGATCAGGCGCAGGGAGGTAATCCTGGGGACTTGGTCAACTTCGTGATCGTGGGAACGCAACAGCAAGTGACTGACGCGCTGAAGGCGTCAGCCTGGATCCCAGCGGACAAGACGAATAAAGATGCGGTGGTCAGCGCGCTGTTGGCGACGTTGCAGAAGAACATTTACGTCTCGGTGCCCATGAGCATGCTGTACTTGTTCGGCAGGCCGCAGGACTTCGGTTATCAGCGCGCCGAAGCCGTGATGGTCGCGGCACAGAGGCATCACTTCCGCATCTGGAGTGCGCCCTTCTCCACGCCGCAGAATCAGGTTATCTGGGTGGGCGCGGGGACGCACGATGTCGGCATCGAGCGAGACCAGCGCTCGGCAGATGGCATTACTCACAAGATCGATCAGGACGTCGACAACGAGCGCGACTTTATCGGAGCGACGTTGCAGCAGGCAGGACAGGTGGAAGCGATGTCGTACCTGACGCGAGCGAAGCCGATCAAGTCAGCCAAAACTGCGACTGGCGGAAACATTCAGTCCGACGGGCGCGTGTTGGTGATCGTGTTGAAAGGCGCGCCGACGGCAGCGGCGAAATAAGGTCGGGCAAAATCGAGCACCAGAATTGCGATGTCGGATTATGGCGCAGCCGGATCGACGCTCCGCGAGCGGATGTATTCGTCGATCACCTGCTGCAACAGTCCCTGCTGGCGCAGAACATACTCAATCGCGTCGCGCACGGCGCCTTTTCCGCCTTCGTGAGGTGTCACATAGTGGGACTCGCGAATAACTTCCTCGCGCGAGTTCTTCACCGCGATAGCCAGGCCGCATAGACGCATCACCGGCAAATCGATGACGTCGTCACCCACATAACAGACTTGGTTTGCCGCCAGGCCTTCCTTCTCCAGGATTTCATAAAATGCGGCAGCTTTGTCTTGCTGGCCTTGATATACATAATCCATTTTCAAATCGCGCGCTCGCAGGGCAACGGTTTCGGAGATACGCTTGGTGATGATGCCCGTCTTCAGCCCGCCGAGCCGGGCCAGCGAAAAACCTGTACCATCGTGCGCGTCAAAGCCCTTGGCCTCGATGACATCGTGGCTGGCGATACCGAAGCCACCCTTGTCGGCCATCTGCTTGCGACGCTCGTGAGTTCCTTGGCCGGCGCCGCCGCCCGGAGCAGGGAAGAGGAAAATCGTACCATCGGTCATCACGCCGTCAACGTCGAACAGCATCAGCTTGATCTTCTTGGCGCGCTCAGAGGACATGACCTTATGTTAGCAGCACGAATTCTCGAACCATAGAGGCCCCGAGGCACGAACAGTAGGCATCCAAATCTTCACCACGGAGGACACGGAGATCACGGGTAATTTCGGAAGTCCTCTTTCTATGCTGCAGATCGAGGCGTGTCCTCTTCTTTGCTTTTTCTTGCTTATTCCTAGCTTTCACCCGCTCCTAGCCTAAGTTCGTTCAACTCGGCATTCGGTACAGCGCTGGTGATGTGCCCACAAGCAAGACAGACGCATAATTCCTGGCAGCCGTCACAGTTCGACGGTCGGCGTCAAGGTAGACGTCGTATTGAATCTTCGCAGGAAATATGCGGTGGTGTTGCTGCCCAAATGAACACAGCATTCGGTTCTCCTTAGTTCGAGAGTTCGAGATGCATCATCCTGGCACCGATTTCCCGCCGCCGCAACTTTGAAGCCAATTATTTCGAGGGTCTTGCGAAGGGGCCTGCACCGTAGGTTAAATGGAATTCCTCCGTGTTCTCTGTGTCCTCTGTGGTGATATCAGTACAAGCGAACAATTAGCGAAAATCTGCTAAAATAACTGGATGTCTGTGGGGGAAATTCCGGTTGTCGCTGGCCTGGGCGCATCCGCTGGTTGCGGAGTGGTTCGTCGCGACGCTTTGGCACGCCTACCGAGCCGCAGGAGCAGGGCTGGCCGGAAATTCTGGCCGGGCGCACCACGCTGATCTCCGCTCCCACCGGATCGGGCAAAACGCTCGCCGCATTTCTCATCTGCATTGACCGCCTGGTCCGCAAGGCGCTCGACGGATCGATCTGCGCGACTGCACCGAAGTCCTCTACGTCTCGCCGCTGAAGGCGCTGGGCAACGACATCCAGAAGAACCTCGAAGGCCCGCTGGGCGAGATCCTGGCGCTGGCCGGCGAGCGCGGCATGTCTGATGCCCGAGATTCGCACCGCCGTCCGCACCGGCGACACGCTGATGAAAGAGCGGCGCGAGATGCTGAAGCGTCCGCCGCACATCCTGGTCACCACGCCGGAGTCGCTCTACATCCTGCTCACCGCCAACAGCAGCCGCGCCATTCTGAGCCATGTCAAGACGGTCATCGTCGACGAGATTCACGCCGTTGCCGACGACAAGCGCGGCGCGCACCTTACGCTCTCGCTGGAACGGCTGGACCTGCTGGCGAATCGCCCGACCCGCATCGGACTTTCGGCCACGCAGAAGCCGATCGAAGAGGATCGCCCACTTTCCTTCACTGGCGCGCGGACGTCCCGGCTCCTGCGATCGTGAACATCGGCCATCGCCGCAAGCTCGATCTCGCGGTCGAAGTGCCGCCCTCCGAACTCGGCCCCATCGCCACCAACGAAATGTGGGGCGAGATTTACGATCGCCTTGCCGAGCTGGCGCTGCAGCATCGCTCGACGCTGGTCTTCGTCAACACGCGGCGGCTGGCGGAGCGCGTGGCGCTGCACCTGGGCGAGCGCATCGGCGAAGAACTGGTCGCGGCGCATCACGGCAGCCTGGCGCGCAAGCTGCGGCTGACCGCCGAACGCAAGCTGAAGAATGGCGAGATTCGCCTGCTGGTCGCGACCGCCTCGCTGGAGCTCGGCATCGATGTCGGCACGGTCGATCTGGTCTGCCAGATCAATTCGCCGCGCTCGATCGCCGTCGACTCTGCAGCGCGTGGGCCGCGCCGGCCACTGGCGCGGAGCCATTCCCAAAGGCCGCCTCTTCGCCACCACGCGCGACGATCTGCTGGAATGTGCGGCCGCCGTGCGCGCCATTCGTCAGGGCGATCTCGATCGCCTGCACATTCCGGCTGCGCCGCTCGACATTCTGGCGCAGCAGATCGTCGCCATGTGCGCCTGCGAAGATTGGGATGAAGATGCGCTGTTCGACTGCGTGCGCCGCGCCTATCCGTATCGCGATCTGAAGCGCGAGGAGTACGACCGCATTCTGGAGATGCTGTCGCAGGGCATTGCCGCCAAGCGTGGCCGCTATGGCGCGTATCTGTTTCGCGACATGGTGAACCGTCGCCTGCGCGCGCGTCGCGGAGCGCGACTGGCGGCCATCACCAGCGGCGGCGCGATTCCCGAGACTGCGCTGTTTACCGTGGTGGCGCAGCCGGAGGAGATCGTTGTCGGCACGGTCGACGAAGACTTCGCGGTCGAGAGCAATGCCGGCGACATCATGCTGCTGGGCAACACGTCGTGGCGGATTCGCCGCGTCGAGTCCAACTCCGGACGCGTGCTGGTGGAAGACGCTCACGGCGCGCCGCCGACGATCCCGTTCTGGCGCGGCGAAGCTCCGGCGCGTACCGATGAGCTGTCGCTGCACGTGGCAGAGTTGCGCAGCGCATCAGCGATGCTGCTGCCGAACACTGCGCCGCTGCCGGTGCCAGCGAATCCGGAGCTCACCGGGGAGAAACGCCGTTGCAAGGAGCGTTCCGATGGCGACACTCGGATAGAGCGGACCTTGAGGTCTGCGTCGCACAAAACGCCGGATGCTCGGGTCGAGCGGAGCTTCAGCCGGTCGGGCAATGCTCGGGTAGAGCGGCCCTTCAGGGCCGCATCGACGCTGCCCTCTTCTGATTTCGAGCCGGCTTCAGCCGGCGACACTCTCCCGGCCCGGCCGCGAGCTCGTCTGCGCGGCATCGAGTCCAGTCCCGAGGTGCAGAACGCCGTCGCCTGGCTGAAAGACGAATGCGGGCTCGACGATGCCGGCGCCGAACAGCTCGTCGAATACATCGTCACCGGACGCGCCGTGCTGGGCGACGTCCCCACACAAGCAGACCATCATCGCCGAGCGCTTCTTCGACGAAGGCGGCGGCATGCAACTCATCATTCATGCGCCCTTCGGCGGCCGCATCAACAAGGCCTGGGGACTGGCGCTGCGCAAGCGCTTCTGCCGCTCCTTCAATTTTGAGTTGCAGGCTGCCGCAACCGACAACGGCCTGAACATCGCGCTGGCCGAGCAGCACAGCTTTCCGCTGAGCGACGTCTTTCACTACCTGCAAACGGAAACGGTGCAGGAAATTCTGGAGCAGGCAGCGCTGGCTTCGCCCATCTTCGCCACGCGCTGGCGCTGGGATGCGAACCGCTCGCTGGCGCTGCTGCGCTTCCAGGGCGGCAAGAAAGTTCCGCCGCAGATCCAGCGCATCCGCAGCGACGATCTTCTGGCGTCGGTCTTTCCCGACGTGGCCGCGTGCCAGGAAAACATCGAAGGCGACATCAAGATTCCCGATCATCCGCTGGTGCAGGAAGTGATGAAAGATGTCCTGACCGAAGCGATGGATATCGACGGCCTGCGGCGGGTGCTGGAGGATATCCGCAGCGGCGCGATTCGCTGCCTCGCGGTCGATACGCCGGTGCCGTCGCAGTTCTCGCACGAGATCCTGAACGCCAATCCTTACGCCTACCTGGATGACGCTCCGCTGGAAGAGCGCCGCGCGCGCGCGGTGCAGATGCGCCGCATGTTGCCCGAGGCGGTGCTCAACGAAGTTGGCAGGCTTGACCAGCAGGCGATTGCGCGGGTGCGCGAAGAGGCGCGACCCGATGTTCGCGATAGCGATGAACTGCACGACACTCTGCAAACCCTGGTAGCCGTGCCCGAAGAGATTGCCGATGAGGATTGGCAGCAGGCCATCGCCAGCTGGACGCCCCTGTTCGCCGAGTTGACAGAGGCTTGGCGCGTGGTGCGGGCGAAGACCTTCGCCCAAGCAACGGAGGCGGGGTACCCAGCGAACGTTGGGGAGCGCCGCTATCTTGTCGCGTCGGAACGCGCCAAAGATTTTGCGCTGATCTTTCCTGATGCGCAGTTCGAAGTCGACGCCGCCCGACTTGCCGTCGACACACCGCTTCGCGCGACGATGCCGTCCTCGCGATGGTCACTGGCTGGATGATGCACTTGGTCCGATCACGGCCGTCGCGCTGGCGTACTGGCTGGGACTGCCCGCGGCGATGTCGAAAAAGCTCTGCTGCGCCTGGAAGCCGCGGGATCGATCCTGCGCGGAAACTTCACCGGACCAAGATGCATGGTCGAACGATGCAGTCGAGTGGTGCGAGCGCCGCCTGCTGGCGCGCATCCATCACCTCACCGTCGCGACGCTTGCGCAAGCAGGTCGAGCCGGTCACGGCGGCGCAATTCATGCGCTGGCTGCTGCGCTGGCAGCACGTCGCTCCGCAGTCGCAGTTGAGCGGCGAGCGCGGCTTGCTGGAAGCTGTGCGACAGTTGCAAGGTTTCGAAATTCCCGCCAATGCCTGGGAGAAGCAGATTCTGGCGCGCCGCGATCAACGACTACGATCCGGCGGCGCTCGATCAGCTTTGCCTGACCGGAGCCGTGGGCTGGGGCCGGCTGTCGCCGCATCCCGCCACGCTGGAGGATTCGCAGCGAAGGCCGTCGCCGCGTGGTTCCCACCAGCGTTGCGCCCATCACCTTCTTTGTCCGCGAAGAGTCCGACTGGATGCAGCCACGCCTGGCGAGGATGAGCAGAGCTTCGAACGCGTGCTGAGCGAGAGCGCGCGAGCCGTGCTGGAATTCTTGCGGCGCCGGGGCGCGTCGTTCTTCGCCGACATCGTGCGCGGCACCGGCAAGCTGAAGGCGGAGATCGAAACCGCGCTGTGGGAGTTGGTCGCGGCCGGGATGGTCACCGCCGATGGCTTCGACAATCTGCGCTCGCTGATCAATCCCAAGCGCCGGCTGGGACCAGGGCTCGGGCAAAGCGTCGCGGCCGCGACATACGCCGGGGCGCTGGTCGCTGCTCTATCCCGCCGAAAGCTCCGATCGCAGCAAGCGTGGCCGAAGCAACTTGCTGGATGCTGCTGCGGCGCTATGGCGTGGTCTTTCGCGAGGTGCTGGCGCGCGAATCGAATCTGCCCAAGTGGCGCGAGTTGCTGATCGCCTTTCGGCGGCTGGAAGATCGCGGCGAAGTGCGCGGCGGACGGTTCGTCAGCGGATTCCTGGGCGAGCAGTTCGCGCTGCCGGAAGCGGTGGAGTCGTTGCGCGCGATGCGCAACCTGCCGGCTAGCTGGCGAGACCGTAACCATCTCCGCCGCCGATCCGCTGAACCTCGTCGGCATCATCGTTCCCGGCGAGCGCGTGGCCGCGATCTCCGGCAAGTACGTCAGCTTCCGCGATGGAGTCGCCGTTGATGTCGAGGATCGAACGTCTTCCGCCCAGGTAACAGCGGCTTGGGAGGGAAACTCGCAGCCTCTGTTACCGCCCGAGGCTGCCGCCCAATGATGCCCGACGACTTGATCGAGGGCATCGACTACTACATGGAAAATGGCTTCATGGTCTTCACTGCGATCTATCTGCAGAAGCGGGGATTTTGTTGCCAGTCAGGTTGCCGGCATTGTCCGTATGGGTTCGAGGCCATTCAAGCGGGAGGGAAGGCGCAAGAATAGGCATCCCCCCGGCTCGGCTCGTATGTTCCACTCCGCGCTGGCACAATCGGACTGGCCCACTCAAGATGACTCACCATCATGCGCGGTACCTTATTCGCAAGAAAAAGCGGGCGCAAGGCCCGCTCAATTGCAGAGTTTCAGATGTTTATCCCATCACGTGGACGTGCTCGGGCTTGATCTTGTAGAGCACCCGCTGCTCGCCGGGTTGAGAGAACGGATATTTGTCTTTATCCAGGTACTTTTTCGCCATCTTATCGATGTGCGCCGTCGCATCCTTTTGGGTGACTTCGTGCACGCGCCCACGGATTTCGACGAAGCGGTAGGGGTTATCGGGATCAATCACGGCAACCGAGACGCGGGGATCGCGTTTGATGTTCTTGTCTTTCAGACGGCCCACGGCGGAATTCACCCAAACCTCACCGTTCTGGTAGTCAACCCATACTGGATTGGTTTGCGGACTTCCGTCAGGCATGAGCGTGCTCAGGCTGCCAAACGCTTTTTTCTGGAAAAGGTCGAGATAGTTTTCGGGAATCGAAGCGGACATGAATATCTCCTTACTTATTTCTGGGCCGGCCAGGGACGACTATCGAGAATTGGATTCCGCAACCATTGTATGAGGTGCATGAAGTTCTGCAAGTCAAGGACGCTGGCAGGCGGTTGGCAAGGTAAGCGGAGCGAGCTCAAAGGCGCAGAAACAATCTATCGAGTCGCGGTTATTGGCCTATGCGCATGCCCTTAGGCAGATGGTGGGGGTCGTAGATGAAGTCAACCAGCCCATCGCGATAGTCGATCTTAATCTGCAAGATGCGCAACATGGCGAAGCCCAGGATGCCGGAGACCTCAGTGCCCGTCGTCTTGCAGATGTTCGCCATGTCGAAGGTTACGATGTCCTGGTTCTGTTGCTCGTAACGGCCGAACTGGAGCGCCGCTTTGTCGGCCCGGTAAACCTTGGCTACACTCCCGCTGAGTCCGCGGATCTGAGTTCCGGGATCGGATCGGACTTGAGTGACCTCACGTGCCGCCCGGGTGGAAAGCACATTGCTGAACGATCCGGTGTCGACCATGAACAGCATGGGGCCAGTTTGGTCCACCAGCGTGGGCACCAGCAGAATGTGTTTGAAGCGATAGGCTTTGGTCCACTCAGCCATCTCCGGAGCCACGTAGGCGTCCTTGGGCAGCGAGGCAGTGGCGCTTGCAGGGTCGAGTTCCGGAGCCTCCTGCGGGGTCGTTTTCAAGGTGGCCGGCCTGGCCGCTTCATCCGGACGCTTGGGAAGGGGCGACAACCTGAGCTTGGCGCCGGGAATATCGATGTCGATCAGGTACGAACTGAAAACGTCGGTACCGATCAGACCATCCTGGCCGGTCACCGGAGTTGCCGAATCGGTCACTCGGACGACGCAGTCCTGAAATTCCAAATCGCCAACGCGGATCTGGTCGGCTACGGCGGTATACCCGCCTTGCTGGCCACTGTCGCCCATGCCTGCGACCGGCTTATAGGCCAGACGCTTAAGGCCGGCTTTCTCCGCGGTGGTACGTCCAATCAGGATGCCGCTAGCGCCGGTGTCCACCGCCAGGTGCAACTCCTGGTTGTTGAGTTTCACCACCAGTCCGGAGGCCCCCAATTGCATGCCAGCCCGCGCCACGGCATAGAGCTTGGTATTGGTTTCTTGCACTTTGCTGGTCAGCCGGCAAGGGTGCTCCGCCGCCGGGTCAGGATTGTGCTGCAGGAAGTAAAGATACTGTTGCAGGGGCTTGGCTGTCTGCGGATTCTGCAACCCAGGTCCAGCCAGATAGGCCTGGATAGCAGTGATCCGATCCGGCCAGGGAAGCGACTGCAACCAGAGCATCTGCACCGCCATATCGTTGGGGGCGAGCTCGCGCGCCCGGTTCATCTCGTCGTAGGCGTGACGGTACAGCGAATAGGCGCGATAGACTCGCACCAGCCCCATGTAGGGTGCCGGGTCCTTGGGATTGAGGTTCTTCGACTTAATGTACGATCTTTCGGCATCCGATATCTTGCCCAAACGGAATTGCAGGTCACCCAGGGTCAGCAGGAGCAATGGGGCATTGGGCAGCACTGCCAGCGCGGCATTGGTAGTGGTTACGGCCTCATCAAGTTGTTGCCGGATCAGGTAAGTGCGAATCAGGCCGACCTGCGCTGCCACCGACGTGGGATCGGTATTAACAATCGCCTGGTACTTAGCCGCGGCCTCGGGGATAGCGCCCGATATAAAGAGCTGATCGGCGGCCGCCAGCTCAGCGTTTTGAGAGGCAGTCGTAGCCTGGGCAAAGCCATCGACGGGAAGCCACAGGGTGAGAACAGCCAGTAGAAAGGCGAGGAGGCGTCGATTCATGGAGTGCAGGTCCTGAACTGCAGAGTAGCACGAGAGGCCGCACAGACACTGAAGGCAGGCTACCGCAGCGCGTCTTCCACTTCGCTGAGCCAGTCAGGACGTTTCAGGAGTTCGCGCGGTTTAGGACCGTCAGCCGCGCCGACAATGCCGTCGCGCTCCATCAGATCGATAAGATGTGCGGCACGGCCGTAGCCAATCCGCAGACGGCGTTGCAGTAGCGAAGTAGAAGCTTTGCCGTATTCCAGCACGATACGGACTGCATCCTGGAAAAGTTCGTCATTATCATCTTCGGCCGCGCCGCTGCCACCAGCGCCCCCGCTTTCGGAGTCGCCATCCTCGCGTGGAGCCTCCAGGAACTTCTCCTGATACTGCGCCTGGCCTTGTGAGCGCCAGAACTCGACTACCGCAGCGATCTCTTTCTCGGTCACAAAGGGCGCGTGCACGCGATGTACCCGAGCCGATCCGTTAGGCAGGTAGAGCATGTCGCCGCGTCCCAGCAGCGCTTCGGCTCCGTTGGCATCCAGAATGGTTCGCGAGTCGATCTTGGTTGCCACCCGGAATGACATGCGGGCCGGGAAGTTGGCCTTGATCAATCCTGTGATGACGTCAACGGAAGGCCGCTGCGTCGCCAGCACCAGATGAATGCCGACCGCGCGCGCCATCTGCGCCAGACGCGTGATGGAAGCTTCAACGTTCTGGCCGTCGAGCATCATCAGGTCCGCCAATTCGTCGATGATGATGACGATGTAAGGCAGCGGACGCTCCTCGTCGCCCTCTTCAAACAGGCTCGCCGTGCTGCCGTCGAACAGCCGGTTGTACTGGTCGATGTTGCGTACGCCTTTCGCCGCCAGCACTTTCAGACGGCGCTCCATCTCGCGGACCGCGTTACGCAGCGCGTTTGAGGCCAGCTTCGGCTCGGTGATGATCGGCGTATGCAGATGCGGGATGCCTTCGTAGTTGCCCAGCTCCAGCCGCTTGGGATCGACCAGAATCATCCGAACCTCGTTCGGCGTGGCCTTGTACAAGATGGACATGATGAAGGCATTGATGGCCACGCTCTTGCCCGAGCCGGTTGAGCCGGCGATCAGCAAGTGCGGCATCGCGTTCAGATCGGCGGTGACGATGCGGCCGTTGATGTCTTTGCCCAGCGCCAGCGTGAGCTTCGACTTGGTGCTGAGAAATTCCTGCGCCTCGACCACCTCGCGCAGCCAGATGGTTTCGCGCTCGTGATTAGGGACCTGGATGCCGACCGTCGACTTGCCCGACATGCGCTCGATCAGGATGCTTTCGGCGCGCAGCGCCAGGCAGAGGTCGTCGCACAAGCCGGTGACGCGGCTGTATTTGATGCCGGCTTCCGGCTTGAACTCAAAGGTGGTCACTACGGGGCCAGGATTGATCTGCACCACTTGTCCGCGGACGTCGAACTCGCCGCACTTCTCAGCCAGCACCTGAGCCAGGTTCTTCAGTTCAAGTTCATTGATGGCGCTGTGCTCGTCGGCTCGATGCAACAGCGCGGTCGACGGCAACTTGTAACTGCCGGCCAGGCGAGGCATGGTGGTCTTGCCGCTGTGCGTGCTGTCGGCGCGCGAGGTGACAGCGATCTCTTCAGCCGGAGCCTCCTCTTCCTGCATCGCTGAATCGTTTGTCGGGCTATCGCCTTCGAACATGCGCTCGATGCCGCTCTTACCGCCTGCTGAATGAGCACTCTGCGGCAGGGGAGCAGGCGGATCGCTGGGCGGCGGAGGAGCTACGGGCTCTTCGATAGGCGCGATGTAACGCTTGGGAACCAGTTGCGCGGTCACCACCGGCTTGGCGTTAGCCGCGGCCGCGCGCTTCTTCTCCAACTCTTTAGCGGCCCGCTTGCGCGCGCGTTCCATACGCCAGTCGGCGAGGCGATCCAGCGCAGCATAGGCAAAGCCAAAACGCGTCTGCGACCAGACCTGGATTGCGCCAAAGGAAAATGCCGTCGAAAGATACAGCGCAACGGCAATCACAGCGACGCAGATCAGATAGGCGCCGACCAGATTGAAGTAATGAATCAGAGCGTCGGCGACGATGCGTCCCAACAAGCCTTCGGATGGAATCGCTCCCATCCAGCGCACGCCCCAAGGCAGCAGTCCGATGAAGCCAGAGAGAAAGGTGAGCAGCGCAGCCGCACCGATCGTCTTGGCGTAAGGCGACTGGATGGGCCGGGATCGAAACCAGCGCAGCGAGTACATCCCCAGAAAAACGGGAATCAGAAAAGCGGCGACCCCGAACAACTGTAATGCCAGGTCGGCGACCAGTGCGCCGAAGACGCCAATCCAGTTGTGCGCCGGCCTTCCGGCCAGCGGAGTAGCCGCCGTGTTCAGCGAAGGATCGAGTGGCGAATACGAAATCAGTGCGAGGACCAGGAGGACCGCGAAGACGAACACCAGGAAGCCGATCAGCTCATTGAGCCGCCGGTTGGCCGTCGGAGTGAATGCGCGAGAAGCGATATTCATTTTGGCGTGCGATCGTTTCGCCGGAGCGCGCCTGCGAGGACTCATGTTGTCTGCCCTGTCTGTCGCGAGCAGACACATACCTCAACCGCGCCACCAAAGGAAGCGCGTGATCCGGAAAAATAACCGATGCGGGTTTGCCCATCGAAGCCGTTACCGGCCCGATTGAGCTGCACATACGCCAGAGCCAAAGTGATTATCCCAAAAAGATGAGCTACCGCGATGAGAAATAAAATCTTAGGCGTTATCGAAGTAGTATCCCCCAAACCCAGTTGTCAGTGGTCAGTTGTCTGCGGGGCGCGCGGTCAGGATGCACTCTCAGCCAGCTACGTTCCTTGATGGCCATGACAAAGCCGGAACTCATCCATGCACGCGACTGATCCACCACAGCACTCCGGCGCCGACGATGATGCGGTAAATAGCGAAAACCGTGAAGCCGCGCGTCCGCACCCAGTTCATGAACCAGGCCACGACTCCGTAAGCGACCACGAAGGAGACGACAAATCCGATAATCAGCACAATCCACGAGTGGGTGTCGCTGGGCATCGAGCCGATAGCGCTGGGTTGGCCGTGATGCGGTCGCATCGATTTGAACAGATCGTAGAAAGTAGCGACAACCATGGTTGGAATTGAGAGAAAGAAGGAAAACTCCAGCGCTGCGGGACGGCTCATGCCGGCCAGTTCGCCCCCGGTGATGGTCGACATCGACCGCGAGGTTCCGGGGAAGACAGCCGAAAAGATCTGGCAGAAGCCAACCCACACCGCCTGGCCCACCGACATCTGCTCCATGTCTTCGGTGAGCTTGCCGCGCGCAAACGCTTTGTGCTGCGAGCGTTCGTAGACTGCATCTACGATCCACATCACGATTCCACCAATGATCAGGGACAAGCCCATGATCTCCAGGCTCTCGAGATGCTTACCGATGATCTTAGTCAACAGAAACGCCGGTATCGCAGTTACCAGGAAAGCAATGACGATCAGGCTCAGCGGATGATTGACAATAGTGCGGTCGCCGCGTTTTCCCTGGGGAAAGTCGCCGACGAACTCGACAATGCGGCTCCAGAAATAAATGGGTAGGCAAAGAATTGCGCCCAACTGAATGACGATGGAGAACATCTTCCAATAGCCATTGCCCAGGTCGATGCCCAGCAACGCCTCGCAAATGCGCAGGTGTGCGGTCGAGCTAACCGGAAGAAATTCGGTTAGACCTTCGATAATCCCCAGAACCACAGACAAGAAATAGTCGTTCAAATCGCCTCCGCGTCTTCGCCTCCCACTCTTCCGCCGAAAGAGACGAAAGGATGGGACACCGGTTCACATGCGGTTACTGAAATTGCCGCAGCTATTCCACGGTGTTCCCCCAGGTGGGAATTTTGTTCGTCACCATGTATACCAGACGCTCGGCTCGATTGGACCAGTCGGTATCGTTGGGGTATTGCGCAATTAGCTTCTTGGCAACACTGAGCGAGCGGGCGGCAGAGTCGTCGGCCTTCTTCTGCTGATTGTCGGTCTTGTAGATCTCGATCAGGGCCGAGTATCGCCAAGCCGCTTTGTAGAGAGCCTCGGGTGCCTTGGGCGACTGCGGATGTTCGTCGGCATACTTCAAGTAGATCGCAGCTTCCATCTCGGGACACTTGGCCAGCGCTTCCCATTCGCCGCACAGCTTGTTGTCGATCAGGTGATAGGCGGCCAGATCAGCCCACTTGGTGCGGGGAAATTTTTTCATCACCTGCCGCATGTGATCTTCATCGATCTGGTAGCGCAGATCGGGATCCCGCATCTTGGCCGAGGGCCGCGAAGCCGCGTCGGCGGCGTCAATCTGCCAGCGGATGTCGGCTGCCCGGTACAGAGATTCAGCGGCGAGCGGGGAAGTAGGGAAGTATTCGGCAATGCGGGCATACAGTCGCAGAGCATCTTGCGCGGCGCCGCGGCGTCCGTCGCGATGGCTGGCTTCCATCTCGCAATCGAAGGCTTCTCCGAAGAGAATCTTGTCGCCATCCGGAGTGGTGGTGGTGATGATCCCTTTGTCGAAAATCCAGCCGGTAACGTTGCGGTCGCCTTCGTTCTCCGGATCCTGACTCACCTCGACGGTGCCGACGACGTTCATCCAACCGGGCGTGCGTTCCATCACGGCGACTTCGCGGCCGCGGCTGATGTTCGAGATCTTGGCCGATGCGGTATTGGGCGAAACATAGATCACGCTCTCGCGCAGCATGATGCCGCGCTCGGTGGCCAGGGCCGATAGCGAAGCGAAGACAATGAACAATAAGAACGAACTGCGGCACAATTTGTGTGACACCTGCTACTCCTGCACTGCGTATTCCTACTACGGCGCAACTTCTTCTTGCAGCACTTGCGCCAGCAATTGCGGATCGACGTTGCCGCCGCTCACTACCGCAACCGCCTGCTTCGACTCCGGCAATTCGTTGGCGTGAAACAGCCAGCCGCGAAGGTCACCGCGCCGCTGGCTTCGGCGACGATGCGGGCGTTGCCGGCCATGCGCCGCATGGCGGTGCGAATCTCGTCTTCCGTCACGGTGATCATGTCGTCGACAAATTGCCGGATGTGCTCGAAGTTGAGCGGCCCGATCGACTGCGTGCGCAGACCGTCGGCCAGCGTGCTGGAGACTCGCTCGGCGGACAACGCGACAATCTCGCCCTTGCGGAAGCTTTGCTGCGCGTCGTTGGCCAGTTCGGGCTCGACGCCGATGACCTTGGCGCCGGAGCCGCTCAGCTTGAGTGCGGCCGAGATGCCGCTGATCAGCCCGCCGCC
The DNA here is from genome assembly GCA_963746515.1 of uncultured Acidobacteriaceae bacterium. Classification (GTDB taxonomy): domain Bacteria; phylum Acidobacteriota; class Terriglobia; order Terriglobales; family Acidobacteriaceae; genus Bog-257. The sequence goes on along the minus strand of CAVVBO010000005.1, from coordinate 9,355 downwards.
GCCGACGGGCACCAGCACCAGATCGACGTTCGGGCAAGTCCTCCAGGATCTCGAGTCCGGTGGTGCCTTGGCCGGCGATGATCTGCTCGTCGTTGTACGGAGGCACGATCACGTAGCCATGCTGGCGCGCGAGTTCTTCGGCTTTCTGCATGCGTTCGGCGCTGGCCGGGCCGACGGTAACGATCTCCGCGCCCAGCGCGGCGGTGCTCTCCACCTTGAGGCGGGGCGCGTTGCGCGGCATCACGATGACCGCCTTCACTCCCAGAGCGCGCGCCGCATAGGCCACTCCCTGAGCGTGATTGCCGCTGGAGTATGAAATGACGCCACGCTGGCGTTCCTGTTCCGTGAGCGATGCGATCTTGTTGTAGGCGCCGCGCAGCTTGAAAGAGCCGATAGGCTGCAGGCTCTCCGGCTTCAACCAGAGCTGGCCGCGGGCGGATTCGTCTTTTGTTGCCTCTGCGTCGGGCCTGTTCGCTGGAGGGAAATAGGCGATGAGCGGCGTGCGAGCCGCGACGCCGCGCAATCGTTCCTGCGCGCGCTTGATGTCTTCGAGTGTCACCATGGCTGGATCACCGCACGAGCGCTCTCGCAGCATCGTTAGGAACCGATCGCTCGCATAACCGAGCGGCGACGCCGGAGCTATCCACATCCCGGCAGGCAGAGCCGGGCTCTTACCGCCGGTGCGGCTTCGCGCCTCGCGGATCATCGATGCCATCCAGTGTACAAGCGCCAGGCGATCGCGCAAATTGACTTTGCCGCCGAAATCCACGTGGCCGATGGCAGGGCTGACCAGCGCGGCAGCAAGATATTCCTTCGGGATGTCGCGCTCCAGCCACAACATCTCCGTCGGCGGAATGATGGTGTCGTCGGAGCCGTGCAGCAACAGCACCGGCACTTGCAGAAAGCGCAGATGACCGGCCGGAGAGGCTGCCGCCAGCTCCTCGCGGCGCTTGTCGATCTCGGCGAGGATCGCAGGCGCGAGGCTCTGCACGCTGCTTGTGATAGATGTCCTGCATGATCTGCTGGCCGGCGGGCGTCATGTGTCTTGGTCAGCGCCTCGGAAGCTTTGCCGTTGCCCGAGAGCAGCAGCTTGAATGCGTTGTGCGCGATCGGCGCATCCTGAGGAGAAAAGAAATCCTGCGGCTCGTCATACACCACGATCAGCGGACCATACTCGTGCGGCGGGAGGTGCTCGACCGAGCCATCGGGGCGCACCGCCTCGCCGGTGGCGAAGAAGCGCAGCACGTGGGCCAGATCGTAGTATCCGCCGACCGAAGCGACCCAGGCGATCGACGGCGCATATTGCGGATCGCTGGCCGCCAGCAACGCCAGGCCCCCGGAGAAGCTGATGGCCAGGATGCCGACCTTAGGCACGCTGAGCTGCTGCGCGAAGCTTCTGCGCGGCGGTGCCAATCAGGTCGGCCGATTCGCCTTGTACGCGATAGTCGGCGATGCCGGGAACCAGCGGCGTCATGACGAAGAAGCCGCTGGCCGCCAGCGAGCGCGCGAAGTTCACCAGCCGCGGCTCGTTGATGCCGAGCTCGTGCATTCCGTGAACGACGACGATGCCGGGCGCGAAGCCGACTCCGCGCGGCAGATAGACGCGAGCGGGAATCGGCTTGCCGCGAAAGTCGAAGGTAGTGTCGTGGACGTCGACGGGATGCACGTCGTAGTTGGCGAGCCATCCGGTGGCGTGCGGATCGGAGATGCGTTCGAGCAGGGAAGCGGCTCGCAGATAATCTTGCGCGATGGGATAGAGCAGGGCCACGACAATGGGAAGCAACAGCAGAAGCCAGGCCAGCAATCGCGCTTTGCGCGACGGGTTACGGCCTTGCCAGGGAACGGTGGTCATGAGAAAGGGTAATAGGAAGCTGGCTGACTCAGAAGCGCATAGGCCTGCATTCAAGTACTAATTCTTGTCATCACGAGTCGGGTTTAGCCGACGAGGGATCTGTTCTTCCGCTCCGGAGAGGAAAACAGATTCCTCTCTTCGCTCGTAATGACAATCCTTGAAAGGCCGGCATGCGCGCAGTCCATTCACCGTGTGACATTGAAAGCGGCCTCCAGGCGCCTGCGTGTCTACACTTCCAGAATCACCGGCATAATCAGCGGCCGCCGCGAGGTGTTCTTCACGATGAAGCGCTTCAGGTCCTGGCGAATCTTTTCCTTGATCATGCCGTAGTCGCCCTTTTCTTCGTCGCTCGACGATTCCAGCGTGTTCATCACCGTGCGCCGCGCCTGGTCCATGAAGCCGTCTTCCTCGCTCATGCTGGCGCCGAAGCCGCGCATCACGATCTCCGGCGAACGTCTCCACTTTGCCGGTCAGCTTGTTGATGGCGATGATGGGCAGCACGATGCCGTCTTCGCTGAGGTGACGGCGGTCGCGAATCACCAGGTCCTCCACCACTCGCCCATGGAGTTGGAATCGATGCAGACGCGGCCGACATTGATCTTGCCCGCTTTGCGCGCGCCCAGTCTCGTCGAACTCCAGGATGTCGCCGCTCTCGATCATGATGACCTTGCCGACCGAGCTGTGCATCGCTCCGGCCATCTCGGCGTGCAGCTTGAGCTGGCGATATTCGCCGTGAATCGGAATGAAGTACTGCGGCTTCACCAGGTTGATGATGAGCTTCAGCTCTTCCTGGCTGGCGTGTCCGCTGACGTGCACCGGCGGCGAGGAGCCGTCGTCGTAGATAACGTGCGCATCGCGGCGGAACAGATGGTCGACCACGCGATAGATCGCCTTCTCGTTGCCGGGAATAATTCGCGACGAGAGCACGACGGTGTCGCCAGGCTGAATGCGCGCGTGCTTGTGATTGTCCACGGCAGCGCGCGAAAGCGCCGACATCGGCTCGCCCTGCGTGCCGCTGATCAGCACGCAAACTTTTTCCGGCGGAAAGTCGCGAATCTGCGCCGGATGAATCAGCAGCCCGTCGGGAACTTCGATGATAGCCGAGGTCCTGCGCGATCTCGGCTGACTCCATCATCGAGCGGCCCACCAGCGAAACTTTGCGGCCATTCTCGAAAGCCTGATCGATCGCCAGCTTGATGCGATGGATCGACGACGAAAAGCAGGAGATGAACAGGCGCCGCTCGGCGCGTAGCGAAGATCTCCTGGAAGCGCGCGCGGACCGCGCGTTCGCTGGGCGTATAGCCCTTGCGCTCGACGTTGGTCGAATCCTGAAACAGCGCCAGCACGCCTTCCTTGCCGTACTCGGCAAAAGCGTGCAGATCGAAGAGCCGATTGTCGGTGGGCGTGGGATCGACTTTGAAGTCGCCGGTGTGAATCAGAATGCCGAGCGGCGTGTGGATGGCCAGCGCCACGCAATCCACCAGGCTATGCGTCACCTGGATGGGATTGATGGTGAATGGGCCAATCTTGAAGCGCTCGCCTGGCTTGATCTCGTTGAGCACGGCATTGTCGAGCAGCGCATGCTCTTCCAGCTTGCCTTCCACATAGGCCAGGGTGAATTCGGTGCCGTAGACCGGAACGTTCAACTCGGAGAGCAGCCAGGGCAGCGCGCCGATGTGATCTTCGTGGCCGTGGGTCAGCACCACCGCGCGAACATGTGCGCGGTTCTCGATCAAGTAGCTGAGGTCGGGGACGACGATGTCGACGCCGAGCAACTCGGCTTCGGGGAACATGAGTCCGGCATCGATGACGATGATGTCATCACCCCAGCGAATGGCCATGCAATTCATGCCGAATTCGCCGAGTCCACCGAGAGGTACAACCTGAAGTTTTCCTATTGGCATCTGCAATTCTCGATGCTAGCACAGGAGGCGCGCCGAGATTGGCAGGTCCGATGCCGGATCGAGCCGCTCGCGCCTATACTGGAAGAGTCAACCATGCGACACGACGAGCGAAAATCCTGGCTACGGCGGCGGTTGGAAGGCGCCATCCGCAATGCCTTCATGAAGGCCTACGACACCATCAAGGTCGATCCCGAGAACTACCTGCAACATCTGCGGATGGCCTATAACCTTCCAGCGCTCACTTATGAAGGCGTGTACTCGGTCGATCCTGAGATTCTCGATCGCATTGCCGAAGATACGATTCGCGCCCACATGCGAATGGCCGCCGCCGAAGGCGCAGGACTGGGGCTGGGCGGACTGTTCACCATGTTGCCCGATCTCGGCATCCTGGCGGGAATCACGCTGCGCATGATCCAGAAGCTTAGCCTGCTTTATGGCTTTCCCTACAACACCGAGCAGGAAGAAGCGGAGCTGTGGGTGGCAGCGGCCAGCGCCGCCGGAGTCGACATCAGCCGCGAATTGGTGGAGAAGCAGTTCGTATCGAAGTTCGTTCCTCGCGTCATTCAGCGCATCGCGGTCAGCGCCAGCGCCGAGATTGTGGAGAAGTGGACGGCACGGCTGATTCCTCTCGTCAGCTCGGTGATCGGAGCAGGGTTGAACTATTACTTTGTGAAGGTCTGGGGCGAGCGGGCCGTGGCGCACTTCCGGCAGAAGCATCTGGAAATCCGGCAGACGAAAAATGCGATTCCGCTGCCCGCCAGCCGGAATTAGCCGTTGGCCGGCTGATCTTCGGCAAACGCTTCCAGCTTTCGTCGGGCCTTCCCGCGAAGCATACCCATCAGCGTCATTCCAATTGGAATCAAGAAGAAGAGATAGCCTGCGAGTCCTGCCACTCGGATCGGCAAGATCGCCGCGGTCGCGGCACACAGGGTACCGACCCCAAACGAAAGTCCACTCTCGATCATGCTGGAGTGCGTATCGAAGATTTCAAGCGCAGTTAACTGCAACGCCCGCTTCTGCCGCAGCGCATTCCAGTAAAGCAAGACAAAGACAAGGAACACCGTCGCGTAGCCTAGTCCATAAATGATCATCAGTGTCGGCGTCTGCTGTGCGTTCAACCAGGAGCCGGCTTGGCCGTTTGCCTCATTCACATTCTTGTAGCCAGTCACCTCATTGAATATGCCCGTGAACAGGAATTTTAGCGGATAGGTATACAACAACATTACGAACAGCAAAATGAAGTTTAGCGTGGCGGTTGTGCCGTCCTCCAAGCCATAACGACGGAAGAAATTGTGGTGCTCCCACCAAACCAGAGCGAAGATGGAGAAGCACATGGCGAAGGGCACAAAGCCCCGCATGTCGGCCAGCAATGCGTCGAACGTCCGCGGCACTTCAAGGGAGACGACCAGCAAGGTGAGGGAGAAGCCGAAGACCACATCGCTAAAAGCCTCGATACGCGAGACACCGTGACTGCGTGGCCGAAACTTGAATCGGCTTTCACTGGGCGGGAGCTTGTCGGGCATGCGAGGTTGCAACGGCCTGCATCATTTTCTGAAATCGCTCTACTGTAACGCGTCCACGACCACCTGAGAAGGCCGCTCGACATCGAACTCGCCCTCCCACTTGGCCATCACTACTGCTGCCAGACAATTGCCCAGCACATTGACGGCTGTACGCCCCATATCCAGCAGCTGATCCACGCCGAGCAACAGAAATACAGGCTCGGTGGGTAGTCCGGTGGAACTGGCCGTAGCCAGCAGGATGACCAGCGCCGCGCGCGAGACGCCGGCCACGCCTTTGCTGGTGACCATCAGGGTCAGCATGATCATGAGCTGCTGGCCCAGCGACAGATGGATGCCGGAGACCTGCGCGACGAAAATCGCCGCGACCGAAAGGTAGAGCGAGCTGCCGGTGAGATTGAAGCTGTAACCGGTGGGAATGACGAAGGCCACGATCTGGCGAGGAACGCCGATGGCCTCCATCGCTTCCATGGCGCGGGGAAGCGCCGCTTCGGAGCTGGCGGTGCCGAACGCGATCGTAACTGGCTCGGCGACGGCCTTGATAAACATTCGCAGCGGAACGCGGAAGATCAGCGCAATGGGCAACAGGACGCCGAGGATGAAGACGATCAGTGCGGCGTAGAGCGTGAGCAATAGTTTCAGCAAGCTGCCGAGGACAGCCAATCCCGGTATGTCCCACAGTGTAGGCTACGGCCGCGCCTACGCCGAGCGGCGCCATATACATCACCAGGTTGGTGAACTTGAACATGACTTCGCTCAAGCTCTCGCAGAAAGCCAGCATGGGGCGGCGCTTGGGCTCACTGATCATAGCCAGAGCGATAGCGAAAATCAGGCTGAAGACCACCACTTGGAGCACCGCGCCATCCGCGACTGATTTGGCGATGTTCTCGGGAAAAATGTGCAGGATGGTGTCCTCGCCGCTGAGTTTGCCGACGGAGGAGGTGTCCGTGTTTGTCGCCGGAGGCAGATGGACCCCGACTCCGGCTTTGCTCAGGTTGATGGCGCCGAGTCCAAGAAAAATCGCGATAGTTGTAACGATCTCGAAGAAGAGGATGGAGCGAAGTCCGAGGCGCCCCACCTGCCGCAGGTTGGAATGCCCGGCTATGCCGACCACCAAGCGTTGCGAACAGCAGCGGCGCAATGATGGTCTTGATCAGCCGCAAGAAGATGAATGCAAAAACGCGCAGGTGGTTGGCGACGGCAGGGAAGTCGTGGCCAATTTCCGCGCCCAGCAGCATGGCGATAAAGATCCACGCCGTGAGCGTACGCCGCAGGCAGCCGTAGACCACCAGAGCAGCCAGCGTGAGCCAGCGCAAAGAAGGAAAGAGCGGGGCGGGGGATGGGCCGCCGATTTGCGAGCAAAGCAAAGCGGCCAAAGCAGCAATCGCCGCGATGAGAAGAGCGATGTTCTGGCGGCGATGGCTGTTGGTTGACGTCATGGGTCCGAAATTCGCTCGCGTCTGGGCGAGGACGTATTTCCGTTTTGAAGGGGCACGCCTTTCAGGCTTGCCGTATAAGGGTCTCGGAAGGTCCGGCTTTAGCCACTGGGGGGACCCTTGTTGACTCCATCTAGCACCCGGAATCCGGGGCTAAAGCCCCATTTTAATAATGACTCTGACGACACAGCTAAAGCTGTGCCCCTTCAAAACTCAAAGCAACTCTGACCAGCGTCCCTGCTATCGCAGAATATCCTCCAGCTCCACCCCGCGATTGGTACGCTCGTCGCGGTACTTCACAATCACCGGGGTATAGAGGGACAATCCCCACTCCGCGGCTTTGCCCTTGGTGATCGCACGCGAACCCGGGACCACAACCGCCCCTTCCGGAACGTGAAGAGGTTCGGTTCCCGAGGCGCGGTAAATCTCGCCCGTCACGGTGTCGAACAGTGGCGTGGAGCGCGTCAGAATTACTCCGGCGCCCAGCACAGCGCGCGCGCCAACCTGCGTTCCCTCATACACTCCACAGTTGCCGCCGATGAGCACATCGTCTTCGATGATCACTGGCGAGGCATTGATCGGCTCCAGCACGCCGCCGATCTGCGCCGCCGCACTGATATGCACTCGCTTGCCGACCTGCGCGCACGATCCCACCAGCGCGTGCGAATCGACCATAGTGCCTTCGTCAACGTAGGCGCCGACGTTGATGAACATGGGAGGCATGCAGACGACGGACGACGCGACATAAGCTCCGCTGCGCACCGACGAGCCGCCAGGGATGACGCGCACCTGTTCGCGTGGCGGCGAAGTGGCGCGTGGGATACGTATCTTTGTCGACGAAGGAGAGCACGCGCGGGTCGCCACTCTCCGCCAGTTTGCCGATGCGGAAACCGAGCAGGATGCCTTGCTTGACCCATGCATTCGTCAGCCAGGCGCCGCCAACCTTCTCGGCTGCGCGGATTTTGCCCGCCGACAAGGCATCGCGGAATCGCACAAACGTCTCGCTGGCGGACGGGTCCTTAGCGGCGTTCGGCCCCATGGCATACAGGCGCTCGATTTCAGACTGAAGTTGATGCATGGCGGGCAGTATAACCGTTGCGTGCGGCGCGCTCCAGCCAGCCGCGATGCCAGCGGTTGAATATTGAGAAAATGGATAGGGTGGCGGCGAATTCTTATCTCCGCTGAGCAGGGCCGCTTCTTCAGCGGGCCGCCGGCTGACCTTGCAGCAGGCCCACGTCGATCGCAACTTTTTCCAGCCTGGCGCGAGTTTCCTTCTTCATGGGGACCAGAGGCAGGCGATAAACCTCTTCCATGCGGCCCATCATGGCCAGCACGGCTTTCACCGGACCGGGGCTGGACTCGATGAAGTTGGCTTGCATTAGTGGAAGATATTTGCGAAATACCTGGCGCGCGATGTCCCACTTGTTGGAGAGCGCAGCAGCTGTCATGCGGGTCATCTCTGCCGGGATTTCATTCGAGGCTACGGAAACGATCCCAACACCGCCCAGTCCGATGACGGCCAAAGTAATTGCGTCATCGCCGGAGAACACCAGGAAATCTTCCGGTACCGAGGCACATACTTCGGCGATCTGTGAGATGTTGCCGCTGGCTTCCTTCACGCCGGCGATGTTGGGAATCTCCGCCAGCCGGAGCAGCGTGGCGTCTCGATGTTGGTCCCTGTGCGTCCGGCGATGTTGTAGAGCACCAGTGGCTTGCTGGAGGCCTCGGCAATCGCCTTGAAATGCTGATAAACGCCTTCCTGCGTGGGCTTGTTGTAGTACGGCGTCGCGGTCAGGATGTAGTCGACCCCGGAGCGTGTACGACATCTCCTTGGTCTTCGCTACCGCCTCGCGGGTGTTGTTGGAGGTCGCGCCGGCCATGATAGGCACCCGGCCGCCCGCAGTCTCGATGGTCAGATCGACCACGCGCAGCCACTCATCGTGCGACAAAGTAGGCGTCTCGCCGGTGGTGCCGCAAGGAACCAGAAAGTCGATGCCCGACTCCACCTGCCAGCGCACCAGTTCGCGCAGCGCGGCTTCGTCCACGCTGCCATCCTGCTTGAAGGGAGTAACCAGGGCGGTACCACATCCACGCAATTTCATCTAAGCAGGATAATCCGCAGGGCGGTGAATCTCAAAAAGGAGAGTTCACCACGAGACATGACGTTCTTTGTCACCACGGAGAACACGGAGAGCACGCAGGAATTCTTTTCATTACGGTGGCGGACAGGAAGGGCATTTTTTCATCAATGACCAGCCTGAGGCGCAGAGGAAATCCTTTCGTTGGATCGATAGGAAAACTCTGATCAAGTGAAAGCGAGCTACCGCAGCGGCTGAAGCCGCGAGATTCTTGGATACTTAACGGACGACCTGAAGTGTCTGCGTGAGAACCTCTGCCGTCCTTACAGGACTCGGATCAATTTTCCAGCTGACCCAGGACTCCGCCTTCGGCTACGCCCTGGGCTAGGCTATTCCGCGCCTGCGGCGCTCGCTTTTTGCGCCTTACTCCACCGTCGAAACAGGAAGTTAGTTCTCACGCAGACACTGAAGGCCGTCCCCTTCAAAAACAGGGCTTAATCAGAATATCCCTAATAAGCAATGCGTCATATGTCATAATTTCTTCGCATTCCATACGTATTGCTAT
>CAVVBO010000004.1:0-672120 GCA_963746515.1 uncultured Acidobacteriaceae bacterium | reverse complement strand
ATTCTCCCGCTTTTATGCCTGCCGTTTACATTCTGCAAAGCCAGAGCAACAATCGGTTCTACATTGGTTGTGCTGAAGACACCCAGTCTTCCGCCTGGCCGAGCACCGGCGTGGGCAGACTATTTCGACGCGTGGAAGAGGACCTTGGGTCTTGGTTTATCAAGAGCGCTTCGGTTCTCATCCCCGAGCGCGATCCCGCGAACGTCAACTAAAGAGTTGGAAATCACATCGTTCGATTCAGGAACTAATCGAGACATCGAAGACGCAGGGCTGAGCGCGCCCCGGCTTTGCCGGGGAGGTCGTCGGTTCGATCCCGACCAGGTCCACCAATTTCCCTGACGCCTGCCGTCTACATGCTCCAAGGTGAACGTGCCTCCGCCGCCAACTTCGGCGACAGTCTTCGTTACGATGTTGTCGGGGCGACCGAAGGAAGCGCCATCGATCGCAGGCGTTCTGCGAACCGCGGGTCACTGCGCAGGCTGTCCCACTCCGGTGCGACCGCCAGGTGAACGAGTGCTGGGTCGCGGTCCGCGATGGCCTGATCAAGGCAGTCGAACGCTTCATCGAGTCGGCCTGCCGCCCCATACAGAGCGGCGCGAAAGAATGCCATCTTCAGCAAAATGTCGAAGTCCAGTTGCGGGTTCGTGATCTGATCCACCATGAATCTTCTCACCCCGGAGAGGCCGGCCGTCGCGTACACCTGCTGCGTGTCCGCGGTGACCTGCTTCAACACCGCTACTCTCTCCTCGGAAAAGCCCCACGCGATGGCCTGGCTGACGGTCCAGGCCGCGAATCTATCGACGTCCCCGATCTTCCAATAGACGTGGTAATGAATTGGCACGCCAGCACATGCTTCGGGTCGATCTCTAGAGCTCGCCGAGCCCAGACTTGCGTCTCGTCGTACTTCCGCTGATGCCAATACGAGATGGCGATCTGCACCAGAACGCCGGGCGATCGCGGATCGCGTGCGAGCGCCTGTTGCTTGCAACGCAGCCCATCGTCGAGCCGCCCGAGCGCTTCCTGTAGCGACCCATACTGCAGGAGCGCCTCGGTGTGATCCGGATTGATCTCGAGCGCACGGCGCAGGCTGCGCTCCGCCGCCGTCCAGTCCCACTCGCTGAGAAAAAGGACGGTGCCAAGGGCAACTTGCGCGTCCGCCGAGGCGCTGTCCATCGCCAGCGCGCGCAAGGCAGACGCTTTCGCCTCTGTAAACGCTTCCTGGTACGGCACCGCGCGAAACACTGCCTGCAGGCACCGTGCGCGCGCCAAGCCGGCGTGCGCCGGTGCATAGGTCGGATCGATCTCGATCGCGGAACGAAAGGCGTCCACGGCGGCAGGCAGTTCGAAGTACGAGCCTGACAACAGTGAGACCGGCCGCGGCCGACCAGCTCGTAGAGTTCGACGGGTCGCGTCATGGCGCTCGGTGTTAATGGCTTCTCGTGGGCCAGATCGCAGCTGACTGCAGCGATGAAGCGGTACCCTGACCGCACGACCGTTTCGATGTAGGACCGGAGGCCGGGTGTCGTCGCCGAGCGCCTTGCGCAGTGCTGCCACGTGAACATTGAGAATGCCTTCTTCGACAAACGACTCGGGCCAAACCTGCGCCAGCAATTCGTCCTTCGTGACCAACCGCCCCGACTGCCGCACCAACGCAACCAGCACATCGTAGGCCTTCGGTGACAAGTGAACGGCTTCGGCGCCGCGCAGCAGCCGCCGCTCTCCCACGTCCAGCGCGAACTCGTCGAAATGAAATACTTCCCGGCTAGCCATTGAGTTTTCGGCCAATCTTAACAAATCCTTCGGGACACCTCACGGCCCGGCTGCTACCGTGTGCACATTGAGGAGGATTCACGAAATGAGCACACGATCGTCGGTCGCCGTCATTCTGATCTGCGGATTCACATCACTATTGCTCGCACAAGCTCCACCAGCGCCACCCAAGCCTGGTCCGGAACACAAGAAGTTGGAGTACTTCGTTGGCAAATGGACTGTGGAAGGCGAGATTAAACCCAACGGGTATGTGCCGGCCGGTAAGACTGTCGGCACCGAAACAGATACATTGGGGCCGGGGGGATTCTATGTCGAGAGCCGCGCTGAAGGCGGCCAATTACCGACGAGATTCGGCTTCATGGCCTACGACAGCCATGCGAAGGTCTACACATCCTATTACGCCAGCAGTGTTGGACTCGTGGGTACCGGCACAGGAACGGTTAACGGAAATACCTGGACGTGGATGGTGGAAGACAAGTTCGCCGGCGAAGCCGTCAAAGGAAGAACTACAGTCACGACGTTATCACCCACTCAGTACACATTCAAGTATGAAATGGCCGACGAAAAGGGCGGTTACACAACCATCGTAGAAGGCAAAGGCACCAAAGAAACCCGTTAGAGACGCCGAGAACCGGCGAGGAGGACATCAATGAATTCGACACAAACTTGGAAGCACATCGGTTTCGCTTTGTGCACGCTCATGCTGTTACTGGCCGTTAGCGCGGGTGCATTTGCATCCTGTGGAGATTCGCTGGTCGCAATGGCGGCCGCAACTGCCGTTCACCGCCCATTCCAGACCACACTGCCATCACCGTCCCCGCTGAGTGGAATAGCGTCTCCCGATAATACTGGCGTAATTTCATCCATTGTCGGGCTGTGGCATACCCAGTTTGAGGTCAACGGCCAAACCGTACAGGAAGCCTTTCAGATCTGGAATACGGGAGGCACTGAGGTCCACAATCCCAACGTGGATCCTCGGACCGGCAATATCTGCGTAGGCGCCTGGACGGCTATCGGGCCCCAGACCTATACGCTCATTCATCGTGTATGGTGGTACGACGCCACGGGCGATTTTCAGGGGACCATTCACTTGCACGAAACTGTAACCTTGGGCGACCGTGGGAGCAGGCACACCGGAGCCTTTACTCTGGACTTCTACGATCCGAACAACAATTTTCTCTACGAGGTGGCGGGCAACGTAGTCGCCGACAGGGTCACTGGTGACTGAAAGCGACTCCGGACGCTCACAGAGAGATCGTATTGTTGGGTTTGACAGGATGGGAGGGCCCCGCCCAAGCCGTACCTGGTTGGGTGGGGATTCTCATCCGGTTGCACGTTTACTGACGACGTGTAAGCGCCGGGTGCCCCACTCATTCGCGGGTTTCGAATGAGTGGGTCTGCGAGGCGGAATACGTTATCCTAAGCGACCATTCCTGACAATTCACTCTTACCAAGCCCTCTTCGCCGCAAACATAGGTCTTGAAGCTGCTCCATTTCCACTCTTCCGGTTTTTCTGCCAGACCTCGCTTCACCGGGTTCCGACGGCATGTCAGCCGGGTGCCCCACTCATTCGCGGGTTTCGAATGAGTGGGTCTGCGAGGCGGAATACGTTATCCTAAGCGACCATTCCTGACAATTCACTCTTACCAAGCCCTCTTCGCCGCAAACATAGGTCTTGAAGCTGCTCCATTTCCACTCTTCCGGTTTTTCTGCCAGACCTCGCTTCACCGGGTTCCGATGCATGTAGCGTAGCTTCTCGATGCGCTTTTCCGTACTGCACACATTGAAGTCGTAGAAACGCTTTTGCCAGATCGGGCCCGTGATAGCACGGGTGCCCCACTCATCCGCGGTTTTCGGATGAGTGGGACGGTGAAGCAGTTTCGTGAATCGCTCTTTCACCACTTTCATCACCACAGAAGGATTTCCCACCTCCGGCTCGGTTATCAGAAGATGGAAATGTTCGGGCATGACCACGTAGCCGATTACGACGAAGCGATACTTTTGCCGGGCGCGCTCCAAGACACGCAGAAACAGGTCACGGCGCTCGCCGCTGTCAAGCTCCGGACGGCGCCGATAGCAACTGCAGGTTATGAAGTGCAGGTCGTGCCCACCGTACCAGCGCTCCAAACCTCTTGTCATGCCCCGAAAGTATCGAGGGCAGATCGTTCCCGTCTGTGATGGGACGTACCGAAGGCTGTGACTCGCGGAACCCACTCATTCGAACCCCGCGAATGAGTGGGGCACCCGGCATCACTAGTTGGGGCCACGACAGACTCACCCTTCGGCTGCGCTCAGGGCAGGCCCCTGTCTGCAAAGACGTGGATGAGGCGCCGCTGCGTGGAGTCGCCCAGATGAAAGGACGAAGGAAGTAAGTTCAGCAGCGAAGGTGATTCGGGTATATAGTGTTGGCTCTCCAGGCTGTCAAAATGGAAATTCTGGGTCGGTGTGTGACGCAGGGAGATGCGATGACAACGACGGTCCTGTTCCAAGACAATTTCTCAACCAACGGTCCACTCAACTCGGCAAACTGGGACTTCAACCGATGGGAGGCGACCAACAACCCATCGTACCTTGGCCTGACGCAGATGCGCCAATCCCTTCCGGTTGCGGAGAACGGGATGGCTCGCATCCGCTTGGATACCTGGCTCGACGGTAAGGCCTTTTCCGGATCGGAGGCGATCACGATTCAGGCGTTTGCTCTACCTGGCCAAGGCGGAGGTATTGCCTTCGAAGCCAAGCTCAAATTCGAAGGCACTCAGGGTGGCATGATCGCGGGCTTTTTTACGTTCCAGAAATTTCCTCCGGGCGCGGACCGCGATATTCATGACGAGATCGACACCGAAATCCTCACTACCAACCTCAAGAAAGTCTCGACCAATGTCTTTGCGCACGAATCTTTAAATAAGACAGCCCATCCCCTATCGATCGCTGTAACACCAGGCACGTTCGCGGCTTGGCATACCTACCGGATGGAGTGGTTTCCGGACCACGTCAGTTGGTTCCTTGATGGCTCTGTCATCCGGACCGAAAAGGATCATGTTCCGACCCAACCCCAGCAGCTCCACATGAACTTGTGGGGAGTGCCCACAACCTGGGGCCCTTCTCCCGGCGACCCCAACGGTCCGCCCGTCGGCGATCCAAGTTTCACGCCCGCCACGAGCGCAAGCAACAACCAGACGTACTTCTTCGACGTGAGTGCGGTGAAAGTGGAACAGTTGCCGGCAGCCCCTTAACCCGGTGATACCCGGGTGAGCCGGGTGCCGGGTGCCCCACTCATTCGCGGGTTTCGAATGAGTGGGTTTGGCGGGTGGCCCATCCTTTCTGATCTGGGTGCCCCATCCTTCTCGCCTTCAAGCGAGAGGATGGGCCCCTGGTCCTGGGAAGGTTCAATACCGAGGGCCCAAACCTTAAGTCGCATTCGTCGCTCAAAAAGAAAAACGGGACGCTCTCGCGTCCCGCCTTGAAATACTGACAACTGGCCACCGACAACTGCTTCTAGTCGTGTACGCCGTCCATGAACGCCCGCAGCTTGCGCGAGCGCGAGGGGTGACGCAACTTGCGCAGCGCCTTGGCCTCGATCTGGCGGATGCGCTCGCGAGTCACAGCGAACGATTGGCCCACTTCTTCCAGCGTGTGCTCGGAGCCGTCTTCCAGTCCAAAGCGCATCTTGATCACCTTCTCCTCGCGCGGAGTCAGCGTGCGCAGCACCTGCGCCGTCTGCTCCTTGAGGTTGACGTTGATCACCGCTTCGGCCGGCGAGACCACGGCGCGGTCCTCGATGAAGTCGCCCAGATGCGAATCTTCCTCTTCGCCAATCGGCGTCTCCAGCGAGATCGGTTCCTGCGCGATCTTCAGCACCTTGCGCACCTTGGCCACCGGAATGTCCATGCGCTTGGCAATCTCTTCCGAGGTAGGTTCGCGACCGAGTTCCTGCACCAGCTGCCGCGAAGTGCGGATCAGCTTGTTGATGGTCTCGATCATGTGCACCGGAATACGGATGGTGCGCGCCTGGTCGGCGATGGCGCGGGTGATGGCTTGACGAATCCACCACGTCGCGTAGGTCGAGAACTTGTAGCCGCGGCGATACTCGAACTTGTCGACGGCCTTCATCAGGCCGATGTTGCCTTCCTGAATCAGGTCGAGAAACTGCAAGCCGCGATTGGTGTACTTCTTCGCAATCGAGACTACCAGTCGCAAGTTCGCTTCGATCAGCTCGCGCTTGGCGTACTCGGCGTCGACGTCGCCCTGCACGATCTCGCGCTGGGTGCGTTTCAGTTCAGGGAAATCGGCGCCTGCATCGTGCTCCATGCGCTCCAGGTCAGAGCGGATCTGGCGCGACTGACGGCGAAACTCCTTCTTCTGCTCTTCCGAACGCGTGGCGTCGGCACGCTTCTCGAAGTTGACCGCCTGCTTGTCGAGCCCACGCATGCTGTCGACCGTCTTGTTGACGCGATCGATCAGCCGTTTGCGTTCGGCGTTGGTGAACCCCAGTTTGCGAATGACGCGCGAGACCATGATCTGCTCGCGACCCAGCGTCCAGCGGCAGCGGCGATAGTCGCGAGGCCGCTTCTTCTGCGGAATTTCGGCCAGCTTCTCGAAAAGCTGAATCGACTTCTTATAGTGTTTCTGGAGCTCGTCGATCTTGCCCGTGATGTCTTGCAGGCGGTTGACCACCACCTCTTCGGTGATCTCTTCCTCGTCGAAGAGCACGATTTCCTTGATGGAGCGCACGCCCCGCTTCAGGTCTTCGCCGATGGCGATGATCTCGCGAATCACGATGGGCGAGCGGGAGAGCGCCTTCAACACGCGCAACTGGCCGCGCTCAATGCGCTTGGCAATTTCAACTTCGCCTTCGCGAGTGAGCAGCGGAACCGTGCCCATCTCGCGTAGATACATTCGGACCGGGTCGTTAGTTTTTTCCAGCGTGCCGGGCGAGAGATCGAGTTCCACATCCTCGCCGGCTTCGATGTCTGTATCGAATTTCTTGTCGCCGGGCATCTTGGGGCCTTCGAGCACATCAATGCCTTGCGTGCCGATGGTGGTCAGCAAGTCTTCGATGTCGTCGGGCGACTGGATGTCGTGGGGAATCAGATCATTCACTTCGTTGTAAGTGAGATAACCCTTCTCTTTTCCCACATCGATCAATTTTTTGATATCGTCGTACTTATCTTCTAGGGCCAAAGCGGAGTTTCCTCTAAATGGCGCCGTCTGAGAGGCGCCTTTTCTGTGTGCACACCACGGCGGGAGCGGTACTGCAGTACCGGCATATGGAGAAACTTATAGAGTTTATCATAGATAGGGCCCGCCACCCTAGCCTTTTCTGCGATTTACAAATCTTTGGTAACCAGCCTGCCGCGCTGCAGCGCGGCGAGACCATCTCACACTGCTTACAGAATTAGATGTTTCTTACGTGGACTTGGCTTCACGCCTTTGGGTCAAGCACTTACGGTACTTCCCCGCCCGCCGCCCCTTGCCGGCATGCGGCCTATGGAGAGCTGCGAAGAAATGTCCTGCAGAACCGGTGGAAGGGCAGGGCTTCAGTCGTGCCAAAAATCCCGCAATATGACCAAGTCTTTAGCCTCGGCCAAACCGTGCCTGTGAAGCCGTTTCTGGTTGCGTGTGCCTTCGCCAGGCTTAAAATCCGGCGCTTTCGCCGTCAACGCGAACACTTTGCTTCGCCATTAACCGACCTGCCAAACCCGGGTGAACCTCCAACGCAATAACCAAACTCACACGCTCTCACCCATGCTGGTCATCTCACGCCGCAGCTTAATCCGCTCCTGTAGCAATCTGGCAGCTGAGGCTGAATCCTGGCGCCGCTCAGCTTCCTTCAGTTGATGTTGCAAGTCTTCCAGCTGCCGGCGGAAAACGCGACGGCGCAGCGAGCGAATCGAGTTCTCCAGCAATTCCGGCGTCAGCTCTTCGTGTTCGTCCATGAGGACCGCGGCCAGCAGGTTGCGATCGGCTTCCTCCAGCGGCAGCGACATGGGATCAAGGCCTTGCTCGTGCGCCAGTAGTAGTGCATCGATCAGCACTTCCGCGGACGACCCGGCGTGGAGCCGTTCGCGAGTGAGGGCAAAGTGCACCTGCCGCGCCGGCTCGAAGTCCGGGTCGACCCCCTCGCGGCTGCTGTGCGGGCTATGCAACAGCTCCTGGCTAGCCAATGCGCGAATCAGCACCCGTTCGCCATCGGCCAAGCCTCCGCCCGTCGCCGCGTTCACGCGCGAGGCCGAACGTGATCCTGCCGCATGGCGAAGTTCCTGCCGCAACACAGCGGAATCGATGCCCAGGCGATGGGAAATCTCGTTGGCCAACTCGTCGCGAACGATGCGGCTGGGCACCCGCTGAATGTGTGGCAGCAGATAGTTCAAGGCCTTGACCTTGCCCTCGGGCGTGCGAGATGGGAACAGCGTGCGGCCACGTTCGATGAGGTAGTCGAAATATTTTTGCGAATGCTTCAGGGCTTCATCGTAAGCAACCTTGCCTTTGCGCCGGATGTAGAGGTCAGGATCGAATCCGCTGTCCAGCGTCAGCACTTTGATCTGGAAATCCTCGCTGATCAGCAGCGCCAGGGAGCGTTCTGCCGCAGCCGCACCTGCCGTGTCCGGATCAAAGTTCACGACAATGTTCTTGCTGAAGCGTCCCAGCAGCCGTGCCTGCAACTCCGTGAACGCCGTTCCCGAACTGGCGATCACGTTGTGATAACCCGCTGTGTAGACGGCGATGCAATCCATCTGACCTTCGACCAGGATCGCGTATTCGAGTTTGCGGATCGCCTCTTTGGCTTTGTCCAGGTTGAACAGCACGCGAGACTTGGAGTAGATCGGCGTCTCCGGCGAGTTCAGAGTACTTGGGACCGGCCTTCTCGTCGGTCGAGAGCGTGCGGCCGGTGAAGGCGATGACTTTGCCTGACTCGTTGGCGATAGGAAACATCACGCGATTGCGAAAGCGGGAATAAATGGAGACCAGGGGCAAGGGGCTAGGGGTTAGGGCACGCGACTCGGCGATGTCTTCCGGCTTCTGATCGCTGGCGTCCTGAGGTTCTAACCCCTGACTTTCTAATCCCTGCCCCCCAGCCCCTAGTCCCTGCCTTTCTAATCCCTGGTCCCTAGTCCCTAGCCCCTGATTCTTCTCTTTCCACGAGAACAGTCCAGACTCGCGCAGCAGCTCTTCGTCATATTGATTGCGTAGCGCGTCACGAAGGAGGAAGCCCGAGTCGGGCGCGTAGCCGATGCGGAACTCGGCAATGTTCTCAGGCGTGAGGCCACGCGAGGCCAGATATTCGCGGGCATGAGCCGCTTCAGGCCGGCGCAACTGTTCCTGAAAGAAACTACAGGCGCGCTCGTGGATGTCGATCAGGCCGCCGCGCAGCTTAGCGTCACGCGCCTCCTCAGGCGAGGAGTAGCTCATCTTCGGCAGCGGGATCTTAAGCTTCTCGGCGATCAGCCGGACGGCTTCAGGGAAGGTAATGTTTTCGATCTTCTTCACGAAATCGAAGACGTCGCCGGACGTCCCGCAGCCGAAGCAGTGAAAGAATTGCCGCGTGGCGTGCACCGAAAACGACGGCGTCTTTTCCTGGTGAAAGGGACACAGGCCCTGGAAGTTTTGCGCCCCGCTCTTGCGCAGCTTGACGTACTCGCCCACAATGCGGACGATGTCAGCCTGCTCCTTGACGGTATAGGCAAAATCCCCGGGGTTGGCCATGATGGATTAGTGTGCGGGAAGGCGCCGGTAGCGCGTCAAGCAAATCGATGCGAGCGCGAGGAAAACCTGTGGATTTCGCCTAAAATCGGTGCACCGCAGTGGATTACTGGGCGTGAATTCCGTCGCGCGACAATGGTAACCCGCCAAGCGCAGGGACGCGACATAGAAAATTCAGCGATAAGAGGAATGCGAGGATCGCGGTCGCGGAGAGTCCGCGCAGCGGACGCAATAGTCTAGCCCAGCGTGCAACGCTGGGTAAGAATTGATTTTGAGATCCGAGCCCCGCAGGGGCGGCAGCCTCAAACCTCACTCCGTGCGCGCCGTCACCGACCGCCAGGTTCGTAACCAATAGCCTGGACATATATGTCGCACACGTACGCCCACAACTTGGTGCATTGCATATTCAGCACGAAAGGCCGCTTTAATCTGATCCGTGATCCCGAAGAATTGTGGCGCTACGTAGTTGGATTGGCGTACGCGAAGAACGTCCACGTTGTCGCGGCCGGCGGCACCGCCAACCACCTGCATCTGCTCATCTTGTTGCCCCAAACGATGACGTTGTCGAAAGCCATGCAGGAACTGAAAGCCAATACCTCACGATGGCTGCGCGAGACGTCCACCAAATTTCAATGGCAGGAAGGATACGGCGCGTTCAGCGTCAGCCAGTCACAACGAGCAACGGTGACGCAATACATCGCGAACCAGGCAGAGCATCATCGCACGCGGAGTTTCGAGGATGAGTTCCAGGCGATGCTCCAAAAATCCGGAATTCAGTACGACCCGCGCTACGTCTTCGGGTGAAAGGCCTGCCGTGCCTACGGCACTCGATTCACAAAACCTAACCTGCCCAGCGTTACACGCTGGGCTAGACTATTGCGTCCGCTACGCGGACTCGCATCATTACACGCCATGACCTGGAACTTTTGAGGGAGCGGGATGGCTAAACCTTATTCTCCCGCGCCCATCAACACAATCGGCGAAGTCGGCTTGTCCGAGCCTTCTTCCTTCTCCACCGTGAGGGCGAAGGCTTTGGCTTCGATGCCTTCGGGCATCTTGTGGTCCATCATGACAGCGTTGCCGTGCTCATCGGGTTTGAAGACGCCGGCCGCGATCGGCGCGCCTTGCGTGGGGATGACCCACAGCTCGTAGGCTTTGCCCTCCGGCACTGGAGCCAGGTTGCTGGCCATGAACATCATGCGTTTCTGTGAGGGACTGAAGATGGCCGTACCACTGGGCTGCTTGGGAGACTTCTGCGGATTGAGCGAAACGTGCACCGCGTCGGGCGACGTCAGCAGGCGAAGATTCTGGTTCAGACTGTCGAGCTGGATGGCCTGGTCCTGGTTGCGATTGCCCAGTTCGGCCAGCTGATCTTTCATGCGGCCATTGCTGCGCCACAAGGCGGCTACTACGAATAGCAACCCAAACGCGGCAAATGCCGGGACCCAGGCCCACCACAAGTTTCGCCGAGGAGCCGGAGCAGCATCGGGCAGGGACACGCCGCGGGGCTCGGCTGCGATGGCCCGCATCAGCCGCTCCTTGCTGCGCGCCGGAGGCTGAGGACCGCTGGTAGTCAATCCCAGCAGACCGAGATCGCCGCGCAACGCCTGCAATTCGCGACGGCAGGCGGCGCAGGTCTCCAGGTGAGCTTCCAGCTCCTGGCGATCGCTGCCGGTCAGCTCGTCCAGCGCGTAGAGCGCCAGATCGTCGGCGAATTGTTCGTGTGTCTTCATCCTGCGAATTTCATGGCCCACCGAAAGAGCGGCGTTCCGATTCGCCGGGGTTAAAGGGTGCCGGCGAGAACCTGTGCCGCCCCTACGGGGCTCACCATTTTTACTAGTCTACCCAGCACGCCGCCTACGGCTCCGTGCTGGGCTAGACTATTTCGCGCCTACGGCGCTGGTTTCTCGGCCCTCTTGTTTTCCACCGCCGAAAACCTCTAAGCTTCCCCTTCATCCCGTAAACTTGGCGCGCAACTGCTGCAGCCCACTACGAATCCTGGTCTTGACAGTACCTAGCGGCTCTCCGGTCTTCTCAGCGATTTCCGTGTGTGTCAGGCCCTGAAAGAATGCTAACTCCAACACCTTCCGCTGGTCGGGATTCATCTCTGCCATCACCACCCGAACTTTCTCAATCACCAGAGTGCGCTCGGTTTCGTCGCGCAAATCGGGGCCGCTGGCGATAACGCAATCCTCAATGTCGGTTTCAGGACGCCGCTTGCGTAAGCGATCAATCGAGCGATGCCGCGATATCACCGACAGCCACGCTGCCAGACTACCGCGACTGGCATCGAAGGCGTCTGGATTACGCCAAAGCTGCAGGAACACATCTTGCAGCACATCTTCCGCGCCGCCCGCGTCCTGCAAAACCCGCAGAGCTACGGCGTAAACCACCTTGGCATACCGGTCGTAGAGCTCGGACATGGCCTGCTGGTCGCCGGCGCGAATGCGCGCCACCAACCGCATTTCGTCCCCCGCGTCGCTGCGAGTTAACGGGCTCTGGTCTTCCGGCTCCATAGGGTAATACGTTTCCGAGAGGCTAACAGATTGTGAGGCCGAGATTTTACAAATTTCAGTGTCCCGAAATTTTATATCCGATGATAAAATCCGGCCACTACCCAGGCCCCGTAGTTGATGTAGCAAGCGGAAACCGACGTGACGATATCAGCAAACGCTTGCACGAACAACTGGCCTAACCGCGACGGGTAAAGTTTTGGGCGACGAATCTCAGGGTGAATCAGCAGCGTCCGGTGACGACAGATTCGATGCGAGGCGGAGTGGATATGCCGCTCGGCTGGTCCGGTCATTGCGGTCATGGCTTGCAATTCAAAAAATGAGGAGCAAGACACATGAAGAAACAATTTCTGGCAGAGATGTTGATGGCTTTCGCCGTGATCGGCGGCGTCGTGCCGTACGCCGTGGCAGCGCCTCCGCCGCCAATGAATGCGCCTGCAGATGCGTCGCTTTACACCCGGCTGGGGGGATATGACGCGCTGGTCGCGGTGACCAAGGACTTCATCACCCGGTTGGCGACTGATCCTTCGCTGGCAAAGTTTTTTACCGGCTTGAATGACACTTCCAAAGCTAGAGTCGAGTCGCACGTGGTCGATTTCCTATGCGTGGCGACGGGGGGTCCCTGCATCTACACGGGACAGGACATGAAGACAGCGCACACCGGCTTGCATATTACCGATGCCGACTGGAATGCTTCCGCCGCGCACCTGGTCGAAACTCTGAATAAGTTCAAGGTGCCGCAGAAGGAGCAGGACGAAGTGATGGCGGCTGTCGGCGGACTGAAGGGCGACATCGTGGGAAGGTGAGAAAATAGTTGTCAGTGGCTGGTGGTTAGGGGCTAGTTAAAACCGTGGGTTCGGGACGAAGACGGGAAATCTCCTACACCCGGTCTGCTTAATCGTTTTGTGTCAGATTAATCGTTTTGTATCAGGGCACGGCTTCACAGGCTGCGGGAAGACTCCCGCAGGCTTGATGAACGGGTAGAGCGAACCTTCAGGTTCGCGTCTAAGCTCTTTAGTTTTAGATATCCGGAGCCGGGCTTCAGCCGGCGGCAGACGGCTCATTTCGACTTTTTCCGCAGCCTGTTCAGCCGTGCCATAAGATCAACTACCACTTGGGCTTCAGCCCCTGGGGGAAGGTTTGCAAGGGCTGAAGCCATGCTTTTTTGGTAGCGCGTCGTTCGGCACTGCTCAAACAGGCTGCAGAAAAAGTCGTTGGGGGCAAGCTCGGGTAGATCTGGCCTTCAGGCCAGCGCCTAAGCTCTTTATTTTTGATTCAGAGCAGCAGCTGTGTTTCGCGAGTTTTTCACCAGCCTGTCAAAGTCGTGCCCGGTTACCCACCAGAACGATTCACGAGATCGCCGGAATGGCTCGTAATCACCAGGCCCTAATCCCTAGTCACAATTCCCCGCCCTGCTTCCGCCGCTGCTGCATCTCGTGCAACATTTGGGCGCGAATGGTTTCCGGCAGTACTTCGCGGATCGCAGGAAAGATAACCTCTTCCTCCATTTGCAGATGAGCGCGAAACATCTCGTCGAGCGCTTTCGTGATCGAGCACATCTCTCCGCCAACGATGGGGAGCGTGTCCGGATTATTCTTGACCATCACCAGCAGAGGCAGCAGCCGTTCGATCAGTTCATCGATAGCCTTGTGCTGATCGCCCATCGCCACTAGCGCGTGGCTGACGCGGTCGTCGGCAACCGCACTCAGCCGAGGATGAAGCGTCTGGTCTTCATCCGCCTCATGCAGCGGCAGCGAAACGCTGTAGTAGCGATGAACGCCTGCGGCAGCCTGAGCGACTTCGCCGGGAGCGGCGGCCTGGGCGTGTGCCAGTTTGACGGCGACCCCGGTGAAGTGACGAATGCGTTGATGGCAGCCTAACAGGAGGTCCACTGCGTCTTGGGAGGTCTTCGGCTGTGAGGCGAGCGGAGAAATCTGATTCAGCATGTGGTTCTATTATCGCGCAGAAGACAGGGGCTAGGGGTCAGGGGTCGGGGGTCAGGAATCGGGGTTGATGATTGGGACGAAGAACAACGGGTTTCTTGCGAAGCGAGAGGCGATCACAGATCCCTAGGCTCAGCTTCAACACGCCACCAAGCGCCATACTGCCGTGTTCGTTGCGATCGGATGACCGCGCGTAGAATTCCGGAGAAATGCGCGACGTCTTACTTATAAGACAAACGCCAGACGTCTTACTAGTAAGACGTGTCATAGACGTTTGGGTGTATGTCAGGGCACGAGTCTTAGCCGGGCTCTGATACAAGTCGTAAACGTGATGCAATTTTATGAGATGGCTTGTAGTACGACTCTTACGGATACACATTCGCGGCAGCCATTGCTAATCACTGGCAACTGACCACTGATCCCCTAGCCCCTAACCCCTTGCCGGTGGCTACTTCTGAAACTTCATCTCCACGGTGACTTGCACGGGCACGGGATGGCCATCCTTCTCGGCGGGCTTGAACTTCCACTTCTTCACGGTTGCGACTGCGCTGTTGTCGAAGGCCTGCTCGTCGCTGTGCACTACGCGGACAGCTTCTACCCGTCCCTTGGTGCTTACTCCAATCAGCATCACGACTGTACCGTGATCTTCAACTCCGGCCGGCAAGTCTGGAAACTTGGGATCCGGAGCGGAAGTGGCCTTGGGCGGCTTGATGCCTTTAGTCACTCGTTGATACTGAGCGAAAGCCTGGTCGTCGGGAAGGTCGGACGGGGTGGTAGAAAAAGTGGAGGAGGATTCAGCCGAAGTGCTGGCGGTTTGCGCCGATCCCTTACCCGCCAGCATGCAGATTGAGACCGCTAACGCCATCCATAAGAAGTAGCGCATTCTGTCCCCTGAGAACTGCCAAGTCTTGCCGACTAGTTTAACTGGAGAAAAGCGTATTGGTCTTCCCGGAAGCTTTAAGGTTAGCTGACTCACTCCCAGCCTTCCGTTCTGTGCCTCCTGTCTCTGTGGTGAACGCCTAAACTGCGCGGTATTGTAAACTAGTTGTACCGGTCCCGACTCCCTCCGTTTCGCTGATCGAAGGCGGTTTTCCCCAGAGTTTTCCGCAAGCTGGAAAGGACAGTTTTGAGCACGAGTATTCGCAATATCGCCATCATCGCCCACGTTGACCATGGCAAAACCACCCTGGTGGACGCCATGCTGAACCAGAGCGGCACCTTCCGCGCCAACGAGACCCATGTCGAGCGGGTGATGGATTCCAACGAACTGGAGCGCGAGCGCGGCATCACCATCCTGGCTAAGAACACCGCTGTTTTCTATCATCCCGCGCCCGGTTCCGGGCATCCGGCTGAGGTCAAGATCAACATTGTTGACACGCCGGGTCACAGCGATTTCGGCGGCGAAGTAGAGCGCGCACTGGAGATGGTGGACGGCGTGATGTTGCTGGTCGACGCCAGCGAAGGTCCGTTGCCGCAAACGCGCTACGTGCTGAGCAAGGCGCTCGAGGCCAAGCTGCCGCCCATCCTGGTGATCAACAAGATCGACCGTCCCGATGCGCGCGCGCAGGAAGTGCTGAACGAAGTTTACGACCTGTTCATTGATCTTGACGCCGGAGAAGATCAGCTCGACTTTCCCGTGCTCTATACCAACGCCAAGCTGGGGACGGCGACAACTGATCTGAACCAGCCCGGCGAAAATCTGCGTCCATTGTTCGATGCCATCGTTGACACCATTCCCGTGCCCCGAGGCGATGCCGATGGGCCGCTGCAGATCATGGTTGCCAACCTGGATTACAGCGACTACCTGGGACGGCTGGCCATCGCGCGCGTCTTCAATGGCACGCTGCGCACTGGTGAAGACGTGGCCATCGCCAAGCGCGACGGCTCCATCGAGAAAATCAGGATCACCAAGCTGTTCTCGTTCTCGGGATTGAAGCGCACCGACATCGTGACCACCGAACTGGGCGATATCGTCGCGGTCGCCGGTGTCACCGGCATCAACATTGGCGAGACCATCACCGACGTGGAGAATCCTGCACCGTTGCCGGTCATCACCATCGACGAGCCGACCATCGCCATGCAGTTCATGGTCAACACTTCGCCATTCTCCGGACGCGAAGGGCAGTACGTCACTTCGCGCAACCTGCGCGAGCGGCTGCAGAAAGAACTGCTGACCAACGTTTCGCTCCGGGTGGAAGAAGCCGACAATACCGATTCGTTCCGCGTGATGGGACGCGGCGAATTGCAGCTGGCGATCCTGATCGAGATGATGCGGCGCGAAGGTTACGAACTGGCAGTCGGCAAACCGGAGATCGTGACCAAGCACATCAACGGCAAGCTGATGGAGCCGATTGAGCGGCTGACCATCGACATTCCGGAATCGTTCGTGGGCGTGGTCATCGAGAAGCTGGGCTCGCGCAAGGCGCATATGCAGAAGATGCACAACCACGGCTACGGCCGGGTGCGCATGGAGTTCGTCATCCCCAGCCGCGGGCTTATTGGCTTGCGCAGCGAGTTGCTCACCGACACCCGCGGGACCATCGTGATGAACTCGCTGTTCGACGGCTATACCGAGTGGCAGGGCGATATCCCACATCGTGTAACCGGAGCGCTGGTGGCCGACCGCGCCGGAACCACCACAGCCTATGCGCTGTGGGGACTTCAGGAGCGAGGCGAGCTGTTTGTTGCTCCGGGCGTGGAAGTGTATGAGGGCATGGTGATCGGAGAGAATTCCCGCGATAACGATCTCGACGTCAACGTGGTACGCGAGAAGAAACTGACCAACATGCGCGCATCTACTGCGGACGAAGCGATCCGGCTGGTTCCGTTCAAGAACCTGAACCTGGAGCAGGCGATCGAGTTCATCGCCGATGACGAACTGGTCGAGGTGACGCCGACCATGTTGCGGCTGCGCAAGAAGATTCTGCAATCGAATCGTCGGCCACGCCGCAACGCGCAGCCGGCTGGAGTGGGGGTGGAATAAGTAGCTCTGCCCGAAGCCCGATCGAATGTACCCCAAGATTATCGGCGAGTTGGCAGAAGTCAAAACGATCGCAACCGGCTCTGCAATCCGGGAGTTGAGGCGCCTGCGCAAAGCCTACGGTTCAGGCCGATGGCGCAAACAAAAGGGTGGCGCCCGGGTGAGGCTTTCCGATGGTACGATATGCCGTGCGTAGATTCCCTGGTATGAAGCTCACGGGTTTGGCATGAAGGAGTACAAGATCAAACGTATTCTGGAGTGGTTGACATGACGCATGCGGAGCGGCAATTCGTGATTTGCATTCGGAACAGAGGTTACGGTGCATCTCTGGAGCTAAGAAAGCTGTATCAGACCGTTCCAGATGAAGCGGCCACGAAGCATCAGCAAATCCGCATAATTGACGAGTCGGGCGAGGACTACCTGTATCCGGCAACGTATTTCATCCCAGTCAAATTGCCCCAATCGGCGGAGAAGGCTGTCCGGCGTGCTACAAGCCTGGCCGCTGCCAAGTAAGTCATATAGTTACCACGGCACACTCTCACACAGTTTTGCCAGTGCTTTGCGGTGTTGCAGCCGAGGACCCGGCGCGCTGCTCTCCTGGACTGCTGGCACGGTTGAACTCGAAGGCTGCGTTGATCAACGAAATGTGAGAAAGAGCTTGCGGGAAGTTTCCCAGTTGCCGCTTGGCCCGGGGATCGTACTCCTCCGCCAGCAAGCCCACATCGTTGCGCAGCGACAGCAGGCGTTCGAACATCTGGCGGGCATCTTCGGTGCGTCCCAGCATCCTTAGGGCAGTAACCATCCAGAAGCTACAGGCCAGGAAAACGCCCTCACCCGCCGGCAGCCCATCGTCCACCTTCTCGGTGCGATAGCGCAGCAGAAAGCCATCCTGCATCAAATGTTTCTCCACCGCTTCCACGGTGCCGCGGATTCGGGGGTCCGTCCACGGCAGAAATCCAACCTGCGGAATCAGCAGCAGTGAGGCGTCGAGTTGCTTGGAGCCATAGGCCTGGGTGAAGCTGCCCAGTTCGGGGTTGTAGGCTTTTTCGCAGATATCGCGATGGACTGTATCGCGTACTTCGCTCCAGTGCGTTATGTGGCCCTGTACACCAAATGTTTCCATGCCCTTGACCGCGCGATCGAAGGCTACCCAGGCCATGACTTTCGAATAGGTGAAATGCTGGGGTTCGCCACGCACCTCCCAGATCCCCTGGTCCGGGAGGTTCCAAATCGTCTCCAGGTGCCTACTCAAGGAGCGGTGCAAGGAAATATCGGCGTCGCTGGGCGGCATGCCGGCCAGATGAGCGTGCAGCATGGCGTCCGCAACCTCGCCGTAAACGTCGAGTTGGAGTTGTTGGGAAGCGGCATTGCCCACCCGAACGGGCTTGGAGTTTTCGTATCCTGCCAGCCAGGGAACTTCCCATTCCATCAGGTCTCGCTCGCCGCGAATGCCGTACATGATCTGCACCTGGTCGGGGCTGCCGGCCACCGCGCGCAAAAGCCAGTCGCGCCAAGCCTGGGCCTCTTCGAAATATCCCGCATTCATCAGGGCCAGCAAGGTGAAGGTCGCATCGCGCAGCCAACAGAAGCGGTAGTCCCAGTTTCGTTGTCCTCCAATCCACTCCGGCAGCGAGGTAGTGGGAGCGGCCACGATTCCTCCTGTGTGGCGATAGGTCAGGGCCTTTAGCGTGATCAGGGAACGCACCATATCCTCGGCATACTCGCCGTCCAGATGAGCGCGGCCGGTCCACTCCTGCCAGAACGCAATCGTGTCATGCAATGCCTGTTCGGCATCGGCAGGGGGAGGAATCTCATCGAACGAAGGTCCGTAGCTGAGAACGAAATTCACCGATTCGCCTGGGTTGACGGTGAATTCGCTGAGGGTCTTCAGGTTTTCGCCGCGCAGCGCAGTGCCGGCGTACAGTACGGCCATATCGGGACCGGCGATGGCGCGAAGCACGCCATCCTCCAGCCGAGTCACCCAGGGAACCGTACGCCCGTAATCGAAGCGCAAGACCAACTCCATGCACATGGCCACGCTGCCGCGAACGCCGCGAACGATGCGGATGAGGTGGGCATTGCGTCCCCGCAGCGGCATGAAGTCGAGAAGCAGCGCGGAGCCGTCATCGGTTTCGAAGGTGGTTTCGACGACCAGTGTGTGCGGCAGGTATCGCCGGGTGCAGCGGGCCGCAGCTTTCGGCGCGATCGACCAATGTCCGTTGTCTTCTGTTCCCACTAGAGACGCAAAACAGGCCGGCGAAGCAAAATGGGGCAGACAAAGCCAGTCGATGGAACCGCCTCGGCTGACCAGCGCGGCGGTTTCACAATCACCAATGAGAGCGTAGTCCTCGATGGGAGTAGACATAATAGTTCTATTGAGATGCCTGATACTACAGGCCTCCATTCTCCGCGGATTTAGGAAGATCGTCCTCTTATGGTCGACGATCGAAACCCAGATGTTAACGCACAGCCAGAGATCCGTTCCCTTTTTTTGACGCTTATGGCACCTTCGTAACGGAGAGTCGTGAGATTTCGCTTGTTAGCCTGAATCCGGCCCGAGACGCTGGAAGGTCGGGATAAAGTGCCGATGGCCTCTCCGGCGGAGATTTGGCTACGGGAAGGCCTCCGATCTTTGAAAACCAGTTGTCAGTCGCCGGTTGTTAGTCGTCAGACGGCGATTGGCTCCAGAGTTTTGCGCTTGGCCTAAGACCTGTGATCAGCCCCGCAAAATGGCCTTACGAGATTGTGTGGCGACCTCTGGCGCCGCTCTGCGACCCGGACGAGTTTCCCACCCTTGAAGTGCTGAATGCTAATGGCTGATGGCTGATGGCTACTCGTAACGCAAAGCTTCAACCGGATCCAGCTTGGAGGCTTTGACGGCCGGATAGATCCCAAAGAACAGGCCGACGGAGACCGATGTCACCACTGCGGAGACGACGGCCCAGAGTGGAACCGAAGTCGGCATGGATGGGAAGATCAGCGGCAGGCAGGCGGCTGCGCCCACTCCGATCAGCACTCCAGCCAGCCCGCCCAGCCCGGTTAAGACCATGGCCTCGGTGAGGAACTGGCGGATCACATCGCCGCGGCGGGCGCCGATGGCCTTGCGCACTCCGATTTCGTGCGTGCGCTCGGTCACCGACATCAGCATGATGTTCATCACCCCGACGCCGCCCACCAGCAGGCCGATGGAACTGACCACGATAGTCATTAGGGCGACGGTACTCATGATCTGGCGGAAGTTTTCGGCAATGGCTTCAGCGCTGCTGATCCCAAAGTTGTCGGGCTTGTCAAAAGGAACGTTGCGGCGGCGGCGCAGCAGGCCGCGAATCTCGTCTTCGGCAGCGTCCTTGTAGCCGGGATACGCCTCGGCGCCGATGAAGTGGTCTTCGTGGGCGGGATAGTGCTTGCGATACGAGTAGTACGGGACCTTGACCGTGCGATCGGCCGACTGGTTCTTGAAGAGTTGTCCCTTACGTTTTTCCAGCACGCCGATTACCTGGTAGGGCACACCCTCGACCAGAATGGTTTTGCCGATCCCATCATGGGCGGGGAAGAAGTTCTTGTCGATTTCGTATCCGATGACAGCCACGTCTTCGCGATGCAGGTCTTCGAAGTCGGAAAAAAATCGTCCCTGCACCACCCGCGCGTTGTAGACATCCTGATAAGCGGAGTTGGTGCCGGTGTAGTCCAGATCGGTAATCTCGTGAGTGCCGTAGCGCGCCACCTGCGGAGTGGGCCGAGTGTCAGGGTCGAAACGTGGGAAGATTTCCACGGTCACGTTCTTGACGTGCGGGCATTCGGCAAGAATGGCCTGGGCATCTTCCAGGGTGAGTGACTTACGATTGCGCTCCTCGGGCGTCAATCGGCCGGTGTGGATACCGGCATCGAAGCGGTAGATAAACAACGTATCGGTGCCGTAGTCTTCGAGAAAGCCCTGGAAGTCGCGGCTGATGCCGACCAGGATGGCGGCCACGAAGATCATGGCGGCAACGCCAATCACCACGCCGAGCACGGTCAGAAAGGAACGCGCCTTGTGCTCGCGCACCGTCTCCAGCGCCATCTTCGAATTTACGCCCAGATGCATCTGCATAAGAAAAACCAGTGAATAGTGAATAGTGAATAGTGGTCAGTGGATAGAAAAGCTTCGGTGGTGCAGTCCGAATTCGTCCCACAGGCACTTCGGCTTGCCAACAAATTATCTTTCGCGGTTAGAGGATGATCGGACGATTCCCTCGGCCTATCCACTATCCACTATCCACTAATTCTCATACCGCAACGCTTCGATGGGATCCAGCTTGGCTGCCTTCCTTGCCGGATACACACCGAAGAACACTCCAACTGCCGAGGAGATTCCAATTGCCAACACTACCGCTGAAATCGGAACTGTCATCGGCACCGGAGTCGCGGTGCGCACGATGACCGCAAGAATCCAGGCGATCAGTACGCCGATGGCGCCGCCGACCAAAGCCATCACCGTGGACTCGACCAGAAACTGCATAAGGATGTCGCGCCGCTTGGCCCCCAGCGACTTGCGTATGCCGATCTCGCGGGTCCGCTCGGTAACGGAGGCGAGCATGACGTTCATAATCACCACTCCACCGATGACCAGGAAAATGGAGACCAAACCTACCATGCCGGTAGCGAGCGTGCCGGTAAGGTTCTTCCAAAGGCTCATCAGGCTGTCGCTGCCCAGAATGCCGAAATTATCCTCGTCGTTATAACCGAGATGGCGCCGGGCCCGCATCAGCATTCGGGTTTCTTCCTGGGTCCGGGCCAGCCACTCCGCACCGCGCACCTGAACATTGATATGCAGGCTGGTGTTATGCCCGTAGATCTTCAACCAGGTTTCGATCGGGATATAGACAAAATTGTCCTGCGACTGTCCAAAGGTGTTGCCGATTTTCTTGGCCACGCCAACTACCTGGAACTCCTGGCCGTCGATGGTCAAGGTTTTGCCTAGCGGGTCAGTCGTGGGAAACAACTTCTCGGCTACATCGGCGCCAATCATGCAGACCATGTCGCGATGCTGATTGTCGACGTCGGTCATGTAGCGGCCGCTAGCGACTTCCTCTACATCCATGTCGCCGATGTTGGCAGTCACTCCCCGCAGCTCGACATCTTCCATGTTCTGGTGCTCGGCTCTCAGGTTGGCTGTACGATCGCCTTGCACGCCGACCGCCTTGGGGAGTTTGAGATTGTCGCGTAGCGCCTCATAATCTTCCCAGGTGATGTCGCGATTGCGGCGGGTGGCCTTCAGCAGTTCCTTGGTATCACTGATAATGGGGAACTTTAGAACCAGGAAAACATTCGACCCCAGGTTGGCGATGCGAGTAGCGAAGTACTGATTCATTCCGGCCACCAGCGCCACCACCAGAATGAGGGTCGAGACCGACAGGATGACGCCCAGAAGCATGAGAAACGAACGCAGCTTATGGGCCCGCATGTTCTGCAGTGCGATCACCGTCGGCTCGCGCAGAAAATGCGTACGCACCAGTTTGCGTTGCGGAGCCACCGGCTCTACGGTCGACATTTGCGGTCGTGGAGTTGCCATGTGTTCGGGTGCAAGCTGCTTATGCCTGCCGCTCGCGCTCGTCTAGTTTGACCAGGGGGTCTCGGACCTATTTTACCTACTCGGACAAACCAAGCCGACTGATAATACGAAATATCTCAGGCGGAAGTTGCACTCCCGAAGGAATTAATCCAGCGGGGCTGCAACGTGCCGGGTCTGCCTCATATACGGGCAGGGAAAGCCTTGGTGAGCGGATATTTTCCAGAACCAGACATTCCTCGGCCCGACGGGGATGAAACGATAGTCAGCGGGGAACGAAATCTCGCCTGTGACGCGATGACTTCCGCTCATTCGACCTTGCTGAACTGGGCATTCGCCAACGTGGATCCCTTGCTATTCACTCCGGGATCGAGCTCCAGCTTTCTTCCATCGGCACTGAAGCGAGGCAGATGAGTCAGTCCCCAGTTGTGCAGCTTGAACTGGACCGAAGTGCCCAACACGCCGAAACCGTACTTCACGCTGCGGCGGAAGTTGATGGACGACGCTTCCTCGAAGTACTTCGTCGGACACGACACCTCGCCGATGCGAAAACCGAATTGCACGCATTGCGCCAGCATCTGGTTGTCGAAGACGAAGTCGGGAGAATTCTCCAGCAGCGGCAACGTGGTCAGCACTTTGCTGCTGAAGGCGCGATAGCCGGTGTGATATTCGGAGAGCTTGACGCCCAGGAACACGTTCTCGAAAGCCGTCAGAAAGCGGTTGGAAATGTACTTGTAAAGCGGCATGCCGCCGCGCAATGCCTGTCCGCCGATGATTCGCGATCCCAGCACCACGTCGTAAACATCGTAGGCCACCATGCTGGCCATGGCCGTGATCAACAACGGCGTGTACTGATAATCAGGATGGACCATGATGACGACATCGGCGCCGGCAGACAGCGCCTCGCGATAGCAGGTCTGCTGATTGCGCCCATAGCCGTAATTGCGATCATGGACGAATACCAGCAGCCAAGCCTTTTGGCCAGCTCGACGGTCTTGTCTTTGCTGTAGTCGTCGACCAAAATGCGGATGTCGACCAGGTCAGGAATTTCCCTCACCGTCGCTTCCAGCGTCAGCTCGGCGTTGTAGGCCGGCATCACCACCGCCACCCGTTTCCCGTTGATCATCGCGTCGTCCCTGGAAATTTCCACACTACATAATAACGCGCCGGGGCGAGAACCCGTCCAGGTGCGAGCGGAGGCGGGTTCGGCGTTCTGCTAATCTGAACAGCTCTTCATGCATTCTGTCCTCACTATCGTGTCAGCGGTCTGCGTGTTTGCTGGGCGCTGCCGGAAGGCCTACTTCGCGCTGTGCGATCTGGGCCGCGACGCGCTTTCCGGCGCGAGCGCAGGCCAGCCGCCGAGCGCAATTCACTCCTCCAGTCAGCATTCTGAAATCGCTGAAGGGGCTCGATCCACACATGTATGCGGCTTTTCGCAGCCATTGCGTGCTGGACTATCCCGAATATGAGGTGCTGTTCGGGGTAAATGATCTCAGCGATCCGGCGCTGTCGCTGGTGGAGAAACTTGCGCGAGGAATTTCCCCTGAAGAATCTGCAGATCGTGCATTGTCCGGATGCGCTGGGCCTGAACGGCAAGGTCAGCAACCTGGCGCAGATGCTGCCCCAGGCGCGTTTTGAGCACATCATGATTAATGACAGCGACATTCTGGTGGAGCGCGATTACCTGTCGCGTGTGATGGCGCCCGTTTGCCAAGCCCGGGGTTGGCATGGTGACGACGCTTTACCGCGGTCTGGCCGGCAAAACCCTGGGCTCGAAGCTGGAGGCGCTCGGCCTCAGCACCGACTTCGCCGGCGGTGTGCTGATCGCGCGCGCTATGGAAGGCGGCATTCGCTTTGGCTTAGGAGCGACCATCGCGACGACCAAGACCGTGCTCGGCGAGATCGGTGGTTTGGAGCCGCTGGTCGATTACCTGGGCGACGATTACGAACTGGGCGCGCGCGCCGCTGCCGCCGGTTACAAGGTGGAGTTGGCGGCACTATCCCGGAAACGGCTTTGCCCGATTATTCCTTCCGTGACTTCTGGGCGCACCAGATGCGCTGGGCGCGCAACATCAAAGATCGCCGTCCAGCTCAGTACTTGGGCTTGATCGTCGACCTTCGGATTGATCTGGGCGGTACTTGCGGTGTTGCTGCATCCCATCGCCTGGTGGACCTGGCTAGTCCTCGTCGTCACCGCGGCAACGAGGTTGGCCTCAGCTTTGGTTGTTGGTCGAGGAGTGCTTAAAGATCCGCGAGTCGTGCGAGACCTGTGGCTGCTGCCGCTGCACGACTTGGTTGCGCTACTGATCTGGATCGCGAGCTTTGGAGGAAACAAGGTGGAATGGCGCGGGCTGCAGTTCAAATTGCGCGATGGTAGGCTGGAGAAACCTTAGAACTTTTCTTGATCAAGACTGCCGGCACGGTTTCTGCGGTGTAAGCGCGGCCCGCGGAAAATCAGTTTGGGAGCGAGACGTTGGGCCCGGCGTGCTGGACCTCGGGTTTCACGAACAATTTTAGTCGTTGGCTTGCGGCACCCGCTCGCTCACAAAATCAATTTCCCTTTCACCGGCGTGATGCGGCCTTCGGTACCGAACTCATAGACCTCGCCTCGCCAGAAAAACCGGTTGCTGGTGAAGCTTGCCGCCCAGGTGCAGAAGCCCGAGCAAATCGCGCAGCGGATACAGCCAGCACAGCCACAGGCATCGCCGGTCGCCAATGATGCCCCAACCCACAAGCAAGGCCAGCAACATGCGATTGATCCAGGAGATTGCGAACAAACGCAACGCCAAGCCCCATCCAATCGCGATGCCCTAGCGCCGAGCAGCAACGCCAGCAAGCCGAATGGGACCGCATAAGTCAGTCCCGATCCAACGTGTCCCCACGGCCGCGAGAAGCGCGTACTCTTCATCCAGCGCAACTGATCGCCGAAGGTCTGCCGCAGAGACTGCCCCGCCAGCACGTGTCCCACTTTGTAGGACGACAGCATCACTGTGTACCCGGCTTCGGCGATGCGGTTGCCCAGCACGAAGTCGTCGGAATAGAAGTCAGCGGTCTCGCGAATCCCGCCCATGGCTTCGATGGCGTCGCGCCGCACCGCCATCGCAGCGCCCAGCGCGAACTTCATGCCGCCTTCCACCATGTCAGCGACCATCACTCCCGACGGCATCTCGACCGACATCCCCAGAGCTTCCAGTTGTGACCAGAAGTCCGCGCGTCGGAATGCCCCGATACATGCAGGTCACCAGTCCGACCTTCGGGTCCAGGAGCGGTGGCATCACATTGCGCAGAAAATCCGGCCCCACCAGAACGTCACTGTCGCTGATTACGAAGTAGGAGTTCTCTGACGACGCCATCATCTTAGCCAGCGAGAAAACCTTGGCATTCGGCCAGGATGGTTCACCAGAAATCACCACGCGCGGCGCACATGAGGATACTTGGCCCGAAGTTCTTCCACCACAACGAGCGCTTCGTTGGTAGCGCTGCGCGCGCCGAAAACGATTTCGAAATTGGAATACTCTTGCCGGAAAAAGCTTTCCAATGTTTCTTCCAGCCTCGGCTCCATGCCATGCACCGGCTTGAAGATTGTTACAGCAGGTAAGTTTTGATGCGATGCCGAGCCTGGCTGCTTCTGACCACTCCGCGCGCTCAGCACGTACCGAAACGCCGCTACCACCACCATTCCAAGAAAAATCGTGGAAGTAAACGAGCCGAATATGGCTGTGTACCATAGCAGTTGCCGAACCGACTGATCGACGAAGGCGGTATCTGCCATAGTCAGAAATATTACGCACATAGGAAATACTTCATTGTACCTTGCTGCACGTACAAGCCTCACTCACAACAGGAATCATTTCGAGTCGTAAGAACTGAGGTTACCCCATTTTCGGGTCGAGTAGAACCCTCACAAGCTGCCCGAAAGTGCCGAAGCAGCTTCGTCAATGAGATCATTTTTGACAAGCTATCGGACTTTGGCAGCGGATTATAGTCATTTACCCTGAAAAACTGGATCCCCAAGGAATGCGGCCATAGCGGCCTGGCCAAGGCTTATTCCGCCATCGTTGGGCGGAACGGAGTGGTTGGTCCAGATCTGTAGAGCGTCGTCCGCCAGCAACTCTTTCATGTCCGACAGAAGAAGCTCGTTTTGGAAAACGCCTCCTGACAATACGACCGTATCGTGGACAAATCCTCGACACAATCGCAATGATCGCGTCTCTCAGCCCCTGTGCCACCCCTCGCTGAAAGGCATCGCGCTATCTCATGCTGGCTGCGTCCGCGCTTCCTTTCTTCGGCAACGGCATGTAGCAAAGGACGAAAGTCCAGCTCTCTATCGGCGAACGGAAACGGGTACGCAGCTTCGTGAACCGCTCGCCTTGTGAGCAAGATCCTCCAGCCACATCGCCGCCTGTCCCTCGAAAGTGATCCCACGTGTGAAGCCCAGCAAGGCCGCGGCCGTATCGAAAAGCCGTCCCACGATGTGGTGGCAAAGCTTCGCACTTCCTTTGCGGACCAATTCCATCGCCTGCTGATAACGCGAAGGAAAATTGAATGGCGCAGCGCTCAGATCGGGCAGCCCTTCTACCTGCGCCAGAAATCCTGCCGCTGCCTGCACCGGATGCTGCGCTGCCGCGTCTCCGCCCGGCAGAATCCGCACGACGAAGGTGAGCCACAGCGCTCGAAGCCTTCGCTTCACGCTGCCGGCAAAAAACTCGCCGCCCCAGATGCTGCCGTCGTCGCCATATCCGGTGCCGTCGAAGCTCACTCCCAGCACGCTGCTTGTCCCACTCGCCGCGCTCGGCAAGCACGGATGCGATGTGCGCGCGATGATGCTGCACCGCCCGCTTCCTCCGGCCGCCGGAAGGCTCAGGGCATACAGTCGTCGATCGATACTGTGGATGAGCATCGTGCACTACCAGCAAGATCGTCCCAGCTCACGTCGTACATCGCAATCAGATCGCGGATGGTTTCCTGGAATGCCTGGAAGGCCTGGTAGTGGTCCAG
Source organism: uncultured Acidobacteriaceae bacterium (assembly GCA_963746515.1). GTDB lineage: Bacteria > Acidobacteriota > Terriglobia > Terriglobales > Acidobacteriaceae > Bog-257. The sequence continues at coordinate 644,667 of CAVVBO010000004.1, read as the reverse complement.
GTCGCCGATGTGCTGGCTGACGAACGCCTGCCCGTCGACCACCAGGGTCACGCTGTTCTTTAGATCCGCGCCCACGGCCAAGCAGCGGCCGGTCGACGGGCAAATTAGCAACCGCGCCGGGAGCATAGCCACGCGACCGGCGCAAAATCACCGGCCCAAAAGCTCCAGCACGAGCCACCGAGTCGTCCACCCGCCGCGCAATCGGACGCTCGCCAACCACGAAACGCGTCGGCCACTCCGGCCAGCCGCTCGAAGGCATCCTGCTCGTCATAAGCAATGGGCTCGCTGGAACGATTGGCGCTGGTCATCACCAGAACGTCCGGCGCGCCGGCCGCGAACAGCAGTGCTGCAGCGGCGTGTAGGGAAGCATGACGCCGAGCTCGTTGTTGTCGGGAGCCACGCCTGGCAAATCCATCTTCGCAGAGGCGAGCACGATTGGCCGCGCCACCGAGGTGAGCAGGTTTTCGGCCTCCGCCGACAGCTCAACCACGGTTCGCGCGACTTGCGAGATGCTTTCACCATCACGGCGAATGGTTTCTCCTTGCGATACTTCCGCTCGCGCAGCTCGCTGACCGCAAGAGCGTTCCGCGCATCGCATGCCAGGTGATATCCGCCCAGTCCCTTGATCGCGACAATCTCTCCCTGCGTTAGCAGATCCGCTGTTCGCTGGATTACCTCGGTCATCGCCATGAGTTGTCTGTTCGCCTACCCGCAGCGAGTAGTGCGGCCCGCATTGAGGACAAGCGACTGGCTGCGCATGAAAGCGGCGATTGTCGGGATCGTGATATTCCGCGTCGCAATACTCGTCCAGCGGCCACGCTTTCATGGTCGTATTGGGACGGTCGTAAGGCAGGCCGAGGATCACCGTGTAGCGTGGTCCGCAGTTTGTGCAGTTGATATAAGGATATAGATAGCGGCGATCGGCCGGATCGAAGAGCTCGCGCAGACATGCCTCGCACACCGGCAGGTCGGGCGAGATGCGAACCGTTGGTTTCTCCCGGCGTTCGCTTTCATGGATGGTGAAACCGCTGAAGCCCTCTGGCTCGGCAGGCTGGACTTCGATCTACGAGATGACCGCCGCCGGCAGGAGCTTGCGTCTTCAGTTCCCGGACAAAGCTTGCAGCTCGGCTCAGGGCCCTCAACTTGAATCTCGACGCCTTCTTCGCCATTAAGCACCCAACCAGCCAGCCGATGCTCGTGCGCCAGTCGATAGACGAATGGGCGAAACCCGACTCCTTGAACGACTCCCCGCACCCGAATGAATCGGGCAGCCTTCATCCTGATTTTCCATCGCCAATGATGCAGCCGCGCCCTTGCCAGCCTGTCTGCACAATCTTGCCGTCCTCGACGAGAACAGGCACGGTTCGCTGACCCCCGGCAAGGATTAGGAGGCGCTCGCAGGCCGCGCCGTCGGCCTCCACGTCGTATTCAACAAAGTCTCGGCGCTTCCACTCGAGCCACTCCCGCATCTCCCGCGTGTAAGGACAACTCGCCGTGCCGAAGAGTTCAAGTTTCGCCATATTCAAATATCCGACGAATCTCCCGGACAATATGGTACATGGAAGTTAAGCCGTGCTGAATTGCTGAAGTCTCATTACCGCTCGACATCGGGGAGAAGCTCTCAACTCTGGTCTCGGCTGATCTGGGCGTTTCTTACACACCCTTCTGTGACATGCCTCACAGGGCTTGTTGCTACGACTCACAGCACATGGCACTCCGACCCACCATAATGCCAAGTAAGCCGCGCAGCGACCGCTGTGCGACACCCAGGCCGCCACCTCGAAGATTGCGATCGTCAGAAGGAGATGTCGAGCATCATGTTGGAAGCTCTCCAGTCACCGGCTCAGACGACGTATTGGTTGATCCACGGGCAAACCCTGTTTGTGATCATCAATCTTCTCGGGCTCGCATGTTTTTCCTACATTGTGGCAAAGCGGCTTACGCCGTTGCTGCACGGCAACTCCGACGTTCGTTTTGACCGGCCCCTGATCCGGCTGGAACGGGTTGCGAAATTCTGGTTCGGGCAATGGAAGCATCCGCGCTACCGGGTTGCAGGCACCATTCACATCCTTATCTTTACCTGCTTCATCCTGCTGGCGACGCGAGCCTTCTCGCTGCTGATTCTCGGTATGTCCGAAAGTTTCGCTGCGCTGGGTTCTTCCGGTGAAGGTCAGCCACCTCTACGGGATCGTCACCGACTACTGCCCAACCATTGTCTTCCTCTGCATGGTGGCCGCCGCGACTCGCCGAATCGTCTTCAAGCCAGCGCGTTACGAGGTCCCAGCGAAATACGGTAAGGGCCACAAAGTTGATGCCATCTTCCTGCTGGCGCTAATCGCCATCTTGATGCTGTCGGAAAGTTTATTTGAAGCCAGCCGGGCGGCTCTCCTGGCGCAACAGGGTCACATTGAATTCCTCTCTGCCCTGTCGCTGCCCTGGATGCTGCAAGAACGCTCTCGAGTTCAGCTTCCGCGTCCGACGCTCTGGAACCTGCATCGCGGCGCCTACGTTTTGGATGTTCTGACCTTTTACTTCCTGCTGTGCTATCGGCCTTTCGGAATTCAATTCCACGTGGAGACGTCGCTGTTCAATGTCTACTTCGCGAAGTTGGATAAGGGAACCATCAAGCCCGTCCGATGGGGTGTCAGCGACGAGCATCTCGATCAGGTGAAATCCTTCGGCGTGAAGAAACTCGAAGACTTCACCTGGAAGCACATGCTCGATTTCTATTCTTGCGCCGACTGCGGACGCTGCTCCGACAATTGCCCGGCCAATGCCGTGGGCAGGCCGCTGTCGCCACGTTTCCTCACCATCAAGGCGAGGGACTACACCTTCCAGCATTTCCCTTTGTTCGGCAAAGTGGGCAACGGCACGCCGTTAGTTTCGGCGAAGGCATTTATTCCGAAGATGAAGTCTGGTCCTGCACCACCTGTGGCGCTTGCGAAGAAGAGTGCCCGTTGCTGATCGAGTACATCGACAAGATTGTCGATCTGCGGCGCGGCTTGATCGATGACGGCAACGTGCCCAAGTCGATCCAGAAGGCGCTGAAAGCCCTGGAAAGCCGAGGCAATCCTTACGGCAAGATGGAGAAGAAGAAGGCCGACTGGACCAAGGACAAAGAGTTCCAGCCAACCTGCAGCGTGAAGATTCTGGACGGCAAGAATAACGCCGACACCTTGTACTTTGTCGACAGCATCACGTCGTATGACGACCGTATCCAGGCGATCGGGCGAGCGACCGCGAGAATTCTCGATCAGGTCGGGACCAACTTCGGCATCCTGGGCGCAGCGGAAAAAGACAGCGGCCATGACGTTCGCCGTTTCGGCGAAGAAACCCTTTTCATGGCCCTGCGCGATCACAACGCCGAGGCCATCAAGGCATCGGGTGTAAAGCGCATCGTCACCTCCGATCCCCACGCCTTCAACGCGCTCAAGCACGACTATAAAGATATGCCGCCGGTGGAGCACATCAGCCAAGTGATCGCCCGCGAAGTCAAGGTCCGGCAACCTGAAACTCAATCCGGTGGAAAGCGCCGACGACGTCTACACCTATCACGATCCCTGTTATCTGGGACGGCATAACCAGTGTCTACGACGATCCGCGCGATGTGATCGACGCCATCCCCGGCCTGAAGCGGGTCGAGATGAGCCGCTGCCGCGATCGCTCGTCCTGCTGCGGTGGTGGCGGGCTCATGTTGTTCTACGAGCCCAAAGAAGACGATGCGAATGGGCGTGAAGCGAGCGCAAATGGCCGCAGAAGCGGGTGCCAATGTCATCGTGACTGCCTGCCCGTTCTGCATGGTGAATATGGAAGACGCGATCAAGGTCGCAGGTTTGGAAGGAAAGATGACGGCTATCGACTTGACCGAGTTGGTCGACAAGCACGTCGTGCGCGAACCGGCGAAAGTGACGCAGCAATTAGCTGAACCGGTAACGGCGTAACAGTTTCGATTCACGGCAAGTTGCCGAAGCGGATGCACGAATCAAGCAATCGGGAGGATGAATGTGGAAATTCTAGTTTGTGTCAGAAGAGTACCCGACACTTCGGAGAACGAAATTCAACTCAACAGTGCGGGAAACGATATCGAACGCGACGACCTGGTCTATTCGGTGAATGAGCCGGACAACTATGCCGTCGAAGAAGCCATCCAGATCGCCGCCAACGCCGGCGGCAATGTCACCGTCGTGACCGTTGGCACCGACGAGGATGAAGAAGTTCTGCGGCGGGAAATGGCCATGGGCGCAAACCACGGCGTCCTGATCTCTGACGACGGCTTCACCGGCTCGGACGGCCGTGGCATCGCAACCATCCTGAAAGCTTTCGTGCAGAAGAATCATTTCGACCTGATCCTCACTGGCATCCAGGCAGAGGACGGTGGCGCCCAAGTTGGTGGAATGCTGGCGGCGCTGCTCGACTATCCGTTCGCCTCGCTGGTCAATTCCATCTCCGTGCTCGACGGCGGCAAGCTCAAAATCAGCCGCGAAATCGAGGGCGGCAATCGGGAGATGAACGAGATCGATCTTCCTTGTGTGCTTTCGATTCAGACCGGCATTAACGAGCCGCGTTATGTCGGCATGCGCGGCATCCGCCAGGTTGCCTCGGTAGAAATCCCAACCTTCGGAGCCTCCGACCTGGGAGTTGACGCAGCCTCTGTCGGAGCAGCCGGCGCCAAGGTCAAGCGCACCGACTACTTCATACCCGCGTTGGGCAAGGGCGCCGAAATTCTGCAAGGCAGCCAGGAAGAAATCATCGACAAAGCTGATTGAGTTGATGAAGGCCAAAGGAGGGTTGAACTAATGGCGCGCATCTTCACGTACATCGTGCACAAGGCCGGCGTGGCCGACGACTCGGCCGCCGAACTCGCAGCTGCCGCAAAAAAGATCGACGCTGGTGCGTCTCCGATTGCGGTTGTAACCGGCTGGGGTCCCGAACTCGACGCCGTCTGCGAAAGCCTGCGCTCCTCTTACAGTGAGATATGGAAAGTTGCCAACCAGGCGATCGCCTATCCCAACGCCGAACTGATCCGCCAGGCGCTGGTGAAAGTCATCCCGCGCGACAGTATCGTGCTGGTTCCTCACTCATCACTTCGGAATCGATTTGGCGCCGGGTCTTTCGATCAAGCTGAATTCAGCATTTGTCTCCGATGTCGTTGCCATCGACGGAGTGGAGGGAACCGCGCTGAAGCTGGTTCGCCAGGAATTCGGCGGGCAGGTCAGCGCGCACGTTCGCTGCGATCTCTCCTCGGGTGCTGTGCTCAGTATGCGTCCCGGAGCTTTCAAGCCGCTGGAAGGCGCGGCCCTCAGCGGCACGGTGGTCGACAAGTCCGCCGAAGTCGGCAGCGTTGACCGCGAAACGCCGCTATCTGGAAACCGTGGTCGCCGAGAGCGGGCGATGTCGATATCACCAAGCAAGCGGTTCTGGTTTCGGTCGGCCGCGGCATTCAGGAGAAGGACAACATCGCCATCGCCGAAGAGCTGGCCGAAACCATGGGCGCGGCGGTAAGTTGCTCACGGCCCGTGGTCGATGCCAAGTGGCTGCCGAAATCCCGCCAGGTAGGCTCGTCCGGACAGACCGTCAAGCCCAAGATATACATGGCATGCGGCATGAGCGGTTCGTTCCAGCATCTGGCCGGCCTTAAGGGCAATCCCTTCATCGTCGCCATCAACAAGAATCCCAAGGCTCCCATCTTCCAGGTGGCAGACGTTGGAATCGTCGCCGACATCCTGGAGTTTCTGCCGGAGCTGACTAACAAGATCCGCGAAGCCAAAGGCGTTTCGGTCTAAGAGAAAGGTACCCTCAATGCTCACCAAGAAGACCCTGCAACTAAGTTTGAAATCGCTCCGGGATTTCGCCAAGAAGAGCCTGCCGGACGAAGTGCTGATCGCGTTAGATGAACGCGATGAATGCCCAGTAGAGATCGTCCGCTACATGAGCAACCCGGATAAACTCGGCACCCAGCTCCTGTTCATTCCGGAGGAGTACGGCGGCATGGGCGGGAGCACCCTTGACGTCTATCTCATCTGCGAACAAATGGCGCGGATTGACCTGGGCGTCGCCACCTCTTTGTTTGCCACTTTCCTGGGGAGCGATCCCATAACGTTCGGCGCCACCCCGGAGCAGAAGAAGAAGTGGCTGGGGAAGATCGCCGAAGAGGGCGTTCTGTTCGCCTACGGCGCAACCGAGCCCGAAGCCGGCAGCGATCTGGGAGCGCTGAAGACGACCGCCGACCGCGTCGATCGAGAACGGCAAGATTGTCGGCTACAAGATCAATGGCAGCAAGCAGTGGATCAGCAACGGCGGCATTGCTGAGCATTACACCATCCTGGCCAACACCCCCGCGGGTCCGACCTGGTTCATCGTAGATGCGGGAACTAAAGGCTTTGCTCACGATAAGCCCGAGGACAAGCATGGCATTCGTCTGAGCAACACGGCAGCGCTGGCTCTCAACGATGTGTACGTTGACGCCGACCGGCTGGTCGGCGGCGTAGAAGGCCAGGGCTTGGTGCAGGCGCAGTTGGTCTTCGGTTACACGCGCGTGATGGTTGCCGCGTTCGGTCTGGGAGCCGGATGGAGCGCTCTTGATCGCGCCATTCCTTATTCCACCAAGCGTATTCAGGCCGGCGCGCCGCTGTCGGAAAAGCAAGGCTACACGCACAAGCTGATCGTCCCTAACGTGGTTCGCCTGGAAGCAGCCCGCTCCTACATCGAAGAAACCGCTCTTGCGCATCGACGCTGGCGGCGAAGGCACTTGAACACCGAGGGCGCCATCGCCAAGTACATGGCGACGGAAGCAGGCGATAAGGCCGCTGACGACAGCATCCAGGCGCTGGGCGGGTACGGCTACACGCACGAATACATGGTAGAGAAGATCAGCCGCGACGTCCGCATCACCCGGATCTACGAAGGCACCTCCGAGATCATGGAGATGACGATCAGCCGTGACCGCTGGCAGCTTCACCTGAAGACGCGCGGGCAGTACTATCACGACCAGGCGCGCCAGCTCGAAGCGTTGCACAGCCAAGCATCCGAACGTCGGCGCCGGCACGGCCGCTCTGGCCGCGCATGCCCTGGCCGAGGTAATGGAAGCAGCGCGGGCCGCACGCCTGACCCGGCATCAGCACATTCTGCTCCGCCTGGGCGAGTTGATTGCTTACGCAGAGTGCGCCGGCAGCCTGGCTCGCCGCGCTGCGCTGGCGGCGGAAGGAAAGCTGAACGAGAAAGCCAACGCGCGCTTCGACGCGACCGCACTGGCTGCCTTGGCCCGGATCTTCGCGCGCGACGCCGCAATCAAAGTGGCGCAAGACGGTTTGCGCTGGGTCATCGGAGCCGATGGCGTGACCGGCGCTGACATCCTGTCTCTCGAAGCCAGTTCCGAATTGCCCGCGGTTTTGCGCGCCCAGGCCGGCCAGCTTGCCGACATGGATTACGTGGCTGACGTAATTTATAGCCGGGTGAAGAAGGAAGCGGAACAGCCTGTTCTGGCATAGACGTTGCCGCCGGCATCCGGCCGCTGGTTTGGGACCGGATGCCTTTTCTGTTTAGTAAAACGAATCCCGCGCAGAACCTTCCCTGGGGTGAGGTAATGTCCAATTTACATGTGGCAACATGCTTCGCCGCCGAGCCCATTGCAATCCGCAATATCCCGCCCATGGCCGACCGTGTGACAACACATTTGTTTTGGAATGCCGGCGGGCTGGACCGGCTGAAAACCGCAAGCTCCGTGTTGCCACACATATACCTCACCGGCGGCGGCGGGCGACATCACCAACCCAGGGTACATGCGTCACAAACCAAAGCACGTCATATCACAGACAACCCTGCGCCCCCTGTCACAGTAGAGATGCTCTCGGGCGACCCCCGCTTCGACCTGGCCTGGTGAGTAGATCCTTCCTCCAGTGTGGAGAGGAAGAGACAGACCCTATCCATCAATGCCTGCTTCGCGCCGCGCCGTCCGATAGCCGCTGATTTCGTCTGGCCACTGAGAATCCTCAAAGGAAGTGTCAGCCATGGAAAACACTGCTCATCGCGCGATTGCGATTGTTGGCGTGGGAGCCGTCCTGCCCGATGCCCCGAACGTCCCCGCTTTCTGGGAAAACGTAAAGAACAGCCGTTACAGCGTCAGTGAGGTACCTTCTGACCGTTGGAACTCCGCCCTTTATTACGATTCCGATCATAGCGCTCCGGACAAGACTTACTCGACGATCGGTGGCTGGGTGCGTGAATTCCCCTGGGAGCCTATGAAGTGGCACATCGCCGTGCCTCCGAAGGTCGTCGACGCCATGGATGATGCCCAGAAGTGGGCGATTGCCTGCACCCGCGAGGCCTTGGAAGATTACGGCTATCCCAAAAGGCCGCTGAATACGGATCGCACGGCCGTGATTCTCGGCAATGCCATGGCCGGAGAAAAACACTACTTCACCGCGTTGCGTCTGTACTTCCCCGAGTATGCTCGCGAACTGGCCGAAACTGCCAGCTTTGCTGCCCTGCCCGAGGCGGCACGCCGCGCGATGACGGAGGAATTGCACCGTCGCATCGAGCAGATGGTCCCCGCGGTTACGGAAGACACCATGCCGGGCGAGCTGGCCAACTGCATCGCCGGTCGGATTGCTAATATTTACAACTTTCACGGGCCCAACTACGTAGTGGACGCGGCTTGCGCCTCGGCCATGGCGGCCTTTAGTGCAGCGTCAGAAGGACTGATCGCAAACGATTTTGATGTGGCCGTCGCCGGCGGCATTGACCGCAATATGGGGGCTTCGAGTTTCATAAAGTTTTGCAAGATCGGTGCGCTGTCGGCTACCGGCACTCGGCCATATGCCGAGGGAGCCGACGGTTTCGTGATGGGCGAAGGCGCCGCCATCTTCGTGTTGAAGCGTCTGGCAGATGCCGAGCGCGAAGGCGACAAAATTTACGCCGTACTCCGCGGCATGGGCGGAGCCAGCGACGGTAAGGGAAAAGGCATCACCGCGCCCAATCCCGTGGGCCAGAGACTGGCTGTCCAGCGCGGCTGGGAAAATGCCGGCTTGTCGCCCGCCACCGCGACGTTGTTTGAAGGTCACGGCACATCGACCCGGGTGGGTGACGTCGTCGAAGCCCAAAGTCTGGTGGATGTCCTGAGCAGTTTCCAGCTTCCCAAGAGCTCGATTGCTCTGGGCTCGGTCAAATCGAATTTTGGACACCTGAAAGGCGCGGCGGGCGCTGCGGGCATGCTGAAAGCTGCATTGGCGCTGCACCATAAGGTGCTGCCCCCCAGCCTGCACTGCGAGCATCCCAGCCCGGATATCGACTTTGCGCACTCCCCGCTGTATGTCAACAGCGAACTGAAGCCCTGGACGGTTCCAGCGAATACAACGCGGTGCGCCGGGGTAAGCGCGTTTGGTTTTGGCGGCACCAACTTTCACGCCGTGCTGGAGGAGTATATTCCCGGCAGGCTCAACGGAAACGGCAAGCATTCGGTCGCGGTGGGCGACATACCCGTCGGGATAATTCCAAGCATCGTCGCAAGTGCTGAGGAAGCTTCTGCTCTGGCGTCTGCCCCCGCTTCCTACAAAGCACCTTTGCGCGGTGCTCTGGTAATCGGCGCCGACTCAGACGCAGCCATCATCGAGCGTCTGCTGGTCATACAGAAAGAAGCAGCGGCAGGCAGCGCGCCGGCTCCGGCAGCTCCGGCTGAGTCAGACCTGAAAGCACCGGAACGCCTGGCCATCGACTATGCCGATGCTGCCGATCTTGGCGGACAAGTCCGGCAAGGCGCTCAAGGCGCTGAAAGCCAATCAAGCTACCGATCTGGAAAGCCCTGCGGCCGCAAGGCATCTTTCGCGGACATGGGGCCCGCCGCCCAAAGTCGCGTTTCTGTACACCGGTCAGGGTTCGCAGTACGTGAACATGATCGCGCCGCTGCGCGCTGCCGAACCGCTGGTGGCCGACCTTTTCGTGGAAGCGGATCGCATCATGACTCCGATGCTGGGCAAGCCGCTCAGCGAGTTTATCTTTGTTGATCCCAACAACGAAGCTGCCGTCGCGAAGGCGGAAGAAGATTTGCGCCAGACCGAGATCACTCAGCCCACCGTGCTGACCATCGACCTGGCGCTGACCCAGCTGTTGGCCGCCTACGGGATCAAGCCTGACATGACCATGGGACATAGCCTGGGCGAATACGGCGCCCTGGTTGCCTCAGGCTCGCTTGACCTTCGACGATGCATTGGCCGCCGTCAGTGCGCGCGGCCGCGGCATGACCAAGGTGGCCGTGACAGATACCGGCCGCATGGCCGCGGTCTTTGCGCCCCTGGCTGAAGTCGAGCGCATCCTGAAAACCATTGACGGCTACGTGGTCATCGCCAACGTAAACAGCGGACAACAGTCGGTCATCGGCGGCGCCAGCAAGGCCGTCGAGCAGGCGATGGAAATTTTCCTGCAGGCCGGCTTCAACGTGGTGCCGTTGCCGGTCAGCCACGCGTTTCATACCTCGATTGTCGCTCCCGCCAGCGAGCCGCTGCGCGAGATGCTGGCGACCCTGCACATTCAATCGCCGAAGATCCCTATCGTCGCCAACGTGAATGGCGAGTTTTATCCCACCGGACCGGATGTTGTTCCGCAGATGCTGGATCTGCTTGCCCTGCAGGTCGCCTCTCCGGTGCAGTTTGTGAAAGGCTTGAACACCTTGTACAACGCGGGCGCTCGTGTCTTCATCGAAGTGGGTCCGAAGAAGGCGTTGCAGGGATTTGCCGAGGAAGTGCTCGGCGAGCGTGGCGATATCATTTCGGTGTTCACCAATCATCCCAAGGTTGGAGATATTCCTTCCTTCAACCAGGCCCTGTGCGCTCTGTATGCGGCAGGATTGGGCCGAGGGACAGGCTGAGGCCGCACGCCGAGATTCCGGCGAAGCCTGCGGTCTTACGCAGGCTGCGATCTCGCACGCCGGCGATCGTCGCCAAACCAATTCCAGTCAGCAGGCAACTGTTGCAGCTGCCGTCAAGGCTCCAACGACGCTTCCGCTTTCGCAGTCAGCCATCGCTGCGCCAGTGGCAGAAGCCAAGCCAACTGCTGCTCCACCAACTGCCATGACCCCAGTGATCCTGCCGTCCAAGCCTTCGAATGGCCATGGCAATTCTTATAACGAACTCGGTCGTTTGCTTACGGAAAGTCTGGAGCGCAACGGCTGGCAAATCACCCACGGACAGCAGCCTATTCCGGCTTACGCCCCGGTGGTGATTACCGGAGCGTCGCTGGGCCTGCCCGGAACCGAACACATTTTCGACGATGGCAATATCGAGCGCATCCTGCGCGGCGATCAATTCATCGGCTGCAATCCCCACTCGATTCCGCAACGCCATGCTCGACAAACACATCCGGCGGTCTGGTCAAGAGCGAAAAAGGGGAGCCAACCTTTGAGACATCACCGATGTAGCCGATGTCATCAAGTTGGCCGGTCGCGGCGGCGCCTTCGATCTGGAAAGTGAATTCGGCGTTCCCGCCGAACATCTGGCGGCGCTGGATCGCGTGACCCGGCTGGCTATCGCCGCGGGAATCGACGCTCTGCGGGACGCCGGCATCCCGCTGGTGATGCGCTACAAGACCACCAGCAAAGGCACGCAATTGCCCGAGCGCTGGGGATTGCCCGACGCCATGCGGGACGATACCGGCGTGATTTTCGGCTCGGCTTTTCCGGGCTACGATTCCTTTGCCGAAATCATTTCTGCCTATCACGTCGATCATGCCCGTCGCGAAGAGCTGGCCATGCTGGAAGGCTGGCGCGCCCACTCAGCCAACGGACATTCCGTGCTAGGTCAGGAGATGGACAGGCGCATCGACGAATTGCACGCCACGCTCGAGAAGCAGCCATACGTCTTCGATCGGCGCTTCCTGCTCCGAGTGTTGTCGATGGGACATTCGCAATTTGCCGAACTGATCGGCGCTCGCGGTCCCAACACGCAAATCAATGCCGCTTGCGCAACCACTGCGCAAGGCGTCTCGTTGGCCGAGGATTGGATCCGCGCCGAACGCTGCCGCCGGGTGATCGTCATCTCCGCCGACGACGTGACCTCAGACAATATGATCGGCTGGTTTGGTGCAGGCTTTTTGGCCAGTGGAGCGGCTGCTACCGACGAGCGAGTCGAAGAAGCCGCTATTCCGTTCGACCGCCGCCGCCACGGCCTGATCATGGGCATGGGCGCCGCCGCTCTGGTAGTCGAGAGCGCCGAAGCCGCGCGCGAACGCGGCATCCAGCCTATCTGCGAAGTGTTGAGCGCGGTGACCGCCAACAGCGCATTTCACGGCACTCGCCTCGATGTCCAGCACATCGGCGGGGTCATGGAAAGCCTGGTGGCCGCAGCGGAAACCCGCAGCGGCATTGCCCGCGGCGAGGTAGCGCCGAAGATGGTTTTCGTTTCCCATGAAACTTACACACCTGCACGGGGCGGTAGCGCCTCGGCAGAGATCCATGCCCTGCGCCGCGTCTTCGGCGAAGGTGCGGATCAAATCGTGATTGCCAACACCAAGGGCATGACGGGTCACGCGATGGCTACGGGCATTGAAGATGTCCTGGCGGTTAAAACTCTGGAAACCGGATTGGTGCCGCCGGTTGCAAACTTCAAGGAAGTCGATCCCGAGTTGGGCGTGTTGAACTTGTCGAAAGGCGGCGCCTATCCCATCCAATATGCGCTTGCATCTGGGCGCCGGCTTCGGTTCACAGATCAGCATGATTCTGTTGCGCCGGGTACCGACGAAAGACGGTGTCCGTCCCAAACCGAATGCCCTCGGCTACGCCTATCGCATTGTCGACCAGAATGCTTGGAACGCGTGGCTAAGCCGGATGGCAGGCCGGCCAGTTGCGGATCTGGAAGTGGTTCACCGGACTCTGCGCGTTCGCGATCAGGGATTGGCCGCGCGCATCGCAGCGACCGCTGCCGAAGGTCATGCGTTGCCAACGCCGATTGCGACGCCGATACCACCGCCGGCCCCACCGCAAGTGGCTGTCGCCCCTCAGGTGTCTGTTGCAAAGCCCCAAGCGCCAGTGGCCGCAGTCGTTGCTGTGACTATGCCGGTGGCACCTCCGACACCAGGCAAGAACGGCAAGTCCAACGGAGAGATTCAAGTCACGGCACCCGCCCCTCCGGCGCCAAAGCCGACGGCTTCCGCATCGCCGAAAACAGATAACGTGGATTCGGTGAAAGAACGGCTTCTCGCTCTGGTGGTGGAAAAGACCGGCTATCCGCAAGACATGTTGGATTTGGACCTCGATCTGGAAGCCGACCTCGGCGTCGATACCGTCAAGCAGGCGGAATTGTTTGCCGCGATTCGCGAGATCTACGGAATCCCGCGCGATGATAATCGCAAGCTGCGGGACTATCCGACTCTGGCCCATGTGATCCGCTTCGTGTACGAGAATCGGCCAGACCTGGCGGGCGGTGCTGCTTCGTCACCAGTGCTCAAGACACCAACCGCAGCGCCCGTCCCAACGCCTGAAGTGAAAACGCCACTCCTCCCGGCGATCTCACCTAATGGCGCCGTCGATGACGTGAAGGAACGTCTGCTCGCATTGGTCGTCGAGAAAACCGGGTATCCGCAAGACATGCTGGATTTGGATCTCGACTTAGAGGCCGACCTCGGCGTCGACACCGTCAAGCAGGCGGAATTGTTCGCGGCGATTCGCGAGATCTACGGCATCCCGCGCGACGATAACCGCAAGCTGCGCGACTATCCGACTCTGGCCCATGTGATCCGCTTCGTGTACGAGAATCGGCCTGACCTGGCCGCCGGCGCAACCACTCCGTCACCGGCAACGCTCGCGATGACTGCCGCAGCGCCGACATCGACTCCGGCAGTTGAAGTGAAATCGGCCGCGCCCGCACCCACGGTGACAACCACGCAAGCCAGCGCCGCCGATGATGTGAAGGAACGACTCTTAACCTTGGTGGTGGAAAAGACTGGCTATCCGAAAGACATGCTGGACTTGGACCTCGATCTCGAAGCCGACCTCGGCGTCGACACCGTCAAGCAGGCAGAATTGTTCGCGGCCATCCGCGAGATCTACGGAATCCCGCGCGACGATAACCGCAAGCTCCGCGACTATCCGACTCTCGCCCATGTGATCCGCTTCGTGTACGAGAATCGGCCTGACCTGGCCGCCGGCGCAACCACTCCGTCACCGGCAACGGTCGAGACGACTGCCGCAGTGCCGACATCGACTCCGGCAGTTGAAGTGACGGCCACGCCCGCGGTGACAACCGCGCAAGCCAGCGCCGTTGATGACGTGAAGGAACGCCTTCTCGAATTGGTGGTGGAAAAAACCGGCTATCCGAAAGACATGTTGGACTTGGATCTCGATCTTGAGGCCGACCTCGGCGTCGACACCGTCAAGCAGGCGGAACTGTTCGCGGCCATCCGCGAGATCTACGGTATTCCGCGCGACGATAACCGCAAGCTGCGCGACTATCCGACTCTGGCCCATGTGATCCGCTTCGTGTACGAGAATCGGCCCGACCTGGCCGGCGCAACCGCGCCGTCGCCGGCAACGGTCGCGACGACTGCTGCAGCGCTGACATCCGCCCCCGCAGTTGAAGTGAAACCGGCCGCGCCCGCACCCACGGTGACAACCGCGCAAGCCAGCGCCGTCGATGATGTGAAAGAACGACTCCTAACCTTGGTAGTGGAAAAGACCGGCTATCCGAAAGACATGTTGGACTTGGACCTCGATCTGGAAGCCGACCTTGGCGTCGACACCGTCAAGCAGGCGGAATTGTTCGCGGCCATCCGCGAGATCTATGGAATCCCACGCGACGAGAACCGCAAGCTGCGTGATTATCCGACCTTGGCTCACGTGATCCGCTTCGTTTACGAGAATCGGCCAGATTTGGCGGGAGCAGCAACACCGCCAGCAACCACTCTCCAACCCTCCACACCCTTGCCTGCGCCTGCGTCAACTTCCACGCCAGTCCTGGCTTCGGCGGACGACGACGAGGCTGTCAAGCAGAAGGTGATGGACATTGTTGCGGAGAAGACTGGCTATCCCAAAGACATGCTGGACCCGGAGCTCGACCTGGAGGCCGACCTCGGCATCGACACCGTCAAACAGGCGGAAATGTTTGCCTCCGTGCGGGCTGCTTATGGCATTCCGCGGGATGAAAGCATCAAGCTGCGCGACTTCCCGACCCTGGGCCACGTGATTCAGTTTGCCCAACAGAAGAGGGCCAAAGCAGCGGTCTCCCCAACCGCGACAAAAGCGCCGGAAAAGCCGCCTGAGGGCACCGACCCGACCACTCCGCCTTCACCTCCTCCAGTGCCGAAGCCAGAGCGCAGGCCTCTGCTAAACTTTGAGGCGGCCAACCGCATTCCGCGGCGCGTGCCTGTACCGAACCTCCGTCCGCCGCTCAATGTCTGCAAACCAACGGGTGTGATCTTGGGCGCAGGCAGCCGGGTGCTCGTCATGCCGGACAGCAACGGCGCCGCCGATGCGCTGACAAAACAGCTGCAAACGTTAGGCGTGCAAGTGTTGCTGATCGAGGGCGCGCCGGATGCAGACACATTGACCAATCGCATTAAGACCTGGCTGGCTGCCGGTCCGGTGCAGGGAGTCTACTGGCTTCCTGCGTTGGACGATGAAGGCAGCTTGGACAACATGAATCTGGCCGCCTGGCGTGAAGCTCTGCGGACACGCGTCAAGCTGTTCTACACAACCATGCGCACTCTGTTTGAGCAGATTGCTGCGCCGGGCACGTTCCTGGTATCGGCAACCCGGCTCGGTGGACAACATGGATATAATGCCGTTGGAGCGACCGCCCCGCTGGGTGGCTCTGTCGTCGGCTTCACCAAGACTTACAAACGGGAGCGAACTGACGCTTTCGTTAAAGCCGTCGATTTCGAAGCCGGGCGCACGCCGTCTGAAATCGCAGAAAGCCTGGTCGCGGAAACGCTGCGCGATCCGGGCGCGGTTGAGATCGGATACAAAGCAGGCGAGCGTTGGACTGTCGGTTTGCAGGAACAGCCGGCAATCGATGGTCACGCAGGCCTCACGCTTAATGAAGACAGTGTCTTCCTGATCACGGGAGCAGCAGGAAGCATCGTCTCGGCCATCACGGCCGATTTGGCAACAGCGTCGGGCGGCACCTTCTATCTGCTCGATCTGGTGCCGGAGCCCGATCCGAACAGTCACCGATCTCAAGCGCTTTGTCAGCGACAAAGACGGACTGAAGCGCGACTCTGTTTGCCCGCATACAAGCCCGCGGCGAGCGAGCCACGCCGGCGCTGGTCGAAAAGGAACTGGCGGGATTGGAACGCGCCCAAGCTGCACAGAGTGCCATCGACGCGGTGCGGGCGGCGGGCGGTACCGCACACTACTTCAGCGTTAATCTCGCCGATGGCGAGGCGATAACCAAGGTTATCGACCAAGTGCGCACACGCAGTGGCCACCTCGATGTGCTTCTACATGCCGCGGGCATCGAGCGCAGCCACTTCCTGCCGGATAAAGACCAGCGCGAATTCGATCTGGTCTTCGACGTCAAGAGCGATGGCTGGTTCAATCTTCTGCACGCCATAAAGAACATGCCTCTGGGGGCGACGGTGGCATTCAGTTCGATTGCCGGCCGTTTTGGCAATGGCGGCCAAACCGATTACAGCGCCGCCAACGACCTGCTGTGCAAGATCACGTCGAGCTTCCGCACTACCCGGCCGGCTACACGCGGTATCGTCATCGACTGGACGGCGTGGGGTGGCATCGGCATGGCCACGCGCGGCTCCATTCCCAAGATGATGGAGGTGGCGGGCATCGACATGCTGCCGCCCGAGGCTGGCATTCCTTTGATCCGTCGCGAACTCACTGCCGGAGCAACCAGCGGCGAAATCGTGATTGGCCAGCGTCTCGGCATTCTATTGAATGAATGGGACCCGACCGGAGGCCTGGATACAGAGGCTCTGAGCGCTTCCCGCGAGCGGTTAGCAAATCAAGGGCCGATGGTCGGCAAGATCACTGGAATGGGTGTTCACAGTGGTTTGACCATGGAGACGACTCTGGATCCCACGGCACAACCCTTCCTCTACGATCATCGTATCGACGGCACTCCCGTGCTGCCCGGTGTCATGGGAATCGAAGCGTTTGCCGAAGCTGCTCTCTGCGTTCATCCGGGATGGCGCATCGGCACGATCGAAGAGGTGAATTTTCTGGCTCCCTTCAAGTTCTACAAGGATGAGCCGCGGAAAGTGATCATTCAGGCTGTCTTTTATCCGCAAGGTGACAATCTGGTCGCGGATTGCCGATTGATCGGCCGGCGAACTCTGCCCAACCATCCCGAACCGCAAGAGACCACACACTTCGTAGCGCGGGTGCGGCTGACTAAGCAGGCGCCGGAAGTGTCACCCCTGACACCTTTGCGCTTGTCGACTGAATCCATCATCGATGCCACTGAAATCTATCGCATTTATTTCCACGGCCCGGCGTATCAGGTTGTGGAACGCGCCTGGTGGGACGGAAAGCGAATGGTGGGCGAGATGACGAAGAACTTGCCTGGCAACCATCAGCCTTCCGATCGTCCGACGCTGATGGAGCCGCGGCTGATCGAGCTTTGCTTCCAAACTGCCGGTCTCTGGGAAATGGGTGTGCACAATCGCATGGGCTTGCCGCTTCATGTAGAGCAGGTCCGCTGGTCGCGCTCACCGCAATTGGCCGAGGGACCTTTGTATGCCATAGTCACGCCGGACGAGCACGGCGAAAGTTTCAATGCAGAGGTCATAGATGCGGCCGGAAATCGCTACCTGCAGGTCAGCGGCTACAGCACCGTGGCGTTGCCCAGCAGTGTCGATCTGGAGCCGCTGCGAGCGATGCGGCCCGTCCTGGCATGACGACCTAGCTGCCAATCTTAACGGTCTCCGAATCGAGGGAAATCATGCAGCACGAATTTCAGCGCGTGGTGATCGTCAATCGGGGCGAAGCTGCGATGCGGTTCATCCACGCGGCCCGCGAGTTTAATCACGAACACGGCACCTCGTTGCGCACCATCGCGCTCTTCACCGAGCCCGATCGCAACGCCATGTTCGTCCGCGAAGCCGACGAAGCCTGGTGTCTCGGCGCCAGTACGTTCCTTGATCCCATAACTCATCAGCCCAAGAGCAGCTATGTGAATTATGACGGACTCAAAGCGGCCCTGGCGGAGGTGCGCGCCGAAGCTGTATGGGTGGGATGGGGCTTTGTCGCCGAACATGCAGATTTCGCGGAACTATGCCGCGAAATGGGCATCGTGTTCATCGGGCCTGAACCGGAAGTGATGCGACGGCTGGGCGACAAGATTTCCTCCAAGCGTTTAGCCGAGGAAGCCCACATTCCGATTGCGCCCTGGAGCGGCGGCCCGGTCGACACCCTCGCGGATGCGGTTCATCATGCCGGGCAACTAGGCTATCCGCTGTTGATCAAAGCCACGGCAGGAGGCGGTGGTCACGGCATCCGCCGGGTGAATTCGGACGATCAACTTGCGCCGGCATTTGAGGGCGCTCGCGCCGAAGCCGCCAAAGCCTTTGGTGATCCAACCGTCTTCATGGAGCGGCTGATCGACGGTGGCGCCCGCCATGTCGAAGTTCAAGTCATCGCCGACCACTATGGAACCACCTGGGCCGCGGGGGTTCGCGACTGCACTGTGCAACGGCGTCATCAGAAGGTCATGGAAGAGGCCCCGTCACCCGGGCTCTCCCTGGAAGTGGACCAGTTGCTGCGGGAGGCGGCCGTCCGCCTGAGCCACGCAGCCGGCTATCGCAATGCAGGCACGGTCGAGTTTCTGTACCAGCCGGCCAGCCAGCGTTTCATGTTCATGGAAATGAACACCCGCTTACAGGTCGAGCATCCGGTGACGGAGTGTACGACGCGACTGGACCTGGTGAAGCTCCAGATCCACATTGCACGTGGCGGTCGCCTGGAAGCAGCCCAGCCGCGCACCATTGGTCACGCCATTGAAGTGCGACTGAACGCCGAAGATCCGGAGAATGGATTTGCCCCCGGACCCGGCACCATCGAGCGCTTCAAAATTGCGACTGGACCGGGCATACGGATCGATACCGGCGTCTCGGTGGGAGACTCGGTGCCACCGGAGTTCGACTCCATGGTCGCCAAGATCATCGCGTTTCGGCCAAAGTCGCAAGGAAGCCCTCTCCCGCTTGCAGCGAGTGCTGCGCGAGAGCGTTGTGGTCATCAAGGGCGGAGCGACCAACAAAGCATTCTTGCTGGAATTAGTAAGCCGTCCCGAGGTCCAGCACGGTCAGGTGGATGTCGAATGGCTTGATCGTCTGGCGGCCAATGGCGAACATCTTTCCCGCCGTTTCGCCGATGTAGCCCTGGTACAGGCCGCGATCGAAGTTTACTGTGCCGATCTGGCGGTGGAGCAGGCCCAGTTCTATACCTCGGCTGTGCGGGGCCGGCCGCACGTCCGCAGCGAGGCAGGCCGGACAGTAAAGCTGCGTTATCGCGGCCAATCCTACGCGATGAAGACCTACTGCCTGGGCCGTGAGCGCTACCGCATCGAGGTAGATGGGTCGTGCATCGATGCTCATCTCCATCATCTTGGTCCCTTCGAGTATTGGCTGACGACATTTGGTCAACGCTCGCACGTGGTCTCGGCAGTGCAAGGAGTGAGTTACCGGATTGAAGTCGACGGTGTTTCTCATCGCATCGAACGCGACGACGGCGGCGTGATTCACGCGCCGGCTCCCGCAGTGGTGGTGTCGATTGCTGTAAAACCGGGCGACACGGTTGCCGCCGGAGATCGCCTGCTGGTGTTAGAGGCCATGAAGATGGAGACGCAGGTCGTGGCTCCGTTCGCCGGCAAAGTGCGGCAGATCATGACCATCCCCAACGTGCAGGTCGACATCGGCGCTCCGCTGTTGCAAATTGAACCTGCGGCAGAAGAGCAACCGACGGAGGCGATGGAGCGGGTGGTTTTTGGCACCTCATTGACCTCGGGTGAAGACAGCGCCAGTCAGTCGGCCTGGCGGCAGAATCTGGACGAGTTGCGGCAGCTCATGCTGGGCTTCGATGTCGATCCGGTCAATACAGCGCGCGTGTTTGCGCAGTGGGGCCAGTTCCGCGAGTTCACCTCAGACACCGAAGAACTGCGGCGGCAGGAAGATGAGATCCTCAACATCTTCGTCGATATTTGTTCTCTGTTCCGTCGCAAGCCAGGCACCAACGATCCATCGGGTGGTGAAGCGCCCAGTCCCGAAGCCTATCTGTTTACCTATTTGCGCATGATCAAGACGGAAGGCGAGGGGCTTCCGCCGGCATTTGTCGATGCCTTGCGCCGTGCGCTCGCTCACTATGGCATCACCACGCTCGATCCCTCACCCGCGCTGGAAGAAACTCTCCTCTGGATTTACAAGTCGCATCAGCGAGTGGAGCGGCAGATCACACCGATTCTGGGCGTGCTCGAACGGCGTCTGCCTCGCGAGGAAATGCTGACTCCAGATGCGGACGAGTCCTTCCGCACGCTCCTGGACCGGCTAATCGCCATCACTCGCGGAAGCTCTCCCAGGGTGAGCGATCTGGCTTGGGAAGTGCGCTATCACTGCTTCGATCAGCCCCTGTTCGAAAGATCGCGAAAATTGGTTTATGCCGAGATGGTGGAACATCTCTCCTATCTGGCTGACCAATCCTGAAGCGGCGGATCGCGATGATCGAGTCCGGGCGATGATCGAGTGTCCCCAACCGCTGGTCGCTTTGTTCTCCAGCAGATTCGCCACCGCCAACCTCGACTTGCGGCAAGTGATGCTGGAGGTCCTCACCCGGCGGCACTATCGGCCGCTGACCCTTACCGACCTCTGTTGCCGGGCATTAGATGGACAACGCTATGTGTCGGCGGAATATGAATACGAAGGCAAGCGCTTCCACCTTTTCACCACCCACGCGGAATATTCCGGACTGGCGGAAACGGCACACGAATTGATTCCCCTGATCCAGGAAGTTCCGGCTGACCGCGAGGTCGCCATCGACTTCTATGTGTGGCATCGCGGCGCTCTGAACGACGCGGAAAGCGTGCAGCGGGAAATCCACTCCCTGTTGAATCAGGCGGAATTCCCCAGCACGGTGCACAGGGTTGTGCTGGCTATCGGCGGTCCAGGCCGTGGCCAGGGCATCAGCGGCACGCTGCATTTCACCTACGTTCTCAAAGACGGCAAGTACGAAGAGGACAAGTTTTATCGCGGCATCCACCCCATGATGGGCAATCGGCTGCATCTGTGGCGGCTGGAGAACTTCAACATCGAGCGTTTGCCGTCAGTGGAAGATGTTTACCTTCTGCACGCCGTAGCTCGCGAAAATCCCAAGGACGAGCGGCTGTTTGCCTGTGCCGAAGTCCGCGATCTTACCCCCGTACGCGATGAGGCCGGTCGGGTGATGCAACTGCCGCATCTGGAGCGCATGTTTGCCGAGACCCTGGCGGCGATCCGGCAATTCCAGATGAAGCGGCCTTCGCAGAAGCGCCTCTACTGGAACCGTATCCTGCTCTATGTATGGCCAGCGCTTACCTTCAATGCTGACGAACTGCTCGACATCGCGCACCGCGTGGCTCCGGCAACCGACGGCCTGGGCTTGGAGCAAGTTGTCATGCGCGCCCGCATTCCTCATCCCAAGACGGGCGAGTTGCGCGACATGCTGGTGCGTTTTTCCAATCCCGGCAGCACTGGTTTGCTGATGACCTTGCGGCCTGCCACCAAGCAACAGCCGTTGAAACCGCTCGCCGAGTACGATCAAAAAGTGGTCAAGATGCGCCAGCATGGGCTCATCTATCCCTACGAAATCATCAAAATGCTCACGCCCTCCCTGGAAGACACGCGGGCTGAATTCCCCACTGGCGATTTCGTCGAATACGATCTGGATGCTGAGAATCGTCTAGTTCCCGTCGATCGCCCCTATGGCAAGAACAAAGCCAACATCATCGTAGGCGTGATTCGCAACTTCACCACCAAGTATCCCGAAGGCATGACGCGAGTCCTGGTGCTGGGAGATCCCAGCAAGGGAATGGGCGCTCTGGCCGAACCGGAATGCCGTCGCATCAACGCGGCCCTCGATCTGGCGGAAGCCAAGCACGTGCCGCTGGAATGGTTCCCGATTTCCGCTGGAGCGAAAATCTCCATGGACAGCGGCGTCGAGAACATGGACTGGATCTCGCGCGTGCTGCGTCGCCTGATCGAATTCACCCAGGCGGGCGGCGAAGTGAATCTGGTAGTGAATGGCATCAACGTGGGAGCGCAACCCTACTGGAATTCCGAAGCCACCATGCTGTTGCACACCCGCGGCATCCTGATCATGACTCCGCTAGGAGCAATGGTACTGACCGGCAAACGTGCTCTCGATTACTCGGGCAGCGTATCGGCCGAGGACAATCAGGGCATCGGCGGCTACGATCGCATCATGGGACCAAACGGGCAAGCGCAGTATTTTGCGCGTGACATCGACGAAGCCTGCCAAATCCTCTTCCGTCACTACGAACACACTTACATTCTTCCGGGCGAGCGTTTTCCGCGTCAGGCCGCAACCAGCGATCCCATCGACCGAGACGTGCAAACGTATCCCCACGGCGCCAATGGCACCAGCAGCTTCGTGCGCGTCGGAGACGTCTTCTCCGACGAAACCAATCCCGGGCGTAAGAAGCCGTTCGATATCCGCAGAGTGCTGGCGGCAGTAGTTGATCAGGACCACGCTCCTCTAGAGCGCTGGTCAGGCATGAGAGGCGCCGAGACGGTGGTGGTTTGGGACGCACATCTGGGGGGTTATCCGGTTTGTCTGTTGGGCATCGAGTCGCATCCTGTTGCCTCGCCTGGGATTCGTTCCCGCCGACGGCCCGGACCAGTGGACCGCCGGAACGCTCTTCCCTGCCTCCTCCAAGAAAGCAGCTCGTGCCATCAACGCTGCCAGCAATAACCGGCCGGTGGTGATTCTGGCAAACTTGTCGGGGTTCGATGGCTCTCCGGAATCGCTTCGCAAACTGCAATTGGAGTATGGCGCCGAAATCGGCCGGGCGGTGGTGAACTTCAAAGGCCCCATGGTTTTCTGCGGCATCTCTCGCTATCACGGCGGCGCCTATGTGGTCTTCTCCCAGGTATTGAACGAGAACCTCGAGATCATTGCACTGGAGGGAACGTACGCCTCGGTGATCGGCGGGGCTCCCGCAGCGGCCGTCGTTTTTGCCGGCGAAGTGGATGCCCGGGCCCGTAAAGATGAGCGACTGCAGGCGCTGACTCAGGCCATGGCCCAAGCCGATGGCGTGGAGAAAGGCCGGCTGCAAGCTCGGTGGAATGAACTGTTCCCCATCGTGCACTCCGAGAAGCTGGGCGAAGTGGCCGACGAGTTCGACCGCGTACACAGCATTCATCGCGCCCTCAAGGTGGGCGCCTTGCATAACATCATTCCGCCCGCCACGCTTCGTCCTTACCTCATCCATGCCATCGAACGTGGTATAGAAAAGGAGATAGGACCGGAAGGTGAAAAGTCACCCGGCAACCATGCGGTGCTGACTCTGAGCGAGAGTTGATGCTTCGCCGTGAACCTGTATTGGCTGGAACAGACTGCCGCGGATGTGCCGGCGGAGAACGACTGGCTTGGCCCCGCCGAGGCGCTTCACCTCAGCGGTTTGCGATTTCCCAAACGCCGCGGTGACTGGCGTTTGGGACGCTGGACAGTCAAGCGAGCCGTCGCCGCTCACTTGAACCTTCCAGCTGATCCATCGGCCCTGGCGGCGATCGAAATTCGTCCCGCCCCGGACGGCGCTCCTGAGGTATTTCTCACCGACGGGCCGGCAGCCATCGCGATTTCTCTAAGCCACTGCGCGGGGACGGCAGTCTGCGCCGTTATGCCGTCTCTTGCCGCAGTGGGTTGCGACCTGGAATTGATCGAGCCACGGAGCGCTGGCTTCTTCCACGACTATTTCACCACCGAAGAGAAGGCAATGGTTGCGGGAATGCCTGAAGCGGACCGCCCCTGGCTGTTGACCTTGCTGTGGAGCGCCAAAGAGAGCGCGCTTAAAGCGCTGCGCGTCGGGCTTCGGGCAGACACGCGAAGTGTGGTCGTGAGTCTGACGGGTCCAATCCCCGGGTTCAGGGACGACGAGGAATACGTTGCGAACCCTCCAGCGGTCCATGGAAGTCGGTGGTCTCCACTTCGCATCGATTGTGAAAACGCCAGAACTTTCCAGGGATGGTGGCAGCGCGCAGGCAGCTTCATGTATACCGCGGTCGCCGATCCTCCACCCACTTCACCACTCCTGCTGGAGATCACGCAGGGAACCACTTAGCCCTAATCCCCACGGTTTATGTGGACGCCCCCGCGACCTGCTCTGGTGCTTTTCTTTTGCCGATCACCACGAGGCCATGAGCGTAATCAACACTCAGCAGATAACAGAGGACGCGCATGGCGAGGAATCGCAGCTTTGGAATGCCTTTGGGCCAAGCGCCGTAGCGCACGCGAAAAGCTTCGACGCTGTAGCCTCGCACCACAAAATCCGCTGCCAGATCCGCCAATGGATATTGCTGCACGTGTCCAGGATCACCCGCCCACATGGGAACGACGCACAAGGGATTCGGCGTACCAATCACTAACGTGCCTCCCGGATTCAGCAACTTCTCGAACTCGTCCATCAGATCAACATAATCGTTCAGCGACATGTGTTCGATCACCTCAAGACATAGAATCGCGTCGAAGTGACCGGTAATTTGGGAGACTGAGCGAATATTCGTGTTGGTCCTCCAGCGACATATCGAGAGTTTCATAGCGTCCCTGAAAACCCGCGGACTGAAATTTACCCTTGAGCCGCTTGTCGCCCGCGCCGAAATCCAAGAGCCGGTCGGCATGACGAGTGTGATTGAAAATGGCTTGCTCCATTTCATTCAGCCCGACGCAATCTTCACAGGACAAGCACCGTGCTCTCAGCGTTTTGTACATGACATCGCGCGCTTGATGCCTTGCCCAATAATTGCGGTACCATTTATCAACCTCTGACATCCAGTGACTCCAGTGAATAAGATCTTGTTTTTGAAGCTAGTCTGCTTACGCCGTAGCCGGCTCTATTCCAACTGAGCCCGTACCCGTCCGCCAGCTCAAAAGCATGCGCAGCAGGAAGGCTCCGCAAATCATAGCTTCAACCGCCAGAACGGCTCCCAGCCGGTAAATAGAGGACAGGGCGATTGAATGTATTAGTAATAAGTTTCCCAGCACCAACCCGGCGCCCAACAGAAAGGGCTCTCGCAATGGAGTAAAGACTTGCAGCCCTTCCGTCTTCCGGGCATGCAGAAATGCCAGCAACCATGTGCCTTGTAACGCCGCCTGGAAGATGGCGAATCCGAACAGCCCATAGTGGTAAACCGCGTAGGTGCCGAAAGTCCACGTCGGGATGGACCACCACAAACATAGGCGCAGATTAAACCATGCGTCATTCTGCGAGAAAAACAGTTCGGTCAGAGGCACTCCCACCGAGGTCATAACAGCATTCACGCAGTAGGCGTAGAGCAGCGGTTGGGCCGGAAACCACTTAGGCGTGAAGATGTACGCAATGATGGGCGTACTCAGACTGGCCAGCACGGCGCAGGCCGGCCAGGCAATGCTGGCATTGATGCGCAAAGATTTCTCTACTCGGGTACGCAGCAAGCCGGGATCGGCGGCGGCACTGCTGAACGCAGGCAGGTAGATACGGGCCATCGCATTACAAATCACCAGAGGATAAAGCGACAGAGTGGAAGCCCAGGATACATAACCAACCGCATTCTTCCCCAGCAGGCGTGCAATCATGATCGGCGGAAACGCCAGCGTAATCATGTTCAGCAGCGAGCCGCCCTGGTACACCAGGCTGAAGCCAACATGGGGACGAAGCGACGCCCAGGAAAACTGCCGGAACGGTGGACGGGCTATCAGGTTAAAAGCCACGCTGCCAAACAAGTCACGGCATCCCATCGCAACCACGTAACACCAGATACCTTTGTGAAGGTAGGCGAGGGTGGTCAGCAGAAGGGTATAGATGAGGCTCTCGACCGCTTCCACTGCGCTGACCACCTTGAACCGCATGGCCCGCTCCAGCAGCGCCAGGGGCACGGTTCGCTGGTTGCGCACAATCAGCAGAAGCAGAAAAATGGCAGCGGGGAGATAGTTCCCCGGACCCAGCTTCACCAGCCGCAGCACGACTGGCAGCAAAGCTCCGATGACAACGGCGAACGTCAGGGAGATTCCGAGGATCACCCGCTGCGCGGTGGCCAATTCGGTTGGCTCCAGCTCACCGCGCTTGCGGATCAGCGCGGCTTTCAGCCCCAAATCGCCGAAATAACCAAGAATTCCCTGGGTTACGAAGATGAGGATAGCGAAGCGGCCTACGACCTCCGGACCAAGCCAGCGTGATACGGCAACACTGCTACCCACGCTGAGAACCATGACCACCATTTGGCGGAGGACCAATGCGATGGCAGCGCCGGTAAGCTTGCCCCGAAACAGCGCCTGTAGCATGGCGCGATAGCCGGAGGGCGAAGGGACGGACGCGATCGCATCAGCAGTGTCGCCGGTCTCCCGGGGCAGGTTTTCATCGGGAAACAGCGGAGACTCCCTCATCGCTGGCCAGGCGCAGATTACGGTGGAGTGCAGTTGTAACAGCCGCTGAAAGCGCGTGCGTGGAAGTCGCGACCGTTTCGCCTGTGCGACGCGACCGTAGGCTTAACTCGGGATTGCCCATATTGCGCAACTCGCGAATGTGGTGTTAGCCCGCCAGACCAGTCGTTCGCTCTGGGCGTCGCGGTTCTCTTGCACGCTGCGGCGGAATGCTGGAAAGTGTAGCACGACAATTATTGTTTTCTTCCCCGGGTTCCGTTCACCCAGTCTTCCCACAAACCGAAGCCCTTCATCTGCACGTCAAGATGAGTTTCCTGGATGGTGGCTTCAATTTGCGCACGCGTAAGGCGCGGACCGATCCTTTGCGGTGCATTGGCCAGCTCGAAAATCAGCTCTGCGGTCACGGCTTCGTTCTTCTTGAGCTGCGGGAAGTCGACCTTGTCGAAAGTGTCTGACGTAGCGTGATAGTTGACCAGGTAATTGGCCTCGGACTGATTACCTACCAAGGTTGGCACGCCTTCGATCATGAAATCGTAATGGTCGGTTCCGGTCATGGCATCGTTGGTCAACTGATTTGCGTTCCACTGCGCGAACGGTTGCAGCATGGGAGTAAGCGCAGCGTCGATGTCTTTGCGCCCGCCGGTGGAGAAGCCGGTAAGTGGGCCGCTGCCTTCGTCCAGCACTACCTCAGCCACGATGTTGTCGAGTTCGCTTCGATGGGCGCGCACATAGGCCAGCGAACCCCACAGACCCTGCTCTTCGCCCGAGAAAAGAATGAAGCGGATAGTCCGCCGCGGACGAACTCCGGCAGCCTTGATAGCTCGTAGAGAGTCAATGACCAGAGCGGCATTGCAGCCGTTATCGAGAGCGCCGGTGCCCAGCTCCCAGGAATCGAGATGCGCGCCGACGATTACAACTTCGTTGGGCAGCTCACTGCCTTTCAACTCCACGATCACATTGGCGGTCTTGATTTCAGGCCCGACTCGATTTGGCATCGAGATGGACATAGTTACTTTCTGGCCGTGCGCCAGCAGCCGGGCAATCCGTTCCGCGTCTTCACGCGCCAGCAGAACTTGCGGAATTATATCGATCATGCCAGTGCCGGTATTGATGTGCCGATAGAGAATGTCGTGTTCGCGGCTGGAGGTGAATGCGATAGCCAGCGCCTTGCCCTTCCTTGCTTTCGCAATGATTCGGGGGAGCGCGAAAATATTCCTGGAAGAGATCGTCCCAGGTCTTCAAGACATCGCTGTGCACCAGCACGATGGCTCCTGCGATGTCGCCGGCGTTGGCAAATTCCGCATCGCTTCCCATGCCAACGTCGACCACTCTGGCGGTCGTCGTTGGCAGCGGCGGCCCCCAGGCGATGGAGCACGCACGCACATGAAACTGCACCGGTGCAACTACTTGGACCTCGGTATCCCCCTCGGCCCATGACTGCGGAATGGCGAACTCTTCAACCCGGACTGCGTCGGCGCCAGCGGCCCTGAATCCGGCAACGGCCCATTCGATCGCCTGTTGCATGGCAACCGTGCCTGGCACTCGGCCGCCAATTTCGTCGGTCAGGACACGAAGGTTCTCCTGCAGTGGAGTCGAGGATTTCAGTGCTTCCTGCATCACCGCGTCGTTGGATTGTGCGAAGCTGTAGGGGACAACCGCACTTACAACCGCTAGCATGTAAATAAGATAGATCGATCGGCATGAGCGCATGGCGAACGGAATTATAGGCTTTTTGTAGTGAAGATTTCCTGACTGGAATAGGTGAGCTACATCAAGGAAATCCCAGACAGTGGCCTCGGATGCCCTTAGATAGCATCCCTCTAAAGTTGTAGAGGCCGCGAGATAGATCACGAGGCCGTACTCCTGGCAGCCTAAACACCACCCATTTCAGGAATTTAATGCGTATTCCGATAGCTGCCGGGGCCCTCTAATCCCGATTAAAAGCTCTTCCTGGCCGCCCTGAACGTTGTACAATCAGGTCGCGCTTTGTGGCCGCGAGGCGCGGAATGCGTTCCCGCCGTTCCGCCTGTCTTCTCACGCCCGGCTATCAACGCGTATGGAATTGCTGAATGGGTCCTGAAAACAACTTTCGGATGTTAGTGCCTCGCAAGGACGAGCCGCAGGGCTTGCGTCCCAATGAGGGCAATGTCTTTACCGCAGCTTACCCGGCAACCATCACTCACGTACCTAGCCTGTGGGATTACTGGCCCATCCTGTTGCGGCACAAGTGGACAATATTGTCTGCCGTGGTGGTGGCGTTGATTGCAGGCACGGTGATCGCCCTTTCGACCACGCCTATTTACGAAGCGGTGGGGCGCATCGTGATCAATCGCGAGGGAGCC
Organism: uncultured Acidobacteriaceae bacterium; assembly: GCA_963746515.1. Taxonomy (GTDB): domain Bacteria; phylum Acidobacteriota; class Terriglobia; order Terriglobales; family Acidobacteriaceae; genus Bog-257. Next base: position 615,771 of record CAVVBO010000004.1, on the reverse strand, counting down.
GACACTGCAGGTCTGAAAAATACCGATGGTGGGGCAAGCGATTCCGATGACGACTACATGGTTGCCATGGATACGCAGACCCACGTCTTGCAAAGCGATGCCATCGCCAAGCTGGTTATTTCGAAGTTGAATCTCGATTCCGATCCGGCGTTCGCCGGTAAGGGAGCGGCGGCAGCATCTGCCGCGGGCCTCGACCCTCGTCGCGAGGCTGGGCTGGTGGGGAAATTTCACAGCTCTCTGCAAATCAGCTCGATTCCCCGGACCCGTCTGCTGGAAATTCGTTTCGCCAGCTCTGACCCAGCGCTGGCCGCGAAGGCAGTCAACACCGTAATCGACACCTATATCGAGCAGAACTATAAGACGCACCTGGAAGCTACCACCCGCACCTCCGATTGGCTCACGCAGCAGTTGTCCGAGTTGCAGTTGAGGGTTCAGGAATCCCAGGAAAAGCTCGTGCTCTATCAAAAAGAACACGGGATCCTGGGGATTGACGAAAAAGAGAACATCATCACCTCGAAACTTGATGAGTTGAATAAAGAGCTTACGGGCGCAGAGGGCGACCGTATGCAGAAGGAATCGATTTATCGCCTGGCCAGTTCCGGCGACCCTGATCTGTTGTCGAATCTCGATCCGTCCAGTGCGATCGTTAAGCTGAGAAGCCAGGAAGCAGATCTACATCGCCAGTTGGCTGAGGCAAGCGTTAAGTTCCAGCCCACCTACCCGAAGGTCCAGGAACTAAATAATGAACTCGCGGCGGTGCAGGCGGACATTACGGTCGAAGTTACGCGGTTGGCGGCGAAGTACAAAAAGGACTACTTGGCGGCATTGGAGCGTGAAAAGCTGCTGCGAGCTTCTCTGGAGAATCAGAAAACCGAAGAGAACCAGCTGAATGAAAGCGCCATCGAATATAGCCTGCTAAAGCGGGACGTGGACAGCAATCGCCAACTCTATGAAGGCCTGCTGCAAAAATTGAAAGAGGCAGGAGTCATGACCGGGTTGCGGTCGAGCAACGTCCGCATTGTAGATCCGGCATCTCCTCCAACCGCGCCCTCGACGCCCAACATTCCGCGCAACCTGATGATGTCGCTGCTGGTGGGCTTGGCCGGCGGAGTGTCGCTCGCTTTCATTCTGGAGTCTCGTGACAATACGGTGCACTCCATAGAACAGGCGCACTTGATTACCGCTCTACCGGCTTTGGCCGTGATTCCGATGGCGTCTCGTTCGAGCCGATCGCTACTTCAGGTCAAGCGCCCCGCACAGGGAGTGGCTGCGTCAGCCTCGGCCTTGCAGCCGAAGTCTCAGATCGCCGAGGCGTACCGGGCTTTGCGGACTTCCATTCTGCTTTCCAAGACCGGCCAGTCCTCCAAACTGCTGATGGTGACCAGCGCCTTGCCCCAGGAGGGCAAGACCACAACCAGTGTCAATCTGGCTATTGTGCTTGCGCAACATGACGCGCGTGTGCTCCTGATCGAAGGAGACATGCGGCGTGCTGGGATTTCGCAGGTATTTGGCTTTCAATCCGACGTTGGTCTCAGCACGGTATTAGGTGGAAATACAGCCGCCAGGGCAGCAATCCGGTCCGTCCCTGGGGTTCCGAATCTCTCCGTGCTGCCGGCGGGTCCGGTTCCTCTGAACCCGTCTGTCATGCTGTCTTCTTCGCGCATGCGGGACCTGATAGCGGATATGGACTCGGATTTCGATTACATGATCATCGATACGCCCCCGGTGCTCAGCGTCACCGATGCGGTGCTGCTGTCGAAATTGGCCGACTCCACTCTGCTGGTAATACGTGCGGGGGTCACACGGAAGGCTGCCTTGCGTCGCGTCTATGACGTGTTGGCGCAGGTCGATGCTCACATCATGGGTGTAATTCTGAATGCGGCAGACTTCACCGAGCCCGACCGGTATTACTACGGTAGCCGGTACCGCGATTACTATGACGAATCTACGGCCGTTAACGCAGGAAAGCTGGAATAGCCGAGATACTGTAACTCATTGACTTTGCGATGATTCTGGCGTACGCTTGGGGCTCTTTGAAGAGCCCTCAGATTCGATTGGGAGGCAACATGCATAGCGCAAGCAAAATGTCGGTCGGCCTTTTCTTAGTAGTTGTATGTTCGGCGGCCGTGCTGACCGCTCAGACTAGCGGCGCCATGCTCTATGCAACCGGCAACGTAACGCTCAATGGAGCCGCAGTCGCCGATTCCAGCAGCATTTTTGCCGGCGATCGCCTGGTTACCGCGGATTCCTCGATGGTATCCGTCAATCGAAATGGTTCCTCAGTGGTCGTGAGCCCGAACTCAACCGTCCAGTACCAGAAGTCGGCAGTTGAAGTAATTCAGGGTACAGCACACGTCAGCACGATCAATGGAATGTCCGCTGAAGTGGGCCAAGTTACCGTGACACCGAAGGATCAGTCAGCGAAGTTCGATGTTGTTCGCAGCGACAACCAGGTGACGGTAACCAGCCGTGAGGGCACGGTGACCATCGATGATGGCGGCCACAAAGTCATGTTGCGGCCCGGCGATCACACTACCTTGGCTTTGGGCGGCGTAAGTGGTCAGGCTTCCCCTCAAAGCGGCGCATTCATCGGCAAGACGGAACCTTCAAGTCTTGTCGCCAGCGGCCCCTTCTACACGATTGTAAGTTCGCCCAGCGATCTGCCCTGGTGTCAGGACCTGACGACATGCATCCGTCCCAACGTTTCCCAGATCAGACCGTGTAAGTGCCCCCCGCCGCCAGGCCATTGATTAACCTCTGACTTTTGCTCAAGTAAGTCTGCAACCGCCGATCCCTGCCCGCAACTTAGGTTGTACCTGCGTCTCCGGCCGATTGCTTCGCTAACGGAGCCGTCAGTGTCCCTAGAGCGGCACAAGCTGAAAACCAGGCGGCATTCGCGGGGATGTGAAGGTTGAAGTCAACGAAACTATGTACCAGCAATCCGCAACAGCCTAGCGCTGCACCGAGTTGTATCCAGGCAGGTGTTCCAGACAAACCAGAGCGAAGTCCTACCCAAAAGGCTTCGTATAGAAAAATCAAGAGGCTCAGCAAAACTAATAAGCCTCCGATAAGACCAGTTTCAACCAGCAACTGAGCGTAATCGTTGTGCGCTTCAGTCCAGGTCTTGTCCGTCACGAAGCTTTGATATTGGGGATACACGGCCTCAAAAGTTCCCAGACCGGTGCCGGTTGCCAGATGGTCGCGGAAGATTCGTAAGCTATCGTGCGCTACTATGGGACGATCGCCGCTGACCGTAGCATCTCTAAACCGGGCAATGCTGGCGAACCTTCCCGGCAGGTCGCTTGGCGCTATCAGCAGCAAGAATGCTATCGTGGCCAAAAACAGCCCTCCACCTCCCCAAACTAAGCGCAGTCGCCGCCGCTCTGGAGTACGCATCCATACAACGGTTACAAGCACCAGCAACTCCCCAATCAGAGCTAGCAGCCCGCCTCTTGACCCAGCCAAAAGCAACGAAGCAATCGCAATAAGCAGTCCGAAAGCCCATAAGATTGAAAAGGCAGACTTGCGGCCGGCAGCGATGTAATAGGTGCCCGCGATTGGTATTAACATCTCGAATAATCCCGCAAAATGATCGCGGTTAACGTAGGGTCCAAAGTTAACGTTGGGCGATGGAACAACCCAGTAAATAAATCCCGGGGTGGAAAAAAACTGCAGGATCGCGAATAAACCAAGCAGCGAAGAATACACGAGGATGGATAGTCCTAATCGATCCCATGCGCGGTGGGGTGCAATGTAGTAAAGCTGCATGGTTAGGAAAAATACAAGTAGGCATAAAGCCAATTTGAGCGCTGCTTCGCTGGTGCTTGCCGGAGCAAGCGATAAATGAAGGTTACGTTGGATCAGGACAAATCCGAATAAAGCCACGCCGGGCAAGTACAACCAGGACTTGGCCGCAATCAGCGCGCGCGTTCGTATACACCCGGCGGCCCAAAGCAATAGAGCGATTGCGACCAAGACGGCCATCGTTCCCCAGGCCCAGGGTTCTACCGAACCAAATGCGAGCGGAGCACTGAACAGCAGACCAACTAATACCAGCCGCGACCAACTGAAGAATCGAGATTGCACAGACCTTCCAGCGTCAGAGCGCTCGGCCGGATTCATGGATGGCGGGATCATTGGACTGGAGAGTTACCTGTCGGTGCTGGCCTGCGCCTGAAGTGTGTCCCCCTTTGGTCTCAATGAGACGTCATCCAACCAGAAAGTGCCCGTGATATCCCTGGGGAAGATTCGGCCCGCCAAGCGTACAACCTCGAGTCGCCCCAAATGTGTAGTTGGGCCGGTCGAGAAATCCAAATGTATCTCGTGCCATGGAGTCGTTCCTACCGTAGACTCGCTGGTGGCATCGAGGCAAGCCGGACACGAAGGATCGTAGATATGCAAGCGCGGTCCGCTGTCCGAAGTAATACTGTCGGAACGAACATACGCCGATAGCCGGTAATGCGTGTCCGGTTGCAAAGGTAACCACTGAGAGGCCATCAAGTATGTGTCGTTGCGAGCTACCGTGAAATCAACTCTCATGCAGCGTTGCCCGCTATAGGCATTGCCTGCTGCAAAGTTCACCACTGGATAGCGCGCTTCCGATTTACGCCAATCGAAGCCCTGGTTCAAAGGCTGCTGCTCGAAATCACCATTGAATACGAAGTTGCCTTTCGCCTTGCTGTCATTCGCCAGAACTCCTGACTTTTCGAGGTCGAGACGAACATTTTGAACCTCTTGACCATTGCCTAGCTGCAACAAACGGTCAACATAAGGGGCGGTTAAAGCGAGCGTTAGAGGGAAATTGCCGGAACTGGCTCTCACTACCAAACCATTCCAGGCCTGCCGCGCCGACTCCATCTCGCCGCGCCCAGCCAGATAAGAGATGTAAGCGATGACAACTGGTGGGCCGGCATCGATAAATGCCTGCTCTAATTGCGCTGTCGAATACCCGGCGGAATCGCAGATACGGAACACGTCCTTTCCATATCCGGGGGCGATACGAAGCAGATGACGGAATTGCTCCAGCGCCAGCTCTGGCCGGTTGGAAAGAAGATAATAGTTTGCAGTCAGCGAAACGGCTTCCGGATCCATCGGGGCAAGTCTGCGTATTCTATCGATGGCGTTATCTGCGCACGCAATGTCACCGGCAGAGTCGCACGCCCACGCCAGTTGACCCCAGTAACGCACCCATGCAGGACCAAGTTCCGTAGCCAGTCGAGCTTGGCGTACGGCTTGGGGCAAGTCCTGATGTTCAACAGAATTATATGTAAGTGTGCTCAAGCGGTAATGGGGTTCCGGATTGCCGGGCCAAAGAGCCACCGCCCGGGTGAGGCTCGCTACCGTCATCGACGCCGCAAAGGTTTCACTTCCAGCGATGTCGACGGTTTCAATGACGAGCCAGATTGCGCACAATAGAGTAATGCAAGCAAACAGCGCAATAGCCCAGCCCGTCTCGAGCCGCACACAAATCGAGCCACGGGCTCCAGCAGCAGCCCGGCAGTCGTTCGCTGGTCGGCGTAGCAAGGTTCCGAAATGCCCCCATCTATTTGTTTGCCCGGTCGCTTCGAACAACTACATCTGACGCCGAAGATCAGAACCGGCGTCTCTTATGGAGTTTGCTTGTCATACACCCATTTATTCGTGGCTTTGCCGACAGGCGTTTCTTCGCTTTCAACGGCGACCAACGTTTTTCCGTCATCCGCCAGGGTGTACTTTACCGTGTTCGTTGCCTTCGAACCGTCGCCCGCGGTTATCTTCTCATCCATCACAAGCGTGTCACCGTCCCAGTACATCCGAATATGAGAAGTGTATAGCGCTGAGTGTTGAACCACTTCTTTCTGGCCGTCAGTACCGGAATCGACGCTCCAGGTGTTGCTTTGGCCGCCGTAGACCTGCGTTCGCGAAAGCCGGATGTGGGGATCGTGTTGTTCTATTTGGAACTTCACACTGGAAGGCGCGGGATCCTGGAGGGTACTCTTCTGAGCGTTGAATATCCAGGTGCCGGAGAAGTTAGGCTTAGAGGCTTGTTGTCCAAGAGCAAGCAGGCTCATAAACAACAATAGTGGGAGCACGGCTAGCAAGCGTTTCATAGAGGCGCATTCTAACATCCGGACTTTCAGAATCAGAGCAGTTTTCTGCATCAGAGATGTCTCCACCCGCGATAGTCCTCGCTTTCCGCAGCACGAGGCTTAGACCACGGCAATCGGCTACCCTGGCCGAGCAAAATTGCGGGCAGCCTCAGTTGGAGTTTTGGAGCACATCGCTCGTTTCCGTCTGATTAGCGCCGGAATGTTTGCTAACCAGTAGGGTTAAGAATGCGTGCCTGACCGTGTTCGGAGATCAAGTTGGCGATCAGGCCGGTCCAGCCGGTCTGGTGATTGGCACCCAGGCCCCGGCCGTTGTCGCCGTTAAAATATTCGTAGAACTGCAGATAGTCTCGGAAATTGGGATCGGTCTGCATCTTCGCGTTGTCGCCGAGAGACGGCCCGTTGCCCATCTTCGTCGCGCAGGCACAGGCTTCATCAGGCGGCGGGCGAGCTCCTCCGCCACCTCCCACAATGTCAGATACTTGCCCGACCCTGTGGGACATTCGACCTTGAAGTCGTCGCCATAATAATCGTAGAAGCGGCGCAGACTTTCGACGATCAGGTAGTTCACCGGCATCCAGACCGGCCCGCGCCAGTTGGAGTTGCCGCCGTAGATGCGCGAGGTCGAATCCGCCGGATCGTAATCGCACTTCGTAATGCGTCCCGTGAGTGTCAAGTACGTAGGGATGCTCCAGGTGATAGCGGGACATCGCGCGAATGCCGTAAGGCGAGAGAAACTCGTTTTCGTCCAGCATTCGCTGCAGGATCTTCTTCATGCGAAAGGCGCGGGCCAGCGACAGCAGCCGCCGGCTCTTCGATCCCGGCTCGTGCCAGCGTGAAACCAGAGCCGCCAGATCAGGCCGCTTTTCCAGAAACCACTTCAGCCGGCTCTTGAAATGCGGCATGGCGTCCAGCAACTCCTGCTCGATCACCTCGACCGCGAACAAGGGGAATCAGTCCCACCATGGAGCGAATTCGCATGGGAACATTCTGTCCGTTCGGCAGGCTCAGAACGCTGTAGTAGAAATTGTCTTGCTTCGTCCCACAGGCCGATTCCTTGTCCCGCAATGTCAGACATGGCGCGCGCAATGTAGAGGAAGTGCTCGAAGAACTTGCTGGCGACATCCTCGTAGATGTAGTCTTCGCGCGCCAGTTCCAGCGCAATGCGCATCAGATTGAGCGCGTACATCGCCATCCAGGCAGTGCCGTCGGACTGGTTGACCGTTCCGCCGGTCGGCAACGGCTGCGAGCGGTCGAAGACGCCGATGTTGTCCAGCCCCAGAAATCCGCCCTGGAAGATATTTCTGCCCTGCGCGTCCTCGCGGTTCACCCACCACGTGAAGTTGATCATCAGCTTATGGAACATGCGCTCCAGAAACTCGCGATCGCCTTTGCCGGTGCGCAGTTGCTCCAGGCGATAAATCCGCCACGCCGCAACCGCATGAACCGGCGGATTCACGTCGCCGAAGTTCCACTCGTACGCCGGAAACTGGCCGTTGGGATGCATGTACCACTCGCGGCCCGAGCAGCACCAGTTGCCGCTTGGCGAATTCGGGATCGACCAGCGAGAGCGCGACGCAATGAAAACCCAGGTCCCAGGCGGCGAACCAGGGATATTCCCATTTGTCCGGCATCGACAAGACTTCATCGCCGTTGAGGTGCTGCCCAGTCGTGATTTCGGCCATCCTTGCCGCTGCGGCGGCGGAGGCGGCTGCCCGGGATCGCCTTGCAGCCAGTCGAAGATGTTGTAGTGATAGCACTGCCGGTTCCACAGCATGCCGGCCAGCGCCTGCCGCTGCACTCGCCGCGCATCTTCGTCGTCCAGACCGGCGTGGACGCCAGCGTAAAATTCGTCGGCCTCGCGCATGCGATCGGTGAAAACCTGCTCGAAATCCGGCGAAAGCATCGTCTGCTGGAGGCTCGCCGGCCGCATGCGCAGACGCACCGTCGCGCTTGCTCTGCGGCGCAAGGTTGAAGACGATAAAGCGCCGCCGCCTTTGTGCCCTCGTTGCTCGGGATTGACGGCGTCCTTGGCGCCGTGGATCACATAGTCGTGAAATGCGTCTTTGAAATAGCCGTTGCCGGACTCGCCGCATTGAAAGACACGAGCGAACGTTGGTTTCGTTTTCGGTGAAGAGAAATTCCTCCGGCGGGTCGAAATCGAACTGGTACGTCGCCGAGTGTCGGATGTGATCGCCTGCAAGTCGCGTAGCGACTCACCTGCGACAGCGCAGGCTTCGCTGAGATCGCGTCCCCAACTCCAGGTGTTGCGAAACCAAACCTGCGGCAGCAGGACCAGCGAAGCCGCTTCCGGCCCGCGGTTATAGACCGTGACGCGCATGAGCACGTCGTCGGCATCGGCCTTCGCATACTCGACGAACACATCGAAATAGCGGTCGTCGGCGAAGATGCCGGTGTCGATCAACTCGAACTCGGGATCGTTCAATCCGCGGCGCGTGGTTCTCGTCGATCAGTTGCTGATAGGGAAACGCGGCCTGCGGATACTTGTACAGCATCCGCGCATACGAGCATGTCGGCGTCGCATCGAGATAGTAATAAAGTTCCTTGACGTCTTCGCCGTGATTGCCCTGCCCGTTGGTCAGGCCGAAGAGGCGCTCCTTCAGGATCGCGTCCTTGCCATTCCACAGCGCGATCGCCGAGGCACAGAGTTTCTTTTTCGTCGCAGAAGCCGGCAATGCCGTCCTCGCCCCAGCGATAAGCGCGGCTGCGGGCGTGCTCGTGGGGAAAGTAATCCCAGGCCGAGCCGTCGGCACTGTAGTCTTCGCGGACCGTTCCCCACTGCCGCTCGCTGAGGTACGTGCCCCAGCGGCGCCAGGGCTTTGACGTTGCGCGCCGCTTCATCGAGGCGAGTTCTTCTCGGCGTTGGTTACGGGCTTGAGGTCGGGCGGTCGCGGGTGGTGGCATCGTTTGTCAGAGAGACTGCAGCAGCCTTCGATTCAGAACACGATCTCTGCGCCGGCGGACGCGCTGAAACGTCAACGACGAAACTGCTCTTACTTGCGCGTGAGCTCGCGAACTCCAGCTGGCCTGCAACTACGACATGTGCGTCAGACCCAGAAATAGACCATGCTCGACGATTCCCGCGCGGGCTTCGAGTTCGCAGCGCAGTTTTGCCGGATCGGCGATGGGCCCGAAGTCGCAATCGAGAATCAGATTGCCCTGATCGGTGTGGTATTCCTTGCCGTCGGCAGTCTGACGCACCACATACTTCGCGCCCAGCGACTCCAGGAAGCGCGCCTGCGACCGCCAGCCAAACGGCAGCACTTCGATCGGCAGAACGTGCAGTGTGCCCAGTCGCGGCGACAGCTTGCTTTCGTCGACCACGATGATTTCTCGAGCTGTGGCCTGCGCCACCAGCTTCTCGCGCAACAGCGCGCCGCCGCCGCCCTTGATCAGGTTGAGCTGCGGATCGACCTCGTCGGCGCCATCGATGGTGACGTCGATGCCCTTGGGCAGGTCCTCGGTCAGCATCGGGATCTTGAGCTCGACCGCCGCATCCCACGATGCCTCGCGAAGTCGCGAAGCCGACGATGTTCTTCAGCTCGCCAGCTCTGCAGCAGGGCGCCGATATGGCGGATCGCAAAGATCGCCGTCGAGCCGGTGCCCAGCCCGACCGTCATGCCGGACTCGACATAGCGCACGGCGTATTCCGCCGCCTCCTTCTTCAAGGCGGCATGAGGGTCGCGGGATGCTGTGGGCTGCGTTCATAAGCAGATCCCTCGAGCCGAATGACAAATACCGCTGCAGGCTGCCCACTGATCGCGGACGCAGCCATACAGGTAGCGTCCGTCAGACACGCGCAACTTCAGTTCTTTCTGCCCAGCGCCTTGCGATAGCGGCCGATCAAGTGTGTTGGTCGAACTGTCGTGCTTCAACTGCGGCGCGGCGTCGCTCTCCAACTCGGGAATGATGCGCTTGGCCAGCACCTTGCCCAACTCTACGCCCCACTGATCGAACGAATCGATGTTCCACACCGCGCCCTGCGTGAAGACGTTGTGCTCATACAGCGCGACCAGCGTGCCCAGCGCGCGCGGCGTCAGCTTGTCGACCAGGATCGTATTGGTCGGGCGATTGCCTTCGCAAACCCGGAACGGCGTCTGGAAATCGGGCGAGCCTTCGGCCTTGAGTTCCTCGGCGGTCTTGCCGAATGCCAGCGCCTCGGCCTGCGCGAAGACATTGGCCATCAGGTAGTCGTGCATGCACGGTGAGCGGGCTCAGCGGCTGGCAGAAGCCGATGAAGTCGCACGGGATCAGCTTCGTGCCCTGGTGAATCAACTGGTAGAACGAGTGCTGGCCGTCGGTGCCGGGCTCGCCCCAGATGATCGGGCCCGGTCTGCCACTCGACGTGATTGCCTTCGAGATCGACGTGCTTGCCGTTGCTCTCCATCTGCAACTGCTGCAGGTAGGCCGGGAAGCGCTTCATGTTGTCGGCGTAGGGCATGATGCCGACGGTCTGCGCGCCGAAAAAGTTGTTGTACCACACTGTCAGAAGCCCCATCAGCGCGGGCAGGTTCTTCTCCAGCGGCGTGGTGCGGAAGTGCTCGTCCATGTCGTGGAAGCCGGCCAGCATCTCCTCGTAGTTCTTCGGGCCGACGGCAATCATGGTCGACAGGCCGATCGCCGAATCCATGGAGTAGCGGCCGCCGACCCAGTCCCAGAAGCCGAACATGTTGGCGGTATCGATGCCGAACTTCGCGACGCCTTCGGCGTTGGTGGAGACCGCGACAAAATGCTTGGCCACCGCGGAGTCGTTCTTCAGCGAGTCGACAATCCACTTGCGCGCGGTAGCCGCGTTGGTCATGGTCTCCAGCGTGGTGAAGGTCTTGGAAGAGAGAATAAACAGTGTTTCGGAGGCATCGAGATCGTGGGTCGCATCGGTGAAAGCGGCGCCGTCGACGTTGGCGACGAAGCGGAACGTCATCTTCGGATCGGTGAAAGTCGCGCAGCGCGATCGTAGGCCATCTCCGGCCCCAGATACGATCCGCCGATGCCGATGTTGATGACGTTCTTGATGGGCTTGCCGGTGTGACCTTTCCATTCGCCGCTGCGCACGCGATTGGAGAAGGCAGCCATCTTGTCGAGCACGGCGTGAACGTCGGCGACAACATCCTTGCCGTCGACTTCGATCTTCGTGCCGCGCGGGGCGCGCAAGGCGACGTGCAGCACGGCGCGCTTCTCGGTGATGTTGATCTTCTCGCCGCGAAACATGGCGTCGCGCCGCGCTTCCACGCCGCGCTCGCGCGCCAGTTGCAGCAGCAGACTCATGGTCTCGTCGGTAACCCGGTTCTTGGAGTAGTCCAGATACAGGCCGGCGCCTTCGGCGGTCAGCCGTGTCCCACGTTGTGGGTCATCGGCAAACAGCTGCCGCAGATGAACGTTCTTGATTTTCTCGTAGTGGGCCTGCAGCGCTTTCCAGGCTGGGGTATCGATGGGTCGCTGGGTGGTCATCTTCGGCTCCGGCATGTTTGTTCCTAGCTAGAGCTACGACTTTGATGTGTCCCCGAGTCGAACAGGCTGAACGGTTGGCACTGTCTCTTCGCGCTACTTCAGTGCTTTGCTCTTGGTCTCGATCGACTCAGCAGATCCTTCCACGAATCGACGAACGACTTTGCGCCTTCGGACTGCAGATCCGCAGCCAGCTTCGCCAGATCGATGCCGGCCTTGGTGAATGCCGCCAGCACCTGCTCGCAATCTCCGCCGTCGCGCGCAATGGGCTTAGCGACATTCCCATGCTGCCGAAGGCCAGCAGAGTTTCTTCCGGCATGGTGTTGACCGTGTTGGGCGCAGCCAGCGCGCCGATGTAGAGCACGTCGGAGGCCTTGGGATCTTTGGTTCCGGTGCTGGCGAACAGCAGCCGCTGCGGCCGCGCGCCCAGGTTCTCCAGGCGCTGCCAGCGATCGGAGTCCAGCACGTCGCGATAGGCCTTGTAAGCCTGCTGCGCCGATGGCCGGCCCGAGCTTGTCGCGCAGATCGGCCGGGCACCTTTTCCATGGTCGCCTTGTCCCAGCGACTGACGAACAGCGACGCCACCGAGCGAACGTCGGGGCTGAGACCGGCATCGACGCGGCGCTCCAGGCCGCGCATATAGGCTTCAGCCGCGCCCAGATAATGCTCGCGGCTGAACAGCAGCGTCACGTTGACCGAAACGCCGGCGAAGATTGCTTCTTCGATCGCGGTTCGTCCTTCCGGCGTGCCGGGAATCTTGATGAACAGATTGGGGCGAGCCGCTTTCTGGTGCAGCGCCTTCGCCACCTGCACCGTTGTCTTGGCGTCGTAAGCGAGCAGCGGCGAAACCTCCAGCGAGACCCAGCCGTCCACGGTGGAGGTGCGCTGGTGAATGCGGAGCGAACAAGTCGGCCGCGCGGCGCAGATCTTCGATCGCCATCTCGAAGAAGGCATCTTCACCCGACATGCCGCTTCCGACATCAGCTTCGCCGATTTCGTCGTCGTAGGAATTGCTCGTGAGTCATGGCGTGATCGAAGATGGTCGGGTTCGAGGTCAAGCCGGTGACCGAGAGCTCGTCGATGTAGCGTCTTGAGCGTGCCGCTGTCGAGCAGGTCGCGGGTAATGTTGTCGAGCCACAGGCTCTGACCGAGATCGTGTAGTTGTTGCGTGGCTTTCATTTCGGATACCTCCGCCTTACGCGCCCAGGAAATGCAGTTCGTTTATGGTCCAGCAGATCGGCGATGCGCTCGGATGCTGATGTCAGCCGGGCGATATTGCGCAGTTGCTCTTCTTGTCTCTTGCGCGTAGTGACCCTGCTGGGGAAAACCGTCGTCACGCGATCTTTCCAGACATCCTTGATGGCCTGCAGGATGCGCAATTTGTCGTCCACCATGACGTAGTGCTTCGCGGGATAAAATTTCTCCACGCGCAGCCAGCTCCTGTTCTTTGTGGATGAAGATCAGCACGTGGCCGCCGAACGCCTTCCACAGTCCGGAGCGCTCCACTTTGCGCGGCTGGAAAACAGCATCCCCGTCGGACAGGATCGCCACCTTGCCCCAGCGCTTCACACGCTTGATGACATCGAGCGCGCCGGGATATAGGCGTGCCGCAAAGGGATATTCCACCAGCCAATTCGCCATGCGCAGCAGACGCGGATCGTGCAGGTTCTCCATGCCGATAGCGCTCCAGCGCGCCCAGGTAATCGGCGTAGCCCAGTTCGTTGCGCAGCTCTTCGAAGATAGCCACGTAGCGAGCTGCGGGCTTTGGCGCCGAACTCGCGCTCCATGATGGCGGAACAAATCGTTCTGCAGACGGTCGTTGTCGAGCAGCGTGTTGTCGACGTCGAACAGAAACACCAAGTCGTCCGTCTTGCACGCCGTGTGACGCGCGGCGCGACTGCAGGTATCCCTGCTCGAATATCTGCGAGCTGCGGCTCATTTATCCTCTTGCGACGCCTTGGGATTGATCCACGGGCCATCCGCTCCGATGAGTTGACTGGCTTCGTCCGGACCCCATGTGCCCGGCTCATAGGTGTAGACCGGCGTGACGTTGTCCAGAATCGGCTGCACGATGCGCCACTGCGCTTCCACCAGGTCCTGGCGCGCGAACAGCTCTCCGTTGCCGCGCATGGCGTCGCCCAGCAGCCGCTGGTAAGGAGGCATGTCGGCGGTGGCATGGCTCTTCAGGCTCAGCTCGACGTCCTCGCCCACCATGCGCTCGCCGGGAACCTTCACCCGAACGCCCAATCCGATGCTGATGTCGGGACTGACCCGCATGCGCATGTGCGAAGAGCGCACCGGCACGATCTCGTGGAAGGTCTCGCGCGGCGGCCGCTTGAATTCGACAAACGCTTCCATGCAGGTAACCGGCATGACTTTTCCGGCACGAATGTAGATAGGAACGCCGGCCCAGCGCCAGGTGTCGATGTAGAGCTTGATGGCGATGAAGGTCTCCACGGTAGAGCCGGGAGCGACGCCTGCAACCTTCTTGTAGCCGTTGTATTGGCCGCGCACCACGTCTTCCGGCTTCAGCGGACGGACCGCTTTCAGCAGCGCTGCTTTCTGATCGCGCTCCGCCTCGTGATCTTCGCCGGTCGGCGGATCCATGGTGAGATTGCCCAGCACCTGCAGCATGTGGTTCTGCACCACGTCGCGCAGCGCGCCGGTTTCGTCGTAGAACTTGCCGCGATCGCTCACGCCGAAGCTTTCCGCCATCGTGATCTGAATGCTGCGAACATACTCGCGATTCCAGATGGGCTCGAAGACCGGATTGGCGAAGCGGGTGTACAGAATGTTCTGCACCGGCTCTTTGCCGAGATAGTGATCGATGCGATAGATGTTCTCTTCGGGAAAGAACTTGTGCAGGATGCGATTGAGTTCTTGCGCGGTCGGCAGATTGTGGCCGAAAGGCTTCTCGATGACCACGCGCGCATTCGTGGCGCAGCCGGATTTTGCCAGGCCTTCCGCGACCGTTCCGAACAAGCTGGGCGGCACCGCCAGATAATGCAGCGGCGCGCTTGGCGTCGCCCAGTTGCTTGCGAAGTTCGGTGAAGGTGGCAGCGTCGCCGTAGTCGCCATCGACGTAACGCAACAGGCTGATCAGCTTCTCGAAGGGAGCCTGCTCCAGACCGCCGTGTTCTTCCAGGCTGTCTTTGGCGCGCGCCTTCAGCTGATCGAGCTTCCAGCCGGCCTTGGCGACGCCGATGATGGGAACGTTGAATCCCTCGTCGCGAATCAGGTCTTGCAGCGACGGGAAAATCTGCTTGTAGGCGAGATCGCCGGTTGCGCCGAAAAATACGAAGGCATCCGACATTCCATTCGGCATTAGCGTTCTCCTGCCTTGGCGCCCTTCTCGATATGGCCGCCGAATTCGTAGCGCATGGCAGACATCAGCTTGTCGGCGTATTCTTCATTGCCGCGAGAGGCGAAGCGGGTGAAGAGAGCGGCGCTGATGACCGGAGCTGGGATGCCTTCGTCGATCGCGGCTTGCAGCGTCCAGCGTCCTTCACCGGAGTCGGAGACACGGCCTGCAAAGTCCGTCAATTCAGGATTTTCGCGCAGCGCTTGCGCAGTCAGATCGAGAAGCCACGAGCCAATCACGCTGCCGCGACGCCAGACCTCGGCCACTTCGGCGACGTTGATGTCGAATTGATAGAGCTCAGGATTGCGCAGGGGCGTGGTTTCGGCGTCGACCTCGCGTTTCACTTTGCCGGCGTCGGCGTTGTGAATAATGTTCAACCCTTCGGCGAAGGCGGCCATGATGCCATACTCGATTCCGTTGTGCACCATTTTGACGAAGTGCCCGGCGCCGTTGGAACCGCAACGCAGGTAGCCGTGCTCGGCGGTTGAAGGTGCCCCGGTAGCTCCCGGCGTACGCGCCGCCGATCCGATGCCCGGCGCCAGCGCCATGAAGATGGGGTCCAGATGCTTCACCACGGCTTCGTCGCCGCCAATCATCAGGCAATAGCCGCGGTCCAAGCCCCAGACTCCACCACTGGTACCGCAATCGACGTAGTTAATGCCTTGCGGCTTTAGCTCACCGGCCCGGCGAATGTCGTCGTGATAGTAAGAATTGCCGCCGTCGATAATGATGTCGCCGGCCTCGAGCAGCGGTTTGAGCGAGGTCAGAACCGGATCGACTACCGCCGCCGGCACCATGAGCCACAGCGCGCGCGGCTTGGTCAGCTTCTGCACGAACTCCCCCAATGTGGGAGCTGACTTGGCACCCTTGGAGACCAAATCCTGCATGGCTTGCGGGTGCGTGTCGTAAACAACGCATTCGTGGCCAGCTTTCATCAAGCGCTGCACCATGTAGGAACCCATGCGACCTAAACCAATCATCCCGAGTTGCATTCTCTCTCCTTAACCCTTAACTACGATAACTGCCGAAAGCAGATCCCTCGCCGATTGAAATCGGCTCATGCTGACAAAATGTGAAGTTCCTGACGGATACCCAGCCGGTCAGGCGCTATCACTTCGATTTCGCAATTGCCTCTTTGGCAGCCGAGACCACGTGGTCGACGGTAAAGCCAAAATGTTCCATCACGACTTTCATGGGCGCCGACATGCCGAAGGTTCTGCATCCCGAGCACCACCCCGGTGCGGCCGGCATAGCGGTCCCATCCGATCGGCGAAGCCTCTTCCACCGTAACGCGCGCCCCAACTGACGGCGGCAGCACGCTATCGCGATAGGCCTGATCCTGCGCGTCGAAGAGCGCCCACGACGGCATGCTGACGACGCGAGTCTTGATGCCTTGCGCGGTTAGCTTGCTCCCACGCCTTGCACGCACAGCGCAACTTCGCTGCCGCAACCGATCAGGATTACGTCCGGCTTGCCGTCGGGAGCATCCACCATGACGTAAGCGCCCTTGGCCAGACCGCTGGCCGCGCGCAAACTTGCTGCGGTCGTAGATCGGCAGAGCCTGCCGGCTGCAGATGAGTTCGCACGGATGATCCTTGGACGACAAGCGCGATGCGATAGGCTTCCACCATTTCATTGGCGTCGGCCGGACGAATCACGATCATGCCTGGCACCGCTCGCAACGACACCAACTGCTCGATCGGCTGATGCGTGGGACCATCTTCGCCCAGGCTGATGGTGTCGTGCGTCCAGATGTGAAGCGCAGGAATGTCCATCAGCGACGAGAGCCGGAGGGAACCGCGCGCGTAGTCGGTGAAGATCAGGAAGCCGGAACCGAAGGCGCGCAGACCAGTAAGCACCATGCCGTTAACGATGGCGCACATGGCATGCTCGCGAATGCCGAAGTGGAAGTTGCGGCCTTTGTAGTTGCCCAACTCGCCCTTGGGCCTGGAAGTCGCCGGCAAATTCGAACTCCAGGCGGGTCTTGGTGCTGGGATACAAGTCCGCCGCGCCGCCCAGCATGTAAGGGATCTTTCTGCGCCACCGCGTTCAGCACTTTGCCGGAAGCATCGCGCGTCGACATTCCGCTGGCGCTCGGCGGGAAAAGTCGGCAAAGCCTTCTCCCAATCCGGCGGAAGATCGCGCGTCTTCATGCGCTCAAGATTGTCGGCCAAGTCGGGATATTGCGCCTTGTAGCGGGCGAACATCCCGTCCCACTCTTTGCTCAGACCGGCACCGCGCGCGCCCATCCTTGCCGCAAAGTGCTCGCGCACGCCCGGTGGAACCACGAACGACTCATCCGGCGAAAAGCCGAAGAACTCCTTGGTCAAGCCGCACTTCTTCCGGGCCCAACGGCTCGCCGTGAGCCGCGGAGGTGTCCTGCTTATGCGGAGCGCCATAGCCGATGTGGCTGTGCACGATGATCAGCGTGGGACGGTCTTTGGTGGCATGGAATCTCTTCGAGCGCGCGCTCGACCAGTTCGATGTCGTTGGGATCGCTGACGCGCGTCGACCTCCCAGCCGTAGGCCATGAAGCGCGCGGCCACATCTTCGGTGAAGGCGAGATCAGTGTGGCCTTCGATGGTGACGTGGTTGCTGTCATAGATCCAGCACAGGTTCGGACAGCTTCAGATGCCCGGCCAGCGATGCCGCTTCGCTGGAGATTCCTTCCATCATGTCGCCGTCGCCGCAGAGCGCATAGACATTGAAGTCGAAGAGATCGAAGTCCGGGGCGGTTGTAGGTCGCGGCCAGCCAAGCGCCGGCGATCGCCATTCCCACGCTGGTCGAGACGCCCTGACCGAGCGGGCCAGTGGTGCTCTCGACGCCCGTGGTCCAACCGTATTCCGGATGACCGGGACAGCGACTGCCCTGCCTGGCGAAACGTCTTGATGTCGTCGAGGGTCACAGCGAGGCGGTCGAGGTCTTTGTAAGCTCGGCTTCTCGGCCTTGATGCCGGCGAGATGAATCAGCGCATAGAGCAGAATGGAAGCGTGTCCGCTGGAGAGCACGAAGCGATCGCGATTGGGCCAGCCGGGTTGCTGCGGATCGTAACGCAGAACGCTCTGCCACAGCGTATAGGCGGTAGGCGCGGCTCCCAGTGGTGTGCCCGGATGGCCGGAGTTGGCTTTCTGGACGCCATCAATCGCAAGAGTGCGAATGGTGTTGATTGCCAGTTGATCAATATCGGTATCGTTGTCAGAAATTGCGCGTGCTGGAATCATAGCCCGAACTCCTCATCTATTTTGCGGCTTCGGCGGCTGCGATTGCTGCCGCAACCTTGTCCTTATCCTTATCGACGGCTCCATCGCCGAACCAATCAATTCGTGCTGCATCGGAGCGGTCGAGCAATTGCGAGCCGCGCACCTGCAAGAAGTAATCCCATATCCACTCGACAAAGGTTTCTACTTTGACCTGCAAAGTGGTAAGCAACGCCAGGTGGACGCCCAGCCACATGGTATAAGCCACCGCGCCGTTCAGCTCATGACGGCTTTCGCCCACTTCGGCGATGGCCGCATTACGTCCAATCATCGCCATGATGCCTTTGTCCAGATAATGAAATGCGGTGCGCGGCTTGCCTTCAATGTCTGCCAGAATGTTCTTCCCTGCCCACCGTCCGCTTTGCAGCGCTACAGAACCCAGTTGAGGCAAGGCTCTACCATCGGGGCCCGCGATGTTAGCGAAGTCGCCCAAAGCATAAATATTCGGAAACCCGGTAACCGTCAGGTCGGGCTCGGTCTGGATTCGGCCGCCGCGGCCCGTGGGCAGTCCCGCGCTGTTGGCGATCGGGGCAGCCATCAGGCCGGCACCCCAAATCACGCAGCGTGTCTTAATGATGCTCCCATCGCCCAGGACCACGTGGTCGGGATGCACTTCGGTCACGCTGCTGTTGAGACGGAACTGCACTCCGTCGCGCTGCAAGACTTTGCTGGCGTATTCATGCGCGCTCTGCGAGAACGGCGGCAGCAAAGTACCACCGCGTTCGACAATGTAAACGCGCGCGGCGGTTACTGCCAGATCGGCGTATTCGGAGGCCACGGTAGTGTGAATCATGTCGGCGAGGCCGCCGGCCATTTCAGTGCCAGTGGGTCCGGCGCCCACGATTACGAAATTCAGCGATCCCTGCTCAACCAATTTAGGATCGCGGTCGGTGTCTTCAAACAGGGCCAGGATACGCGAGCGCAGCCGCTCCGCATCGCTCAGCGAATAGAGCGGGAACGTGTTGGTATCGGCGCCCGGGATCCGGAAGAAGTTGGCTTGCGATCCAGCAGCCAAAACCAGATAGTCGCCCTGATAGGTTTCACCTTCTTTGGTGTGGACGCTGCGTGTCTGCGGATCGACCTTGTCCACTTCCGCCAGCTTGATATCGATGTCCGGGCAATTGCAGCAAACGCGGCGCAACGAGAAGCTGACATCGTTTACGGAGAGCTGAGATGTGGCCAGCTGGTAGAACAGCGGCTGAAACTGGTGATAATTATGCCGATCGATCAGAGTAACCCGCACCGGATTGCCGCTGCGCGCCAACTCCAGGGCACCGCCCAAGCCGGCAAAGCCTCCGCCGACAATCAATACGTGTTTGCTTTCTGGAATAGTTGTCACAAACCTACTCGTTCTTTCTTCTGGCACAACTGGTTTCGCGATAGCTGCAACGAGATCTCTCTCGCCAGCCGCTCGAAGCAGATCGATTGAGTAGTGAAGCAATGCCCCTGAGACGAGGTGCCGCACATTTTAACCCAAACCCGCCGCGAAGGAAACAACTTCCGAGAATCCGCATAATTCCTCCACATTCGGCTAATGAGCCCACGCTGTAGCGCAGAATAATTGACATTCTGTTCATACTTGAGGAGCAGACCGAACGCCCCGGATAGGAAGCCAGCCACGTCTCCGATCAAGACTTTCGCCGTGGTTGTCTGCATTCACGCGCGCGAAACACTTAATGAGGACTGGACCCGGCCAGACGCAAATGAACTATTGCAAATCTCTCCTTATAAAGGTATAAAGCGAAACATTCTCTACTTTCTGCGGCAGCCTGGTGGCTGTCGAATATCGAGGACAGGTTGAGCTGGTTGTCACGGTAGCTCAGGATTCGTTCTTTGTCCTCGATAGCTTCATGCGGGTAAGCGTGGCATCGCTCTCTTGTTGTGGCTTTACCCAGCCAGGCAAGCTGGGGGGTATTCAACTTAATTTATAAATCTTAGCCGTCGGTCATCCGCTTCCGGTCCCATGTGCTTACGATTTCTTAATCACGGAAGACAAAATTCGAGACGGCAATGGCTGCGACTCATAAGTCCCGCTAAATGGGGCATCCATTACGCCAAATTGGTGGCGCTGCCTTTCGTTCTTACCCTGGTCTGCAGAGCTTCGACCTTGAACTTCGGGGGCGAGCCCTCGTCGACGCCCTCGATCTTCAATCCCTCTTCCACTCCGGCGCACGACATCTATCATCTGTCGCTCTTCGTGATGGCGATTTGCCTCGCAATTTTCCTGGTTGTCTTCGGCCTCATCGTTTATGCCGCAATTAAGTTCCGGTCGCGGGTCGACGACGGAAGTGAGCCTCCCCAAATCTACGGCAGCAATCAAGTGGAGCTTGCCTGGACCGTAATTCCCATCCTGATTGTCGTGGTGCTGTTCCTGGCCTCCGCGCGCGTAATTCACGCCGTCGAGGACGCGCAATTTCCAGCCGACGCCATCGAAGTGACTGCCATCGGACACCAGTTCTGGTGGGAGTTTCGATATCCCGGCTATGGGTTCGTTACGGCCAACGAGCTACACGTTCCGCTGAGCGATCCTAATCATCCCCAGCCCACGCACATCATGCTACTGTCGGCGGATACGGACCATAGTTTCTGGGTTCCGCAACTGGCGGGCAAGGTCGATCTGATTCCCAATCGCAAGAACGAAATCTGGGTCGACCCCCACGAGACCGGAACGTATGTTGGGCAGTGCGCGCAATACTGCGGCGTACGCAGCATGCCAAGATGCTGCTGACGGTCGACGTGCAATCGCCGCAAGACTTCCAGAGCTGGACACAGCAGCAGAAGAGTCCTGCGGTTATTTCAGATCAGGTGGCCGCCGGTCGGCAAGTATTCGAATCGAACGCCTGCGTCAACTGCCACACCGTTGCGGGCACCGTCGCCAACGGCAAGTTCGGTCCTGATCTGACGCACCTGATGAGTCGCACCACGATTGCGGCGGGCGCGGCCACGAATACGCAAGACAATCTGCGGCTGTGGGTGAAAGAGCCGGACGCGATCAAGCCCGGCGCACTGATGCCTGCCATGCAATTGGAAGACCGGGACGTGGATGCGCTGGTAGCGTACCTGATGAGTTTGCACTAGAAGGACCAGATCCCTCGGCGGCTGAAGCCGCCTCGGGATGACATAAATAAAGCAGGTATCGGCGCACCTGAAGGTGCGCCTCTTCGAAACAGCAAGGAGCCAGGAGAAGCTGATGTCTCACGCCGAGCCGATGTCGCGACCGCTGGTGGTTTCGCCGGAGCGCGAAGGTTCGCGTCCGCTGGTGCAGGTGCTGCACGACTGGATCGTCACGGTCGATCACAAGCGGCTCGGGATAATGTACTTCTCCTACGGCATTCTGTTTCTGGTGATTGGCGGCATGGAAGCCTCGATCATGCGCGCCCAGTTGGCGGTGGCCAATAATCATCTGGTCTCGCCCGAGACCTTTAATCGCTTGTTCACCATGCATGGCACCACCATGATTTTCTTCGCTGCCATGCCAATCGTGTTTGGATTTGCCAACTACCTGATGCCTCTGATGGTCGGCGCGCGCGACATGGCGTTCCCGCGCTTGAATGCGTGGAGCTTCTGGATGAGCGCGCTGGGCGGCATCATCCTGTACTTCAGTTTTGTGGGCGGCAGTGGCCTGTATGGGGCGGGCACCGCGCCCGATGTCGGCTGGTTCGCCTACGCGCCCCTGACGGCTCCAGCCTTTTCCGTGGGACACAGCACTGACTACTGGATCATCGGCATTCTGGTTAGCGGCTTTGGTAGCATCGGCACGGCACTGAATATCCTGACCACGATCTTGTGCATGCGCTGTCCGGGCATGACGCTGAATCGCATGCCGCTGTTCGCCTGGATGAACGGGGTCATGGCCGTTCCTGGTGCTGATAGCGATCGGCCCGTTGACCGCGGCGCAGATCATGCTGCTGATCGACCGCTACCTGGGCGGACATTTCTTCGACACGCAGGCGGGCGGCTCGGCCGTCATCTGGATGCATTTCTTCTGGATCTTCGGACATCCCGAGGTCTATATCCTGGTGCTGCCGGCGTTCGCGATTGTTTCCGAAGTGATTCCGGTTTTCTCGCGCAAGCCGATCTTTGGCTACTACGATCATGGTGGCGGCAACGGTCGCCATCGGCTTCATCAGCCTGAGCGTGTGGGCGCACCACATGTTCACCATCGGCATGACCTCGTACGCCAACGCGTTCTTCGTGGCATCCACGGCGGCGATCGCGGTGCCCACGGGAATCAAAATCTTCAACTGGCTGGGCACGATGTGGGGCGGCAAAATCCGCTATTCGCGTGGCCATGATGTTCTGCGTGGGATTTCTCTGCCAGTTCCTGATTGCGGGACTGACCGGCATCATGCTGTCGGCGGCGCCTTTTGACTGGCAACTGGGCAACTCCTACTTTGTGGTAGCCCACTTTCATTATGTGATCCTGGGCGGCATCGTGATGGCAGTCTTTGCCGGCGTTTATTACTGGTATCCCAAGGTCACGGGCAAGATGCTGGACGAGACCTTGGGTAAGTGGCATTTCTGGCTGTTCGTCATCGGCTTTCATCTGACCTTTGACTTCATGCACATTCCCGGCACTCTGGGCATGCCGCGCCGCATTTACACCTACGACGCCAGCCGCGGTTGGGAGATTTGGAACCTGATCGTCTCGATCGGCGTGATCTTCCAGGCTCTTGGCATTCTGTTCTGGGTCGTGAACTTGATCTGGACGTATCTACAAAGGCAAGAAGGCCGGCAACGATCCCTGGGATGCGTGGACGCTGGAGTGGGCAACCACTTCGCCGCCGCCGGACTACAACTTCGCGGCGTTGCCGGTGGTGCGCAGCCGGCGTCCGTTGTGGGATTTGAAGCATCCGGAAGATCCGGACTGGAAGTACGAATAGAAGCAACTTTCGGCGCCTAGAAGGGTGCCGAAGCAGTCGAAAAGCACGTCCTCCGCCGACTGAAGTCGGCTTGGGATGACTAGAGAGCTGATGACGGCGCAGCTAAAGCTGCGCCCGTTCAAATCCGCCAAATCAGAACGCGAAGGCGGGCTCGGACGCGAAGGAGAACAGGTTTGGCAGCGCGACGATAACCGTTCCGCAGAGCGAGATGCCGCTCTCCGCGCACATGCGCGGCAAAGTCGGCATGTGGTGTCTGATTACCGCGGAGTCGGCCATCTTCAGCATCTTCGTCGTGGCCTATCTGTATTACGCGGGCAAGAGCCTGAGCGGGCCGACGCCGGCGCAAGTGCTCGACGTTCCGTCTTCACCTCGATCTGCCTGTTCTCCAGCAGCCTGACCATTGTGCTGGCAGAAAAAGCGATGCATCGCGGCAATATCAAACGATTCGGCGCTGTTCTGGTTGCTGACCATCGTGCTGGGCGTGATCTTTCTGGTGGGCACGGCGCGGGAATGGCACGGCCTGATCTACGACAAAGGCTTGACCATCAGCACCAATCTTGTTCGGCACGACGTTTTATTCGCTGGTCGGACTGCATGCCTTTCACGTGATCGTGGGCGCGACCGGACTGACCATCATCATGATTCTTACCGCGCTGGGAGCAGTGAGGCAGGAACACGCGGAACGCATCAGCGTGTTTGCGATGTACTGGCATTTTGTGGACGCCATCTGGGTGGTGGTGTTGTCGGTGGTGTATTTCATTACGCGATGAGGCGTGATTCCTGGCGGATAGAGTCCGCTCGGGATGACAAACCTTAAGCACTTATCCGGCGCATCTAAAGGTGCGCCCCTTCAAGAATCGATTCATGACTAACAACCAGCAACCCGAAAGCAGCCCAGCAGGCAAGTTCGTCGAGATGCCGGCGCCGACGGCGTGGCCGTTCGCCATGGCGATGGGGTCGGCGCTGACATTTACCGGTCTGCTCACCGACGTCTCCGTCAGCGTGCTGGGAGGGATCCTGACCATCTGCGGAGCGGTCGGCTGGTTTCGCCAGGTACTGCCGCTTGAGCACCACGAGGCGCTTGCCGTTGAGACCCGAGGAGCCTGCCGCCGTAGTTCCTCCGCGCGAGGTCATGCGGCTGGAAGTCGCGGAACAGGTGCAACGCGCTTGGCTGCCGATCAAGATCTATCCCATCTCGGCGGGGTAAAGGGCGGACTGGCAGGCGGTGTAGCCATGGCCATCCTCGCCGTTATTTACGGCCTAGCGATGTACCACAGTGTGTGGTATCCCATTAATCTGCTGGCCGGAACTCTGTACTCTCCCTCGGCAACTCCCATCGATGGAAGCGATGATGCATTTCCGCATGGACTGGTTTCTGTTCGCCCTGGCCATGCACATCACCATGTGCCTGCTTGTGGGACTTCTGTACGGCGCGATGCTGCCGCTGCTGCCTACGCCGTCCTATCCTGCTAGGAGGAATCATCGGGCCGCTGCTGTGGACGGGCTTGCTGTACCACATTCTGGGATTCGTTAATCCCCTGCTGGACGAGCGGATCAACTGGTGGTGGTTCGCGGCTGTCGCAGGTTGGCTTTGGCGTGGTCGCCGGCCTGGTAGTAGCGCGGCAAAACAAAGTTTTGACCGCGGAGAACATGCCGCTGGCGATGCGAGCCGGCATCGAGGCTCCCGGCCTGATGCACGAGCGCGACGACAAGGACAAGAAGCGATGAGCGCTCGCCTCGCATATTGCGCGCTGTCTGTTGACGGCGCTGCTGTCGCTGGCGGGTTGCAACCTGCCCGGCAAGCCGACTCCATCTGACATTGTCAGACGTCCGACAGACATTCTAGATCCGGTGGCGCTCTACAGCCAGAACTGCGCCGGATGCCACGGCGCGGACGGCAAACTAGGGCCGGCTCCGCCGATCGGCGATCCGGTTTATCTCGCCGATTGTCGACGACGACGCGCTGCGCAACGCCATCTCCAAGGGAAGGCCGGGCACGGCCATGTCGGCCTTCGCGCAGAGTGAAGGCGGCATGCTGACCGACAAGCAGGTCGATGCCATCATTCAGGGAATGCGCCAACGCTGGGCGACAGCCGCAGATTCTGCAGGGCATCGCCGCCCCTCCTTATGCGGCCAAGGCTCCCGGCAATGCGCAGCAGGGAGCGGCGGCGTTTGCCACCTTCTGCGCCTCCTGTCACGGAGCTGACGGCAAGGGAACGGCGAAGGTCGGCTCCATTGTGAATCCCAACTATCTCAGTCTGATTACCGATCAGGGCTTGCGAACCATCGTCATCATCGGCCGGCCGGACTTCAACGCGCCGGACTGGCGCAACAACGTTCCCGGACACCCGATGAGCGATCAGGACATCTCCGACGTTGTGGCATGGCTGGCGGCGCAGCGGCCCAACGCATATGGCGACTACAGCTGCTGCTTCGACGACTGCGACTACTGCGCCCGGAGGACTGCATTGAGCGATCAGGAAAAAGGCGGAATGTCTCGACGGCGTTTGTTGGCTAAGCTCGGGATGCTCCTGAATGGCCTGGCCGTCGTGATCCTGGCCACGCCGGTGGTCGGCTATCTGCTTGGGTCCGATCGTGCGCGGCGATGGCGGACGCTATCGCAAGTGGATCGCCCTGGGCGAACTGGACGAATTTCCCGAAGGCCAGACCAGGCTGGCGAAGTACAAGAATCCGATCTCCAATCCCTGGGACGGCGAGACCGACAACATTCCCTGCTGGGTGCGCCGCATTCAGGGAGAAACGTTCCAGGTCTTTGCCATCAACTGCGCGCACCTGGGATGCCCGGTGCGCTGGTTCCCGCAGTCGGGCCTGTTCATGTGTCCCTGCCATGGCGGAGTGTATTACCAGGACGGCTCGCGCGCCTCCGGTCCACCTCCGCGCGGGCTGTTTGAGTACACCTACAAAGTAGAAGACGGCCACCTGATGATTGAGGCCGGACAGCTGCCCACGCTGTCGACCAGCGCCAGCCTGCATGACGAGGAGCAACGGATGTCAAGGCTAGCCAAGATCGGCGACTGGTTCGACGCAGCGGCTGAAGATCGGCGGCACCATCAGCGAAACGATGGAGCATCGGGTGCCGCGCACGTCGGCCAGCTGGTTTTACGTCTTCGGCAGCGCCGCGCTCACGGTCTTCATCCTGCAGATCTTCACCGGCATCATGCTGGCGCTGATCTACGTGCCCTCGGCCGGAGAAGCCTGGAACAGCCTGCAGTACCTGAATCACGGCGTCACGCTGGGCTGGTTCCTGCGGGCGCGTACACGGATGGGGATCGAACTTCATGGTCGCCATCGTGCTGATCCACATGGTGCAGGTGGCGCTGTTCGGGGCCTACAAATTCCCGCGTGAGCTGACTTGGATCATCGGCGTCTTCCTCCTTCTGATGACGTTGGGCATGGCCTTTACCGGCCAGGTGCTGCGCTTCGACCAAGACGCCTATTGGGGGTTAGGCATCGGCGCCGCCATCTGCGGACGCGTGCCGTTCATTGGCGCCTGGGTCGTACATCTGCTATTGGGCGGCCCCATTATCGCCGGAGATACGCTGTCGCGATTTTTTGCAATTCACGTTTTCGTCATTCCCGGGCTGCTGATCGCATTTGTTTCGCGTGCACCTGCTGATGGTACTGAAGCTTGGCATCAACGAGTGGCCCATGCCCGGCCGTCTGGTGCGGCGCGCAACCTATGTGCAGGAATACGAAGAGCTGACGACAGAAGGACGGCGTGCCCTTCGTGCCGGAAGCGGTATGGAAGGACATGTTCTTCTCGGCGTTCATCATCGTCTGCGTGATGGCGTGCGCTGCGTTCTTCGGTCCCTATGGCCCTAACGGACAACCCGATCCGACAATCGTGCAGACCGTTCCAAAGCCGGATTTCTTCTTCCAGTGGCTCTATGCGTTGCTGGCCTATCTGCCGCCAGCGATGGAAACGCCGGCTCTGCTCATCGGGCCGGTCGTCATCATCGGCTTTCTGGTGTGCCTGCCGTTCTTCGCCGGCGAAGGCGAGAAGAGCTGGAAGCGGCGGCCGATCGCAGTGGTCACGATCCTGCTGAGCGCAGTCGCACTCGGAACGCTGACCCATCTTGCCGGCTACACTCCGTGGAGTCCGATCATGAATGCCTGGAGCGGCGATCCCGTGCCGGTCCAGTACTCTGAATGGGCGCTCGCCGCTGGAGCGTCAGGGAGCTGCTGTCTTCCAGGGCAAGCAATGCCGCAACTGCCACTCCATCGGAGGCTCCGGCGGATTGCGCGGACCTGATTTGGACAGCGTGGCCGTGCGCATGACTCACGATCAACTG
Source organism: uncultured Acidobacteriaceae bacterium (assembly GCA_963746515.1). Taxonomy (GTDB): domain Bacteria; phylum Acidobacteriota; class Terriglobia; order Terriglobales; family Acidobacteriaceae; genus Bog-257. The sequence goes on along the minus strand of CAVVBO010000004.1, from coordinate 588,404 downwards.
GTGCGGCAGGTACTGCAAGGCGGCGGCAACATGCCGGCTTACGGCAAGAACCTGAACCCAGCCGAGGTCGCCGCGCTGGTGTCGTTCCTCGACACGCTGCATCCGGGGAATCAACGCCCCGCCCAGGACGCGGCCCAAGAAGCCGCCTCCCACGAAAAGTAACTGGCGCCTAGTACCAGCGACAAGCGCGGCAGCAACTTCGCTCGCGGGAGTATTTTCGCGGAGCATGCGCCTTGAGAGAGTATCCCGCACAGCAAAAAGATCGGCCGTCCTTTTCTGGGGACCGGCCGTTTCGTTTACGCATCAATGACCTGCTAGTCAGGCCCAAAAACAAGAAGAGTCAGGAAGGAAACGGTTCCTTTCCTGACTCTCTAAGTCCAGGCTGCTCTCAGAAGACTACCGCCTGACCCTCATGACGCGACAATCCTGTGATCTCCTCACTGGCTCCCGGGACCCGTCTGCCAGACAATCAGCGGCGATTGAGTCATATTGGTCATAAGGTCGCAGCAGACTTCATAACGCCGCTTCTGGATCGATAAGGACTTCGCCTCGAATGGGTTTCCGTCTGGATTACTTTTCCTGCATCTTGACCATTCTGTCTACCGCGCTGGTGGGGCGTCGCATGTGGCAGGGCTGGATCGTAGCCTCTGCCAATAGTGCGGTCATCTGCGTGATTGCATTTCGCACCGCACAACTAGGGTTCGTTCCCGCCAATCTTTTCTGCCTTGCGATCTACGGCTACAACATCGCGAAATGGCGGCCGCACGTCGAAGCAACGCCGGGTCGCAGCTCAGAAAAGAAGGCAGCTCGTGAACTCCGTTCGCCGCATCCGCTGTTCAAAGCTTGGCTGTTTCACTGATCGGATTTGCTTTCGGCCCGGCGAACGGTGTTGCCTAGAGAAATGGACCGAAATGTGCGGTGTCGACGACTTTGCCTGCCTCCATACCAATTTCTAACAGCGTCGCAATATTCTCCACCGCATCCATTTTCTGAATCTTGTCCGCATCGACGGTGGAGAATCCCAGCGCGTCCAGGCCCTTTCTGCTGAGGTCTGCGTTGTAGCGCGCGTACAAGAAACGACGGCCTAAGTCCTCGGACAGCGGGGCTGGTGGGGCCTTGTACTGCTCTTCCATGCTCATTGCTTCGTTGACGTAGCGAGGCACAAGATCCAATATTTCGCGGTCAAGATGAGCCCCGTAGGTGCAGCGGCCGATGGTGCGGCAGTTGACATCCTGCTCCACCTGAATGCCGTACATGAGCCCTCCCGGCAACCCTGCGACGTTCGAAACGATGTTCTTGTTTGGCGCAGCGGCGGTGGCGCCCAACGATTCCGCAGCTCCCGTGCCGACGGAAATGATGAGCAGGTTCTTCTCTCCGCTGCTCCAATTCAACCGGTAGGCAGGATCGGTTGCCATGCGATACAGCAGAAATGCGGGATTGTTGTGGGGAGTCACACCACCATCGACAAACACGAACGTCCGGGAAGGATCGGTCGGATCCCACTGCAAGATCTCAGGCGGAAAATAGACCGGGGCGGCGGTACTGGCCCGAACTAACTGCCATAGCGGAATTCTCAGGTTGCAGTCCTTGCGGTCCGGATCGTTGTACTTCGCGTCGGGATTGCTGCTGATAGGCCAAGGCGAGTCGGTGGTGATGTTCTTCGTAACTACCAGCAGCAGGCTCTTGAGCTTGTGCTCCTCCGGTTTCTCTGGCGGTTCCAAAGTTGCGGCGTGCCCAAACACTTCCTGCAATTTCACTTTCAGCGGATCGGCGGTGTAGAAGTACTTGATGCGCTCAATCAAGCGCGCGGGCTTGAACATCTCATCGCCATTAGACTGATAGAACTCGACCAGTTGCTTGGTAGACATGCCTTGGGCAAGGCCGGCGGCGATGATCGCACCCGTGCTGGTGCCCGCAATGTAGTCGAAATAATCGCAAAGCTTCTGGTTCGTTTTTTTCGCCACCAGACTCTCGATCTTGCTCAGAATGCCCAGGGTAATAAGGCCGCGTATGCCTCCTCCATCCAGAGCCAACATGCGACGGGGGCGGTCTTTTTCGTAGCGGCTAAGCAAAGATTTCCATCTTTCGGGATGGATCGGCATAGGTCGTTCCTTTCAATCTGACGTAAGACAGGTATCCCCTAGTACTATGCGATACTGAAAAGTTTGGAGGCTGGTGCATGATCATAGCTCTATCTGGAAGGAGAGTCGATGCCCCCGATGCGGAATCGCCACGATTTCCGCTGCAAAACGTTGTCCCGGTGACGAGGGAAGTCCGGCGGATGCTCCAGGATCAGCAAGCCACAGCAGTAGTAAGCTCCGCAGCCTGTGGAGCGGACCTGATTGTCTTAGCGGAGGCAGGCTCTCTGGGTTTGCGGCGAAGAGTTGTACTGCCGTTCGATCCAAAGCGCTTCCGCGAGACTTCGGTAGTCGACCGGCCTGGGGACTGGGGCGCCATCTACGATAAAGTCATCGATGAGGTCGAAGCCAAAGGCGACTTGGTAGTTCTCGATAAGACTGAGAACGACAATCCTTACGCAGCGACGAATAAGGTAATCCTCGGCGAAGCTATTGCTTTGGCTAGCCAAACTCAAGCGTCCGTTGGAGCGTTATTGATATGGGATGGTATCTCGCGTGGCAAGGAGGACTTCACCGAGTCGTTCGGTACTGCAGCTCGAAAACTGCAATTGCCCGTATTTGAGATCTTGACCCAGTAGATCTGCTCACTCATCTTGCTGCGAGTGACTGCTCCGAACATTAATGACGCAAGTACTAACTTCTCTCAGCCATGCCTTCGCCGTTGGACCAGACCGTCCGCCGATTCATTCCCGACCTGCGACGCGGTCGGCGTGCTAGAATTTTTTTGCCCAGTCTGGAAGACGCTCCCACCCGAGTTAAGCAGATGACATTTACATTTAAGTACCGATACGTCGATTTCGGCACAGTGTTTACTGGCGCCCCCGGAATGCGGAGCGTGGAGAGTGGCGCGGAGTCCCCAAGCACCCTGTATGCTAACGAGTTGGTCGCGGACGTAGGTGGAACCTGCTGGGACCGCAACGAACCTCTGGCGATCGTCGATCATCACTTTTCCCGCGACGGCCAGTTTCCCTCGGCGTCGGCGGCCGTACTGCACAAAGCAAAATTGATTCGCGAGAAGTTTGCCAGCCAGCAGAACAATGTCCTATGGCTGGTCACGCACCAGCAGCCGGACTTCGACGCTTTCTGCTCGCTGTATTTGGCGCGGTGGGTCGTGGAAGACATGGATGCGGCAATCGACTGGGAGCTGTACGGTTTGCATCCTGATGGCTGGATTGATTCGGCTGGCAAGCGCAAGATCGACTGGTTTGATCCCGACATCAACCAGGTTCCTCTCGCACAGCGCTGGGCATTGCTGCTTGCCAGTTATGCCTCGATCATCGACAACAGCCGGCATCTCTCCTGTCCCAGACAGCGCGCGCTGCACTCTGTGCTGTACGCCGCACTGAAACGTGGCCGGGATTATTTGAACGAAACTAGCGGCGCCCGCGAGTTCTTCGACGAAATCAAGGTTTCGCTTCAGGAGAAGCGGCTGAATCCGATGGTCGATTCGGTGTTGGAAGGCAGCTCGCGGTTCGCACCCGAGTTGTCGATGCTTGACCGCGAGGTTGAGGCTTATCATCGCGATATCCACCGCGCCCGCAAGTCGATCGTGTATCTGCCGGAATCGGAGGCGCCCTTCCCGAACTTCTTCAAGAGCGTGAGGGATGTGTCCCTGGCGAAAGAGAAGGAGCCAGATCGATCGTTGGAAACCAACGTCGACCGGTTGCTGCTGGCGGATACGTTTCGGATTCCCACTGACGGTATTTACCTGCGCGATCCGGAATGTTTGCTGTTCAAGGAATGGGCCCGTCTTGACCTGGGAAATTCTGCGCTAGGCTCAGGCTTTGAGTTCACCGCGATTGCGTATTCGGGCGGCCATCCCGCGGCAACCGTCAACCAGAGCGACTACGTCTTCTCGATCGATCCGGAGCGAGCCACTGGCCGGCACCTGTATACCGTATGGTCCCGGTTGCAGACGAAAGAGGTGGAAGCGCTGCGCGTCGCCGGACAATCGAGCATCGCGTTGGAGAATGGCTTCCGCCGCGGGTCTGAGGCGGCGACCGAAGCATCAAGCAAGCTGTTTACCGATCCCTGGTTCGACGGGCACAACTGCTTTGGCACCATCGTCGCCGCTCCTCATCGTGGCACACATATCGGGCCTGCCGGAGTGAGAAGCGATTTGCGCGACGACTCTGTCGCCGAGGCGGTGCGGACTGAACTGGAGAACGCCCTTTACCTGGCCGAAAGTCCGACCGAAGGACCACAAGTCATACTGCACGATTTCGGAGGCCCGGCGAATATGTCCGCCAACGTACCGCTAGCACTCGATCTCGACGCTCCGCAACTCATTCCTCCGCCTCACGAGGGATACTTCCGCTTCGGCAGCATTCCGTTGCGCGCCGATGTGCCGATCTCTTCGGGGCACAATTTGTCAGGACAAATCGCGGAGACGCTGTGGCAGGTGCTTTATCCGGATCTGCCTTATGACAAACCTGCGGACTTTGTGGAGCGCCATGTTGTGGTAACAGCCGATTGCGTTGGGATCTGGGGACAGCGCGGCATTGTCGTAGCGCGAAAACTCACGGGCGATGCGAGTCGACCGGGTGAGGATGGCAGTAACGCTTTGCGCGATGATTTTGCCGGCCTGGTGGCACTGACTAGCGACATCGGTCAACTGATCGCGGATGGCGAACAACTCACCCAGCGCCCGCCACCGTCAACTTTGCCGGGCGAGCGGAGCGCGGGCCGGAGGAATCCACGGGCGGATTGGGCGACGACGATCGTTGCCAAGAGCGAGGAACTGATGCGGCGCGCGGCCCAGGTCACACATAATCTGGCATTGCCCGATCGCGAATTGCTGCGGCGTTTCTACGACGCGATGGCAGTCGACGGTCTGCTCGCGACTTTGCGCGATCTGAATCAGTCTGCGGCTGGGTATTTGAGCGGTGAGCAACTCGCCGAGCAGGCCCGCCGGATGGAAGAAGGCACGAAGACGGCCGTCGCGGTTCAGCGCAAGGTGAGATGGCTGGCTGTCTTTGTTGTAGGTTGTTATGCGACCGAGATGCTTGACTTGTCGGCCCGTCCGTTCCGGGATTTCGACAACACCTGGGGCATGCCCTTCGTTCTTTTGGGTGGACTCTTCTCACTCTTGCTTGCGGCGTGGATCATAAAACCTTGGCAACGGCGGGACCAGGACAAGCCGGGCACCGGGAAGCTGCCCACTTGGATCATTGCCATCGTGGTCCTATCCTACATTGTAGGACTGCTCCTGTGGCTGACATCTCCGCACGCTTCCCACCCGTAACCGCTCAGCATCCAGCTACGCCACCTTGGCCTTGGCGGCCGGGGTCAGGCTCACGGCCCAGACATTCTTGCAGTACTCATGGATCGAACGGTCGGAGGAGAACTTGCCGATCCGCGCCGCATTCAAGATCGACATCCTGGACCACTGCTCCTGGTCGCGATGAGCCAGCGCCGCACGGTCCTGGCAGTCGATGTACGACTGATAATCGGCGAATAGCAGGTACGGATCGTGATATAGCAAGGAATCGAGGAGCGGGCGAAACAGATCGCGATCGCCACGGGAAAACTGGCCCGCAGAAATTCCGTCAATCACCTCACGCAGCACCGGATTTGACTGATAGATCTGGTAGGGATGATATCCGGCCGCTTGTGCGGACTGGACCTGCTCGGCCGAGAGCCCGAACAAGAAAAAATTCTCGTGTCCGACGGCATCCCTGATTTCAATGTTGGCGCCATCGAGCGTGCCGATGGTGAGCGCCCCGTTCATGGCGAACTTCATGTTCCCGGTGCCAGAGGCTTCCTTGCCGGCGGTGGAGATCTGCTCGCTCAGGTCGGCCGCGGGATAGACCTTCTGCCCCAAGGTGACGCTGTAGTCGGGAAGAAACACAACTTTCAGCCGATGCTTGATGTCGGGATCGTTGTTCACCACCTCGCCCACCGAGTTGATGAACTTGATGATCAGCTTGGCCATGAAGTACCCGGGAGCAGCCTTGCCGCCGAAGATGAAAGTTCGCGGCGTGATCTCCAGGTTGGGATTATTTTTCAGACGCTGGTAGAGCGTGATGATGTGCAGCACATTCAGGTGCTGCCGCTTGTATTCGTGAATGCGCTTCACCTGGCTGTCGAACAGCGAATCGGGATCGACCGTAACTCCGGCGTCGGTTTTGATGGTGCGCGCCAGCCTGGTTTTCACGTCGTGCTGCACCTTGCGCCAGTCAGCGCGGAAGGCCGCGTCGCCGGCATAAGCTTCCAGTTGGTGCAGTTGGTCCAGATCGCAGATCCAACCATCGCCGATCTTGCTGGTCATCAGCGCAGACTGTTCGGGATTGCTCACTGCTAGCCAGCGTCGCGGGGTGACTCCGTTGGTGATATTGACGAACTTCTCCGGCCACAGCTCGTAAAAATCGTGGAACAGTTCCTTCTTCAGAAGCTCGGTGTGTAACTCGGCGACGCCGTTGATGGTATGACTTCCCACGCAGGCCAGATAGGCCATGCGCACATATTTCTGATCGTGCTCGTCGATCAGCGACATGCGAGCGACCTTGGCCTCATCGCCGGGATACTTTGCACGCACCTCGTCGAGAAATCGCCGGTTGATTTCGTAGATGATTTCAAGGTGGCGCGGCAGCAACGATCCGAACATGGGTAGCGGCCAGCGTTCCAGCGCTTCCGGCAACAAGGTGTGATTGGTGAAGCTGAAGGTGTGAGTAGTAATGTTCCAGGCCTGGTCCCAACCCATGCCGTGCTCGTCAATCAGCAAGCGCATCAGTTCGGCTACGCCGATCGAAGGGTGCGTGTCGTTGAGCTGGATGGCCCACTTCTCATGGAAATTTTCCAACGGCCTGCCGAAACGGAAGTGAAAGCGGATCATGTCCTGTAGGGAGCACGAAGTGAAAAAGTATTGTTGCTGCAGGCGTAGTTCTTTTCCCTGAATCTCTTCATCGTTGGGATAAAGCACCTTGCTGATGTTCTCCGCGAATACCTTGTCGGCTACCGCGCCCTGGTAGTCACCGCTGTTGAAGCGTCCGAAGTAGAACGATTCGGTGGCTTCCGATCTCCACAGCCGCAGATCGTTGACCGTTCCCGAGTGATATCCCAGGACAGGAGTGTCGTAGGGAACGCCTTTGACGACCGAGCGAGGAATCCAGCGAACCTTATACCCGCCCTTCGAGTCGGTCGAGGCCTCGGTATGTCCAAAGTAGCCTACGTTAACCGATGCCTGCGGACGGCGAATCTCCCAGGGATTGCCATACTTCAACCAGTAATCGGTCAGTTCGACCTGCCAGCCATCCTGGATTGTCTGGTGGAATATGCCGTACTGGTAGCGAATGCCGTATCCGATAGCAGGCACGCCCAGGGTCGACATGGAATCCAGATAGCACGCCGCCAGACGTCCCAGCCCGCCATTGCCCAGCCCAGGTTCGCTCTCCTGCTCGATGATGTGATCGAGATCGAGTCCGAGTTCCGTCAACGCTTGCCGGAAAGGCGCTTGCAGCCCGAGGTTGAGCAGATTATTGGCCAGGTGAGGGCCCATCAGAAATTCGGCCGAAAGGTAGGAGACGATGCGAACCTCGCCACCGGCATAGCTTTCCAGGGTCGCGATCCAGCGGGCGAGAATGCGGTCTCGCACGGTATAGGCCACTGCGGTGAAGTGGTCTATGTCGGTCGCCGTCTCGAGGGTCTTGGCCGCAACGTAGTAAAGGTTGTCGAGGATTGCCTGCTTCAGGGTAGCGACACTGGTTCCGGTTCGATCGTCTTCCACTTGCACAACCGGATCTGGGGACGGCCTTGGGTTCATGGGTACCTCTCTCCAGGAGATCTCGCAGGATTGGCGAGAAGAGAATGCTAGGCGGAGTGTGCGTGAAAAACAAGGGGCGGGACCGGGAATCGGCGCACCAACGGTATGTTTTAACCCAAACTTAATCTGTTACCGGAAGTGAAAGCGCTAGCGCTTGAGAACGGTTTTGCGATAAGTGTAGGAGCCGTGGCTGAGTAGAGCGTTTTACCGGCTGCTGAGACAGCCGAGTTCCAAGCTGTCTTAGAGGAGCTTACTTTCGGCGGTTGCGCTGAGCGAATCGAAGAGCGTGCGGCAATCTCGTACGGTGTTGTCGTCACGGTGGCAACTTCGCCGCTGAGCAACCTACTGCTCAGGCGTAGTCAATCGGATGGCGGTCGAGCCAATGTTCATCGCGCACCACAGTCATCTGCTTGGCGGCGGAGCGAGCCATGCTTTCGGTGAGATCGCGCGTCGTCCAGGCAAATCCGGCAACAAAGCCGATTGCGCTACCCACGATGCCGCAAGCAACGGTCTTTGCCACCCGGCCGCGACGCGCCGGCAAGTAGTAGCGAAGGAGCCCGGCACATGCTCCCAGCGTAGCCAGCCCGAGCGAAGCCCGCGCCGACTGCGCCAGCGCTTCGGACAAACGCTGACCGTTGAGCTGGACTTCCCGTCCGTGGGAAAGTCCCGATACTCCCGACTTCACCAATTTCCGCCCATAGCGAAGATTCGACCTGAGCGATTCGACTTTCATCGGAACTCCTTGCGTCGCGATTCGCCAATAGCGACGCTTGCCTGGGGTTGACAGCGAGCACTTGCCCCCTGCCATAAAGATCGCACCGCTATGTACCTTGCGTCTGTGTCGTACGTCACAGCCTGGTCGGCAGGCCGTCGCCGGGCCATTCAGCGGGCCCCAGGCATCGAAATCCGTCCGTTAATTTACAACGTACCACCTATATGGGATTTGTAACCGATTGTGGGCCATGGCCCTGACCCTTCCAGGTCGCAGGACGGGGCACATTCGGTTGTAACTTTTCTCCAATTAATTGATCTCATCCACATAAGGATAGCTCTGAGGAGAAGGATGTCGGAAGAACGCTCAGAAGAGCCGGGATCTAAGCACGAGCCCGAACCGGATGGGACATCAGAATGCGACAGTCAAGCTCCGCCCGCGGAAGAGACTGCGGATCCCCAAGATGCGCAGGAGCAAGCAGTCGTGGCGCGAGTCGCGCGGCGCACCGGTCCAGCCGGCGAAGAAGTGCGCGAGGTAACGCCTCGCGAGCGCAAGCGTATGAATCGCCGGGAGCTGTTGAAGTTAGTGCCGGTCATCGCCATCGGCGCTTTTGCCCTTCCCAAGCTGCAGGAGCCGCTGCTGATGGACGGTCTGCACTTCAGCGATTGGGCGTCAGGCAAGCTGTTCGGCCGTCATCGGCTGGCGCAAACTTTCAGCGACAGCGAGGTCGCCGTCTTCGATCGCTTTCCCTACAACTACTACGACGTTGTCGACCCGGAAGTCGATCTCGACCGGTGGAAGCTGACCGTGGAAGGACTGGTGCGGCGGTCGGGCGACTATAAGCTGGAGCAGATTCAGGCGTTGCCGAAGGTCGTGCAGAATACGCGGCATGTGTGCGTCGAAGGCTGGGACGTAATCGGCAACTTCGGCGGCACACGCGCCTCGGACTTTTTACGCCTGATCGGCGCCGATACCAGTGCACGCTTCCTGGAGGTCGAGTGCGCGGACGAATACTACGAGTCCATCGATATGGAGACGGTGCTGCATCCGCAAACACTTTTCTGCTACGAGATGTATGGCAAGCCGCTCGACCGCGGACACGGTGCCCCCTTGCGGCTGCAGATGCCCACCAAACTCGGCTACAAGCAGGCGAAGTATCTCGACACCATTCGCGTGACCAATGTCTTGAAGGCCGATAAGCGCGGCTATTGGGAAGATCAAGGCTATAGCTGGTTCGGAGGATTGTGAGGAGCCATGGCAAGCAATGCGAGCGCAATTACCAGTAAGCAAGAAGCTCCGACCCTTACGATTGCTTACGAACATCCGTTGATCGTTCGGGTGGCGCATTGGTTGAACGCCACCGCTGTCTTCGTTCTCGTCACCAGCGGGCTGCGCATTTTTCGCGCCTTCCCCAGCTTCGGGCCCAAGATCCCGCAGAAGAACTTCGTTATTCCACCGCCGCAGCTCACGCTGGGCGGCTGGCTGGGAGGGGCGCTGCAATGGCACTTCACCTTTATGTGGATCTTCCTGGGCAGCGGGTTGATGTACGTGATCTACCAATTGGTGACCGGCCACTGGCGCCAGGTGCTATTTACTCCGCGCGATATCAAAGGCGTGTGGCCCATGGCGCGTCACTATTTTCTATTCGGGCCGAAGCCGGAGGTCGAGGCTGCCTACAATCCGTTGCAGAAGCTTGCCTACACCTCGACAATTTTCTTCGGCGTAATGTCTACGCTCACTGGCATGGTGCTGTACAAACCGGTTCAGTTCTGGTGGCTCGCCTGGCCGATGGGTGGCTACCAGCTCACCCGCATCTGGCATTTCATCTCCATGTGCGGTTTCGTGGCTTTCATCCCCGGTCACCTCATCATGGTGCTGCTCCACGGGTGGAATAATTTCTATTCCATGATCACGGGATGGAAGCGCGACCCTGAGTATCTCGACTAAGGGATGTTTCACTACAAAAGATCGACATGACCGTAGAAGCACAAGCGCTGGATCTGAGGTCAGACGCCGCCAATGCCGGCGAGCCCAGATCAATAAAAAAACGAGTTGCTTGGGAGGACGGTTTTCCGGAATCCGATGAGCTCGCATTTGCGTACTTTTAATGAAAACCACCAAATCCGTATGGCGGCTTCAATTGACGTCCGATTAGAGATTTCGGTTTGGCCTGTAACCTTCGCGAAGGCGGCGACTCTAATCGAATACCGGCTAGTTGGGATTGGGATGTGGAAAGAGGAACGGTTATGTCTAAATTATTGGTGCGTTTGTTCTTAGCTTCATTGTTGGTCGCGACAGTTGCCGCCGTCGTGATGCACGGCAACGTCGTAGCCGGCGAAAAGGTGACGGCTCTTCCCCAGCCCGCATTGGACGAGCCTCTGGCCTCATCGTCGAGCCAGGAAACGGCGGTAGTCGCCGGTGGCTGCTTCTGGGGAATTCAAGCCGTATTTCAGCATGTAAATGGGGTAGTCAGCGCGACCTCGGGGTACTCGGGAGGCTCAGCCTCCACCGCTGAATATGAGATCGTGAGCACGGGCACGACGAACCACGCCGAGTCGGTGAAGATTGTTTACGACCCCTCGAAGGTCACTTATGGCCAACTATTGCAAGTGTTCTTTTCTGTCGCCCATGATCCTACACAGCTGAATCGTCAGAGATCCGGATGAGGGAACGCAGTATCGGTCGGTCGTCTTCTTCGGCAATGACCAGCAGAAGCGCGTCGCGCAAGCCTATATCGCGCAGCTCGAGCAGGCGAAGGTATTCCCACACAAGATCGTCACCCAAGTGGTGCCGTTGAAGGCGTTCTATCCGGCGGAAGGCTATCACCAGAACTACGCCAGGCTGCATCCGGATAGTCCTTACATCGCGCGCTACGATCTGCCCAAAGTAGCCAACTTGCAACAGACAGTTTCCGCAGCTTTACCACAATCAATGAGGGAAGGTCGGGTCAGTGCGGGACACAGCTCATTTCACCCAGACTGAGTAAACTATGAGCACTAGAAGAAGTTTTCTGAAAACCAGTTTTCTATCGCTTGCAGGAGTCGCTTTTATGAGCCTATTTGAACGTTCCAAAGCCGATGCCGCACCGGCAGCTGATGCGGGTTACGTGGAGATCGTCGAGTTCAAGGATTCGGGGGAAAAGATCGGTCCTGAGCGCGTGAAGAAAGTGGTCAAGACCGACGCCGAGTGGCGCGCCCAGTTGACGCCCGAGCAGTACGACGTCACCCGCCACGCCGGGACCGAGCGGGCCTTTACCGGACAGTACTGGGATGTCCACGACAAGGGGATCTTCCGCTGTGTCTGCTGCAAGAATGCGCTGTTCAGCTCGGCAACCAAGTTCGATTCCGGTACGGGCTGGCCCAGCTTCTGGGCACCGATCGCGAAGGAGAACGTCAAGACCCACAATGACGCCAGCCTTGGCATGGTTCGCTCCGAGGTGCTGTGCACGGAATGCGATGCCCACCTGGGCCACGTCTTCGACGATGGCCCGCGTCCCACGGGTTTGCGGTATTGCATGAACTCGGCCTCGCTGGCCTTCGTGAAGCAAAGCTAGGTCGGCGGCCCGTCGACATCTTGAAATCTTGTCATCGCGGCGGAGCGAGGAGTCTGCGGTTTGGCTTGTCCGGGCCACGCAGATTCCTCGCACCCAAACCGGGCGCTCGTAATGACAGCCTCCGAAACGACTATTGCGCGATCACCAGCCTCTCCCAAATTGGCGCTGGCCTCTCCCGCCTCCGCTCCCTAAAGACAGTTGTTCTCAGCCGGGCCGTTTCGGTATAGCATGTTGCTCCTGCATAGTTGTGCCTAACGGAGGAGCGCCATGAGCCCTGTCCCGGTGCGAGAGAAAGAGTCTAAAGAGAAGCAGCCGGCAAACCTAATTCCGTCGACGCGGCGGTAGCCGAGACCGCGGAAGCCAGCGGCGCCAGCGTGGAGAAGATCCGCGAGATCCTTTTCGGCTCGCAGATCAAGAATTACGAAACCCGCTTCGCCCGTCTGGAAGAAGCTCTGGCCCGCGAGACCTCCGAGATCAAAGACACCATGCGCCGCCGCCTGGACTCGCTGGAGGCCTTCTTCAAGAGCGAGACGGAATCGCTGGCGGCGCGCTTGAAGTCGGAGCGTGACGAGCGCGAAGAAACCCTCAACAACATTTCGCGCGAGCTGAAGACCTCGGCGGCGCAGCTCTCCAAGAAAATCCTCGACCTCGACAACCGGCTGGCCCAGGATCGCAGCGCTAGCCCGCCAGGAGCTGATGGCGGAGTCGCGCAAGCTGCTCGACGAGATTCGCCAGCGCAACGAGTCGCTCAGCGCGCTGCTGGAAACCCGTGTCCAGGAACTGCGTCACGCCAAGACCGATCGTTCCGCCTTGGCTGCGCTGTTCGTCGAGTTGGCAGTGCGTCTGAAGGACGAGAGCGAAGAGGCCAAGGAGCGGCCAAAGCCGGTCCGGAGCGCCGGAGCATGAGGCTCCCATGGCCTCCACGCCGGCTGACCTGAAAAACGATCCTGAGTTCGATCATCGTCAAGATGAATTGGCCGAACTTCGCGCGTTGCTGCTGGGCCAGCAAATCGTCGAGCTGCAGGAGTTGCACAAGCGACTCGACGATCCCAATCTTCGGGCCGAAGAACTTAGCCAGGTCCTCGGCCGAAGCCGTAGCGCTTTCGCTGAAGCGCGACCGCGACCTGCAACGCTCTTTCTATCCCATCGTTGAGCAAGCGCTGAAAATCTCCGTCACCCGCAATCCAGCGTTTCTCGCCACCTCACTGGCCCCCATCATCGGCGAAGCGGTTCGCAAGGCCGTGGCCAACGCCTTTCGCAGCATGGCTGAGAACATCAACCTCATGCTCGAGCGAAGCCTCTCGTTCGAGAGCATGAAGTGGCGCTTAGAGGCGTGGCGTACCGGCAAATCCTATGGCGAGATCGCGCTGCTGCGCAGCCTGCGCTACAAAGTGCAGCAGGTCTTCCTCATCCATCGAGAAACCGGAATTGTGCTGCAATATCTCTCGGCGCCGGGCGACGCGGCCAGCGACGCCGAGCTGATGTCCAGTATGCTGACCGCCATCCAGGATTTCTGCCGCGATTCGTTCAGCACCCAACGTTCGCAGGACCTGGACGCCGTTGAGATGGGCGAGTTCACCATCTGGGTACACCACGGTCCGCAGGCATTGTTGGCCGGAACGATTCTGGGTAATCCTCCGTCGGAGTTGCGCAATGTCTTCGCGCGCGAGAACGAACAGATCCACCAGGAATTCGCCGCGCAACTGGCATCGTTCAACGGAGACGCCAGCGCCTTTGATGCCGCGCGTCCACACTTGCAGAATTGTATGCTCGGCCATACAGCGCGTCCCAAGAAAGGCTCCTGGTTCCTGGTAGCAGCGTTAGCTCTTGCAGTGCTGGGATTGGTCGCCTTCGGCTTCGTTGTTCATCGGCGCAATAGCCGCTGGCATCAATACCTGACGCAACTGGGCCATCAGCCGGGCATTTTGGTGACCGGCGCCGAGAGCAGCTGGGGACATTACTGGGTCTGGGGATTGCGTGATCCTCTGTCGCCCGATCCGCAGCGGCTGGCTGCCGAAGCCGGCATACCCGCCAATAGTCTTGAGGTCAGGTTCATGCCCTATCTGTCGCTGGACGAACATTTCCAGCGAGAACGCGAATTGACGACGGAGAGCCACCGGCTGGAACAGCAGATGGTCTTGTTTCCCATGAACTCGAGCGTCCTGACGCCGGACCAGTCTATTCGCATCGACAACATCGAAGAGTCGCTGATCAAGATGCAGGAAACGGGCGACAAGGTGGGACACAAAATTCACGTCGTCCTTTACGGCCGGGCCGACCAGACGGGCGCCGAAACCAAGAACGCCGCTCTCAGCGAACAGCGAGCCCAGCAGGTGTACGATGCTCTTCTCGAACGGGGCATTCCCGCCGACATGATCAGCGCGGTAGGATTAGGCGACAGCCAACCCATCCGTCATGGCTCGGCGGCTTATCAGTTGGAAGTCAATCGCAGTGTTTCGCTGAAGGTCCAGTCGCAGTCCGAGGGAGAAAGACCATGACCCAAATGATCCAGAAAAAGATCTGCCTGCTGGGTTCTTTCGGTGTAGGCAAGACAAGTCTGGTCGCGCGCTTTGTGCAGGGCATTTTTTCCGCGAAGTATTTAAGTACGGTTGGTGTGAAGATCGATAAGAAGGAAATCAAGGTTGGGGAGCAGAACGTCCTGCTGATGGTGTGGGACCTGGCCGGCGAGGACTCACGCTCCCAGGTGCAAACTTCCTATCTGCGCGGAGCGGCGGGATATTTCCTGATATGCGATGGTACCTGGGCCGAAACGCTGGTCACCGCCAAGAGCATTCATAAAAGAGCGGTCGAGACGGTGGGCGAGATTCCGTTCGTGCTCGTTGTCAACAAATCCGATCTATGGGACAAGTGGCAGATCACCGCTCCGGAGCTGGAACAACTGGAAACCGAAGGCTGGAAGATTAAGATCACCAGCGCCAAGAGCGGTGATGGCGTCGAAGAAATGTTCACCATGCTGGCCGAAGAAGTGCTACGGCACCAGCCCATGAGCGATGCAGCGGGCGAAGGATAGTCAACCGCAGATCCCTTCCGAACTAAAGTCCTCAGTCCGGATGACAAACATTAGGTGGCTCGTAACGGCGCACCTGAAGGGGATTCCCTTTCCTCGCGCTACTTACCGTCCCCAAAATCCGCCACTCCTATCCTGACAATCGTGTGCGGCCGGAATTGTGTTGGCGGCGGCTCTTTCTTATCCTTAGGAGTCTCTGGCGACGCAATCTCCGCCCACACGCCATAGACTTTGTTATTCAGCGCGGCAACTCCGATATAGTCACCCAGGAAATCATTCCGCCGAGGAACGAAGGCATCGCGCGTCCACGCGTAGTTGGTATAGGTCGCGCCGCCGTCCGTCGAGCGGGCAAGGCTCACCGTAGTCTTGCGATTGTCAGGATCGAGCCGCCGATCGTAGAAGATAACGTTTACTGTGCCAGTCGTAGGGTCAACCGCCAGCCACTGGAAGAACTGGTCCGTGCCGTCGTGTGAAGGATTCGTATTAACTCGCACCGCTTTGCTCCACGACTTACCGGCGTCGTCAGAGGTGGCACAATACACACCAATGTCCCCATCGCGATAATCGCTCCAGGTCACGTACAGCCGTCCTTTTCTACTGTGCCGCAGATCGATGGCAATCTGCGGAAACCCGTTAGCTCGATCCAAACCTGCGACCGCAAAATAGAGAGGAGCGGTTTGAATCACGCTGCGACTCCTGGCGAAAGTCTTTCCACCATCGCGGGACGAAGTGAATGCGATCGAGTCGCCATCGGCCCACACGGCATAGACAGTACCGTCGGCGGCTACCGCTCCGGAGAATCCCTCGACCGCGCCGTTGTCGTCGCGTGGTAACCCGTGATGGACGCTGATGTCCATCGGGGCAGACCAGGTCTGACCACCATCCGTCGATCGCGAGAAAAGAATCACGCTCTCGTCGAGACGAAATTCCGTCCACCCGACATAGAGGTTGCCGGCATACCGGCTGTTGGTGTTGTCGGCGACAATGTAGGACTTGTCTTCAAAAGGGATGCCCGGTTTACTGGGCTGCGCGATCACGGCGTGGTCCTGCGCGTCCCAGGTAGCACCACCATCCGCGGAGCGACGAACAAAAATTCCATTGCGTGTCGCGCCCCGGGCCCAGTAGTTTTCCGTCCCCAGCTTATCGAATGCGATGTAGCAGAGAATGGCTGCGCCGTGCTTGTCGTAGGTGATCGATACGTCGCCGGAAACCTTGTAATCGGTGGAACCTGTGCCCGTCGCCGTCTTCCATGAATCGCCGCCATCCTGCGAAAACACGACGCTAGCGTGTGTCTGGTAGGCTGCCACCACTTGCAAAGGATTGCCCGGGTTCACCGCGATTGACGGTTCGTTGTGGAAGCCGGCCTCGGGGGTGACGGTGAAGACTTTGCCCGGCGCAGCCGGAAGCTGCTGGGCCAACGGTGTTGCGGGTGATACCGGTGACTCCTGCGCCTGAGCAGAAATAGCAGCGACGATCGCTACCGCACATAAAAAACTGGTTCCATGATTTCTCATTCCTCTCCTGGGCTCCGCCGCATTCGAGTTTACGACAAACTGTCCGGGCATCTGTCTGCTCAATCCCATGGTCCCGCCCCAGGGGACATAATTTCCTGGTCTCAGGCAAGTGGCATGGCGGTATACAATGCCGTGTAACCGAGACAGAAAATGGAAATTCCCATTGGGCCCGACTTTTGCGCGGTTTTGGATGCCGCTCCTGATGCGATGCTTGTCGTCGATCAGCAGGGCCATATTGTGCTGGCTAACGTCCAAAGTGAGCAGCTCTTCGGGTACTCCCATGGAGAGCTGGTCGGCCAGAAGATCGAGATACTGGTACCGCCGCGCTTCCGCTCCAAGCATCCTGGGCACCGGTCGGGCTACTTTTCCGGCGATCCCCAGGTCCGTCCCATGGGCGTTGGGCTCGTTCTCCACGGTCTGCGTAAGGATGGGACCGAGTTCCCGGTGGAAATCAGCCTCAGTCCTGTGCAGACACCCGATGGCCCCATGGTCATTAGCGCGGTCCGTGATGTAACCGCGCGCAAAGGCGCCGAGGACAAATTCCGCGCTCTACTGGAATCGGCCCCCGATGCGATGGTGATTGTCGATCAGCTCGGAAGAATCGTCCTGGTGAATTCCCGCACCGAGGAGCTGTTCGGCTACACCAGGCAAGAGATACTAGGGTATTCCGTCGAGATCCTTATTCCAGAGCGCTTCCACTCCCAGCATCACCACCATCGGACGTCTTACTTTGCCGACCCGCGCCAGAGGCCGATGGGAGAAGACCTGGAACTGTTTGGCCTGCGGAAAGATGGGACCGAGTTTCCCCTCGAAATCAGTCTTAGCCCGATCAAGACTGCTGACGGCGTACTGGTGGCAAGTGCTATTCGGGATATAACCGTGCGAAAAAAAGCCGAAGACAAATTCCGCTCGCTGCTGGAAGCTGCGCCGGATGCGATGGTCATTGTGAATGAGGCCGGGAAAATCACCCTGGTCAATGCTCAGACCGAGAAACTATTCGGCTACACCCGCTCCGAGCTGATCGGACGCACGGTAGAGTCTCTGATTCCCGAACGCTATCGCGACCAGCATCCACGTCATCGCGCCAACTTTTTTGCCGATCCCCGGGTTCGTCCCATGGGAGCCGCACTGGAGCTATTCGGCCTGCGCAAAGACGGCAGCGAATTTCCGGTCGAAATCAGCCTCAGCCCGCTTGACTACCGAGGAAGGCACGTTCGCCACCGGCGCCATTCGCGACGTGTCGGAACGCAAGCTGGCCGAACAACAGATCCAAAAGCTGAACGATGAGCTGGAAGAAGCGGTGCGCCGGTCGGAGAAACTGGCCGCCACCGGGCGGTTGGTGGCCACCATCGCGCACGAGATCAACAACCCGCTCGACGCTCTCACCAACCTGATGCACCTGCTGAAGCAGAATTCGACTCTCGATCGAAGCCGGGACGGAGTTGGTGGAACTGGCGGAGCGCGAGGTGCGCCGGCTGGCCAACATCAGCCGCCAGACGCTGGCTCCTCATCGCGAGACCAAGTTTCCCGGTCGTCACCAAGCTTTCCGAGCTGCTCGATGACGTTTGCGCCATCTATCGTCCGCGGCTGCAATCGGCCAAGATCGAAGTCGAGCGCAACTATCAGATTGAAGGCGAAGTCACGATCTACCCCAGCGAATTGCGCCAGGTTTTCACCAACCTCATCACCAACGCCATCGATGCCATCGGACAGCAGGGTCAGCTGTATCTGGCGATCGAGAAGGCCAGCGACAATCAGGTTGTGGTGCGAGTTCGCGACACGGGCTGCGGCATTCCTGAGGAAAATCTGAAGACCATCTTCGAGCCGTTTTTCACCACCAAAGGCGATAAGGGCACCGGCATCGGCTTGTGGGTCATTAAAGGCATCGTCGACAAGCTGGGAGGCAAGATCGAAGTGGAAAGCTCCACCACCGGCGAAACCGGAACCTGCTTCAGCATTTTTCTTCCGGCCACTCGACGCGATGGAACAGGCGAATCTATCCACAGCGACGTTCCCCTGCAAGCTATTTCCTCGCGGCCAGCCTAGTGTGGTGAATTGCCGATTCCCTGTTACGCATCGCATCCCCTCGGCACTGAGAGTTCTGAGGCTTGACTTTCTCCCGGCTCCTTCCCACGCTTCAGACGTCGCAGCTGTCGTACAATGTGGCAACATGCTGCTTCAATCCGTGGAGGGATGTGTGAGCGGTTGAAACAGGCGGTCTTGAAAACCGCTGTACGGGAAACCGTACCGGGGGTTCGAATCCCTCTCCCTCCGCCACGTAGTCATTATCGTCAGAGAGGTTACTAGCGAAGGCCTATTTTTCGCGCGTTTGGCGGCCATTTGCGCGAGTTCCAGGCCTCGACCTGTAGCAGAGAAATTCACTCCTGATTTACTTGAGCGAAAATGCCGCAACATTCTCTGGAGCCCAAATCGGAGTACAGGTCCGATCTCTGTCTGAGGCGAAAAGGAATGCGATATAGGAGCGAATGGCTCGCGAACAGCCCTGCCGTGGCTTGGACCTCTAGCAGGGAAACGTTCTGATAGCGTTAACCAGGGCGCAAATCTCCGAAGTTTCTCCGAACGCTAAAAGCGGGGTACCGGTCTTCGCTCCGACCTGCCACGAAGATTCACGCAGCCAGAACTGACTGGTATTCCTCGTAGGCGCCTTTGAAGTCGGTCACATGGTGATCGCCCTCGAAGTGCCAGATCCGGGTCGCGACTTCGTCGATGAGATCGTGATCATGCGTCACCAGCAACACCGTCCCATGATACTTTTGCAGCGCGATATTCAGCGCATTGATCGCTTCCAGGTCCAGGTGGTTGGTGGGCTCATCGAGAACCAGCACGTTCGGCTTTTGCAGCATGAGTTTGCAGAACAGCAGGCGCGCGGCTTCGCCACCGGAAAGCACGTCGGTGCGCTTGTTGCCGTCGTCGCGCGCGAACAGCATCTGTCCCAGCAAGCCGCGAATTTCTTCGTTGCGCAGCGCCCGGATCCCAGCGATGCAGCCATTCGAACGCGGTCATTCCTTTTTCGATGAGCGCGCGGTGGTCCTGCGCGAAATATCCGACGGACGCCTCGTGTCCCCAGATGACCTTTCCGTCACTCAGGAACGGGCCGTCGTATCCGCTGGTCTGGCGCAGCTCAGCTTCCGGAACGGTCGGCGAGTTGGCCAGCAACGCATTCAGCAGCGTCGTCTTACCCGCGCCGTTGCGTCCCATCAACGCGATCTTCTCGCCGCGAGTCACGCTGGCCGTGAAGCTGCGGATGACCTCGCTGTCTCCGTACGACTTGCTTACGCTTTCGAGTTCCAGAATGTGTTTGCCCGACGGGCGCTTCTGTTCGAACTTGAGATAGGGGCGCTGTATGTTCGACTTCGCCAGTTCGGTGACCTGCAGGCGCTCCACTTCTTTGCGCCTCGACTGCACCTGGCTGGAGCGAGTGCCGGCCGAGAAGCGCGCGATGAAGTCGTTCAGTTGAGCGATCTTCTTTTCCCGCTGCGCGTTCTGGCCTTCAATCTGCGAGCGAATCTGCGTCTTGGCCATCACCATCTCATCGTAGCTGCCGGTGTAGGTGATGATGGTTTCGTAATCGATATCGGCGATGTGCGTGCAAACGCTGTTCAGGAAATGGCGGTCGTGCGAGATGACGATCACAACGCCGTCATAGTTCCGCAGAAAACCTTGCAGCCAATGGATCGAGTCCAAATCAAGGTGGTTCGTCGGCTCATCCAGCAGCAGCGCCTGCGGATGCCCAAAGAGCGCCTGCGCCAACAGCACGCGGACCTTCTGCCCGCCCTGCAACTCACTCATCGGACGCTGATGCATTTCGTCGGAGATGTCCAGGCCTTGCAGCAGCAGCGCAGCATCGGTCTCGGCGGAGTAGCCATCCTCTTCGCCGACGATGCCCTCCAACTCGCCCAGCCTCATGCCATCTTCGTTCGTGATCTCGTGCTTCTCATAGATGCGGTCGCGCTCTTCCATCGCCGCCCAAAGCCGCTTGTTGCCCATGATGACGGTATCGAGCACGCGATAGGCGTCGAAGGCGAACTGGTCCTGGCGCAACACACCCAGCTTCCGCGGGCGCACCACGGTACCCTTCTGCGGCTCTAACTCACCGGTCAACAGGTTCATGAAAGTGGACTTGCCCGCTCCGTTGGGGCCGGTAAGTCCGTAGCGCTTCCCGGGAGTAAACGCGGTGGACACTTCGTCGAACAGAACTTTAGCGCCGTAGCGCATGGATACGTTGCTAACTGAGATCATGATTTTTGTTCAGGAACTGCGGGAAAATTGCCTACAAGGAGGGTCGCAGCTATCTACAATAAGGATATCATGAGCGCGTGAAATCATGCCTTCGCTAGCGATATTGTGGCCCGAACTGTAGCGGAAAGAATCTGCTCAGGTTTAGCTGAGCGCAAGTGCCCGAACATTTCTCTCCAGGTCAGGCAGCCGCAAACACCGTTTGGGGACGCGCCTCTTCCCCTTTCCCTACTGCTTCTTTGCCATCTGCCGCGGTCCTGCTTGACCGCAAACTGATGATGGTCACGGTTCAAGCGACGAGTGGCGCATGATTTCAAGGTGAATAAGGACGTGCCGGCGGGTTCACGTCAGCCTCGCCGCGCTGCCTCGATGGCGGAGATGTCGATCTTCTTCATCGTCATCATTGCCTCGAAGGCACGCTTGGCCTCACCACCGCCAGCCGCAAGCGCATCGGTTAGCGCGCGCGGGGTGATCTGCCAGGAGAGGCCCCAGCGGTCCTTGCACCAACCGCACTGGCTTTCCGTGCCGCCATTGCCGACGATCGCATTCCAGTAGCGGTCCGTCTCTTCCTGATTCTCCGTTGCGACCTGGAAGGAAAAGGCTTCGGTGTGCTTGAACACCGGGCCGCCGTTGAGACCGAGACAGGGAATGCCCACAACGGTGAACTGCACCGTCAGCACATCACCCTTCTTGCCGCCCGGATAGTCACCGGGAGCCTCGTGAACTGCGGTTACTTTACTATCCGGAAAGGTGGCGGCGTAGAAGCGCGCCGCCTCATGCGCGTCCTTGTCGAACCAGAGACAGATCGTGTTCTTTGGCTTCATGTTCGTGTGCTCCTTGTGCTCGATCAGGGCGGAGGCCGCGGACGTTGCCTCGGTTCGTATCAGTGACCCATCAGTTCGTCTGCTGATCTGCTGGCCGACGTCTCAAATTGGCCGCCGCCCGTCCTGCCCTTTTGAATCATATCGCTGACCGGGCTCAGCTTCGAGATCCGAAGCTATGACAGGCCAATTTCCGAATGATCCCAATGAAAGTAGAGTGTGACCTGGTAGATCATCGTGACAATGTTGATCATCGTAAGGAAGTAAAAAGTTGCCCTTCATTCCTGATCATGCCCTGCGAATAGCTGCTCACTTAATGTCTCTGATGAAAGTATTGCGGTTCGGGCCGAGGGCAAAGGTTCGCCCCGTACTGAATTAGGCAAGTGGGACCGGACCAATGTCTCTACTTGCAACCACATCTGGCTGTCACATTCAATCTGAGTGTGACCTCTGCTCAAAAGACGGCCACGCCAGGAAAACCCATGACATTCTGCGCGATCCCCTTTGTATTCCCAGAGAAAATTACCCAGGATTGTCGTGTGTGCAGGATCGGCAGGAAGGATTCTCCGGCGACCGTGAACGAGGCCATGTGTCTGGTAATAGTTCACGGCCTGGACGACGTTGGGTGGAATCAGCCAATCATTCTGAAACGGTTTTGCAACGCTATCAATTTGTATCGTTAGTGCGACCGGGATGTTTGCGCGTTCTAATTTCCGGGAGAGCGCTACCACAGCCGAAGCACCCCAACTGTGTCCAAACAGCACTATACAAGCTCGGCGCTTGTTGTCAGCTGAGGAGGCACCACCGCCGCTGGCGCCCAGGCGCTTGAGTATCGCCTTGTAAGCTTCACCGACCTTACGATTTTCGAAAACATCGAAGTAAACATCGTTGAGATATTCGTGGCGTAGACCCCGAATCATCTGAACTTCGGGATGGTGTGGCTCATCATGAGGTACAAAGCCTCCGAGAAAGCCGATAACGATAACCTGGGAGACAGCTTGGTTCGATGGCTGAACAGTCGATGATCCCGAGGAATGGTCGGAGTCGCCACTTGCTGCATTTCCTGGCAGAGCAACCAGAAATGCGTACATCAGCGCGATTGCGGCTCGCCTGCTCACGGCAATCATGATACTGCACCTGCGAAGAAACAGTCGAAATCAAGCCTGTTAGAGAAAATTCTTGTCGTGAACGCCATAGCACGATTCAGCTTAGTTCGCTCCGATTGGTTCACAATCGTCAACTCAGGGGTTCGAGCCCTCGAGATTCGCCAACCGAAATCCCTTCGACCGCGAATATCCGATCGTCATTAACTCTGAAGAAGAGCTCGACCTTTTCCCTGCCAACAGCTTCGATAGATTCCGACGTCTGCTCTGCGCCGCGCAGGCACGTAAGGCAAAGCGCTTGTCATGACCATCCTCGTTTTTCTTTGCGGAGCTCCCTTCGTGACTCGATGCGCTGCCCTGTCAGTGCCGAAGACAGCTTCGGCCGACACACGGCTTCTTGCCTCAGAACGAAGCATGCTTCGCTTCGCTCTCGGATAAAGAGCCAGTTTATCGAGTTGCTTGAAGTGGCACGCGCCGTGCTCAAAGCTAAATATCTTTTCGTCTGAGTTCGACACGATGGCGGCACATGAGCCACTGATCGAGATCACCAAGAGAGGAGTACTCCATGAGGAGCTACGAAAATCCGCTGACCGATTACTCGCCGGAGATGGAAAGTTTTGAGTTGCAGGGATTCGCAACCAACATGGACGAAGGAGTTTTTAGCGAAGCTCAGGAGATGGAGCTGGCTTCGCAATTACTGGAGCTCAACAGCGAGCAGGAGCTGGAGCAGTTTCTCGGCGACCTGATCAGCAAAGCCGGGAAGGCCATCGGTAGCTTCGTAAAGTCGCCCATCGGGAACGCCATCGGCGGGGTACTGAAGAGCGCCGCCAAGGTTGCACTGCCCATCGCCGGCGGTGCGTTGGGAACGTTTGTAGGCGGGCCAATGGGAACAGCGATTGGTAGCAAATTGGGTTCCATGGCGGACCAGGCCCTGGGCCCGGAGCTGGAAGGCCTGAGCCCGGAGGACCGCGAGTTCGAGGCCGCAAGACAGTTCGTACGCTTCGCCGGCGACACCGTCAAGAATGCGTTACAAGCGCCGCGGAGCTTCGATCCCGCAACCGTCGCCCGGGCCGCAGCCTCGGAAGTCGCCCGGGAGTACATCCCCGGACTGACCGACCACAGCTTCGGCGGCGAAGAAGCCGGGCATCGTCAGCATCACCATCATCGTCATCGCAGCCAGTGGAGCCGCCAGAACGACACCATCGTCGTGTTCGGAGTTTAACGCCAATTTGAAAGGACCAAACACAATGCATGAATTCGATAACACTGCCTTCTCTCGCGAAGCCGAGTCCGAGTACCCCTCCCCGGGAGGAGTGTTCAGCGAAGCCCAGGAGGTACAACTTGCGGAACAACTGCTGGAACTCGAGAACGAACAGCAACTCGAACAGTTTCTCGGCGACCTGATCTCCAAAGCCGGTAGCGCTATCGGAAGTCTTATCAAATTGCCGGTGGGACAAGCATTGGGCGGAGCGCTAAAGAGCGTTGCCGGCGAAGTCTTGCCTATGGTGGGCCAGGCCATCGGCGGAATGTTTGGGCCAGCGGGCGCGCCGATTGGCGGGCAACTGGCTTCAGCCGCGGGCAGCGCATTCGGCCTGAATGAAATGGAGGCTGGCGAACAGGAGTACGAAGCTGCGCAGACCTTCGTGCGAATGGCCGCGGACGCCGTGAAGAATGCGGCCTCCGCACCTCCGGGAATGAATCCTCACGCGGTGGCGCAGGCGGCCGTAGCGCAGGCGGCGCAGACGCACGCTCCGGCCCTGCTAGGCCTGTCTCCTATAGGCAGGGCGTCTCGGGTGGCGGCCAGTTCGGCCAAGGTAGTCCTATTGGTCAGGGCGGTTCTGAGGCCTTCGGCGGCTTTCGCGGTCAAGCTGGTCCCATGGGTCCCGGCGCTCACGGCGGTGCTTTCAGCCGCGGACGCTCCGGCCACTGGGAACGGCGCGGAAACACAATCATCCTTCACGGAGCTTAGAGATCAGCGATGCCTATTCCGTCCTATGCCACTTGGATGCTGGAGCAGGAAGCGCGCGCGTTGCAGACACGCTTGGCGCGGGTGAAACCGTTCGCTCTCCAGGAGTCCATGCTGCCGGCAGCGAACCTGCTGCCCCAGTCGCAGGTGGTAATCGAAAGGTTCCTTTTCCTGGGGCGGAAGCACTTGCACTCTCTGATCCGCAACTTCCTGCGCTGGCTGCGATCGCCGGCAGCGCAGTGGAGCGATGCCGAACAGGCCCAGCGGAAATTTACCTTCCTGCGGCTTCGCTTCAACGCGGTGGTGACGCACTTTGACATGTTCGACAACGTCATCACGCAACGCAGTGAAAGCGAAATCGGGGTATGGCTTTCCGGACTTGACGTAGTTTCCGCCGATGCACTCCAGCTCGAGGGCGTGTATGAGGCACCGCCGGTGATTTGCTATCTGGACCGTGGGGTGGGCGCATCCATACGGCGGGCGCGCACGCGAATGCCAGGGGGCGGGGACAATCCGGTGGCGATCATCAAGGTCCCGCGCGAACGCATGATCGGATCGGGCATCGCCTCGTCGCCGGTCCACGAAGTTGGCCATCAGGCGGCGGCGTTGCTCGACCTGGTTGAGGCGTTGCGTCCGGTGCTGGACCGCCTGGGACGCGAGAGATCGGGCGAGCAGCAGGCGTGGTTCCTGTGGAAACGGTGGATCTCGGAGATTGTCGCCGACTTCTGGTCGGTTGCGCGAGTGGGCGTCGCCTCCACGCTGGGACTGATGGGCGTAGTCAGCCTGCCGCGGGTGTTCGGTTCCGGTTGAACGTCGACGATCCGCACCCCACGCCTTGGATTCGGGTGGAGGTCAGCGCCGCACTGGGGCAGGCGCTTTACCCGCAACCGGCGTGGAATCGGCTTACGGCATTGTGGGAGTCCTATTACCCGTTGGACCGTGTCCCGGAGGAACAGCTTCAGCTGCTTCACCTGCTGGAGAAGACGATGCCGGCCCTGGTCGCGGTATTGGCGAATCATCGTCCGGCAAAGCTGCGTGGACGCTCGCTGGTCGAGGCGCTCGATCTTGCCGAACGGCAACCCGACCGCTTGCGACTTCTGCTGGATCGCTGGCGAATGGCGCCGGCCGAGATGTATGACACCGCGCCCACTGTGGTCTTTGCCGCGATCGGGCAGGGACGGGTAGACGGAAGGATCACTCCGGAGGAAGAGAGCACGGTAGTGGGCAAGCTGCTGAACTACTGGGCGCTGAAGAGCACGCTGCAAGCGGCCGCCAATTGTTTACCGCCGCAGTCCTGTAGATGTCGGGCGACCGCATAGGCGCACGCGCAAGGGAAAACCTAATGGCGTTGGCAAGGAGAAAAAACATGAGTGCCGAATCTGAAAAGGGTGTGATTCGCGGTCGAGTGGTGCACGGAAGCTCGAAAATTCCCGTGCGCAATGCCGAAGTTCACGCCGATAAAAAGGATTACGAGAGTCGTTGGACCCCCACCAATACCGACGGAAGTTTTCGCATCGAAGAACTTCCCGAGGGCGAGTACAAGGTCGGCTGCACGGCCTTCGGAATCTCAAAGACAAAGTCACGGATACACGTGAGCGGCGTCAAAGAGACCGACGACGTGGTCCTCTCCATCGACCTGGGGATGGAGATTCATCTGCATATCCAGGAGGGCGACGCGTTCAGAGAAGTTCCCTCTCTCAACTCCGGCCGCCGCGGAGTAGTGCGCGTCGAGAGCAAGGTGAAAGCGGAAAACCTTGGTGACTACGAATTCGTCTCCGAGGGAACCCTGGTCGAAAGTTCGAGGGGCAACGAGGTCACGGTCAGATCGATGCAGCCTGGATCCTACCCCTTCACGGCGCTTATCAGGGGATCCAAGCCGGGAGCGAATTCGGGCCTTTACGCCATGACAGAACTGGGAACACAGATCGAAATTTCCGAGCCCGAGGTGAATTATGTTGCCGGCGAAGTCGGGGTGCAATTGCGGCGTGCGCAGGTTGACCATACGCCCGACCAGGTGCTTTGGTCGGCCATTCGTCTGCACACCCGGCGCATTGCCTTCGGTCCTTACCAGCACTTTATCAACCGCGTGCTGGTGGGAGAAGAACGCGAATTGCCCGGGGAACTCAAGCAACGGCTGAACGAGCTGGGCAAACCCATGCATGGTGTCGGCGCTTACGAGGTTCTCAGGCTCGCGACGGAAGCCTTTCTGCTCATGCACTGCGGCGTCAAGCTCGATCCGCGCGAGGGAGACCAGCGGTTTTTCGATCGCTACTCCGAGTCGGCGCGCTTGCAGGAGCGCGTCACTTTCCGCTTTGTGCAGGAAAAGCTGCGGGAGTATCTGGGATCACCGCAGCAACTGCCGTATATCACGCGGGTGATCGAAGAGGCATTCCCCTGGGACGAGGAGCGGGGCGACCGGCACGACAGCGTGCTCACCTCTCGCCGCTTGAACGAACCATGCCTGCTTGAGCTGATCTGGTCGTACTGGCACGAGGAGGGAATGCTGGCGCAGACCATGAACGCGGTGACCCGGCGCTTCCAGAACGTGCGCGCCCCCGGCGGCCGCGATCCTCTGGCACACCTGGAAATCGATCCCCTGCGTCCGCTGAACAACATTCTCTGGGGATTCATTCAGGACGAATTTCGGCGCTTGACGGTGAAGCGGCGGGCCTACGAATACAACCACCAATACGGCCTCACGCTGTACGGCAAAGCAGTCTCGCACATGACGCCGGCAGACAGCCGCTCGAAGTTCCTGGAGGCGTTCCACAACTTACTGCACTTGTGCTCCATCTTTTTCAAGGAAGACAACGATACCACCGTGATCGCCGACGGATATCCGCTCCTGCATGCGTCGAAGGAGGTGCATCTGTTGCTGGCCCAGGGCGCGCAAAATCAGTTTGGAGACTTGCCTTGGACGGCGCGCGGAAATGCTGTTGCAGCAATGGATGCTGGCGCGGCCGAAAATCCGCGACTTCCTCCAGAGCCGGGCCATGGTCCCCTATACAGAAGCCTGGATGCCGCAGGTTGACACCATGAAGAACCTGCAAGGTTGCTCGGACGTGACTGTCACCAACTTCAGCGACCTGGGCACCTACGGCGAGCAGATCCTGCTCTCCGTGCGCTACGGAGACTGGATCGGGATCAACGATGAAGACTCAGCCAGGAACTGGGCACGCTACTGGCGCCCGGAGATCCAAGGTTATCTGCACGCTTATCGGGCAGTGACCGGCATCGACCTGACTCATCCCAAACACGTGGACTCGACGATGCCTGCGATTCACTTGCAGAATCGCCTGATGGCGCAGCAACAGCGGGCACGTTAGCGGATGAGCCCGCTGGATTTCGCTTCAGCGCTCTATCTGGGGTTGCGGCATGCGTCGCGGGACTTGCTGGAATGGGAGCAATTGACCCTGGGCAAGCCCACGGCGTTGGAGCCGGTGCCGGGCTCCGCCGCAACCGAGCGTGGACTGGCAAAGCTTACCGGTTGCGATCGCGCGTTGCTCGCAACTTCGACGCTGCACCTGTTTTGGGATTTGTTCGCGATGTTGGCGCGGCGAAAGGTGAACATCTTCCTGGATGCCGGCTCCTATCCCATCTTGCGTTGGGGAGTGGAACGCGCAGCCGGCGCGGGTGCTCCGGTGCATACCTTTCGCCGCCACGATGAAGAGGACCTGAAGCGGGCGCTGGCCAGAGCGGATGGCCGTCCCCCAGTCATCGTGGCCGATGGTTATTGTCCGAGTTGCAGCCAATCAGCGCACCTTGCCGCTTACGCGGCGCAAGCGAGAAAGCGCGGCGGAATAGTAGTGATCGACGACAGTCAGTCGGTGGGAATTTTCGGCGAGCCGGCGCCCTGGGCGCCCTACGGAATCGGCGGAGGAGGCTCAATGCGAAGAGCTGGCCTAAGCGGGAATGACGGGATCGTAGTCGGCGCCTCCCTGGCCAAGGCGTTCGGCGCACCGTTGGCGATGCTGGCAGGGAGCGCCGCCGTCGTTGGCGAGTTCGAGCGGCAGAGCGCCACTCGAGTCCATTGCAGCCCGCCCTCGGTCGCCGCAGTGGCAGGGTGAGACTACTGCGGGCGACCCCGGCGGTTGTTTACCTGATCGCTGCACCGCGGACTACATCGCCTGGGTACAACAGGCGCTCAACCAGCTGGGAAGTTAGTTGAAGATCACTCGAATTCTCGATCGCGAGACCATTAACGCCATCAACCGCTTCAAGCAGCAGCACGCACCGCAATGGCCGCTTCGTGCCGAATTTATCCAAAAACGGAATACATTTTGCCAGTCATTTTGTTGCTTGGATTGTGCGGGCTGCCTGCACCCGGATCGCTGCCGGATTGAAAAATCTTCGTCACCTCAAGTGAGAGAAGCATCAAGGCTGAAGACAAGGTTCGGACCAAGGTTGGCAGATTACGCGCGAGTTACAGGAATACTATGGTTGCCTGGCTTTAGCATTGACAGGCACCTCCTGGCCGTAGCAAACTAGCCCACCAGAGCCGAGGCTCCTCGAGTCGCCGCCCAGTCGCTCCGCTCTCGTCGCGTGCAATCGCCCCTAACCGATGTCGCGCCACCGACCCGAGCCAGCCTATGCCTGGCTATCTTTTGAAATGCTCAGGTACATAAGGAGATCATCTGCGCCATGACTCCGGACTGCTTCGCATCGCTTCGCTTTAGGAACTCGCGTTCCTCATTCAACGAACGCAAAGAACACACGCCTGGTCATTCTTCGTTAGTCAATCACAACGACTTCACTCCTACAAAGATAGCGACGAGGGTAGCCATGAACGCCCGCGAGAAATCGAAGGCCCGACATGCGGCCGGCATCACAAGAACAAACGTCTGGAAGACACGCCAGCTATTCTCGCCCGGCTTTCTCCTGCTCTTGGTCATCGGAGTCACGGGACTAATGTTCCCCGCCATCGCCGCCGCCCAGATGGTGATGGACAACGACAACGAGATGGAAGCCGCCCAGCAGCGGCAGGCCGACCACCTCCCGCCGTTCGCCATTGTTTATTGCGGCAAGAACGTTACCGACCCCAACAAACCGGAATCGCTGCCCGCCGGCGACTATAACTCCGATCTGCACATTGTGGGTCCTTGCGTGGCCGACGGCAAAAACGGAGACGGGGTTTACAAATACCACTGGATCTTCATCCATCAAGGCAATCCATCCAATTCGGTCCTCTCCGGGACTCTGACGTTCCTTGATGCCAAGCTGGATCTGTACGCAAACTCGATTCTGGTGTTGAACGGCGGCACTCTGCAAGCCGGAGTTCCCAAGCTCACTGGTGCCATTGGCGCCAAGGGTGGGTTGGTGACCATTCACTTGTGGGGCGCTGATAGCGAGCCCGCCATCGACTGTGAAGACGAGGACGGCCAAGCCGATGACACCTGCGCTATCGATCCGACCATCTGGACCTCCAACAAGATCGACGTGACGAAGATCTATCCCACGTCCTGCAAAAAAGCCTCGCAGTTAGATCCGCCGAAGAAACTTCCTGGTGGCGTGGACGATTGTTTCTACCAATATGACGATCCCTCGGTCAGCCGGTATTATTTCGGACGCAAAGTGCTGGCCGTGTCCTATGGCGGCACTCTGCGACTGTTCGGCAAGAAAGGTTCCACCTTCGACGGCCTAACCCCAAAACCGCAAAGCACCGGTACCAGCTGGACCCGGCTGATCACCAATTTGAAAGCCAGCGACACCAAGTTCGAGGTGAATGCCGCGGTCGATTGGCAGATTGGTGATCACATCGTCATCACGCCGACCGACTATCTGCCGGGTCACGCCGAAGAGGCCATCATCTCCAGTGTCACTCCCGACCAGGACGCCGGCACCACCAGCATTCAGATCAGCGGCATCGTGCTCGACAACGGAACGGTAAAGAATGGTGGCGTGCAGTATCCGCATTATGGAACCATGTACCCGATTCCAGCCGCGATCAAAACCAAGCTCAACCTCGATCGCAGCAGGGTCGAGACCCGCGCCGCGGTGGCCTTGTTGTCGCGCAACATCCGTATCGTGTCCGAGGGCCCGACTGGTCCAGTTGACCCCATGCTGGGCGCCGATCCGGATTTTCCGCCCGATCCCGGTAACTTCTTTGGTGGGCATGTGATTTTCCGCCAGGGATTCAAGCAGGTGCAAATTCAGGGTGTGGAATTCCGTCAGTTGGGCCAGGGCGGACTCAAAGGCCGTTATGCCGTGCACTTTCACATGGATCGCACCGTGCCGCCGGGCACCTTCGTCAAAGACAGCTCGGCGAATGAATCGATGACGCGTTGGATTACGATTCACGGGACGCAGGGCTTGTTGCTGGCGCGCAATGTGGGATGGAAGTCGATTGGCCACGGCTTCTACATCGAAGATGGCACCGAGACCGACAACAAGCTTTATGCCAACATTGGCATTCTGGCTCGCGCCGGCGTAAAGAACAGCGAGAATCCTCGCGAGGTGCCGGGCATTCTGTCCCATCCTAAGATTAATGACGACCGCGATCCCTATGCCACCGACTGGCAACATCCCAGCGCCTTCTGGATCATGAACGGCTGGAACGATTTCGAGTACAACATGGCGGCCGGCGTGGGGTCGTGCGGAGTCTGCTACTGGATACCTTCAGCTTCCAACAGCGGACCTTCCCGCTACGAGGCCTGGTTCGGTTACGCCTCCCAACAGCGCGGCTTGCAGGATGCGCCCGGCCTTCGCGACTACAACTCCGGTACCTCGCCGCTGCACATCTTTGTTGGCAATGCCTGCTCTACTTCTATGTTCTCCTACATGGAGATTGGTCAGCTCAACAGCGGCTGCGATGGTTTTGGTCCCGACACCACCACCACGGTGGCCGCCATTCCCGGGCGCGGCCCCGATCCTCCTGCAGTGGGACCACCTGATCAGGCCACGCTCGACTACTATCCCATCGTCTCGGGGTTACGCGATCCCACCAAGTGCAACTATCCTACCGGCGACTGTGGAACGAACACCGATCCGGTCAACTTGAAGTGTAACGGCACCAATGACATTGACGAGAAGAATTGCGAGCCCACGGTGCTGGATCACTACACCACCGCCTTCAACTTCGCCCAGAAAAATTTCTCCGCCATCTGGCTTCGTCCCTGGTGGAAGCTGGTGACCGACAGCTCCATTACCGATCAACTGGGCCCGGGCTTGACCTTCGTTACCGGCGGCGGCTACACCCGATCCGACAGTTCGCTGGGCAACTGGAACGTCGGCCTGCGTAACGTTTATGTGGGACAGACCCAGCCCGATCCCGTCGACAACAAGCAGACCTTCTTTGCTTCCGACCTGGGCCCGTTCACCCCGAATGGAATTCCGCAGTGTGACAATGGTCAGAAACCGGGCGGCTACTGCCTGTCGAAGAATAACGGCATCAGCATTCCCCTTACAAATTTCAATGCCGGGCAGCGCATGTTCAATATCTATGATGGGCCGTCGTTCCAGGACTCCAGCGCCTACCTCAACATTAAGGCGCGAGTCATTACCGACTGCAATTCCGACAACCGGGATTCTTCGTCCGGAGGCACCGGCGTTTGCAACAGCAGCCAGTACATGTATGGACACGCCCAGGGCTTGCTGCAAGGCCCCATCATCAACCCCAAGGATCCCAACAAGGTCCGGTCGTGCTATATCCCCAACGCCGCCATCGCCTGGAAACAGGAAAACGGTTTTTACTATCCTCCCGCGTTCCACTCCCGGAACCTGATCTTCAATAATGTCGACATCCGGCACTTCGTGATTGAGCCGCTGTTCAATCTCAACACCTTTCAGCCGGATTTGACCGAGATCGCAGCCCGCTATTGCACCTGGAAGGACAATATCTTCGAGCCTTTCAACGATATCGATCGCCAGACCGTGCTGAACGATAACGATGGCTCGCTGACCGGATTGCTGGCCGGTACCACTCCGCCTCGTGAAACGTTGTCCATCAACCTGGATGAATTCTTCCGCGCCCCCGAAGTGACGGAAGAATGTTCCTCCGATAAGCATCAGGGCATGGACCAGAAGGGTCCGCCGGCGACTGCCATTACCAGTCCGTTTGAATACGTCACCACCGCGATCATCGCCGATTGCGGCTTGAAATCGGTAATCGACAAATGTCTCAAGTACGACAATGAGAACAGATGCATTGAATGGGATTACCTGGCCGAATGCGGCAAGAATCCAGACGATGGAGGCAGATACTGGGGCTGGTCTTGCGCTCACTGCTATGGTGCACCGCTGTTCCGGCAAAACTGGACTGCCCAGGACAACACCGATTGCGGACCGGAGATGGAATGCCTGGAACATCCCCTGGAGCGGCCCGGCCGCATTAGCATGATGGGCCAGGGCACCGGCCAGCGCAGCACCCTCACCGCCAATCAAGGCTGGTATTACATCGACACCACCGTACCTTATGAACAGCAGGTCGGCATTCCGCTGCAGGACGGAAAAACCACGTTCCTCTCCGGACACACGTATTATGTGTACCTGGTTTACGGCAAACCGGATACCCAGATGACTTACTGGATGTATGTAGGAGCGGGAGTGAAGGACGACGATATGCACGTCGAGAAACAGGTCGGCCGCTATCGCGTGAACGTGAACAGCCAGGTCTACGGCTTCTGCCCACTAACCGGAGGCATGATCACTCCCAATTGCCAAACCGATCTGAGTAGGGATCCCGACTTCCTCACTTCGGTTAAGTACGATCCGATGAGCGGCTGGTTGAAGGTCTCGGTGAATTTGGAGGTCTATCAAACCGAGTTCACCGGCGACCAGAAAAACTTCTGCAAGCCCGTCAACTATTGCTCCTGGAACGGCAGCAGCTGTGGCTGCACTCCCAATTCCGGTTGCAAAGATAATTCAGTTTGCGCCTGGGGACCCAGCGATATCGATTGCCCGACGAAAGGCTGTTTCGCATTCAGCTTCAAGATACAACCTGAATTCGATATGGGCACCAGGCCCGGGCCGCCGGAGCCCGTAGCGTTTCCAGACAGTCCGTATTGGAACGTAGCTTTCAAGGATGTCGACAAAACCATCTCTGGACCTGAGTGCTACTACGGCAAGCCATGAACAGAGCGGGGGCCCGGCGGTGGAATACGGCACGGACCTGATCTGAAGGCGCTACTTTGGCTTCCGTTCAGGCTCCGAGATTCGTGATGATACCGTCGGCATTTACCATTACTAAGGAGCCGCCGATCCACTTCGCCTCCGCCGCGCTGAAGTGAATCCCACTGAACTTGCCGGTGTTATCTCTGCTGGTCTGCCTAATACTTCCCGAGGGGACGATGCTTAAACTCTAACCAGTGGACGAAGCGGATCTTTGCCGTTGGCCTGTTCCTTTGTCACATTTCGTAGCGCAGCGCGGAAGCAATCGTAGGCGCCTTCTCGGCCACTGCAGACCAAAGCGAAATCCGCTATAAAGTAATCGTGAGTTCCGGCAATCCCGCTCTTACTTCACCGACGGTTTTGATCACGGGCGCCTCCAGCGGCATCGGGCGGGAGCTGGCCCACCTGTTCGCCAGCGACCGCTATCGGCTGGTACTGGTGGCGCGAAATCGCAGCGCCCTGCACCAGCTCAGCGACGACCTGCGGTCACGCTACGGTGTCGAGGCGCGAGTTTCGCCCAGCGATCTGGCACATCCCTCTGCGCCTAGCGACCTCTACCAGGAATTGCAGGAAGCCGGCATCGTTCTCGACGTGCTGGTAAACAACGCAGGCTTCGGCGGCAGTGGCCCCTTCGCCGAGACTGACTGGAACAACGAAGCCGAAATGATCCAGGTCAACATCGTTGCAGTGACACATCTGACCAAATTGTTTCTGCCGCAGATTTGCTCGCGCCGAGGCAAGCTGCTCAACGTAGCCAGTGTGGCGGCCTTCCTGCCCGGACCCTATACCGCCATTTACTATGCCAGCAAAGCGTTTGTTCTTCACTTCACCGAAGCTTTGGCGGAAGAGTTGAGCGGCAGCGGCGTCACGGTCACATGTTTATGTCCTGGACCTGTGGAGACGAATTTCCACAAGCGCGCCCACGTCGGTGGCAGCAGCCGAGCCAATGGACCTCTGTTTATGGATGTTCGCGAAGTTGCTCGTGCAGGCTATGAAGGTATGAAACAGGGGAAGCGCGTGGTAATTCCGGGATGGAAGAACCGTCTGCTCACTGAGATGCTACGGTTGGTTCCGCGGAACACGGTGACCAGAATGGTCGGCCGCATGTATCAAAACAGGAAATAGCCCACGTTTATTGCCCACGAAGATGAGAGACGCTTAACTGAGTTGAGGCTCAAGTTCCCGTTGCTGGCGACCCGGGCGAGCCGGTGGAATCCCCGCGATATCTTGTGCCTGGATGGTGCGAGTGGGATACAGAATTGGGTTCCAATGCCTAAGTCCACCGCATCCCGCCTGACTGCTCACCCACGTCTCCAGCAACCGGTGAATTGCGTTCGGATGATCGGCAACAGGTACGTTGCTGAGGCGCTGACGAATTTCGTATTTTGCATCCGTTGCAATGTGGATCGCCACCAGCCGTTTTACGTTTCCCGATTGCAGCTCGAGATCGAAGGACTCGGAAGGCATCCAGCTACCATCTTCGCAGCATTGCAGGACGTTGGGGGAAAAGCGCAGGACCTTCCATTGGGTAATGATTGAGTATTCCAACTCGACACCGACTTGCTGAAGGTCGGATTTCAGTTTCGCGGCACTGCTGCTGGCTACTGCCATCGCAGCCTGATCGTTGAGCATAATTCGCATGGAGAGATGAGAGCTTTCGAAAAGTCGCGGTAGCTCGCAAAAGGAGCTGGCATCGACTTCCAAAGATGTCAGCACATCTGCTGAGTCGAACGCTTCGACAACCTTGTTCTTGAGCTCGTTCGGAGTCATCTTGACCAGACCTCCTCGGTCTGTATCTTTTCTAATCCACGGACGCCACAACCGAATCACGACGTAAATTGCTAACGCCGTCCAGATAATGCCGGATCATGTTGCGGACGGCAGCAGCTTCCACGCATTGCAAGGCTTGACGGGCCGTCTCTTGCAGTTCAGCGAACTGCAACTCCCGGAACAGTGCCTTGATGACTGCTACCTGATTGGGTCTCACGCTCAGACTGCGAACGCCCAGGCCTGCGAAGATTGCGGCCGCCTGCGGGTCGGAAGCAGCATCGCCGCACATGGATACATGCCGGTTTCGTTTGCTGGCGCCCTGAACCACGAATTTCACCAAGCGCAGAACTGCCGGGTGGAGCGCGTCTTGCAAGTCCGCCACTGCCGCGTTGCCTCGCTCGGCGGCCATGGTGTATTGCGTCAGATCGTTGGTACCAATGCTGAAGAAGTCGACATCCTGCGCGAGTTGCTCGCTGATGAGGGCCGCCGATGGCACTT
The DNA here is from genome assembly GCA_963746515.1 of uncultured Acidobacteriaceae bacterium. Classification (GTDB taxonomy): domain Bacteria; phylum Acidobacteriota; class Terriglobia; order Terriglobales; family Acidobacteriaceae; genus Bog-257. The sequence continues at coordinate 552,178 of CAVVBO010000004.1, read as the reverse complement.
CGATCATGATGCCGCGTTTGATCGGCCAGGCGTGCGAGATCGCCCGGGCTTGCAATTGCTGGTGCGCCTGCTCCAATAGCCGCAATGCCTGCCGCACCTCCTGCACCAGGGAAATCATGGGAAACATCAGCCAGATTTCATGTCCCACAGCGGAGCGCAAAATCGCTCTCAGGTGACTAAGAAACAGCTCTGGAGAGCGCAGCGATAACCGAATGCCCCGCGCTCCGAGATAGGGATTGTGTTCCTCCGGCTGCGGAAGAAATGCCAAAGGCTTGTCGGCCCCAACGTCAAGAGTGCGCACGATGATGGGCTTGGCAATAGGAGCGTAAATTTCCCGCAAGGCCTGAACTTGCTGGTCTTCGCCAGGGGCCTCACGACGCCCCACGAAAAGAAACTCAGTTCGCAGGAGCCCGATACCATCTGCCGCGTTATTGGCCGCGACAACGGCGTCCTCCGCATTGCCGGCATTCGCGAGCACTTCGATACGCGTGCCGTCCAGCGTGATACTCGGCAGCGAGCGCGCGAGTTCGGCCCGGTGTCGAAGCTGCATTTGAATCTGTCTGGACTTTTCCAACCTGGCAATGGTCTGGGCATCTGGGTTAACCCAGATCTCGCCAGTCGCGCCGTCCATGGCAACCGTCGTTCCCAACGTAGTTTTTCCTACATCGGCCGCTCCCACAACCATGGGAATCCCCAGCGTACGCAGAATGATGGCGCTGTGCGAAGTGGCGCTACCCTTGACCGCAATTACGCCCAGCACGGTGGCCGGATCGCATGCGGCTGCCTCGCTGGGAAGCAGTTCATCTGTCAAAAGAATGGCAGGATGAGGCAGCCGGATGGGGAGTTGGAACTCGCCACCTTTCAACTGGCGAAGGACGCGGAGTGCGACATCGCGCACATCGGCTACCCGCTCACGAAAGTAAAGATCTTCCATGGCTTCATATTGCGCGGCAAGATCTCGAGTCACCTCGGTCCAGGCTAGCCTAGCGGAGCGCCGATCCTTCTCTACGAGTGACTGCAACTTGGCTAACACCGTGGGGTCGGCGAGAATGAGCGCCTGGGCTTCGAGGATAGCGCCGCTACCCGAGTCACCGGTGGCGTCCTGCACTCGGTCGCGACGCAGGGTGTCGTTGACCGATTTCATTGCGGCCTTAAGTTTCGCCAGTTCCGCTGCGGGCGCGCCTGCAGGCTCGTTGCCGTCGGATAGGTCCCCGGTCTGCAGCATCGCGAGGGGCCCGATGGCAATGCCGTCGGATCCTGGGAAGCTACGGGTGCCAAGTTCCGGTGTCACGTTTTCTGGAGTAGTCGCGGACGCGCCAGTTGCCGATTCTCCGAATCCCGCTGAAGCCAAGTCGTCAATCGCCCGCATCGCGTCTCGGCAGTCATCGCCGCTGCAAGTCACTTTGATGCGATCACCCTTACGGATCTGGAGGAGAGCCAGGCTGGTCAGGCTGCGGGCGGAAACAGGGCCCCGTCCCGCCGTCAGATTGGATACTTCAACCAAGGAGGAGAACCGGCTGGCCGTCTGCACGAGCGCAGCCGCGGGACGGGCATGAAGCCCGTGTTGATTGTCGATGGTCAGCTCGAGTTCCGCTGTCTGGTGCGGAGCTGGTTTTGGGAGTGGGGCGTCTGTCAGAGGTAGGTCCGCGGTGTTCTCATCCTGAAGCTGCTGCTGCTTCGCGGCCAGACCCCGCTCCGCCTCGCGGGCAACATCTGCAAGACTGTTGCCAGCCTGAGAACTCACTGCTGCGGCGATTGCGCCCTCGACCAGTGGCGCCGGGCATAACAGAATGCGGTTCTTGCCGGGTGATTCCAGCAGTTCGAGCGCCGTTTGCGCACTGAGCACGGCGCTGCCCAGGTCCATCAGAACCAGCACGCCTTCGGGGCAACTCAGGTGTTGCAAGACGTCGGCAATGTGGACTGCGTCGGTTCCTAATTCGTCGAAGTTATCGCCGACCCCGCCAGCCACGGCGACGGGAAAGCCCGGGGCGGTCATCTGCACAACCAAATCCCGTACGGCTTCGGCCAGTTTTCTGCTGTGCGACACCAGAACCAAGCCGACCATCCGCCGCCTCCACCCCTATGAATTGACTTGGCTAATCTCGGCTAATGCTTTGAGCAATAGCCAAGCCGACGTGGCCCCTGGATCCTGATGACCTATGCTGCGTTCCCCAAGATAGCTAGCCCTCCCCTTGCGCGCCAGCAAAGGAATGGTAGCTTCGGCAGATTGGCGGGCTTGTTCTGCCGCAGCTAGAAGTGCGGCCGACAGATTTCCATTGGGAAAGGCGCGGAAGGTTTCCAGCGCTGGTGCCAGTGAATCGACCATGGTTTTGTCGCCCAGCTGGGCCTTGCCACGCCGCTGAATGTCGGCCAATCCTTCGCTCAGGACCTGCCCGACTTCAGTCTTGTTAAGCTTCTCTTTTCCGGAGGATGCCTTGCTCAGCGCCAGAAAGAAACCTCCGTAGAGAGGGCCGGCAGCGCCGCCAACGGACGACAGCAGTGTCATGCCGACGAGCTTGAATAATCCAGACAAGTCAGCAGGCGGCATTTCCCCGGCCTGCAGCTTCTTCCCGATGGCCTTGAAGCCGCGCATCATATTTTCGCCATGATCGCCATCGCCAATGGCGGTGTCGAGTTCCGTCAGCATGGATGCGTTTTCAGAGATAAGAAGCGCGGCCGCTTCAATCCACGACCGCGCATTTTGCAGCTCTAAGTTTTCCATGAATGTGTCTCAGCAGCCCCAGCGCAGCGCTGGTGTGTCCACTGGAGCATCCCACAACTTGCACAGCGAATCGTTCATCTTAAGCAGCGTGATCGAGGTCCCTGCCATCTCCAGGCTGGTAATGTAGGAGCCAACCAGGTTGCGCACGATCGTCAGTCCGTGCTGCTTGGCGATCAGGGCTGCCTTGCGGTAGATGATGTAGAGCTCGATGAGCGGCGTTCCTCCCATGCCGTTTACGAAGAGCAGGACATCATCTCCCTTTTTGAAGGGGATATCGCTCAGAATTGGTTCCATTAGCATTTCGGTGATTTCGTCGGCGCTGGCGAATTTGACGCGACGGCGTCCGGGCTCGCCATGAATGCCGATGCCGAGTTCGATCTCATCATCGGGCAGCTCGAAAGATGGCTTGCCGGCGTGCGGCACGGTGCACGGCGTCAGCGCCATTCCCATGCTTCTGCCAGAATTGCGGATGCTATCGCCCAGCCTCTTGATTTGCGCCAGGGTCATCCGCTGCTCGGCTGCTGCACCCAGCAACTTCTCCATCAGAACGGTCAAGCCAACGCCCCGCCGGCCGGCGGTGTAAAGGCTGTTCTCGACGGCAACATCGTCGTCAGTCAGTACGCTTTCCACCGCAACATCTTCGGCCCGCAGCATCTCGGTGGCAAGATCGAAATTCATAATATCGCCGGTATAGTTCTTGACGATGTGCACGATTCCGGCGCCGCCATTGACGGCTTTACTGGCTTCGTACATCTGATCAGGCGTAGGACTGGTGAATACCTGACCCGGACAGGCAGCGTCGAGCATTCCCTTGCCAACGTAGCCGCCATGCATTGGTTCGTGGCCGCTGCCACCACCTGACACCAGGCCGACCTTGCCAGTTATCGGAGCATCCCGACGGACGATGTACGCGGGATCATAATTTATGCGAAGACGGTCGCCGTGGGCCGCCTCCATTCCCTCAAGCGCCTCGCGCACGACCTCTTGAGGGGAGTTGATGAGCTTTTTCATGGCACCAGTATGAACGAGAGCTGGCACTGGCTACCTCCTTATGCGTAAGCGCAGCCAAGTTGGTTAGTGTGGATGGCTTTTCTCCTTGCGACTGGCGTCGCCCCGAGGGTGACGCCAGCGCCCGGATATCGTCCAAGAACAATGGAATGACTTCTCTTACTTACTTTGCAGCCTTAGTACTTAATCAGGTGAATGCTGATCGCAGCAATTCCCGCACCCGCCAATGGACCAAGGATCGGAACCAGGGCATAACCCCAATCCGACTTGCCTTTTCCAGCGATGGGCAACAGGAAGTGAGCCAGCCGCGGACTTAAGTCACGAGCCGGGTTCATGGCGTATCCGGTTGGGCCACCCAGGCACAATCCGAGTACCCAAACCAGCATGCCCCAGAGGTACGGAGCGAAACCTGGCGGCAACCCGGTGGGAGAAACGGCAGAGGCGCCGAAAGCAAAGCCAACTCCAACCAGGGTAGCGGTGGCGATGACCTCGGTCATAAAGTTGTCAGGAATATTCCGAATAGCCGGGCCGGTGCAGAAGATTCCCAGCTTGGCTCCCTGATCTTCCGTGACCTTCCAGTGAGGCAGATACGCCAGCCACACCAGAACAGCACCCACAAAACCTCCAGCGAACTGCGCGATCCAGAAGGGAATAACATTCGCCCAGTTATGCGAGAGGATGGCCACAGCCAGAGTGACTGCAGGGTTGATATGCGCTTGAGAACTTCCGCAGGCGATGGCCACGAAAATCCCCGACATCACTGCCAAGCCCCATCCAGTGGTGATGACGATCCAGCCGGAGCCTTCACCTTTGGATTTCTTAAGAAGGACGTTGGCCACGACGCCATCGCCTAAGAGGATCAGTACAAAGGTCCCCATGAATTCGCCAAACAATGGTCCATGCATAAATAATCTCCTTACCGTTCAGTTTGCGGAGCCCACGAGTTCTTTTTCGGATTCGACATTCGACGGTTCTTCGACCCAATCGAACGTCTTGGTGACAGCCTTCTTCCATAGCTTGTACATGGACTCGCGTTTCGTGTTGTCCATGTTCGGCTTCCATGTCTTGTCGACAGCCCAGTTGGCACAGAGGTCGTCGAGGTTCTTGTAGAAGCCAACTGCCAAGCCGGCGGCGTAAGCTGCGCCCAATGCCGTGGTTTCGTTGATGACCGGCTTCACCACCGGTTTGTCAAGAATGTCGGCCTGGAACTGCATGAGCAGATTGTTATTGACCATGCCGCCGTCGGTGCGAAGTACATCCAGCTCGATACCGGAGTCTTTCGCCATGGCATCCACCACTTCGCGGGTCTGGAAAGCGGTGGCTTCCAGAACGGCGCGAGCAATGTGGCCTTTGTTGACGTAGCGGGTCAATCCAGCGATAACGCCGCGAGCTGTTGCCTTCCAGTAAGGGGCAAACAATCCGGAGAATGCGGGCACGAAGTACACGCCACCGTTGTCCTCAACGGTCTTAGCAAGAGCTTCGATTTCCGAGCTCTTGTTAATGATGTTCAGGTTGTCACGCAGCCATTGCACCAATGCACCGGTGATGGCCACGCTGCCCTCGAGGGCGTAGCAGGCGGGCTCTTTGCCTAACTTGTAGGCCAGGGTAGTCAGCAGACCAAATTCAGACTGCACCGGAACTGTACCTGTATTCAACAGAAGGAAGCACCCAGTGCCATAGGTATTCTTCGCCTGACCGGGCTTGAAGCAGGTTTGTCCCACTAGAGCAGCTTGCTGGTCGCCCAGATCACCGGCTACCGGAACGCCTGCCAGGGCGGTCACCTTGGCCGTGCCATAGACTTCGCTGCTGGAGCAAATCTTTGGCAGCATCGCCAGGGGAACGCCGAATATCTTCGTAATCTCGGTGCTCCAAGTAAGAGTCTCCAGGTTCATTAACTGAGTGCGGCTTGCATTGGTAACGTCGGTGACATGGATGCCACCATTGGTTCCACCGGTGAGCTGCCAAATGAGGTAGGTGTCGATGTTGCCGAACAGCACGTCGCCGGCTTCCGCCAGTTTGCGAACTCCAGGAACGTTTTCCAGAATCCACTTGATTTTCAGTCCGCTGAAATAGGTGGCCAGGGGCAGGCCGGTCTTGCGGCGGAACTGATCCTGGCCGCCCAGGCGAGAGTACTCGGCTACGTAATCGCCGGTGCGGGTATCCTGCCAGACGATTGCGTTATAAACCGGCTTACCGGTCTTGCGGTTCCACACCACTGTAGTCTCGCGCTGGTTGGTGATGCCGACGCCGGCAAGATCTTTGGCGGTCAGATTCTTGGCTTTAAGGGCTTCCGCAATGACTTCCTGAGTGCGCGCCCAAATTTCTTCGGGGTTATGCTCGACCCATCCCGGTTTAGGATAGATCTGCTCGTGTTCCTTCTGGGCCGTGGTCACGATCCGTCCGGAACGGTCAAACACGATGAAGCGAGTGCTCGTCGTGCCTTGATCGATTGCTCCAATGTAATTTGCCATTCGTGTCTCCCTACCCGCCCTCGATCATGCAAATCGAAGCAAACCTTCGGCTTTCTGCACTGTTTCGGAGCAGATTTTGAAATGCGCATCCGTTTCCCTAAGTGCTCAGCGGCAGAGCGGTTTCCTGAGTGCTCAACGGTCAGAACGTGACCTTGGTCCGGAACCCTAGCACCACACCCGTCGGATTGTTCGGGTTAGCGCCTAACTCTGCATACCACTGCACAACCGGCTGAATGATGAAAAATGGGGTTGCCTGGAACAAATAGTTGACTTCGAACGCTTTCTCGGAACCCAGCACCGGCGCCCCAAGGAACGAGCTGGCATACGCCGCGCTGTACGCATCGCTGATATGGCTGTACGACATTGCGAAAGCAACTGAATCGTGCGGCCGGCTGGGGATCACTCCGTTGTAGACAAATCCCGTGGTGATATTTGTGTCTACTTTGTTGTACGTCTCATTCGGCGAACCGGCGAATCCGAAGAAAGCATCCAGCCCGGTGGTCGAGCCAGCTTTCGGGCGGTAGACCGCCTGGTTGCCCATGAAGTAGATCACATAGTTGCCGGTATAAGGCGAGTAGAAAAGTGGAGCTGGATTGAACGGATTGGCAAATTTGCCGCCGTTGTAAGTCGATCCAAATGCATAGTGGCCCGGATAGTATTTCGCTTTTACAACCCCGGGTCCGCCTGGTTGACCGAAGTTAAAGCCGACTTCATCGTTGAAGACGCCGGAATCATGCTTCACATACTCGAAGCCGGTGGGATTTTGATAGTAAGGATTGCGATTGCCCGAGGTGTAAGCCGCCTTGAAATACATGAATTTGGCTGGCTTGACCTTCAACGCAACGCCCGGACCGGAAGCCGGATCAAACGAGGCATAATCGTTGAATCGGTTGTTGAAGCCGTAGTCGATTGGCTCCATCAGGAAGCTGCCGCCATAAGGCTGCAGACCGTACTCGTCCATGCTGGCAAACTGGCCGAAACGAAACTCAACTTTGTCGTCCGCCATCGCGTACTGCAACCAGTAGGAATCGAGCATTTCGGTGCGCGCACTGACCAGGCCGCTGGGGTTGGAGATGCTGCCCAGGTAGTCGGCGCCGATGTTGGGGCCACCTTGCCAAAGGCCGGTGACGTGGAAGGTGAGGCCTTTCCAACCTGCCAGTTTTCCGAAATCAATGTCCATGGTGCCGCGGACACGATTCCAAGCCCCGGCGCCGGTCTGGACGGCTGCCGAAGGTGTAGCAAGAAAATCGGCAACATAGAAGAAATCGAAGGTTACGCCCTTCTCTTCTGCCAGCTTGGTCTCTCTCCGCCCCAGTCACCGAAAAGATATTGCTGGTGCCAGAAATCCTTCGGGGCAGGAGCCGGAGTGGATGCAGGAGGGGGAGCGGCTTGATCGTGTCCCGGGCCCGTTTCGACTCCAGCCTGCTGCGTGACCGCCGGTGAAGCAAGTAGAACGAGACAAATCAGGATGAGGAAAGTAAGAAACAGACATTTGCTTGTCGAGAATCTGTGAAGCTGGTTGAACGTCGCCATAGCTTCTCCTTTAGAGTTGGTCATGCAACCCGCAAAGTGAATAGGAAAGCCGTCCAAAGTAAGGAGTTCCGCAGACTGTCGGGGGGAACACTCCTATACTTTGGACGGCTTCTCTTTTAATCTCTGCCGCGCACCGTAATGGTAGTTTCCAGGTTCGGGACCTGTCTGTGACCAATGCAGCAGATGGTTGTGATTAACTGATGGCAGAAAACATGAGTTCAAGCGACAAAAGCCGCCTTAGAGTATCCAGAGACTGTGATCGCTGACGGAAACGGCGCTGATACCTTGCTGTACCAGGCATTCGATTTCGCGAAGGGTTTTGATCAGGCCACCGCCGACGACAGGCAGATCGGGATGGGACTGGTGCAGTCTGGTCAGGATATACGGCGCCGCCAGCGCGGGAAGCACCTCGAGCGCATCCGGCTCAAACTGATCCAAGCTACGCAACGCGCTTTCCAATGCCGACGAGTCAAGCAGGAAGGTGCGTTTAATGGCAAACAGTCCAAAGTCACGGGCTGCGCGCAAAGGCTCGGGATGAGTGGAGATGATGCCCTGTACCTGGCGGTGCGCGAGATAGGAAATGGCTGCCTGGTCACGAGAAAATCCCGCAGCCAGATCGATATTGACGATCGGCACTTTGCCGGCAGCAACTACATCTGCCGCCATCTCGCCGGTGTCTTCGGGATTCCCGAACAGGAAGTAGACGATCTTTCCAGGTGACTCGATGGCCTGGATGAGGAACTCGGGTGCCCGCACTGCGGGAATAATGCGGGTTTTGTCCAGAAGCAAGGTAAGCCGTTCGCTGTTGCCCGGGGAAGGCAGGTGATGATTCCGGGAACCAGCATGGCCAGCCGCAGGGGCAATTGTCCCCAGGTCTAACATTGCAGGTACACATTTGGAAGAATGGGCCACGGGTAGTCTCGTCTGAACTACCCCCGTTATATATCGAGTGGAGGGCGCAGGGATGTGATTCCGGTCACGGACAATGGGCAGACACGACCCGCTTTAGTGACGCCCGAGATAAAGACGATTTTCCGTTCCAGACAAGAGTCGCCGAATGTTCTGATGATGTTTGACGATGATCAGCACCGCGATCGCGATGATAAAGGGCAACAGCAGTGGCCGGTAACGCGGTTGCATAAGGGCACCGGCAATCACCGGAAATAGCGCTGCCGAGGTGATCGAGGCCAGTGAGGTGTAGTGGGAGAGGGCGTAGATCAGGACGTAGAGCACTACCGCGATGAGCACCGCAAGCGGCGTCATGCCGAGGAAAGCTCCCATCGCCGTGGCAACGCCTTTGCCGCCCTTAAACTTCAGGAACACGGAAAACATGTGTCCCAGGACGGCGAACAAAGCGCTTGCCCCAACCATCAAGGGCACAAACCGCCATTCGGAGCCAGCTGACGGAGTGTGGGCCGCGATGGCCTTAGCGATCACGACTGCGACGTAACCCTTGGCGGAATCCAGGATCAGCGTCCACACTCCTAGCCCGGGAGCCAGTCGGGCGACATTGGCAGTTCCTATATTGCCGCTGCCGGTTTGCCTGACATCCATGCCGCGAAAAATGCGAACCAGTACCAGGCCAAAAGGTATGGAGCCTAGCAGGTACGCAATGGCACTCGCCAATATGAAGTTGGTTAACATTCCCGCGCTTCCTGGGCTGCCTCAAGAATCTAAGCGCGCGCCGCAACGGTCATGAAATGATAGCCGTCACTCTTATCTGTGATTAAGAAAAAATGTCCGGCTCGGGACCATCGTATACGTGTCGCTCTCCCAAAACTCAGGAAAACGCAGTCGACCCGATGGAGCGCCTCTCGCCTTTCGATCCAGCCTCAAACTATCTTGCCACTCGTTTTGCGGCAGGCTGATAGGCAGCGTGCAAGATTTCTACCGGATGCAAAGCGCGGAGCTGAGTGCCGTGCTCGATCTGCATCTGGCAACTCCCGCATTCGGTGATCACCGATTGTGGCTTGTAAGCCCGGATTCCCTCGAAGAGATCTCGGCCAATATCCATGGAGATGGGATACTTTTCGTTCTTAAAGCCATAAGTGCCCGCCATCCCACAGCAGTCGGCCTTGATTTCCTCGATCTCGATTCCTGGCACCGCTCGCAGCAAACGCAGCCACGGACGTCCTATGCCCTGGGACTTAAGGTGGCAAGGTGCATGGTAGGCGAGCTTCAGCTTCAATGGCTTGAAGTTGGTATTCAACTTTCCGTCGTCCAGCAGGCTGGTCAGGAGCTCGGCAAGATCATAGGTCGCACTCGAAACCTTTTGTGCGGATTCTGCGTGTGCTGAATTACCCGCCAGCAAGTGAGAGTAATCACCTTTCAGTGCATACCCGCAGCTCGTACATGCAGTCACGATGTAAGCACCCTGGTCTACAGCCCGCTCCATTTCGAGCACATTCTCTTCCACCGCGCTCATCAGCTCGGCCTTCTCACCGTTGGCCATAGCGGGCATCCCACAGCACCTGGCGGTCGACACTTTAACCGCAAATCCATTGCGCCGCAGTAATTCGATCACCATCCTGCCTACCTTCGGTTTGTTGTATCGAAGGAAACAGCCTGGAAAGAAGATAGCCTTGGGGCCGCTGATTTGGTCACCGTTAGTCGGCTGAATCGGGTTAGAGGAGTAGGCTGGAAAACTTCGTTTCGCGGTGATTTCCACCAGCGACGACATCAGCCAGCGATTAGGCTCGAGATTCAGGAGGGCATTGGAAACCGGAGCTGTGCTGGAGCCGAGCTTTCCCAGAAGAGACGGCCTGGCCAGCAGGCGATCGCGGAAACCGCGTAGTCCGCGTTTTTCGTGCTCCGCTTTACCCTGCGCAATCAACTCCGAGACATTGACCCCGTGTGGGCATGCCAGATCGCAGCGGTGACAGCCAAGACAGTATTCAACCCACTTGGTGTCGGATGCCACACCTTCTCGGCGAAAGCGCTCCATGTCAGGACCCAGAGCTTTTGGTCCCGGATAATCCGGATACACCTTCGACACCGGACAGGCCGTATTGCAATCCGAACATTTCACGCAATAGTCCAGCTTTAGATCATCGACCTGCATATTGAACTCCTTGTTTGCTGGCCAACATTGCCGCACGATACCCGCTTAGGATGGCGATGGCGTTGCCGTGCCTGGGTTCGGACTCGCCCAAGACGCTGCCGCATTCATACAAGTTTCTCGCTATGACCTGTCCGTCCCTGCTCATAGGTTGTAGCTCCTCCGTGACTCGCGCGGGCAGCTCGTCTTCCGATGCGCTGTCTTCGAGGAGGCGGGAGAATCTGCCGCACGCCAGCACTACAGCATCGGCTGAAATGCGCCGCGGCCTGCCGGGAGTATCCAGAATGATGCCGGTGCACTGCCCATTTTCCAGGCACAGTTTCTGGACTGAAAATCCGGTGCAAACTTCGACTCCGAGTTCGATCAGGCGGCGTTCAAACCGTCGCAGCAAACGCAAACCCGGCACGGAAGGAGGCATGGTCGACAATTCGCAAACCGGACAACCGATATCCTCTTCGAACTGCCTGATGTCGTCGTCCCCCGATTTCATTCCGAGAATGCCAGGGATGATCAGCAGTTCCGCATCATGCACCACATCCTTCAGGGCAGCAACCAAAGCATCGCGATAAGCCGGATCGCGATCCACATGATCCGCGACTTCCACGGCCGTCAACGCATGCCGGCGATCCTCCGGCAGCCTGACAACGGCACTGCGATATGACGTGTTCAAATTCATTTGCCGGCTATGGAGGTACAGCCGGTCTGCCACGAAGGCCGCGTCAAAACCAGACATCGCTTCGATGCCGGCAACGACTACCTTCGCCAAGCCTCTGGGGTCTCCCTTCCAAAGAGAATGCGGCGCCATCGATACGGTCTGGAATGTGCCCATGATGGTCGGTACCAGCCGCCGGTCTCGCAGGCCTCCCTGGAATACAAATCCTGCCGACGCGCTCAGCTCCGCAAAGAATGCGATCGCTTCTTCGATTTCGTCGACGTCGTACCTGGCAAAACCAAAGTCACGGGTGGCGAGTCCCTCCAGATCCACGCCTGCCGTTCCCAGAACAAAGGTTCCCGGACCGGTGCTGACCAGCATCACACGTAATCCCTGACCGGCCGCGGCCGCAGCGGCGGTGATACCGGAAAGGCCTTCCCCAATCACCAGCAAGTCAATCTGATTACCGGTCATGGCTTATCACCTCGGTTCTTGTGTGGAAGTTGTAAGAGGTGCTGAAGAGTTTTTCGCTGAGGTTGAGTTGTTCGGCCTGCTTGCCGTCTGGAACCCACGCCTGCCCCTTCCAGCGATCGTCCAGATACTTTTCCAGTTGAGCAGAAGCTTGACTCGCCGACCACTGCTGATTCTGATAACCGGCCAGCATCGCTTTGTATCCGCAGAAGGTACCTTGACACGGACCGAAGCCGAGCCGGGTGCGCCGGCCAATGTCGCCGATGGTCAACGCCGGCACCGCAGCGGATTTGCCGAGAACCATTTCCAACTCCGCCCGAGTGACCAGCTCGCATTCGCACACCATCTCTGACAATGTAGGATTGGCCCTGATGGCCTCCATCACCAGCGCCAGCTTCTTGCCCAGTCGCCGATTGGCTTTTTCTGCCGCAGCCTCGGGCAGACATCTTTGCGCTTCCTCGAGCACCGAGCTTTCTGCCGACTCCCGCAGCAAAACGCTGTCGGTCATGCAGGGCTGGTCAATGGCCAGTTTCTTGCAAATCAGATCGGCGGTTGCCTTGGCCATCAGGCGGTAGGTGGTCAGCTTACCGCCGACAATGGAAATGAACCCTTCGATTCCGTCGGAACTAGCGTGGTCAAGCAGCGCAAAGTTGCGGCTGATCTCCCGTCCGCCTGCCCCCGCGGCACTCTTGGGGACATAAAGCGGTCGCGCGCCGGTGAAGATACGCAGCAACCGGGCGTTGGCTAAAGCCGGTATCAGCTCGGCCCCAAGCGCTAACAAGTGTTTCACCTCATCCGGAGTCACCGTCAGGTTCTCGGGACCGGGAACCGTAATCGAACTCGTTCCGAGAATGCAGACCGGACCGCAAGGCACCAGAATGTCCGCGTCGCCGGGCTTGCGGCAACGATTCACCACGCGCTTTGTCAGGCAGTGGTTGAAGATCAGGAGCGAGCCCCGGTCGCAACGTACCGGGACTTCGACTCCGGCCAACGCCGCGACCTGCTGAGCCCATCCACCTGCGGCATTGACGACAATTTCACAGCCGAGAAATTCTTCGTCGCCGGTGTTGACGTCGCGGAAGCGAACCCCTTTGATCTTCTGATTTTCAACTTCGATGGCAACAACTTCGGAGTAAGTTCTGAAGCGCGCGCCCTTGGCAACCGCAGCCTCTAGGTTCGCCAGCGTCAGTTGAAATACATCGATATGACCGTCGGGGCAGGTATGCGCCTTCACTACGTCAGTCGGCAGATTCGGCTCCAGCGCCAATGCCTCCTGGCGTGACAAGTTTTCGGTCGGGATCCCAATTTTCTTGCAGCCGCTCACCCACTGCTCGACGTAGCCTGGGTCGTCGCCGTTCACGTGTACGAATAGCCCACCGGTATCGTGGACGCAAGGTGCAGCGACACGTTTCAGAATCATGTTTTCGCTAACGCACTCTTTGGCAGCCTCCGGGTCTTTCACCACGTAACGTCCACCGCTGTGTAGCAGGCCGTGACACCTGCCAGTCGCTCCGTTAGCTAGATCTTTTTTCTCCAGAAGAACTGCCGAGACTCCGCGCAGCGCAAGATCCCATAGCAATCCCGCTCCTGTGACGCCTCCGCCGATTATTACGACCTGCGTTTTTTCCATTGGAACCGCCTCCGGATTCTAAGTTCAAGATCCAATGTCAACTTTCCACGTCCCACGTTGTCAGAGGCTGGCGCTGTACAGGAAGCGGCTAAGAAAGGATCTCAAGCAGGATGGGCACGCGACAGCGCGCCGCGGACATTGCTGGCTGGGGAGTTCTGGTAAGAAACTACGATAAGAATTCAGCTCACGTTAACAAAGCTTTGAACTGATCAAGGAAAGGAAGAGTACAAAGCCGAGGTGGGCTGCCGCTTCAGAAACTCCGTCCAGGATCCCTTTCAGGCCCCTGAGATATGGCTCTCTGTACTCGCGAACAGCCACCGCCGGTGGTTTCTCACGCACTCTCCACGGAGCGGGGTAACAACACCGCGATTATGCTCCGCTGCATTTTCAAAGTCAATCTTAGTTGCCAGATCCAGTTTTCGAAGTGTACCAAGCCACCGCATAAATCGTGCTGGGTTTGTATCAGGGTACGACTCTAAGTCTTGCTGAACGTCGCGTTACCAAAGTCAGGGCTTTGACCCCAGCCCTCAGGGCTAAAGCCCATCTTATAGAGGGCCGCCTTGCGGCACGGCTGAAGCCATGCCCTGATACAAAACGACTTATGGGATATGGGCATGAAGCAACTCTTCCGAAGTTGAAGCAACGCCACCCAGTACTTTCAGCACCGCAGCCATGAACATGGGCAAGTCATCAGGTTTGCGGCTACTCACAAAATGCCGATCGATCACCACGGGCGTGTCTTCAAAGACACCACCAGCATTGACCAGATCATCCTTGATGCCCAGGCTGCCGGTCACGCGTACTCCAGCGTATATTCCAGCGGAAATGGGAATCCACCCTCCGTGACAGATGGCGGCAACCAGTTTCTTCGATCGATGGAATTGCGTCACCAATGTCTTTACCTGTTCCACACGCCGCAACTTGTCGGGAGCCCATCCCCCCGGACAGATGACCCCGGCAAAATCAGCTTCACTCACGTCGAACACGGAGGCGTCACTGTTACAGGGATAGCCGTGCTTCCCTAAGTACTTCTGCCCAGACTTCAAGCCAGCGATCACTACCCGATATCCGGCTTCTTCAAGCCGATACTTGGGATACATAAGCTCCATGTCTTCGTAGCCATCGTCGATAAAAATCAGTATTGCGGGGACATCACTATTCTTAGTCACACAACACTCCTTAAAACCTTGCTAGAAGCCATCTCATAAATCGTACCAATTGCGATTTGTATCAAGGCCCGGCTTCAGCCGGGCCGCGAAGACGCCTTCTGCTACGGGCTTTAACCCCTGTTTTCACCGACTAACGCCGTCCTGTTGAACCGCAGCTATGACACGACTTGAAGTCGTGCCCTGATACAAACCTGTCCCTGAACAATTCTTGAGATAGGTCGTAGCGCTGCAAAACTCAACTTCCTTAAGAGACGTGACTCATCACACGCTACGGAAATGTCTAACGAACGGTTGTAATCTGGGCCGGCCCGCGCTTCCGTAGAATGCGAGCCGGCGGACGGTGGCTGGACGCGGCCTGGTCGATTTTGGACCAGAACGCAACGAAATAATCGGCGGCTGAAATTACCGACAAGAGCACGGCAGCCCAGATTGCCGCTTTGGCAATCAGATCAATGCCGAGAAGCAAGTGAAAGCGGCTGAACTCAATACCAACGTTCCACCACCGGCGATCAAGGATCGCGGCAATGACTGCCACAACTTGTACTGCCATTTTGATCTTGCCCAGGCTGCGTGCCTGGATAGTTAAGCCTTCAGCCGCCGCCACGACTCGTAAATCCGTGACCAGAAACTCCCGGGCAATGATGACAAACGCCACCCATGCCTTCATAATTTGTGGATTGAATTGTACTAACGCGATCAGCGCGGATGCGATCAGCAGCTTGTCGGCCAGCGGATCGAGCAGCATACCCGTCGTCGTGATCAGGCCATACTTTCGGGCCAGGTAACCATCAAGCCGGTCGGTGATCGCCGCCAGTGTAAAGACGCCGGCAGCCAGAAGCTCTTTCTCACCGTGGACACTGCTGATGCGATCCGTAAACAGGATCCATATAAACAGCGGAACGCTAAGAATACGCGAGGTCGTGAGGTAATTTGGTAGGTTCACGAGGAACACCCTACCTTCATATTTGCGGGCGCTAATACTCTTTATAGCACGGCGATTATTCTCTCTGTGAATTTATATGAGGCGAGAGACTGACGTGAGCAGCTAAGTTGAAGTCGTCAAGCGGCAAATATCAGCCGAGAGTTCCCTGCTCGGGAGACAGCGGACCGCAGACAGGACGAATTCCCTCATTCGTTCTGCCCAGTCAACCGCGGCTTGATCAGGAGACACGCCCTTGACTCAAGCCGCTTTTCTTTCGGAATCGGATTCGAGCAAGACCTCGGGCTTCGCGCGATTCATGTCGTAGAAGATATAGCCCATCAGACCCCATAGAAATAAGGGAGCGAGCGCTCTCTCCCACATGTCGGAAGATACTCCGGGCATCAGAACACTTAGGCCGGGGTTCTGTGGGTCGTAAGCAGCCGTCACGGAAGCGTCTTGAGGAAAGTCTGCTTGTACCGCCTTGGCTTCCTCTTCCTGATAGAAGAGCGGCATGGAATAACGAATTTTCGTTCCGTGATACGCGTGCCCATCGAGTTGGTACTCATACTCGATGTCGGGAGCCCACCAAGTTCCCACATTGGAACGGCCAGTGTTTAGTGCAGATGCGGTGATGCGAGCCGGCACGGTAGGCCAGTGCAGGCTGGCGAGTCCGAAGTAAATGGCGTTGCCCAAGGCAAGGGTGAGCCAAACCGCAACGCTACCCAAAGCAATGAGCCCAATCGAGCGAATCCTGCTATCGAAGTTCATAGTGCGGGAAAGTGGGATAGATGCACTATGCCGACGCACCGACGCAGAATTCACGTTTTTTGTCAGTAGCTTCTGATGCGCTGTTGCAATTCGCAACACGTTGCCGCTTGCGCACAGGGAGCACGCGGACTACTCCGTCCGAAGCGCTTCGGTGACGTCAACACATGCAGCGCGCGCCGCTGGAAATATTGATGCGATGACCGTAATAAGGACTAGTGTTCCGCTAATGAACAGTCGGGGGGCATTGTTGGGCCCAGCAAGAAAAACACACGCGTGTCGGAAATTGGGGAAAGGCCTGCCATGCCTACGCTGAGTAATCAGGCGGCAGGCGAATTAGCCCGGCGCCTGGCGAGCAGCAAGCCGATCCAGCAACTCACCGGCCAGGTGAGCAGCCAGGACAACCAGTACCAGTGCGGCCAGCCCTTGCTCCAGTTGGGAATAATCGCGCCGACGCCCATCACTTCCCCGAGGATAAAGAACCAGAGCACATGCCGCGCGGCACGGCCCGGAGCGAAGCGGGCGCAAAGCCACGCACAAAAGATCGAGACGATGACAAAACACGCTGTGCTGGCGGTGAGAGCGGTGTTGGAGGGGATGCGGCCTTTGACGAAATCGTCTGGGAACAGGCGCGACAGCAACGGGTCCGTTGCCACGACAAGAACAATCGAGAGCAGGTAGCTACCGACGACCACAGCAATAGATTTGAGCATCGGTTACACCTCCATATATTCAAGTGAGCAGGATACACGCCGAAACCGATAACCGTTTGCCAACCCGAAGAGGTCTCCCTCACTGACATTCCCTCCGCGCGCGTGATACGTTTAACGATTCCGAAAGGGTGCCATGTTCACCAACGATCTCCTCCAGGGCAAACGTGTTCTCATCACCGGCGGGGGCACCGGTATTGGCCGCGCCATGGCCGAACGCTTTCTGCAGCTCGGCGCAACGGTTTACATCTGCGGCCGTCGCGTCGAAGTCGTGCAACAGACCGCGCAAGAACTTTCCGCCTCCACCGGCGGCGCCATCGCAGGCTTCCCCTGTGACGTGCGTTATCCCGAAGACGTCGAGGCGCTGATCCAGCAACTCTGGACGAAGGGCCCGCTCGACGTGCTGGTGAACAACGCCGCCGGCAATTTCCTGGCGCGCACCGAAGAACTGTCGTCGCACGCTTTCGATGCCGTAATCGGCATTGTGCTCAAGGGAACCATCAATATGACCTTGGCCTGCGGACGCCGTTGGCTCGCCGCCAAGCATCCCGGCGTGGTGCTGAACATCGCGACCACATACGCCGATACGGGCTCAGCTTATGTCGTTCCCAGCGCCGTCGCCAAGGCTGGCGTCGCCGCTTTGACCCGCAGCCTGGCTGTGGAGTGGGGCGGCCGCGGCGTTCGCTTCGTGGCCATCGCACCCGGCGCCATTCGCACGGAAGGAGCATTTTCCCGCCTGTTGCCCACCGCCGAACTGGAGAAGGCCCTGCTCGATCACAATCCCCTGCACCGCTTCGGCACGCTGGAGGAGATTGCCAATCTGGGTGCGTTCCTGATCAGCGATCAGGCAGGCTACATTAACGGCGAAATGGTATACATGGACGGCGGTGAGATGCTGGCCGGCTCCAGCAGCTTCAGCATGATCGGACGCCGCCTGCCCGACGCAGCCTGGCAGATCATGAAACCTAAGAAAACCAAGCCAGAGTAGAAACTGGGTGAGGACTAGGTACTGAACTTAGATGGTTTGCCACAAAGCGCCGCACCCAAGAAATCGAGTGATACTGATAGAGTCTGTGCGGGAACTGACTCCATTATATTTCTTTCGCTGTTCGGTTTCGCCATCCCAGCCGATATAAGTCGTAGCGTTCGGGAACGGTGTGCTTATATGGAACCTCTCTTGTCCACCATGCGGCCATCAACTTCATGACCGAAAAGGCTCCAATCTCCCATCACGGCTCCCGCTTAGTCCGCTCACCCCTGCGGCTGGACGCGGTCGGCTCCGTCGAGAGTTTGTTCATTCGCGATGAGATGCACTACCGTAGCCCGCTGGAGCCAGCCGGTGCGACCTTCGAGCGGGCCGGCCCGCGCGAGCAACTCTTCTTCGAACCTGCTCAGACCAAGGTTGCCATCGTTACCTGCGGTGGCTTGTGTCCTGGCCTGAACAATGTCATCCGATCGGTTTATCTTCAACTGCATTACCACTACGGCGTCCCCGCAGTTCTGGGAATTCGCAACGGCTATTCGGGATTTTCGCCCGAAGCTCCTAGCTGCACCGCTGTGGCTGAACGCCGAGATCGTTAACAGCATTCACCAATTCGGCGGGACCTTGCTGGGCACCTCGCGCGGCCCGGTCAGCGCCGACATCATCGTCGACTTTCTCCAGCAGCGCGGCATCAATATCCTGTTCACTGTCGGTGGCGACGGCACCCAGCGCGGCGCCCACGCCATCGTCGAAGAAATCCAGCGCCGCCAGCTCCAAATCTCGGTCGTCGGAATTCCCAAGACCATCGACGACGATGTGCAGTACGTCAATCGCTCTTTCGGCTACTTCACCGCGATCGAGAAAGCCAAGGAAGTTATCGATTCGGCACACGTCGAGGCGCGCTGCGTTCATAACGGCCTCAGCATCGTGAAGGTGATGGGACGCGACTCCGGCTTCATCGCGGCGGGCGCCACTCTCGCCAGCCAGGAAGTGAATTTCACCCTGGTGCCCGAAGTGCCTTTCAAGCTCGAGGGCGAGCGCGGTCTATTGGCTGCCCTTCATCGCCGGCTCTTGGAGCGCCATCATGCGGTTATCGTCGTGGCCGAAGGAGCCGGCCAGTCCTTGCTGCCGCCATCGGAAGAGCGCGATGCTTCCGGCAATCCGCTCCATCGCGACATCGGCCTCTTTCTTCGCCACAAGATTCGCGATCACTTTGCCGCCCACCGTTTTCCTGTGATCATCCGCTATCTCGATCCCAGCTACTACATTCGCAGCGTCCCTGCCTCCACCGTCGATTCCGTCCTGTGCGATTCCTTCGCCCGGCATGCCGTTCACGCCGCCATGGCCGGCAAGACCGACATCATCATTGGCCTGCAGCACGGCGTTTTCATTCACGTGCCCATCCCGATGGCGACCACCAAACGCAAGCGCCTTTCCAGCGAAGAGTGGGCTTCTGTGGTCACCGCTACTGGCCAGCCCGACTTGACCTAGCAACACGCCATCTAAGGTTTCCTAGCATGGTTCTCTCGTCTCACCGGACAGTTGCATGATTGCGCAACTGAGCTAAAATCTCGCCCATGAAAAAGCTGTTGCTGCTCCTCGTCGCCATTTCCGTGATGTGCATCCCAGCCTTCGCGAGCCATCACCACAACAAAAACCACCATCATTCCGGCCATCACCATTCGCACCACACAAACCAGACTTAACAACAAACGGCCCGGAGCAACTTCGCCCCGGGCCTGATTTTCCGAATAACTCCCTCGACGTTATCCGACTTCCGAGTCCACCTGTACATTTGCCGTCACCAGATGGCGCTTCGCCTTCTCCTGCAGCGCCGTGGTCATAGGGACGCTTTTGCCGGACTCCAGACTGGCTTGCACGGCCACGCTGTCGCAGGTCGCCACCATCTTGCCAGTTTCGTCATCGTACATCTGGTGAATAAAGCGAAAGTACTTTTCCCCGACGGCCAGGAACCCACTCTTGATCTCTACCAGTTCTCCACCGCGCAACTCTTCCAGAAATTGGTAGTTCTGACGCACGATCGCCACCCGCAAGCTCTTCTGCTTCATCGACGCAGGCGTCACTCCGATCGCGTGCAGCAGAAACCAAGTCGCCTGATCGAAGCGCGAAACGTACATCCGCGAGTTCATGTGGCTGGCAAAATCGTATTCCGAAGCCAGCACTGCGCCCTTGAAGGTGTGAACCCACTCTGCCATGATTGCCCTTTCCGGAAAAGACCGCTGTTCGCAAGTCGCTCTTAGCCGCAACTCCTGGATCTTCGCGGCGACTTTAGCTTTTCTATCCCCTGACCACTATCCACTGATCCCATCCCCTATCCCCTGACTTGTCATCCCGAGCGAAGCTGAGGGATCTGCGGTTTTCCCCTTCGCCGTAAACCCGCGCTGCCGCTGCTCTCCAGACTCCGCGACGAACTCTGCCATACGCTCCAGCGTCTTCTCCGGCTGATCGCGATGCGGCGAGTGCTTGCAGTTTGCCAGCATCATAATCTCTGTCCCGGCCAAGGCGGTCTGTATCGCCTGCACCTGCGCGGCTGTGCCGTACTCATCGTCTTTTCCCTGAATGCATAGGATCGGGCATCGAATCGCAGGCAGGTACTCTTCAATATTCCACGAGCGAAAATTGGGATCGAGCCAGATGTCGTTCCACCCCCAGAAGGTCGCATCCACATTTGCGTGATAACGTCCCAACCTGCCCGGCAGGTCGGTCGTCTCATATGCCACCTTAGCTTGTTCGATGCTGGCAATGGTCAGATCCTCGACAAACACGTGCGGCGCTTCCAGAATCAACCCGCGCACCGCGTCGGGATACTTTCCCGCAAAGATAATCGAGATCGACGCGCCGTCACTGTGTCCCAGCAAAATCGGCTGGTGAATCCCCAGCTTATCGAGTAGCTCAGGCAGCACCACTGCCCCTTCGTGATGCATGAATTCGACCGGCCGGCTTTCCATCAGCTTGTCGGAGTCGCCGTGTCCGTATCGGGAATAAACAACCACGCTGCAACCGGTGCGGAATGCCAGGCGCTGCGGGAAATCTTTCCATAGCGCAACCGAGCCGAGTCCTTCATGCAGCATGACAATCGTAGGCCCAGCTCTCTGCTGCGGCTTGATCCACAACGTCTCCAGGCGCTTGCCATCGACAAAGATTTCGCCGCGTTCCTGAGGTGTGGCCACGCTACTCCGCCGCCGGGTCGCTCGCCCGCTCCACCAGTGCGGCCAACGTCGCCGCCGATCCCTGCAGGGCAACCCGTTGGTGATAGAACCACAGCCCGTGCAGACCGCCCAACTCCTCGCCGCCACCCGCGCGCCCCGGTCCGCCGTGCATTAGCGACGGCAGCACGATCCCGTGTCCGGCATGGCTGTCCCCGATCGACGGATCGATCAGCAACAACCGGCCGTGCGTAGTACCCAACGCAAGTCCCGCTTCGCCCAGGAAAGCAGTGTCATTGCTGAACACCGACGCTGTCAGAGAACCGCCGCCGCGCCGCGCCAGCTCGAACGCGTCCTGCTTGTCGCGATACGGTACCACCGTCGCAACCGGCCCGAAAACTTCAAGCTGACTAACAACCTCGCTATCCGAACCATTGCGCACCTTCAGCAGCGTCGGCGGCACGAATGCGCCCTCATCGAGATTCGCGTCAACCGGCGCAAAGTTTTCCGGCCGATACGCAAATTCCGCCTGCGAATTCAGCTGACGAATCCCTTCCTCCACTGTCCTACGCTGTGTCATATTGATCAGCGGCCCCATGTTGACCAGCGGATTTGTGGGGTCGCCCACCACCACTGTTTTCAACAGTGCGACGATGGCTTCGGTTACCGCAGCGGCCTGCTCGGCGGGAACCAGCACGCGCCGGATCGCCGTACACTTCTGCCCCGCTTTGAGGGTCATTTCGCGCATCACTTCCCGCGCGAAGTAGCCGAGCAGCGTCGAATCGGGTTTCGCGTCCGGGCCCAGCAGCGCGGCATTTAAGCTATCGGCCTCGATGTTCACCCGCACATTGTGTTGACGAATCCGCCTATGCTGACGAATGCTTTCTCCGGTGTCGGCCGAGCCGGTGAATGCAACCACATCACCCAGTTGCAGATGATCGAGCAGATCGTTGGGTGAGCCGCAAAGAATGGACAGCGCTCCCGGGGGAAGAATGCTGGCTTCGATCACCGCGCTCACCATCTCCTGCGTCAGCCACGCGGTTGAGGTCGCGGGCTTGGCGAGCACGGGAACGCCCGCCAACAGGCTCATTGCGGCTTTTTCCCACAATCCCCACGCCGGAAAGTTGAAGGCATTGATGTGGACAGCCACTCCGGTGAGCGGAATTCCCATGTGCAGTCCCTGGAAATTTGCGTCACGCGCCAGCCGCATGGGCGATCCATCGCGTAAGACGCTCGCGTTGCCCAGCTTGGCGCCAATCTTGGCGAAGTACTTCAGCGTACCGATTGCACCATCCACATCAATGGCAGCATCTGCCTTGGTGTTGCCGGAATTCTTCCGCGAAATCTCGAACCACTCGTCGCGCCGGCCCGCCAGCACTTCGGCAGTCTTGCCCAATAAGTCGGCACGCTGGCTGTAGGTCAGATGTCGCAGCTCGGAACCTCCCATATTGCGGGAGTACTCTAGCGCTGCCTTCAAGTCCAGGCCTTTCGAACTCGCCCGCGCCACGGTATCCCCCGTTGTGGGATTCACCAGCGCCGCACCGCCCTCGGTTCCTGCCTGCCACTTACCGCCAAGATAGCTTTGCAGCACTTTGGTATCCGATGCCATCCGATTTTCCACTGTAGTCACCATGATTTACGCCATCTCCGATGAAAGCCTGCTATGAGCTTGCTGAAGGGGCGCCAGATATTGCTCAACCCAGGGCCCTACCCACTGTGCCGCCAACTCCTCGGGCAACGTCCCCGAACTGGCATCGTGCATCAGAATCTCGCCCGCCCGCCTGGCGCCAAGTTCAGCAAGCATCTTGTCAAAACGTATGCCGCCCTGGCAAAACGTATCTTTATAAGTACGATCCCCGAGCGCAATCACGCCATAGGTAACCTTGCTCAGGTCCGGTTTCTCAGTTTCTAAACTGCTGAACAGAGCCTGAGCGTTGTCGGGCACATCGCCGGCTCCGTAGGTCGAGGTGCAAATGAGGAAGGCGCCGCCACCCTGAAAAACGCTGGCGTCGAGATTGTCCATCACCTGGATCGTTGCCGAGTGTCCCGCCGTTTCCAGCGCCTGCTGAACTTCCTGTGCCACCATCTCGGAAGTGCCCGTCATGGTGCCCACCAGGATGGTAATGCCTATACCCATGCTTTGGTCCCCACACGGAAGCCGTCTCGTGGCACGGTTCGCTCCTCACCTGGCACTATTATACGTGCGGTCCTCGGAAGTATAATGCATCTACCGTGGCCCGAAAACGCGACATTGTGCATCTGGAGGACAACCAGCCCGATACTTCGGTCGATAGCGCCTCTCTGTCCGCCGAACACGACACCACGGCGGAGTCCGTCTATCTTAAACTTCTCGGCGAGCGGGTGCGAGAAACCCGGGCGCGACGTGGCATGACCCGAAAGATACTGGCTCGCGATTCCGGGGTTTCCGAACGCTATCTTGCACAGCTCGAAACCGGACAAGGCAACATCTCAATCCTGTTGTTGCGCCAAATCGCCAACGCGCTTGACATACCCGTCGAGGCGCTGGTGTCGGAAGGTCCCGAACCTCCCGTGGACTTGGTGCATACCACCGAATTCCTCCGCCGTCTGCCGGCTGCGGAGTTGGTGGAAGCTCGCCGTCTGCTGATACAACACTTTGGCGGAGTCGATCTCGAAGCCCGCCGCGGCCGCATCGCACTCATCGGCTTGCGCGGCGCCGGCAAATCCACGCTGGGAGCCATGCTGGCCCACCGCCTGGAAGTTCCTTTCATCGAACTCGATCGTTTGATCGAGCAGGAGAGCGGCGTCGGCCTGAGTGCGATCTTCGATCTCTACGGCCAAAGCGGATTTCGCCGCTTGGAACGCCGCTGTCTCGATCAGGTCATCGAGCGCCATCCGCGCTTCGTGCTGGCTACGGGCGGAAGCCTGGTCTCCGAGCCTGCAACCTTCGAGCGCTTGCTCACCATGTGCTTTACCGTCTGGCTGCGAACCACGCCGGAAGAGCACATGCAGCGTGTCATTGCCCAAGGCGACATGCGCCCCATGGCCGACAATCGCGAATCCATGTCCGACCTCAAGCGCATCCTCGAAGTTCGCGAGCCGCTTTATCGCAAAGCTGACGCGGCTATCAACACCAGCGACAACGCCATTGAGGAAAGCCTGGAAGTAGTCACGAGGGCCGTCCAGGAAGGCCAAACTGCCCTTACCAGAAATGCATAATAATGCGTCACCATATCTCCCTAAAATGCACTATAATTCATCTATCGATTGTGGGGATTTGATCGCCTTACCGGCGCTGTCCTGAGGAGAATTTAACCTGCATGTCTAACCTAAATGAGGCGGAGCTCGTCACCTTCGACGTGGCTACCGGAGAGTACCGTCATTGGCGGCTGACTATTGATGGGCGCATCGCGACCTTGGCCATGAATGTCGATGAAGATGGCGGTTTGAAGCCCGGCTACAAACTGAAGCTAAATTCTTATGACCTGGGCGTCGACATCGAGCTGCACAACGTTCTGCAGAGCATTCGCTTTGAGCATCCTGAAGTGGCGTGTGTCGTTTTGACCAGCGCCCGCGAACGCATGTTCTGTGCCGGTGCGAATATCTACATGCTGGGCACTTCCACCCACGCCTGGAAAGTGAACTTTTGCAAGTTCACCAACGAGACCCGTAACGGCATGGAAGATTCCAGCCGCCACGACGGCCTGAAGTTTCTCGCCGCTCTCAATGGAACCACCGCCGGCGGCGGCTACGAACTGGCGCTTGCCTGCGACGAGATTCTGCTGATCGACGATCGCTCCAGCGCAGTCAGTCTGCCTGAAGTCCCGCTGCTCGGTGTGCTGCCCGGTACCGGCGGCCTCACCCGCGTAGTCGACAAGCGCAAAGTGCGCCGCGATCTCGCCGATATGTTCTGCACCAATCCGGATGGCGTGAAGGGCGAGCGCGCTAAAGAATGGGGCCTAGTCGACGACATCGCCATTCCCGCAAAGTTTCAAGACGCGGCCAGCGCCCGCGCGCAGGCGCTGGCAAACGACTCAATCCGTCCTTCCGACGCCAAGGGCATCAAGCTGAATCCGCTGGCCCGCAAAATCGACGACAACGGTTATCACTACCAGCATGTGGATGTCGCGTTCGACCGCGGCGCCCGCACCATGACGCTCACGATCCATGCCCCCGAAGGCAATCAGCCAAAGGCCATCGACGAAATTCATGCCGCCGGCGATCAATGGTGGCCACTCGCCATGGCGCGCGAACTCGACGACGCCATACTGATGCTTCGCGTCAATGAGGCGGAGCTTGGACTGCTGCTGCTGAAGACCTCCGGCGATGCGCAATCCGTTCTCACGACCGACGCCTTGATGCTTGAGCATCGCAACGATTGGCTGGTGCGCGAGACCATCGGCATGTTGCGACGGACATTTGCCCGCCTCGATGTGTCCTCCCGCAGCATGTACGCCATCATCGAGCCGGGTTCCTGCTTTGCTGGAATTTTGTTCGAGCTGGCCCTGGCCGCCGATCGCAGCTACATGCTGGCGCTGCCCGAAGAAGAGCCCGACTCGCCGAAAATCGCGGTCGACGATTTCAATTTTGGACTTTTGCCGGCCGTCAACCATCGCGGCCGTTTGGAGACACGCTTCAGTGGCAATGCCAAAGGCATGGCCGCGGGCGTGGAAGCCAAAGGCAAACTGCTCAGCGCAGCAGAAGCTCTGCACGCCGGCCTGGTGACGATCGCGCCCGACGATCTCGACTGGGAAGACGAAATGCGCATTGCTATCGAAGAGCGGGCCAGTTTATCGCCCGACGCGCTCACCGGCTTGGAAGCTAGCCTGCGTTTCCCCGGCGACGAGACTGTGGAGACCAAAGTGTTTGGCCGGCTCTCAGCCTGGCAAAACTGGGTCTTCATCCGGCCGAATTCCACCGGCGAGCATGGCGCGCTCAAGCTCTTCGGCACCGGATCAAAAGCGCGCTTCAGTTGGGAGAGAGTGTAGGACTTCTCACAAGTCAGATCGAAACCACGGGTTGTATCAAGGCACGACCTCGGTCGTGCCGAAAGAAGCACAACTAAGATCAGGGCTTTAGCCCCTGCCGCGGGGCGGCGAGAATTTGGATCAGAAGACAGGGAGCTTCGCAATGTCAATTAATTATCAAGACCGCATTCCTAACAATGTCGATCTCGGCTCCAACCGCACATTGCAGCGTGCGCTGGAGCACTGGCAGCCCGAATTTCTCAACTGGTGGCAGGAGCTGGGTCCACGCGACTTTCAGGTTGCCGACGTCTATCTGCGCACCGCGACTTCGGTGGATGCCAAAGGCTGGGCGACCTATGGATTCGTGCGCATGCCCGATTACCGCTGGGGCATCTTCCTGGCCGATCGCGATCCCGAGCGCCGTATTGGCTTTGGCGACAGCTATGGACAGGAAGTGTGGCAGCAGATTCCCGGTGAATATCGCGCCACGCTGCGCCGCCTGATTGTCACTCAGGGCGACACCGAGCCGGCGTCGGTCGAGCAGCAGCGCATGCTCGGCCATATCGCTCCCTCGTTGTATGACATGCGCAATTTGTTTCAGGTGAATGTCGAGGAAGGCCGTCACCTGTGGGCGATGGTTTACCTGCTGCACGCTTATTTCGGCCGTGACGGCCGTGAGGAGGCGGAAGAGTTGCTGGAGCGCCATTCCGGAGACGCCGACAAGCCGCGCATCCTCGGCACCTTTAACGAGCCCATTCGCGACTGGCTCAGCTTCTTCATGTTCACCTACTTCACCGATCGCGATGGTAAGTTCCAATTGAAGTCGCTGGCCGAGTCAAGCTTCGATCCGCTTGCGCGTACCTGTTCGTTCATGCTGACCGAAGAAGCCCATCACATGTTCGTCGGCGATACCGGCATCAATCGTGTGGTCCGCCGCACGCTGGAAGTGATGAAGGAATTGAACACCGAGGATCCGGTTGCCATTCGAAACGCGGGCGCGATTGATCTGCCGACGGTTCAGAAGTATCTGAACTTTTGGTTCAGCTCGTCGCTCGACCTCTTCGGCTCAGAAACGTCTTCGAATGCGGCGTCTTATTTTGCGAATGGGCTGAAGGGTCGTCCCGACGAGTCGCGCTACGAAGACCACATCGCCGCCGACCAGATCTACTCCCTGGAAGTTCCCGACGGAAACGGCGGCGTTAAGACCGAAGAGATTCCCATGCGCAACGCGATGAACGATGTCACCCGCGGCTCCTACGTCAAAGACTGCGACATGGGCGTCACGCGCTGGAATCGGCTGATCGAGAAGGCGGGCTACTCGTTCCGTCTGTCACTGCCCTCAACGCGCTTCCGTCGCAGCATCGGAAGCTGGGCCGGAGTTCCGACCGACACGACAGGCCAGCCGATTACGCAGGAAGAATTCAACGCGCGCATCGGCAACTGGTTGCCGAGCGATGCTGACCGCGCCCACATCATGAGCCTGATGCATGGCGTACACGAGCAGGGGAAAATGGCCGCCTGGATTGCGCCTCCCGACCGGGGCATCAACAACAACCCGGTGGACTACGAGTATGTGAAGATTAATTAAGGCAGGCGTTAGGGATCAGGGGCTAGGAGTCAGTTTGTCCGAGTTATCTCAACGAATTGTCATTACGAGCGGAGCGAGGAATCTGCTTTCTTCAGCCTCATGCCGAGAAACGACAAAAGCAGATTCCTCACGGCCTAAAAAGGCCGTTCGTAATGACAACTCGAGGGTCGTAATCACCCTGACCGATGCAACGTGCAGCGTCCAACGGTCTCAGCTACGGTCAGGTTCAACTGACGGCTGAGAGCTGACGGCTGAAAGCTACTTATGATCCACATTGCCATCATCGGCAGCGGTCCCGCAGGTTGTTACCTGGCAGACCATCTGCTCAAACTTGTTCCTGACGCCACGATCGATATCATTGAGCGCCTGCCGGTTCCATTTGGATTGATTCGCTATGGCGTGTCTCCCGATCATCAAAGCACCAAGGCGGTATCACGTCTCTTCGATCGCGTGCTATCGCGTGACCAAGTCAATTTCTTCGGCAACGTCGAAGTCGGTCGCGAGGTTCGCCTCGATGAACTGACGTCGCTCTATGACGCAGTTGTGCTAGCCACCGGCGCGCCCCTCGATCGTCAACTGGGAATTACCGGCGAAGATCTGCCCGGCGTCATCGGGTCTGGCGAGTTCGTGGGTTGGTACAACAGCCATCCTCACAGCCAGGCGCCTACGATTGATGACGTGCGTTCAGCTGTGATCATTGGCAACGGCAATGTCGCCATCGACGTGGCTCGCATCCTGGCCAAAGGTCCTGACGAACTTACCGGCTCTGACCTTTCGCCTCAGGTTGTGTCCTGGCTGAATGCACAGCCAATCGAGTCGATTCACATTGTCGGCCGGCGGGGAGCCGCCGATACTAAGTTCAACCATAACGAACTGGCAGAGTTAGGCACTTTGCTGCGCGCGCGTCCCATCGTAGGCGATCTGGAAAGTCTCGCCGGAGACGGGCCGGTGATCACGACGCTGCGAGGCTTTGCCAGCAACGCGTCCCGCAATACTCCGATCACAATCGATTTTCACTTCAACCTGACTCCGACCGCATTCTTGGGCGACGACCGACTGCGCGCATTGCAGTTTCGTTCGGCAACTGGCGAGATTACTGAGATCCCTGCTCAACTCGCTGTCACCTGCATCGGCTATGAAACCCGCGCTTGCTGTGCTGCTGAACCGGTAAACGGCGTCTTCGCCAACCAGGACGGCAAAATCGAAGCCGGGCTTTACGTTGTCGGGTGGGCCAAGCGCGGCCCCTCAGGGACGATTCCCACCAATCGCATCGAGGCGCAACAGGTCGCGCAGAAGATAGCCGAGGAGGTAATGGACCATAACCGGTCGGGCGGCCAGGGCCTTCGGCAACTGCTGGGCGAGCGACAGTCAGCCTGGGTGGACTATGAAGGCTGGCGCCGCATCGATGCCGCGGAACTGGCTCGCGCCAGCGCCGGACGTTGCCGCCAGAAGTTCTCTACAACCGCCGAGATGTTAGATGTCGCTCATGCCGGGCAACTGCGCTCAGCCTGAAAAGTGTTCTCGGTCGTGGGCATTCTTGAATCAAATCGTTACGAACAAGCGACAGCCAATTTCGCGGTCTATGCTTCAAATTTGAGATGGAGCGCAGTCGGGAATTGCAGCATCTTGCGCCGGCATTTGGTAATGTACGGTGTGCGGAAGACCGGGAACGCGTCACTTCAGCTATGAGCAGCAGCACCACCATAGGCGGGCAGCAGACTTCGCGGCGGCACACGCATCGGGCTGGCCTCAGAACCGTCGCCGTCCTCGAGGCGCTCAAGGGATGCCTGGCGATGGTCATCGCGTACGCGCTCGTTGCCATGAGGCGGCGCGACGTCGATTTCGGCGAGGCAGCGGAACACATCCTCTTCTTTTTCCATATCAACCCTGAGCACCACTGGTCGCAGCAGGTGGTTCATGCCGCCGACAAGATGTCGATTCCCAGCATCGCCATGATATGGGGAATCGCGCTCTCTTATGCCATCCTGCGATTCCTGGAAGGTTATGGCCTGTGGAGGCAGCGCGCCTGGGCCGAGTGGCTGGCCATCATCTCGGGCTGCCTCTATCTCCCCTTCGAGATTTACAAGTTGATTCGACACCCTAACGCTTTCCATTGGGCAATACTGGGGATCAATATTCTTGTGGTTCTTTATATCGCGTGGGTACGATGGGACGAGATCGCTGCCGCTCGCCGCGCCGCAAACGCGGCTGTCGGTTAGCGCGGCATTTAGGAATTCTTTGCCGCCTGTACCGCCTCCTCCTCCAGCAACTCCAGCACTCCTCGCCGAGCTTTGTCATCTTCGGCGCCGAAGCCCGGCGGCTCAATCGTCTCGAAATAACGCCACGCAGACTGCGCCTGCAGCGGATCGCCTTGGGCCGCCGCTTCGCACAGCAGCGCGAAGGCCAGGCTCTGGCTCAGGCGATGCAGCAGTTTGCGGGCATGGCGTTGGGTGCTCTGCTCGTCGCGCAATGTGATTGCCACCGCCTCGGCATCACCCCGCATCCTCGCTTCAAGGCCATCGCGCAACTTATCAAGCGCTTCTGGAATTCTCCCGGCGATGTCCCGCAGCCGCGACTGATATTGCTCCCATCCCCGATATCGCGGGTTCAACAGGCGCAGCAACTCCAGCGCTTGAATATTCGCCGGGCCCTCCCACACCGTGAGCACTTGCGCATCGCGCAAAAGGCGCGCCATGGGATAGTCGCTGGTATAGCCGTTGCCGCCGACTAGCTCCAGCGCCGCCCGGGTTGCCGTAATCGCATATTCCGCCGTCAGATACTTAGCCAGAGCGGTGGTCAACCGCAACCATGTCCGGCGTTCGCGATTTTGCTGAACTTCATCGAAGGTGATCGCGGCTTCAAACGCCAGCAGAGTGCCTGCCTCGAACTCCACTCGCATCTTCAGCAACTCGTCCTGCACCATGGGATAGTCGCAAAGCACGTGACCAAAGGCACGGCGCGATTTCGCCCACGCCAGGGCTTCGCGTAACGCTCGCCGCTGGATTCCGGCAGACCCGACGGCATTGTGAACGCGGCTGTACTCCAACGCTTCCATCATCAACTTGAATCCATCAGGCGGTGGAGCAATCTCGACCGCCTCGGCGCCAAGCAAGTCGATCTCGCCGGTGGGCAGTCCCTTAGTTCCCAGCTTGTCCTTAAGCCGGCGAATGCGATAGTGATTCGGCTGTCCGTTCTCCAGGTGACTGGGCACCAGGTAAAGGCCGAGTCCAGCCGTTCCGGGCGTCGCGCCTGCGGGACGAGCCGTCGCCACCGCAAGCCCGCTGTTGGCATTGCTGGTGAACCACTTCAAGCCGTGCAGCGCGAAGCCATTTCCTTGGTGGACCGCGGTCGTGGTGGTCGCTCCCACATCGCTGCCGCCATGCTGCTCGGTTGCCCACGTGCCGCCGGTCTTGGCCATTCCGTCCATGCGCACTACGTCATAGAGAAACCGCTGCCGCACCGCGTCCGGCGCATGCGAACCCAGAACATAAGCCACGGCTCCGGTCAGTGTCACCGGACAATGCAGGCTGATATCCCCCTGCGCCAATACGTATCCCATGACGAAGGTCAGCAGGTGCGGCGCCTGCTCCGCATACGGCAATCCGATAATGCCGCGACGATACAGTTCGCGATGCTGCTCCTCGTACCAGGGATTAGCCACGATTCGATTAACCACGTCGCCGTTGCGATCGTAGGTTTCCAGAGTGGGAGGAGCGTAGCGGTCGGTATAGTTGGCTTGCGCGTCGACTTCGGTACGAACCCAGTCATGGAATTCCGCGAGCTGACGCGAGTAATCGCCAATGCGCGTCACGCGCGCGGTAAGCCATGGTTCGAGGTAGAGATCGAAGCTGCTGGAGTTATTCATGGTCGCCTCCATGGTCGCGGCGAGGGGCCAACTATTCTGAGCTTAACTCTTCCGGATGAGAAAAAGCATGAAATCCAGCTTGCATTTCACACCGAAGTTGTGGCAAGGTAGAAACTCTTTTGGAGAGTCCCATGAATGTGCCCAACACATTTCGATGCGCAGGTAATCGCAGCCAACTTTGGTGCGCGACGACCAGCGAACGGACTCGGCCGCGTCTCGCTGACATGTTCCGCTAACCCCGGTTCGTAGTCCATTTGGTCGCACACCCAAACAGCTTACGGGTTTGAAGTCCCTGCAAAGGCCTTCATTTTTTGTCATCACGAGCGCGGCGAGAGATCTGCTTTGGAATCGCGGCGCCTGGTAAACACGTTGTCCCATCTCAGGTGAGTCATGTTGACGTTGAACATTCTCGGAAACTCGAAGCGTCGCGAGGCGCTGTGCTCCACCTGCGTCTACGCGGTGACGCAGAAGGGACGCAACGGCGAAGAGCTCACCTCTTGCAGCCTCGGGGGTGGGCTGCGCGAGCTGAGGTTTGAAGTGTGCGAATGCTCTGCGTATGCGGATAACCGCATACCGAAACCGGAGCGTGTTGTGGGCTTCGTCGAACCCACGCGCCAGAAAAATCGGAATTTTGCGGTGATCAGGATTCCCTGGCGGCCTTGACACTTCTCGCCTTCGATTCGTGGAGAGCTATTGGCTTTACTGAATGGCTGTCCACCCAGACCGCGGCTTGGTGCAAAATCGAAAGAGATTATGACCAGATCTATGTGAAGAATGGGACGCCCATGGAGACGCAATCGACGTGCGACTTGTATCAGGGCCCGGCTTCAGCCGGGCCGTAAGCTTGACAACTAACTCCGGGCTTTAGCCCCGGCAAGCTCTTTTACTGGGATGGAAACCGATTGGCTTCTTGTTACTGTAGAATCCCAGCCGAAGACTTGCCGGCTGGGACTTCTCACCATGGGCCAAATACTGCTGGAGATCTGTTGCGGTTCGGCCGAAGGCGCACTCGAAGCTGCAGCTGGCAGCGCCGACCGCGTCGAATTGTGTTCGGCTCTTTTCCTCGGCGGCCTTACTCCATCGCTGGGCTCACTCCTTCAGGTGAAGCAGCTCGCGAAAATTCCGGTGATGGCGATGAATCGTCCGCGTGCAGCCGGATTCTGTTATTCGGAAACGGAGTTTGCCGTGATGGAACGGGATGCTGACTTGCTGTTGGAGCACGGCGCTGATGGCATCGTCTTCGGCATCCTGAACGATGATGGCACCGTCGACATCGCACGCACTCGTACGCTTCGCAAACGCATCGCTCCACGCCAGGCCGTGTTCCATCGCGCTTTCGATGTCACGCCCGATCCCTTCCGCGCCTTGAACGAGTTGATCGACATCGGTATCACGCGTGTGCTAACCAGCGGACAGAAGAACGGTGCACCGGAAGGATTTGCGCTCATCGCCAAGCTCATCGAACATGCTCGCGACAGGATCGAAGTGCTCCCCGGGGCAGGCATTGGTCTCGACAATGTCCGGAGAACTCGTCGCTGCGACCCGCTGCACTCAGATCCATCTGGCCGCATTCAAGCAGCGCCAGGACACATCTACCCAAGCGAATCCCAACATCAAATTCGGCAGCGAAACCGGCCCATCGGAATCCACGTTTGCACTAACCGATCGTGTACTCGTCCGCCGGATCAAGGAGGAGTTACTTGCGATCTAGCTCGATTGCCAAAACACTCGGCAAAACAATCCTTGCGCTATTGTCACTTTGCCTCGCGATTTCAGTAGGGTTCGCGCAAGATGCTCCGCCAGCCAAGCCTGCGCCGTCACCCAACGAACCTGCGAAATGGACGGATCAGC
The DNA here is from genome assembly GCA_963746515.1 of uncultured Acidobacteriaceae bacterium. GTDB lineage: Bacteria > Acidobacteriota > Terriglobia > Terriglobales > Acidobacteriaceae > Bog-257. Next base: position 518,668 of record CAVVBO010000004.1, on the reverse strand, counting down.
AGAAAGCCGACATGGCCGCGAACGTCCGCCAGGAGTTTCTGCATGCCTGGGACGGCTACAAGCAATACGCGTGGGGACACGACGAGCTGCGCCCGCTGACCAAAAGTTATCGCGACTGGTATGGCACGTCGCTGCTGATGACGCCGGTCGATGCTCTGGACACCATGGTATTGATGGGCTTGAAGGATGAAGCCAAGCAGGACCGCGAGCTGATCGACAAGCAGCTGTCGTTCGACAAAGATATTTACGTCAAGAATTTTGAAATCACGATTCGTCTGCTGGGCGGGCTGCTGAGCAGTTATCAACTCACCGGCGACAAACGGTTGCTGGCTCTGGCCGACGACCTTGGAGAGCGCCTGCTTCCGGCGTTCAACTCCCCAACCGGCATGCCGTATGTCTTCGTGAATCTGAAGACCGGCATGGTACGCGGCGTGGAAAGCAATCCCGCTGAGATCGGCTCGCTGCTCATCGAGTTTGGTACGCTCAGCAAGCTGACCGGCAAGCAGGTTTATTACGACAAGGCGAAGCGTGCGCTGGTCGAGGTTTATAATCGGCGCTCGCCGATTGGATTGGTGGGTTCCACCATTAATGTCGAAACCGGGAAATGGATTGATCCCACCAGCCATATCAGTGGCGGCATCGATTCCTACTACGAGTATCTTCTGAAATGCTCGATTCTCTTCCACGACAAAGATTGCGAGAGCATGTGGAAGACAAGCATCGCCGCACTCAACCAGTATGTCGCCGATCCAACGCCAACCGGCCTCTGGTATAAGCAGGTCAACATGAATACCGGTGCGCCCGTCTCCACCCACTACGGCGCGCTCGACGCGTTCTTCCCTGCGGTGCTGGCGCTTTCGGGAGATCTGGATCGCGCCAAAGCCTTGCAGGAATCCAGCTATAAGATGTGGACCACCTTCGGCGTCGAGCCGGAAGAATTGGATTACTCCACGATGAAAATTACGTATCCCGGTTACGAGCTTCGTCCCGAGATCATCGAATCTACGTACTATCTGTATTACTTCACCGGCGATTCGCGATATCTTGACATGGGCAGGACGTTCTTCGACAGCTTGCAGAAGTATTGCCGCACCGACGTCGGCTATGCCGCGCTGCTCAACGTCGAAACCAAAGAAAAGCGCGACGACATGGAAAGCTTTTTCCTGGCGGAAACATTGAAGTATCTCTACTTGCTCTACGCGCCGAAGTCGACGCTCGATCTGCACAAGGTGGTCTTCAACACCGAGGCGCATCCTATGCAGAGGACGTGGTAGCCATTTCGACATCTAACGATCACAGGTGAACATGGCAGTCAGCCCACAGCAAAACACCACCAGCGTCAGCACGACCGAGCCAGCGCGTAACTATCAGCGGCCCGCTGGCCATGGTGACCACGCTCTTCTTCATGTGGGGATTTCTCACCTGCCTTAACGACATCCTTGTCCCTCATCTGAAGTCGATCTTCGACCTGAACTATGCCGAAGTCATGCTGGTTCAGTTCTGCTTCTTTCTCGGCATACTTCGTCTTCTCCATTCCTTCAGGCAAGATCATCGAGCGCATCGGCTATCAGAAGATGATGGTCGCCGGCCTGTTCACCATGGGGCTGGGCGCGTTGTTGTTCATCCCGGCAGCCAGCGTGCCATCGTTTCCGCTGTTCCTGGCGGCGCTGATCATCCTCGCCGCCGGCATCACGGCGCTGCAGGTTTCTGCGAATCCCTACGTTGCCGTGCTGGGTCCGGCGCGCACGGCATCTAGCCGACTGAATCTGACGCAAGCGTTCAACTCGCTGGGCACCACGGTCGCGCCTTTCTTTGGCGGGCTGTTGATTCTAGGCGCAGTGGCCGCTCCCAAAACCGCAGGACGAGCTGCGTGCCATGCCGTCCGCAGGTGCTTGCATGCCTATCGCTTGCAGGAAGCTTCCTCCGTCAAACTGCCTTACCTGGTCATCGCGTTGGCTCTCGTCGTTCTTGCGACGTGGTCATTGCCAAGTTCAATCTGCCGCACATTCCCGAAGCCGAGGGCGGACATGCCGTCGCCAACGACAGCGTCTGGCGGCATCGCAACCTGGTCATGGGCACGGCTGGAATCTTTGCTTATGTGGGAGCCGAAGTTGCCATCGGAAGTTTCCTGGTCAACTACATGAACCTCGGCGACATCGGCAACTTGAGGCCGGAGGTCGCCGCGAAATACCTGACGTTCTATTGGGGCGGAGCGATGATCGGACGCTTCATCGGCTCCGCCGTGCTACAGAAAGTTCCCACCCGGGTTGTGCTGGGTTTCAACGCGATCGTTGCCGCCGTGCTGGTGTGCCTTTCAATGCTCAGCTTCGGACATGTGGCCATGTGGGCACTGTTGCTGGTTGGCCTGTTCAACTCCATCATGTTTCCCAGCATTTTCACCCTTGGGCATCGAAGGCCTGGGGCCGCTGACCGGAGAAGCTTCCGGCCTGCTGATTATGGCCATTGTGGGCGGCGCCATTATTCCCGAACTGCAAGGACTTCTGGCCGACCGCGTCGGCCTGCATCACGCTTTCGTCCTGCCGGTGATTTGCTACTTGTATATTTTGTTTTTCGCCCTGAAGGGCCAGCCCAGACAGCGGCAAGCTGTTGCGTGAGGAACAACGCCGCGTTTGTTCTAGCTACAACTATTGGAGCGTCGAGTAACTCTTCAGACATTACAAAAAAGCGGCCGTCGATGGGACAACGTTTTGGCCAGAATTGACATCAATGTTGTCATGCTTAAGTGGACGCTTATTTGCGCGGTACTTGCGGTCGTTTTCGGACTGCTCGGCTTCACTGGAATTGCCAGCGGCTTCGCCGTAATTGCCAAGATTCTCTTTGGCATCTTTCTATTGGGTGTGCTGGTCACGCTCATTCTTGGCGCAACGATATTTAAGGCGGTCAGCTAAATTCCAAGTGCACTCGGCCGTTTGGCTCCGAGATATTTTCACGCTCATTGTGTCTCTTCCAGACTCGATAACCCGGCACGCTTCGGCGCTCGACGCGATGTAAGAATTTCGCTCCTCTTCCGGCGCGACAATTCCCTCTGGCAATCTCCCGCCGTTGTATTCCGCCATACGGTTTTTCCATTTTAGAAATTCAGTGATAGTCTGTGGCTCGATGCGAACCTCCACGCGCCGCAGACTCGCGAGCAGCAAATTCATCTCTTTCATCAGACCGACAGGACTGCGCAGATCGACTCGTCCTGGCTTTAACACCATCTCCACTTCACGGCCCGAGCACTCCAACAATCCCCAATACCTTGGCAGTTCCTCACGCGCAATCATACCGGCCGGCACCAGGTAGAACCGTTTGCTTCCCAGTGCATCTTGCGGCTGCGAGCGAAATGGCTTGTTCGCATCGGCCAGAAAATCAGCGCGCGACACTTTGCATTCCACCAGCACCGATTGGCACGAAGCTTTCCATCCAATTACGTCGGGTACTTCGCCGGTCGCGCAATACTGCTCGGAGAGGACTATGCCGCATCCATATTTGTGGCGAAGCCACTCCGCGGCCAACGAGACTAACTGGGCATGCTTCTTCTCCGAAGATGTTTTCGGCATGTTTCTGTTGTAGCGCAAAACCTGAACTGTGGGGAGTACCCGGTGAGTGGCCGGGCCAGCAGGCATTGGGCTCGCGCGCGCTGCCAACGTGCCCGCAATCGTTTCGTGTAATATCAAGGATTCGCATGGGGTGGATGATCCAAGCTGAGGACGTGCGCAAGACCTACCGCATCGGCAAAGTGGATGTGCCGGCTTTGCGTGGGGTTTCGCTGCAGATCGAGAGGGGCGAGTTTGTCACGATCGTGGGCCCTTCCGGCAGCGGCAAATCGACCTTCTTCTACATTCTCGGCGGATTGACCCAGGCTGATTCCGGTCGAGTGACAATCGATGGGGTCGACTTCACGGCGCTTTCGGACTCGGCCCGCACGCGAATGCGCAAATCTAAAATCGGCTTTGTCTTTCAGAAATTCAACTTGCTGCCCACACTAACCGCGGAAGGCAACATCGAGATCGCGCGCGATATTGCGGGCACGCCCGAGGGGCCTGCTGAGCGTGAGTACATCGAACGGATTACCCGCTTGCTGGGAATTCATCAGCGATTACAGCATCGTCCCGCAGAGATGAGTGGCGGCGAGCAGCAACGCGTCGCCCTCGCTCGCGCGCTGGTGAACCAGCCGGCCATTGTGCTAGCCGACGAGCCGACCGGTAATCTCGATTCGCAGAATTCCGAGATCGTGCTGAATATGCTGCGGCAATCGAACCAGGAGTTAGGGCAGACGGTGCTAATGATTACCCACAATCCCGAAGCAGCCACCTATGGCGATCGCATTATCCACATGCGCGATGGATCGATTGTTCCTCCCGAAAAAGATCCGCAATGGAGTCACGCCCATGACTGAAGACATGCGCTCCCCGATTTTGCCGGGGACTGCTGCCTCCGACTACGAACGCTACTTACGCACCGACGAGCTGTTGGCGCTGCAGAAGACGCCGGAAGAGATGCTGCATCCCGACGAGCTAACCTTCCAGGTGACGCATCAGGCATCGGAGCTGCTGATGAAGGGAGCGGCCTGGGAACTGGATCGTGCGCGGCTTCTCATTCAGCAGGGCGACTATAAGAATGCTGCACGATTGCTGCGGCGCGCTAACAAGATGCTTGATCATCCACTGCGCATGTTGGCTCTACTGGAGAGCATTACGCCGTACGAGTATCACGTCATCCGCGCTGGGTTGGGACATGGCAGCGGGCTGGACTCGCCGGGATTTCTTGCGCTGCTTCACATTGCGCCCCGGCTGGGTGAGGCATTCTTCGAGCAGGTAAGCAAAGCCAGCCTCACCTTAGAGGAGCTCTACCGGCGCCACACTGAGTTCTTCGAACTGCACGAAGTTGCCGAGGAGTTGGTCGACTACGACGAGCACATCCAACTCTTCCGCTATGCTCATCTCAAATTGGCACAACGCATCATTGGCGGCGGCGTGGTGGGAACCATGGGAACGCCGGTCGAAGTTCTGCGGCAACGCATGGAGTTTCCTCTTTATCGCGCGCTATGGGACGTGCGCAATGAGATCACTTCGCAGGTGAACGCGGAGAATGCGACGGGCCACGGCGGGCCGTACTGATTTCCGTTTGTCATCCTGAGTGCAGGGAGGGCGCGATAGCGGCTGAACAGAGTCGAAGGACCTCTTTCACTGCCCCGCCCGGGCAGCGCGCCATTTGCCGGTCTGTTCCTGCATTCGCTATAATTCAACCTAGCGAGCGGGAGTAACTCAGTGGTAGAGTGCGACCTTGCCAAGGTCGAAGTCGCGGGTTCAAATCCCGTCTCCCGCTCCAGATATCCTGCCCTCGCCCTTGCTTCCAGCCTGGTCCGCGAGGGTTTCTGGCATAACTAACCCTTTCGGCGCGGTCGCCAAGTGGTAAGGCCGAGGTCTGCAAAACCTCTATCGGCGGTTCGATTCCGCCCCGCGCCTCCAGTTCTTGCTGGTGCAGCTCCGCAGTTCCCGGGTCCCTCACTTCGTTTCGGGATTTCGCCCCGTGCCTCCAAAACCAGCTCTCAGCCGTCAGCATTCAGCCATCAATTTTCCCCATCGGCTGGCGATCCATGACTCAAACATCCTGCTCTAAGACCGAATGGAAAGACTGGGTGGAAGCGCCGGGCTTCAGCCCGGCGATAATTCGCACTTTATCGTAGCTGGGCTTTAGCCCCGGACGTCTTCTCCGATCTGAGAAAAACCACAGCACCTGTGATTTCGATCACAGCCCCATGTGCTGCAAATCCGGCAGACTAGAGCCAGTTTATGGATCGCTTCGCCATCATCAACAACCGCAAGCGCGCCATCATCGCGCTCGTCCATTCCGTCTTTTTCCTGGGAGTGGCCGGGCTGCAACTGGCAATCTCGCATGCCCAGCCCTTTTCCCTCCGCGGAGAGAAAGTAGCTGCCGGAATCGCTCTGCTGGTTATTTATGTGATCGTGACGGCGGTTCTGCTGATCCTGCTGCGCTTTTCGCACTGCGCCAAGGAGAAGCTTTACTTCGCCTTCTGTGGGGCCAGCGCCGGCTTCGGACTGTTGCGCATTCTGCTGGGCGACCCGGTACTCCACGCTAACGTTTTACGTGTGCTATTGCTGTCGTGTGCCGTGTTCGTGGGCACCGGCATTCTTCGTACTCATTCTGGCACCTCAGCAGCGGGCGAAATTGAGTCGCAATAGCTTCGCACCCTCGCTTGCCGTCATGCGAAAATATCGCCAGCCCTATCCGCGATCTTCAGAATGCCGCCGCGCCAGCCTCCGCCACCGCGTGGTCCTGATCGCCCGAGCCGCCGCTCACGCCGATCGCGCCCACTACCTTACCGTCACGCTTCAACGGGATGCCGCCGGCAAAGATCATGATCTTGCAATCGTTCGAGACATGGATGCCGAAGAACTGGCCGCCAGATTGGGAATGCGTAGCCAGATCTTTGGTCGAAATGTCGAAGGCGCGCGAGGTGTAGGCCTTCTTCATGGAAATGTCGATGCTGCCAATCCAGGCGCCATCCATGCGCACATGCGACACGATGTTGCCGCCCTCATCGGCGACTGCGATGTTCATCGGCTGGCCGATTCCCTGCGCCTTCTTCTCCGCCGCCGCAATCACGCGGCGCGCATCTGCAAGATTTACTCCTGCCATTGCTCCTCCTGAGATAGACGAATGCTTCGATGTAATTTAAGCCTGATGATTTCGACAATACCGAGTACGACAAGCGTTGCCAAATCTGCCGGTTCGTACCTAACCGGAGGCCAGCAGACTATAGAGCAAAACTCCCAGCACGATCAACGTGATCACTACATACATATGGTCGCGTTCGATAGCGAACGCGATAGCCGAGAAGACAACCCGCGCGACCGGAGTGGCAATCAGCAACAACAATCCCAACTGGATGATCGCGCGCGCACTGCCTCCCAGCGCGCCGTGAACGATGTCTCTCACACTCTTCAGGCTTTCCGGTTCACCATGGAATGTGGTGTAGTTCGGAACCTCATGCCCGTGCCGCACCAGGTATAGCACTCCGCCAATAAGGACAACGGTCGCCGCCAGCATGACACCCGTACGCAGCAACGTGCCAATGATGATTTCGATGCGCTGATCGTTCCAGCTTTGCGTGGTCATAAGCGGCCTTTGACTCCGTTGACGATCATCTCAACTCCCAGAGCCACGATGGCTGCGGCGAACACGTAGCGCAAAACGGTAACCTTGACTCTCACCAGTACCTTTGCGCCGATTATCGATCCCACCAGCACGCCTAGCATGACTGGCATGGTGATGCCCGGCGCAATGTATCCCCGGTTCAAGTAAAGTCCGGCGCTGGCTGCCGCGGTGACCCCGATCATGAAGTTGCTGGTGGTGGTTGAGACCTTGAAGGGGATCTTCATCGCCTGGTCCATGGCCAGTACTTTGACGGCTCCCGAACCGATGCCTAGCAATCCAGAGAGTACGCCGGCGGCATACATCAACCCGTATCCCGCGGGGACGCCGGTCACGTTGTAGGACTGCTTGCCCTCGGGCGTGGGATAGGTGCCGTTCAGTCTCAGCGTATTGGCCAGCTTCGACGATTGCAGCTGAGCTCCATGTTCCTCGCGATGGCGGCTCGATAGATAGGCGGAGTAGAGCAGCACCAAACCGAAAACGATGGCGATAGCGTTGCCCGAAACATGCAATGCGATCGCTGCTCCCGTCAGGGCGCCAATCGTGGTAGCCGTCTCCAGGAACATGCCGATGCGAATATTCGAATAGCCTTCACGCACGTAGGCTGCCGCCGCGCCCGAAGAAGTCGCAATCACGGAAACCAGCGAAGCCCCGATGGCATAACGGATATCGACATGGAAAAGCAGCGCCAGCATGGGGACGACGACCACGCCGCCGCCCAAGCCAGTCAGGGCGCCGAGAAATCCGGCGAGCAGGGATCCAAGACCTACCAGTGCGCTGAACTCCAGAATGTTCATGCTGCCTCAGCTGCGTTCCACATCAGACCAGGATCGCACCATCATCGGGAGAGTGTAAGGATTGTACACGCCACGCACGCGTTGGCCCGCCGGGCGCCAAGCTACTGGATTTTGCCGGCGGAACACGATACGGTAGAGATCGAGGCGCGGTACCCAAGTGGTAAGGGAGAGGTCTGCAAAACCTTTATGCGTGGGTTCGATTCCCACCCGCGCCTCCAACCTTTTCTCACAACCTCTCATCTACCTTCCCAGGACACGGTCGTGCGGCAGCGTTTGTCCGTAATGTCTCCTCCCACCGTGGCGGACACCCGTAGAGCCAAGTACTAACGTTTCGCTAGAACCCTTGACCATGTTCGGCATGCACCTCTCGTACCCACAGACTTAGTCGTCGGGTATACGAGCGATTCCACACCGAGGGTTCCAGTAAGGCGCGAATTTGCATCCTACCTATGGACCACAAACCTGTCCGGTGCCTGATGATGACAAGTGCGACCGCCCGACTAGCCGCTGCTCTTTATTTTCGTCCGCTGAGTTGTCTCGGTGGGGCGATAACGGCGCTCCTTCTCTTGCAGTCGGCTCCCGCACAACAACTGCCCGATCAGACACTCGCGCTGTATAGCGGACAAACTGTTTCCTCGGTTGAGGTGGCAGGCCAACCCGGTGTGACGTTCGACAGCTTACGGAATTTGATCACCGTGAAGCAGGGCAATCCGCTCACGCAGAACGATGTCGATACCAGTATCAAGGCTCTCAGAGATCGAGGCGGCTTTCAGGGCGCCCATATAGACATCGAGCCTGCGGCAGACGGGGTTCGAGTCGAATTCATCCTGCAGCCTGCAGTTTATGTGGCAATGTACGAATTTCCCGGAGCCGTTAAAGAATTTCCTTACTCGCGCCTGCTGCAGGTGGCGAATTATCAATCGCAGGCGCCTTATTCTTCGACCGATGTGCAGCAAGGAGTCGACGCGTTAGTGCAGTTCTTCCGGGAACAGGGATACTTCCTGGCCGAAGTTCGTTCCGAGGTCGTGCCGGATGCAAATCATGGCCTCGCCACCGTCGTGTTTCATAGCGACCTGGGAGCGCGAGCGAGATTTGGCAAGATCGACATTGCCGGGGCCACGCCGCAACAAACACAGTACTTGCAGCGGGAGCTTCGCACCATCATGGCGCGGATTCGTGGAGACTCGCTCAAACCCGGCATGAAGTACTCCTATAACCGACTGCAAGGCGCCACGCGTCATCTGCAGGCAGCGTTAGTCAAGCAGGATTACCTTGCGGCCAGCGTCAAGCTGATTTCTGCCAACTACGATGTCAACACCAATCGTGCCGACATCACGTTCCAGGCCACAAGCGGAAACATCGTAAGAGTGCGGGCGGTGGGTGCCCACGTGTGGACCCGAACCCTGCACAACCTTGTTCCCATGTATCAGGAAGGCACAGTTAACGACGAACTCATCAGTGAAGGCCAGCGAAACATTTTGTCTTACTTTCAAGCCAAGGGATACTTCGACACCAAGGTCGATGTAAGTGTGGACAAGAATCAGACAGGTACGTCCATCACCTACGATATCCACAAGGATGGGCGCTTCAAGGTCGACCAAGTGTCATTCCACGGCAATCGGCGCTTTAACGATAAAGAGCTGCAATCTTATGTCTCGGTAACCAAGGGGCATTTCCTTTCGCACGGAAAATATAGTGAGGCGCTGGTTCGAACCAGTGTCAAGAATTTGCGAGATACCTATCGCGCTGCCGGATATAGCAAAGCAGAGGTAGTGTCCCGTGTCGACCGCAAAGGCGGAGACATCGCGGTCACTTTCGAGGTCACGGAAGGGCCGCTGGATGTAGTACAAGATCTTCGCATCGAAGGCAACCAAACGTTGTCGGAAGCGCAATTCGCGCCGCATGGCCTGAATCTGGGACCGGGGAAGCCGTATTCGCAGGATCTGATCGTCAAGGATAGAAATGCCATCCTGGCGCGTTATTTGACTCTCGGCTATTTGAACGCCGGATTTCGTGCCACTGCCAAGCCTGTGCCCAACAGCCCTCATCATCTCGACGTGGTTTACAGGATCGACGAGGGCCCACAGGTCATCACCGCCAACATCATCACCGTGGGCAAGCAACACACTCAGCAATCTATGATCGACCGGCAACTCAGGATTCGATCTGGACAACCACTCAGCGAAAACGGCATGCTCCTGTCCGAGTCGCATCTGTATAGCCTCGGCATCTTCGATTGGGCTGAAGTCGATCCTAAGCAGAACATCATCGACCAGCACCAGGAAGATGTGGTGGTCAAAGTCCACGAAGCCAAGCGCAACTCCATCGTGTACGGTTTCGGCTTCCAAGTGCTGAATCGTGGCGGCAGCATTCCCAGCGGGACGGTCGCCGTGCCCGGCATTCCTCCGGTGGGGCTACCGAAGAACTTCGTGACCAGTCAGAAGACCTTCTGGGGACCAGATGGGACCTTCGAGTACACGCGGCGCAATCTTCGCGGACGAGCTGAGTCCGTCACTTTCAGTGCTTTTGCCGGACGACTGGATCAACGTGCCTCGTTAACCTATACCGACCCTTATTTTCACGGTTCCAGTTGGACCGGCAGCGCAATTCTTTCGGGCGAACATGATGCCGAGAATCCTATCTTCACTGCGCGTCTGGGAAATGTAGGCTATCAGTTTAAGAAACCGCTGAACGCCAAGAAGACCACCAACCTGTTTCTGCACTACAACTTTCAAGTTACGCGCATCAGCCAATTACTGATTCCCGACCTCGTGCCGCCTGACCAGTTGAATGTTCATCTGTCCACGCTTTCGGCCAGTTTTATTCACGACACCCGCGACAATGTGCTCGATGCCCATCGTGGCTTCTACGAGAGCTATCAGATCGGCGTCAATCCTGCATGGCTGGGATCGAACTTCAGTTTTGCGCAGTTTGTCAGTCAGGATGCGTACTACAAGAACATCGGCAAAGGGATCATTTGGGCGAACAGCCTTCGTATCGGCCTGGAACAGGGCTATGCCGGAAGTGTGGTGCCGCTGAGCCAGGAGTTCTTTTCCGGTGGCGGCAGTACGTTGCGTGGATTTCCTCTCAACGGAGCGGGTCCGCAGCGCGTGATTCCTGTCTGCGGGAATCCTTCCAACCCAGCGACGTGCTCCGTAATCACGGTGCCCGACGGCGGCAATGAACTTCTGATCATCAATAGCGAATTGCGTTATCCGCTCGACTTCCTCAAGCAGGGGCTCGGCATCGTGACCTTCTACGATGGCGGAAACGTCTTCCCCACTGTCGGATTTCACGACTTCACTTCGCTTTACAGCAATTCCGTGGGAATAGGGTTGCGATATGCGACGCCGGTGGGACCGATTCGCGTCGACATCGGCCGCAACCTGAATCCTGTTCCTGGAATCTCAGCAACACAGGTGTTCGTAACTCTGGGACAGGCGTTCTGACTATGGCTGCTCGAGACTTCAATCTTCCTCCCCATCCGTCGGAACGACCGCGTCTGGTTCCACCTCGCCAGCCCGCAAGCTGGAAGCGAGTGGCAGCTTGGATTCTGGGAGTTCTGGCTCTTCTCATTCTTGTGGCCGGGATTGGAATTGCCGTTCTGCTGCACAGTTCATCGTTCCACAATTACGTTCTTCGGACCGCGGAGCGGCAAGCTACGGACGCGTTGAATACTCGCGTGCAGTTCAATAATTTCGCGATTCACCCTGCTACCCTCAGTCTGGATCTTTACGGACTTGTCGTCTACGGAACCGGACCCGGGGCGAACCAGCCGTTATTGCAGGTCGCTCATATCGGCTTAGGTGTCCGCATAATTTCGCTTTTGCATCGCCAGTGGAATCTCGATAACGTCGCGGTAGATCACCCTGTCGTGAACTTAATCGTGGATCCATCGGGCCAAAATAATCTTCCGGCGCCGAGGACTAGCGGCAACTCGAATACGAACATTTTCGATCTCGCCATACGGCGGGTCGTGCTGGATCAGGGAGAGGTGTACTACAACGATCGCAAAGACACGCTGTCGGCCGATCTGCGCGATCTGGCATTTCAATCGAGCTATGACAGTACCGATCATGGCCGGTATTTCGGCAGCTTGTCTTACCGTAACGGAAATCTGCAGTACGGAGCCTACGCTCCGCTGGAGCACGATTTTACGGCACAATTTGACGTTCGCCGTACTCATACGCAGCTAAGTAACGTGGTGCTGAAGAGCGGGTCGTCACAGGTCAAGCTCGACGCTTCGCTGGAAAACTACAGCAATCCAAAGATCCATGCGAACTATGCACTGTCGCTCGACGGCGCCCAGCTCCGCACTTTGCTGAAGAACTCGTCTCTTCCCACCGGACTGATTCTGGCCGATGGCACGGCGGACTACGTCAGCATTGCAGGAAAGCCATTGCTGGATACGACGATGGTCCAAGGAACGCTCAGGAGTTCCTTATTGCAGGTGCGAACACCATCCTTACGGATCGACATTCGCGATCTGGGAGTCAGCTACACTCTGGCGGACGGCAATGCTGAACTCAAGGACATTCACGCCCGGATTATGGGCGGTGAACTCACGGGAACAGCCACCGTTCGAGATCTGTCCGGAAAGTCGGAAGGCCATGCCTCGGCCAACGTGCGCGGCGTCTCTCTGGCTGACCTGAAGACGCTTGCCAACTCAGCATCACTCCGAACTGTGACGATATCGGGCCGCGGGAATGCTGACGCCAACGCCAACTGGAAAGGAAACCTGCAGGATCTGGTCGCTCGCGTCGATGCGACGGCTGACGGAAGCATGGCGCCCACGCGTCCGAACCCAGCTGCCAGCCCAATCCCGGTCAAGGCCGTGATTCACGCTCGCTATCAGAATGCGAGCCAGGAACTGGCGCTAAGCCAGAGCTACGTGCGCACGCAGCAAACGTCAATCCAAATGAATGGCACGGTCAGCCAGCGATCGACGTTGCAAGTGCAGGCACAATCCAACGACCTGCACGAACTCGAAATCATCGCCGATGTCTTCAGCCCGCCCTCTGCAGGAAAAGCTGCTCCTCAGCCGCTTGGCCTGTACGGCGCAGCTTCCTTCACCGGAACGGTTCGCGGCTCTCTTCAGTCGCCGCAGATCGCCGGTCAGGTGAGTGCGAGCAATGTCAAACTTCGCGGCAGCGCCTTTCGCTTACTGCGCACTAATCTGCAAGCGAGCCCGTCGCTCATAAGTTTGCAGAATGGTGTGCTCGAATTGACCGGCCAAGGCCGCGCAACTTTCAGCCTACAGTCGACGCTTCACAACTGGTCCTATACCCCGACCAGCCCCTTCGCCATTAACGTCCATGCTTCGCAACTGTCTGTAGCGGAACTGGCACGCGCGATGAATGCCAGCCTGCCGGTGTCAGGCACGCTCAATGCCGATGTTACCGCGCACGGTACGCAACGTAACCCTATCGGGCAGGGAGACATCAATCTCCATAACGCAACTATTTCCGGCGAGCCGATTCAAACGGCCGATGTGCGATTTCAGGGAACAGGAACTGCGGTTCACGCCAATTTGCGTATTCAAAGCGCTGCGGGCGCAGCCCAAGGCGATGTCACCTACTATCCCCAACAGCAGGGTTATGACGCCGCTTTGCGCGCGACGAACATTCGCTTGGAGCGGATTAAAACGCTGCGTGATCGCAATCTGAAGTTGAGCGGAACCATGAACCTTACCGCCAGCGGCAGAGGCACTTTGCAGAACCCGCAAGGGCAAGCGTCGCTGACCATCCCGCAGTTGAGCGTACAACAACAACAGATCAGCAACATCAGTTTTCAGGGAAATGTCGCCGATCATCAGGCAAACTTCACGCTGAATTCAGCCGTGTCGGGTACGCCGTTGCGAGCTCAGGGCAAAGTGGCATTGACCGGCGACTACTATGCCGACGCGAAACTCGACACCCCTGTGATCGCCTTGCAGCCGTTGCTGGCGACTTATGCACCAGCTCAGGCGGCGAACATCAGCGGCCAAACTGAAATTCATGCCAGTCTGCGCGGTCCGTTAACGAACAAAGCTTTGCTGGAGGTGCATCTCAACATTCCAACGCTGGCCATGAATTACCGCAGCACAGCTACTGCGAGCGGCGCTCCGGTGAATGTGCAGATCGGCGCTGTTACTCCGATCGTTGCCGATTACTCGAACGGTGTGCTTTCACTGCAACCGGGCGAGATCAAAGGCACCTCTACCGACGTGCATTTCCAGGGACGGATGCCTCTTACCGGCAATGCTCCGTCAACTCTCGGCGTCAGCGGAACCGTTGACCTAACGCTGGCACAGATGTTCGATCCCGATGTCACCAGCGGAGGACAGCTCCAGTTCGACATCCACGCGGCCGGACAGAAAACCAACGAAGACGTGGAAGGTCAGATTCGCATTGTCAATGCCAGGTTCGCAACCACGGACGCGCCGGTCGGGCTCTCTAATGGCAATGGAGTACTGACGCTGCATCATGACCGCATCGATATCTCGCAATTCAGCGGTCAAGTTGGAGGAGGAACCGTTACCGCGTCTGGAGGCGTGACTTATCGCCCAACGGTCCAGTTTTATGTGGGCCTGAAAGGCAATGACATGCGGCTGCTTGTACCCACCCACGGTGCGGACAGGGCTCAGTCTCAATCTTGCCATGACGGGAAATTTGGATTCCGCGATGTTGCAGGGACAGGTAAACATTAATAGTATGTCGTTCACGCCCGACTTTGATCTGTCCAACTTTATTGCGCAGTTCAGCGGGGTTTCGACGCCGCCACCCACCCAAGGTTTCGAGGACAATCTGAAGCTCAACATTGCGGTACGTTCCGCTTCTGAACTACGGGCGAGTAGTCAACAAGTCAGCGTGGAAGGAAGCGCTAACCTGCGTGTGGTCGGGACCGCGAACAATCCGGTGATCGTGGGGCGAGCCAATCTCACGGGTGGCGACCTGATCTTTCTGGGAAATCGCTATGTCATTCAGGGAGGCACGATCGCCTTTGTAAACGCGGTCGAGACCACGCCGGTAGTCAATCTGCAAGTCAACACCACGGTGCAGCAATACAATGTCGCGATGCGCTTCCAGGGGCCGTTGGACCGGCTGCACACCGAATACACATCCGATCCTGCTCTGCCGCCGGCGGACATCATTCACTTGCTGGCCTTCGGCACAACTGAAGAGGCGGCCAACGCCTCCCCGTCACAATCCAGCGCACTGGGTGCTGAAGGAGTGGTCGCGTCGCAGGTCAGCGGCCAGATCACCAGATCGGGTACAAAAAGCTGTGGGCATTTCGCAGCTCTCGGTTGATCCGCAATTGCAGCAGACCGGAAACCAGCCTCCTGGGGCGGTTGTCACCATCCAGCAACGCGTGACCAGCAACTTGTTCGTCACCTTTTCTACCGATGTTACCGCAACTCAGAACACACAGGTTCAAGTGCAATACCGTCTCAGTCCCAAATGGTCGGTAAGCGGAGTACGCGATCAGAATGGCGGCTTCGGCCTTGACGGCCGGTTCCATAAGGACTTTTGAGAGATACTAATCAATTAGCCCAGACAGGATTCGCGCGAAGCCCTGTTTTCTGCCGGAACGGATGCCCGGGTTCAGGCGCGTGGGTCTATTGATTCTTCTGCCCGATTTTCGTTACTGATCTAATTAGGTTAGTAAAGTTCGCCGATTCTCATTACGATTAGGTTGTGCAGGTGTGGCCAGTTGGCAATTTGTCTTTCACCGGCCCAGGTCCCGGAAATCATCCTATGACAATCAAACGCTCCTTCGTACACACGCTGACTTTTGCCTTGACCATGATCTCCTCGCTGATGCTCTCCGTTCCGGCATTGGGGACCACCGTGGTTGCGCTGATCGACAAGCACCATCATCGAGTTGTTCTCGCTGCGGACAGTCTGGTCGGCCGCTATTACGCGAAAACCACGGGCCAGAGTTGCAAGCTCATCGTAAAACCCGATTGCGCCTTCGCCATGGCCGGCTTTCTCGATAAGCCCGATCCCTATTTCCATCTGCAAGACCTGGCCGACGCAGCCTGCCAGATACAGGGAACCTTGAAAGACCAGGCGAACGGGTTCCTCGACATCGCAACCGATCCGGTAACATCCATGGCGCAATATCTGCATGACAATGAGTCGCAGTTCTACAGCAACACCTTCAGCCGAAACGGCGGGGAGTTCTCGTTCGTGGTATTTGTGGGAACCGAGCACGGGAAGGCTGTGGCCTACGCGCGAGGATTCAAGGTTGCCAGCGATGGCAGCGTCACCGTGGTTTCCCATGACATTACGGGCACCGGCGCGTCGGGCTTTTTCGCGGGAGTTACTGACCACATTGCCACTTACCTGAAGGCAACTCCCAACTGGGCGCACATGGATACGGTCGCGCTGGCGCGCAAGCTGATCGGCCTGGAGATTGAGGCCCACCCGAATGAAGTTGGACCACCGATTACGATCCTCACGGTCGATCACAAGGGAAAGCAGAAGTGGATTAATGAGGGAATTTGCGGAGTTCAACCTGCCGCGCAGCCGGCCAACCCTTAAGCAGTTTTCTGGAATGATTGTCGAAATCAACGCCGGGTTTTTCGCCGCTCGCAATGGTCGCGGTGGTGTAAGCTTTTCCATTTGGAGGTTGTTGGAATGATGTTCGCCGGGCACCCTCAAGTGCCATCTGAATCGGCCCAGAAGTACAACCGATTAACCGCACAACTCCCGACCATTGCAATCTTCCTGCTCGCCAGCCTGCTGCTTCCGCAATTCGCTCGCGCTCAGCAATACGATCCCGCCGCTCTATGCCGGAATGCAGTGGCGGCAGATCGGTCCCTTCCGCGCCGGACGCGTGACTGGAGTAACCGGCGTTCCCGGCCAGCCGGCGATCTATTACATGGGAACGGCCGGCGGCGGAGCTTGGAAGACGACTGACGGCGGCATGGTGTGGAAACCGATCTTCGACAAGCAGCATGTAGCTTCAATTGGCGCGATCGCCGTGGCGCCTTCGAATCCCAACATCGTTTATATCGGGACGGGCGACGTGAGCAACGTTGGCGGCTCGGTCAATCAGGGCAATGGGATGTGGAAGTCCACCGACGCGGGCGAGACCTGGCAACACATCGGGTTGGAAGATTCGCGGCACATCGGGGCGATCTGGGTCGATCCGCACAATCCCGATGTCGTCTTCGTCGCGGCCTTGGGCCATACCTTTGCGCCGAACGCCGAGCGCGGCGTTTTCAAAACCACCGACGGCGGCAAGACCTGGCGCAAGGTTCTGTACAAGGACGACAAGACCGGCGCCATCGATGTGGCGTTCGCTCCGGACAATCCCAAGATCGGATTTGCGGCCCTCTGGTATCACTACGTGAATCCTGACACGCCGTTCGCCGGACTGCTAGGCACCGGCGGCGCGGGAATCTACAAAACGACCGACGGCGGTGACACCTGGATCGCCGGTCAAGATTCCGCAGCTGGCAAATGCGCACCTCGGACGCATTGGTGTAGTGGTCGCGCCCGGCGAGGCCAGCGGGTGTACGCGATTATTTCCGAGAGGAAAGAAGGCGGGCTGTATCGCTCCGATGATGGCGGCACGACCTGGAAGCGCATCACCGACGACCAGCGCATTCAAGGCAACGGATATTTCAGCAAGGTCTTTCTCGATCCGCACAATCCCGACATCGTTTTCGTCGCGCAGACTTCGCTGTATCGTTCGACCGACGGTGGCGTGACGTTTGAATCGTACAAGGGCGCGCCCGGCGGCGACGACAATCACGCGCTGTGGATCGATCCGACGAACTCCGACTACATGATCATGGGCAGCGACCAGGGAGCGACCATCAGCATGGATGGCGGCAAGACCTGGACGTCGTGGTACAACCAGCCCACCGGCCAGATCTATCACGTCTCCACCGATAACCGTTTTCCCTACTGGGTATACGGCACGCAGCAAGACAGCGGATCGGTTGCTACCCTGAGCCGCGGAGATTACGGCGCGATCACATTTCTGGATTGGGATCCGTTTCGGCGCTTATGAATTCGGCTACATTGTTCCCGACCCGAGCAATCCTAACATCGTTTATGCCGGCGGCGAAGCTCGCGGGCTCGTGGCGCATCGATCGCACCAATCGGCAGGTGAAAGACCATCTCGCCCAATGTCAGCCGCGACGGCGATTACCGCACCGCGACCAATCCTCCGCTGGCCTTCTCGCCGCAGGATCCGCACGTTCTTGTACGAAGGAACGCAGTTCTTGCTGCAGACCAGCGATGAAGGCGAGACGTGGAAGGCGATCAGTCCCGACCTGACTAACCGTCCCGGCGAGCCCGCACCGCCGTCGCAAGCCGAGGAGCAGAACAAGCCAGAGGCCAATAAGAGCGAAGAGACCAAGACCAAAGAAGCAGAGAGCAAGAAGCCGAAGACGCAAGGAAGAAGAGGAGACCATGCGGCCTCCCGACCGGCGGCGCGATTACCACCATTTCGCCTTCGACGCTGCAACGCCGGCGTGATCTGGGTGGGCACCAACAATGGACTGGTCCAGGTCACGACCGACAATGGCGCGAACTGGCAGAATGTCTCGCCTCCGGGATTGCAGAAGTTTTCCGAAGTGACGATGGTGGAAGCCTCGCACTTCGACGCAGGCACCGCGTACGTGTCCGTGGACAATCATCAGGGCAACGATTTTCGCCCGCACATCTTCTCGCACTCGCGATTTCGGAAAGACTTGGCAGGAAGTCGTAACCGGCATTCCCGATTTCAGCTTTGTCAAAGTTGTGCGCGAAGATCCGGAGCGCAAGGGATTGCTCTACGCCGGCACCGAGAACTGGCCCGTTCGTTTCGTTTGATGACGGCGATCAGTGGGGCACTCTGCAGCTGAATATGCCTACCGTTTCCGTGCGCGACATGGTGGTGCATGGCGACGATCTGGTGGCGGCAACTTATGGGCGCGCCTTCTGGATCCTCGACGACCTGACCCCGCTGCGACAGATCAACGAACAGGTTGCGAAGTCGAAGGTGTATCTCTACCAGCCTGCGACCGCTATCCGCCTGCGCAATGACATGAACCAGGACACGCCGCTACCGCCGGAAATGCCGGCGGGCGACAATCCGCCGACGGGAGCCATTCTCGATTACTACTTCAAGACGGCGCCGGCGAAAGATGTGACCATCGCGATCTATGATCAGGCCGGCCAACTGGTTCGTGAGCTTTCCAGCAAACCCGATCAGGTTCGCGAAGAGCTGCCGCCTGAAGTTCCGAACTACTGGCTGTACCATCCGACCCCGCTGCCCAAGAATGCGGGCATGAATCGCTATGTGTGGGACCTGCGCTATCCTGCGCCGGACGCGATTCGCCATACCTATCCGATTGGCGCGCTGTATGAGCAAACCCACGCCGAACCGCAAGGTCCGTTTGTGGTGCCGGGCAAGTACGAAGTGCGGCTGACGGTCGATGGCAAAACTTACAAGCAGCCGTTAACGGTGGAGATGGATCCTCGCGTGAAGATGACGGAAGCGGCCCTGCAGCAACAGCTTGATTTCGCGAAGAAAGTTGATACCCTGATTTCTCTCAGCTACAACTTCCACGAGAACGCAGCCAAGCTGCTGACGGAGGCGGCTGCCCGGCAAACGGCGTTAGAGAAGAACGATCAGACCGCGGCATCTCTGCAGGCGGTGAAGGACTTCAAGGCAAAGGCCCTCAAGATACAGGGCGAACAGCAGAGAGGATTCGGTGGAGGCGGCAAACCTAAGCCGACGTTTACGCTGATGAATTCAGAACTTGCCACTCTGTCGGAGACGGTAAACATGGCCGACGCGGCTCCCACCGACGCGATGCGCACCGCGTATCACGACTATTGCCAGGACCTGACTAAAGTGGCGCAACAGTGGTCTGAACTGATGAAGCAGGATTTGCCGGCGGTGAATGCTGAACTGACCGCGCAGCATTTGCAACCATTGCCGGCGACGATGCCGAATTCAACCGTGCCGGCTTGTGGGCAATAGAAGTTATCGCGATGTCGTGCAACAGAAATCAAGCCGCGCGATGACAACACTTATGCGGGAAATCATCGACGCACAAAAGCGATCTCGCGTTATTGTTTCGCTTGCTCGGCTTGTCTTGCTTGCTCCGGGCTCTCCGTCACCGGAGTTAAGGTCAGCTTATTAATCACGGATGGATTGTCGCGCAGCTTGACATACAGTTCTCCGTTGTCGGGGCGCGGCACGCTTAGCGCCGAGCCGGCAAATCCGTCGGGGACCGGCGTGCTCTGCTGAAACTGCGGATCGGACGAAACCGAATCGAGCAAGTAAAGCGCAGTCCCGTTCAAACTACAGGGATCGTCCGCCTTACTGGGACAGCGAATCTCCTTCACCTGCGGCAACCGAACCAGCGTCACCAGCGGCTGCCAGTCACCCTTCTCACCATTGCCTGCGATCGGGCCGAAAACGCAACGGCCCGAAGGCTGACGGACCAAGGTTCTTCATCGGGTCCAGCATCGCCACCACCGTTTGCGAATCCTGCAGAGCGAGAGTGCCGTCGGCAACACTCAGCAATGTGTGCACCGAGTCATCGGCGGTCGCGACCTCGATGGTTTCGTCATGCGAGAACGCTGCCGGCACCTGTGTCTTCAGCGAAAAGGAGAGCGTTGCATTCTGCGGCAGTTCGTCCTGTCCATCCAGCTGAATCGGCGAAGGCGCCGCCGTAGAATTTGGCTGGATTATTTTGCTGATCAATGTGACTTTCGGACGCGATGGCCTAACGGTGGTAGCCAACTCCAACACTCGGCCATCTTTCAGCGTCACGTGTGCGGTTAGCTTGTCTCCTGCTCGTGGCGACGCCCCAGCCGAGCCGGAGGCTTGCAGCTGCAACTCATCCTCGTCACCCGCACGGGTTAGAGCGCTGGTGGTGAAATGGACTTCGCCGATCGCAACGTTGGCCACCTCGTCCAAACGAGTGCCCTTCAACACTGCCTGCTGATCGCCTGCATCCATGACCAACTCCTCCAGCTTGGCCGCTTCGGAATAAGTTTGCAGAGCGACATCGTCGGGCTTGGCCAAGCCAAACTGTTTCACTTCCAGCTTGAGCGGCCCCGGCGCCACGTCTTTTAACGGCATCTCGATCTGCACTTCGCCGGGATTCACCAGCTTCCAACTGGTCTTCAGCTTTTTCCCGTCGTGGTCTTCGACGGTAACGTCCTGGACGCAGGCGGCCGCGTCCGACTGCAGATGCAAGGTATCGTCACGGCCCACGACCAGGGCGCTCTGGTCGGCGGAGGCGATCGTCCATTTTGCCGGATGCGCGGTTCGCAGCGGGAAGGTTGGCCCCTCGAATGAGTCGAATCCCCACTGCCCCCGCAGCGTGCCGCTGGCCTCCGAGGCGAGATCGTCGCTCTTCACCGACGATGTATCGACGACAAAGCCCCCGCGTACCGCATCGGCCTTGGTGGGAAGATCCATCGTTTTGCCCGACTTGCTCCAGACATGCAGATTCATGCCGTACGCCAACTGGGTAGAAAAAACCAGAGGCGCGCCATCGGCCGGCAGTACCAGCAAAGAATTCGACAGGCAATAAACTCCCTTAGGATCTACCGGCTTCAACGGAGGCAGCTTGGGCGTCTCCACCGCGGGCAGACCAATCACCAGCACCGACTTGGGATTGCGGAACGACGGAGGCGTATTCATCTTGAGGTTAAGCTGATCTTCGTGGGGAACAGCAAGCGCGGGAATGTACTGATACTCCGCCGTGTGCCAGGCGCTGGTCAGCCGCACCACGTCCACGATCGCTCCCACGTAGGCGCTGTAGAATCCACCGCCGGCCATCGGCGTCGCGCTAATCTGCCCGACTAGATCGGCCGACGGGCCCGAGGCCAGTTGCGAGGCCATCGACTGGCTGTGCGCGTCGTCCAGCACCAGCTCGTCCGACTTCTGCACCAGACATGTCGCCTGTTCATCGACTGGCTTCTTGAAGCAGTCGTCTTCGAGCTTGATGTTCAAGCTGCGTGCCAGCAGGGCCGAGGTATCTTTCAGCTTATCGGGATCGTTTTCCGCTACCCGTTTAACCGTCGAGAGATAAGCTTCCAGCCGCGAACGATCCAGGCTGGCCTCGTTCAAGTCGCGCGCGGCGCGCACGAACGCTCCCGGCTTGCCGCGTACAGCGGTGCGCAAGGTGGCGAAGTCGCCGCCCGTCTCCGGAGCCAGGAAGATTAGAACCTGCTCGGCGCCCTTAGGCACGTGATCATGGTTCCCTCTTCGCGGATGCGCTTGTTCCAGGTTTCGATTTTGGTAAACCAGTTCTCCGGGGGAGGATTTGTCGAGCCACGTAGGAACGCAACGATCAACAGATAATGAGCGCTCTGCGTCTCCGGAAAAGCGGGATGAATCCAGAGGCGGTCGCCTTCCTGCAGATTGGGAACCTGCGCAATTGGCAATTCTTTGCCTGCGCGGCTTACCCTCACTTCAACTTGCGGACCGGGCAAGTCAAAGGCTGCGGTGTCAGCATAAACAAAAGTCGAGACAAGAATGAGCAGCACGAACAATCGCAAAGAAAGAGAACGCAAAACCATATACCTATTTTAGAAGCAAATTTACAGTGTGGCGGGACTGCTCCTGCTGTCTTTAGCCAAAACCTGCTTCTGCGAGCATATTTCAATATCTCCTGAAACGTGCTCGTTGGGTTCGATGTATGCTTGGATTTGTGAATACCAAGTATCCGCTGGCTTCAACGGCAGCCCTCATTGCCGACCCGGCCCGAGCGGCGATGCTAACTACTTTGCTTGACGGCCGATCATTTCCGGCCGGTGAACTGGCTCGCATAGCCGGGGTGTCCGCGCAATCGGCCAGCATGCACCTGGCCCAATTGGTCGACGGCGGATTTCTTCGGGCGTCACAACAGGGCCGGCATCGCTACTACTACATCACCAAGCCAGAAGTCGCGCACGCGATCGAGGCTCTCGGCGTCATTTCCACGGCTGGAAAGTACAGGCCGGTGGGCGCGGATAAGGCGCTATGTTATGCCCGAACTTGCTATGACCATCTCGCGGGAGAATTAGCGGTAAACCTGACCGCAGCCTTGGAACGCGACGGCTTGATCGCGGCCCGCGGCGAACGCGATTACGACCTCACCCGCCGCGGCGAACTCTTCCTGGGCAAATGGAAGATCGATGTCGATGCCCTGCGCCATTTGCGACGCGCCTTTGCTAGACGCTGCCTGGACTGGACGGCGCGCCGCGACCACATGGCGGGAGCGCTGGGGGCAGCTATTTGCGGGAAATTTCTCGAGCTAGGCTGGATCACTCGCGACAAACAGAGCCGCACGGTGCACGTATCGCTGGCAGGCCGCCAGCAGTTGTCCCGCTTGCTTGACCTGCCCGGCATGTAAGCTTTCTCTCTTAATCATGATTCAGTAACCGCTGAAACATGCCTCCCTGCTTCTCGCCTATCTTTGGTCTTCGAGCAGGCGGAACAAGTCGCTTCTCACTTCGGACGAAGACCGGAGTGAAGCCACACCTTGCGGAAGGCCACCTGATGGGAGACGCATGATCACAATCTGCATTCGTTACACGATTGATGCTCACAAGCACACCGACTTCGAACAGTATGCTCGAAGCTGGCCGCAACCCATTCAGCGCTGCGGCGGCCAGTTATTAGGATACTTCTTGCCAACTAAGATGGCAGGCGCGACCAATATGGCTTATGCATTGATCAATTTCCCCAGCCTCGCGGATTATGAGAAATATCGCGAAGCACTGATGAACGATCCGGGAGCAATAGAGAACTTTGCCTTCGCCGATCGCTCGGGATGCCTCCTGATTGAGGACCGTTCGGTCCTGCAGCAGATTTCGTAACGGCGGTTTGCACCAAGACCAACCAGGCTGCTTGCCCATGCAAACAGCCTGGTATCAATCGACAAAATATCAGCCCAGCTACGGTGCGAAGTAGGCGGAGATGTCCAGGATCAGTTGCGTTAAGCCCAATGCATAGGCGTCGGTCTTGCCATTAATGTTGGGCACAACGGCCATGTTTGAGGTGATCGCCCCGTCGACATCATTCAGCGTCGAGGTCCCTGGCCGGTCTTCGCCGTCCGGCCATAAGTCCAAATGGGCAAGGCTACCCGTCGGAACTACGGTTGCGTTTAACACGTAGGCTTGCGCGGTGCTGGGCGGAGCACAGACGCTATCTGCGACATCGACTGGTGGACTGAGAACGCCATTGAACGCGCCGTTGCCCTTGCGCGTGTCGATCACGCGGCAAGGCGCCACGGCGTACAACGACAACCCGCCGGCTCCGGCAGGGGCAAAGTAGCCGTCGATGTCGATCACCAAGTCAGTATCGTTGGTGGCCCAGGTTGCAATTTCGCCGCCAGTGCCGGCAGACACGATCGCCGCATTAGCCACTACGGTACCCGTGGGTGCATTCAAAGTGGAAGAGACAGGCCTCGGCTGTCCATAGCGCCATGCGGTGAACGTTTCTACCGGGCCTGACCGCGGCACCACCGTGAAGTTCAGCGAGTAGGCCTGGGCGCTGCTGGGGATGTCGCAGGCAGTGGCGTCCAGGATGGGGAAGTCGCGCTCCTGACCGGCCATCAGGTGCGGTCCACCTAGCGGACCGTTGGCATTTCGCGTGTCAGCGACACGGCAGGGCTTCAGCGGATAGTAGGCCAGGGTTGAGCCATTAGCCGGCTCAAAGTAGCCATCTATGTCGAGCACTAAATTAGTTGTGTTGGTGACGTAGACGCTGACCGCGCCTTGAGATCCGGCGATCACGATAGCTGCATCGGCCTTAACCCGTCCATCCGAGTTCAAGGTTGAGCTGATGGGCCGGCTTTCTCCGGTTGGCCAGATGGTCAGGTATCCCAGCAGTCCTTGCGGGACGACGGTGACATTCAGCGAATAAGCGGCGGCGGTTGTAGGAATGTTGCAACCGCCAAGTTGTGAGATGACCAAATTCGTCGAAGTGCCACCCTGAAGCGGGCCACTACCCCCGTATTGTGGCCGTGTGTCCAGCAGTCGGCACGGCGCGACCGGAGTGAACTGAAGCGCGTTGCCAGGCTGAACGAAGATAGCCGAGACAGCCAGATTTTGTGACATGGCCAGATTGCAGGAGCCGATGCCATTACAGGCGCCGGTCCAGCCGCTGAAGCTCCAGCCCTGAGCAGGAGATGCATTTAGCGTCACCGGTGTATTAGAGAGATAAGAATGGCTGCAAGTGCCGGGGCAGTTGATGAAGCCATCCGTGCTGGTCACGGTTCCATCGCCGCTTATTGACGCGGTTAACGTGTAGTAGTTCTGGGTGAACGTAGCGGTCACCGATTGGTTTTGTGTAATGGTCAGATTGCAAGGGCCGCTGCCCGTGCAGGCGCCGCTCCAACCGCCGAAGCTCCAGCCCTGAGCCGGCGACGCGTTCAGCGTCACCGAACTATTGGACACATAAACATGACTGCAAACACCAGGACAGTTGATGAAACCGTCAGTGCTGGTGACGCTGCCGTTGCCGGTGATGTTCACAGTCAGCGTGTAAAGAGGAGCGAACGTAGCGTTGACCGAATGATCCTGCGTCATCTCAACCTGGCAGGATCCAGTGCCACTACAGGCCCCACCCCAGCCCAGAAAAGTCCAGCCCTCGGGCGGCGTCGCATTCAGTGTTACCGCCGTATTGTCGGGATAAACATGGCTGCAAACGCCAGGGCAATTTATCAAGCCATCCGTGCTGGTCACGGTTCCGTTGCCATTCGTAGCTACGGACAGCGTCCTGCGCGTCGTATAAAACTGGAAGAACGTGCCGTAATAGTTGTTGCCCCCTCCCGAGGTCAACCCGTAAAAGTTTCCGTTGGTGGCTTGCAAGAGCCCACTTGGGCCACCGCCAGTAGAATTGTCATTGAAACTGAATAATGTAGTCAGATTGCCGCTTGAGGTGATTTTGAAAATCGTGCCGCAGGTTGTGCAGCCATAGGCCCCACCCCCTACGGTAGTGCCGTAAAAATTCCCATCGCTGGCTTGCATCACGCCCGACGAAGGAGTGGCGCCGTCCGCACAGTTGTGTTGATGGCAAAAGCTGTAGAGCGAAGTCAGGGTGCCCGATGGCGTCATTTTGAAAGCTGTGCCTTGACTGTACGCGCCGCCTTCGGACGTGGTGCCATAAAAATAACCGTCGGTCGCCAGCAGCAACTGTCCTGAGGGATAGTTGCCGTCTGGGCCGTTGAACGTGTGCAGTTTGGTGAGGCTACCTGTAGGAGTAACTTTGAAGACCGCGCCACAGTCGGAGGTACATAGAACCTGACTTGAGCCGATGGACATCCCATAAAAGTTTCCGTCCCTGCCTTGCACGATCCCTACAGGACCGTACCCATCATTGCTATCGCCTCGGAATTGATAGATCTTGGTGAAATTTCCCTGCGAAGTGATCTTGAAGATTACCCCGCATCCCCCTGTCGATTCACAGTTGTTGTTGCCTCCTCCCCACGCCGTGCCGTAGAAGTTGCCGTCAGAGGCTTGTATCAGGGGTCCAGGGTAGCGTCCATCGGTACCACCGGTGAAGTTGTGCAGCAGTGTGAATGCACCTGCCGCGGTAATCTTGAAGATCGTGCCGTAGTTGCCGGCTCCGCCCTGAAAGGTTGTCCCGTAGAAATTGCCGTCGGTCGCATGTACGAGCGCAACCTGGGGCAGGTCGCCATCGTTGCCGTTGAAGTTGTGCAGCGTGGTCACGGTGCCGTTGGGTGTGACTTTGAAGACCGTCCCCGGGCCGACAGGATCGTTGATCCCGCCCTCGCTGGTCGTCCCATAAAAGTTTCCATCGGAGCCTTGGACCAGAGCGGCGACGGGAAACGAACCGTTGGTCCCATTGAAGTCGGTCAAGGTGGTAATGGTCTGCGCTCGCGACACAGTCGCAATAGACCCAAGAATCAGAAATGCAACCATCAGGTCCTGCAACAAGCCGGACTTCTTCATGGTTCATCTGCTCCGATCCAGCATTTTGAAAACATACATGTCCTCAAAGTCGGATGGGTTGAACATTTGCTTCCATTTGAAGACTCATCGAATTCTGCGCCTACCCGGACCCGGTTTTTCTTACTTTTGATTTAGTGACTAAAGGAGGGCTCGGGGAGAACACGATAGTCTTTCACCGCAGATGCCGGGTCGCCATTCAAAACTGCACGCATGGACTCCCGAATGCCTATTCTGGGAATCTCGTGGGGGCAGGTAGCCCTGTCAAATTTAGCATTGGTTATGCTTGGGCGGGAAACAGAAAAGTAAAAAGGCTGTGACTTTGGTTATGCTCTAGCCGCCAACTCCTGCGAGGGAGTTACCGGCGTGGACGCATGTACCGTCACAGCCTTTGAGGCGATCACCGCTTTCGCGGTTCCGGACCCCGGCTGACACCTCGCAGTGCAGTCGGTTTTTTCGGGTCTGGCGGTTGCCGCAGGTCGCCCTGCTGAACCGATCACTCAGCTTACTTCAGGTCGGCCGCTATTAGTTGCCTTCCCTTTTCTGCCGTCGACGAAAGCCATCCTAACTGAGGATTGAAAATTGTCAACGCCCAAGGTTTGTGCAACCGCCACTTATTTTTATGTGCGAATTTCTGCGGCAACCGATAGAATGCAGCCGGGTTGTGAATTGCGATTAAGAATATCCAACGTCAATTCACATCTTTTTCACAGAAACGATAGCATCGACTAGTAATCGATTCAGGGAGAAGCGAATCTGATTCTTGACGAACTGCAGGTTCTGAAGCATCTTGTAGATGGAGCAGGAGTGAATGTCTGATCTGGTAGCGTATGTGGATGGTGGGTCGCACGGAAATCCGGGGCCGCTGGGCATTGGAGTTGTGATCGAAGGCCCCTGGGCGAAACCACCCGCATCGCCAAGTGGATCGGACATCAGGACAATAACGTCGCCGAATACGTCGCCCTGCTGGAAGCCTTACAACACGCGGTAGCGGTCAACGCCAAGGCTTTACACGTCTATTCGGACTCCGAAGTCGTCGTCAAGCAGATGACCGGCGAGTACGCCTGCCGCAGCCCGCGCCTGCATTCCCTGAACTGGACCTGCCGCAAGCTGGCGCGCGCGGTCGATTTCTCGATCGTCCACATTTCACGCGAGCACAATCGCGAAGCCAACGAGCTCGCCAATCACGCGGTGCGGCGCACGACCGGCCCGAGCCTTCTGTACTGCCCTAATTCTGCCTTCCGTTCTCCATTATCATCTCCGCTCTGTGACCGCAGTCACTGCGCTTTTCGCCCGAAAAGCGCCAGCATGGAGGTTGCGCACGAGGAACATGCCATGCTGACTAAGACGATCATCGAGCCGTTTCGCATCAAGAGTGTCGAACCCATCCGCTGGACCACGCGCGAGGAGCGGGAGGCACTACTGCGCGCCGCGCATTACAACCTGTTTCTGCTTCCCGCTGACGATGTGCTTATCGACCTGCTGACCGATTCGGGCACGGGAGCGATGTCGACGCGGCAATGGGCAGCCATCATGCTGGGCGACGAGAGCTATGCCGGCAGCCGCAGCTTCGACCACTTTCGCGATTCCGTGCAGGATATCTTCGGCTACCAGCACGTGATCCCGACGCACCAGGGGCGCGCGGCGGAGCGCATCCTGTTCAGCGTGATGCTGCAAGAAGGGCGACGTCGTTCCCAACAACACGCATTTCGACACCACGCGCGCCAACATCGAATTCGTTGGCGCCGAGGCCGTGGATCTGCCGATCGCCGAGGCGCGTCAGCCGGCAGCGTGGCATCCCTTCAAAGGCAATATGGATGTCGGAGCGCTGGACGCGCTAATCGCGCGCGTGGGACGCGAGCGAATTCCGCTGGTCATGCTGACCATTACGAACAATTCCGGCGGAGGTCAGCCGGTTTCGATGGAGAACGCTCGTGCGGTCAGCGCGCTGTGCCATAAGCACGGCATTCCGCTGTACTTTGACGCCTGCCGTTTCGCGGAGAACGCATACTTCATCAAGCTACGGGAAGACGGCTACGAGACAAAGACGCCAAAGCAGATTGCGCAGGAAATGTTCGCGCTGGGTGATGGCTGCACCATGTCGGCGAAGAAGGACGGCATGGCGAACATCGGCGGCTTTCTTTGCACGAACGACGCAGTGCTGGCCGCGACAGGAAAAGGATCTGCTGATTCTGACTGAGGGGTATCCGACGTACGGCGGCCTCGCGGGCCGCGACCTGGAGGCCATTGCCGTGGGCGTGCAGGAGTCGCTGGAAGAGGACTACCTGCGCTATCGCATCGCTTCCACCGCGTACCTGGGCAATCATCTCGCCGAGCAAGGCGTGCCCATCGTGCAGCCACCGGGCGGTCACGCCATCTATCTCGACGCGCGGGCGTTCCTGCCGCACATTCCTTTGGATCAATTTCCTGGCGTGGCGTCTGGCAGCGGAACTGTATCTCGAAGGCGGTATCCGGTCGGTCGAGATTGGCACGCTGATGTTTGGCGCGGCAGCAAAGATGGATCTGGTGCGGCTGGCGATTCCGCGCCGGGTTTATACCCAGAGCCACATCGATTATGTGATCGAAGTGATTCTGGCGGTATGGAAGCGGCGCGAGCAGATTCATGGCATGAAGCTGACGTATGAAGCAGCCTTCCTGCGGCACTTCACCGCACATCTGGAGCCGGTTGAGGTGGGGCAGCCGGTGGCGTAAGAATGGAAGCAACGGGATCTGTGATACGACGGCGACACCACGTACAATGAAAACGACGCGCTATTTTCAAGAACAGGTGTTACGAAAGCGCCCATACATAAAGATCGAGTGGTGCGAGCGGATTTTGAAAGATTCTTTAGCGCACGAAATCCAGGCAGATGGACGCATCCGGTTCTGGGGTGCTGTGCAAGAATTGAATGGCCGGATCCTGCGGGTTATAACACTTGAGGATGGAGAGACAATCCACAATGCTTTTCCGGACCGCAACTTTCGCATGCGGACGCAAACGGAAGAGGAGCAGAGATGAAACTGCACTACTATCCAGACACTGATTCGCTTTACATTGACTTAAATTCGAACCCCAGCGCGGATTCCCGCGAGGTAGCCGAGGGTGTAGTTGTCGACCTGGACGCAGCGGGCCGCTTGGTGGGAATCGATATCCAGCGTGCTTCTCAGGTGTTGGATCTTAACACGCTGGAGACCGAATCATTTCCTTTGACTAAGACGAGAATCGCCTAGCCTACGCCGTCCGCAGCGCCTCTTCTACCGTCTTGATGTCCACCATCCCATAACAGCCGTAGATCGCGGGCAGCACGCGCTCGGGCGGGAAACTGCGTCGCAAGGCCGCGACTTTTTCTGTGCCCGCGCGATACGCTGGCAGATACATTCTGCCCAGCAGGGGATGCCGTCCCCAGGCGCCAGACAACTTGTCGGCGCGCTCTTCGCTGACCAGAAAATCGCGGCGCAGGATCTTCGCAATCTCGGCCTTGCGGCTTGCCTTCGCCCCAGGTGAGATACGACGACTGGTTCTTGGCATCGTCCTGCAACAGCGCCAGCAGCACGCCGATCTGCATGTCTTCGTCGGGCAACTGGTCGATTTCGGTGACGCCATGCGCGATCAGGATCGCGTTGTTGGCCATGCCTTCAAACAGCGTCGCGGCGCGCGTGTTCATGGTCAGCACCGTAGCTTCGAAACCGGCCTTGCCGCGCACGTACAGATTCTGCAGATAAGCGAAAGTGGTGACGTGGCCGGGCACGACTTCGTGGCTCACCAGCTGCTGAAATTCGGGGAAGCTGATCTGCAGCGACGCATTGATCTCGTAGCTGGCTTCGTATTGCGGCGAGCCGTCGGCATTGCGCGCGCGGCCCAGGTAATTCATCGAGCCGGAGAACCATGCGTCCTTGATGGGCAGGAAGTCGATGTTGGCGCGCGGCACGGCCGCCAGTTCCTTGGGCAAATGCGGCAGCAGGTTCGCGGCGCTCAGGTTGTCGAAGTAAGCGATGACGGCCGCTCCCAGCGCTTTCACCGATCCCATGGGCGTGACGCGCTCGCGCCGCCAGGCATCGACCGCGCCCAGCAAGCCGCCATTGTCGGATGTCGAGTAGCCGGCGCGGCTCAACAACTCGGCAACTCGCTCGCGCTTGGCTTCCGGCTTGGAGGGCTCGGGCGGACTTGCCGGTCGAGGCTTCCACGCTAGCGCGCGTACGGAACTGCCGGGCCTTTGCCGAGGATTTCCATGGCGAGGTCCCACATGGTCTCAAGGCAGTCGGCCAGTGCCTGCCGAGATACTGCCCGCGCAGACCGCCGATCGACTTGCCGGCTTCCTTGCGAACTCCGGCAATCGCGGCCGGCAGATTCACTTCGCGCAGATAGGCTTCGACGGCTTCGCGATCGACGGTCTTGCCGCCGACGCCGCCGGTCTCGCGCACCCGCGCGGCCGAAGCGACGGTGTAAGCGGCCGGCAGCGGCTCATCCGAAAACCACGAGTCGGCGATGAAGCGGCCCGTTCCCGAGGGGCACATCACGTCTCCGCCCCAAAGCGTGTCGATCCCTAGAACAGCGTCAGCAACATATCGTCCTACTGGATCCATTATGCAGCCTTCTTTCCTTTCACTGAGGCTGAACCATATGTACAGACAAAGTCCCACAAACATGAGTGCGGAAATGCGTCTGCGATATGGGTTCGTTGTTATAGAACGGAGTCTGAATCAGTTCCTCACGATATTTTGGCAGCAGACGCAGCCCGGCGCCAAACACGCCGCCCAGCGCGCCACCCGCCATGAGTCCGCCGGCAACGATGACGCCGCGCTCGCGTATGCTGCGGCCGTGCTCACCGCCCGTCTTGTCGGCGCGCTTGTTCACCAGGTGCGAGACGAATCCGCCGGCCAGGATCGGCGTGGTCAGTTGCAGCGGCAGATAAATTCCCAGAGCAAAGACCATGGACGATAGGCCGAGCATCTCCAGCACCACGGTGATCATGGCGCCGATGCCAAACAGAATGTAGGCGACCGGCTGGCCGCTCATGAAGCCTTCGACGATGGCCTTCAAGGCGGAAGCCTGCGGCGCGACCAGCACCTGGCGCATGTCTCCGGGCGCAGCTTCGCCGAACTGGAAGGCCTTGGCCAGCAGGACGATGGTCAGGCCGGCGGTGATGGCGGCGGCGGCCACGCCGATGAACTTTACCTTCTCCTGCGCCGACGGCGTGGAGCCGATCCAGTAGCCGGCCTTCAGGTCGGTGATGAATTGTCCTGAGACGCAGAGCGCGACGCACACCATGCCGGCCAGCGCCATCACGAAGAACATGCCGGTGGTTCCGGAGAGGCCGAACTTCAGCAGCACCACCGCCGAGACGATCACGGTCAGCAGGGTCATGCCGGAGGCGGGATTGTTCGCAGTGGCGGCAATGGCGTTGGCGGCCACCGTGGTGAAGAAGAACGAGAAGAGCAGCGTCAGCGCCAGGCCCATCGCCAGCACGCTCCAAGTGACGTGCAGTTGTCCGAAGAAGACCGCGACGGCGATCGCGCCGACTACCACGCCCGAGGAGTATCGCCATGATCGGAATATCGCGGTCGGTGCGCTCGGTGTGCTGGCGCTTCGCCATGGCGGAAGGCGTGCAGCGCGATGCCGAACGATCCCGCCACCACACGCAGCGATT
Source organism: uncultured Acidobacteriaceae bacterium (assembly GCA_963746515.1). GTDB lineage: Bacteria > Acidobacteriota > Terriglobia > Terriglobales > Acidobacteriaceae > Bog-257. Next base: position 486,139 of record CAVVBO010000004.1, on the reverse strand, counting down.
TAAGGATGCCGACCAGGCCGGCGGCAGCGATGGCGCCCACTCCGATGTAGCGCACATAGTAGCGATAGATTTCCGCCGCCGTCATGTGCGAGATGGGAATGCGTGGCCGGATAGACGGCAACGTCGCCCATATGGCTGCCGATGAACCAGATCATCGGCACGAGCACGAAGTTGACCAGCACGCCGCCGGCGCAAAAGATCATGGCGATGCGCAGGCCCATGATGTAGCCGAGGCCGAGGATGAATCCGATGGCGTCGAAGTTGAAGACCATGCGGTCGCGATCGACCAGGGTCTTGCATGAGCGGCACGAACTGGAAGTTCAGATACTCCTTCCAGACGTGGAAGGTGGTGACGAAGAAATCGTAGACCGCGGCGATGCAGGTGGCTTGCAGCAAGAGCTTGGCCTGCGAGCCGCCTTTCTCGCCGGTGACCAGCACCTCGGTGATCGCGGTGGCTTCGGGGAAGGGAAGCTTGCCGTGCTGCTCGCGCACGAAATAGCGCCGCAGAGGAATGAGGAAGAGGACGCCGAGGCAGCCGCCGGCCAGGCAGATGAAGATGGTCTGTACCGGATGCGGATCGAGGTGGAGAATGTAGAGCGCCGGAAGAGTGAAGACCGCGCCGGCCACCACGCTGCCGGAGGCGCCGCCGATGCCGGTGATGATCACGTTTTCCAGCACGGTGGAGCGGCGTCTGTAAACGCGCGCCAGGCCGATGGCGAGGATGGAGATGGGAATCGCCGCCTCCATTCCCTGGCCGACCTTCAGCGCAGAGTAGGCCGAAGCCACACTGAAAATGATGCACAGCAGTGTGCCCCAGAGCACCGCGCGCCAGGTGACTTCCGGCAGGCTCGCGCTAGTGGGCACCAGCGGCACATAGAGTTCGCCTTCTTTCAGCGGCTGGTAGGCATTCGCGGGCAGAGATTTGGTTTCAAGCTCGGTTTCGACCTGTGGCCATCGAGTACGTCTCCTGGCAATTGGGCAGCCGCAGGAATTGTATCGTGCCGGGTCAAACCGGGCTGTGACGGGAACAACTCTTTGGGGTGATTCGGGCCGGCGGAAGAGGCACGATCCGTCCTCGATTCTGGACAGCCCGTGTACGCGGGAGCGCACGATATCCCATGCGCCAAGTCTTTAGCCGAACGGCCCGTCTAACGTGTCGATGCAAACCTGCCGTTTGACAGCTATGTCTCCGCTGCCAAGGGACGGCGTCCGGTTAAGACCCTGCTTGATCTGCGGTCAGTTCGATCGAAAGGAATGCATGAAAAGGATTGGGCTAACGCTTCTCTTCTCCGGTCTGGTCGCTGTCGCAATGGTATCGTTCGCTCAGACTCAGACAAAGAAGAGTTCGGCCGCGAAAACTCGGCTGGATTCTTTGGATGGTATTGACGTGGTCGACGGCAAAGCAGAGATTGCGACTTACAACGGGCGTCGTGCGTTACATCTCTCTCCGTTGCCCGATCACAAAGATGCTGACGATGCCGTAATCGCGATTGTCACGGGCACGGATTTCAAGAATGGAATGATTGAAGTGGAGGTGGCCGGCTCGCCGCGTGCTGGGGCGCCTGCGGACTCGCGAGGTTTCATCGGCATTCTGTTTCGCGTACAGGATCGTGGCGCGCGGGGAGAGAATTTCTATTTACGACCGACCAATGGTCGCGCCGATGACCAACTTCGGCGCAACCACTCCGTACAGTACGAGTCGATGCCCGATTTTCCCTGGTATCGTCTGCGGAAAGAAAACCCTGGAGTTTATGAGTCCTACGTCGATTTGGAGCCGGGAGTGTGGACCAAGATCAAGATTGTGGTTTCCGGAACCAAGGCGCAACTCTACGTCAACGGTGCGGACCAACCATGCCTGATTGTGAACGATCTGAAACTCGGCGACACCCACGGCCAGATTGGCCTATGGGCACACTCGAGTACGGATGGATACTTTTCGAATCTGACAGTCCAATAGTCTGGTCCGCGAACATGCTGCGGGGAAGGATACCTTCTCAGAAAGCTGGTCCATCATGAAGACATGGAGTCGCGTCAAGCTCGCATTGCTCTTAGTCGTGGTCGCTTCTGCCGCGAATGCGCGGGCGCAATCAGTATCTGTCCCACTGACGCCCGATCGGTGGATCATCGGTGACAAGAACGAAAAACCCGGACCCAACAAGAACATCGAGAACAATGGCAAGGTGGTCGATCATCTGGGAAGATCAAGCCTCGACCTGGTGAAAGGTTTCGCCTATGTGCGCGACCTCGATCTTCAGAACGGGACCATTGAGGCCGACATGTCCTTCGATGCGCAAGGATTCTTTGTCGGCCTTGCTTTTCGAGTGCAGTCTGAAGATGACTACGAACTCTTTTTCTTTCGCAACGGGGCGGCCGGAACCGACCAGGCCATTCAATACACGCCGGGATTCCTGGGCGCCAATGCCTGGCAGATCTATAACGTGCCGCAGTATGCCGGCTCCGGCGACTTCCCCTATGACCAATGGTTTCACGTACGCATCGTCGTCGCGGGAACGGTTGCCAAGCTCTACCTGAACCACGCCGCAGAATCTTCCCTGGTCGTGTCCGACTTGAAGCAGGGCTATTCGACCGGCAGCATCGGACTGTGGGGACAAGGAGGCGGAGGCTACTTCTCCAATATCACCTACACCCCCGACAATGGAACATATGCCTTCGATCCGAAACCTACGTTCCTGCCCGGCACACTGACCAATTGGGAGCTTTCGGAAATGTTTGACGCCGGCGATAAGGATCCGGGGGTCTATCCCGACGGGCACAGTTTGAAGTGGGAGAAAGTTCAGGCAGAGTCTCCAGGCATGGTTGTCATCCAGCGCTATCGGCGCGATCCCAACATCATTCCGCCCCAGTTCAACGCGGAAACGCCCGAGCGTGTGCCGGGCTCGAAATTTGTATTCGCCCGGACTACCATTCATGCCGACCACGACGAAATCCGCAAGATGAATATCGGCTACAGCGATAAAGTTACGGTTTACCTGAACTCCAAACCCATCTATGCCGGCAACAACGCCTACCACGCTCGCGAAGCTGGTTTTCTTGGCCTGTTGAACGCTGACGCTGACGCGGTATATCTCCCTTTAAGAAAGGGAGACAATGAACTGCTGTTGGCGGTCACCGAGTTCTTCGGCGGATGGGGCTTCATCTGCAAGTTGGGACCGTAACCTACCTCAGTCGCTAAAGCGCGGTCGAATGGTGATGCTCGGGGACACACGCCTGGAACAGGTTGCTGAAGAACTCGCGGCAGCGCTCTGTTCGGATAGAGCGACGCTTTAGCGTCGCGTCTAAGTCTCTCATTTTTGATATTCGGAGCCGGCTTCACAGTTTGCTGAAAAACTCGGAAAAGCAGATCCCTCGTGGGCTGAAGCCCACGAGGGATGACAAAAATAAGGGGCTTATATGGCGCACCTAAAGGTGCGCCCCTTCAAAAACGCGTCGAACCTGAGTTTTTCAGCAGTCTGTGGAAGGCGCGCTCCACCAAGCCTATCCATGAAAGTCCCTCGGCCCCGTCAAGGCTGGACGTACACCGGATTGTTGGGCGAAGGCGGTTCGTAGTCCTGACCGTATTTGTTCTTGTGTGGCACGGAAGCGGCCATCGTTACCTGTACCCGGATCGTGCCTAGCGAATGCGAAGCATCGCTCACCTGGACTTCGCGAGAGAGCGCCTGCAAGGTCGCCGGCAAGGCGTTCTCGTTCCAAACATGAAGCATGTAACGGCCGGCTGGCACTGCGGCGATAGAGAATTCCCCCTGCTTGTTGGGGATGGCAAAGTACGAACTGGGCAAGACAACGACCACCGCGCTCATCTCCGGATGAATGTTGCAGAAGATGTAGGAGATCCCTTCGCGGTCGAAATGAACCGTGCGTGACGTACCCGCCTCGTACAAGTCCCAGGTCAAACCGCTTTCCGTTGAACAGCGAGAACACGTTGTGAAACCAGGGATCGCGGTTGGGGAATTCCACGCTCGAGCCCTGAGTGACGACCAGCAGGTGAGGATCGAAAGCCTTGTTCTTCTGCGCCAGCACGGCATGCATGGGGGCAACCGCGGTGGTATCGGCGGCCGCGCCGACCGGCTCAAGCCAGACGACGCTGGAGCCCGCAGAAGAGGTTTTCGCCGCTCCCTCGGGCACGATGCGGCCCATGACATCGACGTCCTGGGCCCAACAGGCCAGGCCTGCGATCAGGCATCCAGCAATCGTCAACAGGGGAGCGACGTGTCTCCGAATACTCATACTCGAGCCTTCAGAACAATACCCCCATCGACATGTTCAACTGGCCGGCATCGTAGCTATTGTCATAAATGGTGAATGTACGCAGCCGACGGTATTCCATGGAGAACAGCAGGTCCGAGCGCGGACGGTAGATGACATTGCCGAACGCTCCCCGGTTAGCAGTGAAATATGGGGGAGCGTAGGTCTGCGACTGCTCGCCGAAGTAGCGAACATCGGCGGCGAACGGGCTGTCCTGTCCGAACGCGCCGTTGAATTCCAGCTTGGGCGTAGCGCGAAACTTCAGTTGCGCCCATCCGCCCACAGCATTCAAGGGAATCACGGAGGTGTTGGGATCGTCGAGCATTCCATTGAAGAGCACGCTGCGTCCCAGGGCTGCGCCCATTCCTCCGATAGCGGCGCCGCGATAGAAAGCGGCACTGAGCTCGAACCGGCGGCTGAGCGGAAGATTGATGTCCATGGTTCCGGCCCAGCCATTGACGATGCGGTCATAGCCCCAATTCTGACGGCTGTAGTAGCCGCCGGCTCCCACCGTAAACGTTTGTCCGAAGAAAGGATGGGAGTAGGCCAGATGCAACGCATATGCCGGTTGGCGGGCTTCTTCGCCGGCATCGGGGCTTCGATAAAAGGTGTATTGCAAACCATCGGGCGGCTCTCCGGTCAGGGGATCCATGAGCGCGCCCTGCAAGGTCACGGTGGAATCGCCGGAGAGCGCGAACCGGTGCTCGACCCGCAATTGCGGAGTCCAGGACCACAGATTGCCGGCGTAGGAGAGTGGCGGAACGATCACCGATGCGAACGAAGTTGGGGACAACGGAGAAAGGAACAGCTCATCTTGCCCGGCGATCACCGAAGTGTTCTTCCAGTCGAGGCGAACTGCGGCGGTGCGCAACCGCACCAGGCCGGAATTCACGCCGTTATAAGTGGCCGGAAAGCCGCCCCCGAAATCGAAGTTAACGTTGGCGCTGGTGTGGGCTCCCATGAAGTCGGGGCCGAAAGCTTCGAAGCCCAGAATCGTTTGTCGCAGCGTGCCTCCCACCGAACCGGAAGAATCCATGGGGTCCGGTTTGGAAACCCAGGTCGGCACGTCCTGATTTTCGAACTAGCCGCTATTGCCGAACAGGTTGAAGAGCACGATGCCGGAAAAACGCACGCGGTATTTGGAAGCGCTCTCGACTTTGGTCTGGTATTGATCGTCGACTTTGCCGGAAAGCAACTGCTCATCGCCTTCGAGTTGATCTACGCGCTGCGCCAATTGCGCGGTAGTCGAGGAGGTGTAGGCTGGCGATTGCTCGTCGACAATACTTGCCTCCGTGGCGTTGCGCCGGGTCTCCAGTTCCTCACGAAGATGCGTGATCTCTGCCCGGCTGGCGACGGTCTGTTGTTGCAGTTGCAGCACCATCTCCTTCAGTTCGCGGACCTGGGATTGCAGCTCGCCGAGCGCGGCGTTTGTACTGTTGCCCTCGGGCGAGGTTGTCGGCTGCGGCTGAGTCTGCGCGGGGCACCAAAGGCTAGAGGTCATTACCAGCCACGCAATCAGCGCCGGACGCAAGAGTTGAGGACAGCGTGAGCGTTTCATGTCGCACCTCTCTGCAACCGAGTTCTTGAGGGCCCTCGGAAGTGGCGGCGAACACCCGTTCAAGCGGGAAAAGGTTGAGAAGCTCGGCTGACCGGCCATTGGCAACAGCCGTCTTCTGCAATACCCGCGGCAACATAATCTGCATCACCGTGCGGCCCGGCGTCGAGCTTTCCAGTTGCAGGCTGCCGTTGTGGTCCTGCACGATCTTCTGCGCGATCGTGAGCCCCAGTCCCGTACCGTTTTCCTTGCCATGACTGACGAACGGCTGGAACAGTTTGTCGCGGATGGAAGATTCTACTCCGGGACCGTCATCGGTTATACGAATTTCGAGGTCGCCGTTGCTGTCGACCACGGTAACGCCAACGTGGCCGCCGCACACCTGAGCCGCCTGGCAGCCATTCAGCAACAGATTGTAGAAGACCCGCTCCATCTTTCGCGGATCGAACTGCGCACTATGCAGGCCCGGAGATTCGATGCCGACCATGATCTTGTGAAATTGACGATGTGCGCGCACCAATTCGATGGCGCGACTGATGGTGCGCTCCACGGGCGTATCAATCACGTTCAGCGACTCGGCGGGACGGGACAATTCCAGCAGCGAGTCGATCAGATCGGTGAGGCGGTTCACCGCCACGCGAATCTCCAGGTACAGCTCTTCCCTCTGCAGCGGACTTAGCTCGGCATCGGCCAGAAACTCGGCATTCGCCAGCACCGCAGTAAGCGGATGCCGCAAGTCGTGCGAGATGGAACTCGCCATCCTGCCGATCGTAGCCAGCCGCTCAGCAGCGAGCAGACGCTGCTGGGCCAGGTGCAGACTGTCGCGCATTCGGGAAAAGGCGTCGGTCAGTTCCGCCACCTCGCCGGCCCCGGGAGGTGCACCGGATAACGGAAATCTCCTCCCCCCAACGCGCGCACGCCGTCCACCAACTTCTCCAGCGGCCGGGTAAAGGTGCCGGCAATGATATAGACCAGCAAGCTGCCGACGAAGACTGCTCCCAATCCAACCGCCAGCAAGAGTTGCCGCAAGTCGATTGAGGAATGCGGTCGCCTGATCGTATGACTTCATGACGACGATGGTCACCCGCGGCGATTCGTCCGGATTCAACGCCAGCGACGAAACCACAAAGCTTTCCTTGCCCAGCTTCCAATCGGTCGGACCCGCGGTCACAGGATCGCTGGTGAGATGTGACTTCAGCTCACTGGTCTGCTCGGCGTTGAGCGTGCTCACAACGACGGTCTGGTCCGCACACGATGGCCACCTGGCTGGCCGCTACCTGGCTGACTTGGCGGGCCACGGCAGTGTTCATTTCATAGCCGACCGCCACGACGCCAAGCAGCGCATTGTCGGATCTGGGACCAAAGTAGATCGGGGCCAGCACAACTTCATACAGATGTCCGCCGGCAAACCACCATTGCAGCGGCTCATCCAGAGAACCTTGACGAGTCGAGCAGTTGCTGCGCCTGCTCGCGCGTGATACCGGGGGACTTGGTATGAAATCCGACAAACTGGTTGGTGGGATCCAGCAGAGCGAACAGGTCGCCGCCGGAAAGATGAAACATCTCCCGTGACGCGTCCTGGATGGTGGGCGCATGGTGCGACGTCATTAGCGCCTTAAGATTGGGAAGATCGGCCATCAGCTCGGCCGAGCGCGCCAGTGCCGCTTCGCGCTCGCGCTGCACGTTACGAAAGGTTTCAACCGAGTTGGCGAGATCGTTGCTCAGGCCGCGCCGCACATGGTTGGCCACGGTGCGCTGGACGATCAGCAGGGAAACGGCGGTCAGCCCCGCGGAGGTCAGCAACATGGCGATGAGAAACTTCGTTCGCAACCGCAATCTGCCCATCGCTGGCATCCTTCTGGCTCGCTTACCTGACAAACTTATAGCCTGTACCGTGGACGGTGCGGAAATGTATCGGGTCGGCGGGATCCTTCTCCAGCTTCTGCCGCAGCCGGAGGATGTGGGTATCGACAGTGCGCGTGGTGGGATAGTTGTTGTATCCCCACACCTCATTCAGCAATTCCGTGCGGGAGATGACGCGCTCCTGGTTATTGAGGAAGAAGCGCAGCATCTTGAACTCCTGCGGAGTGAGTGGAATCAATTCTCCGCTGCGGTGCAACTCCATCTTGGAGAAATTTACCTCCACGTCGTCGAAACTGAACAGCTCCACCTTGTCCGAGGCCTGGTTCAAACGGCGGAAGGCAGCCCGTACCCGGGCCAGAAGCTCGCGCGGACTGAAGGGCTTGGTGACGTAGTCATCGGCCCCCAGTTCCAGCAGCAGAACTTTATCCAGCACGTCGCTGGCGGCACTCAGCACCAGAATGGGGACATTGGAACACTCCTGCTTGATCTCGCGGCAAAGATCCTGGCCAGACTTTCCCGGCAAGCGCAGATCCAGAATGACGATGCGCGGCATGGTGGCGCGGAAGGTCTCCATCGCCATCGCCCCGTCGGAAGCAACGGCCACATCAAAACCTGCGGTCTCAAACGTTCGCCGCAAAGCGCGCTGCACGGCGGCATCATCTTCGATAACTAGAATCTTTTCCATGGCAGCTTCTGTATAACTCAGCTAATAACAGATCAATCTGCCAGTCAACGGAATGTTCACAAATCTGTGACATACCGGGCGAAAACCATGGCTGTCTAATTTCCCTATTGTCAACAATCGTTGACAATATTGTTACTCCATCCGAACAACTCTTCCCTTCCACCTGAATAGAGTGCAGAAAGCTTCAGGCACCAGTCGGTCCATGGGACATGGTTATGCAAGAAGCAATCCACATATTGCGAGATTCGAGGAAAACCATGCACAGCAAAAAGAAGCTTTACGGTTCACAAACCGCCTCGCGGCTGGGCTCGCTGACGGCGTTGTCGCTTCTGGCGATGGCGTTGCTGAGTTTACCGGCTTTCGCCCAGAGTTATCAGGCGACGATTCTCAATTCCGACCTTGCCAACATCAGCCCCAACACGGATCCCAATCTGACCAATCCCTGGGGACTGGTAGCCAGCCCTACCAGTCCGTGGTGGGTCTCCGACAACGGTACTGGCCTGTCCACGCTCTACGATGGGACGGGAACTACTCTGGGGTTGGTGGTTACCATCCCCTCGTGGGACGGATCAGGAACGGGTACACCCTCAGGCATCGCCTTTAATGGTACGAACGATTTTCAGCTGACGGCCGGTAATCCCGCAACCTTCCTCTTCGTAACCGAAGACGGAACGGTTCAAGGATGGAATCACAACGTCAATCCCACTTCCGCGGTGATTGAAGTCAATAACTTCACCACCGCGGTTTACAAGGGAATGGCACTGGCCTCGGCGGGTGGGGCAAACTATCTCTATACCGCGAACTTTCACGCCGGGACAGTCGACGTCTTCGACACCAACTTCGCACCCCATTCGTTCGGCTCGAACGCGTTTGTCGACTCGACGATCCCGACCGGCTTTGCCCCCTTTAATATCCAACTCATTGGAAGCAATCTGGTCGTCACCTATGCCAAGCAGGACGCTGAAAAGCATGACGACGTCGCCGGGCCCGGCAACGGTTACGTCGACATCTACGACACCCAGGGCAACTTGATCAGGCGCCTGCCGCATATCATTCAAATGAATTCCCCCTGGGCGATTGTTCAAGCGCCGGCCAATTTTGGCGCTTTCAGCAATGACCTGCTAATCGGAAATTTCGGGAGCGGATCCATCATGGGATTCGATCCGAATTCCGGAAACTTCATCGGGCTCATGCAGGACCCGGCCAAGCTGCAGCTGCGCATTGACGGATTGTGGGCTTTACAGTTCGGCAATGGCGGAACGGCTGGTCCCGTCAACACCTTGTACTTCACCGCAGGAAACTTCGGTGAAACGTATGGGACCTTCGGAAGTCTCGTGCCGGCTCCTGGCCAAGGCGTGGCAATAGGGCAGGTCCAGCACAAGGGTCACGTTCACAAATAGCCTGATTTTGATTCGGGTCCGGGGAGGGCGAAAGCCCTCCCTTTTTACTTGTGAACAAGTTTTGACAATATCGTTACCACAATAAGACAACTGCACAGTTTCTTCTCGATAGATTCAGGAAGCTTATGGCGGCAGCGATTCCTGGGGACGAAGCGTTGCCGGAAGCAATCCCCGTTTTCGAGATCTGAGGAGATGACAATGCAAAGTAACACGAAATTACAAGGCGTCTTCCGGTTGGGTGGAATGGCTTTGCTTTCACTGCTGGTGATCGCACTGCTGACCCTGCCGGCTTCCGCTCAAAGAACTGCGCAGACCAACCTGACCTCCGACATTCCCAGTGCCGCTACCGTTCTGGATCCCGACTTGGTGAATCCCTGGGGCCTATCCATCAGCCCTAGCGGCCCATGGTGGGTTTCTGATAATGGGACCGGCCTTTCCACGTTGTACAACAGCAGCGGACAGAATCAGGGATTAATAGTCACCATTCCCTCGGGTACCGGATCTGGTACGGGTACGCCGTCGGGCACGGTTTACAACGGCACCGGCGGCTTCAAGATCAATGGCCAGTCGACGGCATTCCTCTTCTGCACCGAAGATGGAACGATCTCCGGCTGGTATGGGGGCACCAGTGCCTTCATCGCGGTTAACAATAACGGCAACGGCGCCGTCTATAAAGGAATGGCGCTGGCCTCACAGGGAGGCGCTAACTACATCTACGTGGCGAATTTCCACGCGGGAACGGTGGAAGCATACGACACTAATTTTGTGCTTCACTCGTTCGGATCGAACGCCTTTGTGGACACAACCCTTCCCGCAGGCTTCGCTCCATTCAACATCCAACTGGTTGGAAGCAAGTTGGTCGTGGCCTATGCCAAGCAGGACGCCGACAAGCATGACGACGTGCCCGGACAAGGGCAAGGCTGGGTCGACATTTACGACACGGCCGGTAACCTTACCTTGCGGCTGGCACACACCGTCTATCTGAACGCTCCGTGGGGCATCGTGCAGGCGCCCTCCAATTTCGGCGGATTCTCTAACGATTTATTGATCGGACAATTTGGCAGCGGAGCAATCTCAGCCTACAACATCAACACTGGGGCGTTTATTGGAAACCTGTTCGATGTCAATGACCTGCCGCTGAAGATTGATGGGCTGTGGGCGCTGGCTTTCGGTAATGGCGGCTCCGGTGGTCCCACCACTACTCTGTACTTCACTGCCGGATCTTTTGGGGAAAGTCACGGCATCTTCGGTTCCATCGTACCGGTGGCGGGCCCGTAAACCCGTACTCGTTGGGAACCTTCATCAGCAAGCAGGAGGGCGAAAGCCCTCCTTTTTATTTTTGCACCTTGCATGGTCAGGCCATACCACCTTGGCAGAGGCCGCTGAATCGAATCATCCTGAAATCGTGAAACGCCGTGCGCGTGAAAGGGTAAAGGGTACTTCGATGAAAGCTGCATTTCTCCTCGGCCGATTGTTGTTTGGCGGGTTCTTTATTTACAGCGGGATCGGGCATTTCAAAGAAACCAAGGCGATGTCGCAGTATGCCGGTGCAAAGAATGTGCCCATGCCCGACCTTGCGGTCACGGTTTCTGGCGCGATGTTGGTCGCTGGCGGCGCCAGCATTTTGCTGGGCGTCAAACCTAAGCTGGGCACATTGGCTATTATCGGTTTCCTGGCCGGGGTTTCTCCCATCATGCATGATTTCTGGTCGGCGCAAGATCCCGAACAACGCCAAAACGAAATGATCCATTTCAGCAAGAACATGGCGATGCTGGGAGCTTCCCTGGCCCTTCTAGGCATGGAAGAACCCTGGCCAGTCAGCGTTCCCGTCGGCCAGCCCGACACTTTGACCCGGGTGCGACGGTTTGCGCGTAAGGTTGCCGCCTAGACCGGTCGTCTGCGCGCTTTGCAACGGTTGGAATGAAGGGATGGATCCCACTCCGAGTGGGCCGTCTCTGACAACAACCGGCGCGCCAAGTTTTATTCCCTCACCCGCACCGGCAAGAAACAGCTACAAGCCGAGTTGTCGAACTGGGAGCGAATCTCCGGCGCCATCGCTCTCATACTCGAGCGAATTTGAGGAAGGCTGGCCATGTTGGAACGCATGCTGAAGCATCTGCACTCACTGCTGCCCGGCCACGCTCGCTCTCAACTTGATGCCGAGTTGCGCTTCCATATCGAGAAGCAGACGGAAGTAATGGCCCGTGCCGGTGTCACTGATTTCCTGGCGCCGGCGCTGCATAATAAAGCAATGCATGCCGTCACCGCTAGAACCTTCTTTCTGACCCCAATTCTCATCGTCATCCTCACCTGTGCTTCTTTTGCCGCCAATGGGAAAACCGAGCGGATTGGATCACTGACAGGTGCAGACGTTTCCGACGCGCTCAAGCAAGCGGTCGAAGACAAAGGCTATCGGGTTACCCTCGACGACGGATGGATCGCCGAGTTCTGGTTTGCAAAACAACTGAAGACGGTCAAGCAAGATGTCGCTGGCGCAGTCTATCCCGAACTCACCAATGCCGAATTCGTGGGTGTAGTCCGCTTTCCTCAAGGCATGAGCGATTTTCGCGGGCAGCGTATTCCTCCAGGGATGTACACGCTGCGCTACCAACTCCTGCCGCAGGATGGCAACCATATGGGTGTTGCCCCCAATCCTGACTTCCTGCTGGCCAGCCCCGTTGCCAACGATTCCCGGCCTGAGCAAAGCTATGTCTATAAGAAGCTGGTCATGCTGAGCGCCAAGAGTACGGGGACGAATCACCCCGCGGTGATCGCACTGGAGAGCGCCGGCCATGCGCCGACCATCGTAAAGACCGACCACGGAACCGTCGTGTTTACTGTTACCATCCCATCCGTTGCGGGAACGACTCAGAAGCTGGGCATCGTGTTGAAGGGCGCCGGCACGCAATAGCTAAAAGCAGCGCAAGTAAATTCCAAGTCTGCTTCATAATCTTCGTCGGCTGCTGTTTTCTGTCTCTGTGCTGTTGCAGACTGCATCACTGCCGGTGAGATTCGCAACACCTCTTCACAACATCAATCGGCACGATATAAGCCGCTGATTTTGCAAGCTACAGCCGCAGATAAGTAGCTCCTGCTATTTGATCAGCGCCGATTTCTGTTGAAGAACACCTCAAATCTCAATGTTGCGAAAAGCAACTCGCTGATCGTTGCGTTTCGCAACATGCCCGCATAACTCACAGAGTTCTCAGAGGTTGCAGGATCTCTTGGAGGCGATTGTCAGCTTTCCCGAGTTTGGTATGCCGAGTGCCTTATGGATAAAGCCAAGCGCAAGAAAAAAAAGCGCAGCAAGGTTCATCACAGGAGGCAAGGTCATGACAGTTCTACTCGTTCTTATGATGTTCGCCATCTTTCTTACTATCGATCACTTCTACGCCAAAGCGAAGCATCCCGCTCTGCAGGTAGCACCGGCGATGAGCAGGCAGGCGGCAACGGCACCTCGGCTGAAGCCCAGCCTGGTTGGCGGTTTCTCGGTTCCCGACAATTTGCGCTATCACCCGGGTCATACCTGGGCGTTGAGCGAGAGCCCCAACCTGGTGAGAATTGGAATTGACGATTTCGCTTCCAAGCTGACCGGCAAAGTGGAGCACATCACGCTGCCACAACGGGGACAGTGGATTCGGCAAGGACAGAAGGTGTGGAGCATCGTACGCAACGGCGTCAAAGTCGACATGGTTTCGCCGATCGAAGGCAGCGTAGCCGACATCAACGAGGCGGCGGTGAACGATCCCTCTCTGGCCACGAAAGATCCCTACGGCGAAGGCTGGCTGGTAACCGTGCAGTCTCCCGATTCCAAGACCAACTTCCGCAACTTGCTGGGCGGTGCACTGGCCCGCTGGTGGACCGAGGAGTCGTCGATGCGGCTGCAACGAGTTATGCCAAGTGCATTGGGAGCCCTGGCGCAAGACGGCGGAGTGGCCATCGATGACCTGGCCAGCACCATGCCGGATGAGCAATGGACCAAGATCACCCGTGAGTTCTTCCTGACATAAGACTGCGATAATCTTCCGCCCCGGAGGTACCTCCTGCTCCGGGGCGTTTTTATTGCAGATTCACTTTCGGCCGGGTAGCTGCTAGGCCCAAGGTGTAGTAACCACCGATTCTTGACGCGCGTGGCCGAAGTTCAACATCAGGCTCTTTTCCGTTCACCGTCGATTTCCTTGTGACCACTTACCAAGTGTGGTCGAGCGTCTCCTCCACTGTCGGGATTCGGGGCAGCGTTAAAGCAAGGTCAACAGAATCGCGCTCCCACATTGGAGGCATGCACATGGTTGCTTTTCATGAATGCGCCTCTCTTGGCCGTGACTGGAGCCTTTGATTTAAGAGCGAGGGGCAGCTAGAGCGCCAAGCTGCCCCTCGCCGGGATGCGCGTTCTCGGCCAGGAGAAATGGAACCGCGCTCCCTATATCGATGGCGTTCATCCAGAAGAGTGAATCCTTACAAAGGGCGAGGAACCCCAGGTGACGGAGGCTCGCGGCCAGGAACCGCCGGACTGTTCACTTCGGCAGTGCAGGGTCAGAATTAGAGTGAGGAATGGACCCAGCACGACGCGGTGCGTCCTCGGGTTATGTCCCTTGAACTTGGGCCGCTCTCCAGACACTTCCAGGGGAGCGGTTTCCACAGCTGCGAACTGGTCGCGTGCGACATTGTCCCTGCGCGATGTCATCAACACCAGCAGCGTGAAGAAGGGCCCCAGCTTTGTCCGACGTCCGGAAGTGATGTGCGTTGTCATGGGACCTCCTCGAGTCCCTCTCAGTAATTTTCGGTCCGCGTTCGCAACCCGGAGGCGGGATAACAACCCCGCCTTCGGGAGCTCCCCTGCGAGAACAGGTGAGTGACCTATGTGGGTTCCTCCCGCTCTCGAGATGACAATGGACTGGTTCCCCTTGGGGTTCAATGGTTGTCATCTGATTTGGGGATGAGTTTGAGATGATCGTCTAAACTAATGAAAGTAAACTTGTTAAGCCGACATATGATCGACTGTGGCAGAAACTTTGGCCCGCCGCCGATGTATAATCCGGCGGAACCAGCGAGGTGGTAGGAGACTGTGAGCGCCACGCATGAGCTTCTGCGTTTCGGGGTCTTTGAGTTAAATCTCACGACCGAAGAGCTGCGCAAAACGGGGACGCTGATCCGGCTCTCGCCTCAGCCGTTCAAGCTTTTGGCACTACTGGCCAGCCATTCAGGCCAGATCGTGACTCGCGAGAACATCCAACAGCAAATCTGGGGAGGTGAAACCTACGTCGATTTTGAACAAGGGATGAATCATTGCATCAAGCAGATCAGAAACGCTCTGAGCGATAGCGCCGATAACCCACTCTACGTCGAAACCATTCCCCGCCGGGGATATCGATTTCTGGCGCCGGTTACCTCAAAAACCATACCCGCTCCGCCTCCGCGGGTGGTTGAATCCCACTCCGGGATTCAGAGCGGCATCGCGACGCCGGCGATCAAGCCGGCTGGGCAACCGCCGCCGACCAATCCGCCGAAACCCCCAATCGAAACGCCGCTCGCCCTGAATTTGAAGAGAGTGTCACCGGCCGAGGTCGCGACGCTTTCGCCGGCGTTACCAAAACCGCCGGAGGTGGAAACAAGGCCCAGCCAAAAATCCAGCCGTCGAGGTCTCTGGGTTGCAATCATTGTGGCCGCCATCGTAGTGATTGGCGCCATCGCCGGCTTTCTCTACTGGCGATCGCAGCGGACCGTCGCGCTCTCCGAACGTGACACGATCGTGCTAGCGGACTTCGACAACACTACGGAAGAGCCCGTGTTCGACAGCGCTCTCAAGCAGGCTCTGACTGTCGATCTGGAGCAATCGCCCTTCCTTAACGTGCTTCCCGACCAGACGGTCGAAGAACAACTCCGCTTCATGGGCCTGCCGGTTGACGCGCACCTGAGCGAAGACATTGCGCGACAAGTCTGTCAACGTGCGGGGAGCAAGGCGGTATTGCTGGGGTCCATCTCGGGCGTCGGCGGGCGCTACAAGATTGGTCTGAATGCTATCGACTGCAACACGGGAGATTCGTTAGGCAGCGAGCAGGCCGACGCCAGCAGCCGCGAGCAAGTGTTAAGTGCGTTGGGCAAGGCGGCCAGACGAATGCGAGCTAAGCTAGGCGAGTCGTTGGCGTCGGTGCAGAAGTACGACACGCCTCCGGAGAAGGCAACCACGCCATCTCTGGACGCCCTCAAGGCCTATAGTTTGGGGATAAAAGTCGGAAGCACGCAGGGATATGCCGCCGCCGTGCCTTATTTCAAGAGCGCGATCGATCTCGATCCGACCTTCGCGATGGCCTATGCGCGCCTGGCAGTTGAGTATTTCAATCTCAATCAGCCTACCCTGGCCGCGGAAAATGCAACCCAAGCCTACCAGCTTCGCGACCACACCAGCGCGCGGGAGAAGCTGTACATCACTTCTCATTATCATGATCTGGTCACTGGCGATGCCGACCAGACTATCAACGCCTATCAACTGTTACAGCAGGACTATCCCCGGGAACCGTCGTCGTACATGAACTTGAATTCCTGGTACAACGCAACCGGTAAGTACGACCAAGCTTTACTAGAAGCGCAAAACGCGTTGCAACTGGATCCCGCTAATGTCACCAATTACCACAACCTGATTGTGACTTATATCGACTTAAATCGACTAGACGACGCGCAGGCGATATTAGGACAGGCGCGAGCCCGTAAACTCGCCGACCCGGCGCTGCTCGCTGACTTGTACGAAATAGCTTTTCTGCGAGGCGATACGGCTGGGATGGGGCAGCAATTGGCCGCGGCGGCCGGCAAACCTGGGGTTGAAGACCAATTGCTCGCACTGCAGTCCGACACGGAAGCTTATTTTGGCCGATTGACCAAGGCACGTGAACTTTCGCAGTTGGCACAGACGTCAGCTTTGCGCTCGGGCGCGAAGGAGGTGGCGGCTTTGTGGCAGTTGGCGGGAGCTTTACACGAAGCCGAACTGGGCGATGCGCAGAATGCGCGCCAACAGGCCGCAGCCGCGTTGGCTGCCAGCCCGGGAAAGAATGTAAGCATCCTGGCGGCGCTTGCCCTGGCCAGAAGTGGAGATCGCAAACGAGCCACAGCACTGGCCGACGAACTGGCCAAAGAGTATCCCGCAGACACCTTGGTGAACGACTACTGGGTGCCTACGATACGGGCGGCTGTCGCGCTCGACGAAAAGAATCCTAAGGCTGCCATTGAGGCTTTGCGGGCGGCAGCGCCTTATGAGACCGGCTCGCCCTCGCCGCCCATCGCCTTCTTTTATCCGGTCTATTTGCGCGGGCTGGCTTATCTGCAACAAGGGCAAGGTGAGCAGGCGGCAGCGCAGTTCCAGAAGATGCTCCGCTATCGCGGCGTCATTCTAAACACCCCTATCGCCGCCCTGGCGCATTTGCAGTTGGCGCGAGCCCAGGCGATGAGCGGCAACAATGCAGCCGCACGTAAGTCGTACCAGGAATTCCTGGCTCTCTGGAAAGATGCCGACCCGGAAGTTCCCCTCCTCAAACAGGTACAGAGCGAATACACTAAGCTGCCGTGAGAAGCGGCTCCGCTGCAGAGCGGGCATGCGGTTTTTCGGCCTGCCGTCGAAGAGCGCCGGTCTACGCCCGTGAGAGATACGCGCCTTCCGATGTGTCGACGCGAATCTTTTCTCCTTCGTTGATGAACGGGGGAACCTGCACAACCAGGCCGGTTTCCGTCTTGGCGGGCTTGGTCACGCTGCTGGCGGTAGCGGACTTCAAGCCCGGCTCGGTTTCGACCACGGTGAGCTCAACCGTCTGCGGCAGTTCGATACCTACCGCCTTGCCGTCGAAGAACTCGACCTTGATGGCGAGGTTTGCGATCAGGTAATCAACTGCATCGCCCAGGATCTCCCCGCCGAGATGGAGCTGCTCATAGTTCTCCGTGTTCATGAAGTAGTAGTCGTCGCCATCGGCGTAGAGAAACTCCATCTGCACTTCGTCGACAATGATCTTCTCGATGGGGTCGCCGGAACGGAAGCGGTGCTCGAACATGGCCCCGGTGCGCAGGTTGCGCAGCTTGGCCTGGATGAAGGCTCGCAAGTTGCCCGGGGTGCGATGTTCCACGCTGAAAACCGAATGAAGATCATTGTTGTGCTTAATGACCATGCCCGGACGTAATTGTGTGGCTGGAATCGCCATTCGTCTAAAACTCCTTGGTTAGCTGCATTTCTTGGGAGAACCATTCCGCCCGTAACCCGGCTGAGCCGTGATTTCCGGGAGCGCCGCTGGAGAGAACATTCCGGCAAGCAAAACTTGCGTCGAATGTTTCACATAGAGCGCCCGACTCGAAGGCTAAACACCTGATTTTACACGTGGAGGCAGAGAATTGGGAAATCCTGGAGTGCGACCTGAAGATGCAACGGCCGCGATGCCGATGTCCTCTAACTGTTTCAAGAGGAGCATTAAACGGAAAACGATTGGGAGCAGATTGTGCCTCATAGGCGAGTAAATGGGGCGCGCTAACAGCTCCAGGCAGATGTCCTTGAGACCAATATCGCGGTACTATTTTGTAGACAGGAAGGACGGATCTTATGAACGACGAAACCAATGATTTCCAGAGCCAGGGAGAATATCGCTCTTCAGAGGGAAATGTCAGTGTTGGGTTGACGTTGCTATTTGTCGGACTCGCCCTCGGGGCGCTCACCGCGCTGCTGTTAGCGCCGAAGACGGGCAAGCAGATGCGTCGCACTCTGCGCCGCAAGTATGAAGACGCGCGAGAGGCCGTGGAAGACTTTAGCGATCAGGCGGGTGATTGGATCGACAAGGGCTCGGAATGGGCCGAGAAGGCGAAAAGCCGGGTAGCGCCACTGAGCAAGCCTTTCCAGCGCTAAACGGACTGATGCGCTTTACAACCGGGCATCAATGACCCTGATTAAAGCCGGGCCGCAGTAAAACTGTCCGCCCGGCTGACTGAAAGTCGCTGCTCTTCCCCGGTGGCAAGAACCTATTCTCCCTGCCGCGAAATTCCCCTTGATATAGAATTCGTGCGACCATGAACTAGCATTGCCGCTCGGTCAGCACCCAAATCGTGCGTCCACAAATCAAACTCGCCGTCTTCGTACTTCTGGTGGTTTCTTCTTGCTGCGCTCGTGCGGAAAAGATTTCCGACATTCAGCCGCAGGGATACGTGACCGATCTGGCTCATGTCATCGATCCCGCTACCAAAGCGAAGATCGAGACCCTCTGCGCCGAGGTCCAGCAGAAGACAGACGCGCAGATCGCCGTTGTCACCGTGCGTTCGCTTGAGGGCGAAACCAAGGAAGACTACGCGGTCGATCTCTACAAGCACCTGGGCGTGGGATCGAAAAAAGAAAATCGCGGGGTGCTGTTGCTGCTCGCTCCGACGGAGCGCCAGTACCGCATCGAGGTCGGTTACGGTTTGGAGCCGGTGATCAACGATGCGCGCGCCGGCGACATTGGCCGCGCCATGGTGCCCAGCCTGCGCAACGGCGACTACAGCGCCGCCGCGTTGTTGGGCGTCTCCAGTCTGGCCCAGCTGATCGCCGCCGATAAAGGCGTAAAGTTGACTGGCGTGGCTGCGCGCCAGCAACCGGCGCGAAAAGCCCCTGGCCTTGGTGGCTCAAGATGCTGGCTCTGATCGGCGTTCTCTGGTTCATTCGAACTGTAGCGCAGAGTGTCCGCAGAGGCGGCGGCGGTCCACGATCCGGCTTACGGAGTGGCGGCTTTGGCCCGGGCATGATCTTCCTGCCGCCAATGGGCGGCGGTTGGGGCGGCGGCGGAGGCTTCGGAGGTAGCTCTGGCGGGTTCTCCGGCGGGGTGGCGGTGGCGGTTTCGGAGGATTTGGCGGCTTCGGCGGCGGCTTAAGCGGTGGCGGCGGAGCGGGAGGCAGTTGGTGAGCGGTACGGGAGAGGAGGTCGCGATGAAAAAGCCCGAAGGCAAGCTACAGGAACTCGTCAATCGGCTGAAGGAGGCCTGCGGTGAGAATCTGGTTTCGGTGGTTCTGTACGGCTCCGCGGCGCGCGAAGACTTCCATGAGCAATATTCCGACGTCAACTTGCTGGCGGCTTCAAGGATCTTGGGCGTAATTCTTTGACCGCAATCATGCCGGTGGTGCGATGGTGGACCCAGGAAGAACGGCTCTCGCCACCGCTTATCATGACCGTCGACGAACTGCGCGAGTCGGCCGACGTATTCGCTATCGAGTTGCTCGATATTCAACGCACGCCACCGGACATTGTTTGGCGAGGATATCGTCAGCAGGGTCGAAGTCCCGATGAATCTGCACCGCGTGGAAGTGGAGCACGAGCTGCGAACCACGCTGTTGCGGTTGCGGCAGCACCTGTTATTGCGTCCCGATGATCGCGGGTGAGTTGCAAGGAGTGCTGGCGAAATCGAGCAGCAGCGTGCTGACACTGTTCCGTCACGCGCTCCTCGCCCTGGGAGACGACGCTCCACATCCGAAAGCAGAGCTATTGGAACGCGCCAGTGAAGTTTTTGGCTTCGATGCCGCGCCGCTGCAAGGCATCCTGATGCTGAGAACGGATCCGCAGCATCCTCTGGATCCGGTTGCGGCTTACCACGCGTGCATGAACGCCATCGCTCGCGTTGCCCACGAGTTGGATGCGCGAGCGCCGAAGCGGCATTGGCAGAAGATGTCTCACACATGTTAGAGGGAGCACAGAGTAAACGTACTGTCGCAAAAATGGGCAGTGCGAGGCGCGCGGGTGGCACGGATATAAGTACGACCTTACTTCAGCCCGGGTAGTGCAGCCGCTTCAGCGCCGCGTTAGAACGCACCCTGGGTATTTGAGCCGGCTTCACAGTTTGCTGAAAAACACAAAACAGCAGATCCCTCGTGGGCTGAAGCCCACGAGGGATGACAAAAATAAAGGGTTTAAATGGCGCACCTAAAGGTGCGCCCCTTCAAAAACGTGTCGAACCTGACTTTTTCAGCAGTCTGTTCAGCCGGTGGCAGTGATTGAATAGTCATAAACGGAAAGCGAGACAGCGATGAAAACAGGACTAATCGTTATTGTTGTGATCGTGCTGCTGATCGTGTGGGTCGGCGGCACCTTTGTCGGCCATCGCAACGAGATGGTACGCAAGCGGGAAGCGGTGAACGCCGCCTGGTCGCAGGTCGACGTGGTGCTGCAGCGTCGCGCCGATCTGATTCCCAACCTGGTGGAAACGGTGAAGGGCTATGCCGCCCAGGAAGTGAAAGTCTTCGGCGACATTGCGGCCGCGCGCGCTGCGTTGATCGGGGCCAAGACTCCGCAGGACAAGATTGCCGCCAACGGCCAACTGGATTCGGCGCTGGGCCGATTGCTGGTCGTGGTCGAGAACTACCCGCAGCTCAGGTCCAACGAAAACTTCCTGCGCCTGCAGGACGAGCTGGCCGGTACGGAGAATCGTATCGCAGTGGAACGTCGGCGTTACAACGAGACGGTGCAGGACTACAACACCTACATCAGCCTGTTCCCCAACAACATCGTTGCCAGCCTATCGGGCTTCACCCGCAACGATGCTTACTTCAAGACCGACGAGGGCGCGCGGCAGGCTCCCAAGGTGAATTTTGGAACGCCGCAAACTCAGCAACCGGCGCCTGCCCCGGCGCAGTAGCCACGGAAGCTCTGATCAAGTCAAAAGCGAAGTCCCGCAACGGCTAAAGCCGCATGATTTTGCGGGTACTTAACGGACGGCCTGAAGTGTCTGCGTGAGAACCTCTGCCGTCCCTACAGTGTCTGTGTCGTAGCTAGTGTCACCGCTCTGCGGCTCGTTTTTTTCCCACTGGATCGGGGGCTGACGCCCCCGCCTAACACCATCTCGCCGCTGCGCGGCTGGTTTTCAGGCTCGTCTGGTGCAATGCTTCCCACCGCTTCGCTTCGACTTGAGCTATGACACAGACACCTGCGGGACTCGGACTTATTTACCACTTCACCCAACACTCCGCCTGCGGCTGCGTGCTGGGCTAGACTATTCCGCGCCTGCGGCGCTCCCCTTTTTGCGCCTTTTACTCCACCGGCAAAACACAAAGTTAGTTCTCACGCAGACACTGAAGGCCGTCCCCTTCAAAACCGGCCTTAATCAGAGTTTCCCTAAAAGAAAAACGCGGCAAGCTTAAGCAGCCTTGCCGCGTTCACCATCTCTCGCGATGGCCGAACTCAATACAAGCCGGAAGTTCACTTCCACGTTGATCATGACCGGCACGGGGTGGCCGTCTTTCTTGGCAGGCTCGAAGCGCCATTGACGCACGGCCTCGATAGCCTTTTCGTCCAGACCCATGCCTAACGCGCGCTGCACTTGGATCTGCTGCGGCTTGCCTTCGGGGCTCACCACCAACCACAGAACAACGGTTCCCTGATACTTAGCCTTGCGCGCCTCTTCGGAATATTCAGGATCGGGATCGTACACAACTTTTGGTGCGCTGACACCGCCGCCTACGCGATAAGCGCCGCCACCGTAGCCACCACCGTGTCCGGGACCGACGCCTGGTCCAGTTCCAGATCCCACACCACCGCCGCTGCCACTGCCAATTCCACCACCTGAGCCGGTGCCATTCGAAGGAGGTCCAATCACCTTCGATAACGGGTCACCCAGAGCGCCAACTGTCGGCAGCTTGATGGTCGGAGGAACGACTACGGACGGATCGACCACCAGCTTGGGATTGTCGTTGCGAATGACGATTGCGGGAGGCACGATCTGATCTTTGGAAAGCTTGGGCAGCGCGCCCTTGGGAGCTTGCAGCTTGTCGCGATCGCCGCCACCGCCGCCGCCGCCCGCGCGCTTCTTCGAGACCTGCATCGGCATATACGGGCTGATGTCGGTGACCACGCCGATGACCTGCTGCTTGATCTCGTCTTTATGTTCGAAGACCCAGTGTCCCGACCATATCAGGAGACCCACGGCGACCATGTGGAGGATAAACGAATAGACAAACGTGTCCTTGCGCTGCGGGTAGAGACCTTCGCCCTCGCCAAACAGCGCGGGAATTACCTGGTCTTCTGGCGCAACTTTCGGAACCGCTTCAGTCGCCGGTTTTGAGGCTACGGGCGTGGACATCGGCTTTGTACAACAGTATAGACCCTCTAACTTGTGAGAAGTTCCATAAAAATTACAGGGGCATACGCGGTTCGTCCCAGACTAGGAGGGGCTTGCACCAGCAACGCGGCAAGTACCGCACTAGTAAAGGGTTCAGGCAGGCAAAATCACGCGCAAAGCATTGCGACGAACACCCAATTCGACCGGCGTAGTGCAGATGTATTCGCCGTCGGCAAAGACTTCTGTAACCGGATCGGTAACGATTCGAAGGCGAGCCGCCCGGAAGTACTCCACTTCTTTCATGCCGATGTGACCACCGCGATAGACGACCCGAAATAAACGGAGCAGGCGCACCTTGCTCAGGCTGCGGACAAAGCAAACGTCCAGAAGTCCGTCGTCCATGCGCGCTTCATGGGTCAGGCGCATGCCGTTACCATATTGCGGAGCGTTGCCCGCGGCGATCAGGAAGGCCGGTTCGTCCAAGCGAGTTTGCCATGCGCCGCCTTCTGCAATCGAGACGGTGATGCGCGGCGGACAAAAGTTTGCCAAGACTTGCATCAGCGCCACCACGTAGCCTCCGTGGCCGCGAAGCCAGCGAGGCTGCTTCAAGGTCACACGATTGACTGCGGCGTCGAGACCGGTTCCGGCGATACAGGCGAAGAACGTGGTACGGGCGGTCTCGCGTTCTGCCTCGGTGAGGCGGCGAAGCTGCGATTCCATAATGCGCGATCCCATTTTTTGGCTGGTTTGGCCGCGGACCATCGGGGACAAAATGCAGCGTCTCCAGACGATTCACCTTGCCAGGGAACAGACTGTTCCGATGCCGCATCGGCCTGCTTCTCCAGCGATTGAATCGTACCCAAGTCGATGCTGCGGGTGTTGTCGCCAACAGTACAAAAGCGGCGCCAGGCCGTCAGCGATTGCTCGACATTCTGGATGCCGATGGATTGCGCGAAGTCGTTGGCACTGCCCAGAGGAACAACGAGGGTGGGAATCTGTTTCCGCACCAGCCCGCCAAGGTGACGGTGAACGGTGCCGTCGCCGCCGAAGATCAGTGCGGCGTCGGGCTGGTCGGTGGGATCAAGTTCGTTTCCGGAAAACAGATTGACGCCCGGCAGCTCGAAGGGCCGGACGTGATGCTGTTTCGCGTGAGGTCCAAGCAGGGCGACGGCGCGCACCGCGTTACTTTCGCACAGCAGCGAAGAAAATCAAAATAGGCGTTTTCATCAACGCCACGACGGCGGTAGAAAAGCTGCCGCGTGGGACGTTTGGCTCCGCCACTTGAAGGGGCGTACCCTTAGGTACCCCGCTGGAAGCACTTTATTTTCTTGTCGTCACGAGCGCAGCAAGAGATCTGCTTTCCGGGGTTTTTGCGCAGCTGTCTAGCGGCAGTCGGCGTTCGGCTATAGTATGGGCTTCGGAAAGATGATTGGCGAAGTCACTCGCGCTGCCGTTGCGGCCACTGGCCCAAGTACCACGTTGATCTACGACGACTGGTATCCGGCGATTCGTGCGTCGGAAATTGCCGCGAAACACATGGCGAAAGCCATGCTGCTGGGCATCCCGCTGGTGCTGGGACGAACCGCGGCAGGCCGTTACTTTGCCATGCGCGATTCCTGTCCCCATCGCGGCATCCCGCTTTCCTATGGATGGTTCGACGGGCAGCGGGTGACCTGCAAGTATCACGGCTGGGGATTCGAGCCGGTCTCCGGACAGTGTCAGGAAATCCCTTCGCTCACCGAAGGCGATGCGCTCGATCCTGGCCGGATTTACGCCACTGCGTTTCCCTGCGAAGACCGCGATGGCCATGTGTGGGTCTATGTCCCACAAAGTGGGAGGGGAAGATTACGGACCGAAGATCTATCGCAACTGCCACCCGTGCCCGAGGTTCCCAAGTTCAGCCAGCGATTCCGCTCGGCGTATTTGACGGCCGACCTTGCCTTGCAACATCGATCACGGCATCATTGGATTGATGGATCCGGCGCACGGGCCATTCGTGCATCAGGCATGGTGGTGGCGATCGCGCGCCAGCATCCATGAAAAAGAAAAACATTTCGAGCCCATCGAAAACGGCTTCCGCATGACCGCGCATCAGCCTTCGGCCAACAGCGCGCCGTACAAGCTGCTGGGGGTTTATGGCGAGCCGATCACGACCACCATCGATTTCGTTTTGCCTAACCGGCGCTATGAAATCATTCGCTGCGGCGAGAAGTGGTTTGCCAGCCTGACCACGGTGACGCCGACCATCGAGAACCATTGCCGTATCGACGTGTGCGCCGCGTGGAATGTCTTTCTCAACGTGCCATTTCTTACGCCGTATCGCGAAGTTCTTCGGGCGACGCTTCGTGCGGCCAAGATCAGCTCACCATGATCCAGCAAGCCGAGGGGCTGAAGTACAATCCCAGCCTCATGCTGATCGACGATGCCGACCGTCCCGCAAAGTGGTACTTCGAACTGAAGCAGGCGCGTCTGGAATCGCAAGCCACCGGCAAACCGATGCGGCATCCCATGGACGGACCGGTGACCCTGCATTGGAGAAGCTAGCGGCGATGAGAAATCCCATGCAGCTCTCCTGGCAGCTCAGGTCGCGGCTTCGAATGTTCGCGATCGCGCTGCTGCTAGGCGCGGCCGTGGGCATCTTCATACTCTATCCCGCGAACGAGTTCGTCTATTACCAGGAATACCAACCTCCGGCGAAACTCGACCGCCGCCGAGTTCACCGTCTCTCAGATGCATCGATCGATGCAGAGGTCAGACCCCTAGAAAAACCACGTTCTATGCCATCGTCGGAATGATCCTGAGCATTGGCGGAGCTGGACTGTACTCGAGCATGCAACGGCGCTCGCACCAAATCGAACAGCTGAGCGCGGCACTGCAGAGTGACCTGCAAACGCTAATCGGCCAAGGCGAGAGCGCCAACCTCGAATTCAAGTCGTCGTTTCGATGGGACTTGCGCGAAAACAAGGTCAATCGCGCACTTGAGGGTGTGATTTTGAAGACGCTTGCCGGCTACATGAATGGCAATGGTGGCACGCTGCTGATTGGTGTGGCTGACGATGGCGCTATTGTCGGTTTGGACGACGATTACAAAACTCTGAAGAAGCCCGACCGTGACGGCTTTGAGCAGGCGCTGATGACCTCGATCGCAACCAAGATTGGCGCGGATGCCTGCAGCTCCGTACAGATGGTGTTTCACTCTTTGGACAGCAAGGAAGTCTGCCGCGTCATGGTTGCTCCCGCCAGCCGCCCGGTTTATGTGAAGGAGGGTGACGCTCCCAAGCTCTACGTTCGCACCGGCGTGAGCACTCGCGAACTGAATGTTCAGGAAGCGATTAACTACACCTCCGCTCGCTGGCCCAAGTAACAACCGCAAGCTCTCTTCTTTCCTGGCGGCTAGTTCTTATTGGCCGCTAGCCGGCTTCTGTCCGGTGTCACAGACGGGTCCGGATGGAGTGTAGTCGGAGGTGTTATGCGCGAAGCACCAATCCACTTGTTCGCGCGAGAATTCGTTGACTACGCTGGCGGGAACATCGGCCTGCTTGATGTCTTTGAACTCGAAGGTGATGGTTCCGTCCGCCGCCACTGTCGCCAATAGATAACCGTAAATATCGGTCCGGGCGATGCGCGATATTCCAGAGTCCGGCGGCAAGCGATAACGTACGGCTCCGGCGCTGCCCATGATCCATCCTGGCAACACGTCATCCTTGTGGCACGCGGTGTCATAGATGTTGTTCATGACGAAGTGGGAATGACTGGCCAGCACGTAGACGTTTTTCTTCGTGCTCTTCCGGAAAGCCGCCAGCTGGTCGTAAACTTTCCGTCCGCTGGCCTGCTCCTGCGCGGAGTCGTTCATACTATGCCCGGCCGAAGAGCTGTCGGGCAGGGCCGCATGCATACCCAAGACTACGGTGCGGACGGCAGAATTCTTAGTATCGTTGGCCAGCACCATCTTGAACCAGCTCATCTCCGCCGAATCGAACATGTCGCTGGAAGCATTATCCATGCTGATGAAATCGACGCCCCGATCGATCCAGTGATAGTAGGTCTTCACCACGTAGTCGGCCGGATTGTCGGCAAGCCGCTGGCGTTGAATGGCGGGCTTGTTGAGCCAGTCAGCGAACTGTGAGATATATTGCAGACGCGTCATGGGTGGAACCAACTCGTGGTTGCCGATCTCCAGGAATACCGGCAAATCGCCGAAGGGCATGAGTTGATGCTGAATGAAGTCAGGCCACGCATCCGTGAAATATTGAGTGATAGTCGCCTGCGGATGGGTGTGGCGATAGTCCTCGTCAAAAGTGTAAATGGCGCGATAGTCGCCGAGGTGCCAATAGAAAGCGGCTCCGTCGCTACGGACACCTTGCGCAATCGCGGGCATCACGATGTCGCCACAATTCCGCGAGTCGCCCGAAACCGCGAACTTCCAGGCGCTACCGCTGGCCTTGCTTTCCTGGGCACATGCCGTCGTCGATATCCACAAGATCAGGAGCGTCACCAAACCGCAAAGCAGTCGTCGATCTGACGCTGCCGCTTTTGCCATCGCTATCTCGTTGCGAATCCCAAGCATTTTTGCCTCGAAGCGCACGATCATACTCGACTCCGGCCACGGTCACAAATCAGTCGGAATTGTTCCCTCCAAACCGATTGGCAATCCCGTTGCTATTCCCAGGCTAACTCGATAAGCTGCTTCCGTCATGCTTGCTGCAGGAGGAACGTAATGCTCTCCGCTTCCCGCCGGATTTTCTGGTGCTTACTTACGATCTGTTTGCTAGTCGGCTTCGCGGGCGTGGCCTTCGCCAAGCAGGACGCGGCGAAGCCGGACGAAGCGCGACTGAAACCAGCCTATCGTTTCGCGCGCGGCGGTTGGATCTACGTTCATCTCGAAGGCTCTCCCGCCGACATTGGCTATCAGCACGGTTATCTGCTGGCGCCGGAGATCGAGGACGGTTTCAAAACCGTGCAACTGAAGGACACCCATCGCACCCAGCGGGACTGGAGCTTCTATCGTGCGACCGCGCAAAACATCCTGTGGCCGCACATCGATGTTGAATATCAGCAGGAGCTGCAAGGCATCGCCGATGGCCTGAAGGCCCACGGTTCAACTCTGGATTTGTGGGATATCGTCGCCTTGAACGCGATGGAAGAGGTTCCGGACTACTACGTACCCTGGCTCAATAAGCACGAGAAACTATCTCACGCTCCCGATCTGAAAGCGCCGGGCAATTGCAGCGCGTTCGTCGCCACTGGTTCTTGGACGAAGGATCACAAGCCGGTGATCGCGCATAGCAACTGGACTGACATTGCCACCGGCACGCGCTGGACCGTCATCTTCGATATCGTTCCCAGCAACGGCTATCACATGCTAATGGACGGTTTTCCGGGAATTATTGTCAGTGACGACGATTTCGGCATCAATGCGGCGGGATTGATGGTCACAGAGACAACCATCGCGGGCTTTGCGCTTTTCGATCCCAACGGCAAGCCTGAATTTGTGCGGGCACGCAAGGCACTGCAGTACTCCAAGTCCATCGACGAATATGTGCAGATCATGCTCGACGGCAATAACGGCGGCTATGCGAATGACTGGCTGCTGGCCGACAACAATACGGGCGAAGTCGCGCGGTTCGAAATTGGGTTGAAGATGCATCGCGTGTGGCGCACCAAGAACGGCTATTTTGTGGGCGCCAACTTTCCCAGCGATCCGGCATTCATCAAGGCCGAAACGGATTTCGATCCCACCAACATGTCCAGTTCTCCTAATGCCCGGCACAAGCGTTGGGACGAAATCATGCCGGCGAATAAGGGGCAGATCGATGTCGAGCTGGGCGAGAAATTCCTGGCCGATCACTTTGACACTTATGAGGGCAAAGAGGATCGCAACTTCCGCGGATTGTGCGGGCACGGCGACACTGCTCCGACCGGCGAGCCCGCATGGGGAGAGCCTGCTTATAGCCCGATGGGGGCGGTAACCGCGCAAGCCGCCGATAGCAGCATGACGCGGAACATGACGCTGCAAGCGCGGGCAGGACATCCTTGTGGTGAAGATTTCATCGCCGACAAGTTCCTGAAAGAGCATCCCGAGTTCGACTGGCAGCAGCCCATCCTCAAGGACATGAAGGGCAACCCCTGGACCGAGTTCAAGACCAGCGATAAGCAGTAAAAAGGCTGACGAAACCGCCGGCAAAGAATTCTGAAACTTGCGTGTTGCAACAAGCATCTTTTCCAGCGTAGGTTTCTTATGCCACCCAAACTTAATTCGGGTGAGAAGGTGACAGCTCCGGCTGTTTTCATCTCGCATGGCTCGCCGATGGTTGCGGTGGAACGCGGGCCTTTCCAAGACGCCCTTGCAGCCTTCGGAAGACGAGTTCGCCCCCAGTCGATGGTTGCCCTCTCGGCTCACTGGGGCAGCTCAACTTCAGTTTTGATCAGCGCTGCCGATCGTTATGAGACGATTCACGACTTCGGTGGCTTTCCGCCTGCTCTTTACGAGCTGAGGTATGCGCCTCTCGGGTCGCCAGCACTGGCGCAGCGCATAGCCGGGCTCCTCACGTCGGATGGCGGGAAACCGGAGATGACTACGACCCGAGGCCTGGACCACGGCGTGTGGATTCCATTGCGACTTATGTATCCCGACGCCGACATTCCGGTAGTGCAGATCTCAGTGCCGCTGGATTTGACTCCACAACAGCTCTACGAAATAGGCAAAACATTGCAGCCTCTTCGTTCCGAGAACATCATGATCTTCGGCAGTGGAGGCATTGTTCATAATCTGCAGATGTTTCGTGGTGGGCCTATCGACCAGCCCGTCGAGCCTTGGGTTCGAGAGTTCGATGACTGGTTCAAGGCGAAGCTGGAGCAGCAGAAGATTGCCGATCTTCTCCGCTATCGAGAACTCGCGCCGCACCCGGAGCTGGCCGTACCGACCTTCGAACACTTTGCGCCAGTATTCATCGTTCTGGGGGCGGCTTCGGATTCGGACAAAATCGAATCCGTCTTTGAAGGTTTTCAGTATGGGGCCCTGTCGATGCGTAGTTTTGCCGTTGCTTGAGGGCAGGCGATTTTGAGGAGGATATTTTGCGTAAGCTTCTTTCTACCCCCAACGATTTCACGCTGACCATCGTGCGTCTGGTGCTGGGCATCGTATTTTTCGCGCACGGCGCGCAGAAGATGTTGGGCTGGTTTGGCGGCTACGGCTTCCAGGGAACCATGGGGTTCTTCACCCATTCGGGCATCCCTGCTCCATTGGCTTTTCTGGCGATTTGCGCAGAGTTTTTCGGAGGCCTGGGATTGATCGTCGGTCTGCTCAGCCGCATTGCGGCCTTCGGCATCATGGTCAACATGCTGGTTGCCATCGCTACCGTTCACCGCTTCAACGGCTTCTTCATGAACTGGTTCGGCAATCAGAAAGGCGAGGGATATGAGTACCACCTGCTAGCGATTGCGCTTTGCCTGGTGGTGATGATTAAAGGTGCGGGGGCGTTGTCGCTTGATCGCGCGCTGGCTGGATCAGGCGATTAGAACCGATCTGGCTCACCGATCGTTACACCCGAATTTCGATGTCGGCGTGCTGTTTCGCCGTGAACCGATCGATCCGCCGGATGATTTCGGCGCCCACACGGAAACGCTCGGGAGCAATTTCGATTCGTGCAACGAGCTGGTTGTGCTCTCCTTCTTCAAAAAGGATCACTCCAATTCTTCCCAAGCCGTCGTCGGGATACAAGATACGTTGCTGCAGCTTGGTCTGTCCAGGATTCATGATAGCAACGTACTTGTAATGGGCCGGGAGTTCTTTGAGTTGTGCGACGGATAGCATGGCTGAATTGATTCCGGACTTCACCTCAACAACGTGGATATCGCCCGCACCTGCGCGATCGACAGCCAGTACATCGATTTGCGACCGCTTTGCCGGCCAAGCCGCGTCGAAGAAAATCTTCGGTACGATCAACCGCTTAGCAAGCAGGTCAGCAACTGCGTTCTTGCCGCGAGCCTCGAGTTGGTCCTCGTTAAGAATATTCTTGTACACGCAATACCTCTTTGAAGCTGCTATAGGCCCACGTTTGGAAACGTTCGGCTTTATCCCTAGCCGCGGCGGTGTCGGTAAATCGCCTGTCTCCGTATGATATCGCGGTCTTGTTGGTCAAAAGCCATTTCAAATGTGCAATTCCTATGGTATCGATGCGGTTGGACCTGCATATCCGCTCAAGGTCTGACACGGTTTGCGTGTGACTCTCATATCTAGACCTTCGCCCAGTAAACCTACCTGAATAGCATCGTTGAGCGAGATAGCACAGTGGACCGCGAGCAGGGCAACGGCGGCATCATACGCCTCCAGGTCGTCCGCCAGAAGCAACATCGCGTTGCGAAGACGTTCTGACCTACGAATATGAACCTCGGCGCGAATTGGGTCACGGTTCTTGAATCCCACAAGACAAATCCTATACCCTGGCAAACAAAAGCCCCCGCCGTAGCGAGGGCTTCAGGAATCCTAACGGACGACTCCTACTGCTTTTGCTTCGCCGCTTCGGCCGCGGCGGTTTCGGCTTTGGCCGCTTCGGCTTTGCCGGCATCAGACTTGGCGTACTTACGACGGAAGCGTTCGACGCGACCCGCCGTGTCGACCAGCTTTTGCTTGCCGGTGAAAAACGGGTGGCAGGCGGAACAAATTTCCACGTTGATGTCGCCCTTGTGGGACGAACGGGTCATGAAAGTATTGCCGCATGCACAATGCACGCGCACTTCGTCATAAGCCGGATGGATGGCTGCCTTCATAGGAACTCCTGACTCGCTGGTCGCAAAGTATTGATTTTACCGGAATAGCGCGGTCACGGCAAACCGGCGACAGGCGAAAACGACCGCTTACCTTTGATTCCGCTCGGGGTCAAAAGGACTCAAGAGCACCCTTTCGGCAGCTCCCTGCCGTTAAACCCCTGGCTGGAGGTAACTATGCCACGCTCTCACTCCGGGGCCTTTGCCATTCTTGTTCTGCTCGCGCTGTCGGCGTCGGTTGTTTCGGCAGCAGACCTTGCCACCCTCTCTGCTCCACCAGCGAAGACAGGAGCAGTGACCGCCACCGGCAAGCTCAACGTGCGCCGGTTTTCGCAGACGGCGACCTTGCTGCCGAATGGCAAAGTCCTGATCACCGGCGGGATGGAAGCCAATGGCAGGTATGACGCGTCGGCGGAACTGTACGATCCTCGAGCCGGATCGTTCATGACCATCGCCAATATGGCGACAGCGCGCTCCTGTCACACGGCGACGCTGCTGCCGAACGGCAAAGTCCTGATTGCGGGTGGATCGGACGGGTCGGGCACGAATCTGGCAACCGCCGAACTCTATGATCCCGCCACAGGAACTTTCCACGCGACCGGCAACTTGATCGGGCCACGCTGTGGCGCTTCCGCAGTCTTGCTGAAGAGTGGCAAGGTCTTGTTGATCGGCGGAGACGGCGCACACGAAGACCAGCGGCTCAGTTCGGCGGAGCTGTACGATCCGGCGACCGGCCGCTTCTCCGCAACGGGAAGCATGCAGGTCGCGCGCAACACCCACAGCGCGGTTCTGCTTCAGGATGGCCGCGTGCTGGTAGTGGGAGGCTCCAGTGCGGGCCGTTATCCTAACGCGCGAATCGAAGCTAGCGCCGAAATCTACGATCCGGCGACCGGCCGCTTCAGCATGACCGGCAGCCTCAACACCGCCCGCCATAAAATGGCCACCGTGCTTTTGTCCGACGGTCGCGTATTGGTGGTCGGGGGCTCGAACAATCAGGACTGGCGTGGCACATACGCCAGCGCGGAAATCTACAATCCCGCAACCGGACACTTCTCGCCAGCGGGCAACATGGCGGCGGCACGTTTCAAATTGACCCATGCCGTGGTCCGGCTGTCCGACGGGCGCATCCTGATTGCGGGAGGAGCCGAGAAGCCGGAGATTTACGACCCGGCAACGAACACTTTCCAACCCGCTGGCGGTTCGGTCGGCAACGGACGCTACTTCTCCTCGGCGACGCTGCTGGCCGATGGCCGGGTGCTGATCGCGGGCGGCTACGGTGAAGACGCCATGGCGGGCGCAGTCGCCAACGCGTGGATTTATCAGCCGTGAAGATCGCCGGAAGATCCTACACTCTGGAAAAATCTAAATAGCGGCAGAGCTTTCGTCCTGCCGCCGATTGCAAACGCGGTGCGAAGGTATTTCCCTTTACTTTCGGTTGACGGCTTTTTTCAGCTCGATGCCGGGGGTGAACTTGGCGACCTTGCGGGCCGCAATCTTGATCACGCCTCCGGTTTGCGGATTGCGACCGTTGCGCGCCTTGCGCTGCGAAACCGAAAAGGTTCCGAAGCCGACCAAAGTCACGCGATCGCCTTTCCTCAGCGCGCTGGTGACTGCGTCGATAATGGTGTCAATGGCGCCCCCAGAGGCGGTTTTACTGATTCCGTGGGCGGCTGCGATCTTCTCAACCAAATCCCCTTTGTTCATGCTTGCTCCTCGCCAGGTGGCTACCTGTTGGAGCGAGTATTTACTTGCGAATCCCACCTGATGTCAAGAAATAAGTGGATGCGGTAGTGGTGTAGTTTGAATTCCTTCCTCCTTGAACGCCAGCGCGGTCGGCGTAAACTTGTGGCATGGAACCTCGTATTCCTAGAAAGCACGACCGCGTTACCGCCTTGGGCCATAATGGAGTACTTGTCGTCGTAAGCGTTGACGAGAAATCGAAATCTGCCGACCTCCAGTTTGTAACCGGGGATGGCCCCCTGGTGGAGGGTGTTCCCTGGACGGATCTCCGATACATGGACGAAGAGGACGTAAACCAAGCCGCTGCGCGGATCGTAAGGGAAACCACAAAAGATTAAATAACGCTCACTCGCTGGCATCGTTCGGCAGAAGCGTTAACCTGTAGCCTTTTCCCTTCCACCATATGAAAGGCTCCCGATTATTGGTTTTGAGAGCGGGCTGCTTTTGGCTCCGCTAATTCGTCCTGAGAGCAGGCTGGCGCGTTTCCCGTTTCGGCACACATCGCGGAGCGCTTTAACGGCTCAGACGGCGCGCTCTAAAGTGAAGAGTTACTATGGAAACCACCCCGGAGGCGCCGATGATCCGCGAAGATATTCTCCAGCAATTCCCAGAGTTGTTCGGAACCAAAAAGGTGAATGGTCGAGAGGTCAACGTCGAAGAGACGATTACGACGCTGACCCGCGAACTGCGTCCTGCCTTTGCCGAGGTCCTGAACGCCCGCCGGGCACTGCTCGAGAGCTCCGAGCCGGTACGCAGGAAATACGCCTGGCCGAAGTGGGACGAGTCCTTCGAGGATCCGGTTGCCGGACGCTCCTGGACATTTCGGAACATCGTTCAGGGCATGATCGACAATTTTCTGGATCGCGAGAGTGAATGGCGCTGGCGTCTTAACGACGAAGTGCCCATCCCTGCCGACGTCCATCCGCTGCAGAATCCCGGGCTGGAGCTTACCGGTCCCTGGCATCCGCTGGACATGGCCTTCAATGCGCTGAATAGCGCCGCGCCCATGAACATGCCGGATTTCGAAGATGCTTCACCCTCGCACTTCCAGCCCCTCGGCACAGCCAGGAATCGAGCCGGTAGGGATATTTGCGGCCCTGCAGAATGCCAAGGAGATTCTCGAAGGCCGCTGGGCCAGCAAGTCTTACGATGTGGCAAAGAAGGGCAAGACCCGTTCCTACAAGATTGAGAGAGAACCAGGCAAGTGGCCGACCCGCCTGGTTCGCCCGCCCAGCATTCACATTGTTTACGAGCACTTCATGGTCGATGACCAACCTGTCCCTGGGCTGATTGCGGTGGTCGTCCTCTGGGTCCTCAACAACTACGACGCGCTGAAGCGCGCCGGCACCGGCGTCTATTTCTACATCCCCAAGATGCAGACGCCGCGCGAGGCGCTCGTCGTGGAGAAAGTTGCTGGCGCGCATGGAAGGCATCATCGGAGTTCCCGCCGGCACTTTCAAGACTCAAGATGCTGTATGAGGAAGGCAACGGCGGCCGCTATCTGCCGGCGATTGCCTGGGTCTTTCGCCGCCGCCTGCTGGGCACCAATGTTGGCCGCTGGGACTATCTGGGCAGCCTCATCGAGATGTGGAAAGACGACCCGGACGGCGTCTTTCCCGATCCCCAAACCATCGGCATGGCTTCGCCGAACATGATCGCCTACCAGCGCTACAACGCGCTCATGATGCTCATGGCGGGCATGAAGCATGGCGAACTCACGCAGGGTGCGCCCATCGGCGGAATGGCAGCAGTCATGATGTATCAGACAAGCGATGCGTATGGCCGCTCGCGGTATAACCCGGTGGCGATGCGCGCGATCGTAGTGGACAAGCTGCGCGAGCGGCTGCTGGGATTGATGTTCGTGCCCGACGATCCCAGCGCGGCCGGACACGCAAGTCACGCTCGACAGATATTCTGTCGGGTCGCGTCAAAGGGCCGCCTTTACGACGCGTATCGCCAGAGCTGGGTCGCCAGTCCGGAGCCGACGTACGTGGCTGCGGGAAATCGACCGCTGCAGGCGCCCTTGGCGGAATTGCAGGCGATGCTGGATGCGCCCCGCGAAACGGTGGACGCGAACGGCAAAGCGATACCCACCGTCGCCAGTGGCCTGGCCGAGTCCAGAGCGGGCGCTGCTGGAATCACGCGGCTTGCTGAACGCGCAGGGCAAGATCACTCCAGCCATCATCAGCAGGCAAGCGCTGGACACGCCGGAGAAGCTCCTCAGTCAGGAGCGCTGGGACGCGATCTACGACGTGCCCAAGGGCGATATCACCATCGAGCATATCCAGCATGCGTTCTACATGGCCGCCAACTACGGTTTCCAGATCCTGAATGGCAACTTCGCTGCCGCCATCGATGACTACGAACTTAAGCAGCGCTTCATGAACGACCTGGCCACGTACCGCATCGATGTTTCTTGGCTGTGGACGCTGGTGCGGCATCAAGCGGTCATCACCAAGGATGGTTATTTCCAGCGGTCCGCGCTGACCGAAGACGGTGTCGTGCTGGCGCCAAGCGGCGAAAAGGTGAAGGCAGGGACCCGATTCACCCAAGACCTCTTCCAGAAGGTGTTGGATTATCACAACGCGTGGACTGCGGAGTTCTTTGCGGAACTGGACCGGCGCGGCGATCCGGGACGGTTCGACCGAGGCAAAGCGCCGATTATTATGGAATTGCTGAAGCGGCAATTGCTTTCGCCGAAATACATTCAGCACAGCGCGCGTGTGCTATTTGTGTTGGCGCAAGCCAGCGACCAGGAGCGCGAGCAAATCCTGGAAGCCATCTTCGGCACTTCGCGTGAGGAGATGGTGAAGCGCATCCGGGCAGGCACAATGAAGCCTGTGGCCTTGGCTGCTCATGATTATGTCTATGACATTCTGCCGGTGGGGAAGGAGCAGTTCGCCGCTGTGCATAGTGACTAAAAGGAACCCCGGGAGAAAGGGTAGAGCGGCGCTTTAGCCGCCGCGTTATGCTGATCCTGTTGTTGAAAGAGCCCGCTTCAGCGGGCGACACTCTGTCGTCGGCTGAACAGCTTGCTGAAAGGTTGGAAAGCAGATTCCTCGCGGGCTGAAGCCCACGAGGAATGACAAAAATAAAGGGCTTTTACGGCGCACCTGAAGGTGCGCCCCTTCAAAAACGCGTCGAACCCGACTTTTTTCAGCAGCCTGTGAAGCGGCAAATACAGATTGTGAACCAAATCTATAGTTGCCTGCGAAGCCGAGTCAGATACATATAGACGACGGCGACAACGCGGGCCTGAAGGCCCGCTCTACCCTCGACGAGCGTTTACTCACGGATTTCCACAGTCCCCCACTGATTCTTGCATGGTTCGGGAGAATCAGTGCAAATCTGCCCCTGAGCTCCATTGCATCGCCCGGCGACTCAGCATTACAGTTCAATTTGTGACTACGACCCCGACTGAGACGTGCCCGATCTGCGGCGGCACCGGATGGCAGACCATCGAGCAGGGCAAGGAGCGCGAAGTGGTGCGCTGCGAATGTCGCGTGCAGAGCCGCGGCGAGCGCCTGCTGGCGGCGGCGCATATTCCGGCGCGCTATGAGCATTGCGAACTCGAGCAACTTCCAATACGATCCTGACGACAAGAACCAGAAGAGCGTCATCAAGGCCAGAACCTTTGCCGGCCGCTTCGTCGAGGATTATCCCGTCGAGAAAACCGGGCTGCTCTTCGTCGGTTCGGTCGGAGTTGGCAAGACGCATCTGTCAGTCGGCATCATCAAGGACCTGATCCGCGAAAAGGGCATCCACTGCCTGTTTTGCGATTATCGTGAGCTGCTGAAATCGATCCAGAACTCCTACAACCCATCGGTGCAGGCCACCGAGATGGAGATTCTGCGTCCCATTTTCGAGGCCGAAGTTCTGGTGCTCGACGAGCTCGGCGCAGTGCGCAGCACGGAGTGGGTCTTCGACACCGTCAACTATCGTTCTCAACAGCCGCTACAACGACAACAAGACAACCATCATCACCACCAACTTTCCCGATGGGCAGGAGACGAACGCAGAGATCAATAATCTGCGAAGCCCGTCGGAGGCGGAGCGGGCCGCCCGGCGCGAGACTCTAGGCGACCGCATCGGTGAACGCATGCGTTCACGGCTGCACGAGATGTGCAAGAAGGTCGAGATCGAGGGCCGCGACTTCCGCCAGCACTCGAAGCAAGCCCAATTCCAGCGCATGTCGGCGCCGAGCCGGCTGTCGCTGCGCAATAGCAAACGCGGCGAACCGTGACCGCGACATCTTTTGCCCGCACGGTGATTTAATGATCGTAGTGGATAGTATTACCGTCTAACCATCCGACCATACCCATTCAGTGGAGGCCAACGAAATGTCAGATGACGGCCCCGTCAATCCACCATCAACGGCCGCAACCCGAGCCCGCTGGGGTATCGCTCCCTTTTTCCTGGTCGACGAGGTAGTGACGACAGCGAACTTTTACCGCGACAAGCTGGGCTTCCAGTACGAGCGCTTTTGGGGCGATCCGCCATGCTTTTGCATGGTTCGTCGCAACGGCATCACCATCATGCTCAGTCAGACTGACAAGGCCGGTGTGATACGTCCGAATCGCCTGGTCGACCCGAGCGGCGACGCCTGG
The DNA here is from genome assembly GCA_963746515.1 of uncultured Acidobacteriaceae bacterium. Classification (GTDB taxonomy): domain Bacteria; phylum Acidobacteriota; class Terriglobia; order Terriglobales; family Acidobacteriaceae; genus Bog-257. The sequence continues at coordinate 448,220 of CAVVBO010000004.1, read as the reverse complement.
GACGCCTACGTGTGGGTTGATGATGCCGACGCGCTGTATCAGGAGTTCAAGGGAAAAGGGGTGAAGATCGCGCGGAACATTTGCGATAAGCCTTATGGCTGTCGCGACTTCGATATTGAGGATTGCAATGGGTACCGGCTCTGTTTCGGACACGATCTTGAACAGTGACCAGGGGAAGCAAAGTGGAATCCTTTGCCGTCTGAGGCAATCAAACTCCGTAAACCCGGCAAGTCCAAGATCACTGTGGAGGAGCTATGCCTGATTCTGTCTCCGATTATCCTTACGAGACTCGCCTGAACGTTCTGCATCAACCGCTGGAGATTATTGACGAGAAGGCGCTGGCCGATGCGTGCGAATATAAGTGGTTTAACCAGACACTTTGCAAGGTCAACGAGTCGGTGGTGCGCGTCGGTATTATCGAGGGCGAATATCACTGGCACAAGCACGACGAGGATGACGAATTCTTCTATGTGGTCGAAGGCAAATTGCTCATCGACCTGGAAGATCGCACCGTGGAACTCTCTCCGCGGCAGGGCATGGTTGTTCCCAAGGGAGTCGTCCACCGCACCCGCGCTCCGCGACGGACCGTCATCCTGATGGTCGAAAATGCGGGAATCATTCCGACCGGCAATTAAGTTCGCATGGCATTTCGCCCGGGATCCCGCTCATTCGTGACTATCGAATGAGTGGGAGGGGACACTACCTGGTTTCCGGGGAACCAAAGCCAGTCCGAGTATTTTATGTTCTCCCACACATTCCTAAACGCCGGGAATGTATGCGGCACGCGTCGTGCATCTTGCTCGTGAGTCTTCCCGATCCGGGACAAGTGGTTACCTTAGTTTTTTCGGACGCGCTTTCTTGTGCGGAAGGATCGCAGCGCGCAGGTAAAGTAATAAGTTGGGCGAATAGCGCCCGACTGGTTCTTATCGACTAAGGCCGATGGCCAGCAAGACTCGTTCTTTGACAACTTGTGCGAAGCGCCAGGTTCGGATCTAAACCTCAGAGATAGGTGTTAAGGAATCTCGAACTGCCTTGGCTCCCAGAATGGGAAGTGTAGAATTGCAGCCCATGCCGTAACTGATTGATTGCAAATATTTTACCTGCAACTCCTTTGATTACAATATTTTGCGGAGCCCTCTTGTTTGTTTTCAATATTTTAGGGACCCATGGGGGAGGGGGGTACTAGTTGGTCAGAGTTATTCAACAATCCCGCGCAAGTAAAACCGTCTTGCTTGGGGCGGACCAAATTGAAGGTCGTCCGCAGGCCGTGTCCTGGTCGTGAACTAGAATCCAGTGGTGGCTTTGCAGCGCATCGAGTTCCTCCCCGATCGCGACTCCGAGTTGTTCGCCGCCGCCCCAGCGAGCGCGGCAGTTTTTGTGCTGCGTGGCGATGAAGGTAGCGAGCCCTACGTCGGCAAGAGCTCGAACTTGCGGCGCCGATTACAGCGCTTGCTGGGAGCGCTCGAAGGACAAAGCCGCAAGCTGAACCTGCGCGACCGAGTTCGCTGGGTGGAATGGACTCCGACCGGCTCCGACTTCGAAGCGGGATTCGAGCTCTACCAGACGCTGCGCCGCGAGTTTCCGAAGACCTACGACAGACGCTTGCGGCTGCGTTTTGCGCCGCTGGTGAAGCTTATCCTCGACAACCCGTATCCGCGTGCCACGATCACTACCCGGATCGGCGGAACGAAAAGCAACGCGCAGTATTTCGGTCCGTTCGCTACGCGCGTGGCCGCCGAGAAGTTTGCCAACGATTCGCTCGATCTCTTCAAGATGCGACGCTGTGTCGACGATCTGCATCCCGACCCCGCGTTCCCGGGCTGCATTTATTCCGAGATGAAGATGTGCCTGGCGCCATGCTTCAAGGGCTGCAGTGACCAGGAATACGCGGCTGAGGTTGACCGCGTACAACAATATTTCGAGAGCGGCGGCCAGTCGCTGGTGCGTGAAATCGAGCGCATGCGGGACGAGGCTTCCGTCAATCTCGACTTTGAAGCCGCTGCGGCCCTGCATGCGCGGGTGGAAAAAGTAAAGGCCGCGACCGCGCCGCTGCCGGAGATCGTGCGCCGTCTCGACGAGCTGAATGGATTGATGGTGCAGCCCTCGGCGGAACGCGAATCCGTGGCGCTGTTCAAAATTGTCCAGGGACGTATCTGCGATCCGGTCACGCTCAACGTCGGCAAGCAGGCTGAGGCTTCGCATCTGGCGACCCGGCCGCAATCGATGGAAGCTCGTATCACCGAGGCACTGGCAAAGGCGGAAGCTCCCAAGCTGCGCAATGCCCTGGAGCGGATGGAACATCTGGCATTGCTTAAACGCTGGTATTACCGCACCGCGAAAACCGGTGAGCTGTTTTTGGCCGAGGGCAGCGGTGACCTTCCGATGCGGCGGGTGGTTCGCGGCGTGTCCCGCGTCTTTCGCGGTGAGAAGCCGTCTGGCGACCTCAGTGAGACCGCCGGCGACTACTGGAAATTTCGCGCGCGGGAAGCTGGGATCACAGAAAACTGATGCGCGGCATGATTACAATCGCCCCATGAACTCCAAAGCCGCTTCCTGGAATTCCGAACTCTATCAGTCGAGCCATTCGTTTGTGTGGCAATACGGACGCGACCTGCTGGTGCTGCTGAACGCCAAGCCGGGCGAGCGCATTCTCGATGTCGGTTGCGGCACCGGTCAGCTCACTGCCGAGATCGCGCAGTTCGGCGCCGAAGTGGTCGGCATTGACTCTTCCCCGGAGATGATTGACACCGCGCGAAGCAACTTCCCGCACGTCCTTTTCGACGTGGCCGACGCGGCTGCGTTGCCCTACTCCAGTGAGTTCGAGGTTGTGATCTCGAATGCCGCGCTGCATTGGGTGCGGGACCAACGAGGCGCGATTGCTTCGATTGCGCGAGCGCTGAAACCTGGTGGACGATTGGTATTGGAAATGGGTGGTCGCGGAAATCTCCGGCACTTGCTTGAAGCGATGTATCAGGCGTTGCGGGTACTGGGCATCGCGAACCCTGAACAGCTATCGCCGTGGTCCTTTCCATCGATCGGAGAATACGCGCCGCTGCTGGAATCGCAGGGACTCGAAGTCGATTTCGCTGTGCTGTTCGATCGATCGACGATTCTGGAAGGCGGAGAGCGCGGGCTGAAGTTGTGGCTGGAAATGTTCGGCAGATTCGCGGTCGAGGCGATTGCACCGGAACAGCGCAAGGAGTTCTTTAGCCTGGCCGATAAGTTTGCCGCTCCCGCGCTGCTTCACAACGGGACGTGGACCATCGACTACAAGCGGCTGCGACTGGTAGCGGTGAAACTGTGAGTTTTGGCCGCGTTTCGGAGCGAGTCACCGCCGTGATGCTGCGCCAAGCGCCGATCCTTCCCCGTGAGTTCTTTAGTCGCGATCCGGTAAGAGTAGGCCGTGAGTTGTTGGGCAAATTGCTGATCCGGCGCGACGGCCGCAAACTGCTGGCGGGTCGCATCGTCGAAGATGAAGCCTACCTTGGCCGGCAGGATCCCGCAGCCCACGCATTTGCCGGAAAGACTCCTCGCAACGCTGTGCTCTTTGGGCCGCCGGGTCACGCGTATGTGTACTTCATCTATGGCAATCACTATTGCCTGAACGTCTCGTGCATGCCTGAGGGCGACGGTGAAGGCGTACTGTTCCGCGCGATGGAGCCGGTGTTTGGACTGGATGCAATGGCGCTAGCCCGAGACATTGAACTGCCTCCATCGCCTCGTCCGACGCAATTGCGCCTGATCTCCAGCGGTCCGGGACGCATGTCGGAGGCGCTGGGCATCACCCGCCAGCGCGACAACGACAAAGACCTCACCTCGCGCGCTTCCGACTTGTGGTTCGCCGACGACAGTTTCCGTCCGGAACGCATCGTGGCCACCGCCGCGCATCGGCATCACCAAGGCAGTCGAGCAGCCGTTACGATTCGTGATCGTGGGAAATCCGTTTGTGTCGGGACCGAGGATAGGCTAACGAAGATTACGAATCAGTTGTGCGCTGGAGATTTATCGACATGTGGAGACTCTGGCTTAAGAATTAGCTCGGCTTGCCTGAAGGAAATCTTTCGCTGGTGGAGATCGTTTCCGTCGTAATAGCTGGCCTTGATGGATGCCGCTATGTCAAAACAAGAGTCTCCGACGGACCACACGGTGACAAATCCATTCAGGTCTTCCGCATGCCACAATTCGCTGGTGCCATGCCCTGCTTCCATTTTCAATGTGGTCTTCTCGGAAACTGGACCCGATGATTGTGGCAGACCAGTCATCTGGTATCGAGTTAAGTGCTACGAAACGTCCGCAGTGCATAAAACTGCAACTGACTCGATCCTCTCGCCCCGGTCTGTCTTCAGGCTGACGTGGGGAAACGATACCTTGTAGCGAACATCCTTCGTTTGAGCGGAGAAGGGTGTCTCAGCGCAAACCAGCAGTATTAAGCACAACATCAATCGCTGCATCGTTCCCATCCCGAAGTGCCGGGTGCCCCACACATTCGCGATTTTCGAATGTGTGGGAATCAAAAGTATACCCGACTGAACCTTCGCTGTCTGTGGTCCTGGTATCTTAGTTCCCACTCATTCCAAAAGCAGGAATGAGTGGGGCACCCAGCATTCCCATTGTTCCAATCGTACTCCTACAATGTGGGATAGACCTCACACCGGATCGTGCCAGCCTCCAATGTCGGCCGCCAGTTCGCGGGAATCGGGCGGTCCCCACGTTCCCGGCTCGTACGACTCTGTGGGACAGCAATCGCCGAGAATAGGATCGACGATGGCCCAGGCTGCTTCCACGGCATCTTGCCGCACAAAGAGCAACTGATCGCCCTTCATCGCGTCGGTGAGCAGACGCTCGTAGGCGTCCATCTCGTCGTTAGCGGTGTACTTGACCGCCGAAAGTTCGACCGGCATGGGCACCATGAGTGGGCCCGGGCGCTTCACCCGGCCACCCAGGCTCAACTCGATGTCGGGGCCGAGGCGGAAGCGGAAGTAGTTGCGCCCATCGCCGCCCATCTTGCTCAACGGAGGCTTGCGCAACTTCACGTAGACTTCCGTCGCCGTGACCGGCAGGCGCTTGCCCGCACGGATCAGGAACGGAACGCCGGCCCACCGCCAGGAGTCGATCTCCAGACGCAGGGCAGCGAAGGTCTCGACGTCCGAATGCGGCGATACGCCCGGCTCATTGCGATAGCCATCGAACTGTCCTCTCACGATATTTACCGGACTCAGCGGCGGGATAGTGCGAAAAATTTTCACCTGCTCGTCGCGGACCGAATCTACGTACATCCTTGTGGGCGGCTCCATGGCCAGGAACGCAACCACCTGCAACATGTGGTTCTGCACCACATCGCGAATGGCGCCCGCTTCTTCGTAAAACTTTCCGCGCCCTTCGACCCCAAAGGATTCCGCCATGGTGATCTGCACGCTGTGAATATAATTGCGGTTCCAGATCGGCTCCAGAAAGCTGTTGGCGAAACGGAAGATCAGCAGATTCTCCACTGCCTCTTTGCCCAGATAGTGATCGATGCGAAAAATGTTTTCCTCGGGAAACGCCTGATGCAGAGTGTCGTTCAGCTTTCGTGCCGACACCAGATCGCGACCGAAAGGTTTCTCCAGGATGACCCGGGCATTTTTCGCGCAACTGGATTTCGCCAATCCCTGCACCACCACGGGAAACGTGCTGGGAGGAATCGCCAGATAGTGCGTGGGACACTGCGCATTACCCAGCATCGTGCGCAGCGCCGCATAGGTTTTGTCGTCTTTGTAATCGCCATCCAGGTAGCTGAGCAGCTCACAGAGTTGGGCGAAGGCTTCCTCGTCCACTCCTCCACCAAACTTGGTGATGCTGTCGCGAGCACGATCGCGCAACTGCTCGATAGTCCAGCCTGACTTAGCCACTCCGATGACCGGCACAGTCAGCGTGCCGTGCTTCACCATGCTCTGCAGAGCGGGAAAGATCTTCTTGTGGGCCAGATCGCCGGTGGCGCCAAAAAAAACGAATGCGTCGGAATGCTGTAGCATGAACCCCTCTTTGCGCGGATCGCTAAGTTCGGATGACCAGGATACTCGCCGGTTACAGCCGCGGCTCGCGGATCGGAACGCCTTGCATCTTTTAGATTAACGCAAGCCGCCGCCGCAACAGTCTATCTGGCGAGCAATCGGAGCGATAGTCGAGGCGGCGTCTCGATGGTAAATAACTTGTGAATATGTCTGGCCGCGCCGGACATTTCCTGCGCGCTCCGGCTTAAATCCTCTTGGGTAGAAAGCCGATCCCGTCTGTCTCTCCTGTACCATAGAAACCAAGCCGATGAGTTCTCCCAGTCCCATACCTAATTCCAGCGAGCGCGTTCTTGAGTTCGATCAGCTGCGTCATCTGCTCGCTATTTACACCGCTTCGCCGCTGGGACATGAGCAGGTGATGCAGCTCACGCCTTCGTGTGACCGCCAGTGGATCGAGCGTCAGCAGCAGCTCACGCAAGAGCTGCGAGGGTATCTTCGCACCGGCGGGCATTTTGATTTTCATGGGCTGCTCGATCCCACTGTCCTGGTGAACAAGTCCCGGATCAGCGGCGCAGCGCTGGAGATTACCGAGATCCGCGACCTATTACTGGTCGCCGATCGAGCCGCTGAGTGGCGCGAGATTGCTCTACATCCCGCAGTCGCTATCCAGGATAAGTGGGAGGCGGTGCGGGAGCTCTCGCAAAACCTCGCCGATTTCACATTGCTACTGCGCCATTTCCGTAACAAGATTCTGCCCGACGGGACGCTGGACGACCGTGCCTCGCCCGAGCTGGCTCGTATTCGTCGCGACATCGAAAAACAAAAGCGCTCGATACAAGAGTCGCTGCGCGGCTATTTGCGGCGGCTTTCCGAAGGAGGCGCCGTCCAGGAGGAGCTAGTCACCATCCGCGGCGAGCGCTTTGTAATTCCGGTAAAGGTAGAACAGCGCCGTCGCGTACAGGGTGTGGCGCACGGAGCATCGTCCAGCGGGCAAACGGTGTTCATCGAGCCGCTGGAGACGATCGAGCAGAACAATGACTTGGTCCGTTTGCTGGAAGACGAGCAGGCCGAAATTCATCGCATACTCCTCGACATGACTGCCCGGCTGGGCGAGCACGCCGACGGGTTGATACACGCCGTGGATGTGCTGGCAGAATTGGAACTGCAATTTGCCAAAGCGCGCTTTGCCGAAGAATACGACTGCGTGGCGGTGAAGCTGCTGAGCGATGGGGCCGGAAACCCTGAGACTGGACCATCACAGCCGGGCGTGTCCACGATCACCGAATCACCGGTCAATGGTTCATCGGACACAGCGCCAGGTGATGCGCTCGTACTGCGCAATGCCCGCCATCCGCTGCTGGAGCGCACGCTCAAAGCGCGAGGGGTCACTGTGATTCCACTCACCGTCGAGCTAGACCGGCAGCATCGCCAGCTCATCATCAGCGGTCCTAACACGGGCGGCAAAACTGTGGGGTTGAAGACCGTGGGTCTGCTAGCGCTGATGGCCCAGTCGGGAATTCCGATTCCCGCCGAACGCGCCGAGTTGCCGATCTTCGACTCGGTCTTTGCCGACATCGGCGACTACCAGTCGATCGAGCAGAACCTGTCGACCTTTTCTGCGCACGTCACCAACATCGATTTCATCTCCCATCACACCACCGCGCAGTCGCTAGTGTTGCTCGACGAATTGGGTTCGGCGACCGATCCGGAAGAAGGCGCGGCACTGGCCGTCGCTATTGCAGAGTACTTTCGGCGCGCAGCTTGCATCAGCATCATTTCCACCCACCACACGGCGCTGAAAGTGTACGCAGCGAACACGCCCGGCGTGCTGAACGCGGCGGTTGGATTCGACGAGCACACGTTTGCGCCGACCTTCGAGCTGCGCATCGGCGTGCCCGGCGCATCGGCGGGAATCAACATCGCGCACAAGCTCGGACTCAACCCCGAGATCGTCGGCGACGCTCGCCAACGCATGACTTCGCAGGCGCAAGACGTGGCGCGCTTCCTGGACCGTCTGCACACTGAGCTGCGCCAGCTCGATTCCGAGCGCACACAGCTCCGGACGCGTGAGCAGGAAGTAGCCCGCGAGCGCGACCGCCTCAATCTGGAAGGCCGAAAAGAGCAGCGCGAGAAAATCCGCGAGCTGGAAAAGAAGGTGGAGAGCGTGCTGCGTGATTTCGAATATCGCATCCATGAGACGGTGAATGCGGTGCAGGACCGGGCGCAGGCGCTCAAGCTGTCGAAAGACGCGGACCGCCGCATCGCCAAGATGCGCCGCGAATTTCGCGAACAATTCGACTCGACCGTAGTGGCGCACACCACCGGAGCCGATACCGGCGATCCTCATGCCCAGCAGCACGTGGTGAAGCACGTGTCCGTGGGCGACACCGTTCGCCTCCGCTCGTTGGGCCGCGACGGGCGCGTGCTCCGCCATTTTGACGATGACAGCTTTGAAGTTGCGGTTGGTCCCATGAAGATGAAGGTGGGGCGCGACGACTTCGCCAGCGTAGTGGCGCACGCCGGATGCAATCCGGTGGAAGCCGCTCGTTCACGCGGTATTAATGTTTCCCTGGCCAACGAAAACGAAAGCGTAGCCACTGAAATCAACGTCATCGGTCAAACCGTGGATGAAGCTACGCGAGCCGTGGAGAAGTTCGTGGATCGGGCGTTTCTGGCTGGCGCGGTCCGGCTCCGCGTGGTTCACGGAAGCGGGATGGGTATTCTGCGTAAAGCGCTACGGCAATTCCTGCAAAGCCATCCCCACGTGGCCAAGGTCAGCGAGCCTCCGCAAAATGAAGGCGGAGGCGGAGCGACGGTGGTCGAGTTGAGGAGTTAGTGGATCGTGAATCGTGGATCGTTGAGGAAACTCTGATTAAGCCTGGTTTTGAAGGGGACGGCCTTCAGGCCGTCCGTTAAGTACCCGCAAGTCTTACGGCTTTAGCCGCTGCGGGAACTCGTTCTTACGTGATCAGAATTTCCTTGAGAGAGTTAAGCGAATCGCGGAAAGCCGATGGCGGTATTGTTGCACTTCACCGTGCGCCTCTCTAGACTTGATAACAATGAGTAAGTTTGGGCAGACCGTAAAAGGCTATATCTGGTGGACCTATCCGCGAGGCAGCGTCCCTTACGACATAATGGTTACCATCATTCTCGCATTCATCTTCCTGACTCCGATTTGGGTCAACTTCCGGGACAAACCGCAGGAACGCCCCCCGCATCAAACGGAGGTCATCGTTCAACAGGAAGGTGACGGATTTCTGTACAAGGTGGATGCCTCGGCGGTGAAGACGGGCAGTGACGCTGAAATTCGGGAATCGCTGCTGCGCATTATTGAGCCAGTCGCCGGTGAAATTACAGTTGATCGTTACGAACCGGTGCATGACGGCAAGAACAACCTGGTCGCCTACAAAGTCTGGGGACATCGCTAACTTCGAACCGAGTTCGGCGTGAACCGGGTTCAGCCTTTGGCAAGAAAAATCATGAAACAAACTATCATTGCGGTCGCGGGATGGGTCCTTTTATGCGGCGTCGCGGTCTCGCACGCCCAGGATTTGCAGTCTACTCTCGCTTCCATGGATCGGGCGGCGGCCGGCTTCCGTAGTGCGCAGTGCGACTTTATTTCCGACCAGTATCAGAAAGTAGTCGACGATCACGACCTGCAGAAGGGCACTATGTATTTCCGCCGCCAGGGTGACGACGTCGAGATGGCCGCCGACTTCACCGGGCCTGACAAGCGTTATGTCCTGTTTACCGGAAACCTGCTCAGTGTGTATCAGCCCTCCATCGATCAGGTGACCCAATACAATCCCGGCAAGAATAAGGCCGACTTCGAGAGCTTCCTGGTGCTGGGGTTCGGTGGGAGCGGGCGCGATCTGTCCAAGTCGTTTGACGTGAAGTACGCGGGCACGGAGCAGGTGCAAGGCGTGAACGCCGCCAAGCTTGAGCTGACCCCTAAATCGCAGCGGGTGCGCAACATGTTTTCCACGATCACGCTGTGGATCGATCCGGCGCGCGGGGTCAGCGTACAGCAGCGTTACGACGAGCCCTCGGGCGACTACAAACTTACGAAGTTCAGCAACATTGAAATTAACCGCAAGATTTCCAACGACGCTTTCAAACTAAAGACTACGGGACATACGAAGATAGTCAAGCCCAACGGGTAACATCGGGCGGGGGCTACTTCATCTGCCCTGAGTTCTTCAGGAAGACCACCGTCTTCCAGATGTCGTCGTCGGTCAATACCCCTTCCCATCCGGGCATCGCGGTAAAGCGCACGCCGTACTTAATCACGTAAAACAGATTGCCGTCGGGATCATCGGGGATGCGGGACATGAGCTGCGGCACCGAAGGATAAAACTTGGTGCGCATCGGCGAGACTGGTTGTTTCAGGCTGCCATGGCAGAAAGCGCAGTTCTTGTCGTACGTCATGGAGCCATCCATGATGTTGTCCATGGTCGGCTGAAATGGATTTGCCTGCTTGGGAGCGTGACCGTCAACCCATGCGTCAAGGGAGTTATTGGCTGTGCGGCGTTCGAGAGTGCTCGGAGTGTTGCCCACTGCCCGGGTGTCGAAATGCCCCGTGGTCAGGTAATAGTAGGCTCCTCCAAAAACCACCAGCAGCGTGAGAATTACTCCCAGGATGAATCCGCGCATGACTCTCCTCTGAAGGCTTGATGGATGGCACAGCCGAAGAATTTATCATCCTACTACGGACAGGTCGGCGGATTGGACAAGATTTACAAATCGTAACCCGGCTGTCATGAGCGATCGGCAGTCCGCAGCCGGGTCGGTTCAGTACTGCTTCAGCTTGCGAGCCTCCCGGACTACGTCTCCCACCTGGGGCAGAAAAACTTCTTCCAACGGTGGGGAGAACGGCACCGGACTGTCAGCCGAGGCAATGCGCGTGATGGGCGCGTCCAACGAGTCGAAGCACTCTTCGTTAATGATGGCTGCAACCTCACCCGCAATGCCGCCCGTTTTCGTGTCTTCGTGCAGCACGATTACGCGATTCGTCTTCTCCACCGTCTGGCGAATTGCGCTCCGGTCGAGGGGAAGCACGGTCCGCAGATCCACCACTTCGAGATCAATGCCTTCTTTCGCCAGGATGTCCGCTGCCTCCAGCGCTACGTACACCATCGCGGCGTAGGTAATAACGCTGACATCAGTTCCTTCGCGCACCACTCGTGCCTGGCCAATCGGCACCGTGTAATCCTCGGCGGGCAGCTCTTCCTTGATGCGCCGATAGAGAAACTTGTGCTCGAAGAACAGGACGGGATTGTTATCGCGAATGGCGGACTTGATGAGCCCCTTGGCGTCGTAAGCGCTGGACGGACAGACGACCTTCAGTCCCGGAGTGTGGGCAAAATAAGTCTCCGGATTCTGCGAGTGAAATGGGCCACCATGCACGCCGCCGCCCGATGGCCCGCGCACCACGACCGGTACCGGCGCACCCCAGCGATAGTGCGCTTTAGCCAGCATGTTATTGATCTGGTTGAAGGCGCAACTGATAAAGTCCATGAACTGGAATTCTGCCACCGGCCTCATGCCGGTAAGCGCCGCGCCAAAGCTGGCGTTGATGATGGCCATCTCCGAGATGGGCGTGTCTACCACGCGCTCAGGGCCGAAGCGATCGATCAGCCCGTCGGTAACTTTGAACGCTCCGCCATAAATTCCGATGTCCTCGCCAATACAGAAAACCGCCGGGTCACGTTCCATCTCTTCCCAGATTCCTTGCCGGATTGCTTCCAGATAAGTGACTGCTGCCATGAATTCCCACCATCCTCATGGCGATTCTAATGCAAGCGGCGCTTCCATATTTCGTGTCTGTTTCGAAAGCGCGCGGGCATGCTTCCCACCGGTGGTCACACTTCTCCGCCCCGGTCTCTATACCTTGCCGCATACACGCTATACAATGTTATTTTCCTGCTTGCTTCTGTGAAGGCTCGGCAATCCACGTCGGGAGTGCGGATGAAGTTTGTGCGTAGAACAGGTTTCTTGGCGTTAACGGCTTTCATACTACTGCTGGAACTGGGTTGCGGAGATCAGTATCGCCCGGTAGCCAACCCCATTATCAGTGGCGGAGGCCAGCCGGCCGCCACCCACTATGCCTACGTGGTCAACTACAATGCCAACGGCGCCGGCAGCACCACCCAGATTGACGTGTCAGGCGATACCAATGTCGCCGTGAATTCCATGGGTGTGGGCTCCATCGCGGAAGCTTTTCCGCCTAATTCCGACGCTCTTTTCGTCGCCAACAGCGGTAACGACACGGTCAGCGAATATCTGCCAATCCTGGCGGGAGCCATTACGACCATCGCCTTGCTACCGGGATCGCATCCCGTATTTGTGAGTTCCGCCCAGACTGGTTTCATGTACGTCATCAATTCGGGCACGAACTCGCAATGCGGCAGCACTGGTTCGATCAGTACGATTTCGCTCACCACCCTGACGGTTACCGACACGGCTTGTGTGGGCGTGAACCCGACCTCCATGGTCCAGATCCCGGCCACCAATATTATCTACGTGCTGAACCAGGGAGACACAAACAACCCAGCCAGCATTTCGGTATTTAGCCCGGGTTCGGGGGTGACGGCGACCATCACCGCCGCCAACGGCGGGTTGGGAGCGAATCCAGTGTCTCTGACTGCTTCAACCGATGGCAATTGGGTCTTTGTCGTTACTCAAGGCAGCGCGGGAAGCGCAGGCGCTCTCGACATTATTTCCGTCGGCGCCTCATCTATCGGGGCATCGGTACCGCTCGGTGTGCAGCCCACCTTCTCGGTGATCGACCCCGTCCTCAATCGCCTCTACGTGACCAATACCGGAGACAACACGGTCAGCGTTTTCGATGCGACCAACGTGAATCTTTCCAACACGCCAGCCATGCCAACCTTGGCCACGGTGAATGTCGGAACCGGTCCAATCGGTCTCACGGCCCTGGTGGATGGGACTAAGTTCTACGTAGCCAATGCCGGCTCAGATGACGTGACCGTGGTGAGCGCCAGCAGTTACAGTGTACTCAGCACCGTGGCTTTGGCTGCGGGCGCCAATCCGGTGTGGATTGCCTCCGATCCCACGGCCAGCCGGGTCTACGTCGCCAACCAAGGGACTACGAACACAACCATCATTCAGACGTCCAACAATACAGTCACGCTTAACATTGCAGCGCCACCGCAAGTCAGCAGTTGCACCAGTTCCTGCGCCATGCAGCAACCGGCCATGATCATTACGCAATGATTGGGTGATGAGGGCTGCGGTCTTCGCCGGGATGGCTTTTTTGGCTGGCGATCTTGGCTGTCAGGCATACTGCTGCCGCAGCCAGCGACCACAGATCCCTCGGCTTCGCTAGGCGTGACAAATCCTAGACGACTGAGGGTCGGAAAGTTACCAATTGCTAACAGCTAAAAGCCGCCAACTTTCGTCTTACGCGAACATAAACTCTTTGGTGCGTAAGTCGCGAATGGTGTCGCGCAACTTGGCGGCGTGTTCGAACTCGAAGCGCTTGGCGGCCTCGCGCATGTCACTTTCCAACTTCGCAATGTAGGTGTCCAACTCTTCCTGCGAACGGAATTCCGGCAGGCCCTCGGCTTCGCTGGTCAAGTCAGTGTAGTCGGCGGCGGCCACCGCCACCAGCGTCATGTCGAGCGGGCGAATAATGCTCTCCGGCGTGATGCCATGTTCTTCGTTGTAAGCCCGCTGGATGGCGCGGCGGCGATTGGTCTCGTCAATCGCCTTCTTCATCGAGTCGGTCATGGTGTCAGCGTACAGAATCGCGCGGCCATTCAAATTGCGCGCGCATCGGCCCATGGTCTGAATGAGAGATCCCGCCGAACGCAGGAAGCCTTCCTTGTCCGCATCCAGAATCGCCACCAGCGAGACTTCCGGCAGATCGAGACCTTCGCGCAGCAGGTTGATGCCGATCAGCACATCGAATTCGCCCTTACGCAGATCGCGCAGAATTTTGATGCGCTCCAGGGTTTCGATCTCGGAGTGCATGTAGCGGCAGCGCACGCCAACCTCGCTGTAATACTCGGCCAGATCCTCAGACATGCGCTTGGTCAACGTCGTAACCAGCACGCGTTCGTTCTTCGCGGCGCGATCGCGAATCTCGTGCAGCAGATCGTCGATCTGGCCCTTCACCGGACGAACCTCGGTCTCCGGATCGATCAGCCCGGTAGGCCGGATGATTTGCTCGACCACCACGCCGGCCGATTTCGTCAGTTCATAAGGGCCGGGAGTCGCCGACACATAAATTGCCTGATTCACTCGGTGCTCGAATTCTTCGAACGTGAGCGGACGATTGTCGAGTGCGCTGGGCAGCCGGAATCCATACTCGATCAGGTTCTGTTTGCGCGAGCGATCACCGTGCCACATGCCGTGTAACTGCGGAATCGTCTGGTGCGATTCGTCGATGAACAGCAGATATTCGCGCGGCACGTAGTCCAGCAGCGTCGGCGGCGGCTCACCCGGCAAGCGTCCGGTGAAGTGGCGCGAGTAGTTCTCGATGCCGTGGCAGTAGCCCATCTCCTTGATCATCTCGAGATCGAAGCGGGTGCGCTGATGAATTCGCTGCGCCTCAACGATTCGCCCCTGCTTTTCCAGCTCCGCCTCCCACCAGGCCAGCTCTTCCAGAATGGAGGCGACGGCTGAATTCTTGCGCTCCGGCTTCATCACGTAGTGTGTCTTGGGATAAATGGGCAGACGCGTGATACTTCTGCTTCACCGTTCCGAAGAGCGGATCGATCTGCGCCAGCGACTCGACCTCATCGCCCCACAACTCGATGCGGTAGGCGTTGTCGTCGTAGGTGGGAAAGATCTCGATGATGTCGCCGCGCACGCGGAAGGTGCCGCGGCGAAATTCGCCGTCGGTGCGCTCGTAGAGAATCTCGACCAGCTTGCGGACGATTTCTTCGCGCTTGATCTTCTGTCCCTTTTCCAGGAACAGCAACATACCGTAATAGGCTTCCGGCGAGCCCAGGCCGTAAATGCAGCTGACCGAAGCGACGATAATGCAGTCGCGGCGCTCGAACAGCGACTTGGTGGCCGCCAGCCGCAACTTGTCGAGCTCGTCGTTGACCGTCGCTTCCTTCTCGATATAAACGTCGCCCGCCGGGATGTAGGCCTCGGGCTGGTAATAGTCGTAATACGAGACAAAGTACTCAACCGCGTTGTGCGGGAAGAACGACTTGAACTCGTGATAGAGCTGGGCCGCCAGCGTCTTGTTGTGCGCCAGAATCAAGGCCGGGCGGTTCACCTGCTCGATGACTTTGGCCATCGAGAAAGTCTTGCCCGAGCCGGTGACGCCCAGCAGTACCTGGTGCTTGTCGCCGTCGTAGACGCCGCGCGTCAGCGACTGGATCGCGGAACCTTGATCTCCCTGCGGTTTGTAGGGACAGACTAGTCGGAATTCCATGGCAGCTTTACTCGATTCCAAGGCTCGCGAAATCGATCCTGTGCCTCACAGAAAGGAATTTCGTCGAGTAGGTATCTCTTCATTATACGACGACCGTGAGGCATGGATTTGGCCGGTATCAAGGCAGCGATTAGAGTTTCTTGAACAATCCAGAAGAGCAGATCCCTGACCGGCTGAAGGCCGGTGTCGTGACAACAACGTAAAAGGTCGGGTAGCACCGCCCTTTCGGCCAGTCTCTGAAAGCTTTATTCGCATCATGAGTCGGGCTCTTAGCCCGGCGAGGGATCTGTTTTAGAGCGTTTGCCAACCGTGTCCTGATACAGAACGATGGCGAGAGAGTTGCCCATTCGGTCCCGGCCAATTAGCATTTCGGCGTCTCCACCTTCGACCTGAGGAGAAACCTTCATGCCTCGCTGTGCCACTCGTCCAGGCCTAATCCTCTTCGTCCTCTTCCTATCGTCCGCAGCGATAGCGCAGCAAACGTCCGGCGGCGCAATCCGGCAGCGACGCCAACGCCGCCGGCGAGGAAGCGCGGTCAAGAGGATCGTCGACGGCATCATGCAGCCTTACCTCGCGCAGACCCAGGTTCCGGGCGCCATTGTGGGAGTTTCGCTGCATGGCCATCGCTACTTCTTCCCCTACGGAAAGGCGACGGACGCCGGCGCGCCGTTCACGCCTGACACGCTGGTCGAAATTGGCTCCTGCACCAAGACCTTCACGACCACGCTGTTCGCGCTGGCGCTCAACCGCAATCAGATGGTCGCCGATGCCTCCGCTCAAAAGTACATGCCGAGCGGCTACACGCTGAAGCCCGCGGCGCAGGCAATGACTCCGCTGGAGCTGGCGGACTTCACCTCTGGCCTGCCCGACGATCCCAACGAATCTGCCGCGCGGGTCTGGAAGCAGCGCAGCATCGAGCACTACACCACCAAGGACTTCCTGACCTGGGTTTCGCGTTGGGCGCCAGCAACAAAATTGCCGGCGCCCTATCTCTACTCCAATGCCGGCATCGGCCTGCTGAGCTATCTGGTGATGACTGCGACCGGCAAGCATGGGAAGAGCAGCTCAACGCTGAGATTCTGCAGCCTCTGACAATGTCAGATACAGCGCTGCGTCCCACGCCGGAGCAAATGAAGCGCATGGCCAAGGGACATACGCGGAATGGCCAAGATGCTCCGCCCTGGCCGATCTATGCCTGGTACGCGGCCGGGCGGATTGCGTTCGACCGCGAACGACATGTTGAGCTTTCGGCGAAGCCAATCTCGGCCACAAGGAAGTCAATGGCAAGCCGGTATCCGCCGAGCTGACCGCGGCCATGCAACTGGCGCAGAAGCCCATCTACACCATGCCAAACGGCTTCAACAAGCAGGCCATGGCCTGGGTCAACAACTTGGGCAACGGCAATCCGAATCTGCATCCGGTGATCGTGAAGAACGGCGGCACGGTAGGATTCGGCACGGTAATTGCCATCAATCCGACGAAAGACCTTGCGCTGTTCATGGCGGTAAACCAGGCAGGAGCGACCCTACTGGCAAGGGTATCGAGATCGTGCGGCACTTGCCGTAACGCCAAATGGTTAAGCATTTCTAGAGAGGAATAGGGGTCCTTCGACTCTGGCGGCGCAAGCGCCGCCTCCGCTCAGGATGACAAATCAATTATGCGGCAGGCACGTCCGCCGCCTTCGCTCAGGATGACAGCGTGATGTGCGATCCTCATGGATTGACGGCCAGGTAGCGATCGAAGAAATCTCGCGTCTCCAGAGCCAGCCGGCGGCGCGCTTCCGGGGTCTGGAAGGTGTGAACGTCATCAACCTGGATGAAGGTTACGTGAACTCCCGCCTGCTTCAGTTTGTCGTTCAGTTCCTGGGCTTGCGCGATGGGCACCATCTCATCGTGTGTGCCATGCACGATGAGGAAGGGCGCATTCGATTTCGCCACATGGAAGACCGGTGATGCGTTCTGCCACACCTCGGGGGCTTTGGCGTAGTCGCCACCCAGGAAGATCTGCCAGCTGTGCATCGCCCTCGGGATCATGATTGGTGGTGAAGTCGCTGGGGCCGCTTACGTCGACCACCGCCTGCACCCGGCTGGAATACTTGGCCAGCGCGGGATCGGAGTTATCGCGCGTGTCTTCCATGCCGAGCAGGGCAGCGAGCTGCGCACCCGCGGAATGACCAAACGCGCCGATGTGGTCGGGATCAATATTGTACTTCTTGGCATTGGCGCGCAACCAGCGAACTGCGAGTTGCACGTCATCCAGTTGAGCCGGCCAACGATTTTCATTGCCGTGAAACAGACGATAGTCCACGGAGACAGCGACAAAACCCGAGCGCGCCAGAAATTCCGCCATCCCTTTCATCGTGCTCTTGTCGAAGCTGGTCCATCCGCCGCCGTGGATTAACACGATCACCGGCCGGGGCTTGGAATCCGGCGCCCCCGGCTGATAAATATCGAGCAGCAATTTCTCGCCACCTTGCACGCCGTAGGGTACGTCTTGCTGGACGGAACCCGAATTGGAGGTCTCAGGACTGGCTGGAGCCGGAGGTATGGGCAAGCCGGAGGGGTGCGGATTCAGCTGCGCAGCAAGGCAAATCGCGATTCCAAGTAGAAAACTGGCGAGCGAGAAGAACTTCCTGATCATGTGAGAAATTATAAGTTCCAGGTATGCGGCCTGCCATCGCAGAGAGGTGAGGCATGGCCAGCTAGTTCGCGGCTTTGTCAATCGGGCTGGCTGATTTATCCTGTCCGTTCCGGCTTACACGCAAGCGCGAGTTCTTCGGTCGCGTGAGAGTTGACTGAACGCCCTTTTGTATTGTGCAGATCTACAGAGGTTGGCGTCCGTAGCAGGCGCAAACCTCCAAAAAACGCTGAGGAGAGCTATTGAAATTTCTAGACCGGCTGCAGCCGCTGGGGCTGCTGGCTTTGCGACTGGTACTGGGCGCCATCATGATTGCGCATGGCTCCACAAAAGTCTTCGGAGGGATGCACAATTTCGCCGGCATGGTGCACGGCATGGGCATGCCGGCATGGCTGGCCTATCTGGCGGCAGCGACGGAATTCGGCGGGGGCATCCTGATCATCCTGGGCTTGCTCACCCGCTTTGTCTCGCTCTGCATGGTGATTGACATGCTGGTCGCCATCTTTAAAGTCCATTGGAAACACGGCTTCGTAGGAGAGGGGAATTATCAATTTCCGCTGGCGCTGGCGGCCATGGCGTTTGCCCTGATCTTCTTCGGCGGAGGACCCATTGCAATTGATTGGCTGTGGGGGAGTAAGAGCAGAAGGTAAAACTCCGTTCAAAAAAATGCCCCGCCCAAGCAAAACCGGCTTGAACGGGGCACCCATTCAGGATCCCAGTCCGACCTAGTAGTTCGACAGTTGCAGCATCCCTTGATACAGATCTTCCGCTTGCGGCAGAATCTCATCCTCCAGAATCGGCTGATAGGCGACGAAAGTATCCTTCGCCGCGACGCGCTTCACCGGCGCGTCCAGCTGATCGAACAGTTCATCCGCGATGCGGGCCGCGATCTCGGCGCCGTAGCCCCAGCTCAACATGTCCTCATGCGCGACCAGCACGCGGCTGGTCTTGCTCACCGAGGTCGCGATCGCGTCCCAGTCATAGGGGCTGAGAGTACGCAGGTCGATCAACTCCACGCTCACACCGTTTTCGCGCTCGATACGCTGCGCCGCCTGCAAAGCGCGCGGCACTGTGGCTCCGTAGGTAATGACCGTAAGATCATGTCCCGGCCGCACGATCTTAGCTTTGCCAAACGGAACCATGTAGTCCGGTCCGGGATAAGGGGCGCGGCCGAAGGTCTCGCGATAGAGCCGCTTGTGCTCCAGAAACAGCACCGGATCGTCGCAACGGATCGCGGTTCGCAGCAGGCCGTTGGCGTCGAGCGCGTTCGACGGGAAGACCACGCGCATTCCGGGCGTGTGGGTGAAGATGCTTTCGCCGCATTGCGAGTGATAAATCGAGCCGCCGGTAAGATAGCCGCCGATGGCGACGCGCACCACGGCCGGCGAAGAGAAAGCGTTGTTGGAGCGCCAGCGCATCAGCGGCAGCTCGTTGCGCAGCTGCTGCATGGCAGGCCAGATGTAGTCGAAGAACTGAATTTCGACGACCGGCTTCAGCCCGCGAGTCGCCATACCAACGGCGCGGCCCACGATGTTGGCCTCGGCCAGCGGAGAGTTGAAGACGCGATCGGAACCGAAGTCGCATTGCAGGCCGGCGGTCAGTTTGAAGACGCCGCCCTTGCCCTTCACCTGCTTGTCTTTGAGATATTCCTCGCGGCTGCAATCGGCGACATCCTCGCCGAACATCACGATGCGCGGATCGCGCTTCATCTCGTCCTTGAGGCAGACGTTGATGAGGTCGGCCATCGTCTTCTCGGGATTGGTCGCTCCTTTGTCTGACGGTGTGGGATGCACCGCTTCGGTCTGAAATGCCGACGATGTGGGATCGAGATCAGGCGAGTACACAAACTGCTTGTACGAGCCGGGCTCCGGCAAAGCGGCCGCAACCGCCCGGTCGCTGGCGTCCTGAATCTCGGCTTCGACGTCCTTTTCCAGCTCGTCGATGCCCTTTTCGTCGAGAATGCCTTCGCGCATCAGGAACAACTGGAAGCGGGTAATGGGATCGCGCTCGACCTCGGCCTGCCGCTCGGAGTCGGGCCGATAAAGCTTTTCGTCGTCGGAGAGCGAATGCGAATAGGGCCGGATTACGTGGCCGTGCACGAATGCCGGACCGTTGCCGGCGCGAATGTAGTCGACAGCCTTCTTGAATTCGGCATAGCTGACCAGAGGATCGGTGCCGTCGAATTCGGCAAAATGGAAATTCGGAAATCCGCTTGACCAGTTTGCTGATGTTGCCGCCAGCGGTGCCGACTTCGACCGGAACGGAGATCGCGTACTCGTTGTCTTCAATCACGAACAGCACCGGCAGCTTCAGGTTTGAGGCGGAGTTCAGCGACTCCCAGAACTCGCCTTCACTAGTAGTGCCGTCGCCGCAAGAAACGAACACAACTTCATCGCCATGAAAGGTCACGTCCTTGAACTGGCGATAGTCGCCAGGAGCTTTCTCCGCCGCTTCCGGATGGCGGCTGAAGTAGCGGCCGGCTTCGGCGCAACCCACGGCCTGCAGGAACTGCGTTCCCGTGGGCGATGACTGGCTCACGATGTTTAGCTTCTTGTGTCCCCAGTGCGACGGCATCTGACGCCCGCCGGAGTTGGGATCGTCAGCGGCGCCCACGGCTTCCAGCAACTGCTCGTAAGGCGTCATGCCCACGGTGAGGCAGAGCGCGCGATCGCGATAGTAGGGATAGAACCAGTCGTAGCCCGGGCGCAGCACCAGGCCGGCAGCCACCAGCAGCGCTTCATGTCCGGCGCCGGAGATCTGGAAGAAAATCTTCTGCTGCCGCTTGAGCAGGATCTCGCGATCGTCGAGCTTACGCGACAAGTACATCAGGCGGTAAATGTCGATCAGTTGCTGGCGCGAGAGCCCTTCATATTTTTCCGCTTGCGCGACCGCAGTTTTGGGCTGTGCCTTGGTGGTTGCCATCCGTTACCTCAGGGGTGAAATAGCGGAGCCGGATTGCGGCTCAGGAATTATTTCTATTGTAAATGTTGGGCAGCCGTTCCCCGCCCTCCCAGACATCATTTCGCCGGCCTGTTGGCTTGGTGGCCTCACCAGCCGGCCAAGTCGAATGGCTATACTGGCAAGACATGATACGCACTTCCCGCCCTATCCCGCTAAAGAAAATCCAGCTCGTGATATTTGATCTGGATGGGACGCTGATCGATTCAGAACGCGACCTGGCCGCCTCAGTCAACGCTATGCTGACGAACTATGGACGCCAGGAGCTTCCCTTGCAAGTCATTGGCACTTATATTGGCGATGGCGCACCCATGCTCATCCGGCGCGCCTTGGGCGATCCCGCCGATGGCGCGTTTCTGCAGCAGGCGCTCAACTATTTCCTGGCTCACTATCGCGAGCACAAACTCGACAGCACCCACCCGTACGACGGAATCAAGCAGGCTTTGCAGCAGATCGGAAAAGCTGGCGGAGCGACGCGCAAGCTTGCCGTGCTAACCAACAAACCGGTCAAGGTTTCACGCGACATCCTTGCTGGACTGGGCCTGGGCAACTACTTCTTTCAGGTCTATGGCGGCAACAGCTTCGACACCAAGAAGCCCGATCCGCTCGGGGCCAATACCCTGCTGCGCGAAGCCGGCGCCGCACCCGGACGGGACCGTGATGGTCGGGGATTCGCAGGTCGATATCCTCACCGCGCGTAATGCGGGACTGTGGAGCGTCGGCGTGACCTACGGATTCGCTCCGCAGACGCTGGCTCAGGTGGTTCCCGATGTCCTGGTGGATACGCCGCCGGAGCTAGGGCAGGCGCTGGCAGGAGACTAGTGATCCCGAGCCGGAGACACGATGATTTCCGGCCTACTTCGTGCTAAAGTTCGTTGATGGAGATCACGGTGAAAATCCCCGACGAACTTGCTGCGCAGGCCCAGGCCCGAGGGTTGAAACCTGAAGCCTACGTGGAAGAGATTCTTGCTCAACGAGTAGCGGCTCATTCGGCCGGCCAATTACGTACTCCGGAAGAAATTCGGGCATGGCTTGACTCGCTGGCGCAATTCTCCGATAAGATCCCACCTTTGCCGGAAACGATTTCCCGCGAATGGATCTACCAGGACCACGAGTAGATGGCCATTGCGTCGTGCCTGGTCGACACGAATGTTTTGCTCCGGGTTACAAGGCGCGCCGATCCCGAGCATTCTGTCGTTGACGCGGCTCTCGCCCGACTGGTCGCAGACGGTACGACCCTTCACTACACTCACCAGAACATCGCCGAACTGTGGAATGTGATGACGCGTCCCACGGAGCGTAACGGGCTTGGGCTAAGCATCATCGAGGCCGAAGAAGAGGTGCGCGCGATCGAAGCAGGCATGACAATTCTGCCCGACAGCGAGGCTGTTTATAAGGAGTGGAGAAGAATTATCGTCGAAAAATCGGTGTCAGGTGTTCAGGTACATGACGCACGCCTGGCAGCAGCAATGCACGTCCACGGAGTGAGTTGCATTCTAACGCTCAATATCTCGGATTTCGATCGATTTGGCAGTATTCTAGTGCTGCATCCTAGGCGGTTTGCCCTGGAACGCTAGCTTGATGCGGCTCTGCCGTCGTCTGAACCTAATGTCGCCCACCTCCAGCGCGCATTCGCCATTTCGGGATGGCTTCGCAGCTCTCCTGCATGAGCCGATACTGCTGCCGGCGGAATTGGCATGGCGGTGGTGTTTTGGATTTTCAGCGCTGGGCTTGGGCATCCTCTCAATTGCGCTCTTTCTCGACAGCCTCAAGCTCTCCCGCACCGATGAGTTTCTGATCCGAACCTGGCAACCGGGACTGCTGGACAATGCGCTGCGCCACATCTTTCGCGGAAGTCTCTCTCGATTTCTGCTGGCGCAAGCGGTACTCATCCTGGGAGTCCTGCTGCTGTGGTCGTGGGCGGCGGCTGCGGGGCGGGCGGCAACGCTTCGCCGGCTGGTTGCCATGTTCAGCACCGATGAAGAATCCCCGCAGCCGATGGAGTGGAATTTCGCACCTGTTTTCGTCTTGCAACTATTGCGCGCCATGTGGTCGCTGATCGCGCTCGCCGTAGCCCTCGGTTCCATGCTGTACGGCATGGTAATGGTGCAAGACGAGCATCCCCTGCGGGCGGCTGTTGCGCTGTCATTTGGCGTGGGATTGGCTATTTTCTTTGGCATCGTGCTGAATTGGTATTTCGGGGTTGCGCCGCTGTTTTGCGTTCGAAACGGTACCGGGGCAATGGAGGCCCTTGATCTGGCCAGCGGCTTTTCCGGTCGGCATGCCGGCCGGTTGTTCTTGCTGGGCTTGGGGTTTCTTGCGTTGCGAGTGGTGTGGGCAGCAACCATGTGCTTTGCGTTCCTCTCGCCGTTGAACCTGGCGGTCGCCATCGGACCACGCTGGGCTCTGTGTCTGATGGGAATTGTGGCACTGGTTTATTGCGCAGGGGCCGATCTGCTTTATCTAGCGCGATTGGGAGCTTACACGTCGCTCGCCGAAGATGATGCACGACCAGTCGCAGAGGTGATTCAGCCAGTAAATATTCAGCCGCCAGATATTTTGCCGTTAGTTGGGTTGGCGTAGGGGCAGTTCCTTAGGAGGGTTAAGATCTCTGTGCGTGGCCTGTGAGACTGTCTGTCATTTTTTCTTGCAAGCACACTGAGCCCTTCCGCACGGGCACAAATTCGCCCAGGGAGTACCCGACCGTTCCCTCACCTCCAGCATCCTTAGACGTCAATACATTGTGAATTGGAACTCGTATCTCCCAGCCCGGCCTTCGCCTTCGTTCCAATTTGGTCCCATATTGGGCGCTTACAGAATCCGATCATTTTGTACAAGTCTCTTGTGCCGTTCTGTTTAGCTGCGGGTTACAATCTAGGGTGGGCCGGAATTTGTAAATCCGGCGGGTAAAGGGAGCATCTAACTCTCTAGGCACGGGAATCGTGTCGGCCCCTTTCAACAGGAGTATTCAGTGAATTCGACGGTCAAAACGGTCGTGTTCTGGCTTGTGATCGTGCTCTCGGGCGTTCTGCTGTGGCAGGTCGTCAAGGGCGCGAACTCTGGAGCGAAAGATCGCGAAATCAATTTCTCAGAGTTCCTCTCCCAGGTGGACCAGGGCAACGTCAGCGAAGTGACGATTATTGGCCAGGAGGTCCGCGGCAAATTCAAGAACGACAAGGCAGGTTTCCATACCACAGTCATGTCTGGCTATACCGACATGATCAAGGAACTGCGCGACAAAGGCGTGAACATTACGGTGAAGGATGCGCAGGCTGGCGGTTGGCCGACCTGGCTGCTCAATCTGGCGCCGTTCATCCTGCTAGGAGCGCTCTGGTTCATCATGATCCGCCAGATGCAGACTGGCGGGAACAAGGCGCTGTCGTTCGGCAAGAGCCGGGCGCGCTTGCTCTCCATGCAGCAGAAGAAGGTGACCTTTAAAGACGTCGCCGGCGTGGATGAAGCCAAGGAAGAACTGAAAGAGATCATCGAGTTTTTGCGCGAGGCGCAGAAGTTCCAGAAGCTGGGCGGCCGTATTCCTAAGGGCGTCCTGCTGGTCGGGCCTCCCGGAACCGGCAAGACCTTGCTGGCCCGCGCGGTCGCCGGCGAAGCCAATGTGCCGTTCTTCAGCATCTCGGGTTCGGACTTCGTGGAAATGTTCGTCGGCGTGGGCGCAAGCCGCGTTCGCGACCTGTTCGAGCAGGGCAAGAAGAACGCTCCCTGCATCATCTTCATCGACGAAATCGACGCCGTAGGCCGCCATCGTGGCGCTGGCCTGGGCGGCGGACACGACGAGCGCGAGCAGACCCTGAACCAGTTGCTGGTCGAGATGGACGGCTTCGAATCCAACGAAGGCGTCATCCTGATCGCCGCTACCAACCGTCCTGACGTGCTCGATCCGGCGCTGCTGCGGCCGGGCCGCTTCGATCGCCGCGTGGTGGTCTCGCGTCCCGATGTTCGTGGCCGCGAAGAGATCCTGCGCGTCCATACCCGCAAGATTCCCATCAGCGACGATGTCGATCTTCCCGTGCTGGCTCGTGGCACCCCGGGCTTCTCCGGCGCCGACCTGGCCAACATGGTGAACGAGGCTGCTCTCAGTGCCGCTCGTCAGAATCGCAAGACGGTGCTGATGTGGGACTTCGAGCAGGCCAAGGACAAAGTCCTCATGGGCGCCGAGCGCAAATCGATGTTGCTCTCGGACGAGGAGAAGAAGGTCACCGCGTATCACGAGGCCGGCCACGCGCTGGTCGCCGCAATGCGCGAGCATTCCGATCCGCTGCACAAGGTGACCATCATCCCGCGCGGCATGGCGCTGGGCGTGACGATGCAGTTGCCGATCGACGACAAGCACACCTACACCCGCGATTACCTGGAAACCCGGCTCGCCATCATGATGGGCGGCCGTATTGCTGAGGAACTGTTCCTCAACACCATGACCACGGGCGCGGGCAACGACATCGAGCAGGCGTCAGACCTGGCGCGCAAGATGGTTTGCGAGTTCGGCATGTCGTCGCTGGGACCGATCACGTTCGGCAAGAAGGAAGAGCAGATCTTCCTGGGCCGCGAGATCAGCCAGCATCGCGACTTCAGCGAGGAAACGGCGCAGAAGATCGACGCCGAAGTCCGCCGCTTCGTCGACGATGGCTACAACTCTGCCCGGCACATCCTGGAAAGCAATCGGCCGATCCTGGAAAAGATTGCCGCAGCTCTGCTGGAGCGCGAGGTGATCGACGCCAACGATATCCAGTTGCTCATCGAGGGCAAGGAGCTGCCGATCAAAGTAAATCCCAATGTTCCGCCACCTGCCAAGGACGATGTGCAGCAGGTACTGAAACCGGCTCCCGGCCAGCCTAACGTGGCTCCCGGCGAGCGTCCGGCGCAGGCGTAAAGAAGCATCAGCAGTTGGCAATTGGCAGTTAGCTAAGACAAACGGGCGGCCCATGTGGCCGCCCAAACTTTTTGCGGTTGTCCGCCGCTTCCTGCTTTTGCAACCAGCTATAGTCCTGCGCTTTTCATTTCATCGAATTGTAATGAAGTAACCGCCTGCGCGACTTGCTCCCCAAGCGGGACGACCTCTAGAATCTCTGATTACAGCGAACAGGAACCTGGAGGATAGGATGGCAACTTTGACCGTTGGCGATGAAGTGCCGGATTTTGAGCTCCCGGCAGTCGTGGGAAACATTAAGACCCAATTCAAACTGAGCGACTATCGGGGAAAGAAAAACGTGGTTCTGGCTTTTTATCCGGCGGATTGGACGCCGGTGTGTGCTTCGCAATTACCCGGACTGAACGCCGATCTGGAGAGGTTTGCCGGATATGATGCCGAGCTGGTCGGCATCAGCACCGATTCGATTCCCAGTCACACAGCGTGGCAGAAGAAAGAAATCGGAGTCCTCGGCTTTCCCTTGGCCAGCGACTTCTATCCCCACGGCGAGGTGGCTAAGAAGTTCGGAATTCTTCGCGAGGGCGATCCTATCCCGGGTATCGCGGAGCGGGCACTTTTCGTGGTTGGCAAAGACGGCAAGCTGGCTTTTGCCAAGGTTTATCCAATAGGCCAGGTCCCGAGCAACGACGAAGTATTCGAGGTGCTGCGCAAGCTATAAGCTTCACGCCGGCAGCTAGAAATCCAGGAGGGCCATGAAGAAGATGGCTTGGTTCCGCGTGCTCACATTCCTGGTAGGGACAGGTTGCGGGTCTCCCGCCTTTGCCCAAACACCCTCCTCGCAGAGTCTCGTTTCGTTTGGGATTGGTCGGGTGCACTGACTGTTGGTGGCTCGTCTCTGCCGCTGGTAATTCATCTGAGTTTGCTGTCTGCGTCAGCACCAGCGGCGCAGCAGGCCCGTCTCATGCAAGGATATGGCGGTGCGCATAACAAGCAGCGTCCCTGGACCTTCGACGCATTGGCGGGAGCCAGCGCGCTGCGCTCCACTGTGGACGATCTGCTTACCTACAGCGAAGCCTACATCCATCCGGAGAACTTGCCGGCGGCCAGTTCCGGTCCGGCATCGACCCTGGCAGCGGCCCTGCGCCTGGCCCAGCAACCCGAGGCCGATCAGGCGGGCGGCTTGAAGATCGCGCTGGCATGGTCGGTTCGCCCCGAAGCCGACGTTTACTGGCATGATGGCGGCACCGGAGGATACGCGTCGCTGGTGATGTTCGAACCGAAGCGCGACCGCGCCATCGTCGTGCTCTACAACTGTCTGGATATGGATCCGGGAAAGCCGCAACTGGTGGACATTGTAGCCGCCAATGTGCAGGCGCTGATGGATGGCAAGCCGGTTCCCCCACTGCCCAACTAAACCGCCTCCCGTTCGTGGCGATCTAGCGGTTGACCGCCTTCAGCGGTTGCATCGCCTCGCCACCGAATGCGGGAACCAGAATTTCCAGGACTCTCTTGATGTCATCGAAGCTGTAATCCGCGCTGACCTCGGAACGCCTCGCCACCACCCGATCCCGTACCAGGCCTTCCGTAAAGCCAAGAAGCG
Organism: uncultured Acidobacteriaceae bacterium; assembly: GCA_963746515.1. Classification (GTDB taxonomy): domain Bacteria; phylum Acidobacteriota; class Terriglobia; order Terriglobales; family Acidobacteriaceae; genus Bog-257. The sequence continues at coordinate 420,741 of CAVVBO010000004.1, read as the reverse complement.
CCGCGCGCACCGCGTCCAGCTTGAGATCCGGGCGGATCTGCCCGTGGTTCTTCATCTCGACCAGCAGTCCATCCACCACGCCGCCGAACTGACAAAATCCCTGGCTCACCAGGACGTCGCGGTTGTCTTTGCGGACCCGGCGGGACTCGAGCATCATCAGCTCTTTCAAGTCAGAGTCGTTCTCCAACTCGACAACCATCGCCTCCAGCATCCCCAACAGCCGCTCAGAGGGCGCGCCAGCATGTTGCGTCGCTTGTACTCTCTCGATGATGGTGGCCCAGCCGCGATCGAAGATGGCGGCCAGCAGACCCTGCTTGCTGCCAAAATGCTTCATCAACTGCGATTCGCTGGTTCCGGCCTCGCGGGCGATGGCCACAGTGCTGGTGTTTTCGTATCCGTTGCGAGCAAACAAATGCTTCGCCGATAGCAGGATACGGTCGTGAGAAGAGATGGGGGGCATGGTCTTTACGACGGCGGTATCGGTCACAATGTCAGGCATAAGCTTGTCCGATCATAGCAACCCGACGACTTCCAGGAAGTTGCGGCCTTGCGTAGAAGAACCGCGGAAAAGACAAAAGGCCTGCCCCCCACGGGAGCAAGCCTTGCTCAAAATCCTGTGTTTCGCCACAACTCGGAAATCCTTGACAAATCGATATTCGGGTAAGAGCCAGTCTTCAGAGCCTGCGCTGAGCAACGCCGAAGGACTCGGCCTCGCAGTTGTCCTAAATACGCCGGGCCTTCAGCCGGGAAGTGCGGGTTGCCGCCTCCTCAGGGCTTATGCGTACTCGCCGTCTTATGTGCCGACGGACTCGCGCCGGCCGTCTTCATCACCTGGTCAATTGTTTGGTAGAGCTGGGTGACTTCAGGGACCTCGACCACCGTCGTGCCGTGTCCAGTGTCGCTGACAATGTAGATCGTTGGAGTGTGATCGAGTGGTATGCGAGCGCCCAATGCGCGGTCGGCCTCTACTTTCGCTGCCAGTGCTCCCGAGGGGTCGACTACGAAAGGCAACGTGATCTTGTGATCCTCAGCCCATTTTTCGGTGATGCCGCGAAGGTTCTGCTTGGTAATGCTGTTCTGGTTGGCAAAGATGTACAAACGATAATCGTCGCCCAGCTTCAGCGACTTAGTATCGAAGTAGCGGGCGTTGATCGCCGCCTCCAGGGACCAGGGATGCTGACGCAGCGGAAAGTCATATTGCACCAGCGCAATGTTGTACTGCTTGGCCGCCTCATGGACCAGGGGTGCGGCCTTGGCGCACTGGGGACATTCCAGGTCCTCAAAGACAATGATGGCGACCTTCACTCCTTTAGGCGGATGCAACATGGAGGTGTCAGCGCCCCAGGCCAGCGTGCTGGCCAATAGAAGAATAGCGGCCGAGACGAACTGCATAACAGACAAACGCTTCATTCCGATGGTTTCCTTTAGGCCGGACACGCCGGCGGGGCTCAGCAGGGATCACAACAAAATATAGTAACGGATTCCAGGCTTGGCAGTCTCGCCGGCGACAATCTGCCCATCAGTTTCCGAGTGGCTAACCATCCGGAGTTGGGCGATACAGTTGATCACATCGGCGCTTCCCGTTCTTAATCCACAAAAAACAGCAGCGAGGAAGCCAGTTCGGCGGTTTGGGCGCTTTACGTCAAGTTGGCGTGCCGTGCCGTCACGATGCTGGCCGACTTCGCAGCAGTAATCTCCTACATGCCAGTTTCTGGTCAACTGGTAATGCCAAGGCACCGACCCACAATCATTGGTCGGGTGTCTGGAGGTCTTCTGTTCTTGACGGCAAACAGCCAAATTCATGCTACGCCCTGTTGCCATCAAGCGACATTCCGAGGAGACCATTTACTGACAGGAGAGGACACATTCGCAGACGCTGTCTCGAGCTGTCGGGAGCTATCGCTCCGAGAGCCGAAAAACGTAGAAATCCTGGCTACTGCAGCTTCGCGTATTCGGCTTTGGCTGCTTTGTAGACGGGAAGGTCAGGGTCAGCATCTTTCCACAGCGAGAGGAACTCCGTCATAGGCGAGTATTGCCTTAGTCTTATCTCCAGCGAGGGCGTAGGCTCTGCCAAGTTGCAAGTGTGCCAGTGCGCCGATGGGATCGCTGACGACGATACCGCGATGGTCGAGAATCTTCTGGAATTCCGCAGCAGCCTCCTGCCCTTGTCCTGCCACCAGGTATGCCTCGCCTCTCACATAGACGGGGTAGAGAGCTCCGAAATATCCATGAATTGTGGTGCGCGGCGTGCCCAACTCATTCGGAACAGCGACCTTGAGCAGTTCAACAGCTTTGGTCGGTTCACCACGCAGTAGGGCAAGCAGCCCGCGAAGAGTTGGCAGATAGTTGAATCGTGCGGAAGTATCCTCCGGGAAGCGCTTTTCCAGGTCGTTAACAATGGCTAAAGTATGGGGGAAATCCCCGGAGATCGCCAGCGCGACAGCGGATCCATACTCCACTTCGCGATCCTTAGAAATCGCAAGTGCTGCCTCGGCGCTCTTCCTTGCCTCGAGTGCGCTCCCGAACAGCGCTTCCCTCACGGCGGCTCCTGCTATAAATAGAGCCGCTCGTTCGTTATCGCCCGCCTGCTGCGCCAAGTCCTCCGCACGCTGTGACATCCTTCTTGCCTGTTGGGAATGCCCAGAGTATGCCAGGACAAAAGCCTGATTGGCGGAGATCAGGTCTTCGGCTACGGACTCTGTCAGATCGACTTCTCGCCCCATTCCAGCGTCATCGCCTCTTAAGAACGCAATGTTGTATCGCAGGACAGCTAGGTCGGGATATTGAAGTTTGCGTTCAGAAGCCAGGTGAAGGATGTTTTCGGCTTCGTTCAGCCGATCAAGGTTCTGATAGGCAGAAGCAAGATTGACGTATCCGATGTGAAATTCGGGATCAAGTTCTATTGTCTTCCTGGCTTGTTCGACGGCGCTTTCGTATTTACCCAAGATCAGGTAAATGATCGACAGAAATCCGTGTGGCTGCATCTCACGAGGATAGCTTTGCGCCCAGGATTCACAGGTCTGTTGTGCCTTTTCCAGGTTTCCCGTCACCCGAAATTCATAAGAAAGCGAAAGAAAAAAGCGCTCTCGATCACTGGCGTGGTCTCGCAACTCGTAAGCTTTACTGGTGCTCTGCGCCGAGAGGTCAGACTCGCCGATCTCTCCATACGCACTCCCCTGGCGAAGATAGGCCATTGCAAAATTCGGATCGATCTCGATCGCCCGCCGGTAAAGAGGCAGAGCGGCAACGGGCCCGGTTGAGGAGTGAATTTTCTCGGCCGTGCTATAGGCCTTCAACGCTTCCAACGACGGGGTTGTCGCCTCCACAAGCGGCGTATCGTGTTTCTCCACGGTGGCGAGAGACTCGCCGACGTGGCTCCTGAATCGGGTGGCCATTTGAGTCAGCGCACTTAAAACGTCTTCTTTTCTTGCTGCTTGCACTTGCTCGTCGGCGAGGATATCGTCTGTGCGGCAGTTGGTGGCGCGCAGTCCAAGGACATACTGGCTTCCCAGGTTTGCGATCGAGCCTTGCAGCAGGGCTGCACCTCCGGTTCGCTCGCAGACTTGGCGAGCGATCTCCGGCGTAAGTCGGACATCCGGTGGCTGACCCATCAGCTCCAACGCCTGCCGTATGCGCTTTTCGGAGATCAGACTCAGGAAAGGCGACTGTTCAAGCTGTATCTCCAAGCCTTGACGCAGCGCACCATCGAACACCGGATCGCCTGTCGTGTTCGTGAAATCGCTGATCAAAACCGAGTCCTTCTCGTTCAAGGCAACTGTATGCGGGTGGTGAAGGTACCGCATCATGGCTACAACCAGCAACGCGGCTACTGTTCCGATTGCCGCGACGCGATACCAACCCCGTTTGCGATCGACGGTGGCGGGAGGCGCGGGAAGAATCTCGGCTGGCGGCCCGTCGGTGTGCTCAATCACGATATGCGAGCGAGAGCGGCTGGCAACGATGACATCCTCGCCATCCTGGTTAACAGTTCGCACATCTGCCACGAAGCGGTAGCCCTTTCCAGGTAGAGTGACGATGTAGCGCCGGTCTTCGGGTCTGTCTCCCAACGCTTTGCGGAGCATAAAGATGTTCTGGCTGAGATTTGCCTCTTCCACGAAAGCATCCGGCCAGAGTTCGTTCATGAGGTCGTCTTTCGAGACCACTTCACGGCTATGGCGCACCAGGATGAGAAGCGTCTCAAAGGTCTTAGGAGTGATGGCAACCGGCTGACTTCCGCGCAGCAGAATCTGTTTTTCGGGGTCGACCCGAAAGGGCCCGAATTCGTAGAGGACCTTGGGACCCGCAGCCATGACCTGTCCAAAGTAGAGGATTACGCCCAATGGAGTGGGCGGAACGACCTGCGATTTACGGAATTTATCACATACCTTCGCTTAGGCAGTCAGTGCCCATCCGACGGCTGGCGATCCGAGCTTCTAATCCACCTCCAATAAGTAGCTTTGTTTTCTTTAGCGAAGCGGTGTTTGAGCGCTTTTGAGATTTATTTAGGGCTTCTTTAAGGACTTCTGATCGCCTCCTCCTGCAGGCTGCGGGTAGTAGCAGCGGTAAGCAGGAGTCAGGAACAAACGGAGCGGGGCTGTGGTGCTGAGAACAACAAGGATCACCGTCGAGACCGACACGCGGATGGTCATCCGCAACGCAAAGGCAGTTCGCGACTGGTGCCTTCGCTGTCACGCCGAAGTAATGGTAATCACCCTCACGGACGACAGCCTGTTGGAACCGACCACTGCAGCACAAGTTCAGCGATGGCTTAGCACTGGCGAACTGCACTTTTCGCAGTCCGCCACTGGACCGGCCCAGATTTGCGTGCCCTCCCTCTTGCGATGCTTTGACTTGGACGAGGTTCGGACCGTCATTCGTCCCAACGAAAACCCGCTCGATTAAATAAGGAGTGAAAAGATGAAATCCAATCGTTCAATCTCAGTTTCGATTCGTTTGATGTGCTTCGGACTCGCGCTCGCACTTATGACGAGCAGTGTTTGGGCACAGCAACATCCAGCCGGACAACGACAGCTAGCCGCTCCGACACAGTACAACGTAGTTGACCTTGGCACACTGGGAGGTACCTTCAGCATCGCCTACGGAATCAACGACAAAGGGGAGATCGACGGATTTTCAACCATACCCGGCGACAGTGCCACGCACGCATTTGTAGCGCAGAATGGGGTGATAACCGACCTCGGAACTCTGGGCGGACCGAACAGCTTGTCCTACGTAGGGCCGAGCAACGCTGGTCAGGCAACGGGTCTAGCCGAGACCTCGATGCTGGATCCGAACGGAGAAGATTTTTGCGGATTCGGCACGAACTTGATTTGTCTCGGATTCTCGTGGCAGAACGGGATCATGACTGCACTGGATACTCTGGGTGGCAATAACGCCCAGGGCGGCGCAATCAACAACGCAGGTCAAATCGCCGGATACGCGGAAAACAGCACGCACGACCCGAACTGCCCCTCACCGCAGGTGCTGGAATTTAAGCCCGTCGTGTGGACGAACAGCCAAATCCAGGCGCTTCCCACTTATCCGGGCGATCCGGAAGGCGGGGCATTCTGGATCAACGACAGGCGCGAAGTGGTTGGCGCATCCGGGCTCTGCGCACCCTACGATGGCAGATACGGAGTCGGCCTTGCGCCGAAGCACGCTTTACTTTGGAGGAATGGAACCTTCGTGGTTGACCTGGGTAGCCTCGGAGGCACATTCAACAACGCCGGCTTTGCCATCAACGACGTCGAGCAGATCGTTGGAGCCTCGGACTTAGCCGGCGACCAGTATCAGCATGCCTTCTTCTGGCAGAACGGTGTGATGAGCGACATGGGCACGTTGCCGGGAGATGTAGTCAGCGCAGCTCTAGCGATCAACCACCGCGGGCAGGCAGTTGGGCTGTCCCAGGACGCGAGCCAGAATATCCGTGCCTTTCTTTGGGAGAACGGAGTGATGACGGACCTCAACTCTCTCATTCCTGCGAACTCCCCGTTGTACCTGTTGCATGGGTACGGAATCAATTCCTCAGGCGAGATCGTCGGATTTGGCGCGACAAACACCGGCGAAATTCACGGATTCCTGGCGATCCCCACCCACCCCATCTCCGACTCCGGCTCCCTTAATGTTCAGAACGGAAATAGGAAGTCGCCGCTCAGCGAGAATGCACGCAAGCAGCTTCAGCGGTGGGTTCGCTTCCGCCTATTCGTCTCGGAAGTGGTGCAGTGACTCCACAACGGGCGAACAAGGTAAGCGGTTAGCGAAAGGTCCAAAAACGCCGCAAAATAACGCCGGAGTTAGTGAGGGGGGCGGCCCGCACTCCCGCCCCTGCTTTCCTATGACGGCGACTGCTGTCCAGAGAATTATTTCTCCCGTCGTAAGCGAATCCGGATGTGTGGGCCAAAGCAAACTCCCATTGACCTGGGCCATAAGCCATCTTGTGGGAAGCCTGCCCGCGCTGGTCTGGTCACTCCGGTGACACGCCGGTCATGGAAACCACTTGGACGTATAGTCGGCATGTCATCGAAGTGCCGCGGTGAGATTAGTCCCCATGAGTCGGCAAAGTGGAAGCGATCCGCGCCGATGGTAAGCTCCAGGATCACTTCCAGATGACGGGCGTTCCGAAAGTTGACCCACCAGCCTCCCCGCCGCTCGATTTGGCCTCAGCTCTCAGCCCCGGTTTGAGCCCCGCAAAGCGCGTATGCTAGCATTTCAAGTTTGTTACAGCTTCACCATGCGCAGGCCAGCATGGTGCCCCGCCCTTTTGCCTCATTGGCAACCTCGGGGTTGTACAAGCACGGTTCAACGTGCAACTGAGTCCTGATCTGCGCAGTTGGGCGCAGGCTGGATGCAACATTTGCCTGTGGAGGTTCTCGGGCGGGAGCCGACCAGCACCGCATTTGCGCTCGATGGGTGGGAAAATCGGCGGCCTATCGCGGGTATTGCCAATTGTACCAAGGAGTCATACGTGAAGAATTACGAAGGCGCAAACATTCGCAACGTCGCCCTGGTTGGGCATTCACATTCCGGCAAAACTTCCCTCGCCTCGTCCATGCTGTTCACTGCGGGCGCCACCCAGCGCCTGGGCCGCGTCGATGAAGGCAACACCACCACCGATTATGACGAGGAAGAAATCTCGCGGGCCATGTCCATTGCCGCCGCCACCGCCGTCGTCGAGTGGGGCAAGACCAAGATCAACCTCATCGACACCCCCGGCTTCAGCATGTTCATTCATGAAGCCGAGATGGCTCTGCCCGCCGTGGAAGCCGCTCTGGTCGTGGTCGACGCGGTTGCAGGAGTCGAGGTCATCACCGAGCGTATCTGGCAGTACTGCGACAAGTTCGCCCTGCCTCGCGCCATCGTTTGTACCCGCATGGACCGCGAGCGCGCCGACTTCAATCGCGTGATGGAATCGCTGACTACAGCCTTCGGACGCACCGTGGTCCCCGTGCAACTGCCTGTCGGCTCCGAAAAGAGTTTCATCGGCGTCATCGACCTGGTGAAGATGCAGGCCTATACCTACACCATGGGTGGCAATGGCAAAGCTACCGTCGGCCCCATTCCCGACAACATGGCCGAGCAAGCCCAGGCTGCCCACGAGCGTCTGATTGAGTTGGTAGCCGAAGGCGACGACACCTTGATGGAAGAGTTCTTCGACAAGGGAACCATCGCGGAGGAACACATTATCGGCGGCCTGCACAACGCGATTCGCGAAGACAAAATTTTTCCCGTGCTCTTCGCCTCCGGTCTTGGCAACATTGGCACCGACGAAGTACTCGACTTCGTGGTTGACTACTTGCCTACCGCCGCGGAGCGCGAGGCGGTGAAAGCTGCTCCTACGGCGAATAATGGCGAGCCTGCCACGCGCAAAGTCGCCGACGCCGAGCCGCTCTCGCTCTTCGTCTTCAAGACCATCAGCGATCCCTTCTCCGGACGCATCTCGTTCTTCAAGGTTTACTCCGGCGTGCTGAAAAACGACGCCATGGTGCAGAACTATAACCGCGGCAGCGCTGAAAAGTTTGCCCACATTTCGATCATGCAGGGCAAGACCGCCGTTCCGGTCAACGAACTGCACGCCGGCGACATCGGCGCCGTAGCCAAGCTAAAGGAGACGTTGACCGGCGATACCCTGGGCGATAAAGCCTCGCCTATCCAGTATCCCGGAGTCACCTTTGCCGAACCGGCGATCACCTTCGCCATCGAGCCCAAGACGCGCGCCGATGAAGACAAGCTGAGCAACGGCATCCACAAGCTGATGGAAGAAGATGCCATGCTGCGCTTCTTCCGCGATCCCCAGACCAAGGAATTCCTCATCGCCGGAACCGGCCAGCAACATATCGAAGTCATCGTCTCCAAACTGAAGAACCGGTACCACACTGAGGTAGTCCTGAAGGCGCCCAAGGTTCCTTATCGCGAAACCATTCGCGGGCGCGCCGATGTGCAGGGCCGTCACAAGAAGCAGAGCGGCGGTCACGGCCAGTTCGGCGATTGCAAGATCAAGATGGAGCCTTTGCCCCGCGGCGGCAACTTCGAGTTCGCCAATGAAATCTTCGGCGGCGCCATCCCCAAGAACTACATTCCTGCGGTCGAGAAAGGCATCGTGGAAGCGGCCCAGCGCGGATTTCTCGCCGGCTTCCCCGTGGTGGACTTCAAGGTTATTCTCTACGATGGCTCCTATCACGATGTCGACTCCAACGAGCTTTCTTTCAAGACCGCCGGCCGCATCGCCTTCCGCAAAGCCATGGAACAGGCCAAGCCCACCCTGCTGGAGCCGGTCATGAACGTCGAGATCACCATTCCTGACGAGTTTGCCGGGTCCATCATGGGCGACCTCAACAGCCGTCGCGGCCGCATTCAGGGCATGGATAACAAGGGCGGCAAGACCATCGTGAAGGCCGAAGTACCTATGGCCGAGATGCTGACCTACGGCACAGACCTGACCTCGATGACCCAGGGCCGCGGCACCTTCTCGATGGAAATGCATCACTACGATTTCGTGCCCGCACTCCAGCAGGAAAAGATCATCGCGGCTGCCAAAGCCGAGCGTGGCGAAGAAGTCGAAGTGGAAGAGTAGAAAGACAGTTACTAGTGACTAGTGACTAGTAGCTAGATAAGATCGGGTGCCCCATCCAAGCTTCTTTTGCTTGGGTGGGGATTTTTCATCACCACAACTTGTCATCGGAAGGAACCAGTCTCGCCCGGCGGGACTTGGATCTTGTCGTTCGGATTGTTCCCTCCTCCGCGTATCTTCCATGGTTCGCCATCAACCTATTTCCACGGGCCCTAACCCCTGGCCCCTGGCCCCTGGTTTATAGTGTTCTGTGTCCCGGTGAAATCCTTCCGTCCTCATCTCCATCGAGTTCTATTGGCTGCCGCGCTGCTGGCACTCACGCTGGCGGTGGGCTGCAAGCGCCACCAATTGTCCCATCACGAGTACCTGTACGTCTCCGCCGCCGAGACCAGCCTGCGCGACCGTGTAGCCACCATGTACAACAAGCTGGGAACGGTTCATAACGGCGATCGCGTGGAAGTCCTGGAAAAGCAACGTCGCTTTCTGCGGGTGCGAACCGACAACGGCCAGGAAGGCTGGATCGAAGAGCGCAGCCTGGTGCCGCAGGATGTTTACGATGGATTTCTAAAACTCGCGCAAGACGATGCGAATACGCCGGTACAGGCTCACGGGACCACTCGCGCCGAGCTCAACATGCACGTCACTCCCTCGCGCGAGGCCGAACATCTTTACCAGTTGAAAGACGGCGAGAAGGTCGAGATCATCAAACGCGCCACGGCCGAGAAGAATCCACCCAAGGCCCCGGCCGCTCCCAAGCCACAGGCGTCAACCAACGCCAAAACCGCGGGCAATTCGCCGAAGCCCAGCTCTTCTACGGCTGCCACCAAGGCTCCGCCTCCAACCGCCCCACCCGCTCCTCCACCTGCGCCGAAGGCCAGTTCGGCCAGCGCCGCGGCAGGCAAAGAGCAGCCGCCTCCCAAGCCCATCATGGAAGACTGGTACCTGGTGCGCAACTCCTCGGGACACGTGGGCTGGGTGCTGCTGCGCATGGTGGATCTGGATATTCCGGTCGATGTCGCCCAGTACGCTGAAGGTCAGCGCATCATGGGATACTTCGTGCTCAACACTGTGCTGGAAGACGACAAGCAGCAACCGCAATATCTGGTTTTGCTGAACGAACCTAAGGACGGCCTGGCCTGGGATTACAACCAGATTCGTATCTTCACGCGGAATCGCGCCAAGCATCGCTACGAGACGGCCTATCGCGAGCGCAATCTCGAAGGCTACCTGCCAGTGCAAGTCGGACATCAGGATTTCGGCAAGGAAGGCGACTTGCCGATTTTCACCATCCGCAAGAAGAACGACGATGGCCAGATGGTGGAAGTCACGTACAAGCTGAACGGCCCCATCGTCAAACGGGTGCTCTCGCCCGAAGAAGAGGCGGCGGAAAAGGCAAAGCATGAGGCCGCGTTGGCGGCCCGCATGAAGGAAATCGGGGCACGGCGCGCGCAGCACCCGCAATCGGCGCCTACACATCACAAACATAAATAAGCGCTAAGTGATACGTTGCAGCCCTGCACTATCGGCTGTAGAACTCCGCGATCGCCGCAACCACCCGCTGCTGCTCATCTTCCCGCAGCTCGGGGAAGATCGGCAATGCCAGCACTTCCCTGGCGGCACGCTCCGATTCCGGCAGATCGCCGGCTCTGTATCCGAGATAGGCAAAACACTCTTGCAGATGCAGCGGAACAGGATAGTAGATCTCGCTGCCAATCCCACGCTCCGTTAAGAAGTTTCGCAACTCATCTCGCCTCCAGGCACGAACCACAAACTGGTGGTAGATGTGGTGCGCGTCAGGTAGCGACGCCAGCAGCGCAATTGGCGCCTGCTGATTGACGGTCTGCGCCTCGGCTTTCACCAGGCCCGTTCCGACGAGCAGCCCGTGATAGCGGCAGGCCACGATGCGGCGTCGCTGGTTCCAGTCGTCAACGTGCTTCAGCTTCACTCGAAGGACGGCGGCCTGCATGGCGTCCAGACGGCTGTTCCAGCCTATTTCTTCGTGGTAATAACGTTGTCGGCTGCCATGATTGCGCAATCGGCGCACATGGTCGGCCAGTTCCTCGTCATTGGTGGTGACGCATCCGCCGTCGCCGCACGCGCTCAGGTTCTTGGTGGGATAAAAGCTGAAGCCCGCAGCTTTACCGAGCGTCCCAGCCTTTTTCCCTTTCCAGGCCGCGCCGAACGCCTGCGCCGCATCTTCCACTAACTCGACGGCGTGTTCCTTGGCCAGTTCGCCAAATCGATCCATATCGGAGCACTGGCCATAAAGGTGTACCGGCATTACAGCGCGGACTTGTCCCCGCGCACGTTTCAAGGCTTTCTCTACCTTGGTGGGATCGAGGTTCAGGGTTGCCGGATCGACATCTGCCAGCACCGGCGTTGCGCCGCAGCGCACGATGGAACTGACCGACGCGAAGAAGCTGAACGGAGTGGTGACGACGCTGGTGCCCGGCTCGACTCCACAGGCTTGCAGCGCCAGCCATAGCGCGTCGGTCCCAGAGGCGCAGCCCACGCTGGCGCTCGCACCCAGGTACTCCGCCGATTCGCGCTCGAACCCGTCGACTTCTGGGCCGCCGATGAAATGCTGCGTCGTTAGCACGCGCTCAACGGCAGCGTTCACCTCGTCCTTGATGCTCTCGTACTGCCGCTTGAGGTCGAGCATGGGAACGGGCTGGGATAGTGCGGCGGAAGTCGGATTGGCGGACGGCTGTACAGAGTTTAACGGCATGGTGAAACTTCAATTCTAGCAGCGCCGCACTGGCCTCGCGGTGACCGGAAGTCCTAGCGTCCGGCGAACATGATGTAGTGACTGGCGGCTCCCATGAAGAACAGCATGGGAAACGATAACCAGAAGTTGATCCGCGAGCAAAGCAGCGACAGTCTGGCGATCTTGGCTGCCTCCAGCGGCATGGCCGTACCCTTGGCTGCGCTCTCTTCGGACCAGCGAATCATCTTCTTCTGCATCCGCCAGATGACGCCCCACACGTTCAGCATCATGAACCAGCCCAGGCCGCCACCAATGCCGATCGACAAGGCGCGATTGCTTTCCCAGCCTTGTTGATTGAGGCTCAGGAAGATATAGGCCGCCGCGATCACCGCTGCCGCCACGATAATTCCTAGCACTGGCCCCTTCCTTAAGAACTCCGCCGGCGACATCAGCGCTCCCATCTCGATCACGAACGCCAAGGTCCAGATCACAAAGAAGCTGCCCACCATGCCCCCAACCGAAGCGGTTTGCCCCATGGCGATTGCATTACGGGCGTCGGTGACCACAATGTGGTTCCAATAGGCAATGCCCACCAGCACGGTCACGACCGCGCTCCAACGAAACCACCATAGCGCCCGCGGCATCAGTTTCGGAACTATGATGCTCCGCTGTTTGGCGTCCAGCTCCTGCAGAAACGGGGCGTTGACCAGGTTGAAGAAATAGAGCAGTCCGACCCAGGTAATCCCGGCCATCAGATGGATCCAGCGGAGAACGATCAGGACAGCCGGTTCGCCTCCCGGCAAATCGATTTGCGGCGCAGCGAAGAGCGCCGGCAGAAAAGCGGTCATATTGGTCTCCCAGATACGCCAGAGGCTATTTCCGCCGCCGGTCCCGCGTTCTGCGGGTGGGCGAATTTTACATCACACGCATGTGTGCTGGTTTTTATTGAAATCGTGCTGGCAGCGTCATATTGTAGATTGGCTTACAATTTATTTTGACGGTCGATTTTCACATTTCTGACTAGCCGGATGTGGATGGCCATGTCTACAGACCCGGGATCGTGAGGGGCCGCGACCTCTGGGACTGCGCTGTTTTTGTTTGCAGCTGAGGGGGACCCATGGACAGCAAACCAGCACAGAACATCCAAGATTCATTCTTGAATACAGCCCGCAAGGACAAGTCTGAAATTACGATTTACCTGCTCAGCGGAGTCAAACTGACCGGCAGGATACGCTCGTTCGACAAGTATTCTGTGGTATTAGAGGCCAAGAACCAGGAGCAGTTGATCTTCAAGCACGCTATCTCTACCGTTGTCATGGCGCGCGCTCCACATCTGGAGCGGCACTCCGAATCGCGAGTAGGAGTGGAAGCGGCGGCTCCGGGCGTGGTCAGCAGCACCAGTACGACATCCGAGGGTTAGCCTATTCCGCGCGCGGATGAAACGAACTCCAGGGAGAGCAGCCGCTCCTGGCAAACCGGCGCGACGGCGCCGGAACGCGCCTTTCTGGTGGGGGTAGAGTTCCTCTTCCGCCCACCGGGCAAGCGGGGCAAGTCGCGGTCCTCCGGGGTTAATGCCGCAAACGCCGAGGAATCCTCGTCTTCACGCTCACGACGAAAGCTGCCGGGCAAGGTTCCACCTGCCGCTCGGGTTGCGCGCGAGGTCGCCGCTGCCGCCAGCCTTCCCGACGCCGATCACGAGCGCCACGACTTCTCAGCCGAGGAGTCCATGGCCGAGTTGCGAGAGCTTACTTCCAGCGCCGGCGCAGGCATTGCCGGCGAAATCCTGCAGCGTCGCCAGAAGCCCGATCCTGCGACGCTGATTGGCAGCGGTAAGCTGGAGGAACTTAAAGGCGCCGTCGCTTCCACCAACGCAGATCTCGTCATCTTCGACCATGAACTGACTCCGTCGCAGCAACGCAATCTGGAGCGCGAACTCGATGCGCGCGTGGTTGACCGTACCCAGCTTATCCTCGATATCTTCGCCCGGCACGCTCGAACTCGCGAAGGCCAGCTTCAGGTAGAACTGGCGCAATTGCAGTACCTGTTGCCCCGGCTGGCCGGACGTGGGGTTCAAATGTCGCAGCTCGGAGGCGGCATCGGCACCCGCGGCCCCGGCGAAACTCAGTTGGAAACCGATCGTCGCAAGATCTACCGCCGCATTCGCCACGTGCAGGAGCAACTGGAGAACGTGCGTCGAATTCGCCGGCAGCAGCGCCAGCGTCGCGAATCGGCGCCTATCGCCACCATCGCGCTGGTCGGCTACACCAATGCCGGCAAATCGACGCTGTTCAATGCCTTGACTAAGGCCGGCGTACTAGAGAGTGCGCGCATGTTTGCCACCCTCGATCCCACATTGCGGCACATAGTGCTGCCCTCTAAACGCGAGGTGCTGCTCTCTGACACTGTGGGATTCATCCGAAACCTGCCCCACACGCTGGTTTCCGCCTTTCGCGCAACCCTGGAAGAGGTGCAGACGCGCTTCTCTCTTGCTGCACGTGTCCGACGTTACCAGTCCCACCGCAGGCGAGCAGCAAGCCCAGGTGGAAGAGGTTCTGCGGGAACTGGAGTCGCAGGACAAGCCCCGAATTTACGTGATGAATAAAGTGGACCTGCTTTCCGGAGAAGAAGCGTGAAAGTCTGCGCGATACCGACAGCGTGATGCACGTTTCCGCCGCGAAAGGCACAGGCCTCGACAAACTACTGGAGCTGATTGACGACAAAATCATCGAGGACCCACTGCGCAGCGTGCGCTTGCGGGTGCCGCAGTCGGAAGGCAAGTCGCTGGCCGCGCTGGATGCAAAGTCGATTGTCTTTTCTCGCGAATACCGCGACGGCTATGTCGAACTGGAAGTGCAGGCGCCGGAATCGCTGCTGCGGAAGATGAAGAGCTTCGTCATAACAGACTAGCGGCAAGCGGTCAAGTGAACACAGTAACTACTGAGTCGCCAGTCGCGGGAGTAAAATATCACCTTATGACCTACCGCGTTGTGTTGCTGCCAGTCGGAAGAAGGTTTCGCGGTTTCGTGCCCGGGCTTGCCGGGCTGCTGGTCGCAGGGGGCGACCGAAGCAGGAGGCGCTAGGGAACATCCGAGAGGCGATTCGTGAATATCTTGAGGCAGTAACCGAACTTACGCGAGGACAGGATGTCCGCGAGGTCGAAGTAGCAGCCAGTTAATGGGAAAACTAGACGGCCTTGGCGCCGGCGTCCGCCTGCTCGTGGGCGTGATAGCTGGAGCGCACCAGCGGGCCGGATTCCACGTGACGGAAGCCCATCTTCAGCGACTCTTCTTTAAGGAAGCGAAACTCTTCCGGCGGGTACAGGCGCGCCACCGGCAGGTGGTCTTTCGACGGCCTCAGATACTGGCCGATGGTGAGGATGTCGACTTTGCGCGCGGCCAGATCGCGAAATACCTCCAGCAACTCTCTGTGCTCTCGCCCAGACCCACCATCACGCCGGTCTTAGTGGGGATGACCGGATTCATCTCCTTGGCGCGTTCCAGCAGGCGCAGCGTGCGCTCATAGCGCGCTCCCGAGCGGGCGACGCGATAGAGACGCGGAACCGTTTCGGTGTTGTGGTTCAGGATGTCGGGCTTGGCATCCATCACTATGCGCAAGCGGCTCTTCCAGCCCTGGAAGTCGGGAATCAATACCTCGACCCGGCAGTCGGGAACGCGCTGCCGAATCTCGCTGATGGTGTCGGCAAAGACGCGTGCGCCGCCAACATTGTCGTCGTCGCGATTGACGCTGGTGACCACGGCGAACTTCAGCGCCAGCTTCTCTACCGCTTCGGCCACGCGCCGCGGCTCTTCGAAATCGATGGGCTGGGGACGGCCTTTAGGCACGGCGCAGAAGCCGCAGCGCCGGGTACACAGATTGCCCAGCAACATGAAGGTCGCGGTGCGATGGTTCCAGCACTCGCCGATATTGGGGCAGTGCGCCGACTCGCAAACGGTGTGCAGGTCCAGCTTGCGCGCCAGGGTCTTCAGGTTGTGATAGTTCTCGCCCATGGGCGCGCGCGCCTTCAGCCAGTCCGGTTTGGACACCGGCCTGGCGCGGGCCAATTTCGATCTGGATCAGTTCAGGAGCGGTAGCCATGGGATGTATCTATTGTACCGTCGAAAAGCCGCTATCAGCTATCAGCGCCATTCGCCCTTCGCTGTTCGCTGCAGAATTTGGCTATTGGCTCTTAGAGTTCAGAAAACCGCGATGGCACAAAGAGATCTACAAGATTTGCTTGCTAAGAGCTAAAGGCTAAAAGCTAAGAGCTAAAAGCCGACCATGAGTCGCAAGCGAAGGTGACTACGAAAAGCGAAAGGCGAAAGCGAAAAGCAGCCTCTCTACAACGTGTGCAAGTACGCCATCAGGTCGTCGAGCTGCTGTTGCGTCAGCTTGTTCTGGAAGGCCGGCATCTTGGCCCGGCCCAGCAGGATGATGTCGGTCACGCGGTCGTCGTTTGCCGGCATGCCGTTCTTCATGAACGGCTTCTTGAACAAGCCCATTCAGGCTGGGGCCGCGCAGGTTGCGCCTGCTGTAGGCGTAGTGGCATTCGGCGCAGCGGGTGTCGTAGACCCGGCGGCCCGCTGGCCTGCTGTGCATTCAAGCCCAGTTCGGCATCGGTCTTGCGAGGCTCGGCGTCGCAGGCGCCCAGAACGAGCGATCGCGATCAGAGCTGGCAGCTAAGAGGCAAACGCGCGCGCTTAGGCTTCAACGTTCCTTCCAGAGATGTCTTGCATTTGCGGACTCGCGGAGGCCGATGCACGCGCCTCCATCAGAGTTAGAATACACCTCGCATGACGGTCGCCATCAAACGCGTTTATCTGAGCCTTCGCCGCGACGACGGCGCTCGCGTGTTGGTCGATCGCCTGTGGCCGCGCGGTCTGACGAAAGCAGCGGCGCGCTTGATGCCTGGCTGAAGGACCTGGCGCCGTCGAACGAGTTGCGCCAGTGGTTCCACGCTCATCCGCAACAGATGGAGCAAGTTCCGCGAGCGATATCTGAAAGAACTTTCACTCGGAGGCTGCCAGCCAGGCTCTGCAAGCACTCTATGAGATCCGCAATCAGCACGCCGCCTGACCCTGCTGTTCGCTTCGAAGAATGAGGACTATAACAACGCGTCGGTCCTGCGAGAGTTGGTAGACGGCGAGCGCAAGCCGCCTACCGGAACCGGACCGTGCGCGCGGCACTCCAGCAAGCGTGCCCGGGCGGCGCAGCGCCGACTAAGATAACCCTGGCTTTGACTTGCGCGCGGTATCCTAGCTGCTTCCTGCTGTCGCCGTATCTTCGTGTCTCCGCCAGCAGCGCCATGCTGTGCATCAGGTTTTGCATGGTGACGATCCCCACCAGCCGCTGCTGATCGACTACCGGAATCATGTTGAGGCCCGTGGCTCCCAGTTTGCGAAAAGCCGAAGCCAGCGAGTCGGAGCGCTGCGCGATGTCGAAGGCGCGCACCATTGCCGACTGCACATAGCCGTTGCCGCCCCAGCGCAGCGCCTCCACGATTCGCTGTTTGCTGATGACCCCCACCATGTCGCATGCCGCGCACCACCGGGAAGTCGTCCTGCAAGGTGTGCACGGCCTTGTGCAGCGCATCTTCCAGAGTGTCGGCGGGCGACAACGTGGAGAAGCCGGTCAGCATCACGTCTTCCATGCGGACGCTCTCCAGCACCGACTGAAAGACGACCGAGCGGTCTTCCAGTTGCGCGCCGACGAACAGGAAGAAGCCAATCAACATCAGCCAGGTGTTCCAGTACGCCGAGAAAATAAGCAGCATGGCGAAGCCCTGCCCGATGGTGACCGCGCATCGGGTGGCGCGAACGTACTCCATGCGCTCGGCTAAGGTACGCGCGCAGTACGCGGCCTCCGTCCATGGGATAAGCGGGCAGCAGGTTGAAGCCGCCAAGAAATACGTTGCCCCAGAACAAGCGCACGCGGCAGATTGCCGGCGTCGACGAAAGGCCGCGACCAAAGCTTAGCCTGCGGCAAAAACGCCAGAATGAACACGCCGGAGACGGCGGCGATGACCAGGTTGACCAGCGGGCCGGCAATAGCGATGCGAATGTCGCGCGCGGGATCGGAATTGTGCGGGCCCATATCTTCCATCAGAGTGACGCCGCCGATGGGCAGCAGAATGATGGAGCGCACGGCAACGCCGCTGCGTCTGGGCGACCAGCGCGTGGCCCAGTTCATGCAGCACCACGCAGCCAAAGATGATGCCTACCAGCGCCACGCCGCGCATGGCGCCGCTGGTACCCATCGCCACCGATTGCGTGAACCAGACAAACGCCAGCAGAAACAGGAAGGTGAGGTGGATGCGGATATCGACGCCGAACAATCGTCCCGCCGGAATTGACCAACTTCTCATGGCTCCGCACGACCCTCCGCACTCATTCTATACACTTTGGGTAGCGGGGCATTGAGCATGAGTCGTGGCGGCGGCGATACATGAACCGCGGCGTCAGCAATCTGGCGACCCTGGAAAAGATCTGATTAAGCCAACCGGGACACCTCGGGACAAAGTCCGGTCTTACCTATCGGGCATTTTCGGACGGCCTGCAGGGCCGTCCCCTGCGAAGAACCCGAAATCAGAACGACGCTTCCAGCCCGACCAGCGCGCCTTTCTGGGTCAAATGGACGCCAATCCGGTCACTGTTGTTGTTGTTCACCACCAGCCGTGAGCCTAACGAGTAGCCGGCATTCACGCTGAGGTGCCTGTTGATGGTGAGACCAAGGGTGTCGGCCGTGGGATGAAATTGCCATATCCAAACAGGTACATGCCGTACAGATCGCCTTCGACAAACAGTCTGGGAGAATTCGTCAGGTAGAGACGGAATTGCGGACCGGCGACGGGTATCGGCGCAACCAGCGATCCGGAGCCGGAAACTTCCGCATGGTGAACGCCATCGCCGGTGGTCTGCGCCTGCGCGGTCAGACTTGCCTTGGCATCGAAGAGATCAATCTGCACCCCGACTCCAATGTGCCCGCGTTTGCGGCGGATGATGTCGTACTGGTAGCCCGGCGCCTAGAGGTTAGCCTGCAGATCGGCGTGGGTGGAGAGGCCTACATCAAAGGTTTGGCCCTGATAGGTGATCGTACGGTTCAATACCGTCTGGCGCTGCTGCTGGAAAGGACTGACGGCAAAGACGAAATGGTTCTTGCGTGTGAACTTCCAATCGACCAGGCCGCTGAATGTGGAATAGGTGTTGAAGCCCAAGTCTTTCTGGAGGTCGATAGTTCCATTCTCGCTGCTGCCCTGGATATTTCCGGAGGGGTTGGAGTAGAACCAGAAGCCATCGATACGAATTTTGTAGGAATCGAAATCCTCGTTGTCGTTGTCTGCGGCGTGCAAGCGCGGAACTGCGATGAGAATGGTGAATACAGTCATCGCCGCCAGAAACGTGGCTAGTCCCGCACGGCGATTCAGTTGATGAGCGTTGCGCATGGAAGCTCTCTCCTCTTGTTAGTTCGGCCCACCGACTATTTCTCAAAAGCGAAAATCCGTTTCCAGTCGTTCTTCATGCTGATCACCGTCCAGCCCCTCGACTTGGCTTCGTCGTAAAGCGCCTGAGTGAAGGTGCCCACTTTCGTCGCCGGCAACTCCTGGGCGGGACCGTAAGCATACTCGCGCTGCGCGTCGTCGTGCAGCACCAGCATTTCCAGAGAAGCTCCGCTGCCAGCCTGGGCATACTCCAGCATCTGCTGGTCCCCGGTGGAATTGCCGAAGGCGGCTTTGGGATGCCGGCCGATAAACAGGTAAATGTCCTCTGGCTTGCCGGAAAAATTATTGTTCAGCAGCAACTTCGGCGGACGCATCAGGACTCCCTGGCCCTGCTGATTGTAAGTGTATTGAGTCTCGATCGCGGAGCCAATGATCTGTTCGGGAGCAATGCCGTACACCTGCTGCGCATACACGCGGACGAAGTCCTGTCCGCCTCCGGTAACGATATAGGTCCGGTAGCCATTAGCGCGCAAGTACTGCATCACCTCCAACATCGGCTGGTAGATGAGTTCAGTGTAGGGCCTTTGCCAGCGCGAATCCCTTGACGTGGCAAGCCAGTCCTTTGCTATAGGCTGAAACGCTTCCACCGACATCCCGGTCTGGGTGGCGACGAAGATGGCGATCAGATCGTGATCGGTAAACTTCGCCATCGCTGCCTGGTCGCCGGCGATTACCGGCTTGAAGGGCTCGGTCGTCTTCCATTCCGGATGCTGTGGCGCCAGAGCGACCACCCGCTGAAAGGCAAACAGCACTTGCGTATACATAGGGTGCTCGACCCAGGTCGTGCCATCCTGATCGAAGGTGGCAAAGCGGTCCTCGGGCGAAACATAGTTCGCATTCGACCGGTCGGTGGTGACATGCACGAAGGTCAGGATCGCCTGCTTGGCCGGCCCGTCATTCCATGAGGGCAAGGGATCGCTCTGCGCCCAGGCCGACAGGGCAACGAACAACAGCATCAGTAAGGCTGGAAGAAATCGACTGAAACGCATTTTCATAAGTCTTGCCTTCCCTTATCTGTAATCGGCAGGTTCCAAATTTTTCTCAAGGGTTATAGCGCGCCAGCCAGGCGGCAATTTCGCGGAACACATCCTGCCGCTGCTCCCACACTGTGGGAAAATGAGGCGAACCGGGATACGTCACCATGCGAGTCGTCTTGCCGCGCGCGGCCAGGACCTCAAACAACTCCCGCCCCTGATAGGTGGGGACTCGCTGATCGGCCGCGCCATGCAAAATCAGCAACGGCGTGATTACATTCTCCGAGTGCATGACCGCGGAGAATACCAGAAACGCATCGGGATCTTTGTCAGGCCAGCGGGCGTCGTAGTCGGTCTGCTGAATGTCGCTGGTCCACATAAAGCTGAGCCAATCGGTAATCCCAGCGCCCTCGATTGCTGCCCGGTAGCGATGCGTCTGCGTGACTGACCAGGCAGTCATGAAGCCGCCTGCGCTCCAGCCGAACATGGCCAGGCGGCCGGGATCGGCCCAGCTTTGGGCGATGGCGAAATCGGTGGCGCTATCGACATCGCGATAAGCACGATCGCCGAAGTGCTGGTAGATGGCACTCATGAAATCGGTGCCGTATCCGGTCGAGCCGCGATACTCCGGCTGCAGAACGATGTAACCCATGCCCGCAAGCCATCGGGGCAAAAGGCTGAAGTCCAGCAGGTCATTCGACTCAGGCCCGCCATGAGGGACCACGATGAAGGGATAGCGCCGGTCCGTGTGGTAATCGGCGGGAAACGTGACGATGCCTTCCAGGGCAATGCCTTCCTGGCTGGTCCAATGGACGTCGCGGACCGTCCCTAACGAAATTTTGGCCAGCTGATCTTCGCCCTCGTTGGTAATCCGTTTCAAGGTATTTCCGTTTGCGACCGCAACATTGTTCGTGTGTTGCGGATCGCCCACGGTGAAAGCCTTTACGTCAGGCGCGGAGGCTATCTGCGGCGATACCGGTCCCTCTTCGATGGTTCCATCGGGCCAGCTATAAGTGGGAACCAGAGCGTTGTTCTGGAAGGCATCCACTTCAATCTGCACGCCGCGCGCCACCGCTACCCAGATGTTTCCGTCAGCATCGGACGACAGATGAATGGCGCTGGCTTGCAGCGCGGGCGTGCGATCCACAGGGCTTTCCCCCGGCAACGCTGACCGTCCAGACATGGTCCGGAGTCAAAACCGGCGAGGTCGTGCTGAGAAATGCCAGATCCTTGCCGCCGTTTATAAACGCGATATTGCTGGCGGCGTTGTTGATGGTGGCAACGTGGTGAGGACCCGCGGCACTGCAAACGTCAATAAACGAGCGTACGTCGTGATAGCCGATCTTCGGCGTTTGCGATAGGACAGCGAGGGAGGCCCCGTCGTGCGACCAGGCGATGCCCTCTTCCGCTACGTCCCGCAATGTGGGACACCACCAGGCGCCTCCGGAACCATCGGCGTTGATCACATAGAGGCTGGTGGGCTCGGCTTCGATGACGGTGTGAACGTCTTCCAGCGGATCGGGAAGACGCGGATCGGCCAGAAGCGCATAGTGCGAGCCATCGGGCGAGATCAAGGCAGAATGAATGCCCTTGGGAAGGGCGGTGAGCGGCACCGGCGTGGCTGCGGCTGCGGCAGCCGTGTTGGGAGACGCCAGTGGCAAGGTCGCCAGCTGTCCCAGTTTGTTTACCTCATAGGTTCCATACAGCGCGGCGCCGTCGCGAGTGAATCCAGCAGGATTGAATTTCTCCGGGATGGCGAGATGACGCGATTCGCCGCCGCTGACCGGCATCAAGTCCCACTCGGTGTTGTCAGGGCCTTTAGGGCCACCGAATGTCACCCGGTAAAGCAAGGTTTTGCCGTCCGGCGAAATCGCAATGGCATCGGCGTGGCGGAGCGTAGCTGCGTCGTCGAACGTGATGGGATGATGCGCGTTTTGGGCTATCGCCAAGAGGGGCATCATGAGGCAAAACGCAAGAGTCCAAGCCAGATTGCGCATAAGGTTTTTCCAAAGAACTGCGAGAGAACGGAAAAGAATATCAAGGGGGAGGAGGCCAGCGCCACCAGCGGCGCTTTCGGCAAGCACTCAGAATGGTTCAGAAGGCAGCGCAAACCGGACTCCTCCCCAGACGCTGCCCGCAACCATCAAGATCCTTCTCGCAGATTTATCAGTTTCGCTGAGGGCCGGAACGCGATAATCTCAAACGTTTGCACTGCACTAGAGCGGTTCCCACTTCACACTCAGAGAGGACGGGGCATGAAGACTTTCGAGAATAAGACAAACGCGACGAGGAAAATCTTGACCATAGTGGTAGCTTGCTTGGCGCTGCCTGGCATCGCAGCAGCCCAAGCGCCGCAGCAGCAGGCCTGGAGCATCTTGCAGGCAGGAGTCAGCAATACCAACAGCCAGCAGCGGGTTTCGGCCGTCACCGCACTGGCGTTGATCACCAGCAACCCCAAGGCCGTGACCATGGCGGAGCAGGCTTTGCAGGACTCGAATTCCGATGTTCGCGCGGCAGCCGCAACCTCCCTAGGAACGATGAAGGCTGAGAGCGCTATCCCTGCGCTGCAGCAAGCTCTGAAGGATACGGACCCGAGCGTGATTATGGCGGCCGCAGAGTCGCTGGTGGGCATGAAAAACGAAGACGGCTACGACACTTACTATGCCGTGGCCACGGGACAACTGAAGTCGGGGACGGGTCTGGTTTCGACGCAGGAGAAGGCGCTGAACCAATTGCTGCACAATCCCAAAGATCTGGCGGAGACGGCATTCGAGCAAGGCATCGGATTCGTGCCCTTCGGGGGACTCGGATTCGGCGCCTTCAAGATGATTCACGACAGCGGCGCCGACGCGACCGTGGTAAAAGCCACCGCGCTGAAAATGCTGGCGACCGATCCCGATCCCCGTTCCGGCAAAGCGCTGGTCGCCGCTACTACCGATCAGCAATGGGTGATTCGCTCGGCCGCGTATGATGCGATTGCACGCCGAGGCGATCGGTCTCTGTTGCCGGATATCACGACTGGGCTTAGCGATCGGCAGGAGGTAGTGAAGCTTACGGCAGCGGCCGCCGTGGCGCAGCTATCGTCGCTGAATTAGTATCCTGTCCTCGTCTGTAGGACACTGGACTCAATGTTGTTGCCCGAGCAACTGCGCCAGCGTGGCTTTCGCGTCGGGATCGTCGGGAGCCAGCTGCACCAATTGCTGCGCATAGGTGATTGCCAACGGCAAGTTGCCTTTGTCGCGCAGGAAGGCGATCAATCCCATCAGCACCTGACGATCCGCCGGTCGGCGCTGATGGGCCTGTTGCAGAATCGCGATTGCCTGGTCGGGCTGGCCGGTGGAATTGAGCGCCACCGCGTAAACATAGCTGTACCGCACATTTGAAGGCTGCAGCGCAGCGGCCTTGCCCAGAAAGTTCAATGCCTGCGGATATTGCTTTTGCCGGATCTTCAGCAGGCCGAGAGCGTGCACCGGTTCTGCGGCGTTGGGCATTACCGCGATTGCCTTTTGTAACCACGGCTCGCCCTGGTCGTCGCGGTTCTGTGTGCGGTACAGATCAGCGAGATTGACCATCGCAGGAACATCGCGCGGGTCGAGGCGAAGAGCGATCTGCAGTTCGCTTTCGGCCTCGCTCATCTGGCCCATCTGCGAATAGAGCAAGGCCAGGTTCACGTGGTTCTCGGGGCGATCGGCCGCTGCCATTTCCGCAGTGATCAACTCCGAGACCGCACGATCCAGAGCTGTCTTCTGACTTTCCTGCAGCAGATTGGGCTGGGTACCAGCCAGCAGGCGCGCCGCTTCGATGCGCACCGAACGAATGGGATCGGTGAGAAGTGGCGCTGCCAGACGGACTCTCTCCTGCGGCGGCAACGGATCCAGCGCCTGCACGGCTTGGCGACGCACCAGCGCATCGTTGTCGTTGAGCGCCGATTGCACGGCGGGAAGACCTGTGGGGGTGAGATAGTCGGGCAGCAGGCTGAGGGCAGTGGCGCGCGCAATGCTGGGCTTCTGGGAGTCGGTAATCAACGCGACCAGATCTTTTTCCGCGCTGGGCAATCCACGGCGGCCGGCGTCAATGGCCTCGACAAAGTGGGCTTCCTGCCGGCGATTGGGACCGTACCATTTCACCACCGCATCGGCGGCCCAGCGAATCGACTTGTCCTGGTGGCACTGATTGCAGGCGTTCGGCGTGCCGTAGGCCTGCGACAGGTCAGGCCGCGGTACGCGCAGGCTATGATCGCGTCGCACATCGACGACCATGTAGGTGTGGGTTGGCATGTGACAGTTGACGCAGAGCGCGCCGGTGCTATCGGCCTGGTGATGGTGATGCTGTTCGGTGCCGAACTTTGCCAGCGAGTGACATTTGCCGCACACCGCGTTCAGGTTGTCTGACCGCAACTTTGCGCTGTGCGGGTTATGACAATCGGAACAGGTTACCCCTTCGTGGTACATCCTACTCTGTAGGAATGAGCCCCACTCATAGTCTTCCTCCAGGATCTGGCCGTCGGGATAATAGACGCCTTCTTCCAGCAAGCTCGGCACATAGGCATCGAGAAAAGGCTGGCCCGGCTGATATTCGGTGGAGATGCTGTGGCGACGCGAGTGACAGGGCGCACAGGTTTCGATTTCGTCGTGAGAGCGAGCCTGACCCTTCCAGTGCATCGTTCCTGTGTCCGGCTCGGATCCCGCCCACACTCCGCTGGCAGGCTTCAGATTGACAATCAGGCCATCATTGCTAGCTCCCACATTGTAAGAGTTCTTATGCGACTGCGCCCAGGCGACATGATTCGAACCGGGTCCGTGACAGGCCTCGCAGGAAACATCAATCTCCGACCAGGTGGTAGCGTAGCTGTCTTTGGCGAGATCGTAGTTCTTGCGCAGATTGGTGGAATGGCAATCGGCGCACATGTAGTTCCATGTCTGATTGCGGCCGGTCCAGTGCAGCGGATCAGACGGCGCGATCTTCTGACCGGGATAAAGATCGAACCAGCGCTGGCCGTTATGGTCCTTAGGCCGTGAATCCCAAGCCACCACAAAACTCTGCATGCGTCCGTTGGGAAACGGCACAAGATATTGCTGCAAGGGGAAAACGCCGAAGGTGTAAGGAAAGTCGAAATCCTGAGGCTTTCCATCGGGCCCGTCGGTGCGAACGTAGAACTTGGCATCCTTCTTGAAGAACCTGGACGTCACACCGTCCTGGGAAAAGTGAGCATCGGCAAAGTCGCCACGGACGGTGGTATCGCTTGCCGCCAGCATGGCTTGCGCGTGGTGAGAGTCGCGCCACAACTTGGCCTCCTCTGCGTGACACTCGGCGCATCGCTGCCCGCCCACGTAGGTCACGGCGGAAGTTGTCTTAGCAGGCTGCCCCCGGGCTCCGGAAGACCCGCGCCACAGCGCGTAGGCCAGCACGGAGAGGACAACGGCTCCCGCGATTATTAACGGCGTAAATTTGGACTTCCGAGGCTCGGCTTTGACTCTCATGGAATCGTCGCGCAACCATCCACCGCCAGCAAGAAATCGTGCTTACGAATTTTGCTTGCGATTAAACTCGTTTTGACGAACCGCACTCTGTTCGCGACGAGCACCTCGCAAGAATTTATCGACTGCTGGCAGTCGGATTCACGGTGATAATCTTCATCGTTCCGTTCGGCTGCTGGCTGAACCAAACCTCGCCATTGCCGATCATTGCCCCCTGGTAGTTGCCGAACAGGCACTGGGCGGATTGCTGGGCAATCGCTTTCTGGACGTGAGGATCAAAGATGGTGTTGAACTCGGCGATAAACTGCGCTTTGGTTTTGATGCGCGTTCTGTGGCTGCCGTGAATCACCAGCAGGGGATAGGAAATTACGGAGGCGACTTTATTCTTGTCGCCGTCGTGGACAGCAGTCTGCAATTCGGCGAGAAACGCACGCGACTTCTGTGCGAAGTCCGCGCCTTGATTGTCGACCGTGCTCCCCTGGCAGGCCTGTGACTGAGCAGCATTCTTCGCCTGCGCCGAAAGCAGCGCCCCGGCCACCAGTACTATCCCAACTGCCAAACATATCTTTCTCATTGAGTCCCACCAGCACTGTGCACCTATTGCAAGCAGCCAATCGGTCACGACATTGTATAGCGCGCGACCGTCTACCGCTCTGCCGTCTATTGCAATCAGGAGCGGGAGCGACCAGGAAGGCGAGGCGCCAGGACGTAATAGAGTTGCACGGCGACGATGAAAGCGATGCTCCAGTAGGTGTTGAGGAAGATACACAGCAGGGCGCCGAAAGCGTAGAACGACTGGCCGATCACGATGCGCCGCTTGATGGCGCCAGGAATCTCCGGCGGCAGATCGGGGTTGACCAGCCTCGCCCCCATGGCGCAGATCCAACTGAAGTACAGAGTAACGCCCAGCAGCAAAATGTTCAGCCAATAGACAAGCAGGGCGGGACGGTACCTGATGAATTCCGCCAGCAGCGCTGTCGAGAAGGGCGTAATCGAGACCAAAAACAGGAATGCGAGGTGGATCCAGGAAAGGCCGCGGTCGGAGCGGGCAAGGTGATTGAGCTGCGTCTGCTGGCCAACCCAGAAGATGCCCAGGGTCATGAAGCTCATCATGTACATGATCAGTCGGGGCGAGAGCGCCACCAGCGCGCGCCACAGATCGTGCTCACTGTGGATCGCTGCCGCTGCCGGAGCGCGCAGGTCCAGCACCAGTAGGGTCATGGCCACCGCGAAGATTCCGTCGCTGAGGGCAGCGAGCCGTTCGACGCTTTGCCCGGCAATCTGGTTGTACGAAGTCGTCATGCGGATTCGAAGATGTACCGTCCCTTCAAGAATCGCCCTAGGTTGTAGTTTAGGCAGCTATAGAGGTCCTTCGGCTGCGCTCCCTGCGGTCGCTTCGCTCAGGATGACACTCCTGACAGCTGTCCTGCGTAGCTGGTGTTCGCCCTAGGTCAGGCACGCGAGTCGAAGCCCGCCTGCAACTCGCTTAATGAAGCACTCGTGGCAGGTTCCAATGCCGCCACACGGCAACCACGCGCAAGACAAAACATACAACCGCGCCCGCGATAGTCGTGAGAGTCGGAGACAATCCCCAACTCAGGCCCACGACCATGACCGCAGCACCCGCCAGCGCCGCCACCGCATAAATATCGGAGCGAAGCACCGTCGGCACCCGCGCCAGCAGAAGATCGCGGACCGTTCCACCGCCGACCCCGGTTATACCGCCCATCAATACGGCTAAGAAAGGATGGATCCCGTAATCCAGTGCCTTCGCGGCTCCAGCTACAGAGAACAGCGCCAGACCGGCTGCGTCAACTACCACAATGAAGGACTGTGGAACCTGACTGACATAGCGATGCCAAAGAAATACGACCGTGCCGGCGATGAATGCCACCGCTGCGTAGCGCCAATCGCGAATGGCCCCCGGTGGAATTGCCCCAATTAGCAAATCGCGAATGATGCCGCCGGCCAGCGCCGTGGCAAAAGCCAGCACCATGAGTCCCAGCAGGTCGAGATCGCCTTCGATGGCCGCCGTAGCGCCTTCGACCGCGAAGACAAAGGTGCCGACCAAATCGACAACCAGTAGCAACTGGGCAGAGTCGTATCTCATAAATTCCTGCGCCGGATTGGAGGGCCGCAGACCATGGGATAGCCGCGGGTGTCGAAGCGTTCGATCTTATCACCGCTAGCCGACAAGAAATGAAGGATTTGCTGCGGCGCGGTCGAAGCTACATCCCTGCAAGATCGCTTCCCCGCCGAGCTCTTCAGCGAGACGTTCGACGACCATAAAAAAACGGCCGAAGACTCTTTGTCTCCGGCCGCATCCTTAGAAACTCGAATGAGTTTACTTCGTGATCTTCTCGCCAATCGACTTCGCCTGCGTGAACAGCAGCAGGTAATCCGGGCCGCCGGCCTTCGAGTCGGTACCCGACATATTGAAGCCGCCGAAGGGATGCGCGCCCACCATCGCTCCCGTGCACTTGCGATTGATGTACAGGTTGCCGACGTGGAACTGCTGCTTGGCCACCTCGATCTTGTCGTCCGACGTGGTATAGACCGCGCCGGTCAGGCCGAACTCGGTGTTGTTGGCGATCTGCAAAGCCGTGCTCGAAGTTGTGCGACTTGATCACCGCCAGCACCGGCCCAAAGATCTCCTGCTGCGAGATGGTGCCCATCGGATCGACATCGGCGATCACGGTCGGCTGGATGAAGTAGCCGTCGCCGGCATCGGTGGCCCGCGCGCCGCCGGTAATCAGGCGTCCACCTTCGGCGACGCCCTTCTGGATGTAGCCCAGGATCGTCTTCATCGACTTCTCGTTGACCACCGGGCCCATGCTCGGATTGAGCGTCGGATCGCCCACGCGTGATCTTCTCGACGCGCTCCTTCAGCCGCTGCAGGAACTTGTCGTAGATGCGCTCGTCGATGATGGCGCGCGAGCAGGCCGAACACTTCTGCCCGCTGAAGCCGAAAGCCGCACTGGCCACGCCTTCAACCGCCGCATCCAGATCGGCGTCCGCATCGACGATGATCGAGTCCTTGCCGCCCATCTCCAGGATGGTGCGCTTGATCCAGATCTGGCCGGGCTGCTGCACCGCGGCGCGCTGGTTGATGTGCAGACCCACTTCCTTCGATCCGGTGAACGCGATGTAGCGCGTCTTGGGATGCTCGACGATCGCGTTGCCGAAGCTGTTGCCGTGACCGGGACAGAAGTTGACCACGCCGTCCGGCATGCCGGCTTCTTCCAGGATCTCGAAGAACTTCGCAGCGATGGTCGGCGAATCGCCCGAGGGCTTCAGGACGACGGTGTTGCCGCAGACGATCGACGCCAGCGTCATGCCGCCCATGATCGCGCCGGGAAAGTTCCACGGCGGAATCACCGCGCCCACGCCGAGCGGGATGTAGCGCAGCCAATCGCGCTCGCCCGGCAACTGCACCGGCGTCTCGGCCTTCGACAGGCGCAATCGCTTCCAGCGCGTAGAAATCGCAGAAGTCGATCAGTTCGGCGATGTCGCCATCGGCCTCGGGCCAGTTCTTGCCGACCTCGAAGACCATCCACGCCATCAGCTCGAACTTGCGCTCGCGCAGCAGATGGCTCACGCGGAACAGCAGGTTGGTGCGCTCCTCGACCGAGCGAGTACTTCCATGTCTCGAAGGCCTTCAGCGCGGCCTGCATCGCGGGCTCAACTTCGGCAGCGCCGGCGGTCGATGAACATGCCGACTACTTCCGACGGCTTGGCCGGATTGAGCGACTGCGTCTTCTCTTCGGTCTTCACGCGCCGGCCGCCGATCACCAGATCGTATTCGCGGCCCAGTTCGTTGCGGACCTTCTCGATGGCCGCGCGCATGCGGCGGGTATTTTCGGGATTGCTGAAATCGACCGAAGGTTCGTTCTTGAATGTGGTCGGAATGCGGGCGTTGTTGATGGTGGCGGCGGTGCGAGTTCCCTCCGCGCGCGGGAGTCGTGGTGGTAGCCATAAGTGCGTCCTCTCAGTAAGTGCGATTTCGGGGTGACTCTTAGTAGATGCGGCGCGGCCCAGGGAGATGCGAAGGCCGCGCGAAACCCTTATTTTACACGGTTTGGAGAGGCTGGGACGGGTCAAACGGTCCGCACTTCGCGGCCAACGGAATCCGCCAAGTGGAGGTCTCCGGCCCGTACAAAGGCTTCTGTCTCCTTCAGGATTTGCGCAACCAGCTCGGGCGAGGCCGCTTCGCAATAGACGCGTAACAACGGCTCCGTGCCGGACGAGCGAATCAGCACCCAGGCTTCCGCACCGTTTCCGTACGTGGGGGCGTCGAGGAAGAACTTCACTCCGTCTAGTGTTTCGATCTTCAGAACACCGAAGCTACCCATCGTTCCCGGCTTAGCCTGGGCGCGGCGCATGGCGTCGTCCTTCACTTCATTGCTCAAGTGAAGGTCGATCCGGCCATAGTGGTGCTCGCCATATTCTTTCTGCAGATCGCGTACCAGTTGCCCCAGCGGCTTCTCTTCTTCCGCCATGATGTTGGCCAGCAACAGAGAATTCAGAATGCCGTCGCGCTCCGGCAAGTGCCGGGGAATGCCGATTCCGCCCGACTCTTCTCCGCCGATGAGGATATCGCGCGTCAGCATAAGATCGCAGATGTATTTGAAGCCGATGCCGCACTCATCCAGCTTGCGACCATACTTCGCCGCAATGCGATCGATCATGCGCGTAGTGTTGAACGCCCGCACGATTTCGCCCGGCCACTGCTTGCGCTTGAGCAGCCATTCCAGGATCACTGCGAAGCACTTGTGCGCGTCTACGAAGCTGCCGTCTTCGGCTACGGCGCCAAGACGGTCGGCATCGCCGTCGGTAGCCATGCCTGCCTGGCAATGCTCGCGCACCACTGTTTCCTGGAGCATCGCAATGTGGGGCGCGATTGGCTCAGGATTGATTCCGGGGAACAGGGGGTTGAGTTCGCCGCGAATTTCAATATGGTTGATTCCGCTCTCGGTGAAGATGCCTTTTATCACGCCGCGTCCGGCGCCATACATCACGTCGATGGCAAACTTGAAGCCGGCATTCTGGATTGCTTTCAGATCGACGAAGTTCTTGATGGCAGCGATATAGGGAGTCTTGAAGTCGGTGACGGTGACGCTGCCGCCCTTGCGCTCCAAACGCGGAGAGTCCAGTTCGCCCTCGATCGCCTGCATGATTGCCGGCGTGCCTGAACCGCCGTAGCCGGCCTTGTACTTCACGCCATTCCAGTTGAAGGGATTGTGGCTGGAGGTGATCATCACCCCGCCCGCCGCGCCCAGGTTCTTCACCGCGTAGGAAAGCGCCGGAGTGGGCGTGTAGTCATCGGAAAGCCGCACGGCGATGCCTGCCGCGGCCAGAACTTCGGAGATGATCTCGGCCGCGCGTTGCGAGGCGAAGCGCGTGTCGTAGCCTACGACCAGACCTTTGCTGGCGTCCTCGTGCTGGTGGACGTAAGTTGCCATGGCGTTGCCGACGCGGCGAACGTTGTCGAAGGTGAAGTCGTCGGCAATGATGCCGCGCCATCCGTCGGTGCCGAACTTGATTTGGGTTGCCAGAATGCCTCCCTGCCTTACTTGTCGTGATCGCCCGATGTGGACCCAGCAGCGCTTTGCATCTCGTGGCGGCTGTCCTCATCAAGCTGAGACATCTTGGCGAGCTTTTCTGCTGCTTCGTCGAGCGCGAAGGTCTGCTCATTCAAAAGACGAATCACCTGCAACATGTTGTTCGCCTGGTAGACCTCCTCCAGGTCCTCGATGAACTGGGAAACCTCTGGGGGTGCGACTTCGCAATGATTGCAGCCGCAGGTGTGGGTCAGCTTATCCAGCCGCGCGTTCCATGATTTTGGAAGTTTCGCACTCATAATGTTGTCCTGTGCTGCCCGACCGAGCAGCCCTCTTTCATTCTAACCAGTGGCGGCGGGCATAGCGAGAATGGCCGCCACGTGGCAGTGGCTGCGGCGAACGTTGTCGAAGGTGAAGTCGCCGGCAATGATGCCGCGCCATCCGTCGGTGCCGAACTTGATTTGGGTTGTCATCCAGGTTTGCCCCTCGAAAGACCCTTGAGTAAGGATCATTAGCGGTATACTTCCCGGCGATGGCCCACTCGGAGAACGAGAACAACCAGTCGGTCGTCCTCTATCTTGACGATAAGTCGATAGTCGCCCACTCGATATTTCCAGAATTCTCCAAGGGTCTGACCGTGCAGCGCTTCGCCAACGCTGCGAGGGTTTTCCATGCGAGCGAGGCGTTCACGCAGAAATTTCCAGACTCGCTTGGCTACCGTGTTGTCCAGCCGTTCCAATTGCCGGACGGCGGAGCCGGTCAACTCAATCGTCCAGGCCAAGGCGCTTCGCTACCTCGTCCAGGGTGAAGGTATGCTCACGGCCGGCGCGAACGCGATGCAGAATCCGCTCAGCCTCGTAGGCGTCTTCCAAGTCCTCGATATGCTTAAGAATTGCCTCGCGAGCGTAGTAAGTTTTCGTTCGCCCGCTTCGTTGGGCGAGTTTCTCCAGTCGTTTCTCGACTGACTCGGGAAGCCGAATCGCAAGCATAAATACCTCGCTATACAAGTATAGCAGTTGGGATGGAAAAGCCGCCTTTACGCCTGCGCCTGTGGCGCCCTCTCTTCCACTGAGGCTACACCAGCCGCTTCAGCTTCTTCTCGTCGAGGTGCTTCACTATTTTGCCGACATCCTGCGAGTGTTCGCGAGTGGTGATCAGCAACGCGTCGTCGGTTTCCACCACCACCAGATTGTTTACTCCCACCGCGGCGACAAATTTTCGTCCAGAGTGAATGAAATTCCCCGACGCGTTCAGAGTGAAGCTTTGGTCGGCAACGATGACGTTGGCACCGTCTTCCTTACCTCCATTGCGATGTTCATAGAGCGCGGTCCACGAGCCCAGATCGTTCCAGCCGAAGCTGGCCGGAATGCAGTAGAGGCCCGACTTGCCTTCGCCCTTGGCCGAGCGCGGTTCAAGCACGGCATAATCGATGCTGATGTTCTCGCACTGGGGATAGAGCCTGGCGAAGGTCTTCTCGAACTTTCGCGTACCGTAGCTGGCGGCAATTTCGTCCAACAGCGGCGCGGTTTTGGGCAAGTGCTCGCGCAGCGCGTCGGCGAGCGTGTGCGCACTCCAGACAAACATCCCGCTATTCCAAAAGAAATTGCGCGCTTTGACGAATCGTTCAGCCGCATCGGCGGAGGGCTTCTCAGTGAAGCGCCGCACTTGCAACACGCCTTTCTGGCTTACCGCTGCCGGCCTCGATATAACCGTAGCCGGTTTCGGCGCGGGTGGGCGGGATGCCGATCACGATGATATTTGCGCCTTTCGCGGCGATGTCCGCCGCATTTTGGATGTCCCGCGAAAATGTTTCTCGTCGGCGATCACATGATCGGAGGGAAACATACCAATCACCGCGGTAGGATCGTGACGGGCCAACAGGAACGCCGCCAGGCCGATGGCGGGAGCGGTGTTTCTGCCCACTGGCTCGGCAATGATCTGCTTCTTGTCAAGCTTCTTGAGTTGCCGGACAATTGCGCCGCGCAAGTCTTCATTGGTGATGATCCAGAATTGCTTTGCCTTGGCCAGCGGGAGCAGGCGCTCAACAGTCTCCTGGATCATGCTCTTCTCGCTGTTCAGTGGAAGCAGTTGCTTGGCCATGCGCTTGCGGCTTAACGGCCAGAAACGCGTGCCTCGGCCACCGGCGAGAATGACGGGATAGAAGGTATTAGCCAATCGAAATCCTTTGTTTCACCACAGAGGCGTGGAGAATTTTGAATCTTCGATTGTACTGAAGATCGGCTGGGACGCGAAAAGCGGGCAGCACCGGGATTAACAATCCGCGGCGCCATGGAGGCGAATACTCTGGACGGTGCCAAATCTAACCTCTAGAAGCCCGATGGCGGGGTTAGAAGTGCCGATCTGTTGTTAAGGCTCTGTCAATTTTCCTGTCCGGCTTCCGTCGTCTTCGGGTGATAGCCCGAATACGGTTCCTTTGCCATGGAGGCCCCCCTTCAACGTCGTGCCATACAGGTTTCCGGCAGTGTCCATCACCAAGCCATCATAAAAAGGAGACGCGCCGTCGCTGCCGTTGCCGAAGCTGTGCAGCACGGTTTCGGTCCAGCCGCCGCCTTGTCGCGGTGAGAGCTCGAACGCGGTGCCGCATCCGGCGCCGCCGCAAGAGTGGATTCCGCCATCGACCGTCGTGCCATAGAGGTTACCGGCGGTGTCCATGATCAGGTTAGCGGAAGGGTTGGCGCCGTCGCTGCCGTCGAGGTTGAAGCTGTGCAGTACCGTCTCCGTCCAGCCGCCGCCTTCGCGTGGCGAAAACTCGAACGCAGTTCCATAGCCAAACGTGCCACCTCCCTCCGTGGTGCCGTAGAGGTTGCCGGCACCGTCGATCAGCAGGCCAGATGTTGCGAGAAAGCCGTCCTGCCCGTGGCCGAAGCTGTGCAGTACCGTCTCCGTCCAGCCACCGCCCTCCCTGGGCGATAGCTCGAAGATAGTTCCAGCGCCATGAATGCCGCCGAACATAGTGGTGCTATAGAGGTTGCCGGCGCCGTCCAGCACCGGGGCCGTGTACGACGGAGACGCGCCGTCGTTGCCGTTGCCGAAGCTGTGCAGAACGGTCTCCGTCCAGCCGCCACCTTGTTTCGGCGAGAGCTCGAAGACTGTGCCCCTGACGTGAATTCCGCCAAAAGCAGTCGTGCCGTAAAGGTTACCGGCGCTGTCCATGGTCAGGCCGGTTTCGGGCTGATATCCGTCGCTGCCGTTATTGTTGAAGCTGTGCAGCACCTTCTCGCTCCAGCCACCGCCGTCCCGTGGCGACAGCTCGAAGACGGTTCCAGCTCCGTGAATGCCGCCAATTTGCGTAGTGCCGTAGAGATTACCCGCACCGTCCATGAGGAGGCTCGAAGAGGCGAGGGCGCCGTCGCTGCCGCTGCCGAAGCTGTGTAACAGGGTCTCGGTCCAGCCGCCGCCCACTCGTGGCGACAGCTCGAAGACGGTTCCACCGGCATGAATGCCGCCTCCCAGAGTCGTGCCATAGAGATTTCCGGCGCCGTCCATCACTACACTTGAGTAAAGAGGGGAGGCGCCGTCGCTGCCATTACCGAAACTGTGCACCACGGTTTCGTGGTCGGCGGCCCAGGCGTTCGTTAGAAACAACATAGCTGTAAAGATCACGGAGAGGGAACGCAACCGGATGAATAGGCTCTTAGCTTGCACGAGTGTCCTCCTGCTTACACAAAATCGGGGCCAGCTTCGATGAGTGACGTGCAATTTTAAACTAATTCCGGGCTGGATCGGATGAACTTGATGAACTTTACGGAGGAGGCAGGCCGGACGCCAGCCTGAAAGCCAGCTTACCACCCTTAAGCCAAGACTGGCTCTTGCCGCTCCAGTTCCTCCAGCTTTCGGCGGCATCGGCTTGAGATCAGTTCTGCCGTTCGCAGGAGTCATGGCGCGCTGGCGGATTGTGGCAACACGGTCTCCGGCTCGGCGACCACTCCCGTGGGCAGCGACATTCGCATCATTTCCAGCTCCCACTGCGGCCGGACCGTGTAAGCCCGCGCGCTGGCTGGAACCACCACTGCATCGCCCGTGGCGAAGCTGATCGGTTCCATCCCTTGCGATTCTACGATTCCCGAGCCCTGTACTGCGACCAGCACGTGCGGAGAATCCCGCGTGACCTCGGAATGCAAAGGATCGCGTAGCCGCATCTTCTCGACTTCGAAGAATGGCGAGCGCACCAGAATCTTGGTAGCCTCGCCGTTATCGCGAACCACCTTGCCGGCATTGGTGTGCAACTTGGTCGCAGCCAGCCCTTTGGCAATATGCAATTCGCGCGGCCGGCCGTAATCGTACAAGCGATAGGTGATATCGGAGGTCTGCTGCGTCTCCACCAGGACCATCCCGCCGCCGATAGTGTGTACCGTGCCGGCGGCCACGTAGAGCATGTCGCCGGCGTGAACTTCCACCCAGTTCAGCAGCTCTTCGGCGCGCTGGCTCCTCGATAGACTGCTCGAATTCGTTGAGGCGTTACTCCGGGCTTCAAGCCCAGCGCGACCTGCGCTCCTGGCTCCGCGTGGAAGCACGTACCAGCATTCCGTCTTGCCGCAGGGCTGGCCGTTCTGCCGCGCTTGTTCATCATCGGGATGTACCTGCACCGACAGCTTGTCGCCGGGAAACAAGAAACTTCACCAGCAGCGGAAAGCGGTCTTCGTAGCAGGCGCAGCCTGGCCGACCAGATCGCGGCCGAAGTCCTTGGCTAGCTCGCCAAGGTGCGGCCGGCGAGCGGCCCGTTGGCGACGCGATTGTCTTCCCAGGTCAGCCAGCTTTCGCCGATCGGGTCTTTCACGGCGCGGGTGTAGATAGGACGCAGATCGCGAACGCCCCAGGGCCGCTCGTCGAAGATGGGGATCAGCAGAAATGGATACAGTTGCGACATCCTCTACACGCTGGCGAAGAAGTTGCGCATGCGCTCCAGGCCGCGCTGCAGATTTTCCGGCGACGTGGCGTAGGAAATCCGGACATGGTCCTGCGTTCCGAAGCCTTCGCCGGGAACCACCACCACGTGCGCTTCATGCAGCAGCCTGCGCGCCACGTCGGAGGCCGAGTTCATCCCGCCGCGATCGAAGTAGTGACTGACGTTGGGATAGGCATAGAAGGCGCCATTCGGGGCTGCGCAGGTGATGCCAGGAATCGCGCGCAAGCCGTCAACGACTTTGTCGCGCAGCGAGATGTAGCCGGCCAGCATCTGCTTTACGCAATCCTGCGATCCGGTCAGCGCCGCGACCGCGGCCTTCTGCACGATCGAAGTCGGATTCGAGGTGCTCTGGCTCTGCAGCTTCTGCATGGCGCTGATGATGGGCGCCGGGCCCGAGCGCATAACCCAGGCGCCAGCCGGTCATGGCATAGGTCTTCGAAAGCGAGCCGATGATGATCAGGCGCTCTTTGACTTCGTGAACGCATCCCGCCGAGAACGGTTGTCCGGTGTGGTTCAGATACACGTAGCACTCGTCCGAGACCACGTAGATGCCGCGATCGTGCGCCAGCTTGAGCACCGCCGTCATGTCGTCCGGCTTCATCACCGCGCCGGAGGGATTGTTGGGCGAGTTCAGAATGATGACCTTGGTGCGCGGGCGTGATGGCCCGCTCCACCATGTCGGCCGTCAGCGCGAAATCGTGTTTCTCGTCGGTGGCGATGATAGACCGGCTCGCCGCCGGCATAACGCACGATGTCCTTGAACGAAACCCAGTAGGGCACCGGCATGATCACTTCGTCGCCATGATCGACCAGCACCTGGATGGCATTGAACAGCGCGTGCTTGCCGCCGGTCGAGGCGATGCAGTCTTCGCGCTTGTAGTCGGAGCCGAAGTCGGCGGCGTGCCGCTTGACGATGGCGTCGCGCAGCTCGGCCGTGCCGCCCACCGCCGTGTATTTGGTGAAGTTGTTCTGGATGGCGGCGATCGCCGCTTCCTTGATGTGCTCCGGCGTGGAGTAGTGCGGCTCGCCCGCGCCGAAGTCGACCAGGTCGGCGCCCGTGGCGCGAAGCTTTTCCGCTTCGGCGGCAACGGCCATGGTGGCGGAGACCTCGATGCGTTGAATGCGGTTGGTCAGAAACGAAGAGAGCTGAGTTCCAGCAGCAGTCATGACGCTTGGCCTTCATAAAAGATGTTTGCCTGTGGCAGAGATATGTCTTTGAGCGATTCTTTCGCGTACCCGCTGCTTCTACCATTTCCGGCACCAGGCCATTCAGCGGGCCGCCCAGTTTGGCGATTTCGCGCACGATGCGTGAGCTGAGATACGAATACTGTTCCGCCGGCATCATGAAGACGGTTTCCACCCGCGGCTCCATCTTGCGATTCATGAGCGCCATCTGCAGCTCGAATTCGTAATCGCTGATCGCGCGGATGCCGCGCAATACCGCATTCGCGTTTTGCTGGATGCAGTAGGTCACCAGCAGGCCCTCGAAGGTATCGACGCTACACATTGTCGAGCTCCGAGGTCATCGCCACCAGCATCTCCTTGCGCTCCTCCATGGAGAAAAGCGCCTCGCCCTTGTCCAGGTTGCGCGCGATGGCCACGATCAGTTTATCGAACAGTTTGCTGCCGCGGTGGATCAGGTCGAGATGGCCGTTGGTGACGGGATCGAACGAGCCAGGATAGATGGCGACGATATCCTTCAAGAGGCCTCGGAGGCGGGGATTTACGCGGGATGATTCTATTCTGGCCGGGCGGTGAGAGGCAATCATCTTGCGTCCGGACGAGGTCTGTGATGCGGCGCGTCCAGGAATGCCTGCCCAATCGGCGCAACAGCACGCAGATCGCGGACCGTTCGCCCTCGGCTGACTGAGGGTCCGGCGGCTCGGACGGCAGTGTCGCGGCGCAGGCGCAATCCGCACACCAGGCCGACAGCAGGTCCTCCGCTTCGGTCGGGATGACAGCTCAACTACGAGTGCAGCCACGCTCCGCGCTTCAGTGGCGAGGCACATCAATTCGGTTCAACCTTGCGCTTACTTCCGCCCGGCCGGTCCTTTGGGCGTCGGAGTTGGGCCGGCTTCGGCATTGGCCGCCGCCGCCTGCGCCTTGTCCTCCACCGAAATCAAGCCCAGAGACTTGCGAACATCGGTTTCGATCCTGGCGGTGATGTCCTTGTTGTCCTTCAGGAACTGTCTTGGCATTCTCGCGGCCCTGGCCGATGCGCTCGCCCTTGTAGCTGAACCACGATCCCGACTTCTCCACCAGGTTCGCGTTCACGGCCAGGTCGAGCAGGTCGCCTTCCTGCGAGATGCCTTCGCCGTACATCATGTCGAATTCGGCCTCGCGGAAGGGCGCGGCCGTCTTGTTCTTCACGATCTTCACGCGGGTGCGCGAGCCGACGACCTGATCGCCGTCCTTGATGGCGCCGATGCGGCGGATGTCGATGCGGACGGACGAGTAGAACTTCAGCGCGCGGCCGCCGGTGGTGGTTTCCGGATTGCCGAACATGACGCCGATCTTCTCGCGGATCTGGTTGATGAAGATCAGGCAGGTATGCGACTTGGCCACGATGCCGGTCAGCTTGCGCAGCGCCTGCGACATCAGGCGGGCCTGCAGGCCGACGTGGCTGTCGCCCATCTCGCCATCGAGTTCGGCCTTGGGGACCAGCGCCGCGACCGAGTCCACGACCAGCACGTCGATTGCGCCGGAGCGCACCAGCGCCTCGGCGATCTCCAGCGCCTGCTCGCCGTAGTCGGGCTGCGAGACCAGCAGATTGTCGACATCGACGCCCAGCTTGGCGGCGTAGATGGGATCGAGGGCGTGCTCGGCGTCGACGAAGGCGGCCATGCCGCCCTGCTTCTGGGCCTCGGCAATCACCTGCAGCGCGATGGTCGTCTTGCCGGAGGATTCCGGCCCGAAGATCTCGACCACGCGGCCGCGAGGAAAGCCGCCGACGCCCAGCGCGGCGTCAAAGGAAATGGCTCCGGTGGAGATCACGGAGATGGGGACGACCGCTCCCTTGCTCCCCAACTTCATGATGGAGCCCTTGCCGAACTGCTTTTCGATTTGCGCCATGGTCAGGTCGATTGCCCGGCCTTTTTCAGTTTTCTCGTCCGCCATGAGTGCCGCTCCTTGGCTGCTCCATCCCGGCGCCGCGGCGTCCGGGAGGACAGGTAAAAATAAGTTGCGATGGGTCAGTGAGGCAGGCGCCATGGAATGGGCAATTCGCGGTGAAGAGCGCATGGATACTGACGGCTTATTATACATCCAGTTATCACCAAAAAGCGAAGCAAATAGCGAATATAGGCAGGAACGAAAGTACTAGAACCTTCGTGTCTCACATCGGGTTGTGATGGCCGTTACAGAAAGCGCTCCCGAAGCCGCCTGAGATGCTAGCTGCAGTCGAGAAGGGATTTCCTGATAGCTGTGCGAATTATTACACTGATCGATTACATAAATACAGCCCTGAACGACGTCAATGCGATTCCGGCAGAGTGTATTCGAAATCGTAAGAGTGCTTGCCGTCAGTGATCTTGATGTTCATTGTGCCGGTCAAGACCGACCAGTTGGCCTGTTCCGGAATCGGGTACGACGGAGATCGGTTAGCTGCGGTACGCCGCGGTGTCATGGTGGCGCTGTGCTGCAGGATGAAGCTGCCGCTGCGGCCGTTCAACGTTCCGGTGACCTGCTCCATGGCGACATAGCCGGCCGACCCTTTGACGATCGGTCGCCGCCGGTCAACATCTCGCCCTTGCTGGTCCCCTCGAGGTCGCCATGGAATTGCTTGTCGATCGACATTCGGCCGAGCGATGGCCCTTGAGGAAATCATCGGAGCTGGGGAGCGAGCTTTACCTCAAACGACCCGGTGTGCATGAGCCACGTGGCCTCCTTGTTTCCGTGTTGGATTCGGCGAGTGAGTTTGGGCCGGAGCCGCACAGGCAAAGCCGAACAACAGCCAATACGCATACAATTTCGGCACGAGATGTCGTCATAGATGACGCTTCTTACGTTTCGTTGTGGCAGTCTTATCGTTTCAGTAAATCCACCGGCTCGCGCACGTCGGTTACGCGGAAATACTTGGCCAGCGCCGGATATCGCTGGGCTACCGCCTCGTACATGGCGAAGGCGACGTTGCGATAGGAAAAATGTCCGGCTGCGCCAGTTCGCAGCTCGCTGATGTAGATCGCCTCGGCCAAGATCCATCTTGAACAGCGTGCGCTTGCGAAAGGCCAGCGGGATGACGTATTGCGACTGCTCTTCCGCTTCGCTGACATCGCGGCGCGGCGAGCTGCGCCGACGGCATCTCTCGCGCGCTCCATCACCGAGTCGTAGCGGACGGTCAGGCCAGCCGCTTCGATCTCCTCCGGCATCGTCGTAGCCGTGCGCGGTCGGTGTAGTCCTGCACGATCTGCACGCAGCGGCGATGGCGATGCATGTCGCGGAAGCCGCCGATGTCCATCAGGATGTCGAAGCGGAATTGCTGTCCGGCAGAATAGGCGCGCGAGACTTCGTCATGGCGGCCGCGATGGCGCAGACCCATGTCGATGATCTCGCTGCCGCTGAGCCTCGGACAAAGCTGCTACCACGTCGCGAATCTGGCGGTAGGAATGATGCGAGTACTGATAGAGCAGCGTGGCCGCCAGCTCGATCTCCAGCGGATCGTCGTCCAGCAGATCGACCGTCGGCGCTGGCTCGATGGCGACTCGTGCCCAGCAATTCCGCGGCGGCCGCCGTCAGGTCGCGCCGAGTTTCGATCTCGTACGCGTTGGGCTCGGCGTACTTCATCAGCGTCGGCGCCACGCGAACCGGGCGCAGCAGGAATTCGCGGGCAGCGCTCGGCGGCCGCCGGAGATTCGCTGCTCGATGCGCTCCAGGAGCTTCGCGCGCTTTCGCGTGGCTCACGTTGTAGGCAGGCTCCTGAGCCGCCTGCTCGCAGCAGCTCTCCCAGGCGGCGCACCTCGGCGTGGGTGTGCGACAGCAGGCGCGAGACCTGGTTCTCCAAAGTGCGCGCGCTGACGATCTGGCCCAGCGAAGTGTTGGCCGCCAGCGGCAGCAGGTAGCGCGAAATGTCGAAGGCCCGGGCGCGCAGGGTGCGTTCGTAGGCCTCCTGCTTCATCTCCGCCGGCTTGGGTGTGCGCTCCCGCAGGTAGCCGAACATCTCCTCGGAAAAGTGGCGATACTCGGCGAACAGCATGATCGACGGTCTCGCGATACGAGCGTGCGGCCGCGGCGTCGTCGCCAAAATCGGGAACGTAGTAGCCGCTTTTCTGGAAGTCCTGATAGCGGGTCGAGCGCTCCTGCCCGTCCCAGCGCGGCTCGTCGACGGCGACGGTCGCCGCCAGAATCGACAGGCGCTCGATGGCAAAGGCGATGTGCGCGAGATCTGCAATGCTGCGATGGCCGTACTGAAAGTAGAAGGTGTTGAGGAACTTCTCGGCCTTCTGGTCGTTGATTTCGGCCAGCGATTCGCGCATGGAGAAGCGCCGAGCGCGAATACTTTGCCATGCCGTAGGCCTGCACCTCGGGATCGGCGCCGTGGACCGCATAGACCTCGGTGCTGGGTTCGTGCCTCGGGAAGAAGATCGGCCGTTAGCTGTCAGGTTTGTAACCGGAATGACATTGCGGTGAATCATATGCGGTATGGAATGCAGCGGGCAACCAGCCGAGCCTGTGGGAATCGTGGAAAAATTTCGGTGCGCTGACGACGTCACGAACACCGCAGCTGTGTACGAGTTAACCTGATGACTGACTCGACGTCGCGAATCTAAGAACCAACAGACAGCCGGAAGCAGGACGGAGGTCCGGACGCAGTGGGTGGGCGCGGACTCAATTCTGTTTGCCACGGCGCATCGTCCGTGGCCCGCGCCCATGGCGCCGTGGATCATGACCCAGCGCTGGAACGATCTGCTGTTTCTGCATTACTCGCTGGAGCCGGAGATTGTCCGTGCGCATGGTTCCAGAAGTCCTGACGCTGGACACCTACAAGCAACGGGCCTGGGTTTCGGTCACTCCATTCTGGATTAATCATCTGCGCCCGCCGGGAGTTCCATCGCTGCCCTGGTTCTCGCACTTTAACGAGATCAACGTGCGCACCTATGTCACCTATCAGGGCAAGCCGGGCGTGTATTTCTTCAGCCTCGACGCCAGCAATCTGTCGGCGGTATGGGGCGCACGCCTCTTTTATCGACTGCCTTACTGGCAAGCGAGCATGAAAGTGAAGAGCCGGGGCGAAGCGCGGATCGACTACGTTTCCAAGCGACAGCATGGCCCTAAGCCCGCAGAACTGACGTGCTCGTATGGCCCGGCTACACCGCTGCTTTTTCACGCCCGGCCGGGATCGATCGAACACTTCCTCACCGAACGTTACTGCCTTTATGCGTTTAGGCGTAAGCGCCTGTATCGTGGGGAAATTCACCATCTGCCGTGGGAGTTGCAGGAAGCGGCGTTCGATCTGCAGCAGAACACGATGGCGCAGCCGGCGGGCATTCCGCTTCCGCCTCAGCCAGAGCTGGCCTATTTCGCCCGGGAAACCAAGGTTCTCTTCTGGGCGCCGGAGCGGTTGCTGTGAAGCTGAGTCATTGATTCATCCTTCGCCAATAGGGAACGGTGAGGATCTTTCGATCTTGCCTGGTGTTAGAACCAGCCTTCCAACAAGACACCAAACGCTGCTCGGTCCGCCCCGCTGGTTATAATCCTGCTTTGCTTTACCAAGGAGGTTTTCATGGCAGGAGTGGAAGGCCGGGTCGCGCTGGTCACCGGAGCATCGCAGGGCATCGGCCGCGCGTGTGCGCTGGTACTGGCCGAGGCGGGAGCGAAGCTGGCCTTGTGCGCCCGCAACCAGGAGAAGCTGGAGCAACTGGCAGCCGAGATCAATGGCAAGGGCGGAGAAGCGGCGGTCTTCAAGCTTGACGTCAGCAACGAAGACGAGATCAAGGCCGTAGCGAAGGCGGCCAT
Organism: uncultured Acidobacteriaceae bacterium; assembly: GCA_963746515.1. Classification (GTDB taxonomy): domain Bacteria; phylum Acidobacteriota; class Terriglobia; order Terriglobales; family Acidobacteriaceae; genus Bog-257. The sequence goes on along the minus strand of CAVVBO010000004.1, from coordinate 377,582 downwards.
CGTCCGCTTCGGCAAGATCGACATCCTGGTCAACAACGCCGGCATCACTCGCGACCAACTGGTCATGCGGATGAAGCGTGCCGATTGGGACGATGTCATCGCCACCAACCTCACCGCTCCATTCCTGCTCATCCAGGCGGTGATCGGCTCCATGCTGAAGCAGCGCTGGGGACGCATCATCAACATCACCAGCATCTTCGGCCAGATCGGGCAAGTGGGCCAGGCGAACTATTCGTCGTCGAAGGCAGGACTGATCGGCCTGACCATGTCGGTGGCGCGCGAAGTGGGGTCGCGCAACATCACCGTCAACGCTGTCTCCCCGGGTTTATCGAGACGGCCATGACCGACGTTCTGCCCGCCGAGCTGAAAGAGAACATCCTGAAGAACATTCCGCTGGGACGCGCAGGCAGCGATTTCGATGTCGCTCACGCGGTGAAGTTTCTGGCGTCAGAGGAAGCAGGCTATGTCACCGGACACGTGCTGAACGTGAACGGCGGCATTCTGATGGGCTGAATGTTGGCCGCGATCTGATATCGGTGCGGCTGTGAGCGAAATCGTAGAAGCGACAACGGCGAGAACAGCTCGAGCAGGTGCGCAATCTGTTTAGCGAATACCGCGCGGAATTGCCGGTGGAATATTGCTCGCGCGCCTTCGACGCGGAGATCGCAGGGCTTCCGGGCGAGTATGCCGCGCCCGAAGGCAAGCTGCTGCTGGCGACGGTCGTCGGCCAGCCGGTGGGCTGCGTCGGCCTGCGTCCGTTTCCCCGGGATGGAGCTTGCGAGATGAAGCGGCTGTACGTGCGCCCGGCGTTTCGCGGCGGCAAAGATAGGCAGGAAGCTCGTGGACCGGGCTCTGCAGGAGGCGCGTAGTCTTGGCTATTCGCTTCTGCGCCTGGACACGCATCCACCCACGCATGCAGGCCGCGCTGGCGATGTATCGGAAGCTGGGGTTTCGCGAAGTGGTCGCCGATCCGGTGGAGCCCGTGGACGGGCTGATCTACATGGAACTGCAGCTTGGGCGCGAGTAAGCCGGGTGCTTGCACCTGCCCGCAACATGTTCATTCAGTCCGTAGGCGGCTGGTCAAGTTACTCAAAGGTAACTGCTTATCTCGCTTTGAAACGAGGTTTTTCGGCCTCGAAACAAACTGCGCGAGAATTTACTTGCCAGCCGTCCCGGCTATGGTTACTATGCAGTCAACCCCATGGCCACTTCCCTTCAGGACGCTAACCCCTCATGAACATCGGCGAGACCATCCGCAACTTCCGTCTGCAAAAAGGCATGTCGCAAGGCGACATCGAGAAACGCACTGGATTGCTGCGCTGCTATCTGTCGCGCGTGGAAAACGGACACACCATTCCTTCGCTCGATACTCTGGCGAGAATTGCTACGGCGATGGACCTTCCGCTCGCACGATTCTTCAGCGAAGGCAGCGGCGACAACGGCAGCAAGACTGCGCCGCAGTTGGCGGAAGATGAGGTTCGCTTCCTGACCCAGATTCGCCGCTATTCGCCCAATCTGAACGACAGCGATCGCAAGCTGGTCATCGCCATGGTGAAGAAGATGGCGGCCAACGCTGGCAGCAGCAGGTAGGTTATTCGCCCGGCGCGAGATAGCTACGGCTTTTAATCTTTCGGCAGATCCTGGTCCGGCGCAGGCCTATAATGACACCGGGCCTTCAGGCCGCTTTGCGATTTCCGTCAACGCCAGCACCGCCAGCTCCAGCCGGTCGCGAGAACCGGTCTTCGAGAAGATGCTTTGCAGATGGCGCTTCACCGTGTTCTCGCTGATCTCGAGATCGGTGGCGATATCGCGATTCCTCATGCCGCGCGCCACCATGTAGGAGATCTGCCGCTCGCGTTCCGAAAGCCGAGCTCATCGAACTCGGCGCCGGCGGCTGGTCCGGAGACCATGGCGTCCAGAACGCTGTGGGCAATCTCGTCGGAGAAAGCCAACTCGCCTTCCGCCACCGCGCGAATCGCGGCAAACAGCTTTTGCGGATCGTCCGCCTTCAGACACCAGGCCGCGAGCGCCCAGTCGCACGACCTGCACATAATCGTTCTGGCTCTCCGAGCCGGTCAACACAACGGAAGCCACGCGGTTGCCCGCGCGCTCCAGCGTGCGCAGCACCTCAAAGCCGTCGCTCTCGCGGCATGAAGAGATCCAGCACCAGAACCTGCGGATTGTGCTGCTGCACCAGTCGCAACGCTTCTTCGCCATTCGCGGCGGCGCCCACCACATCGAAGTCGGGCTGCGATTGCAACAATGCGGTCAGCGACTCGCGCAAGACCACGTGATCGTCGGCGATGACGATGGCAATTCGATTCTGCGTCATACGTCACAAGTTTAGATGCAGGAGCAGGGCTGGGCCGGGATGCGTTATTCTGGATACGCCGGATTGGCATTTGTCTGAACTATGTCATTAGACAGCGACCAAGATTTATTTTCCATCGGTCGTCGAGAGGCATGGAAAGGCATCATGGCAAAGATTCAACGGGCAATTTTAAGCGTTACCGATAAAACAGGGCTGGTGGAATTTGCGCGCCGACTGGCGGCGATGGGCGTCGAGCTGGTCTCCACCGGCGGCACGGCCAAGCTGCTGCGCGATTCCGGCATCGAGGTAAAAGACATCTCCGATCTCACCGGCTTTCCCGAGATGCTGGATGGCCGGGTGAAGACGCTTCATCCCAAGGTGCATGGCGGCATTCTGCACATGCGCAGCAAGCAGGAGCATCGTCGCCGCCGTCAAGCGAGCACGGCATCCAGCCCATCGACATGGTGGTGGTGAACCTCTACGCCTTCGAGAAGACCGCAGCCAAGCCGGGCGCGGAGTTCGAAGACATCATCGAGAACATCGATATCGGCGGGCCGTCGATGGTGCGCTCGGCGGCGAAGAATTTTCAGGATGTCGCCATCGTCACCTCGCCCGCCGACTACGAAGCCATCGCCAGGAGATGGAGAGCAGCGGCGGGTCGCTCTCGCTGAAGACCAAGTGGCGGCTGGCGCAGAAGGCGTTTGCGACCACGGCAGCCTATGATTCGGCGATCGCGTCGACGCTGGAGCAGATCGGCGCTCCCGAAAGCGATGGCGGAAAGTTCGAACTCGGCGGCAGCGACGGTTTCCCGGAGACGCTGCGGCTCAGCTTCCGCAAGGCTTTCGATCTGCGCTACGGCGAGAATCCGCATCAGAAGGCGGCGCTGTACTCCGACGGCTCAGGCAAGGGCATCGCGAACGGCAAGCAGCTGCAGGGCAAGGAACTCAGCTACAACAACATTGTCGATCTGCAGGCGGCGTGGGACCTGGCGCAGGAGTTCGACGAGCCGGTCTGCGCCATCATCAAGCACACCAATCCTTGCGGAACCGCGGTGGCAGCCACGCTGGCCGAAGCCTACAAGCGCGCGCTGGAATGCGATCCGGTGTCGGCGTTCGGCGGCGTGATCGGCGTGAATCGGCCGATCGATCGCGACACCGCAACCGAGATGGCGAAGCTGTTCGTCGAGGCGATCGCCGCTCCAGGCTTCGATGCCGCCGCGCGCGAGATCTTTGCCGCGAAGAAGAATCTTGCGCCTGGTGGAAGTGGTTCCCATGGAGCAGAAGTGGGTGCTGAAGAACGTATCGGGCGGCGTGCTGCTGCAGGACAACGACATGCGCCCGCTGACCGAGGCCGACCTGAAGATCGTGAGCGAGCGCAAGCCCACCGAGCAGGAGATGCGCGACCTGCTGTTCGCCTGGAAGGTCTGCAAGCATGTGAAGTCGAACGCGATTCTCTACGCGCGCAATGGCCAGAGCACCGGCGTGGGCGCGGGCCAGATGAGCCGCGTGGATTCGGCGAAGATCGGAGCGATGAAGTCGGTGCTGGGGATCAAAGGCTCGGTCGCCGCGTCGGATGCGTTCTTCCCGTTCCCCGATGGAGTGGAAGAGATCGCCAAGGCGGGCGCGACGGCGATCATTCAGCCCGGCGGCTCGGTGCGCGACCAGGAAGTGATCGATGCGGCGAACCGGCTGGGCCTGGCGATGGTGCTGACCGGCGTACGGCACTTCCGGCACTAGGAAGCTGTCAGCTCTCAGCCGTCAGCTGTCGCATCAACATCGAGAGAGCACTTTAGGTCAGATAGAGCTTTTCTAGTGCGAAACGCCGCCTGCCGGGATTCATGAGCACCCAATCTTCCGAGTTGGAATGAGCCCTCTTCGATTGACTTAGCTGATGGCTGATGGCTGAGAGCTGACGGCTGACAGATCCTCTTCAATTTCTGCTGCGGAACTTCGACAGCAGTCGCAGGATCTCGAAGTACAGCCAGATTAGCGTAATCATCAGCGCGAAGGCGCCGTACCACTCCATGTACTTGGGGCACCCATCGCGCGCGCCGTTCTCGATGAGGTCGAAGTCGAGCACCAGATTCAGCGCCGCGACCACCACGACTACCAGGCTGAAGCCGATGCCGATCGGAGTCGCGCCGTTGATCGAGTTGAAGTGGACGCCGAAGAATCCCAGGATGAATTGCAGGAAGTAGAAGACCGCAATACCGCCGGTTGCGGCGACGATACCGAGCCGCAGTTTGTCGGTCACCTTGATCAGGCCAGAGCGATAAGCCACCAGCATCGCGATCAGCGTCCCAAACGTGAGCGCGACGGCCTGGATGGCGATGCCGTGAAAGCGCTGCTCCATCAGAGCGGAGATACCGCCCAGCACCAGGCCCTCCAGCAGCGCGTAGATCGGCGCGGTCACGCCGGCCCATTGCTTCTTGAAGATGGTGACCATGGCCAGGATGAATCCGCCAATGCCACCCACCGCGACCAGAGGCGCAATGGTCGACATGGCCTCTTCGGGTGAAGTCGCATTGAAGAAGCGGTTCCACGTCCAGGCTGCGGTCACAACGCAGCAGAGCAGCAGCAGGCCAGTCTTGTTGACCGTGCCCGATACGGTCATGCTCTCGCCGAAGGTGGCCTCGCCGGTGCGGAAGGTATCGCCACTCAGGGCAGGGTTGGACGTTCTCATCAGTTGCGCCATGCAAGAATTTCTCCTTCGATTAGCTTACTAATTAGACGCGCTAAGCGCCACCACGACTCTTGTGAACCGCGCTCTTCGCTCTTCGCTCTTCGCTACTGGCATTAGACCTGGTTGTCGTCCCGAACCTAGCGAAGCGGAGACGAGGGACCTGCGATTCCTCCCTAAGGCTCCGGGTTCGGCGACGTTTTCCTACATTGACGGATTCGACCTCTCTTTTCTCCAAAGCGCACGCGTACTACGCGATCTTTATGGCGAAAAGCGAGAAGCGAAGAGCGACCAGCGTCTGACACTAGAACAACGTCTCCTGCCCGCTGGTCAGGGCCCTCGGCCGCTTGATTCCGAAGTGGTCGTAGGCCAGCTGCGTTGCCACCCGTCCACGCGGCGTGCGATCGAGAAAGCCGATCTGGATGAGGAATGGTTCGTAGATTTCTTCGATGGCGTCGGCCTCCTCGGCCAGCGAAGCCGCCAGCGTGTTCACGCCCACCGGGCCGCCCTGATACTTCTCGATGATGGTGAGCAGCAGCTTGCGGTCGATCTCGTCGAAGCCGTGCGGGTCGACCTCGAGCATCGTCAGCGCAGCCTGCGCAGTAGGCTTGTCGATCTTGCCCGGTGCCGCGCACCTGAGCGTAGTCGCGCACCCGCCGCAGCAGGCGGTTGGCGATGCGCGGTGTGCCGCGGCAGCGCGTGGCAATCTCGATTGCGCCCGGCTCGTCGATTTCGACCCCAAGAATCTCCGCCGATCGCTGCAGGATGATCTTCAGGTCCTCGTGAGTGTAGAACTCCAGCCGCAGCACGATGCCGAAGCGCGAGCGCAATGGCGCCGACAGCAGGCCCGCGCGCGTGGTGGCGCCGATGAAGGTGAACGGCCGCACCTCGATGGTATGGGTGCGCGCCGACGGCCCCTGCCCGATGATGATGTCGAGCTTGTAGTCCTCCAGCGCCGAGTAGAGCAGTTCCTCCAGCGCAGGCTGCAGGCGGTGCACTTCGTCGATGAACAGCACCTGCTTGTCGCGCAGGTTGGTGAGGATGGCGGTCAGGTCGCCCTTGATCTGCAGCGTCGGCCCGGAAGTCTGCTGGAACGCCGCGCCCATCTCGTTGGCGATGATGTTGGCCAGCGTGGTCTTGCCCAGTCCCGGCGGGCCGTAGAGCAGCACGTGGTCCAGCGCCTCGCCGCGCGACTTGGCGGCCTGGATGGCGACTTCGAGGTTGTCCTTGACCTTGTTCTGACCGATGAACTCGCGCAGCCGCTGCGGACGCAGCTTCAGCTCGAAGGACGAATCGTCCTCCAGCGGCACCGCCGAAACGATGCGCTCGCGCTCAGGATGGAGGTTGTCGGTGGGCAAAGGCACGCAGGGCGATAGTAAAGCGAATACGGGGGGCGGCGCAACGTGCGCCGGAGGGCCCGCTCAATCATAATCTCGAAAGAAACACTCCCGCCGTGCGATCGTACGGATCAGGCTGTCCTCAGAGTTATAGACGGAGAATGGGTTTATGTTCATCAGGTCCAAGTCCATTAATGCCGCCCGCCTTTCGGCCACGGGCAGAGTGATTTTGAATAAGTCGACACCATCAACTTCTGTCAATTGGCCGTGGGGGCAAAACAAGTAATCTCCGTCCTGGACGCTCACGCACATTGAATAGTCGCTCTGCTGGGCATAATGTCGAGGATCAGAACGGAGATATCGGCCCACAACAAAGAAATGGTAATCGCCCGCGAGAGCTCGAGACGAATCTTCAAGACAAGCATAAATTGCTACTCGCTCTACTCCGGGACTCACACTATCGAATGCGAAAAGCGCAGCGACATACGGAGAAGCGGTCCAGTCGAGGAGTGGAGACGGATAGCCGTGATGACGAAGATAAACTAGATACTCGTAGATACCTGGCTTTCCGGCCAGGAATCGGTCGAGCCAGCGGAGTTTATTTTTCTTGAGTAACGTCGCGAATTTTCTGAAATCCGGGACCTCCTCCCACTTCCTCCCCGTCAAAGTCTCAACAGCAGGTTTTGAAGCCGCAATTTTCTTGTAATATTGCAGAAACGTGATTTCTTTCGTGTAGCGCTCGAGCGGATAGGAACGCTCAAGTGTCGTCTCCAATCCCCAAATGTCGCTTCCCATACCTCTAAAAAGTAGATCGTGAAATCGACGTTGCTTTTGTATTTCCCGTTCCTTGCGAAGCTTTCGAAGTCGCTGGATTTCAGGCTCAAAATCAGACCAGCTGCTTAAACAAATTTCTTCCGTGGCTCGGGATTTGTTGCGATGTAACCGAGCTGGAGCTGTTTTAGGTTGCAAATCTGAGAAGTTGGCGCCGTTGATGCTGGTGAGGAAATCCGCGGAATCCCGCTCAGTCGGCTCAAGTTCAACGCCATCGGTTGCGGCGAACCGTCGCCGAACGGATGCAGCCACATACTTCTTCTTTAGCTTTGCCATCCTCCGAATGCTAACACCGCCTTGAAAGATCACACTGTTAGTAAGAGGCGTTTATGCTTAGGAAGACTCTTCGACTCTGCCGATGCAAAATTACCGTGGCCTCCGGTCGGGAAAACAAATCGTGGCATTGGCGCAGACTGACAACTTCGGTAGGCAAGTTTATGATTCGCATGTCATCATGAAGAACCTCGGCATCCTTCTTTCGGGGCGCGGCTCGAATTTTGAGGCCATCGCCGACAACGTCGCCTCGGGCAAACTCGACGCGAAGATTGCGGTCGTCCTCTCGAATCGGACTGACGCGGGCGGCATCGAGTCGGCACGACGGCGCGGCCTCAACGCTTTGGTGATCCCGTCGAAGGGCAAAGTTCGCGAAGAACATGACCGCGAAGTCGTCGGCGCCTTGCGCGAACATCAGGTCGATCTGGTCTGCCTTGCAGGATATATGCGTCTGCTGTCGCCGTGGTTTGTGCAGCAGTTTCCCAACCGCATTCTCAACATTCATCCCTCGCTGCTGCCGGCGTTTCCCGGACTCGAAGCCCAGAAGCAGGCCTTCGACTACGGCGTGAAAGTCTCGGGCTGCACGGTACACTTTGTCGACGAGAATCTCGACCACGGCGCCATCCTCGTGCAGAAAGTAGTGCCGGTGCTCGACACCGATGACGATCACACGCTGGCCGCGCGCATACTGGAGCAGGAGCACGTTGCGTATTCCGAGGCGATCAGGATGGTGTTGGACGGCAACTACTCAGTCAATGGTCGAAGGGTAGTCAAGAATGATCCCCCCACTGTTTAGGTGACCATGTTAAAATGACCATGGTCATCTGGAGGTGACTATATGAGTTTGAAGGCGGCCACAACGAGGAAGATGGTGGCGGGTTCCATGACGCTTGGTAAAGAAAGGCAAATCGCCGCCGGCGAGTTTAAGGCCAAGTGCTTAGGAGTGATGCGCGAAGTCGCCAAGACCGGAAGCCCCATATTGGTAACCATGAGAGGCAAACCGTTCGTGGAGGTAATTCCATCCCGCGATCAGAAGAAAACTAAAGGCGTAGACGACTTTATCGGCCGACTTGAAGGAGTGATGAAGATCAACGGTGATCCTGACGATCTGGTCAAACCCATATTTCCGCTGGAAGACTGGGACATGCTCAAGTGATCCTACTGGACACACACATTGTGGCTTGGATGAACGGCGCTTCGCGAAAACTGTCGCGTGCCGCAGTCGCTGCGATTCGCCGTTCTCGCAGTCAGGACGGCCTGGCGATTTCCGCCGTAAGCCTGGTCGAATTGGCGCGGCTGATCGCGACCAACCGTATCGAACCTATGGGTACTGTAGAAGAAACCATCGAGAAGCTGGTCGAAGGTATCTTCATCCGGCCGATAACTGTAGAGATTGCCGCTTTCACCACCTATTTTCCGCAGGACTTTCCCTCCGATCCAGCTGATCGCACCATTGCAGCGACGGCGCGCGTCGAGAACATGCCGCTCGTCACAGCGGACGAGCGCATTCTCGGTTGTCGGCTGTTGAAAACGATCTGGTGAAGCCTGGTTATCCGGCTGAGGAAAGCGACCCAATAAAATTGACAAGGTCCATGGCGGCGGGAAAATCTATTTCTGGTCACTGGCTGCCATCCACTGCCTCTACATCTCGTAGTGCAGCAGTGAGAAGACGTCGTAGCCCTTCAACTTATCGCGGCCTTTCAGTCCGTCGAGCTCGACCACGAATCCCATGCCGCAGATGTTACCGCCCAGTTGCTTGACCATGTCGGCGGTAGCTTTCGCCGTGCCACCAGTCGCCAGCAGATCATCGCAGATGATGACGCGCTGGCCGGGCTTGATCGCGTCTTTGTGGATTTCCAGTGTGTCATGCCCGTATTCCAGTTCGTACTTCCACTGCAACACTTCGGCGGGCAGCTTCTTGGGCTTGCGCACGGGAATGAAGCCGGCATTCAGGCGATAGGCCAGCGCCGGTCCGAAGATGAATCCTCGCGCCTCAATGCCCAGCACCAGATCGATGTCTTGGTTGAGGTAATGCTCGGTAAGAGCGTCGATAAGGCGAGCGAAGCCGAGACGATCTTTCAGCAATGTGGTGATGTCGTAAAAAAGAATGCCGGGGTTGGGGAAATCAGGAACTTCGCGGATGAGCTTTTTCAGGTCTTCACAGCTGTGCGCCGGTTGGGGCTGCATCGGTTACCAGACTCCTTCAATACGAAATGAGGACGCCTCCAACAGTTGCGCCCGGGATTCTCCTACGTGATCGACGCGCGAGGCGCGTGGACCTTCCTCTAATTTGCGACGCAGTGCGCTGAGCTGCTCACGCGTCCCTGTCGCCATGACTTCAACATCGCCATTGTCGCAGTTGCGTACCCAGCCGGCGATGCCGAGCTGCGCCGCTTCGCGCTCCACAAACCAGCGGAAGCCGACGCCTTGAACGCGTCCGGATACAACATAGCGGCGGGTTTCGAGATTGGCAGGCATCGGGAATCAGCAATTGGCCGTCAGCATTTAGCGATTGGCTTTAAGAATTAGCCCTGCGCTCTTAGCTCCTGCGAAGCATGATTGTAATCGAGGAGCGGGATTGCGTGCAGACAAAGAAACGCGGCCCGGGAGTTGAATCAGGGCCGCATCAGGTTTGTCGTCGACGAACCGCAAGATTGCGCCGGTCGTCGTTACAGATGCTTGGGCGACATCCGATCCAGTAACGAAATCAGTTGCCTGCCCGAGGAAGGAGTCTTGACCTCGCGTTGCAGGATGATCTGCTTGGCATTCAGGTCTCTTGCCATAGAGATTGTTGTTGGCATCGTCGTCGGAACGCAAGGTTGAGCCGTCCAGCGAGACGCCGGCAAAGACTCCTCGATTGCGCGACCAGGAAAGAATCTCAGCTTTCATCACAATATCGGTTTCGGCCGAAGTCGTTCGTCCCACTGGACCGGCCGCGACTGAAGCATCGCCACCTAACTTTACTTTGCTCGACATCACCGAGCTCGCACCCTGTTCGTTCATGATCAGCAATACGAAGTCGGTAGCCTCGCCACCGATCTGCAAGCCAAAGCTGCCTCCCTCGATGGCGAAGAACGCGGGCGCGCTCCAGGGACCACGGAAATTCTCACCCGACCGGCAGGTCATCACGCCACGCCCGTAGCTGGCGCCGACCACGAAGGCCGCCTTCTTCACCGACGGAAACACAAGGACACACTCCGCCTTGTTCAGAAGATCGCGCGGAATGCCATCGGGCATGCCCGCGACCGCCTTCATCACTTGATACGACGATTTAAGGCGATCCTCTTCCTTCTGCTGGGTGAAAGCCGGGAGTGCGAAACCCGCACACAATGCAAAAATCAGCCACCTTTTCACAGGCCGTCTCCGATCCTAACTGTAGTATTTTGTACGAAACCGCTCAGCACTTAGAAGCGATTTAGGAATACAAGGTGGCTTGCTACTTCGGAAGATGAGCGAGGCTGGATGTAGCCTCGCAAGCTACACCCGCTGCTCCACGAGCGATTGGACAAGCTAATGATGTATTTCCTGTTGATTTCAGTTAGACGGCAAAGCGCGAGTAGTGTCCTGACACTCCCATCAGGACACTACCGAATTGCGTGCGACCGGGAAATGTCGCCCGCTCGCGCCGACGAAATTTCTTACGGCATAATCTCGTAGACAACACCGCAGCCATAGGCACCTGCGTTGCAAGTATTGGCTCCGCCAAACAAAGTGGTGCCATACAGATTGCCACTGGGATCCAGCACTACCCCGCCGATGGCGTTCGATCCGTCGTTGCCGCCGGTAAAGTCGTGAAGATCGGTATAGATGTAACTTCCGTTTGACGGTGTAAGTTTGAAAACCTGTCCGTCGTTGGAGGGACCGCCATTTTGCAGGGCTTCATAGACATTGCCGGCCGAGTCGAGGGCCACGCGGCCGACCGCGAAGCCGGCAACCGGGACGCTGTAAATCACCGAGAACGAGTAGTTGCCGCTGCCCGAGGGAGTGAGCTTGTAAACCGTTCCACCGCCACCCGAACCTCCTTCCCAGGTGTTGCCATACAGATTGCCGGCTGCGTCCATCACCACGCCTGAGTTGGGATACATCCCATCGGTGGTGCCCTGGAAGCTATAAAGAATCCGCTCCGTCCAACCGGAGCCCGACGGCGACAGCTCAAAGACAACGCCACATCCGTTTGTGCAGGTCGCAGAGCCTCCACCTTCCTCGGTCGTGCCGTAGAAATTGCCCGCGTTGTCGGCTGTCAGGCCGTCGGAGGGATTCCGTCCGTCGCTCCCGCCGGCAAAGCTGTAAAGCACGTTCTCGGTCCAATTACCGCCTCCGGCAGGCACAAACTCAAATACTGTGCCAAAGTTATGGGCGCCACCGACAGCCGAGGTGCCGTATATATTGCCTGCCTCGAAAAGGGGAGAGCTGAAAGGTATTCCGCCGTCGCCCGCTCCGCTGAAGCGATAAAGTATTTTCTCCAGCCAAGGCTGAAGTGGGGTCCGGGGAAAGGTAGGGCTCGGAGCCAGATTGAACAGGATGCCGCAACCTGTGGCGCCGTCGAAGGTGCACGTCCCTTCTCCACCACCCAAAGTTGTGCCGTAGAGACTGCCGTTCGGACCTATGGTCATCGGACGGGTAGAGAAATCGCCGTCACTGCCTCCCTGGAAGCTGTAAAGGGGACTAAAGGTCCAGCCGCCACTCACGTGGTTGAGTCTGAAAGCTGTGCCGCATCCCGTCAGGTTGTCATAGGAGCAATTTCCCGGGCCTCCGGCTCCGGTAGTCCCATAGAGATGACCTGCCGCGTCCAGGGTCAAGCCGGCAAAGGGATTGGAGCCGTCAACCCCACCCGTAAAGTTATGAAGTACGCTGAAGGTTTGAGCTGGAGCCGTGGCCAGCAATAATCCGAAACAGAAAATCAGAGCCACGAAGCACCGAAAGACTCCGGGAGGGACTAGTCTATGCACTGTATTTCTCCTATTGGAATTTTGCCGAGACGGTGGAGCGGATCGGGGTACTGCTCATTTCCCTGGAGTTTGCGGCAGAGAGCGCGCCGCCGCAAGTAGCATGGACCAATGCTACGGTAGCATCCGTCAGTAAGTTATTGATTTAATTGGGCATGTCTCTAGCTCTTGCACGACAGTCCGGTCTCTGAACTGTCTCATTCGCGCTTTGCTCACTTTGGGAACCCGGCTATACTTTCAGGCACGCATCACCGATCTGGCTGCCTGTTCCTTAATCTGAACCGAAAGTGACCGTCCATGCAGGAAGGGACGTTAAAGAATCGAGACGATGGACGCTCACCAGTGGGTGGCGATCCGCCTCTGGCGGCGGGACAGGTGCAATCTCAGCTCGAAAAAATCCTGGCCTCTCCTCTTTTCTGCAAAGCTCCACGCCACAGTCGTTTCCTGACTTTTGTTGTCCACAAGACTCTGGCGGGCGAGGCCGACGCGGTCAAGGAATACGTAATCGGCCTGGAGGTCTTCGATCGCAGTCCAGGTTACGATCCGGGCACCGACCCGATCGTCCGGGCAGAGGCGCGCCGGCTGCGGTCACGCCTGGCCGACTATTACCGCGAATTCGGGCAGCAAGACCCCGTACACATCGAGTTGCCCAAGGGCACCTATGTACCCGTTTTTCATCCCAACGGAGTTACTGTAAAACCGGCGATCGGCGAAGCTCATGACAGCGACTCTTATCCAAAAGCGAACGATCATCACCGCGAGGCCGCCCCAGGTCCTGCAGTTGGACCGGTTCCCGCGGCCCATGCCAACAGGAAGCGACGTTTCGCCTGGGCAGCGGCTCTGGCGATACTAATTCTGGCTGTAGTCGGATATGGAATCCACAAGCTCTATGCCAGGAAAGCGCTAGTCTCAACAGTTGCCGATGGTGTGACGAACAACGTCCTGGTTCTCGCCGAGTTCACCAACACCACCGGTGACGCAGTATTCGACCACACGCTGCGGCAAGGACTTTCGTCGCAGCTGGAGCAGTCGCCATTCCTTAACTTACTTTCGGACCAGCGCATCGCGCAGACGCTCTCTTTGATGGCTCAAGCGAAGGACATTCGGCTGACCCGCGAGTTAGCCCGAGAAGTTTGTTTGCGCACGGGAAGCGCGGCCAGCATCGAAAGCTCCATCTCCACCCAGGGCAATCAGTATGTGCTGGCACTACAGGCGGTGAACTGCCGTAATGGCGACATCCTATCCGACCAGCGTGTGACCGCGGATGGCAAGCAGCAGGTTCTGAACGCGTTGGGAATTGCAGCTGCGAAGCTTCGCCAGAATCTGGGAGAATCGCTAGCTTCAGTCAAGAGATACGATGCCGCCGCGGAAAACGTAACTACAGTATCCTTAGAAGCCCTGCAAGCCTATAGCCTGGGCTCGCACGCCATGATGGTCATGGGTGACTATGAAGCTGCCATCCCACACTTCCAGCAGGCTATCTCTTTAGATCCGAATTTTGCCATGGCTTATGCACGGCTGGGAACGAGCTATGAAAACCTGGACCAGACGGCGCAGGCCGCCGACAGCCTTCGCAAAGCCTATGCCCTGCGTCAGCGAGTGAGCGACCGCGAGAGGTTCTATATCGACTCACACTACGATCAATTGGTAACCGGAGACCTGGTGGCTGCCCGCGCGACCTATGAACTGTGGGCGCAGACCTATCCCAGCGATGAGGTTCCGGCTATCAACCTGGGTAGAACTTATGCCGAACTGGGCGATTATGACAAGTCTCTGGCCGCCTACCAGAAGGCGTTGAAGCTCAATCCTGGAAGTGGGCTGTTATACGGCAACCTTGTCTATAGCTATTTGTCGGTCGATCGTCTGGATGAAGCTAAGGCCACCGCTCGAGAAGCGCAAGCGCGGCATCTCGACTCTGACTGGATTCACTTCTATCTCTACTGGGTCGATTTCGTGCAACACGATACCGCAGGCATGCAGCGCGAGATCGCAGGAGAGATGGGCAAGCCGGGATCGGAAGATCTTGCATTTTATGTGGAAGCCGACACCGCCGCTTATGCGGGACAGATGGCGAGGGCTCAGGAGCTGACTCGCCGCGCCGCCGAATCCGCCCAGCACTCCGACCAGAAGGACACGGCGGCGGGTTATGAGGCCATCGATGCGGTCCACGAAGCCTTGGCTGGCGAGCCGGGACCGGCAAAGCAGGAAGCGCTAAGTGCCATCGCACTCTCCCAGCAGTAAAGAGGTGGAAGCGATGTCGGGACTGGCACTCGCCCTGACCGGAGATTCTGTCGAAGCACGCGATTAGCGGCCGACCTTGCCAAGCGCTATCCAGAAAACACGCTCGTGCGGTTCAACGACGTGCCCACAATACGCGCGGCTTTAGCTTTGCACCACGGCAACCCTGACAGGGCAATTGAGGAGCTTGCCCCGGCCGCACCCTATGAACTGGGGCGCGGCGATTTCATTTGGCTTTATCCTGTCTATCTGCGCGGCATCGCCTACCTGGCGGCACATCAAACCACAGCCGCGGCCGCTGAGTTCCAGACGATTCTCAGCCGGCCTGGTGTCGTCCTGAACGAACCGATTGGAGCGCTTGCGTATTTAGGTTTGGGCCGCGCCTACGCGCTGGCCGGAGATACCGCGAAAGCTAAGACCGCCTATCAAGACTTTCTGGCGCTATGGAAAGACGCTGACCCAAACCTTCCCATCCTCAAACAAGCCCAGGCGGAGTATGCCAAGCTGACGTGAAACAGTTGTCAGAGATCGGTTGTTAGTGATCAGTTGAGAAGCCAGAAACTTGTTGTCAGTTTCCAGCCGATCGGACACTCGTTGTTGTGACCGCGAAAATCATAGGTTGGCTGAATGCTGAATGCTGAGTGCTGTCTGCTTCCTACAACCATCCCTTCGCTCGCGCGATCCTGGCCGCTTCGACGCGATTCGCAGCACCCAGCTTGCTGATCGCCTCCGACAGATAATTGCGCACCGTCCCTTCCGACAAGTTCAAATCGTTGGCGATGTCGAGCGTAGCCATGCCTTCTCCGGCCAGACGCAACACCTGGCGCTCGCGCTCGGTGAGCGGATCGGGCTCGTCGCTCCAGGCTTCGGCGGCCAGTTGCGGATCGATGACGCGCAGCCCGCGATGTACGCGGCGGACAGCGTCGGCCAGTTGTTCGGCGGGCATGTCTTTGAGCAGATATCCGGAAGCTCCGGCATCCAGAGCGCGTCGCAAGTATCCGGCGCGGGCGAACGTCGTCAGGATAATGATGCGTACGGGAACGTTGCGCCGCTTCAGTTCGGCGGCAACTTCCAGTCCGGTAAGTTTTGGCATTTCGATGTCGGTGATGAAGACTTCGGGCCGCACTTCCTGCACGGTGCGCAGCGCTTCCTCGCCGTTGCGGGCGCGGGCGATGACCTCGATGTCGTCTTCCATTTCGAGCAGGGCGGCGAGCGCGCCCAGCACCATGACCTGGTCTTCGGCAATGACGACGCGGATTTTGTCGCGCTTGGCGCCCGGCATCCCCTCAGTTTCGCAGAGCGAGGGCAGCCTGCGCGAGCGGCAAATGAATAACCAGGCGGGTTCCGGCATGGTCTGGCGTTGCAGCGAACCGCCAATGGCTTCCAGGCGTTCGCGCATGCCGCGCAGCCCATTGCCTTCGGGAGCGTCGGCGCCGCGGCCATTATCGGCGATTTCCAGCATGCAGAGATTGCTGTTGCGCTGCAGGCGGACGCTGCACTGCCGCGCCTGCGCATGCCGCACAACATTGGTCACAGCCTCGCGCAGAGCCAGGGCCAGCACCGTCTCCTGCGCCGGGGTAAGCGGAAGCTCGGCGATATCGGAGTCCACCGCGATGCCCGCTGTTTCCAGCGTCTTACGCGCGCGAATCAATTCGGCAGCCAGACCTTGGCCACGGTATCCGCTGATGGCTTCGCGCACATCGGCCAGCGCAGCGCGCGAAGTGTGCTCGACGTCCAGCATCTCCTGCTTAGCGCGCTGCGGATCGCGATCTACCAGCTTGCGCGCCAGCTCCGCCTTCAGGGTGATAAGCGACAGCGTGTGTCCCAGCAGATCGTGCAGATCGCGGGCGATGCGTTCGCGCTCGGCGACCTTGGCCAGATGCTCGATCTCATCGTCGGCTCGCCGCAGTTTTTCCTCGGCGCAGTGCATGATCGCCCCGTAATGGTTTGCCAATCCCACCAGTACGATCAGCATCAACATTGAACCCCAGAAACCCAGGGGCAGATGCATGTGGTAGCTATAGAGTCCCAGCAGGGCGGCATCGATCGCGATCAGAGAAAGTACCAGGCGAAGACTGGGGTGGAATCCGCCGGACGCAATTGCATAAATCAGCAGACAACTGACCGCGCCGTTGTGAAAGGGTATTAAAGCGGCCGCCATCACGAACAGAGCTATTACCGCATACGTCCTTCGGGGCTCAGGCCGGGAAAACGAGTACAAGTAAATCAGGATGAAGACGACGCCGTAGACCGTGTTGCCGATCCACAGCAGCGGCCCCGCATGGTTCCATGCCGGATCCAGGAAGAACCAGATCATGAATGGAAGCCATATGAGCGGCATCCACCGATGCTTGTCGTCTGACGGGTAAATCTTCCACCAGATTTTCTGTAGCCAAGCCATGGCTCTTCCTCAACTCTTTTGCCGAATCTATTGTTATCTGGAAGTGGGGCGCGGCACAACCGTATACCACACCAGCGAACCTACGATCATGGCCACGACCAGCCAGTCAAAGTGACCGCTGAGCGTCAGCGCCAGAAAGATAACCATGGTGACGGCCCACAGAATCCATTGCCCAGTCTTGCTCTTCATGGGGAGTCTCCTTGTTGCCTGTTTCGCTATTGCCTATTCGCTATTCGCTCTTAGCTCTTAGCAGGCCGGTTGTTTCAAAGTACTGCTCACTTCGCATTGCAACCGCTGCCCAACAAGCCGCCCCGCCTGGTTGCTAACCGCTAAGAGCTCGGAGGTAGCTTGAAACTAACCCCGAGCCATGCCTCTCTACCCGTACATCTTGCCTTCATCGCGCCGATAGCCCCATGCGGCAAATCCCAGGCAGAGCAACGTAAAGGCGATCAGCGCTTCAACGTGTCCCCATGCCGGAGTTGGATTGATCCCCATGCCTACCGCGTTCAGCGCTAACTGGCTGAGGTGATAGGCCGGCATAAATTTCGCGAACACTTGCAATCCGTGGGGCAACAGGAAGAGTGGAATCCACAGTCCGGAGCAAAACGACATCGGCAAGTAGACCAGGTTGACCACCGCCGGCGCCGAGTTCGGCTTGGCGAAATAGCCGATCGCCAGTCCCATCGCACTGAACGGGATCGATCCCCCGACCAGGATGCCCACCAGCTTTGCGGCGGTCGCCAACGACAAATGCACTCCGCCAAATGTGATTCCGATCGCAAGCAGCAGCACCATAATTACCGTGCTGAAAACGACTGCGGCAAACAGCTTGGCTAGCAGATAGGCGCTCACCGGCATGGGCGAAGCGCGCTTCACCTGCAGCCAGCCTTGTCCGCGTTCCATCGCCAGGCTGACTCCGAAGCCGAACAGAGCCACCGCCATCACCCCAAAGCAGCCCATCGTCGCCAGCGTGTAGGTAGCGGTGTCGACCCGATTCGCAGGGTTACTGCGTCCCAACACGACGCCGAAGAGCACGTAAAACATCAACGGGAAAACAATGGTCGAGATCGCGTAAATCGGAATGCGAGTTTTATTGATCAGCTCGTACTTGGCTTCCTTGACGTAAAGCGCAAGTGTTCGCGACAGTGAGCGGCGTGGCACAGCCAGAACAGCCGGAAAGGTAGTGGTAGCCATGTTAGTTCTTCTCCTTCGAATCGGGGTTGTGGTTCTGGGTCAGCGCCAGGAACGCTTCTTCCAGTCCGGCGTTGGTGACTTCCAGATCGGCCAGCCAGTTGTCGCGCTGCAACAGCTCGCGGACGACCGGCTCGGCGGCATTCACCTGCAACTCGAAGGCATTACGATCGGCCTTCACGCTGAGCACGCCGGCAATCTGGCGAATCTCTTCGATCGTCAACTGGCTGGTGAAGCGAATCTGCTTGCCCATGGCGCGCGCCTTGATTTCGGCGGGCGTGCCTTCAGCCACCACCACGCCTTTGTCGAGCACCAGAACGCGGTCGGCCAGCGCATCGGCTTCGTTCAGGTAATGCGTGGTGAGCAGTACCGTCTTGCCGCGGGCGATGAGAGTGCGAATCTGCGTCCACATCAGGCGGCGCGCCTCCACGTCGAGGCCGACGGTGGGCTCGTCCAGAAATAACAGGTCAGGATTGCCGCAGATGGCGATACCGAACAACACGCGCTGCTTCTGTCCACCCGACAGCTCGCCATAATGGCGATCTTTGATTTCCGTGAGCCCGGCGATTTGAAACGTTTCCTCCAGCGGTAGAGGACTGGGATAGTAGGACGAAAACAGATCGATGTGCTCGCGTACCTTCAACGTTTCGGGCACGCGCCCCACCTGTAGCATCGCACCCAGACGGGACTGCACTTGTCCGCCGTAGGGATTGATGCCGAAAACGGACACGCTGCCGGAGTCTGGCCGCGCCAGGCCAAGCAGTATCTGTACCAACGTAGTCTTCCCGGCTCCGTTCGGTCCCAAAAGAGCCAGCAATTCACCGCGACGGATTTCCAGGTTCAGATTGTTCAGGGCGACGATGTCGCCATAACTCTTTTTCAAGTTGCGGATTCCGGCCACGCCGGCCGGCCGCTGTACCGGCACGCTGTGCGGCATCTCGCCGTTCGCGGTTGCCGGCAAGTCTCGCATCTGAACTTCTTGGGGTGGTACAAAGGCGGTTGACATCGTTCGCTCCCGTTCGCCTGTTCTTCCAGGCACGTCAGCGATCATCGGTCATGCGAGGAGCGGGCAGTAGTGCCGATTGTCAGGGAGTAGGAATGACAAATGTCATGAAGGCCGCTGTTCGCTCTTCGCTGTTCGCTAAAGCGCAGATTCGCAAGAGCAAGCCTTGTTTTGCTAAGGGCGATAGATTGGACGGGGATAGGGGTCCTTCGACTCCGATTCGCAAAGTCGGCGAATCTCCGCTCAGGATGACAGCCGCGTTTTGGATCCGACTGACAGTTGATGGCTAAAAGCTAAGAGCTAAAGGCCAAAAGCGAAGAGCGAACAGCGGCCCTCAAGTGACCTCCGTCACTTTCCCAGGTGATAGCAATCACGGCTCGTTAGGCCATTCTCAGGCGACACTTGCATGTAAGAGAGTGAGGGCCGGAGCCGTGGGGTTGCACCCTGCCTTATGCAGCCTGGGCCGAGGTAACGAGGTGAGCCATGTTGCTCGCATATCGCCTGGTCAAACTAATCGAAAGCCATTCCGACGGGCTGGCCCGTAGCCTGCACAATCGTTACCGCGAATGCAGCAAGTGTTCGGCCTACGCCAACGTGCCCGAGCGGGAGTTGAGCGAAAAAGTCTATGAAGTCTATCGCCATTTGGGTGACTGGCTGCTGGGCAAGACGGAAGCCGACATCGAGCAGCGGTATCTCGAGATTGGTGCGCAGCGTGCCGCCCAGGGCGTTCCCGTCAGCCAGGTGGTCTGGATGATTTGCCTGGTCCGGGAAAACCTTTGGGATTATCTGCAAAAGCACGCCGAGCTGGAGCGTCCGGCAGAAATCTTCGGGGAGCTCGAATTGCTGGAAATGCTGGACAAGTTTTTCCACTTGGCCATCTATTACGCCGCGCTGGGACATGAGCGCGCGATGGCCGGCTACTCCGTGAAATCAGAAACCGTACCTGCTTAATCGAGGCCTTTGTCTATGTCATGGATCGAGCAATACCGTAACAAGCTGGTGAGCGCGCGCGAAGCCGTGGCTTGCGTGGAGTCGGGAATGCGCGTCTACATCCATCCTGGTTGCGCCGAGCCTGAGGCGCTGGTGGAAGCACTGATGGGGCGCGCTCCTTACGTCAAAGATGTGGAACTGATGCATCTGCTGACCTCGGGAACCTCACCCTACTGTGCGCCGGGGATGGCGGAACACTTCCGGCACAACGCGCTATTTGTCGGCGGAAACGTTCGGGAAGCGGTAAACGACGGCCGCGCCGACTATACCCCTATCTTTCTCAGCGAAGTGGAAGCCCTGTTCGAGAGCGGGGAGATGCCGATTGATGTGGCCTTCATTCAAGTGTCGCCGCCCGATCCGCATGGGTATTGCAGCTTCGGCGTGGGAGTGGAATGCACTCTGACCGCGGCAAAATACGCTCACCACGTGGTGGCGCAGGTCAATGCGCAGATGCCGCGCACTTACGGCGACAGTTTCATTCATGTAAGCGAGATCGACGCCATCGTGGAGCTTTCGCGTCCCTTGTGCGAGTTGAAGCAGCAGCCCAGCAACGAGACCTACCAGAAGATAGGAGCCCGGGTGGCTTCGTTAATCGAGGACGGGTCGGTCTTACAATGTGGGATAGGAACAATTCCCGACGCCATTCTACCCAACCTGATGGACCGCAAGGACCTCGGCGTTCACTCCGAGTTGATCTCTGACAATGTGATACCACTAATCGAGGCCGGCATCATCAACGGCCGGAGGAAGAACGTGAAGCCGCGGAAGATCATTCTCGGCTTCGTATTAGGGACCAGGCAGCTCTTCGACTTCATTGACGAGAATCCGATCTTTGAATTCCATCCTTCGGCTTACACGAACGATCCCTTCCGCATCGCGGCCAACGATCGCATGGTAGCCATCAATTCGGCCATCGAGATCGATTTGACCGGGCAGGTTTGCGCCGAGTCCATCGGCCCGGGATTCTACAGCGGCTTTGGCGGGCAACTGGACTTCATTCGCGGCGCGGCCCGGGCCAAGTACGGCAAGCCGATCATCGCGCTGCCATCGACGGCCAAGAGCGAGACCATCTCGCGCATCGTGCCCCGTCTGGCTCACGGAGCCGGGGTGCTGACCGGACGCGCCGATGTGCATTACGTCGTCACGGAATACGGGGTTGCTTATCTGCACGGACGCACGATCCGCCAGCGCGCCGAGTCACTTATCGAGGTGGCTCATCCCAAGTTTCGCCATCAATTGCAGGAATACTGCGAACAGCAACGCTGGTTCCAACGCAATGCTTACGAACCGAAGTGCGAGGGTAACAATGTCATCGCAACCACGCGGTAACGTCATCATCGATCCTGAAGAATGCAAGGGATGCGGCTTGTGCGTAGAGTCGTGTCCTCCCGAATGTCTTGAATTGGCGCCCGAGCTCAGCAAGTACGGTGTGCATCCGGCGCAATATACCGGTGAGGGATGTACCGGCTGCGGGGCTTGTTTCTACTGCTGTCCCGAGCCCGGCGCGATTGTAGTGGAACGGCTGACGCCGCCCGCCAAGACCGACAGCCCCATACCGCCCAAACAGGAGGTAGCCCATGAGGCAGCTCTGTAAAGGAAATGTCGCCATTGTTAAAGGCGCTGTGGTAGCGGGTTGCCGCGCCTTTTACGGATACCCGATTACCCCGGCCAGCGAGATCGCCGAATATGCCGCCCTCCTCATCCCGGAAGTAGGCGGCACTTTCTTGCAGGCTGAAAGCGAGGTGTCGGCCATCAACATGGTTTATGGTGCCTCTTCCGCGGGCATGCGAGTGATGAGCGCCTCGTCTGGACCCGGTCTGAGCCTGATGCAAGAGGGCATCTCCTACATGGCAGGCGCGGAGCTTCCGGGCGTCATCGTCGATGTGGTCCGCGGCGGGCCGGGACTGGGCAACATCGCTCCCGAACAGAGCGACTACTTCTGCATCGTCAAGGGCGGCGGCCACGGCTGCTATCGCAATCTGGTACTGGCCCCATCGTCAGTGCAGGAGATGTTCGATCTCACCGTGCTGGCCTTCGAGCTGGCAGACCGTTACCGCAACCCGGTCGTCATCATGACCGACGGTTATGTCGGGCAAATGATGGAGCCCCTGGACATTAAACTGCGCAACATTGAGCAGCCGGCCAAGGACTGGGCAGTCAAGGGCACGGCAGAGACCAGACACAACATGATCAGCTCCATCGTGCTGGAACCGGACGCGCTGGAAGCGCATATTCGCCACCTGGAGTCGAAATATCAACTGGCTCAGGAATTGGAGAGCCGCCACGAAAACTACCTGACCGAAGATGCGGATGTGTTGCTGGTTGGCTTTGGCATCGTGGCGCGAGTATTGCGCTCGGCCATCGATCAGCTGCGGGCGCAAGGAGTGAAGGCCGGACTGTTCCGCCCGATCACCTTGTGGCCATTCCCCTCGCGTGAGTTGCGTGAGACGGCGAAGAACGTGAAGTCCGTTCTGGCAGTCGAACTGAGCACCGGCATGATGGTAGAGGATGTACGCCTGGCGCTCAATGGCAGCGTTCCGGTTGAGTATTACGGGCGCGTTGGTGGGAATGTTCCCAGCGCAGAAGAGATCACCGCGCAAGTTTTTGCGCGCATGGCAGCCCACGTGTAACCACCCCATCAAGCGCAAAAGCGGCGCTTGCCGGGGGCCCCGGTTCTGACCGAGATGGCAGTTAGGAGAAAAATTGTGGAAGGCTATCAGGTAATTCACGAAAAATCGCCGGCGTTCTATGACAACTACGATCGCAAAGCCGAGATGCAGCAGCAGACCCACTACTGCCCGGGTTGCGGACACGGCATCGCTCACAAACTGATTGCCGAAGCGCTCACCGAACTCGGCCTGAAAGACCGCGCCATTCTGGTCAGTCCGGTCGGCTGCTCGGTCTTCGCTTATTACTATTTCGATGTCGGCAATGTACAGGTGGCGCACGGACGCGCTCCGGCCGCTGCGACGGCGCTCAAGCGCTCGAATCCCGATTCGATCGTCATGGCCTATCAGGGCGACGGCGATCTGGCAGCCATCGGCACCGCAGAAATCATTCACGCCGCCAATCGTGGCGAGAATATCTGCGTGTTCTTCATCAACAACTCCATCTACGGGATGACCGGCGGGCAGATGGCGCCGACCACGCTGGTCGGTCAAAAGAGCACGACCTCGCCGTGGGGACGCCGCTCCCACAATGAGGGACTGCCGCTGCACGTCTGCGAACTACTGGCCGCACTGGAGACGCCAACCTATCTCGAGCGCGTCGCCTTAAGCGACATGAAGAACATCATGAAGGCCAAGAAGGCGGTGAAGAAGGCGCTGCAGATCCAGAAAGACCACGGCGGTTTTTCGCTGGTCGAGATCCTCTCGCCTTGCCCCACCATCTTGAAGATGGATCCGGTGGTCGCACGCACCTGGGTCGCCGAAACTCTGACCAAGGCTTTCCCGTTAGGCGTGTTCCGCGATCGCAAACCTGAGTTGCCGGTCGATGCGATTGTTCCCCACCTGACCGTGGCCCAAGCGCTCGGGGTGGCGGAAGACAATACCAACGCGCCGCTCGTACGGCGCCATCATCACACTCGCGATCTGACCGTGAAGATCGCCGGCTTTGGCGGACAGGGCATCTTGCTCATGGGGCAATTGCTCGCCGAAATGGGCTTGCGTGAGCAGATGGAAGTAAGCTGGCTCCCGTCGTATGGACCCGAGATGCGCAGCGGGAGTGCGCACTGCCATGTGACGCTTTCGCACGATCGCATTGGTACGCCGCTGATTTCGCAACCGGAAGTACTGATCGCAATGAATGAATTGTCGCTACACAAATTCGGCGCCAGCGTAGCTTCCGGAGGCCTGATTCTTTACAACGGTGCCAAGCCGCCCGAAGGCTTCAGCGCGAAACAGGCCCGGGTAGTTTGCGTGCCGGTGTCGGAGATTGCCGATCGTCTGGGCTCGGCCAAGGTCGCGAACGTAGTCATGCTCGGCGCCCTGCTGGAAGAAACCGAATGCCTGCCCGCCGAAACAGCAATGGCGGTGATCGAGACGATGGTAAAGAATCCTAAGATGCTTGCTCTTGATCGGCAGGCAATTGCCGCGGGATGTGACTACGTCGATACCCAGATCGAAATTGGCGCAGTGTCACAGCCGGACGGATATTCGTACTAGCGTCAGCCCGAAGACCTTGCTGGGTATGCTCCGCCCGCCAAAGGGCAGCAGCACAAGGGAGTAGCTTTCGCCCGAAACCGTCGCCGGTCCCTGTTAGTCCGACTCCCGAGCATCCTCGGGAACACGTCTAGTGCCCAAGTATCTGGTCGGCAGTTCGCGTGGTCTGACCGAAGTTCCGTGATAGCAGTGCAGCTTGCTGGGTGGCCTGTCGAGCTTTTTCCTTTTGGCCGCTTTGTTCCAAGGCCCGCGCCAGCAAAAGGTAGGCCCAGTCGACCTGTTGAATCTGCATCGCACGGGAATAGGCGTTCACCGCCAGATCAGGTTTCCCAGCTTTTTGTAGGGCCACACCTAAGCCAATCCACGCGCCGTAATATCCGGGATTTACCCTGACGGCCAGCGCAAAGCTTTGTCCGGCGTTCTGATAGTCCTTCAACTGAAGGTAGGCCTGACCCAGACTATTGAATGCGACCGCTCTTTGTCTCGGAAGGATATTGTCCAGGTGTACTACTTTCTTGAATCGCTCGACCGCCTGGGCACCGTTTCCATGCAGGGCCTCATAGGTACCGAGGTCTAAGTTGGCCGTGTAATCGTAGGGCAGAAGCTGCACCGCACGGGCGAAGTGCGGTGCAGCTTCGTCCATTCGTCCTTGCCTCCACAGTTCCGAACCCAAAGCGTCTTCGGCTCCCCAGTTTCCGTTTGTTACCTGCAGGGTGTGCGTCCACAGAGTTTCATCGTCGCTCCAGATACCAATTTGCCGATGAGTTACGATGATCAGCGGGACCAACACTGCAACGCCGATGCCCACTTTCCAAAGAGCAGGGAGCCGATACTCTGCCGCCACGTCCGCCGCTGCCCAGCAGAACATGATAAAGAGGCCTATGAATGGCAAATAGGCATAACGGTCCGCCATGGCTTGCTCGCCCACTTGTATCACCCCAATCATGGGCACGAGCGTTCCTAGAAACCAGAGCCAGCCGACCGTCAGATAACGGCGTCGCCAGTAGAAGGCAGTAAAGCCAGTAATAATTACCAGCAGCAGGACTGCTGGAACGACCTGCGACCAGGGGAGCAAGGACAGTGGATGGGGATAGAGAAATGCAAGCTTGGACGGCCAAACCGCTTTGCTTACATATCGGGCGTAGGAAACGATTGCGGTCTCTGCCCGAACGGATTTTGGGAACCAAGTCTCAGCGTGAAACCCGAATTGTGCGGCGATGGTGAGCTTGGCACTGACGGCTGAGAGCGCAAAGAGCGGAAGTTTCTCCAAGACCAGCCAAGCGAAACCCCTGGGTGGAATGACCGGTGTCCCCTCTGGCTTCAAGGAAGGCTCGGCAGCTTCGGCAAACATTCGTCTCAGTGGCCAGTAGTCCCACAGTAAAAGAACGCATGGAAACGTAATTGCCTGTGGCTTCGCCATCAAAGCTAGCGCGTAGAACAGAGTGACAACCACGTACGGCCCAATGCGCGGCCGGCGCGCATACCACCCGTATGCCGCCAGCGCCAGCAGGAAGAAAAGCATGCTCAAGAGGGTTTTGCGTTCCGCGATCCAAGCCACAGACTCGATATTGAGGGGATGGAAGGCAAACAAAGCTGCCACCATGAAACTGCGGCCTGGAAAACCGGTAGCTTTCGCCAGCACCCAAAACAGCAGTGCCGCATTTAGTGCATGCAGCGTGATGTTCACGTCATGGTGGCGGGCGGAGTTCAGACCAAACAGCTGACAATCCAGGGAGTGAGAAAGCCAAGTGAGCGGATGCCAATTGGCTGCTTCCTTAGTCGTGAAGGCCCAGCGGAGAGTATTCCAGCTCAGGCCAGACCGTACATGCACATTTTCGGTAACGTAGTCCGGATCGTCAGTATGGATAAAAGGGTACCGATCCACCGGGCGGTAAACTACGATAGTCGAGATCGCGAGTAGCAGACCGAGCGCCATTCCCGCACTGGAAAACCAGGTGCCTGTCCGCGACGGACTTTCAGTCTTGTGATTCAAGGCAACCGGGACCACCTGCCCTCCTGCTTATAAGTAGCTCACTTGCGCCGTGAGCAACCAGCATCGCATACCCTACCGAAGAAGGAAACCTGACTCGCCCTGACTTTGCGAAGATTCGACAAACCCACTGGGCAGGCGTTCTCCACATCAACAATCAGAGCGCTGGGATTGGAGGCCAGCGCCTCACACTCTGCCGTGACCAGGCTCACTGCACAGCGCTCTCGATTGCGCTGCAATAGACACGCCTACTGAAGCGGTTCCCAGCAGTCCACGTTGTTATCGATGTGTGCCTCGGTTCGACGTTTGTCCAGGGTGAGTTTAGCTGGAATTCATACTCGGTAGGACAGTCTGCGCGTCGCCGTTGCAGGTTTTCCGGATGAAGCGTCAGTCGGCTCTATTCCGGTCGTCATTCTCGACATCATGTTGCGAGGTGTTAAAGCGCTATGCAATCCGAAAAAGACACTGTCCTTTGCCCGCTCTGCCACGGCCACGGTCACGAACGCAAGGAGCTGTTAGTAGTTCGTTGGCGCAGCCGGGAGTTTGAGCAGGAGTTGCAGAAAATCGCCGATGAAGCGGCGTTTGGGAGCACGGGGGGTCTCGAAGAACCATTCGAGAGGAAAGAGCCCGTATACAGCAACGAGTCTGACTAATCTCGCGGGATGTTCTCATTCCCCATCTTTCGACGGATGCTCCGCGTTCGATGGCTGACCATCCGCCGAAACCGGCTTGCGTCGCATCTTGATAATAGCCAGACAGATTGCATAGACCACAAAAGCGGATCCTAGCACGACGAAAAATACAATCTGCTTCAAGGTGATGGCAAGGGCCACCACCGAAACAGCCAATACCCACATAAAGGCTTCGCCCAGGAAGCCGTCCGCCCAGTTGGGCACGCGTCCGGCAGACGGCAACTTCGGGCTCAGCGCCGGCAGCAGTCGCGGCACGGCGGCGCAGTAAGCGCGATAACTGTCTCCCTGGGTCGCCGCGATCCCAGCTTCTTCTCCGCAGGATCAGGCGATAGTCGAACAGGATCATCCCCGCCACGAGGATCACAAACCCAATACGGCTTGCGATCAAACCAAAGCCGATGCCCAGCAGAATATTACCCAGGTACAGCGGATTGCGCACGTAGCGATAAGGTCCGTCGGCCACCAGTCGCGAGGTGTGCATCTGCATATCGACCATGACCTCGGCATTGAGGTAAGCCGTGGCCCAGGTGCGAAGCAAAGCCGCAGCCAGACATATCAGCGCTGCAACCGCGAAGACGACTTGCACCTCGGCGTCGCTCGCCGTCGCACCGCGAAGGTGGGCAATCCAATTCACCAGCGCCGCGGCAGCGTTCTGATGGTCGACGTTATAGGCGGCGAATGCAATCCAGAATAGAGCGCCGAATATCCAGAAACGATATTTGAACTCGAAATTGCTGGCAGCCATGATGACAAGTCCTTTGCGTTGCCTTACGTTTCCGAGTACGGCTGAGCCTGAGCGAGCACGCCTAAGCACGAGAATAATACGCCCGGTCGCGGAACTCGGTTGCCGAAAGCGAATTCTCGCTACTCTTGAGACAGAGCTTGCCAGCCCTTTTCTACAACTTTCCGGCTTCCTGCTGAATTCGTTGCCAGGCATTCTCCACATGCTTTTGCGTGGTGTTGGTCTGGCCAACACAAAACCGCAGAGCAATCTTGTCGTCGAGGCGAGTGTGAGTTAGATACAGATCGCCGCTGCCGTTCAGCCGGTTCATCAGCGTCATATTGCTGTCATCCCCACCCCGATGACGGAAGCATACTAGGTTCAGCGGGGCCGGAGCAGCTACTTCAAAACGATCATCCTGCTTCACCCATTCCAGAAACTGTTGCGCTAACTCCACGTGGCGCCGCACGTGGAATTGGAGCCCATCCACTCCATAGTGCCGGATGACGAACCATAGCTTCAGCGAGCGAAAACGGCGGCCTAACGGAATATGCCAGTCGCGATAGTCGAACACCTCGCCTGATTCTGTCGCCTGGTTGCGTAAATATTCAGGCAAGATGCTCAGGGTATCGATCAATGCCTTGCGATCGGCGACGTAGAAACAATTGCAGTCGAAATTTGTGAACATCCACTTATGCGGATTGAAGGTGTAACTATCGGCGAATTCCAGCCCGTCCTGAATATAGCGAAACTCCGGACACAAGGCCGCCGTACCCGACATGGCCGCGTCAACATGGAACCAGACATTATTTTCCCGGCAGATGGTTCCTATGGCAGGCAAGGGATCGAGAGCATTGGAAGACGTAGTTCCTACAGTCGCCGATACGAAGAATGGGACTAAGCCATGCTCGCGATCCTGCGCGATCTGTTTCGCCAATGCATCTGGGCGCATGGCAAATTTTTCATCAATTTCGATCAGTCGCAAGTTCTCCAGACCAATGCCGGCGACCATCGCTGCCTTTTCCAGCGAGGAATGTGCCTGGTTCGAGGTATAGGCCACTAAACGGCCATCGCATCCCCGGCGATTGCTGCGGTAGTTGGTCGCCCGCTCGCGACCTGCCAGCATGGCGCATAGCGAGGAACTGGAAGCGGTATCCTGGATCACCCCGCCGCCCTTGCCGGTCGACAAGAACTTCTCGGGTAGCCCTAGCATAGGAACCAGCCAATCAAGGACAAGAGTCTCCAGTTCCGTGCAGGCTGGACTGGTGGCCCAAAGCATCCCCTGTACGCCCAGGGCCGAAGAAAGCAGATCGCCAAGAATGGCCGGTCCCGATGCATTGGCCGGAAAGTAGGCAAAAAAGTTTGGCGACTGCCACTGGGTTATCCCAGGCAGAATTACCGCTTTCATGTCTTTCAAGATCCCAGTGAAGGCTTCGCCTTGATGTGGAGCCTCGGGAGGAAGTGCCTGTCGAATTTCTCCCGGCTTTACTTGAGACAGTACCGGCAGAGTCTCAATATTCTTTGTAGTAGTCAGCAATCCAGTCAATTACGGCATATCCGTACTCCCGGAATTGCTGTGGTCCCATGTGGTAGCTCTTCTCAGACAAAGTGAATTCCTCTTTCTTGACTCATAATGACCCTAGTACAATGCGTGGTCCGCGACAGGCCCACAAATGCAGTCTTTCTGCCCGCATCACCCCATATTAGGCGCGTATTACCTTAACCTAGGTGCTAGGCAGCTCATACCACCTCATGTTTCCGAAAAGCAGATTACGTCCTTGTAATTAAAATTGTCAGCCATCATTTTAAACATACTGTTACACTAACCGGGGTCATTTAATTGTTTGGAAAGGAGAAGCATGGATATCCAGAACATACTTGGTGATCTAAAGAGAGAACGTGAGCGTCTTGATAGAGCGATTGCCGCACTGGAGGGCCTGGGCACTGGGCAACGTCGCCGTGGGAGACCAGTCGGAAGCCATAACGTTGCCGCCGCTACGGCCAAGCGCCCACGCCGTCATATGAGCGCCGCCGCGCGCAAGCGTATCTCTGAGATGATGAAGCAACGGTGGGCAGAGCGGAAACGTAAATCAAAATCTTAATACCCGAAACCGTTGCTGACCGGGCCATCGATCAGTATTTTCAGGAATGCCACTCGTTACTGGGTGGCATTTCCAATTTAGGTCGGTCCGCGAAAAACTTACGGCGACGTGAAGATTAATCCTCGCCGATAGCGAGGCTATTACGATCCTCGATTCTTGAGCATTGAGAGAGTTGAGAGTCCCTGTAATAGACACCTTTGCTACGAAAAGAAAGCGTCCTTGTCGGGGCGCTTCTTTATTACTTGAATGAAGTCCTTACTCCGCTGAGACCTGAACCTGGTCATTCCAGCACAGTGAAGGAAAGATAAACATCGTCGTCCCTAGCATGGCCTGATGTCGCATTACCGGGGAAAACTAAAACGCTCCCCCTCAAGGCCCCGCACTTGCTGGCTTTGCCTACGCGGGCGGAGGCGACACCACTGCGGAACTAGGCAGAAGTCCCTAGTTGTGGTTGCTTGATATCGCTTATCCGCAAAAGACCTGTCTTCAGGATGCGAGCTGCCGTGACATCATCAAGGCGCGCTTGGGGCCACGCTTGCGAATCAGCAGCACTCGGATCCGTTCCAACAATTCCATGGGAGCGAATTCGCCTTTGGGCAGCCAGCCGTCCGCCAAGCTCTCTTCGCTGCAGCAATTAACTGAACCGGAAAACAGCAATGCTGGAGTTTCCGGTGAAATTGCCTTTAGCCGGTCAATCAGTCGAGCCCCGCTAAGTTTGGGCATCACCAGATCGGCAAGCACCAGATCGATTCCGCCCAAATTCATCATCTCAACCGCGCAATCAGGATCGGTACAAGTGAGGACGCGATAACCGCGCGTTTCAAGCATAACTTTTCGAATGGAGAGAGAGCGTTCGTCATCGTCGACGCAGAGAATCGTACGTTTCGGTTTCATTTACCCCCGCTGGGCCTTCTCGGGAGTGCTGCTTAGCTGCGCCCGAAGCAAACCTGGAAGTCAGGCGCGCGCGGCAGTCACCAAGTGGGCTTGTTTAATTCCGCCAGAGCAATAGCGTTCTCCGGATACTACGACCGGCGATGACTGCGCACAAGTATTGCATGCGTCAATTACACAAGAAATTTTTGGGAGAAGGAAAAAACGAAACAGCACCGCAAACGGTGATTCGCATTTTGAAGAATCAGCGGAAACCCTTACTGGATGAGCCTTTTCGCCGTACACAGGATATCCGCAGAATATTCACATCGTAACTTCACCGTTAATCACCTGCACCACGTTACCTCCGACGCGAACATTGGTGACATGGTCTCCGGCCATCGCCGCCCGGATGTAAAGAAAGCTCGGCCGCCGGGTCTCGATTCCCTGTTCGATCAGGCCCTGGGTCTCGGATGCGAGCACGCCGTGCTTCACCGCCCAAGCCGTGCAGCAGCCAGCCGCGGACCCCGTCGCAGGGTCTTCGCCGTTGTAGAAGATCATGCGCGCGTGCAAGGTCGCGTTGGGATCGATGGTTTCGCGGCAGACAAAGTAGAAGAATGCAGGATTGCCGATGGTCGCCAGGTAAGGCGCCATCTGGTTCCACCCAATGCTGAACTTTTGCAGTGCAGCCAGCGTACGGAACGGCACTATGGTGAACGGCATTCCCGTAGAGACCGTTTCGATGGGAAGATTTTCGTCGAGGTCCGAAACCGGGATGCCGAGAACGCCGGCGATAGAATCATGCGGATGCGTGGCTCCGAATTGCGGGTCGGCTTGGCGCATCTCGCCGAAGAGCAATCCGTCGCGTTGTTCGAAGCGGACTGGAATTTTGCCGATCTTCAAGTCGAGCACAACTTCTTCCTCGGTTGACTGCTGGCGCAAATACCAGGCGGTGCCTAATGTGGGATGTCCCGCGAAACGCAGCTCATCATTCACGGTGAAAATGCGGACCTTGTGACCTTCGCTTCGCTCGATCGCTTCCTCGCGCGGCAGAATGAATGTGGTTTCGCAGAGGTTGGTCTCGCGCGCCAGCTTTTGCATTTCGACATCGCTCAGGCCTCGGGCGTCCGTAAAGACGGCGAGCTGGTTGCCCTCTAACGGCCTGCAGGTGAAAACATCGAGTTGAACAAAGGCGAACTTGCGAGTAGTCATATTTTGTGGCTCTGCCATAAATGTAACAGGGAGCGCGCTGCCCGGACGGTTTGCTGAAAAAATCATCCTATCAGTGTATTGTTCTCTGAAACGAGCGCCTGCCCTCGCTTCGCCGTTCGCGATGGCATTCCAAGTCGTGAGTGGGTTCGGGCGATGGGGGTGCGTGGCGGAGGCCCAATGCGGAAGCGAAGGGGGTCCGGTGACTCTCCCGGTCTTCAAAACCGGCGATTGGCATCTTCGATGTCAATGGTGCGTTCGACTCGCACACGCTTCCGCCAAGTTCGCTCATTCCCCGTTGAACAGGTTGGCTTAAGCAGGAGGCGAATTCGCTTTGCCGATTGGGCCTGGGCGACTTAACTTCAACACCGGCGACTGGTATCTTCGATGTACATACTTGGCCGTAGCGGAAAATATTGAAAACTGTGAAACAGTGAGCCCAGGTTGCACAATTCGCTACCGGGCGCACGAATATTTTATTGCCCTTACAAGCGAATTCGATCAAATGCGTGGCAGCGTCATAATGCGCCACAAAGGTAAGCACAGCAAGACGAGCGCTAAAGCTGCCAACGCCATTCTGACCAGGTGGGTGCGAAACCGCTGACTGATCGCGACCAGCAGTAATACCGTGGCGAGCAGAACGGTAGCGCGCACATAGTCATCCGAGGTTCCTCGTGCTTTTGAGCCTTCTTCAAACAATGCCGAAGCTTCCTGGCTCAGTTTGGCGGCAGCCTCCAGATCGGCGTTACGGTATTCCGGCATCATCAGCGGACCAGGCGGTGAATTAGGATTGTTGAGCGGGTCGGTCTTTTCCCAAGCCGCGAAGGCGGGGCGAAACTCGGGACGGAAGCGGCGCTCGAAGACCTGCACCAGTTTCTGGTCGTGGGCGGCCGACGCTTTTATCCACTCGGCTACGCTGGACGCGTCGTAGATTTGCTCCTGGCCGCCGCGGTTCTGCGCACCCTGGGCCTCCACACGAAGCTTCGTCGAGTTCTCGTATAGCTCGTCCTGTCTGCCATCCCATCGCGCTGCCTGGTAGCCACTCCAGGCGGTGGCAATGGCGACCATAGCCAGCACGATCGCTTCCAGGATCTCGAGCACCTGCACCCAGCGCGAGTTGTGGACCGCGCCGTGCTTCTCCTCCACCTCGTTCAACTTGTGAGCAATCTCGATGTTCGCTCCACCCGCTTCAGGCATGTCGGCTCCCGGGCAAAATTGTATTCTGAGTTCGAACCAATCAGCCAAATACTTTTGCCCGCAGCTAAGCCGTCACGCAAAAGTAACGTCGCTTGGAACGGCTTGCAGTCGAACTCGGTGCGTTGCTTTGCTTGAACTGGGCTCAGCGGCGTTTGCGAGTAGGCTTTTTCGGCTTTGGCTTTGGCTTTGGCTTTGGTTTCGGCTTCGGCTTCGGCTTCGGCTTCGGCTTCGGCTTTGGTTTCGGCTTTGGCTTCGGCTTCGGCTTTGGCTTTGGTTTCGGCTTCGGCTTTGGTTTCGGCTTTGGCTTTGGCTTTGGCTTCGGCTTCGGCTTTGGTTTGGCTTCGGCTTTGGCTTTGGCTTTGGCTTCGGCTTCGGCTTTGGCTTTGGCTTTGGTTTCGGCTTTGGCTTTGGCTTTGGATCCGGGGGCGGCGGAGCAACCGTACCCGAAGACAGCGCTTGCAGGATAGCTGTTCCGTCAGGACTTCCCCACCCGCTACATGCGTCCCATCCCGGGCCGGCAGTGTAGTCGCCGTTATTCCCTGACGTGATATCGCGAAAAGCATTCGCCACCGAGTAAATGCTCTGATACAAGGTTGGATTCAGATAACCAACTGGTTTGCCCAGCGCCTGGTTGAGAAGAGTAAGCAGACCAGCCCAGAGCGGGGCAACGGCACTGGTCCCACCGACTGCAAATTGCGAGCCATCAACCTGGACTTCATAGCCAGTTGCCGGATCGGCATCGCCTGCGACATCCGGCATTCCGCGCCCCACAAAGTTTCCACGATTCACCGAGGGCGGCACGTTGGCCTTCGCCTGCCAGGACGGCAAGGGAAATGTAGCGCTCACTCCGCCTCCGGTCGCACCGTCGTTGGGAAGATCGTTCCAGACGACTTCTTTGGAGATCGAACCATTGCTGAGCGTGAGACTAGTACCACCGCACGCCAGGGCATAGGGGCTGGAGGCAGGAAAGTCCACATGATCGAGGCCGTCGGTAACGCCGTCTGTCGAACCGTTATCGCCACAAGCTATGCAGACCGTAACGCCGACCGCCGCCGCTGCCTGCAACGCGGTGTTGTAGCTCTGTAACGATTGCGCTGTCCACGTCGACTCCGGACCTCCCCAGCTGATTGAGATCACGGAGGGCTGATTCGTTTTGTCGGTCACGGCCTGGTTGATGACATCCAGAAAGCCGGCGTCGGTGTTGGGCGCAAAGTAGACCACGATCTTGGCGGCGGGAGCGATTGCGCCAGCCACTTCGATGTCGAGCATCACTTCGGTATCGGGACCATTGGTGTCACCTGTGGGCTGATTCCCGGCGCCGTCCACCGACACGGCACTGACCGATGGCACCGGCGAAATGCCAAGCGAAGCAAAATAGGTGTTGAGATCGGACTGAGTGAATCCTCCGCCCAGTTCGACGATTCCGATGGTCTGCCCTTGTCCATTGGCGCTAGTGGGAAACTTATAGGCTGCGGCGATCTGAACCGCCGTGTAGGAGGTGGAGGCCGCTTTAGCCTTGGGCTCAGCTTGACCCGCAATACGAAAGTGCGTGGTGGCTTGCGGGCGATTGTCCAAGCCATGCACGCTAACCACTACCGCATTGAGTTCGGTAGGAAGCTGTAGCGCGCCGGAGCGGCCGCGATACGTGCCACCCGGAGATTGATACATCGCAAGTTCCACTCGAAAGGCTTTGGCGAACGCACCCGCATTTCCGGCCAGGGTTACGGATCTGGCAAAAGAATTCACCTGCCTTACCGCCAGACCGTGAGCCTTGGCAAAAGCTTCGACGGTTTTTATGTCCTGCGGAGCGGCGCCATAGCGGGCCTCGTACTGGTTGCGAGAAATGCGCTCGCCTCGTGCCACCAATTCAGGCACGGAAGGCTGCTGTGATTTCGATTGCCGTTCGCGCAGGATCATCGTCACCAACATTTGCTCGTTGGGATCGCAAGCGCCGGCTTTCTTTGCGCCCGGCATAGGCTGGCGTTCGCTGCCGGACAGCTTCACATACTTATCGAATGCCATTGTGATTCCTCCAATGTCACCCCTGTCCGATTATTCTAGTGGAAAAATTCGGTGCATGGCGCAACCCAGCGGTGGGACGAACGGACAGTGACGGGAGTTGCCCGGCCCGAGCACGAAGCCTTGAAGCATTGTATGCGCAGCGTGGAGGCGCCGGCTCTGCCCGCGTCAGTGATCCCAAGTTAGCGTCCAAAGGAAGGATGCGAACATGGGGCACAGGTCGGCGGAAATCTAGAACAACCGATTGTGCCACTGCGAAGGACCGCAGATCCCTCGGCTCCGCTTCGCTGCGCTCGGGATGACAAGCCGTATGGAGCTGCGGTTATCCACCCGTGCGGGCGAACTGAAGCTTAGGGTTGTGAACATCCTTGGCTGAAGATGTGTCCGACTCGACCATCATCCGAACCAGAGCTTTGAAGTCGACCGCAGGCTCCCAGTTCAAGGCACGTCGTGCCAGGCTGGCATCGCCACGCAGATCGTGAATTTCTCCGGTGCGGAAGAGTTTGGGATCGACTTCGACGTATTCGTTTACCACCTCGGCTACATTGGCCCCAGCGGGAATGAGATCCAGACAGCTCAAGACTTCGACCACGAAATCGTACACACTGTGAGATACGCCGGTGGCGATCACATAGTCGTTGGGCTTCTCCTGCTGCAGCATGGCGTGCATGGCGCGAATATAGTCGCCGGCAAATCCCCAGTCCCGCCGCGCCTGCATGTTGCCCAGCTTCAACTTGTTCTTCTTGCCCTGCGCCCAGTCAGCCGCGGCCAGGGTAATCTTGCGAGTCACCATCTCGGGTCCGCGCCGGGGAGACTCGTGATTGAAAAGAACGCCGCCTACGGCGAAAACTCCGCGCGCGCGATAGACTCCGCACAAACCATGAGCGGCGGTCTTGGAGACTCCGTAGGGCGAGGTGGGAGCTAGCGCTGTTTCCTCGCTGCGCAGACCGTCCAGGTTGCCATACATCTCCGAGCTCGATGCCTGATAGACGCGGGTATCGGGTTTCTGGCGGTCGACAATGTTCAAGAGCCGGGCCAGGCCTCCCACGTTGATATCGAAGGTCTCAGCCGGAATGTGCCAACTGGTGGGCACAAAGACTTGGCCGGCAAGGTTATAGACCTCGTCGGGCGAAGCTTTGGCAAACGCTACTTCCAGCGATACCGTGTCGCGCATGTCGCCATAAAGGATTTCAACCTTATCCTGAATATGGTTGAGCCAGCGCATGGTTCCCGACTCGCGGCGCACCAGACCATAGACTCGATATCCGAGCTCGAGCAGGTATTCGGCAAGATAGCTACCGTCCTGGCCAGAAATTCCAGTAATTAAAGCCTTCTTCATAATGGAAGTTTCTCCTTCGAATCCCGCCTGGCATAGCTCGCAAGAGCCTCACATCGCGGCGGCGTGTAGCACTTATATTTTTGGCTTTTCAAGAATACCGTATACCGACCAGAATCGCCTCGGAAGCCCGCGAATTTGGGTCACCGGCCTCCTCTTCCCAGCAGAAGGATTTTGATGGTCGAGAACATGATGAAGAGGTCGAGTCCGAAGGAAACGTTCTTAATATAGAACAAGTCGTAGGCCAGCTTCTCGCGATTATCTTCCAGGGTAGCATTGTAGCCGCGGTTGATTTGCGCCCAGCCGGTGGCGCCGGGTTTAACCAGCCAGCGCTGCTCGTAGAACGGTATTTTGGCGGCACAATCCTCTTCCTGCTCCGGCACAAAAGGGCGCGGGCCCACGAAAGCCATGTCGCCCTTCACGATGTTGAACAACTGCGGCAGTTCGTCGACCCGCGTCCGTCGCAGCCATTTGCCGACTCGCGTGACCCGGGGATCGCCGTCTTCCACCGGCGTCAGTTTTTTTTTGTCCGATCCGGCGTACATCGACCTGAACTTGAAGACGGTGAACAGTTTCCCATGTTCGCCTACACGCTCTTGGCGGAAGATGGCCGGGCCCTTCGAGTCCAGCCGGATGGCAATGGCGGCAAGCAGCATGAGAGGTGAGGTCAGCAGGATGGCCAGGCCACCGAGAATGAGCGAGAACAACCGCTTATAGAGACGTAACG
The DNA here is from genome assembly GCA_963746515.1 of uncultured Acidobacteriaceae bacterium. Classification (GTDB taxonomy): domain Bacteria; phylum Acidobacteriota; class Terriglobia; order Terriglobales; family Acidobacteriaceae; genus Bog-257. Next base: position 340,359 of record CAVVBO010000004.1, on the reverse strand, counting down.
CCGCGCGCACATGGAAGCCGGGAGAAAACAGCAGCCAGCTCAGGCGCAGCGAGTCGAGCGGGATTTTGCCGGTGATGCTTTCGTAATATTCGGGACCATCCTGAATGTAGACGCCGCTGGTTTTCAGCTTTAGAAGCTTATCGACTTGAAGCTTGCCGCGACGATCGCCCATGGTGATGACAACCCGCTGAACGTTGTGCTGTTGCGTCGCTTCCACCAGATCGTCGTAGTCGAATCGAGTAACTCGTGGGGCCGCGGTAGAGTCCTGGCCGACGAATCCCGACGATCCGCACTCCCAGCTCAGGACGGTGGCTGATCTCTTCCATGAGCGGTCCGGCGAGCGGACCATCTCCGTAGAAAATGGCGCGCTCGGAAAAACGGGTAGACCGGTTCAGGACAAAGAAGAGCTTGCGCCAGGCAGGAAGCGCGATGCCGACGATGGCCACCCCGACCCACAAGGTGCTGCCGCTCAGCCTGACGTCAGGAAAAGCGTAGTAGAGCACGGCCAGGGTGACGAACGAGCAGCCCAGGACGCCTACCAGCCGGGTTACTACTTCGCGACGATTGGATAATACGATGGAGTCGTAGAGGTCAAAGTAGTACATCAACAGGACGAAGACGCCGACGATCAAGCCGATGCGTCCCAATCCGTTGTCGTAAAGCAGATAGATATTGGCGTCGGCCGCTGTTCCTGCCCAAAGTATCACTGCCAGCACAAAGCCGAAGGTGACGAGTATAGCTTCGGTCACCGTAAGCAACAGTGTGCGGGTAGGGAAATAGGCATTGAACAAACGAATCATGCCGAAGCCGCTTTTGCGCTCTCCGCTTCCTTTTTCGCTTGTTTCTTAGCTTCCTTTTTGGATGCCTTAGAGTCGGAACCGTTCCCGGTGGAATTGCTTTTGCCGTAATAATGGTCGTAGTCGATGTTCAACATCGAGGCCTGGTTCAGGACCGTACCCAGAAGCTTCGATTTCTCGATCGAATCCAGCGCTTTGTTGAGCACCTTGCGGCGGGTAAAGCCTTCGCGAACGACCACCAGCACGCCATCACACAGGCGGGCCAGCGAGGCCGAGTCGGCCATGGGCAACATGGGTGTAGCGTCCAGCAGCACCCAATCGAAGTTGGCGGAGACCGCTTCCAGCATCTTGGCAAAACGACCTGACTCCAGCAGCGGCATGGGGTCCGCTATGGGGCTACCTGCTGGCAGAAACCACAATGGCAAGCCCGCAATCTGGTACAGGGCGTCTTCCAGCACTAATTTGCCTTCACTCCACTCCGATATGCCGTTCAGCTTCGCCTTGGTCAACAAGCTGCTGGCGGTAGGGCGGCGAAGATCGGCTTCGATCAGCAGAATGCGTTCGTTGGGACGCCGGGCCATCGACAAGGCCAGATTGACAGCGATCACCGACTTGCCTTCGTCACAAACCGAACTGGTGATAAGCAACTTCTGCAGGCGACGCTTGTTCTGCATGTGAGCCAGCCGGGTACTGAGTACCCGAAACATTTCCGCTCCCTGGCTATCGGGCGCGGCCAGCGAGACCAGGCGCTGTTCCGGCGTGGGCACGGGATGAAGAATGCGCTCGGCGGGCACGTTGAGCCAATTCGCCTGCACCGGCTCGGTGGCGGCGGCAACTCCTATTCCCGATGCTGCGGCATCTGCAATTTCTGGCTGATCTGGGACCAAGGGCGAGGCACTTGGACTATCACCTTGGGACCGCTGTAACGCTTCGTACACTCGACTCATGGTTAGACTCTCCTCACGGCAGTGGTTTGCATCGGTTTATCGCTTTCTAATTCCTGGTTATCCACGGTGCGCAATAAGCGGAACAGCGAGCGCAGCATGCCCTCACTACTCTCTTCGCGCGCGGCTACGGTCAGCGGAACCTCTTCTGGCAAGCCCGGACTGATCAAACGGAAGTCCGTTGCCACCTCGGTGATGATTTCCGCGGTCACCGGCCGTTGCTCGGTGGAAAAAGCATTCACCATGGAGTTTTCGCAGAGGTTGTTGATGATGCGGGGAATGCCCCGCGAATATTCGTGAATCTTGTCCAGCGCCTCCTCAGAAAAGATCGGAGGCTCCTTGGCGGCTCCCGCACGCTCCAGCCGCGACAGGATATAGGCTTGGGTCTGCGAGGCATCCAGCGGCTGCAACTGACAGCGCAAAGAGACGCGCTGCTTCAGTTGCCGCAATTCGGGAGAATCCAGCACAATCTCCAGCTCCGGCTGCCCCATCAGGACGATCTGCAACAGCTTCTGCTGGGAAGTTTCCAGATTGGTCAGCAGCCGAATCTCTTCCAGCAATTCGTTACGCAGTGCCTGGGCCTCGTCGACCACCAGAGCGGTGATCAAGCCGCGGGCGTGACGCTGGATGAGGAAGCGATTCAAGTCCAGCAGCATTTCGGTCTTGGTCCGTCCGGCATAAGGAAGTCCCAAGTCCGCCATGATGTACTGGAAGAACTCCACCACCGGCAATAAGGGGTTAAAGACGTAGCCGAAGGCGACATTGTTCTTGCGCAGCTCCGACAGCAAGCAACGCACTAACAAAGTCTTTCCCGTGCCCACCTCGCCGGTGATCACGATGAAGCCCTTCCGACGACCTACCCCATAGTGCAGGTTGGCTAGCGCCTCATTGTGGCGCGGCGTCGGATGATAGAAAAAAGGGTCGGGGCTAATCTCGAATGGATTACGCGTCAACCCAAAAAATTGTTTGTACATGCACTATCCCCACAAGTAGGCGTAGGCAACCGCCGAAGGAAGCAGGATGGCCAGCGCTAAGGCTGCCGCTACGGCCACCCAGGGTTTCCAGCGGGCCATACGAATTTCCCGCGGCGTGGGCAAAGGAGGAATCTCGCACAGGATCGGCAGACTCACAGCTTCGCTGAGAGCCTGTTCGCTGAGGATACGATCATCCAGAACCTCTGACCCGAATCCGAAGAGCACGGCCAGCGCCAATCCGACGGCGATGGCGCCCATCGAGAACTTGAAGCGATCGGGGAATGACGGCTTGTCAGGCAAACTGGGCGGATCGACCACCCGGAACTGCGCTCCCTGTTGCTGTCTTTCCAGGCTGGTCGCCAATTGGGATTGCTCCTTCTTGGCCAGCAGCTCGACATATTCCTTCTTCATGTCGCCCATATCGCGCACCATGTCTCCCATTTCGGCTTCCACCGCCGGGGTAGCGTTCAGGCGCGCCTGATAAACCTGGGCCTCTTGCTGCAGCCGCTGGATTTGCTGAGTCGTCTGATCAATTTCCATCTTGTTGATCTTCATCTGACTCTTCAACTGAATCAACGGGGCCATGGCCTGCAACTGGGCAGGTGTTCCTTCATTCGACTCGATTTTTTCCTTGGCTTCGGCGGCCATGTCCTTCTTCAGTTTTTCCAGAGCCGCAATACTTTCCTTAAGCTTCTTGATATCCGGATGGTCGTCGGTATATCTGGATTCCATGTCGGCCAGCGAGGTGCGGGCGTTTTCCAGATCCTTGTCGATGGTGGCTGGGACGCCTGCCGTATCGCTCATTGTCTGATATTGGCTCTGCAGCGAATTCAGATAGGTTTGCTGCTGGAGGGCGCGTTCGCGAGCCGCATTGGCAGCCTGCATTTGCCCCTGGATCCCTTGCAGGATCTGGATGTTGCTCTGTAATTGCTGCGGCAACGAACCTTCGTGTTCGGCTTCAAAGGCGCGTACCTTCGCTTCGGTATTCTGCAGCTGCTGCCCCAGGGCCCTCACTTGGGAATCCAGGAAGAGCGTGGTCGCTTCCGACTGTTCCTGGCTGGCGCGTACGTTCTCGTCGACAAAGAACGAAGTGAGCGCGATGGTTACTTTCTGCGCGATCGTAGGATCTTTGGCGGCATAGGAAATCCTGAAGGCAACTAGTTCCGACTGCTTGCCGGTATTGGTCGGCGTCTCCACCAAATCCAGCTTGGTATCGTCGCGCATGTTTTTCACCTGATCATCCTGCGAGTTGGCATCGTTGGGATACAGGTGGAATTTTTCGATGAGACCGAGCAGCCGGGTGCGGCTCAGCACCTGAGCTTCCATGCTCTGTACGCGGTCAGCCAGATCGACTTCCACGTTGGGCGTTACCAGGTAGCCGGGAACCTTGGGAGGTTCGACCAGCACCAGGCTCTCCGACTTATACTTTGCCGGGATAATCCAGGCTGAGGCAAACACGATCAGCCAGCCAAAAAAGAGGGGCCCCAGAATCCACCACTTGCGGCGAACCACTACTGCCCAATAGTCGTCAATACCTTGTATCGATCTCTGATCGTCCAATTCTTCCATCATGAATCACCGTCCAAGTGAGTGCCCCCAGTTGTACTGGAGGTTGATTGCGATGCGATTGTCGACCCATTCCGGCGTGGTGTAGCCGGGAACATTATTCTGTTTCTGCTGCACCACCAGGTAATAAAAGTTTGCGACCCAAGACCGGTTGAGGGTTCGCGCCACACCTATCTGCCCGGTAATGGAATTGAGATACTCGTTGCCTTGAAAGCTGGATATGGAGAGGTTATTACCGTACAGCGCCCCAGCCAGCAAAGTCCAGCGCGAGGTCAAGACCTGCCGGTAGTCGGCAGTGAAGATGTAGAGCCGCACCGCACCCAGGAGGCCGCCGCCATTGGTAACCCGATGGCTGAACTTGGCATGAAATGCCCTGCGCGGCGCCGCCCAGCTGAAGGTCGCGCCTTCGGCGATATTGAAAACCGAATCATGGGTGACGGTATAGAGACAACCGAAACCCGGATAGCAAAAGTACGGGACAACGTCTTTGGTGTTCGTCAACTCCGGACCTAACCAGCCGGAAATGCTCATCCCGGGATTGATTTTGTAGCTGGCAAAGCCCTGAAAGGTCTGAATGCCGGCGCGCGACTCGCCGTGCCCAAAGTCCAGCGCAGTAAACTCGTAGCCTCCGCCGCCTCCGACCCGGGCTGAGAACATGTGCTGATAGAACGACGATCCGGCCCACATATAGGAATTCTGTTGGGCCAGCAGGGCGCTCCCTTGATAGCGCAGAAAATTCTGGAACCCGGTGATACTGATTGTGTCATGCGCAGTCATTTGGTAGGTAAAAGCCAATGTACCGGTATTCGTCTGGAAGGTAGCTTGCGGGAAATAGATGGTAGGGTTCGGGTCGTTAAACGTCGGGAGGCTGCTTATGGTCAGGTAAGGCTGGAAAGGATCCGACGAATAGAGATAACTATCCGTAGCCGTCAACTGCCAGCGCTTGGAAAGCTGCCAAAGAACGCCAGCGGTCCCAGACTGGGTCAGAGTGTTATAGCCGTTCCCCCCTAGATAGGTATTGGTACCCCCGCCGTAATTGAGGTTCCAGTTAATCTTAGGGCGTATCTGAGTTATGCCGAAGGTTCCGTATACCGAAGTCAAGCCCTGCCAGTAGCCTTGTGCCAGGCCAGCCGGGTTGCTGTCGGCTGAGATTCCAGTGGCCAGGGTAAATTGCATACCTGTGTTGGCCGTAACATCGTTCATCATCGACAGCGGCGGCAACTGTTCCGGATGGGTGAAAGTCGCCTGCGGACCGGTGGTGGTCTGGGGGAGCGAGTCAGTTGGCAACGGGTTGCTGAAACCGCTCTGCGAGTTGTCCGGGCTGTTCTGCGACGAGTCGCTGGAACTGCTCGACGTAGAACTGTCCTGCGACGAATCAGTGGAGCCGCTTTGCGAAGAAGACGAAGAAGAAGAACTCGCGGACCCGTTCTGCGACGGATCCATCGACCCATTCTGCGACGGATCCATGGAGCCGGTGGAAGAGCCGTTCTGCTGTGGATCCGTGGAACCGGACTGTGACCACGCCGCCGGCCCATACAAAAGCGCCAGCACGATCAGGATTGGCCCGAGTTGTCGTTTCATCGCATCCTCCTCTTGCTCTAGTGCGATTGCTGCCTTCCTACGGGATCACGAGTGTGTCATGGGGCATCATCTGAATGTTTTGCGCCATGTTCTTGCCCTTAATGACTTCCTTGTAGTTGAACTTGAGCCGCTCCTGCTTGCCGTCGGGACCGGTCCGAAGCACATAGATTTTCTTCTGCTTGGCGAAATCTCTAAATCCGCCGCAGAGCGCAATGGCGTCCAGCACGGTCATGGGGCGGGTAAGCGAATAGAATCCCGGCTTGGCCACCTGGCCCACAATGTTATAGCTCATGCTGTTCACCTGCGAGACCATGACCGTGACCTGTGGGTCAGACATGACCTTCGACAGCGCCGCGGCAATCTGATCCTGCAACTGAATCGGGGTCAATCCAATGGCCTTGATCTCTCCCACCAAGGGCAGGGTGATCATGCCGTCGGGACGAACCGGAACCGTCTTGGAGAGCTCAGCCTCTTTCCAAACATTGACGACCAGCAGGTCATCGGCTCCGATGATGTAAGTGTCAGCGTGAATGGCGGCCACGCGCGAAGCCGGCGTGTCGGTGGCCGGAAGCGGCGTCGCCGTGGCAACATTTTTCCCCGGCTGGCTGGAGGCCGGCAATACCGGCTTGGCGTCGGTCGTAGAGTCGGTCGAATCCTGCGCATAGGCGAAAGGCAGCGCCATCAGCAGCAAAACCACCAGAGCCATAAGCTTGAAAACTGCACGATTTCCCACTATCTGTCCTTGCGAATACATCCCTGCACCTCGGTCTGAATTACTCGGCCTTATCGTTCTCATTTTTGGTCGTGGAACTGGCACGCCGCTGCGGAATGCCCACCTCTTTGAGCTTGTAGAGCAATGCCCGATAGCTGATATCGAGCGAACGCGCCGCCTTCTTGCGGTTCCAATTGTTAGCGTGTAGTGCATTAAGAATAATACGGGCTTCCAGTTTGCGGACCGTTTGCCGGGTCAATTTCTTCAGCGAAACCGGACCGTCGAGCATGCGGCCGTCGACCCCGTCGCGCTCGTTGGGCTCCAGCAGCTCACTCAAAATAACGTCCTCGGTCCCCATCACCACATACCGCTTGATCAGGTTCTCCAGCTGCCGTATGTTGCCTGGCCACGAATAGCGCTGCATCTTAGCCATCAGAGCAGGCCGCACCATCATCGCCCGCCCATTAAGCTTCTCGTTGTAATACTGCAGTAGATAATCGGAAATAATCGGCAAATCTACAGCCCGCTCGCGCAGTGGCGGCAGATGAATGGTCATGGTTGCGATGCGATAAAACAGGTCAGGACGAAAGTTTCCCAGCTCAATCTCTTCGTGGAGTTCGCGGTTGGTGGCGCACACCACTCGCACTTCGACTTTCTTATCCTCTTGCGCTCCTATCCGGCTGAATTGGCCATCCTGCAGCAACTGCAGCAGCTTAGCCTGGAGCATGGCATCCAACTCGGCAATCTCGTCGAGAAACAGGGTGCCGCGGTGGGCCATCTCCACTCGGCCCGGCTTCGGGTTGTAGGCTCCGGTAAATGCGCCTCGCTCGTAACCGAACAATTCGCTTTCCAGCAGCGTACCGGGAATCGCCGGACAGTTAACCTTCACGAATGGCCCGTTGGACCAAGGCGAGTAAAGATGTAACAGCCTGGCGACGATGTCTTTTCCCGTACCGCTCTCTCCGGAAATCAGGACAGAAAGATTGGCCCCCGCAACCCGCTCCAACTTTTGCCGTACGTCGCGCATAGTCGGAGTCTGGCCGAAAATCACCGGTTCAGGAGGAAGCTGCTGGACCGTGATCGCACTTTCGTTGTTCGAGCCCGCCAGCAATGGCATCTCATCCTCGTATCGCCTTGACGTTGAACCGTACCAATGAATTGCATTTCTTGCGCCAAGTTACTGCACATCGCAATAAAATGCGCATATTGTTCGTAAACAACTAATAAAAATGGTTTTATATTAACGCGATTCAGTGCCAGGGGACCCTAATATGAGGCCAAAGAGAAGTGTTTTGCGCTTAGGTATGTGCAAATGTTTTCACTCTGAGGAACTGACTTTCCCTGCCGGTCGCGGCTTCCCAGATTCCCATCCCGAAGGATGGTTCAGCAGCGGCTCTTCGAATTGCAATCCCAGAAGAAAATACTGCCGATCCGCCGTACAGCGCAGCACCGTGGCGTGCAGGAGGGAAACCGAGCGCGGCAGTTGGGCTTTGTTGACCAAGGCAACAGGAATCTCCAGTGAGATTGCGGTTCCTGGGTCAAGATAGCGGCGCGTAGCTAACAGGAGGCCGCCCGCCGAGAGATTCAAAGCGGTTGCAAACTCCAAGAATTCCTCGCCACTGGCGCTGGTTCCGCGGACAAAGAATGGAATGGAGATTGGCAGCCGGTCCCAGCCGCGGCGCTCGGCGACGGATACGGTTCGACGCACTGCGATCTCCTAATTACAAATAAGTAACGCACATCGATGACCAAACCCGGAATTCAGTTAAGATATTATTTTTGTTGCAGATAGGCCAGATTTCCTGCGTCCTCTATGAAGGGGAAGAGCGCAATCTATTGCGCTTGAGGAGAACAGGAATACCCGCAGAAAGTGAAAAGGAGTTCCTGAAAGAGAAACTGGCTTGCGACTTTCTACCAAAAATTAATCAGTTTAGCGTTGACAATGCATAGGGTTGCGGTAAGATCAGTTCTCCCCCTGTAGAGTGTTTCCGCTCTATTTCCCGAGGAACTGGCAACTGCTAAACCAAAGGCTGACTTTTGTCGAGAATATGCCTGTGGAACAAAGTTTGGGAATCTTTCCTGAGAGCCCGGAGGAGTCGCTACGTCACCGCTTCAGGAAAAGAAATGGAGCCGTTCCCATGCAACCCGCGAAAATGTCGCCGGTAAGGCAAAGACTTGAGCTTGTGGGCGACGAGCATTGCAGTTGCTGTCGCGATGCTTTGGCTTCGGCAGCCCATGAGCTGAAAACTCCCCTCGCGATCATGGGAGGCTATCTTCACCTGTTGCTGGCGGAAAAACTGGGCCCGCTCAATCCTCGCCAAATCGAAGTGCTCACCGAGATGCAGGCCAACGGCGTCCGCCTCTCCAACTTCATTCAGAACCTCCTGACTTACACAGCACTCAAGGTCGACCGCTTCGACATGCACTATGAAGTTGGCGACGTCAACAGCTGTATCCGTGAGATCGCCGAAGTTTGGGCGCAGCGGTTTAACGACAAGGCGGTCGCCTTTTACTTCCTGCCAACCGACAAGTTAGAGGCCTTTCCTTTCGACTATTACAAAGTCCAGCACGTAGTTTCGAACCTGCTGGATAACGCCATGAAATACACGCCTGCTTCCGGAACGGTCTGGCTGCATGTTGAACCTTATTTCTGGGAGCGCCGAACCGTGCAGCGCCAGCCCGCTGTCGAGCGCCGCAAGCAGCGCGTTCACGCCCCCAACTGCTGCCGTATCTCCGTCGCCGATACTGGTCCGGGAATCGCCCCTGAGTTTCAACAGGAAATCTTCGATGAGTATTTCCGCCTGACTCCTCAGGGAACTCGGGCCGAAGGTTACGGACTTGGTCTGGCCATCGCACGTCGCCTGGTGCAGTCAGCCGGCGGAAAGATCTGGGTTGAGAGCGAACCTGGAACGGGCAGCAAGTTCTCATTCCTGGTATTGCTGAACCCTTCACCCAAACGCCTTGCGGAGGATCAATGAGCGCCGGCCACATTCTAGTGGTGGACGATGAACCGAGTATGTTGCGGTACCTTCAGACCGTTCTGGAGCTGGATTCTTATCGTGTATCAACCGCTTCCAATGGCCTGGAAGCCGTCGAGAAGGTGCAGCGCGAAACTCCCGATCTGGTGCTGCTGGACATGGTGATGCCCGGCGCTGATGGCCTGGAAACCTTGCAGCGCATCCGCGAAACCAAGCCTTCGACCAAGGTTGTAATGTTGTCCTGCGTGCGCGACACGCGCAAAGTGGCGCAAGCCATGCGCCTCGGTGCTCAGGATTATCTTTCCAAGCCCGTGCAGAAGGAAGAGATGGACGAAGTTCTCCGCTTCTGCCTGGAGAACACCGAGCCCGGGGGTCCCGGCGCGGGCGAGGCCATCGAAGTCAGCGAAGGCGTTTACTTCTTCTCCGCCACGCAACAGATGCGTCAGCTTCGCGCCCACGCAATGCAAGTGGCGCGCTTCGATTTCCCGGTGCTGTTGCTGGGCGAAAGTGGAACCGGCAAAGAAGTCTTGGCTCATCTGATCCACAAGTATTCCGATCGCGCTCACCGCACCTTTCTCAAAGTGAATTGCGCTGCCGTTCCCAGCGAGCTGCTGGAGAGCGAGCTGTTCGGTTACGAGCCCGGCGCTTTTACCGGTGCCAACAAAGCTAAGCCCGGCAAATTCGAGTTGTGTAACAAGGGCACATTGCTGCTGGACGAAATTGGCGAGATGTCTCCCGCTCTGCAAGCCAAGCTGCTGCAGGTCTTGCAGGATGGTCAGTTCTCTCGTCTGGGCGGCCGCAACACCGTGAAAGTCGATGTCCGCGTTTTGGCGGCGACCAACATCAATATGCCGCAAGCCATTGCCCAGAAGACCTTCCGCGAAGATCTCTATTACCGCTTGAACAGCTTCGTGCTGCGCATGCCTTCGCTGCGCGAGCGGCGCGAAGAGATTCCCATGATGCTGCGGCATTTCATGATTCACCTGGCCGATCGTTATGCCTGTGCGCCGCTTAGCGTTTCTCAACGCCTGGTGGAAGCCTGTGAAAACTATCTTTGGCCCGGCAACATCCGCGAAATGGAGAATTTCGTCAAACGATATCTCGTTCTGGGCGACGAGTCGGTTGCCATCGCCGAGCTTCAGAAGGGAACCTCACGCGGCGCTGGCGCTCAAGAAGGAACCGTTGTCTCCATGGAGGAGAAACAAGCCCAGCAGCGTCCCGACCTGAAAGAGATGGTACGCAATCTGAAGAATGGTGCGGAGATGGAAGTGATTGCGCAGGTGCTGGAAGAGACTGCGTGGAATCGCAAACGCGCCGCTACGAAACTTAACATCAGCTACAAGGCGCTGCTCTATAAAATCCGGCAATACGATATCCGTCCGCGCCAAGCCGGATAACTTGCCTTCGCGCAACGGCTAGCATCTTGCGAATTGTTATCCCGAGTGGAGCATTCGCGTCGCTCGCCAAATGCTGGCCGCTGGACCTCAATTCCGGCGGCCAAAGCTGGCTCATCTCACGCTGTTCCTGAAACGCTCACGTATCTTAGCGATTCCTCAGCGCTGTCATCCTTGAGCGAGCGCAGATTTATTTTGGTCATCCCAAGCGAAACCTAGAACGTAAATTTATCCTTGTCATCCCGTCTATAACGAGGTTGGGGTTGTCAAGGCACACTGCGGCGGTGACGCGGTAGGCGCCTGGTTTTTGACTTTCCTTATTCCCCAGCGCCTTGGCTTTTGACGTTGGGGTGGCTTTTGTTTTTTGCGAAATCGGCATCGCGGACCCGTCTGCTTTGGAATCGTTAGGTGGCGGCGCGCTGGCCCCACCATCCATCTATTCGGTCACCGACTGCGACCATGATTCTCCACTGCGAACTCCCCGCTCTGGGGGAGGCGGGCTGCCCAAACAAGTGCACGGGGTCCTACTGCTCCCCACGGAATGACCCGGGCTTACCCGCATGACGTGCCAGCTCCGCATACGTCCATCCATTGCGAAGCATCCAGTACAACCTGACAGCCAGCCGCCGCGCCACCATCACCTTGGCCACGGCCCGGCTTTTCTTGGCGGCCAGCCGGCGATAGGCGGGCTGCAACTGGTCATCGCCGCGCACCGCCGTCTGGCCCGCTTCCACCAGCAGGAAGCGCATAAAGCTGGATCCCTGTTTGCTGATGTGTCCCAGCCGCTGCTTGCCTCCCGAGCTGTGTTCGCGCGGCGTCAGCCCCAGATAGCTGGCCAGTTGCTTGCTGGTGGCGAAGCGATTCACCTGGCCCACGGTCAGCACCATGCCCAGCGCAGTCTGCGGTCCCACGCCGGGATGGGTCATCAGCCGCCGCGCATCGTCCCGTCCCTCGGCCTGCTGCCGCACCACCACGTCCAGGGCCAGAATCTGCGCGTCCAGCTCAGTTAACAACTTCAGCAACTGATCGCGCCGCCGCCCCGCGTGCTCCAGCATGGGCAATGCCTGCAACTGCTTTCTGCCCTCCTCCGACCACCGTCGCCGTCCCTTCTGCACTCCTTGATTCAGCGCCAAGGCTTGCAACTGGTTCTTCACCTTGGTCCGCAGCCGCATGCGATGATGCCGGTCCAGCAGCAACTGCCGCAGGTCGCGCTCCGCCTCCGTCGGCACCCAGATGCGCGGAAACCGCCCCTCCAGCAGCAGCCTCAGGATCAGCTCCGCATCCCGCCGGTCCGTCTTCTGCTGCCGCGTCTCGGCCGCCCGAATGCGCGCCGCATCCCCCATCCACAACTGGTGCCCGCACTCCTCTAACAGCTGCCGGAACCACTGACTGGGACAGCCCGACTCCATCCCTACCCGCACTTCCCCCTGCAGGCCACGATAAAACTCCGCCGCCTGGCCGGGATGAAGCAGCTTCTTCTCCTCGATCTCTCCGGTCAAATTGTCAAAGATCGCTAACTGCTGAAACCCCGAATGAAAATCACAACCTATAATCCACATGGTTGGCTCCTTCTGGGTCCTCTGCCTTTTCGCAAAAAAACAGACTACCCCGTTTGGGGCCAACCTCGTTATGAGATCAAGCGCAGCCGAGGGATCTGCGGTTCCTCGTCGCGATGCCATTTCGAGGTCCTGCGCCGCCTCCACGTATTGTCATCCTGGGCGGAGCATTTTGCGTCCTTTGCGAATGCGGAGTCTAAGGACCTCTATTCCTGCGACTCGACCTGCCAAATTCTAGCCATTCTTCGCGTCATCCTTGAGCCCAGATTTTACCCTTGTCATCCCGCTCGCAACCCGAGGATCTGCGATTCGGCCCGGAGCCAAGCTCGCCGCTCATCCCCCCTCGCCCCCCTCTCTTAAGCCCTTGAAAACAATAGTTTTTTACTCCTCGCCTCCCGGCAAAATATTCATTACAAACGACTTATAGCATAAAACACTCATTCCAATAGACTTAGGACACCTTCTTCGCCCGCACCGCTGTCTTTTCCTGCCCTTGCGGCGGCTTCTTCTTGAGCCCTCCTGAACTCTCGTCCCGCCTGCCATTAGCCTTCGGATCTTGCACCAGAGTCGCGAAATCGTAAGGCTCTTCTTCCGAAGCATAAAGCCAAAGAGCGGCAGCCAGCCAAGGCTACCGCCCGCAAAACATCCGGCCGGGTGCCCCATGTCTCGCGTTTTTCGAGACCTGGGGGCTCCGTCATCGATCACCGGGATGTGCTCCCAATCACAGCGTCGGGGCAATGGTTACTTTCGCACCGTCGTCGGTCCGCTCACCCGGGTCTCGAAACCTGCGAAGCCCGGGAACTTGTAGGTTGTCGATACCGCAGAAAAAACCAGAGTGGGTTAATTCGGAGACCTGGGCCGCCCGTCCCAACCCGGGATAAGATCAACGGGCCAGATCAAGAGGGTTTAGTGTACTCCCACATTGTGGGACAGCACATTCCCACCCTTCAGAAAACTTTCCACATGTAATGAGCCAGGAAAAGTAGCAGCAGCAAACATCCTACGCACATCCACACCACGAAGCGTGCGGTCAGTTTCGGGGAGTTGATCTCCTTTTTGTCCATGACTGCAGAATACGCCTTCCCCTGCCGAGCGCCTCGCTCCTCCGCGCTACAGCGGCCGCTGGTCATCGGTTGTCTGACGCCAGTCACCGCCGAGAAGCATTACTCGCCCAGCGACTGAGCCAGGCTAACGAGGTTTTGCGGTTTCACGTGAATGAATCCGCCCCGCGGGCTGTCGATGTCGGCGATCAGCAGAAACGCGATGGAAACGACCACGGGCAGAACCAGAAGCAGGGTGCTTTTTACTTTGGCCGTGCGGGCCCCATAGCCGACCAGCAGGTTGCAGCAGATGGCAATCGCGATCATTAACGTCCAGGTCGAATCGGGGATGCGATTCCACCAGGCTGCCTGAGTGTATCCCTGCGAGTTCAATACGTCGTTCATGCCCGAAACCGCTAGCGCGATCACCGGCGTCGGTTGCGCCAGGGCCGGTGTCTGCACCGTCGACCACAATTTGGTTTGCAATTGCGCGGTATCGGTATCGATCTGGTCCAACTCTCGCTCATCGCGGGTTTGGTAGAACCGGATTCGCAGATCGGTATAGGTTCGCAGCTGGGCGCGGACTTCTGCCGCGGCGCCGGTGGGCAGCAGTCCGGCTCGGACATATTCCGTCCCAATCGCATTCGCTTCCGCTTCCTCGTAAGTCTTGCGCAGGTCGTAACGGCTGACTGCCATGGAAAAACTGAATCCGATAATCAGCCCCAACAGGGTCAGCGTTGCGGTCTGTACGATGCCGAAATCGTCCCGCTCGTCGGCTTGCAACGGCCGCTTTCTCCGCAGGTAGGCGCCAATCTGCGCCGCAATCCACAGGATGAAGAACGAGAAAAAGAAGAAAAGCCGGGGATAGTTCAACATGAGTTCGATTACTCCGTTCGTTTTGCCACAGGCCATACTGCGCGTTCTCAGGCATGAAAATCAATTCTGCCCCGGCTCCGATGTCATCGTTTCCGGCTGGCGATGTTAGACTGCTGCCGTGATCGCAAGATGGCTGCCAATCGCCGTTTTGATGGGACTCGCCGCTCAGGCAAGCGGGCAAGGAATCTCGCGTCCCGATGTGCCCGACAAAATCAAAGCGCCTGCCGGTGAGGAAGTTGTCTTGCAGGCACACGCGACGGGCTCGCAGATCTACATTTGTCAGCCAGGGGCCGAGGGCAAACCCGCCTGGACCTTGAAGGCTCCGGAAGCCGAGCTTCGTGATCAGCAAGGAGCGGCGATCGGCCGCCATTATGCCGGACCCACATGGAAGGACAACGACGGCAGTGAAATCACCGGTAAGGCTGCGGCAAAGGTCGATTCGCCCAATTCGGATTCAATTCCCTGGCTGCTGGTGACCATCACCGCTCATTCCGGAAATGGCGTGCTTAGCCAGGTCACTACGGTCCAGCGAATTCATACTCAGGGCGGACTGCCTCCGCCACCCGCCGGTTGCGACGCCTCCCGGCAGAACATCGAAGTAAAGAGTCCCTACACCGCCGACTATTACTTCTATGCGCCGGCTAAGTAGTGCGTCGCCGGAAGTCTTCGCTGCGGGATATCTTGATTCGAGCCCTACTTCTCATCCAAAAGATGAATTCGCTATTTCGCTATTCGCTTTTCGCTTTTCGCTTTTCGCTTTTCGCCAGAGCCTCTCGTGAGGTTGGCCGTGGCAAATTGCCGTAAGCCGAGGGTTTAAGGCCAATTGCCAACTGCCAACTGCCAACTGCCAACTGCTAGCTGCTAAGGAAACTCTGATTAGGGCTTGTTTTGAAGGGGACGGCCTTCAGGCCGTCCGTAAGTGCGCACATTCATGTCGGCTTTAGCCGCTGAGGAACCTCGCCTACACTTAATCAGACCATCCCTAACTGCTAGCTGCTAACTGCCGTCTGCCGCGCACTCCCCAAACACTTCCGCAGCCGGCTCGAAGCCAATCACTGCATCACCAGCCGGGCACACCGCTCGGCAAAGATCGCAATGGATATTGGCATCGTATCCCCGGCTCTGGATACAACTGCCCTCGTCGTAATATCCGTCTTTGCCGATCGCCCCCGTGGGACAAGTCTCGTCACACAGATTGCAGGTCAGACACGGCGAGGATGTCAGCGGTTGGCCGTAAGCGGTAAGCGCTCGGTCGATGGCGATGGCGCCCAGATAGATATCGGCGCCGAAACGGGGATGCAGCACCAGACGGTTTTTCCCGATGACTCCCAGCCCGGCCGCTTCGGCCAGAAGCCGCAGGGAAACTGCGGAGGGCGAGCCGTCCTGGCCTCCGAATTCCGCAGGAAAGCAGTAAAATCCCAACGCTCGCACGCCGTTGCCTGCCAGATCCTTTACCACGCGATCGATGATGGCTTCCACCTCGCGCCCTACCGCAACGAATTCGGCGGAAGAGAGACTCCGCAAACGCGCGCGAACAGTGGGCCGGTCCAGGCTGCGGACCACGATAACCAGCGAGCGTACCCAGGGCAGATAACGAAGCACGCTCTCGCGTTGCCCCGCCAAAGCGTCTCGATCCAGGTCGACGAAGCCAACGTCATCGGCACCCGCTGCACGGCATAGCTTTGTCAGGACCGTATCGTTCAGTGGATCTTCTCTCGCAGTTTCTTCCGGCATTGATCCGCCTCGCGACACAGTTGCAGCAAAATTAATCGGCATTCGTTTCGTCGCGCCAATCAAGACACGGCGAGCGTCACCGGCTGGTTTTCCGCCAGATATTTCTTCAACTCAACCCGCAACTCCTGCAGACTCCAGACCAGCGCCAATCCGCTGACGCTCTCCCTCAGTCCGTTGCAAGGCCGGAACAGGATGCCGGCATCCGCCGCCTTCAGCATAGGCAAATCGTTATACGAGTCGCCCACCGCAATCACTTGAAATCCCAACCGCTGAAAATGCGCCACCGCTCCGGCCTTGCCGCGTACATGATGCGGACGATGACCTGTGATGTAGCCCGCGTCATCCACCGTCAACCCGTTGCAAACCATTAATGGGCAACCCAGCTTCTCCACCAGCGGACCGGCTAATTCGTGATACGTGTCGGAGACGATCACGGCCAGCATCCGCTCCTGAACCCAGGCCAGAAACTCGACTGCGCCGGGCAGCGGCTGCATCGTGCCAACAATGTCTCGCAGGCGCGCCAGCGACAACCCATGTTCCCGGCAAAGCCTCATCCGGTCGCGCATCAGGGCCGCGTGGTCGGGAGTGTCGCGGGTAGTCAATGCCAGATCGTGTACCCCTGTGGTTCGCGACACCGTTTCCCAAATCTCCGGAACCAGCACGCTTTCCAAGTCGAAGGCGACTACCAATGGAACGGAAGGAAGGCGCATCTCCACTCCGCTCGTGAATTCTGATGTCGGCATCTCTGGCGCGTCCATGGCCAGCGCCCGGCAGACTTCCAAACCTGCGTCCGCCAAAGTCTCCAGCCTGCGTTCCGGGTCGTCGCTATTCTGGTTCACGATCACAAGTCTTCCCGCAGCCGAATAGTTCAGCCGCCTCGGAATCTGCTTTTCCGGCTCTTACCAGCCTGCTAAACCACGATCGCCGCAGCCACTCTCTTAAGCGTGCTCGGCCGCGGCACCTCGAGGACGCTGCGTAACCCGACCATCAACCGCGCATTCTCTTCCCTAGTCCGCACGGCAAGCCGAAAGTAGCGTTCGTCCAGCCCTTGAAAGCTGGTACACACCCGGATCGCAATGCCGTGAGAAAGCATTCGCTTCGCCAGCGACGCAGCATCCATGTCGTCGCGCTCAAGTCCGGCCAACAGAAAGTTCGCCTCGCCCGGATAAACCTTCACTCCCGGAAGCGAGCTAAGCTGACTGCCAAGCTTCTTGCGCTCTTCAGTGACGTAAGCTCGCGTCCGCCGCACGTACTCCCGGTCCCGCAACGCCGCCGTGCTCACAGCCTGGGCGAAAGTGTTGACGCTCCATGGCGGCTGCAGTTCCAGCAGCTTCTGAATCAAGCGCGCATCGCCCACGGCGCACCCGGTGCGTAGTCCGGGAATGGCAAAAATCTTGGTCAGCGACAACAGCACGATCATGTTGGCGGGGCGCAGCCGCGTCAGACTGTCGAAGTCTTCCACAAAATCGCCGAACGCCTCATCCACCATGAAAAGCGTCTGAGGATGATCCGCCGCCAAGCTCCGCAGCACATCAGCCGGCCAGACCGTTCCGGTGGGATTGTTAGGCCGGCCGATAAACACTGCCGTGTCAGCCGTCAACAGATCCTTGGGCAAGTCCCCTCCTTCCGGCGTGGTCTGGATACGCATCCCCGCTTGCCGTGCGGCTTTGGCGTAGTCTCCATAGGAAGGAACTGGAATCAGGGCAGTCGACTTTTCCGCCGCGCGGGTCAGCAGATAAAGAATCTCCGTCGATCCGTTGCCGGCGATGACTTCCTCACGGCCCACTCCGTAGCGCTCCGCAATCGCCTCCACCAGCGCCGTGCAATGCGGGTCGGGATAGTGCAGCAGCGCGCCGACTTGCGAATCGATCAGCGGGCGAAGCCATTCTGGCGGTCCCAGTGGATTAATGTTCGCGGAGAAATCGAGTATTTCCCCCGCCGGTCTTCCAGCCGCCTCAGCCAGTTGCCTGACATTCCCGCCATGTTCAAAATTCTTCATATTCCAGCATGTGGGGAAATTACCCGCCTGTCTGTGACTTTAGAACCCCGCGACTGTGATCTGTCCCCGTTCCTGGTACGTAAATTCTGCTCGCGCAGCACACCGTCCGGTTGGGCAAACTCTGGTTAAGGAAACTCTGATTAAGGCTTGGTTTGAGGGGGACCGACTTCAGAGTCTGCGTGAAAACTAACTTTGTGTTTCGGCAGTGGAATACGAAGCGGGAAAAACAAGCGCCGGAGGCGCGGAAGAGCTTAGCCCAGCACATAGCCGCAGGCGGAGTGCTGGTGCAGTGGTAAATAAGTCCGAGTCCCGTAGGTGTCTGTGTCATAGCTCAAGTCGAAACGAAACGGTGGGAAGAATCGCACCGGACGAGCGTGAAAACCAGCCGCGCAGCGGCGAGATGGTGTTAGGCGGGGGCGTCAGCCCCCGATCCAGTGGGGAAAAAAACGAGCCGCAGAGCGGCGACACTAGCTACGACACAGACACCGTAGGGACGGCAGAGGTTCTCACGCAGACACTTCAGGCCGTCCGTTAAGTACCCGCAAAATCATGCGGCTTTACAGGCTGCTGAAAAAGTCGGGTGCGTTTTTGAAGGGGGCACCTTTAGGTGCGCCGTATAAGCCCTTTATTCTTGTCATTCCTCGTGGGCTTCAGCCGGCGAGGGACTTCGTTCTGACTTGATCAGAGTTTCCTTAAGCGTCGCATTTGCAGGGACGGCTCTTCACCTGTCTGTGGGCGCCGCAAAAGCACAGCATTACCGTCGCCGAAAAACTCTGGGCCGCCGTTGGTACGCATAATCTCGTACTATGGGTTAGGTTCGACACACATATCTTCAGCATTCTGGCCTGACCCGGCATCCATATATTTGTCGAAAGGATCTGACTTATGACCCGCCTCGCAAAACTGGCTGTCTGGTTTATCTCGCTGCTGTTTATCGCTGTTTGTCCTCTGCTACCGGCACAATCCAGCAGCCAGAGCGCGCAATCCGGAGCCAGCCCGGGTGGCACGATGACCCCACCTCTTCAGATACTGGTGACCGGTTGCCTGAAGCGCGGAAATCAGAGTGGTGAGTATTACCTTTCAGATCAAAATGGCACGATATGGAAGCTTACTTCCACCAGTGTGAACTTGGCCGAACACGTTCAACACAGCGTGACGGTAACCGGTAAGCCGATCTCCAATCCGCAACCGCCAGCCGACAACGGGCAAGCGGGAAAGACGGAGAGCAGCAATCCGCAACCCGGTTTGCGAGTGCTGACTCTGAAGATGCTGAGCCCCAGTTGCACTCGATAACTCGAGGTAGGGCAAGGACGGTAGAAATAGGACAAGGGCAGCATAGGCCGTCTGCCGAATCGGGTCCGAAAGGCCACGGCTTCTGAGGCTGCGGAAAAATGCCGCTGGAACCACTGGTTCGGGTAGTGCGGCACTTTAGCGCCGCGTCTAAGGCCTCTTTATTTTGTCATCCCTGCGGTTCTAGGGACCAGCAGTGTCCCCAGTTTCTCTAGCCCTTTAGTGCGGCGAATATTTGGCCTCAAACTTGATCGGAGTTATCGGAACATTCACCGAAGTTATAGTGAAGGCTTCCGCCATAATCCCGCCTGCCGGACCGTTGAAGTAAAAGGTTGCGCGTCCCACATGGTTCGCCGGCACCTGTAAACCCGTCGAAGCAATACCCGATGAGGCGACAACCTCCACCACCTGCTTGCCTGCGGGAACGGAGACAGAAGCGCTATAGTCAACGCCTCCCGCGGTTACATCTTCCACCAGCAGCTTTCCCGAAAGCGTTTGCTGGGTATTGTTGACAAAAGTAAACTGCGTAGCCAGATTCCCATTGGTAGTCCAGTAGTTATCCTGCAAGGTTGTGTCTGTCACTCGAATGACGTAGCCATAGAATCCGCCGCTGGTATCCAGGTTATTGACCTGCAGCACGGCGTCACCATTTTCCGGTTGGAGCCAGGAGATTCTATCGGCAAAAGTATTGCTGAGGTTCGGATCGGCGCCGACAAAATCGTGGATCGGCAGGGTCGTGCCGCAACCAGGACTGGTAAGCAGTAAGAGTTGTGCGGGTCCACCGATGAAGGAATCGACCGGGTCCCACAGTTCAGCAGCATAGGAATGGTGGGCTTGCAGATGCAGAAGGTAGTAATTGGGAACGGTGGTGATAAAGTCCTGGACCGAAGAGCCATCCGTCGGCAACAGAGGATCGCTGCTGCATTCGAAGCCTCCGCCGCTTCGCACCTTCTGTTGTTCCTGCTGACGTTTCGCGCTCTTGTCAACTTGCGCCTGACCCACCGCCATCGCGCTCACCAACAGCAAACAAACTATGGTTCCAAACACCTTCTTCATGGTGATTCCTCTCCCGCGAAAATGATTTAATGCTCGTTATCTCTCGCTCATCCTTGGCCGATGGCCGGCGAACGTTTCGCTTGATAGACCACAGCGCCATCGCGAGACACTGCCGGCCAGGCGTTTCCCGTGAAACTACCAATCCATAGGCTGGTCTCTAACTTAAATTATTGTGATGGCGATCAAAGTTGAATGCCGGCATGAGGTCATGGTTAATGGCCTCGGCAAACAGGCAACCTTATAGTGCTGAAGCATAGTAATCTGCAGTACCCCTTGAGGGAAAGTCAAGGAATTTCCGTCACTTCGCGGCGCAACGGCGACCCGCGTTAGAGACGTTGCCCCTATCGAAAAGTCAGCAGGAAATTCTGAACATTTTCGTCTCCTGTTCGCTGTCTTCGGACGGCGCAAGAACCGGCACCTGGAAGCGTTCCGTCTTCAGTAAGTGAAGGACCGCGCCAATTGCTAAGGGAACTTTGATTGAGCTTTGTTTTGAAGGGGACAGCCTTCGTGTCTGCGTGAGAACTAACTTTGTGTTTGGCCGGTCGAGTAAAAAGCCGCAAAAAGGGAGCGCCGCAGGCGCGGAATAGCCTAGCCCAGCACGCAGCCGCAGGCGGAGTGCTGGGTGAAGTGGTAAATAAGTCCGAGTCCCGTAGGGACGGCAGAGCTTCTCACGCAGACATTTCAGGTCGTCCGTTAAGTACCCGCAAAATCATGTGGCTTTAGCCGCGGCCGAACCTCGCTTTGACTTGATCAGAGTCTCCCTGATGCGACTTGCGCGCGGCGGTGAATGCTGGCATGATTGCGCCACCGCCTCTCTCGGCTTGGCGAAGCCGACGGAGAGCCGACCAAATGTCCAGCCTGTTTGCAGCTACGGGTCGTTTTCCTTGCCCTCTTCGAGCGCTTGCGCTCGTCGTGCTGCTGCTTTGCGCCGCCCCTGCGATGCGTTCGCAATGCACAGCGGCGGAACGGAACCTTTACACTCCTCCCAAGCCTCTCGCTGAAAGGGGTGCCAACGAAGAACCGCTGCTCCCCGAAGCCGGATTCCTGTCCAATACCAGCTATACCAGCCAATTTTTCGGATTTAGTTTCGATCTTCCTCTAAGCGTGCAAGGCCACCAGATCCTGTTGCCGCTGATGCCCGAAAGGGAGCACTCGCTGCTGGCGCTGCAATATGAGAAAGACACTCACACCGGCTACATCACAGTCACGGCGATCGATCCCCATCCCGGAATGGAGGTCGATACTCCGGAGCAGCGGGAAGAGCAGATGAGAGCTTGGGCCCGTTCCGGCGGACCCTCCGGATCAACCGGGCAATTCGTGCTCCCCGACTACATGTTGCACACCGGACATTTTTACTACGCCATTCGCCACAAAGGACCCAACTACGCGGCGCAGTACTGGACCAACATTAACAACTACGCCATCAAGGTCGTGATCGGCACCAACGACAAGGACTTTCTGCGTAAGGCCAAGCTGCTCATGGCGCAAGTGCGATTCTACTGCACCCAGCCTGACGGCGTTCTGACCACCAAAGACGGCAAGGTCGTGAAGCCCGAGGGCGCGCCCTACGAGGGACCAACCATTCCAACGTTTCGCGTGAACGCCGCCATTCAGGAGCAGCCTGCCCGAACCATCCCACTGGGCACGGTCAGCGATGGAGCCTATCGCAATCCCGACCTCGGCTTGCAGTACGACCTTCCCAAGGGTTGGCAGCCGATTACCACGGAAAGCATCAACGATCCTCCGCTAGGCGACAGCGCCATCCGCGAATCCGCATTCTTGCATGCCTGCTCGCAAACTCTATTGCGTATCTCGCCTCAGGCCGGCGACGATCTCGCCTCAGCGGCGCCCAAGCCTATGATTGTGTTGCGCGCTCTTGATCCTAACTGCCTGTCGATGCGAACCGTTACCCGGCTCGACGATAAGCGCACTAACGACGAGGTCGCCGCCAATCTCGAAGCCCTGGCTGAGTTCGGGCAGATCTCCACCGATGAGCTGGCCTCCGTTTCCGGCCACCTGTTCATGGTGTTTCACGGAACAATCGCGGGGCCCACGACGCCCAGCGGTGATCTCTCCAGCCGCATGTCGCAATCCATATTTGTTACGCGTTATAACAAGCTGCTGCTGGTCTGGTCCCTGATCGCCCCCACGACCGCCGACTTGAACGCCATCCCCACCAGCGGCGTCACCTTTGCCGGTTCACCGCCGATTGCGCTGCGAGCCTCGCTGAACGTAAAAAAATAAACTGGAAGTTATCTCATACATCGGGTTTGAAAGGGCACGGCTTCACAGGCCGCTGAAAAAGTCGGGTTCCACATTTCTTTGAAGGGGCGCGGCTTCACAGTTTGCTGAAAAACTCGGGTTCGACATTTCTTTGAAGGGGCGCGGCTCTGGATAGTCCGCGCCAAAACTGCTACAATTGTTGTTTACCCAGCCAGTTCGGCAATCTTCTGGAGCTAGTCATGGCACAAGTTTGTGAGATTTGCGGTAAACGCCCAATGTCGGGCAACAACATCAGTCACGCCCACAATGTGAGGCGTCGCCGCTGGAACGTCAATTTGCGGCCTGTCCACGCCCAGGTCAAGGGCGGCAGCAAACGTATGCGCGTATGCACCAGTTGTCTGCGCAGCGGCAAAGTCACCAAGGCGTAAATCCTCAGTTCATCGGATTCGAACCCTCTCCCGACGGAGAGGGTTTTCATTTTCCGCGCCCCTTCTCAAGAAAATAAGCGCCACCACCATCCCCACGATCGC
Organism: uncultured Acidobacteriaceae bacterium; assembly: GCA_963746515.1. Lineage (GTDB taxonomy): Bacteria > Acidobacteriota > Terriglobia > Terriglobales > Acidobacteriaceae > Bog-257. Next base: position 317,109 of record CAVVBO010000004.1, on the reverse strand, counting down.
CCCGCCGACCACATCGCTGGCATAGTGATAACCGTCATAGACCGCTGCCACGCACATCAGAAGAATTGGGAACAGCAGCCACGGCGCAACCTTTGGCAAGTACCGGTAAGCGAACGTCAACACTACGAACGCCAGCATGATGTGAGCGCTGGGAAATGCGTTTCCGTGTACGCCCGCATTGTTCTGGATGCCGCGAACCAGGTGCTGGAACAGTCCGGGATGGGCGCTCCCGATCTGCTGCACTCCCGCCAGGTTGGCAGGACTTCGCGTGGGAAATAGTAAATAAGTCGCATAACAAATCACATATCCCACGCTGAGCGCGTCCGTGAGTCTGCGAAATGCGCCTGCGAATGGCGGACGCTCACGCCAAGCCCAAAACATTCCTCCCACAACGGGGTAGAGAGGATAAAACCCAAAGTAGCCAAACTCCAGAAATTCCACCAGCCAGTCTTTCGCCCGCAGATGCATCCACTCCATCGGCGGCACGGAAAACAGGCGCGATTCGAAAGCGATCACCGGTTGGTTCTGCCAACCGCCACGAATCGCAAGCGATAGAAATGACACCTGTTCGAATACCGCAATAAACAGGAGCACCGGCAGCCAGTCATGCGCGAACGTCCAAGCCCTGCTCTCTGCTTGCTTGCGAGCAAGCATCACGATTGCCCCAATCGCGCCCAGGTTCCACAGGACATAACCGAGCCAGTGCTCCACCCGGCTGTGCTGCAGGCACACCAGCGCTGTGAGCGCCAGGTACACCGCGACGTAGATGCGGTCAGTAAGATTCATCTACAAGCTATCTAGGCTATCTCATAAATTGTCTATCGAGGAACAGAGCCTTTCCGTCGCGCCGGGCAACCTACCTAACCTTAGAGTTTTAGGTCTGCTTGAGAAGCATATCCCGGGTTCGCTGGTGGCATACATCGGCTTGAAATCGAGCCCGAAGGGCGGCTCAGTCTAGCCCAGGACGGAGCCGAAAGGCGGAGTCCTGGGTACGGCGTGAAATGCAACCGAGTCCCCTCGGGACGGCAGAAGTTTCTAGCAGTTTCTTCTCCGGCTCGAAGGTGTCTACAAAATATCCTTTACCTAACGCTCGCCAACGCTGCTAAATTCCCGCACATCGCAAACTACGCCAGCGCGATCACCTCAATTTCCACCAACACATCTTTCGGCAGCCTTGCCACTTCCACCGTCGAGCGCGCCGGCGGCGCTTGCGTAAAGTACCGGCCGTAGACTTCGTTCATCGCGGCAAACTCCGACATGTTCTTGAGGAACACCGTAGTCTTCACCACCTGCTCCAGCGAGCTCCCCGCCGCTTTCAGAATCCCACCGACATTTTGCAGCACGCGTTCGGTTTGTGCGGCAATGTCGCCCTCCACCAACTGCTGCGTTGCCGGATCCAGCGGGATCTGTCCGGAGAGAAAAATGAATCCGTTGACTTTGATGGCTTGCGAGTAGGGGCCGATCGCCTTGGGTCCATCATTCGTCGCGATAACTTCGCGCATGAGTCCTCCTGCATGAGTTCGTAGTCGCATTCGATTTTCGCACAGTGTACGGGCAGCGCAGGTTTTCGCGGGCTGCAACTTCGCGCACGAAAGATTCATTGCGGCAAGATTTTTCTGGCTTTTTCCAGCAGCCGGTAAACCTGCCGACAGGGAAATAGCGAGCATCGCGATTTTCTGTCCACCTGCCCTGCTCCCTAAGTCCTATCCCCTGTTTTATACTGGAGCCACGCAGCATCGAGGCCTTTCTCGGCCCTTCGCTCCATGGGGATGACAGTCACTTCCAATCCGCATCCGGCCGATTCGCCGGAAGTACGCCGCTACAACCGCATTCAGCGGTGGCTCAGCATGGCCGACGCCGTGATCGGCTTCGCCCTGCTCGTCGTCTTGCTGGTCACGGGTTGGACCGGCAAACTCCGCGACTGGTCCTACCTCGGCGCCAGTCAACGCTATTTCTTCGCCGTATTTCTCTACGTCCTGATGTTCTCCATTATCGCCAAACTCCTGAGCGTGCCGTTCGACTTCGTCGGCTTCCGCCTGGAGCATCAATACCATCTCTCCAATCAGAAGTTGCGCGGCTGGCTTTGGGACGAGTGCAAAGGCTGGCTGGTCTCGCTCGTGTTAGGGACCATCATGGTCGAGTTGGTGTACTCCATCATTCGCATCGCTCCCCAGCGCTGGTGGATCATCGCCTGGGCCGTCTTCGTCGGGCTGTTTCTGTTGATGGCGCAGCTGGCGCCTGTCGTACTGATGCCGATCTTCTACAAGTTCGAGCCGCTGAACAACGACGGCCTTCGCGACCGCCTGACCAAACTCGGCGAACGCGCCGGCACGCGAGTGCGCGGCGTCTACGAATGGAAGCTCTCGGAGAAAGTCGAACAAGGCCAATGCCGCGCTCACCGGCATGGGATCCACGCGCCGCATCATTCTTTCCGACACGCTTGCTGCAGATCTACGACGACGACGAGATCGAAGCTATCCTGGCTCACGAACTCGGACACCACGTCCACAAGCACATTCTGAAGAGCATCTTCACCCAAGTCGGCATTACGTTCTTTGCCTTCTGGCTGATCAATGTGGTCTTGCGTTTTGTGATCGCCAAGGACTGGTTTCCGGCGCTCGATCCCCGGCTCTACGACTTCGCTAACCTGCCTCTCATCGTCCTGGTGGCGACAGTTTTGGGATTTTTGCTGATGCCGGCGCTGAATGCGATCTCTCGCTCTCACGAGCGCGAAGCCGACCGCTACGCCTGGGAAAACACTCCTGCCATCGCGCCCTTCATCAGCTCCATGCAAAAGCTGGCCGACCAGAATCTCGCCGAGCGCGAGCCGAACAAAGTGATCGAGATGCTCTTCCACTCGCATCCCTCGATTGGCAAGCGCGTCGCGGCCGCCGAAGCCTGGGCCAGCCAACAGCCACAAGAAGTCAGTCGCTAATCAGGTCTAGCGTAAGTTCCTCGGAAGTTTTTCGAGTTTCCACGGCAGTTTCTTAGGTTTCCTCGGCAGTTTCTTGAAGGGGCGCAGCTTTAGCTGCGTCGTGCCAGCCCGTTTAATTTTTTGTCATCACGAACCGACTTTAGTCGGTGGGATCTGCTTTTCGAATGGCTCGGCAAACTGTCCAACCCACGAGAATATGCTTTTCGACAGCCGCGACATGGGCTACTTCTGCCCCAGAATCTCCTCCACCCTCCGCAAATCCTCCTCCGTATCCACTCCCACAGTGTCGTATGGCGTTTGCGCCACATGAATCGCCACGCCATGATCCAGAAACCGTAACTGCTCCAGCCGTTCACTACGCTCCAATTCCGACTCCGGCCAGGTACAGAACGAATCCAGTGCAGCCTTGCGATAGGCATAAAAGCCCAGATGTTTGTAATACCGCACTGCTCCAGTTCGATCGCGATCGAACGGTATCGTGGCTCGCGAAAAGTAGAGAGCGCGGCCATCCAGCGCGGTCACGACCTTGACCGCGCTAGGATTGCCAATGTCCTCGGCCGAACACGGTGTCTTCAGCGTGCCGACTTGAACGTCATCCCGCTCCATGAGATTTAGCAGCACGTCGAGATGCTCGCGCCGCGCTAGCGGCTCATCACCCTGCACATTGACATACACATCAGCCTCGACTTCTTGCGCGACTTCATGCACTCGATCGGTTCCACTGCGATGCTGTGGCGAAGTCAGACGAAACCTCCAGCCGTTCCGTCGGCAGACCTCGGCAATCTCTTCCGAGTCGGTAGCGACGATGACCTCGCTCAACCCAGGACATGCAGCCGCCGCCTCATACACGTGGGCCAGCATAGGCCGCCCGGCGATCTCGCGCAACACTTTGCGCGCTAGCCGAGTCGAAGCCAGTCGCGCCGGGATAATTGCGATTGCTTTCATCGGATTAGTTTCAAGGTGCGGCGTGCAGAATAGCAAGTACCAGTTTTCTCAACAAGGTCGCGATGGCAGGCCGCCACTACGCCTCCTAAGGAAACTCTGATTAAGCTTTGTTTTGAAAGGGGACAGCCTTCAGAGTCTGCGTGAGAACTAGCTTTGTGTTTCAGCGGTGGAATACGAAGCGCGAAAAACAAGCGCCGTCCGGGCCCCCGCTTCGCGCCGCTTTTGCGCGGATTGGGGTGGGTAGGCGCGGAATAGCCTAGCCCAGCACGCAGCCGCAGGCGGAGTGCCGGGTGAAGTGGTAAATAAGTCCGAGTCCCGTAGGTGTCTGTGTCGTAGCTAGTGTCGCCGCTCTGCGGCTCGTTTCTTTTCCCACTGGATCGGGGGCTGACGCCCCCGCCTAACACCATCTCGCCGCTGCGCGGCTGTTTTTGCGCTCGTCTGGTGCGATCCTTCCCACCGTTTCGTTTCGACTTGAGCTATGACACAGACACCGTAGGGACGGCAGAGGTTCTCACGCAAACACTTCAGGCCGGTGCCGCCACCGAAACGAAAATTTTCTGGTGGAACGAACGCCGGAATAACCAGTCAAGCTAGCCGCAACGCGGCGGGATGAAGTTAGCCGGGGGCGCTAGCCCCCGGAAAGTGGGAAGTGTTCGTGAGCCGCAGAGCGGCGACACCACTGACGACACAGTCTCTCTCAGGCCGTCCGTTAAGTACCCGCAAATCATGCGGCTTTATAACCGCGGCGGGACTTCGCGTTGACTTAATCGGAGTTTCCCTAAGCGCGGCTCGGCCCCGCCTTTCGGAGGCCAATACCTGATTGCGCCGTGCTCACCTTTCCCTTACCGCCTCGTCGAACACCATGTCGTAAGCTCCCCAGCAATTAGCATGGGATCGCCGCCGGTCAAACATATTTTTCCCACCGACGGTGGTTCGTAACAATCTGCGCTCTAAGGTCCCGGCTCACGAGCTCGGCCTATGCAGCGCCCGGCAGGTCCGTGCCCGCAATACTTAACTTAGTAGGAGACAGAGAACATGAAAGCCTGGATTGCCCGCGGATGGAAAGCTTGTGGCAGGCAGCGCGCGGTGGTTGCGCTCACGCTTGTGCTGACAGCTTCCTTCTTTGCCTACACCTCATTCGCGCCCGTGCGAGCCGCGGTTTCCTCCAACACCGCGCCCCTCGATGACAGCAAAATCGGAGCCCTGCTCTCGCTCGACCAGGCCATGGAGGCCGTGGCCGCCCGCGTCACACCTGCAATAGTGAACGTCGCCGTCACCTCGAAGGTGAAGGCCCAGCCCGCGGCCGAAGGTATTCCCGACGACATGCAGCGTTTCTTTGGCCAGCAGTTCGGCCAAGGCATGCAGCCTGAGCAGCCGCGGATTGAACGCGGCATCGGCAGCGGCGTCATCATCTCCCCCGACGGCTATATCGTTACCAACAATCACGTCGTCGACGGCGCCACCGACATCAAAGTCACGCTCGGCGATCGCCGGATTCTGACCGCGAAGCTTGTCGGGACCGACCCGCTCACCGATCTGGCTGTAATCAAGATCGAAGGTACCAACCTTCCCAACATTCCGATCGGCGATTCCGCCGCTCTGCGTCCCGGACAAACCGTGCTGGCCTTCGGCAATCCCTTTGGCTTCCGTTTCACGGTTACTCGTGGCATTGTGAGCGCGCTGAACCGTCCCAACCCTTCCTCTGACGATCCCCGCAAGCCAGGCCAATTCATCCAGACGGACGCCGCGATCAATCCCGGGAACTCGGGTGGTCCGCTGGTGAATGCCCACGGCGAAGTCGTCGGCATCAACACGTTTCTCATCTCGCCCTCCGGTTCGTTCTCCGGAATGGGATTTGCTATCCCGACCCAGATCGTGACTCCGGTGGTTGACTCCCTGGTTCGTTACGGCAAAGTGAGCCACGCTCACATGGGTGTCGGCATCACTGACGTCACTCCGGAAAATGCGAAGTTCTTCGACATGAAGAACAACGATGGTGCCGTTATTACCCAGGTTGAGCCCGATTCTCCGGGCGCTAAGGCTGGTCTGAAGGTTGGTGACGTTATCACCCAACTGGACGGCAAGAAAGTTACCGACGCCGGACAGTTGCAGATGGAAGTTGGTGAGAAAACTCCCGGAACCAAAATCACTCTCGATGTCGTGCGCGACGGCAAGAACGTCTCCGTGGCGCTTACTCTGGAGGGAATGGACGCCGATCGTGGCCAGAAGCTTAGCGCCGACAACAACGGCGACAAACCGCGCTGGGGCTTGGGTATCGCGGACATCACCCCAGACGTTCGCCAGCAACTCCAGGCGCCCGACGATCTCCACGGCGCCGTCATTCAGCGGGTGTTGCCGGGCAGCCCGTCTGATGATGCCGGATTGCAGCCTGGGCAGGTCATCATGGGCGTGAATCGTCACGAGACTAAGAGCGCCTCTGACGTACAGAAGGCTCTGGCCAGCGTGCCCAAGGGGCAGGATGCCCTGGTGCTCATCTGGGTCAATGGCGGAAACACCTTCCGGGTCCTGCATTCTCCTCAGGGAGCCTAACCTTCTACGCTGAACTGCGCCGTACTTCGCCGGCAACAAACTCCGATCGAAGTCCGGCGCAGCGGTCAGTTCCACCGATGCGCAGTCCATCCGGTGCAATCTGCTTTGAAACGTATCGTTTCCCCTCCCCTGGCTCTGGTTGATCAGCTACATAACATCTTCTGCGTTCACAGTGAGCAATAGAAAAGGCGGCCCAAGTGGGCCGCCAAAGTGAAACAGTTTTGAGGGGAAAAGTCTTTAGAACACAATCTTGCCCTGGAACTGAATGATGCGTCCCGAAGGCAGACCGGTAAAGAACGATCCATACGGCCCAGTTGGGGGCGCCGTGGTGGTCTGGATCTGTCCGAATGTGCCATCAGCAAAGTTCTGATCCGGATTGCTGAAGTTGGGGTGATTGAAGATGTTGTAGAAGTTAGCGCCTATGCCGAACGCCAGCCGCTCGGTCAGCTTGAAGTTCTTGTTGATGGTGAAGTCCGAGTCGAAGAACCCGGGCCCACGGAATTGGTTACGTATCTGGTTCGGGAAGTTGACCATTGCGGTCGAGAAGGCCGCCGGATTCAAGCACTGACTGAATCCGTTGGTGCAACCCTGCTGGGCTACAACCCCAGGGTTCAGCTGCGCCAGAGCGCTACCTGAACTCGGAGCCCAGTTTGAAATGAAGTTATTGCCATCAGTTACAGTGAATGGCAAGCCTGAGCGAGCGAAGAAGTTCTGAGAAATCGTCCAGCCACCAAACGCTCCATTCACGAACTTGTTGCCGAACTTGAACGGAGTTTGCCAAACATAGCTGGCGCTGAAGTAGTTTCGAATATCGTAGTCAGCGTCGCCGTAGTTGTTGCAACGCAGACACGCAGGATTGATTTGGTAGACCAACGCCGTGCTGCTATACGGAGTGCTTCCGATGCCGCCGTTGGACACCTCGTCCATCGCATGGCCCCAGGTATAGCTGGCCTGCACCGTGAAGCCATAGGTCAAGCGCTGGTTGAAGCTGGCCGTTAGTCCGTTGTAGTTTGATACGCCGCTGGAACCGTACTCCTGCACGTTAGCGAAAATCGCCGAGCTGGTACAACTGGCGCTGCGACATCCGGTCGGCGGAGTGGTTGGGAACGGCGGGATGTTCCAGCCATTCGTATTGTCATTCATGAAGGCGTTCAAACCTTCGTTATAAACCGGGATGTGAACGCCGTGATTGCCGATGTATCCCAACGACAGCGAGGCCTTGTCTCCCAGTGCCTGCTGGATTCCCAAGCTCCACTGCTCGTAATACGGAGTATGGAAGGTGCCGACTTGACTGTAGACAGTCGGAACCTTAAAGGCGCTTCCCAACTGTGCAAGCAGACTGTTATAGGTTGCACCGCTGGCAAATCCTTGTTGAATGGCCGTCGCGGTTTGCTGGCCCTGTGCATACGGGCCGCTGGCGGTGGTATCGCCCCAAGGAACGCCGGTGCTATATACCGTCGCCACATTGGGCGTGTTGAGCATGAATTGATCGCCCACCACTGCCGGGAAGGCATCGTAGAAGAGACCGAAGCCGCCACGAACAACTGTCTGGTCGCTTCCGCCCGGTGACCAGGCGAATCCAAACCGAGGCGAGACGTCAATCGCGTCCGTCCCCCGGTAGATCTGGTGACGGTTCGCATCGAGCATCTGGTTATACGGAGTGTTGGGCGTGATCAAGCCGTTGGCCAGCATGGTATTGAAATCGCCCGCCAACAACGTGGCGCAATTGAGCTGGCAAACCGGGTTGGAATTGTGCTCAAAGCGCAATGCCAAGGTGAGTTTCAGGCTCTTGTTAACCCGCCACTCATCTTGTCCATAAATACCCAGTCCCCACAGCGCGACCGGCTCGGTTGCCCTGGTCGGAAAACGCTGCCGTGTCTGCAAGGCAATGCCGTTGTAAAAGTCGGTCTGACCGCCATCGCCGTTGCCGCTGACGTCGCCAATCAGGACTTCTGGGTTGTTGAGCACGCTGAAGGTGTAATCGGTAATGTCGTAACGCCGGAAGTTCGCGCCGAACTTGAGAGCATGCACTCCCTTCGTCCAGGAGAAGTCATCCACGAACTGATACTGGGTTACGTTGCGTCCCTGTGGGAAATCGTACGCGTAGCTGGTAATCCCGTTCGGGTCGCCCAGGTTGAATCCAGTCGAAATGATCGAGTACGGGAAAATACTGGGATCGGTCTGGGTGAAAATCGCCCGATAGTAGCTACCCGCGTAGATGAAGCTGTTGGTAACGTTGGGGCTGAATACGTGCGTCCACTGCCCCTGTCCGTCATAGGCCGGCTGATAACTGGCCGCGCTCAGACCGACGCTGAACGGATCGGCCAGCGTGGCCTGGGTGCCGTGGTCCATGCGGACCCGCCAGAATAAGTGGTCCTTCTCGGAAAGGTTGTAGTCGACACGTCCACTCAGAATCCATTCCGTACCGGGCAGGGCCGGTGTCGCCTGATAGGTCGAGAAGCAGTTGTCCGGAGTGAAAGCCGGGTTCAACGTATTCAGCACTCCCCCGCAGCTTCCCGGAATATAGTTGGTGCCGTTGTATCCCGGCGCAGAGGTATAGAGGCCGAAAAGCTTTTGATAGAGGCCAACCTCGTTAGGAGCGGTCGCTGTCAGATTAGCGATCGTCTGGGTCATGTAGGTCGGGCTAGGCACATACACCGGCTGACTGGAGGGAACGATGTAGCGGATACCCTCGTTGTCCGCGAAGAAGAAGAGCTTGTCCTTCTTGATCGGTCCGCCGAGCGAATCGGCCCACTCGTTGTTGTTGGCAAACGGCCGCGGCGTCTGGGAAAGATTGTTAAACCAGTCGTTCGCGTCCATGACGCGACCGGTCCACCAGTACTCGACATTGCCATGGAACTGATTGGTGCCGCTCTTCGTGACGTAGTTAACCTGCGCGCCTGCCTGCTGGCCGTACTCGCCAGAGTAAGCGTTGCTGATGACCGTAGCTTCCTGCAGGTCATTCTTGCCCAGCGTCAGGTTCGTAGCGCCGGAATTGTTCAGGTTCAGGTAAGGATCCATGTCGTTCTCGCCATTGACCGTGAACAAATTGGAGGTGGCGGGAAGACCCGAGGTCTGGAAGTTGCCGTAACCACCACCGGTGTTCATGTTGATTCCGGGAGCAGTCTGGGCAATGTAGGTGAGGTCGTTACCGCCGTTCGCCTGATTTTGAATCACATTCGAACCGAAGTTGGTGGAGAGATCGGCGTTATCGGACTGCACCAAGGGTGCCACCGAAGTCACTTCCACCGTCTGCGAGTTGGCGCCGACGGCCATTTTTACGTCAGCGACCGTCGCCTGGCCGATGTTTACGCTGGTCTGCGTTTCGGCCTTGCTGAAGCCCGAAGCGCTCACGCTCACCGTGTAGCTGCCTGGACTCAGCAGAGAGAATCGATAGGTTCCGTTGGAACCGGTTGTCGAGGTACGCGTCGAGCCGTTGGCGTTGCTCTTCAGCGCCACCGTAGCGCCGGACACGACCGCGCCGCTGGGATCTGTGACCGTACCGGTAATATCGCCCGAAACCAGCGATTGGGCCATCAATGACGGCGCCATCACTGCGGCGATCACCAGCACAGCCAAAATTCCGACGATCACTTTCTTTAGTTTCATATCGCCTCTTCAAAGTAGCTTCGTGTGTCTCTTGCAGATGTTTCTGAGACCCGCCCGCTCATGAGCCCCTCATCGGTATCTTCTAGGGTCCATCTCGGCCAGGAAAGAAATTTCCGGGAACTAGTAGTGCAACGGCAATGCCAATGTCCAGATGCTGCTTCAACTTATTGTAATTAAACGAATTATTGTCCGAAAACGCAGTCGAAAGGCGAGTGATGCTACTACTTCTCATAGGTTTCTAGCCCCTTTTAATCCAGATTCTTATAGAAACCAGCTATTGATGGCGAAAAAACTAAGGTGATAGTAGTAGCGAGGCCTTGAGCACCCTTGAGACCGCGCAAACAAAAAAAGGCGGCCGCTAGGGCCGCCAAAGAGGAACAGTTTTGAGGGGAGTTTTCTAGAACACTAGCTTGCCTTGGAACTGAATGATGCGTCCCGAAGGCAGACCGGTAAAGAACGAGCCGTAAGGTCCGGTCGGCGGCGCGGTGGTTTGCAGTACCTGACCGAAGTTGGCCGCACCAAACGTGTCCACTGGGGAAGCAAAGTTCGGGTGATTGAACACGTTGTAGAAGTTCGCGCCGACACCGAACGCCATCCGCTCGGTCAGCTTGAAGTTCTTGTTGATGGTGAAGTCCGAGTCGAAGAACCCGGGGCCGCGGAACTGGTTACGGATCTGGTTCGGGAACACTGTCGCACCATTAGCCGTGACAAATCCCGACGAAACCAGGCAGCCAGTCCCATATTGATTACAGGCTCCCTGCCCGTTCCCAACCACTTCGGCCGGGAAGTAGGGAGTGGGGCCGCAGTAGTTGTTGAGGCCCGCGCTAGCTGTCGAGTACCGTCAAAGGCAATCCCGAGCGGGCAAAGAAGTTCTGCGAGATCGTCCAGCCGCCAAACGCACCGTTCGCGTACTTGTTGCTGAACTTGAACGGTGTGTTCCAGACGAAGGACGCGTTAAACGAGTTGCGGATATCATAGTCCGCATTGCCGTAGTTGCTGCACGCCAGGCAGAAGGGATTGATCTGGTATTGCAGGCTGGTTAGGCCGTTATACGGAGTTCCCTGAACTCCGTTGTTGGAAACTTCATCCAACGAATGGCTCCAGGTATAACTGGCCTGTATGGTGAATCCATACGTCAGACGGCGCTGGTAGCTGGCCGTCAGTCCGTTGAAGTTGGAAACCGCACCCGAGTACACCTCTGCAACGGTTGAGAAATTATCGCTTAGCGGCGCACCCGGTATCCCGCCATTCACCAGCCCCGAAGCGGTAAAGGCATTGGGGTAGTTGGTTACCGGAATGTTGATCCCGTGGTTGCCGACATAGGCCAGGGTGAAGGAACTCTTGTCGTCCAACTGCTGTTCCAGTTGCAAGCTCCATTCCTGGTATCGCGGCGTGTGGAAGGTTCCGATAAAGTTATCCACGCTGGGGGAGAGAACCCGGTCGGGACAGAAGCGCTTAACGAGTTGAACGAGGCGCCGTTGGCGAAGCCGCTCGCGGATGGCTGCCGCCGAAGTGGAGGCCATACTCCAGGCACCGGCGGAAGTAGTGTTATCTGCCCAGGGAACTCCAAAGAGAACTTCGGGAACCAGGTTGGGCAAATTCGTCATGGAGTTATCGGCATAGATGGACGGGAAGGCATCGTAGAAGATACCGAAGCCGCCGCGAACCACGGTCTTATCGCTGCCGCCGGGCGACCAGGCAAATCCGAAGCGTGGCGCCCAGTTGATCGTATCCGTGCCCCGGAAGACGCCGGCTTGGTTAGAAGTGATCATCTGGTTGTACGGAGTGTTGGGATCGGTGCTTGTGGCCACGAATGGGCTGCTCAAGTACGATGCGCAATTCAGGTTGCAGTTGGGATTGGAGTTGTGTTCAGCCCGCGATTGCAAAGGTGAGTTTCAGGCTCTTGTTTACCCGCCACTCGTCCTGGGCATACAGCCCGAGGCCCCAGAGAGCGACCGGCTCGGTGGCTCGGCTGGGAAAGTTCTGTGCGAACACCGCCGCTACGCCATCGTAGAAGCTGGGAACGTCGCTGACGATCGTTTCCGGATTGTTAAGGACGCTGAAAGTGTAGTCGGTGATGTCATAGCGCCGGAAGTTGCCGCCAAACTTCAAACTGTGCGCACCCTTGGTCCACGAGTAATCGTCGACAAACTGGTACTGGGTTACGTTCCGCCCTTGGGGGAACAGGAAGAGATTGCCACCCATGTTGGTTACACCTAGACCGGACAGATTGACGGTAGTTGGAAACACGGAATTCGCCCCGTCGGTCTGGGTGAAGATCGCCCGGTAGTAGCTGCCAGCATAGATAAAGTTGTTGGTGGCATTGGGACTGAATACGTGGGTCCACTGTCCCTGGCCATCATAAGCCGGCTGGTAGCTGGCCGCGTCAAATGAGCTGCTGATAGGGTCGGCATATGTCGCCTGCGTACCGTGGTCCATACGTACCCGCCAGAACAGGTGGTCCTTGTCGGATAGGTTGTAGTCCACTCGGCCGCTGATGATGTACTCCGTGCCCGGCAGAGCAGGCGTCGCTCCATACTGCTCGAAGCAGTTGCCGGTGAAAGTTGTCAGAGTTCCGCAGCCGGTGCTGCCGGGTATCGGTGACTGATTGCCATACCCCGGAGCCGCTGCATAGAGATTGAACATCTTGGAATACAGTGGAACCTCGGCTGGGTTGAGTAGTTGCCAGGTTAGCCAAAGTCGACGCCGCAAATCCCGGAGTCGGAGAAACGACGGTCGTGGAAGAAGGAACGATGTAGCGAATTCCTTCGTTGTCCACGAAGAAGAACAGCTTGTCCTTCTTGATCGGTCCGCCAAACGAATCGGCCCACTCGTTGTTGTTGGCAAACGGACGAGGGGTTCCGTTCAAGTTGTTGAAATAGTCGTTGGCATCCATCGCGCGGCCGGTCCACCAGTATTCGGCATTACCGTGAAACTGGTTGGTGCCCGACTTGGTCACGTAGGAAACCTGCACGCCTGCCTGCTGACCATACTGGCCTGAATAGGCGTTGGTAATCACCGTTGCCTCTTGCAAATCATTCCTGCCGAGGGTCAGGTTGGTGGCGCCCGAGTTGTTCAGGTTCAGGAACGGATCCATGTCGTTTTCACCGTTGACCGTGAACACGTTGGAAGTAGCCGGAAGACCGGAAGTCTGGAAGTTGCCATAACCCATGCCGGTATTCATGGTTGACGCCGGGCGCGGTTTGCGCAACGTAGGTAATGTCGTTGCCGCCGTTGGGCGAATTGGCGATCATGTTCTGATCGAAGTTGGTGGATAAGTCGGCATTCTCCGCATTTACCAGCGGGGCCGCACCCGTAACTTCCACGGTCTGCGAGCTGCTACCGACTGCCATCTTGATGTCGGCGATTGATGCCTGGCCGACGTTGACCTGTGCCGTGCTCTGTGCCTTGCTGAAGCCCGAAGCGGTTACGGTCACCGTATAGCTGCCCGGACTCAGCAGGGGAAATCGGTAGGTTCCATTGGAACCCGAAGTAGTGTTGCGCGTCGAGCCGTTGGCGTCGCTCTTCAGCGTAACCGTGGCGCCCGACACAACCGCACCGCTGGGATCGGTGACCGTACCGGTAATATCGCCGGTAACCAGCGACTGCGCCATCAACGACGGCGCCATCACTGCTGCGATCACCATTAAAGTCAGAACTACTGTGATCGATCTTTTTGCTGTCATATGTCCTCGTAAATCCATCTGCCTTTTCCAGTTGCCGGAACCTGCCGCAATTGTCTGAAGTTTCGTAGAATTTATTGAGTTAAATTCCACGACTGCGCTGGCGCTTACGGCAGGTTCACGACATATTTGGTAGTTACATGTGCAATACCGCAGCCAATGCAATTATTGAGGATTTACTAGGAGTTACAGTGATTCCACGATAGGTAAGTTATGACTTTTCAGAGGCGCCACGACAATATTGGTCGTCTTAAGTATGCAGTTCAAAGTGCATCTGTGTTGCTCCATCCCCAAGATTTGTAAGCTCACGTTAATACCAAACCAGCTTTTACATAATATGGAAATACGAAGGCGTGTAACTCACTCAGTAGGAAAAAGCCCGGATTGGAAGCAAGGGTGCCCGCTGCAATTAACAATTAACGAAACTTTGATTGAGCCATTTGCTTTGAAGGGGACGGCTTTCAGTGTCTGCGTAAGAACTAACTTTGTGTTTCAGCGGTGGAATAAAAGGCGCAAAAGGCGAGCGCCGCGGACGCGGAATAGTCTAGCCCAGCACGCAGCCGCAGGCGGTGTGCTGGGTAAAGTGGGAAATGAAACTGAGTCCCGTAGGTGTCTGTGTCATAGCTCAATTCGAAACGAAACGGTAAGAAGCGTTGCACCAGACGAGCGTGATAACCAGCCGCGCGGCGGCGAGATGGTGTTAGGCGGGGGCGTCAGCCCCCGATCCAGTGGGAAAAGAAACGAGCCGCAGAGCGGCGACACCAGCTACGACACAGACACCGTAGGAACGGCACCAGTTCTCACGCAGACACTTCAGGCCTGACGCTTATTTTGAAGGGGACGGCCTTCAGGCCGTCCGTTAACTACCCGCAAACTTATGCGGCTTTAGCCGCTGCGGGACCTCGCTTTGACTTGACACAGTTTCCTTAATTCATCAAGGAAAGACAACTATTCCGCCGGCGGCAGCGCCAATTCAGCCACAATATTATTAAGGCCCATCCGCGTGTTCAATTAGCAATGATCGTGGACAATTGTGAGGAATGGCAGGGTTACGTCTGTAGGTGTAGAGTAGTCCGGGATTAAGTGCAGCGGAGTGGACAACTACTACTATTGAGCGAATCCATCCGTGCCTATCCAGGACACGGCGAGATCTTTCAAGTTCTTCTTATAGGTCCGAGTAACTGTATATTCTTTCCCACCCTTTAGACGAAGGACATATTCCCCTGTCACCCATGGCTGTATCTCTTCTACGAAAGCGACGTTGACCAGCGCGGAGCGGTGAATTCGTATGAATCCGTAAGGCTTCAATGTTTCCGCCATTATCGAGATGGACTCCCGCAACAGGCAAGATCCTGACTCCCGCTGCAACAGTACATAGTTCCCCTCGGCGTGGACCGCGATTACCTCACTCGGATTTATGAAGAGAATCCGTCCCTTGGCCTTGATTGCGATCCGGGCCGATCCCCGCTGTGAAGAGGTCTGCAGATGCGGTAGAGCTTCCATTAGCTTGGCCGCTCGCTCGCCCGCTGTTCTTCGAAATGCCACGTCCAGGGCTTCGTCGATCCTTTCGTTAGAGAAGGGCTTTAACACATAGTCGACCGCATGGTTTTCAAATGCGGCAATCGCGTACTCCGCATGCGCCGTGACGAATACGACGGAGGGCACAGGACGGTCACTTTCTTTTAGCCGTCCTATAAACTCAACCCCCGAAATCTCCGGCATATTGATGTCTAGCAGGAGGACGTCATAGGAGTTTTGCTCCAACCGTTCCAGCGCCTCAATCGCGTCACTGGCCAAGTCGAAGCTCTCGATGTCGCTCCTGGTTCTCAGCGCACTTACTAAAGACGTTTGTGCCAACGGTTCGTCATCAATAATTAATACGCGCATGATGTTCGGCCTTAAGATTCATTCCAAACGGCATGGCCAATTCTGTCTCTGGCTGCTGCGAGCGTAGCGCGGGCAACACCAAGGTTGCGGTTGCTACACGATCCTCCGCTATCGCAAAAGAGAACGTTGCCTCCTCGGAATACAGATGCCGCAAACGAGCCTCCGTGTTTCTCAGCCCTACTCCCGTTCCTTTAGGCCTCGTTCCTCCTACGCTGTTGCGAACTTGTAACTCGAATAAATCATTTCTCCTACGCGAAATGATTTCCACCCAGCCTCTTTCGCGTGAAGAAGCAATCCCGTGCCGGATCGCATTTTCCACCAACGGTTGCAGGATTAATTGCGGCACCAGCATTCGCTCCGTATCCGGATCTATGGACCAATCGACCGTAAGCCGCGGCCCACAACGCATTTTCTCCAGGTCAAGATATTCCCCTACGAACCTTAGCTCCTCTCCCAGAGGAATCAGGTCGGAACCGCTGTGCTGCAGAGCCGTGCGCAGCAGGGTAGAAAGCTTAATAATCATAAGCTTGGCACTCTTGCGATCGCTGTCCATCAAGGTTGCGATTCCGTGCAACGTATTAAAGAGAAAATGCGGGTGCAACTGCATCTTCAAGGCCTGCAATTCGCTGGCCGCGAGCGCTTGCTGATATTCGTATCTTTCCAGTTCCTGCTTCCGGGCTCGGTCGAAATACTCGTAGGCATGAGCGGCTACTACCAACGCAATATAGATGGTGACGAGATCGGCAAATCCACCATGGATAACTTCGATGGGACTATGTCCGGTGCGCGGAACATAGCGTTGCAGCGCAGCACTCCAGGGCGGAAGCAGGCACCACCGGATGCCGGCATAGATGAACATGAAGGGCACCACACCCAGGCAGTAGGCGAGAACGTAACGCACAATATGCCTCGCGCTGCCAATGTAGCGCCTGACGATATAGAAGATGGGGGGTGTCAGCAACGCGAAGGTGAAGCCCCGCGCCTCCGCCAGGCGGATCATGTCAAGAAACGACGACTGAATATTCAGAGACTCGTCAAAGATCCGGTATTGCCAGCCTGTCAGCAGGGAAAGACCGCACCAGATGCCAATCGACATCAAGTAAGCCTTGACGATTTTTCTAGGTTCGGCCCGCTCCATGTATCTACTTCTTCCTGATTCTATGCCCGGAATGATAGGTTGCCCGGTCGCCAAGGGATGAAGCGATAGGAAAAACGTTTGAATCGACTACAGCTTGATACGAATTCCGCAGAAGGACGAATGTCGACAAAGTTATAGCGCCGCGAGGAGATGCTATTCGTAGTTCTTGGTATTTACAGAGCGTTGCGCAATATAGCGCGAGTCCTAAGATATTCCATCCCGTCTTGTCTTATTCTTGTGATGTCGCCATAAATGCAGCTTCTCAACCATCGGGGCGATTGCCAGGTTCCATCCCGCGTTTACTGTCGCTGATGAAAAATCGCTGGATGACTGTCACAAATTTCGCTTGCCTTTGCTCTGCTTGCGCTAAAGTATGAGGAGCATGCCGCAAAAGATGGTCCGGCATTTTCGAATGAACCTGCCCGCTGCAGCTTCGCGAAGCATGAGAACGAAAATCCAGGCCGTCACTTTACTCGTAGCACTCTGCCTCACCCTCCCAGCTTTAGCCCAGGTGGACCTGAAGTCTCGTCCCGCGCCCGACTTCGGAGCAGGCGCCGTGTGGCTCGATCAGGGTGCTCCCGTGCCGCACCACATCTCCGACTACCGTGGTCACGTCGTGCTCATCGATTTCTGGGAGTACACCTGCATCAACTGTATTCGCGACTTCGGCGTGGTCAAGCGCTGGTACACCAATTACCACCCCTACGGCTTTGACGTTATCGGAGTACACTTCGGCGAATTCAACATCGGCTTCAATGTCGACAACGTGCGCGCGGCGGCGCAGCGCTATCGCTTGCCTTGGCCGGTGGTGGCCGATCAGGAGGGCACGACCTGGAAGGCGTATGGTTCCGAGGGCTGGCCGAATCGTTATCTGATCGATCCGCAAGGCACCATCGTCATGCAGATCTTCGGTGAGGGCCATGACCGGGAAATGGAAACCAAAATTCGCGAGCTGCTGGCGGTGGCTCATCCCGAGGTACTGAAGATTCCGCTTGATCCCGACCAGAACGACGCCACGCCGCAATGTGGCGTCACCACGCAGGAGACGTACGTTGGCGAGCTCTATGGGCGCGGCTCGGTGGATAACATGGGAGACCATCACGCTGGCGAGACTGTCGATTTCCTGCCGCCGCATTCGCCGCCCGACGGCGGTGTGATGCTAGCCGGCCGTTGGCGTATCGAGAAGGACGGCGTGACTTCGCAAGGTCACACAGCAGCCGCGGAAGTGCGCTACCATGCACGCACTCTTTATAGCGTTCTTAGTCTTAACGGCGCCAAAGACGTTCGCGTCAATCTCTTCCAGGATGGCAATCCCCTGCCCAAGGAGAGCGCCGGAGCCGACGTGAAGTTCGACAGCAAGGGAGCTTACGTCGATGTAACCGAGGGGCGCATGTATTACTTGGCGCGCACTCCCACCTTCACCGCTCACTTGATTTCCCTACAGCCGGAGGGTCCTGGCCTTACCCTGCATTCGTTCACCTACGGCAACAACTGCCAACTCCAGGACCAGCCCTAGCCGCGGTCGCAGCGCGGAAGGTAGCGCACTCTACGCCTCGTACTGCACCAGGGCTGCCATGCCCGCTTCCAGATGCCAAAGCACGTGACAGTGGACGAACCACAGTCCAGGATTATTGGCATCGAACTCTACCGTGACGCTATTTCGTCCCGGCACTAACACGGTGTCCCTAAGAGCGCCACTAAACCGGCGATCGTTGATGGCCACTACCTGGAACGAGTGACCGTGAAGATGCATAGGGTGCGACATGGGCGTTTCATTGACGAACTTCAAACCCACTCGCTGTCCGGGCTTCACCCGCACCTGTGGCTGCTGGCTGCCGGGATTATTCACGTCAAACGCCTGGCCATTGATCAGCCATTCATAGCGGCTCATGTTGCCTTGCAAGCGCAACACGTTGACTTGGTCGGCAACTTTGTCCTTCAGCGGTTTGGTGGCGGCGAGTTGGCTTTCCAGTCCCAGCGTCAGTAGTCCTGTAGAAGCCGAGTTCTTCACTGGCAGGCGTTGCACCTGAGCGCCGAAAGTAGCCAGGACGATTCCGGTTTGTTCCACTGAAAGTTCTCGCAGCGCTATGATCGGGAAAGCGCCTCCATCGCGCGGAATCTGCACCCTTACGTCGATGCGTTGCGCGATGGCCAGCGGAAACCGGCTGCCCTGGACGGGCTTCACCGGCATTCCGTCGGTGGCAATCAGTTCACCGTTCAGAGCTCCCAGATCGATGAAGAAATTCGTGCCGCTACTGCCGTTGATAATCCGCAAACGCAATCGTCCGCCCTTCTCAACCTTCACCACTTCCGGATCGTTCAGCGTGCGATCGTTGGCCAGGTAAGCATCGTAATTTACGTCGTTGGCGTCGGGCGTCCCGGTTGCCATCTTCATGCTTTGCGAATTCTGTGCCTTCGTCGAGCCACCTGTCCCCGACATTGTCAGCGGCTCTCCTTCGCCAATGACAGCTACGCCCTTCGCATTCTGCCGCAGTTTCGCATAGATTTCCTTGGGTGGCGTGAAGCTAAAATCTGACAGAAACAGCACCACTTCTTGCTCGTCGCGCACCTGATCGGCCGGGTCGTGCACAATCAACGGAGCTGCCAGCAGGAAAGCTTCCTGCAATCCCTGATGAGAGTGCATCCAATGCGTGCCGGCGGGGCGCAGCGGAAAGTTATAAAAGTTACTGGCGTCGGGGCGGATCACCGGCTGCGTAACTCCAGGGACGCCATCTTCGTTATTCGGAGGGTGCAGTCCGTGCCAGTGGATTGCCGTCGGTACGGTCAGCTTGTTTTCCAAGGTCACCCGAAACGGTTCATTCACCACGGAACTTATACCCTGGGCGCCGTTCGGTTGCAGCAGTCCCATTACGTTGGCGGCTTTGCCGTTAATCTCCAACGTGCGTTTTGTGGCTTGGATGGTGGTGGTCAGCGAACCGGACTGGGCCCGCGGCGCTGCTGGCTGCGGAAAATACAGCGGGCTGGCAAAACCCTTGTCGGGTAGCAAGGCACTTCCGACCAAGGCACCGACTGACGTTGCCAGAAACTTTCGGCGTGAAACCCCTCGACTCATTTGCGGTTTCCTCTAGGGCGACCGTGCAATTACTAACATTCTATGAGACCGGTGGCACAGAAGGAACACACAATTTGTACCCTCCCTGTTCAGCGCCAAATTCCGCGTCTAGAGCGTGTTCTAAAAATGTCCTTTATGGAAACTCTGATTAAGGCTTGTTTTGAAGGGGACCGGCCTTCAGTAAGTGCGTGAGAACTCACTTTGCGTTTCAGCGGTGGAATGCGAAGCGCAAAAAACAAGCGCCGTAGGCGCGGAACAGCCTAGCCCAGCACGCAGCCGAACCGGGGTCCCCGAGTCGCGCCGCCTTTGCGCGAATTGGGGTGGGATGGCGGAGTGCTGGGTGAAGTCGTAAATAAGTCCGAGTCCCGTAGGGACGACAGAGGTTCTCACGCAGACACTTCAGGCCGTCCGTGAAGTACACGCAAAATCAGCGCGGCTTTACAGTTTGCTAGAAAACTCGGTTTGATCGGTCGTTCGGGTAGTGCGGCGCTTCAGCGCCGCGTCCAAGTCCTTCATTTTTGTCATCACGAGCCGGCTTCAGCCGGCGAGGGATCTGCTCTTTTGAGTTTTTCAGCAAACTGTTTAGCCGCTGCGGGACCTCGCTTTGACTTGATCAGAGTTTCCTTAGGTTTTCCTCGGTGGAAGCGCGGGCCTTCAGGCCTGCGAAATTGGCGGCTCTCCAAGAAACGGCTTTAGCCTCGGCCCGGCGAAATGGGGTTTATGAAACACGCTCTAGTAAACTGGGAAACGATTGTCTTCGATAGAGGCTTCGGCCCCTCACTATGACTTTTTCAGCAGCCCGTAAAGTCGCATTCGCCACCATCACGATTCCCTTCGTGATTGGCGCTCTTTCTTGGGCGCAGACCGCCGTTGGCCATACCACCCCACCATCGCAATCCGAGTCCGCTGCCTCGGAGCTGGCGCCTGGGAGCGCCAAACTAATCACGCCGGAGGATCTGGTAAAGATTCTGCAATCCACCAGTGCCATCAAGCCTCTCATCCTGAATGTCGGCCCTCACCTTATTTATCTGCAGGCGCATATCCCCGCTGCCGAGTACATCGGGCCAGGCTCGGAATCGCGCGGCATCCAGCAGTTGCGAACCCGGGTAAAATCGTTGCCGCGCGACCAGTTCATCGTTCTTTATTGTGGATGCTGCCCCTGGAGTCATTGTCCCAACGTGCTTCCGGCCTATAGCGAATTGCATACAATGGGATTTACCAACGTGAAAGTACTCTATATTGCCGACAACTTTGGCGCTGACTGGGTAGACAAGAGCTATCCTGCGGTCAAAGGTCAGTGATCGTGAAATTATTTGTTTGCGAAATAAAAGCTTTGCTACTTGATTCTTTGGAGCGTTGATGAAGAGAGTAATCCTTATTGTTGTAGTGCTGGTATTGGCAATTGTCTTCTACAAAGCGGCTCGCCGCCACACCACCCAGAGCAGCCCAGTTTCGGCTGTGAGTCATTCTCTGGCTCCAGATTTCTCGCTGACCGATCTAAATGGACAGTCCCTGTCCCTCTCAACCTATCGCGGCAAGGTAGTTCTCCTCGACTTCTGGGCAACCTGGTGTACGCCTTGCCGCGCGGAAATCCCCCACTTTGTGGAATTCCAGAACACCTATCGCGACCAGGGATTGCAAATTGTCGGCATCTCGATGGACGACGATCTGAAACCCGTGGGCCCGTTCTATAAGGACTACAAGATGAACTACCCGGTCGCATTGGGAAATGACAAACTCGCACAGGCCTATGGAGGCATTCTCGGCCTGCCCGTGACATTCCTAATTGGCCGCGACGGCCATATTCAGGCAAAGTATGTTGGCGCTGTCGACATTTCCAGCATCGAGCAAGGAATTAAGTCGTTGGTCCAGGCAAAATAACTCTAAGTTAATACGATCAACGCCGGATTAAAGCAAAGTCCATTCGGCCGGCCCACATTCCACACAAACGCCGCAGACCTACTCGTCAGACATCAACGCGGAGCCCCGTTCCTTGGCTGGTTCTCCCCGTCGATTTATGCACTATTCATGTGGCATTTACTTCTCCGTCAACAGATAAGGGCACACTCTTACCCTGGGACCATAAGAATGCTGATCACCAGCGTACAAGGTCGCGATGGCTACCGTTCGCACTGAAGCCCTATCGGAGTCTTTGGGCCTGTCCAATCGCACACTTATTCCTATCGATGAGTTCCCTTTCAGTGCAAGCGACGCCACTGCCGGCAGCGAAGATGAACTGCAAGCCGTGGTCGTGGGCCGGCCGAACGACTGCGATCTGCCGCTGAGCCTTCGCGAGTCGCGCTTCTTCCGTAACATCGCCCGTCGCAGCGCCAGTGGCGAAGCGCCTCGCCGCACCTTGTCGGAGTTGGAAGCCTTCCTCAACGACACCCGCGGTGTCTGGGAAAACAGTTGGATTCGCTTTCCCGAGTCGCGGCTAAGCCGGCACGCGCTGCACGTCTTTCATGCCGATCTTCAAGTCGCGAGGAACGGCTCCATCGGCGAACGGTCGGACGCGGCGCGCTTTCGCTTTACCCAGAACGGCGAGCCCTGGCTGCGCATCCCTATCAGCTATGCGCTGAAGTTATCGCTGGCTGACCTGATCGGCTCGCAACCGCACCTGCCGGAGACAATGCGCGAGCAAGCCTCGCGCCTGATGCAACATTTCCTCAACGACAATACTTCGCCCGAGACCACGTCGTTCCACATCCTGTCGGCGCAGTCGAAGCGTTCGCTGGGCGAGCAAGTGGCGCGCGAGGCAGCACGGCGATTTCTGTTCACCTCGCTATTGATTTCGTGGGCCAACCGTCGCTTCGGTCTGCTGGAAACCGGGCAGTGCGCCCTGGTCTATCACGCGCCCGTGCCATCGGTGCATCAGGAAGAGCTTTCGTCTTGCACCTCCGACTCGTTTTATCGCGAGCTGTTCATGAGCCCGTGTCTCTCGGGATGGAGCGACGGTGAGGAGAAGTATCAGTACATGCACCTGTGCCACCAGGTGCTGAGCCGCAGCCAACTGAACGCAGTCGCCAAGCTGCGTGAGGCCGGCATCATCGCCAACGACCTGATCGTGCTGCCCAGCCTGTCGAACGTTAGCTTGGCCAACAATGGTATTCACATCACCATGGGCAGTCGCGTGCTCGATCGCCTACTGCGATGTCGAACCAGCTTCTTGCCCGCTGACGAGAAGCGCTTGGGCGATCTCGCCATCAAGATTTACGAACACTTTCTGGTGCTGTTTGTCGGAACCTATACCGCAGCGCCTTTCCGCATCGGCTTTACCCAATTTCATCCTGAGCGCCTGTTGTCATTCCTGCCGCACGAGTTGGATTTCACTCATCTGCGCCTGCTCTGGCGCGAATGGAAGGAAAAGGCACAGCTCAGCCTGTGCGGACATTCGCTGACACCGTACGGGCCGCGCGGACTCGATCGCATGGTTGCGAAACTGTTTAAGCTTCGCGGCGATTGCGTTCCCGACGCGCGTTTGCTGACTTATCCTGTGGCCTGGTTGGCTAGCGAGCAGGCGTCGGCGCTCGATGGGATGTCCCGCAATATACAGCGCCTGTCCTCGGAACTGGACGAACTTGGTATCGTTGACCAGCGCATGTCGTTCTATATGCCGCTGCGGTTGCGAGAGCGGCAGCGCGACGGCTACTCCGGCTTCGAGGCGCGCTATTACAGCCTGTTTCCCAGCTACGATCGCGACATGGCAGCCGCCGCCAATCTTCAGCAATTCTTGCTGGCGCTGGCCTACCGCCTGGCCCTGCAAGGCGAAGTCACCCACCAGGAAATTCCCGACGATCCCACTTCTGAGAGCGAGCGCCGTCAGCCGTTCTTCTTCTCCGCGGCCGGTGTTCCCGCATTCTACGTGCATGGCGACTCGCGCAACCAGTTTCTGCGGATGCTGTTGCTGAACTGCAAGAAGACGCGCCCCAGCCGCCGTCACCCAGGCTATTTCCGCATCTCGATTCGCGACTATCGCCGGGCGTTGCTCGCCTATATTCAGCAGACAGCCGGCGATCTGATCGAAGCCATGAACATGCAATGCACCCTGGCCGATCTGGCCGTCCGTTGCAACGACAAGCAGCAAGAGGCCAGCTATCGCCTGCAAAGCGCCGTGCTGGGCGATTCCGCAAAAGATGCGATGCACATCGAAGCTCGCGACTTCAATCGCCTGGCGGAAGATTTCTATCGCGAAGATCTGCGCCGCGAACATTTGCGTGAGGCTCTGTGCCACCTGCGCGAAGATGCCACAACGCTCGAGAATTCAGACTCTGACAACGTCAGACAATGTCTACGTCACGGCGTCCGCATTCAGGATGCCGCGCGCTTCCTCCACGATGTTGGGGAGCGGGTGTTGCGCGACGATCTTTCGCGGCAGGAAGTCGCCGCTTTGCTGAATCTGTTGGTGCTGCTCGCGGAGCAGGACCGCCGGAAGGCGCAGGCATTGGCATGAGTCACTTGCGAGCATCAGTACATCGACCGCGCCACCGGCACCGTGGTACGCGAACATCTGCTGGCGAATTCCATAGTCCGAGCGCTATACTCGCCCGCGCTCGAGAAGGCTCCGCTGCTGACCCGGCTGGCCTCCGGTCGCTATATCTCGCGCGTGCTGGGCTATCTCAACTACGACAATCTGCTGTCGTCGCGCGCTACCGGCATGTTGAAATTCCTGCGCCAGTCAGGCATTCCCTTGTCGGAATTCGTCGGCAATCTGTCGGACTATGACACCGCGCGCAAAATTTTCGAGCGCCAGATTCGCTACTGGAATTGCCGTCCTCTGCCCCCGGATCCGCGCGCCGTAGTCTGTCCCGCCGACGCCCGCGGGCTAATTGGCTCGATGCAAGAATCCTCGGGACTTTATCTGAAGCAAAAATTCTTTTCCTTCCCCGAACTGTTGGGCGATGGCTCGCCCTGGCACAGATCTTTTGCAGGCGGCGACTACGCGGTCTTTCGCCTGACACCGGAGAAATATCACTACACGCATAGTCCGGTGTCGGGCCGCGTGCTCGACATCTACTCCGTCGAGGGCCGCTACTATCCCTGCAACCCTAACGCTACTGTGCAGCTGATAACGCCAGTCTCGAAGAACCGCCGGGTAGTGACGATTCTCGACACGGATTGCCCGAACGGTTCGCTCGTGGGCCGGGTCGCCATGATCGAGGTAGTTGCGCTGATGATTGGGCAGATCGAGCAGCGCTATAGCGAGCAGCGCTATGAGAATCCGCGAGACATCGAAAAAGGGATGTTTCTGCGGGCGGGCGCGCCCAAGGCTCTTTTCCGGCCGGGAAGCAGCACCGTGGTCCTGCTCTTCCAGCGCGATCGCCTTCGCTTCGCTCCTGACCTGGTGGAGAACCAGCAGCGCTGGGGCGTGCACAACCGCTTCTCTCTGACATTGGGGGAGCCGATTACGGAAACCGATGTCGCCGTGCGCTCACTATTGGCGATGCCAGTAGAGGAGGACCCATGCTGAACCTGGGCTTCGTTGTCGTTCTCGCGCTCGGCCTGCTTACGCTGATCGTGTGGGGAGTTCGCACCCTGCCGGCCGAGGGCTGGCAGATGTTGGCGGCCGTGCCCATTGCGAAATCTGCCGACGGCTCCTGGCGCGGTTTGAATCTTACCTTCTACGGCTTCTTCAGCGCGACGGGAACGGCGTTTGGCTTCGCGATCATGTTGTTACTGCTGGCATCCATCGGGGTTCCGGTTGCCGTCAGCATCGCGTTGGTACTGCTCGTTCTGCTGCTGTGTGTTCCGGCATCACGTCTGATTGCCGGAATCGTCGAGCGCAAGCGCAACACCTTCACCGTCGCTGGCGCCGCGTTCGTCGCAACCATTCTGCTGCCTTGGCTGGTGCTGGCCTTGCGGCCGTTCGCTGGCCGTGTACTACATTGTAGGATTCCGATTCTGCCTACCTTCGCAGCCGCGGCCATTGCCTATGTGCTGGCCGAATCAATTGGGCGTTTGGCCTGCCTCAGCTTCGGATGCTGCTACGGCATTCCGCTCCGCGAGGCCAATCCTGCCATCGCCCGTCTCTTTCAGAAGCATAGCCTGGTGATTCACGGGGCAACCAAGAAGGCGTCGTATGCTTCCGGGCTCGACGGCGAGCCGCTCATTCCGGTTCAGGCCATCACTTCCGCGGTCTTTGCTGTGGCGGGGCTGGCGGGGGTTGCGCTGTTCCTGGGACAGCAATTTCGCCTGGCAGCGCTGCTTCCCCTCATCGCAAGTTGGGGCTGGCGCGCCTGCTCCGAGTGGTTGCGCGCCGACCATCGCGGCATATCCCGGATCTCGGCGTATCAGGTGATGGCCATCGTCTCCATAATCTATCTCAGCATCGTTCTGCTGCTAATGCCGGCAGCCTCGCCCGTCGCGCCTGATCTTGCGGAGGCGTTCGCGCACATGTTTTCCGCCCCAGTGATTCTGGCCCTTCAGATATTCTGGGTGGCACTGTTTCTTTACTATGGCCGAAGCCGGGTGACCGCATCCACCCTGTCGTTCCACGTTGTCGCCGAGCAGATCTAAACATTCACATTTTGTCATGCCGACCGGAGCGGAGCGATCTGTGGTAACCGGGCGCGAAACTCCGTCTCGGCTTTAGAATCGTCCATGCATGTCTCTCATCCTGGCTTCTGCCTCGCCGCGTCGCTCCGAACTTCTGCGCAATGCCAACATTGCGTTCACGGTGGAACCGGCGCATGTGCTTGAGGAGCCGCTTCCGAATGAGAGGCCATTAGACTACGCGCAACGGCTGGCCCACGACAAAGCCCGCGCCATCTTTGCGCGACATCCGAACGATGCTGTGCTGGGCGCGGATACAGTGGTTGTGGTGGACGAGCATCTCCTGGAGAAGCCAACGGACGAGCACGATGCCGAGCGCATGTTACAACTGCTTTCCGGCCGTACTCATCAGGTCATCACCGGGATCTTCCTGGTGGCTCCGGGATTTGCGCAAGCCGCAACGGAGGTCACGCAAGTCCGCTTCAGCCCGCTTTCCGAAGTTGAGATTGCTGAATACGTCAGCACCGGCGAGCCTATGGACAAAGCCGGAGCTTATGCCATCCAGGGCATTGCCTCGCGTTGGGTGGAGCGCATCGAAGGCTGCTACTTCAATGTAGTGGGATTGCCGGTGCCGCGGGTTTATCGGATGTTGCGAGTTGCCGAAACCGCAACCGGACAGAAACTGCCGTGAAACCGGCGCGGCTTGCGGGCGTCGGCCTACTTCTTATCTTCCGTCGGCGGAGTGGTTGAGTTGGGGTTGTTCGACGAGTTCTGATCGTTCATCGACGACTTGAAGTTGCGGATGCCTTCGCCCAGGCCCTTGCCCAGTTCGCCAAGTTTCTTTGGGCCAAAGATGAGCAAGGCGATAAATACGATGACCAGCAGCTCCGGCAGACCGAGCTTTCCACCAAACATAGGTTCCTCCGGTCGAACAGCCCGGTGCGTCGCGGTTCGGCAACCGGTAGCGGGCTTCTAGGCGAATTCTAGGCTTTCGCCAAAGGCCCGTCAAAACCAGAGTCGGGCCCGCCATCTCTTAGATAACGTATAAGGTGCGACCAGGTGCCATCTGAGCCGGGCGACACGAATCCCTATTGCTACACTGATCATTGGCGCTCCCATGTCCGTCATGATTCGTTCGTTTGCCAAGATCAACCTCGGATTAAAGATCGGCGCGGCTCGTCCCGACGGCTTTCACGACCTGCGTACCATCTATCAGACGCTGGCGCTGCACGACGTGGTGCGCGTGGAGGTACAGCCTGGCTCGGGAATCGAGATTCGCTGCGACGATCCGCGAGTTCCGCTGGACGAGTCGAATACCTGCTACAAAATGGCGGAAAGGGTGCTGGCCACGGCCGGCGGGTCTTCCGGGAACGAGGGATCTGCGATTGCCGGCAGCGGCAAGATCGTCATCGACATCGACAAGCGTCTGCCGGTGCAGGGAGGCATGGGCGCGGCTTCGTCCAATGCGGTCGCCACGATGCTGGGGCTGGAACGCGCGCTGGGTCATCGAATCTCAGCTCGGACGAGAAAATGCGCATCGCGGCGGAGGTGGGCAGCGATCTGCCGCTGTTCCTGATTGGCGGAACGGTCCTGGGCGTTGGGCGAGGCGAGGAAGTTTATCCGCTGCCGGATCTGCCGCGCGCAGCACGTGGTGGTGATCACGCCGCCGATTGGCGTCTCGACTCCCCGGGCCTTCGCGCAATGGGATGCACTGGTCACGCGCGAAATTGCCGAGTCCGGCGCCGCATTGACCGGCGCTGACGCCACAGGTACAATTAACGAGTTCAGCCACAGTGTGTTTGCCTGGCTGAGCGAGAGTTATTTCCCGCAGGCCGGGGGCCCAATAAGTCGTGCTGTTGGACTTGATGGGTTGAAGACTCAGCCTGCATCCGGTGTTCCCGCAGTTGGCGGGGACCGGGCCGAGACACCGCTTCTCGACCTCGTCCGAGCCGGGAT
Source organism: uncultured Acidobacteriaceae bacterium (assembly GCA_963746515.1). Lineage (GTDB taxonomy): Bacteria > Acidobacteriota > Terriglobia > Terriglobales > Acidobacteriaceae > Bog-257. The sequence goes on along the minus strand of CAVVBO010000004.1, from coordinate 288,844 downwards.
CGAGAACGACTTCGAACGCGTCGTCTTTCCAGAGTATCCCGATTTGCGAGAGGTAAAACGTGTATTGCTGCGCGAAGGCGCACTCTATGCATCGTTGTCTGGCTCGGGCTCGACGTTGTATGGGCTGTTCGCTTCTGCCGACCAAGCGCAAGCCGCAGCCGAGCGCATGAGTGCAGCGGGACATGCGCGCCGTAGCGACCACGACGCTGACGCGGGAAGAATATTGGAACGCAGTGGCTAGGAGCTAGGGATCAGGGGCTAGAAGAGCTTCGAGACTCTAGAGCTTGGTGCTGGTCGAACTATTTGGTTGCTGCGCAACGAAATGCCGGTAGCCTGAGGTAATGAATATCTTGTAACCTCGGGTCAAGTCCCGCTTAGCGGGACAGAAGAACATAGCCCAGCGCTTTAGCGCTGGGTAGGCGATGTAGTGAAAGAGTTCGAGTCCCTTCAGGGACGGCAGAGGTTTTTGCAAGAGTCGTGCGAAAGAGCTTGTGCCGGGAAAATGGCGGTTGCCTGAAAGGGCTGATCGGCCGAGAGCGGACGGCTTGCACACTGGGCGGTCGACTAATGGTAGGTCAAGTGCCTTTGGAGCACTTTGTCTAGGTTCGAATCCTAGCCGCCCAGCCAAGAAATCAGTGGTCAGTGGCGTAGTTGTCAGTCAAAAAACTGAACGGCTGACAAATCGATAAGTTTCAAGAGCAGTAGTTTCAAGACCCAGCGTGTAACCAAACCAGGTTAAGCGGGGGTATTTGACGCGATGGATACAGCAGCGAAGACGAGCGTAGTTCCTCCGGCAATGGCGCCGGTCGACGGTGCAAGCGCAGCAGTCGCGCAGCAACCGGACAAGAAAGTCGATCCCAAGGTCGCACCCAAGCCGGTGCGGGCGCGCCAGGACGACAAGTGGAAGATTTTCTCCGGCACGGCCAACGACGCGCTGGCCAAAGATATTTGCGAGTTTCTAGGTTTGCCGTTGGGACAGGCGTGCATCGGCAAGTTCTCCGACGGCGAGACGTATGTGCAGATCGAGGAGAACGTGCGCGGCGCCGATGTCTTCATGGTGCAGCCCACCTGCGATCCGGTGGACGTGCACCTGATGCAGTTGCTGTTGCTGATTGATGCGCTCAAGCGCGCTTCGGCACGTCGCATCACGGTGGTGATTCCGTACTTCGGTTATGCCCGGCAGGACCGCAAAGACAAGCCGCGCGTGCCGATTTCGTCGAAGCTGGTGGCGGATTTGTTGACCACCGCGGGAGCCGATCGGGCGCTAGTTGTCGATCTGCATGCGCCGCAGATTCAGGGGTTTTTCAACATCCCGGTGGACCATTTGTTCGCGTCGCCGGTGCTGGTGGATTACTTCCGCAAGAAGCAGTTTCCGGACCTGACTGTGGTATCGCCGGATGCTGGCGGCGTGGAGCGCGCGCGCTTCTTCGCCAAGAAAATGGATTCGGCGCTGGCTATCGTCGACAAGCGCCGCGTGGAAATGGATGTGACCGAGGTGATGCACGTCATCGGTGACGTGAAGAACCGGACCTGTCTCATCCTCGACGACATTATCGATACCGCCGGCACGCTGGTGAAAACCTGCCAGGCGTTGATCGAGGCAGGCGCTCGCGAGGTGTATGCCTGCGCCACTCATGCCGTGCTTTCGGGGCCGGCCATTGAACGGATTTCGAAATCGGGGTTGGCCGAAGTGGTTGTGACCAACACCATCCCGCTGACTGAAGCGGGGCGCAACGAGCCGAAGATCAAAGTGCTGTCGATTGCCGGACTCATCGGACGCGCCATTCAGTCGATTCACGAAGAGACTTCAGTCAGCAGACTGTTTTTGTAAAGGAACGAAATTATGGCTACAGCAACTGCAGAGAAAAACGTAGAAGCCAAGCCGCGGCAGGGTGGCGGCAAGAATGACGCGCGCCGGCTGCGCCAGAGCGGCCTGATTCCCGCCGTGGTTTACGGCGCGGGACAGGATTCGCAAGCCCGTCGCCGTCGATCCCAAGCAGATGCGGCGCATCCTGAACTCGGAGACCGGGCCACAACTCCATTTTCGATCTCAGCCTCGACGGCAACGCCGCCAAGGTCATGATCGTCGACTGGCAGTACGAGCCCATCAAGAGCGCGCTGCTGCACGTCGACCTGAAGCGCATCGCCATGGACAAGGTGCTGCAGGTGCAGCGTGCCCATCGTGATGAAGGGCGAAGCGCCGGGCGTCAAGGTGCAGGGCGGCATCCTGGAGCAGATGTCTGCGCGAAGTGGAAATCGAGTGCTTGCCGGCCGACATTCCCGGCCACCTCGATGCCGACGTCAGCAAGCTGAACTTCGGGCAGATCGATTCGCGTCTCCGATCTGCCGCATGACGGCAAGTTGAAATTCATCACCGACGAGAACCAGGCGGTTGCCCACGTGGTCGCGGTGAAGGAAGTTGTCGAAGCCGCTCCTGCGGAAGTTGCGGTGGAAGCCGGAGCGACACCTGCCGAGCCCGAAGTCATCAAGAAGGGCAAGCAGGAAACCGAAGGCGAAGCTGCCGAGGGTGGCGACAAGGCGCGCCAAGCCGGAGAAGTCCGAGAAGAAGAAGTAAGCGCGTGTGAAGCTGATCGTCGGGCTCGGCAATCCGGGCATCGAATACCAGTTCACACCGCACAACATGGGTTTCCTGGCGGTGGACCGCATTGCCGAGCAGTGCGGCGTGCGGGTGAACAATCGTCACTGCCGCGCGCAGACCGCGCGGACGCGCCTGGCCGGACACGAAGTCGTGCTGGCCAAGCCGGAAACCTTCATGAACCTGAGCGGCGCTTCGGTGAGCGAGCTGGTACGCGAGTACGAGGCGCAAGCCGGAGCAGGATCTGGTGCTGCTCTACGACGAGCTGGATCTGCCGTTCGGCACGTTGCGGGTGCGGCCGCGGGGCCGCTCGGCGGGACACAACGGCGTGGAGTCGGTGATTGGCGCGCTGGGTACGCAGGAGATTCACGCGCATCCGGCATGGGAGTCGGACCGGATCATCCGGTGGGCGATGGCGCACGGTATGTGCTGTCGCAGTTCAAGAAGGCGCAGCTCGAGGTCGTGGACGAGGTGCTGGACCAGGCAGCTGAGGCGGTGAGAGTCATCCTTGCCGATGGCGTGCAGGCGGCGATGAACCGCTTCAATCGCAAGCCGGAAGAGGCGGCGAGGGATCAGAGACCAGTGGTTAGGGGCTAGGGGTTAGTGGCTAGTGGCTAGACTAGTCAACCTGTCTCAGGCCCTAGTGGGCAGTTTTATGAAAGCCACCCCACGAGGGCTTAGGTTTGCATAAGGCCATGGCAGTTGTAGCTGCCGGTGATAGCTGACCGGTGGAACGTAGCTAGGCTTGAAGTCCCGCGTAGTGGGACGGAAACTTAGCCCTAGCCGGAGTGAAGCGGCAGCGCTGGGCAAGCGGGATGAATGACGCTGAGTCCCGTAGGGACGGCAGCCTTGAGTGATGAGTCGGCTGACGACTTCGCGTCAGGACAAGCTCCGCCTGCGATCAAGATACCGGATCGCTGCACAATGAGTTAGCCCAGGGCGTAAGCCCGGGTAGGAGATAACGATTAGAGTCCCTTCGGGACGGCACGATTTAGCTGAGAGCTGACGGCCGATAGCTGATAGCCAACCGCCTCCAGTTCAGGAGAAAAACCGAATGCAACGTACTTACGAATTGATGTTCATCGTTCGTCCCGACATGCCGGAAGAGGACCAGGACAAACTGATCTCGAACCTGGAGACCCAGGTCGGCACGGCGGGCGGCACGGTGAAAAGCGTGGAACGCATGGGCAAGCGCCGGCTGGCCTACACCGTCCGCAAATTTCAGGACGGCATTTACATGCTGATGGTGCTGGAAGGCGAAGGCGGCATGGTGAAGGAAGTGGAGCGCCGCCTGCGCGTGACCGAGCCGGTGATCAAGTTCATCACCGTGCGGGTCGACGAGGAGCAGAAGCGCCTGGCCAAGATCAAGGCCATTCGCGACACCAAGGTTCGCGGCAAGGGAACTCGCGCGGCGGCAGCAGCAGAAGCGGCAGCAGCGGCCGAGGCCGCGGCAGCTGCGACTCCGGAACCGTTGACGCCGGAATCTGCGCCCGCCGAAGGCGCCGACTCGACGCCCGTCAGCGCATAGCCGATCGCAACTGGCGTCGGGCTGGCAAAGCGTAGCTGCACGATCGGCCAGCGCATTGCGGTTCCAGTCGAGCGCTATTGCGGTTCCAGTCGGCGTAGTGCGGACCAGTCGGTCTTTGTATCAGGGCACGACTTTAGTCGTGCCGAAAACAGCCACACTTTTCGGGGCTTTAGCCCCGGTGGCAGATTTCCAGAGGCCGGCGGTTCCGGCCGAGCAACAAGATCGGGGCTCATCGCAGCCCGAAGGAGAATCATGGCAGACGAACCAATCAAGACAGCAAGCAGCGACGCTCCCGCACCGCGTTCCGATAGCGGCGGCCGTCCGGCGTGAAGGCGGCGGAGGTCCTCGTGGACCGCGGCCCGGCGGACGTCCCGGCGGCGGCCCTGGCGGCCCTCGCGAAGGCGGACGGAAATTCTTCCGCCGCAAGAAAGTTTGCAAGTTCTGCGTCGAGAAGATCGACGGCATCAACTACAAGGACGTGCGCCTGCTTTCCGGCATTCGTGGCCGAGAGCGGCAAGATCGTTCCCCGGCGTTTGACCGGCGTGTGTACGCCGCATCAGCGCCGCCTGGCCGATGCCATCAAGCAGGCCCGCAACATCGCCCTGCTGCCCTTCGGCGGACGGTAGCGGCCAGGGATTGGTGGCTAGTGGGTTAGTGGGTCAGAGAGCCAGCGGGAACTAAAGCGCTCGGGTAGTGCGGACCTTTAGGTCCGCCTTAAAGGCTGCGTTTTCAATTTCCCGAGCCGGCTTTAGCCGGCGCCATTCTGGCCGGCTGCCACTTTTCAGCAACCTGCGAGAGGATTCAGCCCGCAGGGCGGAACAACATTAATCAGGGCGTAGGCCCCGAGTAAGACGCAAGAATCGATCCGGAGTCCCTTCGGGGACGGCACAAGGTTTCGACGCCGGGTGGGAAATGCATCAAACGCCTGGCCAGACGCACTAATTCACTCTGTGGGACGCGTGATTTTAGAATCTGAGTCCCGACTGGGACGACACATTAGATCGAACGGAGTTCTACTCATGGAAGTCATTCTCAAAGAAGATGTAGCCAAGCTCGGCTCTCGCGGAGACGTGATCAAGGTGGCCGAGGGCTATGGCCGCAACTATCTCCTCCCCAAGAAACTGGCAATCGAAGCCACGCCCGCCAATCGCGCCGTCATCGAGCAGATGAAGGCCGCCGCCGTGCGCCGCCTGGCCCGCGACAAGGGCGATGCCGAAGCTCTTGGCAAACAGCTGTCCGGCGTCGAGCTGCTGTTCACCCGCAAGTCGGGCGAGCGCGATCAGCTCTTCGGGTCCGTCACCTCGGCCGACATCGCACGCGAGCTGGAGCACAAGGGCCTCAACATCGATCGCCGCAAGATCCAGCTCGACGAGCCGCTGAAGCAGGTTGGCGATTTCAATGTGCCGATCAAGTTGCACAAGGACGTCGTCGTGCCGGTGAAGGTGACTATCCAGAAGGAAGCGACTGTCGAAGATGCAGCTCCTGCCGAAGCGGAAAAAGCCAGCGCCGAAGCCTAGAGATCGCCGAAGCTAGAGATCATCGTTCAGCGGGCGCTGGCTTTCGGGTCGGCGTCCGAGCCTTTCGTCGCCTCACGCCGTCCTGCGTATCGGTCCCACGTCCGCATCGTTTTGAAGATCGGGATTATTTAGTCCTGCACCGTTTCCGCTGTAGCCGGTGCCGATCAAAGCGCCATCCAATGACAGGACAGGATAGACTGACTGTAAGATCATCGCTTAACCGCAACCTCGATAAGGTCGCCGACCTCGAGTTATCAGCTTAGATATAATCCGCCACCGTATTCTGGCCGGCCATCACCGCGACGTCGGCTTTAGCTCTATTCCCTACCTGGCCATACCACGCCGACTGTTGCATCTGCTGGGCGGCCGTAGCCCAGTCCTGATTATTGATAGCCTGGATGGTCTGCACAAACTGGGAAAACTTCGGCGCTCCCAGATTGAACACCATGTCGACGACAACGATCTGCCTGTCGTTCGACAGTTGAGTATTGAAGCCCGGTATCAACCTCTGCGCACCTTGTAGAGCGGTTGCTAAACTGCCGTCCAGAAGCGTATCGATCTGAGCGTCGGTCAAGCTTTGCTGCCCCGACCGCACCTGGTTATAGTCCAGACCCAAAGCCGAGATGGCCGCACTCGCCCCCGCAGCATCCAGATTAAATCCGACCCCAACCGTGGGATGTCCCTGACTGTCGATATAGGTCTGATTGCGACGCCCCTCCCAACGGCTAATCCATGCTCTTGCCTGTCCCGTATCCATACTCTTCTCCTCCCGTAAAACGACGGCAGCCTTAGCTTGATATATTAGCTGCCACGGTAAATGTATCCTCGGGTTCCCGCGCATCGCAACTTGCGCGAATGAGTCTGGAGTGCCTGAAGCAACAACCCATTCGAGCAAAGGTACCTTCCGCAGCGCGCGGGTTAAAGGTCGGCATAGGGATTGTAGTTATCATCGGGATACCAGTCCCCACGGAAGAGTGCGGCTTGGCGACTAATGCTGCAGCGCTGCACGTGATCTTCATCGCGGAAAGAGTGCGGCCGATTGGGTGTCCCCCAATCTCCACCCCAAATGAGGCCATGTGCTTTTGCGAGGGCAGCCAAGAAGGAGAAGTCGCCCTTCCATGAGGGATGATCAGCAATGTCCTTTACCAAGTCGCAGGCGAGACCATAGTGGTGAACGCCAACGGTACGAAGTTGAGTAGCGCCCTGCTGAAACAGGGCGGACTGCCGCTCCTGACTGCGATACGTTTCAAATACCATGAGAGCGATACCCGCCGCGGCAGCATCGGCGATCACCGCTTGAATGGCGGCCCGAGTAACCGGCTCCAGCAGTGCTATATCGGCAACTATGTCCGTCGTGTGAAGACGTGGGTCATTCATGATTACGGCGGTGTAGAAGTTGGACATGAGGCACCTTCTTGGGCATGGACTGTCTCGCTGCTGGCCTATTGTGGCTGCAACTGGAAAATCGCATGGCGCTCGGTTCCGCCGACGTGGGTTGTGAGAGCGAGCACCGACGACCGGATTCGCTTTCCTGGATTTGCCTGTTGGATAAGGCCATCCATAACGGCAAAGGTTGTGTTGTCGCCGTTCGCCATGCCGGCCAATAAATTTAAGGCGTCGCCAAACTTGTTCACGGCATTAGTGAGGTCATTGGTGTTGACCTGCTGTCCCTTCCTGCCTGTCGAGACGAGCTTCTGAAGCTGCGAAAATGCGTCGGATAGACTTTGCTCGATATGGAAAAGAGTGACAGTGGCATTTCGATTGACAAAATTTGTAGTCGTGTCGAACGCCTCATCTTGTCTTTCGGGGATTGGTACACCGAGGATCGGAGATACGGCCTTGATGTTTGCCTGAGCAAGAATGCTACCCGCCTGAACGAAATTGAATTGATTGTCCGCCGCCAACTGCTTCACCGCGTCGTTCACATACATCCATCCGATGCTCTCAAGATTGTCCTGGCCAATGTAGTTGGCCAAGATAATAGGCTTGAGTATGCTCCGCACTGTTGGCTCATCGACGGGAGTTGCGAATAGGTTTTTCAAGCCGTTCGGTGTGAACATCACACTGTATTCCGCATCGATAGCTCCGTAAGAGCCGCTGTTGAGCTCCAGCGCGGGCGTAAGTCCGTCTAGGGTTGCACCCACAGCGTCCAATCCGACAACCTTCGCAAAGGCTAAGGCGTTTTCCAGTTGCTGCTGAGTCGTATTACTGTCGGTAAAGCTCATGTTATAGCCGGCGGCGTATCCCGTGATGACGTCGATGAGGTATTCTTCGTGTTTGGCGTCAAACTTGCTGCCGTCGATGACGTTGTTGGTTATAGCCAGGAATTGAAGAGTGAAATTCGTCTTGACTTGTTCCTCGGCCTTCGTTGTCTTGCGCATCTTGTTCTGCTGCGCCTGCATATTGATCGTGGTAAACACATTGAGGCGGCCGCCAGCCGTGGGACGAATCTGTTGGTCCGCCTGTGTCAGCACCTGGAATGAGTTTTGATATTGAAAGTTCAGATGCCAGCCAACGATATTGATCTTCACACCTTGTGATGACTGAAGGTTGTGGGTGAGGCTTCCTTTATTGAGCCTCACGACCTGAGGGTTGTATTTTGCCAGGATATCGCTAAAGTCTCCGACCCCTGCCGCTTGCAAGAACAGAGTTCCGGCCGGGTCTTTCAGGTTGATGTCGACGTCGATCAACGCCGTGGTCTCGTCACTCCGTTCCCATGCCGAATTGATCTCCAGTGTGAACGACTGGCTGGAAGCTTCGGTCAAGGCATCGTCGAAGTGCTTCCAGAAGGCCGCAGTCCCGTCCGAGATCTGCTTCGCGACATTTAATACCTGCTGGAGATCTCCTGCCGGAATTTGATTGAAGGCATTACCGATCAGTCGCTGTACCAGGTGCTGAGCTTCATCGGACGCCTGCGCCTGCAGGTTGGCAACGCTATCGAATCTGGCGATTTCATTGAAGAGCGGATCCAATCCAAACTGCGATTTCGCAAGAGCAATGAAGTTCCGGATGTCAGCATGAGCTTGACCTTGCACCAGGGACAAAGTGTCATCCACCTTTTTCTGGATCGCCGCTACCTGGTCTTCGAGAATCGCGGTCAAGGGATCACCATTTGTCAACTGCTGGAATACGTTCCACACCACCGGGTCAATATCTCCTTCAAAGTCCTTCAGACTGGCTAAGCCGGAGATCTTACCCAAAGCAGCCACGAGTTGATCCGCGTTCCCGGCGGCTACATCATAGTAACGGTCGAAGAGTGCAATGGCGGAGCTGTCAAGGTTCTGATAGCTGTTGACCACGTTCTGCAGGCGGTTCAACAAATTGGTTAATTCAGGAGAATTAGCTGCAATTGTCCCAATCGCCCTGTTCGCATAGCGCGAAATAAAAATGTCGGCCAGGCCATCCAGTTTAGCCTCAAGATCCGCCCCCGACTTGATTTGACCGGCCTGAGAAATAACGTTATCCACTAGGTTCAACCAATTCTTTGCATTGAGTCCCAGCAGAGCCCCCAGAAACTCCTGGCCCGTTTGCGGCAGGCCGCCTAGCTTCGACGATGCACTCACCCGGACGTCCGCGGCGAACTGAAGGTCCTTCGTACGTTTGCGAAATACCTGTACGTTGGCCCAGCCATCGGCTGCTCCAGCTTTTACCTGGACGGAAAAGCGTCCGGCAATTTGGCTGGTGACAGCCAGCTTGCCCAATATGCTAAGGTCATACGACTCCGAGAGCTTGAGGTTCGGAAGAGTAAAGTCGTTGGTCCCCTTGATGCTGTACCCGGCAGATGCGTTCACGCCCAGCTTCAGGTATCCGCCCATCTCCAGCGAATAGAGTTCGCCTTTGAGTGGCGCCTGTCGCAGCGTTCCGGGCAGCGCAACGTTGTCGAAGAAATCGGCAAGAATCATCTGCAGAGATTCCGTGGCTGGGTAGGGCCGCACACAAACGAACCGCCCGTCAGCGCCGGCGTCCAACTCGGCTCCTACCTGGAGAACGGCGTACCGGAACGAGCCTGCCGCTGAAAGATCGGCCTTGCCGCCTACATCCAGGGTCATGGCAACGGTCTGATTGTCCAGACCCGCGCTGATGCCAAACTCTTTATCTAGATCGGCGGCGGCGGCGTTCTGGTTTTGCCAAATGGGCGCCAGGGTAACAGATGAACTGGAATTGAACCCTAGCTGAATGCTTCCGCTATTTCCACCAAAGTTGGCTTTGTCCCCGGCCTTCACGTCGAAAGACGCTTTGACTATTGGATTGCCGGTGGCGCGGTCCATCGGTTTTGAAGGATCTGCAACATTGAGATCAACATCGACGGAACCGTCGGCACCGTTCCATAGCGGGATGCTGCTTTTCGAAAACGTCAACTCAGACATTGCATCCTCCGTATACTAGGATAGGTTATAAATCAAGATCATCGTGAGATGGAGTTAGACAACTACGTCGAGGGAAGGCACTTTAAGCAAACTTGCCTACTCGAGCGCAACAACGCACTAGAAAAACCTATGCTGGCAAGTAGGGAAGGTTGTGTGACTTTAAGTGCATCTCAAACGGATGTCAATAGCTCTCAAGTGGCGTGGTTTGCAGGTTACCTTTTGGCAGCTCTATAGTTGACTTGACTATACTCTATGGAAGATTCGATATCTTCCCCAACGACGGCTACAGGCTCGTGTACCAGGAGACCCCAGCATCTTTCTTGCCTTGCTAGAGCCCTCCTTGGTTCGTTACCTAGAGCATTGCTGCGTTACAAGTTCATCCATTCCGGATGGTAGTCTTTCCAGATGCCTGTTCCTGCGGAGATCTGGCGAACGGGCATATTCTCGGCATGCTTGGCAGTACGAACCCATTCCCAGGCGTGCAGCATCTCCGACTTATCGAAATAGCGGGTCTCAGCTTCCAGTACTGCGGCACCGGCGGTGACAATCGCCACAATCTCTTCCCACTTGTCGGCACCGACCACTGCCATGCGCGCGATGTGGGTCGTATGCTTTTGCAGAAAGCGCATCTCGTCCCAACGCGCTTTCCAATCGGCCCCGGTCATCTCGGAAAGATCGGCCAGAATGCCGATCGGCTTATGCTTTCTCTCTCGTATAAGAACCTCGATCTGCGGCTCGAATCCCTTGATGTCCTCGTCGGTCATCTTCCCGACGACCTTGAAACCCAGTACTCCTCCCGAACTCTCTCTGAGTCGTTCGATCATGCCTGTCGTGCTCCTTGTCGATTAGCTTGCTATGAAATTTTGAACTCGTCAGTAATGATGCACGGGATTGGCGGCAATGGCTAGAGAAATCAGTGGGCAGGATAGGGACTAGAAAAAGTAAGAGTGTTCACCACGGAGGCACAGAGATCACGGAGAAGATTTAGATGGAAAACCAAGGGTGTCCGCCACGGTGACAAGCAGGTTGGCTTCTATTTGAGCCTTCTCGGTGCCTCCGTGGTGAATTCCCGCTTCCCGAGAGAGGACATTCTGGATAGTGCGGCGCGCCTATCGCTGAAGGCTTCCAGTCGCGATGATTCTTTTTCCACGTAGAGAATTCCGGAGTTCGCCCATGTTACCGGCGGCGAAACCCGGAAATCAAGAAACAAATAGCCGTGCTGTTTTGCGGGCACGATTCTGCTGTGGCGCCAGCAAAGCCACGCGTCTCTACAACCTCATCACACCATCAAGTTCACACCAGAGGAGACCGATGGCGCCATCAAGGCATTGGTTCCCGCTGTACTGCCAGTCGATCCCATCTGTTGCCAACTCTGTTGCATGGCGGAAAATGCTCGCTGTGCCATCGTCAGGTTTCCGGTCTGCAAAGCCTGTCCCATTTGACTCAAAGCTTGCGAGAAACTGCCTTGCGGTGCGGACGCCGACTCGGCATGAGCAGAGTGGGAAATGGCGGAAGGCCCCACAATGTGGGATGGAAGAGAAGCGAATGCTTGTTGCGCGGCAGAAAGATTACCCGACTGCAGCGCCTGCCCTAGTGAGTTGAGCGTCTTAGCCACTGCACCATTGCCCGAGAACTGGCTGGCCGCGGCGGACTGCGACAAGGTGACGAAGTCCGTCTGAGCCTGGGACAGGCTGCCAGCCTGCAGATTTTGGCCTAACTGTTTGAACTCACTTCGTACCTGCGCGTAATTGCGTTGCAGGCTGGATAGCTGCGACAAGCCAGCGCTGGCGATTCCGGCTACCGACATATTGACCTCCTCGCGGGTAGCGGCCGGCCCGCACAACGCAAATGGGCGGAGAATCCGCGTTGCGGGGGGCCGGACGCTAGCGCACTCGTCACTGGCGCAAGTCCAATGCCGGAACGACTTAAGAAATCCTAATGTTGGCCCCACCAAATTACTTCTTGTCGTCCACCAGCCGGATCACGATCTGATCGATGGTATCCAGCGCTTTCTTGGTGGGCATGTTGTTGTTATTGGTCATCACCGAGAAAACGATGTGCTCGCCCGATTGGGTCGTGGCATATCCCGCCAGCGAATACACATGCGACAGTGATCCGGTCTTGGCGCGGACGACTCCCGCGGCCGGAGTGTTGCGGAAGCGGTCGGCCAGCGACCCATCGACGCCCGCCACCGGCAGAGTGTCTTCATAGGTTTGTCCCCAGGGCTGCTGATGGCAGTAGCGCAGCAATGGCGACGATGGCTTCAGGCGTTACCAGGTCTTCGCGCGACAACCCTGAGCCGTCGAAGAAAACGAACTGGTCGGCTTTGATGCCGGCATTCACCAGAAATCCGCGCAGCACTTCCAGTCCACCCTCGATCGAACCCGACGTCCCTTTCTCCTTGCCCAGCAGACGCAGCATCAGCTCGGCATGAAGGTTCTGGCTAACCTTATTAATGACGCGCAGGTCCTGGGTCACCGGCTGCGACTGATAACTGGCCAGCACCATCGGCGCGGGATTGGGTGGCCGGGTGGTATCGCCTCCGCCGGAGGCCATCGAAGTCACGCTGAAAGTTTCTGTCGAAGCTAGTTCGGTATGGTGGGTTCGCGCCCGGCCATAGATCGTCACCCCGCGCTCCTCCAGCAATTGGCGAAACAGTCGTGCGGTGAAGTCGGCGGGATCTTCAATGGCCAGCGCCTTCGCCAAAGCCGGGATCGTCCTGCGGAATGTTGCCCCAGAACGTCAATCTGATTCGAGCCCGGCTCGCGGTTGATGGAAACGGTTCGCGGCCCGCTGCCTTACGGCGTGGTCATCACCCGGTTGTCGATCTTGTAGTACTCGGGAAACGGCGTGATGCTAAGAAAGGCGCGCTCACCCGGCCGGTCCGCCGGCATGATGTTGACGAAGATCACATTGTCATTGATGGTGAGCGCCGATACCGGAGCGCCCCACTCGCGCGCCAGATCGTCCTGCGACCAGCCTTCGCCATAACGCTCGAAGACGAAGTAGGAATCGTCAGCGACCACGTCGCCGTCAATGTATTTCAGGCCGTGCTGCACCAGCTGGTCCGCCAGATTCTGCAGCACCTGGATGGGCGGCGCCTTGCGCTCGGTGTGCATGTTGTAAGGCAGAGTGCGTCCGGAGAGATTGGGATCGCCGCGGCCCACCACCACCAGGTCAGAGTTCAGCCGGCCATACTTGTCGAGCGTGCCCATGGTCTCGACCGTGGTCTTGAAGCGGTAGTCGGGACCGATCAGTCCGAAGACCGCGGCCGTGGTGAAGAGCTTGGTGTTGGATGCGGGCGTGAACAGCTTGTCCTGGTTCAACGCGAAGATCGGCTTGCCGCTGTCGAGCGAGACCGCATAGATTCCCCAGAAGCCCCGCGCGGTCTCGGGATCGCCCAGGATCTGTTCGATGTCGTGACTTAGCTTTCGCCGATTTTCCGGCTTGCTCTCGGGCTTCTTGTTGGTGCCCGCATGAGCGGGGACCAGCAGCGCAACCCACACCGCGACGGCGGCGAAATAGCGGGCCCGGAACATAGGACTACTTTCCCCGATTCTAGCATTGCCGTGCAAGAGGCTAATTTACTGGCCATTTCACAAATCGGCATGCAACGCTCAAGGCTTCAGCCATGCCGACCGGTTTCCAGGCTTCCGCCAGTACAATCGCAATATGCGACCGCGCTATCGCTGGCAGCTGCGCTCTCGTGCTCTGAACTAGGAGAGCGCACCCTCATTATGGGGGTGGTCAACGTTACCCCTGACTCCTTTTCCGATGGCGGCAGCTTTCTCGCTCCGGAAAGGGCGGTGGAACACGCTCTGCGCTTGCTCGACGAAGGCGCGGACCTGCTCGATATCGGCGGCGAGTCGACCCGGCCGGGTGCGCCCGTAGCTTCCGAAGATGCGACTCAGAGCGCCGAAGCCGGTGGTCACCGCAGACCAAGAGATCCAGCGGATCATGCCCGTGCTGCAAGGCATTTTGCGCGCGCGTCCAGACGCGCTGCTCTCCGTGGACACCTACAAGTCGGCAGTCGCCAGGACTGCGGTTGATGCGGGCGCCGAAATCGTCAATGACGTCAGCGCTTTTCAATGGGATTTACAAATGGCCCGCACCTGCGCCGAACTGGAGTGCGGTGTGGTGCTGATGCACACTCGCGGACAGCCGGAGAGTGGCGAACTCTTCCGCCCGAAGCCAACATTACTCGGTTGTAGAACACGATCTGGCGAACCGCCTGCAAGTGGCCTTCGAGCGCGGTGTGCGAGCGCTCGCGCATCGTGCTTGATCCCGGCTTTGGCTTCGGCAAGAACTTCGAGGAGAATTATCCGCTGCTGGCCGCATCTCGATCAGTTGCACCGCCTGGGATTTCCGTTGCTCGCCGGAACCTCGCGCAAGTCTTTCATCGGCCGCACCGTGAGCCAGCGAACTGGGCAGGAGACGCCGCCGTCAGCTCGTCTCTACGGATCGATCGCCGCCATGGTTGCAAGCATTTTGCGGGGCGCTCACATTGTTCGAGTTCATGATGTGAGGCCCGCAGTGGAGGCGGCGGCAGTTGCCGACAAGGTATTAGTGGCTGGTGAAGCAAAGCTTGGATCTCCGCGCTGACTGAGGTCCGGCCTTCAAGACAGCAGCTATCGGCTTGCTCCTTTCAAATCAGGAATTCTTCCGCCTGGCACATGCATTTACTTTGACATCCGAGCTGGACAGCTCAACCTTTCTTTCAGCTGATTAAGCCAAAGCTACTATTGTTCTTATGTAGGTATAGTTTGGGACTTCTACCCCAGTGAGCAGGCAATTTTCGATTGAGGCTCATAGTCTAAGGCTCAGCGAGGATGGACTCCTGGTAGGCGCAGCGCAGAAAATTTGTTTCCAGTTGCCTGCGTCTGGGCGGGTATTGCCGCCAACTGGTCAGGCTTAAAGCCAAACGGTCCTGGCTTGCTCTTGTACGCGATCCGACCTTGTGAATCGATCAGATAAAGATAAATACGATCAGGCCAACCTGGATATGCTTGCGGTGCCTGCAGCATCGTTTTCGTCTGAAATGGCTGGGGAGTGGCCCGTGGAGAACGGATCTGGCCGAAACCATCCTCCACAGGATATGCCACTTTATGTGCCGAAAATTCTAAGAGTGGAAATTTTGGCTGTCTGTATAAAATTGAACACTCGGCGCAAATGCTCAAGTTCGGGGATAATCGCTCGCCAATGAACGCGACGACGAGACCGGACTTTTATTTGGGGAACAGCCAGTAGTTCTTGGCTGCGGTTAGGCCTCGATCCTTGGGCGTCAGACTGTTGTAGAGCAGTAGCCGAAGGTCCGTGATTAGGCTGCGCTTCTCGGAGAAGTAGCTGTGACCAAGTCCGAGGAATCCCGTATCAACAGCGGAGGCGTCGATAGTATCCAGTTCAGCGGCAACGAACGGCTCGCCCGAGATCAATCCGACTCGGGAGCCGCGATGCAGTTGGCTCGAAAACCACAATGCCACATCACGGTTCGAGGCGTAGGAAGTAGTCGGGAGCCTGCCGGCCGCCAGCAACTTTGGAAACTTCTCCTGAAACAACGGCACATAAACATCGGCCGCGGTCAAAACAATTTGCCCCAAAGGCAACTTCGGCCGTTGATTATCCGCCAGCCCCAACAACATCACACGATTACCCATGCTATGAGCAACGATGTGAACGCGATTCCAGGGTCCGCCCTCCAGACTCTTCAGAAAAGTCGCGAATCGATCGGCCGATGCGAATGCTTCTTCCTCATCTTTGGGATAGGCCATCACGGTACCCGCCGAAGGCCAGCTGAACAGGATTACGGCGCCCGGGAACTTCATGTCATATGCGATCTGCGCCGCCCGCCTTGCGCCTTCTTCAAAAGTCACGTTGTAGCCGTGCAGAAAAACCAATAGATCTTTGGCGTCCGCCGCTTGTAGAAGGCTCTCCAGGCGCGTCGCGAACGCCGATGGGGTCAGTGACTCTAACCCTTCGAGCAATACAAATCGATGCTCCTTGTCCTGAGCGGGAAACAGGTTCCACCAGTGCGGCGACTCGACATGTCCGGTCTTATGCTTCTCTATGGGAATCGTCACCGGCGCCAGGCCATAGAAGATTTCGCTCGCCGACTCACCGGAAAACGGCGTATCCAAGCTTGTCGTCTTAGCTCGATTGGTCGCGAAGAAGATTGGCACCCGGGCAATGTCAGATTCCACCGAAATCAGCGTTCCCAATATCCGGCTGCTTTCTATCGCCATCGCCGCCGCGTCATCTCCTTGACCCTCGGCGGGAGTGGGTGCGACTGCAACATCTTTGGCCAGTATGGGAGTTCCTTCCGATATCCCGCGCACTTCGTAATCCCGCGCACTGGAAACATCGGGTATCGCCGATCGTCCGGTCAGACCCTGCACGTAGGCATAGGCCGCCGTACCCCGCGTCAGGTCCAGCAGGTCGTCAAGAATATTCGCAATCTCATCAGGGGATTTGGCGCTCTGTAATCGCGCAGCGATCTTGTTTAGCTCGTCTGCTAGTTCCGGCGAAATCGGTTCCATACGGAGACGAATGCCGTCCCAGTTCATCAATAGCGTGGAAATCAAGGCAAACTGCGCTAAGTTCGGTAACATATCGATTCCTCCAACGGGGTTCAGGGCAAGGATTGACCCGCCAGCACAAAGGCAGCCCAAAGCTCCGGGTGAGCGTAGGGACGCGATTCGGGATCTTTCCGGAACAGATCGGTGCGTGCTGAGGCAGCCAGAGCGCCCACGGGGCCCGACACTTTCTTCAGCGGCTTCAATAAGTCGGAGATGCTTCCTGCAGTGGCCGTCCGCAACCAGTTCTGCGCGGATCTAAGTGCCTGTGCCGGCGATTGCTTCTGTTCCCGCCAAAACCGATAAAACTGGCCGACCAGCAGGGCTGATGCAAAGTCGTCCACTGGCCACAGTGTTGCCAGCACAGTCCTGACTCCCTGACCCAGGAGCATCGAAGGAAAACCGAGAGCTTCGTCAGCCCTCGAAGTCACCTGAGCCATCCCAGTCTGGCATGCCGACAGGACGATCATTTGAGGCGGATTTTGTCGTAACAGCGGCTGCAAAACTTCCAGCGACAAGATGTCGGGAGGAGCCAGCCCAAGGCAGGATTGAAATGGATCATCGACTCGAAAGATCGCGTGCCCGGAGAAATGAAATATTTCGGCTGCCGGTAGCTGCGCCAGGACCGCAGCGAGACTGGCGTCTGTTGTTTTGAGGATGACTGTTTCAGCTTCGCCCAGGTATTGCTTCACCCATTCGAGTTCAAGCTCGGTATAAGGCAGATTGCCTTGTGTATTGGTGACCGCCAGGTAAGTACCCGTGTGTTTTTCAGCAGGCGCGGAAAGCAACATCGCGGCCGCCGGGGCATAGCGCAAGGCATAATCTTCCGTGATGTAATGCCATCCATCGCCGGCTTGAGAACGCGCGCTATGAATCGGCAGCACGCTGCTTACGCCTTGGGGAAACCAGATCAGCTCGGTCTGGTGCGCGATGCCCAGTTTGTCTAAATGTTCTTGCAGGCATTTCCAAAGATCGCGATAGAGCAGATCGCCGATCCTCTCGATCTGGTCGCTCCAGCCTGCGGGGTTAACGTGCCGCGTGACATAGGAAAAGACCCAGCCAGTCAACCTTGTCAGGTTCTCAGGGGTCGGCGTCGTGTCGTCTCCGAGAACTATGGACCGAAGTTTCGCCTTGCCCAGGTGCTCCAGCCATGCAACATCCCAGCCGGCCTCGGTTGCTATTGCCACTGCGCCTCTAGGCCCGGCAAAAACGGGAAATAACAGTGCGCCCCCAGTCGGGATCAGCGTACGAATCTGTTCGGCAGTGACTGGAAGGGATGCAGTTTGCCACAGCCGGGCTTTACCTCGATCGAGCGCCTCCACTGCGGCGGGAATCGATTCCGTCTCCAGATGACAATAAGCGAGCAGCGCCCAGGAATCCTGCAAATCCCAAATTCGCTCCAGCCTTCCCGCCCGGCTGGTCGCTTGCATCAATGCGGACTCACCCGCAGCCGTGGCCTTTTCCAGGCAAGGTATCGCTCGGGCAAACTGCTTGACCTTGATCAAGGTCTCGGCCGCAAGCAACATCACGGTGCGGCGTCCACTCGCATCCCCGTCATGCTCCAGGTGATTGTATGAGGACGTGGCGACCGCCATCATGTTCTCCAACCGGTCCAACTCTCCGAGCTCGACCAGCTCGGCGTATGCACTCGCCTGAAATCGCTCAACCGTAGATGCCAGCACCGGGAGTACGTTCCAATCGAAGAGCGAGCCGGCTTGCTGGAACCGAACCAGGGCTTCGTGCAGAAGCGTTCGGCGGTCACCTTCTTTCTGGCCAGTCTTCTGATTCAACATCGCCCGGCCTAACGCAAGCGACGCCTGGGCTCGAATGTCGGCAGAGACTTCTCCGGTGGCGGCCTCTGCGCCCAGCTTCGCGTAGCGTACCGCTGAAGCCTGATTCTCGGCCTTGTCTCCGGCAACGAGAAGTCCGTAAGCTTCGCTCAAGTTCATGCAGGTTTGCACGAAAGCGCGCCGTATTGCCGGGTCCTGACTCGGGTTCAGGTGAGATAGGGTCTCAATATGATTTTCGACACGCCGCTCCATCGCTGCCGCAAAGTCACCTCCAGGCTCTTGCGTCCATGCGATGGCGAGATCATTGCGCCGGGCCGCCCATGCCGCGGTATTCTCCACCGGCGATAGGTGGGCAATTGTAATTTCGATAAAATGCGTGCGCTTCTTCCAGTTGTCGAGAGGATCTCCCAATTGGCGAATGCTATACAGGAGCGCCAGCATGGAAGCGCACTCATTGGGAAAAATATCAGCCGCGAACTCCAAATGCGTGATGGGCTCTTCCACATCGCTTGGATTCGTGACCTGCGCGAACAGCAAAGTCCCTAACCCGTAATGGCAGCTCACCAGCGGATTGTGATCTTTCTCAGGATCCCACACCGGAATCGATTCGCGGTACGCGGCAATCGCCGCGGCGGGATCGACGCTCTCGGCTGCCTGCGCGTACATCAGCCGGTAGATACCCCACTTTTTCGGATCGGCGGTCCGGTCAATGAGCGTTGCGGCTTCGCTCAGAATCTCCAGAATCCGCGCTGAATCCTTGGTTAGGTCCAGGGTTTGATATTCGCTGTAGATCGCAGCGAGCCGATCGGCATTGGACATAGGAAGTGGGAACCAAGGTACCTGATCAGACGCGCCGGAGCAATGACTATGCTCCGGCATCGATCTCGACAGCAGCAGGATCCGTCGCAACAGCTTCGCCCTGTGTTGATTTGGAAGGGGCGTAGCTTAACTACGCCGTAGCGTGTCCCTTCACCGCCGGAGATCGTTAGGCCGCGATGGCCGATCTTAGAACGCGGTAATCCTCACCGTAAACTGCACCTGTCGTGCGCTGCCGATCTGGTTGGTATTGGGAGCAAACAGCGCCTGGCCTGCGCTGAAGATCGGCGCGGCGGGTGTTCCGAAGACGCTGATGGCTTCGGGCCCGAAGTTGCGATTGGCAGAGTTCGTCAGGTTGAAAATGTCCATGAACAGATCGAGATGACGGCCTTCGCCGGGCAGTGTGATGTCTTTCACGAAGCGGATATCGAGATCGAAGAATCCCGGCTGGCGAAGAATGTTGCGGGGCGCGACCAACCCGTTGAGAATGGCGCGGTCGTTCCAGTCGTTGGCGTCGTTCTGCGTATCGAAGCCGAGGATAGGCGTGTAAGGCAAGCCTGAGCGGGCAATCAGAATGGGATTGAACTTGAAGCCCAGCGGAAGATTGGTGATCGCGCTCAGGTTGAAGCTGTTGCGCACGTCGTAATTGGAGTAGGCGGCTTCTGCCGGCGAGATTAAACGGATTCAGCGCGAGACATCAGGGCAAACGGTCCGAGATTCGAGTTGTTATCGCGCGCCCGTGCCAGGGTGTAGTTCGCCGACAGCTGTGAGCGGTGCGGAAGTTGGAAGTTAGCGGTCAGTTGCATGCCATCGTAGGACGAATGCGCCGACGATGTATTCACCAGCAATTGTCCGACGCCCGGATTGGGCCGCGTTGCCGGAAAGATAGGCATACCGCTGGCGTCGTAGGTCGGCAGAAAAAGGTTTTGGTTGAGCAACTGCTGCAGGTCCCAGGTGCTGTTGTGGACGTAGCCGGCAGTGAAAGAAATCTTCGGCGTGAACTGTTGCTCGACGCTGCCGGCAACCTGGAACGATCGCGGATTGTGAAAATCGGGAGCGATGCCAACCACCAGCGCAGCGGGAACGGTCAGACCGGGCGGCGGCGCGGTGAATGCGGTGTAATTTCCGCCTGACGAAACCAGCGGCAGAATTTGCGGATCGAAGTAGCTGTCGGCAACCACGGTGTTAATGCCATTGTCGGTAAAGACACGCTGGAAGATATTTGCTGGAGTAGGCGCATCGTACATCCCGGCCGACGCTCGCACGACTGTGTTGGAAACCGGATTCCACGCCGATACCCAGCCGCGGTTGCCATTGGCTGAGGTCGTTGGGAATCGATGTCGTTGGACGCGATCGACGAGTTCGGGTTGGAGGGCTGCGGATTCCACTGGCCATCCCAGCGCAGCCCGGCCGTGACCGTGAGAGCTTTTGGTCACCGGTAGTTTGGCGTCGATATAGAAGCCGAGTTCTTTCACTGCCCCGTTATAGACTCCGTTGCCCACGATAAATGTCTGCTGGTAGCGGAAAGGGTTGCCCGCGAGATAATCCGCCAGAGAATTGAATTCGAAGAGTCCATTGAGATTGGCTTCGTGCTCGACAGGTGGCAGGGTCGTAGCCGAAGTCCACTCCGAAATGCAGAATCATGCCGCCATGCGTGATGGAGAAATCATCGTTATAGCGATTAATGTTCGAGGTGTAGGACTCATTCGCCAGCGCGTTGCCGCCCAGAATACCGAAGCCGTTGATCACGAACTCGGGCCCAGTCGAATTCGGCAAAAGCGTGCGCTGGTCCTGGGCCCACTGGGCCAGAAATTGATTGACCGTATTCGAACCAACCACGGTCGTGAGATTTCCCCGCACCCAGTAACTGTCACCGCGTGAGGGAGGCGCTGTTATCGATAGGCGCGATGCTGCGAGTCGATCCGTTGATGTCGATATCATTGGCATTCACGCGATTGAAGTTGAACTGCAGGTTGAGCGTGTTCGCCTGGTTCAGCAAGAAATCGGCGCGCGCAAATACGGAAGTTGGATCGCTGTTGCCGACGATCTGCCGTTGCAGAGAAGACAAGTAAGAAGGAACCACCGTGCCGGGCGCCTGCGGCTCAAACTCCGTCCAATAAGGAATATTGACGTAGTCCTGCTCGGCTCCCACGTAGAAGAAAGCGCGGTTCTTCTTGATCGGACCGCCTAGCGATCCTCCGAATTCGTTTTGCGCGTTGTCCAGCGAGTGGCCGAAAGCGTCGTTCGCGGTCCAGGCCGGCCGACCGATATAAAATGCTTCTCCGTGATACTTGTTGCTGCCCTCCTTGGTGACGACGTTCACGAATCCGGCGTTGGTGCCTCCTACTTCGGCCGTCGCTCCGGCATGAATAACCTGAAATTCGCGAACCACCGTCTGCGGAAAAAAGAGTGAACCATCCTGAGCTCCGCGCTCGCCGCCATTCAGTGGATCGTGAAGTCGACGCCATCCACCGCACGCGCTGAACGCGGTGGGACGCTGGCCATCGACAATCAGAGCCGGTGGAGTTAGGCGCAGGCTGGACTCCGGCGGCTAGCTGCCCGAACTGGCTGAAGTCGCGATCGCGATTGGGGAGGTACGTAACCGTAAGTCCCGGCGAGCGTATTGCTGACCTGCGGAGTTTCTTTATTGACCGCAGGAGGAAGTGTGTTGCCCTCAACCGTCGGACCGTGTCCCGAGACCGTGACGTTCTGCGAAGTTCCGGCCACACCCAGGCGAATCGTAAGCTGAACGCTGCTGCCGACACCGAGAGTCACGCGCGCCGGCTTTTTCAAGAGCGAAGCCGGGAGCCTTCACCTCAATCGTGTACGCGCCCGGATCCAGCATGGCTGCGGTGAATGTTCCCGCGCTCGAGGTCGCCAGCGTACGAGCGGAGGTGAAGTCGGTGCTGCGAATCGTGACCTTCGCTCCAGCGACAGCGCTGCCTTGCGGATCGGTAACGGCTCCGCTGATCACGCCTTTGGCCGCGGCCGACTGCGCCAACAATGGAGACCGGAACTGACAGCAGAATGGAGACCGCTATCAGGGCAACAAAAAGACAAGTAGACCTGGGACCGGTTTGTCCGGCCCACACCTGTATGCATTCACTCCTCGAAAACATCGGTTAACGATGCGGTGATACGAGCGAATCGATAAAGCCCAGGGGTTGTTCCCCTGAGCTGGTAAGACGAGCAGCTTTCAACTTTAGCGCAACTGCGGGCTGGAGCCGAGCTGCAGCTACGCGCCAGCACCACGTGCGTAGTTGTTCGTCCTCAGGTTAAAAGACGATGCGCGCCAGGAACTGCATCAGGCGCGGCGGACCAACGTTGGCCAAACCACCCATCGGCTGTTCGAAGGTTGCGACCGGAGTCGCGCCGTTGCCGTAGACGCCGTTCAAGGTATACAGGTTCAGGTGATTGGTGGTGTTGTACGACTCAGCCCGCAGAATCAGACTGGCGCGTTCGGTCATCTGAATCGACTTCTGCAGAGCGAAATTACAGTCGTAGGTGGCGGGCGCCTGTCCCGCATCGCGCCCGATGACTACGCCGTTGATGACCGGACGGTCGAGTTGTTGCCGTCGCCGTTGTTGTTCGACGCCGGTAGTGATGTTAAACGGATAGCCCGGAAGCCAGCTTCCATCCATTCCTGACAGCATGAAGCCCCAGGGCAAACTGTAGGTCGCGCTCAGCGACGGCGCGATTGGTCTGGTTGAGCAGGCTGGTCGCCTTCTCGCAGACCACCAGGCAGCCATAGCCGTTCGGGTTCTGACCGGTGCCATCCCATTCCACCGTGTTGATGTCGTGCGACCAGGTGTAGGTAGCGCAGCAGCGAAACGACGGCGCGTCAGCTGCTTGGTTACTCTCACCTGCAAGCCGTCGTACCAGGCCGATCCCGCATTCACGTATTGAAGACCTGCTGATAGCCGCCGGGAACCGGCACGATGGGCCGCGTCGCGTTGGCCGCCGCAACGGAGCGCATCTGCCCGGGAGCGGTACGGATGAATGGCGTGGGAGCATTCAGATCGACCGGCTGCTCGATGTGGATGGTGTGCGAACCGATGTAGTCCATCGCGAACAACCAGCCTGCACCCAGATCGTGCTCGAAGCCCAGGTTCCACTGCTGGGTGTAAGGGTTCTGGAAGTTGTTGCTGCAGAAATGCAGCTGATCGACCGGCAGGAACTGGTTCAGGTAATTGCACTGGCCGGCCAGAATGGTGATGTTGCGCGCCGGCAGTACAGCTGCCCGCGGGAAAGGAGATGGGCGCGAAGGTTGTCGGGAAATCCCAGGCCTCCGGGACGGCGGTGTAAGTGAAGGCAGCCTTGTGGTCCGCCCAAGCCGCACGTGGCCTACAGTGTCGGTGCGCTCCTCCGAGTAGTAAATGCCGTAGCCGCCGCGAATGACGGTGTTGCTGTTCGGCAGTCGCCAGGCAAAACCGACGCGCGGAGAAAACAAAGCGTTCTGTCCGGTGAACGTTTCACCATCCCAGCGCATGCCAAGGTTGACGGTCAGGTTGGGACAGCACGCTCCAGTTGTCCTGCGCGAACACGCCAAAGAGCGTTCCGTCAGGTGGTAATTCTGATTTCCGAAGGACTGCGTGAAGCTGCTGGGCGAGGGGCGGCGCGCCGGCCGGAGCTCCCGGCGGAGGCAGCGCCGGGATTCATAGGTAAGCAACGGTCGCGATCGGAATGTGTCTTGTACAGCGGATTGATCTGGAAGCGGCCATCCGTGTAGCCGTCGCCGAACTCCTGTCCGTAGCCGCCGGAAGAAGAGTTCATCACATCGAAGCCGACCTTGATCTGATGCTTGCCGCGGCTGATGCTCAGCGTGTCGGCCTATTCATACTGGTGATTCATCAGGTCGGCCGTGACGCGACTCGCCGTAGGTGTAGTACGCCCGAGACGAACACCTGCGGGCCGGGGTTCACCGGCTCGAACTGGGTGATGGGATCGCCCAACAGCAACTCGAAGCGCGCATCGTTCAGCGTGTTGCTGCTGATCGTGTCCGTGTCGGTGACCGCCGCCTGATAGGTGTTACGCGTGAACACGCGGGCTGCCGTCGGCAGAGTCACGCCGCTGACCGCATCCTGCGGGTTGGTGTCGCTGAAGCGGTCGAAGTTCGCCCTGCACGGTGAGCAGATTCTTGCTACTTAACTGCTGATCCAGGCGGGCCAGAAACAAGGTTTGACCGAACGTACCGTTATAGATGGCGCCCGGATCGACCGGCGAAGTAATGACCGCGGGACGATTCTGATTGGTGTACTGTGCCGACACCAGGAAGTAACGTCTTATCCTTCACGATCGGACCGGAGATCATGCCGCTGCCCTGGGCCAGGGTTTCCTGCACCGATTTTGCAGCCAGCGGAATGCTGGCGTTGGAGAATGCCGGGCTGCCCATGCCGACGAAGTCACCGTGCCAATCGTTCGAGCCTGACCGGGTGACGACGTTCACCGCCGTGCCGGCATTCCATCCCCACTCCGCCGAACTGGCATTGGTGTAGACGGTAAACTCCTGCACCGCCGAGAATGGCAACCCGGCGAACATGGTCTGCCGTCCCCACATGTCGTTGGCGGTGGTGTCGTCCAGTTCATAGGTCGTCTGGCGACGTCCGGTTCCGTTGATGACGAAGAGCGTCTCGTTCAGGAACAGATCGCCGGTGGTTTGCGACGGACGCACCGAGGAGTTCAGCAGCGGCAGAGCTGGTGATCTTGCGCTCGAAGACAGGAGTGTCTTCGATCTTCTCCTGGCCCAGACGCGTGGAAACCTGGTTCGATTCGGTCGGCACGGTACCCGTCGTGCCGTAAACGTTACCTGCGTCTTCGCACCGGAGACCGCAAGAGTGAAATCAAATACGGCGGTGCCGCCGGCGCGCAAAAGAATGTCCTTTTGTTCAGCTTGATTGAATTGCGGAGCAGTGACGGTCACAACATAACTACCCGTCAGCGGAACGCCCAGGAAGGAATAATTGCCGGAGGAATCGGTCTGGGTAGTTTTGTTATACGCTGTGCTGGGATTGCGGAGTGTTACAGAGGCGCCCGTGATCGCTTTATTCTGCTGATCTTGAACGTGTCCCTGCACAGCTCCAAGATTGGTTTGTGCGGCTAGAAACGCGGAGCTCCAAAGTGCTGCAAACAACGCGAGGAAAACAAGCACTGCAACCCTGACAAGTGTTCTCATAAGCCGAACAGGCTAAAGTTAGCTATGCTGTACTACCACAAGTAGTACTTAATTCGCGTTGCAACAAGACGACGGAAAGTAACAACTAGGAAACGATTGCTACTGGTTTGAAATAGAATCGATGGAAATCGACAAAATAGATCGCGCCGATCAGACCTTGTGGCACATTTATTACCGAAAGACTTGCCACCCCGGCTATCAACGAAGCGCTATTTTCTCGACACTTGGAGAAAAAGCTGACGGGCCACTAAACTTGCCGGCCGCAACTAAAGAATAAGCCGGAGCACTGGCTCCGGCTTGAAATGCATGGGGGAGGGTCAGGTGGAATTAGAACAGCTTGCGGCGCAGAACGACGGATAGGCCGAGGATTCCAGAACCTAACAGGATGATGCTGCCGGGCTCGGGAGTCGTGCCGGGGCTGGGGACCCCACTTACCGTGAAAGCTTCCGAAGGAATCGATCCCAAGGTGTTTTCCTGGGCCATGACGGACAGCCTGGCGAGGTGCAGTCCACACCGGAGTTCTCATCCCAGTACAGCGGCCCGACCTCTGAGGTGGTGGCGTTTTCCAAGGTTAGCCAGTAGTTACCAGCGCCCGGCTGGACAAAACTGGTGAGGTTGCCGGACTCATGGCAAATGTCGAAGCCGAAGTTGTTGGTGAAACAGTCTGACTGGGTGAGGCCAACACCTGTCTCGTCCAACAAATCATTATTGAAGGGCGTGGTGCCAATCGCTACTTCAACGCTCGTCGCAGTGTCGCCCGGTTCCACCCACGCCCAGAACGAGATGTTCTGAATCTCCGTTTCGTTAGCGAGATGGAACGAGTCGCTAACCGCGAAGCCGTTGTTGATGGTCCAGGCATCAACTTGTCCGTTGACCGGACCGTTGTCATAACAATTAGCGGGACAGTTGTATTGAGCCATGGCGGGAACAGCAGCTAGTATCAGACAAAGAGCCATCAGTGACAGCAATACGATTCGCATTTTCATGGAACGAATCCTCCTTTAGGTTCAATTCATTTTCGTTAAGAGAGCCAATGTGTGCCTTGTACTACAGGATTAGCTTCGTACACACACGGCCTCAAGGGTGACGACGCCCAGTCCGAGCATGCTTAAGGTGCTGGATTCCGGGGTTGTATAACCGCAAGGGAGATAAGCTGCCGCGGCCTCCTTTCTTCGGTTAATGTGCTTGAAGGTCGCTCCGAGATGAGCGATGCCGGAGCCAAGGGCTGCAGCAGTTGCGCAACCATACCCGGGGCTAGCGGTTCGTCAATTCCGTATTTCTCCGGCCACTGCTTACTGGGCATATAGCAGGTGCCGAAAAGCTTATCTACCCAGGGCAGCATTGAAGAGTAGTTTCGGTTGATGTGGTCCTGGTTCGCATGGTGCCAATGATGGAAGGCAGGAGTAGATATCAGCCACTCCAACCAACCGAAGCGGCAACGTACATTGGCATGGATAAAGAAGCCCCAGAGGGCTCCAATAAGTAAGATAAGCAACGGCACCAGATCCACCCGGCTTCCCATCGTCGGCTGGGCCAGGCCCAAGGCATACATAGGAACCAGCCCACACAGGCGGACGAAGACTAAGTCCAGCGGGTGGGCGCGAGTATTGACCAGCCAGTCAATCTCCTCGGCGCTGTGATGGATGGCGTGGAAGCGCCAGAGCAAGGGAACCTCGTGCATCCAGCGATGACCCCAATAAAAGCCGATTTCTCCCACCACCAATGCCGCCGCAAGACGCGCCCATAACGGCATTCCCGCCACCCATGTATGCAGTCCGCCGGGAACGAGACCATGCAATGCCCAGGCGATGATTGTCATGGGCAGGATAAGGAGCAGCTTGGGTAGAAGGTTGCCGAGGAAGTAATACGCCAGATCCGCAAGGAAGGCTTTGCGAAAGACTCGCTGCCGGTGAATCGCAAATAGCCTCTCCAGCGGAATAAACACAAGCATAAGTATGGTGAGCCAGATAACCAGTCGCACGATATCTAGTGCGAACGGAGGGAGGTGCTGCCGCAACTGTTGGAGAATTTCCATGTTCGACCGGCAATTAATGGTTAAGAAACATAGAGATTGAAGTTAGGTAGTGCCGTCCCTACAGCACTACCTCAACCTTAGGCGGATCCTGCATCCGTCCAGCTTGTGACTAGCGTTTTGACCACTTTTTCGATCGGAGAGTAGCCACAACGCCCAGCAGGCCTCCGAGGGTGAGTGCAAGAGTTCCTGGCTCAGGCGTCGTTGCCGCATACATAGCGACCCCGTCCAGAAGAACAACGGGCGGCTCTCCCGCAGGAGTGCCTTCCGAAATGAAGCTGAGCATTTCATGGCCAGTCGTATTAGCCGTGAAAGTCAATGTTTGACTTTCCCAGGGCACAAAACCATGAGGGGCATTTGTCATCAGCGCCGAAAACTGACACTGAGTGCCGAGACAAACTTCCCACTGCTCGGTGGTTGGACCATTGAAATGGTTAAACTGGGAGGCTGCTTGGTCAAAAGACACGTCATAAGACATGCCGTTTATGACGCTCACCGGCTGCGAGAGAGTACCGTGGTACGTAGGATCGCCATCCATCAAGACAAAATTTCCCAGGTTTTGGCTCTCCGTCCACCCCGGCCACAAGCTGTCGAAGACGGGTCCGCAGGCATTCGTTTGCGAGAGGGTAGAGGCGGGAAAAGTCACACAACCTATACCTCCTGAGAAAGTCCAATCGTCGGGAGCGAATGGACCACCAGTGCCCGAAGACATTACGAAGCTCGAGGTGTTTCCAGTCGTCATTTCAAACCCGCCATTCATCACCAGATCCTGAGCTTGCACAGAAATGGTAAGTGCTAGAGCAGCCACAACGAAGCCGATAACCGCCGCTCTTGTCGGAGTACAAACCAGTATTGTCATCTTCTCGCTTACAAACTTCATGTAAATCTCCTTTCGGCTAAATACTCTGAACCATCCTGGAATATGGGTCACATCAGCCCGTCATGGGCCTCTTGGCGCGTCTTGACGGTATAGCCTGACTTCTTCCAGTCTTCGAGTCTCACGCGTCATAAGGCGTCTTGTGTCAGCTCTCTACA
Organism: uncultured Acidobacteriaceae bacterium; assembly: GCA_963746515.1. Taxonomy (GTDB): domain Bacteria; phylum Acidobacteriota; class Terriglobia; order Terriglobales; family Acidobacteriaceae; genus Bog-257. The sequence goes on along the minus strand of CAVVBO010000004.1, from coordinate 260,422 downwards.
AGCTTCCACACTACCTCGACTGTCCGCGCGAGGTCTGGACCTCAGCGATCGCCTTCAAACCGCTTACGACGTAGCACGGCGACTAGACCAATAATGCCGGGACCGAACAGCATGATGCTGTTGGGTTCAGGCGTCGTGGCGCCGGTAATGTTGTCAGTCCAAGCGCCTGCATTGTTAGCTGAACTGTTGTCATAGAGTGTGTTACTAGCCATCGTGGGGATAGCAGGCAAGGTCAGGCACAGTACAAGCAGTGATAGCGAGACGACACGTAACTTCATGTCAGAACTCTCCTTAGATATAGAGTCAAGACAGGACTGGATAGGCGCCGCTACAGTCGCAAGACGCAAGTCTACCCATCGCTAGCCCTAGTCTCTTGCTAGCTGAGGAGCCTGACGGAGAAGAGTGGATACCTCCTCCGTATCAACACGTTATTCGCCCCGGGAAAGATGCCTTGACTCGAGAGAGGAAAGATATCTGACAAGCAGCGTCGCAAGGAGTCAAGGACAACGAGGCGGCGCTGACCTTACTAGACCAGGGCAATGATTCTTACTCCCGTTGGCCTGCGTAGAATCTGCAGAACTCAATACAGAAGTTCCCTGGAGTGGTTAGTACGGCGTGGTTGGGATTACTTCTTTCTTATCTTGGCAGGCTTCTTCGTTGCCATTGGATATTCCTCCTCGATGTAAACCTTCTGCTGAAGGTTTGTTAAAGCGATTGAGGGGCCGAAGATCCTAATATCTTCCCAAGATGTGGGATGAGCAGTAGCTCTGTCGCAAGATATTGCGTTTACCTAGCTGTAATGTCAAACAGTAATTTTAGAAATAATGTACTACTATGGTTCAGAAGAATGGTTTCGAGTAGAAGCAGGAGATGAGGAGTGGGCCGAGTTAGTCTGCGCTGACTATTCTCTAAGACTTGAAGTATAAGAAAATCAAAATCCCATGTTCGGCGACTATCAGGCAATTGTGACTTGTCGAGTTGAGCGCGCCTGTGTCGGTAGAGAACTGGACTAAGGCCGAGCGAAAACATTCTGCGGTTTGCCGCAGGCCTCCTGGTGAACGGTGAGTATTCGTAGCTGGTAGCCGATCCCGAGCGACTTGTACGTCGAGGCCAACAATTCTGCGATGGTCTGTAGATTGTTCTGCGCCAGCGCGACGATAGAAGGTCCCGATCCGCTCAGACAAACTCCCAGCAGGTCGTCATGCTCAAGCTCCAGTGCTTGCGCCAGGCCCGGTACGATTTTCCGGCGGAAAGGCTGGTGGAGGCGATCTCCCATCGCCTGTTTCAGCAAGGAGAAGTTGCCGCTCTGTAGCAACTGTAGTAACAGCGAAAGCCGCTGTAGGTTGAAGACAACATCCCGCCGAGGAACAGAGCTGGGGAGGACCTCCCGTGACTTCGTGGTGGTCAACCGCACATCTGGAGTCAGAACCACGAACGAAATCGCTTCTGGCCACGGAAACGACGTAGCATAAACTGAACCGTCGGGAAGCTGACAACTGCTCGTAAGTCCACCCAATGCAGCTGCCGACGCATTGTCAGGATGAGTCTCCAGCGCGCTGGCGGCATTCACGATTGCCTCGACTGGCAACGGTCCGTTGAAGGCTTCATATAGTCGGAGCCCGGCTACCGTAGCAGCCGCGCTGCTGCCCAATCCGGCGCACATGGGGATATCGCTGCGAACCTCGATGTACAGGGAGGGCCAGGGAGCGGAATTTTGGCGAGCTAATGAGCGAAACGCGCGCTCGATGTAGTTTTCGCCGCAGAGTTCGTGGTCGACGAAGCGGAACTCCAGCCTGCCGTGACCGGCGATGGTCCAAACCGTCAAGCGCAGATAAAGCTGCACGGCCACTGCCAGCGTGTCAAAACCAGGCCCCAAATTCGCAATCGAAGCGGGGACTTTAATCTCGACAGCTTCGCCACTGGCGATTGGGTTCATCTTCAAGGCAGCAGTGAAGGTCACACTTGCACCTCGCTCACGCGGTCCTCGCGCAGCCGCCGTGATCGGAGGATGAAATCGGTATCTTTGAGAGCATGACCAGTGAGGATGGCGACCACCTTGGCGTCGCGATCAATCTGCCCTTGCGCGGAAAGCTTGCGCAAAGCCGCCAGCGTGGTTGCTGATGCCGGCTCACACCCGATGCCATCGCGTCCGATCATAGCTTTGGCTTCGGCGATCTCCTCGTCGCTGACATCCATCACCATTCCGTTGCCATTCCGAACGGCACGCATGGCCTTCTTCCAGGAACGCGGATTGCCAATCCGAATCGCGGTCGCCACGGTCTCGGGAGTCGCAACAGCCTCGAGTTCGACAGAACCAGATCGCCACATTCGCGCAAAAGGGTTAGCTCCTTCAGCCTGCACGACGACGAACCGCGGAATTTTTTCTGTCAAGCCGGCTGCTTGCAACTCTACAAATGCCTTACCGAAGGCCGACGTATTGCCGAGGTTGCCGCCGGGAACGATCAGGTAATCGGGGACTCGCCACTCCAGTTGCTCCAGCATTTCGAACATCGCCATCTTCTGTCCCTCAAGGCGAAAGGGATTGATGGAGTTCAGGAAATACATGCTGCCGTCGAGCGTGTGCAGAAGCTGGTCCAGCGCGAGATCGAAGCTACCCTCTACGTGCACGATCTCGGCTCCGAAATCGAGCGCCTGCGCCAGTTTGTTCTGTGACACCTGTCCCGCCGGAAGATAGACCTTGGCAGTCAGTCCAGCCCGCGCGGCATACGCGGCTAGCGAGGCCGCAGTGTTTCCCGTCGAGGCGCAACCTACTGCCTTGGCGCCAATAAAGCGTGCTTCGGTTACGCCGACCGTCATTCCTAGGTCCTTAAAGCATCCAGTTGGATTCCAGCCGAGGTGCTTGAAGTTGAGACCCCGCAAGCCGGCCCACTCAGCCGTTCTTTGAGCCCGCACCAAAGGCGTGTTGCCTTCCGCCAGGGTGACGATTTCGGAGTAGCCGCCTGGGAGAAACTCTCGAAAGCGCCAGACACCACTGGCGTCGAGCGGCGCATACGAACTTCTCCTCTGCAACCACATTCGCTTTAGCTCAGCAGGATTGTTGTGACGCAATCCGTCACGACCTCCAACAGGTCCCCACAGGAAGGACACTCCAAAGCGCGATCATGCAAGTCCAAGGTCGCGGCGCAAAGCGGATCACTACAGCGCAAATGCATCACAGGTTCCCCTATTTCAGAATCGGCAGATTCAGCGGAGTCTCCGCCAGGAAGTCAAGTCGCTCGATCTCGGCAAGTGCCGCTTGCAGCCGACTCCGCGGGCAAGCCTCCAAGGTCATGACGAACGGCTAGCTCCGACTTGCTGATAGCCTGGCCGCTGCAGAACCGCGTCCACGTTGATTTGATGGCGTGAAAATGCTCCGGCCAGCGATGCCAGAATCCCCGGCTTATCTCTGACCACAAAACGTAAGTAATGCGGCAATTCGGGATCTGCCGCAGGTTCAGACAAACTGATGGCTGCACTGTGTCGTGGTTCGAGTCCGTTCGACCGGTATCGTGCCGCCTGTAGAAGGTCTGAAACGACCGCAACTGCAGTCGGGTTTCCTCCGGCTCCGTGACCCGAAAACACCGTTTCCCCTCCGAACTCGCCGGTACTCACTACCAAGTTCTGGCAGCCGGAGATTCTGGCCAGCGGAGAATCCCTCTCGACAAGTGCGGGTCCAACTTCTGCGTAGATCTGCCCTTGATTTCGTTTCGCTGTGGAAATCTGACGAATCGTACATCCCAATTCTTCGGCGTAGTCGAAGTCGACTGCTGCGATGTGCCGGATCGAATGGCACAGCACTTGTTGCGGTCGCATTTCAACGTTCAACCCAACTCGCGCCAGGATGGCCAACTTGGCGCCTGCGTCCAATCCCTCCACATCGTCAGTTGGATCACATTCTGCAAAGCCTGCCTGTTGGGCTTCAGCAAGCGCCTCCGCAAATGAAGCGCCGGCTTGCTCGATTCTGGTCAGAATGTAATTGCATGTCCCGTTAAGGATGCCGCGAATCTGGATGATCCGATCGCCCGCCAAGCCATCCTGAAGCCCCGAGAGCACCGGAACGCCCCCTGCCACGCAAGCTCCAAAGCCCAAGAACCGCTGCTTCACCCGTGCCAGATGCAACAACTCCGACCCGAAATGCGCTATGAGTTGTTTGTTTGCAGTAACTACTGATTTGCCGGATTGCAGTGCGCTCCGCACCCAGTCGTACGCCGGCTGCAATCCGCCAACTAGCTCAACGATTACGTCAGCATCGGAAGACAGCACCTGATGGATGTCCTCGGTCCACATGACCTGTGGTGGAGTCCAATCCACTCGCTTGCGAGCCACGTTCCGGTTGCAGATATGCGTGAGTTGTAGCGGATATTCCGCGCTGCGCGCAGCCAGCAGTCGAGCTACACAACTACCTACCGTTCCAAAGCCGAGCAGCGCAACCTTGCAACACTTACCGGCCGCGTACTCGGAAGATTCAAACTGCGCAAGCATCGTCGTCACGGTCAATCAACCTCCGGTTGCGCGGCCAAGTGGCTGGCGAGAGATGGCGCCGGCAGTCTGTTATCGGCGTCCGCAGTGTGACAAGACTCGGCGACCTCAAAGAAGCGGCGGTGCAAACGCCGGACAGCTTCGCCAACATCGCTTTCATCCACTACGAAGCTGATGTTGATTTCCGAAGCTCCCTGCGAAATCATGTGGACGTTGATGCCACCTTGCGCGATCGCATCGAACACTTTCGCGGCGATTCCGGCCTGGCCGCGGATTTGCTTTCCCACCAGACAGATGATGGCTTTTCCATTCTGAGCTTCAACTTCACTCAGCTCCTTCAGGTCGTGCAGCAACGGACTGACCTCGCGTGACGAGTCGAATGCGATAGACACGCTGACCTCCGACGTCGAGACCAGATCGGCGGCGCAATCGTGCCGTTCGAATAAGTTGAACAAAGCGCCCAGGAAGCCGCGTGCCATCAGCATCCGGGGAGATTTCACATTGATCACTTGTATTCCCTTCTTTGCCGCAATCGCTCGAAACACAGTGCGGCTTGGAGGGGCGCTCGAGCAGATTCGGGTTCCCTGGTTCTTCGGCTTGCGGGAATTCAGCACATGGATAGGTATGTTCTTCTCGATTGCGGGAATCAGTGTGGCAGGATGCAGCACTTTGGCCCCGAAGTAGGCTAACTCGGAGGCTTCGTCAAATCCGATCGCTTCAATTCTCTGCGCTCGGGAGCATAACCGAGGGTCGGTCGTCATCATTCCTTCGACATCGGTCCAGATTTCAATTCGATTGGCATTAAGGGCAGCGGCGATGATGGCCGCTGAAAAGTCTGAACCGCCGCGACCGAGCGTGGTAGGGATTCCCTCGGCGGTCGCCGCGATGAAGCCGCCCATGACCGGAATTTGACCAGCTTGGAGTAGCGGTGCCAACTCGTACCGCAGACGGTCAGTAGTCTGGTCGAACCGTGGAACGGCGCGAGTGTACGCGGCATCGGTCACGATGCAACGGCGAGAGTCGACCAGCACCGAATCAATACCGCGGGCTTGAAAGGCGGCATTAACAATTGCGCTCGACAGCAATTCGCCAATTGAGAGAATCGCGTCCGTGGTGCGAGCTGACAGCTCGCCGAGAGTTGCAACTCCGCGCAGCATATCCTGTAAGGCGTCGGTCAGCTCGTGAATCTGCTCACGGACCGAGATCTGGTTTTCGCCGCTCACCAGCGCGTATAAGACCTCCAGGTGCCTCTGCCGGATCTGCTGAAGCAAGTCCGAGGCTTGGGATAGTTGCCCAGAAGCTGCGCTCTGCGACATAGTCAACGTCGAGTCGGTCACTCCCGCCAAGGCGCTGACTACAACCACTGGCCGTTGTTCCAAACGGCCAAGCACGATATCCGCAGCGCGTTCGATCGCTGCGCTGTCCTGCACCGAGGTCCCGCCAAATTTCATTACGATCATGTGCGCTCCTGCACTGCCCATAAATACAAAACCCACCAGCCTTTCGGGCGGTGGGTTCTTTAGATCTTGTCCTGGAAGCTTGTTCTAGGAACTATTGCCGATCTGTCTCCCGCCCGATGAAGAAACTGATGTGCTTGTTGGCACACTTGTCCCCGATGTTGTTGTGCAGAGGTTCGCGAATTTCAGGCGGAATACCGACATGAAGTTGAACTACTCTAGACCAGGGCTTGAACCTGAGTCAAGTTACTTTTTCCGTAGCATCGTAGTGAGATGGCAGTCGCAAGGTCGTATGCCAGACCAGTAATTGGTCCGCGGCAACGGAAGCGGCTCTATCATTAAGTAGATTTTGAAAGGTAGCGGCCGATTCGTCCAGTCCAGACCCTGAGCATCGCTGCGAATACTCCAAGAGGAACGCTTGGTACGCTCATGATACTTCCAAGCTGCCATGATGCCGCGGTTCTTCATGGTTACTACGTATCAGGGTGCTGATGCCGGATCCAGGTCCAGCACCCAATCCCGATCGCCGTTGTGGTTGTTGCCGGGCGTTGTGAAATTGTGGCTGCCCGCGTTACGGAATGGCGATCCACTGATGCGGATAAACGTTCCATTCGACGGATCGTACCATCGGGCTCGCGTGAAGCCCGCGAATTCCGCCAGGTTCACTGTAAGCGTGGTGGCTTGTGGGCAATAGGTAAGCGCGTAGAATCCTCGCACCCAGGCTGTCGTGCAATAAGTCGCTGTAGTGAAGTTTTCATTGCCGCCGTTGTAGGTGCCGTAGCCGCCGGTGACTACCTGGTGCGCCGTATCTGGTACGAGGTTCTGCCACGGCAGCGCCCCGAACAGACTGTTAATGTACTGTATTTCCAGCGCGCCGGGACTGATGAGAAACAATTGCCATTCCGGCGGAAACAGCCAGGTGTAGTGGTTGCCGTAGAGTTGGCCGGCACCGCCGCTGGTCAGCGTCCAATACTCCTGCTCGCGCAGGACGTACGGTCCGGCGGGACCGGGCAGCTGACCGGTATTGTTCTCATATTCGTAGTTGGCCTCCGTCAGGAATAACGGCAATACGGGCGTGCTGGCGTAGGCTTGCGCGAAGCAATCGTAGGTTTCGTAATACGTATAACAGGCGTCCAGCGTCAGCACGTCACTCAGCGTGGTGTCCTGGTTCGAATAGCTGAAGTTGTAATTCAGTTCGACGGTTTGCAGATGCACGGGATCGGCACTGGCGATTCCTAACATCACCTGGTGTACCAGGTTATTGTCGCTCGGGCTGCTGCTCCAGCTTTGAAAGTCGTTGCCGCTATGCCAGACGATATTGGCAAACCCGCGGTAACGGTTCCCCAGATAGACTCCGTAATTGTAGGCCTTAGCAGGGCCGTTGTTTTCGAGTGTCACCAGCCATCCGCCGGTTTCGATGGGATCAAGCAGGACGGCGAGGTGATCGGTCGCTGCCAGACTGACCAAGGCGTCGAGTTCGGCGAAATAGGCTGGGTTGGGCGTCGAGAGATCATAATTCGAGGGGTCGGTGCCGCTGGTGAATGGGGGCGTGCCATCGTACGCCGTACCGTTCCCGTTTCCTCCCGTGTAGCTGGTGCAAAGCGCGTCCACCAGGATGGAGTTGAATCCCATCGCTTGCCGGTTCTGCCATGTATCCGGACATTTGGCGGGCGAGCCAGGTTCGCGATCATGGATTGCGGCGAATCTCCCATGAGCAGGAATGGCACTCCGTTGCTGTCGGTCAGATAGCGGCCGTTAGCGCTGGCTTTGAGGGGATAGACCGGAGGAGCGAGAGGGCTGCGAGACAGCGTCTGTCCCACGAGAGTTAAGCTGGCCAGTGTGATGGCAAGGAGCAGCAAAGCTATTGTCCGCATGGAGCCCTCCTTCGATTCGATTGTTTTAACTCGCTAGCGGAATGGATGGAACTACCGCCAACTATACGCGTACTACTGGAAGAAGGAACGCCTCCTTTGTAGGTTCGTTGCCATTTTTATAGTAGCCCTAGCACCCGCCTGAATTGATTCGTGTCTCCATCTCCAACTCTGCCCCCAGGCTTGCAAGATCGCGGAAAATCGTTGCCACCGCCAGGGTACGTCCCCCGCGTTTATAGGAAACGGAACAATCCCTCTTTTCAACATCTCCATCGATAGCGATGCTGTCCCACTTGTCCGCATGCCCCACGTAGTTGATCGGTACGTCATAGTGCTGGCTCCAAAAGAACGGCACCGCTTCGAACCGCTCGCCCGCACCCAGCATATTCCTGGCAGCGGTCTGGCCTTGACGCTCCGCCACTACCCAATGTTCCACGCGAATACGCTCTCCCGTATGGGGGTCCGGCCACCGTGCCGCATCCCCGGCGGCAAACACTTCCGGCGCACTGGTCCGCAAATATTCGTCCACCACAATGCCGCGGTCCATTTTTAAGCCAGCCTGTTCCGCCAAGGCGGTCGATGGCTGTACTCCCACTCCGATAACAATGAAATCCGCCTGAATCGTCCCTCCGCCGGTCAGCATTACCTTATCGCCATCAACCCGTCTCACCGATTCGCCGAGATGGAAGACTACTCCGTGCGATTCATGAAGGCCTCGGATAAAGGCGCCGACTCTGGATCCGAGTATTTTCTCCAGAGGCACCTGTTCCGGCGCAACGACATGTACGGCGAGCCCTCTGGTGCGCATCGAGGCAGCCACTTCCAGGCCGATGAACCTGGCGCCGATCACAACGACCTGCTTCGCCGATGTCGCTTTCGCCAGGATCGCCTTGCTATCCGCAAACGAACGCAAATAAAAAATCTCTGAAGACGCAGCGCCTTCCAGCGGCAGCTTCACCGGATCGGCTCCGGTCGCCAGCAGCAGAGTTCCATATTCGTACGTCTTACCATTCTCTGCGTTGACCTTCTTATGCTTCGTATCCAATGAGATGACACGTGAATTGAGGACCAGATCGATTTTCCGCTCACCATACCACTCGGGTGGCCGCAGTGGAATCCACTCATCGGAGGCAGTTCCCGCCAGAAAATCTTTTGATAGATTGGGACGGTCGCACGGCGGAGCGCTGTCGGCGCTGATCATCGTCAACGGACCGCTGTATCCTTTGCGGCGAAGCATATCGGCGGCGGCAAGCCCGGCGGCGCCTCCACCGATAATGACGATCGAAGAAGGGTGCGACGCAGTCGATACGCTATGGCTGCCGGCAGGCACGACCTTTTCCTTTACGAAGACGTTCTCTCCCACCCGCTCAACCTGCCAGCACTGAATCGGGTCGAGCGCCGGAGCCCTTAGAGCTTCGCCCGTGCGCAGATTGAAACAGGCATGGTGCCAGGGACATCGCACCTGGTCGTCCACTACCAGTCCGTCCGCGAGCGGCCCGTGGTAATGCGTGCAGTAAGCACCTACGGCAAACAACTCGGTCCCGCGCCGCACCAGCAAAACCTCTTCTTCGTCGACCACTCCCAGCAACTTTCCACCGTCTGGGATGCTGGCCAGCGGAACTCCCTTTTTCAAATCAGGCTTTGCAAGATCGTTCATATCCTCACACCTCGATGGGTGACCGTCATTCTACCTGTGGTTCGCGGGATCAGTTAACTATCGTTGAGTCGTCCTTGCAGCTTCTCTTTGGCTGCAGCACTACGCGCTCTCGATAGAATGTTTACCGGGCAGGCGCTTCACTGATTACTTCTCTGGAGTGGCAAGAAGGCATGAGAGGTGGGAATAAATTCCGCGCATTCACCCACCACTCTCTGTCCAGATCACGTTCCATTCGCATCGAATGAGGCACAGGTACACGGGCGTCGGCAATCGGGCGATGGACGCCACTTTCTACTCTGAATACTTGACGGAGCAGCCGTAAGGACGCGATGTCGGCACGCCGACAGGTTTTCCGGATGTGGCCTCCTCCAGCGCCGTCGAAACATAATTCTTTGCCCCGTTCACATCCGCCACATCGGTGGTCGGCCGATCGTCGATCGCACCGTTGTAAATCAAGACGCCCTGCGGATTGATGATGAACATGTGCGGTGTCGTCTTAGCGCCGTAAAGGTGACCCAGAGCGCCCGTCGGATCCAACAGAACTGCGGTAGGTGCAGCGTTCACCTGCTTTAGATAGGCATTCTCTTCGGGTCCGGTAACGTAGCCTTGCTTCCCAGGAGCAGAAGAGACTACCGTCAGCCACACCACACCCTTGGCGGTCCACTCCCGCTGCAGCTTCTCCATGTTTCCGCTGTTGTACTGTTTTTGCGTGTAGGGGCAGCCGCGATTAGACCACTCCAGCACTACGAACTTGCCCTTATAGTCAGAAAGTTTGTGGACCTGGCCATTGCTGTCAGTGCCGGTAAACTCGGGCGCCGGTTCGCCCACTCTTGCCGCCCATGCCGACGCTAGCGGCAACAGGATAGAGATAGAGACGATAGCGAAGGTAGATTTCAGAAATTGTTTTCTCATTTTGTTCTTCTTGATTTGCGCTCTGGCTACATGAAATTCTTGCGGCATCTTTTTCGCTCGCTTATCGTGAAATCACGGGCGCCGCAAGTTCGAATGCTTGTCCAGCTCCCACAACGATCAACCCTCTCAAAGTCGAGATGGGTTTGACCAGTTGATCGGACTTCTTGAGAGTAAGCTGAAATCCCGCACGATTGGATGCAAACGCCTGCGGACTGGAATTATCGATTTGGTCGGGCTCTATCGGAAAGAAACTTGCCTTGGATATCTGCGGACCACCCCGCACCATGAGAATGAACTGCGATTTGTTCGATTCCGCTACCAGCTTCCAGCTGCGCGGCATTGGTTTGGGAAGTTCCTGCCTGGTTTGACGGAACAGCGAGCGCCGTTGCTGGTTGTCGCCGTTCGAAGCAGGCGCCAGTGTAAGGTGAGCTTTGCCGGGTATACAAGTCTCGCGGCACACAATGTATTTCAGATTTGCCGAAACATTAGGCAGCATCGTGTTCTGCTTCGACTGGGATGAGATGGGAACCATCAGGAGCACTTGCCCCTCATAGCCGTAATCGACGATTGACCCCGTGGCCAGGCGGATCGGAACCGGCCAAAGAATAGAGCCGGCAGTAAATCCCTGGGGAAGTTGCCACTCGACCTTGGGCGGTTGCCCTGAATCTCCGGGGTTCTGCCAGTAGATATGCCAGCCGGGATCGAGCCGAAAGAGAAGCCCAACCCACAGTGGATTGCCCACCGGCGCGGTGTTCTGCTCTGCGATCAACTCGACCTTCGCGTGAGACTCAGCCGGCGACTGCGCAGCGGCGCGCACCGAGAAGAAAGAGATCGGCGCCAGCACTAACCAGGCAAGCTTTCGCCGGACTGAAAAGCTCATCCTGATTTGACGCTTTGCCGAAACGTTGGGCAGCAATGGACCTGCGCTGCCGGCTCAATAAGAAGGAGGTGCCGGGTGTTCATATTTCTACCTCGCCCTCCAGGTAAAAGACACAGGCTCCTTCCAATTCGACTCGGTCATCCCTGAGGCGACAGATCATCTCTCCGCCGCGCCGGGAAGCCTGGAAGGCTCGAAACTCAGCCTTTCCGAGCCGCTGCGCCCAATAGGGAGCAAGCATGCAGTGGGCAGCGCCAGTCGCCGGATCCTCTGGAATGCCCTTGGCCGGGGCAAAGTAGCGGCTGACGAAATCGTAGCCGTCGTCTCCGGACGCCGTCACGATAACTCCCGGCCTATCCATGAGAGCGATAGCAGTCATGTCAGGAGATAGTTGGCGCACGAGTTGCGCGTTCTGCAGGATGGCCAGGTAGTTGAACTGGTTGATCCGAACTTCAAGAGTGTCAACGCCAAGAGCCCTCGTAAAACCAGGAGGCGTGGCAATGGCCTGGGAAGGACGCGCTGGAAAACCCATAACGTAGCCCGAGCCTGAGCGGCTCACTGTGAGTGGTCCGCTTGCCGAATGGAAGATCACTCTCTTGCGTCCAGGTTCCAGGCGCTCCATGACGACCGCGGCGCTGGCCAAAGTGGCATGGCCACACAGAGGTACCTCGACTCTGGGCGTGAACCAGCGCAGATGGTAGTCGCTGCCTTCAGGCACAAGAAACGCGGTTTCGGACAGGTTATTTTCCGCCGCGATAGCCTGCATTGTCTCGTCCGGCAGAAAACGATGCATCGGCATCACCGCCGCTGGGTTCCCGCTAAAGCGTCGACTCGTGAACGCGTCAATCTGGTAGATCGGTGTTCGCATGAATACTCAATGCTACAACCGTGGTCGACTAAGAATCTCGCATTCGTTTTGGTAAACACCTGCCGGCTTCCGAGGACTAATCCGTCACTCCGGTCGCAGTCGCCCGGGCCTCGAAACCCTCATCCGTCTGAGGCAGAATCGAACTTTGGCCCCTCGAGGGATGAACTTGGCGAGCTTGGCATCGCCGACAATCCACAACCGAATGTAAATTTCTTGTCTCCACGAAATCCGTTTCCTCGGCTCGTCGCGTACCTCGGTTCGTAGACAGAGCCGGTCGCAACCTGCTGAGGCGCGCGTCGCGTCCCGGCAGCCTCTCTTACTACCGGCGACTGTCCATCACTCTAATCCGAGGAAAATCTATGAAGCGTCAGCACTCAGGGGCGTACCTTGTCATGGCATTGCTCTTACTGGTCCCGGCCAGTCTGCTTGCATCCAGCCATCGCGAGGCTCCCATCACTGCTCTGGACCACTCGGCGGACGTTACCGACTGGTACGCGTTCGTCAGCTACGATCACCCGGATCGGGTCACCTTCATTCTTAACGTTGACCCCTTCCTCGAACCCTCCAACGGCCCCAACTACTTCCCCTTCGATCCCAACGTGCTTTACCAGATGAAGATCGATAACAATCGCGACGGCATTGAGGACATCACCTTCGAATTCCGTTTCACCACGGAAATCCGCATGCCGGACGTCTTTACGGGATTCGTCGGCGGCATCGCCGGTATCCCTCCCATCACCGCTCTCGACGGGAACGGCTCGCAGGGCCTGAACCTGCGCCAGCACTACACCGTCACCATGATCAAGAACGGACAGCGCACCGATCTGACCGGCGGCCGGACGCTATACGCTCTGCCCACCAATGTCGGCCCACGCACCATGCCCGACTACAACTCGCTCTTCCAGCAGGCGCAGTACGACCTGGGGAATAACATTCGCGTCTTTGCCGGCACGGTTGACGATCCCTTCTTCATCGACCTCGGCGCGGCTTTTGACTCTCTCAACTTCCGCATGGGAGTCGGCGGGGTGCTGAGCGAACAGGAAGACAACGACGATACCGATAACTTCGCTCCCGATGCCGTCGCCGGCTTCAACGTCAACTCCATCGTGCTGGAAGTTCCCATCACCATGCTCACCCAGGATGGCCAGATGCACGGCGCCGGCGACAAGCGCGCGGTCATCGGCACCTATGGCGCTACCTCGCGGCAGCAGCTAGCTGTTCGGCGTAGCACCAACCCGCTCCCTTTCGCGCAGGTGCAGCGCGAGGGCAACCCGCTCATCAACGAGCTGATCATCGGCACCGGCTTCAAGGACACGTTCAGCATCAGCGATCCGGCGAACGACTCGCAGTTCGCCAGCTTTGTCCTGAATCCGTTGCTGGCGCAGCTCTTCCAGTCCATCGGCATTCCCGTGCCACCTCCGCCTCGTAATGACCTGCTTCTGCTGGTGCAATACGAGCCTCCCATCTGCCCCGGCTGCGGTCAGAATGACATGGGTCCGGTTGCCGACTTGCTCCGCCTGAACACCGGCATCCCGCCCACGCAGGTCGGCCAGCAGAAGCGGCTCGGCTTCCTGGTCGGCGATGACGCCGGCTTCCCTAACGGACGCCGGCTCATTGACGACGTGGTCGACATCGCGGCTCGCGCCGTCGGCGGCATCCTCGTCGACCCGCAGACGTATGGCACGCGCATCGGAGACGGCGTCAACATCAACGACGTCGGTTACGGAACCACCTTCCCCTACGTGATGCCGGCGCACAGCGGGCGCGACAGCCATCACATCGGTCCTGGCCAGGCCGGTTGCAGTGGCGATCCCGGCGGTATCTGCCCCATTAACTAACCCTCGCCGGTGACTGCGCTCAACCCGAGCCGTGGCCACCGGCGGTTTTCACCAACGTCCGGAATGAGGAGCTACGAGGTGCGTTATGAAGAAACTGATTGTTGCCGTGTTTGCCATCCTGACCGCCGTCGCATCACTGGCGCAAACGGCCACCACTGCCGGAGCCGCTACCAAACTTTCGCCCGCCGAGCAGACCATGGCCGTGGCGCAAAAGCAGATCGACAAGAATCCGAAAAACTTCGAGGCCTACAATGCGCTGGCGCTGGCTCAGTCGCGCCGCGCCCGCGAAACCTCGGACGTCCGTTTCTACAACGACGCCGAGGCCAGTCTGCAGAAGTCCTTCGCCATCTCGCCCGCCAACTTCGACGGCCAACGCATTCACGTGTGGCTGTTGCTGGGCAAGCATGAATTTGCCGCCGCGCTGGTCGAAGCCACCAAACTCAACCAGCGTATGCCCGACGACGTGATGGTTTACGGCTTTCTCACCGACGCCAACGTGGAGCTTGGCAATTACAAGGACGCCGAAGCCGCCTGCCAGCGCATGCTCGATCTGCGCACCGGCAACCTGCCCGGCATTACCCGTGCCGCTTATCTGCGTGAGCTCTTCGGCGACACTGATGGGTCGCTTGAGCTGATGAACATGGCGTTTCAATCGACTCCGCCCGGCGCAGGCCGAAGACGGCGCCTGGATCCTCACCCAGATGGCGCACCTGAACCTTGGCACCGGCAATCTCGATGAATCGGAAAAGCTGCTCCACCAGGCGCTCGCCATGTTTCCGGGCTATCACTACGCGCTGGGCAATCTTGCCAAGGTGCGCATCCAGCAGAAGCGTTACGCCGAAGCCGTGGACCTGCTTCAGCAGCGCTACGCCGCCGCCCCTCACGCCGAGAACCTCTACGATCTGGCCGAGGCTCTGGAACTGGCCGGCCGCACCGCTGACGCGCAAAAAGCGTTTGCAGAGTTTGAGCAGAAGTCGCTGCGGGAAACCAATATCGGCGACAACTCCAACCACGAGCTGATCTTCTACTACGCCGACCACGCGCACGATCCGGCGAAGGCCCTCGAAGTTGCCACTCGCGAAATCGCGCGTCGCCACGACGTCTTCACCCTCGACGCTTACGCCTGGGCGCTCTACCGCAATCAGCAGTACGCCGAGGCACGTAAGCAGATTGAAGCCGCGCTCGCCGTCGGAATTCGCAACGCCAAAATGTTCGCGCATGCCGGCGAAATCGCGCTGCAGGCCGGAGACCGCACCGCCGCCGAACGCTACCTGCGCGAGGCCGCCGACCTGAACAGCCTCGGCTCTGAGCAAGCGCGCATGACGCTGGCCAGACTGCAAGGCGCACCGCAACTCACACGATAAGTAATCGCTGGTTGGGAGAGACGGCCATGTGTCGAAACCATCATCGCTATTGTCGCCCTCTTGCTTACCTGTAGTGCGGTTATACGGTGGCCGTCCCGGTCAGCGGGAAGGTAGTCGATCCCCAGGGCGCTCCGGTGGCAGGCGCAGAGCTGACGCTGCTGAACGCGCGGCGGCTCCGCTGTCACTCGCGCCACCACCGGCGACGATGGCCGCTTCACTCTCACCAACATCGATCCCGGCGACTATCAACTCCGCGCCGAGTCGCCGGCCTTCGTCACCGTCGTCGCCAACGTCGCCGTGGGTTCGGGACATCCGTCTGAAGTCGCGCTCCAGTTCCAACAGATCGCGGCCGTTCAGCAGCAGGTAACAGTCGTCGCTTCCGATCCTTCGCTCATGACACCCGATCCGTCGCAAAGCATCTTCGTTCACGATCAGGTACTCGATGCCAACCCTGGCCGCCCCGGGGCTCCGATCTCCATCCCGGGGCTACCCATCGAGACTGCTTCCGGCGGCATCAAGGCCCCGCAGTACTTCGCTCCCGGTGTCGCCGGCGATCACGGCGAACCCATCGCGCAGTATTTCCAGATCGGCGACTACCTCGTCCCCAACAATCTTCCTGCCAATGCTCACGGCAACGGCTACTCCGATCCTAATGTCCTCATCTCACCCACCATCGAGGGCGTCACTGTCGATGGCGGCGCCTTCAACGTGCGCGAGGGCAACAACGCAGTCGATCTCTCTACTAGCTATCTTCCCTGGCCGCGTCTCGGCAGTTTTCTCCAACTCACCGGCGACTACCGCGACGGTGACCTGGTGGGCGGCTGGAGTTCGTCCGATCCCCACAAGAATGAGTGGCTCGCGCTGGAAGCTTCTTTCGGCAACGGCTTTCTCCAGCGACTGGAACATCGACAGCAGTACAAGCTGAACGGGCTCCGCCAGTTCAACCTCGGGCGCCACCAGCTCACCCTGTTCGGCATCGGCTATTACGGCTCTTCTTACGTTCCCGGCCTGATTCCCATCAACGTGGCCGTGCCCGGCGATACCATTGACAGCCGCCAGCTCGACTACACTCGCAATGCTCTGGCCGTCGTCACCGACACCTGGAAACTTAGCGAGCAGCGGCAATTCACCTTCTCCGGTTTCTATCGAAATTACGCTCTCACTCTGCGGTCCAACTTCGGCGATGGGCTGATCCAGCAAAGTGAGCGCCGCAATGTCTTCGGCGGCGAGGCCCTGTATACCCAGAGCCTGCGTCCCTGGATCGCATTGCTGGCGGGCATTGATCTCCAGCACAATGCGCCGCACGATCTTGACCTCTACCACATCACCGAGCAAAACCAGTTCCAGCTCACCACCAGCAACAACCTCACACTTTCTTTTGTTGCGCCGTTCATTGCGGTCGACGGTCCCATCAAGCGCCGCTTCCATTACAACCTCGGTGTTCGGCAGGAAGAAGTCTGGATCGACAATCAGGACTTCATCAACCCGCAGAATTCGTTCAACAGGCTTGCCACCGTCACCCTCCCGAAAGGCACCTTCACCATCCTTCCCGGAGATCGCTGGTACTGGCCTTCGATCGCATTCAGCTACGGGTATGGCTATCACACCGAAGATCCCCGCATCGGCAACGGCACTGGCGTTCCGACTCTGCTGGCATCCTTCGCGGGCCGAACAACTTGTCATTTCCAAAGTCCTCAAGCAGACGCAGTTTTATCTAACGCTCCGCCGCACGTCGAATTCGCAGGAACTGGCGAAGATCGATCCCGATACCGGTTTGCAGGAGCTCGTCGGCCCCTCCGTGAACAAAGTGATCTCAGTTTCCGCGCAACGAAACTTTTCGGTTGGCAGCCTCTACGCTTCGTACTCGCAGGCCGATGCGCGCGATGTCATCACCGGCGAACCGATTCCTGAAGCGCCACGCTTCATCTTGGACACCGTTGGTTCCTTGAACCGCCTGCCCTTGCGCCTGCAATTTCGTGGTGAAGTGGAGTACGTGCGCGCCAAGCCGCTGGGCGACGGTTTCACCGGCGTACCGGTCACGGAGTTTCGTGGCGGATTGCTGCGTTCCTTTGCTGAAGGCCGCACCTCAGTGGCCGCAAACTTCCTTGTCGCTCACGGCTACACTGGGCAGACGACCGAAGTGCTTGCCTACCCGTCCAGCGTTGCGCCGGTTGAGCAGGCCGTCGGCGTGCCCTTGAAGTCCTATGTCAGCTTGAGTTGGACGTACTCCTTTTCCGGCCGGCGGTGATGGCAGAGCAGTGATCGCGCCCTTCACGGAGTTTGTCGACCACCGCCGATTCAAGGCGAAGCGCGGACTTGTCCGTACTGATCCGTTCAGTCCGCTGGCATTACTTCCTGATTGCCGATCAACCCCCCAAGTAACCTGGACCGTCTTCAGCTGCAGCCCTAAATCTTTCCGCAGGCGGACCGGCTGCCTTTATACTGCTTTCACTATCTGCCTGGATTTCAGATAAGACACTCGTACCAATGGCTACTGCCGCCCTTCCGAAACCTGAGGCACGCGGGGTTTTTGCCCAGCGCGACTTTCGCACACTCTGGCTGGCCCAGTTTGTCTCGGTATTTGGCGACTTTCTGGCACTGTTCGGCGTCATTAGCCTGATCACTTTTCGCTGGCATGGCACCGCCGCCCAGGTCACTTACTTATTGATCGCTTACATGCTGCCGCTGGCAATCGTCAGCCCGATATCCGGCGTCTTTGTCGACCGCTGGCGGGTGAAGCAGGTAATGATCGCAAGCGATCTGATTCGCGGTGCGCTGGTATTGCTATTGCCGTGGGTCACGGATCTGGCACAGTTGTGCGCCATCTTTATTGCGCTAAGCGTGGTTTCCAGTTTTTTCTCGCCGGCCCAATCGGTGGCTCTCCGCACACTGGTGGCAAAAGAAAAGCTGCTGGCAGCGAATGCGCTTATGTCGCAGGCGTTCTACACCGTGCGTCTGCTGTCGCCAGTTGTGGCCGGCGCACTCGTGGCCTGGTTAACCGAGAAGTCCTGCTTTTATCTTGATGCATTCAGCTTCTTTTTCTCTGCCGCCATGATTGCCTCGTTATTGATCAAACGCGACCCGGCACCAGGCAGTAATACTGTAAAAGGGTTTTTGGAGCAGCTGACCAGCGGCAACCGTTTCATCTTCACTCATCCTTCACTCGCCTTTGTGATCACCTCGATGGTCGGCGCCATGTTTGTGATGAGTTGCCTCAGCCCCCTATTCTCGATTTACGTGCGCGACATCCTGCACTCGGGTGTTTTCCTGTACGGCGTAGTGAGTTCGGCGGTGGGTGTGGGGCTGATTGTAGGCACAATGGTCGTGAACCGCTTCGGCCGCCAGCGATCGAAGAAGAGCATCGTTCTGACCGGATTGAGCGTTTGCGCGGCTGGCGTGGCACTGCTTGGAATCTTCCGCGCCATCCCGGCGGCGGTGACGACCACCTTCACCATGGGATTCGGCATCAGCTTCGTCGTGGTTGCTGCGCAAACGCTCATGCAGCAAGAGACACCGCCGGCGATGCTCGGCCGCGTCACCTCCAGCTTCATGTCGGTGTTCTCTCTAGCGCAGGTGCTGGGACTGCTGCTCTCCGGCCATCTCGCGGTATGGTTTGGTATCCGCGTAGTGTTTCTGCTATGCGCGGCGGCTTTGGCACTGATTGTGATTGCCGGATTGACCCAGCACAAACCGCCGGAGATTTCCCTGGACACTTTGAATTGAAAAAGCATACCGAAACAATCAATACCGCAAACCGATTTCCCGGTAATGATCGCGTCGCAAAGGAAGCCAGATCGCTCCGGATTGCAGGATCGCGAAAAGGGGGGCAACGGCGAGATGCCTGTCGTATCTCAGTTTCGCCCCGTTTTTCCCGTTGGGAGGTTTCACACCGCTACCGCGTCGCAGAAATAAATCATCGGTTCGAAAGTGCCTCATGGATTGCCGGGATGAGATCAGTCTTCCTGTGAGCCCTTACACATAGCCGAGGGCGCCTTTAACTAAACATGCCTAACAAGCTCATCATCGATGTGAATGGTCAAGAAAACCAGCCTGGATTTACATCCGCCCGCGCGAAGCTGATGTGCGGCCTCGAACCAGGGGCTCCGGGCCGCAAGAAATTGGGAGACGCCACAATTTTGTGGAAGACCTAGACGGGGTCGCAAGCGAAGAATGCGGAATGCGTAGTCAATTATCAATTGCATTGCAGAACTGATCAGAGCTGCTTGATCACCTCGAATTTCAACAGAGTGCGTAGCGACCGGAGGGAGTTGCATGCTGAAGCTATTCGTGTCCTTAATATTTAGTCTTGTTTGCGCATCGAACCTCTTTGCTCAGATCGGTCAGTGCGGCAACAGCACGCTGGCCACGAATCTGGGAACAGCCGGGCCCAGTAACTTTGCCGTCTTCAGCATGGGAGGCCCGGGTTCCTTGCTCAACATTAACCTGGCTACCGTGCTCGGCACGGTGGGGGGAGCCAACCCCGGCACGATTGACGAATCGGCACCATCAGTGGTGGACGGCGATATTGTCGTGGGATCGCAGGTGAATACCGCCGGTATCCACGGGTCTTCCGGGCCGATCGTTGTCGATGACGGCCTTGTGGCGCAGGCCGTTTCCGACGCAAATAACGCCGCCATTTATTTCGCTGGTCTGCCTAGCACGGCGGCGGTGCAAGCGCAGCTCCCCTCCAACGGCCAGATCATTCAGGATCTGACAGTGACCGGCACGGTGGGTCTGAACGTGGTGAACCTGACGAATTTCTTACTGGACAACAATGCCACTTTGACATTTACGGGCCCAGCCGGTACGGGATTCGTCATCAACATTTCGGGGAACTTCAACCTTCACAACGGCAACATTCAGGTAGGCGATGGTGTGGAGGCTTTGGATGTTGTCTACAACATCACCAAGGCGAACGCGTCGGTGAAGACTATGGTGCCGACGACAGCGGTTGGCGTCCTGCTGGCCCCGAACAGCAACATTAACAGTATGGATAGCTCGCGGTATAGAGGGGAAATCATTGGGGGCTATGGAAAGACGATCGTCTTGATGTCTGGGTCGGCGTTCACCAATCCCTGCATGCTGATCGGCCCCTCATAACGAAGTGAATTGCCGGCCAGTACGGCAGTCTCCTTGGCATCGTTGTGCTGGGCTGAATCCATCGCCGGAGGCATCGGCTCTGCTTAAAGCTCACCGGATCCGGCCGGAAGTGCAGGATAAGCGCTTTGCGGGCACCCCAACCGAAGAGAGTTCCAAGGCGAGCTACGGCCGCTCCAACAGGAGGCTGTTTTCAAGATCATCCAGCACGACGAGGGCCTTCTGTGCGCTCCAACGGCTTTCGGAAAGACTGCCATTGCCGCCTGGCTGATCGCGAATCGCAAGATCAATACGTTGGTTCTGGTTCACCGGCAGCAGTTGCTCGATCAGTGGCATGAGCGGCTGGCAATGTTCTTGAATCTGCCAGCGAAATCGCTTGGGCAGATCGGTGGCGGGAAGATGGACCGGACTGGACATGTCGATATTGCGGTCATTCAGAGCCTCCACCGGAAAGATGAAGTAAAGGACTTTGTCGCCGAGTATGGTCAGGTGATCGTCGACGAGTGCCACCATATCTCTGCATTCACTTTCGAGCAAGTTATGAAGCAGGTGAGGGCCAAATACATCGTTGGTCTCACTGCGACGCCTACACGATCGACCGTGAAGATCCTACCCTCAAGGACCTATCCGAACGGGGTGCAGGGCGCTTAGCGAGACAAAGGCTTGGAAACTGCTGACCACATTTTTGGGCTTGGTCGGCATGTTCGCGGGCCATTCGCTCCTAGATCGCATTCCATTCGCCTGAGACGGGGCGCAGACCTGTATTCCAAATATGGGGTTCGGAGAACTTGGATGGTTTGCACTCTAGTAAACGAGACGCGAATTTCTCTGCTACAGGTCGAGACCTGAAACTCACCTAAAAGGCCGCCAAATACGCGAAAACAGGCGCTTCGGTAATAACTTCTCTGACAATAAAGACTTGCTGGCGGAGGACGCAGTCATGTGCGAACCCTTCTCCGGCGAAATTCCCTGCTAACAGGGAAAAATACTGTGACCGAGGGCCTATCGGAGGACTCCGTACTGAGTAGGAATTCCGACCTTGCCGCCTTCATCCTTGGTTTCTTCCTGGCTGCAATGCGACTCCGATCCTTGCTCGGAAAGACTCCTTTCCCATTGGCCGCCGCACATGTTCTCCTTTATGCTAGGCCTCCCTTTGTTGACTTCCTCAATCGTCCGGGCATTCAGCCTTTCGTACCTATCAGTCGTACCGAACAGAAAACTGATAAGACCAACAATTTGCTCTTTCTGTTGGAACAACAGGCCCGCAGCAACCAAGACCAGCACCGGCATGGTCGCAAGGGCTGAACGTAGATGCCCGAGCCCGAGTCCCGCCCAATGCTCAAAGTATGCTGCGCCACCTGTTTCATCTGCTCCAGCTCCGCTTGGGCGCTGGCGACGTACCGGTAACTGCCCACGCAATCGAACCTCCCCGTGGTCGAAAACTGATACTTTTCCGATTGTCAAACGAATGGTGCAGTCGTACTATGTGCCCTGAGTGCCTCCAACTCATCGCTTTGATCTTTTTAAGGAGATCGCGGTGGCCGAAAAATCCTATTCTCGTGTCATATCCGTGGGCGAACTACAATGCCTGATAGTCACGCAGCAGCCGAGCCTGCAAGGAACCGGTCAGCGTATACACGGTGAAGAAGTCCATCGCAGCGATCAGTGGGTACGCCGTAGGTTCCCGACCAGTGAGATGGCGGATTCCGGGAGCCTAGGTGCTCGCTTCATCCGGAAGGGACGGTGGTCTCAGAGACCTCGAACCCGAGCATAGGAAGCTCGCCCCGGAAATCTGGCAACTTCGACGGCCTCGTATCAACCATCCGCTAACGCTCCCAGCGAAGGCTCTGACACCGGCTACCGAATCGCAATGACACGGGCCTTGCGGGAGTAATCTTTATGAGCCACGTATTGGTCGTGTCGGAGAACTCCGGCGGCTTGCCCGACTTATTCTCGGACCTCTCTACGGCGGACTGGGAGTATAGCCATTGGGATGCTCTCGCGATGGAGAAGCCGCGCCACGCACCTGCAGATCTCTTGCTTCTGGTAGGTTTGCCTGAGCCGTTGCGCGCCTTACAGTGGCTGCGCCAGATGAGGGATCGCAGTATCCCGAGCCGGATGGTAGCAGTGCTGCCCCGAGATCTGGCGCCAGCAGACTTGGCGCTAGCCGCAACGGTAGCAGATGACTTCATTCTTTGGCCCGAGCAAGCCGAAGTGGTTCGTCTCCGCCTGAGGCATTTCTTGGTACCTCCGGCCGAGCTCCAGAGCGCGTACGAAAATCTAATGGTCGGACTCGCCAAAGCCAACCTGGTGGGACGAGAGCCCGCCTTTCTGCGAATGGCCGACAAGATCATGTTAAGCGCCGGCAGTGGGTTTCCGGCACTGATCACAGGCGAGACAGGCACCGGTAAAGATCTGTTCGCACGCGCGATTCATTTTCTGAGCTGCCGCCGGAACCAGCCTTTCGTTCCCGTGGATTGCGGTGGAATACCCGACCATCTGTTCGAGAATGAGCTTTTTGGACATGTCCGCGGAGCGTACACCGATGCCCACGGCGAACAGCGAGGACTGGCGGCCTTGGCCGACAAAGGCACCCTGTTCCTGGATGAGATCGACTCCTTATCGCTGGCTGCCCAAGCCAAACTTCTGCGTTTTCTGGAAGACCACCAGTTTAAGCCCTTAGGCTCGGAACGATATGCCCATTCCGATGTGAAAATAGTAGCCGCCAGCAACCGCAACCTGGAACTTCAGGTCGCGGAAAAGCAATTCCGTGGAGATCTCTATTTCCGCCTGAACGTATTACATCTGGAATTGCCTCCGCTGCGGGAGCGCACCCAGGATGTTCCCCTGCTGGCGCAACATTTTTTGGCTCTGTATACGCCTTCCGGCACCCGCAAGGTTTTAACCCCTGCGGCATTGCATCACCTTATGTCATATAACTGGCCTGGGAACATACGCGAACTGGCAAATGTTATTCAGCGCGCCATAGTATTTTCCCGAGGCACGCAAATCAACGGCTGCGACATTGCGTTACCCGGGCCTGCACCCCGGTTCCAGCCCGGTACCTTCCGCACCGCGCGTCAAGAAGCTATCCAAAGCTTTGAGCGCGAATATGTCGGCCAGTTGCTGCGGCGAAATCAAGGCAACATTACCTGGGCGGCTAACGAAGCCGGCAAAGAGCGCCGTGCCTTTGGCCGATTGGTGAAGAAGTATGCTGCCGCGCAACTTCCGCGCGCGGCGGGTCAAAGTTGACCCGCCTCCAGTATCGCCATCTTAATCTCTTAAATAGCTGAATCGACTATCTACCTCGCTACCGATGTGAGCATTTACCGGGTCAAATCGAACCCACCCCGCCGGTCGAAATAACTCCGCCTTTCATCTAAGCCCTGCTGCTGCAACCACCAACCACGTGGACTTCGGATTGCTCTTCCCTGAGCCGAACGTCGGTGTGGGAGTGGACGTGAATAAGTCCAGCAGGACGGAGCAAGTGGCAAAGCAAATCCTGTCCTACTATCTGAGAAATCCGTCAGCCGCCGACTCGCTGGAAGGCATCGCCCAATGGCGTTTGCTGGAAGAAGCGATTCATCGCAACGTGGTTGAGACAGAGGGAGCGTTGCAGTGGCTGGTAAACGAACAGTACCTGATCGAGACTGCCCAAGCGCATTCCGGGAAGTTGTACCGTCTTAATCCCGAAAAGCTGCGGGAAGCGAATTCTCTTCTCGATGTCCCGGCGAAACCTCAGACCGGCAAGAAGGACTGACGCAAGAAAAGTGTAACCAATGGCCTCAACCTCCGCAATTTCGGCTACTACGGAAGCGGTCATTCGGCTTCTGCGCAGTAGTTATAACCCGGCCGACTTCAACAATGCGGCGCTCGATTTCAAGGTCTATGTGGCAAACGACTTCCTGTCGCCCATGGACGAGGGCGTGTCGTTACTGCTCTATCGGATCTATCAGGATGGCACGAATCGAACTCCACCGGGACGTTTGCAGCCCGATGGGCAGCGCGGCCGAACGAAACTGCCGCTCGAGCTTCATTTCCTGCTGACCACATGGGCCAAGGATGCGACCTTACAGCATGAGATCGCGGGCTGGATGATGCGCACCCTGGAAGACAACCCTGTTTTCTATCCCAGCCTGCTGAACAGTTATAAGCCGGATGTGTTTTTCCCGGAAGAAACCGTAGAGATCTCGCTAGCTCAGTTGACGGTCGAGGACATGTTCAATATCTGGGACGTGATCATTCATCACGTCTACCAACTCTCCGTTCCGTACGTCGCGCGGGTGTTAGAGATCGAATCCACCCTTACCACCGGAGAAGGATTGCCGATTCAACAGCGGATCTCGGATTACCGGGAACCCGTGATCTTGCAAGGGTAACAGGATCGAACATGGGCACCGCCATCAGCGCCGCGTCGGGACCGGGAATTCCACTGGAATTAACCCGTACCGTCACTCCACTCGGCATACGATTCTGGGACCTCACATTAAACCTGCCTATCGCCGAAGGCCTCACGGTAAATCTGCGGCTGGCCAATTCGCCGGGACCGGTTCTAACCGCCACGCTTACCGCCTCCGGTGTCTATGCCTTCTTCGGACTACCCGGATTGCACGCCGTGGAATATCCCAACGGCAGCGGATTCGGTCCTCCGCGGACCTTTACCTACGTGGTAACGGTACAGGATCAACTGGGCCGATACCTTCCCACTGTGCTGGTTTACACCATGGATCAGACGGGCGCGTTTCTGGTGAATGGAACCACCGACAACACAACCGGCGCCCGCCTGGCTTACCTGTTCTCGGCTCCAACCCGAAGCGCGTCTGCCGGCTTCGCTGTCGTCAGCGCCTACCTTATCGACCAGGATGCGGGTATCCCCGCGGCTTGGGCGTTATTGAAGGTACAGGTGGGAGACGATCCGGAGGTGTGGACCGGTATCGCCGATGATTCCGGTCGTGCGTTGGTGATCGTTCCTTACCCAATCTTACAACGGCTGCAATTTGGCTCGCCGCCGGGATCAGGACAAGGCAGTATCACCGGCGAAACCTGGCCTTTGACGGTGCAGGTGCAGTACAGCCCCGATCAACTCGGCTATCCCTTAGCCAATACCGCCGACCTTACCTGGCCGTGGACCGATACGCCCAGCCTGAAAGATATTCTCGAAAGCCAGCAGACGGCCACCATCTGGGCCGATCCCGAAACTCCGCTGGCCGATTTACCGGCCACACTTACCCTCGGCCAAGACGTGGTGTTGCGTTCGGCTGCGGGCAGCCCCTTGTCGCTGTCGTCAAGTTTGAACATTTCGCGGGGTACATCTCCGCCGTGATGGAAGGAGCAGATCTATGCCGCAATACCTTGCGCCAGGCGTATACGTCGAGGAGACCAGCTTTCGAACCGGCACCATCGAAGGCGTAAGCACCAGCACCGCGGCCTTCGTCGGCCCCACCCGAACCGGGCCGATCTTCGGAACTCCCTCGCTGCTGACCTGCCTGTCTGACTTCGAAGCGATTTACGGCAGCATGGATCCGCTTTACTTCGAAGACCTGGGCGGCATACCGATGGTGAACTTCATGGCCCAAGCCGTGCGCGCGTTTTTCGATAATGGCGGCGGCAGTCTCTACGTGAGCCGCACCTGGAACGCCGGCTCCGACTCGGGCATTGCGCAAGCCACACTTCCAGCCCTCACCAGTCCGCCGGCGCCGCAAACCCTTACCTGGAACGGTCGCTACCCGGGATCGGAAGGAAACGTAATTCTGGCGGTGACATTCTCCATCGGCCAGAATGGCTTGAGTGGAAGTTCGACCAGCCCGGCAGTGCGTGGCCTGAATCCCTTCGACCTGGTGTGGATCAGCAAGGTTTCAAGTCCACCCGGTGCGGGCGGTGAGCTTTACTGGGCAGAGAGCTACCTGAACAAGAATACCGGCGGCCCCAGTTGGCGTTTTCACGACGTAGCCGGCAACCTGATCTATCTTACGGCCGACCCGACAGACCCCGTTTTTCTCACTTCGCCCCCGCCCCCGCTGCTGCTTCCGGGTACGGATGAGGTACGCATTCTCACTGCGAATTTGCAGATAACCTATCCCGACGGTGTACAGCGAACCGATTTCTATCCGGGATTGACCTTCGATCCGCGCAGCGACACTTCCTTCAGCCAGACATTCGCAACCGAACTGAACAACAGCTACTACGCCCTTACGCGGCCTATCACGTTTTCGTTTTCCGACACTGGCCCGGCAGCCGGTATTGAGATTGCCAACCTAATGCTGGCGCAGGTTGCTCCTGTGAATGGCGTGACCGTTGATGTCCCCGCGATGATCTCGGGCCTGGCAGCGCAATACACCGAATCGCTGACCGGGGGAGACGACGGGAACCGGCCGCTTGAGCCGCAGTATCAAGGCATGGAGGACCCCTCGAATCCGTTGATCAAGACCGGACTGGTATCGCTCGAGGATGTGACCGACGTTTCGATTGTTGGCGCACCGGGTTCCACCTACTTTGCTGCCTATCCTAACTACCAGGATGATGCCCTCCAGATCACCAACGATCTGATCGCCCACTGCGAGAAAATGCGATACCGCATCGCCGTGCTGGATTCACCCGACAGTGCCGCTGTTTCGCAAGTGAGCGCCTGGCGTGGCCAGATCGATTCTTCGTATGCGGCCCTCTATTACCCCTGGGTCAGGATTCTCGATCCGGTTACCGATCTGGAAACCAATATGCCTCCCAGCGGATTCGTGGCTGGCATTTACGCCCGCAGCGACAACGAAGTGGGGGTGCACAAAGCTCCGGCTAACGAAGTTGTCACCGATGCCATCAGTTTCGAGGTGCTGCTCAACAAGGGTCAGCAGGATTTGCTGAATCCGCAGGGCGTGAATTGTTTCCGGTTCTTCGAGGGCCGAGGCTACCGGCTGTGGGGAGCGCGGACCGCTTCCTCCGATCCGGACTTCAAGTATGTGAATGTCCGGCGCTACATGAACTATCTCAAGCACAGCATCGACAACGGAACCCAGTCGATAGTTTTCCAGAATAACGGGCCAGTACTCTGGGCAAGCACCAAGCAACTGATTTCCGACTTCCTGTCCAATGAGTTCCGCAACGGCAGATTGTTTGGGACCACGGAAGATCAGGCGTACTTTGTGCGATGCGACTTGACCACCATGACACAGAACGATCTGGACAACGGACGGCTGGTCTGCCTGATCGGCGTCGCGCTGCTGCGGCCGGCAGAGTTTGTCATCTTCCGTATCGGCCAGTTTACGGCTAGCAGCCAACAGTAATAAAGGAGAGCCAGCATGCCAACGCAACCTCGCGAACGACCGTACAACCAGTTCAGGTTCCGGGTCGACCTGGGACCGGATGGTCCGAGCCCGGATAGCTTCAAAGCCGGCTTTCAGGAAGTGTCAGGGCTGGGAATGGAAATTGCCGTGGCCCCTTATCGGGCGGGGAACGACACCGAGAATGCCCCTCTGAAGATTACCGGCTTGGCCAAATACAACGACATTGTCTTCAAGCGCGGGGTCATTCTTGATCTTCCTACGATCTACGGCTGGTGGGACGCAGTGCGCAACGGTAGCCAGGACGAGTTGCGCACCGTCAGAGTGCAGCTGATGGACGACGCCGGCAAGGACGTCGTGCAGCAATGGGAACTGAAGAATGCCCGGCCCATTAAGTACACCGGACCGGCTTTGAATGGCAAAGGTACCGACGTGGCGGTGGAAGAATTAGTGCTCGCCGTCGAGAAGATCCAAATGTCGACTCCGTAATTTTATGACTACGACTCGTCTGCCTGGGATTTATTTCGAGACCATTGTGCCGCCCACGCCGGGGCTGCTGCCGCGCATGGATATTGCCGCCTTTGCCGGCTTCCTGCCCTCCGGCCCCATCGGCTTGCCGTTCGTAGTCGAAGACTCTGACCGCTTCCAGGAAATCTTCGGCACCGACCTGGCGTTGGCGTGGGATATCCAGAGCAGTCAGATGCTACAGGCGCAGACTCCGCCCGCGGTGCGGACATTCTTCCGCAATGGCGGCAGACGATGCTGGATTTTGCGTCTGGCAAATAACGCCCAATCGAACCAGTGGGTCATTCCGGGCCTATTGCAGATCGATACGCTCGGGCAATATCAGGCCGGCTGGGTGCAAGCGCGATCGGAGGGCAGCTGGTCGGACGACCTGACGGTCAACGCCACGCTGCTGGAAAGTCCTCTGCCCGCGGGATCGTTGATCACCTCCGGCACGACTCCACAGGTGGCGACGACCGCGGTAAATCCCGGCGATTTGGTGCAGCTCTATTATCAGGCAACCGAGACTTGGGCTTACCACACTGATTCAGACTCACGCTGGTTATGGTTTAAGGCGGCCCAGCCAGGGGACATTGGCGCTTGTAATGGCTCTCCTCCAGCCACCCAACCAGACTCCGTTACCCTGCTCGGTCCCGGAGTGTCCACGCCGATTCCGTTCCTCAGCTTCTGCGGTCAGGCAAACGAAATCGTGCTGGGGCTTACCCGGGCCACGGCTCTAACGGTCGCACCCGGATCGTGGCTGCGGATTGAGTTTGGCAATCGCACCCTGCTTCTGCAAGTGGAGAGTATGCAGGCCGCCAGCCTGGTTCCCGACGGCTCTCCTCCATCCAGTGACTTGGCCACCCTGGTGAGTACGTTGGCATGGTGGGTTCTGGATCCGGCTGCGGCCTGGGCCGCCAATCGCGACGACAACACAGTACAAGCTACTACGGTGGAGTTTGAACTCTGGGCCATGCCCGCGGATTCTCCCACCTTGAGAATTGCGGATCTTGGGATGGCCGCGAACCATCCTCGATTCTGGGGTCTGCTGCCCACGGATTCGACACTGTACGCCCCCGTTCTCCGGCCCGCTCCCCTGCCCTATGCCGCGCTCTCCTCCGATATCGATCATCCGCGATTTCCGCTCGCCGGTAACGCTGCGTCGGGCATTGGCCTGCCTCTGGGGATGACGACCCTGGTGCGCAACGACTTCACGCAGGTAGCCAGCATGCCCGGCGCTACTGCTCTCGATCGCGATGGATTAGCCAGCTATGACGTAAGCCTTTTCGTGGATCCGCGACTGGGCGGTTCCAACTCGACCACGCTTTTGCAAGACGCCTATTACATGCAATACCAGGGCCAGACGCCCACCTCGCCGACCGGTTTGTATGCGCTGCTGTCGATCGACGAACCCAGCATGCTGGCCGTGCCCGACGCGAGTTTGAATGGCTGGTCCCGGGCCACGGTACAGAGCACAATCCTGAGCCCGCCCGACCCTCTTCAAGTCTCTAATCCCAGTGCGAGCGGCGATTACACCGTGTCGTGGAGCTCCGTTCCCGGCGCTACCGGATATCTGCTACAGGAATCGAGCGACGTGTTATTCGAGACCACGGTGACCCCACGCGACATGGGTTCGGCGCTCTCTATTTCGCTGCAAAACAATCCCGCCTGTCCCCAGCAGTTGTTTTACCGGGTATCTGCCTACGGAACTGCCGGGCCGGGTCCATGGTCGGGCACCAGCAGTGTGGAGCTTGGAAGCGGAGAGTTTGTTGCCTGCAGTCAGTTGCCCCTCGACGCTCCGCAGCTCATCTTGTCGGAGGAACCAAACCGCATTTTGCTGCAGTGGATTCCGGCACCCGGCGGGGCCGATGCATTTACCCTGCAGATTGCGGAAGATCCGCTGTTCGAGTCTGGTTCTACTCTCTACCAAGGCAGCGAGACCGGATTCCAGTACTGGCAGGTTCCGGGCCCCCCATCCTACTTCCGGGTCAATACCCAGCGTGGAGGAGCATCCAGTCCCTGGTCGAATACGGTCAACACAACCCCAGTGCCGATTTCGCCGTGGTTGGTGAACCCAGCGTCGCTGGCAAGTTCGTCCTCGACCGTAGCACCGCTGATCATACCGATCCATACGGCGATGCTGCGCATGGCGGCGGCGCGGGGAGACATGGTGGCCATTCTCAGCCTGCCGGTTTCTTATCGCACCGATGACGCTGCCGCCTATCCGGCGCAGCTGACCCAGGCCATCGCCGCCACCGAAAGCCTCCGGATTCTTAGTTACGGAGCGATATACCACCCCTGGCTGGTGATACGAGACAGTACGGCCCCACTGCCTCTCTCCTTGCGAACCGTCGCGCCCGAGGGAGGCGTATGCGGAGCGATCGCCACCACCACCGTGGCTTCCGGGGCGTGGATCGCGCCCGCCAACGTGGCGCTCGACAACGTGCTCGCGTTGCAGCCTGTCTTAACCAGCGACGCGGCCACCGAATTCGACGCCAACCAGATCAACCTGATCGCCCAGGAGCCTTCAGGTTTCATGATTACGAATCAAGACACCCTGGTCACAGTAAACCCCGAGCTCCAGCCCTTGAATGTAAGGCGACTGCTGATTCTGCTACGGCGGCTGGCGATGCGGGAAGGCGTGCGCTACGTATTTCAGAACATCTCGCCGGCATTTCAACGGCAGGTTACGCGTCAATTCGAGCAGTGGATGCAACAAATGCTGGCCAGCGGCGCCTTCGCCGGACTCTCGGCGCAGGATTCCTACCGGGTCATCGCCGATCAAACGGTTAACCCGCAAGATTCGATTGATCAGGGCCGCTTCATCGTTCAGTTACAAGTGGCTCCGTCGGTGCCCATGCGATTCCTTACGGTTCAACTCATGCAGAGCGACGGCCAACTGACGCTCTCGGGGGCATAAATGGCAAGCATCTCCATCGGACTCTCCGGTCTCACGCCCACGGACACGCGGCCGTTTACGTCGTTTAACTTTCTGGTCGAAATCGAAGTCAACGGCGTGTCCAACATGATTTGCGCCGCAATGTTTTCCGATGTGGACGGACTGGAAATGAGTCTCGAACCGAAGACGATTCGCGAGGGCGGCCGGAATACCGGGCCGGTTCACATGGCCGGAGGAGTGGGGTACGGGCAGCTGTCTTTGAAACGAGGAATGACCGCCAATTTCGATCTGTGGAAGTGGTTCGAAGCCGTAGCCAGTCCCGGCCAGGGTGGCCTGCGCGGTTCCGCGGATATTACGGTGCTGGCCGGCGATGGCACTCAACAGGCGCAGTTCCAATTGACTGGCTGCCTGCCGATCAAGCTGAAGGCGCCGGCGCTGAACGCCAAGGACGGCTTAGTCGCGATTGAAGAGATGTCGATCGTCTACGAGTCGTTAACCCTGGTCACCGCTGGATCGTAAATGCAGAGAGGGTGAGAACCGTTTATGCCAAAGCCGCAATTTCTACAGAAAGCCCAACTGACCGAAATTCTTCCCAGCGGCGGGCCGGGCAAGGCCGTGGAAGTTCAGTTCAATCCACAGACCTTGAAGTTGAACTATTCCAATAACTTCGGCAGTGGAACCCAGCCGCAGGGCTCGTCGCCCCAATTCGTGGGCACCGGCGCCACCAAGCTCAGCATGGAATTGTGGTTTGACGTGACGCTTCCGCTGCCGAAAAAAACGACGGATCCCGGCGGCGATGTTCGCAAACTGACCTCCGACATCGTGTACTTCATGACGGTCCAGAATGCGGACCAAGGTCAGAAGCAGCCGGGCACGCCGCCCAAGTTGAAATTTCAGTGGGGATCATTTGTCTTCAACGGGACCATGGATTCGATGGATGAAACCATCGATCTGTTTTCACCCGACGGGGTTCCCCTGCGCTCCAGCGTATCGATCAATCTTTCCAAACACGATTTGACATTTGAATTCGCTCCGGTGTCGGGCCCCAGTTCAGGGGCGGCGGGTACCACTCCTCTCACCACGGCGCGGTCGGGTGACTCCCTTCCGCAGTTGGCGGCGCAAGCGGGCATCAGCGACTGGCAAGGTGTGGCTCGGGCAAATGGCATCGACAATCCACGACTTCTGCAACCCGGCGCGCTGATCAATCTTTCGATCACCGCTTAACCCCAGTTCTCTAAGTGGGAGTAACCCGATGGCAGTCATCATCAACGAACTCGAAGTGGTGCTGGAGCCGCCGCAAACCCCTCCGCCGCCTGGAGGCCATTTGCCGGTACCCAAGAAGCCACAATTCAGTCCGCAGGACTTTGTCGCAATCATGGATCGTGAACAGCGCAATCGTCTGCGTTTGCAGGCGCACTAGGAATTACCTATGCCCGATGCCGGTCAAGCTCCGCCACTTTATAGTTCGCGCCCGGTCCTGACGGTGGGCGGGAATGCGCAGACGCTGCTCAGCGACCGCCTGCTGGGATTGGTGGTGGAGGAGACTGCCGAAGGTTTGTATCACGCCGAGGCCACATTCGCTAACTTCGACCAAGTGACCGGCGGGATAGGGTTCCCCTATTTCGACCGGAAGCTGTTGGATTTTGGAAAGACCATCACCGTGCAAATGGGTGCCGGCGTGGCTTCGTCGACTATTTTCACCGGCCGGGTTATGGCGCTCGAAGGCCGGTTTCCTCATCTGCGGCCTCCTGAAATCCTGATCGAAGCCGAAGACCGTTTGCAAGATCTTCGCATGACTCGGCGCACGCGAACCTTTGAGAACCTAAGCGACGCCGATCTGTTCCAGCAGATTGCCTCGCAACAGGGCTTGCAGGCCAACGTGGACGTAAGCGGGCCAACCTACAAAGTGTTAGCCCAGGTGAACCAAAGCGACCTGGCGTTCTTGCGCGAGCGGGCGCAAGCGGTGGACGCGGAGTTGTGGGTTGACGATACCAAGCTGAGCGTCGTTTCCCGGGCCAAGCGCAAGGCCAACGACGTCACGCTGACTTACGGCCAAGGGCTTTTCGAGTTTTCCGCCATGGCCGATCTGGCGAATCAAGCTACCGGCTTCAGCGTAACCGGCTGGGATGTTTCCGCCAAGCAGGCGCTCAGTTACCGGGCTACAAGTTCGGCGCTGGCTGGCGAGGTAAACGGCGATCTGGCAGGCAGTGCCGCTTTGCAACAGGCGATCGGGCAGCGCGATCAGCAGGTCGTACACGCGCTTCCGTTCACTTCGCAGGAGGCGCAGGCATTGGCTGAGGCCCGCTATCGCCGCTGGGCCAGACGTTTCGTAACCGGTACTGGCATGGCCGACGGGGACGGACGCATCCAGGCAGGCACCAACCTGACGCTGCAAGGTATAGGCCCGCTTTTCAACGGTAAGTTCTACGTAACGGCCGTCCGCCATCTGTTCGATCCGCAAAACGGATATCGAACCTGGTTCGCGGTGGAGCGGCCGGGGATTGGACAATCGTGATGCCAGCATATCTCGAAGTCGAGGAAATGATCGAATCGCGGGAGTCGAAAGGCTACGGCGGGCGCTTCTATGGCGCTTATCCGGCTCTGGTGCTCGATGTCCAGGATCCCGACGGACAGGGCCGGGTCAAGGTTTCGCTGCCCTGGTCACCGGATTCCAGTGGTTCGTCGTATGCGGCATGGGCCAGGGTCTCCACCCTGATGGCGGGCAACAACCAGGGGAGTTGGTTCATTCCCGATACCAACGTCGAAGTGCTCGTGATTTTTCTGGGTGGCGATCCCCGTCATCCCTGCGTGATCGGAGCGCTGTGGAACGGCCAGGACAAACCGCCGCAAAGCATGGACAGCGACAACAACATCAAGAAGCTTCGCTCGCGAAACGGGGTGGCGATCACCCTCGACGATACCCAGGGTTCGGAAAGCCTCAGGCTGGAAACTCCGGGAGGACAGATGATCACCCTACAGGACGGCCCGGGCTCGATCCTGATTCAAGACAGCAATGGCAACTCCATCAAGCTCGATCAAAGCGGCGTAACCATCGACACGTCCTCGCAGGTTTCGATATCGGCGTCGCAAGCCCAGGTCACTGCCGGCATGGTGACGGTCAACGCCGGCATGACGCAGTTCAACGGCGTCACCAACCACGACACCGTGATTACCAACAGCATCGTTAGCGCCAGTTATACCCCTGGTGCGGGAAATATCTGGTGATGGCATGAGCACTCAAGTCCAATGGCTGGCGCCTCCCCCACTGTGGGAGGAATTGAGCAAGGCGGCGGATCCTACTCCGTTCCGGCGCCCGACTATCCTGCGCTTTGCCACCGACACGTTCATGCAGGATCTGCAGGGTGTCTTGCAAAGCTCGCCACAGACGCTGCGGGATTATGTCGCGCAGGTTGAAACCTGGCGCAACCCGGCGGCTGGCCTGGACAATGCGGGAGCTCCGCCGCTGAAGCTGTATCAGCCCACGCACGCCCGGTTCTATGTTGTCGCTACCTCGCTCACCTGCCGCATGCCGGGGCTGCCCGATCACACGGTAAACAAGACAGCCGGAGAAAACGTGGTTTTCGTGGTACGCCAGCTGCGACCCAAGACCGGTTATAGCGCGGCGGATTGCGATGTCTACGATCCTGCCAAGTGTTCGGAATATGCTTGGATCCCCGCTACCGCGAGCGCGGCTACGGCCTCGAGTACGGCTTCTGCATCGAGTGCCGCCGCTGCCGGAATCCAAAATGCCTCGGGCACCCAACCCGGATGGATGCTGGTCAATGGGCCGGGGCAGTTGCCGGACCACCTCATCGCCGGCGAGGAGCAAATTCCGCTTTCCCAGACGACTACCGGAAGAAACGGAAGCTCACGGCGCATCTTTATCGGACTGATACCCGCCTCACGCCGTCAGCAATACATCGCCGGACGCACCCTCCCATCCAGTAGCGGCACGAACGGCAACGGGACCGGCAATGGCAGCGCTAACGGAAATGGCGCGCCCACCGATCCCCGGATTGACATGTTTTATCGCCAGGTCATCGCGCCGTGGTGCAACCTTCAAGCCTGGTGGACCCACCTTGCATCGCCTTCCGCCGATGACCAGAACAGCGCGAAATTGGCTTCCGCTCTGATTCTGTACGATTTCTCCACCTTCCTTAGCCTCAACATTCCCCAAGTCTGGAGCGCGATAACCGGCAGTACCCAAGTTGCCGCTCTGAACGGCGCCGAATCGACGCTCTATAACATGCTGAGTTTTGGATTGCCGCAGGCGCTGCTGAACGCAAATAAATCTGGACGCAGAGTTTGAATCGTTGGGACCTTCGACTGATCTTCCCAGCGACTACACGCCTTTCGCCCTGACAGATATTTCGCTGATACCGACCACGCTGCAGACGCCGGTCACCAACGCCCTGCCGCCCCTGAATACGGTCCAGTCGCCACCGCCGTCACTGCCTCCTACCGCGCAGAAACCCTCGAATGCCACCGGGGACTACCGGTTCATCGTGCGTTGTGTTTATCTGCGGCCGCAGTGCCCATTCAATGTCAACGTGGTCAGTCCACCGTGCCAGCCTTTTCAGCTTGCCTCGTATTTCGATTCGGACGCGCCGGCCCGGCGCATCCAGGTGGCGCTGCCCATCGATACTTCGGCAGCCGCGTTACGCAACTACGACAAGGGAGTGGCTTTCATGATTGGCAAGGAACTGCGCAACCAGATGGCGCGGGTTGCCAGCCTTGACGATCTCTCGAAGGGAAATATTGGTTCCGGGGGCGTCGGCCAGCGTGGGGTGGATTTGCTCCTTATCCATCCCCATCATCACCATCTGCGCGATGATTCTGTTGTTTGTGATCGTCATCGCCCTGAACCTAGTCTTCTTCTGGATTCCCTTCTTCAAGATCTGCCTCCCGGTTCCGGGACTGGAAGGAGACTAATCATGGCAATCGATGAAGGTCAGATTTTTGGACGCGGCATAGCCTTCCCGCCCCATCTGGATTCAACCGGGCAATGGGCAATGTCGGCCGGCTCGCAGAATGTGCGCGAATCCATCCAGATTCTGTTGCTGACGCGCCTGGGCGAAAGGCTCATGTATCCCAACTATGGCTCGGCTTTGCGCACCTATTTGTTTTCGCCGAACACCGCCGCCACTCGCAAGTCGATCGAAGACGCAATCACCGATGCCATCAAGCTGTGGGAGCCACGCGTCACCATCGATTCGACCTCTGTGGATCCGGATCCGTCCGATCCGCCAGGCAGCCATCGCCACCATTCAATACCGTCTGGTGGCCAACCAGCTACCGAACCAGATCACTCTGACGTTGCAGTTACAAGGTTGACACCAATGTCCACGATGCCGTCACCGGTTCAGCCGCAAACCTTCGCACAGATCAGCAGCGAAGCGCAGATCCGGATTCCTGTGCACAACCCGGAATATACCAACTATCAGAACAACACCGATCCGGGCGTCACTATCCTGCAACTGTTCGCCTTCATGGTGGACAACATCACTTATCTCTGCAACCAGGTGCCAGATCAGAACCGCCTCAAATTTCTAAGCCTGCTGGGCATTCCCATGCAGCCTCCCCAGGCCGCAACCGGCATGGTGACCTTCAGCAACACCCGCGGTCCGCTGCAAACCGTAACCTTGGCCGCGCAGTTGCCGGTGTTTGCCGGAGCTACCGGCTTCGTTACCAGCGACGGACTGGATGTGCTGCCGGTGGAAGCGATGATCTTCATGCGAGCCAAACTTTCGGCCGCTGACCAGAGCAGCGCAGCGCAAACCTACACTCAGCTTTACGCTGCCTACACCACCCCCACGACGGGACTGCAGTTTTACCAGACCGAAACCTTCGATCCGCCCGCTTCGGCGGCCAACTTGCCGGTGGCGACTCTGAGCGACGGCAGCATCGTCGATGGCGCTCTGTGGATTGCGCTGTTGACCCGGGCGGTGGACGCTGGCGCAAACCCGGCGGTGCTGAATGCGATTGCCGGACGCACCCTCACCCTGGGAGTCGTTCCGGCGAACAATCTCACCGAGGCAGTTTTGCAGCCGGCGACAACCAGCGCCACAGCGGCGGCCTCTCCGCTGGTTTATGAAATTTCAACTGGTCAATTGAATGACGACGCGCCCGTGTACCAGCGCCTGAACAGTATTCCCGATGGCAATCCCCTCACCACTCCGACGCTGGTGCAATTAACTCTTCCCGGCCCCGGCTCGATGGGAGTGTGGCAACTGGGACCGCTGGAAGATGGCGTGGGAGATTTTCCTCCCTCGCTGCAGGATCAGACCAGCATTGCCAGCCGAGTGGTTGCGTGGGTTCGTGTACGTCTGCCGAACCCCGCCGACGCGCAGGCGCCCAGCGCGGCGGTAGCCAGCTTCAATTGGCTTGGCATCAACGCCACCAAGGTTTCGCAACAGATTCAGGTGCCGGTGGAGATCGTGGGCACGGGCACAGGAGAACCGGATCAGAGCTTTACTTTGATGAATACGCCGGTGCTTACCGATACCGTGCAACTCACCGTGGATGGCGTTCCATGGACGCAAACCGACGACTTGCTGGCCGCGCCATCGGAGATTACCGACGCTGTCAATTCGCGCCAATACACCGTCGACAGCGCGTCGGGAACCATCACCTTCGGCACCGGACTTCAGGGCGCGCGTCCAGCGGCTGCGTCGACGATTATCGCAAGCTACTTCTACGGCGGCGGTACTGCCGGCAATGTCGGCATCGCTGCGATTAATGCGAGCCCCCAACTCCCCGCCGGATTTCAGGTGGCCAATCCGTTGCCCACCTTCGGTGGCACCGCCGGAGAAACTGTGGACGAGGCCCAGCACCGTATTCCGCTGTATTTGCAGAATGCGGGACGCGCGGTATCGGCGCAGGACTTCCACGATATCGTCGCAAGCACGCCCGGGATCGATCTGGGGCGCACGGAGATACTACCGCTCTATCAGCCTGACACCGGAGTTTCAGCGCCCGGAGTAGTCACCGTCCTGGTGATTCCCAACGATCCCACTACGCCACAAGGTCCGGTGCCCGATGGTCATTTTCTGCAGAGCGTTTGCGATTATCTGGAGCCGCGACGTCTGCTCACCACCGAGGTTCACGTGGTCGGGCCGGATTATCAGGACCTCAGCGTGTCGGTGGGCTTCGACATCGTGCCCGGTAAAGACGTCGCGACTGTAGCCCAAGGCGTAAAGGACGCGATTAGCGCTTACCTCTCTCCAATTACGGGTGGCCCTGGCGGTACCGGATGGCCGCTGGGAAAGCCGGTAATTGACGGTGAACTTCTGGCGCAGGCCGCGCGCGTCGATGGTATCTCCGATATTCAGACCGTTCTGCTTTGGGATGGCACGGGTACAGCCATTCAGACTTTGCCTATCGTGAACGTGCAATTGCCCAGGTTGAACCAGGTGGCAGCCAATGCGGGCGCCGCCGAGGATATTACCCAGGCTCCCGCTACAGGTGGAAGCACACAGACGCTGGTGCCCGTTCCGGTGGTCCCGGCCGCCTGTTAGGAAACTAAATGGACGCGAATCAAACTCGATTCCAGCTGGTCTTTGGGCGCGACGATTGGTTCGGCCCTGACGCAGGCGGCTCATCGCCAAACGCGGGCCTGGAGTGGCGCGACACCGATTCGACAGTTGGACTCACCCAGAACGTTTTTGTGTTTCCCCTATCCCCAGGCGCAACCGGCTTGACGGCAGCGGACCGCCGCGGTGCTGGGCAAGATCAATACGGCAACTACTACTGGGTCGGGCCTCAGCAAGACGAGATTCTCTTCCTCGGAGGCGGCCAACAGCAGGCACAGCATTTCTGGTCGGCCCAGGACTTGGCTTCTCCTTCGCGTTCAACCAGTCTTGGCGCATTCTCTCCGGTCAACGTTCAGCCGACTGCCAGCTTCCAATTTGGAGGTCTGACCGTAACCACCGATCACTATCTACTCGTCGGAACTCTCGATCCGCCCGGGCTGCTGCTATTCGACCTCTACACCGGCGGTGCGCCCATGCAGTATCGCTGGCCGGCGAACGTGCCTTTTGCCCCCTTTGATCTAACGGCAGGCGTGGACGGCGGAGCCTGGATCCTCGATCGCGCCAATCGACAATACTGGGGACTCGATTCTTATTTTCGCATCCTGATGCCATCGCCCGCGGCCGGCAGTACGCCGCGCCCGGAAGACTTTCAGCCGGTCGACGGCACGACGGTCTACAGCTCGCCATGCGATGTCGTCGAGGGAGTGACAGCGAATCAGGCAATGCCTATCGGCGCGGTGGCCCCTATCGGTATCGCCGCCCTTCCCGATGGCAGCGTACTCATCCTCGACAACCCGCCCGGCCTGGGATACTCCCAAATCTATCGCTACCAACTGCTGACTCTGATGGGCGCTGCCATCCCTCTGAATCAAATGGATGTTGGCCAAACCACACCCTCCGGGCTGCAAGGCCAGGTCAGCCAAACCGTGCCCTACCAGCTGCTAGGCCAGGATCTGGCATTCGTAGCCTCCGCCACTCCCGCATCCGGCGGGCTCCAGGGCACGCTCTACATTGCCGACTCGCGCGGCGCGCAAATTTTCGCCTTCAATTACGACTCCAGCAATGCCGCATGGGCTACCGAGCCCGATCCGCAATTCCTGCCCATGCTTCGCTTCAGCGGGAAAGCGCTGGTCACCAGTTCGTCGGGCGTCAGCTACGACTTCGATCAGCGGTGGGCGCTGGTTGCGGCACAGCCCCGGGCGCGCTTCGAAGCCCAGGCCACCTGGACGCTGCCCAAACGAGACGCTGCCATGGAAGACGATCCGGAATGTCGCGCCTTTGACGGCAAAGAGCCGGGATGCGTATGGCACAGGCTGTTAGTGGATGGAACCATTCCGTCGGGTACCCAGGTGTTGGTGCAGTCCCGCGCGGCAGACTCGAAAGCCGCGCTCAGCGCCATGGACTGGAATCCGGAGCCCCAGCCCTACCTGCGATTCACAGGTTCGGAGTTGCCCTATTACAAGCCGGCATTGGGTTGCTGCTCCAACAAAACCGGCACTTGGGAACTGCTTCTGCAGGCCGCCGTGGGCCGTTATCTACAGTTGCAAATCACGCTGATCGGTAACGGTCGCAGCACTCCCCGGCTCCAGAGCTTGCGGGTTTACTATCCGCGATTCTCCTACCTCAAACGTTATCTGCCGGCTGTGTATCAGGACAATCCGACCTCCGCCAGTTTTCTGGAGCGCTATCTGGCCAACCCGGAGGGATTCTTCACCGTCCTCGAAGGACGTATACAGCAAGTTCAGGAACTGTTCGACGCGCGCACCGTTCCCGCCGAATACCTTGACTGGCTGGCGAGTTGGCTGGGCATCAGCTTCGACTTCACCTGGAGCACCGCGACGCGCAGATTTTTCCTGGCCAATGCGCCGCGCTTTTTCCAATCGCGTGGCACCTCGGACGGAGTGGTGCGGATGATTCGCATGGCACTCGATCAATGTGCGGACGAGTCGCTGTTCGATCCTGCCGACCTGCAGCATTTCTCGGTTCGCATTGTCGAACATTACTTGCTGCGCAGCGCTCCCGGTGTGACCTTTGGCGATCCCACCGACGTGCAGACTCCTACCGCCATTGCTAGTGGACTCAACTGGACTCCCGCGCAGGGCGCTGCTCCCCTGGACCAGCAGTTTCGCAATTATCTCAGCGCCAGCTACGCCGGCATCGAGGCGCTGAATGAGGCGTGGGGTACGAGCTTCAGCAGTTTCAACGATTCAAGTTTGCGCCTCCCCGCGATCCAACCATCGCAAACAACCCAGGCTGCCGATTGGCAGCAATTCATCGCCTCCGGCCTGGACTTCACCTACGCCGCGGTTAGCAATGCCGATGAGCCGGCGTACGAGAATTTCCTGTTAAGCCGTTATTCGACGGTCTCCGAACTCAACCAGGCTTACCAGTTGACCGCCGGCTCGGCGCTGACCAGCTTCGCCGATATTCAGTCCAGGCTTTGGACCGCGACCCTTGTCACCAGCCTGCCCTCGGGCGGCCCGTTCCTGCAAGACTGGATCCTGTTCGTATCGGTCGTATTGCCCACGCAGCAGAACGCATCTCTGTTCACCGTGGTAGTCCCGGTGCAGTTGCAAGACGACCTGAGCACTCAAACGCAGCGTCGCGATGTAGCCCAGCGCATCGCGCAAAACGAGAAACCCGCCCACACTGATTTCGACGTCAAGCTCTACTGGGCACTGTTCTGCGCAGGAGAGGCGAGAGTAGGGATGGAAACCGTTGTAGGACCGAGCAGCCGTTTCGCTGCCATGGTCCTCAACCAGACGGAACTGGCGGGCTCATACCTCAGCTTTGTCGAGCCCTGGAACGTTCGTGGGCGGCTGGTGGCGGGCAGAGATCAAGTAACCCAGCGGAACGGAATTCGCAGTGGAGAGGCAGCCTTATGAGCACGCCCTGCCAATCAGTATCGCCGAACTTGCAGAAGCTCGACCCCTCGAAGCGCGTCAACTATACCTTCGGTCTAGTTCTGGGCGTGGAAGAGTTCGTGCAATCGGATACTTACTTTCTAGCCAAACACCATCTCGAAAACCGGCTGTTACACGGTTATGGCACCGGCTGCGGGCTGGACGTGGTCGCGCAAACTACGCCCGTGCTGGAGGTGCAAGTCACACCCGGTTGGGCTCTCAATCCTCGCGGCGAGGAGATCCGCGTTCCTCAACTGATGTGCTTGCAGGTGAACGATTGGATACAGGCAAATTTGACCGCCCTGCAGTCCATTTTCCCCAGCCTTGTCCCCCCCACCCTGAATCTATGTGTCGTGCTGTGTTATCGCGAATGCAAAACCGACACGGTGCCGATACCGGGCGAGCCCTGCCGCACTCAGTCGAGTTCCATGGCCCCTTCCCGGATCGCTGATTCATTCGAACTGATGCTGTGTCTGGACCTTGATGCTTCTCCGCCGATCAGTTCGCCCCCCAGCGGGCCGTCCGGGACGGGTGGACTCCGCCAGTTCCGGCCCGCGCAGTTGGAAGACGATTCGATACGCGCGCTGGCGTCACTGCTGTCGGCCTTTGAGGTTTCTTCCACTGGTCCGTTCCTGACCCTCGATCAGGTAAAGCAGTTGGTCCGTGACCCCGGCTCGCCGTTGGGATCGCCGCCCGCCGGACCGCCCTACCTGGTAAGCGCGGCGGACGCTCCCAATTTCCTGCGCGCCGCATTGCGCACCTGGGTAACGGAAGTTCGCCCCTTCCTCTGCGCGCCCCAGGGCGCAGGACCCTGCTGCCCGCCGCCGGAAAAATCTGTGCTGCTGGCCGAGCTGGCGGTCGATTTGAATCCCGGATGGGTGGCAACGGGCTTCACGATCGACGATTCCCTTCGTCCCTTCCTGGTGCCCACCCGGTTGCTGGAGGAGGTCTTCTTCGCCATCGGAGGCCGGTCATGAGCATGACGACGCTGCTCTCTCCGATTCTGAACGGCGGCATTCAGAACATCAATTTTGTTAACGGCCGGGTACTGACCGCCGAAGACATGACCGCCGAACGCAAGGCGAGCCTGCAACGCCAGCGCCTGATGGGAACCTGTGTTGGAGATGGCGTCGCCTACGGACTGGAAGTAACCAAGTCGTCCAGTTCGGTAGCCTACGGTCAGCAGGTGGTGCACGTGACTGCCGGCGTAGCCGTGAACCGCAACGGCGACACCTTGCAGCTAACCGCCGACACCGACGTTACCCTCGCCGCAACGCTCCCAACCGCTCCCACCAATGGCGGCCTGTTTACGCCGTGTCAGCCGCCACAGACCCAGCTAACCAATCCCGGCATATACGTCTTGACCATCATGCCGGCCTCCGGATATCAGGAACAGGTTGCGGTGGCGCAGCTTAATTCCGCCGGTGTCGCCACCTCTTGCAGCAGCCGCTTTACCACTGCGGGAGTGCAGTTCCGGCTGTCACTGGTGACCCTCACCAGCACGGGCACTGGCTTGCAGCCCACACTTTACGGGCTGGCGAATCAGATTCAGACGCAGCTTAACCTCGGCGCAAGCGCCGCCTCGGTGGCCCCGGCACTGTCGCAATTTCGCAACGGGCTGGCCTACGCGTGCTTTGGGACGGAAGAGCTGGCCGGCTTTGTCGCCGACCCATTTGCAGGACTAGAGCAAGGCTCATCGCTGGAGAGTTACGGGCTGATGGATGATCAGCGCTCTGCCGGCCTGATGACAGACTGCGAAGTGCCGCTGGCGATCATCTATTGGTCGCTGCAGGGAATTCAGTTCCTGGACATGTGGTCGGTGCGCCGGCCAGTCTTTCCTGCTGCGGCGTCGGAAGAGTGGCCCGTGTTCAGCGGCCGGCGCCGCACAGCCGAAGGCCTGTCGATGTTTTTGCAGTTTCAGGAGCACATGAACGATGTCGTCACGAACCTCACGCAAGCTACGCTTTCGAGCGCGCTGGTGACCGACTATTTTCTATTTCTACCACCTGCCGGTTTAGTTCCGCAGGCAGGGTTCGGTCCCAACGGGTTGGTTTCGGCTCAGTTCTTCTCCGGTCGCCGGACCCGTGGGCCTTTCTTCATCGAAGGAGTGCGATTCGAGTCTCTTCTGCGGGACTCTCTCCTGTACTCACCCATCGATTTGACCAACGATCAGCAGATGATGTGGTTGTATCTGCTCCGCGAAAATATGCAAGCTGTGGCGAGGAATGGGGTGAATGTGCCCGTCGCCGCCCTGATTTTCACTAGCGGCTATGTTCCCTACCGGGCCGAGCCGCAGTTCAACCTTTCGCATTGGAATCTAGGAAACTTCGCGCTGGTCACAGTTCCAGCGCCGTAGCCAGGAGTAAGAACAATGCCGCAGATACCGAACACCGTTAATCCGGGAGATCTGATTGTTGCCGATTTTTTCAACAGTCTGGTGGCCGTAGCCGCTG
Organism: uncultured Acidobacteriaceae bacterium; assembly: GCA_963746515.1. Taxonomy (GTDB): domain Bacteria; phylum Acidobacteriota; class Terriglobia; order Terriglobales; family Acidobacteriaceae; genus Bog-257. The sequence goes on along the minus strand of CAVVBO010000004.1, from coordinate 216,440 downwards.
ATCATGAAAGCCGGCTCGCAAAGCTGGAAGGAGCCGTATCCGCCACGGGTAATCCGGTGATCAATCAGGTCGTGCCCGCGGGAGGAGTGCGTCCGGGAGACACACTTCAGCTAATCGGCAAGAACTTCGGCATCCCGGGTCTCAATTCGGTCACCATCGCGGGTGCCATCGTGGCCAGTTTCACCAATGACAGCAATGACACGCTACTTAAATTCACCGTGCCCGCGATCACAGGAATTCCCGCCCTGGGTCAAACCGCGACCCTGAATCTCAGCAATCCGAACGGATTCACGACCGCCACCATCTTCTTATTGCCCAGCCAGCCAGTGCTTCCGCAAGGTCAACTTTTCGTGGCCATGTCCCAGACCGCTCCGGTCCCGAAGGTGCAAGCAGGGCAGAATCTCGTCTTCCAGTTCGAGGTCAAGGGAAACGCTTCGCAGAATGAAAATTACACCGTCACTCCCAAGGTGGATATTGGCTGGTCATCTGCTCTGGTCGATGGTACGGGTACGCCGATCGTTCCACCACAGATTCCGCTGACCCTGGACGCCAATGGAAATTTCGACACCTTCTTTAATGTGCAGGTTTCGGTTCCTGCGGGAACGGCTGACGATGTCGAGGGTCAACTTACAGTTGCGGTCGCCTCCGTACTCAACCCCTCGGGGTTGAATCGGACATCGCCGCCGCTTCCCATCACCGTCGGACTCCCACCACCCGGGTCGCAGAACGCCATTATCGTCGGCTTCAGCGACGTCGTGAATGCCAAGATCTCCGGCTCAACCGTGACCGTGACGGCCGGCTCGCAGGCGGCGATCGACCTGACAGTCGCAACCCAGGTAGCTGGTAGTTATGACGTGCCCGTGCCGGTGCTTGGCACGCCGGCGGGTTGGACCATCGCTCTTGCCCATGCGGCGGTCGGAGGCGACCTGCCGTTCACCACTACTCCGGCCAATCTGAATCAACCAGTACGAATTCTGGTTACGGCCGTGACCGGCGCGGCCCCAACCTCATTGACGGTCACAGTTGTCGCAACCAACAATCCGGCCGTCACGGGACAGCTATCACCATCGCTAACGCTACAGACCGCCTGAGGAATCAGCGAGAGAGGAGCAATTTATGCCGAAAAACAAACCTTCCAAGCTTCGTCCAGCTTTATTGTGGAGAAGCCCGTGGTTACTTGGTTTTGTGTTGGCCGCTTTGCTGATTGCGATACCCGCATCGGCGGCCCGTAACACCAATGCGCGGTGGTGCTTCCCCCAGACCACCTGGTTTGGCGCCGTCGCCCCCGTGATCGACGGATGCGTGGAAAACTGTGCCAGCGGGGACGACCTGGGTTGGCGCGGAGCTTACCGATACATCTACGACAGCGCTACCAACGGAACCCCGCTGAATGACATCGTCATGCAGGGCATTACCGATACCAACAACGTGTATCTTTCGTTCGAGGTTCACAAACCAGTGGCCTTTAGCGACAACGATTTGATCGTGGTTGCTTTCGACCCGGATGGCACCGCCGCCCATCAGCAGTTGTTCGAAATTCAACCGGTGAAGCTAGGCGAGATCTCGAGTTCAAATCTAGCCCCCGCCAAGGTTCAATACTGGATTGGCAGCAGCACCTTTAGCGGTCCCGCGCTCCAGGGGGCCAGCGTGCCGGCATGGGTCCAGAACTTGAGCGCAAAAGTCAGTACCAGCGATGGGCCCACAGACTACCTCTACTCTTTAGAAATGCGAATTCCCATTGACTCCACCGGAACCAATGGAATTCCCCTACCGCCTGCCACGGATTTTGGCATGTATCTGAATGTCATTCGTTTGAACGACTCCAACGGCACGGATACGCAAGCTTATTGGCCTAACAGCGCCGACCAGATCGGCCTCGACCTGGTGCCTCCCGATTCCAGTCAGTGGGGCACGAGTTCGTTCACCGGCACGTGTAATGGAGTATCGATCGTTCCCGGGAGTATTACAGACTCCATCATGCCAGCAGGGACCAATGGGACCACCCTGGTCATGGGCGACGGTACTTCCAACACATTTAAAGTGAGCGTGCAGAATACGAGCGTGAGCGCTAAAACAGGCGCATCGGTGTTGGCGCCGCAAATCCAGCCGACATTCCTGATCTATAACCTTGGCATGCCCGCATCGGGGCAATGGGTTCCGATACCGGGGAGCACTAACCAGCCTCAGCCTCAGGATATTGACAAGAGCTCCACCGGGAGCTTCAGCACTGGTTCCTGGACAATTGCGACCGGTTCGCCGGATTACACGTTCTATCAGGCCAACCCCCACCAGTGCATTCAGGTGCGGCTCGATGCCAAGCCGCCCAGTACCTCGGGCTCGCCCGGCCAAACTGCGCAGAGTGCCGCGACTTGCAATGTTGCCAGCCCGCCTCCCGAATGTTCCAGCGCCAGCATCATTACCGACGGCGCCGTTCAGAACATGAATTTCGCCTCGGTCCCCATGTCGATGATGCGCCGCGGGTTTGTTGCGCAAATCGGAACCAAGGGCTACGCCTTGCCAGCCGGGCAGCAAGATCAGGTGTTCGACTTATGGGTGAGGACTCAAGCCTACGCTCCGTCGACCTACAAGCGGGACCAATTGGCGTCGCGAATTGCCTGGCCCAACATCAGCGTCGGCACCGGTCAGAACCTGCTTTGGACGGTGCATGGTTATCGTCACCTTGGTAAGTTTCTGAAGATCAATGGCAAGACCTATGAAACCGTCAGCTATATCGGCGGGTACGGGTACGGTCTAACCTACGAGGGGAGCAACCCTCAATGGCGCTATCAGTTCTTCGGCGAGAACGGCGATAAGCTCGAATCACTCGGAACCAACAACGTCACCTATCGTATGCGCGTCAAGCAGGACCAGGTCGGATATGTAAATGCAGTTTTCGAGGGCGATACCGCCGCTGGCAGCGGAGGACCTGTCGAATCTGGAGAGACAGGGTCGAAAATGAAATGGTGGGTCATCGCTCTCATTATCTTGGTCATAATCCTGATTCTGACGCTCTCTCTCCGGAAGAAACACGCCTGAGCGATGTGGTCGGCTTCCAGCACGGCGGTAGACAAGGTTCGCCTGCGTAAGGCGCAGGTGGACCCGTCCGTAGCGCGACTGCGGCTGTCGCATCTGCTGTCGTCGGTCTTGCTGCAGCCTCCGGCCATGCCGCCTTCTGCCGTACTGGTTGTCCGGTCGATGCAGGATCCGCTACCCGGACGCATCGCAAAAGAGTTTGCTTCCACTGCGGCCCCCAGTGCCGAATGGGAGAGCGCGGCGCGATCTCAACTAGGCGCGCTCTACGCGAGGGCTGCGCGTCCCGCCGCCGGACCCGTACCCCCGTCCGCCGAGGCCGTCCTCTTTGCCGACTACGGAGAGTTGCTCGCTTGCCTGGCACTCGATTTCAGCGCCACCCCCGCAAATTCCTGGTGGTGGAAATCGGCGCTGCGTCACTTTTCCTCCCGCCTCTCCCGCGATTGGGTTGAGGTGTGGGCCGAGCATCCTGTCTATGTACCATCTGCGTTGCAACACCTCGGCGAGCAGGGGGAAGCCGCCGCGGTGCTGGAGCGGATTACTGCGGCTCAAGCCTGGCGGCTTCTGCACGCCGTGGTTTGCGCCTTTGGCTTGTCGGAGTCTGATCTTGCGGTAAACCCGATGATGCAATCGCAACCGCCCCTTGGCGAGTCGCAAGCACCGGCTTCAATTGTGACTGCTGCTCCAACGCCAACAGAGCATCACGATCAACAAAAGCCCAACTCAGAGCACACCGGCGGAGCTCTTCATCCACCATGGGAGTTTTACGTTGAGGCGAGCTCGATCCCTGTTCAACTGGGCGTTGCTCGACGTGCGCTATTGGGTATTTCGCTGCTCCTGCGTCGCGCTCCCCGGGTAGCCTCGAGCGCGGCCTTCGCGCTGCGATTGCGCTCGTGGCTGGTCGCGGAGCGGGAGAGGGAGAATCGGCCTGCCGATGGAGACGCATCATCGTCCGCTGCGCAGGCACTCCCGGCGATTTGGGTACAGCCTCAAGTCGAAGACAAAAAAGTTTCGGAGTCGCCTGTACGAGTTTCAGACAGCAGGCCGGTCGAGCCGGCGGCTGAAACTACCGTCGCCGATGCCTCGCCGCTGGTTAGTCGAGAAAAATCCTCGCCCCCGGTGTCTGATCCCAAGTCAGGCGGCGAGTTACCACTGCTGCCAGCTACCCGCTCATCCGCTGATCCAACTGCCGAGAACGCTCGCGAGCAATCGCAACTCCAACTCGCGAATGGGTGTCGCACCTCGCTGGGAGGGATTCTCTATCTCATCCATTTCTTGCGCCAATCTCAGCTTCTGGGTTTCGAAACTGGGCTCGGGGGATGGGCGCTGTTGGAATTACTGGCGCGTTGTCTTCTGGGGAGAGCCTTCACTGTGGTTGCCGATGACCCCATCTGGACCGCCCTGACCCTGTTGGATGGGCGAGCGCCGGGCGCGCCTGCAGGGGATGGCTTTCACCCGCAGCTGGTCTACGAGGCGCCGGATTCGTGGGGATTGGGCCTAGACTCTTCTACGCACTACGTCAGGTTTCGGTCCACTCGAATGGAGATCTGGCATCCTGAAGGTTTTCTCCTTCTCGATTCGCAAGATCATGCTCACCTCGCCAAGTTTTCTCCGCTAACTCGATTAACCCGCCAGCAACAGCGCATTAGGCGCGATGTCGCGCAAGTTTCACCGGTCGATTTACCTCTATCACCTGAGCTCCGCCGCTTCCTCCATTTCATTTTGCCGTATGCACGTTGGCGTTTACACGCTGCGCTGCAAGAAATGAGTTTGCCAGAGGCGCTGCTGCGAGCCGGAACTCTGTATATCTCCCGCACGCACATAGATCTGGTGATGGGAATGCCCCAGATCAGCGTCCCCGTGCGCATCGCGGGGTTAGATGCAAATCCCGGCTGGATACCGGAGCTGGGCCGGGTTATCACGTTTCACTTCGTTCAGGAAGGCTTCGGCTATGACTGAGACCCATGCTGCATTCTCCGATGTGCCCCACGATGCTCGCGGACATCTCGGCCTGCTGTTTTATGCCGCCGCCTTCCACCTCATTTATCACTTGCGCTGCCGCGCCACCGCGGCCGACCATCCTTTGGAAGAGGTACTCCACCATCATCCATTTCTTTCGTCGTACTTCGGACAGATTCGGCACCGCCTTCCGGAAGAGATTGACTGGGACCAGTCGTTGGATTGGCTGCGCGAGCAAATTCTGGCATGGGAAAAATCCGTTCCCGGCCTGCTGCCGCTGACTACCATGCGCGACGCTCTGAACCTGGCCTATGCGGGAACGCTGGCGTTTATTTTCGCCGGCATGGTGGAAGAACAAGCTGAATTCAGCGCCTTGTTTGCCTCTCTGCAGCATCTTCGAGGGGAACATCGCACCTCTTTGGGATTGATGCAGCAAGTCTTCGAAAGCGCCCAGACACCGGAGGCATGGATCTTCGTTCGCCCGCTGGTAGAAAGCGGATTCATCCAGGTGGTGAACCGCGATGTTCCGCGCTCCCAATGGATCTTGCGCGTGCCCACCTTATTGTGGAACGCGGTCCGCGGAGAATGCGCGGAAACGCCGCTGGAAGGCGTGCGCTACCATTCGGCCAATTCGCTGGAATCCTTGTCCGAGCTGCTGATCGATGAGAAAGTGCGGGCCCAGCTTTCTGAGCTGACTCGACTAGCCGAGTCTGGCCGAATGCGCACCATCATCGTTCGCGGCATGCCGGGAACCGATCGCCTGGGAGCCATCGGGGCGCTCGCCCGCGATCTGGATCGTGGGGTCATGGAGATCGAGTGTACCGTCGCCTCCCATGGGAACGATGAGCGTCTGCGGCTGATCGGTCCGTTGTGCACACTTACCCATTCCATTCCGGTGTTTTCCGTGGAGGCGGGTCCGGGCGAAACCTTCGAACTGCCTCCGCTCACCGGCTATCGTGGCCCAACCGCTGTCATGATCGGACGCGAAGGCGGCGTCGGGGGACCGAATGCTGCGCACGCCGTAACCGTTCATCTGGACCTCGAATCGCCCGCCAACCGGCTGGAGTTGTGGAAGCGCGCCCTGGACAACCATTCCCCCGGCCAGCACTCTTCCCCTGACCTGCCGCAGCTTGCGTCGACCCTTTGCCTGCCGGGCCGGCACATTCGCCAATGCGCCCGGCTGGCTATCGGCTATGCGGCGATGGAGCGCAGGTCGGCGATCACCATGTCTGACGTGCGGCTAGCGGCTCGCGCCATGAATCGCCAGATTCTGGATACGCTCGCCACCCGCGTTGAGGGCCACGCTGCATGGACTCAGTTGGTAGTGAAGGACGCAACCAGCCGCGAGTTACAGCTATTGGAAGGACGGTGCTGGCACCGGGAGCGCCTTGCCTCCACCTTTGAAGGCAGCATGCCGGGAGGAATGAATCGCGGGGTGCGCGCCCTTTTCGAGGGTCCGAGCGGTACGGGAAAAACGTTGGCCGCCCGCGTTCTCGCCACCGAACTTGGGCTCGACCTGTATCGCGTCGATCTTGCGGCCGTGGTCAACAAGTACATCGGCGAAACCGAGAAGAATCTCAGCCGGGTTCTCAGTCGCGCTGAAGACCTCAACGTCATCCTTTTGCTGGACGAGGGTGACTCACTAATGACGCGGCGCACCGACGTGAAATCGGCCAACGACAGGTACGCCAACCTGGAGACCAACTACCTGCTGCAGCGGCTGGAAAATTATACCGGCATCGTAGTGGTGACCACGAATGCCGGTAACGCTATCGATTCCGCTTTTCGCCGTCGCATGGATTCGGTGATTAAGTTTCACCTGCCCGACGCGTCCGAGCGCTGGCGTCTGTGGCAAGTCCATTTGCCGGTCAACCATGCGGTGGAGAGCGATGCTGTGGAAGAAATCGCTTTGCGCTACGAATTGACCGGCGGGCAGATTCGGAATGTCTGTGTGAATGCCGCCCTGTCCATGCTTTCCGGGAATGACACGTTGGTGCGCGAGCCTCAACTGAAAGCGGCGATTCAGGCTGAGCACCGCAAGTCAGGCGCAAGTTTTATTGATGGAGGTTCTCAGGCGAAAGCGCGCAACGAAAAAGCTATCGCGGCATTTCTGGGAGGCCTCACCTGAGCTACGCGACGCTTGAGCGAAAGAACCATGGCAGCACGGTGCGGCGCTCGCGCAACGGTGCGCCTAATACGGCGCGCGCGGCTACCGCCTCACCGGCGGCAGAGCCGGGAAGCCAGGTGTCTCCCTTTTCGCTCACCGGCATACAAAGCAACATAAACATAAAAGTAGAGGTGCCGGGCGACGCGGCCGAACACGAAGCCAATCGTGTTGCCGATCATATCCCCGCCGTCTCTCCCAGTCCCCAGCCTACGATCACGCCGCCACTTCCTCCACCCGCTCCCGCGCCGGCCATGTCCGAAAAAGTCAGATCCCAGCCCGCAGAGGCCAGTGGCAAGCCGGAAAGCGCTCCCGCCGCGCAACCGGCCGCAGTGACAGCCAAGTCCGGGGAAGCTGGCGTCCAGCCTGGAGAAGCCGGTGGCAAGGTGGAAAGCGCTGCTGCCGCGCAACCCGCCGCGGTGACAGCCAAATCCGGGGAAGTCGGCGCCCAACCCGCAGAGGCCGGTGGCAAGCTGGAAAGCGCTGCTGCCGCGCAACCCGCCGTGGCGACGGCCAAGTCCGGAGAAGCCGGCGTGCATCAGGCTGAAGCCGGTTCCCAGCAGGAAAGCGCTTCCACCATGCAGCCCGCCCCAACTCAGGCCAAGTCCGCGGAACCCGGCGAGCACCACGCGGAAGGCGGTGGCAAGAAGGAAAGCGCCCCAGCAAGCGCACCCCAGGCCCCAGACCAGAAGGTGGAGGCGAAGTCGCCTAAATCGGATCCTGCATTTCTCGCCGTCACTCAACACGTCAAGAAGGTCGCCACGGGTCAGAAAGGTCATGCGCCGGCGTCTTCAAAAGCCGCGGCGGCCCATGCCGCCGTGCAAAGTTCCAGTAACGAAGTTCCCAGCCGCGCAGCTGCGAAACAAACCGACGAGATGGACCGGCAGAAGCCGAAACCCTTTAACCGTGAGGCATTCAAGGCTGCATTACTGAAGAAAATTGAGGACACAGCTCCTAAGACCCTTGAGGCGGCTGATGACTTCAAGACCAACAATAACCTCAATAGCGTCAAGTCAGACCTCAACGGTCAGGTAGCGAATGAGAAGAAAGAATCGCAAGGTCCACTGACCGAAAAGGTCGAAGCGAAGCCTGACCCCAGCGGGATCGATCCCAAGCCGTCTACACCACTGCCGCCTCCGGAGACGGGCGCGCCTCCGCAAATTGCCGCCGCTGGTGCCGCACCGAAGCCCGCAAGCAATCAGGATATTTCTCTCGATGCAGGACCGAAAGAACTCGACCGCCAGATGGCGGAATCGCAAGTCACCGAGGAGCAGCTCAAGGATTCGAACGAGCCCGACTTCCAGGACGCGCTGGCGCAAAAGAAAGATGTGGAAAAGCAGTCGGTTGCCGCGCCGCAGGCATATCGCGCGCAAGAGCCGCAATTGCTCCACGCCGCGCAGGCTGAGGCGCAGACCCTGGCGACGAAAGGGACCCTGGGCATGCACGGCACCCGTGCGCACGCCTTCGGCACTGTCGCCGGTCATCAAGCCGACGCCAAGACGGAAGAAGAAACCCAGCGCCTCAAGATCTTTGGCGACATCGACGGTATTTATCAAACCACCAAGAGCCAGGTCGAAGCACGCCTGAAGAAGTTAGACACCGACGTCAGCAGCACCTTCGATGCGGGCGCAGCCGCAGCCCAAAGTGCATTCGAGGATTACGTCGACGTCCATATGTCGGCCTACAAGAAAGCACGCTACGACCGGATAGGCGGCGGTTTGCTGTGGGCCAAAGACAAGCTCTTCGGCTTGCCCGACGCCGTGGATGCGTTCTATCAGGAAGGTCACGACCTCTACGTTTCCAGAATGGATACGCTCATCGACCAGATCGCGGCCCTGGTCGAGACTGGCCTGAACGAAGCCAAGGACTTGATCGCCGCGGGAAGAGCCTCGATTCAAACCTACCTCGCAGGTTTGCCGGCGGCCGAGCAGGAGACCGGGAAAAAAGCGGCGGAGGGAATCCAGGGCAAGTTCGACTCACTTGAGCAAAGCGTCACTGACAAGCAGGGCGAACTTATCGATTCGCTGGCCAAGAAGTACAACGACAACCTGAAAAAGGTAAACGACCGCATCGACGAAATGAAGGAGGAGAACAGCGGTCTGGTCCACAAAGTCGCCGGGGCCATCAAGGGTGTCATCGTTGCCATCGCGCACCTGAAGGACATGCTGCTCAATGTGTTGTCGCGGGCGGCAGCCGCCATTGGGATGATAATCGCTCACCCCATCAGGTTCCTCGGCAACCTGGTCGACGCCGGCTTATTGGGATTTAACAATTTCAAAGACCATATTGTCGAACATCTTAAAGAAGGCTTCATGCAATGGCTCTTCGGTGCGGTGGCGGCCACCGGAATCCAGTTGCCGAAGAGCTTTGATTTGCCGGGAATTCTCGGTCTGGTCTTGCAGGTTCTTGGCCTCACCTATCCTAATATCCGGGCGCGAGCGGTGAATATCCTCGGGGAAAAGGTCGTGCAAGCCCTGGAGACCACCGCCGAGATCTTCAAGGTCCTGATTACCAAGGGCCCCATGGGTCTGTGGGACTACATCAAGGATAAGCTGGGCAACGTGCTGGAGACCGTCATCGAAAGCATCAAGAGCTTCGTGATGGAGAAGATCATCTATGCCGGCATCGCCTGGATTATTGGTCTTCTGAACCCGGCTTCAGCCTTCATAAAAGCCTGCAAGGCAATCTACGACATTGTCATGTTCTTTGTAGAACACGGTAATCAAATCCTCGACTTGGTAAATGCGATCATCGATTCCATCACCGCGATCGCTAAGGGTCAGATCAGCCAGGCGGCTGCCTTCGTCGAAAAATCCCTCGCCCGCGCCATTCCGGTGATCATCGGCTTCCTGGCTAGCCTGCTGGGAGTGGGCGGCATCAGCGAGAAAATCAAAGACACCATCGACATCATCCGCAAACCCATCAATGAGGCAATCGACTGGGTAATCAATAAGGCGGTCTCTCTGGCCAAGGCCGTCGGCGGACTTCTGGGATTTGGTAAAGGGAAAGAAGACGAAGAGAAGACGGTGGCCGGCAAAGACCAGAAAGATGAGCGAACGGAAGAGCAGAAATTGGCTGACCTGGATTCCGCGATGACCGAAGCCGGGCATCTGGCCGACAATCCCGAGGCAACGGCTGTTACAGTGACGGCCGGACTTGTTCCTATCAAGAAGCAGTACCGGTTGAATATGCTGGAGCTCGATCCCGAGAGTGGCGACAAGTATGAGATTGTCGGGGGCTTCAGTCCGACCAAGAAAAAAGAGGTGAAACTCAAGAAGGGGGTTCTGCCGACCAAGATTTCATATGGGTCCCCTGACACGCGTCGTGGGGGCACGTCAATGACTGCCGACCCTTTGAGCCCCGATCACCCGATAGGAAGCAGCCCCTCGGTTGGACCGCCAATATGGGATGAGGTTAATCAAAGGCGGAACGACAAGCGGCTCTATGTTCTTGGCCATTTGCTGAATCAGCAACTGGGCGGTCCTGGGGATACCGTTGAGAACCTTACGCCGATAACCTTCAGCGCGAATGCCACGCACCAGGCGCGGGTTGAGAGCACGCTGAAAACCATGGTTAATAAGGAAGGTCGGATGGTTCACTACGAAGTAATAGTCAACTATCCGGGATCAAGACAACCAGTACCTTCGTCCTTCGTTCCACCATTCGGACATCCGTCGGAAGGGGACTTAGCAACAAGCTTCACGACGAAATGGTGGGAGTTAGTGCCCGACGCAAAGGATCCCAAGAAACTCAGGATGGAAGGGGGCGCACATGAAGAGCCCATTCGAAACGTACCTCCGTATCCCCAGCAGCCGTGACAGCGTTCGTGCCTGTGAAGTTCCGGCGACGGTTCGGCAAGAAGCGAGATGAAGTAAGAGCAGTACGACCAGGATGTTTCCAATGCCCGATGGGCCTGACAAAGTGATGTGCCCGCGTTCGGCGCCGTCCGGCCATCAATAGCGCCGAACGCTGCACCTTGGACAAACAAAACGTCCCGCCCTCGGGAAACTGAGACTTATGTGCGAAAACCGAACTTTATGCTAACTCAAGGACTCTCGCATGATGCCAACAACTGAACCGCGCTCCCTTGTCTCCTGCATCATGCCTACCTACAACAGGCGTGAGTGGGTTCTCCGCAGTATCGCGTGTTTTCTGGCGCAAGACTATGGCAGCTCCGAGCTGATCATCGTTGACGACGGCACAGATGCCATCGCCGACCTGCTTCCGGCGGATTCGCGGATTCGTTATCACCGGCTCGATCGCCGGTTGAGCATCGGCGCCAAGCGCAATCTGGCCTGCGAACTGGCCGCCGGCCCTCTCATCGCCCACTGGGACGACGATGACTGGTATCCCTGCTGGCGTCTGTCTTGCCAGGCGGCGGCGTTAGCGTCCTCGCATGCCGAAATCTGCGGCACCAGCCAGCTCTACTACGTCAGCGATGCCGGCCGCAAGGCGTTTCGTTATACCTACTCCGACCGGCGTCCGTGGGTCGGGGGTAACACGTTTATGTACAAGAAAGCCTTTTGGCAACGCAGCCGCTTCCCGGAAATACAGGTGGGAGAGGATTCGAAGTTTCTCTCCGCGCCCGGGCCAGACAAAATCCTCGACTTGAAAGACGCCCGGCTGTGTGTCGCCTCAATTCATGAGCACAACACAAGTCCCAAGCACTTTTCTGGTCGGTGGTGGCAGCCGGTTCCGCTGGAAGAAGTGCAGCAGTTGCTGCATGGATCCGCAACGGCTGGGAGCGGGAATCCCGTCAATCCCGCCGGCGTGGTAAAGACGCTAACAGATCCCAACCGGCCTCACTGCGGATATCGCATTGCGCTGGAGAGCGATCTCCGGTTGCCGGAGTTCGCCGCATTCAATCATGGCCAGAATCTTCCGCCCATGCGGCGCTGGGAACTCCCCTGGGCTCTGTATGCAGCTCAACTCGACAACACCGCGGCAGTGCTGGATTGCACTATCAATCCCGTCACCTTTGCCGAACGAATCGCCCACCTTTATCCGCATGTGCAATACCGGCATGTCAGCCCGGTGCAAGGGGGCGTATTCCAGCTTCCCTTTGGGGTGCCCGACGAAAGTTTCGACCGCGTGTTCTGCATCAACACGCTCGAGCACCTGGTGCGCGATCAGCGCGAGGCCCTGATCGCCAGCCTTGCCCGCAAACTCAAACCCGGCGGCCGGTTGCTGCTTACCTCGGACTACTATTTCGACTCCTCCTGGACTGACCCGGCATTTCTGAAAGCAGGAGTTATGCGGGCCGATCGCGCTGAGTTCCTCGGCGGATGGAATAAGGTCACGGCTCAGGATTGGAATGCGCTCTGCGAGGGCCAACGCCTGGTTGCGGTTGATGCCGCGATCCAGGAAAGCCCGCAGGAGAGCGATCCCGCCTGTTTTCGCAATCCCGCGCCTTTTCCGCACGCAACGATTGCCGGAGTTTTCTCCAAGGGAGCCGTGGCCAAGCCCAAGGCCAAACGCGTCCTGCTTGCTTTGTTGACCTGGAACACTCGCGATATCAGCCTGGAGTCGATTCAGGCATATTTAGTTGAAGCCCGCATGCTCGCGCGGCTGGGGTGTGAACCCTACCTCTGCGTTTGCGACAACGGATCGACCGACGGAACCCAGGCTGCTTTGCGGGAACTGGATCCACACCTTGACGTTCCCCATAAATTCATCCTGAACCCCGTGAACACCGGCAACTCTGTCGCCCGCAATCAGATGATCGACTACATGATGGAATGTGGAGCGGACTACGTGTTGTTCATGGACGGTGACATCGAGATTGTCCCCTTCTCCAGTTTTGCCATGCTACGGTACATGGAGAACTGCGGCCATCAACTGGGATCGATCGGCGCCGATTCCTGGGGCCAGACTCCAAGTCGCCACCAGGCTTCACCGTCCCTTTACACCGTCGATGGCCTGCGTATCGAAGATACGAACCTGGTGGCCTGGACGCAGTATGGAATGTTTCGGCGGTCCGTGTTTGAGCAGGGCATACGCTTCGATGAAAACGGCCCCTTCCAGGGACCGGGCTGGGGTTTTGAAGACAACGATCTGGCTTTTCAAATGGAAATGAAGGGTTACCGGAATCAGCGGTTCATGGGCATGGTGTATCTGCATCGTGCGGCGCGATCGTCGGTGAGAATCCTGCGGCAGGTCGGGCTTGATCCTAACGCGCTCTATCAAAGAAGAAAGCAATACGTTATCGACAAATGGGCCTCGGTATCTCCAATCAATACCGGGCCGCTGGCGCTGGTGCGCCAGGCATACATGCAACTGTAGGCGTTCGTATGGAGTTTACTTTCCAACAGTCGGGGACGGAGGTTGTCCTCAACGACCAGATCGTGGAGTGGACCACCACGTACGCCTCTTCTATGCTCGATGCCAATGAGCTCCTACATCTGGCCGCAGCGCTTGCCGCATGTCCATCGGACAACGGCGGGTTCGTCGTCGAAATAGGAGCGTACCTGGGAACTACCACGGTGTTCATGGCCAAGGTGCTGGAGAACTTGGGAAAGCCTGTACCGATTCTAAGTATTGATCCTTTCGAGCGGTATGAACCCAATCCCCTGAACCCTCAGGGGAACTACTCTGCCTACATAAGCAACATTATCGCGAATCATGTGGATACTGTATGCCTGCCTCTGGCTGCTTTTTCCGCAACTGCGGCCTCCGTCGTCGCCAGTGGCATCAGCTTGTTGGTGATTGACGGCGATCATCACTATCCATCGGTCATCGCAGACTTGAGACTCTACACCGCCAAGGTCCGGGAGGGAGGCTATATCTTTATCGATGATTATGGCCCGTCTTATCCCGATGTGATACGCGCCGTAGATGAGTTCTTTACCGACAACCCGGAATTCCTCATACACGCCAAGAGCGACTTTGTTGTAGCCCAGCGGTACGCTGGCACAAACAAAAGAAATCTGCTGCAAAGAGTACTGGGGCTCTAGGGGAAAGCAATAGATTGAGCGGCCGAGGACGCTAGCGCACAAAGGTTCGGAAAAAACACCGAGTCAATCCGACGAAGCGAAAAAGGACTGTAACGCACGGTTGCCGTCATGAGAATGCACAAGGTCCTCATTGTTATCGGTACCAGGCCGGAAGCGATCAAAATGGCGCCGGTGGTGCGTGCACTACGCAGTTCGGCCTCGTTCGAGGTGAAGGTGTGCGTAACCGCCCAACACCGACAGATGCTCGACCAGGTGTTGGCAATTTTCGATATCGAGCCGGAATTTGATTTAAACCTGATGAAGCCCGGCCAGGAACTTGCTGAGCTGACCTCCAACATCCTCTGCTCGATCAGCGCCTTGTACCGCGACTGGAAACCCGACCTGATCATGGTGCAAGGCGATACCACCACGACCTTTGCCGCCAGCCTGGCTGCATTTTATGAAAAGATTCCGGTCGCACACATTGAAGCGGGACTACGCACCCGCTGCAAGTATTCTCCCTGGCCAGAAGAAATCAATCGATGTCTTACCTGCGTTCTTGCCACCTGGCATTTTGCACCCACCGACGGAGCCCGGCAGAACCTCCTCGCGGACGGCGTCGATCCAGCTTCTGTTCTGGTCACCGGAAACACGGTTGTGGATGCCCTGAGACACATACTCTCGCGCTTCCAAGACGACACATCATTAACTACTTTCTACGACAGGCAGTTTTCATATTTGGACCCGGGCCGGCGCCTTGTCCTGGTGACGGGGCATCGGCGGGAAAACTTCGGTGAAGGCTTGGAGAGAATTTGTACCGCGCTGCGAGAACTGGCGCGCCGAAGAGACATTCAAATACTTTATCCCGTACATCTCAACCCAAGCGTTCGCCGGCCGGTTGAGAAAATGGTCGGCAAAACCGCGAGTGTTTATCTCATCGAACCCCAGGAGTATTTGCCATTCATCTACCTGTTACGCCGCTGCTACATGATTCTTACCGATTCCGGAGGCATTCAAGAGGAAGCGCCAACCTTCGGTAAGCCTGTACTTCTGATGCGCGATACAACTGAGCGTCCCGAAGCTGTGCAAGCGGGCACAGTGAGGCTTGTAGGGACCGATGTCCAGACGATCGTTTGGCAGGCGAATCATCTGCTCGATGATCATGCCGCCTACCAAGCGATGGCTCAAGTGGCCAATCCGTTTGGTGACGGCCTGGCTTCTTTGAGAATTAAGAAGCATTTAGAGTCGATGCGATCGGCTAGCAGCCGTATTTGCCCTTTTAATTTGAAATCCGCTGGCGTATAGGCACGCCGGCCTCCTAAATCTGGCGAACCAGCCCGGCATCGACAGGCCTGCATTGAAGGGCGTTCATGATGCCGGAGCGGCTACTAATGAAGGCTCCGGAGAAAAACCCCAAATAACGAGGAAGTGCCAACCAGTACAAAGTCAAGTTGGCTTTCGCGGTGTGTTCGCTTTGTGATCGCTGATCAATCGCCCGAGCGGGTTTTAGAAACCGGACTATCAGGCAGCCTCCAGAGAAAAACCTCTGAAGTGAGGGCGAAGTTGCTCGTGCGGAGTTTTCTTTGGTCCGGTTTGCGCACCAAATGCCGCGAAAAGGCCCGATGGCCGTGAAGCCCCCTTCCAGCAGCCGCACCTCGAACTCGCGCATCCGAATCATCAAGAGGTACTCGCATCACTGGCCGCCTCTTAAAGCGGCTGAGAAATGGACCGGTTAGACATGAACCATCAAGATTCCGAAGTGGAACGAGAACGAATCAGCAAGCTTCATGCCCTGATGGCGGATGGTGAACTTGAAGGACTCGCCGCGGAGTCGGGAGGTAATGTCCATGCGCCACAGGCCAATCAGGAGCAGTTGATCGCGCTGCAGCAAAAGACCGAACAGTACTGTGTCATGATGCGGACGTTGCTGAAGCCTCCGAAGATCGAGAATACCTGGATCTTACAGGGGCCGCGCAATTAGTGCGGTTAAGTCGGCCAGTGTTCACGAATGTGTCCGCTCCAATCGGACGACCTACGCGGGATGTCGCTTGGCGAGAAGGCCAAGTCACGCATTGACGTCAGATCGTCAGTGTCGCCGCAGAAAGGGCTTCGCCGGATCGGTAACGACTTCGGCAAGTGCACGAAAACCCGGCCTTTTTGTACATTTCTGGAGCAAAGAACCAGAGATTCTCTGCACTTGAGACTACGTGGCGGAGGACGCAGTCACCTGCGAACCCTTCTCCGCCGAAATTCCCTGCTAACAGGGAAAATACAGGGAAATTCGCGGATTCGGCCGACGCAATACGAGCTCCCACTGGCCGTAATCCGCAGTCGTACATGGCTTTCCGCATCAATTGCCCAGTTAAAACGCCAAATCGAACAGGGAATTATCAGAGGCTTATCAGGGAATTTATTTCGCCTATCAGGGAA
This sequence comes from uncultured Acidobacteriaceae bacterium, assembly GCA_963746515.1. GTDB lineage: Bacteria > Acidobacteriota > Terriglobia > Terriglobales > Acidobacteriaceae > Bog-257. The sequence goes on along the minus strand of CAVVBO010000004.1, from coordinate 199,925 downwards.
TGAACTTGCCGCTTGCAGTAGCAATTCGCTAACAATAAGAACTTGCTGACGAAAAACCGCATTCCATCGAAGCCGAATCCTATTCCGTTCTTGGTCCAGGAGTCCATGAGCTATAGAGGCGCTGGTTGCCAGCCGCCCCGGCATCTTCCCGAACACGAAACAGCCCTGGTATCAACCGGACGGCGAAGAACAGCCAAAGTGAGGCGCGCCGCCCATAAAGTTACAAGCGACAGCAATGTGCGGACGATACAGAATCTGGCGACCCTCCATCCCTCCGGCGGGCGTGGTGCTAGAGAACCTGGGCCGGTACCAGAGCGTCGGCTCACCTGGAAATCCTGTATCACCATTTGTTCCCAAGAGTTTCCGGAAAGCCTGTTGCAAGATACTTGTGCAACTGTAGTCGATTTTGTAATGGTCTGGTACTCCGCGATCACCAAGGATCACCAAACTTCAACAACCTCGGAAAGATGCGTCATTGAAATTAAAGGAGTTGCTTCCAGCACTTTAGAGCCAAGAACCTGGGTCCCCGAACCAGATTCAGCACGTTATAAAAATCTGTTGAAATTCATAGTTTGTAATTGATTGATATTGAATCTGTAGCACGCTCCCTTGTTGAAAGTTGTTGCTTCGCACTTGCGGGAAGAATCAAGACTCATATCAGTTGGCATTGACCAGTTTGCTTCGTGATCTGAAGGCGGAAGGCACGTCAGCACAGTAGCCAGCCAAGCATCAAGTCCGTGAAGATGCGCTGGAAGGCCGCTAGCTGCGAAGTCAGTCGGGAATTGCAGCAACCGAGTTGACACATTGCCGCCCGTGTTCCTCACAAACGTGATAAAGCCCGATGACCATCCCGTACTTAGAAGTCCTTGCGCTGGGGGTAGGCCTGTAGCACTAAGGAACCAAATGAGATAGATGTTCCCGCTTCATACGAGGCTCCTCTCTCCGAAGCGGAGCCCACCCTCGATTCGACTCCATTCAGGCGAAGTAAATCCGCGCATTTGCGCCCTCTCGCCTCGCCCTACCGAAAACTCCCTTGCTCATAAAACTCCGGGGGCTGTCCCAGCTTGTCCCCAAGTCACGACGACGATATCCTGCCCGCCACCAACCGGCCCTGGCAAGAAGTCGGCAATAGGTGCTATATTGTGCCGTCTTTGAGGCCCCTTCCCAAACCTTGCGGAGCGCCGTCAGCGCATCGCGCTCTCCTAACTCGGCGTGGTCGCAAGTTCAAAGCAAGTATCGGTTCACTCTAGCTGACTGAGGAGAAATGAAACGAAATCTCGCGAGTTCATTTGGATTGCTGCATTGTGTGTGCTGTCCGCAACCGTCATCACCGCCAGCCTCAGAGCGCGGTCCACTGCGGTTCTGGCCGCGCAGCATTCCGTAAGCCGAGGGCCGTTGGCCCAGCCCGCCACTTATATGTCGAATGCGTCGTTGCGGGCTGCGGCGATCTCGAATGCCATGCTCTCGGACGATGCGGGTCCTGCGCAACGGGTCTCGCTAAACATGCAACGCAATCACGGCCCAGATCTACCACTCGTGGAAGAGTTCACGTTGATGCCGCCGAATCCGGCGCTCAACATCACCAAGACGACGGTTGGAGTGCGCTTTCCCGAATTACCTGCGGAAAAGCTGGCCTCGCAGATACCGATAACACTGGGCACTCAGAATGTTGTTCTGCAGCGTTCCGCCAACGATCCGAGAGTATATTCCGCTCAGGTCGATTTCAATTGGCAGACCTTCGCCAAGGAGCAGGGGCTGCGGAAAGAGGCCGCCACTGCGGGGAAGATGGTTCCGGTCTTCGAGGGGCGCCATTTCGTCGGCATGGAGAAGATACAGTTCGTCGATCCCGTGGAGATCCAGGACGCTCTGCAATCGAAGCAACCCATTCAATTCTCGCCACAGATCTTATCGGGGGGAGCGGCTCCCAATGTCTTTCCAGATCATGAACTGATGATCGTCAACACGGCAGTGGTAGAGAATGTGGGGATTTTGACCAGTCCCGGTCGGACCTTCGATCAATGCCTGACACCTAACCCCGGAAACCCCAACGGCGCATGGACGTTTGCCACACTAATGATGGCAATCGCGAACACTACTAATGTCCAGGTAGCAGAAACGATGTTGCTCAATATGCTAAACACCTGGAATAGTCCGCAGACCATCAACACATTTCCAGTCCCAACCCGTCCCGCGATGGGGCAATTGGGTGTCTCGGGCCTGTTGGGTAACTGGCAGCCTGACCCAAATAATCCCTCCCTCCCTTCTCTCCTCAACGCTCCGGTGCGATTGAACGCGATCGTCAATCGCATTGACCTGGGACAGAATTCGAATCCCGTAACCCCTGTGAACTCAGATTCGTCTTCGGCGTTACAGCAAGTGCGACATTTTCCGGACACCCACAGCCCTGCGACACGACAGCGCCACCAATGAACATCATCCTTGAATACAACGTGCCCACTAACATTTCCCCGAGCACCTGGGCAAATGATTGGAACAGTCTCCCGACCGGAGATTTCGGCAACGACTACTTAGTGCCCCTACAGGCGATGACTAACCAAGTCGTGCAAGCAAATTCTTGCGGCAACGGAGTGAGCTGTCTAGCCGCGCTACGCACGAACGAACTTCAGCTTGGAGCCGGCGGAAGCACGGGAGGATTGTGGGAACAAAGGGAGTTTCATCTCGTCCAAATCCCAGGAACACCCAATCAGCTGGTAGAAGCAACCATAGCCATGACCCCAGACGATAGCTTCAATACGGCTGGCAAGCCCATCTGTGGTCAGAGCGGTATGAACGCCTGCAACAACTCCGATACTTTGGCAAATTACATCAACACCAATCAAACGGAGATCCTCCAATTTTTTGGTGCGCTGCCTCTTGTTCCTCCAACCTGGCCAATGTTTACAACCAAGGCGTTTCTCGGCGGTTCGGCGTTCAACGCACTCAGCCTTGGCACGGCCAATGCGTTCTGGAGCGATACCAGCACCATAAACAGTGAGCCCGCCAGGATATTCTTCTCCGAAAACACCTGTAACGGGTGCCACGGAGCGGAGACGGGGACTACTTTTCAGCAAGTAGTAAATCGCGTGCCTACCCATTCAGCGGCGCTCGCGAGCTTCTTGCTCGGATGTACTCCGGGAAATAACACTTGTCTCGTTGGCAGTAACCAGCAGTGCTCAATAACATTAGAGAACAACAACTGCCAAGAAACCATAACAGACCCAAACCCCGGCCATTCCGGGACGACAACACAATTTGGCGACATTGCTCGCCGTGTGCTGTACTTGCAGACTCTCGTCAACAGCGACCCTGGAGCCGGTGGGCTACTCTTGCCATTTATTCGCCAGCATATCGGCGTCCACTAAGGGCGAATATTGAATGAACCGACTAACTGCCCCGCTCCGGCGGAAGCCTGAGTGGGTCTTTTGAGACCTTTGTATTCAAGAGTCTGGCCGTCAGTTTTCTTGCACGAAGTCATAATTCGCATTCACCTTCGGCGCCACCGATTTCTCGACGACCTTGCTTGAAGTGTTCTTACGTACGGCCTGGTCTATCGCTCTCTCCAGTCGCTTAGTTGCGACCTTCCTCACACTGCTTGCCTTCGCCTTGTATCAGTCCTTTGTGCGCCCTGAGCTTGTTCCGGGGCATTCCAATGGGATGCGCTTGGGCGTAGCGCCCGCGTGTTACAGGTTCGTGAATTCCGCTTCGGTCGTCTTTCCTTCTTAGCGCAGAGCTGGCACTAATCGGGAAAGGGGCATCAATCTAGTGCCGTCCCACACGTACATCGGAAGGGGCATGGGATAAGACGGCAAGTAGGCTTGGTTTTGACTGGATAAGGGGAGCGCCAAGAGTGCAGTAATAGCGATGCTGAAGACGCTAGGAATGTTCGGGTTGCTTCTCACGTGCATATTGAGAGCGAAATTCCAGGACAATAATAAACCTGCCAGATAGGTGGGCGGCTTGATATCCGTCGTTGGTTTTACTGCCCCGTTCTGTGCGGGCTTGCGCTGAGATTGAGCCTGCTCAGATCGTGGAGCGATTAAAGATGCCAAACCGAGAACAATATGAGGAAGAGCCGCATCATCGGCTCCTTTCTAACTGCCCATAATTGTCTGATCGTTTTATCTCCTCCTTCCACTGCGACCCTTTTTGCTATGACATTTTTGAGCACGTTTTGGACAAACAAAGCGAGTGCTATAGTGTGTCCCGAACCTGGAGTCACCATGCGTCATTTGTGTTTTATTGTCTTAGGGTTATGCGCTGCTTCGTCCTTCGCTCAGAATGCTAAGCCGGCTTCGGTCGTAAAGCCTCATCCAGATTTCACCGGCGTCTGGAAATATCAGCCAAGACCAATATCGCCTAACCGCGAGACCGACCAGATCGATCATCAAGAACCGGTGATGGAAATCACTCCGATTGTCGGCCGTCAGGACGTGGTTTATTCGCTCTTCTGCCGAACGGATGGAAAGGGACCGCAAGGACCGAACGCAAGCAGGCAGACCCGCTGTGACGCTCACTGGGAAGGTTCAACCTATATGTTCGAGACGAGGTCGATACGGAACGGTGCAGCCATCACTACATATACCGCGTTATCCCTCTCCGATGATGGCAAGACGATGACCAAGCAGATCCGGACTACCGGGCCGGACGGGGCAACGGAGCGCACCATCGTCTTCGACAAGTTTTCGAGCGCAAGAGGCGGTGTCACTATTGGCGACACAATGGAACGCGTGAGATTTCAGCTAGGAGAGCCGGACAAGATAATAGAAGAAGGCAGGCAGAAGATTCTTATCTATGGCGATATGGATTGGGTCTTTATCGATGGAACGATGGTCGATGGTGTGGGCGGTGCGCACATCGGCGACAGGCCGCCAGTCTACCCGGGAGACGTTCAGTTCGGATGGACAAAAGATCAAGTTGTGCAGGTTTACAAGCAGCCCAAGAAAGTAATCCAGCTGAACGGTAAAGAGATAGACTTCTACCCGTTTTCGGCCCTCGCCTATTCAGACGGCAAACTGGTGTACATGAGTGAGGCTGGACAGACAAAAGCAGAAGTCTTAGCTATTTTCGGCCAACCGTCCAGGACAGTCGAGTGGACCAATAAAGTTTACGCATTTTACCCATTCATGACCGCTACATACGCTGGCGATAAGCTCATCACCATTGGGCCGAGCGCTTATTAATTCTTAATTCCCCCCATCGCTTTTGCTTCTTAACAACCGAGAGATCGGCCCGTCTAGGGCTGCATTCCGCACCTGTTGATGCCGCTACCTTTAATGTCTCACGCCCGCCGCTCACTAACACGCCGGGCGCAAAAGAAATGGCAAATCGAGTGGTCTGAACCAATCTTTTAATCAGGGAACTATCTTAAATACACCGCCTCCGCCATTTGCACCACCATAATACGCGGTGCTATATAAAACGCCATTTAGATCCATGATCAAACCGCCGATGGGCTCATAAACGTCAGGGCTGCTGTTGAAGCTGTGCAATATGGTTTCTTGCCAGTTGAATCCGCCATTACGCGACAGCTCGAACACGGTGCCCCCGCCATAGGCTCCCCCAGAAGTCGTGGTTCCAAAAAGATGGCCATGGGAATCTATTACCAGCTTGCTCCAGGGTGTATTGCCGTCGCCGGGAGAGCCAAAGCTATGGAGAGCTCCTTCCGCCCACACCCCATTACCCTGGTATTGAAGCTCGAATACGGTGCCCAGCCCGTAAGTACCGCCCCCAGTTGTAGTGCCATAGAGATGGCCCTGAATATCCTGCGCCAGGCCGCCTTGGGGATAGGAACCATCGCCCAATCCTGTAAAACCATAAATTACGCCTTCCCTGTAGGTGCCGTCCCCATTGGGCGAAAGCTCGAATATCGTACCACAGCCTTCTACACTGCAGACTCTTCCAGGGCCACCTGCGATCGTGGTTCCAAAAAGATCACCTTCCGCATCCGTTACTAACCCATCGTTTGGGTTCAAGCCGTCATTAGCGCCTCCGACGAAAGTATGCAGCACGTTTTCAACAGCAAGCCCATTCGAGATCGTCATTTGGAAGACGTTGCCTCCTCCGCCATACCCACCGCCTCCGTTGGTGGTGCCGTAGAAATTACCAGAAGTGTCTTCGATCAGACTTCCCAAATCAACAGGATAAGCTCCCACGGGTCCATAGTTAAAGCTATAGATTCCTGTCTCGGCATGCAGTGCTCCTGGGGTTATCTCATAAAATGTACCGAAACCTAACGCTCCGCCCAGCCGGGTAGTGCCGTAAAGCTTGCCATTGGTATTCATGATAACGCCGCTCCATGGTTCATAACCATCCAATGAGTCCCCGAAGTTATACAGCACGCTTTCTATCCATCGGGCGCCCGAAGGCGTCAACCTGTAAACAACGCCTCCAGGATATCCGTTAATGCCGTGAGTTCCGCCGTTCATAGTGGTGCCATAAAGATTGCCGTGCGAGTCCATGAAGACGCCGGCGTAAGGACCAAATCCATCGGAAGGTCCACCCTTGAAACTATAAAGCACCGTTTCCGTTTGCCCGATCGCGGCTGGAGCTAATAAGAGCCAGACGGTCGAGATGACAAGGTAGATGACAAGTTGTGACGAAGCGAGTGAAGATACTGAAGAGGTGTTTGTCGTCGCCGAGTCGTTTTCTGTGAGGTACACGGATGGGGAGGTCATCACTTTATTCCTCCGGTTAGCTGCTTTGATTGCCGCCTAGGTCATTTCGTATGTGAAAACACTCTCGCGGTAGCGGAGTCGATCGATAAGGCGACGGCACGATCCAGGCGAGTGTCCCGGGCGCGATAGATCTCGCCCATTCCACCTGCGCCCACTGCGGCGAGGATTTCGTATGGGCCTAAGCGGGTTCCCGGAGCCAGAGCCATTTTTCACCTGAAAGGAAGGTGGCTCATTCTATCGTGAGTAGCCAAATCTGGGAACGCGGAGGGGGAATTCGTCGGCTTCGGCCATGATCTCCTCCCTCCGGCCAATACCCCGTGAATACAAAAGAGCAATAACTCTTCGGGCGGTCGGCCCTTGGCTTGGCGCACCAGGGCCATGTGCAGCCGAAACTCTGCTCTTCGACACTCATTCGAAACCCGCGAATGAGTGGGCACCGGTGCGCTTTGAAAGCGGTGCCGACGGTTCTAACTAGGGCGTGATCTCATACACTGTGCCAGCCGAATAACGGCCGCTACCCATGGTTGTACCGTAAAGGTTCCCGGCACCGTCGAGAACAACTCCGGCGGCAGGATCGGTCCCATCGGTGAGAGTGAAGTAACCGAAGCTGTGCAGCACGGTTTCCTTTCAACCATCGGCTGAGGGCGACAACTTGAATACCGTGCCGGTATACGTGTACACACCACCGGACTGGGTTGCGCCGTAGAGATTGCCGGCGTTATCGAAGACGAGCCCGCCAGCCGGACGGCTTCCGTCGGTACCTTTACCAAAGCTGTGCAACACGGTTTCGGTCCAGCCACCACCCTGACGGGGCGACAACTCGAAAACTGTTCCAGAGTCATGAATACCGCCCTGAAGGGTCGTACCATAAAGATTGCCGGCGGCATCGAAGATGAGTTCCGACGCGGGAGCCCCTCCATCATCGCCGTTAAAGCTGTGCAGCACGGTCTCGAGCCACCCGCCGCCCTGCCGTGGGGACAGCTCGAATACCGTTCCGCCGTCATGAAGACCGCCCTGGCTTGTCGTGCCGTAAAGATTGCCGGAAGCATCCAAGGTGAGTCCGGCGCCGGGAATACTTCCGTCCTCGCCACCGCCGAAGCTGTGTAGCACCGTCTCGCTCCATCCTCCGCCCGGTCTAGGCGACAGTTGGAAAACGGTTCCGCACGTGGATTCAAGTTGGCAGGTCTCGTGAATGCCGCCCATGCTTGTCGTACCGTAGAGCTTGCCGGCCGCGTCGAAGACCAGGCTACCCCCAGGGTATTGCCCGTCGGAGTAGTCGCCGAAGCTATGCAGCACGCTTTCGGTGTAGCTTCCATCCTGCTGCGGGATTAATTCATATACAGCGCCACCCAGGTTAGAGCCGCCATACTCCGTAGCACCGTAGAGGTTCCCGGCGGCATCCATGATCAGGCCCGAGCTAGGCGTTTGCCCGTCATTGCCGTTGCCGAAGCTATGTATCACTCGCTTCGCCCACCCTCCATCCTGCTCCGGCGTCAGCTTGTACACGACTCCGCAGCCTGCGAAATAATAACAACCCGTGTGAATGCCGCCAGCGATTGTCGTTCCGTAAAGATTGCCAGCTGGGTCGAAGAGCAGGCCCGAGCCCGGCAGACTTCCGTCCCTGCCTCGATTGTTGAAGCTGTACAGAACGCTCTCCGTCCAACTTCCATCCTGCCCGGGCGTGAGCGAAAAGACGGCTCCCCAGTTATAGGTACCGCCGACCATGGTCGTGCCATAGAGATTTCCCGCAGCATCGATGATGAGTCCGGCCTGGGGCATACTTCCATCTGAAGGCGCGCCGAAGCTGTGCAGCACAGCCTCCGTCCAGCCGCCACCCTGCCGCCGCTTCAACTCGAATACAGCCCCGTAATCATAAAAGCTACCGCCATAAGACGTAGCGCCATAAAGGTTCCCAGCCCGATCCATGACCAGTGTGCCGACCGGGCCACCGCCATTCTGTTCTTGGTTGAAGTTGTACAGCACGGTTACTGTCCAGCCGCCGCCCTGCCGAGGCTGCATCGAAAAGACCGTGCCTCCGTCGTAGATTCCGCCCTGGCTGGTTGTGCTGTACAAATTCCCCGTGGCATCGAAGATTAATCCTGCCTGCGGGACAGTTCCGTCCCTGTGCCCGAAGTTGTGCAATATGGTTTCCGACCAACTACCTCCTTCTCGAGGTGTTAGCTCGAACACCGTTCCACAACCTCCAGAACACCCGTTGTGGATGCCGCCGCCGCTGGTCGTGCCGTAGAGATTGCCGGCGCCGTCGAAGATCAGGCTCCCAACGGGACCCGCACCGTCGGAACCGTTGCCGAAGCTATGCAGCACCTTCTCGCTCCAGCCACCGTCTTCCCGCGGCGATAGCTCAAAAACCGTACCGCAGCTGGCGCCGTTGCAGAAGTGAATACCTCCGTATTGAGTGGTGCCGTAGAGATTGCCGTTACTGTCGAGGACAAGTGCCGCTTGGGGGGCCCATCCGTCGTTCTCATCGCCGAAGCTATGCAGCACCTTCTCCGTCCAACTTCCATCGCCGTTGGGCGATAGTTCGAAGACCGTTCCGGCGTCACGAATGCCGCCATAGATCGTGGTGCCGTATAGATTGCCGGCAGCATCCAAAATCAGGCCGGCATACGGCCGGCGGCCATCGACATAGTTGAAATCGAAACTATGCAGCACCTTCTCCGTCCAGCCTCCGCCCTCTTGCGGCGACAGTTGGAACACCGTCCCCGCATTGTCCGGCCCTCCCTGGGTGGTGGTTCCATAGAGATTGTCAGCCGCGTCTGCTATCAGTCCGGCGTAAGGGTCGGCCCCGTCCGCTCCCCCGGGATTGAAGCTGTGCAGGAGTTTGTGCGTGGCCGCGAAGGTGTGCGCAGTAAACAAAAGCGCGGCAACGATGGGCAGAACCGTTCGACGACTGAGGGGAAACTTGTGGTTTGGCACGGGTAACTCCTAACCCGAAGACCTCGTAGCCATGGCCAGCCCTGCTCGTCGGGGATCTTCTTGCGTGGAAAAAGTAAGCAGCAGTCTATACCGGATTGGGCGAGTTCACCATCAAAAATACTGCAGGCCTGATTAGATAACCGTGTCGGCTCCCAGCCGCCGAGTAAACCTGGTGCGCTCAAGCAACCCAAGGCTCGGAGGAAAGGAGCCGAGCACATAAAGGATTGTAGGTTGTGATTTACACATGCGCTACCAGCAGATCGCGATGCTGGACAAAGAAACGGGCGAGTTGATGGAGCGTCGTCTGGAACATGCCAGCGGCCAAGCGCGGACCTTCTATGCAGGACTGGCGCCGCCGGTGCGGGTAGGGATCGAAGCCACCGGGAACACGCGTTGGTTTGAGCGCATGCTAGCCGTAGCTCAGTATGATCCGACACGGCGTTACATAAGAAACGGGCGCGACCTTGCAGAGTATGTGCACTATGACTTCGCGTATCAGTCTTATCTCAGCGCGGCGCTGATTCTAATTAACAGCGGCCCCAGATCAATTCTCAACTGCAATCAATTCAAGAGTGGAAACAACCCTTATCGCTATTCGACGGTAGAGGAAGGCTTCGTTACATTCGGCCCAGCCGAAGTGACTGATTGGTTGGGAAGAGTCACAACTGCGGCTCTGAAAGCGGCCTATTTCCAGAAATGGCTAGTGCATCGCCGAGTTCGTCCGGAAGCGCCAGGCGGACTCATCCACCAAACCCGGCTCAAAATTCAAAAATATCCCGTCCACCCATCGCTTGTTGAGTCCGAAGCTGTTAATGCCGTCTTCTCCCGAACTGGCTCTTACCTGCTACCGCAAGCATATCCGGAAGGATGCCCATTCCATCCTTCATACCCATCTGGGCACGCTGCTATAGCCGGCGGCAGAAGCGCGGTTGCAGACCAGGAGTGAACGGGAGCGCTTCCGATAGAGTCCTAGGGTTTCTGGCCAACGTCGGCCAAACTCGCTCCGGTTTCCGAGGGCGAATTGACGAATTACTTGTTTAATCGCGCCTGTTATCAACAGTCCCTACGCTGTCTGCAGGCCGTCTGATCGCCGGCTACTGCAGGCTCGCATAGTCAGCCTTGGCTTCTTGGTAGATGGGAATATTGGGATCGGCATTCTTCCAGGTATTTAGGAAATCTTTATAGGCGGCGAGCGCTCGGACCCGCGCCGCATCGGCATCAGCTCCCTGAGACTGCCTGGCCAGCAATGCATTCGCGCGGGCAACTCCCAACGGCGCCAGCGCACCTGTCCAGCAGTTCCAAACGATGCCGTTGTGATCGATGATCTTCTGGAACTCAGTGGCTGCGGCCTTGCATTTCCAGACGCGAGATATCCCTGCCCGCGAATATAAGTCCAAGGCAGACAGGAGATGTTGGCCAGGAAACCGATCTGGCCATATTCAATTGGCGGCGAGGCTTTCTGCTAGAGCGCCGATCGCAGCCGAGGAATTTTTCTGATTCAAGGCTAGTTGCGCTTGAATCGGCGGGCAGCCAAAGCGACTGCAGCTTGGGTGTCGAGCGGATAGCGTTTGTTCAGTTCCTCCGCCAAGGATTGCGCTCGGCGTTTGTGTCGCCGGCCATGGCATAGGCAAGCGCGGCTTCGACTTGAACGTCCTGTCTGTCAGGAGCCAGCTTGAGGCCCTGCAGCCGCATCGCGTCTGCGCTTCCGCGACATTGCCGAACGCAGCTTCGCGCATTGCAGCATTCTCCTGCCAGATGGCGGCGTTCTCCTTACTGTCGGCCTGTACGGCAGAGTCGACCGCCCGCGTGGTGAGCTCGCGTGCCTTATTGAGATAACCGGCATATGCCTCGGTGTCGGATGCCAGCGAGAGTCCGAAGTGTTGAACGTCCGGCTTACCGGCGAACCACTGCTGCTGCTTCGCCATTCCCACAGCGTCGGCTTTGAGAAAGGACAGAGCGTAGAGCGCGCTGTGAAACGTGAGATTCTCCCACTTTCTTGCTTGTGCCTGCTGGATGACTTGGCGGGCTTCGTCAAATCGCTGCAAAGCCATGAAGTCGTTGGCGAGATTGCTGTACACAGCAACGCGATCAGGGACGAGCTTCTGCGACTGGTGCAGCACGTCGACGGCTTCGTCGTATTTACCTTCGGCGGCGTAGATGTTCGCGAGATCCACGACGACGACATCGCGCGGATAGCTCTGCAGCACTTGCTCATACGTTCGCGCGGCTTTGTCCAGTTCTCCCGAGACATTCTGGTAGTAGCGGCCGGCGATGACCAGCTTCTCGCGTTCACTGGCGTGGTCGCGCAGCTCAAAGGCCTTGGTGTAATACTCGGCAGCACGACCCGTCTCGGACAGGCTTTCGTAAGTATTGCCGATGGCGGCATAAGCGCGAGCGAAGTTGGGATCGAGCGCAATCGCACGCTGGAAATAAACCACACCGTGCTTCGGGACCTTTCTCACGGCCCGCCTTACCCGCCTGAGTGTAGGCCTGCAGCGCTTCCAGCGACGGCGTTGTCACTTCCGCCAGAGGTGCATCGAAGCGTTGCACCGTCGCCAGAGACTCGCCGAGTTGGCCGCGCAGGTTCGCAGCGGCTTTACCCAGCGCATTCAGGACCTTTTCTTTGCGCTCGGCGGTGACTTGTTGCTGTCCCAGCGTCTCGCCGGTCTGGCAGTCCACGGCTTTCAGAGCCAAAACATAATCGGTGCCCAGGCTGGTAATCGATCCGGCAACATAGGCTTTGCTCCCCGTCCGTAGGCAAACGTCGCGCGCCACGTCCGCTGTGAGCTTGGTGTTTGCCGGCTTGGTCATCAGTTTCAGCGTCTTCGCGACCTTGCTTTCGGAAAGCACATTCAGGAACGGCGACTGGTCCAGCGCGAGGTGAGACCTGTTTTCAGACGTGTCGTCGAAGACTGCGTCCCCCGTGCCGTTGGAGAAGTCGGCAACGATGATGCTGTCTTTCTCCGACAATGCAGAGACCTTGTGATGACCCACGATCGAGTAGGAGTACGACAATCGCCGCCAACAGGGTGGCGCCGGCTACTATCCAGGAGTCCTCGGCCTGGGGTGTGGAACAGGAGGAATTTGCGGTTGCGGCGGCGCTTCCGCCTTGGCGGCCACGGATTCCGCAGCGACTTCTTTGGAGACGATCTCGACCGAAACCAGAAAGCGGTAGCCAACTCGCGGCACCGTCTCGATGTATTGCGGGGACTCGGCCGTATCGCAGAGCGCCTGGCGGAGCTTGTTGACCGCAGTGGCCAGATTGTTGTCGAAGTCAACAAAGACATCGTCAGGCCAAAGCGCGTTTCGAAGATCTTCGCGCAAGACAGTCTCGCCCGACGTCTTGACCAGGAGCGCCAGGACGGCCAGCGGCTTGCCCTGGATTCTGACCCTTGTGCCGAACTTCCGCAGTTCGCCATGACGAAAGTCGGCTTCGTAGGGACCAAAGCGAACTGTCTGCTGCACTTCTTGAGTCAGCACGTCCCACCAGCTCAGGAATTTTGCGCCTAAGCATAGCAAGAGCAGTGGTTGCCTAACAAGCGATTCGTTTAGCACCAGGCGATAAATATCTTCAATTCAATGGAATGGCTGGTGATATTCAATTTATCCCCAGTCCATTGACTCCCCGCAGCAACCATGCAGAATGCTGATATTCAGGGGCGAGGGCCAATCTCAGAACCCAACCCAAAAGTCTCTCAGGAGCCGCTGCCATGTCACTTCGCACGTTGCTTCGTACCTCACTTTGCATCACCTTCCTGTCCTGCATAGCATTCGCACAGTCAGCGCCGCCCACCGCCGATACCTTCTCCAACAGCGGAGCGCGCAATCAGAACTACGGCGCGCAGACCGCGCTGGTCGTGCAGCAGGGAGCATCCAGTTACCTCAAGTTCAATCTTGGGACCCTGCCCTCAGGGGTGACGGTCAATAAAGCAACCCTGCGACTCTATGTCGACGTTGTCGATGCCAACGGCAGCTTCGATGTCTATCGGCTCAACAATAGCTGGAACGAGGGCACGCTGACCTACAACAATGCGCCGTCGCTGGGTACGTCCGCGACCGGCGGCCATCCCGTCAGCATCACCAATTCCAGCCTGAATCAGTTTGTCGTGATCGACATCACAGCGCTGGTGCAGGGCTGGGCGAACGGGAGCATAGCTAACGACGGCGTCGCGCTCGCTCTCACAACTTCTGGGGGCGCCTTTGCCTTTGACAGCAAGGAGAGCATCTACACCAGCCACCAACCTGAACTAGAGATTGCGCTGAACGGACCGGCAGGCCCGCAAGGCCCAGTCGGCCAGCAAGGTCCCACCGGGCTTACTGGACCTGCTGGTCCGACGGGAGCAACCGGAGCGCAGGGATCGCAAGGTCCTGCCGGGCCAATCGGCGCGACCGGGCCGCAAGGTCCCCTTGGACCGATTGGTCCCCAAGGCTCACAAGGCACCCCAGGACCGATTGGAGCGACTGGCCCACAAGGACCGATAGGACTCACTGGTCCGACCGGTGCAACTGGGCCCGCCGGAACGGGCTTCAACTTTACTGGCTCGTGGAATTCCGGCAACAACTACAATCCGGACGATGTCGCGACTTACAACGGCTCGACCTATGTCGCTACAGCCGCAAACCAGAATCAGGCGCCGGATCAGAATCCCAACTCGTGGACCTTGATGGCACAAGAGGGCGCAACCGGACAAGCGGTCCTGCCGGAGCCCAGGGTCCAGGTGGTCCCGCCGGGCCGATCGGGCAAACAGGAGCACAGGGTCCATCCGGGCCGATGGGCGCGACCGGCGCACAAGGTCCCATTGGACCAAATGGGCCTGCAGGTCCTGCCCATCGGTCCGCAAGGACCTCCCGGAGTCAATGGCAGCAGCGGTCAGGGCTTCGACTTCCGCAGCGCCTTCAACAACAACACCTCTTACAATGCTTACGACGTGGTCACGTATGACGGCGCCAGCTTCATCGCCATCACGGCCAGCAACGGGCCGAACAACCCTCCGCCTAACCAGAATCCCTCGGCGTGGAACCCGATTACATCGGGCTTCAACTTCACCGGAGGCTGGAACCAGAGCCAGAACTATTACCCTGACGACGTTGTCACCTACAACGGATCGACCTACGAAGCCGTCGGCGCGATTCCTGCGAACGGTAACACACCCGATCAGAATCCCAATTGGTCGCTGCTGGCGCAGCAGGGCGCGGCCGGACAAGCAGGCGCGCAAGGTTCGCTCGGGTCCTGCCGGACCGCAGGGTCCACAGGGACCGCAAGGGCCTCCGGGAACGCTCGGCCCTGGCTCGCCTTATTACGTCCAAAACGGAACCGCCACGCAGACCTCAACCAGCTTTAACATTGACGGCAATGGCACGGTGGGCGGCACGCTGGCAGGCAATACAGTGAACGCCACCACGAACTACCAGATCGGCGGAAGCACGGCCGTCAGCATCGGCAGCGCGGCTGACGACAACCTATTCCTGGGTTTCGGGGCAGGAGCGCAGAATGTGTCGGGATCAGGAAGGCTTAACGTCTTTACCGGCTATCAGTCCGGTTACAGCAATACCACCGGCCGCGGGAACGCATTTGCTGGTTTTCAGGCCGGCTACTCCAACACAACCGGAGCCGGTAATGTCTTCACCGGCGATCAAGCCGGCTACTCCAACACGGGTGGCAACTACAACGTCTTCACCGGCCCTCACGCCGGCTTCTACAGCACGGACAGCGTAGCCAATGTTTCCACGGGCTATCAAGCCGGCTACGTCAACACGACTGGCGGTAGCAACGTCTTTGAAGGCAACGACGCGGGCGCCTCGAATATGACCGGCAACTACAACGTGTTCATCGGCAGTGTGGCCGGCTATGGCATTGTCGCTGGGTCGAGCAACATCGATATCGGCTACAACTCCGGGTCGAACGGTGACGAGAGCAACACCATCCGAATTGGAGTTGCGCAGACAGCCGCGTACTTCGCCGGCATCAATGGGCAGAGCACGAATGGCGGTGTTCCGGTCTACATTGACTCGACTGGAAAGCTGGGCACCCTGGGAGGCACTCCGTCTGTCGACAACGTCAGCAACGGCTACGAAATTGGGGGGAACAGCGTCCTCTCCGCTGGCAACTACGACGCGAACGCTTATGTTGGCGAGCAGGCCGGCTATGCCAATACGCAAGGTGCGGGAAATGCTTTCGTGGGATTACAGGCTGGGTACAACAACAACTCGAACTACAATACCTTTCCTGGGTTACCAGGCGGGGTACAACAATACGACAGGAAGCAGCGACATCTATCTTGGCAACGTTGGCTGCCCGTCTCCCTGCACGGAAAATAACACCATTCGCATCGGCAATCAGGGCGCAGGCAGCAATCAACAGAACACCACCTATATTGCCGGCATTAACGGCTCGACCGTTTCCAACGCAAGTCCGGTGTATGTGGACCCTAACGGCCAGGTGGGAACATCCAACGCGCGCTTTCAGTGGATGTATTACACGTACGATGTCCAGCGAACACGTACGGTATTTAACCGCTTCTTGCACAGCTCCGTATCCCTATCTGGTCTCCGGCTCCTGCGGAGCGAACACATGGAATTCGCGCCTGTACCTCATTCTGGTGGACTACAGTGGGCCCGACACCGGGCAGTGGGAGCTCCAATAATCCCAGTTATCAGGACAATCCCAACACTTGGCAATGCAACTACACCAGAACAATGACTTGTAACCATCCCACACGATCCTGTTTGGAGCGCTTTGCTCGAACTAGGGGCCGCGGCTCCTGCATGATTGGCGAGAATCGTGGTTAGATAGGCGAACTGACCGGTGCGATCGCGGGGTGAGGATTTTACATTGCGGTGGTCGAATTTGTGGACGGTCTTGCTGAGCGTGGACTTCTCGGGCAAATTTCTCTACGTAACGAACTACGGCAGCAATAATGTATCGGCATTCACTATCGATCCTGCGAGCGGAGCCCTGAGTCCGAGGGATTCGTTCCCGACCGGCTCAAACCCAGCATCGATAAGCACCACTGGGACGATTCAGTAATCCCTTCTATTGCACGTTAAGAAAGACATAGAAACTACCGTAAGTGTCTGAAACGTGGCAATTGCAATGACGCACGTCCACTCATGGTGGGCGCGTTCGCGAGCCATTCGCACCTAGATCGCATTCCCTTCGCCTGCGACAGGGCGCCGACCTGTACTCCGATTATGGGGTTCAGAGAGATTTGGAGGGTTTGCGCCCTAGGAAACCAGAGGGGAGTTTCTCTGCTACAGATTGGGCTAAGACTAATGGCCGCCAAATACGCGAAAAGAGGCGCTTCGATAGTCAACTTCTCTGATAATAATGACTTGCTGGCGGAGAGAAGTGAATTCGAACAGTTGATACATGTCTTTCTCTGCCAACAAGTTACGTAGTCCATGGGTTTGCAGGGAGGTCAGTTTCTCATCTAGCCAGGAAGTCACGAGCGAACCAGCAGTGAATTGGCTGGCCTGGCAGAGAGTCAAGTGCGAACTACATTCTCTGGCTATGTGTCGTTCGGGGGGTCTAACAAGCTTTTTCTGTCCGAATATCTTACGCATCCTCCCACTTTGCGGCGCGGAATGCCCCTAATTCACTCTCTACGATTCAGGATTGTTAACACGAATCGCGGAGTGCAAAGTGAAAACTTCCTACAAGCCGACTTATGGTTACTGACTACGCGAGCCGGCACTGATCACCTCCGGTTAGCCGACGATCCATTACGAGTCGTCGCCGGCTGTCAAAGTCGTGCTCATCTATAATCGAGCGCACGGATGGCCCTCGCCTCTGGCACGAAACTCGGCCGGTATGAAATTCAATCGTCGCTTGGCGCCGGCGGCATGGGCGAAGTGTATCGCGCACGCGACACGCAGCTGGGCCGGCACGTCGCCCTGAAGGTCCTTCCCGCCAATCTGCTTCGCGAAGAAATCTCCATCGAGCGCTTTCAGCGCGAGGCCCGCGCCGCTTCCTCGTTGAACCATCCCCACATCTGCACGGTGTATGACGTCGGCGAGCAGGATGGTACGCACTACATCGCGATGGAACTCATGGAGGGCAGCACGCTTGCGCACGTACTGGCGGCCGGGCCTCTCCTCATTGAGGACGTGCTAAAGCTGGGCATCCAAATCGCCGATGCTCTCGCCGCCACCCACCAGAAGGGTGTGATTCACCGTGACATCAAGCCCTCGAATATCTTCGTGACCAGTCGTTCCGAGGCCAAGTTGCTCGATTTCGGCCTGGCCAAGGAACATTCCCTGGCTGGGGCGGCGGACGCAGCTACGCTGTCAGGCGCAATGACATCACGAGGCGCGGTCCTCGGCACCGTCGGCTATATGTCGCCGGAACAAGCCGAGGGCAAAGAGCTGGATGCGCGCAGTGACATATTTTCCTTTGGCGCGGTGTTGTACGAGATGGCGGCAAGTCGGCGCGCATTTCCGGGCAATTCGAGCGCCGCCATTATTGCTGAGATTCTCCGCAGCGAACCCCCACCGGCCACAAGCCTCAATCCCAAAGTGCCCCAGGAGTTGCAGCGCATTATCAGCAAGGCCCTGGAAAAGGGGCCGCCTGACCGGTATCAATCCGCCCACGAACTGATGATCGACCTGCGACGGCTTAAGCGGCAAACGTTCGATTCCTCGGGCGTGAGCGCGGCAACGCACAGTGCTACTCCGGTTCGCTGCGTGGAGGAAGAAAACTGCGATCATCGCCGGCGTCGGAGCGTTGGCGGTATTGATTGGGCTGATCGTCGCGGGCCTTTCATCGGGACGCGTCACCAGAATCCTCGATTCCCAGCAGATCACCTATTCCACCGAGCACAAGGACGCGCCGCTGGTCACAGACGGTACACGCCTGTACTTTCAAGGCCAGGACGGCCCGGTAGAAATGTCGGTGAATGGCGGTCCCATCGCGCCGCTCCGGGGCTCCATAGCCGGAATGCGGATGCTGGATGTATCACCCGACGGATCGCAGTTACTGGCCATCAAGCAAAACCTGGGAGACGAAAGCTACCGAGGCGAAATCTGGTCTGTGCCGGTTCTGGGCGGCGCGCCGAAGAGAATCGGAAATGGAATGGTGACCGACGCTCGCTGGATGCCCGATGGACGCTCGGTGATCTACATGTATCTTCATTCGGTGTTCACCACCGGACCCGATGGAGCCAACCCCAAACTTCTGTGGGAAGCGCCCGGCGACGCGTCCGATGCCAGGTTTTCGCCGGACGGTCGCCGCATCCGCCTGTCCGTGGAGGAGAACCAGCACCTCAGAATTTGGGAATTGAATAATGATGGCAGCCATGCTCACCGCTTGCTGGCGGACTGGCCCGCCGATGCCGACCAATTCGCCGGACGCTGGACCCCGGATGGCAGCCATTTCGTCTTCCTATCAAATCCCAGCGGGACGAGTAACATTTACGAATTGATCGAGCCGGGTTGGCTGGCGTTTTGGAAGAAGCCGAGCGCCGCGAAACTTACTTCTGGCGAGATTGAAGTCCTGGATGCCACTCCCAGCCGCGACAGTCGTCAATTGTTCACGATGGGGCGCCTCTCCCAAGGCGCTATGCAGGTGTTCGATCCCCAACAGAAGCGCTTCGTGCCCTTCCTGGGTGGGCTGGCTGCGTCGGAATTCGTCATCTCGCCGGACAAGCAATGGATGGCTTATACGGATTTCCCCAGGCATTTCTTATGGCGCAGCCGGCTGGATGGAAGCGAGAAACTCCAGCTGACCAGTTCTTACGCTGCGTGGCCGCGCTGGTCACCCGACGGCAAGAGCATCGCCTACATGGACTGGCAGTCGATCTACCTAGTCTCCAGCGAGGGTGGGACACCGGAGAAACTCATCGGCGGCGGCGAGGCCTCGACCGTCGCGCCGGAGTGGACCCCCGATGGGAAAGCGATCACCTTCAATGATTACCCAGGGGTGGGAACAAAGCTGAAGGGCGTGCAGGTGCTTGATCTCGCCACCCGGCGCGTTTCCATCCTTCCAGGATCCGAAGGCTTCTACGTCGGCTCGTGGTCGCCCGACGGACAATACCTGGTCGCGGTAGCGCAGAATCCTCTGCGTATGATGCTGTACAACGTTCAGAACCATTCCTGGACCGAACTGAAGAAATTCGACGTGCCCTGGGGATACTGGGTCTGGACTCGCGACAGCAAGGCTCTTCTCTTTGCCCAGATCGGAAAGGAGAATCTCTCTACCCAGACCGAACAGGAGGGTGGCATCTATCGGTTAACCATCGCAGACGGTAAGTGGGAGCGCATTGCAATGCTCGACGGCATCCACGTCGCCGATCAGCTGAACGAGTCCTTTTTGAATCTGACTGCCGACGGGCAACCCGCAATTATGAATGACACTAGCGTGGTGCAAATCTATTCCTTGCAGTGGAAGTGAAACCGTCTGCTGTGAGCTTGTGGTCGCTGTTCGTCGATCGAAACGGCACTTAGGAGCACTTTACAAGTAATCTGCAACCCGGAACAATGTCCGCCGGATCGGTCCCGATAAACGCGCTTGCGTCCTCGAATTTAGGTATTACCTGTCAGCACGCACCTGAACTGGGGCAGTGGGGATGAAGCACGTTCGCTATAGTGGGGCGCGTTCGCGAGCCATTCGCTCCTAGATGGCATTCCGTTCGCCTGCGACAGGGCGCAGACCTGGACTCCGATTTTGGCGTTCAGAGAAATTTGATGGATTTATGCTCTAGTAAACTTCTAGAGAGTTTCTCTGGTACAGGTCGACGCTTGAATATCGATAAAAACTGCGCCAATTGCGAATAAAACTAGGCCTTGCTAGTTACTTATCTGATAATAATGACTTGCTAGCGGAGAGAAGTGAATTCGAACACGTGATACATGTCTTTCTCTGCCACAAGTTACGTGTTTCTATGACTTTGCTGGTCAGTCAGTTTCCCATCTAGCCAGGAAGTCACGAGCGAACCGGCAGTGAGTTGGCAGCCGACCAGAGAGTCACGTGCGAACTCGATTCTCTCGGCAATGCGTCATCCAAGATACCTGTACAAGCTGCTCTGCCCGAACATCTTATGGTTTCTTACTTTTAGCGGTGTTCCTGCAGAGGATCTGGAGAGTTTGGGCTCTAGTAAACTGGCTGAGAATTTCTCTGCGACAGGGCGCGAGCTGGGGATCGCGAAAGGCCGCCAAATATGCACGGGAAAAACGCTTGTACGAGCAGATGCGGAAGCGGTTCGATCCGGGCCGCAGAAGTGAGTTTCAGGAATGAATGAAGAAGGCTCGCAACCTGTTCCGATCGAGTCTACCGATGCGGAATGCAGGCGGCTGCGAGAGGAAAATGCCCGCTTACGGCAGATCCTGACGAAACACAACATCTCGATCTCACCCCTGGAACCTGCGGGCCGACCTCCCATCAAAGCCGCCGAAGTATTGTCTCGGGAGGACAGGAAGGAACAGGCGCAGAAGAGAATCGCGCTATTTCGAAGGCTTTTCCGCGGGCGAGAAGATGTCTACGCGCGACGGTGGGAGAGTTCGGATGGCCGGTCGGGATATACGCCGGCGGCCGAAAAGGACTGGAAAGCCATTAACAGGAGCAGACCGGAAGACAGGAAGAAAGTCGATCAGAAGACGCGAAAGTTTTTCCCGTTGACCGACACTGTGATTGAGAACCACCTGCTAGGCAAGGAAACCATTGGCGTGTACCCGTTGTTGCCGGACGAAACTTGCTGGTTCGTCGCGGTAGATTTTGACAAGAAAACCTGGCAAGCAGATTCGCTCGCGTTCATGGATACATGCCGGGAACTGAACGTACCCGCCTCTTTAGAGCGTTCCCGATCTGGAAACGGCGGTCATGTATGGATCTTCTTTGATCGTGCCGTTCCGGCGATCACCGCGCGCAAGCTTGGCTGCGTCATTCTGACCCAAACCATGGAGCGACGCCATCAACTCGGTTTGGATTCCTATGATCGCTTGTTTCCGAGCCAAGACACAATGCCAAAGGGCGGCTTTGGGAACCTGATTGCGCTCCCTCTCCAAGCGGCACCACGAAAGATTGGCAACAGTGTTTTCATCGACTCCGGCTTTCGGCCATATCCAGAACAATGGGGGTTCCTTTCAACACTTGAACGTATGCCGATGGTGGTCGCCGAGGAGATCGTGGCTGAGGCGCAACGCAAGGGCGATCTGGTCGGTGTCCGGATCAGCGTTATGGACGACGAGGACGAGCAAGACCCATGGACCCTGTCGCCGTCCAGAAAGCGACTTGAACCGCCGATAGAAGGGCCGCTGCCGGAGTATGTTCATATCGTTCGCGCTAACCTCGTTTACATCGAGAAGAGAGACTTACCGTCCGCCATGCTGAACCGACTGCTCCGCTTGGCGGCATTTCAGAACCCGGAATTCTACAAGGCGCAGAAGATGCGGCTGTCGACATACGCTAAGCCACGCGTCATTGCTTGCGGCCAAGATTTTGCGCAACACGTCGCTCTACCTCGGGGTTGTCTGCCGGAGGCATCGGCTCTGCTTAAAGCTCACCGGATCCGGCCGGAAGTGCAGGATAAGCGCTTTGCGGGCACCCCAACCGAAGAGAGTTCCAAGGCGAGCTACGGCCGCTCCAACAGGAGGCTGTTTTCAAGATCATCCAGCACGACGAGGGCCTTCTGTGCGCTCCAACGGCTTTCGGAAAGACTGCCATTGCCGCCTGGCTGATCGCGAATCGCAAGATCAATACATTGGTTCTGGTTCACCGGCAGCAGTTGCTCGATCAGTGGCATGAGCGGCTGGCAATGTTCTTGAATCTGCCAGTGAAATCGCTTGGGCAGATCGGTGGCGGGAAGATGGACCGGACTGGACATGTGGATATTGCGGTCATTCAGAGCCTCCACCGGAAAGATGAAGTAAAGGACTTTGTCGCCGAGTATGGTCAGGTGATCGTCGACGAGTGCCACCATATCTCTGCGTTCACTTTCGAGCAAGTTATGAAGCAGGTGAGGGCCAAATACATCGTTGGTCTCACTGCGACGCCTACGCGAAAAGACGGTCACCACCCGATCATCTACATGCAGTGTGGCCCGGCTCGGTTCAGCATGAGCGCCCGCACGATGACAGAGGCAAGCCCGTTCGAACATAAGGTGGTTCCTCGCTATACCCAGTTTCGGACAGGATGTGAGCTCACTGAGGCCACGATTCAAGATGTCTATGCCGCGCTTGTGGATGACGCAGCGCGCAACGGGATGATCACCGCGGACCTCGTACGAGCCATCGAGATAGGCCGTTCTCCTCTTCTTTTGACCGGCCGAACCGAACACCTTCAGTACTTCGCGGCAAATCTAGAAGGTGCCGTCAAGCACGTCTTTGTTCTAAAGGGTGGTATGGGGAAGAAACAGCGGCGCACCACCGCCGAAGCTCTCGCATCCGTGGCAGAGGACGAACCGCGCGTAATTCTTGCGACCGGCAGCTACATCGGCGAGGGCTTTGACGATGCGCGTCTGGACACACTATTCCTCGCGACGCCCATCTCGTGGAAGGGGACGCTCCAACAATACGTGGGGCGACTGCACCGTCTTCATGACAATAAGCGGGTTGTGCAGGTTTACGATTACGTAGACGACCTGGTTCCGATGTTAGCAAGAATGTACGAGCGCCGACTGAAGGGCTACAGTGCAATCGGATACACGATCGACCGCGAAGTCCTACCCTCAAGGACCTATCCGAACGGAGTGCAGGGCGCTTAGCGAAACAAAGGCTTGGAAACTGCTGACCACATTTTTGGGCTGGGTCGGCATGTTCGCGGGCCATTCGCTCCTAGATCGCATTCCATTCGCCTGAGACGGGGCGCAGACCTGTACTCCAAATATGGGGTTCGGAGAAACTTGGATGGTTTGCACTCTAGTAAACGAGACGCGAATTTCTCTGCTACAGGTCGAGGCCTGAAACTCACAGAAAATGCCGCCAAATGCGCGAAAAATGGCGTTTCGGTAGTAACTTCTCTGACAATAATGACTTGCTGGCGGAGAGGGGGGGATTCGAACCCCCGATACAGCTTTTGACCGTATAACGGTTTAGCAAACCGCCGCCTTCAGCCACTCGGCCACCTCTCCGGCTAGGGCGGGTGCGCAAATGCGCTGCTCTTACGAGCAAAATGATTATAGCAGCCACGGGCAGATGCGCCAGCTTTGGGGCAAGAGGTAGTGACCGGACCTGATTAGATTCCGCGCACGCAGCTAAATCAATACGGAGAAAGTCGGCGATGAACTAAGAAGTCGCGGAGTTTCAGGCGGGGCCTTTCAGCTATACAGGCTGCTGAAAAACTCAAAAGAGCAGATCCCTCGCCGGCTGAAGCCGGCTCGTGATGACAAAAATAAGGATCTAGACGCGGCGCTGAAGCGCCGCACTACCCGAACGACCGCTCCAATATAGTTTTCAGCAGCCGGTATAGGTGGTGGAAGCACGCCTCGTTCAACAGGGCACAACCCGAACTCATGCAGTTGCTACAGCGCGGTAGCGGTGATGTTCGTCAGCTCAACGGTTAACAGCTTTATCGCTGAATGCTAGCGTAAACTGCCGCTCTACTCGAACCAGCCCTGTGAAATTCGGATAACCGGGCCGGGCTGTCGATAGCAGCTAAATCATCGCGATCACGGTTCGGTGAGCACGGTGTGATACGGATCGAGTGCCAACTGCTTTACTTCGGCGGGAGCAGGCAAGGTGAAGCGGGTCTCGGCGCCCTCGGCGAAAACGCGGCCGAGATAGATCTGGCGTTCTCCAACAACGCCATATACCGGAACGCTGGTCACTAGATCGAAAGGTGCTGCGTTCTGATGAATCACACCGCTGGCGGTAATCTCTTTTGCGGTGCGGGAAAATTTTACTCCTGAGAGTTCGAGTTGCGGGAAGGCTGTGCCATTCACCCAGCCGTCGAAAAACCAATCCAGCGACTTGCGATTTTCAAACCACAGCGACGGCGGCAAGACCTCTTCGACGGCCTGCTCGAAGATCGGTGTTTGTGATCTCCTTCGCCTGGTAGCGATCGACCAAGTTACGCAACAGCGCGAGAAACACGATATCGTCTCCATTTGGATTCGACTGACGTGCGCGAGGCGTCGCGCAGCATCCAGCGCAGCATGTGTATCAGCCAGGTCCCGCGGCCATAAGTAATGATCTCGTAGCCATTCGGGAAGTGCGAGGACGAAAGGCGCACTACCCAGAGTTACCGGGCCGGCTTCTTCGATGCGGCGGCCTTCCTTCGATTTGCTTGCCAGGATCTGACGATAGTTTTCCAGGGTGAGTTGAACGTCGGCGGGACGCGAGCGCTCCAGCAGCAGCAGTGAGCAGTAATTCGCCAGCGCCTCCAGCAGCCACTGCTCGTGATAGCTGGCCCACGACACGCGGTCTCCGTACCACTGGTGCGCCAGTTCGTGCGGCATCATGACTTCGCTATAGATGATGGCGTCGGCCGGCGAGAGGTTCATGGCCTGCAACTGCTCGGGCTGGAGATAGGCGTAGCTGGAGAGGAAGATAAGTCCCGGCCAACCCTGACTTTCGGGACTGGGATTCTCGGTTAGCGAAAGAGTGCTGAAGGCATACGGGCCAAGCATCTGCGACAAGGCATTCAGCGTGTCCGCGGCGCGGTCGGCAAGCGATTGTCCGATGCCTACGGGGTTCTGCAGTGGCGGAGGCATGGGCACGGGCTCGACCGTGCCGGGAGCGTGCGGCGATAACAATTGCGGCGAGGTGTTGGCGGCGCTGGGCGTCGCGCGTTGCGATTCGGTGCCACGTGCGGCGTAGGTGTCGACCACGATGTCGTTGCGACTTGGCGGTGCTGCGCACGTATTCGCCCAGATTGAATCCCGCTATGGGGATGGGCCGTTCGCTGATCCAGTGTCCAACAAAATCCGCCCCCTCGCGTTCCAGCGAGACCCGCTTTCCGGTGGCGATCAGAGACCAGGGCTGCGGAAAACGGAAGGTGAGATCGTAATTAGCCATGGAGATGCCGCGGTTGGGATACCAGGTTCCGCGGGCGCCCACGTAAAGCAGGCCGCCGCCGGCGTCGGAAAGCACTGAGCCGGCATACGTGAAACGCAGCCGGACGCGGTCCCCAGCTTGCAACGGAGCGGGAAAAACCACCGCGAGGGTGTCATTTCCACGACGCGAGAGTTCGCTGCCCTCGATGGCTTCATTCTGGATAAACTCCAGCGGCTTGCCTTCGTACTCTATCTGCTTCACCTGCAAATAACGTGACAGCTCGAAAAGAACGACGCGGGCACCGCCTTGTTTCACGTTGCCCTCCAGCGTTGCCATCTGCCGACAAGGTTCGCAGCCGGATCGATATCTGCGGTGATGGTGTACTTGTCGATGGCCAGCACATGCGGTGTCCACAAAGATCCGCTGGGTCCGCCGAAGCGCGTATCGGAGAGCGGCGTTTTGCGCAGCGAGCGCATGGGGAAGCTCATCCAGAGGTCGTAGTAAACCAGGTCTTCGTGGGATGAAGTATTGCCCACCACCACTTGCTCCGGGCTACGGGTATCGAAGAAAACGTCGAAGACGCCGTAGTGATCGCCGCCAATCCGGGCGTGCAACAGGCGATCGGGAACCGGCGGCGGCTCACCCGGAAGGCTGGCTGCCGGTGCGCTGGTAAAAGAGATACAGAGCCGCATAGCGTCAATCGAGGCGAGGTTTCGCGCCTTAGCGTCGTTGCGAGCGACAAAATCAGCAGCGTCCTCAGGCGGCCGGAGAAAAGGTTCCAGTTCCTTCGCCGTGTCGTCATTGAAACGCAGGTAGGCGGAAGAAAACTTTTCTTCCAGAACTCCGGCGTTGATGAACAGGCCCAGCGAAGCGCGTTCCATGCGATCCGGAGGCCGCACCAGCACTTCGCCTTCGCCTTCGAAGTAGGCTCCGGTGACCCGGCCATCGATGGCTTGGGTAAAAGCAATGACCCCGTCGTTGAGCCAGATGTGAACGTCTTCGCGTTCCATCACCGCTTCACGGATCTTGAATACGCGTTGAGGATCGAGGCCGACGCTGCGCAAGGCGTGGTAAAGCGGCAGCACCGGTCCCGAGGTCAGCGGAATGGTCTGCTCCTGCGCGGCCGCGCAAACGGAACCTAGGGCAAGCCAGGCGCACAGCAGGAAACACGCAACCGGGATGGGTCGAATTGTCATGAGGCTAAATTCAAGGATGCTACGGAAAGGGGGCAGTTGTCATCTCAGGTGAGACGAAATCCCGCGAGCGTGGTTAGCGACAGGTGGCCGATGAGGTCGCGCAGCGATGATCGGGACGGCCTGATCCGGACTGAATTGACGGTGAATTGCGAGGCAGGAATTATTCAGGCACCGAAGTCGATCCGGTGTTTTCGGCGACGACCAGCTTTTCTTCCAGCTGAGCCACCAGTTCCATCAGGTAATGATCGTAGCCTTTGAAGTTGCGCAGGCGATAGAGGAATTCTCCCAGCAGCAATAACCGGCAACAGACAACCACCACAAATATCAGGGCCAGGGAAATATCGAGGTTGGCGTGAAATTGGCTATAGGCGAACACATCGCCGCGATAAGCCGTGCGCATCGAGACCACTTCCAGGAAAATGCCTCCCAGAAAGAGTCCCATCAGAATCAGCACGAAGACAAAAATCCGGGAAATGTAAACCAAGGTGGCGAAGGCGTTGTTGTGACATTCGCACAGATTAAACAGCTTAGAGTTGACGGAAAGCAGCCGCGCCTTGAGGATCCAGGTGCTGAGCCGCTGCGGCGGCAACGACATAAAGTGGCGCACGGTGTCGGCGTAGAGCGCAAGAAAACCGCTAAGGAGGACCACCAGGATCTCCAGCGGAAGTGCATGCTCATGCAGCCAGTAGCCAATCGGAGTCAGCATCAGGCGCAAATATAACATGGAAAGAGCTAGTGCGTGGTTAACGGCGAGGCCAGGTCGAGTACGGCCGAATCCGGTGGAATCCGAATGCCGGGAAGGGCAGCAGGCTCACCTGCGTCGGGGGCAATGTATTGATACATAATGTGTAGCAACTCCTGTTTTTGTACCGGCTTGGCCACGTAGGCATCCATGCCTGCGTCCAGGCAGCGTTCCCGGTCACCCTTCATGGCATGAGCCGTCAAGGCCAGGATGGGGACATGTTTGCCGGTTGTAAGCTCCCGGCGACGGATGCAACGCGTCGCCTCCAAGCCGTCCAGATTGGGCATCTGCACGTCCATCAGAATGATGTCGAACTGCTGCTTCTCGCTGATGACAACGGCGGCCTCGCCATCTTCTACGATGGTGACGGCATGGCCTTCTTTCTCCAGCAACCTGACTAGCAGGCGCTGATTGACTCGATTGTCCTCGGCCGCCAGGATTCTGAGCCGGCTGGGCCGCTCACCCGGAGGCAGCGAATGTTCCCGCTCGGGAACAGCAAAGGCGTCCTTGTCCCGGAGAACCCGAACGATGACGTTGAGCAACTCGCCCTTGCGAATCGGTTTGATCACATAGGCGGAAACTCCCAATTCGCGGCAGCGGTTGATCTCGCCGGGACGAAGCCCGGTGCTGAGCATCAAAATAGTCGCGCCTGCCAGCTTGGGATTGTGCTGGATACGTTCCGCCAGCTCGAAACCATCCATTCCCGGCATGTTCCCGTCAATCAGCACCAGGCGATAGGCAGCATTGGCGCCAGCTGCCGCTTCCATGGCCGAGAGGCCGAGCAAGGCGCTTTCCGCCGCGTCCGGCTTCATGCCCCATTGGGTCAACATTCCGCTCAGGATCTTGCGCTGGGTCAGATTGTCGTCCACGATCAAGGCGGAAACTCCACGCAAGAATCCAGGTACCACCAGACTGCCGGGTGCGCCGGCGGGCAACGGAACCACTACATGAAACTCGCTGCCTTGACCAGGCTCGCTGCGCACCCAAATCTCTCCTCCCATCAGCCGCGCCAGGCGAGAGGAGATGGCCAAGCCCAAGCCAGTGCCGCCGAAGCGACGGTTAGGAGAGGAATCGGCCTGGGAGAAGGCCTCAAAGACGGCATCCTGTTTGTCATGCGGAATGCCCATGCCGGTGTCGCGTACCAGCATGTGAATCATGTTCGGTCCACGTTCGGGCGCGCCTTCCAGAGTTACCACGACTTCGCCGCGATCGGTGAACTTGATGGCGTTGGCCACCAGATTGACCAGAATTTGCCGCAGCCGATGGGCATCGCCGACCATAACGTCGGGCACCGAGGGCCGAATGTCGTACACCAGCTCCAAACCTTTCTGGTGGGCCCGAATCGCAATCCCCTTCAGCGTAGCGCCGACGAGCTCGTGAATATTGAACTCGAAGGCGTCCAATTCTAGCCGTCCAGCCTCGATCTTGGAGAAGTCCAGGATGTCATTGATGATGGACAGCAGGGACTCGGCCGACAGCTTCACGGTGGAAAGATATTCCCGTTGCTCCGGGGTCAGGTTGGTTTCCAGCGCCAGCTCGGTCATTCCGATAATGCCATTCATGGGAGTGCGGATTTCATGACTCATGCTGGCCAGAAATTCGCTCTTGGTACGATTGGCAATGTCGGCTTCCTCTTTCGCTTTGGCCAGCTCCTGGTTGGTTTTCTCACGCCGGATCAGTTCCTCTTCCAGGCTGAGGTTGCTTCGCTGCAGATCTTCTTCCCGCCGCTCAATCTCCGCCAGCATGGTGTTGAAACAGGCGCCGAGCTGGGCAATCTCGTCGGTTCCCGAAATCGACATCCGGGCGGTGAAGTCCCGATCGTGGGTTACACGGTGCATGACCCGGGCCAGTTCGGAGAGCGGACCCGAAATCTTACGCTGGAGCAGTGAGCCCGAAGTCCATCCCACGGCCAGCGAAAGCGCTAACAGGACACCCGCCAGCGCCAGTAAGCGCTTGCGTCTCTGCCGCAGGTCCAGCTCATCGGAAGTGAGGCAAAGCATCCCCACGACCTGGCCGTTGCGGAATACGGCGCGCATTTCGGAAGAGTACGAAGCCCTGACAGGCTGAACCTGAGGTAATGTCGAGGCACACCTCAGGGGCGATCGGGCCGGCTCATAGTGAGCGAACAGATGACCGGAGAGCTCATAGAGACATGCGGCAACCACCGAGGGCTCGGCGCGCAAGGCTCGCAGCACTTCGGCAGCGGCAGGCTGGTCGCTGAAACTCAGCGCCGTCCTCGAGTTCTGTCCCACAACATCGGCCAGGGTGGAGAGATGGCTGTGCAGTTCGTCGCGGCAGCGCGCATTGTCAAACAACAGAAATGCGGACGCCAGGGTACACAGCGCCAGACTGCTGGCTGCCACGATCACCCAGGTCATCTGCTTAGCGAAGCTGTGTCCGCTCAAGTTCAGCATCTGCGAGCTCATCCCGGCTGGCCAAAACCTATCGCGCGACAGGGGAAGGCTGCTGGCTCAACGCTGACGCCTCTGACGTCAAACAGCCGTTAGGCTGGCCACTGTTCCCAGGTGAATCGCCGGCGAGCGAGGATGAAATTCCTCCAAGGTTACTTATCGGTGGAGCTGGCTATTGGCTTGAATCCCGCCGGATGGCCCGGCAAGACGGCGGGAGAAATATCAGGAATGCCGATTCGCCATGGGCCTGAACGCAGGCCCAGTTTGCTGAGGCAGTCCAGGCGGGCACGTGGCCGTGCCGCTCTGACAGAGGCGTAGCCCGGACTTCTCACGCCGTCAGTTGCGTCTTGCTACTACTTGCGGACACCTGCACACTCTCACCGGGCGTGCGGAAAGACCGATGCGGTGCTTGAGCGGTCAGGGCGCGGTGGAAAAACACCGCTACCGCGCGAGCCACAGTTTCGTCGTGCGGATCGGCAAGGCAAACGGAATCGATTCCAAGCTGGGTTCCCCGGCGCTGTGTGCCGCTGAGAAACAGGATGATGGGAGTGCGAGGAGCCAGCAGCTTCAATTCGGCGCCAATCAGACTACGGTCCTGGACGGCATCGTGGCGAATCATAATGGCATCGGCGGAAATTCGCGATAGAAGCATTTTGGCGTCTTCGGGGTGGTGCTCAATCAAAAGCCGGAAACCCGCGGCACGTAGTGCGGAGATAAAAGGAGAATGGAGTTCGCTCTGATCACAAAGTAATAGGAGGGTCAACCCAGCACTCATTACGCCAACCTTTCGAGGCCAGATTGAGTTTGCAGTCCTACCAGCAGAACAGTTGCCGCTCCAACCAGCAGAGGGCAAGAAGATGAGGCGCTTCTGGCGATATTCTAAGCCTGAGGCTGTGGACGTCAAGGAAGAAATGGCGGCGTCAGTTACTGCGTAACTCCCGTTCACCTCATCGCAACAAGCGTGCTTAGCCTTCGTTGACTTGTGTGCGATTCCGGTAACTGGTTTTCGCAACTCCGGCTTCTGGAAAGCTGCTTTGCAGTCTGCCGAAAACTAGGAAACTCAGATCCCTCGGCGGCTTTAAAGCCGCGTGGTGATGACAAGAAGAAAGGGCCTGCGGCGGCGTACCCGTTCAGCAAACTCAGGGCACGGCTTAAGCTGCGTCTCGTCAAAATCACCTCAGGCCGGATTTTTCAGCACCCTGTGAGCAGCGATCCGGTAGACCACCGCCATCGCCGGCCGGGTTGAAATCACCGTTCAACGCCGAACAAAGCCGTCCATCAACGAACAACCGGCGTGATCGTTGTTGCCACGACCCAACAGATAGTCGTTGGAAATCAAGGCCTTACCGGGCAGTCCTCTGGCGGACGGATTGCAGCGTTTTCTTTAACACCTGGCAAAGGGAAGACTATGCGCAGTTTGCTCGATGACCTCCGTTATGCAATTCGCCAGATGCTCAAGTCGCCGAGCTTTGCCGCCGTCGCGATCGTCACGCTAGCGCTTGGCATTGGGGCCAACACCGCCGTGTTCAGCGTGATCGACGCGGTGATGCTGCGCCCGCTCCCTTACGACCAGCCGCAGCGCTTGATCGATGCGCAGTCTGTAAACACGCGCAACCCTCGGCCCAGCGCAATTTCTTATCCAGACTTCTTCGACTGGCGCGCGCAAAACCGTACCCTCGAGCATCTGGTGTCGTACCACGACACCTCCTTCACCCTGACTGGAACGGCGGAGCCGGCGCTGGTGGATGCCCTGGCTACGTCCTGGGACTTGCTGCCTGCGCTAGGCGTGAATCCAGAGCTCGGCCGGGGATTCAACGCGGATGAGGAAAAGCGCGGAAGTCGCGTTGCCCTGATCAGCCATGCGTTGTGGGCGTCGCGGTTTGGCGCCGACAAGTCTGTCCTGGGACGAACGGTAAACCTGAGCGGCGAGCTGTACACCATTATTGGCGTGATGCCGACCAGCTTCCGCTTTCCCGCAGACGAACCGCGGATCGGCATCTGGACAACATTGGCGTTGGATGATGACCCAAATGATCTGCACCCGGCCATCACCAACCGCGGCTCCCACTTCCTGAACGTCATCGGAAGGTTAAGGCCCGGCGTTACCGTGGAGCAAGCCAGCCAGGACCTTAACAATATTGCAGCCAACCTGGCCAAGCAGTATCCCGGCAGCAATACGAAACACAACGCGGCGCGGGCCCAAAGCGAGCTATCAGCGCTGATCGGCGATACCAGGACCCCGCTGCTGATCGTGCTGGGCGCGGTGGCCCTGGTGCTGCTGATCGCCTGCGGAAACATCGCGAATCTGTTGCTGGCTCGCATGCGCGAACGGCGACGTGAAATAGCCATGCGTTCCGCGCTGGGAGCAGGACGCTTGCGGATCGTCCGCCAACTGCTGGTTGAAAGCCTGGTATTGAGCGCGGCCGGCGGCCTGGCGGGATGCGGTCTGGCGTACCTGTGCACGCCGGCAATGTTGACGCTGGTCGGCGACAGTATCCCGCGCGCCGCCGATGCCGGCGTGGATCTTCGAGTCCTGGGATTTGCCATGGCGGTCGCCGCTGCCGCCGGACTGATTTTTGGCGTCGTCCCCTCCATCACAGCTTCGCGGACCGACCTGGTGTCGACCCTGAAGGAAGGGGCGCGGACGGAGACGTCTGGCCGCGACTGGCTGCGCTCATCCCTCATTGTGGGACAGGTTGCCCTGGGCCTGATCCTAACTGCCGGGGCGGCATTACTGCTTACCAGCTTCCTTCATCTGCGCCATAGCAGCGTGGGTTTCGATCCTGACCACTTGCTTACCCTTTTCTTCGAGACACCGGACGCGCTCTACCGGCAAACCCGTCCCCAGTTTTATCGCACCTATTTCGACCGGGTGCGGGCTCTCCCCGGCGTGCAATCGGCTGCCGGAGTCATGATCCTGCCCATGACCAACGACGGCGCGACGGTTTCCTTCGAAGATCCCGAACACCCGGTCCCGGAAGGACTGCGGCAAAGCGCCGATTTGACTCCGGTCACCCCCGACTACTTCCGCACGATGCGAATCCCGCTGCTGCAAGGACGCGACTTTAGCAACCGGGACGAATTCAAAACGTTGCCGGTAATGATCGTAAACCGGGCCTTCGCAGACAAGTACTTTCCCGGCGAGACCGTGCTGGGCAAGAAGCTGAAGCCCGGCGCCGGCAACGGAACCCCGGGCGGACCGCCCTGGCGCGAAATTGTGGGTGTGGTGGGCAACATCAAGTTGTCGCCCACGCAACGGGAGGTACGTCCGGCCATGTATCTGGCAGCGGATCAGATGCCGAACTGGTGCTGTCTGTACACCGTGGTGCGTTCCTCCGTCGATCCCCTCAGCCTGGAGCCCAGCATCCGGCAAATTGTTTCCTCGATCGACAAGGACATTCCCGTCACCCAGGTCCGGACCATGCAAGAGCTGATGTTCAATGAGCTGTCACAGCCGCGATTTGCCATGGTTCTGCTCGGCGCCTTCGCGGGGCTGGCGCTGCTGTTGACCGTGGTCGGTCTGTACGGAGTGATGATGTACGCGGTCACGCGCCGCACCCGTGAGATTGGAGTACGCATGGCGCTGGGCGCGCGGCGTGGCATGGTGTTGAGCATGGTCCTGAAGGATGCGGCGAAGCTGCTGGCCGCCGGCGTTGCCCTCGGAATTACCGCGACGCTAGTGTCGGCGTCCATTCTGAAGAGCATGTTGTATGGCACCGGATCGCGCAATCCGATGGTGTTGATGCTGGTGTGTGTTGCGGTAGGAGCGGCAGGACTGGTTGCCGCTTATATTCCAGCTTTGCGCGCGGCTTCCATCGAGCCCATGGAAGCACTGCGAACGGAATAGAAGAAGTGCTGCCCCTGAATTCCCGGCCCTCTCCTACTCGTACGCCAGCGCGTCGATCGGATCCTTCTGCGCGGCCTTGATCGCCGGATAGAACGCGCCCAGCAGCGAGCCGATCAGCGCAATGATCGACGCCTTCACCAGCCAGGAGTAGGTGATCATCACCGGCAGCGTCTGGAACTTGCGCTCGCAAGCCCGGCCTTGCGCGCCGTAGCTGATAGCGATTCCCAGGATCACCCCGCCAATCGCGATCAGCAGCGTCTCCCGCAGCACCACATTCACGATGTAGAGCTTGCCGGCGCCCAGCGACTTCAGGATGCCGATCTCGCGCGTGCGCTCCATCACCGCCGTGTACATCGCCTGGAAGATCACGATGAAGCCGATGATCATGGAGATGCCGATCACGACATCAATCACCGTGGTCAGCCCGGGAATGCTGGCCGAGGTCATCAGGCTGAGATATTCCTTCATGCGAGTGCACGCCGTACTGCTGCATGCCGGGAATGTTCTTGATGGCTTGGACCACCGCGTCGGCATTGTTGGGATTGTCGAGCTTGACGTAGAAGATGGTCGCCTTGCCGATGGCGCCAATCAGGTCCTGCAGCGTGGCGATGGGAACGAACTTGCGCGCGCCCTTGCCGTGCTCCACGATGCCGCAGATGCGGAAGTGGTGATTGAGCGCCTGCACGCGTGTCGCCGACCTTCAGGTGCTCCGAGCCGGCCTTCAGGTCGTCGATGATCATGTCGTACGGGCCCTGAAACGGGCCGCCGGAAAGGTAACGAAAGCCGCCGGTCACCGCATCGAACGATTGCAGATCGATGCCGTAGAGGACCTCGAGGCTCTTGGACGTGGTGGTCTGCGTGACCACGGGCGCTACGGCGACGACGTGAGGCAGCTTGGCGCAGTTTGTCGGCGACCTTCACCGAGACCGGCGCGCCGTTCATGCCCATCAGCAGCGAGGAGCCCGGCGGCTGCACCATGATGTCGGCGCCAATTCCTACCTGGCGGCTGCTGCTGTCGTTCAGCATGCCCAGCATGATGCCGACGATCAGCAGAATCAGCGTGACCTCAACCGCGACCGCGACCACGCTGATGATGGTGCGGAACGGCCGGTGCACCAGGTTGGCGAGGATCATCCGGTTCATCGTTAGAAGCTCGATTGTATAGGATGCGCGCGAGCGGAGAGCGTCATGGCGCAGCGAATGAAGTCGAGCGTGAGCGGTCGACGTTTCGTTCGGAGTATGCTGTGGCTGCCGGGTGCTTGCGATTCACCACGCGCACGCCCTCGCGCCAGTGCTCGTCCACCTGCACCAGCGTCCACTCGATGCGCGGCGAGAGATAGCGCAACAGTACGTCTGTCGTGGGATGCACGCGCAGCGCGGGCGCGACCAGGTACAGCAGGGGAGGCGCGCTGGAGAGTTCGCGTCCGGCGAAGTATCCGTTGCGGGTGAACTCGCCGTGCTGCTGATGCCAGCGGACCCGCGCCCAGTAGTCCAGCCCCTGCAGCGGCAGGTGGATGTCTTCATTCGCTTTCAGCTCCAGCACCGCCAGGCGGCCATCCAGCGTGCAGGTCAGCACGTCGAGCATGGCGCGATCGCAGGCGGCGAAGGCCGGCACCTGCGAATAGACGAAACGGCCGTCGAGCCGCTCGTCGATTGCGCGCACTTCGCGAGTGATCAGGCTTTCCAGCCAGCGCTCGGGAGCCAGGCGGAAGAACAGGTTGGTATGCGAGCCGCCGGGCTGGCGCTGCTCGGCGATGCGCTGCACCAATTCGGCGAACAGCGGCTTCGCTGCTCTCGTCGAGTACGTACTCGGCCGGGCCAATGCCGAACAGAATCGATTCGCGGTTGCGAAATGAACCTGCCATCGGCGTCATGCGCGCCCGCGCAAACTCCAGTCCGTAAAGGCGAAAGACGATCTCCGACGCAGACTCGACGGTGATCTCGGCGGCGGGCGCCAGAGTGCGAATGCGAGCGATGGACGCAGCGAAGCGTTCCCGCGCGGCGTGGCACATCCACCGCGCGGGTGAGGCGGGTGATGATATTGCCGCTGTCGGCGGATGTCGATGGACTCGCAGATCTCGGAGCGCTCGTCGAGTTCGTAGAGCTGCCACTTGGCCGCCTCGGCATTCAGATTAGCCGCGCGCTGGCGAACGATCTCCGACCGGCCCGGCGGCAGAAACAGCTTCAATCCTTCCACCTGGGCCCGTCCCGCAAGCTGCTGGCGCTGATAGTCCATCCAGAGAATGCCGAAGGTGAGCGCGGCATCCACCGAAGGCTGGGTCTCCTCGGCATTGACTCCGAGCACCGCAAACGCCGATTGTCCGGCGCGCAGCAGGCCGCGGGTGTAGACCGGGCTGAAGGAGTGCTCCAGATCGGGGCTGCTGCTGAAGCTGCTCGACCTTGAAGCCGGGATATTCGCGGCGCAGAACGCGTTCGAGCATCGACTGATACGATTGCGCGTCGCGCGGCGGCTTGTGCCGCGCCGCGCGCCGGTCGCGGTCGGCGCAAATTTCCAGCAGATTGGGCTGCGATTGCCCGAAGCGCAGCACCTGCAGGCGCAAAGTGCGGCCTCGACCTCGGCATCCAGCACGCGCCGTACCGTGTTGCGCTCCTCCGACCAGATGTGAAGGACGCACTTGCCCTCGCCGGAAACCGAATATCTGGCGGTGCCGAAGTCGAACAGAACTTCTCCGTCTTCGGTAGCCACAGCTTGCTGGCGAATCGGCCAGAAACTGCTCCAGCATTTGGGCGAGGAATTCGGCCGAGATGGTAGCTGCGGGCATGGCATACCTGCAGAAAGCTTAGCGGACTCGCAGCCCGAGACGCTGTCTCTGGCAGACACAGCACTGTGTGATAATGAATAGTTCGGCGCGAGTTCACCGTTCGCGGACCACATATCGCGGGTAAAGCGCATCAAACCGGCTATCCCGCGCTCTTTGCTGGCTGTCGGGCATCCAATCGAGTGTGACTATGGACAAGAAGTTTTTCTTTGATCGCTACGGTCTGGCGCAAGCCGACGTCGAGCGGTATCTGGCCGCGGCGCTTTCAGCCGGCGGCGATTTTGCCGACCTCTACTTCGAATATCAGACCTCGACCTCGGTCTCGCTCGACGAGAGCATGGTGAAGTCGGCCACGCAGGGCATTTCCGTGGGCTGCGGAGTGCGCGTGCTGTCCGGCGAGCGCACCGGCTACGCCTACACCGACGATCTTTCGCCGGAGCGCATCTTGCATGCCGCGCGCACTGCGGCATTGATTGCCAGCGGCCCGGCGCAAGCAGCCGGTCGTGGGACTCACCGATAAGCCGGCGCACAATCTTTATCCCGTGCCGCTGCCGTCGGTCGAAGCCGATGTGCTGGCCAAGGTCGACCTGGTGCAGCGTGCCGACAAAGCCGCGCGCGCCTACGATCCGCGCATCCACGAAGTGCGGGTGAGCTATGCCGACGAACTGCGGCACATTCTGGTGATCGGCTCGGACGGCAGCTTTGCCGAAGATTCGCAGCCGCTGGCGCGCATGAGCGTCTTCTGCATCGCGAAGTCGGAGAGCGCCGGTTCGGCGCGCGGCAGCGCCGGCGGCGGCGGACGGGTTGCGCTGGATTACTTCCAGGGCGATAGCTTCGCCCGAACACTTCGCCAAGGAAGCAGCGCGGCAGGCGATCATTCAGCTCGATGCGCGCGAGGCTCCGGCGGGCGAGATGGAAGTGGTGCTCGGTCCGGGATGGCCGGGAATCCTGCTGCACGAAGCGATCGGCCACGGCCTGGAAGCCGACTTCAATCGCAAGAAGACCTCGGCGTTTTCGGGAATGCTGGGCCGGCGCGTAGCCAGCGATAAATGCACGGTGGTCGACAACGGCACCATGCCAGGACGTCGCGGCTCGCTCAACGTAGACGACGAAGGCAATCCGACCGAGAACACGGTGCTGATCGAGAAGGGCATTCTGAAGGGCTATCTGTCCGACAAGCTGTCGTCGCGGCTGATGGGCATTCCGAACACCGGCAACGGCCGTCGCGAGAGCTATCAGCACATTCCCATGCCGCGCATGACCAACACCTACATGCTCGCCGGGCAGGATTCGCCGGAAGACATCATCAGCTCCGTGAAGTACGGGGTCTACGCGGTGAACTTCGGCGGCGGACAGGTCGACATCACCAATGGCAAGTTTGTTTTCTCCGCGTCCGAGGCCTATCTGATCGAAGATGGCAAGATTACTTCGCCGCTGAAGAATGCGACGCTGATCGGCAACGGACCAGACGTGCTGACCAGGGTTTCGATGGTGGGCAGCGATTTGCAGCTCGATGAAGGCGTCGGGACCTGCGGCAAAGATGGACAGTCTGTACCGGTGGGCGTTGGTATTCCGACGCTGAAGATCGACCGGCTGACCGTCGGTGGAACCGGCGGGTAAGATTTTTCCCGAGTCCGGAAACAGAGGGAAGAAGCTAACCCTAATTCATTTGGACTGTATCAGGGCACGACCTTTAGTCGTGCCGAACATGCGCAACAGATCAGGGCTTTAGCCCCTGCAAGAAAACGGACTGCAGAGGCTAAAGCCGAAGCCACTCATCATTAAGTTCGGTGTCGGCACGTCTAAAGACGTACCCTGATACAAACCCTCTCCACCAGCGCTGTATGTGACATTGTGGGAGTCTGACGTAATAGGACTTATATCGATATGAATGTTTCTACTATAGAACGCCCGACGGGCGCGCGAGCTACCTCCACCGATCTGAAAGAAATCGCGGCTGACGTGGTTCGCCGCGCCATGCAGGGCGGAGCCACCGCCGCCGAAGCCGTCGCCATGGACGGCAGCGAATTCTCCACCGTCGTTCGTCTCGGCGAAGTCGAGACGCTGAAGGAATCCGGTTCCAAGGGCATTGGCGTGCGCGTCTTCTTTGGCCAGCGCGCCGCCAGCACCTATTCCAGCGACCTGACTCCCGCAGGCGTGAAGCAACTGGTGGATTCGGCGCTGAGCCTTGGCGAAGATCACCAGCGAAGATCCTTTCGCCGGTATTCCGGAGCCGGCGCAACTAGGCAAGCTCGAAGGCGATCTCGATCTCTACTACGACGACGTCTATTCGCTCTCAACGGCCGACCGCATCGACTACGCGCGCCGCGCGGAAAAAGCGGCGCTCGACGCCGATCCTCGCATCACCAACTCCGAAGGCGGAACGTTCGATGCGGCCATCGGCTACAAAGTGCTGGCCAACTCCCACGGCTTTGTCGGCGACTATCAGCGCTCTTACTGCTCGGTTTCGGCGGTGCCCATCGCGCAAGTTGAAACTCTGCGATGCAGCGCGACTACTGGTACTCGGTAGCGAATTCGCTGAAGAAGCTGGAGTCGCCGGAAGAAGTGGGTCAGATTGCCGCCAAGCGCACGCTGCGCCGGCTGGGCGCGCGCAAGGTAAAGACCGCGAAGGTTCCGATTGTCTTCGAGCGCACGGTTGCCGGCGCGCTGGTCGGCCACATCTTCGAGGCGGTGAATGGCGACTCGATTTATCGTGGCGCGTCGTTCCTCACCGGAAAGCTGAATGAGAAGATTGCAGGCGACAACATCAACGTAGTCGACGACGGCACTATGCGCGGCGGCTTCGGCACCAGTCCTTTCGACTCCGAAGGCGTGCCCAGTCGCAAGACGGTCGTGGTCGAAAACGGTGTGCTGAAGTCGTACCTGCTGAACACCTACACCGCGAAGAAGCTGGGACTGCAGACGACGGGCAACGCCTCGCGTGGTCTGGCGGGAACGCCGGGAATCGGCCCGGGAAATTTCTTCCTGCAAGCCGGGCGCGAAGAGCATGCAGGAAATTATCGGCGACATTCAAGGAAGGTTTGTTCGTTACCGAATTCCTGGGCTTCGGAGTGAACCTGGTGACTGGCGACTTCTCGCGCGGCGCCAGCGGCCTGTGGATCCAGAATGGCGAACTTACCTTCCCGGTGGAAGAGATCACGGTCGCCGGCAATCTGAAGGACATGTTCTTCAACATCTCCGAGATTGGCAACGATCTGGAGTTTCGCAGCTCCATCGCTTCGCCCACATTGAGAATCGATGGCATGACGGTCGCGGGTGAATAGCGCATTTTTGGCAAATCCACGGATCGTTACGAATTGTGAATTTTCCTCATGCTGGGGAACTTTTCCTCCCCGCTAGCGTCTTCTAGTGCGTGAATCATCGTATTGCCAAGCTCACGTGTCTGCTGCTGCTGCTGAGTTGGTACAGTGCTGCGGCGCAATCGGCCGCCGCGAATTCCGATTCCCATCAAAAGCAACCTGCAGGAATGGCCGCCCACGTGGCCGCCAACCCAGCACCGGACGTTCGCGAGATCATGCGGCGCGCGGTAGACAAAGACATCGTCGACTGGCAGGCGGCCAAGGACTACACGTTCATGGAACGAGTCCGGGAGGACAAGCTCGACAGCAATGGCCATGTGCAGTCGAGCAAGTTAGAGACCAGCGAAATCCTGGTTCTTTATGGCGAGCCCTTTGAGCGACTGGTGGAACGCGACGGCAAGCCGCTTTCTGCCAAGGACCAGAGTAAGGAAAATGAAAAGTTCGACAAGGAAACCAAGAAGCGGGAGAACGAAACTCCGGAAGAGCGCCAGAAGCGGCTGGAGAAGTACGAAAAGGAGCGAGAGGACGAACGGGCCTTCGTGCGCGAGATTCTGGATGCCTACGATTTCAAACTCATCGGCGAAGAAGTCTTGAATGGCCGCAAGGCTTGGGTCATCGACGGCACGCCTCGTCCTGGATTCGAGGCCAAGCGCAAGGAAGCTAAGATGTTGCCGAAGATTAAGCCGCGTTTTTGGATCGATCAGCAGGATTACACCTGGACCAAACTAATCGGCGAAATCACCGACACAATTTCCTTTGGCTGGGTGATTGCCCGCATGCATCGAGGCACGCGATTCGAGATGCAACAGGAGCGGGTGAACGGCGAAGTGTGGTTGCCGGAACGGATTGACGTCCATCTGGACGCACGGGTGGCACTGCTCAAGGGATATAACGAAAACGTGCACATGACCTACTCGGATTACCGCAAATTCCGTACCGATACAAAAATCACGCTGGCGACGCCTGCAGCGACGAACTAGCCAGTTTCACAATTTCTGTACCCAGGTGGAGCACGCCTTCAGGCGTGCATGATAACCGGTTGAATCAGACCCGGCTTCAGCCGCTGAGGTAACCTTCTGCGGTATTTACCTCAGCGCCTGAAGCCGATTTCTTGAACAGAGGTTTTTGTACACGCCTGAAGGCGTGCACCACTCAGCGCGGCTACATCAATTCGGAAACAGCTTTAAGCCTTCGTCTCAGAGGTTGGCCAGGAGCTCGCGTTTCTTTTCGTCGGGAAGGAATGAGGCGCGAAAAGAATTCTTCGCCAGCTCGCGCAGTTCGTCTTCTGATGAAGCCGAAAACATCCCGAGCGATTTGATATTCCCGTCGACAGGGTCGTGCGGAACATGTCCGGATCGTCGGTATTAAGCACGACCGGCACGCCCGCATCGAAGAGCTTGCGAACCGGATGCTCTTCGAGCTTGGCGCAACAGCCCGTCAGCACGTTGCTGGTGATGCAGACCTCTACCGGAATCTGCTTCTCCGCCAAGTACCGCACCAGTTCTGGATCGTCGATCGCGTGCAGGCCGTGACCTATGCGATCGGCCTTCAGTTCACGCAGAGCTCCCCAGATTGATTCCGGACCGACGTCTCGCCGGCATGAACTGTCAAGCGCAGACCGTGATTCGCGGCGTGTTCGTACACTTCGCGAAACTGTTCTGGCCCGGCGTGGCGTTCGTCCCCGCCAATGCCGATCCCGACTACGTTGCGGTCTTTGAGCCGGACGGCCTCATCGACTACCCGGCGGGCCTCGTCTACTCCAAAGTGGCGGACCGCGTCGAAGATCCAATACAGCGACATGCCGAAATCGCGTTCAGCCACGCTGGCGGCCACGTTCCGCGCCCTCGAAGAGCGGTGCAAACTCCTGTCCGCGCCACTGCACCACGCCGGCCGAAATGTAGACTTCGGCGTGCACTACATTCTGCGCATGCAGCTTCTGCATCATGCGATAGGTAACCAGCTCATAGTCGTCGGCGGTGCGCAACCGCTCGGTGACCGCCTTGAAAGCCCACATGAATCCAGTGAAGTGCTCGTATTCATACAGGGCGCGGGCTTCCTCCTCCGATGAAGACGCGGCCGCTGTCTTCGATGTTTCGTATAGCGATTGTTCGTGGTGGAGAGTGGCGTGGGATGGCGGTGGCTTAACTCTGACAATGTGGGAGGATCGACGGTGCCCTCGAGGTGCAGGTGCAGTTCGGCCTTGGGCAGGGCGAGGATGAAGTCGTCGTTCACCGCTTGGTTGCCGCCTGCAGCGCAGGACCTGAGTTGCGCGGGCTGAACTCGCTGCGATGGCGGCTGTAGAGCCAGTACACCACCATGCCGATAATCAGCCAGACGAAGAAGCGCAGCCAAGTCAGAATCGGCAGGCCCGCCATCAGCAGAATACAGAAGATGACGCTGAGAATCGGCGCAGCCAGGCCGCCGGGCGCGCGGAAGCCGCGATGACGGTCCGGCTGCTTGTAGCGCAGGATGATTACGCCGAGCGACACCAGCACAAACGCAAACAGCGTACCGATGTTCGACAGGTCGGACAGCGTGCCGATGTCGAGAATGCCGGCAGGAATGCCGACCAGAAATCCGGCAATCCAGGTCGCCACGGCCGGAGTGCGAAAGCGCGGATGCACCCGGCTGAACATCTTGGGCAGCAGGCCGTCGCGCGACATCGAGAACCAAACGCGCGCCTGTCCCAGCTGAAACACCAGCAGCGACGAGATCATGCCCATCATCGCGCCGAACAGCACGGCCAACTCAGTCCAGTGCAGCAGCGCGGACTTTGTGGTGCCCGCCAGCATGCTCATGCTGTTCACTACGGGAGCGGCATCGTCGATCAGCGATATGCCACGGCACGATTCCGGTGAGCACCACAGCGACCGCGATGTAGAGCACAGTGCAGACAACCAGCGTCGCGATGATGCCGATGGGGATGTCGCGCTGCGGATTCCGGCCTCTTCCGCCGCGGTCGAGACCGAGTCGAATCCGATATAGGTGAAGAAGATGATCGATCCGCCGGTAAGCACGCCTGACCAGCCTTCGGGCACGAAGGGATGATAGTTAGCGGGATGAATAAAGCGCATGCCCACGAAGACGAACGCCAGGATGGCCGCGATCTTCAGCAGCACCATGATGTTGTTGGTCTCGGCCGATTCGCGAATGCCGCGCACCAGCACCACGGTCAGCAGCATGACGATCAGAAACGCGGCAATGTTGAAGCCGAAGTGCCAGCCCGGCGTGTAAAGCACGTTGCCTTGCAGATCGGTGAGGCCGCCGGGCAGATAGGCCGGCGTGATCCAGCGCAGCGCGGGATGCCAGCCGAACCAGTTGAAGGTGGCCGCCATGTGCGCGGCGAAGCCTACGCTGACCGCCATGTTGCTGACAGCGTATTCCAGGATCAGGTCCCAGCCGATGATCCACGCGATCAGTTCGCCCATGGTCGCGTAGGTGTAGGTGTAGGCGCTGCCGGCGATGGGGATCATCGACGCCAGTTCCGCGTAGCACAGGCCGGTGAAGGCGCAGACGATGGCGACCAGTATGAGCGATATCGCCAGCGCCGGCCCGGCTCCGGGACGGCCCAGAGTCGCCGTATGGTGCACGATGTAGTCGGCCAGCGGGCTGTTGAGGATTGATGCAGTGTCGAATTTCTGTCCGGCGATCGCCGTGCCGACGACGGTGAAGATGCCGGAGCCAATGACGGCGCCGATGCCGAGCCCGGTGAGCGACCAGGGGCCGAGCGTCTTCTTCAGCCGATGTTCGGGCTCCTCCGATTCGGAGATCAGCTTGTCAATGGACTTGCACGCGAAGAGTTGGGTCGCCAGGGTAACGCTCCCGGGAGTCGTGGAATCAGTGCCTCAGAATTAAACAGAAATGGCGGGGCGGAGCAAGTCAGCGGCGATTTCGCTCCGTGGACGGATGAACTTCTTCACCACGGAGGACACGGAGATCACGGAGAAGTTAGGAAATCTGTTACCACGGAGTCACGAGAGTTTGGTAATAAGAGCGCTATTGAAATCGTTACTGCCTGTGGACAACGCAAAAGCCGCTGCGTTTGTTTACGAAATAAAGCTCTTTCGTTCGCGCCTCCGGGGTGAGAGAAGTTCTCCGTGCTCTCCGTGTCCTCCGTGGTGAAAGTCTTACTTCCCCGGCGCCAGTGTCTCCAGGAAGTGGTTGTCGATCATGTGGAACAGGTGCGTGCGCGCGGCCAGTGCCGGCGATGCCGTGGGTCTTGCCGCGGATAGAGCATCAGCTGGAACTGCTTGCCGGCTTCGATGAACTGGTTGATCATCTGGATGGTGTTCTGCATGTGCACGTTGTCGTCGCTGGTGCCATGCACCTCCAGCAGGCTGCCGTGCAGTTTGGCGGCGAAGTTCACCGGCGAACTGTTGCTGGTAGCCGTCCTCATTGTCCTTCGGCAGACCCATGTAGCGCTCGGTGTAGATGGAGTCATAGTTGTGCCAGTCGGTCACCGGCGCCACCGAAACGCCGCCTTTGAAGATGTCGGAGTTTTCCAGCGCATAGAGCGTGAAGTATCCGCCGTAGCTCCATCCCCAGAAGCCAATGCGGTTGCCATCGAGTTGGGGAAACTGTTCCAGCGCCTGCTTCACGCGAAGCGAGCTGGTCGCTCAACTCGATCGGGACCGAAGTGGTGTTTGATGGGCAGCGCGAAGGCCTTGCCGCGATTAGCCATGCCGCGATTGTCGACGTGCAGAACGGCAAATCCCTGGCGCGCCAGAATCTGGTCGAACAGGTCGCCGCCCGATCCAGGCATTGCGTATGGTCTGCGCTCCCGGGCCCGCCATAGGGATTCACGATGAGCGGCGCTTTGCCGTTGGCC
The DNA here is from genome assembly GCA_963746515.1 of uncultured Acidobacteriaceae bacterium. Lineage (GTDB taxonomy): Bacteria > Acidobacteriota > Terriglobia > Terriglobales > Acidobacteriaceae > Bog-257. Next base: position 155,266 of record CAVVBO010000004.1, on the reverse strand, counting down.
ATCATCGGACCGCCCGGCGGCGGCAGCAGGATCATGCCTTGCAACGTCGTGGTTCCGTCGGCCGCTTTGAAGTCCACAAACTTCGGCGTCAGCAGGTTGTAGGCCTCGACGCCGCGCGGCTTCCCAGAAGGCGGTGCAGACTCCATCAACGGTGCACAGCGAGAGCGCTCGGAGGAATGGTGAGCGCGGAGAAATCGTCGACGTAATACTTCGTGTTCTTGGGATCGAAGTCGGCCTCGTGAGTGCCATCTTCTTTCGAGATGCGATGGAAGTTCTTGACCATTCAGCCCGACCGCGAACTCGTTGCGCTGGCGCCAGTCGCCTTCGTTGGCCGAGAAGTAAACGATGCCCTGCTTGCTCGTCCACGCCGTCGATGCTTTCGACTTCCCAGTCGCCTTGGGTGAGCTGAGCTACCATCTTGGCCGGTGCCGCTCAGCGGGTTTTGCTTGTCGAAGCGATAGAGATAGATATGATTGTGGCCATCGCGCCAGCTGGTCCACAAATAGCCGTCGCCGGAATCCAGCAGCTTGAAATCGACTTCGGGATGCATGTCGATCCAGGCGTCGGTCGACTCGGTCATGATGAGTTGCGAGTTGCCGCTTTCTACGTCGACGAAATACAGATCGAGCCGATCCTGCACGCGGTTAAGCGCCATCGCCCACAGCAGCCCTTTGCGCACCCAGCCGAAGCGCGGAATCAGAACGTCAGGATCGTTGCCCAGAGGCAGCGAACCGGTCTTGCCACTGTTGACCGTGATCCACTTGGTCTTGCCTCCGTTCGTGTTTACCACCGCCAGACGCACGCCGGGATTGGGATCGCCGGGCTGGGGATACTTTTCCTGATCGACGGTCGCATGGGTCGGGATCCAATCGGTGATGGGATAGGTGGGCACTTCCTTCTCGTTCATCTGCAGAAAGACGATCTGCTTGCCGTCGGGCGACCAGAAGTAATTGCTGCGCGAGTACAGCTCCTCTTCGTAGACCCAATCCACCTCACCGTTCAGCAAATTTTCGTCGCCGTCTTTGGTGAGCTGGCGCTCGTTGCCGCCGGCCACCGGGCGCACGTAGAGGTTGTGTTTGCGAATGTAGGAGATCGCGATCTCCGTCGGGCGAGAACTTGGGATCGACGCTCTCATCGGAGTTGGAAGTGAGCTGGACGGCGGTTCCGGTGTCCAGAGTGTAGAGCCAGAGCTGGCCCATGGAATCGAACAGCAGCTTCTTGGAGTCGGGCGACCAGTGATAGGCGGCGATGGAATAGCGCGTCGCCGCTTCCTTCTTGCGCTCGTCCTTGATGGCGCTGGTAGGCGGAGCCAGTGCCGCCAGCTTGCTGCTGGCCACCAGCACGGCCGACTTGCCGGTAGCCACGTCGACGTAATAGAGCTCGCCGTGTTCGCCGCTGTCGTCGCGCTGCACGAAGGAAACCTTGGTGCCGTCGGGACTCCACTTCACGTTCTCCGGCCCGCGGCCCAGGATGCCGCCCGGCTTGAAGATGTCTTCGATCGTCAGCTGCTTCTGGCCTTGCGGCGCGGGCGCGGACGAGTGGGATTGGCTTGGGCGATTAGAAGATGACGATGAGAAGGCAAAGAGGACGAAGGCAGCGAAACGTGCTTTCACGGCGGCTCCGAAGTGAAAATTTGATCGGAGAAAGTTTATATCACGAGCGGCGGGTTGAGGATTATGTCGATCCATGGATCGTGATAACTGCGAGAAATGTTCACTAGAAGCGGTGAAAGGGCACACCGTTACAGGCTACGGAAAAACTCGGAATCGCAGGTCCCTCAAGCCGGGTCCGAGATAGCAATAATAAAGAATTTACAGCGGTGTAGCTAAAGGAAACTCTGATCAGGTCAAAGCGAGGTCCCGCAGCGGCTAAAGCCGCATGATTTTGTGGGCGCTTAACGGACGACCTGAAGGTCGTCCCCTTCAAAACAGCCTTAATCAGAGTTTCCCTAAAACTATGGCGTTGCAAGACATCGCAGTTTTCCTAAAGCTATGCCCCTGCAAAACATCACAGTTTCCCTGATGCCACGCCCCTTCAAAGTCAACTTCGCAAGCGAGGTGGGCGCGGATGGTAGTTACTCCGACCCGCCTAGCCGCATCGAAACATTTAGGGGTAAACTACACGTCATGGCTTTACGTCCCTTTCCCGCAAAATCCCGCTATCGTTCGCAAGAATTTATCGGCGCACCCATCACCAGTCTGGAGCAAGGCTTACCTGGTGGCTTACATCGATGGCGGTGCTCGCGGCAACCCCGGTCCGGCCGGATACGGCGTTGTGGTGGAGGATGAACTGGGCCGCCCGGTTGCCGAGCTCAGCGAGTTCCTCGGCCATCAGACCAACAACTACGCCGAGTATTCCGGCTTGCTGTCGGCATTGAACTACGCCATTCGCCATGGCTTCAAGGCGCTGCGGGTGATTAGCGACTCTGAGTTGATGGTGAAGCAGATCAATGGCGAGTACAAAGTCAGTAGTCCCACATTGAAGGAGTTGCATAGCCGGGCGATGAAGTTGATCGACCAGCTCGATTACTTCGAGATCAAGCATGTGCTGCGGGAGAAGAACCGCGAGGCCGACCGGCTGGCCAATCTCGCCATGGACCGCGGTATCGCCAAGAAAGCTCCCGCGGTGAGTGCCACCGAAGTCGGCGGCGTAGCCTCGGTTGTGCCTGAGATCAATGGAGTCGTGCGCGACGGCGTGATTCAGTTCATGGGAACTCCATTGCCTGACGGGACGCTAGTGAAGATTCGCGCGGTAAAACCGTAAACTACGCCGAAGCAGCTCTGCGGCTCGGAATCGCCGGTTCGCCAAATCCCCGCTTGATCTGCGTTGGCTCCAGTATCTGGACTCCTTCCGCAGGATTTTCTACTGCCCACGTGAGGGCGCGTGTCATCTCCTCCAGCGTCACCAAAGCCAGGCGCTCGGCGCCTTCGCGAGTAGGCGGATACAACCGCGCCAGGGCATAAAACGGGATCAGAAGCACGGGCCATCGGTGGCCGCGTCCCAACACATACCACGGCCGAACAAAGGTCGCCGGCAGGCCGCGCTCCCGGATGAGCCGCTCGCCTTCGGCGCGCACTGCCTGGTACTCCTGCATGATGGGCGCAGGCCGCGCGACGCTGAGGTAAATAAAGTGCCGCACATGGGCTTGCGCTGCAGCACGCACCGCCTGCTGGCACGACTTCAGATCGATGTCGCGAAACTCGGCAGCCTTGCTGGGACTGGGATGCGCTACTCCAACCAGGTGGACGAAAGTGTCGGCGGGCGCGACGTGCGCTGCGTAACTGTCGGCTGACAGGGCGTCACCGTGTACCAGTTCGCAGCCAGCCGGAGCTTTGCCCTCCGAGCCCGGCCGCACCAGGGCACGCACATGATGCCCGCGCAGCAGTAACTCTTGCGCCAGAGCACTTCCCATGTAGCCGGTGCCTCCAGTGAGAAATACTTCACGTCGCTCGATTCCCATGGCTGCCTCCTAAATACGCCGACTTTCAGGCGGTCGCATTGTAGTACGAGTTGGGTAGAAATTCAGATTGATTTTCCTCATCCAGAATGCAGGGATTGTCCTGGGTCAGGCTCGGGCATGAGGCTTTCGGCATCGTGGCTGGGGAAGCTTACATCTATCGGAAGAGCTGTTCGGAGGCAGAATGCCATGACTCGCGATGCTAAGTTGATGTCGGGAATCATTCTTCTTACCGTACCCACGATTCAATATGGCGGATATTTCCTCTTGACCTCGCTCATGAACAAGAGCTCCGGCTATATGGAGAATCCTCTGCGGCAGAATTTCTTTCGCGCTGGACATGCCCATGCGGGCGTAATCGTGATTCTGTCGCTGATTTGCCAGGTGCTGGCCGACTCGGCCATGATGTCAAACTCGGTGACCTGGATGGTTCGCGTCGGCGTACCGCTCGCCGCGATTTTGATGCCCCTGGGATTCTTCCTGTCGGTAACTTCGCCCACGGCCACACAAGCGAACGGCACAGTTGCGCTCATCTAGATCGGAGCGATTGTGCTGGCGATTCCCGTGGTGACGTTAGGGATTGGTTTGATGCGGGGAGCAGTGGCCGGCGCGGCCTAGATCGAGTTCGAACCGGCTACAGATATGGCGCCACAAAGATTCCTTCTGTCCGCTTGGCAAGCTTGAACGACGAGGAACCTAAGAGGGCGAATGAAAGAATAGTTCCTCCAGGGCTACCCGGAGAACCTGCCATAGTTCCAGCTCTTCGTCCCTTCCCTTGATCTTTACCTTGCACTCACCAAGATCGTTAAGCGCGAGGGTTACCCTAAAGCTGGCTCCGCTGCTGGTCTTGACGGCGATTTCGGTTTCAGCCAGGGAGAAGTTTACTGTCCTTTGCGGGCCGCCTTCCTGGCTGACCACGGAAAATAGGTCGGCAGAAGGGTCCGTTTGTATAGCGAACAAAGTTTTACCGCGCAAAGAATTGATGACCTTCACATCGCCGGTAGCGCCGTGTTTTAACGACTCGAAAACTACTCGGGTAGAGCAGGCATTCCGAGCGTTCACCCAATCAAAAATTGATGGCACTTTATCCATTGCGTTCTCACTTTCCCTATGTTCAAGGCACGCGGATTTCCCGGCGCCGGCGCTGTTTCTCACAGTCTTAGCTTCGTAGCGCGGCGCGCAAGGCATCCTGCAATTCGGAATGGGCAAACCGATATCCCGCCGCGTTCAGCTTAGCTGGCATCACGCGGGCTGAGGTCAACAGCAGCTCTTCTCCCATTTCTCCGAGAAGAGTTTTCACCGCCCACTCGGGTAGAGGAAAGATGGTGGGGCGATGTAGTACTTCGCCCAGCACGCGTACGAATTCTGCGTTGCGCACCGGAGTCGGACCGACGGCATTTACTGGACCGCGCAGGCTGTCGTTTTGCAGGATGAACAGCATCGCAGCGACTTCATCGTCGAGCGAGATCCAGCTCCAATACTGTTGGCCACTGCCAATGCGCCCGCCCAATCCCAGCCGAAATGGCAGCAGCATCGGCTTCAGGGCTCCGCCATCGCGCGCCAGCACCACTCCGGTGCGCAAATTCACCACGCGGACTCCAGCCTCGCTGGCCACTGCGGTGGCCGCTTCCCATTGCCGGCAGACTTCCGCCAGAAAACCTTGGCCGGGCGAGCTGTCTTCCGTTAGCAACTCATCGCCGCGATTTCCGTAGTAGCCCGCACCGGAAGCGCAGAGAAATACACGTGGCTGACCGCTCTGGCGATAGCATTGGGCCGCCGCCGTCGCCAGGGTCTCAGTGCCGCGCACCCGGCTCTGCAATACTTCTCGCTTGAATTCTTCGGTCCAACGGCCCGCGATGTTCTTGCCGGCCAGATGCACGACCGCATCGCAGTCCGAAAGTTTGGCGGGATCGAGCGGCTGGTTCGGGTTCCATTGCACCTCGCCTGTCCGCGGCGCACGACGGACCAGCGCAACCGGCTCATGACCTGCTGTCTGCAACGCACGCGTGAGAGCTTGCCCAAGCAGTCCCGATGCTCCACTGATCAGTACTCGCATGATTCACTTTTAGAATAGAGGTTTGACAGACAGGTGTAGCACACCTTCCACATTTTCGCGAAGTGGGGCCGCACTCATACTTCGCTTCTTCTCAGCTATAATCGGACATGGCGACTTTACGCCAACAGATCGCGACCAATGTTCTGACGGTTACACGCTTTCGCGATCTCCTGCGCAAGGTCCGCGCCTACCGGCCCGACGACGATCTGGCCCTCATCAAAAAGGCCTACGAATTCTCTCTGGAACATCACAAAGGACAGGTGCGCGAGTCAGGCGAGCCCTACCTGGTACATCCTTTGCAGGTGGCTACATTGCTCGCCGAGATGCGCCTCGACACCACCGCCATCACCGCCGGACTGCTGCACGACGCGGTTGAAGACACCTCGGTAACCATCGACGAGATTAATACGGAATTCGGCGAGCAGGTTGCCCACATCGTCGAAGGCGTCACCAAGATCAGCAAAATCGATTTCGCCTCGTCCGAAGAAGCGCAGGCGGAGAATGTGCGCAAGATGGTGCTGGCCATGATGGATGACATCCGCGTGGTGCTCATCAAGCTGGCCGATCGTTTGCACAATATGCGCACGCTGAAGTTTCTCTCGCCCGAGCGGCAGCAGAAGATTGCGCGCGAGACGCTGGATATCTACGCACCTATCGCGCACCGGCTGGGCATGGGCAAGATTCGCGGCGAACTCGAAGATCTTGCCTTCCAATACGTCGATCCCATCTCCTACAACCAGGTCAAGGACGCAATCGAGTCGCGCCGCAAGGAAGGCGAAGCGTTTCTGGCCGAAGTGCAAGGGATCATCGAGCAAAAGCTGAAGGAAAACAAGATTCAGGCCCGCGTGGAAGCCCGCATCAAGCGCTTCTACAGTATCTGGCAGAAACTACAGCGGCAGCGCATCTCGGTCGACCAGATCTACGACATGCTGGCGCTGCGCATCATCACGCAGTCGGAAACCGATTGCTACGCCGTGCTGGGCATCATTCACAATCAATGGCGGCCGGTGCCGGGCCGCATCAAAGACTTCATCGCCATCCCGCGCAACAATTTCTACAAGTCGCTGCACACTACGGTCATCTCCGAAAAAGGGCACGCCTTCGAAGTGCAGATCCGCACCGAAGAAATGCACAAGATGGCCGAAGAGGGCATTGCCGCGCACTGGAAGTACAAAGACGGCCCAGTCTCGGCGCGCGACGAGCAGCGGCTGGCCTGGCTGCGGCAGGTGGTGGAGTGGCAGCGCGACATCAAGAACTCAGGCGAGTTCCTGGCTACGCTGAAGATCGATCTCTATCCCGAAGAGGTTTACACTTTCACGCCGAAGGGCAAGATCGTGATTCTGCCACGCGACGCCACGCCGGTCGACTTCGCTTACACCGTACACACGGAAGTCGGCAATACCTGCATTGGCGCGAAGGTGAATGGTCGAATCGTGGCTCTGCGGTACAAGCTGCGTTCGGGCGACATCGTTGAAATTCTTACCCAGCCGGGACATCATCCCAGCCGCGACTGGCTGCAGTTTGCCAAGTCGCCGCGCGCCCGGCAGAAGATCAAGCATTGGCTCAACGTTCATCAGCGCGAGCGCGCCATCGAAATCGGCCGCAAGCTGATCGAGAAAGAAGCGCGCAAGTATCGCATTGCGATGAAGAGCATCAGCGATGCTGAGTTGACACGGGTGTCCGGCGAGAATGGTCTGGCCAAGCCCGACGATCTGCTGGCAGCGCTTGGCTACGGTAAGTTTTCCGCGCGCAGCATTCTGGCGCGGCTGGTTCCTCCGGACGAAGCGCATTCGGTGTCGGGCCACGCTCCGCCCGCGGACAACGGCGGAGGAAATGGGCTCACCAGCGTGGTGCGGCGCGTCTTCGGCAGCGACAGTTCAGCCATCAAGGTCAAGGGGCACGACGATCTGCTGGTGTATCGGGCGCGATGTTGTAATCCGATTCGCGGCGAAGAGATTGAAGGCTACGTTACCCGCGGCAAGGGCGTGGCTGTGCACTCCAAGTCCTGCAGCAATGTGGTGAACCTAATGTTCGAACCGGAGCGGCGCATTGCCGTAGAGTGGGGACGCGACGCCGCTTCCCCGAACTTCCAGGCCGGCTATCCGGTAAAGCTGGCCGTCTCTTGCGACAACCGCACTGGCATGTTGAAGCAGATTGCCACCGTCATCAGCGACGCCAACACCAACATCCGCAACATTGAAGCCAAGACCGCTGAAGATCAGGCTACGGTGGAAATCGTGGCCGACGTCGCCGACCTCAAGCACCTGGATCGCATCGTTACCGGCGTACGCAAGATTCCCGGGGTGCGCGATGTGCAGAGGGTGCAGAAGCTGTAGCCGCCAGCCGTCAGCCGTCACCTTTCAGCCATCAGCCATCAGCTATCAGCTCTTAGGATTTCTCCCGCTTCCACACCAAGTCCCAGCTTTCGCGCCGGTCGACGAATCCGGTGATTTTGCCTTTGCCATCGCGCTGGAAGATCTTACGGATGCGCGGCTGGCCGGTGACAAAGAGCACGTCACGCACCTCGACTTGTAGTGGCTTCATGGAACCACCTTTTCGTCCACCTACCAACTGCTGGCCATCCCATTTGATTACGTAGACAAGATCGGGCCCTCCCACATAACGGCCAACGTATTGCTCCATTTCCTTGGTGGGCAGGGTGATTGCCACAGGATCTTTGGGCACGGCGTAGGTGTGGACGAGATAGAGCTTCCACTCTCCATTGTCGAGACGCCAGGTCTCGGTCGTCAGATAGCGCGCGGTGAGTACCTGTCCGTGATAATTCTCCTGCTCGTCGTCGATGTGAATGACCGTAGCCAGATCTCCCACAATGTGGGCGGTGTACGACGAGATGTGCAGGACGCCGGAAGCGCCCGCGGGCAGCGGCGTGAGCTGCTCGAGGAATTGCGAGCGATTCATGACTACGCCGTTCTCGTCGACATAAACCGCATCGGGCGAAAGCGCGGCGTCCCAGACCTTGCGATCGCCGGGAGCAATGGCATCGAGGAGGGCCTGATCCTTGGCGCGGAGCAAGGTCGTGGTGGCATCAACCGTTTGATCCGCAACATTGGGCGACATTTGCAGAGCGAAAGCTATAACGAGACCGAGGAGGAACATCGGATTATTGTACGATTGCGGTTCCAAAAGGTCAGCGCAATGAAGGCCGTACGCGATCACCCCAGGTTAGCCCAACTACGGGCGAACCCGGGGCACAATGGAAAAATCGTCTTTCGCTAGCCCCTATCCTCTTTTCTTCACCAATTCCAGAACCTCCTCCGCGTGGCCCTCGGGCTTGACCGGACTGAAAATGTGGACGATCTTGCCGTCAGGGCCGATCAAGAATGTGCTGCGCACGATCCCCATTACCTTTTTGCCGTACATGTTTTTCTCTTTCAGCACGTCAAACTTCTTGGCGACGTCTTTTTTGTCGTCGGCCAGCAAGGTATACGGCAGGTCATACTTTTCTTTAAACTTCAATTGGGCCTTCGGGGTGTCAGGGGAAATGCCGAGCACGACCAGTCCGGCTTTTTGCAGTTTGCTATATGCGTCGCGGAACCCGCACGCTTCGATGGTTCAGCCGGGCGTGTCGGCCCTAGGATAGAAGAACAGAACAACGTTCTTGCCGCGAAACTGGTCGAGCGAAACCGGGTTACCGTTTTCGTCGGGCAGAGTGAAGCTGGGAGCTTTTGATTTGATTTCCATATCGCATTATCTATACCGCAAATCGGGCCGGCATGCTATCGCCGCGTTGCTGACGGTTGCGCTTCTGGGTTTTGGAATGAGCAGTGCAGCGCAGGTTCTGCAGGACCATACTCACCAGCAGCAACAGCCGCCTCCCGATCAAAATCACGGTCCGGCCAAGAATGCCAAGCGCGGTGCACGGGCTATCGGCGTGGTTGAGTTTCTGCCCGGAGGCGGAACCCGGCTGGTGCCCATCGCAATCTGGATCGACGACCGCTTCTACGATGCCAGTCTCTATGCCGCCAACCCGGAACCGCTGGCGGTTGAGCCGCAAACCGTCTACCAAGCCACGGATTATGGCGAGCCGACGGGATTGTTTACTGTGGTGACGCCTAAGGAGGTCAACGGAAGTTGGGTAGCCGATGGCCGCTGGACTCCTCATCTGGCGATGGATGAGAAGCTGGCGCAGCAGGCCTCCAAGCAGCCGAAGAAGAAAGTGCCCGTCAATCCGGATGACGACCGGCCGGTGCTGCACCGTTCTGGATCGAGTGGCTCCTCCGGCTCGGGAAATTCCGGCACGACTGCGGCGTCTTCGGCAGGTTCGAGTTCTACCGCCGCCAACTCGCCTCCGCCGGCGAACGACGATCCGGACCGGCCCACGCTGAAGAACAGTTCGCCCAGTCCTACCACCGCAGCGCCGGCTTCAGGCCCAACGCCGAGCAATAATGCTCCGAACGCAACAGGAACGGCACCAGCATCGAGTTCGCCGGCTGCGTCTTCGGACACCAACGAGAACGATCCTGGCCGCCCGCTACTGCGGCGGGGCAAGCAGGCCGAGCCTGATCAACCAGAAACGGCGCAAGCTAGTTCTGCGAAAGCGCCAACTCCTACCGAGGCGGCGCGAGCGAAATTGGTTAACACCATAACCAGCCTGGGGCACCATTCGTATCCCGCGATCTCCGACGCCGGCAAGTATGAGATGCGGTCTCTGCTGTATGCCATGGGTTCGTCAGAGCGAGTGGACAAGTCGCAGGAGATGAGCGCGTTGGCCCTGGACGACATCCGAAAGTTCATCAGCCAGCGCAAGACGCCGGCTCTGGCGAAGACTGCGACCATCACCGACTACGATCTGCGCGCCTTCGACCTGGATTACAGCAACTCGCCGACGCTTGTCTTTACTGCGACCTTGCCAGTGGACGGCGCAAAGGCGCTGCGCGGTGGGGAGTTCACCTACTACGTCACCGTGGTGGCGCGCGAGGACATCAACGGCACGCCGATCAAGATCTTCAGCTCGGTGACCGACAGCAATCACCTGGATGCATTCTCGCGAATGGAGATCATCGATGCGGTCGACGCCGATGCCAACGGACGTGGGGTCCTGCTCTTCCGGCAATACTCCGACACCGGGATTAATTACGGTTTGTATCGCGTTTTTCCCTATCAGATGCAGAAGATATTTGAAGGCGGCTCTGGGATTTGATAGGTAAGCAAAGCCAGCGGGGGCACTTAAGTTCTAAGGGACAGAAGCCCCAAATTGTGCAAAACCTCTGAAAGCGGCGTTCTGCACCCGTCCCACCGGAAGCCAGCTAAGAAATACTCGACTTTCAGCTAAGTTAATGATTTCATTGCTCTTCAATTGTGCAACGTAGGCTGGGCAAAACAGGTAAGTCGCTGAAAGAATGGACGCTGCGGGCGAGGCGGGCTAATCTTCCACAGAATTTTCCACAGATCTGAGGAATTCCCGTTTGTTGTCTGGTTCGGGATTTTGGCTGCGGATTTCGGCGAGAAACCCCAGGGAAATACAATACATTTCAGCCACACACAAAGTCCCACAATGTGGGAGTGGAGGAATGCGGCCGGTCAATGTCGCTCCACAGCGCAACCTTCGGTCCAGCAACAACAAAAGGCCGCCTCGTGGCGGCCTTGCTTTGAAACTTCCAGCAGGTTAATGGGTAGTGCTTGTGGCTGGCTTGGTCGTAGTCGGAGCAGCCGGCCTGGTGGTCGCAGCGCCAGAAGTTCCGGCGGCGGGCTTGGCGGGCGGAGGCGCGACATTCGACTGGGCGTTATAGGCATCCACCACGGTCTTTGTGAGATCGACACCGGCGGTCGCCCAGAGAAGCGGACCCTGCGGCCAGGGGTTCGACGAATCGAACAGTAAACCATAGCCATTAGACTTGGCGTATTTGTCGATGACCGGCGCCATCTTCTGCAGAATGCGCTGGGCAATCTCATTGGACTGCTGCTGATAATCGTTCTGCGCGTCTTCGGCCGAGCGCTGCAAGCTCTTTTGCTTGGTCTCGATAGACTTCACGAGGGTGGCATGTGCCTCCTCGTTCATTTTGTCGCCCTGGGTGTTGAGCTGCTTCTTCAGGTTCTCGATCTCGGTATTCAGGTTGGCCAGTTCGGTGCGGCGGGGCTCAAACTTCTTCTGCAAGGCTTCAAAATCGCGAGCGCCTTCATTGGTGCCAATGATGGCCTGCTGAATGTCGATGATGCCGACTTTGACTCCACCGGGACCGGCGGCAACGGGAGCGGAAGCAGAGGGGGTTGCGGCGGCGGTGCTGGCGGCCGAACCAGTTTGGGCCATGGCCGTCATTGCCAGGACGAGAGCGAACACGGCTGTGCCTACGAACGTGTGCTTCATTGAGTTGATGTAGCTCCTTGAACTGCTCCGGGAATTCCTCAGATGTTCCAGGGATGTACGCGATCCGGCTGCGTCTTGATCTGGACTGCCGGGAAACGATCCTCCGCATGGAACGCGGACGACCCAGTTTCCCAGCCGGAAAATTCGGCGGTGCGGATACTTCAATTATAGGGAAACGCAGTTACCAGCGTCAAACCAGAAGAATTTGGGGTAGTGGCTCAATTGAGCCACTACCGAATTTGGAGTTCGTTGGCCTTTCGTACAATCTCCGCCGCTTGTGCTCATCTACCCACTTCGTGCCGCAATTTTGACATTCGTAATACCTAATAAACCAATCAGCCGCAATGTTTGGCATTCGATAAAGACTCTTGCTTTGCCTACCGCAGACCGTCTCATAAGCACCGGACTGACCAGGAACGAAATCCCTCAGCGGCTAAAGCCTTGAATAAACTTGTTCTTGACGGCACGGCTGAAGCCATGCCCTGACACAAACCCAGTCGATCACCTAACGGCGTTTCTTAGTAATCTGGTGGGGTGCTCCTCAGACCGGTTGCATTTCTCCCGTTATTGCGATCGCGTGGCTTTGCCTTCCATGACTGTGGCCCATCCGCCCCCGGGCTTGGGCACTTCCGACTTGAAGCTGTAGGAATCCGGAGAGATGAAGGTCACGGTATAGCGACTCTTGGTAACAACGCCATTCAACTTTTCTTCGGCATTCCAGACCCAGGTAGCACCCTGGACGTTGCCGATGGCGATGGTATGTTCTCCCAGACTGTTATAGACGTTGTAGGTATAAACCTTGTCTTGCGGGTTGTACTCCATCACTCGCGTGCTATGAACATCGCCCATGGGCCCGTGCATCACGGTGTGAGTTTCCAGAAAATAGTTACCCGGCACCCACTCGGCGTGCTCGGTCGCGGTGAAGGGCGTGGCCGGTCCGTTGGGGCTGATCTTTGCCGTGCCGGCCAGCTTCCAGTCGCCGACAAAGTATCCCATCACTTGCTGCTGAGGAGTTGGCACCGGCGGCGCTGGCGGGGCTTGGGCGAACGTACTGAGGCCAACCATCAGACATGCAAATATCGCTGGAATTCTTCTCATAACACTTCCTGTTTGTGCCCCTTTGGATTAGCTTGGTCGAACTAGAGCGTACCTTCAGGCTCGCGTCCAGGGGCGAAAATTAAGAAGCTTAGCCTGGACAACTTCTGCGGTGGTGACGGCTAGACCGGCTTTTTCTTGCTGTGGACGCCGGCCTGAAGAGGCTGTGCCGCGAGTGGTGTCGCCGCTCTGCGGCTCACGACTATTTCCCACTTTTCCCGGGGGCTTACGCCCCCGGCTAACTTCATCCCGCCGCGTTGCGGCTAGCTTGACTGGCTATTCCAGCTGTTTGCTCCACCAGAAAACTTTTTGTTCCGGTTGCGACATAGTTGGCTTTGTTGACATGCTCTGTGCCGCCCCTGAAGGGGCTCAATCATTAAAGGCTTGCCCAGCGCTGAAGCGCTGGGCTATGATTTTTCGTCCCGCGAGCGGGACTTGATTGTCATTGCTCGCATGTCCTCGCTTACCTCAATCTTTTGGCATTGTCGTGGGTAGCATTTCCTCGCCATCCCATCCTTTCCACAGGATGTCAACAGAGCCACATTCTAAAGGCCTACCACCACACATCGAAACGCTTGCTTCGCGAAGGCTAGAACGTCGTGGCCACGGTGAAGCGGAAGGTTTTGAGCGGTTCCGCCAGATAATACTTCGGCTGATAGATGGAAATCGCCTGGGCATAGGTGTAATCGCCGGCCGCTCCCGCCGGGAACATGCCGCGGGTAATGGGATTGGGCGAGCTTACGACTTCGTTAATCCGCAGCGGGTTGTAGGCCCAATAGACGCGGAAGGGAGCGTTAACCACCGGCATGATGACTTGCAACTCGATGCCAGTCGACATTCGTGTCTGGTAGTTGGTACCGGCGACGGCGTTGAGCACGGGATTGAATGGAATCAATGTACCACCGGCGCAACCGAAGGTGGACGTCAGGCTCGGACAGCCGAAGACAGTGTTCTGTAGCGCGGTCACTTGAGGCCCGGCAATCATCAATTGCGAAGGTTCAGAGATAAAGTCCCATCCGGTATCGACGAAGGGGGCGATCGTAACCGGCCCGATGATGGGCACGCGGTACTCGAGGTTGGTCACGATGTTGGTGTCGCCGCCGGGGAAGATGATCTGCTCCACCGGAATCGTAATGCTGTAAGTGCCCTGCCGGGGGTTCGCCGGATTCAGCGGAACGTTGCTGCCGTCGGGGTTCTGCAGCGGAATAGCTATCGCGGTGGGGAAGAACGCAACTGGCGAGATCGCGCGAATGTCAAAGCCGCGAATGTCAGTGTCGCCGCCCATGTAGAAACGATCGAACGGAGGAGCCACGGTTCCGCCATATCCCGTGATCCACGAACCCAGCACGCGGAAGCCGAGGGTGTTGCGGCCCTTATTCACGGGCAGGAATTTCTTATATTCCGCAACCGGCTTGATGTATTTCACGTTGCCGCCCAGACCGGCGACCTCGGTAGCGAAGTACAGGCTCTGACCGGTATGCGGACGCTGCGGGTTGTCGATGCGGTTGTAGGAAAAGTTGGGCACGACCTTGCTGGTGATAATTCCGGTGAGTGCGTTGGGACCAGAGATGCTGCGGAATGCCAAAGCCTCGAAGTAATCCGTAGAGGCTGCACTGAAGGTCTGTACCGAGGAATCGTCGAACGAGTAGGTCATGCCCACGCGTTTGAACGAGCGCTTGATGGGATAGGCCAGGGATGAAGTAAATCCCGTGCTAGTCTGAGTAAAGTTTTGCAGCAACGCCTGGTAGCTGGGCGGCAGGTTCACTTGCTGATTGAGCTGGATGGAGGTGAGCGCCGCCTGATTATAGTTGTAACTGCGGTGGTACACCGACCAGCCAAATTGCAGCGGGCGATCGAACAGATAAGGCTGGGTGAACGACAGCGTCTCATTGCGCTGGTACTGCCCGATCTGGAATTCAAGGGTAAGGCTTTCACCCTTGCCGAACAGGTTGTTGGTCGTGTAGTTGACGCCGATGAAGGCGCCCGACAGTCCGCTGACACCGCCGGTCAGGCCGATGCTGTTTTTGCCTTTCTCCTTGACCTTCAGAGTGATGTCAACCGTGCCGTCCTGCACGTTCTGCTTGATTTCGGAATCCTGCTCCGGCTTGAGCACGTCGAAATACTGCAGCTGATTCAAGCGCAGCAGGCTGAGCTCCCACAGATTGCCGTTGTAGACCTGACCTTCCTCCAACGCGAGTTGCCGACGGATCACCTTGTCGCGAGTGGTGGTGTTTCCCTGAAACTCGATGCGCCGCACGTAAAACTGCTTGCCTTCGTCCAAATCGATCCGGAGGCTGATGGTTCTCTTCTCATCATCGGCATCGGTGTTGGGCACAGGAGTGAAGTTGATGTAGCCCAGTCCGGCATAAGCCTTGCGCAAAGCTTCCAGGCCCTTGCGGACGGCGTCGGTATCGAACACGTCGCCATCCTTGATCTTGAACAGGTTGCGCAGCGCCTGCGTATTCTTGACCGCTTTGTTGCCGGTGAAGGTGATTTCCTTCAAACGATAGCGCTGGCCCTCTTCCACCGGCATGGTGATATCGACTGCCTTGCCCGGCGACGACTTGAAGGGGTAGTACCAGCGGACGCCGCTGGTGTCGTGGATCTGGGTCTTGGGATCGCCCACCAAGGCTTTGAAGTAGCCCTTGGTCTGGTAGAAGTAGCGCACGCGCTCGGCGTCTTCCGACAGCTTGGTGGAATCGTAGGTACGCGCGAACAGGTTCTCCAGGAAGATGGAGTGGGGAATGCCGATGGGCTTCAGGTTCTTCATCGCACTCTGCAACTCACGGTTGCTGAGCGCCTTATTGCCTTCAAACTTAATCTTGCCGACCTTGACCTTGGGACCCTCTTTCACCACGAAGGTCAACGCCACGGCGGCGGGAGGAATGGGCCGCACCTCCGATTGCACGGTGGCAAACTGACGGCCGTGCGCTGCCAGCAACTGCTTGATTACCACTTCGGCGTGCTTCACCTTGGTGGGATCGTATTGGCTTTCCTGGGTAAGACCGACCTTTTGTTCCTTGAATTTGTCGAGCACGTCGCTCTGAGAAACCGAACTCAGGCCAACATACTTTATCTCGCGGATGGTGGGCTTTTCCTTGACGTAGACATGAATGATCCAGCCCTTGGCCGATTGTTCGCGCTCGATGCGCAGATCGTCGAAGTAACCGGTATTCCACAGGGAATTGAAATCGCGTTCCATGCCGGCCTGATCATAGACGTCGCCCGCCTTGGTGAACATGCGGGCGCGAATGGTTTCCGCCGGAATGCGGCGGTTGCCATGGATCACGATACTTTCCACCACGTCCTGTTGCGCTACGCATGTCCCGGCGAGTAATAGGATTGCGAGGAAAAAACCGATCGCCGTGGCGCAATAACGTGTCCCGCGAATCCACAGCCTCGCGGGTCTTCCCTGACGGTGGCAAGAAATGACGATAAACCTCAATACCAGGGTTTGATGAAAGCGCAATTATACGGTAAGGACACTCTGGTTCGGAAACCAAAGCGGCCCGTTGGCTGGCAGTCGATGGCTACGCTAACCCTCGGTGACGGTGGAAGTTGCGTCAGCCCGCTCCACCTCCACCAGGGTGGAATAGAACGTAGCACCACCACCCAGATCGGTGAGCCGATCGGAGGTGAGCAGATTGATGTTGAAACCGCCTTCAGACAACTTGGCCCAGCCTAAGCGGGCGCCGACCACGCCCGCCGGCACCGATCCATCGACCCGAGCACGCAGAAAAATCTGGCCGCGCTCATTGAAGATGCGAACCCGATCGCCGTCGGCGATGCCGCGTGGTTGAGCGTCGCCCACCGCCATCTCCAACTGGTGCGGCCGTTCCATCTTCTGATGGCTGGGATGATTGACGAATGTGGAGTTCAAAAAGTTATCAGATTTCCGGGCCAGCAATTCCAGGGGATACTGCCGGGCCGCCGATTGGTGCCGCGACTCGTCCGGCGCAACGAACGAGGCTACGGGATCCATTCCGTAGGCGATCAGTTCAGCATCGTAAATGCGCGCCTTTCCGCTCGGGGTTGGGAAACCTTTGGCAAACGGAAGCCAGGGCGTGCCATTGCCGTCGCCATTCAAGTTGAGGCGCACATTTGGATCGCGTTCGAGCCGCTCGCGAGTGATTCCTTGCAGCGGCGGCGCACCTGAAGCCAGAGCGGCGTCGATCATGTCGTCCACCGATTCGCGAAAGCATTCGTCTTCGAAGCCCATGCGCTGTGCCAGCTCGGCAAAGAAATCCACGTTGGACTTGCATTCGCCGAGCGGGTCCATCGCCTGGTGCGACACTTGCAGGTAGTAATGACCGTACGACCGCACCAGGTCTTTGTGCTCGAAAAACGTAGTCGCAGGGAGAACCAGGTCGGCGTAGTCGGTGGTGTCAGTTAAGAACTGTTCGTGTACCACGGTGAACAGATCCTCGCGCCGCAACCCTCGGGTTACCAACTGCTGTTCCGGACAAACTGCCGCGGGATTGCAGTTGTAGACTATCAGCGCTTTGATGGGCGGATCGTCCAGCTTCGTGAGCGCTCGGCCCAACTGCACCATATTCACGGTGCGCGCCGGACGCCCTAACGGACTCTTGAGCATCAGGTCGCGCCGATCCATCGCGCTCGGTTAGTAGCTCAAAGCCGCCGCTGGTCGACAACTGCAGTCCGCCGCCAATTTCCTTCCACGATCCGGTAATGACCGGCAACATGCAGACAGCGCGTACTGCGGCGCCGCCGTTCTGCGAGCGCTGAATGCCGTAGTTCAGCCGGATCGCCGCCGGCCGCGTTGTGGCGTATTCACGCGCCAGGCGCTCAATGTCGTCTTTCGCAATGCCGGTCCACTGGGCTACGCGCTCTGGTGTGTATTGCGGCAGACGCTTCTGCAACTCCTCGAAGCCCTCGGCGTAACGCGAGATGTAATCTGCATCGTGCCAGCCTTCGCGCACGATGATGTGCATCAGGCCCATAGCCAACGCAACATCGGTGCCGGGATTGATCGGGAATGTGCCAGTCGGCAACGCGCGCGGTACGGGTGCGGTAAGGATCGATGACCACCAGCTTCGCGCCGGCTCGCCGCGCTTCCTCGATGAACGGCCACAGATGAATATTGTTGCCGTGAATGTTAGCGCCCCAGGCGATGATGTACTTCGAGTGGCGAAACTGCTCCGGCTCGGTGCCAATCTTGCGTCCGTAAATGGAGATGATGGCATCACCGCCGGCTTGCGAACAGATGCTGCGATGCAGTTGCGAAGCGCCCAGGCGATGGAAGAAGCGCATGTCCATCGACGCGCCGTTGAGGACAGCGATGTTGCCGCCGTAGGAGTAGGGCAGAATCGCTTCCGGCCCGAACTCCGCGCTGATCTTCTTCAGCCGGGCGACGATCTCGTCGAAGGCATCGTCCCAGGTGATGCGCTGGAAGACGCCGTCGCCGTGGGTTCCCTTGGGCGATACGCGCCGCATGGGATAGAGAACGCGGTCAGGCGAATAAACACGGTCAAGATATTTCGCAACTTTGCCGCACAGGAATCCGCGGGTGATGGGATGCTCGGGATCGCCCTGGATCCTGGTGGCCTGCCCGTCCTCGATGGTGATGAGGACGGCGCATCCATCCGGACAATCATGCGGGCAGGCAGAGTGGACTACTCGCTTCATCAACGACACCTATGCCTGCGATTATCCCACGAAGGGTTGCGCGATTCGCGATTTTGCCCGCTCTTCTTCGCTTGCCGACTATTTCAAAAGCGCCTTCATCCGGCGGCCGGTTCAAGTTGAAATGCCGGCCAAGCCAAAGTTTGTCACGAATCTGTGACCGTCCCTGTGACCAGGCGCACATTGGCGGGATGAGCAGCATTTCTGGCGGTTGACGATTGTAATTCCCGCTTGCTTTCCGGGTCCCTAATGGATGTATGATCTAGAAATCCGCTGGCCGAGTCGTGCAGTTCGTGGGGAGAAAGCACTATGACTCGCAAACTACTCGCTTTCGTGGTTGTACTGATCGCCGCAGTGTCGTTACCGTGCGCGGCGAAGATGTGTCCCTCGCTCTCGCCAGATCGGGAGCGTGTGCTGGATTACACACACAGTCTGGAAGACCATCCGCTCGCCAAAGATAGCCTGGAAAAAAGAATGTGGCTGACCGAGTGGATCGTGCAGGTTCCCGATCTCAACGTTAACGTCTGCTGCAAAGAGTTGGACTCACTGGACCAGGTGAACAACACCTATTCCCACCAGCTGCGTATGCAGGCAATGTACTCGCAAGCCGCGTTTCAGTTGGAGCATCCCGATGTTAAGGATTCGGCCACCATTCAGGCTGCCGGACTGGCCGGGACGTTGCGCGCGTATCGCGCTATTCAACGCTTCGACCCATCGGCGAAGTATCCGCTGCTCGATGACCTGATTTCTCTGGAGAGAAAAGGCAAGCTGCAAAAGTATGTGCAGCAGCAGTCGAAGTGCATGATGGAAGACTAGCGGGCGCGACATGGTTCGATGGAAGGGCGCGATGATCGCGCCCTTTTGTACGTTGTGGGCACTTGGAGTTTTTTTCAGGATTGTCATTACGAGCGAAGCGAGGAATCTGCTTTCCTTCTGCCATGTGGCAATGCTGAGGAAAGCAGATTCCTCACCGCCTGAAGGCAGTTCGTAATGACAACTTGATGATGTAAAGTGCGCCACTCGGCGGCCTATCCTATAAACGTAAGAATCCAGAAGAGGGCCATCATGCATTACGACTTCATCGCCATTCCCGACCAAGACGTTCCCCGTGCCGCGAACCCGCTCTTTCAGCACCTGCTCGACATTTATGCCGGGGAGACCGACAAGGTCATCTCAGTGTGGCGCGGCTTTTCGCAGGACGATCTCGGTTTTCGGCCGCATCCCAAGTCGTCTACGGTTGCCGACATCTTGAAGCATCAACTGCTTTCCGAGCGCCGCTTCTTCGGCGAGTTCGTGGGCACGCCCGAACCTGCCGCGGCCGACGTCTTGCCCAAGACGCCGGAGATCGGCGCATATCTGCAGCGCATGGAGGAGCTGGCGCGCCCGCGACTGACATTCTTTGCCGCACAAACCGCGGAGTGGTGGATGCAAGATGTGCCCTTCTTCGAAACCACTCGCCAGCGCATCTGGGTTTTCTGGCGGCGCGTGCTGCACACCTGCCATCATCGCACGCAACTTACGGTCTACCTGCGTGTGCTGAACAAGCCGGTGCTCTCGGTCTATGGGCCGACATCGGACCAAACCTGGGAAGGCGCTGATCCAACGAACTCAGTGGAAGCAGCGGGAAGAAGATAGGGGTTAGGGGCTAGGGGCTAGTGTTTAGTCGTTTTCGCCGACGGGCATGCGCATTCTCGCAAACCAAACTCATCTAACCCGCGCGTTTCGATATTGGCATTCGGTTGCTGTTCTGAAGGGATGCAACTGAAATAAGCACCTACCTTAGTGGTCAGCTGGAGTGATAACATTTGCGACCTTGCGGATGGAACGTCTGGAAGCGATGTGGGGCGGCTTCGCGAGCAGTGATCGAACGCTCCATAGAGGTGCTGCGTGAATTTCGACGACGTTGTCGCTCCGGTTTGATTGTCGATGAGCCAGCGCTTTGTGTGTTCCTGGTTTTGTCTACGTCGCATGCATCGTGCGATGTCAATCGTCATGGGAGGTGGCGGCGCGTTACCGAGCGCGTTGCGCGATTGAAGTCACTTGTCAAATCATGGTTGCCACTAGCAGTTGCTGGTAGCACGGCTGTCAAACGCGCTCGAAACCAGTATCACCATTCTCGACCGTCGCAACGAATGCCGCCTTACTGCTGCCGGCAAGCTGTACCACCGCGAGTTCTCGCAACTTAAACTTTCTTACCGCACCTTGGCGTACATCACCTGATCCAGTACCACGCCGTTCTTGATGGCACTTCGCCGCAGAAGGCCTTCGCGCTGGAAGCCCGCTTTTTCCAGCACCCGCATGGACGCCACATTGTGGGAGAAGGTAGTCGCGTAGATGCGCACGACTTTATAGCTGTCGAAGGCCCAGTCGGAGGCGGCCATGACGGCGCGTGTCGTCAGCCCTCGTCCCCAGATACGGCTCGGCCAGCCAGTAGCCCATCTCCACGCTGAGGCGCGCGATGTCGACTCCCAGCTTGAATCCAATTCCCCCAATCGCCTCGCCCTCGAACTCCATTGCCAGCGACATGGGAACGTCCATGGCGCGCACATAGTTCAGGTAGTCGAGGCCGTCGCGCCGGGTATAAGGATGAGGAAACTGATCGCGAAGATTGGCCGCGATCTTGGCATTGTTGGCGTGCCGCAGCAGCGCATCAAGGTCGTCCCTGCGCCAGGGCCGAACGCGTAGACCATCGCCGAGGTCAAGCAGCATGCGGGCGCTCCGCTAGATCGACATCACTTCTTTCTCTTTGCCCTTGGCCAGTTCTTCCATCTTCTTGATCTCGTCGTCGGTCAGCTTCTGGATCTGGTCCAGCGCGCCCCGCTCTTCGTCCTCGGTAATCTTCTTGTCTTTCAGCGCTTTCTTGATCAGTTCGTTGCCGTCGCGGCGGATGTTACGGACCGCGGTGCGATGCTCTTCCAGCACTTTGTGCAGGTGCTTCACCATATCTTTGCGGCGCTCTTCAGTCAGCGCCGGCACCGGGACGCGGACCATCTTGCCATCATTCATCGGATTCAGACCGAGGTCGCCGCTGCGGATCGCCTTCTCGATGGCCCCGATCAGGCTGACATCCCAGGCCTGCACGGTAATGAGTTGAGGCTCAGGCGCGCTGACGTTGGCCAACTGGTTCAGCGGCATCT
This sequence comes from uncultured Acidobacteriaceae bacterium, assembly GCA_963746515.1. GTDB lineage: Bacteria > Acidobacteriota > Terriglobia > Terriglobales > Acidobacteriaceae > Bog-257. The sequence continues at coordinate 133,553 of CAVVBO010000004.1, read as the reverse complement.
GCGAGCCGTAAGCTTCTACCGTAACGCTGTCCAGCATGTGCACCGACGCGCGTCCGGTACGGGTGGAAGCCATCTCCTTGCGGAAATCTTCCACTGCTTTTTCCATACGCGTTTTCAGTTGGACAAAACTGTCTTTCAACGCCGGAATTGCCGCCATCGTTATTTGAGCCATAATCTGGTTCGCCTCAGGATGAAGTCGGAAACGTTCGATTATAAGCTGTCGGCTCTCAGCCGTCAGCTTTCAGTCTCAGCCGTCAGCCTTCAGCCGTCAGCTAAACCCAGGTTTTTCGTTGCGCATCAATTCTCGGTTGCGATTTCGGGATCGGAGCGATACGTCGGGCCGAGCGTACTTGCAAGCTCGATTTGGGGCTGGCATATCCCGCTGGCGAAGACTAGCTGTCGTTCTCGCGCAGACCCTGCAGGCCAGTGTGCAAGGATGAGGAGATGTGGTTGTGCGACGAACGCCTTGATTTAGCTGACGGCTGACGGCTGAAAGCTGCTTCTCTACGTTTCTTCCTCGAAGTCGGCGTCCTGGAAGATGTACGGCGCAGTACGGATCAAGCGGAAGCGAACTTTCTCTTTGCAGGTTTCGCAATCGGGAAAGCGTGTCGCCGCTGATCATGACCACTTCGTGAGCTTCGCGGTGGCTGCGATCGTGAACTACCTCGTAGATACCGGATTGGCGTACGACATCGCCGGCGCGATACCGTTTGCCGTTCGGCCGGCGGCCGCTGTGTCCTGGGTTCTTGATACCTCCGGTTTGCAGCTGGAACGCAAGCTTTCGTTGCCGCACACTGCTGCTTCCAACCAAGTCGAATTGCGGGACTCGCATGCGCACCGGTAGAACCATGGGAACCCTCACCATAATTGTTGTTTACTGTTTCAAGAAACTTAGCCTAAGTCGGCAATTTTGGAAGAGAAAGCTGGTCACCAGTGTTGACAGCGCTGTCAGGTTGAGATTGGGCGCGGCCGGGCACGCGGGCTTAGCGGTGCGGGAAGTGCCCATCCCGAGGAACATTTCTGGCGTGGTGTTTCAGCGTGAACCGTACCCGCTGCTCGCAATTGGCGCAAGCGGGAAAGACCTCGCCCTCACGTAACGTCGCCTCGTGCGTTTCGCGGTGACCATCGTGGTCGACTCGGTATACCCCCGAAACCGGAACCCGCTCCGATGGCTTATAGACTTGCTCAGCCATACAAGTCCTACCCTGAGAAGTGCCAGAATTGTAGCGCGGGGACGGCCAAACCAGCGGAAAATCGGTATCGTGTTCGCGGCGCTTTTGCGGAAAGCGGTTCTTCGGGCCGAACCCTATCCCTGGTTTACCAGCGAACCAATACGCTCGCCCATCACGACGCGCTGAATATTGCCATGCTGGTTGAGATTGAAGATCACGATAGGAAGGTTGTTTTCGCGGCAAAGCGCGATGGCCGTGGCATCCATCACGCGCAGCCCCAGCCGGAGCACATCCATGTAGCTGATGTGTTCGAACATGGTGGCATCTTTCACCAGCACCGGATCGTCGGTGTAGATACCGTCGACCTTGGTAGCTTTGAGGATGGCGTCGGCCTTGATTTCCATGGCGCGCAGCGAGGCGGCCGTGTCGGTGGAGAAGTAGGGATTGCCTGTGCCCCCGGCGAAGACTACCACGCGGCCCTTTTCCAGGTGCCGGATAGCGCGGCGGCGGATGAACGGCTCGGCCACCTGGTTCATCTCGATGGCGCTCATCACCCGGGTGAAGACGTTCTGCTTCTCCAGCGCATCCTGCAGGGCGAGGGCATTGATGACGGTGGCCAACATGCCCATGTGATCGGCGGAAACGCGGTCCATAAGCTTGGCCTGCTCGGCCACGCCGCGAAAGAAGTTGCCGCCACCAACCACGATGGCGATTTCGATTCCCAGGCGATGCACCTCAGCCAATTTCGGCGGCGATTTCGTGTACGCGCTGATTGTCGACGCCGAAACCTTGTCCGGCGGCGAGCGCCTCGCCAGAGATTTTCAGTAGTATGCGCTTATAAACTGGAGCATCCATGTTTGGCAGGTATCCAACTCGAAAAGTACTGATCCAGTTTAGCAGGATTGACCGCGCAATCCTGGCCTGGAGGAAACTGACGAGCGCAGCAAGCGCTTCCCAGAGCGGGCACGGCGGCGGCAATTCACGATGGTTCGAGCCGTTTGCGGAAACTGCCTCTGGCTAACCGCGATACAGTAGATGCAGAAGCCATTTCTCATGGACAGTATTGACGATCTTCTGCAAAGCGTCTTTCCAACTCTCGCAGTTTCGCCCCTATCAGCGCGAAGTGATTCAGGACGTGGTCGACGGCAGAGATGTCGTATGCGTCATGCCGACCGGCGCGGGCAAGAGCCTGTGCTTCCAGCTTCCAGCGCTGATGCTGCAAGGACTCACTGTCGTCGTGTCTCCCTTGATCTCGCTGATGGCCGATCAGGTGAAACAGCTGCAGGCGGCTCGATGTTCCCGTGCTGTTTATGAATAGCTCGCAAAGCCACGAGGAGCAGCGCGAAGTTTTCTCCGAACTTAAGAAAGGCTTTGCCGGACTGCTTTATGTCGCGCCCGAGCGATTCGCAGCGATGTCGTTCCAGCGCATACTGCCGGAATTGAAGACCCGGCTGTTTGTGGTGGACGAAGCCCACTGCCTCAGCTTTTGGGGACACGATTTCCGTCCGGAATATATGCGGCTGGCCGAGGTGCGCGAAAAGCTGGGGTCGCCCGTCACCATGGCGCTGACCGCGACGGCTACTCCCCAGGTGCGTGACGACATCGTAAAGATGCTGCAGCTGCGCGACCCGAAGATGCACGTTACCGGCTTCGATCGGCCGAACCTCACCTACGCCTGCCGCCGCATCGATACGGAAGCGGATAAGGACGCAGCCCTGTTGCACGGACTGTCGAAGCAGGCGGGCAGCGGCATTGTCTACTGCGCCACGCGGCGGCTGGTGGAACAACTAGCGGCATTGTTCGCGGAGCGTTTCCCCGCTCGCACGGTACGCGCTTATCACGCGGGCATGGACGCCGAAGCTCGCAAGCGGAGCCAGGAAGACTTCATGGCGAATGCGGGCGCGGTGGTGGTCGCTACCAACGCGTTTGGCATGGGGATCAACAAGGCCGACATCCGCTTCGTGGTGCATTACAACATTCCCTCCAGCCTGGAAGCGTATTACCAGGAAGCAGGACGAGCCGGACGCGATGGCCGGACGGCGCAGTGCATTTTGTATTGCAGTCCGCGCGACCGCTTTACTCAGGAGTTCTTCATCGACAAGATTGGCGAGAACAATTCGGAGCTTTCGCCGGAGCAGATTGCGACTCTGCAAGCTTATGCCCGGCAGAAGCTGGATCAGGTATTCAACTATGCCTATCGATCGCGCTGCCGGCGCCGCGCTATTCTGGATTACTTCGGCGATCGTACTGCGGTGACGCAATGCGCCTGTGATGTTTGCCGGGGCGACGTGCGGGCTCAGCCGGCAACTGTACGCTGTCTCATCGCCGCGTGCTGCGAAGGCCAAGCCGAAAAGGTCCGCTGCCAGCGACGATCATCTCGATCCGGCTGACGAATTACGGTTCGAGCGGCTGCGCAAACTGCGAGCGGAACTGGCCGCCGAAAAGAAGTGGCCCGCATTTTGCATCGCTCATGATTCAGTGTTGCGGGAGGTGGCACGAGTGGCGCCGAAATCACTGGACGCGTTGGCTGAGATTCGAGGCATCGGCACGGACAAGTTGCAGAAATTCGGGGCCGCGTTTCTCAAGGCGGTGAAAGAATCGTAGCCGGGCACATAAACTCAAAACTAGAAACGGATCTACACCTTTGGGTCACTCTTCGAGCCGTGCCAAAAATGTAGAACCTCGACCAGTTCCTTGCCTTCATCAACCCGATAGTAAATACGAACGGGAGAGTGGAGAATCTTTCTCACGTTGGGACGTTGAGTAATCGTTGTCCCGATGTGCGGAAATATACTCAGAAGTTCCACGTGATCGAGACGGCGACGCCGAAGTTTTCGGCCGCGCGTTCGCTGTCGCGGCGGATATAGTCGAGAATATCTTCTAAGTCAGCTAACGCGTCTTCGGTGAAGAGGATTTTGTAGGCCACGCTTTTAACCGCCGGCGAACTTCTTCCAAGGGAACAACCCGGCCCTCGTCCGCAGACTTCAGACCGCGATCAATGGACCGCAACGTCTCGGCGTCCTCGTCCTCAAGAATGGGGAGTGGTTGGTCGAAGGCAGCTTTGTTGGCCTTTTGCATAGCTTCATGTTAGTCCGCATCGGGCTGTGTATGCAATCGCGGACCAAAAAGGGCGGGATTTTCTCCCGCCCTCCATTAGCGCCAATGTCTGACGATTATTCGCCGGCCGTGTCGCCGGCCTTGCTGATGGCGATGGTCTCGCCGATGTCGCCTACCTTGAAGCGGGCGAAGCGGCGAATCGAGATGTTCTCGCCCAGTTTGCCGATAGTGGTGGCGATCAGCTGCTCCACGGTTATGGTCTGCTCCTTGATGAAGGGCTGCTGATACAGGCAGACCTCCTCGTAGAACTTGGCCATCTTGCCTTCGACAATCTTCTCGATCACCGGAGCCGGCTTGCCAGTCGCTGCCGCTTGCGCGCGATAGATGTCCTTCTCCTTTTCGAAGGCTTCCGGAGTCACATCTTCCTTGCGAACGAAGCGGGGATCGGTAGCGGCGATGTGCATGGCGATGTCGTGCACCAGGTTCTTGAAGTCGTCGGTGCGGGCCACGAAATCGCTCTCGCAATTCACTTCGACCAGCACGCCGATCTTGCCTCCGGCGTGAATGTAGCTGGCCACCGAACCTTCGCTGGTGGCGCGGGTCGCCTTCTTGGCGGCGGTGGCAATGCCCTTCTTGCGCAGAATGACGATGGCGCCTTCCACGTCGCCCTTGGCTTCAGTGAGGGCGTTCTTGCAATCCATCATGGGTGCATTCGTTTTGTCGCGAAGCTCTTTAACTTGTGCGGCGGATATGTTCACGGATGTAGTGCTCATCTTTCGGGAATCCTCAGGCTATTAGCTCTTAGCTCTTAGCAAAGCGTGCGAAAAGCATCCTTGCCAAGAGTCTAGAATCCGATTTCGCTATCTTCGTTTACTAAAAGCTAAGAGCTAAAAGCTAAAAGTCAACGTGACAGCTAAGAAATAGCCCGCGCTGCGTGGACGCGCGGGCCGGGAAACCACTCGTCGTCTCGAACTGTTGTTTAGGCGCTGGTATTTTCTGCAGCAGCGCGCCGGCCGCCTTTGCCCAGAACTTCTTCCATGCTGACTTCTTCCGAGTCATCGATGCTCGACACCGGAGCGGCTTCGGCTTCTCCGCCTTCGGGAGTGGCAGCACCTGCTTCGGCGGTTTCGCTGTACTGCACGCCAGCCGAGATGTCGGCCATCTGCTTATCGGTAGCGGCCTGCGAGCCTTCGACCACGGAGTCGGCAATCTTAGAGGCGAACAGCCGGATGGCGCGCAACGCGTCGTCGTTGCCGGGAATCACGTAATCCACTTCGGTCGGATCGCAGTTGGTATCGACCACGGCGACCACCGGAATGCCCAGCTTGCGCGCTTCCTTCACCGCGATCTGCTCCTTGTTGGAGTCGATCACGAACAGCGTGTCGGGCAGGCGATTCAGATTCTTGATGCCGGCAAGGTTGGCCTGCAGGTGCTTGCGCTCGCGCTCCAGCTTGACGACTTCCTTCTTCGGCAGCAACTCGTAGCGGCCATCGGTGGCCATCTCGTCGAGTTCTTTCAGCCGCTTCACCGACTTCTGCACCGTCACCCAGTTGGTGAGCAGTCCGCCCAGCCAGCGCTGGTTCACGTAGAACATGCCGCAGCGCGTCGCCTCTTCGGCGATCGCGTCCTGCGCCTGGCGCTTGGTGCCGACGAACAGCACCAGCTTGCCTTCGGCCGCCATGTCCTGCACGAACTTCGACGCTTCCTTGAACATCTTCAGCGTCTTCTGCAGGTCGATGATGTAAATGCCATTGCGCTCGCCAAAGATGAATTCCTTCATCTTCGGGTTCCAGCGTTTCGTCTGATGCCCGAAGTGAACGCCTGCTTCGAGCAACTCCTTCATCGTGATATTTGCCAAGCTACCTCCTAGGTTGGCTTGCATCCTTTGCGGCGGCTCTCGCCGGATCGCTCAGGATTGCTTTCCCCGTCACCCGCTCTGTTGAGGATGCGGGAAGATTTCGTTCCGGTAACTTCTTGCTTGCACTCGCCCCCGGAACCAAAAGGCGAGAACAGGGGTCAGGGACTAGGTTCCAGGGGTTAGCGATCGAATCTAGCCCCTAAAACCTAGCCCCTAGTCCCTTGTTTATCTCTTCGAGAACTGGAAGCGCTTACGAGCGCCCTTCTGACCGTACTTCTTGCGCTCTTTTTCGCGAGCATCGCGGCGCAGGAAGCCTTCGGCCTTCAGCTTGGCGCGCAGCTCAGGATTAAACTCCTGCAACGCGCGCGCAATTCCCATGCGCACCGCGCCAGCCTGGCCGTTCACGCCACCGCCCTTGACCGTGCAAACGATGTTGAAGGTGCCGCTGGTTTCGGTCAGCACCAGGGACGACTTCGCCATGATGCGCTGCGCCTCGGTGACAAAGTGCTCATCAAACGCCTTGCCGTTGACCTTGAACTCGCCGCTGCCGGGGCGAAGGAATACGCGAGCCACGCTCGATTTGCGTCGACCCGTACCGTAATACTGAACCAGTTCTGCCATCGTTATCTGTCGGAAGCCAAGGCTCCCTTTGATCCTTCCCAAGAAATTTAGCGGTCCTTACCAGGACCTGAACGCCTTCAGGCGCGCCGGACCAACTCACTTTATTTTGTCATCCCGAGGAGGCCTTCAGGCCGACGAGGGATCTGCTTTTCTGCCGTCCCTTACGGGACTCGAATTCTCTAATGCGCCCTACCCAGCACTCCGCTTCGCTGCGTGCTGGGCTAAACTATTTCGCGCCTACGGCGCTGGTTCTTTGGCTTTCTCACGCCACCGCCAAAGAAAACTGGGCTCTGACGCACACTTTTCAAAAAACTGCATGCCTGCGCTAAGCGCGCTTGGCGAAGACCGGCGAAATCGCTTCCGGCTTCTGTGCCGAATGCGGATGCTTGTCGTCGCGGTAGACCTTCAGCTTGCCGGCCATGGCGCGCCCCAGCTTGGTGTGAGGCAGCATTCCGGTGATGGCCTCTTCCACAACGCGTTCCGGCTTACGGGCCAGCAGCTTCTTGTACTCTTCCGACCTCATGCCGCCGGGGTAGCCAGAGTAGTTGTAATAAACCTTGCTGTCGGCCTTAAGTCCTGTAACGCGGATCTTGGCGGCATTGATCACGATCACGTGATCGCCGGTGTCCATAAACGGCGTGTACTTAGGGCTATCTTTGCCAGAGAGGATGCGCGCCACACGACTGGCCAGCCGGCCCAGAGTCTGGCCGTCGGCATCAATGACAAACCACTTGCGCGCAATTTCCCCCTTGGGGAAATAGGTTGACATCTCTAAACTCTCCCAGTATTTGAAAAAACCGCGAAAGAGCCGCTTGGTTCAGGCGCTGGACGCGCAAAGACCTTCAGGCGGGCAAACGCAGGACTACGAAAGATTTAAGAATAGACTACGGGCGCTGGAATTGTCAATAAAACGCTGTCCGGCGAGCAATCGCCCCACGGAGACTAAGCGTTCTTTTTGACGACCCTCTCGCCACTCCGTCAGTTTACCCTCAACTCCGGCGCCGCGGTCGAAAGGATCGGCAATTTTGCAGTTGCTTTTCCCGGCAAATCCATCCAAAATCGGCCCACCCCAAGCCAAGACGTGCCCAATATTTTCCCGCGTGCTGATGGAAGGACTTGTGGAAATCCCGAATTCCGTGAGGAGAGCGGTTATGGTGAACAACGCAGGGCAAGTGTCGAATCAAGAAATCAAGGTGCGAACCGTAACCACGGCCCGAACGCTGGTCATGTTGCTCTTGCTGACTGTTCTTGGCGCACCAGTGGCCCATGCCCAGTACAACGTAATCTTCAATTTCGCGGGGGCATCGGGCGGAGCATTTCCCTATGACGTTTCCGGCCTCACCTTCGACCATAGAGGACGCCTCTACGGGACAACTTTTTACGGCGGAGCTGGGTTTGGATTGGTCTTCCAGTTGACGTCTTCAGGATCGGGCTGGACCTTCACTCCACTTTATAGTTTCCAGAGCGGCAGCGACGGGGCCTATCCGTTTGCTGGAGTCACCTTCGGCCCCGATGGCGCGCTCTACGGCTCCACCTACGAGGGCGGAGGCGGTGGATGCGGTAACGGATGCGGGACAGTTTATCGACTGACGCCTCCGGCCACGGCCTGCAAGACCGCAATCTGCCCTTGGAACGAGACCGTTCTCTATCGCTTCACCGGAGGCACGGACGGCGCGAATCCTCATGGGGGGGTAACCTTCGATCAGGCCGGAAATCTCTACGGCACGACGGTTTTCGGAGGCAGCGGGCTGGGTACGGTTTATCAGCTAACTCCAGCGCACGGAAGTTGGACAGAAAGCGTTCTGCATAACTTCGGCGGAGGCACCGATGGCACCGAGCCTGACGGCGGAGTGGTCTTCGATAACGCCGGAAACTTATACAGCACAGCTACCGGCGGCGGCCAATATGGTTATGGAACGTTCTTCCAGCTGACCCCGTCAGGTTCTGGCTGGACGGAAAACACCCTGTACAACTTCAGCGCAGGCACCGACGGTGGTGTTCCATTTGCCGGCCCGACCATCGATAGCTCCGGCAATCTCTATGGGACGACTTCGCAAGGCGGAGGCGCGCCCGGCTACGGCGGCACGGTTTATGAACTGAGTTCCTCGGGTGGCAATTGGGCTTTCACCGTGCTTTACACCTTTACCGGAATCGACAATGGAGGTCTGGCTCCCTATGCCGGTCTCGTTATCGATAGCACCGGTAGCCTGTATGGCACTACGGGTGCCGGCGGTCCCTATCAGGGCGACGGCACAGTCTATGAGTTGACGCCTGCGGGAGGCGGGTGGACGTTCACCTCCCTCCACGGATTTACCGGCGGAGACAATGGGCTAGACCCGTTCGGCGCCCTGGCGCTCGACGCCGACGGCAATGTCTACGGCACCGCAACCTACGGCGGAACCCACGGTTACGGCGTCGTTTTCGAGATAACACCCTAGCTGAACTCTCGGGCAGAAAGCGGACGAAATTCGCAGCTAAGGGTTTTCCCTCAAGCTGATTGCGTCGGCAGCTTCGACCGTGACCGAACCAGGCTGTTGCGAGGCCCAGTCTAGCGGCGTGATCAGCAGACGTAGACCAACGATCGCCGGGCGATTCCCTGGACGCCAGCGTGTCTGGTCTGAGTCGTAATAGTGGGGCAAGCCGGATCGGTTCCACGGATAAAACCAAAGCTCGCTGGATACATTCGGAGGAAGCAAAAACCGTTGTACCTCACGGCTGCCGTCGGCGCGGATAATCTCCAACTCCATGCGGTCAGGCTTACGCAGTTTCCACCACGGCGGATAATGCACGGTCATTCGTATTCGCAGAAAGTCGGCCCCTCTTGGCCAAGCCAGTAGGCCAAGATTTAAGTCGGTTCTGCGTTCACGAATTGGGTAGCTGGCAGCGACAAGGCCCAGCGGTTGCTCCTGCATCGCGATGCGGCCGGCTCGGGAATCGTCGCGTTGCAGCCCGATCACTCCGTCGCCGATTTGCCGCTCGGCGCGATAGTGACGCTGCAACCACAGCCAGACCTCGGGAGCGCGGGTGAAGTTGGACACTCCGTCGACCGGCAAGCTCAAGTCGCTTTCACGCCAACGATCGGTCTGGGCCGCGCTGAACGGACTGAAGTCGGCGTCTGGAAAGTACAGGCCGGTCGCAGCCGGAGCCCGCTCCAGCCCGGCAATTTCCAGTTGTGAGAGCGCGGCGCCGCTGGCGCTGTAGGTCTGCATCAGCCCCCCGGCGACATTACGGCGAGCGGCAATCCCATATCTGGTCTGGTAGGGAAAGATCGCGATGGAGTCCTGCGCACCACTGTGGTCCTTCAGAAAGCCGGCCGAAGCCTGCAGGATGGTGGTGAAATCCGCCGGGAAGCAGGCGCGATCGAACTCGGCAAAGCCTGGCGGACATTCGGTTAAAGGGTTGCGCAACTGTGCAACCAGGTGGCGGGCGATGGCTGGAGCGAAGCCGACCTCCTCAAACTTCATGGGAGCCAAAATTCCAGTTCGCACTTCCCCGAACAGCAACGAGCCCGCCAGGACTACGAGCAACCCTACGATGGAGGCGCGCCTGGATTCGAAGGAACCCAAAATTACGCTCGACAACACAATCGTGGCCAGCAGCGACTGGCCGATATGATGCTCATCGGAGCGGACCAGCGCGCTTTGCATCAGCACCAGACAAAACAGCACCGCGCCGATCAGAAAGCCGGTGCGCTGGGTCGTAGCGGACGGGCGGCTGGGTCGCCGGATGGCGCAAATACCGAAGACGACGGCTCCGGCCAGCAGCGTGCCAAAGAGATGGAACGTCCCATCCTGCGTCATGGGATAAGGCGTCGCCCAGCGATAGGCGCTGACAACGGTCAGCGTGTCCTTCCAAAAGCGAAAGTCGAATGGCTGGGCTAGCATTGTGTTGACAGCCACGGAAATCACAGCGCCCGAGAGCACTGCAGCCAGTAGCGCGAGGAAAATCCTTTGCAGGGCGGGCCGATCGTCCTTGGATTCAACCGCGATGCCGGCAGTCGCCGCCAACAGTGCGGCGACTCCGTAAACTCCAGTGTCGGCCGACAATAAAAACGCTATGGCGCAAAGTAGCGCGGCCATGGCTCCGGCGAGGTAAGGCTTCTGGCGTCGCTCTACCACCGCATAGCTGCCACTCAGAAAGGCGGCGAACATCAAGATCGCGGCCGACATCCGCAGCGATGGCGACCAGAAAATGCAAAGCAGCAGGAGGAGGAGGAATCGCTTCCACGGCAGCTGTTCGGGAATCAGCAGCCAGAGCGTGAGATAGACGAATACGATCGTGCACCACATGGGCACGGTGTTCCAGGTGGCATAGATGCTGCCGGTGGAGACGCCGATAGAACGCGCGGGCAGGCTTGACAGCCACTGGAACACGGGCCCGTGGGTGAAGGTGACATCGCGGCCAATCCAAATGCCGCGAGACGCCTTGAAGGCCGCGTCGAGCCGCCAGTCGTCGTCCATAAAGCCGGGGCTGGGAACCAGGACCAGGGTTTTCGGCAACACCCACGCCGCCGGGATGGAGGCGAGCACCAGCAGGAGAACCCCAAGGATGTCCCAGTGTTTTCTCAGCCGCGGCATTGGCCGTTTTGCAGTGACAAGCGGCGGTGGCGAGCTGGCCGGCACATCGAGGCTCTCCATAAACGAGGGCCATTGTAACGCAGCGTAAGAAAATCGCGCGGTCCGCGCGCGGGTCGAGACGAGGTTTCGTGGCGCGTTAGTCCCGTGATAATAATTACGACGGCAAGCGCGTTGCACAGAATGAATATCGCCGCCTCACATAACAGCCATCCCGCGCTCACCGTTTCCAGAAGATGCTGGCGGAAGCGCTCCGTCACTAGACGGCGAGTTTCTTTAGACGCCCGGCACGCACAGGTTTGCGCGCAATGACGTCTTTCGAGCTTTCCAAATTATGGTCGCGGAAAACCGTGTCACCGCTGATTCTCGGCGGCGTGGCTGCCCTGCTGATGCTGTGGGGACTCAGCGACAAATATCTTTGGCAGGATGAAGCCCAGACCGCGGTGCTGGCGCAGCGCATGATGCGCTTCGGACGTCCTCTCGCCTACGACGGCGTCAACCTGATCACCATTGATCAGTTTGTGATGGAAGATACCGCCACCATCGGCGAGCGCACTGGGGATCCCAAGGCAGCGGTTGATTACTACATTCGGCGCGGCGACCTGAAGCCCGATTCCACCTGGCGATGGCAACCCTGGGGACAGTTCCTCGTCGAAGGCATCAGCCTCAAACTTTTCGGAGCTACCACGTTGGCGGCGCGACTTCCCTTCGCGCTGGCCGGCATCGTTACGGTGCTTCTTCTGTACCAATTCGTGCTAACCCGTTTCGACAGTCCGTTGACGGCGTGGCTGGCCGCGCTGCTGCTGGTGTTCAACAGTTATTGGCTTCTGCACAGCCGGCAAGCCCGCTACTACTCGCTGTCGAGCCTGCTACTGGTGCTGACGCTAATGGCCTACGCGCGCTGGCAGTGGGGCGGACGCTGGGGCGCTACAGGATTCGTGATCGCCGCCTGGTGCTGGTTTCAGGTGGATTACGGAACCCTGTGGCCGGTGCTGCTGGTTTTGTTCGTCGACGCATTCATCGCGCAGCGCCGCACGATTTGGCGGCCGTTTCTGGTTGGCGTTGCGCTGACCGCGGCCATGGCTCCGTTTATTTATTACTTCGAATTGTGGCGGCGCGCGTCGAAGCCGGTGGGAACCTGGGGCGATCGCTTCCAGGCCAATCTCTTCAACATGAACGAGTATCTCGTGCCGGTGCTGGTTGTACTGGCCGCGATGATGCTGCTGAAGATGCGTTGGCGAACCCTGGCTGAAGTCGAGCGGCGGCTGGCCGTGATTGCGGTCGCGATCATGGTGGCGTACTCGCTGTGGGTGCCGCTGGCCGTGCCTTATTCGTTCCTGCGCTACGTGATTATCATCACGCCGGTCGCTTGTCTGCTGGCGGCATGGGTGCTGGTGCGTGGTTGCGAAGGACGCGTCGGGCTGGCATGGGCAGGCGCAGCAGTGCTGATCCTGACTCCGTGGCTAAGCAAGCCGCTGCACCCCTTGATTCAGCGGCCGCCCTGGTATCGCAGCGGCGCGATTCTCAAACCTGAATTGCGGACGATGCTCACGGAGATCTTCGGCCACCGGCCCGATCCCAATCGCCTGGTGGTGGAATGGTTGAAGCAGAACAGCCAGCCTAGCGACGAAATCCTGATCAACTACGAAGACGTGCCGCTGATGTTTTATCTGCCCAATCCAATTCGCGGCGGAGTGGCCGCCTTTCGCGTGGAAGACGATGCGAAATCGCCGCCCGAGTTTCTGATCCTGCGGCAGTCAGTGCGATTCGTCCATTGGCCAATATTCCGCCGCGAACTACTGCGCTACCAGTGGCAGCAGATTCCGCTGGAAGCCCCCGACGTTCCGTGGGGCAACAATCCCGACCCCATGGCCGAATCGCAGGATCCTGACCAGGCCAATTCGCTTTATATCGCGCGACGGGTGAAGTAGGAAGTTGCACCTATAATGTGGATGTTACGTTGGCTATCCACTAGTAATGAAGGAGCCGGACTAAAAAAGGCGCTATTTGGGCGGTTGAGAAAGGAAATATTAAATGGCCTCTAGCGATTGTCCAGAGTACAAAAGGTTGGAAGGGGTTCTTAATGGTTACAGGCAAGAAGCCAAAGCATATCGCGACGCACCTCGAATAAATAAAATGGGACAACGTAAAGCGCGGCAACTTGCCCTGAATGCGACATTGAAGGGCAACGAGGCCTTAGACCTGCTTACCACACATCAAAGAAATTGCCCTATTTGTCAGCAGGAATTGTAATGGCGGATATATTCATCAGCTATTGGGAAGGAGAAGGTGGTATTGCGACAGCTGTCCGCCATTTTGTCTCCCAATCAATTCCCGGCGCCAGCGTCTTCAAAGCTGATGCCCGGAGTATTCGGGCTGGCGACAACTGGATGAATATTATCAGGCGTGAACTAAAGCAGTCCAAAGTCGTGCTGGCTATTTTGAGCAATGAGTCAATTAAGAGGCCCTGGATCAATTTTGAGGCTGGGGCCGCATGGATTGACAAAATCCTCATACCTCTCTGTTTTGGGCCCTTAGAGAAAGGAAACATGCCTGCACCTTATAATCAACTTCAGGCTTTACAACTCAGAGATGACCGAGATAGTCACCGCCTAATTGTCGACTTGTATCATCATCTGAAGTTAGGGGCTCCTCCTGATCCACTCTTTCTTCCACTTGACGTTGTATTAGAAAACGAATCAAAGTATCGCCAACTCCGACGCCACTTTCATCAACATATTGTTGGCTTCGAGATGGAATAGACAAAAACCACGCTCCTTCTGAGGTGGCTTGCGTATTCCTCTATAACCCAAATGCCGAGGCCTCACTCAAGCGCCTTTGGTCATGGTTACCAACATCTATATTCTCCACTCCCCTACAATACTCTCCTCTTAAATACGCGAATATAAGAAGAAGACCGCGGCTGATAATTCCTGGCCTCGTCTCCCCAGACGTAATTGGTCTGCGGCAGAATATCGGCTACTCCCACAATGTCGTACTGGGTGCGCAGATAGCTGTCGATCCAGCGAAAGATGTACTCCTCCGAGCCGGGCAGCTTGCCGAAGGATTGCGGCACGCCGACGAACACGATGTATTCGGGCTGAGCGGCTTCGATTTCCGCGATCATCTCCTTCTGCATCTGGAGCGCGTAAGGTTGCGGCTCCATCAGGCCGTAGGTGTAGATGTAGCCAGTGGCCGAGCGCAGGCCGGAGTAAAAATAAATCTCCGGCTCGGAGCCGAGCACGGCGATGCGTGCTCCCTTGTCCGCATGGTCTTTGAGATAGCCGGCAACCTCGACCGCCTCGGGAAACGGATTCGATCCGTAAATCGCTTTCGAGGCGTTCAACGGATCCATGCGGAACAGGTACTCACGCTGCACGTAGATTGTATTGGCAAACGCCGCCAGAAAAATAACCGCCGGCAGCAACCAGGGCCGCGCGTTGGCCGGACTCTTCTCCTGAATCCGTTCGCTTACACTGCTGACCGCAACGCCCACCAGCAGCGCCACCGCAGGCAGCATCAGGATGAAGTAGTGTCCGCGAAAGTACAGGCCGGGGCAGACCGCCAGAACGGAAAAGACCAGAAAGCTAATCAGGAAGAAGCGGCGCTCGTGCGCGCGGCGGCTCCAGGCGATGGCAGTCAGACCGATGCCGGCGACAACCCAAATCCAAAATGCGGGCAGCACGACGGAAGGCAGCATGATCCGCAACACGCCCAGGCCTTCGCCGAGGCCAGTCGTGGTCGCATACTCGCGAGCGTAGACAAATGTCCAGAACCAGAACTTGCCGAATGATCCTGATGCCAGCATGACCACGCAGGTCACGACGAATGGCAGCACGACACCACAGGCGTACGCGAATTCTTTGCGGAACAAACCGCGCCAATCGCGCGGAGAAGCCTGCCACTCGCAGTAGCCGAGATAGACAGCGCCGAAGACGGCGAACAGAATGCCCGGCTGCTTCATCAGAAACGCCAGGCCGAAGAGCACGCCGCTCCAGAAGTAAAGCCACGATCTTCGCGCGTCGATCGCTCTCAACAAAAGCAGGATTCCGCCAACCGCCGGCAGCACAACGAAGTTGGTAGCATGCGCCGCAAATCCCACGACGGCTGGGCTGGTAGAAAGCAGCGCATAACTTGCGCCGGCCACCACTCCGGCCAGCGGCCCAAACAATCGCTTGCCCAGCAGGAAGACGAGCAGCGTAGTCGCCGCATTGATCAGCAGCAAGCCGAGATGAATGTCCGGCGATGGTTTGTCCGAAGACGGCGAGGATTAGCGCGTATGCGGCAAAAGTTCCGGGCAACTTCATGCTGTACAGCGACGTGTAGGGCGCCACGCCGTGCAGCATGAGCTGTCCAGCATAGGCGTATTCCCCCTCGTCCCGTTCCAGCGGGACATTTCGAAGATGCCAGCGAATGAGCCCAAAGAAAACGACGACCAGCAGCAGCAATCCGTAATACCAGTAACCCGACGCGCGGCGGCCAGCTTCCATGGGAGCAGTTATCTTACGACATCGAGCCGCGTGTTCCGCAAGCCGACGGCCGCGCTCAGATGTCTCCGTTTGTCATCCTGAGCGCAGGCGGTTCGTACAGGGCACACAGGCTCAGCGGGTTCGAAGGGGCGCACCTTCAGGTGCGCCGTTCAAGCGCGTTATTTTGTCATCACGAGCCGGGCTTTAGCCCGGCGAGGGATCTGCATGTCGACTCTTTCAACAGCGTTAGCTCGCCGATTGAATCTTACATTTTCTGCCCTTTCTCGTGAACTCAAATTTTTCCCGCGACCTTCCCCGACTGCAACTCGCACGTCTATAACCTAAGGAAACTGTGCTCAGGTGAAAGCGAGGTTCCCGCAGCGGCTAAACAGTTTGCTGAAAAACCCGGAACAGCAGATCCCTCGGGCGGCTAAAGCCGCCTCGGGACGACAAATTTAAAGGACTTGCAAACGGCGCAGCTGAAGCTGCGCCCCTTCAAAACCGTTTCGAATCGAGTTTTTCAGCAAACTGTAAAGCCGCATGATTGTCGGGCACTTAACGGACGGCCTGAAGGCCGTTCCCTTCAAAACGTGACTTAATCAGAGTTTCCCTAAGCAACGGAGCGTCCTCGATGCACTGGCTGTCGCAAGACCTTCGCTACGCGGTTCGGCAATTGCGCAAGTCGCCCGGCTTCACCCTGGTTGCGGTGTTGACGCTCGCCCTCGGCATTGGAGCCAACACCGCTATCGCCAGCGCCGTCTACGCTCTCCTGCTGCGCTCGCTGCCTTTTCACGATGCGGGTCGACTGGTCCTCATCAAAGAGACGCATCCCCAGGCGGGAATCATTTCCGCCAGCTATCAGGATTTTCTCGATTGGCGGGCGCAGTCCAAGAGCTTCGAGAGCCTGGCTGCGTATAGCGATCAGCACCACGACTTCGCGCAACTGGCGACCGACGGCCAGCCTCAATCGGTGCGAAACGCTTTTGCTTCGGCCGATCTGTTTCCCACGCTCGGCATCCGGCCCGAGCTAGGCCGCGGATTTCTTCCCTCCGAAGACAGCGACGCCGGAATCCACGTCGCGGTTATCAGCCATCGTCTATGGGAGAGCCGCTTTGCTCGCGATCCGTCAGTCATTGAGCGAATGGTGCAAGTCAACGGGCAAAGCTTCACTCTGGTGGGAGTCATGCCGGCGGGACGGCAGTATCCGGTCGACACCGATCTCTGGTTGCCGTTTTCGCAGCTCGACCAGGCCGAGCGGACGAACCGCCAATATCACGCGGCCGACGCGATTGGACGTTTGCGTTCTGGCGTCTCACGCGCAGACGCAGCCGTCGAGTTGAACACGATTGCCGCGCGCCTGGCGCAATCCTATCCTGCGACCAACCGCACGATCGGCGTCCGGCTCACTCCGCTGCGCGATGCTCTGGTCGGCCAGTTGCGACCGACGCTGCTGGCGTTGTTCGGCTCGGTCGCGCTGGTGCTGTTCATCGCTTGTGCCAACATTGCCAACTTGCTTCTGGTACGAGCCACTCACCGCGAGCGCGAGATCGCTCTGCGCATGGCGCTGGGAGCTACGCGAGCGAGGCTGCTGCGGCAATTTCTGGTGGAAAGCCTGGTGTTGTCGTTCGCCGGAGCCCTGGCAGGAATCTCGCTTGCCGCCGTTGCCATGCCTTTGCTGAGCTACGGATTGCAAATGGGCAATCAGCCGTTTGCCTCGACCCAGCCTATTGAACTTAACCTGCCTGTCCTCGCCTTCACCGCGTTGCTGGCTATTCTGACGGGAACAATCTTCAGCCTGTTCCCGGCGGTGAGCAGTGCCCCGGTTTTGAACGACAGCCTGCGCGATGGTCAACGCACTGCCACAGCCGGACGCAAACCCTTACGCAGTCTGCTTGCCGCCGGCGAGATGGCGCTTGCCGTCGTAGTCTTGTTCACCGCTGCGTTGTTGTTGCGTAGTCTTCAGAAGCTGCTGGCCGTCGATCCCGGTTTTCGCACCGATCATCTGCTGGCCGTTAAGATCGATCTGCCCGACAACCTCTACGCCACTCCTCAGCAGGTCGAAACTTTTTCCACCCGCCTGCAGGAGCAGATCGAGCGCATCCCCGGAGTAACTTCCGCCGCCATCACCAACGCTTTGCCGCTAACGCCCTCGCGATCGCTGACGCGTTTCGCCGTGCAGGGCGCGCCGCCTCCCGCTCCGGGCAACTTTCCGGTGACGCAGATTCGCACCGTCAGCCCCTCGTACTTTCGCACCGTGGGCATCGGGCTTCGTGCAGGACGCGGCTTCGAGCAGAAAGATGTAGACGACCAGACCGGTACGTTCCTCGTCAATGAAGCTTTTGCGCGGCGCTATCTTGCCGGGCGCGATCCCGTGGGCAGCCGTCTCATGATGGATGTTGTCACTCCGCATCCGACCGCCGTGCCCATCATCGGCGTAGTCAACAATGCCAAGGATCTCGGAGTCGATGCAGGAACCGAGCCCGTCATCTATACCGCCGGATATCCCAACGGACAGATTCTGCTGGTGCGCACCAGCCTGGATGTGCTGGCGGTTGCGCCTTCAATCCGGCAGACCGTGTCGTCGCTCGATCGCAATCTCGGCGTCTCCGATCTGAAGACCATGGATGGAGTTCTGTCTGATTCGCTGGCTCGGCCGCGGCTATCGGCGCTGGTGCTAGGCCTCTTCGCTTTCCTATCGGTGGGACTGGCCGCGATCGGCGTTTACGGAGTGCTGGCCTTCATGGTGACCCAGCGCACGCGCGAAATCGGGGTACACCTGGCGCTGGGAGCGCAAAGGTCGCAGGTCCGCTCCCTGTTCCTGAAACGGGGAGCAAGGCTGATTATTGCCGGCGGAGCGGTCGGCCTGGCCGGAGCGCTGGTGGTCGGACATCTGCTCGGCGCGATTCTTTTCGAAACCGCGCCAGCCGACCCGTTGTCGGTAATGCTGACAGTCGCCGTCATCGTCGTCATTGGAATCGCGGCGGTCTGTCTCCCGGCGCAACGGGCCAGCCAGATCGATCCCATGCAGGCACTGCGCGCCGAGTAAGTGGCGAGCGGCAGCGATGCGGGTTCATGGTAGGAAGCGTTCTCTTTATGCGGACCAGAGGTATTTTGTTTCTCGTTCTGTCGTGCAGCGCCTTTGGTTTTGCCCAATCGCAGAATGAGCTTTCCGCTGACCTGGTAAGACACGCTTTGATTCTGCGCGGCTTCTACACCAATCCGAAGCTGAACTTCGACAGCAACGGTGTACTCCTTTCGGATGGAACGCCTGGATTCGGTCCCACTGACGGACGCGTGTACGTGAAAGAAGTGCAGGTCGCGGCCAATCGGCTGATTATTCGCGGAGAACGTCCGGTTTCCATCTTTGATCCGGGAACGGGAGACACAACGTTGCTCGGACTTCATCGCAAGGTAGAAATTGATGTGCAACTTCCGCCAGACAAGCCGCCAATCGACAGTGCGCGGGCCTTGCTCGATAAGATTTTTCTGACCTCTTCCGAAGCCGACACTTTGACCTGTTCGGAGGATGAAGCCAAAGCGTTTCGTCAACAGATGCTGCAATCGAAAGAATTTGTCAGCGCCAAAAAAGATAGCGGTGCCAGGAAAATCACTGAGCCTCACCAACTCTGCTTCCCCGGTGGCACCCGGGCTTACGTCGCTGAAGGTGCGGTCAAGGCTCCAAAGCCGCTGAAGACGCCCGATCCCCCCTATCCCAATGACGCCTCTGCGCAGGGCCAGAATAAAACGGTGGTCCTGGCCATGGTCGTTGACCTCGCCGGAAAGCCCTCAAGCCTTGTAGTGATTGGGCCAAGCGCCAGCGTGTTCGATATTGTCGCGGTAGACGCGGTACAGCACTGGAAGTTTCTTCCGGCCAACTATCAGGGCAAGCCGGTCGCGGCAGCTATCAATGTCGAAGTGAACTTCAGTGCGCGATAAGGTTTCAAGAGTCTGCGTGAGAATTTAAATTTGCATTTCGTCGGTGCAGTACGTACTGCGAAAAACGAGCGCCATGGGCGCGGAATAACTTAGCCCAGGACGTAGCCGCAGGCGGAGTCCTGGGTAGCACGGGAAATGAGTTGGAGTCCCGTAGGGACGGCAGAGCCTCTCATCCCCCATGCCTCTTGGCGATGAAAACTCCGAAGCCAATGTGCACCAGGCCGAATCCCGCTGCCAGCACCACGTTCGCCCAAAACCAAGGCAAGGGCAGCGCGATCGCGCCCAGCGCCACAAAGGCAGCTCCCATTCCGGCCAACGCGCGCACTGAGAATGCTCCCGCCTGCATCACTGCGACTCCGTACAGCACTAGCCACACGCCGGGAATCAGCCGCACGGGTCCGCTCCACATCAGCGCAATCGTCAGCAGCCCGCCCGCCGCCAATGCCGGCAGCAATCCGATGAACAGGCGTCGTGCCGAGATCGTGATTCGCAGCCGCGCCGCCTTCTGATGCATGGCGACCAGCGCGATCGTTGCAGCAATCAACGCTTCAACCAGCCACACTGCCAGCCATCCATCGGGCATGACTTGCCGCAGTCCGATGGGAGCGGCAATCAGCGCCGTCACTCCCATGGCGGCAAGTCCCCAACCAGGCGCGGCAGTAAGTGCTGAACTCTCTTCCATGGTCTGGCGGATTATACGCAGATTGCGGATCGCTGGGCGCAATCGACGCAGCGGCCTTGCGCTGCGGTTACAAACGGTAGACGAGCAAAAAATACGGCACAGCTTTTGACTGTGTCGTTAGTTTTCCCGAATGAAGTTAGTGCTGTCATCCTGAGCGGAGGTTTCATTGCCCCACGAAACCATGGCTGTCATCCTGAGCGCAGGTGGCGCTTCGCCGACAAATAGCGGCTGTCATCCTGAGCGAGCGCAGCGAGTCGAAGAGCCTGCCCTGAGCGAAGCCGAAGGGACCGCTACTGCAGCAAAGCTCAGCTGTGCCCCAGGTTCGCGTCCCTTCTCTGGACGCTAACCTGGGTTCCGCGAAGTTACTTCTTCCCCACGGCCACCGGCTCGCCCACCCGCTTGGCCACCTTGAACGTAAGCTTGTGTTGCTTCTTGTCCACATCGACCATCACATGATCGCCGTGCAGAATCTCGCCATCGAGAATCTTCATGGCCAGCGGGTCCTGTATCAGCTTTTGAATCGCCCGCTTCAGCGGACGCGCTCCGTAGTTCGGATCGTAGCCTTCGGTGAACACCATCTCCTTCGCCGCCGGCGTCAGCTCCAGCGAGATCTTGCGATCGGCCAGCAGCTTCCGCAAATCTTCCAGCCGCAGATCGACAATCTTCGTCAACTGCTCCTTGCCCAGCGGATTGAAGATGATGATGTCATCCACCCGATTCAGGAACTCAGGCTTGAAGTGCGCCCGCAACGCTTCCATCACGTGCTTATGCGCTTCGGCAATCTGTTCCGGCGTGTTGTCCCGCAGGTCCTGCAAATACATCGACCCAATGTTCGAGGTCATGATGAGGATCGTGTTCTTGAAATCGACCACGCGTCCCTTGCCGTCCGTCAGTCGGCCATCGTCCATGATTTGCAAGAAGATGTTGAACACATCCGGATGCGCCTTCTCGATCTCGTCGAACAGCACCACCGAGTACGGACGCCGGCGCACTGCTTCAGTCAGCTGCCCACCCTCATCGTAGCCCACATATCCCGGAGGCGCGCCGATCAGCCGCGATACCGAATGCTTCTCCATGTACTCCGACATGTCGATGCGGATCATGGCATGCTCATCGTCGAACAGGAACTCGGCCAGCGCCCGCGCCAGCTCGGTCTTGCCCACGCCGGTCGGCCCCAGAAAGATGAACGAGCCAATCGGCTTCTTGGGATCGCTCAGTCCGGCACGCGAACGCCGTATGGCATTCGCCACGTGCTCGATCGCTTCATCCTGGCCAACCACGCGCTCCCGCAGCCGGTCTTCCATGGTGACCAGCTTCTTCACTTCGCCTTCCAGCATCTTCGACACCGGAATGTGCGTCCACTTGCTGACGATCTTGGCGACGTCTTCCTCGTCGACCTCTTCTTTCAGCATGCGCGACTGCTTGCCGTCCATGGCCGCGCTCAGCTTGGTTACCTCGGCCTCGAGCTGCGGCAGCTCGCCATACTTGATTCTGCCGGCGCGGTCGTAGTCGCCTTTGCGCGTAGCTTCCTGCTCGTCCAGCTTCAGCCGCTCGATGCGCTCCTTCAATTCGCGCACCTTGGCGATGGCTTCCTTCTCCTGCTTCCAGCGCGCCTTCAGCGCATTGGATTCTTCCTTGATGTGCGCCAGCTCTTTTTCCACGACCGCCAGCCGTTCGCGCGAGTTCGGATCGTCTTCGCGCTTCAAAGCCTGCCGCTCGATCTCCAGCTGCGTCGCCCGCCGCTCCAGCTGATCGATTTCCGTCGGCATGGAGTCGATCTGAATACGCAGCGAAGCCGCCGCTTCGTCGATCAGGTCGATAGCCTTGTCCGGCAGAAAGCGGTCGGTGATGTAGCGATGCGACAAGCGTTGCCGCCGCCACAATCGCAGAATCCTTGATGCGAACTCCGTGGTGAACTTCGTATTTTTCGCGCAGACCACGCAAGATGGCGATGGTGTCTTCCACCGTCGGCTCGCCTACGAACACCGGCTGGAATCGCCGCTCCAGCGCGGCATCCTTCTCGATGTATTTGCGATACTCGTTGAGCGTCGTGGCGCCAATCGCACGCAATTCGCCGCGGGCCAGCGCCGGCTTCAACATGTTGGAAGCATCGATTGCGCCTTCGGCAGCGCCTGCGCCGACCAGGGTGTGCAGCTCGTCGATAAACAGAATGATCTGTCCCTGCGACTGCTCAATCTCTTTCAGTACGGCCTTGAGGCGGTCTTCAAACTCGCCGCGATATTTCGCACCCGCCAGCATCGCGCCCAGATCAAGCGAAACAACGCGCTTGTTCTTTAACTGTTCGGGAACATCCCCGGAAATGATGCGTTGCGCCAGACCTTCGACGATGGCCGTCTTACCTACACCGGGTTCGCCAATCAGAACTGGATTATTTTTTGTGCGGCGCGACAGCACCTGCACCACGCGACGCACTTCTTCGTCGCGACCAATCACAGGATCGAGCTTGCCCTGCCGCGCCAGTTCGTTCAGATCTTTCGCGTAACGCTCCAACGCCTGGTACTTCGCCTCGGGATTCTGGTCGGTCACTTTCTGATTGCCGCGCACTGAAGTCAGGCCGCGAAGGATGTTGTCGTAGGTCGCACCCGCTCGCGACAGGATCTCCTGCGCCGGATCGCGCTTCAGCTTCGTTATCCCCAGCAGCAGGTGCTCGGTGGAAACGTACTCGTCCTTGAAATTCGACGCCTCTTTGAAGGCGTTTTCCACCAGCTTCGAAGCGGCATCGGAGAGATGCGCCTGGGTAGCGCCGCTGCCGGAAACTTTGGGCAGCTTGTCGATTTCGCGCGTGACCTCGGCCTGCACCACGGGCACATGCAATCCCACCCGCTCCAGCAGAGGCGCGACGATGCCTTCGTGATCTTCCAGCAGCGCTGCCAGTATGTGTACCGGCTGCAGCTCAGGATTGCCGTTCTCGCTGGCGACGTCGTTCGCCCGCTGCATCGCCTCCTGCGCCTTCACGGTTAATTTGTCCCAACGTATTGCCATGATTAACCCCGGTTGTCAGTTCTCAGTAGTCAGTTGTCAGTTATCGGTAGTTAGTTGTCAGTTAGTCGTGGCGATTTCAAGTAATACCTGCCCAAATCGAAAACTCAAAACTGATTGCAATTTAAAAACTGATAGAAAACTTAAAGCCGACGTCCGCAAAAGGAACGCCGTCGGCGAGTGCCATAGGTTTGTGTCAGGGCACGGCTTTCAGCCGTGCCGTATAGGATCCAACAAATGACGGGGCTTTAGCCCCTGCGCGTTTATCCGTGGGGCTAAAGCCCCGTTTTTATGAGGCTGCTTTTGGCACGACTGAAAGTCATGCCCTGACACGAATCATACTCATCTCTCCGACAGCAAACAGCGAATCGTGGCCAGTGGTTTGGATTCGCGGGAACGAGTTGCGGCTCGCAAAAAACACCGCGAATTTTCGGGCTGGGCCTGCGCCCCTCTCGAACGGCCAGGCAAACGCCACTGGCCACGATTCACTGCTTTCGCCCCTCGGGGAACTCCCTTTGGTAAACAAAAGGGAGGCAAGATTCGAACCCCGCCTCCCTTGAACTCCCCAGTTCGTCTCCCTCCAGGACTCTTCTCCCGAGAGGCGAAACCTGCGTCAGGCAACCTGTGACTTGCTCTGAGGCTGGGCCTGACTCTCAACCTTCTTGCCTTCCAGCGTCGCCGGGCTGCCGACATTCACTTTGATCGACTTCGGCTTTGCTTCCGCCCGCTTTGCCAGCCGGACCTTCAGCACACCGTGTTCGTAATAGGCCTTGATGTCGTCGGTGCTCACAGTGGTCGGCAAGGTGAACGAGCGGGTAAAGCTGCCGTAACGCCGCTCCACCCGGCGGAAGTTTTCTTCCTTCTCTTCCTGCTCGAACTTGCGCTCGCCGGTGATGGTCAAAACGTTGTTCTCCACCTTGACATCCAGGTCCTTCTCGTCGATGCCGGGAACTTCCAGCTTCAACTGAACGCTGTGCTCGTCTTCGTAAATGTCTACCGGGGGCACAAAGGCTCCAGCGGTCAACGACTCTTCACGATTGCCGTACTGCTCTTCGAACAACCGGCTCATTCGACTCTGCAAGGCGCTCAATTCTCGGTATGGGTCCCAACGGGTCAACACAGTCATGGTTCGTTTTCCTCCACTCAAAACTTAAACTCCTCATTCGCTAAGGGTGTGGGTCTAGCACTTCCCCGCTCGTTGACTATTAGACGCATTTATTAGCGCAATGGAATCATAAAATATGAGTAAAGTATTGTAAAGTACAGATGGCCGGGGTTTCCCCTGATATTCGACCCTAGCTAGAACCTTTGCTGTTATTGGTTTACGCGCCAGACAGCCGGAATCCTTGCGCCGGAATACCTAGCCAAGAGGCTCTTGCGGAACAAAGGAAAGGGACCACCACAATTGAACCTGTCGTCCTCAGCCAAGTAAGTTCCGAGCCCGCTGGAGTCGATGGTCCCTCCTGGCGGTCAGACCCGCTATTTCCCTGTTTCGCAGCTTAATTTCGATAGCGATCGACAAGCAGGCGTGCAGCCGAATGGCGCTATGGTAATGAAAGGGAAAGAGATTTAGGAATCGACCGGTGCTGTGCAGCGCGAACTGGCAAAGTGGAATGGCATCCATGGTCGCTATATTTTAGAAGTAGTTAAACTACTGTCTCATATCGGCGTGTAACTCCTACATGTCAATACTGAGAAACGCAACAGTTAGCCGTAACCCCTTGATTCAGCGAATGATATAAATTGGCCAAACGCTGACAAAACACCTTCTGAATGTGATACAATGAAATTAGAGTTGAAGTCGAGGAATCCTCGACTGCCCCAGCCCAAGCGGCTGGGTTTTGTGTTTCTGAGCGATTCTTGAGCCGGGACTCCTCAGGCTTCCATCTGGCAAATCAGGCACTTCAGGTAAGCCGTCTCGGGGACATTCACCAAGACCGGATGATCCATCCCGGCACCGCGTTTCTCCAGAACGCGGATTCGGCGGCCCGTATCAGCCGCAGCTGCCCCCAGCATCTCGAGAAACTCCGCCTCGCTAACGTGAAACGAACAACAGCAGCTGATAAGAATGCCTCCCGGTCGAAGCATCTTTAGCGCGCGCAGGTTCAGCTCCTTGTAGCCGCGAAGAGCGGTGGGCACAGCACGCTTGGTCTTGGCGAAGGCGGGCGGGTCCAGGACGATGGTGTCATATTGCCGGCCGGCGGTGGCGTAATCCTTCAGCAAGTCGAAGGCGTTGGCTTCCGTCCACTCGATTTCGCCGGAGCGATGTGCGGCGCGATTGAGTTGCTCGTTCTGTTCGGCGACCTCAAGCGCCGGTCGTGAGGAGTCGACGGCGACAACGTTCTCGCACACTCGCGCCAGATGCAGCGCAAAGCCGCCCTGATAGGTGAAGACGTCGAGCGCGTCGCCGTGGGCATAACGAGCCGCGGCCGCATAGTTCTCACGCTGATCGAGAAACGCTCCAGTCTTCTGGCCTCCCAGCCCGTCAAAGTGAAATTGCACGCCGTTCAGGGTGAAAATCGTGCTCGACCCCTCGCCCAGCAGCAATTGTGACTCGCGTGGCGCTAACTGCTCCAGCTCGCGAATATGTGGATCGACGCGCTCGATCAAGCTGGTCCCGGGAAAATGTTCGGCCAGCGAGTCCACCACCACCTGCCGTAGATCTTCGCCATCGAATGCCTGGGTCAGCGCCTGCATCGAGAGCACATCGTTGTATTTGTCGACGATGAGTCCGGGCAGCAGGTCAGCCTCGCTGAAGATCACGCGAAAGGAATCGGTGTCGCGCACCGTGCGCTGCCGAAACTGCACGGCGTTGTCGATTCGTCTGCGCAGCAGCGCCGCCAAACCATCCGCCGCGATTTCGTCGCTGCTCAGCAGACGTATAGCAATCTGTGAGGCACTGCTATAGAGTGCCGATCCCAGCCGGCGGCCGCGGTCGTCGCAAACCTGAACCAGCGCGCCGCCGGGAGCCTCGACTGGCAGTACCAGATCGGAGCGGTACACCCACAGGTGTCCGCCGCGCAGCCGTGCGGCGCCTCGGTGACTTACGGTGATGATGGGAATAGAGTCAGCCAGAATGTCCCTCGCGCAAGAGTCAAACGACCATCTTACGCGGAGCTGATTGGAGCAGAATATTCTCATCCTGTTGACCAGAGTTTCTGCTTCTCTTCGGAGCAAAATATTCGAGCGGCAAGACAGCGCCTGCTGCATCTCAAGCAGAAAGGAGACACCATGCCGGAAGGATCCCTGGGATCGCGCTTGAAAAACGCCGCCCGGCAACGCAGCCTGCAGGTCGCGTTGCTGCTGTGGATATTGTTCAGTGTCACAGGTCTGGTGCTCGGACGCGGAACGCCTCAGGTGGAGAATGCGGTCCGCTGGGGTTCAATCGCGCTGGTCGCTCTACTGCTTGAAATTGGTGTGGTCGCCCTGCTGACGCGGCGCCGCCCCATGCTCGATCTCGCCCAACGCGCTCCGGAACGCTCGACTGCGTTGCGTGAGACGGTGTGGCTGTGGGTATATGGCGCAGCGGTGCTGGTCGTCGGACGCATTCTAGGTTTGCATCTTTTCGGGGACGGCATTGCACTGCATCTGAACGGCTCGCTGGTAGGTGCCACGCGTGTGCAGTCCCCAGGGGAAGTATTCACCTGGGCGGCGTACAACGGCATCCTGCTGGCGTTGATTCCTTACGTTGTGTTTCGGCTGCGCGGCTATTCCCACGAGCAACTCAATCTGAAGTCGTCGAACCTGAAGAATGACACGCTGGTGATTCTAGTGGTTCTGGCGATTGGCATCGCGCTGGATCTGACCGGGCCGAACATCCTGCAATTGACCCGGCATCAGCAAGTCGTGGGCGGTTCGCTCTCGTTCGTACTGCATCTTTTCGGCACCGATCTGCCCATCATGATTTTTATTTACGCTATTCTGCTGCCGCGCTATTTCAAACTAGTATCTCCCATGACAGCATTTCTGCTGGGGGCGGCGAGCTATCCCGCAATGCACGTCTTCGAGTCCTGGGCGCGGTATGACAGCCTCGAACATTCCGTACTGTCGGTGGTGCTGGTATTTCTAACCTTCTTTCCGGCGGGTCTGATGAAGTCATTTCTCACCTTTCGCACCGGAAATGCCTGGGTGCATCTGTGGGCGTTTCACGCCATCTCGCCCCACGTGACCGTCGACACCCGGTTGATCGTGCGCGACTTCAATATTCACTGAACGGCTAATAGAACCCCAGTTCTTTCATCGGGTAGTGCTTGCGATTGCGCGTCCACAGTTCGGCGCGGTTTAGCACTGCCCCGGCGGCAATCAATGCGTCGCCCGGTTCCACGCCGTGACTCCTGCGATACTGGCGCATATACTCGCCGGCCTGTCGTCCGGTTTCCGTGTCAATGGGAGCGCACAGCAGCGCTCGAAACAGATTGGTCAACGCCTCATGCTCGCGCGGCCGAGCGCCGGTCCAAAGTTCGGCTACGGTGACCGGCGAATAAAGCACCACATCGTCCGACTGGCTTAATTCCTCCCATCGCGACAGGATCTCCCCATCCCGGCCTCGCGTAACCTCAATGAGGATGTCGGAATCCACCAGGACCATCATCTTTTGCCCAGACTCTCGGTCCGGGTGCCACGACGTAACCCGCGCACATATTCGACGGGGTGGCGAAACTCGGGCCGATCCTGCCGGATGCCGACCAGGGCCTGCATGGCTGTCCGACGCTCGTCCAGCTTGCCCAGATAGCGCTCGCGGGCGGCCCGCCGCACCAACTCGGAAATCGTCGCACGCTCGCGACGTGCCCGGTCATGGAGCGCTTGCCACAGGTCGTCGTCCAGATATAATTGTGTGCGTTTCATGATGTATAGTATACATCGCCAAATGCCGTTCGAGCGTATAGTGTTGAGTTCCCGCGAATTGATTCTGGTTTCAGGAGTGTCGATATGAGGATGGTGCGCCCCGCATTCCTTTTCGCCCTGGCTGTCTTATTGCTGGCGATCTTTGTGCCGGCCCAAACCACGCCGCAGTCCCCCAGCAATGTTCCCATCACCGGTAAGGCCGTTCCGGGCTTCGAGGAATTCGATCGCGCCGTGGTGGCGGCAATTCAGAAAGACCATATCCCCGGCGCCGCTATCGCTATCGTGAAAGACGGCCGCCTGGTGTACGCGCGTGGATTCGGGTGGGCCAATGAAGAGGACAAGACGCCGATTGAGCCGACCTCGGTATTTCGCCTGGCCAGCATTTCCAAATCGCTGACCGGCATCGGGATCCTCAAGCTCATCCAGGACAAGCGGCTGTGCATGCAGCAAAAGGTCTTTGCGCGACCCAATGCTTCCCCCAGCGGAACCGGCCCTTGCTCGCAACCGATTCTTCATCTCGAACCGGTAAAGTGCCAAGGCTGCACCGAAGACCCTCGTATCTACGACATCACCGTGCAAGACCTGATGCAGATGTCCGGCGGCTGGATCACCAGTACAGAGGAAGTCGACGCTTGCGGAGTTATGACCCGAGGAAGTGGCGACTGGTC
This sequence comes from uncultured Acidobacteriaceae bacterium, assembly GCA_963746515.1. GTDB lineage: Bacteria > Acidobacteriota > Terriglobia > Terriglobales > Acidobacteriaceae > Bog-257. The sequence continues at coordinate 104,671 of CAVVBO010000004.1, read as the reverse complement.
GTCCGTTGAGCGGGCGCAGCAAGGGCTTCGCATACATCGCATCCCGACTCGTGCCGAGGTGATTCAATTCGGCATCAGTCACAAGCTGAACTTCACCCCCGGTACTTGCTACTTCTATGCCAACTTCAATTTCATGATCCTGGGGCAAGTCATCGAGGAAATAACGGACACGCCCTACGAAGCCTGGATGCAGGAAAACGTTTTGCATCCCATGGGCGCTTACAATGCCCATGTCTTGCTCTACGGCAAGTCGCTGCCTAACGAAGTTGACTACTACAAAGTATTGCCCGACGGGCAGAACCAGCGCTGTTGCATCGATATGCTGCGGCCGCAGATTGGCCCCTGCGGCGGCTGGACGGCCAACATCATCGACCTGGCCCACGTGCAAGCCAGCCTGCGTAACGGCGTACCCGAGCCCAATCCTCTTGAACCGCAGACGATGAATTTGATGGTGTCGCGGCCCGCGAATCCGAAATTCACCGGTAAATTCAGCTACTGGACTGACGGCTGGGATACGGTATGGTGTCCTCCGGAGTCGGGCGGGCCGAACGGCTGCACCATGCAAAATGCCAGTTGGGAGAAAGGAGGCGATTTCACCATCGGCACCATTACCAGTTATTCGTCATGGTCCGACGGAGTGGGATATGTGTTGCTGTTCAACTCCCACACCGCAACCAACATGCCCGACATCAACCTGAAGATTATCCGTCCCATGTTGCGAACCCGAACCGCCTGGCCCACCTGGGATTTGTTCAAGGACTATCAATAACCTGTCGCTACGCTGTAGGAATGCCTTTATTTTTCTCGTTCCTCACCAGCCTACTAGTGTGTTGCGCCAGGATCGCATATACTCGCCGCCAAGAAACGGGCGACTAGTGGCTTCAACCACCATCAAACCGCAAGTCGACAATTCTGCCGGCGGCAAGTTCTTTCTTGCCGACTCACCCCTGCGCACCTTCTTGCTGGGCCTGCTGCTGGCAAGTGTGACCAGCGCCCTGGTCATCGCAGCCCGGCGGCATCGATATCTCCCCGTCGGATGGTTCTGGTTCCTGGGCACATTGGTTCCCATGATAGGGCTGCTTCAGCCCAGCCAGCAGGGCATGGCAGACCGGTTTGTTTATCAGGCCTACCTGGGACTGTTCATCATAGTTTGCCGGGGCGTGGCCGACTGGGCAAAGCAGCGTCGCGTCCCTATCGCCTGGCCGGCGACAGCTGGAGCTCTAGCGCTGTTAGCCCTGACCATGGTTACGTATCGCCAGATTGGCTACTGGCAAGATCACTTTATGCTATGGACTCATGCGGTGCAGGTTGTGCCGTATCACTGGGAAGGTGAAAGTACTCTGGGTATTTACCTGATGGAAAATGGCAAGTCCGCCGAGGCTATGCAGCATTTCTACCGGGCCTACGCTATCAACCCTGACGATGCCCGGAGCAATCTGGAGATCGGCTACTACGAGCAAACGCGAGGGAACCCGCAACAGGCGATCTTCCACTATGAGCGCGCCCTTCGGGCCAATAATTTTGCCCTTCGAGGGTCGAGCATCCCTGTGGACAAACCTGGCAGTAGCCTACAACGATATTGGGGATGTGAAAAAGGCTCGTGAATGTTTAGAAAAGTCGGCCAGCTTGAACGTTAAGTGAGGGGGGCTTAAGACTGGCACGTGTGGGCTGTCCGGCTTGTACAACTAGGTCGCTGCCGTATCTTTGGCCTCGATCGGCTCATCTTCATTGTCGGGTTTCGCACCCGCTCCGGCTTTGCCCCCCTTGGCTTCTTCTTCTGGCTTGGGTGGCGGCGGAACGAAGTAGAGAATGCGATTGCAGTAGAAGCAGGTGACGATCTGCTCATTGCTCATCACGTCTTGAAACACCTGGGGACGCAGCCTTACGCGGCATGCCGAGCAGCTCTCATCTTCATACACCGCGGCCATGACCGATCCCCGCAGCTTCAGCACGCGATCATAATGGGTAAGAGTCTCTTCTTCGACGCCTGCGCGCAGTTGCTTGCGCTGAGCATTGAGTTCGCCCAGTTGCTTTTCGTCTTCGGCGGTTTGCTGGCGGGCGTGCTCTTTCTCTTTCTCGTTCGCGGCCGTGTCGGCCTTCAGCGTCGCCTCGGCCTGCTTCAGCCCTTCTTTGCGGGTGTCGGCGGCGACCATGATTTCCAGAATCTTGTCTTCCAGCTTGCGGATCTCGGCTTCAGCATGCTCGATTTCGCTCAACAACGCCTTGTATTCCTGATTGGTCTTGACTTTCAGCGACTGATCGCGATACTTGCTGATCTTTTCCTGCTGGTCCTTGATGTCGGATTCATGCTTGCGACGCGCCGCCTCATCAGCTTTCATCGCGGCCTGGGCCGCCTCTACCGCGGCTTTCGAGCCCGCCAGCTTGGCTTCGATGCGCGCCACTTCCTTGGGCAGAGCCGCAATCTCGGCGCGAATTGCGGCGACGCGCGCATCCACTTGTTGCAGCTCAATCAGGTTTTGCAGATTGGAATTCATCAGGACATCAGAACCAGTTTGGATTCTAGCACGCATAAAATGCCTGCCTGGAACTGCGTACCTGTAGGATAGTAAGGTTTTTGGCCTATTGAGCGGCGGCCGCAACCCGGCCTACGATTCTCCTATGCCACTTGAAATTGCGCGACTTCTTCTGGGCCTGCTGATCGCGGCCCTTCACCGCCGTATCGCCGACTTCATCCTCGAGCGCGAACGATCGCTGGTGTTGAGCTTCCGCCAACGCGGCGTGCCTTTGCCGGCAGTCCTCAGCGCCGAAACTGCCCGTAATCTTTACTTCGGTGTTGGTATCTTCGTTGTCCTGGTCGAGATGATGCGGATTTATCAGCTCGCGCACTGATGTTGCCGCGAAGAGCTTTTTGATTTTGTCATCACGAGCCTGGCTTCAGCCGGCGAGGGATCTGCTCTTCTTAACGAGTAGCGAACGCGCCGCTACCGCCCCAGCTTCAATCTCGTGGCCAGACGCTCGGGAAGGTTGGCCGCAATAATCCTCGACTGGGCTTGCTGAACATCGTAAGGAACGCGATAGTAGGTTACGTTCGCGGCGTTGTCGCCGTTGTTTTCATACACTGCAAAGGCAGCGCGCCAGTCATTGTCCCGTGGCTGTCCCACCGATCCCGGATTGATCAGATAGCGCTCGCCAGGAGTCAGTATGATCCCACAACGCTCCACGCCCTCTTCCCCTGCATATTGCGGAGTGATAGGTTGCGTCTTGTTGTTGCGAAAGATGAATCCGCCTTGCAGGTGAGTGTGGCCAAAGAAAATCCTGTCGGCATGGCCGGGAAGATGGAAGTCAACTCCGGCGGTAGTGTTGTTCAGCACATACTCGTCTTCGTCGCGTGGCGAGCCATGCACAAACTCCAGGCCGGGAAATTCTTCGGGACGCAGCGGCCCTTGCGGCAGATTGCGCAGCCAGTCCAGATGATCGGGTTGCAGCGTTTCCTGGGTCCAACGCGCCGACATGGCCGCCACGATATTGAACTCCGCCAGACTCGACAGTCCCGAGCAGGCCCGGTCATGATTGCCCCGCACCACCGGACATCCCATGGCCCGCACCCGCTCGCAAACTTCGTTCGGGGATGCGTTGTAGCCTACGATGTCTCCCAGATTCATCACGCGATCATAGGCGGGGGCCGCGTTCAGGCAGGCCTCCAGCGCTTCCAGATTGGCGTGAATGTCGCTCAGCAGCAGCAGGCGCATGAATCAGCGAACCTCCGGCGCGACCACGGGACAGCGCGCAAGGTGGCCGGGCGCCACTTCGACCAGCGGCGGCAAGCGCGGCCGCACAGCTGGCAATGCGCAAAGCGCAACGCGGCTCGAACGCGCAACCCGGCGGCAACGCAGCAATCGAAGGCACGGTCCCATCGATGGTCTGCAGCGGCCGGTCGCGATCGGTGCGCAGCGTTGGCACCGAGTTTAGCAGGCCGCGAGTATAAGGGTGCGCGGGATGATGGAAAACTTCGGCGGCCAGGCCCATTTCGACCAGGTTGCCAGCATACATCACGCCGATACGGCGCGACACCTGCGAGACTACCGCCAAATCGTGCGAGATGAACAGCATGGCTAGGGAGAATTTTTCGCGCAACTCGGCCAGCAGGTCAAGCACCTGCGCCTGAATGGTGACATCGAGCGCCGTGGTCGGCTCGTCGGCAATCAGCAGCGACGGCCGGTTGACCACGGCCATGGCGATCATTACCCGCTGCCGCTGGCCTCCGGAAAGCTGGTGAGGATAATCGCGGGCCCGCCGCTCTGCGTCGGCAATGGAAACCGTGCGCATCGCTTCAACCGCCAGACGCCAGGCGTCGGCCTTGGTGATCTTGCTGCCCCGCGACCGTTGATCGTCTTTGAAGGGGCGGACCTTCAGGTCCGCCATATCGGCCTCTCTGTTAATCGGGGCTTTAGCCCCGGCATGCGCCAGCACCGCCTCGGCAATCTGGTCCCCCACCCGCATCACTGGATTTAGCGCGGTCATGGGTTCCTGGAAAATCATGCTGATGCCGGCGCCGCGAATTCGACGCATCTCCGGCTCAGAAAGAGCCAGCAACTCTTCGCCGCGAAACTGAATGCTGCCGCGAATCCGTGCCTGCGGCGGCAACAATCGCAACAGCGCCAGCGCACTGACCGACTTTCCCGAACCCGACTCGCCCACCAGCCCCAGCACCTCGCCAGCGCCGATATGAAAGCTCACATCGCGGACGGCGGTGACCATCCCCTGCGGCACGTAGCGAAATTCGATACAGAGGTTGCGGACATCAAGCAGGGGAACCACAAAGCTATGCTAGCAGGATGAGCGCGCGAGGGGTGGAGCACGCCTTCCAGGCGTGCGTCATCGACGTAACCATGGATAGCGCTTTAGCGCCCGAGGTTAGTTTTGGCCCCTCGGCGTCTTAAGCCGTCTTTTTCTTCGAATCTCAGCCCCGTCGAAGCGGGTGCTCCGGCCTAACGCTTAGGTCCGTTTGACCTGACCCTCCCAAACACGCTACACTTCTAGAGTTTGCCTGTACTACCAGGTCCCGTCAGGGGCACCCCGCCTTTAGCGAAGGTTTCCTTCCACGCTCGGGGAAGTGCAAGCGCACAAAGAGTTTAGCCAATCGCGCTGCAGTTTGCGCGACAAGGTCGATGGAGGATTTGCCATGTACGCGGTGATCCGCGCCGGGGGAAAGCAGTATCGCGTCGCACCCGGAGACGTGATTGAGATCGAGAAGCTGTCGCAAGCTGGCGGCGAAAACGTGCAGTTCGACGAGGTTCTCGCGGTAAGCGGTTCCGAAGGCGAACTGGGCAAGCCGTCGTCCAAGGCTTTCGTCACCGGACAGGTGGTCGAGCACGGCCGCGGCCGACAAGATTCTGGTCTTCCACTTTAAGCGCAAGAAGCAATACAAGAAGCTGAACGGACATCGCCAGCCCTACACGGCCGTCAAGATTACCGGCATCAACGTCGACGGCCAGGACCTGAAGGCGTAACGGCGGATGCTGCTTCATCAGTTGATCCCGGCGTTGGTCATCTTGGCCAAGCGTTTCGATTCGGTCCTGCTGCATCTTCCCGCGAAGATCCGGCGGGCGGTGTCGCGAGTCCGGGGCGGCAACGCGGAATTACAGGAAACGTAGGGTGGAAGAGCTGGCCTTTAGGCCGGCGTTTGGCGGTCATAATTTATAGCGAGCCGGCTTGAGCCGGCGGCAGTCTCAAGGACATTGTTATGGCACATAAAAAAGGTTTAGGTAGCTCTCGAAATGGCCGCGATTCCAACGCCCAGCGGTTGGGCGTGAAATCGTTCGGAGGCCAACTCATACCGAGTGGTTCCATCATCGTGCGGCAACGCGGCACTCGCATCAAGCCGGGCCTCAATGTCGGCCGGGGCAAAGACGACACCCTCTTCGCCAAAGTGACTGGCAAAGTCGAATTCAAGGACCGCGGCCTGTTGGGCAAGTTCGTGTCGGTGGTCCCGCAGGAAGAAGCAGCGAGCAGCAATTAGCACTTGGCATTTGGCACTTAGTAATTGGCGCCGGATGTCCGGGCAACTCGTGCGCGACACTTTGGCAAATGGATGAAAACGGTTTGAGTATCAGGCCTCGTCGCGGCGAGGCCTTTTCCGTTGGATAAAGTCATTGCGCACGATTCGGGTTTAAGCTAAGTGCTAATTGCCAACTGCTAATTGCTGCTCTTCCCATGTTCGTTGATGAAGCCAAAATTCGAGTCAAGGCCGGCGGCGGCGGCAACGGCTGCATGGCCTTCCGGCGCGAGAAGTTCGTGCCTCGCGGTGGCCCCTCGGGCGGCGACGGCGGACACGGCGGCGATGTCGTCATGGAATCCAGCGAGCGCCACAATACGCTGGTCCACTTCCGCTTCAATCCCGAGTACAAAGCCGAGCGCGGCCGTCACGGTGAGGGCTCCAACAAGACCGGCCGCGAGGGCGAAAGCATCGTCCTCAAAGTTCCCGTGGGCACCATCGTTTATGACGAACTCACCGGCGAGCTGGTGCACGACTTCTCACATCCCGATGAGCGCGTCGTGGTGGCACGAGGCGGACGAGGCGGACGCGGCAATGCGCGCTTCGCAACCTCGGTGCACCAGGCCCCGCGCGAGCATGAAGAAGGCCATCCCGGCGAAGAGCGCGATTTGCGTCTAGAGCTCAAGCTGCTGGCCGATGTCGGGCTGGTAGGCTATCCCAATGCCGGCAAAAGCACGCTGATCTCGCGCATCTCGGCGGCGCGACCCAAGATTGCCGACTACCCTTTCACCACCTTGCAGCCCAATCTTGGGGTGGTGCTCGTAGGTAATCCGCCCGACGACATCAGCTTCGTGGTCGCCGACATCCCTGGACTCATTGAGGGCGCCAGCGAAGGCGCCGGACTGGGCACACAATTTCTGCGGCACATCGAGCGTACCCGTGTCCTGGCGCACTTAGTTGACGTATCGGATGCGAGCGGGCGTCCCGACCCGGTGCAGGACTACGAAGTCATCACCCGCGAGTTGGCGAACTTTGGCAGCGGCCTGGATTCGAAGCCAACGATCGTTGTCGCGACCAAGATGGATGCCGTGAACCCGGACAAGCTCGCGAAGCTAAAGCGTTATTGCAAGCGCAAGAAGCTCGAACTGTTCCCCATCTCCGCCGTCACCGGCGAAGGCATCGAGGAACTGAAGTGGGCGATGGCCGAGCGCGTGGCGAAACCCGTCTAAGAACGCTTCGCGATCACTACTACCCGTCCCGCGCTCTGTGGAACAGTCACTGGCTTTGCCCACGTCCACAAATCGCCAAGAAGTTCCTGCGCCGGGTTGACCTGACTGGATCCGATCAGCAGGCACAGGCTTCCACCTGCTGCGACCAGGTTTGCCGACACCGGCAATGCGCGCTCGAATCGCTCTACCGCACGGAGAGTGACGAGATCAGCGGTCTTCCCCCACCCCTCTGCGCGTCCGCCAAAAACCCGCGCGCCTTTCAAATTCAAGGCCCGTAACACTTCCCTCAGAAACGTAGCTTTCTTGCCTTGTGACTCAATCAGGGTGAGATCAATCTGCGGCGCGAACAGCTTGATGGGAATGCCAGGAAAGCCGGCTCCGGAACCGACGTCGGCAAGGCTTGCCGCCGGCGCGGAATCGCCGAACAGCACTCGCGCCGCGAGTAGTGATTCGCCAAAGTGGCGCCTCACCATCTGCTCGGGATCACGCACCGCCGTGAGGTTGATGCGGGCATTCCATCCCAACAGCAGATCGAGATAACGCTGCAACTGTTCCAGCAGGAGCGGCGGCAACTCCGGCTCGGCGGTGAACGGACGCAACAGCTCGGCGATGCGCACGGCTTCCATGCTGATCCATTATGAAGCAGTACTCGTCGGGCGCTAAACTAACGATTGCCTGCGGTCTCAGATCTGATCGAGGAGATCAACATAACCGCGGGCTGTCTCAAATCGTTCTGAGGCATATCAGGCCGCCGTTTTGATGCGGTCGGGGCCAACCGTTTTAGTGGTGCTGAATAAGGCTGCGTAAGGAATCAGTCTGGAAGTCGGTTAGTATCAGAGCATGGCTTCAGCCGTGCCGCAACGGCGTCTCTATAGTCTTGTCATCCCGACCGAGGACTTTAGTCCGAGCGGAGGGATCTGCGGTTCGTCTCTTCCCGCAGCCTCCTCAGCCATTGCACGATGCAAAGAATGACTTGGGCTTTAGACTCTGGAAATCTATCTTCATCTCAGACTTCAAGGGTAGAGATATGTTCAACGCTATTTCCGCTGCGTTCGCGAACCGCAACTTCTCTCGCCTCTTGCAATCCGTCCGCGAGGGTCATAGCAATGTCATCACTCATCATGGCGAGCCCATCGCAAACATCGTGCCCATACCAGCGCATAAACAAATGCGGCTGCACGCTCGTTCCGCGCTCCTCGCTCGACTGAGTTGCCAACGCGTGCTTAATGTGGGCCGCTGGACGAGAGAGGAACTTTATGAGATGGGTGGATGAAATCACCTCATCCCACGTCCTGACCCCCTTCAGGCCGCGGAACTCGTCTTCACCGCATGCTGTCCCGGCTGATAATGCCCCGGTTCGGTGCGGAACGAAATGCAAAACCGGTTCCAGCCATTAATCATCACCACGGCCAGCGTCAGCTTGGTTAATTCTTCCGGCGAAAACTCTTTGCTCGCGCGGGCAAACACTTCGTCGGGCACATGCGTCTCGCTGACCCTGGTCACCGATTCCGCCCACGCAAACGCGGCCCGCTCGCGTTCGCTGTAGCAGTCGACCTCTTCCCACACGCTGATCAGGTCAATGCGCAAGTCGCTCTCGCCGGCCGCGCGCAGGTCTTTGCCGTGCATGTCAATGCAATAGGCGCAGCCGTTGATCGTCGACACCAGCAGGTTCGTTAAATGCACCAGGCCGGGCTCCAGCCCGCTGTTGTTCACGTGGGCCTGCATTTCTTGCATTGCTTTGAACGCATCTCGCCCCACTGCCATGAAATTCAATCTTGCCGGCATAATTTGCTCCTCTAAGAGATTCCGCATTCATGAGTGCGGTAGTTCAGCCTTTCACTTATACGGATGGAATAGCTGCATGAAAGTCTGACGAAAAGTTGCGATTTTTGCAGCCGGAAAATCCACCGGGCGCAACCTTCAAGCCTCTCTTGCCGGAGTGGGGCTTTTGTATTTCCCTTCAAACTTTCCCTTGCTGACGATCGCCCTCCCTATGGTTCCATGCCCGATGACTTCGTTCCCATTGCTGGCGTTGACCCGAAAGATAAAGAAGCGGCCAATAATCGATTCCAGCACCGCCTCGCACTTCACCGTCGTTCCAATTCCGGTGGGCGCACGATGAACGATGTTAATTGCCGTGCCCACGCTGACTTCGTCGCCTTCGCAGAACGCCAGCAGGGCTTCGAAGCCGGCTGCTTCCATCCAGCCAACCATGTGCGGGGTAGACAAGACTGGAGGGAGCTCGGCTCTCCAGGCACTCAATGTATGTTGAAACTCAACGCGCCTTTCCACTTCGGCGCGTGTGCCAATCGGAACTGTCTTTGCCATACTACGAGAGTAATGCGGTAGCAGTTACCCTGTCACGGGTCCGACGATTCGCATTTCTGTTCAAAACCTGCCGCGTCCTGCTGAAACGAGCGCTGGGCCGAGAAAAAAAAGGGCTCGGCGCAGCCAAAGTCGGTGTACTATGTCGTTCCAAATACAAGTGCCACGTTCGGACAGGCTCCCAGTGCCCGCTGCGGCGCGCCAGTTATGCAGGCGGTGGTTGAAAGGCCTTGTCCAGCCGCTGTCATTTTGTGTCTCTAACATTTTCCTAGGTAAGGGGAGACTGCGTATGCTTCGGGTCTTGTTCTCCTTCTGCGTTCTTGTGGTGGGAACCTTGTTGATCGTGCCGTCGGAAGCGCAAACCACGCCGGTGGCGTCTGCGGCAGTGGCGACGGCGCCATCAACAACATCGGCGGCGCCGGCACACCCAGCACGAAGAAAGCGGGTTGTGGTCTTCGACTTTGACTATGCCACAGTGATGGCCACCACTCAGGCGCTGTTTCATACCAACGTCGACGTGGGAAAGGGAATCTCCGATTTGCTGGTCAGGAACCTGGTTGAAGACGGCACTTATTCGGTGATCGAGCGCAAGGATCTGGACCGAATCTTGAGCGAGCAGAATTTTTCCAACAGCGATCGTGCCAATGCGAATTCAGCTGCCAAGATCGGCAAACTGCTGGGCGCAGATGCCATCATCGTGGGCAGCGTGACCCAGTTCGGCAGCGAGACTAAGGATACGACCGTGGGCAGCGGCTGGGGCGGCGTGTTTGGGCAAATGGCTGGTGTCGGCAAGAAAAAGACCAAAGCCGTGGTGGTGCTCGACGCGCGCGTGGTTGACATCGATACTGCCGAAATCGTGGGCGTCGCCACCGGCAAGGGTGAGTCGTCGCGCGAGAGCACGGTGCTGGTCGGCGCTGGCGCCAATACCAAAGGAGCCGGCGCGGGCAGGGCCGACTTCGCCGATAGCGACTTCCAGCAAACCCTTATGGGAGAAGCTGTGAATGCTGCCGTCACCCAATTGTCCAAAGAAGTTGTTGCCGATAACGTCAAACTGGTTACTCATACCGTCAACGTTGAAGGCTTAGTCGCGATGGTGGATTCCGGCCAGGTTGTGCTTAACATCGGCAGCAAGGTCGGACTGAAGGTTGGGGATCAACTGACCGTCAAACGCGTTACGAAAGAGGTAAAGGATCCCGCGACTGGTCAGGTAATCCGAAAGATCGCGACCGAGGTAGGCACCATTCGGCTTACCGATGTGGACGAAATCTCGTCGGTGGGTACACCAGTTTCCGGCTCCGGCTTTAAGGTTGGAGACGAGGTCAAAACCGTTACGCAATGAGTGCGACGCCTGCTAAATGTTTTACCCGGGTCGCCGCTCCCTTTGTGGTACAGAATGCGCTGGTGAAGACCTAACTTGGCTGTTTTTTGTGATGGCCTGGGCGGAAATTCGGTGTACCATATCGCTGTCCAAATTACAGGCGCCACGTCAGGACACGCTCCCCTTGGTCCCCAGCGAGCGCCAGTTCGCCGGTGGGTGGAGGTATGTCCAGCCACGGCTTCCTGAGTTACTAGAAACTTCGAGAGGTGAGGAGACTGTATATGCATCGGGTCCTGTTCTGCCTGCTTGTGATGGGATCGTTTTTCGTTGTACCAGCGGGAGCACAAACTTCTTCCGGTCCGTCGGCGGCTGCCGGCGCTGCGCAAGCCTCGGCCCCCGCCCCCACGGGTCGCAAGAAACGCATCGCGATTTTCGACTTCGACTATGCGACCGTGATGAACGCTTCGCAGGCCTACTTCGGCCAGAATGTCGACTTGGGCAAGGGCATCTCCGACCTGCTGGTACGCGACTTGGTGAAGGACGGTACGTACTCGGTCATCGAGCGCCAAGCTATGGCCAAGATTCTGGCTGAGCAGAATTTTTCCAACAGCGATCGCGCCGATCCTAACTCGGCAGCCAAGATTGGCAGGCTCCTTGGCGTCGATGCCATCGTGGTAGGCAGCATCACGCAGTTCGGCAACGACAACAAGAGCCAGGGTTATAACGGCGGAGGCGGAGGATGGGTCGGAGCCGCCGCGGGTAGTTTTCATCACAACGAGAGCAAAGCTGTGGTGGTTCTTGATGCCCGTTTGGTCAACATCGATACGGCAGAAATCATGGGCGTAGCTACCGGGAAAGGTGAGTCCTCGCGCAAGAGCAATTCCGTGGGCGGGGGCGGCAGCAACTGGCATGGCTTCGGCGGTGGGGCGGTTGACTTCGGCGCCAGCGACTTCCAGCAGACCATCATTGGTGAAGCGGTGAACGCAGCCGTCACCCAGATGGCAGGCGAGTTGGTTGCCGATAACACCAAGCTGGTCGCCCGCACGATTAGCGTTGAGGGCGTAGTTGCGGCGGTCGATAGCGGGCAGATCGTGCTCAACGTCGGCAGCAAAGCGGGCCTGAAGGTCGGCGATCAATTGACCGTGAAGCGCATCACCAAGGAGATCAAGGATCCCACGACTGGCGCGGTCATCCGCAAGCTGACGGTCGATGTGGGCGTGATTAAGCTCACCGATGTGGATGATGGTTCGGCGATTGCCATGCCGGTTTCCGGCGCCGGCTTCAAAGTCGGAGATCAGGTGAAGACCATTACGCAGTAGCTGGAATACCGGCGCGTCGGCAATGCAGGTACACCCGATGACGACCTTTGAATCAGTGTTCTTGTGGGCCGAGTGCCTGGCCTGTCTTGCCGGCATCGTACTGGCCGTCAGGTTTCGCCGGGACATCGTGTTGACCGCCGCCGATGTCGCCAGTCTGTTCTTCTGGATGCTGGCGCTATGCATCGGCGTGGGTCTATTCGCCGAGTACGCCCATCATCGCGAGATGACCTTCCACCTGGTTTGCGCCGCGGTTCTCATTGGTGGCGCGTGGCTCCTGAAGCCGCGGCGCAGCCAGCGCTGGAAACCGTCAACCTGAGGCTCCAGTCAAGACCGTTCCCTGGGCGTTTTGCTGCCGCGCGAAGCTCTCAATAAATCCCGCTCCGATAGATGATCCACCAGCTTGCGAACAGAGCCGCGAAAGTTTCCGCGACACCCCACCACCAGGGCAGGAAGAATGCCCCCAGGCTGAGAAGTGTGAACAACAGCCAGAACGATTTTCGCTGGGTATCCAATGTGTGAAGTCTAACAGTCTGGAGTCGTCTATCGACGTCTTCTCGCGAATCGCGAACAGAACAAAGCTTCGGTCATTTGTCCCGAAGAGATCGGCTTATCCAAATTCCTGTCACATCGCCGTTAACCGTCCCCGCGACTGCTACCGTCCGGCTCACGTTGGAATCTAAAGACCGATGGGAACTCGCATTTTCTTTCTCGCGATCGCTCTTGCCCTGGTGGTGGCGGGCTTCTGGGCTTATCACCACGACGAGGGCTTGCGCAAGAACTCCGCCCAAGTCACTCTGGGCGATCCCAATGAAGTGGTTCGCGAGTTGATGGGCGATCCCAGCAGCGAAGGCCCGTGCGGTTCGCTGACCCCGGTGCCCGCCGCCTGCGCAAACGAATATGTGTACCGGTACTGGTACTCGATCTTCCAGCCGCAGTACGAAGTCGTATGGTTCGACAAATCCGGCAAAGTCCTGGGCGAACAGCACGTACAATCGCCGTTCTAACACCGAATCACTTGATGCTCCACATGTTTGTCATCCCGACCGCAGCGAAGCGCAGTGGAGGGATCTGCGGTTCGTCCAGCCCACCCTCACTGTCACCAATTGAAACGCGCAACCCATTTCTGACCAGCTCATGACCTTGGCGATCATGCCGGTATCCCGGCCTATGCCTTGGCCTTCGCGGCCAGCAGATCCAGCTTCTCGATCACCGGCGGTTTCGCTAACAACTCGGACGCTTTCGCCATGAGCGCTGCAGCGATTGGCCCCGAAAGATGTGCCTGACGTCCAGCCTCATCGTTAAATGTATCGAAGATACCGAATGTCGAAGAGCCAATCCGGAACGCGAACCAGCTGATGGTTCCGGGCTCGCCTTCAGCCAGCGGCAGGGCGCCGCGGAGAAACTCGGCCACTTCTTCCTCTTTTCCAGGCTTAGCTTCCAGGCGCACTAAAAGGGCAAATTTCACCATTTCGATCTCCTTGCGAGATTTGCGCTGTTCGATCGCGCAACCTCAGGGAATTTCGATGCGAGCTGCCCAACCGTGGATGCAAGCATGAAATGGATTCAGCATTCTATGACTCTCGCAGCCGCGTAGCTACAAACAAAAATGGCACAGCCAAATCGATGTGCCACATTGTGGTATGTCTCACTACGTCAGACTTACTTTACCGCTACCGGCTTCGGTCCCGCGTCCTTCACCGCCTGCGGAGCGTCAAACTGCTCGAAGTTCTTGGCGAAGCGCTGCGAAAGATCGGCGGCCTCTTGTCGTAGGCGGCCTTGTCCTTCCATGAATTCCGCGGAGCCAGCAGCTCCGACGGGACCCCCGGGCACGACTTCGGGAATGCTCAGCCCAAATGCCGGCTCGATCTCGAACTCCACATTCGGCAAGCTTCGCCTTCCACCAGTGCATTCACCATGGCGCGCGTGTACGGCAGGCTCATTCGCTTGCCGACGCCGTATGCCCCGCCCTGCCAACCGGTGTTGACCAGCCAGCATTGCGCCTTGTGCTCGCGCAGGCGGCGGCCCAGCATCTCGGCATAAACCTTGGGTGGCAGCGGCATGAACGGCGCGCCGAAGCAGGTGGAGAACGTCGCCTGCGGCTCGGTCACGCCCGCTTCCGTGCCCGCAACTTTCGCCGTGTAGCCCGACATGAAGTGATACATCGCCTGCTCGGGCGTGAGCTTCGAAACCGGCGGCAGCACGCCAAAGGCATCGGCGGTCAGGAAGACCACATTCTTGGGATGCCCGCCGAATCCAGGAATCACTGCGTTGTCGATGAACTCCACCGGATAAGCGGCGCGGGTGTTTTCGGTCTTGCTGTCGTCGTCGTAGTCGGGAATGCGGGTGACCGGGATCGAGCACCACGTTCTCCAGCACCGATCCGAAATGCAAGCGCGTTGTAAATCTGCGGCTCGGTCTCCGGCGAGAGATGAATGCACTTGGCGTAGCAGCCGCCTTCGAAGTTGAAGACGCCGGTCGCGCTCCAGCCATGCTCGTCGTCGCCGATCAGGCGGCGCGCTGGGATCGGCCGACAGCGTCGTCTTGCCGGTGCCTGACAAGTCCGAAGAACAGCGCGGTCACGCCGTCGCTGCCGATGTTCGCCGAGCAGTGCATGGGAAAGACATTGCGATCGGGCAGCAGGAAGTTCATGATGCCGAAGATCGACTTCTTCATTTCGCCGGCATATTGCGTGCCGCCGATCAGCACCAGCTTCTTGGTGAAGTTCACGATCACGAATACTTCCGAGTTGGTGCCGTCGCGCTTGGGATCGGCCAGAAAGCCGGGAGCGCTGACGATGGTGAATTCCGGCTTGTGGGTCTTCAGTTCTTCGGCGGTGGGGCGAATGAACAACTGCCGCACAAAGAGATTGTGCCAGGCATATTCGTTGATGATCTGGATGGGCAGCCGGTACTGCGGATCGGCGCCGCAAAACAGGTCCTGCACGAAGAGCTCTTTGCCTGCGCAGGTAGTCGAGCACGCGATCATATAAGTGCGTCGAACATTTCCGCCGGAAATGGGCAGATTTACCGAACCCCATGCGATCTTGCTTTCGGTGACCGAGTCCCTCACCGCGAACTTGTCTTTGGGCGAGCGGCCGGTACGCTTGCCGGTCTCGGCCACCAGACGAGCCGCGCGCTGCCAGTTCGGCTTCGCCGCGGCGCAGCGCAGCTTCCACCAGTTGAGGGGGATAAAGATTGCGATGCACGTTATTTTGCCCGAGCAGTTGCGAGACCTCGGGAGTTTGCAGGACAGAGGACATAAAAGCTCCTTAAGAAGATAAGCCAGCACAACTTGCCGCAGGAAAGCCAATTCAAAACCAGGGAATCGCGCCGCGCAGCGAATCAGAAACTCAACTGAATAAGTGCAACAGGCCCGCTCGATGAGATGTCAGCGGGCGACAGGTTGGAGGGCTTCGTCGATCACGGCCTGCAAATGATCCAGCGTTTCCTTCACCGTCAAGGCATACATCTCGCGGCCGTTGTCCTCGCCTGACTCAATCGCCCACTTCAAATAATGGCCGGCAATCTGGACTGCCATCGGGTCGGTGATGACTTTCCCCGTTTGCTCGTTGTATTCCACCCACGCGACGTGAGGCAGGGCAATCCATACCGGACGTTCGCCCACCAGAAACTTGATGTCGACCGCATCGGCATGCCGGGTAGCAATGGCAACAATCAGCGCCTGATACCGGCAGTGCACGGGCTTCCCCGTCCAGCGATCAATGGCCTGGAAGTCATCATACATATCCAAAGAATGATATCCGACAGTCAAGCCCACGGGCAACGGTCATCATTTCAGCCTGGCCGGCGACCGCTTCTGCCGGCTTTGGTGGACCGCTAAGCGCGGTCGCGCGCCTCGCCCAGCACCACCTGCACCGTCATCTTCTTGCGCGCCGCGATAGATGGTTACCGACACGGTATCGCCGGCGCGATGCTTGTTCATCGCGTTGGCCAGATCCTGCTGATCGCCGATGGGATCGCCGTCGATGGCGACGATCAGGTCGCCGCCGATCATGATGGGCGTTGCCCCCAGATAGGCGCGCTCATTGCCGCCCTGCAATCCGGCCCGTTCGGCAGCGCCGCCCTGAACCACGCGCACGATCAAGATGCCGTAATCGGCGGGCAGACCCATCTCCTGCGCCAGCTCCGGCCCGATCGGCAACGACACGATGCCCAGCGAAGGCCGCCGCACCGTGCCCAGAGTGATCAGGTCGTTCAGAACCGCCTTCGCGGTATTGATGGGAATGGCGAAGCCGATGCCCGCGCTCTGGTTCGAGCCGCCGGTGGCGATCATGCTATTGATGCCGATCACCTCGCCATGCGAATTCAGCAGCGGGCCGCCGGAGTTGCCGGGGTTGATGGCGGCGTCGGTCTGGATCGCTTCCTCGATGTAGGCGCCTTCCGGGCTGCGGATCGGCCGCAGCGAGCTGATGATGCCGCGCGTCATCGTCCCTGTCAGTCCAAAGGGATTGCCGATGGCAAACACCTTCTGCCCAACCTGCAGGTTCTTGGATTCGCCCAGCACCGCCGGAACCACCTCCGGCGCCTTGATCTGAATCACCGCCAGATCGTGCGCGCGATCGCGTCCAATCACCGTCGCCTTGTAGGTCTTCTTGTTGTGCAGGGTCACTTCCAGCTGCGAGGAATCGCCCACCACGTGATAGTTGGTGAGGATGTGTCCTTCTTTATCGATGATGAAGCCTGACCCCTGGCCCTCCTGCGGCACCGGCCCATAGAAGAAGTCGTAGGCCATGGTCTTGGAGGTGATATTGACCACCGAAGGAATCACGCGATGGTAGACATCGATGTTGTTCTGCTCTTCGGGATCAAGCTTCTCCGGGCCCGGCGGCTTCGCTGAGTTCGACGTGCGTGGGACGCGAAATCATGTCCGGCAGCGGGATTCGTGCCCTGATGGTGGGTGGTGAACCAGTAGAACGCTCCGGCCAGAAGCACGCCGAGGAAAAACGGTCGTACAAATTTCATGCCGTTATGAGATTCCAATCAGTTCGAGAGTTGCCGGACAGAAATAGACGTCGCCTGCAAGAAAGTGTAACGAAATGACGGCGGTTTGCGCATCTGCGAGTTACTCGCGAGCATCAGCGCCCGGCCAGGCTACCTGCAGCTCGTCCCAAATCTTCTCCACCTGCCGCTCCGTGTCCTCGATCGGTCCGGAGTTCTCGATCACATAATCCGCATGGCGAGCCTTTTCTTCGTCGCTGAATTGCGCCGCGCTGCGGCGCTCGACCTCAGCTCGCGCAGCTGCGCAGCGACAATCCCGTGCGCTGGGCATAGCGCTCGACCTTGCACTCGAAATCGCAGATCGACGACGATGATTTTGTCGAAGTCTTTGGCGGCTCCGGCCTCGATGAGCAGTGCCGCTTCCACCACGGCGATGCCATTCGGATCGTCGCGCTCGACTTCGGCCATCCAGCGCGTTTTGCGCCTCAATCACCGCGGGATGAACAATCGCGTTCAGCTCCTCGATGCGGTCGGGGAATACCAGGTTCGCCAGCCGCGAACGATTGATGGTGCCATCGGCCTTGAGGATTTCGCGGCCAAACTGGCTGACGACTTTGTCGTATGTAGGTTCGCCCGGCGCATAGAGTTGGTGGGCCAGTCCGTCGGCCGGAAGAAATGCGCGCCGCGCTTGACCAGCATCTGGGCCGACGGTACTCTTGCCACAGGCGATGCCGCCCGTCAGTCCTACGCGCAGCATGATTTACCACGTGCGCCAAATTGTGCGCATCGCACCGGCTGCATGTTAAGGCTTCGCAGGGTGCGCGCTCGCATCGCCGTGGGTGTGGCGTTCGGGCATTCCGAGATGGCGCACCGTATCGTTCTCAAAATCAAACTCGATCAGCACTGCCGGCTGATCTCCTACCACCCAACCATCATGGCCGGGCTCGATGGAAACCACCTGGGGAGCCATAAATTCCACGATGCAGCCGTCGGCGAACTCCATGTGGATCTGGCCCTGGGCAAGAAATCCAACGTGGGCGTGCATGCAGTAGTCCGTGCCGACTGTCGGTTTCATGTGAGTCGACCAGCGGAATCCAGGCGGGTAGATCACGCGCTTAACGCGGGAAGCGCCCACCCGAACAATGTCGAGCTTTGCGCCTCCAACTTCGGAGTGCTGAGCTCCTTTCATGGGCGCGAGCAGAGCATCGGTAGAACTCATGTCAGTCACCTCCAGAGATAGCATCGCCGGATTTTACGATCCGCGGGAAGATGCCAGCGCAGAGCGGATGGGATTCCGCGCGTCCTTGAGGATACCGCACCCCTGCAAGCCAAAGCTTGCTCCTTTTGCATGGGGAGACCTGAAAGCGGAGACAGTCAATACTTCGGCATCTTGGGATCGACGCGCTCGGCCCAGGCATTGATGCCTCCGGCCAGATTGTGCACCTTGCCGAAGCCCGACTGGCGCAGGAAATCGACCGCCTTGGCGCTGCGGCCTCCCATCTTGCAATGGACAACGATCTCGCGGCTGGAGTCGAGTTCGCTGACTCGTTTGGGCAGGTCGTTCAGGGGAATCAGATGTCCGCCGAGGTTGCAGATCTGGAATTCGTGGGGCTCGCGCACATCGAGCACGAAGAGATCTTCGCCGGCGTCCAGGCGCTGCTTCAATTCTTCCGGTGTCATGTCCAGCATAGTAGCAGTTGCGGGCTTTTCCTCTCCACGAATCCCGCAGAACTGCTCATAGTCCATCAGTTGCGTAACTGTTGGATGGTTGCCGCAGACCGGGCACTCGGGATTCTTGCGCAGCTTGAGTTCGCGGAAACGCATGGCCAGCGCGTCCACCAACAACAGGCGGCCGATCAGGGGCTCGCCCGATCCCAGGATCAGCTTGATGGTTTCGGTCGCCTGAATCAGGCCGACCAGGCCAGGCAAGAATTCCCAGCACTCCGCCTTCGGCGCACGAGGGCACCAGGCCGGGCGGCGGCGGCTCCGGATAAAGGCAGCGATAGCAAGGCCCGTCCTTGGTGGCGAAGACACTGGCCTGGCCTTCGAAGCGGAAGATCGATCCGTAAACGTTGGGCTTGCCACTGAGCACGCAGGCGTCATTGACGAGATAGCGCGTAGGGAAGTTGTCGGTTCCATCCACCACGATGTCGAAGTCGCGAACGATCTGCATCGCGTTGGCGCTGGTCAAACGGGTTTCAAACTTGCGCACGTCGACATAGGGATTGATGGCCGCGATGCGGTCGGCAGCGGAATCCAGTTTCTTGCGGCCGACATCGCCGGTGCCGTGAATCACCTGGCGCTGCAAATTTGTCATATCAACAATATCGAAGTCGACAATACCCAACGTGCCCACCCCAGCGGCAGCCAGATAGAGCGCCAGCGGCGAGCCCAAACCGCCGGTGCCGATGCACAGCACCTTGGCCTGCTTCAGCTTGAGCTGCCCTTCCATGCCAACTTCGGGCATGATCAGGTGCCGCGAGTAACGCAAGATCTCGTCGTTGCTGAGAGTCGCCTCGGCCGTTTTGTCCGTCAGGGTCGCCATGATTCTCAGCGTCTCCCGCCGGCAATCGAGGGCACGATGGTCAACGTGTCGCTGCCGCTCACCGGGGTTTGTTCCTGCTGAAGATAGCGAACGTCATCTTCATTCAGATAAAGGTTGACGAAAGCGCGTAGCCGTCCCTGCTCGTTGTAGAGATGCTTGCGAAGATCCGGGTGCTTCGAGATCAAAGCCTCCAGCGCCTCGCCCACCGTGGATGCGGGCAAATCCACCGCCGACTGCTTGTCGGCATATTGACGCAAGGGAGTAGGAATAAGAATCTTCATGAAACAAAGATGCGAAGCATCCCAATAGAGATTCAAACGGTCGGGGGCGCCACTTACGTACGGCGGCAACGGCTCAAATCAGAAGGACCCAACCCAAAAGGATCGAGGTGTGTATACTTTAGGTAATATTTACTACTCTGCTATCAAGATCGCCTAGGATAGCGGCAATATCTTGTGGTCGCGAGTTTATCAGGTAGTAACGCCATCCTGCCGAGTGCTCCGCCGCATCAACAATTTTGTCCTTGAGGAGCCGCATGTCCCCCCTCCTGCCCATGAAAGAAACGTCGCGTGAGGTGGTTGTCGAAGTGGTGCGCAGCCTGCAGCCCTGCTTCCCCGAGATTACCGCTACTTGGCGGCAGGCAGATGTTTGCCGAATTCGACTTCGATGGCCGCGCCATGGCCGCGCTGGAGCGGCTGACCATCGGAACCGGATTTTCCATTTTTCTCGCAAACCGATTTTGCGGCTTTTTATGAGAACCTGCAGCACTTTGGCAAGCGGCTGGCGAAGCTGAAGGTGAGCGCCCGCGCAGTGGCGCGCTCGTTGGAGATCTACCAGCAGCTGATCGATCCCTATCTGGAGAAGATCTTTCCTGCCGCATCGCCTGGCCGAAGCGAGGGCGGCCATGGAGACTCTTTCCTGGGCCTCGTACGTTGCGGTTTCCGCAGCGTATTCCGACGCGCAGAAGATCGAAGCCGAGACGCTGCTGTCGGTGCTGGATGCTGAACTGTCGGCCGGAAAACTTGAATGCCCTGCTGGAGCGGGTGCTGGAAATCGCGACCCATACCTTCAACGCTACCCTGGGTCTGATTCTGCTGAGGGACGCAGAGCAGCAGGTGCTGCGGGTACAGGCGCAGGTCGGATTTGGCAATCGGCTCGACGACTTCAGTTTGGCTATACCAATCGGCGAAGGATTTGTAGGTGGAATTGCGGCCAGCGGAGAACCGGCATTCTTGCCGGACTTGCGCACCTCGCATGGCGAACTGACTCCCTCGCTGCAGGGCAACGCGAAAGCGGTGTGGGGAGTGCCGCTGCAGGTCCAAGGAGGCCGTGATCGGCGTGCTGCTGATCGGGTTTTCGCGGCCTTACGATTGGCTGCCCACGGAGGGCGAGCTGCTACGTGCCATTGCCGACCGCTCGGCGCTGGCCATCGATCGCGCCGGTATGAACGATGCCTTGCGCGAGCGCGAAATGCGCATCGCCGAACTCTCCGGACATCTGCTGCACGCCCAGGAAGAAGAGCGCAAGCGCATCAGCCGCGAGCTGCATGACGAGACTGGACAGGCGCTGATGGTCATTCGCCTCTATCTCGGCATGCTGGAGAGCAGCGTGGCGGCGCGATCGGCGCGGGCGAAAATTCGCGAGACTCTGGAGGTGGTGGATCGCACGATTGAAGGCATCCGCCGCATCATTGGCACGGCTGTCGCCTTTGGTACTGCAGGAACTGGGACTGATTGCCGCCGTCCGCAAGGAAGCCAAGGACCTGGCCAAGAGCACCGGGGTGAAAGCGCGAGTCACGGTTTCCCACGAATTTGGCCGCCTGCCGGCGGCGCTGGAGACCGCCATCTACCGGGTGGTGCAGGAGGCCCTGCACAACGTCGCCAAGCACGCCAACGCCAGCACCGTGAACATCGAATTCTACGAGCCGGGGACGCCGTAAAGCTGCTGATTGAAGACGATGGCGGGGGAATTCCGCTGAAGCCGAATCCGGGCCGGCAGACTTTTGGCATGGCGGGAATGCACGAGCGCATCGGAAATCTGGGAGGAAAGATGAAGGTAACCTCGGCGCGAGGCCAAGGTACTCGCATCGAAATAAGTGCGCCGGTGATGAAGAGCCGGGTAGATCGCAGTCCGCAGACGGACGAGCCCGGCGCTCTGGCGCGGGGTGCATGAGCGGGCGGCGTAGTCGCGAGCAGCTAGGAGCTTTAGGTTGCGCGGAAAGGAATCCGGGAAACCGAAATTCGGAAACCCAGGTGAAAGATGCCGAAAATCAGATGTCTGTTAGTGGATGATCATACGTTGTTCCGGCAGGGAGTACGGCGCCTGCTGGAAAGTGAGAGCGATTTCGAGGTTGTGGGCGAGTCGCCGGATGGAGGCGACGCCGTGGAAAAGGCGCGCGAGTTGCGGCCGGACGTGGTTCTGATGGATATCGGCATGCCCGGGCCTGTCTTCGTTTGAAGCCACCCGGCACATTAAGAAAATTCGTCCTGAGACCAAGGTTTTGTTCCTGACCATGTACGAGGACGAAGATTACCTGGTGCAGTGCCTGGAGGTTGGGGCGGCAGGATATGTCCTGAAAGATACTCCGGCGCAGCAGCTGGTTACCGCCGTTCGCGATGTATACCGAGGCGGAAAGTACTTGAGTTCGCAGGTGCTGGGCAAGCTGGTGGAAGATTTCCGCGCCCGGGTGCGCGACACCAAGATGCGTCCCCGCATGTCGACTCTGACGCCGCGCGAGCGCGAGATTCTGAAGCTGCTGGCAGAAGGTAATTCCGTGAAAGAGATCGCAGTCCTGCTGGGGCTGAGCGTGAAGACCGTCGAGGCGCACAAGTTCAACCTGATGCGGAAGCTCGACATCCACAACAAGGCGCAGCTGGTGACCTACGCCATCCAGAAGAAGATTATCAAGATACCTGTCAGCCAATAGGTGATCTGGCTTACGAGCTCGATGTTGAATCTCTCCGGCTCGGCAGAGCAACCAATGCACAAAGAAAAAGGCGGAGCCGGAGCCCCGCCTTTTGTTAGACAGCTACTAATCGCCGTGAATTGCCGCTAGTCCTTCTTTTCTTCAGGCTTCTGGTCCGGATGCGACTGCTCATGTTGCGGAGCAGGTTTGGCTTGCTGTTGAGGCCGCGGTTGTGGCGCAGGCTTAGCCTCCGGCTTGGGCCGTTGTTCGGGAGCCGGGTGCTGCTCCGGGGCAGGTTTAGTCTGCTGCGGCTTTGGCTGAGGAGCGGGCCGCTGCTCTGGCGCGGGCTTAGTCTGCGGCGGTTTTGGCTGAGGAGCCGGGTGCTGCTCTGGGACAGGTTTAGTCGGCTGCGGCTTTTGCTGAGGAGCGGGATGCTGCTCTGGAGCCGGTTTAGCAGGCCGCTGCTCTGGCGCAGGCTTACCCTGCTCTGGCCGCGGTTCGGGGGCAGGCCGCTGCTGAGGGGCAGGCTTACCTTGCTCTGGCCGCGGTTCGGGGGCAGGTCGCTGCTGCGGAGCAGGCTTGGCCCCCGGTTGTGGACGTTGCTCCGGAGCCGGACGTGTCTGGGTTCCAGGCTTCATCCCCGGCTCTGGGCGCTGCAGAGGAGCAGGCCGCGTCTCGATTGGCGGACGATTGACCTGCGTATTCGGCGCGCCAGGTCGCGTACCCAGAGCGGGACGAGCCGGAATCACCGGAGCGATCGGCTTGCCTTCCCGGATCGGCTGGGAGGCAGCAACTATGGCTGGACGTCCGTGATTGACCGCAGCAAACTGCTGACGATTTTGTGCGGCTTGCTGCTGGTGCTGCAATTGCGTGGTCATGGGAGGAATGCGCTGCTCCCGCATGCCAGCCAATTCCGCAGGCGTAGCCCGCCGGTTGATGCCTCCCGGCCCGTTGTAGCTGACCCGGTTAATCGTGGTGTTGTTGATGACCGTGCGGTTGTACACGTTGGTAATGTGGGTGACGTTAACATTGTTGACGGCGCGGTTGTAGTAGAACCGATTATTGTTCCAATATCCGCCCTGATAGCCCATGCCGGTGTAGCCGTATCCGTAGTTAATGCCGCCGTAATAACCGATGTGCTGGCCCCAGAAACCGTAGTGGTAGCGATATAAGCCGGCGACAAATCCCCAATATCCGGGCGTCCACAGGAAGCCCGTTTGAGGAGGTTGCGCCCATGCTCCTGGCACCCAGTAATAACCCTGAGGAGCGTAGCTCCAATATCCAGGCGTCCACAGATAGCCTTCGCCGGGGCAAGGCGGCTGGGAGTATTCAGGGAGCGGTGGCGGAGGCTGCTGCGCTTGAATCACCGGCTGGTTGTAGCTTGTATCTTCGGAGCTGGTGTCGGAATAGTTCTGGTTCTGGTCGGAATAGGTTTGCTGCTGCTCAGCAGGAGGGGCCTGCTGCTGAGCGTTCTGCTCCGGCGCTGCCTGCGGAGCAGGCTGTTGCGCCTGCTGCGGCGCGGGCTGGCTGGCCGGCTGCTGATAGGTCTGCTGCGCCGGCTGACTGGCCGGTTGCTGCTGATTGCCGCCGCCGGCCTGCGAACCATCCGTAGGGGCCAGGTTGGCGTTATCGGCCCCGTTCTGCGACTGATCGGTCTGCGCCGCTTGACCCTGCGTGCCAGTCTCTTGCGTAGTGTTGCTCTTGCATCCGGCAAACCCAAACGTCAGGGCGATAGATGCGGCTGCGAGTACGAAAAAAGGAGATACTTTGTTGGTCTTGCTCATAAAGGTTTTTCTCCGCGAAGTTTGATGCAGAATTTCTGGAAGAAGTCACGGGACACAATAGCTTTGGCTACCAATGAAATGTCTCGCCTGAATAGCGGAAGCGAATCCATAGACTCGTTTGGGACAATACACGAGCATCGCAGCTGCAAACCCCTCGCATTCATGCAGCCGCCCCCATTACGGAGTTTCGTTTCTCAACTGTAAGGCTACTCCCTCTGCTGTCCGTCAGGCCACCCCGTCATGGATCATCTACTTCGTCATGGCGCCAGGGAATCCTCCAAATCATGGCTTGCACTGGTTGTCCGGCATTCTCTCGCTTGGGGCCTCAGGTAGTTAACCCGGCACGCGGCGGATCGACGCTCTCTATTTGCACCTCCCGCATGTACAGGAACAAAGGCAAGCCGAGCGAAACTCCCACCAGCAGCGTGGCCAGCACGGGGGGCCATCGCCTCCCGATACCCAGCCGGCGACTCTCGACTCTGGTGAATATAATCAGTGCGACTGCGGAGACCAGTACGTCCATCCCAAAGAATGCGCTGATCCGGTTGACGAACAGCTGCCGCCAGAACAGTGACAGGTTGAGCCCGTGTTCAAACAGCCACGGAACAAACTGCCAATACGGCAGCAGCAATCCCAGGAAACACAGCGTCAGATAAATTGTTTTTGGCTTCATGGCGCTAACCCTGCAAGATCATAGTCAAGTGCGGCGGCCCTTGAGGCGTTCCTGCCCACCGGCAGACGGGCTTCTCAGTGATAGAGTTTCTCTCAGAGGAGGGACATGTTCCAACTGATTTTCTTATTGCTCGCCCTCATCGGCGCTTCTATTCATCTGGCCCTCTCCCCCAAGCGGCGCGGCAGCGGAACGGCCATCGCCTGCACGTATCTGATCTATCTGCTTTTCATCTACGTCGGTTTAATGGGATTGCTCACTGCCTACGCTCATGTTTTTCGCCCACTGCAAACCTCGGCGTCGATCGGCTGGGCGACCAGTCCCTACGAGTATGAAGTTGGCATGGCCGATCTAACGGTAGGAGTGCTGGGAATTCTCTGCCTCTGGTTTCGCGGAAACTTCTGGCTGGCCACCGCCATTGCCAATGCGGTCTGGCTACTGGGAGACGCGGTTGGGCATATCCGGCAGATCGTTATCTACAACGATCACGCGGCCAACAATTCCGGCGTCTTTCTCTATGCCGAGATCATGACTCCGCTGCTCATCCTGTTTCTGACCTTCTATCATCGCCAGAAAATGGTCGTGTGACCGCACACCAGGGGTATTACGTTGAACCACTTAGGCGCAATACGGACGCTCTTGCAGGCGTGTTAAAATTACTTCAGAAATACTCGCGAGAGAAGTCTGGTCTTGATCGAGATAGCGCCGTCCATCCTGTCGGCCGATTTCGCCCGCCTGGCTGAAGATGCCAATGCCGCGGTGCGAGGTGGCGCCACCCTCCTCCATGTTGATGTGATGGACGGCCACTTTGTGCCCAATATTACGATCGGACCGCCGGTGGTCGACCTGCCTCCGCAAGGCCGTGGACGTTCCCCTCGACTGCCATCTGATGATCGAAAATGCCGATCGAGTACATTCCGGCTTTCGCCGATGCCGGCGCGAACTGGGTTTCGGTCCATCAGGAAGCTTGCATTCACCTGAATCGCACGCTGGAACTGATTCGCAGCCTGGGAATGAAGCCGGGCGTGGCAATCAATCCGGCCACTCCGGTGCAGACTCTTGGCGAAGTGCTCGATATTGTCGACCGGGTACTGGTGATGTCGGTGAATCCCTGGTTTCGGGGGACAGAACATTCATCCATGGTGCGCTGGAGAAAGTTCGCAAACTGGCGACCATGCGCGCGGCCAAAGGCGTGGATTTCCGCATCGAGATCGATGGCGGCATCGATCTGGAAACGATAGGCCCGGCGGCACGCGCAGGAACTGGAACTGTTTGTGGCCGGCAGCCACGTGTTCGGCAAGGGCGATCCGGCACGCAACGTAGAAGCCCTGCTGAAAGCGGCCCAGGAAGCCATGCTGCAACGCGCCTGACCGGCGCGTACTAAATAATTGCTGCCCCGACAGGGCTGACCCTGGGTCGGCCGGGTTACTACGGTAGGTTCCCAAAGGTGGTTAGGATGTTTCGTCGCGTACTCATATTGGTCATGATGGGATTTGGGTTGACGTCGCTGGGTTCCGTCGCCCAGGACAGCAGCACCACTCCGGCGCAGAACGCCGGCGCCAATCAGACCCAGAACGGCAGCGCCAGTCAGACGCCGGCCCCGGCCAGTCCGGCGCCCAACGCGTGCCAGCGCGGCGCAAAACACCACCAGCGGCACGAGCCTACCGCCCAGCAGCAATAAGAAGCAAAAGAAGAAAAATAAGAAGGCAGAGAACCCCATTGCCAACGTCGACTCCAAGCAGCCCGACAAAGTGCTGTTCGATCGCGCCGAGGAGGCGATCAAGCATGGCAAGTATGACGTAGCGCGACTCAGCTTGCAGACCCTGATCAACACCTATCCCGATTCGGAGTATGTGGCCCGGGCCAAGCTGGCCATCGGCGATTCCTGGTATCAGGAGGGTGGCAGCGCTGCCATGGCACAGGCCGAGAGCGAGTACAAGGACTTCATCACCTTCTTCCCCAACATGCCGGAAGCCGCCGAAGCGCAGATGAAGATCGCCAACATCCATTATGGCGAAATGGAAAAGGCTGACCGCGATCCTACCCATGCCCGACGCGCCGAGGAAGAATATCGCCAGCTGATCATGCAGTTCCCCGACAGCCCGCTGGTACCGCAAGCCAAGCAGCGTCTGCTGGAAGTGCAGGAGGTCCTGGCCCAGCGCGAGTACATCATCGGGCATTTCTACTTCATGCGCGAGAGCTATCCTGCCGCCATTGCCCGCCTGAAATCGGTGGCCGATACTTATCCGCTTTACAGTGGAGCCGACGATGCTCTGTTCGAACTAGGTACCGCTTACGAGAGGGAAATCGAAGTCATTCGCCGATCGAGGCTGCCGGAAACCGCCAAAGGGACGTTGATCAAGCAATATAACGAAGGCGCGGTTGCTGCGTATGACCGCATTTTGACCCGCTATCCGCTGGAGAGCCAGGCGCCGGAGGCCAAGAAACGCCTGATAGCGCTGAAGCAGCCGGTACCGCAAGCGACTCCGGAAGCGATTGCGCAGGACAAGGCTGAGATTGCCAGCCGCGGTTCATTGGGAACGGTCGGCAAAGTGATGGAGAACTTCCATAAGGGTCCGGACGTGTCGGAGGCTGCCAAGGTCGGCGAACCTACTTTGGTTGATCCCAAACAGGCCAGCGCGCCGGATATGATTCGCGCCGCCAATGCCAGCGTAACTGGCATCCTGGAAGGGGCGGCGGCGGTAACACGGTTTCGGTGGAACAAGTGCACGACGGCGCTGCGCCAGCGGAAAATGCGGCTGTTCCGCACTCTGACGCGGCTCCAGGCGCAGCGGCTGCAGCGGGCGATCCGGCCAGTGGGGCAGCGGCCACGGCGGGCAACACACCTGCCGGTAGTGATATGAGCAATGACTTGGTAAGCCCGGCCGGCGGCGGAGCCGCACCCGCGCCGCCGCCAACCCAAGTCAACGAAGTGGCGGGTGCAACCTCGAACAGCGGATCATCGTCGACGGCTAGCAGCAGCACCGCGCAGCCGGCGGCGCCTGCCGACAGCAACACCGAGAGTTCGTCCAAGAAGAAGAAGAAACATCATCTACTGCCGTTTTAAGGCGCAAGATGTGGAGGAGATTCGCGGATCGTTGATCCTCAAATTGCTCGTTTGCTGACAAGTGGGCTAAAATATCTTGACCGCATTTCAGCGTTCACCGGTGTGAGCGCGCTCTGCAGAATCCCAGCCAATCGGCCAGCGGGAGTGGCGAGTAAAGGTCTTCAAAGACAGTCGTTAAGGACAGGGAAACCTGTTGGAATGCAGCGGGTTGGCGGCTTGCACGCGGGTTGCCGTCGTGTTAACATCAGAGTTTGTCCCGGCTGGCAGGAAGAATCATGCTTGGTTTCGATGCCTACGCGTTGAGCCCAGCAGGCTGGCGTAGCTCAGCTGGTAGAGCATCTGATTTGTAATCAGAGGGTCGGGGGTTCAAATCCCTTCGCCAGCTCCAGAATCGTAACCATGAGCGCGCCGGAAGGCGTAGCAGGAGCAAGCCAAACGAGACGCGCAGCTCTCCTAGAGAACTGATTCCAGCAGCAGCTTTCTCAATCGCAAAACGCGTGCGAAAGTATGGTCGCGCGGAGGATGCGGAGTTTTGCCGGGGTCGCAGAGCAGTGTATTTGGTGCGTGGAGTTCTTTGACAGCAGGATCGGGGTCCCCATTACGCGCGGCGTTTGCGCGTCATGGGGTAGAGAGACTGGCGATTCCGGGCCTCGGCGACGTGGGCTTTCAGGCAAGGCTGAGAGCGGAATGCTCGGTCATCTGGGGCCCCCGACAAGCGCCGATTTTGCGCTTGGTGGGGTAGTGGAATGTGCACAGGTGGCCGAGTGGTTAATGGCAGCAGACTGTAAATCTGCCGCTCCTTGGAGCTACGGAGGTTCGAATCCTCCCCTGTGCACCAGCTTTTCGGCGTTCTGCAATTTGCGCCCTGGCGGGCGAATTGAGGCAGCGCGTGTTTGGAGTTGGATGAAGCGGCTGTGGGTGGCCTTGGGCGTGTACGCGGTGCTGGCGGGGCTGGCATGGACCACCATCAGCGATCAAAGTTCAAGCTGGCCACCTTGGCGATTCTGGCGATGTTCGCGGTTCGAACCTGGTCGTGGAGCAAGAAGCAAGAGCACGAACACCGCGAGCGGCGTGATGAGTAGCGGGCTTTGTGATCGCGAGTTAGGCGGGAGTAACTCAGTGGTAGAGTCACAGCCTTCCAAGCTGTTGGTCGCGGGTTCGATTCCCGTCTCCCGCTCCAGAGGTTTGGTCGTTGTCCCGGGTCAAGTGGTGAAGCGGGAGCTCGTGTAGAGCGCCCAAGCTGGGCGCGGCGATCGTTGCAGAGCTTGAACGGGCTGATGTAGCTCAGTTGGTAGAGCACTCCCTTGGTAAGGGAGAGGTCATCGGTTCAATCCCGATCATCAGCTCCATGAATTTAAGCAAGGCCCGCAGGCGCGGGCAGGATGGTTTTCTGATCACTTCGATGGAACAGCCAGTATCGCGAACGCCATTTCAGCAGCCTGGTCTTGCGATCGAAAAGCTGGACGAATTTGAGCAGTTGCGCTCGGCCTTGACTAGAGTTTTCGCTTCGGGCTCCGAGGAGCGCTTTCTGCGGCTATTGCAGCGCAAGGGCGTTCCGATCCGCGATTTTGATCGCGTTCGCCGCGAGAAGTTACTGGAGCAGGCGGATCCGACGCTGGCGCAGGGCGGAAGAACTGCTCAGCAGTTGTACGACGCGCTCACGGTGAGCGACCAGGCGCAGATGCGCGAATTTTATTTAACCACGCTGGAGAAGCTTGACCTGTCTCTGCGTGAGAAGTTCAACAAACTTTACCGGTATTACTAAGGCACAGGAAAATGGCGAAAGAGAAATTTGACCGCAGCAAGCCGCACGTAAACGTAGGCACGATCGGGCACATCGATCATGGCAAGACCACGTTGACGGCGGCCATCACCAAGGTATTGCAGAAGCACAATCCCAAGATCGTGTTCCGCTCGTTCGACTCGATCGACAACGCGCCGGAAGAGCGCGAGCGCGGCATCACCATCGCGACCGCTCACGTGGAATACGAGACCGCCAACCGGCATTACGCCCACGTCGATTGTCCCGGCCACGCCGACTACATCAAGAACATGATTACCGGCGCGGCGCAGATGGATGGCGCCATCCTGGTAGTCGCCGCGACCGACGGACCGATGCCGCAGACCAAGGAGCACGTGCTGCTGGCCCGCCAGGTCGGCGTGCCCTACGTGGTGGTCTTCCTGAACAAGTGCGATGCAGTCGAAGATCCCGAGCTGATTGACCTGGTGGAGATGGAAGTTCGCGAGCTGCTGACCAAGTACAACTTCCCGGGCGACGATCTGCCGGTGATTCGCGGCAGCGCGCTGGGCGCGTTGAATGGCGAGGCCCAGTGGGAAGCCAAGATTGACGAGTTGATGGAAGCGGTCGACAAGAGCGTGCCGCTGCCGGCGCGCGATATCGACAAGCCGTTCCTGATGCCGATTGAAGATATCTTCTCGATTCAGGGACGCGGCACGGTGGTGACCGGCCGTATCGAGCGTGGCAAGGTGAAGGTAGGCGAGGAAGTAGAAATCGTCGGCTTCCGCGAGACTCGCAAGACGGTTGTCACGGGCGTGGAAATGTTCAAGAAGCAGTTGGACGAAGGCATGGCGGGCGACAATGCCGGCCTGCTGCTGCGGGGCACGGCGAAAGAAGACGTGGAGCGCGGCATGGTGCTGGCCAAGCCGGGATCGATTACGCCGCACACCAAGTTCACCGGCTCGGTGTACGTGCTGTCGAAAGATGAAGGCGGGCGGCACACGCCGTTCTTCAAGGGCTATCGGCCGCAGTTCTACTTCCGCACCACGGACGTTACGGGAGTGGCGACGCTGCCGGAAGGCACGGAGATGGTGATGCCGGGCGACAACGTGAGCCTGCAGATTGAGCTGATCACGCCGGTGGCGATGGAAAAGGGCTTGCGGTTTGCGATTCGCGAAGGCGGACGCACCGTGGGCGCCGGCACCATCAGCGAAATTATTGCGTAGAGCTTTCAGCCGTCAGCTTTCGGCTGTCAGCTAATGCGGTGGATGATGGCCGTCGGGAGGCCTTAGAGCGATGGCGTTCGGTAGGGATGTTGGAATGCTGACGCGCCAGCCCGAAGGGCGAAACTCATGTTAGCCCAGGGCGTAAGCCCTAGGTAGGTCCGTAAATCGACTCGAGTCCCGTAGGGACGACAGAGAATTTCTCGGTGGAATGTACTCCGCTGATTTCCGCGCTTGGACGCGGACAAGGCTTCGCGGCAGAGTCGCGAAGTAAACGAAAAGGAACAGGTCAATGCCTCGAGAGATTGTTACGTTGCAGTGCGGCGATTGCAAGAATCGCAATTACTCCACCACCAAGAACAAGAAGACCACGACCGGCCGGCTGGAGTTCAGCAAGTTCTGCCGCAAGTGCCGCAAGCACACGTCGCATAAAGAAGTGAAATAAGCCGTCAGCACTCAGCATTCAGCATTCAGCCAAGAAAGGCGGATGTTGATGTTAGAGAGCGAGGACGACAAGGCAAGGGATAGGATTCGAGGGCGTCGGCAGGGAGCTTGGTCTTTGAGGCATTAACCCGTAAGGGCTGAATGCTGATAGCTGAATGCTGACAGCTAAAACAGGGGCGTAAGCTCAACGGTTAAACTGTCGGTCTCCAAAACCGAACTTGGGGGTTCGAATCCCTCCGCCCCTGCCAGGTATTGGGAAGAAATGCAGTTGGCGCAGCGAGCGCCGGAAAAAGGTAGCAGATGGCGAAGTCAGCAGCGATCGAGAGCGTCGGTGACAGCAAGCTGGGCGCACTAAAGGCGTGGCCGCAGCGCGCGAAGAGCTTCTACAACGACGTGCGCACCGAAATGCGGAAGGTCACGGTTCCGAACCGCAAGGAAGTGCAGGGCACGACCACGGTAGTCATCATCACCGTGTTTCTATTTGGCCTGTATTTCTGGATTGTGGACGCGATCATTGGCAAGACCCTGGATCATTTGCTGAAGAGCCTGGCTCACCGCTAAATGCGCGGAAAAATGACAGAAGAAGAAATCAAATCGGAGAGCAACGGCGCCGAGCGCGAGCCGGAAACGGTGTCTGCGCAGACGAACGACTCGGGTGCCGTCACCGCCGAATCCACGGCCGCCAATCCGCAGAACCCGAATATGAAGTGGTACATCATCCACACCTATTCGGGATTTGAGCGCAAGGTGAAAGAGTCGATCGAGTCGCGGGTGCGGGCCTATCCTGAGCTGGAGAACCGGATTGGCCGGGTGCTCATTCCGACCGAATCGGTTACCGAAGTTCGCGGCGGCAAGAAGTACACCAGCGAGCGCATGTTCTATCCCGGCTACGTGCTGGTCGAGATGGACATGGACGACAACGTGTGGCACGTGGTGAAGGGAACGCCGCGGGTGACCGGATTTGTCGGCACCGGCCAGCAGCCTACGCCACTGTCGGAAGACGAAGTTCAGCAGATCGTGTATCGCGTGGCCGACAGCAAGGAAAAGCCCAAGCTCAAGGTCAAGTTCGAGAAGAACGAGTCGGTGCGCATCAGCGAAGGTCCCTTCGCCAGCTTTACCGGCGTGGTGGACGAGGTGAACGAAGATCGCGAGACCTTGAAAGTCATGGTCACCATCTTCGGGCGTTCGACTCCGGTGGAACTGGGATTCGGACAGGTCGAAAAGGTTATTACGTAGCAGAGCCGCTCTTCGCTTTTCGCCATTCGCACGTCCTGCGATGAAACTCTGGCGAACAGCGAAAGGCGAGTAGCGAAAAGCGTAGGAAATCAAATGGCAAAAAAAGTTACCGGTTCGGTGAAGTTGCAGATTGCGGCGGGCAAGGCCACGCCGGCTCCTCCGGTTGGTCCGGCGCTCGGTCAGGCGCAGATCAACATCATGGAATTCTGCAAGCAGTTCAATGCGCGGACCAGCGCCAAAGAGCTTGACGGCCTGATTATTCCGGTGGTGGTTTCGGTGTATACCGACCGCTCGTTCACCTTCATCACCAAGACGCCGCCGGCCGCGATTCTGTTGAAGCGTGCCGCGGGCGTAGCCAAGGGATCGGGAACGCCCAACAAGGACAAGGTGGGCAAGGTTACCGAGAAGCAGGTGCTGGAGATTGCCAAGCAGAAGATGCCTGACCTGAACGCGGCTTCGGTGGAAGCGGCGATCAAGAGCGTGAAGGGTACCGCGCGCTCCATGGGTATCGAAGTCACGGCCTAGGCGGGATTTCGTGATGATATCCGCACCCCGGCTCGAGTGGGCATCGGAAGTAACGTTATAGATTTTTGTCCCACGTTGTGGGACATGGCGCGGTCGCCAGACCGCAATCGTAAATACCACGGCTATTCGGCAACAAGGAATAGCGGTGGGAGATGAGGAGCAGGATGAAGAAATCAGGAAAGAATATCGAGAAGGCACGCGCCGGCGTTGAAGCCAAGTCGTATCCGCTTCAGGATGCCGTGCCCCTTCTGCAGAAAGTAAAGTACGCCAAGTTCGACGAGACCGTCGACTTGACCATGCGCCTAGGCGTCGATCCCAAGCACGCCGACCAGATGGTCCGCGGCACGGTGGTTCTGCCGCACGGACTGGGCAAGTCGAAGAAAGTGCTGGTGATCGCCAGCGGTGAAAAGGTCCGCGAGGCGGAAGCGGCAGGCGCCGATTTTGTGGGCGGCGAAGACATGGTGGAGAAGATCCAGAAGGAAAACTGGACTGACTACGATGCCGTCATCGCCACGCCCGACATGATGAAGTCGGTTGGCCGTCTGGGCAAGGTGCTGGGCCCGCGTGGATTGATGCCTAATCCGAAGACCGGGACGGTGACCTTCGACGTGGCCAACGCAGTAAAGGAAACCAAGGCCGGCAAAGTGGAGTTCCGCACCGATAAGACTGCCTTGGTGCATGTGCCGGTGGGCAAAATCTCGTTCCCGCCCGAGAAGCTGGTGGAGAACGCTGCCACGGTGATCACCAGCGTGATCAAGGCAAAGCCTTCGGTGGCCAAGGGCAAATACATCAAGGGTTGCTATCTCAGCTCGACCATGGGACCGGGCGTGTCGATTGACACCTCGGCCGTGGAAGCTGCCGCGCGGGCCTAGAGCGACGTGTTTGGTTGAAGGGGCACGGGCTTCAGCCGTGCCGTGAAAGGCCATCGAGGAGATCGGCCTTTAGGCCCTGAGGGTCGGTTCCCTCAGCGGCTGAAGCCGGATCTACTGATTGGCATCAAAGGCACGCCTGAAGGCATGCCCCTTCAAAGCAGTCGAGAAATTTTAGTCGGCGCCACAAGGCCGGCATATAAGGATTCGAACATGGCGGTTACCAAAGCGAAGAAGATTGAAGAAGTAGGAAAGCTCACCGAAGAGTTCAAGGGTGCGAGCCACGCCATTGTCGGCACGTTTGCCAAGCTGACCGTGGAGAAGGATTTCGAGCTCCGCAAAGCGGTGCGCGGCGCAGGCGGCCACTATCGCGTGGTAAAGAACACGCTGGCGGAGCGGGCCGCCAAAGGCACAGCGGTCGAGGAGGCGATGAAAGACCTCGCCGGAGTCACTTCGATTGCCTACACCAGCGGCGACCCGGTCGCCTGGCCAAGGCGCTGAGCAAGTACGCCAAGGACAATCCGGAGTACAGCTTCAAGGCCGGCGTGGTGGAAGGCCGCGTCATTGCCATCAAGGACATCGACGCGCTGGCCAGCATGCCGTCGAAGGAAGAGATTCACTCCAAGCTGCTGTTCCTGATGAGCGCTCCGGCGCAGCGGTTGGTGACGGTGATGAACGCGATTGGCCGCGACCTTGCCGTCGTGATCAACCAGGGCGTGGAGAAGAACAAGTTTGGCGGCGCAGCGGAAGCGGCAGCACCGGCAGCCGACGCAGCCCCAGCCGAAGCGGCGGCAGCGGAAGCTCCGGCTGAGGCACAGGCTTAGAGTTTGGCCTCCTACTCATTCGAAAATCGCGAATGAGTGGGCGCCCAGCTTCCCCTCTGTCCGGAAACCGCGGACCAGGGTGAGGCGCCCACAGCGTAAAGCTGTCGGGCCGATGAGTTTGGGAGCGTGAAAGTTTCCATAGAGATTGAGTTATCCGTTGTGAGGGGTGCCCCTGGGCGGGTCTGGCGCGCGGGAAGCACATTGGAAACCTCAGAGACCGATAACGAAATCGACACACAACGAATAACGAATAGGTGGATAAACACATGGCGGATCTACAGCAGTTGGAAGAGTCAATCGTAGGCCTGTCGCTTCTGGATGCGGCGGCTTTGGTAAAGAAGTTGGAAGAGCGCCTCGGCGTCTCGGCGGCGGCTGCGGCCCCTGTCATGATGGCGGGCGCGGGTGGCGGAGCAGCAGCGGCTGCGGCTCCGGCGGAAGAGAAGACTGAGTTTGCGGTGGTCCTGACTGCCGTGGGCGCCAACAAGATCAACGTGATTAAGGCTGTTCGCGAAGTCACCAGCCTGGGCTTGAAAGAAGCCAAGGATCTGGTCGATGGCGCGCCCAAGACGATTAAAGAGGGCGTGAACAAGGAAGAAGCCGAGACCATCAAGAAGAAGTTCACCGATGCGGGAGCGACCGTCGAGGTGAAGTAAGCACCCCTGCAGGCGCAAACACGGCGCCTGTCGAGGGACCCCTGAAACACTTTCCGCCCCGTTCGGCGGCTTCCCGGCAAGGTCAGACTTGGTCCTTGCTGACGGGTAATAACGGACGGGGCACTTCACTCCGGGCGCGCTGACCGGAGTTCTGGCTGCTACCGCCTTCCGGTAAGGGCGGTGGCTACGTTCCTCCCCACGTCGGAGCGGTCGTGGAGAGGCGCGATGAAACCGAGGAAGCAAAGCAGTTCTCTCAGCAGGGACTGCGGAATTCCCGGGCATCGTTGAGCGCCGGATTCTTTTTTAGAATTCGGGCATCAAACAGGTAGTGGCAGGCGGCTAGCCTGGCTGGATCACGTCAGCTCAGACGTGACGGCAGGCTGGACGAGGACAAGGCCTGAAAATACTGGCGCGGGAAGCGAAAAACATGGCGGCACGGAATGTGCCGATTTCCCAGGCCAATTGGTCATGGGATTGCACGACGCCTCAGACGGCGCTCACGGGGACTTCTGTCTCTGCGGGCGCAATCGTGTTTTTGCGAAAAACTGATCATGCGACACCGTTGAGCAAGTGGGCTGCGGGCTCGGGCCGCCTCATTTTGCGCACGAGTGTCGAGCGCCGGGCTTTCCAGTCTGAAAACCGCAATTTGCCTGAACCTGGCACGGTGAGACGGCAGTCCTTTCCGTCGCACATCCGCATTACGTCTTGCACCGCCAACGTGAGCGACGTTGGACGGTACTGATTAGGAGCTTTATACATGGCGCAACAGAAAACTGCCAACCGAAATCGGTTCGACTTTTCAAAAATTCCGGCGACCATTCAGATACCCAACCTCATCGAGGTGCAGAAGCGTTCGTACGACCGCTTTCTGCAAATGGACTCGCTGCCCAGCGAACGAGATGATGCCGGCTTGCAGGCGGTGTTTCAGTCGGTGTTTCCGATTAGCGACTTCCGCAACGTTTCGCAGCTGGACTTCGTCGAGTTCGCCATCGGCAACTGGGAGTGCAAGTGCGGCCACCTCAAGGGGCTGAATCACCTGCGCACCACCTGCCGCAATTGCGGCGCGACGGTGAAGACCGATCCGTTCCACCTGGGCGACGTGCTGTGTACCAAGTGCGGCACCTATAACGCCAACACGCCCGATTTCTGCAACAAGTGCGGCGATCCAGTGGGATTGCAGCTGAAGTACGACGTGGCTGAATGCGAAGAGCGCGGTATGACCTATTCCGCGCCGCTGAAGGTCACCATGCGTCTCACCATTTACGACAAAGATCCGGAGACCGGCAACCGCTCCATCCGCGACATGAAGGAGCAGGAAGTCTTCTTCGGCGATATCCCGTTGATGACCGCCAACGGCACCTTCATTATCAACGGCACGGAGCGCGTGATCGTCAGCCAGTTGCATCGTTCGCCAGGCGTCTTTTTCGAGACCGCGAACAATCGCACCTACTTCCTGGGCAAGATCATTCCGTACCGCGGTTCGTGGGTTGAGTTCGAATACGACCAGAAGAACGTGCTGTACGTGCGTATCGATCGCAAGCGCAAGTTCCTGGGCACCATCTTCCTGCGCGCGCTGGGTCTGCGTTCGGACGAGGAAATTCTGCGCACGTTCTACACCGTCGATCGTATTGCCATCCGCGACAAGAAGCTGTTCTGGACGCTGGAACCAGGTGCCGAGAAACCGACCAACCTGCTGGGTATGAAGCTGGCGCATCGCATCGCCACCAAGAGCGGCGAAGAGATTGCGCACTCCGGGCGCAAGGTTACGGCTGCGGTGATGAAGGAGATCCAAAAGCAACGCATCTCCGAGATTGAAACCGATCTGACGGATCTGGAAGGCGCGTTCGTTGCCGCCGACGTTATCGACGTCAATACCGGCGAAATCTTACTGGAAGCGAACGTCGAGCTTACTGCCGAAAAGCTCTCGAAGATGATGGAAGCCGGAGTCACGGAAGTCCACGTCTTCTTCCCCGAGCGCGACGATGTTGGCACGGTCATCAGCGCGACCTTGCGCCGCGATTCCGTCAAGACGCCGCAAGAAGCCCTAATCGAGATCTACCGCAAGCTGCGTCCGGGCGATCCGCCGACGCTGGATACCGCAACCTCGCTCTTCCACGGAATGTTCTTCGATTCGCGGAAGTACGATTTCTCACGGGTGGGCCGCTTGAAGTTCAATATCAAACTGTTCGAGAGCGAAGACGCCACCCATCTCGATCACCGCACGCTGGAGCCGGACGATTTCTACGGCACCATCCGCTATCTGCTGAAGCTGCGCAAGAATATCGGCTCGGTAGATGACATCGATCACTTGGGCAACCGCCGTGTTCGCGCGGTAGGTGAGTTGCTAGAGAATCAGTTCCGCATCGGTCTGGTCCGCATGGAACGCGCCATCAAGGAAAAGATGAGCGTCTACCAGGAAATGTCGACGGCCATGCCGCACGACTCTGGTGAATGCCAAGCCGGTCATGGCTGCCATTCGCGAGTTCTTCGGTTCGTCGCAATTGTCGCAGTTCATGGACCAGACGAATCCGCTGTCGGAGATCACGCACAAGCGCCGCCTGTCGGCCCTTGGCCCGGGCGGTCTGTCGCGCGAGCGCGCTGGATTTGAAGTCCGCGACGTTCACCCGACGCACTACGGACGTATCTGCCCGATCGAGACGCCGGAAGGTCCGAACATCGGCCTGATCTCGTCGCTGAGCTGCTATGCGCGAATCAACGACTACGGTTTCATCGAGTCGCCGTATCGCAAGGTGAAGAGCGGGCGCGTGCTCGACTTCATCAGCGTGGTGAATGCCGGCGACAGCGAGTATCGCGTCGGCGATCACCTGGAGAAAGCCGAGGCCATCAAGGCCAATAACGATCTCAAGGAACGCCGCAAGAAGCTGATCGATTTCGAGCCGTTTTCGTTCTACCTGTCGGCGTGGGAAGAAGATCGCCACGTCATCGCGCAGGCAAACGCCGAGATCGACGACAAGGGCCGCATCGTTGCGGAACTGGTCAATGCTCGCAAGGCCGGCAACTTCGTGCTGGTGAACCGCGACGAAGTCGACTACATCGACGTCAGCCCGAAGCAGTTGGTTTCAGTAGCCGCTTCGCTGGTGCCCTTCCTGGAACACGACGACGCCAACCGCGCACTGATGGGCGCGAACATGCAGCGTCAGTCGGTGCCGTTGTTGCGCGCGCAAGCGCCCATCGTCGGCACGGGCATGGAAGGCGTGACGGCACGTGATTCCGGTGCGGTAGTTTTGGCTCGTCGCAGCGGCATCATCGACTCGGTCGACTCCGAGCGCATCATCGTGCGCGTCGAGGGCGAGCATCATCCCATGCAACTGTCGCGCGAGGTGGGCAGCGACATTTATCAGCTCACCAAGTTCAAGCGCTCGAACCAGAACACCTGTATCAACCAGCGCCCCATCGTGAAAAAGGGGCAGCGCGTAGCCAAAGGGCAGGTCATCGCCGACGGTCCTTGCACCGACATGGGCGAGTTGGCGCTGGGACGTAACGTCCTGGTCGCCTTCATGCCCTGGCGTGGTTACAACTTCGAGGACGCGATCCTGGTCTCCGAAAAGATGGTGAAGGAGGACTATTACACCTCCGTCCACATCGAGGAGTTCGAGATCGAGTCGCGCGATACCAAGCTGGGTCCGGAAGAAGTGACGCGCGACATTCCCAACGTCAGCGAGTCGGCGCTGCGCGATCTCGACGAGAGCGGCATCATCCGCATCGGCGCGACCGTCAAGGCCGGCGACATTCTGGTGGGCAAAGTCACGCCCAAGGGCGAGACCCAGCTCACTCCGGAAGAGAAGCTGCTGCGGGCCATCTTCGGCGAAAAGGCTGGCGACGTTCGCGACGCTTCGCTCACCTGTCCTCCGGGCATCGAAGGCACGGTGGTCGACGTGAAGATCTTCTCCCGCAAGGGCCAGGAGAAGGACGAGCGCGCCAAGATGATTGAAGCCGACCAGGTTGCCAAGCTGGAGAAGAACCTGGCCGACGAGATCCGAATCCTTACCGACGAGCGTTTGAAGCGGCTGGAATCGTTGCTGGGCAGCAAAGAAGTTCTTGCCGACCTGCACGACGAGCGCACCAACAAGCGCCTGTTGACCAAGGGCGTGATTCTCGATCGCGACACCATCGAACGCATCTCGACGCGCAACCTCAAGCGCATCAAGTTCGCCGACAAGGACCCGCGCATCAACGAGCAAATCGACGAAATCGAGGAGATGACCTCGCGGCAGATCGACGTACTGCGCAAGATCGTTCGCGAGAAAGTCGAGAAGCTGCAGAAGGGCGACGAACTTCCTCCCGGCGTGATCAAGCTGGTGAAGATCTACGTCGCCATGAAGCGCAAGCTGAGCGTGGGCGACAAGATGGCCGGACGCCACGGGAACAAGGGCGTTATCGCCCGCATTCTGCCGGAAGAGGACATGCCGTACCTCGAAGACGGAACGCCGGTGGAAATCGTGCTGAATCCCCTGGGTGTGCCCAGTCGTATGAACGTGGGCCAGATCCTGGAAACACACCTCGGCTGGGCCGGCTATGAGCTCGGACAGAAGATCGGCGAGCTGCTGAAGGAGAACTCGAAGGCTGAATACATGCGCAAGGAACTGAAGTCCATGTTCAAGGGCACTCCGTTTGTGGAGAGCCTGATCGACCTCGACGACGAGCTCTGGAGCACGCAGCCGACGGCATGAAAGAAGCTGTCTACTTCGCTTCGCCGGTGTTCGACGGATCGAAGGAAGACGAGATCAAGTCGCTGCTGGCGGAAGCCGGGTTGCCGACTTCGGGCAAGGCTTATCTCTACGACGGTATGACGGGTGACAAGTTCGAGCAGCCGGTAACGGTTGGCTATATCTACATGCTCAAGCTGTCGCACCTGGTCGACGACAAGATCCACGCGCGTTCCATCGGACCATACTCGCTGATTACCCAGCAACCGCTGGGCGGCAAGGCTCAGTTCGGTGGGCAGCGCTTCGGCGAAATGGAAGTGTGGGCGCTGGAAGCTTATGGCGCCGCTTACATCCTGCAGGAACTGCTCACCGCGAAGTCCGATGACGTTTATGGCCGCACCAAGATTTACGAGGCCATCGTCAAAGGCGAAGCGGCCATTGAGCCAGGCGTACCTGAATCGTTCAACGTGCTCATTCGCGAATTGCAGTCGCTGTGCCTCGACGTGGAGCTGATCAAGACCAACGAGCGCAAGTTGCCCGTGGCCCCGGCGCCTCCACTCGCGGCCGACTAGGCCGGAAAGTCGCAAACAGGATCGGGGTAGCCGTTTCCATCGCTTCCGCAGGAGACAGCACCCAGCGAAAAGAAATTACCGGAAGCCGCCGGCGGCCGCGAATGGGCCGCAAGTCCCTGCAACTTCCAAAGCGAAGGCTCGCAGGGGAGGAGGACAATTTGTACCGCTCGAGTCCATTTGATCTCGGAAACGCCATCGCCGACTTCGACGCCATCCGCATCAGCCTGGCTTCGCCGGAAAAGATTCGCAGCTGGTCTCACGGTGAAGTAACCAAGCCGGAGACGATTAACTACCGCACGTTCAAGCCGGAACGTGACGGCTTGTTCTGCGCGCGCATTTTCGGTCCGGTCACCGACTGGGAGTGCCTGTGCGGCAAATACAAGCGCATGAAGCACCGCGGCGTGATTTGCGACAAGTGCGGCGTGGAAGTAACGCTCTCCAAGGTTCGCCGCGAACGTCTGGGCCACATTGAGCTGGCTTCGCCCTGCTCGCATGTCTGGTTCTTCAAAGGATTGCCCAGCCGCATTGGGCACATTCTCGATATCTCGCTGCGCGACCTGGAGTCGGTGCTCTACTTCGAAGCCTACGTGGTGATCGAACCGGGCGAAGCTCCGGTCAAAGAGCGCGAAGTCATTAAGGACGAAACCAAGTA
Organism: uncultured Acidobacteriaceae bacterium; assembly: GCA_963746515.1. GTDB lineage: Bacteria > Acidobacteriota > Terriglobia > Terriglobales > Acidobacteriaceae > Bog-257. The sequence continues at coordinate 63,192 of CAVVBO010000004.1, read as the reverse complement.
TCGCGAGCTCGATCAGGAGCATCGTGCCAGCGGTTTCAAGGCCATGATGGGTGCCGAAGCCATCAAGGAACTGCTGAAGCGCGTGGAAGTCGAGACGCTCTCCGGCGAACTGCGCGAGAAGATGCGCACGGAAACTTCGGTGCAGAAGCGCCTGAAGTATGCCAAGCGCCTGAAAGTAACTGAAGCCTTCCGCAAGAGCGGCAACAAGCCGCAGTGGATGATTCTCGACGTCATCCCGGTTATCCCGCCGGAGCTGCGTCCCCTGGTTCCACTCGATGGCGGCCGCTTCGCCACCTCCGACTTGAACGATCTCTACCGCCGCGTCATCAACCGCAACAACCGGTTGAAGAAGCTGATGGACCTGCACGCGCCGGAAGTGATCGTGCGTAACGAAAAGCGCATGTTGCAGGAAGCCGTGGACGCCCTGTTCGACAATGGACGCCGTGGCCGCGTGCTGCGTGGCGCCAACAACCGCCCGCTGAAGTCGCTGTCAGACACGCTGAAGGGCAAGCAGGGCCGCTTCCGCCAGAACCTGCTGGGCAAGCGCGTGGATTACTCCGGCCGTTCCGTGATCGTGGTCGGTCCCGACCTCAAGCTGCACCAGTGCGGCTTGCCCAAGAAGATGGCGCTGGAGCTGTTCAAGCCGTTCATCTATCACCGCCTGGAGCAGACTGGACATTGCACCACCATCAAGCAGGCCAAGGAAATGGTGGAGCAGCAGGAGCCCATCGTATGGGACATCCTGGAAGAGGTGATTAAAGATCACCCGGTGCTGTTGAACCGCGCTCCCACACTTCATCGCCTGGGCATTCAGGCTTTCGAGCCGGTGCTGGTGGAAGGCAAAGCCATCAAGATTCACCCCCTGGTCTGCACCGCGTTCAACGCAGACTTCGACGGCGATCAGATGGCGGTACACATTCCGCTTTCGCCGGAAGCTCAGGTCGAAGCCAGCGTATTGATGCTGGCGTCGCATAACATTTTGTCGCCGGCGTCAGGCCAGCCGATCACCGTGCCTACGCAGGACATGGTGCTGGGTATCTACTACCTGACCAAAGCGAAGCCCGGAGCCAAGGGTGAAGGACGCGCCTTCGCCAACATCGACGAAGTAATTCTCGCCAAGGAAGCAGGCGAGGTGGAAACGCTGACTCCGATTCGTCTGCGTTATAGCGGCGAGGTCATCGATCTCACCACGGCGTACGACGATCAGGATGTGAGCCACACCGAGCCGACGATGTTCGAGCGGCAGTACATCTCGACCACGGTGGGCCGCGCCATCATGAACGATCACCTGAAGCGCGGCGCTCCGGAGATGCCGTACATCAATGGCCTGCTCAAGAAGAAGGGCAGCGGCAACCTGGTGAACTACTGCTACCTGCGTTTCGGACTTGAAACGACGGTGCGGTTGCTCGACGGCATCAAGCAGCTGGGCTTCCACTATGCCACCAAGGCGGGCTTGTCGATCGGTATCGACGACATGGTCATCCCGGCCGGCAAGGCAGGCTTGGTAAAGGACGCCGAGAAGCAGGCGATCGCGGTCCAACAGCAATATCTGGACGGCGCCATCACCAACGGTGAACGCTACAACAAAGTCGTGGAAATCTGGTCGGCAATTACCGAAAAGGTGGCCGACGAGATGTTCCTCGGCATGCAGCAGGAAGACAAGGCCGGCGACCTGAATCCGATCTACGTTATGGCCGACTCCGGCGCTCGCGGATCGAAACAGCAGATCCGTCAGCTCTCCGGTATGCGCGGCTTGATGGCCAAGCCTTCGGGCGAAATCATCGAGACGCCGATCACGGCGAACTTCCGTGAAGGCCTCACCGTGTTGGAATACTTCATTTCCACGCACGGCGCTCGTAAGGGACTGGCCGACACCGCACTCAAGACGGCGGATTCGGGCTACCTGACGCGCCGTCTGGTGGACGTGGCGCAGGACGTAATCATCAGCGAATACGATTGCGGCACGGTCGATGGCATCTACGTGACTTCCATCGTGGAGTCGGGCGAGATCATCGAGCCGTTGCGTGACCGTATCGTGGGTCGCGTCTCGCTGGAGAAGATCAAGGACTACGAAGGCAACATCATCGTCGACATCAACCAGGAAATTACCGAAGACCTGGCGGGCGCGGTGCAGGCTGCCGGTATCGAGCGAGTGAAGATTCGTTCGGTGCTGACCTGCGAATCGAAGCGCGGTGTTTGCGTGATGTGCTATGGCCGCAACCTGGCCTCGGGCCGTCTGGTCGAGCTGGGTGAAGCCACCGGCGTCATCGCGGCGCAGTCCATCGGCGAGCCGGGAACGCAGCTCACCATGCGTACCTTCCACATCGGCGGCACGGCTTCGCGAGTTAGCGAGCAGTCGCGCCTCGATGCCAAGAACAACGGCACGGTGCGCTTCGTCAACCTGATCACCGTACGCTCCAAGGAAGGCCACCTGGTGGTGATGAACCGCAACGGCTCCATCGCCATCGTGGACGAGAAGGGCCGCGAAAAAGAGCGCTACGCGGTGGTCTACGGCGCCAAGGTGAAGGTCGAAGACGGCAAGCAGGTTTCGCTCGGCGATGTGCTGGTCGAGTGGGATCCGTACACCTTCGCGATCCTGACCGAAATCGGCGGCACGGTGCAGTTCAAGGACCTGCAGGAAGGCATGACGCTGCACGAGGAAGTCGACGAAGTGACGGGCTTGTCCCGCCACGTCGTGGTCGACTCGCCGGACGAGAAGCGCCAGCCGACCATCGTCATCAAGGGAGCGAAGAGCAGCAAGCGCTACCTGATGCCCTCCCGTGCTCACCTGATGATCCTGGATGGCGACACCGTGACGCCGGGCGACGTGCTGGCGAAGATCCCGCGCGAGACTACCAAGACCAAGGACATCACCGGTGGTCTGCCTCGCGTGCAGGAGCTGTTCGAAGCCCGCAAGCCGCATGAAACCGCGGTCATCAGCGAGATCGATGGCGTGGTGAAGTTCGGCGACGTGGCCAAAGGCCAGCGCAAGATCTACGTGGTGGCCGACAACGGTACCGAGAAGGAATATCAGGTGCCGCGTGGCGTTCACATCAACGTTCAGGAAGGCGAGCGCATTCGCGCCGGCGAGCCGCTGATGGATGGCCCGCTCAACCCGCACGACATTCTGGCCGTGCTGGGCGAGAAGGAGCTGCAGTCTTACCTGGTGAACGAAATCCAGGAAGTCTACCGGCTTGCAGGGCGTGAATATCAGCGACAAGCACATCGAGGTGATCGTTCGCCAGATGATGCGCTGGGTGAAAGTGGAAGACGTGGGCGATACGCCGTTCCTGCTGGAACAGCAGATCGACAAGTTCCGCTTCCGCGAAGAGAACGAGAAGGCGATTGCCAATGGCGGCAAGCCGGCTACCGGCCGTCCGCTGCTGCTGGGCATCACCAAGGCCTCGCTCTCGACCGACTCGTTCATCTCAGCCGCGTCGTTCCAGGAGACCACGCGTGTGCTGACGGAAGCCTCGATCCAGGGCGCCGTCGATCACCTGCGCGGTCTGAAGGAAAACGTTATCGTGGGCCGACTGATTCCCGCGGGCACCGGCATGGAGTACTACCGCAATGTCCGGCTGTCGCAGGAGATGGAAGAGGCTGCCGCCAAGGTGCAGGAGGAAGTTACGGCCGCGTACGAAGAAGCCGAACGCGCGCTGGAACTGCTCCGGCACGAGGGCGAGAACGAAGGCGAAGAACTGGTGGCCGAGTAAAAGTAGAAAACCAGAACGAAACGGGTGCCCCATTCAAGGCCGGCATTTTGGCCTTGAGTGGGGTTTCGCTGGTACAACCGAAAATCCCGGCAAACGCCAACTATTCTTCCGCGTCACTCTCTTCGATTTCCGTCTCCCCTGCGGATCCGCCGATGAGCTGAGTACGGATGGTTGCGGCCAATGTCGAGGGTGTCGCCTTTTTCTCGTCATTCGGAAACTGGTTGGTTAATACCGCGATTCCGAAGCGGTCCTCCGGCCTCAGTCCAACCACGCAGCTCTGGCCGCCCAGGCTAGTCGCGCCATTCTTATAGTAGATAGGAAGGCTGTCGTTTCCCAGCATTTGCCAGCCCAGCCCCATGCGCATTTGCTTTGGCGATTCGCCGCAAATCGGAAATTCACCCCGCGAGGTCTGCGTAAGGTCGATTGCCTGTGCCAGATTCGACGGCACGCTGACCGCATGATCCTTCAGACTCACCTTCAAAAACCGCAACATATTGTGGCCTGTAGATTTCAGATCAAAAGCAATTCCGGGCGCCGGATGATTGGAGCCGTTGCTGTAGCCATAGCCGCTGGCATAGCTTCCCTCCGGGTGCGCGCCCGTGTGATTCATGCCGAGAGGCCCGGTCACCAGACTTTGCAGCAGTTGGCCGTAGTTATTCGTCTGTGGCTTTGCCGGATTGAACATCGCGGCCAAGGCAAAACCCAGGGTGACAAATCCGATATCTGAATAGAGCCAGCACGAGGGAAGGGTGGTGGTGCCGCTGTAGTGGTTCCAATAGCTCACCAGCTTTGCCGCAGGCGTTTCGTCCTCGAAGAGCTGCTGCGAGAGCTGACTGGTGTCGTCCACATTACCGGGCATGCCGGAGGTGTGGGTGGCCAGATTCACCAGTTCGATATCGTTGAAGTCTGTACTACCGGTCACGCCGGAGTAGCTGTTCAGAAATCCGATCACCGTGTCCGTGAGCTGGACCTTCTGTTCAACCACTGCATAAGCCATCAGCAGACTGGTGAAGAGCTTGGTGACCGAACCAATCTGGAAGATGGTGTCCCGGGTGACCGGGAATCCATAAATCAGGTTCTCAACTCCCGCCGGATGAATGTAGCCGTCCTTGAGTTCCGGATTGTTGAAGTCAATGACCGAGACACACACTCCAGGAGCGTGCGTAGTCTCCAGATACTGATCCACCGATTCGCGGATGATGCGAATGCTGTCGGGCGAAGATTTGGTTGCGGAAGTCCCCATCGCATTGCCTCCTTGGGCGCGAAAGTTGCTCTTGGGACTGTAGTCCGTAGCCGGCCACAACGTAAAGTAATTAGGATAAAAAATATGCGCCGGGTGCCGGGTGGCCCACTGACTCGTATTCTTGTAATGAGTGGGACTGCCACGGGCACGCAACACTCTCGACTAAATAACTATTGCAATTCGTTTTCCACTCACTCGAAAACCTTGAGCGGGGCACTCCAGTTAAGGAGTTACCGGCCGCGCCCAGATACACAAGCTTCTCTAAGAATGGTGTATGATCGGATTGTCCCATGGCTCGCACCAACATCGATATCGACGACGAGTTGATTCGCAAGGCGCGCAAACTCACCTGCCTCAAGACCAAGCGCCAGATTGTGGACAAGGCCCTTGAGTTGCTTGTCCGCTCCGAAAGCCGCAAAGGAATCCTTCGCTACTACGGCAGTGGGGTCTGGAAGGGCGACCTGAAAGCTTCCCGGAGAAATCGGGTTTGATTCTGGTGGACAGCTCGGTCTGGGTCGACTTCTTCAGTTCCTCTCCCGGATCTGCTGCTGCCGAGCTCCGCCGCATGATTGAGGAGAGCGAACCTGTGGCGCTGACTGGAGTGATAGTCACCGAAGTTTTGCAGGGCCTCACGCGAGACGCCCGCGCTATTGAGCAGTTCCTTCGGCAGTTTGACATGCTGGAGCCCGGAGGCTTTGAAACTTATCGGTCAGCGGCTACCATCTACCGCACCGCGCGCGGAAAAGGTATCTCCCTTACGACGATTGATACCTTGATCGCAGCCCTTGCTCTTGAACATAAGGCCAGCGTTTTCACTCTGGACAAGGACTTCTCCAGAATTGCACTTATCACGCGTTTGGCGCTCTATCGGCCGTGATATTGCTTCGGTGCCCCACTCATTCGAAAATCGCGAATGAGTAGGGCACCCGTGTAAACTTCCTCTTACTCGATATGTCGCGGTTCTTTGTCATTTCCGGATGGCGTTGTGGCGTGCCTTTCAGCACGACGCGTTTGCCGTGGCCAAGGCGGCTGCGTTTTCGGCCATTCTGACGCTATTTCCGGCGATCCTGGTGGTGGCGTCCATCCTGGCCTCGTCGCACACCACGGAGGGCTTTTTTCGCGAAGTCAGTCACGCGCTGGGGCGCATCTTGCCCGAAGGCACCAGCCCTGCCGTACTGCAATTTTTTATGGGCACCAAGCCGGTGACTTTCAAGTTCGTGGTCACCACCGTGCTCATCACGCTATGGACCGGTTCCGGCGTCATGATCTCGTGGATGGAAGGCTTTCGCAACGCCTACCAGATGCCGAAGATCTGGGGCCTGGTGAAAGAACGCATGATCGCGTTTCTGCTGGTCGTCCTGGCTGGAGTTCCGCTGGTGTTCGCTTCGTTTCTGCTGGTGTTCGGCAATCAGATCGAAGGCTGGATCGTGTATCGGGTGGGCCACGAGCTGGGGCCATACATCCTGGGCCTGTGGACCGCGTTGCGCTGGATCATTGCCACCCTGACCAGCATTGCCGTCATTGGACTGATCTATCATCATGGCGTGCCCCGCACCCAGCCCTGGCATCGCGTGCTGCCGGGATCGACCTTGGCGACGGTGTTGTGGTTCGTCTCGACGGTTGTTTTTGGCGCCTATCTGCGCATCTTTGGAAACTACGACGTCATCTACGGTTCGGTCGCTACGGCGATCGCGCTGCTGATCTGGCTGTACCTGGTGTCGATGGTGATCTTGATTGGCGCCGAGTTCAATGCCGTGCGCTATCCGCGCTTCCTCTTTGGAGCGCACTCTGAGATTGGTTCCGAGCAGAAGCGCGTTCCGGCACGGTGACGGCAGGAAACAGATTGGGAGCCCGGAAATCAGGACTGAAAGGCAAGACTCATGGCTGAAGAAATCGTCTCCATGGCTGTTCTGGAAGCGCTGCCCGGTAAGGAAGAGGAGCTGTTGAGCCTGTTACGCGAGCTCTATACCATGATGCATGCCAAAGGCTATTGTCAGGACACGTTGCATCGCGATGCCGCGCGCCCTGACCGATTCCTGCATCTGCGTCTCTGGACTTCGGCCGAGATGCGAAGCGAAGCCCAGGCTGATCCCGAAGTACATCGATATTGGCAGCTGCTTCCCGAGCTGTGCACCATTCCGATTGTGTACGAGAGTTTGGAGAAAGTGTTTGAGAGCTAGCTGTTAGCCATCAGCTCTCAGCATTCAGCCCAACAATATCTGTCATCAGATGAGCCTCGGCTAGTCATGTGTCCTGCGCTCCGATTCTGAGGATGAAAGGTTCGGTGCTTGGAACTGAAAGCTGATAGCTGATAGCTTCAATTCACCCACGGCGGCCTGCTGTCGCCATTCTTCTTGCGCGGCTCACGGGAGCTGGGATCGCGAAAGTTGCCGCATCTCATCGAAATAGTCTTCGTGCTTGTAGTCGCCGCGATCATCGTGCTTGCGCATGTAGACTTCGAATTTGCGGGCAGCGCGTTTACGCTTCCAGCGGTAATAGGAGTTGCGAATGCCGAAGGCGCGCTCTGACGCCGCGTAGCCAAAACCCCGGCGGGGCATGAACTTCAACCAAATGTAGGCGAAGACCAGGCCGCCGAGATGGGCCATGTAGGCGATGGATTGGCCTCCGCCGTGAGCCGACGACAGCGCTCCATAGAGCGCCAAGAAGATGATGCCGATGACAAAATATTTTGCCTTGATCAGAAACGGCAGGGGAAACAGCATGACTTCCGAATCGCCGTGGAGCATCCCGAAGGCCAGCAGCAATCCGTAGATGCCGCCGGAAGCGCCTACAGTCAGGGTTCGTCGGCGACACGCCCAGAACTCCGGTGAACGAAACGATGACCGTCACCAGCGCCGCCCCGATCACGCAGAAGAAGTAGAACTGTAGGAACAGGTTGTAGCCCCAGTCGACCTCCAATGTCGCACCGAACATCCACAACGCCAGCATGTTGAACAGCAGGTGCAGCAGTCCGTAGTGCAAGAACGAATAGGTGATCAGCTGCCAGATTTAGCCGTGAACGACGGCGTAGCCTTCCAGCCCGAGGTGGTTGTAGACCCAGAAGGAGAAGGGCGCGGTCGAGTCGAAGGCTCCAAACAAGTAAAACAGTAAGAAGACGACGCCGTTTGCGATGAGCAGCTGTTTGACTGCCCGGGTGAACGGCGGGAAACTCAATCCCATGCTGGAAGTGCGTCGCATGACTTACTCTTTTCTATTTTACGCAGCGCCGGACCTCAACGCTCCGGCAGCGGCACTACCGGCAGGCTGCGGTGCCCCTTGGCATCCACGGCGCGTACAGCAAAGATTACATTGTCCTTCGACATCGGCAAAGTGGCTCGGTCACATTGCCGACGGGCTCGGCGTGCTGCCAGTCCGGCGCTGTGGTGTCGCGCCAAAGAACTTCATAGCCGGTCGCCAAGCCTCCAGGAGACGCAGTCCAAGTCAAGGTGGAGTCGTTCTGCAGCTCTTTGGTCAACAAACGTACATTGGCCGGCGGCGCTGGAGCCGAAGCTAGCGAAGCCAGCGTGGCCGCGTTCAGCCGGGCCACATTCGCCACGTATTCGTAATCAACGAATTTCGCCAGATCGCCGTATTCGATGCCGTTTTCGGTTCGCACGTTCTGGTGTTGATGGTTATAGTTCTCGCGGTACTCGGTGAAACGCACCGCCGCAAATCCCTGCTCGTTAAATGAGAAGTGGTCGCCGCCACGCAGATAGCGGTCGTGACGAAACACCAGCAGCGGTCGAAAATCCGCCGGCGACAAGATATTCCGGTGCCACCTCCGCGATGTAACGCGCCAGTTGGCGCGACGGGCTGTCGCTCTCGCCGCCCAGCGAGCGTATCCGCCGTACCTCTTCGTCCGTGGCATTGGTCGCAATTCCCTCGGAGAACACGCGCACAACGTGGAGATCCTGCCCGGTATCGCCGGGAGTGCGATCGCCTCCGACGATGTCGTTGTTCAGCACCGCCTCGATGTCCCAGCCCACCGCCTTGGACATCATGGCAAAATGAGCGCTGCCGTAAAGTCCCTGCTCTTCGCCGGCCACGGTTAAGAAGATGATGGTGGCGGGAAAACGGTGCTGGCTGAGAATCCGGGCGCACTCCAGGCTGACCGCCGTGCCGCTGGCATCGTCGTTCGCGCCGGGGGCATCTCCCTTAGCGTCGTTAGGATCACTATTTCGGGAATCGTAGTGCCCGGTCACCAGATAAATGCGGCCAGCGTTTGCCGGATCGGTACCCTTCAGGATAGCGTAAACATTGGCGATGTTTGTGGGTTGCGGAACGCGTGATGCCGGTTGCTGAATGAACTGATCGGTGCGGACCTCCAGGCAGTCGCCGCACTGGCTGGAATACTTCTGCAACTCGCCTTGAATCCAGTCGGCGGCGGCATTGATGCCCTCGGGGCTGATCGGAGGCATGTCGGACGAAAGGGTGTGGCGAGTACGAAAGCTGACTAGCTTCTCGATGGTTCGCTGAATTCGAGCGGGCGAGACATCGCGCAAGGCCAAGACAATCTGGGCGTCGGGAGTGGTGGCGGGAAGGGTGGCGGCTTGCTGAGCGAACAGAGTAACCGCAAAGGAAGCCAACATCATCCCAAGTGCAGCTGCGGTTTTGAGCCATTTCAAAATGGGCATGAACTTCGCGAAACCTCTGGAATCCGGTGGCGTCTATCACTTGACGCTGCCGCCGGGAGATTCTAAATATAAATGACGGACGCGTCGTGGTCGCTGAGGCGTGACCGAACCAAGAGCAACGGAGGCAATCATGGTTATTTGTCCTGAATGTGAGAGCGATCTGGATATTGAAGAAGATGAGGTTGACGAAGGCGAAATCGTGTCTTGTCCGGAGTGCGGCAGCGATTTCGAAGTGGTAGCGATCGAGCCCCTTGAATTGACGCGCGTGGAAGACGAGGACGAGGAAGAAGACGAAGACGAGAAAGAAGAAGAGGAAGAAGGTGAATACTAAGTTGCGCCCGGAAAGGCAGACCACCGCGCGTAAGGCCGCGATTCTGTTTTCCGTCTTCATCGTTTCGATTTTCGCTTTAGCGGCAACAGGCGATTCCCGAGCGCAATCAGCACCGGCGGTAAAGAAGGACTATGCTCTGATTTACGGCACTGTGTGGGGGCCTGACGATCATCCTGTGGCCGGCATTCCGATCAAGATACGGAGGGCATCGGACAAGAAGGCGAAGTGGGACCTTATGTCGGACAGGAACGGCGAGTTTGCGCAACGCGTTCCGGTCGGCACTCAGGACTACATCGTGCAAGCGCAGGTCAAGACTCCCAAGGGGCAGCCGAAGCCGGAAGCGACCGTCCATATCGACGACAATGAACGTAGGGACGTCGGCATACATCTGACCAAAGAGACACTCTCACCCCAATAGGCCGTTGAAGGGAATCCTCATGACAAGGGCATTCGGTACATCGCTGGTAGTGCTGATTGCGTTGACTTGCAGCGCGCAAGTGACGATCCCAATGGGGGGAACATCGCCTTCCAGCGACAATGGACACAAGAACGGGCGATTTACCTCTCGCATCCTGACCGGAACCGTGCTGGACAAGAGCGACAAGCCGATCGCCGAAGCCGTGGTCTACCTGAAGAACGCCAAGACGCTGGCAATCAAGACGTACATCTCCCAGAGCGATGGCACCTATCGTTTTCCCGAGCTCTCGCTCAATGTCGATTACGAGGTGTCTGCGCAGAAGGATGGCAAGAAGAGCAACACCAAGACGCTCAGCCAATTCGATGATCGCGAAAAGCCGAACATCAATCTGCAGATCGACACGAACAAGTAGCCCACCGTGACCCAGAGCCGGTGAGGGGCTTCAGTAGGGGCGTCCAGCACCCAATTCCCAATTGATCAAGTTATCGCCGGCAAAAATCGAAGGCCGCCATTGCTGGCGGCCTTTTCGGTATCCCTGAAACTTACGTTAGTTGTTTTCGTTGCTGGCGCGTTTCCACGACATGAACTCGCCGATCGTGGAGCCGCTGCCCGACGATGAGGAGGTTGCTGCCGGAGCCTTGTAGGATTCCACATCGGCGCGGGAGGCTTCCTCGCCGACCGCCCGAATGCTGAGTCCCACCTTCTTCTCCGCCGGGTTCATCTTGATGATCTTGAACTCGTGCTCCTGCCCGGCTTCCAACTTGATAGGCGCGCCATGCGAGTCCACCGCCTCCGAATTGTGGCACAGACCCTCGACTCCATCGGCGATCTCGACAAACGCTCCGAAGCTTGCCAAGCGCAGCACCTTGCCGTGAATCACATCACCCACGCGATGCTGCTCGAAGAAGGTATCCCACACGTCGGGCTGAAGCTGCTTCACTCCCAGCGACAGGCGACGCTGATCGGGCTCGATAGCCAGCACGATGGCCTTCACCTTGTCACCCTTCTTCAGCACTTCCGAGGGATGTTTCACGCGCTTGGTCCAGCTTAGATTGCTGACGTGGACCAGCCCGTCGATGCCGTCCTCGATTTCAATGAACGCGCCGAAGTCGGTGAGGTTGCGAACTTTGCCTTCCACGATGGCGCCCGACAGGAAACTTCTCGTGCAAGCTCTCCCAGGGATTCGACTCCAGTTGCTTGCAGTCCAAGGCTGATGCGGCGCTCGGTCGGGTTGACGTTGAACACCACCGCCTCCACCTGGTCGCCAACATTGACCAGCTTGGAAGGATGCTTCATCCGCTTCGACCACGTCATTTCGCTGACGTGAACCAGACCTTCGATTCCCTGCTCCAATTCGATGAACGCGCCATAGTCGGTCACGCTGATGACCCGGCCGCTCACATGCGCGCCCACGGGATAACGCTCGGAGGCATCCAGCCACGGATCAGGCGTGAGCTGCTTGAAGCCAAGAGAGACGCGCTGCTTGTCGCGATCGAACTTCAGCACCTTCACCTGGATCTGATCGCCCACCTGCACCAGATCGCGCGGATGAGTGAGGCGCCCCCACGACATGTCGGTGATGTGCAGTAAGCCGTCGATGCCGCCCAGGTCAACGAACGCGCCGTAATCGGTGAGATTCTTGACCGTGCCGGTCAGAATGGCGTCTTCGTGCAACTGCTCCAGAGTCTTGGCCCGCTTCTCGGACTGGTCCTCTTCCAGCAGTTGCTTGCGCGAGGCTACGATATTGCCGCGCTTCTTGTTCAGCTTGATGATGCGAACATCAATCTCGTGGCCCTTCAAGCCATCGAGATTGCGAACTGGACGTAGATCGACCTGCGAACCGGGAAGGAACGCGCGAGCGCCGAGAATGTCGACGGTCAGGCCTCCTTTGATGCGATCGATGACCCGCGCTTTTACCGAAGCCTTGTCGTTGAAGGCTTTCTCGATTTCGTCCCACGCTTTCAGGCGCTGCGCCTTCTCGTGGGAGAGGTGGATGTAGCCCTCTTCGGTGTGACCCGGCTCGCGCATGACCGCGATCTCATCGCCGCGCTGCACGGTCACGTTGCCTTCATGGTCTTGAAATTCCGCGACCTGGACCACGCCTTCGGACTTGTAGCCAATGTCTACGACCACGTATTGGGCCGTGACTTTCAGCACCGTGCCGGTGACGATTTGCTCTTCGTTCAGCGCTGCTTCGGTTTGAGCCTGTTCCTGCTCAAAGGTTTCCAGAGCGCTGGCGAAGTCTTCCATGGTGGGTTCTTTTTCAGACCTTGGAGCAGCCGCGGGGGCCGCATCGACAGAATGAGTGCTGGAGTCGGAAGCTGGTTCGGTAGCGTGCTCAGCCGGTTGGGTGTCAGGCTGCTCAGCGGCTTGAACTTCTGGCTGCTCGGCAGCTTGAGTTTCGGGCTGCTCGGCAGCCCCGGATTCCTGGGTCTGGGTGGTCGGGGCGTTGTGGGTTTCTTCGAAAGACATGTTGGTTGTTTACGCACACTCGCGCGAATTCAAAACGCGCAGAGAGCCTGAGATAAAACGGACTGCTGGCTTGAGTCTACAGGTATGATTGTCCCGCTCAAAAGCGGGTTTGGACAAACCCAGCGGCCGGATCCGATGGAGCGGGCTGCGCTTCCAGGGAACACTTCGACTATAGCAACCGAGGGGGGCAGTGTCAAACCCGTAAGTGTAAGATCAGCGCCGATTTTGCTGGGTTTTCTCTGACTTTTAATCTGAAAGTCAAGAGGGCCCGGTCACCGCATCCTGTGACAAGAATCCAGCCGCTTTTGGCGCGGCAAAGCGGAATGGTACTCTGCCGAATATATGGACTATCTCTGGACTCCGTGGCGCTACTCATATATCACCACTGCCGACATATCGGCTGAAGCTCCTACCTGCATTTTCTGCGAATTGCTGCGCACGGGCGACGACCAGAAGTCCCTGATCGTGCACCGCGGAGAATTCAACTTCATCGTTCTCAACGCGTTTCCCTACACTTCGGGACACAGCATGATTGTCCCCTACGAGCATCTCGACCGGTTGCACAAGCTCTCTCCCGCCGCCGCAGACGAGATGATGGCTCTCTCCCGCCAACTGGAAGTCGCGCTCATCGAACTGTACCGCCCCGACGGTGTGAATCTGGGCATGAACATAGGCAAGGCGGCTGGCGCCGGAATCGCCGGCCACATTCACATGCACGTTCTTCCCCGTTGGGTCGCCGACGCAAATTTCATGACCGTGATCGGTGAGACTCGCGTGCTGCCGGAGTTGCTGGGCACAACGTATCAGCGACTGAAAGCCAAGTTCTGAGAGGCAGTTGTCAGTGGCCGGTTGTCGGTTGCCAGCTTGGGCCTGGCGGCTTTTCGCTCTTCGCTCGCTTGGGCAACCAGTTGGATGTTGTCTCCCTTGGGTCCTTTTCTTAGCTACTCATTTCCAGGCACCAACCACTAATCGCTAGCCACTGTCTTTAGGCGGCAGCGCTTTCCTGATCTGCATCTGAACCCAAAGAGTGACCAAATCCAGAAGTGCGAGGAATTCTTATGGCCCACTACGGAATGTTGCGGGAATACCGCTTCAGCGGCGACGTCGATGACGTTCGGCGAGCGACCCTTTACGGCATCAACGATGACAAACTTGGCAAGATTGACGATGTGATTTTCGATCATGCCACCGGCGCGATTCAATATGCGGTGGTGGATACGGGAGGCTGGCTGCGCACCAAGAAGTTTCTGGTCCCCGCAGGTCAGATTCGCGCCTATGGCGAGGACGGCGACGATTTCGCGATTAACCTCACCAAACAGCAGATCGAGTCGTTGCCGAAATACGATGAAGATGCGATGAAGACCGATGCGGACTGGAGCGCTTATGACCGCGATCATCGCGAGGCTTGGGGAAGCGGTCCGGTACTGCACAAGGAAGGCAGCACGCATACCATCAGCCCGGAAGCCAGCGAACTGCCTGCCGGGGCGGGATCGGGCGAGGACGATGCGGCGTACACGCCGGACCGGCTAGTAGGAAAATTTCCTCCGGCCGACGCCGACCCCAGCAAAATACGGATGCGTCCGAGTGTCGCAGCCAAGGCGGAAGACGAGCGGCTGCCGGGCGAGTTCGTGCCTGCCGAAATTCCAACCCGCGCGAGCGAGGAAGCGATTGACCGTGACAACTTGAATCCAGTGCAGGCGCAGCGCGACCACCTGACCAATCCGGATGAAATTTACGTCTCGGAGCAGGCGCGGCAGGAGCGCTGGTCCGCCTTTGAGAATCAGGTTCGCCGCAACCGGCTGGATATTACCGCCAGTTGCCGAAGCTGCGGAACAGCTAGGGATAGAGATAAAGTCGCCTAGCTTTACCCAGTTTGTCGTGGAGGAAACGCGCGTCCAGCCAGGTGCCTCCACGATTAGCGCTTATTTCCCTCGCGCGAGTTTAGCCCTTCGCCAACGCTTCCATCTCGTCTTCGCCGACGATAGCGACGCCCAACTCGCGCGCTTTGTCGAGCTTCGATCCGGCTTCGGCTCCCGCGACTACGTAGTCAGTCTTCTTGCTGACCGATCCGGCAACCTTGCCGCCGGCATCTTCGATCAGCTTCTTGGCTTCGTCGCGCGTGTGACGCTCCAGAGTTCCGGTGAGCACAAATGTTTTCCCAGCAAGAGTCGTCGCGCGCTGTTTCTTCTGGCCTTTGAGGGTGAGCCCTTTTTCGCGTAAACGCTCGACCAGCGCCACGTTCTTGGGCTCGTCGAAAAACTCGCGGATCGCCGCCGAAACGCGCGGCCCGATTTCATTCACCTCCTGCAGCTCTTCTTCGCTGGCCTTCATCAGCGCGTCCATCGAACCGAAAGCTTCGGCCAGGAATTGCGCCGTGCGCTCGCCGACAAAACGGATTCCCAGCCCATAGATCACGCGCTCCAGCGGCAGCTTCTTCGATCGCTCAATCTCGCTGAGAATGTTGTCCGCCGACTTCTTGCCCATGCGTTCCAGCGTCAGCAGTTTTTCTTCGGTAAGGTCGTAGAGATCGGCGACATTCTTCACCAGTCCGGTTTCGACCAGCTGGTTGACCAGCGAGTCGCCCATGCCGTCGATGTTCATCACGCCGCGCGAGGCGAAGTGGCGAATGCTCTCGCGTAGCTTGGCCGGACAATTCGCATTCACGCAGCGGTGATCGGCCTCGCCTTCGGCGCGAACTATGTGGCCTCCGCAGACCGGACAGCGCTGCGGCATGTGAAAATGACGATGACCGCGCGGCTTATCTTCCAGAGCCTTCACGACTTTGGGAATAACATCGCCACCGCGCTCCACCTGAACCCAGTCGCCAATTCGCACACCCAGCCGATCGATCTCATCCATGTTGTGCAGCGTGGCTCGGCTGACGGTGGTACCGCCGATGGGCACGGGCTTGAGCCATGCCACCGGCGTCAGCTTACCGGTGCGGCCCACCTGCACTTGAATGTCTTCAATCTGCGTCTCGCCCGAGTGCGCGGCGTACTTGTACGCGATGGCCCAGCGCGGGGCTTTGCCGGTGAAGCCCAGCTCTTGCTGCAGCCCAATGCGGTCGACCTTCACCACGATGCCATCAGTTTCGTAGGGCAGGCTGTCTCGCTTGCCTTCCCACTGCCCGATGAAGTCCCATACGCCATCGATGTTGTGCACCAGCCGGTGATTGGGATTCACCTTGAAGCCCGCAGCCTGCAAGGCCTTCAGAGCTTCGGAGTGCCGGTCAAAAATCGTGCGACCGTCGACGAGCAGGCCATAGGCGAAGAAGTCCAGGCGGCGTCGCGCTGTAATCCGCGGATCCAGTTGCCGCACCGTGCCCGCGGTCGCATTGCGAGGATTGGCGAACTTGGGCAGGCCTTTCTCTTCCTGCTCCTCATTCATGCGCACGAACGATGCGGTTGGCATCAGCAGTTCGCCGCGCACTTCGAAAGCTCCGGGCAGACCTGCTTTCTTCAATTGCTGCGCCGGGATGTTAAGGGGAATGCTGCGGATGGTTCGAACGTTTGCGGTGACGTCCTCGCCCTCTGTGCCATTGCCCCGCGTGATGCCTATCGACAATCTTCCCGCGTCGAAACGCAGCGCCATCGACATGCCGTCGAGCTTCAACTCGCAGACATAGTCGACCTTGGTCACGCCGGTAAGATCGTGGATGCGGCGCTCCCAGTCACGCAACTCGGCCTCGCTGGTGGTCTTGGCCAGCGAGAGCATCGGCGTTGAATGCTGCACGCTGGCGAACTGGCCGCTCACTTGCCCGCCAACCCGTTGCGTGGGAGAGTCGGGAGTAATCAGCTCCGGGTGCTTCGACTCAAGGTCGATCAGCTGGTCTATCAGCCGATCGAAGTCGGCGTCGCTGATCTCCGGATCGTCGAGCACGTAATAGCGATGCTCGTGGTAGCGAATCTTGTCGCGCAGTGCTTCGATCTTCTGGAGCAGGTCTTTGTTGCCGGACGGCATCCAGCAATTATGCCAGTAGTCGGAAGGCAGTTGTCAGTAGCCAATTGTCGGCTGTCGGTTGTCAGTTGTCAGGAGTCAGCGCGAACTGGGTTAAGGAACTGCACAGGGCAAGCTCTCGCGTAGAATCAAAAAGACCAGCGCCGTTATCGGACAATCGACACCTGAGCACCGGCAACTGGAAACTGACAACTGGCCACCGGCAACTGACAACTGGTTTGAAACACCTTCTCAACAAGTGGAGCCTGCTGATCCTGGCGTTATTGAAGCCGCTGGGAATCTGGGGCGTGCTTGGATTTGCCGCGGTGGACGCGGCATTTCTCGGCATGCCGCTGGACGCGATCGTGGCAGGCTACTCGTATGCCGATCCACGGCGCTTCCTGCTTTACGCAGCCATGGGCGCGACCGGCTCGGCGCTGGGCAGCATCGTGATTTACCTGATCGGCTACAAAGGAGGCGAGCTTCTGCTGGTCAAGCAAATCGGCGAACAGCGCTTCAACAAGATCAAAGCTTCCTTCGAGCGGCACGAATTCCTGGCGGTGATGCTGCCTTCCATGCTGCCGCCACCGACGCCGTTCAAGCTGTTCGTTTTGTCGGCCGGAGTAGCGGAGATGAACTTCGGCCACTTTCTGGCTGCGATTTTCTTCGGCCGGTTGCTGCGCTTCTCCGTTGTGTCGCTGATTGTGATCCGATACGGCCCGCAGATTCTGGGCTTCGTGGGTGGGATGGTGCATCACCATCTGCGTCTGGCGATCGCGATAATTGCAGCTGCGGCCCTGATCGGGTGGTGGATTTGGCGACTGCGCAAGCGGCGATCACGGCGAAGAACAGAACGGCTCGCAGCTCAGTAACGCGCGATCATGTTGGCGGTTCGATACCATCGTCCTGCCAGGCATGGCCGCAGGCTTCGCATCTCCAATTGAATTTCGCGTTGGGATCGTCCTCGCTCGCCGACAAGCCTGCGTCGGTTTCTTCTTCTGCCGTGGAATCGACGTCTGGGTCTTCCTCCGCCGAGTCCGAGTCTGCAGATTCGTCATGTGGCGGCAAATTGCCCCGCCCCTCGAACACGATTTCTTCGGAATGGCATTTTGGGCAGCGCCCAGCGTACTCAGGGATTTCCTCGTCGTCACCGTGGGATGACAAAACATCGCGGACGGCGGCCCGAGCGTTCGCCGCGTCTCCTCTCCTCACTTTCACCGGCAAACCTACCTCCATAATCGGAGGAAGCAGGTCCACGTTCTCGATATTGTCGAGGCCGAGATAGGAGGGAATGTAGGCAGCGTCAAGCTTCGCTTTCACACGTTTGGCTTCAGCCAGATCCCAAACACGAAACGCGGTTACCAGGTCCAGATCGGCAGGATCAAAATCGCCGTGCGGCTCGTCCACAACATCGGATGGCGGCGGCGTTTCCTTCAGGACAATATCCAGACCTCGCCGGGAGATTTCGGCGCGCAGCGCTTGCTGGGCAATCTCGGTCAGCTCGTAGCCTTCATCGGCAACAGCGTGAAGCTCCTCCTCAGCCATGCCCCCATACAACTCCTGCAGCCTGCGCCATTCCTCGTTGACGTCAATGTTGCCCATATTGAGGGAGATCGTATGCGAAGTGTGCAGCGTCGCCAAGCGGGTAATTTACCCGGCGAGAGGAACTCGACCGCCGGGTTATTGCCGCTCCGCCGGATTCCCCAGACTTTCCTCCGACGGAGACTTGCTGCTATTCATCCCTTCCTGAACCACTCGCAGGTCCGGATTCAGCAAGACAAAGCCGCCCAACGGTGCTCGACGCGAGGGAGTGAGAGAAGGATAGGTGTAGCGCAGATCCTGGAACTCCACCAGATAGCCGGCGTCTGCCTTCGAGTTTTCGCTCTGCGACGTAGGGAAAGACCGCCCAATCAAGATAGACCCGCCCCAAATACGAAGACTTCGCTGCCTGACTTGCGGCGGTTTCCGGAGGCTTATAAAAGAGCTGCCCGTTCTGCGAGTCGACATCGGGCCCGAGCGAATTCACTGGGACGGTTTCGAAAAAGTCGGTGGTCTCAACCACACCGTGCCAGCGAAACGGATTGATCATGTAGGGATAAGCCGCCAGTCGCGAGGGCTCGGCTCCGTGATAAACAAACGAATTCATCGCGTGAGCGCGCGGCGATGCTGGTAGTCGCGATACACCCCAAATCACGACAACGCAGATGAGGGCAGCAATGGCCCCGCCGCGTCCGCGCGGTCCTTTGCTGCGCGCGCCAATTTCCTGGCTGATCAGGCCGAACAGGCCGGAACGGCCAGGCCCGCAACAGCACCAGCAGATCAGCGGATCGACGATGTAAACGATGTCCCATGAGTACCAGCGATAGTTGAATGGCTCGAACAGGCGAATGCCGTAGGCGGTGGTGTAGTCGAGTAGCAAGTGGCTCAGCGCCGCCAGCACCGCGCAGAAGTAAAGATAGCCCCAGCGCACCGGCAGATTCGGCCGGATCGCGGCGAGACTTCAGCGGCCGGCCGCTTGCCAGACCGAAGCGATGCAGAAGATAGACATAGTCCCAATACTGCCGCCGCCATGAACGGCACGCCAACGAAGCTGTGAGTGATACCGCGATGGTGCTGCAATCGCCGCGATCGAGCCCTTGAACCCCCAAACCACGTCGATGTCGGCAGCCTCGGCGGCGAGCACCATGGTCACCGTTGCCAGGCAGTCTTGCGATTGAAGCCGGAGCGTCCCATGCAGGCGCCGGTCAGGAAATGAGTCACGGGATCCAAGTGGTTCCTCGAAGCCCGACTTCGAATGCAAGACAGCTATTGTACGAGGATCTAGCTTGCGACTATTCGCTCGCTATGCGTGTCCGTCTTTCCGGCGAGCAGATCGACTGCGTGCGGCAGGATCTCGATGACGGCCTGCAGCGATCGCACCGCGCCGCTGGGACTGCCGGGCAGATTGAGGATCAGCGCCCTGCCCGCGCACGCCGCAAATGCCGCGGCTTAGAACTGCAAACGGATTCTGCTGCCAATCCGGCGGAGCGCATCTTCTCTGGAATGCCGTCGATGAGCTTCGAGCAGACCGCGCGCGTCGCTTCCGGAGTGACATCGCGCTCGGCGATCCGGTGCCTCCCGTGGTCACAATCAATTGACCTGTTCGCTGATATCGCATCAGCTGCTCTTCGATGGCTGGCTGCTCGTCGGGAACGATCTCCTGATGGCGACCGTCGAAGCCGTGCTGGCGCAATACCTCGGCGGTCGCAGGTCCCGAGAGATCGGCGCGTTCGCCGCGCGAACAGGAATCACTGATGGTGAGGACGGCAGCGGTATCATCATTTGACCTCGTGAGCGACTTGCCCGTGCGCTTCGTCTGCGATCGACCGCGCCGGTACTCGCCGCTCTTGCCGCCCGACTTGCGCAGCAGATACGATCTTCGCGAATCTCGATTCCCTTGTCCAGCGCCTTGCACATGTCATACACAGTAAGCGCCGCGACCGAAGCCGCAACCAGGGCTTCCATCTCGACGCCGGTCACCGCAGTGGTGCGCGCCAGGGTGCGAATGGCAACGCCGTCCTTTTCTACTTTGGCCTCGACGTCAACCTTGCTCAGCGGAATGGGATGGCACATGGGAATCAGTTCTGACGTCCGCTTGGCAGCCATAGATTCCCGCGACGCGCGCGACTTCCAGCGGATCGCCTTTCGGATTCCGCGGCAGTGCGCGAAGCACCGTCGCGGCTCATCGCCACGAAAGCGCTCGCCTCGGCTTCGCGGACGGTGGGCTGCTTGGCAGAAACGTCGACCATCGAAGCGCGACCGGCTAGCGTCGTAGTGCGACAGCTTCTTCGTCTTGTTCCGCGATATCGCCATGGCTGCGCTGATTTCCTCAACTCATCTCTCGATCACAGCAAAGTATTGTGATCGCCTCTCCTGCGGCGAAAATCGCTCTCGATCCGGTGGTACCACAATGTAGCAGTTCGAGCTTGCGCAGCCGCCATCAAGTCTCCAGAACCCTGCCAGCGCAGCAACTCCACCTCCGGCTGCTCATGCGTGCCGCCAGCTTCGCAGGCAGAAACCGCGTCAGGCCGGTCCGAGTGCTGAATTCCGACTTTCAGCTGGGCTTGCGCGAAAGTTCAGGGGCTGTGGCGCGGATCCCGACAGAGCGTCGAGCACCGGCCGTGCGAAAAGTTGAAACGTGACCATCGTCGAAACCGGATTACCCGGAAGGCCAAAGAATGGCGCAGTTCGTCCGCTCACTTGACTTCACTTCTCCAAAAACTACCGGCTTCCCGGCTGAATTTCGACGCCGGTAAAGAAAATACAGGGCGCTCGAATGAAGCCAGCACCTGCTCGACCAGATCGTACTTGCCCATCGATACGCCGCCGGTGATCAGCAACAAGTCCGCTTCCAGACCTTTGCGCATGAGCAGCGCCAGTTCGCCAGGCGTCGTCGCGCGCCACCGGCAAGATCATTGGATCGCCGCCCGCCGCGTGCACCTGTGCAGCCAGTGAGTAGCTGTTGGAGTTGCGAATCTCGTTGGGACCCGGCTGCAGATTGATGTCGACCACCTCATCGCCAGTAGCCAGAATTGCGACTCGCGGCCGACGGTATACCGCAACCTCGGCCATCCAATGGCGGCGGCAATGGCGACGGTCGTGTGATTTACCCGGGTCCCTCGCGACACCATGGCCGAGCCTCGCGGGCCTCCGACGCCGCTTTGCCACCATGTTTTCTCCGGAAGTCACCGCACGCTGCACCGTTACGATCACCGCCGTTGCGCTCGCGTGTATTCGACCATCACGACAGCATCCGCGCCCTTGGGAACCGGCGCACCGGTCATGATTTCGACGCTTCGTCCTGTCGAACAACGAGACGCTCTCTCCAGACGTCGCTCCTGCTTTGATCTCCCCGACGCAACGCAATTGCGCCGGAATGGTCTTCAAGTCTGCGGCCCGAACCGCGAATCCGTCGCGAGTAGATCGGGAAAAGGCGGAAAGTCACGATCGGCGCGCAAGTCCTCAGCCAGCACCAGACCGGCAGGACTCCAGCAGCGATATCATTTCGGGCTGGGTGGGAGAAAGCGTCAGCGGCATATTCTTCGACGAGCGCGTCGAGCATCACTGAATGAAAGGAGCTTGGATTCGGCGGCACTTGCCATAGCGCAAGCTGCCAATCGCGATTCTACTCAGACGGATCAAGGAAGCTGAGAAACGGCCGCGTCTGTCGTGACTCCTGGCTGAGTCTGCAGGGTGGAGAAAAGCGATGCGGTCACGGACGCGACCGCGCCCCGATCCGGCATACTTGCAGGCAGCTTAGTTCTTCTTACCTGACTTCGGTTTTCCGTAGCTGGTTTCGACCGCGGCGCCGATGCTGGCCAGCATTTGCTTGGCTGCGTCGGCATACTTGCCGGTCGGCTGCAACTCCAGATACTTGTTGAACGCTTCCGCAGTTCCGGCCGGCGCCGACCATCTTTTCGTCCTTCATGGTCGCTTTGCCGATCAGGTCGACGCCCTTCCAGTAATAGGCGTCGGCGCGATTGGGATCCAGTTGATGGCCTTGTCGAAGGCGGCTATAGCCTCGTCGATCTTGCCGGTGTTGGTTAATACCGCTCCTTCGTTGTAGTAATACTGGGCCAGCGTTCGTGGGGTCAGCCTGAGCAGCTGCGGCGTACTGCTGCAATCGCCTTATCCGTCTGTCCGGACTTTCGCGTAAGCATCAGCCAACTGGCCCTGATAGGAACCGTTGTTCGGCTTGATGGCCAGCGCCTTTTGATAAGACGTCAATGGCGTCGGTATATTTCTTGGCTCCGCGCTGCGCGTCGCCCAGGTAGGCCCATACCAGGTCCTGAGTAGGATCTACCTGGGTTGCCTGCTGCAGCAGCGTAATGGCCTGGTCGTAATTGCCCGCGCCTTCCAGTTCCTTCGCCTGCTCTCAGCGTGGCGTTCAGCCCTTAATCTTCAGGTTCTGCTTCTGAGCCGCCTCGAGCCTTGTTCTGTCTGATCCGCCGCAGCGGCATCTGTCCTTGGCCAGGTCGAAATCCACTTCACGCTCGCCCGCCGGCAATCACGGGAACGTTATTGTGCGATCCATCTCTTTGCCGTTCTGAAAAACTGGCCCGAGTAAGTTCCCATGGGAAGTCCCGCTGCGACGTATTCGCCCTTGGCGTTCGGTCTTGAGCGTGTACTTTCTTCCCGTCTGGGTGCCAACGAGCTCAACCGTGGCGCCAGCAGATGGGCTTGCCGTCTCGATCTGTGGCCACTCCTTTGATATCGCCATTCATTTGCGCCCACACGGGAGCCGCACACAAGTCACCAGCAAACAGCAAAACGGCAAAATTAAGATATCTTCTTCATGGCTCCTCCAGCGCGTGAGAGCCGAATGACGACCTCCTGACCACGGTCTCCAGCGTTGATTTCAAGATCTACATTCATGAAAAGTCCTGAACCGCGGTCGGCGACAGGTAGGGAATGGGATCGACAGCGCCCGCCGCTGCAAAGGCCCGCAACCGTAAGACACAACTGTCGCAACTGCCACAAGCCAAGTCGTCCCGGCTGTAGCATGACCACGTTAAATCGAAGGGAGCACCTAATTCAAGGCCACGCGTCACAATCTCGAGACTTGCGCATGCGCGATCAGCGGCGTCTCGATCTGGATGCGGCCTTCCTTTGTGCCGGCACGCATCAGCTGCGTTGAACGCGCTGATAAAACTCCGGGACGGCAATCCGGATAGCCCGAGCTGTCCTGCTGCACCGCTCCAATATAGATGCGTTCCGCGCCCAGCACCTCCGCCCAGCTCACTGCGGCCGACAGAAAATGGGCGTTGCGGAAGGGCACGTAAGTCACAGGTATTTGGCTGCCGATTTCCGGTCCAGCATCGGGAACGGCAATCTGCTCGTCGGTCAGCGCCGATCCGCCAATGGCGCGAAAGAACGGCAGTGCGCACGATCAGGCGTTTGCCGATGCCGAGCCGCTCACAAATGCCACGGAAAGCAGTCTGCTCGCGACTTTCGGTCCGCTGCCCGTAGCTGATATGCAGTGCGGCGACGGCGTCTGCGCCGAAGTCGCGCACAGCCAGAGCTGCGCACACGGAAGAATCCATGCCTCCGCTGAGACAGACAATCGCGCGAATAGAATCGCTACTCATTCTGAAACGTCAGCTTAGACGCCTTTCAGCGAAGGCTCCCAGATGAACTTGTGGATCTGCAGTCCGAAGCGCGCATTCAGCCCGTCGGCCAGCATCCATTCCGCCAGCGCCTGCGGATCAATCAGACAATGCGAAACGTCCCGGCTTCCCGCGGCGTCTTTGCGAAATGCGGGCGAGAGAATCACGGAACCCACTCGCGAGCTGAGCGCATGTTGGCGAATGAACTCGCGTGCGAATTCATAATCCAGACGGCTGGCAACCACAAACTTCACTTCGTCGCGCAAAGTGAGCCAAGGCAAGTTCTCCATGCGGAACGTGTCGCCTTCGCCGGAATCGGGGCACTTTACATCCACAATTTTCACCACCGCTGCCGGAACGTTATCCAAGGGCCGCTCGCCGCTGGTTTCCAGCAGAATGGTATATCCGTTGCTCAGCAGTCGACCCATCAGCGGAACGGCTTCGCGCTCCTGCAACAGCGGTTCGCCGCCGGTGATTTCCACCAATCCACCATCGGGAGACACGCGATGGACCTCGCGCTCGACCTCCTCGATGGTCATGCGTTGTCCGCCTTTGAACGTGTATTCGCTGTCGCACCAACTGCATCGCAGATTGCATCCTGCCAGCCGCACGAACACACAGGGCAATCCTGCGTACGACGACTCACCTTGCAGCGACTTGTAAATCTCGATGATCTGCACAGTCTTCCCACTTCGGGGCGGTTCTCGTCAGCAGGAACCGCTTCATCAACTTTCCGCCGTTGCCAAAAGGATGGTTCAACCCCCCTGCGGTCGGCATCCTAAGCTATTGATAACAATAGACAATCTCAGAGCTCTCCTGCTAAAATATTCTATTCATTGGACTTACATACTATAATATTGCAAACAAATGACTTGCATAACATGGATCTACCTTAAATCAACGACTTACAAGGAACTGTTCCCCCAAAATATTGTTTTCATTGCCCTTATTTGTAAAATATTCTGATTACAGGGCTTAGCCGGGTATCCCCAAACTAGGCAATCCGGATTCCCGGATCCTTGCGCTGCTCAGCCCCGTGAACCCAGTCGCGACGGCTGGGGCCCGATGTTGACTCCTGCAGAGATCGTCTGTTCTCAGCCCCTTCCAGACGCACGGTTACTCGCTGTAGCGCGCCGTCGTGGTGTCGGTTTCCCAGATCGTAACGTCCTTCACTCGCACCCGTCCGTTGGTACTTTGCTTCAGACGCGAGTTGGTTTCGTCAAAAAAGTACTTCGCCAGGTTTTCCGCCGAAGGATTCACCGTGGTGAACGGTTCCAGTTCATTGATCATCTCGTGGTCGAGATAGTTCATCACCGGCCGCAGAACGTCTTTCAGTTCCTTGAAGTCCAGCAGCAAGCCGGCGCGGTCCAGTTCGGCGCCGCTCAAGGTAACCCGGACACGGTAGTTGTGCCCGTGAGGCTTCTCGCACTTGCCGCGATAATTGCGCAGGTAATGGCCTGCGGAAAAGGTGTCTTCTACAGTAACTTCGTACATGCTCTCTCACCCCAGCGAACGCCGCGCGGCACTCGCTGAGCACGCTAGACTCTGGCCGTAACCCCGTAAATAGGCGGATTACAACTAAGTAACCATTTTACAGTTTCCAGCAGCACAATGCCTCGACGGCTGATGGCTGACAGCTACCAGGGAAACTCTGATTACGATTAAGTCTTGTTTTGAAGGGGACGGCCTTCAGTGTGTGCGTGAGAACGAACTTTGCGTTTCAGCGGTGGAGAATGCGAAGCGCAAAAAAAAAGCGCCTTAGGCGCAGAATAGTCTAGCCCAGCACGCAGCCGCAGGCGGAGTGCCGGGTGAAGTGGTAAATAAGTCCGAGTCCCGTAGGGACGACAGAGGTTCTCACGCAGACACTTCAGGCCGTCCGCTAAGCACCCGCAAAATCATATGGCTTTAGCCGCTGCGGGACTTCGCTTTGACTTAATCAGAGTTTCCCTAGCTGCTATATTCGGCTCGTGCGCGAACCGGACGGCAACTCGCTATGGAGTAGAGACCAGCGGCCGTTCTGGCTCATGGTCCGGGAGTCTCGACAGTACTTCCTCCTGATTACCATCGCTGCGTTCGCGCTGCGGCTGATCTTCTATTTCCGATTCCCGCACGTCACCGGCGACTCGCTGATTTATGGCGACATTGCCAAGAATTGGCTCGACCACGGCATCTTCGGCCTGACCCACAACGATGGCGTTCATCCCACGCTGATTCGCCTGCCCGGCTATCCCGCATTCCTGGCCGCCTGTTTCCTGCTGTTCGGCCGCGAACATTACCACGCCGTGCTGCTGGTGCAGATCGTTATCGATGTCGTCACCTGCTTCTTTATCGCCGATCTGGCGCGACGCACTGTCTCCGAACGCGCCGCTCGTTTCGCGTTCCTGCTGGCGGCCCTGTGCCCGTTCACCGCGAACTACACCGTGGCTCCGCTGGCTGAGACGCTGAGCATCTTCTTCGTCGCGGTGGCGCTGGACGCAGCTGTAGCCGGGTTTCTTGCGTCGGAAGAGGGACGCGACGCATGGCCGGCCTGGACGTGGTGCGGCGTGGCCGTTTCGGGCGGCATCCTGCTGCGGCCCGACGGCGGCATTTTGCTGATCGCGCTGGGACTGTTACCTGCTGTGGCAGAATGTGGCGACAGCCGAAGGAACGTGCGCGCCTCTTCTGGGCCGGAGCGCTTGGTGCTGGCGATCTCGATTGCGCCGCTGGTGCCCTGGACCATCCGCAACTGGCGCGACTTCCATCGCTTTCAGCCGCTGGTTCCGCAGTCGGCCAGCGATCCGGACGAGTTTGTCTCCCGACGGCTTCGACAAATGGGTGCGGACCTGGGTCGCCGATTATGTTTCTACCGAAGAAGTCTACTGGCAGGTTCCCGGAGACAAGGTCGATCTCGCCCTACTTCCTTCGCGAGCCTTCGACAGCGCCGCAGGAGCGGGCAAAAACGCAGGCTCATCCTCGCCGACTACAACAAAGTGCTGGTGGTCAATCCGGCGCTGAATGCGCGCTTCATGGAATTGGCCAAGGAGCGTATGCGGCAGGATCCGCTGCGCTATTACGTTTGGCTGCCAGCGTTGCGCATCGCCGACATGTGGCTGCGCCCGCGCACCGAGATGCTGCCGCTGAACTCGCGCTGGTGGGAATACTCCGACGATACCAAGGCCTGCGTGCGATCGCAACGCTGTGGGGCGTGCTGAATCTGCTGTTCATCTTCGCTGCGGTGATGGGAGCCGTCCGCGGTCCGCGGCCACGTTATCTCGGCATGATGTTGTTGTTTGTCGCTGCTGCGTTCGGCCTTCCTGGGCACACTCTCCAATCCCGAGCCGCGCTACACGCTGGAGTGTTATCCCGTGGTGCTGTTGCTGGGTGCCGCGTGGATCTCGGGATGGAAGAGGAAGCAGGGTGCACTTGCCTAGTGGTTCGAAGCGATAGCCGAGCCTTCTTGTGAAAATTGCGCGGAGACGCTGTTCGGTAGAGCGACGCTTCAGCGTCGCGTCTAAGTCTGTTGTTTTAGATATCTGGAGCCGGCTTTCAGCCGGCGGCAGACGCCTCTAGCTTTAGCTGTGGTTATGAGCCCTTGTTCTTGTCATCACGACCCGGGCTTCAGCCCGGCGAGGGATCTACTTTCGACTTTTCTTTCAGCCGCCAAAGGAACTCCACCCGGTACATCAACTGTTCTAGCCTGACGCTCTTGCAATCACCAGATTGTCGATCAGCCGCGTCGCCCCGAAATACGCCGCAACGGCTACCAGTGCGCCGCGCGCAATTTCCGCAACCGGATCCAGCGTCTCGGGATCGACGATCGCGAAGTAATCCAGCCGCGCGCCGGGCTCTTCCGCGATTACCTGCTTGCCAACGTCCGCAAGTTTCGCCGCGTCGCGCTCGCCCTTGTCGGCGGCCGTCTGCACGCGCATCAGCGCGCGATGCAGCACCAGCGCCTGCTGCCGCTGCTCCGGCGTCAGATAGACGTTGCGCGAACTCATCGCCAGCCCATCTTTCTCGCGCACGATGGGACAGACCACCATCTCGACATCCATGTCGAGGTCGCTCACCATCTTGCGCAGCACGGCCACCTGCGCCGCATCCTTCTGTCCGAAGAAGGCGCAGTCGGGACGCACAATCTCAAACAGCTTGCTGACGACGGTGGTGACTCCGCGAAAATGTCCGGGCCGCGACGCCCCGTCCAGCTTGTCGCTCAAGCCTTCCACCAGCACGTACGTCTTCGCACCAGCGGGGTACATCTCGTCAACCGTCGGCACGAACAGCAGGTCCACGCCGAGTTGCTCCAGCATTGCGGCATCGCGCTCCAGCGTTCGCGGATATTTGCTGAGATCTTCCGTGGGCCCAAATTGCAGCGGGTTCACGAAAATAGAAACCGCGATCACATTGCATCGCGCCTTCGCAGCGCGCACCAGCGAAAGATGTCCCTCGTGCAGCGCGCCCATGGTCGGAACCAAGCCCAGTGTCTTTCCGCTGCGCGTCACCTGGCGGCAGGCGGCCTTCATCCCGGCGATGGTCTGGATGTGTTTCAAAGGTGTCAATGCGGTAATGGGCTCGCCGGAGGAACAGGTTGCGCCGGCGTGCTCTCTTCCGGCGCGTCTGCCGGAGGCTCGGCTCAGGCAGCGTCCAGCTTTCCAGGACGCCCCTAAGCACCAGCTCCAGCCGCGCCAGATTTTCCGGAGAACACTTCAACGCCACCGAATAGATCTCATTGTCCGGACCCTGATGAAAACCAGCTCCTCGATCCAGTCGTGGCCGGTGGATTTTTCGCGGTACTGAACCTTCAGCATCTGCGCCGGCTTGTGGTCCACGGTGCGCTCCTGACGCTGCAGCGTTTCGAAACTCTGTCCCGCCTCGCGCAGACCGCTGGTCGCCTGCTGGATGACGCCATCCAGACCAATGCCCTCTTCGTCGCCCTCGGGCGGAGGCGCGACCAGCGCTACCGTGATCTCGTCCCACAGCGCTCGTCCTGCTTCTGCGGAGGCGCGACCACCACTCCATTGCCGGCGAACATCTCGCCCAGCATCTCCCACGAACCCGGGTACTGGAAGCAGAATCCGCCGTCGGGCTGGCAATATTGCTTCTTCGGAATTGACTTGCGCGCGCGGCGGTGCGGCAGTACTTTGGCAGAGCGCGGCCGACGCCCAGAACATGAGCATCGACTGCAAGCAAAATCGAACGCCGGAACGACAGCCGCATGCTTCTACAGTCGCACAGCCCGCTTGCGTTCGGCAATTTCCTGCAGCGCTGCCAGCGTCTCCTTGGGCAGATGGTACGACTCGGCATCGGAGGGATAACCGCCCGACTTCACATCCTCCTTGAACGCAGTCAGCGCATTGCTGATGACCGCGCCCACATCGGCGTAGCGGCGAACGAACTTCGCCGGCGGCGCGAACGTCAGTCCCAGCAGATCGTGGAAGACCAGCACCTGGCCATCGCACTCCGGGCCGGCGCCGATGCCGATGGTTGGAATCTCCAGCTCCTGCGTGATCATCGCCGCCACTTCGCGCGGAATGCCTTCCAGCACCACGCAGCAGGCGCCGGCGCGTTCCAGGGCGAGCGCATCGTGCATCAGTTGCTCGACGGCCTGCAGCGTCTTGCCCTGCACCTTGTAGCCGCCCATGGCATGCACCGATTGCGGCGTCAGTCCGATGTGGCCGACCACGGGAATCTCAGCCTCGACCATGCGTCTCGACCAGCTTAGCGCGCGTTTCTCGCCGCCTTCGATCTTCACCGCCTCCGCGCCCGCTTCCTTGATGAAGCGCGCCGCGTTGCGCAGCGATTCCCGCTGGCTGACGTGGTACGACGCGAAGGGCATGTCCGCCACCAGGAATGCCCGCTTCACTCCGCGCCGCACGGCACGCGTGTGATGCAGCATCTCCTGCATGGTGACGGGCAGAGTGTTTTCGTAGCCCAGCATCACCATGGCCAGCGAGTCGCCGACCAGCACCATGTCGATGCCGGCTTCGTCGACCAGGCGCGCGCTGGCATAGTCGTAGGCGGTCAGACAGGTGATGATGTCCTGACGTTGTTTTTTTTCGAGAAGAGTGGATGCGGTGATTTTGGCGCGGAAGTCGCCGGTGGTAATACTCACGATGTCCTCCAGTGCAGTTCCGCGTCCGCGGATACCGCCTGTTCTGCCTCGTCACCGGAACGTGTGACGTCCGGTTGGGAGACAACTGGATTCTACACCCGGCGATTGCAGCGCGTAAAAACAATCTTGCCGAACAACAACAAGGCCTTGTCACGGTATGGCTGAAGATGTGCTCCTTCGAAATCACCGCCGGCCGAGTCTTGGCAGAACCAGGTGTTTAGCGCTTACTCCGCGCAGGTGTGATCGTGGATAATGCGCCAGCCCTCGGGAAACTTGCGGAAGATCAGGGTGAACACCCCGTGCGGCTGCTTGCCGTCAGGCATGACCAGCTGAAAGCGTGCCGCGCACGAAGGCCGCATCGGCGCCCAGCATTTCGACGGTCAGGTCGCTGAAGCTAAGCGTGCCCATGGCACGGCCTTCGGCCTGATATCTCGCCTGTAACGCTCCAAGGTAGGCTGCCAACCTTTAGTCTCAGTCGCTCCCGAGAAGAAGGTCAGCTCCGGCGAGTTCCAGTAGCCGGTCATGAATCCTTCGAGATCATGGTGGTTCCAGGCTTCCACTTGCGCTTGCAGCACAGCGCGAATCGCCGCCTCCGAGTTGGCCGACTCGAGCCTGCGCCTGGCCGAACACGTTTCCCGCCAGCAACACCATCAGTGGCAACAGCCATCGGCTCATGTTCACCTCACGCGCCGCAGTGTAGCAAACAGCACGAAAAAGCGGTGAGCCGAAGCCCACCGCCTGTCACCGTTCCGATTGTCTGGCTTCGATTCCTAGTGCGCCTCGGCCGTTGCCTCCGACTTGCTGCGGCGGACCGTAGCCAGGAAGTTCGCCGCGGCTGCCGGCGATTGCACCTGACCGGTCAGCGTGGGTCGGAATCCCACCGTGCGGCCATAGAGCGCGCGGGTCGCATCGTCATCCTGCTTGATGACCGCACCGCTCAGAGTCAGTCCGGCAAACAAGCCTCGCGTACGAGAATAGGTGAGCACTTCGGCATGCATCTTCCAGTCGGTGGAAGCGGCGGCTTCCCGGCCCACGGGACCTGCGGCTACGCTACCATTAGCGCCCAATTTGAATTTCGAGCTGAGAAGATCGTTCATCCCTTGATCGTTCATGATCAACATGACCAGGTCCGCAGCCTGAACGCCGATTTGCAGGCCCCAGCTACCTCCCGTGATTACAAAGAAGGCGGGAGCGCTCCAGTCACCGTTCTGCGGTGCGGCACGTTGCCACGCCGCGTCCATGCTCGGCGCCAAACACAAAGCCGCCTTTGACCATCGAGGGAACTACGGCTACGCACTTTGCGCTCTTAAATACATCGTCGGGAATGCCCTTGTCCGGCGCCGCCAGCAGTTCATTCAAAATCTTTGAGGAATCGTCGAGCCGGGCCAGAACCTTGTCATGCTCCTCGCCCGATTTCGTACCTTCATTCTTTGCGTCGGCCTTCTCCTGGCCGGCCATGTTTGCATCCTGCTGCGCCGCTGCCTTATTTTGCGCAGCTGACTGATTGTTCGTGGTTGTAGTGCTTTGCGTCGTGCTGTCCTGCGCCCAAACTGCGAATGTAGAGAACATCGCCAGGGCGAGCATAATTCCGATCCGCTTCATAAGCCTTCGCTCCTCCAAGAACCCGTGACGTATCGCAATACGTCTGAGTTGGTTGGATTGCAAATGCTCAGTAGGGTTTGCACGAGGAGAGACACTATTTGTGCTGCCGGACTTACAACCTCAATCGCCCGGAGCACATCGGGTGAGCCATTTACTAGGCGGGTCGCTTCTTGGCCACCATGGGTTCCTGCCAGGGACGCTTGGGGCGTTCCGATGCAGGCAGATCGCGGTCCCGCACGCGATCGTAGACATACGCTTCGCTAACCGTGCCCAGACCTTCGTTGTACAGGCTGATCATGCCCAGACCTTCCTTCAACTCTTCGGAGAAATCATGCAGCGCCTTTAAGTGCTCGGCGGTCGCGGGATATTCGGCTTTCGTGGTTTTCAGGACCTTCTGGTAGCCGTGATCTACCAGTTTAGAAATTTCGCCATTGATCAGATAACCGGGATAAGCAAAGATCTTCACCCCGCCGTCATCTGATGCGTTCGATCGCCGCCGAGCAATGATATTTCTTCAGGAAGACCCGATGGCTGGCGCCCGGCGCTTCCAGTACATCAAATCCGTGATCGCGAAACCACGCAACTGCATCTTCAAACGACTTAGCTTTCAGCTTCTTCGCCATTCCAGTAGCCAACCTCACTTGGCGGAATCCCAACCGCGCTCCTCGCATCGAATGCGATATCTGACATGGAGGCCCAGGTTGCCCTGATCATGCAACTTCTTTTGCTTCCTTTTGCCAGGAATTCACACTTTCGCACACTGCGTGGGTAAACAGCAACCGCGGCACGATGAAAAGACTATGAAGCGTCCTACGGATTTCCCGGAAATGGGAATCTCGATTCTAAAGCGAATTGGCAACACGCCGCTGCTCCGGCTGCAGCGCGTATGCACTGATGTGCCTGGGGCCGAGATTTTCGGTAAGGCTGAGTGGCTCAATCCCGGCGGATCGGTGAAGGACCGCGCCGCGGCTTTCATCGTGCAAGAGGCATTTCGCGCTGGCGACCTTGGACCGGGCAAACGATTGCTCGACTCCACCAGTGGGAACACCGGCATCTCCTACGCCATGCTGGGAGCGGCTTGCGGCTTTGGCGTCACCCTTTGCGTGCCCTCGAATGTTTCGATCGAGCGTAAGCGTATCCTCAGCGCTTACGGCGCCGAGATTGTGTACACCGACCCGGGTGAAGGTTCCGACGGCGCCATTGTGAAAGCGCGTGAATTGATTGCCGCCCAGCCGGAAAGATATTTCTACGCCGATCAGTATTCGAATAACGCCAACTGGCACGCCCACTATTGCGGAACCGCCAACGAAATCTGGCGGCAAACCCGTGGGCAGCTCACGCATTTCGTTGCCATGCTGGGCACCTCCGGAACTTTTGTCGGAACTGCCCGCCGGTTGCGCGAACTCAAGCCCGATATCCAATGCATCTCGTTGCAGCCCGACTCGCCATTCCATGGCATTGAAGGTGCCAAACATATGCCGACCTCGATCGTGCCGGAAATCTACGATGCCACGCTGGCCGATGCGAATCTGGAAATCAGCACCGAGGCGGCGCACTCCATGGTCAAACGGATGGCTCGCGAAGAAGGCCTGTTGGTCGGGATTTCCGCTGGAGCCGCTGTGGTGGGCGCGCTGCAGATTGCCGGCAAAAACCCTGGCGCAGTTGTGGTCTGCATCTTGCCCGACGGCGCCGAAAAGTATTTGAGCGAGCGCTTCTGGGATGAAGTGTAAATTCCGGTTAGGAGAGGTTCTTTCTGGCGGTGGAAGTGCTGGCTGGAGGTGGAAGCGCCGGGCTTTAAGCCCAGCGAAACGGGATGCGATCAGAAGTGGCTTTAGCCACGGGTTCCGGGGCCGAAGCCATTTTCAGGTTGCACCTTTCCGGCACAGCTAAAGCCGTGCCCTTCTACCGTTCTTGTCGGACATCATGCTGAGATTCAAATCATCCGATTACGACGAAATTCGCCGTCACGGCGAAGACACTTATCCCCACGAATGCTGCGGCATCCTTCTCGGCACAGCCGACGGGAACGTTCGCACTGTGCAAGCCGTCATCCGCTGCAACAACACTCGCACTGACTCGCCGCACAATCGCTACCACATCGATCCGTGCGAATTGGTGCGAGCTCAGCGCGAAGCCCACGAACGCGGTATTGATATCGTCGGCTTCTATCACTCGCATCCCGACCATCCGCCGCGTTGGTCGCAAACCGACTTCAACGAAGCCCACTGGATCGGCTGCTCTTATGTGATCACCAGCGTCGAGCAAGGCCGGGCCGCTATCACTAATTCTTTCGCGCTCACCGGTGATACCGAGGAAGACAAAGCGATGGTGGATGAGGAGGTCGTGGTCGAGCCGTAAGAAACGGCACTTAGCACTTAGCATTTGGCAGTTGGCAGTTGGCACTTAGCATTTGGCAGTTAGCAGTTAGCAGTTAGCAGTTAGCAGTTAGCAGTTGGCACTTAGCTTCCAGCTTTGGCTAATTGCCAAGTGCTAATTGCCAATTGCCAAGTGCCAACTGCCAACTGCCGCTCTCATCAGCTACAATCTTCGTTCCTATATGTTGCGCTTCTCAACAGCCGGTGAGTCTCACGGAGAAGCTCTGGTCGCAATGCTTTCGGGCATGCCTGCCGGAGTCGCGGTCGATCTGGAGTTCGTCAACCACGAACTGTGGCGGCGCCAGCAAGGCTATGGCCGCGGTGGGCGCATGCGCATCGAGCGCGACACCGCACACATTCTTAGCGGCGTTCGCCACGGCAAGACCATCGGTTCGCCTATCGCCCTGACGCTGGCCAACAAAGATTGGCAGAACTGGACCGAGGCGCTGCCCGTCGAGGAAGGCGATCCAGGAAAGCATAAGCGCGTTGCTTCGCCCCGGCCCGGCCATGCCGACTTGGCCGGCGCCGTGAAGTACAACTTCTCTGAAGCGCGATACGTCCTGGAAAGGGCATCCGCGCGCGAATCTGCGGCGCGGGTTGCCGTTGGCGCAATTGCCAAACTGCTGCTGCGCGAACTTGGCGTCGAAGTGTTGAGTCATGTGATCGCCGTTGGAAGCGCGCGGCTGGAAGCTCCGACCACATGGGACGCGATCACGGCACTCGCCGCGAAGGATGAAGTGTTGCTCGGTTGCACGGATCTGGAAGCGGAGACGCGCATGAAGGAGCAGGTGGACCTTGCGCTGCGGACGGGTGATTCCGTCGGCGGCATCTTTGAAGTTGTGGCACACAATGTTCCACCTGGCCTGGGGACCTATGCGAATTGGGATGAACGCCTCGATGCGCAGCTTGCGGGCGCGGTCATGTCGCTGCAGGCGGTGAAGGGCGTGGAGATCGGCGACGCAGTTCAGGCCGCGACTTCGCTGGGTTCAACCGTGCATGATGAAATAGGATACAAGTGGGAAAGCTCCAGCTCGTTCACCGGATTTACCCGGCGCTCGAATCATGCCGGTGGGCTGGAGGGCGGCGTGTCGAACGGCGAGGATATCCGGGTTCGCGGCTATCTGAAGCCGATTTCGACGCTTGCGGCGTCCGTTGGCTTCGGTGGATTTCGCCAGCCGCGAGCCGGTGAAGGCTGCTTATGAGCGCTCCGACGTGTGTGTGGTTCCGGCTGCCGGAGTCGCCGCCGAAGCCATGGTAGCGCTCGTGCTGGCACGTTGCGCACTGGAAAAGTTCGGCGGCGATTCTTTGCTGGAGTTGCAGCGTAATTTTGAAGGCTACTGCCAACAGTTGCGAAACTTCTAAATGATCTACCCCATCGTTAAATTCGGCGATCCGGTTCTGGAGAAGCCGTCCGCCCCCATTACAGAATTCGACGACGATCTGCGCAAGCTGGTCGACGACATGTTCGAGAGCATGTACGCCGCGCACGGCGTGGGCCTGGCGGCTCCGCAGATCGGCATCAGCAAACGCATTGCCGTCATCGACGTCACCTTCAAAGAAGATCCCGAGGCCAAGATCGTGCTCGTCAATCCAGAAATTATACATACGGAAGGCCGATTGACCTCCAACGAAGGTTGTCTCAGCCTGCCTGAGTTCCGCGAGAAGGTGACGCGGCCGCGCAAGGTCACGGCGCGAGCGCAAAATCTGAAAGGTGAGTTCTTCGAAGTCAGCGGAGAAGACCTGCTGGGGCGGGCGTTGCTGCACGAAACCGACCACCTCAATGGCAAGCTCTACATCAGCTACATCAGCGGGTTGAAGCGCGATTTGATGAAACGCAAGATTCGCAAGCTCGTGAAGCAAGGCGAATGGTAGCGCAGCCATGATGGACCTGGTGTTTTGCGGGACACCGCTGTTCGCCGTGCCCACGTTGGAGAAGCTGGTGGCGGCCGGCTTCCGGGTGAAGCTGGTTGCGACCCAGCCCGACCGCCCCAGCGGCCGCGGCATGGAGGTGTCCGCCTCGCCAGTGAAGCGGACTGCTCTCGAACTCGACCTGCCGATCACCCAGCCCGAAAAGATCAAGAACAACGACAAATTTCGCGCGCAACTGGAAAGCATCGCACCCGAAGCGAT
This sequence comes from uncultured Acidobacteriaceae bacterium, assembly GCA_963746515.1. Lineage (GTDB taxonomy): Bacteria > Acidobacteriota > Terriglobia > Terriglobales > Acidobacteriaceae > Bog-257. The sequence continues at coordinate 27,105 of CAVVBO010000004.1, read as the reverse complement.
CATCGTTGTCGGTTACGGACGCATTATCCCGCAATGGATGATCGATCTGCCCAAGCTGGGCAACATCAATCTGCATGGCTCTTTGTTGCCGAAATATCGTGGCGCCGCACCGGTTCAATGGGCCATTGCGATGGGAGAAAGCGGTACCGGCGTGACCACGATGCGCATCGACGCCGGACTCGATACTGGCGACATCCTGATGCAAGTCGAAGAGCCGATCAGGCCGGAAGACACAGCGCTGACCCTCGCACCGCGACTGGCTCAGGCTGGAGCAGAGTTGATGATCTGCACTCTGGCCGGCCTGAAGAACGGGACGATGACCACGCAACCTCAAGACGGCGCCAAGGCAACGCTCGCTCCCATCTTGAAGCGGGAAGATGGGCTCATTAATTTCTCGCGCACCGCGGTAGACACTTGGAATCGCCTGCGTGGATTTCAGCCGTGGCCGGGCGCTTTCACCAAATTTCGCGCAAAAATGCTGCACCTGCATGCAGCAATGCCTGCAGCAAATATCGGCGCGGTTTCGCCTGCACATTTCGCTATCGAGAATGATCGGCTTCTACTCGGCTTTGCCCACGGAACCGCTCTCGACGTGCAAGAGCTGCAAGTAGAAGGGAAAAAGAGAATGAGTGCCCGCGATTTCATGAACGGTTATCGGCCAAAGAATGAAGAGGCACTTGGCGGTTAGCAGTTAGCACTTAGCACTTAGCACTTAGCAGTTAGCAACTAGCAACTAGCAACTAGCAACTAGCAACTAGCAACTAGCAACTAGCAACTAGCAACTAGCAACTAGCAACTAGGGCAAACACCATCAGCAGTAAACGATGTGGTCCGCCGATACTTTTCATTTTGTCATCCCGACCGGAGCGGAGGAATCTGCGGTCTCATGACTGCGGCAAAGACTGCCCTGGCGATTGACTAATTGCCAAATGCTAAGCGCCAACGGCTAATTGCCAACTGCCAACTGCAGGTTTCCACCCATGCCTATCTCGCCCGCGCGCTCGGCCGCCTTCGACATCCTGCTCCGTGTCCAGCAACAGAATGCCTACGCCAGCGAACTGCTGCACTCCGGGCGGTGGGAACATCTCACCCCCGCCGATCGTGGGCTGGTGACGGAGCTGGTCATGGGCGTGCTGCGCTGGCGTTCGCGCCTGGACGAGACAATCGCAGCCGCATCCGCGCGTTCGCTCGATAAACTTGATCCCGAAGTGCTGACCGCCCTGCGCCTCGGCTCATATCAGTTGCGATACCTCGACCGTATTCCAGCGCACGCTGCCATTAACGATAGCGTGGAGCTGGTGAAGCGCGCGCAGAAGCGCTCGGCCGCGCCGTTCGCCAATGCGGTGTTGCGCAAGATCGCCGCAACACAAATTGAACATGCAGCGGAAACCGCCGCAGAAGTCTCAGTCGTATTTCTGGCGCGCGAGTTCGCGCACCCTGAGTGGCTGGTTGAGCGCTGGATAGCCGAGTTCGGCATCGAACGAGCCCAGGCGATTTGCCGCCACGACCAACACATTCCCGCCACCGCTATCCGCCTCGACAGCGCGGAGATCGAGCCAGAACTCCAGGCTGAAGGCATCGAGCTCGCGCCAGGAGTAATGCTGGCCGGCGCCCGCATCGTCATCGGAGGCGACGTCACTCGAACCCGCGCGCTACAGGAGGGACGAGTCATGATCCAGGATGAGGCCTCTCAGTTGGTGGCGGCATTGGTGGGCACCGGCGCGCGAATACTCGATTGTTGCGCCGCTCCCGGCGGTAAGACTGCCGCGCTGGCCGCGCGCAACGCGACTTCTGAGATCGTTGCCGTTGAACTACATTCGCACCGCGCCGAGTTGCTTCGCAAGCGAGTGCGCGCTGCCAACGTACAGGTGATCCAGGCGGACGCGCTCACTCTGCCGAACTCGGGCAGCTTCGATCGGGTGCTGGCGGACGTGCCGTGCTCGGGAACCGGGACTCTGGCACGCAATCCAGAGATCAAATGGCGGCTCAAGCCTGAGGAGCTGGGTGACCTGCATCAGCGGCAAGTTGCGATCTTGCGGGCGGCGCTACAGCAGCTTACGTCTGGCGGCCGCGCAGTGTACTCCACGTGCTCTCTCGAGCGCGAAGAGAACGAAGCTGTTGTCGAAGAAGTATTGCGTGAGTCTGACGGCTATCGCTTACGAGATTGTCGCGAGGAGCTAGAAAGATTGCGATCAGGTGGCGAGCTAGCGTGGAGCGACGTCGATTCGCTACTCAGTGGAAAGTTCCTGCGCACGATTCCCGGCATGCAGCCATGTGACGGATTCTTCACGGCTATGCTGGAAAGACTATGAAACGCGGCAGGGACCATGTTCGCGTGCTGGGCCAGCTTGCACTTTACCATTTGCCGTTTGCCGATAGCAGCAGCCGGGCCTCTCCTTGTTCGTTCAGCCAATTCCATTCGCCGCCTCGACCAGAACAAAACGGATCGACTAGCGAAGCCATGTCAGCCCAAGCATCCGCGGTCAGCACGCATTCGAATCTCATCGGCAACCGTTGCACGATACCTAGATCTCTCGCACCCAAACGTAAGTCGAGAGAGCATTCAGCAATAGGCTCGACCCACCACTCCTCGTGCAGCGGAATGCTCTGCCGCGAGCCGTCGGAGAACGTGCGAAAGGCCTCGCGTAATCGCATGGCTTCCGCCAGATCGAATCCGTAGAGACGAATCAGAGGACAATCGTTAGAGCCTTCAGCAAGGAATTCCAGCTTCATTCGTCATCATCCCAACAAGTTTGCGACCTTAGGGTAATGCATCTGGGCGGCGGCAACCATCTTGAACAATTGGCGCCGCCCCAGCCGACATCTGACAACTGGCAACTAAGGCAATGCAATGTAAAAGGCCGGCGCGCGGCCGGCCTCACCTGCAGAAAAACAGTGCAGTTACTTCTTGGGTGCGATCGCATCCTTGGCGGCCTTGGCCACGCGGAACTTCACCACGGTCTTGGCAGGAATCTTGATTGCCTCGCCGGTCTGTGGATTGCGTCCCATGCGTGCCTTGCGATTCGACTTCACCAGACGGCCCAGACCCGGGACCACGAATAAGCCATTCTTCTTGGTTTCTTTGATCGCTAATTCCGCCAGCGACTCGAGAAACGCAGCAGCTTGCTTGTTGTTGAGTTCATGCTTCTCGGCCATCACACGGACGAGTTGGGTCTTGGTCATGCCTGTTGCCATTCGTAAATCCTCCTTGAAGATTTGAGCAGTATAAGTGCTCAACTTGTGCGTATCGTATACCAACCTCGATCAGGTGGGAAGCATTTTTCGCCATATTTCATGCGGTTTTTCCACAGACCGCATCTCGAAAGCCACTGTCCATGCGGGTTTCACCGACCCTCATCACACAAAGATGCCATAATGGAAGAGGTTTACGGTCATTCGCGTCGGCCACCGAGGTGCTCGATTTGAGCTGTTCCCTCTGCCATCTTCGAAAGGAAAAGCGCTTCTGCCCGGCGATACATGGGCGCATTTGTCCGCAATGCTGCGGCGAGCAACGTGAGGTCACCCTCGATTGCCCGTCCGAGTGCCCCTACCTGCAGCAGGCCCGCCTGCACGAGAAGCCAAGAGATTTCGCGGACATGCCGGCGGACGAAGTGTTTCCGGAAATCGAAGTGGCGGAGCAGTTCTTGCATGATCGCGAGCCGCTGATCGCGGGAGTCCTGGAAACCCTGAGCAAGCTTTCGCGAGCCGATCGCCAACTGCATGACCGCGAAATCATTGGCGCGCTGGCGAACCTGGCCAAGAGCTACCAGACGCTGGTCGGTTCGGGACTGCTGTATCAAGAAGCTTTGCCGAATCCTGTCCAACAAACGATTATCGAGACGATCCGCCAGTTGCTGCAGGAATTTCGCGAAGTGGAACAGCGGCATCTGGGCCATACCACATTGCGGGATACTGAAATTCTCCACACCCTGGTGTTCACGCTGCGGCTGGCGCAGGTTCACACCTCTGGACGGCCGCGCTCGCGCGGGTTCATCGACTTCCTGAACACTCGATTTGCCGATGCACCTCCCTCGCCCGACGAGGCGGCCGAACCGGCGAGCCGCATCATTCTGCCCTAGCCACATCGGGGGACGGTGACATCGATCACCGAAGCGGCGCCGCCAGCTACGGTATCCTTCTTGTTTCATCTCTACGCCGGTCGTATCGGCCTTCTTTCTTATGCACATTGCGCATTGGCCCATTCTGTTTGCTGCCGCCGTCACCGCGGGAGCCATCAACTCCGTCGCCGGCGGCGGAAGCTTCATTTCGTTTCCAACGCTATTGTTCGTCGGTATCCCGCCGGTAAAAGCCAACGCCACCAACACCGTCGCCCTTTGGCCAGGACAGCCCGCCAGCGTCTGGGCCTATCGCCACGAATTTCGCAGCCTGCCGCGGCGTGTCCTCGTGCCGCTCACGGTCACCGGCATCCTCGGAGGCATTCTCGGCGCTTGGGTTCTGCTGATCACCCCGCCCTCGACGTTCATGAAGCTGGTGCCGTGGCTACTTTTGATTGCCACGTTAATTTTCACCATGAGCGGACGTATCACGCGTTGGGTTCGCCAGCGCGCCAAGCACGGGGAGCATGCCGAGTTCGCAACTGGCCGCGGAATTGTCTTGCAGATGTTCATCGCGTTTTATCTGGGATACTTCGGCGCCGGCGCCGGCATCCTCATCCTGGCCATGCTTGCGCTACTGGGCATGGACCACATCCACACCATGAATGCCCTGAAGGCCTGGCTGACCACGGTGTCCAACGGTGTGGCCATGATCCTGTTCATTGTGACGCCGCATGTGGTGTATTGGCCCCAGGCGATTCTCATGATTATCGGCGCCATGACGGGCGGCTACTTCGGCGCTTACTTCGCGCGCAAGACCAAGCCGGAACACGTGCGGGCCATCGTAATCGTGATCGGCTTCATCCTGACCGCGTACTTCTTCGCCCGCCAGATCTGGAGCTAGGGACAAGAAGAATGTTTCACCACGGAGGCACGGAGATCGCGGAGATTTCTTATATGTTCAGTATTTCTGCGCCGTGATGACTACTGTTTCGCTGAAGGCCCAGGAAGTTTTTTCCCCATCGATGTTCTCCGTGCTCTCCGTGCCTCCGTGGTGAATACGACTCTCCCCAGTGCGGCTTTTCCCAGCTAATTTGCGATAATGGCTGAGACCCATTGGGGTAGCCGTGGGCCCGTAGCTCAATTGGATAGAGCATCAGCCTTCTAAGCTGAGGGTTGCTGGTTCGATCCCAGCCGGGCCTACCATTTTTTCCAATCAGTTAGCGCGTTCGGTGCTTGTTTCGTCATTCAACTGCGGGGGATTTCGCGGGGATCCCTGATCAATGCTGTTCTGAGGTTGACTCATTGCCTCCACGGCTCCCCGCAATTCCTCAAGTGCGAAGTGTCCATAACGCGCCGCCATCTTCGCCATCGTGCCCGCAGACCATCCCACAATCTTTGCGATGAGCGGCAGCGGTACGCGCGCGGCGATCATGCGACTCACAGCGGTGTGTCGCAAGTCGTGAAAGCGAACGCGAGTGAGACCGGGCGGCAGGTCCGCAACTTCGAAGTTGCAACTCGCGCAGAAATGGCCTGTCTTGGGTTTCTGATGGTCAACCAGCATTCCGGTGGCACAGTTTGGGCATTGGCGCCGCGTGCGGCGCTTTGCGGCTTCCCACGCCTGTTTGATCGCGCCGACAGGTTTCGTCGGGTCGGTTCCATATACTTTGCCGTCGAACGCATTACCTGCGGCGCCTACGCGCTCGGCAGGAAACACGTAATGCTCGGGCAATCGATTCGGGAACTGCTGAGCCCAAACTTCAGATTCTCGAGTGCGCGATGATTCAGAGGGACGGTGCGGCCTGTACCCGCGGCCGTTTTGTCCTTGCCGAATTTCAGGCAGCGGTTCGAGAAATCGATATTCCTCCATTGCAGCGTGCGAATCGTGGTGAACCTGGCGCCAGTTTCGAGTGCCAGCACAACGAACGGCAGCAGGATGCGAGATCGCGACTTGCCGCATTCCAGCAGCAGGCCTGATTCCTCAGCGGCGGTGATCGCACATCCGACGTCCTGGCGCTCGGGTAGCATCGTCACGTCAGTCTGAATGCGCGCCCAGGCGCCGTACTTGCGCATGATCTGCCGCACCATCGACACTTCTATGTTCACCGTCCGATTGGCCGCGCCTTCCGCCAGCCGAGTTCTCTGATACCGCGCAATGTCGGAGGCCTCGATGTCGACGAGCAAATGTCTCCCGAGACGCGGGATTACATGAGCTAGTGCGGTCTTGGCGATGAGAAGCATTCCGGGCGACCATCCCGTGCGCTTCGTCTCAAGCCACTCCTCAGCAGCGACGGAGAGCAACCGCGGCTGCTGTTGTTTGCGAATGCCGGCCGCGCCCTCCTCCAGCGCGCGCCGGCGCTTGTCTTGAATCTTGCCCGCGAGTGACTCACTGCGGGTGCCCGTACTCTCGCGGATCCGCTGGGCATGAAACATGAAATCCATGACCCAGATTTTCGACCCTTTAGGGCGATAGAGTGACATTAGCGTTCTCCTTTCGTTGGTTCAGTAAGTTCTCCTTTGTTAACTGCTCGGGTGAGAAATTTCAAGGTGAGACCCGCGCGCTTTCCTTCTGCACGTGTGGATACCCAGCGCTTCCAATTCTGCTTGCTTCGGGAGGCGGCCCACCTATCGCATAGCTTTGCGGCAGTTCGGAGTTGTTTTTTATGACGAGCTTCGCGCTTGCTGCTTGTGAACTTCATGATGGCGCTATGTCTAACGTTCCTGGCGCACTCTTCACTGCAATATTTTTTTTGGTATAACCGGTTTTTTATGTAGTAGCGACCGCAGCGGTCACAGCATCCGTCGCTCAAGCGCTCACGATCCCGAGGGCTGAAAAGCAGTGCAGCGAAGAGACATCGTGCGAAGTCTTTTTCGATCTCTTCCAAGGCCCTGTCAGACCCGTCGTCTTCGGACCAAAGGCGTTGACGGTGTGGGGATTCCACAGCGACCCTCAAAGTCAATTCACCTTCAACTATTGAGGGTAGGCCGCATAATTGGATTTCGGGGTACCATTCGTTCGTCCCAAGCACGTAAGGTCTAAGTTCGGGCATTTTCTGCAATAGCGTTACTACGTCACGTTTCGCTTGACTCCAGGCAACGATGATTCTCTTTAGCTCGTCGCGATAGGCCGGGTGATATTCGACGGCGGCCGGATGGGAACGCCTTGCGCCCTCCTCGGAATTGAGCACAGAACAGATCGTCTCGGCGACATCTCGATGAACTAGCGTGATGGTTGCCGGTTTTTTGAGCTGGTGCGAGGTCATCGGGATTAATGATTAGCACGAGTTCACAACTATAGCAACCGAAAATACTAGACGAAGGTTGGCAGTTCTGGCTATCGTTACGAATTAAGAGGAGGTTTTCAGACAGCACAATGAGTGAGCTTCTCAATATCGAACAGTTCGCCGCTGCCTTGGGTGTGCGGCCGGCGACGGTGCGTCAGTGGGTGTGGATGAGAAAGATCCCCTACCTCAAAGTCGGTCGCTGCGTTCGGTTCAAGCGCGAAACACTTGAACGTCTCATTCAGCGCTCCGAAGTGCCGGCCCTGGAGCGCAATCGCGCGTGAGATCTAATTCGCAGTCGACATGGGCGATATTGCGAAAGCGTTCGCTCTAGCACCGCACGGGCCGGGCATGATCGATTATCCCGAACCGGGCACGGCTCGCGCGGCGAACTGGCTGTTCCTGGAGAACCGCTGATGGGAGGCCCACCCGATGCCTGATGGCGCACATCGCTGTAAGTCCTGCGGGCACATCCTGCTTCAAGACGGCGAGGTAATGAGCGAGCAGCTCCGAAGGGAGCTGTACGGGCCTTTCGAGAAAACGCCGAATGGCATCAGCCTGCCGCCCGCGCCGTTGTATGAGCGCCTGAGTTGGTACCAGTGGGAATCGGCAGACGAGCTGAACCTGGTTAAAGCGATGGTTGAGCATTGCACCGACGGCTCCATTCTCTGGGCTTCGAAGCGAACGCTGGCGGCCCACACCAAACTCTCGAAGAGCTGGATCCTGATTCTGATTAACGGCTGTGATGAAGAGCCAGGGCGAAAGAAGCGTGTCGGCCTGCTCGAACGCAAAATTCTCACTCAACTGGCACCCGCGGACCCGAAGAAAAACGCGCCCGCGACTTATCGGCTGAATGAAGGCGCGCTGCATCTCGACCCGCTGATGATCCCTATCTTGGAGCGCCGCGCGCAGCTATCGATTCCCGGAATGCGACGGCCAGCGGTGCCCGGCGAAGCGATTGTTAAAATTCCGGCTTCCGCTTCCCGACTCGATTTGAGGTCCGAACCCACTCTGCTGCGCCCTGGTACACGACGTGAACCGGTATGGCTCAAGTTGCGGCTGCTCAATCCATTGCGCTTAGATGTTTATCGCCCGAAGACCCCAGTCCACGATATGAACCAGCCTGGTGCACGTCGTCGTCTACCCTGGTACACGACGTGAACGAGCCTGGTACACGACGTGAACGAGCCTGGTACACGACGTGAAACCGAATTGAATGATTTGAATGATTCAGTAACACCAAGGCTATTAGCATCATTCAATCATCCTTCGTCCTCGCCCGAAAATGACACGACGATACTCTCTCCATGCCAAGTCTGCGCAGAGAGAAAACCGACAAGCCCGCTTTCGAGCACCGATAGCTTGCGAATCTGTAACTCGTGTCGATCGCAGCTAAGGGCTCCAGTCCCTGTACGGCAGGTTCCAGTCCCGCCGAGTTCCGAAACCGATTACATCGCAGCGGCCCGCAAGTGCCTGCTCGCGCAGAGTTGTGTCCGGGCCTCCTGGTCTCGGGCCGATGCGAAAACCGCAGCCGAACTTTTCCGCTCGGGCGTATCGCTCGCCGATCTGGAGCATGCCATCGACCTGGGCTGCGTCCGCAAGTACGATCAGGCGCTCAATACCGGCACACTGCAGCCGATCTCCAGCCTGAACTATTTCCGAGGCGTGATCGAAGAAGTCAGGGAAGAGCCGACGCGTTCGATCGGTCCCGACTATTGGCGCTACATCAAGCACAGTTTGAAAAAACGCGAAGAGCAATGGCTGGCCCGGAAGATGCCGGCGAAAGGCGGTGAGAATTGACTACCGATCGCGCGGTAAAACTCGGCCAGAAAGTTGCGGAGGCCGTGCTCACAGGCGGACCCTATCCGCCAGCGACGCCGCAGTAGCCGTTCTACTTAAGGCGGCCCCTCAGCTTTTCGGTGAGTTTAGTCAGCAGCTTGATTTGGAGAACGAGGAGCGCCAGGAGGAAGAGAATCAAGCGTGCGATCGCTAAGCCGAAGAGCAGCGGCGGAGAACGGACGAACGCGAGCAGCTTGAATCGCAAATTCAGCAAGCCGCCGACGATGCGTTCTGCCAGCTACCTACCGAACAGCAAACCGCGCTCCGCGAGAAAACAGAGCGCGAGTTTTTGCGCGAATTCGCGGACCCGAACGTGGAGGATTCCCGCCAGCTCCTCGAAACCAAGCGCCGGAAATTGTGGCGGGAGCACTGGGAAGAAAGGCAATTCCAAAACGACGGTTGAAACGGTTGAACCGAACTTGGAAGATAAACCTATGCCCAGACAGAAAGAGAGCAATTGGTGGTGCATCGGTATCCTTGCTGTCGTATCATACCGACGATGCAACGGCGTACGATGCTTTACCTTGTCTGCTGGGCGCTCGGCACACTCTAGTGGTCGTGGGAGGCTAATTGATTGGTCAGTACCTAGAACTTCGGAATGCCGGTGAGGTAGCCCGCTCAGATTTTGCTCGACTGAAGGAAAACCGATTCTGGAGCACCGCGGCGGACGGCGAGTTGAAGCTTCACCGCATTCATGCCTACCCTGCCAAGTTTCCCGCGTTTATCCCGACCAAGGCACTTGTGCTTGCTAAATCTGAAGGGGTTCGGGTTAAGCGAGTAGCGGACGTCTTTTGCGGCTGCGGCACGGTCGCATTCGAGGCCCGCCGGAGTGCTATTGATTTCTGGGGCTGCGGCATCAATCCAGTTGCCACTTTAATCGCGAAGACAAAAAGCGGTTCGTTCGACTCCGCCCGGCTGAAACGCTACTACTCTGCAATTGTGGCAGCAGTTCCTTATGCCAGTAGTGAAATTGATCTTTCTGAAGCCGCTTTCGCGCGGTTGAGGTACTGGTACTCCGACCGGCAATTTCGGAATCTCGCCAAAGTCCTGAACGCGACCAGACATGCGGTCCCCCCACGGAGCCGCTATAGATCGTTCTTTCTGTGTGCCTTCTCGAACATCCTGAAGGCCACGTCTCGCTGGCTAACGAAATCGATCAAGCCCCAAGTCGATCCTTACAAGAAACCAGCAGACGTCCTCGACGCGTTCGCAAGGCAGTTTGAGATGATGGTGAGCGCATTCCAACAGTCGCGGCTGACGACAACGAGTGCGACTGAAATCCTGACAGCAGATTTTCTAAAGCTCGATGATGCTCCGTGCGACATTGACATGATCATAACGAGCCCACCCTACGTTACTTCCTACGAGTACGCCGACCTTCACCAAGTCTCGTCGCTCTGGCTCGGTTATGCTTCCGACTACCGTGACCTCCGCAAGGGGTCGATTGGGAGCGCACAGCATGAACTTGATTTCAACCGGGAAATAAAGCGGTTGAACACCACGGGTGCCCAAGTAGTGTTCGGCCTTTTTGACAGAGACAAATGCATCGCAAGATCCACAGCTAACTACTTCCTCGATATGCAGGCAGTCTCCGGACTGTGCTTTGCTTTACTCCGTCGTGGAGGCTTGGCGCTTTTTGTCATCGGAAACACCAAGTATAAGGGCGTTCGGATAGACAATGCGGCACATCTCGCTGAGTCCCTGTTGTTGGGAGGGTTTTCCACGGTTCGCGTTACGAAAAGGCGAATGTCCGGTAAGATCTTGACGCCATATCGCGATACCATCGGCCAATTTTCTCGCAGTAGCGGCGGCCGCCACGTCTACGGCGAGGAATTCATTCTGATTGCAGCCAAATGAGCGAAACACTCACTTTCAAGCCATACGCTCGTCTCTTAACAATGCTAGGCGATCAACTCATCAAGAATGAGCGGGTCGCTCTCGTGGAGATCATCAAGAACGCTTACGACGCCGACGCTTCCTGGGTGAAAGTAACGTTTTCGGGATTCGGCGAGAGGTTCGAGATCAGACCAGGATCAAAGATTGTCATCGAGGATAACGGGACAGGGATGACAAAGGCTGTGTTGGAGGAGCATTGGATTAGTCCTGCAACCCCCATCAAGAAACTCAGCAAGGACAAGGAATCCACCACCCCAAAGGGACGCAGGATTCAGGGTGAGAAAGGGATTGGTCGCTTCGCCATCCTGAAGTTGGGGAAGACGATCTCTATTGTGACGCGCCCGTCAAAGTGCCAAGAGGAATACACGCTTGGCCTTGATCTATCGCACTATGATGATGACTTTCTCAGCGAAGACGGAAAGCCCAAGAAACTGTTTCTTGAGGATGTCAAGATCTACTTGTCGGTGGCAGAAAAGGCAAGCTGCATCCGTTCGAGTGAGATGACTCTTGGTGCGCGTGAAATCCGGCGGGAGCCGCACGGGACCAGCATTGAGGTGAGCAATCTTCGGGGACCGTGGACACGAAATAGAGTTGATGATGTCTACGAGGACCTAATCCGGCTCCAGTCGATTTTCGACGGGGCCGATGATGTACTGGCTGATTCTCGGCATGCTCCTGACTTCGAAGTATTTATTTACAAGGACTCCGAGTACCTCAACTACTCGCGAGAATACCTTACGAGGCTCCACAGTCTCATCAATCACAACGCGGTTCTGCGTATCACGAATGGCACCTACGACGAGCCTAAGAAGGCCTTCAACTTTCTTCTCAACGGCAAATCGACCGTCCTGCCGCTCGACGATCCTGATATCACGGGACTAAAGCTATTTCGGGATATCTTCGGAGAGGACGGTGAGATCCTGCAGGAGCGCGGAACCAAATGCGGCTCGTTCTCGTTTGGTTTCTACGTCTTCGACTTCAGCAAGGACGCCAGGGGGAAGTACCTGCTTGACGGAGACGATAGGAAACTTCTGAAGAAGCACAGGATTTACTTATACAGGGACAAAATCCGCGTTTATCCATACGGGGATCCAGATGACGATTGGCTGCAGATTGATGCATATCGGGGAACAATCGCGGCCGGCTGGTTCCTTAGCAACGACCAGGTAGTCGGTTTCGTTAATATCACCCAGGAAGGCAATCCTAAACTCAAAGACAAAACCAATAGAGAGGGCCTGATCGAAATCGGGGATGCCACGAGCGACTTCCGCCATCTCCTGCAGACTTTCTTGGCTTAGGTTCGCAAGAAGCCCTACGCTCAATATCGTGCCAAGCTGAAGCAGAACAAGGATATTCAGATCGTCAAGCAAGAGCAAGTGAAAGCTGGTCTAGAGGCTCTGGAGCAGCAGTTAGCCAATAACAAACCCGCACAGGTCGCCCTCCAGGAGGTTGCCAAACTCTATCAGACCGAGCGAAGCTACCTCATTCAGAGAGCAGAGACCACAGAGAATCTAGCTGGGGTTGGTCTTTCCGTTGAGACAGCATCTCACGATATCATGGCCGTCATGCGTCGAGGTCTCGTCGCACTTGACAGCCTAATCTTAGAGACGCAGAAGGCTGGCGGCCTTTCAAAGGAATTGGTCAATCGCGAGTTGATATCACTGCGCGGGATGCTTTCATTTGTTGAGGCTCAGCTGAAGGACATTCAGCTGTTGTTCAAATCTACAAAGCAGAGACGAAAGGACATCCGTGTGCGGGAGATCCTGGAAAAAGTTGAGAAACTTTTTACTCCTTCGCTGTCTAAAGACAAGATCGCCCTCAACATAGTGGAACGGGGTTCGCCCCTCGTTGCGAAAACGACAGACGCTGTGTTGCCGACCAACCCGACACTATGTAACAGAAGGTCACCTCAACGGATAGGGCGTTATACGGCCATGTGAAGAAAAGCATTCGTAAACACTGGCCGACTTACCGGGACTTATCCAGAAACCCATAATTTCGGCAGATCAACGCCGCCCTAAGCCACTGCAAATGAAAGGGTTTGAGTTTGGACCTTCGGTTGCCCTGCGTCTCAGCAGCAGTAGAGTCCGCAGCCAAGCGATCCGGCCTTCAATATCATAAGCCCGGGCTCCTGGGGAGTGCTCGGGGCGGTGGAAACCTACAGGGCAATTCTTCGCGCCAAGCAAGCTAAGCATCGAGCCTTGAGCAGTTGCGGACACATCTTCGGCAGGAAGGAAACGAAAAGGAGCATGATGCGATTTGCAAAGATCGAAAAGATTGCGGCCAGAGTTGCAGTGGGAGCGCTTGTGCTCGTGAGTTTGCTGAGCATGACTGTGAGCACGCTGGCACAGGAGGCAGAGAGGCCCTATCCGAAGATGCTGCCACTTTCGCAGTATTTAATGGACCGGAATGCGGCAATCGCGCTGGCGCGAAGCGCTGCTCCGGAGGGCATTTCAAAGGATGCGTCTGTTTTGGTGCTGACGCCCAAAGGCTGGGAAACAGCGGTCAAAGGTACAAACGGTTTTGTGTGCATGGGGGGGCCGTCATGGACGGCCAGCATTGACTTTTATGACGTCTGGAGTCCGAAGCAGAGAGGGGCGATTTGCCTCAATCCAGCGGCTGTGCGGTCGATCCTGCCGATTTTTCGTAAGCTGACGGAAATGACGCTCGCTGGAGTGACCTCCGTAAAAGAGCGCATCGCGGGCATTCAAGAGGCGTATGCGAAGAAGGAGATTCCGCCGGTGGAGCCGGGGGCAATGAGCTATATGATGTCCAAGGATTCATACCTTACCCATTTGGGTAATTCACACAATTTATGCCACGTGATGTTCTTCTTGCCGATGAAAGATCCTGCTGAATTGAACGCCGATGATCCGAACTCACCCATTTCTTCGACATCTATGTGGTTCCCAGACCCTGACAAACCAGATAGTCCACTGAACAAAGAGCTGCCACCGCTGCGGGTCGTGCCAATCGAAGTGCCCTATTGGTCCGATGGGACTCTGGCGTTCCACTGAATATAGCCGTATGGCAACAGTACCGATCCCAGGAACGACCTCAGGTACTGGCAAACGGGCCATCATCCTGCGATACGCCGCTTCCGAATTACTGGATGATGGCCGACTTCACAGGGCTAATCCCGCCGTGGACGCCGTGTAGCTTCCGATTAGCCGACCAAACGTCCGGAGTAATGCTCCTCGTGAGCGAAGCAATAAACTATGCGACTTCCCATCGCCGAGCCACTCTACGCGCGATAGCAAACAGCACGATCGCAATTGTTAGGAGAACCAGAACCTGTGGCCAAAGATGAGAGATTGGCTCGTCTCGCCAGAAGATTTTAGTAAATCCGTCAATTGCCCAAGCGTTAATGGTCAACAGGCCCGCCTTCTGCATTGCGTCCGGCATCAGGAAGCGCGGAAACATGCTGCCGCCAATGGACGACATGATCAGAATCACCAGCGTTGAAAGTGCGCCGAGTTGAGCGCGCGTGCGGCAGATGCTGGCCAGCAACATGCCGAAAGAAGCGACGGCGACCGCGGTGCAGACGCCCATCACGATGAATCCCGGAATGTGCGACCAAAAGTCGAGCTTGAATACTGCCCATCCCCAAAGAAACATCACGACCAGTTGCGAGAAGGCCAGCAAAGAATTGTAAGAAAGCTTCCCCAACAGCAGCGAGGTCATGGTCACGCGCGAACTGAGCACGCGGTCGAGGGTGCCGCTCTCGGCCTCGTCAAGCAATGCTCCCGCGGCGCCGCTTGCTGTAAAGAGCAGGAACATGACCCCAATCGCAGCAGCATAGAACGAGATCATGGGATTGTTTTTGTTCTCGCCGATAACGGCGCGAGCCTTAACCGCAATAATTCCGCCACCCTCGCTGCCGGAAGGGGTCGCGACGGTTTCTTGCCGCTCACGCAAACCGCGGATGCCTTCGTTCAGGCGGTCGCGCTGTTCGCGGGTAAGGCCTCCGGCCAATTGGTCGAAGTCTTTCGACCCCTGCTCGGCCATGAGATCGGGCATTGAAGTCATGGCAACTTTCTGGAGCAGACCGGTGACCATCTGCGGCGCAACCATGTCGCTGCTGTCCTCAAGTAGTTGGATAGTTGGGCGATTCGGATCTGCGGGGCCAAGCGAAATTGGATTCTCTCCAAAACCCTGGGGAATGATAACGGCAATTGGCGCCACCCCCTGTTTGACTGCCGTCTCTGCAGTCGTCGCGGTGTATTCAGGTGGTTCGACATCTTTGACGCGCCCAGGCCGAGTGTCGGCCACCAGTGAACTCTCTTGCTTCAGGCCTTGAACCAGCCGCACCGAGGCTCGGCTGTGATCTTCATCGACAACCAGTACATGGATTTTGGGAGTTGAGTCGCGACGTCCGCCGAAGATGACAGCAAAAATGCTGAAGAAGACAACCGGCAAGACGAAACTTAGAGAGAGCGCTCCCCTGTCGCGGCGCAGGGAAGCCATAGCGGTGCGGATAATGGCGAACATCAGTCGCGCAACTCCCTTCCTGTTAAGTGAAGAAAGACTGATTCGAGATTCGGTTTGCGCAGCGAGACGTCAGCTAATTCGAGGCCAGCTTTTGCGGCATCCTCAAGCAGGCTTGCAATCTCGACCGGATGCGCAATCGTGAACTGCGCAATACCATCGGTAGTTTGCCCGCCGTGCGCGGCAACCCACTGAGCCACGGGCTCAGGCGAGCCGCCAAAATGCGCGAGCACCTGGCTGCGCGTACCGAATGCGTTGCGGACGAGATCATCCCGCGTGCCCTGCGCGATCACCTTGCCATGATCTACGATGGCGATGCGGTCGCACAGATGCTCGGCTTCTTCCATGTAGTGCGTTGTATAAATGAGAGACATGCCCTCGCCGCGTAATTTCTCGATCATTTCGAAAATATTGTGGCGGGATTGCGGGTCTACGCCCACGGTTGGTTCATCCATAAGAACCAACTTCGGCTGTTGAATAAGGCCGGCTGCCATATTAAGGCGACGCTTCATGCCTCCGGAAAGATTCTTGACGAGCTCATCGGAACGGTCCGTCAGGGTGGACCAGTCGAGGCATCGGGCCACAGCCCCTTCAAGTAAGGTACCGCTCAGCCCGTGATAACGGCCGAAGGCTCTTAGGTTTTCGCGACAGGTGAGCCTAGGATAGAGTGCCAGTTCCTGCGGGACCCATCCCAAAGTTGAGCGCGCCGCCGTCGAATCCGCTTTCGCCCCAAAGACTAAGATCGTACCGGCGTCGGGAATCACCCGCCCGACGATGCTGCGGATCAGTGTGCTTTTGCCCGCGCCGTTTGGGCCCAGCAATCCCAGACATTCTCCACTATTTAACTCGAGTGTGATGCCATCGACGGCATTTACCTGGCCGAAGCGCTTAACCAGGCCTTCGATGCGCAATGGATATGAATTGCCGGTCGCACTAGTTGGGAGAGACAACAGTCGATCCTTCCTCTTTGCCACATCTTAACAGTCGTGCCGGTAGTCAGAGGTAAGCTAGCCTCAACGAGTCACTCCCGGACGACGGGCGACCCGGAAGTTGTTCTACGATTCCGGGCCAGAAGTCGGCTTGTGGAAAATGTGCTCGCATTCGCACCGACAAACGCGCAGATGGCCAGAAATAGCGATCGGAAAGATCCTGTTTGGCGCGGCAAAAGGAGGCCGCGCCGATGGTTAAGTCCTCGAATCACAAAAGGAAGAAGGCCCCGAAAACTGTTCTCAAGCTGCCTGATCTCGAACAGTCAAAATCCGCTGTGCTGAGCAGCTTGGTCGCTTCGAGTTCCCAGCGTTCCTACGATCATGCAATTCGTGAGTTCATCGAATGGTATTGCTCTGAACCACGACTGGCGTTCAACAAAACGGTTGTCACTCGGTATCGCATCGCCCTGGAGCAGAAGCATTACGCTCCTTCCACCATCAATCTGAGATTGGCCGCGGTCCGGCGACTGGCGTACGAAACGTCAGATAGCGGGCTACTAAGTCCCGACTTGGCGGCTGGAGTCCGGCGTGTCAAAGGAGTCCGCCGCCTCGGAGTTAAGATCGGAAACTGGCTCACGGCTGAAGAGGGCCGGCGTCTGCTGTCGGGTGCTGGCAACGCGAGTCTGCGAGAGCGTCGGAATTATGCAATGCTCGCAGTACTGGCAGGTTGTGGTCTGCGTCGGGCGGAAGCAACAGCACTGAAAATCGAAGATCTGCAGCTTCGCGAGGGGCATTGGGTGCTCGCCGACCTGAACGGAAAGGGCGGTCACATTCGAAGCGTTCCGGTGCCTGATTGGGTCAAGACAGCAATTGATCAGTGGGCACTACCGGCATCCATCATATCGGGGACGTTGTTTCGATCGATCAACAAGGCGGACCGTGTGTGGGGTACAGGCTTCACACCGAAAGTGATCTGGTCCATTGTCAAACAGGCGGCGTCAAACAGCGGTCTCTCTCGAGTAGCACCTCATGATCTTCGGAGAACCTGCGCGAAACTGTGCCACGAAGCTGGAGGCGAACTGGAGCAGATCCAATTCTTGCTTGGCCACGTTTCGGTGCAAACCACAGAGCGTTACCTGGGATGCAAACAACGCTTTCGCAATGCGGTGAACGCTCACATCGGCCTGGAACCGGGCTCTTCATGAGCCCATGGTACGTGATTCCATGCCGACTTCCCATTACCTATCAGCGCTCAGTGAGTGCATTGGCAATTTAGCGTGAGAAGAGCAACTACGAAGTGCGCTAAACACAAAGAGCAAGATCGTTTCTACTTTCTCATCGATGGCGTAAAGGTGACAGCGACCAGCAGACCCTCAGGCGAGAGAAACCGGCTAACGGTTTGGCCCCAGGGCTCGCTCTTGTTTCTCATAAGCATTCGATAGCCTTTCGATTCGAGATCGGCTGAAGCAGTCTCCACGTTCTCCACTTCAAATTCGAGCCATGCCTGGGGGATGGGAACATTCTCGGGCCAAGAATCAGTGTCAAAACATGACCGCGCTGCCTGTGAGAGGGGCCATAGAGCAAAATGCTTTGCGCCTTGCAGACCGCTTGTATATAGATAGCCGCCCGCGTCTTCTTTGAAGGAGATGCCAAGGCTGTCAGCATACAGCGCGCGGCTTTCAGCAACGTCACGGTCGATGGGACCGAAACCCGCTATGAACAAGACTTTTGTGCCTTGGCCCGCCATATTCCTTGTGCCCTCATGCTTAGGATGCGATTCGCCCGAGGTACGTGCGCCGTTAATCGCACTCGGACCCTTCGTTTTCAAGGCATCAGAAACCCTCGTTCCAAGCTTTGGCGCAAGCCACAATTGCTGAAAACGGGGCAAGTCACTCATCGAGACCCGCTAATCATCGTTTTTTCGAAATTATTCCTGGGAAACGCGCCATCATCCTGCGATATGCCACTCCCGAATTACTGGATGCTGGCCGACTTTTGAGGACCTATCCGTGCCTGTGCCGCTGGTGGTCGTCTGTGCCGTCGCCTGCGGCAACAACTTCCCTTATGATCGGTATCGTGACAGCCAGTTCTGCCCTGTACGACCGGTTTTCGCACATCGTTGGCCAGGGCCGGCGGAATACTGCCGGTCTTACACGGCAACCGTGGTCTCTGCTCGCTCGCGCGGGGCGTATTTCCGTTTGTAATACGCCGTCGCCAGAATGATGGCGGGTACGCCGATCGCCGCCGGCCAGATCCACAGCCACATGGTGTGACCGAAGAGTCGCGGCAGCGTCACCGTGCTAAAGGCAGTCCATGCTGCAATGTAACTGGCAATAAAATGCTGGAAGTGCTTGTACAACCACGACATCTTGTCCGCCGGCTTGCTCACGAAGCTGAGCAGGTGCATGCCTGACGTGCGAATGCCCAGGGCGCCGAACAAAATCGCCACAATGCCCATATGCTGCACCAGCGCCGGACGCAATATGGCCAGTAACAGCAGCGCCGCAGAAGAAAAGAAACAAGCGCCGGTCACCATCCAATCCACAGGCTGCGCTCGGTCGACAGCAAGGTTCTTGAGCTTCAGCACGCGGTAGCCGGTGAACGCGAGATAAAACGACAGAATAGCTACGAGCGCCAAAAACAGCACCGGCCGGAACAATGCTATTGGCAGCGCGGTCATCGCCACCAGGCCCATACACCACAGGTAAACCATTCCCCAGCGCTTATGCTGTTTACCGCCCTTGGCAGCCATCAACGCTACGGGCGCAAGCAGAAAGGCACCGAACCCGGCAGTCACGTGGATCGCCAATAGAGATTTCAGCCAAATCGGATCGCCCGTCATTATGGTCTCTCCTCATTCGCTTATATGCGTTTCCATTCTCATTTCCGTCCCGTCGAATCGGCTTCAGGGTCTGGTTGGAAGACCGTATCCTTCCGGACAGAACTTTTACTTTTCAGCGAAGCACTTTATAAGGAAGTTCCTCGCCTCCATCAATATCTGCTCACGTTTTTGAGGGGCCGATGTAACGCGGGCCATCATCAACACCCCCGCCATACTGGGAAACAGCAACCTGCACTTCGTCAGTTTTTCTTCTCGCGTCTGACCAGGAATAAATGGCAATAGCCGTTCCCGATACTCTTCCAGCAATGCCTCAATCCGTTTCCGTACTGACAACGGCTTTCGTGCGAACTCCGGCCCGAGGGCGGAGAGAGGGCAACCCGTTCCCAGCGCCTTCGCGTGGCTCGCGCTTAGATAGCGTTCGATGATGGCCCGCAGGGCCTGACCTTCGGGCGCGGACTTTGCAACCTCCACCATGCCTCTTCCCGCCTCATCAACTGCTCTTGCCACCGCTCCAACGAAGAGGTCGTCCTTGCTCCTGAAATGCCGGTAGAAGCCCCCTTTCGTAAGGCCTGTCTTCTTCATCACCGTTCCGATGCCGCTGCTTCCGCCATGCTCGCGGAACGAGCGAGCGGCCACGGAAAGAATATTTTCGTGATTCTGCGCTTTGTGTTTCACCGAGTATCGCATGACGTTAGAGTACGGCCGTAATCTAACGCCGGTCAAGACCACAATTGATCTTGTTACCCAGTGGTGACCGCAGGCAAATCCGCTTACTTTAGCCTGGTTAGGCCAGGCCACCGCGGATTACTCCTGGGAAACGCCCATGTGTGTACGGATCTGGCGTGGAGTCAGTTCTGTCGGCGGGCTGAACCACTTGGACGAGAAGTCGGCATCTCGTACAAGTGGACTTTGGGCGCCTGCTCGGAAATTGCCGGCGAGAACAGGCCAAGTCGTAGCCTATCCAGAGGGGACGACCAGTTGGGATTACCTATCAGATGGGGATTTCACGCCACCTATCCGATGACCAGACGAAACAGCCAGTTTCCGAGTTGCCGACCACTCGCCGACAATCGCTTTGGAAGTCGCGCAAGATCGCCTGGCTGTTGTCGCAGAGGCTCGGGATAGCACCAGATACAATCATTGGCGCATGGCATATGATCCGATCAGCGAGCCGCGGCCTCGGAGGATTGCTCACCCCTCACGTCCCGTCTTCCTCTACGCGCTGCTGGCGTGTCTGTTTGCGATCGCAATTCCCTATCAGATCGCAGCCGCGTGGATCCTCCTCCATTACATTCCAACTGACATACCGGAGTTTGTTCCCGCAACCGCCAGCTCTACCCTTAAGTATGTAGACTCGAAGGCGGTCGCGGCGGGTCTGCATCAGGGTGACAGTTTGCTAGCGATCAATGGTTACCCTTATACCGGAACGGCTGTGTTCTTCGACGAAATACTAACCGCCGTCCCGGGAAGCACCTTAAATGTCACCGTGAGATCGGCTGCAAATTCCCAGGAACACACGATTCGGTTTCCCGTCAAACGGGGTACCCGCTGGATTGAATCCAAACCGGTTCTCATTCTGCTCGTCGTGGTGGTGCCCGCGCTCTGTATCGTATTAGGCTTCTGGGTGGTACTGGTTCGGCCTAATGACATCTCTGCGTGGCTTTTGTTGGGCGTACTGTTAGGCTTCACTCAACTGGCAAACTCCGGACCGGAGTTCGGGCGCTGGGGGACTGGAATTCTCCAGCTCGCCGTCGTCTACAACGAAACATTGAAATCAGCGTGGCCCATTTTCATGTTTCTGTTTGCCTTTTATTTCCCGGAGCCGCTTCCATCCTTCCAGCGGCCGCACTCGTGGCGAAAGTGGCTGCCATGGATCGTGATTGTCCCGTATGTCCTGCTGGAGTTGCCCGATATAGTGATCGCGGTTGGTCAGCTCACCAGTTACTCCTCGGTGGAGCCGCTCTACCGCGCGCTACATCCTCTCAGGGTCGTAATGCTGGCTTACCCCTATTGCCTGGTAGGCGCATTTTTCGCGCTGATTTTCTCCAAATCATCAATAGCCATCTCTCCGGACTCAAAACGGCGGCTTCGTCTTCTTTACTGGGGTGCGACCATCGCCATGACTCCCGGCCTGCTGATCATCGTGCTGCTGTGGTTGACACACGTTAGTGAACCTCCTGACTGGCTGGCCTTCTTTGTGTTGCTGATGTTCTTGCTTTTCCCTTTTACTCTGGCATACGTCATCGTGTTGCAACGGGCCATGGATGTAAGGGTCGTTGTCCGGCAGGGGCTGCAGTACGGGTTGGCGAAGAACGGCATTCGCACCCTGCAAGTAATCGCCATCTTCATCTGTGTAGTTGTGACTGGTTTGCTGCTGAGACAAAATAGGTCTCGTGAGCAGGTGATAACCGTGATCGCGGTTGAAATCCTGGCGGTGTTCGCTGTCCGCCGCTTGACCAGGAGGCTCGGCGCCTGGACCGACTGTCGATTTTTCCGCGAAGCTTACGACGCGGAACAGGTGCTGAGCGAACTCAGCGATGATGTACACAGTATGGTGGAAACGCGTTCCTTGATTGAGACGGTCGCCGGGCGCCTTTCGGAGACGCTGCACATTCCCCGGGTCGCGGTGCTGCTAGGATACGCCGGTTCTTACCGCCCGGCATACGCTCTCGGTTATGGCGCAGCTCCCGACATCACGTTTCCGCTGGGTGCCGGCACAGTCAAAGTGCTGCAGAGGCAGAAAGGACCAGCGCGCGTGTATTTTGACGATCCCAATTCCTGGTTGTACCGCGAGCCGGAAATCACCGACGAAGATCGCTCCAAGCTGACCCAATTGGACTCAGAGCTGCTGCTCCCTTTGAGTACTCGGGAAAAATTGATGGGCTTTATCAGCCTCGGCCCAAAGCTTTCCGAGGAGCCTTATTCGCGCACGGATTTGCGCCTGCTCAAGTCCATTGCGACCCAGACCGGCCTGGCACTCGAGAATGCCGACCTCATCTCGGTAATTGCTGACGAGGTGGCTCAGCGCGAGCGATTGCACCAAGAAGTTGAAATTGCGCGCCAGGTGCAGGAGCGCCTCTTCCCGCAGAAGCTACCTCCGATAGCCGGTATAGAGTATGCAGGCGCTTGCCGCCCGGCATCGGGCGTTGGCGGCGATTACTACGATTTTCTGGCTGTACCTACGGACAAACTGGGGATAGCCCTCGGCGACGTCTCCGGAAAGGGGATTGCGGCGGCACTGATGATGGCCAGCCTACAAGCCTCTCTGCGGAGCGAAGCCACCCGGTCGCCTGACGATCTGGCGGGGATGATGAGCAGTGTTAATCGCTTGGTCTATGAGGTTTCGTCTTCCAGCCGCTATGCGACCTTCTTTTACGGGCAATACGATCCAGCTTTACGCCAGCTCACCTATGTGAACGCCGGCCACAATCCGCCGATGTTGTTCCACTATTCCGGCAGCCAGTGGCAGGTTTGTCGGTTGGAAACGGGCGGAACGGTGGTCGGTCTGCTCGAGAGCGTCCATTACCAGCAGGGGTCGGTAAGGATCTTGCCGGGAGATATTCTCATGGCTTTCACCGACGGAATCAGCGAGGCCATGAACAATGCGCAAGACGAATTTGGCGAGGAACGGATGATTGAGACCGTCAAGGAATACGTCGGCCAGAATCCCATGGAAATCATCACTTGCATCATGCAATCGGCCGACGCATTCGTCGCCGGAGCCAAGCAGAACGACGACATGACACTGGTCGTGCTCTGTGCCCAATTAGAAACTGTCAAATAGCCGCCTTCAAGTCAGGCAGCAAACGGAAAGGCCTGGGTCTCGCAAAAGGCGAACACTCGGGTTGCTTGCCCCTTCGCAGCCAATTGACCGGCGTCCCGTCGGAATTGTGGCCGAGTGACGAGCAAACCGGAAGTTGGACGTCCGGAGATAGCTGGCGTGAACAGGCCAACTCGCACCCTATCTGAACCGGATGGAATATGTTTCTCGGGAGTCGGCCAGCATCCGGCAACCGCATTTTTCCCTTTTCGTTTTAATTCGGCTCGCAGCAGGCGGTTTTGTGCTACATCGGTGCGCATTCCGAGACCGGCGAGAAACAATCCATCTGCATTGTTCCGCCATGCCACTCGCCTGCGTCGGTTGTCTGCTTTGGGCCGTAGTGGAAAAAATAATTGCACCCGAATCTGCACATCGCCCCCAGCAGCCCCGCCGTCAAGATCCACGCTGGCCGCCCCGGCGGTGATGCGTGCGCTCTCACCCAGCCAGCCTCGTCACTCTCTGTAGCGGCTGGCGGGGACCCGCCGCCCTCGCGGCCCCGCGCTGAAGGAGAGCCTTCCCGGACGGTCGGGACGGGCGGCGGCCGACAGGACGGGCAAGCGCCGGTTCTAGCGGACCGCTCTGTCGGCGGCAGATCAGGATGTTCGTCTTGGTTGTCGCGTGGATGGTTCAGCCTGTCGTACAAACCAGGTCTACGCTCTGGCGCCCGAAGATGCAGAGCTGCTGGGGACCAGGGATCCCACATGCAGAGGCCGATTCGGTACGAGCCCTTTGTGCAACAGGCTGGGTTATGCGGCAACCCACTGTCACGCGGGCGGTGGGATCTTGATCATCGGATGCCCAAACCCTTGAGTGCGCGTGCGTAGCTGCCGTTCGGCGCGGAGAAGCGGTGCGACAGTCTGATTGCTCCAGCGACGCGCAGATCTGGGCGATCAGTCGGCACTTGCCTTGTGGTGGGCGGTCTGGCTATCAGAGAGTGTGCCGAATATGTGCCGAATCGATAGCGGGTCAATGCGGGCGGCGAACGGAGCGGCAGGCCGCGGCGCTCGAGGTCGCGTAGCGCATCGGACTCGTGGTCCGCTAGCTGGCGCGACGAGCTGTTTTGGCAGCCCTGCTGCCCGCGCCGCCCTTGACACTGGTCTTCCCCGGCAAGGCCTCGGCACCTATCAGGAGGACGGGAGAGGCGACGTAGCCTGTCTCAGGTGGCACGACTCATACACCTAAACGGGCCGCCCGGCATAGGGAAATCTACGGTAGCAAGCGCCTTCGCTGACCGGCATCCCGGTGTCCTCAACCTCGATATCGACCAGGTAGCCGCCATGATCGGCGGCTGGAGAGACAGGTTCTCGGACTCGTTCGAGGCGGGGAGACTTCTGGCGGCAGCGATGGCGCAGGTCCACCTCGCCAGTGGCCACGACGTGATCATGCCGCAGATGATGACGAACGTGAACGCCGGGGAACTGGCATGCTTCGAGTCTGCAGCAGCAGCGGCAAAAGCCGAGTACTGCCAGATACTGCTGACGGCGCGTGTCGAGTCAGCGGTCGATCGCTGTATGGAGCGGGCGAAGGGCGGTGATCCGCACCATGATGTCGTCAGCAAGGTCATCGACGACAACGGCGGCCGGGACTTCCTGCGGAAGCTCCATGCACAGGTCACTCAATTTTCAGCTGGCAGGCAGCCGCACTCAGTTATTGACTGCGAGCGGCTGACAGTCGAGCAGACCTGCCAGGCCGTCGAAGCTGCACTGCGGCTGGCTTGACTTAGCCCGCCGATGAGACAGGGCGCCCTGGGGCTGCTGGTGCAATCGGTTAACCGCTGCGCGACATCGAACGCCATCGCACCAGTTCACGACGATCCACCAGACGATGATGCTAGCCGAAACGAGACCATGCTGAATACGTCCTGAAAGTGTCCTTTAGGCGAAAGCGCGCAGGGGAGTAGCGATAATTCACCAGTGCTGGAAACCCTTCAGAAAGCGCTGGTCTCATAATCTGCTGGTTTTGCTCAGTGAGATGCAGGATGTCGCCGGGATTTCGTGAAAGCGTCTGCCCGGCCGGGCCGTTCGGCGGGCTGGCGGGTTGCAGGCTGGTTTGCCCTGTGAAGTGAAAAGACTCCTGGTAGTTCAGCGGTTGTCTGCACCTGCTGTTCTCCCAGGAGTCCGCGTTGTCATTGTCGCGAGTGATGTGAGCTTGTCATACCCTGGGGCCCCCCAGCTGGGTATTCTTCTGCCGCACCTGGCCGGGGTGATCGTCAAGGGGGTCACGGCGCTGCCGGACTGCTGCTGGTGCTGGCCAGGGCGTGTGCTCCCGAGGTGGCGTGCCCGAGGTGCGGGACGGTGTCGGGTCGGGTTCACAGCCGCTATTCGCGGCGGCTGGCCGATGCCGCGATCGGCAGCAGCAGGCAGGTGGAGATCCTGCTAGCCGTTCGCCGGTTCTTCTGCCGGTCTCCCGGCTGCGAGAGCAGGACGTTCGCCGAGCAGGTCGAGGGCTGACGGTCCGCTACGCGCGCAAGACGCCGCTGCTGGCTGGGGTGCTCAGAAGCATCGCCGTCGCGCTGGCAGGCCGGGCGGGATCGCGGCTGGCCGCGGGTCTGGGCGTCCCGGCGAGCCGGCAGGCCATGCTGCGGCTGATCATGGCCGCCCCAGACCCGGCAGCAGCGGACCCGCGGGTGCTCGGGGTCGATGACTTCGCGATCAGGCGCGGCCAGCACTACGGCACGCTGCTCATCGACTGCGGGACCCGGTGCGCCGCTCGGCCTGCTCGAAGGACGCGACGCCCAGCCGCGGGCGGACTGGCTGACCGCGCACCCGGGCGTCGAGGACACGTCAGCCACATCAACATGATCAAACGCCAGATGTCCGGACGCGCCGGCCTGCCCCCCCTCCGCAAGCGCGTCCTGCCCACCGCCCAGAACCAACCGCCGCTGCGACCTTCACGAAATTGGGCCAGAATACCACGAACAGAATCAGGAGCGCCCCCTGTCACGCTGAATGCATCTCACAGACGAACCAGACACGCCATTATCACTTTTGTGGTTACTGCCAGCCATCGGGATGATCCAGCTCATGTGACGCCTCTCGCCGCTACCTCGCCAGTCGCGGCAGTCGAGAACGATCACGCCAAACTGGCCACCGCGCTGGACCACGCCTGGCGATGGTTCAAGCTGCGGTTGTTCACGGCATGCAGATGCTGAACTTTGCGGTAGTGGCGTTCGCTCTTCTGTCAGCCGCCTACGTCTCCGCAATCAGCGGCAAGCTCTACGGCATCCGCGGCGTCGTCGCGCTCCTGGCTGCCGCTGTCGCCACTACCGCCAACCTGGCCGCTCGCAGGCAACGCCAGATCGCCTGGATCGCCGCCGAACCGATCCGTGAGATCCAGCAGCACCTAGCCGCGGATCTCGGCATCGACTCGCTGCGCATCCTGGACCGTTCCCCAGCCGCTCAAAGCCGCTGGAGATCGGCCATGTGGCTGGCTGCAGTACTGCACGCCCTCGTCCTCGCTACTTGCCTGACAGCAGCAGTCGCAGCCTGGTTCTGGCTCAGATGATAGGACTGCGGGTGTTAACGCCGCGGCTGTCGCTGGTTTCGTTCACGAGAATCGGACTGTGCCCCACTCTCGATGGCCTGGAGACCCGGCATTTCAAGGTGAGAGCATTACCTTCACGTTATTTGTGTCAGAGCCCAGATCCCAGAATTCAGCCGCCGTTGACACATCGGCGTGCGCAGGCGCCGCCTCCCTGGGCCACCACCGAGGAGCCAGGGGATTTCACGGACGGCGAGAGGAGCAAGACGGCGTTCCGCACGGAGACTCAGTGTGATCCCGGTATCCGCGCCATTGTCCGGCGTGCCCGCAGGCCTGCCGCGATGAAGCCGAGGCCCGCGAGCACACAGATCGCGCCTATGATCGCCCAGATGTGCTGGCCGTTCATGCCGCCCGACTGACCAAGCAGGTTCAGGCCCTGGAGGATCCAGACAACGCCCGCGATCGCCAGCACCAC
>CAVVBO010000003.1:0-798337 GCA_963746515.1 uncultured Acidobacteriaceae bacterium | reverse complement strand
GTTTCGTCTGCTCGTGACGTTGTGAAACGATTCTCATCTGGAGCGCCCCAATCGATATGCGGGCCGTACCAGTATTGCCGAAATTGCCCCATTTGTGGCCTACTTTTGCAACACCTCTCCTTACCCCAACCCGCTGTAGACGGATTCCGCTGCTGACTTGACCACCATCCATCTATCCCGTCGGCACCGGCAGCAGCGCGATCCGGCCCAGCATGCCGCCGAACAGCCGCCGCGTCAGATGACTCTCCGCCAGCAGCAGCCAGTAGTAGCGGGCGTGCTTGATCAGCCGCCCGCCGGTCTTCACCAGCCGCTGCTGCAAGCTGGTCAGCGACCAGTTCTCGATCCGCTTCGGCAGCGCCAGCCGCCGCCACAGGTTCCCCAGGTTGTAGGCGATCAGGCTCAGCCACAGCCGCACCTCGTTGGCGCGGAAGCGGTGGCAGCTAAGCCGCGTCATCTTCACCGCCTGCTTGCCTTCCTTGATCCACTGCTCGGCCGTGCCGCGCTTGTTGTAGAACCGCACCACCGCCCGGCTCGGCGTCTCCAGGTTGGTCACGATGAAGCCCACGCGCGGGAACAACTCCCCGCAGTGGAACTCCACCTTCGCCACCACCCGCCGCGCCGTCTTCCAACTCGCCGCCTGGTAGAGAAAGCTCTTGTACCGCACCACCGGCTTGTGGCTCGGCCTTCCCACCGGGCCGCGTCAGCAACTCCGCGATGTCCCGCTCCAGGTTGTCGTTGGCGGGAAGGCGGATCGCGTACTTCACGTCCCGCTCTTCCAGCGCCTCGTAGATCTCCGGCTTGGCAAAGGCGGCGTCGGCGCGGAAGACCACCTCCTTGCCCAGCTCCTGCTGCCGCTCGATCTCGGGCAGCAGCAGTTCCTCCCAGCCGTCGGCGCTGTGGACGTTGCCCGGCCGCAGCTTGGCCGCCAGGCAGTCGCCTTCGCGGTTGAACAGCAGCAGCGGATGATAGCAGGTGGACTCGAAGTGGCCGTTGTAGGCGCTCTGCTCCTGCTGGCCATAGACCGGGATCTCGGTGCTGTCCATGTCCAGCACTACCCGCCGCGGCGAATCGATGGCTTCCGCCTTGGCGATCAACTCCCGGTTGATGCGCGGCCAGACCGGCGAGGTTCTCTTCCTGCGTCAGCAGTTCGGTCTCGAACGACTGCAAGCGCGAGGTCAACGCCGCGCCGCGCTCCCAGATCTTCTCCGAGCCGATCAGCCGGAAGGTCGGATCCTGGGAGAGCCGCTCGGCGTCGTTCACATCCTCGTAGCCCGCCAAGCGGCTGTAGACCGACTGCCGCAGCAGGTCGGCCAGCGGCAATTGCGTGTTCTTGCCCGCGTGAGTCGGTCAAGTGCTCGGTCGATGAGTTCGCTCGAAGCCCAAACGTTCGTCCAACTCGCGCACCAGAATCAAACCACCGTCGGAGGTCACCCGCGAGCCTTGGAAATCGACCTTCAACGAGCTGTTGAACGAGAGCTGAAAGGGCTGTTTTTGCGTCTCACCCACTGGGTGTGAGCCTCCGGAGTGTCCTTTGCGCCGTCAAAACCGCATGAATACTGGCGTTGGCCCGATCATACGGCGGTTTAGGCCAACTTCAAAAAGGAAATGTGGGTTAACTCCATTGCGGCAAGTATGTGTAAGAACCGTGGAAGCGTATACGCAGCGGTCGCAGGCTCCTTCCGCCTTCAACGCCTCCTTTTGGGGGCGTCCTCCGAAGAATCATGGTCGTTAGACGGCTGTGCGTCGGCTCACTTGGACATAGTTTACTGCGATGAAAACTCCTAACTGATTGTAAATACTGGAATATGAAACAGATAAGAAATCAGGCCGGACTTAAAACCCGCGGACCCCAAAGCGTTTAATCACCAGGCAAGATAATCATCATGTAATACGCGTGCCTTGGCGTATGCGTGTGAACGCCATTGCCCATTGTCCGCTTTATGTCCGTGAACTGCCGCCAAAGCGTCCCAAATTGAGCCGAACACGGTAGGTGGATTCGATGCAGTTTGTTGGGCCTAATTGGGTGGAGTTGGAGGGGGTGACGGGCGGAATCCCCCTGTTAACCGGAGGGCGGTAGGTTCGAGTCCAAACCCGGCACCCGACCTTGGGTTGAATCAAGCTTCAGCGTGGTCTGCTGTCCTTTTGGCGGACCACCATCCACCGCCGTCACGGCCAACCCAGCTTTTTGGGTGCAACAGTCGCAACAACCCTTGTGTTATGCGGTTCAGAGGCCATATTTCGGCCCGCAACAAGAAATCTTCTTGTTTCGGGTCGAATTCGCGTTTTCGCCAATGTTTACAGGGTTTGTTGCGGTGTTGCGGCTAAATTCGGCTTGGAATGGGGCGGGGATGGGGTATCGGTATTGATGTTATCGGGATCGCTGTTTGGGGGCTGGCTGGGGTAGCGCTTCCAGAGTGATTCGAGGTATGCCCGGTCGTAACCCCGGCGGTTTGAGCCATCGTCGTTGCGCTGCATCTTGGGATAGATCTTGAACTCTCTTAGAAGCAGGGAAAGTTGTGTTTGATTAATCGGTTTCTGTTGTTTTCCCCATGATGCCCAGGGTGAACCGGCAATCGCCGCAAGCTGTTGCGCTACCTTCTCGGATGGCATCTTCTGCTTATGGTCGAAGACGTCTTCCAGGTCATGCAGCACTTGAATCTTGACATTGTCGTCCGGTCCGGCCGCCCTCGCCGCAAACACGCGGAGCAGGGCGCCACGCAGTCTCATGCCCCATCCATCGCCGGCCAATCCGGCAACTGCCAGCAGCGGCCCGGAGACTTCCCTCTGCCGGTGCCCGAGCGCTGCTGGAGCATCGGGGCGGGCATCGCTCAATGCCTTTAGATTGGCCTTTCCCCAGACTTGGCAGCGCTGGAACAAAACTTTAGCTTCCGGCTCGGTTATGTACTCGTGTTTTTCTTTTACCCGATCCGTCGGTAGCATGCGCTGCATGTCGATTGGAATACAGCGGCTCGCGGTGGCAAGTGGCAATCCTGAGATTCCCGAGAGCACCTTGGGGCAAAAGGTGTTCAGCTTCCTGGTCACCCATCCGCGGCCGCCGTCCTTAGATGGTTCCGGTACCGAGCGGTTCCCGGATTTCTTATATCCGCTGTTGATGGTTTGCATGATCGCGGCCAGTAGTTCTCGGTCACCGGCTAGATATTGATCGACTTCGTCGAGCAACAGGACAGGATGGTCTTGTTCGATGGCTCTTGCCAGAGCGGCGACTGAGACTCCCATAATGAGCAGCGGGTTGGGCACCAGCAGCTCGAGGAGCTCGAGCAGCAGCGTCTTCCCGCACTCCGGTGTAGCACTGCTTACGTGCAGATACGGGGTGCGGGTCCACGCGGCGAATGCGTGCGTGTGTAATATCCAGGGCGCCAAAATAAGGTATCCGTCCTCAGACAGCCGAACGTAGGTTTGGAGAAATAGCATCAGGTCAGCCAGTAGTTGAGACCCTTCTTCGGGATTCAATGCATTGGCGACCGGTAATTCGCTGCACTCACTGATAACCTGCAGATCCCGGTCTATGCGCCTCTTGATATTATCGATCGAAATGGTGCGATCGGTTACTTCCTCCAGCGTTCTACTTGCCGACTTCTCAATCTGCCGGCGCTGATAGAGTTCGATGATTCCCCCTTCGTCCGGCGCCGGCACCTGTCGGCGCCGGCGGGCTCGGCTTTAATCATCCACTCCGCAATCACGCTCGCTTCAACCGTGTATTTTCGTTTCTCAAGTGCACGCTGCAAATCCTCCTCATCGAAGTGAACCCCGAGTTTTGCACCAGTCCTGTATCAAGCGCCAAGCCACCGCGAGCAGGGAAGTGCCAAAGTGTTCCGGCATGAGTCCAGTGCAACCTTCGCTAACCATCTGGTTATTCAAAAGACAAGCGCCGATCACCCTGCTCTCAACTTCGCTGTTGATGAGTGGTGATGGAGATCTCAGCGACGCGCGGCGTCGGCGATCTGACTTTGGACGATTCGGCACGCTACCTCGCTCTTGGCTAGTTAACTGCGAAAGGCACGGCCGCCTCGCTTTCCACCGCCATCAGCGCGACAGGATGCAGTGGGAGCGGTTTCGGTCTTCTTCGGCCCGCCTAATGGGATCGGGCTTAAGCCGTCGCGCTGAATACGTTCGACCTCTTCTGTGCTCACCATCACTCTTGAACCGATGTTCACCGCCTTAATACTTCCGCTGAGTATGTAGCGTCGCACACTGTAAATGCTGCAGCCGAGAGCTTCGGTCACCTTGTCTAACGTCAGCAACCGCTTTGTCATCACGTCAGCCATGGTTTTGGGACCTCCGGTAAGAGTTTGCAATGTCTGAGCAATAATGCTTGACAACCAAGTGGATTGAGTCCAACATTTTTAATACTTGTTACCTGTGCCAACCGGAGTTAGAAATGAGGACAATTCGATTCCGCTAACTAATTGGCACCATTTGAGTTCGATTGCTGATTCGCTTAACCGGGCCGATAGTCGGGATGTAAGAAAGCGGCTCTCTGACCTGATCGAAACCACGAAGAAATTACTCACGCTTAAGACCAAATCTCAAAAACAGCGGGGACGTCTCACCCGTAATGAGGCAAGGGACTTCAATGAGTATTTGGAACACGTGAACAATCTGCTTTCCGAATTCCCTCCTGCATACCTGCATCTGGACTACCTGAATCCGGTGGGCCTCACGAAGGATGGCCGAATAAGGTCACACCACGGCACCGCGGGCTTCGAATGGAGGTTCAAAGACAGCAGTCGCTGGGAGGAATGCCGGATTCTTGTCGCCACACAGGCAATCGCGAAGCGGGGTGAGCTTCACAGGCTGCGTAGATGCGAGCTGGAGTCGTGCCACTCTTGGTTTTATGCTCGCTCCAGATTAAAGCGGTTCTGCTCGCAGGAGTGCAAGCAACGGAAAAAATCCTCCTCACCCACGTTCAAGAAAAAACGAGCCAAGTACATGCGTGAGTACTACCACAAGTTCCTAAAGAAGCGAGCAGTATGGCAGAAGAAGGAAGACATGGGCTTCAAAGACGTGAGAACGGCATCTTCGCGTCCAGCTACAAGGACGCCGTTGGCATC
Organism: uncultured Acidobacteriaceae bacterium; assembly: GCA_963746515.1. Taxonomy (GTDB): domain Bacteria; phylum Acidobacteriota; class Terriglobia; order Terriglobales; family Acidobacteriaceae; genus Bog-257. Next base: position 793,265 of record CAVVBO010000003.1, on the reverse strand, counting down.
TGGCGCGAGAAAAACACCGGGACTGCGGATCATGGAGAAGCGAATCGCCTCTGACAGCAACTCCTAGACGAGCCCTTGGCCGAAAAACTGCCGATCGACATGGCCGAAATCTTAGAAAGGACCCAAATGGCGCTAGAAAAGCGAGGTAAAACCTGGCATTACGATTTCAAGGTCGGTGGCGTCCGGTATCGCGGATCACTGAAAACGACTGATTGGCGCCAGGCGCAACGCCTTGAGAGCGAGCTTAGGGAACGTGCCAACGCCGGCGAACTGCCCGCCAGCAAGGAGACAAAGGCGCTGGCGCGGCTGAAGTTCAAGGATGCGGCTGAGCGATGGATGGCCGATCGCGCGCCGAATCTCGCCGCCAACACCACAAAGTGCGAGCGCGAGCGTGCGCGTGCCATCAATCGTGTTCTTGGTGCACGTCCGGTGTCCTCGCTCACCCCCGAGGACGTCACGGCGTACATGCGCCTCAGAAGAGACGGCGGAGTCTCGAATGGCTGCATCAACCGCGAACTGGACGTTATTCGCGGCACCTTGAAAAAGGTGCGGCGCTGGACAACTCGCTTCGCCGAGGATGTGAAACCATGGCGGGTAAGAAGCAGCATCGGCCGTGCGCTGATGCACGAACAAAAAGTGCGATTGCTGAAGATTGCGACCTTGCGGCCGGCCTGGCAAGCTGCGTACTACGCCGCTATCCTCACCTTCAACACGACTTGCCGAGGCTGCGTACTCCGCGGGCTCCAATGGGCCGACATCGACTTAATTAACCGCGCGATCACCATACGCCACAGCAAGACTGAAGCTGGGCTGCGCGTCATTCCATTGAACGCCGATGCGATCGGTGCGATGACTGCGCTCTATAGCCGGGCCCTCGAACTCGGTCCAGTGCATCCGGACCATTACATTTTTTTTGCATGCGAACACGGCGCCATCGACCCGACGCGCCCCATGAAGGGCTGGCGCTCGGCATGGCGGGCCCTGACCAGGGCGATACGGTGCCCGCGGTGCGGCCTGTTACAAAGCCCCGCGGAGAAATGCAAGGCGGAAGGATGTGACGGGGATCTGAGCAAAATAACCAGTCCGCTCGCCGGCCTGCGCTTCCACGATCTTCGCCATCACGCGATCACCGAGCTTGCGGAGTCCCAAACCCCCGACACGACGATCATGAGCATCGCGGGTCACGTCTCGCGGAAGATGTTGGATCATTACTCGCACATTCGCCTGGCCGCCAAGCGTAACGCACTGGATCAACTCTCGACGGCTCATGGTCGGGGTGGTTATGCCACAAACCGTGCCACAAACGGGCTTCCGGAGGGGAACGGTGACGCGCAAGTGCTTGAAAGTATGGTGGAGCTAGTCGGGATCGAACCGACGACCTCATCGTTGCGAACGATGCGCTCTCCCAGCTGAGCTATAGCCCCACGAAGAAAGGAACAACACCTGTCGGCGCTTTCCGCGTCCGGACTCATCCATTATACAAACAACTCGCGTATGCGAAACTGCTGAGGTCTTGTCTCCGTCATGGACCGACGATTCATCCAGCGCCAATGCCAGGCGGTCAAAACCAATCCTCGTCATCTCCGGATTCGCCGCCGATTCCGATGCGAAAATGTCGCGGCATGTCGAAGTAACTTCCGGGAACAACGCCGTCTCATACTTCTCGCGCAACAACCGATCCAGCATTGTCCACGCTCCCGGACTTCAACTTGGGGAAAGCGACGGTGCCGAACTCCGGCAAGAAGATATTCCAGGTCGTCGCGCGATCGCAGGAACGCATCCAGCGCGGGCCGATTCGCACTGCAGCAGCTTCTTCGCTCGCAGCGGCAACGCGGTCAAGATTGTCCAGCGCAATCACGCTCAGCAAATCCGCCGGAAACGCCGCATTCACGCCGTAGAGATCGTTGATGTGCCACATGCGCTGGGTCAGCTCCGGATTCGCCAGCACCCATCCGCAACGCAAGCCGCTCAGGCCGAACGCCTTGGTCAAACTGCTGGTCACCACGAAATGTTCGCCCAGGTGGATCGCCGGCGCGGCCGCTGCTCGTACATCGCCTCCAGATATACCTCGTCCACCAGCACGCGGGCGCCGTGCTTCTTCGCCAGTCTCGCCGACCGCGCGCAGCGTTGCTTCGTCGATGTACGCACCGCTGGGGTTATGCAGATTCGTCAGGACGATCAGCCGCGTCTGCGGCGTCATCTTGCGCTCGACCTCTTCCGGATCGACGCGAAACCCGTGCTCCATTCGCCGCTCGAAGTACCGCACCGTTGCTCCGAGATACTGCAGTGTGGTCACCAGCAACTCATAGGTCGGGTGTTCCACCAGCGCTTCCTCGCCCGGCTCCAGCGTCGCCGCTAGTGCCAGATGATTGGCCATCGACGTCCCTGCAGCCGTGACAACGCAATCTGGCGTCACGCCGTTCCGCTTCGCCAGCCGCTCCTTCAATGGCGCGTAGCCGTAAAGAGTCGGACCACTGATCTCCAGATCCTCCAGCTTCACCGGCAGCTCGGCCAGCGGATAGCTCATGATGCCGCTGGTCGCCAGGTTGTACTTTGCCTCCGACGCAGCTTGGCAAACTGCATGTACGGCGAACCGGCGTGGGTGCGGGATGACATCAGAGCTTTCCTGTCCTCCTGCTTTCTGTTTCGCACGCCCAGAAGGCATACACCGGCAATCCCAGCAGCAAAATCGCCATGCCGAGCAGGCTGTTCCTCGGATACTTGTAGATGGTATTGATCACCACCAGCCATGACACCAGCACGAACACCGCCGTGGTGAAGGGATGGCCGGGAGCGCGGTATCCTCGCGACGCAGTGTCCGGCGCCTTCTTTTCCCTGCTGCGAAACACGAACAGGCTTGCGCCCGTCAATCCAAAGAACAGGAAGTCCATCGACACTACGTAATTCAGAATCTGCTCATAGCGGCCTGAGAGCGCGACCACGATCGTCCACACACTTTGCAGGATAATCGCCACCACCGGGACGTGGGTTCGCTGCGGTGACTTTGGCCACGCTCCGAAAGAACAGTCCATCGCGCGCCATGGCGAAATAAACGCGCGGCGCGGTCAGAACCGACTGGCTCAGAAATCCCAGCGTCGACACAGCGATTCCCAGCGCAATCAGCCGCGCACCGGCATCGCCCATTGCGACCCGCATCACCGCGGTCGCCGGCACTCTGCGTGTCCGCCAGTCCCTGCGGTCCCAGAGTTCGCACGCAAACAAAGTTCACGCCGACATAGAGCACAATCACGCCGGCCACGCCCATCACCAGCGCGCGCGACAGATTCTTGCGCGGATCCTTCATTTCTTCGGCGATGAAGTTCGTGGTCTGCCATCCGCCGAAGGCAAACAGCACCGGAACCATGGCCGCGCCGATCGCGGTCAGCAGGTCGAACGATGGCGCGCGATCCAGCACCGGATGCAGCAACGGATGCGGCGAGCGCACCAGGAACAATCCCGCGCCGATCAGTCCTGCGATGGCGGCAATCTTCAGCAGCATCAGCACGCTCTGCATGCGGCTGCCCAGCTTCACGCCCAAGACAATTGATAACGGTCAGCACCGCAAGCGTCAGCACCACGATCACGCGCTCCGAAATCTGCCCAGCCAGTCAGTTCCAGCAGATAACGCGCGAAGGTCACGGTGACCGCGGCCATGCCGCCGGTTTGGATCACCAGCAACAGCACCCATCCATAAAGAAAGCCGACCGCGGGATGAAACGCCTCGCGCAGGTAAGCGTACTGTCCGCCAACCTCCGGCCGGCGCGCTGCCAGTTCCGCATAAACGAATGCGCCCAGCATCGCGACGACGCCGCCCATGATCCAGACTCCTAGAATCAGCATCGGCGTGTGCAGTTGCTGCGCGACGACATACGGGTTGATGAAGATGCCGGCGCCGACAATGCCGCCCATGACGATCATGGTGGCGTCGAAGAGCCCGACCTGCCGGAGCAGTCCTGGCGAAGTTTCCAGCTGGCGCGAGTTGGTGTGCTTGCCAGTCAATGGACGGGAGGATAGCAGGGCATGTTTGCAGCAACGACTGTACCATGCTGTCGAGACCGGCAGTCCTGCTCTCGCAGCTACTCGGGCGTCCTAGTCCCTAGCGGCCAGACGTCGCTGCTCGCTGCAGCCGATCGCGCACTGCCTCCCACTCCGGAGCGTCGGGCGGAGCGTCCACCGCAATCCAGTCATAGCCTCGCGAATCGAGCATCGTGCAGTACGCGATAGAGCTGCGCCGCATATTCGCCGGCCTCGGAGGGCATGGGCACAAGCTCTCGCACCTCCCTTCCCGGCCGACGGTGAAGTTGCAGATAGGCTCCAATCCCGGCTCCGGAACTTCGCCGTCGCGCACCAGCAGCAGCTTTGTCTGCGGGCTGTAGTGTCGCGGATGCATGCCCGGCGAGGGATGTGCCTCGCTCGAGGCCTGCGTCTGTCGGCGCAACAGGTCCGATCATCAGCTTCGATCTGCGGGCGCGAAACTCCGCCTGGTCGCAGCAATACCGGCACGCCACCAGTCAGCGACAGCACCGTCGATTCAATTCCCACGGAGCACGCTCCGCCATCGAGGATGTAATCCACGCGCGTCGCCAAGACTCTGCCGGACATGCTCAGCCGTCGTCGGCGAGAGTTGGGTGAAGCGGTTGGCACTGGGCGCAGCCACCGGAATCTGCGCCGCATCGATCAGCGCCAGCGCGACCGGATGCGCCGGCATGCGCACGCCGACGGTATCCAAGACCAGCGGTCACCAGGTCGGGAACGGCAGGCTGCTTCTTCAGCACCAGCGTCAAGCGGCCCAGGCCAGAACTTCTGCGCCAGCAACTCCGCGTGCTTCGGCCACTCCGCGACCACCAATCGCGCCATCTCCATGCTGCTGACATGCACGATGATGGGACTGGTGTGCGGCCTGCCCTTGGCTGCAAAAATCCGGGCCACCGCCTCCGCATCCAGCGCGTTGGCGCCCAAGCCGTAAACCGTCTCGGTGGGAAATGCGACCAGCTTGCCGGCGCGCAACAATGAGGCGGCATGTTCAATTTCTTCTTCCGATATTGGGTGCGGACATTTCATGAAAACTAGGGAGTCCTGGCGTGCGATGGATCGGCTGAGGTCGCGGTATCGACGTCAATATGCACACCCGAACTCGGCGCGATGCCCGGCGGATAGCAATTTCCATCCGCGCGTAAGTCTGCCGGCAGGCCGCCGTCATCTCCGGACGCCGCGGCGATTGAGCGAACTGCCACGCGTCGGCGAACGGCACTCCACTGGCAGCCGGACTCGGCGGCGGCTTGGGAAAGACGCACCCGGGCGAAGGAGGACACTGATCGTTGCTGACGAAGAAATGAATGTCGCGCTTGCCGGCGTTGTCGCGAATGTCGTTAGCGGTCACCACAGAGACAGCTGCTCGACTCGTGAAAGGCAATTCCCGAGCAGTAAATCCCCGCGCGATAACCGCCGCGCGTCACGCCATCCACCCAGGCATGAATGTAGGCGCGCTGTTCGGGCAACATGCGGCCGCCCTGCTCCTGATCGAGAAATAGGATCGCGCCCCGGGGAAAGCCCTCCTGCTGGGCTGACCGCACGGCCTTGGCCGCATCGTTCGCGCCAACGCGGGCTGCATTCCCCGAAGCTTTCAGCTGCGCATATTCGCGACCGTTGAACAGCACCAGGAAACCGTAGCCCATGGCTTCCAGCGGCTTGCGCTTACCTTGCCAGGTGTTGCGATTGGCGCCGGGAGGGTTGTTCAGCCAATATCCGGTGAATGCGAACGTCTTGCGCAGCGTCAGCATGTTGGCGTCGCCGGGATAGTCGTTGCGATCCATACCGAGATAGGCGTGCTGTTGCGCTTGGGCAGCCGGCCACAGACACATTGGCTAGAGTGAACAGCAGAAATGCAAGCGGAGCCGAGCAACCGGGAATCCTGAACATCACACTACCAATATCGCACGATTCAGCGTGATTCTCGTGCGAGCGAAACTGTTCCATGGCTGCGCCCAGGGTAGAGCTGAACCTTGGCGTCGAATGCTATAAGCTAACAGCTGACGGCTGATAGCCGGTAGCGGACATCTTTCTTTCCATGATCCTCGACGCGCTGCACAAAATCGCCAACCATCGCTCTTCCCTCACCCGCGAAGAGGCGCGTGAGGTCATGTCGGAAATTCTGCGCGGCGAAGCCACCGACGCGCAGATCGGCGCGTTGCTGGTCGCGCTGCACATGAAGGGCGAGACGGTGGAGGAGATCGTCGGCTTCGCTCAGGCGATCCGCGACGAAGCCACGCCCTTGACGAACGAGGACGGCGAAGCCCTCGACCTCAGCGGCACCGGGCGCGACGCGCTGGTCGATACCTGCGGCACCGGCGGCGATACCAGCGGCACCTTCAACATCTCGACCGCGACCGCGCTGGTAATTGCCGGCGCCGGAGTGCGAGTTGCCAAACATGGCAACCGCAGCATCAGTTCCAAATGCGGCTCGGCCGACGTGATGGAGGCGCTCGGAGTCAACATCGGCCTGCCGCCGGCGCGCATTGCCGCCTGCCTGCGCGAGACCGGCATCGCATTCCTGTTACGCGCCCGGCGATGCATTCGGCGATGAAGTATGTCCAACCCGCGCGGCGTGAGCTGCGGCTTCGCACCGTGTTTAACCTGCTCGGGCCGCTGACCAATCCGGCGCGATCTTCGGCGCAGGTGGTGGGCGTCTATTCCGCCGATCTGGTGGAGAAGCTGGCCGAGGCGCTTAAGCGAACTCGGACTGCGGCGCGCTCTGGTGGTCCACGGGCGCGATGGGCTGGACGAGATCACCATCACCGGCCCCAGCAAAGTTGCCGAAGTGCGTAACGGTCAGGTACACGTCTATGAGGTCACGCCTGAGGATTTTGGATTGCGCCGCGCGCCACTGGAAGAAATTGCCGGCGGCGATGCCCAGCAAAATGCAGCCATGATTCGCGCCATCCTCGATGGCGAACGCTCCAGCCGCCGCGATGTGGTGCTGCTCAATGCCGCCGCCGCGCTGGTCGCCGCCGGTCACGCCGACCACATCAACGACGCTGTGCCCCTGGCCGCCTACGCCATCGACAGCGGCCACGCGCGGCAGCGGCTGCAATTGCTGGTGGAGTTTACGAAACAGTGGTCAGTGGATAGTGGTTAGTCATTGGTAGTGGAATTAGCCGCTACCGGAATCTATCAATTCGCCGACCACTTCTGCGTTCAAGCAATTCACCTACGATGTTGTCGTTCTCTCAACCTTCGGATAACTCAGATCCGGCAATTTCTGGCTCGCGCCGCCGATTCGGACTACACCTACTCAGAAGTGGGCGCGACCCGCCGCGTTGCCACCCCCTTTGCTTTACGATCGATCACAATCGGGTACGGCTAGGCACGGGACCGCCAACTTGGGCGCGAGCCATCGCAGCGCTCCAGAGATGGGAGATGTTGGACCTGCGATGGGTTCGCCTGTATTGGCCCAACCACATCCATTCGCCGTGAACCAGAACGTTGCCGTTCTCGCTCACCACCTGGGCTGCTACTGGCTAAACGCCTGCCGGATCGTTTACGTCATCGATGAAGACACACCAATGAAGCGTTTCGGCTTCGCCTATGGCACTCTCGATGATCATGCGGCATCCGGCGAGGAACGCTTTCTGGTGGAATGGAATCGTGCGTCCGACGACGTGTCCTACGAGCTTGCTGGCTTTTTCCCGTCCGCATCAGTTCCTATCTCGCTTCGGTCGCGCCGTTTGCGCGGAGACTGCAAAAGCGGTTCGCCACTCAATCGAAGTCGGCGATAGTACGAGCTGTGAAAACTGATAGCTGACGGCTGATAGCTTTCTTACTGTTGCGGATTCTGCTGTTGCGGGAAGTTGCCGCCGCCGGGCTGTTGCGGGGCATTGGGTTGTTGCCCAAATCCACTCTGCTGTTGACCGAAACCGTTCTGCTGTTGACCGAAATTATTCTGTTGTTGGCCAAATCCATTCTGCTGCTGTCCGAAAGCGCCTCGACTGTTGTTGCCCATTCATCTGGCCGGCAGGAGTTCCTATCTGAGCTCCGCCAATCGTAATAGGCTGGTAGGGACCACGTAGCAACACGTTGGCCTGGTCCATGATGGGGTTATAGATAAATTGCCACTCGTTGTACGTCTTCTTCTTGTTGTAAATGCGGATAGTCGGATCTTTGCTGAGGCTAGCCACCCCGACGATTGCTCCGCCACCGAACGTCTGACCACCGCCAGTCGTGTTCTGCGCAAACGGTGAATTGCCCGCCGGATTATTTGAACCGGGCCGGTTGCTGCCAGGCGCTCCGCTCTGTCCGAAGGGGGAATTGCTCTGCTGCCCGCCGCTCGCACCCTGTCCGCTATCAGCTGAGCTTGCCTGAGTGCCAGCGCCTTGGTTGTTCGGCCCAGTACCTGGGGAGTAGATGATATTGGGATCCTGATTTCCCTGGGAAGACGACGCCGATGAACCGCTCGCAAAGGAGTTGCTCTGCTGCGCCTGCTGCTGTTGCTGTTGCAGCGAGCTGGAGAATGGGCTGCCTGATGCAGACGCGCCCGTAGTTAGGCCGCCGCCGGGCGACAATCCGTTCTGCGACGCCAAGGCTGCTGCCGGGGTGCCTGGCGCGGCAGCGTTTAGCAGAGTCGCGATGTCGCCGTAGTTCAGCAGCTTCCACTTGCCATCTTTGGTGAGCGGATCTTTGTAGCGCTTGCGCAGAAAGCGAATCTGGTTGGTGGTGTCCAGCTGTTCCAGAGTAGAAGGATAGCTGCCAAACTTCTTGTAGTACTTCTTGATAGCGCGCGCATATTCCGTGCCGCGATGAATCATCTCTTCTTCGCGGTCCCGCTTGATTTGCTGCACCACGCGAGGAGCCACAATCGTCGCGGCGATGATCATCAGCGCCATCATGAGCAGGATGGCAAGCAGCAAGTAACCGCCGTCCCGCTGACGACGTGCCGCCCCGGTTCCGGGCTCGCCGATGGGACGCTGCACTTGCTTGTTAAGACCCTGCTGCATACTGCAATTCATTTCTCACTGCTATTTTAAAGCACTTTCAACACTCGCCAGGTTCCCGGCGAGCCAAGCAGAGGCGTGCGGTCATCCCGCACTTAGTGGAAGCGTCTGCGTGTTATTGGTCAGCACATCCTGAACTTCCACCGAGTTGGGGCCAATGTGCATGATCTTGTAGCGCCGATCGACAATGTCGCCTTCCTTCGCCAGAAAAATATCCTCGCCCTTTAGCAGGAAGATCCGCTTGCTACCATTCTTCGGGCCGGCAAATCCGTAAAACTTCAGATCGATTGGCGGAGGCGGAGGCGGAGCCACTGGCCCTTGCGGAGTTACGTCCGGAACCGCGGGCTTCGGGATATCGGGTACGGCCGCTTGCGAATGAAAGATGTCTCGCCCTGTGCCTTTGTAGGTCACATCTTCACTGGCCTTCAGCAGATCGAAGCGCAGAGTCGGATCCAGCGAATGAGCCAGCAAAAGATAGGATGGCTTGTGAGCTTTCTGCGTGCTTCCATGCTGGGCCGCAGCGGCCGCCGAAGACTGCGTGGCGGTGCCAGACGCCGGAGTCGCGGTGTCCTGGTCTCCCCCGGTGAACGCGCGCACCCCCAGGATCACGGCGCCCAGCAGGAGCACGCCCGCGATGATGGTTTTCCGCTTGTCTTCGGTGCCCAGCTTCACGACGTAGCCGCTCCTGAGCGCAGATAAGTTTCCAGCTTGAGTTGCAGACGAACGTTGCCCTGTTGCTCGCCCAGAGCGATGCCGTCAATCAGGAAAAACATCGGGTCCCGCTCCAGCGCATTGATGAACTTCACTTCCTGCAAATAGTCGCCGGAGAGCGCGATCTCAATACTCAACTTCCGCAAACCCTCGATGGACGCGTCCTTTTCGTCGTACTTCACTCCCGAGTAGTGGACACCTGTGTCGGCTGCGATCTTGCCCAGCTCGTCGGATATCGCGGAATACCGCGCCGGAAGCCGGTGATCGTAAAAGCTGTCGATGTCTTTGGACGCCTGCTTCAGCTTCTGGTCCATGCCACGCGTGGGAAGAACTTCCTGCTGTTTGGCCGCCAGTTGATCGCGCAACTGGTAGTAATCGCGCTGCAACGCCTGACGAGAGCGCCCCGCAGGAGACAGGAGATATCCCACACCCGCCAGATCGAGCACCACCAGCGCCACTACGACCGGCATCAGTTTCTTGCGAGTCTCGCGGATACTGGCCATCAGTGTCCCTTCTCTGGGCTAGGCCGCATGGGATAATTCTGCGCCGCGTTGACGTTCCCTGGTCCCATGGCATTAGGTTTCGGCGCCATGGCGCGATTCTTCGCCGGCATGGTCATTGGCTTTGCGGGAACTGCAGCCTTCTCGGGTGAGCTCGTCTTCTCGGGTTGGCTGGCCTTCTCGGCCGCTTGCTCGTCGCTATCGGCCGCCTGGTCGTCCTGCGTTCCGGGAACGTAGACCGCAGCAATATCGAACTGGATATTACCTGAGCCAGACGCTTGTGCACTGGTGTTAGCAACCACGGTCTCGGCCACTACTTGCGGTTGCCGGAAGTGATTGGATTTTTCCAGGTGACGAACCAGTTCCACGGCACGGTCGCGAGAGTCCGTCGCCACTACCATGTGCAGCACCAAGTCGTTCGTTTTGGTGTAATCCGGCTTCATGGATACGACGTGCAATTCAGGCGGGACGATCCGCTCCATCTCGGTAAAGATGCGAGTCCAGGAAAGCGCCTTGCGCGCAAACAATTCGTTAAGGAAGTCGGCTTGATCGGCCACTACGCGGTTCGCAGGTTTATTTAGGATGGCGCGGGCCTGCGCCTCCTCGCGGTCCAGTCCGTCGATTTGTTGTTGCATCTCGGCCAATTGGCGAATCAGGGTTCGGGAATGAACTCGCTGATAAACAATGTAGCCCAACAACACCACCGCAGCCAGACCCAGAGCGGCGATCACTACAGTCATTCGTTGACGATACTGCCGTGCGACTTCGTAGGGCTGACTGGCGAGATTGATGTTCAGACGCATCAGTAGACCAGGGCTCCCGTGACTCCAGCCAGCGCGGATCGAGGCACATTGCCGGCCGCCGCTCCGCCCGACATGGTGCTGGAAATCAACTCTTCCACGCGAATGTTGGAACTGGCGTTCAGTGCCTCTTGCAGCGCTTGCGCGGATTGCACACCAGCCACCAGCACACGGTCGACGCCCACGGTGTAACGGTCCTCAAAATAGACCAGCGAAGTATTCACGTCGTCCACCAGCGAATCGCCGGTAACCGCGACCCCACCGTTTTCCAAAGCGCGATACAGCAGCAACTGGTTCTGATCGACGATGGCGAAGGTTGTGGTCCCGTGTTCCACTTTGATCACCATGGTCGGACGCGAGGCGTCGACCACCCCGAGTGCGGCGAGCATCGAGGGCATAACCGAGCCGGGATTGTAGCCTGCATCGCGAATCAGGGACTCGTACTCTTCCAGAACGGTGCGCGGGGTTACCGCTGCAACCACTCTCATGGGATTCGCCGTACCCTGGCGATCGAACGATACCGACGATTGGTCCACATCGAAAGGCAGCGACTTCTTCAGCCGGAAGCGCACCACGGCGTCGGCGTCCTGCGGCTTCTCCGGAAGCGTCTCCATGTCGAGCAACATGACCCGCGTGGTGGCATCGGGAATCACCAGACAAATATCGCGCACCCGTCCCGCCACGGTGGTTAGCGAATCACGTAGCGCCGCCACTAAGGCGTCGCGCGCGTTCACGTTGGCCTGCTGCAATCCGGGAGTGAGCGCGCCTTCGGGCAGCGTCTTGGTCACGGCGGCTTCCAGAGTCTTGGCTCCTTCGCCGGCCCGGGCCGTCACTACCCGATCGGCGCTGACTTCGCAGGCGACTCTGGGACGCGAAATGTGAGTTTCTGCCATAAGATCTGCCCTTGGCATTTGGCACTTAGCCGTTAGCCTGCAACCCAAAGCCACAGGCAGAAGCCGGATCGGGCTACCTCTGAGACAGCCGACTGCCAACCTCAGGTATTCGCCAAGTGCCAAATGCTAATTGCCAACTGCTGTCTTACCTTGTCGTCTCGATGAACGTAACCTTGTTGATCTCTTTCAGCGTGGTCAAGCCACGTTTAACTCTATCAAGGGCCGACTCGCGAAGGAAATGCATTCCCTCTTCTTTTGCAGTGCGCCGGATTTCGCTGCTCGGCTTCTTGGCCAGAATCATCTCGCGCACATTGTCGGTCAGCTCCAGCAATTCGTGGATCGCGGTTCTGCCGCGGAAGCCGGTGCCCGAGCATTCAATGCAGCCTTCGCCTTCGTAGAACGGAATACTCGCCCACTCTTTCGGATCCATGCCGCTGGCCTCTAATTCCTCGGCCGAGTAAAACACTTCCTTCTTGCAGAATTCGCAGATCAGTCGTACCAGCCGCTGCGCCAGAATGCAGTTCAATGCCGAAACAAAGTTGTAAGCCTCGACACCCATGTTCAGGAAGCGTCCCAGCACGTCGACCACGTTGTTGGCGTGGACGGTGGTAAACACCAAGTGTCCGGTGAGCGCTGAGTTGATGGCAATCTGCGCCGTCTCGGTGTCGCGGATTTCGCCCACCATGATCTTGTCAGGATCGTGACGCAGAATGGAACGCAGTCCGCGGGCAAAGGTCAGACCTTTTTTCTCGTTGACCGGAATCTGGGTGATGCCGCGAATCTGATATTCCACCGGATCTTCAATAGTGATCAGTTTGTCTTCGTCGGTCTTGATCTCGTTCAGCGCGGCGTACAGCGTGGTCGTCTTGCCCGAACCGGTTGGACCCGTGACCAGCACCATGCCGTACGGCTCCTTGATGTAGCGGCGAAACTTGCGCAGGTCTTCCTCGCCGAAGCCGACCACGTCGAGCGTCAGCTTGTGAAACTTTTCGCTCATCGATTCTTTGTCCAGCACGCGGAGTACCGCGTCTTCACCGTGGATCGACGGCATGATCGATACACGGAAATCGATGGAGCGTCCGTTATAGCGCACCCGGAAACGTCCGTCCTGCGGGACGCGCCGCTCGGAAATATCCAACTCGCTCATGACCTTGATACGCGAGATGATGGTGGAGTGGTGCTCCTTGGCGATGGGCTGCATGGCCTGTTGCAGAACGCCGTCAATGCGATACTTGATGACCACCGAGTCATCGCGCGTCTCGATGTGAATATCGCTGGCTCGCCGCTGCAAGGCGGTGAAGATAGTTGTATCGACCAGGCGGATGATCGGACTCTGATCGGTTTCGCCAGTCAGCTTCTCGATCGAGATGGTCTCGTCGGCGTTCTCGTCCTCGGTGATAACGTCGAGCGCGAAGTTTTCGCCGGCTTCTTCCAGCACGCGCTGCGACTGCTCCGTCTTCTTCAGAACGTCGGCAATCTGCGAGAGCGTGGCCACCTTGGTTACGATGCGCCGCCCCAGCAGCAAACTGATTTCGTCGATCATCATCAGCTGGCTGGGATCGGCGATAGCTACAATCAGGCGCCCGTCGTCCTTCTCCTCCAAAGGCACGAAGTTGTAGCGGAACATGTAGTCCACTTTGATTTTGCGGAACAATTCATGCTGAATGTGGAAGTTCTTCAGGTCTATGAACTCGCAGCGATAGCGCCGCGCCAGGTCTTTACCGTGCTCGACTTCGTCATTGGTGGCGACGCCGCCAACGAAAATTGCTTTTGCTTCTGCCATAGGTACTGCTCGCTTCTCGCTCTTGGCTATTAGCTCTTAGCCTTTAGCTCTTAGCAATCGCCCATCAGAACGTGCTCCGATAAGATGATCGCTCGACTCACTTAACAACTTACATCTCGACTTCTCTAGGAAATCCCTCTCTTCAGCGGCTAAACAGTCTGCTGAAAAACTCGAAAAGCAGATCCCTCGCCGGCTGAAGCCGGCTCGTGATGACAAAAAATAAAGGACTTGGGTGCGGCGCCGAAGCGCCGCACTGCCCGAACGACCGATCAAATGGAGTTTTTCAGCAAACTGTAAAGCCGTCATCTTGAAGCGCAGCAACGGCACGACTCGAAGTCGTGCCCTGATACAAACCTGCCCGCGGCTAATCCTCACGTGGTGCGAGCTACCAAATACGAACTGCTGACTCCAAGCTTGTTCCAAATTCAATCCCTGTTTACTATCCACTATCCACCAATCACTATCCACTGCCTTAGTGGATTCCTCCAACTCCCATACTAAAGATTGGAAGATACAGCGAGATTAAGACAAACGCCACGACCACGCCCATCACAATCAGGATGACCGGCTCGATCAAAGCCATCGCCGTAGTCAGAGCGTTTTGCACATCTTCCTCGTAGAACTCGGCGATCGAGTTCAGCATGGCCGGCAAAGCGCCCGTCGATTCACCGACCTCGATCATCTCCACCGACATCTCAGGAAAGACCTTGGTCTCTTCCAGGCTGCGAGCCAAGGTTTGCCCTTCGCGTACTCCGCGAGTCGCGCTGTCGATGCCGTGTGCCATCAGGCGGCTCTGCATGGACTCTCCAGCAGTGTCGAGAGACGGCACCAGCGACAATCCGCCAGATAAGAGCGTGGAAAGCATGCGGGAAAACACGGCCACCTGATACTTCAGCCAGATATCGCCAAGCATCGGGATTTTCAGCTTGAAGCGATCCATCTGGGTCGAGCCGGTTTCGCTCTTCATCCAACGCCAAAGGAAGAATGCGCCCCCGATTACGACAATAGCGACGTACAGGAAATAGTGTTTAGCGTTGACTCCGATTGCCAACATTGCCGAAGTCATGGGCGGCAGGTCTGAACCGAGAGTGTGGTACAGAGTCGCAAACTGCGGAACCACAAAAGTGATGAGAAACGTCATCATCACCGCCAGCACGGCCACCAGCAATGCAGGATAAACCAGCGAAGAGATCAGCTTCTTCCGGAAACTGACTGACAGCCGTTGGAACGCAATATAGCGTCCCATAACTTCCTCAAGATTGCCGCTCTTCTCGCCGGCCAGCAGGGTAGTCGTATAAACCTTGGCAAACACTTTTTGTGCTTCGAAGGCTTCCGACAGCAACTCGCCGCCACGCACACGCTCGTGCACGTTCTGCAGAACCGAGCGGAAGTACGCATTACGCTGGCGTTTGATCAGCAGTTCCAACGACTGAATAATCGGCAAACCGGCGTGAATCAGGGTCACGAATTGCTGATTGAAAATGACGAACTGGTCCTGCTTGATTTTGCGCCGCTGCGGCAAGCGCAGGTCGGCCGATAGCAGCCCTTTCGATTTCACCGAATAGACGAAAAAACCCTGCTGCGCGAAGCGATCGCGGATCTCGGCCTCCGAGGCGCCGTGCTCCAGTTGCTCGAGCACGCGCCCTCGCTCGTCGGCCATCTTGATCATGTATTCGGCCATAGTCGAGAAGTTCCCCAAGGGGAGGGATTAACGGTAGTCTAACACTCGTAGCTGTCAGCTATCAGCCGTCAGCCATCGGCTCCGAAACGGATGGATCGCATGTAATCAGGCCTTATCGCTCTTCGCCTTCGCGGTTCGCTTTTAGCTCTTAGCTCTTAGCTCTTAGCACGCAAGCAAGGAAAGATCGCATCGCTTCCCGCTCGCCATTCCATACCGAAATTTCGATTGCGATCCTCAAAGCTTTGGCTGAGGGCTGATAGCTGAGGGCTGACAGCTAGTTCATGAATTCGGTTCCCGCCACCACTTCGACGCCGGGAGGTGGGACAAAGCGAAATTGCTGGTCTGCTAGTTCGACGTTCTGGTGCTGCTGAAGAAAGCGGAATTCGGTGGTTGAGCCGTCCAATTCCTCGATTACGATACGCACGATTAAGCCGTCAGGAGCCACTTCCAGCAGAGTCTGCTCTACCCGGTCGCGCATTCCTTTGGGAACGCCTCGTAGCACAACATCGCCGGCGCTTAGCGGTGTCTGATCAGGCGCCAGCGATAGCCCTTCCAGCTCTTTTTCCAGCTTGGTCTTGCCTAGAAGATAGCGCAGGGGAGAACGCAGATCGTCCAGCTGCTTGACCGGCGTTCGGCGCGCCTGGCGCTCGCCGGGAACGTAGAACCATGCTGTCTCTCCATCGCTAAGAAATAGCTTGGGGCGCGGTTGGTCGTAGTCCCACCGCATGCGGCCCGGCTTCTTCAGAAGTAAGGTGCCGCTCTCAGTACGAGACATTCCGGCGCCGGTGTAGGTTTCCGTGAACCGCGCCTCCAGAGAATGCAGGTGATCGTAACGCTGGTCGACTTTGGCAGCGAGAGAGTGAACGTCAGTTTGTGCGGGAAGAAAGTAGGAGAGTAGTACAAGAAGAGCCGGAATCGCCGGCCACTTCGCAAAACGTGAAATTCCCATGAGTTGTAGGACGCTTAGTCCTTAGCCAAGCCTACTGAAGTTCCGCGCTGGTGGCATCGGCGTTTCCAGAAGAGTTTTGGCGGATCTCGCCGGTCTCATCGGAGAAGAATCTCCGCTGTCCCGTCGTGCCCACCTGATCCGGCACTGCCGTAATGGTGTAGGAACGAATGGCGCCATTCACCTTTTCGCCGGGAGTATAGGTAAAGGTGTAGCCGCTCTTGCGACCGCTGGCCAGAGTGTCATCGATTGTGCGCTCGCCACCGCTTTGCGCCGTCCCACCCAAGACAGCCAGGTCGGCTGTGAATCCCAACTCCGGATGGCTGCTGGCATAGATCATTTCCGCCTCGCTAATCGCCTTGATGCTGGCGATCGCCGAGGTCTCGTGCGCCGGGATCGTGGACTTGGTGAGCTTCGGGATAGTGAATGCTGCGATGATAAGAATAATGGTAACGACTATCAACAGTTCGATGAGGGTAAATCCCCGGTCTCGATTACGTCTGCGCATCTGTAAACCTCTCTCGTCAGACCGACGCGTGCTCCGCTCGTCCCACACTGCACCTTTGGCCACATTCACAGATTCGGCTGCAGAATGTCCCTCCGCCGCTTAGGTTTGGGTCGGGCCAAAAGCAGTAACCGCGGCACGGAGTGAGCTGTGGAACAATTCAGATTATTGTGCACACCCGAGCCGATGTCAAAGCATGCGCCCACAGGTTGGACGCGCGGAATCCGAAAATGTCTGAAAAGCCGCTGTTCGCCTTTCGCTGTTCGCCAGAAACCTCAGTGCGAACTCGCCTTGAATTTCTCTGTTGTCTCTCTCGACCAAAGCGTCCCGTGGGTTGGAGGGCCGGAACCCTGACGCTTGCGAGGTCCAGCTTACCGCAGTCCCACCAGGTTTTCGCGAACAGTCAAGACTGGAAGGCGAATAGCGGCCTCTCAACACGCCAGCGAGTCGCGGGTCACCTTCAAGCCGTTGAGATTGCCCAGCACCGTCACCGCAATCAGCTCCGGCTGAAACAACTCGTTGGCCGACTGGATCAATATCCTCGAGCGTCACCGCCTGAATGCGCTCGATGATCTCGTCCATGCTGACGAAATGGTCGTAGTACATTTCCTGACGGGCCAGGTTCGACATCCGCGCCGTGCTCGATTCCAGGCTCAGCATCAGGCTTCCCTTAAGCTGGTCCTTGGCGCGTTTCAGTTCTTCGCTGGTCACGGGATTCTTCTTCAGTTCGTGGAACTCGTTCACGATGGACTGCACTACCTTGGGCGCCGACTCTCTCGAAGTACCCGCATAGACCGAGAGCAGTCCCGTATCGCGGAAGGGATTCAGCTCGGAGAAGATCGAGTACACCAGTCCCTGCTTCTCGCGCACGTTCTGAAACAGCCGCGAACTCATGCCGCCGCCCAGCACCGTGTTCAGAATGTAGGTGACATAGCGCCGGCTGTGGCTGATGGGGTAAGACGGAACGCCCACGCAAATCTGTACCTGCTCCAGCGACTTCTTGTTGCGCAGGATGATCCGCGAATTGATCTTCGGCGGCGTGTCGTGCCATCCGTTGGAACCGGCCGGCAGCGGCCCGAATCGCTGGCTCAGCAGCTCGACGAAATTCTGATGACTCACATTTCCCGCGGCCGAAATGATCATGTTCCCGGGAGCAAATTTGCCGCCGTAATAGGCCAGGATGGCGTCCTGATCGAAGCGCCGCACGGTTTCCTTGGTTCCCAGGATCGGCTTGCCCAGCGGATGACCCTTGAAGAAGTTCTGGGTAAAGATTTCGTGGACCAGGTAGTCGGGATTATCCTCGTCCATCTTGATCTCTTCCAGAATCACTCCGCGCTCGCGCGTAATCTCCTTGCTATCGAATACCGGATGCAGCACCATATCGCTGAGCACATCGACCGCGATGGGCAAATGTTCATCCAGAACTTTGATATTGAAGCAGATCGTCTCCTTGCCGGTGAAGGCGTCCATGTTGCCGCCAATGGAATCAACCTGGCGGGCGATGTCTTCGGCCGTACGGTTGCTGGTGCCCTTGAACACCATGTGCTCGACAAAATGCGAAATGCCGTTAACGTTGGGATCTTCGTGACGCGAGCCCGACTTCACCCAGATCCCCATCGAAACCGAACGAATGTGGTTCATCTGCTCGGTCAGAATGGTGAGGCCGTTAGGTAATACCTCGCGTTGTATGTTGCGCAGTTCTTCAACCATGATGGCAGCTCCAAGCGATCTCACTGTCGTCGCTCAGGTTATGAAAAATGTGGCTCCGGTGCCGCGCGCCTGCAGTCTGGGGACCTGCCGGATCAATAAGTATGAGCGCGAATAGCTAGTAATGGCAAAAATACCCCGAAGCGACGTCGGGCGAACGGGACTCTAACCAGATAGCATATTGGATGCATGAGCGTGCCGCAATATACCGAACTTTTAGGGCTTTCGCTTCAACAGCTTACGGAAATTGTTGAAAGCCTGGCCGAAAGCCCGTACCGCGCTCGCCAGCTATTTGACGGTTTATACCGCCAAAGGTGGTCTGCGCTGGAGCGGTTTACCACCTTGTCGCAAGCTTTCCGCCAGCGCTTGAGCGAATCGGGATTTGCGGTTGGCTTGCCTCGCATCGAGAAGAAGTTTGTTTCCGCCGACGGCACCGTGCGCTACCTGCTGGCCTTCGCCGACGGCCAAAGCGTCGAGACCGTCTGGATGCCCGAGGGCGATGGCGGCGAGGCCGGCGACGGATCCGAGAGTGGCGACGAAGAACTGGAACAGCTCGATTCCGTCGCCTCTGTCGGACCGGGCGATTCTTTCGCTCCTGTCACTGCGAGCGATTCTTTCGCTCCTGTCATCCCGAGCGAAGCCGAGGGATCTGCGGTTCGCCGCGAGCGAGATATCGTTCCTCCAGCAGACCTGAAAGCTCAAGACGCTGGCAGCGGGCGACCATCTGCGTCTCCAGCCAGGTAGGCTGCGCGGTCGAGTGCGCCTTCTGCATGACTGCTCTGCTCGGCTTGCACCGCAACCTGACTGCCGGCGAAATCGTGGGCCAGATCCTGGCCGTGCTCAGCGACCAGCAGGTCGAGATGCAGCGCGACCGCGTCAACCTGGTCTTCATGGGACAGGGCGAACCTTTCCTGAACTATGACAACTTCATGCAAGCCGTGCGGCTGCTGGTCGAAGGCGTTGGCATTCCGGCCTCGCGCATGACCGTCTCGACTTCGGGAATCGTGCCGCGCATCGCCGATTTCGGCGCCGAGCCGGTGCGGCCCAAGCTGGCCGTGTCGCTCAATGCTCCCAACGAAGCGCTGCGCACGCAGGTCATGCCGATCACGAAGAAGTGGACCATCGAAAAACTGATTGCGGCTCTGCGCGACTTCCCTCTCCGCAATCGCGAGCGGCTGACTTTCGAGTATGTCCTGCTCGGCGGCGTTGAACGATGAAGTGCAACACGCGCGAGAGATGGTTGACCTGATTCGCGGCCTGCGGGCCAAAGTGAATCTGATCGCCTTGAATCCCGGTCCGGAGATTCCCTTTGCCACGCCTTCCGACGATCGCGTGCTAGCTTTCCAGAGCGTGCTGACCCGCGCCGGAATTCCCGCCTTCGTCCGCCGCCCGCGCGGCCGCGACATCTACGCCGCCTGCGGCCAGCTCAAGCACACCACCGAACTGGTACAGCTAGGTTCCTGAGGGAATCGCTTCGCCCCTCTTCCCTAACCTTCGCCGCCGTTGGCGGCCTTCGCGCGGCCTTTGGGCGCCTTGAAGTTTGGTCCGGCCAAGTCGAAGTCATGAGTTACACGTGGGACGACCTGCGCAATCTGGAATCGAACTTGACTCTTGCACATTCTGCAGGCTGGAAACACGTCGCCTCGAATCGCCAGCGCTTCGTGCGTCCCTCGGTGATCCACATGAATGACGGTGTAGATTCCGGAGATCGGAACCATCTGTCCCGGTTTGTAGGCTCGAGAGTCGGAATCCAGAGCAGGCGCCATCATGAACCTTAGGCCGAACTCGGGTTAGCTACTGCTGGTTGGTGAAATCCGCCTTGGAAACGGAGCATCTTCGGCGGTCGCTTACGGACTCCATTCCTGGGCGCGACGCTCTTCGTCAGCCTCAATCTCCTGCACCACCCGCTAGGTCTCTGCCGCGCTCGTCAGGCCCAATCGAAGGTCCTTCCGCGCGACCTTGCACCTCGAATGCAATCTTGCTCACACGGATGGAAGGCTGGTCTGTCGGGAAGCGGCAGTCCTTTCCCGGTCACAAATCCTACTTGCGATAAGAATATGGATGCGCGTTAGAGGGCGGGAAGTTGTCACCGGCGATGCCTTTTCCTGTCGAATGCTAGTGCTCGGGATAAGTTGGCAGTTTAGAGAGGTCGGCTCGCACAACGCAGCGGCCAGACGATCGCATCCAAAAACTTGGCATGCAAGAACCCTATAATCTCAGGCAAAAAGTATCGCTGCTGAATCGCTATGTGCAATCGTTATGCGGCCTTTATAGCCGGATTGCACGTCAGCTCAACCTGGACCGCTCCTACGTCAGCCGCGTGGCGCGCGGCGAAAGACACTCCGAGGAAGTTGAGCGCGCCTTGAGCAGCGAGTTCACCCGCATTACCGAGGAGCAAGCTCCGCCACAAAACGGCTAAGCCGAAAGCCCGCGTTCGCTCCCCGCATTTCTTCGACTTGTCATCACGAAGGCATTTAAGAGATCTGCTCGCGCAATAGTCGCGATCTGAGTGCTTGTCATCACGAGCGGAGCAAGGGATCTGCTCTTGCCTTTCTTGCTTTGTCCTCACGAGCGCATTTCTCCCAACTGA
Source organism: uncultured Acidobacteriaceae bacterium (assembly GCA_963746515.1). Lineage (GTDB taxonomy): Bacteria > Acidobacteriota > Terriglobia > Terriglobales > Acidobacteriaceae > Bog-257. The sequence goes on along the minus strand of CAVVBO010000003.1, from coordinate 772,162 downwards.
CAACTGACAACCGGCAACTGAGCGGCCCGGGCTCCCCTCCCACGCAGACCTCAGGCAAATCCGCAAGTCATTGATAATAAAAAGCATTCTAAATAAATCCCTGACGCATCGCCGCCAAAATATTCTATCCATTGGACTTACATATAAGAATATTCATTCCAAAGGACTTAGCTGAATCGCATTTCACGAAGAATCAATAACTTACACGGAGTCTCCGAGTATTCCTTTTAAAATATTCTTTCCATTGGACTTACCGGTAAGATATTGAAGGCAAGCAACTTAACGACGACAGCAGCCAAGCGCGTCTAACACCCTGGTCGCCTGCTCATTTGAACGCGACGCTGTTATCCCCCATGCTTCGCCATGGGATTGAGCACATAGATCACCTGGTCCGAACTGAGCACCACCAACCGTTTCCCATCCGCGCTAAATCCATCGAAGGCAACGGGACTATCGAAGTCGTACGCCGTTCGCTCTTGAGCATTGGCCAAGTCATACAAGTCCAATTCGCCTCGCTCCGTGCGCACCGTAAGCAAATCGGAAATTGACGAAACCTTTGGCCAATGACCGGCAATAATCCCCTTCTGCTGTCCATCGAGCGAGTACACCAGCACGCGGTCCTGATTGTCGGCAACTACGAGTCGATCACGGCTGGCGTTCGCCTCAACGACATAGAAGAACGGTTTGCCGGTATCGATCGCGGTCTGCGCCCTCAGCTTGCCTGTGTCTAAATCGAAATCTGCACGAACAGCGTCCTTGCCGTTCATCGGAACCAACACTGGCGTGGGCGTTTCGCTAGACCTGACATGCATCTATGGCTAAAATTCCGACGAGTCGCGATGTCCATGGAACCGATAAAACCAAAAGTCTTCATTTCCTATTCTCGGCGTGACAGCGAATTTGTATCGAAAGCTGCTGGCGATCTAGCCAAGGCAGGTATCGACTGTTGGATGGATGTCACGACAATTGAGGCGGGAGATCGATTAAAAAACGCGATCTTCGGGACAGGTATTCCGCGGTGCAATCTCTTTTTCGCCTATGTGACTCGAAATTATCTGGAATCTCGATGGTGCATGAAAGAGCTCGAGGAGGCGTTGCACGTGTCCAGGGTAATGGTTACTCCGTTTGCAGACTCGCGGCAGACGATGGAAGAGATACCTATGAACCTTCGCGACGAAGTTCATTGCGGGATATTCAACGATGACACCTATTCGAATACAGTTCTGGAGCTGTGCGGCAAAGCATGGTCTTCTCTCCAGTCGATTCAGCGCTTGGTCTCCTCCGAAGACCACATTCTCGCCGGACCAGCCATCTTCGATACCGGCGGCTTCACCCGGCTGGAACTTATCGAACGAACAACTAGCGAGATGATTCTGGCAGGCCCCAATCTCCGCAGCTGGCTGAGCGATCCTGAAACGCGGGCAGCTTTGGTCGAGGCGGTAAGAAAGAAACCAATACGCCTCAAATTTATACTGGCGACTTATGAGACGCTACGACCTATTGCGGCAGAGGGAGTGGCTCATCTTCGGCAAAGTGCGGAAGACATTCAGGCGATGCGAGGGCGTTTAAACGATGAGGAGCGGAGCCGCATGACAGCCTATTTTCACGTAGGCGCATCGACCCTTTCAGCCGTCTTTATCGATCCGGAAAAACCTACTGGTGCCCTATTCTTTAATCCAAGATGGGCTATTCAGTTCTTACCTCAGGACAGACTCACCTGCGTGATCGACAAACGTATTAATTCGCCAGCGCTATTCAAGGCTGTCTATAACAGTGTATTTCTGATGACGCAGCGGGATGCCAGTACCTTGGAGGAAATGCTTGCGAAGTCCGGATGACGGCGGCGATCTCCCGCCGCCCGAGTGAGTGCCGGGTTGTACGGCTTTATTGAAGAGAGCGGGACATTCGGACCGACTGTGTCAGGCGGCTTCTGTTTAGTATCTTTGGAGTTCATCGGGTTGAAACTGCCGCTGCAGACCAAGGGGAAGCGGATGTTAGCAGCGTGGAACTGTCCCACCAGGGCCATCACTTTGCCGCTACAGACCCGTCCGTAAGCTCTAAACTTCCTGCAACTCTCAGCCGCTCCAATCACATCTAAAACCTTGACAATGATTCACTCAAGTTCTATAGTCAGCTTTGCTATAAGGGCTTTGAGTTGCTGACTTTACGCACTTATTTTTCAGTAACTTAGACAAGATTTCACCCCTAAGGAGGGTGGCTGCAATGGCAAAGATTATCGGAATTGACTTGGGCACGACCAACTCGGTGGTCGCCGTCATGGAAGGCGGCGAGCCCAAAGTCATCCCTAACGAAGAAGGTGGGCGCACGACGCCCTCGGTCGTCGGCTTCACCAAGAACGGCGAGCGGCTGGTCGGCCAGGTCGCCAAGCGCCAGGCCATCACCAATCCCGAAAACACGGTTTACTCCATCAAGCGCTTCATGGGCCGTCGCTTCGACGAAGTCAATGAAGAGATGAAGATGGTGCCCTACAAGGTCGTTCAGTCGGGCGATCACGTGGCGGTTGTGGCGCAGGGCAAGGAGTACACCCCGCCGCAGATTTCGGCCATGATTCTTCAGAAGCTGAAGAAGGCCGCGGAAGACTACCTTGGCGAGACCGTCACCGAAGCCGTCATCACCGTTCCGGCGTACTTCAACGACGCGCAGCGCCAGGCGACCAAAGACGCCGGCCAGATTGCCGGCCTCGACGTGAAGCGCATCATCAACGAGCCGACGGCGGCCGCGCTGGCCTACGGGCTCGACAAGAAGAAGGACGAAACCATCGCCGTGTACGACTTCGGCGGCGGCACCTTCGATATTTCGATCCTGGAAGTCGGCGAAGGCGTCATCGAGGTGAAGTCCACCAACGGCGACACGCACCTGGGCGGCGACAACATCGACCAGCGCATCGTCGACTGGCTCATCGACGAGTTCAAGAAGGACGAAGGCCTGAACCTGCGCGACAAGGGCAACGAGATGGCGCTGCAGCGTCTGCGTGACGCAGCCGAGCGCGCCAAGATCGAGCTCTCGACCACGATGCAGACCGAAATCAATCTGCCGTTCATCACGGCCGATGCCAGCGGTCCGAAGCACCTGGTGAAGACGCTGACTCGCGGCAAGCTGGAAGAGATGGTGAAGGACATCATCGATCGCTCCATCGGACCGTGTAAGGCGGCGATCAAGGATGCCGGCATTTCGCCCGACAAGATCAACGAAGTCGTGCTGGTCGGCGGTCAGACGCGTATGCCGCGCATTCAGCAGCTGGTGAAAGAGATCTTCGGCAAGGAGCCGCACAAGGGCGTGAATCCTGACGAAGTGGTTGCGATCGGTGCGGCGATTCAGGGCGGCGTGCTGGGCGGCGAGGTGAAAGACCTGCTGCTGCTCGACGTGACTCCGCTGACGCTGTCGATCGAGACCATGGGCGGCGTGGCGACGCAGATGATTCCGCGCAACACGACCATCCCGACCAAGAAGTCGGAGATGTTCTCGACGGCGGCCGACAATCAGACGTCGGTTGAAGTTCACGTGATGCAGGGCGAACGGCCGATGGCGCGCGACAACCGCACCCTGGGCAAGTTCCACCTGACCGGCCTTCCGCCGGCTCCGCGTGGCGTGCCGCAGATCGAGGTCACGTTCGACATCGATGCCAACGGCATCCTGAACGTGAACGCGAAGGACATGGCCACCGGCAAGGACCAGAAGATCACGATTACGTCGTCTTCGGGTCTGAGCAAGGAAGAGGTCGAGCGCATGGCGAAGGACGCCGACGCGCACGCGGCCGAGGACAAGGCCAAGCGCGACGAAGTCGAGGCGCGCAACCAGCTCGACGGCATGGTCTACAGCATCGAGAAGATGCTGCGCGAGCACGGCGACAAGATCTCCGGCCAGGAGCGCAGCGGATGTCGAGAACGCTCTGGCCGACGCCAAGAAGGCGCTGGAAGGCACCGACGCGGCGGCCATGAACAAGGCGCGCGAGAACCTGACCGCGGCTTCGCACAAGCTGGCCGAGGCCATGTACAAGGCGACTTCGGCGCAAACGCCTCCGACGGGCGGCCCGGCTCCGGGTGGAGACGGACAGGCCGCCGGCGGCGCCGAGCCGAAGAAGGACGAAGGCGTGATCGACGCCGAGTACGTGGACGTGGACGAGAAGAAGTAAGCTAGTCAGCTTTAGCTATTAGCTATTAGCTAAGCAGGGGGCGCGCAAGCGCCCCTGCTCACAAGCGGACGAGGTTATGAGAATTGCGGTACTGCAGCACGACAGCACGAAGAATCGATGCGCTCGCAGGCGCGGCAGAAGCTTAGCCCAGACGGAGCCGCAGGCGGAGTCTGGGTAAGCTTGAAAATAAACTCGAGTCCCTTTAGGGACGACAGATGTACAGCGGGCTTCAGCCCCGCGTTAACGAACAACGGAACTCCCCGGATAGAAGGAACAATTTGAGATTCGAAGTAAACAACCAGTCGTACATGCTGAGCTTTAATCGCGACGATGGACGCTGGTACCTGGTCACCTCCGGCATCGATGGCCGATGAAGGCGATTCCGGTGATCAACGACGAGATCGGCTTCGTCGCGAACATGGTGGTCCCATGGGCGACACCGGACAGGCGGGCATTAACTGATATAGCGAGAAGTAGGGGGAAGCGAACCGTAAACGAGGGAAGACAAAATGGGCCAGTCCCAACCCTAGCAAGAACGCCACGGCCAAGGTGTCCGATCATTTCAACCGTATACCGAGCTGGACGGCAGCCGAACCGTCGGCGGGCGGAGGCGGCCACTCGTGGCCCGAAAAAGTCGCCAATCCCCTCAGCAAGACCGGCCGTCGCAAGACGCGGTGAAGGTAGATGATTCGTTGAACCGAGTCCCGTTGTGCGGGACGGAATGACTTAGCCCAGGACGGAGCCGCAGGCGGAGTCCTGGGTAGGCGTTCAAATTGATTTGAGTCCCGTAGGTGTCTGTGTCATATCGTCAAGTGCGAAACGAAACGGTGGGAAGCATCGCACCACGAGCGTGAAAACTCGAGCCGCGCAGCGGCGAGATGGTGTCTAGGCGGGGGCGTCAGCCCCCGATCCAGGGAGAAAAAACGAGCCGCAGAGCGGCGACACTCGCTACGACACAGACACCGTAGGGACGGCACAAAAGCAAGCGGTGACTCGCTCGGATGACAATTTCTTAAGAACGAAGCCGCGCCCCTTCGACATGCGAATTGTGCTGAACGCTTGCAGTAGCGAATGAGCGAAAGGCGAAGAGCAAATTGCGATTCCTGGCTGACGGCTGAGAGCTGACGGCTAATACCTAACTATGGCCACCACGCCCAACAAAGACAAAGACTACTACGCCATCCTTGGCGTGAAGAAAACCGCCTCGGCGGACGACATCCGCAAGGCGTTCCGCAAACTTGCGCGTAAATATCATCCCGACGTCAATCCCGGGGACAAGGCGCAGAAGAGAAGTTCAAGACCCTCTCCGAGGCCAACGACGTTCTCAGCGATCCCAAGAAGCGCAAGATTTACGACCAGCTCGGCTTCTACTCCGACAACATCGATCCGGCCGCAGCCGAAGCCTACGGCCGCGGCGGTGGTTTCGGCGCAGGCGGATTCGGCGGCCCTGGCCAGGGAGGCGGTCCCGGCGGCGGATCGCGCACCTACACGCAGGAAGTTCCCTTCGACTTCAGCGGATTCGACTTCAACGACTTCTCCGAAGGCGCGGGCGCGGCCGGACGAGCGCGCCGGCACGGGCGGCGGATTCCGCGACATCTTCTCCAACATCTTCGGCGGTGGCGGCGGTCGCGCCGAGCAGATGCAGCGAGCCGAGCCGGGCAGCGATCTCGAATATCAGGTGAACGTCGGCTTCTGGCAGGCGATCAAGGGCGCCGAGATGCAGCTGACCATTCCTCGCCTGGAAGTCTGCACCAACTGTCACGGCCATGGCTACATCGAGAGCCCGGGCCAGTGTCCCGAATGTCACGGCAAAGGGCAGATCACGCAGAAGAGCGGCAGCATGAAGTTCAATGTTCCCTGCCCGCGCTGCGGCGGCACCGGCAAGAACCGCACGGTATGTCCCGTCTGTCATGGCGAAGGACGCGTGGAGCGCAGTGAGTCGCTGAAAGTCCGCATCAAGCCGGGAACGCGCGACGGCCAGCGCATCCGCCTGCCGGGGCGCGGCAACGCAGGAACCATGGGCGCGCCTGCCGGCGATCTCTACATCATCGTGCGCGTGGGCGAGCATCCGGTCTTCAAGCGCGAGGGCGACGACATTCACCTGACCGTGCCGGTCACGCGTCACGGAAGCTGCGATGGGCGCGAAGATCGAAGTGCCGACCATCGACGGCCGCGCGCTGCTGAAGATTCCGCCGGGCACGCAGCCGCGGGCAGAAGCTGCGGCTGCGCGAGAAGGGTGTGCCGTCGGCGGTGACTGAAGGCAAGCGCGGCGATGAGATCGTCGAAATCCGCATGGTCACGCCGAAGGTGAGCGACGAACGCTCCAAGGAGATTCTCCGCGAGCTGGCGAAGCTGAACCCAGAGGATCCGCGCGAAGAGTTGTGGAAGAAGATCGGAGGATAGCCGTTAGCAATTGGCACTTAGCCGTTGGCAATTAGCGACTAGAGGCTATCTCATAAATCGGTTTGTATCAGGGCACGCCTTTCAGGCGTGCCGAAAGCGGGCAAGGTGTAGCTGGGCTTCAGCCCCTGCCGAGCATTGGTTTTGCAGGGGCTAAAGCCCTGACTGTTAAAGCGATTCGTTCGGCACGACTAAAGGTCGTGCCCTGATACGAAGCGAAAAGACTTTATGCTAGCCAAAGCCAAGTGCTAAGTGCCAAACGCTAAATGCTAAGTGCCAAATGCCAAGTGCCGACCTCGAGACTGAGCGCCTCATCCTGCGCCGCCTGACGCCAGACGACGCCGATGCAATCTTTGCCGTGATCGGTGATCCGATCGCGATGCAGTACTATCCGCGGACATTTACCCGCGAAGACGCTATGGAATGGATTGACCGCAATGTGGGCCGTTACGAGAAGGATGGATATGGCTTGCTGGCGATCGTGCTCAAGAGCAACAGCGAGGTGATCGGGGATTGCGGTCTCTCCTGGCAGCTGGCCGACGAAGAACCAGTGCTGGAGCTTGGTTATCACCTGCGCCGCGATCATTGGGGTCGTGGTTATGCCACCGAGGCGGCACAAGCCTGCATGGATTATGCCTTTCGCGTAATGAAGTTGGACAGGCTGGTCTCACTGATCAAGCCGGAAAATGTTCCGTCACGTCGCGTGGCCGAGCGCAACAGAATGCGCGCCGAGCGGGAGGTAATGCATGGCGGGGAGCCGCATTTGCTATACGTCATGACACGGGAGAATTATGGCCAAACGTAAGAAACAAGGCGCGTACATGATCAGCTCAGTGGCGGAGATGTATGGCATCCATCCGCAGACGCTGCGCCTCTACGAGCGCGAAGGTCTGCTGAAGCCGTCGCGCACCGAAGGCAACACGCGCCTCTACACCGACGGCGACCTGGAGCGGCTGGAGTTCATCCTGTCGCTGGCGCGCGATTTAGGTGTCAACATCTCAGGCATCGCCATCATTCTGCAGATGCGCGAACGTATGGACGAAATGCAGCGGCAGATGGCGGAGTTCGTCAGCTATGTGCGCAACGAGGTGATGTCCCGCGCCCAGCATGCCAACGTCGATGCGGCCCGCGGGGCCATCGTGCCGGTGCGGCGCACCATGGTTATGAAAACGGAAAGGAAGAAGTAAGGGGCTGGGGCTGGAGGCAGATTTGCGTTATACGGCCTCCAACTCTGATTCGCTGCGCGAACTTCGGCTCAGGATGATAGAGGCTAGAGAGTTTGGGTCGATGCCGCAGATGGAGCGTCACTCTACCGGCCGAAGAGAGGTACTAGCGCTCCGCCCCTACTGACGCGCTGTTGGGAGCAGACTTCGCCTTCAACTTCTGCAATGCTTCGCGCGCCTTCTTGGCGTAAGGTCCGTCAGGCAAAATCTTCAGATAGGCTTCATAATTTTCCGTCGCGCCAGCTGTGTCGTGGGTCTTGTTCAGCACTTCAGCGAGTTTGAATGTTGCTTCCGCGTCATGGGGCTTGAACTCCAGAGCTTCCCGGTAACGGCTGATGGCCGCGTTGTAATTTTCCCTCTTGTAGTAGAAGTCGCCAACTTCCACCGCCTTCATCGCCTTCATAGGATCGTAGGGCGTGAATTCATCGACATCGCTATTTCCTAAACCCGCTTCCGGATGGGTTTTCGTGTCGTCCGACGGAGGCGCGATGTCGATCTGGGTCTGCTTGCTGGAGCTTTCTCCGGCAGGAACATTATCGGAACGCGGCGGATTCTTGGCGTTGTCCTTGGGTGCAGGCGCCGACTTGTCAGTCGGTACCCGCTCAACCGGAGGCGGAGGCGCGTCCTGAGACGAATCTTGAGCCGCGGCTGTCCCGGTCAGCAACAGGCAAAGTATTGCGAGAAAAAGATAATGAAACCGCACATACATATTCTATGTGAACCCGGCAATTCTGGTGAAGACTCTAAGTGAAGTTGCGGATTCTGATGAGGACTCCGTCCTATGTAGCGGTCTTGGCTTGGTGTGTTTGGTGTACAGGGTGGAGCACTGCTTCAGCGGTGCAGTCCGATCCTGATGATAATCCGGTTTTACACTATGCTGAAAAACTCGGTTTGATCCGTCGTTCGGTAGTGCTGCGCTTCAGCGCCGCGTCCAAGTCCTTCATTCTTGTCATCACGAGCCGGCTTCAGGCCGGCGAGGGATCTGCTTTTTTTGAGTTTTGCAGCAAACTGTTTAGCCGCTGAGGCGTCACTCTACCCGAACAGAGCGCTGCGGGGAGGTTTTCAGCAGCCGGTGAAGGCGTGCTCCACTTATCGCCTATCTACCTAACGGTTAAACCCGCTCGAAATGGGCACCTGTATTCACTTACGCCGGATGTGCAGCACCTTCTGCACCTCGGCGACAATATCGCCGGCCTCGTCCTTCACTTCCACCAGAAATGTTGGCTCATATTTCTCCTGAGTGTTGAGCTTGGCACGAATCTCGTCGAGCTGCTCCTCGGTCAGTCGGAACTCCGCCCGAACTCTTCCCTTGCCCGGCTTGCGGAAGCGAATGCTGGCGGCCTTGTCCCACACGATGTAGTCGCGGCCCAGATTGTTCATCAGCATCAGCATGTAGAACGGATCGGTCATGGAGTACAGCGAGCCGCCGTAGTGCGTCCCGACATAGTTGCGGTTCCAGAAGCGCAACTTCATTTCTACGTCGACAGCCTTGTTGTCGGGACTCCATCTCACCCGGATACCAGCGCCCAGAATCGGAGGCCAGATGTTGATTGCCCGGATCATCAGCCGTTGAATTTTCGTGCTCATGGTTCGATAACGATCATACCTTGCAGAGGAACCACGGATCCCTCGGCTGCGCTTCGCTTGGGATGGCAAGGTAGGAGGAGCTTTCCTATGGCGCCAGCGCTCAGGATGACGAGGCAGGAATGCGTACTATCGAGCAAACTAGAAAGGCCGCCCCTGTGCGGGACGGCCTTCCTTCCAATGGGCCCTGCTTTGGCCATTGGCTCCGGGCTGAGGGGAGCTTAGGAAACTTGCGCGCGGCCATTCGAACTGGCCGCGCATCGCGTCATTGCCGTTGCATTGGCTGTTGCTGGGTTTGGGGAGGGTTGGCTTGGGCCGACGATGCGGATTCAGCCAGGCTATTCGCCATCAGCCGAACATCGACCCGGCGATTCTTGGCGCGTCCCGAAGCGCTGGTGTTCTGCGCCACCGGATTGTCCTTGCCCAAGTCCGATCAGGAAAATCTTGTGCGCGGGAACGCTGTACTTCTGCGCCAGGTATTGAATGACGGCATCGGCGCGGCGCTGGCTGAGCTGATAGTTGTAGTCGGCCGGACCGGTCGAATCGGTGTAGCCCTCGACCTGCACGATGTAGTGCTTCTGGCTCTGAAGCTGCTGCGCAAAGTCGTCCAGCGTCTGCTTGTCCTTGCGAGTGAGCTGCGGCTTTGTCGAAGCCGAACAGAACGGTGGTGTCGCTGACCGGCTTGTAGTTGTCGAGATTCTCCACCGTGCCGGCCAGGCTGGTCACGCGATTCGAGGCCTGGGTAGCATTCTGGTTCGCCTGATCGGCAGCTCTGCCCGGCGGCCAGCGCCTTCTGATCGGCGGCGGCGGCCTTGGTATTCACCTGCGCGATGCCCTGCTGGGCGCGGCGTATCGACGTCGCGAATGTCGCGAGTATTTTTCGCCGTTTGATCATCTAATTCATTAACGTTGTTGATGATCGGCGTGGTCTGCGTTGCGAACGTACTTCTTGGTGGCGCAGCCCACGGTAAAGGGCAGGCTGCCGGCCACCAGCACTGCGAGTACGGAAAATCGGTTCATGCGAATGGCTCCTTGCCAACTGTCGGCCCGGCGCGAGCGATCAGCGCGTTGGCCTGCCGTTAGAGGAGCAAGCCGGCTGCCATCGCTTGAGCGGCTGACGTATGAGCTTAGTCTCTTGTTTTCAATCGACTTAGAAGAGCGGTCGAGGACTCGGGTTCTGACTTCCGAGTCATGCGCCAGATAATCCTGACGCGAGGAGTAGAATTTTTACCAGTTGGGTTAATCCTAAAAGCAGACGCTAAGCCCAGTGCGCCCCAGGTAGATCCCCGGAAGTTCACGCCGTCTCCCTCGTTTTGAGCTGAATGGATCTTCACCAGAAAATTCGTACCCTCCCGACCTCGCCCGGCGTGTATCTGTACAAGAACGCCGAGGGCCAGATCATCTACGTGGGCAAGGCCAACAACCTGCGCTCGCGGGTGCGGTCGTATTTTCTGGAAGGCGCGGCCGCCAATGCCAAGACCGGCTCGCTGCTGCGCGAGGCCGTCGATCTCGACTACGTGGTGGTCGACAACGAGAAGGAAGCGCTGGCGCTTGAGAACAACCTGATCAAGCAGAAGAAGCCGCGCTACAACATCCTTCTGCGCGACGACAAAACTTATCCGTACATCAAGCTGACCATCGGCGAGCGCTATCCGCGGGTGTTTCCTACGCGCCGTCTGCGCAAAGACGGTTCGCTTTATTTCGGACCGTACTTTCCTACCAGCCTGGCGTACCGGCTGGTCGATCTGATTCACCGGCACTTCCTGATTCCGTCGTGCAAGCTCGATCTGAACCGCTATTATCCGCGTCCGTGCTTGCAGTACTACATTGGGCGCTGCCTGGGACCATGCGTCGAGGGGCTGACTACGCCGGAGCGATACGCCGAAGCCGTGCATGATGTGAAATTGTTTCTGGAAGGACGAGGCGCCGATCTTTCGCGCTCGCTGCAGCAGCGCATGAACGCCGCTGCCGAGCGCGAGCAGTACGAGCTGGCGGCGAAGTATCGCGACCTGATCTCGACCGTCGACCTGCTGGAACAGAAGCAGCGCATTGCGGCGGTCGAGGGCGACGATGCCGACGTCTTCGGCTATCACTACGAAAACGAGATGCTGGCCGTGAACCTCTTCCACATGCGCGGCGGCAAGATTGTCGACAAGCGCGAGTTCTTCTGGGAAGACCTCAGCGAAACGAATGCGAGGCGCGGCGAGTTCCGATGCCGGGCGAGTTTTTCTCGTCGCTGCTGAAGCAGATCTATCTCGATCAGCAATATGTGCCGCACACGATTTATGTGCCGGTGGATTTCGAAGACCGGACCACGCTGGAAGAAGTCCTCTCCGAGGGCAGAAGCGGAAGGTGCAGATCCACGTTCCCCAGCGTGGAGACAAGCGGTCGCTGGTCGATCTGGTTGGTCAAAATGCGAAGCAGGCCTTCGATCAGCGCTTCCGGGTAATGAAGCCGGCGGCCAAGGCCATCCAGGAGGCGCTGCAGGACGCGCTCATGCTGCCGGAGTTGCCGCGAGCGCATCGAGTGCTTCGACATCTCGCACATCCAGGGCGCGGAAACGGTCGCCTCGATGGTGGTGTGGGAAGACGGCCAGATGAAGAAATCCGACTATCGCAAGTTCATCATCAAAGGCGTGACCGGCGTGGACGACTTCGCCTCGATGCGCGAGGTGGTCACGCGGCGCTACCGGCAATGCAGGAGCAGGCAAGCGAGACGTCGCCACGGGGCGAAGCAGAAAGCAGAAGATGCCGAGCCTGGTTCTGATCGACGGCGGCATCGGACAGTTGCACTCCGCCGCCCAGGCCCTGGAGTCGCTGGGCATCGTAAATCAGCCGTTGGCGTCCATCGCCAAGCGCGAAGAAATCATCTATATACAAGGGCAGGAAGACGAGCCGGTTGTGCTGGACCGGCATTCTCCGGTGCTGCATCTGGTGCAACTGGTGCGCGACGAGGCGCATCGCTTTGCCGTGACCTTTCACCGCAAGCGGCGCCAGATTCGCGATCGCAAAACGGAGTTGCTGGATATTCCCGGCGTTGGCGAGCGCACCACCAAGCGCCTGTTGCAGCATTTCGGCAGCTTGCAGGCGGTGAAGGAAGCCGACGCCGCGGCGCTGGCGTCGGTGGTGAGTCGTCCGCAAGCAGATGCGATCCTGCGACATTTTCGCGGAAACGAACCGCTCGCTGAAACGTCTCAGTCTTCAGGGGCGGAATAAGTTTGAGGTAGTAGCGATGGATGTGGGTAGAGACTCAAGAATCCGTCTCGTTATTCTTTGTCTGTGCGTCGTTTTACTGGTATGGGCGGTCGGCTTTGGCTTCGACCGTCTGCTGGCCAAGGATGGCGTCACCCGCACGGACATTCTGCTTACGTCGAACGCTCTGACCGGCATCGTGACCGGCCTTCTCTTTTACAGCCTCAGCAACAACGAACGCCAGCGGCGCCAGCTGGTTGCGTGAACGGCTGCGCACCATTGCCGAGATGAACCATCACATCCGCAATGCCCTGCAGGTGATCACTTACGCGGCCGCCGCGGATAATCAAACCGACTCGGTGGAACATGATCCGCAGTTCGGTGGAGCGGATTGAGTGGGCCTTGCGCGAAGTGCTCCCCGGGCATGTGGCGTCGCCGGCCACTCCGCCCGAGCCAGCCAGACAGGAAACCCTACGCGCAGGATAAAGCGTCAAGCACAGTGCCAGGCTCACCACTGGAAATCAGCTACGACCCAATCGGGCTGACGCCGGTTCCTCTTGTGTTCTGCCGTGCGAATTCGTACCATCCATCTTCTCGCTTTCAAATTGCCAGTGCTAGGGGAGCCCCATGAGCGATGAACTGGATGAACTGAAAGAAGCCGCGGAAAAGGCCAAAGAGAGCCGGGAACTGGCCCCTGTCAGCCTGACCATGGCTATCCTGGCCGTGCTGGTCGCCACGGTTTCTCTGCTGGGGCATCGCGCCCACACCGAAGAAATCCTGCTGCAAACTCGAGCTATCGATCAGTGGAGCTACTACCAGGCCAAGAACTTGCGCCGTAACAACCTGGAGGCGCTTACGACGTCCTAACGCGCTGGATACCACCAAAGCGGAACGCGCCGCGCAGGTGCAGGATCGCTTTCACAAGGAGATCGACCAGCTATCACGATGAGCAAAATGAAATCCAGAATCAAGCACTCGGGCTGGAGAAAGAAGTGCAGCAGTCCAGCCGTCGCGCCGACCGCTTCGACCTGGGCGAAGTATTTCTGGAGATCGCGCTGGTGGTGACGTCTATTACCTTGCTTACCGAGAAACGCGCCTACTGGTACCTCGGATTCGTCTTTGCCGCCATTGGTCTGGTCGCTGCGGCAAGCGGATGCTTCTCCATTAAAAACGCTAAAGCGGTTTCTTCCCGGGTAGCGCTTCGCACTTACTGAGTGGGGCCTGGCTCTACGGCTCCCAACCTTCCGCTCCCACGAGTGGCACAAAGCGGCACGGATCGTGAGCGTTAACCACAATTTCTCCACCGGTTTTGCGGACCACCTGGACCTGCTGCTCCAAGCGGGAGCCTACCGGGACGACCAGTCTGCCGCCGTTGGCAAGTTGCTGCGATCAGGCTATCGGGAATGCCGCGGTGCAGCCGCCGCAACCAGTATTCTGTCGAAGGGCGCCTGTTCGGGCAATCCGATGCTTCCGTCACCGTGCACCACGTGGACATTGCTATAGCCCAGTTCGCGCGAGAATCTGTCGCGCCTTTTCGGCCAGCTCCACATGACGCTCGATGGTCCACACCTCGGCAGCCAGTTCGCCGAGAATTGCCGCCTGATATCCGGTACCGGTGCCGACTTCGAGTACGCGATCCTCAGGACGCGGATCAAGGGCCTCGACCATGGCCGCGACGATGTAAGGTTGGGAGATGGTTTGTCCGACGCCGATGGGCAGCGGGTAATCCCCATAGGCATTGGGGGCGTCTTCGCTGGCGATGAAGCGCTCGCGCGGAACTTTGGCCATCGCGGCCAACACCCGTTCATCGCGAATGCCGCGGGCGCGCAGCTGTTCCTCGACCATGCGCGATCGCAGCTTGGCCAGGCATCGGGCGTGGCGATCAGCATTGTCATTATCGAAGATACGAGCAAACATGTTGGTAGTGGAAGTAGCTGGTAGCTAGTAGCTAGGTTGCTAGTAGCTAGTCGCTAGTTGCTAGTCGCTAGTTGCCAGTTGCTAACCGCCAATTGCCAACTGCGGTCACCGCTTTCGCTTTCGAATCAGCAGGTCGAAGCTCACTACGCCGTTCTCGTCGCGAATCCCCTGAACCGTATATTCGCTATTAATGTTGTATTCGAACTGGATCACCTCCTGCGCCGAGCGTGCCAGGTTGGTGATGTAAGTAAGGGTAATGTTGTTGGAGACCTGCTGTTCGAGGGTGAGGCGCGCGTTGGGATCGTTATCCGGACCGCCCACGGAAGGATTAATGCGGATCGCGCTGACCCCGAATATCTTCGAAATGCGATTCGAGCTCGCCTGGTTGATGGCCTGGCTGAGAATCGCACCGGAGGCGCTGTCGGCGAATCCCGGCGAAGGAGTGCCGCGCCCGCCGCGCTCTCCTGTCTGGGTACGTCCGAACGCCAGCAGCGAGACAATGTCGTCGCTGGACAGCGGTGGGTCGGAGCGATACGTCGTGTTCAGCCTTTCCATGAGTGCCGTGCAATCCGATGGTGATGTCGTAGTCGCGCACCCGCGTAGTGGCTTCCACATCAAGCACCGGATCGATGCGCACCGGATCGAGGAAGGTAATGTCGCCGCGCTCCAGATGATACTTGGTGCCGCCCAGCTTGATGTCGCCTTCGGCGATATTGATGCGGCCGAGAAGCATGGGCCGCGCGCCGGTACCGCGCAAGACGCAGGTCGACATCGCCCGAAAGCTTGGCCAGCGTGGTCTGCACCGTCAGCTCGGGACTGGAAAGAATGCGCACTTCAAGATGCAAATTGTTAAGCGGAGATTTCGGATTGGGGATTCGGTCGCCGGCGCGCTGGCCTGCGCCAGCATGAACTGCAAATCGCTGGACGGAATCTTGCGCAAAACGGGTGACCGTGACATTGCCGCTCAGGGTCGAATTCTCCAGCGTGCCCGGTCAGGCGTAGCTCCTGATCTGACGTAACGCTGATGCCGGAGTAGCGGAAGCGAATCTCCTTTCCGTTCGGAGGTAAGGTTGAAGCCCAGAGTACGTCCGAAAGTGACGAAGCCGGCTAAGGTGACCTGGCCGCCGCCCATGCGCCCGGCCAGTTTCTCGACTTCCAGACGATCCTGGTTGAACACCAGCGTCCCATTGACATCGCCGAGTCCCGCGGGCAGATCGATCATCGAGAGGCCGGCGTGAACGATGTCGGCGCGTCCGGACAGAACCGGATTCGACGCGGTGCCGTTGATGCTGAGGTCAACGTTGGATACGCCGTACGCGGTGAGATCCGGATTCAGGGTTTGCGCCAGCTTCAAGTTCAGGTAGCCACTGGCATGCAGATTCAGCCGGCGATCGTCCTTCAAACTTGCGCTGCCCGACAGAGAGAAGTGAGTGTCTTCACTCATCAGAGTGCAGCGCTGCACGGTTACTGCCTGATTGGCGAAGGTGAGCTCAACCGGACCATCGCTCTTGAGGGCGATGTGATCGAGCTCCACGGAAAACTCTCGCACGCTCAAGCTGCCGCTCAACAGCATGGGTTGCTTGCAGAGGACCGCTCAATTGCGCCTGCCCATTGAGTGAGGCCTGCCGGGTAATGTGATTTCTCAGGATCCGTCGGCAGGAACGGATTGATATCGATATTGGAAAACTGCAGGTTCACCTTTGCCGGCATGTCGCCCTGCAGGTCGACGGTGCCGTCGAGCGAGAGGCTCGCCTGGGTGAAATTGGAGCGTGCGGTAAGCTGCAGTTGCCGCCCTTGCGTCACGGCATCGGCTTCCAGGGCGCCGATGGGCTCTCCGTTCAGAACCAATTTCCCGATTTGTAGATGGCCATTGATAACGGGCTCCTCCAAGGTTCCAGATCCTCTTGACCGTGAAATTAGCCACACCGGCAACTTGCAGCTGCGGAGTCTGCACCTCGGGAATCTCGGCCAGATCGATGCTGTGGCCGGTAAGATCGAACTTCAGGCCGTGATTAGTGAAATCGTAGGCGGCCGAACCCTCGACGACGCCGCGCCCGGCCTGCAAGATGAATGTCTTCCACTTGAGCGCCACGATTCGCGAAAACAATATTCGCGGTTAGCGACTTGATGGGACGGCCGTAGGCTTGCGCTCCGGTCAGCGAAATTTGGCCATGCCCGTGCGAGCTCGGTTCCCGTTCCCGCCACCTGCAAAGTGAAATTCAATTTACCGCTGACTGGATAGTCGAAACCTGCGGCACGCTGCAACCCGGCGACATCGGCATTCTGCATCGCCGCCTGGACCTGGAATTGCGAATTCTCCGTGAAGTTGCCTTTGTCCAGGGTGGTTGTTCCATCCAGGTTCAATTGCGCGCCTCCTTCCTGGATCAGAGCGTGATGAAGTGCAACTTCCGCTGCGGAGTACTGAATATCTCCGGAAAATTGGTCGATGTGAATCTTTCTCGGCTGGACTACAGGCGGAGCCGGGGTTGGAGGCTGCGGAGTCGACGCGAGGTGGAACCAGGATTTTCGTTTGGCTTGCGGCGCGACTTTCGCGCGGCTCCGGAGACTTCGAACTGGGCACATACAGATACGCGAAGTCCGAGACTTGCAAATGTCCGGCAATATGAGGACTGCGGATTCGGTCGTTGACTGTGCCATTGAAGCTCGCCGCTCCGCCCGAGTTCGACTGGCGGAGGAACGTTGCCCATGGCCGACAAAAGTGGTTGGAATTCGGTGAGGCTGGTTGTATCGAACTGCGAGTTTCAGTGCGGCTGAGGTCGTCCCCAGCGTGCCGGCTGCCTCTAAATGAGTGTGTGGCGTAGTCAGATTCAGGACAGCGATATCGATGACACCTGACCGCTCATTCTGCCGTCCGCGCAAACTGCCGTTTACCGGCAATTGATGATTCGCCACCTGAGCCGGAGCGGTAACGTCGAGTGCAAGATCGGCTAACAGATCGTTCAGCGATCGCTTCCATGACAAATTCACCGAGCCTGCTACGCTGCCAACAGGATTCAGCTTATTGAGGGGCAGCGACCGGGTCGACATCATGCCAGCTAGTTCAGACAGCGACAATCCGCTTACGCGCAACCGGGCAGAACCTACCTGCGCTGAAGAATCATTCACGTTGACGGTCTGCGAAGCCTGGCGTTGGTCGCGGGGGCGCCGGGTCGATGGCTGCTTGCCGGTTGTCACCAACTGCCCGGCCGGAGCCGGTTGTGGTGCGGGAGCGGCTGGCAGCAGATTCTTGACGTCGGCATCTCCCGTGATTTGCCCACCCAGCAAGCGGGCCGCGATACGGGTCAGCGCAAGTTCATTATTGTCGAAGGAGAAATTCGAATTGAGATTGGCATTGCGCAGACCGATGCCGTTGTCCAGGTAGTCGACATCACGCACTGCAATGCGTCCCCGCGAAGCAATAGCCGGCCGCTTCGGAGTAACTGGCCGATCCGTCGAGGAGCATCGTCCCGCCACGAAGCTGATAAACCCGGGTTACGGCACCAAGCTGAGCGGCGTTGAGCGTGCTGCTATAGCTGAGCTGTACCTGGGGATGATCGAAGTCCGTTACCTTGCCACTGACTTGCAACGACGACTTTTCGGACGTAAGTTTCAGGTCCTTGATCTCGGCCCGGTTACGCCACAGGCTGAACTGCAAATCGGCCTGCGCCGCCACGTCGCGGAAATCCTGTACTTCGCATCCATCTTGCCGACCTGCACATTGCCGTCGTAGCGCTGCGCGAGGTGGTTATAGGTCATTGCCGCCGTGACGTCGTTAGCGCTGAAATCGAGCGGCACCCTGCGTTCATTCAGTAGCAGCATGCCATCATGAATATCGGCACGCGCAATAGCGAGATCGAACAATTGCTGCACGGCTGGTTTGTTCGATTTGATCTTCGGCTCCGGAGCATTCGTGGCTGCCGTCCGGATGGACAATGACGTGAATGACGACATGTTGAAGGTCGACTTGCTCCAGACTGATCTGCCGCTCGATGAACGAGATGATGTGCACCCGCACCAGCGTGCGATCAATGTGCACGTAGGGTAATTGTTCCGGCCCCTCCATTCCATGAATCGTCAAGCCGTTAGCTTCGAAGGCTAGCTCGGATAGGTTCCAATGAAACGAAGCCATTTCGACCCGGCCGCCGGTAGCGTCTTCCAGCGTCGCGATCAACTTGCGGCGCACCAGGTCCTCGAATTGCGGACTGCGCAGATACCAGACCAGGGCCGCAGCGCATCGCCAGCAACACTCCACCAATCGCGGCCCCAATCCACAGGCGCGTGCGCGAGCGTCGCATTTTGACTTCGTCAGCCATCGCTTAGTTGCCGCCTGAGGCCCGCGGCGGAATCGGCCGGAGCGTTGACTCCGGGAATCGATACGCTGCTGTGAATTTCAGCCTGCTGCCGCAGGTTATGCAGCCAGGCATCCAGCAGTTCGTCCATGCGCTGCTGGGTCAGGAGTTCGCGAATTCTGGGCTCCACTTCATCCAGAGGGACAACCTTGCCGCCGTTCTTTTGCAAATCGGGCAGCAACTGGTTCTGGTAGTAAGCTCTCTACTTCATCTCCCTGAACGTGAACATTCGGACGCAGTCGAACTTCCACGAAATTCATCACCTGAAACTCAGTACGCAGATGCTGCGCTACTACCCCTTCGCTCAGGCCATAGCTGGCAAGCAGTTTGCTGCCAGCTATCATCGTCGTTGCCGTTGGGAACTTGCGCCCGCAACTTGGCGATGTCCTGCCGCAACTCGTCATCCGACGGCTGCATATAATTCGCATTGCCCATCTGCGCTGCAACAATTGGCGATCGATCAGCCGCTGCAAGGCCAGCACGCGATCCGACTCGGTCACGGCAGTGAGCGGTTTTTGCTGCATGAAAGCTTCGAAGCAGACAGCCTCGTCCCAGTCGCTCCGCAGCAGGGGCTGGCGATTGACCGTGGCCACAATGCCGTCGATGATTTCACCGGCAAATGCCGGCACTACCGCTGCTGACAACAGCAGAAAGCAAATCGCGAAGTGAAAAATTCGTCTCATTAGAAAGTTTGTCCAATACTAAAAAATACGTTGATGCGGCGAAGCGACTCGGTCTCATTCGAGTTCCTGGACCGGATAGCGCGTCGGATTTAAGGTGTAGCCCAGGTCGAAGCGCACCGGACCGACCGGAGTCTTGTAGCGGAATCCCATTCCTATTGCCTGGGCGTTATAGTTGAAGTTGCATGGGACCTTGCTGTTGGGTGGAGCGCAATTGGCGATCGAGGGCTGATGAATCCGCAGCATTCCGCTGATGATGTGGTTGGCAGTATCGAAGACATTGCCCATATCGTGGAAGAAGACGAAGCCCAAATTATCTCCAACGTAGGGCAACGGCACGGGAGGCGTACGTATCTCAAAGTTATTGACGAACAGTCCCTGTCCGCCGATGGGATATCCCGTCAGGGGGTCGCGAGGTCCGGCCTGGTTGATGGAGAAGCTGCGCAGCGAATTACTGCCGCCCGCGAAGAACAACTCCGGCAAAGGAATCTGGGTAGCTTCTACCGGCAAATGTATTGTTGGGCAAACTATTCAGATTGATGAAATCGTTAGTGCCGTAGGGCTTCTCGATTCCGATCTGCGTTCTGCGGGCAAATACCCAATTCTTCTTGAAGGTGATAATAGGTCGAATTATCCACCAATACTCGGCCGAAGTTAGTTTGCGACCCTAACGCACTAGTGGCCAGGCCCAGGTTCAGCGCATTGTAACTGCCTTTGTGCGGATCGATGGGATTGTCGCGCCGATCGCGCACCATGGTAAAGGTAGGCATGGCGATGAAGACCGGCTTGGAGTACAACGCAATCAAGGTGGGATCGATGACCAGGCTGTTAGGATCGATGGACACGCGCTGAAACGTCAGTCCATACAGCAGACGTTGTAAATCGATTGTATTTTTGCTCGGCCTGGACCGATCCTTCCAGTGTCTCCGATGCAAAGGTGTTGACGTCGGCCGTGTTGTCGTAGAAGCCGCTGACAATGAACCGCCAATTCTCGCGGCGGAACAGGCGCGGGGCTTCGTAGCTGACCAATCCGCGACGGGTCAGCAAGCCGAATCGGAGCCCGGAAGGTCAGAGTCTGATCGCGGCCAAACATGTTCAGGCGGGTGATTTCCAAAACGCCGTTGGGACTGACTCCGGTTTTCCCCTGCGGATTAGTGGTGGTGGGAATATTGCCGGTCGCGAATTCAATGCCGCCGCCGTAGCGGAAGGTCCAGCGCTTGGCTTCCTGCAGGTTGAACAGAACATCCTTGGAAGGCTCCAGGCCTTCGGGATTCTGCACCGCCATGTCGACTTCGTTGAACAAGCCCAGGGAATACAGCCGCCGTTGCGAAGCCGACCATGCGGTTCTGGCTGAGAGGATCGTCGTCGTGAATGCGCATCTGGCGATTCACCACATAAGGACGGGTAAAGTCCAAGCCGGTAATGATCACGCGATCGACAAAAACCCGCTGCCCTTCGGTGATCTTGTAAAGCACGTCCATGCGTTGCGGCTCGCCGGGCACCGGAGTCGCCGCGGACTCGAACTGCACGTCGGGAAAGCCGCGATCGTAATAAAAGTAAGTGATCGCATCGCGGTCGCTGGCCACGTTGGCTTCGCTGAATGGCTGACCTTCGGCGCGCTGCTCAGGAGGGGCTTCAGTTCGTGCGCGGGAAGCTGTTGGCGCCAGCGAGCTGCACCGCATTCACCAGCGTCTGCTGACCTTCGTCGATCTTGACCATCACCTGCATTTCATTTTTCTTCCCCTCGATAGTTGTCCTCCAGTTCTGCCGATGACATTCACCTGCAGAAATCCATTCGCCTGGTAGAGATATTTGATCGAACGTCACATCGTCGTTGAGCAGCCGCTGGCTGAAGCGTGCCATTGGGCAGAAGCAAGCTGGATGGCTGCACCGCCATCCGCTCACGGATAGTTTCGGTGTCGAAGTACTTGTTGCCTTCCATCTTCACCGACACCAGTTTGTGGCGAATGCCGGGATCGATCTTGTACACGATGTCGAGGTGATTCTTCTCCGGCGAGGGCTGCCGATCGACCTCCACGGTCGCATCGAAATAGCCTTTGGTTTGCAGATAATCGCGAAGATTGCGCCGGCCTTCATTGAGCAAATCGTCGTCGACCGAGTTTTCCTGATACACCGGAACCAGCTTCTTCAATTGGCCCTTGCTGATCTTTTCGCCTTCAGTACTGATAGCAACGGTCGGGCCTTCATCGACCTGGAAAACGTAGTCGAGCCGGTTGGTAGTCGGCCTGATATCGCCGGTCGGTCAACGAGACCTGGGCTTCCAGGTGAGCGTTCTTCTGATAGTGCGTACGCAGCCGCTCCAAGGCGCGGGTGACGTGCTCGGCCTTCACCTTGTCGCCCGCTTTCAACTTGGTAAGGCTGCGAACCTGCTCGCGGCGGGATGCCCGTGTCACCATCGATGGTCACCTCGCCCACACGCGCCAACGGACCCGGATTCACGTGGAAATGAATCGCCATCTGGCTGATCTCTGCGATTGGGCTCCAGGTTATAGGTGACCGTAGCCTGGTAATACCCGTTGTCAGCCAGCACCTTCTTCATGCGCTCCGATCGACCGAGTAACCTTTTCCTCGGCAAACACATCTCCCAGATCAAGTTGGGTGGCCGCGATCAATTGATTCGGTTTGGGATTGCCCTTCTGCGGCGTTCCATCGACGCTGAGGGCTCCATTGAAGTAGTTTTCGGTGGCCACAAACACCAGGGTCAGACTCTTCTGTGGACCCGGCTCGACCTCGACTTGCAACGTGGCGAAGCGTCCGGTGGCGTACAGTGCCTGCAAGCTGGCCCGAAGCTTATCGCGGTCCAGAGGCTCATTGGTCTTCTGCTTGAGCAAGGAGCGCAGCATGACGGTATCGGTACTGGCAATCCCGCGGAACTCGATGTCGGGCGACCGTCTCGCCCTGATATTTGGCAAAGGCGCTAACCTCGTCCG
The DNA here is from genome assembly GCA_963746515.1 of uncultured Acidobacteriaceae bacterium. Taxonomy (GTDB): domain Bacteria; phylum Acidobacteriota; class Terriglobia; order Terriglobales; family Acidobacteriaceae; genus Bog-257. The sequence continues at coordinate 749,714 of CAVVBO010000003.1, read as the reverse complement.
CCAGGGTGGATTGGGGCTGGCCCGGCGATGCCGGCGCCTGAGGGGTTTGTGCCGACAGCGGCAACACCAGTAGGCTCAGGAGGGCGTAGTAGAAAGCGAGCTTGCACAACGATGGAGTGATTGGCGTCCTCAAACTCTGCCCTTCAGCAACCACTACCCGGCAACCGCTTCCAGCCGAGTCTGCCAAGTCCTTATTGTCCACGCACTTCGCGTCCGGAGTGCCGGCAACGGCTGCCGCCTTTTCCGGGCTCAGCTCGGAGACGCGTGGTTTCTGTGGAGTACCTATAATAAACAAGGAACGCCATCCTCTGAGCAGGTGTCGCCCTTGGAATTTGCCGAGCGGTATTCCCGCCAAATTCTGTTTTCGCCCATTGGCGAGGCGGGACAACAGCAGCTCGCTCGGAGCCGGGTGGCAATTGTGGGCTGCGGAGCTACCGGATCGGCGCTGGCCTCGCTGCTGGCGCGGGCCGGAGTTGGCTACCTGCGCATCATCGATCGCGATTACGTCGAGCCCAGCAATCTGCAGCGGCAAGTGCTGTTTGACGAGGCTGATGCCGCCGAATCTCTGCCCAAAGCAATCGCGGCGGCGCGCAAGATCAAGAGCTTCAACTCCGAGATCACGGTCGAGCCGCATGCCGCCGATCTCACGCCGGCGAATATCGAAGAGCTGCTCGGCGATGTCGAGATCGTTCTCGATGGCACCGATAACTTCGAGACGCGCTACCTGATCAACGATTTCGCCGTCAGCCACGAACTGCCCTGGATTTATGCCGCCGGCGTCGCCAGTTATGCCGTGACCATGACTGTGCTGCCCGGCGAGACTGCCTGCCTGGCCTGTGTCTTTCCCGATTCGCCGCGTGGCATGGTGGAGACCTGCGACACTTCGGGCATTCTGAACTCGGCAGTGAATTTCGTGGCTTCGATTGCGGCGACCGAAGCGATGAAGCTGGCGGTTGGCGCGCGAGACAAGATCCGGCGCACGCTGCTGTCGTACGACGTCTGGACGCAACGATTACGCTTCCATCCAGACCGACAAGCCGCGCCCGGGCTGCCGCGCCTGCCAGCAGCGCGACTTTGTACACCTGGCCGGCGAAGGGCGTCCGCACATCACGCTCTGCGGACGTAATTCGGTGCAGATTCACGAGCGCCAGCGGCCGATCGACTTCGCCGAGATCACCCGGCGTCTAACGCCGCATGGCACGGTCCGGCACAACGAATTCATCCTGCAGTTCTGGCGAGACCCCTATGAGCTGACGCTGTTCCCCGACGGCCGCGCCATCATCAAGGGAACGACCGATACCGGCGATCGCGCGAAGTCTGTATGCGCGGTATGTGGGGTCGTAGGGCAGTTGGCAGTTGGCAGTTGGCAGTTGGCAGTTGGCAGTTGGCTGTTGGCAGTTGGCAGGGCTTAGTGGCTAGTGGCTAGTGGTTAGTGGTTAGAGCGTGTTTCAAAAATACACTTTAGGTTTTCCTCGGTGGAAGCGCGGGCCTTTAGGCCTGCGAAAGTGGCGGCTCTCCCCAAGAAACGGCTTTAGCCGCGGCCCGGCGAAGTGGGGTTTATGAATCCGACCCTACGCCCTGCCACTCCACAATCTCATCAGCACCAGACTCCCTCCGCCCGTGGTGACGACAACCAGATTCATCAACACGATCATCGTCTCGTAGCTCCAGCCGTTGGTTCCTGACTTGCCCCAAAACCCGGTGTGCCAGACGAATATCTTCTTCTGCATCGCTCCCAGCATGAGCAGAATGAGCCCGATGGCCGCCAGTTGCGGGAACACTCCCAGAATCACTCCCAAGCCTCCCGCAAATTCCGCGGCGCCCAGAAAAATCGTGAAGCCTTTACTCATTCCGATGTCTTTGCTTCGGGCTTCCGGGTCGCGCAGGTGTTTCCATCCGCTGTCCAGAAAGATGGCGCCGATCATGAAGCGCAACAGGAGTAGAACCACATCGTTGAATTGAGCCAGTTGCGGGAAGGTCATATTCGTTGCTCGTCCAAGAGCGGCACAGGGACACATCTTAGCGCAGCAAATTGCGATCATCACTGATATTCCAACCGGCAAGCTGGCGCTCAGTCTGGCCGGGCAATCGGCACGACGGCTTATCCAGAATATTTTTCGCCAGGGCAATCCAGGCTCCCTTCCCGCCCGTAAGCCCTGCGGAAGGTGAAGGTGGTTTCTCCATTGGTGCTGCCTGCCGGCAGACTCTACTAACTCTGGCTCAAGAATCAGGACTACATCGCCGATGTAGCCCATTGGAGGATGTCGATGTTTGAAGGTGTTTTTCAACCCATGCATTTGCTGGTCATACTCTTCATCGCGCTGCTGGTCTTCGGTCCCAAGAAGCTACCCGAGTTAGGCAAGGGCCTGGGCGACGGGATTCGCGCCTTCAAAGAAGGTGTGCGCCGCGATGCATCGGTGGAAGCCGTAGACCAGTCCGCTCCAAAGTAGTTCGAGAACCTGGTCCAGCGGAAAGGTATGCCGGTCGGCGGTTGGAATAACTGGCGAGTGCCCAACTAGCCTAAGGCGCCTTCCGCGGACACGTCGATCGCAGGGCCATCGTCCGGGGGAGTATGGCGCTGCGCTGACGTGGTGATGCGGCGACGGTACAAAAAGCCGCCGCCGCTCACAAACCCGCTTTCGATTCAACGCGCGACTTCGGGCGACAGCACCCCGATATTTCCGCGCTAATACTGCTTCCGCCAAATGGCAATCGACTTCCGGCTGCACCGCGCCAACCGCTAATTGCTAGTTGCGAATTGCCGCTTCTGATATCTTTTCTCCTTCACGTCAATCGAGGCCGCCTGAATGTCTGAAGCTGTAAGCCTGGTCGATACTCGCCCACAACCGAGCAAAGCCTATCGCTGGCTGGTGCTGATCGTCGTCAGCCTGGCCATGGCTGGGAACTACTACATTTACGACAGCATCAATCCGCTCGAGCGAATCTTTCTCGACCAGTTGCACTTTTCCGCCTCCAACTTTGGATGGCTCAATGCCAGCTACAGCGTGGCGGCGGTAGCCACGCTGCTGATTGGCGGCATCCTCATCGATCGCTTCGGAATACGAAAAGCTCTGTTTCTGTTTTCGGCGCTGTGTGTGATTGGCGCGCTGCTGACCGCCCTGAAGGGGAACTTCTACCTGATGGTAACGGGCCGCACCGTGGTCGGACTGGGAGCGGAATCGCAAATCGTTGCCGTTACCACCGCTTTAGCTCGCTGGTTCAAGGGCAAGGAACTCAGCTTCGCCTTTGGCATCAATTTGACCATCGCCCGAATTGCCTCGATTGCGGCGGATAACTCTCCCACCTGGGCGCGATTCGCTTTCTATCCCAATGGCGTTGACGCCCAACCCAGCTGGCATCGTCCCCTGGTCCTGGCAACGGTCGTCGGCTGCCTGGCCATCGTTGGCGCTCTGATGTACTGGGCCATGGAAGTCTACGCCGAGAAGCATTATCACTTGGGTAAGTCGGGTGAACCGGACAAACTCAGTTTCCGCGAGGGACTGAAGTTCAATCCTTCGTACTGGTATGTAGTGGCCCTCTGTTTCACGTTCTACTCGGGGATTTTCCCCTTCCGCACCTTTGCCATCGATCTGTTTACCAGCAAGATTCTGGCGAATATGGGAGCTGCGGCCAACGCTCCGGGTGCATTCGCTATCGCCCAGCAGCAAGCTGGATGGCTGAATAGTCTGCTGCCCTTTTCGGCCATGATCGCGACGCCTCTGTTCGGATTGCTGGCCGACAAGATCGGCAAACGCGCCACCCTGATGATGTTTGGCGCACTCCTCATGATGCCGGTGTATCTCATGATTGCCTACGCCCACACATCTTTGCTGATACCAGTCTCGATGATGGGCATAGCCTTCTCGCTTATTCCGGCCGTGATGTGGCCATGTGTGGCATACATCGTAGAAGAGAGTCGTTTGGGCACCGCCTATGCCCTCATGAGCTTGTTACAACAGATCGGCTTCTTCATCTTTAATCTCGCAATCGGGAAGGCCAACGACATCAGCGGAGCTGGACCGAATAACCCAGGCGGGTATGCCTTGGGCATGTGGATCTTCTCGATCCTTGGTTTCGTTGCCTTTTTCTTCGCATTCTTGCTGCGTCAGCGGGAAACGGGGCCGAACAGTCACGGGCTGGAGACGATTACCACGGCTTCGCAGGCATAAGGGGCCGCGGCGAAAGAATATCCGACAAAAATCATCGCCAATCACTAAGCCGTTCCCTGCCTGATAGTTACCGCTAAATGCCGAAGTTGACGGTTGGCTGAAAAGGTTGCGCCCGCAGCCTCCTCGGGCGTAGAATCAAATTGCGACTGAAAAGGTCGCATATTCATCTCAGGGTGTGTTGCCAATGTTGAAGCTGACCAAGAAAGCGGACTACGGACTGATTGCCATGCGGCATCTGGCTGAGCACGCTGACTTGGGAGCTTGCAGCGCCAAAGACTTGGCCGAGATGTACACCATGCCGCAGGAGGCGTTAGCCAAAATCCTGCAAAAGTTGACCAAGGCTGGCCTGCTGGTGTCGCAGTATGGAACGAATGGCGGCTACACGCTGGCGCGCGATCCGCGTCGGATCAGTGCGTTCGAGGTGATTCGGGCGATTGATGGACCGTTGTTCATTACATCGTGCAGCTCGTCGCACAGCGATTGTGACCAGAGCGATCGCTGCACCGTCCGTGAACCCCTGCGCAGGGTGAGCCGAAGCATTGAAGAAGTTTTAAACCGATTGACGATTTGGGAAATGACCGAGCCAGAACACGAAGCAGCGCCGGAGTTAGTAACTCTCGGCTGGACTTCGCAAAAGGCACAGCAATCATAGGAGATGGCGGAACGATGAGCACTAAGAGCACGAATGTCGTTGCGGGCAACGGAAGTAAGGACGTGAAGCTGCCCATTTACATGGACAACCACGCGACCACGCGGACCGATCCGCGGGTGGTGGAGGAAATGCTGCCCTACTTCACTGAGAACTTCGGCAACGCAGCCAGCCGCAACCATGAGTTCGGATGGGTTGCCGAGCAGGCGGTCGAACAGGCGCGCGAACGGATTGCCAAGCTGATTGGCGCGACCTCCAAGGAAATCATCTTCACCTCGGGCGCCACCGAGAGCGACAACCTTGCCATCAAGGGCGTCGCCGAGATGTACAAGGAAAAGGGCAATCACATCATCACCCAGGCCATTGAGCACAAAGCCGTGCTCGACACCTGCAAGCGTCTGGAGAAGTACGGATTCCGCGTCACCTATCTGCCGGTGCAGAAGGATGGACGAATCGATCTTGACGACCTGAAGCGCGCCATGGATGACAAGACCATCCTGGTGACGATCATGACGGCGAACAACGAGATTGGCGTGCTCCAGCCGATTCGCGAGATTGGCGCGTTGTGTCACGAGCGCGGCGTGCTCTTTCATACCGACGCGGTGCAGGCGATAGGCAAGGTACCGTTCAATGTCATTCAGGACAATGTGGACATAGCGTCCATCACGGCGCACAAACTTTACGGGCCGAAGGGCGTGGGCGCGTTGTACGTTCGCCGCAAAAATCCGCGCGTGCAGTTGGTGGCGCAGATCGACGGCGGCGGACACGAACGAGGTATGCGGTCGGGAACACTCAATGTTCCGGGAATCGTGGGTCTGGGCAAGGCCTGCGCGATTGCCAGCAGCGAGATGGCCGAAGAAGCCAAGTATCTCTCCGGCCTGCGCGATCGGCTGAAGGACAAGATCATGGGCCAGCTCGACGAGGTTTACATCAATGGATCGATGGAGCATCGGCTGCCCGGCAATCTCAACATCAGCTTCGCTTACGTAGAAGGCGAATCGTTGCTGATGGGCATCAACGATATTGCAGTTTCCAGCGGTTCGGCATGCACCTCTGCGACGCTGGAGCCATCTTATGTATTGAAGGGTCTGGGCGCAGGCGATGACCTGGCCCATAGCTCAATCCGCTTTGGCCTGGGACGTTTCAATACCGAGGCGGAAGTGGATTACGTAGCAGAGCGCGTTGTGGATACGGTGAACCGCCTGCGCGAATTGTCGCCCTTGTACGAGATGGCGAAAGAAGGTATCGACTTGACCAAGGTGCAGTGGGCCGCCGAGCCGGCGCACTAAACGGTTTTGAAAGAGGCACGGCTTCAGCCGTGTCGCACAAAGCGTTGAGAGTTGGGCTTCAGCCCCTGGGGAATTCGTATTTGGTTGGAAATCCGAAATCCCGCAACGGCTAAAGCCGTCATAAAGAAAGCAGCTTACGGCACGGCTGAAGCCGTACCCCTTCAAAGGTAGAATTCGCAACTTTAGGTAGAGTTTCGCAATTTAGGAGAGAACAGTATGGCTTACAGTGACAAGGTTCTTGACCATTACACAAACCCCCGCAACGTGGGCTCGCTCGACAAGAACAGCGCGGAAGTGGGAACTGGCCTGGTGGGCGCACCGGAATGCGGCGACGTGATGAAGCTGCAGATCAAGGTGAACCCGACGACCAATATCATCGAGGACGCGAAGTTCAAGACGTTCGGATGCGGCTCGGCGATTGCGTCGTCTTCGCTGGCCACCGAATGGGTGAAAGGCAAGACGGTGGACGAAGCCCTGGGCATCAAGAACACCGACATCGTGAAAGAGTTGTCGCTGCCGCCGGTAAAGATCCATTGCTCGGTGCTGGCGGAAGACGCCATCCGGGCCGCCATCGGCGATTGGAAAAAGAAGAACGGCCCAGCGCAGACCCAGGCACAGCCGGAGAGCGTTACTGTCGGGCAGCGGGCGTAAACTGTAGCTGAGGACCGGCGTGATCTTGCGCCGGGGGATAACCATGAGCACGGTCAATATCGAAAGTCCGACTACCGCTTCGGCGCCGCCTGCCAAAGGCATTCAGGTGACCGACAAGGCGATAGCCCGCATTCGTTCGGCGATGGCAAAAGAAAATATTTCGCCTACCGAGGGCGGACTACGCCTGGGTGTGCAGGGCGGTGGTTGTTCAGGCTTGAGTTATAACATCCGTTTCGACACGCAGCCGCGCGAACGTGATCGCATTTTTCTTTACGACGATGTTCGTGTCTTTGTCGATCCGAAATCGTTCATCTACTTGCACGGCATGATTCTGGATTACGAAGAGAGCCTGATGCACCAGGGTTTCGTATTCCAGAATCCGAACGCAAAGAAGTCTTGCGGCTGCGGCAGTTCGTTCTCCTAAGACGGCAGACAGGCCGATAACAACGGAGTTTGCCTGAGGGCAAAACTCCGGAGCTATTAGTTCGCCTCATCTGTTGCGGGTGGGCGGCACGGTCGGGAGAAAGCAATTGGCTATGGCTCAAACTGAGCAGAAAAAACACGAGCAGTCCGAGAGCGGCATCCTGGTGGTGACGCAAAGTAAGCCGCATACGGCCAATTGCTGGTCGTGCGGAGCCATGCGCGCCGCCCACTTCTGTCAACAATGCGGCAAGGTTCAGCCTCCCGCGCCGGTCGATTACTTCAGCTTTTTCGGGCTTCCCTACAAACTTAATCTGGAGCCGGCCAAGTTGGAACGCGAATTTTACGGCTTAAGCCGGCATTTGCATCCTGACATCAACGCGGTCAGAAGCCACGACGAGCAGCAGTGGAGCCTGGAACAAAGTTCGCAGCTCAACGACGCTTATCGCACCTTGAAGGACCCGATCACGCGCACTGAATATCTGCTGCGATTGCAAGGCGTGCAACTGGAAGAGCAGTCGAAAGCCGCTACCGAAGAGGCACGTCGTACTGGCAAGGCAAAGAAGCAGGTGGTTCCGGCGGATCTGCTGGAGCAGGTTTTCGAGTTGAACATGCAGCTGGAAGAAGCTCGCATGAACAAGAAGATGGGCGAGCCGGACCGGACACTCGAGCGCGAACTGCAGGACACGAAAAAAGAGTTGCAAGCGAAATACGACGGCATGATGGCAGAGCTGCATTCAGCATGGAACGAGTGGGATGCGCTGGTGGAACGCACCGAACAGGGAGGCGCAGTTCTGGAAGATGATCGCCTGGCGGTCCGCGACAAGATGGTCGACGTGCTGAACCGGCGGAACTATCTGCGCAATCTGCTGCGGGATATTGAGGAAGTGTTGGAGGGTCAGTAGCCAGTAGCCAGTTGTCAGTAGCCAGTTGTCAGTAGCCAGTAGTCAGTTGTCAGTTGTCAGTTGTCAGGTTGTCAGTTGTCAGTTGCCAGTTGTCAGTTTGGAAAATCGAAGAAGAAGCGCGAACGTGAAAACCACGCTTGGTGTTCGCAAATGGTGTTGGCCAGCTCGCGATCCAACGCCGTAGGCGCGAAATAGTCTAGCCCAGCACGCAGCCGAAGGCGTAGTGCTGGGTAACATGGAAAGTAAGTTCAAGTCCCGTAGGGACGGCAGCTCGGGGCACAAGAGCGGGCATAGGGGTCCTTCGACTCCGACGGCCAAAAGTAGCCGCCTCCGCTTAGGGTGATGAAGGTTCAATCGACGAAGATCTGGCGAAGAGCGAAAGGCGAATAGCGAACAGCGAATGAGCAACGAACGCATAGTCGGAATCGATCTGGGAACCACGAACTCGCTGGTCGCCTATATGGAGGGCGATCGTCCGGTGGTCATCCCGGGCGAGGACGGTTTGAACCTGGTGCCGTCGGTGGTCGCCTTGGATGAGAAGGGGCAGATCGTCGTCGGCAGTGCAGCGCGAAAATATCTGATTGAGACTGCCGATCACGCCGTCTACAGTGTGAAGCGCCTGATGGGCCGTGACCTTGATGACGTGCGTGACGAACTGAAGCTGTTCCCTTTCCGTCTTGCCGAAGACCTGGCCCCGGGCGAAGTGCTGCGAATCAAGTTGGGCGATAAGACTTTTACGCCGCCGGAAATCTCCGCCTTCATCCTGCGTCAACTGAAGCGCAATGCCGAACGCTATTTCGCTGCGCCGGTCACCAAGGCGGTCATCACCGTCCCCGCGTATTTCAACGATGCGCAGCGGCAGGCTACGAAAGATGCGGGACGCATCGCCGGGCTGGAAGTTCTGCGGCTGGTCAACGAGCCGACGGCAGCGGCTCTAGCCTATGGACTCGACAAGAAAGAAACCGCGACCGTTGCGGTTTACGACCTCGGCGGCGGCACCTTCGACATTTCCATTCTCAAGCTGCACGAAGGAATCTTCGAGGTCATTGCGACAAACGGCGATACCCATCTCGGCGGCGACGACATCGACAATCTGCTGATCGCCATCGCACTCAGCGATATCGAAGGCGACCTCGGTGTCGACATCCGGCGCAATGCAGAGATCGTGCAGGCGATTCGCAAGGCGGTGATCGAAGCCAAGATCGCGCTTTCAGCGAACGAGAAAACTGTGCTGGACGTTGAGCTTCCCGGCGGCAAGCTCTATCAGCGCGAAATCACGCGAGCGCAATTCGAGCAACTGATTCAACCGGTCATCGATCGCACGATCGGCCCGGTACGCCAGGCGATGAAAGATGCCGGCCTGACCCCGACGCAGATTGACGAAGCCGTATTGGTGGGCGGATCGACGCGGATTCCGCGGGTTCGCCAGCTAGTGGAAGGACTCTTCGAGCGTACGCCGCACAGCGATTTGAATCCCGATGAAGTGGTAGCGCTGGGCGCAGCAGTGCAGGCCAACATCCTGGCGGGTGGATCGGAAGCCACGAAAGAGATGTTGCTGCTCGACGTGACGCCGCTATCTCTGGGCATCGAGGCGCTCGGCGGAGTGGTGGCCAAGATCATTCATCGCAACTCGACCATTCCAGCGTCGGCGACCGAGCACTTCACCACTGGCGTGGAAGGCCAGACCAACGTTGCGATTCACGTGTTGCAGGGCGAGCGCGAACTGGCGAAAGATTGCCGCTCGCTGGCGCGATTCGATCTGCGAGGCATCCCTCCGATGCCGGCGGGGCTGCCACGTATCGAAGTGAAGTTTCTGATTGATGCCAACGGTATTCTGCATGTGTCGGCGCGCGAGTTGCGGAGCGGCAAAGAAGCTGAGATTGAAGTGCAGCCGAGTTACGGCCTGACTGACGAGCAGGTCGAGAACATGATTCTCGAATCGTTCGACAAGGCCGAGGAAGATTTCCGGCAGCGGCAGGTCATCGAAGCGCGCAACGAAGCGGAGACGATGCTGACCGCGTTGGAAAAAGGACGCAAGAATGTCGCGTGGGAGCAGTTGTCGTCGCAGGAGCGGAGCAACGTAGGCAAGTTGGAAACGGCCTTGCGTGCGGTGATGCAGGAAGAAGATTATCAGGCGATTCGTACCGCGATCGATGCGCTGAATCAGGGCACCATGCACCTGGCCGAGCTGATGATGGATTCTGCGGTGGGCGCGGCGCTGAAGGGACAGAACATGGATACCGCCGACGTCGGCGAAGGGCCGGAGTCGCCGCATCCGATAGCTTCGGCGGAGATCAAGCGCTAGCTGGAGGCGCATCGAGAACTGGGTGGCGAAAAAAGGGACCGCTCTCTGAATCAGATAGAAGCGAAGTCCCTCAGCGGCTAAAGCCGGGATGAATTTGCAGAATTTACGGACGGCCTGAAGGCCGTCCCCTTCAAGTCTTGAGCTTAATCAGAGTTGGGCTCAGTGACGGGGATAAGGTTTATGGCAGAAGAGAAAGCACAAGGCGGCGCGACGGCAACCGAAGAAGCTCTGGGACCAAACACGGTCCGGGTCACGTTCCTTCCCGAGAATAAGACGTTCGAGTTCGAACATGGCAAGCTTCCCTATCAGGATCATGGCAAGCCGGAGTCGATCCTCGATGTCGCAATGAATTGTGGCCTGCACCTGGAGCACGCTTGCGGCGGCAATTGCGCCTGCACTACGTGCCACGTGGTAGTAAAAAAAGGCAAAGAGCTGCTTAACGAGATGGACGACGACGAAGCCGACCGGCTCGACATGGCCGCGGATTTGCAACTCAACTCGCGCCTTGGATGCCAGACCGTGATCGAGAAACCGGGCGAAGTGGTGGTGGAAATTCCATCCTGGAATCGGAACTATGTTTCGGAAGCGGCCACGCATCACGATTGATCGCCGACACCTTAAGAACGCTCTGAATAACTTGCCGCAGGGGCTAAAGCCCCGGTTGAATTTGCGATGCTTGCGGCACGGCTGAAGCCGTGCCCTTTCAAAATCGGAATGTGATCAGACTTCTTTACCTATGCGAGGAAGCTATGGCTGCTGAGTTGAGATGGGATGATGCGGAAGATATCGCGATTGCGCTAACCGACAAGTTTCCCGAGCAGGATCCGCTGGAAGTCCGCTTTACCGATCTTCACCGCTATGTAACCGAGTTGCCGATCTTTGTCGACGACCCCAAAGCGTCAACCGAGGGCAAGCTGGAAGCTATTCAGATGGCGTGGCATGAGGAATTTCAGGATCGGAAGGAATAGCCGATTCCTCGCGGGTTGAAACCCACGAGGAATAACAAAGTACAGGCCATCCGGCGCACCTAAAGGTGCGCCCCTTCAAAACAATCTGCAATTGCGCTACCCGCTCGAAGACGCGTGCTCAGCCTTCTGGGCCAACCTTGCGGTCTATTTCGGCGCGGCGCCAAAGGTAATACCCAAGCCGGTGGTCAAGACCAAATCGTTATTCCTCTTTCCCGGTACCGGCACGCTATTGTAGATGTCACCAAAATTCAGGTTCCAGGTCATCGCCCGGTAAAACTTGCTGGCGACGCCAAAGGTAAATGTGCCGCGGTAATTACCCGCATCGTTCAGGTAGGGAAAGAAGTACAGGTTTTCGGTAATGGCCGTTTTCTCGGTGAAACTATGCTGGAACTCTTCGCCAATGGTCGCATTGATGAAGTTGTTAGTCAGTCCCGTATCGTCGACCCCTCCTGCGGAATAACTTTCGTAGGTGTAGCCAATACCGCCTAGGACATCCAGGGTTGTGGCTTTAGAGGCGATAACGTGGAATCCCAAACCCAGGCTGGGGCTGATGCGCGCATCCAATAACTGCAAGTGATCGTAGCCGCCGGCCAGCAGGCCAAAGCCAAACAGACGCTTGGTGATGTTGCGGCTGTAGCGAACGCCTCCAAAGAAATTGTTGGCACTGGGGGTAGTCACATTATCCGCAGTGCTGGTTGAATAAAGCGAGGCCGCAGTGATGGTCCACTCATCGGTCGTGGTCTTGCGATCGGCATTGAATCCCAACGCGACATTGGTCGTATCGGAATTGCCTCGCGCCAAACCCAAACCGAAGCTGCCGCCGCCCGCCCAACCCTCCAGAAAGCCGGGGTGCAGCGACTTCTCATAGGCCGCCTGATCGGCCGGAGAGCGAATGATGGCTACATCGGACAGGGGAATGGTCTGGGCACCCGTTGTGCTGCTGACGACGATAGAGGAATCCTGCTGCGTAACTGGGCCGCTGACGACCTGCTTATCGGTGCGGGTCACAACCAGAGGCTGCTGAGAGGAAAATTGCGCAACCGCAGCTCGATCGATGGTGACGTCGCCGGCGTACTCGGTTTTGACGGTGAGCTTCTTATCGTCCATGCTGACAATAGTTCCGGTGAGACGATCACCGTTCTTTAGGGTCACTTGTTCGGCGGACAAAGCCGCGCAGCAACAGCAAATCAAAGCAAAGCAGACAGTGATCTTCACCATATCCGTAAACTCTCTTTCCGCAGGTCTTGTAAAAGTTCGTCTAAGATTCCTGGCGCGCACAAGCGCACCGGCTTAAGGGAGGCGGCATGGAATGGCTGGTACCCTGCCGCACGGTTCAGGGTGGCAGAACCGATCAGGTAATTCTAATGGTAGCGAAGAGTTTTGACAGTCAGAAAATTGCCGCGAAAGTAGCGGCCCCAGAGGCGAAGAGATGATTGTCCGAAATTCACGTAGCCCCTGAAACGTCGCCCAGTAGCCGACCTGCCTCGACTGGGGGCTCGGTGCTTGCTTCTCCGGGCTTGCGACGGGATCCGAATCCTCCCGGGGATAACAACAGAGCCGTCACGTTTTCAAGGTTGAGTCTGCGGAACTGGAACTCCGTAACGAGCACGGGGCAAAGTAAAGAGGATGATAATGCTCACCAAAGCCAGGATAGCGACGATGAAAATGCTGCCTTCGGGGCCGGTCGCTCCTCCGCTGAGTATGGGCCTACCTACAGGGTGGGTGGCGAGGAGATGATGCGGGACCATGATTCCGCTGTCAGCGACGCCGTAGAGGTACGATTGCGCCCAGTCCCATGAGGCATGGAAGCCGATGGCCCACCAGAGTGAGCCCGTGCGCCACAGGCTGAGGCAGAAGACCATGCCAGCAAGCCCGGCGGAGAGCAATCCTATGGGCGACTCGCCCGGATTGTGGCTGTGACCGAGCCCGAAGAGGATGGAGAAAATAAGGGCTGCGGTCCAGAAGCCCAAGGCTTGGCTATAGCGCGTCTTGAAGACCCACTCAAAGATACCGGCAAGACCGCGGGTAAGCGTGTATTGAAGATAGCCGCGGGTGAGGTACTCCTCGGTCAACGCAACCAGAAAGAAGCCGAGCAGCCAGGTTGCTCCCCAACGGAGAATGTCGCTACCAAAAATGAGGCGGCTGTCGATAACCAGGAGTCCGGTCTTCCAGAGCGTCAGAACCAGCAGAGAGAGACAAGTAACTCCCCAGGCCAAGCCGGCCAGGAAGTGCGGAATCTTGCGGCTGCCGCCGAGGCCGTACACGGAGTTGGGGCGTCGCTCGATCTTCGACATGATCCAGGTGGCGAGAAGGGTCAATAAAAAAGGTATGGCTTCCCCGATCAATCCTTCGGTGAAAGTTATCTCCGAAGAGTTTGTCGCAGGCTTGGGAGCAGGCGGGTGGATCTTGTGGGCGATGCGGTTCGCACAGAAGAGCATGGCAGCCATGAGAGCGATAAAGATCAGCAGGCTCCAGCCGGCGCGAAGGCCGTCTTTACCCATAAAAATCTTGCGCAAAGTCGATGGCTGCGTCGGCGGCATTGGTTCGGAGGGCAGCAACGTAGCGTTGTGAAAGGAAGACAAATCATCAGTCTCAGGGGTCAAAACGATTCCTCGTGTGTCATGGGCTAAGAGTTTATACGCAGGGAGAACCTTTATGGTTCCCATGCGCCTGTAAGACCACCCTGGCAGGTTGTTGAAATACTCGGAAAGCGGAGGTCCTCATCGACTATAGAGGCCGCGGGAAACATCGAAACCACAGATCCCTCGAAACCCCGACAGCCCGCCGGGCTGGGGCCTCGCTTTCTTCAGCAGCCTGCTTAGCCGACCGCGACCGGCTGTGAGGTTTCGATCTTGGCCTCACGCAGATACTTTGCGGCCTCTTCCGGCGGCGTGGGATTCTGATAAAAGCCGGTACCCCATTCGAAGCCTGCGATCTTGGTGAGGCGCGGCATGAACTCTACGTGCCAGTGATAGTGATCCATGGAGCCTTCCTGCGCCGGCGCGGTATGAATCACCATGTTGTAGGCGGGATTGTCGAGAACCAGGTCGGCGCGCATCAGCAGATTCTTCACCGCTTTGGCCAGGCTCTCGTAAACCTGAGACGATGAGTTCTCGAAGGCCGACTCGTGCTGCTTGGGAAGAATCCAGGTCTCGAAAGGAAAACGCGGCGCGTAAGGAGCCAAGGTAAGGAACGCCGTCATTGTCCGCCACGACGCGGACCGCGGCCTCCGTCTCCTGCCGGATGATGTCGCAAAAGACGCAGCGCTCCTTGTAGATGAAGTACTGCTTCGAACCCTCGATTTCCTCCACTACATGTTTCGGCAGGATGGGCAGGGCTATCAGTTGGCCGTGGGAGTGTTCCAATGTGGCGCCCGCCAATTGTCCATGGTTCTTGAAGATGAGGATGTACTTGAAGCGGCGGTCTTTTTTCAGATCGAGGATGCGATCGCGAAACGCCCAGAAAACGTCTTCAATACGCTTCTCCGGAAAGATTGCCCAGGGTCACGTCGTGGTCGGGAGTTTCGATGATGACCTCGTGGGCGCCGATGCCGTTCATCTTGTCGAACATGCCTTCGGCCTGACGGCTGAGGTTGCCCTCAATCCCCAGCGTGGGAAACTTGTTCGGAACCACCCGCACGGTCCAGCCTTCGGCGTCGCGCGATCCGCCATTGGGGCGGTAAGCCAGCACTTCAGGCGGCGTTTTACTTTCGTTGCCGGCACAGAACGGACAGAATCCGCCCTTCATTTTTGTCGGGCTCACGGGTAAAGTCGGTGGGACGCTTGGCACGATCGGTGGAAATGATGACCCATCGCCCAACGATTGGATCTTTACGTAACTCAGGCACGGCGGACCTTTCCCTGGAAACTCGAATCTTCTATGTTACCGCTTCTCAACATCGGCGGGCGCCGTGATTTACTTTACCGCTTCGGGGGCGGGCAGGGTACCCACCAATTTTTCCACATCCGTCATTTCCTTGGGAATGGCCGACGACAGTACCTCCGGCCCGTTGGGCGTGATCAGGATGGTGTCTTCCACGCGGAAGTGCCAGTGCTTGTCGGGAAACTCGACGATGGGCTCGACCGTCACCACCTGCCCGGCTTGAATCGGACCTTTGGCCACCATCACATCGTGAGTGGCGAGGCCGACGAAATGGCCGGGCCAACCATACCACTGCGAGCCTATTCCCTCACGGTCGAAGACCTTTTTGCCGGCATCGGCAGCCTGCTCGTAGGTATTGCCCGGCCGCAGCATGTCGATGACCGCTTTCTGGCATTCCAGATCAACGTTGTACCACTTGGCCTGCTCGGGCGTGAACTTGCCATCGATATTGAAGGTGCGAGTGATGTCCATGGTCATGTGATCGAGATCGGCGGCGAAGTCAAAGACCACGATGCTGCCGGGCTCAATCTTGCTCGCGATTGAAGAAGTAGTGCCAGGTGTTGGCGTGGAGCCCTGCGCCCACGATTGCCGGATACGCCAGTCCCTGCGCTCCGGCGTAGCGAAACACATACTCGGCTTCGGCTTCGATCTGATACTCATACATTCCGGGATGAGCGATTTTGATGGCTTGCTTGTCTCCTAGCGCACTGATACGGCCGTTGCGGCGCAGCACTTCGATTTCCTGCGGACGCTTGATGTTGCGCATCTGCGTCGATGGCGCCCGTGCATTCGCGGAAGTTGGCCGCCGGATAACGCTCGCGCAACTTCACGAATGCGTCGCGATCGCCGGGCAGCTCCTGCCCGTAGGGATTGTTGTACTCGGCGGCGTAGTCGCGCCCGGTTTCGAAGCGCGCGCCGTCGGGCTTGTCGGCAAAACCGAGACGCACCCAGAGATCATGCTCTTCGCCGCCTCCAAACAAAAAGCTCAAGTAGTCGTCCAGACTCGGCAACGGATGCACGACTGGGTAGCCGAGGTCCTTCTGCTCGTCCTTCGACAGGGAGAGCAGATTCGCACCGTAAACCTGCACCTCGCGCGGACTCTGTTGCGGCTCAAAGATCATCGTCCGCTGTGAAGCGAACATCCATCAACATCATCGCGCCCGGATCGGAGAGGCCGGTGTAGTAGTAGAAATCATTGTCTTCACGATAATGAGCGGCGGGTGGTTCTTGCGTCTTGGCAAACAGCAATACGTAGCCGGTCTTCAGTTTGGCAGCGAGATCGGCGCGACGGGCGGCGAATTCTTTGGGGCCGCCGAGATCGTTCATCGCTGTGCGATCGGTGTATTGGGCGGTTGCGGTGAGAGCACTAAGGAGGACGAGCAGAGAGAGTGCACGGAGTCGGAACATGACGTAGGGCAGTGTAGTCCCCGAGGGCAAGGTTCGCAATTTTGAAGGCGTTTCTTCCTACGGCGGCATGATCGCAGGTCGAACCGCAGTCCCTCCGCTCGAGCTGAAGTCCTCGGCCGGGATGACAAAACGTCTCTGGAGTCCACCCTGCAGTTTTGGAGACCGAAATTTGTAAGTTTGTCATCCCGAGCGGCGCCGAGGGATCTGCGGTCCTTCCGCCAGCCGATAACCTCAGACCGAACGCAGAAAAGCCCGGACCCCGCGGCCCAGGCTTCGCTTCTCTGCTGTTTTCTGCCGCCTATGCGCCGACCTGTTTCCCTACCGTGGCTGTCTTTCCATGCGGCTTGCCGGCGGTAATGTTGATGCATTCTTCGAGGATATCCATCGCGATGTCGGCCTGCTCCTTGGTCACGATGAGCGGCGGCGCCACGCGAATACTGTTCGGACCGCAGCCCAGCAATAGCAGTCCGCGCTCGAAGGCGAGTTCGACGATGCGGTCGCGTTCGGCGCCGCCCTGCGTCTTCGTCTGCTTGTCGGTGACGATCTCAATGCCGATCATCAGGCCGCGTCCGCGAACGTCGCCTACCAGATTGAGCCGCTTCGGCCAATCCGCAATCCGCTCCATGATGTGATGACCCACGACCTCGGCATTCTTGATAGCTTCGCGTTCGAGCACGTCCATCGTCGCCAAAGCCGCCGCGATGCACACGGGATTGCCGCCAAAGGTTGACGCATGCGAACCCGGCACCCAATCCATGATCTCGGCTTTCGACATCATGACGCCTAGCGGCATCCCGCTGGCGATTCCTTTGGCGCTGCAAACGATGTCGGGTTCAACCCCGGTGTGCTGGATGGCCCACCACTTGCCAGTGCGGCCTGCACCCGATTGCACCTCATCGGCCACCAGCAGAATGCCGTGACGGTCGCAGATACGCCGCAACTCCTGCATGAAAACGGTAGGTGCGACAACATAGCCGCCTTCACCTTGAATGGGCTCGACGAAGATGGCCGCGACTTCCTCGGGCGCCAGCGTGGTCTTGAACAGCTTCTCTTCGATGAAGCGGGCACAGCCCAGCGCAAAGGCCTCCGCTTCCTGGCCGCCGCCCACGCATCCGCGATAAACATCGGGGTAGCGAATGTGGGTGACGCCCGGAACCAGTGGCGCGAAGCGGCGGCGCTGCTGCGGCTTCGAAGCAGTCAGCGAAAGCGCGCCCATAGTGCGTCCGTGGAAGGCTCCGTAGAACGCAATGATGTTCTGGCGCTTGGTGTGATAGCGCGCCAGCTTCAACGCGGCTTCAATAGCTTCGGCGCCCGAGTTGCCGTAGTAGATCTTGTGTGGCCCTTTCATGGGCGCGATCTGCGACAGGCGCTCGCCCAAGGTGACCATGCTCTCGTAATAAAAGTCGGTGCCCGACATATGAATCAGTTCGGCAGCCTGCTTCTGGATTGCGGCGACCACTTCGGGATGGCAATGGCCGGTCGAGGTCACGGCGATGCCGGCGGAGAAGTCGAGAAACTCGTTGCCATCGACATCTTCGACGATGACGCCTCGTCCGCGCTTGGCGACCATGGGATAGGAACGGGTGTAGGACGGCGAAATGTAGCGCGCGTCTCCGTCGAGTATGCGACGGGCGTTAGGACCTGGCAGAGCGGTCTTGATGTGGGGACCAGCAACAGGAATAAGAGTATTGGCGGACATGTTGTTTTCCTCCGAAAGGCTTGCGGCGCGAGTTGTGCGCCGGAGCTTGTGTCAGCCCGCGGGTGCAGTTGGGTTGAACCGGAACCGCGCGGGAGGCCGACCGGGAAAACGGGAAGCTAGTCGCCGGAAAAAAGGTTGGGGCGGACCATGCAAGGCGCCAGCTTGGAGTCGGCTCGGCGGGAGATTCGGAGTCCGCGACAAGCCCCGCCCTTGGAGTGGATGGGCCGGGAGATCGCACCCGACCAGGTCGCTCGCAATCCCTGGCTGCGCACCGGATTGGCGGCGACAACGAAGGCGTTCGGCTGGCTTGAGCGGCTGGTCAAAACAATACTCCTAATCTGATTATAGTCGGCTCGGGAGGCTGCCGTAACCCCCTAAAATTGGATTGGAGGAGCCCCTGCCAGAAACTTACTTGCCACTGCCAATCGGCTGCTCAGGCAACTTTTGCCCTCCTACTATCGTCGATAGTAATATGCTAGCGGCAGTGGTTCGTCTACCTAAAATGAGGAAGGGCGCATCTTACAAACTGGCCAACCAACTCTCCCGACTGTTGTGGAGTTGAAAAGGAGCATTGAAACGATGAAAAAAGTATCTCTGTGTTTGGCTCCCCTCGTGTTTTTCATTTTATTTCCCGTCTTGCTAAGCGCGCAGGACAATATGGGCATGGGCGGCGGTAAGCAGGCAATGTCTATAACCGGTTGCCTGAAGCAAGGCACCGACACCGGCGGTTTTTACATCATGGGGCAGGACAGCAAGATGTACGAACTTATGGGCAAGGGCCTGAGTGCCCATGTCGGACACACGGTAACCGTGACCGGCATGCAGGTAACGCTGCCGCCGGCGCAGGAAGAGAAGAAGGAAGCCAGCGAGAAGAAGGAAGCCGGCGCCAGTACCGTTGTGGACATGAAGGTCAGCAATTTGAAGATGGTCAGCGAGAGCTGCCAATGAAAGCGTTTTAGGCCAGCAGAGAATCGAGCGAAGCAACTAACGAGCACAGTTCCAGCGGAGCTGTGCTCGTGGTTTATTTTTGGGCATCGTTCCGCCCGATCAATCTCCGGACCGGCATCTTCTTCGTTTCTCCCTGCCAATTTTGCCAGGATCACTGTCTCAAGTGGACCAGCCGTTGCCACGGCGCTAGGACGGATGCGGCTCGCCCAGAATGCAGCGTACGGTATCGCGCGCGATCAGCAATTCTTCATCGGTGGGGATCACATAAGCCTGTAGGCGTGAATCGTCGGTGCTGATCTTGCCTTCGCGCCCATTCGTTTCCTGATTGCGTGCGTCGTCCAATTGCAAACCCGCCCACCGCAATCCATCGCAGATGGCGGCACGGATGGCTGGTGAGTTCTCGCCGATGCCGCCGGTGAAGACCACCGCGTCGGCTCCGCCCATACACGCCAGAAACGCGCCAATATATTTGCGCGCCCGATAGCAGAAGATGTCGATGGCCAGTCGCACTCGCCGGTCATCATGATCTTTCAGTTCCGACTGCAGGATCCGCATGTCGTTGCTGAGTCCCGAAACGCCCAGCAGGCCCGACTGCGTGTTCAGCAGCGTCTCCACCTCCTGCGTCGACAAGCCTTCCTTGATCGCTATCAGATTCACGATCGCGGGATCGATGTCGCCGGAGCGAGTGCCCATCACCAGCCCTTCCAGCGGCGTCATGCCCATCGAGGTATCCAGCGAGGCACCACCGCGAATGGCCGCAGCCGAACAGCCGTTGCCCAAGTGCAGGGTGATGACCTGCGTCTGCTCACGAGTCAAGCTACGCAGCGCGCGATAACGATAAGCCACATAGCGGTGCGACGTTCCGTGGAATCCATAACGCCGGATGCGGTGCTGCCGGTAGAGGTGATAGGGCACCGCATAAAGGTAAGCCACCTCAGGCAACGAGTGATGAAAGGCGGTGTCGAACACGGCCACCTGCGGCAGCTTTTTACCAAACAACTCGCGCGCCGCCTGAATGCCTTTGATGTTGTTGGGGTTGTGTAGTGGCGCCAGGTCGATGCAATCCTCGATTCCCTGCAGCACGTCGTCGGTAATAATCGCTGATTCGGTAAAGCGCTCGCCGCCGTGCACCACACGATGTCCGACCGCATGGATGTCGGACGAGCTCTGTATCTCCACGATTCCAGACTCGTCCGAGGCTATGTATCGCACCAGATAATCCAGCGCGCCAGAGATGTTGCGCAGCGGCGCTGTGAACTTCCGCCTAGGCTGCTGGCCCGCCTGAAAGGTGACAATCGCTTCCCCACCGATGCGCTCAACCTCGCCCTTGCCCAGGCGGTCATCTTTATGTTCCTTGATTCGCTCCAGGTCGGTGGCAATCACCTGAAATTTCAGACTCGAACTTCCCGAATTGAGTATGAGTACGTTCATGATGTGTCTTCGCTGTCTGAAACGTCCCGCACCCGGCAAACTCCTGTGCCTCGATTGCTCCGGATACCAGGACTCTGAGGATCGTAACAGCTAACCCGCTGTGCTGTCGGGCGCTGCGGATCGGCGTGACAGATCGGGCCCGGCTGCGAGGTAGCTTTCAACTGGTCCGCTCACGGATTGGCTTCGCTACGAAATCCTGATGCGCTTTGTAATCCGGTAGCCGCGTGAACGGGTACTAATAATTTCTCCAGCTCCTAAGCGGGAACATTGGCGATTTCTTAACTCCCAGTTTTTCCCAGGAAGATTGCGATCCAGAATGAAAGCTGTGCTGGACGCAGCGCAATGTATGACTTACGTCGGTTGTCCTCCGCCACAAATCGAATCCGAACAGCGAACTGCCCCCATGCCAACGTCTTGGCGCTTGGTCCCCGACTTGCTCTAAGAAAATTGCGTTAAGAAAACTAGTTCTGTGCCGATGGAACTACCGGGCACACTCCGCTTTCTATACCACCGCAGAGGAGATTGCATGGACCCGAGCCAGCCGGTCAGCCAATTGGCAAACCCAATGGATGGAATGGATGAGGTAATCAAAGAGTTTCTGGTCGAGAGCAATGAGGGTCTAGATCGTTTTGACGGCGACCTGATCGCTCTGGAAAAGAACAAGACTTCGCGTGAACTGCTGGACAGCATTTTTCGCGCTGTCCACACCATTAAGGGAACCGGCGGCGTACTGGGCTATGACAAGCTGGTTTCTATTTCACACGTGGGCGAGAGCGTGCTCAGCCGAATGCGCGATGGCACGTTGTTGCTGTCACCGGAGATCGCAACTGTGCTCTTGGCCATGGCCGACTCTCTGCGGCGCATTCTGCAGCAGATTGCGCTGAATGGAAACGAAGGCGACGGCGATCCTTCCAGCGTAGTGCAGCAGTTGTCAGCCTTGCTTGACAATGCGCACCCAGTTCCACCCCAGGCCCAGGTGGAGGCGGTTGCCGCTATACAGCTTCCCTGCGCCCAGGATGCCGCTGCCGTGCCCCGTCTGGGCCAGATTCTGGTTACTTCGCAAGAATGTGCTGCCGAAGATGTACAGGCTGCGGTGGAACTGCAGGAGGAAGGCGACCCCCGGCCCTTGGGCGAGATTCTGGTCGCTAATCGTGCGGCTGCGCCCGCGGGAATTGCCGCTGCGCTGAAGGCGCAAATCGAACACCATGATCTGGCCAGCAACACCATTCGGGTAGACGTAGCTCTGCTGGATAAGGTGATGAACCTGGTTGGCGAGTTGGTGCTGGCCCGCAACCAAGTCCTGCAGTTCACCGGAACTCAGGAGGACAGTGGGTTTCTAAGCACCGCGCAGAGGCTGAACCTGATCACCACCGAGTTGCAGGAAGGGGTAATGAAGACCCGCATGCAGCCTATCGGCAACGTGTGGAGCAAGCTGCCGCGCATTGTGCGCGACCTGTCGGTGGGATGTGGCAAACGGGTCGAGGTGCAGATGGAGGGCGCCGAAACCGAACTGGACAAGACGATTATCGAAGCTATCAAGGACCCGCTCACCCATATCATCCGCAACGCCGTGGACCACGGGATCGAAATGCCTGACGTCAGGGTTGCGCGAGGGAAATCTCCCGACGGTCATCTGAGGCTGCGCGCCTTCCACGAGGGCGGACAGGTCAACATCGAAATCTCCGACGACGGTGACGGTATTGCTACCGAAAAGCTGAAAGCCAAGGCCATCGCGAAAGGAATCATCACGGCCGAACATGCTGCCCGCATGTCGGAACGCGAGGTTCTGAATCTGGTGTTCGCTGCCGGACTGTCGACCGTAGAGCAGGTCAGCAACATTTCCGGACGCGGAGTCGGCATGGATGTGGTGAAAACCAACATCGAGAAGATCGGCGGCACCGTCGACGTCCAGAGCACCAGCGGCCAGGGCACGCTGCTGAAAATCAAGATTCCCCTCACCCTGGCCATTATTCCCGCCCTGGTAGTAACCAGCGGCCGAGAGCGCTTTGCCATTCCCCAGGTCAGCCTGGTTGAACTGGTCCGCTGCGAGGGAGAACAGGCGGGACACAGCATCGAGGACGTTCATGGGGCCAGCGTTTATCGGCTGCGGGGCAACTTGTTGCCACTGGTCTATCTCAACCGCGAATTGCAGATATCCGCAGCCCAGGGCGCAGCCCAATCGGTCAACATCGTAGTTTTGCAGGCCGGCGACCGGCAATTCGGACTGGTGGTCGACGACATCAATGATACCGAAGAGATTGTCGTCAAGCCGCTGTCGAAGCAGTTGAAGGGGGTCTCCTGTTTCGCCGGCGCCACCATCATGGGCGATGGCCGGGTGGCGCTCATCCTGGACGTACTGGGCCTGGCGCAGATGGCTAAGGTCGTCTCCGAATTGCGGGAGAAGAGTCTGGCCGAACACGACGCCAAGTCCGCCGACAATTCGGATGCCCGGGAGTCGTGGCTGCTGTTTCGCGTCGGCGCGGAAGGTCGCATGGCAATCCCGCTGTCTCTGGTCTCGCGTTTGGAGGAGTTTCCGGTTTCGCAGGTCGAGCGCTCCACCGGACAAGAAGTCATTCAATACCGTCAGCAGATCATGCCCCTGGTCCGGCTGGCTCAGGCCTTTGGACACGCCGCCATCGCCGACAGCGAACTCCTTCAGGTCATCGTCTATTCCAGCCACGGACGCAGCGTGGGGCTCATCGTCAACGAAATCCTGGACATCGTCGATCAGCAGGTGGCGGTGCAGCATATTCACGACGCCGGGGCACTGCAGGGCACGGCGGTCATTCAGCAGCATGTGACCGATCTGCTGGATGTGCCGGCACTTCTGGCCGAACAGCACTTGAGCAGCAGGGAGGCGGTCGCATGAACATGGAACGGCAATTATGCACCTTTTTTCTCGAGGGACTGTTCTTCGGCGTCGAGGTCGAAAAGGTTCAGGAGGTGATTCGCTACCAGGAGATGACCCGGGTTCCGCTCGCGCCGGCGGTAATTGCCGGACTGATCAATTTGCGCGGCCAGATTGTGACGGCTATCGATCTGCGTCACCAACTCGGCTTGTCCGCCCGAAAAAGCGAGGAGCTTCCGATGAACGTGGTGATTCGCCGCGACGATGGTCCTATCAGCCTGCTGGTGGACGAGATCGGCGATGTGGTGGAGGTGGATGAGCAGTTGTTTGAACATCCTCCGGACACCTTGTACGGCCCCAGGCGGGAGTTCATTCGCGGCGTTTACAAACTTAAGGAACAACTTCTGCTTCTGTTGGACACCGAGAAAGCGATGTCGGTTGTGGGCGCCCACCCGGCCTAGAGAGCGGAGCAGTATCAACCCCCAGACAACGAAAAGGAGCTTACATGCTACACGCGCAGAGTAGAGGCAACGGAATTCATAAGAGCCGGGCGAATGGCGAAGACGCGCACGAGTCCATGACCATGCTGGCTCAACCGCAAGTGGCCGACGAAATTCGTCGGGTGATGACGGCCATGCGTTCCGGGCAGCTTAACGAGCGGGCGCAGATCGCGGGCTTCGAGCCGGAAGAATGCGAACTCCTGCAGCAACTCAATTTGGGGCTGGATGCGCTTAGCGCACCGTTGGCGGTAGCCACGGAATTCCTCGGCCGCCTCGGCCAGGGAGAGATTCCGGAGAAGATCACGGCCAACTTTGCCGGCGACCTTAACGCCACCAAGAATAATCTGAATGCTTGCATCGACGCCCTGGGCGGGGTGGTGGAAGTCAACAAGGTCCAGGAACGCATGGCCGTCAACGATATGACAGTACACGCGTCGGAGAACTATCCCGGGGATTTTCGGCGAGCTATGCCGCTCAACCAATATAGCCCAGGGGCGCGCGCTCAACACCATCCGGGTCACGAAACAAATTGCCATCGGCGATTTCAGGCAGGAGCTGGAAGTCTCTGGAGAAGGCCGGCAAACGCTCTGAGAAGGACGAGTTGGTTCCGGCTTTTATCGCCATGATGCGATCCATCGCTGCCCTGGCTACCGATGCCGAGATGCTTGGAGAATGCGGCGGCTGAAGGCAAGCTGGCGACCCGCGCCGACGCCAGCAAACACGCGGCGAGTTCCGCAAGGTCATCGCCGGATTCAACGCCACTCTAGACGCTGTGGTCGGGCCGTTGAACTTCTCGGCCGACTACGTGGACAAAATCAGCAAGGGCAAGATCCCTCCCAAGATCACCGATAACTATAACGGCGACTTCAACACCATCAAGAACAATCTGAATCAGTGCATCGATGCGCTCAATGGCCTGACCGAAGAGATGGCGCGAATGTCGGGGGCGCACAACGCCGGCGACATCGACGCCGTCATTCCAGTGGAGAAATTCGAAAACGCTTACCGGACGATGGCCCAAGGCGTCAATGAAATGGTGCAGGGTCACATTACGGTCAAGAAGAAGGCGATGGCCTGTATTGCTGAGTTTGGCAAGGGCAATTTCGAAGCCCCGCTGGAAAAGTTTCCCGGCAAGAAGGCGTTTATCAATGACACCATCGAAGAGGTCCGCAGCAAGCTGAAGGCACTGATCGTAGACACCGACCTGCTGGCGCAAGCGGCTTTAAAAGGCCAACTGGCCACCCGTGCCGACGCCGGCAAGCACGGTGGAGATTTCCGCAAGATCGTCGAAGGCGTGAACTCCACGCTCGATGCCGTGATCGGGCCGCTGAATGTCTCGGCCGACTATGTGGACAAGATCAGCAAGGGCAACATTCCGGCGAAAATCACCGATAACTACAATGGCGACTTCAACACCATCAAGAACAACCTGAACCAGTGCATCGAAGCGGTGAACGCCCTGGTTACCGACGCCAATATGTTGGCCAGAGCGGCGGTCGAGGGCAAGCTGGCCACCCGCGCCGACGCCAGCAGGCATGGCGGCGACTTCGGCAAGATCGTCGAGGGCGTGAATGCCACCCTGGATGCCGTGATCGGGCCGCTCAATGTCTCGGCCGATTACGTGGACAAGATCAGCAAGGGCAATATTCCAGCGAAAATCACCGATAACTACAATGGCGACTTCAACACCATCAAGAACAACCTGAACCAGTGCATTGAGGCCGTCGGCGCCCTGGTGGCCGACGCCAACATGCTGGCCAAAGCGGCGGTCGAGGGCAAGCTGGCCACCCGCGCCGACGCGGGCAAGCACGGGGGCGATTTCGGACGGATCGTCGCAGGCGTGAATGCCACGCTCGACGCGGTGATCGGCCCGCTCACCGAAGTTGGCCAGGTGCTCGACAAGATGGCGGGGGGAGACCTCACCGTCCAGATCGTTAGCGACTATGCCGGAGACTTCGACCGCCTGAAGGCCACAGTAAACACCCTGGGGACGCAAGTGCGGAGTGCCATGCAACAGATCGGAACCAATGCTAATGCTCTGGTATCAGCGGCTGAAGAGCTTAACAAGGTCAGCCAGCAAATGAGCGCCAGCGCCGATGAAACCGCTACTCAGGCCAATGTCGTTTCGGCGGCCTCCGAGCAGGTCGCTGCCAACGTCAAACCGTGGCCACCGGCGCCGACGAGATGGGCGCCAGCATCAAGGAGATCGCCAAGAACACGGCCGAGGCCACGCGGGTGGCGACGGCGGCCGTCAAATCGCCGAGACCACCAACGAGACCATCGCCAAGCTCGGCCAGAGCAGCGCCGAGATCGGCAAGGTGATCAAGGTCATCACTTCCATCGCCCAGCAGACCAATCTGCTGGCGCTGAACGCCACCATCGAGGCGGCGCGCGCCGGCGAGGCGGGCAAGGGCTTCGCCGTGGTCGCCAACGAGGTCAAGGAACTGGCCAAGCAGACCGCCAAGGCCACCGAGGACATCAGCCGCAAGATCGAGGCCATCCAGGCCGACACCAAGGGCGCGGTGGATGCCATCGGGCAGATCGGCAGGATCATCATGCAGATCAACGACATCCAGAACACGATCGCCAGCGCGGTCGAAGAGCAGACCGCCACCACCAACGAGATCAGCCGCAACGTGGCCGAGGCGGCCAAGGGCAGCACCGACATCCGCGCAGAACATCACCGGCGTGGCCGAGGCGGCCCGCAGCACCACCGCCGGCGCGACCGACACCCAGAAGTCGGCGCAGTCGCTGGAGCGCATGTCCGCCGAGTTGCAGGGTTTGATCGCACAGTTCAAATACTGAACCGCTGTCCAATGGCGTCCGCCGGGATTCCCTGGCGGACGCCTGGTGTCGCTCACCGGTCGAGTGCGGAAAGGAGTTTCGAATGCGTGCACTGGTCGTCGACGATTCTTCCGCGATGAGAGCGGTGCTTCGAATCATACTCAAGAAGCAGAACTTTGAAGTCGTGGAAGCCAAGGACGGGCTGGACGCTCTTCAGGTCTTACAGCACATCGCCCCAGTTGACGTGATTCTGATCGACTGGAACATGCCCGCGATGAACGGTTTCGAGTTGCTGCAGCACATCCGAGGCGAGGCCACGTACGGGCCGACCAAAGTGGTCATGGTGACCACGGAGACTGCGCTCGCCGAAATGTCTAACGCGTTGGCTGCTGGGGCCGACGAATACATCATGAAGCCCTTCACCCCCGACGTGGTGGCGGACAAGCTGCGGCTGATAGGTCTGTGAGTATGCACCGCAAGATCAGAGTTCTGGTAGTGGACGACTCGGTGGCCATGCGACGCATCCTGGCCGACGCGATCTCATCCGATCCCGAACTGGAAGTGGCCGGCTACGCGGCCAACGGCCAGATCGCAATGGCGATGTTCGATCAGGTCTCGCCCGACGTCGTTACGCTGGACGTCGAGATGCCAGTGATGGATGGCCTGTCCACCTTGAAAGCCATGCGCGCCGCGCGGCGTCTGCAACCGGTGATCATGTTCAGCACGTTGACCGAGCGAGGCGCCGAGGCTACCATCGATTCGCTGTCGTTGGGAGCCAGCGATTATGTCGCCAAGCCCATCGATGCCGGAAGCTTCGACATTGCCCGGGAGCGAATACGGCAGGCTCTCATCCCCAAGATCAAGGTTCTGTGCCACGTCTCTCCGCCAGGGGAAGCGGTGCACCGGGCGGCGAACGAAACGGCCAGGAAACCGGTGCTTCGCCGGGCCAATCCGTTCGAACGTATCGAGGTGGTGGTCATTGGCAGCTCCACCGGAGGTCCCAACGCGCTGGCCACTGTGCTGCCCAAGATCCCTTCCGGTTTTCCCGTGCCCGTGCTCATTGTTCAGCACATGCCTCCGGCATTCACGCGTTTTCTGGCGCAGCGACTGACGGTTCTGTGTCCGCAACCGGTGGCGGAGGCGGCGCCGGGGGATGTGGCCAGTCCAGGAATGATAAGGGTGGCGCCCGGCGATCATCATCTGGCAGTCACCCGTGACCGCAACGAGGTTCGACTACAGATTACTCAGGGGCCGGCGGAAAACTCCTGCCGGCCCTCGGCCGACGTATTGTTCCGTTCTGCTGCTCAGGTTTTCGCGAACCGGGTTTTAGCTGTGGTGCTAACCGGCATGGGACAGGACGGCTTGCGGGGTTGCGAAACGCTGGCCGACCTGGGGGCTTCCATCATGGTTCAAGACGAAGCCACTTCGGTGGTCTGGGGCATGCCGGGCTTTGTTGCCAAAGCGGGATTGGCTGACGCTGTTCTCCCGCTCTCCGAGATCGGCGAAGCCATCGTCCGCCGAGTAACTGCCTTTCGGCCAATATCGATCCGTCAAAATTCTCCCGCCTTGGTGGCGCGATGAGCCTGGCCCCGATTGACTTCGACTATCTGCGGCGCCTGGTGAGAACCCACTGTGCAATCGTGATCGATCCGGGCAAGGAATATCTGGCGGAAACTCGTTTGGCTACGCTGGTCAGCGAACAGGGCTGCACTTCCCTGCAGGAATTTCTCGGGGTACTTCGCCGCCAGGCTTTCAGTGGTCTGCATCGCAAGGTGCTGGACGCGATGACCAATAACGAGACCTGGTTTTTCCGCGATTGCAATCCCTTCACGGCGCTGACCGGATTGGTAATTCCCGACTTACTGAAACGCCGGGATACGGAACGGAAAATCTCCATTTGGAGTGCTGCTTGTTCCAGTGGGCAGGAACCCTACAGCATCGCCATGCTGATTCGTGAAAACTTCAACCTGCCTGGCTGGACATTTTCCATTCTGGGCACTGATTTCTGTAGCTCCATTCTGGAGCGGGCACGAACTGGACTGTACCGCCAAATGGAAGTGAACCGCGGATTGCCCGCAAAGTTACTGGCCAGGTACTTTGTGCAACAGGGGTTGTACTGGCAACTAAAGCCCGAAATTCTTGCCGCAGTGACTTTTCGGTTCTTGAACCTGGCCGAGCCATGGGCAAGCATGATCCCTCCCGCCGATATCGTTTTCCTGCGCAATGTGCTGATCTATTTCGACGTAGAGACGCGGAAGGAGATCCTTGGCCGGGTGAGACGGCTGCTGCGTCCCGACGGATATCTCTTCCTGGGCTGTGCTGAAACTACCCTGAACCTGGATGCCGGGTTCCAGAGAGTTCAAACAGAAAAGTTTGTCTGCTACAAACTAAAGGACCAGAAAAATCATGATGGCTAAAATCGGCAGCGAAGAACTGGCAGGTGTGGTGCATGAGATATTCGGCTCCATGGCTGGTGTTGAGCTGGCACTTTCCCCAACCTTGATTGGGCCCAACAATAGCACTGGCTACATAACTTCGGCAGTGCAGATTGTCGGCGACTGGCAAGCAGCCGTGCGCCTGGATATGGACTTGAAGTTGGCCCATCTAGTGTGTGCCAATCTTATGGATGTCGACGCCAATGATCTTTCGCCGCAAGATATTCGCGACGCGGCCGGCGAACTTGCCAACATGACAGGAGGCAGCGTCAAGACTTTATGTGCGCCGACTTGTGGATTGTCCCTGCCCTCGGTGGTCACTGGACGGGACTACGAATTCAGCCTCGCCCAGGGAACACTGGTCCATGCCTCATCCTTCCGGCACGAATGCGGAGCCTTGACGGTTAGCATTCTCGAGAGGCAAAAGCCTTCCGCGGAAACGCCCCTGACACGATAAAGACGGGCAGCCCATCGCGAAGCGCACGGCTCTCTTCAGCGGACAGCCCGATTTCATTTCTGGCAGACAGAACTTTCTTTGCTAGAGAGTGGTGGGCTAAGGGTACGAGCCTGAGCGAGCTGTTCTGATGGTGCACCCAACGATGAAAGGCTATTACTCTCCAAAGACCCATCGCGGGTAAGTGTGGTACTTGGCGGCGCACGACTATTTGTCCACGCCTGATACCTCTAAGTCAGAATCTCCTGCTACACTATTTGAAATAAAAATCTTCCAAAGGATACTAATGGACATTCAAAGCATACTGACACAACTCCGACAAGAAGCTAGTCGTATCGAAAATGCAATTGCAGCTCTGGTGGGACTAGGTTCCCAACCTACGCGACGCGGCCGGCCACCCAAGGCGAGCCGGGGAACCGAGACCAGCGGACCGAAGCGTCGCACAATGAGTGCGGCGGCACGAGCCAAAATAGCGGCTGCGCAACGGGCGCGGTGGGCGAAGCAGAAGGGGAACGCTGCGCCAAAGAAGGCTGGCAATCGCGGCCCAATGAGTGCCGCGGCTCGCAAGAAATTGTCACGGTTGATGAAGGCACGGTGGGCAGCCAGGAAGAAGGCAGCCTAGAAAGAACACAATCTGCCGTCGCACAAAACGGGGACGGGCCCGGCCGGCCAGCGGAGTTAACCGCACAGGAATTCCCGCCAGCCTCTCATCCCCGAAACTTCAGCCTGAAAGGAGCTCCACGGCCAAGCGATAGCTTGGGGTGGTGCGCTCCTCAAGTCTGGCCTATGTAGCCAATGCAAGAATGGTCTGGATCCTCAGGTGTGCCAGTGCCGGGTGGAATTTGCGAGAATTAGTTCAGGGTCGTTTCCAACCGAGACAGACGCACTGGACTAACCTTTGAGGCGTTGCGCATCGAGAACAATCAAGCCGATAGAGTGGGTTTTCTGTCGCTAGCGCGGCCGGATATCAGCGTCCTCGATCTTAAGGCACACGCGCACGACAACTGAGAGAATGCCCTAGTATCGCCCACTCCCGAGAAACGCGAACCTACCTTCGTCCAATCCTGTCTCTCTCCGCCTCCAGCTCCATTCCGGTCTCGTCCCGGGCTGGTCGGGTTGGGAGTACTGTTTAGCCAGCAGATCCACCTGCTCTGGGTTGGTCAAGACGTCGGATGGTTTTGCGGATCCAGAACGTTCAGAGAAAGCGTAGGTGACTACCACGCCGGCAGCGAAAAAAGGATGCACCAGCGCCAACGGGACCAGAGGAATCGCGTATTTCTTGCTCGTCAACAGAGCTTGGAGCACACCATGCGGCGTATGGCTCCTTCGCACGCTTCCAGGAACTTGCTCGATCTCGATGATTGTAAGTTCCAGATTGTCGTGGCGCTTGCCGTATTTGGCAAGTGACCTGGCCAATTGTTTGGGAGTGGTGATTCCCAAGTCGGCAATGACACTCCTTCGAGTCGCTCCGGGATAATAGAAGTTAATAAGGGTGCGCGAGAAATCGGCGCAATTGGAGGAGAAAAAATTGAAGTGGGGTTGGTTCTGATCGGAGTTCAGAGCTGCGATAAGGCGGTCATCCTGGTCCTGAGTGGTCTCGAAGTAGTACATGTAGATTTTGCGGTCGTAAGAGGCCCCTATTAACTGTGCCCAATATCCCCCTGGTATACCACCATCGGGGGCATCGGGAACGATACTCCTCAAATGGGCGCGCCGGTACTCATCTCTCAGCGAGCGAACGGTTTCCGCGCTGGCAGAGGCAGGTACATCCTCGATGCGATCCACCGCATATAGATATGGGATAAAAGGTATGGCGAGCCAATCCCGCCCCGCAATTCGGAGATACCGGCTAATGACAACGCCCCGTTCCCCTGGGCTGCAGCGCCGCAACTGGGTTGGGGTAGCGGCGCATACCTGCGGTAGATAAATAGCGGCATGACCCATAGGGACGCCGCTGCCAAACTTGCCAAAGGGTTCTTCGACCAGCAACGCAGCGCCTGCGTGTGCCAGCAGCGGGCTGATGAGCGAGCCGAGTAGCAACAACAAAACCCGATGTTTCATAGTCCCGGTCCGTTCCGATCCTCTCGTGCCTTACAGAAGCAACCCATGCGACGGCTAGGATACTGGGAGATTAACTCAGGCTGTTTGCCATCCTAGAAAATTATTTTGCGTTGGACACTCAATTTTGCTCTCAATCAATCCCCGACAAGTCTCCATCTGGGATGTGCCTTCGGACTTATGAGAGACTACGCAGGCGATTGACCGATTGGGACTAACCCAAATCGCTGATCCGTACATTCTTCAGTATTAGCAAAAAGTATCAACAGTTGCTCAAACACGATCGCGAGACGTTTTACTCGCTGCCAGTAGTTCTACTGTCCGAGCATCCCCTTTTTCAGATCAGCATTGGGTGGCTTCGGTCCGAACCATACCGAGAAGAGCACTGGAGCGAACGCGGGACCAGCGATGGTCAGCCTCTCCTTGCCGTTGATAGCGAAAGTGGTGCCGGTGCCCGGGACGTAAGTGAAGACCATTTGGTCGCCCACCTTAACGGGTTCGAGCGCGCCGATCAACCGGTCGATGTCGGGCTTCATGGTCTTCACAGCCTCCGGCGTATTGTCGTTGAACGACTCATTGAAGGCATCCGCCATTTGGCTCTTGCTGGCGCCGTGCAGAAACTGCATCACAATCTGCTTGGGTGCATCGGCCTTGATGATGGCACTGGGATCCGACGACTTCTGCTCAAGATAGAGTCCCGCGACGTAGACCTTCACCATGTACTTGGTTCGCACGCCCAGTCCATTGAGCACCAACCTTGTGCTTCCGACTTGTTGGGTGTCCGGCAGGGTCACCCCCGCCAGGCTGGCGGCATGAAGCTGGAACATCAATACCATCACGAACATAACAACGCCAAGCGACAGGACAGTCTTTCGCATCAGGGCTCCTTGAGAACAAGAGTGCAGTTTTAGATAGTGTGATCCGAGATAGTACCACGTTCTGGGCCGCTCCGACTGTTCGTTACCGGACGCAACCTCCGTTCGCGGACATGGCGCATCGCCGGCAGTCTAAACGCCAAGCGCCGTTCGTGATGCCCCCGTGGGTCACGATTGACATCAGTTTGATGGTTTCGATTACGGTAGGGCAAACGCGACGATCTCGTCTGTCTGCTTTTCTTCTGTCACCTTGGCATGTCCTCCGGCAGCAATCACCAGAAATTGCTTACCGCCAGCACGCGTTTGGTAGGTCATTGGAGTGGCCCCGCCACTGGTCGGAAGCTGAGCCTTCCACAGCTCTTTTCCTGTCTCGACGTCAAAGGCGCGAATCTCCGGATCGATGATTGTGCCCGCGATAAAGACCAGCCCGCCGGCAGTCACTATCGGCCCTCCCAGACTCGGAGCTCCTTCCGGGACCCTTGGATTGTCAGGCGCCAGCGAGCCGAGCGGAACCTGCCAGCGAATGACGCCGCTGGTCATGTCCACCGCAGACAGCGTTCCCCACGGCGGAGACGCGCACGGGAGACGATGTGCTTTGGCGAATAAGAAGGTGCGAAAGATTCCGTATGGAGCGCCCGCCTGCCGCGTGTAGTCGCCGTCTTCTGCGTTCTTATCGGCTTCGTCCCAGAATTTATCCGCAGGAATCAGGCGCATCTTAGCGGGCAGGTTATTGGTATTGACCAGCAGTAAGCTGTGTTGCGCGTCGTATGCGTACCCGCTCCAGTTCATCCCTCCGATATTGCCAGGTACCGACAGCGAGCCTTGCAAACTCGGCGGAGTGAACAGGCCGTCATTGCGCAAGGCTTTGAGACGTTCCCGGCAGGACTCGCGATCTTCCGGAGTGATTCCCCAGGCGTCATCGGCGGAGAGCTTCTGTGGCGATAGAGCAGGAGGCGCCAGAGGGAAAGGCTGCGTTGGAGACGTTACTTCTCCGGGCACGTCGCTCTGCGGCACGGCACGCTCTTCCACGGGAAATACGGGCGCGCCAGTATCGCGATTCAGCACATAGAGAAACCCTGTCTTGTTACCCTGAATCACGACCGGCACGCTCTTTCCATCGTGCTGCAACGTGGCCAGCAGCGGCGGTGAGGCAGAGTCGTAATCCCAAAGATTGTGATGCACCAATTGGAATCCCCAGACCAATTCGCCGGTTTTGGCGCGCAGCGCAACCACCGAATCGGCCCACTTGTCATCGCCGGGGCGAAGTCCGCCGTAATAATCCGGACTCGCACTGCCGGTCGGCACGAAAACCAGGTCGCGTTCGGGATCGACAACCATTGCTGTCCAGGCGTTCCCTGCTCCGGTGCGCCAGATTTTCCCGTTGGATTGGGTCACGGCTGAAGATTCGTTCGGCGGTATCGGCTCCCATTTCCAGCGCAACGCGCCCGTGCGCGCATCGAAACCCCGGACCACGCCGCTCGGCATGTCCACGCGTGAGTTGTCGTCAATCGCCGAGCCCACCACTACAATGTCGTCAATCACCGCGGGCGGAGAAGTCATGTGATATTGCGCGGGTATGTAACGGGCTACATCTCGAAGACTGATTTGCCCGCGGTTGCCAAAGTCCCCGCACGGCTCGCCAGTCGCGCCATCCAGAGCGATCAGTCGCGCATCCAGCGTGGCCTCGAAAATCCGCAATCGGCAGGGTTTCCCTTTCTCCCGCGACGGATCGAGCCAAGCTGCAACCCCGCGATTGATCAGCCCATCGCCGTAATCTCCAGCGATATCAATCATCGGATCGTAGACCCACCGCTGCTTCCCCGTTTCCGGGTCTAAGGCAAAGACGCGATTGAATCCAGTAGTCAGATACAGAGTGCCGTCGACCAGGATGGGAGTGGTTTCCAGGCCGCTGCGCTTCTTGCCGCCAGTGCCGTCGGAAATGTCTCCGGTGTGAAACACCCACGCGACTTTGAGCTGCGCAACATTTTCGCGATTGATCTGTGTCAGAGGCGAGTAGCGCGTCCCGCCCGCGTCGTGGCCATAGTAAGCCCAGTCGTCCCTCGGCGCTCCCGAGGAACTCGACGATTGCGCGGTCGCAATCTGTGCCCCGGTTAACGCCCAGCCGATTGCGGTGATGAACACAAATCGAGTCAGACTCCTCATTCAGGAATCCCCTTCGTTGCATTAAGAACTAAAAGCCCAGGGACAAGTGAAACGTTTGCTCAGATCCATCCCGACAGGCGCCGCGCTACGAAGCGATAAGGTCCATCTCCTCATAGGCGCGTTCGCCATGGAGCGACTGATCCAGGCCCATGGTTTCGCTGGAGGCGTCGACTCTAACCGGGGTGAAACGGTTGATGATGGCCAGCATGGCGTAGGTGAAGGCGAAGGCCCAGACCGACGAAAATACCACCGCGACCGTCTGCTTAAAGAGAAAGCTGGGATTGCCATGGAGCAGTCCGTTGACGCCCTCGGGATTGAACGTCTGGTCGGCGAACACGCCCAATAAAATGATGCCTAGCATGCCCCCCACTCCGTGCACGCCCCAAACGTCAAGCGCGTCGTCCCACTTCAGCTTGTTCTTCAACTCGACCGCGAAATAACATACCCCGCCGGCGGCGATGCCGATCAAGACAGCAGCGCGCGGAGAGACAAAGCCTGCGGCGGGCGTGATGGTGGCCAAGCCAGCGACCGCGCCCGTGAGCAGTCCGAGCAGCTTGGGTTTTTTCTCGCGTGTCCAGGCGACAAGTAGCCATGCGATAGCGGCGAAGGATGCGGCCAGATCGGTGTTGAGGAAAGCGACAGCGGTAACCGAGTCAACTCGCATCTGGCTGCCGGCGTTGAAGCCGTACCAACCAAACCAGAGCAGTCCGGTACCGAGCGCCACCATGGGAATGCTGTGCAGGCCGGCCTCAACCACGCGGCGGCGTCCGACGTAGAGCACGGAAGCAAGCGCGGCCATGCCGGCAATGTTGTGGACCACGATGCCACCGGCGAAATCCTTCACGCCCCACTGCGCCAGCAAGCCGCCACCCCACACCATGTGTACAAAGGGGAAATAGACCAGCGTCAACCACCCGGTGAGAAATAACATGTAAGCCTTGAAAGTGACGCGATTGGTGAATGCCCCCGAAATCAGCGCCGGCGTAATGATGGCGAACATCATTTGGTATGCGATGAAGACGATAGCCGGAATGGTGGGATTTGGCGAAGCAGTCGTAAGATCGGTGTTACGCAGCATGAACTGGTGGCTGTCGCCGATGATGCCGTGCCAGTCGCCGCTGAAACAGAGTGAGTAGCCGTAGAGGTACCAGATCACCGTCGTCCAACCCATCGACACAAAACTCTGCATCATGATGGCGAGAACATTCTTGCGCCCCACCAACCCACCATAAAAAAATGCCAGGCCGGGAGTCATTAACATCACCAGACTGGCGCACAAAATCATGAAACCGGTGTTACCCGTATCCAAATGCAGCATGTGCCCTCCTCAGATAGGGACAGTCTGCGCGCAACCCGCAAGCCCGCGCAAGTGGCATCTGCGGATGACTAAGGCGGGATTACCTCCGAGATAGCCGATCCTTCAGGACGCGGGGCGAATCGCACTGTTGCAATCCTGGCGCAAGGGACGGCACTCGACAAGGAATCAATGATCGTTGTGGGCTTCGTTGAGGGGATGCCGTAACCCAGTATTGGACGGTAGATGGACCTAGTTGATGCCTAATTTATTGAAAATATGGCGGAGAGACAGGGATTCGAACCCTGGGTACCCTTTCGAGTACACACGCTTTCCAAGCGTGCGCCTTCAGCCACTCGGCCATCTCTCCGTCGGGAAAGGCGTATTGCAGAAGCGCCCGAAAATGGCGCTCGTCCATTGTAGCTTATTGTGCGCCGGCTCTCAGAACGTCAGGTGCTTAGAAGTCGTGGCGAGCTCCTGCCCGCCACATGCTGAGGATAAACGCCGCCTACTTGTCTTCCTTGAGTTGCTCCGCCAGATAGTTCCCGATGCCCATCTCGCTGATGGCGTGCAGTTGAGCTTCCAGCCAGTCGATGTGCTCTTCTTCGTCGGTGAGAATGTGTTCGGCCAGATCGCGCGAGGCATTGTCGCCCTGCGCTACGCACAGCTTGATGCCGTCGTTCAAACGCTTCACGGCGTCGTATTCAACCTGCAAGTCGTTCTTGAATTGCTCCTCGACCGTGGCCCCGATATTAATCTTGAAGTAGTCGGTCATGTTGGGTGTGCCGTCGAGAAAGAGGATGCGCTCGATGCATTTCTCGGCATGCACCATTTCTTCGATGGACTCCTTCTTGACCTTCTTCCCCAGCCGCGCGTAACCCCAGTTCTCGCACATTTCGGCATGCAGGAAATACTGATTAACGGCCGTCAACTCCGCCTTTAAAACCTGATTAAGGAATGCAATAACTTTAGGATCGCCTTTCATTTCGCCTCGCAAAACTTAGAGATTCAACGCACACTGCAACAACCTGTGGGCGCAAGAAAATATGTATTGGGTTGTCACTCCATTGTAGCCGGGTATAAAGAAAACAGCCTAACGAAAAGATGCGACCGCTGTAGGCTCATCATCCTCGACTTCGAAAATGGTATACAGCTTGGTGATCTGGAGCAGATTGTGAACATTCTTGCTGAGGTTCATCAACTTGAGAGCGCCGCCATGATTGCGGACCGAGGTGTAGCAGCTCATCAGTTCCCCGACGCCGGCGCTATCGATGTGCCGAACGTCGCGCAGATTAAGCAGAATGTTCTTGTAATTCGTGTCGGTCAAGCCGCGGACAACATTGCGGACCACATCGGTTCCCTCGCCGAGCCGAAGCTCGCCGATGATGTCTACGATGACCACATCATCAACCGTTCGCGTACTGGTCTTGATCGTCACGGATGTCAGCCCCTATCGTCATGCGATTTGTTTCCACTCCTGACCCGCCGGAGACCGCCCCGGCAAGCGTCCTATCGTACAACGCAGGTGAATTGCCGGGGAAACAAAAAGCTGACGATCCGTATCCCTTCCGGATCTCGGAGCTATTGAAACTTGAACAGCGCCACCAGCAGAAACACCGCCTCGGCAGCGGCGAGCGAAATCCAGATCTTTCGGCGGAAACGCGTCCGGACAATATCACGGGTCAATTGCATACGTGCCACCAGAAGCCCCGGATGCGCGGGGGCGGGTTCCGGAGCGGCTGGCGTCGCTGCCATCTGATACGTTGGCGAAGGCCGGCTGCGGCTGCGGCGCATCGGCGCAGGAAGATTTTCGGCCCGGCAATCAGGCTGGACCAATCCAGGATCTGCATGCTCGACTCGGCCCCAAACGCCGTCACCGGCTGCGAAGTGAGATGAAGCGGCGGAAGCCTCTGGGGCGAGAGGCGGTCGCGGACATTTTGCAGCAAAGAGTCCCACCATCCGTGGCTCAACTCGTCGCCTAGCAACTCGCCGACGTCCACCGGCTGCGACTCCAGCACGCAGCGGAGGCAGCGTCTCCGGAGAAATCACGTCGCCCAAGTTGGTGAACACCGTGCGATACCACGGTAGATTGAGGAGATCGCCCTCCAAAATGCCGACGTCAACCGGCTTCGAAGTCAGCTGCAGGGGAGGAAGACGCTCGGGGGCAAAGCGATCGGCAAAGTTAATCAGCAACGAGCGCCAGAGAGAGATTTCTAGCCCTTCCGGCGGAGAAAAGTCGAGATCGGACATCCAGTTTACGTTTGCTCCTTAAGGCTTGGCACTTGCAGTCGCGGGATTACTCTCTTTCACCGTGTAATCTTGCGGGATCAGAAATAGCTGAGGGTTGGGCTCGGAGCGCACAACATCAACCAGCTTCATCATAGTATGACCCGACTGACCATCGTCTGTCTCGTTCAATACCACGATCTGTAAATCGCGCGAGTACCACGAATCGCTAACGGAAACGACTGGCTGCTCATTTCCCATTGCCCCCGGCGCGATAGTACGAGTCGTCTTGGTTCCTACTGTCTCCACCCCTTCGATGGATTTGCGAACCCAGAGTCTCCGTCTTAACCGCGGCTCCCGCGTTAGCCGCGGAGTGGTCGGTCTGGATCTTCACCGGAGGACCGGCTGGCTGCCCGGAGTCGTTGATCGGCGTCCCTCCTAACGTGATTCCATGTCGCGGCGGCGCCGAATCGCTGGCGGACATGCTTTGTCCGGTGTGGGTAACCGTAGCAACTTTGTTCCTGGGATCGAGGTGGATCACCGTATGCTGAATCGGGTCCAAAATAGTGACGCGCAGAAACTGCTCACCACCGTTGCCGGGCGTCGAGAACTCAGTCTCGGTGCGCACCCGCCCCTGATCGTCGCGATAAACTTTCCCCCGAGTCTCTCGATGGATATGATTGCCGGTGCCGATCACACGGTCGTATTGCGTGACCACAACCGCCGAAAAGGGAGCGTTCTTGATCGTCGTAGGGATCACCGGAGCGTTCGGAGGAAGAGGCCCGCGTGGGCGAAGCTCCAATGATCTGCGCGTTTAAGATCCCCGCCAGTGGCAGGAGCAATAGTCCTAGAGAAATGCGTCGCAGCCGCATGGAAAATACCTCGCATTGACCCGTTCTTGGAATCTGGCCTTCTTTGCCGGGTCGAGCAGCAATGTAACTATACCTCACCCGCACGCTGGTTGAGTAAGAAGACGGACCTAAATGCTCAATAGGTAGAAAAGCTGACGGGCACATCCCGCGGTTTCGCAGCTTTTCGACATCACCCCAGTTACTGCAGTGCGGACAAGTAATTCCCTACCCTGCGCCGGCTCGCTATTCCGTTGTGTCGACCACCTCCGGCGGCTCGCCTTCGTCGGGCTCAATGGCAAACTCCTGTCGCGGCTCTTCGGCAGCAGCAGCCTCTCCATCTTTTTTCTTGAGGCGCACCACAGTGATCTTGGCGAAGCCTTCTTCGAACTTCGGCGGCCGCAGCTTATTGGCCATGCGTTGCATGACATCTTCGGGGACGTTGCGTTCGCGGCGGTGATTGCGCTCCATACAGACTTCCGGCGGCACGTCGAAAAAGACCGCATGGGCTTCGTAGCCGAAGTCGTGAGCCAGCTTGATCCAGCTGCGGCGCTCGTGGGGAGAAAGATTGGTTGCGTCCAAATAGTTCCAGGGACGACGCGCCAGCAAGCGCGCCCGCAGCATGGTGCGGAGCGTGGAAAACACCAGGTCCTGATAGCGCTGCTCGGTGACATCGTCGAAAAGCAGAATACGCACCATGTCGCTGGACAACGGCAGGATGCTATGGCGCTTGAACCAGGTACTCTTGCCCGAACCCGGAAGTCCAATGGAGAGAACGACTGCGCCCTTGGGCTGTTTGGAGGACTGTGCAGCCTGAGGTTGCTGCGCGGCAGGCTCAGCCGCATCGCCTGAGCGCTTCGGCTTCGGCGGCCTCGCCGGTTGGACCACCTGGACGGGGAAGCGCGGGAGGTTGTGCTGGTTGCTGGGGGGTTGCTGCCGGCCGATTGCCCCGGCCGCGACGGCCGCGACGACGGTTACGGTCGCGCCGCTGTTGTGGCGGTTCTTCCCCGCTTCCAGTCTCGGCCACAGGCTGAGACTCTGGAAGATCAGTCTCCTCCGGCTGAGCCTCAAAGTCGGGCTGTCGGCTCTCGCCCCCACTTTCGTCGGAAACGGGGTCGGGAAACTTGGGCTGCAACGGAGCGGGATTGTCCTGCCCCTGCTTTTCGCCTGGCGGTTTGCGGCGTTTGCCGCGGTCACGCATCCATCTGCGCATGTTGCACTTTTAACACGCTTCCCTAGGCGGGAGCAATCGGGCACATTCCCCTTTTGTGGCAGAAGGCGGTTCGCAATTGTGATTTGCAG
This sequence comes from uncultured Acidobacteriaceae bacterium, assembly GCA_963746515.1. GTDB lineage: Bacteria > Acidobacteriota > Terriglobia > Terriglobales > Acidobacteriaceae > Bog-257. The sequence goes on along the minus strand of CAVVBO010000003.1, from coordinate 709,204 downwards.
CATTGCCTCGTCCCATCGCGAATGCTAGGATTCTCTGTTTCATTCACTATCCGGCTCATGCTTGTGCAGCGTAGTATCGAATTACTGCATTGTGAAACGGAATTTTTTTCTGACGAGGCACTATGGCAATTAAAGTAGGTATCAACGGCTTCGGGCGTATCGGCCGCAACATTCTTCGAACGGCGCTCACTGACTCTAACCTGGAATTCGTCGCGGTTAACGATCTTACCGACCCGAAGACCTTAGCCCATCTGCTGAAGTACGATTCGATTCTCGGTAACCTGCCCAATAAGATTTCCGCCGGCCCAGATTTCATTAGCGTCGACGGCAAGAACATCAAAGTGTTCGCTGAGAAAGATCCGTCCAAGCTCGATTGGGAATCCGTGGGCGCCCAAGTCGTGATCGAGGCGACTGGTAAGTTCACCAAGGGCGAATTGGCCAAACAGCACCTGCGAGGAACGGTTAAGAAGGTCATCATCACGGCTCCGGCTACCAATGAAGACATCACCATCGTGATGGGTGTTAATGAGGACAAGTACGATCCGGCGAAGCACAACATCATTTCCAACGCCTCGTGTACCACCAACTGTCTGGGACCGATCGCGAAAGTAATTAACGACAATTTCAAAATCGTCTGCGGGACCATGACTACGATCCATTCCTACACCAACGATCAGGTCATCCTTGACTTCCCCCACAAGGACCTGCGCCGCGCCCGGGCGGCGGCGCTCTCCATGATTCCGACCTCGACCGGCGCGGCCAAAGCGATCTACCTGGCGATTCCCGACCTGAAGGGCAAACTTGACGGCTTCGCCATGCGCGTGCCGACGCCCAATGTTTCCGTCGTTGATCTTGTGGTATTTGTCGAGAAAAAGACGAGCGTGGAAGAAGTCAATGCCGCGCTGAAGGCGGCTTCTGAATCGGGTCCCTTGAAGGGTTATCTGGGATATGAGACTGCTGAACTGGTCTCCATCGATTTCCGTGGCGATCCTCGATCCTCTATTGTCGACGCTCCCATGACGCGCGTGGTGGCCGGCAACTGCGTGAAAGTGATCTCCTGGTACGACAATGAGTGGGGGTACTCATGCCGCGTCCGCGACCTCATTCATTACCTCGATCAAAAGGGATTGTGAGAGAGGAACTAGGGATTAAGGCCAAGGGATTAGTCTGTTGACAGCTAGTCCCTAATCCCTAACCCCTGACAACTGGTGCACGCCATGTCGAAGTTATCGATTCGTGATCTACCGCTGAACAATAAGCGCATTTTTATGCGGGTCGACTTCAATGTCCCGCTCGACGACGGCCGCGTCATGGACGACACTCGTATCCGCGAAACGCTGCCGACCATTGAGTACGCGCTGCGCCATGGCGCGCGCCTCATCCTGGCTTCTCATCTCGGACGGCCCAAAGGCAAGCCCAATCCCAAGATGAGCCTGAAGCCGGTTGCCGAACGGCTGCGCGTTCTCATCGACGACGTGCTACGCCGCGGCGAGAATGTCGGCTTCTCTCCCGACTGCATCGGCGTGCAGGCCGAGGAGATGGCCGAGAAGCTGGAGCGTGGGCAGTCGTTGCTGCTGGAAAATCTGCGCTTCCATCCCGAGGAAGAAGCCAACGATCCGAACTTTGCCAAGAAGCTGGGCAAGCTCTGCGACTACTACGTGAACGATGCGTTTGGCTCGGCGCATCGCGCCCACGCTTCCACCGAAGGCATCACCCACTTCGTGGAAAAGAGTGCTGCGGGCCTGCTGATGGAGAAAGAGCTGGAGTATCTGGGCAAGGCGCTGTCGCATCCGCAAAAACCGTTTGTCGCGATTCTTGGCGGCGCCAAGGTCAGCGACAAGATCGGCGTCATTAAGCACCTGATGACCAAGGTCGATACGCTGATCGTCGGCGGCGGGATGGCGTACACCTTCCTGAAGGCGCAGGGACAAGAGATCGGCAAGTCGCTGCTGGAAGCCGACAAGCTCGATCTGGCGAAACAGATTCTTGCTGACGCCAAAGCCCATGGCGTGAAATTCCTGCTGCCGGTCGATCACGTCGTCGCCGATAAGCCTGAGGCCGGCGCGCGCATCCAGAACATCGGCGTAGGTCAGCCGATCCCCGCTGACATGATGGCGCTCGACATTGGACCGAAGACGATTGAGCTGTTCTCCGAGGAAATCGACGGCGCGCGGACCATCGTTTGGAACGGCCCGATGGGTGTCTTCGAAATCGAAGCGTTCGCCAAAGGCACCAAGAAGATTGCTCATGCGGTTGCCGACAATGGCGCGGCTGTATCGATCGTTGGCGGCGGCGACAGCGTGGCAGCCGTGAAAACGGCGGGCGTGGCCGATAAGATCACCCACATCTCCACCGGCGGGGGTGCGTCTCTGGAATTTCTGGAAGGCAAAAAGCTACCGGGTGTGGAAGCGCTGAGCAATAAGTAAAACCTTGCACATTGTCTGGCCCGGACCGATAGTCGCGTAACGGACCCATGTGCTCCGCGTCGAAAATACTCGACCGTCGAGATGATTCCAATATAATCAAGATGTGTTGACCAACGAAGACAAGCAGTGGATTCGCGAACAACGCGAGAAAGTTGAAACTACGTTGCTCACCGAGTTTCACAAGTGGGCCTCCCCTGTGGAGTTGCGTCAGCAGAGCCACGCCGCCGCTTTACGCGCGCTGGACACCGAAGTGGAATCTCTTGCAGACCGGCTGAAGAACCTGGAAGGCCGATAAGGCGATACAGGGCCGCTGCCATATCTCCACCGGCGGGCGGCGCGTCTCTGGAATTCCTGGAGGGCAAGAAGCTTGCCGGGGTGGAAGCGTTGAGCAACAGGCAGGATCGAACCTGATGCTCGAAACAAAGAGGAGTCAGATCCCTCTACTCTATTTTGGTCGAGCCGTAGTCGGTCCGTAGTTCGTTGTTTCTCAGTTGCTGGATAAAGATTGGAACTTCCAGGTTGATCAGATCGGCGCGATCCACCTGTATGACATGTCCGCTGCCTTTGGCGATGATTCTGCGGCTGCGAGTGGACAAGCGCTTTAAGGCTTCCTGATCCTGATCCCACAGCGTACTTTCTTCAACCGCCAACTTGGGGGGAAGGTCCGAAGTTTGACGATCCAGTTTAGGATCGCGCGAGAAGATCAGGATTGGCATTTCTCCATAGGGCCCAGTGTTGACCGTCTCCTCGCCGTTCCGCTGCGTGCTGATGTATTCCCTCCATATTGGGTCGAACTGCTTGCCGCATTCGAGTTGTGCGATACGGGATGCGTCGGGCTGAGCGAAGCCGGGCTCCGCTGAACATGAGCCCACCGGCCGTTGCAAGCCAGTAGCAACAAGCAGAGTAAAAGGGTAGTAGACATACTGAGGGTGTGACGTTGCCGCTCGTAGCTCGGAAGACTTACGGTCTTCATCGAGGGGCGTAGAGGTCTCAAGGAAGATGAGCCCAGCCACGTCCTCGGGATAGTGAGCCGCGTAAGCGCGAATGTAGAGGCCTCCCCTAGAGTGTGACATCAAAACATACGGGCCACCTACGCCGGCTTGCTGCAATAGAGCACGTAATTCGCTGGCAATGGTGTCAGCGTCGCGTGGGCCGGGCACTGGAGTACTCCAGCCGAATCCAGCGCGATCGTAGGAGCAAACACGCGTCGTTTTGGACAGCTCCGGTTGCACCTTGGCCCACTTCAGCATGCCGTTGCCTCCGCCTGACTCGAGGACGATCGTCGGAGAGCCCTGCCCCGTGCAGTAGAGATGCATATCGTGTCCGTTCACGCTGTAGATCTTTCCGGGAGGCGGATAGATCGCACGGTAATAGCGAAGGGCGGCCGCGTTGTACGCGGTGCATCCGGCAAGTAGCACGCTAACCAGGATGACCAACGAAAGCAATACACGTTCCGCGACGCGACGCCACTTGCCATGTGGCGTGCGTTGTAGCGTGCGCAGGCGACGGATGGAAAGCGCGACGATCAGAATCGCGACCAGAACGATGACGGTAGGAAGAGTCAGCGAATTAAGATTCAATTGGGCGCTCCCTTCAGAGGGCTCCCGAACAACGAATGAGGCCAATTATAGGAGTCTCTTCGCCATCTTCACGCTATCTTTTGCTCTCTCTTGTATTCATCGTACGCCATCCAGATATCGGTCGATGTCCTTCTTCCGCAAATAGTATGGTGTCGACAACCTCAGCTTCGACGGTTCGCCGCCGCGAATTCTGATCTTCTTCGTCTTCCACAGCCAATCCTCAAGCTTCATGCGCTGAATCGGCGGAACATTCACCGTCGCTATGGCGCAGCGTAACTTCGGATCGGGCGAGGTCCACGATTCTGCTCCGCGCTTGATCATCGCCGCCAGCATGTAGTTGCCCAGTTCGCGATGTCGCTTCTCGATCCGATCCATACCAATCTCGTTTGCCAACTGAATCGCCGCGCGCAATCCACATAGCGACGGTACATTCGACGATCCAATCCGCTGAAAGCGCTCGGCGCGCAACTGCTTCTCATCCCAACCTTCGGTCGCGATCGTGTTCCACAGATAATCCATCGCTTCGTTGCGTACGTAAAGATAGCCCGATCCCTTGGGCGCCTGCAGCCACTTATGCGGGCTCGAGCTGTACATATCGCAACCAATATCATGCAGGTTCAGCTGCATCATGCCAGTCGCATGCGCGCCGTCCACCGCCGACAGGATCTGTTTCGAGCGCGCCAGTGCACACAGCTCCTTGGCTGGCAACACCACCCCTGTCACTGTCGTGATGTGGCTGAAGAACATCACCCGCGTCCGCGCCGTGATTGCGTCATTGAACAGGTTCAGCACCTGCGACGCATCGTTCACCGGCTTGGGTAGCATTACTTTTTTCACCACGATGCCGTAGCGCTTGGCCTTCAATTGCCATGGCTGTTCGCCGCCGGGATGCTCCTGATCGGTCATCAGCACTTCGTCGCCTGGCTTCATGTCGATGCCATTGGCGATATAACTGTTAGCCTCGGTGGCATTGCGCAGCAGCGCAATCTCATCTTGCGTGCAGCCCACAAACGCGGCCAGCGGATCGCGAAACTCGTTCCACGGTCCATATCCCCAGATGGGATAATCTTCGGGATCGGTCTCGTCCAGTTTCTCGGTTGAAGTGTAGCCATCGAACACGGCGCGCAGGACCGGAGCGGGACTGGAACCCACGGTGCCATTATTCAAATAGATCTCGTCCTCGGGGATCAGGAATTGCTTGCGCAACGCCGTCCAGTAGCCCTCTTCGTCGTTGACGAACAGCGTCGGACTGGGCAGTGACGATGGAACATTCTGCAACTGGGCGAACAGATCGTTGCGAAACGCGAGAGCAGCGGCGAACCCAGCACCAGCAGTAAGAAAGCGGCGGCGATCCAGCACGGTTTCCTCCTTCGAACGAAGCCGCCATCTTACACCGAAGCCATCACAGCGTGGCCACGCGCCGCTGGATCAGCAGAAAGTACAGCGCCATCAAAATCAGCAGCAATCCATTCACGCTCAGCACCAGGGGTGCGGTAAATATTGGAACGATCCATCCCGACAGCAGATTTCCCATCGGCATGCCTCCGCGAAAGGCGCAGTTGTAGACGCTCATCACGCGTCCGCGCATTTCGTTGGTGGTAATCAACTGCACCAGCGATGTCACCGTGGCAAAGACCGACATCATCGAAGCGCCGACAATCACCAGCATGCAGTAGCTCAGCGGCAGCGATTTCGACAACGAAAATCCCGCAATCGCGGCACCCAGGCAGATCAGCATGCTGATAGCGAACCGTCCCTTGTGCCGTATATTGCCCAAACCCGCAACTAGCAGCGAGCCGGCAATAGAGCCGATTCCCATGAGCGAGAGCAGATTGCCGTAAGTTTCCGGGCCCCGATGGAAAATGTCTTTGACGAATACGGGAATATACGTTCGCATGGGCATGGCCAGCGCCGTCATGCAAAACGCCAGCACAATCAGCGCTTCCATCGAACCCTGCTTGCGAACGAACCTGATGCCTTCCTTCAGGCTGGTGAACATGGAGTCGCCCGTACTCACCGGCATAAATCGGCTTCTGATCATGAGCAACGTAACGATCGGCGCAAGGAAGGAAAGCGCATTCAATCCGAAGCACCACTTCTCACCCAACTTCGCCAGAGCCTGGCCTGCGAGCGCGGGTCCAATCGTGACCGCCAGATTGAACTGGATCGAGTTCAGGGCAATGGCATTGGGCATGTCCTCTCGATCGACCAGCGTCGGGATTAGCGCCGAATAGGCCGGACCGCCGAAAGCCTGCGCCAACCCCGACATAAACGAGAGACACAGGATCGGCCAAACGTGGGTCAGTCCGTTGGCCACCAGAACCGTAAGGATCGCCGCGCTTGCCATCTGCACATACTGCGATGCGAGCAGAACTTTCCGGCGCTCGATCCGGTCAGCCACCACACCGCCGATCAGCGAAAACAGAAAGATGGGAATGCCACCGAGAAACTGGTCCAGCGCGAGCAGGAAGGCCGAATGGCTCAGGCGATAGATAAGCCAGCCCTGCGCCACAATCTGCATCCACGTGCCAATGCTCGAGGTGCAGGCGCCAATCCACATCAGGCGGAAGTCGCGATAATGAAATGCTTTGAAGATCCTACGCAGGGTTGACGTATTCATGGGCTCAGGCTGTCGCTAAAATCCAGAGTCCATCTTCGCATGAGCGCGGATCCGGTCTGGGAATCGCACATGCTTTGATTCAAACGGACCCTTCTCGGTTCCGCGATCACCGGCAACTGAGTGCCAGCAGCCGTTCTACTTCCCCACAACGACTCCGGCAGCTTGTCATTGATTGGTCACCCCCCTCCCCCGGTGCCTCGCAAAATCTTGAAAACACTAGACGCAAGGCACGGCAATCCGCCTAAAATCTTGAGCTGGAAAGATTTGTACCTAAAATCTTGATTCGCAAGGAGTTCAGGTTCAATTCTCACGCCCGTTTCGGAACCCCATCGGAAAGGGAGCATGAAGGTGTACCTCAACCTTGCTTGCCATTCTGACCACTGACAACCGACAACTCACAACTGTTTTTTCAAAGATCTCCGCTCAGCGGGAACAGTTCTTCTGCTCCTGCCGGGCATCGGGCACACTAAGCCCAACCTATCAGCGTAGCTCAGATACAAGATCCGTCAAGATTACGAAAGGACTAGTGGCGCAATTGTACTTTCGTAACCTTACGAAGCACTTGCACCGCAAACTTGGCGCGGAACAAGTGCGGCACCGTGCCCAGGGGACGATTAGCATTTCGACTAAACCACCTCACCAGCATTCAGCACCTTATTCATAATTACTAATCGATTATGGCCTCCATAGAAATTATTGATTGGACGCCACCCCCCGCAGTCGGAGGACACTAGTGGCCCAACGGAGCTAGCCATGGGCCTGAGTAATGTTTCACTCCCTTTCGGTACGCCGCAGCGCGTGATCAGCGAACCTACGTTTCTGATGTGTCCTCCGGAACTGTATGACGTGAACTACGTCATCAATCCCTGGATGGAAGGCAATGTACACCGCTCATGTCGTGGTCAGGCGATGGCGCAGTGGGAACAACTGCATCGCGCTCTAACTCAGGTCGCTCGGGTGGAGTTGGTAACACCGCAGGCGGGTTCGCCGGACATGGTATTTACCGCCAATGCCGGGCTGGTGCATCAGGGCATAGTGGCGCTCAGCAGTTTTCTTCATCCGGAACGCCAAGGTGAAGAGCCGCACTTCCGCAAGTGGTTTGACGATTCGGGCTTCTGCGTGTGCGCCATTCCTCGCTCGACTCCCTTCGAAGGCGAAGGCGACGCCCTGTTTGAAGTGGATGGTTCGTGCTTGTGGGCAGGACACGGCATTCGCACCCGGCAGTCCAGCCATCAGTGTCTGAGCGAAACCTGGAAGGTCGAAGTAATTTCCCTTCGCCTCGTCGATCCTCGCTTCTATCATCTCGATACCTGTTTTTGCTGCTTGTTTGGCGGCTACGTCATGTACTTTCCGGAAGCCTTCGACGCTGAGTCTCTGGCCAGGATCGAGCAGCATTATCCGGAGGAAAAGCGTATCCGAGTTCGCGAAGCCGACGCGTTGTGTTTTGCCTGCAATGCCGTGAATGTCGGACGGACGATTGTGCTCAACCAGATCAGCGACGAGTTGCGGGAGCGGTTGCAATCCCTCGGCTTTCGCGTTGTAGAGGTAGTGTTGACCGAATTTCTGAAAGCGGGCGGCGCGGCCAAGTGTCTGGCCTTGCGGTTAAGTGAGATGGAGGTGACCCACGGGGCGTAAGGAACCCGCAAACTCTCACTGTTTCCCGAGGCATATCACTTAAGCACAGCTCACGCGTGTCCTAAATCTGGGTTGCTATTTCAGCACACAATCGACCGCAAAAGAAGCAAGAGTCGCCCGCGATTGGGTGTATAGTGTTCGGCGCCTATCGATGCCGATCATGGAATCCTGGCTTACCGGGGGGAAACATGCGGGTAGCTCGACTCCTTCTAAGTGCCCTGGTTCTTCTGGCTACAGTGTGTGCTGCCAACGCGCAATCCTGGACACCTGTACAAAACGTTCCCAACATCGGAGCCGGCGCGGTAGCTCTGCTTACCGACGGCCGTGTCTTAGTTCATGACGAAAGCGGCAATCCCGGCACTTGGGGAAATTGGTGGACCCTGACCCCGAACATCAATGACGGCAGCTATGCGACTGGCACCTGGATCCAGGTCGCCGGCATGCCGTCTAACTATGGACCTCTATATTTTGCCTCTGCAGTCTTGCCCGATGGGCGCTATATCGTGGAAGGGGGACTGTACAACGAAGGCGCGGATTCTTGGACGAACAAGGGAGCGATCTACGATCCGGTCGCCAATAGCTGGAGCACCGTTAGTCCGCCCAGCGGCTGGAACTCAATTGGTAATTCGCCCAGTGCGGTGCTGGCAAACGGACACTTCATGCTGACCTCCTGCTGCAGTGCCCAGCCCAGCGCCGCGCTGCTCGATGCCTCGACGATGACGTGGACGCCGACCGGCTCCGGGAAGTTCGACTCCTATCTACATGAGGGTATGACTTTGCTGCCCGGTGGCAAACTACTGGATGTCGATACCTACGACGGTAGTAACCAACTCAATGGCAAGAACTGGGAAACCTATAACCCTCACGCAGGCACATGGACTGTCCAGGGCAGCACGCCGGTTCAGCTCTGGGATTCGGGCGTCGACTGCGGCGGCGACGGCTCTCATTTAATAGGCCCCGCGGTATTGATGGCGAACGGAACACTCTATCAGACCGGCGCAAACAAATGCGGTGGCGGCAACACCGCGGTCTATACCCTGAGCAGCGGTAGCTGGGTCGCTGGTCCCGTCTTCCCCGGTGATTTCGACATCGCTGGCGGCCCGGCGGCGCTGGAAGTCAATGGCAACGTAATGATGATGAGCAGCCCTGGCATTATCGACATTGGCGCTGTTTTCTTCGAGTGGAACGGCAGCACTCTGAATCAGATCGTCAGTCCGCCCAACGCTTCCTCTGATAGTTCTTACGATGGACATTTGCTGATGCTGCCCACGGGCCAGATCCTATTCACCGACTTCACTAACGACGTCGAACTCTTCACCTCCGCCGGAAGTCAATACACGGGCTGGACTCCGACTTTACTCATTACCAATCTCACTATGCACGCAAATACCACCTATAAGCTGAACGGCTTCAAATTCAACGGCGCATCGCAGAATAATGCCTACGGCTGTAACTTCCAGGATGCCACCAACTATCCTCTGATGCGCTTCACCTCGACTTCGAATGGGAAGGTTTACTACGCCAGGACGCACGACCATAGCACCATGGCGGTGGGCTACGTCGGGCCTACCTATACTCATGTGGACATTCCGAACATTCCACAGGGCTCATACAATCTGCAAGTGGTTGTAAACGGTATTGCCTCGTCCAACTATCTGGTCGGCATCCTGAATCCTTAATTATTGACATGACTCGCCCATAGTTGTGGGCGAGTCATGTCAATAATTACCAGATTAACTTATGACTAGTGTGCGGATAGATAAGTGGCTATGGGCCGCTCGCTTCTTTAAGTCCCGAGCTTTGGCTGCCCGCGCTTGCGAACTCGGCAGAATTCAATCCAACCACCAGCCAGCCAAGCCGGCCCGCGAGGTTCGAGTAGGCGACCTCTTACATATCAAGACCGATAGTGGAGATTTTGAGGTTAATGTTCTGCTTCTCAGTGAAGTGCGCGGACCGGCATCGGTTGCTCAGACACTCTATGCAGAAACTGTCGCAAGTCGGGAATTGCGGCTGAAGGTAGCGGCAGAGCGCAAAGCCACGATGAACTTCACTCCCTCTCCGGAAGGCCGGCCCTCCAAACGCGATCGCCGCAGGATCATCCAATTTCGCGGTGGTGGTGCCTAATCGGATGCTACCTCTCATCGGTCCGGAGGCTCCCACCCTCATCGCTCGCATTTTGCGACAGGGTGGGAACAACGAATCAAACCTTACCCGCCACGTGGCAGTCATTCAGGCGCTGGCTAGGCACGCCACCGGAGATATACCGCTACATCTGCGGCGGAGGTGTGGTGGTGGTGGTCGTGGTGCTCGAACTCGAATTGCTCTGCGGGGCCGGAGTGGTGGTGGTCGTAGTGCTTGAAGTCGAATTGCTCTCTGGGGCCGGAGTGGTGTTTGTGGTTGTACTGTCAGTTGTTTGTGTCGTCTTCTGATGATGATGTTTCGACTTGGTCGTGGTATGGGTTTCCTCAGTCGTCTGGCTCTGAGGCTGGGTTGTGTCCGGCGACGTGGTGGTGGTGGTCGTACTCTGCGACTGCTGTGCGACCGGCGGATTCTGCGTCGTGGTGGTCGTGGTGCTCTGGGTCTGCGCCATCGCTGACAACGACAAAGCCAGCGCAAAAATCGCTCCCGTTAAGACTACCCATATTTTTTTGGAAACCATCGGTTTCTCCTTTGCCGTATCGGCATGCACCTTCGAATCGTAACGCCCCCGAAAGTGCAGAATGTTTAAGTCTGATGCGGTTGGCGTGATCTCTGATGCCTGTCGGCTCCCATGGGCGCCAAAGGCCTGATAAAAAAGCCTCTTCTTCGCACTGAGGCACCTGTTTTCTTGGATGGTACTATCTACGACAAATTCGTTTTGACGAATTGAGTATCAGGCTTATAACTGTTGGATCTTAGATGAAGCCCGCCCGCGCAGTCGCATCTCCGCGCGTTGTTTGCATAGAAGATTTACGACCTTTGGCGCGGCGCCACGTGCCCAAGGCCGTCTTCGATTACATAGACGGCGGCGCGGAAGACGAAATCACGCTCCGCGAAAATTGCCGCGCATTTCAAGAGGTCACGTTTCGCCCTCGGAATGCGATTGCTCTGCCGGCGTGCGACCTGAGTGCCCGCGTTCTAGGCTTCGATCTCTCTGTCCCTTTCTTACTTGCTCCCATCGGCTACAGCCGCGTGATACACCCCGCTGGCGAAGTAGCGGCAGCCCATGCCGCCGCCCTTGCCGGTACAGCCTACATTTTGTCGACAATTTCCGGGCATCGGCTGGAGGATGTGAAGGCGGCGTCCTCTGGGTCCGTCTTTTATCAGCTTTACCTGCTGGGTAGTCGCGCTGCAGCCGAAGCTACCATCGATAGGGCGAAAGCAGCGAGATTCTCTGCCTTAGTCGTAACCATTGATACGCCGGTCGCGGGCATGCGGGAACGCGATCATCGCAATGGCATACACCAGCTCATCTGCGGCGGCCTGGCTGAAAAGTTACCCTACCTTCCGCAGGTATTGCGACGCCCGGCGTGGCTCTTCAATTTTCTGCGCGACGGCGGTCTCCCCACGCTGCCCAATGTCATCGTCCCAGGCAAAGGTCCAATGCCACTCGTCGATGTCCATGCAGCACTGGCTAAAGCTGCGGTGACCTGGGCAGACATGCGCTGGATCCGCGACCTGTGGCGCGGGCCAATCGTAGTCAAAGGAGTGCTCACCGGTGACGATGCCCGGCGCGCGGTCGATGAAGGGGCTGCTGCGGTTTCCGTTTCCAACCATGGAGGCCGGCAACTCGACTGCGTTCCAGCCTCATTGCGCGCCTTGCCGGAGATCGTCTCCGCCGTAAACGGGCAGGTTGAAGTCTGGATGGACGGCGGAATTCGTCGGGGCAGCGATATTGTGAAAGCTATCTGCCTGGGAGCCAGCGCGGTTCTTTGCGGCAGGGCCTACGCGTATGGGCTTGCCGCCGCTGGCGAGGCGGGTGTGACGAGGACCCTCGAAATCTTGCGCGCTGATCTGGAGCGCACCCTTCGCCTCTTGGGCTGTCCTTCCATAGCAGCCTTGGATCGGTCGTACGTCGATGTCCCGGCGAGTTGGCGGACCGGCTGAACCAGGTCGAACCGCGCAGACCATTCGCTTCACTCTGACCACGCATTGCATTATCGTCTCGACGGTCCTTCGTAACACGTCGCCATTGTCGTTGCTCGAGGCCCGCACCGCCTTGCACCATCCAGCACTTCCCTGCCCTGAAACCTTGCCTCGTCCGCCCACATCTGTATCCCGAAGTACGGTATTCATTTCTCGGGAGAAACAATCATGGGAAAGCTGGATGGAAAAGTCGCAGTCGTAACCGGAGCTAACAGTGGCATCGGATTGGCCACGGCCAAGCAATTTGCCGCAGAGGGCGCGTACGTGTTCATCACAGGCCGGCGTCAAGCTGAACTGGATGCTGCCATGAAACAGATTGGCAAGAACGTTACGGCCGTGCAGGGAGACGTCTCCAATCTCAAGGACCTTGATCGACTGTACGAAACCGTTAAGAAGGAGAAAGGCCACATCGACATTCTCTTTGCCAATGCCGGCCTGGGCGAGTTCGCTCCTTTGGAGGCGATCACCGAGGAGCACTTCGACAAGACGTTCGGGGTTAACGTGAAGGGCGTGCTGTTCACCGTGCAGAAGGCGCTTCCGCTGTTTCGCGAAGGCGGCTCCATCATGCTCAACGCTTCGATCGCCGGTTCGAAAGCCCAGCCATCGTTTAGCGTTTATGGCGCAACCAAAGCGGCGTTGCGCTCCTTCGTGCGTTCCTGGACAGTCGAACTGAAAGACCGCAAGATCCGCATCAATGCCATCAGTCCGGGCCCAATCGAGACACCGGGCTTCGACAGCCTGGGCAGAAACAAACAGGAAAACGATGCCTTTCGCCAAGCCCTTACATCCATGACGCCGATGGGACGGTTTGGGAGTCCGGATGAAGTCGCCAAAGCTGCGTCATTTCTCGCGTCCGACGATGCCAGCTATCATTACTGGCATTGAATTGTTTGTGGACGGAGGCTTGGCGCAGATCTGAACAGGAATCGACCCCGCACATCATATCGAGTTGCGATTTCTATCTGCCGACTACTAGCCGGGCGGTGAGACGCCAACTCCTCGGGACTTTGTAAACTGTGTCACAACCGTACTTGCAGTTTTCCGTTGGAATAGAACTGACGCGTAAAGAGTCATACCAGCCGCGAAGCGGCGGCTATGATGTTAGCCCGGCGCGTAAGCGCCGGGTCGAGTGAAACAAGATTCCCGAGCCGCGTAGCGGCGCCAGCGGATCGGGCTCCCAGCCTTGAGGCACTTGGTTTGGCGCCCGGCTACAGGTCTACGGCGGACAACTGATGGAAGAAAGTGCGAAACTCCTGCACGATCTGCGCCGGTAATTTCTCGCGATTCGATTTCTGCAATAAGCCGTGGCCTGCGCCTTCGATGGGAACCAGCTTCGTGGGCGCGGGGATGAGTTTGATCGCGCCCTCCAGTTCCTCGATCGAACCAAAGGCATCGCGCGTTCCGCTGACAAAGAGAACCGGAGTTCGCATGCTGGGAAAATGCGGGGTCCTCAACTGTGCCGGCCGTCCCGGAGGATGCAGGGGATAGGACAGCAACGTCAGTCCTTCAACCAGTTTCGGCTCAGCCGCAACCAACATGCTCGCCTGGCGTCCGCCGTACGACACGCCGCCGAGAAAAGCTCGTCCGCTGAATTGTTGCTTCATCAGTTCGATGGCTCGCCGCAGTCCAGCCTGATCATGCTTGGCGTCGGACGGCGAGGGCGGCCCATGTGGACGCCGCTGTCGAAACGGCAAGTCGCAGCGGAGTGTGCTGATCCCCGCCGCCGCGAACTTGGCGGCCAATGCCACCAGCAGGGGCGCATTGCAGTTGCCACCCGCGCCATGCGTCAGCACCAGAAATCCGGCACCCGCTTCCGCCGGATGCACGAATCCCCGTACCGGTGCCTGATCCGATGTAGTGTCGATAAACGATTTTGGGCTAGTAACGGTCACACTTACCGATGGCGTACCTGGGCATCCATGTAGGCGCGCAGGATCGCGTTAATGCGTGTCTGGTAGCCCTGGTTGCTCCGGAACCAGTCTAGAAGATCCGCATCAAGTCGCATGGTAACGGTCTTCTTGGAGCGTGGCATCATGAGCTTAGCCTTCCGCCAGAAAGCTTTGTCAGTTGGCTGTATATCGGGATCTTCTACGACGCCAGCGTGGATTTGCGCGTCCGTCATGGAGCGGAGACGCTTCCAATTCGTGCGGGTGTCAGACACCTTTCTCTTCGAGGTTTTGCCAGTAGCTACGGCGCTCATGCGGCTCCGATCTCCACGCTGATATCAGGTGTCGTTCGTCGTTGGCACGATCCGTGTAAATGACCGTGATCACAATGCTGTTGACTAATCCGATCGCATAAACCCGGATCTCTCCGTAGTCGAAACGATCATCGACTTTCTCCACCGTAGGACCATCGAAAATTCTCGCCGCATCCCGGAATGCTATTCCGTGGCGTTTCACGTTCATGCGGTTCTTTTCGGCATTCCAGGTGAATCGCATACTATATTTACGAAATGTATTTACATTGTCAAGCTTGGCTCCGGTCCCACCCTCCCACTTGCTACAGCGAGAAGGTGGGCCTAACCTCTTACCGCCCCAGCTTCTTCGCCTGGCAGGCGACCACGACTTTGGTTGGATCGATGGCATCATCGTCCAACTGCATCTCGATCACCTTGCCGTTCTTGTCGATCAGATAATTGACTCGCCGAGCCGCTTTGTATTCCGGGTCGTACAGTCCGTACTGTTTGGTGGTGTCGCCGCCCCAGTCGCTCAACAGCGGGAAGGTGACTCCGAGTTGTTGCGCCCACGCCTTATTCGAGAAGGGAGAATCCATGCTTACACCCAGGACCTGGGTGTCGGTGGCTTCCAGCTTGGCCAAGTTCTGCTGGAACGCCTGCATTTGCTTAGCTCAACCACCGGTAAAGGCGAAGATGTAGAAGGCCAGGGCGACATTTTTCTTGCCGCGGAACTCGTGCAGAGAAACCTGCTTGCCATTCTGGTCTTCCAAGGTGAAATCCGGAGCCATGTCGCCTACCTTGATCTTTGGCGGTGGCACCTCGTTTGCTTTGTTGGCGGCGTGGCTTGCTGGCAACAAACATCCGGCAAGCAGCAGCGCCACTAGGAACTGCTTCATCGGTTCTCTCCTCTCAAAAAGTTTGGACGGGACTCAGCGATTTGGCGTGTGTGTCATTGTCCCATCAATAGCAAGCATTCGGCCACACTCATTCCTCGCCGGTGCGTACTGACCGCCGTAAAGCGCCTGATTTCCGTTTTGGAACGCTTCCCGCGCGTTTCGGACGTTCCCAATTGCGGAAGGCGGTCAAGAGGCGTTACAGTGAATGAGTACTCATTCGGCAGCGCAGCACCGATAATCCCTCAGCTGCTGCAGGACTTAGCGGCGGCCGGGGTGCAAACTCTCTCAGGTTTACAACGATCAGGCTCCGTGACAAAACGTGACCCTCAATCTTCCTTGCCTCCGCCGGAGGGAGCCGTCTCCGGCGTGAACCGCAGCGCCGACAAATATCTGCGCATTCTTGACGCCGCTGTCGCCGTCTTTGCCGAAAAGGGCTTCTTCACCGCGCGTATCGCCGACATTGCTGACCGCGCCGACGTTGCCGATGGCACCGTCTATCTCTACTTCAAGAGCAAAGAAGAGATCCTGATGACGGCCATCAACACGGCATTCGATGCGTTCATGAGCCTGGCGCGAACCGAGTTGAAGAAGCTGGCCAGTCCGGCAGAGCGTTTGCGCCGGCTGGCTTTCCTTCATCTGGATGCGCTCGGATCGAATCGCAATCTAGCGGTAGTTTTCCAGATGGAGTTGCGTCAAAGCACCCGGTTTCTCTCGGAGTTTTCGCATCACCACATGATCGAGTACCTCGGCCTGGTGCGTGAGGCGATCACCGACGGTCAAGCCAACGGAACTTTTCGCCGCGAGATGTCGGACAAGTACGCGGCCAACTGCTTCTTTGGGGCCCTTGATGAAATGGTCACGTCCTGGGTCTTGAGCGAGCATGACTACCAGTTGTGCAATGTCGCGGATGTGGTGGTCGACATTTTTCTGAACGGAATGCGCAGCGATAAGCGATAGAGGTCGTCACTATGGAGATCCTTAGGGTTTGAGAAGCTACGGCAGAAACCTAATCCAGAATTTGCCGGTGGAGTAGACGACACGAATATCCAGCCCGAAGGGCGGAACAGCTTAGCCCAGCACGTAGCCGAAAGGCGGAGTGCTGGGTAGCGTAGGTATAAGGCCGAGTCCCGTAGGGACGGCACAGCTTTTATTGACGGCATTCGTTTTCAATGCGAGTTGTTTAAGGTTGATCAGGGGACAAGCAGTTGGGCGCAAATAATCTTCGAACTCTTAACGACGTCTTCTTCACGCTGATGGAGCGCAACAGTGATCGCGTTATGCTCACGCGCGCCGCCGACACGTGGCAGGCGATCTCGGCGATTCAACTACGGAGCTGGGTTCACGCCACCGCGCGTCAATTGCAAGCCTGGGGAGTGAAGAAGGGCGACCGTGTCATCATCCTCAGCGAGAACCGGCCGGAGTGGGCTGTCGCCGACTTTGCCACCCTTCTGCTGGGGGCGGTGGATGTCCCTATCTATGCCACCCAAATCAGCGAACAGTGTCTGTTTGTGGTGCAGAACTGCCAGGCGCGGGTCGCCTTCGTCTCCACCCGTCAGCAATACGAAAAGATCGCCGCTATCCGGGAGCAGACCAGCATCGAATACGTCGTCATCATGGACGATGCTCCGGACTTGACCGAGGCTGTACCGATGCAGTCGTTCCTGGGCAATGCGTCGTCGGAGAACGACCCGGAACTGGAAGCCCTTGCCCGGCTGGTGGAACCCGACGATCTCGCCACGCTGATTTATACCTCGGGCACAACCGGCACGCCTAAGGGTGTGATGCTTACCCACGGCAACCTGGCGTCCAATCTGAATGTCTCGCTCGACATGTATGAACTGGACAAGGAAGACCTGTGCATCTCTTTCCTGCCTCTTTCGCACGTGACTGCCCGGCATTTGGACTACGCCTTGTTTAACATCGGCGTGCCTCTGGCTTACTGCCCAAACATGGACGATCTGCCCCGCACCATGGCCGAGCTTCATCCCACCATCATCGTCGCGGTACCCCGCGTCTACGAGAAGATTTACAACAAGGTGCAGTACGCGTCGCACGGCCTAAAACACGCCCTTATCAAGTGGGCCCTGAAGGTGGGAGCCGCGAATCGGGAAGCCATCTTGCGCGGCGAAACTCCAAACTCCCTCTCGTGGAAGCTGGCCAATGCGCTGGTGTTTTCCAAGGTGCGAGCAGGCCTAGGTGGCAGAGCCCGGATTTTCGTCTCCGGAGGCGCGCCTTTAGGACGCGAGATCGCCACCTGGTACGCCGACATCGGAATCCGCATCCATGAAGGTTACGGACTCACCGAGACTTCTCCGGTAATTGCCGTTAATAATCCGATCAACCATCGCCTGGGCACGGTGGGCAAGCCGCTGCCGAATGTCGAGGTGAAGATCGCCGACGACGGCGAGCTGCTGGTGCGAGGCCCCTCGGTCTTCAAGGGATACTGGAAGATGCCCGAGGAATCTGCTGCAGTATTTGAAGATGGCTGGTTCAAGACCGGCGACATTGCGAGCCTCGATGAAGAAGGCTATCTTTCCATTACCGATCGTAAGAAGGATCTGATCAAGACTTCGGGCGGCAAATTCATTGCGCCGCAACCCATCGAGAGTTCGCTCAAGGTAAACCAGTACATTAGCGAGGCGGCCTTGCTGGGCGACAGGCGGCGCTTTCCTGCCGTACTCATCATCCCCAGCTTCCCTGACTTGGAAGATTGGGCACGCCATCATGGGGTTAAGTTTTCGTCGCGTAAGGAATTGGTCAAGTCGCATCAGGTGCAATCGCTCTATCAGGGCATCGTCGACGAGATGAATCAAAACTTGGCGCAATTCGAGAAGCTGAAGCGAGTGCTGGTAGTGCCCGATGAACTCAGTATTGCTGAGGGAACCCTGACGCCTAGCATGAAGCTGCGCCGCCGCAACCTGACCGACCGGTATAAGAAGGAGATCGAGGCGCTCTACGTCGATGCCGAATCGCACCAGCGCGATACCGTTCCGGCGAAGAGGTGATCTTCCGTCGAAACCAGTAGTCTCGCCCGTGTCGGACATGTAAGATAATGCTATGGCCGACCCGCTAATTCTGTATTCAACGAATACATGGTTGGCATACAAGATCAGTGAACGCTATTATGGTGAGCTGCACTATGTATGGTGCGCACCCGTATTCGACGCTGAATCTGATTTTTCCGGCGAAGTTATGCTCTCAACCACCTCGAATCCGGTGACGATCTATCGCAACCTACGGGACGAAACGAGAACTGGAGATCGACACAGCGCAAAGGTACAGGAAAACAAGGTTGGGATTTTACGTGGTGCAACACGTAAGAGAGCAGCCGGACTGATTACTGAATCACAGGAGAGGGATATCGTTGCAATCGTCGATAGAGCTGAGACCATGGACTTGAGACCGCTCCTTTACCTGATTCCGTTCGTCTCCGTCTCAGCTATGGTTGTGGAAGTGCCAGTCGAGAACAGGGCGCATCCATTGGCCCAAGAGTACTTGATCGAACAACTCCCGCGCCATTGCTTTGATGTTGTGGAGTTCCCATTATGAGCGCTGATCTATCAACGCTGTTGAAATCTTTACCGCTCGCGGTTTCGATAGAGTCCGCTTACCTGGCAATGAGAATTCTGCGTTACCGTTTTCTCCTTAACCAGATGAGTAGGGATTCAATAATCGCGAAGGGCGGAGATCATGAGTCGAATGAAAGCCGCCGTCTTGCATTATCATTATTGAGCGCTATTGAAGCCGCGGAAGGTAGGAAAATTCAAGAACTCGATTCCAGCACCGTTGAGGAATACGTTAACCAGCTATCCTCACTTGTTCAAGACCGCTCGTCTTCGGAGCTTGGCGCACCTACATCCAGCGCGGAATCCCTGCTGAATCAGTTACGGGAACGAGAGCGCCATCCATAGTCCTATCAAATCGTCTGACCCATCTTCTGCTCAATGAGCCATTACCAATATAAGCCCTTTCTAGCAGCGCTTCTTATCAACGTGCGGGAAGTGTGTCCTCGTGAGAACCATCTTTCGTCAAGCCGGGCATCAGTTTCACCGCCCGAATCCCCCCAACTGATGATCGAGCAAGACAAGCTACATAAAGGGCGATTCAACGGGAGTCGAAGCCGCCGCGGAGCAAGCCACAAACTCCCCGCTGTTATTCCGCCCGCAGCGCTTCTACCGGGTTAACCGACGCCGCCCTTCGCGCCGGAATGTAGCTGGCCAGCAAAGCGGAAGCAGCCAGCAACGCGGCAACCCCGCCCAAGGTCGACAAATCCCACGAGCGGACGCCAAACAACAATGAGCGCATCAAGGTTGCAGCGCCAACGGCGCACACCAGTCCCGCGACAATGCCGATGCCCGTCAGCCATCCGGCTTCGCTCATGATGAGCTGATATACCGCGCCGCGCTGCGCACCTAGCGCCATACGCACTCCGATCTCGCGCGTCCTCTGGCTTACCGAATAGGCAACCACTCCGTAGAGTCCCACCACACCCAACAGCAATGCCAGCGACGCGAAGCCTCCGATGAGCCAGGCTGAAGTTCGATGCAAGTAGGCCGAGGGCGAGTTCTGAATTCTTTGGTTCATGCTTGCTTCGTCGAAGACTGCAATGCCGGGATCGATCCCATGAACCACGGTTACCAGCGTAGGCAATAGCGCCTGCTCGGATTGCGAGGTCCGAACCAGCACGGTGTAGAAATCGTCGGTGTTCTGGTTGAAAGGGTAGTACACCGCTGGCCAGATCTCAGAATCGAGCAGGCCCTCCTTGATGTCGTCCACCACGCCAATAACCTCGGCTAACGACTTTTTCGACAATTCGGTATCGCCAATGACCTGGCCGATAGGATCTTGACCGGGAAAATATTGTCTTGCCAGCGCCTGGTTGATGATCACGACGTTGGGTTTCGACGCATCTTCGGCATCGGTGAAATAACGGCCGCGCAACAGCCGTGCCTGAATAGTGTGAAGAAACTCAGAGCTCACGTCGCGCTGGTTCACCTCATTGTGCTCGCCACGATAGGGCCTGCCCACAAATCGGATCCAGGTCGTGTTGCCATTGGAACTTACCGGCATTCGGCTGGTGATCCCGACAGACTCCACGCCGGGCAAACTGGCGATGCGGCCCACTACTTGCCGCGTGACTGCCACAATCTGCTCGTCTTTGGAGTAATTCGGCGGCACCGCTATCTGGGCGGTTGCCAGGTGATCAGGCACGAAGCCGAGTTCCACATGCAGCAGATGGTGGAAGCTCTTACCCAACAGGACTGCGGCTGCCAGCAACACCACGGCCATGGCCAGTTCAACCACAACCAGGTTGGAACCGAGACGGCGCCATACGTTTCCCGCCGCAGTGCGGCCTCCTTCCGACAGGCCTTCTCGCATACTGTTCCGACCGGCTAACCGCAACATGGGTGCAAGTGCGAACAGCACCAAAGCCAGCAAGGCGAGCGCAGCCGCAAATGCCAGGCACCGCGGATCCAGGCCAAGTCCGCTCAGGTACGGCGCGTACGACATGACATCTTTTGTAATGAGTCCCAGCAGGATTCGCACCAGGATGGAAGCAAATGCCAGTCCCAATGCCGTTCCGGCGACGACCAGTACCAGTCCTTCGGTTACGAATTGGCGGATCAGGCGCGGACGCGATGCACCCAGGGCGCCGCGCACCGCGATCTCGCGCCGGCGGCTTTCGGAGCGGACCATCAGCAAGCTGGATATATTCACGCAAGCAATAACCAGCAGCAAACCAGCTCCCGCCAGCAGCACCAGCAGAATAGGACGCACATCGCCGATGATTACTTCTGACAACAGATCGACGCTGCCGCCCTGCCCCCGATTGGAGTCCGGATACTGCTTCTCCAGTTGGAGCGCGATCGACTGCATTTCGGTCCGGGCTTTCTCGACGGACACCCCATCCTTGAGTCGTCCGACGCCAGTCAGGCTGTGGCAGCTTCGCCGCAGGTCACAGGTGCCTTTCACATGCAGCGTCGTCCAGAACTCCGCGCTATTTGTTGGCGCGAACTGAAAGCTTCGTGGCAGCACTGCGACGATGGTGTAGGAGTCGCCACTGAGCGTCACCGCCTGGCCAATGACATTCTGTTTTCCGCCGAACCATTTCTGCCATGCGGCATAGCTCAGCATCACGGTATGGGGCGCGCTGGGTAAATCTTCGCCGGCATAGAAATCGCGGCCCAGCAACGGAGCAACGCCCAGCGTGCGAAAGAATCCGTCGCTGACTCGGGCGCCCGGCACCAGTTGGACGCCTGTAGGAGTGCCCAGCATGTACCCCCGCTGGTCCCACACATCCAGCGAGCTCAGCACATCGTTGCGGCTCTTCCAGTCCAGGTAGTCGGGATAGGAGAGATTCGCACGCGGGATCATCGCCACGCTTTCGGTCACATTCACCAGTCGGTTGGGATGGCGGTACGGCAGGGGCTTGAGCAGCGCGGCATCGACAAAGGCAAAGATGGCCACGCACGCGCCCATTCCAAGAGCCAGTACAACAATCACGGTGCAGGCGAAAGCCGGGTTCTTGGCAACTTGTCGCAGGGCAAAACGAAGGTCCTGCATCAGGTCTTCGATCCAGGGCATGGTACCGCGTTCGCGATAAACCTGCTTCGCCTGTTCCACTCCGCCTAACTGCAGAACCGCTTCCCGCCGCGCCTGCTCGGCAGTCATGCCGGCGCGCAGGTTGTCGTCCACATGCATCTGCAAATGGCTCTCGATCTCATCGGCAAAGTCGCCTTCTCGCCGCGTCTTGGAGAAAACGCCGGCCAGCCGCAACATCCACGCCCTTAATTCGCTTCATGCCGGGTCCTCCGTTGGCGACAGGAACCGGGCCAGGATCGCGGTAGTCTGTTCCCAATCTCGCGCCTCGTTTTGCAGCTGCTTTCGACCCGCTCGCGTCAGCCGGTAGAACTTGGCCTTGCGGTTGTTGTCCGATACGCCCCACTCGGAAGCGATCGATCCCTCCTGTTCCAGCTTCAGCAGCGCGGGATAAAGCGTGCCATAGTTCAACGACAGCAGGTTTCCGCTGGTCTGCTCAATACGGCGGGCGATCCCATATCCGTGTAGCGGCCCCATGGTCTCCAGGGTCTTCAACACCATCAGCGCGAGAGTTCCCTGCCAAACATCTTTTTTGTCGCCCATGTGGCTCCTCTGGCTTTCCCATAGGAATATGACATGGTTTCTATGGGGAAACAATAGGGAAGGAGCGCAACGCGTTAATTCCGGGATGAAACGCACTTGCGGAAGTCGTAACCGTAATCCAGGGTGCCGTTGCCCCGGCGCTGCCTGCCTTGGTTCACGGCGGAGCGCCTGGCCTCTGTATCGACATTGTAGATACGTATGAGTATACTTCGTATCATCTAACAGGAGCCGCGCCATGAAGGCACAAATGGTTAAATGGGGAAACAGTCTCGCCGTCCGCATCCCTAAGCCGGTGGTCGAGCAAGCGAAATTGAAGGAAGGCGATTCCCTGGAGATTGAAGCCGCCGCCGAGGGCCGCCTGGAACTCCGCCGAGCCAGCGAGATGCCCACTCTGGCTCAGTTGGTTGCGCAAATTACTCCAGAGAACCGTTATTCCGAGGTCCCAACCGGCGGAGAAGTTGGGAAGGAAATTGTTGAATGGTGATGCCGTACGTTCCCGACGCTGGAGACATCGTGATGATGAACTTCAATCCCCAAATTGGTCGGGAACAAGCCAAACGACGGCCCGCCTTAGTGCTGACCGATCAGCGCTACAATCGAGCCAGCGGCTTGGCGATCGTTTGTCCCCTGACCAGCAAGCGTAAGGCTTATCCTTTTGCACTTCCCGTCACTGTCGGCGACGTTGATGGCGCTGTCCTTGTCGACCAGTTAAAGAGCATGGACTGGGCCGGCCGCAAGGCGAGTTTCCACTCCAAAGCTGAGCCGGCGTTAGTCAGCAAAGTGCGTCAATATCTGGCGGTTCTACTTGGTCTTCGTTAATACAGGCAAACATCACTCAATCGGCTCGACTGCGATTCTGGGCTCGGCCGGAGTCTGGCGATCGGGCCTTTGCACCAGGATGGTCGCCGACAGCACCACCACGATTCCCACGACTTGAATCGTCGAAACCAATTCTCCCAGAATGATAGCCGTCAGCAGAATGGCCCACACCGGCTCAAGGCACGCGGTAACAATAGCTCGCGTAGGATCGAGATATTGCAGTCCCGTGAAGTACAGCGAGAACGGAATCAGCATCGAGGCGATGGAGAACACCAGCATGAACAGCCACTGGCCGCCGCTGTAATGCTGCGCGACGATCTTCCACGGCGGATTCAACAGTTGCCAGAAGACACTGGCGCCTAGCAGGGAATACAACAGCACGGTCCAGCGGTCATAGATCTGGAGCAAGTGCTGTCCGTAGACGTTGTAGAACGCAAACGAAATTGCCGCCGTCTCCGCCGCAACCACTCCGATCAAATTGAAGCGTGCGCCGGAAAGAGCCAGCCACGGGAAGCCCCGGTGCACGGCAATCTCGCCTACCGCCAAGGCGCATCCGATCACCGCCAGTACGACTCCGCTGATGCGAAGCCCGGTCGCGCGTTGCAAACCCCGGACCAGCATGTAAAGTAGCACCCAAACCGGCGCAACATATTGCAGCACAATCGCCGTCGCTACCGTCGTCTTCTCGATGGCGAAGTAATAGAAATAGTTCGAAGCGGCCAGACCGAGAATCCCCAGCAGGAAGAATTGCAGCAGGTGACTGCCGCGCACGCGCAGGGTAGATCGCCTCTTCAGGAAAAGAATCGGCGCCAAGATCAGCAGGGCAATCGTGCTGCGGCTCTGCGCCAGTACCAGCGGATCGATCGGGCCCAGTACATGAGCTCCGCCCGAAAGCCTGCCTGTAAACATACCCCGCCCCAAGGCGGCGGCGAGGCCCCAGAAAAATGTGGCCGCAGCGATGAAGAAATAGCCGCGCGTGGGATGTGGAGAGGAATGGTGACTTGAGGCAGGCGGCTGGGCGAGTGAATCTTGCTGGTGGTCTCTATCCACTAGCCGCTAACCACTTCTTCAATCGGCCAGCGCGCCCTGGCTGTGCGAAGAACGCAGCACGCGATCGACGGTATATGGCGCTCGCTTGGATGGCTCGTGGAAGTGCCGGACCTGCAACTCCCCCAGCAGTCCGAGCGCGATCAGCTGCACGCCCGCCAGGATCAGCACGGCAGCAAAAATCAACAGCGGACCATGCTCGTCCATCACTTGTACACCGCGAAGAACTTTTTCCGAGATCATCCACATCGCAATCAGCAAGCCGCTCATCGAACTCAGAGCTCCAACGCTGCCGAAGAAGTGCAGCGGCCGCGACATGTACTTCAGCAGAAAACGAATCGTGATCAGGTCGAAGAACACGCGGAAGGTACGCGAGATGCCATAGTGCGATTCGCCGCGCTCGCGATTCACGTTGCGAATCGGAATCTCGCAAATGGTCGCGCCGTAGGCCGACGCCAGCGCGGGAATAAAGCGGTGCAGCTCGCCGTAGAGCGGAACTTCCTGCACCACTTCGCGGCGATAGGCCTTGAAAGTTGTGCCGAAATCGTGCAGCTCCACGCCGCTCAGCTTGGCCATCAGCCAATTGGCGATCTTCGACGGAATCCGTCGCAGAACAAAGTTGTCGATGCGCTGTTTGCGCCAGCCGCTGACGATGTCGTATCCCTCCCGCAGCTTCTGCAGGAACATGGGAATGTCGTGGGGATCGTGTTGCAGGTCGCCATCCATGGCGATGACGTATTCGCCTTCAGCATGATCGAAACCAGCCGCCAGCGCCGATGTCTGCCCAAAATTCCGGCGCAGCTTCACCACTACGACCCGACGGTCGACAGCGGCGATCTGCTGCAACATCCAAAATGTATTGTCGCTGGCTGCCGTCGTCGACGAAGACCAGTTCGAACGGCTCACCCGCCGCTTCCATCACGACCTTCAGGCGGTCGTAAAGCTCGGTGACGTTCTCTTCTTCGTTATGAAACGGTACGACGATGGAGTACTTAAGCACAGGCTTTTAATTATACCGTCCAGTCGCATGGATTGGGGATGGGGGAATGGCCAAATTCCCTATCAGATAAAACCCGAGTGAAATGCTTTTGCACTCGCGGTAAGCACACACATGTGGACGAGCCTCAACTGCCAGCGGTTGCAATATGTTTCAAAATCCTGGCCATGCCTGTCCGAAACACGTCCGCGGGTGTAATCAGGCTGACTACCAGATACCCATCCGCTGCAAAGTCGTAGAAATGTCCGGGTTGCAGCAGCACTCCTGTCGCCTGCAGCAGCGCGATCGCAAGATCCTCATCTGAGCCGGTCGCCGGAACCCGCAGCACCGCATACCAACCACCTTCGACGTCGAGCCGCTGGCAAAGATTCTGCGCTGATAGCTGCTCCTCCAGCTCCATCAGATTTTCCCGGATTCGCCGCATCAGCTGCGGTTGAATGCTATGCCGCTCTTCGAGCATGGAGGGAATCGCCCACTGCACCGGCGCATTCATCGAGAGATAGGTGTCGGCGATGACCTCCAGACGCTCGAGCGCTTCCGCCTTCAGCGACTCTGGTCCGCTGACCGCGATCCAGGCAACTTTCATCTGCGGCAAACCGGAAATCTTCGATAGCCCGCTCAGCGTGAATGTCAGCGCTTCGCCATTCGCTGAAAACGTCAACGGCGATTTTTCGTCTAACGCATAGTCGAGAAAAACTTCATCCGCAATGATCGCCAGATCGTTGGCCGCGCAAATGTGATTCAGTTCCTCCGCTTCGCGCGGCTTTACATAAGACCCGGTGGGATTGTTGGGATGAACGACCAGCACGGCGCGGCATCTTCCAGCCGTCAGCTTGGCGCGCTCCACGGCCGACTGCAGCGAGGGAAAGTCTATCTGCCAGCCGTGGTCATAAATCAATTCGTAGGTAATCAGCTTCACATCTTGAATGTCGGCGAGAAAATCGAACAGCGGATAGCTGGGGGTCGGAACCAACACTGCGTCTCCCGGATCGCACAGCAAGCGGAAAACGAACGAGTAGGCCTCGCTGGTACTCGTGGTCAGAATCAGATCGCCGGATGAGACGGAACTTCCGCGCTCCCCGTAATAACCCGCAATCGCCTCCCGGGCCGCCTGCAGTCCCTTAGGCTGCGGATCGTAAGTCAGCGCTTCGGGACGAGCCAGCGCACGCAGTAATTTCTCTTGACGATACTGCAACCCAATGGTGGTTGGGTTGGAAGCGGTGAGATCGAGCAGTTCCCTGCCCGCCCGGCGATGCGCCTCCAGCGCTTCCGTGTAGCGATTGGTGGCGAGATTCCAGGAAGTGCGCCGGGCAAAGAAGCTCTGCATCAGAGCATGAATTATAGCGGCTCAGAAAAAGATGAGATCCGGCAACCTATTTCGACACTGCGGCAAACAAGTCCGATTTCAACAACGCCTCGAAGCGCTGATCGTCGGCCTTGAAGTGCATTTGCAGCAAATCATTCGAACTGTCGACGGTCGTGTTTTCCAGCGCCATTTTCTCGGTCGGACTGCCGCTCATCTTGCGGTATAGGACTCCGGCTTTCAGCAGTCCCGACAAGGTCGCAGCCGTTACCGCATCCGACGTCTTGACGCTGAGGTCAAACGTCACGCCATTGGTGAAGTCCATGACGTAATCCGACGCCAGCAAACGCTTCTTGATCACATCGTAGTCGGCCAGCGATGCCGCCTGGCCTAACGCCGATCTCATCATGTTTTGCGTGCCCGCCTGATCCAGCACGCTCCACACCGGCGAGTCCTGCACACTTGTAATCAGGTCGTTAATCGTCGTGTTCGACACCACCGACTCCGCCCCGTTATCGCGCACATCGATGGCGCCTTTGATGGCGGCATTCTCGCCGAACAAAATGGTCGTTGGATCGAGGAAGACCATCTGCATTCCCGATCCCATGGGATAGATGTTCGACAGCAGATACTTCTCCGGCTTGATTTTCTTGACCCGCATCTTCTGCAGAAATTCCTTCTGCTTGAACGGTCCCTGCGCGATACCGATTCCGTACAGTGTGCCCTTCGCCGCACGATAGCTGACGAAGGTAAGCTGCTCGATGTCCTTGTCCGGATCGATTCCTGCACCCTTCAGCGCGGATTCAAACTGCTTGATGTTGTCGGGCAGGATGCGATCGCGCAAAGCTTGCGCCGCCTGCGAGTTACGCAATGCCGGGTAGTCAACCGAGATGATCTGCTGCAACGCCGACGGAACGACCGTCCGAGCATTGCTGCTCAAGGGCGCGGCAGACACAGGCAGACAGATTGCGCCGCTCAGGAAAAGACAGGTAAGGAACTGCTTCATGTTCATTATTCTACCTAACAATGTCAGCAGAGATGCCCAATTTTGTCGCATTGTTGCTTGCAAGACTGCTGCGATCGCGCTGGGTATCGGTTAGACGCCGCTCGGTCGCAAACATGAGCCTTGTGGTTCGACAACCCGGAACTGACGGATCCACTAGCTCCTAACCGCTGCCACCCGCTGCCTCACATCGGCTAGAAACGCTTCATCCTTGATATCGTTCAAGTTGATCTCCACATTGGCGAGCGCCCCTTCACCGGCGGCGCGCGCCAGGGATACTCCTACCGTCAAGTCCGAAGCCATTCGCGGATTCGTCATCGGCCGCAGTGATTCGATGATCTGCCGCACTTCCCTGGCCCGCTCGGCGACCGCCAGCGGAATCAGCGTCGCCTTCTTCGTCGCCGCCTCAACTTCCGCCTGCGCCTCTGGATGATTTTTCGCCTTCTTGAATGCTGCCATCACCTCATTGAATGACTCGGCATCGGCATCGATTGCCATCTTGAACTGTTCGCGCAGCTCTGCCAACCTGGCCAGCGCATCGCTCAACGGGCGCTCATACTGCGCATAAGCCTTCTTGCCGCGAGACATTCCCGCGACCATGCTGCCCAAGGCCGCCGCCATCGCCGCGGTAGCTGCCGACGCGGAACCGCCTCCGGGCGCGGCCGTGGGTGCAGCGAGCTGCTCAATGAAGGGCTCGACTCCGGCGCGGATTCCGCCCACCGCCATCTTGCCGGCCATGACCGCTACCAGCCGGTTCTCCAGGATGAGCGACGAGTCGAAGTTCTCGATCTGCAGAAACCACTCGGCCGCGTCTTCCAGAGCCTTCTTCGGAATCAGTCCAACAATCTCGCTCGACAGGGGCAACACGCCATACCGCGCAGCTTCGCGCTTGACGTACTCGTACACGCGCGCGATCGGCGTCTGATCGGTATCGGTTAGATTCATGGAAACCTGCGCCAGGCCGCGCACGCCGACTCCCATCCCTTTCACGTAGCGAAGGCCGCCGTTGGAAAAACGTACGGCCTTGCCGATTTTCTTGGCGATCTCAACGTCCGGCGTGTTGAGGTAGACGTTGTAAGCGACCAGAAACTTACGCGCACCCACCACCGTCGCTCCCGCGGTGGAATGTAGCGCCGCCTCGCCGAAGTCAGGCTTCCGCGCCGGATTGATCTTTACCTCTTCGCGAATACCCTCAAACTGACCGCGACGGACATTCTCCAGGTTCTGCCGCTCTGGCGTCTGTGCGGCGGCTTCGTACAAGTACACCGGAACCTTGTAGCGCTTCCAAATCTCTTCGCCCACGCGGCGCGCAATGGCCACACAATCTTCCAGGGTCAAGCCTTCGATAGGAATAAACGGAATCACGTCGGCCGCGCCCAACCGGGGATGAGCGCCGGTGTGCTTGGTCAGGTCGATGAGTTCGGCTGCCTTGCCCACACCGCGAATGGCAGCCTCGGCTACGTTCACCGGATCGCCCACCAGGGTGATTACGCAACGGTTGTGGTCGGCGTCCATTTCGCGGTCGAGCAGATAAACGCCATCCATCTTCATCGCTTCGATAATGGCGTCGACTTTAGCTTTGTCGCGCCCTTCAGAGAAATTGGGGACACATTCGACTAGTGCGGGCATACGCATCAGGATAATGCAACCAGTGCCATTCCCCGAAGTGCCTCCTAATCCATCACCCAGCATCGTGATGTCGCCGCTGGTTGCGCGGAAGATGTGCTCCCCTGATGTATCGTGTGATTTGGCCTATATATCAAGCAGTTTGTGCAGCTCATCAAATGCCGCAGCGCTGCATGCCGATGGCCACTACTTTTGGAGGATTCATGAAAGAGTCGGGTCTGCGTAACAAAGTTGTCATCATCACCGGGGCCGCCAGCGGTATCGGCCGCGCCACGGCATTGCGCTTCGCGCAGGAGGGCGCCAGAGTCGCCGCCTGGGATGTAAATGACAACGCTTCAGAAGGGCTGTTGAAAGAACTGGCAGATGGCGGCGCCGCCGAGGCGCTCTTCCGCAAGGTCAACGTAACCGACCCACAGTCGGTGCAGGCTGCGGTTGACGAAGTGGTCGCCCGGTGGAAACGGATCGATGTCATGGTCAACAACGCGGGTATCTTGCGCGATGGGCTGCTGGTGAAAGTCAAGGATGGCGCTGTGGTCTCCAGCATGAGCGATGAGCAGTTTGAGGCCGTAATCAATGTCAATCTGAAAGGGGTCTTCGTCTGCACCCGCGCGGTAGTCCCACACATGATCGCCGGAGGTGGCGGCGTCGTGCTCAATGCTTCCTCGGTGGTTAGCCTGTACGGCAACTTCGGCCAGACCAATTACATTGCCTCCAAAGCTGCGGTGATCGGCATGACCAAGACCTGGGCACGCGAATTAGGACGGCACCAGATACGGGTGAACGCCGTGGCTCCTGGCTATATCGGCACCGAGATGGTTAAGCAGATGCCCGAGAAGATTCTGGATGTCATGGTGTCACACACTCCTCTGGGACGACTGGGCAAGCCGGAAGACATCGCCGACGCCTATTGCTGGCTGGCCTCCAACGGCGCGGCTTTCATCACCGGCACCGTGCTGTCGGTGGATGGAGGTGTGGTGGTCGGAACATAAAGACAAGAATTAGCCCGAGCTTTTGCGCCGGGCAGCGGTTCTTCTGCAATGAGCGCTGGCTTTCATTAGCTTGCATATCAATGCCAGCGAACCGGGAAAAGCTGGCCCGCGGCAGCGGATGACAGCGGAACTCCCACAAGTTGCAATGCCCGCACCAATTGCGGGTCAGCCCCTGCTGCCAATTCTTCCGGGCTGGGAAGCAAAACTTCATCAGGTACCACCCCATGGTGTTCGAGACTGTTGCCGTCTGTCATCTTAAGATCGGCCACGGTTATTTCGACCCCATACTGAAGATCGGTGCCGAGAAGATGGCCTTGCTCAAAGAAAAATCGGCGAGCTTCCATTACAGCTCCCGCCGATTGATCCCCCACGACGGTTCCGCGCTTCTCCAATTGCACGACTCGGGCAAACAACTCAGCCGCCGAGGCCGAACGACTGTCCACCAGCACAACCAGCTTCCCAGAAAAGGCATGCCCTGCCCGTGACTTGGCTACGAAGGGCTTCGCGGTTTTTCTTTCGATCTGTTCCCCGACCGTCACGTCATGGTCGAAAACACCGCCCAACAACCGGGAGAGGTTTTCCATAGCTCCTCCGGGATTGCCGCGAAGGTCAATCACCACGGCTTTGTGGTTATTCGCTTTGTGAAGAAATCCGTCGATCTGTTCATCCGTCAACAGGAAACGCGGGAGCTTCCAGACCAAAACATCGCCTAGTTCAGCGGTACGAGGCTGGTTGCGTTCTTCCTCATTTTGCGATTGCCGGATGACGTCCCATCGGTCGAACCCGTTACCGAAGTTATAGGTTTTCGGAAGCTCACGCACATGTGCCAGGACGGTAAGTTCCCGAGGCTGTCCGCCGGGACTTACTACCACCAGACTCATTCCAGACCGGGGAGCCAGCATATTGAACGAATAGTTCAGCTTCCACCAATTTGCCCGGGTAGGACGAAAGCCTTCGATCGTTACAACCTGGTCCCCGGGTTTCAGGCCTTTCACGGCGGCATCTGAATCCGTTCTAACCGCTGTTACAAAGCAGTTATCTCCCACAAAGGACGCTTCCCATCCATGTTCGACCAGGTAGGGCCGGGGCGGCGGGATAAACATCGTATGCGAATCGTTCAATCCAGCGAGCATCCATGCGACCACTCCAAGAGCATCGCTGACCGTGTCGACCTTGTGGATTTTTTCTATGGCTTCTTTGTATCGTGCCTCGAAGTCCACTCCGTGAAAAGTGGTGTCGTAATACTCTTTGCAGACCTTATCGTGGACATCACTTAGTATCTGCAAAGTTTTTTCTCTTTGCAGAGAACTCATCACGTCGGCAGATTTATTCTCACCAGCCGAAGAGGTCATCCAGCAGACGATGATGACCACACAAACGGCCAGCCTACAGCCTGTGGCGCGCATCATGGCTCGATAAATTACACCCGAAGCTAGACTAGCGCAATATGGAAGATCACCACTCAATGGTTATGGGTAGGAGAAAATTTCTCCTATCTCACCGGGGGAAGCGATGCTCTCAAAGTCAGGCTGTCAGTCCGGTATTTCGCCCGGAGAAACCTCATCCACGTAGCACCATATCCAAGCCTCTCCCGGCTCAATGGAGCGAATCAGGGGATGCTTCACTCTATGGAAATGCTTGGTCGCATGCTTGTTTTTGGATGAGTCGCAGCAGCCCACATGTCCGCATTCCAGGCACAGCCGCAGATGAACCCAGGTATCGCCTAACTTGACGCATTCCGGACAAACATGAATATCGGTGTGAGTAACTTTAATTTGATCGAGATGACTACAGGACTCTGCCATTTTCTCCTCCTCCGGTGACTTATCGTTCCAGCTCTTTGCGGTCCCACTTAGCCAAGTTGGCAGCCGCGTCATAAGTACTCCGCAAAAAGCCCATCAAGGCGGCTTTAGGAGACTCGGCGCTCCGCACGTCGTCGTACATCAACAGAAACTCTTTCATTTGCGGATGGTAGAAAGCGCTCTCCGGTAGAACTCGTTGCTCCGAATAGCCCAGCGGTTCCGGCGCTGCGTAGGAATAAAAAGCTGGGCCTTTGATGTCACCACCGCCCGGCCAGAATCCGGCGCTGCTGACCTCGTGCGAATATGCCTCTCGGGTGACGGAATCTGCACCTGGCCTTTCCGGCGCCCGTCTTCCGGAAAAACGAGTCACTGCCAGATCGAAACTGCCCCAGAAAAAATGTACCGGGCTTGCCTTGCCCAGAAACGGCGATCTGAATTCCTTGAAGACCGAATCAACCCAGGTCAGAATGAGCCAGAACGTGTGCGCGCTGTCCGCGTCGTAGGAGGCATGCTGATTGTCCTTCTCGAATGGAATAGGGTCGGGAATTTCGCAGGGAGTGGTCCAGATTTTCACCGGCACGCCCAGGTCCGACAGAGCCGCCATGAAAGACCGATAAAACTCCGCGACACTCTGCGGCTTCAGGGCCAACTCGCGATGCTGTCCGTCGCAGGTATCGATCAGAAGTTTGTGGTCGATGAAGTCGAAGCGAACCTCAACCGTACGATCGCCGTACGGCATTGGGGAAGTCGTCAGGCCGCGGGCGGTCACGTAAAGCGGCACATTCCACCAATGATTCACCAGCGGACAAAGCTCCAGTCGGACCTTGCCGACAATCTGCGTCCACATGTGCAACGTCGCCTGCGTGTCCTTCCATGAGTCGAAAGGCAACGCCGGCAAATCTTGACCACTGAAATTGGAATGTCCGGGCTCTATCGTCAAAGGCCGCCTCCCATTGGCTAACTACTTTACCCGATTTTTCATCCCTGGCATCGATCTGGGGTTTCGAGGCTTGGTACGCGCTATTCCTCAGGAGGCTTCTTCAGCCAATTTTGTCGCCGGCTTTCTAGCCGGAGTGGTCGTAATCACCACCACGCTGACCAGCACCAACAGCGTTCCCAGCAGAGTTCGCGGGCCTACTGCTTCGCCGCCGAGGAAATATCCCAGCGCCACAGCTACCACAGGATTGACGTAGGCATAAGTCCCCACTTTGGTTGGCGACTCGTGGTGGATGAGCCACACATAAGCGGTGAACGCGATGATCGATCCGGCAACTACGAGGTAGGCGAGCGCCATCCAGGCTCCGCGCGAAACCGCCTGGGGATGGAATCCACGAAACTCGCCTAGAGCAGCCGCGGTGAGCGTGAGTAATACGCCTCCGCAAAGCATTTGCGCGCCGGAACTCATGGGCTTGGAAGCGGGCAGCGGCAGCTTGCGGGTGAGCGCGGACGCGACCGACCAACTCATCGCCGCCACTACCAGCGCAATCGCCCCGGAAGTATCCACCGGGACATCACCAAAGCTCAGTGAGTGACTTACCAGAACGACCACGCCGCCGATGCCTACCAGCAGTGCGAACCCCAGCCGTGCCGTGAGCTTCTGGGTTCGGAGAAAGAGAATTTCCGACAAAGCCATGAACAGCGGGATGGTCGCCATCATCACGGCGGTGATCCCCGATGGCACGCGCTTTTCGGCCCAGAAGACAAGACCATAGTCGAGCACGAAAATCAGCACCCCCAGCAGCGACGCCGAAAGCCACTCGCGGCCGGTAGGCGAAGTTGTTCCCTTGGCTCGCATCCAGGCGTAAAGAGCGCCTCCGGCCAGCAGAAACCGCATTCCAGCCAGAAGAAAAGGAGGAACTTCCCGCACGCCCACGCGAATGGCAAGATATGTCGAGCCCCAAACGAAGTAGACGATGGCAAAGGCCAGCAGAACCTTCCATGTCGGTGGGCGGGATGCCAGATGCATCGTTAACTCCGCACGGGTCATTGCGACCGAACCCGTCTGAGTGAACAGATCGCGACCAGGGCCTAGCCGACGCAGTTTTCCCTATTGGAAATGTTTATGACCCACAGAACTGTTATTTATCGACGACCGTACGGCTTCCTATAAGGCATTTCCCGGATGATTCGGGTTTGTATCAGGGCACGACTTCAGTCGTGCCGCAAAAGACGAGCGAGTGCGAGGGCTTCAGCCCCTGCAACACCTCACTTGTCTCGCCGGTGAACTCCGTGGCCATTGCCTGGTTTCCTCGGCCACCTCAGCGGTTGCTCACTTAGCCGGCGGTGGACGATACGTAATCCCCAACTGATCGAAGAGGAAGCAGAACACATCGGCCCCTTCCTCAATTGCTTCGTCCAGGGCCGTGCCGATGCCGTGCCCGGCATTGGACGAAGTGCGCAGCAGAATTGGATGACTCGAACCATTCGCCGCCTGCAGGCGCGCCGTCATCTTGCGCGAGTTCATGGGATTCACGCGATGATCGTTCTCTCCGGTTAGCAACAGCACGGCCGGATAGCTGACGCCGTCTTGCACATGGTGGTAGGGCGAATAGGCAAACAGAGCTTTGAATTGGTCTGGATCCTTTACCGTTCCGTACTCGGTGGTATTGAAGGCGCCGTTGGGATCTAGCTCGACGCGCAGCATGTCATAAATGCCGACATACGAAACCACCGCGCGGAAAAGATCGGGGCGTTGCGTGAGCACCGCGCCCATCAGCAAACCGCCGTTGCTGCCGCCCATAATCGCCAGGTGCGTCAGGCGAGGTGTAGTTGTGCTGGATGAGGTACTCGGCGCAAGCGATGAAGTCGTCGAACACATTTTGTTTGTGGGCAAGGTTCCCTGCTTTGTGCCACTCTTCGCCGTATTCGCCGCCGCCGCGCAGGTTGGCGATCGCATAAACCCCACCCTGGTCCAGCCACATGCGCCCGAACGAACCCATAAAGCTCCGGCGTCATGCTGATGTTGTAGCCGCCGTAGCCCTCCAACAGCGTGGGATTCTTGCCATCGAGCTTCGCGTCTCTTGCGGACGGATGATGTTTACCGGAACGCGAGTGCCATCCTTGGAAACAGCGAACTCGCGAACCACTTCGGCATCATCAAACTTAATGGTCGAGGTCGCCGACATGGCCGTGCGATCCGATTTTCCACTCGACGAGTCGATAGCTGTACCATGCCGGCGGTTCCAGATAGGTCGAAACTTCGTACAACACATTGTCGCCCATGGTATGGGCTATTTCGCTGACGCCGGATACGGCAGGCGCAGGCAGCATGCCGGTCTCGTGACCCTGGTGATCGAAGATGCGAACCCGTGAAGGTCCGCCGATCATTTCGCGCACATAGAGCCGCGTGGCCGCCGGCACGATATCGTCGATCGAAGCGCGAGCGCTGTCGCTCGACCCGAGCGCCCGAACTTTGCGGGACCGAGGAGTTGGGCTTTCGCCAGCGCAGTATCCGCCAGCGTCAACCGCAATACTTTGCCCGCGAGGCGCATCCTTACGCGAGAGCAGGTACAACGCAGCGTCACCGTTGGTGCCCAGCTTGGCCGAGACGATTCCGTCTCCAAAATGTGTTACCTGGATCCATTGTCCGGACGAGTTCATCAGGTAGTGTGCAAACTCGCCGCCGTCGCCGTTAGCTACCGTCGCCAGCAGCCAGCAGCCCATCATCGCTGGCGTGCAGCTGAATTTCGGCAATGCGGGGAAAATCCTTGCCGATGACGTAAGTGTCCTGGTTGCTGTTGGTGCCCAGCTTGTGAAAGTAAACCTGCTGATAGAAGTTGGCGTCGTCTGCCGGGCGCTCGTTCCCCTGCGGATAGCGGGTGTAGTAGAAGCCAGTCCCATCCTTGTTCCACTCGATGCTGCCGCCGGCGGTCGCGAAGTTCACGCGTGGAACTGTATCCGCCAATTCCTTCCCGGTTGCCACTTCGAAAACGTGCGCGGTGCCATCTTCCGAGCCTCCTTCGGAAAGCGAAACCGCGAC
Organism: uncultured Acidobacteriaceae bacterium; assembly: GCA_963746515.1. Lineage (GTDB taxonomy): Bacteria > Acidobacteriota > Terriglobia > Terriglobales > Acidobacteriaceae > Bog-257. The sequence goes on along the minus strand of CAVVBO010000003.1, from coordinate 673,035 downwards.
CAGCTTTCCATCCAGCGACGGAACGTAGAAGTCGATGGCGGTCGAGCCGCTCTTCCCCATGGCGTTGGGATCGACCACGATCTTCTCGCGCGTTGGGCTTGTCAGCCGAAGGCAGATATCACGAGGAAGGCCTGCTGCTTCGGTGGCTGGGCCTTCATCGCGAACAGAACTCCGCCGCGTTCCCTCACGTCGAAATATTGGCCCTCGCTGGCAGTGATCAGTTGCTGCAATCGTTCCCTGATCGCCGCGCGCGCCGGCAGATGATCGAGATATTCACGAGTGCGAGCGTTCTCCGCTGCACTCCATTGTTTGACGGCAGGATCGTTCCAGTCCTCCAGCCAGCGATAGTCGTCGATAACCTTCACGCCCTGGTAGGTATCGGTCACCGGATGCCGCGGCGCGGGCGGCGGGGCGGGAATGCTCGGTGCCTGGGCGAATGCGAAAACCTCGAGCAGAACAGCTAAGCACGAAAAGTTAAACGACACACGAAGGCTGGAAGCGTCATGAGAGCGCCTTTCTGGTTGGATATAACGGTGCGGCCAAGGATTATATCCCGCGACACTTCCGCGATCGGGACGACATGCTCCCGAAACTCGGCCTTGGCTGAAACCGCTCACGCCACTTCGGAGCATACGGTTAGCCGAATTCCCGGGTTCCAGAGAAACGAAGCGTTTGACGCCTAATACGGCCATCGCAATGCCATCATTCGGGCCTTGGCAATTTAGCCTCCATGTAGATTTATCCTGCATCTATATAAAAAGAACACGCGAAACACCTCGACAAATGTAGGGTTTACAGATATGACAGACACGAGGATTCTGGCGTGCTGCGTTTTTAGGAAGTTTGCCTCGATGACGACGATAAGCGGTCGGTTCCGAGGCGACAGGAGATTCAAAATGAGATCACGGCGGCGGTTTGGTTGCGTATTCGCAGCGCTGCTGTTAGTTACCGTGCTGGCGGGATCGGTTCTGGCGCAAGATCAAGATCAGGACCAGAACACTGCTCCGCCACCGGCCAATGTTCCCATGCAGCAGGGCGACCCTGGACAGGGCGGACAGCAGCAGGATCCTCCGGGTCGCGTAGCTCGCGTGCAGTACATGACAGGCCAAGTTTCGATGCAGCCGGGAGGCGTGAACGACTGGGTCGCAGCCAGCATGAATCGGCCGCTCACTACGGCTGACCGTGTCTGGACCGACAAGGATTCGCGCGCCGAGTTGAACGTCGGCGACGGCTTCCTGCGCATGAACTCGGAAACCAGCCTGACGTTGACCAATGTCAGCGACAGCACCGTGCAGATCGAACTCGATCAGGGCACGTTGAGCCCTCACCGTTCGCCATTTGCAAAGTGGCGAGGTCTATGAGGTCGATACTCCCAATTTTGCCTTCACCGTAATGAAGACCGGCGTGTATCGCTTCGATGTGTATCCCAGCCAGGACGAGAGTTGGGTCACAGTTCGCAGTGGTTACGGACAGGCGACGGGCAAGGGACCGGCAGTTCGGGTGAACTCCGACATGCAGATCCGCTTCCGCGCTGACAATTCGCTGCAGCACACGGCTTACGCCGCCCCTGCTCGCGATGGCTTTGAAGACTGGGCACAAGTTCGCGACAAGCGGCTCGACGATTCGGTCTCGGCCCGCTATGTTTCGCCCGGCGTGATTGGCTATCAGGACCTCGACGCCTATGGCAACTGGGTACAGGCTCCGACCTACGGCGCCGTATGGGTTCCCAATTCCGTGCCAGCAGGATGGGCGCCGTATCGGTTCGGGCACTGGGCCTGGATTGCTCCCTGGGGCTGGACCTGGGTTGACGATCAGCCGTGGGGATTCGCTCCCTTCCACTATGGCCGCTGGGTTTCCTACGGCGGAGGCTGGGGCTGGGCGCCCGGCCCGTATGGCGGCTACTGGAATCCCGTACTACGCGCCTGCGCTGGTCGGCTGGATCGGCGGACCGGGCTTCGGCATTGGCTTTGGTTTCGGCGGAGGCTGGGGCTTCGGCATCGGCGTAGGCTTTGGCTGGTATCCGCTGGGCTGGGGTCAGCCGTTCTATCCCCGCTACTGCGGATGGGGACACGGCGGCTGGTATCGCGGTGGTGGCTACGTCAGCAATGCGTACTTCCGCAACGTCAACATTACGAATACGCGCATCACCAACATTAACAATATTACGAACAACTACCACCACAACAATCTCGGTAACGTCCGCAACACAGACGCGGTGATGAGAAATGGCGTGACTTCAGCGTCCAGATCCGCTTTCACGTCGGGAGCGGCTGTCAACAAAGTCGGCGGAGCTGTACCCGCCTCCGCAATTGGAAAAGGCCAGCTGATGAGCACGGCCAATGTCAACCCAACGAAATCTTCAGTTCTGGGTGGGCAAACGCCGCGCACCACGGGTGTTCCTTCGTCGTCGGCTAGCCGCAGCGTCGTTACCAACGCACGACCTCCGGCTGGTCCGGCAAAGTTCGGTGGCACCGAAACAGCTGCCGCGCACACCAACAGCGCGCCTGGCGCAAACCACGGGGCAGCTACGGAAGCGTCGCGTGGAACGACTGCAAATTCCGGTGCAGCGCAAAATGCTTCGCGCTCGCAGGCTAGCGGCAACAATGAGCTGGCTCGTGCCACCACTCCGAGCAACCCGGCTGGCGGGCATTACGTACCGCGTCCGCCTTCGGCTGGAGGAATGGCTACGACCAACCATGGTCAGACCTCATCGGCAACGAACGGCCAGGCATCGTCAACCCACAACGTTCCGCGTCCGCCGGCGAGCAACGATAGTTTCGCTCGCTCCAACAGCGGCACCTCGAATAACCATGCGACGGCCAACGTTGCGCAGAACAACAATGCTGGTACGAGCAACAATCAGCACTATGGTGCGAACAACTCGGAATCACGGTCATCGCAGTCGTATCCGCCGAGTCGTTCGACTGGAACGCAGCAGCATTCGAGCCCGTCACATCAGGCGGCTCCTCAAGGCGGATCGCACAGCAGTGGTTCATCGAGCGAGCGGAGCGCGATGTCGGTGCCCCGGCCGCCTTCTGGCTACTCGTATCATGCCGCGCCGGGCAATTCTGCGTCCTCGTCCTATGGAGCCCACGGGGCTAGCAGCTATTCCGGTGGAAGCAGCCGCAGTTCCTATGCAGGGTCGAGTTACGGCGCGGGAAGCCGTAGCGCATACTCCGGCTATGGCGCGAGCCGTTCTTATGGCTCTACGCCAACCTATTCCGCCAGCCGGAGTTACGGTTCCAGCCCGATGTATTCGGGCCGCAGCATGGGTTCTTATTCGGCGCCGCATTCCTCGGGCGGCTCCAGCGGCGGCTATCACGCCTCCGGCGGTGGTGGTGGCTATCACGGCGGTGGTGGTGGCTCGCACAGCAGCGGCGGTGGAGGGCATTCCGGCGGAGGACACGGACGCTAGAGATTAGCAGTGATCGAACCCGCAGTACCTTGGGCGGCCAGTAACGGCCGCCCCTTTTATTGGTGAAGCCACGGCAGTCTGTGTCGCTCGCACGCCTTGGCTGTGACGCTTGAACATCGCCAAAGGCAGCGGCAGCTTATAATCGAAGGGTGACTCATTCTGCTATCAGGAAGGTAGCCGAGGCCAACTTCCCCACACGCTGGGGACAGTTTCGCATCTACGGCTTTGAAGGAGAGCTGGAAACCCCTCGCAACGGCGGATCGTCGGTGCTGGGGCTGGCTCTAACGGGCGGGGCAAGTCCGAACCTCGCAAAGAAGTGGCGATCGCTCTCGTCATGGGCGACATCCATTCCTCTGCGCCGCTGGTTCGCATCCATTCGCAATGCCTCACTGGAGATGTCTTTCACTCCATGCGTTGCGACTGCCGGCAGCAACTCGAACTGGCCCTCTCCATGATCACCGAAGCGGGCGCGGGCATCCTGATCTATGAACAGCAGGAGGGCCGCGGCATCGGGTTGATGGCCAAGTTGCAGGCTTACGAGTTGCAGGACAAAGGTCTCGACACTGTCGAAGCCAATAACGAACTCGGCTATGACAACGACTATCGCGAGTACAAGCTTCCTGCCGAGATCCTACGGCAGCTGGAGGTAAAGGAAGTCCGCCTCATCTCCAACAATCCCGACAAAGTCGCGGCTCTGGAGAATGCGGGAGTCAAGGTAGTGGAACGAGTCTCCGCCCAAGTCGAGGCTTACGAGCACTCCGAAGCCTACCTGCGCACCAAGAAGGAAAAGATGGGGCATCTGTTCACCAGTTGGTAGACTTCCCGTCTCTCGCTTGTCTCATCCGTCAAAACCGCCTACCATCCTCGACCATTTGACGCACGCTCATCCTGTCACCCTTGACTCGTCGGCGTAGCTCCCGCATGCCTTCGGTGATTCGCCGATTCGTCAGTTTGTTTTCTGCCTCAGCCAAAGCTTGAATCAAGGCATTCCGATTCTTCACCGGCAGATTTTTCAGCGCCGCTCGTGCCAGTCCGACATACACTTGTCTCGCCTCAGGAAGCTTCCTCAGCTCTTGCAGATGCTTACGCACCGTGGCTACGTCGCCGCGAGCCAGTGGCCCACTGAAGGCCGCCGCCGCGTCGTGCTTCAGATAGTTATGCAGTGTCTGCCACAGCAAAGGCACCATGATGGGCTTGATGTCCTGCTTGCGGATACCGGCTGCCAGAGCCACCTGCTCCAGCGAAGCCATAAGCGCGATAACCAGTGGCGAAGTGAAGCTGCCGAAAACGTGATACAGCACTTTGTTCTCTTTCCTGATGGAGAACGCCTCCCCACCCAGGCGCTCGATAATCGACTTAGCCATCCGCACCGCGCCTGCATCGCCTTCCACGGCGAAAGCCACTCCGGCTATCTGCGGGGCCACACCGCGAACAAAGGTCATCATGGGATGCACCGCTGCCACCCGCGCACCCTTCGCGCGCAAGGGCGAAAGCTCATCGCTGGTCAACGCCCCGCTGGAATGAAACACCACCTTGCCCTGCCAGTCCTGAGATCGCGCCAGCAATTTCGCTACACCGGCGATGGCATCATCGGGCACGGTGATCCAGATCAGATCCGTCTCCAGCGGCTGCTTCCCTAGCGCGACCAGGCGCGCTTTAACGTCTCGCGCCAGAGTTTTCGCATGGCTGGTTGGCGAGGTCTTCTTGCGTGTGGCGATAAACTTCAGCTCGTAACCCGCCGACGGCAGGGTTAAGGCCAGGGCCGTTCCCAGGTTTCCCGGTCCGACAATACTGATTGTCGGCAAACTGCCAGATCGTGTTTGTTGAGGCACGGCGGGCAGAATAGCAGATCGACGGATTCGATTCTTGCTGCGGGCTGGTTTATCCAAAGTCGGCCATCGCGGTCAGTGTGGCTAGCGATCGTCCCTGAATCGCAATCGCTGCCTTATATTGTTGATATGCCTCCGAAAAGCAGCTCCGCCGCCAACCGTTCCAAGAGCAAGCGCCAGAAACTTGAGATCGAATCCTCTAAAGTCGTGTACAAAGGTCCAGTATTCAGCGTGACCTCGGACCGGGTGACGGAGCCAACCGGCGTCGTCGCGCAACGAGATGTTGTGCGCCATCCCGGCTCCGTGGTCATTCTCGCCGTCGACGACAGTGGAACTGAGCCGCTCGTCCTGCTGGAGCGTCAGTATCGCTATGCCGCCCAGGATTATCTTTGGGAGTTGCCCGCCGGCAGCCTCGATCGCGGTGAGCAAGCTTTGACCGGCGCTAAGCGCGAATTGCTGGAAGAGACTGGGTATCGCGCGAAAAAGTGGAAGCGAGCGCTGCACTTCTATCCCAGCCCCGGATTTCTGAGCGAGACCATGACGGTATATTTGGCCCGCGAGTTGACCGTTGGCGAGGCTCAGCCCGAGGAGGATGAGGTCTTGAAATACCAGATGATGCCGCTATCTCGGGTGATCGCAATGGTGAAGTCCGGCAAAATCCGCGATGGCAAGACAATTTCCGGAGTTCTGTGGCTGGCCCAGACGCATGGCCAGCGACCTCAAGGAAAGAAGTGACGGAATGCCGGCATCATTGGTGCCACAGTCAGCCGCAGATATCTCAAAACTCCAATCCCAAACATATCAAAAAACCCAATAAAGATGCGGGCCTGGTCTGTATACTCTCTTGACAACACCACGAAACGGCGGGAAACTTTAAGATACGCAGTTCAACAGGCTCCGTTCCACCGTGCCATTGTGGGAAAAAGTCCTCTCAAGACTCTGGCTTCTGGCTCAACCTGATTGACGCAATTTAAGACCGGCATGCCCCGGGGTGGGGCTGCTGAGGGGCGTTGCCCGGAGGAAGAAAGAACGTGAGAATGAAAGGAACCGTGAAGTGGTTCAATAACGCAAAAGGCTTTGGCTTCATTGGTCGTGAGGATGGCAGTGCAGATGTATTCGTGCATTACAGCGCGATCAACATCGAGGGATATAAGAGTTTGCAGGAAGGCGATCAGGTTGAGTTCGAGATCGTCGACGGGCAGAAGGGACCGCAAGCCGGCAACGTGACTCGGGTCCAATAAAAAATGCTTTTGCTGTAGTTCAGAGAGCCCAGCCGCCTGGTTGGGCTTTTTATATTTAGGAGCGCAGGAAGACGAAGTCTGCGATTCCTGTGCTATGGCCTGATACCACAATTGTCGTCCGCCATCGGGTACAAAGTGCCCACGTCGACAACGTTAATAGTCGTGCGGTTGAGGAGGCCAAGGGAAGTGGACGGCAGTGATGGCACCAACCGAACGCGGGCTTGGAATCCGACTCCGATAAAACTTTTGCAATTCGGGGCATCTTTTTGGACGGCGTAGGAAACCAACCTAGGTAGGTAGCGCGCGGTGTAGTGCCTCACGAAGAAAGAAGAATAGGTGTGCGATGAAGGCAATCTTGTTTGTAGACGATCATGAAGTCTTGGCTCGGCTGAGTTGCGAGATCCTGGAAACCCAGGGCTACCGGGCAGTGAGCGCTTACAATGCCAAGGACGCGCTCGACAAATTCAAGCGCGAGAAATTTGATATCGTGGTAACCGACTTTCGCATGGACGGGATGAATGGGCTTGATCTTGCTAAGCAGTTGCACGCCACCAATCCCGAACTTCCTGTCATCATGATTACCGGCTACGGTTACATCGACGGTGGAAAAGATGTGAACGCCTGCCTGCCCAAAGATCGGATGTTTCCCGCGTTATTGGACAAACTGAAGACATACCTGGGCGAAGGTGAACGACTACCGGTGCGGAATTTACGAACTGCCTAGCTGCTCCCCGGAAACAATTCACAATGTGGCGCCCGCCCGATCTGTGATTCGGGGTTCGAGAATTCAAAAAGGCTTTTACTCTCTTCACGGCCCCAGTAGAACTGACTTGCTAAACTGAGGTCGTGCGCCGGCTCATTGTTAACGCCGATGATTTTGGCCTGACCTCGGGCGTAAATCGCGCCATCGTCGAAGCTCAGAATGGTGGCATCGTAACCTCGGCAACGCTGATGGCGAATGCCGGCGCCTTCAACGAGGCGACGCAGTTAGCCGGATCGATTGCCCGGCGCGGCGGTACATTCAGCGTCGGATGTCACGTCGTTCTGCTCGACGGTGAACCTTTGTTGCCGGCAAATCGAGTGCCCAGTCTCCTGCAGGCTGACGGCAGAAACCATGGCCGGCTGCGCGACAGTCTGAACCAGTTTGTGGTCGCTTCGTTCCGGCATAAACTGAACCCCGATGAAGTCGAAGCTGAGGCGACCGCCCAAATGGAGCGCATCCAGCGCTCCGGGGTCAAGGTTTCGCACTTCGATACTCATAAGCACGCGCACATGTTTCCGGCCGTGCTACGTCCACTGCTGCGAGCCGCGCGAGCGCGGAATGTTGGGGCGGTGCGCAACCCCTTTGGGCAGGTGTGGCCGCTGCCCTGGAGCAGCCTGGTGCGCACCCGTCAGGCATGGAAGCGGTTGGCACAATTGAATGTGCTACGTAGTTTTGCAGCCGGATTCCGGCGCGAGGTGGCGGCGCACGGATTGCGCACCACCGATGGATCACTGGGAGTGTCGGTCACCGGTTTGCTCGACTTACGGCTGTTCACTGCGATCGTCGAGAGCATCCCCGAAGGAACGTGGGAGTTTGTCGCTCATCCCGGCTACAACGACGCTGAGCTGGACCGAGTGCGAACCCGACTACGCCAGTCACGCGAGCAGGAGTTGCGCTTGCTCACCTCGCCCGAAGCGAGGGATCTGCTGCAGCGGCAAGGAATCGAGTTGATCAGCTATCGCGAGCTGTAAACCATCGCCCGAGTTTGGGTCGCGCTACAATGAATGTCCCGCTCATGGGACGTGTGGAGTAAAACGCATTCCCTCATGAACCCACTTATACTTTCGAACGAACAATACAAGGCAATGTTTGAACGTGTTACCCGCCTTTCGCTGGATTATTTGACGAGTATCGGCGAGCGCCCGAGTTTTCCCCGGATCACTGGAAGCGAAACTCAAACTTTGCTGGCTAAACAACTGCCGGAACATGGGATAGGCGAGTCTGCCTTCGATGACTTGGCGGAGGTGATTGAGGGCGGCCGGCCGAACAGTCCACGTTTTTTTGGTTACGTTTTCGGGTCGGGAGAGCCGGTGGCTGCTGCCGCTGACTTGCTGACCAGCGTCCTCAACCAGAATGTAACCGCCTGGCGATCGTCGCCCACGGCGGTGACCATCGAGCGGATTGTTGTGGGTTGGCTGGCGCAGGCCGTGGGATGCAAGGGATTTGGCGGCAGCTTGACCGGCGGCGGTTCGCCAGCCAATCTCATGGCTTTGGCCATGGCACGCGAGGCGCGCTTGCCGGCCAATGAAAGCGGTGCGCGGCCGGGAACAATTTACGCCTCCGAGCAGGTGCACATGTCCATTCCCAAGGCGGTGGCACTTCTGGGCATCGGACGCGACTATCTGCGCCTCATCCCTTGCGATGACGACTTCCGTATTCGCACGGATCTTTTGCGGGCCGAGATTCAGCGTGATGTCGAAGCCGGACTCACTCCGCTGGCAATCGTCGGGTCGGCCGGCACAGTGGCCACGGGCAGCATCGATCCCCTATCCGATCTCGCCGACATTGCCCACGAATTCGGTGTGTGGTTTCACATTGATGGAGCCTATGGCGCTCTGGCTGCAATTGCAGAGCCGGCATGGTTCGCTGGAATGAATCGCGCTGACTCGCTTTCGCTCGATCCGCACAAATGGCTGTATCAGCCACTCGACTGTGGATGCCTTTTGTATCGCAACCCAGCCGATGCACGCCGCGCGTTTTCGCACACCGGCGACTATGCCAAGTCATTGCTCGAAGATCCGATAGAAAGCTTCGCGTACTTCGAGGAATCGCTTGAGCTATCGCGCCGCTCTCGGGCGCTGAAGGTCTGGCTGTCGCTTCGTTATCACGGACTCGAGAAGTTTCGTGAAGCGATCCGAAACGACTTGCAACACGCCCAGCTATTGTCGCGCCTGGTTGTCGCGGAGCCGGAGTTGGAATTGCTGGCACAGGTGAAACTCAGCGCGGTATGTTTTCGTTTTCTTCCGCGACCTGGATCTGGAGCCGACGCAGATGTGCTGAATCGGAAGATTTTGCAACGTGTGGTGCAGCGTGGGAAAGTATACCTATCGAATGCAAGCATACATGGCACATTTTCCCTGCGCGCCTGTTTTGTGAATCATCGGACAACGCCGGATGACGTGGCGCAGGTTATCGCAGAAGTGCTGGCGACAAGTAGGGAGTTGTCGACTGGGGCCGAATCGTAGGATGCAATCCCTCGCGCAATTTATAGCAGAAGACAACGGAGACGAAATCGTGGCCACCGCGCCATGCCGGGCAGATCTTGCCGGCGGGACGCTCGACATCTGGCCGCTCTACCTTTTCCATCCCGGCGCGGTCAGCGTTAACGTCGCGCTCAGTATATTGACTGCCTGCAAGATTACACCGCATGCAGGGCGCAAGATTCATCTACAGTCGCACGATACGTCACGGCAAGAGACGCTTTGCCAGCCTGGACGACCTACTGGCGGCTAAGGCGTATCGGCATCCGCTGGGAGCTTATCTGATTCGCTTCTTCCAGCCCAAGGCAGGGTTCACGCTGGAAACGTTCTCGGAATCGCCGGCGGGAGCGGGAATTTCCGGCTCTTCGGCGCTGATGATCGCGACCGCTGCCGCGCTAGCTCGTTTCACTGGCCGCGATATCGACATCGAGCAGATTCGCGTGATCGCCCAAAATGTTGAGGCGCAGCTCATCGGTGTGCCCACGGGCTGTCAGGATTACTATCCTGCGATGTATGGTGGGGTGAGCGCGATTCTGTTGGAAGCCGGTGGGGTAAGACGCGAGAGCATTCCAGTTTCACTGGATGAGATGGATCAGCGCCTGTCGTTGTTCTACACCGGCGCACCGCGGCAATCGGGCATTAACAACTGGGAAGTGTTCAAGCAACACATAAATGGGGATAAACACGTCATCCACAATTTCGAGGAGATCTCGCGCATTGCGCAGGAAATGTATTGTGCTCTGGCCGGCGAACGGTGGGACGAGGTTGAGAGACTGATGAGGGAAGAATGGAAATTGCGGCGTACGAATGCGCCCGGGATCGCGACCCCTCTCATTGATAAGCTGATTGAGGTGGCCACGCAGAATGGAGGGCGCGCAGCCAAGGTTTGCGGCGCGGGGGGCGGTGGTTGCGTCATTGTTCTGGTGGAACCGGGGACGAAAAAACGCACTGAAAGCGCCATTCGCGAAAATGGCGGACAACCGCTCGACTTCCATGTGGCACGCCAAGGGTTGAGTTTCCATTCGCTAAACAAGCCACAAGCGGCCAAGGTATAAGAATGTTCACGACAGACACGGGAAAACTGCAGCCGGGTTGGGCGTTCCTCTTCTCCGCGATTCTTTCGGCAATTGCTTTTGTGGTCTCGGGCCATATTGCCGCCGACATTGTCGGCCAGCGCACATTTCTTTTTGAATTGGCTTTTCGTCCGCTCTTGTCGTTATTGCTGCTGGGCATTTTTGTCTGGATGCTGACGGTTGGCGATCAGATCGAGGACCATCGCATCGCGGCCCAGGGTTTGCCCCGGGCGAAGGGTTGGTTGAAGCAGTTCGCCATGGGAGTGGTCATAGGATTTCTTCTTACCCTGTTGGCGGTTGCGCCTATTCACTTCTGGGGACATACCAAGATCGCATACGATCACGGCCTGACTATTATTCCGAAGGTCGCTGCGGTAATTGTGGTTCTGCTATTTGGCGCACTGGCGGAAGAGCTGATGTTTCGAGGCTATCCTTTCCAGCACCTGGTAAAAGGGATCGGCGCCGCGGGAGCAATTGCGGTCTTCTCGGTACTGTATGGGTTGTTGCATCTGAAGAATCCCGGCGCCGGCCGCTGGGGGGTGGTCAATACCATACTCATTGGGATCCTGCTCTCGATCGCGTACTTGCGTACTCGATCGTTGTGGCTTCCGTGGGGCATTCACTTCGGATGGAATGCGACCCTAGGGTCGATCCTGGGCTTGCCGGTCAGCGGTTTTCGTTTCTTTAACGTATACGCTCGCACCACGGCAACCGGGCCTTGGTGGGTCACTGGCGGCGGTTATGGAGTGGAAGCCAGCGCCGCCTGCGCCTTTGCCATACTTGTTGGAATCCTAATCGTGTGGAAGTTGCCGGTGGAAAAGCTGCCCCAGCCCGTTGCCTTGCTGTCGCCGAAACCTGCTCTGCGCGACAGCCTCTCGCATACCAAGTCGTAGCCTGCATCGGCGGTTCCAATAGGCATATAATTTAGGAAATTCCGGGGTTTCCCATGAACCGCCTGTGTGTTTCGTTCTTAGCGACGGCTGCTTTGCTGGTGGCCTTACCCATTTCCGCCGACGACACAAAATCGCAAGCCAACTCCCCGTCTGACAAAATGACGCCGCGCACCCGGTTGGAAGTGATGCGCGATCTGACAGCGGAGCGGGTGTATGTGCGCCATCCATTTCCCATCAGCGAGAAAGGATTGCAGATCAAGAACGGCGTGGTTACGCCGACCGACCAGCAGATTGCATCGCTGATCGCGGAGCATGGGCTGGCGGCCAAGCCTGGCGATCGCGTGGTCATCACCAATGTTCTGGTGAAAGAGAAGTCAATCGTTCTGGAAATCAACGGCGGGCCCAAGAAGCATGAGAAGTGGTATCAGCACGTTTCCGTTGGCGCGGGTGGATCGACGACTCCAGTGGGAGGCGCTCCTAAGAGTCTGGAGGCCAAGGGATCGGTGCTTACGCTCGAGTTCGACAAATATGTTCCCGAACTGACGGGTGAGCAGGTGCGCGATTTGCTGGGGCCGGTTTTTGACTTCAAGGCTCTCACGGAAGCCGAAGCCTACGAGAAAACGTTGCCACCGAAGGTGCGGGATGCGATCAAGAACCATAACGTCCTGGTGGGGATGGATCGCGAGATGGTGGTCTATGCCAAGGGACGGGCTCCGAAGAAAATTCGCGATCGCGACGACACGGGAACGGATTACGAAGAATGGATCTACGGGACTCCTCCGGAAGAAGTACAGTTTGTGCGCTTCCAGGGTGAACTGGTGACGCGCCTGGAGATCATGACAGTTGATGGTCAGAAGATTGTGCGCACCGAGAAGGAAGTTGACTTGAAGTCGGCCGAAACGGAAGTGGCCGACAAGAAGCCGGAGGAGAAGCCGGCGAATCGCTCCCACCCTGCGCCGGCCGGGCGAGCAACCAGAATACCCGCAAGGCAGTAACCTGCCGTCCACTCCATATCCGGCTCCCGGCACCACGACGCCAACCGACTCGCCCGGAGGAATGCCGCCTCACTGGAACGTGGCCGGGCTCTGAGTCCTCGATTTGGCGCATCTGATGGTGCGCCTTTACACTGGTAGAGTGAGGATCGCACTCGGTCAGATCAATACTGTCGTCGGGGATTTTTCGGGCAATTCGGCAAAGATAATCGAATATGCGCGGCGCGCCAGAAGCGGCGGAGTCGAACTCATCCTCTTTCCGGAACTGTCCGTATGCGGCTATCCGCCACGAGACCTGGTCGAGCGCCCATGGTTCGTTGAGCGCAACTGGGAAACGGCGGAAGCGATTGCGCGGGAGACGCAGGGCATTGCCGTCATCTGTGGTCTGGTGACTCCGGCTAACTCCTCGACAGGCAAATCAGTGTTGAATTCGGCGGCGCTTTTACGCGAGGGGAAAATCGCCTTCGTGCAATCGAAGCGATTGCTGCCCTCTTACGATGTGTTCGACGAGATGCGCAACTTTGCACCGGCCGATCAACAGACGCTGTTGGCGCTTGCCGGCAGTCAGGTGGCGCTCACGATTTGCGAGGATGCCTGGAACGACAAACACTTCTGGGATCGCAGGCTGTACGGGGTCGATCCGGTGGAAGACTTGATCGGGGCTGGCGGCAAGATTCTGCTTAACATCTCGGCCTCCCCTTTCTACCTGCACAAGCGTGAACTACGCCGCGATATGCTGGCCGCAATCGCCAGGAATTATCGCGTGCCGGTCGCGATGGTCAACCAGATTGGCGGCAACGACAGCCTGGTGTTTGATGGTTCCAGCCTGGTGATTGGGCCGGACGGAGAAGTGATCGCGCAGGCCAAGTCGTTTGAGGAAGACCTGATTTGTTTCGACACGGAGTCATTGACCGGCGATATTCGTGTCCGCGATGAAGGAGTGGAGGCCAGCGCCTACGCGGCGTTGGTGCTGGGCACTCGCGATTACGTCCACAAGTGCGGATTTCAGCAGGTTGTGCTGGGTTTGAGCGGCGGCATCGACTCAGCGCTGACTGCTTGCATTGCCGTCGATGCATTGGGCCGTGAGAATGTAATTGGCGTGGGCATGCCGGGGCCGTACTCGTCAGCGGGAAGCATCGAGGATGCAGCTCAACTGGCGCGCAATCTGGGGATTCGCTTTGACATGGTTCCCATTAGCGATATTTTTGATTCCTACCTGCGGGGACTTAACCCTGTGTTCGCCGGGCGGCAACCGGATGTCACCGAGGAAAATATTCAGGCGCGCATTCGGGGTTCGCTGATGATGGCCATGTCCAACAAGTTTGGCGCGCTGCTGTTGACGACGGGAAACAAGTCGGAAATCGCGGTGGGATATTGCACGCTCTACGGCGACATGTGCGGCGGTTGGGGAGTTATCTCCGACGTGCCCAAGACTCTGGTGTACCGCTTATCTAGGTATGTAAACTCGCGAGCGCCCCTTATTCCGCAATCCACCATTGATAAGGCGCCCTCGGCGGAGTTGCGTCCTGATCAAAAAGACAGCGACTCGCTGCCGCCGTACGACGTCCTCGATACGATCCTTGAAGAATATATTGAAGACAATCACGCTCCCGACGCAATTGCGGCAGCACACGGCTATGATGTCGACCTGGTTCGCAAAGTCGCCTGCATGGTCGATCGGAGCGAATACAAGCGGCAACAAGCGGCGCCAGGACCTAAGATTTCCGAGAAGGCGTTTGGGTTTGGCCGCCGTTATCCGATTGCTGCCAAACTGGAGATGTAGGGAAGGCAGCATTTGGCAATTAGCACATTAGCACTTGGTTCTTCGCACTTCGCATTTAGCTAAACCGACCATTGGATGGTTATCCGCCCTGAAGTATGAATCTGGAGTTTGTTCAGTTTGCTGACCGCTCTGGCTAAATGCCAAGTGCTAACTGCCAATTGCTGGCGGCCGACGGCCGCCAATCCACGAAAGGAACCATGAATCGTCGCATACTCGTAATGTTGATTTCCGGCCTTGCTTTGGTAAGCGTGTGTTCGACTGCGCAGGATGCAGGCGCAGCCAAGTCGAACGCTCCCGCCAAGACCGCACCTGCCGCCCCCAGTGCTAGCAGTGCTTCCCAGCCTAGCGAAGCTACGTTCAACGAGTTTCTGAAGAAGATGTTTGGCTGGGATACCGAATTGAGTTGGAAGATCGTCGAAATCAAGCCTTCGGAGGCTTCCGGCATCTCGGAAGCTACGGTGGTCTTCAGTACACCCAAGGGGCAGCAGGTATCAAGAATTTACATCACGCCCGATCAGAAGTACGCCTTCACGGGCGAGTTGATGCCGTTCGGCGCCGATCCTTTCGCCGACATGCGTGACCAATTGAAAGCGGTTACCGGTCCGTCGCATGGGCCGCAGAATGCGGCGATTACCATTGTCGAATTTGGCGATCTGGAGTGCCCGGCCTGCAAAGCGGCGCAACCCAACATTACCAAGCTGGTGCAAGAGGAACCCAAGGTCAAGCTGGTGTTTCAGAACTACCCGTTGGAGCAGATCCACAAGTGGGCGCTTGCGGGGGCGAAGTATCTGGATTGTCTGGGCCGGCAAAATAACGAGGCGGTGTGGAAGTTTATCGCCACGGTTTACGACCATCAATCCGAGATCAACGAACAGAATGTCGACCAAATGCTGAAGGGATACGTGAAGGATTCTGGTGGCGATCCCGATGCCGTCGCCGCCTGTGTTGCCAAGCCAGAGACCGAGAAACGGGTTCGCGACTCGATTGCATTAGCGGAGAAGCTGGACGTGACCAGCACGCCAACGTTCTTCATCAACGGGCGCAGGCTGGTCGGATTCTCCAGCACCGGCACACCTTACGATGCGGTCAAGTCAATGGTGGATTTCGAGGTCGCCAACCCGGGGAAATAGCGCGAACGGAGATCAGGCGAAAATCCCCACCCAACTCGGATTGGAAGAGGCTTCTTTAGTGATTCCAGGTAGTCTAACCGAGGAGCGAGGCAGGGGCACCCGAGACCTTCTCTAATGGTTCGGAGGCAATTGCACGGCAAAGGAGTTCTGATCCGGCAGGCGCAAAACGTGCGGCGTGATTACGATCAGCAACTCGTCGTCTTCAACGTTCTTGTTGTGAACCGTGCTGGCGTAAGTGAGGCCCGGAACGCGACCCAGAAATGGGTACCCATTGATGCTGCGGGAATCGTCAATAGAAATTAGGCCGGTCACTACGCTGGACTCACCATTTTTCGCCGTGATAATGCCGCTATATTCGCGATTATTGATGATGGGAATGCCGTTGTTGGTGGTTGTCCCCAGGGAGCGAAGCTGCAATTCCAGCTTCATGGTCACATCCTGGTTGGAATGAATATAAGGCGTAGCTTTCAGGACCAGGCCCAAGTCTTCGAAGTTGAAGGAAGGAAACGGAGCGATGTAGCTCTGGTTTCCTACCACCTGCGAAATCGCGGCCGAGTTATAGATCGGGGCGAAAGTCGCGTTGATGATGGGATAGCGTTCTCCAATCTTCATCACGGCAGCGTCGTTCTGGGCGGCGCGCAAAGTCACGTGTTCAAGATTGCGGATGTCGGATTCGTTCAAGCTCAAGGTGGGAGTAATCCCCACGCTACCGGCATTGAGTCCGAACAGAGTAAGTCCGCCGCCGAAGGTCACGAACGGCGTGGTGAGGAGAGAACTGGTGGCCGAACCCTGCAGTTGACCCAGCAGTGCACTGATGGCTTGGGAATTGCCCTGGTTGATGCCACCGGAAGAAATCAGCTGATTAATAGCGTTCTGCGCGCTTGCGCCCAGACCGGCGAGAAGAGCCGGGCTGATATTGAACAGCGTGAACTGAGTAGGTAAGGCAGTCCCAATCTCTCGCTGCAGGCTGGAACTGATGGCGTAGACCCGCATATCAAGAAGCACTTCCGGCCGGCCGGTGGTGAGGCTCTTGATAAGGTGATCGGCCGCCTCCAGCACCGGCAATTCGGCGCGA
The DNA here is from genome assembly GCA_963746515.1 of uncultured Acidobacteriaceae bacterium. Lineage (GTDB taxonomy): Bacteria > Acidobacteriota > Terriglobia > Terriglobales > Acidobacteriaceae > Bog-257. The sequence continues at coordinate 656,361 of CAVVBO010000003.1, read as the reverse complement.
ATGGTGATGGCCGATTGCGCCTTGTCCGAGGAGATGAAGCGGAGATTCAACAGAACGCGCAGCGAGTTCGTCATTTCCGTAAGCTGCTGTTCGGTCAACTCGGGAAGGAAGAACGTACGCAGCCCCATGCGTTCGAAGTTGCGATGATTCTCGACGGTATCGGCTATCAGCAGTATCTGTTTGGCGGAGAGTGGCACCCAGAATGTCTTGGTCACGGCCATGGCCGCTTCCATCGCGGTGGCGAAGTTCACGTCTTGAATGTCGAAGAGCACTCGCCGCTGTTGCACTGAATCGTCAAATTGGGCCGTGATGCCATAGGCATGCGCCACCTGGGTGAGCAGCGTGCGAGCGTCTCCGCGGAAATGGAAGTCCTGATGCGGCTCCGTGGGTTGCAACTGGATGGGCACGGACTGTTCCACCACACTCTCCGCTTGGGCGGAGGTATCGTCCTCGGGTATGGAATCCCGCAGCCGTTGCAGGGCGTAGTCGTTGGTGGGATCGTACTCCAGCGCGCGCCGGAATTCCGCCATGGCGACAATCTCGTTGCCGTTCAGCATCGCCTTGTTTCCCTGCTTGAGGGCGTCCATCGCTAATTCTTCACGAGCCAACTCGCGAGCCGTGATGTAGCTGACATTGTGGGGATCCAGTTCGGAAGCGCTGGAAAACTTGTCGAAGGCCGCGTCCAAGTTCCCCTTCGATTTCAACTTTAAGCCCGCCTTGAACTGGCGTTTGGCTTCAGCAATCTCCCTGGCGGTGGGAGTTGGAACAGCCGGCATTGCGGTTGGAGCTCCCGCAGAGTTCGGAGTCTGTGGGCCCGTCTTTGATTGCGAAGCGGTATCGCCGACAGCCGCCGGAGCAGAACTTTGACTTGGTGCCGGAGCCTCACCCGGCGGTTGCGCCGTTTGAGTTGCCGACGTTGGCGGGACGACGGCCGCATTCGGCGCGGAGGGCTGCTGCGCAGCAAGCAAACTCGCCATTGCGAAAGTGAGCCAGGTTCCAGCGAGAAGACGCATGCGTAGTGAAATTGTAAGCCAGCGCAACCGAGGTTGTCGCCTGTCAGACCAAAGAGAGTAATTCCGAGCAATTGCTTACACACAGCGCCGGAGATTGCTTTTTCAGCTCGTCGACGGTGAAGACGCCAGTGGCCACGGCAAGCACCGGCGCTCCGAGGTGGGCAGCGGCGCGAACATCATTCGGCGTGTCTCCGATGAAGCAGACTGTGGCCTGTGGGCCTCGCAGTTCGCGCGCGAGTTCGGCGCCGTGCCGGAATATGTCCTCGCGTTTCTCGCGCCGATCGTTAAAAGAGCCAAAATCGAAGAACTGACGCAGGCCGGCGCGCTCCAGCTTGCGCCAGCCGATTCGTTCCAAATTTCCGGTCACAACTCCGATCAGCTTGCCCAGGTGGTGAAGAGTTTCCAGCAGCTCGCGAATTGATGGACATACTTCGACATTCATTCGATCGGCGTTTCGTTCCACCTCAGCACACATCAGGTCAAACGCGGCCGGCAGCCGAGCTTCAAAGTCCGAAGGCATTTTGCTGTGGTACTTCAAAGCCGCGCGCAGGATCCCGATATCAGTATTGCCGTGCACTGGAATGTTGTCGATACGTCCTTCGCACCCGTACACCTCGCGCAGAGCGGTGTGAAAGGAGTTGTAATGCACTCGGCCGTGAGCGTTCACCAGCGTACCGTCGATATCGAACAAGTACGCGTCGAAGTTCCACCAATCGAAAGTGGGAGTGGTCATCGTATCCAGTCTATCGGATGAGCAATTGTGGTAGCGGTCCGTGACCAGCGCAATATTCAGGTTCTGCCTGGGAAACCCGCCAGCCTCAATCAAGTTCTAACTACTCAACAGGGAGCAATGCCGCGGTGATCGATGCGGGCAGAGGGCTAATTGCCGCACACATTTGTGGACCGGAATTTGAGTTGGGCAAGTGCTCAGGGAGGAGCCGGGAACATGAACAGACTGCTAGTGCTGGCATCATCCTTATTATTGTCGGGCGGAGTTCTGGCCGGCGCCCAGGACACATTGGGCAGCGGAGCTAAACCGGAGACGCAGGACCCAAACTCGCAGGCGAGCAGCCAATCTTCGACAGCGCAAAACACCGTGATTCGCGGATGCCTGAGCGGCTCGGCCGGCAACTTCACCCTGACTGATCAGAACGGCATGCAGTACAAACTAATCGGTGATGATGGTGTCCTGCAGCCCAAAGTCGGTCATGAGATCGAGATTACCGGCACAGCAAGTCCGGTTGGCGAGGCGAGCGGGAGTCAGTCGCAGGAATCGACGGCTGCGGTTCCGAACGCGGTTCAACTTTCCGCCGTGCGCGATGTCTCCGGCGGTTGCCGGTTGGGACACGAAGCCAATTCTAAGCCGCCAACTCAGGCACAGCCAGACAAATAGTCGATGCAACCCACAACGCCTCGCAACCGTTCGGTCTATAGTTCCCAAACGGCGATGCGGCGTATTCGAAACAGTGGGCAACTACCAGGACCGCGGATCCCTCCGCTTCGCCGGGCGTAAACAAGCCGGGCCCCCGTACCTCTCCTTCGCTGTGCTACACTTCACCGAAATCGAGGTTGAAGATGAACGCCGTTCTGCGCAAGATGCTGTTTGTGGACCTGATCAAGGGGCTGAAAGTCACGTTCCGGAATCAGGACCCGAAGAACGTGTATACCGAGCAGTATCCGCTGCAACGGCCGCAGGTGGCGGAGCGTTATCGCGGTGCGCCGCGGCTCAACAATCATCCCGAAACCAATGAGACGCTGTGCATTGCCTGCGATTTGTGCGCGCTGGCCTGTCCCGAACACCTGATCATCGTGGGTAGTGAGCGCAACGAAAAAACCCGTCGCAAGGAGCTCACGTTTTTCACCTACGATCTGAGTCGCTGCATGTTTTGCGGTCTGTGCGAAGATGCTTGTCCGGTGGACGCGCTTGAATTGACGCAGGACTTTGAAATGGCGAACTACACTCGTGAAGGGCTGATCGTGGGACCGCGAAACGCTGGAGAAGGGACCTGAGCCCAAAGCTTACCGGCGATAGTGGGCTTGCGGTTGAGATCTTGATTCGCTGCCTCCGGCTCCGGTTCAGGCCCGGCAAGGTCTAAACTCCGGAGCCGGCGCAGGCTTCCGCGCGAAAACTCGGTATGTCTGGGCTGAAGCTCCGGACATAATTTCAGGATCACTTTTGACCCTGGCCTAAAGGCCAACTCTTCCACCACCTAGCCACTAACCCCTGAGTCCTGCTTTCCCGCACTCGCGGAATGTCATGTTCTTTGCCTTGCTCTTAGTTCTACGTTTCCAATCGAAGAAAAGTTCAGCATATGATTTCGTGATGTAGTGCTGGCCATCGATTCCGAGCGCGCGAGCGGTGCGATCGATCCAGCGCGATTTTCCTTCGATCTCGGCAATGTAGCCGATCGGAGTGTGATCGAGTACGACCTGGCCGTTACCGTCGGTCCACTCGGAGCGGAACTTCTCATACACGAATGATGGCGAAAAGCCGAGCGCGCGCACTATGGCGTCCATCGGTGTGTCCATCGGATACCCCAGTCTCCAGTTCGCCACGCGACTTGTGGCGACCTGCTTGTACTTTGGATTTGTGAGTGAGTCTCCACTTGCCACCGTAGTCGCGCAGACGTAGCAGCTCGCCTTTGCGGCGCAGCTTCTGTCCGGGCAGATCATAGAGAGTGTTGACCTCATGTGTGGATGGTGTTTCTTCGCGAAAGCCCAGCTCGCGCAATTTTTTCTCGAGAACCTTCAGGTCGGGGATGAGGAATTTGATTTCGATTTCTTGAGGAGCGGCCATGGGAAGAGTGTAAATCAGTGGCTAGGGGCGAGAGGCTAGGGACTAGTGATCATTCATAATCGCTATTCGCCAAAGAATGAAGTTGTCATCCTGAGTAGAGGCGCGCCGCTTTGCGCGATGCAGTCGAAGGATCTCTATTCGCGATAAACATGGTTCGTGGCAGTTCGTCCGACAGCAAGAGTCCGCACACTAGCCACTATCCACTAGCCCCTGACCACTGATTTTCAGCTTTCCCGCTGCACCACAAACTCCGGACCCACAGCAAGACGCGCTTGATTTCGGAGTCAGGGAAGGTGCAGATGGATTCGCGCGCTTTGTTGGAGAAGTCGATGGCGAGAGCATAAGCCGCGTCGATCGAGCCGTGACGGTTCAGGATGGCAACGATGTCAGCGGGAGTAATGCCATTGAAACCGCCATTGCTGAGGACTGACTGAATGGTATCGCGCTCGGCGGAGTGCAACGCTCCAGCGCATGCAGCACGGCCATGGTGGCTTTGCCTTCGCGCAGATCGCTGGCTACGGGTTTGCCCAGAACTTCTTCCGATGCGGTCAGGTCGAGCACGTCGTCGACAATCTGAAACGCCATGCCGAGATTGCGGCCGTATTCCGCCAGGCGCTGCTGATCAGCGTCGCTGGCGCCGGCGAGAATTCCGCCCAGCTTCATGCACACCGAGAACAGGCAAGCGGTCTTGCGGAAGATCAGTTCGAAATGTTCGTCCAGCGAGATAGCTTTTCCCAGGCGCTCGATCTGGAGCAGCTCGCCTTCGACCATGGCCTGAGTCAGATCGATGAGCGCGTCGAGGATATGGAAGTTGCGTTCCTGGATCGGCGATCTTGAAGGCCTGCATGTAGAGCCAGTCGCCGGCCAGCACGCACTTGGAGTTGCCCCACTGCGTGTTGGCGGCGGGACGGCCGCGGCGGGTCTGCGCTTCGTCGATGATGTCGTCGTGGACCAGGGTTGCGGTGTGGATGATCTCGACCACGGCGCCCAGTTTGATGGCGCCCTGGCCGGTGTAGTTCATCAGCTTGCAGGAAAGCAGGAGCAGCGCAGGACGCAGACGTTTGCCGCCGCCGGCGCGAAGATATTCGCCGATCTCGGTAATGGCCCGCACGCCGGAAACGGTGTCGCGTCCGAACTCGCGCTCGATGGCCGCGAGGTCGTCGTGCAACAGGTCAAAAACTTCTTTGGCATTGCGGGTTACGGTATTCAAACGTGTTCGCCCCGTCAGTTGGATCGGTAGTTGGTGAACTGCATGTCGATGCCGAAATCGCTCTGCTTCAGAAGCGCGATGATTTCCTGCAGTGTATCGCGGTCCTTGCCGCTGACGCGAACCAAGTCGCCCTGGATGGCGGCTTGCACCTTCTTCTTCGAGTTCTTGATGAGCTTGACGATCTCGCGCGCCTTCTCGATCGGGAATGCCTTGCTGCATGGTGATGCGCTGGCGCACGGTCGAACCCGCGGCCGGCTCGATGGCCCCGTAGGTCAAGGCCTTCAGCGGCACGCTGCGCTTCACCAGCTTGCTTTGCAGGACGTCGTTGACGGCCTTCAGCTTGAACTCGTCGGCGGAGGTGAGCACCAGCGCTTCCTTCTCGTCCATTTGGATGTCGGACTTCGAGTCCTTCAAGTCGTAGCGGGTATGGATTTCCTTCAACGCCTGTTGGATGGCGTTGGAAACCTCTTGCAAGTCGACCTTACTGACTACGTCGAATGATTCAGCCATAAATCTCAGTGTAACAAGAGAGGTGCGGAATCTGCTGCAAAACGCCTGTCAATTGCATACTACTTGGCCGGGGAGCAGGGAGCGTCGGTCGAGTTCGTCAGGCCGAAAAATTGTCGAAGTTGCCTGAGGTCTGAGCGCCGACTTCTTCGGGGGAAAGACCACGCAACGTGCCGATTTGCCGGGCAACCTCGACCACAAATGCCGGCTCGTTGCGTTTGCCGCGATGCGGAACCGGAGCCAGATAAGGCGAATCGGTCTCGATGAAGATGCGATCGAGCGGCGCCATCGCGGCGGCGTCGCGAATGTTCTGCGCTTTGGGATAAGTAATGTTGCCGGCAAAGGAGAGGATTGAATCCGAGATCGAGGGCCGCGCGCGCGTGATCGAGCGAACCGGTGAAGCAGTGCAACACGCCTTTCAGGCCGCTGGAGGCCCAATGTTCGCGGATCAGGCGCAACAGATCGTCCCAGGCATTCTCGCTGTTGTCGGACGGACGGCAGTGAATGATGATCGGCAGCTTGGCCGCTCGCGCCATTTCCATCTGCTGGAGGAAGACGCGCTGCTGCACGTCGCGCGGAGAGTGATCGTAAAAGTAGTCGAGCCCGATCTCGCCCCAGGCGATGACTTTGGGATCGTGCGCCAGGCGCTCCAGTTCGTCGAAGTCGGCTGGCTTGGCGAGTTCGGCTTCATGCGGGTGAATTCCGACGGTCGCGTAAACCCAGTCGTACTGTTGGGCGAGTTGGATGGCGCAGTCGAGCGTGCCGGTTCCCGGGCCGTCGCCGTTGCCGATGGCCAGCATGCGTGGTGACACCGGCTTCCCGGGCGCGGGCGAAGACGTCGGCGCGATCGGCGTCGAAGCGCTTGTTTTCGAGATGGCAGTGAGAGTCGGTAAACATAACAGGGATCAGGGACCAGGGGATTAGGGGCTAGTCAACTCTTAAACCGTCTCCAGCTCTTCTTCCAGCAACTGCTTGTTGTACAGCTCGGTGTAGTAGCCGTCGCGCTCGATCAGCTCATCGTGGGTACCATACTCGACGATCTGGCCATCGTGCAGCACGGCGATGCGATCGGCGTTGCGCACGGTGGAGACGCGATGCGAGATGAAGATCGTGGTGCGCCCCTGCATGATCTCGCGCAGATGATTCAGGATGCGGTCTTCGGTTTGAGTGTCTACGCTGGCCAGCGCGTCATCGAGAATCAGAATGCGCGGGCTGCGAATCACGGCGCGAGCAATTGCCGTGCGCTGCTTTTGTCCGCCAGAAAGCGTCAGGCCGCGCTCTCCCACCAGCGTGTTGTAGCCGTCGGGAAAATTCTCGATTTCGGCGGCGATGCTGGCAGCTTCCGCGGCGCGCCGCACATCGTCGTCGGTAGCGTTTTCGGCGCCGAAGGCGATGTTGTCGCGAATGGTGTCGCTGAACAGAAACGTTTCCTGCGGCACGAAGCCAATATTGCGACGCAAGACGGCAAGCGGAAATTCGCGGATAGGACGGCCATCGATCAGCACCATTCCCGGCTCGGCGTCATAAATACGCGGGATCAGAGAGACCAGCGTCGACTTTCCCGATCCCGTCGGGCCCACAATCGCCAGGCTCGTGCCGGCGGGCACGTGGAGGCTGAGGCCCTGCAACACTTGCTCGTCACCGTGCGCTCGACCATTGCCGCGTTCAGCCGCCAGGATCGTATTGCCGTAATGAAAGCTGAGATTGCGGAATTCGATGTCGCCCTGAATCTCGCTGGGAGTCCACCTGTCGCCAGCGCGGCGACGAGGATGGGGCACCCACGCGCTCGGTGATCTCCGGCTGTTCCGACAAAATGTTGTGGATGCGGAGCACCGACGCGGTGCCGCGCTGGAAGATGTTGATGACCCATCCCAGGGCGATGATTGGCCATGTGAGCTGCATCATGTAGGTATTGAAAGCAACGAAGCTGCCTACGCTGATGCGATGCTGCAGCACCTCGCGCCCACCCACCCAAAGCACGATCACGATGGCAACACCGAGCAGGGTCTCGAGCGTGGGCCACAGCATTCCCATCAGGCGAACCAGCTTCAGACTGCGCGCGATGTATTCGGTGTTATCGCGCTCGAAGTTCTCGATCTCGGCTTCTTCCTGCACGTAGGCTCGAATCAGGCGGGCGCCGGAAAAGTTTTCCTGCGCGCGGGCCGAAATGTCGGAGAACATCGCCTGAATGCGCTCGAAGCGTTCGTGGATCCGGGCGCCGAAGTACTGCACCACGATGCTGAAGATGGGCAATGGCGCGAAGGCGAACAGCGTCAGCTTAGGACTGATGCTCAACATGAAGATGAGCGCGCCGGCGGTGAAAACGATGGTGTTGGCGGTATACATGATGCCGGGACCGACCAGCATGCGTACTGCGTTCAGATCGTTAGTGGCGCGCGCCATGATGTCGCCGGTCCGCGTTCGCTGATAAAAGCTGTAGGAAAGCCGTTCGAGATGGGCAAAGAGATCGTTGCGCAGGTCGAACTCGATTTCACGCGAGACGCCAATCAGAATCCAGCGAGTCAGATATTGGAAGATCGCTTTGATTCCGGCTACGGCCAGCAAGAGGAGGGAGTAGGTCAGCAGCTTGTGACGGCTCACCCCGCAGGTTCAGATCGTCGATCGCCCGGCGGATGATCAGGGGAAAGAGAATCCAGACGCCGTTGTTACACAGGACGCATAAACCGCCAATGATGAATGTCGAGCGGTACTTGCGCAGATAGGGAAACAGCGGACTCAGGTTCTTGAACATGATTTTCAGCCGTCAGCCATCAGCTATCAGTAGACGAGATGCGGTTAGATGATCCTGAATCGTAAGCGATTCCGAGCGGCAACTCCGGTGCTAAAGCCACTTCTACCGACCTGCCCGAGGGCTGACAGCCGAGAATCGACCACTGACAACCAGCAACTGACAACTGATTTCTTACGTCGGCACCCGCAGCAATAAATATCCGCCGGCCAGAGCAAAGATAAAGTCCGGAGCCCAGGCCGCCATCATCGCGGGAAGCTGATTGGCGTCGCCCATGGCCTCAAACAAGCCTGAGGTTACCCAATACACGACGGCAATCGCCAAGGCGACCGCGACTCCAACCAGCGCGCCGCCGCGACGGCCCGAGGCAGCAAAAGGAATGGCCAGGATCGCCATCACCAGCGTGATCAGGGGAAAGGCGATCTTCTTTTGCAACTGCACCTTCAGCCGCACAGTATCGAATCCGCTTTGCTGCAGGTCATCGATATAGCGGCGGAGCTCATCGTAGTTCATCTCCGACGACTGCTTCACTTCCTTCTTGAAGTAACTGGGGTCCTCATAAAGCTCGTTGAACGTAGCCACATCGAATGTCCGGAAATCCTGAATGGATGCGCCGTGCAGACTTCGCACCCAACCTTGTTCGAACACCCACTTGTGCAGACTGTTTTCCCAATGCGCATGTTCGGCATGGATGCGGCGCGTCAACTGAAACGTGTTCGGGTCAAACTCGAAGATCGAGATTCCCCCAAAAGAATTGAGGTCCGGATCGAATAGCCGGTAGTAATAGATTTCGTTGTTCTGACCGAAAATCCATTTGCGATCGGCTTGAAGATAAGTCTGCGGCGGTTTGCCCTTGATTTCGTTGCGCAGGATTTCCTGCTGGCGGTTCGTGCGTGGAATGTAAACCTGATCGAAAATAAACAAGCTGACGGCAAAGAGCCCGCTGATGACAATAACCGGAAGCGTCGCGCGATAGATGCTGAACCCCGATGCCTTCATCGCGATCAGTTCACTGGATTTCTCCATCAGGCCGAAGGTGATCAGCACGGCCAGCAGCACCGCCATGGGAGCCATCAGGTAGATTAGCGAAGGGCTGAGGTTCCATAGATATTCCGCCAGCATGACAACCGGCACTTTGTTGCGGACGATGTCGGTGAGCAATTCAAAGAAGGTGAAGACCAACGCCAAGACCAGGAAAGTGGCCAGGATCAAAGTCAGATACAGCGCGAAATCGCGCAAGATCATGTCGTCGAGGATCAAAGGGAAACGCGCGCTGAAGCGACGTCTGTGCTGCGAAGATTCGGCCGAGGCACGCGCGCTGGCGAATTGCCTCCGTTGGGCGCCAAGGGACTGCAATTTCTGCAGCAGTAGTTTCCATCCTGCCGTCAGGTTGGCAATCTCGATCGGCATACGATCCACGCGCCACAGTAGGATCAGTCCGCAAACAAAGAAGAAAATGTTGCCCATCCAGGCGCCAAACCAGGGAGACATCTTCCCCTGGCGTGCCATCTGGACTCCGATCATGGAGAAAAAGTAGTAAACGACGACCAGCAAAATAGTAAGCACAAAGCCGGTGCTTTTGCCGCCTTTGCGTGCCGACAATCCTAGCGGAATACCCACCATGGCGAGCACGAGACAGGCAGTCGGAAGGGCGAAGCGACGATGGAACTCAATCTCGTAGTAGCGGGCCTTGATGAGGTCATAGTTGTAGCTGCCGGGATCAGAGACCTTCACGGTTTCGGCCGACTGGCGCTCGCGGGCGGCATTGCGCAGCAGTTCATGCAGGCTTAATTCCGGTACTGGCAGCAAATCGTGCGGCCGCTCGTCATTGCCCGGCAGGGCGATCGGCATATCCGTGTTGTCGAAGGTGGTAATGGAATACTGATCTTTGGCGTTGGCTATCAGCTCTTGCTGGGTGCCGTCTTCCAGATGAAAGCGCAGATTTTGGGGCGAGTCGCTGATCAGGGCCCCGCGCTGCGCCAAGGTGACCTTGGGAGATGCAGGATCGCTGACATCGGCCAGAAAAATGCCCCGCCACAACGCCTTGCCGTTGGAGGGAATCGCATCCTGCACATACAAGACGATATTCTTGAAGTCCTCGTAGAAGACCCGCGGCTGGACTTCGAAGGAGGCTTGCGACGATTTCAGACGACCTTGCAGATGATCCAGAGCAGTCGCCGACTTGGGCGCGACCACGATGCTATTGAGTAAACCCAGCAGCAAGGCGGAGATAGCAAAGATCGAAATCGCCCGGACAAACATCCCCACACCCATGCCGCTGGCCCGGATGGCAGTGACTTCGCTATCAGCAGCCATGCGGCTAAGGCCCACCAGGATGCCGACCAGCACGCCCATTGGCAAAGTGATGGTGAACGTCTCCGGCAGCGTGTAAAGAAAAATCTCAGCAACACTGGGGAGGGGAGCGCTATTGCGGACGATCAACTCCAGCAGGCGCCCCAGATCGCGCATGAAAATAATGAAGGTGAACAGCGCCACGCCCAGCAGAGCGTGCGAGCTGACTTCCTTCAAGATGTAGCGAGTAAGGATGCGCACAACAGTCTAGTTTACCGGAAGTTGAGGCGTGTGGAAGGCCGGGAATGGGTCGTGAGTTATGGCTGTCGGCACCCGTGGTGCGCTGGCCCGCGGCCAGTGACCTTGGAGAGTGCAGTGCTTATAATCGACAAAATGGCAAGCGATACAGGAGGTAAATAGCCGCTATGTGGCACAAGAGATCGCGACCGATGAGTACGCTCTTCTTGATTTCCCTGATCCTGAGTTTTGTCCTGCTTGCGTCTGTGACTGTGCTGGATCTTCTTGGAAAGCCGGTACCTGCTGTCTTGCTGGGGGCTGCTTTGGTTGCGGCTGGACTTTCTCTGTGGCGTGCTATCGCCGAGAGGCCAAAGTCGTCATCGCAAGGCTGAAAGAGATGTTGCCTAAGGGTGCTTCGGGCCAGGACGTGCGTCATGTCGCTGCCTTGCGACTCCATCCGTCGCTGGGCATCCAATGTGGTAGCCTTCTAATGGGGTGGGGTGTACCTGTCCGGAGCGAATTTCTGCTCGCGGCTTCGAGTCCTAACCGACCGCCCTGCAAGGGATAGAGCATTGTTCAATAAAGTTGTCGCCAAGGTTTTCGGCACCAGCAACGAACGCGAGATCAAGCGCATTATGCCGCTGGTCGAGAGCATCAATACGCTCGAACCGGCGATGAAGCAGCTTACTGACGACCAGCTTCGCGCTAAGACGGAAGAGTTTCGCCAGCGGATTCGCGAGCGCATAGATGCCATCGAAGATGCTGACGAGAAGGACCGCGAGCTAAAGGTCGTCCTCGACGAGATTCTGCCGGAGGCTTTCGCAGTCGTTCGCGAAGGCGGCTGGCGCGTTCTGCAGATGCGGCATTTCGACATGCAACTGGTGGGTGGCATCGTGCTCCACCAGGGCAAGATCGCCGAAATGAAGACCGGTGAAGGTAAGACGTTGGTGGCCACTCTGCCGGTGTATCTCAACGCGCTGTCCGGGCGCGGGGTTCACGTGATTACCGTGAACGACTACCTGGCCAAGCGCGACTCGGAGTGGATGGGCAAGCTCTATACCTTCCTCGGACTGAGTGTTGGGCGTCATCGTCCACGATCTTGACGACGTCCAGCGCCGCGAGGCTTACGCCGCCGACGTTACCTACGGAACCAACAACGAGTTCGGCTTCGACTACCTGCGCGACAACATGAAGTTCGACTTGAACGACTGCGTGCAGCGCGGGCACAACTACTCCATCGTCGACGAAGTGGATTCGATCCTGATCGACGAAGCGCGTACGCCACTCATCATCAGCGGACAAAGCGAGGAGTCGACCGACAAGTATTACAAGGTCAATCGCATCATCCCGCAATTGGAGCATGGGCGAGGAGATCGAGAAAGGTCATGGGCGAGGACAAAGTCCTCACCGGCGACTTTGTGGTCGACGAAAAGCATCGCACCATTACCGTTACCGACGCGGGATGGGAGAAGGTCGAGCGGCTGCTGGGCATCGGCAATATCGCCGATCCGGAAAACTGGGATCTGAAGCATCACGTGGAGACCAGTATCAAGGCGCACGCGCTGTATCGCCGCGATGTTGAGTATGTGGTGAAAGACGGCGAAGTCCTCATCGTCGACGAGTTCACCGGACGCCTGATGCCGGGACGCCGCTGGTCCGATGGTCTGCATCAGGCTGTGGAAGCCAAAGAGAACGTGAAGATCGAGCGCGAGAACCAGACGCTCGCCACCGTTACCTTCCAGAACTACTTCCGCATGTACAAGAAGCTGGCCGGCATGACCGGTACAGCCGAAACCGAAGCGGCTGAGTTCGACAAAATTTATAAGCTCGAAGTCGTAGTGATTCCGACCAACAAGCCGCTGCTGCGCATCGAGAATTCCGACGTCGTGTATCGCACCGAGAAGGAAAAATTCTTCGCTTCGGCGGATGAGATCCAGAAGCTGGCCGAGACTGGACAGCCGGTGCTGGTGGGTACGACCTCGGTCGAAAAGTCGGAACGCCTGTCCGATCTGCTGAAGAAGAAGGGCATCAAGCACGTCGTCCTGAACGCCAAGTATCACGAGAAGGAAGCGGAGATCGTGGCCCAGGCGGGCCGCAAGGGCGCGATCACCATCGCCACCAACATGGCCGGTCGCGGCACCGACATTCTGCTGGGCGGCAATCCCGAGTTCATGGCCAAGCAGGAATGCCTGAAGAAAGGTTTGGCGCAGCAGTTGAAAGCCGTCGCCGGCGAAGTCTCGGCCAAGCCCGACGATCCTAATATCTCCTACTTCTACTATGGCGGCAACGAATACAAGGTTGACACCGCCAAGTGGAACGAAACCTTTCAGCGCTTCAAGCAGTTCACCGACGCCGAGCATGAAGAGGTGATCGGGCTGGGCGGACTGTTTATCTTCGGCACCGAGCGTCACGAGGCGCGCCGCATCGATAACCAGTTGCGGGGCCGCGCCGGCCGCCAGGGCGATCCTGGCGCGTCGCGTTTCTATCTGTCGCTGGAAGATGATCTGATGCGCATCTTCGCCAAGGAGTGGGTGTCGAACCTGCTGCAGCGGCTGGGCATGGAAGAAGGCGTGCCGATCGAGTCGAAGATGATCACCAAGCGTATTGAGGGAGCGCAGAAGGCGGTCGAAGGCCAGAACTTCGAAGCCCGCAAACACCTGCTCGAATACGACGACGTGATGAACAAGCAGCGCCAGGCCGTTTACGGATTGCGCCGGCAACTGCTCGAAGGACTCGACCAGAAGGAACTCATCCTTCGAGGATTATGTTCGCGATATTCTCGGCGGCCTGCTCGACAAGTATGCCGGCAAAGAAACCCGCGCCGGAAGACTGGGACATCAAGAGCTTGAAGAATCAGCTCTTCACCCGCTTCGGTGTCGACATCGTGGCAGAAGGGGTTGACACCGAGAAACTCAACCGCGGGGAAATCGGCGACACCATCTTCGACAAGCTGAAAGAACGCTACGACGCCAAGGAGCAACTGATCGGCCCCGATGCCATGCGCCATCACGAGCGCATCATCATGTTGAGTGTGCTCGATCAGCAGTGGAAAGACCACCTACTCAGCATGGACCACTTGCGCGAAGGTATCGGCCTGCGCGGCTATGGCCAGCACGATCCTCTGGTTGAGTACAAGCGCGAATCGTTCGACATGTTCGAAGCCATGATGGAGCGTTTCGAGGAGGAGACGGTCCGCTACCTGTATCTCATGCAGGTGATCGAGCGCCGGGAAGACGGTGGACAGTACTACAGCAGCGGCGGACCGACTGACGGAGGCACCAGCAGCGGTCAGACTGCTGACCCGGGCGTACCGATGCCGGCAAGTGGTGGCGGCAACGGGCAATCTCCGCGCCGGTCGACACGTGCGGTGACTTCCATGGACGACATGGAAGAGGCCTTCCAACGCCGCAAGCGTCGCGAATTGGAACAAGCCCGCATGGCCGGAGCCGGCGAAGCGGGTACGGTGCAGCAAGTGGTGCGGGGAGACAAGGTAGGCCGCAACGATCCCTGTCCCTGCGGCAGCGGCAAGAAGTACAAGAAGTGCTGCGGAACGTAGAGAGTCCGCTCTTCGCCATTCGCCTTCGCCATTCGCTGAGGGCCCACAAGACCTCAGCAGATCAAAGATCCTTCACGTATTCGTGAAGTGGCATTCCGAAGAAGTCACTGATCCTGCCGGAAGGGCGATAACCGTGGCTTTCATAAAATCGCATCGCGCGCTGTAGTGGCTCTGTCGTGTCCAGGGTGATACGTGAGCAATCTTGCTTGAGCAGTTCGGCTTCGGCAACGGATAACAGTTTCTCAGCCACTCCCCGGCCTTGCCACTTCGGCTGCACGGCCATACCACGCAGATGACCCTCCGCCTGGCCCGACATGGCGCCAGCAATCGTACCAATAATTTGCTCACCCGCCACCACCGCGACCATGACCTGCATCGACTCAAGGCGCTGCGTGATCGTTTCCGCCGTGAGCACAGTATCGAGGTAAGCGCCAGGGGTATACCTGGCGCGATACGGCTCAAATGACGAGGCCAGACACTCCAGAATGCCGTGGGCATCGGCCTTGATCGCCAGACGAATTACGATTCTGTGGTCTGACATCATCGGATCGCTTGTGAAATGCCGATTTTACAGGAGTTACAGTACAGCGCTCAGGGCCGACGAATGCCATGCCCCATGGGTCGATCTGCCACTGTGAACATACGCAGCCGGAATCAAACAGTATCGGACAAATTGCCGAAGACTTTCGGAAGCACTCGGTAGAAGGCGACAACTGCGGAGAATGTTCGAGGTGTGGGAGGAACTTTCCCACAAGCGGAGGCATGACCGGCTCGCAATAGGCAGGACGCTAGTGAACCTGGAATGGAAGAGAAGTCTTCAGAAACGAATTCATCCGCGAATGAAGCATGATATATTTTCGGCTGACGTCGCTGTTGTGGGCGGTTAGCTCAGTTGGTTAGAGCGTCTGGTTTACACCCAGAAGGTCGCAGGTTCGAGTCCTGCACCGCCCACCAAAAGCAGGCACTCGGAAGCATTCCGAAATGAATGCTTTTCAAGTATCTACTTTATAATCTAGGACTTACAAGATAAGATTGAGAAGACTTCCGATGCCCTGCCTTACGAGCAGGATCCGGAGACGATTCTAATTACAGCCATCCGCCACCTTCTTTAGCTTCGAAACATTCAGTGTAGGCGGCTGCTGTGACAGAACGTTATTCCTGGAAGCCGAGGGCGGCGGTTCAGAAACTGTTCCTGTGACCCGCACCAATACCGCGTTATAACGCTTCAACGAAGCGGGGTCGCCCTCCAACAGGTACAGAGCGTCGCTGGAAGTGCCCAGGGTGTAATGACCCTCATACCCTGTCAGACACCCCACAACTGTTATTGGCTTGCCGTTGGGCGAGCCTGATGGCTTGGGAGAAGAACCTCCTTGACTTTGCGCCAGCACCGTCAACCAAGCGCCAAGCAAGAGCGTAGTAAGTATCGACAGGGTTCTTCGCCCACCAAGTAGTCTCATTCACTGGTCCTCCGCGCTGATTTTGCAATGTAGCCTCTGCTGACCAGGAACATCGCCGTGAACCTTCGCTTTCTAACCATGAATCGAATCGGTCATCATTAAGACAAACAGGAGCGGCAGGTAGACAATCGAGCATTGAAATAGTTGGCGAGCGTACATCTTAGATCGACTGTTACTAACCGGAAGACCGAGAATTCTTAGCCGCGCTGCAAAATACAGAAATACGATGCCGATAATGAATGCGCCCGCGCAGTAGATTCGTCCCGCCATACCTAGTAGGGCCGGAAGCAGGCTTATAGGAATCAGTATTAAGCTATAAAAAAGAATACGAAGCGATGTCGATCCTCCATCTGGCTCTACCACGGGAAGCATACGAATAGCGCCTTTCGCATAGTCTTCACGATAGAGCCAGGCAATTGCAAGAAAATGCGGAAATTGCCACAGAAAAAGAATAGCGAATAAGACAAGAGCATCCCAATCCAGCCGATTCCGAGCTGCCGTCCAACCAAGCACGCCGGGCATGGCACCTGGAAATGCGCCCACAAAGGTACAAATCGGTGATTTGCGCTTCAAGGGTGTATAGGCGAGCAAATAGACAGCTGAAGTAAGGAAGGTCAGTAATCCGGTCAGCCAGTTCGTAAAAATAACCAGATAAATCGAACCACCTACGGTAAGCATCCCTCCGACCAGAGTCGCGTGCCACAGTGACATACGGCCAGTTGGAATGGGCCGCGAGGCCGTGCGCCGCATTTTACTGTCGACCTCATGCTCCATCACTTCATTCAGTGCGGCTGTACCGCTGGAAACCATGCCGATGCCGAGTAGGGCATGGAACAGGCCCCAGCCGAGCGACGGCACTCCCGCCTTTAGGGAGCCGAAGAAGAATCCGCACCAGGCGGTCATGACAATCAGCGTCGTCACCCGCAATTTTGTAAGTTGGGCGTAGTCGCTCAAGCGTGGCACAAAGTACAACCGGCCGAAGGTTAACCCTTCTGCGAGACTAGTCATATGCTGGTTGCTCCAGTACGGCTGTGTTCTTTGTCCAACCTAGTTCTGGCCGTTGAAGGCTTCTACCGGATCTCGCCAGCAGCGCCTCCAAAATGAGTCGTCGGATAGATGTCCCGCCCGCCATTGCTGCAGATTAGCCAGGGTAGTGGCGGCCATACCACCGTCCTCCGAATCGAAAATCACGACCACTCCAGATACTTCGGCATTGTCGGAGGGAGCGCCGGCATCGGCTTTGCGAAATACGGACTTGGCAAGATTCCACTTGGGTTCGGACCCGAACTTATCGCTGGCCAACGGCTGTACCCAAATGATCTTTACTTTCCTTCCATCCAGTGGCTCCCACTTGCCAGGAAAGGGTGCAACCTCTTCCTTAGTCTGGCGGACGGCATCCTTTTCATGCTGGTCGCCCATGGAGACGACGCTGACGGTAGCAGCGCCCGGCAGGTCCACGTGATCCCGCTGTATCCAGCCGCGCGAAATGCCCGAGATCTGGATGTGAACCCAACCTTCGTTTACGTCCAGTACCTGAAACTCATCTTCAGCATCAGCCTGGAACAGAATCTCCGCTCCTCCCAGGGGCTGCGTCACTACCGGTGTGTTGGAATGTTTCACCACAGCCAGGTCCGCCGGTCGAGTTTGGTTGTGCAATATCTGCTGAAGATTTTCTACTTCCTGGGCCAGCGCCTTCGCCTGCTTCGTAGGGGGCGGACCTGCGACTTTAGCAGACGCCGGTTTTGCGCTCGACGGAGTGGTGGTTAGGCGACCGGTCGTGAAAAATGATGTACCTGCAGATGGACTGTCCGGGAGCGCGCCGCCAGTCGCGGTCTTCGGGGAAGGGACCGCCGTCCGGGCCCCTGAGTTCGGATTCAACTTGTCATCCAGAGCGTCGAGTAGGTCGGACTCCAGTCGCCCGCTCGATCTCAACAGCCGATATCCCGAATTTGCGGGAGTCGTGCCTAGGTACCAGGCGGTAATCTTCGCGTTCACCTGCACAGTGGTTTCGGCAGAGCTAATGGATTTGAGTTGTATGTCGTACTGGTAGAAGCCGCGTTTGTAGTTATCGAGAGAGTGGCCCTCGCCTTCGGCAAATCCTTCCAGAACCGGAAGCTTGCCGCCACTATAAGACGGGATTTCATGGAGTGACTTCTGCACCTCCGCCTTCGAAGCGTGGAAGGTTCGCTCGGCGGGTGGCGTCTGCGCAAGACTTCCCCAGGCCGCGAGCAGCCACCAGCAACAGAGACTTGCGGCAAAGCTAACGCGAGCGCGGCTAGTCGGTTCCTGATTGACCCTCACGGAAGCGGCTCCAATTGACTGTGATGAATCCACCCGTGATGCCCATCTTCGGTCTCTACTCCATACCAGTACGGGGTAAGAACTTGAACCAGTACTTCGGTCGCTCCCGGCAACGATACGAGCGTTGTCGAACTCTGAAACGGCGCTGCCTTCAGGGCCGCGCCTGGATCTTTGACCCGCAGTTCCACTTGATGACGCAGAGTCTCAACCTGCTTCTGCAGTTCCGGTACGCTCAGGCCAGCAATGGAGGAATCGCTGCTGCTCTCGGCGAGTGGCAATCCCGCTGCTGCTTGAATCGCCGAAGGCACCGGAGTAGCAGCATTGACTGCCTTGGCCTCTTCAGCTTGTCTCCGGCCTTCCTGAATGGTCTTCAGATGTTGCTGAATGGCGGCGTATTCGCTCGATTCGACGTTCCCTAAGGACGGATGTCTGACATTGCGGGCATCCACGAAGATTGCGTCAATCTGCAGAGATGCGCCAGTAGAACCGGCATCTTGCACTACGTAACGAACGCTTATGGTTCCAATGTCCTCACTGTCTTTGAAAAATCGCGGAGACAAGACTTTGTTGGCGACTTTATAGAAGGCCCTTCCCGGCCCTTTCCAAACTCCAAAAGCGCGAGCTGCGTCGGCGCTGTGCGCTCCGTATAGAATTCTTTCTTTTTCGTAGGAGTAGGTCCCATGGATGATCTGATCCTGCGTAACTTCCTGGACCGCTTTCAGTATGTCGCTTTCGGGAGCCTCCACCCGCACCAGCAGGGTTTGGCCATCGTCGGAATGCGGTGTTGCAATAACTGTTACAACGCCGACGATAGTAGTCGCAACGATGCAACCTACCTGCAAAACAACAGCAACAATGCCTGCGAGGCATCTCCGTTTCGCGGGACTAGGGTCGGTGCGCATGGGATGAGCTGACGAAGCCGTGCGTGGAGAGCATAGATAGCTTGAATCAACTCCCGTTGTCAAGCCAAGAACCCGGTCCGATGAGCATCAACGCAAAAAGTTGTTACAAAATTGTCATCGAAATGTAAAAGATTTGCAAAAAAATATGTTGCAAATGTGTCGCAACACGTTGTACTATCTCGCCCCATTCGGGGATAGTCGGGTGTTTCCCCGGAGATCAAAAGACGTAGCTCCACGGCCAAGTCGACCGGCGTCAGCCATCTTGTTACTGCGAGGTAATCGCGATGCAGATCGGCATTACGACTTTTTCGAACCGCAAGCCGCCTTTCCTTCAATCTCTTCTTGCAAGTCTGGCAAGCGCGTTCGCACTAGTGTTTTTCCTTTTGATATTTTTTGCCAACCCCACACCAAGCCGCGCATTTCCGGCTTTCGCGCGCAAATACGGGCTGCCCTGCTCGGCGTGCCACGAAGCTTGGCCCATGCTGAACGTCTTCGGACAGACGTTCAAGGACAACGGCTACCAGTTGATGAACGATCGCGATTCGCCGATCTGGCAGAATCCTTCGTATTGGCCTGTGACCTTCCGCATCACGCCGAACTGGCACCTGGAGAGCACCAACAAAGTTGCTGTCGACCAGCCCAACGGCACTCAGGCCGAGCAGAACGTGAGCGAAAACGGCTTCGATGTCAGCGGACTGGATATTCTCAGCGGCGGTACGCTCTACAAGAACATCTCGTTCCTGATGGTGCCCTCCTCCGACAACACCGGCGCCTTCCATTTCGAAAGTGTCAACGCCAGGTTGGACAACATCGGCCACAGTTCCTGGTTCAACCTGAAGATGGGCAAGTTCGAGCTGGACAACGTCATCTCCGAGAAGCGAATTCTGAACCTATCGAACAACGGCGGTTTCTATGTGCTGTATCACTTCTCACCTCTGGGGGATGACAATATCTACGGCCAGATGGGTGACAACCAGTTTGGCGCGGAGTTGATGGGGCACTCCCTCAACGACCGGACGCGCTATTCTGTCTCGCTTCTCAGCTCCAACGATGGCAATGTCAATTTGAGCTCCAAGAACGCCTACAGCACTTTCGTTACCGCGAGTCAGGCTTTCGATGCGGGCTACCAGGGAGGCGTAGACCGCGTGGGGGCTTACTTATTTATCGGTAACGGTCCCACCTACAACCTAACCTCAGGTGGTGTGCCCATCACGGGCGTCGGCAACAAGCCCTTCAATCGCGAAGGGTTTTTTGCCCTGATCTACGTGAAGAAGGTCGACTTCTCGCTGTTCTTCCAGCACGGCTGGGATAGCGCGTACTTTGGCACCAGTACTCCCGCCAACTCCCCGCTTCCGGTCGGAGCCACAGGACCGTCATGGAATGGCGGATTCGTGGAAACCCATTACGTGTGGAGTCCGCAGCTGATTTTCATCCAACGTGATGAATTCGTGAGGATGGCTCAGCAGGCGATGTCGACCACTCCGGGGAATTATGGAAACACGAACGCCTATTCGATTGCCGTCCGCTACTACCCATTCATGTTCAGCCGGGCAGGCTTTGCCTATCACGCTGAATATGCCTTGATTCAACAGCAAGGAGCCTCGCCGTTAACCGCCACCCAGCTGAGTTCCTACAGCGCTTTCCTGGGCTTTGACTTTGATTTCTGAGGGACACCCTATGCGCACAAGAATGCTTCGATCCCGGTTGATCTTGAGTATCGTGGCGGTTCTGGTCCTGGGGATCGCCTGCTGGGCACAACAAACGGAGTACAGCGAGGATAAGCGTCTCAACATGGAGAGCCATGTCGGCAGCATGACAGGGCACGCCACCACGGGGGCGCCGATTTATAAGCGGTTCTGCATTGGTTGCCACGGAGTGCTGGGCGACGGACTAGGCGAGAATGCGCCTTGGATCGACCCCAAGCCGCGAAATTTCACGATTGCAATCTTTCGCTGCCGCTCGACTCCGACCGGAACCCTGCCCACCGACACCGATTTGTACGACACAGTCGGCCGGGGAATGCTTAACTCCAACATGCCACCCTGGCGACCGCTCACCGACGAGGACCGGGTGAACCTGGTGGCCTACGTCAAGCACTTCTCGCCTCGATGGGTGACGGAAAAACCCGGCACTCCCATCGTTATTCCGCCTGAGCCACCGGTGACGGCGGACCGAATCAAAGCGGGCCGAGTGCTTTACCAGAGGCTGGAATGCTGGAAGTGCCACGGTGTAACCGGGCGCGGCAATGGACCTTCCGCCCCCACCCTGACCGACGATGATAACCACCCGATCCTTCCCTTTAATTTCCACGATTCGCAGCGCTTTAAGTGTGGTTCCAGCGACGCGGCGATGTATAAAGATTTCATGACCGGTCTGGATGGCTCTCCCATGCCATCGTTTGCCGATAATGTGAAGCCAGATGAGGCGTGGGAGTTGGTCATGTACCTGCGCACCTTGCAGCCTGACAATACCCAGGAAAAACAAATTGCCAAGCAGCTTGGCCTGACGCCGGTCGATCCTAGCCAACCTTTGCCGGACACCAATTCGCCCAGTGATTCAGGGCAGCCAGCGCCCAATGCTCCGGCGAATCCGCCCGCGCAACCACCGACCAATAATCCAACGCCTGCGCCGTCTTCAAATCCGCCGCAGTCCAACAATTCTGGAAACCGATGATCACGGGTAATTACTAAGGAGATCGTTTAATGAAAGCTCAGATCAAAGTCGCGGGAGTCATGGCTGTTCTGGTTCTGGTTGCCACTGTGGCGCTCACCCATGGACCTAACGTCAGGGCCGCGGCAAATGGCAAGATTACAGGCACGGTGAAGCTCGACGGCACGGCTCCTCACATGAAGGGTATCGACATGTCGAAGGACCCGTACTGCGCGAAGTATCACGCGAGTAGCCCGGCGCAGTTGGAATTGGTTGTCCTCGGCAAGAATAATGGCCTGGAAAATGTCGTTCTTTACATTTCGCAAGGCTTGCCCGCGGACGCAGCCAGCCAGAAGTCTTCCACCGTTCCTGTCTTTGATCAGAAAGGCTGCATGTACACCCCGCACGTGATCGCCATGAATCCGGGTGAAGACTACAAAGTGACTACCAGCGACCAGACTGCGCACAACATTCATCCCGAGCCGGATCCGAACACAGGGAACATTCCGTGGAACCGCTCCCAGCCGCCTGGAGCTCCACCTATCGTCCAAAGTTGGAAAGCCCCGGAAGTTGCCATTCCCGTGAAGTGCAACATTCACCCCTGGATGCATGGTTATCACGTCGTCGTGAAAGGACCCTACGCAGTGACCGACGACAGTGGTTCGTACACCATCGAAAATGTGCCTCCCGGCAGCTATACCGTAACTTCGTGGCAGGAAACCTACGGAACCCAGACGCAGAAGGTGACCGTAGCCGCCGGCCAATCAGGAACCGCAAACTTTACCTACAAGGCGAAATAGTGGTTTGCTGCGGGCCCGCGCGTCCGTTTACGGGACGATCATCGGCGCCCGCAGCACCGCGGAAACGAGTTTCGTTGATCGGGTGAGACGCGTATGGCGAAATTGTTTGCGGTGACGATCATCGTAATTGCAATTGCTTCTGCGGTACCCATCGTGTTGCATATCTGGGAACCTCCCGCTGATATCTCGACGCACGGCCATCTGATCGACGAGCAGATGTCAGAGACCATGGTCGAGGCTGGAATTGCATTTCTCGCCGCGCAGCTGATTCTAGGATTCTTCATCTGGAGATTCTCCAACCGTCCTAAGGCCGAAAAGATCCGGGATTTCCCGGGTGGAGCGCGTGGGTTAGTTGCAGCTGCCGTGATCCTGGTGGGACTCGAGGTGATGGCTCTGGGAGTATTTGGAACCAAGGCCTGGGCCACCATCTACTTCACGCCGCCATCCGCGAATGCGCTGCCCATCCAGGTCCAGGCCGGCCAGTTTGCCTTCTATTTTCGTTATCCCGGACCCGATGGGAAGTTTGGCCCGCTCCATCCCGAACAGATCAACGAATCAACCGAAAACTTCTTTGGCTTGGATACGACCCACGACACTGATTCCAAGGATGACATCGTGACCGCCGAGCTGGCGGTGCCGGTGAACCGCGAAATCCACCTGCTGATGCACTCCAAGGATGTCGGCCATTCCTTCTTCGTCCGTGAACTTCGCATTCAGCAGGACTTCGTGCCCGGCCTTGATCTGGCCGTACATTTCACCCCTACCAAAATTGGCCGATACGAAATTGTCTGCACGCAGCTTTGTGGGCTGGGTCACTACAACATGAAGGCGTATCTCGAAGTCAAGTCGCAGGAGGACTTCGACGCGTGGCTGAAGCAACAAGCGGCCTTGCAGTAGGTCGTCGAGCCGCTCCGCGCAGGCGGGCGTACTGAGAGGGTCATTCCATGCACGACATGTCCGGACAGGCTGTCCACCACCATACTGCACCTACAGGCTTTATCCGAAAGTACATCTTCAGCCTCGATCACAAGGTAATAGGAGAGCAGTACTACGGACTCGCCCTGGTAGCGGTCTACATTGGGCTGGTGTTGTCGTGGATCATGAGGATCCACCTGGCATGGCCGAATGCTGCCATTCCGGGATTGCAATTGTTGTCGAAGACGGGTGCGCCGGGCGGCATACTCACGCCTGAGTACTACCTCCAACTTATGACCATGCATGGCACCATCATGGTCTTCTTCGTGCTGACCACAGCTCCCTTCGCAGGCTTCGGCAACTACTTCCTGCCTATCCAGGTAGGGGCCGAGGACATGCCGTTTCCGCACATCAACATGACGTCGTTCTGGGTAACCTTCGTCGCCTTCCTGATTGCCGTGGCTGCTTTCTTCGTTCCCCAGGGACCTCCTCTGTCGGGATGGACGGCCTATGCTCCGTTGAGCGCTCTCGGCCAGGTGGCCGGTCCCGGAGAGGGGACCGGCCAAGTGCTGTGGGCGGTTTCCATCGCGATCTTCTGCGTGGGACAGTTGCTAGGATCCTTGAATTTCATCTCCACCACCCTCGATATGCGTTGTCAGGGCATGAGCCTGATGCGCCTGCCGCTCAGCGCCTGGGCATGGTTCATCACTTCCTGCATCGGTCTGACGGCGTTTGCGGTGCTGATGCCGGCTTGCATCCTGCTCATCCTCGACCATGTCGCCGGAACCAGCTTCTTCGTGCCCTCTAATCTGGTCGTCAACGACCAGTTGCAGCCGCATGCCGGGGGTTCCACCTTGCTGTGGCAGCACCTGTTCTGGTTCTTTGGACATCCCGAAGTTTACATCGCGATTGTTCCCGGAATGGGTGTGGTATCCCACGTCTTGATCACCAACATGCGCCGGCCTCTGCTGAGCCACCGGGTCGTCATTTACTCGATGCTTGCTTTGGCGTTTCTCAGCTACATGGTTTACGGACATCACATGTTCGTCAGCGGGATGAATCCGTATTCGTCGATCGCCTTTTCCTTCCCGACGCTGGCGATTACCATTCCGGCTACCATCATCGTGTTGATCTGGATTGGCAGTCTCTACGGTTCGAAGCTGCGGATCAATACGGCTTCGCTGTTTGCGCTGGGCTTCATCTCCATGTTCGTCAGCGGCGGCGTGAGCGGTTTCTTCCTGGCACAGCCATCACTCGACATCATGCTGCATGCAACTTATTTCGTGGTTGGCCACTTCCATCTGGTGATGGCGGTTGCCGCGCTGTTCGGAATCTTTGCCGGAACGTACTTCTGGTTCCCTAAGGTAACCGGGCACATGATGAATGAGACTTGGGGAAGAATTCACTTCTGGTTCACCTTCGTCGGCGCCTATTGCATCTTTATGCCGTTTCACTATCTGGGAATGGCAGGCAACATACGTCGCTATCAGGCGTTCGTCGATGACTTTATGGCGCCCCTGATGCCGGTGCACAAGTTCATCACCATCGCCGCGCTGATCACGGGAGCCGCGCAGATACTGTTTCTGTTTAACCTGATTTACAGCCGCTTCCGCGGCAAGCCGGCTCCGGCGAATCCATGGGAAGGCACATCATTGGAGTGGTCCATCCCGTCGCCGCCCCCGTTCGACAATTTCGGTGGCAAAATACCGGTGGTCTATCACGACCCCTACCAATACGGCATCGAAGGTGCAACTGGCGACTATGTCATGCAAGATTCGCCCGAGCAGATCAAGTCCATTCACGACGAGAAGTAGATGTGCTGAAGTCTTGGGCCAGAAGCAAAAGGGTTTAGTTCATTATGGCAACCACAGTTCACGAACCACCAAAGATTGGCCGGCACGGGACTCCGGGCAAGGCCGGTGGAAACGGCAATCTAATACCGGCAGGCGGAAGTCTGCGCGCGGTCGACGATAGTTCACCGGCTTCGAGAACGGGCATATGGGTCGGCCTGGCGGCGATTACCATGACCTTCGCCGCATTCACCAGCGCTATGGTGGTTCGCCAGGGGGCTTCCATGGACTGGCGGCACTTTGTGTTGCCGTCGGTGCTCTATCTCAACACCGCAATATTGATAGCGAGCAGCTTCACTCTGGAGTTTGCCCGTAAGCGAGTTCACTTATTCGTGCGCGGATTGCAGTCGCGCCGCGGGGTTCCGTTGCTGTGGCTGTACGTCACTCTGGGGCTCGGTTTGTTGTTTGTCGCTGGTCAGTATGCAGCCTGGCTGAAACTGAAATCAGAAGGACTCTACCTGGCTACGAACCCTAGCAGCTCGTTTTTTTATCTGTTTACCGCTATCCATGCTCTTCACGTGCTAGGCGGCCTTGCGGGATTAGTCATGGTGATTTGGCGTTTCAGCAAACCAGTTCCAACGTTGCACCTGAGCACGCTTAGTACAGTTTCGTACTACTGGCACTTCATGGATGTGCTGTGGATTTACCTGTTGCTGTTGCTGTGGACGCGAATTTGAGGGAGGCGCTGTGAGCCAATCGGACTTAACCATGGGAACCCATCCCATTGCGCCGGAGCGATCGTCGCCATTTGCGATTCCGACCAAGAAACTGGCGATGTGGCTCTTCCTCATTGCCGACGCCGCGACCTTCGCGGCGTGTCTTGTAGCGTATGGGTTCTTACGTAACGGCTCCCTCAACTGGCCTACGCCATTTAAGTTTTTCCCGACCATTGTCAACGCCATGGTGATGACCTTCATCCTCATCACCAGTAGTCTGACCATGTTCCTGGGAGTTCGCTCCGCAAAAATGGGTGACCGGGATGCCGCCTTTCGCTGGACCATGCTGACCGCGGCCGGAGGGGCAATTTTTGCACTGCTGCACATTCGCGAGTGGATAGGCTTGATCGACGAAGGAGTGCGGCTGTTTCGCAATCCCTGGGGCAACGGATTGTTTGGCGCGGCATTCTTCTCAATCACCGGGTTGCACCTGACTCACGTCACCATCGGCATTATCGTTCTAATCATTATTGGCGTGCGCCACAAGCGCGGACGCTCCGACGCTGGCGATGTGGAAATCACTGGACTCTACTGGCACTTTGTGGATCTGGTCTGGATGTTCGTTGTGCCGTTGGTTTATCTGCTGAATGTATCGAAGTAGCCTGGGGCGCGTAACGGAGGGGCAAAAGTGGCTCTCACAAAGCAACAGGATGATGGCGCGGCGTCGTATGCCGCAAGTCTGGGAAAGTATCTGATGGTTTACGTCGGCATACTCATCCTCGCCGGCCTTCAGTTCGTTATCGCCTATCAACATGTCGACGTGACGGCGACGCTTTTCCGTATGCTAGCGGTGGCAATTATTGAGGCGGGGCTGGCGGTGGTATTCTTCATGCATCTGGGGTCGGAGAATCGAACCTTCGTCACCTGGGTCGCAATTGTCACTCTGTTTGTGCTGGCGGCAATGCAATACAGCTGGACTGACAGCTTCCGCATGGAAAGAGACGCTCCGCCCAGCTATCGATCACCCGCCTATCAAGGCGGGCCTTCGCAATGAGGACCAAGTATTCCATCCCGGCGCGTCTGCGGTACTGCCTTCTGGGCATCGCCGGACTGGTATTTCTATTCGGTCCGCATACTCTTCTGGCCCAAAGCTGTTCACTCTGCTACACCCAGGCCGCAGCGTCAACCGCACGTTTTCTTCAGGCGCTGCGCAGCGGAATCCTGATCCTTATGATCCCACCTATGCTGATGTCGATCGGGCTAACGGTGCTCACGTACCGGCGCCGCAATGACTTCCATTCCTCGCGATGATATTTTTAAGCGGACCAATTGCAGTTGGTGAGCCCCGCTTTGGGAGCGACTTGCCGGAAGCGCTTGCATAGTCGGGTCTCGTCGGTTCATCGTGCTGTGTCGAAAGCATCTTTTGTACAGCAGGCTCCTCAGGTCAATGTTCTGTAACGCCTTACAGGATTATGGAATACACAAGCACTCGCTCCAAGTCAATCTATATAAGAGTAATGCCAATGCAGCAGGTGGTTTAGTTTAACGCGGCGACAGCATTCCGGCAGACGAATGACTTCGTCCGCCGCCACTGAAACCAACTGGGTAAAAGGAGACCTTTATCAAGACGCCAAGAATGAGATTGAAAAACGGTATGGCAGCCGAGGACGCAACAGAGGACGTCGTCTCTGCAGAGTCTGCTGCGCCAAAGGCCCATGCTGGCCACCAGGAGAACCGAAACCGGCTCAGATTGTCCATCGAACTCCCGGTGCGTATTACGGTCTGGGATGGCCAATGTGCAGCTGCGTTTCTGGAGGCCACCAGCACCGACTTTACTGAGAATGGAATAGCTTTCGAGAGCAACGCCGATATCACGGTAGGGGAAGTTGTTCTCCTGGAGTTCCTGGTAGCAGGGGAGCGTCGACCGACCGATCAATCTCTGGCCAGAGTGATTCACCGAAACGGGACCAGCTACGGAGCTTCCTTCCTGGTGTAATGCCCCCGTAAGCAGCGGAATTATATTTGGGTTCTCTTTCTTAGTTGAGCCAGGTAGTTGGTATGCCCTGGGGTATCTTTGATGGTAGCCAGCTCGCGTGCTATCGACCTCTATACGCGTAACTTTATTGTGTGCCTTCATGAGCTGCGGTGGCTCGTCCTGTAAGCATTTCAGCAACTTTCTGGCACAGGTTTTCCGGGCCCTCCAGTTTGCTAATGAACAGATCTGCGAAACTGGCATCGGTCGGAACCTCGTTGACCCCTGACACCAATACGACCGGCAGGTCTGGCCTGTTCGCCTTGATTCTCTTGGCAAGTTCGGTGCCAGTTTCATCCGGCATCAGTTGATCGGAGAGAACCAGATCGATGTGGTGTGACATGACGATTTCCATTGCCCGGCTCGCCGACCCTGCGGTCAGTACCGCGTATCCCCACTTCTCCAACACCAGTTTTCGTAGGATCAGCGAATTCTCCTCGTCATCGACACAAAGAATCACTTTCTTAAGCTGAACCACGGGCGGCCTCACGTCGAGAATTTTCCAGGAACTCGCCAGGTATGTCCTGCCCGTTGTCGGCCCGCACCAGAGGGATGAGAACGCGGAAGGTGGTTACGTTTCCTTTGGGATGAAATACCGTTCGGAACCGAATGTCGCCGTCATACTTCTGAATGATGCCCTTGCTGATCCATAATCCCAAGCCCGTCCCTTTACTGAACTTGGTAGTGAAGAAGGGCTCAAACAGACGCTTTCCGTCTTCAATTTTCACCCCCGATCCCGTGTCGCAGATAGCAATACAGACGACTCTGCCCTGCTTTTTCCAGTCGCTTCTCTCCGAGACACTCACCCGCATACGCCCGCCCTTGGGCATGGCCTGGATGGCATTTCCGATCAGGTTCAGGAACACCTGTTTCAGTTCGGAAGGAAATCCCTGAATCGTGCCCCTGCTCCGGTATCGCTTATCAACCGTGACCCTGGCCAGTTGCAGCCGACGGGTTTGCAACTCCAGCACATTGTCCAGAAGTTCGGCGACCGACAGCTGCACCGGTTTCTGCGACTCACGGTAAAAACTCAGCGTCTGCTTGGTGATGTGGGCCACGCGCAACAACTCTTGTTCCCCAAGGTGGGCATAATATCGCGCCTGTTCGTCCAATGAGGGATGATCACGCAACAGAAAAAAGGCGTTGGTAATCGCCTCCAGCGGATTATTGATTTCATGCGCAATGATGCCTGCCATGCGACCCATCGCAGCCAGCCTTTCGGCGTTGCGCAACGCATCTTCCGCCCGTAACTGCGCCGTAATGTCGCGATTAATTTCCAGAATGGCTTGTCCTTCAGCTTTGAGAGCTTGCCGGCTGGCGACGATCACTTCATGCCCATCCTTGGTACGCTGCACTAGCCGCCCATCCCATCGCCCTGCTTCTTCTATGGTGGACTCGATTTCGAAATCGGAAACAGGAAATTTGGTCTGGAGCACTTCATGAATGTTGTTTCCCAGCACTTCTTCGCGCTTCCAGCCGTATAGAATCTCTGCCCCGGAATTCCAATACTGCAGCAGGCCATTCAGATCGCGCACAATGATGGCCTCCGAGGCAAGCTCGAGTAAGTCAGCACGCTCTCGCAACATGTCTTCCATTTTCTTTCGGCTGGTGACGTCGAAAAAGGCGCCGACTGCACCGCGAACTTGTCCCTTGCCGTCGAAGAGTGGACTGGCGCTACCCATCAGATGGGTCACCGTTTCATCCTGCCGGCGAACCTCCAATTCCGTGCTCTTAACCGGTTTCCCGGTGTGCGCAGCCCTTTGAACGGGAAGGTCCTCATCAGCCACAGGCCTGCCATTACGATAGGCTTGGAAAGACCGCGGTCCGCACGCAGGGAAAGGCACAGACAGGTTATCGCCGGCGGCCAGTCCCAGAACGTTCCCGAGATTTGCGTTGACCGTAATACTGCTGCAGGCGGAATCCTCGGCCACCGCGACTCCCACCGGGAGCACCTGCATAATCGTCTCTAACTCGGTTAAGCGCTGCTCCAACTGAGCGT
Source organism: uncultured Acidobacteriaceae bacterium (assembly GCA_963746515.1). Lineage (GTDB taxonomy): Bacteria > Acidobacteriota > Terriglobia > Terriglobales > Acidobacteriaceae > Bog-257. The sequence goes on along the minus strand of CAVVBO010000003.1, from coordinate 626,439 downwards.
TGAGATTTCGAATTTGCTCTTCCGCGGTAATCTGATGGCTGACATCTGTGTTCGTACCAAACCAACGTACGATGCTGCCGTGGGAATCGCGAATCGGTACAGCCCGGGACAGGAACCAGCGATACTGACCATCCCGCCCCTTCAGCGGAAATGTATCTTCCCACGACTCACCTGTGTCCCAGCAACGCTGAAGCCCCGCCACGACGCGCTCCGCGTGGTCAGGATGGTGAAGGCTCTGCCATCCTGAACCCTTCATTTCCTCATCACTTAACCCCGTGTATTCGTACCAGCGGTGGTTGTACCAGATTACCGAGCCATCCGCATCGGCCATCCATGCGAGTTGCGGAATGGAGTTGGCCAGAGTACGGAACTGGGATTCACTCTCCCGCAGTTCTTCCGTCCGATCTTCCACCCTCTGTTCCAGAACGCGGTTCAGGTACTCCAGTTGGCGCGTCTTGCGATGGAGTTCGGCGAATACGCTGACCTTCGCCCGCAAGACTTCAGGCACGACCGGAACCGAAATGTAGTCCACCGCTCCCCGCTGGTAGCCCTTGATACGGTCCAAATCGCTGAGATGGATGCCGGAGATGAAGATGATCGCCGTCTTCTGAAACCGGGGATGTTGCCGGATCATGTCGGCCAGCTCGAAGCCATCAATCTCCGGCATGCTCACGTCCATGAGCACGACGGCAACATCATTCTTCAGCAATTGCTCGAGAGCTTCCCTTCCCGACGTGACTTTGATCAGGTTCTCGCCCAACTCGCGGAGCACGACTTCATAGCTCAGCAGCTTGGCGGGCTGGTCGTCCACCATCAGGATGTTAACCTTCTCGTCGATATTCATTCTCGATCCTTGCCGTACAAGGATTGCCGTTTCCGTCTCTTACCGGTGAAGCCACATGCGCAGTGCTGATAGTAACTGTTCCGTATTGACCGGTTTTGCCAGATACTCCGACGCTCCCGCCTCCAGGCATTTTTCACGATCGCCCTTCATCGCCTTGGCGGTAAGGGCAATGATAGGCAACCGCCGGAATGACGGATTCTGCCGAATTACCTGCATGGTTTCATAGCCATCCATCTCGGGCATCATGATATCCATCAGCACAATTGCGAGATCGGGAGTGGACTCGATGGTCGTAATCGCCTCGCGCCCAGTTCCCGCGGTCAGAACGCTCATTCCGCGGCGCTCCAGCACGCTGCTCAAGGCGAAGATGTTACGCACGTCATCGTCGACCACCAGTACTTGCTTGCCGACCAGGGCCTCGTCAGAGCGATGCAGACGGTCCAACATTCTCTGTTTCTCGGGCGGAAGGTCTGTCACCACGCGATGCAGGAACAATGCTGTCTCGTCCAGCAACCGTTCTGGCGATTCCACGTCCTTCACCACCACGCTGCGGGCCAGGGTGCGTAGCCTGGCATCTTCATCGGGCGTCAACTCCTTCCCGGTGAAGACTACCACCGGCAGGTCGCTAAGCGATGGAGTATCGCGCAGTTTCTCCAGAACCTCAAACCCAGTCATGTCGGGCAACCTCAAATCCAGCACTAGACAGTCGTAGGTTTCTTCGTTCACAGCGGCTAAAGCCTCCGCACCGGTCGACACCACGGTCACGTCAATGTCGTCGTAGCCAAGCAATTCGCGAATGCTCAACTGCTCTGCCGGATTGTCTTCGATCACCAGCAATCGCTTGCGGCGAGGCGCCGTGTATTCCTTGATGCGGGACAGCGCCGCCTCTAATCCTTCCGGAGTAGTCGGCTTAGTGACGAAGGCAAATGCACCCCGCGACAGTCCATGATGCCAGTCTTCGTCCAGGGTCAGCATTTGTATGGGAATGTGCCGGGTCGACGGATCTTGCTTTAGATGGTTGAGTATGGTCCAGCCCAGCATGTCGGGCAGGAAAACGTCGAGAGAAACTGCGGTCGGATGAAATTCCCTGGCGAGTGCGAGCGCATCCGCTCCGCGCAGCGCCACCAACACCTTGAAGCCCTTATCGCGCGATAAGTCACAGAGAACGCGCGCATAGTGCGGATCGTCTTCCACGATCAACAGCACCGCATCGCCGGGCTGAATATTGTCGCGATCGTCCTCGACCTGCTCGACATGGTGCTCCGCCGCAGCCGAGACGCTTGGCAACGACAGCGTGACCATCGTCGAGGGAGCACTACGGTCAGCCACACCCAGAGCCGAGGGCGACGGACCAACGTAGGTCTGCGGCAGGTACAGCGTGAACGTGCTGCCTTTGCCGGGAGCGCTGCGCAACTGAATTTCACCACCCAGCAGGCTGGCAAGTTCGCGGCTGATCGCCAGTCCCAGTCCAGTTCCACCGTACTTCCGGCTGGTGCCGGCATCTGCCTGCTGGAAGGCCTCGAAGATGATTCGCTGCTTGTCCAGCGGAATACCAATTCCGGTGTCGCTCACCTCGAACGCGACTACAGAAGCGGCCCCACTCAAAATAGGATGATCCTCACTCCAACCGCTGGTGGCGGCCGTTACAGCGAGTCGCACCCCACCTTGCTCGGTGAACTTGAACGCATTGGAGAGCAGATTCTTCAGCACCTGCTGCAGACGTTTCGAGTCGGTGACCAGGCTGCGCGCCAGCTTCGTATCCGTTTGTATCTCGAAGGCCAGCTTCCGGTTTTCGGCTTCGTGACGGAAGGGACGTCCCACCATCTCCAGGACAGTCGAGAAGAACACATCTTCGGCTTCCACCGAAACCGTACCCGACTCGATCTTCGACAGGTCGAGGATGTCGCTGATCAGGTTCAGCAGGTCGGTGCCCGCGCCATGGATGGTGCGAGCGAATTCGACTTGCTTGGCCGTGAGGTTGCCATCGGGATTGTCGGTGAGCTGCTGGCCCAGAACCAGAATACTGTTCAGCGGCGTACGCAACTCGTGCGACATGTTGGCCAGGAATTCGGACTTGTACTTGGAGGTCAGTGCCAGTTCCTTGGCCTTCTCCTCCAGCGCGCGGCGGGCTTGTTCGATTTCCTGGTTCTTGCGCTCCACCTCCGCGTTCTGCTCAGCCAGCTGTTGCGCCTTCTGCGCCAACTGTTCGTTGGTCTGCTGCAACTCTTTCTGCTGGGTCTGCAACTCGATAGCCAGCTGTTGGGACTGCTTGAGCAGGCCTTCGGTCTGCATCGTGGCTTCAATACTGTTGAGCACGATGCCGATGCTGGCCGTAAGCTGTTCGAGGAACGCCAGGTGCGATGCGGTGAAGGCGCTCAAGCTTGCCAGCTCGATGACAGCCTTCACGCGATCTTCGAAGAGCACCGGCAGCACGATTACATTGCGCGGAATCGCTTCGAACAATCCGGAGCGAATCGGCACTGTGTGCTCGGGAAGCTCGGTAATCAGGGTCCTCCGCTTTTCCGCCGCACACTGTCCGACCAAGCCGTCTCCGATATTGATCTGCTTGAGATATCCATCATCGCTGTTGGCAAAGGCCGAGAGCAGGACCATGCTGCCCGAGTCTTCGCTCTCCGTCTGGTAGATGACACCTTGCTGAGCGTTGACCAGCGGCGCCAGCTCTGACAGCAACATGCGGCCAACAGTCGTCAGATCGCGCTGTCCTTGCAACATTCCCGTGAATCTTGCCAGGTTAGTCTTCAGCCAGTCTTGTTCCGTATTGCGGTCTGTGGTCAACCGCAGGTTGTCGATCATGGTGTTGATGTTGTCTTTCAGCTCGGCAACTTCGCCGCTGGCCTCCACCTGAATGGAACGCGTCAAGTCGCCTTTGGTCACGGCGGTGGCGACCTCGGCGATGGCGCGCACCTGGTTGGTTAAGTTGTCGGCCAGCAGGTTGACGTTGCCGGTCAAGTCCTTCCACGTGCCTGCGGCTCCCGGCACGTTGGCCTGTCCACCCAGTCGGCCTTCCACGCCCACTTCGCGGGCAACCGTGGTCACCTGGTCGGCGAACGTCGCCAAAGTATCGGTCATATTGTTGATCGTCTCGGCGAGCGCGGCAACTTCTCCCTTGGCGTTCACCGTCAGCTTCTGCGTGAGTTCGCCGTTGGCAACTGCGGTTACCACTTTCACGATGCCGCGCACTTGCTCGGTGAGGTTCGCAGCCATGACGTTGACGTTGTCCGTCAGATCCTTCCAGGTTCCCGCAACACCAGACACCTGTGCCTGACCGCCGAGCTTTCCTTCGGTTCCGACTTCACGCGCCACACGCGTTACTTCGGCGGCAAACGCATTCAGCTGATCCACCATGGTGTTGATCGTGTTCTTCAGCTCGAGAATTTCGCCTTTCACATCGACCGTGATCTTGCGCGACAGATCGCCGCGAGCCACGGCCGTCGTTACCTCGGCGATGTTGCGTACCTGACCGGTCAAGTTTCCGGCCATGGCATTCACCGAGTCGGTCAGATCCTTCCAGGTTCCGGCGACTCCGGGCACGTTTGCCTGGCCGCCCAACCTGCCTTCCGTTCCAACTTCGCGAGCCACGCGCGTCACCTCGGCGGCGAACGAGCGCAACTGCTCAACCATGGTGTTGAGCGTTTCTTTCAGCTGCAGAATTTCGCCGCGCACATCCACCGTGATCTTCTTGGATAGGTCGCCGTTGGCGATGGCGGTGGCCACCTCGGCGATGTTGCGCACCTGGCCAGTCAGGTTGCTGGCCATGAAGTTCACGTTGTCAGTGAGATCCTTCCAGGTTCCGGCGACTCCCGGCACCTGCGCCTGGCCACCCAGCTTTCCGTCGGTACCCACTTCGCGGGCCACGCGCGTAACTTCGCCGGCGAAGGCATTTAGCTGATCCACCATCGTGTTGATGGTGTTCTTCAGCTCAAGAATTTCGCCTTTCACATCGACCGTGATCTTGCGCGACAAGTCGCCGCGAGCGACGGCGGTCGTTACTTCGGCGATGTTTCGGACCTGCCCCGTCAGGTTGCCGGCCATCGAGTTCACCGAGTCGGTCAAGTCTTTCCATGTTCCAGCGACTCCCGGCACGTTCGCCTGACCGCCCAACCGGCCTTCAGTACCAACTTCGCGAGCCACACGCGTCACTTCGCCGGCGAACGCGTTCAACTGGTCCACCATGGTGTTGATCGTCTCTTTCAGCAGCAGGATTTCGCCGCTAACATTGACCGTGATCTTCTTTGAGAGATCACCGCTGGCGATGGCCGTCGCCACCTCCGCAATGTTTCGCACCTGACCAGTTAGGTTGCTGGCCATCGAGTTCACTGAGTCAGTTAGATCCTTCCACGTACCCGCCACACCAGGTACCTGTGCCTGTCCGCCTAGTTTTCCGTCGGTACCGACTTCACGGGCCACACGCGTCACTTCCGAAGCGAACGAGCGCAGCTGATCGACCATGGTGTTGATGGTGTCTTTCAGCTCGAGAATTTCGCCGCGCACGTCCACTGTGATCTTGCGTGATAAATCGCCACGAGCCACGGCCGTCGCGACTTCGGCGATGTTGCGGACCTGCGCCGTCAGGTTTCCGGCCATGAAGTTAACGTTGTCGGTCAAGTCCTTCCAGGTGCCCGCCACGCCGGGCACTTCTGCCTGACCACCTAACTTGCCTTCGGTTCCCACTTCGCGGGCTACGCGGGTTACTTCTCCGGCGAAAGCGTTCAACTGATCCACCATCGTGTTGATGGTGTTCTTGAGTTCGAGAATTTCACCCTTCACATCCACCGTGATCTTGCGCGATAAGTCACCACGAGCCACGGCCGTCGTCACCTCGGCGATGTTTCTGACCTGGCCGGTAAGGTTGCCGGCCATCGAATTCACCGAGTCCGTCAAGTCTTTCCACGTACCTGCAACACCGGGCACGTTCGCCTGTCCGCCCAGGCGACCTTCCGTTCCCACCTCGCGGGCCACACGAGTCACCTCGCCGGCAAAGCGGTTGAGCTGATCCACCATCGTGTTCAGAGTTTCTTTGAGCTGCAGAATCTCGCCGCGCACGTCGACTGTGATCTTGCGCGAGAGGTCGCCATTCGCAATGGCCGTCGCTACTTCTGCGATGTTGCGCACCTGGCCAGTCAAGTTGCTGGCCATGAAGTTTACGTTGTCGGTCAGATCTTTCCAGGTTCCGCCAACACCGGGCACCTGCGCCTGTCCGCCTAGCTTTCCTTCGGTCCCGACTTCGCGTGCTACGCGTGTCACTTCACCTGCGAATGCATTCAGCTGATCCACCATGGTGTTAATGGTGTCTTTGAGTTCGAGAATTTCGCCCTTCACGTCCACGGTGATCTTGCGCGAGAGATCGCCGCGGGCCACGGCCGTTGTCACTTCGGCGATATTTCTTACCTGCGCGGTCAGGTTTCCAGCCATGGCATTCACGGAGTCCGTCAAATCCTTCCACGTTCCAGCCACGCCCGGCACGACGGCCTGTCCGCCGAGCTTGCCGTCAGTTCCCACTTCGCGAGCCACGCGCGTCACTTCCGACGCGAACGAACGCAGCTGATCGACCATGGTATTGATGGCTTCTTTCAGCTGCAGAATTTCGCCGCGCACATCGACGGTGATCTTGCGCGACAAGTCGCCGCTGGCCACCGCGGTCGCGACCTCGGCGATATTTCTCACCTGGCCGGTAAGATTGCTGGCCATCGAGTTAACCGAGTCAGTCAAATCCTTCCACGTTCCGGCGACGCCGGGTACCAGAGCCTGACCACCCAACTTGCCGTCGGTGCCCACTTCGCGGGCCACGCGCGTCACCTCGGCGGTGAACACGCCTAGTTGCTGAATCATGGTGTTCACAATGTTTGCCGAGCGCAGGAATTCACCTTCCAGGGGACGGCCATCCACGTCAAGCCGGACCGTCTGGGTCAGGTTTCCCTGAGCGACGGCTGCGATGGCGCGCGTGACTTCGGTGGTGGGCCGCAGCAGGTCCTCGGCCAGCGTATTCACCGAAACCTCCATCTCGCCCCAGGAACCCCGTAACTGCTGGAAGCGGGCGCGCTCGCGCGTCTTGCCCTCTTTGCCTATAGCCTGTCCGACGCGCTTCAACTCCTGCGCCATCTGCTCGTTAGCGGATACGATTTCGTTGAAGGTATCGGCGATCTTACCCGGCAGCCCGGTCCAGGCTACCGGCAGCCGCACCGAAAAATTGCCGTCCCGCACCGTTTGCAACGAGGCGAGAATGACGGCGAGTTCACCCGCTTCCGCCGGTTCGGCGATTGCCGTTTGGCCATTATTCGGGAAGGTCGATGTGACCTCGGGACGAGAGTTAGGATCCATAGACGCTTGCGCGGCAGTATCCACGGTTTTCTCCTGACTGCAAATAGAAGTACCGAATTTTCTCTTAAAGCCTTGGTGAAGCGGCCAGAATTCAAGGCATCTGAAAATAGCAAACTCTATGTGGCAAAGTCTTTACTTACAATTGCTTAGTACTTTCTCATTAAGAGTGCCGGGGTGGAACCGGTTTTGCGGCGGGTCATGGAGAAACTTATTAACCATAAAGTGAAATTTCTGGATCAGCCCCGCTAGTTGATGCGACGAGCGCAGAGAGGGTTGCCTGGCGACAGCCGGGGCTTTATCGCCTCCGCCCAAGGTTCGCCTTTTCAGTCGAACGATGAGCATACCAATCCCGACCGTCATGGATATGTCTCCCAAGATTTCCCGGACGACGCTGTCTCTTCGCGACCCACGGCGCTGCCCCTGGCAACCACTCTTCTGATTCCCGCAGTCGAGGCTCAAGCATTCCACGATTTACGACCCCACCGGCAAATCGGATAGACAAACCCGCCAAAGGCGGTTGAGCACCACATGGAGAAGCAAATGAATGAACAGGCGGGTTGGATAAAAGTTTCGTTCCCTACCAATTTCGCCCTCTACCAAGAGAGTGCGACTGCCGCTTCCCAACTTCAAATCTGTTACAATCGAGGACGTTTAGTTGAGCGAAGAAATTCGCGCTCAACTGAATGTTTTGGACGGATTCCTCGCTGTCCATAAACCCCCGGAAGGTTATACTTGGTGGATATGGACGAATCTGGCGAAGCCGTTGAAAAACCGCCTATCGCCAGTATTCATAAGGGTTTCCGCTAACCCGAAGCAAACAAAAGCGGGGTCGTAGTTCAGTTGGTTAGAACGCTGCCCTGTCACGGCAGAGGCCGCGGGTTCGAGTCCCGTCGACCCCGCCATACTCCTCAGTAATTTTGCGAGGAGTATGGTTTCCCGGAGCACCCCTCGCACACGAATCTGCCCACAAACCCGCTGGAGCAGCCCTTTTCGGCAGGATTTTCCCCCCGATTTGCACTCGATCCGGCATCGGTTAACGGTCGCGTACCCCGACTGCCCGACCTGCCGCGCCGCTGGTGTATGGGCCTAATACAAGACCATCGTCGTCGCAATGTGATCAACCATTGCTAACGCCTTGCCTAAAGAGAAACCTCTCAAAAGGAGGGACTAGAATGAGGCGAGACTGAGTCGATTAAACGCTGATCCGCTGTCGAGCGCGGGCTAGGCTGAACGTATTGCAGGGCGCATCGCCAGCGTTAGTCCGTAGATTCCCACCAAGCTGGCACTCAACAATACGGTTCCCGGTGCTCCTATCCCGGCAATCAATGCGCCTGCGGGGAAATCGCCTAGGGGACGGATGCCCATGAGGAGCAGGGTATTCAGGCTCATCACGCGTCCTCTCATCTGCTCCGGCACGCGGATTTGCAACAACGTAATTGTCGTAGTTCCGGCCAGCGTCTGACCTATCCCGAAAACCAGAAGAGCGGTCATGGAAATCCAGAACTGTCCGCTGACGGCAAAGCCGGTGAGGGCCGCAACCCAGATAAAAATGCCGGTCAAGTAGATGGATCCTCTTTTTGGACTGCTGCCCAGAGAAGCCAGGAATAACGCCCCCACGATGGTTCCCACGCCGGCGGAGGAGAAAAGCAAGCCGAGACGCTCCGGGCCCACGTGCAGGATCTTGACCGCGTAAACCGGCAAGATCAACGCCGCTGATGGTCCCAGGAACAATAGTGCAGCGTAGCCGGATAATACCCACGGCAAAACCGCGTCGCGTTTTACCGTGCCCATCGCCGCTTGAATTGCCTCAAAGGTTGATTGTCGATGGCTCGTCCCCTGAGGCACTCGCATGACGTACAGAGCAATCAATACTCCCAGGTAGCTGGCGCCGTTCAGAAAGAAGTTTCCGGCGTAACCAAGGGCGGCCACGCCAAATCCGGCCAAGGCCGGCCCCAGTGTCGAGGCCCCATTGAATACCATCGCTTGCAGACTGATGGCATTCCCAAGATCTTCCTTGGGGACCAGAACCGGAACCAGCGCCCCTCGAGCAGGCTGATCGAAACTCAGCAGGGTTCCATTCAGGAATGCCAGCACCAGAATCATCCAGAGCTGAATGACCCCGAACAGGGTGAGGAAGCCCAGCAAGATAGCCAATACTGCAGAGCCAGTTTGCGTGCATAGCAGAAGGCGTCGCTTATCCAGACGATCGGCGACGCTTCCGCCGACCAGCGCAAAAAGGAAAAATGCCAACGCTTGGGCCAGTGAGACAGTGCCCAAGGCAAATGCCGATCCGTGGGTTATTTTCAGAACCAGCAAGCTCTGGGCCACGATCTGCATCCAGGTGCCAATTGCTGATACAGTCAGGCCAAGCCAGAGCAGCCGGAAGTCCCGATGACGCAAAGCTCGGAACGTCTTGAACACACCAGGATTTTGTGGGTCGGATTGCGAAGCGGCCGTTGGCGGTACGGCACTCATCCCGCGTTAGTTCGATAAGACCAGGAGATTTGCACAGCGTCGGATTTCGCTGCCGACCGCGCAACCTCAATCAAGTGATGATCGGGCGATAGCGAGCAGACTGGATCGGTGGCCGTCGCGTCTCCGGTAAGCAGCAGAGCCTGACAGCGGCAGCCGCCAAAGTCTTCCGTCCTGCGATCACAGCTTTTGCAAGGCTCCGGCATCCATTCTTCGCCGCGAAATCTTTGAAACGCCGCCGACTCTTGCCAGATCCATTCCAGTGGATGCTGGCGAACGTTGTCGAACTGCATGCCGGGGATGACTCCAGCGGCATGACAGGGCAGCGCCTGGCCGGAAGGATCAATCAGCATCAGACGCCTTCCCCATCCGCCCATGCATGCTTTCGGATAGCGTGCATAGTAGTCCGGAACCACGCTGTCAATTCGAATTTTTCCGGCCAGGCGTTGTTGGGCTTGTTCCACCGCACGCAGGCAGTTTTCCAATTGCTCAGGAGTCGGCAGCAGGGTGTCGCGGTTCTTCAGCGCCCAGCCGTAATATTGCGCATGCGCAATCTCAATGCGCTCTGGCCGGAGCTGTTCGATGAACGTGATCATTTCGTCGATATGGTCGAGGTTCTGGCGATGCACGACCAGGTTCACGGTGAAGGCGACTTTGAGCTGGCGAATTTTCTCAGCCAGTACGACCTTGTAGGCATGTCCCTTGGCGCCGGCAATCCAGCGGGCCGGCTCGTCTCGCGAGTCCTGAAAGCTAAGTTGGATATGGTCGAGTCCCGCTTCCACTAGTTCAGCCAGTCGTGCCTCGGGCAGCCCGAGCCCTGATGTGATCAGATTGGTATAGAGACCAGCCTGGCGGGCGCCGGCGATCAGGTCCTTCAGATCAGTCCGTGCCGCCGGTTCGCCTCCGGTCAAATGCAAGTGGAGAACGCCCAGGCGGCTGGCTTCCTGAAACACCCGAATCCATTCGTCAGTGGAAAGCTCGGCCTTGGTCGCCACCAGCTGCAAAGGATTGGAGCAATAGACGCAGTGCAGCGGACAGCGATGGGTAACTTCGGCAATTAGCGCCAGTGGGTTCGGAATCATGCGTAATCTACGATTCGTTTCTGCTGCAGAGCTTCCAAGAAACTCGATACGTCTTCTGTGATCTTCGCCGGATCGGCCGGGGCGTACCGTTCTGACAGCGTTGTCACGATCTCCTGCACCGTGCGTTGACCATCGCAGAGTTCCAGGATGTTCTGGCCCGGCCCCTGAAGCCGGATCATGCCCTCAGGGAAGAGCACAACTTTTTGTTCGCCCTGGGTGCTCCATCGGCACCCGGGTGCGAAGCGAGGCTGGCTGTTCGGCGAAGGGCGAGGCAAGGTCAGGACTCCATTCGAAACGCGCCCGGTGGAGGCCATCCCGGCTGGACGTAGGCAAAATGAATCGCGTCCAGTTGCGCCCAGAGAATATCGCATTTTGCCTGTAACGCAGCGATCGCCAGCTCCTGTTCGGCTCGTGTGTGCGCATTCTCGGTAACCCATTGCAGCGCAAATCGCGCGTCTTCTGGCGCCTGATGCAGACGGGCCGTGAAATAGTCCAGACCGCTCGACAGCCACGGATAATGCTGACGCAGGCGATCCATCCGCAGGGCAATCAAGTCGCGCGAAAACAATTCGGTCAGCGAGGAGGCTACCGCTTCAAGAAAAGTACGATTCTTTACCAGATCGAGATAAGCATCCACGGCATAACGCACCCCAGGCAGAACCTCGTCGCAGCGCATGACGCGCTGGCGGTCGAGGCCCGTTGCCTCCGCGAGGCGAATCCAGCGTTCGATACCGCCTTCCTGGGCAGAATCGCCATCGTGGTCCACGACTCGCTTGCGCCACGCCCGGCGGAAGTCTGGGTCCTCACTGCGCGACAGAATGATTGCGTCCTTGATGGGAATGCGGCTCTGATAGTAATAACGGTTCAAAGCCCAGGCCTGCATCTGCCCGCGGCTCAATTTCCCCTCGTGCATCATGAGGTGAAACGGATGCTGATGGTGGTACCGCTGCTCGCCCACCCGCCGCAGCCGAATCGCCAGTTCTTCGGGGGAGAGCACCTGCGTATCTGAAAGTGTTTCTACAGATTGAATCGCCACCCATCCTCCGCCACTTCCCAGCCTGCTGCCCTTACCTCGCGGTATTCATTGCTCGATTCATCCAGCATGGGATTTGTGTTGTTCACGTGTATAAACACTTTACGCGGGCGCCGCAGTCCCGCCAACGCGCACAAACTTCCTTCGGTCCCAGATACGGGAACATGCCCCATCTCTCGCGCGGTGGCTCCGCTCCCCTGGATCTGAATCAATTCGTCATCACTCCAGAACGTACCGTCGAACAGAATCAGGTCGGCGCTTTCCAGAAGCTGTAACACCTGCTCATTGATAGCTGGAACAGCCGGCATGTACGCGACCCGTTCGCCCGAAGAGGCGGTCAATATCACTCCCAGCAAGGCTTCCTCAGGTTGCAGCGACGCCACCCGTTCCCGTGAAACATAAACAGGATACTTGTTTCCTAGCGAAAATACCTCGCAAGAGATCTGCGCCACGTCTCCCCTCTCGGCGGCCAAGGTGAAACTTTGTCCGAGGGATACATCAGTCCAGCTAACTTGCTGGGAGACCCGATTCAACATGCCAAAGACGTTATTATCCTCGCGCAGAATGCGGCGAAGCGAGGGGGTACAGTAAATTTCGAAGGGCTGCAACTCCCGGAGCGAGAGTAATCCTGCGATCTGATCGATATCGGCGCTGGTAAGCAGCACACCAGCGATGGGGGAATCGCGAGCCCCGCTGCGCGGCTGCAGCACCGGAGTCCGCTCGATTTGCAGGCGCAAGTCCGGGGAGGCGTTTAAGAGGAACCATGAGAGGCCGTCATCGCTGACGGCCACCTGGGTTTGGGTACGGCTCTTGCCAGAAAAGCTTCCGGCGCGCAGGGAGTGACAATTCCGGCAATTACAATTCCACTGCGGAAATCCACCTCCCGCAGCGGAGCCCAGAATCTCAATGCGCATCCCTCAGCTTACAGTTCTGCGTTCGCGTAGCAGTTGATTTCGCAGTTCAGGCAAATCTCTTCAAACTTAGGGCTGGTCCATTCCATGATTCTCTCCTTAAGGTTCCCTGATGATCAACTTCGGTTGAGGGGTTGTAGCGGCTCCAGTATAAAACGGGATTCGCTCTTATGCACGTTACTTTATTGCGAAAAGCTTAAAACTGGAGCACGAAATTGCAACCCTCGTACTCCTTGGTATTCCTTCAGGGCGACTCTCTCCCGTCCACACCGGGAGTGCGGCACTGACTACTTCGCTTGCGACAACTCGGCGTAGAAAATATCCAGCTGTTCCCCGGTTAAGTTAAGTTGCCAGCCGGGATCGTCAGTCTTGAGCTGGGCCATCAACTGATTCTTTGGAACGCCTTGCCTTACCAAACCGGTTGCGCGTGACACCATCGTATCGATCCGGGTCTTAAACGCTTCCAGATCGGCCCGGGTAATCACCGGGCCTGTGGCCGGCACAACAACGTCGAAGTCCAGTTTCAAAATCTGGGCCAGCACCGGCCCCCAGCCGACCAGACTCCCGCCGGCGGCGAAATCCGGATCGGGCTTGGCCGAGTACAAATCTCCGACCGCGACAACTTTCAAGTTGGGGAAATAAACCACCGTATCGTGGTTGGAATATGCGTTGCCGAAATGCATTAACTGCGCGTCGATGCCGCCCAAGTGAATCTTGTACTCGTTTGCATAGGTAATGATGGCTGAAGCCGTCTTATCGGATGCGGAATTGTATGAAGCCAGAGCTGCTCTCGCATTCTCTTGCGCCACGATCGGCGTCCCAGCTTCGAGGAACCTGGCGTTGTTGCCGATGTTGGACTCATCATAATCGGTAAGGATGAGTGCCCGTATGGGTTGTTTCGAGATTGCTCTCACGCGCAACATCAACGCATCGTAGCTGTCGGGAAGCTTTCCATCGACAAGGATCAGGCCGTTGGCGCTCAGGCGCAGAACAGAATTGCTTCCCCGACCGGAGATCATATAAAGGCCGGTCTTGATGAGCTCCGAGCTCATCCCGTCGTTACTGAGCGCTGTCTGGGAGTCGCTCGATGTTTTGCGCTGCACCGGCGACCGCTCCGGCTATCAGCAGCAGAACCATCAGGCATGTTCTGTGAGCCGGCTGTGTTCTCATGAGAATGATGCCTCCACGGCGGTATTGAGAGTCTAACTTGCTTGAGAATTCGCTCCGTGACTTTCGTCCAGCCACGGAGCGAACCGAAGGTAATTCGTCTGCTGTTAGTTCCCGTTCCTCGAGAAGCCGTAGAACTTGTTGTTTCCCGTGTAACCAGGAATGCCCAAGTGCGTGTAGCCGGAACCCCAGTACACGCTGTCGCCGGAGACGGTTGCGCCAGCAATCACCGACGAACCGGCCGCGTAGCTCCACAGCGTACGGCCACTGGAAGCGTCGAGCGCGAACATCGTCGGCGCGCCGGCAGTGCCTGCCATGGACTCGAACGTACACTACGCCTTTGGCTACCGCCAGCGGTCCGAGGTCGACCGCGCCGTTAGGATCGGCCACCTGCCACTGGATCGCGCCGGTTGACGGATCCAGCGCTGCCCAGGAACCTGCGCTGCCGCCCGAGTACGGGATGCCATACAGGTTGCCGATCGCTACGTAGATGCTGCTGCCGTCGGAGGCTGAACCCCACTCCATACCGCCGAGCGAGGAACCGGGGCCGACCTGCGTCTGCCATAGCACCGCACCGCTGTCAGGATCGAAAGCATAGTAGATCCCGCTCTTCTGGCCTGCGCCGATGATGGTCCTCCACCCGCCTCTACCGTGATAGGTGATCTCGTTCGGCGCCGAGCCGAAGTCGTAGTCTGGGCCAGTCGGCTCATTGGCGAGATTGGCCGGACAGTTGGGTCCCCCAAACGCGCAGCCGACGTTCCAGTCATCGCTACCGTTGCTCACCCCGTACTGGTTCCAAGTCACCATCTTCTGCGCCCACTTGATGTGGCCTGTCCACATATCGAGCGCTAGGATGGAGTCCACGTGATCGCTGGCCGGAAGGCAATGCGCTTCCGTGCCGCCTGCATTGATGCAGGCCAGGTAAGTCGGATCGGTTGGGTGGCTGTAGTTGTCGCCTGTGCCGACAAAAACGGTGCCGCGCAAAACATCGACCACCGGATTGCTGCCCCAAATCGCCGCGCCGCTATATCCCGATGCGGGGACGGTGAAGGTCTGCCACAGCTTATGGCCGGTAAAGGCGTCGAGCGCGACAACGCTTCCGCGAGCCGAGCAGCAGGGATAAGAGGGATTGGCGGCCGCAAACTCCTCGTCCGAGGTCATGCCGAAGTACAGAACGCCCTCGGCATAAGCCGGCGAAGTGGTGATCACCGGAAAGCTATTGGACGTATCGGGCTGCGTCTTCCAGATCAGGTGACCACTGTACGCGTCGATCGCCAGCATCCAGCCGGTGGTCCCGGTGGAATTGTACTGGGTTCCGACGTACAAAACCCCGTTGGCTAAGGTCGGAGTGCCGCGGGAGACGGTGCCTGCGGACAAGCCGTAGTCAGAAAACAGGTGCGACCAGATCAGCCGGCCGCTGTTTGCGTTGACGGCGTAAAGATGTCCTGTCCAGTCGGGAAAGTACAGTACGCCGTTTACCAAGGCCGCGCGCGCCGAGACATCGCCACCGGTGGTGAAAATCCACTTCGGCGCCAGCCTGCCGACATTGCCTGTCGTGAGGCTCGTCTGCGAGGCGGTGGCATCGTTGGTTACGTCCTGGCCGAACATCGGCCAATCTTGCGCCATCAGCGGGGTCACTGCGAAGGTAGTTAACAGCAGGCTGAGGACGAGGGCAGAGAAACGGAGATCGTGGCGAATCGTTTTCATCGTTGTTAGTCCCCCCCACGAGGACATTTTGTCGATTGGACATACCCCACGGGCCATGGTGGACCTGCAGCAGGATTCCGTGAAAGTTTGTCTGAGGTGCGGTAGAACAGTGCGCCTGATTGGGTCCGGAGTAAATAGAGCCAAAGTGAAGGAAAGATAAAGTCAATGTGAATACAAAGTGAAGAATGTGAACGATTGGACCCCGATGTCTGAAAAATGCTTTACAAACCAGGATTTCGCGTGTAAATCATTGCTTGCCGGCATTTAGTCAAAGTCCGGAATAAAGTGTGGACCTACCGGCCGAAAGAGCCTGAGGTTTCGCGACAACGGTAGTTTGCGCCACCCCTGCTCCACTTCTCTCATTGCGCTAGCGCAAGTATTGGGTTGTCTGGGAACAACGATCAAGCCCGGGCCAAGTGTCACAATAAAGTCTCAAACTACTATTAACCTCGTCTTAGAGGCTGTAACCGGTTTTTGCTGAGGCAAACTTGCGTTAGAAAGCTGGCCGCTTGGAGAAAATCTTTCGCTTCGCGAGTTTTGAGGCGGACCGCGAGCGCTATCAGTTACGGCGCGAAAGCTGCGCTATCAAACTCGAACGTATTCCCTTGGATCTTCTATTCCTCCTGCTCGAACACGGTGGGAAGCTTGTTCCTCGAGAGGCGATTGTTGCCAAGCTTTGGGGCGACAACGTCTTTTTAGATACGGAACGCAGCATCAATACGGCGATTCGCAAAATCAGGAAGGCATTGGGAGACGATCCGCATCATCCCCAATTCATAGAAACGATTGTCAGAAAGGGTTATCGCTTCTTTGCTCCGCTCATCCCGGACGACCCGGACCCAGATCTTGACACTGGAATTCAATCGCTCGTCTCCCAGGTCGGGCATGGAACCAACGGAGACGGTGGCGAAATCACACTGCGAGGTTTTCTGGTCGAGGCAAATGGCGGGGCGCCCGTCTTAACCTGCGATGTAGTTGTCAGCAACATCGCTTTAGGCCGGCTCCCCCTGTTGGAACTGGAGCTTCCGCCCGATGTGACTCTGCCTCTGAAAGGGAAGGATAGGTTGCTGCTGAAACTCCTCGGAGTGCGCGTGACCCTCACACCGAAAATAGTCCAGGCTCTTCACGCCTTTTCTATTTCTGTTCTGCAAAACGGGTTGCGAACGCGGGCAACGGACCACCTCGGGATTAGCGAAGAATTACGAGAGAAACCCCGCCTTGCTAATGTGGATGCCAAGGCCGCCCAATTCCGTCCCCTGCGGAAAGCCCAGTCCGCCAGTACGTCCCAGCAATCCTGAAGCATGGATCACTCTTGGCGTAACCCGGAAATGTCGAGCGCAGCTTGAATCAGAGTCATATTCAGGACCAGATGCACGAAAAATGCTGCTGGCGAAAAATCTTCGCGGTAGTTCCTTATGGGCAGTTCTTGGGCAATAGGCTCCGCAGCGGGCAGGCTTCGCACTTGGGTTCTTGCTTCAGGCAGTAATGCTTCCCTGCCTGCACCAGCAGCCCGTGCATCTCGTTATAGATTTGGGCGCGAGGGCTGCGCTTCGCCTGACTCACGGACGATGCCGGATGAACTTGCGGCCTTCGCGGGTCCGTGGCGGCGTCGAACACTGGTGCCAACGCCTTCTCTTCCTTCAGTGCATGTTCCACCAGTTGGCGGACTTCATCGTATGTCGCCGCCCGATCGATCGCTTCGTGGCGCTCGAGGATGCGGCGAGTGTAGGCATCCACGACAAAGATTTCACGATTGCCGGCGTACAGCAGAATCGCGTCGGCCGTCTCCGGTCCAATGCCCTTCAACCCGAGTAGTTCAGTACGCAGTTCCGCAGTAGCGGTGGCGAACATTTTCTCCAGCGATCCCTGATGCCGGGCATCGAGAAACGCCACAAAACTCTTCAGCCGCTCCGCTTTTTGCCGGTAATATCCCGAACAACGCACGAGTTCTTGCAGCTTCGCTAACGGTACCTCGCGAATCCCGGCGAGGTTGAGCAGCCCAGCCGAGCGCAGGCTGCCCAGAGCGCGCTCAACATTGCTCCACGAGGTATTTTGCGTAAGGATCGCACCCACGATCATCTCGAAGGGGGTTTCTGCCGGCCACCAATGCTGCTGCCCCCAGGCCAGCGTCAACTTGCGATACATCGCGCGTACCAGGGTTTCGGGCTTGCTTGTTTTCGGGAGCTTCACTGCGGCGACTGCTTGCCTTGCTTCAGTTGCTGCTTCCAGCCCAGAACCCGCGCTTTGTTGGCTTCCGCTTCCGCTTCCGGCACCATCCCCTTGCGTTGATACAGGATCGACAAGCTGGTATGCGCAAGAACGTCATCCGGGTCGAGTTCGACAATCCGAGTTGCCACCGCGATGGCTTTGTCCAGTTGTTCCGTATCCTGATACACCCTGGCCAAACCATGCATGGCATCTATGAAGGACGGATCGGCCGCCATGGCCGCTTCATATTCGCTGATTGCTTCCTCATGATGGCCCTCGGCGTACAAATCGAGGGCGGCGTAGTAATGATCTTCGGCAGCCTGGCGTGAAGCTTCGTCGGTCATGGGTTTGCTGGAATCGCTGCGCTGAGTTTATCAGGCTGGCCAAGCGAGTGCGTCGCCCTCGATATACTGACTACAGTCATGCGCAACATTCTGCGTTTCTTGTGGAACTCAGTTCGGGGACATCGCTTAGCTCCCTGGCGCAGCCCCTATTTGCGCTGGCGAATCGAAACCTATACCGGCATCAAGATGCAGAGCATCGGCTTCCTTGAGTTCTGCGGATTCATGTGGCGCGAGCGCCAGGAACTGCGGCGCTTCCTGAAGTGGACCGGCGAGATGGAGCGCTATGCCCGGGCCAAGCCCAAGAATCCGTAACTCGAGGATGGTCACCAGATCGTATTTAGCCCATGAACTCTTCTCAGGCTTTCATCGGCTGTGATCAACGGCAGCTTTTCAATCGCCGCAGTAGCTCCGATCAGCCGGTCGGCTGGGTCTTTGGGATATTCTCCAGGAAACTGCACGGCCATGCTGGCTATGGCTGCGGTGATTGGTTTGACCACAACTGGCATGGCAATCTCGTGCACGAACGAATCGATGGTACCCGTAATCTGTAATCTGCCCCGCCGCGCGAGCAGGGCGACCTCCCACAGGGTTATGTCCGAGATACAGATCATGCCGCCGCTCCGCGCAGTTTGAATGGCTGAATTGGCTGCCTTAGAAAGGCGGCCGGAATCGAGCGCCATCCAAAGCAGGACGTGTGTGTCCAGGAGAATCACGGGAGGGCGTCCCAATCCTCGAGCGGAGTTACCGGCGACACGATGTCACCGACGATCTTGGCTTTCCCAGCCATGTATCCAAAAATGTTGTCATCCTTTGTCTTTGCCGGCACCAGTTTGACCACTGGCTTGCCATACTTGGTAACCACCACCGGCTGGCCCGTGGCCTGCACTTCGTCCATCACGGCCAGACAGTGAGTCTTGAACTCCCCAGCCGGAATCTGTTTCATAGCTTCCTCCCCAAGTAAGATCATGGTTATTATACTATGGTCATATCTCTTCTTAAGCCACCACTACTCCTACCGGCGTACCAATTCCGGCCGCGAGCTTCTCTGCTGCCGACGCCTGCCGGGCTGCGATCTCCAGGTAGCCGGAACTCCCCACAATGGCGAAGAACTCCTCCTCTTCAGCCTCGGCATACGAGTGCCGCAATCGCGTAATCGTCTGCCCTGATATCAGAATGCTAAGGGGCGGGCCCGCATTACCGAACCATGCCGGCGCATCCAACTCGCTTATGTTGGTGATCAGGTTGCCGAACTTGTCGACCTTCAGCACTACACCTCGCAAGCTGTTTTCGCCGATCTGCTCTACCTGCGGCAGCGGTAGGCGGACATGGTCAGAAACCTCGGGTCCGAACTCGGAGGGAGCGACGCCTTTACTGAGCCAAGCCGCCACCGGCGCGAAGATGTCGCGGCCATGGAATGTCTGGCTCACAGGCTGAAGGAAGTATCGTTCGGCGGTGATATGCCGCACCGTGAATTTCGATTCCCGCGCCTCGATCAGCGACAGCACGCCGTTGTCTGGCGCCACGAAGATGTAGTCATCGGTTTCCACGATGAGGGGACGGCGCATACTGCCTACGCCGGGATCAACCACCACAACATGCACGGTTCGCGGCGGGAAAAAACGATAGGCCTGGGCGATGGTCCACGCGCCATCGAACACATCGTAGGAAGCCACCGCGTGGCAAACGTCGACGACGGTTGTCTCACCATGTATGTTCAGCACCACGCCGTGCAGGATGCCCACATAGGGATCGTTCAGGCCAAAGTCAGTGGTGAAGGTGACAATGCGGCTCTCAGACATGTATTGGCAAAGTAGCCGTCGACGCTGCTGCCGTCAAGCCATGCTCCGAGGCGAGGGCTGAAAACCTGAGAAGGAACTTCTGTCCTGAAAACTGGCCGTCCGAATTGGACACTGGCAACTGAGGACTGACAACCGGCAACTGTTTTTCTTACCAGGTCCCCATGCGCAACACCAGTCCGCCGGTCAGCTGCACCGAGTTCCGGTAGCTGAAACCATTGATGTCGTTGGTCCAGGCGCGGGCGTACTCCAGGTTCGCCAGCTGCAGGGCAAGCGCGTTATTGAATTTGTAATCCACGCCGGCGCCTGCCTTCATGGCAAAGCCGGCAGTATCCCAGTCCGTGTTGTAATACGCATGTTTGGCCGCCCGGCCCTCATCGTTGACAGTATGCCAATCGGCCACTTGCGCGCGCAGCGTGGTATTCATAAATTCCTGAGTCACCTTGGTTCCACCAATCATCGCCTGAAAATGTGGCGACCAGCGGCCTGAGGTCTGGGGGGTCCAGCGAGGTCCCACCATGTAGGTCAGGGCATCTCCACTCCAGTTATCCTTGAAATCGAGCATTTTGCAGCCGCCGACGTCCAGCACAATCTGCCATTCCGCCGCTACCCGAAATCCCGCCGTGCCTCCGCCTCCCATACACGAGCCGGCATTGGCGTTGTTCAAGTAGTCCGTATAGATTGCGTGAAAGGTGAAGTCAAACGGAGCGACGCCGGGTGGAGGGTCCACAGGTTTGCTCGCGGTGCGTCTGGCGGTGGCTTCGGCCCAGGCGGCAGCTTCGGGGAAAGGCTTGAACACGCCAGGCCGGTCATCGCGATGCCACGGAACATTGCCTTCCATCAAATTGGCAAACGAACGTGAAGGATTGAGGACGCCCCGGGCAAACAATCTAAAGTAGGGATTCGGCACTCGTGCTTCCAGACGCTGGATTATCATGCGATCAATGGCATCCTCGGTCACTGCCCATCCCATACCGACTGTCGGCGTGATCACATGATCGACGAACCCCACCTGAGGGTAATAGCTTTGGATATGCCCGATCGAGGCCTCGCTGACTGCCCCTATCTCAAATTGCACGCTGTAGACATAAGCGAACGCCATGCCTCGCAGCTTTTCTTTCCAGTACGGCCGATTGCGGCCGAACTCCACCGTGCGATAAGCGCGGTCGTTGTGCTGCCATATGAAGCTGCTTACCGCTCCCTGCATGGGATGACCAACATAGTTCACTATAAAGGGATCGCCATCGGCCCAGCCGTGCAGGTTCTCGACCGCTGCAACATAGTTTGGGAAGTATGGCTTGTGAAACGATCGCCGGGTGGTGGACTCGGTGGCATAGCGATAGCTGTGTGAAACCATCAGGAACGCGAACGAACTTGCCACCAGATGGCCCCAATCGACACCGGTCTCCACCTTCGCCGTAGGCGAAACTAGAAACGTGCTTGACGAAGCCGACGAGCCGGCGTCGGAAGCAATGCCCGCCGACAACGAAGTTGAGAAACCGGATGACCGGGATGAGGACAGCGGCACCGCCGGTAGTGGTAACGAGGATGGTGGCAACGTCGGAACAGCAGACGACGCGGAGGAAGCTGCCGCAGCCGACGGCAACGGCACGGGGCTGCTTTCGGGGTCGACTCTGCTTTGTCCGAGGACCGGCGCACAAAGGCTGCATGCTAGCGACATCATGCTGACGGCGCGCAATGTTCTCCCTCGAATCATCCGCATCATGAAACGGAACCTGGCCTGGACACTATGGTGTTTAAGTAGGATGACCTGATTCGGCTGCCATTGCAACCGGATTCTGATCAGGCATCGACCGCGCAGCATCTGGAGACTCTTTTCCGCCGATTTTGTCTACCAGCCCGATTCAGTTCGTGGAAAATTCCGTGCCTTGAGTTTTGCACATGCTCTTTCGGGTCTCCAATGAGTATTCGCCTACAAAGGAAAAAGCCGGCCCATATCCGGACGGCTGCGAAAGCGATGACACAGGTTAACGAATGTCCACATCACCTGAACTGGTGGACACGTCAACCGAGGGGCCCCCGCCGCGGACCGCTCCCTTCAACTCATGCCCTCCCAGCGAGCCCTGAACCGTAATCGGCAGGTCCGAATGAATCGATCCTGAGCTAGTATGCACATCCAGATTGAAGCCGCCGCTCGACCCTAATGCCATGCGAACCGTTCCCGAGCCGGAATGCAATCGCCAGGGACCAGTGACATCGCCATCCGCTTCAACGTCGCCGCTGCCGGTGTGCGCCTGCACTCCTCCCCTAATGCCCTTCACGCGGATGGTTCCCGAGCCGGTGTGAACATCCACATCACCTGCTCCCGTCAGGCTCGCCTCGATGTCGCCGCTACCAGTTTGTCCAGAGAATGGCGCAGTCACATTCTGCGCCTGAATGTTGCCGCTGCCCGTCTGCACATTCACGCGGCCGCCAAGATCCCGCAGCCGGATTTCCCCCGATCCG
Organism: uncultured Acidobacteriaceae bacterium; assembly: GCA_963746515.1. Classification (GTDB taxonomy): domain Bacteria; phylum Acidobacteriota; class Terriglobia; order Terriglobales; family Acidobacteriaceae; genus Bog-257. Next base: position 604,070 of record CAVVBO010000003.1, on the reverse strand, counting down.
CTATGCGCCTGCACATCGGATCGCACTCCCGTGACTTCAACATCTCCCGAGCCGCTGTGAGCCTGCACCACGGTGTTCACCGGCACGGCAACTTCGTAGCTGATCGAGATGTGGCGTTTCACGTCGTCCGGTAAGTTGTAGCCAATACGAATGCTGTTGCCGTTCTGCTGGATCGGCGGATTCGATTCCACCTGATGCACCGCGGCATCGGAACTGGAAAGCCACTCGTTATTCCCGCGAACGGTTCCGTGCACCACTACCTGGTTTGTACCGCCGGCCCGGATGACAACGTCGCCGGAACCAGTCACCAGGTCGAGATTGACCGCACCGGCCACCGTCAGCGTGCGATCGAAATGCCCCTCGGAGCGCGCATGCAGCAAAGCTGGAATCAACAGGACGCCAAGCAGAACGGCTGTGCAGCGTATCTTCATAATGCCTCGCCGGATATGGAGTGACTGCACTTCTAAAAAACCGGGCTGCCGGGGTTGGCAGCCCAGAAGAATCTTCACTGTTTATTGCTGTAAGACAACCGGGTCACCTTCTTTAAGGCCCGACAGTACCTCGGTCTTGACCCCGTTGGAGATTCCAATGTTCACCGCGATCTTGCGCATTCCATCTTTGCCCTTGGGGTCAGGAATATCCACGGAAGCCTTCTTGTCTTTGTCGTACAGGAGAGCGCTTTCGGGGATCATCAGCACGTTCTTGTGCTCTTCCAGAAGAATCTCCGCGTTGGCGGTCATCTCCGCCTTTAGTTCGCCGCCCGGATTGTTGATCGAAACTCGCACTTCGAAGGTAGTGACATTGTCCTTCTCCACTCCCATAGGCGAGATCTTGGTCACATGTCCGGTAAAGGTTTTGTCCTTGAACGTTTCCACGCGAATGCGAGCCGGTTGTCCCAGATAGACTTTGCCGATATCGCTCTCATCCACCTTGCCCTTCACATACACTTCGCTGGTGTCGCCCAGCGTCATGACCAGGGTTGCGGCCGAGCCCAACACCAGGATGGAACTCACGGCGTCACCCATTTCTACATCGCGCGACAGCACCACGCCATCAATGGGGGCCGTGATCGTGGTATAGCTGAGTTGCTCCTCGAATTGCTTAAGACTGGCCTGGTCCTTCTTCACCTGCGCCTGGGCTTGCGATACCTTCGCTTTGTTTACCGTCAGCTGGGCCCGCGCCACGTCGCGCTTGTTGACCGCCATGATGTAGTTTCGCTGCGCATCGTCCAGCGTCGACTGCGACACCACTCCGTCCTTCGACATCTCCTCTGCCCGCTCATAGGCTCGCTGCAAGGTTGGAATGTCGACGCCCTGAGCGTCCACCTCGGCGCGCTTTTCGTCCGCCTCGGCGCTTGTCAGGTTCGCATCCGACGACAACAATTGCGCCTGTGCGGAGTTGACCTGTGCCTGGATCTCGATCCTGTCCAACTCGGCCAGGACTTGTCCCTGCTTCACCCGATCGCCGGTGTCTACGTACAGCTTTTCCACGATGCCGCTGGCCTTCGACTTGATCTCCACCTTGGTGATGGGCGTGACCTTTCCGGTGGCGACCACGCTCTTGGTAAGGTCGCCTTTTTCCACCTTCGCCAGCTTGGTGGGATCGATCTTGGTGCCGCCGCGGGTCGCCGCTACCGCAACCAATACCAACGCCACCACCGCCACCGTAACGATGGTGATGATGATCCAGCGCTTTTTCTTGTTCTTTCCGTTAGCCACAACGCCCTCCGCAATCGCGCAGGATTGGGTCCCGGTATCTAGTACGTCTGAATGTGAAATTTTGTTCCGTTCCGAAAGAGGAAATGGGCGGAAATCGCCCCACCCAGTGCTTAGACCGCTTCGGAGAGTGGTTGGTAGCAGAACTACCCGTAAATTGGCAGGTGCGCTTGGCCTACAACTAATTGGGGGCAACTTCGGATAAAAACTCGCCTATCCCTTGACAGGAACTGCTAGCATAACTGTAAGTGCCTGCATCTGCTTTTGTGAGAGCGGGACACGGAGAGGAAGTACGAGAGCAATGCGATGGATGCTACGGTCAAAAATTCACCAGGCCACCGTTACTGAAGCCGATCTGCGATATGTAGGCAGTATCACGATCGACGAAGAACTGATGGAAATGGTTGGGCTCCTTCCCGGCGAGCGCGTACTGGTAGTCAGCAACACCAGCGGCGCCCGACTTGAAACCTACACAATTCCCGGCCCGCGCGGTTCCGGCGCCATGTGCATGAACGGCGCAGCCGCTCACCTCATCAAAAAGGGCGACGAGATTATCGTGATGGGCTTTGAGCTGACGGACAAGCCCGTCCTATCAAAGCAGATTGCGCTCGGGCCCAACAATGAGTTTCTGCGCTGGCTGGCTAAAGAAGAAGCCAACACGTATCTGCCCGAAAGCGTGGGGGCGCTGTAGAGCAGGGATTGGTAAGTTGTCTGCTTGGTAAACCGTCTGGACGACTTGCCTCGCGCAGTCATCCAGATTGCAGCCCCGATCGTTCTTGTCATTCCGACCGGAGCCATACTTTGCTTGTCATTCCGACCGGAGCGTGGCGGAGCGGAGGAACCTGCGGTTTCTCCCCCTCGCGAGAACCGTCGTCGAAAATGACGACGCGACCCGGCTACGAGAATGACCTGCGAGGTAGAGCCGTCGCCGGTCGAACCGCAGATCCCTCCGCTCGGGCTAAAGCCCTCGGTCGGGATGACAAAGCGTGTGCACACGATCGCGAGGACACGAGAAGCGTGTGGCTACGTTTTCTGTGTTCCCCCACGTAGCTTCCACAAAATCTGCCGCAACATTCCCAGCCATAGCTCCGCATCGCGTGGCGATAGATCCAGTCGCCGAACCATCCTTCGTACCCGCTCCTCGGTGGGAGCGACGGCAATCGGATTCACGTAACCACTGACGTGCAACGCCTCTAACAAGCCTGAGGAGATGCGCTCGACTTCGCCCGCGCTGGCGCGCTTCACCGTTGTCTGCGGGCGCGCCGCTTTCCGCACATCGCGCACCAGTTCGTACAAACACACCGCGACCGCCTGTCCCAGATTCATGGAACTATGTTGTTCGCGGGTGGGAATGTGCATCAGCCAATGACAATGGCTGAGGTCGTCGTTGGACAGGCCCGTCTTCTCCGCACCGAACAGCAGCGCTACCCGTTCCGTCGCTAATTGCTTGCGGATGAGATGCGCGCCATATTCCAGCCGTCGCAGCGGATGTTGCAGCTCGCGATGCTGCACTGCCGTGGTGCCCACGACCAGTGTGCAATCGGCGACGGCTTCGGCCACGCTCTTGAATTCCTCCGCCCTCGCCAGCAGCGGTGCTCCGCCCATCGCCGAGCGCGCCTCGCGAAACGCCACATCATAGGGGTTGACCACGCGCAGCTGCAGAACGCCGAAGTTGCTCATGGCGCGCGCCGCCGCTCCAATATTCAGCGGATTATGGGTTGACACCAGCACCACGCACAGACGATCAAAATCTGCCGGCATGGAAATGAGTTTAGTTTAGAAATACTGGGTCCGGTAATCGCACTAGATTCGCAAACCACCAAGGCAACGGAACCGCCGTCCAACTGCGTCAAAGCAACATGCTAGTGGTGTTGCCCCCTACGTGGTTTATCGCCCGCAAGAGCTTTATTGAATTCGTCACCCTGTCTCTCTTTGCGATCCTCGGCTTGGCGTCGCTCGTCCAAGCGCAAACCACCAAGCCCGCGCCTCCCACCCCGATCGACGCCAAGAAAGCCGAACTCGGCGGCAAGACCTGGGACCCGGCTTGGGACCAGATCGTCGAAAAGGCCGTCCCACCAGAAATGCTTTCCTCGCGAGTGCCGCGCGACGTACGCCGATTCTGTCCCAACTTCTACAACCTGAACGACACCGACAAGCGAGTGTTCTGGGCCTATTTCTTTCAGGCATTGGCCGGTGCCGAAGCCGGGCTTAATCCCACCACTCGTATCCGCCACACCCAACCAGAAGTCGCCAAGATCGACGACGTGAGCGGTCGAGCTGTGCGCAGCGAAGGTCTGCTGCAACTTACCTATGCCGACCAGAAACGTTATAGTTGCGATTTTGATTGGGACAAAGACCGCACGCTGAAGAGCACCGATCCTGCGAAAACGATATTGCAACCCAAGAACAATCTGGAATGCGGAGTGAAGATCCTCGACAACCAGATCATCACCCAGCGGAAGGGGCTGCTGTCGCGGTCGTCGTATTGGTCAACCTTGCAGCCAGGAACGGTAAGCTACCGCGTCTTCGCCAAAGAAATGACGAATCCGCCAGCCGTCTGCGCTCTACCTCCGCGCACCACCACTGCGGCCTCCAAACTTCCCAAGTCGGCAACCACGGTTTCCGTGCATGACGATGCAGAGCGCGCCAAAGCATCGCAATAGGGATTAGGGAACAGGGGCTTGAGTCCAGTGGCACCACCCAAAACCAAGGCGTCTACGTTCGGGATGACAGACGGGGGGACAGTAGGAAGCGCAGTTGCAATCGGCGACGCGTTCCCGATGGTAGTTTTCCATCGCTAGCCCCTGACCGCAAGCCCCTAGCTCCTGCATCTTGTGTCTTCAGCGATAATGTAGGTGTCGATGAACTCCTTTTCCCAACACATCCGCTTTGGCTTGCGGCTTATCCGCAAGGCACCTGTCTTTTACTTGACGGTGATCCTGGTGCTGGCCCTCGGTATCGGCGCAAACACCGCCGTCTTCAGCGTCGTGGATGCCGTGCTGCTGCGCAAACTTCCCTTCCGCGACCCTGACCGCCTGGTGATGGTGTGGGAGAAGAATCCCACCCTCGGCGCGGTGATCGGCGAACGCATTCCCACCGCCTACTTCAATTTTCAGGAATGGGCTCGCCAGCAACACGTGTTCGACGGCATCGCTGGGTTCGAAGATGTCAGCCTGAATCGCACCGGCACGGGAGAGCCCGAACGTATCGCCGGAGCCCGGGTGTCGCCAAACTTCTTCAGCGTGCTGGGAGTGACGCCCGAGGTCGGCAGCGCCTTCGACTTCGTCCAGAACGATCCCTCGCAAAACCACGCCGCGATTTTGGGTTACGCCTACTGGCAAAGCCATTTCGGCGGAAGTGCGGCAGTCTTAGGCCAGACCCTTACCTTGAACGACGCATCTTACACCGTGGTAGGCGTGCTCCCAGCTGCCTTTCACTTACCCTCCACACGCGAAGGCACCGAGCAACGCAAGCCGGATATCTGGATTCCTTATGAACCGACCACCCAGCGGACCGAGGCCGACTTGACCCGCCGCAAGATCCAGGTATTCGCTCGCCTGCGGCCCGGAGTCTCACTGGAACAAGCGCGGCGCGAAATGGAATTAGTCGGCAAGCGCGTGGAGGAGCAGAATCCGACGTTGAACGCCGGCTTTGGCGGAATCAACATCTTTCCCGTCTATGTGGAGGATGTAGGCAAAGAACTCCGCCGAAACCTGCTGGTTTTGCTGGGCGCGGTGGGATTAATCCTGACGCTGGCCTGTGCGAATCTGGCCAACCTGATGTTATCGCGCGCCATGTTGCGGCAGAAGGAACTCGCCATCCGCAAAGCCTTGGGCGCCAGCCGCGCCCGCCTGATCGTGCAGATGATCGTCGAGGGACTGCTGCTCAGCTTTCTCGGCAGCTTGCTCGCTATTGGCGTCGCGTACCTCGGCATTCATCTGCTGCTGGCGTTGAAGCCAGCGGATTTGCAACGTCCCGAGCAGGTGCACCTCGGCCTAATCGTGCTGCTCTTCACCATGGTGATTGGCACCCTGGCGGGAGTCGCATTCGCCCTGATCCCGGCGATCTATGTTTCCAATACCGACGTGAACGCGGTGCTGAAGGAGTCCACGCCCAACCAGCGGCATCCCGGGCGGGTCCGCGCCGCCCTGGTCATCGGTGAAGTTAGCCTGGCGGTGGTGCTGCTGATCGCCGCAGTGTTCATGATCGGCAGCCTGGTCTCTGTGCTGCACGTCGATCCCGGCTTTCGCGCCGATCATGTGCTCACCATGCACTTCAGCATGCCGCCCTCGCGCTACGCAAAGAACGATCAGTTCGCCCACTTCTGTCAGCAAGCGCTGGAACGCATCGCCGCGCTGCCGGGAGTTAAGTCGGCCAGCTTCTCCGACGGCTTGCCCATGACCCGCATCCGCATGATGAAGTTCACAGTCGATGGACAGTCCATGCCTACCCGTGGCAGCGAACCCACCGCTGACATGCGCGGCATCAGCTCGCCATCGTATTTCGAGACGCTTGGCATCCCGATTATTTTCGGACGAAATTTCACCGTCGACGAGATCAATCAAACGCAGCCCGTGATCGTCATCAATCAGACGCTGGCGAAACATCTGTGGCCGAATCAGGATCCGATTGGCCGGCATCTTCGCACGGTAGCCAAGCCCGGCACCGAACCGGTCGAACTGACGGTGATTGGAATCGCCGGTGACACGCATCAGGACACGCTGGAGACTGGCACGCGTCCCGAAGTCCTCCGTCCGATGGTTGATTACACCTACTTAACACTCGCGGTACGCACTGCCGCCGATCCTGGCTCGCTGACCTCGGCCATCAAGCGCGTGGTGTGGAGTCTCGACAAGGACTTGCCGGTCTATGACGTCGAGACCATGAATGACATTGTGGATGAGAATCTGGGACAGCGGCGCTTCGATTCCTACCTGATGGGCATCTTCGGCGGGCTGGCTTTGCTGCTCGCCGGAATCGGCATCTATGGCGTCCTGACCTCGACCGTGCAGCAGCGAACGCCGGAGATTGGTATCCGCATGGCGCTGGGCGCTCGCCGGGAAAACGTTCTGCGCATGGTCATGGGATATGGGCTGAAGCTGGTCTGGATCGGCATGGCGATCGGATTGGTCGCCGGGTTGATCGTGACGCGTGTGTTGTCGAGCCTGCTGTTTGGCGTGAGCCCGTCGAATCCGCTGACATACCTCGCGGTCTGCGTGGGCTTGACGCTGATAGCTGTCGCGGCTTGCTATCTGCCGGCGCGGGCGGCCATCAAAGTCGATCCGGTGCGGGCGCTGAGGGCGGAATAGGCAGTTTGGAGTTTCCGGTTTCAAGTTACGAGTTTCCGGAAGCTAATTGCATAAGTCGCCTCGGCGCTGATTCGTATGAGGGTCTGGCTTTCGCCGAATCAATAACCCACTTCTCATATGGGCTTCATCGATGGCTGCAAGAAAAATGTTTTCGGCCCGGTGGAAGCGCCGAGCTTTAGCCCGGCGAAATCGAAAGTCTGTCCGGAACGGCTTCAGCCGCGGTGGCCAAGGCTAAAGCCCATTCCAGATAGAACGCTTGTGGCATGGCTGAAGCCATGCCCTTCCACCGTTTCTTCCGGACGTTCCAAACTCCCGCAGGATGAACAAAAACAGTCGCCGCATTCGGCAACTCTTGATTTGACGCGCTCGTCCCACGGTGTTAACTTGCAAGAACACTGGAAAGGAGGGTGATCCAAAAATATGATATCTGACAGTCATTGTAGTATCCCAAGTGAGGTGGCTGAGGCTTAGGGCTTCCGCTCTAAATCCTCGCAAGACTGCTGCTTTTGGCGTCTGCCGCTGGGGCCACGTAGAGTGGACAGCCTCAGGCCAATCCCAACAGCTAACCGGAAAGGACCCGCTGGCGCAAGCGCTGCGGGTCTTTTTCTATTTCCATGTACTCTGTTCCATTCGAGGTGAGCTATGGCAAGCCCGGTTCGCCGCGCCATCGAAGTTCCCGTGCTCGAAACCACACGCCTTCGTCTGCGCGGCCATCGGCTCGACGATTTCGCGGCTTGCACTGCGATGTGGGCCGACCCTATCGTCACTCGCCATATCGGCGGGAAGCCCTTCTCCCAGGAAGAAGTTTGGACCCGGCTGCTGCGCTATGTGGGACATTGGGCTTGGCTCGGCTTCGGTTACTGGGCGCTGGAGGAAAAAGCCTCGGGCGAATTCATCGGCGACTTGGGCTTCGCCGACTTCAAGCGTGATATCCAGCCTTCGCTGGAGGACATTCCGGAGCTAGGGTGGGGTTTGGTTTCACGCGCCCACGGCAAGGGCTACGCCACGGAGGCGGTTCGCGCCGCCATCGTTTGGGGCGACGAACACTTTGGGCAGCGACGCACTGCCTGCATCATTCATCCAGAAAATCTGGCGTCCATTCACGTAGCGGAGAAATGCGGGTATCAGGAGTTCCAGCGTACGACCTACAAGAATCACGAAGTGATCCTGTATGAGCGGCTGGCCCGATTGTAGCTGCGGGAACGGCTACTGTGGCTGTGCTCTCGGCGCCGGTGGGCTCGACGACCCCGGTGTTGCGGACTGCGGCGTGCCCGACTGCGAATTGCCCGACTGTGGTGTCATCTGCTGCAGTCCATGCTTGCCTACCGGAGCTTCACCGGGCCGCAGTTTGCGGCAGCAGCCGCTGACCATGTCGCCGGTCGGCAGATTCACCTGCGACGAGTAAGGATAGCTTTGCTTGCGAACTGGATCGCTGCATGATGCCTTCTGAACGGTCGCCGACAGTCCAAAGCTTCCGTTCATCGGCGCCAGTCCATTGGCCCGTTGCCACACCCACGCCTTGTCTTCCGGAACCCAGGTGAAATCGCCAAGGAAAGTCTGGTCGGGCTGATTGATCCCGAGGTAGCGCGCCTCGCCGTTGATGAATTGAATGCTCCACTTCGGCCCGTAGCCGAAGCAGACCATGTCAGGCGGCTTGGGCGAAACCGAAACTTGAGTTGAAGCCTGCTGCGCCACGGCTGACATTTCAGCCATCATAAGAATCAGAAACAACCCTACCCGAAACATGATTCGTTCCATTGGTTCTCCTCGGAAACGAAATGGTCTCCGCAAAAGCGGTGCGAGTCAACTGCTAGTTTTCGCAGAACGGCTTAATCCTTTGCGCACTACCTGCTCAATCGACTCGCGCAGTCCCATCGCCGGCAGCTCTTCGGCACCCACCCAGCGAACCTCGCTGACGTCGCTGCCCGCCACCGCCTCGCCGGAAACCGGCCGGCACAGGTAATCGATCAGCACGTAGTGATACTGCGTGCGGCCCTCAACGTCGGTGAAGATGCTGTCGAACACATCTAGCACCTGACCCGGCTCGACCTCGACGCCGGTTTCTTCCAGCGTCTCGCGGCGTACCCCGTCGCGCAATGTCTCGCCCAGTTCCAGCATGCCGCCAGGGACCGACCATTCTCCCTTGAGCGGCTCGGTAGCACGGCGAACCAGCAAAACGCGGCCGCCCTGAACAATTACGGCACCCACTCCGATAATGGGCCGTTCCGGGTAATCCCTCTTCATCGAGCCCCAGGCCGGTTGAATGTCGGGCTAAAGAAGTCCGCCGGAGTGAAGCCAACCACCTTCCAGCCCTTGGCTGTGAGCTTCAGCTGAAAGCGCATCTGGGCGCTGCGCCGCTCCTGTATCTGCGTAACCTCGTAGGGGATGGCGTCCATCTCGATCTCGGCGGTGGCGGAGCCATGGTCCTTATCGGCTGTAACTTGCAGAATCTGATAATGAAAGTCGACTTCGCTATAGAGCCCAAAAAATGCCCTGAACTGCCCTTGCAGACTTGAGTAGTCCGGCATTGCCTGCTTGTCGAAGACGGACATAATCTGGGCCACGTTCTGAATGCTGACTCCGTTGTGCAGGGGCTCCAGCACATCCTGAATCACCTGGTCGCTCAGGCTCAGTTTTTCGTCGCCTGAGGGATTCGGTTGGCTCGAGTCCGGAGCGGTCACCGGCGGGTTCGACTGCTGCAAAGTCGGGGAAAGGGGGTAACCGCCTCGGGGAGAAGCCGGCAAAGCAGGGCACAGTCCGCTCAACAGCAGCACACATAGCAATCGGCAACAGATAGCTGGTTTTGGCATCAAATTCATAAACGAAGTGCGGCGATGCGGCCTCTCGTGCATAATACTGCTTAGCTGCTGCAATACAGTAACTTGGCCCATGGCGAGCGACGAGCCAAAACGTGACAGGGAGGCTGCAGACCCCATCGATCACGTCCCCAGGCCGTTGCGTTCGACGCCAGCAGAAAGCTGGACAGCTTCGGCGCAACTTTCTGGCATACCAAGGGTTACAGCCGATGTGGGCAGCATCGCACTAGATCGAAGCATGCTGGTTGGGGGCGCCGTTCCGGGGACAGCGTCGTCGCCCACCGCGGTACGGGGCGAATTGGCTGAACCTGTCGTTTTAGAGATGCTGAGCGACGCCGAGGTCATGTTGCGTGTGGCCTCAGGCGACGACGCTGCGTTCGATTATCTGGTGGAAAAGTATCGCCGGCCGATGGTTAGTTTTATGTATCGCATGACCCGCAACCAGGCGGTGGCTGAAGAACTGGCGCAAGAAGTTTTCTTGCGGGTTTATCGCTCGCGGCAAAGTTACGCGGCGAGCGCGAAGTTCACTACCTGGCTGTATCGCATTGCGACCAATCTGGCAGTGAATCACGCTCGTGACACCAAGCACGAACGGCCAGAGAACACGGTCAATATCGACGAGCCCGACAGCGATACCGGCATGACCATGGATGTCGCCGACGGCAGTTTGAATGCCGAGCAGACCATTCTCCGGCGCGAACGCCTGGCAGCAATTCGGAGCCAGGTGGAGGCACTTCCGGAACGTCAGCGCACGGCTGTGCTCATGCATAAATATCAGAACCTGGATTATAAGCAGATTGCGGCGGTGTTGAAGTTGAGTGAATCGGCGACCAAGTCATTATTGTTTCGAGCCTATGAAACGCTTCGGGAGACGTTAAAACAGTTTCTATAAGCGTTCAGCAGGAAGCAGGGTGCGGTTATGAAGTGTGAGAATCTTCGCGAACAATTCATAGAAGCGGTACTAAGCGGGCCGGAAGCGGCTTCGCCCGAAGTGCAGGAACATCTGCGGAGCTGTGCCGCTTGCCGGGATGAGTTGGCTTCGTTCCAGCAGACGATGACGTTGCTCGACGAGTGGCAGGCGCCTCAGCCCTCGCCCTATTTCAGTTCGCGGTTGCATGCCCGCTTGCGGGAAGAATCTGCCGCACCGGCGCGAAGCTGGCTGGCCTGGCTGCGGCGTCCTGTGGTAGCGGTAGCAGCGGCGGTATTGATCGCGGTGGGCGCGGGCTTATTGGAGATGGGCCATGTGAGTCGCGATCCCAATACTCTCGCCACCAATGACGGCGTGATCCGCAGCGGCGCCCCGGGAAGCGCGGTCGGCGATCTGCAGTACCTCGACAAGAACGCCGATTTGTTTGACGAATTTGATGCCCTTGACGGGCAATCCTCTACGGAGTAAGAAAAATCTCGTGGCTTTGGCCAGATACATTTCGCTGATGGCGGTGCTGCTTTGCAGTACCATTCCAGCGCTGGCCTTCTCTCCCAGATGGCAACGCCAGGCGGCCGCTCCGCCGCCTCCGCCGCCCCGGCAAAGCGCGCCGCCCCCTGCCCCTCACAGTAACGTGCCTTCCAATAATGCACCAGCTAAGGCAACGTCTCCCGAGTTGCATCTCAACGGCCCGGGACCACATCGCGGGGATTGGTTGCGGAAGTATATGAAGCTCCCGCCTACTCAGCAGGAGCGGCAGTTGCAGCAGGATCCCAGTTTTCGCAGTCTTCCGCCCGAGAGGCAGAATCATCTGCTCGACCGCTTGCGTAATTTCAACCAACAATCGCCGGAGAAGCAGGCCCAGATTCTGAACCGGATGGAAACCTTCGAGCACATGACGCCCGAGCAGCAGCAGACGGCCCGCAACTTGTTCAGCCGTTACCACAACCTGCCTGAAGACCAGAAGAGCAAAGTTTCACAAGCCTATCGCAGATTGCGCGGCATGCCGCCGTCGGCGCGCAACGAACTGTTGAACTCAGACGAGTTCCGCAATAACTACACCGATGACCAGAGAGACTTGCTGCGCGGCATGACAGATCTGAATGTTGCGCCTACCAAATAGCTCGGAACACAGTTCGGATCGGACTTTTCCCGACACCGCCCCGCAAAATCATTTAACATCTACTATTCGCCGATTTTCTGCCGTTTTCCTGGTTGAGAAATCTGGCGCAAGCCTCTTATGACGCAATTGATTCGCGACAGCTACCGTTATCGGGAGTTGATTTGGGCGCTCGCCCTTAAGGAACTGAAGGTTCGTTATAAACGCTCGGTGCTGGGTTTCATGTGGGCGCTACTGAATCCGGCTTTCATGATGCTGGTGTTGACCCTGGTATTTTCCACTCTCATGCGCTTTAACATTCCCCACTACGCCATTTTCCTGCTAAGCGTAATGTTGCCGTGGACGTTCTTTGCCCAGGCGCTTTCTTATGGCTCCGAGGCGATCATCGGGAATGGAGACTTGATCAAGAAGGTCGCGGTTCCCAAGCTAGTATTTCCCATGGCAGCCCTGATCTCCAACATCATCAATCTTCTGCTTTCCCTGATACCGCTGGCCTTGCTGGTGCCAATTATGCGGCACCCTTTTTACTGGACATGGTTGTATCTGCCGGTGCCCTTGCTGGCCCTCGCCATCTTTACCTTGGGAGCGATTTTTTTCTTTGCCGCGGCCAATGTGTTTTATAGAGACGTTTCCCACATATTGCAGGTTGTACTTTCGGCCTGGTTCTATGTAACTCCCATCATTTATCCACTTGACGCAATTCCCGCAAAGTATCAATGGATTTTTAAGCTGAACCCGATAATTTATGTAATTAACGGATTTCGTCTGTCGGTATACTACGGCCAATTGCCTAAAGCACCGTCGATTATTGCTTCCTTCGTCTGCGCTTTTATCAGCTTATTCATTGGGTTTGCCCTGTTTAAGAGATATCAGAATAGTTTTGTTTTCTACGTCTGAGTTATCAATGGCCTCAAGTTCTATCGTAATTCGAGTAGAGAATGTGACGCAGCGCTTCCGTGTCATCCAGGAGCGTCCTGACACCTTGCGCGAGCTGTTTTCAAAAATGCTTCGGCACCAATCCAGTTTTCACGATTTCGAAGCGGTGAAAAACGCCTCGTTCGAGGTTCCCACGGGGCAGGCGCTAGCGATCATTGGGCGAAACGGATCGGGGAAAAGCACGCTGCTGAAGCTGATTGCGGGCGTATACCAGCCGACCACCGGCAGAGTCGAGGTAAAGGGAACCATCGCGCCGCTGATTGAGTTGGGCGCGGGATTTCACGCCGAATTGACCGGACGCGAGAATATCCTGCTCAATGGCTTGCTAATGGGCTATTCCAAACGGGATATGCGGGGGAGAGAAGAAGCCATCATCGACTTTGCCGACATCGGCGACTTCATCGACTCTCCGGTCAAGCAATATTCTTCAGGGATGTATGCCCGTCTGGCCTTCGCGGTGGCCACTGAGGTCGATCCCCAGATTCTGGTGGTGGACGAGATCTTGGGTGTCGGCGACATGGGCTTCAAGGAAAAATGCTTCGATCGCATTCGAAACTTTCGCGAGGCCGGCAAGACAATTCTGATGGTCACTCACGCTATGTCCGATGTCGAGAAGCATTGCGAGCGGGCGATCTTGATCGAACACGGATCGATTATCGCCGATGGCCCTCCTCCAGAGGTCATTGCCACCTACACGAATCTGATGACCCCGGAGGTTGTCGGCGCGCACTGAGTGGCGTCGCTTGCCGATGCATGTTGCCTTCGTGCTTCCTCGTTTTTTCCCTTACCGCGGCGGGTACGAGAATTCCGTGCTCGCGCTCTCCAAACACCTGGTACAGCGCGGTCATCGGATCACCGTATTTACCACGGTGGCCAGCGACCTGGAAGCTTTCTGGCTACCGAAGTTCAGCACCTTTCCCGCAGGAGAAACCTTGGTCGACGGCGTAGTTGTGCGCCGGTTTCCGATTTGCTATAACGCGCTGCGCCGGCGGGCTACCCGTCTGCTGGGACTGGTACCATACTGGCGATGGAAGTCACAGTACTGGACGCCATCCTTCCGCGTTCCTGGATTGCCGGAGGCGCTGCGCGAGGTTGACGCCGAGCTGTTTCACATCGGCCCATTGCCCTACAGCAATTTGATGTACGCCGGTCTGCACGCAGCCGAACTCCACCGCGTGCCTGTGATCGCCACACCTTGCACTCACCTGGGCGAAGAGGGTAATGACGAGGTCTCGCGACACTACCTGCAGCCTTTCCAAGTTGAGCTGCTGAACCGTTGCGCCAAAGTATTCTGTATGACGAAAACGGAAATGCAGCGTCTGGAAGATTTCGGCGTCACTTCGGAGAAAATCGTGGTCGGCTATGGCATCGATTTGCAAACGGCGACGGGGGGCAATCCTGAGTATTTGCGCGGAAAGTACAAAGTGGACGGACCGGTGGTTCTGCATCTGGGCATGAAAGCTCACGAGAAGGGGTCAGAGACGCTGGTCGAGGCCATGAAACTTCTTTGGGAGAAAGGATCGAATGCGTGGCTGGTGATGGCAGGTCCCAGTCTTTCCACTTTCGATCATTGGGTTGCGAGCGCCGCCCCGAACTGCCCTCGATTTGTAAATCTGCCGTCTTTCGCCGACGCCGAAAAGCGAGATTTTCTTGCCTCCGCTACCGTAGTAGTGCAGCCGTCGCGGGTCGAGTCTCTTGGCCTGATTTTGCTGGAAGCGTGGGCCAACCTGAAACCTGTCATCGCCGCCGATATCGCGGTGTCGCGGGAACTCATCACAGACAGCGGTGGAGGAGCGCTGGTTCCCTTCGGTAACGCGCAACCACTGGCGGCGGAGATCGAAGCGCTGCTGAGCAATTCCAGCCTTCGCCAGACCATGGGGGCCGCTGGTCAGAAGAAAGCTTTGGAATACGAAGGTAATACTCTGTGGCGGCGCAATGCGGAGGAATTCGAACGCATCGCCGCGGCCGGAATGCAATCCAAGAAACGCAACCACCCGCAATAAAGGAAAACTTCGTCGCGTCGCCGGGAAAGCGATTGCAGCGACGACCAACAGGTATGAGAGCCGCGATCATCACTCCCGCAATCCGCGATCCCGAGCGGCCCTTTGGCGCCGAGCGTCTGTTTGCCGGATTGGTTGCGGCCTTTCAGAATAAGGTTGAGGCTGATTGGATCCAGGTTCCCGTCAGCGAAAAGCGGTGGGAAAGTATCTTGCAAGGTTACATCGACTGCTACGATCTGGACCTCTCTGCCTATGACATAGTCATCTCTACGAAAAGTCCTACCTTTGCCGTACAGCACCCGAATCACGTTTGCTGGCTGGTTCACCAGGTGCGGGTGTTTTACGACCGTTTCGATGACGAATCCGCCGCACTTTCGAAGGCTGCCCTGGCCGAGAGACGAAACAGCCGCGAAGTGATTCATCGTCTTGACACGTTGTCGTTCCAGCGCGTTCGACACGTCTTTAGCATTGGACATGAACCGGCTGCCCGGTTGAAACGGTACAACGGATTCGACGCCGAAGTGCTCTACCCGCCTGCGTTTTTGCAAGGTCACTACTGCGGATCGCAAGAGTACTTTTTCTTGCCGGGCCGTTTGCACCGCTGGAAGCGAGTCGATCTTGCAATTCGCGCCATGCAACGCGTGCCTGACGACATTCCGTTGCTGATCGCAGGTTCAGGAGAAGACGAGGAGCGATTCCGCCAACTGGCAAACGAAGATTCTCGGGTACGGTTCTTGGGTTTTGTAAGCGACGCGGAAATGCTGAAGCTTTACGCGGATGCACTCGCCGTCGTTTTCCCTACGCAAGAGGAAGATTTTGGATACGTGACCATCGAGTCCATGTTGAGCCGCAAACCGGTTATCGTTTGCCGGGATTCGGGCGAGCCCGCACGCCTGGTGCAGCATGGCCGTTCGGGATTCGTGGTCGATCCTGACCCGGCCGAGATTGCCAAGGCGATGAATATACTTGCAGCAAACCGCGATCTGGCTCGTGAGATGGGCGAGTTTGCCCATCAGAGCGCTCCCTCACAATCGTGGGACGAGGTTGCGCAACGGTTACTCGACGCCGGTTCTTCTCCAGTGACCGAGTGGAGCGGGTCGACGGCCCTTACCGCGGAAGCTAGTCCGCGTATTCCGATTCTGGTGGCCGACAATCAGGTCCTCGATCCTCCCGTGGGCGGCGGACGAATCCGCATCTACGAACTCTATCGCCACATTGCCGCGCTAGGTTTCGAGGTCGCCTATGTCGGAGCCTATGACTGGCCTGGACCGGTCTATCGCGACCAGATGCTGGCGCCGCATTTCCGCGAGTATGTCACTCCTCTGACGCAGCCGCACTTTGCGCGCAATCGCCGCTATGAACGGGCCGCCGGCGGCAAGACCACAATCGATGTCACGATCCCCAAGCTGCTAAAGTACTCGCCGCGCTTTCAGCGTATGGCTGAGGAACATGGCGAGAACGCGGCCGCCATCATCATCTCGCATCCCTGGGTATATCCACATGTCATTCGGCGCCCGGATCAGAAGCTGATCTACGACTCCCACAATTGCGAATACGCCGTGAAAAAGCAGATACTGGGCGACACAGCCGCGGGACGGAAACTTGCGGAAGAGGTCCGCTTGGTTGAGGGCAATTTGTGTCGCGAGGCTGATCTCATCTTCGCCTGCTCAAACGACGATGCCGAGCAATTTGTCGATCTTTACGGAGTATCTCGCGACAAGATTGTGCTAGTTCCCAACGGCGTGGATGTGGAAGGCATTCAGCCGGCCAGCGCTGACCAGCGGGAACTGGCGCGGCAACAGTTCGGCCTGCCGCCGGATCGTCCGGTGTTGATTTTCATCGGTAGCGGCTACGGTCCTAACACGGAAGCTGCGGCATTCCTGGTGAAGGAAGTCGCTCCCCGGCTGCCGAACTGCGTGATCCTGATCGCTGGCGGCGTGAAGGACTCATACCGTGCCTCGCGCGGCCCCCAGTCTCCCGAAAACATTATTTGGCTCGGAACGGTCGACGCTGCCCGGCGTCGCTTGCTTTATCATGCTGCCGACATCGCACTGAATCCGATGTTCTCGGGGTCGGGCACGAATTTAAAAATGCTTGATTACTTTGCTGCTGGCCTTCCGGTAGTTTCAACTGCGGCGGGAGCGCGGGGACTTGAACTTACAGACAACGACTGCGTGGTTTGCTCTTCCGATCAATTCGTCTCCCAGATAGAAGAGCTGATTGGTAATCCTGTGGGCCGCCGTCGCATCAGCGAGAATGCGAGAAAGTTGGCGGTCGAGCGGTACGCCTGGTCTCTGATCGCGGCCGGGGCCGTGGAAGCTATGCTCAACCTGTTAAAGGAAAATCCGATTCATGTTCCGTGAAAACCTATTGCCCTACTGGTGGATGCTATATCGGCATTCCAAAATTCTTAACCAGCGTACTGACATATTTCGGAACGTTGAAGATGCCTTCACCGTGAAACACGCTGAGCCCTGCTTGAACGCGAAAAGTGTGTATCTGGACATTGGGAGTGGCTCCTCTCTGGTACCTACTTTTCTCTACCAGCGCCACCACGCCAAGACTTATGCCACCGAGATGGATCGGGTATACCTCGACCGCCAGAAAAGCTACATGAAGACCCTCGGCCTCACCAAGCACGACACGTTTTTTGTACAGCCGGAGGATGCGACACACCTCAGTTTCAGGGATGGCTCGGTCGACCTCATCAGCGCAGTTTCGACGATCGAGCACATTCCCGGGAATGGGGATACGGAAGCTATGGCGGAGTTTGCGCGAGTTTTGCCTTCCAAAGGACGATTGGTGGTGACGGTTCCGGCAAGCTCCAGCTACGTGGAAAACGAAAGCACGTTCTACTATGCTGGCTTCGAACGGCGTTATGATTCGGCAGCTTTGCAGAAGCGTCTATTCCGGCATGATTTGGAACTGATCGATCAGCTACACATGGTTTCTCCGCCACCGGAATTCATGCAACACTTTAATGACTCTTTTCGGGAAAGTTTCCACGGAGAACCCTGGAACGAGGTCTGGTACAAGAGTGGCTGGCACGATCAATATCCCGACGTCAGTATTCTTATGACCTTGGGATTTGTCCGTTTGTCGCCTGATCCTACGGGCTCGTTTGGAGCTTGTCTGGCGTTTGAGAAAAAGTAGTTCGGAGTTTGTCTTGCGATATCTGATGGTCTCAACTTATTCGCCCACGCACTGCGGCATCGGTGCCTATGGCGAACAAAGCGTGACCCAGCTTAGGGCTCAGGGACACATTGTCGACATCGTGTCGCCGGACGAGCAGGGCAATGTGGATTTCGCTTGGGATTTACGCGGAGGAACAAAGCTGCTGCAACTCCTGGACATTCTGCCTTACTATGATCGCGCCGTCCTGCAATATCATTGGGCATTTTTCTACGATAATCCTTTCGCCAGAGAGTTACGCTGGGACACGGTGCGCACCACTTTGTCCTTCGTCTGGCTTTTTCTACGGTCACGCAAGATTGAAGTGGTAGCCCACGAAATTCCCTACCTCCCGGGCAAGCAAGGCTGGCTATACAAGTGGAAGTGGAAGCTCGCTCCCAAAGTTGTTTTTCACACCAAGAAAGAGCGCGAGCGATTTGAGCAGCATTACCATTTGCGGCTCAGCGATTCGCGGGTTGAGTATCGCCAGCACGATGAGGTTTATCAGAAGTTCGTCGAACACACTCAGGCTTCGGCCCGGCGGCAGTTCAGGTTGCCGACGGAACGCACACTATTTTTGTGTATCGGCTTCATCCAGAGGCACAAAGGCTTCCATCGAGCTATTCAAGCCTTCGCGCAGGCGAACCTGCCTGATGCCGAACTTTTTGTCGTCGGTTCCATGCGGATCGCGGATGCCGAAAACCAGAAGTATCTGACCGAGCTGCGAAGCCTCGCTAAAGGGCACAGCAACATTCATCTTGTAGAGTCGTTCGTCAGCAATGAAGACTTCGATACCTGGATTAGCGCCTCCGATTGCGTCGTGCTTCCCTATTCCGAGATCTGGTCTTCCGCTGTGTTGGGCCGCGCCAAGCTGCTAGACCGTCCCGCTATCGTGTCGGCGGTCGGCGGGCTCCCCGACCAAGCGGGCGAGCGAGATCGGCTCTTTAGTACGGACGAGGACCTGGTTTCCGCCTTTCAGACCGTCGCCGAGAAGCTGAGCCGGCGCACGGTTACCTCGAAGTAGGCCTTTGCTACCAACCGAGTCTTACGCTGTGTACAATCCCAGCAGAGCCGCGTGAAGACCGTCGCCATCGCCATTCCCTCGCTGCACCGCCCCGATCTCACCGCACGCTGCATCGAATTCATTCAGAAGCAAACTCTTCCGGCGGACGCCTGGGAAGTCATTGTCATCGAAAACGAAGCTCGCGCGGACAAGATGCTTCCCGATCCATTGCCGCCGAATACGCGGCGCATCGAGCTGCCAGACAACGAAGGCACCACCGGCTCCATCAATCGGGCGGTTGAAGCGACGTGCTCGCAATATGTTCTGTTGCTGAATAACGACATCGAGCTCCAGCCTGACTATGTTGAGAAACTGGTGTGCGCTCTTGATGCCGATTCAAAGTTAGGTTTTGCCGTGGGTAAGCTATTGCGTGCTACGCAACGAACTCACCTTGACGGAGCGGGAGACGCGATGTTGATGGCCGGCGCCGCGTATCGGTTGGGGAACTCGGATCCGGACCTTGGACAGTTCGATCAGGCCATGCCGATGATCTCAGGTTGCGGCGCTGCGGTGCTGTATCGTCGCGAGGCTTTCGTCAGCTGCGGAGGGTTGGATCTTGAGTTCTTTGCCTACCTCGACGATCTCGATCTTGGGCTGCGCGCGCAGCTGGTGGGATACGGCGGCCTGTATCTACCCGAGGCGGTCGCTTACCACATTGGCAGCGCGACGTTCGGCGAAGCCCTCCATCCCCGCGTCATCGAGTACCTCACACGCAACCAGATCTATCTCTTACTCAAAGATTATCCGCGGCCAGTGCTTCGCCGGTTATTGCCGAGAATTGCGGTTTATCAATGGATGTGGCTGATAGTCGCATTGCGGAACCATTCGCTGGGAGCGTATCTTCGCGGATTAATCAGCGCGCTTCGCGGGTGGGGAAACATGCGAAGCAAACATCTCGATCTGATGTCCAAGAGACAAATCACAGACGCCGAGTTTCTGACGCGATTGCGCGAGTCGGAGCGGCAAATCTACAAGTGGCATCAGTCGCGTCCACCGCAGGATCGTTCAGCTTTGCTGAATCTGTATTTTTGGATATCCGGCAGGCCGTGAAATCGCCGCCCCTCCGCAGTCAGGAGTGCGATCCCATAAAGCAGGGTGCGGTTCTAGAAGCTGGTTGTGAGCCGCATGCTAACGCTTCGCGATGGACCAATCGCGTTGCCCGAGAACAGACCGCCGAAGTCGATAACATTCAAAACGTTAGTAAGATTTTGACCGTCGATTTGGAAGTTAACGTTCATCCGGTCGGACTTGTAAACGTCGGCCCCAGCCGAGGCGCTGACCAGTAACGAAGGATAGATGCGTCCACGCGCAAAATTGATCCGGTCGATAACTTGCTGGCCGTACTCCGCCAGCGCTTCCTGCTCGGTACCCTCGAATTCGAAAGGAAGCCCAGTGCCATATTGAATGCCGCCAGCCACCCAGAAGCGCGGCTTGATTTGATACACCCAACGGGTGAATATGGTGTTGCGCTGGTCCTGCGAGTCGGGGAAATGACCGCCAAGCTGGGTCTCCGCAGCCTGGACGTCGTCGCCCAGAAATAGTCCGCCAGTCACCGGGAACCAGGCATTGCCGACCATGTAGGAATAACTGGCAAAGCCGGATAGTTTGTGCCAGTTCGGTACTGTGATCTTCCCTTCCGCGCCATAGATGATGGCCTTGCGAAATGCGATCGGGAAGCTGATGGTCGTATTCTCGATCTGATCGTCATCGGCGTAGTTGTTAACGTTGCGCAAGTAGTAATTCACGTCGATCCGGAGATTATTGGCAAATGACTTAGACAAGCCAGCCTCGAAGTAGTTACCTTCGGATGGTTGCACCGGCAATCGCAAGAAGTCTGGATTAATCGACTGGACCTCGAAAGAGTTTGATAGCAGGATGTTCTCAAATGACGGGGTCTGAAAGACGCGGTCGTAGGAAAAGTGTGCGATCAAATCGAGCTTCGGAAAATAACGGGAGATTGCGAAACGAGGGTCTACCGCTTGCCGGTTGACGATCAACTGATAGTGGTCCCAGCGCAGTCCCACATTCAACGTCCAGTTGTTTAGACGAATCAGGTCCTGAACGAATGCAGATTGCTCAAGATCCGGCCTGTTCCCCTGACTCGGATAGGGTCCGGGAAAACTGAATGTCAGTGCTGTGTCATCGTCGAATTGCGACGGGTCGGTGATTTGGTAGTTGAAGTTCTCGTTCAGATAGGTATTGTCTGACTCGACGCCCACCTTCCATTCATTGCGGCCCTGGTCGATGGTTACCATGCCCTTGAAATAGAATTCGTTGAACCAATTGTGTTGAAACAGAATGATGGGTGTCGAAAGAGCGTTAGAGTAGAAATCGTTGCCGTTGTTGCGCCCCATGGCGCGAAAATCTCCCACGACATTGGGAGAAAAGATGTGCCGGTAGGTGACAACACCCATGGTTTCGAAATTGTTAGCATTTTGCTGCTGGCAAGGCGGTCCTTCCGTCACGCCCGGCGGATAGCACCACGTCTGTTGGACGATCTCATTGGGAAGCAGGTAGCGCGACAACTCGTAGCGAACGATAAAGTTCAGGCGGTCATTCGGGGTTAGATCGCGCTGGTAGTCGGCCGAAAAATCGCCGATGGTTCCGCTGTTGGTGTAGTTCTGGGGCACGACGGGGTTGAGATAATGATCCGTTTGAGCTCCCGATCCAGAGAAGCCTAAAACATTCTTGCCCCACTGATACTGTCCTTGAGCGAAAATCCCGGAACTGTCAAAGCTGCCGCCAGATAAAACGACTTGGCCGTGAAAGCCGGGCTGGGGGTCGCGAAGAGTATTCACTTCTACCACGCCGCCCATTTTTCGGCCATATTCGGCGGGAAATCCCGCGGTAAAGATGGTCATCGAATCGACATCATTGGCGCCGATCTCAGGGCCAAAGCTGGGAGAGCGATTGTCGGTCAACGGAATGCCATCCACCACGAATTGCGTTTGATACTCCGAGCCGCGCGGGTGCAGCACCGCATTGCCCTCGTAAAGCCATCCTGGCTGACTGTTCACCAGGTCCTGGATCGAACGGCCGGGCAGGGATGTAAGCCTGCGCTGAATCGTGTCAGAACCGATTTCATTCACGGAACCGGCTTGATCGGGATCGAGCAAAGTCCCCTTTGCCTGAACGGTTACCGACTCCTTTACTGCAGCTACCGTCAGCTTAATCGGGTAATCGATAGGTATCGAGGAATGGATGTCGACTGATTCCGAGACCGGTGCGAAACCCTGTTGCTCGATGGTGAGCTGGTAGATGCCGTAGGACAGGCGCTGTACGCTGAGCGTGCCCTGATCGCTGGTGGTCAGAGTATTTCGGTACTGGTTTGCCTCGCTGACGATCTGGATGGTCGTTTTGACACCCAGCCCGGCTGGATCGGTGACCGTCAGGCGCAGCTCGCCTCTATTGGTTTGGCCAAAGGCGCCGCCTCCGAGAAGGAGAACTGCAAAGAGCAAAACAATACGCTGAAATCCGCTCATCCGGCTTTGACCCTCGGAGCACTAGTTCTCGAAGCGTCACCCAACCCGGCTCGCAGCATCGGCTCCGTTAGAATAGTCTCGCAAGCTTATGTTTGTTCAGGGATTATTTTGGCTGCGCGTCCCTGGCACCGTTTCGGATGAAAAAGCCTGAACAAAATGCCGCCGGCTGGAATGTCTGTAATGAGGGCCCAGACTCGGTGACATCCCCGTCTTCTGAATCGATCCTCGAGTTCGCGCTGCCGGCGGCAAACATTTGCCTAAGCCCGACTGCTCCTTCCGGTGTGGAGAAGGAAGTAATCGAACTGTTTGACGAGCTTCGCAGCCCACTTCTGCGATACGTCTTTTCGTTTGGCCTGGCAGCCGCCGATGGCGAAGAGATTATCCAGGAGGCATTTCTCGCTCTGTTTCAACATCTGCAGCAAGGCCGCTCCCGCCACAACCTCCGCGGATGGCTGTTTCGCGTGGCGCACAATCTGGCCTTGAAGAAGCTGTCGCGAGATGGGCGAGGACGAAATGTATTTGACCTGACTGCGATCGACGCTGAAATTTATCAGGATCCCACTCCCGGCCCGGAAGAACAGCTAGCCTTCAGCCAGCGACAGACACGCCTTCTGGCGGTGCTGCAGGCTCTACCCGCCCAGGATCAGCGTTGCCTGCGCTTGCGAGCTGAAGGCCTGAGATACCGGGAGATTGCCGATGTGCTCGGTATGTCGCTAGGCAGCGTATCGGCCTCGCTGGCCCGGTCGCTCGCGCGGCTGTCTCGCGCGGACAGGAGGTGAAATCATGAAGGACAACTACACTCACCTGTCAGATGAAGAGCTGCTTCTGTTGGCCGATGGCGAATTGCCCTCGGGCCCTGCCGCGCGAGTGAATGCACATCTCGCAGGGTGTTGGGATTGTCGTGCTCGCCTGCGGCAGTTTGAGGAAACGATTGCTGATTTCGTCGACCTGCACCACGCCACTGTCGATTCGCGCATTCCTCCCGCAACCGGACCGCGAGCCCTGCTGTCCGCTCGGCTGGCCGAAGCTTCTGCCCGCAATAGCGATCGCTCGTGGACGAAAGCTTTTACGCCAGTCTTTGCCAAGAGCAACCTTTGGTATGCGGCTGCAGCCGCCCTCATCGTGCTAACAAGTGTGCTGGCTTTCGACCACATTGCATGGCGGCCAACCTCATCGATGCGAGCGTTTCGATCTGGACCTGTCCCGGACCGGCATCTGACCCCCGGGGTTTTCCGTCCGGTCAGCATCAACGAAGTCTGCACGGCAACCTATAGCGATGACGCGGATGTGGTTCCGGCGTCTGTCAAGGAACGCGTCTTTCAGGAATACGGAATGGCGCCGCAATCCAGGAACTACGAACTGGATTACTTGATCAGCCCGCAACTTGGCGGAACCGACGATGTGGGCAATCTGTGGCCGGAACCGGCTTCGGCAAGTGTGTGGAATGTGCGCGACAAGGATGCGCTGGAGAATCGCCTGCACCAGTTGGTCTGCCAGAATAAGGTCACTCTCTCCACCGCTCAGCACGACCTGGCTATCGACTGGATTTCAGCCTACAAGAAATACTTTCATACCGACCGGCCGATTGAGCCAATGTGAATCATATGCAAAAAAGGCGGGCCACAAGGGACCCGCCCGTTAAATTCGTTCAATGTCGATTAACCTACCGGCACGGTGCTCAATACCTGCTCGCGGACTTCGGCATCTTCCTTGGCTTCGTCGCGACTCGCCGGCAACGCGATACTCAGCAACTCCTCAATGGTCTTGACGTAGTGCATGTTCAAGCCCTGAAGCTGTTCGGGCGTCAGGTCTTCCTGCACGTTCTGGCGGTTGTCCGCCGGCAGGATGATGTCGGTAACGCCTGCACGTTTTGCCGCCAGGGTTTTCTCCTTGATGCCGCCGATGGGCAGTACATTGCCGCTCAGCGTGATCTCACCAGTCATGGCGGTCAGCGGACGCACTGGCTTATCGGTGAGCAATGACACCAGGGTGGTCACCATGGTCACGCCCGCCGAAGGACCATCCTTCGGAATCGCTCCCGCCGGAACATGGATGTGGATATCGTGGCTGCTGAAGAAGTCTTCATCAATGCCCAACTCCTTCGCATGCGAACGAACCCAGCTATAAGCAGCCTGCACCGACTCCTGCATCACCTGGCCAAGCTGGCCGGTGATCGTCGGCGGCCCGCCTTTGCCTTTCATCTTGGTCGCCTCGACAAAGAGCACGTCACCGCCGGTCGGCGTCCACGCCAAGCCCACGGCTACGCCGGCACGCTTGGTGCGCTCGGCAATCTCGCCTTCGGTGCGGATCTTCATTCCACCCAGCATGTCGGGATGCTGCACCAGTTCGGGCGTCACCGACATCTTGTCGGTCTTGCCTTCGGCGATGCGGCGCGCCTGCTTGCGGCAGATTGTGCCAATGGTGCGCTCCAGCCCACGTACTCCAGCTTCCCGAGTGTAGTGGCGAATCAGGAAGCGAATCGTCTCCTCCGGAAACTCGATCTGGTTGCCGTTGATTCCGTTCTCTTCGATCTGGCGCGGAATCAGGTACTGAAACGCGATGTGAACCTTTTCTTCCTCGGTGTAGCCTTGCAGCTCGATGATCTCCATGCGGTCGCGCAGAGGTTCCGCGATGGGATCGAGCATGTTGGCCGTCGTGATGAATAACACTTTCGACAAGTCGAACGGCACGTCAAGGTAGTTGTCGCGGAAGCTGAAGTTCTGCTCCGGATCGAGCGCTTCCAACAACGCTGATCCCGGATCGCCACGGAAATCGCGGCCTACCTTGTCGATTTCGTCGAGCATGAACACCGGATCGTTGGTCTCGGCTCGGCGAATGCCTTGCATGATCTGTCCCGGCAAAGCGCCGATGTAGGTCCGGCGATGTCCGCGGATTTCAGCTTCATCGTGCACGCCGCCTAGCGACAGGCGCACGAACTTCCGGCCCAGCGACCGCGCAATCGATTTGCCCAGCGACGTCTTGCCTACGCCCGGAGGTCCGACAAAGCACAGGATCGGTCCCTTCATGCTGGGCTTCAGCCGGCGAACGGAAAGATAATCCAGAATGCGATTCTTCACCTTCTCCAGATCGTAGTGATCGGAGTCGAGGATCTCCTTGGCCTTCGGGATATCGATCTCGACACCAGACGATTTCTGCCACGGCAATACCGCCAGCCACTCGATGTAGTTGCGGGTAAGACCGTAGTCGGCAGCCATGGGAGACATGCGGGCCAGCCGACCCAACTCCTTCAGCGCCTCTTTCTTGACGTCGTCGGGCATCCCCGCCGCTTCAATCTTTTGGCGCAGTTCGTCGGCGTCGCGAGTGGTTTCATCCTGCTCGCCCAGTTCTTTCTGGATGGCCTTCATCTGCTCGCGCAGGTAGTACTCGCGCTGCGTCTGCTGCACCCGGTCCTGAACTTCGCTCTGAATCTTGTTGCGCAGTTGCTGAACTTCCAGCTCCTTCGCCAGGTGCTGGTTGATCTTCTCCAGCCGAACCTGAACGTCGGGCGTTTCCAGTACGTCCTGCTTGTCGCGGGTTGACAGAGAGGGCAGTGAGGACGCGATGAAGTCCACCATGCGGCCGGCATCGTCAATGTTTCCGGCGACGGTCGAGAGTTCATCTGACAACGTCGGCGAACCCGCGACAATCTGCTGAAACAGCGTCAGCACATTGCGCTGCAAGGCTTCAATCTCGGAATTCTTGGCGACTGGTATTTCCGGAATGGATTCCACGGTCGCGCGCATGAACGGCGTCAACTGCGTGTACTCGGTGACCTTTACCCGCTCCAGACCTTCGGCAAAGACGAACAGGCTCTGGTTGGGCATGCGCACCACTTTGTGCACCACCGCCAGGCTGCCGACGGCAAACAGGTCGGTGGGCTGCGGCGTATCAACGCGCGCTTCACGCTGGGCCACTACGACAATGGTTTTGTCTTCGCCCAGAGAATTGATCAACTGCACCGAGCTTTCGCGTCCCACCGTCAACGGCAGCACCGCATGAGGAAATAACACGGTATCGCGGACTGGCAGAACCGGCAGCGTCCGAGCCTCTTCCGAATCGTCTCGCAGTTCCGGATCAACCTTCTCTAAATCTTTATTATCGTTAGACATATGACTCCTTGAGTCAAATACACTCAACGTTTAGATGCCTCGCTGGCGCAAAAGATGCGTAAGAAAAACGAGGCTAAAATGGCTCTGCAAAATGGCCATCAACCTACAGAATGATGTCGATTCGCCGTTCGATCCCTCTGGTTTATCGGCATTTCGCGTTCCTCCCTGCAGCGACCGCCAATTCCGGGAGGAGTGGATTCTACTCAAGCGGCTGGCACCCCACAACCGGAATTAACCCGGTTGCCGACGGATTATCCCAAATGCGAACGATTATTCTTCCGGGGACCCAGCTCCCAGACTGGGATTCTTGGGGACGCAGCTGGAAAGCGCTCGCATTCGGTCACTTCAAGTTGACCCGTCGAGACGTACTCGCGCAACGCTACTGCTACTGCTCGCAGGAAGACTAGTCGACCGGCTTCCAGGTGCTGTCAGGATTGTATTCGGTCATCGCTCCCGCTGCCTTCACCGTGTCCGCTCCCAGATCCTTCTCGTAGACAATACCGTCCTGGTTCACGATGAAGGTCATCACCCCGGAGTTGCGGTACTCCGCCGGGTAAGCCACGAACGCGAACCCTCGTGTGAGCTGGCCGTTGACCATGTAGTCGCGTGCTCCGCCTTTGGCAGCGGCGCCCTGTTGGGTAAGGATGCGATAGTAAAAGCCGTGATAGGGAGTCTGCTGTCCCTGCTGCAGGTTGTACCCCTGGCCGGCGGCTGAAACCAGCAGTGGCCCAATCGGGCTCGGCGTTTCGTTGTCGCTGGTCTTCCAGTACAAGCCATTTTGCTTGCCATCGTCGCTGAGGAACTTAGCAGCGTAGTGCGCCGTCTTGTCGCCGTCGCGCGGCTCGGAGGCATACTCGCGTTGCGCATCCACCAACGAGTACAGGATGTCGATAGCATCATTTTCGTTGGTGCCCACTCGCCGATAGAGAATTTCCTTCTTGCCCGCCTCGGTGTCGAAATACCAGGCGCCGCCGGCATTCTTGACCAGGGGAATAGGGAGCGGCCAATTCTCCGCTCCAATATAGAGTGTCACGGTCTGGTCCAGCTCCATCACTACGCGATGCATCTGGTCGTAGCGGCGAACGAAATTCGCCAGCATGTTCTTGTCCGCAACCTCGTCGCCGGTATGAAGAATATTGTTTGAGTTCGAACCGAAGATGGTGGCCAGCGCCTGGCTGTCGTCGGACTTGGCCGCGTTGTAGACGGCCAACACTGCTGCGCCCGGCGAGGCAAAAGTCTTTTCGTTTCCGTTTTGCGCAAAAGAGGATGACGCGGTTATGACCAGCGTCAGAATCGTTGCCGACAGAAGTAACAAGCTGGTTTGACGCGATAGGACTGTCCAGCGGCAACGAAGTGACTCCCGGAGATCTGGCTTGATCGGCATGAACGTCTTCTCCCGACTCTGAACTGAAATCCTGCCTGGCAGGCCTGGTTGCACTTGCTTTATCGACGGAATCCGCCGCCCCGGTTTGCCCCGGCGTTTCCGCCACCGCGATTCCCTTCCAAACTCTGCTGTCCCCGGGCGCTGTTGGTCCGGGCATTACCACCCTGGCTGTAGTTGCTGAAGGCGCCGGTGTTGGTGCCTCGCGCCGGCTGTTGTCCATAACCACGTTCGGGACTGCGCTGCGGTTGGCTGGAAGCGTTGGGACGGGCCTGGTTCGCATTGGAACCCTGGCGATTCTGCTGATTGAAGTTCGGCTGTTGCCGATTTTGCTGACTGCGATTTTGCTGATTGAAATTCGGCTGCTGACGATTATTCTGGGCCAGGTTGGCGGTTGCTGCTGTTTCGGTATTGAGGCTGATCGTATTTCTGGTTGAAATGCGGCGTGGTGTAGTTACTGCTGTTGAAATTGTTGGCGCGATAGTTGTTGCTATTGAGGTTATTCCGGTTAACGTTGTTGGTATTGATGTTGTTCCGGTTGTAATTATTCGCGTTAACGTTATTCCGGTTGTAGTTGTTTACGTTAACGTTGTTGCGATTGTAATTGTTGACGTTAACATTATTGTGGCCGTAATAGTTGTTGCGATTGACGAAAGTGTTGGAGTTGGAGATGTAGGTATTGTGGTTATAGACCACGGTATTGTTATGCCAACCGCATCCCCACGAATTCCAGCCCCATCCGCAGCACCCGCCTCCTCCGCTGATGGCTGCGCCTACCGCGACTCCAACTCCGAAGGAGATCAAGCCGGTCGCTACCATGTCCCCGGTCGAGTAGCCGGGATACACAGCTACCGGTGCTCCGTACACGACGGTCGGATTGTAGACCGGCACATAGACCACATCGGGCTGAGCCGGTTGGATGATGATGGTCTGCGCTGGAGGCGGCACGACCACGGTGGTCTGCGGCTCGCCGGAAGATGCGGGCGGAGGCGGCGCCGATCCTGGAGCCTGATTCTGTACCGTGACCGTTTGCTGCGTCGTGCTCTTCAGATTGCCGGACTGTTGGGCCCGCTGCCGCATAACCTGAATCGCATTCATCACGCTCTGCGGAATGTTGAAGTAGGCGTCGCCCAGAGCCGAGGTCCACGACAGGTTGGTGGCCATCTGTTTCAACACGTCGGGAAATTGCGTAAGCCCTTTGACGCTGGCATCCCAGGACTGTTGATTGACCGCCTGCAGAAGCTGCTGACCTTTGAGGCTCGGAGTTCTGCTGCAACCAGGTGTAAGCGGCGCTGACCTGATCAGGGAAGGTGGAAGCGGCCAGAACCTGCGCGACCAGGTTATCGGGGAACAATGCAATGGGAGCGACCAGTTGATAGAGCTGGTCCGCCGTAGGCGCCGCATAAGTAGTAGCCGGGGCTTGTCCCGGATTGGACTGCGGCTGCCGTTGATTCCGACTTTTTGCAGCCATCCAAACCGATCACGCTGATGGTTACGGCGAAGCTAAGAAAAACCGACAGAGCTTGTCTGCAATTTGGCATGGAAGAAACTCCTGGCCACTGGGAGCAACGGTTGTTGAGAATCTTCATTTGACGATTCGGTCTGGCCGACAATATACACTTCAGTGCCGCTGGCGGCAATGCCTGAAAGTGGCCTAGCCGAGAGCACAGGGATCGCCCGTTCCTTTCTCGAGATCGGAAACTTCCGCTTGAGCAACCTAGGGGACGGCCAGATTCGGCTCGGCTTTTGCGCAGATCCTGCATCAATGAAACAATGTCTCTATGCGAAAATTTTTCACCGCAACCCTACCCTTACTGGCGGCCGGAGCGATGCTCCTAGGAACCGCGTTGGCACAGCAGACGCCGGCAAACAATACAACCGCTCCAGCCGCGAAGGCGCAAGCGCCCGCTTCCGGCAGTCAGAGTTCCTCCGGCCTGACTACCCAGAAGGAAAAACTCAGCTACGCAATTGGAATGAACATTGGTAAGAACCTACATCGGGACGGCGTCGACATCGATTCAAGTCTTCTGTCGCAGGGTCTGAAAGACGGACTAGCTGGCGGCCAGACGCAGATGACGGACCAGGAAGCGCAAGCCGCGGTCGCGGAACTGCAGAACAGTCTCCGCAAGAAGCAGGAAGAAAAGACGCAGGCGGCGGGCGAGACCAACAAGAAAGACGGCGAAGCCTTTCTGGCTGCCAACAAAACCAAGCCGGGCGTTGTCACTCTGCCCAGCGGTCTGCAGTACAAGATTCTGACAGCCGGTACGGGACCGAAACCAACCGCGACCGATTCGGTAGTATGCAACTATCGCGGCACACTTATCGATGGAACGGAGTTTGACAGCTCCTACAAGCGCGGCCAGCCGGCGACTTTTCCGGTGAATGGAGTCATTAAAGGATGGACCGAGGCTCTGCAACTCATGCCCGTGGGATCGAAGTGGCAACTTTTTGTGCCTCCGGACCTTGCCTATGGCACACGCGGCGCGGGCAACGAGATTGGCCCCAACTCAACTCTGATTTTTGAAGTGGAACTGCAGTCGATCAAGGCAAAAGGCCAGTAATCAACATCAAGTATTCGCGGGACTAAACCTGAGTAGCGCCCTAGAACCGCATCGGGAATCAGAGCGCGACCTCAGGCGTAGGTGCCTTTTTGGCATCGGGCGTCAGCATTGACCGCCGTTAAGCATCGGGCCTACGATATCTGAGGATATCGAAACGGGAGGAAGTCGAACTCATTTAGAGCGAGAGGCCAGCCAAGTATCGATGTGAGGCCAAGTGTACTTGCTGGCTCCGCTGCCCGCCATGATTCCGATATGACCACCTCGGACGCGGAACAGTTCCTTGTCCGCGCTGCTCACCTTCGACATGATGGGCTCAGACTGGCACGACGGCGTGATGTGGTCGTCCTCGGCAATTACGGTCAGCAGATTGGCATGAATGCGGCTTAGATCGACGCGCTGACCTCGAATCATCAACTCTCCGCGCATGAGCTTGTCATTGCGATAAAGATCCACGATAAGCTGACGGAAGGCGCCGCCGGCCAGGGGCACATTGTCAGTCACCCAGGTATTCATCGCGTGCCAGGATTGCACCATGCGAGGATCATCGATGTTCTCCCAGAGCTTCACATAGTTGCCGACATAGTTCTCTACCGGCTTCAGTGCCTTGGCTCCGTAGTCGATCATCTCGCCCGGCATATTGCCAAACGCACCCAGCACTTTGTCGATATCAAAGTAGCGCTCGTCGGTCCAACGGGCGAAGGTCAAACCCTGCTTGTTGGAAAAGTCCAGAGGAGCAGTCAACAGAATTAGGTTGCGCAAGCCATCTTGTTCGCCACGCAGCGCGGAATAGATAGTGGTGAGAATGGCGCCGATGCACCAGCCTAGAAGCGTAAACTCTTTAACTCCGAAGGTGGCTTTCAGCTTGCGAATTGCGCGCGGCATGTAATCCAGGGTGTAATCGTCAAACTTGAGGTTCTTATCTTCCGCTCCAGGCACACCCCAATCGAGCAGATAAAGATCGTAACCTTTATTGACCATGTACTCGACGAAGCTATGACCGGGACGCAGGTCCAGAATGTAGGGCCGATTCATGAGGGCGAAAACCAGCACTACGGGAACGGGATGGCGCTGCTCTTTGGGTAGTACCGGAGTATAGCGGTAGAGTTTGGCCTTATTGAGCGTCCAGACCAACTCTTTCGGGGTCTGGGCAATAGCAGCCTTGGTGGTCATCACCTTAGTGAGAGTTTTCAGCCGATCGGTAGCCTCGGTAAACGGGTCGGTGAGAACCGGAGCTTCTGCCATCCTACTTCTTGCCTCGCTTCGCTTTTTTCGCACTGCTTGTCTTCTTGCTCGGTTGCGGCGGCTTGCTCCGTTGCGGCGCATTTCGCGGCTCGGCTAGCGGCGCCGCACCGGCTTTCACGATCAGCGCTTGAATACCATCTAGTTTGGCATCCAGGTCGTCCAGTCGCATTTCGATATTGGTCATACGTTCTGCAATCGAGACGACATCCGCTCGCGTTGGCATGGATAATTGTTCCAGCGTCTTGACCATTGCCTTTTCCAGCGCTTCGCGGAAAGGAGTTGAAACCGTCAGATAGGTATCAAGCATGGCTCCCGTGGCTTGCGCATAGGCCTCGGTGTTCACCATTTCGACCATGTTCTTGGACCAGGCGTCCATATAGATGTCGCGCACTCCTCGCCACGGATCCATGGGATCAAACGGCTTGCCATCTCGGACTGGATCTTCCGCCATTCGGAACTCCCTTCGCTACGACGATACACCAGAGACAGTCACGAAGAAATTACGCCGGTGTCTTTCACCATTTCATTCTAAGCGACTGCCTCACCCACGTTAGCTTGACGGCTAGTTCTTGGTATTGGCAAGAAACGGTTGCGAAGCGATGTTCAGTACCGACTTCTGGGCTTCGATTACGGCATCCGCTCCGCGCTGCAACGAATCGACGATTAAAGTTGCCGGGCCAGGTACGGCACTAAGCTGCTTCTTGGCGGACTCAAAAACGGTCTTGTTCTGCTCACTGGCGAAATCCAGGACTTTCTTCTGGGCTTCTACCGAACGCTCAACCGACTGCTTGACACTCGCGGCAACGCCGGCTGCGATTTTGGTGTAGGCATCGACCCGCACTTTGGTAATGTCGGTGGCTGACTTGGTCTGCTCGACCACCAAGTCGATCGCGCTCTTCTGGTTCTCAATGGCGGTTTGCACGGCCTGGCCGGCAACGTCGAAGATGAATCCAGGTGCAGCTACGGGGAAAAGGCTGAACGCCTGTTTCCAGGCTCCGAGCCATTCGGCAGTCTGCTCGGCGGCAAGGTCCAGGGTCTTTTTTTGCAGGTCGGCGATACGCTCAACGCTGTTGGCGACAACGGGTGAAAAAATGTCTGCGAACTCAGAATTCCCGGCCGGCGCAGTGGGGGGCGTGGCCTTCTTGCTTGACTTGGATGTATTTGGCATGGTCTGCTCCTTTGGAACGGCTTCTATGATTAATGTTGCAATCTATGCTGCAATGCAACATAATTGATTTTACTCGACTCCGGGCCCCTGTCAACCACAAAATGAAGAAAAACGTTTCCCAGCCGCTGATCATCAAGAAGTACGAGAACCGCCGTCTTTACAATTCGTTAACCAGCCAGTACATCAACCAGGACCAGGTTGCGCAACTGGTGCGCGAGGGCCATGACGTGCGAGTAGTCGACGCCGCCACCGGCGAAGATCTGACCCGGATGATTCTGGCGCAGATTGTGGTGGAGGACGCCAAGACTCCGGATTCCATTTTCCCGCTCGACGTGTTGCGCCAGATGATTCTGGCGTCGGGCGCGGCAACGCAGGAGAATGCGCTGCGCTACATGAAAACCATGATGGAGATGTACCAAAATGCCTACCGCGCATTGCCGCCGACGATGAACCCGTTCGAGTTTCTGCAGGGGCGCTGGGGACAATCCACCGGGGGGGCGCCGGGAAACCCCCAGGCGGAGCCGGACCGGCAGCGGACGCCCTCCATCGCCCGGGCGAAGCCCAGCGAGGTTGACGAACTCAAGCGCCGAGTCGAGGAATTGGAATTGCTGCTGACCAAAAGCGCGACTAAGAAGAACGCGCGAAAAGGAAAATCTCGCCGCAAGGCTTGACGCACTGCGGCAAAACCCGATTTCAGTTTACCGGCTCGATCTCCCACTACTACCGAGAATACCTTGAGACAATCATGAACATAAAGACGATAGGAGTAATCGGCGCGGGCACGATGGGTAATGGTATCGCTCATGTCTTCGCCAAAGCTGGATACAACGTCGCGCTGGTTGACGTGGAACAGCGTTTCCTCGATCGCGGCACTCGACATCATCCGGAAGAACATGGAACGCGAGGTGACTAAGGCCAAGCTGACAGTCGAGCAACGCGATCAGGCGCTGGCCCGCATCACTGCGGCGATCCGACCGCAAGCAGCTCGCAAATTGCGACTTCATCATCGAGGCTGCCAGCGAACGCTTCGAGATCAAGTCCGAACTGTTCCGTGACCTCGACGGAATGTGCCGGCCGGACGTGATCCTCAGTTCCAATACTTCGTCGATTTCCATCACCAAGCTGGCGGCCGTGACCAAACGGCCCGACAAAGTCATCGGAATGCATTTCTTCAATCCTGTGCCGGTTATGAAGCTGGTTGAGGTGATCCGCGGCCTTGCAACCTCGAATGAGACATACGCAACGGTAAAGGCTCTGGCGGAAAACCTGGAGAAAACTCCGGTTGAGGTGAATGACGCGCCAGGATTCGTCTCCAACCGCGTGCTGATGCCGCTGTTAAACGAAGCCATGTATGCGGTAATGGAAGGCGTGGCCACGCCCGAGGCCGTGGACGAAGTCTTTAAGCTGGGCATGGCGCATCCGATGGGTCCGCTGACGCTGGCGGATTTCATCGGGCTCGACGTCTGCCTCGATATCATGCGCGTGTTGCAGTCGGGCCTAGGCGATCCTAAGTACCGGCCGTGTCCGCTGCTCATCAAGATGGTCGATGCGGGATGGCTAGGCCGTAAGACCGGACGTGGGTTCTACCAGTACTAACCTAGGGAGTACTCCGGTTTACTGTGCACTCTAGACAGTGCGGGCGGCGATTCACTGTTCCTGCCGATCACCGGTGTCACTACCATTGCCAACCCATTGCAGCCCCTCGACTCTTGGCCCTCGTTGTATCATCGTCCTACCGCATCGGTGGCCTAGGTTTGGCAAAGGGATGGAAGGCCAAAGGTTAATTGGGGCTACTCCGATTACTACGAGCGCGGGTATTGCGGACCGATTCTGCCATGTAACTATGTGGCGAATACCGGAACAGTTTCTGAAGTACTCATTCTGATGTCCTGAGGAGAAAGATAAAGCATGATGCCGCGAACTGCGCTAATTACCGGAGGTATGGGTGGACTTGGTGAAACGATTAGCACGAAGATGCACGACGCCGGTTACCGGGTTGTCGTAACACGTTCCCCGGGTAACAAGGATTCCGAGCGATGGCTGTCTGACATGGAAGGGCGCGGTTATCACTTCTCGGCATTTCCAATCGATGTGGCCGATTATGATTCCTGCGAACGGGGCGTAGCGCACATTCAACAAGAGGTAGGTCCGATCGATATCCTCGTCAACAACGCCGGCATCACCAAGGACCATACATTCAAAAAGATGACCAAAGCTGACTGGGATGAGGTCGTCCACACCAACCTTGATTCGGTATTCAACATGACCAAGCAGGTTTTTGACGGCATGGTCGTGCGCGGCTGGGGTCGCATCATCAACGTTTCATCGGTGAATGCCCAGAAGGGTGCGTTCGGCCAGACCAACTACTCCGCCGCGAAGGCGGGCATGCACGGATTCACCAAGGCTCTGGCCCTCGAAGTAGCGAAGAAGGGCGTAACCGTAAACACCATCTCGCCCGGCTACATTGGAACAAAGATGGTGATGGCCATTCCGAAAGACATTCTCGACAGTAAAATCTTGCCGCAAATTCCACTCAATCGGCTGGGCAGGCCGGACGAGGTCGCCGGTTTGATCATCTACCTATGCTCGGATGAGGCGGCATTCGTGACTGGCGCCAACATCTCAATAAACGGTGGTCAGCACATGCAATGAGAAGGTTCACGTCTACTCCTGGAGCGCGGAGACTTTAGAGCGAGTCTTCCGTTGCCTCCGCCTCTTCCTGGTTAGGCGCACTTCGCCAGATGACCCTGATCGCCCTGCACCAGATCAAAAGTCCGCGGCATGTCCTGCCCCTCAATGAAAACCTCGAGCCGCAAGCTCGACCCGCTGAGGGTTCCAGTATAGGTCGCCTTGACCCCTGAAGCAGTTAAGCCGCCATCAACCGCGGCAGGTGCCGGTGTCTCAGCGATATAGATACCCTGGACCTTGAAGCGTCCCTTATCGTCAAGCTCCAAGGGTTGCGAAATACTTCCCCTGGCGCAGTCGAATTCAATGTCTGCGCCGCTGTCGTTTACTTCCATGTGAATGTGCTCACCGCCCCACACGCCGTTCGGAACCACTTTGGTCGGAGCAGCGGGACCGGATTGCGCTGGGCGTGAAGCCTTCATCTGGCCGGCGCAGGATAGACCGACGCACGCGGTAATTAGTACTACGGCCACGAATCGCATTTCACCATCTCCTCGAAGACTACCCGCGTCACAACCACCGAGTTCCCTTCCGCTTCTCCTGTACGCGGCTCATAAGAAAGCAGGGCGGGATTTTCATCCGCGCCCTGCTAAAGCCGTCGCCGGTTAGCGGCGGTGGACCACTTCAAATCTTACGGACCCGATGTGTAGGTGTAAGCATTGCTCAACCACTGGCCTCCAACCAGCGAGTACAGGGTCACGTAGATTGTGCTGTTATTCGCCGGCAAACTATAGACCGTGGTAGTCTGCGCGGTGCCCAGGTTCCCCGACTGATAGATGTCATTTCCACCCAGTGTGGAACCAATATCCATCCAGTAGGCGGTAGCGCTCGGATCCGAACTCCAGGTGAAGGTCTGAACGTTGCCGCTCAGGGTCGATCCCGGAATGGGTGTCTGCATGGCTGCCAGGCCGCTGGACGCGTTATACGCCGTGTAGGTGTAGCCGGTCGACAGCCACTGTCCGCCGACGAGCGAGTACAGCGTGGCATAGACCGTGCTGCCGTCGCTCGGCAGGCCGTTGACCGTGGTCGTCAGCGACGTTGCCCAGATTGCCCGACTGGTAGTACTGGTTGCCGCCCGGCGCGTTGCCGACGATCAAGCCAGTACGCCGTGGCGCCCGCGCCCGCCGTCCACTGGAACGTAACGGTAGTGCCTGTTGAACTGTCGAGCCCGGAGTCGGGCGTGGTCAGCACGCCCTGCTGAGCCGCCGCCGTTGAAGGCGGTGTAGGTGTACTGATTGTTCACCCACTGGCCGCCAACCAGCGACCACAGGGTGATGTAAACGGTGCTGCCGTCGGTCGGCAGGCCGGTCACGGTGTAGCTGGTCACATTGCCGATGTTGCCCGACTGGAAGTACTGGTTGCCGCCCAGCGTGGAGCCGGCGTCAATCCAGTAAGCCGTCGC
Organism: uncultured Acidobacteriaceae bacterium; assembly: GCA_963746515.1. Taxonomy (GTDB): domain Bacteria; phylum Acidobacteriota; class Terriglobia; order Terriglobales; family Acidobacteriaceae; genus Bog-257. Next base: position 566,985 of record CAVVBO010000003.1, on the reverse strand, counting down.
GCCCGTACCCGCTGTCCAGGTGAAGAGCACGCTGCTGCCGGTCAGGGTCGAGCCCGGAGTCGGCGAGGTGATGACGCCCTTCGCGCTGCCGCTGCTGAAGGCGGTGTAGGTGTACTGGTTGTTCATCCACTGGCCGCTGATCTCGGTCCACAGCGTGACGTAGATGGTGCTGCCATCGGTGGGCAGGCTGTTGACGGTCTGCGACAGCGTGGTGGTTGGCAGGCTGCCGGACTGGTAATAGTTGTTGCCGCCCTGCGTGCTGCCTACGTCGATCCAGTAGGCCTGCGCCGAGGTGCTCGGGTACCAGGTGAAGTTCGCCGAGCTTCCGGTCAAGGTCGAATTCGCCGCCGGAGTGGACATCGTCGCCGGACCGGCCGGACCGCCCTCCGGCCCGGTGGGCAGCGGCCAGGCATAAGCGCCGCGGCTGCGGGTCCACAATGCCAGAGTGGTTGAGCCGCGATCAACCGACATGTCCCAAATCATGACGTTGGGCAGGCCGGTGTTGAAGCGGTTCCATACCGGAGGATTGGCCGGTGATGTCATCGGTGTAGTACAGCCCGAAGTCGCGTGCCGACATAGACCTGGCTGGGGTAGTTCGGGTTGACGATGATGGAATCGACCGGTATGTCGGGCAGGTTGCCGGTCTCGTCCGTCCAGGTGAACCCATCGCATGGGGTCGAGGTCATGGTGCAGACCACGCGGAACACATGGCCGGGAGTGCTGGGAGAGTTGTTGTTGAAGCCACCGACTGCGGCATATCCGATTGGAGTGCCTACCGCCGGAGCGCTGGGATCGAGGGCGATGCCCATGATCGGCCGGTTGGGCAGCACGGCGTTGCCGCCGGTCACGTTGACCCAGGTAGCCTGAGCTTGCGTGCCACTACCCAGATTGAAGCCGATCTGCACGTTGCCGTCGTTGGTGCCAACGATCGCCACGCTCTGGTACTTGGGCGAGTACTTTACCTCATTGATGTACGAGCGGTTGCCCAGAGTACCTTTCGTCAGGTTTGCTGTGATCGGGTTATTGGTGACATACCACGATTTGGTCGCCGCCGTACCGGTGATCGTTTCCCAAACGCGGGTGGTGCCGGCGAGCAGGTGTCCGCAGCCGGTGGTCGGGCCCGCAGGTTGGCAGTCATCGCCTCCAGCTATGCCACCGTGGAAGAGGCTAACAGGCAGAACGAAAGACTGGGTGTCGCTGGTCCAGCTACCTCGACCAGATGTCCAGGTCGCGCCCGGCTGGGTGCAGTTGAGGATACAGCGGCTGAAGCCGCCGCTGTTATTGCCTTCCCAGTAGCGAAGACTACCGGTATTGTTGCCCATCGTCGTGCCGCCGAGGAACCCGCTGCCGTTCATGGCGAAGTTGGCGGCATTAATGTTAGTAAAGACAATCGAGTTGCCGCTGCTGCCGCCGGTGACGGCGGTTACAACTACCGTGGCGCCGCTGCGTGCGGCCGTCACCAGAGTCGGGAGGTCGTGCGGTGATCGCAGCTCACGATGTTGTTGCCTTCCGTCGTGGTGCTTGAGTGCCTAACGTCGACCTGGCCGGTGCCAGTCCCTCGAGGTGACGAAGGTGAAGACCTGCGTACCGATCTGGAATTGCTGACCGGCCGTCGCCAACCACCCGTTGTCAATGTGATCGTGCCCTGGGCCTGGGTGGAACCCGTGCCCATCGGATCGATCAACCCGGAGAAGCCGTCGCCGCCCAGGCCCATCTGCCACTGCACCCCGCCTGTGGGCTGGCCGGAGAACATTGCCGAGCTGGGTCCGTTGTCCTGAGCTCCTCCCACCGCGGAGGGATTCGCCGAGGTGGCGAAGTTCCCGCTGATGTCGCCGGAGTAGAACTCGATAGCATTGATGCCGCCATCTTGATTCATCCACGTCGGGCGAGTGGTGTTAAGTACCGCGGTGCTGGCGTTGAGGGTGGCGTGAACGCCACCGTCGTTGCCCACCAGAAGAATGTCAGATGAGCCGTTAACGAAAGCCAGAGCGTGCTGGTCCACGTGCACCACGTGGTTGGCCACGCTGGTGCCGTTGTATCCGCACGTGGGTCGTACCAGGCCGTGCCGGTACGGCTGACCAGCCAGACCTCGAACGTATCGAAGAAGACGCGATCTGGATTATTGGGATCGACCGCGATGCCCTGGTCGTACCAGTTCTGCGGATAGTCGGCCGCGCCAGACGAGCCTCCACCGCTGCTGGCGCATCCCAGCAGTGAGCCGCCGGCCGAACCCGTCATAAAGGTCCAGGTGTTGCCGCCGTCAGTACTGGCCCACGCGCCGAGTTGGCAGCCGTTGGTGTTGCCGCACTGGCTGTTGTTATTCCAATTGATGGATTGCGCCTGGGCGTAAATAGTCAGCGGATTACTGGGGGCCACGGCGATGTCGATGCGGCCAAGGTTATCGACCGTGCCACCGTTGGTCGTGGTGCCGCCGGTGGCGCCGTTGCCGCAATAGGTCGCGTTGCCACCGGTTAGTGGATAGTTGCACGAACTACCGCTGCCGGCATTCATCAGTGCGCCCGTAAGGTAGGGGCTGCCGGTCACCTGAGTGCCAAAAACAAAACCGTTGGCGTTGCTCGCTATGGACGTAAACGCCGGACAACCGCTGACTGGCATGTTGGCCGAATAGATGCCATTGGCGCCATTATTCCCCAGATCGTACTGCACATAGGTGGGGAAGCCACGCGTGCCCACGGCTGCCAGAATGCGCGTTACGCCGCCGCCCATGTTCGTGAGTTCCAGGCCGGTGATGTCCTGGCGCTGGCTGCTGAAGCTGTTGGTCGGACAATTCGTCCAGGTCTGGCCCTGGTCGAAGGACAAGTAAAGCCCCATCTTGGTCCCGGCTGCGATGTTGTTGCTGTTGTTGGGATCAACTCGAACTTTGCCGACCGCATTGTACTGCGGGTAGTTGCCCGGCGGCTGGTTGTACTCGGGGCCAAAAACGCTGGCGCCCAGAGTAGTCCAAGTGTTGCCGCCGTCCATCGACTGCAGGATGCCTTGGCTGCCCATGGAGAACGAGCCGTAATTCAGATCGCCCGTGCCGGCGTAGACGGTGAGGTGATTGTTGGGATCGATGGTCACTGTATCGATGCTGGTGGTAGCCAGCTCCGGACTATCGGTGGTGACGGTCCAGGTGGTGCTGGCGGTGCAGCAGTTCGTTGTTTTCCAAACGCCGCCGCCGACACTGCCCATATAGGCGACGATGCTGCCGTTAGTGGTCGTCGTCGGATCGGTCACGATGGAATTGACGCGTCCCTCGGTGGTTCCGTAGTCATAACAGCCGGAACAACCTGTCATGTGCTCGGGCATCGGACCAAGGGCGGTGAAAGCGGTGGGGTTCAGCGGTTGGAGACCGAGTGCGGGGTTCAGGACCACGCCCTTGATTCCAGCCGGCACCCCACGCTTGATCGCCCGGTCTTGTTCGGCAGCCTTACGCGTCCAGGCGGGCGAGTAGTGGCCCGTCGGATACGTTAGCCGGTGGTACCAGAATTCTTCCTCGCTGATCAGACGCTCGGCGTCGGTCGGAGCATGGCCGAGGGTGAACTGAGTAGAGACCGATGACCCCGAGGAGCCTATCGCGGTAGCTGTGAGAATCGGCGTGTTCTTGCCGCCAGTGTTAGCACTGCCGAACGCAGACAGCTTCGGCATAGTTGCGGAGATGTTGACGCGGCCGTTTTCCTCAGCCGCTGCCGTGAACGGTGGCGACGATGCCCGCGGAATCGGTTTTAATGACGATCGTGACGCCCTCTCCCGGCTTCCAACTTCCACCGCTAAATATGATCGTCTCGCCCGGCAAGTAGCTGATCTTATCGGCGACCAGCGTCGGTTTTTCTGCGGTGGAGCCGTCTGTCCTCTGCGCACCGGCGATCGGTGATAGAGCGAGGATGGTGGCCAGGATACAAAGAAACACAACATCACGACGACGAAGTAGGCGACGATTCATCATTTGTCTCCGAGGAAAATCTCCGGGTTCAGGAACGAATCCGGTTTCTTGCAATGGCAGGCCCTAATCGCGGTCACAGCCCTGGGGCAACTATGAAGCTCGTACCTTACTACTATCTCGCCAGTACATGTGTAAAGAAAATTATTGGGAAACCGTACAACTTTTCGGTCATTTTATGACCTATAAGTGTCGGGCCTGGCGACTTCGAGCGGAAGAGGATTTGCATCTCGTATGCCGAGCGGGCGCGCTCAGTAGTGGCTTCCGTACCGTGTTTTTTTTGACATTGCACCTCTAGACGTCGCTATTCAGGCGGCCCAACACCGCTTAAGGGCGGGGGTTGTCGTTGCGTCCGACGTCAAACAGGTATGAATTCATGATCGGCAAGAAATGAGGAGGAGACATCCGTCCCTAAAAGAGAGGGCTCACAGAATTCGTCTCTACGTCGACCCTGCGATCCGTATGCCCTGATATAGCGGGAATACGGCCTGCGTGTCCGTTTGTGGCTGCCGCCGATCTGGACCTGCCAGTGCAGCACAGTTGTAAATGAGTACATCGCGGGGTCGAACGGCCAATGAGATGTAGTATCCGTCTAAGTGTACAAGCAGTTTTCTAGTGATCAGCCAGAAGAGGCTCTTCTCGATCGTGACCGCCGGCAACTCCGTGTCACGAGCCAGCGTTGTCATCGTCGCCCCCTGGTGGCACAGGTCGTAGATTCGAGCCGCATCACCAAGCAGATGGTGATCCACAATCTTGTCGGAGCGCCCATCGCGAATGAGGATCCCTCGAGAGCCATAATTCGTCGAGGACATGAAAGCGGACCCTGCGTGCGCGCCAGAAAAGCGCTCCTCCCATTCGACAAGCCGGTCCCATGCGCCGGGCACCCCCTTAGCGAACCACTTGGGGGGCGGCTCATATTCTCCCTTGAGAACAAAGTACCGATCAAGGCTCTTAGGGAGCGCAAAATTCTGTCGCTCCTGCAACGTCCTTCTTTCCCCGGGACCCAAAAGCTTATCCAAAGGGCTACCGATAAGGAGTGCCAACTGCGAGAAATCGAGACGCTGGAGATGTGGAATCAGCCGAAGGACCTGCTTTGTCTCCCGGACGTGTCGTAGAGTCGACTTTGGATGATGAGATATAAGGTTGGAGAGTGATTCGATACCCAGTTCCTTGAGCCATTTCTGGACCAGCAGGTTTTGCTTTGCCCGAGTGCCTTTGTTCATTGTCTGGAGCAGGGTGGGTGAGAAAGCCTCTATGCCGACTTGAACCAGCTCAACCCCCGATAACGACAACTTAGTCCAGAAGGTCTCAGGGTGGTGCACGCGGCACTCCATGAAAGATGTTATTCGGATTTTGCGTGCGATTAAGAGCTCTGAATACCTCTCGGCCCATGTGTCGCACACGTTATCCATGAACTTGACTCTTGGGATTCGATGCCGGCCCACCAACTCCAATAGGTTGGCGACGATACGCTCCGGAGTACTCTTGCGAAAACCAGCCCAGCTCGTGTGTACATCACAAAAATCACAATGAGCGAAACAGCCGCGAGTGCCCTCCAGGGCAAGCCACGTACCAGCTATGTACTTCGCGCGCAATTTCTGATCGGTAAAAACCTTGCGCAACGAGCTGTAGTACTCGTCGAAGTTCGGTAATGGCAAGTTGTCAATTGGCGTCTGTAAGTTGAGCAGAGTAGCCGGGTTCTGCTCATACAAGTTTATGGTGCGGCGCTGGATGTCGTAGATGCCTTCATGGAGCGCTGCCAGGCGCCCGATCAGACTCTCATACTCATGAGAAGGGGTCGCCAGAATCTCTTTGACAATAAGTTCAAGCTTGCGCTCACCCTCGCCAATTACACACAGACCTTCTACGCCGAGGGTCTTCAAGACTTCGGCTACCTTGGGGTATATAACTGTCGCCCCTCCGAACACGAACAAATACTTGTAGGCGCGGAAGCGTTCCTGCAGGTAACGAGCGCAGTAGAGTGAGGCATAAAGCTGATAGTAGTTGAGGGTGAAACCTACCAGGTTGATGCCGTGCCTCGACAAGTGCGGGACGATGTTCTCCTCGATGTAACGACAAGTCCGACGCTCCAAGTGCGCGACTTTTCGCAAAGTGAGGGCTCCGTCCGAAGTGCAAGTGTTGATCTTCCTAATGAGCTTGTCGATCGATACAAGCCTCAGCCGTGCGTCGCGATGCAGGAACCGTCGGAAGTACATTAAGAAGTACGGATACTCCTCGAATTGATCGTATTTGTTAGCGTAATCTGAATAGCCCTTGTGGGTTTGCTCGAGGGCGATACTAGCGAATGCTGAGTAGGTCTTGGTCGGAACCCTTTTGCCAAAAACCGAGTCCACATAGGACTTGAGCACTGAAATCTGGATTGACGGCAGCTCAGGATCGGCCCAGGGCATCGACACCAAGTGTAAGCTGGTCTTCATGCAGCCTTTCCGAAAAGCGGCCGCGAAGCGGGCACGCTCACCCGGTCGCCGGTGACGGGAGGTCGGGGCGAAGAAAAGCTTTGGCTTCGCTCATCCCCTGGCTAATGGTTCAGGCGATGTTCCTGCTCACTATTAGGAATGCAAATGTTGCCGTCCTGCTGGCTAACCGACAAGCGGCATATCATCCTCCCTGCATATCCTACTTGTCAACTATGCGGATCCACCCAGCTGATTGGGGGTGGCCGCAGTCGCCCCGGCAAGGCGGGGGCTGGACGGAAACCGTGCTCCACAGCTTCGGGAACAACGGGGACGCCGCGGACGTTTGATATTGTACTTGGGTTGGACCTTTGCTATGCAGCGACATCTTCCTTGAAGGATTCTTGTTCCTTCGTTCTCCCAGCCAGCGCCACTAGCCAGGTTTTCAGGATGACGTACAGCACCGGAATAAAAATGAGATTCAGCACGGTGGAGAACAACATACCTCCAACGATCGCCGTCCCACCGAGTGCCGTCCCAGCTTGCCGGCGCCGCTGGCGAAGTAGAGAGGCAGCACGCCCAGGATAAATGCGAACGAAGTCATCAGGATCGGCCGCAACCGCAGCTCGGCTGCTTCAATCGCCGCATCGATGATGGAGCGTCCGCGCTCGATCAATTGCTCGGCAAACTCCACGATCAAGATCGAGTTCTTCGCCGAAAGGCCGATCAGCAAGCACCAGCCCGATCTGCACGTAGACGTCGTTCACCAGCCCGCGCAGCGAGACGAACAACAGCGCGCCCAGCACCGCCATGGGCACGGCCAGCAGAATGATGAAAGGCAGTGCAAAGCTTTCGTACTGCGCCGACAGCGTGAGATATACAACCAGCAGACCCAAGCCCGAAGATGATGATGCGCCTTGCCGCTGGCTTCCACTTCTTCCAGTGCCAGCCCCGACCAGCTATACGACATGCCTTGCAGCATGTTCTGCTTGGCCAAATCTCTCCATCGCCTTCAGTCCCTGGCCCGAGCTGTAACCCGGAGCGGCCGCGCCGTCGATTTCCGCCGAGCGGAACAGATTGAAGTGGTTGATGACCTGCGGCCCCGAGGTTTCCTTGAGCGACACGATGTTGTCCAGCGGCACCAGACCATTCGTATCCGACCGACGTAGTATTGCCGCAAGTCGCGCGAATTCATGCGGAACGGCTGGTCCGCCTGCACGTAAACGCGATACGAGCGATTGTTGAAATCGAAATCGTTCACGTACTGCGAGCCCATGTACACGCCCAGGGCTTGCGTCACCTGGCTGATGGGTACGCCGATGGCTTTAGCTTTCTCGCGATCGATCTGTACCAGTTGCTGCGGATCGTTGGCCGTGTAGCTGGTGAATAGTCCGCGCAGATCCGGACGCTGCCGGCTGGCGGCCACGATCTTGTGCGCCACTGTATCCAGATCCTCCAGCGTATTGCGTCCCAGATCCTGCAACTGGAACTGGAATCCGCCGAAGCTGCCGATGCCGTTAATTGCCGGCGGCTCGAAAGCGACGACGATCGCTCCCGGAACGCCGAACAGTTTCGGCGATACGCGGGCCACGATGTCGCTGGCTGCGTGCCCCTTTCCTTTGCGATCGTCGATCGGCTTCAGAGGAGCGAAGACCAATCCATAGTTCGACGAACTGCCTCCGGAAAGCGAAAAGCCGGGAACCGCGAATGTACCGAAGACGTCGGGATCGGCTCGCAGAATTTTCTCCGCCTGCTGTGCGACATTGGTGGTGTAGGACAGCGAGGCCCCCGGCGGCGCCTGCACGACCACGATGAAGTAGTTCTGATCTTCTTGCGGCACGAATCCGGTGGGCACGTGCAAGTACATGTAGGCGGTCGCTGCCAATCCGACCAAGAATAGAACGATCACGGCATAGCGATACTTCAGCACCTTGGAAATAACCTCGCCATACGCCGTACCCAACCCGTGAATTGCCGCGATCGACGCCGTGCGCGAATTTCGCTGTAGCCGCGCGAGAGGAATCCGATGTGCGTCCAATCGAGCACCGAATACTTGTGCTCCTCGTTACGCAACAGTATCGCCGCCAGTGCCGGCGATAGAGTCAGCGCATTGAACAGGGAGATGGCGATCGCAAATGCGATGGTCAGCGAAAACTGCTTGTACAGAATTCCGGTTGTGCCGGGGAAGAACGACACCGGCACGAATACCGAAATCAACACCAGCGAAGTCGCGATGACCGCGCTGGACACTTCGGCCATGGCCACCGAAGTCGCGGTGTGCGGGTCGGTGCTGTCCTCGTTGATATGCCGCTGCGCATTTTCGATGACGACGATGGCGTCATCGACGACCAGGCCGGTCGCCAGCGTGATGCCGAAGAGCGTGAGCGAATTGATGGAGAAACCGAAGATCTTGACAAATGCAAACGTGCCAATCAGCGACACCGGAATGGTGACGGCCGGAATGATTGTGGCGCGCCAGTCCAGCAGGAAGAAGAAGATCACGATGATGACGATAAGGACCGCTTCTTCCAGCGTGGTCACCACTTCCCGCACCGAATCGCCCACCACCGTCGTCGTGTCGAAAGCGATGACGTACTTGATGCCGGGAGGAAACGACTTCGACAGTTCCGCAAGTTCAGCCTTTGCGGCCTTGTCGACCTGTCAGCGCATTGGCATTCGATAGCTGCTGCACGCCTATGCCGATGGCCTCGTGCCCGCTGTACAGAAGATTGGTGTCGTAGCTTTCGGCGCCGATCTCGGCGCGTCCCACATCCTTAAGCTGCACGATGCTGTTCTTGGTGTTCTTAAGGATGATGTTCTCGAACTGCTTGGGCTCGGAGAGCCGGCCTACTACGCGCAGCGTGACCTGGAAGTTCTGCTTGGGATCTGCCGGCGGCCGGCCCAACTGTCCGGCCGGGATTTCGACGTTCTGCTCCTGCAGAGCTGCCACCACGTCGGCAGCGGTCAATTGCCGCGCCGCCAGTTTCGTGGGATCCAGCCAGATGCGCATGGCATATTTGCGCTCGCCGAAGATCACGACGTCGCCCACGCCCGGGATGCGCTTCAACGCGTCCTTTACGTAAACGTCCAGATAGTTCGAGATGTACTGGTTCGAAAGGCTGTTGTCGGGCGAATAAAATCCAGCGGCAAAGACGAAGTTAGGATTCGCCTTGGTGATGGTCACGCCGGTGTTCTTGATTTCCTGCGGCAGCCGGCCCTGGGCTGTTGCCACGCGGTTCTGCACGTCGACGGCGGCGATGTTCAGGTCGTAGCCGGTGCGGAAGGTGACGTTGATGCTGCTGGTGCCGTCGTTGGAACTCGTCGAGGTGATGTAGTGCATGCCCTCGACGCCGTTGATCTGCTGCTCCAGCGGAATCGTGACCGCCGACTCCACCACCTGCGCGTTCGCACCAACGTAATTGCTGGTGACGGTGACCTGCGGAGGAGCCAGGTCGGGATAAAGCGAAATCGGCAGAGTAGGAATGCAGACAGCGCCCGCCAGAATAATCAGCAGCGCGCAAACGGTCGCAAAAATAGGCCGCTTAATGAAGAAATCAACCAATGTAACTCTCGATTTCTCGCCGCCACCTTCCGCGGCGGAATGACAATTAGCAATTGGGGTTGGTTAGCTGATCGGCTGCACCGGGGCTCCGTCGATCAGGAACTGCGTGCCGGAGACGATGACTTTCTCTCCCGGCTTCAATCCGCCCTTCACCGCGTAGTCGTTGCCGATCGTGTCGCCGAGCGTTACGGAGCGCTGCTTGGCGACCGTGCTTCCATTTACTTCGGTCGCAACGTAAACGAAAGGCTGTCCGCCGATGCGCGTGACCGCCAGCACTGGAACGGTCGGCGTGGGACTGGTGCTCCAGATCACTCGCGCCTTCACCAGCTGTTCGGTGCGAAAACGATCGAGCGAACCGTGGATTGGCGCCTTCGCCAGAACGCCCTGGACAGCGTTGTCCACTTGCTGCGAGATGAAGTTAATCTTGGTGTTCTCGATCACCTCTCCGGTCGTGGTCACGATCTGTACCGGAAGACCCATGCGGATATCGCCCAGACCGCTCCGTCGGAATATAGATGTAGGCTTCCAGTTCGGCATTCTCGTCCACCGTGGTCAGTAAGGTCTGCGGAGAAACGTAGTCCCCGATATGCACGGGAATGTCGCCCACGACTCCGGCGAAGGGCGCGGTCAGAGTGTAGTAAGCCAGCTCGCGTTGCTGGGTGACGTGTGCAGCTTTGGAGGCCTCCCAATCCGCCTTGGAATTGTCAAACGCCTGCACCGCCTGTTCATAATTTTGCTTGCTGGTTACACCCGAATCAAACAGATGTTGCTGCCGGTCCAGTTCACGCTGGGCATAGTCGAAAACGCTTTCTTCTGAGCTTCGGTACTGACCTGCTGGTCGACCGTGGCTTGCTGTTTCAGCGGATCGATGGTCATCAACACCTGTCCGGCGCGGACATGATCGCCCGACTTCACCAATATGCGCGTAAGTGAGCCGTCGACTTGTGGCTGAATAGTCGCCGAACGCCGAGACTTGATCGTCGCCACGTACTCGTCTGTCTGCGGGACCTGCGCCAGATCGACAGTCTTGGTATTGACCGGCAGTGCCTGCGGCGGCGGTTGCTTTGCTTCCGTATTGCTGCAACCCGAAGTGAATAGGACAGCCACGCCCAACAACAAAACCGAGAGAATGCTTTTCAATTCGTCATCCCCGAAAAGAGCAATAGCATAGAGATGCTCTATAGGTATTGAGAGGTGCAGAGAGTAAGCGCCATTCGCACCAGGATTCGAACAGCGCGCTTCCCGGGGTCAGTCGGACGACTGGGGGCACTAACGTCGTCAACCGTTCGTCAGCGTCTCAGAGATTCGTGGTATTTGATAGCAGGGTGACAGACTTACGCTTCGGAGTGTTGGGTGAAGTCGCAGGCAGAAAATCGGCTGCCAACAAATTGCTTATTGGCGACGACGGCTTCCATTGCGGCCAAGAGATCGTGCGCGGCATCCGACTTCACAACGTAACCGCACCCTCCGACACGCAAGGCTTCCCGCACCACGTCGAGACAACAGTTTTCGCTGAAGAACAAGATTCTTGAGTGTGGAGCGATCCTGTGGATTTGTCGAGCGGCTTCGATGCCGTTGAGCTTAGGCAGACCGATATCGAGCAAGATTAAGTCCGGCTGCAGTTCTCGAGTCTTCTCGATGGCTTCTAATCCATCCGAAGCTTGGCAGATGATCTGCCATGCCGGGTATTGTTGCAGGAATGAGCAAAGGAAATGCCGCCATGGCTCGAAATCATCGACGATGAGAATGCGCACAGAGGTTGCCAATGAAATAAATCCTCCACCAAGTGATAGTTCGCCATCAACTCCACTTGGTGGAGGTGCTGAACAACTAATTACTACAAGGATGAAGGAAAAGATTCTGCCTGTCGTTGTCCCAAAACATCCTTCTAGTTGCGCCAGGGCAATCAGCGAGGATGCATGATCGAACACAATCCAAGATCACGGACACCACGAACGGCGATAGCTGAACAAGTCCAACCAATCCCAAGACGAGCAGCATTTTCTTGTTTGGCGGTGGCTTCGCGGGCCTTGGCGGAAACGCTGCGTCGCATGAGCGGGTAAGGAGCATCCGGGTAAGAGTGCTGATACTTTCGCGTGCGTTGCCTCAACGGCCGAACCAAATCGCATTCGACATTGCTTTCATACGTGGGCCACCTATCCCCGCCACTTGTTAACATATGGCAGCACGAACAGGTACAGGCCGGTGAGCAGGAGCAAGGCAAGTATGGCCACCGCCGATAGGCCCAGTCTGTTGTTGTACTTGCCCTGTACCACAGTAACGCCGTTGACGATGACGGCCACGGTGAAGACTATGGACACCCAGCGGTGAGTCTGCCGAATCCATTTGCTCCAGTTCAATTAAACCTCCTCCGCCACGACGAATAACATCTCTTACTATGGACGCCAAATTATTGCTATGCCAGTAACTCCCTTAAGCTCCAAACGTGGTCGGTGATACCGAATTCCATTGCTGGTGTCACGCGCAATGTTTCATGCGTCCGGCAGAGATTATAGAACGAGAACCAAAGCGCGTCGGCGTACCGCAGGTTGACCCATTTCTTACTGAAAGCGTTCGTGAGCCAGGTCATGAGGCCCATTCCCCATCCTGATGAAAAGATTCTGCCGTTCGATTTGGGTGGCCGAATGTCGCAAAATCCGGCCTTTTTTGCGTATTTCACGGATAAGGTGCCAGAATTTCTCAGCAGTTGAAACTACATGGCGTAGGGAGAGACATTCGAACTTCAGACACTCTTTTGCGGAGGACGAAAAACCTGGGTTGTAGTGTACTATTTCAGCCTAACCGGCTAGACATTTAAGAGCTCTGCAAGCGGCGTAGATCACGCGCACTTGCAATGCGGTTGGAAGAATACTCGGGGGAGAGTTGTGAACTTACGAAGCACAACTGCGCTACTAGGCGCCGCCGTCGTCACTCTCCTGCTGCTAACGGCTTGTGGTTCTAACTCGGGGTCACCTTCACTCTCGGAAAAGTCCGCCTGTGGACCATCGCAGCGATCCAGTTCTCCAGGGTTCGTGCCCGCGCTCACCGCATACCTCGAGCAGGGTTGCTACAAGTCCTGGGAGCACGATGAAAATATACGTAGCAGCCAGATGACCCATCCCTACGTCCAGGTGTACTACTCCCCGAACCTATGGACTTGGCTGACCAACGGAGACCGCAGCGCCCGGATTATCGACGGCAGCATGATGGTCAAAGAACAATACCCCGCGCTGAATAGTCCCGAGTCAGGGTTGGTGGACTGGACCATCATGATCAAGGATAGCTCGGTGTGGGATACCTGGTACTGGGCCGACATAGGCGCCAACCCGGCTCCGCCGGTGCGGGTGACCAACGGTTGTGCGGAGCCGACGCCGGTATATACCGGATATGGCCTTTACTGCCTCAACTGTCATGCCTCGGCAGCGGATGAACAAGGCACCTACGCAACCACATTGCACGTCGCGGGCCTGGGAACTTCAACCACGCTGCAAGACCTCCCTATCAGGCCCACGGACAATGACTCTTCGGCGTCGGAGTTCAACCCGCTCGACTATATGCATCATGCAAATTACCGAAGCATGAAGGAACAGTCTGGAAGCACGCGGAACCCGCTCACCGCGCCGCAATGTTCCACCGTCTTTCCCCAGCAGCAGGCTCCTCGCCAATCGCACTGCATGGTGTCCGAAGCCTTTGATCATGTTGTCCCGTATGGCCGGCCCGCGGGACCGCAGCAGTTCCTGACTTCTGACCAATGTGCCGGCTGTCACGATGCAACTGGAACCATAACTGGCCTGGTTGGCAGCGACGGCCAAGTCAGAAATGACATTCCCGCCATGCTATTCCCCAATGCTCTGCAGAAATGCGACCCCGGCAGCCAGCCGCCGACGAACTGCAAGGTCAACGTCTCCCCCAACGGGGAATGGCGGTATTCGATGATGGGCCTGTCTGGACGGGACCCGATCTTCCTGGCCCAGCTGGAGACCGAGCGCACCATTCACCCCCAACTGAACGGGCAACCGAACGCTGCGGATTTCATTGACGACACCTGTCTGCGCTGCCATGGAGTCATGGGAGAACGCCAGTACAAAATCGACACCAACGGCGGACTACTCACCCACGCCGACCTTTCCGACCCCACCTCGCGGTACGGCGCCCTGGCGCGCGACGGAGTTTCCTGCCAGAGTTGCCATGAAATCGCTGCTGATGAACTCGGCTCAGAGGAAACATACACGGGACAATTCAAAGTAGGCCCGGCTACGGAGCTCTACGGCCCCTATCTTCAAGTGGCTACGCTGCCCATGCAGAACGCGATCGGAGTGACTCCCCAGGTCGGCCCCCAGGTGAAGTCATCGAAGCTGTGCAGTTCGTGTCACACCATTTTTCTTCCCGTGTATGACAAGAATGGCAACCAACCATCCGAAAATGGAACTCCAAAAATCTCCCACGAACAGACGACATTTCTGGAGTGGGTGAACAGCAACTTTACGGACGACGGCGTTACTCCTCAGAGTTGTCAGGACTGTCACATGCCGCGGCAGTACAAGGGCCAGTCCCTGGCATTCAATATTGCGAATATAGAAGACAATACGTTTCCGCCCGAGCTGTTTCGCGCGCCCGACGATCAGATTCAGCTGACCAAACGAACCTCTTTCGCGAGGCACACTCTTCTGGGAATCAATTTGTTCGCGTTGGAAATGTTTGGGGAGTTTCGCAGCGAATTGGGCCTTTACGCATCGAATCCGTTGTTGCCGGGTTTTGCAGCCCCCGATACCTATTCCAGCCAATACACCGCCATCAACTCGGGCTTGGAGGTGGCGAGCAATACGGCTACCGTGAACGTTCTCGCGCTGCAAAATACCGGCAGCGCACTGCAAGCGGACGTTCAGGTGGTAAATCTGGCGGGCCACAGCTTCCCGTCCGGAGTAAGTTTCCGTCGTGCGTTCCTGGAGTTCCGCGTACTTGACGCACAAGGCAATACGCTCTGGGTCTCAGGACAGACATCGACCGATGGCGTGATTCTTGATAACAGCGGGAATCCGCTAGTCACGGAGTTTTTCGCGCCCAGCCAGCAGGCCTATCAACCTCACTACAATCAGGCGAACCCAATCACGCGCGACGATCAGGTGCAGATATACGAAGAACTGGCATTAAACCCAGAAGGCCAGCTCACCACCAGCTTTCTGGCTCTTGATCAAATCGTAAAAAACAACCGCCTTCTTCCGCAGGGCTGGAGGGCCGCGGGGCCGTTTGCCGATATGACGAAACCGGTCGGGGTCAATGGTGATCCCAACTACGCCGACGGCAGCGGATCGAGCATAGTTCGATATGCCATACCCCTGAGCTCGCAGCTGGCAAATGCGGCTAGCGTCGTTGCCACCTTGTACTACCAGTCGATTCCACCCTATTACCTCCGCCAGCGGGGGGACAGTGCTTCGGGAAGCGATACTGATCGGTTGAAGAACATGGTGTGTTACCTGAACGTGAATGGAAGCAATTCGCCGATACCGAACTGGCGGCTGCCAATCGCTCAAGCCAGCGCGGCAATCTCGGGCGGCAGTTCATCCATGCGGAAGCTCAATCGCTGATCTGGTTGCATAGATTTGTGCCGAATACTAAGGCGCTACCCGAAAATAAGGGATACCGGGCGGTATCAGCGAGAAGAATTTTGAACCCCAAGGTGTCTTAACGCCAATCCGAATGGTTTGTCGGTGAACCCAAGCAACTCAGTAGTTGCACCGCTTTCGACGATGGGCGGAACGCGCACGCCGTCCCACGGGCCGTGCGGACGAGGTGGTTGTAGCGGAAACCAGTGCTGGTCATTAATAACCAAAATAATTGATGGTTTTCGCCACCTTCGTGCTTGACTTCGTCTTGAACTAATCGTAGAGTCGGCCATCTTTTTTCTCTTGTATGTTGGATAATGCTGGATTTTCTTGCCGTCCTCCCTTCGCCAATAGAAGTGTAGTTTCCTAACACGACTCACGGGCCCAAACCTAATGGCCGCACTTAGCAGCCGCGGGACCTAAAGAGAGGTGTCATGTCCAGTACATATACTTATCCTGGCGTCTACATTCAGGAATTGCCCAGCCCGGTGCACCCGATTACGGGCGTTGCAACCTCCGTGGCCGCTTTCGTTGGATACACGGCGACCGGTATCGACAATCGCGCGGAGATGATCTTCAGCTTCTCCGACTATCAGCGGCTGTTCGGAGGGCTGGCGTCGAACAGCGAACTCAGCTATGCGGTGCAGCAGTTCTTTCTGAACGGCGGATCGCAGGCCTGGGTGGTGCGGACGCCCGGAAATTATATCCATCCCTCGGAACAGGTCTACGCCAATGTGGGCTTCGGCAATATGACTTTCAGCGCCCTAAGCAGCGGAGCGTGGGCCAATAGCCAATTGCTGATCGATATCGACGTCCAGGGATTGAATCTTGCCCCGGCTCCGGCGGGCGATCCGCTGGCGTTCAATCTAACGGTCACCAACCTGGCTACGAACACGACGGAGTATTTCCCGGCGTTAACGTTGAATTCAAATTTGCAGAACTTCATTGCCAACGTGCTCAACGATCCGGACAACGGATCGCAGCTGGTGAACGTGGGCGATTTGCCGTCGTCGTTTGCGGCGCTCACGGTTAGCGGTGTGGTGGGAACTGCGCTTGCGTCGACAGCGGTAATCACGGGCGGCGTGACAACGAATTATTTGGAGAGTGTGAACGAGATCCTCGGTGGCGGTAATACCGTGACGACGGCGGACGCGGACTGCTCGCTGGTATTGAATCTGCCGCCTTCGTTTCCCGCGCTGCCAACGATCAAGGTGATCAGCAAGGGCGCGCCGATTCCTCAGAGCGTGCAGGGACTTGCATCGCAGTTGCAGACGGCCATCAGTACTGTGCTGGCGGTGCAGATAAAGGGCGCGTCGGTGAGTTGCGTGGCGGCGCCGATCTGGAGCGGCGGAGTGATGACGGGTGCGGGCATCCGGGTGAACGTGCTGCTGCCGAATATGCCGGACGCGGTCGTCAAGTTTTCTAGCCCGCCGGCTTCATCGCCCCCGGTGAACGATGCGGCAAACGCCTTGGGACTGCTGGGACTTAGCGCGAACGTGGCGCATTACGCGCTGGGGACGAGCAACCCTTCTCACGCGGAGACCAGTTCGACGCCGGCGGTGCCGATGGACGGCTTGCCCGGAGCGGACCAGTTGATCGGCGATCCTCTGGCGCAATCGGGCATTTATGCGCTGAGTAAAGTCGCCTTCAATCTGCTCTGCATTCCCGACGCGGTGCGGGCCTCGGCCGGAAATCCCACGGTGCTGGATACCAATAACACGTCGCTCGATCCGGTGGCGGTATACTCCGCGGCAATTGCCCTGTGCGATCAGTGCCGGGCGATGCTGCTGATCGATCCGCCTCCGACGGTAACGACGATAGCAGCGGCGGTGGACTGGAAATCGAGCACGATTGGCGTTGTCAACCCGAACGGGGCTGCTTTCTGGCCGCGGCTGCGGCTGGCAGACCCGCTCAACAACAGTCAATTGCGCACCTTTGCGCCGTCGGGACTGGTGGCGGGCGTTTACGCGAATACCGATACGACGCGCGGAGTCTGGAAGGCTCCGGCGGGAATCGGTGCGGTGCTCAACGGGGTGCAGAACATGACCTACCAGATGAGCGACGCGGAGAACGGCGTTCTGAATCCGCTGGGGTTGAACTGCTTCCGTACTTTCCCGGTTTACGGGCCGGTGCTGTGGGGGGCGCGCACGCTGGTGGGGGCCGATGCAGAGGCTAGCCAGTGGAAGTATGTGCCGATTCGGCGGGTGGCATTGTTCCTCGAGTCGAGCCTCTATCAGGGAACACAGTGGGTGGTGTTCGAGCCCAACGACGAGCCGCTGTGGTCGGCGATACGGCTCAATATCGGGTCCTTCATGCAGAACCTTTTCATCGAAGGGTATTTCCAGGGACAGACGCCGGACCAGGCTTATTTCGTGAAGTGCGACAGCGAGACCACCACGCAGACCGACATCGACAACGGTGTCGTCAATATTGTGGTTGGGTTCGCTCCGCTTGATCCAGCCGAGTTTGTGGTGATCCAGATCCAGCAGATGACTGGGCAAACGTCTAGTTAGGGAGAACTCGCATGGCCGAATTTACCGTAAATACTTATCGCCACGATCCGTATAAGAACTTCAAGTTCGTTGTCATGTGGGACGGGAAATATGTGGCGGGCATCAGCAAAGTGACCGGCCTGAAGCGCACTACCGAGGTGGTGAAGTTTCGCGACGGGGCGGATCCCTCGACGAGCCGCAAATCGCCCGGCCGCAATGAGTTCGACGCCATCACCCTGGAGCGAGGAATCACCTTCGATACCGCGTTCGAGGAGTGGGTTGGCAAGGTTTGGCATCTGGGGGCGAAGGCGGGGATGGAGGTTTCGCTCAAGGATTTCCGCAAGGACATCATCCTTGAGCTTCACAATGAGGCCGGGCAGAAGGTCCAAGCCTACAAAATCTACCGCTGCTGGGTCTCGGAGTACCAGGCGATGCCGGACCTCGATGCGAACGCCAACGCCGTCGCCATCCAGCACATCAAGCTGGAAAACGAAGGATGGGAGCGGGACATCTCGGTGGTCGAGCTTCCCGAACCGTCGTTCAATATCCAGACCTGATCGTTGTCATGCGAGCTCCAACAGCTGCAGAACTGCTGAATGTCTGGGAAGCCGGCGACTCCAGCACGTCAACGCGCCGTGCTGTTTTGCTATTAGCAGCAATGTATCCGGAAGCCCGTCAGGATGCGCTGGCATCGTTGAGCGTGGGGCGGCGGGATGCCGAACTGTTGCGGCTTCGGGAGATGCTCTGGGGCCCTAGAATGGCAGCGATTGCTGTTTGCCCGACGTGCCGGGAAAGACTGGAGCTGACGCTGGATATCCGCGATCTGCTGGCAATGGCGGACGGGGCGGACAGGACAGAAGTGGGCGACACTTCCCTGACGCAAGGGGACTGCAGTGTGGTCTTTCGAATCCCTACAACGGAGGACGTCATCGCCTCGGAAGGCGCGGAAGATGTCGATGCCGCGCGTTCCCTGATTTTGGAGCGCTGCCTGCTCTCGGTGGAGCAGGCGGGCGCTCCTGTCAATTTGTTGCAATTGCCTGCCGAGGTTGTTACCGCGATCGCCGAGTCGATGGCTCAGGCCGACCCGCTAGCGGATATTCAACTCAAGATCGATTGTCCATCATGCCAGCACCAGTGGCGCGCGGCCTTTGACATCGTCTCCTTTCTCTGGACGGAGATAGAGGCTTGGGCCAGGCGCATTCTTTTCGAAGTGCACACGCTAGCCAGGGCTTATGGGTGGCGCGAGGCGGAAATTCTGGCTCTGAGCGCAACGCGGCGGCAGTTCTATCTGGAAATGGTGGGGACATGAGCGAGTTTCTGAGAAATCTGGCGGCTCGGAGCCTGGGATCTTTGGAGACGATTCGTCCTCGCGTCCCTTCTCGCTTTGAACCTATCCGGGAGGCCAACGGTCTGCTTGCGGGGCGGACACTTCCCAAGGAAGAAGGCCTGGAAGACAATCCTGAGGCGGAGCCGACGAGGCCAACGGGTTTATCGCCACGGCTGCCGATCCCCTCGCCTGCGGATTCGGTGCCCGAGCCGTTGCCGACTCAAGCTGCTGCTCGCCCAACTGCTCGCGCGAGTTCTCCGATGACGCCGCCAAGTCCAGATGAGCCGGTTTTGCAGGCGAAGAGGAATCCGCGAAGCGAGAATGCCGGTTCCTTGACACCCGCGCGCCGTACGGTTACCGAAACCGTTACGTCACGGGTGCAGAATGCCGGAAATGTGTCCGAGCTTGAGCCGGCCGAAGCAGGGACGGGCCAGGCTGTAGAGTCTGCAATTGCCCAAAGCCGTGAGACGAGTGAGGGAGCAATACAGAATCGAACCGAGCAAGACGCTCGAACTGGCCGACAGACTCGATCTGCCCAAGCGTTGGGGACGTCAAACGCGAATGCACCCGACTCAGGTTTGATCGTCTCTCCCAAAACTCCGGCTCTGCCCGAACAGATGAATGAGAGATCGGCCCGAGCCCCTTTCATTGCCTCTTCCGGGTCTGAGATCGAGCCACGCATGCTTTCTTCGCGGGCTACTGAACGTGCGCATAGCGACGAGGCTCCAACCGGGCAATCTCACCCGAGACGGGCGATGCCGATGACGGTTGAACCGGCCGGCGCGGAGGGAGTCTTTAAGGATAGCTCTCGACGCGAATCCGGCCCAGAAACCGCGGACGCGCCAGGCCAGCCATGGCCCGGAGACGCGCTAACTCTGAAGCCGGACCTGTCTATTCGCCCTGCGGTTGGCGCGGAGCGTGCAGTCGCAAGGCCGGCAGCCGCGAACCGGCCAGCACCGCAGGCTCCCGCCAACAGTGCGCCGGAACCCGAGATTCGAGTAACCATTGGACGGGTGGAAGTGCGCGCTGTGTTTCCGGAGCAGCAGGTGAAACGCAGCGCGCCCCCGCGCTTCAGGCCCTCTGTGACTCTGGACGATTATTTGAGTCGAGGCAGCGGAGCGAAGCGATGAGCAACTATCTGGCCATCGCGACGGTTACGGGCGCTCTATATCAGATACTATTCGATCCGGTGCAGTCTGCCGTGCCGGGCGCCGTGGTCCGCTTCCGGCGGCCCGACCGGACGAGCGGCGAGGAGGGGAAGCCGCACGTGAACGTCTACCTCTACCAGGTGACGCCTAATGCGGCCTTCCGCAACATAGACCTGCCGACGCGCCGGGCCGACGGCACGCTGGTTAAGCAGCCTGTCGCGGCGCTCGATCTCCATTACCTGTTTACCTTTCATGGGAGCGACGACCAACTGGAGCCGCAACTGATGCTGGGCGCGGTGGCCGTTACACTAGAGACTCAGCCGCTGCTTTCGCCGCAGAATATTCAGTCGGCGACGACACATTTCAGCTTCCTCAACAAATCCGATCTTGCGAATCAGGTGGAGCGCATCCGCTTTACTCCGACCGCGCTTACGCTCGAGGAGTTCTCAAAGTTATGGTCGGCGTTCTTTCAGGTGGAGTACAGCTTGTCCGCCGCCTACCAGGCCTCGGTGGTTTTGATGAGCGATGAGAAGCCGTCCCAGGAAGCGTTACCCGTGCAGCGCAGAAAACTTCACGTGGCGCCGTTCACCCAGCCGACCATTACCCAGGTGATGCCCAAGGATGGAGCAGCCGGACAGCCCATTCTGCCCACCAGCACGCTCGTGATCCAGGGCACACAACTGCTGGGCGACATCACGACGGTGCGGATCGGCGACATGACGGTGACGCCGCCGGTGGTGACGGAGAATGCAATCATCATGCCGGTGCCGGCCGGAGTGCAGGCGGGCGTGCTCGGCCTTCAGGTTGTTCAGCAACTGCAGCTCGGCCACCCGGCGGAGCCGCATCCGGGCTGGGAATCGAATGTGGTGGCGCTGGTGTTGCAGCCGGTCCTGAGCGGACCATCCATTACCGTCACGGCTACCGGTACGACATTGAGCGTTGCCGTCAATCCCGAGGTTCAGCCGGGCCAGCGGGTGACGCTTATACTCAATCAGAACCCAACCACTTCGCCGCCGACGCCCACGGCCTACTCCTTCAATCTTCCTCCTTTTACTGTTGCTACAGGTACGCTCGCCTGCGACATCACCGGCGTAGCTAGTGGGGTTTATTTCGTTCGGGCAAAGGTCGACGGAGCAGAGAGTCCTCTGGATCTCGATTCTTCCAGTTCAGGTTTCGGACCTGCGGTGACGGTGACATGACAAACGTCCCCGAACAGAGCTGGGAGGACTTCAACCGGGCCTACCTGATGGGGGCGCTGGACGATCTCCGCGAAGCGCTTCGCAAGCATCATGCGCCTGAGCCCTGCGAAACGGGAGAACCCGAGGTTGCGGAAGAAGCCGAGACCGGCGAGGGTGCTTATCCATCTGAGGTCAGAACGGCCGGGGAGGGCGGCGGTTCCGAGGATGTCCCTCCAGCGCTTGAAACGATCTGCGCGATCTTTGGCCTTTCGAGCTTCGAGCGGAGGATTTTGCTGATGTGTGCAGCGGTCGAGCTCGATTCGCGCTTTGCGCAAATCTATGAAGCGGCGAATAAGGGTCAGCGGCCGGCGCTGCCCACCTTCAGCCTGGCTTTGGCTGCGTGTGACGACGCGCACTGGAGCGCGATGCTGCCGGGACGGCCTCTGCGCCATTGGCATCTTCTGGAGGTGCTCTCCGGCGACGCACTGACTACCAGCCCGCTGCGGATCGACGAGCGAATTCTCCACTATCTCACCGGCATGCACTCCGTGGACGAGCGGGTGAGAGCCGTTGTGGATGCGGCGGGACCGGCCCGCACCATGACACCGTCGGAGTTGGCCGTGTTGCGGCGCATGGTCGACTGCCTGTCTCCCCGGAACCGGCAGGAATCGCGGCCCGTAGTGCAGTTGTGCGGCAGCGATCCGGAGAGCCGCCGAGCTGTTGCCGCCCAGGCTTGCGCGCTGCTGGGGCTAAGCCTGCACGTCATGAATGTCCAGGCCGTCCCGCGGAGCGGTCCGGAGGTTGACCTGTTCATCCGGCTTTGGGAGCGCGAGACCGTTCTTCAACCCAATTGCCTGCTGCTGGAATTCGACGACGGGCCAGCACTCGATGCGGCGGGCGAGTTTGCGGTCAAGCGGCTGATTGAAAAGCTACGCAGCCCTCTGACCATCTCGAACCGGGAACAGATAAAGCCAGTTGAGCGAAGGATGCTCACCTTCGATGTTCCCAAGGCGACGGCGAAGGAACAGGTCGAGCTGTGGTACCGGGCGCTGGGCGCGGCAGCTACGGTCCTCAACGGGGAAGTGGCGGCGATTGTCTCGCAGTTCAGTATGAGCGCGGACGGGATCGAGGCCGCAGTAGCGCAGATGCCGCCCGAGCTGTGGCCGGCGAAGCTGAAGTCGGCGGACAATGGCGCCGATGGGGGAGCCGCTGAAGCTGCTCCGGCTCTAGCGCAGGCCTTGTGGGACGCCTGCCGGATGCAGTCGCGTCCGCGCCTGGAGGGATTGGCGCAACGGATCGAGCCGGCCGCGGCCTGGGACGATCTGGTGCTGCCGGAGAAACAGAAACAGCAGCTTTCGCAGGTCGCCCTGCATGTCCGGCATCGCACCCAGGTTTACAGGAACTGGGGCTTTGCTTCGAAGGGCGGCCGTGGGTTGGGGATCAGCGCTCTTTTTGCCGGCCCGAGCGGCACGGGAAAGACGATGGCCGGCGAGGTGCTCGCCAATCAGTTGCGGCTCGACCTCTACCGCATCGACCTCAGCCAGGTGATCAGCAAGTATATCGGCGAAACGGAGAAGAACCTGCGCCGCGTCTTCGATGCTGCCGAAGAGAGCGCCGCTATCCTGCTCTTCGATGAGGCCGACGCTCTATTTGGAAAGCGCAGCGAGGTCAAGGACAGTCACGACCGCTACGCCAACATCGAGGTCAGCTACCTGCTGCAGCGCATGGAGGCTTATCGCGGCCTGGCCATCCTCACCACCAACCGTCGCGACGCCCTCGATACCGCATTTCTGCGCCGCATTCGCTTTGTGATTGAATTTCCTTTCCCCGAGGCCTCGCAGCGGGCGGAGATTTGGGCGCGGGCATTTCCACGCCAGACCCCCACGGATGGGCTGCGGATCGACCGCCTGGCCCGCTTGAGCGCCGCCGGCGGCAATATTCAGAACATTGCCATGGGCGCGGCGTTTCTCGCCGCCGATGCCGGAGAACCGGTGCGCATGTCGCATCTACTCACGGCCGCGCGCAGCGAGTTCACCAAGATCGAGCGTCCGCTCGCGGATTCGGAGGTTGCCGGATGGGTGTAGAGCTGCATATCGAAGAACTCGTCCTGCACGGCTTCGCGGCGCGAGACCGGCACCGCATCGCGGCCGCGGTACAGGTGGAACTGGCGCGTTTGCTGGCTGCAGAGGGGCAGGCGAATTTGCTGAAAGGCAGATGGTCTCTGGAAACTGTCAACGCGGGCGCGTTCAAGGTGCAGGCAAATGCGAAACCGCTGGCGGCGGGAAAGCAGATTGCGCAGGCGGTGTACCGGACGATATCCCGCGAGGCCAAGATTGCGACCCTGGCCTCGCGAAGCCACGACGGACCGGGAGGCCGAAAGATATGAGCGCGCATGTTCGCATTCCGATGAAGCCGGGCACTGCTCCGGCGCGAGCGTTCACGCCTGCGCCCTTTGGAACACTACAACGCAAGTGTGCGTGTGGAGGATCCGGAAGCTCGGGAGGCGAATGTGAAGGCTGCAAAGAGAAAAAGCTTCAGCGCAACGCAGCCGGGAGCGGACCTGAAACTGCGCCGCCAATCGTGCATGAAGGACTGCGCTCGCCCGGCCAGCCGTTGGATGCGAAGACCCGCGCATTTTTCGAACCGCGCCTCGGCCACGACTTCAGCAAGGTGCGTATTCACAGCGACCCAAAAGCAAACGAATCGGCGCGTGCCGTCAGCGCAAACGCATATACCGTGGGCAATGAAATCGTCTTCGCCAATCGTCCGTCCGGATTTGGAGATAGCGCCGGATTGCGGCTGATTGCACACGAACTAAGCCACGTAGTTCAACAATCGGGACTATCGCACAGCTTCGGAGAATTGCGAGTGGGCGCGGCGGACTCCGCGTACGAGCGCGAGGCAGACCAGGTGGCGAAAGCAGTAGTGTCGAACCAGACCGCCGCCCGTCCAATTCACCGTACTATGCCGTCCGTCCAACGGGACCCGGCCCCCAACGCAGCCCAGAATCCGGCGCCGGCATCCACCAACCTTTGTCAGGCTCAGGTGACAGATCCGCAAGACAAAGTCCTATGGCAGAGTTTTTTTCAGCAAGCCATTCAGGGAATTGGTGGAAACGACCAATTTAAGAGTACCCAGGCAAAAGCTAACGCTGCTTGTGACGTGGCAAACACCTGCATGCAGCTGTTCCCTGTGCATAACGAGAAAGTAGAATGCGCGGCGCGAGCGGTGCAAGCAGCGCATCCGGCGCCAGCGCCGCCAAACCTGAAGTATCCGAATCCTCCCGATCTCAAGGGGGGTGAGGTCGATGCGGCTACGAAAGTCCGGCTAGCCCTCTCGTTAGCTCTGAACAGTGACTGGGGCGATTCTTTCAGAAGTGCACTTCAAAGTACGACCGCCAAAGGATTCAAATCGGCGGTTGAGCCAGTGAATCAGGCTGTTGCGCAGGCCGACCAGCTGATCCGGACAACAGGAAATCTCGACCAGGATTCCTGGAACAAGTACATGGCCTGTCCGGGGGGCACTCTCGATGTTCCTAAGAAAGGGTCTAAACAATGAGCGGGGCGATTCTCCGGAGGCTTGTTTCAACGAACGACAGCCCTCGGGATGGTCGTGGTAGAAGCAACAGTCGAAGCGAAGATGCCTCCTGATTGAGGCCAGGGAGTCTGAATGCCGAACATTTCGCCCATCGTTTTGAAGGGCGCGATCGTCTCGCTCGATCCGAACATCGGGTTTCCTCCGCCGCCCAAGCCGCGTCCGCCGCGGCCTCCGCGGCCTCCGCGGCCGCCGACGCCGCCGCAGCCCAAGCCGCCGAGCACTCCCTCCCCGGAAAAAAAGGCGGCCAAGCGCGGGCCGTCGATTATCGAGTTTCAGTACAACCCGGAACAGGTGACGCGCACGCTGAAACCGCAACCCGTCAGCGACGAGCCGGATCGAACCGAAATCTTCCGGCTCAAAGGGCCGCCTATCGAAACCATCAGATGCACGATCGATATCGACGCAACCAACCTGCTGGCTTCCTCGGACGCGACCACGCTGTCCTTCGGCATCCAGCCGCAACTGGCGGCGCTGGAACTGCTGGTTTATCCAACCAGCGAGGTTCTGATCGCCAATGAGGCATTATCGTTTCTCGGCACCATCGAGATTCTTCCCATGGAGTCGATGCTGACCCTGTTTGTATGGAGCAAGTCGCGCGTGACGCCGGTGCGGATTACCGATCTCGATATCACCGAAGAGTTGTTCGACGCGCAACTGAATCCAATCCGCGCCAAGGTCGCGCTGGGAATGCGCGTGCTCAACGTAAACGACGTGGGCTTCCTGACCCCGGCCGGAGTGCTGTACATGGCTTACCAGATACAGAAGGAAACGCTGGCCACCATGGCTCCTTAAGGGCTATTTGCCTCTTTGATGGTTTGACGCCCACTCGGGGACAAGCTCGACCGGCCCCTAACCTGGAAAGGCTTGAATCGATGGATCAGGTCGTGCAATCGATGGTCGCCGCCGCCGCCGGTACGGGCGGGCCGACTAACCCCAACAGCCGCTACTACGGCGACGCTGTGCAGTTTTATACCTGCGCCAATGGCGTGCAGGTGGCTTATCTGCAGCGCCGCATCATTCCGCCGGCCAGCATCTACACGTCGCTGCAAAGTTACGCCGTGAGCGCCGGGGACCGGCTGGATAACCTCGCCTACAAATTCCTCGGCGACCCGATTTTGTTCTGGATGATCTGCGACGCCAACAGCGCCGTCGTTCCCGACGAGTTGACCGCGGAGCCGGGCTCCTCGATCGAGATCCCGCTGGCCGCGGGAATTCCGCCGGGTGCGCAGAATGGCTAGCCCTCTCTATCTGACGATCCTGACCGGCCAGGTGCAGGCGACCCCTGTGGCCAAGCCGCTCATGGATGCGTTCACCGACGCGGAGGTGACGGTGTCCGCTACGGGCAAGAGCGGCTTCCAGCTCAGCTTCACGCTGGCCAACAGCTCGCCGCTGCAACTGTTTTTCCTGCTCGCCATGGGCGCGCCGATACCCCTGATCCGCGTCATTCTGGTGGTATCGTTCGGCGGCCTGCCACAGGTGATCATGGACGGCATGGTGAAGCACACCGAGGTAGTGCCGGACGCCATGCAGGGGTCGTCTAAGCTGGTCATCACCGGCGAAGACCTTTCCGCGGTGATGGATCTGACGGATTCCTCGGGGACCCCCTACCCGGGTCTAACGCCGGATTTGCGCGTGACGGCGATCCTGGGCAAGTACGCCACATTTGGCATTGTGCCGAACGTATTTCCGGTGGTGACTCCGGATGCCGATCCGCCTGCTACCCGGATTCCCAGCCAGAAGGGCACCGACCTGGCGTATATCCAGCAACTGGCCAAAGAGGCCGGATATATCTTCTTTATGCAGCCGGGGCCGGTGCCGGGGGCTTGCACGGCCTATTGGGGTCCACAAATCAAGATTGGCGTGCCTCAACCGGCGCTGAACGTAAATATGGATAGCTGGACCAATGTAGAGAGCCTGAACTTCAAGTATGAGCCGCAGAATGCGGTATCTCCGATCATCTACCTCCAAGACCCGACCACCGGCGTGGTGACAAAGGTCGCAGTCTCCGGCGCCAATCCGCTGAATCCGCCGCTGGGCTCGGTTGTGCCGATCCCGCAGAAGACCGTGCCGCTGCCTTACACGGCGAAGCTGACGCCGGCACAGGCGCTGATGGCCGGTTATGCCAAGGCCGCGGAGACCGCCGACATCGTGACCGGCGATGGGACGATCAGTGTGCTGCGCTACGGCGGGATTCTGCAGGCGCGGCAACTGGTGGGGGTTCGCGGAGCGGGCTTGGCCTTCGACGGCTTGTATTACGTCGACAGCACCAAGCACCAGATCAAGCCGGGCGAATACAAACAGAGCTTCACATTGAAGCGCAACGCACTGGTTTCGAATGTGCCCATGGTGCCGACCGCGCCATATTGAGAAATTTTTCCGAGAGAGGGAGTAGAAATGGGGCAATTTTACGGGAAATATCGAGGCACGGTGGTCAGCAATGTGGACCCGCAGAATATGGGCCGGCTGTCGGTGACGGTGCCGGACGTATCGAATATTCAGACTTCGACGTGGGCCATGCCCAGCGCCGCATTAGCGGGGAGCCAGTCGGGATTCTTTGCCGTTCCGCCGGTGGGCTCGAACGTGTGGGTGGAGTTCGAGCAGGGCGACAGCGATTACCCCATCTGGTCGGGGTGCTTCTGGGGCTCCAGTTCCGAAGTTCCTCCCCAGGGGAACTCCGCGCCGCCCGGAGTGCAAAGCATCGTAATACAGTCCGTAGGCGGCAACATTCTGATGCTCAGCGACGTGCCCGGGGCCTCGGGAGGGATTCTGCTGCAATCCGCCTCCGGCGCTTCGATCGCCATCAACGACACGGGAATCACCATCACCAACGGGCAGGCGACAATCCAGATCGCTGGCCCCAGCGTGACCGTGAACAACGGGGCGCTGGTTGTGACGTAACGGGAGGGATGCAATGGGTGGATATTTGTTGCCGCTTGGAGCGACGGTAATGTGCAGCCACGGCGGGCAGGCAATGGCGACATCGCCGAATCCGAGCGTGATACTCAACGGAACGCCGACGGTGCTTTTGAATGCGCAGTGGGTGGTCGCCGGATGTCCGCTGGTTCCCCCGCCGCTTCCGCCGTGTATCGCCGCCATCTGGGCTACGGGGACAACACGCGTGACCTCGAATGGACAGCCCCTGGTGATCTCGACCGGTGTCGGGAGCAGCCTGCCCAACGGAACGCCACTGATAGTGGCCGGCCCGGCAGGGTCAGTCACAGCGATCTGAGAGATCATGAACGTCCAGTTTCCATATTCGTTCGACAGCACCGGGCATACGTCGCAGGACGACTTGCCCAGCCACATCAACGACATGATCGAGCAGATCCTGTTCACGTCTCCGGGCGAGCGGGTCAATCGGCCAACGTTTGGGTGCGGGTTGATTCAGTTGGTGTTTGCAGGAAACAGCGATTCGCTGGCCGCGGCGCAGCAGCAGGTAATCCAAACTTCGCTTGTTGCAGTGGCTTTCAGACCTGATCCAGGTGAACGCCGTGTACGTCTCCGCCGAGGACGCAACGCTGCTGATCAGCATCGTGTACACCATCATCGCCACGCAGGAACAGCAGACGCAGCAGTTTGTCTACGGAGGGCCGGCCCAATGACAACGTGCTGTTCTGCAAGGACAAGAACCGGCGCGATCTGGTGCTGCAAAACACGTCCAATCTCAATGGGATCGACTATCTGGAAGTGATTGGCACTCCCGGGTGCGGCACGCAACTGGCGCTGACCTTCCTGAAGCCTGCCGCGCAATCTGGGGCTGACGGCCGCGAATATCCAACTGACCGGCGACACCGCTCTCACCATTACGAGCTTCCAGGGACCGACAGCCGCCGATCCGTTGACGGTTACGATCAATCTGGACCAGACGGGAGATTTCTCGCGCTATTGGCTGACGCTGGTGACCAGCACGCAAAACCCCGACCCGCCGACGAGCATCGATCCGCAACTGGCCAGCGTGGGATTCTCCTTCAAGGCTGGCTGCCCCACGCCGGTCGATTGCCTGCCGTCGAGTTGCTGCCCGCAAACCTCTCTGACCCCGCCGGACATCCATTACTTGGCGCGCGACTATGACGGATTTCGCCAGGCCATGCTGGACCGGATGGCGGTGCTGCTCCCCACCTGGGACGAGACCCACGCCGCCGACATCGGCGTCACCATCGTCGAGACGCTGGCGTATGCGGCCGATCGCGTCAGCTACATGCAGGATGCGGTCAATACGGAGGCCTACATCGGCACCGCGCGCAGCCGCATCTCGCTGCGCCGTCACGCGCGGCTGGTCGATTACCAGATCAGCGAAGGGTCGAACGCGCGCGCCTGGATCTGCCTTACGACGAATGCCCGACGGGGTTACGGTGCCAGCGCAAACGCAAATCTATCCGCTGGTAGTGGGGCTGGGTCCCGCCGTCAACCCCGACAGCTATGCGGCTGCGACCCTCCAGCCAGCCCCGGACCGGTGTTCGAGAGCATGGAGGCCAGCACGCTGTACGTCGAGCAGAACCAGATGGACTTCTATACCTGGGGCGGTGATCAGTGCTGCCTGCCGATTGGCGCGACCTGGCCACGTTGAATGGAGCCTTTAAGACGCTTGCGGTTGGACAGGTGCTGATCTTCGAAGAGACAATTGGCCCGCTGACCGGCGAGCCGGCAGATTCCGATCCCACGCATCGCTGGGCGGTGCGGCTGACCGTCGCCACTACGACCGATTATGCGGGCGCGCCGCTGACCGACCCCGTGAACAAGGAGCCGCTCACCAGAATCGCGTGGGCCGTGGCGGACGCTTTGCCATTCCCACTGTGCCTGTCCTCCATTACCGACGCTGCCCATGGTTCGCAGCCGCTGGCGGGCGTTTCGGTGGCGCGCGGCAACGTATTAGCGGCCGATCAGGGCATCTGGATTTTTGGCGAATAGCCTAGGCCAGGTGCCGCCCATGCCGGTGGCGCCGGTGACCGGCATCGGCTGCAACTGCACCACGGTTCCGGGCGCTGCTGTGCCGCGGCCGCGCTACGAGCCGGCTCTGGCGAATCAGCCGCTCACCTTCGCGATCGGCTACGACGATACCGCGCCGGCATCGACCTTTCCTGTCGCCCTACAGGCACGCGCGCGCCACAAATCCGCTCCTGAGCGACGACGGAACGACCTGGACCGCCGTCGAAGACCTGCTCGAGCAGAACGACAGCTTCAGCGGCTTCATTCCCGAGATCGACACCAGACGGCTCTGCCCATCTGCGGTTCGGTGACGGGACCTACGGCGCGGCGCCCGATACCGGCCTGGCATTCACCGCGACTTACCGCACCGGCAACGGCACGTCCGGCAATGTGGGCCGCGATTCGCTGGCCCATGTGCTGCTCAACCAGCCCGCGCATCACCGGCGTGCGCAATCCGCTGGCGGCCGCCGGCGGCGTCGACCCCGAGACCCCGCAGCACATCCAGCAGTCGCGCCGTTCAGCTTTCAGACCCAGTTGCGCTGCGTCACGGCCGACGACTACACCACCATGGCGGAGACGCTTCCGGGCGTCGAGCAGGCGCAAGGGAACGATGCGCTGGACCGGCTCCTGGTACTACGGCGTTTGTCTCCGTCGAACCGGTCACGACCTGGACGTTCGGCGCTTCAGAAATCCATCAAGCAAAGCCTCAACATGCTGCGCATGATGGGCACCGATCTGGTAGTCGAGCAGGCGAATATGGTCGGCCTGGCTATCGGCCTTGACCATCTGCGTGGCGCCCGACTATTTCCAGGGCGATGTATACGCAGCACTTTGGCAGGTGCTGGTCACCGGCGACTCCTGCACGGGCACGCCGGGCTTGCTGAGCTGCGGAAAACTTCGCGTTCGGCGCAACCGTGTACGCAAGCCCCATCATTGCCGCCGCGCAGAGCGTGCCCGGGCGTGGTTTCCGTGCAATTGACAACCTTCGCGCGGCAGGATTCGCCGCCGCCGCAAGGAACTACGCCTCCAGTTTTCCTTGAGATGGGTCCGCTCGAAATTCCCTGCTGCAACAACGACCCTAACCACCTCGACTCGGGGCGTCTGACCCTTACTTTGGACGGTGGCAAATGAGCTGCGGCTGCCAAACCAGCGGTCAAACGCTGTGCGGCTGCTGCGCCGGGCGTCACCCGGCTGACGCCCGCGCTGATCGTCAATCGCAGCCTGCTGCCCGCAATCTGCTATCGCGTGGGCACGTACTCCAGCTTCATGCAAACCATGCTCGCCGCGCTCTCGAGCTCGAATGTTCCCGCCCTGGCGGGACTGCGCACGCGCGACAGCAGTGACTTTTCGATCGCGCTGGTCGATGCCTGGTCGGAGGTGCTCGACATCCTCACCTTCTACACCGAGCGGCTGGCGAACGAAGCCTATCTCGGCACGGCGGTCCAGGCGCGCAGCGTCTTCGAGCTGGTGAGGCTGGTGGGCTACACGCCTTCGCCGGGCGTAAGCGCGTCGACGACGCTGGTCCTTCACGCTGGCAACGTCGCCGGGCTCGCCGGCCACCGTGCCCATCCCGCAAGGAACCAGGGTGCAAAGCGTTCCCGGACCGGGACAGACGCCGCAGGTCTTTGAAACTTCCGAGGCCCTGACCGCGACCATCGCCGCTAATGCCATACCCGCAGCGACCACACAGCCCTGGACCACGACCGGGAAGGACACCTCTACGTGGATTGCGGGAACGGCGAACAATATCCAAGTCGGCAATGCGCTCCTGTTCATCAGCGCGTCCGGCGGCGCGCCCTCGATCACCGGGCCGGCCATACTCTGCTTCGTAACCGCCGTCGTGATCGATCCGGCGAGTGGGAATACGCAAATCTTCTGGGACCAGCAATTGCCGTTCGGCGCCGGCAACTCCTCGATTTGCCTGTACGTCCTGCGGACCAAGGCGGCCCTGTTCGGCGTGAATGCGCCGTGGCCGGGAATATTCCCATATGTCCAGGAGACCAGCTCGCCTTGGAACTTCGTCCCTCCCAACATTCCGGGTTACCCCACGAACCCTTCGAACGATTGGAGCTTTACGCCCACCGACAGCGCAACTATCAACCTGGATAACTCCTATCCGGGATTGAACCCGGCGGGACGGAGCGAGCGCGTCCGCGGCGCAGGCGGAGTGGGCGGTGCTCAAGTCGCCCGGATCGCCGGTGTCGCATCGCGTTCTTTCAAATCCAGAGCGTCTCGGAATCCAATCCCGCCATGTACACGGTCTCCGCGAAGACGACGCAACTGACCATGGCCAGCGGCGCGGCTATTGTTCCAAGCTCACCGGCTAATACCGATGTGAGCAGCTTGCTGAGCACTTTTGTGAACAATACCCGCAAGACGACGGTCTACATCGAGAGTCAACTGCTGACGTTCGCCAACCTTCCGCTTACCGCATGGACCCCGAGCCCGACCGGAGACTATGCCGCTACCCTGATGCCGGGAATGCTTGCGCCAGTATCGGGAGGGAGTTTCGCGATCCTGGGGCTGCAGCAGATTGGGCCGAACTCTCCCATAGGCGTGAGCGGCAAGCGCTTGCGAATCGCGCCCAACACAGCGAATGCAACATTCATTTCCACCGGCGCGGCGAGCGGCCTTACCGTCAGTCTGAACCAGCCTTTCCTGGTCGACGCCTTTCCGCCCACGCCCGATCCAGACGGCAGCGGCAACGACCTGTGGAGCGTGATTACCGTCAACGGAGAGGCGGGCATTCTCTCCGTGGCCCCCGGGGCGTATCAGTTGCAGCCTTCGGCTACGGCCGACCCGATCGCCGGCGAAGCGGCCACCGTGACGATCGCCACGGTCGAGGGCGCGACTACAGCGCTAACCCTCGGGGCCGACCTGAGCCGCATCTACGACGCTTCCACGGTGACGGTGAACGCCAACGCTGTTCTGGCGACCGCACGGCGAGACGACGCAGGAGATTCTGGGCTCGGGCGACGCGACCAATCCGGCGCTCGAGTTCCAGTTGAAGCAGTCGCCGCTCACGTATACGGCAGCGGCCAACTCCAGCGGCGTGCAGTCCACGCTGCAGGTGCGAGTCAACAACCTGCTGTGGAGCGAGGCGCCCAACTTCCTGTCATCGGCTCCGAGCGATCGCGCCTATGTCACCATACCGAATTCGACCGGCGGCCCCACGGTGCAATTCGGCAATGGTATTCAGGGATCGCGCACGCCCACCGGCCAAGCGAACATTCAGGCCCTCTATCGGGTCGGCATCGGCGCTGGCAGGCAATGCTGGCGGCGGGCCAACTCACGCAGGCGCTGGACCGGCCGCAGGGGTTGCAGTCGGTTACCAATCCGGGCATCGCGACCGGAGGCGCCGACCCCGCCACGCCCGCCGAAGCTCGGCAATCCGCGCCGCTGCCGACGCTGACTCTAGGCCGCGTCGTCACCGCTGGAGGACTACCAGAACTTCGCGTTGAATATTCCGGGTATTTCGCTGGCATTGGCCACCTGGACGTGGTTCGGCAACACGCGCGGCATATTTCTCACCGTGGCCGGCGCGGGCGGCGCGACCTTGTTGCCTACGGACCAAGTGGTGGTGAACCTGTACCAGGCGATTGCCAACTGCAGCTTGCCCTACGTTCCGGTTCGCATCGTCTCGTATGTTCCCGGGCTGTTTGAGATCTCGATGCAGGTGTTGGTCAATACGCCGTTGTATGAAGCCAGCGTGGTGATGCCGCAGGTATGGCAGAGCCTGGCAGCGGCCTTTGCCTTCGGCCAGTTGGCTCCCGCGCAAGGCGTCGCAGCCAGCCAGGTAATCGCGCTGGCGCAGCAGGTGCCGGGCGTGGTGGCCGTGAACCTTACGGCACTGAATCGCAAAGGCGACTCGGCCACAGCCACGAACTTCCTCTGCGCCTCCGGCCCGCAACCGACGGCCGACCCGCCCGCCGGAGCTGAGATTCTCCTGCTCGATCCAGCTTCGCAGGGCAACGTGGCGGTGTGGTCATGAGCACAACGCCTCAACCGACGCCCCAGCCCATCTACTCGCTTCTGCCGGCGGTCTATCGCTCGCGCGACGATCTTCTCAGGGCAATCCGCTGGCCGCCTTTTACTCGGTGCTCGAATGCCAGTACGGCATCGTCAAAGACAATCTGCTTCAACTCTACGACGACCAGTTCATCGAGACCTGCGCGCCGTGGGTTATCCCTTACATCGGCGCGCTGATCGGCTACGACCCGGTCTATACGGTTGCCCTGACCGGGGCCGACAGGCGCGCCGAGGTCGCGAATACGATCGGCTACCGGCGCCGCAAAGGGACGCTGATGGCTATGGAGCAGGTGACGCACGACGTCTCCGGCCGCTCCACCACGGCGGTCGAGGAGTTTCGCAGGCTGATTACCACGCTCAGCCTGCGCGATGTCCGGAAGCATCACGACGCCACCGCGGACTTGCGCCGGGGGCGTGACTGGGAAGATCAGTGGGGCCCGTTCACGCGTTTGAATCGCACGGTAGATGTGCGGAGGATTGCCCCGCGCATTCCCATACCGCCACCGGCAGGCACCAGCACGGCGGCGCCGTCCGACCCCACGCCGCTCGACATCGCGATCCACGGCGGAGGACGGTTCAATATTCCCGATGTCGCCGTTTGGATGTGGCGCTGGCAGAGCTTTTTGGTGACGAATGCGCCTGCTTTCTCGCTGGCTGCGGCAGGGAACAGCAACGGCTACTTGTTCAGCGCGTTGGGCGGGCCTATACCGCTGTTTCAAGCGACGATTGGAAAGACGCTGCCGTTTACCATGCTGACCAAAGAGGCCGATGTGCCGGAGCCGATCCGGCGGCGCCGCTTTGCCAGGCATGTCGGCAATTTTTATCCCTCCGACCTGCAACTGGTGAGCGACGGAACGGCCGTGCCGGTGAGCCAGATCACGTGCGCCAACCTGGAGCCGGGGCCGGGCGGGGAGATCTGCACGGTGCCCACAGGAATGATCGCCATCGATCCATTGCTAGGGCGCATCCAGTATGCCGCCACCGGCATAACCCTGCCCACCACGCTGCAGGTGACCTACAACTACGGATCGCCAGCGCAGTTCGCGGGCGGGCCTTACGATCGGACGGCCAGCATCAGCCAGCCGAGCAGCGGGTTCCTAGCCATTGTTGACTCAACCGTCGTTCCTGCCGGCTACACTCCGTACTCCACCCTGCTGGAGGCGATCACGGCGTGGAATCTGCTGCCCGCGGGAAGCGTGGGCACTATCGTCCTGCCCAACTTCCAATCCATTTCCGGTATCGACCTCACCGGGGCCAACGCCATTCAGATTCCGTCCCAGAGCCAACTGCTGATCGCTTCGGCCGAAGTATCGGCCGGCGGTTCGCCACCGCTCTGGAACAAGTCCTGCGTCACTCTCTTCGGCAATATCGAGGTAAATGCTCCGACCGCGCCGCTCGGCCCCGACGGGTTGAGCGAACCGATGGGCAGCCTGCAGATCAGCAGTGTGTGGCTCTCTGGAGCAGTCAGCCTGACCGGCGAAGCAGCCTGCGTACAGATGACCGATTGCACTCTGGTGCCGGGCATCTCGCTCAATCCGGACGGCAGTGCCGCCCAGCCAGGCATTCCCAGCGTTACCGGAACAGCCATCGGCGCAAGCTTCTGCCTGACCCGCGCCATCTGTGGCCCAATATCGCTGCCAGCGAGCTGTTCGGTGCGCGTCTGCGACAGCATCGTGGATGCCGGGTCCGCCTCCAGCCCGGCACTCGTGGGGCCTGCCGGATCCGGAACGACACCCAGCCCCGGCGCGGAGCTGCATATCGAGGATTCCACCGTGATCGGCAAGGTCTACGCGCAGGCGATACGACTGGCATCGAACACCATCTTTCATTCGGCTCTGGCCGCAAGCGACGAGTGGAACGCCGCAGTGTGGGCCAATCGCACCCAGGTTGGCTGCGTGCGCTTCTGCTCGCTGCCATGGAGTTCCATTGTCCCCAGGCGCTACGAGTGCCTGCCCCCGGACGCCGCCAGCGAGCAGGCTCTTGCACCGCAGTTCATTAGCCTGCGCTTTGGCGACCCGGCTTATTGCCTGCTGAGCGGCGATTGTCCCATGGCCGTGTGGAAAGGCGCCGACAACGGCTCGCAGATGGGCGTCTTCCTACAGATCCAGGAGACCGAGGCGGTCGAAAATATCCACATCCGGGCCAACGAATATCTGGTTGCCAATTTGGAGTGCGGCGTCTTCCTCATTCCCTCGCACAGGTGCAGCACCGTTCTCGAAAGGCCGGGAGGCATCAATCAGATGCCGCCAGTCCCGCCTGGACATCTTCCAACGCCGGAGCCCGGATTGCCCTTTCAGCATGACGTAGCCGCACCCGCTGCTACGGTGCCAACAGCAGATGGGGAACCTGAACCTCTCAAGACGGACGAAGTTCAGCATGAGCCCGTCGCGACAGTAGAAGCCAAACCGCAGGCGGATGCGAACTCCGAACCGCCCAAGATCGAAGAAGCTCGGCATGAATCGAAAGCCTCTGCCCCCATTAGCGCAGAGCCCGACTTGCACACCGCGCTCCCCGAGTTGCATGAAACTCAAACCTCCGGCGCTCGCATAGAAGAACAGGATGGGTCATGAAGGGTGATTTCAGCCGCTTACGATTTAACCCCGCCAGGCAATACACCTCAGTCTTGCAACAGCAAGGCCGGGTGGCGCTGGATGCGGACGCTAACGAGCAGTGCTTCATCGATGAGTACCTCCGCGACGTTGTCAACAACGACGTGATCGGCCCCGTCGGCGGCCCCGTCGGTGACGCCGGATTTGCGTTGAAGCTGGAAGGCGGACAGATCCTTATCGAGCCTGGGCGCTATTATGTCGATGGCCTTCTCGTCGAAAATCTTACGACCCTTCGCTACGACGACCAGCCCTATCTCAATCCCAGACCTCTAGCTTCGCAGGATCTCCTGGCCGGGGTTTTCAGGGGCAAGGGAAGCGTCACGGCGCAGTTCGTTCTCGAGGTCTGGCAGCGGCTGGTCACCGATCTCGACGACAGCTGTCTGCGCGAACCCGCGCTCGGCCAGGCCGACACCACCGCCCGTCTGCAGACCGTCTGGCGCGTCGTAGGGTCGCTCCACGACTCCCGTAGCGAATCAAATCAAGGCGACGAATCCGCGCCTGATCTCAATGATCCCTTCGTGCTCGAAACCCAACCGGTCCCTTCCGGCTGCTCGAACGCGATGCAAAATCCGCTTGAAAAGCTTTCGTCCTGCTGCCAGTCATTGTACAAATCCAAGGGTGTGAAGCGCACCGGCTCAATGGGCGCCGATACATCGGTCTCTGCAGATTGCGGTTGCCAGCCGATTCCCGCCGCTGGCTATCAGGGGTTGGAGAACCAACTCTATCGCGTCGAGATCCATCACTCCGGGACCCTCGATACGGCAACCTTGAAGTGGTCGCGTGAGAATGCGTCGGTGGTCACGCAAATCACCGAGGTCAACGGACCGACGATCACCGTCTCCAGCCTTGGCCCCGACGTCAATCTCGGCTTTCAGGCCGGCCAATGGGTGGAGCTGACCGACGATAACCACATCTTTGGAATATTTCCAAACCTGCCCGGCGTGCTCTACCAGATCTACTCTGTCCAAACGGCCACCATGCAGGTGACGTTTACCAACGCGGTCACTACCATCGATATCGCCCGCAACGCGCGTATGCGGCGCTGGGACCAGAGCAGCGTGACCTCTACGGCGAACGGAATCCCGCTCAGTTCCACGCCGATCCAACTGGAAAACGGCATCGAGGTCACTTTCGCCAAAGGTGATTACATCACCGGCGATTACTGGACGATTCCGGCCCGCACCGCTAATGGCAAAATCGACTGGCCCCCTTGCGGCGCCGTTGACAAGCAGTTCTTCCAGGCGGCGGACTTCACGCCCATATATACCGCGCCCCTGGCCTGCATCCATTCACGCAAGGACCTTGGTCAGGGCACCAAGCTGGACACTGGGGCGTTGAATTTCGATCCGACCGGCGGGGATTCCCCTGTCGACGGGCGCCTCTTCGTTCTCGACGATTGCCGCCTGTTCTTTCCCCCGCTCACCGCGCTCTGCGGAAACTCCACCCCAAGCGCGATGCATGTGCAATCCGTTAATTGGAACAATGACGATTACATGACCCTGGATACTCTGATCGCCAACGGGCTCGAGGCCGTTCTGGATCAGACGCCTGCCAGCCCAATCTCCGGGGCCAGTTTCTGCGTGACATTTGAGATTCCGGGCGCACCCGCCAACGCCCCGGGATCTCCTTTATACGTCGCCGGTGACCTTGTGCCCTCGACCGTCCTACGCGAAGTTGCCGTCGTCGATTCCAATGTGAACGTCACTCAGAGCGGATCGACGCTGTCCTGGCAATTGCCCATGGATACCACCGGAAACACACCGCAAGACGTTGTGATAGACGACCTCGATAAGCTCCTCGCAATGGGCGCTCCCGCCGGCTGGTTTACCCGGGTACGCGTCCGCCTCATGGGGCGGGCGATCTTCGCGCAGAGCAATGCGGGAAACCTCTACCTTGACGGCCAGACCTTGAGCAAACTCGCCACTCGCACCAATTCCCAGACCACCTGCGTCGGCCTGCAATTCCCGTCGGGCAATGGCGAAACGGCCAGCGACTTTGAGAGCTGGTTCTATCTGGCCCCGATAGTAAGGATTGTCGGCGTGGTCATCCAGCAGGTCGACCCCGAGGGCCACGCCTTTTCTCTGCCAAACAACACGGCGCAAGTGCTGGTCAACTCGCAAAACCAGGTCACTGGTCTTCGGACCGGCGAGACCCAGGGCGGGACCGGCTACACCCTGCGGGCGTTGATTACCCTCAACTATGTCCCGATTGCATCCACCCCGGTGACACTCACCTTCAGCGGTACTGGGGCGGGAACAGTGGTCTCCATCGCTGGATCGGTGTCGATTTCCCCTGGCCAGACTACTGCCCACACTCCGATCAACGTCCTGATGAATCCCGGCGCCGGAGTCTCGGATAAGGTCCAACTGATCGCGACCTTGCAAACCGCCCTGGGCACGACCATTCCCTTCGATTCACCACCTCAACTGACACTAACTGGGTCGACACCTCCCTAGCGCTGAGTTTCCTCCAAAGGTTGACGACGATGCGTGCAGTCTGGTCATTCTGGAGCAGGCCTTCAGCGGCTGCTAAAGCGCACTTGGACCGAATCCGAGCAGAGTAGGACCCAGCCTCGAGAATTCTGTGAACGGGCGGCAGACCACCTTCTCAGCGCAACCGGATCGCTCCAGGTAAGTCGCATTGTGGTCGGCTTTCAGCGTTTCCCTGTCTGCGGTCCAGACGTGTCCAGCATCTTCACGGAAATCCACTTTTACCGCGGATGGAAATCGATTGTGGCGGCCCATGCACAGCTACAAACCTGCGCAGCTACTCCTTAACGGGGACTTCGCTGCGGATTTTGAAATGCACCTGAATCGACGCGTGACCGGTGGGACATCCCAGCAGCAGACCTCTTCCTTGTCCTCTGAACGCGTAAGCAATATGCGCAACTCCAACGGGATCGATTTTCGTGATAACGGGAGCCGATACATCGCGGATCTTGTCTGCTTCCACAAGTTCGACGTCCGCCGACAAGATTTGTTCATGCAGGGAGGGGTCAAGTGCGATGGGCACTTGCAGGTCATACGCGGAATTCGTACGATTGCACTCGACATTGAGTCCGGATACTTTGTTATCTCGGACGCTTTCGACTACATCAAGAATGGGGTTGTTGCGGTAGACCTTAGCAAAGAAAGTATAGGCGTCGGCGGACTCATTGGCAGGCTTAACAATATCGATGTGGTCTGCGACGATTTTCTGCGGTGCCGTATCCGCATCGCACCCGTAGGTTGCGCTGTAGTAATTCACCACGCGAGTATGTGCCCGCAGATACTGGCCAATTCCGGCTCCAGCGGACGTGTCCAGTCCTTCAAACGCGCAGTAGCGATGAATCCTGGTGACGGGTTCAGTGCTTCTCCACTTCTGTTCGAGGTCCATCAAGAAGCTGTTATCGTTACTGTCCCGAAGGTCGGTAAGCAGCGGATCACTATCGTAGATCTTCGCCAGGTTGGCCACGAACGAGCCCTGATGGGGTGTTGCATACGAGACAATGAACCGGACGCGGGCGGCGTCGGCAGGGTGATTGAGCAACATCTCCTCGACCAGAATTCCACCCAGGCTGTGAGCAATGAATACGACTTCCGGGTGGTCCCAGACTCTTTGTTGCTCTAGTCCCTGCCAGAGAATCTGAGCCAGTTGAGCCGTGGACAATTGGCCGCGCCTCGAGGGCGTAGGATACTCGGCAACCACGACATCCGACTTCTGAAAATGGGGATCGCTCTGGATGAGCTGCGGCCAATACGCCCCATTCGGTGCGTGCCACGTCTCCCGGCCGCCATGAAGGCCGTGGACAAATACGATCACCCGTGGCTTGAGATTTTCGGCTTCGGCCGGCAGATAATCCGGACTGGCCGCAATATAGCCCAGGAATAGTGCACAAACAACTACGACAGAGCAACGCAAAACGAACCTCTTCCAGATGTCCTACACCAAGTTGGACCCTGTTCATTTAAGATTAGCGCTTTTCGACGCATCGCGAGGAAGGTTTGCCATGGAGAGCGCCCGATCGGAGGCTCCGCGAGTTATCTAGGCGTCATCCGGAAACAATCCTGGGAGGGGTGGCCAATCGGCTGCGGGTTTTTTCGCGAGAGCAGGGCTGGTGAGATTTATGGACTTTGCAGTCGGCTGGATTTACAGAGAGCGTTCACGACTCGCCCATGCGTTCGATGAGCTTTTGTAGCACGGTTCTCAACTCGACTTTTCCTTTTCGAGAGTCCGCCTCACCGCTCTCGAATTCAATCCAGCCTTCGTTGAAGCCATCGAGCATTCGGATGCGGGGCATGGGGTTCTTCATGCCCTGCGATTTGAACAGCGATTCCCAAGTCTCGCGCGGCACCGCTTCTATTCTCACAGGACGGCCAAGCAAACTGGCAAAAGTGGCTGCGATCTCATTAGGGGTGACACGATGCGGCCCTTCCAACTCGACCACCCTTCGGCCATTCCACTTTGTCTGGATTATTTCGGCGGCCACGCGCCCGATGTCGGCTGTGGCAACCATCGGTACGGGCTTGTCGAGAGGCTGCAAGAAGCTCTCGATCACGCCGTTTCTGGCCGCCGAGCGACGTCCCAACTCGAGTTCTCCATGAACCATCCTGGCCGTAGAAAACTAATCGGAATCGACAATTCCCGCAGCGCCTGCTCAATCAGGTTTCGCCTCTGCCGATATCGCGAACCACGCCTCGAACAGGGTCACGCATTCTCTCTGAGCAATGTGGCAGGAGGTTAAGCCAATGCACTGCAACAGGCAATCTCACCGTTCGATCTTCGGCATAAGCTGGAATCCAGCAAAATGCAACGCTGGCGAATCCGAGGTTTTACCGCTTGAAGGCTTACCCACCCAGCTGTTCGGGTAACACGCCTTCATCACGTAAGAGGGCGTCTCGAATTAAACCCATTCTGATCCGGCAGGGAGCAACTCCACACACCAGTCCGGCTTGCGGGGTTAACCTGCCATTGATCGGATTACTGGCGTAATATCGCCTCTCTGACAATGTCGGCGTTGTCAAGAGCGTAGTTCGGCATCCGCTTTAGAGAAAGCGCCACTTCGCTCTAGTTGAAAAACTCCGGTGCCAACCAACCACGGCTCGCCTTGTAATCCCTTCAGATCAGAACTCGGTCCGACCCATGCATCTCTTCGATCGCTACTGCGATCATGATTACCAGTTCGAACTCCTCGTCAGAGGAGCGGGGTGCCCACTCAATAGCTCGGTGTTCTACTGCACACCATGGCGATTTACGGGCTGCCCCGCGTGCGAACCGAACTCAATGCACTGCTGATAATCCCATCCCTGGCGCATCATCCAGTACAAAGCAAACTGCCAGCCGCCGCGCCATCGCGACCTTGGCGATCTTCCGTCCCCGCCGCATCATCAGGTGAAAGTATCGGCTGCGCCATTCCGGAAGACTGCGCACCGTGACCTGCGCCGCTTCCACCAGCAAGAAGCGCAAGATCGAACTTCCTTGCTTGGTGATGTGCCCCAGCCGTCTTCGATTCCCGCTGGAGTCTTCCATCGGAACCAGACCGAGATAGCTGGCCACCTGCTTGCCACACTGAAAGCG
The DNA here is from genome assembly GCA_963746515.1 of uncultured Acidobacteriaceae bacterium. Lineage (GTDB taxonomy): Bacteria > Acidobacteriota > Terriglobia > Terriglobales > Acidobacteriaceae > Bog-257. The sequence goes on along the minus strand of CAVVBO010000003.1, from coordinate 524,604 downwards.
TTCGGCTTCTCCGATGATCAGCACGAACGCCAATGCGGTGAGTGGACCCACGCCAGGATGCGTCGCCAGTCGCTGCGCCTCGGGACACTTCTCCACTTCCTGCTCCACCGCCTGGCTTAACTCCGCGATGGTTGGGTTCAATCGATCCAGCAACTCCAGCAGGTCGTGCCGTCGCCGGCTGGCCCACGGAGCCAAGCTGGAACGATTCCAGGCGCGGGCGTTCCGTCCGCCACAACCGCTTCTTACACCGCAGACCTTCGTTCAGCGCCACCGCTTGCAACTGATTCATGATCCGCGTACGCGCCTGCACCATGCGGTGCCGATGCCATAGCAGTTGCCGCAGATCACGGTTCTCCCAGCTCGGCACCCAGATCTTCGGAAAGTCATCCTTCAGCATCAGCTTCAAGATGAGCTGGGCATCTTGCCGATCGGTCTTCTGCTTCCGTACCCGCTTGGTTCGGATCTCGGCGGCATCTCCGATCCACAGCTCGATCTGCAACTCACCCATCAGCCGCTCGAACCAGCGCCCGTGACCACTGGCTTCCATTCCGACACGCACGGTCTTTCCCTGGCTCACCAGAGCGCGGTAGAACGCTTCGGCTTCGTCCGGATGATGCAGTCTGCGCTCCTCCAACTCTCCGGTGTCGGTGTCAACGAATGCGATTTGCTGAAACTCGGGATGGAAATCTACTCCTATAATGATCATTGTTCGGCTCCTTTCTCCCGAGCCTGTTGGTTGGTCAGCACCACCAACTTTACTCGGGCATCGGAGCCGACATTGTCATGGAATCAATAGCACAAGTGACCCGGCGAGTGTCCCGACTTCACACTGTTTCAATTTGTTTTCGTGAACGCGATTCCGCGCGCGGCCTGCGAGAAGAGCGTCAGCCCAGTGACGCGATGTTTGGCATCTTCGCGGAAGAGGATGGCTCCCAGGTCGCCGGCCTCGAACTCTTGCGGCGCGATCGGCTTCAACTTGATCGGGGGCTGGTCGCGAATCGTCAGCGTCAGGCCTCCCTGCTCGACTCCGATCGCATACGTCGCGTCCAGTTCTTCACTCCTGTAACGGCCGGTGAACGCGCCCAGTTCAGCCGGGCTCAGATGAATGTCGGGAACCTTCTTGCCGTCGAAGTAAGTCTCGCCTTCCAAGTCCAGCCTGGCTGTCATCACGCCATTCTTCTGTTCGAAGGTGATGGGATTGCCGACGAGGTCGCGGAACTTATTCGCGCCCGTCCGGCGCAACACTGCTCCCCATGCCATTAGCTTTCCATCGTCGACCGTGAAGTTATAGATCACGTAGTTGCGCGGATCGAGGTAGGTTCCGGCGAACGGCGTAGGATCGGGATACCTTGCCGGCGCAGTGGCATCGGCATCAGGCAGCAGCTTGTCGCCGAGATACACGTCCGCGACCTGGCGCGAGAGGCCCTCGACGTTGGCGCTCGCCAGGTTGCACAACGTGATCACGCTGAAGCGCTGTTCGGGGAAGCGCAACAGCTCAGTGCGATATCCGAAAGTTCCGCCGCTATGCTCCACCACCGGCTGACCTCGATACGAGCCCATCCACAGTCCCATGGCGTAGTTGATCTGCTTGCCATCGTTCAGCATGCCACGCGCTTTCGAGCTCCTTGATCAGGCCGCCCTTGCCAAGTTTATTGGCGTAGAAGTTCTGGTCCCACAGGAGCAGGTCGTCGACCGTGCTCATCATTCCGCCGCCTCCCACAATGTCGTAGGTGGTGGACCAGTCAACTGCGAACCTGCCATCCTTCGCCGGATCGTACGCAGCTACGCGCCCGGGGACAACCAGCGTGTTGTCGTCGTAATAGAGCGTGTGCATCATGCCCAGCGGATGAAAGATGTTCTGCGCGGCAAATTCGGCCAGTGACTTCTTTGTCGCGCGCTGGATGACGACTCCCAGCAGAAAGTAATTCGAGTTGCTGTACACGAACTCATCGCCAGGAACGTTGTTCAATCCTCTCTGCCGCGCGATGAGTTTCAGAATCGCTCCCGGTGAGGAGAGATCCGAGATATTGCGGCCGGAGAGGTAAACCAGGGAGAGGAAATCGCGCAGCCCGCTGGTCTGATGGAGCATCTGCCGCAGCGTGATGGGATGACCGTAGTCGGGAAGCTCGGGAATGTACTTGCGGACATCGTCATCGAGCGACAGAAAGCCCTGCTCCCCCGCCAGCACAACGCTCGCCGCGGTGAACTGCTTCGACACCGACGCCATATAGAAGACAGACTGCGGCGTGAGCGGAACGCCGAGTTCGAGGCTGGCCGCGCCATACGACTTGCGATAAGCAAACTTTCCGTCGCGGATAACGCCCAGTGAGCATCCGGGCGAGCCGGCTTTGTCGTAGCTGGCGAAGAGGTGATCGACTTGCTGCGAACGAGAGTCCGCCGCGGTGACCGGCAGTAGGATTGCCAGAGAGAGGAGGAGAACTGCAGCGGTTCGCATCTATACCTGCTCAGGTCGAACCGTCCGAGTATAAACGCGAGTATGAGCTTTTCGAATGAGCGAGAGAACCGCGTTGCGAGCGACTTTGCCCAAGGATGAGTGTCGTGAAGCGCGTTTGTCAGTGAGCGTGCTGAATTTTGCCTGGCTGGTCACTGAACGGTTGGCGCCGGGCGGCCTTTAACTTTTTCGAGTCAAGAAGCGGGAAATTCGGCCTACAATATGGATGTTGCCGCCGTCGCGCGCAACTGTGGAGGGAGAAATGAATCGGCATGGTGTCTTGCAGCTTCTTTTCCTTAGCCTGGTATTGGTAGTGTTCGGAGGTTCCGCGGAGTTTGCGTTTGCTGGAGCCCACGGCGGTGGTGGAGGCGGATTCCACGGGGGTGGAGGTGGATTCCACGGCGGCGGCGGGTTCCATGGCGGGGGTGGCTACGGCGGCTGGCATGGCGGAGGCGGCTATGGTGGCTGGCACGGCGGCTACGGTGGCGGCGGGCACGGCGGCTACGGCGGCGGCGGGCACGGCGGCTACGGCGGCGGCTGGCATGGCGGCTACGGCGGTTGGCGCGGCGGCTACGGCGGCTACTATGGTGGCTGGGGTGGTGGTTGGGGATGGCCCTGGGGCTACGGCATTAGCTTCAATTTCGGCTGGCCCTATTACGGATATTACGGATACCCCTACGCCTATTCCTATCCGTACTATTATCCCTACTATCCGAACTCTTACTATGCTCCGGGCTCCTACGCTCCGAGCTCCTATGCTCCGGGCTCCTATGCTCCGAGCTCCTATGCTCCGAGCGGCGATCCATCAGGCTATTCGGATCCCGCCCCCCCAGCGCAGGCCCGCGGTAGCTATCAGAACAGCGCCCCTCTTCGCCAACCGGCGCCCCCCGCGAACAGCGTGACACTGCATGAAGCGGTATATCGCCATCCGACTGGAAACTACGGTGCCTCAGCCGCTACGAGCGGGGCGAGCTACCGTTCGACTTCGGCTGAGCGCCAGGTTCCGTCCATGCGTCCTGAGGCGCAAAACGTCGTCCGCGCTCTGCGCGCCATGCCGCCGCAGGCGCGACAGCAGCAAATCAATTCAGGCCGATACAGCAATCTCTCACCGCAGGAAATGAAGCTAGTGAGGAATGCTGTGGGCGTCCCGGCCGGGGATTTCTAGCGCCACTTTGACGGTGCAATCGAGGCGAAGAGCACCACTCGCGATCTCTCGCGCCGGGTAAACCTGCGAAGGAAATCGGCTGAGCGCAGCCGCCCCTACTTGCACAGCCAAGGGCTAGTATGGTGGCGGAGGCGGTGGGCCCGGGACTGCTACCGCTCCGTAGGGATATGGTCCGTATCCAACTACAACTCCAAAAGGCGGCCGGCTGACTCCCAACCTCTTGTCGCGAACGCTGGCCCAATCTTCGAATCCGTCTGGAGGAAGTGCCTTCTGTGCCGAATGCTGCAATGAGTTGCCATTTAGAAACGATACCTGCTGACCGGAATTTATCGTGACCGCAGGCCCACGACCCGTCGCCACAATGGATCCTTTGCGCGTGGTGACCAAAGTCTGCTCCTCCTCGGGTTTGACCACGACGCGATAAACACCCGTTTTGGTTACGGTCAGTGTGGCGTTCGGAGTATCGATCTCGTAAATCTGTCCCGGAGGCAGGCGGAAAACCGTCAAGCTGACCTCTCCCTGATTGACACTGATTTGCACATTGCTGGGACTAAGGGCGACAACCGTCAAGCTCACCTCAGCATTCATGCGGATGAACGCATCGCCGACATTGATTTCCGCTCGCGAGTTCGTCGCCGTCCACACATCTTCCGACGGCGTCAAGACCTGGTTTAGTCTTGCTGCCGCCCAGTTGTTGGTTGCACTCGGCGCGACCGACACCTCGCCCCATATGTACTGCACGATGGCTGCCCGCTCCGGAGCGCGTCCAGGAGGCATCCTGACTTGCCCAACTGCTGATACCGAAAACCCCAGGAATATGAGTATCGCAGGAGGAAGCAGCTTTCTCTCGTGCTTTGAATTACGAAACATGACACTCTCCACTTACAAGAATAACTCTTACAGCTGCTTACAGGGTCGGAAAAGGACCGGCAGAAGGAAGACTCTAGGTAGCTTCACGGTCAAGCCGGGTTTCGCCGCGGCGGTTGCGGCTTCCATCGTGAGGCCGTCCCCTGAATGCATTGATATTTACGCAGTACGAATCGGCGCTGGCGGTACGACGATCTCAACAAGTCCGGTCGCCACGTCATAGACGAGGCCGGAGACAAGCCACTCGTCCGGGCAATGCGGGAATCGTCCGGAGTAAAGCAACGTCGACGGCAACCGCCGCGCGGGGATCGGTGACGGCTTTTGCCTTGAGTTCCCCTTGCCTGCTATTTGAAAATAGTGCGTCAGCATGGCGGGGTCGCCCGCAAGGCGAGTGATGCCGCAATCGGTGTGCTGAAGTACGATGAGGTGAAACTCCCCGCCGCCTCCCGGAATCTCTCCGGCAACCTCACCGATTCGCCCGAGTAGACCCAACTGCTCCAACAACCCTGGGGTGATTCGACCGCCGATGTTGCGTATCACGACGGCCTCGCCAGGCTTAATTCCGAGTACGTGAGCCGGATCCACACGCATATCGGCGCAACCGATGATGATTGCCTTTACATTCGGCAGCGCCCGCGGAAGCGAGGGCATAAGTGTGCCCGCAGCAGACTGGCGAGCAGCAAAATCTTTGTTACGTTCGAGCATGGATTCGAGATCGCTCATGTTAACTGTCCTCGATCTGGAGTGATTTTAGGACTTTTGGCAGACAAGAAGGTGGTTCGGTTTTTGAGTACGATCGACCATCTTTCTGTTTGGACAATTCGGCGATCAACAGGTAAATGACGTTGCGCATGGGCTCGATGTCGCTCTGGACCGTGCTCTAAGCCATGCGACCTCCTCGGCCAGCACCTCTAACAGGCAGTTTACGTCGCCCGCAACGACATCAATTAAGTGAGAACACTAATCTCATGGGCGGGACCGACAGACCGCAGTTCGTCGCCGCTTAGGTAAAGAAGCCAGTATGAGCAGTATCGACCGGAGTAATCAAACTAGACTCGGAATCCCCATAGTCTCCGGAAACGAAAAGGGCACCGGTACGCGGCCTCTTCGGAACTGCCGTCGTAACAGAGTCGATATCTCATATAAAATTGATTGGATCCGTTATGTTCTTCCGGTCAAGCCCGGTCTTTGCAGATCTGGGAAATCTGCCTCGCCTGATAACAGAATCCGCCAACAGCAATGCAAACGAGGGCTTCCGCATTAAACCAATGGCTGGGTGACCGCAGCCTCCACTCGAGACATCCACTTTGGAGCCCAAATCTTATGATGGCATTCTCAACCCGTTTCTCTTACGCATTTCGTTGCTTTTTCTCGCTCTTGTTCGGCGGAACTATCCCACCGGACATCGGCGAGCGTAACCGGCGCAAACGTGCATCGAAATGTGCCTGCCGCGGAAAAGCCAAAGCCCAGTGAAAATCCTCCGGTTGAATCCTTCGATCGCGCGGTGCAGATGCTTGCCTTGTTGCAGCGTGACGGAAGGCTGATCGATTTCCTCTCCGAAGATGTTTCACCGTATCCGGACAGCCAGCTTGGGGCGGCCGTTCGAACCATTCACGCTTCTTGCCGGCAGGTGCTTGATCGCTACCTGAAACTTGAGCCGGTCATCTCTTCCGAGGAAGACCAGCCCGTAACTGTGCCTGCCGGCTTCGATCCGGCCACGGTGAAACTTGCTGGGAAACGTAGTCGGCCAACCTCCGGTCAAGGGATTGCTGCGTCATCGAGGCTGGCGGGTAACGGAAGTCAGGCTGCCGTCCCTGCCACAAGGGGCGGGGCGTGAGATTGTTGCTCCGGCGGAGGTCGAGATTCCTTAGCTATTATCCCTCGCGTCTTTTCATCACTTTCGTTTTGGATTACAGGATTGTTGGATGGAGGTTCGATTGGATTCAGAATTCATCGTCGGCATCGATTTAGGCACGACGAATTCCGCTCTGTCGTGCTGTGCGGTTGGGGATGAAGGTGGGCAGATCAAGGGCGAAAAGATCCCGCAGCTCGCAAATCCGCATGAAGTTGCCGACCGCACGCTGCTGCCCTCATTCCTCTATGTCCCGGGCGAACTCGATTTTCCTGCGGGAAGTCTCGGCTTGCCATGGGATGATGCGCCGAAGTTCGTAATCGGAGAGCTGGCGCGCAAGCGCGGCGCTGAAAATCCGTCGCGGCTGGTTGTGTCCGCGAAGTCTTGGCTGTCGCATGCTGCCGTGAATCGAACCGCCTCGATCTTGCCGTGGCAGGCGCCAGACGAAGTAATCAAGGTCTCGCCGGTGGAAGCTTCCGCGCAATACCTGCAGTACATGCGCTCGGCGTGGGATTCCCAACACGCAAGCGACGGCTCTGGTTCCCGGCTGGGGCAGCAGGACGTGTTGCTCACGGTGCCGGCGTCGTTTGATGAAGAGGCCCGTGAGTTAACGCTGCGCGCGGCCAAGCAAGCGGGCCTTGAGCATGTGACCCTGCTCGAAGAACCGCAGGCGGCGTTCTATGCGTGGCTGCATGAGCCAGGGAGACAACTGGCGCAAGAGCATCAAGGTCGGCGACCTGGTACTGGTGTGCGACGTGGGCGGCGGCACCACGGATTTCAGCCTGATCACGGTATCGGAAGAAAATGGCGATCTGGCGCTGAAGCGTGTTGCGGTGGGAGAACACATCCTGCTGGGCGGCGACAACATGGATCTCGCCCTGGCACGGTTGCTGCAGCAGAAGTTGGAGGCTGACGGCCATCGCATCGACACCTATCAACTCCAGGGGCTCTGGTACCAATGCCGGGCAGCCAAGGAGTATTTGTTCGAGCATCCCAAGTCTCAGAAGCAGGACGTAACGCTGCTGGGCAAGGGACGCAAATTGGTCGGCGGCACGATCAAGACGGAATTGCTGCGTGAAGATCTGGACCGCGTGCTGGTCGAAGGCTTCTTTCCACAGGTGGCGAGCGGCGAAATGCCGATGCGCCAGCGCCGAAGCGGATTTCAGGAACTAGGGTTGCCGTACGCTGCCGATGCTGCGATCACCAAACACCTGGCCCGTTTTCTGTCGCAGGGAATACAAAACAGCCCCGAAGCGGAGCATGGCACGGCGCGGCAAGAGCGGGATGGCGTGTCCCACGCACGTACTCTTCAATGGCGGTGTGATGAAGGCGGCCGTGCTGCGCGAGCGACTGGTGAGCGTGCTAAACCGCTGGCTGACGGAGGAAGGTTTCGAGGCGCTCGGACCAGCGCAGGTGCTGGATGCTCCTGACCTTGAGCATGCCGTGGCACGCGGGGCGGCTTACTACGGGAGAGTGCGGCGTGGACACGGAGTGCGCATCCGCAGCGGCGCCTCGCGGACGTACTACATTGGAATCGAGAGCGCAATGCCGGCGGTCCCAGGCATGGAAGCCCCAATGAAGGCGCTGTGCGTCGTGCCATTCGGAATGGAAGAGGGTACGGAGGCGCAAATTCCGGGTCGCGAATTCGGTTTGGTTGTCGGCGAGCCTGCGGAGTTCCGCTTCCTAAGTTCCACCGTGCGCAAGCAAGACCGCGTTGGCGATCTAACGGAGAACTGGGCAGACGATATCGAAGAACTCAGCCCGCTCGAAGTAACCCTGAACATCGACGGTCAGCAAGGAACCGTTCTGCCGGTCCGTCTGGAATCGCGGGTGACGGAGATCGGCACACTCGAGGTGTGGTGTGTTTCCCGCGACGGCGCGCAGCGCTGGAAGCTGGAACTGAATATCCGGGAAAAGGACGATCACTAGACGCGGCAGTCATGAACCGCTCTTCCCGTTACCTGATTGGCATCGATCTTGGCACTACGAACTCGGTGGTGGCCTACATCGATACGTCGGGCACGCCAAGTGAAGCCTCTCCGCGACATTCGCGTGTTCGACGTCGCCCAGGTCGTTGCGCCCGGTGAGGTGCGCGCCAGTGCCGGCGCTCCCTTCGTTCCTCTACTTCCCGACAGAAAGCGAAATCGAATCGCGTGCGTTCGACTTGCCTTGGGAAGAGCGGCCGTCGGCGATCGCGGGAATGGCGGCTCGTGACCACGGCATGCTGGTTCCTGGGCGGCTGGTTTCGTCCGCAAAATCGTGGCTATGCCAGGATGCGGTCGATCGCACCGCTGAGATTCTGCCGCGCGATGCCGAGCCGCCGGAGCCCATGATCTCCCCGATCGAGGCTTCGGCGCGTTACCTCATGCATCTGCGCAACGCATGGAACCATGCAATGTCTGTCGGCGAAGGAAGCACTCCCGAGCAGCGCTTCGAAAACCAGCAGATCGTTCTCACGGTGCCTGCGTCCTTCGATGAAGAGGCCCGAGAGTTGACGGTGGAGGCGGCGCGGAGGGCCGGCCTTGAGCACCTGACGTTGCTGGAAGAACCGCTGGCCGCCTTCTACGCCTGGGTCGCGACTGCACCGCCAGACGATTGCAACGCTGGTGCAAGACGGCGACCTCGTATTGATCTGCGACATCGGCGGCGGTACATCGGATTTTAGCCTGGTGCGGGCGCACGTTAATGGTGGCGACGTTCAGTTCGAGCGGACAGCCATCGGTGATCACCTGCTGCTTGGCGGAGAGAATCTCGACCTGGCCCTGGCGCGCCGCGTTGAGCAAAGGCTCAATACCAGGCTCAGTCTGAAGCAGCGTCACGCCCTTGGAATCTCGTGCCGTGCAGCGAAGGAAGGTCTGCTGGGCGATGCGAACGTTGACCGTCTACCGATCAGCATTTTGGGCTCGGGACGCGCTGTTGTGGGCCAGATGCTCCAGAGCGAGCTGACTCGTGACGAAGTGCTGGAATTGCTCATGAACGGATTCCTTCCCTTGACTTCTCCGGAAGAGAGTGCCAAAGCGCAGTCGATCCTCAGGCCTCCGCGAAGTTGGGCTTCCGTATGCGAGCGATCCGGCAATTACGAAGCATCTCGCAGCCTTCCTGAAACAAGCGGGGGCCTCAATGAAGGGGCAATCAAGTGCGGCTTCACGCAAGTCGGTTCGGTCATCGATGGTGAGGCCGGATGCGGTTTTGTTCAATGGAGGCTTCTGCATCCCTGCGGTGGCGCGTGAGCGAATCGTTGAAGCGATTGGCGATTGGTTTGGCGGTAAAGAGGGCGGCTGGCGTCCCAGGGTTCTCCGAAGTGACGCGATGGGTAGTGCTGTCGCAGTTGGAGCTGCCTACTACGGTCGCGTGCGGCGCGGCGACGGTTTGCGGGTAAAGGCGGGCAGCGCGCGGACCTACTACATCGGAACGCGCACGGAGGGCGCTGCCGTTTGTGTCTTGCCGGCTGGAACGGACGAGGGGACGACCCTGGAGTTGAACCGTGAATTCTCGGTGCTGGCGAACCGGCCAGTGTCGTTCAACCTTCTTAGTTCGACCGCGCGGCACGATCCGCACGGGGCCTTGGCCGAACTGGACCCGGCACAAGTACATCGGCACGCGCCACTGGTGACCCTTCTGCGCTATGGAAAAAAGCTGCAACAGATGGATCTGGCTGTGCGATTGTCGGTGAGCTTTACCGAGGTTGGGACGCTGGAACTCTGGTGCGAATCGCTCATCTCGCCGCATCGATGGCGATTACAGTTCGAATTGCGGGGTAATGTCCCTGCCGGCGATTCATACGTCGAGCCGACTCGGCATGCGAGTGTGGCACCATCCTCGCCGGAGATTTCCGAAGACTCGCTTCGAGCTGCAAAAGAAGCAATTCGAGCGGCGTTCACTCGAGGAGGGCGATCCCAGCGCCCTTGGGTCGCTGGTTAGCAAACTAGAAGCGGGCATTGGCCTCAAGAAAGAGTCGTGGCCGATTCCGTTACTTCGAGTGTTGTCCGATGTTTTGCTCGAAGTTGCCGCTGGCAGGAAGTTGAGTGCGCCGCATGAAGCGCGATGGCTGAACTTGCTGGGGTTCTGCTTGCGTCCGGGGTTTGGAGACGCCCAGGACGGCCAGCGCACCAATCTAACGCGCAAGTTGTATCAGGCGGGACTGGCGTTTCCCGAGTGACTTGCAGAATCAAATCAACTGGCTGGTGCTTTGGCGGCGAACCGTCGGCGGCTTGAGTGCTGCGCACCAGCACGAGATTCGTAACTACCTGGGTGGAATCGGGATCGGACGAAAGCAGTCCGGCACGCGGTTAAACGCACAACTCGAGCGCGACGGCTGGCGGCTGCTGGCCGGCCTGGAACATTTGTCGGGCGCGACTCGTGCCGCTTTGGGCGGCGAATTGCTGCGCAAGCTCAAAAAGGAGCCTGACGATAGCGCCTGGTTGTGGTCCCTGGGCCGATTCGGTGCGCGCATCCCACTGTATGGCTCACTTGCATGTGTTGTTCCGACGGAAACCGCAGAGGAGTGGATCTCGGCGCTGCTTGATTTGCGCGGCCTCAAACAGGAAACAGCGAAGGCGATTGTTCAACTCGGCAGGCTGACGGAGGATCGAACACGCGACATCAGCCGAGATCTGCGGAAACGTGCCGTCGAGCAACTGAAAGCTGCGGCCGCAATCGATGAGCCTATGTTGTTGTCCCTGTCGGAATTTGTCACACCTGGTCGATCCGATGTATCTCTGACCTTTGGCGAATCGCTTCCCAAAGGATTGCACCTGGAAAGCACGATTGACTGCCTGTCGCCCGTTTCAGCAATCGCCACCGAAGACTGAGTACGGCTGAAAGGCGCGAGCCCAACCACCGAAGCGTACTATTAGGGTTATGGGCAGAATAGATTCAGAATTCTCCGATTCAGACACTTCTGATGTCCTTTTTCTACAAGAGCCAGACGAGGAAGAAGAGGAAGAAGACGACGAAGAAGAAGACGATGACGATGACAACCCAGACGATGACGGCTACTCTGAGTGACCACTAATACCACGCCCGATGGACGGCGAAACGGAAGGGTTCACAGAACAGAAGGATTGATGAAACAGGCAGTTGGTCGGTACGTTGTAACGTTTCAATCGGCGCCTTTTCACAAAAGTAAGCGCTACCATTGGATGATCTGCTGGACGATGAAACCCAACGAATTGGTGTCTTGGGGACATGCCCCAACGCAAGGACTGGCTGAGGAAGCTGCGGAGCGTGAAGTCAAAGACCTCTGTTTAGAGCTGTCTAACGGTGGACAGATAAATAGCAAGAGCAGATCGGTCACCCACTAACCTGGTTTCCATGTGACTCCATCGGGAGTTTGCCTAAGGGATGTATGGCGGGACGAGAGGTAACGCCGACTTCTACGGACGAATGAAGGAATGTACCAACCGCAATCTAGCCGTGGTCGATTTTGTCGGTCAGAATTGCGCCATGGCAATGACCCTGCGCTTTGTAGACAGCGCACCAGCTGACACCAGCGGGACATTTCGAAAAATGTGTAAGCTTGTAAGCTCCTCTGGTTTGCCCTCGGTATGCCTCTCTTTTGCCTGCCCAAAACCCAGTTTTCCGGCTCGATCACCTCGAACACCAGCGGCGCCACAGCTTTAAGTATGGATTACTTCGCGACGAGGGCGGCCATGAGGGGCGACGCGGACGAATTCGTCCCATTGGTGTCAAATTCGGTCAGCGTTGTCAGCCTAGTTGGAGTGCGCCTCTGCTTGCTCGGCTACCTCGACCAGACTTGTTCGCACACGGTCTGCCGCCTGAGCACTTTTTAGCGTCGCAAGAAAGTTCTTAGTGAAGTCCTGCTGGAGATGGAACTCCTGTGCCGCTTGTGAACTGTAAATCTCGTAAAAAACAAATGTATTGGGATCGTCCTGTCGCGCGGTTAGGTAAAACGCTTCGACGCCAGGCTCCGCTCGTACTAGAGGAAGGTACTGTCGAGCAGCCTCGATAACCTCGGCGCGACGTTGCGGTTGAATTTTCGCTTCGATCAGCATGATGACTTTCGGACTTTTCATGTTGGACTGTTCCTTTCCCTCACTCGCTGACCCGCTTCCCTCCTGACCCGGCCGCACGGTGTGTAGCGCCCACGCGGTTGCGGCGATCAGCACTGTCGCCGTCATGATTCCCAGTTTCATGTTGTAATTCCTTGTGTCCTCCCTCATCCAGTACGGAGCCCCGATGGAAGCGGCTTTGCAGGACTGTGCTTACCTTGCATCAGAACTGCTTGTCCGCGGTTGAAAGCAGGCTTGTCGGTGTTTCCCCAGTTAAGCCCTGAGTTGCCACTACTGGTTCCAACTCTGGCGAAATTCTTACGCTGCCGGCGACTGTCGTGATCTTCCTCTCCCAGGGCGCATAGCCGTTCTTACCGAGCTTTACGGTGTGCTCTCCCGGGGCGAGGTTCACAGTTGACGGCGTACTGCCAACAAATTTTCCGTCAAGCTCGATGTCACTTCCGGATGGAGTAGAAGCGATCTCAATTTGAGCCGTACTGGCTTGAACCGGGGTTTTGCGCGTTTCCGCTCGGCAGTAGTCCCTGGCCTGCTGCAGTTCGTCTGGCATGAGGTCGGAATTGACGATGACCACCTCTGAGCCACGGGCCTGTAGCTCGCTTACGTCACGTTCTGTCAATTTGTCATGGAAAGACAGCCCTTCAGGTAATTTGCCTTCGATGTACTGAAATTGTTTTCCGTGGATACCAAACGACAGAACTCGGCTCGTAATCTTATCGACGGTTCCTACGCGCTCGAGGATCAGGCAGGTGGCCGGGCTTTGATGCCCAGCGCCGCCCTGCGGTAGCGCGCTCGCGCTCTGGCTGAAAGCCTGCTCAGATGCAAACAGGCTCACGCATAAGGTTGCTATTGTGACAAGAAAGCACATAGCGCGATGCATATTATGGGGAGTGGTTGATAGCTGAATCGACATATTGAGTTCTCCTGTAACTTCCATCAGCGATATTGATGTCAGAACTTATCCCGGGATTCGATCCGCTACAGAACGGACGATTGGCCATGACCGCTCGCTCCCTGCAACACAACCTGAACTGTGCCGGCTCGCTCGGCAGCGCAGCGGCGGGGAAGCGTAGCGACCCCTTAAGCGCCTTGCAATTAGTCCTTTTGGAAGTGGCCACTTGCGCGCAACGTCGATCTGGGACCGGGTGTAAATTAGTGGTGCAATACGGCTACGAACTTTCTCCGGCGAAAGCAGGACCCCAATTTGTAGCATCCGGATTCGAGGCCGGAGGACATCGCGGATCGTTCCTGCGCTCTTCGGAAGATTCCCTCACGGGGACGATCTCTCTGGTACCGCAGATCGTGGATGCGGTGGGAGTACCGGTCGTAGCAGCCGGAGGAATCGCAGATGCCCGCGGCATCGCTGCGGCTTTCGCGCTCGGTGCCGAAGGTGTGCAGATGGGGACGGTCTTTCTTGCCTGCGAAGAGTCTGGAGCAAGCTCGTTGCACCGCGAGGCGATCCTGAGCGGAAAGGCGATCCGAACTTCGCTGACACGTGGGTTCACCGGGCGCCTGGCACGCGGCATCCACAATCAACTTCTGGAAGAGATGAACCGGCCCGGCGTCGCCCTTCTCCCGTACCCGCTGCAACGGGCCCTCATGCGGAACCTCGCCGTGCCTGCGCAGCAGGCCGGACGTAGTGAATTCCTAGCCTTGTGGGCCGGCCAAAGTGCCGGACTTGCCCAATGTCGAGACATAACAACGCTTCTGCAATCGCTCGTCAATGGAGTATCAGAGAAGCTTGGCTGATGGTCGGATGGTCAATCACCACCGGACTACGGGATCGTGAGCTTCTGCTAATGCGCGCGGATCCGGCGATCACGCTAGGGCAGCTGAAAGACTTCGGCTTGTTCGCCCTCAGGACCTTCCTGAGCGGTCGATGAACTAATAGATCTCACGCCTGGCAATATGTTCCGATAGACATTTTGCTTAACCGTTTGTAGCCATGCGCCGCAAGCTATTTCGAGGCGATCGCTGCACCTTCCCGCGTTCGCACCTCATCTACAGAGCGTCGGTTCCATTCTTGTTGCGGAGCTAAAATCAAGCTTATGTCTGCTGTAACCAACCACATCTCCGTCGAACCCGGCTCTGAGGCCTTTCCCCTTCTCACGCCTGCACAGATCGAACGGCTGCGCCCGCACGGCAAGCTGCGGCATGTAGAAGCGGGCGAGGTGCTGTTCGAAGCGGGGGACAGCAACGTTCCCGTCTATGTGGTTCTGTCGGGAGGCCTGGAAATTCTTCAGCCGTGTCCTAACAAGGGTGTGCGATCCCTGGTCAAGCACGTTCCCGGCAGCATTACCGGCGAGTTTTCCGTCATCTCGGGCCAGCGCGCGCTGCTGCGCGGACAGGTCAGCGCCTCCGGCGAATTTCTGCAGATCGCGTCCGGCGAGTTCCGCGCCTTCGTCGCCAAAGATGCGGAGCTGGGCGATATCCTGATGAAGGCGTACATCCTGCGCCGGCTGCTTCTTATCAGCGAAGAGGCGAGCAATGTGCTGGTGCTGGGTTCGCTCAACTGCGCCAATACCCTACACCTGCGCGAGTTCCTGAGCCGCAACGGTTATCCCTACAAGTACATCGATCTGGACACGGACGAGCGCTCGCAGTCGATCCTCGACCACTTCCATGTCAAGGTGGAGGAAGTGCCAGTCGTCATCTGCAATGCGCGTAGCGTTTTGCGCAATCCCTCGATCCGCGAGCTGGCCGATTGCCTCGGGCTCAACGTGAACATCGACGAATCGCAGGTGCGCGATCTGATCGTCGTGGGCGCGGGGCCGTCGGGACTGGCCGCCGCGGTCTATGCGGCATCCGAAGGCCTCAACGTGCTGGTGGTGGAAACCGGGAGCCCGGGCGGACAGGCAGGATCGAGCTCGCGCATCGAAAACTATCTCGGCTTCCCTATGGGTATTTCGGGCCAGGAGTTGGCCGGGCGCGCGCTGGCGCAGGCGCAGAAGTTCGGCGCGAACATGATGATCGCGCGCACCGCCGTGCGCCTGAGATGTGATCGCCGTCCCTATCAGGTCATCCTCGATGATGGCATGCCACTGCCGACGCGCTGCGTCGTGCTGGCCGCCGGCGCCCAATACAACAAGCCACCCATTCCCAAGCTATCGCAGTTCGAGGGCAACGGCGTCTACTACGGCGCCACAGCTATGGAAGCGCAGTTGTGCGTGGGCGAAGACGTGGTGGTCATCGGCGGAGGAAATTCTGCGGGACAGGCGGCGATTTACCTGTCGGGAAAAGCGCGCAAGGTTTACATGCTGGTGCGCTCGGGCAAGCTGGCGGACACAATGTCGCGCTACCTGATTTGGCGTATCGAAGAAAACCCGGCGATTGAGCTGCATTTCAACACGGAGATCGCTGGTGTCGACGGCAACGGACACCTGGAGCGCATCAGCTGGCGCGATGGCGATAACGGCCAGATTGTCTCCCATGACATACGCCATCTGTTCGTGATGACCGGCGCCTCGCCGCGCACGGAGTGGCTGGAGGGATGTCTGGCGCTCGACAACAAAGGCTTCGTGCTAACCGGCCACGATCTCGACCGTGCGACGCTGGAAGAGAAGGCGTGGCCACTGTCGCGCCCGCCGCAGCTTCTGGAGACCAGCCTGCCGGGAGTGTTTGCGGTGGGGGACATCCGGGCCGGCAATGTGAAGCGCGTGGCGTCGGCCGTGGGCGAAGGATCGATCGCGATTCACCTCGTGCATCAGGTGCTGGCTGAGATGTAGGCGAGGTCTCGGGTTCGGCTTTGAAGATGGTGCCTCCAGAGCCTAGACTGCTCGCCGCAAATTTCGGCCCCTGGTGCGTAATGCGTTTTTGTGAAGAGGTTCTGCTAGAAGACAAGTCGGTTTCGGCGTCTATTTACTCCCCATAAACGTTGGGTCTCTATCGAAACTGCCCCGGTCGAAAGAACCCGGCTCAATCCTGTCTCGTTCTGCCGGGGCAGTCCCTTATAGAGACCTAACGTTTGTCAGGACTAATCCGAGTGGGGAGCAAGGCTCGGAACGGGGGTCAGTTTCGAGTATTAGATAAGATAGTAGCCATAGAGTGCCCGCGAACGACATCCCCGGGATGGCGTCGCGCACGGCTTCCCAACGCGAAGACCGAATCGCCCCCTCAGATTTCTTAGTGCTCGCCCGCAACGTTGCCACAAAAGAAATCGCTGGGAGCGGTTTCGCTCCCAGCGTGAGCCATCCCGGAGGAGGGGTACTAGGTATGAAAGTTCGCTTGCCGATATGAATCGGACGCTGGCTCGACGTCCTTATGCCATTGTTACTAATAGTCAGTGAACCAGCGGTGCGTGTGACGCACCCTGCTTCACGTTATGAAGCCCGACTCCGCTTCCCCGCAGGTTTGACTTGATGTACTCTTCGCCAGCCTGCATCATGTGCGTCCAGATGCCCTGGGCCCGGCCTTTCTCGTTGAGGAACGCAGCCGCTTCCGCCGCGCTCAGATTGCTACCCAGTTCTCCGGCAAATTGCAGCATGTGGGCCAAGGTAATTTCCGCTGTTACTTTCTCGCGCCAGTACTTTTTCTTAAGGTCGATCATGTCTGCTTCCCGACAGAATGAATTTGCCTTACGCAACTAGAAATATCGCGGACGGCGATGGCGCACGATGGCGAACGTCACGCCTGCGTGTGACGAGGGTCACATCGGCAATGTTCATCGTGAACAGCCTCGCTGGATACCCAGGGTTTCAGGACCCCATCCTTTGGCAGGAAAGTCGAACCGGGCTGTTCTTGAAGGGCTGGCCTGTTCATTCTGCCGGAATACGTCAAAGCCCTTGGAAGGGGCTCGCAGGTTTGGCATACAAGCCTACGCTTTAGTCATTGCGAGTAGGCTTCAGTCCGCCAACAACCGTACAACGCGGACACAACGCGAACGTGCTAACCTCGGTTTCAAATGGCAGAGACGCCGCAAATCTACGTCGGCACGGCGGGCTGGTCCTACAAGGACTGGGAGGGGATCGTCTATCCGGCACAGATCAAGAAATCGCAACATCCGGTGGAATTCCTGGCGCGCTATCTTGATGTGCTGGAGATCAACACTTCGTTCTATGGCCACGTCAAGCCGGAATGGGGCAAGCTATGGAGCCGCATGGCGCGATCGGTCAATCCCTCATTTATGTTTACTGCCAAGCTGAATCGTGCGTTCACGCACTCGCCAATCCCGATTATGCAGAGCACGTCAGCCGACACCATTCGCGCCGACGATGAAGATGAGCGACTGGCGAGAGAGGGCTTCGAGTCGCTGGCCGTCGAAGGAACCTTGGGAGCGGTCCTCGTCCAGTTCCCAATTTCGTTCAAGAATACGGGACCAAACCGCCTGCACCTCGACAGCGTGATTGAAAAGTTCAAGCAATTCCCCCTGGTAGTGGAGGTGCGGCACAACAGTTGGACCAACGAAGGCACTCTGCGCTACTTCGCCGAGAAGGGTGTCGCCTTTTGCAACATCGACCAGCCCAAGCTGGGCAAAGCGGTTACGCCCAGCGAGCATGTAACCGCGCCGATGGCCTACGTCCGGCTGCACGGGCGCAACTACGACCAGTGGTTCGACAGCGACTCTCGCAACGATCGCTACGACTATCTCTACACCGATCCCGAGTTGCGCGGATGGAAGACCCGCATCGACGCCATCGGCGAGAAGGCGCAGAAGACCTTTGTTATCGCCAATAACCATTTCGAAGGCAAGGCCGCGGTCAATGCGTTGCAGTTGAAATCGATGATCAGCGGGAAGCAGGTTGCGGTGCCAGAAATGTTGCTGAAGCGCTATTGGGAACTGGGCGAGATTGCGACAGGCGTAGCGGGTTAGTTCGCCACGGAGGCACGGAGAAGAAGCTCGGCGTTGATAAAAATGCCCGCTTGAATAATGAATGCCTTTCGGGCAGGATACGCACATGGATAGGTTTCGCGTCATCCAAATGTTGCGTGAACACGAAAGTGAGCTCAGAGAGGCCGGCATCGTGCATCTTCGATTGTTTGGCTCGTTGGCACGAGATGAAGGCTCCCAAAATTCAGATGTTGATCTGCTTGCTGAATTCGACATGTCCAAACGCCTCTCGTTGGTTACAGTCGGAAGTCTGCAAAGCCGGCTTTCTGAATTGCTGGGCGCTGACGTGGACCTGTCCTCAGCCGAGTGGATGAGGGAGCCGGTTCGCTCAACAGCCTTGCGTGAGGCCATCCTTGCCTTTTAGAGATAATTCCGCGCATTTACGAGACATTCTGGAAGCCATCGATCATATCGAAGTTTTTCTGACCGGCATCGACTTCGAAGCTTATAAGATAGACTTCAAAACAAAGTTCGCGGTTGAGCGGCAGATGCAGGTCATAGCCGAGGCTGCTGTAAGACTTGGAGAAGAAGCCGGCGCCATAGCGCCTGGACCTAACTGGAAAGGCTTCCGGGGTATGGGGAACATCTTGCGGCATGCTTATCACCGAATTGATGATGAGCTGGTTTGGAATGCGGCAAAAGACGAGTTGCCATTGATGAAAGAGGCGATTCTGAAAGTTGTGAAACCGCCCAACGCTGCCAATTAACGTCCCGCTGCATCTCTTGCCTGCAAACGTTAAATTGAATGGTCCTATGCTTGCTCTGCCATCCAAGGCCAGCAGTTGAGCAGAAACCTTTGCGCCATCCCGCGCTCTGTAGCGAATTCCTACTGCGTTTCCCCGAAGAACAAATATCCTGCCAGCATCTTTTTCATCTCAGCGACGATGCGGTCGCGCTCTTCGCGCGTGGGCTGCTCGTAGGCGTAGGCGATGAGGCGCTCGCCGGTCTCGCTGACCACGCGCAGCATCAGGTCGAGCTCCGGCGTGTTGGAATGCCCAGCCGCTCCAGCATGAAATTCTTCAGCAGCGCTGGCAGTCCGACGTTGGGCGAGGCCTCGTCGCTCCTTTGTTGCCGCGCTGATATAGCGGCCGAAAGAAATCGTGCGGAAGTCGGGATGGGCGTCGAGATAAACGATGTAGGCATCGACCACGCTGTCGAGAATCTTTGCCGGATCGAAGGTTTCCAGGTTCGCGAACTCGCGCTCCAGAACGTTCATCACCGAGTCTTCCAGCGAAGCGCGAAACTGCTCGACGTGGCGCACGGCGATAGCGTCAATGATGGTCTGCTTGTCGGGGAAAAATCGATAAAGGCCGCCGATCGACAGTCCAGCCTCGGCGGCAATGCGCGTTGTGGTGACATCCTCCAGCGGCATTTGCGTGAAGCAGGGAGCTTGCAGCGTCGAGTACGCGCTGCACCGTGTGCTGGCTGCGCGACTGAACCGGCAGTGCGGCGGCCAGGCGTCGCTAACTCATTGTCAGCGAATAGATATATCCGGTTGAGACCTTCATTCACGTTCTCGCACAGGTTGCCCTGCAGCCGCTCATGTCATTGACATCATCCCACAAATCCTGTAAAAGCGAAAGAGAGTTCGCGTTCTTGTTCGACGGTTGACGCGGCGGAAATATGGCTCCTTTAACTCTTCGCTCCGCTCATCGCTCAGGATGACAATCGATTTTTCTTGTTCGCAGCGAAGAGCGAAAGGCGAACAGCGAATGGCGAACAACGAAAAGCGACTCTCCCTGATGGCCGATAGCTGACGGCTGAAAGCGAGTTTTCCATGGGTGTTCCCGTATCGCAGATGTGGACGGTCGCAACGTACGTCCTGAAGCAGCGCATCAAGGGCCGCAAGCGCTATCCGCTGGTGCTGATGCTGGAGCCGCTCTTCCGCTGCAACCTGGCCTGCGCCGGCTGCGGCAAGATCCAGTATCCCGCGCACGTGCTCAAGCAGAATCTCTCGCCCGAGGAATGCTTCCGCGCGGTCGACGAATGCGGCGCGCCCGATGGTCTCCATCCCCGGCGGCGAGCCGCTGATGCATCCGCAGATCGACGAGATCGTCGAGGGCCTGGTCGCGCGCAAGAAGTACATCTACCTCTGCACCAACGCGCTGCTGCTGAAAGAAAAGATCGACCTGTTCAAGCCCAGCAAATATCTGACGTTCTCGGTGCACGTGGACGGCGAGCGCGAGCATCACGACTTCTCGGTCTGCCGCGAAGGCGGATTCGACCTGGCGCTCGACGGCATGAAGGAAGCGCTGCGCCGCGGCTTCCGCGTCACCACCAACACCACGCTCTTCGACGGCGCCGATCCCAACAGCGTGCGCGCGTTCTTCGACGAGATGATGGACCTCGGCGTCGAGGGCATGATGCTCTCGCCCGGCTACTCCTACGACAAGGCGCCCGACCAGAAGCATTTCCTGGGACGCGCGCGCACCCGCCGGCTGTTCCGCGCCATGCTGGCGAATCGCAAAAAGAACTGGGTGTTCAACCAGTCGCCGCTGTTCCTGGAATTCCTGATGGGCAAGCGCGACTATCCCTGCACGCCGTGGGGCATGCCGACCTTCAACTCTTCGGCTGGCAGAAGCCTTGCTACCTGCTGCAGGACGGCTACGCCGACACCTTCGAAGAGCTGATGCGCGAGACCGAGTGGCACAAGTACGGCACCGAGTCGGGCAATCCCAAGTGCGCCAATTGCATGGTCCACAGCGGATATGAAGCGTCGGCGGTGAACGATACGTTCGGCTCGCTCGAGCGGATTTCTGGCTACGGTGCGGGCGACGTTCTCCAGCAAGTACAAGGACGATGAAGCGCTGGCCATGCTGAAAGAAGAGACGCGCCCAGTGCATGCCTACAATCCGCTGGTGCAGATCGGCGAGGCGAAGTCCTAATTCACCACGGAGGCACTGGGAACACGGAGAAAATCGAATCGAGTTCTTAACGCGCTGTTATGCCAACATTTCCACAACTAAAGAACCTTTTCGTTCTGATTGCCTCTTGCATCACGGCCTATCTCTCTTTCGTGTCTTTCGGCGGCTATCTAGTGTTTGGATTTCGGAACTTCTCTGAATTCTGTTTGATTGGAGTTCCTGTACTTGCTTTCCCGGTTGCGTTGTTAGGATTTCGATTCGCACGCACCAGCGCAGCTTTGTCTCTAGTCATCATGATTCTTTATTTTGGTGTTCAGCTATATCATTTTCGGACCACCATGGAGCAGGGTGTTGCACAATGGCACTCGGCTTTATGAGTTCCTCGCTGTCACTCTCTTGTTAACTGCAGCTGCTGGAGTTGAGCGTCACGAGCTTGGATCGTCAACGCGCATTTCCAAAATTACTTGATCTACCTCCGTGCGCTCCGTGTCTCCGTGGTGAATACGAATTTAGCGAAAGGCGAACAGCGAATCATGAGCGAACCACAACACAACCTAACAGTCGACCATCTTGAAGTCGTCGACGGACGCGATCGCCAGCAGATCGAAGGCTGGATTCCCGAGCTCGCCAGCGAAGCCGACTTGCGCGAGGCGTTGGAGCAAGCATTCGACTATCGCGGCGACGTGACTATCACGCGCAAAGATGGCTCGCGCGTGGAAGGCTACATCTTCGATCGGCGCAACGGCGCGACGCTGGCTGAATCTGTCGTGCGGCTCATTCCCAAAGATTCGCAGCAGAAGATTTCCATCGCTCTATTCCGACATCGCCGCCCTGGCCTTCAGCGGACGCGACACCGCAGCCGGCAGAAGCTGGGAAGCCTGGGTGCGCAAATATTGGGAGAAGAAAGCCGCCGGCGAGAAGAGCATCGCGCTGGAGCCGGAGAATCTCGACTAGAGAATTCCGGCCCCATCGCTGTCGCACATGGTTGCAGGGGCTGAAGCCCGAGTTTTTGCAAGCTCTCCTGGCACGGCTGGAAGCCATGCCCTGACACAAACCTAGTTCTGATACAAACCTGGTCCGAAGCCTGACACAAACCTGGTCCCGTTCCCTCATACAAAGCTGATGCGAAGAAGCGTCGAGTACCAAGTCGCGAACTTCGACTTCCCGAAAACTCGCGCACTTCAACTCCCGAAGATTTGCTTACAGCTCGTCGATTGCCTTGGCCGCGGCATTGATCGCTTCCGTGATTTTCTGGATCTGCTCGGGCGTCACACTTTCGCGATGCAGACGCACCGCGACCGCGCCACGTAAATTCATGAAGGCCCGCATGATTTCCGGCGACCGGCCACGCCGGAAACCTCGTCCGGCCACATCCAAGCGTTGGAACAATTCGTCGATTCGCTCCTTGTTGGCCTGAAGGTATTCATTCCCTTCTGGAGTTACCGAGTAAATCTTCTTGTTGTCCGAGGTCGACACTGAAGCCAGGCCTTCTTCTTCCAGCATCGTTAAGGTCGGATAGATCACGCCGGCGCTGGGTGTGTAGCCACCTCCAAGCCGCTGCTCCATGGTCTTGATCAGTTGATATCCGTAGCTTGGCTGCTCAGCGAGCAGCTTGAGAACTACCAGCCTTACATCGCCCGCATCGAACAGCCGTTCGCCGCCGCGGCCAAAGCCGCGCTCACGGCCTCCGCTGAAACCGCCATGTCTGGCATCGCCGCGTTCGCCCCGTCCTGCGAAGCGGCGATCAAACCAGCCACGCGGGCCGCCAAACTCGGGACGTCCGTGGCGGTGATGTCCACCGCAGTGACTATGTCCAGTGCGTTCAAAGTTTTCTTGTTCTGTATTCATCTTGTTTTCTCCTCTTACAATATATCTCAAGATATAACATAAGATATATCTTGTATACAAGAAGATTCAGTTTTTCCTACGAAAGATCTCGTGCTGCGAATGAGCTCTGCTCTTGCCAAACTCCATCATTGGACAGTCTGTCCGGCTGCGAACACGCGGAACCTAACCTGAGTCCTCTTACCTGCCTCATCCCGCATATTTTCTTAGAGTTAACCAAACTACAGCATGGCCCCACGCCTGCATCTTGGATGTGGTCGAGCCCGTAAAACTGCGTCTCGCCTGCGTCGGAAGGAAAACTGCCAATGACAAACCTTGGTCAAGACGCTCGTTACGCCTGGCGGGTGCTCCGCAAGAGTCCGGGCTTCACCGCCGTGGCCGTGCTGGTGCTCGCGCTTGGCATCGGAGCCAATACTGCGATCTTCAGCGTGGTGAATGCCGTTCTGCTGCGGCCTTTGCCATTTGATCAGCCCGATCGTCTGGTAGACCTGTGGCATCTGCCGCCGCAAACCAGTTTCCCCGGTGTGCCAATTTTTTCTGTCTCGCCCGCCAACTTTCTCGACTGGCGCAATCAGAGCCACAGCTTCGAAGGCATGTCGGCTTACGGATTTGGCCGTTATATCCTGACCGGCAATGGCCAACCCGAGTCGATTCGTACGCTCGCGGCGACCAGCGGATTGTTCTCCATCTTGCACGCTCAACCGCTGCTGGGCCGCGTCTTTCTCGACGGCGACGTCGAGCCGGGCCAGGATCACGAAGTTGTCCTGAGCTACGGCCTCTGGAGCAGTCACTTCGGCAGCAATCCTGACATCGTGGGCAAGAACATCCAGTTGAATGGGCAAGCCTACACCGTAGTCGGAGTCATGAAACCGGGCTTTGCATTCCCGGTTGACACCGATCCCACCACGACGCCGCAGATGTGGAAGCCGCTGGCGTGGACCGCAGCGGAACGAGCTATTCGCGACGATCATAACTATGGTGTGGTGGCGCGGTTGAAGCCCGGTGTCAGCTTGCAGCAAGCGCGGGCCGAGTTGAACACCATCTCGAATCGCCTGGCGCAGCAATATCCCAAAGACGATAAAGGGTGGGGAGCGACCGCAATTCCGCTGCGCGACGACCTCGTCGGCGACGTTCGCCCGGCGTTGCTGATTCTGTTGGGAGCCGTAGCCTTCGTGCTGCTGATCGCCTGTGCCAACGTCGCTAATCTGGTGCTGGCGAAAACTTTGACTCGGCGGAAAGAAGTTGCCATCCGCACTGCTCTCGGCGCCAGCCGGCGTCGTCTGCTGCAACAGGTGCTATCAGAGACCGTTCTGCTGGCCATTGCCGGAGGAGCGCTGGGTCTTATCTTCGCCCACTACGGCATGCTGCTGATGGTGAAGTTTCTAGCGCAACAACTGCCCCGTGCCACCGAGATCGGGCTCGATGGCTGGGTACTGGCCTTCACCTTGGGCATTTCTCTGCTGACCGGATTCGCTGCCGGGCTGCTGCCGGCCTTGCGCTTGACCAAGGGAGACGTCAATCAAGCGCTGAAGCAAGGCCTCGGCCGCACCGCTTCTGATTCCAGCGGAACTCATACCCGCAGTGTGCTGGTGGTTACCGAGGTTGCACTTTCGCTGATGCTGCTGATTGGCGCCGGTCTGCTGATTCGCAGCTTGTGGATCTTGCGCAACGCAAATCCCGGATTCGATGCCAATCGTGTGCTGACCGTGGACTTGTCGATTCCGCAAACCAAGTTTGCCTCGCCTGCACAACAGGTCAGCTTCTTCCAACGCGTTCTCGATCGGGTTCGAGCATTGCCCGGAGTGCAATCGGCTGGAGTGATCGACAGTCTACCGCTTAGCGGATATGGTTCGCATCAGCCTGTCCAGGTGGAAGGACGCGCCGTAGTGCCCATGGCCGACCAACCCGAAGTGGATATGCGCACGATCAGTCCGGGCTATCTTAGCGCCATGCACATTCCGCTTTTGCGCGGGCGCGACTTTAGCGACTCGGATGTGGCGGGCCGGCCCGGAGCGGTACTGATCAGCCAATCGATGGCGAAAGAGTTTTGGCCGAACCAGGATCCCATCGGCAAGCACGTCGACTTGTATTTTTTTCCCGGCCTTCAGCGCGAAGTGGTGGGAGTAGTAGGCGACGTCAAGCTCGATTCCTTGAGCCAGACGCGGCCGACCCAAGCGGTGTATTTGCCTCTGGCCCAACTTTCGGCGGCACGCGGTGAAGACTGGCATTCCTTCGGGATGAGTCTGGCCGTGCGCACCAGCGTCGATCCGCTGAGTGTGACCTCGGCAATTAGCAATTCGATTCACGAAGTAGATTCGGAAGTGCCGCTGCTCAACATCAAGACCATGGATGACACGGTCGCCGAGTCGCTATCTCCGCAGCGGTTTACCATGCTACTGCTGTCGGCCTTTGCCGGACTGGCATTATTGCTCGCGGCCGTCGGGATCTACAGCGTGCTGGCGTATGCAGTACGGCGGCGGCTGCGCGAGATCGGTATTCGCATGGCGCTGGGCGCGCAGATCGGCGATGTTTTGCGCATGGTCGTGCTTGAAGGCATGAAACCCACGCTACTTGGCGTCCTCATCGGATTACTTGGAGCGCTCGCCCTGGGACGAGTGCTGTCGAGCGTGATTTACGGGGTAAGCGCTCGCGACCTGGCAACCTTCAGCACGGTGGCCGTCTTAATGACTGGCGTGGGATTGCTGGCCAGCACTCTACCCGCCTATCGCGCGACCAAAGTCGATCCGATGAAAACGCTACGGGAAGAATAAGCAGCAACCGGTCATCCACGAGCGTTGTTCTCTTTGCTTACTTGTCATCCCTACCGCAGCGAAGCGGAGTGGAGGGACTTGCTGCCTTGCTGCCGCTCCTACCGCTAATCTGCCGACCCGCTGAACCCCTGTTCCCCGTGCTCATTCTTCCACCACCCCTTCAAATAAATCCGTCTCCAACTTCGCCTCGCGCGGATCGCGAGTGGCGGCCAGGTGGTACATCTCAACCGTGCCCTCCTATCGCTGGCTGAAGTTCTTCCGCACCTTCTCAAACAGCGGCTTCTGGGTAGTGTGCTGCCGGAAGGCGAAGTGTTTCTTCTCGAAGCGCTCCTTGCCAATCTCGATGCGCGTGGTGATGGTAGGCGGCGCGATAGGCTGGCGATCGTCAAGCAAAAAGTCGGCCGCCAGGTAATAAAGCTTTAGCGCGCGATGCGGTGTCAGTCCCCGCCCCAGTTGCTCCGGATAGCGATCGGGGCGGCCAGCCCATTCGAAAGCCAGGGTTGCAAACGTACCCGCTATTGCATGATCGACGTGACCTGTAAGTCCGCCGTCGGGGCCAAACGTCACGATGACATGCGGCCGAAGCTGGCGTATGCGAAGCACCAGATCGCAAACCACCCGATACAAATCGGTGCGATCGAGTTTGCTGTCGGGATAGTCAAGTACCTCGCCGTGGGCGACATTCAAGCACCTTACACGACGCCGCGAACTCGGCGCGACGCAGCTCGGCCAGTTCTTCATTGCTGTGCGCTGTTCCGCGATTGCGAGCCGCAGTCCCGGCAGTAAGGCAAACCACCGAAGTCTCAACGCCGCGTTCGCCGTAAAGCAGCAGCGTGCCACCAAAGCCGCCGGCTTCATCGTCAGGATGGGCAGTAATGCAAAGAAGTTTCAGCATGGCCTAGTGTTTGGATGAATGGAAATCTATCGCAGGTTCATCCACAGAGTCGATCGGAAGATGAGCAGTTTCGTCCAAAGACGCTTGCTCTTGCTCGTGCTTGGATACAAACCCTGTCGAACGACATCCGGTTGGCTTCCCAGGTCCCGCGTTCCGCGCGATTCAAAAAGCGCCATAGGCGCGACATAAGTTAGCCCAGCCGTTCACGGCTGGGAAAGCTAGTCAATAAGAAGCGGAGTGCCGCAGGCACGACACCGCCTTACCCAAAGACAAATCGATCATCATACTCGATCCCATATTTCCGGAGCAGCATTACAAACTCTTGCTCGAAACTCCACTTTTTATGATGCTCAACTTGATTTGTGATATAGGTGATAACCCTTTGCCGCTGCGACTCGCCAATGCCAAATGCGCCATAACCTTGCTGCCAAGCGAAAGGTCTCTTCTCCTGATTAAGCCAGTGCGAACTGTTTCCCTTGAGGTGTTGCACGGCCTGCGAAAGCTGCATTGTCGGCGGCAGATCGAGCAATAGATGAACGTGGTTCGCCGTCCCGCCCGCCGCGACCAATGCAATGTCCTTGGCTCGTGCGATTCCGCCAAGGTATCTCCAGAGCAGCTCCGGCTGGAGGATTAAGTCTCTGCGTTCCTTCGTGCTGAACACACAATGCACGAGCATGGACGAGTAGGTGTGGGCCACAACTAGAAAGTATTGGATTTCGCAGTGTGCAACTGTGACGGATGGCACACGATAATGGTTGCTGTCGTGCCTACGGCACTCGATCCGTAATAAGAACGCATTCCCAGCCGTAAACGGCTGGGCTAACATATGTCGCGCCTATGGCGCTTGTGGAATCCGACCAGATCGTCTACTCCGCCTCTTTCGCTTCCCCGGTCGCGCCCTCCAGTTTGCAAGTGTGCGCGTTGAACTGCTGCTGAATCGCTGCCTGCCCTTCTGACGGTTGACTGTGCGGGTGCGCCTCGAAATGAAACTGCATGTCGCAGAACTCGCAGGTCCCGACTAGGGGAATGTTCCTGACTCGCTTTATGATGCGAAGGTTACGCTTTGGCATACTCCTATCGTGTCACATCGTGCGCTGAACTGCCACCCGCCGAAGAAGTTGCTCCGCTTGCCAAACCGCCGCATATCCGCAATAATTGATGAGTTGTTGCCTCAAAGTATGTGAGGTCCAGTGGACGCCTTAAGCTGCGTTCATTGGGGTGTGGTAGCGACGCCGGGGTCCCCGAAAAGCGCCGAATTTGCGCTTGGCGGGGTGGTGGATCGCTGGAACACCCACTGTATCCCACCTGCGCGTAACTCTTGCCAGGCGGGGCCCGGTTCTCACCTGAGGAAAGTTGTGCCGCGCGGCGAGCGCCTTCCGGCCAGACTATGTGGCGGGAAGCAGTTCTGCATCGTGTGGTCACTCACTAGCAGGAAAGGAAACCATTCTCTGTGTTAATGATTCGTCTATCGCGCCGTGGTGCGCGCAAGCAGCCGCACTACCGCATCGTTGTAATCGAGAAGGACCGGGCGCGTGATGGCCGCTCGGTGGAAGTGGTTGGCACTTATAACCCGCGGACCAACCCCGCCAGCGTCGAATTGAAGCGCGAGCGCATCGACTATTGGAAAGCCAAGGGCGCTCAGATGTCGGACCGCGTGCGCAAACTGGTGGAGAAGGCTGCCAGCGCCCCACCTCCGATTACGCCCACTCAGACTGAGGAGCCGACTACCGCAGCGTAAGATCGCAACTGCGTCGCAAGCCGACTACAGGAGCCCAAGGCATGGCAGATAGCGCACCCAACATGGTTGCACTGGTGGAAATTCTGGCCAAGGCGATAGTGGAAGCGCCAGACGAGGTCACGGTTGAGCCTTTTGAAGAAAACGGCCAGACCGTGCTGGAGTTGATCGTGGCCGAAAGCGATCTGGGCCGCGTGATCGGTCGTCAGGGACGCACCGCGCGCAGCTTGCGCGACCATTGTCCACTCGGCCGCCTGCGTACTCGCAAGCGCTATCAGTTGGAGATTGTGGAATAGCCGCCGAATTCATCACCATCGCACGCGTGCTGGGACCGCAAGGGCGGCGCGGCGAAGTCATGGCTGAGTTGCATACTGACTTCCCGGAACGCTTTGCAGAACGCCGAGCAGTTATCGGGACTGGCGCCCGATGGCAGCCGCCGCGAGTTGCAACTGGAAGAGCATTGGTTCCACAAGGGCGGAGTGGTGCTGAAGTTCGCCGGCGTAGACAGTATCAGCGACGCCGAGCAGCTGAAGGGGTGGGAAGTGCAGGTACCACGCGAACAGCGCACGAAGTTGGAACCGGGCGCCGAGTACGTCAGCGAGATCGTCGGGAGCGATGTCTGGATCAATAGCGGACAGCGCTTCCTGGGACGCGTCAGCGAAGTGCAGTTTGGGGCAGGCGAAGCTCCGCTGCTGGTTGTGAAGTTGCCGGTTTGTGCGGTGCAGAACGAAGTGCTGGTTCCCTTCGCGGAAGAGTTTGTGAAGAACTTTGATGTTGCCGGCAAACGCATCGACATGGAATTGCCTGAAGGGCTGCTGGATCTGGATGCGCCGTTGAGGGACGACGAGAAGCAGCGGCAGAAATCCGAAGCCGACGAAGCGCGATCGGCAGGCGAGCGGCGTAAGGGAAAGTAACATTTGACGGTTTGAAAGGGCTCAGCTTTAGCTGGGCCGATGAGGCGAGGGAATATCGGGCTTCAGCCCCTGAGGATCGGTCTCTTGGCGCTGTCCCGTACGAGTTCTTTCAGGGGCTAAAGCCCTGAATGGTTTCTCGTGTTGATGGCACGGCTGAAGCCGTGCCCCTTCAAATCGAGTGCGATTTGAATTGGCGTGGCCAAAATGAAGTTCGAGATCCTGACGATTTTTCCGGACTTCTTTCGCGGGCCGCTGGATTACGGCATTGTGCGCCGAGCGCGCGAAGCCGGGCTCATTGAAATTGGCATTCACGATCTGCGGACGTTCACCCACGACCGTCATCGCACGGTCGACGATCGGCCGTTCGGCGGCGGCGAAGGCATGGTGCTCAAACCGGAGCCCATCTTCGAGTGCCTGGAGTCGCTGAACCTCGCGCCGCGCGAGGAACGGATTGGACAAGACGCGCGCGAAACGGTGATTCTGCTGTCGCCGCAGGGCGAGTTGTTCACGCAGTCGGTGGCGCAGGAGTTGATGAGCTCGCGAGCGCGTGGTGCTGATCTGCGGACGCTATGAAGGCGTCGATGAGCGGGTCAGCGAGCATCTTGCCGATCGCGAGATTTCGATTGGCGACTTCGTGCTGAGCGGCGGAGAGTTGGGCGCGGCGATCATTGTGGATGCGATGGCGCGGCTTGTACCGGGAGCGCTGGGCAACGCAGCTTCGTCGCAGCAGGAGTCGTTCACGGCGAACGCGGTCGACGCTGGAAAGAGAGTTGCCGGCGAGCCGCCAAGTTCGACCTGCGGTTCCGGCGGACTGCTGGACTATCCGCACTACACGCGTCCGGCGGAGTTTCGCGGGATGCCGGTTCCCGAGGTGCTGGTCAACGGGAACCACGATGAGATTCGCAAGTGGCGTCGCCGTTGTGCGCTGCGCAAGACGCTCCGCAATCGCCCTGATCTGTTGCGGGCATGCAGAGCTGAGTAAGGACGATCGCAAGCTGCTGGCCGAGATCGAGGCCGAGAAGGAGCGAGTAGCAAATGAGCGGTGCGTGACGTTGTTTTGCGACTATAGGGGTCCTTCGACTCCGGTTCGCAAAGGACGCGAGCCTCCGCTCAGGATGACAGAAGATATAAGGTTCTAGAGAGCTAATTGCTAATCGCTAGCTACTAGTTGCTTCTTGCTATTTTTCGCCGCCGCGAGGCGTGCCATACGGAAGGAAAACGAACTATGTCGAACTCACCGATTATTGACCGGCTTACTCGCCAAAACGCGGCGCACCGATCTTCCCGACTTCAAGCCCGGCGACACCGTTCGCGTGCATGTGAAGATCAAGGAAGGCGACAAGGAACGTCTGCAGGCGTTCGAAGGCGTCGTCATCTCCAAGAGCCACGGCTCGCAGCCCAGCTTCACCGTCCGCAAGATGAGCTTTGGCCAGGGCGTGGAACGCATCTTCCCTACCAACTCCAAGGTCATCGACAAGATTGAAGTGTTGCGTTCGGCGCATGTTCGCCGCGCCAAGCTGTATTACCTGCGCGCGCTGCGCGGCAAGGCTGCACGCCTGCGCGAAGTGGAAACCACGCGCAGCTAGTGCGTGACTAACGATGTCGTTTGGAATGGCAACGCCCACTGTGTCGAGGGATGCGGTGTGGCGCTTTCTTGGGTTAGGAAACCCCGAGTTGGCACGCCTTAATCACCGCTTCGCTTTGGGCCGCACAAACTTCAATGCGGTATGCGTGGCGGAGAAACTAATGACCTTCACATCCACCAAGCCAGCCTGCTTGCCGGCGTCGAGCACCTGCTGCTCCTTGATCTCCTGCTTGCCTTTGGGATAGACGATCCACAACGCTCCGGCAGCGGTTAGCGAGGGAACCAGCTTTGCCGCCCGCGCCAGTCCCGCTGCTTTTTCGACGCCAAGAAAGATCAAGTCGGAATAGTTCAATGGTTTCGAATCTGAGAAACTTTTCGCCTCGGCGCGCAAGTTCCGTGAGGAAATCGCGCATCACCTATCGCCACTGCCGAAACCACCAACCCAGGCCTGATGCCAAGCTTCTCAGCGGTGCTCTTAGGATGGAGAATCTTGTTCGCCCAGTTCTCGGCGTGATCGCCAAGTTCGAAGAACTGCAGCGCCATCGGCCCACTTCAATTGAAGCTCGCCATCGCATGAAGAAACCGATTTCAGCGAGGCTAAGCGGAATCTTCAGCCGAAGATCGCCACGAAAGATAATTTCGTTGGTTTCCAGGAGCGCTTTGCCGCTAAATTCTTTGCTGGCGAAACGAACTGTGCACAGAAGCTCGCGTCCCATCCCTCCTCCAAACAACTGCAGGAGCATCCCTCAAACGACCGCAGAGTGTCAACCCGGCTCGAAATCTGTCTGCACACACGAAACCCCGCTGGAGGGGATAGCGGGGTTTCGTGATCCATCCGGCAGGCGCTGTCAGAGGCCTCGCCGGACGCCTCGTTATGCGCGATCTGCATTCGCGCGGGTTACATATTGACTAGATTTTCGACGCCAGTTCCAGCAATCCCACCGCCATGGCAATCCAGAGCGCAAGCGCCACCGTGTTCAAGGTGACGCGGACCGCAGCGTTGTCGATCAGCCAGTTATATTTCGCGTCCATGATGTTCTCCTTTAGAAGTGGCGTTCTACCCCGACAACCGCGACAGAGATTGGCGTTCATCGGGAACCCGGAGGTTGCGTCAGGAGTGCTCGATAGCCTCACTAGATCAACTTCTTGAGCTATATACGGGCGAGAGCTAAAAAGGTTCCGTTAACAGATTGTGAAAGCGGGGCAAGCTGCAGATTTGCGGCGTCAGGTGCGAAAAGTTGGATGAGCCGTCCGAAAGATCGATTGGACAGTCTCTTTCCGGACCGCACAGTTAACTAGCGCGGTCTTGACTGAACGGTGCTTGCCCAGCAGACAGCTCCGCTTGAATCAGGTTCATAGCTTCTCTGATTGCGATCAGCTGCCCATACATCCAATATGTCCGCTGAACACTGCCTTCTTTCAGATGCGCTTGCGAATCGATTGCATCGCGGTGCTCCGCGACCCATCGGGTCAATGCGACTTCCTGCTCGCTCATCTTGGCAAGCACATTCGTCAGTTCACGACTCATAGCTAACCTCTTCCCCGGTGCGATGCAAAACCAGCGATGCCAAGTTGCCTTGATCGATCAATCTCATGGCTCGGTCAATAGCTCTCCGTCCTGAGGACAACCTCCCGGTCTCGAACAGGAGCCCGGCCAATCCCTTGCCGCACGAATACATCGATGGTCTGCGGCTACGCTGCCGGCCTCTTTTCCTGGCGCCTCGCAGGCTGCGTTGCAGTGCTGTCTAATTCGGCTGCAACCAGCGGCCAGCCTTCCAGCACACTCTTGACTGCGGGCTTCCAGCCAGCCAACGTCTTCAGCCGCGCATTGGAAATCTTTTGCGAGCGCGAGAAGTAATTCCACACTTGGCCGAACATCAGCGTACCCAAGAATCCTGGCATGCGCAGCGGGTTCTTGGCGCCGATTGCTGCCGCTAGAGCACGCAGGTATTCCGCGAACAGAACGGGCTGATCGTCGCAAACGTTATAGGTTCCCGCCGGAGCCGTCACCGCCGCGGCGACAGCGCGTCCTGCATCAGGAACATGAATCGAAGAGAAATAATTCGTGCCTGGACCAATCTGAAATAACAGGCGCTTTCGCGCCATGGCGACTGTCTCGTGAGTGGAAGGCGCATCAGCGCCATAGAACCCGCCAAAGCGCAGCACGATGCCTCGCCCGCCGGCTTCCGAGAAGCGGGCCTCCTCGCGCTCGCCCGCCAGAGCTGCGCGCAGAACCTCGCTGCCCCCGTCGTCGATGCGTGAGTCTTCATTCAGCCACCGGGTTCCCCCGTCAGCATAGACAAACGAGATCGACTCGTGGATATAGGCCGGCACTCCTTCAGCGATAGCAGCGTCCACCAGAATGCGCGCTCCCTCAGTGCGCAAGCGATTGGTTTCGGCCCAGGACTTGGAGTCGCGGATTTTCGTCATCGAGCCAATTTTTGTAGTCAGCCGAATCACTACATCGCATCCTGCCATCGCCTTGCGAAGAGAGTTGAGATCGTATAAATCGCAGTCGACGGGCTCGGCACCCAAGCCGCGAACGAATGCCGCTTTTTCCTCGCCACGCGCGGTCGAACGTACGCGGTGGCCCGCCGCCAATAATGCGGGCAAGCTGGCCCGTCCGAGAACGCCGGTCCCGCCCGCAACAAACACCTTTAACCCCACAGCGTCACCTCCATTATTTAGTTGGATAGCGAAAACCGCTGTGGGGACGCAAGCTTGGGGAACGTCAATTTTGGGTTCCAGATTGAAGTGGTCGACCGCAGATTCGGTGGGTCAGGACGCGCAAGAACAGGCGCTGGTTCGCAATCGGAAGGTAAAGCCTATGGGCATCTATTCACAGCGCAAGGCTACGATAGGATCGAGCTTGGATGCTTTACGGGCAGGAAGATAGTTGGCCAGCGACGCTACCCCGGCCAGCGTCACGCTAACCGCCAGTGACGTCGCCAAGTCGATGGGGCGTACCTCGAAGAGCAGCGACGAAAGGAATCTCGTCAGCAGTAAGGAGGCCACGAAACCAGCCGCAAGACCCGTGCCGACCAGCGTCAAACCTTGGCGCAGCACCATGCCCAGGACATCGTTGCGAGCCGCGCCCAGTGCCATGCGAATTCCCAACTCGCGAGTTCGCAAGCTGACCGCGTAGGAGATCACGCCGTAGATTCCAACCGCCGCCAGCACCAGCGCGAGCCCACCGAACAATCCCAGCAGCATTAATGTGAACCGACGCGCGGCCTGCGACTCGGCAACGTAGTCTTCCAGCGGACGTACTTGGTAGATGGGCTGAGTGTTGTCGACAGAGAGAAACGCCTGGCGCACGGTTTGCTCAAATCGTCGCGGATCGCCCGCGGTGCGAACCACCAGGTTGAAGCCGTAATCCATATTCTGTGCGATTGCGCCACATAGGCTTCCATGTTCGAAGGCCGGTCGAAGCCATATTGACGCACATCGCCCACGATGCCGACGATCGTAGACCATTCTTTATCGTCATGCCGGCCGCCCAACTGGATATGCTTGCCGATCGGATCTTCGTTGGGAAACACGGTTCGCGCGCACGACTCGCTGATGAGTGCAACCATGGGAGCACCCATCCGATCTGCGGCAGTGAGCAGCCGGCCTCGCTTCAACGGGATTTTCATGATTCGGAAGTAATCGGGCGAGACAGAATATCCATCCACCGACGGCGCCTCCGACTCGTTGGCTAATGGCCGGTCCTGGATGTGGAATCCCCGCCGATCAAAGCTCGCCAGCGGCAGCGTGCTGACCATGGCGACGCCCTCGATGCCGGGCGCCGCGCGCAACCGCTGCATCGCCTGATCATAGAAATTCAGCTCGGCTTCCGGCTTCTTATAGCGGTCTCCGTAGACGTAAACTCCGGCGGTCAAGACGTTGTGAGGATCGTAACCGGGATCGACATTCAACAGCCGCAGCAGGCTCTTGCCCAGAAGCCCCGCGCCCAGCACCAGCACAAATGCCAGAGCCATCTCGACGGTGACCAGAACGCTGCGATAGCCGTGACGCGAGCGGCCCTCAGTGGCTCTGCCCGAATCCTTTAAGGCTTCGTTGGGATCGACTTGCGAGGTGCGCAGCGCCGGCACAACCCCGAACAGCAGGCCGGTGAAGATGCTGGCGCCAAGTGCAAACAGTAGCACCGGGAGGTCCATGCGGATCTCATGCGCGCGCGGCAGTTCCTTCGGGCCTAGACTGGCGATTGCGCCGGTGCCCCACCAAGCCAGCAACACGCCGGCCAGGCCGCCGATTAGAGCGAGCAACAAGCTTTCCGAAAGCAGTTGACGTGCCAGCCGGGCACGCCCTGCGCCTAACGCGGCGCGCAACGCCATCTCCTTGCTGCGGCTGGTTGCCCGAGCCAACGCCAGATGCGCCACGTTGGCACAAGCGATCAGCAGCACCATGACAACTGCACCCAGCAATATCCAGAGCGCCGTCTGCACCCGGCCCACGACGTAGTCGCGCAGGGGCATCAGGGCGATGACATCCCGCTGGTCGTAGTCCTGGGGATGTTCACGCATGATATCCCGCAGGATCGTGTTCAACTCCGCTTTGGCTTGTTCTGCCGTAACGCCCGGCTTCAATCGACCGATGAGTTGCAGATGCTGGCAGCCGCGGCAAGCCATGGGTAGCTTCAGGTCGTATCCCAAAGGCATGTAGATCTCGGGCACGACGGAGCGGTCAGACCGCAGGATTGGCTGAAAACCCTCCGGCAAGACGCCGACGACCTTGTACGTGCGATCGCTCAGGCGCACCGTCCGGCCGACGATCGCCGGATCGCCTCCGAAGCGCCGCAGCCATAGACCATGCGAAAGGACGGCTTCATAGCGCGTCTCTGGCTGATCCTCTTCTGGAAGGAAGCTGCGGCCTAATTGCATCTTGATGCCGAGCGTGTCGAAATAGTCGTAGCCCACGCGCAGTCCGTCCAGCAATTCCGGGTGGCCTTGCTCCACCATGGTGCCGGCGCCGTCCCGGAACAAAGACATGCTCTGAAAGGAATGGTTGCGCTGCCGCAAGTCGTAGGTTGTCGTGAAGTCGATGGTCTCTGGCAGCGGAGTATCGGGATCGGCGGTCGAAACCTTCACCAGACGCCCGGGATCACGATAAGGCAGTTCGTTAAGCAGCACCGCCTTCACCACGCTGAAGATGGCCGTATTGGCGCCGATGCCCAGTGCAAGCGTGACGATGGCCACTATCGTGAATACTGGCGCCTGCTTCAGTTGCCGCAATGCGTAACGAAAGT
This sequence comes from uncultured Acidobacteriaceae bacterium, assembly GCA_963746515.1. Taxonomy (GTDB): domain Bacteria; phylum Acidobacteriota; class Terriglobia; order Terriglobales; family Acidobacteriaceae; genus Bog-257. Next base: position 488,552 of record CAVVBO010000003.1, on the reverse strand, counting down.
CCCCCAGCATAGCGTCTCCTCAAAGCTCGTGACCATCGGACAAAGAATCCCAACGTGATGTCGCACGCGATTCGCCAAGCGTCGGGCTCGTAGATTCAGTAAATTGCGGAGACATGCGTATTGGCAGCGTGTCCGGCAACGAATGCTCTGTCCGCAGATGGACAGAAGAAGACAAAGGGCGCATTCCAAGCCACACCGTCCTCAGTGAGCACTTATACCAATACCCGGCGGCGCCAGGCCATCCGTCACCAGAAATCCACTGAGCGCTACCGCATTGGTCCGCAAGTTCTGCAATGCCTGGATATACTCCGCTTGTGCGGTGAACAGACCTTGCTGCGCCAGCAGGACCTGAGGATACGACAGCGCCATCCTGCCCCACGCCTTCACTTGCATTTCGTAAAGCCGCTGGGTGCGGGGAAGAATCTGGGTCTGATATCCCTCGACCGTGATTCGCGCCGCTTCATACTGCTCAACCACAATCGCCGCCTGCTGCCGGAGTTGCAGTTCGATGCGACGCGTCTCCGCCAGCGAGCGTTCCATATCCGCGCGTGCCGAAGCCACGTTGCCCTGGTTGCGATTGAAGATGGGCAACTCAACCCGGACCTCCGCGAATCCCTCCAACCCAAATGGCTTGCCAGTCAGATCGTTGGTCTCCAGGTTTTGCTCCAGACCAGCTCTGACCCGCAAGTCGGGAATCGACTGGCGGCGCGACTCCAGGACCGACGTTTCCGCACGGGCAGCGCCCTCTTTCGCGATCTTCATCGCGGGACTGTCAGCGATCAGCACATCCACCAACTGCTGGCTATTGAGCTGGGGAATGATCGGCGTCGAGTTTGCCGGCAAGGTATCCGGTTGGCAGCGATGGATCGCCAACAATGTTGCGCAGGTTTTCCCATTCCTGCTGCAGGTAAGCGCGCTGCACCTCAGCGCTTAGCTTGGCGCGCTCCACTTCAATCTCCGCCATCGTAACTTCCGACTCGTCGCGTGCCCCGATGTTATGCAGATGCTGTGTCGTCTCGAGCGTAGCGGTCGAAAGCCTTACATACTGATCTGCCAGCGCAACCAGTTCCTGAGCCGCCAGGGTTTGAACATACGCCGTGCGGATTGCATTCTGGATGCGATAACGCTGCTCGTCCTTCTCCAGCGCGGCGATCTTCGCGTCAGAACCGGCGACCTGCTGCGCCAGATAAAGTTTGCGTCCCAGAACGATAGTCTGTTCCACAAACCCGCCTTGCCTACCTCCGTTAATGCCTACGCCGCCGGCGATCTCGTCCCCCAGGTACCCCACTGTGGGATTCGGCCACAGTCCCGCCTGCAACTTCTTTGCCTCGGCCGACTTAACCCCGGCATCCGCCTCCGACAATGTGGGATTCTGCTGCAACGCCTTTGCCTCGAAATCGCCTAGCCGATATACGGGACCGCTACCTCCCTCCGCTGGTTGTCCGATCTGGGGCAGAAAACTCGGCGCTTCCATTGCCGCCTTCGAGCTGCCCATCTGCATTCCGGACATGTCGTCGGGCTTAGCCTGGGTTTGCTGACCGCTGTGGGACATAGCGGGTTTAGCGTCCGGCGCACTCTGCTGCGCGTGCGCGGTGAGTAACAACAGCGGCAGAAGTAAGGCTCTGAGCGGAACCAACCAAAGCGGTTTCATAGCCCTTCTCCCGCGCTGTGGCGGCTCTTGGCCGCGAGATAACGGTCGTATTGGTCAGGTGGCATGATTCGCAGCAGGGTCATCATCCCCTGCATGCCGGCCGACCAGCCGGGAGGAAGCTCCATGAACTCCGGAGATTTGTCCACTGCCTGGTCCATCGCCATTTCCATCAACCCGTCTTGAGGAAATCCCGGCACCGCAGACGCGTTGGGCGCGATTGCCTGTGCTTCATCGGGAGCCATCTCCATTGGCTGACCCTGCGATCACCGTCAGCTTCATCTGTTCGCCGGCTCGCTGCTGCGAAAGAGGAGTAGTGGAAACGGCCCGCTCGCTCAGCAGGTCCATCATGCTGTTCATCATGTGATGTGGGAGGTGGCAATGGATCATCCAGTCGCCCGGGTTGTTGGCGACAAACTCAATGTCGCGCGCTTGCGCCACGCCCACCAACACCGTATTCCCCGGCCCCCAGGTCGATTCCGGCTGCCGTCCCGCTTCCGTTCCGGTCACGACGAAAGTGTGGCCGTGGAGATGGACCGGATGATGGTCCATCCCCATGTTCACCATGCGAATGCGCACCCGATTGCCTTGGCGTACCACCAGCGGCGTCGTGGCCGGCCCGGCTTTGCCGTTCAACGTCAGCCAGTTGAATTCCATATTCGCGGTGTCGGGGATGGAGTTGTTAGGAAGTAGCGCCCACTCCTGTAGCACTAAACCGAAATCGTGATCGACGTGCGGCACGTAGGCATGGCTGGGGTGGAGGATGAACATCCCGATCATCCCCATCATCTCCTGCATGGCGCCGTGAGAGTGGTAGAAGAACGTCCCATCCTGATCGAGCGAGAATTCGTAGACGAAGCGGCCGCCAGGCATGATCGGCTTCTGGCTGATGTACGGCATCCCGTCCATCTGGATGGGAATTTCCAGGCCGTGCCAGTGCATGGTGGTCGGCTCGGGCAGATGGTTGTCGAGAAGGATGCGAACCCGGTCTCCGCGAATGGCTTCGATCGTTGGACCGGGACACACGCCGTTGTATCCCCAGGCATCGATCACGCGGCCCGGCATGAGTTCGCGCTTCACCGGTTCGGCGATGAGATGGAACACCTTCACTCCGCCATCCATCGTGTAGGGCAGTTTGGGAACGTCGGGCGTCACGATTGGAAGCGGCGGACCAGCGGCTCGCCCGTGTTTTTCGAGCTGGGGAGATCGTTGCGAACTACCGTGAGGCTGCGGAAGCTCAGCCGTGGCAAGAGTGGGAAGCGACAACGCACCGGCGCCAAAGGCCAATGCGCGCTGCAAGAAGAAACGCCTGCTATTCATAAGGAACTCGCAAATCACGACGATAAGAACGCTGGAAGTGCATCGAGCAGCACTTCCGCGGTGCAGTTAGGATTGCGATCAAAGCTGGTTTCAGCCAATGCGGCAATCGAGAAGACTTACCTCAGGCACGGAAGCGCACCCCAAAAAACGCGATCGATTATGCAAGCCTGGGAAGCGTGTTCCACCGGTCTTTTGTGCAACGGAACGTGCGGCTGACTAGATGCGCAGAGCTGTTGAGAGCGGGTCGAGGAAGAGGGCCTCAGGTGGCGCGTGTTGGAGCTTGACGATATCCGATCGATTGCTGATGCTGCTGACCGGCGAGACAATTGCGATGGTGACGGCGAGATGAGTGCTTTCAATCTGCACGCTGTCTTTGCCGCTCATAGGCGTAGAGAAAACCTGCGCTTGCGTACAGGGCGCGCTCGTGCAGGTTGAGGCATCTTCGAAATGCTGAGTAACTGCGCTGCTCTGTCGAGCCGTTCCGGCGTGGCCGCAATGCGAATGAGACGTCGTCACCGCGGAGGCCGCGGGCTCACTTGCCAGAGCAGTGGAGGGATCTTTGGAACCCGAAACTTGCGAGGAAACCGGATGCGAAGGCGCCAGCGAACATGACAATTCACACGCTGACGCGAATGACGACGCGCATAGCAAAAGCAACGACAGGGCAGCGGCGAGTGCGGGTTTCAATGGCATTGAATCCTTGAGCGCGATTTTACCTTCAACCATCACGTGATGTCGAAAAATCTGCCCCAGCCTCGTCCGGCCTAATGCCAGCGGCTGGGATCGTAGGCAAAATCCACCAGTCCATCGCGATAGTCGATCTTGATCTGCAGCATGTGCAGCAAATCGAATCCCAATATGCCGGACAGTTCGGTGCCAAGATTGCGGCTCATGTCCGAGAGATCGAAGGTCACGATCTCCTGGTTCTTTTGCGCGAAGTGGCCGAAGACCAGCGTCGCCTTCTCCGCGCGGTAAACATTGGAGACATCGCCGCTGAGACCTTTTATATGCGCATTCGGGTCGCTGCTGATCTTGGTGACCTGGCTGGCGGCTCGCGTCGAAAGCGTGTTGCGACCCGCACCGGTATCGATCAGGAACAGCATCGACGGCGAGTCATTCACGCGAGTGGGTATCAGGAGCGCGTGCCCGAAACGAAACACCGGCGTCCACTTTGCCATTTCCGGAGCCACATAGCGGTCTCTAGGCAGATGGCGTGGGGCCTCGGCAGCCGCAGATTTGCCGGCGCCAGGTTCTTCCGCCTTCTGATCGGCTCCGCCTTCCGGCTTCTCTTCAGAGTTGGCTTGCGGCTCGTCGTCGGTCTTTAGACTTGCAGGCGCCGCACTCTCGTCGGGACGCGGAGGAAGAGGCGACAAACGAAGCTTCTGGTCGGGAATATCGATGTCGATCAGGTAGGAGGCGAAGACATCGGCGCCCACCAGACCATCTTCGCTGTTAATGGTTGCCCGGCCGCCAACGTGGACGATGCAGTCTTGATACTCGAGATCACCAACCCGTATCTGCGCTGCCAGCGCCAAGTATCCGGTCTGCGCTCCTTTATCGCCGATGCCCATATAGCGTTCTTCGGTGAGGCGCGTGAGCCCCGCCTTCTCCGCGACTTTGGGGCTAATCACGATGCCGCTTGCACCGGTGTCCAGCTGCAGGCGTTCATCGTGTCCATTCAGTTTTACGATGAGACCGTAGCCAAAGATATGTTGGGGATCTCTTCGCATGGCCTCGAGTTTAGTGTCAGTCTGCTCGACTTTGCTTACCAGCTTGCAAGCGTGCACCGGCTGATCGACAGTCGCTTTCAGGAACGCAAGATAGTGCTGCAGTGAATCCGTTTCTTCCGGATTGTCGGGATGTGGACCCGCCAGATAGGCTTCGATCGCCGCAATCCTCTGGCGACGGGAGAGATGACTGAACCACAGGCGCTGCACCTCGGGATTGTCGGGTGCAATCTCGTGGGCGCGCTGCAATTCGTCATACGCATGACGGTAGAGCGAAAACGCACGGTAAATCCGTGCCAGGCCCAGATACCCATGAATCAGTTTAGGGTCGATCTTCAGCGCCTTCTGGTAACAAGTCTCTGCCTCGGGCATCTTTCCCAGACGAAAGTCGACGTCTCCCATGGCGGCCAGCACAAGCGCTGAATTCGGCTGGGCAGCCAGCGCGCCATTGGCGGCGGCCAGGGCGTCATCTATTTTTTGCTCGCGCAGCAAGGAGCGCACGAACCCGGCTTGCGCGGCCACCAGACTTGGATCGGCCTTCACGAGCGCCTGATATTTATCCGCCGCCTCGGCAAACTTACCGGACTTGTAAAGCTGATCGGCGACTGCCAGCTCAGCATTATCCGGATTGGGCTTCGCATCGTCGGCCAGTGAATACAAGGCAAGCCAGAGAGTGGCAGAACAGAGCAGCAGGAAAAACAGTCGTCGAGTCATGCGCAACCGGTCCTCAAGGGAGCGAGGAATGGATCGAACTTCGGTTGCAGCGAAGTGGCCTTGGCTCCGGCAACCTTCTGGGCGGGAGTCAGAGGATTATCGCAAGACTTTGCGACACTTTCCAACCGAAATCCCGCAAACCGCAGATCTCCGCTGCGCTGGGGTCGAGATGACAAAGATATGCAAAGAAGCGATTGCTCACCACCCAGTGAAAACGCACGAAAACCATACCAGAGGCGCCGCAATCTTGCATTGATTTTCGTACCGTAAACATTCCCCAGTGATACGCCATTTTCGTTGCCTCTGCCCTTACGAATTCCTTACGAACGATTTATTCAAGGTTTATGCAGCACATAGTCCAATGGATTGAACGCAGGAGGCGCGGAAAGCTTCCCTAAAGGAGAGTATGTCAACCCAGGAAGTATTCGTTCAGCAGTTCGCCCGGCTTTTCCACCACTATCAGGAGGCTTTATCGCCCGAAGGCGAGAGCGCTACGGCAGCACCTCCGCAAGCGTGGAACTCGGTTCCTCGCGACGAACGTCATCGCATGGTTGCCGCTGCACGTCTGGCGATCCTGGAGCTGGAAACTAACGCCCGCATGGAAGACGATTCGCGGAAGTATTTTGCCAAGCCCGGTGAAGCGGAATGGGGCTGCTGAAATTGAATAGCGAAGCTCGTGAGGGAATGGCGCTCTTAAGGATTTAGATATATGGATGTGGGCGTGAGGTTCTGCATCCAGCAGAAATCAGGTTATCCATGGCAAGCACGAAAGTGAATTCCCTATCCTCTGTGGCATCCAATTTGTTTCGTCCCGCGATTGTGGAGGCGAAGTTGATGACTGCCAAACACGCGCGTGACGCGGTCTATGTGGCCACGCTCGCCGAGGAACTGAACGTCATCGATACCAAGCTCTCCGCCATGGAGGAAGCGCTTCAAGTTAGTTCGCCGGACTTTCTCGATGCGGCAAAACCCCGTCTATGTCGAATGCCCGAAGCCGGACCCGACGCCAACTGGATTCGCGAAAAGTCGGGCGAGCTGGATATCCGTCTGCATCGTATCGAACAAAATGGCTCCGTCAGCTCGGCCTGCCGGTGCGAGCCAGCGACTCCAAACAGAAAGAGGGCGCCCGCAAGGGACGCCCTCTGACCTGAGACCACTGCTCTCTAGCGCATGGTACCCGTGGTTGCGCCCGCCCCGCCGCTGGAGGCGTTGTTGGTTCCACTCTGCTGTTTCAACCATGCAGACAGATTGCTCTGCTGCTGGTTGCGCAGCTCGACGCAGCCGTTGATCGACTCGATCGCTTCCTTCTGATTGCGTTCGGTACCGGGGAAGGGATGCTGCTCGAAGAACTGCTTCACTTCGGCTCGCCTTCTGCGCGTGCTGCAGAAGCTCTGCGCCCCGTAGAGGAAGACTCCCACGCCGCCCAGTCCGCCGCCGGTCTTCTTCATCAGATCGTCGAAGTTCGTTGCGCATGAAGTCCCACGTCGCATTCTGGCTGGCGGGATTGTCCAGCATGGGCAGCAGAATGTACAGGTCCTGCCCACGCACCGCCGGGGTCAGCGTCGACGCCAGCGTCTGCTTGGTCAGCTGCGGCTTGGGGAACTTCGGCCAGAGCGCGTAGAAGTATCGTAGTACTGCTCCGGCGACTTCGCCTTCTCCATCTGCGCCTTGAACTGGTTGTAGAGTTCGGCGTCGCCATGACGCGCCGCAACCGCGACCACCGGCGTGAGCCAGCGTTCCGTCGACCGAGCTCGGGTCCTTCATGTATTGCTGCACCATGGTCTGCGCCTGCTGAATCACCTCGGGATCGTTGGCCATCGTTGCCCAGGCCTTCAAACAGCATAGGCGCGCTTCTGTTTGTCTTCCGGCGTGTCGTTGGGACGGCCGCTATAGCCGAGCTGCTGCAGCACGGGCGAGAACTGCGTCCGCAGCCACGCCTGGAACGCCGGACGGTCGGCGTCGGTCACCAGGTAATCGTTGATGAAGTTCAGGTGATCGCCGAAGGCGGCGAGCAGCACCGCGCCGGGCGTGTTCTTCAACTGCGCGCCCAGCGCCAGATAGTCGCCCACGCTGTGCTTGCCAATGCGCATCAGCGCCCACTCGTTGCCGATCAGCGCAATGCGTTCTTCCGGCGTCAGCACCGTGTCCACGGCGCTGCCCATCTGCCGCAGCGCCGCGCTGTCGTAGTTGAAGCGGTAATAGCCGAGCGCGTTGGAGTCGGGGAAGACAAACTTCGAGCAGCCCTTCAAGGTGAACTGCTGCTCGCGCTGGGTCAGCAGGAAGCACTCCTGCTTGCCGGCCGAGCTTTCGTTGATGCCCTTGGCGCAAACCGGGATCTGCCAGATCTGATCGTCGGGCTCGTTGAAGGCGGCCGGGGTATCGAAGTAGCGCTTCTGCGAGAGCTTCAGCGTGGTGTTGCCGCCTTCGCACTTGGCCTCGACGTCGACATAGGGCGCGCCGGGCTGCATAACGAAGGTCGGCATGATCTGGTCGATGGGCTTCTTCGAAGCGCGCGCCATCGCGCCCCAGAAATCGGCTGCGGTAGCGTTGCCGTAGGCGTGCTCCTTCAAGTACAGGTTGACGCCGGCGCGGAAGGTCTCCGGCCCAAGATACGACTCGAGCATGTGCAGCACTGCGGCCGACTTGCCGTAGGCGATGCCGTCAAACAGCTGCTCGATTTCGGCGCGCGTGTTCGGCTTCCTGATGAATGGGGCGCGTGTTCTGCACCGAGTCGCCGCGCCAGCGACGCGGTCGGTGTTCTCGACCACGTCCTGGCCTTCCATCCAATCCGGCTTCCACTGCTCGATCGGATGCGGCGTCATCCAGGTGGCAAACCCTTCGTTGAGCCAGATGTCGTCCCACCACGCCATGGTGACCAGATCGCCGAACCACTGGTGCGCCATCTCGTGCGCGATGGTCTCGGCCACACCCTGCTTCGCGCCCACCGACGCGGTCTTGTCGTCGATCAGCAGCGCGCGTCTCGCGATAGATGATGGCGCCCCAGTTCTCCATCGCGCCCGCCTGGAAGTCAGGCACGGCGATGTTGTCGAGCTTGGGCAGCGGATACTTAATGCCGTAATAGCTGTCGTAGTAGTGCAGGAAAGCCTTCGAAGCTTCCAGCGGGAACTGCGCCAGGTTTTCTTTGCCCGGCACGGTGCAGACGCTGACCTTCACGCCATCGGTGTGATCGGAGACGCACTTCCAGTCGCCGACCGTCAGCGCCACCAGGTAGCTCGACATCTTGGGCGAGGTGGAGAACTTGATGGTGTGCTTGTCGCCGGGGCCGGGCGTGTCGGAAACAATCTCGCCGTTGGAGATCGCGGTATCGCCCTTGTCGACGATGGCGGTCATGTCGAAGGTCGCTTTGTACGCCGGCTCGTCGAAGCAAGGGAAGGCCACGCGCGCGTCGGTCGATTCCATCTGCGACACTTCATACTTCTTGCCCTTGTAGGTGCTCAGATAGAAGCCGCGCAGCTTGTCGTTCAGATGTCCGGTGTACTTGATGTGCACCCTCGCCGCGCCGGCGGGAAGCTGCTTGTCGACGGTGAAGGTCGCCGTCTCGTTCTTCTCGTCGCTGGAAACCTTGGCAGTCTGCGTCTGTCCGCCGGCGGTCACGGTGACGTCGTGGAAGTCGATCTCCACCGCGTTCAGCGTGATGGTGTTGCTGGGCTTGCTGAGCTTGAGATCGATGGTCTCGTCACCGTCGAAGCTGTTGTTGGAGAAATTGATGTTGATGGCAAGCGAATAGTGATCGGGAGTCGCGCCGCCGGGCAGTCGTTGCGCAACGGCTGTGCAGCAGGCCAGAAGGCCGGCCGCAAACACAAGCAGGATTTTTTTCATATGTCACACTCTCAAGAATTTGAATATGCCCCGATTGCTATGAAGGGAAATACGCATGGAACCTATTTATAGTTCCGCGAAATCGTAAGCTAATGTTAGACGATTCCGGCGGAGAAGTGTGAGTGGGCAGGGCCGGATCGCTAAAAATCAGCCTATTATGGCTCCGGTGAAGGGATGACGCACTTTACACCAGACAGCAGCGTCCCGCGGCACCGGTTCACTCCAAACCAATACGCCAGCTCGCGATAGTCTTCCGCATCGAAGATCGCGATGTCGGCGTCTTTTCCGGCCTCCAGACTCCCCTTCCGGCCTTGGAGTCGCAGAGCGCAGGCGCCGTTGTAGGTGGCGGCCGTGATCGCCTCGGCTGGCGACATCTTCATATGGGTGCAGGCCACGGACAGGACGAAGGGCATGGACGGCGTTGGCGCTGTGCCGGGGTTGTAGTCAGTCGCCAGCGCCACGGCGACACCGGCATCGATCAGCTTGCGCGCCGGCGGAAACGTTTCCAGTCCCAGAAAGTAGTTTGCCGCCGGAAGCAGCGTCGCGACGGTGTCGAGCTTGGCCAGAATCGCAATATCCCCGTCGCTGACGTAATCCATGTGATCGAAGGATGCGGGATGAAACTCCAGCAACGGCTCCAACTTCGCCGGAGTGAGCTGGCAAACATGCGCGCGGACGCCGAGACTGTGCTCTACCGCGCTGCGCAGGATACGCTGCGACTGCTCCAGGCTGAACGCGCCGCGCTCGCAGAACACGTCGACAAACTCGGCCAGCTTCAACTTGGCCGCTGTCGGAATCATCTCTTCGCAGATGATGCGCACATATTCTTCGGGATTGTCCCGATATTCTGGCGCCACCACGTGCGCTCCCAGCAGCGTCGGCACGACGGTTCCCGCCACTGCTGCGACGCTTCACGAATCGCCTCCAGCGACTTCATCTCGGCCTCGAAGCTCAGTCCGTAGCCTGACTTTGCTTCGACTGTGGTGGTGCCTTGCGCCGCCATCTCATCCAGTGCTCTGACAATGTGGGAGGCAAGCTGCTCTTTCGACGCCTCGCGAACTCCGCGCAGGCTGGCGCGAATGCCGCCGCCCGCCGCGGCAATCTCTTCGTAGCTGGCGCCGGCGATGCGCTTCTCGAAATCAATCAGGCGCGGAGCGGTAAATACGGGATGAGTGTGGGAGTCGACAAAGCCCGGCAGTACCACTTTGCCGGAGCAATCGACCTCGTCGGCGTTCTTCGCAAGTTCGTGTTTTGAGATTTCGTCTGTCGTGCCGACGGCAACGATCTTGCCGGCGGAGATGAGCACCGCGCCATCAGGAATGATGCCCAACTCGCGCATCTGCGCGCCCCGACGGGGGCCGGTGCCGCTGCTACGCAGCGTCAGCAGTTGGGAGGCGTGGGTAAGACGAGCAGCGTGAACGGTGAGAGTAGGTCGTCGGAATGCAAATTTTCTCGCTTTGATGGCAAACCGCAGATCCCTCGGCTCGGACTAAAGTCCTCGCTCGGGATGACAAATCAAACACTGGCTGAATGCAAATTACTGGACCGTCGCGCCACAAACTGCTTTCGCTAGTTGCTAGTAGCTAGTCGCTAACCGCTACTCTGCCATCGGCACCTTGATGCCCTTCTCCTTCGCGAAGCTCTTTGCCTCGTCGTAGCCCGCATCCACGTGCCGCGCCACGCCGATGCCCGGATCGTTGGTCAGCACGCGCTCGATGCGCTTGGCCATCGCGTCGCTGCCGTCGGCGACGGTCACCTGCCCGGCGTGCTGCGAATAGCCAATGCCCACGCCGCCGCCATTATGAATCGACACCCACGACGCGCCGCTGGCGGTGTTCAGCAGCGCATTCAGCAGCGGCCAGTCGGCGATGGCGTCGCTGCCGTCCTTCATCGACTCGGTCTCGCGGAAGGGCGACGCCACCGAACCGCAGTCCAGATGATCGCGGCCCATCACGATCGGCGCCTTGAGCTTGCCCTTCTTCACCAGATCGTTCATCGCCAGCCCGAACTCGGCGCGCTCGCCATAGCCCAGCCAGCAGATGCGGCACGGCAGTCCCTGAAACTTGATCCGCTTGCGCGCCAGATCGATCCAGCGGCTGAGAATCTTGTTGCCGGGAAACATCTCCAGCACCAGATCGTCGGTGGTGTGAATGTCGGCGGGATCGCCCGAGAGCGCCGCCCAGCGGAACGGTCCGCGGCCTTCGCAGAACAGCGGACGAATATACGCCGGCACGAATCCGGGAAAATCGTAGGCGTTCTTCACGCCGTGCTCGAAGGCGAAGGTGCGGATGTTGTTGCCGTAGTCGAAGGTCACCGAGCCCATCTTCTGCAGCTTGAGCATGCCTTCGACGTGGCGCGCCATGGTGTCGAGCGAGCGCTCGACATATGCCTTGGGATCGCTCTTGCGCAACGCCAACGCCTCCTCCAGCGACATGCCGCTCGGCACATAGCCGTTCAGCGGATCGTGCGCCGAGGTCTGATCGGTGAGGATGTCGGGCACCACGCCGCGCTCGGCCAGCTCAGGAATGATGTCGCCGCAATTGCCAACCAGCCCGACCGAGATGCTCTCCTTCTTGCGCACCGCGTCTCTTCATGATGCGCAGCGCCTCGTCGAGCGAGTTGACCATGAAGTCGCAATAGCCGGTGCGCAGGCGCTTCTTGATGCGCTCGGGATCGACCTCGATGCCGAGGATAGCACGCGCCGGTCATGGTCGCGGCCAGCGGCTGCGCGCCGCTCATGCCGCCCATGCCGCCGGAGACGATCAGCTTGCCCTCCAGATCGCCGCCGAAATGCTTCTGCCCGGCCGCCGAAAACGTCTCGAAGGTTCCCTGAATGATTCCTTGCGAGCCGATGTAAATCCACGAGCCGGCGGTCATCTGGCCGTACATGATGAGGCCGAGCTTCTCCAGCTCGTTGAACTTCTCCCAGTTCGACCAGTGGCCGACCAGGTTGGAGTTGCAGATCAGCACCCGCGGCGCGTACTCGTGAGTCTGGAAGACGCCGACCGGCTTGCCCGACTGCACCAGCAGCGTCTCGTCGTTCTCCAGCGACTTCAGCGAGTTGACGATGGCGTGGTAGCACTCCCAATTGCGCGCGGCGCGGCCGGTGCCGCCGTAGACCACGAGATCCTGCGGACGCTCGGCGACGTCGGGATCGAGGTTGTTCATGAGCATGCGCATGGCGGCTTCCTGCCCCCAACCTTTGCAGGACAGTTGATTGCCGCGCGGCGCCCTCACCGGAGTGTAGGCAGCACTAGAGGTATCGGTTGACGACTGGCATAACAGACGATGGTAGTGCAGTTAGTGGTCAGTTGTCAGTAGTCAGTTATTAGCTGCAGGTCGCCACCGTCGATTCGGGAAGGGAGTTGAGGTTGGCTCTAGGGCCGAACGGGATGATCAGGCAAGACCAAAGGAAACACTACGCATGGCCCGACAAGCCGTTCGAACTGACAATTTGCTAAAGGCAACTGGTAACTAAAGAAAACGGGGAGCGGCTGTTTGGCCATCTCCCCTCTCTCCGATCAGGTTTGCAATTGAAGTTAGCTTACCGGACGCGCCAGCGTCCCCACATCAGAGGAAGATGAATAAATTGTCAAAACTTTGTGACGGAGGCAGAGTTAGACGATATACCCCATTGTGAGACACGGCAAAACTTGGTGCTCCAAAACTCCCGACGAGCGGCGATTCCCCGCAATCCTACTCTGTGGGAGTACTGTCACCAAAGGACTCCGGTCTTTCTTGGACTACCCGGCGCTGACCCTCCTACGCCCCGCCCTTGGCGAAGTCGCTGCGCGAACTCCACCAGCGAGCGCACCGGCACGCCCGACGGGCCCTTGGCGATCCACGGCTTTGTTGTCTTCCATCCAGGCCACGCCGGCGATGTCCAGATGCATCCACGGCGTGTCGCCGACGAATTCCTTCAGGAACATGGCAGCGGTCACGGCGCCGCCCCAGCGGCCGCCGCTGTTCATGATGTCGGCGATATTCGGACTTGATCATGTCGCGGTACTCATCGTCGACCGGCAGGCGCCACATCTTCTCGCCCGACTTCGGCAGCGACTGGTTGAAGCGATTGTAGAAGTCGTCGTCGTTGGCGAAGACGCCGGCGTTGACCATGCCCAGCGCCACCACGCACGGCGCCGGTCAGCGTGGCCGCGTCGATCAGGTGGGTGCAGCCCAGTTGCTCGCGCGTAGTGCAGGCCGTCAGCCAGCACCAGGCGGCCTTCGGCGTCGGTGTTGATGATCTCGATCGACTTGCCCGACATGGCAATCTGCACGTCGCCCGGCTTCTGCGCTTTGCCCGAAGGCATGTTCTCGCTAGCGCAAACGATGCCGATCACGCGCAGGTTCGGCTTCAGCTGCGCGATGGCGCGCATGGCGCCGATCATGGCCGCGCCGCCCGCCATGTCGTACTTCATCTTCTCCATGCCCTCGCCGGGCTTAATGGAGATGCCGCCGCTGTCGAAGGTAATTCCCTTGCCCACCAGCCCGAGCACGCGCTTCTTGGGCGCGCTTGGCGGGCTCGTAGCGCATCACGATCAGCCGCGGCTCTTCGTCCGAACCTTGCGAGACGCTCCAGAACGCGCCCATCTTCAGCTCTTTGATTTTGTCGGGACCGTAGATTTCGCACGCCAGTCCGGTCTCTTCGCACATGGCCTTGGCGCGGTCGGCCATGATCGTCGGCGTCATGCGATTGCCGGGCTCGTTGACCAGGTCGCGAGTAAAGTTCTGCGACTCGCCGATGATGCGGCCCTGCTCCATGCCGGTCTTCCACGATCTCTGATTCGCGCCCTTCGGAGTGACGATGGTCAGTTCGTCGATCTTCTGGTCCTTGCGATCGCTCTTGTAGTAGTCGGCATCGAAGTTGCCGACGAACGCGCCTTCGACGATCGCCTTCGCGGCCTCGTCAACGCCGGCGGGCAGCGACGATAGGCGAAGCTCTTCAGGTCTTTCGCCTTCAGCCTGCGGACCGCAGCGCCGGCCAGCTTGCGCAACTCGGACGAGGAAAATTTCTTCGCCTTGCCTCCGCCGATCAGCAGCAGGCGCTTGGCCTTCAGTCCCTGCGGCTTGTGCAGACAGCGCGGTCTCCAGCATCTTGCCGGTGACCTCGCCGGAAGCGATCGAGGTCGGCCGCGGCGGTCTGCACGGCCTTGTCGTCGGTCTGGATCTGCGGATCGTGTTTGTCGGATTTGTCGCCGTTGTTGTGTTCTCGGCCGCGTCGAGCACGGCGACGACGAGACATTCGGTTTCGATCTGCGAAGGTGCTGCGGTGTTCAGTACAGTTTTCATTTAGATGATCCGTTCTGTATTGCTGCCGTGGGCTGGAGCCCACTCAAAATGACAAATTTAATGAGCTCGTATGGCACACCTAAAGGTGCGCCTCTTGCAAAACACTGTCTCGTTTCTACGAATACCACTCAACTCTGTCCGGCTTTGCGCGTTAAGGAAACTCCGATCAAGTCAAAGCGAGGTCCCGCAGCGGCTAAACAGTTTGCTGAAAAACTCGGGAAAGCAGATCCCCTCACCGGATGAATCCGGTTCGGGATGACAAAAAATAGAGGGCTTACTACGGCGTAGCTAAAGCTACGCCCCTTCAAAATCGCATAAGGTCGAGTTTTCAGCAAACTGTAAAGCCACATGACTCGCGGGTACTTAACCGACGGTCTGAAGACTGTCCACTGTTCAAAACAAGCCTCAATCAAAGTTTCCTTAGCTCTTCCGGCTCCGCGCCACGGCCTCCCGCGCTTCCTTGTCGGCCGTCTTGCGGCGCTCGGTCTCGCGCTTGTCCCAGTTCTGTTTGCCCTTGGCGACGGCCATCTCCACCTTCACCCTGCCATTGCGGAAATACAGCCGCGTCGGAATCAGGGTCAGACCTTTCTGCTGGGTCTTGCCGAGCAGCTTATGCAACTCGTTCTTGTGGACCAGCAACTTCCGGGTGCGCAGGGGCTCGTGATTGAAGATGTTGCCGTGCTCGTAGGGGCCGATGTGGGCGTTGATCAGCCAGAGCTCGCCGTCCTTCACCAGGCCGTAGGCATCTTTCAGGTTCGCCCGGCCGGCGCGCAGCCGACTTCACTTCGGTGCCGCGCAGGGCGATGCCCGCCTCGAACTTTTCCAGCAGAAAATAGTTGTGCGACGCCGAGCCGATTACTGCGAGGCATCGCGCTCACCGCTGGCGACCGGATCGCGGCGGCCTGCCGGCTTCTTGGCTGGTGCGGTTTGGGTGTGACGGGGCATGAGAGGCGTTTAGTCAGTGTAAACGGTCTGGGGCGGAGTGAAAACAACCGTCATTCAGGCATTGAACTATGTCGATGCCGGTCGGCTGCATCCCACGCCGGGAGCAGCTCGCGCACCCAGGTTCGCGCCTTATTGCGTCACGGTCAGGACGATGGTTTGGCTGCTCACCACCTGACCTGTAGTGGTGTTGGTGATGGTGGCGGTGATATTGGTGGTGCCCGCGGCTACAGCTGGTCGCCAAGCCATTGCCACTGGTGACGCCGCTGCTGATGGTTGCCACGCTCGTGTTCGACGAAGTCCAGGTTACCGATTGCGTCACGTCGTTCTGAGGCACTCCCATTGGCGTAGGCAAAAAACTGCAGGGTGCCCGGCACTCCGTTGATCGTCGCCATGGTTTGGTTTTGGGTGCTTCCCTGGGTGGTGGTGATGACCAGGCTGGTAATGTTGCTTAGCGTCACATTGACAGTGGCCGTCCCGCTTATACCCTGGGAACTGGCGGTGATGGTCGCCGTGCCAATGGCAACCCCCGTCACCGAACCGCCGGGCGAAGTGACGGTCGCGATGTTGGTGGCCGAACTTGACCAGCCTACCGAACTTCCGCTGATCTGATTCTGGGTGCCGTCGGAGTATGTGGCAAATGCAGCCAGCGAAACCATCTGGCCGACCCCGACAGTGGCCGAAGAGGGCTGGATAAATATCGAACTGATCGAGGGCTTAATGAAGAAGCCACTGCAGGATGTCAGGAATGGGGACAGGACCAGGCCTACGGCTACGGTCAGCGACTAGCCTCCGGCGAAGCTCGCGTCGGGCGATGTCCACCCGCACCAGAGGAAAATTCACCACGGCTGTCAACGAACGAACTCCCTGTTCCCGCAGAACCCATTTCTACTCCCGACGTGGAAACCTGCCTGCCAAATACTTCGTGGCAGTTGAGGCCGAATTCCCGCTTGCGCCCGCACTCGATGAGCCACGCGTGGCGCAGCTAAAATACCGCCGAAGCTGTGACAACGACTATCGTTTGACGGTATCTTCGATGGTTAGACGGTTATTCTACCAAACGGAAGCGAAAGTTTCTTTCATGTCAAAAAAGGGTGCTGCTCAGATGCCATCTTTGTTCTCGACCTTCGGCAAGTGCTGCTCAGCCGAATTGCTGAAAGCGAACAGCGAAGAGCGAACCGCGGGTTGATCTTGTCCTCCGCAGTCCGTCTAACACAGTGGCTATGGCCAGCACACGTCTGTCACAAGAGTCAGGTCGCAAGGAATTTATGAAGCAGTTTGGAATCGTCCTTTTGTTGAGCGCTGCGTTCTGCCTTCCGGCAGCAGCCGCGCCGCTGAGCAGCAATGCACGCACGGTGATCCCGCAGGCAGTGCAGCAGATCATCTCGGTGGACTACCGCGAACTACGCGATTCGCCCATGGCCCGCGCCCTGAAAAACCAGGTCATCCCGGACAACGTCAAGCAATTCGAGTCGGCGCTGCGCAGCGTCGGCATCGATCCCGATCGCGACGCCGAACAGATCACCTTCGTGAGCTATCGCGGGCCGAAGAACATTGTCTACGGCGTCGGCATCGCGCAAGGGCCGTTCCGGCAGAAGGAGTTCCTGGCCAAGGCAAAAGCCAAGAAGATCAAGCCGGAGAAATATCTGCTGTCGGACATCTATTCCATGGGCTCGGGCTTTCAGATCGTGTTTCTTGATCCCATCACCATCCTGTTTGGTGAGAACGCGGCCATCAAGGGCGCCATCGACGTGCGCGATAACGGCGCTGCATCGCTGGATTCGAACGACACCATGGACGACCTGATCGGCAGCATAGAGACCGAGCCCGTGTGGAGCGTGCTCGAC
This sequence comes from uncultured Acidobacteriaceae bacterium, assembly GCA_963746515.1. Taxonomy (GTDB): domain Bacteria; phylum Acidobacteriota; class Terriglobia; order Terriglobales; family Acidobacteriaceae; genus Bog-257. Next base: position 471,225 of record CAVVBO010000003.1, on the reverse strand, counting down.
CAAAAGGGCACGCAGAGCATGGTGCGCTCCGCGCTGGGCCAAGCCGGCGCGCTTACCAACTTCGACGCCGTGAAGAAGCGCCTGCTGGCTTCCGACTACATCATGAACTTCAGCAACGGTGTAACCTTCGACGTCGCTGTGAAGACCTCCGACAACATCACCGCCGCGAGCCTCTCGGGACTGATGAAGGCCGGCGTCCTGTACAAGAAGATGAGCGGCTCATCCAGCGAGAAGCTGGCGCTGGAGAACACCACCGTCGACAGCTCCGAAGACATGGTGCAGATGCACTTTGCGACCGACGATCAGCGCTTCCAGGCGCTCATGAAGTCGGACCTGTTCGCAGCCGTGTCGCGATAAGCATCACGCGGCTGGAAGCTGGCGGGTTCGGCGTAGGTGTCTCGTTTTGAAAGGGCACGCCTTAACAGGTTGCTGAAAAAGTCGAAATGAGCACATCTTGCCGCATCGGCTGACAGCCGGCTCCGGATATCCAAAACAAAGAGCTTAGACGCGAACCGTGAAGGTGTCGCTCTAGCCCGTTCATCAAGCCGGCGAGAGTTCTTCCGCAGCCTGTTCAGGCGTGCCGCCAGCGCAACGGACTGAAGTCGGCTTCAGCCGCTGAGGTAGGCTCTCCCGTCAGCGCCTAAAGGCGGCCCCTTCAGCATTTCATTACGAGCACAGGCTGTGAAAGCCGTGCCCCTTCAAAGACGAGACACAGTTACTCTGAAATCGCTCTAGCGGTGTTCCAGCGCCTTATTGCACGGTCAGGACGATGGTCTGGCTGTTCACCACCTGCCCTGCACTGTTGGTGGTGGTGGCGGTGATGTTGGTGGTGCCCGCAGCCACACTGGTCGCCAGACCATTGCCACTGGAGAGTCCGTTGCTGATGGTCGCCACCGCTCGGGTTCGACGAAGTCCAGGTTACCGATTGAGTCAGGTCGTTGGAGGCATCCCCATTGGCGTAGGCATAAAACTGCAGAGCTTGCCGGCGCTGCGGAGATTGTCGCCGTGTTTTGGGACAAAGTGCTTCCCTGGGTAGTATTGATGACCGCCCGGTTCACGTCACTCGCCGTCACGTTGACGTTGATCGTCGCGGTAAGAGTCTCGGTGCTGTCGCCGGAGCAAACCTTCGAGAGGACCGGGCTTCCGTTGGTAATCGAGACCACAACCTGACAACCCGTGCCGGGGACGGTTGCGGTGGTCGTGGCGGTGATGGTCGCGCTGCCAGCCGAAGCGCCCGTCACCAAACCGCCGGGCGAAGTGACGGTCGCTATTGTGGGGTCCGAGCTTGACCAGGTCACCGAATCTCCGTTGACCTCTTGCTGGCTGCCGTCAGAGTACATGCCATGTACCGCTAGCTGGACCGTATTGCTCGTCGCGATCGTGGCCGAAGCCGGGTTGATGTATGTCGTGCTGAGAGAAGGATGAATGAAGAAGCCACCACCGCAGGACGCCAGGAACACGGACAGAAACAGCGCTATGGCTACGGTCAGCGCCGGCTGCTGGCGAACTCGCTTCCGTCGATGTCCACCGGCACCAGAGGAGAATTCACCACGATTGCCGACGAAAGAATTTTCTGTTCCCGCAGAACCCATTTCTACTCCCGATGTGGGGACATTGCGCCAAGGCCTCGCGGCCGGAGAGGCTGAATCCCCAGCTAGCCTAACTCTTCAAAACTCGCTCTTCGTCGGTATTGTACTCCGCTTAGATCCGATCCTATCGCATTGGCGGACTTGGTTCCGCTGGGTATGACTGCCGCGCAGATTTCCCGCAGTATGGAATGTTATAATCGCGCCGATCATTGTGCGTCTGTTCATATCTGCGATGCGTAAACGGAAGCGCGGGCGCGTGCGCTCACGTTTGTCGCGCACCCAAGTCTTATCATCCGGAGCCTGATATCTCTGCCGCACGGAGAGCACACAGGTCCGGCCCGAATTCCCTGGGATTTAAGGAACGTGATGAAACGCTTTACCGGTGTTCTGGCGCTGCTGCTGATGTTGGCGGTGTCGGCGCTCGCCTCAACCGACAAGCAGGCCAAGCAACTCTATCAGAAAGGCAAGGATGCCGAGGCTCGCCAGGATTACATAACGGCCTACAATTTCTATCATCAGGCCTACCAGCTCAAGCCTACGGACCTGACCTACCGCGCCGTCCTACGAATATGTGCGCTTTCTGGCGGCGGCCTCCTACGTTCATCAGGGCGAATTGCTGATGAATGCCGGCAAACTGCAGGAGGCACTGACCGACTTTGAGCAGGCGCTGGCCATCGATCCTTCCAGCTTCATCGCGCAGCAGCAGTCCAACAAGAGTCAGGCTGATGCTCAAGCAGAGCCTGAACCCCACGCCTTCGCTCCGCCTCAGCTACCGAATCCGGGCTGACGCGCCGCATGGAAGAAGCCACCGGGCCGGTCGAGCTGGCGCCAATCTCAAAACCCCCATCACGCTGAACCTGACGCAGGATTCCAAGACGGTTTACGAGAGCATCGGACGTCTGGCCGGCATCAACGTTCTGTTCGATCCCGATTACACTTCCGCGCCGCATCCACGTGGACCTGAACGGCGTCACCCTGAGGAGGCGCTGGAGATCACGGCGCTGGAGTCGAAGACCTTCTGGCGTCCGGTCACGCCCAACACCATCTTCGTCGCCGCCGACACTCCGGCCAAACGCAAGGAGCTGGAGCAGAGCGTCATCCGCACTTTTTATCTGACCAATCTTTCGCAGCCCAACGAACTGCAGGACCTGGTCAACATTCTGCGCACGCTGCTGGACACGCAGCGCTTGCAGCAGTTCCCTTCGCAGCAGGCCATTGTGGTACGCGGCACGCCCGACCAGATCGCCATGGCGCGAAAAGCTGATCGAGGATCTCGACAAGTCGAAGCCTGAGGTGGTGGTGGAAGTCGCCATCATGCAGGTGACGCGCGACAAGCTGCGCAACCTGGGCATCAATCCGCCGACCAGTGTCTCGGTCAGCTCTGCAGCAGTCCAACGCGACGACGAGCACCACCAGCGTGACCGGCCCGGCGGGAAATACCGGGACGGCTACAGCTTCCAGCGGCAGCACCACCGGGCAGATCACCCTGAACACGCTGGGCAATCTCAATGCCACCAACTTTTCTGTCACCATTCCGGCGGCCACGGCGAACTTCCTGATGAGCGACAGCAGCAGCAAGCTGATCCAGCAGCCGCAGATTCGCGCCTCCGACGGCCAGAAAGCTTCGCTGAAGATCGGCGAACGCGTTCCCGTGGCGACCGGCTCGTTCCAGCCGGGCATCGGCGGCGTCGGCATCAACCCGCTGGTCAACACGCAGTTCAACTACATCGACGTCGGCGTGAACATCGACATCACGCCGCACGTGCACGGCCTCGACGAAGTCACGCTGAAGCTGGCGATGGACATCTCGGCGGTCGACTCCTATCAGAACATTGGCGGCATTCAACCAGCCGGTCATCGGACAGCGCAAGATTGAAAACGAAATTCGTATGAAGGAAGGCGAAGTCAACATCCTGGGCGGCATCCTGGAGAACACCCAGACTAAGTCGCTGTCCGGCATTCCGGGACTGGCCTCGATTCCGCTGTTTCAAATATCTGTTTGCCGAAGAACAGAAAGAAGTCAATGACAACGAGATCGTCTTCATCCTGATTCCGCACATCGTGCGCGCGCAGGATTTGTCCGCCAGCAACCTCAAAGCGATCGATGTCGGCACCGCCAACACCATCTCCTTACGGCGCGATAACACTCAGCCGGCCGTCCAGCCAGCCGGGCAACGCCCAGCCGGGTGGTCCCAGGGAGCCATGAACAATCCGGCCGCCGCAGAGGTCCGCAGGCACAGCCACAAGCGCGGCGCCACGCCACCGGGCGGCATTCAGCCTACTGCGGCTACCGCGCCGGCAGGCAGCGCGATTGTCAGCTTCGATCCGCCAACCCTGGACCAGGCCGTGGGTTCGACCTTCACCGTGAACGTAAATCTCGCCGGCGGCCAGAATGTCTCCTCGGTTCCGGTGCAGATCATGTACAACCCGCGCGTCTGCAACTGCTGAATGTTTCCAACGGGACTTTGCTTTCGCAGGACGGTCAGACCGTCGCGCTGGTCAATCGCGATGACAGCATGGCGGGAATTCTGCAAGTGACGGCGTCGCGTCCTCCGGGAGCAGCCGGAATCTCCGGTGATGGGTCGGTCTTCACCCTGACCTTCCAGGCGCAGAGCTCCGGGACAGTCCACTCTGAGCATCAACCGGGCCATGTTCAAGAACGCGGCCATGCAGACCGTTCCCGCCAGCGGCTCGCAAGCCATCGTGACGGTTCACTAGGATTGCCGTCTAACATAAGGGCAGTTTGAGAGCCTGCAATTGATCGCGTGACTGCGACACAGAGTTGTCATTACCAACGGCTGCGAGGAATCTGCTTTCCTCCGCTTAGTCGACGATCAGATGCCTCAGGCGCTGAGACCGTTCCTAATGACAACTCAGGCGGTATTGCTTTTGCCGCGAGCCATGGTCCGAAGAATTGCTTCGCAGCTCCGGCTTGCTCGGGAAGCTGCATCACCAGCCCTGAAAGGACTAAAATAAAGGCAGTGCTTTTCCGCCACTCCCATCGCGCTGTTGCCATTGCACGACCTAGCGTATCCGAAGCCCAGGGGCGTCGGACGCGGGCGTGCGCCGGCGGGGCTTCACCATGGTCGAGCTATCGTCGCGATGACGATTCTGATGATCCTGACGGCGGCCGCCACTCCGGTGATGCGCGTCGTCATCCAGCGCAACAAAGAGCGCGAGTTGCGCCGCGATCTGTGGGAGATGCGCGACGCCATTGACCGCTACAAGGACGCCGCCGACCGCGGCGCCTTCCAGATGAAAGTCGACAGCCAAGGCTATCCGCCCGACCTGGACACCCTGGTCAAGGGCGTGGATGCCAACGGCAAGAAGATTCGTTTCTTGCGGCGCATTCCGGTCGACCCCATGACCGGCAAAGACGAGTGGGGCATGCGCTCCATGCAGGACGATCCTGACTCCGATTCCTGGGGCGGGCAGAACGTCTTCGACGTCTACAGCAAATCGGAAGGCACGGGCCTGGACGGAACGAAATACAAGACGTGGTAGGTTGGATGGGCAGCGCTTCGGCGCTAGTCGGAAATAGCTATCGCGGTCCTATGAAACGGCGTTTACGACAACGCGGCTTTACGCTGATCGAGTTGATGGTGGTGATCAGCATCATCGTCATTCTGCTGTCGCTCGCCATTCCCGAATTACACCTCGTCCATCCTGCACGCCAAGGAAACCGCGCTGCGCGACGATCTCTACACGCTGCGCTCGCTCATCGACCAGTACACGCTCGACAAGCAGAAGGCGCCGCAGTCGCTGCACGACCTGGTCGAGGCAGGATATCTGAAGGAACTTCCCAAAGACCCGTTCACCAACGCGCGCGATAGCTGGGTGCCGGTCACCGACGAGAGCATCATGTCGCCCGACCAGACCGAGCCCGGCATCATCGATGTGCACAGCGGCAGCGATCAAACCTCCAGCGAAGGCACCGCGTACAGCACCTGGTAGAAGAGCTGTCGGCCGTCAGCTCAGCAGCCGGTCCCGGTTGAGTGCGATTCCGGCTTCTCCCTCCCACATCTAGTAGTACTCTGATATCGTTCGTTGCACAGATATGGAAAAGCGAACTTCGACTTGTCTTTTTAGCTTCGTCGCCGCTCTTATCTTCTGTTCCATTCCGCTGGCTGCACAGGCGCCCAAAATCTTGACGCCTCATGCCCGGGAAAAAGCCGCTCCACCAGCCGCGCAAACGCCTCCGACCACACCGCAACTTACCCAAGAAGATCTGGAAGCTTTCCTCGACGGCTTCATTCCTATCGAGTTGCAACGCGATGACATCGCCGGCGCGGTGGTCATGGTGGTGAAGGACGGAAAGGTACTCTTTGCCAAGGGCTATGGCTACTCTGACGTGAAGAACAAGAAGCCGGTCACCGTCGATGCAACGCTCTTTCGGCCCGGTTCCATCTCCAAAACCTTTACCTGGACCGCGGTGATGCAACTGGTCGAGCAAGGCAAGATCGATTTGAACCGCGACGTGAACGACTATCTCGACTTCAAGATTCCCGCGACCTTCGACAAGCCGATCACGATGAAAGATCTGATGACCCACACGCCGGGATTTGAGGAGACGCTGAAGGAGTTATTTGTCGCCGACGCCGCCGGACATGCGGCCGCTACAGGAATACGTGCACACTCATCTGCCGGAGCAGATTTTCCCTCCGGGCACGACTCCGGCATATTCCAATTATGGCGCAACGCTGGCGGGCTACATTGTGCAGCGAGTGTCGGGCATGCCGTTTGACGACTATATCGAGCAGAACATTCTGGGGCCGCTCGGAATGCAGCACTCCACGTTTCGCCAACCGTTGCCCGACAATCTGAAGCCGCTGATGTCGGATGGCTACAACAAGGCGTCGCAACCGGCGAAGAGCTTCGAATTCGTGCAGGCGTGGCCGGCCGGCAGCCTGTCCACGACTGCCGACGACATGGCGCGCTATATGATCGCGCACTTGCAGGATGGGGAGTACAACGGGGCTCGCATTCTGAAGCCGGAGACCGCCCGGCTGATGCACTCACGCGCCTTTGGACTGGACCCCCGGCTGAACGGCATGGCGTATGGCTTCTACGAGGAGTCGCGTAACGGACATCGCATCATCGGCCACGGCGGCGACTCGCAGTGGTTCCACAGCGATCTGCACCTCATGCCCGACGACCACATCGGCTTCTTCATCTCCTACAACAGCGCCGGTAAGCCCGGATTTCCTGGCCGATCCGCGATTTGGCAGGGCTTCCTCAATCGCTACTTCCCTTACACGCCTCCAGCAGCCGGGAAGGTGGCCAATGCCGGTGAGGATGCGAAGTCGGTTGCGGGAGCGTATTGGCTAAGCCGCCGCTCCGACACCAATGTTGCCGCCGTAATCTCATCTCTGGATCAGGCCAAGGTCAGCGTCAATTCCGACGGGACCATCAGCATCGATCAAGCCAAGGACTTCGCCGGAAATCCTAAGCACTTCCAGGAAATTGGGCCGTTACTGTTCCGCGACCTCAACGGGCAATCGCATTTGGCGTTCATTAAAGACTACGCGGGACGGCAGATTATCGCGACCGATCTCCCTATCTTTGTGTACCAGCCTGTCCCGGCGTGGAAAAGTCAGAACCTCAACCTGACGGTGATCATTTTTGCCATCGTAGTGTTCGTTCTGTCGCTGCTGTTCTGGCCACTCAACGCGATGCTGCGCACGCATTACGACCATCGCTCCGAATTCACGCCCGAGTACCGCCGTCTCCGCCTGTGGATGAGACTGGTGTGCGTCCTAAACCTGGTGTGTCTCGGCGGCTTTGCGGTGTGGCTGATGTCGGTGCAAGACGATATTGCGCTATTGAGCGGCCACTTCGATATGAAATTGCACTTGCTGCAAGTGGCTGGAGCGCTAGGAGTCGTCGGCGCGTTGATTTCGATTTTCTACTGCCTGCGTTCGTGGAAAGACGAGGGACTCTGGTTCTGGACGAGGGCATGGAATACGCTGCTGATGCTGGCCTGTCTTGGCTATGCCTTTTTTGCGCTCAACTGGCACATGCTCAACTTCCATCTGAATTATTGAGGGCTGGCTATTGCGGATGTTCGCTTCCGTCGGATGGGGTGACCGCGCCGGGCTTGGAATTCGCCGCAGGACCACCGTAGGAAGCGCTCTGACTGCCAACCGAACCAGCGCCGTGACCGCCATTGTTTGCAGCCGTCGTCGAAGGCGACGCATGAGTTCGCGCAGTCACGCCCGGAGTAATCTGGCGTTTCGTCTGTACCGGTGGAGTGCGATGAAAAACCGTGTGGTCGCGCTCTGGATAACGCTGCGCGAACAAAGATCCCGCGAACACGACGGGGATCAGGATGGCAAGTAGCGGAGAGCGGCCCGGAGTAAACATAGGAGCTGACTTGTTATCAACCGGTATTATTCTACGGCATCGATGGGCTTGTCGACATCCTGAAAATATTCGGTTTCTACTACTTTCGCGGTAGCGGACGGCTTCGCCGAACCTTCTTTGCCACCTTCGCTCGGGGACCGGGAAACCGGTGTTCAAAGGCCTTCATATCCACCCGCCTGCCCCGGAAACGAACTCCCTCGGCCTCCAGCAGGAAGCGCTGCTCCATGGCGAACTCGCCACGCAGCGAAATCCGGCCTCCGGAGCCCAAAACCCGTTGCCATGGCAATCCTGCAACCTGCTTCAGGGCCCGGCCGACGTGGCGTGCACAACGTGGATAGCCTGCCGCCTTGGCGATCGCACCGTAAGTGCTGACCCGGCCTCGCGGAATCCGGCGAATGGCATCACAGATGGCTGTGACCAGCGGCGTTTTGATGTCGCTCCCCTGCGTCATTGGTCAGCCTACGATATCATTCTTGGATGAATGGCTGAATCAGGTAGCAATCCCATCGCACGCTTCTCCGATCGGGCGGAAGACTATGTCAAATACCGTCCGCGCTACTCCCACGACATCGTCAACGCTCTGCAACAGGCGTGCGGTCTACGGCCGGAACATGTTATCGCCGACGTGGGCTGCGGTCCGGGCATGTTGGCGGAAATCTTTCTGGACAATGGCAACCGCGTCATCGGCGTCGAGCCCAATCTCGAGATGCGGCTGGCGGGCGAAAAATATCTGGCCGGTTATCCCAATTTCAGCATGGTCGACGGCAGCGCCGAAGCTACTACGCTTGCTGCCGGCCAGTGTCGACTTCGTTGTCGCCGGACAGGCGTTTCATTGGTTCCGGCCGCGTGAGGCACGAGTCGAGTTCGCCCGCATCCTGAAGCCGGGCGGATGGGCGGTGCTGGTCTGGCATGATCGTGACAGCCAATCCACATCGTTTCTGCACGCCTACGAGGCCTTCGTGCGGAAGCACTCCACCGACTACGAACGGGTGACCCATAAGCTGATCAACTACGCCACCCTGCAACACTTTTTCGGGCCGCATGAGATGCAGCGGATCCAGCAGCACAACCGGCAGCGGCTCGATTTCGATGGACTCAGGGGGCGGCTGCTTTCGTCGTCCTACATCCCCAAGTCCGGCGAACGCTACGAGGCGATGATCGCAGCGCTGCCGCAGCTCTTCTCCACCCATGCCGACGAAGGCCATGTGGTGCTGGAGTACGAAACCAAAATTTATTACGGACATCTCGACTGATGAATGCCTCGCCCGGCGCCGCATCCGACGTTGCGGTACTACGGACCGAGCGCCTGGGGCGGCGCGTGGGCGACGTTTGGATCGTCAACGAGATTTCTCTCGAAGTCCAACGCGGTGAATTGCTGGGAGTCGTCGGGCCGAGTGGCTCCGGCAAGAGCTCGTTCCTGCGGCTGCTGAATCGTCTGGACGAACCCACCAGCGGCCTGGTGTTTCTGGAAGGCGAGGACTATCGCCGGATTCCGCCGCGCGAGCTGCGCCGCCGCGTCGGCATGGTGACACAGCGCCCGTTTCTATTTCCCGGAGACATCGCCTCGAACCTGCGCTTCGGGCCGGCGCAACGTGGAGAGGCGCTGCCCGATGACGAAATCTCCAGGTTGCTGGAACATGTCGGATTGCCAGGCTTCGCAAAACGCAACGTCGCTAATCTTTCCGGAGGAGAGCAGCAACGGGTCTCGCTGGCCCGCGCACTGGCCAACCGGCCCGAGGTCTTGCTGCTCGACGAGCCCACGTCGGCGCTCGACGAGCAGGCGAAAACCGGAGTCGAGCAGTTGATTCGCGACCTGGTCAACCAGAATTCCCTTACGTCGGTACTGGTGACGCATGACCGCGATCAGGCGCGCCGCCTGTGCGACCGCGTTGCCATCCTCGAGGCTGGACGACTGGTTCAGCTAGGAACAACCGTGGAGGTGCTGGGTGCTTAAATCGCTCTTCCATTCGCAGATTTCGTTTGGCCTGGCGCAAGCCGCCATTGCCTCGGTGCTTGCGCTTGCGGTGATCCTGCTGGCCCGCCGCCGCAATATTCATTTGGAAAGCGATGCTGCCATCGCATTGGTGCGCGGCCTGGTGCAGATCGTCGCTGTCGGCTCCATCCTGGTGCTACTGCTGAAGGCGCCGCGCTGGAGCAGCGTCTTCCTGCTGGCAGGCATGATTATCGCGGCAGGTTCCATCTCAGCTCGGCGCGCCAAGAATATTCCCGGAGCGCAAAAGGTTTCGACCTACTCCATTGCCGCCGGCGCGGGACTGGTAACGGCGGTGATGACCTGGGCCGGCGTGATCGATACGGCCATCACCTCGCTTATCCCCGTAGGGAGCATGATCATTGCCAATGCCATGAACACCAACGGACTGGCGCTCAACCGCTTCCGTTCGGAAGTGCTGGCGCACGCGGGCGAGATCGAAACAGCGCTGGCGCTCGGAGCGGCTCCGGAGAACACTGTCGGCAGCTATGCGGAGTCGAGCATTCACTCCTCGCTGATTCCCGCCATCGACAACCTGCGTTCGCTGGGCATCGTCTGGATTCCCGGACTCATGACCGGCATGTTGCTCTCGGGATCTAGCCCGCTGTATGCCGCGATCTATCAATTCGTGGTGATTGCCATGATCCTGGCGTCGTCAGGGCTGACTTCCCTGCTGAGCACGATGATGATTCGGGCGCAGGTCTTCTCGCCGGCGGAACAATTGCTGCTGAAGGAAACTTCGTAGTTGAGAACCTCCGTGACCAACGCAGGCTACAGCAGTTGCTCAAAATTGCTGTACCTGCGAAGCCCGGGTAGAGCGGCGCTTCAGCGGAGCGTCAACGCCGCTCTCATGGGTGAGGCTTTCCGCCCACTGCACCGCAGTAGGCGGAGAGCCTGAATTTGGAGTGCAGCCTGAACGCGAACCTGAAGGTTCGCTCTACCCGGACACACCCACCCTGGAATCGCTCTAGAACGGGCCCCCAGCTATTGGTTGGAAATCGTTGCCGTGGTTCCGTCAAACTTGGTGAACCTGACGGTGAACTTTTCGTTGTAACACTGAGCTCTGTCCTGGAGAATACTGATCGCCAGAGCTTCGCCGAGAATCAGGGAAGAATCGGTGTCGCTGCGCCAGTGTATGCCGGCGTGGATCCCATGACCGAAGCTGACGTTGTGGCCTAGCTTGTTCAATTCGCCATTGACAGTGAGCTGGCCGCCGCCGGTATAGGGTTGAAGCGAGAGACCGTCGTCGCTGGGCACTTGTGGATTCGGAATTACGAATGTGCCGTCGAAGAAAAACTTCAGCATAGTGATGCAAGCGCCTCCAACCATCCCATGGCCCGTAGGATAAGCCGGATGCGTGGGCGAACCTTCGGGAAACGCCTGCGAAACAAAATAGGTTCCATATTTGCTAAAGCTGGTCTGCAGGGCTTGAGAGTTCATAACATTATTGTTGACGTGAGCGTCGATCGTATTTCCCTGCCCAGTCTGCATCAGCTGCACGATTCCTCCGCCAGACTCGGGACGATGGCGGAGGTGAATCAGCCACTTCTGATACCAGACCACATCCAAAGCCCGGGCGGCCACTTCGCCAATCGAAGCTGCGAAATCTGGCTGACCGAGGGTGCCGAAGCCGTTCTGAGTGCGGGAGTGGACATAGGGATTGCCCGGGTTCAATGGCGCCCCTAGCGTGTTCAGCACCAGCAAGGCCGTAAGGTGCTCCTGATACAGCATGTCGACGTGAGTAAGTGCGCTGAGACCACGGCCATCGTGCAGATATCGCGGTTGCGAATCTGTCTGGTTGCGAAGTCCGGTATCAATGCCGTTCTGGACTTCCTGCCAGGTTGTGGGATCGGTCATGTAATCGATGTTCGGCAGATAAGTGATCAGTTGCTGACTGATTTCCTGCGCGCCTAAGACTGTGGGGGTAATCATCAGCTGCGAAATATAGGGGCCTACGGTTTCACCGGGAAATGGACCGCGGAACAAGAGAGCAGGGGTAACTTGCCCGCTGTTATTCCTGGGACCGGTGTATGACGGCATGCTGGAAAGTTCCTGCGCCGCCAACACGGCCGTCGCATTGTTGGGATAGTCGGTGAAGGCAACGTCGCGCAAAAGCGAAGCCCAGTACATCTCCACCAATTCGGTTCCGTAGGCGGCACTGGCGACGGCCGGAGGTGGAGGGACAATCACCACGCTTTCCTGGTTAGCGGGAGAAGGAGCATTCCCGAACTGCACCGCGTCGCTTCCTTCCATGCCATAGGCAAAGGACCCTTGCGGACCGTTCAGAGTTCGCGTGCCGCCGAGGATGATGTTTTCAAAGTCTGAGGGTCGTCCACTAGCCAGCGCCGTTTTCATCGACTGGTAAGCATTCAAATTGACCCGCCCGGGACCATCTTGCAGAAGGCCTTTCGAATAGCTACCGGACTTGTCGGCATAGCGGGTCTCGTCGCCGTTTGTAGTGTGTGGCGGAACGGGGATGAGGGCTTCCTGGGTGGCTGCGAGCACGCGATTTTCGAATGATTGCAAAACGCGGTTGTTAGCAATACCCGGCGGTGGTGAGACGCGTCCTGAACTACCAGACCTGCCGGATTGCGCGAAAGCTGCGGAGGGCGTGGCGAGTGTGCCAACCGCGATGGTTGCCGCCGCGCCAGCTTGTCCGAGAAACTTCCGCCGGTTTATGCCCATTAGTGACTTCTCGGCAGGAACGCTTTCCACCTGCTGGGCAAGAGGTACACGATCCATATCTTGGCTCATTGAAGTATTCCCTTCGATTGTTTGAGATCGAAACAGGCCAGTTCGAGCAAAGCTGGAAAACGCAGGAAGGAGAAATTGCTCAGCCCTGCACTTTCTCCTCGCCCGTTAGACGAGAGGGCTCCGTTCCAGCCGGCGAAATCCGCAATACGTATGCATGAAACAAAATGGCGAGACTGCATCAACCGGCGAGAGTGAAAGTTCAACTGCATCCCACGAACGTGTGGGGGTCGAATTTCCCGCCGCCCAGTATCGGTAATCTTGAGAACAAAGGTCAGTTCTGTCAAGAAAATTGTGCTTCAAGGAGAGCAATAACGGGATTGTGTTCGGTACTGGGAAGGCCAGACTCGGATGCCAGCGCGCTGAAATAATTTGATTTCGAGTCTGCCGCTCAGGGGTTACTGAAGCATTGCCCGCTTACCGCACGGGTCGATCGCCGGCCCTTGGCGTGAGGTACGTTGACTTGCTTTGGATGACCGGGGTAGCATCCCACGCTAAGGTTAGTTTTCCCAGCCATGATAGGCCAGACCATCTCGCACTATTCCATTCTGGAAAAGCTCGGCGGCGGGGGAATGGGCGTGGTTTACAAGGCCGAGGATGTGCGCCTGGGCCGGATGGTCGCACTCAAGTTCCTTCCCGAGGACGTTGAACAAGATCCGGAGTCTCTGGAACGATTTCGCCGCGAGGCGCGGGCCGCTTCCGCACTGAATCACCCGAACATCTGCGTGATTTACGACATCGGCGAAGAGAATGGCCGGGCATTCCTGGTCATGGAGTTTCTCGACGGACACACGCTCAAGCACCTGATCGACGATCGGCCAATCGACATCGAGGGCTTTCTGGATATCGCCATCGAAGTTGCGGATGGGTTGGAGGCGGCGCATAGCAAAGGTATCGTTCATCGCGACATTAAGCCGGCCAACATTTTCGTCACCACAGGCGGCCACGCCAAGATTCTGGATTTCGGGCTGGCCAAAGTAACCTTCGTCAGCACGCACTCCAGTGACGATCCTTCGCGCCCCACGCTTAGCGCTCCCGAAGAGCATCTCACCAGTCCGGGCAGCACGCTGGGTACTCTCGCCTATATGTCTCCTGAGCAGGCTCGAGGAAAGCCACTGGATGCCCGCACCGACCTATTCTCATTCGGCGTGGTGCTATATCAGATGGCGACGGGAGTCCTGCCATTTCGCGGTGACACCTCCGCTCTGTTGTTCGACGCCATCCTGCACAAAGCTCCAGTCGCTCCAATCCGGCTGAATCCCGACCTGCCTGCGAAACTGGAGGACATCATCAATCGTGCGCTGGAGAAGGACCGCAACCTGCGTTACCAGAACGCCTCGGACATGCGGGCCGAGCTGCGCCGCCTCAAGCGCGATACCGACTCATCGCAGCACGTGCTGGTTGCCGCGGCCAACGAGGAAACGCAAGTGGTGCAGGGTCTCGCTTCCAGTGGACGGTCCGGCGCGACCAATCGGGCTGGGTCGTCGACAAAAAATGCCCCTGCCCCTCAGACGACAGAGAAACGAAGCAGGGTTTCCTGGAGGACAGTCGCGGTGGCATTGGGGCTGCTGGCGGCGATTCTTGCCGGGGGCTTGTATTGGCGTTCCCATCAGGCCCGGAAGTTGAGTGACCAGGATACCCTGGTGCTGGCCGACTTCAGCAACACCACCGGAGATCCGGTTTTCGATGACACCCTGAAACAGGCAATCGCGGTACAGCTGGGCCAGTCTCCCTTCCTGAATATCTTGTCGGATGCGAAAATCCGCGCCACGCTGAAACTGATGGCAATGCCACGAGGCACCAAGCTCACTCCGGAGGTGGCTCGCGATCTGTGTCAGCGCGCGGACGCCAAAGCCTACGTGGCGGGCGCAATCGCAAGTTTGGGCAGCCAATATGTCCTTGGTCTAGAGGCGGTGAATTGCAAGACGGGTGATGTGCTGGCGCAAGAGCAGGTGACGGCGGACAACAAAGAACACGTACTAAAAGCGCTGGGAGGGGCAACCACCCAGCTTCGAGGAAAGCTGGGTGAATCGCTGAGTACTGTGGAAAAGTTCGACAGTCCCATGGATCAGGTCACCACTCCGTCACTGGAGGCCTTGAAGGCTTTATCGGAGGGAAGAAAGACACTGCAGGAGCAAGGCATGTCGGCGGCAATTCCATACTTTAACCGCGCCATTTCGCTCGATCCCAACTTCGCCGCGGCGTATTTAGCTTTGGGAATTTCGTATTCCAACCTGCGCGAGCCCGGTTTGGCCAGTCAGAATCTGAAAAAGGCGTATGACCTTCGCGACAAGGTAAGCGAGCGGGAAGGGTTTCGCATTTCCGCAACTTATTACCTGCTGGTCACCGGAGAGCTGGATAAGGCAATCGAGACCTATGAAATGTGGGCCAAGACCTATCCCCGCAGCCCCGAACCATATGGGAATCTGGGGGTTGATTACACCTATCTGGGACAATACGACAAGGCAGTTGCAGCCAGCCTTGAGGATCTTCGTCTCAATCCCGGTAGCGCGGCTGCGTTTACCAATCTGGTAAGTCTGTATGCCGCCTTGGATCGGTTGCCGGAGGCGAAGACCAAGTATCAGGAGGCGATCGAACACAAAGTGGACAATCCGGTTCTTCATGGCAATCGCTATGGAGTGGCCTTCCTGGAGAACGATATCGCAGAAATGAAGAAGCAAATGGCCGCCACCAGCGGCAAACCGGGAGAAGATGTCCTGTTTTCGTTCGCTTCCGACACCGAGTCATTTTATGGACGCCTGTCGAGCGCACGGGAACTATCGAAGAAAGCGGTCGACTCGGCGGCCCGCAGCGGATCAAAAGAAACAGCGGCGGAATGGCAGATGGACGCCGCACTGTGGGAAGCAGAGTTTAATGATGTTGCGCGCAGCCGGCAAGATATCGCCTCGGCTCTCGATGCCGCGGCCACCCGGGACGTAAACACTCTAGCGGCCCTGGCGCTGGCTCGCATCGGGGATGTCGACCGGGCGAAGCACATGGCGGACGACCTAGCTAAGCAGTTTCCGCTCAACACCGTAATCAATCATTATTGGCTTCCTGCCATTTACGCTGCCATCGAGATTAGGCGCGGTAATCCTACCAAAGCCATCGAGATACTACAGACAACTGAAGCCTACGAACTGGGCACTCCGCTTCCGCAATTTGAGGTGGGCGGGTCGCTGTATCCGGTCTACCTACGGGGCGCAGCCTATCTGTCGCTGGGCCAGGGCAAGGAGGCGGCTGCCGAGTTTGGTAAATTTGTGAGCCAGCGCGGTGTCGCCGTGAATTGTCCCTTGGCAGCCTTAGCGCACCTTCAGCGCGGTCGAGCGTACGCGCTGGCGGGAGACTCCGTTAAGGCTCGCAGCAGCTACCAAGAATTTTTTGCTCTCTGGAAAGATGCTGACTCCGACATTCCCGTGCTGAAACAAGCCAAGACCGAGTATCAACAGATACGCTGATTCCGGTCATCCCTCCTTGGAGACAGCGTTTCCGTGCGTCGCGTCGATGCTGCCGATCAGGTACATGTACCTTCGTAATCTTGACGGGGGCGAGCGGGGCGGTACGATGGAAAGGTGAGGCCTAGTGTCTGTAACGTCCTGAGACGCACGCGAGCGGTCCAGGAAGTCGAACGGTCTTTGAAAAGTCACTCACCAGTTGTCGGTTGTCACGTGTTGCCGCTACGCGATTGGCAGTATTCTCTGATAACTATCTTGGGAATAACGCTGCATCATATCAGCGAGAGTTCTATGTGTAAGCCTTTTTGATTGAATACTTTGCCTCTAAGTAGTTTGGATAGAATACTTTGCAAAACAGCTCAATGTTTTGAATACTTTGCAAAAAAAATAGGGGGAGGGGGTACCCTTCTTTAACCTGGTTCTCTTGGGTCACGACTGGCAGCCCTGACTCACAGAGATAGCGATCTATCAGTTCGTCGTAATCTCTTCAGCACCCCGATGATCCGCAACCCGGTATTCTCCCCGGGCAGAGCAGCTGCCGCTGAAAGGCGCCGAGTAAGCTGTCCAATAACGCAACACCTTCCCGCGTAAACCGCATCTATTTACTTCGGCGTTAACAATGCCAAGGGTACTCAGGGAGGATGCATTGACTACTCGAGAACTCAGCCACTCACCGCATACACATGCTTGTTGCCATAGCAACCCTACTGGCGATGCTACTGTGCTTCGTAGCCAGATGATCGTTGCAGGATTTTTGAAAGATGGCCGTTTGATTTTCTACAAAGCCGAGCAGTTCGCTCTACGTCTCCCGGCTCTGTAATCGGAACGACCAGCACCCCGACGTGAAGGACGCCGTCGATAGCGCCATGACGCGGAATGACTTGGGTGTTGTGAAGGTTTCCCAGGACCGTGACAAGGGAGTCCTCACGCTGACCGGCGACGTCGACTCGGCCGACAAGCTGCAAGCTATAAGCGTAGCACAGCAGGTGGCTCCAGGCTAAGCAATTTCTAGGGAATTTATCCCCGTTAACGGCTACGGCGATGGGGCCAACAAGAAGCAGCAGGCCACAAGCGTCGCCCAGCAGGCGGTTCCGGGCTATGCCATTTCGAACGAGCTAGGGGTTCGCCGATGGGCGCCGAGAGCCAGGCCAAGTCTGTTGACTCCAGCCTCGACAGCGCCATTCAGGACAACTACAAGGCAGCGCTGAAGGCGCACAAGAATCTCGACGATCAGAGCATCTCCTATGACGCGAACAAAGAATGGAACGCTGGTGTTGAAGGGCAGCGTCAAGAGCCAGGCGCAGAAGAAGGAAGCCACCATCCTTGCCAAGAATGTCCCCAACGTCACAGGAAGTGGTGAACGAGATTTCTAAGTGAATGCCGGGCAAGAGCTCGACTGCGAACCCGTGGCTCCGCCTACCCGACCTGCGGTTGAAGCCGGGTTGGGAACCCTTACACGTTGAACGCCAGTCCAAGAGCGTCTTGAGTCCTCAATAAGGGGTCGCCGAGAATCCCTTGCGGGCCTCTACGAGCAGCAGAACCGCTGTGAACCACGTTGTAAGCGGCAAATGGGAGTCATTGAAGATGGTTCCAGCAGTGACGGAGAAGTGATATTCACACTCAGCACAATCGAATTGTTTGTTAGCCTTAATCCACGCGATGCGCTTGTTATGGCATCGGGGACACTCAACGCCAGCGGGCCAGCGCAGTTTAGTAAGAGCCTCGCGGCATTTTTCATCGGTACTGAAGAGGCGTTGAACGTCTAGGAGGGTCATGGCAAAGCCTCGCAAGAAGGAAATGGGTCGGCCTCTGGAGCGAGTGTCGCTCCGCACGCTAATCAACGGCATTCGGCAGGACATCGAGCGGAAACTGGGAGAAGTAGGCCCGATGGAAGCTGCCGTTAAATCACCTAAGCCAAAGAGAAAGTAGGCATTTAGTCAACATGAAAAGACAGCATAGCAGTGATGGCTCGTTATGTCAAGTAAATAATCGTGCCAATCAGTAAACAGCCTTCCCCTTGATTGTGGGACAACCGCGCCCCGTGGGGCAGAAGCTGACGCGGGTAGCGGATAGTGGATGGCGATTCGGTTCAGCTGGAATGCTGACGATTGAAGGTTCAAAGCGAAGAGCAGAAAGCCAAAAGCGAAGAGCGAAAAGCCAAAGAAACAGCGGCCTTCACACTTCCAGCGTGTAACGGTTGGCAGCCACCGATACATCCTCCGCCACACCAGGCGGTTCACTGTCACCACCACCATCGCCATCACGATGGTCGAGCCCAGCAGCAGCGCGAAGTTGCCGGAGTCGGTAGCGCGCGAGATGGTCGCGCCCAAACCGACCGTCGTGTACGTCTGGTCCTTCAGACGAAAGTACTCGGCCACGATGCTGGCGTTCCAGGCGCCGCCCGATGCAGTGACCAGGCCGGTCACCAGATAGGGAAAGATGCCCGGCAGGATGAGTTTGCGCCAGCGCTGAGCTGCGGTTGAACTTGAACAGCGCCGACGCTTCCTTCAGGTCGGTCGGGATCGCCATTGCGCCGGCGATCACGTTGAACAGGATGTACCACTGCGTTCCCAGCAGCAGCAGGACAATCGAGCCGAGTCCCAGTCCGCCGCCGATGCGGATCAGCACCAGCAGCACGATGGGAAACAGCGCCGTCGCCGGAACGGAGGCCGCGATCTGCGCCAGCGGCTGCGCAATGCGCGCCAGCTTGGGACTGAAGCCGATGGCGACACCTACCGGAATCGTCCACAGCGAGCCGATGAGCAGCGCGACCATCACGCGCCCGAAGGTCGCTCCGGTGCCTTCCAGTATCTGGCGGTAGTCGGAGGTATTCAGCTCCGGCCAGCATGACCGACGGCCCGCACCACCGCGTAGAAGACGGCGAGCACTGCCAGCGATGCGATCGCCCGTCCCGTCCAAACCTTCCAGGTCGCCGGCGGAGCTTCTTCCTGCAGTCCGGAGTCATAATTCGCGCGCAAAGTGCAGCGCCAGCCGCTCGCGCAGAGGATTGATCACGCGCTTGCGCAAGCGGATCAGCAGCCGCGAGCCTTGGATCAGATCGAGAAACCACGACTGCGGCGCGTCGGTGCTCTCCACCTGCTCCATCTTGAACTTCTCGGCCCAGGCGATTACCGGCCGCCACACGATCTGGTCGAGCAGCACGATTACCGGAATCATGGTGCCGACGCCCCAGAGAATCGCTTGCGTGTCGCCGGCGCTGGCAGCGGTTTGCAAATACGAGCCCAGTCCGGGCAGGCGAAAATCGAGCGAGCCCAGCACGAACATCTCGCAGGCCATCAGGAAGAACCAGCCGCCCGCGACCGACATCATCGAGTTCCACACCAGGCCGATGGCGGCGTAGGGCAGCTCGAATTGCATGAAGCGCTGATACCAGTTGAAGCGATAGATCTTGGCGGCTTCGCGCATGTCGCGCGGAATGCTCTTCAGCGACGAGTAGAAGCTGAACGCCATGTTCCACACCTGCCCGGTGAAGATGAGCAGGATCGCGCCCATCTCCACGCCGATCTGGTGATGCGGAAACAGCGCCACCATCGCCAGCATCACGCCGGGCAGAAAGCTGAGCACGGGAATCGATTGCAGGATGTCGAGCAGCGGAATCATGATGCGCTCGGCTCGCGGGTTATACGCGGCAACGTAGCCGTAGACCAGCGTGAAGGCCAGCGACAGAACGTACGCGACCGTGATGCGCAGCAGCGAATACGCCGCGTAAAGCGGAAGCTTGCGTGGGATCGCGCGAAATCTCGACGTGCGGATTGAAGGGCCCGAACCAGGTGCGCGCCAGCACCAGGATGGCGTAGAACACGGACAGTCCGGCGGCGAAGAGGAAGAAGTCGGTCAGCACCGACCAGGTCTGCGCCGGCAGCAGCGACCACGGGCCTTTGCCCAGAATGCGGACTGGCTGCCAGGTGCGAGCGCGCCATCAGGCCTCGCTCGCGGCCGGCAGCACGTCGGCATCTTCGCGGTGGAAGAGCCGGCCGTTTTCGGAATCGTAGTCGAAGATCTCGGCGTAGCGGCCCCAGTTCAGCGCGGTCTCGAACTGGCGCTCGACTTCATCGGAGCTGAAGTGCTCGTCCAGAATGTCGCGGAAGAACTCCTCGCCGATGGCGTGATCGCGCTTGGCGTGCAAGCGTGTTTTCGATCAGCCGCAGGATGGCGACGTTCTTCAGCGCCGCCTCGCGGAACAGGTGCTTCTGCGTCTGAATATCGGCCTCGCCAAACTTGCGGCCCTCGGGCGTGATTTCCACATCGCCTTCGCGCAGGACGGCAAAGCCCAGCATCGCCGATGCCTCCACGATGGGAAGCAGATCGTCGACGTCCATCGACAACTCGTCGGCCAGCTTGTAGAGATCGTCGCGGCCGCCGCGGTCGGCCAGCAACTCCATGAAGCCGGCGATGCCGCCGGGACGCGCGTGCGGCAGCATCTGGAACTTGTTGCGCTCGCGCGGCTGGCCATCTGCCCGACGCTTGCGTCGCCTTGCCAGGAACGGCAGCTTCTTCCTGAGGACGGGTCAGGGTCTTGTAGATGTAGTCGACGTAGGCCAGAAAGCGCGGCGACTTGCGATCGCGATATTGCGGAATGTCGATCTCGAAGTCGGAGCGGATGCGCGCCGGATTGCGGCCCAGCACGATCACGCGATCGGCCAGCAACACGGCCTCCTCGATGTTGTGCGTCACGATGAAGATCGCCTTCGTCGGCATCTTCTTGCTGAGCCACAGCTCCAGCAATTCGGAGCGCAGATTCTCGGCCGTAAGCACGTCGAGCGCGGAGAAAGGCTCGTCCATGAACAGCACTTCGGGTTCGACCACCAGAGCGCGCGCGAATCCGACGCGCTGCTTCATTCCGCCGGACAGTTCCTTGGGATAAGCCGTCTCGAAGCCGTCGAGACCGACGGTGTCGATCATCTTCAGAGCGCGCTTGTGCCGCTCGATGGCGCCCACGCCGCGAGCGACCAGCGGAGCCTCCACGTTGTCCAGCACCGTAAGCCAGGGAAAAAGCGCGAAGCTTTGAAAGACGATGGAGACGTTGGGAATCTGCCCGTCCATCATCTTGCCGTGCCACAGCACGTGGCCCGAGGAAGGCTTCGACAAGCCGGTCAACATGCGCAGCAAGCGTGGATTTGCCCGAGCCCGACGGTCCCAGCAAGCCAACAATCTTTCCCGGGAGACACACTCAGGTCGGTAGGCGCAATCACTTCAATGCGATTGCCATCCGGCTGCGGATAGTACTTCTCAACCGCGCGGGCTTCAATGATGGCCTCGGCCAAGGTTGTCTCCTGGTCGTTCAGTTTATCCAGTCTAGGGGCAGTTGCGGATAGGAACAACAGCCAACTCGCGCGGCTATTGTGAAAGGACGGTAAATTTGCAATGTCGAATCGCAGCGCCGCAACCTCTGACATCCCGACCGGGAGCGACGAGTTCAGGCATCTCGACCGGAGCGACGCGGAGCGGGGCGATCCTGCGGTTTCAGCCCACGGCAACGAACTGGCATCGAACAAACTTGACGGCACCTGCTTATAGCGCTAGTCGGTCGGCCAGCAGCGTACTTTTTCGCCAGCGGGCTCACATCGTCCAGCGCCAGATTCACCTCCAGCACATTGACGCGTGGCTCACCGAGAAATCCCAGTTGCCGGCCGTAAGTATGCTGCGCGATGATCTGCCGCACCTGGTCTTCGCCTAGTCCGCGCTCGTGCGCCATCCGCGGCACCTGAAATTCGGCTGCCGCAGGAGTGATGTCTGGATCCAATCCCGAAGCCGAGGTAGTCACCAGATCGATCGGAACCGGCTGTGCCGGATTCTCTGCCTGCAAGCGTGCGACATCGGCATTCACGCGATCGATCAGCTTTTGATTGGTGGGAGCAAGATTGGTTCCGCCGGAATTCGCGGCATCGTAACCATTGCCTGCAGCCGACGGCCGCGAATGCAGATATCCCGGACGCGGCTGAATCGCCTGACCGATAATTCTCGATCCGATGATCTCGCCGTGCCGCGTCAGATGAGCTGGCCGTTGGCCTTGTCGTGGAACATCACCTGCGCCAGCCCGGTCACCACCAGCGGATAGATAATTCCCAGCAATACCGTCGTCACCATCGTCATCAGGATTGCGATTTTCAGATTCTGCTTCATGATGTCCTTCCTAGCTCGAAATTCCTATTCGCCACGGAGGCTCTTAGCCATTGAGCCTTTAGCTCTTAGCAAATTACAGCGTGCATCTTGCCTGCTAAGAGCTAAAGGCTAACAGCTAAGAGCCTATGCTCCTTACGCCAGCCCACTCCTCGTGATCAGCATGTCGATCAGCTTGATGCCGATGAACGGCACGATGATCCCGCCCACGCCGTAAATCCACAGGTTGCGGCGCAGCAGAGCGGCTGCGCTCATCGGACGATATTTCACGCCGCGCAGCGCCAGCGGAATCAGCGCGATGATGATCAGCGCGTTGAAGATCACCGCCGACAGAATCGCCGACTGCGGCGTCTTCAGATGCATGATGTTCAGCGCGTTCAGCACCGGAAACGTTCCCGCAAACATCGCCGGAATGATGGCGAAATATTTCGCCACATCGTTGGCGATGGAGAACGTGGTCAGCGAGCCGCGCGTCATCAGCAACTGCTTGCCGATTTCGACCACCTCGATCAGCTTGGTGGGATTGGAATCGAGATCGACCATGTTGCCGGCTTCCTTGGCGGCCTGCGTGCCGGTGTTCATGGCCACGCCCACGTCGGCCTGCGCCAGCGCGGGAGCGTCGTTGGTGCCGTCGCCGGTCATGGCGACCAGCTTGCCTTGCGCCTGCTCGCGGCGGATCAGGTCCATCTTGTCCTTGGGCGTCGCCTCGGCGAGAAAGTCGTCAACGCCGGCTTCGCGCGCGATGGCCGCGGCGGTCAGCGGGTTGTCGCCGGTGATCATCACGGTCCTGATGCCCATGGCGCGCAGCTGATCGAAGCGCTCGCGCATTCCGCCTTTGACGATGTCCTTCAGGTGGATCACGCCCAGCGCTCGACCGTTTTCGGCCACCACCAGCGGCGTGCCGCCGGAGCGCGCAATCTGTCTCGACGGTGGCCTGCACTTCGGGCGGCATCGCGCTGCCGTTTGTTGGCCAGATAGCTGCGTGATCGCGTCGACCGCGCCCTTGCGAATCTGGTTGCCATTCATGTTCACGCCCGACATGCGGGTCTGCGCGGTGAAGGGAACGAATTCCATTTCGTGCGAGCTCAGTTCCCGTCCGCGCAGGCCGTACTTCTCCTTCGCCAGCACCACGATCGAGCGGCCCTCGGGCGTCTCGTCCGCCAGCGAAGACAGCTGCGCCGCATCGGCCATTTCCGCTTCGCTGACGCCCGGAGCGGGAATGAATTCCGACTGCCTGCCGATTGCCGAGCGTGATCGTTCCGGTCTTGTCGAGCAGCAGCGTGTCCACGTCGCCGGCGGCTTCGACCGCGCGTCCCGACATCGCCAGCACGTTGTGCTGCACCAGGCGGTCCATGCCGGCGATGCCGATCGCCGAAAGCAAGCCGCCGATCGTCGTCGGAATCAGGCAGACCAGCAGCGAGACCAGCACGAACACCGTCTGCGGCGCGCCCGAGTAGATGGCGAACGGCTGCAGACGTCACCACCGCCAGCAGGAAGATGATCGTCAGCCCGGCCAGCAGAATATTCAGCGCGATCTCGTTCGGCGTCTTCTGCCGCTCCGCGCCTTCCACCAGCGCGATCATGCGATCGAGGAATGTCTCGCCCGGATTCGACGTGACCTTCACCTTGATCTCGTCGGACAGCACGCGCGTGCCGCCGGTAACCGCCGAGCGGTCGCCGCCGGCTTCGCGAATCACCGGCGCAGATTCGCCGGTGATCGCCGACTCATCCACCGACGCGACGCCTTCGATGATTTCGCCATCGACGGAACGAACTCGCCGGCCGACAACGACGACCATATCGCCGGCGCGCAGCTTCGAGCTGGGAATCTTCTCGATCTGACCGTCTTCACGAAGCGCGATTGGCGATGGTCTCCGAGCGCGCCTTGCGCAGCGTGTCGGCCTGCGCCTTGCCGCGGCCTTCGGCCATGGCCTCGGCGAAGTTGGCGAACAGCACGGTGAACCACAGCCACAGCGTGATCTGCAGATTGAACAGGAAAGCGCCGCCGCCGCGGAACCAGCAGCACCGTGGTGATCACGCTGCCGATCTCGACCACGAACATCACCGGATTGCCCATCATGTGGCGCGGGATCCAGCTTCACGAACGAGTCCACGATGGCGCGTCCAACGATCTTGCCTTCCCAGATCGCTTTCTTGGAACTCTTGCTTGCCATGTCTAAATTCCTCAGAACGTCTTGCCGGCCGCCATCAGCAGGTGCTCAAGAATCGGCCCCAGGCTGAGTGCGGGGAAAAATGTCAGCGCGCCGACGATGAGGATCACGCCGATCAGCAGCACGCTGAACAGCGGCGTGGTCACCGGAAACGTTCCCAGCGACGGCGGAACATATTTCTTCTGCGCCAGATTTCCGGCGATCGCCAGCATCGGGATGATCATGAAGAAACGGCCGATCAGCATGGTCGAAGCCGATGCGTGGTGTTGTACCAGAGCGTGTTGGCTGTTCAGCCCGCGCGAATGCCGAGCCGTTGTTGCCCGCGCCGGAGGTGTACGCGTAGAGCATCTGGGTGAAGCCGTGCGGCCCGGGATTGCTGATGCTCGATGTCCCGAAGCCGTTGCACCGACGAGAATCCGGTGAACACCAGGATCACCAGCGGAAAGACCAGCGCCACCAGCATGGCCATCTTCACGTCGTAGGCTTCGATCTTCTTGCCCAGATATTCCGGCGTGCGCCCGACCATCAGTCCGGCGATGAAGACCGCCAGCACGACGTAAATCAGCATGCCGTACATGCCCGCGCCGACGCCGCCGAAGATCACCTCGCTCAGCATGATGTTGACCAGCGGCACCATGCCGCCCAGCGGCGTGAACGAATCGTGCCAGCCGTTGACCGCGCCGCAACTGGCATCGGTGGTGACGGTGGCGAACAGCGCGGAGTTGGCGATGCCGAAGCGCACCTCCTTGCCTTCCATGTTGCCGCCGGCCTGCGGTCGCGGTCACATGCTGATTGACGCCGTGCAAGCAGCGGATTGCCGCGGCCTCCGCCCAGTACGCAGTCGTCACGCCGGCCAGAAACAGGATCGCCATCGCCCCCCACACCGCCCAGCCATGCGCTTGCGAGCCGGTCATGCGTCCCAGCGTGTAGGTGAGTCCAGCGCGAGATGGCGAAGATGGAAAACATCTCAATCAAGTTCGACAGCGGCGTTGGGATTCTCGAACGGATGAGCGCTGTTGGCGTTGAAGAATCCGCCGCCGTTGGTGCCCCACTCCTTGATGATCTCCTGCGAGGCCACCGGTCCCTGCGCGATGGTCTGCGTGGTAACCGTGTCCATCACCGGCTTGCCGCTGGCTCGACGGCAGGCTTGCCATCGGCATTCGACATGCTGCACCTGCTGCGGTTCGACCAGCTTCACCGTGTCGTAGGGCTTCAGGTTCTGCACCACGCCCTGCGAGACCAGCACCAGCGCGCCAACCATGCAGAACGGCAGCAGCACCCACAGGCAGGCGCGAACCATGTCCACCCAGAAATTGCCGATGGTCTTCATCTGCCGCCGCGCGATGCCGCGAATGAACGCGATGGCCAGCGCGATGCCGGTCGCCGCGGAAATAAAGTTGTGGTAAGCGAGCCCGGCCATCTGGGTGAAGTAGCTCATGGTCGATCTCGCCCGCATAGGACTGCCAGTTGGTGTTGGTGGTGAACGAAGCGGCCGTGTTGAACGCCAGGTGCGCGGGCGACACTGCCCGCAAATTTCTGCGGATTGAACGGCAGAAGCCCTGCACGCGCTGGATCAGGTACAGCAGCAGCATCGACACCACGCTGAACAGCAGCATGGCGACGGCATATTCCGTCCAGCGCATCTCGTGGTCTTCGTCCACGCCGGTCAGCCGATAGAGCAGGCGCTCGACCGGACGCAGCACGGGATCCAGAAACGTCCGCTCGCGATTGAATACGCGCGTCATGAAGACGCCCATCGGCTTGGTGACCGCCAGGATCAGCGCCAGAAAGATCGCGATTTGAAACCATCCATTGGCGGTCATGTCAGAACTTCTCCGGCCGCAGCAGCGCGTAGAAGAGATAGATCATCGTCAGCGCGCAGATGACCATCATGATGATGGATTGTGTGTGCATGGGTCCCCCTTACTTAATCCGGTCGCAGAAGTGAACGTACCCCAGCGACAGCGCGAAGAAAGCAATCGTGATTGCGACGAATATAGGTCTTGCATTGTCAAACTCCTGAAGCCGTGCTCTACCACGGTCCCTGTTTGCGGCCAAACCACCAGATCACGCCCATGGTGGCCGTGTTCTGGTCTGTGCTGTAGCACGCCTTGCGTGGCTGGTCAGAAAGATTGGCCGATTGGAAAAATCGCGCCGGTACTCCCAGCGCATGTCAAATCCATTCGCCACGTGAAGTCGTAAGTTGCGGTGACTTCCTTCAGTGCCTCGGTGTAGGCGGTTATTCCGGTGAAGAGTCCGCCGTGATCGGCGAGGTATTCTGTCCGTCCGGCGAGATAAGTTCGGGGCGTGAGTTGATACTTGGCATAAGCCGCTCCGCCCCATACGTCTGACGGCGCCGAGGATTGGCCCGGGCATTGGCCCACAAACGCTCAATCACATAATCACCTTCCAGAACCAGCGTGAGCTTCGGAGTGGCTCTGCCACGTGACGTAGCTATCGAAGATGTCAGTCTTGCCGTTGGGAGCCGGACTGATCTTGCTGGAAGCACAACCCTGGCTGCACCGGCACTGGGCCGCAACTCGCTACCGCTACCGCGACCGCATTCGGATGTTCCTGGCCGAAGTAATAGTTCACCGTCCAGTTGACGTTCTTGTTCGGTGTCAACACGAATCCGAACAATTCGTCTTTGAAGCCATTGGTAGGCTCGGTTTGATTGGTGCCGTTCACGATCCAGTAGTTGAACGCGACTTTCTTGTTCAACTTATAGCTGGCGCGCGCGCCCATGTGATAGAAGGGCAGGAAGTCGAACCAGTAGGAGCGCGAATAGTTCATCTGAAACTGGGTGTAATTGCCTTCGGTTCCCAGCGAGCTTGCCCACTTGCCGAAGTCGACGGTCAGACCGACTTCCCACCGGAACGACATAAGTCCCATAGGCCTGGAAGATGTTGCGATAAATGTCCGGGCGAGGCTCATTCAAAGGATTGCCCTGGGAGCTTGCGGTGGCCTGGCCGTACTGCAGATCGAGACGGGCTCCGTAGCGCCGTCCAGCGTCGAGATCGGGTGCGCGCTCGATGATCAGCCCTGCCTGGTTCAGACTAAAAGCATTGCTGCTGACATCGTAGGCCCTTAGCAAATTCACCCGGCCAACCGGATCATTGAAGTTGTATTCATAGTAAGTATCGACAACCCCATTGATCGTCGTTCCCTTCAGGTAGTTAAGGACGGTGCGATCTTCTTTCGTCAGCGAACCGTTAGCTTGCAGTGCCTGGTAACTATTCGAAGGACCTGCCGCTTCCGCAACGCCATCCACCGTATCGTGAGCAACCCCTGTGCTGGAACGAGGCTCCGCCGACGAGGACGCAGTACGCAGTTCCTTCACCTGCGTCTTGAGCTCCGCCACTTCGGCTTCAAGTGCCGCGAGATGTTGTTCCAGTCGCTCCATAGTTTGTGCCGAGACGGTTACCGCTCCGGCGGATTGCGCCGCCGGTTCTTGCTGTTGTGCGTGTGTTGGCAGGACATATGTCATTGCAATACCAGTAACGATCATCGCCGGCGCTACTTGCCGAATGCATTTCCCAATCGCTCCAAACATCTCCTCACCTCTGGCTCATCGCTATAACTCCGTACACTGTACATCTCGAAGTTGCCAGAAGCGGTGGCGAATCTCTCGGCTTTGCTAGAACATGACCATCATGGCTCCCGTTATGCGGTTCTCGTTCTTCACCAGATCGGGGTACCAGCCGGAAACGACTGAACCCGGTGCGCCGGTATTTCCTCCCGGCGGCGTTACTCCTCCCGGCCCGGAGAAGTAGGGCACGTTCGCTGCGCGATGGTTGTACTCCATGCGGAAGGTAATGTACTGGCTTGGCATGTAGTCGACGGTGGCCGACACATCCCATGCCTTGAAGGGATCGCCCGGATTTTCCGTGAAGTACGGCGTTCCCGAGATTGCTGTCGCGCCATTGATCGGCGGCAGCAGCACCAGGTAACGGCCAGGATTGTTAATCTGCCCGCCGCCCAGGGTCAGCGCGTAAAGGTCCTTGTGGAACCACATGCGGTTGTAAAGCATGTAGCCGAGGAAGCTTTGCTTCGGTCCTTTGGCGGAATCGCCGGCGCAACTTACGCCGCCGCCGTGTTCGCATCCCATGTCGCCGGTCAGCGAAAATGCCGCCATGTCCATGAAGCGTGCGACCGGGATTCTGGTAGTACTTCACCTGAATGCTGTCGTCGGTGTGATAGCGCACGCGGCCGGGAATGCCGAGCGCGTCCTCACCCAGCGCGTATTGGTTGCCGACGAACGAGAACCAGCCATTCGGACGCCATAGGATCTGTCCGCCGACGCCGGGGCGATGATTGAAGCGGCCGTAGGACTGCCAGCCGTTGATCAGCCAGGGCTCGATCTTCAAGTGCTGATTGGGATAGATCTGCACGCGCATGCCGTTAAAGAACCATGGCGTGTTCGACGAAACATAGGATGGCTGATAAGCCCAGTTATCGAAGTTGTAGTAGCTGAACAGGCCGATGTAAGACATGAAAATTCCGGCCTGGACGTTGATTCCATCCAACACGTCGAAGTGATATCCGCCGTAGGCTTCCGAGACGTAGCGATAGGCATCGGCCAGTTGCCACTGACCGCGCGCCGGGCTGGCATCGTTGCGCGGCGTAGTCTGCGAGTACATGCCGAACTGCGTCATCAGGCGGGCCTGGACGTTGTCCCAATGAAAATCGCCGCCCACGCCGAGCTGCGTCACCTGAAATTCGTTGGCGCGGAAGATCTCGCTGGATCCGCCGATGGTGTCGTCCTGGGGATGATGGAAGTCGTAGGTGTAATCGACGTCGGCGCGGATCTCCGGGGTAAAGAACTTGGTGTCAAAGGGAGCTTCTTTAATGCGCGAGTTGCCGTTCAGCCAGGTGAAATCGGCGAAGGAAAATGGCGCCGGCTTTTCATCGGCCGGAGCAGTCTGCGCCAACGCGGATTCGGCGGGCACAGAAGCGGGCGCCGTTTGTTCCCCGACCTCATGGGTGGGAACGGAGGACTTCGGGGAGATAGTAGATCCTTCCGGCGCCCTGGCATTGAGTTCTTTTTCCAACTCATCGATACGCTTCTGCATGGCTTCCAGCTGCTTGGCCACTGCGGGGGGAATCGACGGGTCGGCGGCATTAGCCTGCGGATCCGCCGATGGCCCGCTCGACTCCTGCGCCCGCGCCATCAGCGGCAGCATGGCGCTCGCGATCAGCAAGATTGCCGCTGTGCGACCGTGTACCGACGATAAAGCGCGCCATCTGCTCTTCCAGATGAACGAAGAAACGCCGTCCTGCGGCCGCGTCAATGGCTTGCGATTCAGGTAACGCCTTGCGAACCACCGGCGTTGCTTCCGACTTGCGCTCCGGCCGCAGACACGCCACCAGAAAAATTCCAAAAAACACTACACTTACTGCGCAGATAAAAAAGAATAGTGTTGTCATAACTTCCTTTTCGCGCACTCCTACGCGCGCGTTTTTCCAACCAACTGATTGGAGCATTCCGCCAGTAAGGCCCGGCTAAGGAAGTCGTAAGTTTTTCGTAAAGGCGCTAAATCAGGAAGTTAGTGAGCAGAAAACGACGGACTGAGCAATCCGTCACAGTGGTCGACCAGCGCGCCCGCGGACCTTTATGCTGGCAACTCTTCCGACGAAGGGAAATGATGCTGTTGCCGGCCTACGCTGCCATCGTATTTCTTGGTAACTTTGAATAACTCGTAGCGGCCATCGGAGGCGAAGAACTTGCATCGGTCTCGCAGCGCCTGCATGTCGGCCGACGTCATAGGCTGAAAGCCACGCGCGATAGCAAGATTCTGCTGCAGCACATCCATGGAATCCACGCCGCTGATAGTAGCGGCAACGGGCAGACTCATGGCATAGCGCAGGGCTTCCTCCGGAGTCGCTGCTCCGTGGATGATGATCTCGCCGCTGCCGCCCATGCTCTTCATCCCCAGCACGGCAATGCCTTGCTTACGCGCCTCGGGAAGTACATTAGTTTCGAAACTCCGGAATGTCGCATCCAGGCAATTCAGCGGCATCTGCACCGTGTCGAACGGAAAGTTCTGGGAGAGCATCCGAAGATGGATGCTCGGGATCCTTGTGACCGGTAAATCCGACGGCTCGCACTTTGCCTTGCTGTTTAGCCTGCAGCAAAGCTTCTGCCGCTCCTCCCGGGGCGAAGATCAGGTCGGGATCTTTCTCGTAAATCACTTCGTGGATTTGCCACAGGTCGAGATGGTCGGTCTGCAAGCGCCGCAATGACTCTTCGAGTTGCTGCATCGCGACTTCTTTGCCGCGGCCATGAGTGCAGACTTTGGTCATTACGACAGCTTGCTGCGCGCTTGCCCTTCGAAGAGCGATTCCTACCACTTCTTCACTGTGGCCGTCGTGATAGTCCCAGGCATTGTCGAAGAAGTTGACGCCGGCATCCATAGCTTGAGCGACGATCTCATTAGCTTCCTGCTGGTTCTTGGCGGAGCCCAGATGGTAGCCTCCCAGCGCCATGGCGGAGACCTGGATTCCCGTGCGGCCCAACGGGCGATGCGGCACCGTCTCGCCAGAGTTCGCCGCCGGCGGTCCGCTTGCATTCTGTTGTCCTTGCGCAAAGCTCATGCGATTGGCAACCGTGGTTGCTCCCAGTACCGCCGCGCCCTTCATGAAGCGTGCGGCGACTCGAGTCGTGATCGTGGCCCATGATTTCATCGCCTTCATGAGACTTTAGGGAACGGATGTCCCGTGTTCTTCGTCGCCTGCACCATCTCTTTCACTTCCACCGATTGCATGTCGAGCGGAAATTCGATGCGCCAGCCGCGCTTCGGGGTTGTCGAACTTCAACGACAGCTTGTACAACTCGAACCGGCCGTCACCCGCTTCCGGCTTGACGCGATCCCGCAGGGCCTGCATCTCCTGCGGCGACATCGGCTGGAAACCTTGCGCGACGGCCAGATTCTGATGCAGTACTTCCAGGCTTTCCATGCCGGTAATCGTGGTGGTGACCGGCAGGCTCATGGCGTAGCGCAGGGCTTCCTGCGCGGTGACCACCCCTGCCTTCACCGGCTCTCCATGACCATTGATCGGCTTCATGCCGAGTGCCGCGATACCGCGCTTGTTCAACTCGGGCAATACCTGGGTTTCGAAACTGTGAAACTGTGAGTCGAAGGCATTCAGCGGCATCTGCACCGAATCGAACGGAAAGCCCATATTCAGCATTTTCAAATGAATATGAGGGTCTTTATGTCCGGTGAATCCGACGAACCTCACTTTGCCCTGTTCTTTGGCTTTGCGCAGGGCTTCGGCCGCGCCGTTGGGGCGAATGAACAGCTCGGGATCGTTGTCGAAAGCAACGCCGTGAACCTGCCAGAGATCGAGGTGATCGGTCTGCAGGCGGTTGCAGCGACTGCTCCAGCATCTGCATCGCGAGATCGGCGTCCCGACCGTGCGTGCATACCTTCGTCATCAGGAAAACCTTGTCGCGACGGCCTTTGAGCCCTCTGCCCATCCAGATCTCGGACTTGCCGAGATGGTATTCCCAACAATTGTCGAAGAAGGTTATGCCGCCATCGCAAGCCTCCTGCACCATGCGTACGGCGGTCGGTTCGTCCGGAGCGTCGCCCAGGTGATGTCCGCCCATACCCAGGGCGGAAATCTTGACATCGGTTTTTCCGAACTGGCGAAGAGGAATGCTGTTGCTGGAATTTTGTGTCATCGATCAACCGGCTGCATATTCTAGCGTGGAGCTCCCGCGGGACTAGCCAAGATAGATGCCGGATCCTGAGCGGGGGATGACTCGCCAAACAATGTCATTTGTTGCGTGCTATAGGTCCCCGGTTTATATCAGGGCACGACTTCCAGAGGCTGCTGAAAAACCCAAGAGACACAGTTGCTGCCGTTACCCAGCATGTTCGGCTTGCTGAATCTTTAGAGAAGCGTATTTCGGAACGATTACCGCCGGCTTAGTCCAACCCTTGGGCCAGCGCCATCCACGCCACTAGGCTTGCTGACTTCTCGTCCTGCCGCCAGGGTGCGCCGATCGCCTTTCCCATGCGTTGCAGATGTTGCTCAATCAATTCCCCGGAAATTCCTAGCTCGTTTTGCGCTACAGACGTTAGCTCTTTTTCCTTCACTGCAACTACAGAGAGATGATGATTCGCGCACGCCTGCTTAATGACGTTACGAAAAAGTTCGCCCTCCGCAGTATGCAGTAAGGGATGCGAGGCCAGAATCTTCTCCAGCGCGGGAACTGCTTTGCCGGAACCAGCCACTGTGCCGCTTGTCGAAACTCGATAGCCCTTCCGCTTGGCATCCCGGATCGCCGCCTCCACCGCCGCTGTCGCCAGTTGCGTGGAACGTTCCGTACAGGCGTTCACCAGGATTTCCGCGTCTTTCAAGTTCAGCCCTTCGGCGGCGTGGTAAGGCTGCTTCGACCCGGCCATCGTAGAATCGGCAATTTCGATCCGCCTGCGGTCCACAACCACCGGAGACTCGAGCGGTCCGCCGACAACCACCAGCACCGCCCATCCGGAATGCGCTCGGAAACCTAACGCTGCTTTTTCACCGGGCAAGGGCTTCTCCCTGAAGGCAGAAATCTGACCGACCTTCTTCGTCTGATTACACCCGCACAATCATTACTTCGGTGGACTTGACCAGGGCGGCGGCTTTGTCGCCCCGTTTCAGCCGCATCTCGCGGGCGGCGTCGGCGGTAATGATGGAGGTGATGCGCTGTCCGCCAATAGAGAGTTTGATCTGCGCCAGCAAGCCTTCGATGCGCACCTCAACGATGCGGCCTACCAGTTGATTGCGTCCGCTGATGGTGCGGAAGTTGACCCGGCTCTCGGCCGGCTGCTTGCCCAGCGACTTGAACAGGAAGCGGTCAATCTCGCTTTGCGGAATGCGATGATGTCCTCCCGCCGTCTTCACCGAGCGCAGCTTGCCCTTGTAAATCCACTGCTTCAGGCTCGCGTAGCTGATGCCCAGCACCACTGCGGCATCGCGCGGGCGCAACAACTCTTCCGAGGCAGGACTCATGCTAGGCATTGTAGAGGAGGGCACTGAGAGTGCGCGCTCAAATTGAAACTATTTCATATGGGGAATTCGTAACCACATTCTGGGCGCCTCTAGAGCATTTGCCCTTGCCAGCCGATAGCTCCCTTGTCAGGCTGGTTGTGACTACAGAATGAAGGCGACCCTGACTGAAGAATCCCGCATGAAGAATGTACTGACTCACCACGGCGATGTCCTACCCGAGCTGCCGCCTGTGTTCGACCGGCGACGTCGCGAGCGCATTGCCCTGCGAATTCCGTTGCGCATCCTGAGCTGCGGGTTGCTGATGGAGCGGTCCGATGAGGCCATCTGTACCGACCTCAGCGAAGGGGGAGTGGCGTTCGATACCGCCGCCCAGCTGAACGTCGGCGACATCGTGCTGCTGGAGTTCCGCCAGAAAGGCGAGGCGGCTTATCGCTGCCACGCCCGGCTCTCTTATCGCATGGGGCGGAAATACGGCGCCTATTTTCTGGGCGCGGAGTAAGGCGGTCTATCCCAACGCGTCCAGCACCAGCTTGGCGGCGGCCAGGTCCTCTACTGCCAGGCCTAACGACTTGAACACCGTGATCCCACCCGGCGGCTTTGGCTTGGTTCCGGCGGCCAACTCGCCCAGTTCCGCATAAATCTCGGCTCCCGCCAGCAGCACGTCGCCAGACTCCTGCATGGCCGCTTCCCGCGAATCCACGATTACAGCCCCGCGCATGGCATCGTCATCCAACTCGCGACGCTTCGGTCCGACCGCGCCAACAGCATTGATCAGCGCGCCAGGCTTCAACCATGCTCCCCGCAGCACCGGCTCAGCCGCGTTGGTCGCCGTGACGATGACGTCAGCGCCGCACACGGCATCTTCCGCCGACATCGCGGTCGCACCGATTTCGTCAGCCAACGCTTGTGCATGTTGGGAATCGCGGCTCCAAACGCGTACGTCGTCGAACTTGCGCACCAGCGACAGCGCCTGGAAATGCGCTCGCGCCTGCACTCCGCTGCCGAGAATCGCCAGGCTGCTGGCATTGGGCGGCGACAGTAGCTTGGTTGCCACCGCGGAGACAGCCGCAGTACGCAGCTCAGTGATCAGCCGGCCGTCCATCACTGCCAGCGTCTCGCCGGTCTCAGCACGGAAGAGCACGATGACGGCCAGGTGGGTCGGCAACCCCCGCGCGCCATTCTCGGGATAGAGATTTACCAGCTTGGCTCCCATCACGTCGCCGTACACCGCAGGCATCAATCCCATGAAGCCGTGGTGCTGCGGAATAGAAACGATGCTGCGCACGGGCTGCAATACACGTCCGGTGGAAAAGTCGGCGAGGGCGCGTTCCATGGCCGGGATCAACTCTTCCAGCTTCAGTAGCGGCCGGATCGTCGCTTCGTCGAGGAAGCGTGGAGATGAGGATTGTGAGTTCACGAGTGACCGTTCAGTAGTTAGTTAGCGCCTAGCTTCAGCTGACAAAATTAGAATTGTCGTTCCGACCGAGTGGCTTCAGCCACCAGCGGAGGAATCGGCGGTCCTTCGCAACGGTGCGCCACTTGTTTCCGGTACGCTCCAATGTAGCCAGCATTGTCGCCCGCGTCGATAGAAAATTGCGTCCAATCACCGCCTAGGGAAGTGTCCTGCTGAGGGCGTACGCCGAAGGGACGAAGTGAAACATCGATATGGTGAAACCAGTTCATCTGGCACAATGAAGATCGATGCTCAAAGTCAAAAGACTATCACCTGACGCCGTTCTGCCAACCATCGCCCATCCCGGAGAAGACATTGGCTACGATCTCTATTCTTCCGCGGATCTGACGATTCCTGCACACGGAGCGGCGGGAGTTCCCACCGGAATTGCCATCGAATTCGTTCCCACCGCCGGCGGCATCGTGAAGACCCGATCTGGGCTGGCGAAGAAGCGCCTGATGTGTAATGCCGGGGTGATTGACGCCGGCTATCGCGGCGAAATCGTTGTGCTGATGGAAAATCTCGGAGACCAGCCTTATGCGATCCGCAAAGGCGACAAGATCGCGCAGTTGCTGGAACATCCCTTCCTCGCGAACCAAGTGACCGAAGGCGAGCTCAGCGAAGCGGCCCGCGGCTCAAAAGGATTTGGCTCGAGCGGCTAACTGCCGAAGGCGCCGGTCTTGTTGTCGAGGTCGGCGAGCACGATCGTGTCTTTTTCGGTGAGCACCGGTGCCTTGTGCATGTAGCGCCAGTACAGTCCTCCGTCCACGGCCGTAACCAGTAGCACCGGCGAGCCGATCATGAGACGAATTGGCGACCATCGAGATCGTGCCTTCTGAGTTGGCGCAGCTTCTGTTATTGCCTCTGCCGCTGTTATCGCAACCGGCACGACCGCCGGAAGGCTGTCCTCCGCCACTTCCGCCACCGCTTTCTTCGCACGCGGGCGTGATCTTGAACATCGCGCCTTGGCCGAAGGTACCGCCCATGCCCGTCGCAGGATAAAGGTTACCCTGGCCGTACGGAGATTAAACCATCGTTCGGGTATTTTCCGTCTGCGCCGGGACGACTTATTCAGAAGCGTCGCGAGCACTTTGTTAGCAGACTCTTGAGGGGCGGGTGTAGTATCCGGCCTACCTGGATTTCGTTAGATAGAAATCTCAGGCAAGGAGGTAAGAAATGCAAGGCTTAGCCAAAACTCTACTTGGATTAACAATTGCTGTGCTGTGGTTCATGCCACTGGCAGCCTCAGCTCAATCCGACCCTCTCGTAGGTGCGTGGAAGTTTGCAGAGTCGTCCAGTTCACTACAAACCTCAGCATTGGCTCTTATGACCTTCAATGCGGGGGGCACTGTGACTGAGCTAGACACCGCCGGGACTAACCCAGCGCCCCTAGAAAGCATTGCGTTGGGTACATGGAGCAACACTGGGGGGCGAAACTATACCTTCAAAGAGCAAAATCTCCTCTACGATTCGTCCGGCAATCTAGATGGCATTGCGATAGGCACTGCCAATTTCACGCTTGCACCGGACATGAACAACATTACAGGCCTAGCCACCTTCAACTTTTATAGCTGTAGCGTGAGCTTGTGTCCTGGATCACTCTTGGCCGGCCCTATTCCGGTTGGACTCGCCGGGACGCGCCTCTAAAGGGCACTCTTCAAGCTACAAGTCGCTGGCCAGGGCCATATGGTCAGCGTTCGTCGCTCCACTCCGCCTCGAATGCTTCCTAGCAGTTTCCGGCCAGACGCTCCATTCCCACTACAGCAGGTTGCCGCCTGGAAGGTCGTACCGGTAGAGGCTTCCCGCTCTATTGATGGTCATCCCGGCCTCGGGACTTCCGCCGTCCAGTCCACCAGTGAATGTGTGCGGTACTTGGAAAGTTTGTGCCTGCATCCGTTTGTCAGGAGCGAGTTGATTCATATTCTTACCTCTCGAAGCTTTCGCACGCTAAGCGCGTGCCGGCGGATTCACACAACGCCCAATCGCCTTTTTCAATTAGCGCATTAGGTTTCTTGACCGTGCATCTTCACAGAGAGCGGCTGGACACTCTTGCCTACGCAGCCAGCGCAGTCGTGAAATAGTGCATCTGGTCGAGATCGGGAATGAGCGCGGCGTGGCTCGGACGCCATCCCAGCTTTTCCTGAGTCTGCGTGCTTGAGGCCGGGCCGTCAATACTAAAGAATGTCGCGATCCAGCCGAAGTGGTCAGCTGCCTCTTCCGGAGATTTGCTGACGACTGGCAAGTTCAAGCGCCGGCCGATTACTTCAGCAATGTCTCGAACCGGTACGCCCTGGTCCGCGACGCCGTGATAGCAGGCTCCGACGGAACCCTTCTCCAGCGCGAGCCTGTAAAGATGAGCAGCATCCAGCCGGTGTACCGCGGGCCAACGGTTAAGCCCTTCACCCACATACGCCGAAATACCCTTTTCACGCGCGATGCTTATGAGACGCGGAACGAAGCCGTGATCGCCTTCGCCATGGACTGAAGGCGGGAGGCGCACCACGGACGCGCGGACTCCGCGCTCCGCCAGCGCCAGCGCTGCCTCTTCCGATTTGCGGGGGAAACTAGGAGTCGCCACATCCTCTTCCGTTGCCAGGGGACCTTGGCGTCGCACTAGCAAGGTCCCTGAAGTGATGATTAAAGGGCGGTCCGAGCCCAAGAGTGCTGCTCCGAGCGTCTCGATGGCGAGTCTATCCGTCTCGGCGGCAGGCCCGTAGTTCGAGAAGTCGTGGATGAAGGCGGTGTGGATCACGCCATCCGTAGCGGCCACTCCGCTGCGTAGGTTATCGAGATCTTCGAGCGAGCCGCTATGTACTTTTGCTCCTGCGGCGGCAAGTGATTTGGCTGCCTTATCCGAACGAGCTAGGGCCAGCACCTGATGGCCCGCGTTAACTAGCTCCTGAACGATGGCAGAACCGACAAAGCCCGTTGCTCCCGTAACAAATACCTTCATAAGATTGCTCCTTTCGCATCGACTGATGGATGTTTCCAATGTGAGACTTTCCGGCTTCATCAATGTTCGGAAGCCCGGCTGATTGAGTCGAGATCGCACAGCTTCTCAGAGGGAATCTCAAGCCTAGAAGCCTGGAGATTCTCGCGCAGATGCTCGAGGGAAGATGTTCCTGGAATCAGCAAAATGTTGGGCGAGCGCTGGAGGAGCCAGGCAAGCGCAACCTGCATGGGCGTGACTTGAAGTGAAGCTGCGGCTGCGTCGAGTGCCGAAGACTGCAACGGAGTGAAGCCTCCCAGCGGGAAAAACGGAATATACGCCATGCCTCGCGCGGCGAGGTCATCGATGAAGGCATCATCCTTCCTGTGCGCCACATTGTAAAAATTCTGCACGCAGACTATCTCCGTAATGGCCTGGGCCTCGGCCAACTGCCCGGGAGTTACATTGCTCAGACCGATATGACGGATGAGCCCCTGACGCTTGAGCTCGGAGAGCACAGTCAGCGGCCCCTCAATCGATCCCTCCGACGGCTCCGCGATTCCTCCAACGCGAAGATTGACGACATCCAGGGCGTCGAGCCCCAGATTTCTCAGGTTGTCATGAACGCCGTCGATTAGCTCCTGGCGGGAAAGAGCGTGAATCCAGGACTTGTCTGTGCCTCGGCGAGCGCCGACCTTGGTGACAATCACGAGGCCATCCGGATAAGGATGGAGCGCCTGCTTAATAAGCTGATTGGTCACATGCGGACCATAGTAGTCGCTGGTATCGATATGGTTCACGCCGGACTCAACTGCCTTGCGTAGAACAGCGATTGCAGCGTCAACATCACGCGGTGCTCCCCACACCTGCGGGCCGGCAAGTTGCATTGCACCATAACCCATGCGGTTCACGGTCATAGATGTGCCAGGCAGCGTGAAGCTGCCGGCGAGATCAGTCTGCTCAATCATTCTGTTGCTCCTGGTCATCATTCGTAATAAGGGAAACTAAAACGACTCGCCGACAAGTTCTTCACTTTTCTTCCAGAGCGCCTCGGCGGTGTTTGAATCGAGCGCATATCCGCGTACTCCTTCGCTTATGGCGCTGATCGTAACGTCGTCCGGCACGAGATTGCCGACGTGGCAGTTCTCGCAGTAGCGACCGCCGATTTCGTCAGCGGGAGCGACGACCGCTGCCCACACAGAAGTTGCGGCCCCTTGAGGAATGGTCTTCCACTGGAAGGGGGCTTTACCTTCCGCTGCAAGTTGCTGATTAATCTCTTCGACCAGCTTTTCTAAGCGGGTGGGATCCAGGTGGCGACCCAGCTCAGTCTGAATTCCGCCCGGATGCACGGCCGCAGCGCGCACGCCACGCTCCCGGTGACGCTTATCGAATGCAACGGCAAATAGGATGTTCGCCGTCTTCGATCGGCCATAGGCAATGAAGGGGTCATAGGGTACCTGCTCAAAATTAGGATCGTTCAGGTCGACGTTGGAGTAACGGTGCCCCGAAGAAGAAAGGTTAATCAGCCGTCCACCGGCGCGGATCAGCGGTGCGATCCGGTTGACCAGGACAAAGTGGCCCAGGTGATTGGTGCCGAACTGCGTCTCAAAGCCGTCCGCCGTATGACCAAACGGCGTAGCCATCACGCCGGCGTTTGCGATGACCACGTCGAAGGGTTCGCCCTTGGCCAGAAGTCTGTCGGCGCAGGCTCGGACGCTCTTGAGATTGGCTAGATCAAGCTCAACCAGGTCGAAGCTTCCGCCGTTGTTCTCCGCATCCTTTCGCACCTGGGCAGTTGCCGCTTCCGCCTTGTTCAAATCCCGCGCCGCACCCACAACCTGAGCGCCATGGGCGGCAAGAGACCGCGCCGTCTCCACGCCGAGGCCCGCCGAAACTCCGGTGACCAGAATCCGTTTGCCGCGCAGATTGATCCCGGATAAAACATCGTCTGTCGTTGAGGTTGCTCCAAATACTGCCACCATCGTGTTTCTCCTTGTACCACCGGTTCGCATTTCGTATTTTCGCCGTCACTATTGACGAACAGCCGCGCTTCGAATAAAACGGAGAGTGTCTCCGAAACACTGTATAAGATAAACGGAGAGCGTCTCCGGTTGCAAATATTTTCATGCCTGCGAAAAGCTCACAATCTGTACGGCGAAAGCCGCGCACCGATGCGCAGCGTAATCGTGAACGCATTCTGGAGGCGGCCAAGGAGGCGTTCACCCGCGCCGGCGCAAACGCCAGCCTGGATGATATCGCGAAAGATGCAGGAGTTGGAGCAGGAACTCTGTATCGGCACTTTCCGACGCGCGATGCACTGATCGAAGCGGTCTATCGCACTGAGGTAGAAAAGCTGGCCGCAGCAGAGCGAAAGTTCGCCGAAACTATGGCGCCGATTGAAGCATTGCGCGCCTGGATGTTGTTGTTCGTTGATTACATCGCTGCGAAGCAGATCATCGCACCCGCACTGAATACGTTCGTCGGAGGCCCTTCGAAGCTGTATGAGGGTTCCCGTGCCCAGATCCAGGGAGCGATCGATGGACTGGTGAAGCGTGCGATCAAGAGTGGAGACATACGCAAGGACCTCGACCCGTTCGACCTGCTGCGGGCTCTTATCGGCGTATCCAACGTTGCGTCCAGCCCTGACTGGCCGCAAAGCGCCAAGAGACTGGTGGAAATCCTCATCACTGGTTCTCGGCCGATCAAGTAGAGGCGGGATTCGGACCCTTGCGCGTTTATCGTTACCTATCTAGTGAAACTTCTCAAGCCGACTTGCCATTGCTAATGCAGGAAACCTCGACCGAATTGGTTCCGGATTACAAACTACAAGACGTGCCTCCTATTTCCTCAACTAACGGGTGATCTCACCGTGCACTTCTCTGTCCACGAAGAACTCCCCTCTATACCCTTGGTGGCTGCCAACAGCCAGCGTGGGCGCCACCATCCACATGGAGCACTTCTCCGGTGACTTGACCTGCCTTTGCAAGGTAGAGAACAGCGTCGACAACATCTTTTACGGTCGCAACTTTCCCCATTGGCTGCCTCGTCTTAAGAGATTCCCCGGTGCCATCCTTGTGCAGTGCTGTGTCGACAACGCCCGGGGCTACGGCGTTGAAGCGGATCCCTTCTTTTGCATACTCGATTGCGAGGCTACGGGTAACTGTATTCAGACCGCCCTTCGTGATCATCGAAACCGATGCATTCACGCCAGCGACTGGCTGGTCTGCAAGCGACGCAGAAATGGTCACAACATTTCCTGATTTCTGTTTCAGCATCTGCTTGACAGTGAGCTGAGTCATGTAAAGGAAGCCCAGCAGGTTGATCGAGACCAAGGCATTGAAATCCTCGGTAGTGAAGTCCGTAAAGGGCTTGGTGCGATAGATGCCGGCAGTATTCACCAGGACATCGACGGTTCCGAAACTGTTGATCGCAGTTTCGACAACTTTGGCAGCGGTCTCCTGCTTACCTATATCGCCGTCGATGAGAACAAGGCTGGGCGAGCCGTTCAACGATTCAGTGGCATCAAGAGCCGTCGCGACGACGTTGTAGCCCTCCTTCAGGAAGGCCTCGACCAGACCCGCGCCAATACCGCCCGATGCTCCCGTGATGATTGCTGTTTTCTTGTCAGACATATGTAACCCTTTGTTCGCCAGTTCGGAATCCAAAGCCGGCATATAAAGGAAAGAGACCCAAGTCGCTCAATCCCAGATGGTCGTCGGGACCGCGTCCACAAGCTGTGTTCGTAATCCGGCCCCAACTTTTTCGCAAGGTCCGGATCAACTGTTCCTCTCCGGGAGTTGATTAATTACTGCCGCGCCTGCCTGGCTGACGATTTCGTCCTGGGAATCCGTCCCTCCCGAACAACCGATTGCGCCGATAATCACCCCCTGGTCGATCAGAGGAATGCCGCCTCGAGACGCAATGACCCCATCGAACGCCAGCAGATAGTTGAGATGCATAAGCTGGATACCGTCCTCGAAGACCTTCGTTGGACGCCGGAAGGTCGCGGCTGCCCGCGCCTTGTGTTCCGCAATCTGAATGGACGCAAGCATCGCGCCGTCCATTCGCTGGAAAGCAACTAAGTTACCCCCGGAATCGGCCACTGCCACATTCATTTTCCAATTCCGCTTCTTGGCCTCTGCCACAGCGGCGTGAATAGCCGCCTGGGCTCGGTCTAGTGATATCGGCGGCCCATAGGGCACATCGAATGGTATTTCGTCTGGGACGACATCGAGAGGATTCGACGCCACGTTCCTTGCTTCAATAGCGATTTCTGTTTTGTTGTCTGACATACGTTTTTCTCCGAAGGCTCAGGAAGTTATTTTCTTTTACGACCTGTCCGAGATGTGCGTTCTTCATCCGAACGGCCACGCTGGCGGAATTGGGAACCGCGTCGGGCGCGCCTAGCGCTCGATTTGGCCCAAGTAGTATCCGAGCCGATTTTCTACGTCCCCCGGCTTGTGGAAGCCGCGCGCTATCAGCGCTTTGATCCCATCCTGGGCGGCGGATCGCCCGAGCGAAGCGATGCACGCATCCCACCCGGCACCGATCTCCACGTCCGGCGGCAGGCTGGTATTGACGAGGCGCTTGGTATTGGCGATCGCCCATTTGTCGAATCCGGAGATCCGGGTCGCGAGTGCATCTACGAACGCGTCCAGCTCGGCGTCGGGCAGGGCGCGATTAATGTAGCCGTAGGCCTCGGCTTGGTCTCCCCTGATATCTTCCGAGCTCAGGAGCACCTCGAGGGCGCGGTTTCGCCCGATCAGTCGAGGCAGCCGAGCCATGGGACCACCGCCGGCGACCATCCCTACGCCCACCTCCCATTGCGAGAGGATGGCCTTTTCGCGGCTGGCGAAGCTCATGT
Organism: uncultured Acidobacteriaceae bacterium; assembly: GCA_963746515.1. Taxonomy (GTDB): domain Bacteria; phylum Acidobacteriota; class Terriglobia; order Terriglobales; family Acidobacteriaceae; genus Bog-257. The sequence goes on along the minus strand of CAVVBO010000003.1, from coordinate 428,513 downwards.
CGCAGGCCAGCGTGATCTCGCTGCCGTTTCCCGTCGCCCGGCCACGGATGAGGGCGATGGAGGCGATCGGCAAGTGGGTCAGACGCACGAGAAAGTCCGGCCAAGGCGGCAAGCCTGTGGGACCATTGGGCAGAGAGGTCAGGTCCTCAAGCTTGGCCATGAAATCGGAGTGATTCAGGAAGAAGTTGTCAACCGCGCTGTCGAAGACCACGGCCCTGACATGCTCGTCGGCCTCGAGAGCGTCGATGACTTCCTGGAACTGCTTGACCATTTCCGGGCCCATCACGTTAATCGGCGGATTGTCGATCGTGACACGCCAATAGGCGGGCGACCGCCGCGTCACGTGAATCTGTTCGGGTTTCTTAAGTGCGGATGCAGTTGTCATTGGATTCTCCTTTGTTGGGGAAACTGGTTGAGTGCAGACGACAATAGCGGTCGGCCATTTGTAGTTCATTCGTCGTGCAAGTGCGCACGCGGCCACTTCCGTAGTTGTTCCCGCATGGTCGCATTCACATCTGCACATTGTCCGATTCGGCTCGAGGAAGCGGCTCAATTTGCATTCATTAAGCCAGAAGAAAATGAACCGCGCAATTGGACGAAGGTATCGCCCATACCATCGTCTAATTGTTTGAACTGTACCTTTCTGTTCTCATCGCTTTGCGGCGACCATAATTGAGAACTGCACATCCGAAGGCAGGGCAGAATGAGCATGAAGATCCTGATGGCGCCAGCAATCCACCATCGACTCGGTTTTCATTCGCTCAATTCGGGATTGACATGATAGCCATTTCCTCATCGCTACCTCTCGGTACGCCACCAACCCGAGACGCAGACCTGGCCGGTCTTCACGGATGTCGAGATAGATCGTGCGCGGCCGCACGGACGGGTACGCCAAGCCGGAGCTCGGCGAGATTCTTTATCGGCCGGGAGAGATGGGAGTGTCTTGTTACATTCTCTTATCAGCCACCGTGCACATCGTTCAGCCGAGTATCGACGGCGAACGGCTGATCACGAACCATTGCCGAGTACATTCACCGGCGAGGCGGCATGATCGCAGGACAGCGAGCCTTAGTCCCCGCCCGAGTGATCCAAGGAGGCGAAGTCTTGGGGCTTCGGCCCGAAGACCTTCGCACTCTTGTGGCGCGCGATGCAACTCTGAATGAGATCTTTTTGCGAGGCGTTCGTGTTGCGCAGGCTTCTGCTCATCAATCGACAGTTGGGCAATGTCGTTGTAATTGGCTCGCAGGTCTCTTTCCATGATGCACTTTTTCTGGCTACTTCAGCGTTGTGAAACCTGCCGACGTATAGCGAAGGCCGGCGACGCCGGTACAGAATCACGAAACTTGGTGACACAGTGGTGACACGAATTGGTGTTGCGCGGAGGTGTGCCTAGAGCCCTCATATGTACAGGGGATTTGTGGTGAGCGCGGAAGGAATCGAACCTTCAACCTACTGATTAAGAGTCAGTTGCTCTGCCAGTTGAGCTACGCGCCCGCTTGTGAGGAAATGCTTCAGAAGGGCAGAATCGATTATAGCATTCACTGTCGATGCACATTCCAGCCGAGCTTGGCCCCATCGCGGTCGCGAATCACTTCGCAAAGCGGTTTGTGGCCCGACCCGGACGACACAGCTTAGGCCCTGTCGCCAAACAGCCGCCGGCAGCTCCTGCGACAAGACACTCTGCGGGTGAAATACAACGCAAACCGAATGCAATTCCCTACTCGATCTGCACCAGTTGCCCGGCATCGACCGGCGGTTGCCGGAGTCGCGAATCGTCTGCGGAGCGCGCCAGTGGTCCATGTACGACACCTGATGCACGCACGAGACCGTGCAGTGCGGCGCGCAACCTTTTTCGGTGAGAAACTCGCGCCGAATGTCAGCGACGGAATATTTCTCCAGCGGTATGCCGGGATGGCCGCGCTGCTGCGAGCAATAATGCACCAGCCCGTCCTCGCAGATGTAGAGATAGCGAGCGCCGGCGCGGCAGCGCCAGTTGTTCGGCTTGCCTTCGGCGATGTTGTTCTGGAACCAGTTGAAGCGCGAGTAGTGCCGCTTCGTCCATGCCCTTCATCTGCAGGAAGACTTCGCGTTCCGACTTCGCCTAGCGGCCGAAGTTGTCCCTCGCCATCGTGAATGATGCCGATGGTCGAGGTAAATCCCAGTTGCACGGCGCGCCGTCCGACCACCAGCGCATCATGCGGATTGTGAATGCCGCCGCCGACCACCGAATTGATGTTGACGTGAAATTCGGCGTGTTCGGCCAGCAGCTGCAGCTTCTTGTCGAGCACCTTCAGCGACTTCTTGGAGACCTCGTCCGGCATCACGTTGTCGATGCTGATCTGCAAGTGATCGAGGCCGGCGCGGTTCAAGCGCTTGATGCGGTCCGCCGTGAGCAGATATCCGTTGGTGATCATGCCCGAAATGATCGGGTGCTTCCGCATGTGGGCGATGATGTCATCGAGTTCGGGATGCAGCAGCGGCTCGCCGCCGCTGAAGGTCACGGCCGACGTCCTCAGCCGCGCCAGATCGATCGATGCGGCCCTTCATCACCTCGAGCGGCAACCGGCTTGGAGAAATCGTCGTACTCGTTGCAGTACTCGCAGGAGAGATTGCAGCGACGAATAGGAATGATGTGCGCCAGGATGGGATGGTCGGTCGAGGCCAACCCCTGGGCAATCATCTTCAATTCGCGAACTCCGGCGTTTGGAAGCTACCACGCGCCGGCGCATCCCTGATGAAGATTTCTGCATACTAAGCTCTTTCTATTACATCACATCCATTCCGGAGCTGTGAAGCTCGACGCCGCTCGTGCGGGGAATTTTGGCCGCTGAGCGGCTCTATAGCAGCAGTTCGGGCAGCTCTCGATTTCTGATGCTGCGAACTGCTCTGCGTCGAGCTCCCCCGAACCGCTCGTGCTGGTTTATAATCAAGAATTCAGCGCACCATTCTGGAGTTCCTAAAGCATGATTCGATTTCTGCAAAAGCCTGGCCCGCTGAAGAAGATCATTCTGGGCGGCATCCTGGTTGTTATCTGCGTGATGATGGTCATCACCCTCGTTCCCGGCGGCCTGTTCGGCGATTACCTCGGCGGCGGTCTGACCACACAGGGCGTCATCGCCAAGGTTGGCGATCAGGAGATCAGCGTCCCGCAAGTCGTATCGCAACAAGCCCGGCTGATCGGGAAGCAGCGTTTTCAAGGGCAATGTTCCCTCCGACCCTCATGCCTTATTTGATGCAGCAGGCCGCCCAAAGCATGATTACCGCCAAAGGCCATTGTTTATGAGGCCGACCGCATGGGTCTTGGGCGTCAGCGACGACGAGCTGCGGGACTTTCTCCACCAGGGACAAATGGGCCAGCTGCTGTTCCCCAACGGCAATTTTATTGGCCAGCAGGCTTATGAGCAGTTCATCTCAGAGCCAGTTCAACCTGGGCGTGCAGGAGTTCGAACAGGAAGTAAAGGCCGAGATTGCGCAACAGAAAGCTGCTGGCAGCCATCGGCGGCGCAGTCACCGTCAGCGATAAAGATGTCACCGTCGGAAGTGGAAAAACAGGACACGAAAGTGAAGTTCGACTATGCCGTCCTGACGCTGGACGACGTCAAGAAGCAGATCAAGCCCACCGACGCCGAGCTGAAGGCTTTCTACGAACAGAACAAGCAGCATGTACGCCAACTCCATTCCGGAGAAGATCAAGGCAAAGTACATCCTGATCGACACACGAAAAGCTCGCCGATCAAGTTTCCATCACGCCAGATGAATTGCAGAAGTACTACAACCAGCATCAGGACGACTATCGCATTCCGGAGACGGTGACGGTTCGCCACATCCTGATCAAAACGCCGGCGCCGGACGCCAACGGCAAAGTCGATCAGAAGGCCGTGGACGCGGCCCGGGCCAAGGCCGAAGACATCGACAAGCAACTGAAAGCCGGAGCCAATTTCGGCGATCTTGCGAAGAAAGTATTCCGACGATCCGGGCAGCGCGAAAGATGGCGGTTTGCTGCCGCCGCTCACCACGCGGACGCACCGTTCCCGAGTTCGAGCAGGCCGCGTTCAGTACTCCTGTGGGACAGACGACCGGCGTCATTCGCACCAGCTACGGTTTCCACATCATTCACGTGGAAGCCAAGCAGGAGGCGCGACTGAAGCCTCTGGATGAAGTGAAGGCGGAAATTGAGCCGATCCTGAAGACAGCAGAAGGCCGCGGCCCAGGCGCAAAGTGTCGCCAACACAATTCAGACGCTGGCCCGCACAGACGGGCATGGACAAGGCTGCCAAGGACAGGAACCTGACCGTCACCGACTACCGACTTGATCGCGCAGACCGACCAGTTGCCGGCGTCTGGGCAGCGCTCCCGATCTTCATGAGCGCGCTGTTTTCGGCGCGAAGAAGAACGATCCTCCCGCCACTGGTCGCCACTCCGGTGGGCTATGCCATTTACCAGGTCACCGAGATTCAGCCGGCGCAAACCCCCACCTTCGAACAGATCAAGGCGAAGGTCGAGGAGCAGTTCAGCGACCAGCGGGCCCAGGCCCTGCTTGCGCCAGAAGACCCAGGAACTGTCGGACCGCGCCCACGCTGATCATGACTTGGACAAGGCCGCCAAGGAAGTGGGAGCCACCGTGAAGACCAGCGACCTGGTCGATCGCACTTCGCAAGTGCCCGACTCGGCGCCATGACCGGGCAGGCAGCTGTCGCGTTTACGCATGAAGACCGGGTGAAATCAGCGGTCCCATTCAAGGTGGCGCCAACGGAATCGTGCTGAAGGTTGTCGAGGTCAAGCAGCCCACACCGGAGCAGATGAAGCAGGGTTGGGATAAAGCCAAAGAAACGCTGCTGCAACAAAAGCGCGAGGAATATGAAGGTCTCTACGTAGAAAACCTGCGCACCAATCTGGAAAAGGAAGGCAAGATCAAGATCAACAAGAAAGAAATGGACCATCTGGCTACGCTCTTCCGAAGGATCGTAGCAGTGTAGTTAACTAATTCTCGGGCCAGCAGAGGCGCTCTGCTGGCCACCTTTGTTTGTGCAGCATAACTACCGGTCCTGATAAGGTTCATGAATCCAGCTAGAAACACTACCCATGCTTTCACAACGCTCATCCGGCATTCTGCTGCATCCCACGTCTCTGCCTTCGCGGGGCGGGATCGGAGACCTGGGGCCGGCGGCGTACGACTTTGTGGACTGGCTAGCCGCTGCCAAGCAAACCTTGTGGCAGGTCCTGCCTTTGCAGCCTGTCGGCTCCGGCAACTCGCCCTATTCCTGTACCTCCGCATTTGCCGGCAATGTGCTGATGATCAGCCTGGAGCGTCTGGCGGAGCGCGGTCTGCTCGACCCCAAGCGGGTTGCGGCAATTCCCGACGGAGAGTCGTCCGTCGATTTCGACAGCGTGCGCGCTCACAAGCTTCCTTTGTTGCGCCAGGCGGCCGACAATTTTCTGCGCTCGGCGACCGGCGCCGCTCGCGCACGCTATGACCGCTTTTTGCCGCGACAATGAATGGTGGCTGGAAGATTATGTGCTGTTCAGTGCGTTGCGCGAACAGTTTCGGCGAGCAGCCCTGGAACGCTTGGCCACCGAAATTGCCCGGCGCGATCCTGCCACCATTGCGAAGTTGCATTCCGAGCTGCAGCATCGCTTGGACGAGGAACGCTTTCTGCAGTTTGCGTTCTTCGAGCAATGGCGTGCCCTGCGCTCGTACTGCTCCGAGCGCGGCATCCGTGTCATTGGTGACGTGTCGATCTTCGTCAGCTATGACAGTGCCGACGTCTGGACCCATCCTGAAATGTTCCGGCTGAAAGAGGATCTGTCGCCGGAAGTCGTCGCCGGTGTCCCTCCCGACGCTTTCAGTGAAACCGGACAGCGCTGGGGCAATCCGCTGTATGACTGGGAGAGCTCTGCGAGCGCACGGCTATGACTGGTGGATCCAGCGCATGCGCTGGGCGATCGAGACCTGCGACATCGTTCGCCTCGATCATTTTCGGGGTTTTGAAGCCTATTGGGAAATTCCCGCCGACGAGCCCACCGCCGTTCATGGCCATTGGGTCGAAGGACCGAACGATGAGCCTGTTCAAAGCATTGCGAAGTGCGCTGGGCAAATTGCCCTTCATCGCCGAAGATCTGGGCTACATCACCCCTGAAGTGCATCATCTGCGAAGGCGTCTGGAAATTCCCGGCATGAAGATTCTGCAATTTGGATTCGGCAATCCGGGCGCGCATGCTTATCTGCCGCATAAGTACGATCCAGATTGCGTCGTCTACACCGGAACGCACGACAACGACACCACGGTCGGGTGGTGGAATACTGGCGCCACTGCGGATGAAAGAGAGCTGGCGTCGGCCTACCTGGGAATCGGCGAAGACGGAGTAAATTGGGCGTTCATTCGGGCTGCCTTGGCTTCGGTCGCCAATCTGTGCGTCATTCCCGTCCAGGATGTGCTCGGACTGGGACAGCGAGGCGCGCATGAATGTTCCCAGCGAAACCGGCGCCACTGGTCCTGGCGCCTGCGGGCCGATGCGCTCACCCCGGAGCTCGCAAAGAAAATGGCGATCCTGGTCGAGATCACCGATCGCGATGTATGCGTCAAGGCACCTTCATCGCGCGGTGAGCAGAGCCAGAGGGAAAGTGGCGAAAGACTTCGCGGCATAGCAGCGACTGCCCCGGGCTGAGGATTTCTCCGGTAAAGATGTTGCGCAACCGTTTGCCGGTCGCCTCCGGTGGCAACGAGAGCGCCGAGTCTCCCCAAACACTACCGATTGGCGGTTCCTCCCTGCCCTTCATGAGCGTGTAACTCAGGCGGGGAGCCGCGACTATGATCGCCTCTCCGTCATGCACTCGGGCAAACGCCACGACGTGCTCTTCCTTACCGTGGTTCATCTGGAGCGGAACGTAGCTCCCTCGCTGAAAGAACTCTTTATGTCTCGCCGAAAATTCAAAGCGCACGTCGTGACCCACAGCTTGATTCGTCCGTCGCGATATTCGCGCAACAACTCCTGACAGAGACTCTGCGAGATGGTCTGAGCGCCCGCGCGCAGCTAACTCCTGGAGAGCGCTCGAGCGCAGACTGAAATCAACTGGGCGCCGGTTGTCGGGATCGACCAGGCTGAAGTCCCACATTTCCTGCCCTTGGTACACGTCGGGTACGCCTGGGCAAGTCAGCTTTAACAGCGTCTGGGTTAGAGAGTTGATCGCACCGAAGTACGATGACCGCGGGAAGAAACTTTTGCAGCGAATCCCAGAAGAGATTGGTCTTTCCCCGATAGCTTGGCGAGAGAATCTTTTCCAGGAAGTCATTCATGCCGGCCACGTAATGGGGATTCGGATTGAGCCAGCTCACATTGACCTTCGCCTCGTGAACCGCTTTTTCCATGTACTGCTCAATGCGGCAAATGAATTCGGCGCGTTCCGCGTCGCCGGTCATGCGCAACGGCCACGCTCCCACTAACGTCTGGTAAAGCAAATACTCTTCATTGTCGTCGGGAACGCTGCGTCCGTCGCCCAGCTTCGGCTTGCGATTGCGGTTGATGCGCCGCCACTTCATTACCATGCGCAGCCCAGTTCCGGGGCATCTCGGAAAGCACATCCAGACGAGCCCGTACGTCCTCGCTGCGCTTGGTGTCATGAGTTGAGGTGCTGAGCATCGAATGCGGCCAACGTTCGGCACGCAATCGGTTGGCCCGGTGAAACTCGGGGAGTGGAATCCCAAAGTTTGCGGGCGAACCTCCTACTTCATTGACCGAGATAAATCGCGTGTAAACGTAACAGGCGGTGTCTTCCAGTCCCTTGGCCATCACCGGTCCTGTAAGCTGCTGGAACTTCAGCGTGAAGTACAGTTGCGCCGCGATAGCCGTAGATTGTCGCACCATCCTCCTTTCCTTGGAACAGAAGGATTCGTTGCAGGAAATCGAACACCGCCGGAGCCAACAAAGGGTTGCGGCGCTTGGCCAACTCGATCGCCTGCTGGATGTAGTAGCGATCGCGTTCATTAACATTTCCCTGTTCGTCGATGTAGGTGCGGTAGACCGCAAAGCAGGCGATCGTCTCTCGGATCGCCTCCCGCAGTACGCCACGCGTGAAATCCCGAGCCCGGCGGTCCCGATTCGAGATCTGGTTGAGCATGTGCGTTAGTACGTTGACTTCGCTGGCGAGCGCCCGCTGCATGATGAGCTTCTTGCTCTGGTAAATCAACTTGTCGACCCGGACAGCTCCCCCAATCACGCGATGATAGAGATTGGTAAATAGTCGCTCGTTACGGTAGTCGATCAGGATTCCATTGACCAGGTTCGCAAAGTCATAGCCGACCGTGCCGTCCACCGGCCAATAGCCAGGCATATCTTCCCCAGGCTCCAGGATCTTCTCCGCCAACAAGTAAAGGGGGGCCTGCTGGCTCATCCAGTCGTGCTGCGCGAAGGCGCCGTGCACTTCCAACTCGATGCCATCCGCGGCGAGAGGAGGTTTAGCCTGGGGGCCCAGACATCGACTGGCGGCAAAAAGCCTCTGCAGACGCATGAAGTATTGCGTTGGATTCAGGAGTCCATCAGGGTGATCGATTCGCAAGCCGGCAATGAGATCTTCCGCCAGAAGCGTACGGATAAGCTTGTGGGTCTCGGCGAAGACTCGCGGATTTTCCATGCGAAGTCCAACCAGGTCGTTGATGTCGAAAAATCGACGGTAGTTAATCTCCTCTCCCGACACCCGCCAGAAAGCCAGCCGGTATACTTGCGCCTCCAGGAACTGGTGTAGGGCGTCGAAGCTATGAGTGTCGCCGCGAGTGCCATTCAGTACCTCCAGGGCCTCATGAATCTCCGCGCGAACTGACAGTTGATTCACAGGTCAAGCGGTGCAATTGATCCAGTAAGGACGGAATTTCGCGTTGCCGGCGGGATATTCGATCAGGATCAGTCGCATCGTGGGCGGGAAGCTTGCCAAAACCCTGAACAAGCGAATACAGCTCCACCACTGCGGGATGGGCGCGCTGCTTCGCGGCTGTCGCGGATCGGCAGCCGAGGCAAAGATCAAGGGAATGGTCTGGGGATCGACGGGAAATGCCTTGTCGAAATACTTCACGACAAATTGGCGCTCTCGAAATGGACTTTGATATTCCCTTCTTCCAGGTCGTCTCCGTAAGGCTTTCCAAGAATTGGAACCAGAACTTTATTTCGCAACTCGGGCTTCAACGGCTCCCAGTCGATGTCGAAGAAATCAGCGTAGGCTGAGGTACGCCCGTTCTGCATCACGTCTTGCCACCACGGATTGGTTCCGTGGCCCACTCCCATGTGATTCGGCACCGTATCGAGGACGAGGCCCATGCCGTGTGCTTTGAGTTCCGCAACCAGGCTCCGGAATTCTTCTTCGGTCCCGATCTCCGGGTTGAGCTGATTGTGATCGATTATGTCGTACCCGTGCTGGCTTCCGGCCCGCGCCTTTAAGATGGGCGAAGCGTAACAATGGCTGACTCCAAGCTGCGAAAGGTAAGAAACTAACCTGCGGGCATCTTCGAAATGGAAGCGGTTGTTGAATTGCAGCCGGTAAGTAGAGAGCGGCCTGGCAGCTTGCTTTTCGGCGGCGATGCGCTCGAAGCACTCAGAAATCTCAGTAGACGGGACGGCCAGAACCGGCGAACTTGTTTGCATGTTAGTCTTCGATTTCGGACACTACCACGCCAACCCCGTATAACGATGAATGTTTAGATGCGAACCAAGGCTGCGTAGCTGTTTGGCGCCACTCCTTTACTTAATCGTGAGCGGCGGCGAAAATAAGAGATTGGCATGTATTCTCAATCGAGTTCTGTGCAGCCTGCGTTTTTCGCGCGGCGCTGATGAAGGGCGTAACGGTATTCCGCTGCGCCGGTAATTGGAATGAAAGGACTTTTATGGCCGCTACTGGCGAACTAATCCGCATGATGAATTACGTGGACGACATTGCAGCGACTCTCCGCCGCATCAACGCAAGTCTCTATCTTATTACGGGCGACGAAAAACGGCGCTTGGCCGAATACATGCGCAAATCTGATCCCTACTTTCTGAGCGTTGTTGAGCAATTGGAAAAGGGGGAGACTAGCCTGATGCCGGAGGTTCGCACCATTGCAGTCATCGGCGCTGGAATCATGGGCCGCGGCATCGCTCACGCCGCGGCGCTGGGCGGCTATCGCACCATCCTCGAAGACATTCTCCCGACCACGCTGCGTAAGGCGGAAAACGAGATCCGCACCAACCTCGACAAAGCCGTCGAGTTGGGAAAAGTAACCAAGACCGACGCTGACCAAGCCTTCAGCCGCCTGGAATACGCTTCTTCCGTGGAACAGGCCGCGCGCGAGGCCGACCTGATCATAGAAGCCGTTCCAGAGGAAATGGAATCGAAGATCGAGATCTTCACGCTTCTGGACAAGGTTAGCCGCCCCGCGACGATCCTGGCTTCCAACACCTCTTCCCTCAGCGTTACGGAAATCGCCTCGGTGACGTATCGTGCGCCGAAGTGTGTTGGGATGCACTTTTTCAACCCAGTACACAAAATGAAGCTGTTGGAAATTGTGCGAGCGTTGGAAACCAACGAAGAAACTCTAGCTGCGGCGGTTGAAGTGGGCAAGCGAATGCGCAAAGAGGTTGTGGTGATTAAGGAGTCGCCGGGCTTCATCACCAGCCGCATCAATGCCATGATCGGCAATGAAGCATTTTACATGCTGCAGGAAGGCGTCGCCTCTGCCGAGGACATCGACAAGGCGCTCAAACTGGGATTGAACCATCCCATGGGCCCGTTCGAGATGGTCGACCTGGTCGGACTGGATACTCGGCTGCATATCCTTGAGTATCTGCATAAATCTCTGGGCGAGAAATTTCGTCCGGCACCGCTGATGGTGCAGTACGTGAAAGCCGGGCGCCTGGGAAGAAAAGCTGGCCGGGGCGTTTACGAATATCCGGGGGAAGCAGCGGGGCGAACCGAAAAGCAAACTATGACTCCAGCAATCGGTGAAAAGAAGTAAGGGCTTTGCTTCAGTGAAAGTCGTGCGACTGCACGTCGGCGTCGGTGACATCGACCGTATCGGCAGCGTAAGCGTCGCGCATGGGTGAAACTCGATCTACTTTCACCGAGATCACGCCATCCTGATTTTGCAGGACACCTTCCAGCAACAAAAATTTCTCCGACACAATCAGAATGCGATTTTGCTCCAGCAGATCTGGAGTGATGATCGCATTGCTGATTCCGGTCTCGTCTTCCAGGCTGAGAAAGACAAATCCTTTGGCAGTACCCGGCCTCTGCCGGGCGATCACACACCCTGCCGTTCGGACATGACGGCCGTGCGGAACCTGCGTCAACTCTTTTGCTGAAAACACGCCAGCGCGCTTTAGATCAGCCCGCCGGTAGGCCATGGGATGCGGGCCCACCGTAAGTCCCGTACCGTGGAAGTCAGCTACCAGCCGCTCTTCCGGCGTCATGGGCGCAAGCGGGGAGGCCGCATCGGACTCAGGAATACCCTCTAGCAGCGGCCCTGCATAGCGCGCCGAGCGCTCCACTTGCCACAGAGCATCGCGGCGATGCAGCCGCTGCTTCTTCCGCTCGCGGGGTGCTTCGACATTCACGCGTAAATCTTCTCCTCCCTTGTGGCCAATCGAATTCAGCGCGCCAATGGAAGCTAGCAGCACCATTTCGTTGCGGCGTAATTCCGGAACCCGATATGCCAAATCTGCAATTGATTCGAACGGACGCTTGACGCGCTCGCTGGCGATAGCCTGCGCGGTTTCTTTACGCAACCCCTTCGCATAACGAAATCCCATACGCAGGACAAAGCTGGTTGAATGGACTGCACTTGCTTGAAGGGACATGGATTCACATAGCGCGAAATCATTCCCCAGTTGGGCCTCGATTTGGAGGGGCATGCCTTCAGGCGTGCCGAAAAGCCGCTCGCGGAAAAGTGGCTTTAGCCACTGAGCGCTCTCAGCTTCTTGTGGATTGCCGGTTCCCTCAGCGACTAAAGCCACATTTAAAGCGTTTTGTGATCGGCGCGGCTTAAGCCATGCCCCATTAAAATCCCTTACGTTGGCATTTTCTTCCGGCTCTAAAGCGCACAGCCAATCGGAGCAGGTTATATCTACCGGCTTCACCTTCAGCCCATGACGCTGTGCGTCTTTGACGATGGTTGAGGGATGATAGAACCCCATGGGCTGATTGTTGAGCAGTGCCGCAGTAAACGCCGCCAGGTAGTGACATTTTAGATAGGCACTGGCATAGGCGATTAGGGCAAAGCTGGCGGCGTGCGACTCCGGGAACCCGTAGAGCGCGAATGAAGTAATGGAAAGAATAATTTGCTCCTGGGACTCCGGAGAAATGCCGTTGCGCTGCATGCCCTCACGCAGCTTTACCTCAATGGCGCGCATACGTTTCTCGCTGCGCTTGAAGCCAAAAGCCCGGCGCAATTCTTCCGCTTCCCCGCCGCTGAAACCAGCTGCAATCATTGCCATGCGCAGCAACTGCTCCTGAAAGAGCGGCACGCCGAGCGTGCGCTTCAATACTGGTTCGAGCGAGGGATGCGGATAAATAACCTCTTGCCTGCCCTGCCGCCGCATTAGAAACGGATTCACCATCTGGCCGACGATAGGACCGGGGCGGATAATGGCAACCTGTACCACAATGTCGTAGAAGCGCCTGGGACGCAATCTGGGCAGACACGACATCTGGGCGCGGCTCTCGATCTGAAACATGCCGACCGTGTCGGCCTTCTGCAGGGTGCCATACACCGTGGGATCGTCGGGTGGAAGCTTAGCTAGATCAACCTCTTCCCGGTAGTGATCGCGGATGAGTGTGATGGAGTCTTCCAGCACCGCCATCATTCCCAATCCCAGCAGATCAACTTTGACGATGCCCATGTCAGCACAATCTTCCTTGTCCCACTGCACTACCACGCGGCCGGGCATAGTCGCCGGTTCCAGCGGGACAATAGAATCCAGCTGACCCTGACAAATGACCATGCCGCCAGAGTGCTGGCCCAAATGTCGCGGCAGATCTTGCACGGCCACACATAGCTCAAAGAACGTGCGCATGCGGGGATGCCGCAAGTCGAAGCCGGCATCGCGAAACTGCCTCTGGAGGGTGTCGCCCGGATCCTTGTACTCCCACGAACTCACCAGCCCGGCCAGGCGGTCGAGGGCCTCGCTATCGAAACTGAGCACCTTACCCACCTCACGGGCCGCCGAACGTCCACGATAGGTAATGACGTTGGCCGTCATGGCTGCGCCCAACTTGCCGTAACGCTCATACACATATTGAATGGCGCGCTCGCGTTGGTCGCCGCTGGGAAGATCTAGATCGATGTCGGGCCACTCGCCACGCTCTTCAGACAGAAAGCGCTCGAACAACAGATCCATACCCACGGGATCGACTGCGGTTATGCCGAGCGAATAGCACACGGCACTATTCGCCGCCGAACCTCGCCCCTGCACCAGAATGCCCTGTTTGCGGCAGTAGCGCACGATGTCCCACACAATGAGGAAATAGCCCGCCAAGTGGAGTTTCTCGATCAGTGCAAGCTCCCGCTCAATCTGGCGCTGCGCGCGCTGCCATAATTTGTTCTGGCCGGGACGCAGATAGCGGTCGCGAGCGCCTTCCATAGCTCGCGTGCGTAAGAACGAATCCATGGTTTCGCCTTCGGGCACGGGATAGCGCGGAAATTCGTAACCGAGATCCTTCAGGGTGAACTCAAGTCGCGACGACAACTCCACCGTGTTTGCGGTGGCTTCAGGCAGGTCGGCAAACAGTTGTAGCATCGCTTGCGGCGGCTTGATATAGCGTTCACTATTTCGCGCCAACAGACGTCCCGCAGTATCGAGCGTGCGCTGATTCCGAATGCAGGTAAAGACGTCGAGAATGCGTCGCTCCTCTGGCCTGGCATAGGATGCGTCCTGCGTGGCCAGCAGCGGCAATTGCAAGCTACGCGCCAACTCAATCGCTGCCTGATTGCGGGCTTCCTGTGCGCGGTTGTAGTGGCGTTGCAACTCGACGTACACATTTCCGCGACCATAGATTGCAATGAGTTCTTCGAGAGCGCGGCGCCCCGCTTCCCTTCCACCCTTCGCCAGCGCCTTAGCCAGTGGCCCTGCCTCGCCGCCAGTGAGACAGATAAGGCCTGCGGCATACTCCGCGAGGTCGGCTGCGGAAGCGATCGCCTGTCCCCTAATGAGCTGCTCTTCGTCTGCGGTCTTACATTGTGGTAGTGCTGCCGGATACTTCGGCGCCCGCAACTTCATTTGAGTTACCAGGCGGCAGAGATTTCGGTAGCCTTCACGAGAGGCGCAGAGCAGAGGAAGACATATCGCAGGCATCTTGTTGTTGAGAACTGAGGTCTCCAACGAGTGCCGTTGTTGGGCTCGCGGGGATGCAAGAAGCGAGATCTCGGCTCCAATGTGCGCCCTGATTTTGAGCTTATTCGCCGCGAGATAAAAACGCGGCGCGCCATAGACCCCGTCGCGATCCAGTAACGCCATCGCCGGCATCTGGTATTGGGCGCACACTTCGGCCAGTTCCTCGGGAACCGAGGCTCCTTCAAGAAAGCTAAAAGCGGAGCGGGCGTGGAGCTCGATGTACATAAAATACGGTTGTCAGTTGTCAGTAATCAAATACTGGATACTTCTTTTCTGTGTGTCTCTTGTGGTCGAGGTCAGTCGTAGCTGGCATCGGCAAACCAGTGGTCAGTCGTCAAGTCGCGGTAAATGCGATAGAGGGCAACATAATTCTGATGGCCATTTGTCATGCCGGCATCGCTTTCACTTGCCCATTTGTTGCCGTTATCCTGAGCCAGCGCTATGTCCCATTCTTCGCGATCCCAAGGGCAACGGAGATCATTGCTTGAGTTTTCTTCCTTCCCGCCTTCTGTCCACCAATCGCCCGACGAGCGCCAGGGCCCCGCCGACCACAAAATCTTCCCCTGTAGTTTCCTTCGATCTGTCGCCGTTTCGACAGCGAGGCTGGCTGGGCGTCCTTGCGACACTCGCACTCGAAGCCGCCACGCGGGCCGAAGGATTCGCAACGCTAGAAAAGGCCGATCACCGGCATCTGACATTGTGAGAGATTTGACTGGCTTGGGCTCGTCCGCTGGCGTCATAAAGCGATCTACCCGAAAGCTGTCAGGGCGATGCCTATCGAGCAGGCGCACAATTCCAGCCCGGCGCTCGCCAACAATCCCGCTGATTCGTGCCAGCGTGATTTCCAGCTTCTCTGCCTCGGGAGTAACTGGCAGGAACAGTCCGCGTTGCGCCGTGCGAGGGGGCGCCGGTTCTGCCGTTATCCACACCTTCGTGACCGGAGCGCCCGGCGGATAGGCGGCCAAATCCAACTGCAGCAACTTCAAGAAAATCCTGGTATCGCGCATCGAGACCGGCAACCGCAGGACGCGGGCATAAAACGGGGGTGCTCCCACATTGTGGGAATGTGCGAAGGGCGCGGTTAATTCCCCAACCGTCGTAGTTTCTTCTTCAGCAACCCGCCGCTCCAGTTGCAAGCGCAGATGCAGTTCTTGCACGGCGAGGGCCCGCGCCTCCAATCTCGCACATAATTGCTCCAACAGGCGGTTCAGGATAAATGACAGCGGCTCCAGGTTTTCAACCGGAGATTCCAACTCCATCGCTTCTTCAAAATGCGACGCTGGAGCACACAGCACAAGCGTTCGCATGCCTGCTCCGCGGGCCAGGCATTGCAGTCGCACTCCCACTTCGCCCAGACGTGACGCCAATGCGAACTCGGGCAAAAGTGCAAGAGCGCGAAAATCGCGAACTCCCCAGCGTTCCAGGTTGTCGAGCATCTGTTCGCGCAACTTCTCACGCTCAGGAGCCCGAGTGCCAAGGGCCGAGGAAATCTCAAAAGCGTCCAGCAAAACCTGCAATGGCAGCACTCCCAACCGTTGCGCCTCTTCGCCGTTAGGAATTACGGTAATACCGCTAAATCCCCGCGCGGCATGCATGGCGGCGTCCGGATTGGCGGCCAGCGCCAAGTTTGCCTGGTGCAACTCAATTGCCCTGACCCGCGACGCCAAATCGCGTGCCATTTTAGCCGGCGTACCGTAGAGGCGTCCCAGCCCGGCAAGGTCGAGCAGCAACGTGTCTGGAGCGGTGTTTTCCACGCGCGGAGTGAAAGCGTGGGCGACATCAAGCAGCGCCGAGTGTGCCAAGTTTTCGTGCTCGATCGAGCGCTGTCGTAACACTGCGGCAGAAGGAGAAGTCCCGGCAAAAATAGAGGCCTGCAATTTGGTCATGCCAATTTCCATTCCCATGAGGCGGGCTTTCCCGTTCAGCGCAATCACACGTACCAGCGGAGGTTTGCCCTCCAGCACAGACACCGCCCGTTCGCGCAACCATGGCTGGGCGCGAACAATCGCTTCCGCTGGAAAATCGGGAATGTAGATACAGGCAAACATAATAAGTGCGGCATATTGCCGGGAAATGCATTTTGGCAGGGGCACGGCTACCAGGCTGCTGAAAAGGCAGGTTCCTCGAGAACTGAACCCACTCGGAATGACAAAAATAAATGAGCTATACGGCCCACCTTTTAGCTTCGCTCAGGACAGGCTCTAAAGATGCATCCTTCAAAACGCTCAAAGACTCAAGTCTTACTCTGCGTAATCTTGAATCTCACAACGCGGTGCGCAAATCAAAGCGGACTCCGACGGAGTGTGGTGGTTTGCGCTGAGCCCAGGAACGCATTACTTCGGCGCGAAAATTCATTCTTCGCAATAAGGCGGCATGGCTCACGACATTGTTCTCGGGAATCTGCGAGCGACAATTCTCTTCCGCCTCCGAGTTTTCCCAACTTCCTGGGTCGTGAAAAGGTTCTCCGCGGGCCATCGAGGTATGCAGCACTTGCCAATTTCCCACAGCAGTTGCTCGTCCCGGATTCGGAGCCGAATCACGCGCGCAAACCGTTTTACATTGCAGCTTGACGACTAATGACGCGCAGGTCTTGGCCCAGGGCTCCTGCTCCACCACTAACAGCACCGTCGCAGTTGGCTCAACAGCACGGCGAAACCGAAACCACGAAGTGAGCGGCACGCGCCGCATACTATCGGACGGGATATCTCCGAGATCAAGCGCGACCATGCCGAAACCGCCTCCCTGGAGAAGCAGATCGGTCACCTTCAAAACTTGTTCCACCGTCCTGGCAAAGGCAAAACCGGCGCGCGAGGGAGATCCTATGCGCCTCAGCGCAGTACTTGGTCACCTCCTCTTTGCGGTTTGGCCCGCCGGCTCGTTCGTTACAGCGCACCCAAAGCAAGCGGGTCAGATCGATACCCGCTCTCTCTGCCGATGCCGGATCAAAGCTGTCGCTGGCGTCTACCAGCGTACAAATCTCCTGCCGCCGAGTAGCTCCAGCTAAAGCCGCCAGCATTACTCCGGTGCGTCCCGAGGAAGCTGGTCCAACAACTTCGCTAAGCGCTCCGCGTGGCAGCCCGCCAGTGAGAATGTCCAGTGCGGGCACCCCAGTCGATACCGTCAAGGGAGGTTGGCGTTCGCGAAGCAGGAGTGTGGAATTGAGCCGTTCGCCGAGTGAAGACTCGATACGGGCACGAAGCAAGTTAACCAACGGCATAGGAACCTCAGGTGAGCGAATCGCTACTTTCGCTTTTTGTTCGCCAACAATGAGATTCTGCTCTGGAGAGCCTAGGTTGTCAACCCCCTTTGAAAAATCGCTCTGACAGCGGATTTTGCCGGTTTTATTACAACAGCCATTCAAGATTACAAGTAGGTTCGAGACGGGAGGAAAAGCTATTTGCAAGCCCGATGGTATGCCGGGCGGTACCCTTTTTGCTGGGCCTCGGACTGTTTCATGTATACGCCTGTTTTTGTCGCTCCATACCAGTGCGTGCCCGGGCAATGATAAACGCCGGAATTCGTGTTGACCCAAACCTGAACTTCGGTATTGCCCGGGGTTGTGGAAGATCCTTGCGGCGCGACAGATTTCGGCGACGTGGCCTGAGAGGTGGATGCACTAGCAGGCGGTGCCTGCTGAGCGGGTGTTGCCCCCGGCACGAGAAGCGCAAACAGGAGAACCAAGAATGCAGCTGATCGCCTCATAGCCGACGAGTCTCGATGTTGGATGCGAAGTTTTGAAACATGTGTGCTGTTAATCGAAGCTGAGATTAGCACTCAACGAGTGATTTGCCCAGTGATCCACTGCACTAATCGTGGGTCGGTGCGAAATACTCGCGGACAGCCTCAATCTGGCGCGCGGCCTTCCAAACCTTGCCTTTATCGAAGCATGTTCTGAGATCTGGTTAGCGCGAACGAAGACAACGCCGTTTATTGGGGCACGGATGGGAGTCCGTGCCCTAGGGAACTAGCCGAGGCCCCGGGAATGGCGGAGCAATGAGTCGTCGCGTCCTTTACGGACCGGAAGTATACGTGTATTGGTTGTACAACCATTGACCATTCACCAGCGAGTACAGGGTCACGTAGACCTGGCTGCCATCGGCCGGCAAACCATACACCGTTGTGGTCAGCACGTTCCCCAGGTTTCCCGATTGATAGTAGTTGTTACCGCCGATAGTGCTGCCCACGTCCAACCAGTAGGCCATGGCACCTGAGCCCGCGCTCCAGGTAAAGGTGGCGATGTTGCCGCTTAGCGTCGATCCCGGAGCCGGTGCCTGCATGATCCCCAGGGCGCCGCCCGAGTTGTAGGCAGTGTAAGTGTAGCCGGCATTCAGCCATTGTCCACCTACCAGCGACCACAGGGTCACGTACACCGTGCTGCCGTTCGTCGGCAGACCATTGACCGTCAGAGTCAGTACGTTGCCCACGTTTCCCGACTGATAGTACTGGTTGCCGCCAACCGTGCTTCCCACATCCAGCCAGTAAGCCGATGCTCCCGCGCCGGCCGTCCAGTCAAAAGTTACGCTGCTGCCGTTGAAGGTTGAACCCGGAGTCGGAGTGGTGATGACACCCTGCGCCGCGCTCCCGCTGTACGCCGTATAAGTGTATTGATTGTCCAGCCACTGTCCGCCTACCAGGGAGTACAGGGTCACGTAGACCGTGCTGCCGTTGGTGGGCAGCCCGCTGGCTGTGGTGGTCAGAACGTTGCCCAAGTTTCCCGACTGATAGTACTGGTTGCCGCCCGGAGTGCTGCCGGCATCAAGCCAGTATGCTGTAGCACCTATGCCGGCCGTCCAGTGAAAGGTCACACTGCTGCCGGTCAATGTCGAACCCGGAGCCGGTGTGGTAATCACGCCTTTGGAGTTGGCACTGTTGTAGGCCGTGTAGGTGTAGGAGTTGTATACCCATTGACCGCCAATCAGAGAGTACATGGTCACATAGATCGTGCTGCCATTGGTGGGCAAGCCGCTTACTGTGGCTAACAGGGTAGTTGTGGGTAGGCTCTGGGACTGATAGTACTGACTGCCACCAGCACTGTTTCCCACATCGATCCAGAAGGCTGTGGCCGGATCGCTGGGTGTCCAATGGAAGGTCACTAAGGCGCCAGTCAACGTGGAATTGGGAGCCGGGCTTTCCACGATCGCGGGTCCCGAGTAAGCGGTGGTATTTAGCAAAATGGATACGTTGCCACCACCCTCGTTTGCCGCCGCCAGGTCAGGCTTGCCGTCTCCGTTGAAGTCGCCCACCGCGACCGAACTGGGATTGTAGCCCGCGTCATAGATCACGGGCGTCTGGAAGGTTCCATCGCCGTTGCCCAAGATCACGCTCACGTTGCTACCTTGGTTTGCAGTCGCCAGGTCGAGTTTGCCGTCGCCGTTAAAGTCTCCCACTACCACCAGGCTGGGACCTAAGCCCGCGCCGTAATTCACGGCTGGCTGGAAGGTGCCGTCGCCATTGCCCAGAAGCACGCTTACCGTGGCGGTCTCGGCGTCTGCTACCGCCAGGTCGAGCTTACCGTCGCGGTTGAAGTCACCCACCGCGACCGAGGTAGGATCTGCGCCGGTGCCGTAGTTCACCGCCAACTGGAAGGTGCCATCGCCATTGCCCAGAAGTATGCTCACATTGCTGCCACCTCCGTTTGCCACCACCAGGTCGGGCTTGCTGTCGCCGTTGAAGTCGCCCACCGCGACCGACCGGGGATGCGGTCCTGCACCGTAGCTTATGGCCGCCAGGAAGGTGCCATCGCCGTTGCCCAGAAAAACGCTAACATTATTGCTACCGGCGTTTGCCACCGCCAGGTCGGGCTTGCCATCGCCGTTAAAATCTCCCACCACCACCGAGTAGGGGTTTGTGCCTGCGCCGTAGTTCGTCGCCGCCTGAAAGGTGCCGTCGCCATTGCCCAACAGCACGCTTAAGTTGTTGCTGCCGTAGTTTGCCACTGCCAAGTCGGACTTACCGTCGCCGTTAAAGTCTCCCACCGTCGCCGCAACGGGATTTGTGCCCGCGCCGTAGTTCGTCGCTGCCTGGAAGGTGCCATCGCCATTGCCTACGAGCACGCTTAGGTTGTTGCTGGTGTAGTTTGCCACTGCCAGATCGGGCTTGCCATCGCCGTCAAAGTCCCCCACCACCGTCGAGAAAGGACTTATGCCGGCCCCATAGTTCGGTGCCACTTGGAAGGTGCCATTACCTTTCCCCAAGAACACGCTCACGCTATTGCCATTGGAGCTCGCCACCACCATGTCGGGCTTGCCGTCGCCGTTAAGGTCCGCGACCGCGACTGCCCGGGGAGAAGCACCTGCTCCGTAGTTCACCGCCGTCTGAAAGGTGCCGTCGCCATTGCCCAGAAGCACGCTCACGCTGTCGTTATTTTGGGTGGCCACCGCCAGGTCGAGCTTACCATCGCCGTTGAAGTCCCCAGCCGCGACTGAGTAGGGGCCGGAACCCACGCCGTAGTTCACCGCCGCCTCGAAGGTGCCGTCGCCATTGCCCAGAAGCACGCTCACGGTAGAGCTAACATAGTTTTCCACCGCCAGGTCGGGCTTGCCATCGCCGTTGAAGTCCGCCACTACCACCGAGTAGGGATAGGAGCCCGCGCTGTAGCTTATTGGTACCCGGAAGCTGCCATCTCCATTGCCCAGCAACACGCTCACGGTGCCGTTGATGGTGTAGTTTGTCACCACCAGATCAGGCTTGCCGTCACCGTTGATGTCGCCTGCCGCCAGGCCGGTGGCCCCCGCGCCGACTCCGTAGTTTACCGCCGCCTGGAAGGTACCGTCGCCCTTGCCCAGGAGTACGCTCACGGCCGCGCTACCGCCGTTTGTTACTGCCAGATCAGGCTTACCATCGCCATTGAAGTCCGCCACCACCACCGAGTAGGGATGCGCACCCACACCGTAGCTGACAGCCGCCTGGAAGGTGCCATTGCCATTGCCCAACAGCACGCTCACACTGTTGGTAATGTAGCTTGTCACCACCAGGTCGAGTTTGCCGTCGCCATTGAAGTCCCCCACCGCCACCGAGTAGAGTTGTTGGCCCGCGCTGTAGTTCACCGCCGGCTGGAATGTTCCATCGCCATTGCCCAACAGCACGCTCACGGTGCCACTGCCGTCGTTTGCCACCGCCAAGTCAGGCTTGCCGTCGCCGTTGAAGTCTCCCGCAGCCACCGACTGAGGAAATGAACCCGCGACGTAAGCACTCGCGGCTAGAAATGATACTGGAGGAGGAGCTTGCGCCAAGGCGGTATTCGAGCAAACAACGAGAAGTGTAAACACTACGCCAGTAAAGCAGGCGAAACTCGCGTGGGATAAGGTCTGCGCGGCTTGGTGCAGGTTAGGGGAGACAGTTTTCATGGTGCGAACCTCGCTTTCATGAGCGCACAATGCGCCCTTGGGCCCACCCGATCAATACTCAGGAGATCATTTGGAGGTAAGTTCCAGGTCAGCGGCTAAGCGACTAGAAAACCAAGGGTTAGATCTGGATGTCATCACGAAGAAAATTCGCAGCGGAAATCGGCATTAGGTAATCCCGTGGAACTTTGCAGCCTTCTAACACCTGCGGCGAACTAGAGACTTGAGAAATGAGGCCGCGCTGCTCAAAACGAGGTATATAGCTCGATGCAATTCTCCTGACTTCCTGCGGCGTACCGCACTCTCTTATGGACCACGACTGCTCAGGGAGTCTAATGTCGGTGTTGGAACGGATGCGTTTGAAATCTTACTGGATGAGTCGAACCGCAAAGTTTGTTAACGGATTGATTCTGCGCGTGTGGGACGTCTTGACGAGAAACAGTTCAGGCTGCGCGGGCTTGCCTAGTTAAGCTTGTCGGCCTTCGCGGTTGCGGGTTAAGACCACAGTAACCCCCTCCTTCTTCCGCCGTCACTTCCGTGATGTCCGTGAGCCTTTGCAGACGCAACCCAGTTTCTGTCGGAAACACGAACTTGACTTGACATTTCAAACTGGCTTGTTAGCATTTGTCACGTGTATGTGCGCCCGTAGCTTAAGTAGAAGAGAGTGGCGTGTCTGTCCAATGCTCAAGCATTTGGGCACAGTGCTGCCTGTATCTCGTTTCCGAATAGCGCGGTCGGAGTCGTGCCTGACCCCGCCGATTCGGAGCAGGAATCGATCGCGACGATTCCTTGAGATGCAGGTTGTATTGATTACCACGTTATTCGAAGAGCACCTGCCCTGGTAAGGCAGAGGGTACGGGTTCGAGTCCCGCCGGGCGTACCATTCGACCATCATCTTCGATTCACAGCTAAATTCACTTGACACTGATTTTGAGTTGTCCCGCCTGAGAACGGACTTGCTCCGCTCTGACGAGGTTTAGTAAGCTAACGCGGTTATTGGACAGCGTCGTTTAGCTCATATTTTGTTCCACTGCCTGATTGACCACCACCCTACGCCAAATGGCTAGAAAGATCGTCTGGCAGCTAGAACTGAACCTCGTACGGTCAGCTAAGGGGGAGGAGTGCCTGCACTAGCAATACAACGTCTTCGAGGCTCTGAATTTCGCTTAGATTTATATTGTTGGATACCAGATCCAATCGTAACTGCTCTGCAAGTTCGAGTAGGATGGTCACAAACCCAAGAGAGTCGATCCCGAGATCCTCGAATAACCTCGAGGATAGCGGCAGACCCTCGGACGTGCCCAGGTACCGCTGGAATGCCTCTGTCACAATCCGGTTTAGATCTGCATCGAGGAGCGTAACCATGCATTATGTACTCTACCGCAAAATTAGAGGCAAGACATTGTATCCGGCTGCCACGTCAATGTTACTCTAAGTGACCTTCTTCTCGGAAAAAGTTTGGTTGTTCTCATTTGCATCGCAGTCACAATGTCAAGGAAAGACCATGAGTTTGCAGAGGCCGAGGACCAAGTGTGAAGCAGAGGTCAAGGTCCGGTTGGTCCGGCAGCTTCTAGACGGCAAGAGCTTGCAAGCTCTCGCGATGGAAAGCGGGTGGCCCCGAAAGCAACTTGCATTTTGGCTGCGCCGATTTCTGCAAGGTGGAGAAGCTTACCTCGCGTGTCGAAGCGATGTGTCGGAGATCGATGGGCTGAAGGAACAAAACAGAGAGCTGCTCGCGAAGATAAAAGATCTCGAGAAGCAGAATCTACAGCTTGCAAACTACAAAAGGGAAGCATACAAGCCGGCAGTCATACATCCAAAGTGTTCGCAGCGTTACGCGCAAGCGTTTGAAGAACGAGGAGCTTACTCACTTTACGTTCCCGAGTGGCGGACGTATGTGCTGGTGAGGAAAGCTGCGGGACTAAGGCTAGTCAGGCACGCAACTGGACTCCCAGCACATTCATCACTCGATCCCGATTGTGATCTTAAGGGCGGACTCCTGAGGCTAAGACGAGAAGGTATTGCATCGATCTCACTCATCACAGATCCGATTTGGTCTCCTGATTTGAAGCTACTCCAGGAAGCATTTGAAAGCTGCCGCCCCTTCAAGGAAAACTACTTCATCGACCGAGTATTGGGACCGCTTCATATTCGAAAACGACATAGGAATATGATCAACAATGCAAGGAGATTGGTCCAAGTCAACCCTGTGCGCCTAGCCGACTTTCTCAATTGTTGGTGGGGTCTATATCACGAGCATCGCAAGACACGAGTGGTCGTTTATCCCGCTTCGCGAAAATGCTTTGAAATGCTCGCCCAGTTGCCGGAGCTTGAAGTGTTTGCCGCCTACTCCGAGAAAGAGATCGTTGCAATGACAATCTGGCTGCGGTTCAATGAAATCCTTTACTATCTCGATGGGGTATCAAGCGAAAGAGGACTGGCCATTTCTGCCCCTTATGCCGCGTTTGCACATGCGATCGATCACTTCTCGGACTGCCGCTACATTTTCCTGGGTGGTTCAGCAGACTTCCGAAGTCTTCGGTCCGACGGTCTTGCCATGTTCAAGCGCGGCTTTGCGAACGCTTCCGTCCGAGACTATCTTTGCACTTCACATTTCAAGTCAGGGACCTCTAATTCTGGATCCGCTCTCCCGCCTTTCAATTCCCCCCCCGAGAAATCGCCTTCCGCAGAATAGCTTGGGTCCACAGAGCGACTACATGGCGGATATACGCGCGGCTGCAAGTTTTTTTGGAGGTAAGGAACAAACCCTTTACTCCGAAAAAATTATCCAATGTCTTCGGTGCAGACGAAGGACATTCTGGTAACGATTCTTTGCGGATTCGGACACTCTGATATGATTAGCAGCCCAAATGCAATCACCACGATAACCAATGGCTTTGCTTGGCTTAAACCTGCAGCTTACATCCAAGGACTCACGCCTTCACATCACAGATTGTATGCGACGGCGGCCTTAATGCCTTTCGAAACTATGCCGCCACGGTGGGGTTATTCGTCTACTTGGAAGGGGCAAAGCTTGACTCAGCAGGGGGGTTCATTCATGCTAAACAGAATCGATACCCAGGACGAAATTCCGGAGGAAGAGTCCAGTACTGATATCGGGCGCATGGCTCGCGACCTCAACGTACTATTCAAGATCGCCAAGACGATGAATTCGTTTCGCGATCCGGTGTCATTGCAGAACCACCTTCTTGAGTTCATTGCGGAAGTTATACCCGCTGATAGAGGCGCAATTCTCGTCGTTCCACGTATTAATGAGGATCCCACCTCCGTTGTAACCTGGCATCGGGATGGTGTTGAGCAACCGAAGCTGAACATCCGGAAAGAATTGGTGATGCGTTCTCTGTGTGAACGTTCGGCCGTCGTGGGTGACTTCCCTTCCACCACCGAAGGCGAATCGGTGCTCTGCGTACCTCTCGTGGCACTGCAAAACGTTATTGGCGCCATCTATCTTGTTGCGCCGGGCAAGAATAGCTTCCCCGAAGACAACATTCACCTATTGGGCTCGGTTGCTGGAATTGCGGCAGTGAGTTTGGAGAACGTCTTGACCCTGGAATCTCTGCGCGCCGAAAACAACCAGCTACGGCAAGAACTGAGGCCGCCGGCCCAGACCATGATCGGAGAAAGCCGGGCCATCCTGCGCCTCACCGCACTGATTCAAAAGGTAGCGCAAAGCGATTCGACAGTCCTGGTGCACGGCGAGAGTGGAAGCGGGAAAGAGTTGGTTGCCGTCGCCATTCACCAGAACAGTGCGCGCTGCGAGAAACCCTTCGTTGCCATCAATTGTGCTGCCATTCCGGAGGCGCTGCTGGAAAGCGAGTTGTTTGGCTACGAGAAAGGTGCCTTCACTGGAGCGGTTGCCAGTAAACGCGGCAAACTGGAAGTCGCCAAGGATGGAACGGTTTTCCTGGATGAGGTAGGAGAACTTGCTCCCGCCTTGCAGGCGAAATTGCTTCGCGTCCTGCAAGCGCGGGAATTCGAGCGGCTAGGAGGTACTGAGCCAATCAAGTTTAGTGCGCGGATCATCGCGGCAACCAACAAGAATCTGGAAGTGGCTGTGAGGAAGGGCGAGGTGCGGGCCGATCTGTTCTATCGTCTCAACGTGGTTTCCATCGCCGTTCCGCCGGTGCGTGAACGCCGGGAAGACATCCCGTTATTGGCGTCTTACTTTGCGACCATGTATGCCCAGAGATGCACCAATCGGCAACTCAAGGGAATTTCTCCGGAAGCCCGGGCTCTTCTGATGGCTTACGATTGGCCAGGGAATGTCCGCGAGTTGGAAAACTCGATCGAACATGCCGTCGTTATGGGATCCACCGATATGATTCTGCCCGAGGACTTGCCGGGAATGCTGTTGGAATGGAAAGGATCGCAGCGCAGCCGCGGAAAATATTATGATTCGATAAACCGCCTCAAGCGTGGGCTAATTGGGGACGCGCTCGCAGAGGCGAAGGGCAATTATCCCGAGGCTGCAAGACTGCTTGGAATCCATCCCAACTACCTGCACAGGCTGGTGCGCAGCTTTGAGCTGGATGTTGATGTCCTAGACATAAACAGGGACCGAAGCCAGAGAGACTAAGCGCCCAGGTTGCGGGATCTGCACAAATGTCCAGCTTACTTTGCCTAGTGATTTGCTGGAAAGAACAAGGTCCCAGCCCGCGATGTTTTCTTCCATTCGCGGAATGGGACCGAAAGTGCCCAGCAAGTGGCTTCGTTTAGACGCAATTAGTTGCAGTAATGCCTACAGCTCTGCAGGTTCAGCGTTGCCGGGCTACCGTCTTGAGCGCTGGTGGACACTTGGAATGTACCCTGTTCGTCGTCGTCGTTCCCGGTGTACTCCACAACATAGCTGCAAGAGCCAAGCCCCACGAGCGGCGCCGGTAGCGTCGCGGGGTTGGGGCAAGTGCTCGCTGACATATTAATACCGTAGTCGGTTGAATATGAAACGCCGGTGATCGTGACGGAATACGGACTCTGGTTGATCAGGATCACTTTACAGTCCGTCGTCCCGCTCGGACCGACGTAGAGATTACACGGGATGATGTGGGGAGTCTTGACGGTGGCAAGGAGCGTGACGTCAGATACGGCGTTGCCACTGAGGCTGGCAGTTTGCGTCATGCGGTTGCCGTTGGCCTCATAAGTTACCTTCAACGTTCCAGAACTTGGCCCCAGAGCAGAAGTGGTGAATCCCACCCAAATGGGGCAACTGGAATTTGCTTCTAGCGGCTGGCCTGGGATTTCGCAAAGGCTCCAGTAGTAAGAATACGGACTGCCGGCAGGGAGACCTACGATATTCGTGACCGTGATGGGGCCCGACGTCATGTTCTTTAGAGTGAACGGCGCCACAGCTAGCTTCATTATCGGTTCATTGCCGAAGTTCGCGGAAGAAGGGACCAGACTCACACCACTTGGGGGTGATTCCTGCAATTGCGGTTGCTCGGTCGGGTCTTGGTCGGTTGTGTTACTTGAGGAGTCTGTTTGAGCGAGAGCGAGCATGGAGACCATGCACACGAGAAGCAGCAGAGAAAGCTTTTTCACATTTCCTCCTAGGCGATTCGCGAAATGGGGGCCAGGAGCTAGTGCTGCTGGCGCACTAGCTCCTCTAAGGCAATCGGCTTACCATCTGCATCGCGGGCTGCATCCGCTCGATTAATCGCGCGATTTAGCTTGCGCGGAATCCAGCCAAGTCTGCGGAATCATTAGGTGTCCGCGATTGTGGGTCTTGGAAGCGCTGACAATGCAATCTGGAAATGAATGAGGAGTACCCTCCAAGGGTCAACCATTTGGTTGACCCACTAACCCAATTGGTTGGATTCCTGCCCTTGATGCGCATGAAGCAGCAAGTCGCCAGGCCCTCAATGGATTTGCGAAGCGCAATGACTGTGCGCCGATCGCGCGAACTTACCGCAGGGTGGTGTATTCGGCTTTGGCTTGTTGGTAGACGGGTACGTCGGGATCGGCATCTCTCCAGAGGTTGAGGAAGTCCTGGTAGGTCGGCCTTCGCTTTCATGTTGTCGCCCGAGAGTGAGTAGGCGCGAGCCAGGCTGAGACGGGCCAGCGCTCCCCAGGGAAAATTCACCACCAGACCGTAGTGGTCGATGAACTTCTGAAATTCCGCCGCCGCCGCGTTGCCGTCGTGCAGCATGAGATAGGCCTCTCCCCGCAAGTAAACCGGGCATAGGAATACATTGACTTGGGCAGGCTGGCCGAGTTCGATTGAGCTCGCCACCTTAAGCAGTTCGACTGCGCGGTTAGGGTCCTTGCGTTGCAAAGCGACGGCAGCCCCTATCGTGGGCAGCCAATACTTCTGCACCAGCGTGTCCAGCGGGAATGTCTTGTCGAGTTCGGCCGCCAGTTTCTCCGCGCGTGCAGTATCGCCTGCCCGCGCCAGTGCCAGAGCCGCCATCGCCCGCACGTCGCGGTTCGGTGCCAGCTTCAGCGCCGCATCGGCGTCGTCACGAGCCTGCTTTTCGTACCCTGATTCCACCTCGCGCAACGCCGCCGCTGCCTGATACGCTGCGGCTGTTTCCTTGGCGTCGTTATGCCGGGCTGAATCCATCGCCCGCCGGGTCAGTTCGCTTGCATTCTTTAGCCTCCCATACCAGCCTTCCGTGTCTGCTTGCGTGGCCAGCAGCAAATCTTCCCTGCCCGGCTTACCCATGGCGGCCGCTACCATCTCCGCCATCCGGGCCGTGTCGCCCTTCAGAAAAGCCACCTCGTAGGGGCCGTAGAGCAGGCACTCATTCGCCACGTTGCGCTCCTCCGCCTGCTTGAACACCGCCTCCGCGTCATCCAGCCGATTGAGGCTCATATAGACTATGGCGAGGTTCGGATAGTTGCTCGCAGTGTTCGGCCTTCAGGCGCATTGCCTCCGCGGGCTTCCTCCAACGCCTTTTCCCAGTTTCCAAGGCTGATGTAAATGAAACTCAGGTTTGTGTACGGCGCAGCGTCCCTGGGGTAGCTCTGCTGCCACAGTTCGTAAACTCTGCGCCGCCTTCTCCAATTCCCCCGTTGCGAACATGTAGTAGGAGGCCTCTATTCGCAGCCGCTCCCGTTCGCTCACCTTCTCCCGCAACTCGTACGCCTTGCGCGCATTCTCCGCGGCCCGCCCGACTTCGTCGAGATTGTTGTAGGACACCGCACATGCCGGCGTAGGCCACAGCAAAATTCGGGTCGAGTTCCACCGCCCGCTGGAAGAAAGGCAGAGCCGCCGTAGTCCCCTTTTGTAACCATCGTCTTTTCGTCCCTGGCTGTAGGCTTGCAGCGCCTCCAGCGATGGCGTGGTCGCTTCCTCCAACGGTGTCGCGTATTTCTGCACCGAGCTAAGCGATTCTCCCAGCTTGCTCCGTATTCCGATTGCCGCAGCGTCCAGAGCCTTGAGTACCGCTTCCTTGGCCGCCGCCTGTTCCTGCGCCTCCGCCAGCACGTCTCCCGTATTGCAGTTCGACCGCCTTCAGACCAATCACGTACTGGCTGCCAGAGCTGGTCGATCGAGCCAGTCAGCATGGCTTTGCTGCCCGTGCGCTGGCATACCTCGCGTGCAATCTTCCGGAGTTAAAGCAGCATCGGCGGGACGGTCCATCAGCTTCAATGTCTGATTCACCTTGCCTTGGGAAATCAAGCTCGAGGAATGGCGATTGCTCCAATTGGATGGCCAAGCCCCTGCTTCAACGTGTCGTCGAATACCGGGTCGCCCGTCTTGTTGTCGAAGTCGGCCAGCACGATCGTGTCTTTCTCGGTGAGCACCGGCGCCTTGTGCGTGCCAGCGCCAATACAGTCCTCCGCCCGCGGCCGCAACCAGGAGCACCGTCGCTACCGATCCACGCGAGACGGGTTCGCGACCATCGAGATCGTGCCTTTTGAGTAGGTGAGGCTCCGTCGCCGGCTCTGCCGCTGTTCTCGCATCCGGCACGACCGCCGGAAGGCTATCGGCCGCCACTTCCGCCACGGCCGCGGCTGCTTTCGTCCTGCCGCCGATCAAAACCGGAAGCCGGCTCCGTTCGCCGGAGTCGGACTCGATCACCTTCGGCTGCGGCGCAGGAATGGTCTTGGAAACTACCGGAGCAACGAAGCGGTATCCGCGGCGAGGCAGCGTTTCGACGTAGACCGGATTATCGGCATTGTCGCCGAGCGCCGTCCTGATCTGGTTGATGCACTTGTTCACCCCATGTTCGAAGTCAACAAAGGTTTCCCCAACCCAGAGTTGCTCTTGAATTTCGTTACGAGTTACCACCTGGCCGGAACGACTGGCGAGCAAGACCAAAAGCTTCAGGGGTTGCGGCGGCAGCTTGACGGGTATGGCGGACTTGAACAGACTCTTCGGTATCGACATTCAACTCGAAGACGCCGAAGCGAAGAAGTTTTTGCGTGGCGCTCACAACCACAACCACCCTCAGAAGGGAGAAGCTGCGGCGATTATAACCCGATTTCCCCCATTTAGTTCTGTGGGTTCTGGTTACCTCGCCTTCTAACCCTGCGGGAACAGCAGCTTAGACGGTGTACCCAAAGGCATCCACAAGTGAGCCGTTAGTCATTGCTTGCTTGGGGCGAGCTGCCCTACTGTGCGCTCACAGACGCAAGGAAATCGGACGCAATTCGACGACCCTTCCGTCTGTTCGCACAAAACCACTTAGGAGGAAACAAATGAAGAAACTATCCTTAGGCTTGGCATTGGCGTTGCTGATGCTATCAACTCTCAGTTATGCACAATCGGGAGACTCCCCTGATAACGCAACCGTGGCTTCTTCGGTTGCCTCGAACCTTAAGTCGCTCAGCCCTGGCGGGGCAGGCAACGATGAACCGCTGTCTTTCTCTGCGGGCTACTGTCTCTACACAGATATTTACAATCAGTTTACCCTCCAATGCATCGATCCCGGAATCAGCGCCCAGTCAAGTGTCTTCGCTTCTATCAGTCAGACCAACGGCTCTGGCCGACGGATTCTAGGTAACCCCCGCCCGTCGATCTCGAACATTGTTCCCTACAACGGAGGAGTTTACGTAAATGTAAACGCCGGCACGGGAAACCCCATTGATGTTCGCCTGGATATCTTAATCGTCCCTTGATCCGATCAGGTTAGATCCCAAGGTCAAGTTGCCTGGCGCCTCAGGTTAGCAAAGATTAACGCGGTATCAATCTCAAGACGCAAGCTATGGAGGAACAAAATGAAAAAACTAACTCTGCTGTTTATCTTGTGCATGCTTCCCGTGCTCACTTTCGCTCAAACCGATTCTTCAACCGATTCAACCGACCAAAGTACAGGTCAGACCCTCGTGACGAATGGGTGCGTGGGTCTTACGCCCAACGGACAAAGTTTCGGAAATCACCCGGTTGATTTTCCGAGCGCCTCTAAGCCTTTCTATCTGACCAATAGCTGCTCGGTGAACATCATAGTCACCAATATCACCGCCAATGGCCAGTCATTTATGCAGACCAACGATTGCATTGGCACGCTACCTCCCAACCAGTTCTGCGAAATTGACGCCGTCTTCGATCCTATCTCGACCGGTGAGAAGAACCAGACCCTGGTCATCCTGTATCACAAGCCGGGCGGCCAGCCTTTGCAGATTTCGGGCACGCTGAGCGGCACGGGCATACACGACGTGACGTTCGATCCTACAAGCTGCGATTTTGGCGCGGTAACGGTCGGCGAGGTCAATTATTGTCCCGTGACCATCCAGAATCAGGAGCCGCAGCCCCTCACGATAGACCGTTGCCACGTCAGCCCGGTTCCTCCCTTTTCGCAGGAAACCTCTTGTCCAATGTCGTTGGCGAAAAAAGGAAATAACGGCGACTCCGTCGACATCACTCTCGAATTTAGGCCTTACGCAGTAGGTGTCTATAGCGGCCAGTTTGCCGTGACCACCAACTCCCCTGAAGAACAAGGGAATGGCAACCCCTACGAGGTTCCTCTAAGCGGTGTGGGAACTCCGGTTTGCCGGCCACCGGTTTGCTGCAACGGATCGGGTCTCATCTGCCCGCCGACTAACTAGGGGCGGCCCGTTTGGCGGCTCTTTGTTGGTATGAGCCTGGGAGGGTGGGCGAAGGTCCACCCTCAAGAATACGCAACCTTCTTCAATGCCGAGCTTTGACCTGGGATGCCAATGGCTCGGGCCTTACAAGGAACACTTCCGGGGTGGGCAACATTCCTGCTTCCGGCTAGCAAACGAATCGACGCCGGTGAGAGTCAGCTGCGCGGTGAAGTTGCTCGTCACCTTTCAAGATCAAGTACCGCGACAACCAACGACCAAAGGAGGTCAATATGAAAACGCAAAACTTCACCACATTGAGGTTGTTGGAGAAAAGTATACTGGCCGCAGTCATTATGGCTTGTGCCATCATGCCCGCGACCATTTCCGCCCAGATCCAGGGCTGTACTGGGGGTCACGGAGCTAACCTGGTGACCAATGGTGGTTTCCAGACCGGTTCCAACTACAACATAGTCGACTGGACCGCGGCTTGGGATAGCACCGCGGATCCGTATGTATACATTTCGTCAAATGGTCAGGGCGGTAGCTCAAAGGCCTTGTGGCTGGGATCCATTCCCGGTGAAAACAGAGTCTCGCAGGTGATTCCGAACTTGACCGCCGGGAAACCATACATCTTATGCTTCTACTTGAGCAATGCCGCCACCGCAGCTTTCACCCCGAACAGCTTTGAGGCGACCTGGAACGACAAGAACGTATTCCAGGTAGTCAACAGCGATGGTTTTGGCTATGTGTATTTCTCGTTCCAGGTAGAAGCGGTGGGTGGTGGCAACGACGTGCTGAGCTTTGAGGAGCGCAACGCGACGTCCTTCTGGTACCTTGACAATGTCGCTGTGCAAGCGTGCTCCGCGTGTACTAACAACTTTTCTCCACAAGGAGATGCGACAAAAGCTCTACCAAGTGGTGCCGAATAGAGGCAACCATGTGGGTACGCCAGCTTTGACTTCGCTCAAAGCTGGGCGCCTCGCTCTGCGGCGGTTTGTCACCGCAGGTGGCGCTCTGGAATGGAGGAACGAGGGTGCACTGCACGGTCCAGCCTCAGATCCTTTTCAGAGACGCGCCTTTCTTGAATGTGTATTGTCTTACCAATAGTGTTCCAGTCGCGTTGAAAATGACGGACCGGAATCCGGCCGTACGAGAGTGATATGACAACCACCGCCAAGTATGTTCTGGTTGTGACCCTGCTTGTCTCCGCGCTTGCTGCCGAGGAGTCGTCCTTCCATTCTAGGGAACTAAACGTCGCGCCTTCTCCAAATACTCCATCGGAACTGAGCTTGCCACCGGGTACCACAGTGGTTGATTACGATGTTTGGCCAACCGGACCAGTCGTGCTCGTTCTTCTAAAAGATGCCTCCGGCAGTCATGTGGTGACATGGCAGGTTGGGGACGCAAAGACTGTTCCCCTGCTCGATCTGCCGTCCGGATTGGATGCGCGTGCGATTGCCGTTCACCCGAGGGGAAATCGATTCTTTATCAGCGGAAAGAGCGGAGCGCAATGGATCATCTTGGTTGCTGATGATCACAATGGAAAATGGACGGAACATAATATCTACCAGGCCACTGATGAACTTCGGCGTCTGCTGGTCGCGCCTCGGCCCTTCGAGATAAGTTCGGATGGCCAGAGGACTGTGGAGAGCTACCGGATATTCTTCGCAGAGCGCCAGCCGGGCGGCGAATATTCAACCCGCTCGATTACGGAAGATGGTAAACGGGAGTACCAGGTCGTAGGGCCGGCAGCGTCGTATGTGAAATTAACTGGTCCCCTTGGCGAAGACCCAACCCAGAATTTCACTGCCTCGGCGTTGCCAGTAGCATTTCATCCAAGTGGTGACATCCTGATATGGCAGGATGCTAAAGGCTGTTTCCAAAAACTTCCTTATAACATGTGGAACTGGGACACTCCTTCGCCTGTAGCGGGTGACCCATGCGGGGGATCACTGACCGTGACCCCAAACGGCACTACGCTGCTGCACTGGAAGCGCGGCGAGGCAGGCATTTCCGTGATTGGCAATCGCGGACGCGCGGTCGCAACGCAGGCAGCGGATTATCAGTTCATCGCAACGCCCTCGTCAACGCCCGACGGCAAGGGAGTCGTGGGTCTGGTTAAGCGTGGCGATCGACAGGCACTTGCCTATGTGCCAATTGACGTTCCGCTCGCCGATGTAATGAATGCCTGGATGTTCGACCAGAACTCAGAGGATCAGCAAAGGTTTTTGAAAAATGCCGGACTCTTTCGCCTGACAAAAGACGATCAGATGTATCAGCTTTACGACTCGGAGTCGTACATCAATGGTTATGACAGTGCAATGCCAAGTCGTCCGTACCTGGTGACCACTGACATTTTTTGGGAGGTTCTTGCCTCAGCCTATGAAGGCACGTTCATCGTGAAGGAGCGCCAGCAGGCGATGCCTTCGTTCTGGGTCTTCGTGACAGCGGCTCAGAAATCTCTGCAGGCGAGCGCTCCCAACTCGCGATGGGCGCTGGCATTCGATGCGGCTGCCGAATCTCGGAGTGAAGCGAAGGCTACAACCGCTGAAGCCCTGCACATCCAACAAGCCGACGGAGAGTTTAGTTCAAGTGTATTCGGGGACCCGTTCGATTTCACCGAACTGAGACCGCGCGGACACTACGCATCCACGCCCGAGATGGAAGCGTACTTCAAGGCCGTACACTACTTGACGACTCTTGCAGCGAAAAAAGGTGCTGAGGATCTGAATTCGCTTCCGGCGGATGTCAAGGCCAGAGCGCTGCAATGGATTGCCGCTTACCAGGGCTTTATCGCGCCCAGTCGCTCTCCTTTGGTCTGGGGCGTAGAAACGTTCCACCCTCCTGCTTATGCACTTCACCCACTCGACACACAACAAATCTTTCCTTTGTCGTGGGGCTTTGACAATGAGGTGTTGCTCTCGACTGTTTATCACCAGCATTGGCCTCCGGCCGAACAAATTACCGGACCGGAAGGGCCGCGTCTGGTGCCATCCGGATTAGATCTCGCCACGGCGCTAGAAAGTGGATATGCGCGGTCGTTGCTCAAAACCGAACTGGCGGAGTATCCACCTTTAGGCCCGGTTCTGAACGCATTGCAACGGCGTCGCCCGAAAGACGGTACGCATGGAAATCTATATGACGCCTGGATTGATGCGCTGGCAGTGCAGTGGGCAGACAACGTGCAATTCCCGGGGGTAGCGGATGATTCACTTTGGAAAGCCAAGCGATTGCAGACTGGGCTGGCTTCCTGGGCGACACTGCGCCACGCCACCGTGCTCGTCAACGAGCGCTCCAGTGCCGAGGCCGGCGAGGGTGGCTTTGAATCGCTTGTAATGCAGCCACCCCGAGGATACGTCGAACCTGACCCTGATACCTTCAAGGCCATTGCATCTTTGTTGGACGACATGAAGAAAGTCGTCGGCGGCATAGGCAATCTTGAAGGCAAACTGCCGGCGGAAGACGACGCGGATGCAGTCTCTGAACCCTTACGAAGCGGTATCGTACGCCGATTGCAAGCATCATCGGATGAGACCAGAGTATTCGCCTCCATCGCCGAGAAAGAGTTGCGCAGTGAGGAACTCAGCGATTCAGACTACGAACAAATCCTCCACGTGGGAGGAGTTGTCGAACATGATCAGCTGGTATACAACAGCCTGGCGAACCAGAACCTGGCCTTGTCGACTCCAGAGCCAATGATGAAAATCGCCGATGTCGCCGGCGGAAGCCAAGTGCCTTTACTCGAAGTCGCGGTCGGGCGTCCCTTGGAATGGGACCAGATCGTTCCATACTTCGGCCGTCGCGAGATGGTGAAGGGGAGTGTCTACTCGTACTACGAATTTTCCTCCCCGAAACCGCTGAACGATCGCGAATGGGCTGCGCAAGTGCCGGCAATCGAATCGAAAAATGGTGAAGATAGTTCGGCCGTCGTCAAGGCGGCAAAACCCCCGTCATGGGTAGAACCGTTTATCTCCGCGGAGCCTCTTTCATGCCCGGCAAAAGCGCCCTTCTGATACTTTCGCTCGCAATGCTCTCCGCGGCGGTGGCAGCGCAGCAGACGCCGCAGGACATCCGCCTTCTCTTTACCGGCGACATCATGATGTCGCGCCAGGTGGACGCTGAGATGCAACACCGCAAGAGTTCGCCATGGACAGAATTTACCCAGCTTTTTCACAGCGCCGATCTTGTCGGTGGGAACTTCGAAGGCACGATCGGAAACGAGACAGAATGCCCTCGCGAGAACAAGCTCTGCTTTGCCGTTCCTCCATCCTCAGCTCAACTCATCAAGGCAGCCGGCTTTCGTCTGGTAACGGTCGAGAACAACCACTCCGGCGATCTAGGGAAGGCAGGACGCGATGCTACCCGCGTGGCTTTTCAGAATAGCGGCATGCTAGCGCTCGACTTTGACAGGTCGCCGCAGTTTCTGCGCGTCGGCGATGTCACCATTGCGATGGTCGCGATTACAGTGGTCAAGGCCGCCGATGGACAAGTACAGCAGATTCCTTCTGTAGCGATTGCACAAAAGTTGCGTTTGGCCCGGCAACTGGCGAACCTCGTCGTTGTATCCATCCATTGGGGCAATGAACTGCAGGATTGGCCAACCACGATGCAGGAGCAGCAGGCCCGTTGGCTTGTGGAACAGGGAACTGACCTCATCGTCGGGCATCATCCCCATGT
The DNA here is from genome assembly GCA_963746515.1 of uncultured Acidobacteriaceae bacterium. Classification (GTDB taxonomy): domain Bacteria; phylum Acidobacteriota; class Terriglobia; order Terriglobales; family Acidobacteriaceae; genus Bog-257. Next base: position 392,157 of record CAVVBO010000003.1, on the reverse strand, counting down.
CATCCAGTCGCCAAAGTGCGTGCAGGGCAAGCCTGTGTTCTTCTCGCTAGGCAACCATCTCTTCGATCAGAAGTACGCTGAGACCAAGGACGGATTGATCGCCGACTGCCGCATCCACGACGGGCAACTCTCTTGTCGTGGCTTGCGAACGCACACCGATCCTGCAACATCCTATCCCAAGCTTGTTAAAAGGGGGGAAGCCAGCGACCAAACGCTACAGGCTTGCACCCCACAACTTACGCCGAGGTTGCAAGTCGGCAGCACAACCATCCAGCCGGAACCTTGGTCTGAAAATCAATCGGCGAATGGCATTGTGCTCGAAGGTTATCAGGACGGTAAGCTGCAGTGGCGCTCAGGAAGACAGAACCTCGTATCATTGCAGGTGGCGACGGCAATGGGCACTGAGCCATTGCTGCTGTCGCTGGAAAAACATCCGTCTTCAATTGACAATGAGATGGGGCTTCGCCCCTATGTCTATGCCGTCGGACCGCATGGTTTGATTGCGCGATGGCGCGGCTCGGCGCTGGCGTGGCCGCTGCTTGACGCAGTTGCTACCGATAAGGGAACGCTGTGTGCTCTACATCGTGGTGACTCTTTCCTGCTATCGAATCCCGAGACAAAGCAAACACGCGTCGCCGCCTATCGATGGAATGGATTCGGCTTCAGCGGCATCGATATACCTGCCGCGTGTAGTGTGGCGTTCCGATGAATGCGGAAAACACATCGCCTCGTTCTGGCGGCCCACCTTATGAAAGTGAACAGGTAAGTTGCATGACAGAGTAGCCCATCGATCCTTGAACTCGACCTGCGATGGGTCCATTCCCGTAGCCTTACATCTCGCCGCCCGATCACCTTCCCGCAACCCGTCCATGTCCCAACACCTGCCCGACGGTAGCCCCGGGTAATCTTCTTCGTCAGCTCCCGCAGAATCGCTTCCCGTACTTTCATTGCCCGGTCCATCGCGGTTTTCGAGTAGGACTCCATGCTTGGCACGGTCTCCCACTCTCGCCGCCCGCAAAGCGGACAGATCACTTGCTATCTCAACCGGACATATCATCAGGCAATTGTCCTGATTTGTTGCCCGAAGCGGAAGGCGTTATTTCTACCCAAGAGGAGCGACCATGGAGCAGCAACAAGAAATTAGGACAGCACCCGGTTGCGGTATATGCCGCAGTGTAGACAATTAGGGAGTCTTGAGGGGGGACGGGCAATTGCGTTGCTCCCATTTTGCTAGCGATTCGAGGAGGCTAGAATGCAGCCCGGGCCGCCGCCAGGCGTCGCACTAGCCGAGTGCTCCTTTTCACTTCAAGTCGCCATGCGGTAAGTGGAAGGCATATACCTTATGGTCCTCGCCGCCCACATAGACCGCCCCGTTGGCCACAGCGGGCGAGGAATCCACCCCGGCGCCTGTGGTGTAGCTCCACAGCTTAGCCCCGGTCGAGGCGTCCAGCGCGTACACGTTATTGTCGTCGGAGCCGACATAGACCACTCCTTTCGCCACGGCAGGTGAACCCTCAACAGAGCCGGCAGTGTAGACCCACCGCTGATTCCCAGTTGAGGAGTCCAGTGCATAAAGGTTGCCGTCGCAGGAGTCGACATAGACTACCCCGTTCGCCACTTCGAGGCCGCGGTCAAGTCGGCGCGCAGGCAAGCCCTTCTTGGCGTTCGAAACCACGAAAACCGCAAGAAACAACTTGTGTACGTCAACGTGCTTGTGATTAAATGTCGCCCCTAAAGTGATACTGAAAGTGGTATTGAGGTGTCACGATGATGCCGATGCTCCCTTGGCAAGCGTCGTCTTCTTTATGATTTGCAGTAAGGCCACACCGGGATAGCGTTCCAGCTCACCCGCTCCAGCTGGACTATGGAATCAGACTTAGAGCGTTCTAAACAGAATTTCCTTGCGATGCGTAGAATGCTGTTCCATAATCGTCCGGTTTGAAATCGGACCGTTCGTCTAGGGAAGTGGCTCTTGGCGTGAGCCGGGAATGGCCGACTGGGGTCCGTTTGTTACCAAGCTAGCGAATGCTATCGTCGACCGATGCAGTAACTTTAAGTATTGGGCTAACCGGGAAAGTCGCGATCGGTAGGGTAGCAAATGAAAAAGACGGTGCGTTTCAGACAACTCCTAACAACGAAGCACACCGAGTTTGTCATGCAGGCCCACAATGCTTTAAGCGCCCGAATAGTGGAGGAGGCGGGGTTCAAAGCGCTATGGGCGGGGGGGCTGGCGATGTCGGCCGCTATGGGAGTGCGGGATTGCAACGAGTTGAGTTGGACTCAAGTTCTGGAAACGATTGAGTTCATGAGCGATGCGACAAATATTCCCATAATTTTGGATGCTGACACTGGCTATGGGAATTACAACAACGTGCGGCGACTAATCAAGAAACTGGAGAGCCGCGATATTGCGGCCGTTTGTATAGAAGACAAGCTATTTCCAAAATCGAATTCTTTTGTTCATCCCGAATTCCAGGAATTAGCAGATATCGAAGAATTCTGCGGCCGAATACGAGCCGCAAAGGACGCCCAAACCGATCCACATTTCACCGTTATCGCGCGCGTGGAAGCGCTCGTTGCGGGCCTGGGTCTGGGCGAGGCCCTTAAGCGCGCGGAAGCCTACCGCCGTGCCGGTGCTGACGGCATCTTGATCCATAGCAAATCGCCCGATGTTGGCGAGATCGCGTCCTTCATGCGGTATTGGAAGGACCATTGCCCTGTGGTAATCGTTCCCACAACTTACTATCAAACACCCGCGCCTTTCTTTCAAAACTTAGGGGTGAGCCTAGTCATATGGGCTAACCACATGATACGGGCTAGCATCGCGTCCATGCAAGAAGTCGCGCGAGAAATCAACCGGGGCAGTTCAGTCGTAAAGGCCGAATCTCACATAGCTCCTATGCATGAGGTTTTTCGCCTTCAACGCCTTCCGGAGTTAAGCAAGACCGACAAGAAATACCTGCCAAAAAAGCGCTTCATGAGGGGCTATGTTGTGAACTTACTTAACTCGCCCTCAAGGCATGCAAATGGGTCGTCGGATGCTACTGTTAAAAAACAATTGCCTCGATATGTGACATGCAGAGCGGAAGAGGCGCTACGCGGTGTGGGTATTAGGAATGTAGCTTGTTTCAACTTGAAAGCTTCTGAGGTTTTGTCAGGCGACGCTGACTATGCATTCGGTGAACGATGGAAGGTGGCTTTTTGGCAGCTTTTGGGTCAACTCAATGGGTCGGCAATCATCATTCCGAATACTACCGTTTTCGATACTAGCATTTTAGGAATACTTAGAGACGCGCCAGGAGACATTGTTATCGTGGTGAACACTCTAGAGAGTACCTCAATGTACGCGAATGCCGTGTCAGTCAAGTGTTCCAAACTGGTTTCTCAGGATTTTGAAAACGACTCAACCTTTCGTTGCTGCCCGGAGGGCGGAGGGAAGGATGATGATTGGGTAGGTGGTCCGATGAAAGTGACCGGTAAAGGAGTACGGCATCTTAAGCGAGCAGTGGCCGCTGGCTGGCGAGGCACCATGCCTGCCAAACAGCTACTGCAGGCGGCCTTTCACGACGGAGCTAATGTCCGGGTCCTCTATATGAATGGGCAGTCGCCATCTTTAGTGTGAGTCGTTTCATGCGCCACCTCGCAGGTGAGACGCGCTGTAATACAAATGCTTTTTATCGGATAAAGAAGACCTATAGGGAGCTTGATGGCCTTAAGGTGTATATCCGGAGGGCATCATAGTGATCGACGCAGTTGAGGTTGTTCGCTGTCTATCTGAATACTCGTTTGATCCTTATTTGGCAGTTCCCTGCACACTTTTGAAGCCTCTACTGTCCGCCCTTCAAGGCCGGGATGGCGGAGCTTTCTTTGCTGCACCAAATGAAGGAGAAGCCATTGGAATAGCAGCCGGGGCGCATCTAGTTGGACGAAATCCGGTCGTAGTGTGCCAAAACTCTGGAATCGGCAACATGATGAATCCCTTGACTTCGTTGATCTATACATTCCGCATTCCCTTACTATTAATTGTTTCCTGGCGGGGGGAACCTGGGTCGCCAGATCAGCCGCAACATGAGTTGATGGGCCAGATCACTCGCCAGTCGCTGTCCCTAATCGGCGTGGAGAATGCACTCTTCCCTCCCACTTCAGACCTGATGCGGCATTGGCTAGCAACCGCCGTACAGTATATGAAAATGAACTCTTTGCCTTTTGCTTTCATTTTGAGCAGGCAAATCGAGACGTTGGTCGATGAACATGTCGAACCATGCTTGATAAGCCCTACACTCGGCGAGTTAGCACACTTCCGGCCCGAACCTCCTGTCATGACTCGGCTCCAAGCAATTGAGACGATAATGTCGTATCTCGGCGATAATGATCTTGTGCTCGCAACAACTGGTTTCACATCGCGAGAACTCTTCAATCATTTTGACCGCCCCGGCAATTTCTATGTTCTCGGCAGCATGGGGTGCGCTTCGACTATTGGACTTGGTATTGCGTGCTACTACACCGCGGGCAAAGTGATCGTGCTTGATGGCGACGGGGCTGCCCTTATGAGACTTCAAGCTCTGGCGACTATAGGTCACTACCGCCCGTGCGATCTCTTACACATTGTTCTGGACAATGCGTCTTATGACTCAACGGGCGGACAGGCCACGATCTCTAGGACGGTACGCTTTGCTCAGATCGCTCAGGCCTGCGGTTATACATACTCGGCTACTTTAAGTCTTGGCGAGGATCTGCGGAGGGTCATGCATCATTGTCTGCACACCTCAGGACCACATTTCATTCACATTCGGCTGGTTGCTGGCGCTGACAGCGGGGTTAGTCGGCCATCCCTCACTCCGATCCAAATTAGGGAACGCTTCGCTGACTTTATTCGCGCCCGTACGCATGAGCCCGCTGAACGACGGTCAAATTAACTTGTTCCATATCGGAGTACTTGGGTAATAGGTTAGACATATTCGTCGAATTCGCAATCTCTTGATCGTGAACGCTAGCCACGTATGAGCTTCGTATCTCATCTCGCACCAGCGAGAGGCTGTTCCCGGAATCGCAGAGTGGCGAACTCACTTACGTGAAGGTCAGACAGTTGAATCGTAATTGCGCGAACAGGAGGGGGTCATGCGAGAGACCTCGACTACAAACCCGGCCTCGGCCATACCACGCACATCTCTCAAACAACTCGAAATTCATGGTATCGCATCTATGGTCCGGGACCTAGATTGGCTAGCCGATAGTTTTGCCGACTTAGAGGCTGCTATCCTTGCAAGCCGACCGCTAGAGACTGTGTTATCTCCAGACTTGGAGGTCAGGTCGGGGAATTGTCTCACTGTCCGTGTAGGTGATGTCATTCTTTTCCGCCCCATGGAGCAAGGCGCGTACCGAGACATGGAAACCACCTGGGGTGGCAGAGTTAGCCTCATTCCTGGTCGCATTTATATGGGAGTTATTTGTGAGCGTAGTTCGACGAAGTTCTTTACCGCCAGCTTTAGTGGCAAACGGCTTTCATATGACAACTTAGTCTTACAGTTCGTGGCACAAGCGGGCGGAATAGGTTACTGCACCGGATACTCTCCGTCGTTACGACAGCAGAACGGGTCTGGTCGACCAGCGAACGTCGAGGTCTTAGGGGTTATTTACCATCGAGCGCGGCGTGCATATCTTAACACTATGTCCATTTCAGGGCTGCTATCTTGCGAGGCTCCGGCTCCTCGCGCCGTGCCTCCGACGTTATTGATAGTGGGGACGGCGACGGACGTGGGGAAAACAACTCTAGCCTGTAGGTTGCTCCAGGAACTAGCCAAGAGCTTTTGCTGTGTTGCCATAAAGGCATCCGGAACCGCATGGTATGAGGACTCGCAGTTACATGCGAGAAATGGTGCTGCCTGGGCCATAAACTTCAGTTTTGCGGGTTTGCCGACGACTTACTATGTTGATAGTGCCGTCTACAAGCAAAGTATTTATAGCCTTTATCAGTATGTTTGTGCGCCTGAACGCATACCCGTTTATAAGCGACCGCCGGAGATTAGAGACCAAGAGATGCCTCAGGCTGAGATCTTACTCGTTGAACACGGCGGTGATATCCTCGGTGCAAATGTGCCGGTATTTCTGGAGGACGAATATCTGGTCCGTCCTGTGAGGATCCTCATTATCTGCTGCGAAAGCGCTTTGGCGCTGATGGGTGCGCTGAAAGAACTGCAGGAACGGCGGATAGACTTATCTCGAATGCGGGTTTATGCCGCTATGCCATTGGTCAATCCGTATGCTTTTCTCGAGCGAGTTGGGCCGATTATGGAGCGCGGGCTGCTGCACGGAGTGATTGATGCGCACAAGCCCGAAAGTACTCCAGGGGATGGGTGGAGACGTGAATATACGAGCCGCCACTTAGAAATAATGACTGCCAAGGATATGGCGGATATGATGACAACCATAATCAACCAAGGGTAAAAGCACAGAACTCCTGTGGTTGTGCGATCATCGTCAGATTATCAATAAGATTGGACATGGGTCTGGCGGCCTCGTGGTTGGAGGAGATGATTTGGAATTGGAGAAAGGGATGGCGCCAATCAGCACTGTTGATCAGATCATCTCAAGAAGCGCGGAGCTATATGGTCGACGCGTCGCTTACGAACACAATGGCATGACCCTGGATTTTGTACAGCTTGCGCATGATGCGGACCAGTTGTCGCATGAGCTGAAATTGGCGGGCGTCATTGCCGGTGAGCCAGTCGCAGTCGTACTGGAGAAATCGTTAAATTTCATTAGAGCTCTTGCAGGCATCTTAAGAGCCGGCGCGATTTATGTCCCGGTAGATGCAAAGAACCCCGACGACCGTATTAGATATATCTTGCGCGACTCTGGCGTGAGGTACATAGTAACTAGGTCTGAGAGCGAGTCCCGCTTGGCTGATCTGATCGACCCTGGTGTACGGCTATTCTTGTTGGACCGTCCGCTCCATGTCTCCCTAAAGAGCTCAATTCAAAACCGGGAGCCAGAACGAAGGCATAAACCGGACACGAACCTTGCATACATCATTTATACGTCTGGTTCCACTCACATGCCAAAAGGTGTTGCGATTAGACATGAGAGTCTTCTCAACTATATCCAAGAGACTGTGAGGACATATGGGTTTGACAACAAAACGCGCATCCTTTGCGTCAAGTCCTTCTCATACGACGCTTCGCTTACGGATATCTTCTGCCCTTTATACGCGGGGGGGACGGTTTCTCTGACTAACGAGGGCGTGGTGCTCCCCCCCATCATTGAGGAGAAGCTTACCCGACATAGCATTACCCACATTAGTTGCACCCCAGCAGTACTGAGATTGTTAGCAGAGAAAGGATCTCTCTTGCCCAAGGCTTATGCAACTGTGAAAACGATGTCGGTTGGTGGTGACGTTGTATCTCCTCGAATTTTCAAAAGGATACAGGACAGGCTCCCGCACATACGCTTGTTTAATCGTTACGGTCCCACGGAGGCTACCGTGGCCTGTTGTACCTATGAACTGGCGAAAAAAGTGAGCGAAAGCGAGATGATTCCGATTGGCAAGCCTCACAAGAACGTTCACTTGCGAGCGATCGACCAACATGGCAGGCCGATCGGGGTTAACGAGATCGGAGAACTTTATATCGGGGGTGTGCAGGTGATGGCAGGCTATTGGGGGGCGCCAGAGTTAACTGCCAAAGTCATCACAGACTCCTTCGGCGACGGGTTGCGTTATTACAAGACGTCGGACCTAGTAACAGTCAATGAAAATGGCGACTATGTCTTCTTGCGCCGGTTGGACAATATTGTTAAGAAAAACGGTTATCGCGTGAGCCTCGACGAAGTTGAGGCGGCAATTCTGCGAGGCGGCCTGGCCGATGAATGTGTCTGCGTCTTTTTGCCGGAGGAGTCGGGGGGCAGCCGAGCAAAGATCATTGCTTATCTAAGATCAGCTGGAGGGACGATTCCCGAGCATAAAATGCGTGAACAACTGCGACTGCTGTTGCCCGCGCATATGATACCGGACTTTTTTGCTTACGTGAGCAGCATTCCAAAAGAACTCTCCGGCAAGCCTGCTCGTCAGGCACTGAAGAGAGAGTTTCTGAGCCACTGCGAAAACCGTCGCTGACCTGAGGTTTTCAGGCCGGACTTAGCGACCTGGACGTGCCGACACCATCAAAAGTTTCGTACAGTCCGCGGCGGCGCAGAGTGCCACTGGCCCGAAACCCGCTTCGAAGAGATCGCAGCGCAAGCAGTTATTCGTCGCGCCAAAGAGCGCACGCAAAGTCGATGAGTGAAGAACTGACTAGGATGCCTTGCCGGACGTATTGCTTCCCACTCCCATGTGAAGCAATCGAACTGGCGCGAGGCCCGCAGGCTAAACTTGTGCGAAAAATGTCGTTGGCGGCGGTGGGGACAATGCGGTAATCGGCAACGGATGGACGGCCACAAACCGAGTCGGACTGGCCTATGCGCTAAAGCACTGTTCGAATCTGTCTTGCAACGCGCTTGCATCGATGCCATCGGGTGAGCCGATGGCGACAATCTGGGTGAGTAGGGGGCGCTCACCCCACTCATCCTGCAATGAGATATCAACCCGCTTGCCCACCACTTGCAACACGGCGCGACGGTCGGGAGCGTCGGAGGAATACACCACACCCTTGGCGCGATAAATATTTGCCGGAAGTTTCGAGGCAGCGGAGCGCAAGGCGTCCAGCGATAACGGACGATCAGTCTCGAAACTCCAAGTGCTGAACGTTGAAGTGTGATGCTGGTGGCTTTCGTGATCGCAGTTTCCGCTGGCGCAATGGTCGGGAGGCGCGTGGTCAGGCTCTATCTGCGAGGGATCGAAGCGTCCACTGGAGAGCAGGATTTCCATCGGCACCTCGCCGCGGGGTGCTTCCACCAGACGGTAACGACCAAATCGGTCGTCGAGCCATGCTCTGATTCGGCTAACTTCTTCCCGGCCGACGAGGTCCGTCTTACTCAGGATGAGCATGTCCGAGTAGGCGATCTGGCGAGTCTTCAACTCCATCTGCTCGGGCACGGCAAACAGCTGCGACGCGTCCACCAGACATAGGATGCTATCTAAACGGACACGGTCACGAAGGCTCGCGTTCATGAAGGTGAAGGCAATTCTTGAAGGGTCGGCCACGCCACTGGCTTCAACAATGATGTACTCCGGCTGTTCTGGGCGCTCCGTGAGTTGCTCTACCGCGGTAAGCATGTCGTCACGCATACTGCAACAGATGCAGCCGTTGGACAAGTTGATGATGTCTCCCCTGGCCTCAACGCCGACGACGAGGTCGGCGTCGATGTTGACGGAGCCGAAGTCGTTCACCATAACAGCGATGCGAAGTCCGTGATCGCCATTGAGGATACGATTGAGCAACGTGGTCTTGCCGGCACCGAGAAAGCCGGTAAGCACGGTTATAGGAGTAATAGGAGGATCGGTTCTTACGTCGTGGTCAATCATGTTTACTCTTCGCCCTAAGTGGAGGGTGGCTCAATTTACCCAGCCTGTCGCTTACCATCTAAGCTTCGCTCTTACGGTGTCCTCGAACGTGTCAAACGGTTGACGGCATGGCAGAATACGCGGACCCCATTCTGCGCGTCAGGCCCAGAACGCTTCACCTCCGATTGCGGTTGCAATCAAATTGTTTGAGGTCCTCCTAGAGTCCCGGTGGAACATGCCTGTGCACTAACTGATTGTACGCGTATTGAGGTTATGGAATTCTGAGGGAGTATGTTTCGGGGTTGACGTAACATCATTGCTGAAGTTCGCCAAGTGACGATGGCCGCAGGCCTGAACAGTAATCCCGGACACAGGCGCATTTGGCAAGGCCCGCGCTTGGATGACGGCTGGGCCGCGAAAAAATGTGGAAGGCGAGACGGACATTCTTTGATACTTGACCGGAACCAGGCCCGCAATGCGATCGGCGTCTGATTCTTATATAGATCAAGGCCTTAAGTACCAGTTCCACTGGCACCGAGTTGCGCAGGCGCATCGCCGAGTCGATGGCGGAAGGAACCTCGGCCCGTCCTGCTGCCGGCTGATGCGGCGCGACGGGAAAGTCTTCACCTTCGGGCGAAGGCGCAAATGGACGATCAACTCGGCGGTGACCATCACTGGCAATGCCATGAGTAATCGAACGTGTGCCTCGATGTCGTTCTCCGGGACACTGACATAGAGCATCTTCCGCTCCGGGCTCAGATAAGGGAGTGCCTTCACGTTGAGATTCCTCAACAATCCGTGACGACCACTCAATCGTTTGCTTCACGCGTGCTATGATTTTCAGGACCGTCTATGACATCGTCGCATTCACGTAGTTCCTTCTCCCTCCCAGCAACAACCTTTGGCGTACGATCCGCTGCTCGACGACATTGGATACATGACCTGCATGACCCTGGTGCTGCTCGGAAATTACGCGCAGACCGGGCATCTCGGCGGACCGCTCGCCTACACGCCGTACAACGTTGCGGCGCATTTGGCCGGTCCTGAAAACGGCGGGCTGCGTTACGATTACCGCCGGCCGAAGCATCCTTACTCCGACAAATTCATGATGGCGGCGGGCCACTCGGTCCCCACGTGCTACGCGCTGTGGATGATCATGGGCCAGGCGCTGTATCGCAAGTATCAGCAGACCGGCGATCCGCGTTATCACGTCGACCCGCACGTCGCGATGCTGCCGATCGACGCGTTGGGATTCCGGCGCGGCGCGGGCGCGCTGAAGACGCTGCTGCACGAAACGGATCTGGAAGACAATCCGCTGTTCGCGCAAGCGAAAGGCCGCGGCATTCGTGCGCTCATGGGACATGCCGAAAGCACCGACTTAACCAACGACGTGAACGGCGGACCCTCGGGCATCGGCATCGCGACGGCCGCGGGCAAAGCGGCGTTCTGGGATGTGCGTGGGCGCGCCAGAGTCGCCGAAAGTGATCGCGCTGGAAGGCGAATTCGCGCTCACCGAAGGTCACGCGCAGGAGTTGAAGACGCAGGCGCTCGCGCTGCAAGTGGGAAAGCGTTTGCGGGTGATGATTTCCGACAACAACGCGGGCATCGACGATTGCCTGATTGGCGGCAAGATTGGCGGCGTGATCTCCTCGCAGTTCTGCGAGGTCTACGACCTCGTGAGTCAATGGACGTCGTATGGATGGAACGTCTTCACGCTGTCGAACGGTAACGATTACGGCGAAGTGACCGCGGCGCTGAAAGCAATGGACGAAGTGGACCCGCAGGACCGCCGTCCCATCGTCGCCATCGGCAAGACCATCAAGGGCTACTGGCCCGCGGCCGCCGACGGAAAAATTACCGGCTACGCCGGCGATCAATTGGTGAGTTACGCCAGCCATCCCTACGCGCTGAAGATGAACTCGGAGTATTTCCTCGCGCTGGCGCCGACGTTCGAGAAGCATTACGGCGTGGAGTTCGAAGGAATTCGCAAGGGCCCGGTCAGCGACAATCGCGAGCGATTGATCCAGTTCAAGACGAACATCGACGTGGTGATGTCGCTGCTCGACCGCAACGGATTGGGCGATCGCCTCGCCGATCGCCTGGTGGAAATCGGCGACACCGTGCGCGACGACGTGAAGTTGCGCATCTCAGCCACGAGCGATCCGTTCCTCGACGATCGCCTGCGCGTCGCGGCGCTGCCGGAAGAGCCGCAGAAGGTCTCGATTCGCAATGCGATTTCCGGCGCGGAGAAGCAAGTTAGCATTGCGCTGTTCAAGAAACCGGGCGAGGTGGCCGGAGCGCGGCGCGCGATTTCCGAAATCATCAAGTGGATGAATTACGTCACCGAAGGACGATTCTTCACGGTGGCCGCCGACCTTTCGGAGTCGATCAACGTGGAGCACGGCAGTTTGTGGGGACACTACAGTCCCACGGACAATCCGCTGGGCACGCGCTTGAAAGCGCCCATTCAAGAAGCGGGCAATGTTTCCACCGCCATCGGGCTGGTGAGTCAAAGCGCTTCCGTCGATCCCGAAAAATTCGCCGGCGTTTGGGCTTTGAGCGGCACCTACGGAGCGTTCACGCCGCTGATGTACACTCCGGCGCGCGTCTGGAGTCAGCAAAATCAGGACAGCAAATTCCGCGTCGGCGTGCTGCATATTCTCGCCGCGCACTCCGGTCCTGAAACCGCGGCCGACGCGCGCACCCACTTCGGCATCTTCGCGCCGCAAGTGTGGAAGCTGTTCCCGCGCGGTCAGGTGATCAATTTGAGCTTTTGGGATTACAACGATGTCGCGCCCGGCTATTTCGCGGCGGCGGAAATCGCGGCGCGCGATCCGCACGTGGGCATCATCACGCTGGAAGTGGCGCGTCCCGACTTCCCGGTCGCGGACCGCAGCCATTTCGCCGACTCCGATCTGCGCGCTGCGGCAAAAGGCCTGTACGTGATCCGCGATTTCGCGCCGGACAAGCCGCGCCACGGTTACGTGATCGCGCAAGGATCGAGTTCCACTGTGAATCTGGTGAAAGTGCTGCCGAAACTCGAAGCGGCCGGTGTGAACGTGAAGGTGATCGCGGCGATCAGCGAGGAGTTGTTCGATCGCCAGCCGCAAGCCTATCGCGATTCCGTGCTGCCGCCCGAGGCTCGCTACGATTTGATGGTGGTATCGACGGGCACGCGACGCGTGTGGCCGCTGCGCAACCTCGGTCCGTTGACGGATGAGTATTCACTCACGTCCGACTTCGACAATTCCTGGAGAAGCGGCGGCCTCGAAGCGGAAGTGATCGCGGAAGCGCATCTCGATCCCGATTCGATTTTCGCAGGCGTGGAGCGATTCGCAAACGAACGCGAGCGCCGCATCGGCGATCAACGCAAAATGATCGGTTAGTCGCGTGGGCTGTCTGCACTCGTCGTTAGTGCGCGCTTTCAGAGCCTGGGTGACAACTTTCCAAAGAACGAACGATCACTCGGGCCGATCGGCAAACCAGGTTCGTTCTGGCGTAAGGCGTTTCCGTTTCGCGATCTAGTGCCGCGCGCCATTTCCAACAGGTGTACCTGGACGACCGTTTCCCCAACTGGCCACTTCCAAGTGAACGGTTTCCCCGATATTCCGGCGGCAGGACGCGGCACCGACGCCTCATAAGACTCGTGCTTATTTGCGGGCAGCGACGCGCAGCACACGCGATCTCCGAAGCCTTAAAATCAAGGGCTTGCCACCGCTCGCCTAAGACTCACCAACAACTCACCTCCCGTGCATTGCTTGCCGAAGCGTTCTGAAGCACACTCGCCCGCATTACGAACGCGGGAGCCTTCGATCCCGCCAAATCTAAGACAGGAGACCGATTATGACGGGCCTATTGCGCTCTCGGCGTACCACTTTTGGTCCGGCAATCGCTAGCTTTGACAACCCAACCATCGACTCAGTCGGCGTCCATGGAGGCCACCCTCGGTCGCAAGCGACTTGTCGATGTTTTTACGGAAGTTGTGGACTAAAGGAGGACGACTTATGCGAGGCAATAGACTTTCTATCCGATCGACGGGGGCGTTGGCGATCCTTGCTATGACCCCGGGACTTGAGGGTGTTTCCTGGTATCGAAATTCCAACGCGCAAGCTCAGTGTAGGCTGGTGTTGGACTATGCCAGTGTCGAAACGTTCGCCCGGCTGACTGTGCTCATGCTCGTTGCTTCTTCTGCCGGGAACTGGAATCAAAGGTGATGCGACTCAGATCGGTCCTTGAGAGCGGCGCAGCCGAACCGCTCCGGCGAGGAATGCGGCAGTCATCGCCAGTCCGATCCACAAACCTGGGCTTGCCAGGAAATGACCGGGAGTAAGGTGTGTCATCGGATCCATCGGGCTGCCACCTGGCATGGTGATCGCTTCCGCCCCACCGCCCATGCGGTTTCCGAGCATGCTGGCGAAATGCGTAGTGTTGAACGCGATCTTCTCAACCAGCGCGATCGCGAGCAGTGGCACAGCGGCCCATAGAACCGGTGCGCGCCGCGCCCAGGCCGAGACCAGCAGCAGCCAGCCGAAGATTGGCGCGTACCAGAGCGAATGAACCGTCACCAGGTGGTAAAGCAGCCCCAGCCAATTTGAGGCAACGAAAGCTGGGCCCATAAGGTTGCGACGCTCAGACCGCTTCCCAGCAGTACGGCGCTGCTCATCAGCGCCATGATCAATTGTGTGAGCACGGTGATGGCGAAGGTGAGCAGCGGAAGCACCACCAGCGGAATAGCCGCCTTCGAGAGCACGGTCGTGAGATCGGAAACTGGCAGCGACTTCCAGAACAGGATGCTGCGATCGCGACGCTCGCCGTGCAGCGCGTCGAGACAGTAGAACACTGCGACGACAAACGTGGTCCCCATGATGGCAAACTCGGCGAAGCTGTAGTGTTCTTCGAGTATCGCGCCTCGCTGAGCCAGGTTGGTCACCGACATCGCACGACCAATCGTGGCGATCAGGAGGCCGACCAGAACCAGGGCGGCGACGGCCAGCGGCGCTATATAGATCGAGCGGCTCTCCCACAATTCGCGCCTCACCGACCAGTACAGGAGCCGGCTTTCCGGGATAACCGCGGGCGCCAAGCCCTGCGCTGCGATGGGAGTGTCTGGTATGGCGTTGGATTGGGTATTCATTGTGCCGCTCCTTATGCCTGGCGGAGACTGATTGCCAATCACTGCAACGAACAAGTCGGCGATGCCGGGGTGCGCACGTCGCCCAACGCTGCCAGTTGCTGACGATCCACCCTATCGAACAGCAGAATGCTGCCGCCGATCGCCTGGCGCTCGTGCATCGGCTTGAGCGCCCGCGCCGCCGCGACCTGCTCTGGGCGCACCATCACTTCCAGATAGCCCGACTCCAACTCTTCCATGCTGCGATCGAATACGATGCGCCCGCGGTCGATGAACATAACGTCGGTGAGCACGTGCTCGATCTCTTCCACCTGGTGCGTCGCCACCACGATCGTGCGGTTGCGATCGAAGTAGTCGTTCAGCAGGGAATCGTAGAACTGCTTGCGATACAGGATGTCGAGGCCCAGCGTCGGCTCGTCCAGCACCAGCAATCTTGCGTCGATGGCCATCACCAGGGCGAGGTGCAGTTGGGTCACCATGCCCTTCGACAGTTCCCTGACCTTGCTGGTGCGCTGGATGGTGGTCTTCGCCAGAAAGCCTTCCGCCTTGGCGCGATCGAATCGCGGATGCACGCCGGCGACGTAGTCGAGCAGCTGCGAAACCCGCATCCAGCGCGGCAGCACGGCGACATCGGCAATGAAGCAGACATCGCGCATGAGCTGATCGCGCTCGTTCCAAGGGTCGCGTCCCAGCACTCTCAGTTCTCCCTGATAGGGAGTGAGACCGAGAATCGCATTGAGCGCGGTGGTCTTGCCGGCGCCGTTGGGACCGATGAGCCCGAGGATACGGCCCTCTTCCACCCGCATGTTGATGCCGTCGAGCGCGATGGTCGTGCCGAAGGCCTTGCGAAGGCCGCGGGCTTCGATGCATGCCATAGCTTCAGCCCTCCTCCTTCTTGCCGTGATCCGGCTCGGCGGCTTCCGGCGTTGCGGCTTCCGCAGACGACCGGCCGGCTGCGCCGTCCAGCAGTTCCTCCGCCTTCAGGCCGAGCCGCTGGATGGTCGCGTAGACCCTCGGCCATTCTTCTCCCAGGAACTTCTCCCGTTCGCCCTTCAGCAGCAAACTGCGCGCCCCGGCATTGATGAACATGCCGCGACCTCGTCGGGTCTCCACCAGCCCCTCGTCCACCAGTTGCTGATAGCCCTTCAGAACCGTGAGCGGATTGACCCGATATTCAGCCGCGACATTGCGCACGGAGGGCAGCGGGATCGCCTTCCTTGAGCACGCCGTCGAGTATCATCGCGACCACGCGGTCGCGAAGCTGGCGGTAAATCGGCTGACTGTCGTTCCACTCACGGTCCATCGGTTTTTCCAGTAATCCTCACCAGACCTTACTACAGATACAGCGCGCGTCAGTTTGTCCTGTGCAGGTCGAAGTGCGCGTGGATCGGCTTGTCCCTCATCATGAATGTCCAATCCTCGGTGTGATGGTTGGCATCGATGATGGTGAACACCGCATGGTGCATGTGGTCCTCCGGGCTCCCGCTGATGTCCTTGAACTCGAACTCGACCGTCTTGCCGTCGGGCGACATCTTGCCAACCATGCGAGGCCGGTTCCCCGCGTCACAGTAGTGAACCAGGGTGAGCTGATCTCCGTCCACGTAAAGCATCGTGACCGGATGATCGTACTTGGTCGCATCCAAGGGCGTTCCTGCTTCCTGCATTTCGTGCACGAGGACGTTTCCCCGCGAGGTTACGCGCAGCGAGATGTGCATCGGCTTGCCGCCGGACATTTCTGGCATCTCCGGGACGGTGACTGGGCCTTCCCACTCTCCCGCCAGGGTTTTTATGGTTGTGAAGGACTTCTGCGCCGCAGTCGGCACGGCATCCGCTGAGGGCTTTTGCGCGTCGTGTTGGGCGAAGGCGACGCTGGTGAGCGCCAAAACAACAACGGTAAGTGCAAAGCGAAGGTGTTTCATGTTGCATTCTCCTCGGACGTTCATCTTTTCCTTCGCTCTCGGATCAGAGGTTTTATCTTGCAACGATTAAGCGAAGCCGAGTGAACGTCTATAGTGTTATAGTTAACTATAACACTATATGCGATGTCAAGCTTTTTCGGCTGTGCGTGCATAATCTGCACCGCAAGAGAACAAAGGGCTCAGGTCAGGCAGGCCCGGCTGGGCCCGGCCTTGTAAGGCCGCGCTGACCTGTACATGGCCAGCCGCTTGTATACCCTGCAAACCCTTAATCTGTACGACGTATTTGCCGACGTCCTGGGGCGGCTCGGGGGCGTCTAAGGGGCAACGGCGCCTTCGATTCGGATCACCAGATGATCGGGCCCTTTTGCGAGTGGGAGATTGTCCGGTTTGCCGACTATCCGGCCAAGTGGATGCCCGGACAATGGCGCGTTTAACAGGACCAAGGATCCGGGAGCGATACGAACCGTGGTCGATGAGTGCATTGGACTGAAATCAACAGTTGAACCAAGGGTCACTTATCCCGAGAGACGACTATTCGGCCGAGCGGCGAGCAGCCTGTTCTAACCAAGCCTTCGCCGCCAGCCTCAGCCGTATCTCGCGCATGACGATCGTCAAAACGTCAAATTCCTATTTCGCCTGCACTAGCTCCGCAATAACAGCGCAACTTTATCGAGTATCTGGTTCCAGCCCTCCAGTTGACCGCTTTCTTTCGCGCTCTCCATGGGTTCATTTCCAATGAAGGTAAGTTTCGTCTGGCCGTTTCCAATATCCTCAAAAGGAATCACGTCGTGCACATCGTCTTTGGCGTCATGTTCTATTCCTAATTGCGCAGGCTCAACCCTGTTTCCCTTCGACGGTTCGCGTATGTAGCCGTATCCCGCGCCAGTGAGGATGCGATGCTGTTTACCGATAACGCGACGCAGCTAGGGCCACAACTCGCCGTCGAAACGTCCAAAACTGCTGTTTTGGACGCCGAACAAGTTACGTCGATTGCCAACGCAGTTGGAATGAGCCGACAAACTAGTGAGCGGCGTTGCCCGCGCGCCGAATCGGGCTATTGCCTCAGGAACTCACCGATTACGACCGCCAACGACGGGCTAGCAATGATGTTGTAGTGAGTCGTGCCGGGAAGGATGGCCAACTGTGCCATCGACCTCATCGATCCGTCTAGTCCGGCGTCCCGTTGTGCGCCACCGAGAGCCTTGTAGAATTCAACGATATGCTCGGCGCGAATGGCATCTGCATCGGCAAAGACCAAAAGTGTCGGTTCCTTGAGAGCCTTGACCTGCGCTGACCAGTCAAATGGCGTGCTGGCCAGTTCGCCCATCTTTTTGAACGACGTTTCCCAGTTCGTCTTAGGGTACATCGTCGCAAGTGGTGAATGTTTGACGTTGTCTGCAAGCATCGGTGCGTTCTTGCTCATCTGTGCGAACGCGGCAAGCCCTTCCGGATAGAATCCGGTTTGGGCCATGGCAGAGGAAATCACCACCAGGTGATCAACGACTTCGGGATGTCGTATAGCAGTTTGCAATGCGACACCTCCACCGAATGAATAGCCGACCAAGTCAATTTTTTCCAGCTTCAGGTACGCGACCAGAGCGGCTACATCATCGGCCAGGGCTTCAAAGCGGTAAGGACGATCGATGTCGGCGGTGTTTCCATGTCCTTGCAAATGCACCGCAATCACCTGACGGGACTTCGCCAGAGCATCGATATTAGTGCCAAAGCCTTCGAAAGCGGTGATTCCTCCGTGGAGCAGAACCATCGGCTTACCTTGGCCATGAATCTCGTAGTAGAGCTGCATGCCATGAATCGGTGCGTATCCAGTTTTACTTTCTGCGTTCCTAGGAACTCCTGACGCGCTAACTCCAGAGCCAGCGACACTCGAGAGCAGCACAGTTATGAGTGTCAGAATGTTTTTTCGCATAGTCTTCTCCAGTAGCCAAGTTCTGCATGTTCGGTTGCGCCTCCTGCCGTTTGAAGGCTGGGCCACCCGCCGATGAAGATTCGCGCGGCAGTATGTAGCGTTCAAAATCCTTCGAGGGCGAGAGCCGTGATAGGCCCACCCTTTGCGATGCACCTGCAAAGGATGGGCCACCCGGCTGCTGTCTTGAGCTTTACTTCTTGGGCCGCGACTCCGGCGGCACAAGACCTGCGAGGCGGTAGTACACAACCAGCTGGCCGTAGTGTTCACCGCTATGTTCGATGATGCCGTATGCGATGTCGAGAACGCGCGCTTTCTGATCGCCGTATACGACAGTCTGCATCAGGCCTTTCTCACCCTTTGACTGAATGGCAGCGGCGCCGTCGGCAACGGATTTCTTTACGAATGCGACGATGTCGGCCTTTGTTTTGTACTGGTCGCGCTTTGGATCTTCTGCCGCGGGAGGCTTGCGCCCCATCACAGGATTGGTGAAGTAATACATTGAACCCGCAGCATGCAGCAATTGCTCTGCGAAGCTCCGCTGCGCGGGTGTCGGCTTGAAGTCATACTTATCCTCGGGAAAATCCTCGGCCATCGCCGTCAGCTTGCGGCCAATCTCATTCCAGGAATCGAGCACGACTTTCAATTCCGGATCGGCAGGTTTGACGGCCGCATCTTTCTTCCTCGCGTCCTGGGCATGGGCGGGAAATGCGAATGCCAGCAGGACGATAGCGAGAAACGGTATTCTTTTCATTTCTTTCTCCACGATTGAGTTTCGCGAATCAAAGCTTCAGCTTCTTATTTCGCCTGCGCCAGCTCCGCAACAACTGCGGCAACTTTATCGAGTGTCTCGTTCCAGCCCTCCAATTGCCCGCTATTCTTTGCGCTCTCCATGGGTTCACTTCCAATGAAGGTGAGTTTCGTCTGGCCGTTTCCAAAATCCTCAAAAATAACCACGTCGTGCGCATCGTCTATGGCCTCATGTTCTATTCCATATTGCTCAGGCTCAACCTTGTTTCCCTTCGAGTCGGAAAAGTACATGGAGTAAACGATCTTCTCGTGCAGAACAATCTCGTGGTATTCCCCAGCATTCCAGCCCACCTGCCCATCCGGCGTTCTCATGCAGTAGAGAAATTTTCCTCCTACGCGAAAATCCATCTCGCAAGAAGGCGCAGTAAAACCCTTCGGCCCCCACCACTGCATCACATATTTCGGGTTGGTCCACGCCTCCCAAACCAATGCGCGTGGGGCATCAAAAACTCTAGTGATAACCATCCGCTCAGTCTCGTTAACCGTGTTTTTTGTCATCTCTGACCCCCTCTTTTTTCATTTGATTCACAACCACATCCAACTTGTCGAAACTCTCTTCCCAGAATCGGCGATAGCTAATCGCCCAGTCGCTGACCGTCTTGATCGCCTCTGGCCTAAGCGTGCACACGCTCTCTCGTCCACGCTTCGTCTTGATTACAATCCGCGCCCGCACCAGGTAGGCAATATGTTTTGAAATCATCTGCTGCGAGAGTGCAAACGGTTCCGTCAATCCATGCACAGAGGCAGGCCCATGGGAGAGTCGTTGGATCATTGCTCGCCGGGTTGGATCAGACAGAGCCGCAAATGTTGTACCTAATTTATCCACAACCATATGGTAGTGGATTTTCGGCCGATGTCAAATGTGAATTTTGCGATTCGTGATTTCCGTCCCGAGTCTCTTAACCCTGACACCTGCGCTCATTGATACTCTGCGCAGGAGGGCGAGCCGGCAAGGGTTATGGCGCTGGCATCAGGGGCAGGCCGAATGCGGATTGTCTCTGGAACCTTCTCGGTGTCTCACCGCCCTGTTGGGCAAGTGATCTTTGCCAGACAACTCGCTAGGACCTACGTGGTGAAAACCCTTACGGCCAGGAAATCTACTATTCTGCTCGCACCATCGTCAACTCAGCCCTGCCGAAAACTCACCGATGAGTCGGCTGATTTTTTGAACCCGACAACGCTCAAACAATTCAACTTGACGGGAAACCGTCAAACTCGATTACCTCCGAGTAGCCGACCAACCGTCCGGAATCATCCGTTTGGGGTACGAGCGACAACAGGTACGCATAGCTATATCGATCTATGGTGGTTGGGTAATGTGGTTTCGCAGCACCAGACTCGTGCACGCCAAATCGCAGATCGTCGCTGCGGAATGGCCCTCACGCCAACGCCGAAAAGTGGGTTGACGTGAGGCCATTAAGAAACGTCAAATGGTGAAGCCAACTCGGATCGCTTATGGCGTCCGGATAAATCCGTGGGTAGCGCCTGCGGAGTCTGTATAGAGACCCACGATGACGCCGCCAGGGTTTATTCCTGTTGCCTCAGTAAAGACGGCTCCGGGGTAGTCGAACGACGTGTAAGCGCCATTAAACAGAAAACCGTGTCCGGCGCCTGAAGCATCGGTATAAATCCCCACAATGTTGCCCTCGGCGTTAGCCCCTCCAGCAAACGTAAACGAACTACCAGGAAAATTAATTGTGGCATACGTGCCGTGGAACAGCATGTAACCTTGGCACTGTGTGGCACATGTCGTTCCACTGAGGTTTGTGTCAGCACCAACGACTGCGCCAGAGGGGATCACGACGCTGGTACTACTGCTGGCTGCGCCGGGTGGATCGAAGGTCGCCGAGAAGACCCCTTTCTTGGACACTAGAAAGCTGTGGGTAACGTTGGTAGCGCCAAAGGCGCCGCAGGCAGGGTCGGAACAGGTAGCGCCTGACATTTCACCCGATGGGTTAACGCTACTGAGAGCGGTACCAGCCGCGCCCGGGTAGTCAACTGTTGTGTAGTTCCCTCCACTCAGAACGAAACCATGGCTAACGCCACCCGCGTCGACATAGCCACCCACAATATCTCCGCGCGGATTGATAAAGTTAACAGTCGTAAAGGTGGAACCCGGAGGGTCGAACGGCGTAAATACTCCGTTCCTTAAGGTAAAACCGTGCAGGGCACCGCCAGCCGTGAGAGTGTAACCGCCCACGCTCGTACCCTGCGGATTGGGGCCCCCGATTAGTTCGGTGAGTGTTGCGCCGGGATAGTTAACCGCTGTATAGGTCTGTGCCCATGCGATTGACGATGTTGCAAGCGCAACACCGATTGTGCAAATTGCCAAGAACCGAAACACCTTAATCATGGAGTTCTCCTTCTACTTTTCGATCGAAGTGGCGGACCTGGGATGCGGTTGAATGTCGGCTCCGGTTCCCGCAGAACCGTGAGACATTGGACTCTGTGTTTGGTTAGGTTGAAGTTTTGTTCTGAACTTGGGAGACGGCAGGCGTCACTACCCCCGTCTCGCCTCGCTCCGATAGGGTTGACGTTTTCGTACTGTCCTCCTCTCAGCCTTCAGCCGATCGAGGATTCACTCGTGTGAGCGCTGGACCGTGACAAAAATGCAGGAAAAGAGATCTTGCAAACGAATCCAGAGCAATCCCGCACAAGCACTCTGACTACCCTGTTCAACCTTTGAGGCAACTCAGGTGCCATGAATTCCACGGGATTGGTAAATGGAAGAGCTGTGACGACAAAATAAATCTCGAGTGGTCAGCTACTCGGGCGTTGGGCCGAAAAGATTCTTTTTCGGTGCGAGGAACTCTTTCTTAAAAATCAGATATGGGATCGGAGAAGGAACTAGAAACCCAAACATACCGCTTTTTGGAGATTTGTAGTGCCGCCTTTACCAATTAATGTAGCCCGCGTTTCATGATTCAGCCCTGTTCAATCTAAGGTGTGACTGCAGTAACCGCCGGGCGGTCACCTTGCCAGGACCCAAGGGATAGGCGTTCGAATCACAACCTGGACGGCCAGGATCATTCCGTTTCGACAAGAATCGCGACCGATTCGCCACTCTTCGAGATTGCTCCCGTATTACGGGCAACTCGAAAGTAATCCACCTGGACGAGAAACGCCCTTCCGATAGATTGAAGAACTCCGTCAGGTCGCGGCCACAAGGACGCAACGCCGACTATTCATCCAGTTGGTAGCGAGCGATCGTTTTCGAGTGTCCGACGATTCGCGGCAGTAATCGACTCGGGATTCTAATATGAAGGAATGCCATCGAAGGGCTTGACCTTCTGAGGACGGCCCTGACCGCAGAAAAGTTTTATCATGTCGTTCATGGCGCAATCGCGATAGCGCTGAAATCCAAGCATTAGGGTGAACGAATCATGCTTCGAGGTTCTGCCGCGCCGCCGTCTCTGCCGGCCAGTTTTCAGGCAAAGACCATTCACAGCCCAGAAGCAGCGGATATCTTCGTGCGCTGGGGAGGAACGGGACCGGCAGTTGTGCTCATTCACGGATACGCTGAGAACAGCGACTCCTGGGCTCCTCTGGCCGCGGATCTCATGAAGGATCACACCGTTGTGGTGCCGGACCTTCGCGGAATTGGGAAGTCATCGAAGCCTGAATCTGGGTATGACAAGAAGACGCAGGCCCAAGACATGCGCGCGGTCGTGACTGCGTTGGGATATGACAAGACGTTTGTGGTCGCGCACGACATCGGCAACATGGTGGCTTACGCCTACGCTGCCATGTATCCGACCATGGTTGAGCGGCTGGTCATAATGGACGCACCGATTCCGGGGATCGAGCTGTGGAAGGAGATTCTGCTGAGCCCCAGCGTCTGGCATTTCAATTTTCATGGTCCGGATGCAGAACGGCTCGTGGCTGGGCGTGAGCGCATCTACTTCGATCGAATTTGGAATGACTTCACGGGCGACCCCTCCAAACCTGACGAAGCGACCAGAAATTTCTTTGCCGCCACTTACGCGCAACCAGGGGGAATGCGGGCTGGATTTGCCCAGTTCACTGCGTTTTCCCAGGATGCAAAGGACAATGAAGTTTTCGCGCGGGTGAAGCTCACGATGCCCGTGCTGGCTGTTGGTGGAGAGAAATCCTTTGGTCCACTCCAGGCAGTGATCATGCGAAACGTTGCGACCAATGTTCAAGAGGCGGTCGTCGGTGGCTCCGGGCATTGGCTGATGGAAGAGCGCGCTGCGGAAACAGTGGCACTCATTCGTAAATTCCTCGACTCTCACTAAGTTGCTGCAAAGACCGGCGACTGCTAGCACGGCCATTGAGAGTCAAACGACGGGGAATCTCAAGCCTTGGCGAGAGGTCGTGAATCCACACAAGGATGTCGCGAGTGGACGCTACCAGCAGGCTGAGTTCGCAGCCGACCTGTGGCAAGTCCATCTGGGCGAGGGTTCAGACGAATACCGAAAGCCGGTTGAGTTTTTCCGACGCACATACTTGACCCACAGCCTGAATCAAATGCTAGTCGGTGCAGTGCAACGGCTTGGCGGCCAGGGAGGCGATCCGGTTGTTCAGCTTCAAACGAACTTCGGGGGCGGCAAGACGCACTCGATGCTCGCTCTGTATCACCTGTTCTCTGATGTCCCCCAGGGTGAGCTAGCCGGAATCGACGAAGTGTTGAAGGAAGCGGGGATGTCACGGCCGCCCAAGGTCAATCGCATCGTCTTGGTTGGCAATAAGATTTCGCCAGGAAATCCGGTAACGAAATCGGATGGGACCGTTGTACGCACTCTTTGGGGCGAACTCGCGTGGCAACTCGGGTATGCCGCCGGCGGAGTAAAAGAGGCTAAAAAGGCTTTCCAGCGAATCAAAGCAGATGACGAAAAGGCGACCAGTCCTGGCGATGCACTCCGTGAATTGATGAACCAATACTCGCCTTGTCTAATCCTGATCGACGAGTGGGTGTCATACGCACGTCAGCTACACGATCAGGGCGACCTTCCGGCCGGAAGCTTCGAGACGCATTTCACCTTCGCGCAGGCCCTGACCGAATCTGCCCGAATGGCGAAGCAGTGCTTGCTCGTGATCAGTTTGCCCGCATCCGATACAAGCGGATCTCCGCACGCTGTTGCCGATGACGTCGAAGTGGGCGGAGAACGTGGTCGCGCGGCTCTGGACCGTCTACGCAATGCTGTTGGCCGGGTGGAGGCATCCTGGCGCCCGGCGAGCGCAGAAGAGGGCTTTGAGATCGTTCGGCGGCGGCTATTCGAGCCTCTGGTAGAACAGGCCCAGTTTGTTGCTCGCGACACCGTAGCTCGCGCGTTTTATGCGATGTAGCGCACCAATCACCAAGAGTTTCCCCCCGAGTGCCGGGAATCCGACTACGAAAAACGGCTGAAGGCCGCGTACCCCATTCACCCTGAAATCTTCGATCGCCTTTACACGGATTGGTCGACGCTGGTTAAGTTCCAGCGGACCCGCGGAGTGTTACGCCTCATGGCTGCGGTGATTCATAGCTTGTGGGAAAAGGGTGATCGAAACCCTTTGATACTGCCGGCCAACATAGCCATCGACGACCCTCGGGTACAGTTCGAGTTGACTCGGTACTTGTCGGACAATTGGGTTCCCGTAATCGAGAAAGATGTGGACGGTCCAAGCGCGTTGCCGCTCAGGATCGACGGAGAAGTTCCCAATTTAGGTAAGTACGCCGCATGCCGGCGTGTTGCTCGCACTATTTATCTAGGTTCCGCGCCTACCGCCACAGCGGCGAATAAGGGTATCGAGGATCGAAGAGTAAGACTCGGCTGCGTCATGCCCGGCGAGCCCCGCGATTGCACGCGATATGAGCGCTTCATAATCGGCGGTGGATATCTCACTCGTTCGAGCTCGTGGAAGCGCGACAGAGCCAACGTGAAGCTCGACAGAGCATCCTGAGCGATCGAATTGGATCGGGCCTCGAAGACCTTTGCCGCTTTCGAGTGAGGTCGACGGTTTAGACGGAAGCGATCCGATCATAGAGCCCCGCCCGACAGCCCGGTGATTCGAGGCGATCACCGAGAAGCGACGTCACATCGTCGATCGAGTAGGCGACGAGCGCGATCGGGTCGCGTCGATACTTACGATTCTGGTCGCAGTCGCACCCCGCGAGGTGTGACCCCTATTGTGACCCCTGCCTGACGCTTTGGAGCGATATCACGCGTTACGTGTGAAATTATGGATTTTTGGAAGTGTAGGAGATGACAGGAGATAGCGGTAGATAGCTGGTAGCGCTACCGGGAATCGAACCCGGGTTTGAAGATTGAGAATCTAGTTGCCTGCTTAATGCTTGAATCACTTGCAGGCACTCTGTGTCAAATGTGTGCCACAGGGTGTGCCACCGATTTGGCAAAAAGCCTACTGTACAGCTTCACTCGCTTGCGGGAACGCGGCGGCCAGTCCCTCTGCTACGTTGCGCGTCTGGTACTCGACAAACTTCCCGAACCCGGCGGCAACGTGCGTCTCTGTGACGTGGATGTAATACCGCGCAGCGACGGACGGGCGAGCTATGCCCCATCAAGCGGGCCAAGGTGAATCGGTCCATGCCGGACTGTGCGGCCCGGGTCCCGAACGTGTGACGCCAGCAGTAGAACTCGAAGCTCGCCAAGCCCGCATCCTCGATTGTCTTTTCGTGGGGATGCTGCAAGGAAACGATGTGCCCCGAGATGCCATCACCCGGAAACACGAATGGGGATGGCTTTGGCTTTGCCTCTGCCGCCCTCTTGCGCCGCTGTAGAACCTCAGCAACGCGCGGGGTGAGGGGAAGGCTTCGCTGTGCGCTCTCCGTCTTGCCTTGGCGAACGTGAATCACTCCATGCGGGCATTCTGTGCGCTCTGCCAAGTCCACATCGGCCCACCGCAGCAGGAATAGTTCGCTGTTCGGACGCATCCCGGTATCCACCGCCAGAATCGCTGCATCGCGGAGATTGTCGGAAGCCTTCGCCAGATACTTCGCTTCTTCCTCAAAGCTCACCACGCGGTCCCGGCCCTTCGGCTTGCGGCAATTCGTGAATCGCTGGCACGCGGTCAGCTTGCCCCACTCCACGGCAAGGTGCAGAATCCGCCGCAACGTGCGCAGATCGCCGTTCACCGTGACGACGGAATTTTCCGGCACTTCCTGCCTGTGCCGGGCGTACCGGCTCACCGTCTCGCCTGTAATCGCGTCCAACGGGGCATCTGCGATGGCAGCGAACGTCAACAGCCTCTCAAGACACACGCTGTAAAACTTATGTGTCCCCGGCTTCGTGTGCGTCTTGGCATATTGCAGAAATTCCTTTGCGAACGCGCGGAACACGGGCGGAGCGCTCACCGTCGGGTTTCGGCCAAGGATCATTCGGGTGAACCTGCCGAGCGACAGCGCCCGCCGATGTTCCCGTTCCACTTCCTTTGCATCTTTGCGATTCCGGACCCTTGGCAGGACTGCAGAATCATGAAATCCTCTTTCGTTCCGTCCTCATGTTTCATATTCCAGCGGAATTTGTACCAGAGCGACTTTGCCGCGTTTGTAGATCATTTCAGCGCCTCTCTTTCTGCCGGTTGGATTTTGGGTTTGTTCTTGCTGCCCTTGGGCCGCCCGCCCAGCTTGCCATTCTCGCGTGACGTTGCCGCCTTGCGCTTGCTCGTCGCGGCTCCCCGGCAAGCCGGACAATAGCAGACCAGCTCGACTTTGTGAATGGGACATTTCATGCCAAAGAAATATACCCCAACGAAGATAGGTTATGACAAGGCAATTCGCTTTCAGAGGCTAAAGCTTCCTCCAAAGCACTTTCTTCTCTTCACCTTCATGGAAGCACTTAGACGGATCAGCAAAGTTTATGTGGGGGACCAGCAAAGCCTGCGTCCATGGGGCAGCAAACGTTGCGCGGGAGAGAGACGCAAGCCTTGCTATGGTGACATTGCTGCTAACCGCATGATGCGCCCTAGGCTTTCGCTTTGCTCTGGGTCTTTGCGCAAGGGGAATCCATTCCAGCGAAGGCTTGCAGAACTGTGTAGGTATAGCTCTGCCCCTCAGGACGAGAGATTGAGATCAGGCCGCGCTCGCTGAGCCGTTTGCGGGCGTTACAGATCGTTCGGGTTCCAAGCCCGGTTTCGGAAGCAATGGCCCGGTCAGACGCCTTGAAGGTGTTGCTGCTGTTGCGATTCGCATGTTCCAACAACGCCAGGTAGACAAGACTCGCAGAACATCCCAGATTTGCCGCTGTACCGCTGCCAAAGAATCTGTTCGGGATCTTGGTGTACGGCCCTACGTCCACCGTCCCCTTTTCGTTCACCGCATCACCGATGGCTCGCTCAGGCGGGCTTCAATCCACGAGTCAAGATCAGCCTTGCGATACCGAACGAGCTTTTCCCCAGCCCGGAAGTAGCGCGGCGCGTGTCCCTCTGCACGCCAGAGGCCGCCAGTGCGCCCGCGCTCACCCCGATATACCTTGCTGCTTGTCGTTCGTTGAGTGCATTTTCGTTGTGTAGTTCCATCATGCGTTTTCTCTCCCTCAGCTACGCATGATCGCTTGCATTCACGTCTGCTACAACGTGGCAATGCTGCCGCTGAAACTTCCACACCCGGTGTGGACGTTAGGGGGTACGAATTTCCACACGCTATCGGCTTTCTAGTCTTTCGGTTTCTTTCGGCGGGTCTTTCCGTAGCGGCTCTTTCGGTAGGATTGAACTCCCGATAAGCTCAAGTTCACCTTTTCGCCTTCCAATATCTGCCGAATCTGTTCGCTGCTCTTACCCTCAGCCACAAATCCCTTTATTCGTGCGGCCAGTTCACGTTCTGCTTCGGCCCTGGGGTTCCTGTTGGCATCGGGACGCGAAAATCTGCCTCTGCCTTTCGCGCTGCCTTGGCATTGTCGCGGTATCTCTTCCACATATCACGATTACAGCGCCGGAGAATCTGCTCAAACGTGGGTCGTAGTTCGTCGGCAGTGTGCCCATACCTCTCCGGCTGCCAGCCGGGATTTGCCTTCAGCTCTTCGAGTTGGTCGGCGGTGAATGGATTGATCGAATCCAGCCAACTGTAGCTCTCCACATCGGTTATAGGGGAATACGAGAGAGCCTTTCGAAGCCACTGGGGCAGCGGAGCAAGGAAGTCCGCGAGTTCCTGTTCCGGGCTTTGGGCCATTCTTGCCACCTCCCGAGTGGCATCCCGTTTTTTGGAATAGATCGGCGGGGCAGGCCGGGAGAGCCTACCCATTCGGGAGCGACCCTAGCCGATTCGCATACAGCATAGCGCAATCAAAGGTGCTCCAAGGGGCGAGCGCGTTGCTGTAGGATGGCGTACAGAATGCCGAAAAGCCGGATGGCAGTCCGGCTTTGGGGCAAATCTCGCTTGTGATGGCTTCGTGGATTCTAGCACGGAGCAAACGAAATGGTGTGTCCTAGCGAGTGCATTCGTGATTGCGGCTTGGAAGAAGAACCGTTTGTGACGTTGCAACTAGGCATTCTTGACGATGACGAAATTGTGGTAGTCGGGGATGTATGGGCGTACCGCGAGGGCTCCGATTCTGGCGAAAAGTCACAATGTAAACGCGCCGTATGGTCAGCGGAAAAGACTTCCAAAATCGCAATCTACGAGAACGGCAGTATGGCCGAAAATGGAAGCATGGTGATCGCGCGCGCTGGCGATCTGTTGGGCGCACTGAAAGTTTCAAATGCGATTGCTGCGAACCTTCCAAGCGAGAGGTGGGGAAGTCCAGAGAGCGAGATAGAGGGCATAGCCAAAGCCGCTCTGAAATCGGAAACTTTACGCCAAGGTGTTTTCTGTCTAATAGGGCTGAAAGCTCCTACTGTGTCCCTCTTCAAACTCGAATATGCGCGCGAATCTAACAGGAAACCACCACTTTGCGAATGCAGCCGGGCCGTCGGCCCAGTTGGGCAGGTTTACGCTGGCGATTCCCACAATCCGGCGACCTTCTACGCTACACGCTATTTATCAACTGATTCAGGGCGACTGTGTGGCATGGACGAAGCGCTAGCTATTGCTGTGCAAGTCGTCGTAGATGCCAGCAAGATCAACAATGGATTGGTACGTGGGCTTCAGATAGTGCGCGGGAACAAGGAAGGTTTCCGCAACATCCCTAGTAGGAAGTGCAAGGAATGGGCTGCAGAAGCAATAAAGAGAAGCGAAGCGATCGAAAAGCTAATAACGTCTCCGCTGCCGGTTTGCGCTCCCAAATAACTTTTTCCTTCCGACTCTTCCCGGTTACCGCTCGCCGCGTGCGGCTCAAACCGCTATTTCAGTTTGACGGTTGCCATATGTACTTGCCTGTCTTGTCGATATAGCCGCTCCGGATGGTCTCGGGATCATCCAGCTTTCCGATGTTTACCGGGGCTATCCCATGCTCAAAATTCCCGCTCCAGCCAAATTGAGGATTGATGGCGAACTTGCCAGCTTTGTCGATGTACCCCCACTTCCCTCCGATAGAGACACCGGCCAGTCCTTCGTGAAAATCAACAGCCACATCAAACTGTGGGGGTATGACCATTGCGCCTGCCTTGTCGATATACCCCCACTTCTTTTCTGCCTTGTTATCAAAACCCCCGTAGCAGCCCCTCCCGACGCAAACTGCGGCCAGTCCTTCGCGGAAGCTTTCCGCCGATTCAAACATCGGATTGATGACTAATTTCCCGGCCTCATCAATAAACCCGTATTTGAAGTGCTGCTCAAGATCTTCTCGTTTACCGTCCTTGTTGAAGTGGTAGCCAAGTCGATGGTCAAAGTCGCACTCCCCCACACACACCATTGCAAGTCCCTCGCTAAACGGCCCTCCAAACTCAAACTGGGGGTTGATGACAAGCTTCCCTGTCCCATCAATGTAGCCGTGCTTACCCCCAACAGTTACCGGCAGTCTTACATTCGCGGCGCTATCATATGGGGCCGTGTTAGGAGCAGTAGCCGCAGGGCTGCCGGAATTGCATCCTGTGCCGTAGATCAGCGCCGGGATAACGAACAGAAGCATCACCGCCATGATTCGTTTCACGAAAGCAGCACCTCTCCGATGCGGGCGACGCGCCGCACCGCTGAGATTGTACAAAGCTGGCGAGATTCCGCAATTCCATTTTTGGTTTGTGCGTCCCTGGAAGGGGTAGATGCGGTTGATCGCCCCTGTAAATTGCGAAGGAAACCGCTTGCCTCGCTTTGGCACTTTCCACCACCATAGAAACTCCGCACAACTCTAGGCTCAGCCAGTTGGCGCTAGGGAGTCATTGCCTCCGCGCGCGTCCTATCACGGACAACCAATGGCTTTAGCGAGGGCCGGTGGGCCGGACAGGCGCTAGGTCAACAGGGGGCTCTGCCGCACCTCCGAGATGCGCCTCCGCCAGTCGCAACCCGTAGAGCACAGCCGCAGCGTAGCTGGCGCGGCCCACTTGGGCAGCGAGCTGGTCGCGCACGCGGCGCAGCAGCGCGTCACCATCAGCGTTGAAAGCGACTCCGCGGCGTATGAGAGTCACAGAAGGGTACGCCATAGCCTCAGTACCTCCGCATAAGTTTCATGTCGGATTTTCGCACGAGTTCAACTTTTATCTAAAACGAAACTGTGCCACAGGGTGTGCCACAGAATTCGCGTTTCTTGCCGTTAGGGTGCGCTAGCAGGTTTTCCGGGCAAACGAAAAGCCCACTGATTTAGCAGGCTTTAGCGGATACTAGTCTGGTAGCGCTACCGGGAATCGAACCCGGGTTTGAAGATTGAGAATCTTCCGTCCTAACCCCTAGACGATAGCGCCACTCGAGAGGACCTTGATTATAACAAATCCTCAGCAAACCAATCAGCATCCGTTCCTTGCATAGCGGCCTTCAAATACCCGGAATGAGCTGGTCGAATTCATAGAGTTTCCCGGTATTTCTGGCATGAATTCCTGGTATTTTTCCTGGTTAAAGGTAATTCGGCGGAGAAGAGTTCGCACGGCGAGAGACCGAAAGTCGCGGGTAGGTTTGGAAGCCATTCCGAACGGTCAACAGCCTTCAGGCGAAACTTCGCGAAGGGCGAGACGACATCGGACAACCATCCGGTTCAGCAATTTCAGGAACCCAAGAAAGCTTTGCTTGTCACCGCATCCCGCGAAGCTATGGCTGGCGGTTGCATTTTCGACGCGAACCGGCATGCACGGCTGCCCTAGGAGAATTCCGGCGCGATCGTTTCCGATAACAGTCCCCAATGAGCCAACACGCAAGCATCATTGAGGTATGCCTAGCACATCGAAGGCGCCGATGAGCCTTGCTATTCCTGCCGGGGTGGGCAAGCATCTTGCCTTATCAACTTATTCTGCGCGGGCGGGCGGATCGGACTCGTGCTTGCGCCAGCTTGACTTTGATGGAAAAGCAATCTGTATGGCACCACCTACGTGGGCAATTTGCACCACTGGAACGGTTTTCGAGTGCACACCTTAGCTTTAGTGCTCCAAACAGCCTGAATTTTGATAAGCTTGGCCCACGTTTCTGGCTGGAAGGGAGGACTACTCATGCAAGGCAAAGGATTTTCCATCGGATTGAGGACGGCGCTGGTGATCTTTACTGTGACTCTGTTGGCGAGCAGCAGCTGGGCGGGTGCACAGGAGAAAGTGCTGCGGAGTTTCAACACCCTTGGTACGGATGGATATCGGCCTTACGCCGGTCTGATCATGGATGCCGCCGGCAATCTCTATGGCACGACCACCTTTGGCGGCGTTCACGGCTTCGGGACGGTGTTCGAGTTGTCACCCGAAGAGGGCGGGAGCTGGACACAAAAAGTGCTGCACAACTTCAACAACAACGGCAGGGACGGGGCTGGTCCCAATGCTGGCCTGATCTTTGATGCCGCCGGCAATCTCTATGGCACGACCAACTTTGGCGGCATTCATGAGTGCGCTGAGGTCGGTTGCGGAACAGTCTTCGAGTTGACGCCCCAAGACGGCGGAGGATGGACGGAGAGGGTGCTGCATAGTTTCGGCCACGGTAACGACGGGCATGAACCCAACGCCGCCCTGATCCTCGATGCCGCCGGCAATCTCTACGGTACGACCGTCGAAGGCGGCATCCACTCCGACGGGACGGTGTTTGAGTTGACGCCTAACGGGAGCGGCGGCTGGACCGAGAAGGTGCTGCATAGCTTCGGTCATGGTACGGACGGGGTTGAGCCCGTAGCCGGCCTGGTCATGGACGCCGCCGGCGATCTCTACGGCACCACCAACCTTGGCGGCATTCACAACTTCGGGACGGCGTTCCAGTTGGCGCCTCAAGAGGGTGGGAGCTGGACGGAGACGGTGCTACATAGTTTCGGCAGCAATACCGATGGGACTTACCCCTGGGCCAGTCTGACCTTCGATGCTGCCGGCAATCTCTACGGCACCACGGTAGCGGGCGGCATTCATACTTTCGGAACGGTGTTCGAGTTGTCGCCCCAACAGGGCGGGGGTTGGACGGAAAAGGTGCTGCGTAGCTTCAACGCCAGCGGTGGAGACGGGTATGAGCCCTACGCTGGTCTGATTCTGGATGCCGCAGGCAATCTCTACGGCACCACCTACTATGGTGGCATTCACGACTTCGGGACAGCCTTCGAGTTGTCTCCCAGAGAAGGCGGCGGCTGGACGGAGAAGGTGCTGCACAGCTTCAACAACAACGGCTCCGATGGGGCTGACCCTTACGCCGGCCTGATCTTCGATGCCGCCGGCAATCTCTACGGCACGACCAGTTTTGGCGGCATTCACGGAGGCGGAACGGTGTTCGAGATTATCCTTTAGGGAAACTAGCGAGGTTCCGCAGCGGCTAAACAGTTTGCTGAAAAACTCGAACAGCATATCCCTCACCGGCTGACGCTGGGTTCGGGATGACAAGGAATAGGGAACTTATTACGGCGTAGCTAAAGCTACGCCCCTTCAAAATCGCTCTAGCGGAGTTTTTCAGCAAGCTGTAAAGCCGCAGGATTTGGCGGGTACTTAGCGGACGGCCTGAAGTGCCTGCGCGAGACCTCTGCCGTCCCTACAACCACCCCAACAAGCGCAACAGCGGCGCTCGTCGGGGACCCCGGTAGGGACTCAGTTTCATTTCCCACTGTACCCAGCACTCCGCCATCCCACCCCAATTCGCGCAAAGGCGGCGCGAATCGGGGACCCCGGTGCGGCTGCGTGCTGGGCTAAGCTCTCCGCGCCTCCGGCGCTTGTTTTTCGCGCTTCATATTCCACCACCGAAACACAAAGTTAGTTCCCACGCAGACACTGAAGACCTCCTCTTGTCGTCCCCTTCAAGAAAAGCTTAATCAGAGTCTGCTTAGCGTACCTGCTCCAAGCAGCCGAATCTAACTTGGCTGCCGAGTTCTTGCTCGCTAGGGATTTCAATTCGCGCTCGCCCGCTTCGCAGCTCCGCTTTACGCCGGTGCGCCCTCTACCTGGAAGTACTGCGCCATTGTGCGGAACTTGTCGTAACGGGCGGCGAGGAGGGCATCGGTTGGCAGCTTTTCCAGCTCGGATAAATGCTTCTCCAACACTTCAGCCAGAGAGTTGGCCGCAGCATCGTAATCGTGATGGGCGCCGCCGGGCGGCTCAGGGATAACTTCGTCGCAAATGCCGAGTTCCAGATTGTCTTTTGCGGTGATGCGCAGGGCCGCTGCGGCAACATCTTTCTTGTTCGAGTCGCGCCACATGATCGAGGCACAGCCTTCAGGCGAGATGACCGAGTAGATGGTGTTTTCCATCATCAAAACACGGTCGGCGACAGCGATTGCCAGTGCGCCTCCACTGCCACCTTCTCCGGTGATCACCGCAACGAAAGGAACTTGCAGGCGAGCCATTTCGCGCAGGTTATGAGCGATGGCTTCGGCCTGGCCGCGCTCTTCAGCGCCGAGTCCTGGATAAGCGCCAACGACATCGATCAGCGAAATGATGGGGCGCCGCCACTTCTCGGCAAACTTCATGGCTCGCAGCGCTTTGCGATAGCCCTCGGGATTGGGCTGGCCGAAGTTGCGATGCACGCGCTGCTTGGTGTCGCGCCCTTTTTGCGTTCCCAGGACGAGCACTTCCCTGCCGTGAAAGCGGGCCATGCCGCAGACCATCGCGGCATCGTCGCCGAAGCCGCGGTCACCGTGAATCTCGCTGAAGTCGGCGAAGATGCGCTCGATGTAGTCGAGCGGATAGGGACGGTTGGGATGGCGCGCCAGTTCGGTGCGCTCCCAGGGAGTCAGCTGTCCAGCCATTTGCCGGCGGAGCGCAGCGACCCGGTCGTGCAATACCTGCAACTGCTTTTGAGCGTCCTGATTATCTCCGGCAACAGTCTGCAGTTGTTGAATCTGAGCTTCAATGCGTTGCAGCTCGTCTTGCGCTTTTGAAACGGCTTCCATATAGCTGCCTTCCCGTCCGACTGCGGTGTGGCAGACCGCCTCAACCGCGCAGAGCCAGAAATCCAACGCGGACAACATACCACTTTGCTGAGATGAGAGTTCGGTTTCGTTGGCCACGGCGGTATCCGGTTACATGGGAACCAAGCTCAATCGACGACGCGCACGCTGCCGCGGCCGCACAACTCTTCCACCCGGCTGATGAACGCCCGGTCCGGCAAAACATTATAGCCTTCCGCTTCCATCACTACCGTGAAGTCACCTTTGCGCTCCAGGTCAAAGAGCACGCGGGCTGAGCCTCGGCGTTCGTTGCACAGCGTCTGCAACTCGTCGATGGTCGAAGGCGAAGCGGTCTCCAGCGCGACTTTGATACGCAGGTGAGTGGGCAGTTTAGGCTTGGCTTCCTCCAGCGGAGTGATGTCGCCGATCATCAGCTTGGAGTTCGAGCCTTCTTCCACGCGCACTCCACCTTTCACCAGCACGGGAACGGTCAGCTTCAGTTTCTCGGACAACCGACGGTACGGTTCGGCGAAGCACAGCACATCGACCGAACCGTTCATGTCTTCCAGCTGGCCTTGAGCGTAGAGGTCGCCCTTCTTCGACTTGGCGACGCGAACGCCTTTCAGAATTCCACCGATCAGGATTTCGTCTTTGCCGGTGGATGACTTCAGTTCGGCAACTTCCGTTGTCGAGAGAGCGTGGAAATCGAGCAGCTTCTCGCCGTATTTCTCCAGCGGATGTCCGGTGATGAAGAAGCCGAGAATTTCTTTTTCGTGAGCAAGACGTTCGTGCTCATCCCAGTCGGGGATGTTGGGCAACGGCTTCTCGGTGGCGCGGTTGTCTTCATCCTGCTGGAAGACGCCGAAGAGTCCATGCTGGCCAAGCGCTGCATCCTTCTGCGCCTTCAGCGCCTGGTCCATGGCACTGTCAATCACCGCCATCAGTTGGGCGCGACGGCCTAACGCATCCATGGCGCCGCTCTTGATCAGCGACTCGACCACCCGCTTGTTGAGCAGGTGCAGATCGACGTTTTCGCAGAACTCGAAGACCGACTTGAATGCTCCACTTTCCTTGCGCGCCTTCACGATGGATTCGATGGCGTTGTGTCCCACATTCTTCACTGCCGCCAGTCCGAAACGAATCGCTTCACCGTGCGGCGTGAAATACGCGTCGCTGACGTTGACGTCGGGCGGCTCGACCGCGATACCCATCTCGCGGCATTCGTTGATGTACTTGACCACATCATCAGTGCTGCCGGAAACCGAGGTCAGCAGCGCGGCCATGAACTCCACCGGATACTTTGTCTTCAGGTACGCCGTCTGATAGGCGAGCAACGCGTATGCGGCCGAGTGCGACTTGTTGAAGCCATAGCCGGCGAACTGCTCCATCAGGTCGAAGATCTTAGCGATTTTCTTGGCTTGGAATCCGCGCTCGGTGGCGCCGCGTACAAAGCGCTCGCGCTGCTTGGCCATGGCCTCGGGATCTTTCTTGCCCATGGCGCGACGCAGCAGATCGGCTTCTCCGAGTGAATAGCCAGCCAGGCGATTGGCGATTTGCATCACCTGTTCCTGGTAGACGATGACACCGAGAGTTTCTTTCAGCATCGGCTCCAGCTCAGGCAGTTCGTACTTGATCTCCTTGCGTCCCCACTTGCGCTCGATGAAGTCTTCGATCATGCCGCCCTGGATTGGTCCCGGCCGATAGAGCGCGTTCAACGCGGTGAGGTCTTCGACCACGGTCGGCTTGTAGCGTCGCAGTACATCGCGCATGCCGTGCGATTCAAACTGGAAGACGCCGGAGGTCAGGCCGGTATGGAAGACGCGCTCGTAGGTTTCTTTGTCGTCGAGGGCCAGCTTTTGCAGGTCGAGCCGCTCGCCGCGGGTCTGGTCGATCAACCGCAGCGCATCGTCGATGATGGTGAGCGTGGTGAGCCCGAGGAAATCCATCTTTAGCAGGCCCAGCTTTTCCACTGCCTTCATGTCGTAGGCAGTCACGATTTCATCGTTCTTGGTGCGATGCAGCGGGACGAGATCAGTCAGCGGGATGGGCGAGATCACGACGCCGGCAGCATGTACGCCGGAGTTGCGCACCAGACCTTCGAGCTTCTTGGCAGTATCGATCAGCTCTTTGGTTTGCTGCTCTTTGTCATAAGCGGCTGCGAGATCGGGAGAATCCTGCAAGGCCCGATCGATCGTAATGTTCAGTGTCGCAGGGATCATCTTCCCAATGCGTTCGACTTCGGAGTAAGGAATGTCCATGGCGCGGCCGGAATCTTTGATCGCTGCTTTGGCTGCCATGGTTCCGAAGGTGATGATCTGGGCCACCTGATCGCGGCCGTACTTCTGGGTGACATAGTCGATGACTTCGCCGCGGCGGTTCATGCAGAAGTCGATATCGATATCAGGCAGGCTGACACGCTCAGGATTGAGGAAGCGCTCGAACAGCAACTCGTTCTGATAGCGGATCGATGTCGGTGATGGACAGCGCGTAGGCCACCAGCGATCCTGCCGCCGATCCACGGCCCGGTCCGACCGGGATGTTGCGCTCCTTGGCATAACGAATGAAGTCCCAGACGATGAGGAAGTACCCCGAGAACTGCATCTGCCGGATAATTTCGATCTTCGCGCGCCAGGCGCTGCTCGTATTCCTCCAGCGAATGTTTCAGCCGGCCCATGGCCTGGAGTTCGCGCAGAATGTTCAGCCGCTTGGCAAAGCCTTCGCGGGTGACGTGCTCGAAATAGTCGGGCAGCGAATATCCGGCCGGCACTTCGAACTGCGGGAACGGGTCGTGAACTTTTTCCAGGCGCACGTTGCAGCGCTCGGCGATCTCCAGGGTGCGCTCCAGCACGCGCTCGTATCCCGAGAAAACCTTCGCCATCTCGGGATAGCTCTTCACGAAAAACTGGTTGCCGTGAAACTTCAGCCGGTTGGTGTCGTGAATCGACTTGCCGGTCTGGATGCAGACCATCACGTCTTGCGCGTGCGAATCGTCCTCGCAGAGATAGTGGCTGTCATTGGTCGCCACCAGCGGCAGGCCGAGGTCCTGCTCCAGCTTCAGCAGATTGTCCTGGATGCGCTTTTCTTCCGGAACGCCCTGGTCCTGAATCTCGAGATAGAAATTACCCTTGCCGAAAATGTCGGTGTAGGTAGCAGCAGCCTCGCGCGCGGCGTCGTACTTGCCTTCCGTGAGGCTCTCGGCCACTTCGCCCTTCAGACACGCCGACAAGCCGATCAGGCCCTGCGAGTGTTCGGCGAGAAATTTCTTGCTGATGCGCGGCTTGTAGTAGAAGCCGTGCAGCGACGCTTCGGAAACAATCTTGACCAGGTTGCGATAGCCCTGATCGTTCTCGGCCAGCACGATGAGATGGTTGTAGCTGTCGCCTTCGGGCGAGGCGCGATGATCTTCTTTTTTGCAGATGTAGAGCTCGCAGCCCAGGATCGGCTTCACGCCCGCTTCTTTCGCGGCATTGGCGAACGCGACTGCGCCGAAGATGTTGCCGTGGTCGGTCATGGCGACCGCCGGCATCTCGAGTTCCTTGACGCGGTTGACCAGGCGCTCGATGTTACAGGCGCCGTCGAGCATCGAGTAGTCGGTGTGAAGATGAAGATGTACGAATTGACTTTGCGACATTCTAGCCTTGAGCCTTCATTGGTGTTTCTATTTTATTCGCTCGGCGCGCGCGCTGCAGCCTGAGGAAGATGTGGAAAACGGGGCTGAAACTCAGTGATTTGAAACTGGCGAGTCGAAGTCCGGACTTTAGGAAAACTTTGATCAAGTGAAAGCGAGGTCCCGCAGCGGCTAAAACCGCATGATTTTCTGGGGGACTTAACGGACGGTCTGAAGGCCGTCCCCTTCAAGACAAGACTTAATCAGAGTTGCCTTAGGTGATAAGATGCCGCAACATCTCTTCCGGCAGCCACGCCCATCTCACATTAGGCGTCCGCTGCCTCCAGGCCCGATTTCGAAACGAATCTTCGCGGGGGCGTTCATGAACAACAGGAAGGGCATTGTTGCCTATCTACTGATTGCGTTTGGATTG
This sequence comes from uncultured Acidobacteriaceae bacterium, assembly GCA_963746515.1. Classification (GTDB taxonomy): domain Bacteria; phylum Acidobacteriota; class Terriglobia; order Terriglobales; family Acidobacteriaceae; genus Bog-257. Next base: position 353,586 of record CAVVBO010000003.1, on the reverse strand, counting down.
GCATGGATCAACTGGGAGATGGTCATTCGACATGGAATCTCCGTTCAGACCCCGCGGTTCATGCTCTACTCCCTGCCTAGCGCGTTTGCGCCAGCGCTCGCGGCTTTTGTCGTCCGCAAATGGATTACCCGCGAGGGATTTGCCGACGCCGGACTGAGACTTAACTTCAGAAAATGGCCATACTACGTTGTCGCGTGGCTGCTGCCGGTCTTGGTCGTAGGGTGCATTGTCGTTTTAGCCACTCTTTTCGGAGTGGGTAAGGCAGATTTTTCGCTGGCACGTGGCTATCAATATTTGAGCTCGATCGGAACACCGGCCAGGATGCACTTGCCCTTTGGGACGCTCCTCGGTGTGTTGCTCCTCGAAGCGATTTTCGTGACGCCAATCTCGTTTGGTGAGGAATTCGGCTGGCGCAGCTACCTTCAATTGCGGCTCTGGGCGGATCGGCCAGTCTTCAGCGCTGTCGCTACAGGAGTGATTTGGGGTATCTGGCACTATCCGGTTCTGCTTCGCGGTTACGATTTTCCCGATAATCGGGTCGCCGGACCGATTGTGTTTACCGTGACTGCGGTATTGCTTTCGATCATTTTTGGATGGTTGCGGGTTAGGACTGGAAGCGTCTGGTCATGCAGTCTGGCTCACGCTGCGACAAACGCGATTGGAGCCTCCCTGACCGTGCTTTTGTTCGGGGGCGGGGCTAGTTTGCTTTTCGTCTTAGATATTGGCGTGTTGGCCTGGATACCGCTAGGTGCTCTAAGTGCGTGGATTGTATTCACCGGACAGCTCAAGCCGGCCGCGCGTCAGCTAAGCGAAAACGCATTGGCCCAAGCAGTTCAAGGGGGAGTATAAGCCGGCATCATTAGGTACTAGTCGTGAACCACATTTTTCTTCTCACCTTCTCCGGCATCGTTGCTGGAGCTATCGCCGCGATTTCCGGCTTCGGTATCGGCAGCATTCTGACTCCGCTACTGGCGTTGTGGATCGGCACGAAGCTGGCAGTCGCCGTGGTTTCCATTCCGCATTTCATCGGAACCGCGCTGCGCTTCGTGGTGATTCGTAAGCACGTCGACCGACACGTGCTGTGGAGTTTCGGCGCGACCAGCGCAGCCGGCGGACTGGCCGGCGCCATCCTGCATATCTGGCTGCGCAGCGCGATTCTCGGATATGTTCTGGGAGCGCTGCTGGTGTTTGCGGGAATCACCGGTATCACGGGATTAGCTTCGCACATGCGATTCGGCAAACGTTCAGCCTGGACTGCAGGCGCGTTGTCGGGAGCCTTCGGCGGGTTGGTCGGCAACCAGGGCGGAATTCGCTCGGCCGCGCTGCTTGGATTCAATCTGCAACGAGACGCGTTCGTGGCGACCGCGACCGCCATCGCGTTGCTGGTCGATGTATTTCGTATGCCAGTTTATGCGGCTTCGCAATTCCATTCCATCCTATCGCAATGGCCTTTGGCCGCGATGGCGACGGTCGGAGTCGTGATCGGGACTGTTTCCGGCAAGTGGATGCTGCAACGCATTCCAGAAAAGGCGTTTCGCCTGTTGGTGGCTTGCATCATTCTTGGGCTGGGAATCTGGATGCTGGTGCATCTGGGGTCGTGAGGCGGTCGCGGAATTGCCATACCAGCCGACAGCAGGTCCCTCCACTACGCTTCGCTGCGGTCGGGATGACACATCACCGGAAGCGCACACTATTCAGAGGCGCACATCCGGGACACTGGGCTAGAAGATCGTTTTGCGTTCCATGCCATCGCTTACAGCGTCTCGTCGTGCCGCGGAATGTGTCCAGTCGGCGTGCCGGGCGAAATCAACTGACCGCCAGTAATGACTTGGCCGGGCGGTGTCTGCCGAGGAACATTGGGGACGGCTTGCGACTTGTTATAGGCGCGATAGGCGAACATGACGGCCAGCAAAGGAGCGGCCAGCAACCATCCCCAGAATCCGAAGATCAGGCTCAGCAGAATGGGCACAATCAGCGAGGCCCAGATAGGCACGCGCGCGGTGCGCCGCATGATCACCGGCTGCAGTAACAGTCCGTCGATCACAATCACCACGCCGTACAGAATCAGGACGTACAGGAAGCCTTCGAAGCCATCGGAGATGAGCGCCGACACGGCCGGTCCGACGAACGCGATCACCGGTCCGAAGTGAGGAATGAATTGCAGTCCGGCGGCGAGAATCGCCCAGAACAGCGCGAACGGAACATGCAAGATACCAGAGCCCCGCCCACCAGAGCGCGCCCACGGCCAGCGCGTCATAGCATTGCGCGACAAACCAGCGGCGCAACGCGTCGGCGGTGAGATTGATGTGGCGGGTAAACTGCATTCTCTTGTTGGATGCGGGCCGCTCGGGACGGTCTCAAACCCATGCTACACTCGAAAGTGCGCACTTGGCATTTGGCACTTAGCACTTGGCCGTGAGGGTTTGGTTCGCAAGTTCGGCCGTTATTGTTTTGGCTAATTGCTAATTGCTAAGCGCTAACTGCTCTTATGAAATTCGGCGTCATCATCTTCCCCGGTTCCAATTGCGATCACGATGCTTATTGGGTGATTTCGGAGGTTGCCAAGCAGCCGGTGACCTTCCTATGGCATGATTCGCCGGATCTGCAAGGCTGCGACGCCATCATCGTGCCCGGAGGCTTCGCCTATGGCGATTATCTGCGGACGGGCGCCATCGCCAAGTTCTCCCCGGTGATGGAATCGGTGCGGAAGTTCGCCGCTGATGGTGGACTGGTGCTCGGCATCTGCAACGGCTTTCAGATCTTGTGCGAGGCCGGACTTCTGCCCGGGGCGCTGCTGCGCAATGCTGGACTGAAGTACGTCTGCAAACCGGTACACATCCGCGTCGAGAGCACCAACACTCCCTACACCCAGCAACTCAACAAAGGCGAGGTGCTGGAGATTCCCATCGGCCACATGGAAGGCAACTATTTCTGCGATGAGCAAACCTTGGCCGAGTTGAAAGATCAGGACCGCATCATCTTCCGCTATACGACGCCGTCCGGCGAGGTCACCGCCGAAGCCAATCCCAACGGATCGCTGGAGAACATTGCCGGCATCTGCAACGCAAGCCGCAATGTGCTGGGCATGATGCCGCATCCGGAGCGCGCCTCCGAAGCCGAGCTGGGGATGACCGACGGCGCCAAGGTTTTTCGCTCGCTGGTTTCGGCGATGGCGGCGAAGTAGAAGGCCGCTTTTCGCTCTTGGCCCTCAGATCAGCGTCGAGCCGCCGGATGTCGAGTCCCGGGCTCGCGACATTGAGAGCAATGTGGACGACAGCATCGAGAAAAATTTCAAGGCAGTACTGCTAGCCAACCGCTGGGAAAAAGAAGACATCAGCTACAAGGCGAAGAATGGCGTGCTAACGCTGAAGGGTAAAGTTCCGAGCCAGCAAGAACGGCAGGCGATCGAGAAGACAGCCGCGTCGGTTCCCAACGTTACCCAGGTTGTGAATGAACTGGACGTGAAAGCCAAGTCGTAGGGCCGGGCTTAGCGTCGAGTCGCTAGCGCTACGTTCGGATCTCGCTTTGTGCGCGCTGTGGACACCGCAGATCCTTCGCCGTGATATCGCGCATAGTGTGAGTAACTGCGAATCCAGACTCGCGCCCACATGCAAGCCGGATCAGGAAAGACTACTCACAGTTCGAAAAGCAGATTCTTGCAGGGGCTGAAGCCCTGACATTTATTGCTCTTCATTCGGCACGACCAAAGTCGTGCCCTGACACAAACCGCACGAGAAAATACCTTACAAACGATGCGCTCTTATAAATTTTTCTTCGTCCAGGTGTCGATGCGGTTTAGCGCTTCTTCCAGATTCACGATTGAATTGGCGGTGCTGAATCGCAAGTGGCCTTCGCCGTACTCACCGAATGCGGTTCCTGAAAGTGCGGCCACGCCTACATCGTCCAGCAACGCGTCAGCCAGCTTCTTCGAGGGCCAGCCGGTCTGCTTGATATTCGGGAAGGTGTAGAACGCGCCCTTGGGCAGCTTGCACGAGAATCCCTTGATCTGGTTGAGGCCCTTCACGAAGACGTCGCGGCGACGATGAAATTCCTGCCGCATCTTCTCCGGCTCGCTCTGATCGCCAACCACGGCTTCGATGCCCGCCATCTGCGTAAACGTCGCCGTACACGACGTGGAGTTCGTCGCCAACCGGGCAAACTGCGCGGCAAGGTCGGGCCGCATGACGCCGTAACCCAGCCGCCAGCCCGTCATCGAGTAGGTTTTCGAGAAGCCCGTCAAAATGATGGTACGGTCCTTGAAACCATCGACCGATGCGATGCTGTAGGGCTCGCCTTCAAACAGCAGGCGGCTGTAAATCTCGTCGCTCAGCACCATGATGTCGCGGTCGCCGATGGCGGCGGCAATATCTTCAACGTCCTGTTTGGTGATGATGCCGCCAGTCGGATTCTGCGGCGAATTCAGGACGATGAGCTTGGTGCGATCCGTAATCAGGCCGGCCAATTCGTTGACATCGAGCCGGAAATCGCGTTCCTCCCGCAGCGGAATCGGCATCGCCTTCGCGCTGAGGAAGTTGATCATCGACTCGTAAATCGGGAACCCAGGGTTGGGATAGATAACCTCGTCGCCCTCTTCCACCAGCGCGAGCATGGTGAAGAAGATGATCGGCTTGCCACCAGGAACGATGACGACTTCATCGGGGCTGACCTTGATGCCTCGCGAACTGGAGACCTCAGCCGCGATCGCCTCACGCAACTCCGGCAGTCCCGCCGCCGGGCCGTAGTGGGTGAAGCCCTTGCGCAGAGCATCGACTCCGGCCTCGACAACATTGGCCGGCGTGTCCATGTCGGGCTCGCCAATCTCGAGGTGAATGATGTTTTTTCCTTGACGTTCCAAAGCGCGGGCGCGAACCAGCACTTCAAACGCAGTTTCCGTTCCCAAGCGCGACATCCGCTTGGCCAGGCGCAGTTCAGTCTGTGTAGTAGTCATAAGCAAACTGACGATTATACCGCGACCCAACGCCTCGGATAGGGCACGATGGACTGATTTAGCGGTCTGCTTTGCCGGAATGAAAATCTTGCACGGCATTGCCGGAACGGAGCTCGCGGCGAAAGGAGCAAGGTCCTGGTTCTTCCACCCGCTGCCTGCGAGCGGAGCCAGACGCTGCCACCCCCCCCGTTGCGCAGAGCCTGTTACGCAACGGGTGCGTCACCCCATCACACACAACGCGCAATGGAGCCCGGCGGGAATCGCCTTAGCCGTTTGTTTCAAATGTCAAGGATCATAGTCGGACGAGGGCACTGAGCCTGTTCGTTCTGTTCCGGCGGTCGAGTGGACACCGTCGTGTTTTCGATCGCAAAACAAAAGGCGCCGGAAAAAGGTACGTCTCCTTTTTCCAGCGCCACATATCAGATTGGCATGTAAGTCTCAGTTTGTCTATACAACTTTAGTGGACTAAAAGCAGGCCAGAGGATTCTACGCCAGCATATAGCGTGACGAAAGAATTGAAATCGCTGCTTGTCGAGTCGTACGGAAACGCGTACGCTTGGGAATATGAATACGATGAACGCCAGCGAGGCCCGCGATAAGCTCTACCGCCTGCTTGACGAAACATCTGCTGCCCACGAGCCAGTCCTCATCACCGGCCCGCGCTCGAATGGTGTTCTGGTTGGAGAGGAAGACTGGAATGCTATTCAGGAAACTCTTCATCTGCTCTCGGTTCCGAGGATGCGTGAATCGATCCGCGAAGGAATGGAGACTCCGGTTGATGAATGCGCGAAAGAACCGGGCTGGTGACTGCGTGGCGAGTTGTCTTTACCAAACAGGCCCAGAAGGATGCCCGTCGCCTCGCTTCTGCCGGTCTTCGTCCGAAGGCGGAGCAACTTCTGGCTCTACTGGCACGTGATCCCTTCGAAAAGCCGCCGCCGTTCGAGAAGCTTCTAGGCGACTTAAAAGGCGCATACTCCCGCCGCATTAACATCCAGCACAGGCTTGTCTACCAGGTGCTCGAAGCAGAACGAATCGTCAAAGTGCTACGTATGTGGACGCACTACGAATAGGACCGTTAGGCATGCCGCGTTAGTCTTGCTCAAGTCCGGCAACTAGGCTAACGGCAGCGAGCGAGCAATTGTGATCAGACTCAGTGGCGGCGGGGGCCATAGCATGGTGTCTGACCAAAGGTATAAGGAGAATTGCATGAAACTTAAGACATTACTTGCTTTCGTTGTAGGCTCGCTCGTCGTCTTCGCCCTGTCCCTGCCAGTTATGGCACAGAGCACTACGCAATCCAGCAGCACGACGACGTCGCAGAATCCGGCGCCTGCCCAGACGCAGAGCACGACGACCACTTCGCACGACACAGCAGCGTCGCCGACGACGCAGACTACCGATACCACTACCAAGTACAAGCATCACAAGGTGAAGCAGACCGACACCACCACCACAACCACCACGCCGCCCGATCAGCAGATGAATCGGACCGACTCAACCACCACCACAACTACTCCGGCGCCGCAGCAGACGCAGAACAGCACAACGACCACCACCACCACGCCCAAATAAGTGCGGACCAATCGGTCTTGATATTTCTGGGTTGTTAACCCAGCTCTTCCATTCGCAAGATTCTTGGAATTGAAGCAGCACGCAGCGATGCAGGCCCCGTCCAGGCAAAAAGGCTTGGACGGGGCAGCTTGGCAGAAGGATGTCGTGTGGGTAAGCCGAGACGCCCAGATCTCGAAAAGCGCGAGACCTGGGGCACCCGGTACCGACAACCTTCTCCGATGAACCACTCAGCGAGGCCCGAGGAAAGCGCCGCGAAGCTCACCCTCCGGATTTCTGATTCTTAAATCCTCGCAGGATACGCTCTCTGAACCACATCGTTTCGAGCAGCGTTTCCTCAGAGTCAAACAACGAAAAGGCATTGAGATTGTACTCATCGAGAATCTGTAACACCTTCAAGCGCTCAGCCGAGGGAACGTTAAACTTCCACAGGATGTCGGCCTGCCGATTTCCGAATACTTCCTCATGCGGATGATAGCTCCAAGCGCCGTCGTTGAAATTCCCGCAAATGGTGTAATCCGATTGTTGTCTGAAGTGCCTTCGGTGACTGCGAACGTAGGGTCCCATGTGACGAATAGTCGGTTCGCCGACGGCACCGCCCTTCATTCCGCGCGGCATTTCACAGTAAACGTAAATCGAGCGATGGCCGTCAGCGGGAACAGGTTCCCGGAAGGCGAAGAAGCCGGCTACATATCGCGACCGGGACCAGTCGAGAAGCGGCGAGGGGAAGCCATGGTGCCTCAAATAAACCATATATCGATAAAGATCGGCCAGAGGAAAGCGTTCCAACAGAAATCAACAATTCTAGATCGTTAAACGACTTATTGACGTCTTCGGAGTACGCTGGCACGTCGGTCGTAGCAAAGGTTCCCACAGCAGATCCGACGCTACTTGTAATCAAGCGATAGTATTCGCTGAAAGCCATACGAGCATAGCCTGCTCGTTCTAGCGTAGTGGTCAGATCCCAGCCAGAATCACTTTGACCCCGAAACAGCAATGACGAAGCCCGATCATCTAAGCTTCCGCGTAACCCGGACAGCTTCGTCTCGAACGACTCCCAGCTCTCGACTTTAATTTCTCTTATAAGAGACATGAGAAATGTTACGCTCGCACTCCCCGAGATAGCCAGTTCCGGGTGGACCGGGTTTCGCCAGGTTCGAGACCCGGGAAGTCCGTCATCGATCACTTGGCTAGTGCGCTCGCAAACGCAGCACGAGGCACCGACTACGTCTGCGGCACTGGCATGCTGGGATAAGAGATGTAGTTTACGGAGCCGACAGCTTTTCCGCCGTCGCGCGTACCTACCCAGGTCTCGAAAGGCGCGAGACCTGGGCCACCCGTCACCCGTCACCCGTCACCCGTCTTCGTCGCCGCTCACCAAAGAGCGGGAAGCTAAAGAATATTCTTATAGAACAGCGGCAATACAATCCACTTCAATATCAAACCCGCCGTTCCAAGCAGGAACATTGATAAAAATCCGCGCCGGCGGGTTTTCCGGGAAATAACGCCTGTAGACGGCATTCACCGCAGGAAACATGTCCACTGAGGTGACGTAAACATTCAGCTTCAGAATGTTTTCCAGAGAAGAGCCCGCCGTTTCGACACAGAGCTTGAGTTGATCCAATACGATCTCCGTCTGACGTTCAATTGGTCCCTTGAAGATTTCTCCTGTTTTGGGGTCGAACGGCGGAGAACCTGAGACGTAAATTGTGTCGCCGTGCTTCGTCACGGTTGAAGCTGGGGCCTTATATTTTTCCAGGTAGGTCGCCAGTGGCTCAACGCGAATGATTTCTCGTTTCATAGATTTCCTCCGAATTGCTAGGCGCGGCTCCGAGCAACCAGGAACCGCGGAAATTCGAGGGCGGGTGGCCAGGGTCTCGCGGTGTTGTTCGAGACCCGGGAGTCCGTCATCGATCACTTGGCTGGTATGCTCGCAAACGCAGCAGGAGATACCGACTACGTCTGCGACACTGGCATGCCTTGGATAAGAGATGTAGTTTACGGAGCCGACAGCTTTTCCGCCGTCGCGCGTACCCACCCAGGTCTCGAAAAGCGCGAGACCTGGGCCACCCGTCGCGTTCCTACTGAATCTCAATCACGCTTCCCCCCGCCGTCTCCTGCAATTCCTTCGTCCGCTCGATGACCTTATGGGTAAACGCGAACATTGATTTGGCGTGGGGTGACTGGTCGCCTTCCAGCACGATGGGCTGGCCGCTGTCGCCGCCTTTGCGGATGTCGGGATCAAGTTCGATGGAGCCCAGGAACGGCACGCTGAACTGCAGCGCGGTGCGTTGGCCTCCGCCCTTGGAGAAGATGTCGATCTCTTCGTGGCAGTGCGGGCAGACGAAGAAGCTCATGTTCTCGACGATGCCGATGATGTCAACCTTCACCTGCTTGAACATCTCGATAGCCTTGCGCGCGTCTTGCAGCGAAACATCGCTGGGCGTGGTGACCACGACGGCGCCGGTCAGCGGCACGGTCTGCACCAGCGAGATGACCACGTCGCCGGTGCCGGGCGGCAGATCGACAACGAGATAATCGAGCTGTCCCCATTCCACCTGGCCGAGGAACTGCTTGATGATGGAGTGCAGCATGGGGCCGCGCCACACCAGCGGCTTATCGCCGGGGCTGAGGAAGCCGACGGAAATGACTTTCAGTCCATAGCGCTCGGGCGGAATGATGCGGTTCTCGCCGGCGACGCTGGGCGGCTCGCTGGAGCCGAGCATCAGCGGAACGTTGGGGCCGTACACATCGGCGTCGAGCAATCCGACTTTGTGGCCCATGCGCGCCAAGCGCGATGGCCAGGTTGACGGCTAGCGTGGTTTTGCCGACTCCGCCTTTGCCGGAACCAACGGCGATGATGCTGGCAACGCCGGGCAGCGGTTGCGGTCCGGCCTGCGGTTGGCCGGGCATATGCGAATGAGAACTCATGTATGTATTCCTAGCGGGACTGGGATGAAGTGCGCAAACCTTGATTATACGCTGGCAGGAAGGGCGTTTAGCCGGCGCACCTGGCGACGATGGGTAGCTCTCAACCGGGGAATCAGCGACCGGTCAGATTGGATGAAACGACGGTTACTCAGGCTTTCGCACGTACCGTATCTTGAACACCTCTTCCCAGTCGACGTCTTTCTGCATGAAGACGGAGAACCAGTAAGCGTCGTTGCCATCGCGGACCAAAGTCGAGCGAATATGCCCGACCTTGCCGCCGGGATGCATCATGTCAAACTCCTGATGCAAGGTCTTGCCATCGGAATCGGGAGTCGAAGTACCGATGGTCAGTTCGCCTTCGGAACTGGTGTAGTAGAAGCCGATGGTCTTGGCTGCGGGATTGTAGGCGTAGAAGCCGTTGTAGTGCGGCTTGCCGTTGAAGTCGGCATTGAACTCAATGGCCTGATGATTAGGCGCCCAGCGAATACGGTTCTCGATGTGGGTCGCGGTGCCGTCGGAAGCGTCTTTCACGTCGGCCACCCAGATTCCGCCGACCAACCAGGCTACCGGCGCAAGGTTTGTGCTGGCGTCCGAGGGTGCTGCTGGCTTAGACTGCGCCACCGCAGTAGAGGCAATCATCGCTAGAGCCAGGATTGTGGCTATTGTTCGCATTATCGGTCCGCCCCTTGTCGAAGAGTGGCGAAATTTTGACATGGGAAGTGTTGTCGAGCAATGAAAATGAGACGAACCGCAAGCAGGTGCAGCCCGGGTGACATCTGGAAACATATCACTTGGCTGGGTGATCCGTTTCACGGCATGAAGTTTCCAGCCTCCGGTACAAAGGAGTGGTAAGCTGAACAAAGTCCCTCGGAATCGGACAAGGCAGGATGCGCATCGATACCAAATATGCTCCCGCTACAATTGGCGTCCGCCGATTCCAAGATCGCTGTTGTTGTCCCCGCTAGCTGCTTCCCTGCTTGCTTCCGTCGAATCCAAATCTATAATTTCTGCCCGTTGGGCGAGAGTTTCCGGAGATTGTCATGAAGATAGCCAATGATGTTACGGAATTGATCGGCCACACCCCGCTGGTGCGTCTGAACAAAGTCACGGCCGGCGCCAAAGCCACCGTCGCTGCCAAGCTGGAAAGTTTCAATCCCTGCAGCAGCGTGAAAGACCGCATCGGGGTCAGCATGATCAACGAAGCCGAACGCGCGGGAAAGATTCAGCCCGGCAAGAGCGTGCTCATCGAGCCGACCAGCGGCAACACCGGCATTGGGCTGGCGTTCGTGGCTGCGGTCAAAGGCTACAAGCTGATCCTGACGATGCCGGAGACCATGAGCCTGGAGCGACGCATTCTGCTGCGCGCCTTTGGCGCCGAGATCGTGCTGACGCCCGGGCCCAAGGGCATGAAGGGCGCGATCGCGAAAGCCAATGAAATCCTGGCGCAAACTCCCAACGGCTTCATGCCGCAGCAGTTCGACAATCCGGCCAATCCTAAGATCCATCGCGAAACCACTGGGCCGGAAATCTGGGACGACACCGACGGCAAAGTCGACATCCTGATCTCGGGCATCGGCACCGGCGGAACGCTGACCGGCGTTTGCGAGTACATCAAGCCGAAGAAGCCTTCGTTCAAAGCGATTGCCGTCGAGCCCACGGAGAGCCCGATCCTCTCCGGCGGCCAACCCAGCCCGCATAAGATTCAGGGCATCGGAGCAGGCTTCGTTCCCAGCATCCTGCGCACCGAGTACATCGACGAAATCATCCAGGTGTCGAGCGAGGATGCGATTGCCATGGCGCGCCGGCTGGCGCTGGAGGAAGGGCTGCTGGTGGGCATCTCGTCGGGTGCGGCGGTCGTGGCGGCGGTTCGAGTAGCCCAGCGCGAAGAGAATGCGGGCAAGTTGATCGTGGCAGTGCTGCCTGACTACGGCGAGCGCTACTTGAGCAGCGTTCTGTTCGAGCAACTGCGCAATGAATCGCTGGCCCTGACCGACGGCCGAGGTTACAGTGTGAGCATGTTCTCCTGCATGCGCGAAGACATTGCCGCGGTACTCGACAGCGATCCCGCGGCGAAGTCGGGACTGGAGGTCGTCATCCTCTACTCCGGCCTGCACGCGCTGTGGGTCTATCGCGTTCACCACTGGTTGTGGATCCACGGCTGGCGTTTTGTTGCGCGGGCAATGTCGCAATTTGCGCGGCTGTTCACCGGAATCGAAATCCATCCCGGCGCGGAAATCGGCCGGCGCTTCTTCGTCGATCACGGCATGGGCGTGGTCATCGGCGAGACCACGATCATTGGCGATGACGTGACGCTCTATCAGGGAGTGACTCTCGGCGGCACTGGCAAGGAAACCGGCAAGCGGCATCCTACGATCGGCAACAAAGTCGTGATCGGCGCGGGCGCAAGGGTGTTGGGCAATATCACCATTGGCGAGGACAGTCGCATCGGTGCTGGCTCGGTGGTACTGCGCGATGTGCCGGATCACTCGACCGTGGTCGGCGTGCCCGGGCACATTGTTTTTCGCGAAGGCAAGCGCGTGGTCATCACGGACCCCAAGCAGATCAACGACCCGCTGTCGGAGGCGCTAGCCGCGGTGGCCAACGAAGTGAAGAAGCTGAAGGAAGAAGTACGCGAGCTGCAAGGACGCGATGTGGTGCCGACCGACGGCGATCGCCTGCAGCAGGTGATCGAGATCGATTACCAGATATGAAGAGCCGCTTTTCGCTGTTCGCGTTTCGCTCTACGCGATTTGCTATTCGATCTTTTCGCTCTGAACTTCCTTTTTATGTCATCCCAAACCTTTTTTACTGTCATCCCGAGCGCAGCCGAGGGATCTGCGGTCCGTTCCGTGCCGATTATCATTTGCTACGTCGAGTCGCTGGGAGAAAGTAAGAAAGCGAATAGCGAACAGCGGCTCTCCTACTCCACCCAATCCGCAATGAAAATGTTTGTCTCGTGCGGCACTTTGCCGTTTCGGTTCGAAGCCCACACCAGCCGCTTGCCATCGGACGTGAACATAGGGAACGCATCGAAATCGGGATAGTATGTAATGCGCTGCAGGCCGCTGCCGTCTTCGTTGATGATGTAAAGATCGAAGGCGCGTCCGCTGGTTGGGTCGGACAAATTCGAGGCGAAGATGATGCGCTTGCCATCCGGATGAAAAAACGGAGCGAAGTTAGCGGCGCCATTATGCGTCACCTGATGCTTGTTTCCGCCATCTGCGTCCATCACCCAGATTTCCAGATTGCCCGGTCGAATCAGGCCTTGCGCGTACAGCGCCTTGTACTCGGCAATCTCCTGCGGCGTCTTGGGATGCTGAGCGCGGTACACAATCTTCTTGCCATCGGCGGACCAGAACGGCCCGCCGTCATAACCCAGCTCATGCGTCAGCTGCTTAACATCGGTTCCGTCGGCGTTCGTGGTGTAAATATCGAGATCGCCGTTGCGCGTCGAGGTGAAGACAATCTTCTTGCCATCACGGCTGATGGTCGACTCCGCGTTATAGCCAGGTGCGTCGGTGAGCAACCGGACATCGCTGCCATCGAGCTTGGAAGTGTAGATCTTGTAGCTGCTATAGATGGGCCACACGTAGCCGTGGGAATAATCTGGCTTCGGCGGACACTCCGGACTGGCCGCCTGCGTGGAGGAATACAGCATGCGATCGCCCGATGGAAAGATGTAGCTACACGTCGTTCGGCCTTTGCCCGAACTGATTAGCTTCGGCGTCGCCGGTTTGCCATCCGGCGTGTCGACCGGCATGGTGTAGATCTGATCGCAGGGAACACCTTCGCCCTGGTGCTGAAAGCTCAACATGCGATCATCGGCGGAGAAATAGGCTTCGGCATTCTGTCCGCCAAACGTGAGCTGGCGAATATTGCGCAAATGCTTCTCTTCGCCTGGGGTCAGTAGTAAACGGGAATCGACACCACCCTGACTCACCGTTTGCGCCTGCAAAGTCAGTGGGACGACGCCAGCAAGAATACCGATTACGAAATAGACAGCGCGAGGAAAATGAAAACCGTTCAAGATCGACACCTCGGATACCTCGTCGTCCTCCACTCGGACCCAATTTCTTTATGAGGGCAATGTCACCGCAGACTCGGCAACATATATTTTAGGTTCTTGGCCCGGAACCCTGGTTCTTTCCAGTCATTGCCGGTTATTTTGTGGCGGCATCCTTTGCTTCCGCACGAACATTCCATTATGAAATTGGGATTTGACTCGGCCAAACCATAGTCATATGTTAGCTCGACTCCTCGGCCGACTTCTCTGATGGCCACAAAATCCCCTACGTCATTGAAGCCACAGTTGCCATCACATGAATGATTTAGATACCACTCAACAGATAGCTTGTTAAAATCCAGGTCTTCTGGCGGAATGAACCCTCTGGGAGTACCGATGCAGAAGTCCATTATCTTCGATTGCACGTCCGGATCGAAAGTGTCAAAGCGTTCCCATGGAATCAAAGTTGCATAATCTTCCGCATGGATGCCGTCGGCCACTTTCTCCTCTTTCTTCATGGCGCACACCGCAAATACTCCTACACCGCCTATATCAACATTGGAGGGCCGCAGCTCAATCAACACTCGTGGGGGCAAATCAATCACGGGACAATAGCTTCCTTTCCGCTGCAATGAACTTCTCTTTGGTAAGCGCCAGTTCGTCCTTTACAGCTTCATCTGTCAGATTCCTTTTTTGTATTTCGTAGGCCAATAGTTTCTTCCATAAATCCTGAAGATCGCAATAAAGCGTGATGTCAGGATGGTTTGGCGTCCAGTCATTACGGAGCTCGTCGATTACGCTGGAACAGTAAAAACAATAGCGCCACAGATACCATCCGAAAGTGTCCCAGACGAGATCCACTGAAATGACATTGTCTTTCTGAAAAGTGCTTACTTTCTCGAGGAATTCCAGAACTCGTTCGACCTTGTACTTGTTGGCCTCATTCGTGCCGTTCCAGGCTGCCGCTCGGCTCTCCAACATCTCTCTAGAGTTCCATTCTTTGTCTAACTCAATTATTGCTTGCAATTGCATCTGTTGCCTTATGAGGTGTCCCTGCCACCATACGATTGCCGCTGCAAGTAGTCCCGCAAACAGGGTCACCGCATCGCTCGGTTTAAGACAAAATGCACCGAAGAGCGCCAGGACAATGCTCGCGACACAAATCGCGAGCAGCGCAATGAATGCGAAATTAATCTTGGCCAGAAGCCACATCGAAAATACAGCTAGCTTTCCTTTCATACGCTCAGACCACACTCCACTTCATCCACACTGGGCCCTACTTCCGCTGCTCCAGCTTCACGCTGACCGTCAACGGCTGTCCGTCGCGCAAGACTTTCATCTCAACTACCTGTCCCACCTTGCTACGGCGAAGCGCGTCGGTAAAGTCGTAGAGATTGTGGATTGGCTTGTCGCCGAACTGTACCAGAATGTCGCCGGCCTTCAATCCGGCCTTCGCCGCAGGCGATCCCGGACGCACATCGGAGAAGCGTACGCCATCCTTCACTTCGCCGAAGTCGGGAATCGATCCGAAGTACGGTCCGTAGCCTCCAGGCCCGGAGACGCCGCCCGCGGGCTTCTCCTCAGTCACAGTTACAAACGCCGGCGGCTGCGGCGCCGACGCCAACTGCAGCGCCACATCGGCAACCATGTCCAGCAACTTTGCCGCCGACGGTGCGTTGATCTTGTCCCAGGTGTCGGAAGGCTTGTGATAGTCCGCGTGTAGTCCGGAGAAGAAGAACAGCACTGGAATCTTTTTGGCGACGAACGACGTGTGATCGCTGGACGAATAGCCGCTCGCCGAATATTCGATTTTGAAGTCCGATTGTTTCTGCGCCTGCTCGAGAACCGCCTTGAACGTCGATCCCGTTCCTACGCCGCCAACATAAATCTTGTTATCGCGAATGCGGCCGATCATGTCCATGTTGATCATGGCCACGCATTTCGCCAGTGGCATCGTCGGATGATTCACCCACTCCGCCGAACCAAGCAGGCCGAGCTCTTCTCCGGAGAACGACATAAACAGAATGCCGCGATCAAGCTGACCCTTCATGGGCGCCAACATGCGCGCCAGTTCCAGCACGCCTGCCGTGCCGGAAGCGTTGTCGTCGGCTCCGGGATGAATTTGCCCAATCTGCGAAGGCGCCAGCGAATTCGAGTCGCCGCGCCCCAGATGATCGTAGTGCGCGCCGACGATGACATACTCGTCCGTCTTGCCGGGCAAATAGGCGAGCACGTTATTCACGCGCGCGTGCGTCGCCTCAATGTCGATCTTCAGCGACAGTTGCAGAGTTTCAGGAAAGGCGAACGATTGCGGTTTGCCACCGCTATTGATCTGCTGCTGCACGCCGGCGAGCGACTTGCCCGCCGCCTGGAACCAGCTTTCGGCAACAGAATTTGTCACCTGTAGCAGCAGGATCCCAGCATTTTCCGGTCCGTTCATGCCGCCGAAGCGCATCAGGGAATCCTGTTCGCCATCGGCCAGCTTTCCATTGACCAGCACTACCGCTTTCGCACCATGATTGCGCGCATTGATCGCTTTCGTTACCAGTTGCGAATGCAGCGTCAATCCTTGATGGCCGCTCTTCTCGGCAAAACTGTCGGGCTCGTAGCGCAGCACGACCACGACCTTGTCCTTCACATCCACGCCGGCATAGTCGTCGTATTGAAACTCATCCGCCGATGCGCCGTAGCCCACGAACACCAGTGGGCCGGTAAAGGATCCGGATGCCGAAAAGCTGATAGGCTCGAAATCCTGGTTGATCTTGAGCGGCTGTTTCGCCGCACCGTTCTCGATCGTGACATCGTTATCTGATTTCAGCTTGGCGCCGGTGGTCACGGTGAACGGCTGCAAATAACCTTCAGATCCGGCGGGCTGCAATCCCAGCGCGTTGTAGCGATGCTCGATATATTTCGAAGCCCGCTCCAAACCTTTTGTTCCGGGACCACGTCCTTCCATGTTGGGAGCGGACAGGATCTTGATGTCGGCGAGATAGCGATTAGGATCGGCAGGAACGATGGGAACGGTCGCCGCCGACGCCAGCAGCGTAAACACCAGCAGCAGACAGAGCATCGTTCTGCCGGTGCGATCGGCGTCGGACTTCGACAGGCGAGCGCGAAACTTCACTAGCATTGAATTGAACATGGTCACGAGTTGCCGATGAGTATACCTGTCGCGAACACCAGCGCACCTCCGAAGGCCACCTGCAACGCCGCCGATAGCGGTGGGGTATCCATGAAGCGATTGCGCACCCAGGTGATGGTCGCCAGCTCGATCAGCACGACAAAGATTGCCACGGTGGTGGCGAGATTGAAGTTGTGCAGAAGAAACGGCAGCGTGTGACCCACGCCGCCCAGCGCGGTCATCGCTCCGCAGACCAGCCCGCGCAACCACGGCGTGCCACGCCCGGTGAGGCTGCCGTCGTCGGAGAGCGCCTCGGCAAAGCCCATGCTGATGCCCGCTCCCAGCGAAGCCGCCAAACCGACGGCGAACGCGTCCCATGTATTCTTGGTCGCGAAAGCAGCGGCGAAAACCGGAGCCAGCGTTGAAACGGAGCCATCCATCAATCCTGCCAGACCCGGCTGCACGATCTGCAACACGAAGAGGCGGCGTTTGGCTTTGTCCTCTTCTTCGCGGACCTGAGGCTTGAGTTCGGTCTTCTCCAGTTCGGCCGCGCGCTCTACATGGATGGTTTCTTCGGCGGCCAGGTCGTCGAGCAACTGGCGAATGCTGGCATCTTGCGCCCGAGCGGCGGCGTGCACGTAGAAGCGGCGAGTCTCGGCTTCCATTGCTCCCACCTGCGCCCGAATCTGTTCCAGTCGCAGCGGCGTGTTCATCCAAATCGGCTTGCGATGCACGAAGCCGCGAATGTCGTGCCGGCGAACCAACGGAATATGGTCGCCGAACTTCTGCTTGTACAGTTCGATCAGACGGCGGCGATGGCCAATCTCTTCCTGCCGCATCTCTTCGAAGATCTGCGCGGTGCCGGGAAAGTTCTGCCTGCAGGTTCTCACCAAAATCGGAGTAGATGCGTTCATCTTCTTCCTCCAGCGAAATCGCCAGAGCAAGGATTTCTTTTTGCGACAAACTATTGAAATCTCGCACGTGCGATCCTCCTGAAGAGCAGCAGTTGGCATTTAGCATTTGGCACTTGGTCATGAGGACCGTGAGTTTGCTAAATGCCAACGCTAAATGCCGAATGCTAATTGCCGCCTTCCTCTAGTACGGCCCAATAATCCCGCCAATGTTCCGTGACGCCGGCAACTTCGCCGGCGGAGCGAATGCCTCAACTCCCCAGTACTTCGCAAACACGTCGAGGTACTTGTAGCCCGAGCCAGTATTGAACAGCACGACCTTGTCGCTGTCGCTTCAAGAACCCGCTCTCCAGCAGTTGCTTGTAGGCCGCCAGCGCCGCTCCACCTTCAGGCGCGGGAAAGATGCCTTCAGTCGACGCCATCTCTTTCACGCCTTCCATGATGGCGTCATCGCTGACGGCAATCGCCGTCCCGCAGCTCTTGCGCACGATGTCGAGAATGATGAAGTCGCCATAAGCTTTGGGCACGCGCAGCCCGGCAGCCAGCGTATGCGCGTCCGGCCACATCTTCGAGACGGCCTCGCCCTCCTGCAACGCCTTCGGTATGGGCGCGCAGCCATCGGCCTGCACGCAGATCATCTTTGGCCGCTTGCCGCCGTCGATCCAGCCCAGCTCTTCCATCTCCTCGAACGCCTTCCACATGCCGATCAGCCCGACGCCGCCGCCGGTGGGATACAGAATCGCGTCGGGCAAGGTCCAGCCCATCTGCTCGGCGACCTCGTAGCCCATCGTCTTCTTGCCTTCGATGCGGAACGGCTCCTTCAGCGTCGACATATCGAACCAGCCTTCCGGTCCCTTGCGCTCGGCGACCATGCGGCCGCAATCGCTGATCAGCCCGTCGACCAGCGTGAGGTGCGCGCCCGCGGCTTCGACCTCCAGACGATTCGCGATCGGCACATCCTTGGGCATGAAGACGTAGGCTTCGAGTCCCGCCGCCGCTGCGTATGCCGCCATCGCTCCGCCGGCATTTCCCGCCGAGGGCGCGGCCAGCTTCTTCACGTCCGTAATGACGAGCCATGGTGATCGCTGCGCTCATGCCGCGCGCTTTGAACGAGCCGGTGGGATTCGAGACCTTCATCCTTGATGAGCAGGTTGGGATACTTGCGGCTGGGCAGCATGCGGCGTGAACCCTTCGCCCAGCGTCACCGGCTCGGCGTCGGGAAGCACCGCCGAGTAGCGCCACATGTTCTTCGGGCCGTCATGAAGCGAGTCACGCGTCGTGTTGCCAGCCTGATTTCAGCCAGATCGTAGCGCACATAAAGCGGACCGCCGTCTTTGGGACAAATGGTGGGCGCGGGTTGCGGCGGATACTTCTCGCCGCACTTGCTGCATTCGAAAGCGATGATGGTTGCCATGAATCATTGACTCTAGAAGCCTCGCGGTGTCGCATTGCGCAAGATGCTGCGTGAGCGCGCTCGGCTCGGCTGCTATAATCCGCGCAGTTTCCTGCCATGACCGAGCCGTCCACTCCGCTGATGCGGCAATACGCCGCGATCAAGAAAGAGCATCCCAGCGCGCTGCTGTTCTTCCGCCTGGGCGACTTCTACGAGCTGTTCTTCGAGGACGCGGTGGTCGCCGCGCGCGAATTGCAGATCACGCTGACCTCGCGCAACAAGGAAAAGGGCACGGCCATCCCGATGTGCGGCGTGCCCTATCACTCGGCCGAAAACTACATTGCCAAGCTCATTCGCAAGGGCTTCAAGGTCGCCATCTGCGAGCAGATGGAAGATCCGCGGCTGGCCAAGAAGCTGGTGAAGCGCGAGGTGACGCGCGTGCTCACGCCGGGCACCGCGGCCGACGCGCATCTCGGCTCGGAGGAAAACAATTTTCTCGCCTGCGTGGCGCGCGCCGGAAATGCCGCCGGCTTTGCCGCGCTCGATCTTTCGACCGGCGAGTTTCGAGCCACCGAATTCGTGGGCGACGACGCCGAGCGCCGCATTCGCGAGGAGTTGCTGGTCTTGCGTCCGCGCGAAGTACTGTTCGCCTCGTCGCTGCCGCTGTTCGATCAGCCGCGTGCTTCCGCGCCCCAAGCCTGCCGCCGCTCCGCGCATGGCGTCTCTGGAAAACGCCACCTGGGCGGAGACGCCGCTGGACGACTGGGTTTTCGCTCCCGACTATGCGATTCCGCAAGTCGAGAATCATTTCGGCGTGCTCTCGCTGGAAGGCTTTGGCCTGGCCGAACCGCGCGGCCGCGGCAACGGCGGCGGGCGCAATCCTGCATTATGTGCGCACCACGCAGCGCGGCTCGCTCGATCACGTCGACCGCATCGGCTTCTACGAGCGGCAGAACTGCCTGGTGCTCGACGCCGTCACGGTTCGCAATCTCGAACTGATCGAGCCGCTCTTCTCCGGCGCGGGCGACAACGCGACGCTATTTCGCTGCTCTCGATACGCACGGTGACGCCGATGGGCAAGCGCCTGCTGCGCGCCTGGATGCTGCGCCCCTCGATCGATGCCGCCGAGATCAACCAGCGACTCGACGCCGTCGAAGGCATGGTGAAAGATCTGGTCGCCCGCGAAGAGCTGCGCCGCTCGATGGAAGGCATCCTCGACCTGGAGCGCCTGCTCAGCCGCGTCACGCTGGAGACCGCCAACCCGCGCGACCTGCTGGCGCTGGCGATCTCGCTGGCGAAGCTTGCCCGCGGTGCGAACATCGCTGTCTCACTTCCCTGCCGAGCGCTTGCAGACGCTGCATGCGCAATGCGACGAGCTCGCCGATCTGCGCACGCGCATCGCTGTCGTCGCTGGAAGACGAGCCGCCGCTGACCCTGGCCGATGGCGGCGTGATTCGCGCGGGCGTCGATCCGGCACTCGATGAACTGCGCGACCTCAGCCGCAACAGCAAGCAGTACATCGCGCAGATCGAGCAGCGCGAGCGCCAGCGCACCGGCATCGGCTCGCTGAAGGTGAAGTTCAACAACGTCTTCGGCTACTACCTGGAAATCTCGAAGGCCAACCTGCACCTCGCGCCCGGCCGACTACGAGCGCAAGCAGACGCTGGTCAATGCCGAGCGCTTCACCACGCCCGAGCTGAAGGAGTACGAGGCGAAGGTGCTCGACGCGCAGGAGAAGATGGTCGAGATCGAGCGCCGGCTGTTTGTCGAGTTGCGCTCCGCCATCGCCGCCGAGGCGCGCCGCATCCGGCAGACCGCGCTGGCGCTGGCCGAAATCGACGTGCTGGCTAACTTCGCCTCAGTTGCAGCTAATCGCAACTATTGCCGGCCGAAACTTGAAAGACGAGCTTCGCGACATCGAGATTGTCGAAGGCCGCCATCCCGTCATCGAGCAACTGGAAATCAGCGGCGTCGCCGATCGCTTTGTGCCCAACGATCTTTATCTCAACGCCACGCACGCATTCCATCCTGCTGATCACCGGACCCAACATGGGCGGCAAGTCGACCTATCTGCGACAGGCCGCGCTCATCGTGCTGATGGCGCAGATGGGATCGTTCGTGCCGGCGCGTTCGGCGCGGCTCGGACTGGTTGATCGCATCTTCACCCGCATCGGCGCGTCCGACAATCTGGCGCGCGGCCGCTCGACCTTCATGGTGGAGATGACGGAGACGGCGGCGATCCTCAACACCGCGACGGCGCGCTCGCTGATCCTGCTCGACGAAGTGGGCCGCGGCACCGCGACCTATGACGGCCTGGCCATCGCGTGGGCAGCCATCGAATACATTCACGCCAACACTCGCGCCAAGACGCTCTTCGCCACGCACTATCACGAGCTGACCGAGCTGGCCGACCGTCTGAGCGGCGTGAAGAACTTTCACGTTGGAGTGAAAGAGAGCGGCGGCGGAATTGTTTTTCTGCGCAAGGTGGAAGAAGGCGCGGCCGACAAGAGCTATGGCATCGAAGTCGCCAAGCTGGCGGGACTGCCCGCCGACGTGGTCCATCGCGCGCGCGAAGTTCTGGCCGAACACGAGAACGCCGAGCGCAGTGCCGTCAAACATCTGGCACACGACGAAGCGCGCGAGTCCGGCCCGATGCAGCTGACCATCTTCACGCCGCTGTCGCAGAAGATCGTCGACCGCCTGAAGGAAACCGACCTTAACCGCCTCAGCCCGCTGGACGCGCTGAACCTGCTGCATGAACTGAAGAAGCAGATGGAGTAGAGCGGGCCGCACTACTTGACAGGCAGAAACTCGATCTTGATCGTTCCTTTAGGAATATTCTTGAAATCGTAATCGGCCGTGACCAGCGTTGCATGATCTGACTTGTGGCTTACCAGTGAGAGCGCCGGCAAAGGCATCCGCATAAGGAACCCTGAAGTTCCATTTGAATTTGCCGGCATCCGCGGCAGCGGCAGCGTCGACCGGCACGATGGTGATCGGAAGGGCGGCAAGGCTGGCGAGGATCGCTTCGGCGCCCAGGCCGTCTTTTCTTGTACAGCACAGTCACAATTTCGCCCCAGTTCACCGCACTCAGCAGGAGCTGTGCAGCGCCCTTTGCAGCTGTCATAGAAGCAGGTCGCGCACCCGGTCGAAACCCAGGCTCCTTGTCCGTGAAGCGCAAGATCGCGCTGGCGTCGAGTACGTAAATCATCGCTTCTCATCAGCCCGGTGCATGCGCTCTCTCTCAGCGGACGCGCCCTTGGTGGATCCAATCAGGCTGTCGATGAACTCTGGCGTAATTGGACGCACGACGAGAGCATTGCCTTCCCGTTGGATCGAGACCTTCGTTCCAGCCGAGAGCTTCATCTGTTCACGCAGCTCGGCTGGTATTACAAGCTGGCCTTTGGAGCTGATTGAAGTGTAAAGTGTCGCCATTGCAAACATATTACCATTCGTAAGGCAGATCTACAATGTTCCTACCTATACTAGCTTATCTTACGATTATGAATAGGAAAGCACTTTAGGCGAGGCTACCCCCGGCACGGTTTGGGCAACCTGTTCCTGTAAGGCAGAGACGCCAGGGGAGCACCATCCTTCACACCTGAATTCCCGCGCTCCACGCGTTACACTCTTCTATTCCTTATGGCTTCCAAGAAGAGTCTCGAACTTCGCCGGCAGGTTGGCCAATTGCTCATCATGGGCTTTGACGGCACCGAGATGTCGCCGCGCCTGCGAGTCATGCTCGACAAGCTCTGTCCCGCCGGCATCATTCTCTTCAAACGCAACCTCGAGCACGCCGAGCAGACGCACGCCCTGCTGCAGCGAGGCGCAAAAGCTCAGCGCGACTCCGCTGTTCCTCTGCGTGGACATGGAGGGCGGCACCGTCGATCGCCTGCGCGACGTGATCGCGCCTGCGCCGTCGGTCGCCGAGGTGGCCGCAACTGGATCGAAGACGCTCTTCCGCAAGCATGGCCGCCTGATCGGCGAAGAGGTCCGTGCGCTCGGCTTCAACACCGATTTCGCGCCCGTGCTCGATCTGCAATTCGCCGCGTCAGAAATGTGCTGACCTCGCGCACCGTTTCCGCCCAGCCGCGGCAAACCGTAGATTTATGCGCGCGCGTTTTCTGCGCGGCCTTCGCGACTGCGACATTGCTCGGATGTGGCAAGCACTTCCCCGGACTGGGCGCGGCCCGGCTGGACTCGCACCATGAATTGCCCGTAATCGACAAGCCCTGGAAGCGCTTGTGGAAGGATGACCTGCGCGCCCTATCGCGAATTGTGCGACCGCTTGCCCTTCGTGATGGTGGCGCACGCGGCTTATCCGCAAATCACCGGCGACAACACGCCCGCCTCGCTGTCCAAGAAGTGGATGAGCGGCATTCTGCGTAAGAAGATCGGCTATCGCGGGCTCATCATCACCGATGATCTCGATATGGGCGGCGTGCTGGCGGCGTCGCTCGATTGAAGACGCTGCGGTGCGAGACGCTGCGTGCCGGGGCCGACATGTTCCTGGTCTGCCAGAAAGAAGAGAGCGTGCGGCGCGCCTTTGAAGCTGTGTTGAAGCGTGCCGAGAGCGACAAGAAGTTCGCCCGGCTGGTCGCCGAGAAATCGCGAGCGCGTGCTCGCCGCCAAGAAAAAGTCGAAGGCGCTGAAGACCCGCATGGCCCCCGCTCCTACCCAGAAAACGGTGGAGCGGCTGACGCGCAAGATCTGGGAGTTCAGCGAAGAGCTGCGCGCGCATACCCTGGTCAGCGACGAGGCTGCGCGAGTGATTGTCGCCGGCGTCATGAGCGGCACCTCGGCCGACGGCATCAATGTCGCGCTGGTGCGCATTCAAGGACGCGGATTCCGCTCGCGCCTGGAATTGCTGGCGCACTATCAGTTCCCTTATCCCGCTGACGTACGGCGCGCCATTCTGGCGGCCATGAATGCCGCAGTCGGCCAGTGTCGCCGATCTGGCGCGGCTGAACTTCCTGCTGGGCGAACTTTATGCCGACGCGGTTCGCGCGGCGCAACGGCGCGCGCGGCTGGAGTGCGAGCTGGTCGGCTGTCACGGCCAGACGCATCTATCACCAGGGAAATCCCGAAGCCGTTCCTCGGCCACCGCGTCGCCTGCACCTGGCAGACGGGCGAGGCGGCGATGATCGCGGCGAAGATCGGCGTGCCGGTCGTCTCCGATTTTCGTCCCGCCGACATGGCGGCGGGCGGCAAAGGCGCGCCGCTGGTTCCCTTCCTCGATTACGTGCTCTACCGCCATCGCCGCTATGGACGCATCGTGCAGAACCTTGGCGGCATCGGCAACCTGACGGCGATCCCGCCGCGCGCCCAGCCCGAACAACTCGTCGCCTTCGACACCGGGCCGGGCAACATGGTGATCGACGCCGTCACCGAGCATCTCTTCGACAAGCCGTTCGATCGCAACGGACGGCTGGCGGCGCGCGGCGAGCCCATCGAGCGCGTGCTGCGAGAGTTGCTGCGCAATCCATTCTTCCGGCAGAAGCCTCCGAAGACCGCCGGACGCGAGCAGTTTGGCCGCGAATTCGTGCGCGAGTTTCTTCGCCTCTGCCGGCGAGCCGACGAGAACGACATCGTCGCCACCGCAACCGCGCTTACCGCGCGATCGATCGGTGTCGCGGTTCGCAAATTCGTGTTGCCGTCTGGAGAATGAAGACGCCAGGCCAGCGCGCTTTCGCGAGTTCGTCGTCTCCGGCGGAGGAACGAAGAATGCGACGCTGATGCGGATGATTCGCGAAGAACTTGCGCCGTTGAAAATCCGCGTGCGCACCACCGACGACTTCGGCTTGCCATCCGAGGCGAAGGAAGCGGCGGCGTTCGCGCTGCTCGCCTATCAGACCTGGCGGCGTCTGCCGTCCAATGTTCCTTCCGCCACCGGCGCCAAGCGGCCGGCGATCCTGGGCAAAGTCAGCTATGCGTAGAGTCTGTTTCACCACGGAGAACACGGAGCGCACGGAGAAAGCTAGCAACCAATTCACCACAGAGGCACGGAGACACAGAAAAGAAGGAAAGAACAAAAAGCGAAGAGCATGGCGGGCTGCACGGATTTGCAGGACATTCGCAAGGTTGCTATCGACGAGATTTTAGATCCAACTTCTCTCTGTGTCTCTGTGTCTCTGTGGTGAATATGGTCGGGTGTTTCTCCGTGCGCTCCGTGTTCTCCGTGGTGACGCTCTCTCTCGCCCTGCTACTCACGGCCTGCTCCAGCAAGCCCGATCCCAACACGCTGGTGATGATCATCGAGAGCAGTCCCACCAATCTCGATCCGCGTGTCGGCGTGGACGCGCAGTCGGAGCGCATTGACGATCTGCTCTTCGACTCGCTGGTCCGCCGCGACGATCACTTCAACCTGCAGCCCTGGCTGGCCGATCGCTGGGAGATTCCCGATCCGCTAACCTACATCTTCCATCTGCATCACGGCGTGCGCTTTCACAACGGACAGTCGCTGACCGCGCGCGATGTGAAGTGGACCTTCGACTCGCTGCTCAGCGGCAAGCTGCGCAGCGCCAAAGCCAGCAGCTACGCGCAAGTCAGCCGTGTCGAAGCGCCCGACGATTACACCGTCATCTTTCATCTGAAGCAGCCGTTTGCGCCCATGTTGTGGAACCTTTCTGACGGCGCCGTCGGCATCGTTCCTTACGGCAGCGGCGAAGATTTCAATCGCCATCCCATCGGCTCCGGGCCGTTCCGCTTCGTCAGCGCGCAGCAGGACAAGAACGTCATCGTCGAGCGCAATCCCGATTACTGGGCCCCGCCCGCCAAGCTGAGTCGCGTCGAATTCAAAGTCATCCCTGACGCCACCACGCGAGCGCTCGAACTTGCGCAAGCAGAGCGCCGACGTCGCCATCAACTCGCTGGTCGCCGATACCGTAGTCGCCCTCCAGCGCGATCGCAACCTCACCGTCATGCAAGCCCCCGGCACCATCTACGCCTATCTCGCCTGAATCTGCGAGATCCCATCTTGAAGGATGTGCGGGTGCGGCGCGCCATCGCCTATGCCATCGACGTGCAGCCCATCATTCATTACCTGCTGCGCGACGAAGCGCGCCCGGCCTACAGCGTTCTGCCGCCGCAACATTGGGCCTATGATGGCGACGTGACGCGCTATCCGCACGATCCCGAGCGCGCCCGCCAGCTTCTCGATGCCGCCGGCTATCGTGCGGTTAACGGCGTGCGCTTTCACATCACCATGAAGACTTCGACCGATGAGTCCACGCGCCTGCTGGCGGCGGTGTTGCAGCAGCAGTTGCGCGAGGTGGGCATCGCGCTCGACATTCGCACCTTCGAGTTTGCGACGTTTTTCTGCCGACGTGACCAAGGGCGCCTACCAGATTCATTCGCTGCGCTGGGTCGGCGCAGCAATCTCGATCCCGACATCTTCGAGCACGTCTTCGATACGGCCAGCTTCGCTCCCAAGCGCGCCAATCGCACGTTCTACTCCAATCCGCGGGTCGACGAACTTATTCGCGAGGGCCGCAGCACGCTCGATCAGGCAGAAGCGCAAAGCTATCTACGACGAGATTCAGCAGATCCTTGCCGAAGACTTGCCCTACATTAATCTGTGGTATCTGGACAACGTGCTGGTGCACACCAACCGCGTGCACGGAATCCAACTGGGGCCGTCGGGCAGCTACGATTTCTTGCGTACCGCCGAGCTGGCGAACTAAGTTCTCGCGAAGGCGAAGACGCACGGCGCAAGACGGAACAGGGTCGCCATCATCAGGCATCTCAGCCTGATCCAGCATCTTTTCACTCCCGTGTTACCATCGAAAACAAAGCGCCAAAGGACCCTGCACCTTGCGAATACTCTTTGTCGGAGACATTTTCGGCCGCCCGGGCCGCACCATCGTGCACGAGCGGCTGCCCGAACTTCGGAAGCAGCACGCGGTCGATCTCACCATTGCTAATGGCGAGAACGCTGCCGGCGGCTTCGGCATCACGCCGCAAATTGCCGAAGAGCTTTTCGAACTCGGCATCGACGTCATCACCACCGGCAATCACGTCTGGGACAAGCGCGAGATCATCGACTACATGAACTCGGCCAACGGCAATGAGGCTTCGCTGGCGCGGCGCGTCCTGCGTCCAGCCAACTATCCTGCGGGCTCGCCGGGCTTCGGTTGGTATCAGGGGCGCACCCGCGGAGGCGTCGCCTACGCCGTGATCAATCTGCAAGGCCGCGTCTTCATGACCAACAATGACGATCCGTTTCGCCTCGCCGACGAACTGCTGAAGCAGATTACGGCGAAGGTAATCCTGGTGGACATTCATGCCGAGGCTACCTCGGAGAAAATTTCGCTGGGCTGGTACCTGGATGGACGCGTCACCGCCGTGCTCGGCACGCATACCCATGTTCCCACGGCCGATGAGCAAGTGCTGGCCGGCGGTACCGCGGTGCAAACCGATGTGGGCATGACTGGCCCTTACGCGGGTGTCATCGGAGTGCAGAAGGAACAGATTCTGCAACGCTTCCTGACCAACATGCCGGGACGCTTCGAACCGGCAACCGACGACGTACGCCTCTGCGCCGCTCTGATCGACTGCAACGCAGAAACTGGCCGCGCCACCGCCATTCAGCGAATCATGCTGCGGCAGGAGTGAAGTAGCTGTCAGCTGTCAGCTGTCAGCAGTCAGCCGTCAGCCGTCAGTTTTGCCGCGAATCCCACCCCATACTCTGGGTTTCGTCACAATTCTTGAATTGTCATTACGAATGGCCTTCAGGCCGTGAGGAATCTACCTTTTCATTCGTTGCGCCAACGCAGGGAGAAAAGCAGATTCCTCGCTTCGCTCGTAATGACAATCATCGAGATAACGACGCCCCGCCCCTGAGAGAGTCGGCCTTGATGATGGCTGATATGGCTGAGGGCTGAGGGCTGACGGCTGATGGCTGACGGCCGATAACTGATGGCTGACAGCTGATAGCTGCGGCTGATGGCTGAAAGCTAGTTGCTAGTTGCTAGTTGCTCATTTACCCTTCCCACGCATGTCCCACTGCGACGAACTATGGATGGAAGAGGCTCTGCGCGAGGCGCAGCGCGCGCTTGCGTTAGGTGAAGTGCCTGTGGGCGCGGTTGTCGTATGTGGCGGCCGGGTCATCGGACGGGGATGCAATCGTCCGCTCACCGCCCACGATCCCACCGCCCACGCAGAAATCCTCGCGCTGCGCGAAGCCGGGCAAACCATCGGCAACTATCGCCTGCTCGACTGTGATCTCTATGTGACCGTCGAGCCTTGCGCCATGTGCGCCGGGGCTATTACTCATGCCCGCATTCGCCGCTTGATCTATGGCGCCGAAGATGCCAAGGCAGGCGCGGTTCACTCCATGTTGCAGGTGCTCAACCATCCCCGGCTCAATCACAAAGTTGACGTGTGTTCAGGAGTGCTGGCGGCGCGTTGCATGGATCTGGTGCAAACGTTCTTCCGCGAGAAGCGAAAGTCTGAAGCTGATGCGAAGGGACTGCCGACAGCCTGACGCAAGCGCTCTGGTGATCGCCGCAAGCTCTGCTATCATGGAAAGCGACCGTGTTGTCTCGCGCGGAGAGGTGCGTGAGCGGTTGAAACGAGCCGCCTCGAAAGCGGCCATACCTTGACGGGTATCGGGGGTTCGAATCCCTCCCTCTCCGCCACGTAGTCTCGATTGCAGAGAAACTCTGCTGCATTGATCTCGAAATATGCGAAAAAGGCCGGCTTTTCGCATATTTGCGGTAACCAACCGGACTAGAGAAAGTAGCTTTCCCATAGGCTCGCTCTCATCACGGGGGTTTCTCTCTGGAGCCTCCCATGGTAGTCCCCTTTCAAGAACCCGGTCAGGCGAATGTCTAGCGATCACAAACCGAAAACAGCGCGAAAGCCAACTTGACTTTTGCTTCCCAATGATGCTCCGCCGGACGCCGGCTACCTGCGGCACGCGGACCATTCTCCGAGACCGCTTACTTCCAGGGAATTGCTGCTGGGAGTCCAATCTGCGGAGTAAGCGGGTGAAAAACACCGTCGGTCGTGGTGGTTCGCTTTGGTCGAGGCTCTACTCCAAAGATGACGGGGTTTGACGATTATTCCTGCAACGTGCAGGTAGAGTATGAAATGGACTGGTTCTATGCAGATCAGCCTAGAGGAGACTTAGCCGGGCCAGAAGCACTTTCCGAGCTGGTGCATGAGAGTCTACGTCGCTTCGACTTACCTCGAACTGGGACACTTTCGTGAGGCTGCGGAACGCGTGACCCTTGAGCTGGGCCACGCGTCGTTCTTCGGCTTTGCTTTGGATGCTGCACCCGCGGCACACGCGTGCAAGCTTAGTTGTGCGCCTGCACGCTCTCGAATCCCTGTTCAAATTGCGTGATGAGTGGCGTTTCGCCGGATTGGAGACCGCCGCGTCCCATGACGCGCCAGAGAAAACCTCCACTAGGCGGCGCATCGTACACCGCCATCAGATCTTCGGAGGGCCGACTCGTCACGAGGATGATGATGTCGGCTTGGGAGGGCTGGTAAACGACCATCAGTTTGCCCCAGTCCTGAATGGCGCTCTGCACGGCGTTGATTGCGTTCCGATCTTCGGGTAGCAGGTTCGGATCGAACTGGTCGCCGTCGTAGGAGGCAACGTAGACATAACGCGCATTCGCCAGAATGCCCGGAAACGCCGGCCCTTTCGCGTTATTCGGATTGGGCGCAGCCAGGGTGGGAACCGCCGCGAGCACCATCAAGCTGATCGCCAGGAAACAGAATCGCTTCATATAAACGCCTCTGCCCGTTAGACGCCTTGGAGAGGGAAAAGTCGCTGCCTCAGTTGTGGACTAGCCGCGCTGTCTAACGGCTTCTGTCAACCGGCAGTAGAACTGCGACGCCTCACGGCTGATGCTGCCGGTTCTCCCCGTGATGCTGCGTGAGGGATTGCGCAGAATTCGGTCGACCGTTCCCAGACCGATTGCCCCGCAGATCTCTGCTACCTGCTTCCGGTTTCATGCCGGCCACGCCCTGCCCGACATCTCGGACGAAGAAGCAACTGGCATCATGCATTTAGAGCTAGGGCTGGGCCTGTCGCCGCGAAAGATCCAAAAGCCGATCGCGAAATCCCGCATCACGGACCTGCGCAACGGCGGCCAGCATAGCTATGTGTCGGCTCACCGGCTGTTCTGGGTAACACGCGAGTTGCAAGCCGTCGCCAAAAATCAGCCCACGCTGGTAACCAATAGTAATAAGGGTGCCGTGAGCGAACGCTGGAAACAAGGGGCGCACTCTCGTACACCCTTGTTGGGCCTTGGCTTGTTCTAGTTGATGGAGACGGTCACAGCGGAGGATTGGCTCAGTGAGCCGGATGTGCCCGTCACCATCACGGTGGCCTGTTGAGATGCGGGCGTTGTTGGTTTGTTTGAACTGTTGCTGCCACTGCATCCAAGAGCGAACAGTGAGATAACAAGCAGCAAGCCCAGTAGGCTCATCCTCACCATGTTCTTCCGGGTTTAGTAGTTTCTTTTTGCGAGCTGTGAAAAACGTTCCGAACAGTCCCAGGCCAGGCATCATGGCCGCTATGCGAGACGCGTGGTAGCCCGTAGCGGGCGGACTCGAGGCGGCAGAAATGGTCAAGGTGGAGGACGAACCGCTTCCGGGTGAGATTGTTGAAGGCCTAAAAGCACAGGTCAAACCAGCGGGCGCAATGCAGGCAAGAGTAATTATGAAGTTGGCACCAAGTACCAGGCCGATTGCCAATAGTCCGGGTCGCGTAAGCCTTGCAAGTCTCTTCATCGTTGTTTCTTTCTTATTGGATTGGGTCCACCACAAATAACGCGTGTGCGCCATCGGCGCGCTGCCTGAGCTAACTGGAAGCCGCTTCGCGTCCTTACGCGGACCACTCATGTCTGTCGGTCTTGATAACCGCCTTGTGAGATGTTTATTCCCGGTTATTTCGACAGCAAGCTCGCGGAAAGCATAGTGCCAAAGCTAGACGCTGCTGCTCTGTGCCCGCTTCTTTCGTTGCGTCGGATGAACGAACCACGCTACTCCGATACTTGCCAGGTAGAGCACGATCATGGGCGCGGCGAAAATGCACATGTTCATGATGTCGGTAGTCGGAGTAATGATCGCGGCGATGATGAAGATCACCAAAATCGAGTAGCGGAAGTTACGCCACATCCAGCCGGCGCTCAGAATCCCCATCAGCGCCAGGAAAAACACCAAGATCGGCATCTCGAAAACAATGCCCAGTCCGCCAATAATGGTCAGAAAGAGATTCGTATATTCGCTGATGGTAATCATCGGCGTGAACTGCCCGCTGAAAGCGATAAGGAAATCCAGCGCTGTCGGATAAACCATCTTGTACCCGAAATAGCCACCTGCCAGAAACAATCCCACGGTGCTAAACATGAACGGCATTACATAACGGCGCTCGTTGCGGTACAGTCCCGGCGCGATGAACGCCCATACCTGATACAGCACGAACGGCGACGCCACGAAGATTCCGGCCAGAAACGAGATCTTCAGATACATGTTGAAGGGATCGGTGGGATTCAGGTAAACCAGCTTCTGATCCAGGCGATGACTGGCCAGCGCCGACATAATCGGCTTCTGCATGATCGCGAAAATCCGCTCGTGAAACCCCCAGCAAACGCCCAGGCCAGCTACGACGTAGAGAGAACTGTAGATAATTCGCCGCCGCAGCTCGTCCAGGTGCTGGAGGAAGCTCATGCCGATCATTTCTTCCAAGCCGGGCTTTTGGGCGGTGTTGACTACAAGAGTGGACATCGGTTAGTCGCCACCCGCGGACTTGGCGAGCGATGAGAGGAGCTCGGCTGGAGTTGCCGTTAGTTTCGGCTGCCCGGAACTGGATGTCGAGATCGAGTCCGATCCCCGACTATGGTTACTCAACGATTCGGTCAGTTGCTTCATCAGCCGTTCCCATGGCTCTCGCGCCCGCAAGGCCTGGGTAGCGATCTCCGGCAGCTTCCTTGGTCCGAAGACCAGAAAAGCAATCAGCAAAATGAATAAAATACTTGGCATTGCTAGAACCTCAACGTCAACTTATTGCCGGTGCACCGCCGAACGAACGGGCACGACGAACTATTCAAACTACTATTTAGAGAAGGCCGCCTTCTACCCTGCGCCTCCGTCGACACAGCGGACTTGCAGCCCCTGGGACCCTTTTCGCTCGACACAAGCCATCGCCGATGCATATCGACTAGCGAGCTACGACCGTACTTCGAGCTAGCTGGGTTGTCGGGATACGGCGTCGTTTTCGCCAATCGCCGCAACGGTGGCGTCGTCTGTCTTGGCGATGGCTTCTTCTCTGCCTCTCATTGAGTCCTTGAAGCTTCGAATCCCGTCGCCCAGGCCCTTGCCCAGCTCGGGCAGCTTCTTTGGCCCGAATACCATCAGGGCGATGAACAAAATCACTATTAAATGCATCGGTTGAAATAAACCATCAAACATAACGACCTCCTATGGTCGGAAATGACGCTCGCGTGTAGGGCAGGATCTTGCGGATATTCCTGTGAAGGCCGAGCATCCTTCCTTCTCGTGATCCTGCCCCTCCGCGTGGAAAGCTGGGACCCGCCCCTCAGCGGCGGGAAGTCGCTATCCCAGCGTGCTTATAACTGCCGAGTCGCCTGGTCAGCCGCAACCGCCAACTGGTTGACAAAGCTAAAGAACTCGGACGACTGCCCCTTGAAAAGCCCGTCAGCAGTAAAGCTGGCGATCGTCGCCACAGCCCCGGCGAACTTGTCATCACTCGGTCGGATCACCGCGCAGTGAGGCAGATCCGGGCTGATGAATTCAGTCGGCACCGGGAAGATCAGGCTGGGCTGAATCAGCGGATTGAGCGGGTTGAAGAAGTTGGGAAATGTCAGCTTCGTGGTGGGATCGGTAAATGGCGCCACCGGTGCTTGTACGCCATTGCCGGCAAAATCAACCCACTCCAGGAAGTGAGCGACCTCGTCTCCGCCGATACCCAAGGTGATCTTCAGGACTTCCAGGCTGCTGACTTTCTGGCCCAGCGCCGCATACAGACTTGAACCTCCCTGTTCGATGTATCCGAAGTGAAAGGCGGCAACATTCGCGATCGCCTGAATATGCACGTTGCCGGGAATGCTGGTCGCATTCTGGAACGGAGCGCCATTAAAATCGGCATCGGTCCTAGGAATTGCGTACACCCCGTTGAGCGTGAGCGCCTGAGGAAAAGTCGCGCCGAAGTCAGGATTCGTGGTACTACGATAACGAATGTACCAACTAGTATCCACATTGAGTTGCATGAGGTTCGTAAGCCGCCCAACGTTGGCCGCCGGGCCGGCTTTGCTGCCTTGCAAAGTGCGGAACTTGTCGAAGTTCACAGGATCGGCGCCCTTCGACTCCAGATAAGCATTCAAGAAGGTGGCGTGGCTCACTTCGTCCAAAGTGTTGCTGGATATATATTGCGGGGCATCGCCGTCGAGGTTCGACAAGGCTATCTGATAGTTGTTCAGCTGCTGGTTGGGGTCTACCTCAATGGGTGGGTTATTGCCGATGCCGCCTAGTTCAGCATACTGCTGCCAGAGGTCACTTTCGATGAGCTCGGCCGCCGCCAGGAATTGCAGAATGGCAATGTCTCCCTTTGTGAGGTTTCCATTCGACTCTTGACCGAAGGCGGCCAATCCATGGCTCAACAGCCCCGCGCCCACTGTCACCGCGCCTGCTGTAATTGCTCCGTTTTTTAAGAATGAGCGACGATTTACCCGTCGCTCGAGGATGTCTTCTGTGTTCTTCACCTCATCTTCCTTTCTGTCCCAGAATCTGATTGGCTGGGCTTGATAGCAACAGTAGGCTGCCCAGGTCACGGCACTTGTCATGGACAAGTCAGACTAATGTCACTGTTTAGTAAATTCGCTAGACCTGATTGTTAGGCCCGAATAGTTTTCACTTGGAAGCATCGGGTTTGCCGTCTAGCAACAATCCGGAGTCGAGCCGACTTCGAACGACAAAATGAAGAAGGCTATACGACGAACTCCTTTGCTTGAAAATCGCGTTGCCGTTCACTGCAGATAACCGTAAGTCTGATTTTTTATTCCCCGGAACTGCTATCTCTAAAATTGAGGCAGGAGTGATTAATATCCTTCGGGTGAAACACCGATGAGGAGTGCGATTTCTTATCGGATAGGCGGCAGTTGCTGCGACCCCACGTGGGCTTGGGTAATCGGCATTGGTTTGGCTAGCTATTCTTTTGACGCGCGCTCGTTATGTGAATAGCGATCGGATTGCTGCAGGCCCCGATCTGACGAGAGAGATATCGATATAGGTGCAGCGGAAGTTCGGCGGAGTGAGTCGCGAACTGCTTTTCGGGCTCTGGATAGCCGCGACATAACGGTTCCCATCGGGATCGACAATATTTCCGCGATCTCCTGGTAGGACGCATCTTCGACATCACATAACAAAATGACTTCACGAAAGATGACTGGCAGTTGCTCGATTGCCTCCCGGCATGCCTCGACGCTGGAACGCGTTATCAACAGCGACTCGGGAGTGGCGGAAGTTGAAGACGATATAGGAAAGTCTTCTTCTGAGTCCACTGCAACAGTCATCCCGCGATCAGGCGTTGAGCGTGAACTTAGAAAGGTGTTCCTGAGGATTTTGAACATCCAGGCCCGGAAATTGGTGCCGGGCTGAAACGACCCAAAACTGCGTAAGGCCTTGAGATAGGTCTCCTGTACTAGGTCCTCGGCATCGTTGGCGTTGTGCGCCAGCCAACGTGCGAAGTTGTACAAGGAGTCGAACAGGGGCATTGCCAACTCTTCGAACCCTGGCGACGGTTGATCGTCCTGGGAGGCCCCGGCCCGGATTATCCTTCGTGCGCCAACTCCACCTTGACTCATTTTGCCATCTCCTGAATTTCGAACCCCGGTTGCGGCCCACTCTGACGCGCCCGTCGGCGGGCGTCAATTAACTGCGGATTTTCTCCACCTATCCTGCTGATTGCCCGGTAAGTAAGTGTTGATAAAAGAGTTAGCGGAGGTTATATCCT
Organism: uncultured Acidobacteriaceae bacterium; assembly: GCA_963746515.1. Taxonomy (GTDB): domain Bacteria; phylum Acidobacteriota; class Terriglobia; order Terriglobales; family Acidobacteriaceae; genus Bog-257. The sequence goes on along the minus strand of CAVVBO010000003.1, from coordinate 318,722 downwards.
GAGTCAAGAGGGCTTGAACGGAGTGTTAGACTTCTATTCTGAAACCCAAATGGCCCCTATGGAACACATCAGGCCCATCTCCGTTGTGCGATTCGGATCGTATGAGGTTTCCTTCCAGGCGGGCGAGCTACGCAAATCGGGTTTGAGAATCAGGGTGCAGCAGCAGCCGATGAAACTGCTGGAGATGTTGCTGGAGCATCCGGGAGAAGTCGTTACCCGGGAGGAATTGCGCGGCAGGGTCTGGCCAAACGAAAGTTTCGGCGACTTCGATCAGGCTCTGAATATCGCTATCGCGAAGCTCCGCAGTGCGTTAGGCGACTCGGCTGATAATCCCCGATTCATCGAGACTCTTGCAAAACGTGGGTATCGCTTCATTGCTGATGTGTCGTTTGTCGATGCTGACCCCCGCCCAAAATTGCCGGGACCTTCCGTTGGAGATCTGCGAGCGTCAGAGGTTGAGCCGAAGCCCCCAGGTGCCGGATCGGCCGCTGCGCCTAAACGCCGGCTGTGGACTGCCCGTTGGGTCATCGTCGCCTTGGCGCTCGTAAGCATTGCGATCCTCGCCGTCCTGCTGTTTCGCTCGCGAACCCGTGCGCCCGCGGCCATACGATCGCTGGCGGTGCTTCCTTTGGAGAACCTTTCCGGCGATCCCGCCCAGAATTACTTCGCTGACGGCATGACGGATGAGTTGATCACTGACCTGGCACAGATCAGCGCCTTGCGGGTGATCTCCCGTACCTCCGCCATGGTATACAAAGGAGCGCGTAAGCCTCTGCCGCAGATCGCTCGTGAGCTGAATGTGGACGCTGTAGTGGAAGGCACCGTGCTCCGTTCTGGTGACCAAGTCCGAATCACGGCACAGCTGATCGAGGCCTCTACCGACAAGAACTTATGGTCCCAGAGCTATGAGGGTGAATTGCGTGATACATTGGCGGTCCAGAACAGGGTAGCTAGAGCCATCGCGGACGAAATTCGAATCAATTTGACTCCTCGAGAGCAAGCGGCGCTGAAAAGCGTTGAAGTCGTCAATCCGGAAGCTTATGAGTCCTATCTCAGAGGGCGTTACTTCTGGAACAAGCGGACCGTAGATGAGTTGAGGGTTGCCTTAGCTTACTTCAACCAGGCGATCGAACTGGACCCGAAATACGCCCGAAGTTATTCCGGCTTAGCCGATACGTATGCTTTGTTGGGGGACTGGCAATATGCCGCGATGACCCCCAAGGAGGCATTCCCCAAAGCAAAGGCGGCGGCGATAAAAGCTCTGGAATTGGACAGCGCGCTCAGCGAAGCGCACAACTCGCTTGCATTCATCTTGGATGGGTTCGACTGGGATTTGGACGCCGGCGGGAAAGAATTCCGTCGTGCCATTGAACTTAATCCAGGCTATGCAACCGCTCACCATTGGTATGCCTGGCACTTGAGTCTATTGGGTCAGTATGACGAAGCTATCGTGGAAATGAGGAAAGCGCAAAATCTGGACCCTCTGTCTCTTATCATCAACGCGGATTTGGCGGAGATCCTTATCCTTGCGCACTCATATGATGAATCCATGCAACAAAGCCTCAAGACGATCGAGATGGATCCTAACTTTGCTCTGGCTCATAACCAACTTGCCGAGGCCTACATTCAAAAACACATGTACGATAAAGCAGTCGCAGAAATGCGAAAAGCGGTACAGCTTTCCGGGAATAGCCCGAAATGCATAGCCAATCTTGCTCGCGCCTATGTGCTATCCGGCAAGAGGAACGAAGCGGTACAGCTGCTGAATGGCCTTAAGAAGCGTTCCGATCTTGGCAATTCGAGCGCTTTGGAGATTGCCACCATTTATGCATCGCTGGGCGATACTGATGAGGCGATGAATTGGCTCGACAAAGCCTACAATGACCGATTTAACCCGGGTGTCCTGCTGCGGCCAGGGTTCGATCCTCTCCGCTCCGACCCGCGCTTTCAAGACCTAGAACGGCGAATTGGGCTGCACGTATGAGATCTCGGTCAGCCTTACCGTTCAAGAACAGGTGTCCAGGTCGGGCGGGGAGCCGCTTGAGCGGTCTTCCACGCAATTCCGATTGCCGGGGCACCGCGGCTCGCCAGCATTTCGCGCCTGGTCAGACCAATGGGCGCGCCGCCGGCCATGGTGATCGCCGCGTTCTCCGAGGTCTGATCGATAAGATGCTTCTTCCCGAGCGTTTAAGAACTGCTCTACGCCATACGGCGATTCATTCGCAACTGACCTCGCGGCGCGCGCCGTCTCCGTCCTATCCCGGTTCGAGTAGGCTCTTTGTGCTTGCTGAAGTACCTGGTTAGCAGTGCGCGAAGGTCGTGCCGAGCTCGCCATAGCCGCGCCTTCACGGCGGCGGGAGTTAGGCTCAAAACTTCTGCCGTCTGGTCTATTGATAGCCCCTCAATGTCTCGTAGCACAAAAACAGTTCGCAAAATCGGGCGTAGCTCTTCCAAGGTCTTGATTAGGATGTTTCGTAATTCCGAGGCGCGGTAGAGTTCTTCGGGGTTGGGAGCCCAGTCGGCGACCTCGCGCGGAAGCATCATGTCATCTCCCTCAAAGTCGTCATCAGAGACATTTCTTTGATGGTGTGCCGCTTTCGCACTCTCGAAAGCGCCTGATTCAGGGTAATGCGGATCAGCCAAGTCGAGAATTGCGCATCCTCGCGGAATTCGCCCAAGTGTTGGAAGGCCTTCAGGAAAGCATCCTGGACCGCGTCCTCGGAGTCTTCCCGATTGTGGGTGACGTGTTGAGCAATGCGAAGAAGCTTGCCATCATATCGTGCGACAAGTTGTTCAAACGCGGATATATCCCCACGCTGGGTGGCGTGGACAAGCTCCAGATCATCGCTCGCCGACCTGGTCTGTGCGAATTGTGCGCCACTCTCAGTCATATTGGGTTAAGCGACCTTGGGCCTACTTCTGGCCACGCGACTTCCTTGTCGAAGGTATAACCCGGTGCCGTTGTCCTTATTCCCGGCGGCAAGCAGAATCTGCGCGCATTGTCCATGAATTCCTTTGGACCACAGAGAAAGCTGAAATACTTGACATAGGCTTCGATCCCTCTGTGCGCCGCCAGCCTCGTTTGTCCAAGACAAGAGGTGAATACAGATGCTCATCTAAGAATCGCTAACATATCTTCGGGTCTTTACTGCACCATGACCTTATCGGTCATCTTCGGATGGATCGTGCAGTAGTAGGGATAAGCTCCCCGCTTAGCAAACGTATAGGAGAACCTTTCGTCGCTATCCATTACCTTGGACTTCCACACTCCCTCCGTGCTGACCGACGTATGGGGAATATCATCATGATTGGTCCAGGTAACTGTCGTTCCAACGGCTACAGTAAGCGTCTGCGGCTCAAAACTGAAATTATCGATCTTCACTTCCGCGGCTGCCCCTAAGGGCTGGTCCTTCGCGGAGACGCTCGAGGATGCCGCGAACAACAGCAGCATGGCAATCATCACTGGCGCGCCAAACCTGCGATCCACACATTTTTTCTTTTCATTGTTCCGTGTCCTTCTTAGTAATATTTGCGTTCACTTGGTGCTCCTTGAGTACAGCTCGGATGTTTGTCGGTATTGCTAACTGTTAGGCCGCGCATATATTCCCATCAAGAACGAAAAGCTTTTCTAAAGTGGACTTAGACAGTCTTGGAGCGGCTGTGTTCGGCGGGAGCCGCACCTAGTTCCGCTGGTAAAGCCATCCATCGCCGGACGGCTGAATCGGAGACTTGTAAAATGAACTGCTTTGAGGTGGGTACTTGTCTCGCGCAAAGAGCCGGGAGAATCAGGCATTCATCCACCGATACCATGCAGAAGAAAACGCTGACCGTGGTTCCGATCAACGTCCCTATTTGGTGGGTCAAGATAGTCTCGAAACTGGTTCGCAACGAGCGCTATCTAGTGCGGGTCTTCCGACTCGACAGCGAACTTAATTCCCAAGATACCGCGCTATGACAAGGTCCTCGATGTTCCGGTTTTGAGGGTCGAGCTGTGCGCCGACGGCAACGATCTTTCCATCGGTCTGTATCAACAGAGCGTCTACCCCGGCTGCGCCGGCGAATGCAAGAGAACGCATGTCCTGTCCAGTCACGGCACTTGTCATGGACGAGTCCGAGTAATGTCACAGTTCGGTGAAATCGCTGACTGACGGCCCCCAGAATTTGGATTCGCACTGAAGGGCAGCCAATCGATGTCAGCTTATGCGGGTCCATTGACGCCGCTTAAGAATCCTCCTAGGTGTGCAGTCAAGGCAACGGCGCCAGCGGCCACGACCTCGATGGGTAAACGGTACAGCGGCAACTTCTGTCCTGGCTCTCGCCGATAGCGGTACTGCAGCCACCATACGAGCCAGATCAATGAAGATGAAACGACTGCTAGAACCAGATGGTCCAGTAGGATCCCTTTCAGCCGCTGCCCTTCCAGTTGCCAGCGCCACGCCACAAGACCCGTCGCCATCACCGGCACACACGAGATCGCCGCAATCAGCAGGTTGTAATAAGCTACCGCCGCCAGAGTGCGGTTCCTGGTCCACTGGGCAACAAAGTCAAACATCACGCTGGTCAGATAGAGCGCAATCGGAAAGTGGATCAGCACTACATGTTGCGCGTGCTTGGCGAGGACAGCCGACTTAAAATCAAAAGGGTGCAAGTTAGTCTCCTGTTACTGGACCACGATTTTGCCGGTCATCTTAGGATGAATGCTACAAAAGTAGCTGTACGTTCCTGGCTTGGTGAAGGTGTAGTTAAATTGCTCGTCAGTATCGAGCGCCTTAGACTTAAAGGTCTTGTCGTCGCTGACAACGGTATGGGGAATGTCATCGGCGTTCGTCCACCGAACGGTTGCTCCTACTGGAACCGTGATACTGGCCGGTGAAAAGCTGAAGTTGTCGATTTTGACGCTAACTTCCGACGCTGTTTTGGAGTCTGCCGGCGCCGCGTAGGCTCGTATTCCAACGCCAAGTGCGATCGCGAGTACTGTCGCCGCAAAGACTAAGAGTTTGTTTTTCATTTGCTTCTCCTGAAGCGTGCCGATGATTTTGTGACGGCTTCTCAATCAAACGAGATCGCTGTCCGTTAGGCCCAGTGCGTGCCGGCCTTGAACGAAGTTAACGTCGGTTATGCCCAGCAGGGTCCGCAGTTGATCGGCGGGAACCTTCAACGGCCCAGGGGATGGCCCCTGACCTGGCTTGGGTTGCGGGAACGCCGTAGAGCTGGCGGTGTGGAAGGTGATGTTGCCCTCCACCTTCTGCATGGTCTGGTGAATATGTCCATTGAGAACGGTGACGGAGCCAAAGCGTTTCAGGTAGGACAGTGCCTGGCCGCTGTCATCCGTGCCCCAACCCCATTCGGGGTAAACGCTCCACAGTGGAATGTGAGCGAACACCACGATAGGTGTGCTCTTGGAAAGATGCTTGACATCTTTTTCGAGCCATTCCAGTTGTTCTGCTCCGAGGCTACCCAGGCCTCCGGCCTTCAGGTTCATGACGTTGACCAGTCCGACAAAGTGCACGCCCTTATTGTCGAAGCTGTACCAGCCGGCTCCTTGCGTGCCCTTGCCGTAGCGCTCCAGATACTGCTTGCCGTCATCGTTAAGGACGTCGTGCTCACCGGGGACAAAGAAGACATCTTTGGCACTAGCCGTTTTCAACAACTGGTCGACGGTGTCGAACTCTTCCGGCTTAGAAAGATGACTGATGTCGCCGGTGTGCAGAATGAATGCGGGCGGCGCCGGGAGCGCATTGATCTTGTCCACCGCGGCTTTGAAGGTACTCACCACGTCTGGATTCGCCGCCTTGTCGAATCCCATGTGGCTGTCACTGATCTGGACGAACGTGAGTTCCCCCTTGGCCGCATGTTTCTGGAACTCGGAGATGCGACCCAGGCTGTAGGAACTGAGCACCCCTCCCTTAATCACGCAAAACGCGCCCGTCCCTGCCCAAGCCATGCATTTCAAGAATCCCCGGCGGTCAATCCCATCTTGGTTGTGGTCATGCAAGATCTGATCTGCGACTTCGATCTCGCCGGGTTTGCTATGTTTCGTTTCCTTCATCGCGTGCACCTCAAATACGTGTCACCATTGCAAACCGGCGGGGAGCATTTTTATTCCCCTCAATAGCTAAATGAAATTGAATGCAATAAATATTCGGCGTCGAGGGAATAAAACTTGGACTCCGATAGTTAGACAGGTTGAGGCGTGAAAAGTAGAGAGTGATACTGGCAACGATTTCGAGGAGTTGGCAATGCTGCCCTTCGACTCGCTTTATAACTTCGCACGTTGGCTAGCTGGCGATGAAACAGGAGCCGAAGACCTGGTTCAGGAAGCCTGCACGAAGGCTCCGCGTGGTTTCTTATGCTTAACGCCTGGCACCGATTTTCGTGCCCGGATCTTTCGCATCCTGCGCAACGCTTTCCTACTGGCAATTCCGATCGGAACTGTCATGTCGAGAATGGCGCGTTTGCGCAAGTTGTTGGGGAAATCCTGCGTCGAGGAGCGGCCTGAATCGTCTGCTTCGGCCGGAAAAGTGAACTGATGACGAACTGCGGTGAGTGGCAAAATCAAATCGACGCCTACGTGGATGCGGAGCTGCCGCGACCGGATACGGATCGCTTTCGCACCCACGCCGAAGAATGCGCTGCCTGTGCAGCCATGGCATTGGCCGCCATCGAAAGCAAGGCCGCCATTCGGCGTGCAGGTCACTGCTATACCGCTAGTCCAGAACTGCGTGCCCGAGTCTTCGCATTAGTAAACAACACAACTTAACGAATGACCAAGTTGTGCCGGCGCGCCGCGAGCGGCGAATGCCGTGGGGAGCATGGCCGCGGCTGACCTCGGCGACATGGCCGCGCTGGTCCCTTGCAGCCGCAGCCCTATTGTTAGTCGCCGTAGGCTTGTTTATGGTGAATCTGCGGCCCCAAACCACGCCGCTCGCCGAGTTGGTTGATCTTCATGTCGCGGATCTCGCCAGCGCAAACCCAGTGGATGTTGTCTCGACTGACCGGCACACAGTGAAACCATGGTTTCAGGGGAAAATCCCGTTTACCTTCGACTTGCCGGAACTTCAAGGCTCGGCTTTTACCTTATTGGGAGGACGGTTGGCCTATTTTCGCCAAGAGCCCGGCGCGGAGCTTCTATTCCGCTACCAGCGTCACTTCATTTCGGTATTCATTTTCAGGCAAACACCCCAAATAGCGCTGCCGGCGTCGTTTGCGGACCAGTCATCCTCTTTTCGCGTGCGTACGTGGACACAGGGCGGGCTGCGCTATGTCGTCGTAGGCGATGCCAATGCAGCTATAATCCAGCAGTTGAGTGACCTGTTGCGCAATGTTCAGTGACGCTTGCCCGGCTCGAGTTCGTTGGGCTCCTTGATTCACCACCATGCCCACCAAGTCCTCAATTTTCAATTTGTAGGCTCCGTAGGATGCTGAACATTCCGTGGCCGCCCTCCGGCCGTGCTCGATGTACAGATAGCGTAGCGCCAAGGCCCAGTTTCCGAGAACCGTGACATCCGCGCCATGGTCGAGTCGCTTCAATCCCCAGGCAGTGAGGGGTTAATGCGGAAATCAATCAAATCTCGCATACTCTTCGATACGATTTGCACGCTTTCGGGGTATCCCGCCACGTCGGTTTTTCAGCGCAATCCCAGCGAAAGAGTCTATCAACAGCCAGGTCTGTTATTGCCAGTCATGTGGGTTTAGTCAGGCGAATCCGAAGGCCCTTCCCTGAACCTGCTTACTAAAAGCGCCACGGTAATCGCTATGTAGAGAACTCCTGTCACCCCCTCCAGTGCCGCCAGTATGCGGGCTTCCCCGCTAAGCGGCACTATATCGCCGTACCCAATCGTCGAGAGCGTTACCAGGCTAAAGTAAAGCAGCTCGGTCTGACGGTCGGCTGGGTGACTTCCGACCTGGATTGAACCGGGAGAGAAAGCATCAATCGCTAAGTAAAGCGCTGCCCATACCAGGCTGAGCAATAGATAAATATTGACGGCAGTGTAGAGCTGCGCCTGAGCGACGGTACGAGAGTTCTTGAGATACGAGAAAAGACCTGCAGCCGTGAGTACGAAGAAGGCAGCCAGAAATACCCATCGAATTCCGGTCAGTGTTGGGCTGCGGAAGGTATTACCCGCCAGCACAAAGATCATATTGCCCAAGGCCAACAGAACCGACGGCCACACCCACCCTTTTATCTGCGACAACCGGACAATGGATAAGACGACTGGTATAAACGTTACTGCCGCGAGCACCAGTCGGCCCCAATCACCGCGGTCCAACACCGGAGTCAACAGAATGGCCAGCAGCAAGGACAGCAGGAGCAACAAGTCCGGTCGCGATCGAAGTTTCGCCTGCATGAGAACACCTCAACAACGCGCATTCTATCGGGTGCTTATCGAGAAGTCCCTAACGCAGTAATCGGCGGCTGAATCTTATTGCAGCCAGATCGTTGTGTCTCGCCGGAACGTCGCCGCAACCGACGGCAATCGGGAACAGAAATCATGCGGCCATTGCAAAGGGGCTTGCATAGAATCGGGCTGGGAGGAAGACCCGTGAACGCTGCTGTCGTGCCCGCCGTGAGCAGTTCGTGGCAGATACAAGACGCCATGGTGTCTATAGCTAGACGCTGGCGGCCCTCCCTTGTACCCACATTATTTCTCCTGGCAGCTTGGTAGATGAGATGTCGGCATGCTTTCCGGGCGCGCCGACGTTTGCAATTTCGTCATTCGTAGCGCAATGCCACCATGGGATCGACCATCGCCGCGCGACGTGCCGGAACGTAGTTCGCCAGCAAGGCCACTCCGGCCAACAATAGAGTGAACAGCGCAAGGGTCAGGGGATCGTTCGGATTCACGCCAAACAGCAAGCCGGATATCAGCCGCGCCAGTCCAAGAGACGCGACAAAGCCAGCTACAACTCCAGCCAGAGCCAGACTCATGCCCTGCCGCACCACCAGCTTTAACACATCGCTCCGTTGTGCGCCTAGTGCCATGCGAACACCGATTTCACCTACCCGCTGGCTTACGAAATACGCCATCACACCGTAAATTCCAATCGCCGCCAGCAATAGTGCGGTAGCCGCGAAGAATCCCAACACCTGCATGGCAAACCGCCGTGCCGCCAGCGAGTCGGAGATGCGACTGCGCAGCGAGCGCACGCCGAACACGGGCAGGTCCGGATCTACGGCTTGAATCTCGCGCCGGATCACGCCTTCCAAAGCTTCCGGAGTCGCCTCAGTTCGGATGTAAACCGTCATGGCGTTCAAGGGAAGCTGTCGGGCGGGAAGGAAGATATGCGGCGTGTAGGGAGCGTCGAGCCCGTCGCTTCGACTGCGTCCGACCACGCCCACGATTCGCCGCCACGGCTGCTTCGGACCAAATTGCAGCCTGATCTGTTTTCCCACCGGATCGGCATTCGGCCAGAACCGCTCCGCCGCAGTTTGATCGATCAAAACTACCGGCTCTCCCTTTTGGTCGTCGTTGTCGGCCAACATCCGGCCCCGAACCAGGGGAATTCCCAGGACATGAAAAGTGTTCGCGGTGGTCACTCCCAGTTCCGCGGTGGGCGCTTCATTCGGAGTAGCAGTCTGGCCCTGGATGTCGAAGCCGTTTGCATTACGCAAACCGGCGAAGGGCGTATTACCTCCACCGATGGCAGCTTCACTCACTCCGGGTATCGCGCTCAGCCGTTGCAGAACACTGGTTAGGAAGGCATTCCGTTTCTCCTGGGTAGGAAATGGATTGTTCTTGGGATCGTTGGGCACGGGCAGCCAAACCTGCGCCGTCACGACATGCTCCGAGTTAAAGCCCGGCTGCACTTCCAGCACTTTCCAGAAACTTCGGATCAGCAACCCTGCTCCCACCATCAGGACCAGCGACAATGCGAATTCGCTTATGACCAGGCCACTGAGGAAGCGATGCTGGCGTGAGCCAATGCCCACTCCTCGCGATCCCTGGTTCAGCTTGTCCATGAGGCGCCGATCCGACGACTGCAATGCGGGCGCGACACCGAACAGCAGGCCGGTAAACAGCGAAATCAGAAACGCAAACAGCAGGGCTCGTCCATTTAGGGTGATCTCGGAAAGCCGGGGAAGGTTTGAGGGAACCAGCGTCAGCAGCAGAGTCTTCAATCCGAAGCTGACCGGCACGGCCGACGCCCAACCACAGAGCGAAAGCACCAGACTCTCTGTCAGCGTCTGCCGGATCAATCGCCAACTGCTCGCTCCCAACGCCTGGCGAAGCGCAATCTCGCGATGACGAGTCGAGGAACGGGCGAGCAGCAGGCTGGCGATGTTTACACAGGCAATCAGCAACACCGCTGCCACTGCCGCCAACAGCAAAATCAGCATTAAGTTCGAATTGCCAACGATTTCCTGCTGCAGCGGGACCACATGCGGTTTCCACTGGGCCGTCGCTGGATAATCTGTCGGATACTGCTTTTGCAATTCGGCGGCGTAGGCGTCGAGCTTGGCTTGCGCTTGAGCCACACTCAATCCCGGACTAAGGCGTGCGATCGCGCCAGGGATGAATCTCTGTGCGCGAACCGGAGGCTTGGGAAATGGAGCTGCGGCAAATCCGGCAGCAACCCAAACCTCCACATCCTGCCCTAGCGTGCGACCAGGATGACGAAACTCCGGCGGCATGATTCCCACGATTGTGTACAGGTCAGTATCGAGCCGGAAGCTGGTCCCCAGCACATTCGGATTGCCACCGAACATCTTGTGCCACAGGCTATCGCTGATGACGGCGCCTTCGGAGAAGCCTTCCCGCGAGTCGCCCGCATTGAACACCCGTCCCAGTGCCGGCTTCACACCCAGCAAGGTGAAATAGTTTGTGCTGACGGCATTGGCTTCGACCCGCTCCGGCTTCTCGCGACCGGTAATATTCGCACTGATAGGCCACACGGCGGATATCTGCTCAAAGACTCCCGAGTCTTTCTGGAAATTGTCCAGCTCGGGCTGCGACATCCCCAGGTCAACCAGGTTTGCACCGGGCATATCGACTTTCACTGCAACCAGTTGTGCTGGTTGCTGATAAGGCAATGGTCTTAACAGAACAGCATCGACCACCGAGAACAGTGCCGTGTTCGCGCCAATACCCAACGCCAGGGTGAGCACGATCACCGCCGTAAAACCAGGACTCTTGCCCAGCAGACGAAGTCCGTAACGAATATCTTGTAGCAGGGTTGCCATCGCTCACCTCATTCCACGCTTACGCAGCATGCCGAACCGGTTCGAGCCCCTCAGCCGGAACTCGGTCTGTGGAACATAGACGTAAAGAAGATAAGAGCAACTCCTCCGCCAGTGTGCCGCTGAGCTAATCCGCTGGTTTAGAGGGCTCAACGCTGCTGAAAAAGATTCGAGCACAAGCCCTATGTCCGGCGAAGCCAAGGAGCGTTCATAAATGGACGCGGGCTCACTCCGAGGTTAGCTAGTTCCTATAAGCCCGCTTTCTCGCGAACTGTACTCCCCCCGCGCCCTGTTTTCATCGTTGACTTTTCGAGATCGCACAAAGGCAGGGCGCACAGATTCGCGTGGAGTTTCTGCGCGGACCCCAGTTTGACAGCTGGCTCTATCTCGCCTTCGCCGAATCCGGTAATCTATTTCCAGCGCTTGGACACAGACTGCATTGACTGGCAGCCGCTCCAAGGCCGCTCCAAAGTCCGAAAGATTAAAGACAGAGACACGCGAAAAATTCAAAAGAGGCCTGCGTCTATGGCGAATCAAACTTACGAAACCACATGCTGTGTTGTCGGCGGTGGACCGGCGGGAATGATGCTCGCCTACCTGCTGGCGCGGGCCGGAGTAGCCGTCACCGTGCTGGAGAAGCATAACGATTTCTTCCGCGATTTTCGCGGCGATACGGTGCATCCTTCAACCCTGGAGCTGATGTATGAGCTCGGCATCCTGGAAGATTTCTTGAAGGTGCCGCACCAGAAGCTGGAGACCGTCGGCGGCATATACGGCGATTATGCTTTTCGGGTCGGCGACTTCCGCTATGTGCCGACGCACTGCAAGTTCGTCGCTCTCATGCCGCAGTGGGATTTCCTGGACTTCCTTGCCGGCAAGGCCAGGCAGTTCCCTGCTTTCAAACTTCGGATGCAGCATGATGCGGTCGACCTCATGCGCGATGGCGATCGCATCACCGGAGTTGCGGCGCAGACGCCTGACGGCCCGGTGCAAATCCGGGCAGACTTGGTCGTGGGCTGCGATGGCCGCCACGCCGTCACTCGCCAGGCGGCACATTTGGAAGTTCAGGAGTTTGGTGTACCCATCGATGTGCTGTGGTTCCGAATCACCCGCACCACCAACGATCCCGAGCAGTTGTTAGGAAATATCAACTACGGAAGGGCGCTCATCCTGATCCCCCGACGCGATTACTTCCAGGCCGGCCTCGTCATTCCCAAGGGTTCGTTCGAGCAGCTTCAGCGTCAAGGATTGGACTCTTTGCAAAACCTGCTTCGCCGCATCGCTCCTTATCTCGGCGATCGTGTCGAGGAACTGCGCGACTGGGACCAGATCAAGCTGCTAACGGTACAAATCAACCGGCTGCGGCAATGGCATCGTCCCGGTCTACTCTGCATTGGCGATGCGGCCCATGCCATGTCACCTGCTGGTGGAGTCGGAATTAATCTCGCGATCCAGGATGCGGTGGCGACGGCCAATCTGCTGGCCGACCCATTGCGCCAGGGACGCATGACTGAAGCTATGCTGGCACAGATTCAGCAGCGCCGCGAGTTTCCTACTCGCGCGACCCAGTTTGTGCAGGTCAACGCGCATAAGTTGCTCCAAAAGGTATTCGAGAATCCTGGACCGGCAAAGGCGCCCTGGCAATTCAAAGCTGTAGTGCACATTCCCGGACTGCAGCATGTGACCGCGCGCCTGGTCGGAGTCGGCGTCCGTCCCGAGCACATTCGAGGCGCAAGAAAACAGCCCGCCTGCGACGGACAGTATCTCAAGAAAATCGGCGTGGGTGCAGGGCTGGCGGCAGCGGGAGCCGTGTTGGCCGTTCGCGCCCTGCGAAGCTTCCGCCGCCGGCGATATGCCGAGGCCTGACCGGAGCAAATTGTCTGCCTCTGCAAAGCTTGCTTGCTCGGGCTAGCGTGCGGCCAGGTTGGCCTGCTGCAGCCAGGAAGCCAGCTGAGGACCTTGTTGCGCTTTGAGGTCGACACAATAATTCATCCGCTCTATCGCCTGCTTCAGTGAGCGTTCTGCCGCCGGAGCGTGATGGCTGGTAAAGAACGCCAGAACTTGGTCACGCATTTCTGCGTCACAGAAGCTGCCCGTCGCTTGGACAATCGTTCCGCCGGCAAAGGCCCCTCCCAAGTTCTCGATCGTCCCCCAATGCGCCTGAACGAAACTCCACGCCTGTTTTTCCGCAACCGGATTTTGCATCACGCCGTAAATTAAGTAAGGAGCGTCCTGCGAGCGCATTGCCGGTGAAATCGCATACTCCAGGGTCTTCTCGATCAACGCGGGATCGCTGAAGCGGCCCAGCGCGAAAATATCGTTGAAGTAAGTTTCCGGAGTCTTGGCGGCTTTCAGGTTTTCCATGATTTTGTCGTAGAGCGCCTGGTCGCCATTGCGCGCGGCGATCTGCAAGGCAGCGACCGCCATCTCGTGATTGACCGAGGAAGGATCGGCGAGATACTGATTCGCCAGCTTCAGTGCCAGTGCTTGCACCTGCGGATCGCGGGCCACGTTGCCCAGCGCCGCCATCAATTCACCGCGCAAGGTGGCCTGGTCTTCACTCTCGCCAGGCTTGGCTTCCCATCCCACATCCTGGGCCACGGGAGCGAGGAGTTGGCGCACCCAAAGGCTGTAGGATTCGCGGTCGGCATCGTTCACAACGTGGTAGCCAATGTAACTGAGTTGCTGCAGAATCTGGCCTAGAACCGCACTGTTGCGGTCTGCCTGCAGTCCTTCCGCTACCACCATGTAATCGCCGATCGGTTGGCGATCGACCCGGACCGACGCCCAGACATCAGCCAGCAACATGATCCGTTCGCCCGCAGACAGCGCACTCTCGGCCACCTTGGCCATCGACTGAATCGCTTCGGAGCTATATCCAGAGCGATAGAAACCTTTCGCATTCGCGTTCACGTAAACCCATGGCGAACATCCTTGCAGTGTGAAGCTATCTTGTTTCTTCGTGACCAGTTCACACTTTTCCGCACCTGGTGTCGCTGACGCGCCGGCCTTCATGCACAAGGGAATCTGCCATAGCTCCGGACTGCCTGCATCCAGCTTGGCTCGATCGTAAAAATACCGCTGCTGTTCCAGCGAAACCGCGTCGGAATTGCCCGAGCATTGGGTCTTCACTGTCACCAACGGCGGCCCGGCTTGCTCGATCCAGGTCGGCATGATTTTATCGACGGGCTTCTTGGAAATCTGGGTCTGCGCGTTCCAGAAGTCTGACGCTGTGGCATTGGCGTAGGCGTGCTGCCTTAAATACAAATCCACGCCTTCACGAAACGGCTCCGGCCCCACGTAAGCCTCCAGCATCCGCAGCACCGCCGCGGTCTTCCCGTAGGTGATGGAATCGTCGAGTTCAAGGATCTGAGCTGGCGTGTCGGCAGGCTGGTGAATCGGGTGAGTATTGGTCAGCGAGTCCTGATCCAGCGAGTCTACGGTTCCACTGACTTCATCGAGTGGCACATTCCATTCCGGCTTCCATGCCGCAACCGGCTTGCTCGACATCCAGGTAGCGAACCCCTCGTTGAGCCACTTGTTATCCCACCACTGCATGGTGACCAGGTCGCCAAACCATTGGTGCGCCATTTCGTGAGCAAGCACCGAAGCCACTGTCTTCTTCAAACCAGTAGCAGTGTTCTTCTCATCGAGCAGCAGCAAAATCTCGCGGAAGGTTATGCAGCCGGTATTCTCCATCGCGCCGGCCGAGAAGTCTGCCAGCCCCACCAGGTCGAGCTTCCCGTAGGGATACTTGATCCCGAAATAGTGATCGTAAAAGTGCAAGTTGAATTCAGCGGCAGCTAGAGCGAAGCGGCCCAACTCCTTCTTGCCGGGGCTGGTCCACACCCGAATCGGAATGCCATCCGATTCGCCTTCGATGTATTCAAAGTCACCAACCACGATGGCCACCAGATAGGACGACATCTTGGGGCTGGTGGAGAAATGGACGGTATGCTTCGCATCGCCCGGGCCGGGCGTGTCGGAAACAACCTTTCCGTTAGAAATCACCTTCATGGCTTTGTCGGCGATGACGGTAATATCGAACGTGGCCTTGTAGATGGGCTCGTCGAACGATGGAAAGGCACGACGAGCGTCGGTGTCCTCCAGTTGAGTCGCGGCATACTTCCGGCCCTGATCATCCTTGCCGATGTAGAAGCCGCGTAACTGGTCGTTGAGGGTTCCCGTGTAACGAATCTGGATGGTCGCTGCTCCGGGCTCCAGCGGTTTGGCCACCGCCAGGCTCGCCATCTGCTTCTCTTTGTCGAGTGTCACCTTAGCCGTTTGCGTGCCACTGGCGCTGGTGATACTCACACTCTGAAAATCGACGTCAGCCGCATTCAGCACGATCTCCGAGGTGGGCTTCGACACCCGCACTTGGACCGTCTCCTCGCCCGCAAACGTGTTGTTCGTCAGGTCCGGAGCAAACGTTAGCTTGTAGCTCTCCGGACCCGCAGTTTCGGGCAGACGCTGCGCCACGCAGAAAGATCCCAACCAGAAAAGCCCGATAACCAGGAAAATCCGCTTCATTTCGACCCCCAGCATTGGTATATGACAGTCTCGTTATAAGCGGGGCAGAAAGAAAATGCTTGAACGGTGTTAACCTTGCCGAAAATTAGGAGAGCGTTAGGACCTGGGCAGTATGATGCCGCGGAAGGCGGAGGGCGTGAGCCCGGTTGATTTCTTAAAGGTCCGGCACAGGTGAGCGTGGTCGGCAAAACCGCAGGTGTAGGCCACATCCACAATCGGCCTTTGCGGATTGAGGAGCAGCTCAAAAGCCCGGCGGACGCGGCTCTTCGCCAGGTAATCGCCGAAGGTGCATCCCAGAAAACGACGGAAGCTGCGGGCCAGATGCACTGGATGCACGCCTACTTCGCCGGCGACATTGGTAAGCGATTGCTGCCGGCCTTCCCTATCGCTGACCAGTTGCAACGCGCGATGAAACCAGACTGGGGGATTGCGATCGATTCGTCCGGAAAAGAAGAAGCTCAGCAACTCGGTGGCGACGCTTTCGATCGTGTTGGTGTCCGCACTTAGTTCGCGATACAAGCGGAGCCCGAGAGCGTAGGGCAGGCCTCCACAAAATATCCCCGATTGACTCGTCGGTCGTAGCTCCTGCGCAGCATCCTGCAACCACGAATCCGCAACTTCGAGATCAATCAGATGCCCGCCTTGAGGGTGAAAGCGATCGCTGTGCGTTTCGTCCGGCGGATGCCAGATCACGGTGCCTGATGGACAGAAGGTTTCACCCCGATTTGAGGCCTCGACATAAGCGCCGGCCAGCAAGAAAGAGAGATAAGCTGTCGGATGCTGATGCCGGCCAAGTGAGAAATTGCAAGCGTAGGATTTCTCAACGATTCGAAACGGTCCGACTTGCTTTTCGCGAAGAATGTTTCCCAGAGCATTCATTTCAAATCGTCATTCCCGGATGGTAGTACCGATCTCAGTCTGACCCCAACTCTGTAAAGCCTATTACTGGCACCCAACCATAGCTCTCTTTCTCTATATCAATCGCATGCGGCATCCACTTGCTTGGATTCGTTTTTGAGCGGCTTGGGGTTAGGTACGGCGTGTGAGCAAACAAAGTTCCTGCATTCGTTTGCAGCTTTTGGTACCGCGCGTTAGCATAACTTCGTGGAAATGATTTTCAGGGCAAACAACTGACGCCGTGATGGTTGCGGCTTAGCGGGCCGATGACCACCATCACCCGGTAGTCCCAAAGTTAACTTTAGGAGGCCACCCATCATTCGACGCCAAGCCTGCCAGGCTGCGTGGTAAAATACTGATCGGTCTCAAGCATGCCCACGCTGGCAACTCCGCTCGGTGCAAGCGCTTGAAAACACGCGTAGGCGCGTAGCTCAGTTGGTTAGAGCGCTACCTTGACACGGTAGAGGTCAGGAGTTCGAGTCTCCTCGTGCCTACCATTTCTTTCAGTGGCTTAGCAGCAAACAGTCGAAATACCTCAACCCACAATCCAACCCACATTTTCACTGCACCACTCAGCTGGCGATTGTTCCACGGAAAATCGAACTACTCCAGAAGAACAAGGCATTGGACATGGTTACAAACCCTTGACATTAAACTGACAACTCCCTGACAACATCGCTATCGCATCGCTGTAGTTTTGCTCTGGGATAGAGCATTGCAGCGGGTCGGGGATGAATATCCAGTTCCTGAGAAATTCGCGGTGCTTGGCGATCACCACGTTGATGTTCCTGGCGGGTCATTGCTCTCATGCGCAAGCGAACGGTCTGACCGTGTCGCCGCACAAGACAATCGGGAGCAAGGATGTTCCGGTGACGGCTGTCTCGGGGGAAAGCTGGCTCGCGCACCTTAATCGGTCGTTCGACGAAACCAGTATGGGTAAGACCGGACGATTAGGCCCGCCTGCGCCCGAGTCGGGCGAGACAGCTTCAGCGTGGCAACCCGAGTTGACATCCAACGTCGCATCGCAAACTCTGGCGTTGCATGGTTCAGACCTCTACCGCCTGAATTGTCAGGGATGCCATGGCGAAGCCGGCCAGGGCGCTCCGCCAGAAATCAACTCCGTCATCAATCCGGTGCGAGCCACTTCCGTCGTGCTAGTGCTGGAACGAATGAAGACGGCTGGCATGGAAATCACCCGGACGGACGCCGTTAAGCTTGCGCAACAGGCCAACGTCGCATTAATGCAACGACTCCACAGTGGTGGTCAGGACATGCCGCCGTTCCCTCACCTGAACGAAGCCGAGGTCAGGTCGCTTTTCGCGTACCTGAAACAGCTTGCCGGAGTCCCTGGTGCGGAAGGCGAGCAAGTAACGGTCAACGAACCGCCGATCCGCGTGGGCGAGCACATTGTGAAGTCCACGTGTCATACCTGCCACAGCGCAACGGGGCCGAACCCCGACGCCCAGCAGTTGTGGGATGGGGCGATCCCACCCCTGAGTGTTCTCACGACGCGCAAGAGCCGGATCGAGTTCATCCGTAAAGTCACTCACGGAGCGCCGGTCCTGATGGGCGCGCAGCCCACGCTCTATCGCGGCAGGATGCCGGTCTTCTATTACTTGAGCGAAGACGAAGCGGCAGATGTCTATCTGTACCTCACACTCTATCCGCCTTCGCAATCGGCGAGGCTTGATACCACGATCGCCCTTTCGCAGCAAGTGCCGGCAGGAGGAGGAAGAAGAACACCTCCTCCGCAGAAAGTCCCAGGCGCTTCGTTTGTTCCGGACAACAGGTTGCCGGAAACTCACCAGCCAAGCCGAACTACTGGCCTGCAAACCGTTATTTGGCTGACGGGAATTGCGTCTTTCTTGATCCTGCTGGTCGCGGGAGGGCTCGGATTCACGGTGCGTGAGTTTCATAGGCTGTCGGCAGCAAGGCGAGCCTGTAGCGTGGCTGTTCAAACAAAACCAAATGAGAGAACCGAGAATGGCAGAGCAACCTTTCAGAATGTTTCCTAAATTGAGTTTCTGATGCTGACTGCGCTTTCACTGGTATTTTCGAGCACCGACTACGCGATTCCGGCATTCGCGCGCATATACGGAACTAGTTGCAGCGCCTGCCACATTGACTTTCCCAAGCGGAAAGAGTTCGGCAACGCCTTCAAGGATGCCGGCTTCAAGTTTCCCAAAGACGATGAGTCGATGCAGATTGCCGACCGCACTAAATCCGTTCCACACCAATACCGCCGCCTCCGGTTTGGAGTGGGTGTATTAACTGTTTCAAATCGATGATGCACAAGCCGCGAAAGGAAAATTCATGACGTGCCGTCTTCTACTCAGGTTCTTGCTCATCATTGCCGTGCCAGCCATCGCATTCGGCGGAACAATTGAAGGAAAAGTATCGCCCGGAAAATCGGTGGTTTACGTGGATGCCATCCCGGGAAAGACGTTCCCTGCGCCTGCGCAGAAGCCATTGCTAAGTCAGCAGGGCTTGATGTTTAGTCCCCATTTGATCGTGGTACAGCAAGGAACGACCGTAGAATTCCAAAACAACGATTCAGTGCAGCACAACATCTTCTGGCCCTCGATCAGCAGCAATAAGAAAGAAGGCCACAACCTGGGCACGTGGCCGAAAGGCGAGAAGCGGGACTTCAAGTTCGATCAGCCTGGTGTGGTCCCACTTTTGTGCAATGTTCACTCCGAGATGTCAGGCTTCATCATCGTCAGCCCCACGCCGTACTTTGCCGAGACCGATGCCAATGGGAACTACAAGATCGAGAATGTTCCGGATGGGAAGTACACCGTGGTCGCCTGGCATGAAGGATCGAAACAGCAGACGAAGCCGGTGGAGGTTGCCGGGACTGGCAAGGTGGATTTTGCGCTCTCCAAGTAAGTAATGAGGACGGATTGCCATGAAAAACAGCAGCAGCGGAGTTGCACTCTTGGCACGCGGTGCTGGGAACCTTGTCCACCCTGCAGGCTCAGGCTATCACGCCGATGGAATTGCCCGATCCTAAGGCGCAACACCTGCAGCAGCGACACCTGCAAACGCTGATGGCGATCGGCACCGAAATCGAAGCGCATAAATTTCCTTACCCTTTCTACTTCAGCCGTGTTCTCGACGTTGACCTTGCCAAGATGCAGCTCGCCGACCAACGCTCCATCCGTTTTGACACTTACAAGGGTCAAACTGTACTGGAGATCACCGGCAACTATTATGCGGCCTATTCTGCAGACCGTATGGACTCCTACGCCAGATTGAAGGAAACTTTCGAGCGGGTCATCATGCCCCTGCTGCAAGCCGAGGTCCCGCACTTCCCAGACGATTCGGAGTTCTCGGCATTTGCCATAGAGGTCTCTCACCACGTGTGGCAGAAGGTAATGGGCGTGAACTCGGAACAGCCGGAGAACATCACGGTCATTATTCCGGTACCGGTCGCGCAAAAGTTGGTGGACGCGAAGAGCGACGACCAGAAGCAGGCCGCCATTTTGGACGCACAAGTGTTCCTCAACGGACAGCCCTATTCTCTGTGGCTGCAGGAGGGTGCTCCTTCGGAAGAGTGGAAGGAGACATTCGCGCCACTGCCCGCTAATAAGAAGCAATCCCAGGAGCCGGCGAATGCCGCCTTAAGCAACTGCGCCGTTAAATAATCCTTCCGTATCTGCTGACTTGATGAAGACCTCGGCGACGCCCATGCGGATCTTCAGCCCGGAGTCGCTGGCCGGACTTCAACGTCAGAATCAGGACGCAGTTGACCGGCTGGTGAAAGGTCTCGACGGCCAGGCACATTTCCTTGCCTATGCGGCGCCTACTTTCATTGGCTTCCGGCAGGCTGCTTATTTGCAATTGTCCTTTCGTACTGCACTCCAAGTCCCGTCGGGAATATCACGCTACAAACTCGCGGCACTGGCTTTTGATGAGCATGTATCTCATCTCATACGGCCGACGCTGGATTATTTCTCCCCGGAAGTTGACTTCGATGGAGTAGACTTTAGCAGTTTGATCCGTCTTAGCGATGGCTCTCAGGTTGAGGCTGTGGAGTTTTTCTTCCCTTGGCGCGCAATGCGCTGCTTCGCTACCTACGATTGCACCGGCCAGCAACTGCTCGACTCGGGAACGGTCGTGATTAACGGCGAACGCTCGGCCCTGGATCTGCAAATTGCTGAGGGCAAGAACTAGATCACTAGGGCAGTGTGAGACGCCACGAAACAATTGCTTCCCTGTTCTTTGTAGTGATATTCGCTGTTTACCAGCCTCGATGCTGAAGTAGCGAGGCGTGCGCTCCCCAGTCATTGTTCACCAATCCTTGACACATCGATTACCAACCCATGACAAACCATCAACCATGCGTTGCGTAGACTGGCCCTTGTTGGGGATGTGCATGGGCCCGCTTTTGTTGTTGCCCGGATAGAACGAAAAGCTATCGCCACCACGCGCTTGAAAGGAACATCCTATTGGGCCTGCCACGTCCGTGGCAATATTTTCAGACCCTATTGGCGGGCAACCAAGGCCACCCCGTTGAGCTCGTGAAGGGAGAACAGTGATGCAGCGTCGACTGTACGGAAACTTTAACAGCTTGATCCCTTTTCTTGCGGCGATGCTCGTAGTGTTAGGTTCAGGCACAAGCCATGCCATTCCGGCATTCGCGCGAATGTACGGCACGAGTTGCAGTACGTGTCACCTGGATTTTCCTAAGTTGAATGATTTTGGCAAGGCTTTCAAAGATGCTGGCTTCAAGTTTCCCAAAGAAGATGAGTCGATGTTAAAGATCCCACCTGTCATGCTTGGAGCACCAGCCAATAGAGAGCTGTGGCCGAAGGCGATTTGGCCCGGCACGATTCCGGGAATACCTCCGATCGGATTTCGCGTGACGAACTATTTTCAATACACCGGCAACAGCAGTAATAACTTCAACGCTTTGGTCCCTCCGGGTAACCTGCCGCCGTTTGCCCCCCAGACAGATTTTGAGACGGGCGTTCTTAGCCTGTTTACAGCCGGCAACTTCGGCAGTGACATAGCCTTTTGGGTAAATGACGACATCAGTGTCTCGGCAGCCAACTCGAATGGTGGTCTGGGCGATAGCTATCTTAAGTTCGTCAACATAGGAAGATTTCTGAAGCTCCCCAGCCATGCACTCAATCTTCGCGTGGGCCAATTTGAACTCGAGTTGCCTTTTACCCAGGCTCGCAGCATCTGGACAAGCCCTTATGACATTTATCTCCAGTCAAATATCGGCGCCATGAACGCATTATTTCCTCAACAGTTTGTGAACAACAATTATGTGCTGGCCGAAACTGGTCGCGGCGTGGAGCTAAGTGGTGGTCTCCATACCGGGGGTTACAACTATTCTCTCGCCTTCATAGACCAAGATACCGGGGGAGATGTGGGCTATAGCCCATATGTCCCAACTGCATTGGGCAGCAACCAAGGTGGACTAGGGGTGCAGTCTACTGCCACTTTCAAAGATATCTACGCTAGTTTTCAATATCGCTTCAATCTGGAGAGAGATAAAGAGAGCCGTAGCGCAATCCAAGCGGCAGGACCTAGCGGTCCACGTGACCATACTTACCTTAACCTCGGTACTTATTACTTCTACGGACGTTCTGTGCAACGTCTGGTTGGCGCCGCAGCCGACGGAACTGCGGCCGTCATCACCGCCCGCGAGCCATTTTATCGCGTAGGTGGAAATGCCACTTTTAATTATCGGTGCTGCCTGCAGTTCAACGCATTGTATATGTTTGGTCATGACCTCAATTTGCTTCCGGCAGATGCGAGTGGAACACTTATCCCCCTGCAGAGCCTGGGACAAGTTGCGCCGGTGGGATTCATCGAGGGCACCCCCGCGACCTTCAGCGGGGGCTTCGCGGACGTCGAGTGGCTTGTTTATCCCTGGATGATGGTGATGATGCGATATGACGGAGTGAATTCTACTTCTGACAAGATTAATAGTTTAACCAGTAACCCGTCTTTCACTGGTGCTCCATTCAATGCGCCATTCAGCGCAACCCGTAACCGATTCACCCCGGCCGTACAGTTCCTCATTCATGCCAACATAAAAGCAACCTTCGAGTATCAGTTCCGGCCGTCACAATCAGTGATAATTGCCAACAATCCTGTGACAGGTTTACCCATGGCATTCAATCCGTTCCATACGAACACAGCTGTAGTGGGCCTCGACTTCGCCTACTAACCCTGGCGGAGTATCAAGTAGCCAAAGTGATTGGAGAATCAGCCTGTACTACCTGCTGAATTTGTAACCCGCTCCGTGTACCGTGCGAAAGTGTACAGGACTGGCCGGATCTTGTTCCAGCTTTTGCCGGAGTCGAAGAATATGGGTTGCAATTGTGCGGGTCGCCGGATAGATGCGATTGTTCCACACTTCATGTAACAACTCAGTGTCCGGTATTACCCGGTCTTGGTTGCTGATAAAAAACCGCAGCATTTTGAACTCCTGCGGGGTTAGCTGTACGGGAACACCGCTGCGGGATACCTCCATACTCAGAAAGTTTACGTCAACATCGCCAAAGTTAAATGTATGAATGTTTGAGACGTCCCGATTCAGCCTTCGTATGGCGGCCCGGACCCGGGCAAGTAGTTCGCGGGGGCTAAAGGGTTTCGTAACGTAATCGTCGGCTCCCATTTCCAGCATCAGGACTTTGTCTACCTCGTCCTTGGCCTTGCTCAGTACCAGGATAGGCACGCTTGCGGATCGGCCCCTGATTTCGCGGCATAGATCCGGCCCCATCTTGCCCGGAATGCGTGGTTCCAGGATCACGACACTGGGCGTTTCTGCCTCAAACGTTTGCAAAGCGGATGCCGCGTCGGTGGCAGCCGTGACGTCAAATCCTGAGACAGCAAAGGTCTGTCGCAGCAGACGCTGTACCACTACGTCGTCATCAATCAGGAGGATCTTGTCCATCGTGAACTCGCGTTGGGGTGCTCCATGTAAGCAAGGGCGCAAACGTTGCGACTAAGCTCTTGGTCTCTGTCATCTGCCGGCTTCCGGAGAAACACCTTCAGCCCGGCGTTAATCACTGCGAAATTACATGCGTAGTTGAAGATTTGTCTTTGTATCCTTTGACTGGCGAGTCTGCCGAGCACCCGACGCACCCATGGCGAAGGTCCGCAGTCTTCATTGCCCATCCGCCAATCATTGGCAGCTTCATGACGGTGGACCGCCTCGTAAGGGATGGTTCAACGAACACACGCATCGCTGGCAGATCGGATTCTTCGCAATGTCCAGGTTGTTTCTGAAGGATCGCGCTGCCTCACCATTGATAATCTCTTCCAGGCTCGATTTATGAATGTTCCCGATACTGCGATGAAAGAAGCAAGGACGCACAGCGCCATCGGCCTCGATCACAGCGGAAACCCAGGGAGCGTTACAACTTGGCGATTCGTGCTTCTCCTGGCCGAGATATGCCCGGAACTGCGCGGCGATCTTCCGCAGCTTGGCGGGGCTCTCCGCAATGTAGCCGGAGCGAATTTCTTCCCCGCAGTTAACTATCATCGCTTCGATCTCCTGCTCCAGAAAGCAGGTTCCTTCGGGCGACAAGGTCACGACATGTTGCTTCGTTACCGGCCACAGCAGTGGCCGATTGAACGCCTCGGAGGTCACATCCACCGCAAGGAAGGAAATGCGGTCGAGGCCAAGTGCCTTCGCACTGCCAACTGTGTCTTGCAGGTGACGGTGGTTAGCTTTCTGCACAGTTGTTCGGCCCGTGATGCGCATGGCGGGTCGTAGCGCACGCAAAGCAGCTACTCCCGATTGAATTGACTCAAAGCTCCCTTTGACGTGCCGTATTGTGTCGTGGACCTCCGCAGGTCCATCGAGCGAAACGATAACGTCGTCGAACAGGCTGGCAACTTCCGCAGCACGTCGCTTCAGCAACAGGCCGGTCGTGAGGAGCGTGAGGTGGACGTCGAGCTCGCGCAGAAAATTGCATAAACCAGCCAAATCGCCGTGCATCAGAGGTTCGCCACCGGAAATGACGACCCATTGCACCGACAGGCTGCGCAGTGAGCTGCGGTGCCGTTCGAGGTCGGCAACCGTGATCTCTGTCCCTTCTGCGCGCTTCCAGATGTCGCACATCATACATCGGCAGTTGCAACGGCTGTGCGCATTGAGCACAAGTATTGGCAGCTCGGCGACTCGGCCATCTGCGCCGTCCACCAATGTCGATGTCCTGGATTCATACTGGGTAAACATGCCGCACCTGTTTGTTGCCGACCGTGATGTCACAACCCAGAACCCTCTCCGCCTCGGCGAACAATTGTGAGAGCGGCGCCCTGATCCATAGCAGGCGGTTCTGCAACTCGAGAGGCTCCAGGCCGGACCTCAGTTTCGTTGGCAACTTTCTAAAAAGCGTCTCGGAGGCAAGCTGCACCCGTCCGCCGACGATCACGAGTTCCACGTCCGCAGTTTGCATTTTAGCTACGGTCTCGGCGGGACTAGCCCCTTTATCTCGCATCGCGATCATATCGGCGAGGGCGCACGGGCGAATTGTCCCTTGTCCGTCATTGAGGCGAAGCGTGGATGCAGGGCTGGTCAATAGCATCCGGTATAGCTCCCTGGGGGGAACACCGATTTCTTCGTGAGCCACGCGCACTTCATCGAGCAGATCTCCTGCGGCAGTCAGCGGCGAGTCGCTGCCAATCAAGACATTGTCCATGGACGCGACCGCTTCCCTGCTGTGGGTCCGTCCGAAGAGAAAGCGATTCGAGGTTGGGCACCAGACGACCGCCGAGCAGCGGCGATTGAGTAACTCAATTCCCTCTTGCGTTAGCGCCAGTCCATGGACCAGAACGGTGCGATCATCAAGAACTCCCAGTCGGTCAAGCTCAAAGATCTCCTGCGCACAGCCATTGTCGATGCCTTCAGCGGCGTGCACGACGAATGGTGAATCGTGCGGCGTGGACCTGAACTTCGCCAATAGATCTCTATCCATTGCCAGCGAATGTGCCCAGCCAAATGTCGTCAACACGCGTACGGGAAAATCTTCGTTCAGCAAAACGGGTTGCAACGGGTTGTGGTGGCACACCGTCGTCACGCCGCACAACAGGTTCCGAAGGCCGCCCCACCACAGGCGCGTGGCTTTCGGCAGGCGCTGGTGCAGTGCAATCGCCTCAGCCTGGTTCTGCTGAATGTCCACCGCCCATTCCTCGCAGTTGGCATAACCGCCGTGGCCAAGATTGGAATATAGGCCAAATTCCAGATGATCATGTGCGTTGATCAAGCCGGGGAGAAGAAGATAGCCCTCGAGATCGATCGAGGATGACGCGTTGAGGTTTGCGCTCGTTAGAGAACGACCAGATGTCGTAATACGGGCAACCTGCCCGTGCTCCAGCTCGACAGCCGCGTTAATACTCTCATCGGCGTCCAACGCGACGCGCGCTCGCAGAAGAGAGATGACAGGAGTTTGCTCGCTGGGGACTGAGACAGTCCCTTGCCACTGCTCTGGGCATTCAAGTTGCAGAATGTAAATGGCGGGCAGACCGGCCGCCGTCTTCAGCGCTTCCCACTTCCCCGCGCTGCGCAATATCTCCTGCTCCGCCGGTCCG
This sequence comes from uncultured Acidobacteriaceae bacterium, assembly GCA_963746515.1. GTDB lineage: Bacteria > Acidobacteriota > Terriglobia > Terriglobales > Acidobacteriaceae > Bog-257. Next base: position 292,558 of record CAVVBO010000003.1, on the reverse strand, counting down.
AAGGCGGGTTCCAGTAGCGTCCGCAGTTTGAACCCCGCGTGCTCGAAACAGGCGATGATCTGCTGCAGCGAATGACTGTACGTGTTTAGCTCAACTCGAGTTTCCCCTGCATGAAAAGCGCGCTTCCACTTACACAGGGCTACGGTTTCCGGATGCAGATCGGAGAGGTAAACTTGGGCGCCGGTTCGGCCGGCGCGTCGAATCTCGGCGGCGAACCGGCTGAGGTCGCCGACATAACTGGCGACAAAGGAGGCAAGCAGAACATCTGCCGACGCTTCCCCTATCGGAAGGGACGTTGCGTTGCCAAGAAACAATTTCGCGGTCGAGCCGAGCTTTCTCCTCGCGCAATCCAACATCTCGGGAGACGAGTCAATGCCGGTCAGTTTGCAAGATCCGTTTGCGGTGAATCGCTCGAGCCATCGCCCGGTTCCGCAACCGATGTCGACGATGTCCAATCCGGAAACGAGAGGCAGCAGCAGGGAAAGAAAGCGCTCTTCGAGCGCGAGCATAGGATTGGGCGACTCGTCGTAGACCTTCGACCACAGGGCAAACTCAGCCCGGGGAGATTCCGCCTGCGGCAGCTCCGGGATGTGCGCGGTCGAAGTCATACAACGTTTACAGACTTTCTCGTTTCGGCTTGCGAAGGTCGATGAAACGGTGCGCCCAGTGCAGCTCTTTCGGATATCCGTAGACTCGCGACGAATAGCGCCAGGCGCTGAGCGACTTCAGCAGGGCGCGGCTCCATTTCGGCGCGCGAATGTCCTGCACCGTCGGCCAGCGCGAACTCACCACGATCTCGAAGTTGTCGATCAGTCGCTTGGTCTTCCGCTTCAACCATGGCGTATTGGGATCGATGCGCAGAGTGAAGTCCATCCAGCGTTTGGCTGGCCCATTCTTCGGGCGTTGTCGGGAAAGTCGATCTGGCCGTCAATCTCGCCGTACATGGTCCCACGCTGTGGGACAGGCGTGTAGTGATAGATGATGATCTCCGCTCTCGGTCCAGTCGCTTGATCTGGCGAATAAATTGCAACGTTTCTTGCGTGTCGCGCTCGGGATCGGTGGGATTGCCCACCACGAAGGAGAACTCCGGAATGATGTCCGAAATTGCGCATTCGCCCCGCGACCTGCAGTGTCTGCTCGGTCGTGATGCCCTTCTTCATCTCCTGCAACGCCCAGTTTGATCCCGACTCCGCTCCGAAGAAGATCATGGTGCAGCCGGCGCGCCGCAACGCGGTCAGAGTCGCGTCCGAATATCTCGACATCACGTCCACGCGTGCCTCGCACCACCAGCGGAGGCCCAGTGGTGCGAGGCGGTCGGCTAAATCGCGCGCGTGATCTTCGCGCAGGAAGAAGTTCATGTCGTAGAACTGCACTGAGTCAGCGCCGTAGTTGGTGGCGAGATGACTCAGAATCGCCGCGGTGCGCTCGGGACTCTCGAACCTCTCGCGAGTGCCGTAGGTGGCATGCACCCCGCAAAAACTGCAGCGGAACGGGCAGCCAATGCTGGCGTGATGCACGGCGGTACGTTTGCCGAAGAACGACGGCCGCAGATACTTCTCGACTGGCACGCGATGGAAAGGCGACCACGGGAAACGCATCTGGCCCTTTCATCGGGCGCTCGGGATTATGGCGATGGAGGCCAAACATGTCCTTATAGGAAATCCCCAATATCGAATCCGGATCGCGTTTGCTTCGAAAGGCATCGAGCAATTCCGACATCGTGTCTTCGCCCTGGCCGCGCACGGCGTAATCGACATACTTGGCGTTCAACGCCGCATCGGGATAAGTAGATGGGAAGTAACCGCCCCACACGATGGGAACCTGCGGGCGCAGCACGGCGTATCTCGCGGCTGGCTTCCATGGCCGCGGCCATCTGCGGACCGGGCATGCAGGTCACGCCCAGCATCTCTACTTTGTGCTCATCGATGAGGCGAAGAATGGCGGCAGCCGGATCGCTCTCAATGTTGCCATCTACGATGGCGTATTCTTCGCGCCCCTCAAGCATCGCGGCCAGCGCGAGAACCGACAGAGGCAGCCTGCAATTGCGCGGCCGGGTGGCCCGGGGATTGAACAGAATGATCACTTTGCTACCTCGGCAACATAAATCCGGAAGTGCGAAGGTTCGCGCTTGCCTTTCAACTTTGCAATCCATGGCCGCAATGCCCAACGTACGCCGTAGGAGGGCGAATGCACTTGCCAGCGGATTCCAAACTCGCGCTGCAAGGCTTGCCAGCCGCTGATCCGTCAAATACTCCTGGCTTTGGATCGCGTCCGAGGGGAATCCGTACTTGTACGTGAACGCGTTCCGGCGCTCGGCGATCATCTGCTGCCCGCTTTCCTCCCGGCGATACCAGGCAGTATCGGCGATGACGATCGATCCTCCCGGCCGCACACAACGAACCGCTTCGCCCAGCGTTTGCACATAGTTCTCGGAGTAATGAAAAGAAGCATTGAACACGGCCAGATCGAACTGGCTATCTTCAAACGGCAGGCAATCGAGCTCCGCCTGAAAGCGCGGAAACAACTCGGGCAACTCCTGGCTATAGTGGACGGCAGCGGCCAGGCCATCGTTTTCGTTGTTGAGGAGGTCGACCGCGCAAACCTTGTGTCCTCGCAGAGCCAGGCGATAGCTCATCCAGCCGTTGCCCGCTCCTAGATCGAGAATGGTTAGCCGATTTCTCTGGGATGTCTCCAATGGCGGCAGAATCTGGCGCTCGAAATACTGAAAGGTGCGCGCGCGGATCGTCCACTGCGACTGGTTGTGACCGGACAGATCGCGATAAGGGAGCGCAAGATAGTAGTCATCGCTATCGCTTCCTCGGCCCTCGGCAGTCCGCACAATCTGGTACTCCCGCATGAATCGCTGGAAATAATTGGCTCTTTCCGGCAAAAGGGCACACCAGATTCCTTCCTGCTCGCGAAGCTGGAACGAGCAAGCACGGCACGACCAGGGGCCTCTCCAAGACTGACGCCTGTTCCGGAACCCGTCCCATGGAAGTCTTACAACGTGGGCATATGAGACGCAGCTCCCAGCTGTCCGCTTCTCTCGTAAATGAGGCCGGAGTTCGCAGATTTGGCGGCCGTGCTCATGTCTGCGTCCTTTCCAGAGACAGCAACACGTGGTCGCCCACGGAGCGGCAGCCGGGCAAGCGCGATAGGACGCGGTCCAGCCACTGCAACCGATGCAGAACCACTTCGTGATCCCGGGCCAGGTGTTCCAGATAGGAAGGCGGAACGGCGACGCCGATACCCTTCCAACTGCGCAACACAAAGAAGGGAGACAATAGATTGCGCAAGTCCCTTACTGTGGGATACCGCACTTCCACCGGTATATCTCCCAGAGCCGCAATGGCATGGCCCTTCCAACGGCGGAAGGCTCGCTTCGGATCCTGTTGCGCCAGGTACCACACCGTCTCCCACAAGCATATACGGCTGGAGAGACACAATAGGAGACGGCCGCCGGGTTTGACCAGAGCCGACAGTTGCCGGGCAGTCTTCCGCAGGTCAGCAACACAGTTGAGTCCGGAAAAATTGGAAATGGCCCCGTCGAACGGAGTCCACTGCCGCCAACTCTCCGAGGCGCTCGGTGGGTAGCGCCTCGAATCGCACCGCCGACCGCGGCGCTTCCCGGGCCTGACGCTGGCGCGCAAAGCAGATCATCTTCTCCGACGCGTCGCAGGCCAAAACCGATACTCCGAGTCCCGCCAGGAACAGCGCATCCTCCCCGGTGCCACAATTCAGTTCGAGAATGCTGATCGCCGCCCCGATAGGTCTTGCGCAGGACTTCCCACACCGCGTCCCGCTGGGCTCGCCCGATCAGCGACCGGGTAAAGATGTCGTCATACTGCTCGGCAATGCTGTCGAACGCCAGTCCGGCGTGATGTCCCACAATGGCGGAGTCTAAAGTCACGCTTCCACCTCCGCCAGCGAAGAAGTCATGCCTTCGCGCGCGTTCTGGATTCGAAGCTGCAGCTCGCCGAGCATCGCGGGCGTGGCCACGCCCTTCTCGCGCAGTCGCGACATCGCCACTTCGTCCCGCAGCAGGCGATCGGCGTATTCGTACAACTTGCGCGAGTGGCGGCCTTGAATCATCAGCTCGCGGTCCGAGGTGTCGGACCACGGCTTTAACTGCACCAGGCGGCTCGCGGTTTCGCTCATAGTACGGCGTGCCTTTGATGGGATAGGCGACGGTAGTAAAAAAGATGTCGGGATTGCGAGCGCTTGACGTGCTCGATGGTCGCCTCGATGTCCGGAAGCTCTTCTCCCTCGTAGCCCCACATCAGAAACATGCCGCTCTGAATGCCGCGCGCACGGCTCAATTCAACCGCCTTCTGAACTTGCTCTACTTTCACGCCGCGTTCCATCGCATCCAGAATGCGTTGCGACCCGCTCTCCGAGCCGATCCAGATGCGGAAGCAGCCCAGCTCTGCCAGCAGATCCAGCATCTCGTCGTTCAAGCGGTCGGCGCGCGAGATGCATTCGAAGGGAATCCGCAGGCCACGACGACTTCATCTCCGCGGCGTAATTGCGAATCCAGCCATGGTGAATGGTGAAGACGTCGTCGGCCACCCACGCCATGTCGGGCGAGTACTGTTCCAGCAGCCATTCCACTTCGTCGACCACCAGCGATGGACTCCGCCGGCGATGGGTCATTCCGAACACCTGATGGCTGCACCAGCGACATTTGTAAGGGCAGCCGCGCGCGGTGATGAAAGATACCGATCCCTGCCCATGTGCGTCTTTCCAAGTGCGAACGTATCGCTGAATGTCGATCGCGTCGCGAGCCGGCCATGGTTGCGCGTCGAGATTCGCGATCTGGGCACGAGGAGCCGTCTGCCGCATCACGCCGTCTTCGCCAAGAAAAGCGATGCCGGGAATCTTCGCGTACGGAGTCGGCTGCTCCTGCTTGCAAGCATCGCAGCAACTCCTCCATGGTGATCTCGCCTTCGCCGAAGACGACGAAGTCCGCGCCCGACTGAAGATATTCCGCAGCATAGGCTCCAGGTTCAGGGCCGCCCACCACCGTTCGCCAGCCCGCCTCGCGTGCGACCCGCAGAATGTCGATCGACGTTCCTGCGGGTCATCAGATTGGCGTAGACGCCCAGCACCGTGGGCTTCTCGGTCCGCAGATGATGAAAGAGCAGGTCGCGGGTTGAGAAAGTGGTGTCGAAGACATCGACGTCGAAACCCTTCGCCCGGAGATGCGAGCACAAATACAAAATGCCCAGCGGCGCATAGGGCTTCAGGATCTGAAGTTCCTTGGGATCGTCGAACATGAAGTAGCCGTGGGTGAGAAGCAGGTCTGGCATCAGGCCTCCTCTCGTTGCCAGCAGACAATTGGCGCAGGGGCAGAAACTGCGACTGGTCGGCACTTGGCGATTTCGTTTTCTCCGAAGCGAAGGAAGTGGCGCCGGGATTTCGGCTGACGCGGCTCGAGGTCGGCGACGCGCTGCCATAGCCTCGCGACCTGCGTCGGCGCAGATAGCTGGCCCACGCCAGGAATCGACTTCCGCATGCAGAGCGTCGCGCAGGGCATGATAGAACGCGTCCTTGTATTCAGCCGTGAACATCACGCATAGGTCGTCGCTGTCGGTCCAATTTCGTTTGTGGCCCAGCTCGGCTTGAACCTTCTCGTAGAAGCGCGTGTTCGGCAGCGGGTACGACACGGAGACGCCGATATCATCGGGACGCGTGGTGCGCACCAGCGCGATGGTCTGCTGAATATCGTTCCAAGTCTCGCCGGGATAGCCAAACTGCAGAAAGTAGCAAGCGCGGATGCCCGCTTCTCGCAGACGCTGACGAGCCTCGACCACCTCAGATACCACGAAGGCCTTTGTCCATCGCATCCAGCACTTGTTGCGAGCCGGATTCGACACCCATCCACACTTCCACGCAGCCGGCGCGTTTCAAAGCCTTGCACCGTCTCGTCCGTCATCAGGTCAGCGCGCGACTGAATCTTGAAAGGCGACCGCGCTTTCCCGGCTGTTCAATCTCCTGGGCGAACTGTTGTACCCAGTGATGATTCAGCGCGAAGACGTCGTCGCCGAACCAGATGTGCTCGGCTCCGTACGCCTCTTTCAGTTCGCAGAATTTCTTCGGCTACAGCTTCCGCCGGACGCACGTGAAACTTGTCGCCAGAGATCGGCTTGGCGCACCAATTACAACGGTACGGGCAACCGCGGCTGGCAACGGCGTTCATGGAAAAATAGCCGTGGGCGTCCTGTCCATGCCCGCCGGTACGGCGCAGTGTCAATAAGATCGCGCGCGGGATTGGGAAGATCGATCCAGGAAGCAGCCTTGGGAACCGGCGCAGTGGGGCACGCGCTGCCCTCATCGACTGACCAGCCCATCGATCGTCCGCTGGCGCACCTGACGTGAGAAGGTACCGGCACAATTCGGTCAGATGTCTTCTCGGCTTCGCCCAGGAGCACGTAGTTGGCTCCATGTTGCATGTACTCTTCCGTGTGGTCGGTGGCGTCGGAGCCGTGGACGATCGACTTTTGCGCCGCAGTGACGCGCGCCGTCGGTCATCCACCACGCGACCTCGCGCATTCGGGTCAAACACATCTTCGACAGAAAATTGAAATCGTCTTCGTAGATCGCGACAACTTCTGGCGAGTGCCGCTTCAGAGCGCTGCGGGAATCCGGCGATCGGGTCGCGACAGCATGGTGTCGAATACCGCAACCGAAATGCCATGCGCGCGCAACACCGCGGCGGCATACAGGGTGCCCAAGAGGCAGATACGGCTGCATCTTCCGCACTTGCTTGCGATCGTAGGGCAGGTGATAGGAGTGTGTCAGCAGGACATCAGTCACTGTCACCTCGCATTTGGCTTCGCCTCAGCATGCGCTCGCCGGCTCCTTCGGCAGGGGCTGCCCGGTCACTAGACGATCGTCGCGAAGCACCAGCCGCTCGGTCGAACAGCGCGACAGCCACAGCTCCCACGGGAACGCATAGCGGCTACGCCGCAATCGCCAACGCACTGGCGCCTGCACAATGCGGCGCACGCCGCGCCGCACAAGCGGGATAGCTCTTGCGGTTCGCTGGGGCGGATCTGGCTGTTCAGCAGGAAGTACTCGAGCATGCGCTGCAGCCGCTGCAGCTCCCTGCCCTGCAACCAGGGAAGCATGTTGGCCCCGAGCGGCATGTCCATCCACTCGCGCAGCGACTTCGGCTCGTGCACTCCCAGCTCGCGCAAGCTGCGGCCAGATCGGGATCCCCGGATACGGAGTGAAGATGTTTGGCGAGAAGCTGACATTGCGAAACTCGCGCGCGATTTCGCTCATGGTGCGAAAGGTGATGGCGCGGTCGGCTTCGGTTTCGCCGGGATAGCCGAAGATCAGGTTGAAGGTGACGCGAATCCCGGCGAGGTTCGCCTTGCGCGCCGTCTCGAACATCTCGTCGACGCGCTGATGGCGCTTGTTCATCAGCTTCAGCACATCTTCTGAGGTCGACTCCGTTCCGAATCCCATATGCGAGACGCCGCTCTCGCCCAGTAACCGGACTTCGTCTTCGCTCATGCGGCAAAGAAAATCCGTCGAGGCCTGAAAAGTCCAGCGAAACTTTACGCCGACTCGTGGATCGCCGCGCGCGATGCGCAGACGCCCGGCGCAGGTCGACGGGAAAGTTCGAATCGAGCAGCGCTACTTCGTCAATGCGGTATCGCGTGACCAGCTCAGCGAGTTCATCGACAACGCGCTCGGCGGAGAGACGCATTGAAACGCCGCTTGTAAAAACCATGTCGGTGCAGTAATTGCAGGCGTAAGGACAGCCAACGCTGGTGGCATACGCCAGTTTGCGAACGCCGCAGGCCCGTTCGTAGGCGTCGAAGTCGACCAGGTCGAAAGCGGGCGTGGGCAGCGAATCGAGCGGCTGCACGCGGCGCTCGGGATTGTGCTGTCTGTACACCGTCGCGCTTCCACGACAAGCCTTTGATGCTCGTCGAAAGCCGTGCCCTCCGCCAAGCGCCTCGCGCAACTTCCAGCAGCGTAATCTCTCCCTGACCACGCACGACGCGCATCGACGAAGGATTCGTTCAGTGTTTCGCCGGGAAGCAGGCTGGGATGCCATCCGCCAAAAACGATCGGCAGATTCGGGATAGCCGTCTTTACGCACAGCTTGCGATACTTCGATGGCGCCACTGATCATCGGTCCGGTGAGCACGGAGATCCCCAGGCACAGCGCGTTCGAGCACTTCTTTCAGGATGCGTTGCTCGTAATCAGGCTCGATGGCGGCGTCGATGAGCGCGACTTCGAATTCCGCTGCGCGCAGTGTGGCGGCCAGCGAGAGCAGACACAGAGGCGCGCTCAGCGGTGGGCCGTCGTAGGCGGGATAGAAGAGCACGACCTTGCCCCGTCGCGCATCAGCACGCCACCTGTTCCAGCGGCCGGCTCCAGTCGCTTGGCATCCACCACTGGCTTCATGGCGCTGCGTTCGCTGTTCAACTTGTCGTTGATCCACAACTCGACCGGGAACGCGATAGCATCATGGTCGAGCCGCCAGCGTGCCGGCAGCGAAATACATTTTTGCGCCGTGCGGGTAAAGCGGCTACGCCGGTCGGCAGCGATCGGAACGCGGTCGAAGGCGATGCGCAGATAGTCACGCATGACCTGCAGGCGGTGATGGTCGCGGCCATTGAGCCACGGAAGCTTGGTATATCGCGGGAAGAAGTCGGCCCATCCTTCGAACGAAGTGGGCACTTCAATGCCAATTTCTTTGGCCCGCTCCATGACCGGCGCGCCGGGATAGGGCGTGAAGATGTTGGTCCAGAATTCGGCGCCGGGGAAGCGCCGGCACATGTCCATGATGAAGCGCACGGTTTCGCGCCGCTCCGCCCGCCCTTCGCCGGGAAAGGCAAAGATGATGTTGAACGACGGCCGAATTCCGGCAGCCAGGCAACGTGCGGCGCTCTCGTAGATGGAGTCGAAATCCTGAAAGTCCTTGTTCATGGCTTCCAGGACTTTGGGCGAACCGGATTCGGCTCCCTGGCAGATCTGGTGCAGCCCACTGCGCCGAAGCAGCTTCAGGTCCTCCAGCGACAAGCCGGGCCGACAAGGTTGGTCGTTGCCTGGATGCTCCACTGGAAATTCGCGCCCGGCGCGCACCAGACCGGCGGAAATATCGCGAGCACGATCGAGATCGACCAGAAAGTTGTCGTCCACCACCCACAGCATCTCCAGGTCGTAACGCGCGCGTCAGTTCGACTGTCTCCTGACAAACTGCTCGGCCGGCAAGGCATTCCACTTGCGGCCGTAGACTCCCGCGTTCGTGCAATAGGCGCAATTGAACGGGCAGGCGAGGCTGGAGGTATACATCGCCCAGCGCCTGCCCGCACAGCCGCTCGTACGCGTCGAAGTCCGCCAGGTGATATGCCTTCGGCGGCATGTCGACAAGAGGCCGCAGCGGACGCTCCTGCGTGAAAATCAGCTTTCCTTCCCGCTTGAATCCTATGCCCGCAACGAAGTCAGGCGCGGAGCGGCTCTCAATGTGCTGGACCAACTCAAGCAGCGATTCTTCGCCCTGTCCCGCGAACCACATAAGTCGACGAAGGAGCTTCCAGAGTTTGCGTGGGCAGCAGCGAGGGATGCCAACCGCCGAGAATGATCGGGAAATCCGGATTCCATTGCTTTCATACGCGCGGGCAATCTCCACGGTCTCGCGGATCATCGGTCCGGTAACCAGCGAAATGCCCAGACAGATTGCATCGCGCACTTCTTCCAGAACTCGCTTCTTGTAATTTGGGGTGATCGTGGAGTCGATCAGACAAACTTCGTAGCCCGCGCGCAGTAACGGAGTCGCCACTGCAAGAATGCCGAGCGGAGCCGTGGCTTCACTGCTGGCAAAAGAGGGAAAGAAAAAAACGATTTTTTTCTTGACATACCGCGCACTCCGTAGTGCAGGAATCCTAAGATTCCTCACCTGCACCGGTTGTCACCGCGAGTGTCAACAAATTGTCAGGTTTGGTTTGAGATGGTCACATATCTGGTTATTCAGCGTTAAAGTGGAGGTCGACAATGAAAGCATTGACTATTGACGCCGCCGGTCTTCGTTACAACTATCTGTTGCAACTTGCCGGGACAACCTGCAGAGTTAGTACGAACTCCCGTCTTTTAAGGAATACTCTAAGCGCATGGGTTGCAACAGGTGTTGCATCAGCTGCAAGCGTATTCTCGATGCAGGTCGTGGTCACCCCGGCTAAGCGTACTTTTAGCCCTGCCCACTTTCGCGGGCTGCATCACCTGGTCATCGCATCATTTGGCCTCGAAAATGTGTTCGTCTTCGATGCCCTCCGACGCACAGTTGTTTCGACCGTCTCGCAAGAGATTGCGAACGACTGTAAGTTTTGGAGCGATCTATTGCTGCCCATCAGCCTGGGTGTGTTGGGGGCGGCCGTCGGTGTAGTGCCCGTTCATTGCGCCTGCTTGTCGCTGGACGACGGAGGTTTACTTATCACGGGTGCCTCTGGTGCGGGAAAGTCGACCTTGTCAGCCGCCTTGGCTCAGCATGGCTTCGGATTTCTCTCGGACGACTGGACGTACCTTTCCTGCGAAAACGGCAACCTAGTCGCCCATGGAATGGGTGTTCCTATTAAGCTACTTCCTGACACGGTCGAGTATTTCCCTGCCTTAGCGAGCCATCCAGTCCAACCAGCACTCAATGGAGAGCTAGCCTACGAAGTGCCGGCGGAAGATCTCGGCGCTCGAGTTCAATCATTGTGCAGGCCGCGTTGGCTTTTCTTCCTGGAGAGGAGAAGTGCTAATGGCTGTGAAATAAATCCTGTCCCTGCGGCGGAGGCGCTGCGTTACCTGGAAAATAGCGTGGAACGCCTGCCACCTGAACTCAATGAGATTGCTCGAAAACGAGCTGCCATCTTACAGGATATCTCACGATTGTCATGCTGGCGGCTTCGCTATAGCGGCCATCCGCGGGTCGCCGTTCAGGAAGTACGGGAGTTCCTGTGCGGACGGCGTGAGGCGGTATCAGCATGAGCAGCCGAACCCCCTGCGTGCCCGATCTTCTTAAGCGGTTTGTACCCGCACCCTACAAGCTTGACGCACTGATTTGTCGGGTCCTTGTAACCCTCGAAACCAACGATCCCGACATTGTCGATGAGATAGCAAGGGCGAACGCAGACTTAAAGAACGGCGGCAAACCCACTCTCCGGCTCAAAATAATCCGGGACAGTGAGGCGCCAGACATCACCTCCGAAACGGTAGTGCTGTTCTCGTGGCCAATCGTGACCGTCCTCGCCGGTGCTGGAACGATGCTTGCTCTCGATGCTGAACGGCGCGAGATTGTGGGATTCATCGCTCCACAAGTCTCCGCGAAGCAAGTTGCGTGTGAGCTTCTGCCTTTCTTATTGGACCTTTACCGCACCATAATCGTGGCCAACAACCCAAAGCCTAGCGATACAGTCCCAATAGCAGGATAGCCGTCGCGGGTGCCAATTTGATAGTACCTACTATTAACGAGTGGGCCGGCGGGAAGGCAGCTTGCGGCAATTGCTCGTCTTATCTTATGCTCTTGTCGCTGTTTACACTCCAGTCTCTCCGTCGCTAAGGGTGTCAACCAATAACCTAGCGCTCAGCCGCCACTTCAATTGACTCAACCATGCCGTTGTAAGCCAGCCTAGACAATCATAGTTAATAATAAGTTATCCAGTAGTGGGCATTCGCTCCGGCAGCCTTTTAATCGTTCCCATACCTGCTCCAATTCACAAAAAAGTGACAATTTAGAGATCGCCACTTGACAACTCATATTTTCCTCAAAGTTATCGTGGGCGACATCCTCAGTGCATCAGATCCGCTCGAAATATCGCGGGGCGCGGAGGATATAGTTCCCGACGGGGGATAAGAGAGCGGCGCTTGCGTTTCTGCTCCTAACATTGCATCTTCCGGACTGCGAGAGGTAGGCCGGAATTAACCGGGTGGCGGTGCTTGCGCACCAGGCAGGTCACAGACTCCTAAGTGACAGGGCGAAGCTTTACCATGGAATATATTGCAGGTAAAAAGATGATTAAACCAACGTGGGGTCGCTCCGGTGTAATGTCTCCTCCCTCTATGCTTAAAGAGGACGATTCTTGTTTGATGGGGTGCCCGGGCGATGACCTTCCATTGACGTGGTATGCCGTCCAGACTCGACCTCGGCACGAAAAGCGAATCGCGCAGGAACTACGGGGGCGGTTGCTCGAAGAGTTCCTGCCACTGCATCGCTGCCGCCATCGCTGGAAGAATGGTGTGGTAGCGGATCTCGAATTGCCGTTGTTTCCGTGTTACCTGTTCGTCCGTTCGTCCGTCCGCGACAAGATCCGCCTGCTGCAGCTGCCGGGTGTCGTGGGACTGGCTGTGTGTTCCTCCCATCCCACCGCGATTCCTGACTCGGATATACAGGCGCTGCGTGCGCTATTGACGGTTTCAAGCGCCGAGCCTCATCCATTCCTGACCGCTGGAGACCGGGTTCGTATTGTTGCTGGACCCCTGGCTGGCATGGAAGGAGTGCTGACAGGGAAAAAGCAGAAGCTTCGCGTAGTGCTGTCGTTGGACATTATCATGCGTTCCGTCGCGGTCGAAGTCGGCGACTACGACATTGAGCCGCTTTCCTATGGTCAACGCCGTGCCTTTTAGCCAGGGTTTGCCTATGCGTCACTCCAGATCCTGGTGCAGACGTGACTCTTTTCTAGCATGAATCGTCATTTGGCAAAGGCCGTGACTGCGACCTTCCGCGATTCCACTCCTCTGCAACACTACGAGAGGCTGACCTCATTTCGTGCTGGGGATTGGCGGGACACGTTTCACTGGTTGGACTCGAGCGGCCTTGCCTTGTACTTTCTACAGAGAATCAAATCCCTCGCCATCGATACCGCCCTTCCTCGTGGCATTGTGCTGCAATTGGAGCAACGATTCACGGATAACCAAACAAGGACCGCTTGCTTGTTTGAAGAGTTCGTTGCCATCAACAATGCTTTTCAAGAAGCCGGCGTGCCATACTTGAATCTAAAAGGGTTTAGCCTCATCCCCGATTATTGCCTTGACTTGTCCCAGCGCTACCAAATGGATTGTGATTTTCTAGTCGGCACACCGGCTAACATCCATTGCCTGAAGATCCTAGGCGACTTTGGTTACCTTCTGAGTGTCGCAACCGACTCCGTAATGGAGTTCAAGGCTGCCGCCCATCGCATTCCGCGCATGCGTGACTTATACAAATCTAAGCCGCAGCGTGCTGTGGAAATACACCTATTCGATCCTAAGTTCGGAGTAGCCAAGCTGGGCTTGGAGGGCGCGGCGATGGAACGCCGGCGAGCAGTTGTGTTGAATCGCTTTACTTTTCCGGCGCTCTCGGCGCCAGACATGTTTGTCGCACAAGCAGTACACCTCTTCCGCCATGTACGCAGTGAGTGGACACGCATCTCGTGGTTATTAGAACTCCGCAATGCAACTATTGCAAACCAACACGACGAACTGTTTTGGAATAACGTCAGACAGATTGCAGAGCGGGTTCCTGGCGCAAGTCTCGGCATAGCTGTCGCACTCAGTCTGAGCGTCAGAGCTCTCGGCGATTTCGTTCCTCAACCGCTGGCCTCATGGACTATCAGCAAGCTTCCCCGAGTTATCGCTTTGTGGCTCGATCAGTATAGTGAGGCAGTCTTGCTGGCAGATCATCCCGGAACCAAGTTGTATCTGTTACTGGAAAGAGAGCTTGAACAGAAACACGAAACATCTTCAATTATTCGCAAACGTTTGGTCCCGCTACATCGGCCCACACGAGTAGCTTCCGCTCCAACGGGGAACGCACGCCAACGCCTATTAGCGAGCAGTTTTCAGTGGCGATATGCTGCTTTTCGGTTGCGTTTCCACCTAAAGGAAAGCCCCCGCTATCTATTTCAGGCCTGGCGTTGGAGACGGCTGCTAAACCGGCAGAAGAAACATACTCCAAGTGAGGATATGTTATCGGCACGGATAGGTGAATGCAGTAACTAGGCTTCTGGATCGCTGTGCAGCAATGACAATCTATAAGCGTGTTCCTTCGACTACTCGTTGGGCAGCAGTGGTGCTTCTGTGCCTGCTTGGTACTGGGGCAGTGTCGCAGCAGCCTGGTCCAATAACGTCTACTTCAAATGACGACTCACTTGCGGCATCCACGAAGGTAGGCACGGAGGGCGCCCTGCCAGCCGCGCAGTTGATAGAGTTGCTGCGCGAAAAGCCTGAATTGATGATCGACCTCAAAAAGCTGGCAGCGGAACAGCTACAGGCCCAGGGGGTGGCTGTACAAGAGGACTCAATCACCGATGAGATGCTGCTGGGCAGGATTGTGTCGGACGCCAGCCTGCGCGCAAATCTAACTTTGTGGCTGCGGGCTCGGGGTTATATATCCGCAACGGATATCGAACAATCCAAGTCGCCGGCGACGGAGTCAGCTGATGATGACGATGAGTCCTCGCAGTCGTCAGCGGACGTACAACGACAGAGGAGTTCTGACACAAGCCAGTTGTCACTCGCTCAGGCCGCATTGGCGCACCAGGGAGCCAACCCGGACGCCACCACGACGACCGACTTCGCTTCCCTGGAAGCGACGCGAGAGATGGACGCTGAGCGGATGGAGACACAGCCCATCCCATCCAGGAGAACGGCTAGGAAGATGCGCTCGCCGGCATCCGATCGCTGCGCCTCCAGACACTCCCCAGGTGCTACACAGCCCCACCCCTCTGAACTTACTCGCTATGCGAGATTTGTATACACAGGTTCCGGATCAAAGCTCATCGCTGAAGCGCTTTGGATCAGATTTCTTTGTCGGCCACGGTATGGGATCCAGGCAACCTTCCATCGACCTTCCTGTAGGACCGGATTACGTGTTGGGACCTGGCGACGGCATCAACATCGATCTTTGGGGTGGATTGTCCGAACAGTTTACGAGAGTAGTAGATCGTGAGGGTAGAGTTGTCCTTCCCGAAGCCGGACCCGTCGTGGTGGCAGGTTTCACCCTTGAAGCTGCCGAAAAGATGATTCAAGACGCGATGGGAATTCAGTTCAAGGACGCTAAGATCGAAGTCTCGGTCACGCGATTACGCACTGTACGTGTCTACGTTGTGGGTGATGTCCAAAGACCCGGCGCCTATGACGTTAGTTCGCTTTCGACACCATTAAATGCGCTCTATGTAGCCGGCGGGCCTACCGCTATCGGTTCTTTGCGAACCGTTCGTCATTACCGCGGAAAGCAGTTGGTCCGCGACGTGGATCTTTATGATTTTATTCTGCATGGCGTTCGCACCGACTCCGAACGCCTGGAGCCCGGCGATACCATTCTAGTGCCACCAGTAGGTGCGCAGGTAACGATTGCCGGCATGGTACGCAGACCCGCGATTTACGAGCTGCGAAATGAAAGCAAGCTGTCTGACGTACTGGCTCTAGCCGGTGGAGTTCTGGTTTCCGCCCAGATGAGGGAAATTAAGGTCGAGCGCGTTCAACCCAGTGACAAGCGCATCACGCTTAACCTCAATGTGCCCGACGGCAGCAGCCCGGAGACATCGTGGAAAGCCGTGGAAGCTTTTGCGGTCCAGGATGGCGACCATGTAAATGTTGCGCCGATCCTCCCCTACAGCGAGAGATCCGTCTATGTCGATGGCCACGTGGTTCGTCCAGGCAAGTATCCCTACCGCGATAGCATGAGCCTTAGCGACGTAATCCGCTCCTATCAGGATGTGCTTCCGGAGCCGGCGGCGGAGGGAGAGATCGTTCGACTGCGTCCGCCAGACTATCGCCCGGAAACTATCGAGTTCAATTTGTCACAAGTGTTGATTGGCAACGATCCTGTTTTATTGCAGCCATTTGACACCATTCGAGTCTTTGGTCGTTACGAAGTAGATGCGCCAACCGTATCGGTGCGCGGCGAAGTGCACCGGCCCGGACAATATCCGCTTCCGGAAGATATGACCGCCGCGCAGCTTGTCAGAATGGCAGGCGGGTTCAAGCGCGACGCATTGCTGGGCGATGCCGATCTTGCCAGCTATGACATCAAAGATGGGAAGAAGGTTGTAAGCCGGCGTGTAACCATAAATATCGGCCGAGCCGTAAAGGATAGCGATTCGAGTGCGGACGTCGTCCTCAAAGCAGGAGATGTTCTTACGATCCATCAGCTATCGGGATGGAACGATATTGGCGCATCGGTGACTTTGAAGGGCGAAGTCACCTACCCCGGAATGTACGGCATTCAGGACGGCGAAAAATTAAGCTCTGTGTTGAAACGTGCAGGCGGGTTTTCCTCCAGTGGTTATCCGGCAGGAGCTGTACTGGTCCGCAGGCAAGTTCGCGAGATGGAAGAGAAGAGCCGCGACGAATTAATCAAGCAACTGGAAACAACTTCAGCCGGCTCGAAGGTGTCCCCTAGTTTGAATATGCAAGAACAGACCGGAATGCTGCAACTGGTAATGGCACAGCAACAGCAGGCTGTGCAACGTCTCAAGAGTCAACCTCCCACTGGACGCCTGGTCATTAAAATTAATGGTGACATTGCTAGTTGGGAAGATACGCCTGCAGATATAGAGCTTCGTTCCGGCGATGTATTGACGGTTCCGAAGAAGCCTGGATTCGTGTTGGTCAGCGGTCAGGTTTATAACGCGGCGGCTATTACTTATGTTCCTGGAAAGAGCGCGGGTTGGTACCTGAAGCATGCGGGTGGCTCGACCAATATGGCAAACACCAAGGAAGTCTTCGTTATCCGCGCCAACGGCTCGGTCATAGGAAGACGTTCCGGCGAATGGTATAGCGACGGTGTGCTCGACACCAAGATGGAGCCGGGCGATGTCGTGGTTGTGCCACAGAAGATCATTGGCGGCTCTATGTTCTGGAGGAATATGCTGGCCACCGCGCAAGTCCTCTCGTCGATCGCCATCACCGCAAACCTGGCTGGGGCGTTGTAGCCGTTCCAGATGCGGCATTGCAACTCTTGGTATTTGGTGGTAGCTGTCATTCTTCAGATTACCTTCAATCTTAGCGCGCAAACCGCGAGTTCGGTGCAAGCCGACATTCCCGTTGAGCAACGAAATCCCGGCAATATGGCTTCGACTTATGTACCGCTTGATAGTTGGGTCTATCCCGCGATCGATCGCCTGGCGGCCCTCGGTTACATCCAGACCGACTTTACCGGCCTGCGGCCCTGGACCCGAATGGAGTGCGCCCGGTTGGTGATGGAAGCTGATGAACGCGCAGCGAGCGACGAATCGAATTCCGAGTCGGCAGGCTTGTATCGTAGTCTCACCAGGGAATTTGCTTTGGAGCTGCGCCGAGAGGATGGAGCGTCCAACAAAGGCATACAGATTGAATCGATCTATAACCAAGTGTTGGGCATCTCAGGCAGGCCGCTGGTCGATGGTTACCATTTCGCGCAAACTATCATCAACGACTTCGGGCGACCGTATGGCGCGGGTACCAACTCCTATAATGGCACCGCCCTTCGCGCTGTCGCCGGACCGATGGCGTTCTACTTCCGCGGCGAATATCAGCAAAGCGGTTCTGTGCCAGCCCTTTCTACCGCGGCGCAAAAGGCAATCGCGCAGGCCGACTTCACTCCGACTGCGTCTGCCGGACCGGCAACCGGCGTCTCCCGGTTTCGCACAATCGACGCCTACGTAGCACTCGCCTTCAAGAACAACCAGATTTCATTCGGTCAACAGGCGCTATGGTGGGGACCGGCTTCCGGGGAAGCCATGCTGTTCAGCGATAACGCGGAATCTATCCCGATGCTTCGCTACGACCGGGTAAGTCCGTTCAAACTGCCGTCTTTTCTAGGCGTCCTGGGCCCGATGCGGTTACAGTTCTTTATCGGTCGTCTGGCGGGGCAACAATTCGTACATCTACCGAACAATACCACCCCCGGGCAAGCGGGAATTTCGCTACGCGATCAGCCTTACATTCATGGGATAAAGTTAAGTCTCAAGCCAACACCCAACCTGGAGCTGGGATTTTCGTCGACCGTGATCTTTGGCGCCCCAGGTTTCCCGGTAACCTGGGGAAGTTTCTGGCGGAGCGTACTACCCACTCAAGGAAGCACTTACACGAGCACCGATCCAGGCGATCGTCGGCAGGCGTTCGATATCAGCTATCGCATTCCTGGCATTCGCGACTGGCTAACCTTTTATTGCGATACCTTTACCGACGATGAAGTGTTTCCTCTAGCATATCCTACGCACAGCGCGTGGAGTCCGGGCATTTACCTTCCCAAACTTCCCTACTTGCACAAGCTGGATTTCCGGGCCGAGGGCGCCATAACGCCCAGCCGCCTGTTTCCAGGATTTTTCTACTTTAACGTCCACTACCTCGATGGTTACACTAATGACCGTCAGCTGATGGGTAGTTGGATAGGAAGACAAGGTAGCGGCTTTCAAACCTGGAGTACATACTGGTTCTCGGGACGCAATACGCTACAACTAAGCTATCGCGGACAATGGGTTGATCATAGCTTCCTGCAAGGCGGCTGGTTGAAGGACATCAATGCCACGACCAACGTCGCTTTGAGTACAACTTTTCGCTGCAGGCCGGCATTCAGTACGAACGCTGGCAATTTCCTTTGTTATCCCCCAACCGAATCAGCAATACCACCACCTCAATCCAGCTCTCCTATGCCCCCACCTGGAAGGCGCACTGAATGCCAGTCCTAAATGACACGGACCTTAAGATTGCGGGGGTCGACAGCCTAGACGTCGCAAGCGGCATTCATCATGATCCGAATTGGGTGTTTCGTACTTCGCTACTTTGGGATCGGAGGAAAATTCTCTCGCGGGTGGCTGTTTGCGCTTTACTGGCCAGCACGGCCATCGCTTTTCTCCTTCCCAAGCAGTTCGAATCCACGGCCCGCATCATGCCGCCGGAGCAACCCAGTGCAGGAACTGCGGTACTGGCCGCTCTCTCCGGCAAGTCATCGCTGGGCAGTCTTGGTGCGCTGGCCAACAGTTTCTTTGGGCTGCGAAACAGCAGTGCCTTGTTCGCCGATCTGTTGCAAAGCACCTCGGTCAAAGAGCACCTGGTGGACCAGTTTGGCCTACAGAAGCTCTATAGGAAACGTTACCGGCAGGATGCCATCAAGAAGCTGGCGCGACGTACAGACATCACCGAGGACCGGAAGAGTGGAGTGATTACGATCACGGTTACCGACAACGACCGGCAGCTTGCACGGGATTTAACCCAGGCATATCTGGACCAATTGGACGGCCTCCTTGATAAGGGTTAACACGTCGGCTGCGCGACGCGAAAGGCAGTTTATCGAGCAGCGCTTGAAGACGGTGAAGGCAGAGCTGGAAGAAGCTCAGATCGAGCTTAGCGACTATTCCAGCAAGAACACTACTCTTGATGTAAAAGAGCAAACCAAGGCCATGGTGGATGCCGGCGCCAAGCTGCAGGCACAGCTCATCGTCGCCCGCTCTGAACTTGACTCCCTCGAACAGATTTACGGAAACGGTAACATTCGTGTACGGGCAACGCGGGCGCGGGTTTCAGAACTGGAGAGAGATCTGAAGAAATTGGGCGGCTCCAACGAACCCGGTAGCTACGATCCTGAACACGAAGAGGCCGGCGATCTCTATCCGCCGTTACGGCAACTTCCATTCTTGCGGTTCGCTGGGCCGATTTGTATCGCAGAGTACGGGTCTCGGAAACCGTGTTCGATCTTCTAACTGAAGAATATGAAACGGCACGGATCGAAGAAGCCAAGTCAATTCCCAGCGTCAGCGTTATCGACCCTCCGAACTGGCCAGAGAAGAAATCATTCCCGCCGCGCCTGATCATAATACTGGGATTGACGATGGCCTCCGTATTTGTAACGGCTATTGTTCTACTGACGGAAGAACGCTGGTGCGGGATGGATCCCCGGGACTCGCGCAAACTGCTTCTCCAGCAAATGTGGGCGTCGGTTAGCCATCGCTCGCTGCCAACCATGCGAGCGATTCGCCGGTCGCGATGACGATGATTCAAGAAGTCCGGCACAGGCTCAAATCATGGCGGAAGTCGGAAACCGCACGCCTTGCAGTTCTCAACGGCGCATGCGGAGTCACCGACTACATTGCGCAGCCGCTTGGGATGCTGCTCGCCGCGCCGTTTCTGATTCATCGCCTGGGGTCTCGCAGTACGGGTTATGGATGATTGCCAGCGCGGTGGTGGGGAGTAGTGGTCTGCTCTCGACTGGCTTCAGCGATATGGCGGTGAAATATGTCGCGATGTATCGGAGCCGCGGCGACTGGTCCGGCGTTGTCCGCGTCGTCCAGTGTTCGATGGGTATTAATCTCGTTCTCGGCACAGTAATAGCTGCATTGCTATGGATCGCTGCGCCCTTTGCCGGGCACCATGTCTTCAAGGTATCAACCGATTTGCAGTCGGCATTCATCCGGGCCATCAGAATAGGAAGTATCGTACTGGTTGTCCGATCGCTGGATAGCATCTTTGTCAGCATACTTCGGGCCTACGAACAATATCGGCCCGCTGTGCAGATCACGGTTTGCACCCGCGCACTGACCCTGATAAGTGCAGTTATGCTGGCAGCCTACGGCCGAGGGCTCGTCGACATTATGTTGGCCACACTGACAGTGAACGCCGGCGGAATGATATTGCAGGCTTTGGCCGTGCGCCGCCATGTAGGCCATGTCTCTTTCCGGCCGTCCTGGAATGACGAGCTATTGCCGGCGGTTTCCGCATTCGGTTGCTTCAGCTGGCTACAGGCACTTTCAGGCATCATCTTTGGACAGGTTGACCGCCTGATTGTCGGGGCGTTATTGGGGAGCTCGGCAGTTGCCTATTACAGTATTTGCACACAAGCGGCACAACCTATCCACGGGCTCATAGCTTCGGGCTTCAACTTTCTCTTTCCGCACCTTAGCGCACGTCACCCAACGAGTCGGAGCAGGGACTTTGTCTCTGTAGTGACCGTCGCCACCTGCCTTAATATCGCTAACGTGATATTGCTTTGCCTGCCATTGGTGTTATTCAGCAAGGCGATCCTTACGGCATGGTTGGGCGCCCCTTTGCCGGCCAGGAGTCGACGCTGTTATCGGTTGTCGCAATTGGTTATGCCTTGGCCGGGATCAATGTCACTGGGCATTACACTCTTATGGCGATGGGAGCGATTAAGTATGTAATGTTTCTTAACCTGCTAGCAGGCGCTGCGATGGTTGGCGCCATCACCTTGCTAACCTCACATTATGGTCTGATGGGCGCAGCTGAGGGAAGGCTAATTTACGGACCTATCACATGGCTGGCATATTATAAGATTTACAAGTTACTGCGATCGGGCCATGACGGCCGAGCACGAACGCCATCCCTTTTGGTTGCACCCGAAGAAACCTAGGGTACATGACTTCGCCGCTGGACCTGAGATGATGAGAACAACCTTTGAGACCCGTGGCCGGCTCTCCCCGGCTCCTAAGTCTGTGCAGGAACCGTAGGCTTCGTTTTCGCATTTAGGGTGTGTCTCACATTCTTATGGTTTCAAGCGCACCCGGTCGAGGGATCCGCAGTTACGGTTGGCCTGAGTCTTGCTCTGCTCCTTATAACATATCAGCTTTTGGCTTATCAGCCCACCGCCGCGCAAGCAATACAGCTTCAATCCCGTCGTATTGAATCTGATTGGAGTTTACCTGGCCTTAGTGTTATAAGTCTGTCATGGACGACAACTCAATCTGTCACTGCTGCTGCCGGCTACTGGATTGCCATGGCGGCAGATGTTGGCACCGTCCTACTATTGCTGCGGTACCCTCCTGCTGAACTTCAAAGCGCCCGGATCATGAAGGGGTTCGTCATTGGTGCGGCGGCCACAGCAGCGGTAGCCTGGTATATTCCGGCGATGGATGACCTCAGGCTCGGCGACGAAGACTTCCTGCATCCGAATGCCATCGGCTTCGAGTTTGCGCTGGCGGCACTTTTCGCCATCTATCTCGCGCGAGATAGCAAAATCTGGCGATGGGTAGGTGGCGGCATCGCTATCACTCTTCTACGGACTCTGAGTAAGGCATCGATTATCGCATTCGTCTCGGCAGCTTTGTTCTATCTTCTGCGAGGCGCCAGAATTAGCCACAAGGCAAAGGTGAAAATTGGCACGGGCGCAACTTTGGCAATCGTTTATTTCTGGACCGTCCTGGAGGCCTATGCAGATCTCTACAGCCAGGGCAGCAACCCTGAAACCCTCACGGGAAGGACCATCATCTGGGCAACAGCATGGGACATTGCCTGGGAAAAGCCATGGCTAGGGCACGGTTTCTATTCTTTTCGTTGGGTTGTTCCACTCTTTAATGATTTCGAAGCCTGGCAGGCGCACAACGAGTTCTTGCAGCAGTTCTTCGCCTATGGGGTGTGCGGCGTGATTGTCGTTGCTCTACTCTATTGGACGCTTTATCGCCAGATCCGAGCGAGCGCTGGCTCGGGACTGAAGACGCTCGCCAGTGCCCTGTTGATATTCGCCCTCGTTCGCGGCCTTGTCGACACGGAGCGGTTCGATTTGTCCTATCCGTTGTGGCTCATGGCGTTGATGTCCGTGTCTTTGTGGAGCATCGAGGTACAGCCAACAACGTGACCCGTAACCTAACATTTTCCATCGTTACGCCTTCCTTCAACCAGGCGTCATTCCTGGCTGAAGCTCTTCGTAGCGTAAAAACGCAACACCATTCCGATGTGGAGCACTTGGTTATTGACGGCAGTTCGACCGACGGCACGCTTAAGGTGCTCGACGAGTACTCCGCAACAACCGGCTGGGAACACTTGAAGTGGACATCCGAGCCGGATCGCGGTCAGAGTCATGCCTTGAACAAGGGGTTTGCTCGCGCTCAGGGCGACATAGTTGGGTGGCTCAACTCCGACGACCGTTATCGTCCGGGATGCTTTGACCGTGTTATCCGCGAATTCGAGCGCCATCCCGAAATGGATATCTTATACGGCGACTACTGCTGGATTGATGAGGCGGGACACACCTATAAGATTAGGCGCGAGATAGAGTTCAACAAGTTTATTCTCCTCTACCATCGTGTTTTATATATTCCAACCACGGCCACCTTTTTGCGGCGCCGCGTTTTTGAAGACGGCCACTATCTCAGCGAACACTTGCACTATGCCCTGGACTTCGAATTCTTTGTGCGACTCGCAGTGCATGGCTATCGCTTCCGACACACCAGCGCGGTTTTGGGAGATTTTCGTTTCCAGCGAGATAGCAAAACATGTTTGGCGCCGCACAAGCAACTGGAAGAGAAGGACCGGGTGACGGAGCTTTATTCGCCGATTTTGTGCTCGTTACGGTCTTCAGCTGCGCGACGCTTGGCACACACGCTGCTACGGTCAGCGGCGGCAACTTTACGCTACTCGGAAAAGTTACTGCGTGGATATTATCTTGAGCAGCGCCGTCTCGATTCTGCCAGTTCCTAGATGCAGCGGTCTACATCCATGCACATATTGATTTCCGCAGTTTCGGCGGCGCGCTCTCCCTCAGGGGTCTGCCGCTATGCCGCAAATCTTGCTCTTTCTTTAGCGAGCACCAATGACGTATCACGTACTACTCTCCTGGTCGGTAGCTGGCAGGAACAATACTTCAATACGGCTTTTCCGTTGCAGAGCCAGAAGATAAAGATCGTACCGGTCGATATTGCGAGAGACCCTATCGCGCGCAACATATGGTACTCGGGGAAATTGGCACAAGTTGCGGGGAAATATCGGCCGAATCTTGTTCATCTCTCCTTTCCTGTGCCGTTCAAGCGGGCGCAGTTCGATTGTCCAGTCGTTTCCTCTTTGCACGACCTGTACCCCTACGATATTCCAGAGAATTTCGGCTATCCACGAGTGTTGCTGAACCGGGCATTCCTGAAGTGCTGTCTTCGCCAGAGTGACTTTGTGGTATGCGGTTCCGGTTTCACGTTCGAACGGCTAAAGTCTTTCATGCCTTTGGTGGCTGAAACCAAGGCAGCACGCATTTATCCCTGCGTCGCGATTGATTCGGCACATTTCCAGCGACCTGTCTTACCCGAACTGGATGATCGACCGTTCCTGCTCGCTGTCGCCCAACATAGAAAGAACAAAAATCTGGGACTCTTGTTAGCCGCTTTCGCGGAGTTGCGCGGGCGAGCCGGTGGGGACGATCTCCGCCTTGTGATAGTTGGTGGTGATGGGCCCGAGACCCCTTACCTCCGGCGCCTGACTCGCCAGCTGTCGCTCGAGAAGTATTTGGTCCTCCGGCAAGCACTGGCCGATTCGGCGCTGTGCTGGCTCTATCGCAATTGTGTTCTGGTAGTCGCGCCGTCGACCATAGAAGGCTTTGGTCTACCCGTCATCGAAGCTCTGCTATGTGGCAGCCGAGTACTCTGCTCGGATATTCCTGCATTTCGCGAAGTCGGTGGAAAAGCTTGCCATTACTTCAGCCTCGACGTGGAGTCGCCCGCCCTAGCGCTGGCGAATTCCATACGGATGGCAATGCAGGCGGAGCCAAAATGCCCACTCCATCTGGATCGGTTTTCTCCCCGCGAGGTGGCTGCGCAATATGTTGCTCTCTATTCGGCGCTGATGCCAACAGGAATAGCCGTAAATCAGTCTTCCACTCTCCCTCGCCGGCATGAGGCCTTGGATTATGACGAAGCCGCAATTTAGTTGTTCCCCATTACCGCGCGCCAACGTTCTCGGAGTGGGAGTCCATGCCGTGAATATGGATATCGCGGTGCGGACAATTGCTGTTGCCGTGGCAGAGCGCAGAAAGGGATACATTTGCGCCACTGGCGTACATGGAGTAATGGAAGCACAGCGAAATTCTGGCATGCTTACGGCGTTGGCGAATGCACTGTTGGTTGTTCCGGATGGAATGCCGACAGTGTGGATGGGACACCTCCAGGGGCTGACAAGCATGGCCCGTGTCTTCGGACCGGACCTGATGTTGGCGGTAATTGGCCATCCTCTAATGGAGGGACGTTCCCATTTTCTATATGGAGGGCGGCCAGGAGTGGCCGGGGCCTTGCAAATAACTCTCACGCGTTTGTTTCCAAAGGCTCACATGTCGGGCACATACACTCCGCCGTTTAGGAGACTCAGTCACGGGGAACAACTCGAGCTTCTTGACCTGGTGAACAGCTTGCGTCCGGACATCGTCTGGGTTGGACTAAGCACGCCGAAGCAGGAGCAATTTATGGCGGACTTCTTGTCCCGGATGAACACCACTCTGATGATTGGCGTGGGCGCCGCTTTCAACTTTCACACCGGCAGAATCAAGGACAGCCCGGCATGGGTGAAGCGCTGTGGCTTGCAATGGCTCCATCGGCTTGGTCAGGAACCTACCCGGCTTTGGAGACGTTACCTGGTCAACAATCCTCAGTTTCTCGTCCATGCAGCGCTACAACTATCGGGCATTAAGCAATATAAGATGACAGTTTCTGAAAACAGTATTACGGCCTCCCTTCCAACCCCGGCCTCATGCCGATCCGCCAGAGAGCTTCTGTAAACCTCACTCTATTCATTCTCGAGGATATCCAACGTGGCTTCTTCCGATCCCGTACTAACAACAATGACACGACCGCCAACGACCATATATGGCTCTAAGGAATCCGCACGGACGGCCTCAGGCATTGGCGGCGTGCAGCAAGCAATGATTGATATGCTGACAATGTCGGCAGGACTTTGGCTTATGCACCTGTTGTTTAGGGAGCACCTCAATGTATCCACCTTTTATAGTTCCACATCTTTGATTGTCATACCCGCCATGATTACAACCACTTTCGCCTTTGCAAACGCCTATTCACGGGAAAGAACCCCGCTCAATATCGCCAATACCGAAGGCTTGGTGCGCGGCGTGTGCTGTGCTGCCATTCTTGGGTTGATGAGTTGCATTGACCGCCGTACGATGCCAGACACTTTCATACTATGGACGATTATCGTTCTAATTTACCTGTTAGTACTTCAGCGCGAACTAATTGGGGCGCTCAGAAACCGGCGGTTCAGCCATTCGTCTGACTTGCACCTTTCTCATGATGCGAGAGGTGGATCGTTGGAGGGCCTGCCGCTCGCAGTAAATCCAATTGTAGGGTCGCCAGCACAATCCGACATCGAAGCATCGCAGACCGGCTTCTCGCTCAGCGTTTGGCTGAAGCGCCTGATCGATGTGATTGGAGGCTCTTTCCTCTTAGTCATAGCTCTGCCCGTAGTGTTACCGGCTATTGTAATGATCAAGCTCGACTCGGGGGGGCCAGCATTAATTCTACAGCGCCGAATTGGAAAAGGCGGCGTATCTTTCTACATGTGGAAATTACGCAGTATGCATGCCGATGCGCCGCTATACGCGCGGTCACCAACCAGCGACGCCGATCCACGATTGACCAAAGTAGGGTGCATATTGCGGCGACTCAGTATCGACGAGATACCGCAATTGCTCAATGTCCTAAGAGGAGACATGAGTCTCGTGGGGCCACGTCCAGAAATGCCGTTCCTCGTCGCGCAATACGGCCCATACGAACACCAGCGGCTACGCGTCACCCCAGGCATTACGGGTCTGTGGCAAATCAGCCCGGCACGAGCCATGCCTATCCACGAAAACGTTGAGCTGGATCTTTTCTATATCGAGCGACGAAACATTTTTCTCGACTTAGCGATCCTATTGCGCACCGTGACGGCCATCGTTCGTGGCATAGGAGCTGCCTAGTAAGAAGGGCATCGTCCCCCCTCAGCTGCATTCTGGTTTGCTGCCACTCGTTATCACTACTCAACACACACCTTCATCCAGGAGAATCGGTAATGGCCTCTACACATCCGCGAGTCCTAGTAACCGGCGCCGGAGGTTTCATCGGACATCATCTAGTCAGCTTTCTGAAAGCGAAAGGCTATTGGGTGCGGGGTGCCGATCTCAAGTATCCCGAGTTTGGTCTCAGTGACGCGGATGAATTTCAGATCCTCGACCTGCGCCGATGGGACGATTGCCTGCTGGCTACTCGATCGGTAGATATGGTCTACGCACTAGCCGCTGACATGGGCGGAATGGGGTATATTTCCTGCAACCATGCGCGCATCTTGCACAACAATTCTCTGATTAATCTGCACACTATCGAGGCCGCGCGAACAAACGGCGTGAGCCGCTATCTGTATACCTCTTCAGCCTGCGTCTACCCGGAATATCGGCAGTTGCGAACGGATGTCGCTCCCCTACGCGAGGCAGAAGCCTATCCAGCCGAACCACAGGATGCCTATGGCTGGGAAAAGCTCATTACCGAGCAGCTATGTACCCACTATCGGAAGGATTACGGCATGGAAACGAGGATCGTTCGTTTCCACAATATCTTCGGCCCGTATGGCACGTGGGGCGGGGGCAGAGAAAAGGCGCCGGCTGCTCTTTGCCGCAAGATTGCTGTAGCAAAGCTTACTGGTCGTGACGAAATTGAGATCTGGGGCGATGGGGAACAGACAAGGTCGTTTTGTTACATTGACGATTGTCTTGCCGGTATTCACAGACTGATGCTATCTGATTTTGGTGAGCCATTGAACCTAGGACAAGACCGCATGGTCAGCATTAACGAACTCGCATACATTATTGCGTCTTTGGCGAAAATCGATGTGCGCCTAAAACATGTCCCAGGTCCGCAAGGCGTTCGAGGGAGGAACTCGGACAACATGTTGTTGCGTCAAGTGCTAGACTGGGAGCCCGAGGTATCCCTGGAGGAAGGTCTTTCAAAGACCTATTCCTGGATTGAAAGCCAGATCTGTGCTGAAGTTCCCGCCCCCAGCAGCCGCAGCATCGTCGAAGTAGCTTGAAGTATGCCTCAAACCTTCGTATCGACGGGACAGGTGGCCATGGCAAGCCCTGCGCAGGCCGTCCATCCGATTGGTGTAGGCCGTGTGGTCGTGATGCTCGAATGGCTTGTGTTACTGGCAGCGATTGGGTACTTTGGCGTGCGTACTCTGCCTCGCGCGTGGGGGCGGCTCAATACCGATTTTCCAAACTACTACATCACCGCTCGTCTGGTGCGGGAAGGGTATAACACCAACCGTCTCTATGAGTGGATCTGGTTCCAGCGGCAGAAAGACCGGTTCGGAATTACGAGGAGTGACCAGCCAGTCGTCGGGTTTGTTCCTGATACTCCCTTCTCAGGCCTCGTAGTTCTACCTTTCACCTATTGGACACCTCTCTCAGCCAAGCACGCTTGGATTGTCACCAACCTTCTTTTGCTAGGATGGGTCGCCGTTATTTTACAGTCGCTCACCGGTCTGGGATGGCGACGGGTCGGCTTGCTGACGGTATTGAACTACCCTGCGCATCGAAATCTGGAGAATGGCCAGTTCTATATTCTGCTACTGTTAATTGTGACGCTGGCGCTCTGGCTATATGTGCGAGCGAAGCCTTTTCTAGCGGGCATAGTGATGGGGGTGGCTTGTGGGTTAAAAATCTTTCCCATTTGTTTTGTCCTCTACTTCATGCGCAAAAGAGACCTGCGTGCTGCGACAGGTTTGATCGCCGGCGCACTGGGAACGGTGCTCGTGTCCATAGCCGCGTTTGGCACGGCAGTGCACCGGATATATCTCTCGCAGATACTAGGATGGGCTTTGCACGGCGAAGCTCTGGACCCTTATAACCTAGTCTCGAATTCTCTCTCCTCTCTGCTGCACGCAATGTTGATTTTCGAGCCAGAGTGGAATCCGCACCCACTGATTCACGCGCCTGCTTTAGTCGCCGTTCTTCGTCCACTTCTGCAGCTAATGATCTTTGCGCCCGCGATTCTGTTGGCCAGACCCGGTAATCGCGAACCGCGGCAACTCCAACTAGAGTGGTCCGGTTTCGTGATTAGCCTGCTGGCGATTTCTACGCTCCCCGCTTCGTATCATTTCACGCTGCTTCTTCTACCTGTGACGGTCATGGCGGCGAGGTTTGTGGCCGAGCGGGACCGCCGGTCTCTTGCACTGTTGACGATTCTATATCTGGCAATCTGCTTTCCGGCTTGGCAACACAACGTTGCCGGTGGCTGGTGGATGCTCGCTGCTGTGCCCCGACTCTATTTCGTCATCCTGCTGTGTCTACTGTGCTATGTGACACTGAGACGGCAGGAGCAAACCAGCGGGGAAAAGCAATGGGAACCCTGGGCTTGGGCAATTGCGCTGGGTATCGCTTGCGTGATTGAAGTTGGATCGTCAATCCACCATCAGCAGGGAGTCTATGACAATTACGCTTTGAGGATCACGACATCGCCGGCGATTCTTCTCGCCACCCAGCCAGTAATCCAAGACAACTCCGTGCAGTTCATTGGAATGCTGGTCGAGGGATATCACGCCGGGAGTGTAGGCCCTCACGGAGTTGGGATGAACTCGGGCAGCGCGGACGAACTCAGCCAGACTGTTGCTGACGGCAAGCGCTGGATTGAGCAAGCCGGACGACGGTCTGACATTGTGCTAAGCGAACGGAATGAGCCACTGAGCAAGGTAGACGTGAGCGATGCTGAATTTCCAGTGGCGTCGTCGGACGGAGCGTGGCTGGCCTACCTGAGGTCGGAAAAGGGAAGAAGCCGGGTTTGGTTGCACAGTCTGCGGACCGCACAGGTGGCCGATCGTCCAATCACACCTCCGGAGTTGGATGTAGAAGAGATGACATTTGTTCCTGGAGGGGGTCTCGTAATTTCTGCTGTAACCAAGAATAGCGAACCCGAGCTCTTCACCATCGATCAAACGGGCGATCTGCAGCGTCTTGGCCTCACGAATGCGCGTTACCCTTCGGCGTCACCCGATGGCCGATGGCTGGCTTACAGTCAGCAGAGTCGCGGGATGTGGAACCTGTGGGTACGGAACATCAACACGGGGGCGACACTTCGCGTGACCAATGCAGAGTGCAACGACATGACGCCCGCCTGGGAGAAGGATTCGAAGACATTGGTCTATGCCAGCGACTGTGGCCGCGCCCTTTGGTTCACGGCGCTTTCCCGGCGGCGTATATTCCCCGAACCATGACGTGCGGTGGCAATGACTACTGGAGATGGCTTCCGATCGAGAAGGTATAGTGCGGGTCTGGGACTAGGGTTGGTTCTCGTCATCCTCTTCACGTCCGTTCGTCTGGCGAGTTCGGTGACATACGCAGGACCTGAGCGAGCGGTAGGTGCCGAATATTTTGGAATGCACATACACGGGGCGGCATCGGGAACCGCCTGGCCTACAGTGCAGTTTGCCGAGTGGCGGCTGTGGGACTCGGGAGTGGCTTGGCCGCAGCTTGAACCGGAGCGGGGCAGATGGAACTTCGCGCTGCTGGATCGATATTGTCAGCTTGCCGCCGAACATCATGTCGAAATTATCCTCACGCTGGGCTTGACACCCACTTGGGCCTCGGCGCGTCCGGATGAGCCATCGGCCTATGGTAAGGGCAACGCCGCAGAGCCGCGGAACCTGACGGACTGGCAAGAATACGTTCGCGCAGTTGCCACGCGTTACAAAGGCCGCATTCATACCTACGAAATCTGGAACGAGCCGAACATGGGGACGGACTTTAGCGGTACAGTCGACACCATGCTGCAACTCTCGCGTGCAGCTTATGAAGCATTGAAGAGCGTTGATGCAGCTAATGTGGTCTTATCGCCGTCAGCAACAACCGATGCCGGTCTGAGATGGCTCGATAGCTTTCTGGCGCAAGGCGGCTGCCAATACTCGGATGTGATCGCGTACCATTTTTATGTAACTCCGGACCCACCCGAGGCGATGATCCCGCTAATCCAAAAGGTGCAGCGTTCCCTGCGAACTCGAGGATGCGATAGTAAACCACTGTGGAATACCGAATCAGGGTGGGCGCAACCTAAGCATTTTTCGTCAGAAGCTGAAGCCGCCGCGTATCTTATGAGGACCTACGTGGTGAACTGGTTAATGGGAGTCCAGCGTTGCTACTGGTATGCCTGGGACAATCACAACTGGAGCACCCTCAATCTCACCAGCCCTGCCGGGGACCAGATGACCGCTACGGGAGCGTCCTACGGAACCATACGGCAATGGATGATCGGGGCTGTGTTACGCTCCTGCACGCGTGAGCGCTCCGGGGTTTGGGTCTGCCAGTTTGATAGGAAGGAAAGCACCAGCTGGATTTTGTGGTCCACAGGAAGCACGTCAATTTTCCACATCCCACCTTCCTGGCGAGTTAAGCAAATACTCGATTGGACCGGCAACCCTGGTCCAGTGTTCGATCACCTGACCGTCACCTCTTCACCAGTTCTTCTTACCAACCCTGTGGTAAGAATAATTTCAAGAAATAGTGCGCCCTGTCGGGATGATGCCAGATACAGCCGAGCACCGTTCTTTTCCGTCGAGCTAGTGGCCTCAGTGCCGACCACACAATGATCGCTAAGAATTCGGACACGTTATGTCAGGCGTCGCGGTAACCTACACTCACCTGCTCTTAACATGGAAAAGCCTGCTCACGCGGTGCTTGCCGGAAAGGGCGCTGGCGCGCATCCCGGGCGCTATGCGCGCGCGCCGTACGTTTGCGCGGCTTTCTCGGGCGGCATCTGATTCCGCAGCGGATCGACTGGATACAGGTGCAGGGCGGATCAGCCAAAGGATTGTGGCTCAAAGTTGATCTGTCAAGCGAGCGTGGCTGGTGGTTGGGCAAGCATGAGCCGGCAATACAGGAGGCGCTTCAGCAAGCTCTGGGGCCGAACAAGGTTATGTACGATGTCGGGGCGCACATTGGTTTCCATGCTCTGCCTGCCGCTCGCTTAGGAGCACAGGTCATTGCCTTTGAGCCCGATCCGGAGAGTGCCGCAAGGCTGCGCGCGCATGTCTATCGCAACGGTTTGGAACAGAGTGTTCAAATTATCGAAGCTGCGGTATGGTCTACTGCAGGCGCATCGATGCCGTTCCGTAGAGGCCTTCCTCGTTCGCAAGGCGGTGTTTGCTGGAAAGATCGCCGGCCGGTGCTGGCAAGCGGAGAACTTACGCAAGTTCCCGCCGTGCGGTTGGACGATTTTGTTGCGGTCGGCGGACCCGCACCGCACGTCATCAAGATCGATGTTGAGGGTGCTGAGTCCGAAGTATTGAAAGGAGCGGTGGGAATCCTGCAAGCCCATCGGCCAGCATTGTTCGTAGAGGTGCACACTGCCAGCGAAAATACAGCCGTCAATAAGATTCTAGACGACGCCGATTACTCTGCAAGGTGGGATATTCCTGCCGAGGGTTTTCCGCGGCAATGTTTTGCCGTGCCTTGCGGCAGCCGTGGATCACGATCCCCATCGTCCCAAAAATGCTGCGAGTTCGCGACGCCCGCTCCCAATAAGCGATGAATGCCCTCGGCTAGTCTGAAAAACTGCAAAGCAAAAGCAGGGTTAGTTGCTTTCTTAGTGTGTACAACTGGCCAGTGTCATGCTGAAGCTTAAGCACTTCCGTCATCCTATTCGGACAGCGAGTTCCGCGAAGGCTCTCATCGCTGCGTATTTGGAAATGTGGAAGCTCGCTAACGAGGGGACACGTCATTTTGGTGACGATCCTCGTTTTGACTTGCGGAGCGTTACTGATGGATTCGCCTCTCGCGTCGATGACCGGAGCGACGATACGGCCCTGCTGGAAAGGATCTGCACCGCTTATATCCTAGCCATCGAACATCAAGAACCTGCGCCGAGCACTTACGCTGCCAGCGAGTGGTGGAGCCAGGTAAGGCACCGTAGTCTAGGGCCTGTGACGGATGCCCTGCGGAGGCGGCACATCGATGTGTTGCGGGCAACCTACCAGAACTTCTTCCGTGATCCCTGCTCGGCCGGTTTGATTGGCGTGCCCTATGGGATGTCGAGTGCTTACTTTGGAAAGACAATCAGAAATATTCACCGCCGCTATTACTTGAGCGACGCTTTGTATCAACTTGACTACTGGGCAAGCCTGACGAACGGAAACTTTGTATTGACCGATCTTGCCACCCCGAATATGGGAAATCCGTTTGGTGTGGTCCTTGAAGGAACACTCGTCGAAGATGGAGCGCCATATCGGCATTATTGCGCGCAGCGGCTCTCGGGCCTGCTCGACTCAGAGGCGGCCGCAGTTGCTGAAATTGGAGGCGGATTTGGCGGAATGGCGTACTACCTCCTTCGTGACCGGCCGGGAATGAAGTATCTCGATTTCGACGTTCCAGAAAGTATCGCGCTGACCTCTTATTACCTTATGAAGTCTTTTCCGCAGCTGAACTTCTCGCTTTATGCAGAAAAAGAATCGCCGCAACAAGCCATTGCTCAGTCGGATGTAGTGTTACTGCCGCTGTTCGAGATGCAGAGGATGACAGCAGAATGCGTAGATCTTACTTTCAGCTCGCATGCAATGTCCGACGTTTCATTTGCAGCATTGACGGATTATCTGAACCATATCGCTCGCATGACGCGCCGGTGTTTTCTGCACGTCGGTATTGAACGTGCCGATGAGTCGACATCTGGCTGGATAAGCCAATGCTCTCCCTGTTTTAAGCTGGCCGAGATGCGACCCTCTAAATGGCACAATCATAAGACATCAAACGCAGCTGAAGTGGAGCGCCTTTACGCCATCGGTGACGCTAAACTGATACGCCATCACAGTGTATATGCCTAGCATTCATCCAAGCTAGACAACAAGCCTCAGTGCAATACCTTTCATGTCGCTAATGCAGCAAAGCCGGCAAGCAATCAAGAACCTGGTGTTCGGCGACACTTTGCTGCCGCAAGAATTCACTGTCGGGATGGTGGAACCACAGGCAGAGATCGCGGTATGGCTGCACGGGCCCGGTCAACCCGTCGATGTGACTCAGCGTCATTCCACGGCGTGCTCCGATCCCTTTCGAGTGTGCATTGCTTTCCCTGATGGACAGCCGGCCCGCCTTGGGAGTTTCAGTCGCTGGTCATTGAAGTTCTGCGAACGGAACGGACGGAAGCGCGTATTGGGCGAGATAGGGTTGAGCCAAATTGAAAATATATCTATTGAGGAGTTAAAGCTAGGATTATTTGGAGCCCGAAGTGCAATAAATTATTGCCTGCCGCAAATGCGTCTCTATGCTCACTACCTATTCCATGTGTACTCCCAATGGAACAAGGCGAATACCTCGGGAATGACAATGTCGCTTCGTCGACAGACGGGCGGCGATGGTAACGTTCATACGCGCGCACCCCGTATCTCTGGTAAGTGTTGTCGGGGTGGTCCGGCGGAAACATCTTTCCGATGAACATCATGGGGGATCTGGGTAATGGGTATTTCGCTTTTGCGCTGAAAGACTCGAGACGCGCTGCACATCTGGTGGAATGTGCCGGCCAGCTTGCGCTAAGCAGTGTACCGCTGTCGCACGCGTCATTAGCATACCAACTAGCGATAAATCATACCAAAGATTCTATTGCCTGGGAGCAACTTCCTTTCGCAACCATGTGCTCGGCCACCTTTGGCATTCCTGTCCCAGCTTTCGCGCAACGAGTACGAGAATTAAAGGTCGAAACAATTCATCGGATCGGCAGCCATACGTTGTTCATAGCGCGGATCATTGCCGACGATAGACTCGCCTCCGGGCCGGAACTGTGCGTGATTCATGGCTTCTATCAGTATTGGCGGCTAAGAGGACATAGCGCTGAACTGCAGGCCGCCTTAGCGGGCGACTCAGTCAACAAAGGACTCTGTCATTCATAAGGACGCGCCGCACGCGGTTGCGCTCTAGCTTCGATGGTGGTTAGCAAACCTTCAACGTCGATCGGTAAGGAGACAGCGCCATTCAACGCGCCAGGAGAGATCTGGCGCCTCATACGGCCACGCCGGGCCCTCATCCTGGTTGGTTTGGTGCTGATGGTCATCAACCGAGTTTCCGGACTGGTACTACCAGCCTCGATCAAGTATCTGGTTGATGGGGTGATCATCCAGCAGCGTCTGAGGCTCCTCTATCCACTTGTCGGCATGGTTCTATTGGCAACGCTCATTCAAGGCCTAAGCTCGTTCGGTTTAACAGAGACCCTCTCTAAAGCGGCGGAAAGACTAATAGCCGAACTGCGGCGTCGGGTCCAGGATCACATTGGCAGACTGCCGGTTTCGTACTATGACGCGAACAGGAGTGGGGCGCTGGTCACAAGAATCATGAGTGACGTGGAGGGGGTGCGCAACCTCATTGGAACAGGATTGGTGGATTTTGTGGGCGGGGTACTGACCTCGGTCATTGCATTGGGCATACTGTTCTGGATCAGCCCGGTGATGACCGGAATAGCTCTCGGCTCGTTAGTTGTTTTCGGGTTGGGTCTGCGCGGCGCATTTCGAGTTGTTCGACCTATATTTCGCGAACGCGCCCAGATCACCGCCGAGGTTAGCGGCCGACTGACGGAGTCACTCGGAGGAGTCCGAGTAGTGAAGGGTTATCACGGCGAGGGCTTTGAACATGAAGTGTTCAGTGGCGGAGTTGAACGGTTGCTGCAGAATGCTTTTCGATTATTGAGGGCGACGGCAGTGATCAGCCTGTCCTCGTCAGTCCTGATGGGCTTGGTCGGCGCCAGCGTTATCTTCATCGGAACGCGTCAGATCCTCGCTGGCAAACTTACACTCGGTGGGTTCTTAACCTACGCGATATTTATGGGCTATCTAGCTGCGTTGCTGATGCAGGTAGTAGCTATTGGCACCCAGGTCACAGAAGCAATCGCCGGCTTAGAGCGCACGCACGAAATTCTGGATGAGAGGCCGGAAGACGCCGACACTCGGCGTACCGTCTCCCTCGATGAGCTTCGGGGCGATGTCGTTTTTCATAATGTTCACTTTGCCTACGAGCGAACGAAGACGGTCTTGCATGACATCTCGTTCCACGCGTTACCCGGCACCGTCACGGCTCTGGTGGGATCTTCGGGCGCGGGAAAGTCCACGATCACTGAACTCATCGCAGCCTTCCACCAGCCAAGCGAAGGCATGATACTGATGGATGGAGTCGATCTTTCCACTGTACGTCTGGAGTCATACCGTACGCAGTTGGGGATGGTATTGCAGGACTCGTTTCTTTTCGATGGCACGATATGTCAGAACGTTTCATTCTCCAAACCAGATGCGACAGAAGCAGAGATTCTTCGCGCTTGCGCGATTGCCCGCGTTGACGAGTTCGCCCAGGCCTATCCTTCGAAGTACGAGACTGTAATCGGCGAGCGGGGCGTGAAGCTATCCGGCGGCCAACGACAGCGTGTGTCAATTGCCCGAGCGATCCTGGCAAATCCCCGCATTCTGATCCTTGACGAAGCGACCTCAAGCCTCGACTCAGAGTCGGAGGCGATGATTCAAGAAGGACTCTCGTATCTGATGCAGACCCGTACGACATTCGTCATCGCACACCGCCTGTCGACGATTCGTCGCGCGGAGCAGATCCTGGTGGTCGAAGCAGGACGAATAGTGGAGCGGGGCACGCACCGGTCGCTGCTCGACTTGGGTCAGCGATACTATGATCTCTATGCTAGGCAGCACGGCATTGAGCAAAATCGTTTTCTCGTGCCGGGAGAGGCCGATAGGGCTCCATGGCAGAGCGCCTGAGTCGACGAGCAGACGGCAAATACCCGTTCGGGAATGATGCGATTGATCGCCTAAACCGGCGCACAGGCCTTAGACTTGGCGACGTGGGTACGGAACCGCCTTCTGTGATTCCTACTACTTTGCCGGGTTATTCCGATCGCTTGCACGCTGCAATCAAGTATATGTCGTCTGGCGGATTAGCTGGCGCAAGTAATGTCAAGCCACGGCCATCATGTAGCTAGGATACTCGGATTTGGCCATACCGCGCTTTTGCGCGTGGCAATGTTCTTATTCAGTACTGCACTCTCTCTGATTGCAGCCGAGGGGATTGCGCGGATTGTGGTGCCGCGTTCGATTGCTTACCCCTGGATGGACCATTTTAATAACATGGTCGTTCCGTTGCCGAGTGTGCATGGCCGACATTTCGTTCCCGGAAGCTATGACACTAGCTTCT
Source organism: uncultured Acidobacteriaceae bacterium (assembly GCA_963746515.1). Classification (GTDB taxonomy): domain Bacteria; phylum Acidobacteriota; class Terriglobia; order Terriglobales; family Acidobacteriaceae; genus Bog-257. The sequence continues at coordinate 255,692 of CAVVBO010000003.1, read as the reverse complement.
CTTTCGGCGCACAGCGATTCCGGGGTCAACAGCTTTATACACCTCAACCGGATCCGGGAACTATCCGAATTGCCCTGCTAGGGTCCAGCTCTACCTTTGGAAGCGGGGCGAACGATGTCGAAACCTATCCCTTTAAACTACAGGCCATTCTCCAGGAACGGGCAAAGCAGGATGGCTCGAAGCTGATCTTTGAGGTCATCAATGCCGGTATTCCAGGAACGGTTGTGGCAGAGCAGGCGCTTTGGTATGACAGCTGGGTCAAGCGCTTTCATCCTCAGATTGTCGTTTTGAACATAGCCTGTGCGGTGGACTTTGTCAGCGGCGGATTCCTAATGGATGATAGGGGACGGATAAGGCCGCGCTCTCCCGACCAGCTAAAAGCCGCGAGCAAAGCCTCGAGATCGGTAGGTCGCCTTATGAAGAGTATGCCAGGCTATATTTTTCTATCGGAACATTCCGAACTATTCAATCTATTGATACTAAAAGTAGGAGGAATTCTCCGACAACAACAAAATGTTGCTCTGGCTGATGATTTGGGACCGGAAGGCTCCGGCGGCCCTGCGGCGGAGCAGAAGCGCGCGCTGTCTCTGGAGTCGGCGGAGGTGATGTGGCTGAAGGAGCAGGCCGAACAATCTGGGGGACGGTTGGTGGTAATAGTGGTGCCGTGCAGGGAAAACATATATTCCTCAGACTCGCCACAAGCTGACGAGATCCGGCGCGAGTTTGCGGATGTCGTTAATGTCCTCCGCGATATAACATCCAAGGCGAATATTCCCTTTGCTGATCTGGCTCCCAGACTTCGGCTTGCCGCCATACAGTCGCCCCAGCTTCTTTATTATGACGGCCGGTTTGAGACACATCCTACTCCGGCTGGCTATTGGGTAATTGCGGATGAGGTGGCGAGGTTTCTTCGGCAAGCAGGCGTCGTCCAAACCCACCACCGAGACAGTTCTGCTCCCTAAGCATGCGGTTCCGAGAGTTCACCCTTTGGCATTAATATTGAGCAGCTCCCCGTGGATGCGAGGCACTCCCCAAACCGCAGGAAAGGGCGGGAATCTTCACCTGGAGTCATGCAGATTACCGCCTACGGAGGTTTTTGCGGAGGACAGGTTTCAGAATGACCTTCCTGCCTATTTCTGAATGGAAGGCAACCTGGGAGTTATCGTTTGCTTGAGTTATCGGTCCCAAGATACGCGCTTGCAGCGATGGTTGCATTGCTATCCTCCTCGAAGATGACTTGAATCATGTAGGGCAACCGGAACGATTCTTGCTCCTACGAAATCGTCCGGATTTAATGTTAGAAGTCTGAAACTTCGGCGCGTGGTTCACGAGGCTTAGCAGAGAAAGCGAAGAGCTACAACCACGCCCGCGACTAGGGCAATGTCGGCGAGATTGCTCACGGGCCACCATCCCACATCCAGAAAATCGATTACAGCCCCGCATCGCAGCCGGTCGTAGAGATTGCTTCCGGATCCCACGAGCGCAGCCGCCAGGCCCATTTGCGCTGCGGGAGACTGGAAGAACATCCCCAAATGCGCGGTCACGGCGAGCAACGCTGCCGTGGCTGTCCAAATCACCGCCAGTGAAGTTGGACTTTGCATAAGACTGTGGGTTTTGAACCGAGTAAGGACGTAGTGAATGCGCAGGCAGGGCCCCACTCTGAGGACCCTGCCCGAACGCAGACGTTCGCTGACCGCCGCTTTGCTGTAACGGTCGGCGGCGAGCACCACGGCGCCGATAAAGAGCTGCTGAGTCACACGCTATTGAATGACGTTGCCCTGGGGCGGCGGATCGATCTGCTTCGGCGCCTGGCAAGGCTTCTGCTTGCACGCCGGGGGCGTCGGCTCCGGCGGACAACATCTTTCAAGGTCGCGGCGCAACGCCTCCTCCCGCTCCAGCGCAAGCGCAGCCTCCGGGTGCGTGGCCGACAGCATCGCTGCCATCCGCATCGTGTTTTTTTCGATGCTCTCCTGCAGCCTGGTTTGCACCGTCGCCAGGTTCACCAAGTCGCATGTGTTCTTCGAGATCTGCTCGAGAAGACAGATGATGGTCGCGTTCTGCAGTGCGTTCTGGTAGAGGGCCTGGTTGGTGTAGGTATCGGCTGCAATCACCTCACCTAGGTCGGTGCTGACTACGCTGAGAAGCTGGTCGTCATCCGTCTTGATGGACTGGGAGGTGGCATTCAGAGTGTCTAGCTTGTCCCCGAGTTCTACCAGTTTATTGAAGATGTCCTGTGCTGATGGCATCGGTGTCTTCTCCTTTCGCTAACTCGGTGAATTAACAAAAAACGCTACGGTGGCGTGGTGCCTGAGCGTGTCCTGCGTCAGAGCTGTGTTGTAGATGGCGATGTTGCACATCTGCCCGATAAACGGATACAGAAAGGGCACAACCGCAGGCGGACCGGGCGGAAATAGCGGGCCCTCAGCCGTCAGCCCCATATGCAATCCCTGGGTATTCGCGGCGGAGGTGACGGGCGTGTAGGGCGCGAAAATCAATTGGTAGGCCACGTAATCCAGGTCGCGATCAGAGGTGTAGAGATACAAAAATGCCTGCCCCTGTGATTGGCTGTACGTGAAAGCGAGATACGTGACCTGGTCCTTTTCGACATTCGGTCCCGGGTTTGGATTGTTGGGATCATTCGGCGTGTAGGGCTTAACTTCTTCCAGACGCTGGAAGCTGGTTCCGTTACCCATCCACACTTGCCAAGAGTAGGAGGAGTTCGGATTGGTGGTATCCGACGGACCGGCGTAGAGGCCGAAGCCCTGGTTCTTCAAAGTTGCGGGCAGGACGTGCGCCGCCAATTCGAGAACGCAGTAGTAGCTGCCCAGCGCGGTGACGTCCCAATCGGGATAAACCAACCCTTCCAGAGTGAACTCGGTGAGGTTCTGCAGCGCCGCGGCATCGGCCGGAACCTGAACATAAGCCCCGGCTACGCGAATGGAGAAATCGTAAGGATCTTGGGACTCCTCCGGCACCAGGTCAGGGTTGTTGATGCCAAGTGTGAGAGACGTTGAAGCTACTGCGGGCGAATGCCAGGACGCGTTACCGGCGCTTAGCGGACTGGGCGCAGTTCCATATGTACCGTCAGGCGATCCGGCGGCATTCGCCGCGGTGGTCGCACCCGGCGACTCTTCCAGGCGAAACCAGGCAGTTGGCCCATCACCTTTGACTGTGCCTCCATAATTGTCAGATTGGCGCGGGTTAAACTGGCATCCCCGGAACCGCAGCAACGACATGACAGCGAACACGACGAGAGGCAAAACCACGTAATACCAGTGGGTCATTGCCATAGCGACTCTACCTCCTTTGCAAGGTCAATGAGCGGCGGTTGTGGCGGCGTTCTCCATCGTCCAAATCAGAAGGAATCCCGCGATTGCGAGCGCGACTAGTAAGGCAGAAATAATCCGATGAACGCTCCAGCCGCCGACGCGGTCCACGTTCTCGCGAGTGGGCTCGAGCAGCCATCGGCCACTGGCGTACATAGCGAGTGCGGCCAGAAATAGAAAGCCGCCAGAAGACTTGCCGAGATACCGAATGCACACCGCCAAAGTTACGGTGGCAACGCCAGCCTCAAATAACGGAAAGGGCAACCGACGGCGCCAGACGCCGTTCACGTCCGGCATGCTGAAGGCTACCCAGCTTTGCGAAGGTCGGCCCGCGCAGCAGCCCTGCAGGGCGCAGCCAGTCCTGGTGAAAATCATGCCGACCAGGAGGGCAATCGCCACCGCATCCCAGAATGCTCCCAGCGGCAGTCTCATCGCCCAGAGCAAGGGCAGACTGATCAGGAAGGAAAAGATCAGCCCTCCGTAGAGCGCTGCGCCTCCCTCACTTGTGCTCCAGACTCGCGCCCGCTGGCGACGAAAGGCACTCCAATGCAGCGCCACGAACAACAGTCTCGCGCCTGCGAGGGCTGCGGGGAAGATCAACAGCATTACCAGAAATACCTTGGGTGCGGAAAGGCCATGGAGTTCCGCCCATTGGGTTCCGGCGAGGATGCCGGCAATCGCTCCTATGTAAAGCATGCAGACGTAAGAGTGTCCGCGCAATCGTTTCCAAAGGGGTAACGACGATCGTCCTATTTCGCCATTTGAATAGGCACTGGTAGTGTGCATCGGCGACGTCCTCAGCTTGGACAAGGACACCAGACATTCGCCTAACCTGGACGTCTGGTAGTGACCCTACGCTGGCGGTAGAGTATATCCCGAGATTGCTGATTTTTGGCGGATAAATTTGAGGAACAATCCGATCTTGGCGGCAATTCCTGCGATACTCGACGTCTACCCTGTAGCGGGCAGCCGACTTCTGCTGTTCGTGAATTTCCCGTCACGATCATCCGAGATCGCCACGTCTGAGCGAGCAAACGAATCACTTAGCAACCGAATCTCCAGCCGGAATCCTTCGCCCACTGTTGGAAGCACGATGACGCGGGATCAATTGCCAACGGCAGCGTGGTGGCGGGACGTTGGCCGTCGATAAGGTGGCTTTGATTCAGCCATGTACCCGGCCACGCCATTGTGATTTGCGTCTCGATGTCATTCTTGCCCGTCGGGGGTACCCGTGGTGGAGTCGCAATCACGGGCTCTGGGCCGAACACAGCGGCTGAAACCCGTTGACCATCTCCCCACCCGCTCATCACCACCCAGGCCTGTCCCAGCTTCGCCGCTGCCATGGGCGCGAAGGGCGTGTCCGGAGGATAGGGCTGGTTGAAAAGCTTGGGATCTTCCTGCATGGTGACGCCGGATGGTGCGCCCATCGGAGCTGCCAGCAAATCGGCACGCAACGCGCTCAACATCCCGAAGACTTCCGGCACGGACAGCTCCTCGCCGAGTGTCAGACCAATCCTCCCGATCGGGGTTGAAACCACGACCCAATCGCTGCCCTCCTTGGCCCACTGTGTCTGATTTGGCGGAAGGTGGGTCGCACGATAGCGCGCAAGAATCTTTCCCTCTGGTCCCGCCAAGGCAACCGTGTGATAAACACTCCCGCCATCGCGTTCAGGATAACTCCCGCAAGATAACCTCCGCCGGCCTTTGCGGCCTCGCATAAGCGCTGCTCCGCAATGCCTCCGCGGGATTCGGCGGCCGCCGTGTAGGCCGCGCTACCCGCGTCGGCTCCAACGGAGAACAACTCCGGCAGCACGAGCAGACCGCCATGTGGTGGTTGCGGAAGCACAGCAGGAGGTTTGTCTGACAGCGGCCACGAGACAGCTTTGACCATGATTTCTTTAGGTGTAGTCGTTGCGTTCGCGTCGGTAGGCGCGCGATGCAGTGCGAGCAGACCGTACATTTCCGGCCGCGCCGTGCCAGCACCGCATTCCGCACCGCCGTGCTCAGAGAAGGCGTGACTTCGGCGATGATCATGCCGTGCGCGCCAGGCGATAACACCTCAGGCAGCACAACCGGGGCCTGAGCGATCTTATTGCCCGATGGATCCCAGATACTCGATCCGCCGTTGTAGTAGAGAGCCTGGCCGGTTAAAGGGTTCTTCTCGATACCGTCACGCGTCGCAGCCACCAACCACACGCCATTGAACGCTGCGATATGCTGCACGGTCGCAACCGTGGAGTGATCTCCTTTTGCCTCGGCGGCCGGAGTGCCGGGAGTAACGCGATCGGAGCTGCTCAACCAAGCGACGACGTCGACATTGTGCAGGGCTGCAAGTCGCGGATACTGCCAATAAGTATCGTCGTAGCAAATCAGCATGGTCAGCCGCCCGAGTTCGGTGTCGAAGACCGGGAACCCACCGTCGCCGGGAGTGACCCAGGCCTGGTCTTGCGAGTTCAGTCCGTGCTTACGATACTTGCCGATATATCCGTTGGGACCGACCAGCGCAGCGGTGTTGTAGCCCAAGTCCAGTGATCGAATCGAGTTCAGCGATACCGACCGCAACGTACATGTGGCGCTGCTTGGTAACTTTTGCCAGTGCATCCGTAGTTTTGCCGGGGACCGTGTCGAGGTACGGACGCACCATCGCGAAACTGTCGAAGATATATCCGATGGTCGCCTGCTCGGGAAGCACCGCCAGCTTCACGCCTTGTGCGCCAGCTGCATCCACTGCCTCCGAGATGCGGGCGATGTTGCCGTCCAGGTCGCCCCAGGCCGGATCGTACACAATGGCGGCAGCCTTGTACGATTTCAGCGGTGCGTTCGCAGCAAAAGATCGCGGAGACAGCGCTATCACCGCTACAACAGCCGCAATGAATGCGGCGCGTAACCTGGCACGTCCAACCATGTCCACCTCTTAGCTTGCCAACCTGAACACTGCAAACGTCGACGCGACTTCGACTTACCTATTTGGTCAGGAATACGTCTTTGCGCGGGAATTTCTCAAAGACCGACGCATCTTGAGAAAAGTTGGTGGCAAGGATATCGGTCGGGTTTCCCGCTATCCACTGCGACAAGTCAATGGTCTGGTAGTGGCCGTTGTTAAAGACGATGAGGATTCGTGCCTGGTCAGTTCCTACATTTTCAATCGAGTGGCCAAAGCCTTGCGGGATGTATCCTACATCTCCTGTGCTCAACCTCTCTTGCCGCCAGCGTCCCTGCGACCCGAACAGCGTCACGTTGAATTCACCGCTGAGGATGTATTGCCACTCGGCGGCATTCGGGTGCCAATGTAATTCTCGAAGAGCGCCCGCCTCCATCTCCAGCACGACGCCCGTCATGGTGGTGGAAATAGGAAATTGAGACCCGTCCACTCGCCACTCCAGTCCGCCGGGGAAGACTTCGTAGGGCTTCTGCGAAAGAAGGCTGTACTTGTGGGTAAGCGGCGGCCGCTTCCAGCCCTGCAAGGGCGGAGCAGCGACCGGAGGTGGAATCTTTCCCTTGGCGAAGTAGACTTCTTTCTTCGGAAAACTGTCGAAGGTCGAGGTCGGAAGGCCGAAGTTCTTGGCGAGCAGCTCTTTCGGAGCGTGGCCCAGCCAGTCGGTAATGCTGAAGGTACCGAATTCGGAGAAGTAGCCGTTATCGAAGACCAGTATAAAGTGACACGGTTTATCGCCTAGGGTTTCGATGACGTGCCCATGACCGCGCGGGAAATACCAGACATCGCCTGGATAGAAGTCATCGGTCTCACAGCAGCCCTGCGGGTCGATGACCGTGGTGCGCACCCAACCTTCGGTAACAAAAGCCCACTCCGCCGCTGTCGCGTGCCAGTGAAGTTCCCGCATCACACCCGGCTCCATGCGCATTGAGACGCCTGCGATCCCCTTCGATATCGGCAACTGTTCCACCGTGGCCTCTTTGCCGTAACTGCCCTCCATTACGCGTCCTGCAGATTGTTCAAGCTCAAACTTGAAAGTCGGAAGCTCCTTGCCGGAGGTCACGGGATCTGGAAGGTTGTTCTGGAAGCTGTTGTGACCCCCCTCTGAACTGATGGGAAGCGACTGTGAAAACACGAAGTCTCCTGTCTGGCGCGGGACGGATAACGCCTTCAGTTGTTTTGGAATTGGAAAAAGTGGTGCCAGCAAATTTACCTGCAGACACGCTGCTGGCGCAAATGAAAACTAGCGATTGCACCCCTAAAACGCATACTTCAGCGCCAAGGTCGTATTGTTCGCATGGAAATAACGGGGGGCGGTCGGTCCTATAAACGATCCTTCGCCGTACTGGTAGTAGTTCCAGGCAGCTTTAAAGGTCACATCTTTATAGAGCGCAAAATCTACGGCCGCCAGCGGCGACTGATAGGTCGACGACAAAGGCCCGAGCGGTTGTAGCACGTTGAACTGTGTCGTGTTTCCCTGGTTGTCGACGATGCTGTAGCCGAACCGCATCGTCAGTCGTGGGATTGGTGTTGTGGTGAAGGCCAAATAACCATACTGCGTATGCGTGTGGTAGAGCGCCAGAACTTCCATCAGTGTGTCATCCCCGACGCAAGTGAAGGCGCCTGGAACCACCGCGCCTTCAAAGCATAGGTTCATATTCTGCTGGATGGCATCGAAGTTGTACGCCAGGTCCACTCCCCATTTCTTGTTCGGCATGATCGTTGCGTTGATGGTCGTGCTGTAGTTGTGCTGGTTATAGGCATTATCGGAATCGTTGTTTGTCGAGCGCTGGAAGAGCACGCTGCCACCCAGCATCAACCAAGGCTGCGGAGCGTAGGAGATATTGGCTTTGATGTCGTAAAAACGCAGGGGATCGATACGGTAGATCCAGTTATCGGCGCCGCCGAATTCCGCGTCAACGTTCGCATGCAATGCTGTTCCTTTGCGGAACCAGGCGCCTACAACTCCGGAGTAGCGGTTGATCTCCGTGGTGGGATTGCCAAACGGAGTGATCACTCCAACAAAGGTGCAGCTGCCGTCGGGATTCAGCGGTACTCCGGCGCAGCCACCGCGATTGGGATTGTTAGGAAAGTAGATGTCACCCAGCGCGGCCTGATAGCTGCTGCCTGGCTGAATCGTATTATTCGACCAATTGAATCCGGCACGCACGCCAAACGAAGGCCGGACGTCATACTGCACCTGAAAATCGTTCTGCTTTGTATTCTGGCCGATCAGGTTGCTGGAGATCTCATTCACGATATCGGCCGGCGAGCTCGAACCGTGCAGAAGCGTGGTTCCGGGAAAACTGAAGATTGGGCTCAACAAGTTAGCCGATCCCATGCTCGCCCGCAGTATAGAAGTTGGACATCAAATCAAGAAAGCTTCCGGCCACACTGAAGGTACGGAAGCGGAAGGTGTCCACCAACCGTAGTTTGTCGCTGATGTGTATGGTCGCCGAGATATCGGCGGACGATGAGTTCCACTGGGCATTGGAATAGCTCCCGGCGGAATTAGAGCCCAGCAGATTCGCGCGGCTGCTCAGACCGCTGAAGATCTCCGTGAAAGGGGTAGACATGTTCGCGTTGCTGTATTGGTATTGAGCATTGAAGTCCAGCCATTTCAGGGATGACGATACAAAGTTCAACTGCTCTGTCGGGATAATCGTGTGTATCTGCTGGAAGAGCGTGTAGTCGAAGAACCCGTTGCAACTGGGATTGGCGATTCCGTTATTGAGAGGAGCGCTGCATGGACTGCCGCCGTTGAACCAGGGCAAGCCAAAGGTTACCGGGGTACCGTTGGGCAGCGGCCAGGAATTAAAAGGGTTTAGAGAGTAAGTTGTGTCCCCGGCATAGAACTGAAACAGTTGTGTATAGCTGAGTGTGGTTTTCTTGGTGACACGGACATCAACCCCAAAGCGATAGCCATTCAGCGTGTTGTTTGTGTCCTCGTCAGTAAGGGCATCCGTGCCCTCATGAATGCTGCTGTATGCGGGCCCGATGAAGCGGTTGCGGTTGTAATCGAGGCGGAACGAAACTCGCTGCATTGGCAGCAGGACAAGATCAAAATTGTATAGGTTCTGCCGGTTGTAATAAGCGTGTGGTGAATTGAGTACCGGAACAAAAGATGTGCCGCCGTTGGGGGGATTCAGCGGGTTCGCAAACAGGTCATAGTTGAAATAGTTTTGAATGTGCTGGTAGGTCCCGCTGAAGGTATACCATTTATACTTCGCTATCCGCAGCCGGGCCGCCTGCTCGGGATCGCCGCCCCACCCGAAGCTATTCAGCGTCAATGTGTCGAAAATATCCTCGTGGGTCAACGACTGCATGGTGAGCGACTGCTCAAGGATGCGGGCGCCGGTCTGGTAGTTGACCAGCGTGTCATACATTGGCTGGCTGCCGGTCACCTCAGAGATGAGGCCACCGATTTCGATCGACTGGGTTACCTGAAAGCCGCCAACCGTCTTGCCTTCCGGCTGGCTGTCATTGCCGGAAGTCGAGGCTGAGACCTGTCCGCCCGTCTGCGCAAGTAGATCGGCGCTGGAGAACAGGCAAAGCGCGAGCAGGAGCAGTCCCAGCGAACCAGCGCCCAAGCTTCTTGGACCATTCATCGCGTGCCTCCTGTCTTCGTTAGCGGAAGAAGACGGGATCAAAGTTCGAACCATGGATCTGCGTGTGACACATGGTGCATGCCTGGTATTTCGCGGACTGGTTGTGGGCCGGTCCCGCAGGTGCACCCGCCGCTCCGTTCATGTTCGGCGTGTGGCAGCGCAGGCAGAGGAAGTTGACGTTGTTCACCTGCAGCATCCGCGGATTGGTTGAGCCGTGCGGTGTGTGGCAGGAGAGACAGCCTTCGCCGGTCTTTACCGGCGCGTGCTCAAAGACAAATGGGCCCATGGTGTCGGTGTGGCACTTGGTGCAGACGGCGAACTGTCCCGCCGTCGTCCGCACCTGGTGCCCAGTCTGTGTGCCGTGCGGATTATGGCAATCGCTGCATTGAATAAGCCCCACATCCACACGATGACGGTAAGGCCGCGCGAACTCCGCCTTCTGGGCCGCATGGCATCCGTAGCAAAGCTCGGTCTGCGGCTTCACCAGCATGAAGTTCACGTCGCTGGACTTATGCGGATCATGGCAGGAGGTGCAACTGATACCCCTCGCCAGGTGCTCCGACTTGGAGAAGTTCTGGGTCTCCAGGCTCGCCTGGTGACACTTGGTGCAGATGGCCGCGGTCTGCGCCGGCGTGAGCGTTTCGAAGCGAATGATCTTAGTTATGTCACCGCCGCCTTCGACGTGCGCCTGCCCCGGCCCATGGCAGGACTGGCATCCGTGTTCGTCGCCCTTGAGAAGCGCCGAGTGCGGTGTCCCCATGAAATGCTTGTTCCACAACTCCTCGTGGCAGGTCTTGCAAATGTCGTTCTCCGCATACTGCCCTCCGGTCGCGACGGGAAGCACAGCGGAGGATTGGGGAGTGGGGTGGCTCGCCGCCGTTTTCTCCTGCGCCGCCACGACGACCAATGTCGACGACAGCACAACCAGAGCCAAGCAAAAGCTACGCGCCCGGACAGACATAAATCGCCCTCTCATCGTAATTCCACAAGGCAGCGTTGCACTTCGTTTACCGAGCGGATGGATACCATATCGCGGTCTTATGCCTCGATGGCGCGTCACTGTGCCGGCCGTGAACATCAAATTTCCAAAGACCTGCTCAGAGCCGAGCAGCCCACATGTGCTGCCGTGTTCTCGGAATTTTAGCTCAGTCTTCCTCTTGCGCAACTAGGGAAATCCCTAGGACCGGGTCGTGGCAGGCGGTTATGAAAAGGCTATCCGGAGTCAGCGGCCACTTTCGTCAGCGGTGATCAACCGTAGGAAGTTTGTGGCGCCTGGAGTTTCCGTGGCGCCCGCGACCAGGCCAAAGATGTCGCCTCTTGCGAGCACCTGGCGGCGGGTTAATTCCGCTTCCGCAAACTGGGCCATGCGCTCCGCCGAGAGACCCGCAGGGCAGCGCAATGGGGTCACTCCCCAGAACAGGTTCATGCGGTTGCATACCGCTTCCGATGAAGTGAAAGCATAGATAGCGGCGCATGGGCGGTACTTGGAGAGCATGCGCGGCGTAGTCCCCGTTTGGGTGTAGATGGCGATGGCCCGCACAGCAAGGTCCCGGGCGGCGTGCGCCATGGCCTCGCAGATGGTTTCGGCGATTGACAAGTGTTCGGCGTGCCGCAGCTGGGGAAGCAGTTGCTGCAAGTGAGCGCTCTCCGCCTCTACCACAATGCGGGACATCATCTGCACCGCTTCGCGGGGATACTTGCCCACGGCGGTTTCGCCCGACAGCATTACCGCATCGGTGCCGTCCAGGACGGCATTGGCCACGTCGCTGGTTTCGGCCCGCGTGGGCCGGGGATTCTCGATCATTGACTCCAACATTTGCGTTGCCGTGATCACCGGCCTCCGGAAGTCGAGCGCACGCCGAATCACCTGCTTCTGAATGAGCGGCACCTTCTCCGGCGCCAGCTCAACCCCAAGATCGCCTCGCGCCACCATTACGGCCTGGGCGACCTCGAGGATCGAGTCCAGGTTCTCGATGGCCTGCGGCTTTTCCAGCTTGGCTACGAGCGGAACACTATAGCCCCTATCCGTTATGGCCTGCCGGGCGCGCATGACATCCTGGGCCGTCCGCACGAACGACAGAGCGACTATATCGACCGCATTGCGCAAGCCAAAATCGAGGTCGGCTTCGTCTTTTTCGGTAAGTGAAGGGATGCTGACGTTGGTGCCGGGCAAGTTGATGCCCTGATGCTCGCCCAGCGTGCCGCCGTTCAGCACCTCGCACACAACGTCGGTTCCCCGAACCTTCCTGACGATCAGGTCGATGCGGCCGTCGGAAAGCAGAATCGGCTCTCCCGGCTTAACGTCCTTTCCCAGGCCGCGATATGTTGTCGCGATGGTTTCGGCGGTACCCATCACGTCAGCGGCGGTGATCGTAAGGGTCTGCCCCCTCTGCAAGGTCACGGGGAGGCGGTCTTTCAGAGGGCCTGTCCGAATCTTCGGGCCTTGCAGGTCCTGCAGGATGCAGATGGTGCGTCCCAGCTCCGTTGCGACTCCGCGCAAGCGCCGGATGACGGCTGCATGCTCGTCATGAGTACCATGCGAGAAGTTGAGCCGCGCAACGTCCATGCCGCTGAGCATGAGTTCGCGAATCATCTCCTCTGAGTTGCTGGCGGGCCCAATCGTGCACACAAGCTTGGCTTGGCGGCGTGGTCGGCTGCCGATGGGGACACCTCCGTTTGGAACTTTCCTCTGCGCAGGTTCGCTACTGTTGTCGCGTTTACTCATTGCGCCGCGGTCGATCTCGCAGTACTTCGCTGTACTTCGCCACAGCAGTCTCCAAGTTGAAATGCATGGCCTGGCGTCCCAGCATTTCGCCTAAAGGCGAACGCTGGACCATCTGTAACACTGTGGGGTTCAGCCCGACAATCCACAGTGACACGCCGAGTTTACGTTGTCTCTTCTCAGCTTCGGTCAGCATCTTGAGTGCTGTGTATTCGAGATCGGGCACCCCGCTAAGGTCCAGCACAACAATGTTTGGTTTGGCCTCCTCGACCAAAGGTTTCATCTTCTGTCCAATATGCTCGGCATTGGCGAAGAAGAATCGCCCGTCCATGCGTAACAGCAGAAGACCGGGGAAGGTCTCGTCTTCCGGATGTTCTTTAGAAAGCGGACGGAACACGTTCGTCCCGGGCTTGCGACCCAGTACATAGACCGGCGGGTCGGCGGCCTGATGCGAAAGCATCACCATCGATACCACGATGGCGACGACAATTCCCTTTAGCGTTCCCAACAACATCACTCCGGCAAAAGCGGTGAGAGCCCAGATGAACTCGGTTCGCCGAACTTTGAGAATGTCACGAAACTCTGCGGGCTTGATTAAACCAATCGAATAGACGATGACCACGGCGGCCAACGTTGCATGAGGCATAAGGCCGATGAGCGGAGACAGAAACAACATTGTGACCAGGCTGACTGCGGCGGTGACCAGCTCTGAGATCTGGCTGCGAGCGCCAGCCAGGCGGTTCACTGCGGTCTGGGTCGTACCACCACCGGCTGGCATGGAGCCTAGGAAGGCGCCACCCACATTGGCAAGGCCAGTGGCGAATAGCTCTCGGTTCGCCCGGGGAGAAGGTTCTCCGCTTTGTGCAAAGGCCCGCCCTGCGGCAATGGTTTCGGTAAAGCTCATGAGCGCGATACCCAAAGCACCCGGCCATAGCTGTGCTGCAAGCTTGAAATCTGGGATTGCGAGGGACGGCAGACCCGAAGGGACCGTGCCAACTAACTCCACACCATGAGATTGCAGTCCTAACAAACCTGAAGCCGCGATTCCGGCAGCTACCGCGATCAGTGGTGCGGGAGCTTTGGGAAAGAGCTTTTCCGTTCCCACCAACAGCGCCAGCATGGCGAGCCCTACGGCCAATGTCGATAAGGAGGTATGCGGTATTCCGCGGACGGTAGCTAGCAGATTCTGGAGGAAGGTGCCTCGGGGAAAGTGAATACCCAGAATCTTGGGGATCTGGTCCAGCACTATCACCAGACCTATCCCAGCTTTGAAGCCAACCAGTACCGGTTCGGAGATGAAGTTGGCGATGAATCCCATCCGCAGCAGTGAAGCAACGACAAGAAAGCCACCTGCCAGCAGGGTCAACATCATCGCCGCTTTGAGCAACAACGCAGGATCGCCTGCGGGAGCGACTTCGGCGAGTTCCGCGCCGGTCAGAATGGCGAGGGTTGTGGTTGTACTCACGCTGAGCGGCCGGGAGCTTCCAAAGATCGCGTAGATCACCATGGGCACAAATGCGGTGTAGAGTCCGACTTGTACGGGCAAGCCGGCGATCGTAGCGTATGCCATCGCCTTGGGAATCACCACGGCAGCAGCCGTCAATCCAGCGATGACATCCGGCCGCAACCAGTCGCTCTGGTAATTGCGCAGCCAGTCTGGTACGAGCGCGAACTGTCGGACATTGCCGTTTGCTGTCACGAGTTGCTTCCGCTATGAAATTGACTGTTGACCGAGGGACCATGCTGGCTCGGAGGCTTGCATCCTCAGCGGGCACTGCCGGCCGGATACTTCTTAAACATCTTTTCTACTGCAGTATTGACCTGGTCCACCAGCTTCCCTCTGTTGTCGCTGAGGTTCTCTCTGGCTATGCCTCGCCATGCGATTTTCTTGTGAGAGGCATCGATAAGATCGACCACGAGTTGGCCCTTATGTACGACTACCGTCGTGGTCACTCCGGGCACAGCACCCCACACCAGAAAGCTCTGGTCAAACGGGGGAATGCCCGAGTATCCGCTGTAGAGGTCGGAGTAAGTCACCGCCATATCCGAATCCGATGAACCGTACATCTGGATATAAAGATCTGGATGGCTGTCGGTTTTGTGCAAGCCCCGCTGGGTAAGCTCTTGTTCGATTGCCCCTGCAATCGCGAGGGCCAGCATCGGGCGAGAGACGGCATCATGCTGCCCCCAGGCGAAGGTTTTGAACGTGGCAAAATCCAAGCTCTTGTCATATTCCACCTTGATCTTTTGCGCCTGTAAGCTGATTGCAACAAGAGCGGCAAAGAACAACCATAGAGCCGCCTGACGTAGGACATGACAACCTCGTGAGCTCCGCATAATGCCTCCTGCCGAATGTCGTAGAGATTCAGTAGTGCGTTCCACGCAACTCGATCTCCGTCCTTCTGCTGTTCCTGGCCGGCTATAGTCGCAGTTGCCGTCGAGATGGTGGGGTTGCCATTGCTGGGAGGATAAGCCTGGTTCAGCCCGGGTGAGCGCCGCAACTCGTCGCCCCGGCGATGTTTTAGTTGGCGCCAACATGCGTTTGCAGAGCCACTGTTGCCGCACGAACCGCAAGCGCAATGAGGAGGCCGGTCAGCAGCAGTCCCAGAACGGCGATTAGTATGGCGACAACTTTTGATCGCCGTCTTACTGGGCGAATATCGCCGTAGCCGACAGTCGTCGCGGTAATGAAGGACCAATAAAAGCTATCGAAATGCGACCAGCCTTCTGCCTTTCCCACCAACTGCCCCAGCAGAGTTATCCCGACCCCCAGACTAAGCAGTAACGGAAGGAACACGAGGAGACCATAGCCATACTCCTTCAGAAACGTGATGGTCAGCCCTGTGAAGATCACGGCAACATTACCTCCGAGCCTCTCGTCCTCGATTTCGTCTTTGCAGTGCGGCCTTGAGCGCGACTGCAATGATGATTCCGGCAACTTCAGTGACCACTCGTCTCTGGCGAAAGCCGGGCCGTATCCAGGAGATTAAGCATTGCACCCTTTTAAGGCAACGATTCCTCTTCCACAACTAGGAAAATCCCTAGGGTGGAGGGATTTCCCCAGTTGCCGCCACTCTTCGACAGGATTAAAACAGCATCGAGCCGGAACTACGACCCGACACGAATTTGTGCTCGTTGCCTGTACAGTAAGAATCTCCTTCGGAGATGCGTGGCGACGTGTGAATCTAAGAACTGGGAGAAATCCCGGTATCGATTGGCGCGCGCCTCGTCGGGCAGGCGATAATCGTCGATGGCTGCGCCGCGAGGAGGAGCGATGAAGATCACCCAACACTCCGGGGCCACGGGACACAATTGAATTGTAAGGAGAACTGCATGGTGCGGAACAAAGATGTGTCGTGTGCGGAGGCATGTCAGGTACGGAACGCCAGGGTCGCTGCAATCCTTTCCACGTTTCTCCTGGCATGCCTGTTGGCTGCTGGTTCCTGGGGCACGGCACAAACGCTTCCCGACGCGCCCAGCGCGCACAAGACCAAACAGAGCACAGCAGCGCCGGTCGCAGACAAAGGCTGGCCACGCACGTTTAACAGCGGCACGGACACGTTCACTGTGTACCAGCCGCAGGTGGACAAGTGGGACAGCGACCGTGTTTATCTGTACTCCGCCGTCGAGGCACAGAATCAGAGCAAGAAGTCATCGACTTATGGCGTCATCTGGTTCAATGCACGCGCGGAGGTAGACAAGCTGAACCGCACGGTGACTCTCGATCAAGTGCAGCTGACGAAGGTTAATTTCCCCACTGACCCGGGCAAGAACGCCGAGCTCACGAAGCTACTCGAAACCAAGTTGCCCAATGCAACCAAGACGGTCTCTCTTGACCGGCTGATGGCCGCCACAGACGCCGACGGTGCGCCGATCAAGACCGTCGAGGTGAAGAACGATCCTCCGGCAATCATCTTTTCGACCAAGTCATCCGTGCTTGTATTAATCGACGGACCGGCGCAGTTGCGCGAAGTCCAGGGCACGCATCTGGAGCGTGTAATCAATACCAAGGCGGTTCTCCTCCTCGAAAACGACAAGAAGACGTATTACCTTCGTGTATCGGACTGGTGGTTGCAGGCGCCGGACCTGCAAGGCCCATGGACGTACGCAAAAAAGCTGCCAGACGATATGAAGAAGGCCGAGGAGTACATCGTCAGTCAGACGGGCGGCCAGACGCTCGAAACCGGACAGTCCGGGCAACAGCCGCCGCCAACCTCCTCCGGACAATCGACGCAAGGTTCCGCCGCTCAGCCGTCTCTGAAAGCAGCCGGCAAGAATGCTGAGATCCCGATGGTCTACGTTGCGTTTGGGCCGACGGAACTGATTGAGACGCGCGGTGACCCTGTGTTTCAGCCGATTCCAGGAACAGGCCTGGAATATGCCGAAAACACCAATGGCGACCTCTTTCGGTTGAGCGGTGAATACTACGTGCTCATCTCCGGCCGCTGGTTCGAAGCGAAGTCGTTCGTCGGTCCGTGGACCTTCGTGAGCGGCTCGGACATGCCGCCGGACTTTGCGAAAATTCCCGAAAACAGTCCCAAGGCCACCGTCCTGGCATCGGTTCCCGGTACTCCTCAGGCAAAGGAGGGCCTGATCGCCAATTCGATTCCGCAGACCGCGACAATTACCCGCTCCGAAGCCAAACTGACGGTCGTGTATGACGGTGAGGCCACCTTCGTTCCCATCGAAGGCACTTCGATGACGTATGCGAAAAACACTTCGGTCCCGGTGATCAAGGTCTCAGACAACAATTACTACTGCGTGGAAGCGGGCGTGTGGTTCAAGGCGCCCACGCCACAGGGTCCGTGGCGCGTCGCCGATACGGTTCCGGAAGAGATCTACACCATCCCGCCTAGCTCGCCCATCTACTACGTCACCTACGTTAAGGTGTACAACTCTACTCCGGACGTGGTCTACGTCGGCTACACGCCTGGCTATTACGGCACGGTAGTTTCTGCCAGCACAACCACGGTCGTCTACGGCACCGGATGGTATTACCCGCCCTATATCAGTCCCACAGTGTGGTATGGCTGGCCATACACCTACGGAGTGGGAGCTGGATTTACCTGGACCGAGAACACGGGCTGGAGCTTCGGTTTCGGCTATGGCTACGCTTACTACCCCTGGTATTACCCATGGTGGGGACCGATGGGATATTACGGCTATGGCTGGTATCCGTACTACGGATGGGGAGCCTGGGGAGGCGCAGCCGTCGCCAACGTTTACGGCACCTGGGGCAACACCGCTTACTCCCGCACCGCGGCGGCATGGGCGAATCCTTACACGGGCAACTATGGTGCCGCTCAGCGCGGCTCCTACTACAATACCCAAACCGGTCGGAGTACCGTCGCCGGCCGCGGCTACAACACCAACATCTACACCGGGAACACGCGCAGGCTATCGCGGCGCCGCTACCTACAATCCGAACACCGGCATTGTCGCCGGCGGCGGAGCCGGATACGCCGGCAACATCTACAGTGGGCAGGGAACGGCGGGCCGCGGAGGCTTCGCATACAACACCAACACCAACGCCGGCATTGCCGCCGGAAAGAACAATGTCTATGCCGGCAAAGACGGCACCGTGTATCGCTACAACCGGCAGAATGGTGATTGGTCATCGAACAGCGGCAGCGGATGGCAGTCCACCTCAAAACCAGATGCCAACCTGCAGCGTCAGCAGCAGATGCGCACGCAGGGTGCGCAGCGCAACCAGAATTTCAACGCGACGCGCGGCAGTTACGCCGGAAGATCGGGCGGCGGCATGAGGGGCGGTGGTGGACGCCGACGCTAACACGGAGTCCGGAATAACCTGAGGAACCTCTGATTACGTCCTACCCGAGGTCGCGGGGGCTAAAGCCCCGTTGATTTTGCGATGCTTATTGCACGGCTGAAGCCGTGCCCTTTCAAAACGACATAATCGGAGGTCTCCTAACGCATCGGCGCACGACGAGCCGGTCGCACGAGTTATTCAGGAGCGCTTGATCTCTCAGCAGCAGCATGCCGCACCTTCTATTGCGCTCCTGGCTCAAGAGCACCCCCTACCGCGGGAGATGTATGCCACTTCGACGGCGGTACAGTTACGGCGCCCTGCGGTTGCATCATGAAATGGGGCGACATGATTTGTACGCCGAATTCGTTGAAAGCATCTTGGATATGCGCATGCAGATCAGAGAGAGTTTCGATACGTAGCTTGGCGTCGGTGATTCTGGCGATGAGCGTGTAGGCCACGTAGAAGTCAGAGAGCTGCCGCTGCAATACGTATGGTTTAGGTTGCTTGCGTACGTTGGGCGTGCGATCGGCGGCGAGAAGCAGCAATCCTTCCACCTGCCGCCAGGGAGCATCGTACCCAATCGTCACCGTGGAGCTCACGATCATGCCGTCGGGGTAGCCGAGGCGGGTGAAGTTTTTGGTCGCAGTGCCGACAAGCACGGAGTTCGGTATGGTCACTTCCTGCCCTTCGACGGTGCGAACCTTACCGGCGAGCAGCCCGACTTCTAACACCTCGCCTTCGACGTCGTTCACCAGCACCCATTCACCCGGCTTGAGCGCCCTGGAATAGACCACGAAAAGACCGCTCATGACCTGATTGATGATGCCGGTGGAACCGAGAGAGATCATCAGACCGACGAACACACTGATGCCCTTGAAGGCATCGGTGCCGGAGCCAGGGATGTAGGGATAGGCCACCACGATGGCCAGTATCCACGCGACCCCCGTAAAGATACGCTCTGTCGCCTGCGCCGTTTCGGGCTCCAGCCAGGATATGCGTATGCGTCCGGCGACTACCTGCTCGAAAAATGCACGGCCCAGCCGGACAATCCCGCGGGCAAAGAAGAAAATGACGACGACGGAAAATAGTCCAGGGAGCGAATCCACCGCCGATCTTCCCAAGTGTTGGAAAAGCTGCAGCACATAGCGGCCCAGCTTGTCTCCCCAGGGCTCTGTATAAGGAAAGCGTTGCAACGAGAGACTTGCCCACGAATAGATTGCAGAGATGACGAGCAGGGCCGCGATGGCCCGGAGCGCCGCGTAAACCAGAGTATCGATTGGCGGCCGAATATCAATCCCAAATAACTGCAAAGGTGTTCGGACTAGCGGTTCCCTGCGATGAAGGAGCGCTGTCAGACGGGAGTGAGCCGTCCAAATCAGTGAAGCTGCAACCAGAAGAATCACTAGCCCGATCAGGGTGAAGAGAAGAGCCGAACGAATCACCGGCCAGGACCGCTCTGCACTGCGCGCCTTCAGCGCGTCATCCAAATTGTGCAGCGCGCTTTCCGAAGCCTGCGCAAGTGTTTCACCGGTCTCCTCGTCAAGGTCGCCCTTACTTAGAAAAAGAAGAACTCTCGCGCTGTAAGTGAACCCTATCCCGTCCTGGCCTTCGACGTTAAAGGGATGCAGTTCGATATCGCTCGCGCGCGTACGCAGCGGCAGTTCATCCAGGCGAGCGAGAATACGCTCCGCTCGCATTTCGGGATCGGCGCCAGCGATGGTGGCGCGCAGGACGGTGATCTCACGGTTCCAGAATTCAATTGGAACCTCATCTGTGGTTGCCACAGTGTGATCGGATTTAGGAGTGGAAGAGTCGAGCGCAAATAGAGCGTTTGTTGGCGCGCACACCAGTAACAGAGCGAAGCACGTGGTCGCGATTGCTGCCTGTCGAGGTGTCGGGAAACTCCGGCGAACTCCGGCTCCCTGGTTCAAATAACGCCTCCGATAATCGCGGGCCTGGGGATTGTCTGCCGTCAGCGAGATTCAGCTAACCACTCCAATGCTAAACGCTGCTTCCGAATTGACAACTGGAAAATCCCTGGGAGTACCCGACTGATCTATTCAACAGGCTAGCCCTCGACCGGGTGCCGATCACCTGGTTACCAGGAGGATCCACCCGGTTCCAATCACCAGGAACACCGCCATAAAGAAAAGGGTTGTCAGCAGCCCGAGCCTGTAGAGTTCACGCTGGGTTAAATAGCCGCTGCCCACGAAGATGACATTCTGGCTTCCTCCCTGCGGTGTGATTACAGAAAAATAGCTGCTGGCGAAGAGGAGTCCAAATGCCATCAAGTAGGGGGGAACACCGCCGCGAATGCCGACGTCCAGAAACACTCCTAACAGGGCAAGGACTTGGGACGACTGACTCACGAACATGTAGTGGATCGCGACATAGAGCACGATAAGCCCCACATACATCACTGGCCAGGAGAGGCCACCCATATGCTTCGCAAGAATCTGTCCCGCGTACCCCATGAATCCTAACTCGTTAAGCGCCCCGCTCAGGGCGAACAGGACGGCGAGCCACAGGAATGTCGTCAGCGTATCGCCTTGCTTGGCAATATCATCGAGGTTAAGCACACCAGCCATAAGCAGGAGGCCGAGACCGAGGAACGCGATGCTGGTCACATTCAGTCCCAGCTTGTCGGCGAAGATCCAGCCCGAAACCATCAGGGCGAATGCGGCCGCGGTGATTCGCTCGTCGCGCGAGAGCGGTCCCAGTGTCGCGAGTTCTTTACGCGCCGCAATCGGAGCTTCCGGCGTCTTGCCCACGCCTGGCGGGAATAGTCGCGCTACCAACCACGGCAAAGCCAAGATCGCGGTCAACGCCGGTACAGAGGAGGCAACGATCCATTTTCCGAAGCCGATCTGGACCCCAAACTGCCGCGCCAGCTGTATCCCGATCGGATTCGCTGAGGTCGCCGTCATCCAGAGAGCGGAGGACACGGCCAGGCTCGCCATGGCGCAGAACATCAGATAACCGCCGAGGCGTCGACCCTCGGGATCGTCCGGCTTCGATCCCGATCCCTCTGACACCGACAGCACGATCGGAAACAAGACACCACCGCGTGCGGTGTTGCTTGGGAAAGCCGGTGCGATCACCGCATCGGTGAGCACGATGCTGTAGGCCAGTCCTAGCGATGAGCGGCCGAAGACGCTCACCATGAAGAGGCTGATGCGGCGGCCCAGACCCGACTTGACGACGGCCTGCGCCACCAGGAAGGCAATCACTACTAACAGAACGCTGGTGTTGGCAAACCCGCCGAACGCTTGGGCCGGCGTAATCGTGCCGGTCAGAACCACGGCAGCCACGGCTAGCATGGTCGATGTCAACAGCGGAAATGCACCGTCCAGCACGGCCACGATCGCGGACACGAAGACGGCGAAAAGGTGCCAGGCAGGGGCGGTCAGCCCGGCGGGTACAGGGGTAAACCAAATCCCGAGTGCCAAGGCGAAGGGCAGCGCACGCCTGATCAGCATGCCGGAACTAACTTTCATCGTGGCCCCCCTGCGTCGGGCGTGGCCTGATCCGAAGTTACGTGGATCTTTCCATTCAGGCCTTCCGACTGGCCTTGCACCTCACCCTCTTCGGTCTGGAGTACAAAGCGCCAGGAGAAATCGTAAGTGCCCGTAGCTCCTGCGTAGCGCCCCGTACCGCCCAGGAACGTTCCCACGATATGGCTACCCGTCCTTGTGCCTTGGCCTGTCAGTTCGCTGAAGACCTGGTCGCCGCGGTCATCCGTCCAGACGGCGCGGCCAATGGTCCCGGAGGCACTGTCGTTGAGGACGAGTGCCTCCGCCCGGAATCCAACGGCTGGTCTTGAGGGCCCCAGCAGCATCAGAGAGCCTTCAAGTTTCGCGATGGAGGCTCGCCGGCCCTCGCCTAAAGGAATGCTGCTGCGGCTGCCGGCAGCGGTCCAGGTTCCCAGGAACTCGTGCCACTCGCTTGGGGCCGAAACGGATTCCGAGGTGCGCGGAGAAGGACTGCAGGCAGTCAAGGTCAGCAGACTGGCGAGCGCAATCGCCCAAAATATAAAAGTGCAGAGGGCGTAGAAGTCCGCAAGATGCGAAATGGGACTTTCGCCTCCGGTGGGGCGCGGACTCGCCAGACTGCACTTGTAGGTGGGTCGAACATCCCTTGGATTCACGCGAATTCCTCTAGGACAAACCTGCAGGTCCCGGCGATGCTCATTTGAATAAAGAACTGCCGATGCTAACCGCTTTCTACGCCAGTATGAGGCAAGCGCGGCTGAACGTGTTCACCACGTCCCCTTGCGCAACCTTAGGCCGCTGCTGAACTGCGTGGAAAATTGCTTTGCGTCATCGCTTTGTAGTTGCAGACTTCTTCGGTTCCTTTGCTTCCGGTCCGCGCTTTTGTGCCTCGTACGCATCCCGATATCCACGTGCGATTGAGCGAACTCCACGCCCGATTTCCTCATATACGTCGTCGTCCAGATTCGCCAGGGAGACGCGCAACGACCAATCCGGTGCATCGAAACCGCCACCGTTCAGAAGCACGATTCCATGGTCTTCAGCCAGGCGGAAAGCTAGATCGAGCGGATGGACATTCTTCTTCAAGTACTCCACCGCTTCCTTGCCGATGTTCTTGTTTGCCCAGAACTCGAAATCGATCAAGCCGTAGTAGGCGTCATAGGACGGATTGGGGGGCAGTTCCAAGCCCAGACCATCGAGCAAAGCATGAATTCGGCGATAGACGATTTCCTTGCACGCAGCCTGGTAGTTTTTCTTGGCATCCATCAGTTCGACCAAAGAGAACATGCTCATCATGACCTGTTGCGGCAGCGACAGACCGGCCGTGTGGTTCAGCGCCACGTCTCGGCTGTCGGCGACAATACGATCGATGAACTTTACTTTGCGCGGTTCGAGCGTCAAGGCGCCATAGCGTTTGTCGAGCGCCTTAAGATCCGTATCCGGAAGTTTCGCGATCATCTTGTCGTACATATTGTCTTCATGGAGCGCGATCACGCCGAGCCGCCATCCAGTGCAGCCGAAGTACTTCGAGTAGGAGTACACACCAATGGTGTTGTGTGGCAATTCGCCGAGCAAGGAACGGAACTCAGGCACGAAGGTTCCGTAAACATCGTCAGTTAGTAGCATCAGATCGGGACGCTTCGTCTTTACCAGCTTTGCGATCTTGCCAATCGTCTCCTTGCTGAGCGCCATACCTGTCGGATTGCCGGGATTCACTACGAAGAATGCCTTGATCTTGGGATCTTCAAGTTTCTTTATCTCGGCGTCAGTGAATTGGAAGCGGTTCTCCTGGGGCGCCGCAATATTGACAACCTTCAGCGCGTAATCTTCCAAATGCGTCATTTCGATATAAGGCGTGAAGATGGGTGTACCAAGTGCAATGGTGTCGCCCGGATGAAGCAGCCGATTCGCTTTGAGTGACTTGAAGAGGTAGCACATGGCCGCCGTACCGCCTTCGACTGCGTACAGGTCGAACTTGCCAGCAGGCCTCGGGTCTCCGCACATAGCCCACATCAAATATTCGTGCGTGATGCGCTCGTTATGGACGAGCATGCGATCGGGTACGGGGTAGTTGTCACCGATGATGGAGTCCACAAGTTCGTGGACGAAGGCGTCCGGATCGAACCCGAACTTTTTCACGGCGAAGGCCACCATCTCTTTCAGAAAAGATGCACCAGGCATATCAGCGTGCTTGGTGAGCCATGACTCCATGCGCGCGGCGATATCCCGGGCCTGTGGCATCCCGCCGAGGCCTGCGGGATGCTCCATCACCCGCTTGCTCTCGCAGATCGCAAACTGACCGAGCAGAAAGTAGCCTTCGCGCGGAGTGGTGGCGATCCAGTTAGGGTTTCCACGACCGGCGTTAAGGAAGGCCGACTGGGTAGTCTTGGAGGTTTTCTTAGCCAGCTTGATCAGTTCATCCTTGATCTCGAAAGGGCTCAGTGTCTCAAAACTTTTAAGATTCATAACGTCCATGGCGGATCTCCTCAGTCGGCCAAAAAAGTTAACTCAGAAGCATGATCATGACCATGCCCCAGATCGTAAGGAAGGTGTTACCAACGGCATAGGTCACGGTGTAGCCGAGCGCGGGAACCTGGCTCTTACCGAGGTCGCAAACCAGTCCGAGCGAAGCGGTCGTGGTACGCGCGCCGGAAACGATACCGAGGGTAAGGGCATCGTGAAAACGGAAGAGGTACTTGGCTATGAGCATGCCGAAGACAAGCGGCACCGTTGTCGCCACGGCTCCCCATAAGAACAGGCCGATGCCTTGTGTCTTCAAACCATTCACGAAACCCGGGCCCGCCGAGATGCCGACCACGGCGATGAAAATGTTGAGTCCTACGGAATTCATGAACCAGACGGTCGAGGTTGGGATGCGACCAAAAGTGGGATGCACCGATCGCAACCATCCGGCTACCAGCCCCATGATGAGGGCACCGCCAGCGGTCGACAGGGTCAACGGCACTCCGGCCACTTTCCATACCAGTGCGCCGATCAGTGCACCGATCGTGATGCTGGCGCCGATAAATGCGACGTCCGCAACGTCAGTTGCCCGATCCGGAACGCCAAGCAGCTTGGTCACGACGGCGACGTCCTCTGTGCGCCCGACAACGTTGAGAATGTCGCCGCGATAGATCTTCGTGGTTGGCGAGAATCGGGATGGAAGTCGCAACTGCGCCTCGTGTGATTTTCCTCAGGAAGACGCCACGCGCAGCGGGTAACTGCGCCAGTTCAGCCAGCGTCTTGCTGTCTACTTCCTTGCTGGTGACGTAGATGTCGATGCCTTCGATCGGCAGGTTCAGCAACTCGGGATCGTCCACTTCTTTCGGGGGTTCGACGGCGGCATCGCCGGCACCTGCAGCCGCTGCCTTAGCCCTGCCAAGAGCATTGACCAGCACCTCACGAGCGCCGGCGAGCGCCACGACGTCTCCCTCGCGCAGCACGGTATCGCCAGTTGCTTCCTCAATCACGCCGTTGCGACGTAATCGCATCACAAAAATGCGCGCGTCCGGGATCAGCGCCTCAACCTCGACGGCTCGAAGACCATTGACCATGCTTCCGGGCTTCACTTGGAAAGCACGCACTTCCCAGCGGCGCCAAGCCGAGCGTGCCCCCACCCAATTCCTTACCACCGCCTTGCTTCTCCTCGTAATCCTTGCAGGCGGCGAGCAAGGTCCATGCGGAGCAATACCGGTCCCAGCAGCGCAATGACGATCGCCGAGCCGACCGTGCCGAACATGTAGGTAACGGCGTAGGCTATCGGCATTGAGTCGAGCAGGCGTTTGGCTTCTTCTCCCGCCAACCCGAGACGATTGATAGCGTCGGTGGAAAGGCCCATGGCTGCGGAAATTGTCTGCGACCCGGAATAAAGACCCGCGGCGTACCCCATGTCGTACCCGGCCATCTTGGCGATTGCCACAGGCACCGCAAGACAGAAAATGCATTGGACTACCGCGAAGATGGCCTGGGGCAAGCCGTCTTTCGCAACGCCGCGCACGAACTGCGGCCCAACCCCGTAGCCCACAGCAAACAGGAACATTAAGAATACGGTGGCCTTCAGCGGAGTTCCGATCGTGATACCCAATTGGCCAACCAGGACGCCAGCCAGCAGGGTGGCCGTGACCGATCCAAGTCCGATGCCGCGGAAAGTGAACTTACCGAAGTAGTAGCCGAGAGCAAGTACGAGAAAGATAGCGATCTCAGGGTACTGCCGGAGCGTGGTTGCGAACCATGTAAACATTGCCTTCTCCGCTCTTCTCAGTTGAAGTAATAGTCTCTAAACCGCACCAGCGGCGATCCTCAGGCGTGCGCCAGTGCGGCTTTCCGCTTCTTTCCCTTGCCGTCTGGGGAGCTCTCCGTAACCTTCTCGACAAAAGATGGCTTCAGGAGCTTCAATCCGAGCGATGCATCGAACCCATGGATCTCCTTCACATCCAGCTTGCGCATAAATTCAAGCGTCTCGGCGTCAATCACCTGGCCAGGAACCATGATGGGGAAGCCCGGCGGATACGGAATAACGAAATTGGCCGACACCAACTCGGGGCCGTTCTTCAGCCGCTTGTCGATCTCTGGGCTCATCAGCTTAATGTGCTCACACTGGTCTTCGCGGTAGGCGCCAAAAAAAGCGGTACGGATATCGCCTTCGCTGGTATGGCTCGATGCGTCCTCGCGGAAGCTGTTGTGGAAGGAAGTGAAGTCGGGGAGATCGGGCACGTCGTGCATCAGCGATTTCACGCGAGCGGCGAATGTCTCCTGTTCCCGTTTGCCGCCTTGTGCCAGTCTCTTCTCGATCTTCTGCGAGATCTCAACCAACACTTTCATCAGGTGAGCGATATCGCTTCGCGTGTTGTTGATGTTGGTCTGAAGTAAGACGCTGTTACGCGAGGTCTTGTTAAGTTGGATGTCGTACTCGGCCGCCAGCAGGTTCTTGAATTGCGTACCGTCAAACCCGGCTGAGCCGCATACGAGTGTCAGACGCGTCACATCCAGAGCGAATTCATCTTCGCGTAGCGCCCGGATAGCCGTGCCCCAATTAGCCCCGGGAGTCAAATAGTCCACGAAACCCGAGTTCCTGAATTCCGCCGGAATCAGCTCGTCAGCTCCCAGAATCCGGAAGTACTTCGAGACCAGCGGATGAGAGTTGACTTCACGCCGCAGGTCCAGAGCCAACTGAATTGCCCGATTCACCAGTTCATATCCTTCAAGCTCCATCTGACGGCGCGCCACATCGATCGAGGCAATGATCTGAAGGTTGGGAGAGGTCGAAGCATGGGTGAATACCGCTTCATGGAACTGCTCTTCCACCGTGTGGTAATCCTGATCCTTTACCAGCACCATGGATCCCTGCCTCAAGCAGGACATGGATTTGTGGGTGGAGTTGGTTTGGTATACCCGCAGGTGGACCTTGTCCGGATTCGCGAGCAGTCGAGTCTCCAGAAGGGCCTTGTGGCTCGGATCATTGCCGAGTTTCTTTGCCTGTTCCTGGTAAGCGGCGCGGTATGTGGGATCCTGGAATTTCTGTTCGAGAATTGCAGCAGCGCCCATTGCCGTGCGGCGGCGGTAGAAAGGAGTGAAGCGCGCAAATCCAAACCACGCTTCATCCCACAGGAAGATGAGATCGGGCTTGATGGCCAGGCACTCTTCCATCACCCGCTCGACGTTGTAAATATGGCCATCGAACGTGCAGTTTGTGAGCACGAGCATGCGGGCTCGATCGAGCTTTCCTTCCGCTTTAAGGTCGAGCAGAGCTTTCTTGATGGTGCGCAGAGGAACCGCTCCATACATTGAATACTGAGTGAGGGGGTATGCCTCGACATAGAGCGGCAGGGCCCCGGAAAGCACCGCGCCGTAGTGGTGAGACTTGTGACAGTTGCGGTCCACCAGCATGATGTCGCCCGGCGCCAGCAACGCCTGCTCGACCATCTTGTTGGAGGTTGAGGTTCCGTTCGTTACAAAGAAGACGCGGTCCGCCCCAAATGCCCGGGCCGCGTATTCCTGCGCGACTTTGATATTGCCAGTTGGCTCCAGCAAGCTGTCCAATCCACCGGTGGTCGCTGACGATTCGGCGAGGAACAGGTTCAGCCCGTAAAACTCCCCCATATCGCGAATCCAATTCGACTTGAAGATCGATTTGCCGCGAGCAATAGGCAGAGCATGAAATGTTCCAATGGGTTTCTGCGCATACTTCTGAAGGTTGTCGAAGTACGGAGTGGAGTACCGGTCGGAAACGCCGTCGAGAACGCTGAGATGCAACTCCAGTGGCTCCTCAACCTGGTAGAAAATGCGCCGCACACAAGCGGCCTCGAGGACTGCCGGCGGCTTTCTCGACCTCGCGATCCGACAGCAGATAAATGTCGAGTTCCGGCCGTACCAGTTTGAGGGCTTGTGCCAGCGTTAGACCGTGTTGCAGGGACTCAGGGTCGATCCCACTTGCGCTGCAATACGAAGTCAGGAACTCTCGCAAGACTGGATTGCTGTGGACCGACGCAAACGGCACGTCGTCGTAAATGACAATAGCCTCGAAGCTGCCGTTTAGAACCACCGCGAGGATAGCGTCCTCGAAGCTTCCGACAAACACCGACTCGTAGACAAACCTGTCCTGCGGCCTGCGAAGTTTTCGCAGCTCCTGCCCTAGGTCCTTCCACATCGACTGACGAGCGGGACTGACAAACAAGACTTCAAAATAGGGCCGATATCCTGTTCTTGACTCGCTGCTCAGCGGCAGACGATCGGCCAGATTACCCACACTATCTTCTTCGTTTTCCCAATCCTCAAGATTGGTGCGATAAGAATGAGTGACGATTGCAGTACTGATCGCGCGGGCCAGCCGGGTAGTTCCGACAGCGTCACCTGAAGCGATTCGGTCGTTGAGCGTGGCCAGCAGCTTTAAACCGGGATACGCGAAATAGCCTTCCCATTGGCCCAATTCCTCAAGGGCCTTCAGGACTTGCGGCTGCTGGTTCTTCGCCTCGCCCTTCTGTTTGCCGATTGACGACTCCCACTGCAGGGAATGCTGCAAAAGAGTGCGCCACCGGTCGTGCCTGGCCTCTGCTCCGGTAAAAAACTGGTCAACTCGTGGTTGCGCTTTCGGGGCATTACTCATAACCGTAAAATCCTTCCTGCTCTCACAACTCTGACCGGAATTCAACGATTGCCTCTTGCTGTTTATTCACCGGCATATCCCGATGTTCGTACGAAGTTATACTTCGCGCTGAACTGGAATCTTGGCGCATTACCGGTTGACCCATCTTTGTTGTCTCTCCACCCATATAGAAATTCACCGCCCACGCTGAGTGACCCGAAGGGATTCCAGATAATGTTGCCTCCTGTGTAATTCCCTTGGTGGTATACGGAACCAAGCTGGGCTTCGGTATTCTGTACTTGCACAAAGCTGTAAATGGCACTGGAACGTAATCTTTCTGCCCAGAAGTGCTGCAATGCTCCGTACGTCGCTACCACCGGTAACGCTTGAATATGAGGGTTCTGCAGGCTGCCGACGGCGGCGTCCTCGCCCAGCCCAGAGGTGTCGTTGATATAGCGCTCTATTCCGTTCCCATAGGCAGCTTGGTAAACGATTGTGTCCTTCCCCCAAAGGCGCGTGGCGCCGGCGAAGTTGAAGCCCCAGCCGAATACCCCTTCATGCCGGCCATCCGGCAAAAACACCGCAACGTCTCGGAACAAAGCAGACAGTTGCAGATGTCCTGATTCCATTTCCCGCCGCAACTTCAGTGTCCCGTCAGGAGCAGGGCTGTTCTGCTCTGCATTAAAATCGGGGGTCATAAAAAGTACGTCCGAAGTCGGTTTCTCGGCTGAAACGCTGAAGGTGGTCATCTTTGACACCAGCACGGTGTAGCGGAACTGCGGGTTGCGGATCGAGACCTGGCCATTGGGTCCCTGGTCGTCCAGGGTATCCGCCCCGGCGTCGGGATCCATAAAATTCGAGAATGTCTGGCCGACCAGGAAGTTTTTCGCCTGCCCGTACGCGTGACGCAGCCTTGGCGTGGTTGAGTTGGTACCGAAGAAGTCCATTTCAAGGAAGAACCTGTAACTGTCGCCCGATTTCGTGGGAACGAGGAAGTCCAGGTTCACGCGTGTCGCCCTTACCGAGATCGTCGAGTTGTTAATGCTCGCGGCCTCCGGGATGGGGATTGATGCCGGGATGAAGAGGTCGGTATTTCCCGCGGGCTTCAAATCGTAGATGAAGCTTGTCTTGGCGTATCCACCGATGCGCATGAGCGTACTCGTACCGGGCAGGCGAAAATATCCCGGGAATCGGGGATCGAGCGGCTCGTTGTTGATACGCGCCGCCGCGAATGGGTCTTGCGAAAATATTCTGTAGGTCCTGGTGGTATCGCCGAGTTCTATTTTCTTCGGAGTTACATCCGACTCGATCTGAGACTTCTCGCTTTGTTGCACGGCAGCGATAGCAGATGGAAGGTCCGCTGGCACGTGAGTGGGTGCGGGAGCGGCGCCGGAGAGTTGTTGTAGCTCACCCTGGACTTCCGTCATCTGACTCTGTAACGCGTCCAACTTCTTTTGAAGAGCCTGGATTTGTTCCGCGTTCGCAGTGGGAGCTTCTTGTCCGTACACCGCCGGCGAAACAGCCAGCAATAGAAGAACGGAAGAGTAGACAAGTCTCATGCACGTGAGGGGACGATCCATAAAGTGCCTCCCCAGCCGACAGCGGCAAAGCCGCGCTTGATCCCAAGCGCCTTCCCCAGCGAGTTCGATCTCGTAGGTGACGTTCCGCCATTGCTCGGCAAGAAAATTTTCAGCGACCGACAAACAGTAAACCGGTTGACGGGTCGTAGAAAACTAGGGATTTCCCTAGTTTTTGTTTTGAAATGAAATGATTGGAGTGGGATAGCATTTACTTCATTCGAAGGCGCATTCGAAGAACGTCCCTGAGCTGAGGTTCGACAATATCAAGGTGAGGTCGAGTGTCATAAGTACGGCATGCGTCTCAGCACGAGAAGGCGGTGGGCTTCCTTTGAGTCTCCTACGCGCAGCGAGTCCGCCTCGCAGGTCCGGCAAATGCAGATAGCCAGTCGGTCCTGGCATAAGCCGAGAGAATGCTGCCTGGTCGCAAGTAATGTCTAGCTATTAACAATGACAGTGGCGAAAGAGCAACTTTGATAGCCTCCATACCCGGACGAATGTACCCCTTGGAGGAAACTAACCTGGCGCAATCCCGGGGTGCCGCTCTACTTTACCAACGGGATTACGGCGGCGATCTGCAAGTCGATAATCAGGTTGATGCGACGATCCAACTGGAAGAATAATGCCGTTTGCTTCCCAGTGAGGACCTGCCGAAACTTGGGAATCCAATCCTCACGCAGGCTTGCCGCTGACTGGTCAAGTGGGGCCATGCGTTTCAGAAGGTCGTCAGCCTGTGCATCCGTCATAGTGTCATAGACCTTCGCGTATTCCTTAATTAGGGCATAACGGGCGTCGCTCAGCTTAGTGGTCTCCTGCGTATAGGCATCGTATACCGGCCAGAATTTCACGGCCTGCGCATCGGTCAAATTCATGTTTGCCGCGACGAGCTGCTTCTTCTCGGACCGAACATCGGATCGCAGCAACTGAATGTCCTGTTCGCTGACGGTCGGCATGGATGTCGTACCTGCCAACTGAGCGAAAGCTGTACTTCGAGCTAAGCAGAGCGACACGCCTAATAACAAAACGAGCCTTAACTTGTTCATCCGTTCCTCCCGTCAACCGTATATACGACTAAGTCGTGATAGCCCTCAGATCTCAGAACTAAGCAATCGCGCCATCAGGAATGTTCTGAATCTCCTGGTGAGAGGTCTAAGCACGAACTGGCATCCAGTGTGAGACACGTACCTGCCTGCGGCAACTAGGAAAATCCCTAGTAAGTGCTGGAAAAGGGGGTAGAAGACAAGGTTACCGCGCCCGAATTCGGTAACCGCTGGTTCTATGACGAACGCACGCTTTGCTTCAAGGCATGGGTGCAGTCCGGAAGTGCTTAAGTTTCTCGCCCCCGTCGAACCAGGCAAATGACTCGGTCAATCTGCACGGCTACCGACGTGACTGGAGTTATGGAAGCTCTACCGCCCAGGCAACTACCTTCCACCTCGCTTCCTCTTTGGTCCATAACAGCAGAAGAGCGGGTGATTGTTCGTCTCCATAGTTCAATCGGCTGGCGGTTAGGTAATAAGTTCCGTATTTTGCATCTGCCAGCTTTAAATCCGGAGCAGCTTCGGGCAGCTGGCGATTTTGGCATAGAAAACTATCGGCCATCTGGTCTGGCACCCCCATGATCGCGTAAGCCTTGGAGTTTTCCTGCTGGACTGGGCGCAGAAAATCATTGCTGGGCTGCACACTTGCCATCATGTCCGAGAGGCTGCCGCCAGATGGAATTCTCGTGAGCGGCTGTTGCAGCCCAGACTGAATCCTGGCGGTGGGCGTCAATTTCTTTTGGTCTTCAGTGGGCGCCGGGAGACACTGGTAAGAGCGCGGTGACGCAAAGGTAGAAGCCTCGGCAACATTCCTTTTCACGATCCAAGCCTGGTAGAACTGCGCGATGTCTCTTACGGCGGCAGGATCGCCGGCAATGTACTTTGGTTCTTCCACCGCTGGCTCTGTCTGGGCTGCGGTGTTGGTTGGGGCAATGCCCGCTTCGCCGCTATCTTCGATGCGCACGGCTACGATTTTCCAGTAGTCGCCCTCCTGAACCCAAAGCAGCGACATAACCTTATTCCGGCTGTCTCCTTTCGTTCCGCGAAACGCCGTGGCAAAGTACTTCTCTTTCGACTGTTTGCTCGAATCGCCGTTCGGTATGGTGACGCATTCCTCGTCGGCTGCCATGTCTGCCGGCACGCTCACCAGCCGGAATTCCGATGCGTACGCGTTCTTTGCCGGCTTCAATGTCTGCGACCACTTGTCGGCAGGCTCGAATACGTCGGTAACGGAAGTCACCGTGCCGGTGCTCTCGCTAAATTTCTGCATTGCCGTCATGGCGCGCAGCCGGACCATGCCTTGCTGCACGGATGGCCTGCTGTTCTGCGGCATCACCTCCAAACACGGATAACTACGGCGTGAAAAATAGGCAACTGACTTATTCGGTTCTTTGCTCACTACCCAGGTTTGCAAAAAATCGTGCGCGCTCTTATCGACGCCCTGATCGGCTTTCATCCCAGGATTCAAGGGAATGTGTCCGAGGCCCAGGGTGGCGTTCTCCTTCGGAGGCGTCCCGCCACTTCCGAGCTGCCCAAAAACGTTTCGCCACCAGCCATTCAGACCCGTCCAGCGGCCATCATGACGGTCGAGATTGTTTCCCGCGCGGACGTCCGAGTTGGAAGCGGAAAGGTGTCCATTGACCAGAGCCTTAGGAAAGCCCGAAGAACGATAATCGACATCAATGTCCGCCAATTTATTGTCGCGCGAAACGGAGATCTGAATCGAGGGAGGCCCATTCTTCAGCCGGTAACAAATAGGAAAGCCCTTGTGATAAACGCTGTTTTCGCGATCGCGAAAGAACTCCTGGCTCTGGCTCAAGATGTCAACCGCCTTGGGCTCAAGGTATACGTACAGGCGAAACTGGCGGTCGCCGCCTACATTGGATTGCTCCCCCATCACCTCGTCAATGGCGCCCACCAAGTCGATCGCGCGACCCAGGTCCTTGCCCTGTGCGTCTGTCATCTTAGCGTTCAGCAGCGCATGGGTTACAGCATCGAACGTGGTGCGGATAGACAGCCGAGCGCTGTCATAGGCCTGTTCGGGAACGAGATTGCTTCCGGTGATGGCGTTGTAACGGCGAACGAATTCATCTACCAGACGCTTTTGTTCAGGACGCAACGCAGTATACGATTTGCCGAGCTCCAGAGTTTCGCTTTTTGGCTTTGGGGGAGTGGCCGTCGTCTTCTGATCCGGTTGAGTCTGACCAATAACCGCTTCCAGAGCGACGAGCAAGATAGTAACGAAAACGATCAGTCGCCCGAATAGTTTCATTGTGAGCCTCCATGGGGTGGGCGGACTTAGTTCTCGTCAGTCATGGCGTGGCACTCCGCCGGTTGGAAAAAAAAGAAAGCGTGAGCACCGTTTATGTAGACCGTGACCCTAGTTGAAGCCGAACCACATCACACCGGCCAGCCCGATCTGCAGAACGTGCTTGGCCAGGAATATCTATCGATCCCCTACCTCGGGCGCGGATGCTACGTAAGCCTCTGTAAGCGTGATGGGAAAAAACTTCACTCTCTCCCTAGAAACGTACCTGACCTGGGATCTGGGGCTGCCGGCGAATAAGCAGTAACCTGGTCACGCATTCCTATAGTTCGAAGTGATGCCGATGGAAGTCAGCTGTACAAACACAGCACAACACAAACCGCGCCAATGCTGTCTGGTAATCACCTTCTCGCGAAGATCCAAAATACCGGGCTCGCTTTCTGTGCCCCAGCCATCTCAGCGAACCCGGATATTCATCAGTGTCAGGCGATCCGCCGAAACGCCTTTAATCCCAGCGAGCCAGCCAAGCTCAGTGCGCCCAGCAAGCCAATCAGCGGCAGAAAACTTGCTGTCTTCGGCAGAGACCCCGAGGGGGCAGCAGCCGCCGAACTATCGGCCCCGGCCCCGGCCCCAGCCGCCATTCCTGGAGACGTAGCGGTTGCTACCAATACCGGGCTGTCTGGTGGAAATGTGCCCGTCAGCTGCTTCTTGACGGAAATGCTGTTGACGGGTTCCTCGGTAACCTTCGTAGCGCTAATTTGCATTCCCTTCTTCAAGGCGAAAGCGTCCACCATCTTCCCCGAATCGCCGGGCGACAGTTTGACAAGGAACATTTGGTCTTTGGGGATCTTGAATTGCTGATTAGTCCCGTCCTCCAGCGTCAGAATGAGAACACTGGGAGCTCTCACGTACCACACTTTGCCGGATACGGTTTGCACGGTTGTGATGACTTTGGGAGTTGTCGTGGTGACGACCGTACGCTGGAGCTTCATTCCGGGCTTGACATCGCGGATTCCAACCTTGTTTCCGTCCACCATGACTGTGGCGCCTGCCGGAACGGAGATGTCCCGGGTACTGCCATCTTCCATCTTGAGGACAAGGTCATCGCCGCTAACGGCGACTACCTCGGCCCGATCCACTTGGACCTCATGTGTGGATTGACCAACTGTAGTTTTGGTTTCCGTTTGCACCTGTGCGCTCATGCTTAGGGTGAAGGCTAGGCAAACCACCCCCACGGCAAGTATGGACAGCAGTCGTATACATCTATCGCTCGTTTTCATAGTTGTTCTCCTGGTTTTAAGTAGCGAGACTAAGACCCACCCGTCGTGCCGGTTGCTGGCAATTCGACATCGCTGGAACTCGGGGTGAGCAGAGAAGCCTGAACGATATAACGCTGGGGAGCGCTACCCACAAAGTAGAAGGGATAACAGGTCACCAGGGTTACAGACGTGCGCGGCCGAGGTGCCAGCACCGAAACATCCGAGGGATCGACAATGACAATTCGATCGATGATGTAGGTATTGGTCTTTGTTTGGGTCACTAGTTCGATTTGGTCTCCAATGCTTAAGTCCTTCAATCCTCGAAAAAATCCGTCGCGATGGCCGGCAATTCCAAGGTTACCGTCTTCTCCAGGCAAAGCCGTGCCCGCAATCAGTCCCACCGCTCGATTCAAGGTCAGATCGTCGGTACCCTGCAGAACCGGAACTTCCAGGTGGATCTTAGGAATGCGAAGCACGGCAACCGCAGGTGAGAAAGCTGCAGCTAAACTCTCCTGGTATTGCTTAATGCGTTTTTCTGACCAGAGACTGAAATCAGGGGACTCCGTTTTCGTCCCAACGCGTGGAGCGCCTTCCTGCGAACCGGCCTGCAACGTCATAAACCGCTGCACTTCCGCCCGCGAAAGAACTTCTCCGTGGATGCGTGCTATAGCGTAGGCGCCTAGCATCATCAGGCCTGCGACAAGCAGCAAACGCTCCAGCTTTCGTGACCAAGAGAGCGTCTGGCCGCTAATGTGGCACGCACGGCAGGAGTCGAAATAAGATCGAAATGGTCTCCAGACAGGCAATACGTTCACCAACCATATCTATCGTTGGAGCGCGGTTCTCATCGATCGGTACTTCTTCGCATGGATTTCTCACCTTCTAGTGTGGCCAACACCCATGCAGTTAGGTCAGCAAGTTTACCGAGGCAGTCGGCCTCCGCCACGACAGATGGTTGCCCCGCTTTAGCCTCACGCCCTCAAGCGGAATAAGATGTCCCGGCTTGTGGCGGCCAATTCCATTTCATCTGTACATTCTACAGGGAGCGTACTCTCGAAAAGGATGGGGAAGAAACTAGGGATTTTCCTAGTTGTCGTTGCCAGGTGCACTTCTGAAAATAAGAACTCCAGTCCTTGTAAATTAAAAGGAGCAGCAGCGTGGAGAACGATGAGTGGATCTGCTGCAATTGTGGCGTAGTCACGCTGGACCGGAACGGACGCTGTCCGATATGCCGGGCGGATAACGTCGCTCCGTTCCATAGCCCAGGACTCTCCTCGCCGTCCGGGATCGGCCAGCAGCGGGCAGAAGAGGCAGAGCATAAAATGCGGGTCGCCTCGCATACGGGCGTGCCGTTGCAGCCAGAACGAGCGAGAAAGGCAGGCTAGCTCGCAACGAAAAATACGTTTCGCATCGCCCTATTCGAAATGTCGGGGTTGAAATACTCCGAATCGGTTCCGCCAAGGGGCTGTAGCTTCAGGAAACATCTTCAATAATCTATTCCTCACCGTTAAATATCCGTGGAGGGTCTGCGGGTTGAAGTAGGTCTGTTTTGCGCTCGAACATAAGACAAGGTGAGCAGCAGGGATGAGAAGTGCTAGCCATCCGCCAGACTTATGTTTCTCTGGTTCCAGAAACGGATTGTTTCAATTCCTGCTGTAAGGCATCGATCAAGGTGAAAACGCCGTCACTCTTAGCCACAAATGACGACACTGTCGTGGGCAACTCACCAGGGGGCAGGGCTCCCGAGAACATTACTATCGGCAGGCCCGGCTTGCTGGCCCTTATTGCCGAAGCCAATTCAAGGCCGTTACAGCCTGGCATTTGATAGTCCAGCACTACCGCATCCAAGTCCAGCGAGTGAACCATCTGGCGTGCACGTTCGGCGTCGGACTCGCATAGCACACTGAAAACCGCTTTCCGTCAGCATCTCGCAAAGCACTGTGAGGATCTCTTCTTCATCGTCTACGCACAGGATTCTTCGCTTCGGTAACACGCTGTCTACACTTCGCGGGACGGCAGGTGTCTCGTGGTTCTCCACGCCCATCTCCATGAACCAATCGTTTCCGACAAGGACAGCGCTCGACCGCGTTCCAGCGGTAGGCAATGGTGAGCGGATGATGATGTCCATCATGATTGAACTGGTTGATTGATTCCGGGCCTTTCAGCGATCTACGAGTGCCGATACCTTCTTTCCAGCGACTCGAGACTCCGCCCTAGTGTTGCTTGGCTCGCAACTCTCAATCAATGGGCAAAGAATGAACTGGGAACCAATACTTGTAAACTAGGGATTTTCCTAATGTTGTCCCATGAAAAGGCTGAACGTCCTGAATTGAAGGTGATACGGGAGCAGGCGGTTGCCGCTGGCCGCGGTCAATCCTCGGGCCGACGCGGCCGCTGAACCAGCGGCTTGTTTTCCACTTGGCTTCGCTCTTCCGCTGTCATCTGGTGCAAGGTCAGATCGCGGTTTACTAGCGCCCATTCGTTGTGCGGATCGGCAGCGAGTGCCGATCCCAGCCAACGATATGCTTGTATGCGGTCGCGTGGCACACAGCTTCCGATGGCGTACATGGAGGCCAAGCGATTGCATGCCCGGACATTCGCCTTTGCCGCTGCGGATTGCAACAGGAGCACGGCCTTCTCGCAACTGCGCGGCACTCCTTTGCCCATGATGTATCGATTTGCCAGCTCGACAGGCGCGTCTGGATTGCCGTTGGCGGTCGATTTCCGATGTGATGCTGCATTCGGATTCGCAGCAGTGGCATTCACCGACGAAGAAGAGAGCTTTTCATGGATTGGAGCCGGAACGGTCAAGCTCGTCCGATCTTCGTTCAGCGCGGCTGCGTGCCTTGGGCGTTTCAACAGCGGCGGTGTTCTCTTTATCCGTCGCTAATGGCTGTTTCAGGGCACCCGATTGCTGAGTGTTGTCCAGCCATGAGGTCGCTTTGTTGGGATCCGTATTCTGAGTTTGCCTGTTCAGAATCGCGGCTGCGCCGGAGTTAGTGTGCCTCGCTTGCCTCGGCCACCGTATTGCTCCCAGCAGAGCAATGGCTACGACGATCCCTACAACAATCCAAGTAGGCCGTTTTCTGCTTGAGTCGGCGGCAGCTTCAAACGGCTCGGTGATCTCTGACGAATCGCTCAGTCCTAGACTTGAGGGACCGGGTAGCGCGGAGGGTAGCGGGTCGGCCTTTTTTTCCGGCGACTCCTCGACGACGGGAGGACGCGAACTATCGGAGGGCAGTTCCCTGCTTCCGACTGGCGCCGCATCCGGCTGCACTTGAACATCTGCATCCGCGACGATGGCCGGCGCAGCGGCCGCCGTTTTCACCGGGAGCGGGGTCTCGAGCTCGGCAATGGACGTTATAGGCTCCGCCGGCGCTGCATCACCACGCATG
The DNA here is from genome assembly GCA_963746515.1 of uncultured Acidobacteriaceae bacterium. Taxonomy (GTDB): domain Bacteria; phylum Acidobacteriota; class Terriglobia; order Terriglobales; family Acidobacteriaceae; genus Bog-257. The sequence goes on along the minus strand of CAVVBO010000003.1, from coordinate 217,222 downwards.
GTGACCTCTTGGGGCTGGCTGGGCGGCTCATAGTGGAAGTGAGCAATGTACTCACTCAATGAAATCTCGGGAATGAATTCCCGGCCGGTGAGAGCATCAGTCGGAGATGCATCCTCTTGTGGCGCAACGGCGCCGGCAAGATGGGTAGGATCGTCCGTCGCGGCGATCGACTTTGCGTGAGTATCTACCTGCGTGGAGGCCAGATCTTCTTGGCATGCGTCGGGATCGGACCTCTCCGGACTCGGAATCTCGAAGAGCGTGTCTGTAGGTCCCTTTGAAATGCTCGAGTCAGTCTTGGTGGTTTCTTCCTGTTCAGAGCAAGGCGGCTCGAGCCTGGAGATTCGGCTCCAGTTAAGCGTGCTCTCTGCACCGGGAACGGTGAGCGGGGGTTGGGACAAGGAAGTGCCGGATGTTCCACCAAAGCGGTGGGCATCGAGAGTCCTAAGCGCACGTGTCTTACGAACCACGCAGACCTCCTGCCGCGATCCAATCTTCGGAAGCAGGCCGAGGCTCCTCCCCACAAGAAGCCCTTAGAAAAACCACGCACTCCTACTGCCACGCTAAGTCTCTGAAACTATTTCGCCGATCGACATCGCCGTGCAACAGTTTGCAACAAGATGCCTAGAGAGTAGTTTCCAACGGCACTCAGATTTTGGGAAACGGCAATGCTCTATTCCACGCGCAACCTTCGGCAGGATGGTTGTAGAACAAGCCACAAACCCATCCATAACCCCGAAGGCCATGCCGATTGGATGAAGGCTATCGCTAGTTTCCTCATTGTTTCCTCCGGTGGATCTTTAGATCGACGACCAAGGCAATCAACTTCGCTGAATCAGCTTTACATCAATGCAGCCTGGTTACTTCTCCGGTATCGAGGGAGTAGTAGGCCTCAATGATAGCAATCTTGTGTTCTTCAGCGGCTTTCCGCAGCAGTTCACTCTTCGCCAGTATCTCCTGGGAAACCCTGTGGACGTGGTCACGTACCGCCAGATCAAGAGTTTCTGGCTTCGTGCGATCCATCTTGGCGCACGAGGGAGCGATCGGGCTGACAACCGCTTCGAGATTGTCAGATTCCGGCTTCGCTCCAGAACAGGCTGCCGTCACCGCACCACAGCTTTGATGTCCCATCACCACGATCACAGTTGAACCGAGGTGTTCGACTGCGTATTCGAGGCTTCCGATCGATACGGGATCGGCATCCTCACCGGCAGAGCGCACGACGAATAGATCACCTAGCCCCTCGTCAAAGACCAACTCCGGGGGAACGCGGCTGTCGGAGCAACTCAGCACCGCAACCTGCGGATGTTGAGTCTTGGTGAGCGATTTCCTTTCAGCTTGCAGGTCCTGCGGCGCTTCCTTTCCATTGGCGAAGCGGTGGTTGCCGGCAAGCAATTGATTCCATATCTGGTCGGCGGAATCGCTTTGCCGTTCTTGTGCCATCCCAAAAAGATTGAGCATCAGGAGAACGACCAGGCAGGAGCACACGCGCAGAGCTCGAAACATCTACCCTCCTCATAAACCCTTCAAAGCATCTGAAGCGTGCGACTGTTTCGGAAGCGCCAGATGCGTTCTAGTTGTAACCGACAGAAACAATGGTGCAGAAGCTATGCGGCGTCAGGCGGCCGCAGCCGCGACAAATCCGGCAAAGTCTGACTAAGCAAGATCAGCTCATCGCCTTCGCACAATGGTCCCGCTTCCCCGCCAACCGGGTTGAGCATCATTGTTGCACCGCGATAGACCCCGATGAGAAGGCACGCCTGCATATTCGTGCGATCGGGCAGGAACACGTTTGCCGCTGCGACGAAATCCATCCCGACAAGTTGGGCAGGCATCGGCACCAGGTACATCTCGTTGGCGTCGCGCCGGACCGATAGCAGCTCTTGATAGACGCGCGACATGCCATGAAAGAGCGAGGCACGAGCCATCAGCCTCAATCCGAAGTCGGCGGCCGAGATGACTTCATCAGCACCCGCCTTGCGCATGTGCGGCAGGTATTTCGGATCCTGGCACTCGGCCACGATGTTTGGCTGGCGCTCTTGCACGCAAACATTCCTGACGGCAATGCAGCACACGATGGTTTTTCCGTCGGCGTGCTGCTCCTGGCGGTCATCCGACAAGATGACGACGGAATGCGCTTGCGCAACCTTGGCGCGGCGCAGGATCACTTCGTTGACTGGCTCACCTTTGACTATATAGACGTCGCTGAAGGCGGCGTCATCCTGTTTGTCAGGCAGCACGACTTCGTCGGGTGTGTCGTGAACTACCACGACTGGCCGCTTGTCGGTGACGATACCACTGTGCACTTCGCGGATAAAGTCTAGTGCTCGCGGCGACCAGTTGCACAGCACCAGATGGTCAGACATCTCAAGATTAGACACCTCACGACTCCTTAGTGAGCGTTCGACCAGGATCGACGCCACGCTGGCCGTGAATAAGCCGGCCAACGCGACTCCGACGACCAGCACGACGGAAACCACGAGCCGCCCAACCGGAGAATTGGGCGCGAAGCTGAGTCCGCTGAAGAGGGTGACCCAGACGTTCCAGAGGGACTCGCCCCACGTCTTGAACGCTGGATTCGTGCCGCGCTCCGCGAAGTGGAGTACCGTGCCGCTGACGATCCAGATCACCACGACAGCGGTTAAGACTTTCCAGACTTGGTGGCGGTTCCACGCCGTTAGCACGCGAAGCAAGCTGTCGCGCCACGACGCCTTCTCCCGAACTCGGCTGAGCTCGCTCAAGGCCGAGCCTCTGCGCCGGAGCCATAACGCATGTCATTTTCCGTGTTCGAGGCTGTTACGATTCGGGCGAACGGTAATTGTTTCCAGGCGGCAAATCCGCCTGCAGACGCACCTATTCGCCGCCCTCATATTTCGTCACTTCCTACGTTCTTTGCACGCCATGACAACCGGCAAGAACGCACTACCGATTGCACACGGTACGCCACTAGTCCTCGCTCTGTTTGGTGCATGGATGAACTAACCTGCTGCGGTATCGACAATCTCCGCCTCAGCGGCGTTCTTTACAACGGAGGCAATACCGTTCTCCATGGCTGCGACCGACGAATACATCTCGCTCTTGCCGATGATTTCACCATTTGCAGCCTTCAGCACAAAGTAAGGACTGCTGTCTTTGGCAGTCTTGCGTTCGAAGCGGCTGTCATCGCTGGCATTTGCCTTGACGGAGGCGATTCCCTGCTCGGCCGAGCGCTTTTGGCTGTAGGTCTCGCTGGTAAGAATCACCTCACCGTTGGCAGCCTTCAGATTGAACATGAATTGTTCGTTGACTGACTGCTTGATTTCGAATTTTGCTGCCATCGTTAAACTCCTTTTGTGGTTCTGGCTAATGGTCCGTAACTGGGCCACGTCAGTCCTCGAGTCTCTCGGGTGTGAGAGCCCACTGGTGAGCCGTCACCGGGGGCACGGCTAGCAAGTCTTCCCTCGCTCAGCAACTGATTGTCATTCTTGGACTTCAATTCAGGTCATCGTCCTTGTAGTACTTGGTGCCTTTGGCGGTGATCTCGAGCGCGACGCCCTTGTCCGTCATTTGATACATCCAGACACCGGGCGAGACCGAAGTCGCTCCGCTCAGCGCTCCACCCTTCTCCCCGGTTGTGGCCGCGGCTGTGGATTGTCCACCGAATTCCCAGCCGGAGTTAACAAAGTTGTCGAACGCCGTTTGGTTGTCGAAGACGAAGATCACACTAAACTTCTTCACCCCAAAACCGAGGCCGGCCTGGAGCTCCACCACCTTCATGAACGTCTCTGCCTTGCTCGCGTTGTTCACGGCGATGCCCTCGCCCTTGCCCGATCCAAACATGAAGATCTTCATGCCCGTATTGCTGAACACTGCATACCCTGCCGCTGCTTGGACTGCGCCTTGGACTTCCGGCTTCGCCTTATAAAGACGTTGCAGGGTATCCTGGGCCATTTTCCGGACCTCCTGCTGCTCTGTTGCTTTCTTGTCGTCGGCTGCGTGCGCCACAATCGCCAGTGAGCAAGCCAGAGTAAGGAGGGTGAACGTCAGAATCGCGGTAGCTTTACGAGTTGTGATTGTCATAGCGTCTTACCTCTTTCTTGTTGAAGTGCCTACCCTGGTGTGGCCTGATGCCGTGTCATCTGGGTCAAACAGTTGCTATTTTTCGGCCTGCAACCATCCTGGTCTCTAACGCGGCATCGTATCGCATAGCTAGGTTGGTAAAGAGGGGCTGAGTTTGGGCCAGCCCCTCTCAGGCTCCCTGGCGCATACGCTCTGCGCTCCCCTGTAGAAGGTATACCGAGAGCCCGATCCTTCCGCCGCGACATGGTTGCCATCCTTCAGCCTTAAACTAGTCGGGCGGAATAAGATGTCACAGCCTGTGGCGGCAATTCCATTCATCTATACTTTCTACTGCGAAGCGTACTATCGAGAAGGTTGAGGGGGAACTAGGGATTTCCCTAGTTGTTGCGCGCTCCATCCGGAGGAACAAAAAGGTGAATCGAGGCAACGACTGCACTGGAAAATACTTTGATTAACAACGGAATCATTCCTTGAAATACCGGCTTGATACACGATATCGCGATCGAAATCGCCAAGCGAGGGCGTTTGATCAACCACCGCATCGATCCTGCGGTTGAACACCGAGCGCGATTTCGTAGGGACCAACCTAGCGGAGAGATCGTCGGTCAGCCGGCAGGAGTATTTGGATCCCCAGAACCAGCGTTCCTGGCACAGACGGCATCCGGCGAGACGTATCATTCCGACAGCAGAGTTCTTCTCCTCGATTTCCATCCGGCCACTGCGCCCAAAGTTGACGCGGACAGTTGGCCATCTTCGATTGCTAAAGAGGCCTCGCTACCGAAAGCAGCTTCGGCAGGTTTTTCCCGGAGCGATTTGACATCGCCTTTTTGAGCCAATGTCAGGCATCATCCCCAGAACCCCACCTTCAGTATTCGTTTTGGTAGTGGGCTACTTTGAATTGGCGCGCTTGTTTGCGATTCTCCATTTGGCGATACCGAACGCTATTGCAGCGTAGAGTATCGCATTCAGGATTGGAGGTAACCAGGCACTGTGCCAACCCAAGTAGATAGCAGGGCATAAGATCACCAGGCTAACCTTAGCTGCCGCGGGCAAAGAAGCGCGGAGGCTTAAGGCCGTGCCCACGGTGATTTCGACGAAAAAGGCGATAACCGCGCCTGCAATAGCGGCCATGACTATCGGCCATCGTTTCATGCTGCCGCCCTCCGTCCTTCTTTCCAGCAATGCTACCAGTTCCTGAAGCGAACGGACGTGATCGGCAATCCCCACCTGTATGGCGTGAATGATCCGCAACGTTTTGAGCAATCCCGGCAGAAGTTTTTCAAAACAGCCCACTCCCTTCGTTTTTAAGTGCTTGCCTCCGCCAGACCTGCCGTACTATCATCCTCCAGGATCCCAAGTCAGCGCCCTGAACTGAAGTACTTCGCCTGCTCGCGATAGCGTCGCGGCCTTTTTAATTGATGTTATTGGCCAGTGGGGTCATATGAGAGTGAGTTTCACTCGACGCCGTCCTAGGCTACGCTGGTTCGCGGTCGCCGCCTTGTCTTGCTCGTTACTCCTGTCGGTCGCGGCTGTTGCCAATTCGACTCCTCCTCGCAGAAAGACCGTTCTGATCCTCAATGAAGTCGGATTGGCTCACCCAGCTTCTGCGGTGATAACCCGGGAGCTGATGTCCCAGCTCGAAGGCAACCCTGATTACGAGGTGGAGTTTTATATCGAGAACCTCAACTCCACATTATTCGGGGAGGAAGGCGCACGCGAAGCCGAGTCTTCGGTGGTTCAGCAGTACCAGAATTACAAACTAGATGCAATCGTCGCCATGGGGCCGGAGGCGATTAAGTTCTTGTCCCGCGTCTCGGGTTCGTTCCAGCCCGGGGTGCCAATAGTCTTCTGCGGCAGCACGAAAGAGCAGGCTGGAGATCCCAAGCTCGATGGCCGGTTTACCGGGTCCTGGATGAGACTTGAATCCGCAAGAACACTTGATGCAGCCATGCGCTTGCTCCCCCAAACCCGGCACGTGGTGGTGGTAGGCGGGACTTCCGAGTTCGACCGGGGAGTCGAGGCCATGGCCAAGGCCAGTCTGGACTCGTATCCGGTGCCGCTGGATTTCACCTATCTCACCGACATTGAGATGAGCAGTTTGCTTGACCGGCTGCGTCACCTGCCTGCTCAGACGGTGGTTCTGTACCTTTCGTTTTTCCGAGACGCCGCGGGGGCTCAGTTCCTGAACGCGACGACCGCCCTTCCGCTAGTTTCCGAGGCCGCAAACGCTCCTGTCTTTGGCATTTCGGATGTGTATTTGGGGCATGGCGCGGTGGGTGGATACGTTGTGAGTTTTGCCGAGCAAGGCAGAATCGCTGCGCGCATGGTGACGGAGATATTCGACGGGAGGAAAGTTCGAGACATTCCGATTGCGAGCGGTCCTAACCTTTACATGTTCGACTGGCGGCAATTGCAGCGCTGGAGCCTCAGTGAAAACGCATTGCCGGTTGGAAGCGTGGTGCTGAACCGCGAGCCGAGCGTATTGGAACGCGCAAAATGGATCTTGCTCACTTGTGCTTTGGGTCTGCTTGCGTTGGGTTCGCTGACGGTCTATCTCCTTTACGAAAGAAAGCAGCTCATCCGAGGCGAAGAGGGAGCAGGTTCGGCTCAGCAGGATACTGATCAACGCCCAGGAGGACGAGCGCAGACGTCTGGCCTCCGAGTTGCACGACGATTTCAGCCAGAGACTGGCGCTGCTGTCCCTGGGCCTGGAAACTGCAGAGGAACTGGTGACGGAATCTCCTGAGGAAGCAAAGCAGCAACTGCACCAACTGCTCAACTCGGCCGGCGAACTAGGTGCTGATATTCACACCCTCTCCCATCGTCTGCATTCCTCCACTCTGGAGCGGCTGGGCCTGGTGCCGGGAGTAGGAGCGTTCTGCAAGGAATTCACCGCGCAACAGGGAGTCGAGGTTCTATTCTCCCACCGAAATGTGCCTCGCTCCGTTCCCACGGAAACGGCCTTATGCCTATTTCGCCTGGTTCAGGAAGGCCTCCGCAATGTCAAGAAGCACAGCGGAGCGACAAAAGCAAAGGTCGCCATGGAACAGCGCAATGGACACCTTCACTTGTCCATTTCCGATGACGGAGCGGGGTTCAATCTCAAAGACGCATTGGGCAAGCAGGGAATCGGCATGTTTAGCATGGAGGAGAGGGCGCGTTTGATTGGAGCTCAGTTCCGAATTCACTCCAAGCGAGATAAAGGAACCCGGATCGATATCTGGGCGCCGGTAGCGAAACCAGCGCCTGCGAAACCGGCGGATGAGGTCGTGACGCGACCGGCGGTATCCAGAGCATGAAGCAGACAGTCCTCTCCGCTGAACAGGCATTACAGAGGCTGATCGACGGGAACGAACGGTTCCTTCGGGGTGAGGCTCGATTTTCTACCGTTTGCAAAGAGACCCTGGCTGGTCTGGCGAAAGGGCAGCAGCCGTATGCCACGATTTTGGGCTGCAGCGATTCCCGGGTTCCACCCGAGCTGATTTTCGATGCGAACTTTGGCGAGTTGTTCATCGTGCGAGTGGCTGGGAATGTTGTATCGGGCGAAGTGATGGGAAGTCTGCAATACGCTGGATCCCACCTTCACACTCCGGTGTTTGTGGTTCTGGGTCATGAAGGATGCGGAGCGGTAAAAGCGGCTCTCAGCAGCAAACTGGATGACGTTGAACATCAGTCTCGCATTCAGATTTTGGTGGATGCCATACTTCCTGGGCTCCGCAGTCTAAATGCCGAGTCTTTCCGGGGAAGCGCAACTGGCCGAAGCAGTGGAAGCTAATGTCAGGTGGTCCATGCATCAGTTGGCGGAAACACCGGAAGGTAAAGCAGCGATCCGAGAAAGCCGTGCGAAATTAGTAGGCGCGGTTTACGAGATCGCTACTGGCCGGGTGCGGTACCTTCCCGAAAATTCCTTGAACAGCACTGGCGAGACTTGGGCCATGTGCCCTTTGCGCAGAATGGAGGATCAGCGATGCAAGACTCCCGGCCGCAAATTCTAATAGCGGACGATCATGTCCTCTTTGCGGAAGCCCTTCGACTTCTGCTTGAGAAAAGCTACAGAGTAGTGGACATTGTCGGAGATGGACGGGCCTTACTGAGCGCAGCCGCCCGGTTGAACCCTGATGTCATCGTTGTGGACATCGGCATGCCTCTGTTGAACGGCCTGGACGCCGCGCAACAACTCCGCGAGCAACTGCCGAAGGTGAAAATTGTCTTCTTGACGATGCAGGATAATCCCAACCTGGCCGCCGCTGCCATGGGACTAGGCTCGGTAGCATTCGTCCTTAAGCACTCAGCCGGTTCTGAGCTACTGAAGGCGATCGAGGAAGTGCTTCATGGTAAGAGCTATCTGACTCCCAAGTTGAGATCGGACGATTGGGTTACGATGAAGCAGAGGGCACGGCAGTTTTCGAAAGAACTGTCGGCCCGCCAGCGCGGCATCGTGCAGATGTATGCAGAGGGCCGTCCGGCCAAAGAAATCGCTTTTGTTCTAAACTTGAGCCAGAAAACTGTCGAATTCCACAAGCGTCATATCATGGACGCATTTAACCTGCAAAGTAACGCTGACCTGGTGCTCTTCGCCCTGAAACAGGGCCTAATTCTCCTGGACCCTGTGCCCGCAACGAAAAAGAACCCTTCCTGATTTCGGTATCTGATTACCTTGCCCGCTCGCCTGTGACTAGGGATTTCCCCAGTTGTATGGTCCCGTCATCTCGACTTTACTGAATAAAGAATTTGGGAGCAGGGTCGTTGAAGATCATGGCAGGAGGGTTCAGCGATGCTCGGTGAAATGACCCAGGATAAGGCATACGTGAAGCGGGCCCTTGAAACATGCATCAATGTCGGCCTGGCTCTTCTGCTGGTCGCCGTCTGCTTCCTGATACTGCGCCCGTTCGTTCTGCTGATCGCCTGGGGCATCATCATCGCGGTGGCTGCTTATCCAGCCTTTCAAAAACTACGGCACCTGCTGCGCGAACATGGAACCTTGGCGGCTGTGGTTTTCACGCTGATCCTCCTGGCCATCTTGATTCTTCCCGTAGTCTTACTGGGCCAAAGCCTGGTGGAGGGGGTTCAGACTGCTACCGCCCGCCTGAAGGATGGAACTGCATTTATTCCGCCGCCGCCCCCTGGTGTCGAAAGCTGGCCGATTATCGGCCGTCCCTTGCACGGCATATGGAGCATGGCATCAAGGGACATCAGCGCGGTGATGATCAAATTTGCTCCCGAAATCAAGTCCGCTCTCCCCGGGCTACTGTCCGCCTCTGCCGGAGTCGGTCTCACCGTGCTGCAACTCCTGCTCTCCATCCTCATTTCCGGATTACTCCTGGCAAACGCCGAAGCCGCGGCCGAGGCGACACGCTCACTGTTCAATCGCCTTTTCGACGATAGGGGTCCAGAGTTCGAGCAACTGGTTGAGGCGACCATTCGCAGTGTCACTTTCGGCATTCTCGGCGTTGCCCTCATCCAATCGGCCCTGGCTGCTGCCGGCTTTCTGGTTGTGGGACTTCCCGGAGCAAGCGTGTGGTCGGCAATCTTTCTCTTCGCTGCCGTGCTTCAGATGGGGGGGTTGGTACTGATTCCCGCGGTAATTTACGAGTTTGCCATCGCCAGCACCACCAAGGCGGTGATTTTCTTGATTTGGTGCATCTTCGTTGGCGCGATGGACAACGTTCTAAAGCCGATTTTGCTTGGCCGCGGCGTCGCGGTTCCGATTGCCGTAGTTTTTCTTGGGGCGATTGGTGGATTCATGGCCATGGGTATCATTGGGCTGTTCGTCGGCGCGATCGTTTTGTCGGTGGGGTATAAGTTGTTCCTCGCTTGGCTCCACGGAGACGCCGCCGTCGATCAAAAGGGGTTAGCGGTTTCTTCTGGTGCGATCGGGCGATGATGCAATCTTCAATGTTCAATTCGAGTCTCTGGTAATTTCCGCCTTTGCCGACTGCGAGTCGCCAGGAGGGATATGACAACTTTTCTATGTTCTAGCTGGCGCTGATCAGTATCTTTTGTGGAACTGGGGATTTCCCCGATGTGAGTCTTGAGCGCAACTTCCTTACGATCCTCGGGTTGGAGAAAGCTTCCCGAACGAGGCGGGAAAATAGCGAAAGGAGAGCTTCAGTTCCTTCTTAGGACGTTGCTAGCTATGGACAAGCCACCCCAGTTGAAACGCGCACGTGTCCTGCTTGCCGACGATCATCTCGCCATTGTGCAGCGAGTAACCCAGCTCCTGCGAGCGGTATTCGACGTTGTTGGGACGGCTCACACCGGTCCAGACATGGTCTCGGAAGCAGTGCGCCTCGATCCTGACGTGATCGTAGCCGACATATCCATGCCCGGGTTGAGCGGCATCGAGGCGGCGCATCAACTGCGTGAGAAAGGGTCTACGGCGAAAGTGGTCTTCCTGACGGTTCACTCGGAAGATGAATTTGTTAATGCCTGTTCGGCTGCAGGCGGCTTAGGCTACGTTATAAAGGCGCATATGAAGACCGACCTGATCCCCGCCATTCAGGCCGCCCTGTCAGGTAATCCCTTCGTTTCTCTGACGAGTTAGAGCCCCACTAGGGATTTCCCTAGTTGTTGCTTCCGTCAGGCCGCAGTACAAATAGCTTGGACATCACCGCACTTACGCTAAGACTGCCGAAAAAGTGACTCGGCCGACAGAGGAATCATCTATATGAGTCCAAGGCGGATTTCCGCATGTGAATTACTCCAACTCGCTCGCGAGCTTAGTGCAATCCTCTGCGTAGCTGCACTTACGCTTGGGAGCACGGCGCCGGCAGCGAGCCAAACGCAGCAAGCCCCTCCAGCAGCGGAGCAGACAGCCGCCAAACTTCCAGCGGACCAGCTGGACTCGCTGGTTGCGCCCATCGCGCTGTATCCCGATCCGATGCTCAGCCAGGTGCTGGTGGCTTCCACCTATCCGCTGGAGGTTATCCAGCTGAAGCAGTGGCTGGATCAGCACAAGGACCTGAAAGACAAGGCGCTGGCCGAGGCGGTCGAGAAGCAGGATTGGGACCCCAGCATTCAGTCATTGGCTGGGCTGCCCGATCTAGTGAAGCTCCTGTCGGAAAATATCAAGTGGACAACCGACCTTGGCAACGCCTTCCTCGCGCAGCAGAACGACGTTATGGACGCAGTGCAGCGGATGCGCAAGAAGGCCCAGGACAATGGCAACCTGAAGTCCAACGAGCAGCAGAAGGTTGAGGTCAAGACCGTCGAGAGCAAACAGGTCATCGTCGTCGAGCAGGCCAATCCGCAGGTTGTCTACGTTCCCAGCTATAACCCGACGGTGGTCTACGGGGCTCCGGTTTATGCCTATCCCCCGATCGCCTACCCGCCGGCGGGCTATTACGCGGCGGGCATGGCGATTTCCTTCGGCGTGGGCGTCGCTATGGGAGCCTTTTGGGGCGGTGGCGGCTGGGGCTACAACTGCGGATGGGGTGGCGGGAATAACAACATCAACATCAACAACAACAACAACTTCGTCAACAACTCCAATCGGCAGAACTATAACCGGCAAAACGTCAGTGGGAATCGGCCTTCGCAGCAGCCGGCGCGAGGCAACAGCAACTGGCAGCACAATCCGCAGCATCGCGGAGGTGCGCCTTATTCCGATCGGTCGCTGGCGAACAAGTATGGCGGTACGACGCGCGGCGACTCTGCGGCTAACCGGCAGGCGAATGCCCGGCAGAACCAGGCTCGTCAGCAGCCCGCCGGAGGCCGCGATACGGGGAACCGTGGCGCGGGCGCAAATGCCGGTACCAGGGACGTGGCTAACCGCGGTAATGGCGCCGGCGCGGGTGCCGGAGGCCGGGACACGTCGAATCGCGGCGGTCCTAGTGCGGGCACGATGGACAGAGGTGCGCGGAGGCGGAGGCGACCGGGTCGGCAATCGGCAAGTGCCGAATTCTCCCAGCGCGACCAACAGAAGCGCATTCGGTGGCAGTGGCACGAGCGGAAGTGCAGCCCGAGCCAGTCAGTCGCGAGGCGCCTCTAGTTACGGAGGCTCACGTGGCGGCGGTGGAGGAGGGCGCGGTGGTGGTGGCGGTGGCGGGCGGCGGAGATAGGCCAACAATCATGACGAATGAGGCGAATATGAAATCAAAACAATGTGAGACCAGTTGGATCGTTGCTCTTTCCGCCTTGATCATGGCTTGTCTGTGGTGCCTATTCTCAATCGCCGCAGTCGCCCAGGCGCAACCTGCTCCAGTTGGACCCAAAGCGTTCGACACACCACAACAAGCTGCAGAAGCATTGATCACCGCGTCTGCAGCTTACGACGTACCGGAGCTGATGGCGATCTTTGGACCGGACGGTGAAGACTTTGTCTCTGGCGGCGATCAGGTACAGAATAAGAACAGCGCCGTGGCCTTTGCGACAGAAGCTCGCGCCAAGAACTCCATAGCGATCGAGCCGGCGAAGCCGAACCGCGCAACCATCATTGTTGGCGAGGAGGAGTGGCCGCTTCCGGTTCCGCTAGTCAAGAAAAATGGGAAGTGGTATTTCGATGCCAAGGCTGGACGCCGGGACATTCTCTTTCGGCGAATTGGCGCCAACGAACTGGACGCCATCCAGGTTTGCCGTGGTTACGTGGAAGCGCAAGAGGAGTACTCACTACAAATTCACGACGACTCCGGAGTGAACCAGTACGCGCAGAAAATCTTCAGCACCCCCGGCAAGCAGGACGGCTTGTATTGGAAGAACCCCGACGGCACTTCGGCAGGTCCGATCGGCGAGCCGGTGGCCAAGGCGCTGGAGGAAGGCTATTCCACTGGCAAGGCCGGCTTTCACGGCTACTACTTCAAGATTCTGAAAGGTCAGGGTCCAGCTGCGCCTCTGGGCAAAATTAACTATGTCATCGAGGGAATCATGATTGGCGGTTTCGCCCTCGTCGCCGTGCCGGCCGAGTATCGCGTGACCGGAGTGAAGACATTCATCGTGAGCAACGACGGAATCGTCTACCAGAAAGACCTGGGCCCCGACTCCCTCAAAATCGTAAAGGAACATGGAGCTTTATAATCCCGACACGACCTGGCAACCGACGAATGACGAATGGCCGCAGAGCGTGGCGGCAGGAGCTCCGTAACGTGCTTCGCAATTGATTGCAGCCTTCTTAGAAGCGAGCACCAAATGATGTGCATATGGATGTGCATCCTCGCAGGATGGGAGTGACCTTAATGACGCGAAAGACAGCAGTCGCTTGCTGCGCAATCATCGGTTGCGCCGTTCTTTTCACGATGGTCGTTTCCGCCCAACAAATCACTCTCAAACCGGGAGCGATTCCCAACAATGAGTTTCACAGGGGCGATGCTCGCGACTTCGCCTATTGCGAAATTGCACCCGTGTTGGGCAAGCCTCCGATGGCTCAGGTTTACAACAGCAGCGGTCCGGGCGACCGTTGCCCAGTGAACGAGATGGCTGCCATTGACCCGAAGCGGCTCGCGGCGGAGCTTGGAGCGGAGGTTGTGTACATGAATCCGACACCACAAACGGCGCGACGCCATTGGGTTATGGACCAACTCTGGTTGTTCAAAGTGGGCGAGACCATCGACTTTCATGGCGTCCAGGCCACTTGGGCGGCCTCGATGTCGCCAGAGCTTTTGGAAGGAATGCGCAAGGCCGACTTTGTGCCCGCAGAAGGCCATCGTGAGAACAAGTACCTGTACGAAAAAGGTAGCCGGGTCTTCCTGTTGCACTCACCGGACGGAAAGACTTGGGTCATGCTGTCATACGCGACCGAAGTGGACCCAGACCTCTCCCTCGACCAACTCTCGAACGTCGCCAGCAAGTTAAAGCTACCAGACGGATTTAAATTTGAGATTAAAACGCTCACCAGAGACCTGGCCATTGACCTGCGCAATGCCAACGGCTTGGCTCACATCATTCGGGACAACCTCCACGACATATACCAGGGCTGCGGTTTCGACGCTGCCTGCAATTACATCCCGTAAACCGGTTGGCCGGTAGCCGCTCGTCCAAGTCGCTGAACATGAGATTGCTGGCATTCGGCCGTAGCGCGCGATAACAGTGCGAATTATCGCGGCCACCAACCAGGATTTAGAGAAGGCTGTGCGCGAGCGAAGATTCCGCGATGACCTCTACTATCGCCTGAACGTCTTTCCCATCAAAATGCCGCCCCTGCGAGAGCGTCCGGAAGACATCCCCATCTTGATCCAATCGTTTGTAAACGAGTTTGCGAAGGTGCTGGGCAAAGTTATCGAGTCGGTCGACAAACGCAGCATCTATTCCCTGCAGCAGTACAAATGGCCTGGAAACATCCGGGAACTGCGCAACACTGTCGAGCGGGCGGTGATCCTGGCGAATGGTCCCAGACTGCACATCGCGCTGCCGAGGACCACGCCTGAAGATCCCGAACCCAGCTTGTTGCTGGCCGATGCGCAACGCGAGCATGTGCGCAACGTACTGGAAATGACGGGATGGCGGATTCGCGGCAAAGACGGAGCTGCAGAAATTCTGGGAGTCAATCCCAACACACTTGATTCTCTAATGCTGCGGCTGGGGATTGCCCGCAACTCGAACGGCAGAACCGGTTAACTCCTCATCCGAGTCTCCGACATATCGGAGCGTCCTCTGAAATATCGGGGCTTTCCCTGGTGCAAGCTTTCCTTCCTGAATCTTCCCCTTCGCGCTAAACCCTTTTATTGCCTCAACGGACGACATACCGGCCGACAAACATAGCTTGGCGCTTTAATTGCTTTTCTAACGGCATGTTCCAACTCAATTTGAGGATGACAGCACAACCGCATCGGGCGGTTGAGGCGGTCAAGGCGCTGCGATGCATCACCATCGAGGCACAAGTGGAACGCGGGTACCTAGCAAGCCGGATTTACCAGGAAGTAGACAAACCGGAGGCGCTCTGTCTTGAAGAAGACTGGTCCAGCGAACCTGAACTGAAATCACACATACGTTCTCGTTGTTTTACGGAGTTGTTGTTGTTAATGGAGACCGCTCCCGAAGCGCCTGTACTTGAAGTTCGGGCCGTACCTGAAACCCATGGCTTGGAATACATCGAGGCAATTCGCTTCGGTGACCACTAGGGAAGGCAAAGTTTGGCGGCCTTGAAGCGCAGGTTCCGAGGTTTTGCCGTAGCTCGCATTGATGGTTTCGATCTAGCTGAAAAACGGAATGCACGATGACAGATGCGTCTCAGTTCAGGCACAGTACCAGTCGTAACGGAAAGGTCGAATCCATCTGCATGAACTGCCTGCTGGCTGTCGGCATTTGCTCGTCGGCCGAGGAACTGTTGGCTAAGGAAAGCGGGCACGCCTGCGACTGCCAAGCTTCGAAAATCGAGCAGGAAGCGTTATCACTTCACAGCGCTGCAAAAAAGACGCTGTGGCGCTAGTAGTTTTGGCAGTAGACCCAAGCGGGTGGCAGAGCTAGCATTTTTGCACCCGCGAGAACTCACCTCTTAGTCGGCCTATATCGCAGATACCTCGCCCGTTTGGGCTGGTTGTGGGGATTAACTCGACATGATCCCACGGCGGAGGCTAATCCAGTATCGCTTGCAAGGAGATATCGAAAATGGATTTAGCAGCAAATATGCGGAAATTGACCCTGGGAGCCCTCGCCTTCTCGAGTTTTTTCGCGGCCGGAAGGGTGGCCGACGCTCAGCAGGTGACGGGAACGCTAGGTCAGGCCGACGCCACCACCACCATTAACGGAAAGCAGCTGCCGCCACCGCCCCCGAAGTTCGGCGGCGTAATTAAAGAAAGCTACAAAGACTCCACACCTTGGTGGCCACCGCGCATCGTGCCTCCCAAAGGCGCGCCCAACGTACTCCTCATCATGACCGATGATCAGGGCTATGGCGTGCCGGGGACTTTTGGCGGAGTCATTCTGACGCCGTCTTTGGACCGCATCGCGAAATCAGGACTGCGCTACATTCAGTTCCACTCCACTGCGCTTTGTTCCCCCACGCGGGCAGCATTGATCACGGGCCGCAATCACCACTCGGTGGGGTACGGCGTCATCGGCGAATTGTCCACCGGCTATCCCGGCTATGACTCGGTCATCGGTCCGGAGAGCGCCACCGTCGCCGAGATCCTGAAGGAGAATGGTTACGCGACTTCGTGGTTTGGCAAAGATCACAACACACCATCATTCACCTACAGCACCACGGCTGGGCCCTTCGACCAATGGCCGGTCGGCATGGGCTTCCAGTATTTCTATGGCTTCCTGGGAGGCGAAACCGATCAGTGGACGCCCTACCTGTTCCGTAACACCGAGATGGTC
The DNA here is from genome assembly GCA_963746515.1 of uncultured Acidobacteriaceae bacterium. Lineage (GTDB taxonomy): Bacteria > Acidobacteriota > Terriglobia > Terriglobales > Acidobacteriaceae > Bog-257. The sequence continues at coordinate 200,917 of CAVVBO010000003.1, read as the reverse complement.
ACTCCCTGGGTCGGGCACCCCGGCTATAACCTCACCACGGACCTGGCCGACGATGCCATCAAGTACTTGCGCGACCTGAACGCCTCGGCACCCGATAAGCCGTTCTTCCTGTATTACGTGCCCGGCGGTTCCCACTCGCCCCATCAGCCAACGCAGGAATGGATCGACAAGTTCCACGGCAAGTTCGACATGGGCTGGGAAAAGCTGCGCGAGCAGATCTTCGAGAACCAAAAGCGGCTGGGCGTGATTCCGCCGAACACGACGCTGACGCCATGGCCGGACGGACAGGCAGAGTATGGCGGAGCCAAGCTGCCTAAGTGGGACTCGCTGAGCGCGGCGGAAAAGAAGATGTATGCCCGAGAAGCGGAGGTATTTGCCGCTTATACCGCCTATACCGACTATGAGATTGGCCGCGTAGTTGACGAAGTCCAGAAGATGGGCAAACTCGACAATACGCTGATTATCTATATCGACGGCGACAACGGTACCAGCGCGGAAGGCAGCGTCTACGGCACGTTCAACCAGATGACCGCCTACAATGGCATCCTCAACGAGCCGACCGTCAAGCCCGTCCTGGCGATGAACGCATTGCATTACGGAGACTGGGGCTCAGACAAGACCTATCCGCATATGTCGGTGGCATGGTCTTGGGCGTTCGATACTCCCTTCAAGTGGACTAAGCAGGTGGCGTCGCACTTTGGAGGCACCCGCCAGGGCCTGGCGATCTCCTGGCCCGGCCATATCAAAGACGTAGGCGGCGTTCGCACTCAGTTTCACCACGTGATTGACATTGTTCCGACCATCCTTGAAGCCGCTGGCATCCAGGCTCCCGACGAGGTTAAAGGCATCAAGCAGAAGCCGATCGAAGGCGTGAGCATGCTCTACACTTTTGACTCGGCTAATGCCAATGCACCGTCGAAGCGCGACACACAGTATTTCGAAATGGTCGGCAATCGCGCCATCTATCACGATGGTTGGGTTGCCGCCACCACGCCGCCATCTCCGCCCTGGGAGTTAGGAACAGGCACGATGCCGCCCCTCGATCAATACAAGTGGGAGCTCTACCACATCGCGGATGACTATTCGGAATCCAACGACCTTGCGGCCAGCAGTCCCGACAAGTTGAAGGAGATGCAGGCGCTGTTTATGAGCGAGGCGGGGAAATACCAGGTCTTTCCCTTGGACAACTCGGGTTTCGTGCGCCTGCTGACGGCCCGTCCCAGCGCGATCGCCGGGAAGACCGATTTCACTTACACCGGCGTGAATCCTGGGATTCCTGTGGGTAATGCCCCCAGCATTCTAAACAAGGACTACACCATCACGGCTGAGGTCACGATTCCCAGCGGTGGCGCGGAGGGAGTCATCTCTACCATCGGCGGCCGGTTCGGAGGTTATGCGCTCATGCTAAGTCCGAGCGCAAGCTGGTTGCTCAGCGGCAGACTGGTCAAACATATCGAACTCGGTTTGTTGATTTTCGGATTGCTTCTGCTCTTCATTGGCACAGCCGGTCGGTGGAGAAAACGTTTTGGCTACGCATTCGTGCTCATCGCGGCCGTTGGACTCGTTCTATCTTTCGCCACCGACCTGTTCCACATCGGCCGCGGCCGGCCGGTGTTCGTTTACAACATGCTGGACCTGGAGCGCTACCGCTGGAGAGGGCTTTCTTCTCTGGACGAAGGCAAGCACACCATTGTGTTCGACTTTAAATATGACGGACCCGGCCCCGGTAAGGGGGGGACCGGCGTGCTGAGCGTGGATGGCAAAGAGGTCGATCGCAAGACGATCGAGCACACTATTCCGCTGCTGATGTCGATCGATGAGACCTTCGACGTGGGGCTCGACACCCGTACGCCAGTGGACTTTACCTATCACGTTCCGTTCGCATTTACCGGAACGATCGACAAGCTGAATTACAAGCTAGGGCCGTCGCAGTTGTCGGCTGAGGACCGACGGAAAGCTGCGGCAATGATGGCCGCCGCCAACGACTAGAAGACTGGGAAATGGTGGAAAAGGCTGTACAGAAGATGTTCAAGCAGTGGCCAAAGTAAGAACCATTGCGAGAGTTGTGGCAAATGACACGCGCATTACCGCTGGACTTAACATTACCGAATGGGCCAGTGAGATTGGCTGGGGAGCGGACTATGACAACCGGGACGCTATCGAAATTATCGGCGACGATTGAGATGGTGACCGGCGTTCTATTGATCGCCTCCCCGGGACTGGTTTCCCGCGTTCTCCTAAGCACTCCCCTTTCGGAGGCTGGCATTGCGGTCGGCCGATTGTGCGGTGTCGGCTTGTTCTCTCTGGGGCTGGCGTGCTGGCCCAGCAGAAGCGGTACAACCGCTCAAGCTACCCGGGCGTTGTTTACCTATAACCTACTGGCGGCCTTCTATCTTGGATATTTGAGAACTGGCGGGGGTTTTGTCAGCTACCTGCTGTGGCCGGCGTGTGTTTTGCATGCGTTACTAACGGCGTTGCTGGCGCGCCCAGTCTATGAGACTCGCCGGCATAAGTAGAGCTGGATATTGCCCTTGCAGGCCACGATCGCAAGGGACAAGTTTCCCAATGGGCCAGATCGTGTGAACTTAGGCGGGCTCTGTCCATCCTTAGCGTCTAAAGGGGCGAGTTCGTGTTTAGTTCGTGGGTCGATCAGCAGGTCAACCCACGGCATACCTCTGCGTACAGAGGCTAACCATAATCACTTGCTAGTGAAATTGTTGTTCAGGAGATTTCAAGCTTATGGCAAAAACAACTGCAAGAACCGCCGCTCTGTCACTGACCATGCTTTTGTTGCTTTGCGGCACGGCTATCACCCAAAGCGCCCAGCTTCAGGGAGTAATTGACGGACGCAGCGGCGCCACCATGACAGTCAAATCCCCCGACTCTGGGAATGTCGTCGTCGTTCTCACCGACAACACCCAGGTGGAAGAAGTGGAAGGCGGCCTCCACATGCGCAAAAAGCAGATGGGAATGACCGCTTTGGTACCTGGGCTGCCGGTCGAAGTTAAAGGAACCTACAACGCAAAAAACCAACTCGTGGCGGACAGCGTAAAGTTCAAAGGCTCTGAGCTCAAGAATGCGCAAGACATTCAGGCTGGAATCACCCCAGCCGAGCAACAGATCCAGCAGCAGCAGCAACAGCTGCAGCAGACCGAACAACAGATTCAGCAGCAGCAGGCCGCCATGCAACAGCAACAGGCGCAACTTACCGCCGAGCAGCAAAAGATTGCCGCCAACAACGCCGCTATTGCCGCGGCCAACAAGCGTTTTGGCGAACTGGGCGAGTACAACATTCTGGGTGAAGTGACCGTGCTGTTCGCCAACGGCAAAGTCGCGATCGAGCCACAATACAAACCTCAATTGGTGCAATTGGCCCAGAAGGCGAAAACCGTCGACGCCTACGTTATTCAGGTGAAGGGCTATGCCTCCTCGGTAGGATCGGCGGCCCTGAACCAGAAGCTGAGCACCCAGCGTGCCGACAATGTCACCGATTTCCTGGAGCAGCAGGGCGGTATTCCACTGACGAATATTCTGGCTCCGGGAGCCATGGGCACCAGCCGGCAGATAGCACCCGACACGACGGCGGAAGGTCAGGCTGACAACCGGCGAGTTGTCGTCAGAATTCTGCAGAACAAAGGCGTTGCAGGAAACTAGAAGACCCTACGGGCCTTGGGCGAGGCAAACAGCTCATCTTGAGAAGTTAGCCTCGCTCAGATGACATCACTTATCAAGTCCTGACATAGCTCTGGCAGTCAAGGGCGGGATACAAGGAGAAGTAATGCGTTCGTACTATAAGACTTTATTTACGGCTGCCGCTCTGACGCTGGCCTTACTCGTGTGTATACCTGCAGCCGCTCAAGGGCCGTCGGACTTGACGGTGCAAGATCAGACACCAAGCGCACCTGCCCCACAGACGGCAGCCCCGGCCGATGACGATGGCTGGCATTTTGCAATTAGTCCTTATCTCTGGTTTCCGGGGATGAGTGGAACTACCGGCGCGCTGGGTCACAATGTCGCCGTGCACGCCAGCCCCGGCGAAGTGCTTTCGCATTTCCACATTGGGCTGATGGGAAACGTGGAGGCTCGCAAAGGCCACTTTGTGATGCCATTCGATTTCATCTGGGTGAAGCTTCAAGCGGATCGAGGTCTTCCCGAGGAATTGGATTTGAATTCGATTCAGCTGAAAGTAACCGAGGCCATCTTCACTCCTAAGGTCGGCTATCGCATCGTGGACCACGAGAAGGTCAAGATTGACGCCCTGATTGGGCTCCGCTATTGGCACCTGGGGGAGAGCCTGAACTTCCAGCCGCAGATTTTCAACGGGATTTCCACCTCGCAGAATTGGGTCGACGGTGTCGCTGGGATGAAATTCGAATTTGCACTCTCGCCTAAGGTGGTGCTGACAGTAGCGGGCGACGCGGGCGGAGGTGGCGCGGCTGTGGACTACCAGGCCCTTGGCGTGCTCGGTTTTAGGATCTGCAGAATTTGCATCCTGGATTTGGGCTATCGCTATCTAGACACGAACTATCGAACCAACCCTCCTGGCCTTTTCGTTTTTGATGCGCACATGAGCGGCGCGCTGCTCGGCGTGACCTTCAACCTCAAATAATCAGACGGCGTATTTGGAGGCAATCAGTTCGCAGAGTTGCTCGGCTATCGGATAGGAGTGGTGGCTTTCACAATGAGGGCGGATTGGAGAGACTCCCACCAGCCGGCGCCGCCTGGCTGCATAACCGCTGCGAATCGTCTGAGCGGGAGTTATGCTTTATCGCTGCGGGAAAAATTTCCAGGGACGGGATTGGGCCCGCCCCTGGTTCGGAAAGTGACCGCCAATCGCGTGCCGTTTAGCACACGGGAAAACGGCCGGTCTAGTTGACTTCCAGGGTGTAAATCACGAACGATCCTTTCGGACTGGGATGGATCACCAGCTCAGTAATCTTTCCCCAGTTGTTGTTCGTGAAGTCCAGCTTCTGAGCGGTAGTGCTGAGCTTGTATTGGAACGATGACCCCACTTGCACGCCGTTGTTATAGGCGGTCACAGTGATGAAGTCACCACTGGCATCCCAGCCGTCCGAGACCATGGCGGAATCGACCTGGAAAACAGCTTTGTTCCAAGCCGAGATAGAGGACTCACAGATGTGTTTGTCCGTCTGACCATCGGCTACGGTCGCACCATAATCGTGGTAACACATCGGCCCTCCGCCAAAGGCGACCATGGCTTCGTTGCCGGTGAAAAACCCACGTCCGCTATTAACGGCGCCATTAGCACCGATATACAGGTTCGCGTCGTCATACAACGGGGCAGACACAAACTCAATGGCGTCCCAGCGCAGACCGTCGTATCCGTTGGGAATGGGTTGCGGTGAGCCGCTGGCCGGGAGCTGGGTGAAATCGACGAGCTGCTGGGCACTGGCGCACATCGCCAGAGTCAAAATGATCGTTGCAAGCAAAGTTACTTTTTTCATATCGACCTCCTTGTGGTCATGGTTAGGGGCAGTGATCATGTCGAATAGTGAGGAGTAAACTTCAACCGCGTAGCTTCTCCTCACTGCCCGCCCAGGCCAAAGACGCCTGGGTCGGACACTGCTGCAAACTCCTACACCGTCATGGCGAACTCCGGCGCATCCACGGATGCAGCAATCCAGAGCAGCCGGACTACGGTGTTGAGCGTGATCCGAACCGCCATGCTGTCGATCTGCCAATCGTCTTTCGCGTCCATAACAGCATCCTGTCTTCATTGCGTCGGTGGCTGTCACCCAGTCCACCCGCGCTTGCGGTTCTTGCTTCGCTCCTGGAGGCGGGTTGTTGAGCCATGCTCAATTTCCCGTTCTCGTGTGGCACAATGCGCCGGTTTGCAATCTGGTTCAATGGTTTGGAGATGATTTTTGGGTGTACTGAGGGTGATCGGCTACATCTTTGATATTAAAAGGGTTGGGTTAGGAAATGATCGATAGCTGAGAGACGGCAAGCGGACACAAGCGACGTAGCAGGAGCTAAGTCAAACCGATCGGATAGTCGGCTCATGATGAAATCAAGAAACTCGGTACGTCGAAGCCGAGTTGACTTTGAACATTTCGCCAGCCAGTGCATCAGAAGGACAAGACGGTCGCTTGGCCTGCCTTACATCCGGACGCTCCTTCCCTCAGTTCCGGTTTGGAACTTTGCAACGAAATGTTTCTCTTTCCAATTTAAAAGCGTTCGCAATTCGCTCTATATTCGTGCATGGGACCTAGTCAGATGGGCTCCCGCGGCCGAACCCTACTCAATCCGCGCTTTGATTACGAATCCTGTGGCGTGGGATTCGTTGCGGACTTGTCCGACAAATCCAGCCACAACATTTTGCGACTGGCGCTTACCGCGCTCGGCCGGCTCGGCCATCGCGGAGCTGTGGCGGCTGATCGCAAGAGCAGCGACGGAGTAGGCATCCTGACTTGCATTCCGCGTGAGCTCTTATTGAAGGAAGCTGCTGCTGATCTGCCAGCGGAGCGGCCGCTGGCGGTTGGGATGCTATTTCTTCCGCAACCGGAGCCGGCCGCAAGCCGTGACGCGCAGCTGTTTCGGGAGTGCATCTCCGCCCACGGCCTGCAATGGCTGGCGTGGCGGGACGTTCCTTTACAGCGCGAGGTATTAGGTGAGCTGGCGCTGGATTCGATCCCGATCATCCGTCAAGCCCTGATCAGTGTTTCCACTCCGGCAAATTGGACCACGGCAGAACTTGAACACCGCCTTTACCTGGCACGCAAGGCATTCGAGCGCCAGACAACGGAAACCTACGTCTGTTCGCTCTCCACCCGGACTATCGTGTACAAGGCGATGTGTGCGGGAAGACTTCTGCACCAGTTCTATCCTGATTTGGATAGCGACGAATTCGTCACGCCGTTCGCCATTTTCCATCAACGTTACGCAACCAATGTGCTGCCATCGTGGCATCGCGCTCAACCCCTGCGGTTGCTGGCGCACAACGGCGAAATCAACACCATCTGGAGCAATCGCGCTCACATGGAAGCCCGGCGGGCAACGCTGCCGCGAGAATGCGAGCCCATCCTCAGCGGCGACGCTTCGGATTCGATGAGCCTGGACGAGGTTGCGGAGTTGTTGGCCAACCACGGACGCAACGTGGCCGAAGCCATGCGCATGCTTCTACCGGCAGCGGCGTCCGCCACCGAGACGGCGTTCCACCGTTACCACGCCGACTGCATGGAGCCGTGGGACGGGCCTTCGGCTTTGGTCTTCACCGATGGCCGGCTGCTGGGCGCGTCCCTCGACCGCAATGGACTGCGGCCGTTCCGCTATGTGGTCACGGACGCCGGCATCCTGGTCGCTGGGTCGGAGGTGGGGCTAGCTGATGTTAGTCCCGACTCGATTGTGCGCAGTGGAAGGCTGGGACCGGGGCAGATGATCCTGCTCGATCTTGAGCAGCGGAAGTTGCTGGAAGGAGAAGCTCTCGATCAGTACTTCGATGAGCTCGCAACTTATGCAACGCTGATTGACGACATTCCACTGGAACCTGTGGTGGCTCACGTCACAGCCCTGCCGACAGATGAGATAGCGCGCCTGCAGAGAGGATTTGGGTACACGCGCGAAGACGTGAAGATGGTACTTACACCCATGGCGCTGGAAAGCAAGGAAGCCATGTGGTCGATGGGTGACGATACCCCCATCGCGCCCTTGGCCCACGCGCCACGGCCGTTGTACGGATTCTTCCGCCAAAGATTTGCCCAGGTCACGAATCCTGCGATTGATTCCTTGCGCGAGTCTTGTGTGGTGTCGTTGCGCACGCGGCTGGGTCCATGGCCGCACCTGCTCGACAAACACGCTCCTCTGCCTGGGCTTGTGCTGCCTTCGCCATTCTTATCTCTGGGCCAGATGGCGGCTTTGCATCAAGGCGTCTACGCGATGCGTGACGAACTGCCGTTGGCGGAACTTGATTGCACGTTCCAAGCCACTGGCTCCCTGGAAGCCTCACTCAAGGAAATACGAAGTCGCGCGATTGAACTGGTACACCAGGGAATACGCATTCTGCTACTGACAGATCGCAGGGCTTCCAGCCAGGCGTTGCCCATTCCCATGGCGATGGCGACCGGTGCTGTCCATCATGCCTTGGTCCGGGCTGGCTTGCGCACCAACGTCGGGTTGGCTCTGGAGGCCGGCGACTGTCGCGACGTGCATCATGCTGCCGTGCTCATCGGATACGGGGCTGGCGCGGTTTGTCCGTGGATGGCCTTGCAAACTGCGCGTCACCTGGCGGGAGAAGCCGGGGAATCCAGCATGCTGAGCGCTTTGCAAGCGGGCTTGGCCAAGGTCATGTCGAAGATGGGAATTTCCGTCCTGGACAGTTATCGCGCCGCGCAATTGTTCGACATTATCGGACTCGATGACGCGGTGGTGGAATGGTGTTTCACCGGCACTTCATCCCCCATAGGAGGCTTAGGCTTCGCGGAGATTGACGCCGCAGTTCGCGCCTCGTGGCTCTCGCGGGAGCAGACCTCTGAACTGCCCGACTATGGGTGGGTACGCTTCCGTCGGGATGATCAAGCAGAGCCGCACGCCTGGAAGCCACAACGAACCCGGCATCTCCAGCTTGCGGTGGGCGCGGCCAAGCCGTCCGTGCAGGCAGCGGCGGAAACATCAGCTCATTTGCAAGCTTGGTCAGACTATGCGGGCGCCGGCGCTGAACCTGACGCGGCCGTGCTGCGAGACTTGCTGGAGTTCCGGCCTGCGGGTCCGCGTCTGTCGGTTTACCAAGTCGAGCAGCGCACAAGCCTGGTTCGACGTTTTGTGTCCAGCGCCATGTCGCTGGGATCGATCAGCCCGGAGGCGCATGAAACGATTACGCTGGCCATGAATCAGTTGGGTGGACGTTCCAATACTGGGGAAGGTGGCGAAGACCCCGTCGTCTACAATCCCGAGCCGGATACACCGCACGGGTTTTTGCCACGCAATAACAAGATCAAACAGGTGGCTTCGGGACGCTTCGGAGTGACCGCCGAATACCTGGCGCACGCCGAAGAGTTGGAGATCAAGATTGCCCAGGGTTCCAAACCGGGCGAGGGCGGCCAACTTCCGGGCCACAAAGTTTCCGAACTCATCGCGCGATTGCGTCATGCCCAACCCGGGATCTCGCTTATCAGTCCGCCGCCGCACCATGACATTTACAGCATCGAAGATCTGGCCCAGTTGATATATGACTTGAAGCGCATCAATCCCCGGGCAGCGGTTGGCGTGAAGCTGGTGTCTCAACTCGGAGTTGGAACCGTGGCGGCTGGTGTTGCTAAGGCTTACGCGGACTACATCCACATCGCGGGACACAGCGGCGGCACCGGTGCGTCCCCGTTGAGCAGTATCAAGCATACGGGCAATCCATGGGAACTGGGCCTGGCCGAGGCGCAACAAGTGCTTCGCCACAACGGCCTGCGGGGCCGAGTGCGGTTGCGTGTAGACGGCGGCATTACCACCGCGCGCGATGTGCTCATGGCTGCGTTGCTGGGCGCGGATGAATTCTCGTTCGGCACCGCAGTATTGGTAGCGCTGGGTTGTGACATGGCCCGCCAATGCCACCTCAATACTTGCCCTACTGGAATCGCCACCCAGCGTCCGGAATTGCGGGCGAAGTTCCGCGGCAGGCCGGAAAATGTGGTGCGATTCTTCCTTAATCTCGCCGAAGACTTGCAGCGCCTGCTCGCGAATTTGGGTCTGCCCTCGCTGGAATCGGCAATTGGGCGCACCGACCTGCTGCATCAGATCCGATGGGACAAGAAGCTGGACTTAAAGCCGCTGCTCTCAGCCCTGGGCGATAGCTCGCTGCACTGGGAGGGACAACTCAACATGAGGCCAGAGGAGCATCCTCCGATCGATGATGACTGGCTGGAGCCTGCCCTGACCGCAGCCAGAGCGGAAGCTCGCTTCGAGTACCAAGGCACAGTAAAGAACGAAGATCGCAGTTTAGGAGCACGTCTGGCGGGAGAACTGGCGCTCCTATACCGTGAGCGGCCCGAACTGAAGCCGGACCTCCAGTTTCGTTTGCACGGTACTGCGGGACAGTCCTTCGGGGCGTTTGCCACCGAGGGCATGACCCTGATTCTGGAAGGACCGGCGAACGATTATGTCGGCAAAGGGCTCTCCGGTGGCGAACTCATCTTGCGCCCGCACGGCAGGTTGGCCTTGGCGGGGGACTCGCAGGCTATTCTGGGAAACGTGGCGCTGTACGGCGCCACTGGCGGTTCCTTGTTCGCGGCAGGAAGCGCGGGGGGGCGCTTTGCCATTCGCAATTCCGGAGCAACCGCGGTCGTCGAGGGTGTGGGCGAGCACGGCTGCGAGTACATGACTGGCGGCGTGATCGTGATCCTCGGCTTCATCGGCAGAAATTTCGGGGCCGGCATGACCGGCGGCGTGGCCTATGTTTGGGATCCCGCCGGTCGCGGTGGAATTGGTGAGAAGTGTCATCCCCAATTTGTTGATACGCTTCCATTAACCGATTGCGATGGCGCGGAGCAAGCGCTCGTCCGCAAATTGGTCGAACAGCACTTCGATAAAACCAATAGCCGTCTCGGACAACGACTACTCGAAGGTTGGCCCGAGACTCTTCGCCAGGTTATGCGTATTGCGCCAAAACCCTAAGCGTGCAATAAAAGAGGGCATCACAACCATCTGTGACGTATTCCGTAGCGCAGACGGCTTCGGCGGTGCAAACTCACATGTTCTGGAACAAGCTTCCCGAACAGCGCTTTTGATTCCCCATCTTTTCAAGCTCCCATGCTTCTCACAGTTGCGATGGTTCGGTCCGACATCACCGCCCGCTTTGCCGGGTTGGAAAGAATTATCGGCAATACCCCGCTGCTAGCTATCGATTACGAGATCCACGGCCGCAAGCGCACCATCTTCGCCAAAAGCGAGCAAATGAATTTCACCGGCAGCATCAAGGATCGCATGGCGTTGCACATTCTTCGCCAGGCTTATGCCGAGGGCGGTATCCATTCGGGAGACACGATTGTTGAAGCCACCAGCGGCAACACCGGCATCTCATTCGCTGCGCTCGGCCGGGCGCTGGGACATCCGGTGACCATCTTTATGCCGAACTGGATGAGTCGCGAGCGCATGGACCTGATCCACAGCCTGGGGGCAAATATTATTCCGGTCACGAAAGCACAGGGTGGATTTCTGGGCAGCATTCACATGGCCGAGGAGCTGGCCGCTCAGCGGGACGACGTTTTCCTGCCGCGACAATTTTCCAACACCGCTAACGTCGAGGCGCATGAGCACACCACTGGCCCGGAATTGTATTGGCAGCTGAAGTATGAAGGTCTGGCCGCCGACGCTTTCGTCGCCGGGGTGGGAACCGGTGGAACCGTCATGGGCGTCGGACAATTCCTCAAACGGATGGATGTCTCGACCCGTGTCTATCCCATGGAGCCTACGGAGTCACCCACACTCTCGACCGGGTGCAAGATTGGACAACATCGTATTCAAGGCATCTCTGACGAGTTCGTGCCCGACATTCTCCAGTTGGAACAATTGGAGCCCGTGATCCGTGTTTCCGACGGGGATTCCATTCTGATGGCCCAGAGGCTGGCCAGCGAATTGGGGCTGGCAGTAGGCATCAGCTCAGGTGCAAACTTTCTAGCTGCCGTCCAAGTGCAAGACGCACTCGGCGATGATGCCGTCGTGGCCACGGTTTTCCCTGACGACAACAAGAAATATCTGAGTACCGACCTGTTGCGGGATGAGCCGGTAAAGCCGCATCATCTTTCGCCTGGGGTAACTCTGCTCGCTTTCCGCGCCCTCAGCCGAGTTTGCAATGCCTGTACCGCCGTCAGAGACTGAATCGGCTTCCCCACCGTTTGCGAAACACCCACATCCTCAATAAACTCATCCTCGCGCCTTGATTTTCCTATTTCTTGAATCACCACGAATCGAATGAGACTAGTTACGTTTCTCGACAAATACTCGCATCCCCGCATTGGCGCGTTGACCACAGATGGTCGCATCGCCGATTTAAACGCCGCCTACAAGCTATATCTTCGCGAATCGGAAAATGATCCTGCCTATCGACACATCGCCGACGCTCGCGTTCCGCCTGAAATGCGTCTACTGTTCGAAGGTGGTGATCGTAGTCTTGACGCCGCGCGTGCTGCGCTGGACTATGTCACGACACAGACACCAGAAGCCGGCGCAGACGGTGAGCCCATCTTCTTCCTTCGGGAAGAAATTCGCCTGAAAGCGCCGATTCTTCCCAAGAAGTTCTTCCACACCGCGGGTAATTTTCGCGAACATCATCACGAAGCGGAGAAGGCTGGCTTCTCCCATCCAGTGCTGCCGTGGATCGTCTTCTTCCAGAACGTCGACGCCATCATCGGTCCCGACGAGCCGGTAATCTTCCCGCCTCATCTCACGCAGGAGCTCGATTACGAGCTGGAATTGGCGATCGTGCTCAAGAAAGCGGGAAAGCATTTCAATGCTAAAGCGGCTCTGGAATACGTCGGCGGCTTCGTGATCTTCAACGACATTACTGCTCGCGACATCCAGCGCAATGAGATGAAGTCGGGCGTCTTCAGCTTCTGCAAGGGTATTGATTCCTTCTGCCCGCTGGGTCCACACATCGTTACTGCCGACGAGATCAAGGATCCGCACAACCTTGCCATGGAGCTGCGGGTGAACGGAGAGTCGCGGCAGCGCTCGCATAGCAGCAAGATGTCGGTCACCATTCCGGAGATCCTGGCGCACTATTCGGCGATGGGCTACAGTGCCGGAGATGTCGTTTCGACTGGTACTGTGTCGGGAGTCGCGGCCTTCAGTGCCGATCCCAAAGCGTGGTTCCTTAAACCCGGCGACGTAATGGAGTGCGAGATCGAGCAGATCGGCGTGCTACGCAATCCGGTGATTTCGTGGGAAGAGGCGTATGGCAAAAAGGCTGTGACGGAGGAAAACGCGCTCCGGCGAAGGAGTTTATTACCTTAGATGTGGCACTCAGCAATCAGCATTCAGCAATCAGCATTCAGCATTCAGTCATCCAATCTGTTGAGGGCTGAATGCTGAAGTCGGTGCTGAGTGCTGATTGCTGACGGCTTGCAACGAAGACCGACGCTGAAAGTATTATTCGATATGACCGATCTAACCGGCAAAATTTGGACCAGTGAACTCAATTCGCGGCCGGATGTTCGTCCCGACTTCGATCGCGCGCGCACCATCCGCTTCTACGACACAACGCTGCGCGATGGCGAGCAGACGGTCGGCGTCATCTTCAGTCCGCAACAAAAGCTGGAAATTGCCAGGAAGCTCGACGAACTCGGCGTCGGACGGATCGAAGCGGGCTTTCCCAAAGTGTCTGCCGAAGACGGCGAAGCGATTTCGCTGATCCTGCGCGCCGGACTAAAGCACTCCGAAGTGTGGGGCTTTGCTCGCGCCACTCGCGGCGATGTCGAGGAACTGGTGCGCCTAGGACTGCAAGCCTCAGTGATTGAAATATCCACCAGCGATATCAAGCTGAAGGCCTACGGCATTACGCCGGACGAGGCGGTGCGGCGGGCGACCGATGCCATCCGCTTTGCCACGCAGAATGGCATTCGGGTCGCGTTCTTTGGCGTCGACGGTTCGCGCGCCGATCTCGAATTCCTGCGGCGGATCTACTCAGCCGCCATCGACGCTGGCGCGAAAGAGATCGTGCTGGTCGATACCATCGGCGTCTGCACGCCGGAGGCGGCCGAATTCCTGGTGCGCTGGGCGAAGGACTGGATGGGCAACGACATCCCGATTCACTGGCACGGCCACAACGATTTTGGGCTGGGTACGGCTATTGCTATCGCTGCGGTTCGCGCGGGCGCTACCTGGATTCAGGGAACCATCAACGGCATGGGCGAGCGCGCCGGTAACGCCGACATCGCCGAGGTGGCTCTCGCGTTGCGCTGCCTCTACGATGTTCCGGTCGAAATGAACCTGGAGCGAATCCGCGAAGTTTCCGAGGTAGTACGGCGGGCTGGGAAGTATGAACTTGAGGGCTGGAAACCGCTCATCGGCGACAATCTGTTTCTGCGCGAGAGCGGAGCCGTAGCCAGCCAGTTTCACATTCCCGAAGCCATCGAGCCCTACGCTGCCGAACTCGTTGGCGCTACCCGCGGCGTCGTGCTGGGTAAGAAGAGCGGACTAGACAGCATTCGGCTGAAAGCGGAGGAACTTGGCCTCGACCTACAGGAGTCGCAGCGTAGCGTCGTGCTGGAATCGGTGAAGCGCAAGGCCATTGCGGCCGGCAGATTAGTGAGCAATGAAGAGTTCCGCACGATCGTGCGCACCGTTGTGTAACTTAGCCGTCATCTTCTTGTCATAGTTTTCCGGGTCAAGAGGGGCCGTCAATTGATACACTCAGCGGAGCATCTGCTTATTGAATATGACCCACAAACTTAGGTTTTTCCTGCAACTGTCGGCAGCCATTTCCCTGGCGCTGCTTTCTGCCTGTTTGTACGCGCAGGAACAACCGCCAGCCCTGACGTCATTGGCCGCCCTACCCAACGCGCCAAGTGACAGCGTGGCACAGCAACCATCGTCCTCGACCCAGCAACCGTCATCTTCTGCGCCGAGCGACGCGCAAAAGCAACAGGAGCCGGGGCCTGACACAAAACTTCCCGAGACCTCTAAGCTGGAGCAAAGCTCCGCCCAGACCCCAGTCTCCAAGGAGCAACCCAAGCGCATTCTCTGGGTCATACCCAACTACCGCGCGGTAAGCGCGGATGCCAACGTTCCCCCGCTCGATGCTAAGGGCAAGTTCAAGCTTTTCTTCGACGATAGCTTTGACTACTCGACATTCATTTATGTAGGGGCTCTGGCAGGGATTGGTTTGGCCGAGAACAGTACTCCCGAATTTCACCAGGGTGCCGCCGGCTACGGACGCTACTACTGGCACTACTTCGCCGATCAAGCGGTGGCTAACGCGTTCACCGAATGGTTGCTGCCGGTGGCTTTAAAAGCGGATCCCCGATACTTCACCAAAGGTCACGGTGGATTCTTCAATCGTACCGGCTACGCCATCAGCCGCCTGGTGGTGACCCGCACCGACAGCGGTGGCAATGCGCCCAACTTCTCCGAAATCATCGGCAACGGAGCCGGTGCTGCCGTCTCGTCGCTCTATTACCCGACCCAAGAGCGCACGTGGACCAAGATTGGTCAGCGTTGGCTGGACGAAGTTGCGCTAGATGGATTCTTCAACGTGGTAAAAGAGTTCTGGCCCGACATCGCCCATGGCGTCTTTCATCAAAAATAGCAGTGACTAGCCTGGCGACAAATCTGGAAGCCGCAATCCGGCCCCTAATCCGCGGGCACGGGTTCGGCCATAACAGGTACGGGTTCGGCCGGAGATTCATCCGCAACCGCATGCTGGGGATCCGCCTGCTTCGATTTTTCCTGCTGTGCGAGGGCAAACGCAGGTTCGGCGGTCACCACATCAAGCTCGGCCTGCACCGGTTCAAGAACCTCTTGCGTTGCGGCATCGGGTTGCTTCGATTCTTCGGGCGCGAGTTCGCGCAGCAGCACGACGGAGCGGCCAGCCACATCGAGCGCCCCATCCATCGGCTCCTCGCGGAAGGGCTGATCCAAGTCATCGGTATTCATCACCAGCTTCCAACCGCGGTTTCGGGGAGACTGCGGCAGCGTGTAGGTGACACGTTCCGCGTACGAGTTCAGCAGGATCAGGAACGAGTCGTCCGTGATGGGCTCGCCCATCTCGTCGCTTTCGTCCGAGGGTGGTGCCATTGAACATGCACGGCCAGGCTGCGCATCCAGCCGGTGTTCCACTGCTCCTGAGTCATCTCCTGGCCATCGGTGCGATACCAGGCGATGTCTTTCGAGCGAGGAGTGATAGACCTCGCGGTCCTGGAAAAACTTGCGTCGCCGCAGGTTGGGGTGTGCTCTGGCGAAACTCGATCAGCTGGCGCGTGAATTCCAGCAGCTTGGTGCTGGCGCTCGTCCAGATTCCAGTCGTACCAGCTGATCTCGTTGTCCTGGCAGTAGGCGTTGTTGTTGCCGTGCTGCGTGCGGCCGATTTCGTCGCCGCCGCACAGCATGGGCACGCCCTGCGACAGAAACAGCGTCGCCAGCAGATTGCGCTTCTGCCGCTCGCGGGCGGCGATGATCGTCGGGATCGTCGGTCGGCCCTTCGACTCCCATGTTCCAGGAGTAGTTGTCGTTGGCGCCGTCCTGATTGTTCTCGCCGTTGGCTTCGTTGTGCTTCTCGTTGTAGCTGACCAGGTCTTCCAGCGTGAAGCCGTCGTGCGCGGTCACGAAATTGATGCTGGCGTAGGGCCGGCGTCCATCGTGCTGGTACAGGTCGCTGCTGCCGGTCAGACGATAGCCCAGATCGGAAAGCTGTCCTTCGTCGCCCTTCCAGTAACGGCGCACGGTGTCGCGATATTTGCCGTTCCACTCCGCCCACAGCACGGGGAAGTTGCCGACCTGATAGCCGCCGCTGCCGACGTCCCAGGGTTCGGCAATGAGCTTCACCTGCGAGATGATCGGGTCCTGATGAATGATGTCGAAGAAGGCGGCGAGCCGGTCGACATCGTGCAGCTCGCGCGCCAGAGCTGGCGGCCAGATCGAAGCGGAAGCCGTCGACGTGCATCTCCGTGACCCAGTAACGCAGGCTGTCCATGATCAGCTTCAGCACCTGCGGATGGCGCACGTTCAGGCTGTTGCCGGTCCCGGTGTAATCCATGTAGTAGCGCGGATTGTCGGGCACGAGCTTGTAGTACGTGGGATTGTCGATGCCGCGGAAGCTGAGCATGGGGCCGAGCTGATTGCCTTCGGCGGTGTGGTTGTAGACCACGTCGAGGATGACCTCGATGCCTTCGCGGTGCAGGGCCTTCACCATCGCCTTGAATTCCGGGACCTGCGCGCCCGATGTCGCCCGAGGAAGAATACTCAGACTCAGGGCTGAAATAGTTCAGTGTGTTGTAGCCCCAGTAATTGCGCAGGCCGCGGTCGACCAGCACCTTGTCGTGGATGAACTGATGGACCGGCATCAGCTCAACCGCGGTGATGCCGAGCTTCTTCAGATATTTCAGCGCCGGCGGCGACGCCAGGCCGGCGTAGGTTCCGCGCAGGTCTTGACGGATGTGCTCGTTCAGCATGCTGAAGCCGCGGACATGCATCTCGTAGATGATGGAATCGCTGAGCGGCGATTCGCGGCGGCCGATCATGCTCCCAGTCGAAATAGGGGCTTACGACAACTGCTCTTGGGCATGCCGGAGGCGCTGTCGCGGCGGTCGATGTTGAGGTCGGCATTCTCGCCGCCGAAGCGATAGGGATAGATGGGCTTGCTCCCAATCGATGCTGCCGGTGATCGCCTTGGCGTAAGGGTCGATCGAGCAGCTTGGCGGGATTGAAGCGCAGACCGCGCGCCGGCTCCCAGGGGCCGTGGACGCGATAGCCGTAGAGCTGGCCAGGCTGCAGGCCGGGAACGTAGCCGTGCCACACGAATGCGGTCTGCTCGGGCAGTTGAATGCGCTCGCTCTCGCGCCGGCCGCGGCTGTCGTACAGACACAGCTTCGACCTTGGTTGCGTTTTCCGAGTAGAGCGCAAAATTGACTCCGGTTCCGTCCCAGGTGGCGCCTAGGGGAAACGGTTTGCCCGGCAAGCAGGGACGTTCCATTCGCCCTCCAAATCCAGCTTACGTTGGATGCAAATTTGGTCTGCAGATTGCTTATTTCGCTGGCAGTACCTGGGTTGCGGAAACATGCGATGGTCGGCAGCCTGTTATGTTCAATAACCCGGGGTGTACCTTTGGGCTTGCGATGGCATCTTACCATTAGGCTATGCGACCACCGCAGGATTGGGAAGTGCGTCAAATCCGGATTGCGGAGCCGAGTTCAAGCGCCTTGGCACCGGCAAGATCTATACGTCTCCGGTGAAGCAGCCGCAGGCTTGGGGACTGCCCGCCAACGTCAAGCAGAAGGTGGTGTGGCTGTGCGCCAAATGCGCCACGACGAAACAAGTGGAGTTCGATCAGCAGCACTGCCAGGTACTGGTTGTAAGCCGACAACGCGCCCAACGGCAAACCGCGTGAAGCAAGCTCTGCCTAGTTCGACTTGCCCGAGGTGGAAGTCTCACGTTGTCGACAGTTATACTTCTGCAACGCCCCCTGAGTCTGCGGCATCGAACACTCCATGGTTTCGCGACCGCAACCCATCAGCGAGCAGGACCTGCGCGATCTCGGCTTTGGCGCGGTAGTTTCGCGCGAGAGCCACCAGCGCCTGCTGAATCGCGACGGCAGCTTCAATGTCGAGCGCAAGGGCCTGACCCTGCTGGAGTCCCTCAGCCCCTATCATCTCCTGCTCACCATGCCGTGGTGGCAGTTTCTGCTGCTCGGCGTTGCTGGTATCATGGTGGCCAATGCAGTCTTTGCACTTGCCTACCTGGCTTGCGGGACCAATGCGCTTATCAACACCGTTCCGGGGATCGCTCGCTGCCTCCGTTCTGGCGCGCCTTCTTCTTCAGCGTAGAGACGCTTGTCGACCATCGGCTATGGCAATATTGTGCCGGTCGGAGCTGGCCGCCAACATCGTGGTTACCATCGAAGCCCTTGCCGGACTGATGGGATTTGCCATCGTCACCGGCCTGGTATTCGCGCGCTTTTCGCGGCCAACGGCGAACGTCCTGTTCAGCAGCCACGCCGTTGTCGCGCCCTATCAGAACATTACCGCGTTGGAATTTCGCGTCGCCAATGCCCGCTCCAATGAACTGATCGAGGTCTCGGCCAAGGTCATCGTCAGCCGCTTTGAGGAGGTGGATGGGGTCCACACCCGGCGCTATTATCCGCTGAAGCTGGAGCGCGACGGCGTCGTTTTTCTTCCCTTGACCTGGACCGTGGTGCATCCCATCGACGAACAGAGTCCGTTGCACGGCGAAACGGTCGGAATCGCTGCGAAACTCGAACGCCGAGATTCTGGTACTGCTGAAGGCCTTCGACGAAACCTTCTCGACCATTGTGCAGACTCGAACCTCCTACACCTTTGACGATGTGGTCTGGGGAGCGCGGTTTGCCAATGCTTTCATGGCCGACGCCGCCGAGCGCTTCGCCAAGAATCCCGCGGCAAAGGAAAGGTGCCGTCGACATGCGGCTGTTCGATATTATCGAACCGGTCGTCGAGCGATTAAATCGTTGAATATCCCCGCGCCGCTCACGCACAATAGCTTCGGACCGTTCGCCCTATTCTTCACCAGGGCGCTGTTTCTCGAGGTTGCTGTTCGGCTTCAGCGCCGGCAGTTTGTGTCTGCCTGCGCCCACACACACAATGGAGGAACTATGGCTGAAGCAGTTCTTAGCGGAATCAAGCGGGCTTCTGGCTGGTCCATCGTGCTCGGCATCCTGATGATCATTGCTGGCATCATCGCCATGCTGGCCCCCTGGGAGTCCGGACTGGTCATTACGCTTGTCGTCGGATGGTCCGCCATCTTCAACGGCGTGGCGCAGATCATCTTCGGCTTCCGCACTCACGGCGGCTGGCACGTACTTGCTGGAAGTCGTCCTTGGGATCATCTACATCATCGCCGGAATTTATCTGCTGATGCATCCGGTCGGCGGCTTGCTGGCGCTGACTTTGATGCTGGCATCGTTCCTGCTGGTCTACGGGATTTTCGCGCTGGTGCTGGCATTTCAGAATGAAGCCGCACGGCGGCTGGGGATGGGTGCTGTTCGACGGCATCGTTACCCTCCTGCTGGGCATCTTGATCTGGGCGCACTGGCCGTTCAACTCCGACTGGGTGGTGGGAACGCTGTTTGGCATCAGCATCTTCATCTCGGGTATTACGCGGCTGATGATGTCGTTGGCCATCCGGCGGGTTTCCACCCAAGCGGCCTAAGCGCCAGTGTGAGCTTTTCAACCTTTGCTACCTTCGCGGGCTCTCCCCGCGAAGGCTGGTTCTAGTACCTTTCTCCGTGGATTTACTGCGGCACTCTATCCTTGATTACGCCGCCGGTAGCCTTCGTTCGCGTCGATTGTGTGGGATCCATAATGGGCCGAGAAATGCCGGCCACAACGCTCAATAGCTACGAACTCAACCCTACTCCAAGGTGCTTCGAGGTTGGCCACCTTTGTCTAGGAGCCCTCCTGCGACCCTTAGGCGGGGATGAGTAGCGGCTAAAGGATTTCCTTGACATCCAGCTTGGACCACCGCAAAATTGCGGCCAACTACCCAGCGCAATAGGCACCCGCGGCCGTTGCACGTGGGATCCATCGAACAGCGCCATTCGTACGCAGGCACAAGCTCCAATGCGTTCGTACTGCGGCGTGGAAAGAAAGCACGCAATGCAATCTGGAATCCGGCTTTGTATTTTCGCGCTCGTTTCCGCCCTGTTGTCGCTGGCCGCGCCAGCCATCGCCCAACAGATCAGGTTTTACCCTGATTTCTCCTCACCCACCGCCGTTCACCAGTTGAGCCTCAACGGCAGCAGCCGGCTGACCGGCTATCAATCGCAGGTGGTTCTGCGCCTGACGGACGGTAGTCAGTCTCCAGCAGAAACTTCAACGGCATACTTCGACATTCCACAACGAGTGGATCAAGGCTTTACAAGCTGGTTCAAATTTAAAATACACAATCCAACCGCCTGCTGCACTCCTGGGGATGGATTCGCGTTCATCATCCAGAACTCCAATGCTACCGACCCGACGATGGGAGCCAGCGGCAGCGGTCTAACCGCTCTGGGTGCGGGGGATGGCGGCTTAGGCTATTCCGGCATCAACAATAGCTTGGCGATTGAGTTCGATATTTTCGATGACCCATGGGACCCCAACTCAAACCACGTAGCCATCCAGAGTTGCGGGGGAAATTACAGCTTATTCAACACTCCGGTCCATCTTCCAGGTGTCTACACGATCGGACAGAACAATGATGTCACCAGCTGCCTGCTTAACCCGACGGCAATCAACACGACGATACCGATCTTGGGCGGCACCTGCAATGGCTCAAGTTGTACCGATGGAGTAGATCACCAAGTGGTTATTCAGTACACTCCGGGGGTGCCGAATGGTGTGTTGGAGGTCTGGTTGGATCCAATCTTTATTCCTGACACTCAAACTCCGATTCCGGGCGCTCCGACCGTTCTCAATGTGCCTTACAACATTGTGTATAACGCTCAGACCAATCCGAAGGGGCTTCAGCTAATATCGAACAATAAGCTTTGGGCGGGCTTCACGGCTGCTCAACCCAGCTCGGGGGGCAAGCGGCCCGGCGGCGGCACGAGCGGCGGCACCGCCATCGACGTGTTTGCCTGGGAGTTCACAACCTTCTCGCAGTCTCAGGTGACGCAACTCATTCCTGCTGGCGGCACCGAGGCCGACTACGTCTTTGGCAGCCACCAGATGGGGGTCACCTATCCAACAGGTTTCCAGAACAATAACAACATCTTCATGACGGTCGAGCAAACTCCGGTGAACCAGACGACGTTCTATAACCAGCGCTTGCTCGGAACCGACTTTGCAAACGAGAATTGCATCATTTATCTGGGAACCGGAGGAAATTGCGTTCTTTACACGGTCTTCTGCCAGGACTCTCTGGGGCACAATGTTACCTGTCCCACAGAAATGGATCCGACCATCGCCATCTGCACTAAGTTCACCACTCCAGAGCCGGTATCGGTAAGCGTCGCAGATTTTCTTTCGGCCGATCCTATTGGCTCTAATAATTGGTGCAGTATTTTTGACAGTTTTTCACCCAATAATGATCCTGTGGTATCGGGTAAGGGGACGGGCTTTTCCGATATCGTTGCCACTTTCCTTTTCAGCGGGCAACGAGGGATGCAGTGTCCTCCCATGGGGTCGCTGAAGGCACTTACCGAGAAGATGCAGTCGAAGCCGGCACCGGCGGGATCTGGGTTCTGCCCCCCGATAACGGAGAGCAAATGACAAAAGCCCCGGGGTTTCTCCTCGGGGCTTCTTATTTGCGAGATGGGTGATCTTACGTCAAGCGCCGCCCTGGTAGGACTTGGTGGCCGTACGATAGAGGTCTTTCAGGTCGGAGCGTTCCAATACCCGGCCTGCTCCCTCTTCCTTCACAATCGTTTCCAGGATTCTCACCGCCTCGCGGTAATGGGGAACTGCCTCGGCTGGCTTGCCACTGCTGGCGATCGCACTGCCCAGCAGGTATTGCGCACGAGCCTGCTCGACCAGCAATCCTAGTTTTTCCGCCTGGCCAACTGCGCTGTCCAACTCTTCGCGCGCGGCGTCTAGGTGTTTGGTCTCAAGCAAAGCCTCACCCAGGTAAATAGAAGCCTGAACCGATTCCGCCTTCAATCCCATCGAGTCGGCGTCCTGCTTCAGTTTTTTCAAAGCGGACACCGCCGCTTGCGATTTTCCTTGCGCCACATCCAGCTTCGCCAGATTCAGATTCGCCAGCACAACCTGTTCGCGCACCTTCGATTTATTGGCTAACTGCAACGCCTTCTCGTATTGCTGCCGGGCAGCAGGGTAATCGCCACGGTAGAAATAATTGTCGCCGAGATAGTTCAGCGCCTCCGCCGTAACGGTGTCGTTCTTGGCTTCGACGGCAATTTTCAGCGCCTCCTCGATGTTCTTCTGGCCTTCGTCTTCCCGGCCAACGGCGGACAACGTGTGACCGTAGCCGGCGAGCGCCGCTACCATCAAGTAGGTCCGGTCGTTGAGCTGCCGGTAGGTGTTGACCGCTTCCTGCTGTGCCTTCAAGGCGGCGTCGTAGCGTCCCTGGGCGGCGAACAGAGCGGCCATGTCGGCCGATTCCCGTGCCGCTCCACTACTGTCATTGGCAGCGCGACTGAGATCCAAAGCCTTCAGATACTGCGACAGGGCGGTATCGTATTGTCCCAGCTTCACGTACGTCATCGCCAGGTTGTGTAGCGACTGGGTCGCACCACCTTCCAACTTCAATCGGTTCTGGATCTCGAACGCCTGTTGAAAGTAAGTCAGTGCGTCCTGATATTCGCCCTTGTTGAACTGCGCAGTGCCGATATTATTCAGTAGTATTGCCTGCGACATCTCATCCTGGGTATCGCGAGCAATCTGCAGAGCTTCCTTGGTATATTTCAGACCCTCATCGTACTGTCCATGGTCTAGATAGGACGAGCCCAGACTCATGAGATCTCGCGTCAATCCGTCCTTGTTGCCGATCTTTCGGTCAACCTCGATCGCCTCTTGATAGCTGCTCTGAGCAGCCTTGAAATTGCCCATTGCGTCTTGAACTTGCGCGATTTGTCCCAGGGTGGACGCAACTCCGCTCTGAGCGCCGACTTTCTTCCTGATTTCGAGTGCCTGTTGGTAGTTGCGCAATGCGTCGTCGGGTTTATTCAACCGTTGGTAAACGATGCCCAAGGCGTGCAGTATCGAACCTTTCTGCTCCTGATTATCGAATTGAATCGCCAGACTCAAAGCCCGGTTAAGAGGATCGAGGGCAGCCTGGGGATTACCGTCTTTGATTTCAACCCGCCCGCTGGCTAGCAACGCTGCTACGTACTTAGGATCGGAGGCCAGGACGTAGGCGAGATACTTTTTCGCTTCAGCAAAGTCGTGCGAGTCTTCGTAGAGTTTCGCCAGAGTAAACTGCGCTTCGGTATCGTCCGGATTAACTTTGGCCAACTGCTGATAAGCGGCAATCGCCTTGGCGGAGTCATGCAAGATGCTGGCGTGAATGGCCTGGATCAGATAGCGGTCCTGCGCGGGAAGATTGTCGCTCAGCTCAATCGCGCGTCGCGATGCCTGTTCTGCCTTATCGTCGTAGCCAACAGCGGCGTAGGTTTGTGCCAGTTTCGCAAACGCCATGGCGAAGTTGGGATCCTGCGCGGTGGCTTCTTCAAATTTCGTGACTGCCTGCGTATTGTCGCCAGCCCGCACCAGTTGCGATCCTTCGTCATAGGCGCGCAACGCGGGAATAGACTTTGTAACCACATGCTGCGAATGGGACTGCAACTCCTTCAAAACTTCCGCGGTAGGAGCCAGTTTCTGGCGAAGGTCGTCGGCCATCTTGTCCAACGAACTCAGCAGTTGTTTCTCGCCGGCAACGTCGGTGTTGACGGCCGTGCTGCGGTCGTTGGCCAGATCAGCGACCGTGGCGTTGATCCGTATCTGATCGCCGATCTTCTCGTACTGGCCGAAAACAACTGTGTCGGCATGGGTATAATCCGCGATGCGCTTCACGGTTTGAAGGTCGAGCGGCGACTGCGGCGAGACCCGCAAATCGCTGAGCACCTGTTGTAACCGGTCGGACGAAACCATACGAAGATGTGCCGACTGTCCGATATCGGTGTTCAACGCTTCCGCAATGCTTGAGCCCATCCAGCTCAGGCTGGAGTCGCCAGAAGCGTTATAGAACGGAAGAATCGCAAGCGAGGTTACCGGCCCCTGTACGGTTTGCGTCCCGGTAGCAGGATGGGCGCGGGAACGAACCCCCACCACGGCGCCGATCCCTACCAACATCGCCGCTATACCAATCGCAAGCCACTTCCAGGGCAACCGCTGCACCGAAGCAGGCCTGCGACCGCCTGGCCGGGCCAATGACGGGCCGGTGCGCGGCGTCTTCCCCTGCCAAACCTCGAGCTCCTGAGCCAGTTCCTCGACCGAGGCAAAGCGTGCCTCGGGATCACGTTCCAGACACTTGCTTACGATTTCGCTCAGCGCCGCTGGGACCGCGGCATCCACATCCACCAGTGGCACTGCCTGCTCCTGGGTGCGCTTGACCAGGCTGGCGATAGCGCTCTCTGCATGGAATGGGATAACGCCGCTGAGCAATTCGTAGAAGATGAGTCCAATAGCGAATTGGTCGGAGCGGGCGTCCAACTCTTTCCCCATCGCCTGTTCGGGCGACATATACTCCATCGTCCCGATCATCATCCCCGTCTGGGTCATGCCATCGCCCTGGACCGTTCTGGCCAGACCGAAATCCATGATGACAACCCGACCGGCATTGTCACGCATGATGTTGCTGGGTTTCAGATCGCGATGGATGACGCCTTCAGCGTGCGCCGCTTGCAATCCGGCACACACTTGCAGCATGATGCCGACTGCTTCTTCCGGCGAGAGCTTTCCCTGCCTGGTCAGGATGGTGCGCAAGTCCTCACCTTCGATGAACTCCATGGTGATGAACTTCACGCCATCGGCTTCGTTCAGGTCGTAGATGCGGATAATGTTCTTGTGGGTAACTTGCCGGGCCAGCACCAGTTCCTGTTTGAAGCGCGCCAGGATAGCGGGATTCCCGGCCAGGTCAGGACGAATCACCTTCAACCCAACCACCCGCTCCACTTCCATGTCCCGGGCTTTGTAAACCGCGCCCATTCCGCCCATGCCCAGCATTTTGTGGATCTCGTAGCGGCCGCCGATGACGTCGCCTTCGTGAAAAATGGTGGCGCCGATATGAGAGAAGATGGGATGGGGCGGTGAACCTGAACTTTCCCCTCGCGAGCCGCTAGGACTAATGATGGTCACTGCATCGGATGGATCGCTCTTGGGAGCCGAGGAGGACGACGCCTTGCGAGCCTGGGAGGATGGTGGCTCGGTGCCTCCAAGCGTAAGGTCTGCAGCGTCGACGCCGGGAAGGGTTCTGGCTTCAGAATCCAGCGCAGGTTTGGGCGTCGGGGCAGAACTGTCCCCGCTGGATACAGCAATACCCTCCTGCGCTTTGCGCGCTGCTCCTTCTTGCTCCCCAGCCATCGCCCGCCTACCTCAAGGCCTGGGCCCCGTGTGTGGAGGGAGACTCCCACTCGAAGCCAGTTATCTACAAAGTATACCTTGATTTGCGCCGCTCCCGGCCACATTTCCGCGAGGCCGGACCCCCTACAGTAAAGCCGGCACCCGTTGGATGCCGGCTGATCACTAGGTCACGTCTAGGCTTACCGGCCGTAGTTCGTAATCCGCGGATTCGGTTCGGGCGCGCCCGTTATGGTTCCGAGATCGACTCCTACCAGACCGGTCTTGCCTCCTGTAATGCCGGATGTTCCGCCTCCAATAATATACAGAATCGATATTTGCGGAGAGGGAGGGGTGTTGGCTGTCGTCACTTCAAACCTACCGAAGGACGTCCCCATAGCGGAGCATGTTGTCGAACCGGGAGTGTCAGCGCAATCGTAATACGCGACGAAGTGTTGTTGGGGCGGCGATCCCCCCGGCCCACTCGTTTCGGAGGTCAAGCTAAGGATTCCTCCAGGAGGAGGAGTTAGAGCCACGTCAAGCTCGTTGGTCACACTCGCGGTGACGGGATTGCTCGTACCACCCAGATAAGAGCCCAGGATCGACGCAATGCTAAAACCACTCCCGGGAACAGTCTGCTGGACGAAGGAGCCCGAAGTCACGGAGGGATCGGTGCCCACCACAAATGCCTGGTCCGTGCTCGTCAGATACCAGACGGGAGGGTTGGTAACCCCGGTCAGCGACACCGTTACCCGGCCGCACGCGCTGTTACTAGGGGGGATTGGGCAGCTCGGATCAACACTGTAGGTTCCACTGACAATGCTGTTTGACGTGACCGTACCGCCGTTGTTCTCGTCGGTATAGTATCCCGGCAATCCATCGGTTCTGGCGATATTTCCGGCCCCATCGAAGGAGACCACGCCAGCCGAGATATCGGGCAATCCAGAGCTGTTAAGGGCAGTCAACTGCATGAGGGACTGTCCCTTGAGGCTGGCATTGGTGAAGGACGTCCCACCGATGGTTCCTGCCGCTCCCTGCTGCATAATCGACAGTAAGGTCGCTGGGCCGCCACTGTCGGTATCGATCGCTACCAGCGAGTTGTTCGATATCACATAGTAGGCGTAGTTGGAGGTTCCTAAGGCAGTGGTCAAGCTGGCGGTTCCTCGACCCGTATTGGCAT
The DNA here is from genome assembly GCA_963746515.1 of uncultured Acidobacteriaceae bacterium. GTDB lineage: Bacteria > Acidobacteriota > Terriglobia > Terriglobales > Acidobacteriaceae > Bog-257. The sequence continues at coordinate 174,112 of CAVVBO010000003.1, read as the reverse complement.
CGGGCACAGTCAGGGTGCCCGTGGTGATCGGGATCGGCGATCCGGTGCCATTGTTGACCGTGCCGTTATCGTTGATGTCTTCCTCACCTCCGGTCACGCCCAGCGAACTATTGATGGCGAAAGCGCCTGCTCCTGCATAGCGATTGCCGTTGGCATCCGTACCAAACGCGCCGAAGGAGTAGCCGGCGCCAGTGCTCGGCAGGGTTGTGCTGGCCTGTTGGGTAATTTGGCCCGAACCGTAGAGGGTTGGATTGGTCATGATAAGCCGGGTCTGGCTCGAACCAATCAAGATGTCAAAAAAGTAAGAGCCAAAAGCAGGGGAGGTCAAGACCATTGAACCAAAATTGGTCCCCGTGGGCAGGGTGTATGTTCCGGTGAAAGGCACGCAGGTTTGCACGCCGTTTAGACCGATTTGATCCAACACGTAAACACCAGCTGGGGCCATTGCCACAAGGAGTTTGGCTTCCCGGGCAGGAGGGATTACCGGAAGGATTAATGTTTCCATTTCCATCAGCGCAGAAGCTTCCAGCTATGTAGAACGGGTGCCCGTTGTTGGCGGTGTCGAAGCCGTTGAGCGAGAAAGCGTAATTGCCTTGCAGCTTGCCGGTTATCGTGATGGTGAATGCTTCGGTGGCGGTTTCAGAAACTGCGTCAGTGGCCTGCACCGTGAAGGTGAATGTCCCGGCGGTGGTGGCTGTACCGCTGATATTTCCGGCGCCGGTACCGCTGCCGGTAAGAGTCAAGCCATCCGGCAAACTCCCGAAGACGATGTTATAGGTGTAGGGAACAATTCCGCCGCTGGCCGAAACCGAAGATGAATAGTTCGAACCGACGAGTCCGGGCGGCAGAGTGGCTGGCGGGAACGTCAAAGCCGGATTAATGACGACACTTGTGGCGAGGGTGTTATAGGCCGGGATTGGCGTCTGTGAATCGGTTACTGTTGCGGAGAAGTTGTAGGTGGTGGGGTAGATTACCCCACTCACCAGGGTTGGGGTTCCACTAACGATTCCGTTGCTCTGCAACGACAAGCCGGGCGGCAAAGTACCGTTGGTGAGCGTCCACGTATAAGGGGTCTGACCTCCCGAGGCGATCAGAACTTGTTGATAGGGAACACCGATAGCTCCCGGATTCAAATTGAATTGGCTAACGTTGAGCGCGCCGGGACCACTTTGCGGTGCATGCGAGGCGCAGCCGCTTATAAGCGCACAGAGCAAAATTGCGAAGCCAATCAGCGGAAAAGGTTTGAGCCCTTTCATGGATCTCCTTGTGGAATCGGAAGCTGGATTTTGGACGCTACTCAGGGGGACCGGTCGGCCGGGTAAAGCGCAGCCCTTGGTTACAAGGAGCCGTTCGGCAAGACCACATACCATGGGCGACCGCAAAGTGCGTATAGGGTAGAAGAGTAATCGAACTGTGCTTAAATGCAAGCTTTTTTTGCCCTTTGTGGCTTATCCGTGGCGTTTTGGGACGGTCATTTCCCGCTTGGCTCTCAAGCCCAAGGGGCTTCGCTCCAATAGTGCCGCTCTGGTATGCTCATCGTTCCTTCGGAGGGCATCACTGTGAGCCTCAGGGTAGCTCTACTTTTATCATTTAGCCTTCTTGCCGGGACCGTTTTGGCGCAGCAGTCGGCTCCCCAAAGCCCGAATCCCGGCGCCAGTCCGCCCCCAACCCAGATGTATGTCGAGCCTGCGTTGGCTTACACGCCCAGCCTGGATGTCACCGCTATGGATCGCTCGGCAGACCCCTGCGTCGATTTCTACCAGTATTCGTGCGGCGGCTGGCAGAAGAACAATCCCATCCCTGCCGGACCAGACCTCGTGGAGCGTTTATGGCAAGCTGTACGAAGACAATCTGAAATATCTGCGGGCCATTCTGGAGCAGGCCTCGATGGCAAAGGACCGCGACGCCGTCACCCAGAAGATTGGCGACTACTACGCTGCCTGCATGGACGAGACGACGGTCGAGAAGCCGCGGCGCCAAGCCCATCTGGCCCGCTCTGGTCGAGATCCAGGGAGTCCAGAACGTTCGCGAGCTGGCTCCCCTGGTGGCTCGCCTGCATCTGGAAGGCGAGACCATGTTGTTCGGTAGCGGCTCCCAGCAGGATCCGGACAACTCCGACGCGATGATCGTAGGACTGTCCCAGGATGGGCTGGGACTTCCCGACCGCGATTACTACACCAAGGACGATCCCAAATCGAAAGAGATCCGCGATCGCTACTTGCAGCATGTGCAGAAGATGTTCGAGCTGCTGGGCGACTCGCCCGAGGTGGCGAAGAAACAGGCGGCGACCGTGATGCGCATCGAAACTGGCCTGGCCAAGGCCTCGTTAACGCGGGTGGAGCAGCGCGATCCTTACAAAGTTACGCACAAAATGAAAGTGGCCGAGCTGAGCGCGTTGGCGCCGAACTTCGACTGGAATGCTTATTTCGCCACCAGTCAGGTGCCGGCATTCGACATTCTGAATGTCGAGTCGCCGGACTTTCTAAAAGAAGTGAACGCACAACTGACTTCCACATCGCTGGACGATTGGAAAAGCTACCTCCGTTTCCATGTCGCGAACTCCGAGGCGCCCTATCTGTCTTCCGCCTTCGTGAACGAGAACTTCGAGTTCTACCGCAAATATTTGCGCGGAGCGAAGGAATTGCAGCCGCGCTGGAAGCGCTGCGTGCAATATGTTGACGATCAGCTGGGCGAAGCGCTGGGACAAGAGTACGTTCGCAAGACCTTTCCGCCCGAACTGAAGGCCGCCACCCTGCAGATGACGCAGCAGATCGAGGACGCCATGGCGGATGCGCATCCAGCAACTGGACTGGATGAGTCCCGCAGACCAAGCAACAGGCGCTGAACAAGCTGCACTCGATTCGCAACAAGATTGGCTATCCCGATAAGTGGCGCGACTATAGTTCGGTGGCGATTACGCGCGACGATTTCTTCGGCAATGCCGAGAATGCCGAGGAATTCGAGAACCATCGCGAGTTCAACAAGGTTGGCAAGCCGGTGGATCGCAGCGAGTGGGAGATGACTCCGCCGACGGTCAACGCCTATTACAACCCGCAGATGAACGACATCAACTTCCCCGCCGGGGTCCTGCAGCCGCCGCTCTACGACGCCAAAATGGACGACGCTCCCAACTATGGCAATACCGGCTCGACCATCGGACACGAGCTGACGCACGGCTTCGACGACGAAGGCCGCCAGTTCGACGCCAAAGGCAATCTGAAGGATTGGTGGACGACAGCAGGATGCGGCGCAGTTCGTGAAGCACGCGGACTGCGTGGTCGATCAGTACGCGCAATACATCGGTGGTCGACGACATCCACATCAATTCGAAGCTGACCGAGGGCGAGGACGTCGCCGACCTGGGCGGCACGATCCTGGCCTACATCGCCTGGAAGAACGCGGACAAGAGCCAGAAGCTTACGGATCGCGATGGGCTGACGCCGGACCAGCGCTTCTTCGTCGGCTTCGCGCAGTGGGCCTGCGCCAACGAGCGGCCCGGAAGACCAGCGGGCACGCGCCATCACCGATCCGCACTCGCCGCCGAAGTACCGCGTCAACGGCGTGGTGGTGAACATGCCGGAGTTCGGCACGGCGTTCTCCTGCAAGCCAGGCTCGCCCATGGTGAAGCCGGCCGACAAGGTGTGCAAGGTGTGGTGAGTTTTGTGCGACGCCTTCGCACGTCGTGGAATTGTCGTAAGCAGCCGTGCGGCGACACAGTCCAGTAAGGACAGCATTCGGAATGCAATACGCAACACTCACCTTATTATTTGCACTGACCTGCGCAACCTCCGCGCAGACGAAGACCTCTGCGCCGCATTGGCGCGAAACCGATACCGAGACCATTTGGACGGCTCGCTACTCCAACTGCGACTACGGATACTCGGTCTTGCTGCCAGCCGGCGTGGTTGGTCATGGTGCGAAATCGCCTAATCCTAACCGCGGGTTCACGGTGGATCCGGCGGCGGCGCAATCCACGAAAGCCTTCACCACGACCGAATCCAATCGCTTCATAGATGTCTTCAATTTTTATGACCTGGAAGACCATGGGGAGTCGACTTCCGCCACCCTCGATTACTACTCGGCTCTGGGTGAGATTGGCGAGCAGGAGAATCTTCAGGCTCTGAGCCGTCAAAGCTACAGCCTGGCGGGACTAAGCGCAAAGCACCTGGAAGACCGCTGGGTGGAAAACTCCGTTGCTATCCGCAGAGACAGGATCATCGCCTATCGCCGGGCGGGTGGAATTCTGTATCAGCTTACCCTGCAGTCACCCGAGAAAACGTATGCAGCGGACGAACAACTCTTCCACCGCATCGTGGAAGGATTCCGGCTGAGCAAGTTGCCGACCGGCGAGTGCTCCAACGATTAGCCAGCCAAAAGGTGCTGGCACAAAACGTACCCCGCCAGCAGTGCCCGAGTCATGGTTGGGCAAAATAGCGGTCGTGTTCCGTACTGACAACTTTCAGACCGCTTCCCCGTTTCGCAGGCGTGATTCGCAGCGGTCCTACCGATTGAGACCGTTCAAAAAAGCGCATCAATCCCCGCGCCGGCAAATCCGGCACCAGGAACTTGCCTCCCCCGTCCGTCAGCACTTCGGCGGCGCCGTACCCGCTTCGCACTGCTCCTTCCATGGTGGCGGGCCATCCAGTTGCCGTCCAATCGCCGGCCAGAAGTAGTCTTGGCCAAGGCGTGGTGTGCGAAGGACGAAACGCGTCGCTGCCTGGTGAGGGCGAGAACGACGCATGAATTTCTTTAATTACCGTAGCCTTGGTCAGCTTAGCGTCGCGCACGGCGGGAAAAAACTCTGCCAGCTCACGCACCGCGAGATCGATAATCTCTCCCCGCGGCTTGTCGACCAGCGTCTTCGACGAGCTGACCACCAGTTCCAGATAGCTTCCCTGCTCTGCAGCATCCCGGCGCGTGGCCAGGATCTTGGACTTGTGAAACATCCACTGGATGGTGCGCTCCAGCAGCACCGCATGTTCCAGTGGCGTGATCTCGCGATCGAACCATAAATGAATTCCGGTGATCGGCGAGCTTTCAAAGCTGCTCGCCTTCCATCGCAAGGCTTCCATCTCGGGCACATCCGGCAGCAGCTTCTCCACGGCATTGAATGGCGTCGCCAGGATGGCATAATCGGCGCGAATTTCTTCGCCCCCGACCCACAGCCGAACATTGTCACCGTCGGACTCAATCGCATCCACCGGCGCACGCAGATGTACTTTGCCCCCATGTCCCTCAATGTAGGATGCCGTGGTTCCGTAAAGTTGCGACAGGGGGACGGCGGGAACGCCCATGCGGCCGGCTTCGGCCGACTTCAGGAAGGAATCGCGAAACACCAGCGCGGCATACGGGACCGACACGCGATCCAACTCTTCGTTCAACGCGCTGATCAGCACTGGAGCCCAGAAGCGATCGATTGCCTGCTTAGTCTGTCCGTGACGCTCGAGCCAAGCCTGAAAGCTCTGGCCCTCGTCAGTCGGCAATGCAGGTGTCAGCGCCAGCATGGCACGGGCGATTGCCACCTTGTCTTTGAGGCCGAGAACGGATGACGCGAGAAACGACGGCGCAGCATGAAGCGGAGCCGGCAGCAAACCCGGCTTCAATGTCGAAGACTTGCCTCCGGGAAGAATGAATGTGATCTCGTCGTACCAGCGAATCTGCTGCTCGACGCCCAGCCGGCGATAAAAATCGATGAGGTTGGTGCAGCAGCCGAGCAGCACATGCTGGCAGTTGTCGACCACTTCGCCGGTGCCGGGAAGTTCGTACGACGATGCGCGGCCGCCGAGATAGGGACGCCGCTCGAACAACTCAACGTGGTATCCGGCGGCGGCCAGCGCGCTGCCCGCCGACAGGCCCGCCAAGCCACCACCAATGATTGCCACTGTCGGGCGTTGCCGATTGTCATTGCCGGCCATCATGTGGATCGCAGGAATCCTCTGGCCATCACGCTCAGCTTCTCGGCGGTGCTGAGTCCCACTCGCTCGGAAAACACGTCGTAATTGCGCGCGATGATACGCTCCAGCAACCGCCGGTAGATTTCGACCAGGGTCCAGAGTGCGGGCCGGCTATCTTCGTCGATGAGCGGCAACAGGTCTTCGGCCGATCGGTAGAAGCCGCGGGCTCGCAGCGCCTCGAACTCCAGCACCGGCCGCAGCGACTCGCGCGCCGAGCCATTGGTCAGCGCATGGACATCGATTCCGAAGCGCGCAAAATCCTCGCGCGGCAAATATATCCGCCCCAGACCGGCGTCTTCTTTCACGTCGCGAAGGATATTGGTGAGTTGAAACGCAACTCCGGTTTCCTCGGCCAGCTTTTCCGCCCGCGGATCACGATAGCCGAAGATGCGGATGCAAACCAGGCCCACGACCGAGGCAACGTGATAGCAATAGTCATACAAGCTGGTCGAAGGTTTCGTATTGCAGTTGTGGAGGCTGACGCTCCGGAGGTTGCCCCGAAGACCGTTCCGGCACGTCCATCTCGGTTCCGTGTACCAGCTTCTCCAACAACTCGAGCGGGATGTCAAAACGCTTTTGGGAATCGGCCAACGCGAAGAGCACAGGATCGTCAGTGCGCTCGCCCGCAACCACGCGGCGTAGCGCGTTCATCCATTCGTCCAACTTTTCGCGGCGCTGCTGCGCGGGAATCGAGGGGTCGTCGGAGATGTCGTCGGCATGACGCATGAAGGCATATACCGCCGACAGCGCGTTGCGCTTGCGTGCCGGCAGAACCAGGAAGCCGTAGTAGAAGTTCTTGGCTGCCGAGCGCGCGATGTGGCGGCAAACGCTGTAGGCAGCCCGCAGCTGCAGCGGGTGTTCGCTCACAACAGCTTTCCTACTGCTGCGCGCGCCAGCAACCACAATTTGCGCGGCTTGGAGATGGCCGGACGCCGTTGCAATACGTCGTAGCCTTGCCGCTCGATGGCATTCAGGATCTCCAGCCCGCCGCGGCTGAACAACTCAATGTCGAGGGCAAGATGTTTGTCGACTTTGCTGGCCAGCGGCAATCCTCGCTGGAACCACTCGCGGGCCCGCGCCACTTCAAACTTCATCATCTCTACAAACTGCGGAGTCGCACGGCGCTGCGCGAGGTCACTCTCCGACACTCCAAACTTCGCCAGACTCTCCAGCGGAAGATAAATTCGGCCCTTGCCGTAATCCACGGCAACATCCTGCCAGAAATTCGCCAACTGCAACGCGGTGCAAGTGTAGTCCGAGAGGCGCTGGCGCTCGGCATCGCGATAGCCGCAAAGATACAGCACCAGATGCCCCACTGGATTGGCGGAATTCTTGCAGTAACCGAGCACGTCCTCGAATGTGGGATAGCGTGTAACGGTCTGGTCCTGACGAAACGCAGTCAGCAGGTCGGCGAACGGTGCACGCGGAATGTCGCAAGCGCGAATTGTTTCCCGCAGAGCAATGAATACGGGATGACGAGGGCTTACCGGATTTCGCCGTGACAAATCGGTCTGCAGCTTCTCCACGTCTTTCCGCACGTCGACCGGCGGAGATTCGACCAGGCTCAAATATGTCGCATTCAGTTCCGACTCCCACTCATCCATCAGCGCCAGCGACTGCTGGGGATTGCCGACTTCATCGCCCAGGTCATCGGAGATCCGGCAGTAGGCGTATACGTTGTAGAAATGCTGATGGAGATGCTTGGGCAGAAACCAGGTGACGACCGAAAAATTCTCGTAGTGCGAATGCGCCAGTCGCGCGCAATATTGCTGGGCTTCGGCCAGCGAGGGAGCGCGATCGGGGATGGCGTACTCGGGTGGCAGAGACCGCCAGCCGACTGCGGCATTTGTGGCGGGCTGCGCAGGGTACACGTGGTTTTCGGTCGGAACAGAAGACATCAAGAGGATTTTACCGAGGATGTGGACTTGTGTCGTGGGCTGAAGCCCACTTGAATCTTTCAAGAGCAATATCGGCGCACCTAAAGGTGCGCCCCTTCAAGGCTGACCGGCCAACCGGTCCGGACCTGCGACTCAACCCAAATATTCCCTTACGGCATTTCCGAGGAGGGGTGGCGGCGACGGCGACGAGCTATTGCCCAGGGATAATCGCTGTCTTGATGTCACCGTTGCGGTTCAACATGTGACGCAAAACCTGCTGCAACCGCGACAATGGCGCTTCGCCGGTAATGTAGTCGGTACTCTTGATCTTCCTCTCAGCAATCAGCGAGAACGCTTTGCGCACCGTCTCGGGTGTGTGATGGAAGGTGGCCTTCAGCGTCAGTTCGTTATAGTGCAGGCGCTGAGTATCCAAAGCCACTGTGGTTCCGTTGGCGCAGCCGCCAAAGAAATTGACCGTGCCGCCCTTGCGGACCATGTCGATCGTCCACTCCCATGCCTGTGGGCGGCCAACCGCCTCGATCACCACATCGCAACCGCGGGCATCGGGCGTGAGCCTGCGCACCGCCTTAACGGGATCATCGACAGCCGTAATCTGCACCGCATGATTGGTGCCCACCCGGCGCGCGGCCGCTACCTGCGAATCACGCTTCACTACTGAAATCACATTGCAACCAGCCAGTTTTGCTACCTGCACGAACATCAACCCAATCGGACCGGCACCGATGACCGCTACCGTATCGCCAATTTCCATCTTAGTTTCGTGCAGACCGCGCAACACGCAAGCTAGGGGTTCGACCATCGCGGCCTCTTCGAAGGTCACGTGCTTCGGAATGGCCAGCATGTTGGTCTCAACGATGCGCCGGGGAATGCGAATGTACTCGGCATAAGCGCCGTTGTTGAAGAGCAGATCTTCGCAGAGATTTTCCTGATGCTTGGAGCAGTAGAAACAAGTGCCGCAGGGGGCCGAGTTCAGCGCTACCACGCGCATGCCTCGCTTAAATCCCCTCACGCCGGGGCCAACTTCCTCGATGACGCCTGCCAACTCGTGGCCGAAAAGCGCTGGAGGAACGATCATGCGCGCATGGTAGCCCCGCTGATAGACTTTCAGATCGGTACCGCAGGTCAAGGCCACCTGGACCTTAACCAGCACTTCGCCTTCCTCCAACGTGGGAATCGGTACCCGTTCGATTTTGACGTCCTCTTTGCCATAGAGGACTGCCGCAGTCATTTGTCCGTTCACTCTACAGGTCCTTCCATTCGCTGCCTGGCTGGATCACCACTTTCATCGAGTCCGGATTGGGGTGGGCAGCCAGATGCAACGCCTCAATCGACCCGGCCAGAGGAAAACGATGACTGATCAGCCGCTCCAGGTCTACCTCACGGCTGAGCACAAGTCGCGCCGACTCCTCCTGCAAATCCACCGAAGCGCTATAAGAACCCAACAGACTCTTTTCGTCGACGCAAACTGCTGCAGGATCGATCACTGCTTCACCATGCTGGGTTTGCGCAAATAACAGTATCCGTCCGCCTGGACGCGCTGCATCCATCGCCGGACGGATTAAGCTATTCCCCGCTACTGCCAGAATGACTGCATCTGCCCCTCGACCCTCCGTCAGATCTTTGACAGTCTGCACGGTATCGGAGGTGGAGGCGTCGATGTTTTCGTCTAGGCCGAATGCCTTACTTATTGTATGCCTCTGGGGAAACAAATCGGAAGTTATTACCCTCGCACCGCTGCGAGCTGCCAGGACTCGCCAGAATGATACCGATGGGCCCCTGACCCATCACCAGGACCGTCTCGCCCGATGTAAGTCCCAGCGTTTGAATACCTTTCAGGCAGGTATTAATGGGTTCGATAAATGAAGCCTGCTCGTACGAAACCCCATCTGGAATCCGGATCACGCCCTTTCGGACAATCCAATCCATCACCCGGACATATTCTGAAAAACCCCCGCCGCTGGCCTCGTAACCTGCCGTAACCCCGACTTTCTTGTAGGTGGGACATTGGGCGAAAACCTTGTGCCGGCAATAGTAGCAATCGCCGCAGGGGATGTGATGGAACACCATCACGCGGTCGCCCAACTGATAGCCCGCAACTTTATCGCCAACGGCAGCCACCACCCCGGCAGTCTCGTGTCCAAAGATGCGGGGAGCGGAGTGCGAACCCGTCGCAATCTTCTTCAAATCTGTACCGCAGATGCCGCAGGTGTGTACGCGGACCAGGATTTCACCCGGCCCGATCTGCGGTACCGGAACCGTCTCCAGGCGGACGTCATTAACGCCGCGGTACACCGCCGCTCGCATGGTGGAGGGGATGGTCTGTTGGCTGGTCAATGCACCGAGTTGAGTTGCGATCGACATTATTCGTTGTTCGTTGTTGCGGGAATCGTCAGAAACCGCAACCGGCTCAAGCCTTACGATCCACGATCCACTGACTCACTATCCACGCTTTCGATTAGATGTCCTACTGCCTGGCACAGGTTCGCAGTGGCGATCTCACTATTCTTCTTGATCTTGCCCAGCGTTCCCCACCATCGGGGATGCAGCGCCACATAAACCAGAAACCGCCGGGTATCGAATCTTCCGTCATCGATGAAGCGGTTCATCGGCGGCATTTCGAACGTGGCATCGTCGGAAATCGCCTTCAGCGCCGCAAACTCGATGCCACGCTCCCTTGCCACTTGGGCTTCGGCGGCGCCCTCCATGTCCACGACATCAGCTCCATACTTTGTCAGCAGACTTTGCTTCTCAGCCGCATCGCTAACATCCTGGGACGTTGCCAGAACCCAATCGCCGCCGCCTGTCAGGTACCGCTCGCCAGTAGCCACGTCGACCACTTCGCGAATCCGGCCAACGTCGCCCACTTTCAAGCCGGGCGAGATTGCGCCAGCAATTCCCGCCGAAACTAGCAGCGTCGGCTGCGCGTGCTCAATCACCACTTCGGCAGCGTGACGGGCGTGCTTTTCACCGATACCGCCGACCGCAACCATTACCTTCGGCAACTCGAATAGCTCTACGCCGTCGATTTGCTTCGATTGCGTTTTGCCCAATAGCGGCGCCAGTTCCACCGGCATCGCCGCTACAATTGCGATGCGCCTACGAGGCATAGCCGTTGGACTTGAACCACTCCACCGCGCGCTGTAAAGCGCCATCCACCGGACGGGGATTCCATCCCAGCTCGCGTTCGGCTCTAACGCTGGTTACAAACATCTTTTTGCGGCCCATGCGGACCGCGTCAATGGTCACTCGCGGTTCACGCTTGAGCATCTTGCCAACAACAATTGTATCTACTACGCCGGTCGCCAATGCAACTGCGTACGGCAACCTTATCTTGGGCGACGGCAGCCCGGTAATCGCTCCCAACTTGTCAAGGATCTGCTTCAGGGTCAGGTTCTCGCCTCCGAGAATATAGCGCTCGCCGGGCTGCGCTTTTTCCATCGCCAGCAGGTGACCCTCGGCGCAATCGACCACATCGACCAGGTTCAAGCCAGTATCGACATAGGCCGGAAACTTGCGCCGCAAGAAATCCACGACGATTTGTCCGCTCGGGGTTGGCTTGATATCGCGTTCGCCGACCGGAGTCGTGGGATTCACCATCACTACATTCTGACCGCTTCGCCCAGCCTCGATGACCAACTGCTCGGCCATGAACTTGCTGCGCTTGTAGTCGCCGATCATGTTCGAAAGCGTAACCGGAGACTTCTCATCTGTCAGGCGGCCGTTGTTGCCGAAACCCATGGTGGCAACACTGCTGGTATAAATAACCCGACGCACGCCCGAATCTCTCGCCGCCCGAAGGATGTTCCGGGTACCTTCCACGTTGGAGTCGTAGAGTTCCTGGTGATTCAGAGACCACAGCCGGTAGTCAGCGGCAACATGAAAGACAAACTCGCATCCCGCCATTCCCTTCTTCAGCGAATCGAGATCGCGAAGATCGCCTACAATGCGCTCGGCGGGGATGTCAGCAATGTTGTCAAGCCGGCTTGTGGATCGCACCAGCAACCGAAGGTCGGCGCCTTTAGCCAGCAATTGCCGGGCAACATGACTTCCCAGAAACCCGGTCGCACCTGTGATAAAACATTTCATCGGTTAGCGACTACACTCTCTCAGGATTCCAGGGATTGAAGATCGAGATACCCCACATTCTGAAATCCCGCACATTACGGGTGACGATTGTAAGCTCGTGGTGCTTCGCTGTAGCCGCAATGAGGCCGTCGATGATGGCCAAAGCCGTGCCCTGAAGCTGCGCTTCTCCGGCCATCTCTCCCCATATTTCGGCAATCTGCGCATTGATTGGCAGCAGACGATCTCCAAATCGGACAGGCAGTTCACGATCCAGCCATTGTTCCAGCTGGTCGCGTTTTCTGCCGGCGGGCAGAAGAGTTGTGCCTTTGCGAACCTCTCCTAACGTGAGCACACTTAAATGGAGCGAATCTTCACGTTGAGCATCCACCCATTTCTTCACCCTTGGGTCGGGTGGACGAGGTCGGCTGTACTCCGAGACAACATTGGTATCCAGCAGATACCTGGTCATAAATCAATGTCGCGGCCTGGATCTTTATCACGCTCCAAGTTAATGCCAGAACCAGCCAAGGGCGACTGCAGCAAGAACTCAGACAAAGTTTGTCTCGGTTTTTCTGGCTGAGGCGGTTGTGCTACCTGTTCGAGCAGCAGGGCGGCGTAGGCCTGTACATTCATGCCGCGGGCGGCTGCCTGGGCGGCCAGTTCGGCCTCAACTTCGGGTTTAACCTCGACCGTAATCATCATTGGCGCGCCTCCGTCGGTAAGCCTGCCACTATTCTAAAGGCTATTGAGCAGCTTATCTGACAATCGGCAGTTGGCTACTTCCGGCGACGAACGATGCTCAGCCGGTAGTCGTCCGCTGACGCCATCGCCTTCGCATAGGTGGTCAGCGCCAGCAGGGGGAAGTATTGCCGGTACATGTAGTACATCAGGTAGAACACGCGCGGAAAGCCGGTTCCGGTGTAGAGCGACTCATCCCATGAACCGTCGCGCCGCTGATTTCTCAGCAGGTACGCAATGCCATGCTGCAGCGAATCGTTGCGCGTGTCATTGGCCGCGAGCAATCCCATCACCGCCCAAGCAGTCTGCGAAGCCGTGCTCGGGCCGACTCCCTTGGTGTTGGCGTCGTCATAGGAACCGCAGGTTTCGCCCCAGCCGCCATCGGGATTCTGCATCATCCGTAGCCACTCGACCGCCTGCAGCACCCAGGGCTCGTGATAATCAACGCCTACTGCTTCCAGCCCGCGCAGCACCAGCATGGTTCCGTAGATATAATTCACGCCCCAGCGTCCGAACCATGACCCATCGGGCTCCTGCTCGCTGCGGATAAACTCGACCGCGCGCCGCACCGGTTCATCTTTCAACGAATAGCCATAGCTTCCCAGGCACTCCAGCACCCGGCCGGTAATGTCGACTGTCGGGGGATCGAGCATGGCGTTGTGATCGGCGAAGGGAATGTGCTGGAAGACCATGCGGTCGTTATCTTTGTCGAACGAAGCCCAGCCGCCGTTCTTGCACTGCATCGATAAAATCCAGTCCAGCGCGCGTCGCACGGATCTGTCGTGATAGCTCTCGTTGCTGGTCTTCACCCGGCTCAGGGCCAGCAGCACTTGGGCGCTGTCGTCGACGTCAGGATAAAACTCATTGTTGAACTCGAAGTACCAGCCTGCGGGCGCGGCCTTGGAATTCTTGACGCACCAGTCACCTTTGCGCGTCACCTGCTTCTTCAGCATCCATTCGCAAGGCTGCACCAGGCGAGGATCGTTGGCCGAAATACCACTCTCCGCCAGCGCGAACACCGCATAAGCGGTGTCCCACACCGGCGACATGCAAGGCTGCATGCGGAATCTCGTCTCTTCCTCGATACCCAACTTCTCAAACTCGTCCATGGCGCGGATTACCTGGGGATCGTCCAGCGAATATCCCAGGCAGCGCAGAGCGATGATGGAATTCATGATGCCGGGATAGATCGCGCCCAGGCCATCGCTCATCTCCAGTCGCTCCAGCATCCATTTCTCCGCCACTTTCAATGCCCGCGAACGCAGTGGACGAACATGCACCCGCTCGAAGAAATGAATCATGCGGTCGAGCAACAGGAAGAAATTGCGCCAGCTTATAAGCTTGTCAGCCCAGCGCAGGCGCAACTGGCTCTTCGATCGGCCGCCAACAAAGAGCTCGTCAATGCCCTGCTCATCGGGAATCTTCTTGAATGGCTTCTTAGCGTAAGCAATGGAAAGCGGCACCAGGATGGCGCGCGACCACGAAGAAATTTCGTAGATGTTGAACCAGAACCACTTGGGAAACAGCACGATTTCGGGCGGGATCGCTGGCACAGCGTCGTAATCGTACTGGCCAAGGAAGCACAGATAAATCTTGGTGAAGGTGTTGACCTGGGTCACGCCTCCCAGGGCAAGAATCCGCTCGCGCGCCTTCTTTAGTTGCGGGTGATCGGGACTGTAGCCGGCCATCTTCAGCGCGAAGTAAGCTTTAACTGATGCGCTGATATTCGACGGCCCATCGTTGTAGATTGGCCAACCTCCATCGGGATTCTGCCGATTCAGAATCTCGACCGCACACTTCTGGGTGCGCACAGCATTCTCGGTGCCCAGCAGCCGATGCAACAGAATGTAGTCGGAAACCAGGGTGGTGTCGGCGCCCAGTTCGCCGCACCAGAAGCCGTCTTCGCGATCCTGAATGCCGAACAAGAATCGACGCGAAGCGTCAACCGCTGCGGCTACCCGGCTTTTGATATCGTCAATCTTGCCGAAACGTACTTCGGCTGGATTCGAAGGATCTGCCATTGCTTCTTTTACTCCGCCACCTACACCCCATCGCGCGCAAAATCAGCGCGCGCCGGGGAACCCGGAGACAATGCGGGCGCAGCGCCAATTGCCTCAACGATCTCGGGCGGTAATCCAAAGCGCACATGCTCGGGCATCACTTCAATCTCGCGCATGTTGGTGAAACCCTGCTCCTCCAGGAAAGTTACCGCCTCTTGCACCAGAATTTCGGGCGCGGAAGCTCCTGCGGTAAGACCCACCGTATTGACGTCACGCAGCCACTCGGGCTTGATGGAACGATAGTTCTCGATGAGATGAGAATTCGTGCCAAGATTGCGCGCAACCTCGACCAGTCGGTTCGAGTTGGAGCTGTTGTCGGAGCCCACCACCAGCAGCAAATCGCAATCGGCTGCCACGTCTTTCACCGCCGTCTGGCGATTTTCCGTCGCATAACAGATGTCCTGCGCGTGCGGCCCTTTGATGTTGGGAAAACGCTTGCGCAACGCTTCGATCACGTGCGTGGTTTCGTCCAAGCTCAACGTGGTCTGGGTCAGATAGGCAACACGATCCGGATCGGCGACATGCAGGTTATCCACATCCTCCGGCGCATCTACCACCTGGGTCACCAACGGGGCTTCGCCCAATGTGCCGATGACTTCGTCGTGATCGCGATGTCCGATGAGGATAAGCGAATAACCTTCGCGGGCAAACTTCACCGCTTCGACGTGGACTTTGGTCACCAGCGGACAAGTCGCATCGATCACCCGCAACTCGCGCAGCTTGCTCTCTTGGCGAACCTCGGGAGCGACTCCGTGCGCGCTGTAGATCACGCGCTCGCCCGCCGGAACTTCCTGCACACTGTCGACGAAAATGGCGCCCTTGGCCGTAAGCTCGTCCACGACGTAGCGGTTGTGAACAATCTCCTTGCGCACATAAATTGGAGCGCCAAAGGTTTCAAGAGCGATGCGAACAATATCGATAGCGCGCACGACTCCGGCGCAAAAGCCCCGCGGCTTCAACAAAAGTAAGGTTTTCGCGTCAGTTTGACTCATGCCGTCCTGTACTCAGTATACGAATTCGAACCCAAGTTTCCCCACGATTACTCTATTGTAGCAGTGGAGTAACCACCAACGTAACCGGCCCCAGTAGCGCAAATACGCAGCCTGCGGCGCAAATCCAGCAGCCAACGGTGAGGGTCAAAATGGAGTTCGCAGAACTCCGCAGACCTCAGTCCGAGCCGAGGGGACCTACTGTTCCTCCACGCCGCGACGAACCACACTACCCAAATTGGATGTCGGGAAGCTGCAAAGCGTGGCAACAAACTCGGGGCAATCTTTGCAGCTGTAATGCCGCAGACACGCGAACTTCTGCCTTGTACAATCGCTTCGAATCCAACTTTATCCAAGATGGAGCGCCATCGTGAATGCCACCGATCTGGTGAAGATGTACGAATTCAGCTATGGAGCCATCAATCGCAATCTCGAGGGGCTGAGCCACGCTGAAAGCGTAGTGGTACCGCGACCTTCCGGCAACTGCTTGAACTGGGTATTGGGACACGTAATTCTGTCACGCGGGTTACTACTTACGCTCACCGGAGGAACCCCGGTGCTCATCGCAGGTCAAGCCGAACCCTACAAGCGCGGAAGCTTGTGCGGCGCAGTCGACGGGCTACTCGATCTGGCCACGCTTCGCGGACTGCTGGCCGACTCGCAAGAGCAACTGATTCCCGGCCTCGCCGCTATGTCTGACGACACCCTGGCTCGCCCGGTACCGGAGCCACATAACCGTCCGCCACTAACCGCCTCCATCGCCGATGCATTCACGCGCCTGCACTATCACGAGAGCTATCACAACGGGCAGATCGGGCTGCTGCGCAGGATCGCGGGGAAGGACGGGGCGATACGGTAGGGGTCGTTCGATTCCGGCGGCTTAACCCCGTGCCGCCTGCGCTCAGGATGACAGCCCGATAAATATGAGCGCCTCTCAACTGACTACTGGCGACCGACAACTGACTACTGGTTTTCCTTCAGCATCTGCTCGGCATGCTTGAGCGAGGTGTCGGTGAGTTTCGCTCCGCTCATCATGCGAGCAATTTCGCGAGTGCGCTCGTCGCCGTCGAGCGGCCGTACCGAGGTCTTCGTTCTCCCGCCTGACTCCCGCTTCTCGATGAGGTAATGCTGATCGGCGAAGGATGCAATCTGCGGCAGATGGGTGATGCATAACACCTGCTTGGTCCGTGAGAGCTGTTTCAACTTCTTGCCGACGGCCTCAGCCGCGCGACCGCCAATGCCGCTATCGATCTCGTCGAAGACCAGCGTGCGTTGACTTGCGCCGATGCTGGCCCCGTTGTGTCCCCTACGCTTGCTTTGACCAGCTTCCACAACCGTCTTCAGCGCCAGCATCACGCGAGAGAGTTCTCCCCCGGAGGCGATCTCATCCACCGGGCCCAGGGGCTCGCCGGGATTGGCCGAGATTAGATACTGGATCTGATCGAAGCCGCGGGCCGTCCAATTCCCTTCCTCGTCAGAGCCGCTGACTTCAACTTTGAAGTGCGCCTTCATCGCCAGCTCGTTGACTTCGCTCTCGACCTGCTTCTCCAGCTTGCGCGCGGCTTCATAACGCTGCCGCGAAAGCGCTCGCGCAGCTTCCAGATACTGCTCCGCCGCCTGTGCCAGTTCGAGGCGCAGCTTGCGCAGGACCTCGTCCTTGTTCTCCATCTCATTCAGCTTCCGCTCGAGCTCGTCGCCCAAAGCGATCACATCTTCCAGCTTCGGCCCATACTTGCGCTTGAGCCGGTCGAGCGCCGCCAGCCGGTCTTCCACCTCCGCCAGGCGCTCAGGAGAGGCGTCGATGCCTTCGGCGTAATCGCGCAATCTCGCGCCGATGTCTTCGATGGTGATACGCGCAGACTCCAGCTCCGGGACGGCATCGCGAAACTGGTCGTCGAAGCGCGACAGTTCCTCAATCTGACGAGTCGCCAGACGAATCGAGCCAGCCGCCGATGTGTTGCTATCGTAGAGCGCGTCGTAGGCCGCCATAGCTGCATTGCGAACACGCTCGGCATTGGCCAGGACACGCTTTTCGGCTTCCAGCTTCGCGTCCTCTTCAGGCTCGAGGCGGCATCGGCAATTTCCTTGCGCTGATAGCTCCACAGATCGAGCAGTCGCAGGCGATCGTGCTCGTCGCGCTCGAGGTCGGCGATGCGATGTCGCACCTGGTTCCAGCTCTTCGTAACGCCTTCGATACGGCCGCATCGCCGGCGCCGGCAAAGCTGTCCAGCAGCGCTAGCCGCGATCCGGCATCAAAGGCCAGCACCGCCTCATTCTGCGCGTGAATTACGGCAAGATGCGACGCCAGTTGCTTGAGGACCGTGACCGTCGCGGGCTGATTGTTGATGAAGACGCGGCCCTTGCCACCGGCAGCAATCTCGCGGCGCAAGATGATCTGGCCTTCTTCGCTATCGAGCCCGTTAGCTTCCAGAATCGCGCCGATCAGCGGGAGAATCGGCATCGAACACCGCCGAGACGGTTGCTTTGTCAGTGCCATGGCGAACCACGTCGCTCGAGGCCTTATCTCCGAGTAACAGCGCAAGCGCGTCGATAAGGATGGATTTGCCGGCGCCGGTTTCGCCGGTCAGCAGGTTGAGACCGGGGGCGAACTCCACGGCAACGTTGTCAATGACCGCGTAGTTTTCGACTCGCAGTTCCAGCAGCACGTGAGTTCCAGGTAGGCAGGCTTTCAGCCGAAGTGTAGCAGGAAAGCTGCACGGATCGCTATTCGCCTTCCGCTCTTAGCTTTTCGCTGTTAGCCCTTAGCACCCGTAAACCGAACGCCTAAGTGGCACACACAACATTTAGGAGTTCTTCTCGCCGCATCTCCATCTGATTCGGTGATCGCCTGAAGGTTCAGGTGAAAAGACTGCTAACAGTTAAGAGCTAAAAGCGAAGAGCGAAGAGCGAACAGCGAGAAGCGGCCTCCGTTACTCCACCGGAACCCCTTGGCGCAAATCTGCTTCTAACCCGTCAAATGCTTATAATGCGAAGTAACGAAAGTTGAGCCTGTTCTGTCTCATGAATGTGTGCTATTGCGTGCTCGCTTCGGCCATCGGCGGTGAAATCTCAGGTCTGATTGAAACCAGCGGTCTCGTCGCCAAAACTGTCCTCGTCATCCTTCTGATCTTCAGCGTCGCCTCCTGGGCCATCATCTTCTCCAAGTGGGGACTGTTCCGGCGCGCGCGGGTGCAGAGCAACCGCTTCATGCGCGCCTTCCGCAAGTCCGAGCGGCTGCAAGATGTCGCCGCCGTGGCCGAGCAGTTCAAGCCCAGCCCGCTGGTCGCGGTTTTCGAAGGCGCGTATGACGAACTGCGCAAGCAGGCGTCGTATCCCATTCGCATGCCGGCCCTGCAACGCGCCACGCAGATCGCGTCGTCGGAAGAACTGACGCGGCTGGAGAGCCGCCTGCCTTGGCTGGCCACGACCGGAGCGGTCACGCCGTTCATCGGATTGTTCGGAACGGTCTGGGGCATCATCGACGCGTTTCACGGACTCGGCACCGCTGGCTCGGCGACACTTGCGCGCGGTCGCCCCCGGCGTCTCGGAAGCGCTGATCACTACCGCCGCCGGACTGTTCGCCGCCATCCCCGCCGTCATCGCCTACAACATGTTTATCCAGCACATTCGCGAGTTCGGCGCGCGCATGGATGACTTCGGCGCTGGAGTTGATCAACGAAGTCGAGCGCGCGCAGGCCGGAGCGGCGCGCACTCCGGAGAGCGTGGAGCGGCGGTAATGGCGTTCACCAATCCCACAGGGGCGCACTCAGACTTCGCTCTCCGACATCAACGTCACCCCGCTGGTCGACGTGGTGCTGGTGCTGCTGATCATCTTTATGGTGACCGCGCCGGTGCTGCAGTCGGGCATCGAGGTCGCCATCCCGCACACCAAGACGGTGAAGGAGATCACCGAGGAGCGGCTGGTGCATCACCATCGACCGCGAGCAGCGTGTGTTTCTGAACAATCGAGCCCATCAACATCAACCAGATTGGCGCGCAGTCTGCACGACAAGATTCGCGATCCCGAAGGGCCAGTCGATCTTCGTGCGCGCCGACGAGAATGTTCCCTTCGGCGCGTTCGCCACCGTGATGGACGCGGTGAAGCAGGCCGGCATCACCAACGTGAGCATCGTGACCCAGCCGCTGGAGAAGAAGGGACGGTAGAGCGAGCTGAACAGTTTGCTGAGAACCTCTGAATAACAAATCTGCCTGCGCGAGCTGAAGCCGCGCTCGGAATGACACAAATAATGAACTTTTCGACGTGCGCAACTACAGCTGCGCCCCTTCAACGCGGCTTTGAGAAACTGAGAATGGCAGCCGACATTGACATCTTTCCGACCGAGGGCAATGTTCGCGGGCCCTCTGCTCGGCTCGGTGGCGCTGCATGCCGCGCTGTTCGCGCTGGCGTTGTTCGGATATCTGCTTCCCATCGGACGCGGCGAGAGTTGGGGCGGAACGACCGGCGGAGGCGGCGCGATGAGCGCGACGCTGGTCAGCAGCATTCCTCTGCCCGCTCCGCAGACGCAGACGCAAAACGTACTGGCCAACGAATCGAAAGGGCTGGCGCAATCGCAACCCAAGGAAACTCCAGAAGGAAGAGCCGAAAGCGATTCCGATTCCTGAGCCCGATGCCAAGCGCAAGGGATCCGCACGAGACGACGCAGAAGAAGCCGCCGCCGAAGGAAGTCGCCAAAGTCGAGGACAACAAGATTCCCTTTGGCGAGGGCGGCCCGGTCAGCGGGCCTTATGGTTCGTTCTACGGCGGGCGGCGCCAAGGGCGGGCTTGAGCTTCAGCGGTGGCACCGGAGATTTCGGCAGCCGCTTTGGCTGGTATGTCGACGCGGTGCGGCGCAAAGTTTCGGAAAACTGGCTGAAGTATGAAATCGATCCCAACATCGACACCGCGCGCCGGGTTTACATCTACTTTGAGATCACCCGCTCGCGGCGAGCCGGACGAATATTCGCGTGGAGCAGTCGAGCGGGATTCCGTCGCTGGATCAGTCGGCGATGCGGGCATTGCAGAGGATCGACACGTTTGGGCCGCTGCCGCCGGAGTATGCGGGACGGTATGTCGCAGTGGAGTTTTGGTTCGATTACCGGCGGTAATCAGAAACACGCCTTTGCATTTTAAAGATGACAGCGCATCAGCGATGCAAGGGGCTGAGTGCAAGTGCGCTGAGCTGAATGGATTCCTGCAATCCTGGGAACAGCGCAGATCCTCCTCACCGGCTGAAGCCATATCGGGATGACAGTCGATAAGTTACTCGATACGGCGCAGCTCGAAGACTGCGCCCCTTCAAAACATGATGAAACGATACTTGCGCAATTCTGTTGCTCTTTCTTCTCGCCTGTCAGGGTAAGTCTTTCGGCCCAAGACTGGATTCGCACCGGCACCGGCCTCGGGGTGGAGAAGATTCGTCTGGCCGCGCCCGACTTCAAGCTGGTCACCACCGACAGTGGCACGCAAAACCTGGCGATGACCTTTAACACCACCCTGTCGAATGACCTGCAGTCGGCCGGGAATCTTCGACATGGTTTCGCGGAGTTTCTATCCCATCGTCCGTACCAGGAGCACCGCAGGAAGTGCATCTGGCCGATTGGGGGAACCCTCCGCCGAACGCCAATATGCTGGCCTTTGGCAACCTTGGTGTCCAGAATGGGTCTCTTAATGTCCAGGGATGGCTGTACGACACCAAGAATCCGCAGTCGCCGCAGGTGCTGGGCAAGCAGTATCGCGAAGCAGGCGAACGACGAGAACGCGCGGTTGATTGCCCACCGCTTCGCCGACGAGATCATCTTCCGTCTGGGCGGCGGCATCCATGGCATCGCCGAAACCAAGCTCTACTTTGTCAGCAGCCGCAGCGGCGCGAAAGAAATCTGGCAAATGGATTATGACGGCGCCAATCAAAAGCAGCTCACGCACATGGGCGACATCGCACTGTCGCCGCATGTTTCGCCCGACGGTTCGCGCGTCGCGTTTTCCGGCGTCACCAAGGACGGCTGGCAGATTCTGATGTACTCGCTGGAGCTTGGCCGACTGGTGAACTTCACCCACTTCGGCGGCGACAATTATTCGCCGGCATGGTCGTCGGACGGACAGAACCTCGCGTTCTCATCCTCGCGCACCGGTAATACCGAGATCTATAGCGTTAGCTCCTCCGGCGGCACGGCTCGGCGGCTAACGGAGAGCAAAGGGCCCGACGTTTCGCCGACCTGGAATCCCAAGACCAACGCGCAGATCGCATGGGTCAGCGGCCGCACCGGGCTGCCGCAGATCTACACCATGGCATCAGACGGGACGAATGTGGTGCGCGTCACCGATCAGGGTTACGCGGTGTCGCCGTCGTGGTCGCCCAACGGGCAATTTCTCGCCTTCGCCTGGGTGCGGCACTATGGGCCGGGAGCGCCTGGCGCCAGCGATATCTACGTCATGGATATCGCCAGCAAACAATGGGCGCAGCTTACGCATGATGGTGGGCGCAACGATTTTCCGTGCTGGTCGCCGGATGGGCGGCACATCGTGTTTCAGTCGAACCGCACCGGAAAAGTTCAGATCTGGAGCATGCTGGCTGATGGCAGCGAGACCCGGCAGTTGACCACGTCGGGAGAAAATTCGCAGCCCAATTGGAGTTTCAAGTAATCTGGATAGTTTGGCTGGGCGCTGGATTGCGCCAGTGTTGGCGCGGGGCGAGCAGTACTCGGCTTGAGCCGGTCGTGAAAGAAATCGACGGCCGTTTCTTGGGCCCCAAGATTCGATTCTGCACGTGCTTGGAATCGGGTCGAGTTACGTTAGGGCGACGGAAGGAGCACACTTCGGCCCTGCCCTGAACTGCTGCGAGTGCTCTCGCAAAAAATGGAGGAAGAGAGTTGAAGCTTTCAAGGAGTCAATGGATCAAGGTTGTCGTCGCACTTGCTGCTGTTCTGGCTGTGAGTGCTTGCGGCAAGAAGAAGGCCGCGCCGCCACCGCCGCCACCGCCGCCGCCTGCGCCGGCGCCTACTGCCTCATTGACGGCCAATCCCAATACCATTAACGCCGGCCAGTCCACTACTCTGATCTGGAAAACCGACTACGCCACCAGCGTGGTCATCGATCAGTTAGGCACGGTTGATCCCAGCGGTTCGCGAAGCGTGACACCGACCATCTCGACCACCTATCGCCTGGTGGCGACTAACAGCTCGGGCACACAGGAAGCGACAGCGCGGGTAACGGTCACGCCTGCTACCGTCACCACCACTACCACCACCACCACGAACGAAACCCAGGCCCAGTTGTTTGCGCAGAACGTGAAGGATGTGTTCTTTGATTACGATAGCTACGACATCACCCAACAATATCAGCAGGTGTTGTCGGCCGACGCGCGCTTCCTGCAACAGCATCCCGACATGAAGTTCACCATTGAGGGCCACTGCGACGAACGCGGCTCGACGGAGTACAACCTGGCGCTCGGCGACAATCGCGCAAACTCGACCAAGCAGGCGCTGATCTCGCTGGGTATTTCCGCCGATCGTATCCGAACTATCAGCTATGGCAAGGAAAAGCCGTTTTGCACCGAGAGCAATGAATCCTGCTGGGCGCAGAATCGGCGGGCGCATTTCGTGTATCAGCGCTGACGCAAGCCGCGGTAGGACGGGAAAGATAGGGCGGCGAGATCGCTTGCAGGTCGCCGCCCCATGCTTAACTCGCTGGCCGGTGATGACCTTCGCGGCATACGATAGTCTCTCTAGAAAGAAGTTTGTGAGTAGGTGTTGCCGGGGTTGTCTTTGATGCCGAGGTTTCGGAGCGTCTTCAATGTCGAGGTCGTCTTTGAAAGGGCGCAGCTTTAGCTGTGCCGTACAGCGTCTGACGAACTCGGGCTTTAGCCTGTGAGGTGACTCGGTTTGTGGCCAAAAGGGATGGAGTTCTGGATGGACGAGCCACCTGGAAAGCCGAAATCCCTCAGTGGCTAAAGCCAAGTTTCGAGAAAATTTTGTACGGCACGCCTGAAGGCGTGCCCCTTCAAGGCCAAGGAGATCTATTAGACCAAGGAGATTCCCGAGGCGAGCGATTCTTAAAGCGACGTGGATTTTCCCAACCGGTTCTTGAGGCATCAAATGTGTTACATCGTCCGGAAAAGCGCTCTGACCAGAATGGAATCTCCCTACGGAATAGGACTTATGCGACTTCGCAATCACGCAATTTGGCTGGCAATGGTGGCGTTGCTGCTTGCGGCGGGAGTTCCCGCCTTCGCGGTGAGCAAGGAAATGGTCCAACTGCAGACCCAGGTTCAAGCGCTGCAGGACCAGGTCGCGCGCATGCAGCAGGCCATCGACATGAACATGGGCGTGATGAAGAACCTCATCGAGCAGAGCGCCGACAGCATCAACAAAATGAATGCCGCGGTCAACGACCTGCAAAACAAGATGCAAGGTCTCACGTCGGACAACAGTGGCAAGCTCGATCAGCTTTCCGGCCAGATCCAGTCGCTGCATGATTCGGTGGACGAGTTGAAGTCGCGGCTGGCGAAGGTCAGCAAGCAGCTCGACGACATGCAGCAGGGTGGGCAGAATCTGGCGGCGGGACAGCCGGGCATGACGCCTGCGCCGGGTGGTGCGCCTCCTGCAACTGCGGCGCCCGGAGGCGGTGCGGGCAATGCAGCGCCGCCTGCCGACGTGCTCTACAACAACGCGTTGCGCGACTACAACTCGGGCAAGTATGACCTGTCGTCACAGGAGTTTGCTCAATACTTGCAGTATTACGCCAGTACCGATCTGGCGGGAAATGCCCAGTTCTATCTGGCCGACATCGAATACCGGCAAGGCAACTTCGAAGCGGCAGTCAAGGATTACGACAAGGTGCTGGAGCAGTATCCCGGCGGCAACAAAGCCGCTGCGGCCGAACTCAAAAAGGGTTACGCGCTGTTGGAGTTGGGGCAGCGCGACGCTGGGGTTCGCGAGTTGAATAGCTTGATCGCGCGTTATCCGCGGTCCATCGAAGCCTCGCAGGCGCGGGACCGGCTACGCCGCCTGGGAGTGGCCAGTGGTACGGTGCACAAGCCGGCCGCCACGAATCAGTAGAGTTTCCTGTTCGGGGAAGCGCCGGGCTTTAGCCCGCGAAATCGAACTCCATCCGAAAGCGGCTTCAGCCGTGGCTGTTCGAGGCGAAGCCCTTTCTGCGCCTACGACAGCCCTCGGCTAGTCATCTCTTCGGCAGGCGAGCCACCAGTCATGCCTTGCGCCAACACCAACTCTCGCGCTTCCCGGCGAATGTTAGGCATGTTCATTCCGAATACGATTCCGCCGCCGACACACGCGACTCCACCAAGAGCAACCGTCCAGGGCGCGCCTAAATGATGAGCCAGCGCGCCGGCCGTTAACGCTCCGAAGGGAGCCATCCCCATGAACATCATGGAGTACACAGCCAGTACCCGGCCGCGCAGCCGGTCGGGCACCATGGACTGAATCAGCGTGTTGGAAGCGGCCATCTGCACCATCATGAAAAATCCGACTGGCAGCAGCAGCACGGTCGAGAGCCAGAAGATCCGGGAAAACGCGAACAGGACCAGGCTGCCGCCGAAGCCGCCGGCACACAGCGCGATCAGCTTGCCCAAGCCCTTGATTCCCACCCGAGCCGCCAGGCTGGCCGCGCCCAGCAATGCTCCCACGCCGGTTGCGCCCATCAGAATGCCCAGACCTCTGGCTCCTCCGTGCAGGATCTGATCGGCGAACACCGGCATCAGCACGGCATATGGCATCCCTACGAAACTTACCAGGCCGAGCAGCAGCAAAATTGCGCGAATGGGGCCGGTGTTTCGCGCGAAAGCAAAACCTTCGATGATGTTTTCCAGGGCGAGCCCTGGGTCGCCAGCTTTGCCGGACGCACAATGCGCATCAACAGCAACCCCACGATGACGGCGATGTAGCTGACCGCGTTGGCGAAGAAGCACCAGCCTTCCCCGATGGAGGCGACCAGAATGCCGGCAATCGCCGGGCCGATGATGCGCGCGCCGTTGAACATGGAAGAGTTCAAGGCGATGGCATTCATCAGGTCTTCGCGGCCGACCATGTCGATGAGAAACGCCTGCCGGGCGGGAATATCGAACGCGTTCACCACGCCCAGCCCGGAGGCGAGCACCATGATCTGCCACACCTGCACCCGATGGCTGAGGGTGAGCGCGGCCAGAATCGCCGCCAGAATCATCGACGAGATTTGCGTGCCGATGACCACGCGCTGGCGATTGTGACGGTCGGCCACGATGCCCCCGACAGGAGCCATGATGAAGACCGGGATTTGGCTGGCGAATCCGACCGCACCCAAGCAGCAACGCGGAACCGGTCATGCGATAGACCAGCCACGACTGAGCAACGGTCTGCATCCAGGTGCCGATCAGCGAGATGAGCTGTCCGGCGAAGAACAACTGGAAATTGCGATGGCGAAGAGCACGCACCGCCAGCGCCAGCCGGGATTCGCGCGAAGCCGGCCGGGCAAACTCCTGCTTCTCTTCCGCCAGGACGGAGCGTAGGGATTCGTGCTCAGGATGTTCGGATGAATCGGCCATTAGCTCTTGGATGCTCAAGCGAAATGCAGGTTCCGTAACCGCGTCGCGCGTGGCCCGAAAGAGCGCCACTGAACAGAATACTTCAACCGAGGGACGAGAATCGGCAGGCGGCGAATTGGCTTTAGGATTTTGTCAGGGCTTAGGTTGCATGAGAATATTGGGGCGAATGTCTTAGTCGAAGCTATCTCATTTATCGCAGCAGGTCGGATTCGTGTCAGGGCACGACTTCGAGTCGTGCCGTAGCTGCGCTTCAAGGAAAACGGCTTTAGCCGCTGTGGACAGGGGCTAAAGCCCAGCGAAAAAGAGGTCCTTTCGGCCTGGCTGAAGCCGGGCCCTGATACAAATCCCCGACATCCTGCGATTTGTCGATTTTGAGGTGGCTTATAGTTTGACCAGTCCGACAACATCCTCACAAGCAAACGCAGCGCCCAAGGTCCCCGCGTCGCGCCGGTTCTTTCGCCGCGTCAAAGGACTGGTATTGCGGCCCGCTATTGTCTATCGGCTGTACTTAAGAATGAAATTTGGAGCGGGCGAGTTGGCGCAGGCTCCCGGACCGCACATCGCCAATGGGACGTTGCAGAGCCGCGCCGAGCGGGATGCGGCGACTCAGAATGGCAAGCGGCTTCACGTTCCTCTGCATCGCGGCGACGAGAAGAACTGGGACCACCTGGCCGCGGTGTCGACCATCCTGGCCAACACGGAACGCTCGGCACGGATTCTCGATGCCGGAGCGGAAATCTATAGCAATGTCCTTCCGGCGTTGTTTCTCTACGGATATCACGAGCTCTACGGCATCAATCTCAGCTTCACTGATCCGACGCGTCGCGGTCCCATTCGATACATTCCCGGAGATTTGACCCACACTCCCTTCCCCGATGGCTACTTCGACGCTATTGCCTGCCTCAGCGTGATTGAACATGGTGTGCCGTTGCAAAACTATTTTCGGGAGATGTATCGCCTGCTGAAGCCGAATGGGCTTCTAATTACGTCGACCGATTACTACCCCACTCCCATCGATACCCGTGGCCAGTTCGCTCACGGCACGCCAATCAAGATTTTCTCGAAGCCTGAGATGGAGGCCGCGCTTGCATTGGCTGAGTCTGTCGGTTTCGAACTGACGGGCGAGCTCGATCTGGAATGTGAAGAAAAGCCTATTCGCTGGGAACAATTCGGTTTGGATTACACGTTCGTTATGTTCACGCTGAAAAAGCTGCGGTAGCTAGAGCAGGCCTTCGAGCCGCATCCGATGGCTCTACCGCTTTGCATCGTATTCGATAATGATCACGCCGCGGAAGGCCTTCTCGACCCTCGCCTCATACCTCTTCAGTAGTTCCTGCTCAATTGCCCGCGATTCGGGATCGTCAACTTTGGCACGATACAGCACCAGCCATACGCGGGGAGCGTCGCCGATCTGTCGCTGCCAGCCGGTACTCGTAGGACTTACATCAACCTCTTTTGGACGGGGTGCGCTTCCCCCCGGCAACCAATTCCAATAATTCTCGGCGGCAAAGGCGCCCAGCGATTGGTAATACAGCACACGGTCTTCGGGACGAGCCTCGGCAATTAGATAGCTGACAGCTCCGCGCCACTCTTCCGTCACGCGCGTGTACAAGATGACGGTAGCCACCAGCGACAAGATACAAACGCAGACGACGGCGGAAATCCGTAGCAGTCGGCGACGAATCTGTAACGCGCCCACTGCGGTCATCATCACCCACGACGGCAGGCAGATGATGAGAAAGCGATGATAGAACGCGGGCCTGACGATCGACACGGCCAGCACGATAATGATCGGCGAGAAGAAAGAGCTTGCCACCAGGGCATAACGCCACCGCTGTAAATCGCCGTCGCGCGCCTGCCAAACGGCCTTGAGCGTTGCCAGGAACAAACTTATCAAGACCAGATCGAGTGCCAGCAGCACCGCTCCCACGGCCTTTCCGCCGTCAGCCGCGAGAAACACTCCCAGGTGATAAAACTCCAGCAGCGACGGTGGCTGCACCCAGGAGAGATGTCCGATATCCTGGGCGCGAATCAGCCAGAGAACAGGGATTGCGAAGAGCACGAAAATTACACCTGCGACCGCATATTGTTTCCAGGGCCGACGGCCGCGCGGCATCGCTATCAGAGAGATGGCATGCGCAGCCGGAACCAGCACTCCGAAATAATGAAAGTAACAAGTGACGCCGGCAACAATTCCATAGGCAACCGCGAACCGATAGCACGGGACTTCGATCAGGCGAACGAAGCGATAAGTGGAGATGACAACCGCCAGCACTAGAAAACTATAGGCACGGGCCTCTTGCGAGCTGGCGATGGCACAGGGGTTGATTGCGAATATCGCCGCAGCCAGCATCCCGGTGGCGCGTCCGAACAAGCGCTTGCCGAGAAGATACATCAAAGGAATGGTGAGGACGCCGGGTAGCACTGAAAGCAAGCGAATGACAGCTTCGCTATTCCCAAAGTGCAGCCATGGCCGAAGCAACATGTAGTACAGCGCCATGTTGCCTTCGTCGTGCCAGAGGAAGTGCCGGAAAGCGGCGCCAGGTTTCTGAGCGATAACGACGCTGGCGATCTCGTCGATCCAGAAGCTCTTATGCCCCAGCGCTACCAGCCGCAAAACCACACCTAGAGCGATGATTGACCACAGCCAGAGCGCTGTATGAGTTTCGAAAGAACGGTCGACGTTCGCCTCGGGCGTAGTCGTTATCCCCGCATTTGATGCCGACGGCACCCCCCGAATATAGCAGTTCAAATTTGGCGAACCGCGGCCGTACCCATTGCGAGCCAGCAATTCCCAAACACGTTGCCATTACAAATTCATGAATCTGCGGTGAATGTATGTTGAATCTTCGAGAGCCTCCACCAGTGGCTTAATCCCCTTGTAAACGAGGCTTTAGTAACTGATACTTTTCATGTCCAGCATTGCATGCCCACATTTGCCGCGGTTGACATCGGTTCGAACTCGGTCCGGCTGAAAATAGCCAAGGTGGTACACGGCCGCCTCGAAACCCTCCACGAAGACCGGGAAGTCACACGCTTAGGCGAGAGTGTTTTCGCCGAGGGTGTACTCGATCCGCAGGCAATGGCCCACACGCTCCGTGTGCTCCGGCGATTTCATCGGGCTGCGCTGACCCATGGCGCCGACAGCGTACGCGTGGTAGCAACCAGTGCCCTGCGCGACGCGCGCAACAGCCGGGCGTTTCTCGATTGGGTACGCACTGCTACGGGATGGAAAGTTGGGGTGATCTCCGGCCTGGAAGAAGGCCGTCTCATTCACCTCGGCGTGCTGTCGGCTGCGCGCATTGCCAACCGCAGCGCGCCTTGCTGATCGATCTCGGGGGCGGAAGTTGCGAACTGACTCTCTCCATCTCCGGACACATCGCAGACATGGTCAGCCTGCCCATCGGCGCCGTGCGGCTCACCCAGACATTTCTTCATCACGATCCCCCCTGGGGGATGGAGCTGGAACAAATGCGCGGCGTGATTCAGCGCGAAGTGTCACGCATCAAGAAACGAGTCATCGATGCCAAGTTGCAGATCGCCATTGCGACTTCGGGTACACCGGCGGCTCTTTCAGGACTCTACGCTGCCAAGTTGCGCGGCTATGACGAGAGCAAACCGCAGACCGTGCCGAAGGCAGCCGTCATTTCGCAGGCGGAAATCTTGAGCAAGCGCAATCTGACGCAGAGGCGAGCCATGCCCGGAATCGGCCCGCGCCGGGCTGAGATCATCATTGCCGGCGCGATGGTATTTGCCGAGCTGATGCAGCTTTGCAAATTGCGCAGCTTTCGTTACCTGCCGCTCGGCTTGCGCGACGGCTTGCTGGCGCAGATGATGGCCGACCACAATGCCAGCACTGCCATGCGCGAGCGCGTGGAGTCGGAGCGGCACGATGCGCTGCTGGCGGCGGCCAAGCACTACGGCGCCGATTTACAGTTTGCGCAACGTATCCGCGATCTGGCGCTGCAGTTGTTCCGTCGTCTGAAATCTGTGCATCAGTTGCCGCCCGAGTACGAGGATTGGCTGGAAGCGTCTGCCATGCTGCATGAGGTAGGAGCGTACATCAACCGTTCCGGCCGGCGGCGTCACACTTACTACGTAATTTCCAACTCCGAAATTTTCGGCTACACGCCGCTGCAGCGTCGCATCATCGCTGCCACAGCGCGCTATGTCGGCAAGTCGCTTCCCTCACCCAGCGATCAGGTAATGAGGGTGCTGCCGGGGGTCGAGCAGATTCACGTATCGAAGGCCGTGGCCCTGCTGCGTTTGGCGCGAGCGCTCGATCAGGGACGGCGCGCAGCCGTAGGCGAGTTAAGAGTCCGGGTTCATCAGGATGGACGAGTGCGCCTGCTGCTCAAGCCAAATCCGCCGGAAGGAATTGAGCTGGAACTGTGGGCGGTGGAGCAGGAAAAGAATTACTTTGAGACGGTCTTCGGTCGCGAGCTGTTGGCCGAAGCTTGCTGAATTAAGCGCACCGTCTTAGGTGGCATGCACCACTTCAGGACCGCTGTCTTGCGGCCAATCTTTTCGACCCTCGCCACGGTTCCCTTCTTCATTTCAACGGCATCGGGCCCACCCTCGCCGAATAATATCTTGTTCAAGAACTCGGTCATGCTGGGGTTGTGTCCCACCACCATGATCGATTCCTTGCGGCTGTGGCGGGCCAGCAACTCCTTAAATTGCTGAAAACTTGCTCCGGGCAGCAGGGCGGCGTCGGTTATAACCTTGTCCTCGTATCCGATCTCGTTAGCTACCACGGCAGCGGTTTGGGTGGCGCGACGCAAAGGGCTGGAGATGATCACGTCAACCGTAGTGTCCAGAGCTGCCAATGCACGTCCCACATCGTGGGACTGCTCGATTCCCAGTTTGTCGATGGGGCGTTTGGCGTCCTTAGCCGGAGAAATTTTCGGCTCACCGGCGTTGGCATGGCGCAAGAAATAGATTTCCATCGGTGACTCTTATTTTGCCCTAACTGGCTTGCGAACGGTACGCCGCCGGGGCGCCGGAAGTGAAGGGATTGCATCCATCGTAACCTTGCCCTCGGAAAGTGCGATGAGGAATTCCTGGGCATTGAAGTGGACAACGCGCTTGGCCGATCGCGAGCGTAAAGCGTCGGCGCAGACATATGTGCCATCGGACTGCAGAATGCGGGCTTGCGTGTTATCTGCCAGGTAAGCCTCCAGAATCTCGAAGCGAATGCGGTGTTTCAACATCGGATCTTTGATGGGAAACAGCGTCTCCACCCGCTCCAGCAGGTTGCGCGGCATCCAGTCGGCGCTACCCAGATAGATCTCCTCTTCTCCGCCGTTGGCAAAGTAGAAGATCCGGCTGTGTTCCAGGAAGCGACCGACAATGCTGCGCACCTTGATGTGATCGCTTACCCCGCGCACTCCGGGCCGCAGCCCGCAAATGCCGCGCACAACCAAGTCAATCTGGACTCCAGCCTGCGAAGCGCGATAGAGTTCGCGCACAATATTACGGTCGAGCAGTGAATTCATCTTGACGATGATGCGCGCCGGACGCCCGTGTCGTGCATGGTCGGCTTCGCGGGCAATGAGATTGATGCAGCGTTCAGCCAGATCGATGGGCGCCACCAAAAGCGGCTTGTAGCTGGGGCGTTCGGCGTAAGCGGTAAGGAAGTTAAAGACGCCGTGGACTGCCGACGTGATCTCCGGATCGGCGGTCAGCAGGCTCAGGTCGGTATAGTAGGTCGCTGTGATCGAGTTGTAATTTCCCGTTCCCAGATGCGCGTAGAGGCGCGTCTCATTGTCCGGATCTTTACGCACCATCAGCGCGAGTTTGCAATGCGTCTTCAGACCGACCAGTCCGTGGAAGACTTGCACGCCGGCGTCCTCCAAAGAGCGCGCCCAGCGAATGTTGCTGGCTTCATCGAAGCGCGCCTTCACCTCCACTACGACCGTGACTTCCTTTTTCGCTGCGGCTTCGATCAGGGCGCGCACGATCGGCGAGTTTTCGCTGGTGCGGTACAGCGTCTGCTTGATCGACAGCACGTTGGGATCTTCGGCAGCGGTGCGAATAAATCCGACCACCGAGTTGTAGGAGTCGTAGGGATGATGCAACAGAATGTCGCGATGCCGGATCTCTTCGAAAATGTCCTGTGACTTGCGATTGAGCTGTAGCTCGCGCGCGACAAACGGCTTGAACTTCAGGTCTGGCCGTTCCGTCTCGTCGTAGAAATGAAAGAGTCGCGACAGATTGACGGGGCCATCGGTGCGATAAATTTGCCAACTTTCCATTTCGAAGTAACCGCGCAGCCGCTCTACCATCTCGGGATTGGCATCCGCCTCAATCTCCAACCGCACCGCGTCGCCTTTGCGCCGGTTATGCAGCTCGGTGCGCACCGATTCCAGCAGGTTGCGCGATTCTTCTTCCTGCAGGTAGAGGTTGCTATTGCGAGTGAGGCGGAACGCAGCTTCCGAGACAATTTCGTAGCCGCGATACATGTCCACAGTGTGGGACGCCACCAGGTCGGCCAGGAAGATGTAGTCTTCGGTGCCGTTGCGTGGCGGCAACTTGATGAGTCGCGGCAAAACACGAGGGACGGTCACCACTCCCATGTAGGTAGACGACGCGCGCCGACGCCGGCGTAACAGTAACGCCTGGCACAGCGCCTTATTAATGACCCGGGGAAATGGATGCGACGGATCGACCGTGACCGGAGTCAGCAGAGGATCCAGTTCCCGCTCGCAATAGTCCGCCACGAATGAACGCTGCTCGGGAGTGAGGTCTTTCATTCCCACCACGCGGATGCCTTCGCGCGCGAGTTCAGGTCGCAAGGAAAGATTCCAGCAGCGATACTGGTCGCGCATGAATTCGTGGGTGAGCTGGGCTACCAGCTGGGCCTCTTGTTGTGGAGTGCGTCCGTCGGGACCAGGGTCGGTTTGGCCGTCCTCGATGCGCTGGATAAGGCCACCGACGCGGATTTCGAAGAATTCGTCCAGATTGCGGGCGGTGATGGCGAGGAACTTTACCCGCTCTAAGAGAGGATTGCGTGGGTTCTCAGCCTCTTCAAGGACACGGCGATTGAACGCCAGCCACGAGGCTTCTCGATTCAACACCAGGGCCGGATCATCCAGGGAACGGCGAACCATACGAGGACGCAAACCTAACTGAGCAAAGTTCTCCTATGTTACACGAAGGTTAAAATATTAAAAGAACTAAAAGCAGGAAGTGCAGTTTGCGGACTCGCACGCGCTCACCGGAGCCGGCTTTATTGGCCCAGGGTCCAGCGAAACTGCGGACGTAGGCGTCAGACCAATGAGGCGGCCCTGGCGGCAGTTCGGGCGTATATCCCACCTACTGGTATTACCACATTGTGGGAGTCAATCGCTTCTCGGCTGCGGAGTAATGACAAGTTTCAGTAACTCCGTACCGCGGATTGCTTCCACCTCGCAGGCGATGTTGCTGCGCTCTTCGGTCAACATGCGATGCAAGTCGTCGACGCTGGCAATGGCTTTGCCCGCAAAACGTACGATTATGTCCCGTTCGCGCAGTCCCGCGCGCTGGGCGGGTCCAGCCGCAACGACGTTGAGCAACAGCAGTCCGCTTTCGGACGGCAGCTCGTAATAGCGCACCAGCCTCCTATGCAGGGCCACCCCCTGTCCCATCACACCAATGTAGCTGCGCCGGATGCGGCCGTCGCGGATGAGTCGTGAGGCGACGAATTCCGCGGTGTCGGCTCCGATAGCGAAACAGATGCCCTGTGCGCCCATGATGGTTGCGGTGTTCACGCCAATCACCTGCCCCTGCGAATCGACCAGCGGTCCGCCAGAGTTGCCGGGATTCAGCGCGGCATCGGTCTGGATGACGCCATCGATCAGCCTTCCCGACTGCGAGCGCATGGTCCTTCCCAGCGCGCTGACCACGCCCGCCGTAACCGTATGCTGAAAGCCCAGGGGATTGCCAATGGCGATCACCAACTGTCCCACACTGAGTTTGCGCGAACTGCCCAGAGGAACCGAAACCGCACCCAGCCCGCCGCGAATCACCGCCAGATCGGTGTCGGGATCGTCACCCACGACTTCGGCGGGAAAGCGGTCGCCGAGGGCGTTGGAAACGTGTACTTCCGATGCTCCGTGGACCACGTGACTGTTGGTCAGAATGAAGCCGTCGGGCGTGAAGACAAATCCCGAGCCGGAGCCTTCGCCGCGTCCCTGACGCACCTGAAGGTGCACCACCGCCGGTCCCACGCGTTGTACCGCGCTAACTACTGAGTGCGAGTAAGCGTCCAGCAACCCGGCGTCGGGGTTCTGCGGAAGATCCTGTTCCGGGGAAATCGGATTAGGAAGGATATCCTGCGCCAGCCATTGAAGAGAGCCCATAAAACCTCGTCTCATCTGGATGCTGGCCTGATGCGATTCGATTCGTGCGCTTAAAAGTAGCAACATACCCCAGGCGCTAAAACGCAGTCCGAAAACGGGATCGTCGATGCACGCCTGGAAGGCGTGCTCCACCCCGTCCAGTCAAGAGGAATTCATCTTCCATTCATCGTCTGTTAATGATTCGGCGCATGTCCGCGTAGTACCTTTCGCCGACGAGAATTTTCTCTCGGGGCGTTCCAAAAAACATTCCGCAAGAAAGAAGAAGAGGACAAAGCATGGCGACTGCCTCGCCGTTTCCTGTCGAACCACCAGTAGCACCGCCCAGCGCAGTACATGCGAAGCTGGCCAAATCACCCGGCAAAATCGGCGCAGCAATCTTTATCGGGGCCCTGGCCATTGGATTCGTATATGCCGGCTATCACCTGGTTTCCGACCTATCAAAGGTGCATTCGCCGTCGATCTTCCCCTTCATACTTTTGGGAATCGCGCTGCTGGTCGCGCTAGGTTTCGAGTTCGTCAACGGATTCCACGATACGGCCAACGCGGTGGCTACGGTGATCTATACCCACTCGCTCGATCCGCACATCGCGGTGGCGTGGTCGGGGATGTGGAACTTCATCGGCGTGGTGCTGTCGACCGGTGCGGTGGCCTTCGGCATCATCTCGCTGCTGCCGGTTGAGCTGATTCTGCAAGTGGGCAGCGGCGCCGGATTCGCCATGGTGTTCGCGCTGCTGACCGCCGCGATCATCTGGAACCTCGGCACCTGGTACTTCGGGATACCCAATTCCAGCTCGCACACCCTGATCGGCTCGATCATCGGCGTGGGCATCGCCAACCAGTTGATGCAAGCCAGGACGGCAACCAGCGGCGTCGATTGGGCACAGGCGCTGAACGTTGGCAAGTCGCTGCTGTTCTCGCCGATCGTGGGCTTCGTGGTGGCGGCCTCGCTGCTCAGCCTCTCGAAATTCTTCATCCGCGATCCGCGGCTCTATAAAGCGCCCGAAGGCGACGCTCCGCCGCCGCTCTGGATTCGCTGCCTGCTGATCCTTACCTGCACCGGTGTCAGCTTCGCGCACGGCTCCAACGACGGGCAGAAAGGCATGGGCTTGATCATGCTTATCCTGATCGGCACGGTGCCCACGGCCTACGCTTTGAACCATGCCATCACCCCGCAGCAGTCGGCGGACTTCGTTGCTATCTCAGAACAGGCAGCCAACGTACTCGACAAATACGTAACGCCGGGCGCGGTAGTCGGCGATCCGCGCGACGACGTCACGGCTTATGTGCGCACCAAGGAATTCACTCCGAACACTATGCTGGCGATGCGCAGCCTGATCAACGGCATCAGCACCGAAGTCGTGAACTACAAGGAACTGCGTTACATCCCGCAGGACCAGGTCCGCAACTTCCGCAATGACATGTATCTGGTCAGCGAAGCCCTGCGGCATATGCAGAAGTCCAGTCATCCGGACATTACGGTCGCCGATGCGAAAGTGCTGGCCAGCTACAAGAAGCAAATCGATCACGCCACCAAGTTCATCCCCACCTGGGTGAAGGTTGCGGTGGCACTGGCGCTGGGTCTGGGAACGATGATTGGCTGGAAGCGGATCGTCATCACTGTGGGCGAGAAAATCGGCAAGGACCATCTGACCTACGGACAGGGCGCGGCCGCCGAAATTACGGCCATGCTGACCATTGGCGCGGCCGACATGTACGGCCTGCCGGTGAGCACAACGCACGTGTTGTCGTCGGGAGTAGCGGGAACCATGGCGGCCAACGGAACCGGCCTGCAGTGGGCAACCGTCCGCAACCTGATCATGGCCTGGGTGCTGACGCTGCCCGTGGCCATTGTGCTGTCGGCAACGCTGTTCTGGGCCTTTGCGAAAATGTCGTAATAGTGAAGCCGGAGTGGCGCCGGCTGAAGCCGGCTCACAAGGAGAAAAATAAGGGGCATACGGCGCACCTAAAGGTGCGCCCCTTCAAAACACTCGAATGCCCGAATCTTTCAGCAGCCTCTGAAGGCCCCCTCCGCCCGACATAATAAAAAGGACACATCCCTACGATGTGCCCTTTTGCAATTCTGAACGGCGGCTATCGGCCGAAGTACTTGGCGTTGCGCTCGGTATATTCTTTCCACTTTTCCGGCAGGTCGTCGAGCGCGAAAATCGCCGAAACCGGACACACCGGCACGCACGCGCCACAGTCGATGCACTCGACCGGATCGATGTAGATCATTTCTTCGGCGGCAAATTTGTCGCTGTCCTTCTTGGGGTGAATGCAGTCCACCGGACAGGCATCGACGCAAGCCGTGTCTTTCGTGCCAATACAAGGTTCCGCGATCACATAGGCCATAGAACAGTGTCTCCTCAAATCTCTCTTATGGAGAATTCCGGGTAAGAATAGCTACATCGATAGTACCAAAAACGCTTCGTCCTGCGGAGAGCGGCCCTTGGCTCACGCACAAGAATCCGAGCTTGCACAGCGACGCTGGCCGGCTCGCGTTCGCCAGCAGGCTCGTACTCCACGATGTAGCCCGCGACGGCGCTGGCCGCGACGGTCAACGGACTCGCCAGATACATCTGGCCGGGACCGCTGCGTCCCGGGAAAGTTGCGGTTCTGCGCGCTAATCACTACCTGATCAGGACGCGTGGAAACGCCTGGCCCGGCATTGATGCACGCGCCGCAACTGGGTTCGATCACTTGCGCGCCCGCGCTGTCTGGAAGATGTCGAGATAGCCCTTGCGCACGCAGTACTCGCGGGTCTCCTGCGAGCCGAACTGCAGATAAAACTTGCAGCTGTCGGCCACTTTCCTCCCGTGCTTCAAAGCATCGCCAAGCACCAGCGCGTACATGTCCATGTCTTCGTTCTTGCCTGCGGTGCAAGTGCCGCCGTAGGCGATCTCGACCGGCACCGGCGTGTTCAGCTCGCGCACGAACTTGCCGTTGCCCGGATCACCCGGGGTCGCCAGCATGGGATAAATCTCGACGCATCCAGTTCGATGACGTGCGCGTAATGCGCGTCGGGATCGCTGTACAAGCCTTCGCACCAGCGTCTGCGCTTCGTTCTCGCTCATGCCGCGGCGCTCCATCAGGAACTCGACGACCTTCTGATCGGGAGCGACGATGCCGGTGAAGCCGCCAATCTCGGCCGCCATGTTGGTCATGGTGGCGCGCTCGTCCACGCCCAGCGCTTCGATAGCCTCGCCGGAGTATTCGATGACCTTGGCCAGCGCTTTGCCCGAGCGAATGTATTCCATCGACAGCAGCTTCAGGATGAAGTCTTTGGCGGTGACGTTCTCGCGCTTCTTGCCGCGGATGACTACCTTCACCGACTCGGGCACCTTCACGCGAACGTCTTTGGTGAACCACGAGTTGAAAACATCGGTGGTGCCGATGCCGAAGGCGACGCAGCCCATCGCGCCCACGTGCGGCGTATGCGAATCGCTGCCGACGTTGAGCTGGCCGGGCAGCGCGTAGCTCTCGGTGACGATCGAGTGGCAGATCCCTTCCGAGCCTTTGCGATCCTTCAACTCGCCGTGCAGCTTGATGCCGCGCGACTTGGCGAAATCTTCCTGCTTCAGCTTCAACTGCGTCGCCAGATCGAGCAGCCCCATCTTGCGCTTTTCTTCCGACATCACTTCGTCGAGGAAGGTGAGGTGGTCGCGGAAGAACATGATGGTCTTGGCGTCGGTGACCGGCTCTTCTTTGCCGAGGAAGTGCTCGTAGAAAATCGCCGCCATCGGCGTGACGTACTCGTGGCTGAAGCGCAGATCGGTGCGGGCGAATCCGGTGTCGCCCGGCTTCACCGCCTCGACGCCGACCTGGTTGGCGCCGTGGACCATGTGGCGCGCGAAAATCTTCTCGGCGATCGTCATCGGGCGCGGCTTGGTCGTGATCGGCGGCAGGAAGACTTTGCCCTGCATGCGCGCGACGTTAAAGGGGAACAGGCCGCCGTACTCGATGACCTGGCGCGTGATCTCGTCTTCGCCCTCGGTGAACTTCAGCCAGCGGAATCTCTTCGCCGCCGCGAATCTTGTCGATCATGCCGAAGTCGGTCGAGGTCAGCACGCCCAGGTTCTGGCAATTCTGCTTGTAGATGCGCTCGATGTTTTCGGCGATCACCAGCTTGATGCCGGCCGACATCTCGGCATAAGGCGACTGCTCGCGGCTGGAGCCTTTGCCGCGTCGCTTGCCGCTGACCGCGCACACGAATCCGCCGCGCTTCACGTCGCCGCGCTTGATCGGCGTCTCGTTGCCGCACTTCAAGCCGGTGTAGGGAAATTCGCCCAGCGTCTCGTCGAAGAAGAAGCAGATGTGCGCCGGGCGTGATCTCGTCGGTGGAGATGTCGTCGCGCAGCTTGGGATTGCGCTCCGGATGCTGCGGTGTCCCAAGGCAGATCTTCGCCGGCGAGCTGGCGCTTGATCAGCTCGGGATCTTCGGTAAGGAAAAGGATTCGCCCCTGCAAGCGGACCATGTCAGGGCGCATTTCAACGGTTCGGTTCAACAGCGAGTTGTTCACTGAACAATTTTACCGCAGTCACAGGGGCGCTGTGACGGGGACGAACGGGGTTAGCGTAATTCAGGCGACGGTGCGGCGTCGGTGGATTTATTCGTCGTCGTCCTGGCGTATTCCGACCGGCCGAGGGCAGTTCTTCCAGCCCGCGGCCAGCGAAGATTTCCGCGAAATTCGTGATGCAGTTCCTGATGGATGAGGCCATTGCTGGCCAGCACCTCGCGGCTGTCGAGGCGAAAGGGCGAGCCATCGAAGCGCGTGACGATTCCGCCGGCTTCCTGCACCAGAAGCACGCCGGCAGCGGTATCCCACGGATTGAGATTGAACTCCCAGAATCCGTCGTAACGGCCGCAGGCAACATTGGCCAGATCGAGCGCCGCCGAACCGGCGCGACGAACTCCGTGCGAGCGCAAGGTGAGCTGGTGATAGAAGTGAATATTGGGATTCTTGTGCCGCTTGTGGCTGGGAAAGCCTGTCCCCAGAAGCGATTCCGCAAGAGTAGCTCGTCTTGGAGACGTGGATCGGCTTGCCGTTCAGCGTAGCGCCTTGTCCGCGCTCGGCGGCAAACATCTCATCGCGCGTCGGATCGTAAAGCACGCCAACTTCCAGTTGTTCATCGTTGTCGAACCAGCGCGATCGAGACGCAGAACACGGGATAGCCGTGGGCGAAATTGGTGGTGCCATCCAGCGGGTCGACGTACCAGCGATACTCGGCGCCAGTCTCGCTGCGGCGTGCCTTCCTCGCCCACCATGCTCATGCTCGGGCCAACGGGCGCGCAGGCGCTCGACAATTAACTTTTCCGAGGCACGATCGGCTGCGGTGACCAGGTCCACGTCGCCCTTGTACTCGATGGTTACGCGCCGGGCGAAATAGCCCATCAGCAATGCGCCGGCTTCGCGTGCGATCGCTTCCACCTCCGGCAGGTAGCGGCTCATTCGCTTCGCTCGGGGCATTGCCGTTGTGCGGCGCGAGGGGCTCTCGGCGCGCGGCTTGCGAACGGTGTCTTCCGCGATATAGGCGATCTCGTGCTTGAAGATGAAGAGATTGGGCGCGCCTTCGCGCGTCAGCCGCACCATGCGCCGGTCGTAGTACTCGATCCAGCCGCGCACCGACTCGCCGTCCATCAGCTTGATGCGCACCGGCCGCTGCTTCTCGCCCAGCATTCTTGAGATAGGCTGCCTCCTGGTGAGTGTCGTCGGGAGGAGGAGTTCTGCCCTTGCGGAGTTTGTATCACTTCCGGACCTTGGAAAGCCATGCTCCGATTCTACATGTGGTCAGGCGTCATTTGCGGGCGGAGAATTGATTAGCAGCGGGAAATTCTGGGCGGAATACACGGGTGTCCAGAAATTGCCGCCTAGAATTCCGGCGCGACTGCGCTACACTTCTTAACAAATTATTGTGGTTTGATGCTGGCATTAACCAGTTCCTAGCCTGCATCATTCAGGATGCCGCAAGCATCTCATTTACTTGAATCGATGCGGAGGATTCTTAAACGCCATAACTCTGCTGTCTGCGCAACGCAATCCGTCTTCCGGGTAAGCAACTACTTTTCCCTGGTTCGAGGGTTATGACGAATAAGCGGCAAACGCATCCATCGACCTGCTCATGTTTCAGCACGCTATTTTAGTATTTTCAGAATCTGTCGCTACGCTGGCTGTGACCTGCCTCAGCTTGGGCATCCTCATTTATTTCACGCTGCACAATTGGCAAAAAGTTGCGGCCCTGTCACGCAACCGCTCGCAATTGCTGTCCGTGGGTGCCGGCATCGTGGTGGTGCTGCTGGTCATGCAGTTGCGGCAGTCCCGAAGTGCCGCGGGCGCTCCCGAGTCGGGCGACGATTTCCTGGCGGCTGACCCCTCGCCACGTCCGCAAAGTGTCACCGCCGAATCGTTGGCTGCCGCGGGACTGGCCGGTCGTCGCCACTTATCACAATGACAACGCCCGCACCGGGCAGAACATCATCGAAACCGTTCTCACTCCCGGCAACGTGAACCCCGCGCATTTCGGCAAGCTGTACTCCTTTCCGGTGGACGGCTACGTCTATGCGCAGCCGCTTTACATGCCGCAGGTCGCCATGCCGGGCAATGGAATTCATAATGTCGTGATTGTGGCGACGCAACACGATAGCGTCTACGCCTTCGACGCCGACTCGCCGACTCCGGCGCCGCTGTGGCAAGTCAGCTTCCTGAATCCGGATGCAGGAATCACCACCCTGTCGCCCACGGACGTGAATGCCAGCGACATCTGCCCGAGATCGGGATCACCAGCACTCCCGTCATCGATGTCGCCAGCAACACGCTTTATGTTGTGGCTGCCACCAAGGAGAATGGCGCGTTCTATCATCGGCTGCACGCCCTGGATATGACTTCAGGGGCGGAAAAGTTTGGCGGCCCGCGCATCATCCAGGCGTCCTATCCTGGCACGGCGCAGGATGGCAACGATGGCATGCTCTCTTTCTCTTCGCGCTTTCAATTGCAGCGCGCCGCCTTGCTGCTTTCCCAGGGCAAAGTATTTATTCGCGTTCGCCTCGAATGCCGATTCCGGTCTCTATCACGGATGGGTGGTCGCCTATGACGCGGTCACCATGAAGCAGGCCGGGGCCTGGGTTTCCACGCCCAACGGCTACCAGGGCGGCATCTGGATGAGCGGCTGCGGCATCAGCGCCGATGCCGACGGCAACCTGTATCTCTCGATCGCGAACGGTCCCTTCGATGCGTTACGGCGAACAACCGGGTGCGAACTTCAGCGACAGCATCGTGAAGTTGAGGTCCGGACACCCATGGTCTGACATTGTCAGACTTCTTCACCCCGTACAACCAGGCCAAGATGGCCCAGGACGATCTGGATCTGGGATCGGCGGGAGTGTTGCTGCTGCCCGATCAGCCTGGTCCTTATCCGCACCTGGCCATCACCAGCGGAAAGAACGGACATATCTATGTACTCAACCGCGACAACTTTGGCGGCTATAACAGCGCCGGAAAGGCAATCCGCAGATCGTGCAGGAACTCTCCGGACAGCTGCGACAGCAGATGGGAACTCCTGCCTATTGGAATGGCCGTCTCTACTTCGGAGCAGGAATCAGCCCGCACAACGATTCCATCAAGGCGTTTCACAATTCGCAATGGGATGCTGTCGACTTCTCCGGTGTCGCAGTCCGCGGCTATTTATCACCTGACCCGCAGCACCGTGAGCATCTCGGCCAACGGCAACAACAATGGTATCGTGTGGGCGGTGCATACCGACGCTTATTACGATCCGCATCAGGGACCGGCGGTTTTGCACGCCTATGACGCCCGGAATCTTGCGCATGAACTGTACAACTCCAACCAGCGCCTGACGCGCGACAATCCCGGACCGGCCTCGAAGTTCACTGTGCCCACGGTGGCCAATGGCAAGGTATTTGTCGGTACGGCAAACCAGCTCAGCGTGTATGGCTTATTGCCGGCGGCCGGAAATTAAGCAGCGCGAGATTCGGGAAAGTGTCGGCGCAAAAGGGGCGACCGCAGATCCCTCCGTTTCGCTTCGCTCCAGTCGGGATGACAAATCACAATAACGGTTCCACGTATCGCAGAAAAGCGTGGCGGACTGCACGCTGCTCGACCTCTGTCAGTGTCATGATGGTTAGAACCGCCGATCTGTGGGGAGTCTTTGATATGCGACTTGGCCGTTTCTTCTCCTGCGTACAATCGGGTGCGCTTTTGTTGACCTTTCTTGCTACGCCTGTGCCGGCCTTGTTGGCGCAGACCGCAGTCGCGCAACCAGAGCAACAGCGTCCGACCAGCACGCCCTACACCGGCGATCTCTCCATTTTTGAAACTCCCGGGCGTGACCAGAAGCTCCATATCGATCAGGTAATGGACATTCTCGCCATCACGCCCGGCAAAACCGTAGCCGACATCGGAGCCGGTTCGGGTTGGTTCACGGTTCGCGCCGCCCGGCGCGTGACCAGTACGGGTGCTGTCTATGCCGTCGACATCAATCCGGAGGCGTTGCAATACATCAATCGCCGCATCCAGAAGGAACAGCTACACAATGTGAAGACGATACTCGGCAAGCCGGATAAGGCTGACCTTCCCGCTGACCGGATCGATTCTGTACTCTTGCTGAAGACCTATCACGAGGTCGCGGAACCAGTTGCACTGTTGCGCAACTTGCGAACGTCTCTGAGGCCAGGAGCGCGGGTCGGAATCATCGACCGCGACGGCAACGGAGAAGACCACGGCGTGCATAAAGATGTAGTTCTGCGCGAGGCTCAGGAAGCAGGTTACCGCCTGCTCGAAGAGCACGACGATCTGGTGAAGGGCGACAAGATGGATTACTTCCTGGTCTTCGCCGTGAAGTGACAGTAGGCAAGGGAGAAAAGAAAGCAGATCCCTCGCTGCGCTCGTGATGACAAATCTTGAAGGCTGCCGCTGCGCTAGTGGATGACAAGTCTTGAAGGCTACCGCTGCGCTGGTGATAACAAATCTTAGGGCCCACCGCTGCGCTCCTCTCTGGCTACTCCCTTGCGTGTGGGATAGGGGGTACACTTTGTTCGATCGGCTGGTGACGACCAACTTTGCCACGAGCGGCCTAAGTAAAGTTCCTGGTTACCTAAGGAAATTAGATTGCGTGCCATTTTTATCAGCTATCGACGCAGTGATGCGGAGGGAGAGGCGGGCCGTTTGTTCGACGACCTAGTCAAGCACTTCGGCGAGAAAACAGTGTTTATGGATGTTTCCGCCATCGAGGCTGGTCGCGACTTTCGTAAAGCTATCGACGAAAATATCGCTAACTGCGGAGTAGTTCTGGCCATCATCGGCCCGGAATGGCTTGACACCAAAGATGCCAACGGAACCCGGCGTCTGGATGATCCCTCGGATTTCGTGCGCATCGAAACGGCTTCGGCGTTGCGGCGCGACATTCCGGTCATTCCGGTGCTGATGCGGGGCGCGAAGATGCCCCGGGCCGACCAGTTGCCGGAAGAGCTGAAAGACCTGGCTTATCGCAATTGCGTAGAGTTAACCCATGTGCGCTGGAAGTCTGACATTCGGCTACTGATCAACGCATTGCGCCCGCTGGTGGGAGATC
Organism: uncultured Acidobacteriaceae bacterium; assembly: GCA_963746515.1. Classification (GTDB taxonomy): domain Bacteria; phylum Acidobacteriota; class Terriglobia; order Terriglobales; family Acidobacteriaceae; genus Bog-257. The sequence continues at coordinate 129,946 of CAVVBO010000003.1, read as the reverse complement.
CGAAGTCGAACCTTGCCGAAGCTGGCCCGTCGGCTGCGAGCCGAGGGGACGCGGCAAAGCTACCGGAGTCCGACCGCGAAACATCTCCATGGGCCGATCCGATTGCCCTGCAACGTCTCACCAAAGAGCTTGCCCGCTACATCGGACCGATTGCCGAAATCGTGGTGAAGCGAGCGGCTTCGAGTTGCGGCTCGGCCGAAGATCTCTGCGTCAAAGTAGCCCAGGAGATCGAGTCGCAAACGGAGCGCGAGAAGTTCCTGGCCTCGGTCCGCAGCTAGATCGCGATGCCTACTCCAGCATCTTGAATGCCTTCGCCAAACTTACCTGCATGCGATTGAAAGAGGCGGTCACGGTGGCGATCTCATCGCTTCCCTTCACTGGCAATGGAGGCACGTTCTTTTCTCCTTTGCTGACGCGGTCAGCCGTCTCCGACACCAGCTGCAAGGGCGAAATCACGATGAAGTAAACCCCGATATCCAACGCTGCAATGGTGATCACCAGGGTGATGACGAGATACAGAAGCAGATGATGGAATGCCCGGTTCGCAATGTCGACCGGCACCGACATGGGGACAGAGACGATCTGGGCCGCGACCACCGTACCTACTTTCCATCCAAACCCGTGCTTGGAACCGTAGGTGGCGATCATGCTGGCCGGAGCCGCTGCCGGCTCGCCGTGACATTGCAGGCAGGACTGCTCGGCGGCGATCGGGGTTGCCAGATATAGCGAAGGACCAGCCGGCGTCCCACGCTCGCCCGTGACCTGTTTCTGCTCACGATGGTCGCGCAGGTAACCAGATGACATCGGCTTCCCAATCGGCCGCGCGATGCCCTGGGTTGGTCGGGTTCAGCCCAGGCTCCCGGTAGGAGTATTCCGGATACTTCTGCTTCATCAGGTCGAAGGTCGTGATAGCGGCGAAATCCGGTACCATTTCTGCCAGGAACTTTGTCTTGTTCTGCGGAATCTGCTCCAGCAGCGGCCCTACATCGGAAGCGGTGTAGTCCCGCACTGCCTTGGCACTGGCCATCATCAGCTGGGCCTCTTGCAGGACTTCGCGGCGTGCATTGCTGATGAGAAAGCTGTAGGAGACTTGCGCAATGATCAGTCCACAAATCCCAAACAGTACCAGCAGGATGAGATTGAACTTCGTCAACAGCTTCATGATCGATCCCCTGAGGCTAAACGGAGTCTGGCCAACAGAGTTTATCGTAGCGGTTAGCGGAATGTTGCTGCCGTAGGTGGCGGGTGTGGACTCAGTAACGGAGGAGCTTCCAGCATCCATCGGCGCAGGTTCGATTTGTACCGAGCGCACGACTTGAGAAGCTGCTGAAGGAGTCGAAAAAGCAGATCCCTCGCCAGGCTGAAGCCGGCTCTGATGACAAAAACAGAAGTTGCCACGATGCAAACATAACCTCGAATTAATAGCTCAGTGCGAGGATGTCAGCAGAGCCGGACAGCTTCTAGGTCGACTGTAGGACAGATTAATCTCGTCTCACCGACTCGGAGGGATACCGGGAGTACCGATAATTTCGAATGACTCTGAACCTATCGGCCGAGTCAAGCCATAGCCATTGGCCAGTGCCGGATCGAAATAGGCGGTTGATGGGCATCCCGGCGAAGTGCACCCAACGCCGTTACTCTCTCCCCAGAAGGCCCACGTCCTCCACGCTGTAATGACATCGTAGACTTGCAGATAATAGGTCCCACGCGGAAGCCTGGCATTCATGTTTTGTATTTCCATGGTCCAGCGCGTGTACAGCCTGCCGTCGGTGTAGGTGATGAGTCCCAGGACAGACCCGCCGCTGGCCAACACTTCTCCGCCGAACGGTTCGGTGGTAATTTCCCACTTGGCCGACTGCGGAGGGTTGCGATCATCCGCGGCCCATATGGACAGCACCACGCGCGTGATTACCGAGTCGGTTTGCAAGGTGAAAGAGTCGGAAACCGCTTGACCGAAGTTAATCGGCCAGGCTCCGATGGTACCGGGATCGGGGCCGTTGCTGTAAAGCACTTGACCCTCAGCACAGGAAGCGCATAGCAACAGGAAGAACAGAAATGTCGATAGAGTTTTCATGTGCCTGCTTTTCCGCCATAGTCGGGCGGGCCAGAATATATTTCGACCTGTCGAAATAACCGCCAGTCGCCGAGACCAGTGCCTCCTATACCCCTCGACTTATATACCTGTCGAGAGATTTCAGCACACAATTCTTTTTAATGAGTCGAGAAGGAAGGGTGGGTTGTCCTCTCTACCGTGGCAAGTCAGCAATGCGTATCGCGGGATAGTCAGAAACGTTGGAGGCGAGCTCGGGGGTTAGAGTGGAAGGAAAAATACGTATTGGCGATGGCTCACAAAATGGTTGGTGCGAAAGGGGGGACTCGAACCCCCACGGTTTTACCCGCCAGATCCTAAGTCTGGTGCGTCTGCCAATTCCGCCACTCTCGCAATCCAGGTAAACATGATAATTAAAGCACGTTAGTCTACGTCGTCCCGCCAGTCACCACAACTCGCAATCGCTTCGTGGTAGTTTTGGTGTCGCTTGGCGCTTTTGCCCTAGGTGCCTTCTCCGTCGGCACCAGCAGGTCAACCGCGCTGTTGGCGGCTCCGCGCCAGATGTAAATGGCGCCACGTCATGCCAAAGCGTTCTATTACCGAAAAGCTCGCCGACCTTCGCAGATCTACCCTAGCCATCACGAGTCTAGACGCAAACGTGTGACGGTTGCAATGCCACGGAACCCTGAGCAGCAGCTCGTCCAACTCGAAGCCTCGGTGAAATTACGGCCGAGCCATCCCTACATCCTCCATCACAACCCGAGGCACCTCAGCGCTTGGGAAAGCGAGTGAACGTCAAACGCGAAGAAACCTGCAAGACTCTTTTGCGGCTAAATACCCTTTATCTCACCTCCATCCATTCGGACGGATGTACCCGTCATCCATTTGGCTGCAGGCGACACCATGAACGCGAGCAGATCGGCGATCTCCTCGGGCTGTCCGTAGCGACTAATCCCCGCTTCCTGTGGAAATTCTTTCGTCGCCTCTTCAACACTCATGTTGTGCGCGGGTGCCCACTTGTCCAGGAAGGAGCGCCGCCGTCCCGTCATCACCGGACCCGGCACAATGCTGTTGACCTGCACGCCATCTTTAATCCCTTGTTCAGCGAAGGCTTTAGCCAGCGCTGTAATGGCTGCATTCGTCGCGGCAACTGCAGCGAAGGCGGGCTTGGGGTCAAGGGCGGCGCTGCCCGACATAAATACGACGGAACCCTTCGACGCTTTGAGTGCCTCCCAAGCCAATAAAGTCACACGCCGGGCGCCGTGCAGCTTCAGCTCCATACCTGCTCGCCACTGCTCGTCCGTCATCTCGAACAAATCAATTTGCGGCACTGCGCCTGCGATGTTCAGCAGCGCATCAATCCTGCCGAAACGATCGAGCGTGGTCTTGACAAGTGCTTCCGCCGATTCGATCTTGCTCAAATCAAGATCGCAGATAAGAGGCTCCGCACCCATCGTGTTTACGGTGTCTGCCACTTCCTTCAACACGGTGAGGTCTCGCGCAGCCAGTACAATCGCCGAGAAGTCACGCGCCAATCGAATTGCGGTTGCGCGACCGATACCTTGGCTGGCTCCGGTAATAATTGCGACAGAATTCACAAGTTCTCCTTCTTCTCTTTCGGCTAAGTGACTAGAGTTCGAATAATGTCAGCGCGTAGAGCGCTCCGAGTCCTCTCCCCGGATCCCGAGCCTCATTTCCGCTCACGGGGACACTGCCTGTTTCGCTTCCAAGATGATGTCCACAACCTTCTGTGGGGCAGTGAGCAATGGTGTGTGATCCACGGGGAGCGACTGGGTTGTGGCTTTCATGCGGTTCGCCATGAAATGCTGTGTTTTGGGATTGACCATGCGGTCTTCTTCCGCAATCAGGTACCAGGAAGGCTTCGACCTCCACGCTGGTTTTGAAACAGGTTCCTGAATGCACTTCAGCGCGATCGGCCTTTGCACGGCCGCGGATAATGCGATTTGATCAGCCGTCGCATGCTGTGCGAAAGCATTTCTGAAGCCCTCCTCGGGCATCCAGATGAAGCCGTCGCCATCAGGGGTGAGTTGCGGCGACCGGGGATGTCGCTCATCACGATAGAAAACCTGAGCCACGGTCTCGCCTTCGTCCGGAGCCAGCGCCGCGATGTATACCAGCGCCTTCACGCGTTGGTCATGTCCCGTGGCGATGACAGCACCCGCATAGGCGTGGCCGGCCAGAATTACCGGTCCATCCGTGCGGCCGATGGCACGCTTCAATGCGGCAGCGTCATCGCCGAGCGATGTCAGAGGTATTGGAGCTGCGACTACTCGCAAGCCTTCCCGTTCAAGACCGAGAATTACGTCTTTCCAACTCGAACCGTCGGCCCACGCTCCGTGAACCGCTACTACGGTAATGTTTGCAGAAACTGTCACGTCTCGAACCTTTCCGCTAGTCCAAAGAGAAGAGTCAGGGAGGCTCTGATTAAGTCAATGCCAGGGGGGGCCTCAGCGGCTAAAGCCGGGTTCATTTGCTCGACTTGTGGACCGCCTGAAGGCGATCCCTTTCAAAGCAATACTTAATCAGAGCTTCCTTGGCAGTTCAGTCAAGTGACTTAACTGAGAAATTGGCGCATGCGCTCCGCAATAAAACCGCTGGAGTCTTCCAGCGCGAAGTGACCGGTATCGATCAGGTGCAGTTCCGCCTTCGGAATATCTCTTTGGTAGGCCTTGGCACCTTCGACGGTGAAGAATGGATCGTTCTTGCCCCAGACAATAAGCATTCTCGGCTGGCTCTTGCGGAAGTACTCATGCCAACGGTCATACAGAGCGACATTGGACTGATAGTTGTAGAGAAGGTCGAGCTGAATCGCGGCGTTGCTCAGGCGGTCGAGGAAGAACTGGTCCAGAGTATAGGAATCGGGACTGATACGTTCAGGGTTGCTAACACCATGGGTGTACTGGAACATGGTCATTTCTTTCGTCAGGAGATTCCGCACGGGCTGCTCGGTCTGGGAATTGCGATTGGCCCAGAATGGCTTCATCGGATCAAATGCAGCGCCAATGCCTTCCACGTATGCATTACCGTTCTGAACGACGATGCTTTGAATAGCATCTGGATGTTTCGAGGCTATCCGATAGCCGACCGGAGCACCGTAATCCTGCACATAGATGCTGAACTGCTTCACGCCCAAGTTCTTGAACAGCAAATCCTCGACGTGCGTTGCCAGATTGTCGAAGGTGTACTCGAAGTCCTGCACTCCAGGCGCGTCGCTATAACCAAAGCCCGGATAGTCCGGAGCAATCACATGCAGCTTGTCCGCTAATTGCGGGATCAGGTCACGGAACATGTGGGAAGAACTTGGAAAGCCATGCAAAAGTACAATCGTCGGCGAATCCTCGGATCCAGCCTCGCGATAGAAGAGCTTTCGCCCTCTTACATTGGCGTGATGATAGGTTGTCATGAAGCGTCCTCTCTGTTTAATTGACTTACCGGCCTGGTGAATGGCCAACCACGTCAGGGCTTCACAACCTAGATGTGGCGACACCAACGTCCGAATGTCGATTCAATGCCGCTGTTTTTGACGAAACTTAGCGAGAGCTCAGCGCATCCCTTTCGCCCAGTGAAGCTGGTGCCAACCGAGAACCAGGTAGCGAATCAACGAAAGGCCGACACTGCGGTTCCGCATCGGCTGCGCGCGCTTCGTCCCGGTGACGGACTTAGCGCGGCTGCCAGCTTGCGTTTCCATTGGCCAGAGTACGTGATGGAAGCTGTTGAGTTGGCCCTGTATATGTTGTGCGTGTGCGCCTTTGCGACCTTGTTACAGCACCCCGCCTCGCCGGTGCGGCACTGGATTGGTAGCGCTGCCTTACGCCGGGCGTTTATGGGCCTGGCAATAGGGGCAACGGTGATCGCGATTGTCATGACACCCTGGGGCAAGCAGTCCGGCGGTCACTTCAATCCAGCAATCACCTTCAGTTTTTATCGTTTGGGAAAAGTGGAGTTCTGGGATGCCATATTTTATGTGCTCGCGCAGTTCTTTGGCGCCGTCTGCGGCGTAACCATCGCGAGGTACGTGCTGGCAGGTGCGCCGCTGAACAGTGCGATACGGTGCGTGGTCACAGTGCCCGGCTCGTCCGGCAACGCGGTGGCGTTCGTGGCAGAGCTGGTGATCTCGTTTGTGCTGATGACCACCATCCTGGTCACGTCGAATCGCGAAACCCTGGCGCACTACACTCCCCTGTTTGTGGGCGCGTTGTACGCGATCTACATTGCATTCGAAGCACCGCTTTCCGGGATGAGCATGAATCCCGCACGAACATTTGGTTCAGCATTTCACGCCGACTATTGGCACGCACTTTGGATCTATTTCCTTGCGCCGACGTTGGGCATGCTGGCCGCGGCCGAGGTTTTTCTGCACGTTCGGCACGGAGTCGGGCCGTATTGCGCCAAGCTGCACCATGCCAATAACAAACGCTGCATCTTCCACCACGCCCAACAAGAAGTTTAGGGAGGAGAATCTTATGCAAACACTTCAAACTGACTACTTCCGCCGCCTATCACAACCTGAAGCTGACGCGCGATGCCAACGGTGTGCTGGTTGCTGAATTCCACAGCAACGGCGGGCCGTTCATTATGACCGCGCAATCTCACACAGAATTTGTCGATGCCTTCTACCGGATCGGGCAAGATCGAGGGAACAAGATCGTAATCCTGACGGGCGCGGGCGGGCAGTTCATTACTGATGTCGACTGGTCATCTTTCGGCGACGTCACCGATCCTCGCGTTTGGAGCCAGGTTCACGACGAGGGCGTTCAGGTTTTGGAAAACATAGCCAACATACGCGTGCCGGTCATCGCAGCTATCGAGGGACGCGCCCATGTGCATTCCGACTACGCGCTCCTCGCCAGCGTCATTGTGGCGGCGGAGAGTGCGACTTTCCAGGACGTGGCCCACTTCTCGGCAGGCGTTGCTCCCGGTGACGGCATCTTTACTACCTGGAGTTATCGCGCTGGCGCGGGACGAGCGGAGGCGTTCCTGCTGAACCCGCAGCCGGTGGCGGCGCGCACCGCATACGAATGGGGGGTGGTTGCCGAAGTTGTGCCGGGTGGTAAGGCGCTCAGCCGGGCGCAGGAATTGGCCGAGCTGTACTTGAAGGCCCCGGAAGTAACGCGCCGCAACACCCGCATCCACTTTATTCAACCGTTGAAGGAGCGCATCGTGCGGGAAGTTGGCTACGGACTATCGCTCGAAGGAGCATCGTCGGCCGACCTCGTCAGATCAAGGCAAGCTAAGCGTGAGCCTGTCGCTCGGAAAGGAAAAGTCGCATGAAGAGCACCGAGACCTCTCCACCCCAGCATGATCTCAAGAAAGCGCAGCCGGAAGAATTTGACATCGTGATCCTGGGCGGCGGCACGGGAGCCACGCTTGCGGCGTGGACCTTCGCCGGAGAAGGCAAGCGCGTCGCGATCATCGACCGTAAGTATATTGGCGGTTCGTGTCCGAACATCGCCTGCCTGCCGAGCAAGAACATCATTCACAGCGCGAAGGTCGCAGCGTACGTGCGACACAGCGACGAGTTCGGCATCGCTCGCGATGGCTTCAAGATCGATATGTCCGGCGTACGTAATCGCAAGCGCAAGATGGTATCTGGCCTGAATGAAATGTATCTGGAGAATTACAAAAAGACCGGAGCGGAGCTGATCATGGGATCGGGACGCTTCATCGCTCCCAGAACTGTGGAGGTGACGCTTCCAGATGGAAGTCGCCGTGTGCTACGCGGAGCCAATGTAATTATCAGCACCGGTACACGCGCCACTCTGCCACCGATGCCCGGCCTAGCCGAGGCAAAGCCGTTAACGCACATCGAGGCGCTTGAGCTGGATGTGGTTCCCAAACATCTACTGGTGATCGGCGGTGGGTATGTTGGGATTGAGCTGGCTCAGGCGCTGCGGCGCTTCGGCAGCGAGGTGACGATTCTTGAGCACGGCGAGCGCTTGCTGCCGCGGGAAGACGACGACGTGGTCGAAGGTCTGAGCAGCTTGCTAAACGACGAGGGTATTGAGATTGTTGTGAATGCGCAGATCAAGCGAGTTCTGGGCACGTCAGGGCAATCCGTGAAAGTTGTCATCGAGTCGGATGGGGCGGAGAAAACGCTCGACGGCACTCATCTGCTAGTTGCTACAGGCCGCACGCCCAACACCCAGGGAATTGGGCTGGAGCTGGCGGGCGTCGAAGTGAACGAGCGCGGATTTCTCAAGGTCAACGAGCGGCTGCAAACGACGGCTGAAAATGTTTGGGCGATCGGCGAGGTTGCCGGCAGCCCACTGTTCACCCACATCAGCGCTGACGATTTTCGCGTGGTTCATGCCAACATCACTGGCGGTAGTCGTGTGACCACCGACCGGCAGGTTCCATTCTGCCTGTTCACGGATCCCGAACTCGCTCGCATCGGACTCAATGAAAAGGAAGCGAAAGCGAAGGGCATTGCGTACCGCCTGTTCAAGGTTCCGATGGACGCCAACCTGCGCGCGCGAGCGTTGATGGAGACGCGCGGATTCATGAAGGCGCTGGTGGAGGCGGATGGCGATCGCGTCCTTGGGTTCACGGCGTTCGGTGTCGGCGCGGGAGAAACTATGGCTACAGTGCAGATTGCGATGCTCGCCGGCTTGCCGTACACGGCGCTGCGCGATGCCGTGCTGACTCACCCGACGCTGGTGGAGGGACTGATTCCGTTATTTGCGTCAGTGCCATCACTGAAGTCCGCCGATGCGGACATCGGAACAAGTCAGGAACGAAAATCCAAAGACGTGGTTAACACCGCGCCGGGGCGGGTGGCCTAGCCAAGAGCAGACAACACGAGGGACTCAACATTCGGAGTCCCTCGCATATTCTAACTTCAAGTGAGAGCACGATCACCAGATGGTGAGCGTCGCATTATCTACCCACTCGTGATAGCCTTCGCCGCTGGCGTTCACGTCGAGCTGCCATTGGACGCCGAGATTGTTGGACCATCCGTTGTGCAGGGCATTGCGGGTGACATTCAGTGGGTAACTGTGTCCGTCGACTACCAGGATCACGTAGGTGTACTGATGCGATCCGGTATTGGTCGTCTCGTACCACTGAATATGATGCCAGGTATTGGGGCTGAATTTCGGGCAGGAAATTGAAGTAGGCATCCAGTGACCGGAGGCTTCGTCCCAAGTGTCCCACAGGCCGCGGCCATAATCGCACTGGCTGCCGATCATGTAGTTGTAACCATTGACGAACTGGAAAGCGTCGAACTCCAGGGCCTGCCCACCATGTTGCGAGTTACTGTCGACATAGAAGTAGAAGTCCCAGAGGAAATTGTGCACGCTGTTATTGGCTCCCAGCTTCTGGGTCCACAGCGCGTTGTCCCACACGCCGGAGTTGAAGAACTCGGTGCTGGAACCGCTGCGCGAAGGATTGCCCTGGTGTTGCGCCATCCAGTAAGCGCCGTCGCCGTCGCCGCCGGCGCACCCGGGGGCGTTGCAGTAGCTCCAGTTGCCGCGATTCTGAATGTTGTTGAACACGATAGCGCCTTGCGGTGGAGTTGGTAAGCCGTTGCCACCGCCGCCACCGCCGCCACCACCACCACTCGTAACCGTGATCTGCTGGTAAACGCTACCGTAGTTGCCACTGCTGTCCCAGGCACGGGTTACCACTTGGTGATTGCCCACACCGGCGGTGATGGGGGCAGTGATGGAATTTGTCTGCCCTCCCGAGTAAACGTTGTTTCCGTCAAGATAAATGTGCCAGCCGACGATGGTATAAGAACTGGTCGCGTTGGCAACCACATTGAAAGGAGAGCCTACCTGATTATTATTGGTGGGGGTGACTACGGTGACATTCACTGCTGCGAGCGCGGCGAGCGACAAGCTTACACATACGACTGCCAACAAGAATACACGCTTCAAAGAACACACTCCTTGGTTTTAATTCGGCCGGAAGGAAGTGACGCCGGGTGCGCCGCAAGCTCAGCGGCAATCGTTAAGTAAGTATCTCGTCATTGAAGAATGAAGCACATCAGGCGTTTTGCTTAGGTATTACTAGGTTCTTACACGACATCAAACCGGGTTAACTCTAGGGTGGATAATTTCTTCCCGGCTTGGGTAATTTCTTCTCGCTGAACGAGGTTCGATTAATCTCTCTTCGTTCATTGCAAAGGCACTTGCAGTTGCGAACATATTTCGCCCCTGAAGCCATAATCCATCGGTGTTAAGTAAGAATAATGTCGATAATTTCTGCGCTAGTGAGCGGCCGACGCCGAAGTTGCCGGCTTCTCGTCAAACTCCTGGTTCATCCAACCGACAAATGCGTTCACGTTTTGCGGGCGTCCCAGAAAGTTCTTTACCAGATCATTGGCCGGCATGGAGCCTGTCTTCTCCAGAACCGTCTTGCGATAACGCTTGGCAATGTCGGAAGCCAATAGGTCGTTAGGATTGAATTGTCCGAAGAAGTCTTCGGCAATCACCTTATCCCACAGATAGGTGTAGTACGAAGAAGAGTAGCCAGTGAGATGGGTAAACGAAGCGATTTGATGATCGCCGTCGACCAACTGATAAGGCAGGAAGCGCCTGGTGTTGTCAGGAAAAGCGCTATCGATGCTGGCGCTACTGGGCGCCTCATTGTGCAGATCGAAAGACACGCCGGTGTAGAGCAGTTGCGTGCGCGTCCACAGACCGCGTCCGAAAGCATCGGCGCGATTCATGCGGTGCACCATTTCCGCCGGAATGGGCTGGTTGGTCTGGTAGTTGAGCGCGAAGGTAGCCAGCACTTTGGGATCGTGCATCCATTCCTCCAACATTTGCGAAGGCGCTTCGACAAAATCGCTCTCCAGGTTGCCGCTGTATCCCGCCCACTGGCGCTGGCCCTGGAAGATCCAATGCATCAGGTGGCCGAACTCGTGGAAGAAAGTGGTTACTTCGCCGTACTCCATCAATCCGGGATCGCCGGGCTTTCCGCCGGAGAAATTGCAGATCAACGTCGCTTCGGGCAGTTGCTGTCCGGCCTTGCCATCGAGGATGGAGAAGGAACTAAACCACTTGTCCTTTCCAGCTCGGGGATGCATGTCGAGGTAGAAGCGGCCAAGCTGCCGATCGCCATCGAAGACGTCCCAGGCGGTAACGGAGGGGTCCCAAACCTGAGCGTTTTTGGCGGGGCGGAACGTTACCTGGAACAAGCGTGCAGCGACGTCAAGAATTCCCTGCTGCACCCGGTCATAGGGAAAGTAGGGCCGGGCTGATTGGGAATCGAAATCGTAGTCAGCCCTTCTCAACTGCTCGTTGTAATAGCCGCGGTCTGAAAATGAGATGGCGGTCAGCGAAGGATCCTGCTTCTTAGCCAGCGCTAGCAGCATCTGATATTCGCGCTGGGCGGTGGGGCGCGACACTACATCGATCTGGTCGATGAAGTCGCCGATATTCTTGCCGTTGACCGCCATCTTGTCGGCAGCGTTGAAGTCGGCCCAGTGTTTGTAACCAAGCAAAGTGGCCAGTTCCTGGCGCTTCTGCAGCAGGTCGGCGAGCACCTGAATGTTTTGCGGATAAGCCCGGTTGTTGTAGGCGAGAAAGATGCGCTTGCGCAGATCGGCGTTCTTGGCGAACTTCAAGACCGGCTGAACGTCGGGCGGCTCGCTGGTCAAGGTGATGCTGCCGTCGGCAGCGGCAGGATGGCGCGCGATGAAATCTTCAGGCAGACCGTCCAGTTCGGCCCGATTCTTCACCACGACCTTCAGCACCGAGTCCTGCGTGTTCCGCTGAAAGTCGGTGGAGTACTTCGTGATCTCGTCGTTGAGGATCTTGATCTTGGCTCGAGTTGCGTCGTCGCGATCCACGCCTGCGAGGCGAAATTCAAGCAGGGTTCGGGTCACGTAATAGCGGGTCTCGGGATCGGCCTTCGAGATGTCGATGGCCGCGACTGCCTTGTAGAGCGCCTGATTCAGGCTGAACTCGCTAGCCGCGGCGCTGACCTTCTGGACCATTAGCTGCGCACGATCGCGCATGGCGGCTTCCGGATACACGCTCTGCACCAATCCCGCGCCATTGCCGGCAGTGTCAAGCGCCTCGACTGCCTGATCGTAGGGCTGCAGCGTGTTCTCTATCGTGCGCGGGCCGGTAACGGCAAGGATCTGGTCAACAGATTTCTGCGCAATCTCCAACTGCTCATTGACGCGCTTCTCAAAAATGGCAGGATCGACCGGCGGAGCCCACAGGTGAGGTCCGTACTTCGCGGTTTGGGCAAAAGCGTTAGGCAAGATAGTCGAGGATAGCAAGATCGCCGAAAGTAATTGAGTGAGCTTGAGAAAGCGCATAAGGTAAGTCGGCTCCGTTCGCCAGACGCACACCTGCACCAGAGGCTGGAATGACCGTCGCTGCAGTGTATGGCTGGCTGCACCAGAATACCCTGTACCTTTCGGTTTAGGAAAGCTGATGGGTCGGGCCGTCGAAAGACAGGGACGGAAAGCAGCGCGGAAGATAAACGCGGGACGTGCCCGGATCGTCCGCTGCCCGCCGATGGTAAGATTTCTGCTTCAATGGTTACTTTCGTTGTGCTGCGCATCGTAGTGGTGGTTTTGCTCGTCGCGGCAAACGCGTTCTTCGTGGCCGCCGAATTCGCCCTGGTCAGCGTTCGCGAGACCCGACTGCAACAGATGATCGCGGCGCATCGCATTGGCGCGCGCACCGTCCAGAAACTCCATCAGAAGCTCGACACGTCCTCAACGCCGTGCAGTTCGGCGTTACGGTAGCCAGCCTCGCCCTGGGCTGGATCGGCGAAGCCTCCATCGCGCACATCCTGGAGCCGCTGTTCCTGCCTTTGCCGCACTCGCGGCTCTACGCCCATGGCGATCGCCGTGGTGCTGGCCTTCGTGCTGATGACCTATCTCGTCGTCATCCTGGGCGAAGTTGTTCCCAAGTCGATTGCCTTGCAGCGCACCGAGCGCGTCGCTCTGGCAGTGGCCGGGCCGATGGACTTCTTCATGACCGTGGCGGCGCCGTTCCTGGTCTTCATGACCGCCTCGACCCGAGTCGTGCTTGAAGGCTTTCGGAATGCGCCAGGTGCGCGAGGGCGGCGTGCATTCGCCGGAAGAGTTGAAGCTGATCGTCTCCGCCAGCCGCCGGCTGGGCATGCTGGCGACCGCCGCAGGAGGAATTGATCCTTCGCGCGCTTGACCTGGAAAACATTTCGGTGCGCGAGATCATGGTTCCGCGGCCGCGATATCTTCTCGCTGCCCGGAAACATTTCCCTGGAAGAAGCGTTGCAGCGCGTGGTAGACGAGCAGCATTCGCGCGTCCCGGTTTACGATCTGCAACGCGGCCCGGAGCACATTATCGGCGTGCTTTACGCCAAGGACCTTATGCGCTGGCTGCGCTACCGCGTGAATCGCACCGCTTCTGGACGTCCGGTCACGCGGCCCAGCGGTCTGGAAGTGCGGCACATCATGCGCGAAGTGCTGGTGGTTCCCGAAACCAAGCCGCTGCCGGATTTGCTGATCGAGTTCAAGGTGCGCAAGCGCCATCTTGGCGGTGGTGGTGGACGAGTTCGGCTCGACGGCCGGGCTGGTGACGGTGGAAGATGTACTGGAGCAACTGGTGGGCGAGATTGAAGACGAGTTCGACGTCAGCCAACAGCCGCTTTCGCGCCGGGCGCCGCGTCGATGACGCTGGATGGCTCGGTTAACATTCGCGATCTGGAGTCGCAATATCATATCGTGCTGCCGCGCGACGAAGGCTTCGAAACGCTGGCCGGATTCGTGCTGGCGCAATTGCAGAAGATTCCCGCCGTCGGCGACACCTTTGAGTACGAAGGACGGCGCTACACGGTCGCCACCATGGATGGCCTGCGCGTGGAGAGCGTGAAGATCGAGATCGCGCAGCCCCAACCGCAGTCGCCATCTTCCACCGCCAGCTCCCGTGACCCACTGATGCTGCGCTACCTGCTTACTCGCGCCTGCTCTACATGCTGCCGGTAGTGTGGCTGGTGGTCTCGGTCGTCTTCCTGCTGATCCATCTGGTGCCCGGCGATCCCATCCAACAGATGCTGGGCGAAGGCGCGGCGGCCACCGATCTGGCTGCAGCGCGTCACGCTTATGGTCTCGATGTTCCGCTCGGCCAGCAGTATGTGAACTATTGGCGCGGCATTTTGCACGGAGACATGGGACGCTCGCTGCGCTTGAATCAGAATGTCGGCCATGTGATCGCGCAAGCGTATCCGGCCACGATGGAGCTCACGCTGGCCGCGCTTATCGTGGCGCTTGGGCTGTCGATTCCCGCCGGAGTGCGCTCGGCGCTGCGCCGCAATCGTTGGGACGATCGCCTGCTCAGCTTCGTCTCGCTGCTGGGCTTGTCGTTCCCTAACTTCGCGCTGGGGCCGATTCTTATTTTGTTTTTCGCGATTGAGCTGGGATGGCTGCCGGTGTCGGGCTCGGGTTCGCCGGCGCATCTCGTGCTTCCGGCAATCACCATGGGTGGAGCGCTGGCGGCGATCCTTACCCGCATGGTTCGCACGTCGATGCTGGAAGAACTGGGGCAGGATTACATTCGCACCGCGCGCGCCAAAGGCCTGCCGGAGCGCACGGTGGTTTACCGGCACGCGCTGCGCAACGCGATGATTCCCGATTCTGACGGTCGTGGGCCTGCAATTCGGAGCGCTGCTGGCTGGAGCCATCGTCACCGAGACGATTTTTTCCTGGCCGGGCATCGGACGCCTGACGATTACGGCGATTTCCAATCGCGATTATTACCTGGTGCAGGGCTGCATCCTGATGATCGGCTTGACCTATGTGCTGGTGAACTTTCTCACCGATCTGCTGTACTCGGCGTTCAATCCGCGAATCCGGCAGTGATATCCGCACTTGATTTCTTTTGGCCAAGGGTTTCCAATTCTTTGCAAGCGGCATCTTCCTGGTAGTGTGGAGGGCGATATGGGCTGGATCGATGCGTTTCGCCATGCAGAACAGCAAGCTGCAAAATCGGCGCGCAGCGGAGCCGAATTCGCCAGAAAAGGTATTCAGGCGGCGGAAGCCAGTGTGATGCGCAGAGTAAAGGCGCACCGCAAGCCCGCAAACGCCAACCCGCCAGTATCAGCCCATGCCGATCCCGAGCAGCGGCCGAGCCCTCCTCCAAGGCGAAGGCTCGCACTGGAATTGTTTCCGTCAATGGACAAGATGTGGGCGAGATGCGCTGCACCGGACGATAAAAGGGACGCGTTTGAAGAGGCGCATCATTGAGCGCGCCGTAAATTATCAAAGCACGTTGTCAGTTATTATCGGCGGACCGAATTCCGTCGGTGAAGGTTTAAAACTTGCTCCGGCGTAGCCAAAGCTACTCTCTCCGTTCGAACCAACGACACAATTAAAGATGCTCCAGCCTTTTAGCGGTAGCTGGATTGATAAGGCAGGCTCTTGCCTTCGACAATCGCTGCCGGGTTATGCGTGACCAGCGCTTCGGCAACTTCCGCTCCCACCAGCTCCGCCACCGCCTCGCGAGCTTCCGACATGATCGGCCGACGATGCACCGGATCGTGCGCGTCGCTGGCAATCACGTGAATCGCCTCGCGCTTCAGCAGCCACTCCGCCATCTTTTTCGATTTCGGACCCCAAGCTCCTGTCACCGCGTTCGCCGTCACCTGGACCAGGCAGCCTTGTTCCACCAGCTTCAGCACCATCTCGGGATTCTTCAGCAGCGGCTGGTTGCGTTCGGGATGAGTGATGATGGGAATCATGCCGCAGCTGGAGATGGCGAAAACGTCCTGCTTCACGCTGGGCGGAATGCCGTAGTCGCTGAACTCGATCAGCAGATATTGCGAATCGCCGATGGTGTAGCGCCGCGGATTGTTCAGCGCGTCCTGAATGTTGTCGTAGGAAAAATGAAAGTCGCAACCCAGGCTGAAGGCCAGCTTGCCATCGGCAGCAGTCGTGCAGCTGACCCAGCATTTCGGTGAAGCGTTCGCGATTGTAGTCATACACGTCGTTGCTGTGCGGCGTGGCGACAATGTGGGTGATGCCGTCCTGCGCGGCCATGCGGCACATTTCCGCCGTCATCTCCCATGACTTGGAGCCGTCATCGATTCCCGGCAAGATGTGGCAATGAATATCGACCATAGAACAAAAACCTAATCTGGCTCCAAGATCTAATCTGATTCAGCCGCCGAGGGAGCGCCCACTCCAGCCGACAAAATCTGGCGCGGGCTGAAGCCCGCTCTCATCTAGAAAACCGAGCTCTGCGGCACAGCTGAAGCTGTGCCCTTTCAAATCCTATGCGTATTTCTAAAGCGGTGCCCTGTGCAAATCTCCATTATCATTATCCGTATCGCTCTTTCATGAATTGCGTCATCGCGTCGTAGGCCGCGCTCAGCACCGGCTCCGGCGGCAGGAACACGATGCGCATATGACGCGTTCCCGGCTTCTCGCCGAAGCCCGATCCATGAACCACCAGCACATGTTTCTGCTTCAGCAGATCGGTGACAAAGGTGAGATCGTCCTCCGGAATCTCCAGCGTGGGATGCGCATAGAACGCGCCCTTTGGCGCTACCAGTTTGACGTGCGGCGTGCGCTTGGCCCACTCGACGGTCAGCTCGGCGCGCTTCTTCAGTTTGCGCAACACTTCCACCAGATGATCTTGCGGCCCCTCCAGCGCGGGCTTGATGGCGTACTGGAACGGATGCGGCGCCGACAACCGCGCGCGCAGCAGGCGGTGCACTGCCTCCATGTACGGATGCAAAACTTCGCGCGGACCGGTGGCAATTGCCCATCCGATGCGCCAGCCAGGCACCAGATATGCTTTCGACAATCCGTTGAAGGTGACGATGGGAACGTCCGTCGCCAGACTGGCGATGGAAACATGCTTCTCGGCGGGATCGAAGATCAGCTTGTCGTAAATCTCGTCGGCAAAGATGATCAGCCCGTGCTGCCGCGCCAGCTCCAGAATTTTCTCCAGCGTGCGCCTGGAATACACCGCGCCGGTCGGATTGTTGGGCGTGATCAGCAGGATGGCGCGAGTGCGCGCATTGATCTTGCGCTCCATGTCGGCAACGTCGGGCTCCCAACCGTTCGACTCGTCCAGATCGTAGGCGTTCGCCGGGCAATCCAGCTTGGCCATGATGGCGCCGTAAAGCGGATACTCGGGACTGGGCGTGAGCACGTTGTCGCCGGGATTCAGCAGCGCGGTCAGGCAGCTGTCGATAACCTCGCCGCTACCGTAGCCGACAAAGATGCTCTGAATATCGCGAAAGCCGTTGCGCTCGGCCTGGTTGCGGATGGCTTCAATCGCCGGCTTGATCCCGAGCGACTCCGCATATCCGTTGTGGCCATCGACCATCGCCTTGAGCACAGCTTCAATCATGTGCGGCGGCGTGTGGAAGTCGATACTTACAAGGATCGCCAATGTTGAGGTAGAGGATTTTGTGACCCTCGCGTGCGACCTCGTCGGCGACCACCGCGAGATCGCGAATCGCATACCGCACGTTGACCATGCGGCTGGCCGCCATGACTTCCGCTACTGCTTTGGTAGCCATAAATGCGTCCTTTAGAAGCTGTCAGCTATCAGGCGTCAGCTTTCAGCCAAAGCCAAATCCTGGCCGTTTCGAAATCCTAGCCGCTTCAAAATCCCAGTCGCCTTGAAAGGGCACGCCTTTAGGCGCGTCGCAACCCTCTCCTCTATCGATTATCAATCTGCGCGCGCTGCAGCGTGTCGGAATAATCCACGTATACCGACTTCCACTCGGTGTAGAAATCGATCGCCCCGATCCCGCCTTCGCGATGACCGTTGCCCGTGGCCTTCGTTCCGCCGAACGGCAGATGCACTTCCGCGCCAATCGTCGGAGCGTTGATGTAGGTGATGCCGGCGTACAGATCGCGCATCGCGGTGAATGCCTTGTTCACGTCCTTGGTGTAGATCGACGACGACAAGCCGTACTCGATGTCGTTGGCAATGTCGATCGCGCTCTCCATGCCATCGCAGGGAATGATCGATACCACCGGCCCGAAGATCTCTTCCTGCGCAATCCGCATCTTGGGATCGACATCGGCGAACACCGTCGGCGCAACGAACCAGCCGTGCTGGTACGCGCTCGCCTTCCAGGCGATGGCCGCCGCACAGCATCTTCGCGCCTTCGTCCTTGCCGATCTTGATGTACTTCAGATCGGTCTCCATCTGCGACGAGTTCACCGCCGGGCCCATGTCCACGCTCTCGTCCAGCCCGTTGCCGACTTTCAGCTTCTGCGCGCGCGCCACCAGCGCGTCGACAAACTTCTTGTACACGCCCTTCTGCACGATGATGCGGCTGGTCGCGGTGCAGCGCTGTCCGGTAGTGCCGAACGCGCCCCACAGCGCGCCTTCCAGCGCCAGCTCCAAGGTTGGCGTCGTCGAGCACGATCATGGGATTCTTGCCGCCCAACTCCAGCGAGCAATGCTTGAAGGTCTTGGCCGCTTCCTGTCCCACGATGCGGCCAACCGCGGTCGATCCGGTCAGCGAAACCGCGCGCACCTCGGGATGCTCGACCATCGGCGTGCCTACTTCGCCGCCGAAGCCGGTAACGATGTTGACTACGCCCGCCGGAACTCCGCCATCGGCCAGCGCCTGCACGAAGTTCAACGTCGAGAGCGGCGTGTCCTGCGCCGGCTTGATCACCGCAGTATTGCCGGCAACGAGCGCGGGAAACAGCTTCCACGACGGAATCGCCATGGGAAAATTCCACGGCGTGATCATGGCGCAGACGCCCAGCGGCTGGCGAATCGCCATGGCGAATTTGTTGGGCAGCTCCGACGGCACGGTCGGACCAAACAGGCGGCGGCCTTCGCCGGCAGTGTAGTAGCCGCAATCGATGGCTTCCTGCACGTCGCCGCGCGTCTCCTTGATCACCTTGCCCATCTCGCGCGTCATCAGCTGCGCGTACTCTTCCTTGCGCGCGATCAGAATCTCCGACGCCTTGTAAAGCATCTCGGCGCGCCGCGGCGCGGGCACCAGACGCCACTTCTTGAAGGCCTGCTTGGCGGCCTCGATGGCCTGGTTGACGTCCTGCTTTGTCGGATTTCTGGAAGACACCGACCACTTCGCGGGTGTCGGCCGGATTCAGGTTCTCGAAGGTGCGGCCGGTGCGGCTCTCCACCCACTCGCCGCCAATAAAGTTCTTATAAGTTTTCGGCTTCCCGCCGGTGCGGATGCCCGGTGCTTTCTGTTCCATCGTCGCCATAAATGATGCCTCCTGCGATAAGCTCCAAACCTTTAATGCTATCGGGTGTGGGGGTGGGTTGTCACTTTCCAGCCGTCAGCTATCAGCCATCAGCTGTCAGATTGGGCCCCGGTTCGCCCCTCGGTTGGACTAACACGGAATTCCCCGCAATCGCCCGGAGTGGTGTAGATTCCGCGAATCGCGAATCGAAGATGTTCGGGTGACAGGCTGCAACTCGTGTCAGCCCAGGTTAGCGTCCAAAATCAGGACGCGAACCTTGGGCACAAGGCGTCAAGCCCGTACCGTCATCTGTTACGCTTGTCCGACTCATTTTCCCCTGCTAGGAGGCAGCCATGAAGGTAGGCAAAGTTTTCAGCGTCTTGGTGATGGCCGGAATTTGCGCGCTCGGAGTCGCTTCCGCAAAGGATCGCGCCAGCACTTCCAATGAATACCTCGCGCTGGGTGACAGCGTGGCTTTCGGCTATATCGACCAGGCGGGATACGAGTACTACAATTCCACAAACTTCGTAGCCTACAGCGATTGGGCCAGCCTGACTTTGGCCTTGAACCTGAGCAACGGCAGTTGTCCGGGGGAGACGACTGGCAGCTTCCTGTCGTTGACCGCGCCCGACAATGGATGCCGCCTGTATCGCTCCTATTTTCCTCTGCACGTGGTTTACGGCTCGGCCAGATCGACCCAGTCTGCTTTTGCGACCGGCTTCCTGCAAAGCCATAACGACGTAGCGCTGGTAACGGTCATGCTGGGCGCCAACGACTTGATCCTCCTGGAAGAGCAGTGCAATGGCGATCCGACGTGTATCGAAAACGGCGCGCCGCAGGTTTTCGCGGCGGCTGAGGCTCACATGCAAACCATTCTCGCCGGTCTGCGCGCCACCGGATATACCGGGACCATCGAGGTGGTGAATTACTACTCGATCGATTACTCCGACCAATTTGAGACCGCGCTTACGGCGGGATTGAACCAGGCGATCACGGTACCAGCGTCGCAGTACGGCGCCGTAGTAGCCGACGTATTTTCGGCATTCCAGGCTGCAGCCTCGAATCCGTTGGCGATGGGCAATACGTGTGTCGCCGGTTTGCTGAATGCCAGTAATCCAGCAACCAGCCCGCCATCCTGCGATGTGCACCCCAGCCAGTCCGGCCATAAATTGATCGCACAGGTCGTGGCGGGGACGTATCAGGCACGTGGTAAGCCGGGCAAGTAGAGCCGCAGGCCACCCGGCGGTCAGCTGTTGGCCGCCGAGTCGAAAGCCCCCTTATTGCCGCGTAACCCCTTGCTTTCGACCTTCGTGGTCCTCATCGAGGTGTTAACAATGCGGATGAGCGCAAGACCCCCGTGTAGGTAGCCTACCTTCGCCCGATTAGAAAACGTACTCTACCTTGGTTGCGTACTGCTCCCCAATTTGATTGATCGCGATGGTTATATAGACGGTTCCCGTTCCGACCATACTTGTTCCAAACGCACTCGGCAACAACACCGTGCAAGGTTCAGGCTGGCCACTTCTAAAGTCGGTCACGCCGCATAACCCTGCGAGAAACGAAAAGGTGCCCACAAAAGTTCCTACTCCCCCTTGCGGTAATGGGATCCTTGGGCCTCTTACTGCAAAATAGGAATTGCCGTCTGCAAACAAATAGCCCCAGTCTACACTTGGGTAATACGAGGGCAATATACCCGTAAAGTTCGCTGTTCCGCCGTTAAACTCTGTACCTTGTATAGTGCCGCCCGGATCTAGCGCGTTAAAGCAGGGGTTGCAGAGTGCAGACCAGTTATCGTTGTCATCAAACGATCCAGTTACGGTCCAACCAGCGCTTGGTTGACCCGGGGGGGTTACGGTGGACCAAGTAAATGCAGTAAATCCCGGCATTAGAGTAATGGTGCCGTGAGTCGTGGTTTGACTTAGCAGTTGCGTAGACAAACACAACAAGAACAGCCCTAGCACAAAGCTAGTTGCTTTTGAGTAGCGGCGCATGGTTGCTCTCCTTTTATTTTTTGTGTGACTGAGTTACCTGAGTCTACTCGTAAGCTTTCGCTTATGAGACGACGTTGCTAGCACATATCTCTTTTCGCACAACTTGAAAACAGGACACGGTACGCGTAGATTCCTCTAAAACAATTTCCGCTTTATCGGGAATTTCAGTTTCTAGGGGGAAGGCATCCTTACTTCTGCCAATCCGCCGTTTGCGGATTTCACGCAGAAGCTCCCTGCCTATTGCGATCAGATTGCGCGCTGAACCATCCACACATCTGGAATGGTCCGGCTCGGAGCACGGGCCAAATAGCCTTATTAAGGGAAGAGGCGTGCATCGTGACGCCAAAGGGCGTGAATGTCAAGGACTTTCTAACTTTCGACTTTTCTAAGCGAATCTGAATAGTTGCCGCCTGAGATACCCGAAGTCGAAAGGCTGCCGTTCCGCTCAGCGTCCGCGTCGTTTGACACGGCTTTTGCGGCCGACCTATACTCCGCTGCAAATCTGGTTTCGGAGGTGAGGACCGTGTCGAAACGTATGCCAGCCGTTTTCTTCTCTGCCATCCTGGTTTTCGCAGCGCTCAGCGCGCCAGTAGCCTTCAGTCAAGGGCCAACGCTCACGCCCCAGAACAGCAATACAACTGCTCTGCTGATCGCGGTCAGTCCAGTCGACCAGAATATTGTCTGGGCGGTCGGAACCAACAGCACATTTGTCGTCACCACCGATGGCGGCAATACCTGGAGGACCGGCATCGTGCCGACCGGCAATTCCAACGACGTTCAGCTTCGCGATGTGCAAGGGGTGAGCGATCAGATAGCCTACGCGATGGCGATCGGAAACTACCCCACCGACTTCGCCATCTACAAGACCCAAGACGGCGGTCACACCTGGACGCAGCAGTTTGACAACACGCTGGTGGGCGCCTTCTACGACTGCATGGCCTTTTGGACTCCGACGAACGGGATCGCGCATAGCGATTCGGTGAACGGCGTATTTCCCGACCTGCGCACCACCGATGGGACAACATGGCAGAGCATCGCCAACAATATGCCACCAGCACTGCCGGGCGAAGCTTCGTTCTCTTCCAGCGGAACTTGCGTGGCGACGCAGGGCACCAGTAATGCCTGGATTGCCACCGGCGGCTCCAGCATCGCCAGAATTCTGGCCACCACGGACGGCGGCAACACCTGGGCGGCGTACGACACCCCGCTGCACAGCTCGCCCAGCGCGGGCGGATTCAGCGTGGCGTTTCGCGATGCTTCCAACGGTATTTTGGGCGGCGGCGATCTCGGGGCCGTCAACGCCTCGTCGGCAGCCCAGACCGCAGCTTCACATGACGGCGGCCACACCTGGCAGCTCACCAACCGGCCGCCCGTTGGCTATCCCGTCTTTGGGCTGGCTTACCTGAGCAACACCACGGGGTTCGGCGGGCAGCGGCACCTGTGCGGGTGCGGGGCGAAACGAGGACCGACCGATTACAGCCGCTACGTCGTGGTCACCGCCGATGTCGGAGGCGCAGCCTGGACGCCCGATGAAGGGACCACCTGGTTTCCGCTGAGCGGCGTCACCGGATATTGGGCGGTGGCGTTCGCCAATCCGCAGAATGGATGGATGGTGGGACTGAATGGAACTATTCTGAAAGTGAGCTTCCCGTAGAAGTACGCGGTAAGGGGACGCGAGTGGATATTCGGTAGGTGGATTTTGCCGTGCCCAGGATTAGCGTCTACCCAGGTTAGCGTCCAAAAAGCGGACGCGAACCTAGGACACAATGCACCAAGCGCCCAAAGGACGGATGCCACCTGCGACGCAAAGCTGTGGTCACAATCTTTGTGAGTTGTCACAGCATCCAATCGGGGTCAGCGACAAAGGAGTAGTTTTCATGCGCAAGTTTTTTGGATTTTTGGTTCTCATCGCGGCCATCGCCTTCATCGCGCCGCGGATGTTGCGGGCCGGCACTGTCCCCGCGGTTGGCACAACGGCGCCCGACTTCACCCTGGACTCACAGGAAGGCAAGCCGATTACCCTTTCGCAATATCGCGGCAAGTGGGTGGTGCTGTATTTCTATCCGAAGGACATGACTAGCGGCTGCACCATCGAGGCGCACAACTTTCAGCGGGACCAGGCGCAATATGACGCTAAGAATGCGGTCGTGCTCGGCGTCAGCGTGCAAGACACGCAATCGCACCAACAGTTCTGCACCAAGGAAGGCTTGACTTTCAAACTGCTGGCCGATCCCGACGACAAAGTTACGGAGGAGTACGGCTCCTTGAAGAACTATGGAGTCGCGAAGTTTGCCGCGCGTCACACCTTCCTGATCGATCCGCAGGGCAAGATCGTGAAGGAGTACATGGACGTCGATCCCAACAAGCACAGCGAAGAGGTGCTGGCCGAGCTGACGGTGCTGCAGAAGTAGGCAGCCCGATTCGCGGCACGGAATTAGGCGGCGCAGGCTAGTTCAACGGCGCCGGCGTCATTCCCATGAAGGTGGTTCCGGTAAACTTTCCGCTGGGATCGAAATTCCATTGGAACAACGCGAACCCGGCGTGCGCGCAGGTTGGACAACCGTTGCGCAGAGGATAACCGATCACGAACTGCAAGCCTCCGTTCGAGCCGGTTTGCGAATTCGGCCAGGTCTTGCCGTTGCGATCTCCGGGAAAGATCGCGACCTTGGGATACTGGTTCTTCAGGTCCTGAAACTGAAAGCTCCCTTGCAAGCCTTTCTGGTCGAGCAGCGACAGGTCTTCGGCATTCACCATCCGTGGCTGTCCGTTGACCAGCAACAATCCATGACCGGGATTGGCCTGAAAGGGATAGGACACAAATGCTACGTCAACCGGTCCCACCTTGTTGAAGCCCGACAGGATGCCAACTGCGCCGTTCTGCTTGTACAGTTCGCGGGTGAACGCTACGGCGTCAGCCGATGCTCCAGCTTTGCTCATCTGTTCGATCAGACAGGCCTGGAGCGACGAACCAGACGACTTGGCGCAGGCGGCTTGAGCCTTACCGACGAAGCCATTCGCTGGCTGCCAGACTGCCGAAGCGCCAATGCTGCCCGACTGCGCCAGCACAAATGGGATCAACATCATCACAACCAGAAACACCAGCGCTTTACGCATACTTCCTCCGGGCCTGCTCAAATCGTGAAATGGAGTTTAGCAGACCACGCGCTATTCAATTTCTCCGGCCGCAGCTCTCCATTGCCCGGCGGGATGGCACTCCGCGAAGAGTCGTGCACAGCAAAACTCATAGTGGATTCGATTGCGCCTGAGGTTGCGATTGCGCCGGCGGCTGCGGCGGCGGTGTCTTCTGCGGCCGCTTCAGAAGCTTTGGCGGCGGCGGCGTGGGGATATACGTAGTCTGCAGGAACTTGCCGCTGGCATCGAAATCCCAGCCAAACCGCGCCAGTCCCAAACGCGCGCACGCATGGCACCCGTTCAGCAGCGGATAGGTCACGACAAACTGCTGACCGCCGCCGGGTAACGGTTGCACTCTCGGCCAGGGATCGCTGCTGCTACGATCGCCCGGAAATAAGTCTACCTTGGGAAACTGATGGGTCATGGCCTGAAACAGCGGATCTTGCCTCATGGCGGATAGATCCAGCTTCTTCAAGTCGTCGACATCCAGAATTTCCGGATTGCCATTGACTAGCAACAGACCATAGTTGTCATTGGCGCGCAGCGGATAGAAAATCTGTGCGGCATCCACCGGACCATATTTCTTGAAAGCGCTCATGATGCCGACTTGCCCATCGCTCTGCCGATAGAGCATGCGGGTAAAGCTCACCACGTCGGCGGACGCACCCGCTATCGACATCTGATTGATGAAACACTCGCCAGAACTTGCCGGACCCGCCGTTTTATCGCACGCCGCGTGGGCGTTGGCCAGAAAGTCCTTGGGCGGCTGCCATGTCGCCGAGGCTCCAACTTTACCTGCAGGTGCCCCGGGGGAAGTTCCGTTCGTGCCTGCCGCCTGCGCCGAGGAGAACAGAGCTGCCGATGGCAGCAGCGGAGCTCTTCCTTGCGCCCAAACCTGGGTAACCGTCCAACCGGTCAGTATCATGACAAACAGCAGCGATCTCTTCACCTTAGTTTCTTTCTCCTTCACCAATCTGCCGTGGACCTCCACTCGCTCAAGGTTCCAGCTGTCGGCGCACCAGTATCGCCATTCTGCCCATGGGCAGTCAAACCGGAGCCAGGTGATATGCGTCACAGATTCAGATCAAGCCCCTCGCTCATACTGGCAAGGCATGGGTACAAGACAGAAAATGCGGGGCGGGTTGTCGGCAATGCTGGCGATCATCCTGCTATCGTGTGCCCAAACCGGCCTGGCGACCCCTGTTCTAGCGGCTCATGCGGCGCGATGTCACGCTCGAATGTCTCAAGTCCGTCAGCCAGCCATGCCTTCGTCCTGCAAGCACCATGCGAGCGCCCGGCCCTGCTGCCCGTCAAATTCGCTTACCGCGCCATCCATTTGCATGGATCCGGGCTGTTGCAGGTTGAGCAGTCAACCGGCACAACCCCTGGCGTTCGTCATCGTCCCTCCTGGGCCTCTTACTCTCGAGCTGAGCAACGTTCGATCCGCGGCTATTGATTCGGATCAACTGAGGCGCAGCCGAAGAACATTGCTGGCCGCCGATTCCCCCCGTTTCAGAAAGCCTGTCCTCGACCAGAAGGCCGACCTCAGAATCTAGATTCTTCCCGGCACGATTCTCTTATGCGGACCGCTTTGCGCTGCCGCGCCTGAATCATCGCGAACGGTATCGTTCGCATCACCGGAATTCTGAGGAAATCATGAAATCGAAAGCTCTCATATTTCTAAGCACCGTAGTAATGGCTCTTGGCCTTATGGCCCAAAATTCAACTCAAACCACCCCTGCTCCCACCGGCGATAGCGCCAAAACTTGCGCCTGCTGCAACCATGATCAGGCGGGATCCAAAATGGCGTGCGGCGGCAAGGACGCTGGCTGCTGTAAAGTCGGCGACTGCAGCCAGGGCAAAGACGGCAAGGAGTGCCCCATGATGTCAAAGGACAAGGACGGCAAGACCACCTGCTGCGCTGACGGTAAGTGCCCAATGATGTCGAAGGACAAAGGCAACAGCTGCTGCGGAGGCAAAATGTGCCAGCGCCCGCAACCTGGGGCATAAGCATCGTCGACCGCAATTTAGACGTGAGGTGTGACTCTGCTTCGCGACGCCACGCCCCGGCTCCGGCTGGGGCGTTGTTCATGATTCCTGGGCTGCCGGCCGCCGTCCATCCCGTCTGGCACCGTGACAAAATGTTGACAAATTCCCCGTGGGACGGTTACCCAGACAGGTATAGAATCATGTCACTATTGCGCGGATCGTGGGGCGACCGCTCTCCAACCTATTCGCTCACGATCTGCGACTCAACCCGGGCTTGTTCCGAAAGCTCGCTACGGTGTCAGCCCGGCTCACGAGATCGTTTCCCAAGCCCTGATCTCGGGGAGGCAATTATGCAGTCTCGGCGTTGGCTCGCTCCTTTCATTCTTACGCTCTTTATTACTTGCGCCATTACCTTTGCCCACGCTCAACTCCGAGGAGGCGGCGCGGGGGGCAGCGGCAATGTACACGTACATGTCGTCTTGTCCAATGACCGCAACGCCGGCCCCTTCTTGAAAGTCTGCTTGATGGAAGGCTCGGTTGATCAGGTGGTTGGCACCACCTACACCAATGACATTGGGCAGGCCGACTTTGTCGGAGTGGCGCAGGGTGAATATCATGTCCGGGTCAGCGGAGATGGGGTTGAAACGACCGATAGCTCCACCTTCGACGTCGATTCGCGCAAAGTTACCCAGTCCCAGTACGTCACGGTGCGTCAGTTGGCGGAGACGGGACCCAAACCGCTCTCCTCCCACTCCGGCATGGTCTCGGCTGCCGATCTGAATATTCCGCAAAAGGCCCGCAAGGAAGTTGATAAGGCCAATGAGGCGATGGCGGAACAAAATTGGAAGAAGGCCGAGGAACATTTGGACAAAGCCATCGCGATTGCTCCGCAATACGCTACCGCTTACAACAACCTGGGTGTACTGTACGCCAAGACCAATGACCTGCCTCGCGAAGAGGAGGCGCTGAAGAAGGCGATCGCCGCCGATGACCACTTCGCTCCCGCATTCGTGAACTACGGCAAGATGTGCATCCTGCAGAAGAATTTCCCCCAGGCCGAAACCCTGCTGCAGAAAGCGGTGACCGTGGAGCCCAATAACGCCGAGAGCCTGATGCTGCTGGCCGACGCGGAATATATGAATCGTCACTTCGACGCCGCCATCGTCAGCGCCCGCCAGGCGCATTCCTCCGACAAGGAGCATCCGTCCTTCGTTCATTACATCGCGGCCCGGTCCTATCAGCAGGAGAATCGCCAGCAGGACGCACTGGCCGAATTTCAATTGTTTCTCGTGGAAGAGCCTAAAGGACCGCGTGCCGATCACGTTCGCGGAGACATTGCGAAAATCGAAGCCAACAACCAGCGCGCTGCTCAGTAGCGGCATTCCACGTTTCACAAACCCCATCCGTGCCTCTCGTGCCTGGATGGGGTTTGTGTGTGGAATGCGGAGTCCTGTCTGGTGTTCCCATTCAACCGAAATCGCTAAGTGCCCAGGCAAGAGGCATGAATCGCACGCAGCCTTTCAGCCATCTTTGTAGGGCGCGGTAAGAGGCGCCCGTGATGCAGAAGGTCAAATTTCACGCATTTAATGCGGAGTTGTCGAACCAGCCGGGCCGCGGGCTCCAACCGCTTACCACTCCAATCTGCTAGTGTCTAAAGATTAGCTTTCCGGAGAATTTCGTGCCCCACGCCAGTATTTCGACTCCTTCCACATACGCAGAGTTCGTGAATCCGCAATGGGTTCGCTTGCTGGACTTGCTCGACATGAATGTTCGCTACCAGCGCTGTCTCGGAGCCGAATTGTTCAGTGAAAGTGGGGAGCGCTATCTGGATTTTCTGTCGGGTTACTGTGTCCACAACACGGGACATAATCATCCACGGATTGTTCAGGCCCTGCAGGACGAACTCGATCGCAGCGGGCCGGCGATGTTGCAGAGTCACGTTCCTGAATTGGCAGGCGAATTGGCCCAGCGTCTGTGCGCGCTTGCTGGCGGCGATCTGAAAAGGGTCTTTTTCGCCAGCTCGGGTAGCGAGGGTGTCGAGGCCGCCATCAAGTTCTCGCGAGCAGCGACCAAACGCAATGCGCTGCTTTATTGCCAGGATGCTTTTCACGGGCTGACCTGCGGCGCTCTGTCTTTGATGGACAACCCCTTCTGGCGTGAGGGATTCGGAACATTACTGCCAGACACCGAAGCGATTCCTTTTGGAGATATCGCGCCCGTTGAGGAAAAACTTCGCACAAAAAGGTTCGCCGCTTTCTTCCTGGAGCCGATCCAGTCTGAAGGAGGCATCAGAATCCCCTCGCCGGAATATCTGCACGATGTGCAGACGCTCTGCCGGAAATACGGGACGATGTTTGTGCTGGACGAGGTGCAGACCGGCATGTTTCGCACCGGAAAATTCCTCGCGGCCCACAGCTTCAAGGTCGAGCCTGACATGGTCATCCTGGCCAAAGCCCTCAGCGGCGGACTAATCCCAGTTGCGGCCGTCCTGATGACCAGCGAGATCAGCGAGGCAGTCTATAGTTCTCTGCGCCGGGCAATCGTGCACACCTCGACCTACGGCGAAAACTCGCTGGCAATGCGCGCCGGATTGGCCACTCTGGATGTCCTCGAAGCCGAGAACCTGGGCAACCGCGCGATCTATCTTGGGGACTTGCTGCGTGCTCGCCTCAGCGATGCGCTGCAACCCTACGAAATGTTTAAAGCAGCGCCCGGCTTAGGTCTTCTAAGCGGGATTGAATTCCGCGCTCCAACGAAGTTGAGGCTGCGAGTTTCCTTCGAAGCCTTTCGCGCGATCCATCCCGGAATGTTCGGACAGATGTTGGTGATGAAGCTCTTCCGTCAGGAGAAAATTCTTACTCAGATCTGTGGCAACAACTTCATGGTCCTAAAGTCCGTCCCTCCGCTCATTGCCGGCGAAAGCCAGATCGAGCAGTTTGTGAGCTGTCTCACCACCGTGGTGGACGACATGCACCGGTCGGTGGGATTCTGGACTGAGTCTTTGGCCTTGGCTCGCCGTGCCATGAATATCTGATCCGCTAAGGCTCGGCGTCCTTCTCCAATCCTAGTGTTGGCTCGGTCCCGCGGCGGTCGAGGTAGTCACGATCGTCCCCACGGTTGAGATATCGATCTCGACTTTGTCGTCCACCTTAAGGAATAGCGTACTGGGATTCTTCATGCCCCAGGCTTGATAAGGCACGTCGAACTTCGCGCTCGCGGTTGCCCGTGATCCCTGCGCTTGCACCGGCAATGACAGCGTCAGATCATGGTCACCGCCATGGATTCGCAAGACCCCCTGAACCTGCAGAGTTGAACTGCCTTGCGTGGCCAGGTTGCCGCTCACGTGCCTGGGAAGAAATGTGATTTCGGGATAGCGCGCGCTTTCCAGAACTTCCTTCTGCATCTTGCTGTCGCGGGTATGATTGCCGCTCTCTCCACTCTTCGCGTCGACCAGAATCTCTCCACTGGCGTTGCCGGTTCGAGAATCGAAAACTATGTTGCCGCTAACCAGTTTGAAAGTGCCATGCACGGTGTGAAGCACGTCTCCCAATGTCCAGTTGACCTTGGTTTGTGTTGGGTCCAGCGTAACCTGCGTTTGTTGTGCCGTGGCGGCAATCGAGAAAAGAAGAACCAGCGCGACTGGGCCAGCCCGTCGAACCAGTCTTTGCAGATCAATGTCACTTCTCTTCATGCACCCGCCCTTGCACCAGGTTACACCGCTCATGCCGTCAGTAAACGCCATCCAAATGACAAACCTGATGCCAGCCCGAACTCCACCGGCGAGAGATTTCCCGTGTGCATCGCCAGCATCCGGCGAAAGAAGCCGGGTTCGGCGCCAAGGGCCCGGAAGGCACGCTGGCGCAGCCAGGCACGATCGTCCATCAGCAGCATCAGGGCCGCCATTCTTCTCGGTCTGCGAATGATCCTGGAATACGCTTCTTCGTAGTTCGCCAGATCGCCGGCCCGCATTGCATCGGCAAGCGCGATGGCTTGCTGAAACGCGATGGCCAACCCTTCTCCGGTAATGGCATCGACCGACCCTGCAGCTTCACCGATCAGAGCAATACTTCCGCTGTGCACAAATCGAAGGGTTCGAGATGCGCTAATCGCGCCGATCGTGCTGCCCAGAATGGAAGCGTGCTCCAAATTCACCGCCAGTTGAGGAAAGCTTGCCAGTGCCGAGTCGAATCGCGGCGACTTGTGGCACGTGATCAAAGCGACGCATACCTGATCCTCCCCCACGGGAGTGACATACATTTGACCGCAGTCGCTCCAATGTACTTCAACAAAATCGGACCAGGGTGCGACGCGATAGTGCCGGCGAAATCCAAAGCGATATCGCGGCGCAGTTGCCGGCTCCAGTCCAGCCAGCTTGCGCAGTTTGGAATTCTGTCCGTCAGCGCAAATCAGCCACCGTGAAGAGAAGACCTTGCCTTCCACCAGTAAACCATCGGGCGTCAAACCGGTAATCCGCCGGCCCCAATGCAGTGAAACTCCGCATTCTGCCGCGCGATCCACCAGCCAGCCATGCAATACGGTTCGGCGAATCCCGTAACCAACGCCCTCAGGGAAACTGGCTTCAACCTGCTGAAGACCGTGAATAAACCGGATGCCACGAAAAGGCGCACATGCGTCAACATCCACCCGAACCCCCAACGCCGTCAGAGCGGCCAGCCCATCGGGCATGATGCCTTCTCCGCAAGCCTTATCGATGGGTGGTTGGGCGCAATCGACCACTGCAACCTCGAAGCCCGCTTGCCGGGCAGCGATGGCAGCTGCGAGTCCGGCGGGACCTCCGCCGGCAACCAGAACTTCTGCTTGTTGAAGGTGGCTCATGTTACCAGCGCAGTAAGACCAGCTCGGCGCAGAATCCCGGACCCATCGCGGCTAGAATGCTGTAGCTACCCGACGCCGGGCGGCGCCGGTTCATGAACTCTTCCAGCACCAGCAACACAGATGTAGACGAGAGATTGCCGACGCGTCGCAGACTTTGCCAGGAAACCTCGAGCGCGCCATCTGGAAGATCCAAGGCCTCGGCAGTAGCTTCCAGAACCCTGGGACCGCCGGTATGCATGATCCAGGTATCGATATCGCGGCGATCGAGGTCATAGTCGGCCAGGAAGCTGTCCACATCTTCCGCCAAGTGTTTGCGAACCATGTTCGGCACCTCGGGCGAAAGCACGATCCTGAAACCTTCTTCCGAGATGTCCCACCCCATCACTTCTTCAGTGCCGCGATAAAATGATGACCTGCTGCCAAGTACTTCGGGACCAGCCGCACTGCGCTCGCCTCCGGCCACGATCACCGCCGCCGAACCATCGCCGAACAGTCCCGACGAAATGAGGTTCGCCACCGAGAGATCCTTCCTTTGCCAGGTAAGCGAGCAGAGCTCCACCGAAACCATCACCGCGCATTGCTTGGGATAAGCGCGCACATAGTCTGCAGCACGAGCGATCCCCGCCGCGCCGGCAACACATCCCAGGCCGAAGATGGGATTTCGCTTGATGTCGGGCCTGAGGCTCATACGATTCATCAAGCGTGCGTCGATCGAGGGACTCGCCACGCCGGTAACTGAAACGAAGAAAATCGCGTCCAGGTCTGCTTCGCACAGACCGGCCCGCGTGAGCGCGCGGCAGACCGACTGCTCGGCCAGATCTTCAGCGATCTCGATCCATGCATTGTTCGATTTTCCCCAGCTGGTCAGTTCGTCATAGGCTTCGATGGGCAAGGCCAAATATCGTCCATCGACACCGACTCGAGTCAGCAGCCGGTCGAGGGTCTTGGAATTTCCCAACCCATCCTCCCAGTGCCGCTTGAGGGCCTCCGCTATTTGTTCCTGGCGATAATAGTGGCGTGGAAATGCACTGGCTACGCCGGCGATTCGCGTCATTTGCGCGTTGCCTTCTTCCCTAAATCAGCTGTTTGTCGGAGGAAATGGCTCACTCTTATCAGACTAGGCGCCACACATGAAACCCCCATTTCCTGCGCATGATAAGTTGTTCATCTGCCGGGCCAGGATGGTTCCTGAGTTTTCAAAGCGAAATTGCCAGGGACAGCATTCAACATCTGGTTCGTCATGCCGCCTGGAGCCTTTTAAGCTAATGCCTCGCGGCAATGGGCGAATTCACAAAAAGCCGCACTTCTCGGAAATATTTAATAGATTTGCCACTCAACAAATCTTTCATTCGGGTTCATACTAGTGCTAGCGGCGGGACTAAGTTCCCGTGTCGATTCTGCGGAGCGATATCTTGTCCCCCGAGTTAGAACAGATCCGGCGCGAAGTGGAACAGCTAACGCGCCTGACTCCCGAAAGCTGCTGGCACCAGGCTCCGCCGGGGAAGTGGAGTTGTGCCTTCATCTTCGAGCATCTGCTTCTCACCTACACGGGAACGACGAAGGGCATTTCCAACGTCATGAAAGGCGGCAGACCGCTCGGAAGCAAAGTTACGTTGCAAGACCGGGGCCGGACTTTTTGGGTAACGAAACTGGGACTTATGCCATCGGGACGCACTGCTCCTTCGAACTTAACTCCGAAGAGCGGCCTTACGCCTGACTCCTTGCGGCGTTTCTATGACGCCTTGGTCGCCATGGACGCAACCCTGGCGGACGCGGAGCGGCGCTTCGGCAGCCGCGTAAAGCTGCTGGACCATCCGTTTATCGGGCCTTTGACGGCCAAAGAGTGGCGGCAGTTTCACCGCACCCATACCCGGCATCACTTGAAGCAAGCCGCAGAGCGTCTTCGCCAGCAGAGTTCCGCCGACCTCATCGCCAGTTCCTTCACTGGAAGATTCGTAGATACCACTGCCACGCCGGCTCCCCGATCAACATTGCCGCCAAAGAACACACGCCGAGGAAGACTCCAAAGGGAATTTCCCGGTTAAAGAACGCTCTCACGCCTCCGGCCTTTACTTCCCCTTTGCGATGCATCAGCGGAACGCGACCCTCCGGCACCCGACACCAAGAGCAACATCGTACAGATGAGGGCCAGCAGCGGTGCTGTGAAGATGACGAATAAAGTCAGCTTCAAACCCAGGAATGCGCCCGACATCGCCAGCAGCGCAATGTCGCCGAAGCCCATGCCGTGCTTCTTGCGGACCAGATAGTACAGACCCCAGGCAACATAAAGGAAACCAGCGCCCACGGCAGCGCCCAGCGCGGAGTCGAGCAGAGAGAGCCGCTGCACATTTCCCCAGTACTGGTTGTACAGGCTTAAGAGGAACTGGGTGCCGGCGCTGTCGGTTGGCGCTATCCATGAGAACGCCAAGCCCAAAGCGATGCCCGGATAGGTGAACTCTCGCGGCAGCAAGCCAGTTTCGGCATCCATGAAGATGAGTCCCAGGATCAGGAAACTGAAGACGCAGAACTTCAGGGTCAGCCAGGTCGGTCCAAACCAAACCAAGCAGGCGACGAATAAAACTGCGGTCAGCAACTCGACCACGGGATAACGCCAGGGAATGCGCCAGCCGCAATCGCGGCAGCGGCGACGCAGCAACAGCCAGCTCAGCAGCGGAAGATTGTCGTACCAGCGGATGGCTGCGCCGCAGGTGGGGCAGTGGGATCGAGGACTGACGACCGACTCGTCGTGCGGAATGCGGCTGATGCAAACATTCAGAAAGCTGCCGAATGCCAGCCCGATTACGAACAGCACGCATTCCAGGAAGCTTTCCAAAGTTTGGGCTGAAGTCCTCTCCTACGGCTGCTGGAAGCTCAACAGATGGCCGCTCAGAGTGGTATCACAGATTTGGCTTCCCGGCAGCTCATCGATCCAATTGATCATCTTGCGATTGAGCAGGCGTACCTCCGGTGGACGCTCTTGCCAGCTGCCCCCGTCTTCTTCGCGAACAGGTATTTTGTAACACTTCGCGCACTCGTCCAGCTGCTGGTCCTTCCATTCGAACAAGGCGGCCTCCAGATCGTCAGACAGCGACTCGTTAGGATGAAGACACAGAATCCATTCATGCGCGGCATCGATTACATAGGTTCCGGGCGTAACCCCGGGGATCGCGCTTCTCACGGTGGCGCCGTAATCGCGCGCGACTTGAAGCGTATCGTCTTCGGAACCATCGTCAATGATCAGAACTTCGTCGCAAGGACGAAGCGATTGCAGGGCTCGGCCGAGTCGCAGCCCGTCATTGTGAGTATGCAGCAAAGCGCTAATCTTGGGCATGGGTAACCATCTGTGAGGATATCGCAGCCTTAAAGGGGCTACAGAAGGTTAGACGCAAAAAAGCACAGTCACGGCCACCGTATCACGCGCGGTTTCGCGAATAATGACGCGGCCGCGCTGCGTTGGTCAGGACAGCGGCGTCCGTCCCGCATTGTGATCGTTCATGTTCTTGGGGATCACGGTCACAGTATTGATGGTCTGGAAGTTCAGCACCGCTTCTGGACCCAGCTTGATCTGCTGACCCTTCTTGGCCGCAGCTACTCCGGTGCCGGCACCGGCTCCGCTGGCCGCGCCGATAGCAGCGCCTTTGCCGCCTCCGATGATGCCGCCCAATACCGCGCCCGCTACCGTGCCGACCCCGACTTTAGTTGCGGTGCTCTTGCCTTCACCTTTGCCGGATCGCGACCACTGGTTGGTCTGGATGTTGTAAGTCTTGCCATTGACCACGAGCGAGGTCAATTCCAGAGTCAGAACGGAGTTTCCCGCGAATCGTCCAGCGCTCTTCACATCGGCCACGCGGCCAACCACGTCGGCGCCGGACGGAACCACGGTCTCAGCGTTGATCACAATCGGCGTGCTGAGCGAGCCGTGAAAGGTATCGCCCACCTGATTGCGCTCCGAATCGAGTGCATCATTGAGCCGTACTGCAAGCTGCGTGCCCGCCGGAATGGTGACCTTCTGCGGCGGCGGAGGCACCGGAGGGGGAGTCGGAGCCGGAGTTGCTGCTGGTGGCTGCTCGGCCGGGAACGGCGGAGCTGGCGGAAGAGTATTGGCCTGGATGTCGTTGTTGGCCGAGTTGCCCGATTGGCCATGACCGCGAGCGGCCGAGTTCTTTTTCTTTTCATCCTTGGCCGGCTTCCGCGCTGGCGTTGCGGGAGCTCCTTGAGCTTGCTGTAGCTGCAAGTTGTTTACTACCGTTTTGACGCCTGCAATCGTCGCGGCATCGCTGGCGGCCGCGGCGCGCTCGGAATCGCTGTTGACGTCGCCACTGAGCGTCACAACACCATTCACAGCCTGTACGCTGATTTGCCGGCTCTGAATTGCGTTATCGCTGTAAATTTTGGTTTGAACGTCGGTTGCGACCTGGGCGTCGGTGCGGTTTTCTTTTTTTGAACATCCTGCCAAAAAGGCGAGGCTGATCGCCAAAACACCAGCGAGATACGGAGGCCCCTTGATCCTCATTGCTGCGTATTTCCCCTTGATCGATATTCCTAAGTGGTAAACACGATTACAGCGAACTTGTCGCTGTGATCGATGCCAGCAGGCGCGTGAAAAATAGCCACTTGAATAAGACGCAAAATTCCACGCAAAGAAAGCAGCGCGTTGTCCTCATGCGGACGGAATCGATCAAGACTAGTTATCGACACGAATGTGGCCTTCGGAACGGCACCAGCGGAAGGTCCAGACATTCTCTGTCGCGGTTCGGACGGCGGCAACGTATCCTGGCGGGCCGTCGTGATTTCTCGCGGACTAGCTCGGAGGCTCGGTCAGCCGATTGTTGATGGCGAACAGTGCCAGCTCCAGCCGGCTGGCCACCCCTACCTTGTCGAAAATGTTGGTCAGATGGTGCTTTACCGTGTCTTCACTGAGCGTAAACTTGCGGGCAATCTCCTTGTTGCTCAATCCGGCTACGATGGTGGTCAGGATGTCCATTTCGCGCTTGGTCAGACCGTAGTTGCGCGGCGGCTTTCTCGCCGGAAGGATTGGTGCGCATGAAGTCAACAATGTCGCCTACGGCCTCGCGCCCAATCCAATACTGACCCGCCATCACGGTGCGGATGGCTTTCATCAGCAACTGGGTGGCTGCCTCTTTCATGACCACGCCACGAGCGCCCAATTGCAGCGCCTGCACGATTTCCAGGCGCTCGACGGCCGCAGTGAGCACGATGATCTTGGTGTGCAGTCCGTTGTCGCTGGACGACAGATCGCGCAGTACGTCCATCCCCGGTACCCGGGGCATGGCCAAGTCCAGCAACAGGATGTCGGGACTCAGCTCCCGGGTTTGGCTGACGGCCTCGGTGCCGTCGGCAGCTTCACCCACCACCTCCAGCTCGGGCTCAGCCTCCAGCAGGCGGCGCAAGCCATCCCGAAAAATGGTGTGGTCATCGGCAATGATGATGCGCACTGACGGCTCCTTCTTATCCATACGCTTCGTATCCTTTCTGCGGAATGGTAATTTCCAACCTCGATCCGTGACCCGGCGTCGATTCGATCACCATGTCTCCCCCAACTGCGCGTACTCGTTCCTTGATGACGGCCGGCCCCCGGCGCAGGTCGTCCAGTTCTCTCAGTGTGAAACGTCCAGCAAACGGGAAACCGTTCCCGTCATCGTTGATCACCAGCTTCCACAGACCGTCCTGTGAGCCCCGAAGCGCACCACGGCAGACTGCGCGCCGCTGTGCTTGCGGATATTGACCAGGCTCTCCTGCACCACCCGCGCCAGCTCACGGCAGGTAGCGGCGGGAAGCGTCACTTCCTGTAACTCTGAAATGAAGCGTACGGCGACGCCAGTGTCTCTGGAGAAACGTTCCACGAGTTCAGCAATAAAGTCAAGCAATTGATGGGGGCCGATGTCGACGGGACGCATGGTCTGCATCAACTCACGCAGGTTCAGAACCTCGTGGCGCAGCAACTCTTGAATGCGTTCCAACTCCGAGGCCAACTGGTAATCGCCGCTGGCCCGGCGGCGCAGCACGTCTACTTGCATCTCGATGCTGATCAACGACTGGATCGCCGTATCGTGTAACTCCCGCGCCACCCGGGCACGCTCGGTGACTCCCGCCCGCGAGCGAAATCCCTGGAAGAGATAGACCGAATAAAGAGCAGGAGCCAGCTGTCGCATCACATTTTGCACGAAGCGCAATTCGTGTTCGCGTTCGCGGCCCAGCCTGGCATTCAACAAGACAAAGCGGCCACACCAGTCCCGCCCCATCTCGTGGCTGACCACCAGCACTGAGTCGATACCCGGGACAGGCATCTCCAGATGCTTCACCTGTGCCGGTTCCAGTCGCCGGCCTTCCTCATCCAAGGCCGTAATAGAGCTCCTGGCTTGGCCGTTCTCCCGTCTCATGAAGAAGGTGTGGGGATAGTCCCACATCATCTCAGCGTCTTTGTCGGCCGGCGCAATCTCCTGAACTTGCACTATAGGATGTGCCGATGAGGGGACCTCCCAACGGAACGCCCGGCCGGTACTGCCTTGGGCCACTACCTCGTAAACCGGGCCGCCCTGAAAGACATGCGCCAGTTCGGAGAGGATGTTCTGCAGGGCCACGGCAAAGCGATTGCCAATTCGCGCCAGATAGAGTAGCCGATTGGTGAGTGCGATCTCAGCCCGCAGCTCCTTCTCGGTTTCCGCCAGAAATCCCAGCAGACAGCCCGCCATCAAGACAAACCCGCAGCGCATGAGGAGTCTGGCCGGCTCTACCGAAGTAAACAGTAAAGCTTGTACCGCCGCCGGCCCGCGCGAAACCATGACCGCCTGAAACAGAAGCAGGGCCGCGCTGATCAGGGCCGTTGCCATGGTTTCCACAAAGCCCCAGCGGAAGGCGGCTGCAATCATGGCAAATAAGAAAAGCACGAAAAAGACGCTATTGGGGGCCTCGGCGAACAGACATAGCAGCGCCGGCCAGCCCACATCGTTGATCTGCGCGGCCAAAACGAATCTGGCGCTGGGCTCGCCACCCATCTGCAGTTGCATAAGAAGCACCAGGCTGGCAATCGTATAAGCCAGCAACAAGAACAGTCCCACGCGGTAATGGATCACCAGCCCCGCCGGATGGATGACCCAAGCCACTAGCGACGTTAGTGCTAGAAGCAGGCGCGAAAAGCCCAAAACGCGCTCCACGCGCAAATCCTCTTGCTTCAGGCCGGTGACTCGAAGCCGAGTCAGAAACCTGGGGGCAAAGGAATAGGCCAGCAAAAACGCATCCTTTTACAGCAAACTCTGGTCGGGCAGTGGCATGATTATGACACGAAAGCGCTATAAGGCAACTAAGTTTCCATCTTAAATAGCGCCAAAGCTGCTCCTCCCAGCCTCCGAAAGTGCCGTCCGTATCAGAGGTCACCCCTGGGAGTGACCGGACTCACTGCGCTAAGTGCATCCTGGAGCTATGGTTAGGCTTGCGGTGACCAGGAGTTGGGGGCGCCGGATGGCCTCGCGAAATCGCCGCCGTGGCCTTATCATGGTGCGGTGATGCCAAGAGAACTTGGCCTCCTGACTTGCACCTTGCGAGGATTTGCAGGAATTGTTTTGCCGGAAGGAGGTATCGACAATGAACTTCAGAGTACGGTCAAAAGTACTTCTCATCGTCGCCGTGGTCGCAATGGCGTTGCCTTTAAGCTGGGCTCAAACCGCGAGCAAGACGGGCCCCAAATATGACGTCGCCAACGAAGTTAAAGTAAAAGGCGTGATCGAAGACATTCGTCAGGTCCCCGGCGGAGCCGAAGGTACGCAGCTTGCCGTCAAAACCGATACGAAAACGATTCTGGTTTACGTGGGCCCCGGAGACTTCCTGAAAGAAATCGAAGTGTCCTTCAGCAAGGGCGATAAAGTCGACGTCCTAGGTGCCAAAGCGCCGAATAGCTCCGAGGAAAAGATCCTGGCGCGTGAAATCACCGTAGGCAGCAACACCTTCACGCTACGCGATGATAAGGGTATTCCAGTCTGGTCCGGGTGGAAGCCGGCAAGAGCATCGGGCAAGTAAGCGACCTGGCGGGACTCGCGACGTATTGAGACCGTGAAAACGCCAACTTCTTTGCGGAAGACTCATCACAAGCGCCAGGTTTCTGCGCGGGATCTACTAGTGGCGGGAGAAGGCAAACAGCAGATGCCGCGCTGCGTTGCTGATGACAAATCTTGCGGACGCTATCCTCGGG
Source organism: uncultured Acidobacteriaceae bacterium (assembly GCA_963746515.1). Classification (GTDB taxonomy): domain Bacteria; phylum Acidobacteriota; class Terriglobia; order Terriglobales; family Acidobacteriaceae; genus Bog-257. The sequence continues at coordinate 90,590 of CAVVBO010000003.1, read as the reverse complement.
CGCGGATCTACGTCATAGGTAATTAAGAAGCAGGCGGAATCCGTGGGGTCCGCCTGACTGCTTTCCTGAATTTCTCAAAAACCAACCTCACACTACTTCTCGATCCGCAGAAATTCTCCAGTTGTAGCGCTCACGGCAACTCGCAACTTCGCTTCATCCGCGCTGCTGCCATAAATAACGTGCCATACCAGTTCGTTTTTCGACGCATCCCAATCGAGAACGAAAACGACCGGCTGCTGGGGATCTTTCTTGGTGAGCTTGTCGCCGCCGTGTTGTTGCGCGATCTCGTAAGCCGCATCGCTATCAGTCTTCAGGAAGCCGACATTGAATGGCTGGGTCGAAGTATTGGTTGGATTCCAGGTGTCCTCGGCTGAAAAAGTGATGCCTCGCTCGGGAGCATCCGGTCCGACCAGTCCGGACCACACAAACATCTTCATCATGCGTTTGGCAGGCGAGGCAAACGAGGCTCGCCATAGGCCGGCCTTGCCTTCGGCCGTGGGAGCGTCGGGCGCGAACTGCGATTGCAAGCGGAACGGCGTGGCATCGGCAGCCCATCCGCGAGCCGACAGGTACATCTTTTGAAAGGCGACGCGACCGGTTTCGTACTCTGCCGGCTTGGGCGCGGGCTTGGCCGCGGATGGCGACTGGCTCTTGTTTGTGGCTGGGTTGTTGGACGAGCACCCAGCCAATATCAGAAGAGCAATGCAGGGAATGACAAGCTTTCTCATGAGTCCTCGGGGAGTCAGTGTTTGGCAATTAGCACTTGGCACTTGGCACTTGGCATTTGGGACTTAGCATTTGGGATTTAGCATTTATTGATACTGCAGAAGAATGTCCGCAAGAAACGGTGGAAGGCCGCGGCTTTAGCCGGGCCGAGAGAATGCAATCTGAAAATGGCTTTAGCCCGGCCCACCGTGGCTGAAGCCATTTCTGATGGCGTCCCATTTCGCCGGGCTTAAAGCCCGGCTCTTCCACCGCTAGCGAGGACATTCTTTTGCCCTCATCCACGGCCCTCAGCCCTACCTTCCAATGTCAGTCAACCATCGGCATTCTGATAGCGGCTATCTAATTTCGAACAGCGATTCAGATGTAGATTCAGAGAGGCTAGTTGCTAACGGCCAAATGCTAAATGCCAAGTGCCAAGTGCCAAGTGCCAATTGCTAACTGCTGCTTCACCGCGCCAGCAAAGCGACGCCGCCGGCCACGAACGCGGCCGCCAGCCAGCGCCGTGGTCAACGCGCTCTCTCAGAAAGATCCGGGCAGCGAATGCATTGGCAATGAAGGTCAGCGATGCCGACGCCGGTCCGACCACGCTCACATCGTCCCAAGACAACGTGATCAGCAAGCTAAAGAACGCCAGCGCCATGAACAGAAGTCCCAGCATGAAGCGAGAGCTGGAGACAACCTGGCGCACAACCTGCACCCAGCCATGCGACCGGCGGATGACACCCAGGTCGCCAATTTCTTTCATGGCGCGTGCTTGCAGCACGTCGCCTGCGGTTGCAGTGACAACGATGGCGGCGATGCCTCCCCATGCAAGTGCGCTGCTCATGCGTCGCTCCGCAAGTTCTTGTTCAAGGCAAGTCCCGCAGCCGGGGATCGACGATCATCGGCTGCGGAAGATGATTCAACGTCGACATGGGTGGTCAGCGATGGTCCGGTGGCGACAAATCCCACCCCGGCAGTGATCAGCGCAATCCCCAGCCAATGCGCGAGGGTGACATTTTCGTGCAGCAAAATACTGGCCAACAAGGCTGTCAGCACATAGCCGAATGCTGTGGCAGGCAGGACATAAGTGAGATCGGCCCAAGAGAGCGCAGAGAGATAACTACAGAAGAACAGTATCAGCAGGCCAATGCCGACCAGCACCCAGGGATTCAACAAGGCAATCAACAGCCGCGTCCAGTTGCTGCTGTTGACTGGCCCGAAGTCTCTCATGCCGCGGCCAAGACACACGTTACCGCTGGAACCGAAGACCACCACCGCCAGCAGGATGAGGTACTTGCGAAAGGTCACGCCATCCTCTAGGCGTTGACCGTTTCAGCGGTCTCGGACTTGGCTTCGCTGTTCGTGGTTCCAGCCGGAGGCCCCGGCGGCGGTGCGGAACCTTGCTGCTTGCGCGTCTCCTTGCACCGACCGATTGCGGGCTGCGCGCAGCTTCATAAACGACTTCGCTTCCGTGTAGAGACGCTTGCGGTCGGTGGAGTTAAACGCCGCCCGCTTCACGATGCGGAAAATCGCCTTCGGGCGGAAATAGTACTCGTCGTAGAAGCGATGCACCATCTCCAGAATGTAGTCGCGCGAGATCCCCGGATACTCGATCATGGCGACCTGATGGCCCATCTCGTCCACCATCTGCGCGCCTTCATTCAGGATGAAGCCATTCGCTTTCGCGTAGTCGTATAGCTCGGTTCCGGGATAGGCGTGCGCCAGGGATACCTGAATCGTCTCGACGTCGAGTTCTTTGGCGAAATCGATGGTGCGGCGAATGGTTTCCTTGGTCTCACCCGGCAGGCCGAGGATGAAGTCGCCGTGAACGACCAAGCCCAGCTTCTTGCAGTCGCGGGTGAAGTCGCGTGCGCGCTCGACCGTTGCGCCCTTCTTGATGTTCTTCAGGATCTGCTGATCGCCGGACTCGTAGCCCACGATCAGGAGGCGGCATCCGGCTTCCTTCATCGCCTTCAGCGTCTCGTAATCGGTGGTGACGCGCGAGGTACACGACCAGGTCAGCTTCAGCGGCTTCAGCTTTGCGCAAAGCTCGATGGTGCGCGCCTTCTGGATGTTGAAGGTGTCGTCGTCGAAGAAAAATTCCTTCACCCACGGCCAGTACTCTTTGGCCTTCACCATTTCCGCGGCAACCGCATCGGACGAGCGCTTGCGCCAGGGATGACCGCTCAAGCGTCTGCGGCCACAGGCAGAAAGTGCATTGCGCCGGGCAGCCGCGCGTAGTGTACAGCGAAACGAACGGATAGAGCAGAAACGGCACGTTGTAACGGCGCGGATCGATATCGCGCTTGTAGACGTCGACCACATCGGGCAGCGCGTCGAGATCGGCGACCGCCGGACGGTCGGCGATTGTGCACAATCTGTCCGTTGGGGGCGCGATACGAGATGCCAAGAATCTCGTTCAGCGGCTTGCCGTTGGCATACTCGACGGTGGCGTAATCGAACTCCCGGCGCACGATGAAGTCCAGCGCGGTGCCTTCTTTGAGCGAGGCTTCCGGCAAGCGTGGTGACGTGCGGGCCAACAAAGGCGATCTTCAACTTGGGATTGGCCGCCTTCATCGCGGCTGCCAGCTTGATGTCCCCCTGAAATCCCGGAGTGCTGGTGAAGAGCACGAGAAATTCGAACTCTTTGCCGATCTGGATGGTCTCGGCGGCGTTCACCTTATGCGGCGAAGCGTCGAGCAGGCGCGAGCCTTCCAGCATCCCTGCCGGATAAGCCAGCCATACCGGGTACCAGTAGGACTCGATTTCGCGGGTAGCTGGCCAGCGCGAACTGGCGCCACCGTCATAGTTCTCGAAAGAAGGGGGGTTCAGAAATAGCGTTTTCAAAGGCATAGTCGTATCAACTATCGTACCATCTGTTCGATGATCACGGAACTACTTGAGATTCTTAAAGTTAGATGCATTTCTAGGTTCCGCAGCGAGTGGTCGATTATGGCGGTGGAATGGCCCAATTTTCCAGTTCGCCGGTAAGCCGCAGCAACTGCAATTCGGCCCGGCTCAGTTCGAATTCGGCATCGAAATAGGCCGCATGCTTGTCATCGGTATCTAGCTCGGCATTTTGCTGATCCCGGGTATTGGCGTTTCCGGTTTGCACCCGGCCCTTCACCGCTTCCAGATCGCCTTGCGAAACCTCCCACTCCAGCTTGGCCACGTCACGCGCAGCCGAAAGCTGGCGCAGCGAACGCTGGAGCTTCAGGCGTCTCTCGCTGACCTGATTCTTGGTCAGGTCCGCCTGCTTCTTGGCGATCAAAGCGTCGGCGTCGGCCTCTTGCGCCTTGGCTTTCTGAACCGAATTGAAGATTGGGATCCTGAGGTTCAGACCGCCGCTGAAGTTGTTGGCGGTGTAATTGCTGGTAGTACAAGATCGTAATTGTTGAATTTCGCCAGATAAGCGTACTGCGACGCCAAATCGATGGTGGGCATCACCGCCGCCTTGTGCTCGCCATTGGCGCGAGCCTGCGCGGCGGCTACTTTCTGCTCCGCCAACTTTACCGCCAGACTGTTCTCCACAGCTCGCGCCGGCAGATCGTCATCCTGCGAAATCGCCGGCATTTGCGGCACCGATTCGGGCTGCACCGCGATCTGAGTCCGCCGGCAATCCCAGCAGGTTCGACAGATGCTCGCGCAAAACGTCGGACTGGTCCTGCTCTTCGGCGATTCTCAGGCGGATGCGCGCCGTTACCAGTTGGCTCCTGGTGACTTCGAGCTTGCTGTCCACGCCTTCCTGCAAGCGCTGCTCGCTGACAAATTGCGCTTTCTCCGCCGCCGTCTGTGCTTCCCTTAGTGCCTGGATCTTGCCCGTAAGCTGAGCCAGCTGCGCATAGGTCAGGGCCGTATCCAGAATGACTGCATCGCGCTTATCCTGCACATCCAGAGAAGTCGCGTGCCAATCGATCTTCGCTGCCTTCATGAATTGCCGCAGCGACAGATTGAAGAACGACTGCACTGAATTGAAGTTGACGACAGACGGCGCCGAACCTTCCAGCGTAAGCGGAAATCCGTAGGAATATCCCAGCCCGGAACCGATCGTGATTTGCGGAATGTAATTGGCCCGCACTTCGTCATAGGCTTTGCGCGCCCGCCACTGGTTAATGGCGGCGATGCCCATGACCCCGCTGTGTTGCAGCGCCAGCTCGACCGCATTACGAAAGGGAATTGGAGCGACAGGCGGGTCGGCTGCTGTCCGCCAGCTCCGGGATAGCCAACAACGCGCACGCCAGAGCGGCGACCCTCGCGCAGCCGGCAAACGCATTTCGTCTTCATCCTGGAACGCCGGGGTTTTGCGTGCATCCCGTGCTCTACACCGCCATGACGCCAAGGCATCCTGTTACTGTACGTGACTCAAAGCTTTCCTGGCAGGGACAAATCCTGAGGCCAACGAAAGCGAGGCTTCGTATTCGGCAGCCGCGGCTCCGCTGTTGCCCCATTTTCTCCTCGAGCTGCCCCAGCAGGTAATGAGCGTGAAAGGCGGGCGCGCCTTCGACCAGCTCACCCGACGACAAGTACTTCTGCAAGTATTGCGCGGCCCCGGGAAAATCGCGGCTTCCCAGGTACAGTTCGTTGGCGGCATCGAAATACGACTCGGCCGGCTTGCCGGGCTGCGCCACCGCGCTCTGCACCGCCTTCTGCATATCGTCCAGGCGGCCCCGTTTACGGTAGAAAGCCGCTAATTGCAGCCACGCGTCAGCGGGATTCTTGCGCGTCCTTGATGCCGGCCCGCAGCTGGCTCTCAGCCTCGGCATATTGTTTTTCCTTCTCCGCCACTCGACGCCAGAATCAAATGCGCCTTAGCCAAATCGTATTTTGCGACCTGCTCGGCCTGCTGCCGGGCCTTATCCAGGCCCCCGCCCATGATCGCGGGCGCTTCGGTGTAATACTGCGCCAGATCGACCCGCGCCGGAACGTTGGTCGGATCCAGTTGCACCGCGCGCTCGAATTCAGCTCTTCGCCTTGCGCGCCAGTCCGGCGGCAGCCAGCGGATTGGAATCTCCTGCCTTGCGTCCGTACTCCCGCGCCAGCCACAGATGATAGATGGCATTGCCGGGCTCGAGGCTGACCGCTCGCTCTCCGTACTTCACCGCATCGTCCCAACTGCTCCATGGCGTAGTAGGCGCGCGACAGCAGGTTGAGCGATTCCGCATCGTCGCGATTGGACAGCACGCTCACCGCCTCGTTCATGCGGCCCAGAGAAAGCAGTTGCGTTGCCCCGGAGTCGGCAACGCTCGGCTCGCCGCCACCAACAGCAGCAGAAGGCGATCGAAAAATTTGGTCGCAAGAAGATTTCATGGAGTAGCCGGTTTCACCTGCATCCCACTTTGCAGGGACTGCATGTTAAGCGCTCCCAACGCCAGTGTCGCATCGTCAGAGAGGCCGCTGGTCACCTCCACCCGGGTCAAGTTAGCTACCGATGTTTTCACGTTGCGCCGTTTCAATTCGCCACTCACCACCTGAAAAACGTATTGCCCTTCGGCATCCTGATGGATCGCCTCGCGGGGCACGGTCAAAGCATTTTCCTGACGGGCCGTAACCACCGCGACACTGACGTTGGTATTGGGCAGCAGCTTCAGATCGTCATTCTGATAACGCAGGTTACTTCACCCGACCATGCGGGTTCCGTGCTGCACCACCGTCGTCGGCAGTGTCTCCAATGGTGCCCTTCCAAACTCGTCCGGGCAAGCGCGTCCCAGGTCACTTCGACCAATTGTCCGGCACGCAGCTTGCCGATTTCGGGTTCGTCGACGAAAGCGCGCACCCGCACTTTGTGCAAATCCGCCACCTGTACCAGCAAATCGCCGGCATTGACAAATGCGCCGTCCCGCACCGGCAGCGAGTACACCATGCCTGCCCGGGGAGCGGTGATGTTCGAATTCTTCAGCACCTCCTGCGCCGCCTGCAGCGAAGCTTGCGCTTCCGTCTGCTGCGCCTCGACGTGTCCTACTTCCTGCTTGCGAGTAGCGGTCCTTCAACTTCTGCTGCAGCAGGTGCACATTGGAATCGGCGACGCGAAGCCGGTCCTTGGCTGCGTCTACCTCGGCCTGCGAGGCCGCTCCGGTTTGCAGCAACCGCTGCATGGCCTTGTAGTTCCGCTCCGCCACATCGCGGTCGGCTTGCGCCTTCACCAGATCGTTGCGCGTGGTCAACACTTCTTCGCGCGTGCCGCCGGTTTGCACCGCGTTAATGTCGGCCTCCGCGCCTTTCAATTGCGCCTCGGCCCGGGCAGCCTGCAAGCGGGCATCGGCATCTTCTAGACGCAAAAGCAATTGGCCAGGCTTCACCCAGGCGCCCTGCTGCACGTAAATTTTCTTGACCGTGGTCGCCGTCGGAGCATAAGCCTGGAAGTTGTCCAGCGCTTCGATTTTGCCATTGGTGGCAATGCTGGCCGTAATGGTTTCGCGGTCGGCGTGGCCGATTCGAATCGCCACCTGCGAACGGTGTAAAGAAACGAAAGCGGCCAGCACCACCACCGCCAGAATCAAGGCAACGATGATGATCCAAGTTAACTTCCCGTTCGTGCTGCTATGGCCGTTTTCAGATGCGGCTGCCATTTTTTCTCGAAACTATAAGTATAACGTAGGACATAACTTCCACCGGATTACGCTTCTGTAAGGCGTTCCGGTGGCGATGGCTTGGCGATTCGCCCGTCAACCCCGTTTTCCGGCGGCACCAGCTATCTGATGCCCCAGCCGGTTTGAAGACGCAGCCTTTGCTGGCCTTGACGCAGCCCGTCGCTGAGGGTATTCATCCCAGTAGCTAATCGCAGGCCAAGAACGCTCAGGATTCCCATGCTTCTGCGGCAATGCAAGCCAATCATCGTCGGCGTCGTGAATGACGTGATGAACAACAACATCCTGTCGTTCGCGGCGGCCCTGTCGTATTACTTCGTCCTCGCCTTTTTTCCCGCACTGATTGCGCTGGCGGCGTTGGTGGCTTATTTACCAGTTCCCAACCTGCTGGGCGCGATCATGGCGGCGATGGCCCGAGTTGCTCCTCCGGAGAGCATGCCTCTGATCGCCCGGACCGCAGCGGACGTGTTGTCGCCCAGCCGTGGAGCGCTGCTTTCCGTCGGTCTCGTGGGCACGCTCTGGACGTGCTCCAGCGGCTTTTCCGCCGCCATCGAGGCCTTGAATGTCGCCTATGGCGTGACCGAGACCAGGCCTTTCTGGAAGACACGTTTGCTGGCCCTGGAACTCACCTTTCTTATCGGCACACTAGCGACAGTCGCGTTCGCTTGTGTGATCGCAGGTTCCTACTTCGACGGCTTTCTTGCTGCGCATTTTGGCTTGCCCCATCCACTCGCGCTTTTTTGGCCGATCTTACGCTACCTGCTGGTTGTGATCTTCATCGTGATTGCCGTTGAAGCCCTGTACTTCATAGCCCCCAACTTGGAACAACGCTTCCTCTCTTCCCTGCCAGGAGCGATCCTGGTCGTGGTGGGCTGGATTTTTCTATCCGACGGCCTGAGCTTTTACTTTGGACATTTTGCCAACTTGAATCGGACGTATGGCGTGCTGGGGGGCGGCATTGCCTTGCTGATCTGGCTTTATTGGGTAGCTTTTCTCGTGCTGCTCGGGGCGGAACTGAACTCCGAGATCCTTCATCAACGCGGGAGGGCCACTCCTGTGCTCAAGCCGACTTCGCGCTCCAATGCCCAGCGGCCTCTGGCTGCAAACCCGGTTAGGTCGGGGGAGGGACAACCGCCGCTACAATAGAGGCATGGCAAAGAGTCAGCGCTATACGCCGGAACACGCCGAGTCCGGTTTGGACGCAAAGTTTCCCGAGATTGAAACCTGGCCAAACCAATTCCCTAACTACGAAATCCTGATCGACATTCCGGAGTTCACTTCCGTATGCCCCAAGACCGGGCTGCCCGATTTCGGCACCTTGTGGATCCGCTATATGCCCGATAAAGACTGCCTGGAACTGAAGTCGCTGAAGGAATATCTGAATTGCTACCGCAACCTTGGCATCTTCCAGGAGAACATCGTCAATCGCGTGCTGGAAGATGTTGTCCGTGCCACCAAACCGAAGTGGGCGGAAGTGAAAGGCGAATTCCGTCCCCGAGGCGGGATCGGGACGGTCGTGATCGCGCGCTTTCCCCGGCCGAAGAAATAAGACGTTCACCACGGAGTACACGGAGGGCACGGAGGAAACGTTGAAAGAAATTCTGGCTCTGCGCATCGCTTGTCTGTGAGGGACTGTTATCGACTCACATCGATTAGCGGATCTTCCGCGGTCGAACTGGCATTTTGCCGCGAGACACGAAGAGCCACGGGAAGTCCTGAAATAATCAAAAACTCCGTGCCCTCCGTGCCTCCGTGGTGAATCCCAATCCTTCGCAGCTAATCGGTCCCTTCGCGTCGCGTCCCGAAATATTTGCGCACGCCGATGGCGTTGTACTGTCCCCAGGGTCCGTTGGGACCAAGCCACGCCGGACCTAGCGGCTCATCGCGCGATCCGAAGCGCGCCATGTTGGGATGCGCGGTGAAGCGGAACTCGAAACGCTTAGGCAGGTCGACTGCCAACACCCCATGTCGTACTCCATGCCGATCCCATCCCACGACCACGTGTAAAGCGTTTGCGGAACGTTCTTGCCGAACAGGAAATTCGGATCGAAGAAGAACGATAAGACGACGAAACACGTTCCGCCCAAACGGACGAATCTCGATCGTCCCGGAAAGCATGTAGCGGGCGAACGCGTTGCATTGCGCGTTAACGCCGCCGTACTGGCCGGCATTGGCCGCGCACAGATTGGGATCAATTTCGTTGTGCGGCGGAGCCAGATCGAACTCTGCCCATCCCCAATACCAGTCCTTGGGAAAGAACATCCGCTCTTGCGGTGGACGTGATGACGGAGTTGCCGGCTGCGACGCCGTCGCAGTCTGCGAGGCCGGCGCTGTCGAGGTCTGGGTGGTGACGGTCTGCGAGGTTTGCGCCAGCACGGCGCACGAAAATATGAGTACAAAAAGAAACGGCAGCAGGCGCTTCATGTAGTCTCCGCAAAGTTTGTGATTGCTGGGAATGCTCTAGCTGAGAAGGGTGGACAAGTCGCGCAGAACCGCCTTGCCGCGCGACTACGCGGACCGGGCTGCCAGGCTATTGACCAGTTCTCCTCGCCGTCACACAGCATATTCCGAACCTGCGCTCATGCGGAAGTATTTTTACAGCCGGCACACAATCGCCTGCGCCGGCGGCGTGTTATCCTCCGCGCACCCATGTCTGCCGAACACAGCGCTCGACAGCGCGTTGCTGCTGCTTACGGCGCTGAACTTTCTGAATTACATCGACCGCAATGTGCTGTTCGCCGTGCAGCCGCTGGTGCAGAAAGAATTTCACCTCGACGACGCGCAGGTCGGCTTCCTGACCTCGGCCTTCTTCGTTTGCTACATGGTGGCCGCCCCGCTGATTGCGCCCCTGGCCGATCGCTATCCCCGCAAGTGGATCATGGCCGCGGGCGCATTCGTCTGGAGCGCGGCCACGCTGCTGAGCGCCGTCACCCACACCTATCGACGAATTGCTGCTGCGCCACGTCGATCGTCGGCATCGGCGAAGCCACCTTCGTCGCCATCTCGCCAGCATTTCTTGCCGACCTGTTCCCGGAGAACATTCGCGGCCGGGTGATGGGCTTCTTCTATCTGGCGACTCCGGTGGGCAGCGCGCTCGGTTACCTCGATCGGCGGATACCTAGGACCGCGATATGGCTGGCGCTCGCCCTTCATGGTGTGCGGCGATACCTGGATTATTGCTGGCGTTTGGATTGCTTGCCCTGCGTGAGCCGGTGCGCGGCGCCAGCGATCATTTGGCCGACAGCAAAGAGCGCGGTTCGGTGCGAGGTTTGGCACGGAATAAAGCTTATTGGACGATTACCCTTGGCGCGGCCATGATGACCTTCGCCATCGGCGGCCTGCAAGTCTGGATGCCGACGTTTCTGACCCGCGTACGGCACGTACCGCTCGATCGCGCCAATATGGTCTTCGGCGGAATGACCGTTGTCTCAGGTACGGTAGCTACGTTACTAGGTGGATGGCTGGGCGATCGGCTGCTGCGACGCACACCCGCTGCCTACCAGATGGTTTCGGCGATCGGCATGGCACTGGCGATTCCGGCCATCGTGCTGGCTATCTATTTTCCCGGGCCGGCGATGTATCCAGCAATTTTCCTCGGCGAATTCTTCCTGCTGCTGAACACCGCTCCGCTAAACGCGGCGCTGGTGAATTCCGTGAGCGCCCGCATCCGGGCGACCGCCCTGGCAGTCAACATCTTCACCATCCACCTTCTGGGCGATGCTTTTTCACCAACGCTCATCGGCTACATCTCGGACCGCAGCAATCTGGAGATGGGATTGACGGCAATGGTCGTAGCTGTGGCGCTGTCGGCGATTGTGCTGTTCTATGGAATGCGCTTTGCGCCCAAAATCAGCAGCGAGCAACTAGCGACTAGCGACTAGCCGACTTCGGATTAGGACCACTCGCAATAAGTTGTATTCGACCCAGAAGAATAACTTGTTGCTTAATTGCTGAGCACTCGCATGGCGAATTAGCGAGCCCAAAACACTCACCTGTTTGTCATCACGAGCGAAGCGGAGCAGGTGGCTGTGCGGTTTAGACAGGGTCCGCCAGATACAGCAATGGAATCCACAACGAGCGCCTGATTCATCAGGCTAGCAGCTAATTGCTAGTCGCTAGTCGCTTTCTTCACTTCGTCGGCTCCATGTGCAGCGCATTATTGAAGCGATTGAAGTAATTAAATAACCCAATCGCCGCCAGCAATTCGATGATCTCGCCTTCCTCGTAGTACTGGCGCAATTCGTTCCAGAAGACATCGTCCACGCGATTGGAATCGCGGGTAGCGCGCTCGGCCAAATCCAGCGCGGCTTTTTCCGCCTCGGTGAAATCGGAGCGCTCGCGGAAATTTGCCAGATTGTTGAGCTGATCCTCGCTCCAGCCTAGCCGCCTTGCCAAGGCGGTGTGGGAGGCCAGTCAATATTCGCAGCTGTTGATCTGCGAAGTACGCACGATCACCAGTTCCTTCAGCTTGGTAGGCACGGTTCCGGTATTCATGACGGCGCGGAAGTGCGCGATCATCGTGCGGAAGATCTCCGGCCGGTGCGCCACCGTGCGAAACATGTTGGGTACGTTGCCGCGTTCCTGGAGATAGACGTCGTAGATTTTCCCGGTCTCCGCGTCAACCTGATCTTTTTCGAGGCGTGATATGCGAGGCATAGGAAGATTGTAATCCGGAGTCGATCAGTATTCAGCACTCAGCCGTCAGCATTCAGTCCAAAGCGCTAGTACGGCGAATCACAAACGGCATACATCCAGGTGCCCTCTCCTTGGCTGAGTGCTGACAGCTGATTGCTGATTGCTGACACAGCAACGCCCTCCGCGCAGACGCGAAAGGGCGTTCGAGATGGTTACTCCACACAGACTTCGAAGCTGCTACTTGGCGAAGGCGCCGATCGCCACAGCCTCGTCGTCCTTCACGTCAAACACCGTGTACAGCTTGGTGATCTGCAGCAGGTCGTGGACTTTCTTGGTCAGGTTCAGCAGCTTCAGCTCGCCGCCCTGGTTGCGGACGGAGGTAAAAGCGCTGACCAGCTCGCCGATGCCCGAGCTATCGATGTAGCTGACATCGCCCAGATTCAGCAGAATCTTTTTCTGCCCTTTGCCCAGCAGGTCCTTGATGGTGTCGCGCAACACCACGCTGCCTTCGCCCAGAGTGATTCGTCCACTCAAGTCGACGATGGTGACGCCATCTACCTGCCGCGTGCTCGCTTTCATGCTCACGTGGAAGCCTCCTGGCGGTCCAGTTCGTTGCCCTGGAGCCGCTTGATCAAAGTAATTTCAGTGCCGGGATTTAGTTTACGAAAACGGACCTCGTCCATGAAGGCCCGCATTAAGAATATGCCACGTCCCGACTGTTTCAAAAGATTCTCCGGAGCCAGCGGGTCGGGAACCTCGTCCGGCACAAACCCCTTGCCCTCGTCGGTGATCGTGACAATCAACTCCTGCCCATTCTGCTCGAAGGTCAAATTCACCCGCTTGGCCGGATCATAAGCGTTGCCGTGCAGAATGGCGTTGATCATCGCCTCCCGGACCGCCATGGAAATCCCGCCGCGCGTATCCTCGTCCAAGCCTGCCTGCGCCGCGATCTGGTCGGCCATCTCTTCGGCCTTGTTCACGCTTTCCAGCGTGGACTCCATGCGATACGAAACGCGTTGTGGCGCCGTCATCAATGGCTCGTTTTGGCGAGATCTCGTCCGCGATCCGCTATCCGCGGCACGGAATCTTCAAGAATGGAGCAGTTTGCCCTTTCGCGAGGTACTTGTCAACGCGCGGCTGCGGCTAACTGGAAAATTGCAGGCCCTTTCCCCAAAAGAGGACGGGCATCATCTCTTCGTGCGCGCTAGCGATGCGTGTCCCCTCCGTCACCTATCTGTTAGAGATGGCCCGCGTGTGCGATCTCACCCTTTCGTGCTCTTGCACGATTTCTCGCCGGCAGAGTCAACCGAGGTTGCCGAGAGCGCTAGGTTACAGGTAAAATTAGAACGAACGTTCGAAGAATTTCACTTTCGCTGTCGCCACTTCCCGACCGTCACCATTGTATGTCCGCTTCCTCCCCATCTCGAGTGCTGGATACCCGCTTCGACCGCCGTCTGGCCGAGATCCTCGACTATGCCACCGAGATCTTTGCTGAAAAAGGCTACGAAGGCGCTTCCATGCGCGACCTGTCGCGCTTGAGCGGCATTTCGCTGGCCGGCCTCTATTACTATTTCGAGTCTAAAGAGAAGCTGCTGTACTTCATCCAGCAGCACACCTTTACGCACCATTATCGAGCGCCTGCGGCAGCGCCTGGCGGCCAGCGCGGACCCCGAAGCACGCATCCGCATCTTTGTCCGCAATCATATTGATTACTCGGTGGCCAAGCAGAAGGCCATGAAGGTATTGTCGCATGAAGATGACGTTTTGAAGAACGGTTACGGAACCGAACTGGCCGCTACTAAGCGCGAGTACTACCGCATTTGCGTGGGACTGGTCGAAGATCTGGCCAAGCGAGGGCCGAATCGGTGGCGATGAGGCGCCGGACGGTATCAGCACCCGTACCGCGGTGATGGGCCTGTTCGGGATGATGAATTGGCTGTACACGTGGTATAACCCTCGCGTCGATCCCGGCGCCGAGGTTCTGGCACAAGAGATCAGCGACATTTTTCTGCGAGGAATACGCGCGGGAAAAACAGTAGCCGGCAAGCCGGGCCCTGTGTCGAAGCAGCAGGAACACGTGAGTCGGACAAAAAAGAAAGCGCACTCGTCCCAAGATACGGAATCATCAGCCAAGCGCCGAAGCTAAGCATGCCGAAATTGAAGCCAAACCAGGGAGGAAGTGTCAGCAATGGGTAGCGCCCAGCCAGCCGCGATCGAAGCCAGGCAACTGATCCACTACCGCACCGACTCGGGCGTAGCGGTGATCGAAATTAACGATCCTCCGGCCAACACCTACAGCTATGAAATGAACCGGCAGCTCGACGACGCCATCCTGCAGGCGCGTATGGACAACGATGTTCATGTGATCGTGCTGACGGGTGCGGGCGAAAAGTTTTTCTCGGCGGGCGCCAATATCCAGATGCTGACTGAAGTCGATCCCACGTTCAAGTACTACTTCTGCCTGCATGCCAATGAGACGCTGCTACGGCTGGAGAATACTCCCAAGCTGGTGATCGCCGCATTGAACGGACATTGCGTCGGTGGAGGATTGGAGATTGCTATGGCAGCCGATTTGCGCGTCGCGCGCAAGGACGCCGGCAAAATTGGGCTGCCGGAAGTCAACCTCGGTGTACTGCCAGGAACCGGTGGAACCCAGCGCCTGTCGCGGCTCTTGGGGAAGTCAAAAGCGATCGAGCTGATGGTGACTGGGCAAGACATTTTCTTTTGATGAAGCGAAACAGCTTGGACTAGTGAATGAAATCTTCGAGCGGGAGAACTTCATGGATCGCGTGATGGAATACGCGCGGCAGTTCTGTCCGCCGAACAAAGCGGCTAAGGCGGTTGGCCGGATCAAGCGAGCGGTACAGACCGGCTGGGAGATCCCGCTGGAAGCCGGACTGGCGCTGGAGCGAGAGAATCAGCAGTTGCTCTTCGAGAGCGACGATGCGAAGGAAGGACTGGCGGCATACATCGAGAAGCGCCCGGCGAAGTTCAGGGGGAAGTAGGATTGAAGGGCGCATCTTCAGACGCGACGTTCCAGGTTCCTCATTTTTGTCATCACGAGCAGGCTTTAACCTGCGAGGGATCTGGTTTCGTGACCTTTTCGGCAGATCGGCGTCATGGGTTGCACAATGAGTTCAGCCACCGCCAGCACGAGCTTCACCCGCATCACGGTCGAAGTGGATCCTCCGGCGGCGCGGATTGTGCTGAACAATCCACCGCTGAATGTCATCGACATCGCGATGATGGAGGAAATGCGAGCCGCTCTGGAGCAACTCGACGCACGCCCGGAGATCAGCGTCATTGTTTTTGCCGGGTCGGAGCGGGCCTTTTCCAGCGGGGTCGATATCGCGGCGCACACGCCGGACCAGGTCCGCGACATGCTGACCGTCGTTCCACAGCGTGATTCGGTCAGTAGTCGACAGCAGCAAGCTGACCGTCGCCAGCGTGCGCCGGCATTGCCTAGGCGGGGGCGCTGAACTGGCCATGATGTGCGACATCGTGTATGCTTCGCCTGACTCGGTATGGGGATTTCCTGAGATCAAGCTGGCCTGCTATCCGCCGGTAGCGAGTGTTGCTTTATCTGCCATTGTGGGACAGAAGCTCGCGGCCGAGTTGATCCTGACGGGACGAACGCTTTCCGGCGAAGAAGCTCTTGCCGCAGGATTGGTGAATGGGTTGGCAGACGATCCCGAGACGCTGGTTGCTGACTGTGTGCAGCGGATCTCACAGCTTAGCCCGGCAGCGATTAGGGTGGCTAAGAAAGCGTTTTATGCGTGGGATTCAATCCACTTTGATAAGGGCCTGGCCCGTGCCGAGCAGATTTATTTCAATGAGTTGATGAAAACTGCTGACGCTCAAGAAGGCATAGCGGCCTTCATGGAGCACCGTCGGCCGAAGTGGGTGGGAAAGTAAAGTGGGAATGGATTATGAGATCGCACCCGAGAATCTGAATTCGCTGTTGAAATTGGAGTCTGACATTGTGGTATTGGATGTCCGCGAGCCCTGGGAGTTTGAGACGGCAAAGATTGCCGGCAGCAAACACATCCCGATGGGCGATATTCCAGCGAGGTTCAATCAGGAGCTCGATCCGGAGAAACACATCGTTGTTGTTTGTCACCACGGGGTGCGGTCGATGAATGTCACGGCCTGGTTGCGGCAACAGGGATTTGAGAAGGTGCAATCGTTACGCGGGGGAATCGATCGCTGGGCCAGACAGATCGATCCCAAGGTGCCGATTTACTAAAGCAGCACTTGGCATTTAGCAGTTAGCACTTGGCCCAAGTTTGATCGGCATGGCTACCTGCCAAATGCTAACTGCTGATTGCAGGTTTCCTTATGAAAAAAGAACTAATCGAACTCCGCGTCAACGGACGAACCCACGAACTGGCGATCGAGCCCAGCAAGTTGCTGCTCGATGTTCTGCGCCAGGATCTTGATCTCACTGGATCCAAACGCGCCTGTGACGATTCTTCTTGCGGCGCGTGCACAGTGCAAGTCGAGGGCATTCCCATGCTAGCCTGCACCATGCTGGCGGCCAGCTGCGAAGGTCAGGAGATCACCACGGTCGAAGGCGTCGCCGATCATGGCAGCCTGGCGGCTTTGCAGAAGGCCTACGGCGATTTCGGCGGCTCGCAGTGCGGTTTTTGCACTCCGGGATTCATGATGACCGTGAAGTGGCTGCTGGCGAATAACCCCGAGCCTCGTGAAGACGAGATTCGCGAGGCGCTCAGCAGCAATTTGTGCCGCTGCACCGGCTATTCGCAAATGTACCAGGCTGTGCGCGCGGCGATCGACGCTGAACAAAAAGGTATGAAGCACGAATTAGTGGGGGCGAAGTAATCGATGAGCGATTTTTCTGTTATCGGTAAGTCGATCGCGATGATCGACGCCGCGGGCAAGACCACGGGAGCCGGCAAGTATGCCGACGATTTCAGCATGCCGGGAATGCTGGTGGGCAAGATTCTGCATTCGCCTTATCCGCATGCGCGAATTAAGAGCATTGACACCTCGCGCGCCAAGGCCCTGGAGGGCGTAGTTGCGGTTGTGACCGGCGAAGACGCACCCAATCCTTACGGCATTCTTCCTGTCGGCCATGATGAGACTGCGCTGGCAGTCGAGAAGGTGCGCTATGTTGGTGATCACGTTGCTTGCGTTGCGGCGGTGACGGAAGAGATTGCCGAGCGCGCCATCGAGTTGATTGAGGTGGACTATGAGCCCCTGCCGGCGTACTTCGATCCCGAAGAATCGATGAAGGCAGAGACGGATCTGATTCATGAGAACCGTCCGCACAACATTGAGAAGGACTATCACCACGTATTTGGCGATCTCGACAAGGGATTTGCCGACGCCGACTACATTGCCGAAGGCCGTTACATCGCTAATGAAGTAACCCATGCGGCGATGGAGCCGCATTGCACCCTGGCGAATTTCGAACTCGATCCCTATACCGGAAAGCTGGGACGTCTGACAGTGTGGTCATCGACGCAGGTTCCCTACTATTTGCAGCATAAGCTTTCGCTGGTGCTGGAGTTGCCGATGTCGCAAATCCGCGTAATCAAACCGCTGGTCGGCGGCGGCTTCGGCGGCAAAAGCGAAATCATTCCTCTGGAAATCATTGCTGCAGTTACGGCGCGCGCTGCCAAGGCTCCGGTGAAGATCACCTACACGCGCGAGGAAGTGTTCTGGGCGCATCGCGGACGGCCGCGCACCATTATCGATCTGAAGACTGGCGTAAAGAATGACGGCCGCATCACCGCGGTGGCGTGCAAAGTGATTCAAGACGGCGGGGCGTACTGCTCCTACGGTGTGGTAACCATTCTGTATTCGGGCGCGTTACTAGGCGCGCTATACGACATTCCCCATATTCGCTACGACGGATATCGCGTACTGACAAATAAACCGGCCTGCGGCGCGATGCGTGGACACGGCACGGTGAACGTACGTTTCGCCTTCGAATCGCAGATGGACGAAATTTCGGCCACGCTTGGGCTCGATCCGGCTGAAGTGCGGCGGGTGAACTTGCTAAAGCCGCCGATGGTTACGGTGAATGGTCTACGAGTTCTGAGCTACGGGCTGCCTGAGTGTATCGATCAGGTTGTGACGCGATCCGGTTGGAAGGAGCGCCGAGGCAAGCTGCCCAAGGGACGCGGGCTCGGCGTCGCTTGTAGCCACTACGTGAGCGGCGCGGCGAACAGCATCATCCGCTCGGATATGCCGCACTCGACGGTAAACATCAAGATCGATCGCGATGGCGGCGTGGTGGTGTATACCGGCGCGTCAGAGATCGGGCAAGGCTCCGACACTATGACGGCGCAAGTTGTGGCCGAGGTGCTGGGGTGCGAGCTGGCGCGAGTGCGCGTCATCGCCGCCGACACTGATCTGACGCCCATCGATCTGGGATCGTATTCCAGCCGCGTGACATTCATGGCTGGAAATGCTGCTCTCCGCGCAGCGGAAGATGTGAAGAAAAACATCGTCAGCGCTGCCGCCAAGAAAATGAATTGCGCTCCAGAGGATGTGGTTATGCGCAATGACCACGTCTATAAGCGCGGCACAATCACTGGTAGCGGCGAACCTGGTGACCCGGATCTACTGGAACCGAAAGAAGCTGCGGCCAGCGGGCGCGTGGATGGGCAGATTCTTCGCGGCTCGGTTCTGCAGACCCGCAAGGAAGACGGTCCCAAGGAACACTTGAGCTTCGAGGAAGCGGTGGTTTCGGCAATCGATTTCCATGGCGCGCTGACCGGAACAGGCTCCTACGCTCCTCCCATGGCGGCACGCGGCGGCAAGCACAAAGGCGGAGGCGTGGGGCCCTCCCCCGCATATTCGTATTCAGCCCAGGTCGCCGATGTCAGCGTCGACGAAGAAACTGGCGAGGTGACGGTACACAAGATTTGGGCTGCTCATGATTGCGGTCGCGCCTTGAATCCGGTTGCCGTCGAAGGCCAGGTCATCGGCTCGGTGTGGATGGGGCTGGGCCAGGCACTGGAAGAAGAGATGATCTGGAAAGATGGCCTGCTGATGAATCCCGGTCTGCTGGAGTATCGCAGTCCTTCGTCGGAGGAGTCGCCCGACATCGAGTGCATCATCGTCGAAAGTATCGATCCTGAGGGACCATTCGGCGCGAAGGAAGCTGGCGAGGGTTCACTAGCCGCAACCATTCCGGCGATCTCGAATGCAATCTACGACGCTGTGGGAGTCCGACTGCGTGAGGCTCCATTCACGCCTGAACGAGTATTGTCGGCATTGCGAGCCAAGAAAGGGCTAAAAAGAATTGAGATGACGGAGTCTGTCGATCCTACGGCACCGATGACCTTTCGCGAACACGGAGGGTCGCTGTGGTTCCGCGGCAAAGGTCCGACACGACATCCTCTTGATCCGGCGCGACAAGGCACGGATGCCGGTGCGCCGGTTGGAGGTGAGCGGTGAGCTTGCCTACTTTTCTACTACTGCGCCCCAAGACCCTCGACGAGGCCGTATCGCTAATGGCGAAGCATGGGGGCGAAGTAAAGGTTGTGGCCGGAGGCACCGACCTTCTGCCTTCGATGAAGCAAAAGCTGTTCACACCGCCGTATGTGCTCGATTTGCGCGGGGTTCGCGAGCTTCGCGGTATTCGCAACCTGCCCGGCGACGGCATCGAAATTGGAGCGCTGACCGCGCTCGGCACCATTGAGCACTCCTCCGTGATTCGCAGAGACTACCCGGTGCTTTACCATGCGGTGAAAACCGTGGCTTCGCCCGTGTTGCGCAACATGGGAACGATTGGCGGCAACGTCTGCCTCGATACTCGCTGCTTGTGGTACAACCAGTCGCTGCTTTGGCGGAAGAGTTGCGGTTTCTGCCTGAAGAAAGATGGCGACTTGTGTCACGTGGCTCCCGGTGGAAAGTTCTGCTGGGCGGCCTTCTCGGGCGATACGCCTCCTGCGCTATTGTGTTTGGGAGCTGAACTTGAGATTGCCGGGCCAAGCGGATTGCGGCGTACCCCATTGTCAGAGTTCTATGTGAACGATGGTATTGTGCGGTTGCATCTGGCGTCCAACGAGATCGTTACTCGGGTGTTTCTGCCGGAAGCGACGGCGGGCTGGCGCGGCAGCTACCAGAAGCTACGGGTTCGCGGCAGTATCGACTATCCTCTAGCCGGGGTTGCCGTGGCGCTCAAGATGAAGTCTGGCCGGGTCGAAGATGCACGAGTCGCAATTACCGCGCTGAATCCTGCGCCGTTCCTGGTAAAGGACGCGGATGCCCACCTTGTGGGAGTAGTTCCCAGCGAGGAGATTGCGGAGCAAATTGGGGTAATAGCCGCGCGGACGGCGAAACCACTCACCACCTCGGCGCTTACGCCGGAATATCGGCGGGAGATGGTGCGCGTGTTTGCGAAACGGGCGGTCATGGCGGCAGCAAATTGAGGCAGTTGGCAGTTGTCAGTTTCCAGTGTCGGCGGACAAACCGGGGTTGGTCAAAAGGACCAAACTGTTGACTCGCCCGCAGATCCCTCGGCTTCGCTCGGGATGACAATATTAGCTAGCCACTGAACACCATCCACTATCTACTAACTATGATCGTCACTGATTGCCACATTCACATTCAGCCGCTGGAATTGTTCAAGCCGGAGGCGCTGGCGCTGATGAAGAAATCCCGCAAGGATTTCGACCTGATTGCGGAATATTGTAGCTCGCCGAAGGCGTTCCTCAAGCATCTGGATGCAATTGGCGTAGATCGCGCGGTGCTGATCAATTATGTGGCGCCCGAGGTGATCGGCTTTACCCCGGCGGTCAACGAGTTCATCGCTAATTATGTGAAGGCAGACCCGAAGCGGCTGATTCCATGCGGCAGCGTGCACCCTCGACATACAACCAACGTGCTCGCGGATATGGAACAGATCGTGCGGCTGGGAATCAAGCTGATCAAGATCCATCCGCCGCATCAGTTGCTTTATCCCAACGACTATGTAAACGGCGTCAAAGAGTTGGAGATGATTTATCGGGCGGCCGAAGCCAATGGCATCCCCATCATGGTGCACACTGGCACGTCGATTTTTCCCGGCGCACGCAATAAGTTCGGCGACCCTATCTATGTGGACGACGTGGCCGTCGATTTTCCCCGGCTGATGATTCTGCTGGCCCACGGTGGACGGCCCCTGTGGATGGACACCGCATTTTTCCTGGTGCGGAGGCACCGCAATGTCTTTCTCGACATCAGCGGCATTCCTCCCAAAACTCTGCTGAAATATTTTCCCCGCCTGGAAGAGATCGCGCACAAAACGCTGTTCGGCACGGACTGGCCGGGGCCAGGCGTTCCCGAGATCGAGAAGAACCTTGCCGAGTTCCGCGCACTGCCACTGAGCGAAGCCGTGAAAGAACAGATCCTGAGTAAGACCGCATTGGAGATCTGGCCGTAATTCAGTGGTTCGTGGATAGTTTGGCCGGTGGACTCAGCAGTCAAATCACTCTTCACGGGTAGGTTGTTCGAATGAGAAATCGTCTTTCAGGATGAAGTAGCGCGCTTGGCTTGAGTTACTATGTTGCGCTGAATGCTGAGGAAGCCTTGAATAACTTGCCGAACTTGCCGCAGGGGCTAAAGCCCCGTTGATCTTGCGAGGCTTGCTGCACGGCTGAAGCCGTGCCCTTTCAAAACCGGAACTTAGTCAGAGCTTCCCTAAGAACTGACCGCTGAAAGCTCACCTGCTAGCCCGTTTGTGCGACATTGTGGGAGCCCGGCTCTTGGACTCCCGCCGCCAGCTTGATCGCCGCCCAAAGTTCATCGTGGCCTACCCGCGTTTTTGCCGAAAATGCGATTATCCGATCGGCAGCAACGTGCAACTGCTCTCCCAGTTTCTGCAGCGACGTGCGTAATTGGTTGCCGGAAATGCGATCGGCTTTGGTTGCGACTACCAGGAAGTTACGCCCGATCTGGCCGAGCCATTCCAGCAACTTCAGATCGAGTTCCTGGGGAGGGATGGTGACATCGACCAGCGCCAGGCACAAAGCCAGGGACTCGCGTTTCTCCAAATAGGGATCGATGAACTGCGCCCATTGCGCGGTGATTTCCTTAGGCACGCGGGCGTAGCCGTAACCAGGTAGATCGGCAAAGACAAAGTCGGGGTGCGGCTTGCCGGGGCGGCGTACCTGGAAAAAGTTGATGGTCTGGGTGCGGCCCGGGGTATTGCTGGTCTTGGCGATCTTGCTGCCCACCAGCGAGTTGATCAGGCTTGACTTGCCGACGTTGGACCGACCCAGAAAGGCAATCTCGGGCGCGCCCGCGGGCGGAAATTGCCCGGGCTGGGCAGCGGACGTCACGAAGCGCGTCAAGACCTTCATATCTAACTATCGCTGGACTGAGAAAAAAGTGCAACTCTTTCACTCGTCCGGATGCGTCGCACCCAGGTTAGCCCAACCGAAGGGCGAACCTAGGCACAAAGCCCAAAGCCCAAAAGAGGGGCTAACCCGGGGCACACGCGGTTTTGCGAACCCCACACCACTAGTCCCTGACCTCTAGCTAGTGAATATCGAACATCTCCTGGTGCAGCGCGGGATCGCTCTTTACCAGCACGGTCTTGCCGGTCAGCTCTTCCATCTCGCCGATGAGTTTGCCGTTGTTGGCCTTCAGCGCCTTGGCGACCTCGGGATTCACGCGCACCGTGATGTCGTCGTCGTCGTGGATCTTGGCCATCTTGCGCATCTCGATGTAGAGCTCGTTGCAGACGGTCGGCACCGACTTCACGAAGCCCGCGCCCGTGCAATACGGACAAGACTCGCCCAGCGTGCGCTCCAGCGACTGCTTGACGCGTTTGCGGGTGATGGCGACCAGTCCGAAATCGTTGAACTGGAGAACCTTCGACGGCGCGCGATCGCTGCGCAGCGCTTCTTCCAGCGCCATCATGACCTTCTGGCGGTTCTTGCGCTCGTCCATGTCGATGAAGTCGATGACGATGATGCCGCCCAGATCGCGCAGCCGGATCTGCCGCACGATTTCCTTGATGGCATCGACGTTGGTCTTCACGATGGTGTCTTCCAGCCGCTGCGTCTTGCCGACAAACTTGCCGGTGTTGACGTCGATGGCCACCAGCGCTTCGGTCTGGTTGATGACGATGTGGCCGCCGCTCTTCAGCCATACCTTCGACTTGAGCGAGCGGTTGATCTCGTCCTGAATGCCGAACTGCTCGAACAGCGGCGTGTCTTTGGTGTAGAGCTTGATGCGGCGCACCAGCGACGGCTGGAAGCGGTTGGCGAAGCGCACCACGCGCTCGTACTCGTCTTCGGTGTCGACCCAGATCTGCGAGAAGTCGGCGTTGACCTGGTCGCGCAGCACGCGCTCCACCAGGTTGAGGTCGTGATAGATCAGCGCCGGCGACTTGCTGTTCTCGGCGCGGGTCTTGATCTCGGCCCACAGATGTTTCAGGAAGCGGATGTCGGCGCGCAGATCTTCTTCCTTGATGTTGGCGGCGGCGGTGCGAACGATGAATCCGCCCAAGCCGTTTTCGCGCTCGCTGGTGACGATGCGCTTCAGGCGCTGGCGCTCTTCGTCGGAAGTTGATCTTGCGCGAGACGCCGACGTGATTGACCGTCGGCATGTAGACCAGGAAGCGGCCCGGCAGCGCGATGTGGCTGGTGATGCGCGCGCCCTTCTTGCCGATGGGCTCCTTGGCAATCTGGATCAGGACTTCCTGCCCTTCCTTCAGCAGGTCGGTGATGAGCGGCTGATTGCGGCTGCTGTTGGGACGGGCGCGCATGTTGCGGCGCGAGCCGCCACGGCGTCCGCGATCGCGATCGAAGCGGCCACCGCGACGCTCGTAGCCGGGACGCTCGGCGGTGCGCTGCTGATATCCGGCAGTGGGAGCGACGGCGCGAACTCGGCGCGGCCGTTGGTCTCCTCTTCTTCGCCGTTCTCTTCCTCTTCTTCGTCTTCTTCGTCGGCTGCGGCGTAGATGTTCTCGCCACGCTCTTCCGCGGCGACAATCTCGTCTTCGTCAACGTCTTCGATCTTCGGAACCCAGCGTTCGGAGTAGCCGTTGTCGGCGTCGAGCGTCTCCTCTTCCAGCACCAACTCTTCGTCGCCGGCAACTTCGCTCATGGCGCTCAGATCGTCGGGAACGGGATGGAATTCCGTCTCCTCGTCTTCCAGAACTTCGTGCTCCAGGGTGCGGCCTTCGGGAGCGCACGGAAGGAGCGGCCTGCTGCTCGAGATTGAAGTCCTCATGCGCAGTTCGAACGTGAGCGGCTTGCGACTCGCTTCAACTCACGACTTCGGCCGTGGCCGGATATGCCGACATTGTGAGACTCGGATTGCGGTCGGCGACTTCGGCTTCAATGACTCGTGGACTTGGTGACTCTCGGGCGCGACAGTGACCACGGCTCTCTCGGCGACTCCGCGATCTCGGGAACGGGAACTTCCAGATGCCGCGCCGCTTCAGTGGGCTCGCTGCTTCTTCGTGGCTGACTGCGGCCTCGTCGGGCGCGACCACGGCAGCGGCTTCCGACTCAACCGCAGCGGCTGGCTTGCGCCGCGAGCGCCAGAAGCCGCGCTCGGGAGCGAGGTTGCGGCTCCTCGACGACAGGAGCGGCTTCGACCGCTGTCGAACCGGTTCGGGCTCCGCTTCGGCGTCAGTAAAGCCTTGATCGAGATGAGCAGCTTCTTCCTCGATCTCCTCGTGCAACTGCGACATCAGCATTCCGGCGGAGGGAAGTCTTCCACCGGAGCGGCCGGAACGACATGCGTCGTCGATCGAGCTCGCCGGTTGGGGCTCAGCCGCAGGCTGCGCCAGGTTGCGATACTTCGAAATTGATTCTCCGGGGAGGATGATCGGCGTGTATCCGGCCGGCGGACCGTAGTCCTGAGCGCGGGACGCGATTCGTGACGCGGCTCGATACGCGGTGCGTGCGCGGCGCTGGACGTCTGCTTCAACCGGGGCCGGCAGCTTCGGCGTAGTTGCGTCTCGGGCGCGGCTGTCGCGCTCATCGGCGGCGGCCGCGGCGTCCACCACGACGGCGGCGGCGTCCACGCCAACGGCGAGCGCCTTCTTCCGACTCAGTCTTCGCCGGCGGCGGATTCGCCGTCTTCTCCGGCGGCGGACTGCTCCTCGGCCGGACGTCGAAAAGTCCTCGACGAAGGTTTCGGATTCCTCTTCGGTGTCAGGTCCAACGAATGTAGTCTGGGCTTCGACGCCGTATGCGCTTCCTGCGCAGGTTGCGGCTTGCCTACTTCGATGGCGCCGCGCGGCGCGGGAATGTCGCCGAACTCTTCGTCCTCTTCTTCGTCGCCCGTCAGTTCGAGGAAGTCGGAGACGTAGAGGAAGGCGTCGCGCTCCAGTCCGATGTCGACGAAGGCCGACTGCATGCCGGGAAGCACGCGGGTGACGCGGCCTTTGTAGATGGATCCTGCTAGGGTGTATTCGTTTTCCCGCTCGAAGAAAACTTCGGCGAGCTGATCGTCCTCCATCAACGCCACCTTGGTTTCGTGGGGCGTAGAGGACACGTAAAGTTCTTTGTTCATGGATGCTCCGGTTTAACCGGACGCAGGCGACGGAGGGACAGAAGTACGGGACGGGTGATTAGGCCGAGGACACACCGGGACTGTCGTCCGGGTGCGGACCTGACCTGATTCGTAAAGCTACACTTTGTGGAATCTTAAGCACCGTATCAAGCACATTGTTCAAGGTTTGTGGCGTCGCACCCAGCACTCTAGGCTGAGGGGCCGTTTCCCGCCTCCGAACAACGTGCTTTGCAATCCTGTCCGGCCTTTTCTCCTTGCGGCCGGCGTATGCCCTCGTACGTGAGGGCGGTCGTAATCTTGTTGTCATCCTTCGGAAGCCAGAATTCTTCGTCTGCCATGGCTTCCCGGCGGATGAGACCGGCTTTCATGCGTTCGCGCCCCGATGGCGCCTCTAACGACAAATCTCTTTAGTGCTTCAGTTCACGAACCGGCGCATGCGGATGTTCATCACAATCCCCAGGCCAGGAACATGAACAGTACTGACGATCCCCCGTAACTCATTAACGGCAAGGGAATACCCGTGACCGGCATGAAACCTACCACCATTCCTACGTTGACCAGGAGGTGGAATGCGAGAACCGCAACCACGCCCATGACCACGAAGGCTCCTGCCCGGTCGGGGGCCGTCTGAGCGTTCTGAATCAGACGCATCAGTACGATAAAGTATAGCAGGAGTAAGCCCATCGCGCCTATGAAGCCGTGCTCCTCGGCGAAAGCGGCAAAGATGAAGTCGGTATGCGGCACCGGCAGGAACTGGCCCTGGGTCTGGCTGCCGTGGGCCGTCCCTTTGCCGAAAATGCCGCCCGACCCCACCGCAACCAGCGACTGAATCACCTGATATCCGTGACCCTGGGAGTCGGCCTCCGGCTGCGATGAAGCTGGTCAGGCGATCGCGCTGGTAAGGCTTCAGGACATGCCACGCCACGGGCGCCAGCAAGGCTCCGATCACCAGGATGACCACCGCGTGCTTGGCTTTCATCCCGCCCAGGAACAATCCCATGATGGCGATGGGCAGGTAGGTGAGCGCGGTGCCGAGATCGGGCTGCGCCAGCACCATCAACATCGGAACGCCCACCAGCGCTCCGGCTTTGACGATGTCCTGGGCCGTGCATTCCGTCTTGGTGTCGGCGAAATATTTCGCCATGGCGAGAATCAGCACCAGCTTCACCCATTCCGAGGGCTGAAAGTGGAAGGAGCCGAGCTGCACCCAGCGGCGCGCGCCCAGATACTTCTTGCCGAACACTTCCACCGCCAGCAGCGAGCCAATCGAGCATCAGATACATGCAGCGGCACGCGCTCCAGCAGCGCCTGATAGTTGAGCACGCTGACGATGAACATCAGCGCCACGCCGCCCAGGATCCAGTACACCTGCTTCAGATGTACGCCGGCGAACTTCGTGCTCAAGGTCGCGCTATAGATTTCCACCACGCCCAGCGCGCAAATCAGCAGCACCAGCACCAGCAGCACCCAGTCGAAATCGCGGAAGGAGACGTAACGGCTCACGGCTGCCTCGCGGGAACGGCCACGGCCGGCGGAGTAACTGGCGGACTGGTGGCTGGCGTCTTCTTCTTCGCAGGAGTCTGTTGCGCGGGCTGACTGTCGGGCTGTGCCTCGGACGGCTTGGGCTCGGCTGGAACAGGTGCATCGCGCTTCGGGATGCGCCATCTCGGGATGCGACTCCGTAGCTTCGCAGATCGGCAGCGCGGCAGTCGGCTTCTCGGCGGCTCCGACGCCCGGCGCGGCTGCTCACCGGCTTCACCGTGCCGTCGGTCGGGACGGTGAAATGCCCGGCCTGCAGTCTTGTCGGGATTCTTGGCGATCGCCCTCATGCCAGACGGCGGCGACTTCGGCCTGCTTGGTTGCCTGCCGGGAGCTGCCGTTGGCCTTGGCAACTTGCGTCTGACGCATGCGCTGCTTCGTCGACGTAAGCTTTGATCACTTCGGCCGCCAGCAAGCCCGAGCGCCAGCCCCATGCCACCGCCTTGCGTCAAGCACGGCCACCACGATCTCCGGATTGCGCCGCGGCGTCATTCCCACGAACCAGCGAGTTGTCGTTGAACTTCGATTTGCCGCTTGCGCCCATCTTGCTTCGAGCTTCGAGTCGAGATGGTCTGCGCGCGTGCCGGTCTTGCCGGCGAAATCGACTCCGTCGATGATGTGCGCTGGCGCGCGGTTCCGATCGTGCGAGACACTCGGCCATGGCATCGGTGATCGTCACCCAGTTGTCCTGGTTCGATCTGGCATTGGACTTTGTCGTTATAGGTGCGAGACCTGCTTGAAGTCCGGCGGAAACTGATCGGGAAATGCGACGTGCGGCCGCACCAGCACGCCGTCGCTGGCGATCGCTCCGATGGCGCGCGCCAGTTGAATCGGCGTCACCGCAACCGCTCCCTGCCCGATGCCGACCGAGATGGTCTCGCCCGCATACCACTTCTGCTTGAAGTTCTTGATCTTCCACTCTTCCGACGGCATCACGCCGGAAACTTCCTGCGGCAGATCGATGCCGGTCTTCTGCCCGAAGCCGAACTCGGTGGCGTACTTGGCGATGCGGCCGATGCCCAGCTTCTCGCCCAGCGTGTAGTAAGTACGTATCGCAGGAATGCGTAGATGCCCTTGCGAGATGTCGACGCCGGCCATGCTTCGTGATCAGCATTTGAAGAAGCGTCCGTAGAAAGTCCCGCCACCGCCGCAGTTGACGATCAGCTCCTGCGCGATGCCTTCCTGCAGTCCGGCCACCGACATCAGAATCTTGAAGGTCGAGCCGGGCGCGAGCTGCGCCTGGATGGCTTTATTCGAGCAGCGGCTTGCCGGGATCGGTGACCAGCTGGTTCCACTCGTCGCGGGTGATGTGCACCGCAAATTCGTTGGGATCGAACGCCGGCCGGCTGACCATCGCCAGAATCTCGCCGTTACGCGGATCCATGGCAACGATCGCGCCGTTGCTTGCCTTCCAGCGCTTCTTCGGCGGCAATCTGCAGGTCGAGATCGATGGTGAGCTTGAGCTGCTTGCCGGGAACCGCCTGCACATCGCTGAGCGTGCCGACTTCCTTGCCGCGGCTGTTGACCAGCACCTGGCGCGAGCCGTTCTTGCCCATCAGAATATCGTTGTAGTACTGCTCGACGCCCGACATGCCGACGATGTCGCCGGGGTTATACAGCTCCCATTGCGGCTGGTTCAGCATGTCTTCGCTGACCTGGCCCGACGTAGCCGATGACGTGCGCCATGAATCCGTTCTTGGGATACAGGCGGCGATGCACGGTGATGGTTTCGAGCTCGGGCAGCTCGGCGCGATGCGATTCGATGAAGGCCAGCTCGTCGGGCGTGATGTCGTCCTTCAGAAACAGCGGCTGATAGCCCGGAACCGCGACCATGCGCTTCAGGCGCGCGCGCAACTCGTCGGGCGGCATGTGCAGGCCGGCGGCAATCTTGTCGGCATCGGCCTGCAGATCGCGTTTCTGATCGCGCAGCAGCAGCACGGAGAACGAGGGATAGTTGTCGACGATGATGCGGCCTTCGCGGTCGAGGATTTTGCCGCGAGGCGCAAGGATCGGAACCTGCTTGATGCGGTTCTGCTCGGCCAGATTGTTGTAGTAGTCGCTGCGGGCGACCTGCAGACGCCACAGCCCGAAGGCCAGAATCAGAAAAATTCCCAGCAGGATGTACTGCACTGCGGTGAGCCGGAGCTGGGAGACTTTTTCGTCGCGACCTAACATCCGAACTACATCTTTCCGGAGAACTACAGTTGCAACGTTATCGAATTGACCGAGAGTTCCGGCCGAGGTCAGATCCGCCGGGCAAAGCTACGCATCGCGAAAATACACTCGATTTCGTGACTAGTGACGATCGGAAAACTCTGCACTATTGTAGCCCGGTTCCGTGTGCCGGAGCAGAGGAAAAACGTGCGATGGGTTGCCAGTGCGTTTCCCACGATTGATAAAGCGAGGGAACTCGAGTTGCGCATCCGGCCTGTCGTTGCATCTTCGCAAATTGCGAAGTAAGATGTGCTTGTAATGTTTTCTGTCTGCAGCGAATGAGGGTCGTCAGCAAAAGTGCATGGCGCACCGCCGTGGCGAACGATCCGTCGCTTGCCGGGCCTATTTCCGAATGGTACAAGATCGCCTCTCACGCGACCTGGCAAAATCTGGCAGATGTGAGGAGAGTCTATCCACATGCCGATTTCGTGGATCCGTACACGGTCTTTAACATTAAAGGCAATCGCTATCGGCTTATTGTCAAAATGGAATACAGATGGCAGATTATCTTCATCAAACACTTGCTCACACATAGTGAATACACGCGGAGTAATTGGAGAAAATGAACGCGCTCACTAGCAACTACGCAGCTTTGCTTTTGGAAACCAAGCCAGAAGTCATCCGCGATGAGAGGCAGAAACAGGCCTATGTTCGGCGGTTGGAAGCGCTGACCAGCAAGAAATCTTCGACCCGGGCGGAGGAAAAGCTGATTGATCTGCTGGCGGTGCTTATCGAGGATTTCGAGCGAAAGAGCGACCCTGTTCCGAACGCTGAGCCAGTCGAGATATTACGGCACCTGATGGACGCGCACGGCCTCCGGCAAAAAGACCTGGCAGAAGTGTTTGGCACCGAAAGCATCGTTTCCGAAGTTCTGCATGGGAAACGCGATTTCACAAAAGAACAAATTAGGCGGCTTAGTGCGAGATTTGGGGTTTCGCCTGCTGTCTTCTTTTGATCTGATCTCCCTACCGCTGCTTGAACCTGTCCAGAAACTTGAAGACGAAGATGCCGATCACGGCATTGGCGAGGGCCGAGATCGCTACATGGCTCCAGCTCCATTGCAGCGCCTGGCGCAGAAGACCGTGTGCCACACCGTAGTACACCCCCTGATGAATCGCAAAGAAAACGTAGGTGATCAGGAAGCGCGAGCCGGGATTCTCGACATCGATCTTCAGGCCCAGCGACGACGCCAAATACCCAATGACCGTCAGGGCGATGCCGTACATGCCCAGCGGATGGCTGGGACCGGCGAACAGGTCCTGCATCAAGCCGATCAGGCAGCCGGTAAGGCATCCGCTGATGGGATTGCGCCGCGCCGTGGCGAAGAAAATTGTCACCAGGAACGGCAGATCGATGATCGGCAGGAAGCGGACCTGCACCGGAATGAAGATCTGGATCAGCACCGCGACCAGCGGAACGAAGATGACCGCCAGCCAGCTGAACTCGTAGACCGAAACCTGCTCCCGCGAGGTCAGGCTTCCGCGAAATGGCATGACCCGGGTGCTCATGCTGCGGTGGCGCTCCGGCCGGAGGTGTGGCGGGCTGATCGGAGTTGTTGCTCGGAGCGGGCTCCGGCGTGGGCTGTTTCGGCGCGACCGGCAAGTCGTCATCGTCGTATGCTCCGGATTCGGTGCGCGGCGCCGTTGTCGCCGGAGCATTACCGATGGCGGGCTTGGTGGTTGTGCCGGCGGGATCAGCGCTGGGCGTCGCCGGCTTCGGCTTCACGCTGGCGGCGGCTCCCGGCGTTGTGCCCGGAGTGGTCACCCGCGGAGTAGTCGTCGTCGCCGCAGGCTTATTTGCGGGGGCCGTTCCAGGCTTGTTCGCGGTGCTGTTGCGCCGCCGGCAGCCGGCTTAGTCGCGGTCGTGTTGGCGCCGGTGACTGGCTTGCCAGTTGCGGTTCCATTAGCCGGGTGAGCCCCGGGTGCAGTTGCCGAGCCGGGCGTCGTTGCCCCAGGCTTGGCATTGCCGGCAGCGTCGACTTCAGTCTTGGTGGGGACGGTGGGCAAGCGCTCGGCGAGAATGTCGGAGGCGCGCAGCGGTCCAAGGTCCTTCGTGTCCGGCATCTTCTCCGTGATCTTGGTGACCACCAGCACTTCTTCCAAGCTGTCGAGCCGCGACGACGGAAGCACGCGAATGTTGAGGAACAGATCTTTGCCGGGCTCGACCGAAACCACCTTGCCCACCGGCAAGCCCTTGGGGAAAATGCGATCGCCGCCGCTGGTAATGACCTCTTCGCCGGGAACGACCTTCTCGTCGCTCATGATGTACTGCAGCGTGGTCGCGCCGTTGGCCGCGCCCTTCAGAATGCCCTGCAGGCGCGAATCCTTGAGTGCAGCACCCACTCCGCTGAATTGATCGTTGATGGGCAGCACCTGCGAGGAGTCGGGAAAGACCTGCACGATCTTGCCGACGATGCCGGTCGGGGTGATGACGGCCATGTCGGGCTTGATGCCGTCGCTCGAACCCTTGTCGATGTAGAGCACGCGCGATTGTTCGCTGCCGCTGGTGCCGATGACCTGCGCCGCGATGGTGCGAGTCGACGTACTGCTCCTTGAAGGCCAGCAGCGCCTGCACGCGGCGAGCCATGCGAGCATCTTCGCTGATGCGCGCGTCGTCGATCTTCATGCGCTCGATTTCGGCGCGCAGTTCGCGATTCTCGCGGCGGACGCCGCGCAGGTAGGCGTAGGTGGTCCAGAGATTCTGCACCCACTCCTGGCTGTGAACCACGGCTTTTTCGATCGGCGTGACGGCGGAGATGGCCCACAAACGAATGAGACGGGTTTCGCCTTCTTGCGCCGGGCGGCGCACCTGCACCGCCAGGGCGATAATTTGGGCGAACAGGATGGCCGCCAGCACGATCAGGTTCTTATAGCGGCCAAGGAATGTGTCCATAAACTACGCTGTATCAGTTCTGCGCTGCTTTGCGAACCCGCAAAAATTGTCATCACGAGCGCAGCGAGGGATCTGCTTTCTTCTCATTAGCCGAAACTCTCAGCTTCGCGATTGGCTTTCCCCACTCCTCAGACAGATCGTCCCAAGTCGGGTTTATGCTCTCAATCAACGCCACACGCTTCGCGCGATCCATGCTCTTGATCTGCTTCTCTCGTTCAATCGCGTTGTCGATATAGCGAAATCCTTCATGGGTAGACGAGTCGATTCATCCTGTATCGTTGCGTAAAACCTTCGATCAGTCCCGCCTTATGCTCTCGAACCCGCCGGCCAATGTCGTTCGTTACGCCGGTATAAATACGTCGCGACTTGCTGGACACGATGTAGACCCAGAAATGCCAGTCACGGGTCATACTGGTCCTCCAGTCGCTAACTGTAACGCGAAGCGGAGGAAAGCAGATCCCTCGCTACGCTCGTGATGACAATTCAAAATGCGTATCGCAACGCGGCGCTGAAGCGCTGCTCTTCCACCGGTGGAAGAGCGGGCCTTCAGGCTCGCGAATCGTGCGCTTCGGACCCGGGCTTTTGCCCCGGCTCAACACCACCCACCCTAGTCAATCGATATTTTGCGCAGCAGCTTGAAGTCGCTCAACATTTTTCCGGTGCCCAGAACCACGCTGCACAACGGGTCGTCGGCAATCGAGACCGGCAAGCCGGTTTCTTCGCGGATGCGCTTGTCCAGATTCTTCACCAGCGCGCCGCCGCCGGTCAGCACAATGCCGCGGTCGCTGATGTCGGCCGACAACTCGGGCGGCGTGCGCTCCAGGGCGACGCGAATCGCGTTCATGATGGTCGAAACGCATTCGCTGAGCGACTCGCGAATCTCGCTGTCATCGATAGTGATGGTCTTGGGCACGCCTTCGATCAGGTTGCGGCCCTTGATCTCCATGGTCAGCGGCCGCTCCAGCGGATAGGCCGAGCCAATCTCGATCTTGATCTGCTCCGCCGTGCGCTCGCCGATCAGCAGGTTGTACTTGCGCTTCAGGTAATTCATGATCGACTCGTCCATCTGGTTGCCGGCCATGCGGACGGAGCGCGAATACACGATGCCGCTGAGCGAAATCACGGCGATGTCGGTGGTGCCGCCGCCGATATCGACCACCATGTTGCCGCTGGGCTCGGTGATGGGCAGGCCCGCGCCGATCGCGGCCACCATGGCCTGTTCGACCAGATGCACTTCGCTGGCCTTGGCGCGATAAGCCGAGTCCATGACCGCGCGCTTTTCCACCTGCGTGATCTCCGAAGGCACGCCGATGACGATGCGGGGATGCACCAGCATCTTGCGGTTGTGCGCCTTCTGGATGAAGTAGTTCAGCATCTTTTCGGTGACTTTGAAGTCGGCGATGACGCCGTCTTTCATCGGCTTGATGGCGACGATGTTGCCGGGCGTGCGGCCAAGCATTTCCTTGGCCTCTTTGCCCACGGCTTCGACTTCACCGGTGTTTTTGTTGATGGCGACAATGGAAGGCTCGTTGACCACGATGCCTTTGCCGCGCGCATAAACCAGAGTGTTCGCCGTTCCCAGATCGATGGCCAGATCGCTGGAGAACATGCTGAACAGCGAACGCATGTTGCTGAATCGCGAGGAACTGCTATGAAAGCCGTTAGATGACATTCCGTGCTAGTTCTTTCTAAGTAATAGGGCGGTGCCTACAGTTTATGACATAAGCGGTACAGGACTATCCATCCTTTTCGCTGCTTTTTTGCGAAAGGGTGAACAGGCTCCAATGCCTTAGTCCAGCAGATTCACAGGTTGGATTCCGAGGAGACTGCCGGAAGGCTTGTCGCTTGCGATCACAGTACCACCTGAGACTAGCACAAGGGAACGTCATTTGCGTTGTAAACAGCGGGGAAATCTGCCACCGAAAAACCGGGCCGGTGAAACCGCAATTACGATGAAGAACACGGAGAGCGCAGCGGAGTCTGGGGGTTTCTGTTTCCGATTCAGAACTCCCGGGCAATACTGCCGACTCGACCGCTGCAGAGGGTTCTGCACGACGGTGGAAAAAATCTGTCGCGCTATTTCACGATTTCACTGAGCCCAGTTCCAAAATTTCTCGCCACTCGCCAAGCGGCAACTTCTGTGGTCCGATAGGGTTTGTGCTGAATAGCGTAGGTTCGCCAGCAATTCACACGCAAAATTCTCTCCGACAAAGGAGTCCAGTGGCCGCTCCATCGCGCGTCGCATTATGGCAACGCTGGCTGGCTGCAGCGATTTTTCTGTTGCTGGCCAGTCCTGCCCTTCCCAGCCAGCAGGCTTCGCCAAGCCAGGAAACTTCTAGCCAGCAGACGCCTACCTTCTCTTCCGATGTGAAGGTGGTGAACGTGCTCGCCACGGTGCGCGACAAGCACGGCCAGATCGTCAACAACCTCACTAAAGACGACTTCAAGCTGGAGCAGGACGGCCATCCGCAAAACATTCATTACTTCGCCAAGGAAACCGACTTGCCGCTCACTCTGGGCCTGCTGGTGGATACCAGCGCGAGCCAGCGCCGCGTGTTGGAGCAGGAGCGCAGCGCCAGCTATGGTTTCCTGAACGACCTGATGCGTCCGGAAAAGGACAAGGCGTTCGTCATTCACTTCGACTGGGACATCGAGCTGCTGCAGGACATGACCTCGTCGCACCAGAAGCTGGAGGCGGCGCTGGAGAAACTCGATATGCCGCAGTTCGATCAGGCGGGCGGCGGTTCTCCGGGGTGGTGGTGGTGGCGGCGGGCATCATCGCACGGGCGGAGGTACCACATTGTATGACGCAGTCTTTCTCGCCTCCGACGAGCTTATGCGTAAACAGGAAGGCCGCAAGGCGCTGATCCTGCTTACCGATGGAGTCGACACGGCAGCAAAGTCAACCTGGATCGGGCGATCGAAACCGCGCAACGCGCCAATACCATGGTGTATTCCATTCTGTACGCCGATCCCGATGCCTATGGGCATTACAGCCACGGGTGGCATGGGAGGAGGCATGGGCCGGCACGGTGGCATGGGATATCCCGGCGGTGGAGGAGGATATCCGCAGCACGTCGAGCCCGCCGACGGAAAGAAAGTTCTACAGCGCATCTCGAAAGAAACTGGCGGACGTTTCTTCGAAGTCTCCAAGAAGCAGCCGATCAATGAGATCTATACCCAGATCGAAGAAGAGTTGCGCAATCAGTACAGCCTGGGTTACACGCCGGACAAGGCTGATGCCGGAACGGGCTATCACAAGATCACTCTGACCACCAACAACAAAGACCTGATCGTGCAGACGCGCGAAGGGTATTACGCGGAGCAGTAGGAGCGAATGTGGCCACTATGCCTGCCTCGCCTTCGGCTTGGGGAGGCGATCCACGCCATTCCGGGTGCCGAACACCGGCGGGATTTTCGGGTTGCTGGAAGATTCTACTTAGTTCCCTTACCATCAGGACGGGGTAAGTCACTTATTCCCCAGCAGTTGACTTCTGGCACGCGGAATGCATCTTACTATCCCATGAGTAGGAGGCTACCCTGATGCCGTACCTACGACTTTACTTGCCAAAAATCTCAATTGCGCAGAAACGCCACGTCGCGCAGAGGCTGATCGAGTTGACACTGCGGACCTCTCGCCGTCGCCGCTACTGGGATCGCGATCAGATCACCATCCAGTTCCTACCGCAACCACACCAGGACGACTGCCGGGTCGAGGTACATTGCCACAATGCGAGCTCCGTGAACCAACGTGCTTTCGCCGAGGAAGTGGCGCCCATGCTCATCCGGTCGTTACATTTGAATGTAAAGAACCGGCTGGGGTGGCTGATGGGAATGGAGGCGGACAAAATGCCGCCTAAGGTGGATGTTCGGTTCCTCGAGCTTCCGTTCGATACGGTTGTCGCCAGCGAGTGGACGGTTGGGGATGCGTTTATCTCCGAATGGGACCGGGTGGCCTGAAGGTATCGCCAGAATCTTGCCGTAGTTGCGAGGCAGCAGATGCCTCCCCTCCACCATCGCTCGGGCCAGGATGACCAGGGTCGAGGGATCTGCGGTTCGCATGGGGCGGACGGAGCCTTATCCGCGCCATGTCATGGCTTCCGCGCTTCGGTTCAAGACGTTTACTCTGCCTGGAATCTCCCTTGAATCAGCCCTCTTTCCGGCCTAGACTCGCTTCAGCAGCAGTTGTGACGCCGGTCACAGCCTGCTGGTACATGCATCGGCGAAGATGGTGGAGAAACAGCAGGTCCCTCGACTCGGACTGAAGTCCTCGCTCGGGATGACAACCGTTGAAATGGGAATGACTAAGTCCTCGCTGGGATGACAACCGTTCGGATAAGGCTACGGTCCGGGTCGCGATGATCAACTGCCGAGTGGGTACGAGAGTACCGATGTATTGCGGAGATCGAGAGAAGGTATTGCATGGGCTGGATTGAAAACAAGTTCGAGAAGAACTTTCTGGTTACCACCGTCGATTACGTTTTTAACTGGGCGCGCAAGTCCGCGATTTGGCCCATGACGTTTGGCCTGGCTTGTTGCGCGATTGAGATGATCGCCGCCTCCACCTCGCGTTTCGATATCGCGCGCTTTGGCTCGGAAGTATTTCGCCCCAGCCCGCGGCAGAGCGATCTGATGATCGTCGCCGGCACCGTCACCCTGAAGATGGCGCCGGTGGTGAAGCGCATCTACGATCAGATGCCCGATCCCAAGTGGTGCATATCCATGGGCGCGTGCTCGTCCGTTGGAGGACCGTTCAACACCTACGCGGTGTTGCAGGGGGTCGATCGCATCGTGCCTGTCGACGTGTATGTTGTTGGCTGCCCCCCGCGGCCGGAAAATCTGTTCTACGGATTGCTGCGCCTGCAAGACAAGATCGACAAGATGAGCATTGCCAAGAAGCCCACCGAGGTCCGTCTGCACGAAAACATGGTGGACAATTTCAAGGAGCAGATCCGGGTCGCGCAGGCCAACTTCGCCAATCCCGAGCAGTTGGTGCAACCGGTGGAGAAAGGCGTGATCGCCGGGCGGTAGTAAAGTTTTCTCATCACCCCCCCGCGCGCTGGTAATGGCGTTTGGCTTTCTGGCGGTTGCCGCAACTGGTCATGTCGCACCAGCGGCGGCTGTGATTTCGGCTTTGATCGAGGAAAAGCCACTCGCAATCGGGAGCTTCACAAAAGCGCACGGTGCTCAACTTGTCCGAGGTCAGCAACTCGGAGGCGGACTGCGCTACCGGCCACAGAACGCGTTCCAACTGGTGCTTCTCATCCCATCGCCATTCCCAACGATAGCCTCCATTAGCGGCGGCGAGGCAGCGATGCTGCCCAGCCTCCAGCGCGGCTTGGTTGATCTGTTGCAGATCGCCGGCGGGGGCAGGTTGATCCCGGGCGATTGCCTGGAACGCACGATAAAGCGTTTCACGTAAAGCTATCGCGTTATGGAAAACTCTCAGCGCTTGATTAGCATGTCGCTCGGCATGAGCGCGTAAGTCGTTGGCTTGCTTTGCAGAGAAAAGTCCAGACTGCCTGGCAAAGACAAGCAGATCGCCATAGCCCCAGATGTGCTCTTTGCGACGCTCAGGATCTTCGCGCCGGCTGACGGTGTTGACGAAGTCCAGACAAAGGATTCCGCCGGTGAGATCAAATTCGAATTCCGGTTGACGCCTGGTTGACACTCCTTCCATTGTAACTGGCCTTGTCCAGTTAGGAGGTTAGCCTGCAATGCGCGGACATCGGCAACTGTAGGACGGTTTTCGTGCTCAAGTTCTTACCTCGCAGAGCGGGTCCGGCAACGACGCCGACGTTATAGCAACCGTTCCACCTCTGGGACATCAAACATAGCAGCGGGGCTAGGAGTGTTTTGCAAATCAAACCGATTCTTCAGACCTGGGGCCGAGTCCTTGGCGGTCAAGTACCAACCTTATCTATTGAAATCACTCGTGAATGCCCTTTGCGTTGTCCGGGCTGCTATGCCTATGAGGACGCGCACCTCGGCGAAGTCAATCTACGCAGCCTGTCCGACTTCAAGGGAGACGATCTGGTTCATCGCGTGCTCGCGGTAGTCGATGAGCACCGCCCTTTGCATCTTTCGATTGTCGGTGGCGATCCGCTGGTTCGTTATCGCGAGTTGGAATCGCTATTGCCACAACTAGCCGACCGCCGTATCCACGTTCAAGTGGTGACCAGCGCTTTCCGGCCGATTCCCCGGTCTTGGGCCCTGATTCCGCAGCTGCGGATCACTGTTTCCGTCGATGGATTGCAGCCTGAGCACGACATCCGGCGCAAGCCCGCCACTTACGAAAAAATTCTGCGCAACATCGAAGGACAACACGTCGCC
The DNA here is from genome assembly GCA_963746515.1 of uncultured Acidobacteriaceae bacterium. Taxonomy (GTDB): domain Bacteria; phylum Acidobacteriota; class Terriglobia; order Terriglobales; family Acidobacteriaceae; genus Bog-257. Next base: position 52,194 of record CAVVBO010000003.1, on the reverse strand, counting down.
ATCCATTGCACGATCACTAGCGCCATGGTCCAGAGGCCAGGATATCTGCGCGAGTTTCTCGACTTCTGGTCGGAAAATCCTGCGACAGAGAAAGTCTGGATGAGCATCTTCACGCCGCAGCGGGGCACTGACCCGGTCGAGTGCCTGTCGAACGAGGAGCGGCGGCAGGTCATCACTGAACTGCTGGAGCTGCGCAAGGTTTTTCCCAAGCTCGACATGTCAGAAGGGATGCTGCAGGAGTTTTTGACGCCTCCCCAGTCGCCGGCAGACTGCATCTTCGCCCGCACCACGCGCACGATCTCAGCAGACCTGAAAACGAAAGTCGAACCCTGTCAGTTTGGTGGTGATCCGGATTGCTCACGTTGCGGTTGCATCGCGTCGATGGGACTGGCCGCAATCGGCAGGCACAAAGTGGTCGGACCGCTTAGGGCAGGGCATGTCTTCTGGGCCTCGGCGGCGCTTGGCGACGCTTGGCAGCGCGTTAGACATCTGGCGGCGCGAGACGGCGGGCCTGAAGAACCATTGCCGCAGGTAGAAGAGGAACGCGATGAGTTGGTGAAGATCGCCAGCTGAGCGGTGAGCTATTGGCAGCTCGGAGTTCAGGGTGGAGCACCGCTTGCTGAAAAACTCGGTTTGATTCGTCGTTCTGGTAGTGCGGCGCTTCAGCGCTGCGTCCCAATTCCTCTATTCTTTGTCATCACGAGGCGGCTTCAGCCGACGAGGGATCTGCTCTCTTGAGTTTTCAGCAAACTGTAGAAGGCGTGCATCACCCAATTTAAAACCGGTGGGCCTGTCAGCTCTCACATCTCCCACAGACATTGACCGCCGCGATACATCGAGATCAGGCCGTCTTCGCTGATCTTCAGCACGGTCCCAAAGTGCGATGCGGCGATGGCGGCGGTGGTGCGGCCTCCTTCGACCGTGCGATTCAACGCTTCTTCTGTGGAATGGTGATGCAGGATGGCGCCAAAAGCGAGCAGGTTCGCATCCGGACACAGCACCACCGCGCCATCGATACGCGCGATGTTTTCCAGCACCGTAGAAGGAACGTCGAGAATGCTCTTGTCGCGCAAGAGGTAATGCAATTGGTCCTTGCTGGTGATGCCGTCCATCAGGTCGTCATGATTGAGATGGTCAAGCAGATCGGGCTGTGACACCAGACGGTTCGCCGACTCGCGATCGTCCAACACTACAAACGAGCGCGCCACGCCGGCTCTCGGTGAGATTCAACGCGACCTCAAACAGGCGCTCCGCCAGCGCTGCATTCCCAATCGTCTTCTTCCACACGACATAACGATGACGGGCATCCACCAGCCGCCACTTGCCGTCGATAAAGCGAAAAACGGGCACGCCATCGGAATAAATCTTAATTTCGCCATTGGGCGAAAGAATGAGACAGATGTGTCCGCCGCACAGCGTGGCGCGGCAGTGGTCGGAGTATTGCGCCGCCGGCGGCACGGCCAGCGGCATATCGCGGTAGGGCTCAGCCCAGTCGTGCACGTCAATCAACTCCGCCAGCAATCCATTCTGGTCGACCAGCGCCAGGGTTCGCAAACCATCACACAAGCGATGGAAGCTGCGGATGCTGGTAAGTAGGTGAGAATAGCGCAGCGCACGCTTGGGGGTTTCGGGCGGCGTATGGCAGGGCTCGGGCATGGAGCCGAACAGCAGAACGCCAGTAGCGATGCGCCGGTTTTCGTAGGTACTCATGCTGCTGGTGCGTAGAACTTCGATGGCGTCGGCGATGCGATCGGGAAGACCGGCAATGGCTTCGGCGCTGGTGTGCGGCGCGGGATCGAGGAAGGCCGAGACGAAGCGGTCCTCCGGCAGGCCACGGAAAAGCTGAAAGCTCTGCGCCGCCAACTCCTGGTTGGTCAGCAGTTGATAACGCGCCGAGAGCACCATTCCGATGCTGCGCAGCAGGCGGCGTTCGTGATCCGACAGCTTCGAACTGGCACTCAGCGAATAGCCGCTGCCCATCCACTCGAACTCGACTTGGCCGCCGCTGGGGACCGCCCCCAGCAAGCCTGGCATCTGCTCCGCGCCTTGCGGAACGCGCTGCAACGTAGCCCCAGGAAAGAAGTAGCGGATCCCGTTTTCCAGCAGGTCGCTATATAGCCCGCTAAGGAATCGCGTGCGATTTTCCAGCGACTCGAACGTGATAGAAGAAGAGTCTTTCACCTGCTCCAGCTTACATCAAAATACCGCCTCATTTGCGGCTGCGGGAGGCACTTCTCAATCATCGAAAGAAGCCTTTCGCTGACCTCCCTCTAGCTGAAAACCGCGGATCCCCTCTACTACGTTTCGCTGCGCGGCGATAGCAACACATTGTGCGGATCAGCGAGTCGCGACCTTCATGTCGCTGAATCTGTCTTAGGCTTCGGGTTACAATGCCGGGTTGCCGAGGACTACATCATGAGCCACGTCGAAAGCGAACGGAACGGCGCCGTACTGCACATTGCTATTAATCGTCCCGAGAAGAAAAATGCATTAACCGCAGAGATGTATGACGCCTTGTCGGAGACGCTAGAAAAGGCCGAAGCCGATGACAGCGTGCGCGTAATTTTGCTGCATGGAAAAGGCGAAGCCTTCACCGCCGGCAACGACCTGGAAGATTTCCTGAAGAAGCCGTGGAAGGGACAAGCGGTTCCACCGGCGGTTCGCTTTATCCACGCCGTCGCCCGCGCGAGGAAACCAATCGTTGCCGCCGTGCAAGGATTGGCGGTGGGGGTCGGCACTACGATTCTGTTGCATTGTGACCTGGTGTATGCCGCTGAAGATGCCAAGTTCGTGATGCCCTTCGTGAACCTGGGTATTGTGCCGGAAGCGGCGTCGACTGTGCTGTTGCCGATGGCCATCGGCCGGCAACGCGCAGCGGAATTATTCATGCTGGGTGCTCCCCTAAGCGCGCAGCGCGCCTATGAGATGGGGCTGGTGAACGCAGTCGTAGCGCCCGACGCGTTGCTGGCGACCGCCGCCGGAGTGCCCAGCAATTGGCGGAAAAACCCACAACTGCGTTACTCACCTGCAAGGCGCTGATGACGCGGGGACAGCAGTCGGAAGTGGAGCGGGCCCTGCGCGAAGAAGTTATGGTCATTTCCGAACGCCTGGACTCGCCTGAAACCAAGGAAGCGCTCAGCGCATTTCTGGAGAAACGGAAGCCCGATTTTTCCAAGCTTCCAGTGATTTCCTGATTCGCGAACGTAAACCATTTCGCAGGCATAGAGTCTCGAACTACTATAAGTATGGCGAAAATACCTGCATTCGCTGGTTCCCGCTTGACGCCAGCGCTGGGAAGGATTACCTATGTCATATCGCTTAATTCAATGGGGTAGCAACTTAAGATAGTTGCAATGGATAGTGTCATACTTCCAGAAGTGTTTGACCGCTTGCGGCAGGCTACAGCCAAAGATCCGGCAGTCCTGGCAGAGCTTTGCCGGGATTACCTTGAGGAGGCCCGCAGCACTTTGACTCAGCTGCGGGATGCATTTCTGTTAAAGGATGCTAAAGTATTTCGGGAGCGGGCTCATTACCTAAAAGGCAGCAGCTTGATGGTTGGGGCAAGCCGATTGTCGCAATGTTGCGCAACTTTGGAACGAATGGGCCGCGATTCCGACTTCCGCGGAGCTGAAACTATGCTGGAACACACCCGAGCCGCTCTCCGTGAAGTTGAGGCGCAACTGACCAAGCAAGTCGGCCCTGCGGTACTTCCGGCCGAAGGATCAGCAGCATAAATATAGAGACCATCCCCTCAGGTGAGGAAGTAAGATGGCGGTGACTTCCATTAGAGTTCTGATAGCCGACGATCATCCCGTGGTGCGCATTGGTCTGCGCAACATGCTCCAATCCGACAGCCAGATTAAAGTCATCGCCGAAGCCAAAGACGGCGTCGAAGCGCTGCACATGGTACGTACTTTGCGGCCCGACATCCTGCTGCTCGATCTGGCCATGCCCAAGATGCCAGGCATGGAAGCCCTCCGCGAACTGACGGCCGACGAATGGCGACCACTCGTACCATTGTCCTCACCGGACAGGTCGACAAGCGGCAGATCCTGGAAGCGCTGCAACTGGGCGCCCGCGGCGTGGTACTGAAGGACGCCGTGGTGGCGCATCTGTCGGCCTGTATTCGCGCCGTGATGCAGGGTCAGTATTGGCTGGACGGACGCCCGGTGCAAAACCTGGTGCAATTGCTGCGCGACCTGGCGGCGCAGACGGCTCCGCCGCCGCGCAAGACCTTCGGCCTTACCTCGCGCGAACTGGAAGTGGTTACTCTGATCACCGAGGGCTCAACCAATAAACACATTGCCGAGACTTTCGGCATCAGCGAAGAAACCGTCAAGCGCCACCTCACCAACATCTTCAACAAGCTGGGTGTCGGCAACCGGCTGGAACTGGCCTTGTTCGCGCTCAATCACAATCTGCTGCCCCCAGCTGCCAGCGCCGATGTCTCCTGAGCGAGCCAAGTTGCAGAATTGTTGGCCCTAAACCGCGAAAACCGGCGGCGATTTTCCCATTCCCGTTTCAGCTCGAACCCCGTTACTTCTCTGCTTCTTCCCCCAGAAGGTACTTCCCCAGTCGCCCGCCGGCCGCTAGGTTAAGCACAGAGTCTTCTATGGACGACAGTCATAAGTGGGACGCCATTTTGAATTCCGTTCCTCTGCTGGAAGCGGTGCTGTGCGCGGATTGCGAGATTATCAGCAATAGCGGAGGCGAGGCCTGCGAAGTCTGCGGTAGCCGTTCGCTGCTCAGCTTGGGACGCGTACTGGGCGGATGCATTGAGGGTGAACGTGCCATGTTGGTGGAAGTGGATCCCAGCCAACTTCGGAACGGGTTTACTGTGTTGGTCAATCCCGACGCGGCTGGAGTTCTACAGCGCCGCCGCCGGAACGGCAGAGGATAGTCTCGCGATAGTCTTCCCCTTCGCCGGTGCTATCGCCGCGCGGCCGAAGCAAGCAGATTCCTCGCTTCGCTCGTAATGACAATTCTCTGGCGGGAAAAACTCGGTTTGATTCGTCGTTCGGTAGTGCGGCGCTTCAGCGCCGCGTCCAAGTGCTTTATTTTTGTCATCACGAACCGGCTTCAGCCGGTGAGCCCGCTGCCTTCCTCTTACCTCATGACGGCCCAGGCTAACAGTGTCAGCGAAGATACAAAGGATCTGCTTTCTTGAGTTTTTCAGCAGCCTGCTAGATTCCTTTAGCTCCAACGGAACCAGCGCAGCGCCAGAACGAACGACACTCCACCCCATACCACCAGCACCGCAATCCGGCTGAACTGGGAACTCAAAGGCGCGCCCTGCAAAATGATCGCTCGCAAAGCGTCGTTGAGCGCGGTCAGCGGCAGCGCCCGGATCGCCGGCAAGAACCATCTTGGGGAAGCGCTCGTAGGAGAAGAACACGCCGGAGAAGATCCACATGGGCATCATCACCAGGTTGATCAGCCCGCTGACGCTTTCGATCTTCTGCGCGCGGCTGGCCGTCAGCAATCCGATGCCGCCGAACGACACCGCGCCCAGCGCGCCCACCAGCAGAATCGACAGCAACGATGCCTTCCACCCGCACATGGAAAACGAGCACGCCGAACACCAGCAGCAGCGCCACCTCGATCAATCATCAGCACCAGGCGGCTGCTGGCCAGCGCCAGCAGAAAATCCGAGCGCCGCATCGGGCGTGGCCACAAAGCGCTTCAGCAGCTTGCGCTGGCGCATCTCCACCAGCGCGAATCCGATGCCCCACATGCCGGAGTTCATCAGGTTCATGCCCAGCAATCCGGGGATGAGGAAGTCGATGTAGCGCGCGCCGGGCTCGCTCGAGGCTGTTGCTGGTCGTGTTGATCGGGTTCTTGCGGCCAGCCGCGGTCTTCAATCGCATCGTCCACCTGCGGTGCGCGCCAGCACGCTCTCCGGACGCGCGGGATCGTAGCGATAATGAATCGCCCGCATCGTCCATGCTGACCACCAGCGCGTATTTGCCCAGCCGAAAGCCATCCAGCGCGGCGCGGTGCACTCACCACATCGGCGTGAATGCTGGCGTGTTCCGGAGAGCGATCGAGCAGGCCGACGACCTGTTGCGCCTTCGGTCCGTCAACGACGGCGATCGGCGTGACGTCGGCGCGGCTTGTCGCGGAAGGCGATGCCCAGTCCCAACGCCAGCAGCAGCGGAAAGACGAAGACCCAGAAGATGACTTCCGGCTCGCGCCACAGCTCCAGCATCCGCATCTGCAGCAGGCGGAAGTAGCCGGTCCAGCGGCCATTGGTGCTAGCCGCGCGGCTCGGGAGGTGAAACCACTGGTGGCTGTTCGGTGGTGGCCATCAATCCTCCCTCAAATGCCGGCCGGTGAGCTTGCACGAAAACATCTTCCAGACTCGCCTGTCGCGTAGTGAGGTGAACCAGCTGCGCGCGCTGCTTCTGCACCTCCGCCAGCAGCGCGGGAATGGTCTCATGCGGCTCGTTCACCTGCAGCGAGAACAAGCCATCTTCGGTGCGCACCGCCTGCACGCCGGGCAGCGGCTCCACACTGGCTCCGTCACGCACGTTGCTTGCCGGAAATCGCGAACTCGACCACGTGATGGCCGGTGAGGCGCTCGATCAGTTCAGCCGGCGTCCCGGCGGCGATGATCTGCCCGTGATCGATGATGGCCAGCCGATCGCACAGCCGCTCGGCTTCGTCCATGTAATGCGTGGTCAGCAGCACCGTTCCATTGCGCTGCTGAAATTGGCGAATGATGTCCCACAGCTGCCGCCGGCTTTGCGGATCGAGCCCGGTCGTCGGTTCGTCCAGAAAGAGAATCTTGGGATTGGCGACCAGCGCGGTCGCCACCGCCAGGCGCTGCTTCTGCCCGCCGGACAATTTGCCGACCCAGCTGTCAGCTTTTTCCTGCAGCGAAAGCTCCTCCAGCACGGCATTCGACCGAGGTCGGATGCTGGTAGAAGCTGGAGAACAACTGCAACGTTTCGCTGACCGTCAGCTTTTCGGAGAGCCGGGTCTCCTGCAGCGAGATGCCCAGCCACTCGCGCAACTCGCGCTCGTGCGACTGCCAGGTCCTGCCCAGAACCTCGACTTCGCCGGAGGTCGGCTCCAGCAGCCCTTCCAGAATCTCGATGGTCGTGGTCTTCCCTGCGCCGTTCGGACCGAGCAGACCGAAACATTCGCCGGTCTTGATGGTAAGGTCGAGTCCACGCACGGCTTCGACCTTGCCGTCGTAGGTCTTGCGCAGACCGCGACATTGGATGGCAATCGCCATCTAGAAATGATACTGGAGAAATGCGGGAGATGGAGTCAGGATTGCCAAGGCGCCCAGTTGGTGTGGCCGAAGTCTCCGGTCGATTGGAGCACAAGCGGAACACGCCGCAGGCGCAGATGCTTCCGCACCGCCGCAGGCGGAGGCTGTAGAGCGAGAAATAGATCCGAGCTGTAGGGCCGGCGTTTCTATACCCCTGGTGGTGATTTTCGTGTTTCAGCTCAGGTCAGCGGCTTCAGATCCTGCAGCATCGTCGGAATCAACTCCGACACTGTGGGATGAATGTGCATGGCGCGCGAGATCACGGTGTACGGCGCCTTGGCGTACATCACGTCGAGAATCGAGTGGATCACCTCGTCGCCTCCGATGCCCAGGATCGCCGCGCCCAGGATCCTCTTGCGTCTCCGCATCCACCAGCACCTTCATGAAGCCCTGGGTCTCGCTCTTCTCCTTCGCGCGGCCCACGTCTGCCATGGGTATTTCCCGATGAGCGCCTTCTTGCCCGACTTGCGCACCTCGGTCTCGGTCATGCCCGCGCGGCCCAGCGGCGGATCGATGTAAAGGTTGTAGGCCAGAATGCGATCGCTGAGCTGGCGCGGATCGTTGTCCAGGAGATTGGCGGCAACAATCTCGAAATCGTTGTACGAGGTGTGGGTGAATCCGCCGCGGCCGTTGCAATCGCCCAGCGCCCAGATACCCGGCACATTGGTTCGCAACTCGTCGTCGACCGTGATGTAGCCGTGCTCGTCGTGCGCAATTCCGGCCTTGTCCAGGCCGAGATCGTCGGTGTTGGGACGGCGGCCGGCCGCGAGCAGAACGTGAGTTCCCTCGCCGGTGCTGGATCGATCTGTGCAGTCCACACCGGCAAGATATCTGGTCGCCACGCTTCTCCAAGCTGATGCAGGTCGCATTCAGGCGAACCGTGATGCCCTCTTGCTCCATGATGCTCGCGAATCGCATCGGAAATATCTTCGTCTTCGCGCGGAATCAGACGCGCTGCCCTCTGCAGGATCGGTTACCTTGCTGCCGAAGCGGCGATACATCTGGCCGAACTCCAGGCCGATGTAGCTGCCGCCGATAACGATGAGATGCTCGGGCAGAAAGTCGACGCCCATCATGGACGAGTTAGTCGAGATAGGTGACCTGGTCGAGGCCGCGGCATCGGCGGAACGATGGCGCGGCCGCCAACGTTGATGAAGATCTGCTCCGAGGTCGAGGCGATCATCGCCGACGGCCACCACGTGCGGCCGACTCGAAGCGCGCCTGTCCTTTGTAGACATCGCATGTTCGGCTGCTCGCGCAAGCGGCTCTCGGCGCCTTCCTGCGAGGGCCGCTGGATTTCGTCCTTGCGCGCCTTCACCTTCTTCATGTCGACGCGTAACTTGACCGCCGGTGTTGACGCCGAACTCCGCCGCGCGCCGCGCCACGTAGGCCACTGCGGCGCTGGCGACCAAAGTCTTGGTCGGAATGCAGCCGGTGTTGACGCAGGTTCCGCCAAACAGTGCCGCGTTCGATGATGGCCACTTTGTGTCCAGCCTTCGCCATTCGTATGGCGAGAAACGGCCCGGCTTGCCCGGTACCGATAATGATTGCGTCGTAGGATTTGTTCATCACCCCTCCATTGTGCATGGAAGGGTAATACGGCGAGGCGGGCGGCGTCACGTCGTCCGAAGTCGAGAAGCGCTCCGTGTCAGAATTGAGCGTCATCACGAGCGCAGCGAGCGACTCTGCTTTCGCACCGGAGTCTGAAGGACCCTTATGCCAAGTGCAGAAATTAGGGATCCTTCGGCTTCGCTCGGGATGACGTGATCCACGACTATCCAGGCCTGCAGCATCGTCCCACTCGCCTCCGACGCCGGGGAATGAAGCTCATGGCGCGCTCGGTCAGCGCAGTGATGGTCAGGCTGGGATTCACGCCCAGGTTGGCGGCGACCACCGAGCCGTCGCAGACGTACATGTTGCTGGTAGCCGAAGACGCGGTTGCGATAGTCGACCACGCCGCGCTCGGGCGAGTCAGCGATGACGCTGCCCCCCAGACAATGCGCCGTGCCGGGAACGTTGAACAGAATCTCCGGCAGCATGCTCATCGCGGTTCCGCCGGCGAGCTGCGCAAACTTCTCGGCAAATTCGTTGGCGGCGGGAATGAACGTCGGCACCGTTGTGCCGCGGCTGACCAGGAATTTGCGGAACGGCCAATACATGTGCCGCTCCCACCGCATGTCGATGTGACCCTCCAGCGCCTGCATGCACAGCAGGATCACGCATTCGCGCGCCCAGCGTGAGCGGCAGCAGAATGCGCACAGTCTTAAAGGGATGAAGCAGCAAGCGAAACGACCAGGTTCTTCAGCCAGAGCGCAACCCGCCCCGGCCCGGGCCGGCCGCCGGTCAGGATCGTCGCCAGCATGCCCATGGTGTCGGAGCCTTCGGGATAACGCACGGCCTCGATGTGCGTGTGCTCGTCGATGTAAACGCCGGAGCCGATCGCGACGCCTTTGGACAGATCGTCTGGCGAGCGCGGCACGCGCACTCCGATCAGCGACTCGGAATTGGTGCGAACGTATTTGCCGAGTTGATCGCTGATCGCCGGCAGCGAGCCTTTGTCTTTCAGGTGGAAGAGCAGCTCCATCGTCCCCAGCGACGACGCCGAGAAAACGACGCCGCGACAGGTGAAGCGCCGGGGATCGCCGCTTGAAGCGCGCAGTGGACTTCACGGTGCGAACTTCGTATCCGCGCGCTGCCATCGGCGACGCCGCCGAGCGGACGAACATCAACGACTCTGCGTCTCGGCAAAAACTTGCGCCCCGCGCTTCTCGGCGAGATAGAGATAGTTCTAGATCGAGCGTGTTCTTGGCGCCATGACGGCAGCCCATCATGCAGCCGCCGCAAGCCTTTGCAGGTGGTGCGCTCAGGGCCTTCGCCGCCAAAGTAGGGATCGGGAACTGTCGTGCCGCCGCGGCTCTCCTTCCGGCGACTGCAAGATCGCGACGTGGGTGCGATAGAAGGTGTTTCCCACGCCCGCAGTCGTCGGCCACTCGCTTGCAGCAGTTTGTCCGCCGGCCCCAGAATGCGGTTCTCGATAACGCCCGAGCATGCGCGACGCGGTGTCGTAGTGCTGCGGCATCTCGGCTTTCCAATCCGCCAGACCCTTCCACGATCCGTTGTCCCACACTTTGTCCGGTGGCCGCAGCATGGTGCAGGCGTAGGTGATCGAACCGCCGCCCACCGCGCAGCCGTGCAGGATGGTGACGTGCCGGAAGAAGCGCATGCTGAAGAATCCGCGCAACGCCAGGCTTGGTCGCCAGAACCAGCGATGCAACGACCAGCTGGTGTGCGGCAGATTCTCTGGTGTCCAGCGCCGGCCCATCTCCATCACGCGCGACCCTGTAGCCTTTTTCCGTTAGCCGGTGGGCGCGTGACGCTTCCGCCAAATCCGGAGCCCACGACGATGAAATCGAAATCGTAGCTGGTCGGCAGAACTTGCCATGGAACTCCTGTGTAGAGACCTGGAGCTTGCTCCTTCACCTTCTCACAAAAGGTTCGCGGACACGGTGACAGGAGATCGAACCTGGGAGCCTGTTCCCGAAATGGGAATCACGCCCAAAATGGTCGCTCGTCACTGCGGTGACGGTCATCAGCTCCCGCATCATGAGACGCAGTCCTGCTCTCATCCGAGATGCGGCAGGCACCACGGTGCGGTAGATTCCATTGGAGATTGACATGGCGGAGTTTCAGCAAAGTAATTCCTTCTCCTGGGGAGATGCACTGTTTCTGTACATCGAGCGTCCCGGCCAGCCGCTGAGCATCGCTTGCGTCAGCGTTTTCGAAGGCGCGATCCCGCTCAAAGACTTGCCGCGAATTTGTCGAGTCGAAGCTGCCGCTGATCCCGCGCTACCGCAGCATGTGGTGTTTCCGCCGTTCAACCTTGGCCTGCCCAGCTGGCAGTTCGATCCCAACTTCGACATTCGCAATCACATTCGTCAGGTGACCCTGCGGCACGGAACGGAGAGCGACCTGAAGGCCCTTGCCTCGAAGATCGTCAGCACCCATCTGGATCGCCAGCGGCCGCTGTGGGACCTCACGCTGGTGCGCGGGCTTGGAAGGCAATCGCACTGGTCTGATCGCGCGCATTCATCATTGCCTGGCCGACGGAGTTGCCGGGGTCGGGATGGTGAATGTCCTGATGGATCCGAGCCCGGTTCCACCGCCTCCGCCCAGCAAGACGCCTGTGTTTCAGCCCCCGCCGGCACGCGACGCGGGAGCTCAGCTGCTCGATAACTCTGATTAAGTCTTACTTCTCGGCGGTCAAGGGAGCGCTCACCCTGCACTCGCGAGGCCATGAAGATCGCGCAAGCAGACGCTGGCCAACCCAGCCGGGCCGCTGGCCGATCTGATGAACGTGATGCCGGAACTGGCCGCCCCGGCCGAGCGGCTGCCCTTCAACGTGGTCTGCCAGGGGCCGCAGAAGTTTGCCTGGACCGAGATTTCCGATGGCGGACATCAAGACGATTCGCGAACAGCTGCGGTGGGACGGTGAACGACGTCATCCTGACGGTGATGGCTCAGCGCCTTTCGGCGCTACGCGGAACTGCGCGGCGTCAAGCTGAAAGGCCGTTCGGTGCGCATCATGATTCCGGTGAATGTGCGCGGCAACGGCGAGCGTGAGCGAGTTGGGCAACCGAATTTCCTTCCTGCCGGTAACGCTTCCGCTGGACATTCGCGATCCGCAAAAGCTGTTTGCCTTCGTTCGCGAGCGCATGGAGTACCTGAAGCGGGCGCGGGCGGCCGAGTTCGTAGGCTTCGCCGGCGGATTGTTTTCGACCATTCCCACCCCGATCTGGGCGGCGATCGGACCGGTGGCCAGCCAACTGCCGCTCAGCCTGTGCAACATCATCTGCACCAACGTACCCGGCCCGCAGATACCGCTCTATCTGCTCGGACACAAGATGCTGTCCTGGTATCCCTACGTGCCCATCGGCGGCGAGATGGGCGTCAACTGCGCCATCCTCAGCTACAACGGCACGGCGTACTTCGGATTCACCTGCGATGTTGACGCCGTGCCCTGATCCGGAGCATCTGGAGAAGTTTGTGACTACCAGCTTTGCCGAGCTGCTCAAGAGCAGCCGGAGAGTAGTCAAGCCCGCAGTTGAAGAAGAGCCGACGCCGCCAAAGCGTAAGCGGCCGAGCGGCACAATTCCATTCACCGCGAAGAAAGACGGCCAAAGCTTCGCGAAAGGTGCCACTGCGTCATCTCCCGGCAAGGCTGGCACAACCACGAAGCCGGTCAAACGCGTCTCCGCGGTAATCGGCGAAGTAGGCGCGCAGCCTATCTCAGATTCACGTACTCCGGAAAACATCCCGGCAACGCGTGCCGAGCAGGAGTCTGCCAAAACCTTGGCGGCTGCCGGAGATTAGCTAGACTGGTTTCAGGGGACCAGTTACCAGCGCTCGCCGCGTGGCTTCCAGGGTGTGGATCAGCGATTCCTGCGGCAGCTTGCGGATGATCGGCTCGATGATCCAGCCCAACCCGAGCGGGATGTCGCGGGTCAGCGAAATGGCGCGGCACTCGATGTAGACTCCATCACTTCCGCGAGCGGAAGCCCGGCGCTCGCCCGCGACCCCGCTCCGCCTTTCTTCTCCTCGAACTTCCAATACGAATACAGCCGCCACAAAAAGCCATAGCCGGTGTCGGGCTCCAGAACTTTCTCTTTCGGCGTGCCGGCATCTTCCACCTCGGCAATGCGCGTGGTGTAGGAGCGGCAGAACCAGCGCTTTTCGTCCAGAGCGGAATAATGCACGTCGTGGTCGGTATCGAGCACCACGGTGATGATTTTCTTCTTCAGCAGACGCAGAAAGATTCGAAGTCGTTGCCGTCGTGGCTGATCAGCTTGGAGTCGATCACTTCGGGCTTGATAGATGTTCTTGTGGTTGTCGTAGTTCTGGACCAGGGCCAGAGCCTGTTCCACGGTTGCGCCGGGAACAAACGCCGGCGCCCACCCAATCGTGGATCAAGCCATTCGGAACTTTGACCGGCCCGTCACCCGCCCAGAGTTGGGCAACGATCTGTCCCTGGCGAACCTGTTGCGATCGCTCGGGTTGGCATCCGACCACAGGAATGAGCCGCGTCCGTGCAGCGACGGCTCCATCGCCTCCTCGGCTTCGCGGATGTAGTCGTCGAAAGCCTGCAGGGTTTGCGGCTTCAACTGCACCACGTTGGCGGTTTGCGCCATGGAGCACCTGACTTCAGCGAATCGTTGTCCGTGACGGTCGACTGTCAGCAGAATGACAGCCGATGGAGTGTCAGTCGCGTGTCTTGCTGAGGCTCGACGTTCGTTTCGGCGATCGCGGTTACCGGTCGCGACTTGCCGATTCCTGCTGTGCCGCACCAGAGGGCTCGCTCGTCGTCGCCTCCGTCGGCCGAATACAGGTAGTCTTCGATCTCGTCGATTCGCTCGTTGGCATCGTGGTAGCCCAGCTCGATGAGATCGCGGGTGTACTTGGGTGTGAACAGCAGATAGCTCATCAGGTCCGAACACGACGCCGCATCTCGTCCCAGGCTGTTCACAAAATATTGGATCAGATACGGCATGTCTTTCTGGTGCTGCGCGGCTACTCGTGTCAAGTTGACCGAAGGCGTAACCAGCAACGTCGTGAGCGGCCGCATCCGTTCTGCAGCCCGGGAACTCCCAGCTGGCTGATATGGCCCTCGACCAGCAACTGATTCAGCCGGTCCAGATGTTCGATGTCGGTGGCCAGATGGTCCAGGAACATCACATTGAAAATAACGCCCATCATCTGCGCCAGCGACGGGTCTTTCTGGATTGCCACTCTCTTCCTGATGCTTCCAGCTTCTCGCCGCGAACTCCGATGGCGAGAATCTTTTCCGCCCCCAGCCGGATGAGCGGGCTGAGAGGCTGCTGTAGGCGCAAACAACCATCGCCGAAGAACGCCGTGCCCGTGCGACGTCTTCAGTCTCACCGGCTGAAACACCAGCGGAATCGCGGCCGAGGCGCAAATGTGTTCGATGGTAATTTTGGTCGCCAGTGTCACTCGCCGGCTGCGGTTCCACATGGGATGGCCCTTAGCGCCCTGGATGAAGAGATAGCTCTTGCCCGAGTTGTAGTTGGTGGCGGAAATGGCGAGAGCGTAGAGATACTTCCGCTTGATGTTGTCCTGAATGCGATCGCAGTTGAGATGCTTGGCAAGAAAATATCGCAGTGGGGTCGCATCCAATAGCGAACGCGCGTTACCGCCTCCCAGGACGCCCCCAAAAGACAGATCCATGATCCAGATAAGGGAGTTCCGGGTCTGTGACATAAGATCGCAACGAAAGACGTCGGAAGGTCTGAGAGTGGCCCAAAGCTGAGCGAGAACGGCAGTTGCCTCGCCAAACTCACCGGCGCCCGCTGCGACCGCCGAACCATTGATCGCTCCCGCCGAGGCGCCTCCGATGATAGGAAATGGATTGCCGTCAGTTTGAATCCGTTTGATCTCGCCAATGCGTTTCAGAACTCCGGCCTGATAGGCACCGCGAGCGCCCCCTCCCGTCATCGCTAAACCGAGAACTTTTTCCATCTTTCCCCTGCGGCCTTGCGAGAATCAGATGATGCACCCAACTGATCTCGCGAAACCTTTGACATGACCCTCGCACAGTCTAAGACTTCCCTTGTGCAAAGTCTTATGTTCTTTAGCTCTGCTTCAATGGTAAGGCTAAACTCCAAGCGAATCGTGGACTGGGTAGGAGCGATTGTCAAGGCGCACTCTCATAAGTTCCGTTATGGGAATTCAAATTGTCGATCACGCCGCATAAATTTGAGACTTTCGCAGCGCCAAAACTGCCCGGTTGAATAAAACTGTGCATCTTAATATGCAGAGCTAATACTCTGCGAGGACGGAAGCGCATAGTTCGGCTGGAGGCTTATGTTGAGAATCAGGATGGCAGTTGTATTTTTGGTCTGCTGCACTGCACTTGGATTTGCACAAAATCCCGCGGACACTCAATCGCAACCACAGGCTAATCCTCCACAGACAGTGCAGGTTTCCGCCGCGGATATGGCCGGACTAGCCGACAACAAAGTATTGCCACAGTATCCCAAGGAAGCTCTGGCCAAAGGAATCGAGGGCGACGTCATTTTCAAAATTAACGTTGACGAAAATGGAAAGATCGTGGGCAGCGAGCTAGTGCAGGGTCACCCATTGCTGGTGGCAGCCACCAGGGACGCACTGCGGAATTACACCTTCCATCCCTACCTGCTGAATGGAACTCCGGTGAGAGTCGCCAGCCAAATGGGATTTCACTTTACTCTGACGCGCGACGGTGATTCGACCAAGGGTCAAGTGGAATGCATGTCCTCGATCCCTTAGCTTGCCGGGCTTTGAAATCGACGAGCGGCTAGTTCTTAGCTTTCTTCCGTGCGCTTTTCTTGGCAGGCCGAGCTTTCGTCAGCGGCTTTCGCTGGCGGGCCTCCAGTTCTGAAAGACGCTGCCGCAGTTCCTGCAACTCCCGGCTCGATTCACCATTTTTCTCCGGCGCCGAGCTTTGGATAAAGTTCTTCATCATCTGCAACGGCGATAGTGCGGCCGAGTGCATTTCGGTCAAGCGAGTCTGCAAAGAGCTCTGCACTTTCTGATAGGTATCGAACGCCGACTTCAGATACCACATGATGAATTCCTGACCCACCCGGTCGGAGGCGACGATGAGCTGACGCAGCAATTCCAGCGGCAAGCCGGTGGGCTGCTCCTTCGCATCCTCGACGATGATCTGGGTCAGTGTCACGCGCGTGATGTCCTCACCGGTATTCGCGTCCACCACCTGCACATCTTTCCCGTTTCGGACCAGCGCCGCGATGTCATCCAGATTGATGTAGCGGCTGTTGGAAGTGTCGTAGAGTCTGCGGTTTGCGTATTTCTTGATGACGACTGTGGTCGGCGTCCACTGGCTAACTCCTATGTTGCATCGCAAAATTAATTATAAAACGCTTGACATGCCTTACTGACAATACTACATTTTAGTTGATGCTGCACTGCAGCAAATCGGAGGTTATCATGCCTAGAAATGGAAGAACCGAGTCCTCCACAGTTCACACCGGGGATTCATCCTTTGTATCTCTGCTGTCGGGATGGGTGCAGCAGGGGGTCGAGAATTTCTTTGCTACCCAGCGGATCCTGGTCGACCTGGCGATGAGCCAGAATGCCAATGCCATGAACCTGGTACGCAGCCGGCTCACCGACTCCTGACTTTTGCCCCGCTGCCGTGCTGACCGAACTGGCGGGAGAAGGAATGTCGAATTTCATCGAAGGCCAGAAGCTGCTTCTCAGTCTGGCACAGAAGGAATACGAAATCGTCGCCACCGGCGTGAAAGAACGCGTCTGCCGGCAACGCAGCGGCGGTCGCTATGACCGACCTGGCGCAACGTGGTTTCGATACTTTCGTCGAAATGCAGCTGGACTTCCTGAAGACTCGCCAGCAAGCAGACCGACACCTGGCTGAACCGCCGTCAAGGCCGGCAAGGGCTTCGACACCGAAGGCCTGGTCGAGACCGCCCGCGACGCCATGGAGACTTTCGTTCACGCCCAGAAGAAGTTCCTCGACGTGATCTGGCTGAGGAAACCTCCAAGGCCACCGACCGGTAAAGAGTCAGCCCGCAAGAGCCAAGAAGACGGAACTGACCGAGCTGGCGAAAGAAGCTACCGACGCCTTTATCGATGCCCAGAAGAAGATGATGGACGTGGCCGGCAAACAGGTCAGCGCCCAGATGCACGCGGCCGGACAAACCTTGAATATGATTACGCCCTTCCCGTTCATTCCCATTCCTGATCTGACCCGGGAAGGCGTCAAGAACTTTCGTCAACGCCGAGAAGGCACTGATTGACACCGTAATGCACCGCCCCGAGACCAAGAGCGCGAGCAAGGCCACGCCTCGCCACAAGCGTCCGGCTCGGACCATCAAGGTGCAACCGGCTCACGCAACTGCCTGAACCGCGACGAACTGAAGTATCAGGTGTAGCACTAACTTCAAACCTGGAGTGGAGTGAACACCTCCTTGACGTGCCGCCAACCGTGACGGCACGTCATTCTTCCGTCAGCGGGTGAGCTTCGATCCTTCGCTCAGGCCGGTGCTCTCTCGATCGCTCTGCCATCGCATGGCCTTCAGAGCCCTGTTTACGATTTCGTGCCTCCAAAAATTGCTTGTTGGCAACCCACAGTCTCTGCAGCTACACTAATCAACCGGAAGCTGCCTCCAACCGACTCCTCGTGGCATAGTCTTTGTGGTGACCTTTGGGGCGGGCCTTTCTAACCGACCGAGACAGGGAGATTACGGACGCGTCTATGGCCCCGCCGCCAGCCCATGCTTTTCAATCAGAAAATGCCGAAGCCGACGTAACCATTTGGAAGGAAGCGCTGTTTGCCGCTGACCTTCTCCTGCTGCATGCCTCTCCCGTCTATTACGGACTAGGCATACCGCGTGGCGACGGCTCAGCCGTTGTGCTGGTTCCAGGATTTCTGGGTACAGACGCTTATCTGACACAACTGCATTCCTGGCTGGGCCGGATTGGCTATCGCCCTTATTTCTCCGGCATCGGCCTGAACGCAGAATGCCCCAACCTCCTCATCCAGCAGCGACTCAACGACAACATTGAAAGGGCCCTCTTCGACACGGATCGCAAAATCCACCTCATTGGCCATAGCCTTGGAGGCATCATTGCCCGCTCTGTGGCCAGCCAGCGTCCCGGCGATGTCGCCTCCGTAGTTACTCTAGCCTCACCCTTTCGCGGCACGGTGGTGCACCGGACGATCCTGCATGCCGCTGAAGCGGTCCGCGAGCACATCCTCGAGGAACATGGTCAAGGCGTGCTTCCCACCTGCTACACCGGACGCTGCACCTGTGATTTCCTGGCATCTTTACGTCGCAAGATGCCTGGCTCCGTTTTCGAGACCGCAATCTACACCCGTAACGACGGCATCGCCGACTGGCGCTACTGCATGACGGGCGATCCGCAAAGTGACTTCGAGGTCCCGGGCACGCACATCGGCTTGGCCTTCAATGCGTCGGTTTACTCCATCATCGCCAGGCGCCTTGCCTTGGCCCGTTCCGGCAGCTAGACGAAGCTCGCTGCAACTCGTCCTCTCCCTACCACGGAAGTCGTACCAGAGGGAGCTCGCTCAATGTTGCGGCCTGAGTACCTGTAGGTTAATCTGAGTTTGGACTCACGCTCCATCCAAGCCGATTGTTCTAGTTTGGGAATGCGGCAAAAACATTCCCATTCTGTTACAGATTCGTCGCTACCCAAGGGAGCAAACTGAGTTGCAGCACAGTTGACTCCGGCCAGTGAACGGATCGCTCCTTCGGATCACGTCCACGATCCACCGTCTACTGAAAACATTTATTTTGGCCGACTTCCCGAACCTAGGGCGAGTGGCAAGGAGTTTTTTTAATGCGGCCTAAGATTCTTTCCTCGATTGTTCTTCTTTTCGTTCTTCTAACTGCTGTCAGCTGTTTCTCACAACAAACCGACGTTACGCAGTTCGCCGCTTTTGGCGCTTATTCTTACTTGAGTACGCCATCCTTAAATTTGACTCAGCGAGGATTCGATGGTGACTTTGGCTATAACTATCGCAGCTGGCTGACGCTTGGCTTCGATTTCAGCACTTTCGAGCGGTCACACCTCACTGTTTCCTAGCGATCTTTCGCAGAGCACGCAGGCGAAATTAATCGCCGTTTCTGCCGTTACTCCCTCCCGGCTATATATTGGCCGTTCCTTATAACTCCTCCACCCAGACCTATGAGGGAGGACCGCAATTCAATTACCGCCATTTCAAACATCTAACTCTTTTTGCGCGTCCGGCGCTCGGGGCTCTGCACTCAAACTTCAGCGCCAAGCCGAAAGACCCGATACAGACAGGCATTGTCACTGCCCTCATTGGTCCCAGCCTGGCGAAGTCTGACACTGTGGTATTTTACGGTTTCGGAGGCGGAGGGACTTGGGAGATTACCCCACATTACGGGATACGCGTCGCCGCTGACTATGCTCGCTATAATTTTTTCTCGAATCTACTGAATGGCCCGCGCAACAGCGTACGTCTTTCAGTGGGATTGAAAATCGGGTTTGGCAAAAACATCATCAAGCAATAACTAGGTTTCCGCCCTAGCCTCAAGCGCGTTCCTTCGAACAAGGGAGCGCGCTTTTCTTTGCTGAATCAGAGCTTCCATCCAGTGCTCGAATGAGATCCCTCGCCCCCGCGCCCCTGGCTGCGGATCAGGTTACTGCATCTTTAAATGTCGAAATTGCTACTTGACAGCGCACGCCATACGGATACGATAGCTGCGCCCCCATTTCATCAGCGAGATTCGGCTGCTGTCCAGCCAATGCTGATGCCTGATTCATCTGTTTTGCCGACCGCAATTGCTGGCACGATCTTGGCGCAGGATTATCACCCAGCCAAGCGGAGCGAGTGCCACAGTGTCTGACTACAGTGCTTGGCAAGGTCAGCGAAGCGACCAACGCTTTGCGGTCGACAAATTCGGGCCCACAATTTTGCCACCTCGCAGGAGAAGATCATGCATTCTGACCCGACATCGGCAGTTGGCAGTCATCCGGAGATTCTCAACCGCATTCGCGCACGCTCTGTGGGGTTGCTCATCCCTCTGGCAGTACTCGGTCTCGTTCTGTGTGCGAAAGCCAGCGCGCAGACTACAACCTGCACAACCGGGTCGTTGCCCGCTGGCACCGGCGGCGACCTGATTGTCTCCACCGGCACCTGCATGGTCGGTGCCGGCACTTTTCAGTACCACAATGTAAACATCATCAGCGGTGGCACGCTGTTGTTCACGGATAACAACATCGACTTCTGGGCAGAATCCATTCTGGTGGAAAACACCGGCAGCCTGATCGCCGGCAGCACCACGGCACCCATTGGCACGGCGGGTGGAGTCGTCACCATTCACCTCTACGGTCCGGATCAAGGCACATCGGGCACGGCTCAAGGCATTCCTTGCCAAACTCCCACGTCCGACACCGTGGGCCCGTGCGGAGTACCACTTGCCTTTGGAATTCCAACCCAACGGGTAGTCTTGATCCCACTTCGTGCGTGCCGGCCATGAACGTGAACGGCTTCAATCAAAATCTGCCGGGAAATGTGAACGATTGTTTCTATTCCTACATGCCGCTGGATTACGACGGAGGCGGCACCACTCCCGGCTACTTTGGTTATAAGGTCCTGGCTGTTTCCTACGGCGGCACGTTGCAGTTGTACGGAAAGAAAGGCGCAACCTAAAGGAACGGCCTTCCGGCTGTCCGTCACCACCACGAGATCGCTGTGGCTCTTAGCCGCTGAAGGACATGCCCGTAACTTGAACAAGGCTCCGGCTCTCTTACTTAGGCTGTCCCCCCAGCCCTGCCCACTTCTCCAGCAGCCCCAGCGTGGCCGCGTAATCCAGATCGTCCCAACCCTCCTCGCTCGACAGCTCATAAATCTCATCTACGGTTTCCAGTGCGGGAAGTTTGACGCGGTTCTCCTTCGCCATATCCAGCATGAGGTGAATATCTTTGTGCATCAGGCGCAACGGAAAGTTGGGCGAGTAGTCACGCCGCAACACAAACGGAGCTTTATAGTCGATCACGCCAGAGCGCACCATCGAAGCCTGAATCAACTCGATCAACTTAGGCGGGTCGACGCCAAGCTTCCGCGACAGAACGAAGGCCTCGGCGAAGCCCTCGTAAATAAGCGCGATCATCAGATTCATCCCGAGCTTCGCGGCCTGCCCCTTGCCGGTATCGCCGATGTGAATCACCTGCTTGCCCATCGCCTTGAAAAGCGGATCGAGGTACTCCACGGGCTCGGGCGCGCCTCCCACGATGAAGATGAGCTGTCCATTTTCCGCGCCGATCTTTGAGCCTGTGACTGGAGCATCCACCCAATGCACGCCGCGCGCATTCACCCGCTGGGCGAAGCGCACGGTGGCTGAGGGCGAAATGGTGCTGGAGTCTACGACGATGGCGCCTTCGCGCAGCGACTGTTCGGCTCCGTCCTCGGCAAACATTACGCGCTCGACAGCGGCGGTGTCAGCCACGCAGGTCCAGACCACGTCAGCTTCTTTGGCCGCATCGGCCGGAGATACGGCCGTGGTTGCGCCATCGACATGCTGCCGGGCGGTGCGGTTCCACACCGAAACTTCGTGACCGGCCGCGACCAGGCGGGAGGCCATAGGCCGTCCCATGATGCCCAAACCGAGAAAGGCAATACGCATTCGCTGCTCCTTAATGTATCGGGAGTAGACGCGCGCAGTATGGAGCCGCTGGCGCATCGGCCCGAACTAATGATTTAAGCTGAGTGGGAGACTAAGGTCAAGGAAGCCTGCACGTTGCTGCTGTGACGCCTGACCGGGCGCGCGGGTTTTGCGCATCGTGAGCACCCATAATAGCGTCTAATCACAGTGAGCTTTCATGTTAGGAACCACGATCCGGCGCAAGGCCAAACAGTTCGGCACTCTCGTGCGCCGCTCCGCTATGACACCCCGAACCGGGGTCGCTCGCAAACCCAGTATCAGCCCGTCGCGGTGAACTGGGCGTCACCTTCATCGGACACTCCAGTTTCTTTCTTGCAAATGGGCGGCAAGAACATCCTGGTCGACCCTAACTTCGCGCGCTGGATCTTCGTGCTAAAGCGGCTGCGGCGGCCGGGGCTGCGGCTGCGCGATCTGCCGCCGATTGATGCGGTGCTGGTTTCACACGCGCATTTCGACCACCTTAACCGTCCGTCCTTGCGGGCCATTGCGCGGCTCACGCGCTGGAAGTCGGGCAAGCGGCCAACCATCATCGTGCCGCATAATGTGCGCGATCTGGTCAGCGACCTGGGATATGGTCGCATCGTGGAGCTTGGACTGGTGGCAGAATCTTCTGCTGGGCAATCGTCGAAATCACGCACGTGCCGGCGCGGCACTGGGGCGCTCGCATCGTTGCGCGACATGCATCGCGGCTATGGAGGATACGTCCTGCGATCGGGCAAGCAGTCGTTGTACCATGCGGGCGACACGGCGTATTTCGACGGCTTCCAAGAGATTGGCGACGCGGCTGCACCCCGAGGTAGCGCTGCTGCCGATTGGGGCGTATCATCCGGCATCGTTCCGTTCGGTGCATACCAGCCCGGAGGACGCGGTGCAGGCTTTCCTGGATCTGAGGGCGCGTTGGATGGTCCCCATGCACTACGGCACGTTTCGTTTGTCTACGAGCCGGTAGATGAGCCGGTCAAGCGGCTAAAGCCGATGCCAAGCGGCGTGGGATGAAAAAAGGTCTGCGTCTTGGAAGAGGGAGTGACAAGTTCTTTGAGTGAGCCGCCAGCTGGCGACTCAGCTATAGACTGTCGAGTGAGTGCCAGCCGAGACTCGACGACGCCTCAGTCCCACGAAGTGGAACGCAGAAAATAGCCCAGCGCTTCAGCTCTGGATATACTGCCAAGGAGTTCGGGCACACACATTCTTGAGCGCGGCCGTTAGCCGCGCGATTTCATTTCGGGAGTGAACCTTGAAAAAAGCTGTATCGGCAATGCTGCTGACATTACTGCTCTCGTCGTGCATGGCCCTCGCCGCCGATGCCTATCAGCAAGGCAAAATCGTGAAGTGGGAGAACGGTACCTACGCCGAGAACAACAAGAAAAAGCCGATGAAGAACTGGATCATCTACCAGCTTCAGACCGACAACAGCACCTACTCCATCGCCCGCCAGAAAGAAACCAAGCCGCAGATGCAGGCCGGCGAACCGTCCAGTACGAGCTTAAGAAGGACAACAAGGTCACGGATCATGCGCCGACGGGAAGAAGCACGAATACCAGATCGTCGGGCAAACGGCAGGGCAGGGACAATGAAGCCGTCTTCGTTTCTGACTCTGACGTCGGATCAGCTGCATTCTGTACCGGCGGCAGGTTCTCATCTGTCGTGAGCCGGAGTCGCAGGACCCTACCAAGGCACGGTGGTTTCTTGCCGTTGAGATGATCTGCGACGCCGGGTGATCTTCCTTATCGCTGACAGCTGATAGCTGACGGCTGATCGCTATGCGAGCGCCTGCTCCAGATCCGCAATCAGATCTTCCACATCCTCGATCCCCACCGAAATCCGCACCATGCCATCGGTCAGCCCGATAGCTTTGCGACCCTTTTCGCCGATGGCGGCGTGCGTCATGCTTGCCGGATGCGAGATCAGCGTCTCGACTCCGCCCAGCGATTCGCCCATGGTGCACAGGCGCACCCGCTTCAGCAGCCGCTTGGCGTTGGCCAGCGAGCCGGTCTCGAACGTGATCATCGCGCCGAAGCCCGACATCTGGCGGCACGCCAGTTCGTATTGCGGATGGCTCTTCAGTCCGGGATAGAAGACTTGCTTCACCTTGCGATGTCCGCTGAGATAGTCGGCCATCACGCGGCCGCTTTCGTCGTGCTGCTTCATGCGGACGGCCAACGTCTTCACGCCGCGCAGTACCAGCCAGCACTCGAAGGGCGACATGATCGCACCGACGGCTTTCTGGATGAACGCCAGCTTCTCCGCCTGCTCGCGCGTGGTGCAAACCAGCACGCCGCCCAGCCCGTCGCTGTGGCCGTTGAGAAACTTCGTCGTCGAGTGCATCACGATGTCGGCGCCAAACTTGATCGGCTGCTGGAAGTAAGGCGACATGAACGTGTTGTCGACCACAACTTCGCAGCCGCGCTTGTGTGCGATCGCGCTGACGGCGGCAATGTCGGTGAGGCCCATCAGCGGATTGGTCGGCGTCTCGATGTAGACGTAGCGCGTGTTCTTGCGGATGGCGCGCTCGACATTGTGCGCGTCGGTGGTGTCCACGTAGGTGAACTCCAGGCCGAAGTTAGCCATGACCTGATTGAAAAGCCGGGGCACGCCGCCATAAAGATTGTTGGAGGCGACAACGTGGTCGCCGGATTTCATCAGTTGGCAGAGCGCGGCCACCGCAGCCATTCCGCTGGCGAAAACCGGCGCGGCGATGCCGCCCTCGAGCGAGGCAAGATTCTGCTCCAGGCGCGTGCGAGTGGGATTGCCGGCGCGCGAGTAATCGTAGCCCTTGGTCTTGCCCAGCTCTTCCTGGGCGTAGGTCGAGGTGGCAAAGATGGGAGGAGCGACGGCTCCGGTGGAGGGTCGGCCTCATTGCCGACATGGATGGCGCGAGTGGAAAAGCCGGGGACATTTTTCTTAGGCATAAAGATCAATTCATCACAGGTACATAGAGGCCGAAAAACCTTCACCACGGAGGACACGGAGAGCACGGAAAAAACAAAACAAATTTTCAATCCCGCGCGCTCAGAATTCTAAACAGGCCTGAAAAATGGAGCGTAAGAACACAGACGCGAAGGCGTAGAAACTCTTGGTAGTGCGTTGTCCGCGACGCAGTAGCCCAAACTGGTCTGCTTTTCCTCCGTGGGCCCCGTGTCCTCTGTGGTAAGAACGCTTAGCGTTTCTCGTTGAACTGGAAGATTCCTTTCGACAAGTACCGCTCAGCGGAGTCAGGAATAATTGTCGCGACACGTTTGCCCGGTCCCAGACGGCGAGCGATTTCGATGGCTACAAAAACGTTGGCGCCGGCGCTTGATCCAGCTAATACGCCTTCAACTGCAGCTAGCTTCTTTACCATGTCGAAAGCATCGCGGTCGGTGACGGCGATAATCTCGTCGGCCAGCGAGCCGTCGAAGGTCTTGGGAATGAAGCTGGCGCCAATGCCTTCCACCTCATGATCGCCCTTCTCGCCGCCGCCCAGCACTGAACCCTGGGTTTCGACGGCAATAGCCAACGTCTTCGGATTGCGTTCCTTGAGATAGCGTGCCACGCCGCTAAAAGTTCCGCCGGTCCCACAGCCGATGACGATCGCGTCAATTTGTCCCCCCAGCTGATCGTAAAACTCACGAGCCGTGGTTTCGTAGTGGTAGTCAGGATTGTCCTGATTTTCGAATTGAAGAGCGATGAAAGCATTGGGGGTCTTAGCGGCGCGTTGTTTGACGTAATCGATGGCGCCCTGCATGCCATCGTCCGCGGGAGTGCGGATCACCTCGGCGCCGAGCGCTTCCATCAACGTTACCTTCTCTTGCGAGAAACCTTCCGGGACCGCCAACACGGTCTTGTACCCGCGACCGCTTCCGATCAGAGCCAGGCCGACTCCGGTGTTTCCGGCGGTCGCTTCGAAGATGGTCGCTCCCGGCCGCAGCTTGCCCGACCGTTCTGCCTTGGTGATCATGCCCAGGGCGGCGCGGTCCTTGATACTCCCGCCCGGGTTCAGGTATTCAAGCTTGGCATAGACATCGGCGGCGCCGGCTGGAGGCAGCTTTCGCAGGTGAAGAACGGGGGTTTCGCCGACCAGTTCCGTGATTTCCTCGGCGACGCGGAGAGAGGCCATGTCCATTTCTGCAGTCTTCATAAGTGTCTTGAGCGCAATAACCATCAAGGGTACGTGAAGCGGAACGGGACGGTCAATGATAAGAGCTGTTTCGCTTTTGGGTCTTGGCTTTGAGCTCTCCCGATTCTTGCAAATGATATGGAGGCTCGGCGTCGTGCGGAACCGCTGTTCTGGTTGAATCTCCAGGAGTGAGGCTCGCTCGAGGAGCCGTTTGTCCCAAATGCTGCTCTCCACTACAATTCCGGCTGAATCTTACAGGCGCCCAAAGACCAAACAACGTCGCCGATTCTTGTGTGATGGCGATGGTCACTGCGCGCGAAGGGGAGCGGTCCATGTCACGGTGTAGCGCCATGGTTGTGGGAGTAGTTGCAGTCATAGCCTTCAGCGGTTCGCGCTGGGCCCAAGCCCAAGGAAGTTCGGCGCAAACGGACCAGGCTCCGGCCAGTCAGTCGCAGGCTACTTCCGCGCAGGGTACCATCACAGGCACAGTTGCCTACCGCGAACGCGTGGCCCTGCCTGCGGACGCCGCTATCGACGTCAAGCTGCAGGATGTTTCGTTGCAAGGCGCACCCGCTAAGACTATCGGCGAGGCCCTATTCGCGCCCGCCGGCCAGCAAGTCCCTATTCCCTTCCAGCTTTCTTACAACCCGGCGGACATCGATCCTGCACACACCTATCAGTTGCGCGCCAACATCAGCGTGAACGGCAAGATGATGTTTACTTCGACCACAGCCTATTCGGTGATAACCAAGGGCGCTCCGTCGCAGGCGACGATCATGCTGCAGCAAGTGCAGTCGCCCACGGCAGCAACTTCAGCAACTAAGCTGCGTGATACCCACTGGGAACTGGCTGAACTGAACGGCAGGCCCGCTTCTCGGGGTGAGGGCCATGCCCCGCACCTGGTACTGCACGCGAAGGGCGGACTCTCGGGCTCGACCGGCTGTAACAACCTGGCCGGAAGCTACATTGCCGAACAGGGCGCGCTGCAGTTCACCCCCGCGGGTACGACCATGAAGATGTGCTCTGCTCCGGTTATGGATCAGGAGCAGGCATTGCTCGCTGCCCTGAAAGCGACTACGGGATACCGCATCGACGGGGGAACATTGCAGCTACTGAACGGCCAGCAGGTGCTGGCGAAGTTCCAGGCGGTGAAGAAATAAGCTTCCAGTTTTGACTGCATGAAACGAAGACAAACCGAAATCCTAACCCAAACAAAAGGAGCGTGTAGGGCACTTGAATACACAGCACGCTGGGCCCGCTCACGCCATTGCGAGATACAAACGGACGATCACGCCTACTTTTTCGAGGGCTTGGGTTTGAGCGTCTTGACATAGGCATAGCTCAAATCGAGATACTTGGCGAGTTCCTTCGTCTTGGGCAGCAAAGCATCGGGAACGGCGACGAACTCGGCCATTACCGCGCCATAGGCTTCGAACAGAGTAGTCTTGTACTTCTTCATGAACTTTTCCCGCTCTGCTTCCGGCAGGCGGATGGCCAGTGCGCCAGGCGGATTCAGCAGCGTAAACATGTGTCCGTTGTGAGATGTGTAGGGATGCGTTGCGCCCTTACGTTCGATCTCCGGGTTAGTGGCGATCAGCTTGTTGTAAAGCTCAATCTTGTCAGTGGGGATGGTGCTCTTCTTCGGCGTGGCCATAGATGCAGACCTCGGCTCGGGAATGAAAAGTGTGTACAGGAGAATACACCCCGAGGACTGGGGCGTCGGAGTCTGCTCCTCCACCCACGTCTTAGAATCAAGATAATGGCTCCGCGAAACCCTAATGTGTCCTGTCCCATTGCTGGAATCCTGACCGTCGTCTTCTTCTGCTCAGCATCGCCGGCACAAGAAAACTGTTCGGCTGAAGTGAAGTTACTGCTTTCTCCGGCACAAACTCAGCTTGCGGTTTCCGCTTTCGGCGCGCGCGGAGAAGGTGCCGGTCACGTATACCTCTTCGACACCGACAAACTTGATTTGCTTTCCCAAGGCGTGATCGTGAGATTGAGGCAGGGAGCGAGCAACGATCTTATGGTGAAGCTGCGGCCTCGGAACGGAAAGCAGTTCTTCAAGCCTTCTGTGGGAAATGGGAAGTATAAGTGTGAAGTAGATGTGGCGGGAAGCGAAGGGCAACCCTCATATTCTATTACCAACGGTTATGCCGGCAAGCAGCTTCCCATCACCGGGAGCGCGGTGTTTGACTTGCTAAGTCCAGAACAAAAGCAATTACTGGAACAAGCGCAGCTGGCGATCGATTGGAGTCGCGTCCATAGAATTGCAGACATCCAATCGACGGCTTGGCAAATCGCAGGCCAGGGAAAATTCCGCAAACTTACCTTGGAACTTTGGACATGGCCAGCCGGCCAGGTGCTTGAGCTCTCTGCTAAAGTCGGAGGCAAGCGTGGCTCCGCCGCCTATTCGGAATTGCTGGAGCTGGCGAAAGGCAAGGGGCTGTCGGTGAGCCCGGTTCAAAAGCTCAAGACAGCCGTTGTCCTGGAATCCGTCACGCCCAAATAGCCAGGCCACGGTGTTATGGCGGCTCCCGCCTCGCGTTAAGTTCGCAGGAGATCTAGCCAGCGGGCTTCAGGATGTTCCTGCTTGGCGCGAACGCGAACCCGCAACTAGCTTTGCGATTGCTGCCAGAAAGTCTGGCGGGTTCATTCCCTTGGTAAGTACCAGATCGATGTAGCCGACTTCGAGAGGCGGTTCGATCAATCCCGTAAGCAGCACGATGGGCACGTGTGGCTTAAACATTTTCATCTGCGCAGCCAATTCGGTTCCGGTTGTACCCAACAGCAATTGATCGATGATAACGAGATCCACCGAATTGCGGCGGAACAGTCCAATGGCGTCGTCAGCATTGGTTGCGGTCAGAACGGCATATCCGGCAATGGACAGAAGCATACGGCGCAACCTAAGGATGTTGGCTTCATCATCCACACAAAGAACAGTAATCTGGTTTGGCAAGTGCCACACTTTCTTTCGTAGGACGGGAGACCGTTGCAGTTGCGACAACTTCATCCGGCGCCAGGCGTACCTCCAGGAGTATCGAAGGACGAAGCCAGGCGGAATTAGAAATCGTCGACTGTAAGATTCGAACGGATGTCAATCAGGAAGATGCTCTCGCCGAAGTCAAAGTTCGTAGACCGGCGTCATCGAGAAGCGGTGCAGAACTGACTTTCCACAGTATGACGGAAGAGAGCCATGGTGTCGTTGCGCGACTGCAAGTCTGGAGTTGCTTTAGCGCAATGATGGGCATCACGGATCGGCAAAGGGATTCAGGGTAGGCGCCCGAAAACTTCAGATCGCGCACACGGAAAGCTGCTCAGGAGAGCGGACCACAATTTTGCCACGACTCTTTATGACCAGCCCTTGACGATGCCACTGGCTCAATAGCCGGCTGGCGGTGAATGGAGTGACATTCGCCTCACTGGCCAACTCCTCATTTCTGACGTCGAGTTCCACCCCCGCCGGCACCTTGTGTCCAATGCCACTGGCAAGGCTGGCCAGCACCCGGGCAAGCCGTTGCCCCGCACTATGGCTGGTCATGGAGATGTGGATCGCACGATAGGCAACCAGATAATCGAACATGATCAGCAGAGTATTTTCCACCAGGCGCGGATAGCGCTCTGCCAAACTCCGAATAGTAGCGCGGTCCCACATCAGCACGCTGCTATCCCTCACAGTTTCCGTGCTGACCAGATAGTCCTGTGGCGTCGACAGGAACGCCGCCCCGCCGAAGATCTCCCCCGGTGGCAGCCACAGAAGCAAACTCTTTTGACCCTCTGAGGACATGACGAAGTAGCGGGCCCGGCCGTTCATCAGCAAGAACAGATGGCTAGCGACGATTCCCTGATTGACAATCACGGAATTGGCAGCGAAGCGACGCTGGATCGCCGCCGATAAGATGACATTGACGTCGGGCGCAGCAAGTCCCTCCAAGAACCTTGGCTTCAGGTGATTCACGACAGCAGCGATTTGGGAGATAGTCATCGTCGATCCTCGCGCGAAGCAGGGGTCAACCCCTGCGACTTCGTGGGACTATTCCATCCTAAAACTGCCGAATTAGATAGTTCGGTTTACGAAACTCGCCGGACGGCGCTCGTTCTGTACGATTACCGGAGAAGCAGTTGCTCTATTTGCCGCCACTCGGTCCACCGGCAGAGGCGCGCTCCTGCCCGGCGTAGTAGCCGCTACGGGTGCGCACCTGCAGCTTCTTGTAGCCGCGGGCCTGGGCCTCCACTTTTACGGTGCGATAGCCACCTGAGCTCTGCGGATTTGTGGGCTTGTATTGGATGGTGTACTGATTGCGAATGTCGTGGGCGATCTGGCTGGTGATGGCCTGTACCTCATTCAAATCCTTGGGAAAGAACGCCACGCCGCCGGTGTCCTCTGCCATCTCGCGCAG
The DNA here is from genome assembly GCA_963746515.1 of uncultured Acidobacteriaceae bacterium. Classification (GTDB taxonomy): domain Bacteria; phylum Acidobacteriota; class Terriglobia; order Terriglobales; family Acidobacteriaceae; genus Bog-257. The sequence continues at coordinate 22,176 of CAVVBO010000003.1, read as the reverse complement.
AGCGCGACGGGCGCGTTTGGAATGCTCGTCGCCCAGCAAGCCGATGGTATAAACCGTGGGTCCGTTCTTTTCTTCCAGGCGGCGCAAAGCCTGCTCCAGCGATTCGCGGCTGGCATTGTCTTCGCCGTCGGTCACCACCAGCAGAACCTTTTTCTCCAACTCGCCACTCTTCTTCAGGTGATCGGACGAAGCGACTACCGCGTCGTAGAGCGCCGTCCCGCCGCGCGCCTCGATGCGCTCCAGAGCATCTTTCAGCTTGGGAACGCTGCCGGTGTAGTCCTGATCGAGGAAGTACTCCTCGTTGAAGTTGACCACGAAGACCTTGTCCTGCGGATTGCTGGACTGCACCAGGTTGATGGCGGCGGCATTCACCTTGGCGCGCTTTTCGCGCATGGAGCCGGAGTTGTCGATGACGATCCCCAGCGCCACGGGAATGTCTTCGCTGCGGAAGGAGGTTATCTTCTGCGGCTTGCCATCTTCGAAGACGGTGAAGTCGTTCTTGGCGAGACTGGTGATCAGGCGATTCTGATCGTCAACCACGGTGGCGTGCAGGGTAACTTCGTCCACTTCCTTCTTAAAGACGAAAACGTCATCATGCTCCGATTCGGAGCTTCGCCCTGCTGCGTCGGGACCTGTACGGTGTCGCCGGGCTGATTCGGGAGCTGGACGCGACTGGCTGCTCCTCTGGATTGGAGCCTGCCCGATTGCGGCTGAGCCGGCGAGCTTGGGTTGCGGAGTGCCGGACTGCTGCGTGCGCGAACTGGCGTCGGGTGATTGCGGCAGGTGCGAGTATTCTGGGCGGCCAACCAAGTTCCCAGCAAAAGAACCAGATGTGACCAGGAGAAGATAGCCTTTATTCCGTAGGTGCATAGTATCCAGTTTTGGCATACACGTGCAGCGGCGGCAAGCCCTTAGGCGGATTCAGCTTCACTTTGATCTTCCGCCATTTGCCATCGCGTGCCGGATTGGTTGGACGGTATCCCAGCACATATTGGTTGCGCAGCTCGATGCCAATCTTCGTGGCCACATCCGCCAACTCGTTGGGCGAATCGATGACAAATGTCCGTCCACCAGTAACTTCCGTGACATCGCTCGAGCAGCGCGGGCCCTTCCCGCTCCTCCGGCGTCTTGAAGTCCCGATCGATAGAGGCCGATGCCGTAGATCTGGACGTCGGCCTCCCGCACCATCGATTTGATCTCGCCTTCGGTGTAGCGGCTGTGATTGTCGCCGCCATCGGAGATGATCAGCAGCGCCTTGCGCTCGTAATGCGCCTTGCGCATGCGATTCATGCCCAGATAGATCGCATCCAGCAGTGCCGTGCGGCCCTTGGGAATGGCATAAACCAGCTTGCTCTGGATGTCCTCGATCGAGGAGGTGAAGTCCACCAGCACTTCCGGCTTTTCGGAGAAGGTGATCAGGAAGAACTCGTCCTGCGGATTGGCGGTGCGGAAGAACTCCACCACCGCCTGGCGCGACTTGTCGATCTTGTCGGCCATCGAGCCGCTGACGTCGAAGATCACGCCCAGCGAAATCGGGCGCGTCTTCGCTGGAGAAGTGCCGGATCTGCTGCGGCTGGCCGTTGTCGGTAAGCTGCGAAATTTTCCTTCTCCAGGCCGGTCACCAGCCGGTTCATGGGATCGGTGATGGTCACCGGAACCAGCACCAGATCCACATCTTTCCTTACCGGCTTGGTGTGGGTCCTGAGCGCGGGATCGACCATCCGCCCGGAATGTCGGGCGGCGGCAGTGGCGTCGGCCTTCTTGGTTTCGCGCGGAGTGATATGCACATCGTCGTCCTGCGCGAGCAGCGGCACAGCCAGCCAACCGGCCAGCAGACACACTCCGAGCAGCAGCAGGAAAGCTCTTATAGGCACGCACGGGGGATTGGACGGGCGGGCAGGAAAAATGTCCCGCCGCACGAATTGAATACGAGGACTGGATGGTCGAGCCGCTTGACCCGAACCCCTTACTGCAACCGCGGGCCATAGGATCCTCTGGGGTGGCTGAATCGTATCACAGTTGCGGCGGCCGGATAAACTCAGCGGCGCCGTGCTGCACCAGCTCTGGCGCAACCGGTTCTGCTGCACGTATGGATGTGATTCGCGTCATTCTGGTTTCCTTTTCTTACTGCTACAATCTTGCTTCCCGAGGGCCATGCATTTCATATCATTCCGCTTTCGGGAACAGGGAACTCTTATGGCAGACATACTTCCTTTTCAGCGCTCTTCGCTATAACCCTTCGCAAAGTGTCGCCCGGCGACGTGATGACTCAGCCCTACGACAAGATCAGCCCGGCCATGCAAGACCGCTATTACGCGGCCAGCCCTTATAACCTGGTGCGAATCATCCTGGGCAAAGCGCAGGAGCCGGCGACGACGAGCAGAACAATGTCTACACGCGCGCCGCGGCCTGGCTGCGGCAGTGGCAGGGCGAAGGCGTGCTGCTGCGCGATGCCGAGCCCAGCATCTACGTTTATGTGCAGCGTTCACGAGTTCCCGGCGACCCGGCGGGCAGCGAAGATTGAGCGGCGTGGCTTCATTGCGCTGGGCCGCGTGGAAGATTACGACCGCAAGAGTGGTCTTCCGGCATGAGCAAACGCTGAGCAAGCCAAAAGCCGACCGGCTTCAACCTGCTGCGGGCCACCCAGGCACACTGCGGCCAGATCTTCATGGTCTATAGCGATCCGGCGGACGAGATCGCCGCGGCTCTGCGGCAGGACGGCCCGCCGACGGTGGAAGTGCGCGACGAATACGGCGTGCTGCACCAGCATGTGGAAAGTTTCCGATCCGACAGATGGTCGCCGGCCGTGCAGGCGAAGATGGCCGACAAGAAGCTGATCATTGCCGACGGACATCATCGTTACGAGACCGCCCTGAATTATCGCAACGAGATGCGGCAGCAGTCCAACGGCAACCTGCAAGCTCCCACCGAGTACGTGATGATGACCTTCGTGAACATGGATTCGCCGGGGCTGGTGATTCTGCCGACTCATCGCGTCGTCTTTGGGCTGGAGGATTTCACCATCTTCGAGATGGTGGCGGAGCTGCGCGACTACTTCGAGGTCGAGGACATCGGGCCGGTATCCGACGTGCCGACGCGCTTTGCACGCCTGCACGAAGCCGGCAAAGATCGTACGGCGCTTGCTGGCGGTGACGGCGCATAGCGGCTTTCTGCTCCGGGCCCGAACCGATGCGCAGCCGCCAAGCCTGAAGGGACTTTCCGCGCAACAGCGCGCGCTCGACGTGGTGCAGTTGCACAAGGTGGTGTTGGAAGAGACTCTGGGCATGTCGGAAGAAGACATTCGCGCGCAAAAGCACCTGAAATACATCCGCGATGCCGGGGAAGCCGTGGACGAGGTGCTCAAGGGCACGGCACAGGTGGCGTTCCTGATGAATCCTGTGCGCATGGAGCAGGTGCGCGACATCGCCTTTGCCGGCGAGGTTCTGCCGCAGAAATCTACCGACTTCTATCCCAAGATGCTGAGCGGGTTGACGATCTATTCGCTTGCAGCGATGGCCGCCCAGGGAAGCAGCAGGACGGACGGTAGGCTCGCGAGGCTTCGCAACGCCGGCTGGCACGAGTGCAATTGCGCCGCTGATAGCTTGAAGTGCCCCCCGGTCCTCCGACTTTGCAGCGCTAGTCATTGCATATATGGTTGAGGGAACCCTGTAAGATCTGTTTGCGGATCGATTGGATGACTTCGAGGTTCCCTCTGGCCGATAACCGTTGCCGCCTCTGGCTAGGCCTGTACTGCCTGGCAGCTGTGCTGGCCGCCCTGATCGCGCACTACGCGACCGTCCACGCCCAGTCGCCGGATCAACTCACGGTCTACTCTCCGCAAACCTCCTACTCCGTCCCGCTGATTGACGAGAAAGGCCAGCCCTACGCCGGACTGGTAGAGCTGCTGGAGCCGCTGGGCTCGATCGATGCCAAGCCCGACGGCAAGAAGTACAAACTGCGATTCACTCCGCCGGGCGGCCGTCCGGCGGAAGCGCAGTTCAATGAGGGCAAGGACAAAGCTAAAGTTCGCGGCGAGAACTACAAGCTGCCAGCGAACTTCGTCCTGCAGAATGGCCGCGGTTATGTTCCGCTCAGCGCGGTACCCGAGCTGCTGACCAAACTGCTGGGAACCCCGATTCAACTGCATCTCCGGCGCGGCGCCTGTTCATCGGCGACGTGCCCATGCGCTTCACCCTGGAATTGGACAAGGGCAATCCGCCCAACTGGTGGCCAGCTTTCCAAGTCCGGTGAATCCTCGATCGCGACCGAGCCGGGACGCGTGCGTTTCACCTTTCGCCGCGAGCCCGTGATCTCCGGCGGACAGGACAGCTTCAACTTCAACGATCCGGTCATTACCGGCGCGGTCTTCTGCCGAGCATGATGGGCTGGCCGAACTCGACGTAATGGGAACGGCTCCGCTGATGGCCAACTTTGCCGACGGCGGCAGAACTATTATCGTGGCTGCGGCTCCTCCGCCGCCTCCTCCGCCGGCGCCCGCTCCCGAGCCGCAGGCGCAAGCACCGCCGCCGACCGCGGCACCTCAGCCCAAGCCACCGGCAGTTCCGCGCTTCCTGGTATTGATCGATCCTGCTCATGGCGGGGCGGACACCGGAGCGGCCATTACTTCGTCGCTGGCAGAGAAGGATGTAGTGCTGGCGCTGGCGCGGCGGGTGCAACGCGAACTGGCGAGTCGCGGCATTGCCGCCGGAATGCTGCGCAACTCCGATGTCGCGATTTCACTGGACCAGCGCGCCGTGTCGGTGAATGCGGCGCGCCCGGCGCTTGTATATCACCTTGCATGCCGCCAACACCGGGCGAGGCGTACATGTCTTCACCGCGATGCTGCCGGCGATCAACCTGTCGCGGCAGGGATTCTTGCCCTGGGACACAGCGCAGGCGGCATTCCTTGATCTGAGTGGATCGGTGGCCGGGTTCGGTCGCCGCGGAACTGGAATCGCGCAAGCTGCCGAACACCACGCTAGTGGCGCCGTTGCGGCCGATGAACAACATTGCAGCCCCCGCCATTGCGGTCGAGATCGCTCCTCCCGGACGATAACGTGGAGAATATTGCCAGCGCCGAGTACCAGGAGCAAGTGGCGCAGTCGATCGCCGCAGGAATCGCCGCCGTTCGCTCCAAGCTGCCGGAGGTGCGCCCGTGACCCGGCGCATCCTGGTGATGTTCGCGCTGCTGGCGGTGATTGCGGTCGCGCTTGGCTTCTACGCTCTTGCACCTGAAGCGAAAAGTAGCGCGCGACGCCCAGACCGCGGCGGAACAGCAGTTGGCGATGGCGCCTCCGGGCAACGGACCGCCTGAGCCGGTGACGTTGTATATTGCGGCCGACAGCGATGGCACGCTGCGCAAAACGCAGATCACCGTTCCCTTGCCTGCGGAGCGCAGCGAGCGCGACCGTGCGGTGCTGCGGGCTCTGCTTGCCCAATATCTGAAATCTCCGTCGCCGCATCCTGTCGGTCCGGCTCCGATGTGCGCGAGGTCTATCTGATGGGTGACGATACCGCTATCGTGGATATGAATTCGGCTTTCGCCGACGCTCATCCCTCGGGCGTGCTGGCGGAGGAGTTGACGGTCGCCTCGATCGTGGTCACCCTGAACGCGAACGACAGCAAAATCGGGCGAGTGAAGATTCTGGTCAACGGGCAGGAGCGCGACACGCTTGCCGGACACGCCGACCTGCGGCGATTCTACGAGGCTGGCAACATGGGCCAGGTCGTAAAGGATATGCAGTGACCCTACCCCGCATTGGAGTATTCGATTCCGGCGTCGGCGGCCTCACCGTGCTGAAGGCCATGGCCGAGCAGTTGCCCGCGCACTATCTCTACTTCGGCGATACCGCGCGTCTGCCCTATGGCACCAAGTCGGCGGAGACCGTCGCCCGCTACGCGATCGGAGCGACGAAGTTTCTGGAGGCGCAGAACATCGATCTGCTGGTGATTGCCTGCAACACGGCAACCGCGCTGGCGCTGGGAGACATCAAGGCTGCCGCGCACGTGCCCGTGGTCGGAGTGGTGGAACCGGGTGCAGCCATGGCAGCCGAGGTCAGCAGGAATCGCGCCGCCATCGTGATCGCCACCGAAGCCACCGTCAGCAGCCACGCCTATCGCAACGCTCTGCAGCGGCACGGACTCGAAGCGCATGAGAAGGCGTGCCCACTGTTCGTACCGCTGGTGGAGGAAGGATGGATTGAGCATCCCGTGACCGAACAGGTGGCGCGAATTTATCTGGGAGAAGCCATCGGCGCAAGCGCCGGATGGCGCCGACGTACTGGTGCTGGCATGCACGCACTATCCGCTGATCGCTCCGTTGCTGCGCCGCATCGTGCCGGCGACGATGGAGATCGTGGATTCAGCCGAGTCGACCGCGCGGGTGGTGCAGAAGATGATTGGGGATGATTCGGTTTGTCATCCTGAGCGAAGTGAGGCGAGCGCCAGCGACCGAGCGCAGTCGAAGGACCCCTATGCCAGGAATGTCACCGGCCCAGCATCGTACCTTCCGCTTCTACGTGACCGACTCGACGGAAAAGTTCAAGCGCCTGGCCACGCGCTTTCTCGGACGGCAAGTGGATAATGTCGAGCACGTGGACCTGGGAGGGTAGTGATATCGCTCACCTCAGGATGGCACCGGAGAAACCGCAGATCCTTCCTCTCGAACTAAAGTCGTCGGCGAGATGACAACGAAGAGGGAATGCTACGTGCTAAGGAAACTCTGGTTAAGGCTTGTTTTGAAGGGGACGACCTTCAGGTCGTCCGTTACGTGTTCGTCAGATCATGCGGCTTTAGCCGCTGCGGGAGCTCGCTTAGACTTAATCAGAGATCCCCTATGGCTAAGTACTAATGGCCCTGTGCTCCAGAGCTGATAGCTGATGGCTGATGGCTCAAGTACAATCGCCGCTTATGATCTTTCGCTCTGATAATCGCTCTCCTGAACAGATGCGGCCGGTGAACATCGTGGCCGACTTCATCTCCACCGCCGAAGGTTCCTGCCTGATCGAACTGGGCAACACGCGCGTGATCTGCACCGCAACCATCGAGGATTCGGTGCCGCAGTTCATGCGCAACAGCGGCAAAGGCTGGGTGACCAGCGAATACGGCATGCTGCCGCGCTCTACCCTGACCCGCACCCCGCGCGAGGTCACGAAGGGCCGGGCAGGCGGGCGCACGCACGAGATCCAGCGACTAATTGGCCGCTCGCTGCGGGCCGTAACCGACATGGAGAAGCTGGGTGAGCGCACCATCTTTCTCGACTGCGATGTGATCCAGGCTGATGGCGGCACGCGCACCGCGTCCATCACCGGCGCCTTCGTCGCCATGGGGCTGGCCATGCGCCGCATGGTGGAGTCGGGCACGCTGACCGTGGCGCCCAATCCGCGACTACGTTGCTGCGACCAGCATCGGCATTGTCGATGGCGAGATCATGCTCGACCTCTGCTATGAGGAAGACGCCCGCGCCGACGTTGACATGAACCTGGTCATGACCGGCAGCAAGAAGATGGTCGAGGTGCAGGCCACGGCCGAGCGGCGTCCCTTCGACGATGCCCAACTCGCAAAGATGTTGGCGCTGGCGAAGAAAGGAATCGAGTCGCTGGTGGCAAAGCAGCAGGCCGTGCTGACCGGGCTGCCGCTACGGCAGTAAGGACTCACTACCTAATCTTCTCGCACACGCCGCTGGATTCGTTTAGAATTTCGTGTGCTGCGGTTCTCGGGCCCAGCCGCAATCTGCGGGACTGCACTCCCAATCGTTCGTAATAAATCTATCGATCCGGGCCGAGCGCCCGTGGAGGTTCTACTGTGAAACTGACTCCTGGAAAACTTGCGGGCATGAAGGCTGTTTCCAACGATCGCGGCGTTATCGCCGCCGCCGCCATGGATCAACGGGGCTCGCTTAAGAAAGCCCTGGGCGCCGATGCCGGAAACGCACAACTGGAAGAGTTCAAGATTCTCGTCGCTGAAGTATTGACCCAGCACGCCAGTGCGATCCTGCTGGATCCGGAGTGGGGCCTGCCGGCCGCGAAGCGCCGCGCGAAAGGGTCAGGCTTGCTGCTGGCGTACGAGAAGACCGGCTATGACAAGCAGGCGCCCGGCCGCTTGCCCGACTTGCTCGACCTGTGGTCTGCCAAGCGGCTGAAAGAAGCGGGCGCCGATTGCGTCAAGATCCTGCTTTACTACTCGCCTTACGATGACCAGAAGATCAACGACCTGAAGCATGCCTGGACCGAGCGCATCGGCGACGAGTGCCGCGCCAACGACATTCCATTCTTTCTGGAGCTGGTGGGCTACAAAGAGGGCATCGACGAGAAAGGCGCGGACTTCGCCAAACTAAAGCCCGAAGTAGTAGCGAAGTCGATGGCCGAGTTCTCCAAAGACCGCTACGGTGTCGACGTGCTGAAGGTGGAGATTCCCGTGAACCTGCAATTCGTGGAAGGCGCACGGTCGTTTAAAGGGACGAAAGCGTACTCTAAGCAGGAGGCGCTGGATCACTTCCGGGTGGCGGCCGCGACTACCAAGAAGCCGTTCATCTACCTGTCGGCGGGCGTCAGTAATCCCGAATTCATCGAGGACCTGGAGTTCGCGGCCGAATCTGGAGTGAAGTTCAATGGCGTGCTCTGCGGACGCGCGACCTGGAAAGACGGAATTCCGATCTACGCGGAAAAAGGCGGCAAAGCGTTTGAGGCGTGGCTGAAAGATGAAGGCGTTAAGAACATCAATAACGTAAACAACGCGCTGAAAGCAGCTACTCCTTGGTACAGCATCTATGAGGTGCAGGAGACGGCCGCCGCCAGATAGAAGCCAGTTGCTACCACAGAGGCACAGAGTTTAGAAAAACATGCGCTTTCTTGGTCTCTCGCATTCTTAGTGTGAGAGGTTAGACCGTCTTAGAGGGTCGCGAAACCGAAGGTGAGCAGCGTCCCGCTTGCTCTTCAGCGCTAGTTACTTCTCAGTGCCTCTGTGTCTCTGTGATGAAGTGTTATTTCCTGCAACTGGCGCAGTAGCCGCCGATCTCGAAGCGAGCCAACAGAATGTGAAAGTGGCAGTCGCGCTCCACTTGCCCCTTGACGCGGTCGAACAGATCGCTCTCGAATTCCTGCACCTTGCCGCAACGCAAACAGGTCATGTGCATGTGATCGCGTTGTGGCCGCCGCTCATAGAAGTGCCCCTCGCCCTTGACATGCAACAAGTCGAGTTCATCGACCAGGCCATGCCGCTTCAGCAAGCCCCAGGGTGCGATAGACCGTAACTCGGTTGATATTGGGATCGATTCTGGCAGCCTTGCGCAGGATCTGTGCGGCATCGAGATGCTGGGTCGCGGTCTCGATGATTTCCAGAATGACACGGCGCTGGCGAGTCATGCGAATTCCACGACTCAGCAATGCGGTTTGCAGCGCGCCAGGAGCTTCGGTTTCCGGGAACGGCATGTTGTACCCCACCTTCGTTGCATCTTGACGCAACCGAGTTGCAACAAAATCTGAATCGCCCGCTTGCACTCAGATCGCGAATAGGGTTTAATAAATTCATCTTATTGCAACCCTGTTGCAACTGTAATCTGTATGTAAGTATAACGGGACCCCGGAGTCCGGGTCAACCAGATTTCTAAGAAAAATACTTGGAGCACTCATGAACCGGTTGCGCGTTTTACGGTTACTGCAGCAGAGCGGTTGGGCGACCGTGCTTTTTCTGGCTGTGGTTGTGCCCGGCTATGTGAACAGCCAGGCGCAGGAAAGGCCCTACTTCGTCACTTATTCACAAGACATGGAAGAGCCCGGCAATCTGGACCTGGAAAACTACAACGCGGTGGGCAATCCCAAAGGAGGCGACGCCTTCATCGGCTCGGACGTCGAGTTCGAGTATGGGGCGACCGCCTGGTGGACCACCGAGTTTTATCTGGACGGACAAGCCACTTCCAGAATCAAAGCACCATCTTCACCGGCTTTCGCTGGGAAAATCGCTTTCGTCCCTGGATGGGCGAGCACTGGATCAATCCCGTACTGTATGCCGAGTTTGAAGACACCAGCGCAGACAAAACCCTGCGCGAAGTTGTAGGCCACGACGGCAACGATGACTTGCTGGTGCCGAACGGGCTGGCTCGCATGGACCATGAGCGTGAACTGGAGCTCAAGCTGATTCTTGGCAGCGACGTTCGCGGCTGGAACATCAGCGAAAACTTCATCACGGAAAAAGACTTCTCCGACGGTTTCTGGGAGTTCGGGTATGCGCTGGGCGTGAGCCGGCCGTTGCGATTGGCGGCGAGCGCGCAGGAATGCACTTTCTGCCGGGAAAAGTTTCAGGCTGGAGCTGAAATGTACGGTGGCTTGGGTACGACGAACGGCTTTGGCACGCACTTGACGTCGCAGTACTTGGGACCCGACGATCAACTGGACGGCTCCGAACGGCATGACGATTGGCATGTCACCGCAGTTTGGGCTCAATAGCTACAGTATTCCATTCCTGTTCCGCTTCTCGGTTTCTTACGAAATCGAACAGGTTTTCAGCCATTTTCACCGGTAATCCTCAATGACCAGCAAATATCGATCTGTGCTTCTCGCGATACTACTGATTGTCTTGCCGGCAGCGACTTTGCTTGCGACTTCGAATGGCGCATGGCTGGCAAAGGTGCCTGCCCAAGAACAGGACAAACTGAATCCTTACAAGGACCAACCAGACGCGGTCGCGGCGGGCCGACGAATTTTCATAGACCGCTGTGCCCATTGTCATGGCGAAGACGCCGAGGGCACCAAGAAGCGTCCTTCGCTGCGAACCTCGCGAGTGCAACAAGAGGCTACCGATGGCGATCTGCATTGGCTGCTGAGGAACGGCAGCATGGCTTACGGGATGCCCTCGTGGTCTAAGTTAGGCGATCCGCAGATCTGGCAAGTCATCCTGTATATAAAATCGCTACACGTCGACACTGCGGCGCGATGAGTTTAGTCAGCGAGGACAATCGATCCGTGCGTCGCTGGGTAAAACGAGCCGGGCTTGCGGCTCTGGTACTTCTGCTGGCCAGCCAGTTGGTGCCGGTGAGCCGGCGCAATCCTGCGGTCGATCCGTCCGAGACGATTTACGCTACCGAAAGCGTGCCTCCAACGGTGAAAGCTGTCTTAGAGCGGTCTTGCAAGAACTGCCATTCGAACCAAACCTCCTGGCCTTGGTATAGCTATGTCGCTCCCGCTTCGTGGATCATCGCGCACGACGTTCACCGGGCGCGGAAGGACATGAACTTCTCCGAGTGGGGCAGTTATCCGGCGAAACGAAAGGAAGAAAAGCTAGAGGAAATTTGCGAGCAGCTGACCAATGGCGACATGCCTGATCCTAAGTATCTGCTAGTTCACCGTAGCGCCCGAATCACGCCAGAAGAACGCGGCGCCGTATGCCAATGGACCGAAGACTCGCGTCAGTACTGATCTGTCGGCCTGAAAGCTCGCATCATGACTCGGCGAGGTGCGTCGATGACCCTGTTCGGAATTAAGGTTGCGCCTTGATGTAGTTAAGTCACTCGCCGGAATTCGCACTCGCCCTGCCACCGCAACTCTCCTTGTAGAATAATCTGCCGGGAGGAAAACTTTGCGGATCGGGGCCCACCGTATCAACACCTCTGTTGTTCTGGTCATATTAGAGACGATAATGTCGATCACGCCATCCGTCGCGCAGCAAACCAGTTTTCGCAACGCTCCAGCATCAGCCGCGGATATGAAAAATCCTTATACAGGTAGCGCAACCGCGGCAACGGCCGGGAAGAAACTGTACGCCAAGGATTGCGCGCAATGTCACGGCAATAATCTTCAGGGAATGGGACCCGCGCCGGCGCTCGATACATCGCAGTTCGCAACGCCAAAGCGGGCGAGCTGTTCTGGTTTATCTCGACCGGCAAGCTCGACGTCGGCATGCCTGTCCTGGTCGAATTTGCCCAAACAGCAGCGCTGGCAGATTGTGACCTTTCTGGAGTCGCGGCGAACGAGAAGACTGCGGCGAAATAGCAAGGCCCACCGCGGTGGCTACGGTGTCACCAACTGTTCCCAAGGAAATTCTGCCAGTGACTGCTGGAAAGCGGCCGAAATCCGCTATAACAGAGTCGTGAGTGCAAGCAATCCTTTTCTGGCTCCTAAAACGGCTCTGATCACTGGCGCTTCCAGCGGTATCGGGCTGGAGTTGGCGCATCTTTTCGCGCATGACGGCTATCGCCTGGTGCTGGTGGCGCGCAATCGCGGCGCGCTGCGCGAACTTGGCGACGACTTGCAATCGCGCTACAGCGTCGACATCCGCATCTCGCCCAAAGACCTGGCCCATCCGGCGTCGCCGGCCGAGCTGTATCAGGAATTGCAGGAGGCAGGTATCGTTCTTGACGTGCTGGTGAATAATGCCGGCTTCGGCGGCAGCGGATCATTCGCTCAATACCGATTGGAATAACGAAGCGGAGATGATTCAGGTGAACATCGCCGCCCTGACGCACCTGACGAAACTCTTTCTGCCGCAGATTCGCGCCCGCGAAGGTAAGCTGCTCAATGTCGCCAGCACTGCGGCGTTTCTGACCGGGCCGTTCATGGCGATTTATTACGCCAGCAAAGCTTACGTGCTGCACTTTAGCGAAGCGCTGGCGGAAGAGTTGAGCGGCACTGGCGTGACGGTAACCTGTTTATGTCCCGGACCGGTGGAGACCAATTTCCAGAAGCGCGCTCACGTCGGCACATCGCATCTGTGCAACAGCTCCGTTGCTGGTCGATGTTACGCGAAGTTGCGCGCGTCGGCTACGAAGGCATGAAGCAAGGCAAGCGGGTGGTGATTCCCGGATGGAAGAATCGTTTGCTGATGAGATGTCTGCGGATCTCACCGCGCAACATGTTGACGAAGGTCGTCAGCCGAATGCACGATGGATAAGACGAGTAAGTAGCCAGCAATGCGGTCAGTTCGCAATTAGCCGATTGGCAGTTCGTGTTAAGCATTCTGATCGCAACCTCTGGCCCTTCGCTGTTCAACCGTGCAAGACATGTACTCAGCAAAAAAGCCCGCTCCGGCGAGCGGGCCTCTTCACCTTCACGTTACGACTTACTTTCCCACCAGGCCGTGATCCACTCCGACTCCGGTGCAGAAATCCCAACCAGTGGTTGCGCTGTGCGTGCCGCAGCTGCCGGAAGTGATATCGGTGAAGTACGAGCTGAATCCCATGTTGCTGTAGATCAAGGTATTCTCCGCATTGCTGCTGGTTTTGAATTGCCCCGCATTGTTAATGATTCCCGCCAGCGAAGGCGAGGCGACGCTGGTTCCATAGACCTCAAGCCAGCCGCCATAGCAATTCGAGTTGTAGACCGCCACGGGAGAGCCGCCGCTGGCGTCGAAGGAAAGATCGGGCGTGCCGCGATGACTGCCCACGATGCTCTGTATCGAATTCTGGAAGGAAGGCCGCGACTCGTATCGGCTATCTCCGCCACCGCCATCGCTCCAGGCCGTCTGATTGGTGTAAGCGCCGCTGCTGTTGCGATTCACCTGCGTGCCGCCGGCGGAAACTACATCCACCGAGGAGCTGGGATAGATCACGCCCGGCGAATCGCCCGAGGAAGCGAAGTACACCACGCCCGACTGGGTGAAGTAGTGGTCGGAGCTGGACTCTCCGGAGGTCTCGCTGCCACCCCAGCTCATGGAGACTTCGCCCTTGCCGCCATGTGATGCGATGTATGAATTGGCTGCGGTCACCGCCTGATACAAGGCGCTGTTGCTGGCGGAAGAGGCTTCCATCAATACAATCTGAGCATTCGGCGCCATGGCATGGGCCCATTCGATGTCCAGCGACTCCTCACCTTGCCAGCCGGAGCTGCAACCGTTCGACGGCTTCCTTCCGCTGGCATACTGGACGGAGAAGTTGGCCTGCGGCAAATCCGAAGGTGGAGGAAAAGGTCGACAGGTCAGCTGGCGGCCGAAGGATAGTCATAGGCATCGACAATAACGATTACGCCGCTGCCGCCGGTCGGAACTCTGCGTGGTGCCATTGATGGGACAGCCGGAAATCGGATTGGATACTATGTCGTAGACGCATCCCAGCGATGCTGGAGTCTCTCCCGCAGGTTGCGCCGCGGGAACAATCGATCCGCTCGGCGCATAGATGATGTAGTTGGTGTGCATGCTTACGCCTACGTCCGGCGGTTGTTCGATACTGGACGGGGGATAGATGCCGTTGCCGCTGCGCACCTGGCCGTGGAGCAAGCTAGCACATGAAAGCACCACGCTAAATGAAGTGATGGCAAGGAGAGTTTTGTGGGCTGAAGGCGCTGCAAATTCGATTCGCATATTGCTCCTCCTGATCTTTGTCCTACTGAGTCTGGTCCATCGCAGTCAGCTCAGGCGGATTAGTCTAACCCCTTTCGGGCAAAAACAATGACACGGAAGTGCTAAGGTTTGCGAATTCTTGCGGTCATGCGTCGACGCCTTAAATTACATATGACGGGCAATTCCGGAAGAAGAACGGGCCTAACTATCCCTACAGACCAAACAACTCACGTAGCCTCTTGGTCTGTGCTCGACTCACCGGAATCTCGGTCTGCTTCTTGTCTTCCATGCGAATCTGATAAGAGCTCTTGAACCAGGGGACGACTTCCTTGATGCGATTGATGTTAACCAGGTAGGAGCGGTGGGCGCGCCAGAAGGTGTTGGGATCGAGCGAGTCGAGCAATTCTTCCAGGGTGCGGCAATTTGACTGGCCTTCCATTACCGTGGCGACGACGGTGATGATTCCATCTTCGATGGACGCATAGCAGATGTCTTTCTGGTCCACCAGGAAGAGCCGACCCGCGAATTTCAGCAGCACTTTCGCGGCCGAGGGACGCTGCTGCTGCTCCAGCATTTTGACGATGGTTCCGATCTGATCGTTAGGACCACCGGCGCTTTCCAGCTTTTGGCGGGCTTTCTCTACCGCCTGCGAGACGCGCTTGCGGTCGAAGGGCTTCAGCAGGTAGTCGATGGCGTTGACTTCGAAGGCCTTCACCGCATATTGATCGAACGCAGTGGCAAAGACGATCTGCGGCAGCGGCACCTTGCGATCCAACAGCTTCTTGATGACGCCGAAGCCGTCCAGGCCGGGCATCTGCACGTCGAGGAACACTAGATCGGGCGAGAACTCCTTGACCAGATTGACCGCCTCAACCCCATTCTTACCTTGGGCCACGATATCGATGTCGAGATCGCGCAACAGATAAGCCAGTTCATCGCGGGCCAGTTGTTCGTCGTCAACAATGACTGCCGACAGTGCCATCCAGTCTCCTGAATCCAGAATTGACTCAACGACAACTATACCGAGATAGAACGCCGGAACCAACCACCAATCGACTTTCATCCGACTATCGGACGAAGCCTTGCCGGACCGCGTGAATGTAGTCGACGGGCGTGGGAACGTTGCCGCTTCGCCGAATCTCGGTCGCAATCTGGCCGCGATGATGGGCGGAGTGCAGAATAACTTGGGCCAGGATATCGATCACTTGCTCTCCCATGCCTCACCTTTGGAATTCGTGTAGCTGCAAGCCTTGGTAAGGTCCTCTTCGGATAGGCCGCCGAGATACGAGCGCCACCTCTGCTCCAATTGCAATAATGCGCGCCATAGTCTGACAGAGAGAGCTCGGGCCACACGGCAATGCGTTGCGGATTCCGCTGCAGGCGATCCAGCCACAACCACTGCGCCGCAACGATGTGTGCCAGCAGCTTCAGCGCAGGCGCGGGCGGATCGTTGAGAGCGGCGAGAGTACTCACCTCCTCGCGATTGGCCCAGAAGTCGTGTTCGAACTGGCGTTGCAGATAGGACCGAAGGCTCATGGCAAGTTTGATTTCAGCAATGTGCAGTTGGATTCGAGGACGGAGGACGTCTACATGGGGAAACCGCAGATCCCTCGGCTCAGACTTAAAGTCCTCGCTCGGGATGACAATACGAAGGAATTACCGCTGACGACCATAAGCTGATGGCCGAGAGCTCAGGCTGGCAGCTGAGCGCTATCCTTTGTCGTACACTAATTCCAAACATGGTCGTCATCTACGGTATTCATGCGGTCAGCGAAGCCCTTAAGTCGGGCGCGCGCAGCTTCGAATATGTCGGTATCGCGCGCGAGCGGCACGATCAGCGGATGCAGCGACTGATCGACGATTGCCGTGCCAGCGGCGTGCAGGTGCGTTTTATGCCGCGCGAGCAACTCGATCGCACCGCCAATACCAACACGCATCAGGGCGTCATCGCTGTCACCAGCGGCAAGCAATATGCCGACGTGGACACGCTGCTGGAGCAGCGACACGGCGAGCATAGCTTTCTCGTCGTGCTCGATAGCGTCGAGGATCCGCACAACCTCGGCGCGCTGATTCGTACTGCGGATGGCGCGGGCGCGGATGGGGTCATCATTCCCGAACGGCGCGCAGCCGGATTGACCGGCACGGCGGTGAAGGCTTCGGCCGGAGCGTCGGAGCATCTGCCCATCGCACGCGTGACCAACATTTCGCGCACGCTGGACGAGTTGAAAGAACGCAACGTCTGGACCGTCGGGCTCGACGAGCGGGGCACGCAAAGCTACGACGACATCGACTACAAGATGCACTGCGCTATCGTGCTGGGCGCTGAAGGCAAAGGTCTCCACGACCTGGTACGGCGACGCTGCGACTTCCTGGTTTCGATCCCGATGCTTGGCCAAGTGCCATCGCTGAACGTCTCGGTCGCTGGCGGCATCGTGATGTACGAGGTGGCGCGGCAGCGGCGGGTCGGCGCAGGACATTGGGAAGGCCAAGCCGTCCGAATGAAGCGTTGTCTTGCTCTTACATTGTTTTGCGCCATAACCGCAGGTTATGCGCCGGCGATCGATCGCGAGGCCTTCACCATCACGCGCTATCAGCTCGAAGTGCAGGTGGACCGGCACTCTCATGTGATGGCCGTCACCGGCAAGCTCACGCTGCGTAACGATTCCGATAAAGCGCAGAAGACCGTCGCGCTTGCAGGTGTCGTCGTCGCTCGCATGGAACAGCATCATGCTGGATGGCAAACCGCTGCAGTGGCTCAGCGACATTTACACCTCCGACGTCGACCACACCGGAGCTTGTCGGAGGCGATCATTACCTTGCCCAAGGAATTGCCGCCGGCTGGTTCGGTCACGCTCGATGTACAATACGGTGGAACCATCGCGCCCGACGCCACGCGCCTGACTCGCATGGGCGCTCCCGACGATGTAGCGGCGCGCAATGACTGGGACCAGATCAGCGACGCCTTCACCGCCGTTCGTGGGCTGGCTATGTCGTCTGGTATCCGGTGGCGATTGAAGCTGTGAGCATGAGCGAGGGCAATACCGTGTTCGACGCGATCGCCGCGTGGAAGCATCGCCAGGCCCGACAGTGAGTTCGATGCCCGCATCATCGTGGTCGGCGCCGGTACGGAATCTCTGTGCATTGCCGTCAATTCCGCAGTCTCCAGTTGCGGCGAATCGCGCGAGGTGAACGACAATGAGAGCGGCGGCAAGCTTAAGGAATTCAGCAATACGTTGACGGTGAGCGGGCTGGCGAAACCGTTCCGGCTTTCGCCATCGCCAGCTACGCAGACCTTTCCCGTCCCACCATCACGTTGTTGCACATACCCGATCACACCTCGCTAGCGCGCGGATTACGCAGCTCGCCGCCGAGGCCAACGATCCGCTGCTGCACGATTGGCTGGGCGAGCCGGTCCAGCCGGCGCGAGTGATCGAGTTGACCGATCCCAACGCCAATCCGTGGCAGAGCGGGGCGATCCTGTTCACGCCGCTGCGCGAGGCGCAGACCGCAACCTTGCAACTGCTGCTGCTGCCCACCCAGGTGGCGGCTCGCTTTCACTCTCCGCATCCCTGGATACAGGAAGGGCTGGAGCGCTTCCTGCAAACTGTTTCGGTCGACCAGCGCTCCGGCCGTAAGGCCGCGCTGGCGTTCCTCGACGAATATCGCGAGCCACTGGTGAAGGCCGAAGAGGCGGCACATCCAAAAACAGAAGCCGCGACTAAGCCTGCCCCGATTCCGGCACCGCCGACAACACTCTGCTGAATACCAACGACGAGCTTTACCTGCGCGGCAAAGGCAGCTTCGTCTTCTGGATGCTGCGCGACATGGTGGGCGATCAGGCAATGCAGTCGGCGCTGGCCGGCTATCGTCCCGGAGCCGACAAGGACCCCAGCTACCTCCAACGGCTGGTGCAGACCAGTTCCAAGCGCGATCTGGAATGGTTCTTCGACGACTGGGTCTATCGCGATCGCGGCCTGCCGGACTTTCATGTGGAATCGGTGTACGCGCGGCCTCTGCTCAGCGAAGCACCAAGAGCTTTCTGGTGACCGCGACCATCGAGAACCGCGGCCACGCGGGAGCGGAGGTGCCGGTGCTGATCCAAACTCCATCCGGCGAGAAGAGCCGTCCGCGTACTGGTGAAGGCGGGAGAGAAAGGCACCGGCCGCATCGAGGTGCCGGTTGCGCCCGACAAGATCGTGGTCAACGATGGCAGCGTTCCGGAAGCGAATGTCGGCAACAACGTTTACGACGTGCCCGCCGCCGGAAAAACCATAAGCCGGCGCACTTGCCAGCCGTGCCCTGCGGACGATACAACCTCTGTTGTCGTTCTGCCGATGGCTGGCATGAGGTGAAAGACTGTTTGAGCTACATTCAATTTCTCGGCGCGGCCGGTGTGGTCACCGGCTCGAAGCACCTGATCCATGTGGACAAAACGGGCGCGCGCAGCTTGCAAGTGCTGGTCGATTGCGGGCTGTTTCAGGGACAAAAGGAATGGCGCGAGCGCAACTGGCAGGACCTGCCGGTGCCCGCCAACACCATCGATGCGGTCATTCTTACTCACGCCCATCTCGATCACTCCGGCTGGATTCCGCGCCTGGTGAAGCAAGGCTTTCACGGACCGATTTACGCGACCGCCGCGACCGTCGATCTGTGCGGCATTCTGCTTGCCCGACTCCGGGCATCTGCAGGAAGAAGACGCCGAGTTCTACAACAAGACCAAGGCATCGAAGCATCATCCGGCGCTGCCGCTCTACACCATGGAAGAGGCGCAGCAATGCATGACGCTGTTTCGCCCGGTCAACTTTGGCGAGGTGAAAGCAGCTCAGCCAGCAGCTTTCGTTTCGCTTCGTGCGCGCCGCGCACATCCTCGGCTCGTCCATGGCGGAGATCACGGTAAGCTCGACGGCAAAACGGAGAAGCTGCTGTTCACCGGCGATATCGGCCGCGTGCGTGACAGACGAACTTGCGCCGGGCAAGGTGCTGCACTCCGGCCCCACCGAAGGCGAGGACTGCGACCTGCTGGTGATGGAGAGCACCTACGGCAACCGTCTGCATCCGCACAACGATCCGCGTCCGGAGATGGCTGCGCTCATCCGCACCACGCTGCAGCGCGGAGGCAGCGTTGTTGTGCCGTCGTTCGCCGTCGAGCGCACGCAGAAATTTCTCTTCCTGCTGAAGGAACTGATGGAGACAGGACAGGTGCCGCGTGTTCCGGTGCACGCCGACAGTCCGATGGCGATCAAGGCGGTGCAGATTTTCCTGAAGCACACCGAAGAATTCTCGCCGCAGACGAAGGCGCTGATTCGAGAAATACGGCTCGCCGCTGGAGTGGTCGAACTTCTACTTCGATGTCACACAGGACGACTCGAAGAAGATCAACGAATCGAACTATCCGATGATCATCGTTTCGTCCAGCGGCATGGTCGACCGGAGGACGCGTGCTGCATCACCTGATGTTGCGGCTGCCCGATCCCAAGAACCTGGTGCTGTTTATCGGCTTTCAGGCGCCGGGCACGCGCGGTTTCACCATCAAGAACGGAGCGCCGACGGTGAAGATTTTTGGCCAGGAGGTTCCCATTCGCGCGCAGATCGCGTCGCTGGAGCAGTTCAGCGATCATGCCGATACTCCGGAGTTGCTGGAATGGCTGCACACGTTTCGTCGCCCGCCGAAGCAGACTTATCTGGTTCACGGCGAACCCGCGGCAGCGTCGCAGTTGCGCGATACCATGATGAAAGAGCTGCGGTGGAATGTGCAGGTCGCGGCCTATCGGCAGAAGGTAGAAGTTGAGTAGGCTGGCTGATTATTTCACCACGGAGAACACGGAGATCACGGAGACTGAAGAAGAAAAAAACCTCCGTGTTTCCGTGGTGAATCCGTAGAAACCGTGGTAAAGGAGTTTCTTCATGGCAACCTTCGGACTGATCGAATACGCGGATGCCAGTCCCGAAGTGCGGGCGGTCTACGACGACATCATGGCCACCCGCAAGACGGACTGGATCAACAATTTCTGGAAGGCGCTGGCGAACGATCCGGCAACGTTGAAGCGCACCTGGGAAGACATCAAGCAGATCATGGCGCCGGGCGCGCTCGATCCGCTGACGAAAGAGATGGTCTATGTCGCGGTGAGCGTGACCAACGGCTGTCCGTACTGCATCGCATCGCACACGGCGGGAGCGCGCAACAAAGGCATGACGCCCGAGATGTTTCACGAGCTGATGGCGGTGGTCGGCATGGCGAATGAGAGCAACCGGCTGGCCAATGGCTATCAGATCGAGATCGACGAGCAATTCAAGTGGCTGTCAGCCGTCGGCTATTGCATGCCTTCGTTCGAGCGATCAGATGGCCGTCCGTATCCGCAGGAAGCCGATGGAGTGCAGCTTGGCTGAAGCTGATGGCTGACGGCTGATGGCTAAATGCTGACGGCTGACAGCTGATGGCTCTATAATGTTTCTTCCCATGAAAGCCTACGTGTACGTCTCGCTGAAGAAAAGTGTGCTCGATCCGCAAGGCAAAACCATTCACGGCGCGCTCAAGAAGATGGGCTATCGCGGCATCGACGACCTGCGCCAGGGCAAGTACTTCGAGATCGCGCTCGACGATAGCGTCAGCCGCGAAGATGCCCAGGCGGAAGTGGAACGCATTGCCCGCGAAGTGCTCACTAATCCGGTCATCGAGGAATACCGCTTCACACTGGAAGGCTAGCTGCTCGCCCAAATGGGACGGGACCGCGCTAGGGCCAATCTTCCGCATCAGGACCGCCCGCTGTAACATCCAATCAAGCTAACATTTACAATTCAACGGCATCTTCTCCTCGCCTCTCCTCTAAGTGGTGGGAATCCGGCTTTCAAGGGCTGAACCCGAGGAGCTGAACTATGTGCGGCATTGTTGGATATGTAGGACAAAAGCAGGTTGTGCCCGTCATCATTGAGGGCCTGCGGCGGCTGGAGTATCGCGGCTACGACTCGGCCGGTATCGCGGTCGCCGGCAACGGCGAGGGCCTGCAGATGCGCCGCGCCGAGGGCAAGCTGCGCAACCTGGAAGAGGTCATCCGCCTGAAGCCGCTCGACGGCACCTACGGCATCGGCCACACGCGCTGGGCCACGCACGGCCGTCCCACCGAAGAGAACGCCCATCCGCATCGCGACTGCACGGGCAACATCGTCGTGGTGCACAACGGCATCGTGGAGAACTACGTCAGCCTGAAGAAAAAGCTGATCGAAGAAGGCCACAAGTTCCGCACCGAGACCGATACCGAAGTCATCGCCCATCTGGTCGAGAAGAACCTGAATCCCGACGGCAACGGGCACCCGATCCGCTGGAAGAAGCTGTGCGCAAGACCGTGCAAGCTGCTCACCGGCGTGTTTGCTATCGCGGTCATCTCCTCCGACGAGCCCAACAAGATTGTCGCGGCGCGCAACGGGCCGCCCGCCGTGATCGGCCTGGGCAAGGACGAATACTTCGTCGCCAGCGACGTGCCCGCGATTCTGTACCACACGCGCGACCTGTTCTTCCTGGCCGACGGCGATCTCGCCGTCATCACGCCGACGGCGTGCAGCTTGAGCGACTTCGAAGGCCAGCCCATCACCCGCGAGGTGCAGCACATCACCTGGGACCCCATCATGGCGGAGAAGGGCGGCTTCAAGCATTTCATGCTGAAGGAAATTTACGAGCAGCCGCGCGCCGTCCGCGACACTACGCTGGGACGAGTCTCACTTGATTCCGGCAAGTCTTTCTCGACGAGATGGACATCACCGAGGACGACTTCCGCAAGCTGAGCAAGATTTATATCGCCGCTTGCGGAACCAGTTGGCATGCCGCGCTGGCGGGTAAGTTCATGATCGAGCGCCTGGCCGTGCTCCCGGTCGAAGTCGATTACGCCAGCGAGTTCCGCTATCGCGATCCGCTGACCG
>CAVVBO010000002.1:0-166464 GCA_963746515.1 uncultured Acidobacteriaceae bacterium | reverse complement strand
AATTGTATTCCATCGGAAGGGAAATGCGGGCGAGGTGCCCCAGAGCCTGCCCTGAGCGCAGTCGAAAGGTTCGCCGGCTACTCTTCGTTCTTCAGGAACACGTGCTCGATCATCTCGCGCATGAAGTGACCGCCGAAGCCGCCGGCGCTGGCTGCCAGGATCTGGAGAAACGCGGCGTAGACTTGGCTGCGATCATGTGGCCAGCGCACCACGAATTGATAGTAGGCGAGAACGATGGGCACGCCAATCCACACCATCACGACCCATCGCCACGGACGATCCTTCTTCCACACGCCCATCAACATGCTGAACGCCAGCACACACAGCGAGGTCAGCAGAGCGTCATCCGCGACCTGGTTCACCCAGCCGGAAAACAGACCCAGGGCAACCGCGATGAGAGAGACAAGAATGCCAGTGCGGGCAGCGCTGTTTGAGGACGTGAGCTTTTTCGCGGAGACAGCGGTATCAGCAGGTAGGGAATGTTCCGAAGACTCGATGTCAGGCTGCAACACGTTCGAGTTTAGCAGGAAACGACTCGAGGCGCCGTGGACTTCAGGACACTGTCATGACAAGGAGGCTGCAGAAAAATCCAGGAGAGCAGATCCCTCACCGGCTAAAGCCGATTCGTGATGACAAGAATAAATACCAAAGATGTCTTACGGTGCAGCTAAAGCTACGCCCCTTCAAAGCCGCCTCAAGTCCTCGAGTTTTTCAGCACCCCGGTAATGTTGTCACAGAATTATTCGCTCATCGCCCACGCGGCGCGTCACCCGTTCGCGATCCAGATACTCCAGCAGCGGAATCGCGTACTTGCGGGTCACGCCAAACAGATCTTTGAAGTTGCCCACATTGAGCTTGGGCGTCTTCGCCTTCTGCGCGACGATCTGACGACGCAAGGCGTCGAGCGCGTCGCGATGAAACACCAAATCATCCGACAGCTTGACCAGCACGCGATCGCGCAACAGCAGGGTGACAATCTTCTGCGCGCGTATCTTGTCCACTGGTAACGATGCCAGAACATCCTTGAGCAGCGGAACCTTGAGTCCGGCCTTGGCGAATGCCTGCTCGATCTGCGATTTCGATTCCGCCTCTTCATCGCGCAGAACTACGCCTTTACCCGCGGCGTGCACAATGTCGCCGCTGACCTCGACCTTTTTCTCACGGATCAGCGAATCCAAGACGCCGCGAAATACTTCTGCGCCCAGACCGAGCGATTCGCGCAGTTGCTCTTTGCTCATTCCGGCCACCAGTGGATTGGCTTTTTGGAATTGCTCCACGCTCGCCAACATTTGCGCTCGCAAGGTTTGCAGAATCGCTGGCGTCAGCAGCAGATCTTCGATGCGAACCAGGTTCCCGGTCCTGACCAATTCCGTGGCGAACTGCTCGACTCGCGACGACAGCCAACCTGTCTCCGCCACTGCGTCCACAATCGATAATCCTTCCGCCCCTCGCCGCGCCACCCGAGCCACCAGTGACTTCTGCGCATCGCCATTCGCAATCGTCTGCAAGAAAGCGAGCCGTTCGGCGGATTTGGCTTTCATGCGTCCAGGCTGCTCGGCAGCGTCCAGAACTCTGCCTCCTCCGATGGTGATGACCGGAGAAAACTGGCGCACAATGAAGCGATCGCCCGGCAACAGCAGCAGTGGGTCATCGAGCTTCAGCCGCGCCAGTCCGGATTGTCCGGGTAATAACTGTTTCGCGCCCAACAGGCTTACCTCGGCGATGGTCTCTGCGGTGAAGGCATGCAGATGCACGCGAGCACGGTCGCGCAGCGGTTTGGCCGAGCTCAGCAGATCGAGGGTGACACTGACTCGAGCCGTGGGGCGAAACATTTGCGGAGGCGTCAACATCATCCCGCGTGCCAGTTCGCTGGTCTCAACTCCGGCCAGATTCAATGCTGTGCGTTGTCCCGCGACGGCCTGCTCCGCCGCCGCTCCATGCACTTGCACACCGCGCACCCGCAGCCGCTTGCCGCCGGGATGGAGTTCCAGTTCCTGCTCTTTGTGGACTGTGCCCGAAATCAGCGTGCCCGTCACCACCGTCCCGAAGCCCTTCATGCTGAACACGCGATCAATCGGCAGGCGAAAGACCGCGGTGGAATCTTTCGCAGGAATCTCGGCGGCGATGCGAGCCAGTTCGCTCTTGAGCTGATCACGGCCGGCGCCGGTCTTGGAGCTCACGGCAACGATGGGTGAATTCGCGGAATCGAGGAACGAACCGCGCAAGAAATCCGCGACTTCCATGCTCACCACTTCCAACGTCTCGGCATCGACCAGGTCGGACTTGTTCAGCACGGTTATCCCACGCTGTACGGATAGCAGCCGGCAGATGTCGAAGTGTTCGCGGGTTTGGGGTTTGACGCCCTCGTCGGCAGCCACCACCAGCAGCACCAGGTCGATGCCGCCGATGCCGGCCAGCATGTTGCGTACAAAACGCTCATGGCCGGGAACGTCGACGAAGCCGATGCGGATGGGCTCGCCTGTGGGGCTGCGCAGTTCAAGGTTGGCGAAGCCGATGTCGATCGTGATGCCGCGGCGCTTTTCCTCCTCCAGACGGTCGGGATCGATGCCGGTGAGGGCCCGAACCAGGGCGCTCTTGCCGTGGTCAATGTGACCGGCAGTGCCAACAATGACGGCTTTCATAGCAGTCAGTTTACCGAAGTGTTTGTGGAACTCAGGAGCAGGAATTGGGGAATCGCCTATTAGGGGACTCTTGTGCGAAAATAGTAGCTACAACTAGCACTAAGCTGCCGGGTTTACTACGGTTGCGCCATCCTCCAGGAAGTTTTTGCTTTCAAAGGTTCCAGTGGCGTCTAATGTATTGAGCTCCAGGCGTACTTGATCCAATCGGATGGCATCACTCCTCACACCACCGAATCCGCCAACGCCGCTTCCGCCTTCGGAAGACGGCCAGCTTGCTTTGTGGGAAGGCAGTGAGCTTTCTGGCGTCGATCTCACCCCGCATCTGCTGATCCAGTTGGAGGACGATCTTGAGCGCTCGCGCATGCGCGAGGCGTTCTGGATCTCGGTGGTCGTCCACCTGATGGTGGTGATCCTGCTCGTCTTCTCGCCAAAATTGTTTCCAGGCATGCGCGGCGTGGAGCTCAATACTCCCGCCGATCTGATGCGCAATCAGCAGATGACCTATCTCGATTTGCCGCCTGACATGCAGAAGGAGCCTAAAGTCGCTCCCAAGACGAATGTCTTGTCCGACAAGAATCGCATTGCCGAGAGCCGCCATCCTACGCTCGACAAGAAGACGCTGGAAGAGTTACGCCGCGCCGGACCGCCGAAGATACCTTCGCCTCCGGCGCAGCAGGCGCAGAACTCGCCGCCGCAGCAACAGGCGCCGCAGCAGCAGCCTCCGCAGCAGCAACAGCCAAGCCAGGCGCAGGGCCAGCAGCAGGCACAGTTCCAGCCAGGCATCCCGCAGGACAATCCCAAGCTGCCAGCCCCGCAACAGGGGACACCGAAATTCCCCGGCAATCTGGCAGGAATCATGTCGCCGGGTTCATCGATTGAGCAGGCTGCCCGCGCAGTCGCCTCGCATCGCGGTGGCGGAAGCTATGGCGGCGGTGGCGACTACGGCGCCGGCCCGGGCGGGACGAACGCTCGCGTGCAGGGAAACCTCGAAGTTCTGAGCGATACCGAAGGTGTCGATTTCGGACCGTACTTGTCCCGCGTGCTGCAGGCTGTGCGCATGAACTGGTACAACATCATTCCGGAAGAAGCACGCGCTCCGCTGATGAAGAAGGGCAAGGTTTCGATCGAGTTTGCCATTTTGAAGGACGGCAAGATTGCCGGCATGAAGATCGTCGGCCCCTCCGGCGATGTTTCGCTCGACCGCGCTGCCTGGGGCGGCATTACGGCTTCGGTACCGTTCGCGCCCTTGCCTACCGAGTACCACGGACCTTATCTGGCGTTGCGCTTCCACTTCTACTACAACCCTGCCAAGGGCGAAATCGAATAAAGCCAGCAACTAGCTAGCCGAGGCGAATCCAACTCCGCTGTCATCCTGAGCGAAGGTGGCGTTTCGCCGCCGTAGTCGAAGGACCCCTATACCACCGATTACCGCTGCCCACCGCTTAGCCCCTGCATTACGAAGCTCGACCAGCGCGTAAAATTGTGTTGTGACCGATCGCGACCGATTCGGCGAAAACCGCGCTCAAAAGGAAGAGCGGGATCTTCAGCGGCAAGAACGTCACCGCGTGCGCGAACGCCGGAAATTGATCGGCCTGCTCGCCATCGCGCTCTTCATTCTGGTCCTGGCGTTCATCCGATTCGGCAAGACCATTCCGTGGGGTGCCCGATGACTGCTTCAGGTGGTCCCGAAGAGCCGGCCCTCGCGCGTCTGCATGGCGATTCCGGCGAAGCGATAAATGATTCCATAGGCTCCCAACCGCTTCTGCTCGTCATTCTCGGACCCACGGCTTCCGGCAAGTCGGCCCTCGCTATCAGCCTGGCGCAACAATTCGCCGGTGAGATCGTCAGTTGCGATTCGGTTGCGGTCTACCGTCATTTCGAGATTGGTACGGCCAAGCCCACGCCCAAGCAGCGGGCACACGTTCCACATCATTTGCTCGACGTCGCCGATGCCGACGAGCCGTTCACCGCAGGCGATTATGCCCGCCAGACGCGCGCCGTGATCGCCGAGATTGCTCATCGTCGAAAAATGCCGATCGTTGTCGGCGGTACGGGCCTCTATCTGCGTGCGCTGCTGGAGGGTTTATTTCCCGGGCCCCAACGCTCGGAGGACCTACGCGAGCGGCTGCGCCAACGTGCGGCGGAGCGCGGGTCGAACTATCTGCACCGGGTCTTAATCCGCCTTGATTCCGCCTCGGCTTCGAAGATCCATGCCAACGACACTGCTAAGCTAATTCGCGCCATCGAGGTTTGCCTGGCTTCACGAAGGCGAATGAGCGAGTTGTGGCAGGAAAGGGGACGCGATCCACTGCGCGGCTTTCGTATCCTGCGGATTGGGCTGAACCCTCCCCGCGAACAGCTTTATGAGCGAATCAATTTGCGGGCGCAGCAGATGTTTACAGACGGCCTGGTAGAAGAGACCCAAAGCCTGCTCCGGCGCTACGGCTCTGCCAGAAACGTGATGGCGCTGGATTCGCTGGGTTACCGGCAAGCAGCGCAGTTCCTGCGTGGAGAGTTCACCCGCGAGCAAGCGGTCAGCGCGGCTCAACAAGGCCATCGCAATTACGCCAAGCGGCAGATGACCTGGTTTCGCCGCGAGCCCGAGGTCGTCTGGCTCGAAGGCTTCGGCGATGATCCGGAGATCGTGAAACGGGCGATGGAGTTAGTGATTGCCAATCGGAGCGCGGTTGCGAAGAGAGTTGCGAAGGCTGATCCGTCGGCGCAGATTTGAATTATTGCCAGCGATTTGTCACCCAGAGCGGCGCATGAATGATTTAGGTTTGTATCAGGGCACGACTTCTAGTCGTGCCGAAAGAGACGAGCAACTGCCAGGGCTTCAGCCCCCTGCAAAAGACCCACCGGGCCTAAAGCCCGAATTAGCTGTCGCACCTTTACGGCCCGGCTGAAGTCGCGCCCTGATACAAGTCGCAATACCATACGATTTAGGAGATGGCTTGCGGTCTTCTGGGAGCAACTCTTCTGGTATTGTCCTTCCTAATGACACGTCTAGCCCTACTCGCTCTGTTTAGCCTCTCGCTGGGCGTCTCGGGCCTGGCCTACGCCAAGGAAAAATTTCAGCAGCCCGGCCCGGTCCACCTCGACCAGAAGGGCGAGAAATGGGCTCGTGAGTCGCTGAAAAAGATGTCGCTGGAGCAGAAGATTGGACAGATGTTCATGATCTGGGCGCGAGCCCGGTTCATCAACATCACTGATCCCGAATACATCGGGCTGCGCGACACTATGCGCAAGTACCACGTTGGCGGATTCGGCTTGACGGTGAATTTTGACGACGGCTTCCTTTACAAGAACGAGCCACTGGAAGCCGCGATGCTTATCAATCAGCTGCAAAAAGATTCGGAGTTTCCCCTGATCTTCGGCGCCGACTTCGAACGCGGGCTGGGCTTTCGGCTTAACGATGTGACCAGCTTTCCCCACGCCATGGCATTTGGTGCAACCGGCAACGTGGACTATGCCCGGGAGGCGGCGCGCATCACCGCGCAGGAATCGCGCGCCATAGGCGTGCAGTGGAACTGGTTTCCCGACGCCGACGTCAACTCCAATCCGCTGAATCCCATCATCAACACGCGCTCCTTCGGCGAAGATCCCAAACAGGTCAGCGACATGGTCGTCGCTTATATCGAAGGCGCGCACCAATACGGCATGTTGACTACGGTCAAGCATTTTCCCGGTCACGGCGACACCGACACGGATTCGCATCTTGCAGTTCCGTCCGTTAAGGGAGACCAGGAGCATCTCGATAAGATCGAGCTGCCGCCGTTCCGCGCCGCCATCAAGGCCGGAGTCGACGCGGTGATGGTGGCGCATATCGCAGTTCCGGCGCTCGATTCCGACCCCAATCATGTAGCCTCGATTTCGCCTGTGATCGTGACGGGACTGCTGAAGCAGCAGATGGGTTTCAACGGATTGGTGGTCACCGACGCGCTCACGATGGCTGGCCTGACCAAGCTGTTTCCTGAGGGCGGTTCGGAGGGCGCCGCCCGGGCCGCGGTGGAGGCGGTAAAAGCCGGCAACGACATGCTATTGATACCTTCCAACCTTGAGGGCTCCTACCAGGGCCTGCTGCGGGCGGTTCGCAGCGGGGAGATTCCGGAATCGCGTATTGACGAGTCGGTGTTGAAGATCCTGCGGGCCAAGGCCTCCGTCGGGCTGAACCGCGCCACTCAGATAGACATCGACGCGGTCAATCGCATCGTGGCCCAGCCGGCAAGCCTGGCAACAGCCGAGGAAATCGCCGACGAGGCAGTCACCCTGGTGCGCGACAACCATCAGGTACTCCCGCTGAAAGCGACCGGCCCGGGAACCAAGATCGGGCAGAATGCGTATCAGCCTACAGGGGAACTGCGCAATCAGACTGCCCTGTTGATTTTTACCGACGACAGCCGTTCCGATGCGGGGCGGGTTCTGGAGCATCAGGTGAAGATGGGAATTCCGAACGTGAAAACCATATATATTGATTCCCGCAATGCCGCGGGATTGACGCAGCCGGTTATCGAAGCGGTTGCCCAGGCGGAGAAAGTGATTGCCGCGGTGTACCTTAGTCCGCAAGGCGGAGCGCCAACCAACCGAATCGTTCTGCAAAACGCATCGGCGGCCCTTCTGGAAAATGTTTTGCGGAACGCGGCTGACAAAACGGCTGTGATTGCAATGGGCAATCCATATGTCGCGGCGCAATTTCCCGAGGTCAAGACCTACGTCTGTACATTTTCTGATGCCCAGGTTTCCGAGCTGAGCGCGGCCAAGGCAATATTTGGCGAGATACCAATGTCTGGCCGATTGCCGGTGACGATTCCCAATGTCGCCAGGCGCGGCGCCGGACTGGGCGGCCCATCTCCAGTATCCAGCGGAGGATCTCAATGAACAACATCGTCAGAAAGAGTTTATTCACTCTCGTGATTGCCAGCCTGCTGCTGTTTCTGGGCGCATGCAGCATCAGTGTCGATGACAAGGACAAGAAGGACGGGAAGGTCGACATTCAAACGCCGTTTGCCAACCTGAAAGTGGATAGCACCGAGAAAGCTGCCGACAACGGTATTCCGGTTTATCCCGGAGCCCACTTGCGACCCAAGGACAAAGACGGAGACAGTCATTCGGCCAATATCAACATTGGCGCTATCGGCTTCGGTCTGAAGGTGATCGCCGCCGAGTACGAGACCGACGATTTGCCGGAAAAGGTCAAAGCGTTTTATCAGGATAAGATGAAAGCCTTCGGCACGACGCTGGTATGCAGCGGGCACAGCGGCGGTTCGGACGTCCACATCTCGTCGCACAAAGATGATGACGACAAAAAGCTGAGCTGCTCCGATACCCACGGCGACGGCTGGGAGATCAAGGCCGGCACCGGCGACAACGAACACCTGGTGTCGATCGAGCCCCACGGCTCTGGCACCCGCTTTGGAACCGTGCTGATACAGACTCACGGTAAGCAGGACACTTTATAGAAGCGGCACATGGCAATCAGCACTTGGCACTTACCACCTAGCACCTAGCACCTAGCATTTAGCATTTAGCACTTAGCACTTAGCACTTAGCATTTAGCACTTAACACTTAGCAATTGGCGCTTACCAATTGGCGTTCAGCGCAGTGATGCAAAGTCCCCCGCATATTTGTCATCCCGACCGAAGCGAAGCGGAGCGGAGGGATCTGCGGTCCCCCGCGGTGGCTATAGTTTGGCCAACTGCCAACTGCCAACTGCTGCTCTCGCAGTTGCTAATTCGTCTTCCCTTCCTGTAACGTTCGGCAAGTGGAATATCCCTGCTATCGTTGCCAAGCTGTGATTCAGGAGGGTGCGGCTTTTTGTCCGCACTGTGGCGCTCCACAAATTCGAGTGGTTCCTCCGGAAGGCGACACGCAAACCACATTTCCCCTGCCTGACAGTCCGGGAGAGATGATTTCCCCGCCGCAGCCGATGGCTCCCGCCCCAGCTTGGACCATGGGGAGCATCACGCCGTCACTGCGGCCCGGCGCGATTCGCTGGGACCTGGCGTGGAAGGGATCTCTGCTGTGCGGCGTGGGGGCTGCGATTCTTTCCGCCATCCCTATCGTCTCGGTCGGCTGCTGTCTGTGGATGCTGGGCGCCGGCGCGCTGTCTGTCACCCTCTATCAAAAGCAAGCTCCGGGCGCCCTGATCACCCCGGGCATGGGGATGAGACTCGGCGCACTGGCCGGAGCCTTCGGCTTCATGGTGAATGCCGTAGTGACCACGGTTTCATTCGTGGCGTTTCGCTCCAATGGAGATTTCCGGCGCGCCATGCAGGAGCAGATGGACAAACAGTTGTCGAGCAATCCCGATCCTAAAGTGAGAGAGATGGCGCAGCGGATGGTCGAGTGGTTAGCGACGCCGCAGGGCGTAGCTACCATGATGGTTCTGGTTTTGGTGACGCTCGCGGTAGTGTTCGTGTTGTTCACGGCGGCGGGCGGAGCGTTGGGCGCGTCACTGTTCGGCCGGCGCCGGGAATTCCGCTAGAATCGGTTCAGTCTGCGATATCTCGACCCATTCGCCAAGAGTCGCCAAACAGCAACTGCCGACTTATAGGGTCCTTCGACTGCGCTCCCTGTGGTCGCTGCGCTCAGGATGACAGCGTTTTCCAGCGGCCAGAACCGGGCCACCTGCGCTCAAGATGACAGTATGAGGCGGTTGCTCACGTTTAACTGGCTCTCGCACAGAGCTCTCCATCACCCGCCATAGTGCGTTTAATCACATCCCGCTCGGTGGCAGTTGCTCATTGCCTTCCGCTTTTCGTATGATGCGAGCGGCATGACCAAAGCCTCCGTCGCCTCCTCTAATCTTCGAGAGAAATCGCAAATCCTCTCCGGCTCTGAAATCGAGCGCACCCTGGTTCGCCTGGCCCACGAGATCGTGGAGAAGAGCAATGGAGCCACCAATCTCGGTCTGGTGGGAATCATGCGCCGTGGCGTGCCGCTGGCGCAGCGGCTGGCGAAGATTCTGGGCCGCATTGAGAAGACCCAGGTCCCGGTGGGAACGCTCGACATCACGCTCTATCGCGACGATCTCTCTACGGTCGGCCATCGCCCGGAGGTGAAGAAGAGCACGATGGAATTCGATATCCAGGACAAAGACATCGTGCTGGTGGATGATGTGCTCTACACCGGTCGCACCGCGCGCGCCGCGCTGGATGCTCTGTTCGATCATGGCCGTCCGCGCCGCATTCAGCTTTGCGTGCTTATCGACCGTGGGCATCGCGAGCTGCCGATCGAGGCGAGCTTTATCGGTCGCAAGGTCCAGACCACGCCCAACGAGTTCATCGAAGTGAAGCTGCAGGAGATTGACGGCGCCGACAAGGTATTGCTGATGGAGCGGGTGGCGGAAACACCATGACTCCGCAACTGGGTGCGCTGCTGAGCATCAGCCAGCTGACAACCGAACAAATTGAAGCCATTCTGGCGCTGGCCCGGCGCATGGATCCGAACCGTCCCTCGCAACTGCTGCACGGTAAGCGTGTGGTGCTCCTGTTCTATGAAGCTTCCACTCGCACCCGAACCTCATTCGAATTTGCTGCCAAGGCGCTGGGCGCGGTCACGACGTTGGTCACGGCGACTTCGTCGAGCATCGAAAAGGGCGAATCGTTGATCGACACTGGCTGGACCGTCGAGTGCATCGGCGCCGATGTGATCGTGATGAGGCATCCCAACAGTGGCTCGGCGCATTTGCTGGCGCGTTACCTGTCGGTGCCGATCGTCAATGCCGGCGATGGCATGCATCAGCATCCCTCACAGGGATTGCTGGATGCGCTCACCATTCTGAATCACAAGAAGGAACTTCGCGGACTGCGTGTGGTGATTGTGGGCGATGTGTATCACAGCCGGGTAGCGCGCTCCAACGCCGAGCTGCTGTCTCGCTTCGGAGCAGACATCATTTTCTGCGGACCCCGTGACTTCGTGCCCGAAGTTGCGGCTACTCTCGCCCCAGGCGTCATGGTCAGTCACGATCTGAACACGGCGCTGCAGGGCGCGGATGTAGTGATGGCTTTGCGGGTGCAAAAAGAGCGGCTCGCCGGACGTCATCATAGCGTCGAGGATTACATTGCCCATTACCAAGTCACGCCGCAGCGCATGAAGCTGGCCAAGCCCGATGCCATCCTGATGCATCCCGGGCCGGTCATCCGCGGCATGGAGTTGACCAGCGAGGTAGCTGACGGGCCGCAATCGTGCATTCATGAACAAGTGCGAAACGGAGTGAAGACCCGCATGGCAATATTGGCTATGGCGCTGGGGGCGGCTTGAACAGCGATGGGTGGAGCAGCGCTTTAGCGCTACATTTGAATTTATTTCGCACCGGTGGAAGCGCCGGGGCTTTAGCCCGGCGGCAGAGAATGCTGGAATCGTGGCGCATGACTGGTTTTGTATCAGGGCACGGCTTCAGCCGTGCCGTCGACGCCTAGGCAATGATCCGGGCTTTAGCCCCTGAGGACGTCGCTGCCGGGGCTGAAGCCCGGCTTTATAAAGGAACCTCGTTCGGCACGACTGAAAGTCGTGCCCTGACACAGACCAAGAGTTTGCGGCGAGGCTGGAAGGTTTGCCCAAGGTGCAAGCCGTGCCCTTCCACCGAGCTGCGGACAGACATTTCGTAAGGCGTCGGTAAAGTGCGTACCCTCAGGACATGGAATCATTACTGATACAACGCGGGCGAGTCATCGATCCGGCGACGGGCGTTGATGCCGAGATGGATGTGCTGCTACGCGACGGACGCGTCGTGGAAATAGCATCGCCCGGCAAGCTTCGCGGTCAGGCACAACACGTCGTGAATGCACGCGGCGCTATCGTAGGTCCCGGGTTGATCGATCTCCACGTGCACCTACGCGAACCGGGCCAGTCACACAAGGAGACGATTGCGACCGGTACGGCGGCGGCTGCGGCCGGGGGATTTACTTCGGTGTGCGCCATGCCCAACACCGTGCCGGTGAACGACTCGGCCGAGATCACCCGCTGGATGCAGTCGCCCCAGCGCGGCGCGTTGGTCAATGTGTTTCCTATTGCCGCCGCCACCCTGGGTAGTCTGGGCGAGAAACTGACAAACTTTGCAGCCTTGAAGAAAGCCGGCGCGGTCGCAGTGAGTGACGATGGCAAGCCCATCCTCGATGATCGTTTGATGCGCAATGCCCTTGCTGCGGCGGCTCGGCTCAAGATGACGGTGGTGCAGCACGCCGAAGACACGCGCGTAACCGGCGGCTGCTCGATGAATTATGGTCCCACGTCATTTCGCCTGGGCGTGCACGGCATGATGAACTCGGCGGAGTCCAGCGTGGTGGAACGCGACATCGCACTGGCGCGTGAGACCAAGGGTCACGTTCACGTGGCGCATCTTTCGACGCGCGAGGCGCTGGAGGCGGTGCGCGCTGCCAAGAAATCCAGGCTGCCAGTGACTGCCGAGGTCACGCCGCATCACTTTACGCTCATCGATGAGAACGTCGGCGAGTTTAACACCCACTACAAGATGAATCCTCCGCTGCGCTCGGTCGCCGATCGCGACGCGCTGATCGAGGGCATCATCGATGGCACCATCGACGCCATCGCCACTGATCATGCTCCCCATGCTTTCCACGAGAAGCAGGTGGAGTTCGAACGCGCGGCCTTCGGCATCACCGGCCTGGAGACTGCGCTGCCCATCGTCCTCACTGTGCTGCATCATCACTTCAAGCTGCCGTTGTGGCGCATTGTCGAATTGCTGTCGGCGAACCCGGCGAAGATCTTTGGGCTGACTGGACGCGGCACTCTCGCCAAGGGAGCGCACGCCGACATCACCATCTTCGATCCCAAAAAAAAGTGGGCCTTCGATGCCTCGCAGTCGCTATCGAAGTCAAAGAACACACCCTTCGACGGATGGAGTTTTACGGGCAGAGCGGTGGTGACGATTGTGGGCGGGAACGTGGTTTATGAAGGGTAAGAATTCCTTCCGCTCAGCCGGGTAGTGACTGCAATGAAGCCTTTGATCTTAGCTCTCTGCATTGTGTTTGCGTTTCGCGATCTGCGCGCGCAAATGACTACCTGGCAGCCATCTCCCGGTCATACCCAAGTGCCCATATGGCCGGGAGCTGTGCCTGATCCGCAACCTGTCGCAGGGCCGGAGAACGCTAAGACGACAGGGAAGGAGTTCCTGATTGCCGGCAGGCCGGCGACTGGGGTGAACAACGTCACGCGGCCTACGATGACGGTCTATTCGCCCAAAGGAAAGAATACGGGCGCAGCGGTCGTCGTCTTCCCTGGTGGGGGCTATCAGGAACTGGCCATCGATCTTGAAGGCACCGAAGTCTGTGATTGGCTGACGCCCAAGGGGATCACCTGTGTGCTGTTGAAATACCGCGTGACGGATGTAGGGCCATATCCGAAATCGGGACCCTATCCGGAATCACCGATGGCGTTGGAAGATGCGCAGAGGACGGTGGGGCTGGTGCGCTTTCATGCCGCTGAGTGGCATATCGATCCGCAAAAGATCGGAGTGCTTGGGTTTTCGGCAGGCGGTCATCTGGTGGCAGCGATGAGCACGCATTTTGCGAAGCGTTTGTATCCGGCTGTCGATGCCGCCGACAAAGAGAGCTGCCGCCCCGATTTTGCCGTGGCTATTTATCCGGGCCATCTGTCGCTGTCCGCGGCGGAGTGGGATGCAAAGCGAGGCAGCAAGAAGTTTGTGATTCGCTATCCGGCGACTGCCGATAAATATTTGAGCGTGAATCCTGATATTGTTGTCACCCATCAGACTCCGCCAACGTTTTTGCTGCAGGCGGAGGATGATCACTCGGACAATGTGAACGACTCGCTGGCTTACTACATTGCGCTGAAGAACGCCGGGGTTCCGGTGGAGATGCATCTGTATGCTCAGGGCGGACATGCATTTGGACTGCGGCCTACGAAGTTCCCAATTACGAAATGGCCTCAGTTGGTGGAGACATGGTTGGGGGCGATCGGGATGATTTCGGAGTAGGGCGGCCGTGAGTCAATGACTGCGGCCTCCATTGCCGACGAGATGACCAGACCGCCTGCCGCGCCTAACGCGACACCTAAGGCGAATCGCACTCCCATCCAGTTGCCGTGCATTCTGGCGAACTCGGTAGCGACGTCGAGCAGGTTGAGCGTCGCGGCGATGCTCAGTAATTGAAGGGCGAGGCGGCGAGACGTTCGGAACAGCAGTCCAATTGCCGCTCCCAGATAAATTCCCAGACTGCGCGCGCAAACCGCGACCGGTGCTCCGAAGATCCAGAAAGAGCGCTCGGGACGCTGATGACAGACCAGGGCAAAGGCTCGCTGCAGCGCGAACCCAATCGGCAAGAAGCCATGCGTCAGAAAATAGGGAGCGGCGAGGACGGCCACAACCAGAGCGATCGGAGCAAGCATCCAGCTGTTCCAGCGAACAATCAGATTTCCTGGGCTAATGAGGTTTTCCGAGCTGTTGAGATCTCCTGAGCTGTTGAGATCTCCTGAGCTGTTGAGATCTTCTGCTGACTGTTTTTTCTGAGCTGTTGAGATCTTCTGAGCTGTTGAGATCTTCTGAGCTGTTGAGATTTCCTGAGCTGTTGCCTTGAAGGGGCGCAGCTTCAGCTGCGCCGCACAAGCCTCCTGAAGAATTGGGCTTCAGCCCCGGAGGTGACTCGGGTTGGATAATAATGGGCGCAACCATGGCGGGACCAGAAATTCCTCAGTGGCTAAAGCCAAACCATCCTTAATGTCTTACGGCACGCCTGAAGGCGTGTCCCTTCAAAACGCTTGAGAATCGGACTTTTTAGGTGACGCAGGCGTGCCCCTTCAAAATATCTGAGAACCGGACTTTCCCAGCCAGTTAGGACACGCCCCCAAAACACATGGGCGCCGGACTTTCCACCAGTCGTTCTGAGACTGCTGAAGCTCTGTCTATGCCAGAATTCCCATCCTCTTGCCGACACGCTTCAGCGTCTCCAGGGCCTGGTCCAACTCTTCTTTCGTATGGGTAGCGGTGACGATGGTGCGAATGCGTGCCTTGCCTTCGGGCACGGTCGGGAACGCGATGCCCGTGCCCATCACGCCTTCCTTGAACAGCTCGCGCGAGAAATCCATCGTCAGCCGGCCATCGCCTACGATGATGGGGGTGATCGGCGTCTCGCTGGCGGGAGTAGTTACGCCGCCGATGTTGAATCCGAGTGCGCCCAGCTCTTGCTTCCAATAGCGCGTGTTCTCCCACAGCTTCTCGATGCGCTCCGGCTCCTGCTCCAGCACGTCGAAGGCGGCGATGCATGTGGCCGCGACCGACGGTGGATGCGAGGTCGAGAACAGGAAAGGCCGACCGCGATGGTAGAGAAACTCGATGAGATCGCGGGTGCCGCAGACATAGCCGCCGAGCGCGCCGATGGCCTTCGACAGCGTTCCGACTTGAATATCAACCCGACCGTGCAGGTTGAAGTGGTCGACCGTGCCGCGTCCGTTGCGGCCCAGCACGCCGGAAGCGTGAGCGTCGTCAACCATCATGATAGCGCCATATTTTTCGGCCAGCGCGGTCAATTGCGGCAACACGCCGATATCGCCGTCCATGGAGAAGACGCCGTCGGTGATGAGCAGCTTGTGACCCGGCTCATTCTTGATCGATTCCAACTGCTCTTCGGCGTGGGCGAAATCTTTGTGGCGGAAGACCTTGATCTTGGCGCGCGACAGGCGGGCGCCGTCGATGATGCTGGCGTGGTTCAGTTCGTCGGAAACGATGAAGTCTTCTTTGCCGAGGATCGCCGAAACCGTGCCCGCGTTGGCGGTGAAACCCGATTGGAAGACGACACACGCTTCGACACTCTTGAAGCGCGCGATTTTCTCTTCCAGCTCCATGTGGATCTTCATGGTGCCGGCGATGGTACGCACCGCGCCCGAGCCAACGCCGTATTTCTTAGTCGCTGCCAGAGCGGCTTCGCGGAGCTTGGGATGGGTCGTCAACCCGAGGTAATTGTTGGAAGCAAGGTTGATGACCTTCTTGCCGTCGAAGGTGCAGACCGCCGCCTGCTCGTCGTCAAGCACGCGCAGCTTGAAGTACGTGCCCTTTTGTTTGAGTTCATTCAGTTGATCGGTAAGGAAAGAGAGCGGATTGGTACGGGTTGTGGTGGCCAATGTTAACTCCAGGGAGTGATATTACATTTTATCCTGTTAAACACGGCCGGTTTGAGAGATATTGGCGGCATCAGTCTCAATCTGCAGTCGCAAAACGAAAACTGCCGGACTAAGATAACCCAATGGCGCGTATCGAGGCGAACCCGAATCCTGCATTGCTTGTTTGGGGAAGGGAAAGCGCTGGTCTGACCATCGAAGCAGCCGCCAAGAAAATCGATGTCTCCGTTGATCGCGTTAGAGATTGGGAGTCTGGCGAGCAGCGACCGACATTTGCCCAATTGCGCAAAGTTGCCGAGGTCTACAAACGGCCACTGGCGGCTTTCTACCTGCAGGAAGCCCCTAAACGTTTTGAGGCTATGCACGACTTCCGACGGGGACGTGAGGCCGATGCAGTAAGCCAATCGCCGGAACTTACCTTGGAGATTCGGAAGGCGCATGATCGGCGAGAATGGGCACTGGCGTTATTCAAAGAGCTCGAGAGTGAGCCTCCCAAGATCACCCAAACCATTAGTGGCGATACAGACCCAGAGGTAACCGCTGCTCACATAAGGAAATTCTTGGGTGTGACTTTGCAGCAGCAAATGGCCTGGAAAGATCAGTATGAGGCATTTAGAGGTTGGAGAGCACTGGTCGAAGCTGCAGGAATTCTGACATTCCAAGCGACCGGCATTGACGTCAGCGAGGCTCGAGGATTTTCTATCGGAGATCGACCATTGCCAGTAGCTGTCGTCAACATTAAAGATGCGCCGAGAGGACGAATTTTCACGTTGCTCCACGAGATAGCGCACATTCTCTTACGAAGTGGTGGCGTATGTGACCTGCACGAAACAGAGAATGACGCGGATTCCAGAATAGAAGCTCTGTGCAACCGCATCGCGGGAGCCATCCTGTTTCCTAGAGACGAACTCCTGAACACGCCTGTAGTTCGCCGGCACAAACAAGGCGAGGTTTCATGGTCCGACGAAGAATTGGCCGTCTTGTCTCGGCACTTTGGAGGAAGTCGCGAGGCAGCATTAGTTCGTCTCATGGCACTTGGTTTGACCAGCATCACATTTTACAGAAAGCAGAGAGACGTGTTTCTCAAGCTGTACGCTGAACAGCGCCGACAGCAAAAGGGCTTTGCGCCTCCTCATCAAATTGCTTTAAGCAGCGCCGGACCAACATTTACCGGCCTAGTAATTGAAAGCTTTAACCGTGAACGTATTACTGCGAGTGATGTCTCTGACTATCTTCAGATCCGGCTTAAGCACCTCGCCGAAGTGCAAAAGGACTATTCGACTTTCGTCGCTTGAGCTTAAATATTGACTTACAGCATTGACACTAGCGCGTTCTTGGATGCTTGGGTTCGATATTACCCTCCAGACGTGTTTCCAACCATTTGGCAGCAGATGGACGGGGCCGCCACGGCTGGTGTCCTGAAATCGAGCGACGAGGTTTTGCGGGAATTGGCCAAGAAGGACGATGACGCTTATCAATGGATGAAGGCCAGGGGCAGCATGATAGTGGAGTTCAACACTGAAATTGAGAAACACGTGCAAGAAATCATGGCTCGATATCCACGTTTGGTTGACACAAAAAAGGGACGCTCCGGCGGTGACCCGTTTGTTATAGCACTCGCTCGCGCGGAAAATCTAACAGTTATAACGGCAGAAAACCCGACTGGCAATATTGCAGTCCCAAGAATCCCGGATGTGTGCGGCGATTTAGGCGTCCGCTGCGTTCGCATGCTCGATTTCTTCCGCGAGCAAAAATGGGCTTTATAGCGTAGACGTTCTTACCGCGTCCCGTTGGGATACACCAATATCTTGCTGGCCTCGCCGGTTTTCAGCAGTTCCATTCCCGAGGCGAAATCTTTCATTGCGATCTTATTGGTGATCACCGGATGCAGGTCGAGCTTGTTGGCTTTGAGCAGCGCGGTCATCTGATACCAGGTCTGATACATGCGCCGGCCGTTGATGCCCTGCACCGTAGCGCCCTTGAAGATCACTTCTTCGGCAAGATTCAATTCGACTGGTTTGGAGGGGATTCCGAGGAGGGACATGCGGCCGCCGAGACGCAGGATTTTGAATCCTGTTCGGATGGCATCTGTTCGTCCGGCCATCTCCAGCACTACGTCGACACCGGTGCCGCCGGTATTGTCCATCACGATCTGGTAGACGTCGTCTTTAGTGGGATCGAGCACGAAGTCGGGACCCATCTGATTGGCAATCTTGCGGCGATGCTCGTTCACCTCGAGCGCGAAAATCTGGGTAGCTCCGCAGGCGCGCGCCACCGCGATGGAGAACAGCCCGATGGGGCCGCAGCCGGTGATGGCAACGCTCTTGGCGGCAATCTCGCCGGCCAGCACGGTGTGCACGGCGTTGCCCAGCGGATCGAGGATGGAGGCGTACTCCGGCGGGATGGAAGCGTCGAGCTTCCAGATGTTGGTCTCGGGAATCACAACGTACTCGGCGAAGGCGCCGTTGGCGTCGACCCCGATGATCTTTACGTGCTGGCAGATGTGGGCTTCGCCGATGCGGCATTGCAGACACTTGCCACAGGCCACATGCATTTCGGCGGAGACAAAATCTCCTTCCTTCACACTGGTGACTTCGCTGCCGACGGCTTCCACGTAGCCGCAAAACTCGTGGCCGGGAATAAGCGGGGGATGAATGCGGCGCTGCGCCCACTGGTCCCACTGATAAATGTGCAGGTCGGTGCCGCAGATGGACGCCATTTTGACTTTGACCAGAACGTCGGAGGGTCCAAACTTCGGGATGGGAACTTCGCGAATCTCGGTGCCCGGCGCGGGCTCCGGCTTAACGACAGCAATCATGGTATTCGACATAGAAGATGACTCGTCAATACTGCTCTCTATCCTTTGTGAAAGCCGGGCCAAAAGCCCGCCTCCAGCGAAGTCGAGAATGGATTCCCGCTGTCGGCGCTCAACTGTAGGAACAGCGTGCAACGGGCAAACGGACAAGTGTACCACGCATAAAAGAGTGGGAAATCGCGACCTTCCACAGCGTCCCATCATCGAATAGGCAGCGGTAAAAATCCCGCCCGCCACGAACGTCGCGCAACCACTTCATTGATGTTCGTGGGCGGGATAGTGTCCGAGCATTGATAAAACAAAAACATCAAGGCCGAAGCCGGAGGATCAGGAGGGAATTCTGCCTGCCGGTTACGGCATAGCTTCCTGGCGGTTCCGAGTGTTGGCACGTCTACCAGTACATTGACGCGTCGTGCTAATACGCTCGCGAGCGACGAGGAATAAAGTTAGATCATGAGGAGAAATACTTAATATGAGCCAGAGCGCAACTACTACTCTTCAGGAAGAAAAACAAGCGGCAAAAACTCTTACAGCCAGAGCCTATCAGGCGGCCAGCCCGACCTCCGCACTTGCCCCGGGAAGCATTCAGCGCCGCACCCCACGCCCGCAGGATGTGCAGATTGAAATTCTCTACTGCGGCGTGTGCCACTCCGACCTGCACACCGTTCGAAACGAGTGGGAGAGCGTAATGCCCACGGTGTATCCCTGCGTACCGGGTCACGAAATTGTTGGACGGGTGGTGAAGGTCGGCAGCGCGGTGAAGAAGTTCAAAGAGGGCGACATCGCCGCGGTAGGCTGCATGGTGGATTCGGACCGCGTGTGTCCAAACTGCAAGGAGGGCCTGGAGCAATTCTGCGACATGGCCACCTTCACCTACAACAGCGAAGACAAGATCTTGGGTGGCGTGACCTACGGCGGTTATTCCGACAGCATTGTGGTCGACGAGGCTTTCGTGCTGCGCGTATCCGACAAGCTCGATCCGGCGGCGACCGCTCCCTTGCTATGCGCAGGCATCACCACCTATTCTCCGCTGCGTCACTGGAACGTGCAAAAGGGACAGAAGGTTGGCATCGTGGGACTCGGCGGCCTGGGCCACATGGGGGTGAAGTTCGCGCACGCCTTTGGCGCGCACGTGGTGCTGTTCACGACGTCGCCGAACAAAATCGATGACGGGCTGCGGCTGGGCGCCGATGAAGTGGTGCTTTCCAAAGATGCGGCAGCCATGGAAAAACATGTTGCCAGCTTCGATTTCATTCTCGACACGGTTTCCGCCCAACACGATTTGAATGCCTACCTCAATCTGCTGAAGCGGGACGGAACAATGACCCTGGTAGGAGCGCCTCCTGAGCCGGCTCGGGTGGTTGGGTTTCAGCTGATATTCAAACGGCGGCAGCTTGCGGGATCGAGCATCGGCGGGATTCGGGAAACGCAGGAAATGCTGGATTTCTGCGCCGAACACGGCATTACGTCCGATATCGAGAAAATCGATATCCAGCAGATCAATGAGGCCTACGAGCGCCTGCTGAAGAGCGATGTGAAATATCGATTTGTCATCGATATGGCGTCGCTGAAGAAGTAAGCGGCACGTGAAGACGGCTTCGGTTCAACAGTTTGCTAGAAGCCGTCTCATTAATCGCTTTGTGTCAGGCATGGCTTCAGCCGTGCCGCAAATGTGAATCAACAACAAACTTGGGCTTAGCCCCTGAGAGCAGATTTCTTTCAGGGGCTAAAGCCCGACTTTTTGCTATACCTCGTTCGGCACGACTGAAGTCGTGCCCTGACACACCCCATGGCGATTTGTGAGAAAGGCTTCTGGCAAACTGTAAAAATCCGGCGCCTTAGCTTCAACCTACCTAACCCAGTCAACTCAGGTGCGGTTTTTGTGCTTCTCGAACATCTTGGCATTGAACTGCTCGCTCTGGCCTTTGGGAACGCTGAGCGACTTCCATTCCGCGCCCTTCCAGTGTTTCGCCAGAAATGTGATCTGCCCGGCGTGGTAGGCCAAATGTGTCACAGCCCGGTTCAGGGCCTGCAACACGGAGTGCGGCTCGCCGCGGATGGTGACCGTGCGTTCCAGGTCGCCGGGCTGAAGCGAATTGATGGTCTCGAAGACAAGCTGCCAGTTCTGCTCCCACGCGCGAAGCACTTCGTCGCGTTTGGCATCGTTGTGCATGAGAAATTCGCGGTCACGATTGCGGTCGGGCTTCTCGCCGTCGCTGGTCAAGAAATCGGTGAAGCGCGAACGTATATTGCCGGCCATATGCTTCACGATGACGGCCACACTGTTGGATTCGGGATCGATCGCCGCGAAGAACTGCTCGTCGTTGAGCTGAGCCATGGCATCGTCGGCCAGACGCTTGTGGCCCCGTAGGTTGCGGAAAATTTCGTCGAGATAGCGAGTACCGAGGTCAGGCATAAGTCAACACCTATGGGTGATCTAGTCGGGCGGGCATACAATCAGTTTACCTTGTCCTTGCACAAGTGTGCTGTCCGCTGAAGGGGGCTCAACTTCTCCCCCTGCCGATATCCAGAGCTTATGCTATGGGCTACTTTTGTTTCGCCTCGCGGGCTGGAGCGTTGCGGCGTGGAGATTAACGGCAACGCACAATCTCCAACGTCAATACATATCGGCTCCTGGGCCTGCGCGCCGCGCTTAAGGGAACTCTACCTATCTTCGCCAGGACCCCTGAGCGAGCTAGCGTCTGGAGTTGAGCGAAATAACCGCTATCATTCCGAACCTTCGCTTCTGGCCTCAGGCGGTCCCCAGCCTCCGCCACCAGGAGTTTCGACGCGAATTCGTTCTCCGCGCTGCAAGAGCACGCTGCACTTGCCGGGCAGAACTTCGGTCGATCCGTCCAGACGGACGACGGTGGTGCGGCCCGGCTCTCCATCGCTTCCGCCAGCGAGTCCATAGGGTCGCGTCCGGCGGCGGTCGGAGAGCAGAGTCACGGTCGCCTCCGTCTGCAGCTCAAGTTCGCGGACGATGCCATCACCGCCGCGATGTTTGCCGTCGCCGCCACTCGACTCCGACTCGCGTAACAGTGCCGCGCTCCCGGGAGGGCTCCTCCTCAACGCATATTTCGTCACTCGAAACGGATAGCTGTATTCCAGCGCTTCGGCCGGCGTGTTGAGCGAGTTGGTCATGTGCGTATGCACGCCGGAGACGCCATCATGCTCCGGGCCGGCGCCTGATCCGCCGGCGATCGTCTCGTAATAGGCGAAAGGCACGGGTTTCACCCTGTCGGACGCAAGACGCTTGATTGACGACGCCTCGGCCGCTCCTCGGTCGTGATCATCCATACCGCCGATGGTGAGATTGTTCATGGTGCCGGATGATGCTGCGGGGATGCGATCGGGAAGCGCCAGGGCGAGCGCGCGGAGCAGCACGTCGACAATCCGCTGCGAGGTCTCGACATTACCGCCTGCAACCGCTGCCGGAGGGAGGGCGTTAACGACACTGCCTTCGGGAGCGAGGAGCCGGATGGGGCGCATCAGGCCAGCGGTAGCGGGAACATCGTCGCGCAGCAGGCAGCGGAAGACATAGAAGCACGCAGAATACGTAATGGCCTGAACCGCATTGACGCTGCCGGCGACTTGCGGCGAGCTGCCGGTGAAATCAACGACCACCGGCCGTGTACTGGAAGACTTGCGAGGGAACGTGATGCGCACAGCGATACGAATGGGGTGATCGTCAACGCCATCGTCGTCGAGGAAATCTTTGGCGGCATAAGCCCCAGGAGGAACGGTAGCGAGGAAGGCGCGCATCATCTGCTCCGAGTAATCGAGCAAGGCGTGGCCAGCGCGTTCCACCCGGGCCAGTTCGTAGCGCTCGCAGAGTTGCTGCAAACGCGCGATGCCGGTGTGGCAGGCAGCCAGTTGCGCGCGCAGGTCGCCCTCACGCTCTTCGGGGGTACGAACATTGTTCAGCAATAGCGCAAGCACGTCGCGGTCCGGCTGGCCGTCGCGAACAATCTTTACCGGCGGAATACGAAATCCTTCCTGATAAATTTCTCGGCATGGGCCCATGGAGCCAGCGTAGGTTCCACCGACATCGGCGTGATGCGCGCGGGCAGCGACAAAAAAACTCGGCGCGGCGGGATACCGGGCTCGG
This sequence comes from uncultured Acidobacteriaceae bacterium, assembly GCA_963746515.1. Classification (GTDB taxonomy): domain Bacteria; phylum Acidobacteriota; class Terriglobia; order Terriglobales; family Acidobacteriaceae; genus Bog-257. The sequence goes on along the minus strand of CAVVBO010000002.1, from coordinate 143,803 downwards.
CGGGTTGAATCGTTCGCGGTGGATGCGATCAGTGGTGGCTCGTCGCTTGGCGTCTCCGACAAACACCGGCGCTACCACCGTGATGTCGGGCAGATGTGTACCGCCGCGAAAGGGATCGTTCAACATCGCGATGTCGCCGAGTGCGAGCGTGAGTTCGGTGATCGCTGTGCGAACGGACATCGGCAGGGAGCCGAGATGCACCGGCATGTGATCGCCCATGGCCAGAACTTGTCCGGCGGCATCAAACAGCGCGCAGGAATAATCGCGACGTTCTTTGATGTTGGGAGAGAATGCGGTGCGACGAAGCGTTGCGCCCATCTCCTCGGCAATGGAGTGAAAGAGGTGCTTGAAGACCTCGAGTTCTATGGGATCAGGTCGCACGTTGGGCAGTTTACTCCAAAGCAAACCGGACTCAATTCTCCCGCAAATCAGCAGCGCGGAGGAAGTCAGGATCACTAAAGCGGACTTGGCGCAAGATAATTTTTAAAGATTTTTGTTGACATTCCGGAGAAGTAACCGCAATATCTTGCGATAGACATACTGCTCGTGCAACATCTTGGGCAGCTATGGCATTTTGGGCCAAACGAACGCTCAATAACCTTCAAGGGAAGGTTCCATTACAAGGAGGAATTACAAATGGCAACGAAGAAGAAAGCTGCGAAGAAAGCCGCCAAAAAGAAAAAGCGGTAACTGATTCCGGCGAGGCCACAAGCCTCGCCGATTCTGTTTCACCACCGGCCTCCGCTGGTTGTTTGCGGAGGCCTTTTGTCGTGCGCTCGACATAGCCAGTTCCGCTACTGGGGCGCGCCCTCCAGTTGATAGTTACAGGTTCCGTTCGTCGGCTGGATAGGCAACGGAGGCACCGTCAGCATATTCGGTGCGGTGAAGTCGAAGAACCCAGCACTCGGATCCGTCATGTCGCCGGTCGTAGCATCGCGTTGGGTCAGCGCCGGCACGTTATAGCGAGTCTCAATCAGTTTCAGGATTGACGTATAGTCCGTCGGCATATGCGAGATCGTATGCGGCTTCGACCACGGCGACACCACCACCACGGGTACGCGGAATCCGGTCACATTGAACAGTCCCTGCGTATGCCCTTGCAAATCGGTGGGCAACTGATCATCCGGCGGCGTCACCAGAATCGGTCCCACGTGGTCGAACAATCCGCCGCCTTCGTCATAGGTCAAAATGAAGGCCGAATCGGGCCAGGCTGCACTGGTGAGCAGCGCATTGAGGATAGTCTGCACATCGGCTGAGCCGGTCTGCACGTTGTTACCCGGATGCTCATCCAGTTCAGTCGAAGCTGCGCGCTCGATGAACACCACTTGTGGCAGATCGGTATCGGCGCTGGGACTGGCCAGAATGTTGTAGTACTCCGCAATGTTGCGCACGTTTCCCTGGATTTGGGGATCGTTCCAATCTGCCCAGTTCGCCAGAAACACGCTATTGTCCTGATAATAGTAGCGCCAGGTGATGCCCGCCTGGGTCAGTGCGCGGAAGAACGTAGGCCGCTGCCAGGCCGGATCGCTGGGACTGTTCGGCGGATATCCGTGCCCCCACGAGGTCGCCGCAAACAGATACATCCGATTCGGAACGGTGTTGGCGGCAATCGGCGAATACCAGGTATCGCTGCTGCTGAATTGGGTGGTTAGTTCATACAGGAACGGCAGATCGCTCTGATCGTAGTATCCCAACGGCCGCGAATGTGTCGGGTCATACTGATCGCCCGTGCCTCCGGAAAGCGTCGTGTCCAGGAACCGATCCATTAAGTATTGGGAATTGACGGTCAGGTCCATCCAGTCGTTTCCTACCAAGTCCATATCGTAATGGGTCTCGTCCCACGACGGAGAGAGATTCTCGATACACTCCGTGCGTTGATGAAACGGCCCGAACGCCTGGCCCTGCGGATTCTTGATGGTGTATCCCTGCGGCAACGTGTGCAAATCGTTTACATCGCTAAGCTGTGCGCCTGGAATCGGCGGTATATGGTTCACCCGGTACTCGGCCAGCACCCCGAGATAGTTATCGAAGGCGCGGTTCTCTTGCACCAGGTAAATGATGTGGTTCAGGTTCGAAACTCCACCGGTACTCACGGTCACCGTAGCGGTTGCCGGTACCGGCGGCGTGTTGGGATAAATCGACGTGGCCGTCGCGGTGTAGGTCGTGGTTGTCTGCGGATGCACGCAGCAATACGACCCCATACTTACGCCAAGCGGCGGGGCTACCGTACCCAGGCCTTGATTAATGCTGACGGAGGTGGCATTCGTTGTTGTCCACGACAAGGTAACTGCACCGCCAGGCAGGACGGTCTGCGGGTTCGCAGTAAACGTCAGAGTGGTCGGCTGATTGACCGTCACCAGCACCGTTGGCGAGACAGCAGTACCACTGTTGCCGCTGCCCACTGGCCCCTTCGCCGACACCTGGTACCTTGTATTGCTGTTCAGCGTCGGCGTGGTATACGTCGCGGTGCAGGTGTTGCCGCTGCAGCTCGGAGTAAGCGGAGTGGTGGTGTTGGCGGGAAGAGTCGTCAACACATAAGTACTGCCATTGTTTGGACCGCTGTAAGTCAGCGTAACCGGGTTTCCCGCCTGAACGGGGTTCGGCGATGCAGTCAGGTTCATCGGCACAATGGTCAAGGTCGCCGATGCCGGTTGCGAATTCGTCGTCCCCGAGCTGGCCATAGCTTGAAACGTGGTCGTGCTTGTCGGGATGCCCGTGTCAGTATACGGAGCAGCTTGTAGCGGCAACGCTTGGCCATCATCCTGGCCGGAGTTCACTATCGAAGGAGTTACCGAAATAGAGGTTGCATTCGTTGTGGTCCAGGTGAAGTTCACGAATTGCCCTGGAGCAGCGACTCTGGGTGTTAGTGCGAAGTTGCTCACCGTGGGAGATGTCGACTCGCCGCCGCCTCCGCTTCCGCCGCTGCTGCCTCCATTACTGCCGCCACTTCCGCTACCGTTACTGCCGGAGCCGGAGCTATTCGAACTTCCGCCGCATCCGGCGGCAATCAGTAACAAGAGAAAACCAATAACCAAGGGGGCTATGCGCAACCGGAACATAGGGTACTCCACTCCTCAAATGCCGTGGGGCTCATTCTTTTGGCCTTCAGGGGGGCCGGCCAAAGGTCGCAAGCCCTGCTTTCGCCGCGACCGCACGAGCTAAGATTCGACAATCTGTCGCGGAGTTGGCTGCGGCGACTCCGGCCTGCGAACCTTTTGCTTTATGCAAGGGCCGCCCTGGGTGATTTTGAAAGGGGGCGTAGTTCTATGCCCCTGGTTCGTCCCGCTTGTAGGCTCAGCTGGGATCGTTGGGCGGGTGAGGCGCATGGACCCCACTATCAACCTTCGGGCGCCCCATGCCAGCCGGGTTTGTTGGGGTGGGGATTTTTCGTCACCGGGTCATACAATGAAGACTGGAAGTAGAACTTCGCCTTGAATGTAAGCAGTAGCGCCAGTCCTGGTGGCCGGTCCCTCAGTCAAGCAATCTTTCACATTGACGCGACTGGGGATTGAGCGGACAATTACCCGCTGTTGGGGTCGGACAGAGAATTCTGTTTCAAAACTTGATCCGCGGAGGACTATGCTCGCTTGGGTACGACGCTGCGCGGGAGCCGGTTTCATCGTTTCTGGTTTGGCAATGTTGACGGGTTGCGGGGGCGCGGCTTCGCCTCCTTCACCTGATTCACCGCCGCCATTCGTGCTTCAACCTGGTTCAGTTGTGGCGACCCAAAATCCTCTGGTGGCCTCCTATTCGGTAACAGTTCCGCTTGGTGCAACAGTCCAGGTGCAGTTCGGACTCGACACAAGCTATGGTCTTACTACATCTGTTATCCCGGCATCGACAGAAGGTGCACTCACGGTCTTAGTAGCTGGCATGCGAGCGAACACCACCTACCACATGCAGGCGCTGGTAGGCCTCCTGGATGGTTCGAAACAGCAAGACACCGATCATACGTTTACCACAGGTCCCGTTCCAGCGGACCGGCTACCCAATATGACGACGCAACAAGTTGGCGCCGCCAGCGACGGTATCGATCTGTTCTCACTCATTCCCAACGCCGTTGGGAATGTGCTCTCCACCGTGGCTACAGACCTGGAAGGTAATGTGATCTGGTATTACGATCTGGACTCGTCGGATTATCCCTTCCCGGTTAAGCTCCTGCCTAATGGTCACATGCTGGTCCTGGTATTCCCCTTCGCCGGACCAGGACCTGATAATGAAATCCGTGAGATTGATCTGGCCGGCAACATCATTAGCCACCTTACCCTGGCGTCCGTCAATCAAGCGCTGACAGCCATTGTTCCTTTCCAACTCGTATCGTTCCATCACGATGTCGCAGTTTTGCCCAATGGACACTGGATCCTGCTGGGTAACTATCTGAAGACGATCAACAATGTACCCGGAATCCCGGATGGAACGGTGATGTCAGGCGATGCGCTTATCGACTGGGATCCGGTGCGGGGACCAGTTTGGACTTGGTCTACTTTTGATCACCTTGACCTTACCCATGCTCCCTACGGTTTCATAGACTGGACCCATTCCAACGCGGTCATTTATTCGCCGGATGATGGGAACCTGATTCTCTCCATGCGAAACCAGAATTGGGTGCTCAAAATCGCCTACAGCAATGGGGCAGGCGACGGCAGTATCCTGTGGCACCTGGGGCCGGACGGGGATTTCACCCTTCCCGGTCAGGAGGAACCCATTGACTGGAATTACGGTCAACACTATCCCACGATCGTAAGTCACAATAGCTCCGGAGTTTTCTCCCTGATGTTTTTCGATAACGGAAACAATCGTCTCATGGACAGTAATAACACCATATGCGGCACTCCTGGAGCCGGTGCCTGTTATAGCAGCGTCGAAATCTATCAGCTCGATGAATCCGCAAAAACCGCAATGGTAACGTGGCAAGACAACTTGCTGCCGGCCTATTCCACCTGTTGCGGGGATGCACTGGCGTTACCCAACGGCAACTATGAGTTTGACGTAGCTCACGACGTGGGCACTCCCAACGAATCTCACATTGAAGAAGTGACCGCAACCCAGCAGCTCGTTTGGAAAATGGATATCCAAGGGCAATTGGCCTATCGCGGTTTTCGTATTCCCAGTCTCTACCCTGGAGAAGTTTGGACAGCTACGGAGCTGTCGAAGCCGAGTGATCTTCACTCTGGCGCCTCGCGCGCGACCGGTCATAGGACATCTTCGGAAAAGAGCGCACAACAATTCCCTTTAAGGTAGCGAATCTACGAATGTGGGGGCACCGGCTCTCCCAATTTTGCCAATAACCTGAAATCGGCCTGGCGCCTAACGTTGCGCGGCCGTCGAAGCCGACGGCCCATGGGAACTTCCTCCTCCCGGGCGCGGATCCTCTGGAGGCACGGCTATCCAGGTTTTTCCATCGGGAGCCAGTCCCGACGTCGAAAGACCATAAGCGCACCATGCCCGAAAGCCGTTCGAGAAGTATGGACCGGGACGCTTCAAACTGCCCACCTGGTCCTCCACGCGAGGAGGTTCGACCATCAGCGAATCCACTGCCGTGGCGGGCGTATCGACACCCGGCAGGAACGCCGTCATCTGAGCTGGATCGTAGTCCGCCGGCCGCCGCTCTCGCTTCACTCCGCCGCGGCTGGCAATGCCGCGTTCGGCTTCGATCACGATCTCGTACCCCTGAAACTTCACCGTAGCCCGATATACCACCGCCCCACTCAACTGGTCAGGACGGAACCATAAGAACGGCCCATCGAGCCGGGTCCAATCGTGTTCGTACTTGCGCGCCAGCAGGGTAGTATCGTTGGCCTCATCCTTGGCTTCAATCCACGCTGGATTCCACTCTTTCTGGTCCACCGTCAGATATACCGGAAACTGTTCCACTTCGAACGTTGTGCCTTTCCTCGTCATGACGACTACGTCGGCCCGCTCTTCAAAATCCTCTTTGGTGAGGGGCTGGTTGATAGCCCCCGGACGATAAAGAAAAAGAGCCGCCGTTTCGCCGTCGCGAATTTGTACCGGCAATTGATGATGAAGTCGGTTGGTGAAATCAGCCATGTCGGGTGGAGGAGAGTCAGCCTTGTCGGCCCATTTGGTCTCCATTCTGACCAGTTCGATGGTCATGGCATAGAGACGAAGAGCCTGAGGGAATGACAAGTTGGCTTTCGGGGTCCGGTATTTCACGCCTTGCACGGTCTTCGCAGAATTGGTCATATCGCCGACCGCCTTACGAAGATCGTCGAGCTTCCAGGCGGAGTAATCCTCCAGCGCCAAAGCCGGCGACACCTCATCGTGGAGAGCTTTCAGACGGCCGGCCAACTCGGAGCCTGGAACCGACCAGATTGCACACAATAGCGGCATAGGACTGGAGGCCACATCTTCACTCATGTAACGCGCCAGGAAGCGGGCATCCATCGGGTCGTCGGGATGAGCTTTCTTTGGCTCTCCCGTCGCATCCCTGCCCAAGGCTGGAAAGTATCGGTGGATCATGTCCCAACCGATTTTGTTTAGCGCCACCAGCGTCGCGGTAGCGTCACCTACCGGCTCAGCCTTGCTTTCGTAGGCCTCGATTTCCTCCCGTTGCAGTCCCATCATGTTGTAAGGCAGCTTGGGACGGTCGCGATTCTTATCTTGGGGAGATGAGGCGCCAAAGACGGGACACGCCAAAAGACTGATCACCAGCGTCCCCAGACTCAACAGTCCTGGCCGACAGGAGTGCCGTCTGGGTGGTCCAGCTGAGGGGAAGGGGAACGTCACGGTGCGGTGATTGTGGCGCTACCCAAGATCAGTGTCAATCGCTTTCGTGGCGACTTCGGCGCTGCTTCCTGGGTGTATCGTTCCAGCTACCCCTGACTACGATCCTGTAGCCACTACCCACCGTTCTCTCGTTATAATGCTTCCGCAGCCAAGAGTTGGCTTTCGAGCTGATATTCAAGTCGCGGAAAGACTCTGGTCAGAGGCCTCGGACTTGTGACGACGGAGAAGAAAAAAAATCGCAAGGGCAGCGCTGCTGCCGATCCGGTCATCCCGGACAAGCTGTACTTTCGCATTGGAGAGGTATCGCGTCTCTGCCGCTTGCCGGCCTACGTGCTGCGCTTCTGGGAAACAGAATTCTCCCAACTCAAGCCGGTCAAGAGCGGCACCGGCCAGCGCATGTACCGTCAGCGCGATGTGGAAAACGTTCTCCGCATCAAGAAGTTGCTCTACGATCAAGGCTTCACGATCGCCGGAGCCCGCCAACACCTGAAGGGCGAAGCCAAATCCGCGCAGGACCAATCGGGTCTGCCCTTTCCTAAGCAAAATCCTGCCGACCAGGTGAAGAAGGTTCGGCGAGGCCTCCAGGAAATCCTCGGTATCCTTTCTTCGCGCCGCAAGTAGTAAGGCAGTAGTCAGTTGCCAGTTGTCGGCCTCGACATTTAGCGCTCATCATTCACCATGAAGACTCACGATGACTTCAAGACGCTCTTGCTTCCTGCCGAGGAATGATGCTCTTGCTTTCGCCGCCGAACTGCCTTTTACTGACAACTGACCACTGACCACTGACCACTGACTGCCACTGACAACTGCTTCTCATGAAGACCAACGCCGTTCGCCTGCTCGATAGCCTGGCGATCCACTACGAACTGCGGCAGTACGATGTCGATCCCGACGACCTGGCCGCCGAGACCGTCGCCGCCAAGATCGGCCTGCCTCCCGAGCAGGTCTTCAAGACGCTGCTGGCACGCGGCGATCGCAATGGACCATGCTTCGCCGTCATCCCCGGCAATGCCGAGCTCGACTACAAGGCGCTAGCCAAACTCACCGGCGATCGCAAAGTTGAACTGGTTCACCTGAAGGAAGTGCAGCCGCTCACCGGATACATTCGCGGCGGCGTCACCGTGCTGGGCGCGAAGAAAGACTATCCCGTCTATGCCGACGAGACCATTGAGCTGTGGGACGTGATCTCGATTTCCGCTGGCTTGCGCGGCACCCAGATCCTCATCGCTCCCGCCGACTACCTGCGCGTCACCCACGCTGCGGTAGGCGCCATCGCCCGCGACAAGAGCTGAGCCGTCAGCCTTTTCCTCGCTGATCGTTCCATTGCGTTACAATCAACCATTCATGTCTTCGACTTCCCAAGCTGTAACTCGAACTCCCGCCGAAGTAGTGCGAATGGCGCCGGTTTCGCAGGCCGGCCAACGGCATCTGCTACTCGGTGATGGGAGAGATCACCCCCGGCATCGCCGATCTGGAGCGCATGATCGCCGCCGTGCCGCGCACCATCGCCGCCGCCCTCGATCGCAAGGCGTACTACTTCGTCCCGCTCACCTTGAATTTGGGCGACGAGACCATGATCGCCGACCGCTACGACGTGCAGCTCTCCGACAGCGCTGTCTGCCATCGCAATCAAACGCTGGGCGACTCGCAGTGCGTCTTTATCTCCACCCGGCTGATGGAAGACAGCTTCGCCATTGCCTTCGAGTTCTTCATCAACATTGGCCACAACTTCGTCGATCGCGTGGGCGTCTCCCAGGAATTTTCTGATCTGGTATGGAAGCAGGTGGACGACAAGGCCCGCGGCGAGACCTCGCTCGACGCCTACGAGTTGCGCAAAGTCGCGACGACGAATGGTCCCGAGGCCGAGAAGGCCAAGCACGAATACCTGCTGGCCACCTTCGCCGACGCCATCGCGGTCTACATGTTGTCGCTCTATCTCGACGTGGACTATCAGGACCTGCGCGAGCGCGACTATCCGCTGCTGGCTCCCAACGCGATGGCCGAGCGCCTGCGCAAGGTCAATGAACTGTTCCCCGCCAATCCCGGATTCGAGTTCGCGGTCTATCACCGGAGAAGGCCGTAAGAACCAGTGGCCAGTTGTCAGTGTTCGGTAGCGACAACCTTCCTCCAAAATTGTCGTGCTGAGCGGAGCATTCGCCGTCTTTGCGGATGTGGAGTCGAAGCACCCCTATCTCTTTCAACCTCCGTGCCTCTGTGGTGAATTGCCTTTTGCCCTGCGTTTACAATGTGCGAGTGATTGCACATCTTCGCGGACGACTCATCGCCAAGCATCCCAACCAGGCCATCGTTGAGGCCTCCGGCGTCGGCTACGACGTCATTATCACCATCCCGACATTCTCCGAACTCCCGGCCGCCGGGGCCGAAGTCGCGCTGCACATCCATACCCATGTTCGCGAAGACGCGCTAGCACTCTACGGATTCCTCCGTCCCGAAGAAAAGCAGCTCTTCGAGAAGCTGATCACGGTCAGCGGCATCGGCCCCAAGCTGGCTATCACCATCCTCAGCGGCATGGCCACCGCCGACATGGTGGGCGCGATCCGCGGCAACGATTTCGCGCGCCTCACCAAGATTCCCGGCATCGGACGCAAGACTGCCGAGCGCATGTGCGTCGAGCTGCGCGATAAGCTGGAAGCCTTCGGCGCGCCCCAGCCCGTGGTCTCGCATTCGGCCGTCGAGGAGGATGTGATCTCCGCGCTTACCAACCTCGGCTATCAGCGAGCCCTGGCGGAAAAGGCAGTCGAGCGCGCCGTGCAGTCCGCTGGACGGGAGAACTTCGACGCCATCTTCCGCGCCGCCCTGGGTGCGCTCTCGAAGTAGCGAGGCCGCTCTTTCGCTAGCCGCCATCCGCTCTTCGCTGTTCGCGATTCTAGCTGCTGTTCGCTATCAACCTCTCGGTGTCATCCCGACCGGAGCGAAGCGTAGTGGAGGGACCTGCTTCCTTTTGCATGCGGCGAAAATCTTCCATGGCAATACAGTTTCACTCTGTCATCCTGAGCGCAGCATTCGCGCGGTTTTCGCGAATGCGGAGTCGAAGGACCTCTATCGGCGATCAGGGTTCTTCGTGGCAATAGAGCTCCTTCGACTCCGCTCCCTCTGGTCGCTACGCTCAGGATGACATTTTCGAGGGGGCAGCGAAGAGCGGCACTTGCTACTATAAACCGCGTGCGCGATAACGTTCTTCGATACATCCGCGAACAAAGGCTGATGCGGGCGGGAGACCGCGTAGCCGTAGCCGTGTCGGGTGGTGCGGACTCGGTTGCGCTGTTGCGCGTGCTGCTCAATCTGCGCGAAGAACTCGGCATCGTGCTCGCGGTGGCCCACTTCAACCACGGTCTGCGCGGTGAAGAGTCGCAAGCCGACGAGGCTTTCGTCGCCGAGCTGGCCAAAGCAACACGCGCTGGAATTTTTCGTTGGACACGCCGACGTGCGCGACCACGCTTTCACCAGCAAGCTAAGCATCGAAGCAGCGGGCCGCGAGCTGCGCTATCGATGGCTGGCGCAATTGGCAGCCGAGCAGCGGTTCGACGCTGTCGCTACGGCTCACACTCTCGATGATCAAGCCGAAACTGTACTGCTGAAATTTCTGCGTGGAGCAGGAACGCGTGGGCTGGCCGGAATCTATCCCGTACTGAGGCTGGGTGATGGGGTGGTGTACGGGCCGCCTGACGGTATGCCCTTTCAAATCCTGACCGCGGGGAGAACTAACGATTTCGCCCGCATCATTCGCCCCCTGCTAAGCGTCTCTCGCGACAAGGTCGAAACTTACCTCGAATCTCTCGGCCAGCCCTGGCGCGAGGACGAAACCAATCTCGACCGCCGATTCACCCGCAATCGCGTGCGCCACGATTTGCTGCCTCTACTGGAGCGCGAGTTCAATCCCAACATTCGCGCCCTGCTGAGCGACGCGGCCGAGGTGTCGCGCGCCGAAGAGGAATACTGGCAAACGATCACGCAGCAGGAACTATCGTTGCGGGTCAAGCCTGAGGAAGAATCTCTAGCGGAGAGCCATCGCCTTTCCCTGGACAGTTTCGCCGATCTCCCATTGGCCCTGCAGCGCCGCATTCTCAAACGGTTCGTCGAAGATGCATGTATAGCCATTGACTTCGACCATGTCGAGAAGTTGCTGCGTTGCGCAACCGGCACTCTCGCCAGGGCGGAACTCCCTCGCGGCTGGCTGGCGGAGCGCAAACACGATTGCCTGAAACTCCGGCAACTCGAATCTGCAACCGAATCGCCACCAGGCTACGAATATGTTTTGCTGGTTCCCGGCGAGGTCCACATCGCCGAGCTCGGCCTCACCCTGCGGGCATCGACTCTCGCCGAGGAGTTTGCCCGCGAAGTGGCAGACCCCAGCTTGCTAGATGCTGCCTTGATTGGCCCTCAGCTCAGCGTCCGCAATTGGCGTCCCGGAGATCGCTTCTGGCCTGCCCACAGCCGGTCGCAGGAGAAACTGAAACGGCTCTTCGCCGAAAAACGCATCCCGGCGGAACAGCGTGCCGGTTGGCCGGTGATTCTTCTTGGCACGGAAATCCTCTGGGTGCGCGGTTTCCCCGCGGGTCGCGGTTATCAATGGAAGGGCAATGGTGAGGCGGTTAGCCTTGAGCTCTTGCAGCGGTGAGTTCGGGTCGCTCCGAGACCCTCGGCAAGGTCTCATCCCGTCACAACCGGAAAAATCTTGTGGTGGAACAAACTGCCAGGAAAGTGATTGCCCTGGCCGCGCAGCGGCGACACGGTCGTGACGCAGGACGACATGCCAGGATGCCAACCGGGTCTAAGCCACTAGTGGGCCATCTCGCAGCACTCTTCTTCCTTCCTCAACGTAGCGATGGTGAGCAACTCCACTGCCTTCTGCGCGATGTGCTCGGCGCTGACCTCGAACTCCTTGATCAGTTCCCAGGGCGCGCCCGAGTCGCCGAAGCGATCCTTGACGCCGATTGCCCCGGTAATAATCGGCACGCCATAGAGTTCGGCGCTCTCGGTTAGAATGCTGCTCACCCGCCACGCCAGCGCACCGATCTGATGCTCTTCGGCAGTTACGATCACCCCGGTTTCGTGGGCGGCGCGCAGGATGGCCGTCTCGTCAATCGGCTTCATGGTGTGAATGTTGACCACGCGCGTCTCGTAACCGAATTCTTTCTTCAGGATCCAGGCCGCCCGCATGGCTTCCGGCACCATGGGTCCGCAGGCAATGATGCTGAGATCTTCGCCCTCGCCCTCGTAGTCAGCAGCCAGCACGGTTTCGAAGGCGTCGATCATGTCGGGAGTCTCATGACGCAGGCGGCTTATGTTGGCGAGACCAAACACAAATGGCGTGTCTTCTCGGGTGACGATGGGTGTGGCTTCGCGAGCGAAGCGAATGTACTTGGGCCCCACGTGCTGCAACAGCAAATAGTCGGTCGCCTTGCGGGTTTCGATCGCGTCGCATGGCACTACTACCGACATGTTGGGCAGGCCACACATGGCGAACAGGTCTTCGAGTGCCTGGTGGGTTGCACCGTCAGGGCCGACAGAAACACCTCCGTGCGCTCCAGCGATCAGGACATTGAAGTTGCCGTAGCACACAGACACGCGAATCTGGTCAAGGTTGCGTGCTGCGGCGAAAGTTCCATACGTCCCGAAGACGGGCAGCTTGCCCTCCCGCGCCAGGCCTACCGCAGCCGCGGTGGCCGACTGTTCGGCAATCCCCATGCTTATCCAGCGATCTTTGCGCTCGGGCTTGTCGGTGTAGAAATCGCTGATGGTGATCGAACCTGAGATGTCGAGCCCCAGGCAAACCACGCGCTCATCGTCGCCATTGTTCTTCAACGACAGACCAAAGCCCTTGCGGGTGGGCTCCATCATTACCTTCATCGTGCCGCCAGTGTTCCACCAGTAGTCGCGGGAGAAGCGTGGCATCTTGGCTGCAAGTTTAATTTCGACTTCTGCCTGATACTCTTGCGCTTTCTTCAGCAGAGCGTCGTAAGCGATGGTCTCTTTCAGTCCCAGTTCGTCGAGCGCCTTTACTAACTCGTCATGGTTGGGCGCTTTGCCGTGCCAACCGGCGACATTCTCCATAAAGCTGACACCCTTGCCCTTGACCGTGTTGGCGATGATCATCGTAGGCTTGCCGAGCGCCGGCACGTTCTTCGCTTTCTGCAGCGCTTCCACCACCTGCGGAATATCGTGGCCATCGATTTCGATCACTTCCCAACCAAAGCTTCGATAGCGCTCCTCGAGCGGTTCGACATTCATTACGTCCTTCACCCAGCCATCGATCTGCAAGCGGTTGCGATCGATGATACCGACCAGGTTGTCGAGCTTGTAGTGCGAGGCCTCCATCACGGCTTCCCAGATGTTGCCTTCCTGCTGCTCGCCATCGCCCATGATGCAGAAGACGGTGTGCTCTTCGTGGTCGAGCTTGCCCGCCAGCGCCATGCCCACCGCGATGCTCAAGCCTTGTCCCAGCGAGCCGCTGGAAACTTCCACGCCCGGCAGCTTCAGCCGATGAGGATGTCCCTGGAACGGCGAGTAGAGTTTGCGCAAGGTGACTACATCTTCGATGGGAAAATATCCGGCGAAGGCCAATCCCAGATAGAGCGCCGGCGCTTTGTGCCCGGCCGACCAGATGATGCGATCCCGCTGCTTCCACTCGGGATTATTCGGATCATGATTAGCGACCTTCAGGTACAAAGCGGCAACGATTTCCATCATGGACAGCGTGCCCCCGGTGTGGCCGGAGCCGGCGGCGCAAAGCGCCACCAGATCGTAACCGCGCATCAGGCGTGCGGCCTGCTCAAGTTCATCAAGGGAAAAATCGCGAACTACAGCTTTGGAAAAAGCGTTGCGAACAGGCATGACAAATCCTTTGTGTGGCGTGCGCCTGACGCTGAGGAACCCGCGTCGTCATGGACCCCGATAGGCTAGGCTAGGCGGTCACGAACATAGGGTCTGTGAGGCATATCACGAGGGATCGTGACGCCCTGGGGACGAGGTCAACGGGAGCGGTGCAGCGCCCCTTGCACGCTCGACATCTCCATTTCCAAAGCCGCCAGCGAGACTGTGATGTCGCGAATGGAGTAATAAATCGAGATCACCAGCGAAATCAGGCATAAGGCGAAAAACAGCAATGCCAAAAAGTTGAGATGCAAACTAAATACCTGCTCGGCGAACAGCGACAGGATGGTCAGGGTCACAAAGAAAATGCTTCCCGAGCTGTAGACCATGGAGCCGCGCAGCAGGCGTGCGCGTTGGTGCGTGTGGCGCAATTGTTCCTCCAGATGCCGGGCATGCGCACTATCGGCATCGCCGCTCTGGAGTTCGCGCATCAGCAGCCGAGCCCGGTCGATGGCCCGGCCGTAGCGGTTGGTGATGCTGAGCAAAAGCAGTCCGATGCCGGAGATCACGATGACCGGCGCGATAGAGGCGGTCAGAATTTGAACGACCGAACTAGTCGGCATGGATGGCGCGCTCCTGGCGCAATAGAGACCGTGGGATTCGGGACGGGACTTTCTCCGAAAAATCGGGAAGCTCGTTTCCGAAAACGGCTTTCATCACGGCATTCAATTTTCTCGCAGCATACAATGTTGGCGGGTAAAGGGCCAAAGAGAAATGCAGACTGCTGACGTCGTGATTATCGGCGGCGGGATCGTTGGGGCGAGCATCGCCTGGCATCTCACCGAAGCGGGCTGCCGCAATGTGCTGATGGTCGAGCGCGAATCGCATCAGGGCAAAGGTTCCACCGGCAAGAGCATGGGGGGCGTGCGCGCACAGTTCGCTACCGCGCCCAACATTCAGATGTCGCTGTACTCCATCCCGTTCTACGCGGCATTTGAAGAGAGGCTGGGACATCCTTCGGGATACCGCGATCAGGGCTACCTGTTTGTCGCCACCAAGCCGTCGCATCTGGATTACTTGAAGACAAATCAGGCGCTGCAAAAGAAACTCGGGCTGAAGCAAGTTCGCATGCTCACGCGCCAGGAGATTGTCGAGACCGTCCCGCAATTGCGCTCTGACGACGTGCTGGGCGGCAGTTTCTGCCCGACCGACGGCTTCGTCGATCCTTACAGCGTGATGGTCGGGTTCACCACTCGCTCCTGCGAACAAGGTGCAGCACTGTGGCGCGCCACCGAGGTGAAGGCGATTCACCATGACGCAGCCGGTATCTCCGGAGTGGAGACCACGCGCGGACCGGTGAGCACGCGCATCGTGGTGAACGCGGCAGGAGCGTGGGCAGCCCAAGCCGCGGCGCTGGCGGGAATCGACCTGCCAGTCGAACCGATGCGCCGCATGCTGATCCCGACCGAGCCTTTCGACGGCGTCTCCCATGAAGTGCCCATGGTGATCGACATGACCAATGGCTTTCACTTCCGGCCGGAGAGCTTGGGATTCCTCCTGGCGTGGAACGATCCGGAGGAAACGACGGGCTACAAGACTGATTTCGATCCAGCATTCATCGAGAAGGTGCTGATTCGCGCCGCCGACCGCGTGCCCTGCTTCGAGAACCTGGCCGTGAATCCCAAGCGCGCCTGGGCAGGACTCTACGAGATGTCGCCTGACCATCATGCGATTATCGGGCCGGTTGAGGAAGTGAAGGGCTTCTTCTGCGCTAACGGATTTAGCGGGCATGGCGTGATGCATTCGCCGGCGACAGGCAAGATAGCGGCTGACCTGATCCTCCACGGCAAGACCGAGGTCGTGGATCATGTCGAAGTGCTAAGTCCGGCGCGTTTCGCAAAAGGGGAACTTTTGCACGAAACGGCCATTTTGTAACCTGTATTTATCTTCCAGATGCGGCCAGATGCGGCGGGATGAGGTAAACTCTCTGATTGCCGTTGTAACTCCCGCGGGCTTGGAAATCATGATTCTTAACAATGGATTGAAGAATACAGCGCGTCCACGCCGGGCATGGTGGCTGGCGTGAGCATCGGCCGATCCACGAGAACGTGGGGAGATCTGGTGCGGCGTCTGCTGAAGTTCCACATGGTGGGCGCGGTCGGCATCGGAGTTCAACTCTGCTTCCTGTTTCTGTTTAAGACGGTGCTGCATTTCAATTACCTGCTGGCCACCGGCTTGGCGGTCGAATGCGCGGTAGTACACAATTTCCTGTGGCATGAGCATTACACTTGGGCGGACCGCCGGGGAAGCCGAGCCGGAATGCTGCGGCGGTTGCTACGCTTCAATCTTTCCACCGGACTGATCTCGATTGTCGGGAACCTGGTGCTGATGCGCCTCCTGGTGGGCTCGCTGCATCTGCAATACATGGTGGCCAACCTATTGACGATTGGCGCCTGCTCGCTGGCCAACTTCTTTGCCACTGATCGAATGGTCTTCCAGGCGGGACTGAGCCCTGAGGAAGGGTAGTTCGCGGTAATGGATGAGACGACCGACGCGATCCGCGAGAGCGTCCCGCTCCGATATTCCACACTTGGTTTCGCTGATCAATCGGGCCTTTGCCGTCACGCGATCTTTTCGCCGAGGTGTTCGCACCAGCCCGGAGCAGATAGAGCGCATGATGGGCGAAGGCAAGTTCCTGCTGCTGGGGGGTGAGCTGGATCCGGTGGCCTGCGTCTATTTGCGATTGACCGGAGAGCGCGCTTATCTGGGCACACTGTCGGTCGATCCAGCCAAACAAAGGCAGGGAATCGGAGCCCGGATGATGCGTTATGCCGAGCACTATTGCCGCGCCGCGGGATGCAAAGCGATCGACATACGAATCGTGAATGTGCGAACCGAGCTTCCAGGGATTTATCACAAGTTTGGGTTCGTCGAGACCGGCACGCAGTCGGCGGAGGCGATCAAGGATGCCACCCAGCCCATCCATTTCATTACCATGTCGAAGAAATTGTAAGTAAAAGTTGCCTTCTCACTCTGCGCAGCCGGTACCGACTTCCAGGATTGTCATTATGAGCGAAGCGAGGAATCTGCTTTCTTGTGTCGTTTGCCGCTGAGTGGGCAAAGCAGATGCCTCACGGTCTGAAGGCCGTTCGTAATGACAACTCAGAAGCAGTAACATTCATTGTGCGGTAGGCACGCCGGAAGAACATCATGAGCATTCCTAAAATCAAACTGAAGCACACCGACCTGGAAGTATCGCGATTTTGTTTTGGCACCATGACCTTTGGCAAGCCGCTCGATCAGGCCGGCTCAACCCAGTTGGTCAACCGCTGCATCGAAGCCGGTATTAATTTCTTTGACACGGCGAACATGTACCAGGCCGGCGTGGCCGAAACCATGCTGGGCAACGCGATGAAGAGCAAGCGCGACCATCTAGTCATCGCCAGCAAAGTGTTTTTCAAGATGGGCGAAGACGCCGACCAGCAAGGGCTTTCGCGTAAAGCCATTGTGCGCGCCATCGACGAAACGCTGCGGCGGCTGGGCACCGACTATCTCGACATTTACTACATGCACGCGCCCGATCACAACGTCGCGATTGACGAATCGCTGGAGGCGATGGAGACGCTGGTGAAGCAGGGCAAGGTGCGCTACTTGGCGTCGTCGAATTACGCCAGCTGGCAAGTGGTCCAGATGCTTTGGATCGCGAAAGACCGCGGCTGGAATGCTCCCCACATTTCGCAGCCCATGTACAACTTGCTGGCGCGCGGCATCGAGCAGGAATATCTGCCGATGTGCAAAGAGTTTGGCATCTCGACCGTGGTGTATAACCCACTGGCGGGCGGGCTGCTCACTGGCAAACACAAGCAGAGCAACGTTACACCGGGCACGCGCTTCGACAACAACAAGCTCTATCAGGATCGCTACTGGCATGAGCAATATTTCCAAGCCGTCGAACAGCTCCGCAAAATCGCGCAATCGGCGGGACGTTCGCTGGTCAGCCTGTCGCTGAACTGGCTGCTGCATCACACTGCCAGCGACTGCGTCATTCTCGGCGCATCGCGTATCGAGCAGTTGAACGAAAATCTTGCCACCGTGGACGATGGGCCGCTGTCTGACGATGTGGTACAAGCCTGCCATGAAGTGTGGAAAAGGCTGCGTGGCCCGCTGCCGGTTTATAACCGATAGTGCCGCCTACAGTTTGCTGAAATGGCGAAACAGAAGATTCCTCGCGGGCTGAAGCCCGCTCCTGATGACAAGAAAAAAGGTTTACTACGGCGTAGCTGAAGGTACGCCCCTTCGAAATTTCCTTCTATCCCTTCGAAATTGTCCTTCTACCTGTAGTCCTCCGTCAGACGGCTTGTCCGGCGCAGAATCCCGAGGCCCAGGCCCACTGGAAGTTGAATCCGCCGAGCTGTCCGGTCACGTCCACCACTTCGCCGATAAAGTACAGGCCGGGAACTTTGCGGCACTCCATGGTTTTGGCCGAGAGCTCATCAGTGTCAATCCCTCCTGCCGTGACCTCGGCCTTCTCATAGCCCTCAGTTCCGCTGGGCAACACTTCCCAGCGATGAAGCTTGCTTTCCATTTCATCGAGCGCGGCATTGGTCCATCGTGCCGGCGGATGCAGTTCGAGCCAGCGTTCCGCCAGCCGGATGGGCAACGCCGCGTGCAGCGCGGATTTCGCCGTGGCCAGATCGCGGCGCACATCACCCGCACGCAAGCCGGCCGTAATCTCCTGTTCCGGTGCAAGGTCAATCGCGATCGGCTCGCGGCCATTCCAGTAGGACGAGATTTGCAGCATCGCAGGGCCGCTCAGCCCGCGATGGGTGATCAGCATCTTCTCGCGAAATTGCTGGCGGCCGATCGCGGCGATGACTTCGGTCGAAACCCCGGCCAGGTCGCAATAGCTCTTCCGATCTTCCGCGTTGAAGGTGAGTGGCACCAGAGCCGGACGGCATTCGCGAATCTTGATACCGAACTGCCGCGCCAACTCGTAGCCGAAAGGCGTCGCGCCAATCTTGGGGATCGACAACCCGCCGGTTGCAACCACCAGAGTGGGAGCATGGAACTCGGCGCTATCGGTGCGTACTACAAATCCCGAAGCATGTTGCACGTCTTGCGCCCGCGCCTTCACCAGGATCTCGACTCCAGCAGCCGCGCATTCCCGCTCCAGCATGGTGACGATATCCTGCGCCGCACCGTCGCAGAACAACTGTCCCAGTTTCTTCTCGTGATAAGCAATATCGTGCTTCGCGACCAGCGCAATAAAATCCGCCGGCGTGTATCGCGCCAGTGCCGATTTGCAGAAGTGCGGATTGGCGGAAAGAAAATTCTCCGGCCGGCAGTGCAGATTGGTAAAGTTGCAGCGCCCGCCGCCAGAAATCAAGATCTTCTTCCCAATGCGATCGGCATGCTCCAGCACGACAACTCGGCGGCCGCGCTTGCCCGCCTCGATGGCACACATCAGGCCGGCAGCGCCACCTCCCAGGATGACTACATCGAATGCGTGTTGCAGCACATCACGAGTTTCCGGGTTTAAGGCGGGAGTTGCAAGCCGTGCGCGAATGGACCGCAGGTCCCTCGGCTTCGCTCGATCTCTAACATTCCCACGGGTATCTTTTTTTAAAAAAAAAAAAAATTATTATATTTATTTTCATTCTTTAGCATTAGCGATTTTACAATTTACGAGAGATCGAGGGAAAAGCTGTCATCCGGCCAGGCGGCGGGTTTTATCGTGACTGCAGGAGTGCGGGTAGGGATGGAGTCGGCTGTCCCAGTCAGTGGTTCCGGCAGCTGTTAGAGGGGCGGCACCAGTTGTGATGGGGGATGCGGCGCGCATTCGGGCGGCCGAGACGCGGCGCAGAGACGGACCGGCGAGATGCGGGCTGATCCTGAGCTGCGCTAGGGGCGGTCCGCGCATCGACGGGATGACAGGAGCGACAGGTGCCGCCTCTAGGTGCCGGTGCGGATCTGTGCCGAAGGCTGATTGACTGCCGCTGTTGAGCTGTCGAGCATCGAGATCAGCAGCAGCGTGGCATCGTCAGTAAAGTTGCCGGCTGCATGCTGACGAACATTACCGATAATGCTTGCGTGGTGCTGCTGCAAGCTTTGGTCCGCCGGACAGTCGAGCAAGGCGGCCAGGCGGTCCGGACCAAATTCCTCGCCTGAATCGTTAGCGGCTTCGGTAACCCCATCGGTGTAGAGCAGCAGACAGTCGCCGGGCGCCAAAACCAGGCGCTCAGAATGAAAGCCGTCCTCCAGCAGGAAGCCCAGCACCGGACGCGTCGGACCCAGCGACTCGACGGCTCCGTTGTTGCGGCGCAGGATCGGCGGACAATGCCCGGCATTTACGAAATGCAGAACCCGGCTCCGCAGATCGAGCACGCCGTAGAAAATGGTGACGTAATGTCCTTCGCCTAGCTGATTGCGCAACGTAGTCTCCACCTGGCCCAGAATGATCTCGGGACTGTTGCTCGACGATGACAATGTGCTGACCGAGGCATACAGCATGGCTGCAATCAAAGCACCAGGCGTGCCCTTGCCCGAGACATCGGCAATGCAGAAGTGCAGCACGTCAGCGGTCGGCTGCCAGACGCCAAAGTAATCCCCGCCCACCACTCCCGCCGGGATGCTGTCACCGAAAAGCTCGACTCCCGGGGCCAGCAAGTGACGCTGCGGCACAATCCGAGTCTGCAACTGGTGCGCATCATTACGCTCGTATTCGGACACGCGCTGTGACGACCGAAGCTCCTGCACACGCCGGGTCAGCAACCGCACTTTCTCCAGCAGAGCGTCGTTACGCCAGGGCTTCTCGATGAAGTCGGATGCGCCGTGTTTCATGGCACTGACCGCCAGATCGACATTCCCCCAGGCGGTGAGCGCGATGATCGGCACGGTGCCGTCCAGTTCGCGCAAGCGCTGAATCAACTCCAGGCCTTCCAGCCCCGACGTACTGTCGCGCTGGTAATTCATGTCGACCATGGCCAGGTCGGGCGCATGTTGCTGGGCCGCCGCCAGCGCCTCGTTAGGAGAGGCGCACAGCGTCACCGAATAATCATGCCCGCGCAGCAGCATGGCTAGCGCCTCACGCACATGTTCCTGATCTTCGGCGATAAGAATGGTGGATTCGTCGGGGTTGGCTGCCATATCGTCTCCGTAGATGACAGAGCAGATGGCTTGCCAATGCCAACAAGCTATAGATTCAATGAGATACAGAGTCGGAGGGAGGTCTCTCGCCCAAAAATAGAAGCGGCTGTCCGAATCTGGACATACTAGCGGAGACCTCACAAACCTAGAGAGCCGGAGGCCGCTTCGACCAGGAGATTCGACCACCAGAAGTTCAGGTGTTGCCGTACTCCCGTCGATAAGTCCACCAGAGCCAAATCGTTATCCCGAGGCCTACGACGGAGTAGAGCGCCCATGCATGGAACAAATGCTGGAGCTGCAAGTAGTCATCTCTCCGCATGAGCGGCCCAGCATTAAAGATTCCTGCCAACGCATACGCTGAGCCGCCGAGAGCGACTGCCGATACCAGTACCGCAACAAAGAGCGAGAATTTCAGTGCTGCTTTCATTTACTGCGTACCTTGGTGCGGCGTTTCTTCTGGGGAGCGGCGGCCACGTGGGCCACCGGACGTTCTTGCAACAAAAGCTCCGTTGCCTGCACCCGAGGATCGCGCCGGAACCATTGCTGCACTACATCGGACTTCAGAAAATTGGCGATGGCCAGCAGGCTCATGCCGTGGTGATGGACCATCCAGGAACGAACCAGGGCGTAACGCTGACGGCGAGAGGGACGCACGTCGGCAGTAAAGTCTGCTGCCTCATAATAGCCGAATTTGCCGAACCAGCCGCGCTTATTCATCCACCGCAGATTGCGGATGGCAGCACCGGGATCGATAGCAAGCGCCAGCATAGTCGCATAAGGAGCGACCACCAGGCGGTCCTCGTCCTGCTGCAGGGCCAGTTGGGGGATTCCAAAGGCGCGATAACCGTAGACTCCCTGTTCTTCGACTTTGGCGAAGGCACATTCGGAAATACCCCACGGGACATGTCTGGACGTCGCGTATTCCTGTTGCGCCAGCACAGCGGCTTCTTTGCTGCGCTCCAACAAAGTGTTGGGATATGAGCGCATCCACAGAGACGGCATCAGGTACTCAAACATGGTGCCGGTCCACGAGATCAGCACCGGACGGCCATAGGCCACGACGTGGGAGCGGCTCAGCAGGAACCAGCTCTCCTGGGGAATCTCGTCTTTGGCGATGGCAATGAAGTTGGCGATGCGGGCCTCGGAAGCCAGCAGGTCATAACAGGCGGCGTGAACCTTAGCGGCTTCCGCGTCGTAGCCGATCGACAGGATCTTGCGGCGGCGATCCAGCAGGAAAGCAAAGTCCATGTCGCCGATCAACTGTTCGCACTGGACCGCGATGCTGCGCAGCTGCTCAACCAGGCGCAGAGAGTTGAGACGCGCAGCCGGAAGCTGAATCAGCAGCTGCTCGCGAAGGTCCAGCGGTTCCACACCCAGGGTGACAGCAACCTCCAACTGGCGCCGCAGTTGCTCGACGCATTCGGGCAAGCGCGCCAGTGGGATCGCATCGCAATCGGACAGAGGAGCCAGTGCCGGATCGTTGCGCAACGGCTCGAACTCAGGAAGCAGCCATGGCAGGTAATCGCTGACGTTCTGTCGCACCTGCTCGGCCAGGTTGCGAGTTTGTGCGGCGAACCAACTCGCATCGTCGTCGTCGGACGACTCGGCTGGTACCGGAAGTTCCACTGGCGACAACAGCCGGTAAAGCCAGGGAGTTTCGGTCTGCGCTTCGAACGAGCGGGCAACTCGCTTAGGGATGACGTTCAACTCGGCAAGAGCGCAAAGATGATCGGCGTAACCTTCCAGCAGTGCAGGCTTCAGCAGCGGCTGTTGCAGCAACGCCTGGCAGCCGCCCTTCAGCGAGATGAGCGAAGCGGCGAGGTTGCCGCTGTCTACCGTGGAAATGAAACGCGGGTGGTCTGGCTCCAGAGTGCGCGTGCTGTACCAGTTGTACAGATGGCCTCGCTCTTTGGGCAGACGCGCAACCGTATCCAGGGTACGAACCGTTTGCTCGACGAACTGAGGTACCGTCAAGTAGCCGAACTCACAAGCCACCTGCCGCGCATTCAAGAGGAAGCCCAGATTGGTCGGCGATATGCGAGCTGCGATCTTCGCCGGCTCTTCCTGCACATTGTCGGGGATCAGCCAGTTGTGTTCCTGATTGCTAAACGTGGCGAAGTAGCGCCAGATATGCAGGGCCACGCGTCGTAGGAAGCGGCGATCAGTCGCGCTTGCATTTTGGTGCAGCGGACGAGGAGGCCGATTCAGCCAGAACGATACCGGTTTGCTGAATGCCCACAGAATCAGGATGGGCAGCGCGACACGAAGACCGCGATGATGTGCAAAATAGACCACCACGCCCACGATAAGCGCCACTACCGGAGTCCAATTCAGCAGGGCATCGACAAATCTGCGTTTGCCGGTTTCGACTTCGGCCTCAGCTGCAGTTTCCCATTCCAGCAGCCGTTGTCTCGATATCAGGCGGCGATAGAAAGTGCGGAAAACCGCATCTGCCGAGATCAGTGTCTGATGGGCCAGAAACGTCAGGGTAAGAAAGACGCTCACCATCGTGGCGCCCAGCCCGGCAGCCGCATCGCCAATGGGCCTGAGCCGTCCTGCCATCAGAGAGCGCACTACCGAGAATGCAAACTGGAACCACGGTGGCACGAACAGAATGGCAATCGTAACCAGCGTCCAATACAGTGGGCTGCCCGGCAGCACGGTCCATCCCAGGATAAACAACAGAAAGATCCAAGGCTCGACCAGGCTGCGGCGCAGGTTGTCCAGAATCTTCCAACGCGACAGAAACGAAATAGGATTGGGAACCCGCCGGCCGGCTTCGTCCGGAACGCGTCCCGCCAGCCAGCTCACGATCTGCCAATCGCCGCGAACCCAGCGATGCTTGCGCCGGTTGTAGGCGCTATAGTGAGACGGATAATCGTCGATGACCTCGACGTCGCTGACCAATCCGGCGCGCGCGTAAGCTCCTTCGATCAGGTCATGGCTGAGCAACGCATTGCGGGGGAAGCGATGCTCCAGTACGCGGCTCAAAGTTTCGACTTCGTAAATACCTTTGCCGGTGAAGATGCCCTCGCCCTTGAGGTCCTGATAAACGTCGGAAGTAGCGCGCGTATAGATGTCGAATCCGGTTTGGCCGGAATAGATGTTGGCCAGCCGCGACAGCGACGCGCTTTGTACGCTGATACCCACGCGAGGTTGCAGAATGCCGTAGCCGGCCACGACGATGTTCTCGCGAGGATCGACGATGGCCTGGTTGAGCGGATGAGTCATCGCCCCAACCAGTCGGTGTGCTGTGCCCCGCGGCAACTCGGTGTCCGCGTCCAAAGTGACGACGAAGCGCACCCGGGGAAGCAAGCTCAGGTCGCCGACTTTGACCGGGAAGCTATCGAAGTCGCCCTTGATGAGCCGGTTGAAGTCGAGCAGCTTGCCCCGTTTGCGCTCCCATCCCATCCAGACGCCTTCACGCGGATTAAAGCTGCGATGACGATGAAAGAGCGCGAAGCTGCCCAGGCCATTTGCCGCATACTTCTTGTTGAGATCCGCGATTAATTTCTCGCACAGCTCAACCAGAGGGTTGTCTTCATTGGGAGTCTCGGCGGAGTCGGGCAAATCGGTGAGCAACGCAAAATGCAGATTGCGGCTCATGTTGCCCAGGTAGCGGACCTCCAGTTCCTCGACCAGACGCCTGACCTGCTTTTCATGGAGCAGTAGCGTGGGAACCGCAACCATGGTGACGCAGTCGTCGGGAATACCCGCAGAGAAGTCGAGCTTGGGCAGGATGCGCGGAGGCAGAAGCGCGGTAGTGAGATAGTTCATCACCTCCACGGCGGCTTGGCTGCACGGCAGCAGCAGCAGGAGAATGATCGCGCAGATGCGGCCCAGGAACGAGTTGAAGTTGTTGTAGACCGGGGTCATGATCGCCAACACGATCAGGAACGTCAGGGTTTCAATGCCGCCCAGGTAAAACTCGTCGGGATGACGTCGCAGGAAGGCTTGCACCCGCTCGCCTATGGGCAGCCTGACCCCGGCGCGAGCGCGCAACTCGTTAGCTCCTTCGCCGATCAGGTAATAGCCCACATGAGAGCGCCGCCAAACCAGGCGAGGGTCAGGCTCGTGGTCGTTTTTCGCGCGTTGCCCCAAGTCGATGGCAAGCTGGGCAATCTCCAACTCCGTGCAATCGGAGTGCGCGGCAAAATGCGCGACCGTATGGCGATAGAGTTCGCGGCTCTGAAAATCCATGCGGGCATAAGCGCCCGCGGGATCGGCGGCCAGAACGCGCTCGAAGACGATTAAAGACTCCAGCAAATCCTTCCACGGCGCTTCCGACAGCTCGCGCAGACTGCCGATCAAGTCGCTGACCCGTTGCGGCGCCGCCGGCGTTGCCAGCACCTTCTCGGCGCGCTCGGTGAATTCTTCCAGCGCTACTAATTTCAAAGCTGGGATCAGCAGCGACAGCTCGCTCATGTTGAGACCGGTCACGGTCTGAAACGCTTCCATGTAGGCGGTGAATGCGTGGTCTGAATAGCGATACTCGGTCGCGGCCAGCAGGTCCTCGGCGATAGCCAGCACTCGCGGAAGAACGACATTGACTGAAGTCCGCACATGAGGAACCCGACGCAACGCGGGCGCCGACTCGCGAACTGCGCTCTGCGCCACGCGCACCAGCCGCACGTTGTCGCGCAGCCACTGCATGTCTTCCGCAAGCTTCTCGTCGGGACTGGCAGGGACATCGAGCTCGGCGAGCAAGGGATTGAGCCGGCGATTCAGCGCGGTCAGACGTTCGGCAAAATGAGCGGACTGCTTGGTCGCGGGAACCCAGACCAGCGTCTGCGCCCAAGCTCGGGCGGATTGAGCGAGGTCGCGGTCGTTGGCCGGCGCCTCGACCGTGTCCGGCTCGGTGCGGTCGGTGGTATCGACTAATACGTCCCTATGATTCGTGCTGATCATTCGTGATTTCCTAGCGATAGCTGGCGGCTTGCAGCTCGAACATTTCAGCGTACTGGCCACCCAGCGCCATCAGACGCTCGTGGGTGCCGTCCTCCACAATTTGTCCCTCCGAGAGCACGACAATGCGGTCCGCCATGCGCACGGTGGAAAAACGATGAGAGATGAACAGCGCCATCTTGCCTCCAGTCAGCTCGGCAAAGCGCTCAAACACCTCATACTCGCTACGTGCGTCTAATGCCGCCGTCGGCTCGTCGAGAATCAACAGTTGTGCGTCTCGCAGGTAAGCCCGCGCCAGCGCTAGTTTCTGCCACTCGCCGCCCGACAGGTCGACTCCATTCTCAAAGCGCCGCCCCAGCATCTGGTCGTATCCTCCCGGCAACTTGGCCACAACCTCGTCGGCCAGGCTTTTGTGAGATGCGGCGACAATCTCATTCATGTTGTCTATTTCTTCGATGCGTCCAACCGCTACATTTTCGCGAGCGGTCATCTCATAACGCATAAAATCTTGAAAAATTACACCGATTTCCCGGTAGAGATCTTCCAGGCTGTACTCGCGCAGATCGACACCATCGAGCAGTATCTGGCCCTCGGTAGGGTCGTAGAGCCGGGTAATCAGTTTGACGATGGTGGTTTTGCCCTGACCGTTTTCGCCGATCAGCGCCACGCGTTCCCCGGTGTGCAGGGTGAAATCCAGGTTCTTCAGGATTCGCCGCTCGCTGCCGGGATAGGCGAACGACACGTTGCGGAATTCGAAGCCGCGCTGGATGGGTCGCGGGGCCGGCAGCGCATTCGGCTTGGAGCGGATGGTCGGCTGCATCTCAAAAAAGGCCAGCAGGTCGGTCAGGAACAGCGCCTGATCGGCAACCCCGGAGAGCGTGGAGAAAATTTGCTGGATGTTGGTGCTGGCCTGCAGAATCGCTCCCGCCAGGAAATACAGCGAGCCAATGGTGAGCGCGCCCATCACCGTTCGCCAGATGACATAAACGTAAGCCGAGTAGTAGCCCAGCGATCCGATGACCGAGAGAAACGCGCCTGCAATCAACTTGCGTTTCGAAAGCGCGACGTTCTCCTCGTACACCTGGTCCGACAGACGGGTGAAGCGGTTGGTGAGGAATTTACTCAGTCCGAACAGCTTCAGTTCTTTGGCGGCTTCCTTGCTGCCGCCCAGAACGCGCAGGTAGTCGAGTTGACGGCGCACCGGCGTCTGCCGGAAATTTTTGGCATAACCGAGGAAGGCGAAATGGCTCTCGCCCACAAACGCCGGCAGAACACCCGCGATCAACAGCAGCAGCAGCCACGGCGAAAAGTAGACAATGGAAACCGACAGCGTAATGGTGGTGATGACTTGCTGCACCAGCCGGCCCAGCATCTGAATCATGGCCAGCCGGTCGGTGGCCTGTACCCGGGCACGCTCCAGGCGATCGTAGAAAACCGGGTCTTCGTAGGCGATGAGGTCGAGCTCAGCCGCGTGTCTCATGACCTGGATGCTGACGTAACGCATATACTTGTCAGCCAGCAGCGAATCCAGGTAGTCGATGGTGCGGGTGAGGACGTTGCCCAGGACGGCGATGGTAAATTCGGCCAACACCAGCCACCACAGGCGGTGCGGTATCGCCTGGTGTCGGGAGACGACGTTGTAGACCGCGTCGATAATCAGCTTTCCGACGTAAAGCAGGGCGACTGGCTGCAGAGCGGCCAGCAAGCGAAAGCCAAAGCCCAGCACGACCACGA
This sequence comes from uncultured Acidobacteriaceae bacterium, assembly GCA_963746515.1. Classification (GTDB taxonomy): domain Bacteria; phylum Acidobacteriota; class Terriglobia; order Terriglobales; family Acidobacteriaceae; genus Bog-257. The sequence goes on along the minus strand of CAVVBO010000002.1, from coordinate 116,437 downwards.
CCGGGCCGGAGTCCCAAACGAACTTGAGCACAGGAGGCAGGTTGCGCATCGCTGACATGCGCTCTTGCCACGCACTGGTAAAGTTTTTCTGCTCCTGCGCCATTGTCCGCTACGATCCCGATCCAGATTCCGCCGCTCGGTCGAGGTTTACTCTTTAATTATGAGGATTGCACTTAAAGCCGAGAGCGACTCTTTGAGAGATGCGGAAAAAGCGATAGCAGTTTCATCGATCACCCACCATGGTATCAGGAGCGTCGTCCCACGGAAGTTGCAGGCTGTCACCTATAGGTTGCAACGGAAGCATGGCCAAATTCGATTTTGCCAGGTAAGATCACAGCTTTGGCGGCAGGCTTGGGCGTACACTGTTCCGCGCGGAGGTCCGGCCATGCGTCGGTTCGTCTCTTATATCGTCATCCTTGCTACGCTTTTCCTTGCCCGCACAGCATTCGCTCAGGGCGCAACTTCAACCGGTACCGCAACCTGCAATTTCGATGAGGACAAACAACTCGCGGTCGAGTATCAACGCGTTGTGCTTAACTTGAAAAAGGCCACATCCTTTCAGGTTCCGTTCGGTAAAGTCTGGGCGCCGGGTGGCAAGCCCATGACGTTATTCACCAACCTGCCGATCGAGGTTGGCTCCAGAATGTTGTCCGTAGGCGCTTACACCCTGTTCGTCATACCAACCGCGAAGCAGTGGACCCTGATCGTCTCCAAGAGCACCGACATGACCGGCGCCTATAACGAGCAGGATGACCTGGTGAGGATTCCAATGGGCTCAGGCGAGCTGCCCAGTCCCCAAGCGGAACTCAACGTTGCCCTTGAGCACGTTGGTCCGGGACAGTGCAACCTTCGCATTGATCTGGATAAGACGGGTCACTTCGTCACCTTCCAGAAGAGATAGCCAAACGGAGAAACCTTACGGGCGGATACGCGATTCCGTTGCGGAGAGCACGCACGATGCGTTCTGTTTTCGTTTCCTGGCACCGGCTAAGGAGATTGCCTCCCGGCTGATGAGGATTTGAAACGTCGCCATATCCACGAAACTCAGGTGGCTGCTCCAGAATTGCAAGAAGTCGCGGTTCATGAGCAAATAAGCAGCGATCAGTGGAAGGATCATTTCTTCCGCCGGAGCTCAGATGCGACCGAAATCCCCGCAAACTCCCACGGGAAGTGAACAGAAACTCGCGATCGGCCAACTGCCGCCCCGGGCAGAAAAATATGCGCTGTATGCAGTTGCGGCGCTGATCGTCGTGACGGGTTCCTGGATCAGTCTCGGCAAATTTCAACAGAACCAGAATGCCGACTCCATCGTGCCCGTACTGGTCAGTCTGCAGCACTGGAAACCTTTTTATTGGGAGACAAACCGTTACGGTATGTTGGTGCCGCTGCTGGCCATACCTTTCAGACATCCCCTGGTAAATCTGATTTTCCAGTCGATCCTGGGCACATGCGCAGGGCTGGCGTGCAGCTTCCTGTTGGTTGCTTATTTCTTTGAGGCTTCCATCTTTTGGCTCACCGCTGCAGCTCTGCAAAATATCTGGTTGTTGCTGCTGGTATCTCAGCCCGCACAGTTCGATTGGTTCGTAGGTCAATGTTATGGAGTTTCTTTCGCGCTGGCCTTTGCCGCACTCATCCTGGCAGAGAAGAAGAAAACGTTACTGGCATTAGGGCTGATGATTCTCTGTCACTGGGTGAACTCGGCTGCGTTCGTCGTATTGATCCCATTGGTGCTGCAACGTCACCTGATCGACAGGCAGAAACGCGGACTTTTCAGGTCGCTCGCGGTGGTGTTGGCCGGAGCTGCCTGCGGCCTGGTATTCATGTTTAACGCTCGTTATCAGTCAACCCTGTCAGGTCTGGTATCCCGCGATCTTTGGATACCCGGCTGGTTGGCACTGCTGCATACTACCCAAGGTGCGGTTTTGACCAAGCCGGTTTTTGTCTGGTGGATGGTTGTCCCGGCAGCACTGGGAATCATCGCAACTCTGCTGTTTGGCCCTAGTAGACGCCCGCTGCTGGCGTCTCTCGCTTTTGTCAATACTGCTGTGCTGTATTGGCTTTTTGTCGGAGTCTTAGCGTGGACACGGGCGAACGTATACGTGCCCCGCTATATCTATCCCGCACTATTCCTGCTCTCCACCGTCGCTGCCCTGGCGGCCGTTGCGCCCTTGCAACGAATTCTGCTCCAGCCCCGATTGGCTGCGTTGGCTGCCACGGCATTGATGTTCGTGGCTGCCGTATTCTCTTTTGGCCGGCCATCGCTTTCCGGGGTGGAGAGCGATCTGCATCAGAGATTCGGCGCGCTGACGGCGGAGGTACTCGCCAGCCACGCGCCGATCATTACGGGAGGTTATTGGATAGTTTGGCCGGCCGTGTTCGACGCTAATCTGTCGCTCTACGAACTGCGCGAGCGCCGCAAGGTGTACGGCTTTACCTATCGTGGAGGCGGAACTTCGCCGCTGTGGGCGCGGCAGAAGGTATGTATGGACACTTCGTTACACGATCCCGAAGCCAGAAATTATATGGACAGTATAGGGCGCCACTTCCATCTCGAGCAGACCTTCGGAACCATCAACATGTATTGTGAGAATTAGCTGCTGGATTGATATTTCCAATTTGCAATATTAGTCGGCGAAGACCGGCACTTCTTCCTTCTTCGTGGCCTTGGAGCCCCAGGGCAGATGCTCCAGCACCCAATCCTTGAAGAAATCCATGTACAGGTAAACCACGGGCGTGGTGTAGAGGGTCAACATCTGGCTGACCAGGAGGCCACCGACGATGGCGATGCCGAGCGGACGCCGGATTTCCGAGCCCACGCCGTGTCCCAATGCCAGCGGCAGCGCGCCCAGCATGGCGGCGGCGGTGGTCATCATGATGGGACGGAAACGAACTTGGGCGGCCTCGTAAATCGATTCTTCCGCCGACTTGCCGGTACGCTCCACTTCCAGCGCGAAGTCAATCATCATGATGGCGTTTTTCTTCACGATGCCGATCAGAAGAATAATGCCGATCAAACCAATCACGTCGAGCTGCAGGTGGAATAGCAGCAGCGCCAGCAACGCACCGGTGCCAGCCGAGGGCAGCGTGGAAAGAATGGTGATCGGATGAATATAGCTTTCGTACAGAATCCCCAGAACGATGTACACGGCCACCAGCGCCGCCAGGATCAGGATCGGCTCCGAGGAGAGCGAGTCCTGGAACGCCGCCGCCGTTCCCTGGAAGCTGCCATGAATGGTGGCCGGCATGCGCATTTCCATCTCGGTCTGGCTGATGATGCGGGTGGCCGTTCCCAGATCGCCACCGGGCGCCAGGTTGAAAGAGAGGGTGACTGCCGGGAATTGTCCCTGGTGATTGACGGCCAGGGCGGTATTGGCCGGCGCAAAGTGCGCGAAGGTTGACAACGGTACTTGCGCTCTTGTGTTGGTGATCACGTACACACTCTTCAAGGCGTCGGGAGTAAGCTGATACTTGGGATCGACTTCCATCACCACGTGATACTGGTTCAGGGTCTGATAGATGGTCGAAATTTGCTCCTGTCCGAAGGCATCGTAGAGGACAGCATCGATCTGCGCTGCCGTGATCCCCAGCCGCGAGGCGGTATCGCGGTCGATCACAACATTGGCCTCGAGCCCGTGCACCTGCTGATCGCTGTTAACGTCCTTTAGTTGAGGAACGGCGCGCAACTTCTGCAGCAACTGGGGCGCCCACTCATACAGCTCATCCAGGTTTTCGCCCGACAGAGTGTACTGATACTGCGCATTGGCCATACGGCCACCAATCTGCAAATCCTGCACCGCCTGGAAATACAGTGTCGCTCCCGGCACGTGAGAAATCTTGGGACGCAGCCGCGCGATTACCTGGTCGGCGGTAACCTTGCGCTCCGACAGCGGCTTCAGCGTCACATACATGCGTCCCTGGTTCTGCGCGGTGTTGCCGCCGACGAATGCCAGCACATCCTGTACCGCCGGGTCCTGGCGCACGATGCGGATGAATTCGTTGGTCTTGCCCTTCATCGCCGGGAACGACACGTCCTGATCGCCCATGATCGTTCCGGAAAGACGTCCAGTGTCCTGCTGCGGGAAGAAACCTTTGGGCACGATGTAGTACAAGGCCACATTCACGAAGACCATGATGATGGCCAGGATGAAGATCAGCAGGCGATGACGCAGCACCCATCCCAGCGAACTTCTATAGCCGCGGGTCAGCCAATAAAATCCGCGTTCGCTGGTGCGATACAGAGCGCCGTGGCTGCCTGGGTCGTGAGCTTTGAGGAAGCGGGCGCACAACATGGGCGTGGTGGTGAGCGAGACCACCATCGAGACCGCGATGGCCGCGCTTAAGGTGATGGCAAATTCGTGGAACAGCCGTCCAATCAGGCCACCCATCAGCAGAATCGGAATGAAAACGGCCATCAGCGAAGTGCTCATGGAGACCACGGTGAAGCCGATTTCGCGCGCTCCCAGCAATGCCGCCGGATAAGGCTTCATGCCCTCTTCCACGTGGCGCATCACGTTTTCCAGCACTACGATGGCGTCGTCTACCACAAAGCCGGTGGAGATGGTGAGCGCCATCAGCGACAGGTTGTCCAGCGAGTAGCCGAACAGGTACATGATGCCGAAGGTGCCCACGATAGCCAGCGGCACGGCCACGCTGGGAATCAGAGTGGCGCGCACCTCACGCAGGAAAATGAACACCACCAGCACAACCAGGACAACCGAGATGAGTAAGGTGCGCTCGACATCGGACACCGAAGCGCGGACCGTCGTGGTCCGATCCAGGCCAACCACCATGTCGATGGCCGCCGGCAAGGAAGCTTTCAGGAATGGCAACGCCGCAATCACCCGATCGACGGTCGCAATGATGTTGGCGCCCGGCTGCCGGAAAACCACGACCAGCACGCTGGGCTTCCCGTCGAAGCTGCCCATGTTGTTGATATTCGAATAGGAGTCCTCAACGTCGGCCACGTCGCTGAGACGAACCGGATTGCCGTTCTTGTAGGCGACGATAATCGGGCGATAATTTTTCGCTTTCTTGAGTTGGTCGTTGGAGGTCACCATCCAACTCTTGCCGCCGCTGTCCAGTGACCCCTTGGCCTGATTCACGTTCTCGGCGGCGACGGCCGTGCGCACCGTTTCCAGGCCCAGACCCATGTTGTTCAGTGCGAATGGATTGGCCTCGATGCGAACCGCGGGCTGCGAAGAGCCGCCGACGAAGACCTGGCCGACACCTTCGATCTGGGCCAACTTCTGTCCCATGATTGAATCAGCCGCGTCATACATCTGGTCCTGGGTCAGGGCATCGGAGGTCAGCGCCAGAATCAGGATGGGCGCGTCAGCGGGATTCACCTTGCGGTAATACGGGTTCGAAGGCAGGTTTGGCGGCAGATAATTTCGGGCCGCATTGATCGCTGCCTGCACGTCACGCGCGGCGGCGTCGATGTTGCGGTCCAGATCGAACTGCATGGTGATGCCGGTGGAACCGAGCTGGCTCACCGACGTCATCTGATTGATTCCGGCGATGCGACCGAACTGCCGCTCCAACGGAGTGGCAACGGCGGAAGCCATGGTTTCCGGACTCGCGCCCGGCAACGAGGCCGACACGCCGATCACCGGGAAGTCCACCTGCGGCAAGGGAGAAACCGGCAGTTGGGTGTAAGCCAACGCTCCCGCCAGGAGCAAAGCGAGGGTGAGCAGCGTGGTGGCTACTGGCCTCTCGATCGCGGGTGCGGAGACATTCATAGAGCAACCAACTCAATCGTCGTATCCAGGGTGGAGCATGCCTTCAGGCGTGCAGGAACACCGGTCGAAAGAGAACCGGCTTTAGCCATTGAGGAAATAGGTTGCGAAATGACCGCAGCGGCTGAAGCCATCCCACAATGTGAGACATCTTGCTGCACGCTTGAAGGCGTGCTCCATCCAGAATGCGAAACCGTCATCCTCAAAACCATTAATCCCCTAACGCCTCCGCCGGCTTGGGCGCGCGCAGATGACGGAGCGCCTGCGCCAACCGGTCAAACCACAGATAAACGACGGGAGTCGTGTACAAGGTCAGCAGCTGACTAAACAGGAGTCCGCCAATGATGGTTATGCCCAGCGGCCGCCGCAACTCTGAACCGGTGCCCGAACCCAGCGCCAGCGGGACCGCGCCAAACAATGCCGCGAAAGTCGTCATCATGATGGGACGGAAGCGCAACAGGCAGGCCTCGTAGATCGCATCCACCGGCGCTTTGCCTTCTTTGCGCTCTGCTTCCAGCGCGAAGTCAATCATCATGATGGCGTTCTTCTTCACGATGCCGATCAGCAGGATAATGCCAATCAAGGCCATCACGCTCAGATCCATGTGGAACAGCGTCAGCGCAAGGATGGCTCCTACACCGGCCGATGGCAGCGTCGACAAAATCGTGATGGGATGAATATAGCTCTCGTACAAAACGCCCAGCACGATGTACACGGTGACGATGGCGGCCAGAATTAACCAGCCTTCATTGGCCAGCGAAGCTTCAAACGCCCGGGCCGTGCCTTGGAACGTAGCCTGGATACTGGGTGGCAAGCCCGATATCGGCGCTCGCCTTGTCGATGGCTTTCACCGCTTCGCCCAGCGATGCGGTACCGCCGAGGTTAAACGAGATGGTCACCGACGGAAATTGTCCTTGATGGTTGATGGTCAGCGGACCGGTGCTGGTTTCGAAATGCGCAATGGCGCTTAGCGGCACCTGTCCGGTGGCCGCGCTCAAAGCGTTAGTGGCGGCGCCCCTCGGCGCAGGAGCATTCGCTGCGGTGGCGGCGGGACTCTGCGAGCTTCCACTCGGCACGTAGATCGACTTCAGCGAATCGGGGTCGGTGCGAAAGTTCGGATCAACTTCCAGCACCACGTGATACTGGTTGAGCTGGGTAAACATGATCGACACCAGCCGCTGACCGAAGGCGTCATACAGCGTGTTGTCGATGGCGCTGGTCGTAACTCCCAAGCGGGAAGCGGTATCGCGATCGATGACTAAATTGGCCTGTGCCGCCTGGTTCTGCTGATCGGTGGCGACATCTCGCAGCTCGGGCAAGGTTTTCAGTTTTGCCACCAGCTTGGCCGTCCAGGTCGCCAGCTCCTTGGGATCGGCATCTTCCAAACTGAATTGATACTGCGTGCGGCTGACGCGATCTTCCACTGTCAGGTCCTGCACCGGCTGCATGTAAAGCGTGATGCCCTCGACTCCGGCAATTTCTCCCTGCAACCGTTTCATGATTGCGGTCACATCGTCGCTGCGTTCGTCGCGCGATTTCAGATTGATCTGGATGCGCCCGCTGTTGGGTGTGGTATTGGTCCCGTCAACGCCAATGAACGACGACAGGCTGTCCACATCCTTGTCCTTCAGGATCGCCGCCGACAGCGCCTGTTGCCGCTCTGCCATGGCCGCAAACGAGATGCTCTCCGGCGCATCCGATATGCCCAGAATTACGCCGGTATCCTGCACCGGGAAAAAGCCTTTAGGCACGACGATGTAGAGATAAATAGTCGCGACCAGCGTGCCGATCGTCACCAGCAACGTTGCGGTCTGATGGTTGAGCACCATCTTGACCGTCCTGCCGTAGAACGCGATGATATTGTTGAAGGCGCGTTCCGACCAGTCGTACAGCTTGCCGCGCTTCGATTGATCTCGATGCCGCAATAGCAGTGAGCACATCATCGGCGTCAGGGTCAGCGAAATAATCGCCGACAGCAGAATCGTTACGCTCAGAGTCACAGCGAATTCGCGGAACAGCCGTCCCACAATGTCGCCCATGAACAGCAGCGGAATAAGCACGGCGATCAGCGACACCGTCAACGAAACGATGGTGAAGCCGATCTGCCCGGAGCCCAGCAGCGCCGCCTCCAGCGGGCTGTGTCCTTCCTCGATGTAACGATCGATGTTCTCGATCATCACGATGGCGTCGTCCACCACAAAGCCGGTGGAGATGGTCAAGGCCATCAGCGAGAGATTGTCGAGCGAATAGTTCAGCAGATACATCACGCCAAACGTACCCACGATCGACAGCGGCACAGCAATACTCGGGATGATGGTGGCCGCCAGCGTGCGCAGGAACAGGAAGATGACCATCACCACCAGCGCGATGGTCAGCATCATTTCAAACTGCACATCCTTGACGCTGGCGCGAATGGTATTGGTGCGGTCGGTCAGCACCGTCACCTTCACCGAGGCCGGCAAGTTCGCCTGCAACTGCTTCAGCCGCAGCTTGATGCTGTCGACCACCTTGATGATGTTGGCCCCGGGCTGGCGCTGGATATTGAGAATCACCGCCGGCGTGGTGTTCATCCAGGCCGCCTGGTTAACGTTTTCCGCGCCAATGACTACCGTCGCGACATCGGAGAGCCGTACCGGATTGCCGTTCTTATAGGCGACGATGGTGTCGGCATAACCCTGCGGGCTGAGCAACTGATCGTCGGCGCCGATGGTGAAAGCTTGCCGATTGTCCTGTAGCTGACCTTTGGCCTGATCCACGTTGACCTGGCCGATCACCGTGCGCAGCTGTTCCAGGCTCATGCCATACGAGGCTAGGGCTACCGGATTCGCCATGATCCGCACTGCCGGCTTCTGTCCACCGCTAATGCTCACCAGCCCGACTCCGGGCAACTGCGAAATTTTTTGCGCGAAGGTTGTGTCCGCCAGGTCCTCAACCTGCGGCAGCGGCATGCTGTCCGACGTCATGGCCAAAGTCAGAATCGGAGCGTCTGCAGGATTTACTTTGCTGTAGATCGGAGGCGTCGGCAGATCGGCGGGAAGATAGGTCTGCGCCGAATTGATCGCGGCTTGCACTTCCTGCTCGGCTACGTCGATGTTCTCTTCCAGATCAAATTGCAGGGTGATGACCGAAGCTCCGAACGAGCTGCTCGAAGTCATCTGGCTCAAGCCGGGAAGTTCGCCGAACTGCCGTTCCAATGGCGCAGTGATCGACGATGCGGTCACATCCGGACTGGCGCCGGGATAGAACGTCACGATCTGAATGGTCGGATAATCCACCTGCGGCAAGGCGGAAATAGGCAACTGCTGATAGGCAACGATGCCTACCAGCAACAGGCCCACCATCAACAACGAGGTCGCGATGGGCCGCAGAATAAACGGCCGCGAAATACTCATGGCTGTCCGCCAATAGTTTCAGCTGTTTGTTGCTTCTTGGCTGGAGCTTGTGGCGCGACTCGGGCGCCGGCCTGCAGCTTCTCTTGCCCATCGGTCACCACCCGGTCGCCACCCTGCAATCCAGATTTGACCACCACAGTACTGCCCTGCGTCAAAGTGAGTTGGATCGGACGCATCTGCACCGTATTGTTGCTGTCAACCAGATAGGTAAAGTTGCCTTCAGGACCGCGCTGCACCGCGCTTGCCGGCGCCGTTACGGCGTTCTTCAAGGTCTCCAACAGCAAATGACAATTCACAAACTGGTTTGGCCAAAGCGCATTGTCGGCATTGTCGAAGATGGCTTTCAGCTTGGCCGTTCCTGTGGTCTGATCAATCTGATTGTCGATGGTAAGCAGTTTGCCCGTGGCCAGCTTGGTCTGGTCGTCGCGGCTGTAGGCATCCACTTCCAGCGTGCCTTGCTTCATATGCTGCGCTACTTCCTGCAGCTGATCTTCGGGCAGCGTAAACACGATCGCCAAGGGTTGCAGCTGGGTGATCACCAGCATCGCCGTGCCGCTGGCTGCGGTAACGTAGTTTCCGGGATCGACCTGCCGCAGACCGACGCGGCCATTCACCGGAGAAACAATGTGGCAGTACACCAGATTCAATTTGGCGCTATCGATGGCCGCCTTGTCGCTGGCGATGGTTCCTTCGTAGGTTCCGAAAGAAGCTTCCAGAGTGTCCAGGTCCTGCTTGGCGATTACTCCCTGTTCGTAGAGCACTTTGTTGCGCTCGTACTGGGCTTTCGCGTTGGTAAGTTGAGCTTCGTCTTTTTGCAGATTGGCTTGAGCCTGTTGCAGCGCTACTTCATAAGGGCGGGGATCGATTAAGATAAGCAGCTCTCCGGCCTTCACATCCTGGCCTTCCCGAAAATTCACCTGCATGATCTCGCCATCAATGCGGGTCTTCAAAGAAACGGTATTTAATGCCTGTACGGAACCCAAGCCAGTTAGATAAACGTCGAAATCGCCCTGTTTTACCGTAGCCACTCCCACCGGAATTGCCGGTGGCGGAGCGCCGGCTTTCGCATTCTTCGCTTGCTTCGAACCACATCCGGCCAACACCAGGCAAATTGCCACCAGCGCCCCTATCACTAAGGACACGCCTATCTTGCGCAGCTTTCCGCACGACAACGCGTTAGCCTCCTTAGGCGTTTTTCGGGGTACAGCAGTGCCCCTGTCTTCACGAACTCCTCCTCGCCAGCAGTAACGACGGAGGCGGCACAAAACTGTCACCGTATCTCATCCTGCGTCGCGTAACTGCAACTTGGCGCACCGGTTGCAGTAGTATTACATCCATACTATTAGACCACTATTAGACTGAATGGTGGCCGCCGCAGCCGTTAAGACTGGGTGAAGGAAGGTTAAGAAGTGTGAAGGGTAACAGCCCATCTCGAAACAATTCTTCACCGCAGCCGCGCGCCGGAAAAGGCAAAATGAATGCGGTGAATCGTCTGCTCATCGTCGACGACGACCGCGGTCTGGTCAATCTGCTCAAACGCTTCCTCGAAGGCGAAGGCTTTCAGGTGGACGCGGCGTACGACCATGCCTCCGGACTGAACGCTGCCCTTGCCGGCGAGCACGAACTTATTATCCTCGATGTGATGCTGCCCGGGGGCACCGGGTTCGAGTTATTAAAGATCCTCCGCCAGCAATCGTCGGTTCCTGTTCTCCTGCTCACGGCTCGGGGCGAGGCGGTCGATCGCATCCTCGGTCTGGAGATCGGCGCCGACGATTACCTGGCCAAGCCTTTCGATCCACGCGAGCTGGTCGCCCGGGTTCGCGCCATCTTTCGCCGCACCCGGGAAGCCGCTCCCGGACATCGCAATGAGCACGATGAGGTGCTCGACGTTGGCGAGATCAGTATGTCGCTTGCCACTCGCACCGTCACCTGCAGCAATGTTCCCGTGGATCTCACCTCGGTGGAATTCAACGTCCTGGAGTTACTGTTGCGCAACGCGGGCAGCGTGGTCACTCGCGAGCAGATTGCGGAGGTCGCGCTCGGCCGTCCGCTTAATGCCTTCGATCGCAGCGTCGATGTTCACGTCAGCCGCTTGCGCAAGAAGTTGGGTGCCTGTCCCGGTACCGACGAATTGATACGGCCAATTCGCGGCATCGGATACTTTCTCGCCGCCGAAGCTTCCGAGAAGAGCCGGGTATGAGTCGCCGCCTGTTCTGGAAAATCTTCCTCCCCTTCTGGGTGGCGCAGGCCATCTTGCTGGGCGCGTTGTATCTGCGTGTTCACTACCGCATTTCGTCCGAGCACCCCTGGTGGATCCAGCCCGAGCGCCGCGAGATGCCGGTGCTGGCCGATCTTGCGGCCAGACGATTCGAAGAACAGGGCCAGCCGGGGCTGGCGCAATTGCTCGACAATCTTTCCCTGGCTAATCGCTCGCGCTTCTGGCTGCTGAACGCTGGTGGACGCGAGCTTTCCGGCCGCCCACTACCCGATAGCATTCTGCGGGGCGCGGCGTCCGCCGAGAAAAAGGAAGGTCTGTACCATTCTTACGAGGCCAATGTGTTGGCCTCGCGCGCCACCACCGAGCGCGGGCAATATGTGTTGATCGCCGAGCTGACGCCGCCGCCGCTGTCGGAGCGCATTCCCGGCGATCTCCTCTGGACCTTAAAGCTCGGCACCTTATTTTCCGCGATTATCTGTCTGCTGATCGCGCATTATCTGACCAAGCCCATCGAACGTCTGCGCGATGCCACTCACGAACTTGCCCGCGGTAATCTCGACATCCGCGCGGGGGAGAATCTCGGTAACCGTAGCGACGAGATTGCCGACCTGGTGCGCGACTTCGATACCATGGCCGGCGAGCTGCGCAATCAGATCCAGAGCGAACGCAATCTTCTCAGCGGTGTCTCCCACGAACTGCGCTCGCCAATCGCGCGCATCCGCCTGGCGCTAACCCTGGCTCGCACCGCTGACGACGATGAGCGTGCGGAGATGCTCGACCGCATCGAGCAGGACAGCATCCAGCTCGATTCCATGTTAGAGCGCATTCTGATTGTCGCCCGGCTGGAAAGCGGACAGCAGAAGCCTAAGTTCGAACCACTCTTGCTTAACGAAGTGATGGACGATGTATTGCACGACGCCCACTTCGAAGCTGCCGCCACCGGCGCTACCATTGCCTATCAGGAAAATGGCGAGATCAAGCTGAACGGCGACGCTGGCCTCTTACGCAGCGCGATCGAGAACGTGGTGCGCAACGCCATCTTCTATTCCGGCGAAGATGGCAAGATCGAGGTTCGTGCTGGCAGGGTCGGCGACACAGCAGTGGTCTCGGTTCGCGACAACGGGCCTGGTGTTCCCGAGAGCGCGTTGCCACTACTCTTCAAGCCGTTCTATCGCGTCGACGATTCCCGCGGAACAAACACCGGCGGCATGGGTCTGGGACTGGCCATCGTTCGCAACGCCGTGGCTGTCCACGGCGGTACGGTGTCGGCCAAGAACGTCGCGCCTCACGGCCTCGAAGTCGAACTGCGCTTGCCTATCGCGGCAACGCCTCCTGCCAAACGTAATTCTTCTGAGGTGCGTCTGGCACAGGTGTGAGTGTCCGCGATTCGTTCTTCGGTCCTTAAACACTATTGTCGAGGCACACCAGCTCCACCAGATTTCCCTCTGGATCAGTGACATAAAGCGAGCGCCAATGTACCCAGGCGTGTTCGGCGGTTTCGACTTGAAGCCCCAGCTCCTCCAGTCTCTTCTTTTCATTTGCAAAATCGGCGAGGTCTATCTCGAATGCGATGTGGTCGATCGTAGAAGTCGCTGCATTGGGCCCTCGGTAGCCGGGCTTCTCTGAGCGGTCGAATAAGGCCAGCACCTGAGTGTGGCCGCCGAAACCTTCCGCGATCTTGAAAAACGCGCAGTTTGCATCTCTGGTCATCAGAGGCAGGCCAATGATCTGCTGGTAGAACTTTTGCATGGCGTCAAGGTTGTTGACTCGGAGCGCAATTTCGCCAAGACCGCGCACCGACGGGAGTTTCTCTGTAGTTAATGAGGCTGCCACTATTTACCTCCCAAGGTCAGAAAAACCTTCTCTTTGTGGCGCGGACTAATACCCTCATCGCCCAATCTTCCGGCGAGGACATCGTTGAGAAGGCCTCACGCAGATTATGCTGCGCCACTCCCGGTCCTTTTCACGGGGATCTCGCCATTCTAGCTAAATCAGAATTTCCACTTTGATTTCGAGGCCGGCGGTTAATGCATACGCAGGCAATGCAGCATGTTTCTCGTGGCCGACATCGAGCATCCACAAGGCGCACCTTGCGCGATCTGCCAATGCATCTCAGCCCCTGCCGATTGAAAGGCAGCGGTTAAACGTTGTCTAATCTAGCTACGCTGCTGCTTACCAAACCGGAGACTGGGAGTCAGAGAAAACGGTATGTACGCGTTCGTACAGGATCTCCGCTTCGCATTTCGCCAACTGCGGAAAGCTCCTGGCTTTGCCCTGACCGTTGTTCTCACTTTGGCTCTCGGCATCGGCGCGACGACTGCGATCTTTTCGCTGGTGGAAGGCATCTTGCTGCGCCCGCTCCCGTTCAGCGATCCTGACCGCCTGGTTCTGCTGGGAGATCACCTCGGCAACGGCCCGAACGCTCCTCCCAATACTCCCGTGACCGCCCGCGAGATCGGCACCTACGCGAACGCAACCAGCGCATTTTCCTCGCTGGGCGGCTACGCGACCACCCAGTTTGAGCTTTCCGGCGGCGCTACTCCGGAAAATGTCGACGCAGCCCGTTTCACCGCGGGCGTCTTTCCTACCCTTGGCGTTCAACCCATCCTGGGCCGCGTCTTCACGCAACCGGAAGAGGACGCCCATCAGCCGCTGGCCGTCATCAGTTACGCCTTGTGGATGAATCGCTACCATCGTGATCCTCACGTCCTCGGCACCACCATCGATCTCGACCGCAAGGTGTACTCGATCATCGGCGTCATGCCGCGCAGTTTCGAATTTCCCTTGCAGCCTGGCCATCTCGACCAGACTGCAGCTCTGGGTTCCCATGAGCTTCACGCCCGATGAACTTTCCGATCAGAGCGCCGGCTTTTGGGGATACCACATGGTCGCCCGCCTCAAGGATGGCGTCACCCTCCGGCAGGCCGCGGAGGATGCGGACCGCGTCGCCCAGCAGATCATGCGCGAATTTCCCGCCGGCATGTCTGCCATTCATATTCGGGGCGACGTGAAACCGTTGCGTGAGCACGCAGTCGCCGACGCTCGGCCTTTGCTGCGTACTTTGTTCGTGGCGGTCTCTATCGTTCTGCTGATTGCCTGCGTCAATGTCGCGGCGCTGCTGCTGGTGCGAGCCATCCGCAGGCGCCGTGAATATGCGGTGCGGCTGGCTCTGGGTGCGCGGTCGAGCGTGATCGTTCGCGAATCCGTTTTGGAAGGCCTGCTACTCAGCCTCGCTGGCGGACTGCTGGGTCTGGCGTTTGCCGCGATCGCCATCCGTACCGCTTTGCACCTGCTCCCCGAGTCCATGCCGCGCGTCGACTCCATCTCTGTGGACGCAACCGTCGCCATATTTGCCCTGCTGCTGGCGCTGGCGACTGGCGCGCTGTGCAGCCTTGCTCCCGCTTTCGCCGCCTTGCGGACGAACTTGACGGAAAGCCTCAAGGAAGGAGCGCGGACCGGAACTGGCGGAGCAAGTCATACCTGGCTGCGCTCGGCCCTGGTCGTCTCGGAGATCGCCATCGCTCTGGTGTTGCTCACTGCATCCGTTGCATTCCTGCGCAGCTTCCAGAAGATGCGTGCCGTCGATCCCGGCTTTCGTCCCGATCATGTCCTGGTTGCCGGCTATCAATTGCCGCTCAAGCAGTATCCCTCACAGGTTTCCTTCGACACCTTTAACCGCGCGGTTGTCGACCAGCTCGCAAGCAAGCCGGGAATCGTTGCCGTTGGCATCGCCAATGCACTTCCGGCGTCCGGCATGCTAGGGGGAGCTGCCTACACCATCGAAGGCGCGTCGGTGACTGGCTGGAAGCTCAAGTTCTCCATGTTCGCGCTGACCTACGGCGACTACTTCCGCGCCATGAGCATCCCGCTGCTCGATGGCCGATATTTCACTGAAGACGACCGCGCCAACATGCCCCTGGTTGTGATCGTCAACCAGTCCATGGCCAGACACTGTTGGCCGGGCCAGAACGCTATCGGCAAGCGCATGCATGTCGGCAACCCGCATAAGGGACTGCCGTGGGCAACGGTAGTTGGCATCGTGGCCGATACCGCGGTAGGCCCTCGCGATCAGCCGGCTGACGATCAGTGGTATGCACCTGCGCAGCAACCCGCTATTCTCTACGGTTCCAAATTCTCCGGAGAACTCACCGCTCCCGCCGGAGGATACATCGCCCTCCGCTCGGCCCTCCCTCCCGAGCAGATGACGCAAACCTTGCGCTCTACCGTCGCACAGATCGATCCCTTGCTCGCGCTGCAGCAAGTGCAGCCCATGAACGACGTGATCTCCAATGTGGAAGCGCCGCGCCGTTTCAATACCACCCTCATCACCGCCTTTGCCTTGGGCGCGCTTCTGCTCGCCATCACCGGAATCTATGCGGTGGTGGCCTTCTCGGTCTCGCTGCGCACCCAGGAGATTGCCATCCGCATGGCGCTCGGTGCTCAGCGCACGGGCATCGCCCGGCTTATCCTCATTTCGGGTTCGAAGATGGCATTGCTAGGCTGCGCTTTTGGCGTGGTCGGGTCTCTCGCCTTGTCACGACTTGTCAGCTCCTTCCTCTTCGGGGTCAGCGCGACTGACCCGCTCATCTACATAGCGAGCGTCTTGCTGATGATGCTTATGGCGCTTCTGGCATCGGCGCTGCCCGCAACCCGGGCAGCCTCCGCCGACCCAATCGCCGCTCTGCACTCGACTTAGAAACTCACGCGGTGAGGCAGAAACAGTGTGCCAACAATCCGAATGGCAGGTTGGGGAATCTAATGCCCATGCGAGTGCGCTTAATTGGTTTCGTTGCGATTGTTCAGTCTGTCCTTTTCCTGACGCATTTTCTTCTCTACAAGACGTGGGCATTCTCGCCAGCAGGAAGCGAGACTCATGGGGCGCTGTGGATCGAACTGGTTCTCGGCTTCTTGTCGCTGAGCTTCGTTGCCGCCTCGCTACTCGCCTTTCGCTATACAAATGCTCCTCTGCGCGCCTTTTACAGGGCGGCTGCGGTTTGGGTGGGGCTGCTGAGTTTTCTCTTCCTGGCCGCCGTTTCCTCCTGGATTATTTTCGGAGTTACGTGGCTGGCCGGGGTGAACGTCAACTTCCATCGGACGGTGGAATTGCTGTTCGCCATTGCCGTGGTGGCTGGACTCTACGGGGTTTTCAATGCCGGTTGGACCCGAATCACGCGAACCACGGTGCGGCTGACGAACTTGCCGGCGGCCTGGCGCGGGCGGACAGCGGCGCTGATCAGCGATGTGCATCTGGGACACGTGCGAAATGGCAGTTTTCTTCGGCGCATGGTGACCAAGATCCTGACGGAAGAGCCGGACGCGATTTTTATTGCCGGAGATCTGTATGATGGCACGGCCATCGACGCGGGGCGGGCAGCCGAGCCATTGAACGAGTTGACCGCGCCACAAGGAGTCTATTTTGTCGCCGGAAATCACGAGCAATTTGGCGACGATAGCAAATATCTGCGTGCCATTGCAGCGGCTGGGGTACGCGTGCTCAGCAATGAGATGGTGGAAGTGGACGGCTTGCAGATTATCGGCGTGCCTTACAGGAACGCGACCCAGAACGAGCAGCTTGCGTCGGTGCTGCACGGCCTCCGGCTGGATCGCGATCGTGCCAGCATTCTCCTGACCCACGCCCCCGACCATCCGGAAATCGCCGAGGCTGCGGGCGTTTCCCTGCAGCTATCCGGACATACTCACGTTGGCCAGTTCATGCCTTGGAGCTGGATGGCGCGGCGGATCTACCGGCAGTTTGTGTACGGCTTAAGCCGGATCGGCAAGATGCAGGTTTTCACTTCAAGCGGAGCCGGAACCTGGGGACCGCCGCTTCGGCTGGGATCCAATCCCGAGATTGTCGTGCTTCAGTTCGAATAGCGTTTACAAGCTTGTGCCGGTCTTTGGCAGCAATACGCATAGACGGGCAATAGATAGTGGCGGACAGGGAATTGCCCAGTCACGTTCGATCGGTGCGCCTGCCGCCGAGGGCGCTCGCGACCAGCAAAGCAAATTTATTCACCCGCCGACCTCACCATTTCTTCCTATCACGGAGAGAATCAGAGAGTTACTATTCTGGTCATCGATTGCATTAGGACTAATCCGCTCGGTGATGATCGCGAACGGGGCGAAAGGTGTCAGCGATGAGTTCGTTCGAAGACTCAGTGCGAGAGGTAAGCGAATGGTTTGCAAGCCCGCGATTCAAGGGCATTATTCGTCTGTATTCACCTCGTCAAGTAGTTGAACAGAGAGGCACGATTGCCGCCGACTACCCGGTGGCGCGGGCCGCAGCCGAGGGCTTTTATACCCGGCTCAGAGAGTTGTTTGGTGCTGGCAAGGCGATCACCACCTTCGGTCCTTACTCACCCGGACAGGCCGTGACCATCAAGCGTCTGGGAATTGAAGGCATCTACTTAGGCGGTTGGGCAACGTCAGCCAAGGGAAGCATCACTGAAGATCCGGGCGCTGACCTGGCCAGCTATCCTCTAAGTCAAGTGCCGGACGAGGCTGCGTCGATCGTTCGCGCTCTCCTGACTGCCGACAAGAATCAACTGTTCTTTCGTTCCCGCATGAAGCCTGAACAGCTGGCCGCGACTCCTGTGGTCGACTATCGGCCGTTCATCATTGCCGATGCCGATACCGGTCACGGAGGCGAAGCCCACGTCCGCAATCTGATTCGCCGATTCGTGGAAGTGGGTGTGCCGGGTTACCACATCGAGGACCAGAAGCCCGGCGTGAAGAAATGCGGCCACCAGGGCGGCAAGGTTCTGGTGTCAGAGAACGAGCAGGTCCAGCGCCTCAATGCCGCGCGATTCCAGCTCGACATCATGAAGGTGCCCGGAATCATCGTGGCTCGTACCGACGCGGAGGCGGCCAGCCTTCTGGATGGATGCGCCGACGAACGCGACCAGCCTTTCATCATGGGCGTGACCAACCTCGAGGTACCGAGCTACAAGGCGGTGTTTCTCGCGCTCCAGAGAAAGTTCTACGAAGCCGGAGTCGACGATGTAAGAGGGCACATGATGTTTGCTATGTCGGACTCCGAGTATGCCGCCGCTAGTGCCTGGCTCGAAACCACCGGGCTGCTGCCGCTAATTGGGGAGAACGCCAAAGCGTACAAGCAGAGTGCAGATGCGCTGGTGGACGGCATGCTCGACAAGGTCATCCCGCGTTTTCTGGATGCCTGGCAGGAAGCGGCAGACCTTAAGACCTATCGGCAGGCGGTTGCGGATGTCATCGCGTTCCGGGTTAGCCAGGGTGAGTCGTTTGACTTGAGCGCCGAAGAATGGCTGGCCTTCTCCAAGCGGGCGTCATGGTATGCCGCCCGCGAAAAAGCCAGAGCGCTGGGCATCGACGTAACCTGGGATTGCGAGCTGGCCAAGACGCCTGAGGGCTACTACCAGGTCCAGGGAGGTCTGGAGTATGCCATCGCCAAGTCTCTGGCTGTCGCGCCATTCGCGGATATTTTGTGGATGGAGACTGCCACCGCAGATATTGACGAAGCGAAGGCCTTCGCCGACGCAATTCACGCAGAATTTCCTGACAAGATGCTGGCTTATAACTTGTCACCTTCGTTTAGTTGGGACACCACCGGCATGAGCGACGACCAGATGAAGCGCTTTCCTGAGGAGCTGGGCAAGCTGGGCTTTGTCTTCAACTTCATCACTTATGGCGGACACCAGATCGATGGTCTCGCCGCCGAAGATTTTGCCACTGCGCTGCTGCAGGATGGGATGTTGTCGCTGGCACGTTTGCAGAGGAAGTTCAGGCTGTTGGAGTCGCCCTACCGGACGCCCCAAACCCTGGTCGGTGGTCCCCGGCTGGATGCCGCCTTGATGGCTGCTTCCGGGCGCACGGCCACCACCACGGCCATGGGGAAGGGCTCGACCCAACATCAGCATCTGGTGCAGACCGAAGTTCCTCCCAAAGTCCTGGAGGATTGGCTGCAAATCTGGGCGGAACATAACAGTTTGCCGCCCGTCTACCGGGCTCAGTTGCGTCCCGTCGCCGCCGGTTCGGACTTCCTGGAACTCAGCTTGTGGAACGACTCAAAGGACCGTGTCGGCAACATCATCTTTGCGGATGTTCAGGACCGTCATGGCCACAAGCTGCTTTCGATCCGCGATATGAATACCTTCGATCCGTCGTTGCGAAAGAAGCGGCTCATGACGCTGGCCCACCTGTTCCTACTCCATCGCTACAAGGCTGGTTTGGTGCATTACCTGAGTCCGACTGATGACAATCAGCACCAAGCTTTGAAGATGCAGAGGTTGGGAATTTTCAGTGACGTCAGTAACCAGGCCGGGTTGATTATCGTTGCCGGCGTCAGCGGAACTCGAGTCATTGAGTTGCTCAATCCGGATCGGGTCGTTTTGCGCAAACTAATCAATAAGACAGAGTAGGAACCGGCTCGGAATGGATAGCAGAGACCATTGAGTGCGGCGGTTTTCAGGTTCAAAACGCCTCTACCCCGAGTACCCGCAGGGGCTAAAGAGACTGTGTCGCGAGTGGTGCCGCCGCTCTGCGGCTCAAGACTATTTCCCACTTTCGCAGGGGCTTACGCCCCCGGCTAACCTCATCCCGCCGCGTTGCGGCTAGTCTGACTGGTTATTCCAGCTGTTTTGTTCCACCAGAAAACTTCATTTCCGGTCGCGACACAGTCTCTAAAGCCCGGCATTCAAACAACTCGTACCGGCGTGGCTGAAAGGCCGTGCCCTTTCAAACCCGATCTATGAGATAGCTAGATGGCTTCTAGTAATTTCTATGATCCGCGACTTATCTTGACAACAGCCCATAGATATCTACTTCGCCACGCGTGCCCACGAAGACCCATCCGTCGGCCACGGTCGGAACGCCAAAGGTGACGGATGGTCCGGAATTGTCCCGTTCGGGAGACATTTCGGAGTCATAGAGCTCGTTGCTTAAATTGGTGGCGTCATAAGCCCGAAGGTCGGCATCTGTGCCGTTGTTCCGCAGGGCCCAGACGATGCCGTTGGAAGTCCCGTTGGCTGAAATCGAGGGCGAAGCTCCGGGATAGCCGAGGGTCCAAGAGCCCGTTGAGGAAATGGGCGTCGGATCGATCTGCTGATTGGTTGGCTCATAGCGAAACGCTTCGAGTGGACCCGAAAACCAACCAAAGTAAAAGGTATTATTCCAGAAAGCCGGGGTCGAAAAGTTGTGCTGAGAGTCGCTTTTGAAGCTCTGGAGAACTTGGCCGTCGTCGCTCGGTTGCCAGTGTCCCAGGTTATCGCGATCCAGCAAGTATACAGTTGCATCTTTGCCGGCTACAGCCAACAAATGAGGATGTGCCGCTCCGGTTTGGTCGGGCAGAAGTATCGATCCCGCGGATCCCAAGTCGAGATCGTCGTCGAAGAGTGTTTTCCAGTCGAAAGGTATGAAATAGTCGATGGCCGAAATCTGATTTGCGGAATTATGCAGCCGCACTACCGAATCCCCATAGTTCGATCCTCCGGTCATGGCATCGCTGGGGCCGTTGCCTACGGGCAGATAAACGTCTCCGCTAGCGTCGCTGGCAGGCCCTGAGCCAGCCATCCATATACCACCGAAAGTGCCGGATGGCGATGGCGTCCAAGCGCCGGTCAGCTGCAGTGTAGTTGCATCGAAAGCCATGACCCAGCCTTGATAGGTGCCCAAATCGCAATGCGACGCCCAGGCTACATAGACCTGTCCATTCGTCAACAGCAGCGCCGACCGCTGATTATTGAGCACCGGATCAAACTGGGCCGCTCCGAACTCCCCGTTCGGGTCCGGAGGGCTGGCGATGATGGTGGGTGTCAGCTTGTCTTGTCCAGTAGTCAGATCGAGGGCGTGGAGGCGCTGGTAAAACACCGGCTGGCCACTCTGGGTCTCTTTCGTGCGGACCACCACATAGATAGTCGAGGTAGTGGTATCGATCACCGGCGTACCGGTGATACCGACCTCGGGAGCGATGGCGGAGCAATTGAGAAGATCCGAGGGATGAAGGGTAGTGACGCTTCCGGATGAACCAAGAAAGTCCTGGTGCCACGCGATCTGACGAGTGTCGGCGTCGATAGCATAAACCTGGTCGTGTTCGGTTGCGACAATGATTAAGTTGTGAGATCCCTGACCTGCCGTAACCCCTGGTACATACAACGGTTGTGCAAAGACGTCGCCTTGCACCGTAATCGCAGCACGTTTCCCGAACGTGGCGCCATTGACATTCGAAGGGGTGAGCCAGGTTTCGGTCAAGTTGGCGCCGGTTCTGGCATTGTTGTTATGGAAGGTGGTCACCGCAGTGGGCGTAAAAGAAGCGGGAGGCCCGTCCTGATTGCTTTGTTGCGGGGGGGCCGGTGAACTCTGCCCTCCTCCACCGCAACCGGTCGCAACCAAGAGAAGGATAGCTCCCAAAGCAACCGATTGGCCGCGTTCGCAACTCTTAGAGCGTAAACGGAAAAGAGCGCTTAAAGTGTCACCCGAAACGCGGAAGAGAGACAAAAAGGCGAGGCACGACCAACGGCCCTCCGCGATGAGAAGCCCGACTAAGAACGAGGCCGTTGCCAGCCAAGCAGCATGGGAGTAAGTAGCGCTGATCCCGCGCAGTAGAATCTGCAGAACCATGCTCCACAAACCAGAAACGATGGAGAAAGCGAAAATAATCGCAAGCAACAATGAGCGCTCCTTCGACGAAAAGGGGGTAAGTCGGCACCACGAGAGTTTAACATCTTGTTAACATTCCCTAGTCCGCAGCTTCTTTCCAATTTCATGTAGTCAAAGCAACCGTCCGGTGAGATATCTCCGTGGTTGCCACACGGGCCACGGGGCGTTTTCGGGGGCTGTGTACAATCGGGTAGACGAAATGAGCCGGGCCAAGACTCCCTCCAGAACGCGCGTCCAAGCGCGCAAGCGGTTGTACCCAAAAGAGCTTCCGAAAACAGGGACATTCATTGCAGGCAAAAAGAAGCTGAACACCCTTCTGTGCCTTCTGCTGGCGGCAGTGACGATCGCGCTCTACAGCCCGGTCATTGGACACTCGTTCATCGTCCTGGATGATTCTGATTACGTCACCGCGAATCCCCACATCCATCACGGCCTGGGATGGAGCACTGTCAAATGGGCATTTACCTCAACTGCGGCTGCGAATTGGCATCCCCTCACCTGGCTTTCTCATGTTCTTGACTACCAACTCTTTGCCTTGAACCCGGCAGGCCATCATTTAGACAGCGTGCTGATCCACACTGCCAACGCACTGTTGTTATTTTTGCTGCTGGGATGGATTACGGGGCGCGTGGGACCAAGCCTGCTGGTGGCGGCGCTGTTTGCCTTGCATCCGATCAACGTCGAGTCGGTCGCATGGGTGGCGGAACGCAAGAACGTGCTCAGCATGTTCTTCTTTCTGACGGCGATCGGCGCCTACGTACGGTACGTCCGACAACCGGATTGGCGGCGATATCTGCTGGTGATGGTCCTGTTTGCCCTGGGGCTGATGGCCAAGCCCATGGTCATTACTTTGCCGTTTGTGCTGTTGCTGCTGGATTATTGGCCGTTGGGTAGAACTGCCGGCAGTCCGCCTCCTGTGGTCCCTGTGCCGCAGTCGACAGTCGCGAGCCTTCTGCTAGAGAAAATTCCATTGCTCGTTCTCTCTGCCGTAAGCGCATTGATCACCCTCAAAGTGCAGCGCACGGGATATGCGGTGCGTACCCTAATACAGTTTCCGCTGGCGGTACGAATCGAAAATGCCATCGTGGCTTATGGACTGTATCTTTGGAAAACCCTCTGGCCAACCCGGCTTGCGCTCTATCCCCATCCCGCAATGGCTCTTCCGCCGTGGCAATGGATCCTGTCCGCGCTGGTCTTGATCGGTATCACCGCGCTTGTAGTTATCTTTCGCAGCAAGCGCTACCTGCCGGTTGGATGGTTTTGGTTTCTGGGTACGTTAGTTCCCGTTATCGGTCTGGTGCAGGTAGGAGAAGGCGCGATGGCCGATCGCTACGCCTACTTACCCCTGATCGGAATTTTTGTAATGGTGGCTTTCGGCTCGGCCGACCTGGCAGACGCAAGAGCTGTTCGTCTTCCCTGGCGGGTAATTCCCGCATTGTGCGCATTGCTAGCGTTGAGCTTGGTCACTCACCGGCAGATGAGCTACTGGGATAGCGATTACGACCTGTGGTCGCACACCCTGGTGGTCGCGGAGAATCCGTTTGCGCATGACGCGATGGGCTCGGCTCTCCTGGACTCGCGCTTGGCAATCACGCCAAATGACCAGGACCTGGATACAGCGCAGAAACGGATGGAAGCAGCGCGCCGACACTTCGAGCGGGCCTTGGAATTGCGCAGTCAACTGGCGCAGCAGAATCCGGCCGTTTACCTGCCCGACATGGCCACCACGTTGAACAACCTGGGTAACCTGGATCGACTCCAGAACCGGCCGGAGGAAGCCCGTCAACACTATGAAGAGGCCTTGAAAATTCACCGCCAACTGGCTCAGCAGAACCTGGAGCCTTTCCCGCCGGACCTGGCCGTGACGCTGAACAACTTGGGCTCTCTGGAAAAAGACAGCATGCAATTGGAAGAAGCCCGTCAGGACTTCAAGAGCGCGCTCGAGATTTACCGTCAACTGGCGCTCCAACATTCGGACGCTTACCTGCCGAAGGTTGCCGAGACGCTGAACAATCTGGCGTTCGTGGAGAGGGAACAAAAGCAATTGGAAGAGTCCCGCCGGCATTACGAAGAAGCGTTGGAAATCCGTCGTGAACTGGCGCAGCAGGACCCGGACGCGTACTTGCCTTACTTGGCGACAACTTTAAACGATTTGGGAATCCTGGATGCAGTCCAGAGCCGAACGGACGAGGCGAGCCGGCACTACCAGGAGGCTTTGGAGGCATACCGTCAACTGGAGCAGCGAGATCCGGACACGTATTTGCCGTACGTGGCAGCGACGCTGAACAACCTGGCTCTGGCGGAAGAAAGTCAGAACCGCATCGAAGAAGCTCGCGCTCATTTCCAGGAAGACTTGAACCTCTTTCAGAAGCTGTATCAGAGTGATCCCAACAAATATGCCGGCGACGTTGCCAGAGTTCACGCGAGTTTGGAAGAACTGGAAACGAAAGCCCCTTCCCATTAGGCGTTTCTCCTTCTGTGGTGCAGATCTATTTTTGCAAGAACATTTTTATTGCAATCACAACCAGACAACTCGCGAAGATGCGGCGCAGCATTAGCGTAGAAATGGCTTGCGCCCAAGAGCCGCCAAAATATCCTCCGACGAAGAATCCCACCGCCATCAACGCGGCAATTTTCACATCCACGTTTCCAGCACCGTAGTACTTCCAGAACGCCAACGCACCAATCGGCAGAAGCAGAGTTGCGATCGACGTTCCCTGGGCGCGGTGCTGATCCATGCCGTATCCGTAGACGAGGATAGGGATAAGAAAGACACCGCCTCCCAATCCGATGAGTCCCGATACCATCCCGATGGCAATACCAATCCCGAATGACAACGCAGTTTCCATTAGCGGCTCCTCATTTTTTTTCTTGACTAGCCCGGATCGCGGGCGTATATATCGTGTAACGTAATAGTATGCACGTCAGCGTACTAATGTAAAGGTATTTGAGCGAAGCGGCTGGAAAATGAAGATGACCGCAGTCGCGGCATCCGGAAGGAACGAGGCCACTGGTGGCGAAGAAGAGAACCATTGAATCGTACTTGCCGCTAACGCCGGCGGTTTTCCATGTGTTATTGGCGCTCGCCGACGGCGAAAAGCACGGCTACGTGATCAGCAAGGAAATCGCTCGCCGGACGAACGATGAAGTTCGGCTCAGCGCGGGCACGCTCTACGGAATCATCAAGCGGCTGTTGGAAGACGGATTCATCGAGGAGTCCGAGGACCGCCCGGACTTCAGCCTCGACGATCAGCGCAGGCGTTATTACCGGCTGACCAAACTGGGCAGCGCCTTGGCCGAAGCCGAAGCCGAGCGCATGGAGCGCGTGCTGGCTATGGCGAGAGCGAAGCACGTCCTGGGTCCTGAGAACGCGTGAGCCGAGGTGTCTGATGCCGACGACCAACAATGCGTCCAGACCTTTTTCCGAGCGGCTGTTTGGAGCGTTGCTACATCTGCTGCCGGAGGAGTTTCGCGATCGTTTCAGCGGCGAGATGCAGTCGCTGTTCCGCGATCAGCGGCACGACGCGTTGCGAAGCGGCGGTGCGGCCCGAGCGCGCTTCTGGTGGGACACCGCCAGCGGCCTGATAATAACCGCGATTCGCGAACATGGCGAAATCCTTTCCCAAGATGTGGACTATGCGCTGCGCATGATGCGCAAGGATCTGGGCTTTACCTGCGTTGCCATTCTCATCCTCGGGCTTGCCATCGGCGCCGGCACGGCAGCGTTCAGCGCCGCTAATGCCATCCTGATTCGTCCGCTGCCTTTCGCCGGCGGAAATGGGCTGGTGCAGCTCAAGCAAGTGCAGCCTGCGCTGGGAATCGACAATCAGCCCTTCTCGGTGCAGGAGATTCAGGATTACCGGTCACGCAATCGCACTCTCGATTCGGTGGTCGAGTACCACCAGATGATGTTTACCCTGCTTGGCGGACGGGAGCCGGAACGCGTCGTCACCGCGGTAGTCTCGGCCAACTTCTTCCGCGTTCTTGGAGTTACGCCGCTTTACGGCAGAACGTTCATGGACGAAGACGATCGGCCCAGCGCCCATCCCGTGCTTATCCTCAGTTACGAATTCTGGCAGCGCAGCTTCGGCGGCGATCCCAACGGTTGTCGGCCGCACGTATTCCATGAATGACAAGCAGCATGTCGTGGTCGGCGTGCTGCCGCCCATTCCGCAATTTCCCGGATGGTTGACGTTTACATGCCAACGGCCGCTTGCCCGACGCGCTCCGGCAAGGATTTCATTCACAGCCGCACCGCCAGAATGATGAGCGTGTTTGCGACGCTGAAGCCTGGGGTCTCGCTGCCACAGGCTGGGGATGATCTCCATTCGATCGCCCGGCAGTTGCGTGCGGCGTATCCTGACGCCTATCCCGATTCCAAGGGCTACGACATCTCTATTGTTCGGGTTCATGAGCAGCTGACAACCGAGATTCGTCCGATATTGATCGCACTCGCCGCTGCAGCGCTGCTCTTGCTTCTATTGGCTTGCTCCAACGTTGCCGGCCTGATGGTGTCGCGCGTCTTGTCCCGATCGAAAGAGTTAACACTTCGCACTGCCTTAGGCGCCAGCCGAGGCAGAATTGTTCGCAGTTTCATTACTGAAGGTGTCCTGCTGGCTTCGGGCGGCGGAGCGCTAGGCCTGTTGCTGGCGTTCTGGAGCATCGACGTTCTAGTCCCCTTCACCTCCAAATTCACAACCCTGGCTTCCGAGCTTCACATCGGACCCGAGGTTATCGCCTTCTGTTTCGTGCTGTCGCTAGCGTGCGGAGTCGTGATCGGGTTTGTGCCCGCGATCGGTTTGCGGCAGACACCCTTGTTTAGCGGCCCGCTGGAGAACGCCGGCAACCCGGCACGGATGAGCGCCCGGGCGCGAGCGATTCTGGTGGGAGCTCAACTGGCATTCTCCGTCGTGCTACTGGTGGGAGCCGGGCTCACGCTGCGAACGGTGGTCCAGTTGGAGCATGTGGATGGCGGCTTTCGCCCCAGCGGCGTCACAACCGCGCGAATCTATCTGCTGAAACCGAGCTACCTGAAGTTTTATGATTCGCTGCTGGAGCGTACGCAAAAGCTGGATGGAGTGCAGTCGGTAGCGCTGTCCAGCACCTTTCCTTTGTATAGGCGTGACGACGACGATCAATATCCGCTCGAAGTAGGCCAGCAGACCCGCTCCGCAACGGCGAGGCGAGGAACGGTTAGCGGGCGCTCGGTCACACCCGGCTACTTCCAGACCATCGGCATGCCGCTTATCGGCGGGCGCGATTTCACTGCCGGCGACACGGATCAGCGTCCCTTGGTGGTGATTGTGAACCAGCGCCTGGCACGGCATTATTGGCCTGGCGAATCGGCCATCGGCAAGAAGATTTTATTTTTGCCGAAGGCGGAGGCCACCGTGATTGGAGTAGTTGGCGACGTCAGGCAGAGGGGCCTGGATAAGGAGCCGGTTGACGAAGCCTACTGCTCGTTTGCCCAGACTGAAAATCATTCCATGAGCTTGCTGGTGCGGGGCTCGCGCCCGAGTTCCGAGATAGCGCCGGAGATTTCCTGGATTGTCCATGATCTTGATCCGGACGCCGTGATTACCGATGTGCAAACGCTCACCGAGGTGCGCGAGAATTCACTGGCGCCTCGACGCAATACTGCCCTCTTCTTTACCATCTTCGCCGTCCTGGCGCTGGCTATCACCGCGTCGGGCATCAGTGGGCTCATGGCTCTGGAGGTGACGGAGCGCAAGCATGAGATTGGCATCCGCATCGCACTAGGTGCGACTCCTGGACGAGTGATGGGCTCGATGATGGTCAGAGTCCTCGTCATCATCCTGGCTGGCCTGGGATGCGGTTTTCTCGCGGCCTGGCTGATGTCGGCTCCCATGTCGAGGCTCGTTTACGGAATCGTTCCTCGCGACTCCGTGACCTTCGCGGCGTCGTCAGCACTGCTGGTGCTGATCGCGCTGGCGTCTTCTTTCCTGCCGCTGACCCGGATCGCCAAGCTCGATCCCAGCGTGCTACTGAGGGCCGAGTAATGAATTCCTCAAACGAGGTGCGGAAATGAATGCAGCGACGGCAACGACGATGGTTGCACTGATGGGGACGGCGCTTCTCGTCTCGGTCCCCAGCGGCGCAGTCGCCGACCAGGCACGGCTTCGCTCCCAGATGCTGATCTCGACATCGTGGCTTGAAGAGCATCTCGGCGACGAAAACCTGGTCGTCCTGTATGTCGGTCGCAGCCGCAGCGAATATGACGCCGGCCACATACCGGGCGCTCGCTTTCTGCCACTCGACGAGCTGGTCGAACAGCACAAGAATTCGCTGAATGACCTGCCGCCTATAGAAACACTCCAGTCCGTGTTTGAAAGCTTGGGCGTTGGAGACCACACCAGAGTCGTTCTCTGCGGAGAGAGTGACGGCCTTCTGGCGGCGCGCGCCTACTTCACCCTCGATTATCTGGGGCATGGCGAACAGACCGCCTTGCTGGATGGCGGCATGGAGAAATGGACAGCCGAGGCGCGGCCTACAAACCGCCAGGCAGTGCATCCTGCGCCGGCCAGCTTCACACCGCGAGTTCAGAACAACGTTCTGATCACGGCTGCTCACATGCACGAAATCGTTCACCAGAATGTCGACGCGGGAGCGAGCGTCTACGTCGTGCTGGATGCGCGTCCTCCGAGGGAGTTCGACGGAGCGGTCATGTCGGAAGCCGTGCCGAAAGCCGGTCACCTGCCCGGAGCGCACGGTTTGTATTGGAAGACGTTGCTGCAGTCGGACGCTGTTCCCGTTCTGCTGGATACCAAACAACTGCAACAGGCCTTCACCCGAGCCGGCGCCGATCCGGACAAGCTGGTCGTTACCTATTGCCGCACGGGAATGCAGTCGTCTTTCACCTACTTCGTCGCCAAATATCTCGGCTATCGGACGGCCATGTACGACGGATCGGTGTACGAGTGGGTCAATCACGAGGGATACGACCTTGTTGTGTCCGCTCCGAGCTCAAACGCGAGTTCAGCCGGGAAATGAAATTCTGAAGTCAACGCTGGAGAAGAAAATGAAACACTGTCTAGTTTGCATACTCGCGCCACTGGCGCTCTGTTGCGGCATGCTATCGTTGCAGGGCCGCACCGCCAACGCTGCCGATGCTAACGTCGCCGCGCCTGACAAAAACACGGGCAATCCGAACCTGGTGGTTTCCACCCAATGGCTCGCCGACCATCTTTCCGATCCGCATCTGGTCATCGTTCACATCGGCCACGATCGCGGCGACTATCAGGCTGCCCACATTCCAGGCGCCCGCTTCCTGCCGATGGATAAGTTCGTGAGCAATCAAGATCCCGGAACCGAATTGTTGCCTCCGGAAGAACTCAAGAAGAATCTCGAGGCCATCGGCATCGGCGACGATTCACGTGTCGTCTACTACGCTCCCGACTGGGATCCCATGGCAACGCGGCTCTTCTTTACGCTTGACTACTTGGGCCACGGAGATCAGGCTGCGCTGCTCGACGGCGGAATGGATCGCTGGCTAGTCGAGAAACGGCCCACCTCAACCGAAGAGCCCAAGATCACTCCTGCGACATCTGACCGTTCATCCGCATCCCGAGATCGTCGCGAAGATGGACTGGATGACGAAGCTCACTGCCGAGAAGGCGGCCACGTCAGATGTCGTGCTCATCGACGCGCGGCCGATGAAGCGATACCGCGCTGGCCATCTTCCCGGCGCCGAACCGATGTTCTGGGAAACGGCATTAGTGAGCGAGGACAATCCGGTGTTGCGGCCTCCGCAAGAACTGCGGCAGAAGTTCGATGCCGCCGGTGCGACGCATGACAAGAAGGTGGTTTCCTACTGCGAGGTCGGCCTGCAAGCTTCCTACACCTACTTTCTTGCCCGCTATCTGGGATATCCGGCCGCGATGTATGACGGATCATACAGCGAGTGGAGCGCGGCGAAGCAGCCTGTGGTGCGAGGCGACTCGCCGCGTTGAATCCATCCATAAGTCACGATCGCGAACTCTCCTGAAGATCCCCGTACGCGATCGGCGGTGACCCTCAATGTCCGGTAGAGTCCGCTCGCCGGCTTGCCTCAAACAGGAACCAGGTGCGCCGTTCGGTTTCATCGATCCAGACTTCGATCAGGCTGGCCGTGGCAATGTCCTCATGTTCTTCGCAGACACCGTGGGCCTCGCGCAAACGCGCGGCCAGCGTCTTATTGTCTTCGCGCAACTCGGCCAGCATGTCCTCGGGCTCGACGTACTCGGCATCGTTGTCGGCCACGCGTTGCATGCGGGCAATGTGCCCGATCGAGCGCAATGTAGTACCACCCACTTTCCGGACGCGCTCGGCGATGGCATCGGTCATGGCAAAAAGCTGGTCGCCGTGTTCGTCCAGAAGCAAATGGTAGTCGCGAAAATGCGGCCCACTCATATGCCAGTGGAAATTCTTGGTTTTCAAATAGAGGGCAAACACATCTGCCAGAATGGCATTCATAGCGCCAGCGATATCTTTCGTGGCGCCCGCTTTCAAATCGGTCGGTGTAACTAAAGGTGACAGCTGCTCACGCTCGAGGCGCTCGGTCGTGGACTTCGATTTCTTCATGGTGCGCTCCTGATTGCGTAGGTAATGATATCGCCAGTCGGCTTTTTCCGCGCACCGCATTTTCGGGCCACATGGCAGAAGTGACGATGATCACTGGCTTCTCTCCTTGTAGGTACCCCCCCTCCCCCTACTTCCCGCAAAATATTGATAAATATAGACTTAGTAGTGAGGTACCCCGCAAAATATTGAGCCATATGGGCTTACAGGTCAAAATATTCATTCGCAATGACTTAGGGAAACTCTGATTAAGGCTTGTTTTGAAGGGGACGACCTTCAGGTCGTCCGTTAAGTACCCGTAAGATCATGCGGCTTTACAGTGTGCTGAAAAACTCGGTTTGATCGGTCGTTCGGGTAGTGCGGCGCTTCAGCGCCGCGTCCAAGTCCTTCATTTTTGTCATCACGAGCCGGCTTCAGCCGGCGAGGGATCTGCGCTTTTGAGTTTTTCAGCAGACTTGTTTAGCCGCGCGGCGGGACCTCGCTTGCTTTGAAGGGGACGGCCTTCAGGCCGTCCGTTTAAGTACCCGTAAGATCATGCGGCTTTAGCCGCTGCGGGACCTCGCTTGTTTTGAAGGGGACGGCCTTCAGGCCGTCCGTCAAGTACCCGCAAAATCATGTGGCTTTAGCCGCTGCGGGACCTCGCTTGCTTTGAAGGGGACGGCCTTCAGGCCGTCCGTTAAGTACCCGCAAATCATGCGGCTTTAGCCGCTGCGGGACCTCGCTTGCTTTGAAGGGGACGGCCTTCAGGCCGTCCGTTTAAGTACCCGTAAGATCATGCGGCTTTAGCCGCTGCGGGACCTCGCTTGCTTTGAAGGGGACGGCCTTCAGGCCGTCCGTTAAGTACCCGTAAGATCATGCGGCTTTAGCCGCGGCGGGACCTCGCTTGCTTTGAAGGGGACGGCCTTCAGGCCGTCCGTTAAGTACCCGTAAGATCATGCGGCTTTATAGCCGCTGCGGGACCTCGCTTGCTTTGAAGGGGACGGCCTTCAGGCCGTCCGTTAAGTACCCGTAAGATCATGCGGCTTTATAGCCGCGGCGGGACCTCGCTTGCTTTGAAGGGGACGGCCTTCAAGCCGTCCGTTAAGTACCCGTAAGATCATGCGGCTTTAGCCGCGGCGGGACCTCGCTTGCTTTGAAGGGGACGGCCTTCAGGCCGTCCGTTTAAGTACCCGTAAGATCATGCGGCTTTAGCCGCGGCGGGACCTCGCTTGCTTTGAAGGGGACGGCCTTCAAGCCGTCCGTCAAGTACCCGCAAAATCATGCGGCTTTAGCCGCTGCGGGACCTCGCTTTGACTTGATCAGAGTTTCCTTAGCAACCAAGCGCAGCGTTTGATATGTCCCGTTTCCGGAACGCCCGATCCAGTCCACTGCTCTGGCGATAACAACGAACTACCCCGAATTGGCAGTTGCCGGCAAACCACGGTTTATCAAAGATCTCCCGACTCCAAACTCCTGCGGAGCCATTGGGCACACCGGTCCCAACCTATCAGTGTGTCAGGCCGACTGTAGCTGCCGCAAAGAAAATCCAACAGCTTGCCTTACGAAAGTAACCACCCTTCCCAAATTGGGATCAGCTCATTCCGCGGCTGCCGCACCGCGACAGCAAGCCGTCCCCTTCCGCTCCGCAGTCCGATTGCCGGCCGCATTGCCGAATTCAACGGCGGATTCCTTCCATTTGCAAGTACGTCCGGATTGAAACAGACATCAATACGAACACGGTGGAATCGGCATTCTCGCTCTTGAAGCGGGGAATTATCGGAACGTGGCATCGGATTAGCGCAAAGCATTTGCAGGCCTACCTTGACGAAATGTGCTTCCGTTTTGACAATCGTAAGAAGCCGAACCTCTTCAGCGACACGCTCCAGAGGATGCTGGAACCGGAGCATGTCGAATACAAGACACTTGTCAGCGATGAAGCGGCGTGACATCCACTGGCGTGGGCAAGTTTAGGACGTTTGTATTCCCGGTCAATCTGGCCTCGGCGTGGTATTCCTTTCCCGTGTAATCCCTCAAAGTGATGCGAACGAGAGCAGATTTTGTTTGGTTAATCATCACGCCTCGTGCCTCCGCCGCAAACCATCCCCCTATGCCACCATTCATAGGAATGGGCTGAAGAGCTTTAACGGGGACATAATCTGATTGCTGTAGCGAGAAGGGTGGCCGACCCCCATCTTGATAAACTACGAGTGGACCGGGCGGCTGAAAGCCTGACGCTTGCACAGTTTCCCCGCTACTTAGTTCCAATTCAGCGCTGAAGTCCTTAGCGCCACTGGGTGCACCATGATTTTCTATCCTGACAACGCAAATTATGATAGTTCCATCGGTTGCTGGACCCACCATTGTCCCATCCATATATAAATCAAACTTGGGAATGGTTAAATCGTCCAACCGTCCCTGCACGATAGCTTTATCTGTTTTTTGATCGTGCCACGCTTGATACCCTGCAAAGAAAAAGAAAAATATGGCAATGATGTAAAACAACCTCTCGTCAAGTTTTCCCTTGATATTGTTGTAGAACGCAATCGCAAGTGAAACAGCCCCGCTCATTGTTGCCACATAGTGAACTTCTACGGCTCCCAAGTATTCTCTGAATTGGGAGGAAACGATGACGATCAAAACTATTGCGCCTAATGCGATCGCCCACAATTTCCAGGCGCTCAAATATCTCTTTTTTCTCTGTCTCGATAGCGAACTTCTAAACCAAGCAGGAGCGGGAGTAGACATAATTAGCAATCATCGGGCAACCCCCACCTTGTGTAAAGCCGATAATCCTAATCCGTTCAATCAAGTAAGCTTGACGTCCGAACCATGGGGATAACTACACTCTCGGCGGGGACAAGTCTCGGCTCGAACGTAACAAGCTGCGCTTACGAAATTGGCGCGCATAGGTCTGATATCCGAGTGAGAAACAGGAACTGGGCCTCCTGGCTTGCACCTGTGTTTTTTCCGATCGCGATGCTGGCGCCCTTTCCCACGTCCTTACGTACTTGTTCCCGGCCGGTTGCGCCGAAGTCATTGGCAGCTGCTTGGTCCGGATTGGCGGTTCGGGTCCCATCACAATTTGAAAGGGGCGAAACGTTCCTATGCCGACGATTACCAGACGAGATGCATTGCGTTGGTTGGCGGCGGGTTCGGCCACCGCGTGGTTTGCGGTGTCGCAAGCAGGTTTCAATCTCTCGCTTGCATCTTCTGCGGCAGCGAAACCCGTTCCCACTCCTCCACTTGCTCCCGGGACTCCCACGTCCCCACAGCGAATCGCGCTGATCGATACGTTTAAGGAAAAATCTGCCGGGCTGGAGAAGCAATACGAAGCGCGTGTCTACAAGAGCGACTTGACCATGCCCTATCGCTTGTTCCGGCCGGCGGCGAGCGCCGGGAAACTGCCGCTGGTTTTGTATCTGCATGGCAGCGGCGGATTGGGCGACGACAACCAGAAGCAACTAGGCTTGGGCAATGTCTTCGGTACGCGAGTCTGGCTGCTTCCCGAGAACCAGAAGAAGTTTCCTTGTTACGTCGTGGTACCGCAGACAGACACCGGATGGGTCCACTACGATCTTTCGCGCGAGGCACAGGGCGTCATAGGATTGCTCCCCGGCTTAGGCGACGGAGCGCGGCTGGCCTTGGGAATCATCGATGCCCTGTGCCGCGAGTTCGCAATCGATGAGCGCCGGATCTATGTAACCGGGCAATCGATGGGTGGCGCCGGGACCTGGCACATGACCGCGCAACGCCCGAAACTCTTTGCCGCGGCGGTAGCATGCTGCGGATCGCAGACTGCCGAGGATCCCACCGCATCGCTGGGCACTCCCCTGTGGAACTTTCACGGCAGCGCCGACAAGTCGGTTCCCGTGGCTTTGTCACGCGACCGCATCGCAGCGCTGCGGAAAGCCGGCGGCCAGCCTCTCTACACCGAGTACGCTGGTGTCGACCATAACGTGTGGGAGTGGGCTTACACCGAACCGGAGCTGGTGAACTGGGTTTTCGCGCAACGACGAGGCTAACATGCTATTCCGATGCAACGCAGCGCAGCTGCTGTTCATGGCGATTTTGATTGGGCTTCTATCTGCTACGCCAACGGCGGGACAGACGGCTCGGAAGGTGACGAAGTTAGCCGACGGTGTCTACGAAATTGAGCATCAGGATAATCTTGACGGCTTCGCCAGCGGCAACACTACAGTGATCATCGGCGAAAGGCAGGTGTTCGTGGTGGATGCCTGCTTCTTGCCGTCTGCAGCTCGAGAAGACATCGCTCAAATCCGCCAGTGGACCGACAAACCTGTCAGCTTTCTGCTCAACACGCACTTTCACAACGATCACAATTTTGGGAACCGTGCCTACATGGATGCTTTTCCTGCTCTCACCATCATCGCCCATGTGGAAACAAAAAAAGATATGGACATGTTTGGCCCAGGTTCGGAGAGCAGGGAAGAAAAAACTACAGCCTCACTCCAACAGATGCTGGACACGGGAAAGACCAAGAAGGGCAGGCCGCTGACGGCGGACGAAAAAGCAGAGGTGAAGAGCGCCCTGGCTCAGCGTGCGCCGGTGATGGAGGAACTCAAGGCGGTCAAGTTCCAAAGCGCGACCCTAACCTTCGAGCACGGTTTCTCCGTCGACATCGGTAACCGGGAGGTCCAGGTCAAGTTCCTGGGACGAGGCAACACGGCCGGGGATGCTGTGGTTTATCTGCCCAAGGAGAAAATCGCAATCGCCGGCGATCTCGTGGTGTATCCGATTCCGTATATCTACGACGGCTATCCCACCGAGTGGATCCAGACTATGCAAAACCTGAGCCAACTGGATGCGGACACCATCGTTCCCGGGCACGGGCCGATTATGCACGACAAGACTTATGTCTTCTTAGTTCGCGATCTATTGCAAAGTGCAGTGGACCAAATGAACGCAAGACTCAGGCAAACCGGCCCAGCTATGTTTCAAAGCCTCGACCAAGTCAAAGGGGCTGTGGACCTGACGCCTTTTCAGCAACGCTTTGCAGGCAGCGACCAGGATTTGACGGCGGCCTTCGATGACATGACAACGAACTTGGTCAAAGTCGTGTTCGAAGAAGCCAGTTTGCGTTGAGTCTCGCGGAACTCGCCCGTAACGTTGGTTTGGATTTGCTCGATTGATGGCTGCGCATTCGATTCGTAAACGGAAACCGTGCAGGCAAGTTATGTTTCGACATCTCGCTGTTTGTATTGTTACTTTTGTCTTCGGCTGTGCGGCGCATTCCCAGCCGCCGCAGACGCTCTCCCTTCCCGCAGACTCCCCGCGCTGGGATCTGCAAGGAGAAGCCAAGGTAGCCGAATACCAAGGCCGGAAATGTATTTTGCTCGATGGCGGAGCGGCGGTGGTGAGGGATTTTGACATGCGCGACGGGGTGATCGATGTGGATGTCGCCACCCCGGCAAAGCGCGGATTTTTCGGTATTCAGTTTCGCATCGTCGACGACGGCGCCAACGCCGAAGAGGTCTATCTTCGCCAGCACAAGTCCGGCCTTCCCGATGCCATGCAGTACACCCCGGTTCTCAACACGGGCCGCAACTGGCAAATCTACAATGGGCCAGGTTTCACCGGCGCAGTCGACATCCCGAAAGATGTCTGGTTCCATCTGCGCCTGGAGGTGACGGGTGCGCAGGCAAAGCTCTATGTCAAGGACATGGAAAAGCCTGCGCTGGTGATGAACGATCTGAAAAGCGGCGTTCAGAAAGGCCAGGTGGCCCTGTACGACCTGACTGGCGCGACGTATTTTTCAAACTTTGAGGTACGCACCACACTCGATGCGCCGTGGGAGCGGCATCTGCCGCCGATGCCGCCAGACACTCTGACCAAGTGGAGCATCTCGCCTGCTTACGATGCGCTGGCGCGTAATCTGGAGCGTCCGCTGCCGCCTTCTGAAAGCGATGCCATACCTTGGCAGGAAGTTGAGGCGGAGCCGCCCGGCTTTGTCGTCCTCTATCGCTATCGCCAGGCCCCACATCCCAAAGTTTCGTTTCAATCCGACTTCTCGACCCGTCTGGAACCCCAGCCGGGAATGAAGATGGTGTATGCGCGGACCATGATCGACTCCGACCGCGACCAGGTGAAAAAGCTCTACATCGGTTATAGCGACGATGTCAGCGTATTCCTGAATGGCCAGATTCTCTATCGTGGCCGAAGCGCTCAGAGTTTCCGCGACCCCGGATTCCTCGGCATCGTGAATCCGGAGAACGACGCCGTCTACCTCCCCTTGAAAAAGGGCAGCAATGAACTGATGCTGGCGGTGAGCGAACTCGGCGGCGGATGGGGATTCATTTGCCGCCTGGCGGAGCTCGACAACTAAGCTTACGGCGAATGCCCCTCTTGTGTATCTCCCGCTTGCGCCATATCTCGAAGAAGGAGTTTTATGTCCCCGCGCGTCCGGCATTTTTCCATTTATAAGGAGTCATTCCGTTTGTGCTGATTCTGTTTTGTGGCAACAGAGTGTCCTCTGGGCACACCCAGCCTACTCTTCAAGTCGGGTTAGCAACCACGACAGCGGGGACAAGGGACGCAATGTCCCCGCTGCCTCAAGTGTTTTCGACCCTTAGGGAGCCTCTGATCAAGTCTGGTTTTTTGAAAGGGCACGGCTTTTAGCCGTGCCCTAACCAGTGCGAAATCAATCGGGCTTTAGCCCATGAGGGAGTGAGCGGCGACTTCAGA
This sequence comes from uncultured Acidobacteriaceae bacterium, assembly GCA_963746515.1. Taxonomy (GTDB): domain Bacteria; phylum Acidobacteriota; class Terriglobia; order Terriglobales; family Acidobacteriaceae; genus Bog-257. The sequence goes on along the minus strand of CAVVBO010000002.1, from coordinate 79,202 downwards.
GTCTCCTTAGCTGCCGGCTATTTGAGCTTGCACCATGATCTGCGTACCGCTTTCCAGCTTTACCGTCTTTTGGTCGGAAGTGAGCACACCATCGGCTCCCAGTTGCAAGTTCTTGATCCCTAGAACTCCCACCGACTGCTCGTTCAGAAGCGGGGTTGACGGGGGGTTGAATTGCGGCGTCGGAGGCTTCTCGATCATTTCGTTCATGCCGCCGTAACCAATCCCTCCTCCAGTATTGGCTCCAGCGTTCGGGTTTGGGGCCACAGCCTGAATAACCGCTGTCATGGCCAGGTCCTTGCCGCCCGGCAGGTCAATCTTGTCAAACACAATTCCCAGCGAAGATTCAGCATCGCCGTTGGAACGCGCTTTTGCCTGCGTCACGTGGCCGACAACCTTGGCTCCTTGCGAGATCGTTGTTCCGTCTTTCAGTTGCAGGTTGACGGCGATCTTGCCGTCTACCTCCTCACCGGATTTCAACTTCTTCGAGTCGATGGACTTGGCCAGAAAGACCGGAATTTCTGCCTTGATTACTTTCTGCGCAGCGACCGGGGAACTCGCCTGTTGAGCTTGTTGTGCGGCAGCATCATTGTGGAAGCACAAGGAAATTGCCAGCAGCATGAAGGTGCAGGCTACTGTGGTTCGGCTCGCGGAACGAGATGGAACGATCGCGCAAGCATGAGTATTTTTTCCGCCTGAGAATCCGGTTGCCAAGACTTGGTGGTCGAGAGTTTGCGTTTTCATGATGACCTCCTTATGGTCACGGGTGTTTAGATCGTTTACGGTTGCAGTAGCAATGTCACCGCAAGCTGCTACTCACTTCGTGGGCAAGCGGCTTCTTACTCATACGGGCTCACTGGCCTGCTGTCCCGGTGACGGAAGCCGTCGAACGGTCGCCGGGGACGAATGTCTGAGTTGCGCCGGAGCGAAATATCGTCATAAAGCCGTTCAGCCTCGCCGTTCCGTTCTTCCCAGTCGCAATACTCAACGGACTAATTACCCGAACTTCGCGCATCGGGGTTTTCAGCTCGCCACTGTCCATGACTTTCTTTGGCTGGCTGGAGACGAGCACTACTTGGAGCTTGAGTTCTTCGACACCGCAGTCATCCGCGTTGCCCGCCACCGGGCAGACTTCGGCGACTACCTTCGCCTCCCCGGTCCCGGTGATCTGGCCGAATTGCATCTCAAGCGTGGCTCCGCTGATAAGTTTCCCCTTGGGCTGAACTTCGACGGTGTAGGAGACAAAGGACCCCTGAGCCGAGGGTGCAACCCATGCCGCCTCAAGCACTAACGCGGGGTCGTCAGTGTCGGGCACCGTTCCAGGCGTGACCGAGATGGCATCGCTAGGTAGTCCGTCGGAAGCTTGGTGATAGCGGAAATTCGAAAACTTCTTGTCTCCAATCGCGCAGCCCTGCGCGCCCAGCTTTTCGTAGTCAGAGAGCTTGCCCGGCGAGCAATCCGGCACCTGCGCGTTGGCCAGCGAAAGGGTTGCGAAGACAAGCAATGCGCTAGCCGCCAACCTCTTTACCGCGTTTCTCGCCCACGCCGGCTTTGTCACGCGGGCGCCTGAAAACGCTTCCATGCTTACGATGTGGGTTGTCATGATGAACTCCTCAATCCTGTAGGCCGAGGCGATATATGGAAGCCGCGGCCGTCTCGTCTGATCGGCTTTCCAGGAGGTGGGCTGTTTGGCCCCCTCCCGGAAACCTTCCCTTACGGAAGCGGCCGGGCCAGTTGTGCTCGCATTCCCGCTCTCGTGAACGCACAATGGACCCGTTTTGCGGCGTGATCAATGATCAGGAGGTAATTTGGGGGTGAATTCTGGGTAATCGGCTAAGTGCATGATTCAAAGCTGGTTATGGCAATACATCATCGAGGGAACAGCACTGACAGGACCGCGGGAGCGAGCTGGGGCTTAGGGCGGACCACAAAGAGGGCTACGCCCAAGACCATAAATTTTGACGAAGAGTCGGCAAGAGTACTACGCCGCTCGACTCCCGTTCTGGCTATTGGTTTGACGCTCCAGAAGAGAACGCACGGACATCAGTACTGCGATTTCCCCGCGGCGGCCCTCGGAGTACGCGATGTAGCCATCCGGGCGTATAAGCGTTGTGTCCTGGTTAGGCCGCAACCGCAGCTCGACGATATCCCTGAACGATTCGCAGAGCTGCCTGGCAGCCTCTCTGGCCGATGAATCTGCGCCGCTATCGAACAAAAGGAGAAAGCGGCTGCGAATGCCGTCTCCGCCCCGCAGCGAATCATCGAGGTATCGCTCTCCCGCCCCTTCCACAATAGGGCTTCCGCCGTAGGCAACCCCAAGTTCGGAAAGTCTCTGTACGAAAGCATGCTGAAAAGGGGCCAAGTGCGACACCATGGGTATGACGGTGTCGCGTAAAATCTGCGCCAGCTTGCTCGGAGTACCCATCGCCTTCGTCAGGAAATCCGTGGTCTCGATCACACTCTTGATCACTGGACGGCGTTCGGCGCTATAGCTTGCGAGCAACTCCTCATTGCCATGACCGCGCACGGCAAGGTCGAGCTTCCAAACCAGATTCCAGACATCATGCAGTCCGGTATTCATCCCTTGCCCGCCAAACGGACTGTGAATGTGAGCAGCGTCGCCGGCTATAAAGATTCGTCCCTGGCGCAGCTGTGCCACTTGGCGGTGATGGATACGAAAATAGGTGCTCCAGTGTAAGCCGCGCGCTTCTATCCCACTGGGTGCGCGTTCAGCTAGTACCTTACGTACAAGCTCAAGCGACGGGGCGTCTCCTTCTATGTTGCCAATGATCGCCACCACACGCCGCCGAGTGGCGCTCATCGGGAAAATAGCTACCGGCCCTTGTTCGCTGGGGCAGAGCTGCAGTTCGTCAGCGGGCAGCGTTTCGTTCGTCTCGACGTCAGCTAACATGAACGAATCGTTATATTCTGCTCCCTCGAAAGGCAAATTTAGTTGATGCCGAACGGCACTGTGTGCACCATCGCAGCCGACAACATAGGATGCTCGGAGCTTGATAGGTTCGCCCTTCCGATCCAACTTAACGCTTACTCCGTTGTCGTGCTGAACGGCGGAAACGAAGGTCGTTTGGTACTCGACGGCTCCGCCTTTCCGGCCTAGCTCTTCCACCAGCAGTCTTTCAGTCACGTCCTGGGGAACCATAGCGACGAACGGATAAGGGCTCTCTTCCGGTGTGAACCGCATGTGGGCCAGCGTGCGTCCATGGCTCACTACAGAAACCGAAGTGACGCGGTTTGCCTTTTCGAGGAAGGGACCGACAACCCCAGCCATGTCGAAGATCTCAAGCGTCCGGGGGAAGATCGCCAACGCCTTGGAATGTTCCGATTGTGATGCATGTGCCTCGACGAGTCGCCATCTCAGGCCGCGGCGAGCGCACTCATTGGCGAGAAATAGGCCCACGGGCCCTGCCCCAACGATCAGAATGTCAGTCTCGATTGCGGTATTCGGCATGATCTGTCCTCGCTCTGAAAACATCCTTCATTGATCGTGCGCGTCGTTTGCCGCCCAAATCTATCGGTCGTTCTCGGAGACGACCGACGGTAAAGAAGACGATCGCAGAATTTCAATTTGCGATGATCGTAATTCTCACCAGCATCGCCTGCTCTTCACTTAAGTAGGCATTCACCAGGATCGACCGCCTGCAACAATTTAGACGCACTGTGACTCTGGCCGGTTGGCGCGATCGCGTCAGGTTGGCTTGTCGGCGTTCATAACATCACGGGACAACTCGATGCTCCTCAACTTCTGGATCATCGGCGCCCTTCAGTGCCTCCGTGAAAACTAACTTTGTGTTTCGGCGGTGGAATACGAAGCTCGAAAGACAAGCGCCGTAGGCGCGGAAGAGCTTAGCCCAGCACGCAGCCGCAGGCGGAGTGCTGCTTGCGGATTGCCGTTCAAGACGGACTTCCAGAATCCGTAACTGGCGACCACCAGACGCGCGCCACCCATCTGGTCATCGGCGGCTGTCAAAGTGCGGTGCCATGGCACGCGTGACGCAAATCGCTGACAAGTATGGCTTGACCGGAGATACTCAGCGCTGGGAGATGGCCGATCTTGGACTTAATTGTTCCAAAATCGCACAGTTGGTGAAGATAGTATCGATGATGCCGAGCAATACGACATGCTAATGAACTTGGGGACGTCGAACTTGCAGCTGATCACTAAGAACGTAAGTGAGCTGGTGCCGGTACCAGAATAAATGGCCGAATCCTAGGGCCAACTGCGGCCCATTTCGCTATTTTCTTCATAACTAATAAATTTGTTTTTCCGTCCCTGAATTGCCCAAAGAAAGCGTCTTGAGTGTAAGGTAGACAAAGTTTCTTAGTTGAAATTGGCTATCGCTGGTGCACGAATTAGGAATCTCGCGCAAGCCAGCAAAGTCGCGCGACCTTTCGTAGAGCTTGACGAGGAGGATCGTCCGCACCGCGATAGACTGACGAGGAAAATATTCGTGCGGCATGTCGCCGCAGGAAGCGCAACCTGCGGCGTGAATGTTGCTTGGCGGAGTCGGACCAGTGAAAGAGCAGGTTGGCGAAGAACGGATTGGCAATTGGCTCCGCTCCGTGATCTCCGATTGCGGCTACGGTGCCCGACAACTCCGCAAGAATCCTGGCTTCACCGTCGTCGCCGTCCTCACCCTCGCTCTCGGTATCGGCGTTACCACGGCAATTTTCAGTGTCGTATACGGCGTGTTGTTGCGGCCGCTGCCCTATCCCGAGCCGAACCGGATCATGGCGATCTTCGAGGTGACCTCCAAGGGCAGGCCGTCGCGCGTTGCGGACCCGAACTTCGACGATTTTCGCGACCAAAACCGCAGCTTCCAGGCCATTGCCAAGTACTCAGACAATGTCGCGTCCGTTTCGGGAGGTTCGCAGCCGACGCGCACAACGGTTGCCGCCGTCTCTCCCGACTTTCTCAAAGTTCTTGGTATTCAGCCGATCCTAGGACGGGACTTCAGTGCTAGCGACGGCAGAAAAGGGGCCGGCCCTACTGTTCTGGTCAGCTATGGATACTGGAGGCAGTATCTCAGATCGGTGCGGGATCTCTCACAGTTGCATCTGAAGATTGATGGGGCGGTCTTCTCCGTTATCGGCATTCTCCCGTCCGGATTTCGCTTCCCGGCAGACGTAAGCCTGTGGCTGCCGGCCGATTTGAACGGCGAAAACTCAAGCAGAACATCGCATAACTACTATGCGGTGGGGCGTCTTCGCGACGGAGTCACTGTCGTGCAAGCGAATCGAGACATCAGTGCGATAGCCCGGCGCATTCACGATACATCGAGCGAGCAAGGCGATTATCTGCTCAAAGATGGAATCGTGGTTCCGCTACAGGACTCAATCACGGGCAAGGCTCGCTCGCCGCTGCTGGTGCTGCTTGGTGCTGTGGGATTTCTGCTATTGGTGGCGTGCGCGAACGTGGTGAATTTGCTGCTGGCGCAAGCGTCGGCGAGAGAACGCGAGCTCGCCATTCGCAGTGCGCTCGGCGCGGCGCGGGGACGGCTGATCCGTCAATTCCTTACCGAAGCATTTCTGCTTTCGCTGATCGGCGGCGGCCTTGGTGTACTGGGAGCGCTGGGGGGCGTGGCGGGATTAGTTGCGCTGGCGCCGGAAAGTCTGCCGCGTCTGGACAGCGTCTCGATCAGTATCCCTGTACTTGTGTTTGCATTTCTCCTTTCCACGGCGGTCGCCGCCGGCCTCGGGGCGTTTACAGCAGCGCGCGCGACTTCCGGGGACCTGCGGAAGGGCCTGGCGGAGGGCGGCCGCGGAGAAGCGGGTTCGCAAGGCAGCCAGCGGGTTGGCCGGGTGATCGTCGCCGCACAGATCGCGATCACATTGGTTTTGGTGGTCGGAGCGGGATTGTTCGGGCGCAGCCTGATGAAAGTGCTGAAGGTGAATCCGGGGTTTCGCGTGGACAAAATTGTCACGATGGATGTCTCGCTTCCGTCGGTGGACGATCCTAAAGCAAAGACCGGTCAGGCGATTTTCTTTTCCAACCTGGTTGATCGGCTCAAACAAATTCCGGGCGTGCGCCGGGTTGGCGCCACCAGCGGTCTGCCGATGGATGGCGGCCTTCCCGACGGAATGTTTTTACTGATGACTCAGAAGGAAGTCCCTGCGACCCCGGAAGGCCTTGGGCCACTGGCCCAGCAAAAAGGGCGCATAGGCAACGCGGACTTCTGTGTCGCCACGGATGGATACTTCCAGGCTCTCGGAATTCCGCTGATTCGAGGACGAATCTTTGACGAGCGCGACGGCACGAACGCTCCGCACGCTGCCGTGATCAGCGAATCGCTGGCGCGGGACCGGTGGCCAAATCAAGACCCCATCGGCCACACGATTGAGTTTGGGAACATGGATGGCGATTTGCGTTTGCTGACCATTGTCGGGATCGTGGGCGACACTCACGAATATGGCCTTGATGCGCCTCCGCGTCCGACCGTTTACGTGAATTTGTTTCAACGGCCGGCCGCGACGATCACGATAACGATGCTGAGTGATGCCGATACTGGGTTGATCACATCGGCAGCGCGAGAAATCCTGCAGGACCTTAACCCCGAGATTCCGGTGAAATTTCGGACGTTTTCGCAGATCTACACCGCTGCGCTGGGCTCGCGGAGATTCAATGTCATTCTCATCGGGTTCTTCGGAATTACCGCGCTGCTGCTGGCGACTGCAGGGGTGTTTGGCGTGATGGCCTATTCGGTCAGCCGCCGCACGCGAGAAATCGGCGTGCGTATTGCTCTCGGGGCCGAGTCCGGCGACATTCTGAAGATGATCTTGGGCCAGGGATTGCGCACCATCTTTATTGGGGTGGCGATTGGAATTATCGGGTCGCTGGTCCTCACGCGCACGGTGGAGTCGCTGCTGTTTGGCGTGACTGCCACCGATCCGTTGACCTTCGGGAGTGTGACACTGCTCCTGGTGGGGACAGCGCTGCTGGCTTGCTACATTCCGGCGCGGCGGGCAACGAAAGTCGATCCCATGGTTGCATTACGGTACGAGTAGCGACCGAATCAGTTCTTTACTCACGAGTGAAGAAACCGAGAGTGGACACGCTCCGGCAGGTTGACCGCCGCATGTCAGGGAAAATGAAGAGCCCAAAGGTAAACTCCGCCTTAGCCTTGCCGCGCCTGCTGGACCATCTCGACGAAAACTTCGCGCGTCGTTGCAGGAGTGGTTACTTCCCGCGTGAACGCGATGCGCGTGCCATGCATGCCGTCGTGGGTTTTCACCCGCAGGTGAAAGCCGAGACGGTCGACCGAGGTTATCTCCGCTTCCTCCGCTTCCATGCCGGCAAAGCGTTTTGCCAACAGAATAAGCGCGTCCCCGTGATCGGCATTCATGTGTTGCATGATGCCGCTCTTATGCTCAGCCAGAGGATCGGGCCTGGCCTGCGAATACGCCTCGGCCGCAACCCATCCCATCACTCCAAAGCCGCCCACGAAGTAAACCTCGACCACATCCATTCGATAGAAGAAGAAATCGTCGAAGCCAACCCAATACTTGCTGTTGGGATAGCTAGCCAGGTAGATCGTACGCGCAGCGGCCAAGTCTGACTCCGGTATGCGAGCGGCATTTCCGATCAAGGTGACTCGGGATGCGCCCAGCGGATCTCCGCCAGGGTCGGGTTCGGTCACGAACAGACTACAGCGCGGGTCGGCCTGCAGATTCTGCGTGTGCATGGCCATGGTGCTGATAAGGAAAAGCGGGCGCCCCTGGCCGTCGATCCCGAAAGGCATCAACGATCCGAAAGGAAAGCCGGGATGTTTACGCGACAGCGTCGAGAGACTGCCAATGCGTCCCACATGCATCAGGGTCCGGGTGCGCTCGGCGAAGGAAGGCTCTGGCGCCGCGGGTTGAGCGCTGGAGGGGCTGGTACTTGCGTGTTGTCCGGAGTACGACATGAGTGGTTCCTCTCTTGACCTGCAATCTAATCCTAACGGCATGGCGCACACCACGTATTTTGATCGCAATTTGAGCTTATCAACAGTTCCGCGCGAAAGAGAGATAGAGACCACAGCAGACCCTCGCCAGCTAAAGACGCTGCGGAAAAAGTCGAAAAAGCAGATTCCTCCTCGGCTAAACAGTTTGCTGAAAAACTCAGCTTATTGTGATTTTGAAGGGGCGTAGCTTTAGCTACGCCGTAGAAAGCGGTCCATTTTGTCATCCCGAATCCGGCTTCAGCCGGTGAGGGATCTGCTTTTCGAGTTTTTCGGCAAACTGTAAAGCCTACGCGGAATGACAAGAATAAGGGCAACATTTGGGCAGTGAACTCAATTTTTCGCGTACTACCGGACGGGCTGACTTGAGGTGCATATTGCGGAAGCTGGCTTTACGATAGACGAATGTGTTTTGCAGAACAGATCGCGCTTGTGACTGGTGCCGCGTCGGGAATCGGGAAGGCTGTCGTAACAGAACTGGCACAACGAAAGGCATCCGTCTTTGCTGCGGACATCGACACTGAGGGCGTGCGCACTCTCGCCGCGCAGTTGAGCAACACAACAGCGCTTACGCTCGACGTTACCGACGAGGCCGATTGGCAAGTAGCTTTCCAGGCTATCGATCATTTGGATATATTCATTTCCGCGGCCGGCATTTCTCACGCCAAGGCCACGGCCGACATGAGCTTGGAGGAATGGCGCCGGGTCATGGCCGTCAATCTTGATGGAGCCTTCCTGGGAATTCGCAGCGCACTTCGTAGGATGATTCCCAAGAAAAAGGGCAGCATCGTACTCATCGCTTCTGCTTCCGGCATCAAGGCGTCCGCGGGAGCTAGCGCCTACTGCACCAGCAAAGCAGGCCTTCGCATGTTGGCCAAAACGGCCGCATTGGAGTGCAAGGAGCATGGGATTCGGGTGAATAGCATCTCTCCAGCTGCCGTCGCCACCCCGATGTGGAGCAAGATGCCTTTCTGGAAAGATCTGGTGGCGAAACATGGCAGTGAAGCAAGCGCCTGGGAAGCATTAGGTGGGATTAATCCCGATCAGCCTTCGTTGCAGAGGATGGCGTTCCCGGAGGAGATTGCCAAGGCAGTTTTGTTCTTAGCCTCGGATGAATCCGCTCACATCACCGGCACAGATCTGGCAGTGGACGCCGGGTACACAGCGTGAGGCCCATCCAGCGTGTGAGCCCGGCTTTTCCGCGGTGAACCAATGGGCGAGTGCCAGCAATGCGCTACCCAATCAACAAAAATGCAATAAGCTAAGATCGCCCGAACGCTCGCATGATTGTGAACCGGGTACAAGGGACGCGTTTACCATGTCCACAAAGCGCTAAACGTGATGATAGGGCCTTTCGCAGGGCTCCGATACTCAGGCTCATACTTGAAGGAAAGGCTCACATTCTTTTCTGGCAGTATGAGGTTCGTCTGGAGGCCGGCGGCGTGTACTGAGAAAGGCACACCGCTGGAAGACAGAACACCTGCCAGAGAGGCGCCGTTGCCCGAGACCCACTCGTCATAACCGGCCGCACCGAACTCCAGCAATTTTGTACTCTTCTGGTCGAGAACTAGAGTATGGGTACTTCCCCACTCCATTGTGAACGACTGTCCCAGTGTCCCCGAGGTTCCTTTGACGTGCTGCCCTGAGCCTAGAGCCTCCCAGTCGGTGGATAGGTTGGCAACGTTTGCATTGTCCTTCGTAAGGTAGAGAGTGGTCCCACTACTTATGCTGTTCGTCGAGCGGCCGGGAACGGCGGTCCAAGATCCACCCGGGTCATATCGACCAGCCGGAGTTGTGAAAGAATAAGCAACCCAACTATTGGCTCGGTTCCAGTCCCAGGCCAGACTCAGAGACCGCATCCACGTATCGACATAATCGTTTGTGGCGGGGGGACGGACTTCCCCCAGCGTGAAAGAACTATTGGCGACGGGCAGCAACGCCTGGAACGCGAATTGTCCTCCGAAGACCTTGGCTTTCGGCGCACAATCGATTACACCATTCATGTCCGATAGACTAGCTTGCTGGGCAATAGCCGCAGGAGGGCTGAGCAGCTCGATCAATGCGAGACAATAGAGCGCGGTATGGAAAATACGATGTAGGAGTCTCATACATTTTGCCCGTCTATTAGTTCTTAGCGCCACCCTGTAAATGGATAGAGTAGGACGGTTGATACCGTCCTACTCGGTAGGATTGGCGGTAGTTGGCTTTGCGAGCCAACCTGGCGCCACTTACTTCTTTGCCGTCCGCGATACGGTGACAGCGTTGGCAGCCGGGACCGCGCGCGGCTGAGTCTTCCTCAGGGTGTCGGACTTTCTGGCTGAGCTGTCCTGGGCAACGGAATGGCTCCGGGGCGCATTAGGTCCGATGCCTTTGGTGTTGCTGGTTGCGGCTTGAGCGGTGACACCAAATGCCAGAGCTCCGATAGAGGCGAGTAATACCAATTTCTTTGTCATTGTGTTCTTCCTTTTCTTGATTGAATTTATCCGCTTCAAGTTCGTATCTTGCGATGGCGAATTCTCTGCGTGATGGCGCTACTTTGCGACAATTCCCTCGCGCTGACAATGCACCGGCGGTGTATCGGTGCTGTACTTAGGGTGGCCTTGTAACCATCTGATTCGAGAGTCCCTTACGTATGAGTTTGCGTTGGATAAAGCGAAGGAAAGAGTGCAAAATCCGTGGGGCAAGAAGAAAGGCCGCCCTGGAGGCGGTCCTGATCGATGTAGAAATGTAGCTGGCTAGCCGTTCATCTTGTGTCGTGCACCGCGGTCAATGCGAGGTTGCCAGAACCATAATGAGTCTTAGCGCGGCCTAATGGAGGTCTGCTTGCCGCGGCTTCCAGGGCGTCGAGAACTCTGCAACGAAGAGGCCTATCGTGTTCCTCATCCGGGGAACTGTAGCGAGGGCACGCATCGTCTCCAGAATAGGCGATCGGCCGCCGATTGGACGGGTCGCATACTGGCCGTTTACTGAGGGCGAGAATCATCGTCAAGAACGGCCCGAAGGTCAGCTGATCGGTCCGCAAGCGCGGCGCCTGAGTATCGGCTTCGGTCGGTTCGTCACCGTTAGACACGGCACATCCATGATCGACACCGTACTGAAACTCGATTTGTACCTTGGCTCTCCGTTCTCTCAACATCATTAACAGTCTTAGGAACGGTCCCACGGTCATTGCGATTTCCGGCGCAGCTTGCGTTTTCATTTGTGACCTCTCGCTTTCTCCTCACTTGGCGCGTTGGTCGCTGATCCAGCCCCACGGTACCCCGGGCACCTTTTGAGTTGTCTGCTCGCGTTGTGTCTGTAACTCCCGGACCACCCGCGACATGCATCCGTGCAAGATGCATCCCGCCAGGGCCTCGGCATTCATGGGCTCGGGCGGAGCCAGTCTCCCACCGCGCATCCGGGGATGGAGGTAATGGAAAGCTCGGAACAGCAACTGGGTAGCTGCGTAAAGCTCACGTGAATCAGTCATGATCGCGTCTCCTGTCGAACTGGCGGCAGTGTGAACCCGCCAGGCGACAACAACAATGCACCGGGGATGGATCGCGAATAGTTTTTCGATGAACTCGTAATCGATTGATATAAAAATAGTTGTGATGGAGGTCGGTCGCCCTGGGCCTCAGTCCGATTCCCTGAATTATCGCCATAGCGAGCCTGGGGTTAGATTCGGTGGGCCGAAGTTGACGGCATTCTCAGCCCAGTGCCACCTGGGTTACAACCTGATTCAAATTTCACAGACACCTCTTGGAACTGATACCGTCAAAGTAGTACACTTCGCCCACGCTCCCAGAAAGACACATGAAAAACGCCCTCTCAGGCCGTATTCGCTTTGGAGCGTTCCAGCTCGATTTGAAAGCTGGAGAACTGCACAAAGACGATCACCGGATCCGCCTGCAGGAGCAGCCGTTCCAGGTCCTGCAAATGCTGGTAGAGCGGGCCGGCGTGGTCGTAAGCAGAGATGAAATTCAGAACAAACTCTGGCCTAACGATACGGTGGTGGAGTTCGATCACGGCATCAATACTGCGATCAAGAAGCTCCGTATCGCCCTCAACGACTCCGCCGAGAAACCGAAATACATCGAGACGGTGGCCCGCCGGGGGTACCGCCTCATGGTGCCCGTCGAGTGGCCCAGCGTCAGTAGCGACACGGATCCTTCTAGCTCGGAGGTCTCAGGAGGTGGCGATGCGACAGCCGTAAAGCACAAGTTTGAATCGACTAGTCTGACCGGCAAGACGGTTTCTCATTACCGCGTGCTCAACATTATTGGCGGTGGCGGCATGGGAGTTGTATATCGAGCCGAGGATCTGAAGCTAGGCCGTGCCGTTGCCCTCAAATTCCTTCCGGAAGAACTGGGCAGCGATCCCATCGCCCTTGGGCGTTTCACCCGCGAGGCGCGGACCGCATCCACCTTAAACCACCCCAACATTTGCACCATCCATGAGATCGAGGAGCACGAGGGCCAGCCTTTCATAGTCATGGAGTACCTGGAGGGGCATACCCTGAGAGACTTGGTGGCTTTCACGCTAGTCTCATCTCCTCTAGATAGGACAAGAAAGCCGACCCTGCCGCTGGTAAAGGTGCTTGACATCGCTATTCAGATTGCGGAGGGACTCGAGGCGGCGCATGAGAAAGGGATCATTCATCGGGATATCAAGCCGGCGAATATCTTTGTCACCAAGGGAGGGCAGGTCAAGATTCTGGATTTCGGATTGGCTAAGCTGATAACCGCGACCAGAGAGACCGCCAGTGAGATCGTGCAACGGCAGGGCAACAAAGACGCAGCGTCCCTGGGAACGACACTGCGTCCGGAATCGGATTCGAATCTTACCCGCGTAGGGTTATCGATTGGAACGGCGGGCTACATGTCGCCGGAGCAGATAGAAGGTACCCAATTGGACGCCCGCACCGATCTGTTCTGCTTTGGTTTGGTTCTCTACGAACTGGTCTCTGGACAGAAGGCTTTCATCGGAGCTACGCGCGACAGCTTGCGGGACGCCATTTTGCATCGAGATCCTATTCCCGTGCGCGAACTTAATCCAGACGTTCCGCCCAAGCTAGAGGCCGTCGTCACCAAGTGCCTGCAGAAGGACCGTGAGCGACGATACCAGCACGCCTCGGAGATAACGAAAGATCTGAAACAGCTTCGCCGGGAAACGGGATCGGGAATTCTGCCGCAAAAGCAGGTCGCTGACCGGATCGCTCAGATTGAGAAGATTGTTCCGCGTCCGCCGCAGGTAGAACCCGAAAACACCAAGCCTGGGCTGCCCGGAAAATGGCTGAGGAAAGCAAGTCTCGCCGCACTTGTGTTTGCCGTCGCCTCCGGGCTCTGGTACTGGCAGTCGCACCGACCCAGGCAGCTCACCGCCGACGACACGATCGTAGTTGCCGATTTCGCCAACTCTACCGGCGATCCCGTTTTCGACGATGCACTCAAGACAGCGCTCACTGTCGACTTACAGCAGTCGCCCTCTCTCAAATTGCTCTCCGATCCCAAAGTGAGTGCAGCCCTGAAGGGGATGAATCGTTCGGCGAATGAATCGCTGACCTTCGATTTAGCCAGAGAGGTTTGTTTGCGCACCAACAGCACTGCCGTTTTGCAGAGTTCGATTGCCGATGTAGGAAACCGCTATCGGCTGGCGTTCAAAGTTGTGAACTGCCGCACCGGCATAATGCTAGCCAACGCCGATGCGGAAGCGGAAAACCGTAACCAGATCGTGAGAGTAATGGGCGAAGCTGGCGACCGTTTGCGGGCGCAGCTCGGAGAACCAAAAACCTCGTTGGAGCAGTTCAAGCGGCCACTCGACGAAGCCACCAGTTCTTCGCCGGAGGCTTTGCAAGCCTTCACACGTGCTAGAAAAGCCCAGATGGAAGGCCCGACGGCCGCCCTTCCCTATCTCAGGCGTGCCGTCGAACTGGACCCGAATTTTGCCGTCGCCTATATGGGCCTGGGCGTCACCTATCACAATCTCGGCGAGGTCAGCCTGGCCATCCAGAATCTGAGAATGGCGTATCAGTTACGTAACCGGTTGCCCGACCGCCAGCGCTTGGCCATCGAGACGCATTATTACTCGGATGTAACTGGAGAGTTGGAAAAGGCCATTCAGGCCTATACCGAATTAGACCAGCGCTATCCCGGAAGTTGGGTACAACATAACAACGTGGGTGAGCTGTATATCAAGTTGGGACAGTTCGAGAAATCTGCCGCGGAAGAGCAAGAATCCCTTCGGATGATGCCCGACACTGCACAGTCTTATAACAATCTTATGCTTGACTATGTCGCCATGAACCAACTGGACGACGCCCAAGCTACCTTCAGTGAAGCCAGAGCACGGAAGGTTGATGGATCCGACATGCGAGCCACCGCGTATATGCTGGCATTTCTTCAGAGAAATAATGGCGGGATGCAGGAGCAATCGGAATGGGCGAAGGGTAAATCAGGCATAGAGGATGTACTGCTCTCTTATCAATCCGACACCGAGGCGTACTTTGGTCGAATGAGCAAGGCGCGTCAGCTATCTGCGCGAGCGGTGGAGTCAGCCCGGCAAGCGAACGCACCGGAGACCATGGCTTCATGGAAGACCCGGGAAGCTTTGCGCGAGGCGGAAATCGGTAACACGCCTCGCGCCCGGGAGGCCATGGCCGACGCTAGGAACCAAGACACCGGACGAGATGCGGATATCATGGCCGCCGTCACCTTCGCGCGCGCCGGCGAGTTACCTCAGGCCCAGCAACTGGTCGACAAACTCGACCGCGATTTTGCGCAGGATACGCTGATCCAAGGCTTCTGGTTGCCTACCGTCCGGGCCGCCATCGAATTAGATCGTAATCCCGAGCGGGCCATTGCCTGGTTGCAAGCCGCCCTCCCCTACGAACTGAGTTCGCAGCCCAATCCTAGAAGTGGACGAATCGACCCTATGTACCCGGTGTACGTGCGCGGTCTTGCCTACCTGAAGGCAGGCCAGGGCGAGAAGGCGGCGGCGGAGTATCAGAAGATGCTCGACCACCCCGGCGTCATGCTCAACTTTGTGACCGGGGCGCTGGCCCATTTACAGCTTGGACGCGCCTTGGCAATGAGCGGCGACAAGGCTGGCGCGCGCAAGTCGTATCAGGACTTCCTCACCCTGTGGAAGGACGCCGATCCTGACATTCCTATCTACAAACAAGCCAAAGCGGAGTACGCGAAGCTCCAGTAGTCTCGAAGATCAATTCTCCAAGATCATTCCCTCGAAGAAGAGATATCGGCGACCTGCATGACGCTACCAGCCAACTCCGGGGAGTGAGCAGTTGCCGCCATTCTGGAGCCAGCGCGCGCCAGTACCATTAAGTTCAAGAATATTGATTGGGACACCAACCTCATCCGGATGTTCATGGACTTCCATTCGAATCAGCCTGTCGATCGAAGCGGCGGAGGCAACGTTTCGAGGCTGGCCTGATGCCGCCACATAGGGCTTTATGTAGTCCCAATATCCAAAGTAGAAGATCTCAGTATTTTGCCTGCAGCTACCCGGACACACCATTGTCTTCGTGGTAAGGCTGTTTCCCGCGCCGGTGGTTCGCAGCTCGATAATGCCGAGCATAGGTTGACCTCCGACCGTTTCAGCCATCGCCAACTGCACCAGGTCTGATGTGTAAGCCGACTTTTGCATTAAATATCGATACTCGGTGGGATTGTTGACTTGGAGATTTGCCAGCATTTTCTCCAGCCGCCGTTTGAGAACGATAGCGGTAGACGACACGTGATCTTCGAACGTTCCTCCGCCGGCAAAACCCTCTCTAATCGCATCCGTGACCCGGTAATTTCGGCCAGAATGAGCCACTCCAGACACGGTTGCATAAACGTCCCGCACTTCGAAGAGCTTGCACTCCGTCGTACGTCCATTTCCGCGGTACACTGCGCGACTGTCCGCAGCCAAAACAATTCGATAACGGCTTCGCAAGATGATTTCACTGGTCGCGTCCGATCGCACCCCGGAAGCAGCACAGATCAGAGCTAGCGTTACCGCTCTAGTTGTGACGAGCCTTAGGTTTGCTCGATACATGTGGGTGCCTGGTCTGTATAAACCCTGCGGGGTAACAAGGGACTCTAGTTGGGAAGAGGAAGCGCATGGGAATTCCGCGCAACCTCAGTTACGTATGCCCTAGTCACCGCTGACATCCGCTCGAGCTTGCAGCGCTCAGAGGCAATGCCATTGCTTTACTCTCAGCAAGTAGCGCATTGAATGACGGAATGTCATGCTCGTTGAGTTGCTTCCACCGCGTAAGGTCTTTGTCGAGTGCGTCGCAATTCTGTTGCACCGCCAACCGGACAGTCTCCGCCGGGCGCATGTCAGCGCTCTCGACGCTGAAAATCAGTCTGGCCAGATCGCGGTTGATGGGTCCGAAACCGGGGGCGGTGTTGGAGCCCTTCTCCACGGCATCGATCTTCTTCTCAAGCGATGCGGCCGCGTCTTTGACTTTCTCCTGGCCGGCACCGTTCATGGCTTTTTGCCGTTCTGCCAACTCTTTGCGCAGGGCGGCAACTTGTTGATAGGCCTCATAGCTCGACTTCATGCCTCGGCTGATTTCCAGCGCGAGATCGCGTTGTTCGGTCAAGTCCGACTGCGATGCCTGGACGCGGGGATCAAGCTCGATGGTAAGCGGCTGTCGCAAAGTCTGACCGGCGTAACGCAGCTCGACTGTGTACTTGCCAGGCACCACCAGCGGACCACGAGGTTGTTGGCGCGGAGTGAGGCCGGGTACAGCATGGTCGGCGAGAGTGTATTCGGTGTACTCCAGAAGCTCCCCGTAATAGCCGTAGGGAAGAGTCAGCGGAGACGGATATCGCAAGTCCCACACAAATCGATTGACCCCAGCTGCTTTGGTCAATGCGTCCGCAGGAGCAAACCAGTAATTCGGAACATTCGCTGGAAGGGAGTCAGCTGGTTTTACCTCACTTGAAAACTTAGCTATTGCAGCACCCTTCTCGTCGAAGATAGTCAGCGTTAATTCACTTTCCGCCGTGTTTTTCAGAAAGTAGTCGACAATGGCGCCATCCGGTGGATTCTGGCCGGCGGGAGTTTCGAGGGGATAAGGCGTGTCCTGATAGTTCTCCCAGCGCACGCGCATTCCGTTTGCCGGAGGAAAGAGGTAGGCGTTCGTGGCAGTGATCTGCGGATTGATGTCTCGTATAGGAGTCAGATCGTCAAGTATCCACAAGCTGCGTCCGAAGGTTGAGATAACCAAATCATTCGCATGAACTTGCAGATCGGTGATAGGAGTTGGCGGTAAGTTTAAGGAAAGCGGCTGCCAGTGATCTCCGTCGTCCCATGAAACGAATACGCTGGTATCGGTGCCCGCATACAGCAAACCTTTGCGTTTCGGATCTTCGCGCAGTACGCGAACCATTTCGTTGTTAGGGAAGCCGTTGACGATCTTTTGCCAGGTGTGCCCATAGTCATGGGTGCGCACAACATAAGGAGGCGTGGATTCACGAGTCGCGCCAACGGTCAGATAAGCCGTCGCCGGATCATGGTGCGAGGCTTCTACATAAAGAATCTGGGTAGGCTCTGACAATCCGGTTGGCGATACATTTTGCCAGGTTGCTCCCGAATCACGAGTGACATGAACCAGCCGGTTGCTGGTGCCAACCCAGATTTCACCCGGCTGCACTGGAGACGGCGACAATGATGTGATGGCAGGCGGATGGGGTTTGTCGGGATCTGGTTTCGCTTCCTCTTTTTGGTCGCCATACCCGGTCAGATCGGGGCTGATCTCCTGCCAACTCGATCCGCCGTTCGAGGTTTTGAGGACGAACTGCATCCCCAAATAAAGCACGGAGGGATCCTGAGGCGAAAACGCCAGAGGAGGCATTTGCGCGGCGCGATACTTTTGCCCCTTCTCAAATATGGTAGCGATTTCACCGGTCGTCTTATCGAATCGCACCACCGACCCATACCATCCGCCGCTGTAAACGAAGTTTGGATTCGCCGGATCGGGAGCGATAAAGGCATACTCAAAACCGCCGATCGAGTACCAATCCTGGGCGAGAATTTCACCGTAGTCACTGCGGCTCAAAACGCCCGCAGTTCCACTGTCCTGCTGCGCGCCATAAACACGATAGGGAAACGCATTGTCGGTGGAGACATGATAGAACTGTCCGGTCGGCTGGTTATACCAGGAGCTCCACGTCTTGCCGCTATCGACGCTGACGATGGCCCCCTGATCCACGCCCAGAATCATGCGCGCAGAATCTTTGGGATCGATCCACAGAACGTGAAAGTCATCTCCGCTGGGAGCTCCCACGTAAGCTTCGAAAGTCTTGCCACCGTCAATGGATCGATAGAGCGAGGTCTGCGCCACGTAGAGAACGTCAGGGTGATTAGGATCGACGAAAATCCGGCTGAAGTACTCACTGCCAATCACGCGCGGATCTTTGGTGGACTGCTGCCAGGTCGCGCCACCATCATCGGAGCGGAAGAAGCCCTGGTCCACAATTGCGTACAGACGGCGGCCACCAGTTCCGCCTGCGACTGCTATGCCTAATCTTCCGCGGGCTTTTTCCGGCAGGCCTTTGCTCACAAGCGGAGTCCAGGTAGAGCCTCCGTCGTTGGACTTGATAATGTCCGAGGTGGCTTTGATCTCGGAATCGCCGGACCCGGATGCAGGCCTGTATACCGCCGCATATAACAAGCGCGGATCGCTGGGGTCAGAGCACATATCGACGACGCCCAGCGTGTCATCGTTCGAATAGACTCTCTTCCAAGTTTTTCCGCCGTCCTCCGTCTTGAAGATGCCGCGACGGTCGACTGTCGCCGATTTTGGAAGCGGCCGCCAAAGAATCCCGAATCCAATGGAATTCCCACCGACAACGACAACATTGGGGTTCTGTGGATCGACAACAATCGCCTGAATGAAGGGCACGTCTTGCAAACCCACGTTATTCCAAGTCATACCGCTGTCGGATGACCGGTAAAGGCCGCTGCCGCGCGTCTGCTCACCGGTGCCGGCATAGACTACGCGTGAATCCGAAGGGGTCACTGCCATGGCTCCAATGGATGCAACTCGCTCCTTATCGAAGATTGGATGCCAGACTTGTCCTGCGTCCGTCGTCTTCCAGATTCCGCCGCCGGGC
Source organism: uncultured Acidobacteriaceae bacterium (assembly GCA_963746515.1). Lineage (GTDB taxonomy): Bacteria > Acidobacteriota > Terriglobia > Terriglobales > Acidobacteriaceae > Bog-257. The sequence goes on along the minus strand of CAVVBO010000002.1, from coordinate 60,139 downwards.
GTACCGAAGTAGTAGGTATTAGGGTCGCCGGGAATGCCCGCGACAGCCGTAACTCTGCCGGCCCGAAAGGGACCAATGAGCCGCCATTGCATTCCGGAGAACTGCTTGCTGTCCGCCTGGTCTTGGCCAGCCAAGGTGAGAGGCGACGCAGCACTCACGAGACAGATGATGGATAGGATCCATCGCAGGCAGGTGCGGCATCGGCGGGAAGTCAGTTGCATCAAGCTCTCCAAATAACCAAATCACACTAGCATACCGGTGCGCCGCACTCCGCCCAAGGAACATCTTCCGTCTACACGGGAATGAGGAACGCCGCGGCGGAGCGGTTAGGCTGGAAATTGTTACAGAAAAGCTCGTATTCGCAACTTCGGCAGGTCTCGAAGCAAGGTCCGAACCGGCGGAAAGCCCAGCCACACGTGCTTTCTCCGGAATTCTGTTTTCAAAACGCAATTTTCTGGCTAGTCTAGGTCGCTGAGGAAAAACTATGGCTGAGGTTGTGGCTCGCGCAGCAAGCGATCACCGCTTAGGCAGTACCGAACGACGGGACGCCTGGTGGCTGGAAATTATTCCTGTCGTGATCGTTCTCGGAGGGTTTGGGATTTACGCTACGTGGAGAGCTTTCGAGGGGCGTTACTATGAGTGGGGGCCGTACCTGTCTCCGTTCTACTCCCCTCTGATCGACGCGCACCATCACTGGTGGCCGCTGTCGCCGGCTTTGCTGATTCTCGCCGGCCCTCTTGGGTTTCGCGTCACCTGCTATTACTACCGCAAAGCCTACTATCGCGCTTTCTTCCTCGACCCGCCAGGCTGTGCCGTGAGCGAGAGCAAACATTCTTACCGCGGCGAGACCTCGTTTCCTTTCATTCTGCAAAACGTGCATCGTTATTTCTTGTATCTGGCCGTACTCTTTCTGTTCTTTCTGTGGCACGACGCGATTCGGGCTTTCTGGTTCGACGGAAAGTTCGGCGTTGGCGTAGGGACGCTTGTCCTGCTGGCCAACGTCAGCTTGCTTACGATGTATACCTTCTCCTGTCATTCTCTGCGCCACTTGGTAGGCGGCAAGCTGGACTGTTTTTCGTGCGTGACGTTCGGCCGGCCCCGTTACCAGGCGTGGCGATGGACGAGCGCCCTGAATGGACGCCACATGCTGTTCGCGTGGATGAGTCTTTTTTCCGTGGGCTTGGCCGACCTGTATGTACGCTTAGTGTCGTCCGGGGCGATCCCAGATGCGAGGTTATTTTGAACGACACACTTGAGACACACGAGCACGATGTACTGGTGATCGGGGCAGGTGGTGCCGGACTTCGCGCAGCCATTGAAGCGCTTGCACACGAAGTATCGGTTGGAGTGGTGTGCAAATCGTTACTGGGGAAAGCGCACACCGTGATGGCCGAAGGCGGCATAGCTGCGGCCATGTCCAACGTGGATCCAGAGGACAACTGGCGCGTGCATTTCCGCGACACCATGCGCGGCGGGAAAATGTTGAACAACTGGCGCATGGCTCAGCTGCACGCGCAAGAGGCGCCGGAAAGAATACGGGAGCTCGAGCAGTGGGGCGCGCTTTTCGATCGCACTGAAGACGGACGGATTCTGCAGCGGGCATTCGGCGGACATTCCTTCCGCCGCTTGTGCCATGTGGGCGATCGCACGGGCTTGGAGATGCTGCGCACGCTTCAGGACCGCGGGGTACACATGGGGTTCGATGTGTACATGGAGAGCACGATCGTGCGTCTGCTTAAGGATGGCGATCGTTGTGCCGGAGCGATCGGTTACTGGCGCGAGCAGGGACGCTTTGTAGTTTTTAAGGCGAAGTCTGTCATCATAGCCACCGGAGGCATCGGCAAAGCCTGGCCGATTACCTCGAATTCGTGGGAATGCACGGGCGATGGAATGGCGCTGGCCTACAACGCGGGCGCCGAGCTAATGGACATGGAGTTTGTTCAGTTTCATCCCACCGGGATGATCTGGCCTCCCGGTGTCCAAGGCATTTTGGTGACCGAGGCGGTGCGTGGCGAAGGTGGAGTTCTGCGCAACAAACTGGGTGAGCGGTTCATGGAACGTTACGATCCCAAAAAGATGGAGCTTTCCACGCGCGATGTCGTGGCTCGCTCCATCTACACGGAAGTAAAAGAGGGTCGTGGCACCGAACACGGCGGGGCGTTTCTCGACATCTCGCACAAGCAGGCCGAATACGTAAAGCGCAAGCTCCCCAGCATGTATCACCAGTTCAAAGATTTGGCTGACGTGGACATCACCAAAGGACCCATGGAGGTTGGCCCCACGTGTCACTACATGATGGGCGGAATCCGCGTGGAAGCGGAAACCGGCCAGAGTACGGTGCCTGGACTCTTCACCGCCGGGGAGTCGACGGCGGGACTGCACGGCGCTAACCGCCTGGGCGGCAACTCGCTCTCCGATCTGCTGGTGTTCGGGCGTCGAGCGGGCATGGCGGCGGCTCAACACGCCAAAGAAGTATCTTCTCCGACCGTGGATGGTATGCAGATTGAAGAAGCTCAACGTGACGCGCTCTCACCTTTCCAGCGCCGCGATGGTGAGAACCCTTATGCCATCCATCGAGACCTGCAGGAAGTGATGCAAAACCTGGTGGGGATCTTTCGCACTCGGGAAGACCTTCAACGAGCCTTGGAGGAGATTGAAAAGTTAAAAGCTCGACAGGCAAATGTCAGCGTAGAAGGCTCGCGTCTCTTCAATCCGGGCTGGCATTTGGCCCTCGATCTCAAATGCATGCTTATTGTTTCGGAAGCGGTTGCACGTAGCGCTCTGGTAAGGGAAGAAAGCCGCGGGGCGCATAGTCGGATCGACTTTCCGAATCTCGATCCTCAACACGGTACATACAACAACATTATTCACCGCGAAGGGTCGACGATGACGCTACGACAGCAACCCCTTCCGGAAATGCCGGATGATCTAAAGCAGATTGTTGCCGACGACAAATAGTGGAGGACGACGCGTGCAAGAGGCGACCTTTCAAATATTCCGCGGTGACCGGCAAGGCGGCTCTCCCGTCGAGTACCGGATTCCCGTGGCCCCAGGGATGGTAGTTCTGGATGCACTGCACTATGTACAAGCGCACCAGGCTCCTGATCTCGCCGTGCGTTGGAACTGCAAGGCGGGAAAGTGCGGATCGTGTTCTGCGGAAGTGAATGGGCGTCCCCGGCTCACCTGCAGGACGCGCCTGGATGCGTTGCCACTGGACAAGCCGGTCACCATCTCCCCGCTGAAGACCTTTCCCGTAATCAAGGATCTGGTGACCGATGTTTCCTGGAATTACAAGGTGAACCGCAAGATCCCGCCTTTTCAGCCGCGTCCGGGTGTCGAATGGAGGTTCTCCCAGGAAGACGTTGATCGAGTGCAAGAATTTCGCAAGTGCATCGAATGTTTTCTGTGCCAAGATGTATGTCACGTCCTTCGCGAGCATGACAAGCAGGAGCAATTTGCTGGACCGCGATTCTTTGTTCGGGTGGCAGCCCTGGAGATGCATCCGCTCGACGGCGTTTCCCGCACCCAACTGCTGCGGGAGCAACTCGGCATCGGGCTCTGCAATATCACCAAGTGCTGCACCGAGGTTTGCCCGGAGGAGATCAAAATCACCGATAACGCTATCATCCCTCTTAAGGAACGGGTCGTCGATCAGTTTTACGACCCCCTACTTTGGATAGTGCGCAAGATCCGCGGGACATCCGCGGAGCAGAAGTGAGCGAGGAGGACCTATGGACTTGAAGCTGAAAGTCATTTCCGCGTCGGGTATCGCTGAGGCAATATCGAAAGCCGAGGTATATCGAAACCTGAACCAACCGGAAGAGGCTGAATCGATTTGCCGCGACATTCTGGCTGCCGATCCCGGTAATAATGTGGGTCAGCGAATCTTGGGACTTGCGCTCACCGACCAGTTCACGGGTGAAGTAGGGGACCGCTATGCTGAAGTGGAAGATATCTTTGGCAACCTGGTTGATCCTTACGAGCGCCTGTACTACACGGGAATCCTTCATGAGCGCCGGCTAAAGTCGCAACTAGGGGCCGGACGCCCAGTTCATACTCTGCTGCCGCTTCTGGAAGAGGCGCTGCAATGTTTTGCCGAAGCGGAAAAGATCCGTCCGACCGGCAATGACGATTCGATTCTCCGCTGGAACCGATGTGTCCGATTGCTGCAAAGCCGGCCCGATTTCGAGTGGCAAGGAGAGCTCGTGCCATTTGACGCACACGATAGTCCTCCGTATTAGCCATCGGCTTCGTTGGTCACTCGGGCTGTGACAAACAGGCGGTCAAATACAGCCCAGTTGCTGTGCGGTGAGCGGGCTCCGCTGGCGTTGGGAGTAGCATGAACGCTCTATCTAAGAGCACGATTCGTCGTTGTTCCTGGTCCGAAGGCGACCCGCTGCTCCGGGCCTATCACGATGAAGAGTGGGGAGTGCCCGAATATGACAGCCGTGCGCTTTGGGAAAAGCTGATGCTCGACGGCTTTCAGGCCGGTCTTTCCTGGAGCATCATTTTGCGGAAGCGCGACGCTTTTCGAGTAGCGTTCAAGAACTTCGATCCGGAAGTGGTGGCACGCTTCGGTAAGACTGACATCTCGCGGTTGCTCAAGGACTCGGGCATCGTGCGATCACGCGCCAAGATCGAAGCCACGATCGGAGGGGCTCGAGCCTACCTGGCGTTGCAGAGTGAGGGTCATGACTTCTCAACATTCATCTGGAACATGGCAGGCGGGAAGCCGATCCAAAATCGCGGCGCCCGGCCGGTCAAGACACCGCTCTCGGAGGAGATATCCAAGGCGCTCAAGAAGCGTGGATTTAAATTCGTGGGCCCGGTAATCGTCTACGCCTGGATGCAAGCGGTAGGAGTCGTCAACGATCACGAGGCCACGTGCTTCCGCCGGAAAGCGGTTCAATCAGGCCGGGCTTAGAGGGTGCCTGCTGGGGATTAACCGCCTAGACGTCCGACAGTGGCAGATTGTCAAATACTTTTGTGCCGCATCTTCCCCGCCTGATCGTGGTATGCGAAAATAGCCGCCGGAATTCACTAATTCACAGGTTAGGTCATACGGTTGAAAGACGTGCCGTGCCTGCGACTCGAATCCTGCGAAACGAAAAGGTGTGAAGATGCGAAACTCTCTGAGAACACTCACCCTCGTGGCGGCGCTTTCAGCTCTGCTGGTGCAATCGCTATTGGCCGCGACTCCCGCTGCAAGCCAGCCAGCGGCGCAGACCGCGACGCCCGTCAAATACGTGGTTGTGATCTTCGACGAGAACGTTTCGTTCGATCACTATTTCGGTTCCTATCCTAACGCCGCGAATCTTCAAGGCGAGCCGGCCTTCTATCCCCGGGCGAACACGCCGGCGATCAACGGATACAACCGCACCATGTTGCAGAACAATCCCAACGGCATCGCACCTTTTCGCCTCGATCGCAGCCAGAATGTGACCTGCGATAACGACAACGCCTACAGCGCGGAACAGAAGGCTTACCACGGCGGGCTGATGGACATGTTCGCCCTGTTGAGCGCTACCGGTAACGGATGTGGGATGAACCTGAACTTCGGCTACTACGATGGCAACACCGTGACGGCGCTATGGAACTATGCCCAATACTTCACGCTGAACGACAACTTCTTTGCCCCGGTGTTTGGCACAACCGTGATGGGACACCTGAATCTGGTTGCCGGCCAGACTCATGGCGCCAGTCCGGCGAACATCGGAAGCATCGTGGTCAATGGCACAGTCATTGGCGAAGTCAATCCCACCGACGACGATTGCTCGTCGGGCTCCTCGGTGGTCATGAGCGGGCCCAGCATAGGCGACCTGCTCAATGCCAGAGGCATTACCTGGGGATGGTTCTACGGCGATTGGACTCCGATCGGGATCGATCAGGGAAAAGCGATCTGCACTTCCGGCTACGATGGCCACTATGCACCGTTTCAATACTATGCATCGACGGCCAATCCGCATCACCTTCCACCCACCAGCATCAGCACGATTGGTCAGAGCGACCGTGCCAACCATCAGTACAGCCTCAGCGATTTCTGGGCTGCGGTGGCAAACGGAACCATGCCGGCGGTTACGTTTCTTAAGGCGCCGCACAACATGAACGGCCATCCTGCCACATCCAGTCCGCTGGCCGAACAAACGTTTCTGGTAGACACCATCAATCAGTTACAGCAGACGCCGCAGTGGTCGCAAATGGCCATCCTTCTCACTTGGGACGATTCCGACGGCTGGTACGACCATGTCATGCCGCCCATCGTCAATCAGTCCAGTGATCCCAACAACGATGCCTTGCTTGGCCCGGAACTATGCGGCAATGCTGCTCCCGGAGCCTATCAGGACCGCTGCGGCTATGGGCCGCGTTTACCATTCCTTGTGCTGTCTCCATTTGCCAAAACGAATTTCGTCGATCATAGCCTGGAAGACATGACGTCAATTCTTCGCTTTATCGAAGACAATTGGAGCCTGGGGCAGATTGGCGACCAGTCGTTTGACGCCGAAGCCGGATCGATTCTCGGTGCCTTCGACTTTAGCCATGCAGCGAAGACTGTACCGTTGGTTCTAGATCCCAACAGCGGCCAAATCATAAGCGGCCAACGGTGAACCGAGGCCAGTCGCAGGGATAGTCGATGACCGAGAGGTTCCCTGGCTATGAAACTGCCGGGAATTTTATGCTTAGAATCCGACCCGCCCCTGGCGAATGAGTTTAGAGAAATCCGGAGATCCGTCGGCCGCCTGGCCGGCGGAATTGATGTGCTCCCGCTCTTTCAGTTCTGGGAATGGGAGTCCGCCCGTGACCAGACGCCCCCGGTCGTAGAGCAGTTCATCGAGTGTACCGTTCAGCAGAAGCTGGTAATTCCAGGGCTGAGGATTCTGCATGTCCTCGGCGATTTTGGTGTCGAGCGTGGTGGTGCAATTTCGCGTCAGCGCGTTGTACCACTCAGGATGATCGCGCAACTTGTTCAGGTAATCGGCGTAGATGAGGAATATCTTTCGCGCCCGGTCGGCCGGGATGGTGGTGCGATACAGAAACACTTCCTCGTGGTTGCGATAGTTGGTGCGCAATCGAATGACGTCACGTTCGTCGGCAGCGATAAAGATCAGCTCGTATTGGCGGAAGAATCCTAGAATAGCCGAGTAGGACTGGCCGACTTTATAGCGTGCCTCGATTGAAAACGCGACATGATCGTTGTCGCCGAATTGGAAGCTGACAATCGGATGGCCAATATACTTCGGTCCCCAGGTGGTGAAGAACAGGTCAGCGTAACGGAGTTGCGATAGATAAACCGTCCTATCGCTCCAGCAATTGGAGTACTCGGTTTTGGTGCGGTAGTCGCAGTTGCGCAAGTTGTGAATCGTGACTTGATCGCCATTGAACTCGACCCAGGCAGTTCGCCCCGCGTCGGGTAGCCAATCGCCGTCATTCGATGGCTTCAGGCTGAGCCACCAGGTGAGCACGATGCAGAAAGCTGCAAAACAAAAAACAGCGGCCCAGAGCCGTCGTTTGACCTTCAGGACAATTGCGATGACCGCAAGAACATAGATCACGGTTACCGGGATGCGGAGTGCCGGTACCCGGAAATCGACGTAAAGGGCCGCCACAGCCCAGAGGGTAAGCAGGGCAAGAACGAACCACAGGACCGTAAACCCAAGCAATCGCAGCGCTCTCAACCCGGTTGGCTGTGCAGTAGGTCTGGGATGAAAATCCTTAGCATTCATGACATTCCGGCTTTCGAGCCTCCCCATGCATGTCATTCAACTTATCATCTTCCATCCTGTTTGCTCCGGCGAGGGTTGAGCGCGAAGCAAATTTGCCAACACAGACGCCGGGAACGCCTCCTGGACTACAACAAGGTAACGATTGCTCTCTTGTACCTGCGATAACGAACGCAAAATCGCCTCCCACAAGCAAGCGGCTCGGATTTGCAGAGCAACACATCCAGACAGAAATTCACGTTCATTTAACCTGGACACATCCCTTTCTTGTGCTTAACTCAACCGAGCCCAGACGAATAATCCGGAGCACAAGGAAAAGCCCGCTATGTCAGAAGGTCGAATCGCTACATTCGTTCTCGCAGTTGCATTGCTGCTGTCATTGTCTGCGTTTGCCCAGGACGGCACGTTTTTTGTTCCGGGAAATCTGGTGGTCGCCGTCGAGGGATGCGGTAACCACGGCGGCACGTGTACGAACGTGGCAAACGGCACCGGTAATGGCAGCGGTAACAGTTCGGTAGGCGGCTACGGAGACAATCAGGCAGCTCCGCTTACGCTGTTCCAGTACACCCCAAATGGAACGGCAAGCGCCTCGTATGTGAATTCGCTGGTGTTGCAGCCCACCGCTTCAGGTGCAAACGTTCCCCTCGCCGCCGAATACGGGTCTTCGTCTGAGGCTACGATACAACTTTCGGGAGGTGGCCAATACCTGACAGTCATGGGGTACGGCATCAATGCCGGCGCCTTCAACCTTAATCCGAACGGATACGGCTCGCCCGGAGGCCAACTAGCTCAGTCGGGCAGCCTGACCGGGCAAAGCTACACTCCGGTGCCGCGCATGCTGACCTTGATTGACGCCAACGGCAACGTTAACTCCGCGACCCCGATCTACAACATCTTCAACACCAACAATGGACGCAGCGCCTACACCCTTAACGGAACCACAGCCTATGTTTCGGGCCAGGGTAGCGGCAGCGATGGGACAGGCGGAGTTTTCTACGTCCCGGTCGGCGGGCCGGACACAGCGCCCACGGCGATTACTGGCCTTGACACCAGTGGCAAAACGATCGCCCAGGATACGCGCACCGTTCAGATCCTCAACAACACGCTTTACGTCTCGGTCGACAGCAAGGAGGGATCGGGCAATAACCGCTCTTACATTGGCACGCTGGGTTCGCCTCCGGCAACCGGCTTGTACAACAGCGGTGGCGGCCCAACCATGCTGACCGGATACGGCAACACGGGCGGCACCGGCAAGGAGACGATCACGACAGGCGTCAACAGCAACGGCAATAATCTCAATGCCGGCTTGCCGATCAACTTGAGTGCGTCGAATTACTTCTTCGCCAGCCCGTCGGTTCTCTATGTGGCGGATACGGGCGCCCCGAAAAATGATTCCAATGGCGACAACAATTCCACCGGCACCGCCAACATCGGAAATGGCGGCCTGGAAAAGTGGGTCAACAGCCAGTCCAATGGCTCGGGAACGTGGAGCCTGGCCTACACCCTTTGGCGGGGATTGAATCTGGTCAACAATGGCAACACTACCGGCACCAGCGGCCTATATGGTTTGGCCGGCACCGTTTCCGGCAACACGGTCCAGCTTTACGCGACCAACTACACGCTGAGCGATCTCGATTTCACCTATCTTTACGGAATCACCGATAACCTGACCTTCACCCTGGCATCGCAGGCCTCGAGTGAGACATTTTCCCTGCTGGATACCGCTCCGCCCGATTCCAACTTCAAGGGAGTATCGTTTGCGCCGACGATCCCGGCGGGCAGCGTGGAGATCACAACGTCGCCCTCCGGCCTCACTGTCACCACCGCCGGCGCCGGTTGCGCACCCGGAACCTACATAGCACCGGTAACGCTGAGCTGGACCCCGGGAAATTCCTGCACCTTGAGCGTGGTCACGCCGCAAGTCGTAGCAGGCACACAGTACGTCTTTACGCAGTGGGCGGACGGCAATACCAGCACGACGGATACGGTGACGGCTCCAGCCACTACGGCCGTTTATACCGCCAACTTCACCACCACGCAGGCCGGTATTTACAGCCCCGCCCCAGGGTCGACACTGCCCGGCAGCAGCGCTACCTTCCAGTGGTTTGGGCCGCCACAAACCAGCGCGTTCTGGATCGACGTGGGAAGCACCGCTGGCGGCAACAATTACTATCAGTCGGGAAGCCTGCCCACGACTACTCTCTCGGCTACCGTGAGTTCTTTGCCCGTCAATGGCAGCACTGTCTATGTGACTCTCTACTACCTCATCAATGGTTCCTGGGTGAGCAATCCATATACTTTCACGGCCTTTAACCCGGCGACAGAAAGTGCGGTCATGACCTCGCCCCCTCCGGGATCGACGTTAACCAGCAGCAGCGCGACGTTCACCTGGACGGCGGGCGTAGGCGCTTCGAACTACTGGCTGGATGTGGGTAGCACGCCGGGCGGTAACCAATATTGGCAGTCCGGGCAACTGGGCAACGTGCTGACCACGACCGTGAATGGACTGCCGACGAATGGCAGCACCATCTACGTCACTTTATATTCGCTGATCGATGGTGCGTGGACAGCCAATGCCTATACCTACACTGCGTTCAACGCGTTGGGCGGAGCGGGGCAAATGCAATCGCCAGTTCCGGGCTCGACGTTGAGCGGAAACGTAGTGACGTTCAACTGGAGTGCTGGTTCCGGCGCCACGGCATACTGGCTCGACATCGGGAGCGCACAATACGGAAACAACTACTATCAATCCGGTAACCTGGGCAACGTGTTGTCCACGACGGTCTACAGCCTTCCGGCCGATGGTAGCAACATCTACGTAACTCTCTGGTCGCTGATTGCGGGACAGTGGGTGAACAATGAATACACCTATGTTTCGGGTCCGTAGAGAAACCAGTGAGGGGCTGGCGCTCATTGCGGCGCGTTTCGAATTCAGCAGGGCATGGATAAAATCTGCGCCCCTTTGCAGATGCCGCATGCCGCACGCCATCAGACTTGTCTTGCGGAGTTACAGAGATTTTGCCGCAAGAGGTGTCGCCGCTCTGCGGCTTACGACTGTTTCCCACTTTCCCGGGGGCTTACGCCCCCGGCTAACTTCATCCCGCCGCGTTGCGGCTAGCCTGACTGGTTGCTCCAGCTGTTTGTTCCACTAGAAAACTTTCTTTCCGGTTGTGACACCTCTCTACAGGGCGATACTAGGTCACCGCGTTGCGTGTTATGATCCCCTTATTTTCAAGAAGAGCCGCAAGTAGAGCATCCGGACTAACGAATGTCTGGTTTTCGTGGACGTATCATCCTCATATTCTGCATGCTGGCTGCGGAAGGGCTCGCTTGCGCGCAAAACCCGCCTTCCGCTCCCGACCATCCCTGGGATACCTCCCTGGCGAAACAGCAACTGAAAGTGCCTCCGCGACCGGCGTCAACCGCAGTTCTCGATCCAGCGAAGGTGTACAGCCTGTCGGAGTTGGTAAATGTCGCCGAAGAGAACAATCCCGACACGCGAGTGGCGTGGGAGAACGCTAAGGCGCGGGCTGCCGACCTGGGCATCGCCAAATCTACCCTGTATCCGACGCTGGCGGCTGAGGTGTTGGCCAGCACCACACGAGAAGGAATATTCTTTGGCAACAGCTTTCAGCGACAGACGGTGGAAACCTTCTCGCCGGTTTTAGCCCTCGATTACATTATTTTTGATTTCGGCCGGCGCTCGCAGGAAATATCGGTCAGCCGGAACGCTCTTCTGGCTGCGAACTTTCAGTTCAACGATACCCATCGCAGGGTAATCTTTGGAGTGATGCAGGCTTACTACCACCTGCTTGACACCAAGGGGCTGCAGGACGCGGCGGAAGCGAACCTGAAGAATGCACAGACCGTGGACCAGGCGGCCGAGGCTCGGCTGCAGTTGGGGCTGGCGACCTTGCCCGATGTTCTGGAAGCCCGTAGCGCAGCCGCCCAAGCCGACTATAATCTGCAGGCCGCCATTGGCGCGACCGAGATCGCGCATGGCGATCTGGCGACCGCGCTCGGCATCTCGCCGACCGTAAAGTTTCAGGTAGAGAGCATTCAGACCATCAAGATGCCGGACAATATTGGCGACAGCGTGGAGACGTCCATCGACAAAGCGCTGGCTCAGCGTCCCGACCTGTTGCAACGGGTGGCCGACCTGCGGGCCACGTTTGCGGAAGTGAAAGGGACGCAGCGAGATTTCTTTCCCACGTTGAGCGTCGATGGCAATGCCGGCATGGCCCGCGCTTACGGACAGCAAGGGATGATGCCGGGAGTTTATTCTCCCACCATTAATCCGTGGGATGCGCAGCTCACCCTGTCGTGGACGTTGTTTGACGGATTGGCCAGGGAAAAGCGTCTGGAGCGGGCTCGCGCGGACCAGAAGCAAGCCGCTGCGACGGTGGACGTGGTACGCGATCAGGTGGAGAACCAGGTGTGGTCGGCGTACTCGACAGCAACGCACGGCGCTACGGCAACAGAAGGCTGCAGCGGCGCTACTGGAGGCTGCGACCGAGTCTTACAATGCGGCCCTGGAATCGTACAACTACGGGGTGCGAAGCCAGATCGACGTGGTCTCGGCGCAACGTACTCTGGCGGACGCGCGCACGGCGGACGTGACCGCACGCACTCAACTCCTAACCGGACTGGCGGCTTTGTCCTATCAAACAGGCGATTTACTCTATGCGAAAAGACCATAGAAAGAACACGAGATGGCAGGCTTTGGCGAATCCCGGCAAGCTTCGACTGCCGGCGATCATGGCATGTGGTGCGGCCATGTTCTCGACCGCGGGATGTTCGCGGGCGCCGACGTTCAACATCCTGGGATCGTTTTTCCCCTCCTGGATTCTCTGTGGAGTGCTCGGCATCGTGCTGGCCGTGGCAGTCAGGCAGCTGTTTGTGCGGATCAAATTCGAGCAGGAGCTTTCGCCGCTGATTCTGGTGTATCCGTGCCTGGCGCTGTTCTTCACATTTTCGATCTGGTTATTGTTCTTCAGCTGAACAGGAGGAAACGCCATGCCCGATAACGAGACTCCAGTTCAGCGCAAACTTCTGGGGAAAATTGTGAGTGCGGCGATCGTCGCTGCCGCGGTGATCACGGGTGTGGTTGTCATAACCGAAACCACGTTGTATCCGCGCACGGACGATGCCGAGGTGTTCGCCAACTTCATCGGCATCGCTCCCCAGGTGGACGGGCCTATCACCCAGCTGGCGGTACAGGACAATGCCTTCGTTAAGCAGGGTGGTCTGCTGTTCGAGATCGATCCCCGGCCCTATCGAATATGCCCTGGAGAAAGCCCGTTCCGATCTGAGCACGCTGGAGGGCCAGATTGTTGACGAGAGCCGGACCATCGCATCGCAACAGAGTGCGGTGGGCGCGGCCAAGGCTTACACCGACAGTGCTGCCGCGAATGTCGATCGCGCGGCCTCGGCCGTCAACGAAGCCCAGGCTAATGTTGCCAGCGCCAAGGCCGCATTGGACCGGGCACAGGCGGAATATCAATACACGTACAACAATTTCCATCGCATTGAGCCGCTGCTGGCCAAACAGTTTGTTACGGTCGATCAGGTGGATGAGGCGCGGACGGCAGTGACGGCGGGACAGCAGGCCGTGGACCAGGCGCGCTCGCAGGTGGCGCTGGCCCAGGCACAGGTGCTCTCCGCCAAAGCGCAATATGAGCAGGCGAAAGCGGTCATGGAGCAGAGCCATTCACAACTGGCGCAATCGCAGCACGGCGTCCTGACGCTGGAGCCGTTGACCGCGCAGCGCGAAGGCAAAGCTGCCATCATCCGCGACGCTGAGTACAACCTGAACAACTGCCGCGTCTATGCGCCGTTCGACGCCCGGGTGACCAACCTTACGATCTCGCAAGGCGCTTATGCTCACACCGGTCAGCAGGTGTTTACGCTGATCGATACGCGCGTGTGGTGGGCGGTGGCAAACTTTCGCGAGACGCAACTGCGGCACGTGAAGCCGGGAATGCACGCCTACGTCTACGTGCTGTCGCGTCCTAACGTGCGCTATGAAGGGATTGTGGACAGCGTTGGATTCGGAGTGCAGCCGGACTCAACCCTGGTCGGTACTTTTGGGCCCGGGCTGCCCGATGTGCAACGCTCGCTGAACTGGGTTCACCTGGCTACGCGTTATCCAGTACGGGTGCGAATTGAAGCGGCCGAGACGGAGCCCTTCCGTCTGAGCGAATCGGCGGTAGTCATCATCCGGCGTGATCCGTCGGACAGGACGCAATAGCGATGTCGGCGCGGGAGGAAGCGCTGCCGGCGGTCACACGCTCGCGCACCCTCGACAGCGCCTGGACCTGGTTCTGGAATTTTCTCAGGACTGAGCTTTCCCCTTATCCGGGCCGGGCCTGGGTGGTGGGACGCATGGTCATTTCAGCTTCCATCGTGATGCTGCTGGTGATGACCTTTCAAATCCCCAATGGCTTTCTGGGCGCCATCTACACGCTGTTTCTGAGCCGCGAAAATCCTAATGTAACTTTGGTGGCTGGAATCCGGACTGCGGTTGTCTATTTCCTCGCCACGGTTTACACCATCATCGGTGTGATGCTGCTGATTGACGATCCGCTGACGCATTTTCTTTGGATCGCGGTTTCGCTGTTTATTGCGTTTTACGTGATCAGCATCGTTTCCGACTATTTCACGGCTATCGGTTTCGGATTCACGCTGGCGGGCGCGATTCCGCTGTGGGACCAAACCACGCTCACCGTCAATACGCGCACCGAGAACACGTTGTGGATCGGGTTCTCGGTATTGGTTGGAACAGCGGTGACGGTCGTCGTGGAGTATGTCTTTCGCCGCGTGCGTCCCACGACCCAGCTGGGCCTGGGTCTCGACACCCGGCTGCAGGCGGTGGAAGATCTATTGCGGACAATTGCCGCCGGGCAGCACTCGTTCCGTTTCAAGAAAGAGATTGCACTGTATTCGAGCGTGGGAACTTCGCGTCTGCGCCGGATGCTGGTGCGCTCGGGATACCCGCCCCGGTTCGTGGCCCAGATGAATGCGGCCGTGGCGCTGCTGGGCCGGTTGATGGACCTGACCGCGAGTTTGCAAATCGCACGTTCGGCTAAATTTTCTTTGGCCAGTGAAGCGGATCGCGCGCGCTGCCTGGCTCTCGCGGGTAAGATTGCGGACCTGCGTGACGATCTGAAACAACGGCGCACGCCGCGACTGGTCGAGATTCCTACCCAGACGCAGCCGTCGGAGCTGCCGTTCTTACCGGAGATGGAGAGGACGGTCGCGCTGATTCCGCATGCATTTTCCAGTTCGGATAATCCAGGCGAATTGCCCTGGGCGGCGGTGGTGGAAGAAGATCGGCAACCACTACTGGCCCCGGACGCATTCAGCAGTAGCCGGCATCTGAAATTCGCCTTGCGGGGAATGGCGGCCTCGGTGGCAGCCTATTTCGTCTACACGTCAATTAATTGGCCGGGTCTCAGTACTGCGATCGCAACCTGCGTCATTACCGCATTGTCGACGATTGGCGCCTCGCGGCAAAAACAGTTTCTACGCCTGGCGGGAGCGCTGATCGGCGGCTTTGGTTTTGGCATGGGCGCGCAGGTCTTCGTGCTTCCGTACCTGAACTCAATTGCCGGATTCACCGTGCTGTTTGCGATCGTCACCGCAATTTCGGCCTGGATCTCGACGGCCACGCCGCGCCTCTCATATCTAGGAGTGCAGATGGCGCTGGCGTTTTATCTGGTCAATTTGCAGGAATTCACGATCCAGACCTCACTGGCCATTGCCCGCGACCGCGTCTTTGGTGTCCTGCTCGGACTGGTATGTATGTGGCTGATCTTCGATCGTCTGTGGGTAAAAGACGCCCTGCAGGAGATGGAAGAAGCCTTTTGCCAGAATTTGCAGATGTTGTCGCAACTCATGGAAGAGCCGTGGAAAGACGACCCCAAGGTTGCAACCGGGCGACTTGTTCAGCTACGCGATCAGATTAACAATGGATTCAACACGGTGAAGGCGCAGTCGGATGCGGTCCTTTTCGAATTTGGCCCGTCCCGCGCGCGCAAGCTTAAAATTCGCGACGATTTCCGCCGTTGGCAGCCCACACTGGGCACGCTGTTGCAGGTGCAGATTACCTACGCGCAGTACCTGCTGGATACCCGATCGGTCACCCTGCCGCCTCCGATCGCGGAGGCCCAACTCGCCTTCCAAAAAAATATGGCCCTGACAATGCGCGCGCTGGCTGCCGAAATCGGCCGTAAGCCTTTCCCTTCCGTGCCTGATGTACAGGAGTCTGCTGCGAAGCTGCGGCAGGAAATTCAAGCACACTTCGGCTCGCCGCTTCCTCCTCGGCCGGCCGATATGATCACCCTGACGCAAAATCTGGCATCGATTCTGGATCCGCTCTACCTCGACATCGATGCGGCGTTTGCGACTTTCAATAAGCCCTAATTTGAACTTCCAGGAAGGTCGTGGCGTTTCGGATTTGCGCTAGTTATGCGAAAAGCCGGCCGTTTCACGTAGTCCGGTAACCACACAACAGGATTCCCGCGATTGAAACGACAACGCCGGCAGCGAACAATCTCACCCAACCAAAACCACTGTCCAGTCTCGGGACATTTTGTAAAGCATGAGATGAGACTTGACGCAACGCGGCTTGGCTGAGGCCCACGACAGGGAGAACGGCCGTGCTTCTGGTAAGCGCCCTCCAAAATCGCAGGCCGTTACAGGACGGAGGGCAGGCCTCCTCAGCGAGCGTTCCAAAAAGCAGTCCGCAGCCCTTACGTCGACCTGCCCCCGACAGCCAAATTGCCTTTACGGTAGAAACGATATGAAACATCTTGACCCTACCGGTGCGCTGCACGTTAATGTCATTTCAGTGTCGTTGTCCGTGCAACTAAAGCTCGACGCGCCATTGCCTGCCGGAATGGTCTCGGTGCCCATGCTGTTATCGCAGCCGAGAGTGAACTGGAAACCCCCCAGATTGGCGGGCCCTCTTAAGGTAGTTTCCACATTGTTGGTGGTTGCAATAGGCTGTGCCTGGACCCCGCCGTCCCCGTTGAAATAAAGGATCTCATTCGGCAGGAATGGGGACAATCCTGGCAGGGATATGGGGCTTTTCTCGGCTGGGCTACCTGCCACAACCGTTTGCTCTGGGCCGGAGTGTTTGGTCGTTTGCGCGGCGCCGCTAATCGCTAAGGCCAGAAGGCATACAATCAACCCTGCGCCCAATGAACCGCGGCGAGCCGCCGCGGGATTTCCGGATTTCATCTCGATCTCGCCCAGCGCAAGTCGTGCTTCCAATTCGTAGTCGGCGAATCCGTATCGTCGCCCTTGAGCGAGCGCTGCCGTCAAGTCCTCAACTGCCGGGAGAGACCATCGCGCTGGTGCCAACTTGAAGCGTTGGCGACAGATGCTCGAGCCAGGGGTTTTAATCTCATTGCCCACAAGGCTCTCTCGATGGGAAAGTAACGAGAGTCGGCCGTGGCACGCGCGGGAGTGAAACAAGCCCTAACGCGAGGTTATCTTTGGCGAGGCCGGGCTCGCTGTTTCATAGCTGGGCCCAGTTTACGTGCGAGAAGGAAGCCTATCTTGTCTTGCGCGACAGCAACGCCACGGCGCAGAGTTGGTTGAGCAGTTACCCTTTAAGTTGTTCATAGTGACCTCCTGTTGCTCTTAGGTTGTCGCGGCGATGATTCGAAACATGGAGAACAACTTCAACGTGTTAGCTGCTCTCCACCTGCAGTGTTCTTCACAAGGGAGAACGCTCACTGACGTACTAGCCTGCCGGCGGGCGCGCTCGTGGACGCTGTTCGATCGAAACGAGCGCTCGTCGGTATAGGCGTGGCTGCGCTGGCCGCGGGAGCGCTGTTAATTGCTCTTTTCCTGTCGTTCTGGTCAGGGCCGCCCAGATTTTTATTGGTGACACGTCCAGCGTCTTCATCCCAGCCATCTGCGGGATGTCGCTCGGGATCGTTGGACGCGCCGCGTTCGACAGCCGCCAAGGTCGCAATCAGACGTTCAACTCGACAGGCTAAGAATCTTTCCAAGCGTCCATGTGCATGAGTTCATCGTGATCTCCTGTTCATTTAGGCTATGGCGATGCTGCGCTCTGGCGGAGCCAGCATCGCCAGTTGTGCATGGGAGCGGCGGAAAAACCACACTTCCAGAGAGAAACTTCGGGCCGCCTTCGGGGATTCGGCGGGCAATCCCAGGTACATCGAGACCCTAGTCCGGCGAGGCTACCGGCTGATGGTCCCGGTGGAGTGGGTAGCGGCCGCGGATTCCCCGGAAGGAGTCGTTTCTGAACCTGCGGGTGGAGCTGGCGCAGAAATGCGTCGGAAGTCTGATCCGGGAGGGCTAAGTAGCAGGACGGTTTCGCACTACCGGGTGTTGGACATCATTGGTGGTGGCGGCATGGGAGTGGTTTATCGTGCCGAGGACCTCAAACTAGGTCGCCAGGTGGCGTTGAAGTTTCTGCCTGAAGAACTGTCGACGGATCCGGCCGCGAATCACGGCTGAGCCTCAAGCTATGCGAGAGGTAGAACGGGATTGTGATGCGACTCATGAACGGCGGGATCGAAGTCGGACGAGGCCGGATTTCAACTCTGCCGGGATCGTACGGCGCTCCGTTTGATAGCAGACCTTGGCGGTGGGGCCAACCTCGAAAAGATGAGCCGAAAGGCCGTAGCCGGCGCGGCAGTCGTCGGACTCATCACAATGCCTCAACGGACGACTAGGAACTACCTGTGGTGAGCTTTCGCCGTCCAACGCCTCTGGCTTACCGCCGCTGAGCGTCACCTTGCTCTTCATCCCATGACAGCTCTCCCCTACCTGCTGGCACAGGTTGAAATACAGAAGACGGGTCAGGTCGACTCCAAAACGCGAGAAACGCTGTGGGGCATAGGTTCCCGGGTTCCGCAAACTTTTCCCGGTTGCAGATTCCGCAGCGCAACTATTTCACTTCCGCCTGTCGCAAGCCGAGGAAACCACCCATCGCTCTCTCCGGCGCGATGTAAGTGAAGTTTTAACGACTATCTGAATATTGCCCAGCGCAACCGACGTTCAAGGGGAGTCGCACAGGAGGTGGCACCCATACCGATTAAAACGGCCGTCAACGGCAAACGGAAAGTGCAATGCGACGACGAAAGCGGTCCGTCCATGTGCTCTCCATGCGGACCCTGAGCGCCGCTGCGCAGCTCGGCCGTAAGGGTGGTACGAAGACCCGCCGAGTCTACGAACCCAACGAGTGGGAGGGTTCGCCGCCTCAGGCAGACAGAGTATGGATGACACCTTCGCAGAAGGTTGAAGTATTCGCGCCGATACCTAGCGCGAGCGTAAACACCGCAACCGCTCTAACGCCAAGTCCTTTGCGATCTCATCTGCAAGCACATCTGGATCTGGCAGACTCGCTGAGTCTTCCAGGCTCTCGTCGTTCAGCGTGCTGCGTGATAATCCCGTTTATCACTTGCTTGTCCGAAATGATCTTAGAAGCCGGTTTCTGGCCAACTTCCTGATTGCCGACTTCTCGCCCATATGGATTGGTTCCGGAGAGGCAGCAATCGACCTGATACTCATCCAGAAACGCCGTTGCGTGAAGGACGCCGATCCGGCCTCAACGACCAGCAGCCAGCAGTAACAGGGATTGACTGACATTTCCTTTCGCCCGTAATATCAGGCATCTTTTGATTTGCGCCACATGATCGACACCACAATTTCGCACTACCGCATCCTGCAAAAGATCGGCGGCGGTGGTATGGGTTTGGTTTACAAGGCCGAGGATATCCGGCTGCACCGATTTGTAGCACTGAAGTTTCTGCCCGATAACGTGGCCCACAGTCCGCAGGCTCTTGCACGTTTTCAGCGAGAGGCGCAGGCGGCGTCTGCTCTGAACCATCCCAACATTTGCACCATTTACGACATCGGCGAACACGACGGGCGAGCTTTTATCGCCATGGAATTCCTTGACGGAATGACTCTGAAGCACCGCATCGCCGGACGGCCGGTCGAATCGGAAGCGCTTCTGCCCATTGCCATCGACATTGCCGATGCGCTCGATGCAGCGCACAGTGAAGGCATCGTTCACCGCGACATCAAGCCCGCGAACATTTTTATCACTAAGCGGGGGCACGCCAAGATACTGGATTTCGGACTGGCCCAGATGACGGCCAAACAGGTGCCTGACTCTGACTCAGAAACCTTAGCTCACGATTCGAGTGCCTTGCACCTTACTAGCCCGGGAATGATGATGGGCACGGTAGCGTACATGTCGCCGGAGCAAGTACGGGCCAGGGAGCTGGACGCGCGAACCGACCTGTTCTCTTTCGGAGCAGTGCTCTACGAGATGGCTACTGGAAAAGTGCCGTTCACCGGTGACAGTTCGGGCGAAGTTTACAGCGCGATTCTTCGCGATCAGCCACAGCCGCCTTCACAGACAGACCTGCTGGTTTCTCCCGAGTTGGAAGCGATCATTGTTAAGGCTCTGGAAAAGGACCGGGACCTGCGGTATCAGCACGCCTCCGAGATTCGCACCGATCTGCAACGACTGAAGCGCGACAGTGAAAGCGGACGCTACGCGGCAGCGAACTCGAGTTCGGTCAAGAAGGCGCGGGAGAAGCCGTTCCTTCGGAAGGGAAAACGTTGGGTCGTGATTGCTTCCGCGGGGGTTGTGCTAGCAGCACTGATGGCGGGAGGTCTCTACTATCGCTGGCATCAACCCAAAGGGCTAAGTGACAAGGACACGGTCGTGCTCGCCGATTTTGACAATAGCACAGGCGACGCCGTGTTCGACGACGCGCTAAAAACTGCGCTGATGGTTTCGTTGAACCAGTCGCCGTTCTTGAATGTTTTGCCCGAAAGCAAAGTCTCCGACACCATCAAATTAATGGCTCGTCCGGCCAATACACAGCTGACCCCTGAACTGGCACGCGACCTTTGCGTGCGCGTTGGCAGCAAGGCCTACATCGCAGGTTCCATCGCAAGGTTGGGCCGCGAATACATATTGGAGCTAAAAGCTGTGAATTGCCAGAGCGGGGATTTGCTGGCGCAGGAACAGGTGACCGCCAACGGCAAGGAAAAAGTGCTGGAAGCGGTCGGAAAAGCGGCCAGCGTATTGCGCACCAGACTAGGGGAATCGTTAGCTTCAGTGCAGAAATACGATGTTCCACTTGCCGATGCCACCACGTCTTCGTTGGAAGCCTTAAAGTCTTTGAGCCTTGGTCGCAAGGCGAACGCACAAGACTCGGCGGCGGGGCTGCAGTACTTTGAAAAAGCCATTGAACTGGATCCGAACTTTGCGATGGGTTATCACGACATCGGCCGGATGTACTTCAGTCTGGGCGAATTGGAGCGGGCGCGCGCCTATTACACAAAAGCTTTTGAACTGCGAGATCATGCCAGCGAGCGCGAAAAGCTTGAAATTACCGCCACCTACTATGAGGATGTAACGGGAGAACTGGACAAAGCTGTTAGCGCGCGAAAGGAGCAAGTGGAAAGCTATCCCCGGCTTTCTGAACCTTATGAGGGGCTGGCTATCGAATACACCTTACTTGGAAAGTACCCGCCGGCCATCGAGGCGGTTCGCCAGAGTATTCAGCTCAACCCTGAGAGCCCGGTCGCGTATGGACTTCTGGCGGACTCCTTGATCGCTATGCAGCGGTTCGATGAAACCCGGCAGACCATTCAGCAGGCCCGTGCACGAAAGATCGAGGCTTTCCTGTTTCACAACGCTCTCTATGGTTTGGCCTTTCTCAAAGCGGACTCCGCAGCCATGGCCGAAGAAGAACGCTGGATTACTGGCCAGCCCGAGTACGAGAATATTGGATTCTCACTCGCTTCTGACACTGAAGCTTACGCCGGTCATCTGAGCCAGGCGCGGGAACTGACCCAGAGAGCTGTCGACTCCGCTATACGTGCGGACTCTAAAGAGACCGGGGCGGTCTGGTACGAGAACGCCGCGCTGCGCGAAGCTGCATTTGGGAATCCGGAGGAAGCCAAACGGGCATCAGCAAATGGCCTGAAGCTCGGGCCCGTAAGCTCGGGTGCTACCGTGGAGGCGGCCCTGGCTTACGCCATGGCAGGCGACACTGCTCAGGCTGAATCTCTGGCGAACAATCTGAACAAGCGGTTTTCATTGGATACGCAAGTGCAAACGCTTTGGCTGCCCGCGATTCGCGCGCAAGTCGCTCTGAATCGGAAAAAGCCATCGTCTGCAGTCGACGAGTTGCAAGCCTCTATTCCCATTGAGTTTGGACTAATTCCGTTCCTCACTAATGTCTCCTGCCTCTATCCAAATTACATTCGCGGTGAAGCATATTTGGCGGCCGGACAGGGCAAACTTGCGGCCAACGAGTTCCAGAAAATTGTCGATCACGGCGGCATGGTTTGGAACTGCTGGACAGGGTCACTGGCCCGTCTCGGGGTGGCGCGTAGCAATGCACTGCAGGCGAAAACTTCGCAAGGCGCAGACGCCGATGCCGCCCGCACTCGTGCTCTCTCGGCTTACAAAGACTTTCTCGCTTTGTGGAAGGACGCTGACCCCAAGATCCCCATAATTCAACAAGCCAAGTCCGAATACGCCAAACTTCTATGATTCGCGCAAGGATTCACTGCCTCTTCAAGAAAGCGCCGTCGCCATATCGAAACTGACAAGGGAGTGAATGTGGACATCCAATCGGGGACGCCAGGACTGCCGCCGCAATCACCTAAGCCCGATCTATACAAGTCGTCGGTTATCAGGACCCGCAGCGATCTGATTCAGGCGCTTTGTGATGCAGCCCAATTAGAACACGGCCTCTGCTGTGCTTACTTGTTTGCGGCGTTCTCGATCAAACGTCGTCCCGAGGAAGGAGTTCCGCCCCATCGCCTGGCAGACCTGCGGACCTGGGAATCCGTACTTCTCCTGATTGCTCGTCAAGAGATGGAACATCTTGGAATTGTCTGCAATCTGCTTACGGCAATTGGAGGAATGCCCTATCTCCAGAATCCAACTTTTCCCATTGCCGCCGATCGCTACGGCGAGTTGCCTGGAGTGCCTCTTCAGCGATTCTCGGAAGAAACAATTCAGAGATTTCTCGTATTTGAAACGCCAGAAGTGGCTCATCTCAAGAAGGTCGTTCTCTCGCGCATTGCGGGTAAGGACCATCAGACTGCACTCTCGATCGCCAGTAAGCAAATCTGCGCAGAAATGGAATGGGCAGGGGCGGATGTCTGGGAGCCCAAAGGCGGGACGTTTGTTCCCACTCTGCGCCTCACGAGTGGGCTGAAGATTCCTTATGGTCCCGAGATCGGGCAGGAAATGTGGTCACGGTGGCAGACCCCTCATCCCCCAAAGGGAGAAGACCTGAACGCTAAACAGACGCTGAACGCCAGCGTGGTGAACACCTGCGTCGAGATCCCCAGCTACCACGGAAGCGAATTGAAAGCGGTGTGGAGATTCTTCTACGAAACTTTTCGAACCGTCGATGAGGACGATGCACTTGCGGAATCCATCGAACTATTGCTGAGCGAATTGGTCCTATATTCTCGTCGAGATATCTTGGATAATGTCGCGAACCCGCCTAATCTTGAGAACCTGCTCACGGAGTTCGAGCCAAAATACGCCACCATCGGTGGCTTTTATCGCCAGGTCAGGAAGGGCTTCCTGCGACTCTGTTTTCGAGATCACCAGCCAACCGGCGATGGAATTTTTACCGGCTTCCAGACGGGTAATCCAGACATCGGAATTCTGGATCGCTATGTTCACGATATGGATCTGCCTACCGTCAGTGATTTGGATTCGGCTCTGGCTGCTATCGAAGAGATTATTGAGAATGGAGAAGCGGCCTACAACAAACGCGTCGCCAGCCATCATGTACGTTTGAAAAAGCTTTTGAAGGACTTCGAATCCGTGATGGCACAGGACGGCAGTTTCGAACCTGCGCGGGCTACCGTCGAGAATCCGATCACGGGCGAGGCCAGGCCGGGATGTACTTTGTTGGAGCACCCTGACGCGGTCGCGGTCGCTCAGATATTCGACGCCACCTATGAAATCATGCTGCAAATGGTGGCGCGTTTCTTTGCGTTCCCGGACGACAAGATACTGGAAGGTATGGCGTTTGCGCCTCTGATGACCATGGCCATTCGTCCTTTAGCTGAGATCCTCGGCGAATTGAAGGCTACCCAACACTCGGATCAGAAAGCCGGTCCGCCATTTCAAAATGCCGCTCGGGACCTTCTGCACCCTCATAGATTGGCAGCGTGGACTGTATTCGGCGAACGGCTGGAACAGATCGCGCTCGTCTGTGCGGAGGTGCAAACAACCTTGCAACCCGAGCATCAACAGGCGGGCGAACGTCTCACATTCATTAGCAAGAACGTGAACTTCATCGCTTCGCGCTTGAAAACTGCGGTCGCACAGGCGAAAGCCGGCAAGCTGGCTACAGGAGCAGAAAACTAGATGCTCGAACTTTATTTTGAAGGATGGTTTCAGTGCCGCCTGGCTCGCGATCCTGACCCCAGCGACGAAAAACGTGGCATAAGCGGAGCTGCGTTTGCGACAGTTTACGAACCGGATCTCGACCGGATTATTCGCCTGAATGATGCGGTCGCCAGCCGCGCAAAGTACTTACCGGCGGGTCATCAGGTACCGCCAGTAAAAGTTTCCGTGAAATCTGTCTACATCGACGGGGAGAGAATCGCTACGCATCCTTTGATGGGGGCGCGCGTCGATCTGCTCGAAAACCCTGTGTTTCAGGCTCTCAATGGCATCGTCTCCACTCCGGGACAGGAGATCATCGATCCTTTCCACATCTCCGTTTCCCGGGACAACCTTCGTCTAAGCCGGAAGGACCTCTGGGATCCAACTCAACCCGACTTGACGA
This sequence comes from uncultured Acidobacteriaceae bacterium, assembly GCA_963746515.1. Taxonomy (GTDB): domain Bacteria; phylum Acidobacteriota; class Terriglobia; order Terriglobales; family Acidobacteriaceae; genus Bog-257. The sequence continues at coordinate 35,589 of CAVVBO010000002.1, read as the reverse complement.
TGTACGATATGCCGCTCGATTCTCCATTGCTGGGGCGTCGTCGACCCCAATGGGCCGAGTCGCAGAGTGTCGATGTCCGTGAAGCCAGCGGGATCTTCAATCCGGCGGAATACATAAAAAAGCGCATCCTCGACTTGGAAACGGCCATAGAGGAGAAAAAACAGGCCAGGAGCGTAGCGACCAGCGAAGACCTTGCGGCGATCGCCGGCCTGCAACAAAGGCTGGCAGCCCTGACGATACCTGCTGAGTTGAATCTGCTGTTCGAATCTCAGATAGAGTCGCAAGCGGCCAAGGTATTGGATGCGCGGCAATCCCAACCCGAGATTTTGCTATCACAGTTGCCCGAGGCTGCCTCATTGGTAGCGGAATTCGCTAAACGGAAGATCAAATTTTCGGACGACGCGCTGTTTGTCGTGGGCATCGATCGTTCCGCTGAAGGTGCCGAGAATGGCGACCCCGCCTGCAGCATTTATTGGAAAATCAAGGACCCATTTCACTGGGTCAATCCCTACCTGGGCACGCAGCCCCCTCTCGACTCGGGTCAGCTCGACAGCATGCTGTATCTTCCGGCAGAGTTCCGCATTGAAAAGCTGCTACGAAGAGGAACTGCATATGCTATTATCGCGTTCCAGGAACTAGAGGTCTGGCAGAGCAAGGTTTTTAAAATCCTATTGGGAACTCGCTCCGCTTACCAGTTCGATATCCGGGGACCTGTGCAAGTGGAAGGCGATCTAGGGCTGGTGGTCGCAGAAGATTTGCCGTGGCCAGTTTCTTTTTGGGTTGGCGCATGGGACAATGACGCACTGTCCGGTTATATGAAGGGCTGTCTTCAAGTACCCCTTAAGCATCGCGCGCCAGTTCCAAGCAGTTAAGCAGTTTGGGCCAGTTCGTAATTCCGTTACATTAAAGTCAAGTTTGTTTGAGGAATGCTTCCATGCCGGGAAAGCTCACGAATTTTTTGTCGGAATTGGCTGTAAGTCCTGAAAAGCTCGCAAGCTATCAGCAAAATCCGGATGCGGCGATGAACGAGGCGGGGCTGGACGCCGACGAATCCGCCGCCCTCAAGAGCGGTGATCCGGCTAAAGTGTACGCTAGTCTCTCGGGACAAAGCGCTTCCGGTGGGCAGAGCCAAACCATCTGGGCGGCAGGACCCCAAGCCAACTGCATCTGGTCGCCGCAGCCGCAGGCCAATTGCATCTGGTCGGCACAGCCGCAGCCAATGCATCTGGTCCGCAGCCGCAGAGCCATTGCATCTGGGCCGCGCAACCGCAAGGCGGTCCCAACTGCATTTGGGCGTCGCAGCCGCAAGCCAACTGCATTTGGGCGTCGCAGCCGCAAGCCAACTGCATCTGGTCGGCGCAACCGCAGGCCAACTGCATCTGGGCGTCGCAGCCGCAGGCGAATTGCATCTGGTCCGCGCAGCCACAGGCCAACTGCATCTGGTCGGCACAGCCGCAAGCGCCCACGATTTGGGCTGCGCAGCCGACCACCATTGTCGTCCACCACTTCATCCACGGCGCGCTGCCGCAGCCAAACATTCAGACTCCGGCACCACCGGAGCACAATCAGCCGAGCTCGCAATCTTCCACAGGGAAAAGCACGACCGGGAAAAGCTCCTAACTTCCGATGAAAACAGGAAGCCTCACGGTCGTGGGCACCGGAATACGCAGCGTCGGTCAGCTCACGATCGAGTCGATTGTCTGCATTAAGCAAGCGGACAAAGTCTTCTATATCGTTTCGGAGCCTATCGCTGAATCACTGATTCTGCGACTGAATCCCGCCGCAGAGTCCCTACAGAAATATTATGTTCAGGGAAAGCCTCGCCTGCAGACGTATAAAGAATTCGTCGATCGCATCATGGAATCAGTACGACAGGGAAAACGGACCTGCGCAGCGTTCTACGGACATCCGGGGGTATTTGTGCTGCCGTCGCATGCAGCCGTTCGGCAAGCGCGAAGCGAAGGTTACGAAGCTCGGATGTTGCCGGGAATTTCCGCGGAAGATTGCCTGTTCGCCGACCTCGGAGTCGATCCAGCGGCCAGTGGGTGTCAAGTGTACGATGCCACCGATTTTGTGATGCACCATCGCAAGCTGGATCCTTCGAGTGCTGTAATTCTCTGGCAAATCGGGGTCGTCGGCCATTGGACGTTTCAACAAACAGGCTACGCCAATTTAGGTCTGCCGCTTGTGCTCGAGAAACTGTCTGAGTATTACCGCCCGGATCATAGTGTAGTTGTGTATGAGGCGGCTGTTCTTCCCGGCTGTGAGCCCGTTATCCAGCCAGTACCGCTTTGCCAACTGCCTTTTGCTCCCCTCTCCCCCGGCTCGACACTCTACGTTCCCCCCGCGCAGACTACCGTACCGGACCGCAATATGTACCAGAGGCTTGGGTTGCCGTTTACCTTCTGATGGGTACTAGCATTTGCCTGACCTGCTGCTCGAAAACGTGAAGGCTGCGGGCCCACGATGCATAGGAGCATCACCAACAAGAGGCTACAATGCGGAATCCTTCTCCGGGCATCGTATGCACGCAGGCGATAAGGCGCAGGGCCAGACTGTCTATCGCCGCAGGCCTGATGCACGCCCTTCCCCAGAAGTCTTCTTGTGGGAAGTTTCAATAGACAGGCCAATGGCCAATTTCTGGCGCTCGCTACGATGATTCGGTACGATAACCAAGTTTAGACGCGATAATGTATTTTATCGAGTTAGAGTCCGCATCGGAGTGTCCACGCCAGGAGTGCCATACCACTGAATCACGGGCAGCAGTCCGCGTCCAGCTTTTAGGGTTGAAGTGTTGAAGTGAAGGCCTCTCAACTTCCTTTTGCCGACCAGCAGGAACTTGGCCCGGCTCAGTCACAGAACACCGTTCACTTGAGGTACTTTTCGGGCATCGTCATCCCTGATCGTTCATCATCCCAGAGGACGCTAGCAATCCAGAAGCGTCCTCGAGCATGCACGATCTGGATCGAATTGATGCCTCGCGTGAATGGCTGGCTATCATTCTCCGCGTGCCGGCTCTCGTATGTACTCCACACGTGGACGAGATTACCGAATTCCTCGACGCGGTTTGCGATGCTGCGCTCGAAGAAGCTGTGTGTCTTGAAGTAGGAGTCGTCTCGTTGGACGTACATGTCGGGAGTCAGGAAAACGGCATCGCCCTTGCGCGCGAGTGCATCTTTTGTGGCGGGCATTTCTGGGACAACTACGCCAAGCCGCCCATCCGGCAGGAACAGAGAGCGGAAGCGGTCCCAGTCGCGAGGCTTGCCGGCAGGGCCGGAGATTACGTCATAGAGCGAAGCGACGAGGTGATCCACGGTGTCCACATCGCTCGGATTCTTCGCCGTACGCCCGTCCGGATGCGCCGCGAGCGTTCCCACCAGCGGAGGCGGCGCAGGAGCGGGCGCGGGAGCAGGCTGCTGCGCTCCCGCGTTCAGCACGAGGCCCGCAAGAAGTGTTCCCCATGTGAGATAACATCCACGATTCATGAGATTCGCTCCTTCGTTTTTTTGACATCATGTCGTCCCGTCCGGAAGGACGCCTATTCTCTAAATATAGTTCTATTTTGCAACGTCAGATCACGTTACCGGCGCTAACTTGAAATCGACCGTGATCGCCTGCCTCCTCATAGTTCTTGACGGGACGAATCGCCTGCTGGCCCCCTCGCCGCGTGATAATCCCGTTTATCGTGTAGTCCAGAAGCACGGGCCGGGGCAGGGGGAAACAAGCCCCAAATGGTATCGATTTCGGCATCCACCTTTCCTGCATCCACCTTTCCTGTGCCCGAAGCATAAGAATCTGCCACAGTACGCGGACAGATCCCATTAACCGCTCACGGGAAACTCTCATGCAGGACAAGCAACAGGTCTATAGCCTAAAGGTGGACACTTCGGGCCGTCTCGCGCTTCCACCAGAAGCGCGCCAACGTCGGTCATAGAGGATGAAAAGGATTTCATATCAAGACGCGTGAGCAACTCTTAGCAGAGGTGCAGTAGCTTTTAGCGCAACATGTTCCGCGCGGAGTGATCCTCTCCGATGAGATAAATGACGACTGGGCTCGGCGACTTGGCGTTTTCGATTCTCCGGCTCACGAGAAAACTTGAATTTGATGCTTTCGCCGAATCGGTATCGATCCGGAGTATGCAAACCGTTTCAGGCTGTATTTGTGGTGGGAAAAAGGCCCGGACCGAAAAGTCCGGGCCTTTCATCGCATACCGCCGAGGCAGCGAGTACCGAAACGTTTCACTGCCACTACGGGATGGTAAGAGTGACGGTAGTCGTATGCGTCACGCCTCCGCCCGTGCCCGTTACAGTGATCGGGTAAGTCCCGGCCCTTGCTCTTCTATTTACCGTGACTGTCATGGTTGAAGACCCTGCGCCAGGCGCGGGTATGGAGCTAGGGCTGAAGCTTACCGTCACCCTGCTTGGCTGGCCCGTCGCGGACAAGGCAATGGCCGAGTTAAAGCCGCCAGAAATGGTTGTGGTGATCGTGGAGTGGCCGGAGTTCCCTGGGTCAACCGTAATCGATGTAGGCGATGCGCTGATGGTGAAGTTGGGAGTCGTCCCGGTCACCGTCAGGGAGACCGTGGTGGTTTCCCTGGTGCTGCCTGAAGTTCCGGTCACCGTAATCGTATACGTGCCGGGCGCTGTGGACGCGGCCACTGTCATCGTCATGGTCGAAGTTCCAGCCCCGGTGATCGAGGTCGGGTTGAAAGTTACGGTCACGCCGCGTGGGCTGGCCACTCGCAGACAAGCGAAATCGCCGAGTCAAATCCGCCCGTCACCGTGCTGGTAATGGTGGAAGTTCCCGCATTGCCCTGCGCCACCGTAACCGAAGTGGGCGAGGCCGAAAGGCTGAAGCCCGGACCTGACGAGCTTCCGGCAAGCGCGGTGATCAGTCCGCTCCCATTTGGACTGCCCCAGCCGGTCGCCAAATCGTATCCGGCGGTTGCCGAATAGCCGTTGCTGCCGCTGGTGATGTCGTGGAAATCGGTGTCATAGCTCGAGCCCAAACCAATCGTGTAGAGGGTCGGATTGATGAAGCCGACCGTGTGATTACCGTTAGCGACCGCCTGCTGGTTGACCAGAGCCAGGTAGCCGGCCCACATGGGCGCCGCGAAACTGGTTCCACCATACTCGTTGGCCGTGCAGGTAGTTTGGTCGGCGCAGACGTAAAAGCTGAAATTCGCGTTTGCCGAAACGTCCGGGCCGTTGCGATAGGTTTTGGAGCATGAGGAGCAACCGTTGGCCGCAGTCGTCTGCCAGGAGGGAATCGCAAACTTGTCCGGCGAAATGCCGCCACCACCGTCGACCCAAGCGGTCTCTGAACTCCAGGGACCACCGGCGCTGCTGGTGTCTAAGTCCGTCCCGCCGACCGACGTGATATACACATCATCCGCCGGGTAGATCTCGGAAGACGACGTCCACTTACCACTGTCGCCGGCCGCCTGAAACAGATTCTGACCCTGCGCCGCGAACTCCTCGAAGTAGGGGTTGTCGGTGTTGGGGTCGGCCGGGCTCCACGTCCACGAAGAGCTCAATTGCGCGTTCAGCGGATTGCGCGTGGCCATGGCGTTAAAGATGGCTGCGTCGGTAGATCCCACGTACATCACCAGGCTGGACATGCCAGGGGCCATGCCGAGCGCCTGAGTCATGTCCAGAGTCTGTTCGGTGTCATCACAGCTCGGATAGACGCAGCTCGTGCTGGTCCCGTCCGTGGACAACAGAGTGATCGGAACGTTATTCGTTTGATGAACGTTCGAATAGTAGGTGTTCAGGTCGGCCAGGTCGGTGCCGTAATACTCCAGCAACCCGAGCGACTGGCCGCTGCCGGTGAGAGCCGTTCCTTCGTAGTATGCCGCCCTCATGTCGCTGCCGAGAAAAGAAGCGCCAGGGCCGGAGCCAGTCGTGGCCTCAGAGTGCATCCAGCCTCTCTATGCACGATCGCGGGATGCGGGATCGAATAGTTGTCCAGGCCCGAGATGTGCCACAGCTGGACCGCAAGATCAGTCGTCGTGGGCTCCCGGTCCGGAGCGTAGAAGGTACGGTTTTCGGTGGGAAGCTGGTAGACGCCCATGGTCACATGGAAGGCTTCTTCGATGCTCGCCACCGACCCCGTGACATCCAGGTTCAGGCGATTGCGGGAAGTGCCGACTACCGTAAAGCCGTGTGCTTTGCGCGAAACGAATCACCTCGTCATAATCCTGCTGGCTGGGACCAAACCTCGCAGTGAACTCTTCCACCGTGAGGAACTGGCGATAAGACGCACTGGAAGGATCGTAGACTTCCTTCAAAAAGTTATCCAACCCTGCCTGGTTGCGGATGGGCAGAGTAAGGACAAGACGCATGGGCTGGGTTGCGGGAAGGGGCCCGACGTACTGCGCCTGCCCATTGAGCGTCGCTTCACGCACATGATGCGTCAACAGCGATTGCGACTGCGCCTGACAAACGACACTCACGACCGACACAAGCGCGACCCTTGTCAGCAAAGAGGTACTGAATCTTCGAAGCATGATTTCTCCTTTGTCCGCTATCGGAACTTGCTTTTCAGTTACCGATCCGGCGGTTAGGCCGGAATCTTCTTTTTAACTGAAGAAATGACGCCGATTGGGTCCGGAATTTCCGTTTTTAATGCAAAACTGCAGACTATAAACCTATTCCGATTGCTTGAAACGACGAACTTTGCTTGAGGGGCTCTCGAGCTGCGGTGAACCGCGCGGAGGCCAATAGTACTTTCAAAGATTACCGGACACCTTAGGTACCACCAAAGCACACGTTTGGGCGGTGTTCGTCGGATAATTGTCAGGCCTGGTGATTTCCGATCGATGTAAATGCTCTTCACTGCGGATTCTGGATGCAGCCCTGCTGACTTTGGATGTATGTTGGCAACCCTTCCACAGCTGGGCACTGACCTCATACCGCGCCGAGGATATCGGCTCATGGTGCCAGTGGAGCAGGTAAGTCAACGCGATCAGCGTGCCCACACGTTACCTTGGATGCAAGCAGCGGATTCGATCAGCCGTCAATGATCGAATTGGCATCGGGCCGAATCCTTGACGTCGCAGGACGGCATGTTCCTCGGGGCCAATACGACCGAAGTAGCTGAAGGTTCGGAGCACGGCCTCGTGCGGTGTCAGGGTATCTTCGCTCTGGCTACGCAGCACTTCGCTCATACCGCGCGCCAAAACGCCGTACTAATCGGCAACGGTGGCTACGATGCTTGGGACAAGATCATCCTGCAAATCGAAGATCGCGTCGGGAGTGAACGCGCGCTCATACGTCTCCGCACACAGATGGGTTGCCGTAACTGTGTCCGCGAGCTGTACCGTCAGGCGCAGCTTACTGCCCGCTTGCCGCAGGCTACCTTCCATCACATAGCGCGCACCGAGTTCTTTGCCGATGGCGCGGACATCCCCGGCTTCGCCCGATGTTCGGATCTTCGAATTAACCCCGCACTAATTGTATCGTTACACGATATATTTGTTACAGGCTACGCGCCCTCTAACTTGGTTTCTGAGGACCTTGCGCCTTCAGCTGCGTCACGTTCATTGTTAGCATGCATCGGCTTGGCGGCTTCTTCCGGCGAAAAACCCATTTCATCTCCAGCTTGTTCGTTCTCGCGCTTGAATATCGGAACCCTTCCGGTCAATCGCGCACCTTTAAGGCGCTCTTGCTGTTGCCGTTCGTACTTGCGCCTAAGGCTGCGGTCCACCCGGCCTCGGAAGGTGAAGCGAAGTTCATCGTTCCGATCGTCCCTGAGTGATAATTCGACCGTTAGTACCGTATGGTCATGGTATTTGGAAGGGACAGAACGCTGCCCTCTCGCGATGATCACTCCCTCTCTCTGGCCGCGACGCAAAGCCGACTCGCCTGTCAGCCAAGGATTGAGAATCGTAAGCGGGAGGTTATACCACCCGGCAATGAGATCCGGATAAAATGTGCCTCCCTCGGGATCATCCAAATTGAACGGCAATTCATCCCATGGTGCTGCCACTTCGAAATCAGCAATCACGATTTTCGAGGGGACAACGATTAGCTTTGCAGGCAGGAAGGCTATGGTCCCGTTCCCAGGCAAATCATAAATCTTAGCAAGCGCCTCATCGACCTGCACCAACTTAAGTCCTTTCCTAAGCCTGTCAGGTTCTTGCAAGAAACCCCCCTCGCACCCGACTTCAACGCCCATCCGCTTAAGCCGCGATAGGCGGGTCCGATATTCTCGAGCCTCAGCTTGGCTCAGCTTCCGTTTTCGTATTGGCATGCTTTCCTCCAAAGGCTTGTCGATTAAAACCTCAATTACCTTCACAACTTCCATAAGTCCCTCAGAAACCTAAGCTTGCGGATTACTACAATCAGGACAACAGACTTGGACACCTTGCGGCGACTGTAAATTGTAGTCTTTGGCCAACCGATGCACCCTTTGGCTCAAGTCGCGTCCAAACACAACTTGCCGCCCCGAGCTACTACTGTGCCGGGGAATGTTCAAGTCGCGCAACTTCCAGCCGATTTCCTCGGGCCGATATTCGAAAATCTCTCCCCTAGATCGCAGGAGTGCAGTCACCTCCGCGGCTAGTTCAGCTACCCTCACTTCGCACTCCTTTCGATGAATCATATCTAATAGTATTTCGACGATCGCGTAGTTAACGTCAAAAAAGCGTCGCTCGCGGATCTCCTGGTCTTGTGGTCGGAGCAACTGAACCACGTCACGTGCCAAGCGCAAATCTTCCGGGAAATACATGGTTAGAGTCATGGCCAGCCGGCCCGTTGCAGGGGTGAACTCCGAGACATCGATTTGAGGCCGCCGTACCTTGGGGGCATTTTTCAGCCGATACATCAAAAGACGCGGCTGAAAATGGTTTGCAATTTCGTTTTGCGCCTGCTCGTTCAATTGGTTTGGTTGCAAGTGCGCCGCCGCCAAAGAAATCTGAATTGCTCCACCGCCAAGAATATCGACCGCAGTACCGTCCCCACAAAAGATCGCTTTCGGACCGTAGGGATCGACGACGCTTCCTCGATTCCCAGGCAGGTGCAGGCCACGGTGACTGGAGGCGCGCAGAAGTCGCTCCAGGTTAGGCTTCAAGTCTTGCTGAATGAGAAGCAAGGTAAGGCCCACTTCCATGGGCAATGATCGGAAGGCACCCGCGGTGACGTCCGCCAACATCAGGGAATGGCGACACACGCAGCTGAGCACGCGCAACACGTCAATGCCTAGTTCTTGTTCAGCCCCAGAAATTATCAGGCTCGGCGCGCTCGGTAAGTAATCAGCCAACCAAGTGCCGATGGCAAAGCAGGCGAGCAAACTCGACTCCCGCTCCGGCAAATCGCAATGGTGCTTAAATAAACCGGTTACTCCGTCCAACAGGTCGCGCGCCGAACCGTACTCGGTGCACTCGGAAGGCAAGCGCACGGCCCGGTATAGACCCGGGGATAGTGCAGGTGCCTCGTAGATGCGGCCGCGGTGTTCGACGCGGGGTCCAATAATCGCTTTCCTCCCGTTCCACAGCAAGAGATCAGGCTTAGGAGAACCCGAGAGGATTTCAATCATCGAACCGTCAGCGAGGGTTTCGCCCGCGCTCAAGAAGATGTTGGGTTCATTCGACCCATTCCTGATCGCATTGATTTTACCTTTGCTATTCAACCCTACCCCTTCCCGACACCAGATTTCCGCCTAGACGGAAAAGGCCCGACCGATTGGTCGAGCCTGGGCACAATAACCCACCGTTATTTTGCAGCAAAAAGCGACGAAAAGTCAAGTTCATTGGCCTCGAATTTCGGTAGGAAATAAACGCAAGAAACGATGCGACGATACCCCTGATCCCGATTGAAACCCGCGATGGCTTAGGGCCAATCCGAGGGTGTGCAAAATTGAACAGACTGGCAAAAAGCCATTCTGCTAGAAACACCCAGTACTGAAAATCGGTAAACAGCCCGCAGGATAGACTCGGGGGGACGGTCTTTGCGGGTGGTTATTGTGTTGCCGTTTTTCGTTGCGAAAGACCGTACGTTGTGCTGTCTCTTCCTCGTTCACGGTTCGCCCATCGCTATCAAGAAGATGGCATCGTCGAATTGATCTGCATCGCCTGCCTCAACGTGGTCTGCCATATTGAGGCCGAGAGCGATGCCCATTCCTTCTTAGAGGCCCATGTGTGCGAAGGCGATCACTTTGATCTGTATGTCAAGGTTCATCGAGACCGCAGCCGTGCCGCCTAAAAGTTCACCGTCAGGTAGTTTGTGTTCCTGAATGCTCCTCATCGAACAATGCAATCCACAACAGCCCACCCACCGTGTCTTTGAGCAGGATCTCTTCTGCGCCTTGAATCAACCATGTGGTTCTAACCGTTGTCGTCCAAGGAATACAACTGAATTGCAAGGATGTCATGATCGCGCCCGTAATCGGAGATCATCTGGTCCAGATCGCCGAAACTCGCGGGGTCCTGCCAGCGCAAACCGCTGTAAAAACTTTTCCGGCTTTTGCAAAGTTGAATACAACTCTGCTGGGCCGAAACCAGGAGAGCGACCAGTTCTTCCGCCGAGCGTGAGCGGGGATGGGGCCGGTAATCGAGACGATTAGCCGGCAGTGCTTTGAACACCCGCATGAAGGCGGGGTACTCTTGCTCCCATCTCTGAATGAAGAACTCTCGGTTGCTTAACTCTTGCCCAAGCAGTTGTGTTGCCATAATAAGGACCTTTCTGTGTGCGCCAAATTCTGAGCGTAATGAATGCGCACGCGGGGCAGCCTCACGGTATGTGCGATCGCGAGCATTGGCATCTTGAAGTGCGTGTCCATCAACTTCTCCTCGCCGGAGGCAGCAATCTCCACCGAGTAGACGGGATCACCGCCGCGCAGCCCATTTGCATCCCCGAAGACTTCAACCGGACCGACTACATCAAGCGGCCGCACCGGAGGAATCGCAGCAATCAGAATTCGCATCGGCTTTCGGGACAGCAAAGTGAGAGAAACCGGCCTCGCGTGCGATCGTCTTTTGTCTGGCTCAATTTTCTTCATAGGATGGGCCAAAAGCCTATGATACGGGTTTCTTCCTTCGGGAGAAGCGAAGCCGCAACTTAGTGCCTCGCGGCCACAAGGACGGAACGCCGACAACACGTCCAAGTGACTTCCCCGAACGAGATTTCTGGCCCGCGTCAATGAGCCGCTGTCCGGGTATAGGCAGAGCCGCGCTGACGGCGACTGCTCACCCACTTTGTGGCGACTGAAGGCAATGCTTCAGGATTACCTACTAGATGGCGATATTACGTCAACAGCGAACAGCTCCAGTTTTCAAGTTGCCGACCATTCTTGCAAACTGAATGAGTATTCAGGGTTTGAGCGCCCAAACTGCTATTGCGCCACTCAATAGAAGGCAGCCGTGCACCCACCTGGGATACATCGCACGTTGGGCTCGGATCGAATGATCGGGAAAACAAAACCTCCAAAGCCCGGAGACGGCAAGGGAGACGGAGAGTGTCCTGAAAAACCAACCGTTCCACCACAGACAGGATACGGCCAGCAGCAGAAGCAATCCTCCGACGAAACGAACTGTACTGCGGTCGCTCAGCCAGCGTTCTGCTTGCCCTGGTCGGAAGATGTGCCAATAGGCCGAGATCAGGAGGAGCCCTGCAATGCTGTCTGCGAACACGACTGCATTGTCATGGCCGAATACTACTAGACCTGGGCCGGGCTGGTTCTGGGTGGTGAGTGTTATGGCGATTTCGCAAACACTGAGCTCAATGGCTGGCATGATTACTCTCCAGTCCGATAGCCGGGTATCGGCTTCGGCGCGCCTGCCCTTTGAGATCAGCGCCGCTTTCGGCATCAGCTTGAGAATCTCTTAGTGGACCACCTCGACGTTGGCGGAAGACCAGACCCAGGAGAGAGCGGTTGAACCATAGGGAGGGCTACTTGGACTGCATGAAAAGGGCGGTCCGTTGGGCGGATTTTCTATTTGGGGATTTCCCACCTGATTGGGGCCGTCGAAGGTCGGGCAGGTGCACAAAGCGAGAGGAAGACCGGTTAACGGATCTATCTTGCCGGTATGCTTGCAGGGGCCTGTCATGCATGCAGCGTAGGTGTTCTCCGAACACGAGTACGGCATCGTAAGCGTAGGCGGTATCTTATTGGGTGGGTTTGGGCTATTCCCGATTTCACTGAAGTCAGAGACCAGATCCGCACCAGGGAATATTCCGTTGGGTTGGCTGGTGAGCGCCGCGCATAAATGCTCTGCCTGCTTTGTCCCGATCTTCCCTGCGTGTACATCAGCGAGAGTCAGGCAGGTAATGTTGCCGTTGCTGTCGACGCAATCTGCGACAGTTTGGTCGTAAAGATCCTGGTTCAGAATGCTGGTAATCTCCACGTAAGAGTAGAGGTACGGCCCGATGTTCGGCTCGACTGCACCGGGAGTATTCACATTAATTTCGTAACAGCTGCATTCAGCGGCATTCCCGCCCTGCGAGAAAGTGCAACTTGGAGTGTACTTTGGGGCCCCCGGCAATCCGGAATAGTAGCAAAGCGCAATTGGGTTTCCGTTAGCCGGCAATTTGCAGGCAAGGAAGTAGTTTGGTGCATCGGTCGGGTTAGACACCATAACCGCGTCAGCCCACGCACAGGAAGGTGAATTCGGATCCATACATCCATTGATGGTTATATTTTGGCCCCCGTAGTAAGCACTAAGGTTGAACTGGGGGTTGGTGCAGCTCGGACTTGGGGTGCAACTTTGAGCGACTACCGGTATCGCCCAGCAGAGAACGCCAACCGCCAGGGCATAAAAGTTCGTCTGCCATTATGAATTGCCCTCTACAAGCGTTAGAGGCACGCAGAGTGACTCCAGTTGGCTAAGGCCAAAATTCAGCCTGCATGTCCCTGAACTCTAAGCATTTGAAGGAAATCCGCCGCCAGCACGATCTTCGTGGGCCCGAACTCTTTCAGCTTCAGCAGGTGCTTATCGCGCGTGATCAGATATTCCGAGCGGCCCTCCTGCGCGCATTCGAGAATCCGGTCGTCCGTCGGGTCTTCCTTCACGACATCGACCGTTTGCTTCGGCGTAACCTTCTCCGTGAAGTCGCCTATATTCTTACGCGCCAGGCTCACCGCCTGCGCCGTCCAGCCGAATTTCTCCGTGAGCACACGGCTCACTTCAGCCAGGATGTCGTCTGAGATTACGAGATGGATCTTGCCGTCGCGGGCGAGTGTGAGAATGTCATCAGGTGGGCCGCCGAACAGCAGGGCAGGGATGTAGATGTTCGAGTCGGCGGTAACGCGGATCACTCAGCGGCTCGGACTGTTGCGGACTTCAGCTATAGCCGTGTCAACGTCCTCTTCCGTCAGTCCGCGTTCGCGCGCCTTGGCCCGCCCGTAGGATTTGAGCGATGCCCATTGTTTATCCTTTATATAGCGGTTAAGAGCTTCCACCGTGACCTCATCGACAGTCCGGTCCTGAGCGCGCGCGACCTTCTCGATCTCCGCCAGCAGCTCCTCGGGCACCCTTATGCTTCGGTCAGCCATGCTCCATTCTCCCACTTTTGCGGCACGGTAGCACGCAATTAACGGATGTCAACAGCCCTTGAAAATTCCCTTGCACGTTGCATCGTGCCCCCGAGCCCACCAACCACCTGGATCTGGAGGCTATCAATGCGCTGAATATCGCGCTGCAAAAATATCCTGGGACTGTGTTGCTGGTGACTCACGACCACGATCTCATCGACGAAGTCGCGACTCGGATCTGGCACTTCGAGGGCGATCACCACGTGACCGACTTCAAAGGCGCCTACGAGGAATACCAGTCAGTTCTGGCTGCGTGAATCTTCGTGGCAGGTTCACTCGCAGACCTGCACACCGCTTTTGGCGTTCAGAGAATCACATGTTCGCGAGCCATTCCGCTCCTACATCGCATTCCCTTAATTTGCAGAGAAACTGTAGTCGTTTGCTCCCGAAATGCGCCGATAAAGCCGGACTTTCGAACTCGTTGACTTCCGAAACGTACACCGCTAATGTGTCGGCCTATCAAGGGTGATGGAGATTGCGGTTAGGGAGAGAATCTGATGCGGAATCGGACTGGGCAATGTCGTCTGGAAGAAGCATTTCTCCAAGGGCTGTTTCGCCTTATCAACCAGTACCTCAGCTTTCCCGAAGACGCCACTCTGGGCGCGATTGTCCGCACCCTTGATAACTTCTAGCAAGTTAGCGCCCTATTAGAGGTCTATGACCGCACGCTTGTCATAGTCGATGAGTCGTGTGGAAAGCAGCCATGCACAAGGCCCAGGGACGAAGTTAGGGCACGCCGCAAAAAGGAAATTAAAGGATTGGCCGCGCGGAAGGAAAACAGTATTCCTTAATGACTGCCGACAAGTTCGCGGCTAAAAGCACGTCGCTCCGTCGCTGCCCACGGCCGGATGCCGACGAGGAGAACCTAAGTAGCTGAATCAAATCAGGCACAAAAAGCGTACCAACAGTTCGAATTCATCTCCCCTCCGCCAGCAAGTCGTTATCGTCAGAGAAGCTATTAGCGAAGGGCCTGTTTCCTCATATTTGGCGGCCTTTTGCCTCAGTCTCAGCCCTCGATCTGTAGCGGAGAAATTCGCTTCTAGTTCACTGGAGCGCAACCCTCTAGATTTCTCTGAACTCCATAATCGGAGTACAGGTCTGCGTCCTGTCGCAGGGCGAACAGAATGCGATCTAGGAGTGCATGGCTAGCGCATGCTTGCCATACTTTTCTATATCGGTCCGACAAAGCGGCGGTACTCTATTGTTGGCTAGCGCCAGTCTGGCGTAGCAACCAGCATATTAGTGTCATTGTGCTGACTATAGACGGAAGGTACAATGCAGGCAAATTCTTGTCACAAGTTTGCAGCATAAAGCCAAGCCACCGGCCATGGTCGCCCACGCTCTTGCTAAGAGAGGACTCCTCATGCGACCCAACAGAGTTTCTATCCGACTCACATCTGCCCTGGCGATCTTTAGCGTAGTCCTGTTTGCAACCAGCACTTGGGCGGCGAGCCATCAGGTGCTGCACAGCTTTCAACCGGTCGGATTGGATGTGGACTATCCCACCACCGGACTAATTGCTGACGGCACGGGAAACCTGTATGGCACCGGAAGTGGCGGCGCCTACGATGTCGGTGCCGTCTATGAGCTATCGCCCGACGGCAGCGGAGGCTGGACGGAGAAAGTCTTATACAACTTCCGGAACAATGGGAGAGACGGGACCTACCCCGGTGCCAGTTTAGTGTTGGATGCTGCCGGCAATCTCTACGGCACCACATCCGCGGGAGGCATCCATTGCTCTACTTACGGCTGCGGAACTGCGTTCGAATTGTCTCCCCACCAGGACGGAACCTGGACCGAGAAGGTGTTGCACAGCTTCGGCAACGGTACCGACGGCTGGGGACCGGGAGGCAACCTGATTCTCACTCTGAGCCGGCAATCTCTACGGTACGACAGCGGGCGGTGGCATTCACTGTAATCCTTATTCTGGTGACTGCGGAACTGTGTTCGAATTGTCTCCCCAGCAGAATGGCGGTTGGAGCGAGAAAGTGCTGCACAGCTTTGGCAATGGTACAGATGGCTATACCCCCGCAAGCGGCCTGGTGCTCGATTCCAGCGGCAATCTCTACGGTACAACCACCGGCGGCGGCATTCATTTTTATGGGGGCACCGTGTTCGAGCTGTCGCCTCGCCAAGGCTGCGCGGTTACACCGAGATCCGTGTCTATAGCTTCGGCAACGGTACCGATGGCACGATACCGGAAGGCAGCCTGATCTTCGACTCCGCCGGCAACCTCTACGGTACGACGTCTGAAGGTGGCATTCGCGGCCTAGGAACCGTCTTTAAGCTGTCACCTCGCCAGAGCAGTGGCTATACCGAGACCGTGCTGCATAGTTTTGGTAATGGCAACGATGGCTACCGGCCCGAAAACAGCCTGATCTTCGATTCAGCCGGCAATCTATACGGCACGACTGAAACGGGCGGCCTTCGCGGCTGGGGAACGGTTTTCGAGATGTCACCTCGCCAGGGCGGCGGCTACACCGAGGCAGTGCTGCACAGTTTCGGCAAGGGGCAGACGGGGCTTATCCTTATGCTGGTCTGATTCTCAATAGCTCGGGGATCTCCTCGGTGTTACCGCGGAGGGCGGCACGAACGGTGAAGGTGCCATCATCGAGTTGAAACCCAGCCAGGGTGGTGGCTGGACCGAAAGCGTGGCCCACAGCTTTACCTCCGGCGCAAGTGATGGAGCCAATCCAGCTTTTGGCAACCTGGTCTCCGGCCCCGACGGCAACCTGTTTGGCACAACCGGCAGCGGCGGTGAATATGATTCCGGTGCGGTCTTCGAATTAGCGTCGAATGGTAGTGGAGGTTGGACGGAGACGATCTTGTATAGCTTTAAGAATAATGGAAGGGACGGGACCCTTCCCAAAGCCGGCTTGGTGTTCGACGCGGCCGGTAACCTCAACGGTACTACATATCAGGGCGGTACCTATTGCTATGGTGGGTGCGGAACCGTGTTCAAATTATCTCCCAACCAGGACGGCAGCTGGAGCGAGACGGTGCTGCATAGCTTCGGAGGAGACAACGACGGCTTCTACCCCTATGGCGGTCTGGTGCTTGATGCTTTGGGCAATCTCTATGGGACAACCTATAACGGCGGCATTTATGAGTCAGGCACGGTCTTCAAGTTAAGACCGAACCAGAACGGTACCTGGACGGAGGCCGTTATCCATAGCTTCAACGATAACGGAATAGACGGAGAGGGGCCTTGGGCCGGCCTTATTATCGATGCCTTGGGCAATCTCTACGGCACTGCATCCGAAGGAGGCACTCATTGCGCTCCCTTTGGCTGCGGGACTGTGTTCGAGTTGTCGCCCAACCAGAATGGCGGGTGGAGCGAGAAGGTGCTGCACAGCTTCGGCAACGGTACCGATGGCTCGACACCCTTAAGCAGCCTGGTCTTTGACTCAGCCGGCAATCTTTACGGAACCACGATCCAGGGTGGTACTCAGGGAGCCGGAACCGCGTTCCAGTTAACGCCCGATGGCAGAGGCGGCTGGAATGAGCGCGTGCTGCACAGCTTCGGACAAGGTAATGACGGTGTTAATCCCGATGCTGGCCTGGTGTTCGACGTTTCCGGCAATCTCTACGGCACCACTTACCAGGGAGGCGTTAAGAACGCCGGAACCGTATTCGTGCTGACACCTACCGAGGGTGGCGATTACAGCGAGACAGTCATGCACAACTTCTCTCCGGCCGACGGTGACGGAAGTTATCCTCAGTCTGGACTGATCTCCGGCTCTTCCGGCAATCTCTACGGCACCACATTAGAGGGCGGCGGCATGTACAACGCCGGCACAGTATTCGAGGTCACGCCGTAGTTTGGCTAATGCTGCTGCGTGTGGGTTGTGCTCGGTATATGTGGGGTCAGAGGACGGTAACTTGTACGCCTTCTCTTTGTAGGCTGGTCGACGCCAGCGTGGCATTCGAGATCAAGCCCTAGATTCAGCTCGGTAACGTGTACCCACGCTTCGCGCGTTTGTTTGTCGAACTTTAGGCCCAGCGCGACCAGTTTCAGGATGGAAGCTGATCAGAGACTTGAAGGTTAACGATCCGAAGAGGAAAGAGAAATAGCTTAAGGTCAAAGCGCCGGAATGATCCACAGGTTCAGCATTAAAGAAAGGACTTCTCATGCAAGCCGCAAGAATTTTCATTTCAATCCGAATAGCCTTGGCGGCCTCGTCTTGTATTCTTAGCGCAGCCATTGCTTCGTCAGCACAAACCTTAACAACAATAGCCAGCTTCAACGGAGCCAATGGTGACACCCCTTATGCCATGGTGGTGGCGCACCGGGATCGGGTTTTTCCAACGCAATCACCGATGGCGGGTGCACAAGCCGGTTCGGACGGTGTTCGATATAAGCCGGAATTTTCTTCTTGAACTCAAGGAAGCGCTGCGCTGCTACCCCCGCCGGTTGCTGAGATTGGGGAAACGTTTCCCCATCGCGGTAGCGTCCATGCGGTCTGGCCATCCGCGCCGCTACCACCCCGGTCGCTCCCGTTGGCACCCTGTTATTGCAACCGCCCTACGGCTTTCTATCTCGGCAATGTAAAAACTCAGCGATAAGGATAACTGCCCACTAGGATTGTCGAGAAGAAGAGAACTAAATGGACGACCACGTTAGAGCTCCGTTCGAACACTTTATGGGCGGTCCTTCTCCGAAAGCGCCCGAATCACTTCTCGGTATCCAGGATGGACCGTGGAGCGAGGCGACCCGCGTCACCGCTTAGCCGGTGCAGTCGACAAACGAAAAGTGCCACCGAAGCTAGCACAAATTTCACTGATTGACAAAGCATATCCGCGGCAGGGACTTTCGTTCCTCACATTTGACTCTCTCGCCGGTCGCTGAGATTGGGAAACGTTGCTCATCGCAGTGCTCCTGGCCGTCTTCAATCCGCACGGTATACACCAGATTGGCTCCGATTACTACCTTCTTTGCCGTCCAATGTCACCCGAGACGCGTTACTCTCGGGATGAGCAATTATCCTGCCCTCACGTAAGCTATAGAATCTACTCACCCGCGAGCAGCTAGCCGGTGCCGAATCCTAGCGCAACGGTTAGTCGGCCTAACCGTTTAGGTTGTATCTGCTCCTAGAACACGAAGGGGGCATGGGAACACCACTTTGCCACAGTCACTTGGCACTCAGGGCAGTTACCGCACTCTCCAGTCAGCTGTCGGCCCTCAGTCGGGCTCGGAAGTCAGTCCGTGCACGAAAGCGACCCTAAGAGGCACGCGCTTGCGCGTCGCCGCTTCGAAGCGACAAGACTGTACAACTCTACTCTTGACGAAGCAGGTCAGCCGGAGTCCAGACGCAGGCCGCGGCGTATCGGCCCAGCTATCGAAAGCGCGCGGGCATGCAGCATCGTAAATGAAACAGCAATAAGTACAAATGGGGGCATCGGCGGATTGCTAAAAGGCCCGACAACGTTGGACACTTCGGCCCAGTGGTATGGGTTCGGAATCATTAAATTCCGCAGGTGGCCCGAGTATTTCGCCGACGGCGTGGCAAATTTCTCTGCCGTTGAGACTAGGTGGCGGAGGGAAGTGAATTCGAACTCTGGTACGGTTTCTGTAACCACCTTATTATTTAGCTGCTTAGGGTTTCCCCGTTGGTAGGGGGAGGTAACAAAGACCGACTTGGCCAATTTGTCGTAAGTAAGAATCAAAATCGCAATGCAAGTTCGAATTCACTTCCCTCCGCCAACAAGTCATTAACTATCAGACAAATAAACTGAGCTGAATCTAAGAGTTGATCTCGAGAGTAAATCCGTCGGCGGCGTTGTTCTGGTTTTCTCGAAGAAGGGCGGTCCTGACAACAACATTGGCCGCGATGCAAGGCGATTCCTATGCTCGCGCACGAAGTAATGAAAGGACGCACTTTGGGCGATGAAAAGTGCGATCCAGCATTATGCATGGCTATCGACGTTTTCAACGCAAGATTTACCGAGCCAAGAAGCAACAGAAGCAGTTGTTCGCCAGCGTCGAAACATCATGCGACGAAGTTGCGACCAATGTGGCCAACATCAAGCCTCCGGACAACCATAACGGACCGCCGATTCCAAATTCATTTCACCTCACGCTGAGGTGTCTCGCTTCGGCTGTGCGGCGAGATCCTTTCCGCTACCAGCCTCGATGGAGAACCCGAAAGAGCGACCCCAAACGCATGCTCTGACGAAATCTTTACGGAAAAGCGCCGTCAGTATTATCACAACGACAGCGAAAGCTATTACGTACGATAGCAGTGAAATTGCTGACAGCCGTGGACTGACGGTGGACATGATGGTGTGCATGTTATTTGTCCCCCGTTGGGGACGGCGCTCCATCGTTTTTTCTGCCTCGTCGTCACCCAATTGGTATATTGCCTTGGCGAGTTGCTCAGCCTCGATAGTCTTGATAATGACAGACTTGGTGGTTTTCTCAGCATCTTCGTTGAGCTTGGCTAGCAGCTCATGTAAATGACTGATAGCCCTGATTCTCATTTCCCGAGGCGCTTCCGCGAAGGTCCAAGTGGTGACATCCTCCGGCTGATCGTTTGGAGAACTTTTATCCTCAAAGATTTTCCGGAGAGCTATTCCCCACTTGCCAGCCCATTTGTCGTAACCAAGCTGTTCCTCGGTTGAAAATGGACCGTCTTCCCAAGTTGAAAATGTTCTCCATGAGGAAACACCGAGATTGAGCTCTTTCAGCGCGTCGTTTAGATGCTGAATGGCGAGGTTAAGGCGGTCAGTCGCTTGATTGAGCGAACTTGCCGTTTTTGAGAGTTCTTTAAAAGTGAGGGTAACTTTTGTCTCAGGGCTGGCGCCCTGGGTGATCTTCAAAGCCATATTGTCTCCTCGCCGGACAGGCGGAGTGAATTGCCCAGCTTCCACTGGGGTACAGCGACCGGCTTCCACCGGCGAAATCGATTGTACACCTAAGGCACGGGACGGGATGTTCGCGTGCGTATTCTGTAACCTGATAGACCGGCCCTGCGCCGCCGCAGGCGCCAGCGCTACGGGGCGCGCACGGGCGTCGCCTCGGTGAGTAATTCGGTTCGTAAGTGATCAGCGACAATTGAAGTTCCCTGGCTGGCGACAATTATTTCTCCCTATCTGAAGTGAGTTGAGACCATGCGGGAAGCGTTCCTGGGAGAGCACTTTCCGGATGGTGACAGACCAGCAGATAAGGAGGCTGTACAAATTGTCGAACACCGAGGAGACGCAAGAGATCGCGGCGTCGAAGGCAGGCATGGACGTGAAGACGGCACGGAAGTACCTGCGAGCCCGGCGCTTGCCGAGCGAGACGAAAACGGAGCGGCATTGGCGGACGCGGCAGGATGGTTTTGCCGAAGTATGGCCGGAGATCCGGGAGCAGTTGCGCACCGATTCCTGCCTTGGAGGCGAAGACGATCTTCGCCGCATTACAACGGCAGCAGAATTCGAACTGTTGGTACGCTTTTTGTACCTGATTTGATTCAGCTGCTTAGGTTCTCCTCGTCGGCATCCGGCCGTGGGCGGCGAGGGGCCAACTTGCTCTTAGCCACGAACTTGTCGACAGCCATTAAAGAATGCTGTTTCTCTTCCGTGCGGCCAATCGTTTGATTTCCTCTTTGGCGCGTGCCCTGACTTCGTCCCTGCGCCTTGTGCATGGCTGCTTTCCACTCAATTCATCGACAATGACAAGCGTGCGGTCATAGGCCTCTAATAGGGCGCTAACTTGTTGGAAGTTAACAAGGGTGCGTCCATTCGCGCTCGTATATCGCATTCCGTTTGCAGGTCGAGGCCTGGAACTCGCGCAAAACGCCGCCAAACGCGCGCTAGTAGCTTCTCTGATAATAATGACTTGCTGGCAGAGGGAGGTGGATTCGAACTCTAGGTACGTTCTCTGTAACCTGGTTATGTTTCAGCTGCTTAGGTTTCGTCGTCGGCATCCAGGGAAGCCACAAGAAAATCCCCTGTCACGTTGTGCGGATCGTACCAGCAGCCGAACAACGGGTTATTGGCCAGCCGGTCGCCGGTTTCTTCTTCATCCGGTGACTTCCTGGGCAGCCGACTGGGGATTTTTGCGGCGAAAGCTTGCCTTGCAGGCCAAAGAAGAACATAACGCCGCATCGCGAAGCGTAAATGGGCATTACGCAGAATCCAATGAAGAGAATTCTATGGCAAAAATCTTCATTTCATATTCGGACGAAAACTTCTCGCTTGTTGAAAGCTTGGCCAGAGTCCGGCAGGTCGCTCCGAAGAATCCTCTTAACGCTCTTCCATGATGTTGGTCCCTGTAGCTGCTGTCACGATTCTGGAATACATAGTTTTTGTTACGGATCATCATCGCGGGCGCGGGGCTTTTGCCAAGGCTTTCCCAACGAGAACGGCGGCACTTGGCCCCAGTCGCCGGGGAGAGCCGGAGGGGCTGATTCGGACGGCCCCCCTTTTTTTCACTTCACCAACTCGTCTCCACACTATGACCTCTGCCCCCGTGACCGTTGTCACAGACAGCGATCTTCAATCTATGGATACTGGCACAAGATTAATACGTGGAAGGCCCGCAGTGGAGCGTCAGAGGTGATGGGGTATTAGCCCCCATTTGAAACCGATTATCCTGGCAACCGCTGCGGGCTTGTCGCAACCTCCCCGCCAATTTCGCCACTTTATTTTTCTGGCATATCCACGCTATGATCGCACTACCCGGTGGCCAGCTATCTCGGTCTGGTTCCACTGGAGGACTCCAGTGGGAACCAGCGCCGTCTGGGGCACATCACCAAACAAGGGAGTTCGATGTTGCGCTTCTCGCTGGTGGAGGCGTCCCAGGTTTCGGTGTGCAGTTTTCCGGAATGGCGCAGTCGATACTTTCACCTGATGATGCGGCGGGTACGGAAGATCGCCAAGGTCGCCATGGCACGTCGGCTGGCAGTTTGTCTGTACTAAGCAAATGCCAAGAGCCTCTCCGCTACGGCGCAATAGCCATGCACAAGGCGCAGGGACGAAGTCAGGGCACGCCGCAAAGAGGAAATTAAACGGTTGGCCGCACGGAAGGAAAACGGCATTCTTTAATGACTGCCCACAAGTTCGCGGCTGAAAGCACGTCGGTTCCGTCGCTGCCCACGGCCGGACGCCGACCAGGAGAACTCAGCAGCCGAACAAGATCAGGTACAAAAGCGTACCAACAGTTCGAATTCACCTCCCTCCGCCACGTAATCTCAACTGCAGAGATATTTTGTTACCTTTCCGGCGAAACACGCGAAAAAGGCCGGATTTTGGCGGCTTCTTCACCGGCTGAAGTTTAGCAGGTTACGGGCCGGACTTGATACCGACTGCGCGATTGTTTCGGGGGCTTGGCAGTCTTACATGCCGTTTTCAGCGATCGTACACACAGAAGTCGGGCAGTGCGTTCAAACGTCACACCCGAAGTCGGTTGGAACGGTACAGTTGGTTGCCAACCAAATCGAGTCTGGACTTCAGTCGTTCTTGGTGTTCGCTCTTATTCCTCGCTGGTCTCATATTGGTGGACACCCTTTGTGCACACCGGACGGAATATGTGCTGCCAACACGGCTCGGATGAATTACGGTAGACGTGTAACAACTACGGTGGAATACTTTCCGACAGTGCGATGAGCGGGGCGCATGCTTAAGAGACTAAACGGGTGGCAATGCTTGGGAATTGTCCTTTCCATCCTATGGGCCATTGGTGCCGGCATACACACGCGCAACGGCGACCTTGAGGGTGCAAGGAGCTTTGCGAATCTCTCTTACAAAGTCTGCACCAATGAGAAGTTGCTAAAGAATGACAATGACATTTCAAGTTGCGAGCACGAGCGGCAGGCGAATGTCGCGAAATGGCTGAAAGATGGCAACAGCAACGCCAATATTGCTTTCTTGGCGCTGGTTCCGATTCCCTTCGGCTGGCTGGCGGGTTTTATCCTTTTCTATTTTGTCCGCGCGCAGATCGCAGGTTTCCGCGCGGTTGTCCCATGGAGGGCTCTGAGCAAAAGCAAGAAATTATTTGTCGCCTTCTGTGCGGTTGCCAGTCTCGCTGCCATTTTGTTGTGTGTTATGACGACCTTGAATCTCTACGTCGATACGAAAGTGCCGGTCTCGCTCTCGCCGTTTAAAGATATAAACAAAGTCGGCGATGATTTCGCTGCGGTAGCGGGGACTTGGACCCTGACGGACCTTGCCGATGACACGATCGCATATCCATCGCAGACATCCAAAATCGAGTGCAGCAAGAAGGAACGGAAGTGTGTCGAAGCAAAGGCCTATGTGAGCGGGAATCTCATGAGCTCAGATCTCGTGCAATACGACATACGGACCTGGACGGCTGACTCTATCGTTTTTGTGAATGAGCAAGAGTGCGCTGAGACGGTGTATACGATTGATCTGAATACGAAGACTGTGAGCGGCGCCGGACACCTAACTAATCAAGACACTATTTCATGCAAGATGAATTTCGAGTCGAAAGACCACTGGTCTTTCCTTCTGACAAACGGCTTCACTGTCTATTGGGAACAAAGACAGAATGCGAGGCCGAAGCTTCTTAGAGTTGTTCAGGCCGCATTTGGAAACTAAAGGCGTTACCTAAACCTTTCCACACCTAGCTCGTGTTCCGGCTTACCTCCTGACCTTTACTGCGTCAACGGAAGGCCGGCGCAAGCGCGCGCCGGGCCAAGGTTGAGCTTTCAGAATTTAGTTTGGTGCGATCTTGAAGACTACGCCGCAGCCTGCTCCGCCGCAATCTGACGGGTTGCCGCCGGCAGATGCTGTGCCATAGAGATTACCGCTAGCGTCCAGGACTACGCCTCCCCAGATATTTCCTCCGTCCGAACTGCCTGTAAAGTCGTGGAGGTCGGTGTAGATCCAGGAGCCACCAGAGTGTACTAGTTTGAAAACCGAGCCGTGACCATGAGCGCCGTCGTTGTATGTCGTGCCATAGAGATTACCGACGTTGTCCATCGTCACGCTGGAAAATGGTCCGGGACAGTTAGGACATTGCATGTTGGGACCGGACCCGGCGCCAGCAAAGGAGTACAGCAATGTAAACGTCCAGCTGCCATTGAAAGGAGACAACTTGAAGATTGTGCCTCCGCCTCCCGATCCGCCATAAGCCGTGGCCCCGTAGAGATTGCCGAGGCTGTCACGGATCACGCCAGCATACGGAGCGCCGCCGTCGCTTCCACCTCGGAAACTATAGAGGACACTTTCTCGCCAGCCACCTTCTGACGGCGTTAATTCATAAACGGTGCCGCAGCCGCCATGGCCCTGAACATCGCAGCCGCTACCGGTGCCCCCCGTGATAGTCGTGCCGTAAAGGTTTCCGGCAGGGTCGAAGATAACACCCGAGGCAGGCTCCACGCCGTCATCTTGTTGTTGACCAAAGCTCCAGAGCACACTTTCGGTCCAATGATCGCCGGAGACCGTCAGCTTGAACACCGCTCCGCAAGCGTAAGTTCCCAGGACGTTGCAGCTACCGTACTCGCCCCCTAAGAACGCGGTACCGTAGAGATCACCCGATTGGTCAAAGATCAGGGGTCCCAAGCCAAAGGGCGCAAGTCCATCGGTGCTTCCAGTGAACCGATAAACGGCGCTTTCTTCCCAGGGGCTGATTACCGACCTCGGACGGCCAGCTCCCGGTGAGAGACTATAGACGGTGCCACAGCCAGTGTAGACTATCGGGATACCGCATCCCGCGTCTCCTCCCGCTTGAGTCGTGCCATAGAGAAGCCCGTTGGGCGCGACGGCAATGCCCGCCGGGCCGGCGCCATCACTACCCCCAGCAAAGCTATAAAGCGGAGTAATGATCCAGTTGGAGTTTACCTGCTTTAGCTTGAACGCCACACCGTAGCCGACTCCGCCTGTAAAGGCAGTTCCATCGAGATTTCCGGCTTGATCCATTGACAAGGTGGAGTCCGGGTCACCGCCGTCTCCCCCGCCAGTGAAGCTGTGGAGTACGCTATAGGTCTGGGCTTGAGCGGTGGCCAGCAACAGCACAAGCCCGATAAGAAGCATGAGCGTGTTCGCGAAGGTCCGCATGAGGGGCAGTTCTTTCTGTCGCATTGTTGCTCTCCTTGGTTGGTATTTGGCGACGGCACTCTAAAATTAATCGCTTTGCGGTGCGCGTTGACTTTCACCGACTAATCTGGTTCCAGAGTTTGGGTAGAAATCGCGCCCGAAACAAGTGTCATCAATGTGTCACGTTGCCATTGCGGCTAAATCATTGAGCTGATTTGATGGTTGACCGATGCGGCTGAACCGGTTACAACGAGCCTGGAATACCTTGTAACGTTCGTTGACAGAGTGACCTCCTTTTGGCCATGGGTTGTAGCGGCGACTAGGTTTGACTAATGAGGAGTAGGTTCACTTCGCAGCTGCTCCCACCAATCAATACCCTGCTCGAATCGAATAACCGACCTCAGATGCTGGTAAAGGCCCAGATCCGTCATTACCACCTTTGAACTGATAGAGTGTGGTGAAAATCCATCCGTCACCCTCGCGGTTCAGCTTAAAAACTGTCCCATTACCAGCCCCCGAGAGGAATGTCGTTCCGTACAGATTTCCTCCTTGGTCCACGGTGAGCAGGGAATACGGGCTTGCTCCGTCACTTCCGCCTGAAAAGTCCCACACCACGCCAAAATCCTGTGATTGGCCTACCTGCACAGCGGCAAAGACGAACATTAAGCTGAACGTCAGCATGACGATGCTCACTCCCGAGCTCTTGACGCAACTCTTGGTTTCCTTCTTAAGCATGACCATCAGTTGGATCTCCTTTTGTAGTTGGCAAACGCAGCTTGCTTAACCAGCACGCTTAGCCACTGCATCAAGCTAAATTCAAAGCGTGGTTGAAGTTCCAGTTTCGAGGTCATGAGGAAATTTGGGTGTTCTGCCGCTGAGCATTTCAGCAGCCGGACTAAGTTCCGGCCCCCACCTCACGACCGCATCTTTCGACTTCATTACCAAGACGCGACGCCAGGCAAGATTCCATACGGAAACTTCAAGAATTAAGATTGATTTATGTTTCGCGACAAAGACACTTCAAGGGAAACGGCGTAGCTTTAGACCACTCGGAGGACACAGATCCGTATCTTTGTCCGCCTATTCTTCAGCTTACTCTTAGAAAAGCACGAATGTGCTAATGAGCAATTTGTCTCCACGTTATCGCCGACTTTCAAGCCGAAACCGGAAACTCGTACAGCGACGCCGAACCATCATCTACGTCTGTGAGACGTATGGTGCCAACGTCGACTGTCAACTTGCGAGTCACCGCACGGGTCGTTGGGTTCTTCATCTCCTTGGTTATGCGCTTCACGGTCAATTTGATCGCCAACCTTGGGGCTGGCCCGGCTGCCGACTTTCAGCACGATCCGCCCGCTATTCCCTCGACGCTGATAGTGGGGGCCACGAGCTTACTGTTATCAGCAACCAGTTCTCCGGCCATCTGGGCAACGGCTCTATTCACCGCTTCACCAATAGCGGTCTGCTGGAAGTCGCTGGAGCCGAAGTCAAGCCCGCCGTGCCACCCATTGCATCGGGCGGTCTTGGGAGAACCGCCCGTGCCCGTTAGCCGTTATGTCCCTGGAGATCTAGGGCATAATCTCGTAGACCACGCCGCAACCATGTCCTCCGCCGCAAGAATTGGCTCCGCCGTTCGCCGTGGTACCGTAAACATTGCCGCTGGAATCTAGGACGACGCTGCCGAGAGGAGTGCCGCCGTCATTGCCGCCAGTAAAGTCATAGAGATCGTAATAGATCCAATTGCCATGGGAAGGGGAAAGTTCGAAGACTTCGCCATTTCCGTAAGCACCGCCTTGTTGCAGCGTCCCGTAGAGGTTACCGGCAGAATCTGTGGTCAGACGGTCCAAGGCGAATCCGTTTCCGGGGAAGCTGTAGAGTGTCGTCAGCGACCATCGCCCACCGGAAGAGCTAAGTTCGAAGACAGTTCCTCCGCCCTGGGAACCTCCTTGCCAAGTATCCCCATATAGATTGCCAACCGCGTCTCTAACTAAGCCGGCGTTGGGGTTCTTCCCATCGGTGCTGCCTTGGAATTTATAGATCACTCTCTCTGTCCAACCTGTGCCCGAAGGCGATAGCTCGAAGACTGTGCCGCAACCACCGCTGCACGCTGTCGAGCCCCCACCATTCGAGGTGGTGCCATACAAATTGCCGGTCCCGTCGAATAACAGGCCGTCAACGGGGTTGGCGCCGTCGGTACCACCAGCGAAACTGTAAAGAACACTTTCGGTCCAGTGGCCTCCGCCGGAGGGTGAAAGCTTGAAAACAGTTCCGACGCCATTTGCACCCCCGTTGTTCGAAGTGCCGTACATATTCCCGCCTTGGTCGAAAACGACATTGCTGATGGGATTGCCTGCGTCAGTTTCTCCGGTGAAACGATAAAGTACGCTCTGCAACCATGGCGTGAGCGCGTTAGCAGGTACTGTGGACATCGGAGTCACGTTGAAAACGATCCCGCAGCCTGTATCTCCGTCGAAGACGCAGGTGCCCTCTCCGCCACTTGCGGTCATGCCGTAGAGACTGCCGTTGGGACCGATCGTCAAAGGTTTCAAGGGAAGTTCTCCATCTATTCCTCCCAGGAACTTGTAGAGAGGGGTCAAAAGCCAGTTCCCGTTCCGGCGGTTCAGCCTGAAAACCGTGCCGCAGCCTGGCGTGCCATCGAAAACACACGAACCCGTGCCACCGGCCGAGGCCATTCCGTATAGGTTGGTCCCTGACGCGTCGATGGTCAGGCCAGCCGAAGGATTAGCTCCGTCGCTGGGGCCGCCGAAACTGAGAAGGGTGTTGGGGGCCACGCCTGCAAGCATAGCCACGACTTTCGGGCCGAAGCAATTATTGCAAGGCCCATCGGCATCTCCGGGCCCACCCAGGAAGTTAATATAGGAGACCGTTCCGTCGTTCGAAGGTCCAGCGGTCTGTCCCGGAGTGAACACTCCAGAGGTCACATGCAACACTCCCTGCTGGCCGAGCAACCAGAACTGCACGTCATCGCCGTTCGGACCTACGTCACTCGTATCACGAGGAGTCCCCGTGTATTGGAAGAAGGTGTGATTCATTCCTCCGTCGTTCGACAGACCTGGGGTTACGGCAACATATGTTCCTGGCGGCACCGTACCGACATTGAAGGAGTCTTGGTATCCGTCGCCGTTGATGTAAAAGACTGCATTCGTGATGGGGGCGCCGCTAGTGTTCTGAAAAATAAACACCGGTCCGTCGACTGGCTGACCGTTTATCTGGCATTGCTGAAAACTCGTTATTGTCGAGTAGTAGCAAACTTGGATTTCTCCAAGAGAAACAGCGGCGCCCAACGAAGTAAGCGTCAGGCAAAGTGAAACGACAAGTAGCGTTTTCCGGCAACTCATAGTCATCTCCTGCAGCGAAGAATTGGAAATCCTTTGGACTAACAAGTAGTGGTCCATATGTCCCTTGTTCTGCAACTCAATTAGGCAACGCCTGACTACAGGGAGCTGTCCACAGTTTAGTTTCCGTTAATTTCGGCTTTCATTATGCAGGACGGAGCAGCCTCGAAAATTCCATATAGAAATCTTTAAGGCGGGGCTTGGTTTTTCAATCTTCAAACGATTGAAGGAGTTGAATAGATGGTCTGGATCGTCTGGACTGGAGGCTCGATTTAACCTAAGACTCAAGAATAGATCGTTCGCTAGCTGGGGAATTACGAAATGAAACGCGCACTACCTTACACTCCGAGACATCCAAGTCGTTCGCGGCAGATCCGGCAGGTATGCTGGATTGTACTATCGAACGGTAGTCTTCACCTGGTCGCCGACTATAAAGCCCGAGCCAGAAACCGGCACTCCAACTGAAGAAATGTCATCTACTTCGGTCAGACGAATGACGCCGACGTCAGTCGTCAGCTTGCGGATGACTGCGCCGGTCGTGGGGTCCTTGATCTCTTTGGTGATGCGCTTCACGGTTAATTGATCGCCGACCTTCAAGCCGGCCTTGCTGCCGACATTAAGCACGATCTGACCGCTATCCACCGCCGCCACCACGCCCTCAACGCTAATCGTGCGAGCGACCAGTTTGCTGTCATCGGAATCCAACTCGCCGGCCATCTGGGTGACGGCTGCGTTCACCGCTTCACCAATGATAGTCTGCTGGAAATCGCTGGCGCCGAAATCAATGGCCCCGCCGCCGAATCCATGCCAGTTCGTGCCGCCCCCGCCCACGGAATTGCTCTTGCGCGAGGACTCACCTTTCCCGGTAGCTACGCCCATGATTTCTGCCGTATCGATGTTGACCAAACGGGCATCAAGAACCACCACAGCCTTGCTCTCGTTGTGATGAAAACTACCCGCGGCGGCTCCGACCCATCCTCCGCCACCGCCGTTATAACCCTGGCTCTTGTTGTCGTTGCCGAACTGCGTGATGCTGCCTACTATGACGGCATCCGCGCCGAGCAGTCTTCCGACTCTTGCGGCGAAGTGTGGATCAGCTCGGTCACTGTCGGAGAATTTCTGCTCGGCCAGGATCTTTTCGATTGTTTTGCGGTCGATGACCGAATAAGCGCCATTCTGCACCAAGTCGCGCACCAGCAAGTCGGAGATGCCCTTGCCCAAGTCAACATTCTGCCCGAAGTAAGCCTGCGAAGCGCCCATTACGGTGGCATAGTCGAAGTCAAAAACCGCTACCCGCTTTTTCCTTTCGGGCAGCGCCGTTCCTTTCTTGCTGATGTCGAGCCCAGTGGCAGATCCTTGCGGAGGTGTCAGTTCAGGGACGAAATCGGCCGCGGGAGCGGCTTGCGGCACAGGTGAAGCAGACATAGGTTGGGTACCCTCAGAAGGACGTGCTTGCTCTTCCGATCTCGGCGTGGCAATCTCTGGGCGATCGTCAACCTCAGTTGGATTCTTAGACGCAACGACTACGGGCGGATTTGCCAATCTATCTTCCGGGCTCCGCGGATGCGAGGAGATCTCTGATGCCTTCGATTCCTCCGTCGATGATGGAGGACGGCTCGCACCAACGTGTTCCTTATCACCCGGAGCTTGGCCTTTGGTCGGCGAGTTGGGTTTCTTGGCCACCACGGTGGGAGAGCCACCAAATGGCTGGAGTCCCAACGAACCTTTCGCCGACGGTCCGTCAGGCATCGTCTTCACCGCAACCTCGGCCGGTTTCGGTGCACCGGTTTGGCTCGCGACCCAATGCCAACCCACCGCCAACAGGACCATGAGTACGGCGGCGAGGCCCACCCACTGCAGCTTCCACCTGATGAAAGATCCCAAAGGCGGCGTTCTAGTGGCTTCCGCAATCTGTCCATTAGCTTTGGCAGTCGCCCGCGACCACAAGAAGTGTTCCAGCCAATTATCTAACCTCTTCTGAACCTGGTTCCATTCAGTTTCCGCAGTCGGTGTTCCTTCCGCCTCGAAGTTCAGCAGCCGCGCATAAAGGTCTGAACAGGTAGCACACCCCCCCAAGTGCTGCATAATCGATTGTTTCAACTCATCACTTGCAGATCCGCACGCTACTTCGCAAAGAGACGCATGCTCTGGGCAAGGCTTTTTGGTCCCGGCGGAGTCCCCCTTCAATTGAGGCATAAGCCTCTCCAAAAAATTAGTTTCATCCCAAGCATTCATTTCAGTCGGGAGAGCACTCCTTCCATTCTCAACCAGAGCATACGGCGGCCGTTTTGGAGATGCGACTTCACAGACGGAACTGAAAGACCCGTGCGGGCTGCAGTTTCTTCGTAAGAATACCCCTCAATTTTCATCTCGAGACAAAGGCGCTGGTCCGGTGCAAGATCCTCCATTTCCTTGTGCAGTTTCTCGGCCGCAAAGCGCAAGTCCGAATGCTCCTCGAGAGACTTGCCTGGGGATGGGAGAGTTGACTCGACCTTATCTAATTCCGTCTCCATGCGTACCCTTCGCCAGTGATCGATACAGGCATTTTTCGCGATCTGGACCAGCCAAGCCTCGAAGCTTCCTCCTTCGAATTGCTTTAACTTTGTATATGCTCTCAAAAATGTCTCCTGGGTGACATCCTCGGCTGTAGCGACATCGGAAAAAAATCTCAGGCAGGCTAGGTAAACTCGCTTACGATGTCGGACGAACAGTTCGGTGAAGGACTGTGCGTCTCCGGTCTCTCTAAACCGAAGCACGAGATCCAAATCCGTAATCGTGGCAGTCAATTCCTGCCCTTCCCTCTTAACGGACAGGATTCAAGAATTCCATAAACTTTGCTGCCCGAATATAGGGTAAGGTGAACCCGACGCTCACCATTGTCGCCAGCAGACGACGGCCAAAAATCTTCCGGCCGAATCACATCAACATCCTACCCTTACCCGTGCGGATTTTGACAATTCCTTTTGAAACTTGGGACAGCCCAGGCTTGTTCAAAACAGAATCTCGGAATAATCCGGCTCCGAGGAACCGGCGCTGCGATTGAAAGCCTCCTTAGGATAAGGATTGTGAGTTAGTCACGGGCGGACAGGAAGTTGGCCCAACTCGAGCCATGCCACTTCCGGCGGGCAGACGATCTAGCAGGAATCGCGTTACGCGGATTTGCCATGGTTAACTCATCAAAATTCTCGACTTGCCCAATTACCCTGGCGACTCTGCACCGCTAAACGATTGATTCTTGGACACGCGAGATCGGATCGTTCACTTGCCCAGCAACAGATGTTTTCGGCCAAGCTCAACGGAATAGGTAGTGTCCAGCATCCCCGTTGCCTACCAGCTACCTACGGATCATGAGACCAAAAGAGGACACTGATTCCAAACAACTTCAACAACTTAGCTCTGGGCTACCAAAGAGGGGACGAAGTCAAGTCGGGTTCGCGCGGTATTCGGTCTATGATCGCCAAGCATTCGCCTGTGCGAGTTCTTGAAACCGGACTACTAATCTAGGCTGCGGAGAAAAATCCCTGCCGCGGGCGCGAAGTTGCTCGTAGGTCATTTTCTCTGGTCCGGTTTGTGTTGCAAATGCCGCGAAAATCCGGCATTTTTCGCGTGTTTCATGGGGAAGGTGACAGAATATCTCTGCATTTGAGACTACGTGGCGGAGAGAAGTGAATTCGAACACGTGATAAATGTTTTTCTCTGCCAATAAGTTACGTGTTTCTATGGCTTTGCCGGTCAGTCAGTTTCCCGTCCAGCCGGGAAGTCACGAGCGAACCAGCAGTGAATTGGCAGCCGACTGGAGAGTCACGTGCGAACTCGATTCTCTCCGCTATGCGTCATCTAACGGGTTTAGACCAACTTGATTTTAGTCATCTCCAATGGTGGCGTTAAAGTCGCTCCAATGTGATGCCCAGAAGCTAGGCCTGCGGTAGCGATCTTCCCGGTCATTCAAGATCTTCCATGTGCTTATTACATCCAAGGACGGACCTTGTCCAAGCGACAACCTGGCTACCGAAAGACATACTCCGCGTGATAAAGCAGGACTCCAAAGCTGGAACTGCTGACTGGTCTGCAGGTGGCACAATCGATCGGCCATGCAGCGAATAGTAATCCCTTCCGTTTTCAAGTTCTTCTTTGATCCGCGAGCTTACCAATATACGCCGCGGCTTTATCTTGCGAGTTAGCACTGCGGGGAAGGGCTTATCTTCGAAAACTGCAGGTCGCGGTTGCCCGTCTCAACGCCGACATAGGTATTCCGATTTTCAGAAGGGGTTGTTCAGTTTCTCGGCGACCACGACCTTCGCGATTCGCGATGCGAGCGCCAATCGGTCAACAAGATGAACCAGCTTACCGTCCGTCGTGAGCGGAACAAATTCAGCTTCACGCGTGATGATGGCCTGAATCAATGCAGGCGTCAGCATCGGAGTATCAACCTCCACGGAATCGGTTGTTAAATCGGCTGCAAGAAATTCCCGCAGCACAGGCTGGGTGATTACAGTCACATGCGCTTCTTCTCCTCCCGGCAAAACACGCATCATCTCGCGGAACGTGCGAACAATATGACTAATCTGTTCAACATGCTCGCCCTGCTGCGATGCCGTGACCGCTGCCCTCAGATACGCGATCTCAACATCAACAAATTTGGCGGACAGTCTGGACCGGACCGCGATGGGCGAAGCAATCCCGATGAAGTCTCCGTTTCTTGTGAAGATGAACTGTCGAATCGAGGTCCGGTCTCCCGCAAGCGCGGCCAGTAGATGCAGTCGAGTGTTCCACCATGCCTGTCCAAGGTCTACGACGAGTGAGGTCGCGTTTTCGGCTTCGCGAACAACACGCATTTTCTGTTCGATTTCTTCTTTCGAAGAGGACGTCAGCAGCAGCGGCTCCCGGTCTTTAAGTTCGCTCGGAAGCGCAATGGTTGATACCGGCATGGCCGCCTCAGCAAGATGGATCGATTGCATCACTTGATGGACAAGATTGTTCTGGTCGGTAAACAGACTGGGGCTGAATATTTCCAGTTCGGATCGGAGTTTCCGAATAAGTGCTCCGTTAGCCCCTTCACCCGTCTCCGAATCAACGTAGTTCAAGGGCCATTGGGCCTTCTTATCCAGCAGAAACAGTAGACAAGTGCGTTCGGTTTCCGTCGCCCGCCGGTACTCGAGTTCAGTGATCGACTGTGTTTTACTGGGGGGTATCCACCCATAGCGTTTGGCGAAAATGCCTATGTAAAAATCACAACTCTCCACATCACGTTGGCATCGGTCATCAGTACGTTGGTCCGTGGCGACGTAATCTTCCATGCATCGCACGTCGTAGCCCATTCGACGCAGGGCATCGCTAACTGCTGCACGACATTGTTTCAGATCCTCGTATGTGGAGGAGACGTACACCGTCTTCTTTCGTCGGGGCGTGGGAGTCGGTATAGGCGGACACATTGCGGCTGTTAACAGAGGTCATTTTACACCAGCATTAAGGGCGTGGCGTTGGCGAGGGGGCGCAGACCTGTACTCCGATTATGGCGTTCAGAGAATGTTGAGGGGTTTGCGCTCTAGTAAACCGGGATTGGATTTCTCTGCTACAAGTCGAGGGCTGAGATTGGCACAAAAGGCCGCCAAATAAGCGAAAACAGTCGCCCTAGCCAATAACTTCTCTGACTTGCTGGCGGAGGGAAGTGAATTCGAACCCTGGTACGCTTTCCGTAACCGCCTTATGACTTAGTTGCATAGGGTTTCCCCGTTGGTCGCGGACGCAAGTAACAAATACCGACTTTGGCAATTTGTCGCAAGAATCAAAATCGCAATGCAAGTTCGAATTCACTTCCCTCCGCCACGTAGTCTCAAGTGCAGAGAAAGCGTGGATCTTTAGTCTTCAAATCTGCGAAAAAGGCCGGAATGTCGCGACATTTGCTACACGAAGCGGACCAGTCAACTGCAGAGAGATTCTGCTGCCTTTTCCGTGAAGTGCGCGAAAAAGGCCGGGTTTTCGCGGCGTTTCCTACGCAAACCGGACCAGAGAAAATGACGCGCGAGCGACTTCGCCCTCAGTGGAAGAATCTGATGCGGGATCGGACTGGGCCATGTCGTCTGGAAGAAGCATTTCGCCAGGAACTGTTTCGCCTTATCAACAAGTACCTCAGCTTTCCCGAAGATGCCACTCCGGGCGCGATTCTCCGGACCCTTGCCTCAGCGATCACCCAAAACCGGCCAATAGTTATCAGCTGAAAACCGGCCAACGAGAATAACGTCCGGGACATTGACGCCCGCCGAGGCTTGTAGCCTCCGAGGGCATGGCCAATGTCTTGAACGAAGAGAAGAAACAGCAAGTTATAGCTCTGGGACGACTGGGCTGGCCGCTGCGGAAGATCCAGCAGGCTACGCGCATCCGTCGTGAAACCGCCAGCCAGTACCTGAAAGCGGCCGGGATTGCGGTGCGTCCGTCCGGAGGCTGGGGACGGCGGGCGGCAAAACCGGCCAACGAAGTGATCACCGACTTTGGCGCGGAAAAACCCGCCATCGCGGTGCTCACCGACCCCAACGGCAACCCCAACCCCAAAAACCTTTCTACTAAGGGAAAAGCAAGAGCCACTTCAAAACCGGCCAACGAGGTGATTACCGACGCTGAGGTGATCACCGACCTCAAACCATCCCAACCAGACGAAGTGGGCGCTCTTGCCTCGCCGCCCGTGGCGTCTCCGCAGCGCAGTCCCAGCGCCAGTGCCTG
>CAVVBO010000001.1:1182500-1330438 GCA_963746515.1 uncultured Acidobacteriaceae bacterium | reverse complement strand
GAGCCGTAGTCGGTTCGCTGTTCGTTATTGCGAATCTGCTGAGTGAAGATAGTAACTTCGCGGTCAATCAAATCGTCGCGCTCGATTTGTATCGGGTGTCCGCTGCCTTTAGCGATGATTCTGCGGCTGCGCGTAGACAGGCGTTTCAACTCTTCCTGCGCCTCATTCCAGAAGGCGCTTTCCTCGAGTGCCAGTTTAGCGGGCAATCCAGAGTTCTGCTTCTCCAGTTCAGGATCGCGCGAAAAAAGCGCGAAATTCAGGAGCGAAGCGTACGATTTGGCGCTCAATTGATTTTCCCTTGGCAATAATGCCATCGACTCTGGTGCAAATTTCTTCAGCCAAAAGGCTGGCCGAGACAATGATGATAGGAAGACTCCCCTGCTGGCTGTTCACGCTGGCTTGCGAAAGGTCCTGTCGAGTTTCCTAGTGTTGTGTTGAGCGATTCGAAGGACCAACTTTAGAAAGCGCCCCTGATACTTGGGTCGACAATGGTTGGGATGACTTTATTTGGAGTGCCAGCCCCCAGTCTTTGGCGGAAACATGGCCAGCGTGCACCCAAGCGATACGAGTCAGTAAAGAACCGATAATGCTGGAAACCGCTGCAGCTTTGCGAAGGCTGCGCGAGCGACGACGGCCGGCGAAGGCTGCAGCCACTCGAAGTGCTAAAGGAACCGGCCCGCTCAACAGGCCACCCATCCGCGTAATCAGGCCGCTTGAACCCCGCTTTAACGGCTCCATCGCCGGCTTCTGGCTGAGTTCAATCTTGACTCCCTCCAGCGTCTCAATAGCTGAGGCGCCGATGCCGAGTGTGTTGAGTGCGCAATTTCGATGACCCATCAGCTCCAAAATCGAGACCGCCGAGTTCAGGCCGGACATGCCGAAGTGAATCGGCAGACTGCCGACGTTTTCGTTCCATACCGGAATGACACTCGCTCCGATGAGAACTCCGGTGTAGTTGGAAAAGGGTAAGCCTGCGACCGCCGATATCAGCTCCGACGCGTCGCCGATGAGGTGAAGCGGAAGGAACGGCAGACGCTGCTCCACCATCTCGGCGAGAGCCGCTCCTGCCGAAAATGTTCCGAAGATCGCCAGCGTCCAGGCCCCAACCGACATCGGGCTTTGTTTCTTGAAAACCCTCATCATGCCGAGGAATCGCGCCGGGCGACCCAGGTCCGAGATCAGCAGTGCGCTGGAGATAACTGCCCCCGCGGCGCCCACATACCGGCAGTCACGCGCAAGCCGGCGATCGTGCCCAACCCAGCGCGCGGCCATTCCCAGCACGGCCGCTGATCCTGCAACCCCGCCCGCGAAGAAATAGAGGGGAATTTGCCACGTCCACGGTGGTTGTTTCAGCAGCGGAATGCCGTAATAGCCGGTGTCCGGTGACGCGATCGGAAACGGCGCACCGGGCGGCCGAATGCCGGTCGAGTCAACACGGCCTTTCTCCTGAGCCTGGCGACGAATCTCGAACAGGCGGCGTTCACGCGGATCGACTGGAGGGTGATGAAAAGCGTCGCTCATCGTCTCGCGCTCCCCATAAATGCGAAGATGCTCCCGAACAGCAGAAGGCCAGCTGCAATGGCCGACCCCGTCCACCCAGCTTTCAGATAGGTCGTGGGAATCTCAGGCTTGGGCGGCAGGTTGTATTGGCGAGGATCGCCTCGCACGATAAACATGGCGTGGATTCCGCCGACGCTGCTGTCTTCGGGATTGTAGAGCTGCGCGTCTTCCATTCCACGAGTATGCAGTTCTTTCAGGCGTTCATCAGCGCTTATACGCAACTGTTCCAGCGAACCAAACTTAATCGACTCGGTCGGACAAGCCTGCGCGCACGCTGGATGCAATCCCATCTTTTGCCGGTCGTAGCAAAACGTGCATTTGAACGCCCGCCCATCGTCAGGATTACGTTCGACCACACCGAAAGGACAGGAGACCACGCAGTATCCACAGCCGTTGCACACGTCCGGCTGCACAAAAACTCCGCCGAATTCGGTGCGAACGATCGCTCCGGTGGGGCACGCTTCCAGGCATCCCGCGTTCTCACAGTGCTTACACACGTCAGAGGAAAACTCCCATGTCATGTGAGTCGCGGCGTTGCCACCCAGACCGGGCTCGGGCTGTCCTTCCACAAACTTAACGTGGCGCCACGTCGAGTGACCGACCGCCCCGGTGTTGTCATACGAATATCCAGACCAGTTCAGTCCATCCGCGGAGATGCCGTTCCATTCCTTGCAGGCGACTTCGCAGGCCTTACAGCCAATGCATAATGTCGAATCGGTGAGAAATCCCGTGACGGTTGGACTCATGCCGGCTGCTCCAACTTCTGCTGCGAATGTTTTCGCGCCTCAGGTCCACGCGGCCGGCGGCCGGGCTCGATATCGCAGACCAGCGCCTTGGTTTCCATGATCCGCACGTTCGGCTCCTCGGATATGACCAGCAGGTCGTTGACGACGTCACCCGTCGCCGCTCCGTTATAGCCCCAGTGGTACGGCAATCCGATCTGATGCACTGTCCGTCCCTCGACCCAGAGGGGGCGCATGCGCTTGGTCACCATAACGCGAGCTTCGATGACGGCGCGCGGCGTCGTAATGGTTGCCCAATCGGCGTGCTGCAGTCCGATCTCGCCGGCCAGTTCCGGAGAGACTTCGCAGAATAATTCGGGCTGCAATTCAGAAAGATGCGCCAGTTGACGCGACATCCCTCCTGCCGTGTGATGCTCCGTCAGGCGGTAGGTGGTCAGCACGTAAGGAAAACGTTCGTCGCCGGGCCGCGCATACGGGTTATCGGGACGCTCTTTGCGGTCGGCGGCTGGGTTGTAGATGTGCGCAGGGTAAAGCGGATTCCGGAAGGGCGTCTCCAACGGTTCATAGTGCGCCGGTAGTGGCCCGTCTTTCAGGCCGCTGGTAACGAACAACCAGCCCACTCCATCGGGATGTAGGATGAACGGCTTGTCACCACCGATTGCATCCATCCCCTTGGCGCCCGGCTGCGGCCGATAAGTTGGGGGCTTGTTTTTATCGAAGTCAGGAACGTCTAGTCCGGTCCATTCGCCTTTCCCTTCGTCCCACCAGATCAACTTCTTGCGCTCGCTCCACGGTGCGCCGTCGGGCTTGGCAGAACAGCGGTTGTACAGGATGCGAATGTCGTTCGGCCACGAGAATCCCCAGCCGTGACCCAGATAATCCTCGGACGCACGTTGGTTAGCTTTGTTGACATGTTCCTTCGGATGGACGCCGCAGTAGATCCAGCAACCGGAGGCGGTCGTGCCGTCACTCTTGAGCTTCTTGTAACTGTCCAGCAACTCGCCCTTGCTGAGGTCGCGGCCGTTAATCTCTTTCAGGATCTCGCTGACATTCGGCTCGTCGTGAATGCCGTGCGTTCCATAGGACCAATCAAGAGCGTTCAGCGCTGCGTTACGAGGGCTTGGATCTGCCGCAGCTTTCGCCTTCAGCCGCCGCGCGAGATGATGCATAAACCACGTCTCGCTGCGCGCGTCGCCCGGAGGATCGACTGCTTTCGTACGAAACTGGATCAGCCGTTGGGTGTTGGTCTGACAGCCGTCTTTCTCTGCCGAGCCGGCAGCTGGAAATAGGAATACCTCGGTTGCAATTTCCTCCGGCTTCAACTCGCCGCGCTGGACTTCCGGCGAGTTGTACCACCACGAGGCGCTTTCCACTTCGACCATGTCGCGCACCACCAGCCATTTCAGCTTCGACATCGCGGTGCGCTGCAGCCGTGCGTTGGAGGCGCCGACAGCGGGGTTCTGCCCCATGATGAAAAGGCCTTCCATCTTGCCGTCCTGCATGTCGAGCCAGTAGCCAAAGTGCGAGTGATCGCCGCTCACTCGTGGCAGGTAATCGAATCCCCAGTTGTTCTCCGCGGACGCATAATCGCCATACCAGGACTTCATCAGGCTCACAAAATACTTTTCGAAGCTCGCCCAGAGGCCTGCATTCGACGTGTGCCGCTTGATATAAGTCCGAAAATCGTGGCCGTCCTCCTTAAAGAACGGCATCGGTAAGTAGCCAGGGAGGATGTCATACAGTGTGGGAATATCTGTTGAGCCTTGAATGGAGGCGTGACCGCGCAGGGCAAGAATTCCACCACCCGGACGTCCAATGTTGCCCAGCAGCAGCTGCAGGATGGCGGCTGCACGTATGATCTGCACTCCCTTCGAGTGCTGGGTCCAACCCACGGCGTAACAGATGGCGCCGGTTTTGTCGGGTCCTGCCGCGTTGCAGAAGGCTTCCGCGACTTTGAGGAAGAGCTTTCGCGGCACACCTGCGTGGCGTTCGATCAGTTCGGGAGTGTAGCGAGAGAAATGCCTGCGCAGAATCTGGAAGACGCAACGAGGGTGCTCCAGCGTTGGATCCGTCTCGTATTCATCAAGGTCCGACGCTTCACCACCACGGTCCTTGCCGTGGCCGCCTCCTGCGGGAGAATGGCCCGGGTGTGGCGCCCCGGCATCTTTCTTTTTCGCACCCTGATAGAACCACGTCTCCGGACTGTACGCCTTCTTCTTTTCGTCCCAACCGGAAAAAACTCCGCCGAGTTCGTCGGTGTCGCGGAACTCTTCCTTGATGATCATGGGAGCATTGGTGTAATGCTGGACGTACTCGCGGAAGCACTTGTCATTCTCCAGTGCGTAATGAATCAGTCCGCCGAGGAAGAGAATGTCAGTGCCGGCTCGCAACGGCACCCAGATGTCAGACATAGCCGAAGTGCGTGTGAACCGGGGATCGACATGAATGACGGTCGCACCACGCTCCCGCGCTGCCATCACCCACTGAAAGCCGACCGGGTGATTCTCAGCCATGGACGATCCCATGATCAGAATGGCATCGGCGTTCGCCAAGTCAGTTTGTGCGGTAGTCGCGCCGCCGCGTCCAAACGATGTGCCCAGACCGGGCACGGTCGAGCTGTGTCATATCCGGGCCTGGTTGCTGATGCAAACCATGCCCAAACCCCCACAGAAAAACTTCTTGATCTGGTAGTTTTCTTCATTATCCAGAGTCGCGCCGCCCAAGTGAGCGACGGCTTTGGTGTGCATCAGCTTTTCGCCATCCTCTTCTTCCACAAACGTCCGCTGCCTGCTCTCCCACACGCGATCAGCCACCATATCCATGGCGGTTTCGAGACCGATCTCCTCCCATTTGGTCCCGTATGGCCGGCGGTACTTCACGGTGGTCAGCCTCCCGGGATGGGTGTGCAGCTCAAAAGTATCCGCGCCCTTCGGACAGAGATGTCCGCGTGAGATTGGCGAGCCGGGATCGCCTTCGATTGAAATCAGCTCGCCATTCTTGTGAAAGACCATTTGTCCACACCCGACGCCGCAGTAGGGGCAGATCGAGCGTGTGAACTCGGCATTCTGATGTTTGGGAAGAAGATTCTTCGTGTGCTCGCTCATCGCCTCGGGGCCAGTGCCATCGGCGCCAGTCCGCAGTTGGCGAATCAGAGGCCAGTTTTCCAGAAATCGCTTAATCACCATCACCTCAGCCTGTAAATCGCTACATAACCTACGATGGCCGCTGCGTCAGCCGCGATGCCAGTGGCAATGCCGATTTATGTCGGCGTTGCCGGTCTTGATAGCGTTTTACAGAGAACTGCTTGGCGCACCTCCTTACCCGCACTTTTCACAACTAACGAACTATGGCAGTGCCGAAATTCATTCTCCGGGAGACAACGACGATGACTAAGAATTCTTTGCAAGAGTTATATCTAGACGAACTCAAAGATCTGTATAGCGCTGAGAAGCAACTGACCAAGGCGCTTCCCAAGATGGCGAAGGCCGCAACATCCGAGGAGCTGCGCGAGGGTTTTGAAATGCACCTGGAACAAACCCAGGCTCATGTTGAGCGTCTGGAACAAATTTTTGACATGCTCGGTGTCAAGGGCGCCGGGAAGAAGTGCGTGGGGATGGAGGGCCTGATCAAAGAAGGTTCCGAAGTCATGAATGAGGACTTTGAAGATAGCGTCATGGACGCGGCGCTGATTGCCGCGGCTCAGCGGGTAGAGCACTACGAGATCGCCGCCTACGGCACTGTTTACGCGTTCGCGAAGCTGCTCGGAGAGACAGAGCACGCTTCGTTGTTGCAGCAGACGCTGGAGGAAGAAAAGGAAACAGATGAGAAGCTGACTGAGCTTTCTGAGGAAATCAACAGTGAAGCCCAGACGGCTGCGTCCACCGGCGCCGAGGCCCAGAGGGCAACGCCGGAAAGGGCAACACGTAAAACGCGGCGCGCAGCCTAGAGCTGTTGCCTGCGGTTAGCCATGATTGATCCCTCCCGACTCCGCTGTTAGCTAAGCCAGCAGGCGTAACCCGCTGCTGCGGCATCCGAGAACGTTAGCGATGCAATCTGGTATCTGGCGAACTTTGGCAGTGTGCCTGATTGGCTGCGTACCCAGCGTAGGCGCGCAGGTCGCGATTCATGTCACCGATCTCGGCGGCAAAGCTTTGCAGGACGCGCTGGTGATTGTGCAGGACCTGCAGCATCAGGACCGCGAACTGTTTCGCGCGCTCAGCGATGCCCAAGGCAACATCCCGCCGCACGCATTAGGTCCCGGGCTGTATCGAGCCATCGGCACCTATCCTTACAGTCACTGGCAAACTGACGTGCACGAATTCCTGGTGCGCGGCGACGCTGTCAAAGTGCAGCTACGCCTGCCTGAAACAGACAGCTTAGACATTACGGCGGTCTCGATTGGCACACTCACCGTGCATGTGCTGGATGCTAGCGGACACCCGGCTGCAGGCGCTCGCGTGCTGGTGCGTGACGCGGAGGCTAATCCCGACTCCGAACATTGGGGCACAACCAACGCGCAAGGCACGACCACGCTGGAGTTGAGCTTGACTCCAGCGGTTCTGGTGGTGGTATATCGCGACCAGCTTTACACGTTCCCCACCGGCGGTCTCGACACCGAACGTACGCTGCGATTGAAGTAGCTACGGCGTGGGTCGTACCGTGACCTGCGGCGCGCGACAGTCGCGCAAGCCGCTCCCGCACTGGCGATATTGCAGGTCCTTGGTCAGGCAGGCCTCGATCGCGACGAACTCCGAATTGCTGCATGAAACGCGAAACGCGCCACGGGGAGCGTGATTCGCATCGGCAAACTTCCGCTCAATGTCCGCCGGATTGGCATTGATCGTGTGCGCAGGTGCCCGATACTCCTGCGGAATTTGCACTTGGCGAAATGCCTTTTCGACGTCAGCAAAATAAGTTTGCGTATCCAGACCGCTACAGGTTCCGTGGGTCGCCCATTCATGCTGGATCAATCCGCGATCGGGCATGATCGGCAACATCTGCTGCACCATCGCCTGCGCGACGGGCTGCGCCGGGGCGCAATGTTGCGGATACGAGCCGTTGTCGTTTTCCGGCCACAACCCGTGCACAACGAATCCATAATGCCGTTGCGGATCGCACTCGCTGGATGACGCGCTGCTGCCGTGCGTGGAGCAAAACTCCGGCGCCCACGATAGGGTCAGCAAGTAATAGTCGAAGCTTCCCGGAGTGTCGTCCGCAGAATTGTGCCGGTGTTTAGCCGAAGCGCAGCCCAGCAGCAGACAAACCACAGTGGACAGGATTGGGAAGGTTTTCCAGCAAGACATGCTGCTCATGGTATCGCAGGCCGTACCCCGCTCAGTGCAAATGCACCAGATAGTCGAGCGCGAACATTGACGCCACGCCAATAAATACCACCAGCGCCATTTTCACTCCCGGCTCGCGATTCACTTCGGGGATCAAGTCTGACGCCGCAACATAAATCGTCACACCCGCCGCGATGGGCA
Organism: uncultured Acidobacteriaceae bacterium; assembly: GCA_963746515.1. Lineage (GTDB taxonomy): Bacteria > Acidobacteriota > Terriglobia > Terriglobales > Acidobacteriaceae > Bog-257. The sequence goes on along the minus strand of CAVVBO010000001.1, from coordinate 1,322,652 downwards.
AGCCATAGCTGACCGCGTGTTTGCCGATCACCATGGTAAGCACACCGGCCATCGTGGACAGCGCTAACAGCACGGAAGCGAACCAGGACCGGGTCTTGCTCAGCCCGCTGGCCAGCATGACCGAGGTTATGGTGAAGCCTTCAGGTATCTTGTGAAGGAAGATGGCGAGGAAGATGATCCAACCCAGCCAGTGTGAAATAAGAAAGCCGGCAGTAATGGCGATGCCGTCGAAGAAAGTGTGAATCATCAGGCCGAAAAGAATCGACACCCGGCGATGCGAATGCAGATATTCGTCGGAGTGCGTTTCTTCTCCGTAATGAAAATGCGGCGTGATCGTGTGCTCGAAAAAATGGACGAGCAAATATCCCCCCAGCAGCAACAACGCACCTTTACGCCCCGATAGAGTCAGACTTTCGGGGACCATCTCCACCAGCGCTGTGGCCAGCATGAAGCCCGCACCCAGCGCCACGAAGTAACGCAGGTAATTGCGCTCCCAGTGATGCTGAACGATCACCGCGCCGCCAAAAACGTTGGCCGCCGACGCGGTCAAGCCGAGCACGATGCTGAGCAGGATGGGATTCATGGAAGAGCAGTTGTCAGTGGCCAGTTGCCAGTGGTCAGCAGTAGCAGTTTCGAGTTTCGAGTTTCTAGTTTCAAGTTTTGAGTTTCCGGTTTCCAGTTTCAAGTTGAAGAGTGCTGTTGCCAGTTGACAATATATCCCTTGGTCCAGTGATCCTTATCCAGCTCATAAGGAGCAATTTCGAATCCATCACGACGATCTACGAATCCGGATGGGTTTGAGAGCCTTTCGATTGCAGCCTTGGCACCGTCCTCCATGCGATAAACTCCGATCAACAACCCATCGTCGTCTCTGTCGGGATCATCGAACTTGTGAACGTACCATAAGAGGAACACGCATTCCATAGACGCCACCCCTCGCTGGCATAGCCTCTGTATCAGGGCACGGCTTAGGCCGCGCCGTAACGACCTACACCATAAATTGGGCTTCAGCCCCTGAGGCATTCTCACAGGGGCTAAAGGCCAGTCTTAGTTGTAGCTCGTTCGGCGCAGCTGAAGTCGTGCCGTGATACAGCCCAGAATGATGTATCAGAGGCCTTCTCGAAACGCGAAACGATCCACCATCCACCAATCACTATCCACTGTGTCGTGATATGCATCACGTCGCCGTCCTTCACGATGTACTCCTTGCCTTCCAGGCGCAAGGTGCCGCGGTTGCGTCCTTCGGCTTCGGAGCCGGCATCGAGCAACTGGTCCCAGTGAATGGTTTCGGCGCGGATGAAATGATGTTCCAGGTCGGTGTGAATCGCGCCGGCGGCGTTGACCGCTTTCGATCCGCGCTCCACGGTCCAGGCCCGGCACTCGTCCTCGCCGACGGTAAAGAATGAAATCAGTCCCAGCAGCTCGTAAGTCTTGCGGATGAGGCGCACCAGGCCGCTCTCGGTGAGTCCGTAGCTGGACAGAAATTCGGCGGCATCTTCGTCGCTCATCTCGGCCAGTTCGGCCTCGACCTTGGCGCAGACTGCCAGACGCCGCGGTATTCGGGCCGCGAGGTGACTTCGCCGATCCCGTATTTTGCGACCGCTTCTTCCTGATCTTTACCCAGCGTCGTGCTCTCGCCGATGTTCAGCACGTAGAGCATCGGCTTCTCGCTAAGAAACATGAAGCCGCGAAGGCGCTTCTTGTCTTCCGGCGTCATCTCCATTTCGCGCAGCGGGCGTCTCGGTCTCCAGATGCACCTTGGCGCGCTTCAACAATTCGAACTCGCGCTCGATCTCCGCCGACTTCATCTTCTTCAGGTCTTTCTCGACGCGCTCCAGCCGCTTCTCCACCTGGCCCAGATCATTGACGATGAGATCGAAGTCGATGTTCTTGATGTCGCGCAGCGGATCGATCCCTCCAACGTGGGGAATGGAGTCATTTTCGAAGGCGCGAACCACGTGGGCCAGCGCGTCGACGTTGCGCAAGTTGGCGGCGAAAGCGGTCTCGTTCAGACGCCTCCTTGCTTAGCGCCGCGACGTCGGCGTACTCCACGCTGGCGTGGATCAGCTTCTTCGGGTTATAAAGCGCGGCCAGACGGTCCAGGCGGTCGTCGGGAACTTTGGTGACGCCGAGATGCGCCTCGCGCGGATTGCCGCTGCGCTGCGTCACCTGCTGCTTGGTCAACATTACGAACAGCGAAGTTTTGCCTACCTGCGGCAGGCCTATGATTCCGGTTTTCATGAGTTAGCTTTCAGCCGTCAGCCATCAGCTCTCAGCTTCGAGCTTTGGCGAAGGCACTCCTTTAGCAATATGAGAATAATTCCGTGCAAATTCACGGCACGTCAGCGCGGCGTAAGCCAGCGTACCGCAACCAGCTGATGGCTGATAGCTGACAGCTTCTTCGATAGCTGACAGCTTCTTTATGATAACCGCCGCGCCGTCAGAAACAGCAGCGCCAGTCCCAGCAGCAGCACCGTTCCCTCGATTCGCGTTGACCACTCGTGCAGACGGTTGAATTCGACCCGGCGCGCGTCATCGTGCGGCACTTCGTCGATCATGCCCATCTGCTGCCTCAGCACCTGCATCTTGGAAGCGATGGCGAACATGCCGATCAGCGTCAGAATGATCATCAGGTAAACCAGCAGGTTGCGCGCGGCAAAGGGCTGGGCGGCACCGTTGATGACGCGCGAGTCGATCATCGAGGTGATGGCGAAGATCACGCCGCAGGAAATCGCCATCCAGTGCAGGATGGCAAGACTGCGGCTGACCACATTGCCCGCCAACTGGCGGGTGGGAAGAATGCTGGGATTGAATACTGTCGGCGCCAGGACGAAGGCGAAGAAAATGAGTCCGCCGATCCACACCACCAGTGATAACAGCATGAGGAAACGAAGGAAAGACATGATGACCTCGGGAGAGCCCTTAATTGTAAATGGGCGCAGCTTAAGTGCCATCGCTGTCACCGCTAATGACGGCAGGTCGTGGCCAGAAAAGAGTCTCTCGATTTCGGCGAAGGCAGGGCATCTCCAGTTGTGCCGTCTCCATCCGAGATGAAATGTGGCCAGTTCGAATCACGGAGGTGACCAAGGATATGAAGAAGAAAATGTTGTTATTGGCAGGTACGGTTTTAATGTGCGGCGCATGGGCGGTGGCGCAGGCAGGCAGCGCCGGAGCGGGACACTCTGGCGGCAGCATGGGAACCAGCGGCCAGAGCACGACGGGAACCCAGAGCACCAGGCCGCAGACGACGCCTGGCTCAGCTATGCCGCAGTCTTCCACTAACGGCACCATGAATACGCCGAACGCGACGCAGCCGACTCAGCCGGGAATGACCCCGAATGCTGAGCCCAACTCGCCAACGAGTACTCCGAGTACGGTACCGACAACCCCGAACGCAGCGCCTAATGAGCCCACGGCTGCACCCAACACACCGACCGCGGCGCCGCCAACTGCGTCGCCCAATACTGGAACGTCGCCTAACACGGAAACAACCCCTCCGCCCGACGCGGGAACTTCTCCTCAAGGCAGTTCGACGGCACCTCCGCCACAACTGTAAATTAGCAACCCAGCCAGGGAGCCTGAAGGGCTCCCTTTTTTTACCCCTAATCTGCAGCCACGGCCTTCGCCGAAACGTTCAGGCGGCTACCGACCTCGAAGGCCTGGCCAAGATCGTCGAGCAGATCGTCGACATCTTCGGCGCCCACGGAAATTCTCACCAGATCGGCGGGAATGCTCTTCTAACTGCCGCAGGCTGCGCCGGAATGCTGGCGTGCGACATGTAGTTGGGCAGGCTGATGGTGGAATTCACGCCGCCGAAGCTGACCGTGATGGCGAAGATCTTGGTCGCCTCTACCACGGCGCGCGAAAGCTCGGCGTCGCCGGTCACGAAGCTGAGCACGGCTCCGTCTCCCGAAGCTTGCGAGCGATGAATGCGGAGTTGTTCCGCATCGGCGAATCCGGGAAAGTAAACTCGATCCACGGCTGGATGAGCATCGAGGAATTCGGCGATCAGTCTCGCGTTGGACTGCTGACGATCGAGCCGCAGCGCCAGCGTCTTCATCCCGCGCAGCAATAGGTAGCTGTCGAATGGCGCCAGTCCAGCGCCTTCGCCATTCTGGATGAGGTACAGCTCCTGCCCGAGCTCCTCATCATTCACCACCACGGCGCCGGCCATCACGTCGCTGTGGCCGCAGAGAAACTTCGTCGCCGAGTGCACGACGATGTCTGCGCCAAGCTCCAGCGGCCGCTGCAGATATGGCGACATGGTGCTGTTGTCGACGCACAGCAAGCGCTCCGCGGCGATGCGCAATGTCGGCGACCGCAGCGATATCGATGATCTGCAGCAGCGGGTTGGTCGGCGTCTCCAGGTAAACCAGCTTGGTGTTGTCGGTGATGGATGCGGCTACCGCGTCCAGATCGCTGAAATCCACATAGCGAACCTTGATGCCGCGCTTGGCGCAGAATGCGCGAGAACAGCCGGTAGGTGCCGCCGTACAAGATCGTCGCAGGCCAGGATTTCGTCGCCCGGCACAAACAGCCGCGTAACGGCGGTAATGGCCGCCAGTCCGGTGCTGAAGCAGAAGCCGCGCGTGCCGCTCTCCAGCGCCGCGATCTGTTTCTCCACCACCGCGCGCGTGGGATTGCCGCTGCGCGAATAGTCGTATTCGCCGAACTCGGTCGCGTCGTCCTGGCGAAAGGTAGCCGTCTGGTAGATGGGCGTGTTGGCGGGAGTGTAGCGATCGCCTGGGGCCGGATCGAAGGTCAATAACCGGGTTGCGAATTTCACGCTGCACCTCCAGCTTTCAGGGCTTCCACTAAGCGAATATGGCTGACGGGGGCTTTAGCGGCTTTGCCGACTCGCGAGACAAGTCAAATAGATCGGCCATCACCGCAGCCGTCGTGGGCCAGCGGCCAGCGCCTCGCCCGGTCCAAACAGTTGCGGCGAATCGTCCGGCTGCTCTGCATCGATCAGCAGGCAGTTTTCTTCGTTCCTGATTTGCGCGAACGGGATGGCCGGCGTCAACCAGCTGTAGGTTTGACTTCGAGATGGACCTCGCCGTCGGCCAGGCGAGCGCGTGCCGACCAGCCGGGCTCGACTGCCGTTGCGGGCGGCGGCTTGCACCCATTCGGGTCGATGGACTCAATGCCCCATAGTCGTCACCGAGTAGAGCTTCTGCTTCAGGAAACGCGCGGCGGGCAAGCAGACGCAACTTGCAGACCGTGTCGGAGCCGGAAACATCGGCGCGCGGATCCTGCTCGGCAAAACCTTTCGCCTGCGCCTCGGCGACCGCCTGCTCCCAGGAGCATCCGGCAGCAATGCGATCCAGAATGTAGTTGCAAGTTCCGTTCAGGACGCCAGAGAACGAAACGATCTGGCCATCTGCAGCCAGTGCGCGCACGGCTTCCAGCGCGGGAACTGCGCCGCCCACGGCGGCCGAGTAGCGAAGGTCGTCGAAACTTTCCAGCCGTGCGTCTGCGGCGAGCAGCAGTTTGTTGGCGGTGACCACCGGCTTGCCTGCCGCAAGCGCGGCCTGCACCAGGTCACCGGCCGGATCGCTTCCACCGATCAGCTCGACTACGACGTCGACATCATCGATCACGTCCCAACAATCGCGAGTCAGCAAATTGGCCGGCGCGTGATCCAGATGCAGTTCCGGCCGGCGTACGGCGATGCCCGTCACTTCGAACAGGTCAGGATGTTTCCATAGCTCCTGGAAGACTCCCAGCCCAACCGTGCCGAGACCCAGCAGCCCAATCTTGAGCGGCGCCTGCGAATCGGTCCTTGCCGACAAGATCGAACGATGGCTGCCGACCGTGGTCGCGTAGTTCTTCGCCCAGGGCGGCAACCTCGAAACGAACACCGGTCTTCTTGCCGAAGGCGATGGCTTTCTGCTGTACGACTTTGCCGGCGATGGTCAGAGCGCATCGGCGAACCTGATCTCATCGAAGCGCTTGGCGTCGGCGCAGGTTGCGGGATCGCTGTTGTAGATGCCGTCCACATCCTTGATGAGGCGGCAGCGCGCGTTGAGCTGCTTGGCCAGGAACAGAGCCGAAAGGTCGGAGCCGCCGCGTCCAAATAACGCGACCCGACCGCTGACGATCGCGGGCCACGAAGCCGGGAATGACGGCGACTCTGCCCTGATCGAAAACGCTCATCGATGGCAGACAGTTCCGCGCTGACCGGTTCGGTGTCGTTCGAAGTCGTTTCGGCGATGAGCTGAATCTGGCTGGGATCGAGCACTTGCGCAGGAATGCCGAAGCGATCGAGTTCGAGCGTGAGAAACGCGGTGGCAACTTCTTCGCCGGTGGCGACGATGCGAGCGATGGCCTCGGGATTCGGCGCCGCGATACTCGTCAACCGTTTCCAGCAGCCGATCGGTTTCGCCCGCGAAGGCCGAGACCACAGCGACCACGCGATATTGCCGCCGAATCCAGCGATAAATTTCGTGAACCGCATGAGGCAGGTCCGCGCGCGATTGCAGGACGGAGCTTCCGAACTTCAGGACGATTACTTTGCGAGACATGGCTCAACCTCCTGCTTCGCTTCGGTCAGCGCAATCGCAGCCAGCGCGTTTTCCAGGTCGGCGATGATATCGGCCGGATTCTCCAGACCGACCGAGAGCCGCACCAGGCCGTCGGTGATGCCGGTGCGCTCGCGAATCTCTCGCGGAACATCGCCGTGAGTCATGGAAACCGGATGCGTGATCAGGGTCTCGGCGGCGCCAAGATTTTCGGCCAGGATGCAGAGCTCGAACCGTGTTCATCAGCTGAATGCCGGCATCCGCGCCGCCCTTCAGTTCGAAGGCGATGATTCCGCCCGGCAGCGCTTGTTGCTCTTGCGCCAGGGCAAACTGCGGGAAAGCTGGCCAGCCCGGGAAAGTGTACGCGGGCAACTTTGGGATGCTGCTCCAGCCATTCGGCAATCTTCTGCGCGCTGGAGCAGTGCTGCTGCAGGCGCAAGCGGAAGCGTCTTCAATCCGCGCAGCGTCAGCCACGACTCCTGTGGAGACTGGATACAGCCCAGCGTTTTGCGAACGAGGCGCAGCCGCTCCAGCAAGACCTCATCGCGAGTGGCGATCGAGCCGCCGACCGTAGAGTTGTGGCCTTCGATGTACTTGGTGGTCGAGAGCAAAGTGATGTCGGCGCCAAGTTCGAGCGGCCGCTGCAGAACCGGAGTAAGGAACGTGTTGTCGACGGCCAGCTTGATACCGGCCGCGTGCGAGATTCTGGCGATGGCGGCGATGTCGGTCAGCTTGAGCGTTGGATTCGCCGGCGTCTCGATGAAGACCAGGCGAGTGTTGGCCTGGATTGCCTGCGCGACCGCGCCTGGATCCGAGGTGTCGACGAACGAAGCCTCGACGTCGAAGTTCGACAGCACCTGCTGGAACAGCCGCACGGTGCCGCCGTAAACCACGTCGGAGACGACGACGTGATCGCCGGATTTCAAGGTTGCCAGGAACAGGGTCGAGATGGCAGCCATTCCGGTGGCGAAGCACACGGCCGGAGGCGTGTCTTCCAGCGCTCCCAGAGCTGCTTCCAGGGCCGACACCGTCGGATTGGCGGCGCGCGAGTAGGTAAAACCCTTGTGAACGCCGACAGCCTCCTGATGGTAAGTGGTGGACTGATAGATCGGGGTAAGGACTGCGCCGGTGGCCGGATCGGGCGTAAACTCCGCCGCGCACTGCGGTTGTCGCAAAAAGGTCAGCTGAGAAACTCATGGAACTCTCCAATCGAAAATTGCCCAGAAACAGCAAATGCCGCCCGTTGTTCCTAGGCGGCCGTTTCACGATTGGAGATTTATCTGGTTGGGCTGTCAGACTCCGAACGTGGACAAGGCACCGCCTAGGGTGCACATGGCCATGGTCATTCGTTGAGTCCTCGAGAACATGACAACACCTTAACGGACGAGCGGCGGTGTGTCAAGGTTTTGCTCTCTCGCCGCCTGCAACTAACAGGGGATTAGGACGATTTCACCACGGAGACACGGAGAGCACGGAGGAACGGATGTGGATTGATATCGGGGCGGCTCAGCCGGCGCGTTGCAAGAACGTGGAGGTTTGTATCGAGCCACGACTTCCGTAGACTGCTGAAACAGTCGGAGGCGATGCGTTTTTGAAGGGGCGCACGTTTAGGTACGTATCAGCTCTTTATTCTTGTCATTCCGCGGGGCTGAAGCCCAAATTATTCTCGATCCCGCCGCAGCACGTCTGAAGACATATCCTTGCCCCAAACCAAACCTGCAGAGATTTCTGAACGTCTTACTAGTAAGACAAAGGCATGAAATCTTACTAGTAAGACGCTGATTTGACTTGCCAGGCTGAAATCCCAATTAGTACGACCGGGCGCAATCCGGCCAGTCTCAGTCCTTTTTCCCTGCGCCTGCGGCCGCCGCAACTGCAACTTACCTTGCCGGCCCCGCTCTGCTGAGTTCCGCGAGACGAGGCCGGGTACGGAATGCAAGACCTCAATTCTTAGCAGCTCCCATCAGCACAAACGGTCAGCGTACCCAATTCGTTCTGTACCTGATCGATGGGGCTATAGGCCGCGAAGTAAGTGCCATTCAGGTATTCAACGTCACCGGTGTGAAAGCCCGTAAAGGTGACATTCGTACTGGCAGGGTTCGGAATTACAAACACGGGCGCTCCGCTATCTCCCGGACCATGCGCGTAAGTCGCCTCGTTAAGGCAGAGAATGTAGCGTGGTGTGTTGTAGTCGGTGAATTTCCAGTCCTCGCAAACTTTATCGATGGTGCCCGAAACATTGCCGGAAGTTATGCCAACCTGGTTCACCGTTGTTCCCGGGACGAAGGCCGCACTCTTATTAGTGATGGTGTAAGTCGGGGGAGGATTGTTACCACCGGTCCAGGTGATCGCGCCGGCGTCGGGCCGGGCAATCGATCCCAGGGCGCTGGCGTTGTTGTTGTTGTTCAGCTGAGCAAACAGCGTGTCGGTGCAGCGGCAGCTCCAACCATTCGGACAAGTGTTTCTAAGCTGCCCCTGGGTGCAAGTGATACCAGGCTGCAGAGCTGGATTCACCGAATCGGTGCCAATGGACGTTACGTCGGGGTAGGTTCGCAGGGGTTGGGAGAAGAGCGTGGTGTCATTCGCGGTGAAGGGGTTGTTGGCGCAATGGGAGGCAGTGACAAAACCGTTCGCGCCATTGAGCCGGGCGACTACACCGAGCGTACACTGCACGGCACCCTGCTTATCTCCCTGAATTTGCAAACCTGCATACAGCGGTCGAATGCGATCGCTAAGCGAACCCTCGGCCCGTGCCGATTTCACTCCAACTATCGTTACCGCATCGCGTGGAATACCCAGAGCATCCAGCTTTGACTCGACGGCAGCGGCGGCAGCGAGCGTATCAATCCCAACTCGCAGCCGATTCGCACTATCGTCGATGCCGGTCATCACCACTCCGGCCATGGGCAGCACTTGCGGACGCAGGTGAGCGTACCAGTCCATCAGCTCCAGGAAGGTATATTGCCCCTCCAGCACCTTGATCTGGTGTTGCGGCGGACGGCCGGCGCCGAGAACCTCGCCGATGGCGCGGTCCACCTGAATCGCATCGCCGGGCTGGCTGGGCACCAGGTAAACGTATATTGTGTCCTTCTTCTCATCGATGTACATTCCGCCGAAGCCAGTGACTTTCTCGCCAATCTGCGCGAAGGCGTCATGGATGCTGGGCAGGGCGGCCTGCCCTCCCGATACATCCTGCGACCAGGCTGAGACCGTAACGGGCGGGAAGACGAGACAAAGCAGCAACGACAGGGTGCAGACGATGATGGGGACGACTCCACGATTTGTTCTTTGGCCTTTCATAATGACCTCCTCTTGGTCATGGTGATGGCGGCGTTGATTCGAACAACAGGCGCTGGCTTCACCGCGTAGGCTGCACCCCTGCGAAATTCCCACCCAGGCAAGCCGGCCTGGGTGGGATCACCATGGGTGTGGGTTCACTATGGATGTTGGGTGATAACAGCGACCGCCACCGCTCCGCCCATATCGCCAAATACGATCTGGGGTTGCTGATTGGGGGTGTTGTTACTGGGAAGCAGGAGGCTGAAGTCAACGTACTGGGTTCCGTCGTCGTCGTCGAGCTGGTCGTGGTCGGAAACGTAAAAGATGAACGGCACCCCTAGTACGTTGCCGGCGCCGATCATGTCCATGGCATGACCGCCGGCCGGCACTCCAGCCCGGCTGTACCGAACGGCGTCATACTCAACCGCGCTACCCGAATAGAGTTCGTCAAAGATGAAGTCTGGGTCAACCTTCACGCCCTGCCCCGCGGAATTCAGTCCGGCCCAGGCATACGCCGCGCCACCGGTGAACCCGTCGCACGCATACGGTGAAAACCCCTGATGCTTGAGGGTCAAATTGAAGATGTTATTGGCGGCGAGATATTGCATTGACCCTTGGAGTTGAGACAACGCCGGCACTGCTTGCCCCTTCACGCGACTCGCGGCCTCGCGTCCTACATTACTGGTACCGCAGGTGTTCCAGTTCTTGACCGAGTTCATGCTCAAATCCAGGTTGGCGACCAGAGAGTTGGCGGGATTTCCCCGGAGTCCGAGAATGTTCTGATCCGGAATCGGAGTCCCGTAAACCTTCTTCAGCCACGTGAAGTTGTTGGCGACTGACGCCGGAGCGCACTGATTAAGGGCGGTCTGCACGTTCTGGTGGCCGAATTGCAGCCAAAACCTGAACAGTCCTCCCGGAAAGGCAAACCCGATCGGCGGGGGCGCCGGAATCTCCGCCGTACCTACACCTCCCAAGCCTTCGCCGTTGTGCTGGGTGGCGCCCACCGCAAAGGTTTCCAGGTTGTCGCTGGAAATCTGGGTGAGAGGCTGCGGCGTGTAGCACACGGTTGCATTCAAACTCGATACCGTGGTTCCGATACTCACGTTCAAGTTCAGCGTGGTGGAAATGTTTGCATACCCGTACGTGTCGTAAAAGCCGGGCAGGATCGGTAGATTGGGTACCACCCATCCAGCGTCGCTGACGACATTAATGAACCCACTGCTCATGATCGTCGTCAGCTGAGGGCACGTTGATGTCGACCTCACCGGTTGACGACGGCTGCAGCCCGACGTTCGCCAAAACCTGCTGGAACGAGTAGCTGACTTGCGAGAGCTGGACGCCCTGACCTGGATGAACCACAATTCCGCCCTGCGACGCACAGTCCTGCGCAACGGCGGGAAGCGCCAAGGCCAAAAACGCGATGGTTGTCACCGCGACAAAAGACATCATTTTGCTCTTCATCGCGATCTTCTTTGGGTCGTAGGTTGCAGGAGCCATCGAGCGCCATTCCTTATTTGTCCAAGCTTTCATTTCAGAACCTGCGATTTGCGTTTTCATCGTGACCTCCTCTTGGTCATGGTTGTGGCGGCTGGGCAAGTCCTGGCCGAAAGGAGCAGCCTCACCGCAGAAGCTGCCCCGGTGGGAGCGCATCATTTAAACCGGCCAGCGATGCGCTACCCGTTTGCGTTCGAGGCGCAAAGTAGCGCGCTCGGCGGTCACACTCAATGGCCGGCGCCTGATTTAGAGATGAGTTTTGTATGACCGGCTAATGCGCTGATTGGCTGAGACTTAGTGGAAGATGTGAGTGAAAAAGGACTCTACTCAGGTTTGCGTTTGGTTGGCGCTTGGCGCGGCTCGATCCCACTAACACCGAACTTGAGAAAGGAAATCACTAAGAGACGGGTATACGAACATTTCGTTCTCGACCGAATATGGTGATTTCACTATACTAATATTCACCGTTGATCGACGAAGTGTCATTAAAGCCGGTGATCTGGGTCGGGGCGAGTCGGAAAGACTTGCGCGAATTCCCCGAGCCTGTACAGGATCACATTGGCTATGCGCTTTACGTCGCACAGCGCGGCGGCAAGCATTGCGATGCCAAGGTCCTGAGCGGCTTTGGCGGGGCGGGGGTCGTGGAAGTGATCAAGGACTATCGTGGCGACACCTTTCGTGCCGTATACACCCTCCGGTTTGCCGGAACAGTATTTGTCCTTCACGCCTTCCAGAAGAAATCGAAAACGGGACGAGAAACACCGCGCCGGGAAATAGAGTTGATTAAGCAACGGCTGCGCGAGGCCGAACAGATTGCCAAGGAGATGAAGCCGTGAGCAGGAAAAGATACGACACCGGAAGCCGCAACGTGTTCAAGGATATCGGCGTGCCCAATGCAGAGGAGCACTTGGTCAAGGCGCAGCTTGTGTTTAAGATCGACACTATCCTAAAAGAACGCGCTCTGAAACAGGTTGAGGCAGCCGATTTGTTTGGCATCCGCCAGCCCGATGTATCGAAAATGCTGCGTGGCGAGTTCCGGCAGTTTTCCGTTGAGCGTCTTCTGCGCTTCCTCGTAGCCCTCGATCAGGATGTGGAGATCGTCATAAAGCCGCACCGCGATCGAAACAACGCCCCAGCGCTGCAGGTCTCTGACCGTTAAAAGCAGGTGGGGTGAGTTGATTTAAGTTGACATCACTGGCGCCCAGGCACCCGATCTTGCTGTCGTAGGTTACTAGCCAGCCACGCCCTGGAGTCTGGCTTTCTGCTGGCGCAGTTTCAGCCATTCCATCCAGCGATCCAGACCTTCACCCGTGGTGCTGGAGACGTCGATGATCTCCATCCCGGGATGAACCCGGCGGGCGTTCTCGCGCGCGACATCGGCCTTGAAAGGAACGTAGGGCAACAGGTCGATCTTCGTGAGCAACATCAGTTCCGACTTGAAGAAAATCGAGGGATACTTCAGCGGCTTGTCTTCGCCTTCGGTCGTGCTGAGCAGAACGATCTTGGCATCCTCACCCAGATCGTAGCTGGAGGGACAGACCAGGTTGCCGACATTCTCCACGATCAGCAGGTCGAGATCTTCCAGCTTCCAATCTTCCAGATGCCGTCCAATCATTTTGGCGTCGAGATGACAGGTGCCGCCGGTGGTGATCTGCTTAACCGGAAAGCCGAACTTGGCCAGGCGCTTGCGCATCGTTTTCGGTTTGCAGATCGCCGGTGAGCACCGCGACGCGCGTGCTCTTGTCCATGCGCTCCAGAGTGCGCTCCAGCAGCGCAGTCTTGCCCGAGCCGGGAGAGCTGATCAGGTTCACGCACAGCACTCCATTTTGCTGATAGCGCTCGCGCAGCTGTTCGCCAGAATCTGGTTCTCGTTCAGGACTTTCTTTTCGACGGCAATGCGATTCATTCATCCACTTCCATGTAGGCGATGTCGAGCTCTTCGCCGCTGATGCACTCGGTGGCGAAGTTCGCCGCACAGCGGACATCGCGGGTCGAAGTCGGTCATGCGAAAATCGTAAGCGCATTTCGGACAGCGCTGCATGCGGGGAATGTATTCCAGCTCCAGCGCCAGCGGCTCCCAGTCGGTATCCTTCACCAGCACTTCGAAGCCGAACTGCAGCGCGTCGCGATCGACGCCGGCCAGCTCTCCAATCTTAACCCCGACCTTGGTAATGTGAGCGTCCGGGATGGCGCTCGGCTTCCTTCTGCACCGATTCGAGGATGGAGGCGGCGATGCCGAGTTCGTGCATGGTCGAAGATGTACCAAGTTGCAGAATCATTTACCACAGAGACACGGAGTAAGGGCTGATGGAGATGGTGTCTGAGGTTAAGATGACGGAAACTATGTTTGAGCGTTCGGCAAAATTCCCCAAAGCTTTCCGTGCTCTCGTGTCTCCGTGGTGAATCGTCTTTAACGAGCAAAATGTCCACAATCGGACAGCTTGCGATCCGTGAACCAACGTCATCATAGCTCTTTCGTGCTTTCGCCGAAACTTTGTCATTTTTCGGAAACATCTGCCGCGAATTTCGTCTATCACTCCGTAGGTGCAGCTCGTCTTCGTTTCTTTGCCGGGGTACCACGCAAACAGGTAGCTCCCATGGTTCTGGATTGTCGGGGTCGGTTGGCGAGTTCGAACGCAGAATCAGGTAGCTCACCATGTCTGAAGCAGTGGGGCCGCGTCTGGGCCATTGGCTTTGTGCTGTGGACGGTGCTGGCTTTCCTCAGTGCCGCCGGGGCGCACGTCTATACGGCGTCCATGGGCAGCCCGGAAAGCTGGGCGCAGCTGCTCGCCTGGAATATCACTATCTCGTTCGTGTGGTCGCTGCTGACCCCGCCGGTGTACGCGCTGGCGCGGCGCTTCACCTTCGATCGCAGCAACTGGAAGACTGGTGCTGCCCCTGCATCTCGCCGCCAGCATCGCCCTGACATTTCTCGGCGCCTCGCTCATCGTCTGGCTCGAGCCGTGCGTGACCTGGACGCCGGAAGCCCACGTGCCGTTCCTGGCGCACATGCTCTCGCGCGCGTTCATGGACTTCCAGCGCTACTGGTACATCCTGCTGATCACGCAGGCGATCGACTATTACGGCAAATATCGCGAGCGCGAGCTGGAATCGTCGCAGCTGGAGGCGCAGCTGGCGCTACGCGCAGCTGGAAGTGCTGAAGATCCAGCTGGAGCCGCACTTCCTCTTCAATACGCTGAATTCGATTGCCGCGCTGGCGCGCAATGACGGCCCCGCAGCCGAGAACATGACGCTGCAGCTGGCCGACCTGCTGCGCTTCTCGCTGGACGCGATGGGCGTACACGAAGTGCCGCTCAGCCGCGAGCTGACCGTCCTGCAGAAGTACATCGACATCCAGCAGACGCGCTTTCAGGACCGCTTGCAGGTGGAGATGGACATCGCGGCCAACACGCTTATCGGCGCTGGTGCCGAACATGATCCTGCAGCCGCTGGTGGAGAACGCGATCCGCCACGGCATTGGTCCGCGCCGCGCGCCGGGCATCATCCGCATCATGCACGCCGCCAGGTCTTCGATGAGCTGTGGATGGAGATCTGCGACAACGGCCAGGGCCTGACTCGCTATCGGCGGAATGGTTCCGCCCGAAGGCGTTGGCCTGCGCAACACGCGCGCGCGCCTGCAACAGCTTTATAACCACGATCACCGTTGACTCTGGAAGATGCGGCGGGCGGAGGCTGCATCGTCAAAATCCATATTCCATTCCGCAGCTAGTTCCGAGGAGGTCAGTACCAGCCATGCCCATTCGAGTGTTGCTTAGTGACGATGAAGCTTTGGCGCGCGAGCGTCTGCGCAGCCTGTTGGAAGAAGAACCCGACCTCGAGATCGTAGCCGAGTGCGGCGACGGCAAGTCGGCCATCTCGACTGATCAAGCGCGAGAAGCCGGACCTGGTCTTTCTCGACATCCAGATGCCGGAGACCGACGGCTTCGGCGTGGTGTCGGCGCTGCGCGACGAGCCGATGCCGCTGACGATCTTCGTCACCGCCTACGATCGCTATGCGATGAAGGCCTTCGAGGTACACGCGCTCGACTACCTGCTGAAGCCGGTGGTGAAGGAGCGCCTGTCCGAGGCGCTGGACCACGCTCGCAAGCAGCTGCAGCATCCCTCGGAGGCGATGTTCCAGCGGCGCGTGCTCGACCTGCTGGGCGATCTCGACTCGCGGCAGAACGCCCCGCAGCGCATCGTGATCAAGGCCGACGGCGAGATTGTCTGCCTGAAGCCGGGCGAGATCGACTGGGCCGAGTCGGCGGGCAATTACGTTTGCCTGCATGTGGGCGGCAACACGCACATCCTGCGCGAGACGATTACGTCGCTGGAGTCGCGGCTGGGACATCGGCAGTTCCTGCGCGTGCATCGCTCCACGCTGGTGAATGTCGATCGCATCAAGACGCTGCGGCCGTCGCTGTATGGGGACTACGCGATCCTGCTGCGCGACGGGACCAAGCTGACGCTGAGCCGGGGCTTCCGCGAGAACGTGCTGAAGCGGCTGGGGACGGCGTAGAAGCACGGTATACGAACGTCCAGCACGTGCCATACGTGCTACACTAGCGGAATGGCAAATCTGCAAGGCCGACCCCAAGCAGAACCTGACATTCAGCCTGCCAAGGCAAACAATCCAGAAAGCCGCATTCTGCCCGTCGCTCTACTTCCTTTCGCTTCTTGCTGGCTAGCCAGTTCGAAACGATGTTCGGCCACTTCTAGCTTTGGGCTGCCAACCTGGGATCCTTACACTGCTAGCTTTGAAGGGGCGCAGCCTTAGCTGCGCCGGCCGAACTCCCTTAAATTTGTCATCCCGTGCGGACTTTAGTCCGCACGGGAACTGCTTTTCTACCGTCCCGCCTGCGGTTTCTGCGGAGATTCGTGGCTGTGGGAGTGCGCCTGCTGGGTCGATGGCCGCTGTCCTTCGGCCTGCTCCAATTCCTGCGCAATGGAATCGACCAGGCTGGCTTCTTCCATCAACACCTGTCCCACAATGACGGAGTTCTCGTCAGCGTCCGTCCATTTGTGCTCTTCGATCGCCTCGCGAACCGCGGGAATGGTCTTCACCGCGTATCCGGTATAAGCGCCGGGAGCGTAAATCTGGTGCTTGAACCAGGGCCGCTCTTTCAGTCCCTGCGTGGTGGTGAAGGTCCGTTCCAGAAGCAGGAGCCGGGTATTGATCTCGCTGATAGTGGCAGACTGCCAAGCCACGCCGGCATCGTCATTCAGTTTCGCAACTGCTTGATGGTAGCGCTGCGCCGCCCGACTATAAGCCTCGGCACCATTCTCCAGCGGTGCGAAGTTCAGGTACGGCGGGTCCGCCTGCTTTACTGGAGGAACATACTGCTTCTCGGGGTCGGCCGTAGCCGTGAAGACACCTTCCTCGATCTCGCGATTGCGTTCCCGCACTTCGTCCTGTTGTTGCTTGAGTTCCTTCTTCAGTTCGGTCACGTAACGCTTGACCGCGTCGGCTGACCCGGAAGGATCGAAGGGCAAGAGATCAGCGTCGGCGAAGCGCATGACCGTGCTGCCCGCCATCTGCGCCAGCGCGCGCTCGTAGGCAAACGAAGGATCGCCGAAGTGCGTGTACCAGAAAAAGTCGTCGTAGATGGAGTGGTAGACGCCGCCATCGCTTTCGCCGCCGAAGCCCATGTTGAGCGCAGCCACGCCGGCATGATCGAGGAACGCGGTGTAGTCGGAGCCGTCACCCAGCGCACCTATACGCAGATCGTTGCGATCGCGCAGCTCGGCGCGATCTTCAGGAGTAGCCGCGCGTCCCACCCGGCGCAGATACGAACGCTTCCACACCGAGATGTGTTTTTCCGGATCCTGAATGTCGCGCTCCACCTGATTCACCGCGTGTTCCAAAGTGTGCGAGCCGGAAATGCCGAGGTAGCCCCGGGCGCTGGAATCGGAGTTCAGGTACATCACGGCATGCTCGCGGAGCTCGGTGTCATGCTCCTCCACCCACTCGGTCGAGCCCAACAGGCCAGGCTCTTCGCCGTCCCACGCGCAGTAAATCAGGGTGCGCTTGGGACGCCAGCCCTGCTTCATCAGCTCGCTCAACGAGCGCGCTTCTTCCAACACCACCACCATGCCCGACACTGGATCGTCCGCGCCGTTGACCCAGGCGTCGTGATGGTTGCCGCGAATAACCCACTGATCGGGAACTTCGCTGCCGGGAATTTTCGCGATGACATCGTAGATGGTCTTCAAATCCCAATTCGACTTGACTACCAGATGGACGCGGGCCGCGCCGGGCCGACGCGATAGGTGATAGGCAAAGCGCCTGCGCCAGGCGTCGGGCGCGACCGGCCCATCGATCGCCGCCAGCAACGGCTGGGCGTCTCCGTAAGACAGCGGCAGCACCGGAATCGTAGTGATCGTCTTCGCGTCCTTTAATGCTAGCCGCTTGGCATCCTTGGTTGCGCCCACGCCGGGAGTCAACGGATCGCCCGGATACTGCGTATCCATGACGCTACCGCGCTGTACGCCGCCTTCCGGACGATAGGGCCCGGAGGGGAAATCCTGTCCTTCGAAATAGCCATCTTCGCGGGGATCGGAGTAGATGAGGCATCCCACTGCTCCATGCTCCGCCGCCAGCTTGGGCTTAATCCCGCGCCAGCCTCCGCCATAACGCGCGATCACGATGGCGCCCTTCACCGAAACGCCCAGCCGCTCGAGTTGTTCATAATCGTCACGCATGCCGTAGTTGACGTACACCAAGGGAGCATTAACGTCTCCATCGATGGAGTATGCGTTGTAAGTAGGAAGCTGTTCGGCCGTCTGTTGTGAGGTAGGATCAACGCTCAGTGCGGGCTCTTGCAGCTTGGCAACGAAATGCGTCGGCGCAATCAGTTCGACGTGGCGCTCTTTGGGAGTGGGAAACAGCACGTCGAAAGTCTCAATGTGCGCGTCGAAGCCATACTCCTGGAATTTGGACAGTATCCACTCGGCATTCGCTTTATCGTAAGGCGAGCCGACATTGTGCGGCCGCGCACTCAAATGCTGCATGGAGTCGCGCATCACCTTGGGATCGGGAAGGTTGCGGAACTTCACTTCCCAATCGTGCTCGACGGCGGCGTGTGTCGGCGAGTAGCCGTCCATTGACTCGGAAGAATTGGCGGCGCTGCCCGAGTGCAACAGCGTGAAGACAAGTGTGGCCAGACTGATTCGCTTGGCGAGCTGCATACCCCTCACCCCGGTGGTCTCTGCAGCGCCCCGATGCAAACCCCACCTAACAACAAGGTTGCAGATTATACGTCAAGGGTGGTCTGCTGGGGAATCATCGGCCGAGAATTGCGCGATCAGCCAATCGAACGCGGTATGGCATATTTGCGGCGAATCTCGTCGAACACTTCGCTCGCCGGCCGCATTCGTCCATGGGCTACGTCATCCAAGCCTTGACGGATGCTCTCGTCCGCATCCGTGGGAGCGGCCTCGTCTAACCGTCGCTGATACGCTTCCGAGTTCTTGATCATGGAACCGCCTCTTCTTCATGGCTCTACTGCGACTTCTTCGTCGGAGCGCCGCGCCTGACAGGCTTCGGCGGGGCTGGCGGGTGCGCTTCGATGTCGCTGAGGCGGATGACCGCAGCGGCCGCCGCATACTGCACTTCATCCTGCTCATCCTGAAGTCCTGACACGGCGGCTCCCTTCAACTTGGGATCGCCGCGTTTCGCAATAGCCTCGTAAGCGGCAGCCCGCACCAGCCACTTCTTTTGCTGCGCAGCGGCGTCGGCCAGTGCCTGTCCACTCTTGGGATCGGGATCCTTGGCCAGGGTAAGGGCAGCAGCGGCCAGCACCGGCGACGTGTCGTCCTTGGTAAACAGCTTGAACGCAGTGAGGCCCATGCCCGCGAAAGGTATGAATCCCAACCCCGCTTGAAATCCCACGCTGGCCAATTTCTTGGGATCGTGCAGCAGCTTTTTCTGCTCTTCGCTTAAGCTGGTGCCGGTTTTCTGCTCGCCGGTTAAGACCGCATAAAACACGCCATATCCCTGATCGTCTCCCAACACGATCAGCGAGTGGGCTGCCGCCAGAATCACTGAGGGATCGGGGTCGTCAAACGCCGCCACCAATTGCGGCTTAGCGCTGCGAGCCTCCATCTCTCCCAGAGCCTGCGCGGCGGCAGCACGGACCTCGGGCTTCGGATCCTTCAGCGCGATCACAGCGGCATCCTTCGCCTCCTGATTGCCGATGAGCAAGCCCAATTCCCGGACCGCCCGAGTGCGTTTATCGGTGTTCGAATTGGTTAGTCCGTTGTTCAATACAGACCATGCCTGTTCTTTGGGTGTTTGCGCAGCCGGTGTCTGCTGCGCCGAAAGCAGTGCGCTGGCGCACAACCATACAGTCAGGGTGATAAAACGAAGTGACAACGTCATTCGTGCGCCTCAAATTTCTTAAGATGAATTGCGGGAGTGAAGGCCGAGTGCAGGCCGCGAAAAACAAACCGTCGCGAAAATCACATTCCCAAACCCCTGAAACAGTCTCTTCTTCGACGGCGCTGTCCGAGCCTCAGGGTAATCAGTGTTCCTTTACAGCAACCCGGCAGTCTTCGTGGTCAGGATGCTGAGAGCCATTTCAAGATTTGCGATGGCTTCTTCCAGATCAGGATGCTTTTCCAGACGCAACCGCATTCCGTTCAACAGGCGATGTGCTTCGGCAATATGTTTGGCCGCGTCCGGATCAGGAATCGGGTTAGGAGTGGGAGTGGAATCTTCTGTGCTCATAGGTCACCTGAGGGAACATCATAGCAAGTCATTAAGACAGGAAAGGCTGGAGACCGCATTTCGATAAAGCAAAACAACGTTTGCCTGGCAGTAGTTTGGTGGGCAGACAGCAGCGGGTCGTTCAATAGTACGCCCGCTCGAGCCGCCAGAGCAACGGTTCGGGCGGGCGTTCCCGCGCAGCAAGGAGATCCGCGCGGTGGAGCTAGTTCAGTACGTGAATATTCTTCTTCTCGCACATCTCCTTCAGCACCTTCGGCCATACGGTTACGCTCACCTCGCCGAGGTGGGCTTTGCGCAGCAGCAGCATCAACGTACGTGACTGCCCGATGCCTCCACCCACGCTCAGCGGAATCTCGTGATTGACGATCGCCTTGTGATAGGGGAAGTTCAGGAAGTCGAGCTGATGGGTCAGCTCCAGTTGCTTCTTGAGCGATTCCGGATTGACCCGGATGCCCATCGAGGTCAGCTCATGGCGGCGTTGAGTGATGGGATTCCACACCAGGATGTCGCCGTTCAGCCCGTGACGCACGTGCCCGTCATCTGCGCGAGTTTCGGTGACCCAGTCATCGTAGTCGGCCGCACGCATCTCGTGCGGGTAGCCATCCTTCAATGTCCAGCCAATGCCAATGATGAACACCGCCGGATACTTCTGCAGGATCGCGGTCTCGCGCTGTTTGCGCGGTAGCTCGGGATACATGTCGAGAATCTCTTCGGCGTGAAGGAAGGTCAGGTTCTCCGGCAGGTTGGGATAGCGTGCGTCTTTCAACTGGGGAAACAGTTCCTGGGCATAGCGCTCGGCACCGACGATAACCTTCCAAATTTTGCTGACGACTCCTTTCAGGAAGCTGAGATTGCGTTGATCGGCGGTGATGACCCGCTCCCAGTCCCACTGGTCGACATAGGCGCTGTGATCGTGGTCGAGGAAGTAGTCTTTGCGGACAGCGCGCATGTCGGTGCAAAGCCCTTCACCGGGCCGCATACCGAATTGCTTCAGTGCCATCCTCTTCCACTTGGTGGCGGCCTGCACCACCTGCGCGTTGATAGGGTGCTTTTCGCGATCATTCGAGATATGGAACTGGATAGGCGTGCGCGAGCCGTCGCGGTCAAGATAGTCGTTGACGCCAGATTCCTCGTCGACGATCAGAGGCACGGTGACCATCATCAGGTTGAGTTCCGTGCAGAGGTGTTCCTCGATGTAGTTTTTCACCTCGAAGATCGCCCTCTGGGTGTCTTTGGGTGACAGCAGCGAGCTGTAGTCCGCCGGAAGCATATGCTCCAGCTCTGTGTAGTCGCCAATTCCGGGACCAGCGAGATCTGCTTTCTTGTCAGCCATGCTGTTCTCCTTACGGTGCAGTCGGTCGACGCGTCGGCTGAACGCCAAGGTGCGGCGTTGGGGCCTGGGAACGCACGTCGCCAGCTACAGAAGACCACCACGCCGGGCTAGAGGGCAGTAACCGGCGTCACCAGGGTGTGTGCGATGGAGGCGGCTGAATCAAGCAAAAGACCGGGCGCGTGAGCGACAGGGCAACACGGGAGGAAGGGCACGAATCACATACGTTAGCGAACGTCTCGTAGTTATTTCCCTCAATCTGCCGTTATCGGCAGCTAGCGCGGGCTGTCTTGGCTGGGGTACCCGTGTCTTTACAGCTTTCTGGCCAAGCGAGGACTTACTTCATGTATCACCACGTCAAGAAATTGATGTATACGGTCAACATCGGCACTCCAGACCCCAAGTTCGGCAACATGTTGCTCGAGCAATTTGGCGGCGCCAACGGCGAACTTGCCGCCGCCATGCAATATTCCATTCAAGGTTTCAACTGCGAAGATCCGGCCCGCAAAGATTTGTTGATGGATATCGGCACCGAAGAGCTGAGCCATCTGGAAATTGTCGGCGCCTTGATCCGGATGCACCTGAAACCCATGAAGAACGATCGCGCCGCGGCCGAAGCCGATCCTCTAGTCGCGATTGCGGGAGGCGGCGGGGTCAGCCTCAACAACTCGGTCGGTGATGCCTGGACCGCCGACTACCTGAAGATTACCGGAGACCTGGCGGTCGATTTGCGCAGCAACATCGCGGCTGAGGCGCGGGCCAAGATCGTCTACGAACGCCTGATCGCTTTCACCGACGATCGCGGCACCAAAGAGGCTCTGCAATTTCTGATGACGCGCGAGATCACGCATATGCGCGCTTTCAGCGCTGCCCTTGAGAGCATGGACAAGCCGCCCTTCTCGATCGGTACGATTGCTCCGACGCCGGGGCTGGTCGATCAATATTTCAATGGTTCCACGGGCGAGGGCGATGAAGGCGAGACCGACCACGTCGGCCCTTGGAACTCGGGCCGCGGCCTGCACCTGGTGCAGTCGGAATTGACGGGTGGCGAAGGACTGGATGTCAATCCCTATGCTCCGCAGCCGGGATCGGAAGTGACTTCGCCGGTCGACTCAACCCCGGTCGGAGAAGACGTGGAAAAGCCGCAAAGCAAGAAGGGGTCCAATAAAACCAAGCAAAAACTGGCCTCGTAGGGAAGTCCGCCTGGGCGTACCGCCGCGGTGGCCAATCCGCGGCGGTCTTCTCCTTAGGAAATGTGCGCGCTAGATTCTCGTCCGCCCTCCGTCTCTTCCTCTACACTAGAGAAGTTCCGCCCATCGCGAACCTGCAAAGCCTCATCCAAACCATGAGGAGAGAGATTTGATGGCACCCTTGGCATCTCAGGAACCGAGTTCCACCTTGCTCACTCCCTACGATCTGCATCTCTTTAACGAAGGCACACACAATCGTCTGTTCGAGAAGTTTGGCGCGCATGTGCTTGAGTTCGACGGCAAGCGTGGCACCTACTTCGCGGTATGGGCGCCCAACGCGGAGCGCATCTCGGTGGTCGGCGCTTTCAACGGCTGGAATCCCGATTCTCATCCCATGAATCCCCGGGAGAGCTCCGGTGTCTGGGAGGCGTTTGTTCCCGGTCTCGGCCACGGGGCGGTCTACAAGTACCACCTCCGATCCCGTTATCACATGTACGAGGTCGACAAGGCTGATCCTTACGGCTATTACAACGAAGTCCCGCCGCGCACAGCGTCGATCGTCTGGGAGCTCGATTATCAGTGGAACGACAGTGAGTGGATGCGGACGCGCCACGAATACAACAAGGCTGACGCTCCGCTCTCGATTTATGAAGTGCATCTGGGCTCGTGGATGCGCGTGCCTGAAGAAGGCAATCGCTCCCTGAGCTATCGCGAACTGGCGGTCAAGCTGACCGACTATGTCAAAGACATGGGCTTTACCCACGTCGAGCTGATGCCGGTAATGGAGCATCCTTTCTTCGGCTCCTGGGGCTATCAGGTCACCGGCTACTACGCTCCCAGTGCGCGCTTCGGCACGCCGCAAGACTTCATGTACCTGGTCGACTATCTGCACCAGCACAACATCGGCGTCATCCTCGATTGGGTCCCGTCGCATTTTCCCAACGACGAACATGGCCTGTCCTATTTCGATGGCACACATTTGTACGAGCACGCCGATCCCCGCAAGGGCTTTCATCCGGACTGGAAGTCATCAATCTTCAACTACGACCGTTCCGAGGTGCGCGGCTTCTTGGTCAGCAATGCCATCTTCTGGCTCGACCGCTATCACGCGGACGGGCTGCGCATGGATGCGATAGCCTCCATGCTTTATCTGGATTACTCGCGCAAGGCGGGCGAGTGGATTCCCAACCAGTTTGGCGGGCGCGAGAATCTGGGCGCGGTGTCGTTTCTGAAGGAAGTGAACAAGGAAGCCTACGAGGCGTTTCCCGACATCCAGACGATTGCCGAGGAGTCGACCGCGTGGCCGATGGTGTCGCGGCCAACCTACATCGGCGGGCTGGGATTCGGCATGAAATGGGACATGGGATGGATGCATGACACCCTGCTCTACTTTGCGAAGAATCCCATCCATCGCAAGTATCACCACAACAAGCTGACCTTCCGTGGGCTGTACGCTTTCACGGAAAACTTCGTGCTGCCGCTGTCGCACGACGAGGTGGTGCACGGCAAAGGCTCGCTCTACGCCAAGATGGCGGGAGACGAGTGGCAGAAATACGCCAATATGCGCTTGCTGTTCGGCTACATGTTCACCCAGCCGGGCAAGAAGCTGCTGTTCATGGGCGACGAGATCGCTCAATGGAGCGAGTGGAACCATGACGGCAGCGTCGACTGGCGCGCGCTCGGATATGCCGGTCACCAGGGAGTGCAAAGCTGGGTGCGAGACCTCAATAAGTTCTACCGCCACGAGCCTGCGCTGTATGAGAGCGATTTCACCCCAGAAGGTTGGCGCTGGATCGACGCCGACGACTCCGACCACAGTGTGCTGACCTATTTGCGCTTGGGGAAGGACCAGACCGCACCATTGGTGATGGCGTGCAACTTTACTCCAGTGCCGCGGCGAGGCTACCGCGTCGGCGTGCCTCACGAAGGACTCTGGCACGAAGTGCTTAACAGCAATGCCGCGGTATACGGTGGAACCGATGAAGGGAATTTTGGCGGACGCTTCACCGAGGAAATTCCCACCCACGGTTTCGATCACTCGTTGCTGCTTGACCTGCCTCCGCTGGCGATGGTGGTGTTCAAGCAGTAGCGGATTATTGAGGAAGAATTGTCAGCTGGATTGTTTCCTTCAAAGTTCCGTTTCTGAACATATGACCGAAATGTAACCGCCATCTCGCAAGCCGTTCGCCCATTCCTGTGCGATTCTGATGCAGGTCATGACTCGCCTACAGTTGCTGGCGATTCTCGGTTCCTTAGTTACCGGTATCGGGATCGCCGTGTGCCACGCACAGGACAACTACGAAATCCAGGTTTACGGATCAGAGACCGTCCCGCCGCGCACCACTATGCTTGAACTGCACAGCAACTTCATCTTCCAGGGAGCGAAGACTACCGAGGAGGATGTTTATCCCACCGAACACGAACTGCACGAGACGGTCGAGATTACGCAGGGCTGGACTCCCTGGTTCGAGACCGGGTTCTACATCTTTACCGCCGTGCCCAGCGGTCAAGGCTGGAAATGGGTAGGCGACCACATCCGCCCCCGAGTGCGCGCGCCCGATAGTTGGCATTGGCCGGTGGGCGCCAGTATGTCGGTCGAGTTCGGCTATGCACGCCCTATCTATTCCAGCTCGGTCTGGAGTCTGGAGCTACGGCCAATTGTCGATAAGCAGAAGGGCCGTCTGTATTGGTCGGTGAATCCGGCCCTGGAGCGGGCCTACACCGGGCCGGAGTCGCAACGCGGCTGGGAGTTCGCGCCCGATGCCAAGATCTCATGGAACTTTACCAAGGTAGTGGCGTTTGGGCTGGAGTATTACAGCGGCCTGGGATCCATCGATGGCCTGGATCCGTTTCCTGAGCAATCGCAACAGTTCGTGCCGGCGTTCGATCTCGATGTCTCACCGAAGTGGGAAATCAACTTTGGAATAGGAGTGGGCGTAACCCGTAATACTGATCATATGCTGTTCAAAACGATCATCGGCCGGCGCTTCGATTGGGGAAAGAAGAAGGCGAAACAGGATCCGCCGCAACCATGACAGTCAGTGGTACTTGGGCACGGAAAGCAGGCTGGACGTGCGGGTCACGGTTGAGTCTAGAACCTCTTTCTACGTCGCAATCAGTTTTGAGCAACGAGAATCGAGTCCCGCACTGCGGGACGGCGATAAGATAGCCCAGCGTTTCAACGCTGGGTAGGCTGTCATTTCATGGTTGAGCCCCTTCGGGGGCGGCACATCAGCATGTCAACAGAGCAAGATAGCTTCTGGTGAGTCTTTAGCAGCCGTGCAACGTGGACCGAGTGCCTGCGCAAATCTACCTACGATCCAGCCGCGTAGATCATGAACTGATGGGTTCGTCCCAAAGGGTGCAACCAACGCTGGGCCGCCAGAATGTCTTCGTGCACGGGGTTGTGGTAGATGAGATAAACTTCGCGAGGCGCGGCGAGCAAGGAGCGATGCAGATTCACCAGAACTTCCCGCCACACGTGGCGGGGGAAAGGATTAAACAGGTAGAGCACCGTGGGCTCGAGGGGAAACTCGAAGCGCTGTGCGTCGCCGGAATACGATTCAATGTTAAAGCATTTCTGCTGATCGCTGTGATAGCACGAGATGTTCTGCAGGGCGATCACGTTTAGCTCCTTCAGCAGTTCCATGCCGATGATGCGGCGGAACGGATAGCTCGAAGCCATTAACAGGGTTCGTCCCTTGCCGGAGCCCAGATCGATGAATGTGAAACCATCCATCGCAATAGGCAGGGAAGCGAGCATCTCGCCAAACACCGCTGGATCGGACGGCTGATACTGGCCGCCGGAGAGCCACTCGCGCAGGCGCGTGCGCAGCGAGACCGTAGCCCACGTCGTGTCCACACCGTGTTCGAAGTCATAGTCAATGTCGCCATAGCGGGACTTGCGTCGGGCGGGAGTGAGATCGCGTAACAGATCCCCAAGCTCTCGCGCGTAATAGCGCAAGCTGCCGGCGATACCCCGGTGGCGAAAAGAGTCGCGCAGCCAGGTAAGAGCGCCGTCTGAGTTGGAAGTCCTGTGATCAGGCACAACAAGAATGGTAAAACGACGGGCGGCGCAATGCGACAGGTTCGCCGCGGAGCGCCGCGTCCGGAGTATGAATCAGGCAAGATCGAAGGTGAGGAATTCAGCCGCGCCGTTGCCGTCGGTGCTGGCGATTCGCAGCGCGGTTTCACCACTGATGGCGGCGCCGTCGCCCTTTTCCAACTTTGTGCCGTTGATGTCAAGCTCTCCGCTGATCAGCTGCACCCAGGCGTGACGGCCGGGCTGGAGCTCAAGTTCTACTGACTTGCCGCTATCGAGCAGGGAGGCGTAAACGCTGGCGTCCTGATTGATGGTCGCCGAGTTGGCGCGTCCATCATGCGAGGCGATCAGGCGCAGTTGGTTGCGCTTCTCCTCCGTGGGAATGGTGAGGTCCTCATAGCTGGGCTTCAGTCCTTCGGCTTCGGGCAAAATCCAGATCTGCAGCAAGTGCACCGGGTCCTTAGACTGGTTGACTTCGCTGTGCATCACGCCCGTGCCCGCCGACATGCGCTGCACGTCGTTGCGTTTGAGGGTGGCGCCACGTCCCATGCTGTCGCGATGGCTCAATTCACCGTCGACGATGTAAGTGAGGATTTCCATGTCGCGATGGGGATGCATGCCAAAACCCCGGCCCGCGCTGACCCGGTCTTCATTGATGACCCGTAGGTCGCGAAAGCCCATGTGCTTACGATCGTAGTAATCGGAAAACGAAAAGCTGTAATAGGTGTCGAGCCAACCGTGATTGGCGTGCCCGCGTTCTTCAGAGGGCCTTATGGTAATCATGGTAATTCTCCTGAATCAGTGTTTTCGTTCTATAAGATGCTTTAATGTTAAAGAAAGATTCAGGGAAACCGAATCTAGGTATCCGCAAGGATTTATATTAACGTACGACTTTCGTCGCGCCAATAAAGGTGCTCCTTGATCGGCGTTAGCCGCTGAAACCAGGTTATTCAGGGATTGAAGCACCGACATTCGATTGCCCATTCCGGCACGGCTGAAGCCGAGCCCTGACACGAGCTGAGGTGCCTTATATAAGTTCGAGTGAAGTACCATGTTCATGGTTAGCCGACAGGCGGCTTTCCCAGTTTGCGGCAGAGGTCGCCCAGCGTGTTCTGCTCCTCCGGGCTTAGGGTACTCATGAACTCAACGATTGCTGCCGCGTGTTGCGGGAACAGGCCGCGAATCAGGGTTTTACCTGCGGCCGTCAGCACCACAATCAACATGCGGCGGTCTTCGGGGCAGCGCTGGCGTTTCGCCAGTCCCCGTTTTTCCAGGTTGCCGACCACCATGGTCAGGTTTCCCCCGGTAGTCAGGACCTTCTGAGCAATGTCGGTGAGCGACATCGGCCCCAGGTGGTAGAGCGCCTCCAGTACGGCGAACTGGGTCAGAGTCAAGCCGCTCTCGCCCAGGTGACGGGCGGCCACATTGCGGGCGGAGTTAGCGGCCCGCATCAGCTTGACATAAGTGTTCAGAGCGAGACGTTCTTGTGATCGATGCGGCTGGTTGGCGGCCACGGAATTGCCTCTTCCTGAAATACTACAATATCAAAGCAATTCGTGCGCGAGACATTGGCATTATTTCACGCCCGCATGGCTCGCCGCCAGTTCCCCAAGGACGCTCCAGTCGTGCTTGTCCCATCCATGGCCGATAGCGGTTAGCATGTGGTCGCGAATCAGGCTGGCAACCGGAAGAGGCGCATCGACGCTTTCCGCCGCCGCCAGGGCCAGTCGAATGTCTTTGAGTCCAAGCCGTAATGCGAAGCCCGCCGTTTGGTGCTTCTGATCGGCAATCAAGCCTCCGTAGGTTTTGTACACGGGAGCAGCGAAAAGAGTGTTGGTCAGGAAGTCGACGTATTGGTGCGGATCGACGCTGTACTTGCGGGTGAGGGCTATGGCCTCGGCCAGCGACTCGATTACCGACGCGATGAGGAAGTTGCCGCTGAGCTTCACCACATTGGCCATCTCCGGTTTTTCGCCAATGAGGAACACGCGCTGTCCCAACGTTTCCAGCAAAGGCCGGCAACGCTCCACTGCGGCCTTTTCGCCCGCTACTGCGACGAACAACTTGCCTGCTTCGGCGGCATCAGGACGTCCGAACACGGGAGCGGCGATATAGTGGTGGCCCCGCCGGCGATGTTCGTCAGCCAGCCCGTTGGACAGGGCCACACTGATGGTGCTCATCGAAATGTGGATCGCGCCTTTGGGCATGGCCGCAATGGCGCCGTTGGCAGCCAGCAGTGCCGCTTCCACCGCAGCATCGTCGGCCAGCATGGTTACGACAGCTTCGGCCTCTTTGGCCGCTTCATCCGGGGACTTGCTGATCTTGGCGCCTTCCTCGCGCAGAGGTTCGGCTTTGGACAGAGTGCGATTCCAAACGGTGACGTCATACCCGGCGCGGATCAGGTGCCGTGCCATGGGCGTTCCCATGTTGCCTAAACCAAGAAATGCGATTTTCATGGAGTGCCTCGCAAGGAAAACATCAGGGTAGTAGATGTTTGAGTTCAAGCTTCGGTGCGCAGCGGGCGCGGATAATCCAAGAGAATCTGCCGCCAATCCCACGCATCGTCTGGCCGAGTATGGTTCGACTCCCGGCATTCACGAAGAACCGCGAATGTTCCGGACACGGACAGCCTAACAAGTTATGGAAATACGCACCGACAGGATTGCTACTGCCAGAGCCTCTCGCCAAACTTGGCGTTCTGGCCGAGCCGCAAACTTATTGCGGCCCACGCTGCTTCAGGTATGATGCTGCTGCCTTGTCTCGTACGCCTGCCAACTCAGTTGCCTGCAAGACGCGCAAAGAGCGCCGCCAGTTGGGCCGCTCGCTCCGCAACGAGGTGAAGCGTCTCAGCCACGCCGGTTGGAATCCGACGCAGCGTAACTTCGACGTAGTCGATCTCCTGCGGAATGCCAATCGCCAGCGCATCGCCCGGCTGCTGCCTTTGAAGTACGGAGCCATGGCAGTTTCGCCATTCGGATTCTTTCGCGGTGCAGTTCCGGTAATGGCGGCCGATCTGGCGCCGCTGCCGCGCACCGGTTTGTTGGCGCAAATCTGTGGCGACGCGCATGTGCGCAATCTGGGCGCATTTGAAGCGCCGGATGGACGCCTCATCTTCGACATTAACGACTTCGACGAGACCATGGTTGGTCCGTGGGAGTGGGATGTGAAACGCATGTCGGCCAGCCTGGTGCTGGCGGGGCGTGAAGCCGGCAACACCGACAAGCATTGCAAAACCGCGGTGGTTGCCTTTGTCGAAAGCTATCGCCAGTGGATGCGGCGGTTTTCGGAGATGGCAGTCATCGATCTTGCCCGCTTCCAGATCTACCGGGTGGTATCACCCATACGCTCGGTGTTACGCCAGGCCGAGCGTGGCACGCCGCAGCACAATCTGGAGAAGCTAACGGTCCTCCAAGATGGCAAGCATCGCTTCCGCGAACAGAAGCCGTCGCAGTTTCACATCCGGCACGCCGAGTGCGACGCAGCAATTGCCTCGCTGTCCGCCTATGCGCAGACGTTGATGCCTCATCTAACGCACTTTTTCTCGCAGTACTATCCCGAGGACGTGGTCTTCCGCGTCGTGGGTACGGGCAGCATCGGCCTGCGCGACTATGTAGTGCTGATGTCGGCCTGCACAATTACCGATCCCCTTTTCATCCAGATCAAGGAAGAACCGAAATCTGCTTATGCTCCGTATTTGTCGGTCAGCCTTGTCCCCGCACATCAAGGCGAGCGTGTCACCGCAGGCCAGCGTGCCATGCAAATGCAGTCAGACATCTTTTTGGGATGGACGTCTATCGGCGGCCGCGACTATGTAGTCAGGCAATTGCGCGATCATAAGGCCTGCATCGAGGACGACGATCTGAAGGGCGATGGATTGGTGCAATACGCTCGCATGGCCGGTGAACTGCTTTCCAAGGGACACGCGCGCTCCGGCGACTCCTGCGCCATCTCAGGATATCTGGGTAACAGCGACCGTTGCGACCGGGCCATGGCCAATTTTGGCATCATCTATGCCAATCAGACGTTGAAAGACTGGGAGGCACTGCGTCGCGCCATCCGTTTGGGCAAGGTGAAAGCGATCACGCCAGTACTTCCGGACACGCCGGGCACCAAGGCAACGGAGCACAAATCAAAGTAAATCGAAATGTTGCCGAGATTGATCTAAATATTCAGGCGGTATTGATGTATGAACACCCTCTCCCCACTTCCTTCTCTTGCAAAACCAGCGGATAATATAAGCATGCCCCGTTGGTTATTCATTGCGGCCTTGGGCGCAGCTCTGCTGGCTACCCCGCTGTGGGCGCAGAGAGGCGGCGGTGGCGGACATGGAGGCATGGGCGGCGGTGGCGCACACGCCGGATACTCCGGCGGAGGCGGTTACGCCGCGCGGTCTGGTGGGGGATACGCCTATCACGGTGGGGGTGGATACGCCCGAGTCCCGAGTTATTCGTACGCTCCCCACGCTGGCGCGAATTGGAGCGGAACATCTCGCGGCTGGAACGGCTCGAACTGGAATGGCGGGCACGGTTCAAACGGCTGGCACGGTCCCTATCGTCCATGGGGTTGGGGCTGGCGCGGCTATCCGGGGTGGGGTTTCGGCTACGCTGGGTGGGGTGGATACCCGGGGTGGGGCTGGTCTGGCGGTCTCGGCTGGTACGACTCTTCGTACTACGCGGACAATTCGTATCCCTACAACACGTACAACGCGCAGACATATCCGTCGTACGTCTATGTCACTCCCAACGACTCCAGCGACAGCTCGCAGACATATCAAGTGCAGCAGGACGAAATCGATCGCCTGAACAACGAAGTCGATCGCTTGCGCACCCAAGGGCCCTCGCAGGATCAAGCGTCACGGCCGCAGGGTAAAACCACTGAGATTCATGCCGAGACGGTGCTGGTCTACCGCGACGGGCACGCCGAGGAAGTGCAGAACTACGCCATTGTCGGCAAAACCATTTGGGTGTTCAACGAAGCGCGCGCCAAGAAAATTCCCCTCACTGATCTCGATCTCGCCGCCACGAAGCAAGACAACGAAGACCGCGGCATCGACTTCGTGGTGCCAAACACCTCGCACTGAGCGAGTCGACAGTCAGCCGCACCAAACAGCACTCGCCACCAAGGTTCGGATCCAGCGGTTTCAGAATTAGTTTAGTCCGGCGAGTGCGCTTCAGCTTCGCGTCCAGCGCAGGTAAACCAGCTTCATAGTAGCGCGATCTTGGACGCCTAATAATACGGATTTCACAACTTCCCTAACTCCTCCGAGCCCGGCTGATGACCCACGCGATAGGAAGTCCGACAAAGAAGATGTGCGAAAAGATCAGATTCAGAAGATCAACGGCGACGGCCGGTGGCTGCTTGGGCGCGGCCGACAGCGGTACAACCAGGTAGTGCATGAAGAAAAACACTCCCATGCCATACAACGGTCCCCACAACACCGGTTTTCGCAACACCACAGGTAGTTTCAGGCTGAGCGCATAGAAAACGGCTGCTGCCCCAGTCGCAATCATGAAGTGGAGCTCGACGCCAAGGGCTGCAGTTGCCCATCCGCCCTGGAAGGCGCCGACGCCTAGCAGGCCACTGGCGATGAACTGAAAGACGCGGATTACAGGGACACCTCTTGCCAGTCCAATGAAAAGCGCAGCATCCAGGCCATCGAGAAAGCCTGCCAGCATCCCAGCCTGCAAGATCGGTGTTAAAGGGCGACTCAGTTGATGGGGAACGGCCGCGAGGGAAGTCGTCATGCCGGAAACTTTACTTCAGCGCCACTTGCGCCGCGCAAACTTTGTGACGAAATCACGAGAGGCATTGCTAAGTTAACAGGCAGCGAAGAAAGATTGGGTTCATAATTTTCGCCGACACGGGCGGCAGTGCTCTCGGGGTCTCTTACTGTTGGCCGAACGTAGGCCAAGCCAGAAGAATTAACCCCGACGCGAG
The DNA here is from genome assembly GCA_963746515.1 of uncultured Acidobacteriaceae bacterium. Classification (GTDB taxonomy): domain Bacteria; phylum Acidobacteriota; class Terriglobia; order Terriglobales; family Acidobacteriaceae; genus Bog-257. Next base: position 1,290,131 of record CAVVBO010000001.1, on the reverse strand, counting down.
CGATCCCTCCGATGAGTTGCCCGGGCCTTCCTTGCAACTATGGCAGGTCATCCCTGATAGGGTTGGTCGGCCGTCCTGGGTTGGGTATCCAATGCGGAAAGGGTATCCCACCCAAGTGGCAGACGAAACCGCCAGGATGCGCTATCCTCATAGCAGGAGTTGTTATGCTCGATAACCTATTTCAACCCATGCACCTGCTGGTGATTCTCTTCATCGCCTTGCTGGTATTTGGACCAAAGAAGCTGCCTGAACTCGGCAAGGGTTTAGGCGAGGGAATCCGGAGTTTCAAAGACTCCATGAATGCCAAGGACGATACGACGCCCAAGCCTGAGGATCAAAAGAAGCCATAATCGCAAGCCCGATTCTCCTGCCACGATCCGGTGGCGCCGTCGCCGTTCGCCATGCCTGACATTCTCTTCATCCTGTTATTGGCTCTGATAATCTTTGGGCCTAAGCGCCTGCCGGAAATTGCCAGGCAGGTGGCCAAGTACATGGCCCAATTCCGCATGATGCGCGACGACCTGAAGCGCCAGATCGAGGGCGAGCTGCTCAACATCGAACTGGAAGAGAAAGCCAAAGCCGCTACGCCAGCTCCTCCGCAACCCGCAGTGTCCAGCCAAGCGGTACCATCTCAGCCTGTCCACCGGGAAGGGCTACCGGAAACTCACGCCTCGTAGAGATTCTTGCGATATTCTAAGGTCTCTAACCTGTTGTCCGGATGGGTTTGCCTCCCGCGTAGCCATGCTCGCCCGGCACACTCGCCTCCGCACCCATGACATCAACCCTTGTCCACATCATCGGTTCTGTTATGGCTTACCGATGTGGATGGCGGAAAGAGAATGCAGGAGCCCAAAAATATTCAGCAGCCATAACACGACGGCTATCACTACCACAGCGTTCATAATGGACTTAATGGAACTTGCCATGGGGATAAATCGATCCACCAGCCACAGAAGAACTCCGACGACAATCAGCACCAGGACGACTTGAACTAACGGCATGTTCTTTGACCTTTCAGGAGGCTGCTGTGAGTTCGTTCCGGTGGTTCTAAGAGCCTCTACCATAGCGTAGGCGTCGGAGCGATAACTGCGCTGTCTCTTTTTGACCACTCGAAACGTTACTGGATGCCACACGTCGGGCCGCCGCGGCATAATTTTCCCGTGGGAATTGCGCAGGGAAAATTCGATGCGGCCGTTTAGCGAAGATCGAAGAACAGCCGGTCCTGGGCGCTGCTTAATCTGTTACTCGTCGGCTTCTCGCCATCGGTATCCGCACGCCAGACATCTCCAGTGCCGAGTAACCTGCGTCGGAGACTCGGGAAAGGGAATCGCCGCCGACCACAGCATAATCTGGCGTGGGTTCGGGCTGGCCACCTCGCGAATTTCCAGCGACTCACATTCCGGGCAGCACGCTACCTCCTCCAACTCCTCGTCGTCGTCTTCCGCCCCTACGTCGGCTGGCTCCGGTTCGAAATCGTCGAGCACCTCCAACGCGCGTACGACCTGACTGTCGGGCACCTGAAGACGAATACCGCCTAACGCCATCCCCATATGCCAGTTCATGGCATGCATGTTTTCATCGCACACAAAGGCTGCAATGCCAGCGGAGACCAGCTTGCCCTGCGCCAGTTTGGCTTCGCCCAGGCTAAGGAACTTTGTGATGGTGACCAGTTCTTCCAGCATGGCTATTTCGAGAAGCGTAGGCTAGCTTTCCTCCCGAGTCAATTCCATCAAGCGGGCGCGCCGGCTGTGCTCGGCTATGGCTTCGACAATCTGCACCGCCAAGGCCAACGCGCGCCGGCCATCTTCGAGCGTCACTTCCGGCGTCGAGCGCTCGCGCACAGCACGCAGAAAGCTGGTCAACTCCGTCCGCAAGGGCTCTTGCGGCTCGACCTTTGGCTTGAACGGTGTGATGCCGGGAAATGCGCTGGCGGCCACACTTGCCGGGTTGAAGGGATCAAGCCCGGTGGGCTCGGGATTCAAATCGTCCACGGTCAGCACCAGCACGTCCTGCCGCGAATAGTCGAGCGAAACATATTGATGCGGCTGGAAGAAGCGAAGCTTCCGAATTCGCTCGGTGCTGACCCGGCTGGCGGTGAAGTTGGCCACGCAGCCCGACTCAAACTCCAGGCGGACATTGGCGATGTCGACTTTCTTCGACAAAATCGGCAAACCGACAGCGCGAATCTCCTTCACCGGCGACTTAGCGAATGCCAGCACCACGTCGAGATCATGGATCATCAGGTCGAGGATGACGTCGACATCGAGCGAGCGCGGGGTGAAGATGCTGAGCCGATGGACTTCGAAGAACATGGGCCGAGTGAGCAGTGGAAGGGTTGCCCGCACCGCCGGATTGAACCGCTCCAGGTGGCCTGCTTGCGCGATGCGGCCGTGCTGTTGGGCGAATGCGATCAACTCATCGGCCTCAGCGACGTTGGTCGCCAGCGGCTTTTCGATCAGAACGTCGACGCCGCCCTGCATCAGCTTGGTGGCGACTTCGGAATGGACGACCGTTGGCACCGCGACCGACGCGGCTTGCACACCGGCCGCAATCAATTCGTCCAGCGAACGAAAAGCTTGCGTGCCGAACTCCGCAGCTACGGCTTGGGCCCGTGAGTAGTCAAGGTCGGCAACTCCTAAGAGCCGGATGTTCTGCGCTGGGTCGGCTTGCAAGTCGCGATACACGCGGGTGTGATTGCGGCCGAAGGCGCCGGCGCCGACGACTCCGACGCGTAGGGCATCGCTCCGATTAGACATCCTTTGATTGTCACCCATGGTCACGCTGCGAGGCAAAAAGACGTTGCCGATGCGAGGGCCATTCGTCGCTCAGAATGGCCCAGCGATCGTGATCGCGCCACGCGCCGTCGATCATCAGATAACGCGGCGAAAAGCCCTCTTTGCGGAAGCCTAGTCGCGAGACCAGCGCGCCCGATGCCAGATTAGCCGGCTGAACATTGGCCTCCAGCCGATGGAAGACAATCTGGTTGAAAGCCGTGTCGAGGACGAGCGCCAAGCCTTCGGTCATAAGCCCCTGCCGCTCCATCCCGGCAAAAGCGTAGAAGCCCAGGTAACCACTCTGGAATCCCCGCATCACCGGCTCACTGACATTGACGACGCCGGCGAGTTGATTGTCGGACTTGCGCCGCACGAAAAATCCGATCGTATTGCCGCTGCGAATGCGCTCCAGATATGCCGCGTATTCCTCCTGCGTACGTGGCGGGAATACCCACGGTCGATGCAGGTCTTCACTGCGCTGGACAGCCGCCAGAAACTCTGACTCGCCATCCGCCGTCGGTTGAGAGAGAAAGGCTCGCATAGCGAAATGAACATCCTGAGATTCGCTCCGGCCTGTCGGGTCTGTCATCTTTTGAAGAGCCGCAGCTTTAGGTGCGCCGCGAAGGCCTGTCGCTTCTTGTCATCACGAGCTGGCCTTCAGGCCGGCGAGGGATCTGCTTTCTGGGCCTTCGCGGTAAGCCCGATTCCCAACTTCAACGGATTCCCACTGCCTGTGAACTGAATGAAACGCCGCCTACCCACTGTGATGTGGAATGTGACTTACCGGGGTCTCAGCGACGATGCTGATGCCCGCCTCATTCGCTGCGCCCAATACAGCTTCTTTGTCCAGCAGCAAACATCGTCCGGCATCCAGCGCCAGACAGCTGGCGCCTGCCTGTTTCATAGTCTCGATAGTGTTCAGCCCTACCACAGGCACGTCGAATCGCATATCCTGATTCGGCTTGGCAACCTTGACGACGGTCAGCGCGCGGCTCAAGGTTGATGGCTCCTGGCCGAGCGACGGCGACTTCATGATCTCCCCGGCCCGCAGTATGGTGGCGTCCGTACCTTCCATGGCTTCGACCGCAACGCACGCTGCCTCGGCGATCACCACGGTCTGTCCGATATCGAAGCGCGCCAAGTGATGAGCCACCGCTCGTCCATAGGTGATGTTCGTCTGTTCGGAGTCACTTGGACCTCGCTGCGTCAGTACTCCTTCGCTGGCGAGCATCGGCTCGAGCAATGCGGTGGAGCTGATAAGCGTGATGCCTTCGTCGCCGAGCACTTTTCCTACTGCGCCGATCAGCGAATCGGTATTGCGGGTGGTAAGCGAAAGCAGCAATCTCGCCAGTCGCCAATCTGGCTTGATGCTGCTGAAAATCTGCTTGTGCTTCACTTGACCGGCCATGATCGCGCGCGTCACGCCTTCGTTCTTGAAAGTCTCAATCAGCCTGGACAATTCGCCCAGTGAAAGCCAGTACACCGCCGCCGCCCCGCGCCGCTCGATCTCAGGCGAGGTCTCTTCCTTGATCGCTGCCACCACCACCTGCATGCCCTTGGAACGCGCAGCATCCAGCACCAGCAGCGGAAACTTTCCGTTGCCGGCGATCAGGCCTAAGCGTTCTTGCGACGATGTTGACATGGTGCAACAGTTGTCAGAAGCAGTGTCAGTTGCCGGTTGTCACTTGTCAGTATTCACAACTACGCAATTTCAAATGAGTCGTACAGCAATCCAGTGCCGCAGGCGGCTTCCACCTCCCCCAACAACTGGTTGAAGTTTGAAAAACTGACTACTGGCGACTGACAACGGACAACTGCTACTTAATGATTCCCCGTTGCGAACTCTCGATGAATTTCACCAGCAACTCTACATCGTCTCCCTGCGCACCTTCGGCGCGCAGCTTCTCCACTGCCTGCGAGGTGTTGAGCTTCGAGGCCAGCAAGACTTTGAACGCATGATGCAGCCTGGCGATCCGCTCCGGCGAAAACCCGCGCCGCTGCAAGCCAACTTTGTTCAGCATGTAGGCGTGGGTATCACGTTCGGCGCTGGTCATGGAATAGGGCAGCACATCCTGCGTGATGGTCGTGCCTCCCCCAATGTAGGAGTGCGCACCGATGCGCACATACTGGTGCACCGGGCAAAGCGCGCCCACCACCGCCCACTCTTCCACGGTCACATGCCCGGCGAGCGTAGCGGCATTCACCAGCATGGCGTGATCGCCGATGAGGCAATCGTGGCCAACATGCGCATAAGCCATGATCAGGGTATGGCTGCCGACGCGTGTTACCCCTCCGCCCTTCGTAGTGCCGCGGGTGATGGTGACATATTCGCGAATCACGTTGTGATCGCCAACTTCCAGCCGCGTCGGTTCCCCTGCGTAGGTTATGTCCTGCGGCCCCATACCCAGCGCCGCGAAGGGATAAATCCTGTTATCGCTGCCGAAGCGGCTGGGACCACCTATCACAACGTGGGAGATCAGCTCGCAGTTCTCGCCCAACTCAACTCCGGCATGTATTACGCAGTAGGGCCCTATGCAGCACGATGCCGGAACTTTTGCGGATGGATCGACGATGGCCGTCGGGTGAATGCTCATTCTCGGTCTTAGGCGGGCTCGGCCGCAGACTCAGGCTGCGGCACGTCGGAATTTTGTTTGGGACCGCGATTCAGCAATCGGCAGGTAACCACCGCCTCACAGGCAAGTTTGCCGTCGACGAAAGCTTTGCCTTGCAGGCGGCCGGCGGTGCCGCGAAAGGCGAGCACGTCCACTTCGATGCGCAAGCTGATCTCCGGGAGTAACCGGGCGGCGGAAGCGCGCGCGCTCAATGCCGGTGAAGACCAGCAGCTTGTCGTCGCGATCGGCAACTTCGGTAAACAGCAGAACCGCTCCGGCCTGCGCCATCGCCTCGACGATCAACACTCCCGGCATAATGGGATAGCCGGGAAAATGGCCGTTAAAAAATGGCTCGTTGATCGTAACGTTCTTAAGCGCGACAATTCGCTTGGCGCGCGTGATATGAATGATGCGGTCGATCAGCAGCATCGGATAACGATGCGGCAGAAGTTTGAGAATCCCGTCGATCTTGAGCTGTAGAATTCTCGCCGTTTTCGGGCGCGGGATTAACTGGATCGCTCATGTGAGTAAATGAGTACAGGCGTATCGTGAAAAGCCCGATTATACATTCCGGCAGCGGCCGTATTCCGGGCCGCGTGACGAATTTAAGCGGCTCAGCTTTTAAGGACCTGCGATCAAGGTGGAAGTTATGTCGAAGTCTAACCCGCGGCAGCTCGACTCCCAGCCTCGGACCGATTCTTGCAGTGGCTGACCGACCGCGAAAACGAAATGATTGCCAGTGTGCGCGAGATGGTGGTTCGGGAATCGCCGACCCACGACAAGCCAGCCTGCGACAATTTGTGTTCGCATCTCGCCAGCGAATTTGAATGCCTCGGCGGCAAGGTCCAGATCCATCCGCAATCCACGGCCGGAAATCATCTGCAGGTGAACTTTCCCGGCGCGGTCCAGCCGCAAGCCGGTGCTACTGCTGGGGCATTTCGATACCGTACATGACCTGGGCACACTGCAAACCATGCCGTGGCGCGAGCATCAGGGACGGCTCTACGGCCCGGGAGTTTTCGACATGAAGGCCGGCATTGTGCAAATGATGTTCGCCCTGTGGGCGCTACGCGAAAATGCTGGAGAACTGCCTCGGCCCGTAACTGTATTTCTGGTTTCGGACGAGGAGGAAGGCAGCAGCAGTTCGCGCCGGATCACCGAAAGACTTGCCAGGCGTTGCGCCGCCGTGCTGGTATGCGAACCTTCCGGCTCCGGCGGTGCTCTTAAGACTGCGCGCAAGGGCGTGGGCGGCTTCACCTTGAAAGTCATCGGCCGCGCAGCCCATTCTGGACTCGACTTCGAGAAAGGCCACAGCGCAATCCTTGAGTTGGCGCATCAAATCCACGCCTTATCTGGATTAACTGACCTGAAGCGGGGCATCACGCTTAACGTCGGCGTTATTCGCGGCGGCACGCGCACCAACGTGGTTGCCGGCGAGGCAATGGCGGAAGTCGATCTACGCGTGGCCCGCAAGAGCGATGGTGCGGTGATGGAGCGCAAGGTGCGGCAGCTTCGCGCCGTCAATCCAAAATGCACGCTGCACATCGAAGGCGGCATGAATCGCCCTCCGCTGGAGCGAACCAAGCAGGTCGCCGCCCTGTATGAACTGGCTCGCGAGGTCGGCAGAGAGCTTGGCTTGAAACTCAGCGAGATCGCGGTTGGAGGCGGTTCCGACGGCAACTTCACCGCCGGCATCGGCATTCCTACGCTGGATGGATTGGGAGCCGTGGGCGATGGGGCGCACGCTGTTCACGAACACGTTATCGCCGCGGAATTGCCGCGCAGGGCGGCGTTGCTGGCGGGGTTGATCGGGGCGATTGCATAACTGAAATACGGCCATTACCCTTTCGACGAGATCGCCACACAATCTTGAGTAATATATATTCTAGATATATACTCGTTGCAGCACGAGGAAGAACTGCAATGACGAAGACCGCCAAATTATTTCGCAACGGCAACAGCCAGGCCGTGCGCCTGCCGCGAGAATTCCGTTTCAAGGGCGATGAGGTTCGCATTCGAAAAGTGGGCGACACGGTCGTGCTCGAACCGATCATCACCAACGTGAAGGAATGGCTGGCAGAAATCGACCGCCATCGACTAAGCGCCGACGCATTCCAGGGGGACTGGCGTAAACAGCCCAAGGCTCCCAAACGTAAGCTTTTCGAATGAACTACGTGCTTGATACGAATGCTTGCGTCGCGATTCTGCGCGGCAAACCAGAGTGCGTCCGACAACATGCCGAGAAGGCAATCAAGAATGGTTCAGCACTTTTGATTTCGTCGGTCGGACTGCATGAGCTCTGGTATGGAATCTATAAAAGTTCGCGGATCGACGAGAACGTCTGGCGATTGCAGAGCTTCCTTGCCTGGGAAATCGAAGTTCTGCATTTTAATGAAGAGGACGCGCGAGCCTCAGGAAAAATCAGGGCCGAACTCGAAGTGGCTGGCATGAGGATCGGCGCCTACGACACGCTGATCGGTGGGCAGTGTCTTCGGCGTGGATTCACTTTGGTGACGAATAACCTATCCGAGTTTTCCCGCATACCCGGCCTGCATTGCTTGGACTGGACGAAGTGAGCCGCGCCGGATCAGCGCGCACAACCCAGCAATCTTCTCGCCGCTACTACCCGCGGAACCCCCTGCAGGTCAGGCACTACACGCACTTCATCCCACATTGTGGGATGAAGCAGGTTCACCACCGCATCGCGCATCGAGTAGCCAATCTCCATGGCCAGCCAGCCCCCGGGCTTTAGAGCAGTGTGTGCTTGTTCGATCAGCGGTTCGATCACGTTCAGCCCTTGCTCGCCGGCAAAGACCGCAACTTGCGGCTCGAAGTTCCGGACCGACTTCTGCACTTTGTCGGCTTCACCAAAACCGACGTAGGGCGGATTGCTGACTACGAAATCGAAATCGCGGAATTCGGCCAGCGCCTCAAGAATATTGCTTTGCAAGAAGCAGACTCGCTCCAATTGCAGCCGCACCGCGTTGGCGCGCGCAATTTCCAGCGCTTCTGCTGAAATATCCACCGCGAAGACATCGGCGCCCTTGAGTTCGTGCGCCAGCGCCAGCGCAATGCATCCTGACCCAGTGCCCACGTCAACCAGCTTCGGACGTGGAATGCCCCGCGACAACTCCAACACGGTTTCGACCAGATGCTCGGTCTCAGGGCGCGGAATCAGAACCGCCGGCGACACCACGAAATCGAGTCCCCAGAATTCCTGATGCCCGGTGATGTACTGCGACGGCATGCCGGTTGCGCGCTGAGCCAGCACCTCATGGTAGCGAGTTTCTTCTTCAGGAGTAAGTGCGCGCTCGGGATGAGCGTAGAGATAGGCGCGATTGACGCCGAGGACGAACATCAGCAGCACCTCGGCGTTCATGCGCGGCGAGCCCACGTCAGCCGCCTCCAGACGATCGACCGCCGACGTGAGCGCTTGCTTCAGTTGCATGATTGGAAACTTTACGATCCGCAATCCTGGTTCAGAGATCCGCAAACTGAACCCGGGACTATTCGCGCCACTGCGAGCCGGCTGTATCAGGGCACGACTTTTAGTCGTGCCGAAGAGTGTGCTATAAGGGTCGGGCTTCAGCTCCTGCGTTCTCAGGGTCTGAAGCCCACATCGTTGGTGAGCTAATACGGCACGGCTGATACAACGCACGCTGGACGACAGCTATCCGCGAACTTTTCTTAGGGCGCGACACGATCTCCTCTGCCCAACCGCGAATGTCCTTTGGGACATCTCAGCGCGCCCCAGGCGGTCACACGCCAACCGCCGCTTCGCCCTTCAGCTTCTCCGACTGGAAGTGCGTGATCAGCGCGTCGATCATGGGCTGGATGCGGCCGTCCATGAACTCCGGCAACTGGTGCGCCGTGAAGCCGATGCGATGATCGGTAACCCGATTCTGCGGAAAGTTGTAGGTGCGAATCTTCTCGCTGCGGTCGCCGCTGCCCACCATGGCCTTGCGTTCCTTGGCCAGCGCATCCGCCTGCTTCTGCTGCTCCATCTCGTAGAGGCGGGCGCGCAGCACGCGCATTCCCTTTTCGCGGTTCTTGATCTGCGACTTCTCGTCCTGGCAGCTGACCACGGTGTTGGTCGGCAGGTGAGTGATGCGCACCGCCGAGTACGTCGTGTTCACCGACTGGCCGCCCGGCCCCGACGAGCAGAAAGTGTCGATGCGAATGTCCTTGGCTTCGATCTTGATGTCGACGTCTTCGGCTTCGGGCAGCACCGCGACGGTTACCGCCGAGGTGTGCACGCGGCCCTGGGTCTCGGTCTGCGGCACGCGCTGCACGCGATGCACGCCGCTCTCGTACTTCATCCGCGAGAACACGCGCTGGCCTTCGATGATGGCGATCACTTCCTTCAGCCCGCCTACGCTCGACTCCGAGGTCGACAGCACTTCCACCTTCCAGCGCTGTGTTTCGGCGTAGCGGTTGTACATGCGGAAGATCTCGGCCGCGAACAGCGTGGCCTCGTCGCCGCCGGTGCCGGCGCGGATTTCCAGGATGACGTTCTTCTCGTCGTTAGGATCCTTGGGCAGCAGCAGAACCTTCAGCTCTTCCTCGACCTGGGCGACGCGCGCTCTCGAGCTTCTGCATCTCGTCCTTGGCATAGGCCAGCATCTCGGGATCGGTCTCGTCCGCGGCCAGCGCTTTGCTCTCCTCGATGCCGCGGGTCAGGTCTTTGTACTCGCGATATTTTTCGACCATCGGCTGCAATTCGCTGTGCGCCTTGGCAGTCTTCTGGTAACGCTGCGAGTCGGAGACGATCTCCGGCGAAGCCAAGGCCTGGTTCAGCTCTTCGTACTTGCGTTTCGATCTGCTCTAAGCGTTCAAACATGGGATACCAATCTTTATTGTACGAAAACCAATTAAGGCAGCGGCCGGTATTCGAGCAGGGTCAGTCTCGAATCCAGAACTTTCGTGTGAATCAGTTCGAGCCGCCTCTGCGAATAACCGTCGTAGATCGGCTCCCTGCCGGCGCTGCCGAGTATTACGGGAAAGACCATCAGCCGTAGCCGGTCGACTAGACCTAGCTCCATCATGTGCTTCACCAAGCTGATGCTGCCGATTGATCGAAGCGGACCGCCTGGGCTCTGCTTGAGTGCACTGATCTCGTCGGCGACTGCACCTCGCAGCAGGCGGGTGTTCTTCCACGCCAGCGGCCCCTCAAGCTTGCCGGAGAATACCAGCTTCGGTAATTCACTCATTCGCACGCTGACCTCATCAGTGGAGCCAGCCGAAAACCCAGCCAGCGCTTCGTAGGTTCGTCGCCCCATAACGATGACTTGAGGCCCCTCGAGTTGGCTGCGTACCCAACTGCCCAGCTCCCGGCCGAAGTAGCCGAAATAAGCGGGCTGGTCCACGCCCGAGGCGAAACCATCCAACGAGATGAATAGATCTGCGGTGAGTTCTCTCATAGTGACTGCCGACGGGCGAAGTCCCGTCGTCTCAAAGTGAATTGAACAACAGTTCTTAGCAGCGGGCGCACCGGGGTCCCCGACACGCGCCGTCTTTGCGCGTCATGGGGCAGCAGCCGCTAGGCAATCACTAGCTCGCCGCCGCGCTGTTTTTCCAGCTCCATGGCTTCGTTGAGGGCGGCGATGGCAGTCTCGACCTGGTCGTCCGCCGGAGGCTGGGTAGTAATCCGCTGCAACCATAGTCCGGGCTTGGTGAGCACGGCAAACAGCGACGAGCCGTGCCTGGCGGCAAAGCGAATCAGCTCATACGACACGCCGGCAATCACCGGCAGCAGCGCGATGCGGAAGCCGAAGCGCGCCCAGAAGGTCGTCGCCGGGATCAGCATATAGGTAAACATCGCGATCAGCATCACCGTCATCAGGAAGCTGGTGCCGCAGCGCGGATGGAAGGTCGTGTAGGCTCTGGGCGTTCTTTACGGTCAGCGGATCGCTGGCCTCGAAGGCAAACACCGTCTTATGCTCGGCGCCATGATACTGATACACCCGCTTGATATCGGACATCAGCGAGATGCCCCAGATAAACAGCAGGAACAGCCCGATGCGGATCACGCCGTCCACCACGTTGAACAGTATCTGGTTACCGAATGCGGGATAATGGTTCTTCAGCTTGGTCGCCGCCAGCAGCGGCAAAAACTTGTACATGAAGATGAAGAATCCCAGCGAGAGAACCAGGTTGACGCCAATCACCCAGCCGCTGATTTCGGCCTTCTTCTCTTCTTCAACCGGCAACTGATCGATGGCCACGTTCGCCGAGTAGCGCAAAGCGCGGAAGCCTAGGGTCATCGCCTGTCCCAGCGTCATGATGCCGCGCAGCAACGGCCAGCCCATCCATTTGTGCTTGTCCGACATTCGTTCCAGCGGCTCGGAATGCGTCGCCAGGGTGCCATCGGGCTTGCGAATGCAGATACCCCAGGCGTGCGGCGAGCGCATCATCACGCCTTCCAGCACGGCCTGGCCGCCGACCAGGGTAGTTTCCTCCCCGCTCTCCAAAGCCGGCAGAAGTTGGACGGCCACTAAAAATCGCAGATGGCGAAACAATGAACGCATGCTAATTGGATGTTCCTCGAAGGGGTTCGACGCACAATAGCGCTAGCTTAGGGTAAGCAGGCCGGCCACAGATGTCAATCCGGGAACAGGTAAAAGGGGCGCGGCCGGCTTGCGTGACACATCCCACGCCAATGCGCTATTGTTCCACCCCTCGGCGTCGTCTCTCCGGCAGCAGGTAGACATTGGCTCCCGGATCAACAACGGGTGCGACTGGGCTGATAGCAACTCTGCGCCCTGCCTCCATGCTCCCGCATCCAACTTCGCTGCGAATTCTATGCAACGCCTAGCCGAGCTGTGCGAGCGTATCGCCGCCACCACCAAGAAGACCGAGAAGGTCGCGATGGTGGCCGAGTACTTCCGCTCGCGCGAACTGCAGGACGCCGCCATCTCGGCGGTCTTCCTCTCCGGACGGGCGTTTCCGGCGTTCGACGAGCGCACGCTGCAGATCGGCGGAGCGCTGTTGTGGAAGCTGGTCGGCGAGCTTACCGGTGCGCGCGATGCCGTCGCTCACGGCGGCCTATCGCAAGCGCGGCGATTTGGGCGCGGCGGCCTACGATGTGCTGCTGGCGAAAGCGCCGACTTACGCCAACCATCACGCTGCAGGAAGTCCGCAGCGCCTTCGACCAGATTGCCGAGACGCGCACCGCCGCTGCCAAAGCTGCCGTTCTGAAATCTCTGCTGGAGCGCGCCACCGCGCTCGAAGCCAAGTACATCCTGAAGATCATTACCGGCGAGCTGCGCATCGGGCTGAAAGAAAGCCTGGTGGAAGAGGCGATCGCCAAAGCCTACGACGAACCGCTGGCCCGCGTGCAGCGCGCCAACATGCTGCTGGGCGATATCGGCGGCACGCTGCAGCTGGCGGCCGAGCATCGGCTTGACGAAGCGCGCATGCGGCTGTTTCATCCCATCGGCTTCATGCTGGCCAGCCCGGCAGCCGATGCCGAAGAGGCGTTCCAATATTTCGAGCACGCGCAGGTCGAGGATAAGTACGACGGCATCCGCGCGCAGGCGCATTGCGGCGGCGGACAGGTTCGGCTGTTCTCGCGCACGCTCGATGAAGTGACGGCGTCGTTTCCCGAACTGGTCGGACCGCTGAGCGAGTTCACCGGACGAAGTGATTCTCGACGGCGAGATTGTCGCGTGGCGCCACAACGAAGACGGCGGCCAGGGTCCCCAGCGCGCCGCATTGGCGCGCCGGGGTGGGGACACGCCATGCCGTTCTCCGAAATTCAGAAGCGGCTGGGCCGCAAGCAGGTCAGCCAGAAGCTGATCGCCGAAGTTCCGGTAGCGTATGTTGTCTTCGACGTGATCTATGCCGGCGGCGAACTACGCTCGACAAGCCGCTCTCGCGAACGGGCGCAGATTCTCGACCGCGTCTTCGCCGGAGCCAAGCGCGTCGCGCCGCGGCCGGTGATCAACGCGCAGGGCAACCTGCTGTTCGAGCCGGAGATCGCGGAACAAGCCGCGGTCGGGATGGGTGCTGCGCGCGCCGGCGATGCGCGCCGACTCCGCCGAGCAGCTTGAACACTATTTCGAGCAAGCCATGGCGCGCGGCAACGAAGGCCTGATGATCAAGGACCTCGAGTCGCCTTACATGCCGGGACGCCGCGGCCGCTGGTGGCTGAAGCTGAAGCGCGAGCTGGCGACGCTCGACGTCGTGGTGACCGCAGCGGAGTTCGGACACGGCAAGCGCATTCACGTGCTCAGCGATTACACCTTCGCGGTGCGCAAGGGCGAGGAGCTGGTCAACATCGGCAAAGCGTATTCAGGTCTGACCGACAAGGAAATTGCCGAGCTGACGGAATGGTTCCTGGCGCACACCACCGCCGATCACGGACATCTGCGCGAAGTCGAGCCGAAGATCGTGCTGGAAGTGGCGTTCAACGCCATCATGCGCTCCGACCGCCACGACAGCGGCTACGCGCTGCGCTTCCCGAGAATCGTGCGCGTGAGGCAAGACAAGCTGCCCAAAGACATCGACACGGTGGAAGAGGTGGAGAGGATCTACAAGCGGCAGCACGGAAGATAGAGCCGTCAGTCGAACACCGTGACATCAAAATTCTTCTTCGCGTGGAGCGCTGCCTTCCACAACATCCACCGCCAGATTCCACGGGCCCGACATGTCCACGCTCTTCATCGAGGCTTCATAATCCCCACTGCCCTTGGGCGCGAACTTCAGCGCCGTCGTGCCCATATCCATCACCTTCATGGTCAGCGCGCCACTGACTTGCGCGTCGTTCACCGGCTGGCCGCGCTCATCCGCAATGTGGATCGCAAATGTTATCGGCTTGGTCATGCTGGGATGGTCAGGAGAGATTTTCAGTTCCATGCGCCAGGGGCTGGCAGAATCCGCAGAGCCAGGGAACTCCGCGGCTTGCGATTGCGCCACGGGCTGTTCGCTGGCTTTCTTGCCGCAGCCCAGCGTGAACGCCAGACTCGCGGCCACGGCGCTGTAGAGCAGAATTCGGCGATGAGTGCCCAAACGATTGGCTCCTGGTCAGTGCGAATGGCCGCGGTGTTCGTGGCTGTGGCCGGGGCTGACGGGAATGACGCAACCGTCGGCCGTCTCGCAAACCGTCAGCTCGAACTGGATCGTGGTGTGATGAATCTGGAAGCGCTGCTCCAGTTGTTGCGCGAATCGCTCGCAAAATGCTGGCACTTTCCGATGCCGGCATATCGGCGACGCCTACATGGCAGGAAAGCGAATGGGTATCGCTGCCAATGCTCCACACGTGCAGGTCGTGCACCGCATCGACTCCGGGTATCTCGCAGATGCACGTGCCGGATGCGATCCAGGTCCATGCCGCTGGGCGTGCCTTCCAGCAGAATGTTCAGGCTCTCGCGGATGATGCCGATCGACGACCACAGAATCATCACGCCGATGCCTACCGACAGCGCGGGATCGATCCAGTGCTGGCCGGTAAGCGCGATGGCCACGCCGCCCGCGATCACCGCAGCCGTGGACAAGCGTGTCGCCGATCTCGTGCAGCAAGGCGCTGCGCAGGTTGATGTCGCGATGGCCGCGCATCAGCAGCAGCGCGATGGCGCCATTCATCACCACCCCCGCGGCCGCCACCCAGATCATGATGCCGGCGTCCACGCTCACCGGAGTTTGCAGCCGCTTGAACGCCTCATACCAGATGTAGAACGAAATCAGGACCAGGGTCAGGCCGTTGACGAATGCGGCCAGCACTCCGGCGCGGTTGTAGCCATATGTCTTGCGTGCGCTCGGCGGCCGGCCCTGCAGATACACCGCGCCCCACGACATGAGCAGGGCCAGAAAGTCGGTGAGATTGTGTCCCGCCTCGGAGAGCAGCGCCAGGCTATGCGCTCGCAGCCCGAAAACTACCAGCAGCACGATGTACACCAGCGTGACCCCGAGAGAAATTCGCAGCAGTCGCGAGGTTTTCGCGTTGCGCAGGTCGCCAGCGTGTACGTGCATACTTCTAGTGTAAAAGCCGGGCCACTGTCGGTTCAACTCGCATCGTCGTAGCCCTCAGGAAACCCCAAGCCTGCTTGAACGACATCTAACTGCCCAGGAGTTCACCATGAAAATCACGATGCTTTTGCTGGCGCTCATTCTGACCTTCGCCTCTGGGTTCGCGATGGCACAAGCCCCGAGCGGAAGTTCAGCGGGACAGTCGGCTACCGCGCCCGATCCTCAAGCCGTACCGAACAGCTCCGGAAATGCCGGCGGCAACTCCATGACGACGCCGCAGTCCAACACCACGCTGCAGGCGCGGATTGAGGATGCAATCCGCAACGAGCCGACGCTGGGTAATAGTCACGTCGCCATTAACGTGACCGACAGCAGCATAAACTTGACCGGCACGGTTGGCTCAAGTAACGATCGGGAAACGGCCGAGCGCATTGCCCAGTCGTTTGATGGCAACCGCAAGCTGAACGACAAACTGGTAGTAACCGGTCACGGACATTCCGATATGGCTCCCGACCATTCCGCCATCAATAACGGCGGGACGGGCAATGCACCCAATCCAGCAATCAATCCGGGGGCGAACAATCCCAACAGCACTCCTCCACGAAATTAGGGGTCGCCGCAGTAGGAGATGACTAGAGTGAGACGTGGGCCTTGTTTCTTGCAGGGACCACAGCCGGCATCCTCGTTACCAGTGTTACAATCTGGGCCGCGTCTCCCGCCCCAGCGCAAATCTGGTTCTACATCGTGCTGCTAAGGGCGAGTTGCATGTGCGAAGGAGAACCTCATGAGTTCTACCACTCCGGTCCTCTCTGGCGCTCCGCTGGAGCAAAAGCCGCTCTCTGAAGTCGAACGTGTTGTGGACACGTTTGTCGCTCCCAGCAAGACTTTCACCGATCTGCGCCGCAGCGCCAACTGGTTCGTGCCGTGGCTGCTGATGGCGATTACCAGCGTGGCGATGGTGCTTGTCGTCGACAAAAAGCTGGGAATGGAAAAAGTAGTCGAGAACCAAATGGCGCTCCAGCCAAAACAGGCTGCGCAAGCTCGATCAACTATCCCCCGAGCAGCGTGCGGCCCAGATGCAGACCATCGTGAAATTTAATCGCATCGATCGCCTATGCCTACCCGGTTGTACTAGTGATCTTTCTGGCCATCGTCGCGGCGGTTCTGCATGGCGCACGTTCAACTTCGGATTTGGCAGCGGAGCTGACGTTCAACCAGATGCCTGGCTGTCTGCATGTATGCCTCGCTGCCGGGGATTTTGAAGGCGCTGATTGCCATGCTGGCTATCGCCCTGGGCGGCGGTGAAGGTTTCACCTTCCAGAACCCGGTGCCAGCAATCTCAGCGGGCTGGTCGATCCCAGCTCCCACTTTCTTTATTCGATTGCCACTTCGCTGGACATCTTCACTATCTGGACCCTGGTGCTGACCGGCATCGGCTTTTCCTGCCTGAGCAAGGTCAAGCGCGGCACCTGCATGGGTGTCGTCTTTGGCTGGTGGGCGGTGGTTGTGCTGGCAGGGGCAGGAATCGCGGCCGCATTCTCCTAAGCGAGATAGGCGCAAAGCCGGGAATCTGCATCTCTGTATAAGCATTGAATTGCGCAGTAAGAAATACGCCTGGCCGTTCGCCCTAAACGGGAACCCTCGGTAAAGCGCCATAGTCGAGGAGGCGGCGGGAAGCCCAAACTGATATATACTTCGATTGCTCTGATTCTTGAATTTTTTCCGCCTTGCTTAGGCGGATCGGGGACCGCTCCTCTTTCATATGCCCCGAAAATTCATAGCGTAGTGAAGGGATCGAGTCGAGGCCGCTTGTCGTGTCTAGGGAACAGGAGTGAGTCGCCGGCGTGATCTTAGCTCTCATATCCCCGGCGCACATTAATCCGACCACAGACCCCCAGGACTGGCCATGGGAGGTGTGGCGTGGATCTGGTACTTATACGCGTCTTATTTGTTCTAGTTACTGCTCTGGCATCGTTATGAACTTCAACCTCTGGGCTTAAGCCGCTGGCCGGCAGCTGCAGTTGGGAGCGCTGATCGGCGCGGCCGTGGTGCTGTTCGAGTTCCGCCTGCGGCAGGTCAGCCTGAAGCGGCTGATCGGCGCTGTCATCGGCAGCATCCTGGGCATCATCGGCGCCTATCTGTTCAGCCTGGTCATCCGCAACAGCATCAGCCCCGGCCCGACCCAGAGCTTCCTGCAGCTCTTCGTCATGCTGCTGATGGCCTATGTCGGCCTGGTGGTCGGCGCCGGCAAGGGCGACCTGCTGAACCTGGCCGCGCTGGGCGGCATCTTCGGCGGCGAAAAGCAGTCCAAGCGCAGCTACAAGATTCTCGATACCAGCGTCATCATCGACGGCCGCATCGCCGATATCGCCGAGACCGGCTTTCTCGACGGCATGATCGTGATCCCGCAATTCGTGCTGCGCGAACTGCAACTGGTGGCCGACTCCGCCGACTCCATGAAGCGCAATCGCGGCCGCCGCGGTCTCGACATCCTGCAGCGCATTCAGAAGATTGCCACCTTGACCGTGCAGATCGTGGAAGACGATTTTCCCGCCGTGCGCGAAGTCGACCTGAAGCTGATCGAGCTGGCCAAGGTGTATGAAGGCAAGATCGTCACCAACGATTTCAACCTGAATAAAGTGGCGCAGCTGCAGGGCGTCGCAGGTGCTCAACATCAACGAGCTGGCCAATTCGCTGAAGCCCATTGTGCTGCCCGGCGAGATCATGAAGGTCTTCATCCTGAAAGAAGGCAAGGAATACAACCAGGGTGTGGCCTATCTGGACGACGGAACCATGGTGGTGGTGGACAATGCCCGCAAAATGATTGGCAAGAACGTCGACATCTCCGTCACCTCGGTGCTTGCAGACCACGGCCGGCAAGATGATCTTCGGCAAGTTCGACGAGCGCGCCAACCCGATGCCTCGTCCGGCGGAACCGCGGCCCGACTTCCGCAAATCGGGGCCAACCCCGGCGGCAACCATACCGGAAGCCGTCAAGCCCGAACAGGTGTAACTCGGCAAGAAGCCTGGCTCCGTTGACATTCAGGCCTGAAATTGTCTTGAAGGGGGCGCAGGGTTAGCTGCGCCGTATATGCTCTTTGTTGTTGCTGGGACCAGTCGGACTTCAGCCCGACGATCGATCCGGACTGCGCTGATTTGTATTCACACTGCCCCGGCGTTTATACTCTGCTCCCCAACATGAAAGTTGTCGTCATCATTCCCGCCGCTGGACTAGGTACGCGAATGTCCTCCGCTTCCGGCGGTCCCAAGAGCAACAGCAAACAATTCTTTGATGCTGCAAGGCACGCCGATTCTGATGCATACCTTGCGCAAGTTTGCGCAATGCGACGCGGTAAGCGAAATTGTCGTGGCTCTGCGCAAGCATGAAGCCGCCAGCTTCCAAAAGCAGATCGAGAAGGAAAATTTCTCCAAGCCTTTACGCGTCGTCGAAGGCGGCGAACACAGGCAGAACTCTGTCGCCAACGCTCTGACTGCAATCAACGCAGCGGACGACGACATTGTGCTGGTGCATGACGCGGTTCGTCCCTTTGTCGATCAGGACACGATTGTCGGCGTCATCGAAGCGGTGAAGAAATACGAAGCGGCGATCGCCGGAGTGCCTGCAATTGACACCGTCAAGCAAGTCGACCGCACTTCTGACGGCGCAGTGGTCATCGCTACGGTTCCGCGCGAGCGCATGGTGTTAGCGCAAACGCCGCAAGGCTTTCGTTTCGGCCTGTTGAAGAAGGCTTTCGACGAAGCCACGGCGGACGGCTTCATGGGAACCGACGAAGCTTCGCTGATTGAGCGCAGCGGCGGAACCGTTCATGTCGTGATGGGTTCGCCGCGTAACATGAAGATCACCACCCCCGCAGACCTGGAGCTGGCGGAATTTTTTCTGGCACAGGAAAATCGCGAGGCCAGCCTGAGCGGCTGAGGGCAGTATGCCAGCGGCGATCCTTGCGGCCAACGGCGGAGAGCCAGCCGCGATGGGCAGCTAGCGCAGTGGAGAGTTAGCCATGGCGGAGAGCTGGCCTCTAGGCCAGCGTACCGCGCCCATAGAAATCCGGGGCTTTAGCCCCGGCCTCGTGGCATCGTGTCCAACTCACAGGTATCCCACATTCCGCGCATCGGCTTTGGCTGGGACTCGCACGAGTTCAAGCCCGGCATTCCGCTGAAAATCGGCGGCGTCTTATTGCCCCATCACAGCGGACTGGCCGGCCACTCCGATGGCGATGTCCTGCTGCACGCCCTCACCGACGCGCTCTTGGGAGCCATTGCTGCCGGCGATATCGGGACCTACTTCCCGCCTACCGATCCTAAATGGAAAGGCGCAGACTCGGCGATGTTCGTCCGCGAAGCTTTGCGGCTGGTCGACGAGGCCGGCTACACCGTAGGCAATGTGGACAGCACGCTGATCCTCGCCGCCCCGAAAATCGGCCCTCATGCCACCGCCATTCAGCAGAAGGTCGCCGACCTGCTCGGCATCGAGCCATCGCGCGTCGGCATCAAGGCTAAAACGCCCGAGGGCATGGGCACCGACCACACCGCCATCGCTCACGTCGCTGTGCTGCTGGCCGAAATTAGCTGGCCTTAGTTACGTCAGATGCGACGGCCAGGAAACGCTGCGCTTGAAATCGGAATGCATCAGCAGCTCCCGGGCGATTTCGCAATTGGGAAGTTCAGCCAGCACCACCTGCATTCCCGATTTTCGTCCATACTTGATGGCGGGTACGCAGTCGGTATCGTTTGACACCAGAACGATGCGATCGGCGTGTCGATGCTCGCAATAGCTGGCGATATCGAGACCAATTTTCAGGTCCACGCCCTTTTGCTCAAAATCCAGATCGAAGTCGTTGTCGGTAAGCGGAGTTGATTGCTCTACCGGCGTTCGTTTCGGCTTGTAACCGCGAAACTTCAACACCCCCAGCCGTACCGCGAACAGGTCTTTGCAAGCCAGTTCCTCCAGCCATTTGTCGGATCCGGTGAAGGTAAAAGGCTCGCCGGAAACCGGTAGCCGGACCGTTCCGGAATACGGCGCGCAATCGTAATAGAGCACCCGAAGGATTTCTTCGTCGCTCCCCTTACAGCCCAGAGCGAATGCTTCGATAAAGGTTGGATCGTATTGCTTGCCCGCTTTGACGGCTTTCAGTCGCAGGAAAGCGCCGTCGATCAGAACCACAATTCTCTTGGCCATCGATAAAAAGCCCTCGCAATTTCGAGGGCCTTTCAGAAACCTGCTCGCCTACGAGCGTGGCGGATATAGCCCGACACTAAGCCCACCGATTCCAGCTGTCAACGCCAGCCGGGCCGAAATCCAGCGGCCTCGCCCGAAATGGAACCTGTCCCGGAACGACCGCAGTTACGCCGTACCGCGTAAAATAAAGTTTTCGGCGAATCGCGCCTGGCTGCGCTCCTTCGCCACCCTGAATTGAGGCAACGCAATCATGTCTACATCCACCCGCGATGAGGAAACTGCCGCGCACGCTGAACGGCGCAACCGACCGGCCATCGAATTTTGTTCGCGACATCGTCCTCGACGATCTGAAGACCAACAAATACAACGGACGCGTACACACCCGCTTTCCGCCCGAGCCCAACGGCTATCTGCACATCGGCCACGCCAAGTCGATCTGCCTGAACTTCGGACTGGCAGCGGAGTTTGGCGGCGAAACCAATCTGCGCTTCGACGACACCAACCCCGAGAAGGAAGAGCAGGAGTACGTCGACTCGATCATCACCGACGCGCGCTGGCTGGGCGCCGATTGGGGCGACCGCATGTTCTACGCCTCCGATTACTTCGACCAGCTTCATGCCTGGGCGGTGCAGCTGATCAAGGCGGGCAAGGCGTATGTCGACGATCTGGGCGCCGAAGAGGTGCGCAAGTATCGCGGCTCGCTGACCGAGCCGGGCAAAGAGAGTCCCGTATCGCAATCGCTCCGTCGAAGAGAATCTCGATCTGTTCGAGCGCATGCGGCAAGGCGAATTTCCCGACGGCTCGCGCACGCTGCGCGCCAAGATCGACATGGCCTCGCCCAACCTGAACATGCGCGATCCGGTGATGTACCGCATCCTGCACGCCGAGCATCACCGCACCGGCGACAAGTGGTGCATCTATCCCGATGTACGACTTCGCGCACGGGCAGTCCGATTCGCTGGAGCAGATCACGCATTCCGTCTGCACGCTGGAATTCGAAGACCATCGCCCGCTGTACAACTGGTTCATCCAGCAGCTGGGCATCTTTCCGTCGCAGCAGATCGAGTTCGACCGCCTGAACCTGACCTACACGCTGCTGAGCAAGCGCAAGCTGCTGCAATTGGTGCAGGAGGGCCGCGTGCGCGGCTGGGACGATCCTCGCATGCCGACGATCTCCGGCATTCGCCGCCGCGGCTACACGCCGGAGGCGATTCGCAACTTCTGCGCGGCGATTGGCGTGTCGAAGACCAACGGCATCATCGATCTGGCCATGCTGGAGCACTTTGTCCGCGACGACCTGAACAAGCGCGCGCCGCGTGCGATGGCCGTGCTGCGGCCGCTGAAGGTCGTGATCGACAACTATCCCGAGGGCCAGGTCGAAGAGCTGGAAGCGGTCAACAATCCGGAAGATCGCCAGCGCCGGAACGCAGAAAGGTGCCGTTCTCGCGCGTGCTCTATATCGAGCAGGACGACTTCCGCGAAGATTCCGCCAAAGAAATTCTTCCGGCTATCTCCGGGACAGGAAGTGCGCCTGCGCGGCGGCTATTTCATCACCTGCACCGGGCGTGGTGAAGAACGACAAAGGCGAGGTCGTCGAAGTGCATTGCACCTACGATCCCGCGACGCGCAGCGGCAACGCGCCCGACGGACGCAAGGTGAAGGCGACGATTCACTGGGTCTCGGCGCGAGCATGCCATCGATGCCGAGGTTCGCGTGTACGAA
This sequence comes from uncultured Acidobacteriaceae bacterium, assembly GCA_963746515.1. Classification (GTDB taxonomy): domain Bacteria; phylum Acidobacteriota; class Terriglobia; order Terriglobales; family Acidobacteriaceae; genus Bog-257. The sequence continues at coordinate 1,267,860 of CAVVBO010000001.1, read as the reverse complement.
AATCTGTTCGCGAAGGAAAATCCCGGCGACGTGCCGGAGGGCCAGGATTTCACCGCGAACCTGAATCCGAACTCGCTGGAGATCTTGACCGACGCGAAGCTGGAGCCGTCGCTGGCAGTCGCGAAGCCGGGCGATCGCTATCAGTTTGAGCGGCTGGGATACTTCTGCGCCGATCTCGATTCGAAGCCGGGCGCGCTGGTGTTCAACCGCACCGTGCCGCTGAGGGATACCTGGGCGAAGATTGAGAAGCGGGAGAAGAGCAGCAAATAAAATAGAATTGTCATCCCGACCGAGGACTTAGTCCGAGTGGAGGTACCTGCGGTGTGCCAGCGTTGGTACCACCCCCGACGAACCGCAGATCCCTCGACTCGCTTCGCTCGCTTGATCTCATAACGAGGTTGGCCCCAAACGGGGTAGTCTGTTTTTTTGCGGAAAAGGCAGAGGACCCAGAAGGAGCCAACCATGTGGATTATAGGTTGTGATTTTCATTCGGGGTTTCAGCAGTTAGCGATCTTTGACAATTTGACCGGAGAGATCGAGGAGAAGAAGCTGCTTCATCCCGGCCAGGCGGCGGAGTTTTATCGTGGCCTGCAGGGGGAAGTGCGGGTAGGGATGGAGTCGGGCTGTCCCAGTCAGTGGTTCCGGCAGCTGTTAGAGGAGTGCGGGCACCAGTTGTGGATCGGGGATGCGGCGCGCATTCGGGCGGCCGAGACGCGGCAGCAGAAGACGGACCGGCGGGATGCGGAGCTGATCCTGAGGCTGCTGCTGGAGGGGCGGTTTCCGCGCATCTGGGTGCCGACGGAGGCGGAGCGCGACCTGCGGCAGTTGCTGCTGGACCGGCATCATCGCATGCGGCTGCGGACCAAGGTGAAGAACCAGTTGCAAGCCTTGGCGCTGAATCAAGGAGTGCAGAAGGGACGGCGACTGTGGTCGGAGGAGGGCAGAAAGCAGTTGCAGGCATTGCCCATGCTGGAGCACGCGGGGCGGCGGCGCGATCAGTTGCTGAAGTTGTTAACTGAGCTGGACGCGCAGATTCTGGCCCTGGACGTGGTGGTGCGGCAGCAGGCCGAGGGACGGGACGATGCGCGGCGGCTGATGACCCATCCCGGCGTGGGACCGCAGACTGCGCTGGGCATGGTGCTGACCGTGGGCCAGGTGAATCGCTTCGCCACCAGCAAGCAACTGGCCAGCTATCTGGGGCTGACGCCGCGCGAACACAGCTCGGGAGGCAAGCAGCGGCTGGGACACATCAGCAAACAGGGATCCAGCTTTATGCGCTTCCTGCTGGTGGAAGCGGGCCAGACGGCGGTGCGCGGCGATGACCAGTTGCAGCGCGCCTATCGCCGGCTGGCCGCCAAGAAAAGCCGGGCCGTGGCCAAGGTGATGGTGGCGCGGCGGCTGGCTGTCAGGTTGTACTGGATGCTTCGCAATGGATGGACGTATGCGGAGCTGGCACGTCATGCGGGTAAGCCCGGGTCATTCCGTGGGGAGCAGTAGGACCCCGTGCACTTGTTTGGGCAGCCCGCCTCCCCCAGAGCGGGGAGTTCGCAGTGGAGAATCATGGTCGCAGTCGGTGACCGAATAGATGGATGGTGGGGCCAGCGCGCCGCCACCTAACGATTCCAAAGCAGACGGGTCCGCGATGCCGATTTCGCAAAAAACAAAAGCCACCCCAACGTCAAAAGCCAAGGCGCTGGGGAATAAGGAAAGTCAAAAACCAGGCGCCTACCGCGTCACCGCCGCAGTGTGCCTTGACAACCCCAACCTCGTTATAGACGGGATGACAACCAAGAGGATGACCGCTTAACCTGACCGACAATGGCTTCCCATCTGGAAATTCCCAACGCTCCCCGCCTCCGCTTCGCGCCTTCGCCCACCGGCTACCTGCATGTCGGCGGAGCGCGCACTGCCTTATTCAACTGGCTCTTCGCGCGGCATTACGGCGGCACGCTCATTCTGCGTATCGAGGATACCGATCTCGAACGCTCCACGCCCGAAATGGTGGAAGGCATTCTCGTCGGCCTGCGCTGGCTGGGGATCGACTGGGACGAAGGTCCATTCTTCCAGACCAATCGCATGGAGCTTTACCGCGCCGCCGCGGGACACCTGATCAATAGCGGCCATGCCTATTACTGCTTCTGCAGCAAGGAAGAATTGGAGGAGCAGCGCGCGCAGGCCGTCGCCGAAGGCCGTGTTCCCCGCGACACCTCGTGCCGTGGTATCGCGCCGGCCGAAGCCTCGCGTCGCCGTAGTGCTGGCGACGGCGCTGCCATCCGTTTCGCGGTTCCCGAAGGCGGCAGCACGGCTTTCGACGATGCTGTGTTCGGCCGGATCGAGTTCACCAACTCCGAAATCGAGGACTTCGTTCTGCTGCGCTCAGACGGCGTGCCGACCTATCACCTCAGCGTGGTGGTCGACGACATCGACATGCGCATGACGCACATCCTGCGCGGCGCTGACCACCTTTCCAACACGCCCAAACAGATCCTGCTCTACCAGGCGCTGGGCCATCCGCTGCCGGTGTTCGCGCACGTGCCACTCATCCTCGGGCCCGACAAGACGCGACTCAGCAAGCGTCATGGCGCGACCAGCGTCATCGCCTACAAGGACGAAGGCATCGTTCCCGAGGCCTTCCGCAATTTCCTTGCACTGCTGGGCTGGACGCCGCCCGATTCGTCGCAGGAAATCTTGCATGACCGCGAGCTGATCGATCTTTTCGACTTGAGCGGCATCCAAAAGTCGAATGCGATTTTCGATCGCGGCAAGCTTGACTGGTTTAACACCGAATACCTGCGCGCGACTCCCGCCTCGCAGTTATTGCCGCTGATCGAAGACGAGTGGAAGAAGGCCGGTCTCGTCCCTTTCCAGACCAGCCGCGAGGGAATGGAATCGACGGTCGACCTGGTGAAACCGCGGGCGCGCAATCTCAAGGACTTTGCCACTCTGTTTCGCGGCTATTTCAGTGACGAGTTCGCGATCGATCCCGCGGCAGCGCAGAAGTTCCTGAAGGATGATTCCGTCCGCAAGATGCTGGTGGAGTTAGCCTCGCGTTACGGGCAGGCCGCCGAATTTTCCGAGGCCAGCACTGAGCAACTCTTGCGCAATTTTGCCGAAGAGAAAGGCGTGAAAGCGGGGGTACTGATCAATGGCGCCCGCGTGGCTTTAACCGGGCAAGGCGTTGCGCCAAGTTTATTTGCCGTGATGGCGAACCTGGGACAGGAACGCACCGCCGCGAGATTGAAGCGAAGTTCCACGTTGTAGGAGTGTCGAAGAACCGCAATCAGCGAAGCTGGCGGAGCGTTCCTTCAAACCTGAGGAGTCGATAAAAGCCGCGCAGAACTGAAGCCTGTGCCAGTTATTTCTTAACCACCGAAACCTGAAACTGCACCGGAATGGATTTCGGCGGATAGCAGGCGCTGTGGTCGCAGGCCTGGAATCGTAACTCGCCTTTAACCGGATAAGTTCCCGCCGCCGCGTTGGCGGGCGCCTTTAACACCGTGTCAATGCTGAAGTCGCCGCTATAGACGCTGAGCTTTTCATCGGGCGAAAACGGAAAGCTCACGTCCTGGCCGGCAGGATATTTCACGTCCGCAACCGTCACTTGGTCGGGCGCCTGGCAGCTTCAGCACGGTGGGGATCAGCAACTCCGACTTGGGCGTGTGGGAGTTAATGTGAAACTCCGAGCCGATTCTGAAATCCAGACTTACGTCCGTGCTGGCGCCGGCCCGCACCTGAACCTTGCCGATGGGAGCCATGATTACCGATGGCACGTTGTCGCCGGGCGATTGTGCCAGGGCCAAGCCGGCAAGCAGCAACCCGATCAGGACAAAAGCAAAGTTCTTCCTCATTGCGCGGCGTCCTTCACCGGAGATTTTACCTCGGCAGCCGCCTGACTTTGTTGCGGACTGGCGATGGATCGATTGGTTGTGTTCAGGGTCTTCTTCACCGCGTCTTCAATGTCTTTCCGATCCAGCAGCCCGGCCATCTTGTCCACGATGGTTCCGTCCCGTCCGATGTAGAAGGTGGTGGGCAGATACTGCAACGTCGCCATAATCATCCGACACTTTGTCGGTTCCCAACAGTACTTGGTAGTTCACGCCCATCTCGCTGGCAAATTGCTGGATGCTGGCCGGCTCGGAATCATCCATGGCGACGCCCAGAACCACCAGGCCGTCCTTGCCGTACTGCTTTTGCAGATCGGCGAACCAGGGCATCTCCACTTTGCAGGGCGGGCACCAGGTGGCCCAGAAATTCAGCAGAACAGCCTTGCCGCGAAAGTCAGACAGCTTAACTTTACTGTCCATCCAAGGAGGGCAAGCTGAAATCCGGCGCCTGCAGCCCCTGAACATTGCCCACCAGTCTGCAAGGGGCCGTGTTTGCGAGCGCGATCCAGATACTTGCCGCTGGCCAGCATGGCCAGGACGGCCACAAACAGCGCTACAAAGACCAATGCGTTTCGTTTCACAGCGAAGTCCCCTTTACAGCGCGAACCGGTTCAGGAATGACAAATAGCCGGAAAGCAATCGCAAGTTGTTTAAGAAAATCAGGACTCCCATAGCGATCAGGAGTATACCGCTGATCACCTCGACAGTGTGCAAATGGCGGCGGAAACGGCCATAGAACGCCAAGAATCGATCCACTCCCAACGAAGTCAGCAGGAAGGGAACCGCCAGCCCCAGGGAATACACCGCCAGCAACACAATCCCCTTCAACACAGTTCGTTGCGCGCCCGCCAACACTAGAATCGTAGCCAGGATGGGTCCGATGCACGGGGTCCAGCCAAAGGCAAAAGCAAAGCCCACAGCGAATGAGCCGACAGCGCTGGAGCCACCTTTGACGTCGTGCATGCGCTTGTCGGCATAAAGCGCCTTGATCTTCCAAATGCCCGTCAGATGCAGACCGAAGATAATGACGATGATCCCGGCAATCTTCGACAGCAGCGAATGGTATTCGTTAACCACCTGCCCGATGCCGGTGGCGACCGCACCCAGAGCGATGAAAACCACGCTGAAACCAAGCACAAAGGTGACGGAGTGCAGCATCACCGTGCCGCAACATGCGGCGCTCCGGCGATTGCAGATCCTCCACGCTGGCCCCCGAAATCAAAGACACGTAACCCGGCACCAGTGGGAGCACGCAGGGGGACAGAAACGACAAAATCCCCGCCAGAAATGCCGCGAGGGGTAGGGGCAGGTTATGCATAGCTTATTGTAACAATGTCACCTCGCCATGAAGGCGCTTCTTTTGAGGGTCGGGGCCCGGTACCCGTTCAGACGCGAAATAGCGCAAAGGTTACGCCAAAGTATTCGACTTTGCCACCTGCCGCTGGGGCATGACAATGGTCGGCTTGCGCAATCCTGACCAGGTTTCGGAAATGACGATGGAATCGCCCGGGATTATGCGGATCGTACTTGACCGAGGCCGGCAGTCCCAACCGGCACGAATACAGATCGATGAACTGCCGCAGGTGGGTCACGTCCTGCGAGGCCTCATAGGTCACGCCAGCCACGTCGTAGGTGTAGACCAGCAGGATCATCTGCTGCCCTGACGTGTCCTCCTCCAGTTCCAGAACGTCGATGACGTTGCCATCGATGATGCGGCCGCCGCGCGTGAGATCGGTGCGACGCTCCCATTCCAGTTGCTTGGCCGGTTTCTTGTTCTTGCGCGAAAGCAAAGCATAGCCGATGATGGCCGCGGTGGCGCCAAAGGCGAGTATCGGATAGAGCCGGTACGAGTTCATGGGAGATCGCTGCGAGGGCGCAAAGCTTTGACATCAAGATAGCGGGATAGGATGCGCAAGGGAACAAGAAAAGTTTTGACGCCGGCAGTTTGTTGGAATACGGTGCGGGGAGATCTCTTAGGCGGCTCGGCAGACAGTGGAACCGCAGATCCCTCCACTCCGGGCTTTCGCATGCGGTAACGGATTTCAGTCCACCAAGTCCACGACGGGATTGCGCAATGTCCCCACGCCTTCCACCGTCACTTCGACCACGTCACCGGCCTTCAGAGGACCAACCCCCGCCGGCGTTCCGGTCGCGATCATGTCGCCGGGCTCCAGGGTCATCACCTGGCGTGATGAAACGCAGCAGCAGGTCGAGCGGAAACAGAAAGTCGGTCGTCGTCCCATTCTGGCGAAGCTCGCCGTTGACGCGGGTTTGCACCCGGACCCCTTCCAGGGATCGAGCTCCGCGGCCACCACCGGGCCCACCGGGCAGAACGTGTCAAAGCCTTTGGCGCGCGTCCACTGCGCCGTCTTTGTTTTGCAGATCGCGCGCAGTCACGTCGTTCACGCAGGTGTAGCCCAGGATGTAGGGCCGCACGTCGTCGCCTTCGCGCAGGCGATAGCAGCGTCTGGCCGATCACCACGCCCAACTCGCCTTCGTAATCCACTCGCTGCGAAAGCGTCCACCGGACGGCGAATCTCATCCTCCGGGCCGATGAGCGAAGACGGCGGCTTCAAGAAAAACAGTGGCTCGGTCGGAATCGGATGGTTCAGCTCTTTGGCGTGTTCGCGATAATTGCGGCCAATGCAGACGATCTTCGAAGGCTCAACCGGAGCCAGCAAACGAACCGCGCTCAACGGCAATTCGCTGCGCTCGCCTGCGTCAAAGTCGGCAAACGCTTGCGGAGATTGGTCAGCATGCGGGTGATGGTCTGCTGACCGCCGGCGCTCTTCGATCAGCCCGTAGCGCGTGACATCTTGATATTGGAAGCGGCAGTAGGACATCGCACAATCCTTCTGTAAAATCGGGTGAATTACTGGCTGGGCACAGTTTCGCTCGCCTCGGCCGATCGCGGACTCTCATTGCCGCGCAGATCCACCGCCGAAACCGCATAGAAATATTTCTTGCCTGGCTCGATCGTTTCGTCGCGATAGGAAGGGACCTGAATCAACTGCGTATTCAACTTCTGCGGCTGTCCCCCCTCGACCCAGCGGAAGACGTTGTACCCGGCCAGGTCGCCTTCCATGTTTGGAGCCCAGGTCAGATCGATAAACGGCTTTTGTCCCGACGCTGGAGAAAACGGCCTGCAGCCCGGCAGGTTGCGCCGGCGGATAAATGTCGCGCGTGAAGACTTCGACCGGCTCGGAATCGTCGCCTTCGACCGCGGCATTCAAGCCATTGGCATGCACCTGGCTCAGCGTGGTGATGCGATATTCATACTTCTGCTCCCAGCCGAAAGTCTTGTCGAGATAGGATCCGGTCGCGACGGGCGCCACGTCGTCCAGCACGATGTAGGCGGGAGCGCCTACCGGCCGTCGCATGATCCGATATAGATACGTAACTCCCGCCGGCGGCACCGGCGGAGTCGGTCCCGCCATGAGATCGCGCACCGCCTTCCGCACTGACCGTCAGCCGACAACTTCTCGGGCGCCGCGAATGGTCGGCGTAACCGGAATCGCCACCTGGTTGGAAAGCCCGGCACTGCGGCCGCGCGAGTTCACCTCTTCGACCGCGTACATCACGAATCCTGCCGGATTCTGCATTCCCAGCTGCGGCGGCAAGCTTGTCCACGTAGTGGATTCGAACCGCGTCCCGGCGGCGCTTCGCCCTTTTGCTTCTGCGGCGGGCTTGGCGTCGGCGGAGCAACCTCAGCCACGACTGTCGCACTTGCCATCAGCGTGGTTCCTTCGTGCCGGCAGATGCGGGTGACGGGATTGTGCTTGATGATGTGTGTGATCGGTGTTCTTGCGCGGCAGAGTCCAATCCAGATCCACCTTGTTGCCCCGGCGCGAGGCGGTGAGGTCCTCAACCGGGACGCGCCAAGTTAAGCGATGGCAGCGACGGCGCTCCGGGCGTTCCGCACCCGGCAAGCACCGCGATCATCAGAAGACTTCCGATTAAGCCGCCGAGCCGCAGTCGCATGGAAGCTAACAGGGTAACAAATCGCGAAAAAACCCCGCCCCTGGCGCGACCTCGATCCCGGCGCCGGGTTGAATCCTTAGCCATCAGCCTAAGAGTTCCGGGGTTTACACTCAGAGTGACCACCAGGAGAAATTCATGCGCCGGGCCATGTTCTCGGCGATTGCACTTCTGCTATTTGCCCTCAACGTTGCCGCCCAAAATCCGTCAACCCGCATCGTCTAAGACCTTGGCCCCCAAGAGCAGCGCGGCGGTCGACAAGCCTACCTGCAGAGCATCTGGGATGGCTGGGCCTCGAATGACCTCGAAAAGCAGAGCCAATTCTATGTGCAGGGTCCCGGCCATCTGTTCTTCGATGTTGCGCCGCTGAAGTACAACAGCTGGGAAGAGTACAAGGCTGGCGTGGCACCGTCGCTGAAGGATTCACCCAAGGTGACGTTCACCCTTAACGACGACGTGCAGATTCATCCGAAGGGAAAATCACCTGGGTAGACGGAACTTTGAACATGGAGGGAGCATCGCCGCAGGGCCAAAAGCAAACCCTCACGTTGCGCTGGACTGCTGTTCTGGAGCAGCAGGACGGCCGCTGGCTCATCCAGCACGAGCACGTCTCCGTCCCCGCCGATCCGGCACAGCCGTAAGTGGGTTGAAGTCGGCTTCACGAGGCCCTGAAATTACGCTTACGATGATCTTGACGGGTGTGACTTTCGCTTACAGCTGAGCCTCCGCTTTTTATTGCGAAGCCTGCTATCCGTCCAGCTTCTTCGCCAGCAGCTCATTCACCAGCGCGGGATTCGCCTGCCCCTTCGACGCCTTCATCACCTGTCCCACAAAGAAGGCGATGACGGTCTTCTTGCCTCCGCGATACTGCTCCAGCTGCTTGGGATTGGCGGCAATCACCTCGTCGATGATCTTTTCGATGGCTGCGGTATCGGTGATCTGCTGCGGCTTCTCCTTCTCGTAGATCGCGGGAAAGTCTTCGCCGCGCTCGAAGGCCAGATCGTAAAGATCTTTCAGCATCTTGCCGCTGATGGCCCCGCTCTCCACCAGGTCGGCCGACATGGCCACGCCCTTCATCGAAATCGGCGACTGCTCGATCTCCAAGCCCTTGGCCTTCAGCCGGCCCATCAACTCGCCCTGCACCAGGTTGGCGACGCGCTTGGGATTCTTCGCCGCGACTGCCGCCTCTTCAAACTGATCGGCCAGAGTGCGCGCTGCTGGTCAGCGTAGCCGCGTCGTACTCGGTGATGCCGTACTGCGTGACCAGCCGCGCGCGCCGCGCCTCGGGCAATTCGGGAAGCTCGGAGACGATCTGCTCGCCGCCACGTTTCATCGACCACCAGCGGCAGCAAATCTGGCTCGGGAAAATAGCGATAATCGTGCGCCTGCTCTTTGGAGCGCATGCCGTAAGTCTTGCCTTCGCCGGCGTTGTAAAGACGCGTCTCCTGCACGATCTTGCCGCCCGACTCGATCACCTCTTCGTGGCGCTCGATCTCGTACTCCAGCGCCTGCCGAATGAAGCGGAACGAGTTGACGTTCTTCACTTCGGTCTTGGTGCCGAACTCCTTCTGCGCCGCGCGGCCGGATGCTGACATTGGCATCGCAACGCAGCGAGCCTTCTTCCATGTTGCAGTCGCTCACGCCGGTGTAAAGGATGATCTCCTTCAGGCGCGTCAGGTATTCATAGGCTTCATCGGGCGAGGCGATATCGGGTTCGCTGACAATTTCGATCAGCGGCACGCCGGAGCGGTTCAGGTCGATCGAGGTCCACTCGCTGCTGTCGGGCAGACCGTCGTGCAGGCTCTTGCCGGCATCTTCCTCCAGATGCACGCGCGTGATGCCGATGCGCTTGGGTCCGCTCGGCGTTTTGATCTCGATGTAGCCAAACTCGGCCAGCGGCTTGTCGTACTGCGAAATCTGATAGCCCTTGGGCAGGTCGGGATAAAAGTAGTTCTTGCGGGCGAAGATCGAGGTTTCGTTGATCCGGCAATTCAGGGCAGTCGCCGCCAGCACGGCAAACTCGACCGCGCGCTTATTCAGCACGGGAAGCGCGCCCGGGCAATCCGAGACATACCGGACACACGTTGGTGTTCGGCGGATCGCCAAAGTGCGTCGAGCAGCCGCAGAAGATCTTAGTCTTGGTCAGGAGCTGGACGTGGACTTCCAGTCCGATGACCGGCTCGTACTTGGAACGCGCGGCCAACAGGGGCTTCCGGCGTGATAACCATAATCCTCGATTATAGCGATCCCGGACCGGCTACCAAGGCGTGACCTTCAGGCTGCAGACAAACGCACTGCCCCATACCACAAATCCTGCGACGCCCACCGTTACGTAAAGCCGTCGCTCGAAGGCATTGTGCAAAGTCGGGAGGGGCAGCGGAGCTCCCAGAGCTCGATGAAAGGAAGCAAAAAGCAATCCACCAAATCCGACGAGGGTTACGGCACCACCGAACGCCAGGCCGGCCATGATGAGCACATAACTGAGGCTGAACACGGCACACCCCATTTCTTGCCCACAGGCTAGACCTGCGGCGAAATTTCTGCAAGGGGAAGTGACGCAAAATGACTTTCTACCCTGATTGACTCGACTGCTCGGCTGGGCTACTCTCAACCCAAGAATGCGAGCCCTTTGCACGGCGCGCAGCGAAGGCGCTTCGCCGCATCCTCCCGCCAATGTCCGATCGGGAAACCGGGGCGCTGCCACTTAAGATCGAATAGGATCACGATTCTTGTTAGCTGCGACCATGCTGGCTCCCCTGCAAATCATCTCTATCGCGGTATTCACGCTGGCTTGCGGGATGATGTTCTATGCCCTCTTCGGCTATCCTTTGCTGCTGAACTGGATGGCCAATCGCTCGCACAATCCGGTTCATAAGGACGAAAAACTCCGCAGAGTTTCCTTTGTGATCGCGGTTTACAACGGGGAAAAGTTTCTCGAGCGTAAGTTGAAGGCCATTTTCGCGCAGAAGTATCCTCGCGAGTTGATGGACATGCTGGTGGTTTCCGACGGCTCGACCGACCGCACCGACGAAATTGCGCGCAGCTTTGCCGACCAGGGTGTTCGTTTCCTTCGCGTTCCCCACGGCGGAAAGGCAGCGGCTCTGAATGCCGGCGTGCCACTGGTGTCCGGCGAAATCCTGGTACTGAACGACGTCCGCCAGACGCTCGATCCTGACTGCCTGCGCAACATCATCGCATGCTTCGGCGATCCCAAAGTCGGCGCGGTCAGCCCGCAGACCATCATCGTGCAAGGCGAGACTCATGAAGAAACGACCACCAGCCTTTACTGGCGCTACGAGCATTGGATCCGGCTGCGCCTGACGCGCCTTGATTCAACTTTTGGCTACAGTGGGGCCTTCGCCGCCATCCGCCGTTCGCTGTGGACGCCGCTGCCGCCGGGCACACTGCTCGACGACGTTTACGAGCCACTGGTGGCGTTCTTTAAGGGCTATCGCATCCTGATGGAACCCAGCGCCACCATGTATGACTACCCTACCGTGCTGCACTCGGAGTTCCGACGGAAGGTGCGGCTGCAGGCGGGTCTCTACCAGATGCTTAAGATCATGCCCGAGCTATTGAGCTCACGGAATCGCATGCGTCTGCATTTCCTGTCAGCCAAGTATGGCCGCATCGTCATACCGTATTGCATGATTGCGGTCGCGCTGGCGACCATCGGACTGCCTCCGTATTGGCGGGCCTTAGGAGCCTGGGGGCAGGTATTGTTCTACGCGCTGGCGGCGCTGGACCCGGCGATACCCGATGGAATTTTCCTGAAGAAAGTGACATCCCCCATCCGCACCTTCGTTGTGCTGATGGCGGCTTCGCTGGCAGCCGTGCGGGTTTATTTCGTCCAGCCCACCACTCTTTGGAAAGAAGCGTCGTATCGGTCGGCCATTACGGACCAAGTTGCCCAGCCAGCCGATTCGCCAGAGTCGAAAGTACCGACGGAGACCGAAGTTTAGCTCACTTCAAGACTGGATTCCCCGTCGATGAATTCGGCAATCCGCTTTCCCATCATCGCCGCCGTAGTATCCTGCTATATGGCTGGGACGGGAGACACGGTGCGGTGCCGAGTTTTTCCAAGGGAGCAAATTTGCCACTTCCAAACCCATCCTCGGGGCAAGCGCCGGAACGTAGGCACACTATGAGTTCTTTTGGGCAGGAGCCACAGGATGGCGTTGGACCGGAACACGGCGGTCCAATCCTGTTGATACCTTCCCCGCCGCGCAGGCCTGGCAGATGGCAACTTTGGGGAAACCGGATCGCCCTGGCCGTATTCGTGCTGTTATGCCTGGAAGTTGGCATTGCCCTGACGGTTTTGCCCTGGACTCGGATGTGGACGGAAAACTCGCTGCTGGCGAGGTTTCCCCAGGTACGCGAGTTTCTGACGTATGACTTTGTTCGTGGCTTGATCAGCGGTCTGGGTTTGGTCGATATCTGGATGGGAGTCGCCGAAGCGGTTCGCTATCGCGAATCGGTAGACTAATCATGCAACTCCCTCAAACTGGTTGTGCTCCCATAATTCGTCGCCTCTTTGCGAACTCATAAGGCTTCCATGACCGACAAGAACGACGAACATCTGCGTCACAACCGGGCGCCACTGGCCTACGAGAACAAGAAGTTTCTCAACGGCCCTGATGGCCGCATTCTGCGCATCCTGGCCGAGTACCAGGAGCCGCTGTCACGTATCCGGCGGGAACGGATCCAGGACACCATCGTTTTCTTCGGTTCGGCGCGCTTCCATAGCCGCTCGCAAGCAGAAGAAGGTTTGCATTTGCTTGACAAGCCGGGCTCGGCGGCGCCGGCTCCTCCGGAAGAGCAGGAGCGGATTCGGCTCGCCAAGGCCGATGTCGAGATGGCACGGTATTACGACGACGCACGCCAGTTGGCATTTCTCATCACTTCGTGGACCAAGACCATTAACCAGCCACGGCACCGTTTTGTGATCTGCACCGGCGGCGGCCCGGGCATTATGGAAGCCGCTAACCTGGGCGCGTCGGAGGCTGGCGGCAAGACCATCGGCATGAACATCAACCTGCCCTTTGAGCAGATGCCCAACCCATACATCACGCCCGAGCTGAACTTCGAGTTTCACTACTTCTTCATGCGCAAGCTGTGGTTCGCCTACCTGGCCAAGGCACTGATCGTCTTCCCGGGCGGCTTCGGCACGTTGGATGAAATGTTCGAGTTGCTGACCCTGGCGCAGACGGAAAAGCTGGCCAAACGCATTTGTGTCGTGGTCTACGGCAAGGATTACTGGGACCGCGTCATCAACTTTCAGGCCCTGGTAGATGCCGGTACGATTTCGCCGAAGGATCTCGAACTGTTCCACTGGGCAAACACTCCTGAGGAAGCCTTTGAGTGCGTCCGCGCGGACCTGACGAAACATCATCTGGATCCGGTGTTCACGAGGGACAAGGAGCCAGACATCGCCAAGACCCGTCCGTGAAACACCAGGCCAGTAAAATAGGCGTGGTCGGAACGGGAAGAATATCGCTCGAGGGGAAATAGGTTCCAGGCAGCCTTTTCCTCCAACGCGGTCACTTCGGCATCGACCTTGAGCAACTGTTGCACGAATAATTCTCCCCGCGGGGACAAGCTGCGGTGGCCCAGTCGCGCGATTCCGAATTCGCTTTGCAGAGCGATTGGGCGAAGCCAGGACAAACAGCCAGATTACCTTCTGCAAAAGCGGCATGGTTATTGGAATCCATGCTTTTCTTCTGTTTGCCCTACAGCGCGGCCTTTTGTACCGGCCTTGCTCGGGGCGAGGTTACCCCACTTTCGGCACTCGCACGCTTTTGATTAACAGCGTAAACTGTTCCCCGAATGTCACGTGGACTTGAGGTGGCCGGCCGCAGCGATGTCGGGCGCGTCCGGCCGTCAAATGAAGATCATTTCGGCTACGACGAGCGGCTCGGAATTTTTGTGGTGTGCGACGGGATGGGTGGGCACGCTGCGGGCGAAGTTGCCAGCCAAATCGCTGTCGAAACCGTGCTCGCTTATTTTCGCGATCGCGAGCCGGCGGTTGAGGACGACGCCTATCTCGACGATGCCCCGCTGGGAGCGCGTCTGCTGGCCGACGCGGTCAGGAAAGCCAATGATGCCATCCTCGGCTATGCCGAGCAGCACAAGAACACTTCTGGGATGGGCACGACCCTGGTCGCCGCCCGTTTTGCCGATGGGATGTTCAGCATCGCTAACGTTGGCGATAGCCGCATCTACTTGTTTCGCGAGGGTCAACTACTACAACTGACCGAAGACCACTCTCTGGTGATGGAGCAGGTACGCCGCGGCATGATTACTCTGGAACAGGCCAAGCGCTCCTCGGCGCAGAACATCATTACTCGAGCCCTGGGCACCGATGAGAGCACGCTGCCCGATCTGGGTGAGTTTCCGGCGCAGGATGGCGATGTCTTGCTGCTGACCACCGATGGCGTGCTTCGCCATGTGGACGACGGGGAAATCCGCAGCATCCTGCTGCAGTTGCCCTCACTGCAGGCCGCGTGTGACACCCTGGTCGACGCCGCCAACGAGGGTGGTGGAGAAGACAATTCCACCTGCATGTTGATTCGCGTGCGACCTGGACAGAAGGCCGAGCCAGGGAAGGTTGCGACATAATACAAGCTGTCTCGTAGATCGGTTTTGACCGGGCACGGATCCTTCGAGTTTTTCCGCAAACTGTTCCCGCCGTGCCGCCAGACCTCTCGACCTGTAATGCCCTGCTCGCAGCGAGCATTCCGATCTATCTCCATCAACTACGAAAATTGCACCCTACGGCTCAAATCTTCTCTTCTGGAAACTCCAAATCTGCGCCCAGCGGATCGGTGAAGCGGTTGGTCAGGTTGGCCAGGCCGATCAACAGATCGAGATCGACGATCTCCGATTCGGAGAAATGCGGCTTCAGGTTAGCGATGTCCGCATCGCCAATGGCGTGAGGATCGCGAGTGAGCCTCTCGGCGAACTTCAGCGCTGCCTGCTCCTTGGAACTAAAGCTACTGTAGTCGCCCTCCTTCAACCCTTGCCAATCTTGCGCCGTTAGGCCCACACGCTTCGATGCGGCCAGATGGTGCTGCAGGCAGTAACGGCAACCATTGATCATTGAGACGCGGATGTACACCATTTCATACAAGCGGCGGTCCAGCGCGCGACCGACGCTGGCATAAAAGGGCAGAAAAGCCTTCAGCGTCTCTGGCCGGTGTGCTATCAGTTTCTGCACACTGCCGGGATTGCCTTTTAGCGTCTTCTCATAGAACTCGCGCACTTCGGGCGAAGCTTGCTCCACTTCGACGTATGAAACTCTTGCCATATTTGTCTCCAATGAGAATTAGTATAGTTATTAGAGATCGGGGTTTCACATACGGAGCGTTTCACAATTTGTTGATAACTAGATCGCACGGCGCTTGAAGCGTTGCTGAAACTTCCGGTGCTACTACAGCGTCGCATCCCCAATGCAAAAGCCTATTCGTATTATCGGCGCCGGACTTGCCGGGTCGGAAGCCGCCTGGCAATGCGCCCGTCGCGGCGTTGCTGCACAACTGTTCGAGATGCGGCCGGTGCGTTCCACCCCCGCCCATCAGACGGCGAACTTCGCGGAGCTGGTCTGCTCGAACTCGCTCAAATCTGATACCGAGAACACCGCGCCTTGGCTGCTGAAAGAAGAAATGCGCCATGCCGGCTCGCTCCTGATAGAGATCGCGCGTGCGACTGCGGTTCCTGCCGGGCACGCATTGGCAGTCGATCGCGAAAAGTTTGCCGAAGCTGTAACTGCGGCGATCGAGCGCGAGCCGCTGATCGAAATCGTGCGCGAAGAAGTCACGACAATCGACGAAAACGGTACGATCACCATCATTGCGACCGGCCCTCTTACGTCAGACGCGCTCTCTCACGAGATCCTTCGCCTTAGCGGCAGCGAGCAACTTTATTTCTATGACTCGATCAGTCCCATCGTGGAAGCCGATTCCATCGACATGTCGCGGGTGTACCTGGCGGCACGCTACGACAAGGGCAGCGCCGATTACATTAACTGCCCTATGACGCGGGAAGAGTACGAGCGCTTCCTCGATGAGCTGATCGAGGCGCATTCGGTGGACGCAAAAGAGTGGGAGAACCTGAACTATTTCGAGAGTTGTCTGCCCATTGAGGAGATTGCCCGCCGCGGCCGCGACACGCTGCGCTTCGGTCCCATGAAGCCCGTCGGGCTGCGCGATCCGCGCACCGGACAACTCCCCTACGCTGTGGTACAGCTTCGCCAGGAAAATCTGCGTGCCGACTCCTACAATCTGGTCGGCTTCCAGAATCACCTGAAGTTCGGCGAACAGGCCCGCATCCTGCGCCTAATCCCCGGCCTGGAGAACGCGAAATTCCTCCGCTACGGTCAGATTCACCGCAACACCTACATCAACGGACCAACCTTGCTGGGCGAGACTTTGCAGATGCAGCAGCATACCAATGTATTGTTCGCGGGACAGATTTCTGGAGTCGAAGGCTATGTGGAATCCATTGCCACTGGCTTGCTTGCAGGAATGCAGGCAGCGGCGTTGGCTCGCGATGCCGAGCCCATCCCACCTCCGCGTGCGACAGCTTTCGGCGCGCTGGTGAATTATATCTGCCACGCGGATGCGAAAAACTTCCAGCCCGCAAACATTACCTTCGATTTGCTGCAACCGCTCGATGAAGAAACACGCCGCCGCATTCGCGACAAGAAGCAGCGGCACGCGATAGTTTGCCGGCGCGCGCTGGATGAGTTGAATACCTGGCTGGCAGATGCCCGCAGCAAAGAGGAAATTGCGGACGATGCGGCGATTTAGGAAGAGCCGATGAGACTACGCAGTCCGCGTACTGCTAGACAACTCATAAATCAACACAAAGGTAGGTTTGTATCAGGGCACGGCTTTAGCTGTGCCGCAATGGGTCAAGAATGATTTGAGCTTTCAGCCCCTGCGCGACTTTATTTTTCAGGGGCTGAAGCCCCAGGTGTATTGTGCTTTTCGGCACGACTGAAGTCGTGCCCTGATACAAGGCGAGTTCCATAAAGCTATTTTCTATCCGACTCGCTATTTCTTTCCCTTGGGCTCATTCCGCGCCCGGTTCTTGATCCAGATAGGCGAGCCGATGAACCCAAAGGCGGCGCGAATCTGGTTCTCAAGAAAGCGTTGATAGGAGAAGTGCAGCTTTACTGGGCGGTCGGTGAACAGAATGAAGGTTGGCGGCGAGACAGCCGCCTGCGTCATATAGAAAATCTTTACCCGCTTCGCCACTGGCACTGACGCGCGCTCGAAATCGACGTGGGCTAGGAATCGGTTCATCTCGCCCGTACCGATGCGTTTACGCCGCTCGCGCGACACCAGTTCCAGTGTGGAAAAAAGTTTGTCGAGGTTCTTTCCCAATGTCGCCGAGACAAACACCACCGGCGCATAGGATAGAAATTTCAGATGCCGCCGCACTTGCTCCTCGTAGACGCTGCGTTCGGCTGCAGGCTTGCCATCGGTGCGAGCGGTGGTTACCAAATCCCATTTGTTGATGACCACAATTACCGAGCGCCCGCTCTCGTGGGCATAACCTGCGATAGTCGCATCGCTGGCAGTAACGCCTTCAACGGCGTCGATGATCATCAGCGCAACGTCGGCGCCTTCCAGATGCTTGCGCGCCATTACTACCGAAAGCTTCTCCGCCATCAACTCGGTCTTGCCCTTGCGGCGAATTCCGGCCGTGTCGATGAAGCGATACGTATGCCCATCGCGTTCGAGGAGTTCGTCCACGGCATCGCGCGTGGTTCCGGCAACCGGCGAGACGATGGCGCGGGAAGTTCCGGTGAGCGCGTTCAGCAACGTCGACTTGCCTACATTGGGTCGGCCGATGATGGCGACCTTGGTCTCGCGAGCGAGTTCGACTTCTTCGTCAGGGGGCGATTCTTCTCCCTGCTCCGTCGTGTGAACCGAAGCAGCGTTGGCGGACGCTTGCGCTTGAAGTCGCCGGGCCGAGCGTTTGCTGACGGGACGCGGTAAAAAGCTGGCATCTTTCGCCTCAGTTTCATGGTGCGGCATTACGCTCAGAACGTGCTCCAGCATCTCGGCGACGCCGTTTCCGTTTTCGGCGGAAATGGGAAACAGCTCTTTGATTCCGAGACGGCGAAACTCCTCAGCATAGGGCTCAAGCTGTGGCGTATCAGCTTTGTTCACAGCGAGCATCAGCGGCTTGCCCGTACGCAGCAGCAGGCGCGCCAGATCGATGTCGGGAGACGCCAGCTCGGTGCGACCGTCGACCACCAGCACGATTACGTCTGCCTGCTCCAGCGCGACTCGTGCCTGGCGAAAAATTTCCGAGGGAATCAGCGCCAGGTCATCGGGAACAATGCCGCCGGTGTCGACTACGCGAAATTTCTTGCCAGTCCATTCCACGTCACCGTAGAGGCGGTCACGCGTGATGCCGGGCTCGTCGCCGACAATGGCGCGGCGCGATCCCACCAGGCGGTTGAACAGCGTAGACTTGCCAACATTGGGGCGGCCCACGATGGCCAGGGTGCCGACGGCGACGGGTTCACCCTGTTCGGCGGTGCGGCTGGATTCGAATTGCGGTCGACGGCTCAATCAGACTCTTTCGGCGGCGGTGGCCTGAACAGCTATTATAGGTACACGATCCCCACGCCGTGTCTTCCACACCACAATCCGCCACGCTGGCTGCGCGTTTGCCGTCGCTCTACCAGTTCTTCGGGCCGAATGGCGTGCTGGCGCGGACGCATCCCGCTTACGAATTTCGTCGTGGACAATTGCAGATGGCCGAGGCTGTCGAGCTTGCACTCCAGGAGCGGCGCCACCTGATCGTTGAGGCGGGCACCGGCACCGGCAAGACGCTGGCCTATCTGCTGCCGGTCATCCGCTCGGGCAAGCGCGTCATCATCTCCACCGGCACCAAGACCCTGCAGGAGCAACTCTTCTTCAAGGACGTTCCTTTCCTGCAGCAGCACCTGGGCGAGCTGCGCGTCTGCTACATGAAGGGACGCGGCAACTATCTTTGCCGGCAAAAGCTTTACGACCTCACCAGCCAACCGATCCTGAATGGGCTGGAAGAGATCAACCAGTTCCGCATCATCAGCGACTGGGAGAAGACCACCGAGACCGGCGACCGCGCCGAGTTGGCTGACCTGCCCGAGAGCAGCCACCTGTGGCCCAAGCTGGACGCGCGCACCGACCGTTGCAGCGGCTCGCAGTGCCAGCAGTTCGATCGCTGCTTCATCACCGAGATGCGCCGGCGCGCCGCCGAGAGCGACATCATCATCGTCAACCATCATTTGTTCTGCGCCGATCTGGCGATCAAGGCTGCGGCCGATCGCGCGCCCGACGCCGGGGTGCTGCCCGATGCCGGCGTGGTGATCTTCGATGAAGCGCATGAACTGGAAGATGTGGCCACCGACTACTTCGGCGTTACCGTCTCTAATCTGCGTGTCGATGAACTGTTGCGCGATGTGGAGAATACACTGCGCAAGGCCGACATCCCGATCGCCGATGTGCTGCAGGCATCGGCCAGCGTGCGCGAGCATTCGCAATTTTTCTTCTCGCTGATTCCGCCCGGCGAGGGCCGATTTGCCTTCGACAATCGCGAGGAGTTCCTGGAAGAAAATGGCGACGAGTATCTCGGACTGCAAAATGCTCTGGTGCATCTTTACACCGAGCTGCAAGGCATTCCCAAGAAGCCTGACGAAGTGCATGCCATGTCGCGCCGCGTGGAAGAACTGAGGGTGCAGCTGGGGTTCATCCTTGAGGCACAGGAGCGCAACACCGTGTTTTGGATCGACCGGCGACGGGACCGGCGCGGCGGCGGGCAGAACAATGTCTTTCTCCAGGCCACGCCGATTGCCGTGGCCGACATTCTGCGCGACACGCTGTTCGAGCATCTGGAGTCGGCTGTGCTCACCTCGGCGACGCTTGCCGTGGCCGGCGGCTTCGAATACATCCGCAACCGGCTGGGCATCCAACACGCCCGCGAGCTCGTCGTGCAATCGCATTTCAACTATGAGAGCCAGGCGCTGCTGTACGTTCCGCCTGACCTGCCCGATCCCCGCGATCCCCAATTCGTGGAGCGAGCGTCACAGCGCGTGCGGCAGTTACTGGAAATCACGCGCGGACGGGCGTTTTGCCTGTTCACCAGCTACTCGTTGATGAACCAGCTTTACGAGCGGCTGCTGGGCGAACTGGAGTTCCCCATGCTTCTGCAAGGCAGCGCGCCTAAGAATGCGTTGTTGGAAGAGTTTCGTCTGACGCCCCATGCCGTGCTGTTTGCCACCGCATCGTTCTGGCAAGGCGTGGACGTGCAGGGCGAGCAGCTGAGCTGCGTCATCATCGACAAACTGCCGTTCGCGGTACCGAACGATCCCGTGGTCGCCGCGCGAGTGAAAGCAATTGACGAGGATGGCGGCAACGCTTTTTATGATTACCAGGTTCCCAGCGCGGTGATTTCGCTGAAACAGGGCTTTGGCCGGTTGATCCGTTCGTTGCATGACCGGGGATTGTTGTGCCTGCTCGACAACCGCATCCTCAAGAAGCAGTACGGTCGCGTCTTCCTCGACAGTTTGCCGAGGTACAGCCGGACGACAGACGTGAAGACAGTGCAGAAGTTCTTCGGGGCTGAACAGGAATTCACCGAGTAGAAGCCATCTTATGCCTCGAACCCCAGTGTCAGCCCCGCAGTGCCCCTTTTTCACGGCCTCCCGGCCTGGTTCGAGAACGAGAATCGAAAATTGAAGTGCCACCGAGTCAATTGTGTCAAACTCGTGTTATTGGAATTAGGAATAACTCCACAATTCCAGCCCGGAGCGAAAGCCGAAGGCCCCAAAATCGGTCAGGTTGCTCTGTCTGCTGCCCGCAGTTACGATAAGTTGACCTTTGTATAATGCCGCAATCGAAACAGATATTTTTTGACCCCGACCGCAAGCGGTGGCGCCGTTTGCGGTTCCTTATCGATACCAGCGTGATTGTGATTACGCTGCTGGTCGTGTTGTTTGTCGTTTCCGTGCTGCGCGGATCGTCGGTTCCCGGCGTGGCCCTTCCCGAAGTGAAGAGGCCTTATCACGCGCTCAAAGATAACCAGAAGCGCAAGCCTCCCCGTCGCCAGAACACCCATCGCAAGACCAAACAGCCCGCTTCGCAGGTAGTGCTGAACTCCGACGAAGGCATTCGCGGCGCGTTCTACGTGCAATGGGACGCGGCCAGTTTCGCTTCGCTGAAGGAGTACTACCCGCAGATCGATTTGCTCTTTCCCGAGTGGATGCATGTGCTCACCGCCGATGGGCGGTTGCAGTCGGTCACCGAGTTCAACGCCCTCTATGACGTGATCGATGAGAAAGGCAAGCCGCGTAGCGTCGACGACAAGGTCATGTCGTTCCTCAAAGGCGAGAAGGCGCAGACCGAAGTTTTCCCGCTGGTTAACAACTTCGATCCCGTCGACAATAAGTGGAATCCGGATCTAACCGCCAAGTTCATGGCCGATCCGACAGCGCGGCAGCGTTTCCGCAATGAGCTGATGAACTTTCTGGCGAGCGATCAGTACAAGGGCATCACGCTTGACATTGAGGCCTTCCCCGAAACCTCGCGCGACGATTACGGCCAGTTGGTGCAGGAGCTTTACGACGACTTGCACGCCAAAGGGCTAAAGCTGTACATCGCGGTTCCAGTCAACGACAAGACCTTTGACTACGCCGGGATCTCGAAGATCTCTGACGGCCTGATCCTGATGAATTATGACCAGCATTACCCCGGCGGTGATCCGGGTGCCGTGGCCGGCCAGGATTGGTTCGTCAAGAACCTGCAGGACGCGTTGAAGGTGATTCCTAAGGAAAAAATCATCTGCGCCGTCGCCAACTATGGCTATGACTGGGCGATGAAGAAAGGCCAGAAGAAAGGCACGCCACCCGAAGCTATTCACAACGTCACCGCCCAGGAGGCGTGGCTTGAAGCCTCCGATGCCGAGACCGACATCAACTTCGACGACGATATGATGAACCCGCACTTCGCCTATTCTGACGAAAACAATATTCGTCACGATGTGTGGTTCCTGGACGGCGTGACTGCGCTGAATGAGATGCGAGCCGCGCACGCTCTGGGCATTGATACCTTCGCGCTGTGGCGGTTAGGCTCGGAAGATCGTTCGCTATGGGCGGTATGGGACAAGCCCTTCGAGGCTGCTGCTCCTGAGAAGCTCGACATCGTACCGCCCGGTCAGGATGTGGATATCGAAGGGCAGGGCGAGATTCTTCGTATCCAGTCACGGCCCTCCGCCGGCGAACGCAGCATCAGCGTCAATTCCGACAATCTGGTGAACGACGAGGTGTTCAAGACGTTGCCCTTGCCGTACGTGGTCGACATGTACGGGGGAACGCAGCAGAAGAAAGTCTCGATTACCTTTGATGACGGCCCCGACCCGGAGTGGACGCCCAAGATTCTCGATGTGCTGAAGGAAAAGAACGCCAAGGCGACATTTTTCCTGATCGGCGCGCAGGTGGAAAAGTTTCCCGGGGTTGCCAAGCGCATTTACGACGAAGGGCACGAGATCGGGAACCACACGTTCACCCATCCCGACATCAGCAACATTTCGAAGCGCTATTTCGAAGTAGAGCTGAACCTGACCGAGCGGCTGTTTGAAAGCAAGTTCGGCGTCAAGCCGGTGCTGATGCGTCCGCCCTACGCCATCGATGAAGCTCCGGATACAGCTGATCAAGTCCGTCCCCTGGAACTGGCGCAAGATTTGGGCTACATCACGGTCGGTGAAAAAATCGATCCCAACGACTGGCGCGACAATCCCCGCCGATCGGCAGATGACATCGCAGTCGATGTGCTGTCGAATCTGCCACCCTGCGCTCCGGGAAATCTGCGCTGCGGCAACATCATTCTTCTGCACGACGGCGGTGGAAACCGCAGCCAAACCGTCGAGGCGCTGGGCATGATCCTGAATGGACTGCATGACCGCGGCTATCAGGTTGTGCCGGTTTCTGAACTGATGGGCCAAACCCGCGCCGAGGTGATGCCTCCCATTACTACCAATGAGCGCTGGGCAGCGTGGGTCGATAGCCTGAACTTTTCTCTGTTCGGCTTCGTGCAGGCATTCATCATTTTTGTCTTCTTTCTCGGCGACGTGCTCATGACCGGACGGCTTGTCCTGATCGGCGCACTGGCGATTTATGACCGCTTCCATCGGCGCAAGGCCAGCTTTGATCCGAATTACCGCCCGGCGGTGGCCGTTCTGGTGCCGGCCTTCAATGAGGAGAAGGTGATTGAGCGTACGGTACACTCGGTGCTTGATTCTGATTACAAGAACCTGCGCGTTATCGTGATTGACGATGGCTCGAAGGACGCGACCCTGGAAATCACTCGCATGGCTTTCTCGAAGGAGATTGCGGCAGGGCGCGTCACCGTGCTTACCAAAGCAAATTCCGGTAAGGCGGATGCCCTGGACTACGGCCTCGAGCAGGTCACAGAAGAGTTGTTCGTCGGCATCGATGCCGACACGCTTATCGCGCCGGACGCGGTCTCCAAGCTGGTACCGCACTTCAGCAATCCCAAAGTTGCGGCGATGGCCGGCAATGCCAAGGTGGGCAATCGTGTAAATCTCTGGACGCGTTGGCAGGCGCTGGAATACATCACCAGCCAGAATTTCGAGCGTCGTGCGTTGAATACGCTAAACGCGGTGAGCGTTGTTCCGGGCGCAATCGGAGCCTGGCGCACCGACGCGGTTCGCGCTGCCGGCGGCTATCATCACGATACCGTCGCCGAGGATGCCGACCTCACCATGGCCCTGCTTCAGGCCGGCTACTGGGTCAACTACGAAGATCGCGCCCTGGCTTACACGGAAGCTCCCAGCACAGCGAATGGATTGATGCGGCAACGCTTCCGCTGGTCATTCGGCATCATGCAGGCAGTGTGGAAACATCGCCAGGCAGTCAAGCAAAAAGGAGCGCTGGGCTGGGTTGCGATTCCCAACATGGTGATCTTCCAGATCCTGCTTCCGCTGGTTTCGCCGTTCATCGACATCATGTTTGCCGTAGGAATGATTACCTACTTTGTGGACAAGTACCGCCATCCTGAGTCGGCGAACCCGGCCGACTTCCACAAACTGGTAGTCTACTTTGCGCTGTTCATGGTCATCGACTTCATCGCCTCCACCATCGCCTTTACCCTGGAGCGGCAACAGCCCGGCGGCAAGCGCGACTTCCTGCTGCTGGGTCACGTGTGGCTGCAACGCTTCGCTTATCGCCAATTGTTCTCGCTGGTGTTGCTCAAGACGCTCAAGCGCGCCGTCGAGGGCGGTGGCTTCACTTGGGACAAATTGGAGCGTGCCGCGAACGTAAGGCAGCCAGTCGTGATCGCCCGCGAACGCGAGGCTCAATGAGCGAGGTCCGCGCGTGACTCCTGCTCCCAAGCCTGCGCTCGACATGAGCGTCAATGTCGCCGGCATCACGCTGAAAAATCCTGTCCTCGCCGCCAGCGGAAGCTTCGGCTACGGCGTGGAATTCGAAGATGTGGTAACCCTGAGTCGCTTGGGCGGCTTCGTGACCAAGGGCCTTTCGCGCGAGCCTATGCCGGGCAATCCTCCTCCGCGCTTGTTTGAGACTGCGGCCGGGATGTTAAACGCTATCGGTCTGCAGAATGTCGGGGCGCGGGGCTTTCTGGAAGAGAAGCTGCCACTGTTGCGCAAAATCGACAACATTGTCTTTTTGTGTAACGTCTTTGGTCACTCGCAGGACGAATACGAAGACGTAGTGCGGATTCTGAACGAGGGCGAAGGCATCGCGGGCTACGAACTGAATGTCTCTTGCCCCAACACCAAGTGCGGCGGCTTGAGTTTCGGCGCCGATCCCAAAATGCTGTTCGACGTGGTCAGCGCGGTGAAGAAGATCGCCACGCGTCCTTTGATTGTGAAGCTCTCACCCAATGTGACCAGCATTCCCGACGTAGCGCGGGCGGCGGAAGATGCGGGCGCAGACGCGATCTCGCTGGTCAATACTTTTGTCGCCATGGCCATCGATGCCGAAACCCGCAAGCCGCGCATTTCGAACGTCACTGCCGGCCTTTCCGGTCCCGCCATCAAACCGATTGCGCTGCGCATGGTCTGGGAAGCGGCCAAGACGGTCAAGATACCGGTCATTGGACTCGGCGGTATTAGCACGGCGGAAGATGTAATCGAGTTTCTGCTGGCCGGCGCCAGCGCGATTGAAGTTGGCACTGTCAACTTCTGGGACCCTTGTGCCTGTGAAACATTAGTCGATTCGCTTGAGAAGTGGTGCCTGGAGCATCGCATCGAAAGAATCAGCGACCTCACTGGTA
The DNA here is from genome assembly GCA_963746515.1 of uncultured Acidobacteriaceae bacterium. Taxonomy (GTDB): domain Bacteria; phylum Acidobacteriota; class Terriglobia; order Terriglobales; family Acidobacteriaceae; genus Bog-257. The sequence continues at coordinate 1,242,686 of CAVVBO010000001.1, read as the reverse complement.
AGTTGGAAGTGTAGCCTGATTCTGAATTGCGTGTCTGGAACCGGGTATAAAGCGCGCTAGACCAGCGTCATAGGCGCGGAAAAGACGCGGGAGAGACTAGTCCAGCGCTAGAGCGCAGGTAGGCTGGGCATTAGGGCTTCGACTGCCGTTATCACGCGAGTGGCGCCCCAGAAAGTATTTTTCAAAACTTGTGATTGGTTTTTGGACTTAAGACCATAAGGTCCAATCCTGCTTGAGTAAGCGCAGCAAAGGCACTATCCTAGTGCAGTCCATTTGCGCGCATCCTAATCGCGTCCTGAGCCAAGGAGTCGTACTGACATGCACAGGTCTTCTTCTTTCCAGCCAGTCTGGATCGTGGTCTCCATCAGTGTGGCATTGCTACTCACTTGCGCCGCCGTTGCGCAGAATTATGTTGCGCCTGGCAATCCGGTGGTCGGCTCGCCGAATACGATCACCGCTAATGCGCCGGTGCCGCGGCCGTCGACTACGCCGTGCACGGTGACCTTGTTCCAGAACTTCGACTTTGACGATTTCAACCCGAGACCCTTCAACTACACGCCTCCGGCCGGCTGTCCCGGACCTTGGGCCGCTGTTGTATTCGAGGCGGATTGGTCCGTGGACCCTGGCGTCCAATTTGATCGCACCACCAATATCTGGATCGGCGGCACCAACATTTTCTTCGGCACCACGGCCGAACCCTCGGGAACCTTCACGCGCACCTGGCACACGGAAAGCAACCTGACCGATTACAGCCCGCTGTTCACCACTCCGCAAAGTGGCACCGCGATTCTGTTTAACCTGGTCAACAATCAATACACCAGCCACTATCATGGCAGCGCCTACCTTCAGTTCTATCCGTTGGCGCAGGGCCAGCAGCCGCCGGTCACTGCCGACGTGGTACTGCCGATGTCGGCAGGCCCGACCGGAGGAACCGTAACGCTCAACTCTCCCAGCGATCAGCTGGCGGGGACTTTCACGCTCCCGCTCAACACCGAACGCGCCTATCTCGACGTTTTCGCGCAAGGCCAGCAAGACGACGAATTCTGGTACACCTGCGCTCCCGACGATGTGGCCGGTGAGTTGTTCAGCTGCGGTTCGACTTCGTTCCGTGAGGGCGAGGTCAGCATCGATGGTCAGCCGGCCGGCGTAGCGCCGATTTATCCCTGGATCTTCACCGGCGGAATCGACCCTTTCCTGTGGCGGCCGATTCCCGGCGTTCACACCCTTAACTTTGAACCTTATCGTGTCGATCTCACGCCGTTCGTCGGCCTGTTGAACAACGGGCAGCAACACACGGTCGCTCTCAGCGTTTATAACGCCGATCAATATTTCTCGGCTACGGCATCGCTCCTGTTGTACGAGGACCACGGCTCAAGTCAGGTGACCGGAAGCGTGACCACCAACACCATTGGCACGCCGGACCCAGTGGTGACCGAGAATATCCTTACCAACGGCACCATTGCTTACGGCACATTGTCGGTAACCTCGAACCGCGGCTTCACCGTAGAGGGCATCGCCAATACTTCGCACGGCATGGTGGACACCAAGGTCGTGCAGAGCATCGACTTCACCAACTGGCAAAAGTATTATGTCCACGACGATGGTACGGTGGACGATCAGTACGTGGGGCAGACAACCTCAATCTCCTCCGCCACCACGACCCAAAGCGGCAGCAACGTGACCACCAATACCAAGCAGTTCACGTGGCCTTTGACGTTGGCCTACGCTTACAATGCCAATCCGGACGGATCGTTCCAGCAGTACAGCCAGCTTAAGCAGGGTTTCAGCAAGAGCGAATTGGTCGAACTGAACGGCACGCCGACTTACTCCAGCACCTACTCTGACGCGGTCTCGCCGACGGACACGCTCTTCGTCGACTCCTCGGGCAATGCGACCACGACGGGACAGGCGAACTCGGAAACTTACCAGTACTCTAATTCCAACGGTGCCTGCTGGAACCAGACCCTTACCGCTGCCGCCGGAGTGCTGACCTCCGTGCAGGGGGGCAATTGCGGAGGTAATTTCAAGCACAGGTAAGCTTGGCTGATTTTGGCAAACAATACTAGGCCTGCTGCGTTACGCGGCAGGCCGATTTTTTTGGGTTATAGCAGGGTTCGGATTACTGCATGAGAAGTAGGCCGATTCGGCAGGGAAGCGATCGGTGACAAACGGCTGCCATCCAATCGCATCGTGCACTCCCAGCTAATGGGACAGCAGGCGGTCCACAGTCTGGCGGGCTTTGTCGATATCCGGTGACAACTGCTCAGCCTTGCGCGTCGCTTCCTGGGCGGCCAGCGTCTGCCCGCTTTCTTGCAGCGCTTGTGCCAGCAGCAGGTATCCAAAATCTGAAGGCTGGACATGCATTCCCTGAGAGTAGGCCGTAATCGCCTCTTTCAGATTGCCCGATTTCTGCTCGGTAATTCCCAAGCTAATCCAGTAGCTGGCAAATTCCGGGTTCCACTTCACCGCTTGCTCAAAACTATCCAGCGCGTCCGGATAACTCCCCAAATCGCGATAAGCATAGCCGAGATTGTTGTATGCCCTCGCCTTCAGCTTCGAGTTCCGTGCAATGGTTGCAGCTGCCCGGTATCGCTCAATGGCTCCCGGCAAATTTCCTCGAGACTGTTCGTAAGTGCCGAGGTTCAGGTTCACATTAGGATCGGAGGGATTCAGCGCCGCGGCTGCGCGGAAATGAGGAATAGCGGCCTCCATGCTGCCGGCTTTCAATAATGCCGTGCCTAGATTGTTCTCTGCCAGCCAATTATTGCTGGTGACCTGCAGGGCATGTTTCCACAGAGTGATATGGTCGTTCCAGTATCCAATCTGGCGATAGGTTACAGTCATCAAGGTGAGCAGGATGACGACGCTGACGCTGGGAAGCAATAGGGCAGGAAGCCGTTTCTCCGCCACCCATTCGGCGGTGCCCCAGCAGATCATAAGGAACAAGCCGACCAACGGCAGGTAGGCATAGCGGTCGGCCATCGCCTGGGTACCTACTTGCACCAGACCAATCATGGGTACCAAGGTTCCCAGGAACCAAAACCATCCTACTGGAAGATACCGTCGCCGCCTGCCATAGACGACCCCTACGCTAACGGCGAGCAAGAAAAGAAATGCTCCTCCCACTTGCCAAGCTCTCAGCGAATTTCCCGGATACGGATAGAAGACCGACAGCCGCAGTGGCCAGAAGGCGTTTTCCACGTACCGGGCGTAAGAGACGATCGCGTTCTGCAGGCGTATCGAGAGAGCATACGAACTGGTCGCTCCTCCCGCCTGCTGCGCTCTCATGGTGAGGACGGCACTGGCTGTGCAAAGTCCGAGCAGTGGCACTTTTTCCCAGATCAGATACGACAATGGCTTACGCGGAATGGCTGGCTCAGTCCCCGTGGGGATGGGCGAGTCATCGTCTGGGAAGGAGAACCGCTGCAAAGGCCAGTAGTCCCACAGCAACAGCAGGAAAGGCAATGTAATCACCTGGGGCTTGGACATGAGTCCCATAGCGAACAGGGCTGCCACCACGACATACCGGCTATCTCGCGGCTCACGCGCGTACCAGCGATACGCAGCCAACGTCAGCAGCAGGAAGAACATGCTGAGCAGGTTTTTACGCTCGGCAATCCAGACTACGGATTCGACATTGATCGGGTGCAGAGCAAAGAGTGCAGCCACCATCCAACTGCGGCCGATGAATCCGGTCGCCCTTTGCAAGACCCAAAACAGCAGCAACGCATTCAGCACGTGGAAAAAAACGTTCACGTCGTGAGGACCGGCGGGATCGATGCCGAATATCTGCGAATCGAGAGCATGGGACAGCCAGGTGACTGGGTGCCAATTAGCCGCATCCTGGGTCACGAATGCCCAGTGGATGGTGTTCCAGTTCAGCCCCGATCGGACGTGGAAGTTGTCGAAAACGTAGTCGGCATCGTCAAAATTCGCGAAGGGTTGAGCATGAACCGGGTGATACACCGCGATGGTGGCGATGACCAGCAGAAGGCCCAAAAGAATGATCTGTTTATGCGGGGAGGCTGTCAGGCTCGAACGGGGGGAATGGCCCTGCCTGGCAGGAGTCAAATCTACAGAAGCCACTCGTCCTCCCTGGGTTCGACGGTGATTACAGATGCAGGAACTGCGCCCCTCATTCTACAAAGCTGGCCTGCAATCTCCAAAGTTAGTGCCGCACGCTGGCAGCAGCCGAGAAACACTCGAGGGCGCGTTCCTCGTCTCCCAGTTGGCGATACGCTTTGCCCATACTATTCAAGGCTGCGACTTTGAGTTCGGGATTGCGCGTGATGCTGACTACCTTCCTGTATTGCTCGATCGCCAGTTGCAGATTGCCGTGCTGTTGCTCATACGTGCCAATGTTCATATTGCTGATGGGATCGGCAGGATAGATTTCCGCAGCCTTGAAGAAGTGCGGAATGGCTTCGTCGGTTCGTCCCTGCGCCTGCAGAGCTCTGCCCAGATTGTTCTCCGCGAGCCAATTGCGATCCGTCACCTGCAAAGCGTGCGACCAGAGAGTCACATTGTCTTGCCAATAGCCGACCTGACGATAGGCAACGATGGTCAGTGCGGCCAATGCCAGAAAGCTCAAGGTCGGTAAGACTGCTGCTGGAAAATGCTTTTCCTGAGTCCAGTCTGCAACTCCCCAACAAATCATGATAAACAGGCCGATGAAGGACAGGTACGCATAGCGATCAGCCATTGCTTGCGTGCCAACTTGCATCAGCCCGATCATCGGAACCAGAGTTCCCAGAAACCATAACCATCCCATCAGCAAATATCGTTGGCGAATGCCTTCCACGGCCAATGCGCTGATCGCCAGCAAGAGAAGCAAAGCTCCGTACACCTGCCACGAATGCAAGGATGCACCGGGATGCGGATAGAAGAGCGCGAGGTGAGTAGGCCAAAACGCCTTGATCACGTAGCGCGCGTATGAAACCAGTGCGTTCTCGAGACGGGCGGACAGAGCGAACGCGCTGGTCGCTCCTCCCGTGCTCTGGGCGTTCATCGTGATCAGGGCGCTAGCCAAGGAAAGCGCAAGCAGCGGAAGCTTCTCCACGACTAGCCAGGAGAATTTTTGCTCGGAGAAGATCGCGGCTGAAGATCCTGCTGGGACGAACTTCTCCCGCCCGAAAGACAGCCGCCCCAACGGCCAATAATCCCACAGCAAGAGCACGAACGGCAGCGTGATCACTTGCGGCTTGGCCATCAATCCCAGCGCGAACAGCGCGGCGACGACCGCATACGATCCTATGCGAGGCTTACGCGCATACCATCGATAGGCACCCAGAGCCAGCAGCAAAAAGAACATGCTGAGCAGGTTCTTGCGCTCCGAGATCCACACCACCGATTCAACATTGATGGGATGGAGGGCAAACAATGCCGCCACCATGAAACTGCGGCCGGTGAAGCCCGTCGCCTGCTGCAAGACCAGGAACATCAGCAACATATTCAGCACATGCAGCAGCAGGTTGACGTCATGCGGGCCGGCGGGGCTCAGATCGAAGAGCTGACAATCCAGGGCGTGAGAGAGCCAGGTCAGGGGATGCCAGTTGGCGGCAGCGTAAGTGGTAAACGCCCAGTGAACAGTGTCCCAGTCTAGTCCCGTTTGCACATGGATGTTATTGGTGACATAGTCGCCATCATCATAGTTGACGAACGGAAAGTGATTGACCCGCGAATAGAGCGCAACCGTAGCAATGACGAGCAGCAGACCAAGGAGTAGCGTTTGCTTCCGGGATGAGGTGAATGGGTCCGTTCGTGGCGGGGACGGAACCGTCTCTTCAGGTTGCAGGCCAGCCAAATTCAATCGTCCTCCACCACGCTACTGACCTTGCAACTTCTTCGCCGTCTCGAAACACTCGCGGGCCTGTTCGGCGTCGCCGAGAGCACTATATGCCAGACCCGTATTGTTCCAGGCTTTGATTTTCAACTTGGAACTCGTGGTCAGGAGGATTGCTTTCTTGTAACCCTCGATCGCCTCTGTCTGATTTCCATGCTGTTGGGCGTAGTAGGCGATGTTGAAGTTGCTGATGGGATCGACCGGGTGAATCTCCGCGGCCTCGCGGAAGTGAGGGATGGCTTCCTCAAGCTGCTTGCGCTCCATGAGCGCCCCACCCAAATCGTCCTGAGCGACATAATTCGGGCCGGTGATTTGTACCGTGTGCGTCCACAAGGTGACGTTGTCCGCCCAGTAGCCAATCTGCTTGTGAGCGGTGATAGTCAGGGCCAATAACACGACCACACTGACCGCCGACAATGCTGCGGCAGGAAGACAATTCTCTGCAGTCCAATCCGCTAGCGCCCAGCACACCATGATGAACACACCGAGCAGTGGCAGATAGGCATAACGATCAGCCATGGCCTGCCTGCCTACCTGCACCAAACCGATCATGGGGACCAACGTTCCTACGAACCACAGCCAGCCCACCAGCAAGTAGCGCTGACGGCGGCGCTCGACCACCCACATGGACACCAGCAGCAAGATCAGCAATGCGCCGTAAACTTGCCAGGCTCGCAGTGAATCTCCGGGATGGGGATACATGGGCGCGAGATGGGCCGGCCAAACAGCCTTTGCCAAGTACCTGACGTAGGAGACGATGGCGTTCGACAACCGCACCGACAGCGGGTACATTCCAAAGGAACCTACTGCGCCCGCGGCCCGCTGCGCTTTCATGGTCATCGCGGCGCTGGCGGCGGCAATGGCGAACAGCGGAAGTTTCTCCTCGACCAAGGCTCGAAAGCTTCTCGCCGGGAAATGTGCCACACCTTCGCTTGCAGCCGGATTGGAGGCGAAGGACATTCGCTGTAATGGCCAGTAATCCCATAACAGCAGAACGAAAGGCAGAGTAATAATCTGCGGCTTGGCCATGACCCCAAGTGCGAACATAATAGCGACCACCGCGTACCGCACCACGCCCGGCTTGCTCACGTACCAGCGGTAGGCGCCCAGCGCGAGCAGAAAAAATAACATGCTGAGCAGGTTCTTGCGCTCCGAGATCCACGCTACCGATTCCACATTGATGGGATGTACCGCGAATAGCGCTGCCACCATGAAGCTTCGGCCCACACAACCCGTAGCTCGCTGCAGCACCCAGAACAGCAGCAGGGCGTTCGCGACATGGAGCAACAGATTGGTTTGGTGATGGCCGCCGGGATTCATGTCATACAACTCGAAGTCCAGCGCGTGCGACAGCCAGGTCAGCGGATGCCAGTTGCCGGCATCGTTCGTAGAAAGCGCCCAGATGACCGTGTCCCAGTTCAATCCGGATTGAACGTGAAGGTTCTCGGTGACGTAAACGTTGTCGTCGTAATTGACGAAGGGATGGCTTTTGACAGGATAATAAAGAGCAACGGTAAGAATGATAAGCAGAAGACTAAGAAGGTAGAGATGCCTGCCGGGAGAAGCCAGCAGTCCGGCGCGACGAGGCTGTATCTGCTTTCCAGGTTGCAAATCGACAGAGCCCACCATTTCCCCTTCGCTCGACCGAGTATATCCGATTGTTTTTAATTCATGATTCGGAAGGACTCGACTCGCTACCCGAGGCTATCTAACAATTGTTTTGGGGCGCCCCATCACAAGCTGCTGAAAAGTTGAAAAGATCCCTCGCCGGACTGAAGCCGGCTCGTAATGACCAAACAAAAGGGTCAGATGCGAGCCTCGAGGCCTGCAGTGCCCGAACGCCGAACTCTTGAGCAACCCGTTCAGCGTGGCGCAGTAGGTCAAGCATAACTTGGATAAGGATGCCGCCTCCTAATACGAACCTGATCTGCCGCCGTGGAAGAGTTTAGAAGTTTGGTCTGTCCAACGGTGGCTGCCAGGCGAAGAAATCCTGACGCATGCGTTGAGCATAGTTCTGAAGCAATTCCTGCACCCGCGCCGGGTTCGGCGACTTCACTATCAACCCGACGTGGTGCTTCTTCTCATCCATGCGCCAGACAATTTCTTGATCGTTATAGGCTGAGGTGTCCGGATGTTCCTGCCGCGCCAGCGAAATTAGCAGGCCGGCAGAATCGTTTCTGGGGGTTGGAGGCTTGTACGGAGTTTTGCCTCCGGCGATCTCAACCTTCGCCCATTCGGCCCACAGATTGATGCCGGTGGCAACCTCGATCAGATCAACGATGTGCGCTCCGCCCACGCGCGCTGAAGTTTCCAGGAAATAGAGTTTGCCATCGTTGCGGCCGCGGATGAACTCGCTGTGCGAGACCCCGCGCACCAGTCCGAAGGCTTGCACCACTTCTTCATTCAACTCGACCAGCGGAGCCGCTTCCGGCGATCCCAGAGGCAACGTGCGGGTGGTGAAGATATCGCCCTCTTGCGAGACGTCCATCGGAGGCCTGCCATAACGGCTGGCAATGGAAAACAGCAACTCGCTCTCGTAGAAGATCGCATCCACATGGTAGATGTCGCCGGGAACGTACTGCTCCAGCAGGTAGAACGACTGCTGATCGCCGAGCAATTCCAGAGCGGCCCAGAGTTCTTCGGCTGCGCGGATTTTCTTGATACCCATCGACCCTGCCATCGATCGCGGCTTCAGTACCCAAGGCGGTGGCATGCGGTCCATGAATTCGCGCAGCCGGGCATAGTTCAGAACGTGAATGAATTCCGGTACCAGCAGCCCTTCATCGCGTGCTTTGGTCCGCATGGCGAGTTTGTCGCGGAAGTAACGGGCGGTAGTGTCACCCATACCCGGCACGCGCAGATGCTCGCGCAAGGTGGCTGCCGTTTCCACGTCGAAGTCATCGAGAGCGACGAGGCGGTCGATGTTTTCGTTGCGCGCCATGTAGCTGACGCCCAGCAGCGCATCTTCTATCTTCCATTGCTTCTGCACGTCGGGCATGTAGAAGATTTCGTCGATGCTCTCCCGCGGCCAGTCCTCGTGTTCCAGGCTGTGGGAAGTGAGCAGCAGCGTGCGACAGCCCTGGCGATGGCACTCGCGGATGAACTCGGTGCCCTTGAAATAGCTGGCCAGGCACAGCACGGTAAGCTGACGGCCAGGCGACATGGGGGGTATAGCTGGGGACGACATACAGCGCCTCCGGCGGCAGCGGCCTGCGAAGCCCGGTGACGCCTCGCCGCAACACTATAGCAGGCTCTGCTCTCAGATATGAGATGCGTACCTCTGGGTGCTATACAGGCTTGCCTGTTTCTTCGCGTGAGCAAAGCAAAAGCCGGAGGCGATCCTCCGGCTTCGCTGACGAGCAGGGAGCACCTAATTACATTTTGAGCTTGCGTCTCATCACACCTGCAATGGCGACAACGCCCGTCCCAAACAGCGCCAGGCTACCCGGTTCTGGAGTTGCACCGCCACCGCCGGAGCTAAACGTAAAATCGTCCATGACGAAGTATCCTTCGTAGCCGACGACTCCGATCTCGTTCACTTGTCCGGTATATCCTGACGCCAGAAATTCGGGCGTGGTCGGGTTGGGAGTCAATTGGGCAGATGTCCAGACTTTGGTGCCGTCGTCATAGAGGTTGAAATAAACTGGTCCAAAATCAGAAGACCCCGAGAAATAGGCACCCAGAAACTCGACCGTTCCACTCAAGGTAAAGATATCGGTCTCTCCTTGGCCGAAGGCTCCATTGTTGTTGAACAAAACAACGTTCGGAGGAGACTCGTACGGATAACCGCCTTGTCCCTCCCACACTCCCATGGTGTTGGGCCATGAGAAACCACCGTAGCCCGCCGGCAGATCGACGACTCCGCCGTTAGTTTGAATGTCATCGAAGCCCAGGACGGTTTGCCCTGAGGCCGAAACCGCTAAGGCCAGCGAGCAAGCCATCAATATACATATCCAAGCGACGCGTTTTTGTACCATCGGACCTCCTTGCACCCTAGGGCTGTATCGATTTCAAGCAATTTGCCTTCCAGCTCTAACCTCTTAGCAATAAGCACTTAGGTGGGAGCGGATGTTGCCCCAATGCAAGGAATTGCAGAATAGTTCGCGCGGTTTTCTCCTCAGAAGTGATTTTAGATAACACGTTAGTCGGAGCCATCCCGCGATTGGAGACCCCGTACTGAGAGGTGCCGCAGGGGCGCATAGCGCTGGCGGATGCCTGGCTGTTGTGTCTTGTATTTGGCTCTAGGGCCTGCCGGATCAACCTGTTTGATGGCGTTCTTCATCGACGCCGATAGGCCGAAGCCGGTCAATCACGATGAATACGATTAACAGCGCGACCGGGATGTAGAGGGCTCGCAATTCCCACTGCTGTTTGACCACGATACCAAGTGTTGCCCCTACCACATAGCAGCTCCAGGTCGAGGCCAGCATGGCGCCGTCCCGCACGTCGGGTTGCCGGGGCAGGAGTCTGACAACGTCAGACAGTGCCCCCAAGCGCCGAAACTGATCGTATCCCCAGAACAGCACGCGCGTGAACGACTCGGTCAATTTGGTTAAGGTTCCGGTTACGAAGGTCGTGTAGATGGTGAGCGCGCCGATGTGAGTGAGCGTTGCGGTCTGCACACCCATGGCGAACGCCAGCAAAGCGACCAGCGTGAAGTAAGTTCTCGAATGCAGATCGGCGAGCTGGCCCCAGTGCATGGCCGGGGTCGCGCGGGCGAATAGCAGCAGTAGCAGCGCTTCAACCGCCAGGGTGAAGGATGCGATCCGCTTGATGTTGCGGCGGCCGGCGATTTGAACTGCGATTCGCGTCAACGTCATTCCCGCAACGTAAGACACGATAGCGCAGAGCGGACGCAACAGGTTCGGCCAATCCTGCCGGCCCAGATAGATGCCGACGTGTACGCTGTTGCCACTCATGTTGGCGGTGAATACTTCGAACAACGCGACGTAGCCGACGGCGTCGACAAATCCGCCAACGGCGGTAAGCGACAGCGCGATCGCGATCTTACCTGAGGTGCCGAGTTCGGGTTCCTTGCTCACAGTCGCTTGAGCGCCATTTTGGCCGCATTGTAGCCACACATCCCGTGTACGCCACCGCCCGGGGGGGTAGAGGACGAGCAGATGTAGATATCTCTCGCCGAAGTCGCATAGTACTTGCGCGTTGGGCGAAACAGAAATTGCCGCAAGTCCGCCGCGCCGCCACCGATGTCTCCTCCGATGAGGTTAGCGTCCATCGCCTCTAAGCCTGCCGGAGAAAAAATCCGACGCTCCAACACGCAATCGCGGAAGCCGGGAGCGAAGCGCTCGATCTGGGCTTCAATACGCGGCAGCATATCAACCTCGCAACCATTCGGCACGTGGCAATAAGCCCACGCAACATGGCGTCCCTCGGGCGCGCGCGTGGGATCGAACAAACTGGGCTGGGCCAGCAGAACAAACGGACGCTCGGCAATTCGTCCGTGTCGCATCGCATCTTCCGACGCGGCAACTTCCTCGATCGTTCCGCCCAGGTGCGCAGTGGCCGCTCGCCGGCACTCCACCGCCCTCCAGGGAATCGCCTCCGATAAAGCGTAGTCGACTTTGAAAACGCCCGGTCCATAGCGATATTTTTCCAGTTCGTGCTTGTAGCCAGTCGTTAGACGATCGCCGGCGATCCGCAGCAATTGCCGGGGCGTGACATCGCAGAGCACGACATCATACCTTCCGAGGGATGCAAGATTCTCGACCCGCGTCGACACGTGCACCTTGCCGCCCAAACTCGCCAGATATCCGCATAACGCGGAGGTGATCGATTTGGCTCCGCCGCGCGGGATCGGCCATCCCACAGCGTGGGCGGTAGCGGCGAAGATAATGGCGAAGGCCGAAGTTAGCGGCTCTTCCAGCGAGAGTACGGAATGTGCCGCCAATCCGGCAAAGAGCGCCCTGGTTCTAGGCTTGTGAAACCAGAACCGGGCCAGCGCCGTTGCCGAAGGGAATCCCACCAATCCCAAATGGGCGAGCAGGAATGGATGCCGGGGAAACAGAGATACGGGCCGCAGGATTTCAGGCGCCAGTTCTGTCCAGTGCTCGGCAAACGATCCGAAGAGCCTTCGCCACTGCTTGCCATCTTCACCCAGGGCGGCTTGGCTGCGGCCATGTCGCGCTCCAAAATCACTGCCGTACCGTCATCCAAAGGGTGGGCGACTGGCGCTGATGGCTGAATCCATTCCAGTCCATAGTCAGACAGAGGCAGTGTGGAGAAGAACGGCGAGGCCAGCGCCATAGGATGTACTGCTGAACCGAAGTCGTGCAGAAAGCCGGGAAGAGTTAGAGGCAGCGTGCGGGCCGCGCCACCGGGCTGCGGCTCGGCCTCGAAAACGTCAACCTGCAATCCCGCTTGCGCTAGCGTGATGGCCGCTGCCAAACCGTTCGGACCTGCACCTATGACAACGGCTCGTCGTGGGCTTGCAGGCATAGGGAACAGTTTATAGGCGTTCGCGGGATTCGTGTAACGCCAGGCGGCGATACGAATCGAAGTATGCCGTCACTTCGGGACTGAAATCAGAAATAATATAGGTGTCGCCACGATCAGACTTAGGGAAGCTTTCGGTCGCGCCTGACTCCGTTACACGGTCTTCCGATTCCGCGTCAGCGTGACGAAGAAGTCGCGGCTGATCGGCTCGATAGTCGCAGTAGCCTCGGGAAATTTCGCGAACAACTGCTTCAACTGATTTTCGGTATAGAGAAACAGATCGCAACGTTTCTGGTAGCGCATCTTTCGTTGCCAGCCCAGAATGCCCCCTGCCACTGGGAAGGAAAAGAAAGCTTTGTTCCGGGTGAGCGATAGCACCTTTGCCACTACTTTCTCCGGATCGGGCATGTAGTCCATAAAGCCCATCACGATGACATAGTCGAAAGGATCTTGCGGCGGGTATTCGTAAAAGTCGGCGACCTTGAAGTTGCACCGGTCGGACACGCCAACCCGGTGAGCATGCTCGGAGGCCAGCTTCAACATCCCTTCGGCAAAGTCGATTCCCTCCACGCGCGAGGCGCCGCGCTGTGCCAATGTAATCGAGTAGTGGCCAGGGCCGCAACCGATGTCGAGCACGCTCTTACCTTGTACCGGCTCACAGCCCTCAATCGACTTCTCGTAGCGCAATCGCATGCTCTTGCGGAAAAGACGATTGATAACGCTATCGACCACTCCATTCTGGTTGCCGTAAATAGCATCGAAATCGTTGGCGTATTGATGGAAAAATGTTTGGGTGCGATCAAGCGACATGGGAATTTACCAATTGAGGGTATTTGCTGATGACGTTTCGGAAGGTGGTAACCGGAAAGTCGTTAAGTATCCGTCTCACCTTCGATTCCGTCGTTTCCAGGTTGACGTAGCATTTGAACTGACGCAGGCGATTCATAGGCACACGAGGGTGAGCCGGATCAATCTCGCGGGGATGGATATAAAAAACCACTGGTCGGTCTTCCGCTAGCACCTGCTGCGCCATCTTGCGTATCAGCCAGTACGGGAAAAGCCGCAGATACCCACCGCCAAAAAAACACATTGGCTTGCCCAGCAGGGTGGCGACGGTGATAGGCAGCTCAAGAATTCCATGGCCGTTGCCGATGCGATGCGGATCGCGGCGTCCATCGCGCATTCCGCCGTGTCCGCGGGGAGCCGGAAAGACCGAGGAATCGTATTGATATCCCGCTTCTGCCAGCGTATCAAAAAACCACGGCGTTTCCGAAGTAGTAGAAAAGCCAGGGGCGCGATATCCTGTCACCGGCACACCGGCAATATCTTCCAGCAGTAGCCTGGCACGGCGCACGTCTTCGTAGAACTCGTCCCGGCCCTGCTCATACACCAGGCGATGGCCGTAACCATGCGAGGCGATCTCATGTCCCCGAGCCGCCGCTTCTTTTACCAGATGCGGGTACCGCTCGCCAATCCATCCCAGGACAAAACATGTCACCTGGACATTGCGTTCGCTGAAGATATCCAGCAACTTGGAGAAATTTCTTTCCACGCGCGACGGCAGACTGCTCCATTCCGAAAGCACAGGCGCACTCGGAACATCCAGAATATGGAACCAGTCTTCAACATCGACCGAGAAGATAGAGGTCTGCATCGTGGGCCCGCAGGGTTCTTTAGATATATAACGTTCCGCGTCTGGAGACAAGGGTGACCGCGCCTCGAATTAACCCAGTCTTCACAGTCCCTTTGTCTTTGATGGATTTGACTGTGGCGAAGGCCGTGGACTAGCCTCAATAGTCTTGTACTTTTCCGCCCGTAAACTATTGTTTAGAGCATATTTGGGTGACCAGTTGTCGCGACGTTCGCAATCTTCGACCATGAAATTACGCCTTCTATCGCTGCTTCTCGTGGTAGTGGCCCTCGGCATTCCGGCGGTCGCTAGTAATGCTGTCCGTCCGGCGCATGGGGCCAAGGCGATGGTTGCGACGGTTCATCCGGAGGCGTCGAAGGCCGGAGCCGCCATCATGCAGCAAGGAGGTAACGCCGTCGATGCCGCCGTCGCCATCAGCTTCGCGCTGGCAGTCGTTTATCCGGAGGCGGGAAACATCGGCGGTGGCGGATTTATGCTCTTCCGCCAGCCGGATGGTGAGGTCCACTTCGTCGACTATCGCGAGAAGGCGCCCGCCAAGGCCACGGCCAACATGTACCTCGATAACCAAGGCAACGTCATCCCTAACATGAGCACGATCGGCTACAGAGCCATCGGAGTCCCCGGCTCGGTCGCCGGATTAGTTTACGCGCAGAAGCACTGGGGGAAATTGACGCTGAAGCAGGTAATGGAGCCCGCTGTTCGCCTGGCGCGCGACGGTTTTGTGCTCGACTACGAGGAAGCCAGGGCGTTCCGTGATTCCCAACTGGCACAGTTTCCCGAGTCGCATCGCATCTTTCAGCGCGACGGCGATTACTACCAAGCTGGCGACGTGTTTAAGCAGCCGGAACTGTCCAGAACCCTGGAGCGCATCGCCGACGACCCTGACGACTTCTACCACGGCGCGCTGGCCAAGGAGCTGGCAGCCTCCATCGAGAAAGGCGGCGGCCTGATTACCGCCGATGACTTGGCCCAGTATGAGGTCAAGGAGCGCCCTCCGATTCGCGGCACTTATCGCGGCTACGAGATTATCAGCGCTCCGCCGCCATCTTCCGGCGGAATCGCCCTGGTCGAGAGCCTTAACATTCTCGAGGGTTACGACTTAGCCAAGCAAGGCGACCGTTCTGCCCAGAGCATCCACCTCACGGCCGAGGCGTTTCAGCGTGCCTTCTTCGACCGCGCCGAATTCCTGGGCGATCCCGATTTCGCCAAGATCCCAGTTGCGCAACTCATGGACAAACGTTACGGCAATGCCTGGCGCGAAACTATCCCCCTGCGCCGCGCCACCCTCAGCGCCGATCTGCGGCGTCCCTCGGTCTTCTCGCAGCTCGACAGCTATGCCAGCACGCACCCCCAGCCCAAATCCATTCCCGAGCCAGACCACACTACGCACTACTCGGTAGTCGATCCCGAGGGCAATGCAGTTTCTGTCACGACGACGCTGAATGACGGTTTCGGTTCGCGCGTTACCGCCGAAGGCCTTGGCTTCCTGCTCAATGACGAGATGGACGATTTCTCCTCGAAGCCTGGTGTGCCTAATATGTTTGGATTGCTGCAGGGACCGGCCAATGCCATCGGCCCCGGCAAGCGGCCACTGTCGGCCATGTCACCTACGATCGTGCTAAAGAACGGCAAGCTGTTTTTGGTGCTCGGCTCGCCCGGTGGGCCGACCATCATCACCACGGTCGCCAACATCTTGATGGGCGTGGTCGATTACGGGTTGAATATCGAGCAGGCAGTGAACGCGCCGCGCTTTCACGATCAGTGGATGCCCGATCAGATTGAGATGGAAGCGGTGGGCTTTTCGCCGGACACCATTGGCATCTTGGAGCATATGGGACACAAAATCAAAATGGCCCACGGATATTGGGGCGATGCCGAGTGCGTCGCCATCGATGAGAAGACGGGCGAGCGTTTGGGCGCCAGCGACGGACGCAACGATGGAAAGGCGGTTGGCTACTGATGCGACGGGCGATGTCGACTCTGGTATATGCCAAGCGCGAGCGGCTGCATCCCGGCCTGCTTGACCAGATGGTCTCCGGCGGCGCCGAGGCCATCGAGATCTTCGCTGCCCGCGGTCATTTTAACTACACCGATCGCCAGCACATTCGCGAGGTCGGCAACTGGTTTCGCAGTACGGGAGTGGCGTTCCATTCCATGCATTCGCCCATGCACGGTGATGACGAGTGGGGACGCAGCGGATCGGCGCCCATCAATGTTGCGGCAGTGGAAAAGCGTGATCGCATCGCAGCTATGGACGAGATCAAGCGAGCTCTGGAAGTAGCCGAGCAAGTTCCATTTCAATTCCTAGTCCAACATGTCGGCGTGGGCAATGAGGACGCCAACGAGCACAAACTGGAAGCGGCGATGAATTCCCTCGAACATCTGCATGCCTTCGCCAAGCCGCTGGGTGTGCAGTTGCTGGTGGAGAATATTCCCAACGATTTGTCGACGCCGGAGGGATTGCTCGAACTGCTGCACGCGGGCCGCTTTATGGACATTGGAGTGTGCTTCGACGTTGGCCACGCGCATTTGCTGTCTGGCGTGAAGCAGGGATTCGAGGTGCTGAAAGACCGCATTCGCTCCACCCACGTACACGACAACCGGAAAGATCGCGATTCCCATCTATGGCCCGGCGAGACTGGGTCAGGCGACGGCGGCATCGATTGGAACGAAGCGATGTCGCTGCTGCGCAGCGCGCCGCACGTGCCTCCGCTGCTGCTGGAGATCGAAGGCGTGGAAGGCGAGAAGGTGAGCGAGAGAATGGCCGAGGCGTTCGGGAAGCTGGAGAAGGCCTAGCTTTGGCCGGGCGCAGCGATCTCCCCGCCTGACTTTTCTGTGCGCAACGTGCATACTGAATACTTAATCCCATGAACTCATCCGCCAAAATCGAAACTGAAACTCCTGTCACCACTATTCGCGAAATTGGCCAGCACGAAGGCCAGACCGTCACCATTCGCGGTTGGCTCTACAACCTGCGAGAGAGCGGCAAACTGCTGTTCCCAATTTTCCGCGATGGCAGCGGCATCATTCAGGGGGTTGTCGCCAAGAATGCAGTCACGCCCGAATTGTTTGAGTCGATCAAGGGGCTGACCCAGGAATCCAGTGTGATCGTCACGGGTAAGATTCGCGCCGACAAGCGCGCCCCCGGCGGCTACGAGATGGACGTCACCGACGCCCAAGTCCTGCAGCGCGTCAATCCGGACGATCCGTACCCCATCTCTCCCAAGGAGCACGGCGTCGATTTCCTGATGGAGCATCGCCATCTCTGGCTTCGCTCGCCGAGACAGGCGGCCATCCTGCGCGTCCGCGCCGAAATCATCAAAGCGGCACGCGACTATTTCGACGACCGCGGCTTTACCCTCACCGATCCACCCATTCTCACTCCGGCCGCCTGCGAAGGCACCACCACACTGTTTCCCGTGGACTACTTCGAAGAGCAGGCCTACCTCACGCAGTCCGGCCAGCTCTACATTGAAGCGACTGCGATGGCGCTGGGCAAGGTGTACAGCTTCGGTCCAACGTTTCGCGCCGAGAAATCGAAAACGCGCCGCCATCTCACCGAGTTCTGGATGGTCGAGCCGGAAGTTGCCTACGCCAATCTCGACGACCTGATGAAGCTGGCGGAAGAGTTCATCACCTTCATCGTCAAGCGCTGCCTGGAGAAGCGGCGTCCCGAGTTGGAGACGATCGGTCGCGACATTTCCAAGCTGGAAAAGCTTGACACGCCGTTTCCGCGCGTCACCTACGACGAAGCAGTCAAGATGCTGCAGGACGGCCACGCCAAGGGGTTGGTCGCGAACAAGTTTGAGTGGGGCGGCGACTTCGGCTCGCCCGACGAAACTTACATCTCGTCGCAATTCGATCGGCCGGTCATGATCCATCGGTATCCGGCGGCAGTGAAGGCCTTCTACATGGAGCCTGATCCCGAGCGACCGGACCTCGCGTTGTGTGTCGACGTGCTGGCGCCTGAAGGCTATGGCGAAATTATTGGCGGATCACAGCGTATGGCGTCGTACGAACTCTTGCTAGAGCGTATTCATCAGCACGAATTGCCGGAAGAGGCGTTCAAATGGTATCTCGATCTGCGCAAGTTCGGCGGCGTTCCGCACGCGGGCTTCGGCATGGGAATCGAACGCGCGGTGGCGTGGATTTGCGGTCTGGAGCATGTGCGCGAGACCATTCCGTTCCCGCGCATGCTGCACCGGCTGTATCCGTAAAGTAGTGGGCAGGCACGAAATTCGTGGGGCGGCACTTTAAGCGCCGCGTTTGTACCGACGCATGATGAGTCGTCATTACGAGCGCCATCTTTTGGCGCGACGAATCTGTGTTTTGCCGGCTGTGGGGAAATCAGATCCCTCGCTACACTCGTGATGACAATTTCGGTTTTATTGATCCCGTAAATGTATACCACAATGTAGGATGCTGTTTTCAGGAACCTCTTATGGCGACCAGTCCGATCACCAAACCGCTGGAGAACATTGAAACCAAATACATCCGCATCATCGGCGTTCCGCTCGATCTCGGCCAGTCGCGGCGTGGCGTGGATATGGGCCCATCGGCGATGCGCGTTGCCGGGCTTGAGGCCAAGCTCGAAGCCCTGGGCTACGACGTCGAGGACGGCGGCAACGTTCCCGTCGCCATGTTGGAGACCGAGTCCGAAGGCGATCCCCACGCCAAGTATATGAGGGAGATCACTGAGACCTGCTCCGCTCAAGCTGAATTGGTGATTAAGACCCTGGAGGCAGGCAAGATTCCTCTCACGCTTGGGGGCGATCACTCCATTGCTGCGGGTACTGTCTCCGGTGTTGCCGAGTTCTATCGCAGTAAGCATCAGCGCATCGGACTGCTTTGGATCGACGCTCACAGCGACATCAACACGCCTGATACGTCGCCCAGTGGCAACGTTCACGGCATGCCGTTAGGCGCAATCATGGGATTGTTCCAGTCGCCGCTCAGCGACCTGTACGGTTTCAGTCCGAAAGTGCGCGCGGAAAATTGCGTGCTGGTCGGCATTCGCGACGTGGATGAGCATGAGCGAGTCAACATCCGCAAAGCCGGAGTGCACGTCTTTACCATGCGCGACATCGACGAACGTGGCATGCGCTCGGTGATGGAAGAGGCGCTACGCCTGGCCGGACGCGGCACGGTTGGCTATCATGTCTCGCTCGACCTGGACTGGATCGATCCGGAAGACGCGCCTGGAGTAGGAACGCCAGTGTGGGGCGGCGCGACTTATCGGGAGGCGCACCTGGCGATGGAAATCATTGCCGACCACGGTCGCATGCTGAGCTTCGAATTGGTGGAAGTCAATCCGGTGCTCGATGAGCGCAATCAGACTGCGGAACTGGCGGTCGAGTTGGCGCTGTCGGCTTTCGGCAAGAAGATTCTGTGATCCTACGATGAGCTCCGACAAGTCCCCTTGTCCGCGATTCGTCTTGCCGCCTCTGCCGGAGCTGCGTACCGCAACCGTATTCGGCCAGAAGATTCGTCATTACGACGTGGGCGCAGGATCTGCTCTGGTCCTGCTTCACGGAATCGGCGGCGATGCCGATGATTGGGCTTTCTGCCTCGACGCTCTCAGCCAGTCACATCGCGTTGTTGCTCTCGACTTATTGGGTTTCGGCCGCTCCGATAAGCCGCACATCGACTACTCCATCGCCGGGTTTGTTGAAGTGCTGGAGCGATTTCTGCTTGCTCTGGGCATAGAGCGCGCCGCTCTCATGGGAAATTCGATGGGTGGGTGGATCGCCGCAAGCTTTGCTCTCCAGTTTCCTGCGATGGTCGATAAGCTTGTGCTACTCGATGCCGCTGGACTCTGGGGCAACACGGTTGCTCTACCCATCGATCTGCGGCTTTCCACCCGTCAACACCTGCGCCAGGTTTTCGAGTTTTTGTTCCACGACAAGAGCCTGGTTACTGACGATTTGGTCGACTTGGCCTACCGGCAACATCTCGAACGCGGCGACGGCTACACCATCCACAATCTGCTACAGCACTTGCCCGACGGACGGGAGTGGCTCGACAAGAACATTGCCGCGCTGAAGCTTCCGACCTTGATTGTGTGGGGAGAACAGGACGCGATGATGCCGGTGGCGACGGCGCACAACTTCCAGAAACTCATCTCGGGTTCTCAGCTCGAAGTCATCGCCGAATGCGGACATTTGCCTGCCCTGGAAAAGCCGGCCGAACTGGTCCGGCTCGTGCTGAGTTTTCTTGACTAGTAAGTCGAGTTAGGTGTCGTGAGGTCTATCGCCGGTAACTACCCTTCCAACTCTCTAGCGTTAAGATCGAGACATGAAAAAACTTCGAGTAGGTGTCCTATTCGGCGGACGCAGCGGTGAGCATGAAGTGTCGCTGCTGTCGGCAGCCTCGGTGCTGAACGCGATCGACAAGAAAAAGTACGAAGTAGTTTCCATCGGCATCACCAAGCAAGGCCGCTGGGTCACAGCCGCGCACGCCGAGCGTCTGCTTCAGGGCCAGCCGGCCGAGACGCCTGAGCCGCGGCATCTGCGTGCCGGCGATCCGGAAGCGACGTCGTCGGCCGCCGTGCTGGCGCGGGGCGAAGGAGTGGTGGTTCCACCCATGCCGGGCGATAACCATGCCTCGCTGGTGCCGTTCGAGACTGACGCCCACGAGCTCCCGGCTGCCGTCCATTCCGTCGATGTCGACATCATCTTCCCAGTGCTGCACGGGACCTTCGGAGAAGATGGCACCATTCAAGGCCTGCTGGAGTTGGCCGACATCGCCTACGTAGGAGCCGGCGTGCTCGGCTCGGCTGCCGGTATGGACAAGGATGTGATGAAGCGGCTCTTCCGCGATGCCGGCCTACCCATCGTCAAGCATGTTACCGTGCTGCGCAGCGATTGGCGCGAGCGGCCGAAGAAAGTCCGCAAGCAGATCGAAAGCTCACTGAAATATCCCGTCTTCGTGAAACCTGCGAACTTGGGATCATCGGTCGGCATCAGCAAGGTGCATGATTCCAGCGAACTGGCGGCCGCTATGGACGAAGCTGCGCGATTCGATCGCAAGCTGGTCATCGAGCAAGGTGTCGGCGGCGCGAAAGGAAAAGCGCGAGAGATTGAGTGCTCGGTGCTGGGCAACGACAAGCCCATTGCGTCAGTCGCCGGCGAAATCGTGCCCATCAAAGAGTTCTACGATTACGACGCGAAGTACCTGGTGGAAGGTTCGAAGTCGGTCATCCCGGCCAAGATCGGCAAGGCGAAGCAGAAAGAGGTGCAGCGGCTAGCCATTACCGCGTTCCAGGCAGTCGACTGCGCCGGCATGGCTCGCGTGGATTTCCTGATGGATCCGCGAACCAAAAAAATGTACGTGAATGAGGTCAACACCATTCCAGGTTTCACCTCGATCAGCATGTATCCCAAGATGTGGGCAGCGAGCGGTATCTCCTATCCCGAACTCATGGACCGGCTGATACAGCTGGGCATGGAGCGCCACGCCGAAAAGAAGCAGAACCAATACAGCCGGTGAAACGCGGTCAAATCATCGCCGCATTTTCTTGAATTGCACGAACTTCATGCTTTTCAATTTGTTGCGCGACACCGCATAGGATAGCCTCAAAATTCTTCCACTCCCGCTAACCCTTTTCCCCCACCCTCGTCTATCTCAACAAGCAGGGAGCGATGCTCAAAGGGGCATGCGGGACGTTCCACTCCGCTAGATCGCATGCCCCGGGCACCGCATCACGCCCTCCTTATTCTCCTCATTCGCAACGGAACTTACAGGCGCTCCTTCTCGTATCAAAAACGAGGAGGGGCACTGTGAGCAAGAACTTCCTCATTCTCCTGTTATGCCTTTCGGCTTTGAGCGCCACCGCTTTTGCCGACGAATGGACCAAGACTTACCAGGTCGGTAACAATGCCAGCCTGCGCGTGGATACCAATGATGCCTCCATCGAGATCACGCATGGCGTCAGCAACACCATCTCGGCGCGGGTCATCGGCAACGGATACAACATCGGCAGCACCGGTGTTCGGGTAACCGAGCGCCAGGATGGCGACAAAGTCGACCTCCAAGTCCACATTCCCAATGATTGGGGATTCCACATCAGCATGCACCGGGGCGTGCAGGTTGAGATTCAGGTCCCACCTCAGGCTGCTCTGGATCTGCACTCCGGCGACGGCCACATTTCGGTGAACGGTATCTCGGGTCAGGCGCGAATCGATACCGGCGACGGCCATATTGACGTGCAGAACTTCAGCGGTAACCTGCGCGCTCATACCGGCGACGGTCACATGACCATCGATGGCGTATTTACCGACCTGGATTTGCGAAGCGGCGACGGCCATATCAATCTGACCGTGCGCCCGGGCTCCAAGATGAACGGCGGCTGGCTGATCCACACCAGTGACGGCGGGGTGGATGCTCGTCTGCCACAGGATTTGAATGCGGAACTCTACGCTCACACCGGCGACGGCCACATCCAACTCGATTTCCCGGTGACGGTCAACGGATCGATCGAGCGCTCCAGCATTCGGGGAAAAGTGAACGGCGGCGGCCCGTTGCTGGAAATTACGACCGGAGACGGCAGCATTCGGGTCAGCAAATTCTGAAGCCCGGGGAGGAGTCATGAAGAACCCCGGCCCGCGTTCCAATTTCGTTGCTCTCGCCTGCCTCATAGCATTGCTGCCATTGACGTCGTCGGTGCTCAGCGGGCAGGATTCGTCCAAAACTAAGCCACTGCCGACGGTTCAACAGGTGATGGATCACTATGTGATCGCCCTAGGTGGCCACGACGCTGTTTTCAAGCACAAGTCGATGACCGTGCGGGGGACGTTCGAGCTGGAAAAACAGCCGGCTTTCGAGCGAGTCGCCTACTACAAAGGCGGCAAGATGCTGTACCAGATCAATTTGCCGAACGGAACCCGATATCAGGAAGGATTCAACGGCACGGTCGCCTGGCAACTCGATCCGAGCGGCCATCCCACGCTCTCGCAGGGCAATGAGGTGCGGTCGAAAGAGCGCGACGCGGACATGTACTACCCGGCCCGCATCATGGACTACTTCAGTTCGATGGAAGTTGTCGACGTCGTCGATTTCGGAGGGCACACTTGCTATCACTTAAAGGGAGTCAATAAGTGGGGCATCGTCAATGAACATTTTTATAACACCACAACCGGACTTCTGATGGGATATTGCTTTAATTCAGCGTGGCGTGGAGGATCCGGCGACGAGACTGAAGTTTTCTCCGACTACAAAGATTTTGGCGGATGGCTGATGCCCACCCGGGCGGCTCACAAGAGTGCAGATGGGACGCAGGTTGAAACCACTACCTCGGTGAGCTTTGACGATGTTGACGATTCTGTATTCGCGCTGCCCGATCCGGTCAAAGCGTTGCTTGCCAAGAAGTGACAGGTCTTCTGCAACGTAGCGGCGACATTGGAGTTTCGTCCGCAGGCTGCACTTTGAACAATGCGGGCTGGTTGCTTCAGGGACTCGCCAGCAGGGCGCGAAACTGGGGATCTTCGCGGAGCTTGGTAAAAGCAGGCTCTTCGCTAAGCCAGGCAGCGAAAGCGGCCAAGTCCTTGGATTCTTCCTTCGCACGGCGCAGGGCCTTGAAGGTACCCTTGCGGTCATTGTCGAAAGCCAACGCGGTGGCGAGACCTCTCAGGGCCCAAACCGAGTCGGGGTCGGCATCGGTGGCGAGTTGAAAATAATCTCTTGCGACCGCGAAGTCCTTGGCGTTAAGGCTTTCGTCACCAGCTTCCGCACTGGCTACCAAAACGCCAGCGAGAGCCCGCCGATAAACGCGCAACTTGTCTGGGCTCTTCTCCGACGCGGCACGCTGGCGCAGATCGATGATTTGTTGTTCAGTCTGATGCAGAATGTCTGAGCGGCTTCCGGCGTTGCCGGGCGAGGCGGTCGGTCCACTACGCTGGCGCGGATCGATGGTTTGCTGTTGTTCGGTCGGATGGGGGCTATCTGAACCGCTGCCTGCATTGGCGTGTAAGGCAGCCAATCCGGAATATATTTGGCCGGTGAGCTGGGCCTGTTCCTGGAATTCCTGCTTCTCGCGCTTTGCCCCGTCGCGTACAGCTTTTTGTTGGGCCAAGGATGCCGCGGCCTGTTGCAGCGAGGCAGTGTCGGTAAGCCCATCGAACGTGGCGATGGCCTGGCGGTATTCGAGCCAGGCTTGGTAGGACTGGCCGGACTGGGCCAGAGCTTGGGCGCGGGTCACGACCTCGGTCTTCTCGAGGGCGATAAAACGGTCATCGCGAGCTTCGCGATTTTGTTTCATGGCGATCAGCCGGAACCACGCGAGGGCTTCGTCCATCATCTCGGGCGGAGCCCACTGGTGAGGTCCGTCGAAGTGCCGGAGGATGTGGGGAAAGCCGGCTTGCTCCAGTTTTTCGTCGAGACTCGAGAGTTCCGGGTAATTAAAGTCGAAACTGCCGACCGCGGCAAAGACGGCGAACACGGCATCGCTGGACGGAGCTGCTCCGGCGAATCCAGCTCCATTCAGGAGCACGCCGGCTGCACATTTGCATCTCTGGGCGAGCAGGGAAGCGACTCGGGCGCCGCCGGAAAAGCCGGCGAAATACAAGCGGCGATCGTCGATGGCAAAACGCGCGTGTGTGTCTTCCAACATGGCCTGGGCCGCTTCGGTTTCCACTTTCCACGAGCCGTTTCGCGAGTTGTTCGATCCGACCACGATGTAACCGTAGCGTTCAGCGGCATCCTTCATGAGTTCCACCGGAACGCTTCCGCGACCGTCCGGATCGAAGGCATACATGATCGGCCACGGTTTGTCCGGAGCATAGTGTGATGGTAGATAGAGGGCGTAACTCTGATCGGGTTTGGCAGCGCAGACCTGGCGTGGAATAAGCACGCCGGTGGGAAGAGCCAGTGGGGTCGATTTCGGGGATGGATTCTGCGCAACTAAGGCAGAAGTCGCCAGTGCCAACATCCAGATACACGGCACCAGCGTTCTGTACACGCTGTGAGTATAGATCAGGCCCAATCCTCGCTTGGCACTTGGACCAATGCCGAGCCGAACCGATCCAATAAGGCTCCCTCCAACGGTATAGAATTGGCTGACACGAACACCTGCTCCGGCTGGCGAGGATTGCGTACCTCGCCGGGTTTGACCCCCTATTCCGCAGGCTGATAAACTAACCTTTTCCCACCTTAGTGGCATTCCAGATAAGGACCACCTGTGCGCAGTTACGCTCGACATCAGCTTAAGCAAGACTCGTTTACCACCTCGACCGCCGAGACCATCTCGTGGGCAGTCGAACATCGCTCGAAGGTCACCGCCGCCATCGTTGTGGTTGTCGTCATTCTGGCCGCTCTCATCGGCGGCTGGGCTTACATCAACTACCGGGATCAGCAGGCGAGCAGCCAACTCGCGCAGGCGATCGAGAAGTACAACGCCCCGATCCGCTCTCCAGAGATCCCGGCCAGTCCCAATTCCCCGAGTTTTGCCTCGGGACAGGAACGCGCCAAGGTCACCAACGCGGAGTTCACCCAGATCGCGAGTAAGTATCCCTTCACTCAGTCTGCCGCGGTGGCCCGCTACTTCGCTGGAGTAACTTTCCACGATCTGGGCGACAACACCAGCGCCGAAAACGACTTGAAGCAGGTTTCGGACAGTCGCTACAAGGAAATCGCCAGCCTGGCGAAAGTGGCGTTGGCAGCCATTTACCAGGACACCAATCACAATTCCCAGGCGATTGAACTCTATAAGCAGTTGATCGATCATCCCACCGTCTCGGTCGGCAAGACCACGGCACAGTTCATGTTGGCCTCGGTGTATGAAAGCATGGCCCAGACGGGAGAAGCGCGCCATATCTATGAGCAGATGCAGAAGGAGAATCCTACTGGGGCGGCTGCACAAATTGCCGCCCAGCGCCTGCAAGCGCTCGCCAAGTAGTAACTTCTCGGCAATCCACTTTAGCTGTCGATCCTGATATTGAATAAGAGCCGGCCGCTGTTGCGGCCGGTTTTATTTTTCTGCCGACAATCCTCATGGTGGTTGATTGGGGGCCGATCGGTTGCGCTGCTTTGCATGCCAACGAGTAAACTGTATTTGTTATGAGCTTGTTCGAAGCCCAACCTTACGATCCCCGGCCTGCCCGCAAGAAAAGAGATCGCATCCTTGCCCTGATCGTCTTCGTGATCGTGGCCGGATTGGTGTGGTGGCAGTTTCGCTTCTGGCCAGAAGAGCATCAGGTCGACCGCTTTTTCGATGCTCTACAGCAGCAGAATTACGAACAGGCTTACGGCATCTGGATGCACGATGCTGACTGGAAACAGCATCCCGACAAATACTCGCGCTATTCGTACAATGATTTCGTCAAGGACTGGGGCCCGGGCGGCGAGTGGGGCATCATCAAGAGCCACCACCTTGACGGCGCGGCAGTGCCCAAGGGTTACAGCGGGTCACCTTTCGCCGTTGCCAGCGGCGTGGTGGTGGTGGTGACGGTCAACGACCGCGTCGCCGACAAGGCGCACGTCTGGGTGCAGAAGGACGACAAAACGCTGGGCTTCTCGCCCTACTAGTGAGAGATTTTGCATTTATTTGCATTTCTGCGAAGTCCGAGGATCATGAATCGTTGCACGAATCGTGGATCGAAAGTAGAAACCAATGAACCTTTCTGGCTCCGTTGACGTCTCGCGGAAACCCTGAAGTTGGCGAAACCGTTTTGTAGCAGGGCACTCCTTCAGGCGTGCCGTAAAACGATCTTTCATGACCGGGGCTTTAGCCCCTGAGGGTCATTCTTGCAGGGGCTCAAGCCCTGATCTTTGTCGCGTCGTTCGGCAAGACCGAAAGTCGTGCCCTAACACACCCACAACGATTTGTGAGGTAGAAACTAGCCAGTGGAGGCGGCACTGCCATGAGAAAAAGCTGCGCAAGAACTGGATGTCCCTTTCTATTCGTCCTCGGAATATTAGTAATGCCGCGTCCGTCTCTGTTCGCCCAGCAAAAGCCAGCGCCAATAATGCATCGGCCGGAAGCTTTTGTAGTTTCACCGCCATTGCGCGAGTTAGCGAAAATGCCGGCGCCTCTTCCCTATGGTTCTGCTCAGAGACTTTCCGCCCGCCGTATTCCCAGAAATTCCGTCGCACCTATAACAGATTCGGTTGAACAACGTTCTCCCGCGCCTTCTTCGAATTTTTCCATCGGTCTGAACTTCCTCGGTCTGGGCAACGGCTTTCCGAATTTCACGCCGTCTAGCGCACCGCCCGATACTAGCCTGGCGGCTGGTGACACCCAGATCGTGCAATGGACCGACCCGGTTTTTGCAGTGTTCGACAAGAGCTCGGGCCAGGTTCAGGCAGGTCCAATTCTGGGAAACACAATCTGGTCCAGTCTGGGCGGAGCCTGTGCAGACGGTACCGCCGGGATCCAACTCATTGTGCAATGGGACAAGGCCCATCATCGCTGGCTCATGGCAGAGAACACAGTGAACGGTCCACCCTATTATTCCTGCCTCGCAGTTTCCACCAGCCCGGACGCGCTCGGTTCGTACTATCTCTTTCAGTTTCCGCAAGGCACGCCGCTCCCTGAATCGCCTAAGTGGAGTGTCTGGCCCAATGGCTACTATCAATCGCAGGGAGAGTACTCGAATTCGGGCTTCATCGGACCGGAATTGTGTGCCTACAACAGTGCCAAGCTGATTGTGGGCGATGGTTCGGCGGAACAGATCTGCTTCGTGCTGTCTCCCGCTGACGGTCTGCCCTTGCCGGCCGATATCGATTCCAGCGTGGCGCCACCCGCCAACCAAGACGAATTCTTCATGAACCTGTGGGATCCGACCCATCTGTCGCTTTACTCACTGCATCCTGATTATCAGGATCCGCAGAATTCTACGGTCACGGGCAACAATGGCTCGCAGCTGATTACCGTGCCCGCCTTCACGCCCGCTTGCAATGGCGCTTATGGTGGCGATTGCGTTCCCCAGAAGGACACCTCGACTCAACTCCAAGTTCTCGGCGATCGTCTGATGTACCGTCTGGCCTATTGGGAAGACACTCCGCTGGCCAGCGTAAAGGCAACTCCGCCCCGGCCGCTTCCGTCGCAGCATTGGTATGTGCTGCACGATTCGACAGCCTCCGGCGGCAACGAAGCTCCCAGATGGTATGAATTCACCGCACCGATCCGAGCCATCCCTGTCACCGGCATCTCACTCTTCCAGTCGGGTACGTTTGCTCCTGACTCGAACTATCACTGGATGGGCTCTATCGCTCGCGACAAGAACTACGACATCCTGCTGGGCTACAGCGAGTCGAGTTCGAGTATGTATCCCTCCATCGCGGTCACGGGTCGCGAGGTTACCGATCCCTTAGGCACAATGGAAAATGAACTTACCGTGATTAGCGGCACGGGCTCAGCCCTCGGCCCGCGCTGGGGAGAATACAGCGCCATGCGAATCGATCCGGACGGCTGCACCTTCTGGTATGCCAATGAGTACTACATGACCACAGGATCGGAGTGGAGCACGCAGATCGCATCCATCAAATTCGCCGGCTGCCAATGAAAGCTGGCTCTCCCGAACGTCGATTCCGAGGGCCAGCTCTTTGATTGCGTCACTTCGCGGCAGAGAAAATCTCCGCCCGGCCATACTCTTCACCGCTAACAGGAATTCCATAGCCCATCGTCCCAAATCCCGCCGTGAAGCCGTACTATACGTTTTGCACCCCATAATTCGATTCGGTGAGGTAAGCCACGACCAGCTAAGCTTCTGCTGGTTTGGGACGTATAGGAGCCGACCCGTGAACGTTCGTGCCCTTGTCTTTGTTCTAAGTTTCGCCCTATTTTTTTCACTGCCGTTGGTTGCGCGCGAGAAGACCGACACACTGGTTATGAAGAATGGGGACCGACTCACCGGCGAGATCAAAGGCCTTGACCAGGGCGTGCTGTATGTCAGCTTTGACTACATCCTCGGGACGTCTTCGGTGCAATGGTCGAAAGTCGCTCATCTGGAAAGCAAGCAACTATTCATCGTGAAGACTACCGACGGTTCTGTCTATACCGGCACATTGAGCACCGCCGAAACCGAAGAATTGCGGCCGGTAAAGATTGAAGTGATCGAGAGCTCGCAGAAACAGATCGTGATTCCCCGAACTCAAATCGTCAAGATGGGCGAGACCTCCGACAGATTCTGGGAGCGATTTAACGGCGACATCAACTCCGGCATCATTTATTCCAAGGGAAATAACAACACCCAATACAGCCTGGGGGCGGAAGTCGATTACCTGCGCGAGCGCTGGTCTGCCAACAGCAGCCTGAATTCCACGTTGTCCGCCAGCAGCGGCGCCAGTTCGGCCGCAACCCGAAATCAGTTGAATCTCGAAGGCATGCATCTACTGCGCTGGAACAATTGGTTCTATGCCGGCATCGCCAGTTTTCTGCAAAGCTCAGAGCAGGACATTCGGCTGCAATCCAATCTCGGCGCTGGTATCGGACGCTATCTGAAAAATACTAATCACGCCAGTGTCGCATTGATCGGCGGCGTGGCTTGGCAGAGCACAAACTACAAGCAGTCCGAGCTCCCGGTGCCCACCCAGAACGTGGCGGCCGCCCTGATTGCAGCCCAAGTGAAGCTTTTCCGCTTTAACAAAACTAACCTCGCCCTCACGGCTACGGCATTTCCCGCACTCTCCGAGCCGGGCCGGATTTATTTCAACACTAACGCCACCTACTACATAAAGATCACCAGCGACCTATCGTGGAATATCTCGTTCTATGGCAACTGGGATAACCAGCCGCCCGCCAACTTCTCGGGCAGTGATTACGGCAGCAGTTCGGGGTTGAGTTACACCTTCGGGCTCCACTGACCAGCACAGGGCAGGCATTTTTGGCAAATGGGCGCCACCGGTCAAAGCAAGATACTTTGTGGACCACAGTCCGATTAACGGCGAGCCCATCGCCGAGATCGCCAAATCAACCCCCGAAGATGTGGAGAAAGCCCTCGACGCGGCGCATGCTGCGAAAGACGCGTGGGCCCATACCTCGCCGGCGGCGCGCGCGGCCATCCTCAACAAGATCGCCGACGCGATGGAGGAGAATCTGGAAATCCTCGCCGTGGCCGGGACCATCGACAATGGCAAGCCGATCCGCGAGACGCGCAATGCCGACGTTCCGTTGTCGATCGACGATTTCCGTTAGCGGCACAATCGGCTTCTCCACCGCCGACAGGTGTTTCAATCAAGGAAATTTTCTTCCGCCTTGTGCCCCATCGATAAGAACGAAGCCGCTGTCAGGTTCGCCCGTCCTGCCTTGGACGCTAACATGGGATCACTGACGCGGACCGCGCACTGAGATAAGGTTGTGGTTCACGTCGCGCGGTCTAGGGAGTGCCAACACTAATTAGATTTCTGCCGAGCCGGCGGCTTTGCCTGCACCGGCGCTGGGAATCTTCCCGGCGGCGCATGACAGATACTGCCCGATCGCTCTAACCGCTGGCCGCCCCGATCCTCCGAGAGTCGTCAACAGTTCCAGCAGTACCGGCGGCTTTCGCCACAGCAGCAGTCCGGTATACACCGCCGCGCCCAGGATTGCCGTGGAAAAAAGCTGTATTGCGGCGTTCTGGATTCCCACGCGCCGCAGGCCGTAGAGCCAGGCGCTGGCTGCCGCGGCCATCACCAGGCCGTGCCACATGATCGGCCACAGACTGCGAAAAAATGTCTTCAGCGGCAATCCCACCAACCGAAATGGAATCGCAAGTCCGGGGAACATGAGGATAGTCCACACGATCGCATACGAAGTCGCGATTCCCATAATCCCCCAATGCAATCCGACGATGAACGACAACACATAAGAGATGCTGGCGAAAATCTGCCAACGGAACAGCAGGTCGGTCTTGCCTTGCGTGTTGTAGATCAGCAGAGTGGGGTCGTACAGCGTCTGCAAAGCTCCCAGGGGCGCGAAAACCAGCAACAGACCAGCCACCGGTAACCACCGTGGACCCAGAAAGAATCGCACGAAGGGTTGCGCCGTCACCGCCAGCCCAAACATTACCGGAACCGTGACTAACCCAATCAGCCTGGTGGTCCGCAAGTACGCTTCGCGAAAGCGCGCATGATCGTCAGGAAAGTTGGCCAGCGCTGGATACACCACCTGCGCCAGCATCAGGCCGAAACTGAGCAGGGGATAAGCCATCAGCATGTACCCCATCTGGTAAAAACCCAGAGAGGTGCTACCCAGGAATCGTCCTACCAGCACGTTGTCGGCGTTCCGGGAAAAGTAGTTCATCACCTGCGAACCGGTCAGGTGCGAACCGAATGCAACGATGCGGCGCGCGTCGGCGACGCGGAATACCGTCCGCAAATGGATCGGAGCAAGGATCCAGACAGCGACCGTGGTCGTGAAATTGATAACCAGGTTGGCGGCAACCAGTGCCGACACCTTCCCGCCCGCCAGAGCAATGGCAATCGCCGACAGCGTTCCGCAGATTGCGCCCAGCGTCTGGGCCAGGGCCAGCTTGCGGAACTCCATTGCTCGGCTCAGCAGTGCCATGGGCACAATGCCAAGTGCTGTCATGAAGAAAGAGATGGAAAGGAACTGCAGGATCGTGGCAACCTTCGGTTCATGAAAGAAGCGGGCCGCCGGCCACGAAGCCAGCAGCAGCAGCAGGGTCACCAGCGATCCAGTCGCACAATTCAGCCAGAATCCGGTCGAAGCCAGCTCATCCGACATTTCCCGCTCCCGCACCAGGGCGGTTCCGGTTCCCATGTCGCGGATGGATTCGAGGAGGTTGGTTACCAGTACGGCCATGCCGACCAAACCGTAGGCCGACGGGGGAATCCGGCGTGCCAAGACGGACACGGAGATGACCTGCAGCACCTGCCTGGCAAGTTGAAAGGAGGTGATCCAGGCTACGCCGCTAGCCGTTTCTTGCGTCAGTGAACGAGGGGCCGTGGTCATGGCAGTTTGTGTTCGTCAGCCTTCCAACACGGTGCGAGCGCCGCTGGTTCAGAGGCAAGCATATGTCCTTGATGCACGGATTTACTCTCGCAGGACACTACTCCTCCGACTGTGTCCGAAATGCTGCAAAGCCATACTACCGGGTCTTAGCAGAGGTTGTCGGATCGGATTGGCTGACAAATCCGCGCAGGGGCGGGCCCGCGGTCGGATTGCCGGCCACGGAAAGGCGGGTCCGCGGCTTCTGCACCACCAACCAGCACAAACCGGCGAGAAACACCGCTGCCAGCAGATCGAACGGTACGATGGGAGCATCCTTCTTCAGTAATAACAAAGCGGTAAGCACCGCGAAGATCGCCGTAAAGCGGGTCAACTCGACATCCAGACGTTCCGCCAATGCCTTGATGCCATTCAGCCCCATGACAATGAGCACCGGAAAGAGCGAGCACAACCGCCGGTCCGGATTCAAGGCAATTAGCAGACTGCCCAGGATAGGAAACCAATAAGGGAACCAACGGACCAACACTTCTTTATTGGCACGCGGCGCAAAGAAAGGCAGAAAAAGTTGTACGCCTAGCGAACCGTAAGTAAACAGCCGCAACAGATTGATGATTGTCATCTCGCGGTAAACCCGCACATTGCCCAGAAACGCAGTCTTCAAATCATACTTGGCCTGTCCGGCGGAAACCTGCGTATAAATAAAAGGCAGGGAAGCAACATAATCGGCGCGGTCATTCCACGCCGGGATAAGTACGCGAATGGCTACCAGAGCGCAGACGCAAGGCAGGCATACCAGGAAAGTCCGCTTAAATCGCTGCCAATCCCATAGTCTGGCAACTTTGAGACTATAGTGAAGCGGTCCCACCAATAAGACAGTTTCCTTGGTGGTCACACCTATGGCTAGAGCCAGGGCACATAGCCAATCGTTATCTGTATAAATAGCGTACAAGGCGACAAGAATAAAAAAATAGCTTTCCGGATCGGGAGAGGTAACTCCCTGCAACAACAACTTCGAAGCTCCTCCCAAAGAATAGAAAAGCAATACCCCCAGGAAGGCTTCGGCCGGAGGACGCGGAATTGCCAGCAACCATACGTAAACCATGCCGCCGGTCAAAGCGACAAAAAGGATGCTCAGCAGATCGAAGTTTCGATATGTGGAGAATGGCAAAACCCGCGCCACCAGCGGGACGCCAATGCGCCAGCAAGTGGGCTGGATGTGAAAGCTGCCCAGCGGATGCTCGGCAATGTAAAGATACTTGTGATGATCGTTGGGCTCGCTCCAGTGCGGGCCGCCCGGGTAAAGGACGTCGGTGCGAATCCGGATGGCAATCGTCATGAGGAAGCAAAGAACGAAAACTCCAAGAATTGCCGTGCGGCTTGTGCCTCGAATTTCACCACCGATCAGGGACATGGGCACTGAATCTTAGCATGGATGATGCGGTGGTTTATACTGCTCAGAATGAAGTTGTCGCTGGTGATTCCGGTATTTAACGAAGAAGAAGTGCTACCGGTCACCATGCCGCAATTGCGCAGTGCTCTACAGGCAATTGGCTGTGAATACGAGATCATATTTGTGAATGACGGCAGCCGCGACCGCTCATTCGAAATCCTGACCGCTGAAGCGTCGCAGGATTCCCGCGTCAAAGTTCTCAGTTTTTCCCGCAATTTCGGCCACCAGCTGGCAGTCACGGCGGGGCTGGATTTCGCTTCCGGGGATGCCGTCATCGTAATGGACGCCGACCTTCAAGACCCTCCGGAGTTGCTGCCCAAAATCGTCGCCTTGTACCGTGATGAAGGTTACGACATTGTTTCACCTCAGCGAATTCTTCGGGAAAGCGATACCTGGTTCAAACGAAAGACGGCGCAGATTTTCTACTCACTGCTGCGCCACCTTGCCGACGTAGACATTCCGCCGGAAGTCGGCGACTTCCGGCTGCTGAGCCGGCGCGCCGTGTTGGCCATCCGGCAACTGAGAGAGCAGCATCGCTTTATGCGCGGCATGATTGCCTGGCTCGGCCTCAGGGAAGCATTGGTCCCTTTTGAACGCCAGCCGCGGGCAGCGGGAACTACAAAATATCCCACCTGGAAGATGATGCGCTTCGCGTGGACGGCGATCACCTCGTTCTCGGCGATGCCGCTGCGACTAACCATGGGAATGGGGCTCATCGCGGTAGCCTTCGCTTTCATCTATCTGGCCTACGCCGCAATACAGGCCCTGGTTCTGAAACACACCGTGTGGGGCTGGACTTCGCTGGTCTTCCTGCAATGCTTCTTCTTCGGCATGACGCTGATTTGTGTCGGCCTGATCGGCGATTACGTCGCGCGAATTTACGAGGAGTCGAAAGGTCGGCCGCTCTATGTCGTCAGTCACGCGCTGAACCTTTCTTATCCTCGCGACGTTTCCCGAATGGTAGTCCTGGATGCCGAGAGCCGCTACGCAGCTCGGGGCGCAGCAGCCGACGGCAACGCTGAATATTCCCTCCAGGAACATGATCGATAGGCTTCTTGCGCCGGGCGTCGGTGTGCTGAAACTGCTCTAAGTTTCTCGGATACGAATCATCAGAGGTGATTAACCCCTATCAGGCAGCGCCTCTTCCGTCCCGCGAATCACGCGAGCCGGGCTGCCGACCGCTACCGAGTCCGAGGGAATGGGACGCGTCACGACCGAGGCCGCGCCAATCGTAGTTCGCGCGCCAACGTCGGCCATAACGATGGCTCCCGCTCCCAGCCAGCAATCCGCGCCGACTGTCACGTTCTTGAAATCGCCCGCTTCATGGAACGCACCGGACGCATCGCGTATGTGCTGGTGCTGACCGCTCAGAACCTGCACGGCAGAAGCGACCTGCGTACCTTCACCGATGGTCGCTTTTCCCATGATGCAATAACTGCCGATATAGACTCGGGCGCCGACGCGCGCTTCCGAATGGGCAAAGAAAGTGCCAAACGAAATCCGGCTCGACATGTGACACTCAGCCAGGGTCAAGTGATAATAGGCAACACGAAAATAGTCGCCAAGGCCACCGGGTACTGTCGCACAGGAGTGAGCGAAAAATGTGTAAATGGGCTTGACGCGGCCGAAGCCAGACAGCGCGGCAAGAGGCCACGCCGCAACGAGAAATAGGCCATACCAGCATTGCTTCAGCAGTTTTCGGATCACGATGCCATTGTACGGATCAGCTCCGCGTGGAGGCTGATTTCTCAAATACGAACTGGTTACAGCCCAGTGTTCCTCCGCAGGTTAGCAAGCGCGTCAGAACAAATCCACGTTCGCGGTAGAAGTCAAAAATCTGCTCCGGCTTCGAGACCTCGAATGGATAACCCCCCACCCAGTCGATCAAATCCTGCCAGAGGGACATGCCGCGTTGGTTCTTTCCGTAGTCGCGAAAGGTTTGAAACGGCTTGCCGCGCAGCGTGCCCTTTACTAGACTTCGCCAATAGATCACCCAGAACGAAGGCCACACCACCAGAAACCGCAGGCCTCGCGGCGCTTCGTTGTAGAACTTCTTGACTTTAGTCCACCGCCGGCTGGTTGATCCCTGATCATTATAAAGAGCGATGAACAGCTTCCCGCCCGGCGCGACCCGAGGCGCAGCGTAAGCCAGCGCTTTCCACATCTGGCCGGTGTGATGCAACACGCCCCACGAATAAACGACATCGAACTGTCCGAGCGATTCCAGATAATCAATGTCAAGAGCCGAGCCGGCCTCGACTACCCACGCAGGATCGTCGGGATAATAACGTCGCTTCAATTCGGAGGTGCAGTTCACGGAATTGGGATCGTAGTCGAACGAGTGGACCCGGGCTCCCAGACGCCGCGCCGCCAAGCTGAACAGGCCGCTGCCGGAGCCGATGTCCAGAAAGCTGCGTCCAGCAAGACTTTCCGTCTCCAGCATATTTTTCAACGAGCTGATCGCCTCGGCGATCTTGTCGTCGTTGAGGGTCTGCAGAAACCGTTCCCAGTTCTTGCCGAACTCGAAACGCTCGCCCGCAGCAACTTCCGTTGCGTGTTGCGTCATGCCCAAGGGACCCCCATTGTGCTCGACCGCCGCGGCATCAGGCACCGGGCGTGGCTCTGATTGTCGCATACCGTTTCGTGGAATTGGAACGAAGGTGAAGCGGGTTGGGGACTGACCGGGAGAGTGCGGATTGCAGTCATACTCCGCAACGTCGCGATGCCGGGTTCCAGTTAGCTCCAATGGCGCAGGAGTGATAGCATTTTAAGCCTATGTGTGGGATTGCGGGATTTCTCCTCC
This sequence comes from uncultured Acidobacteriaceae bacterium, assembly GCA_963746515.1. GTDB lineage: Bacteria > Acidobacteriota > Terriglobia > Terriglobales > Acidobacteriaceae > Bog-257. Next base: position 1,206,603 of record CAVVBO010000001.1, on the reverse strand, counting down.
GGGACAGCAGCGCACAAGTCGCGGACGTACAGGCCATGTGCGACCTCATCCGGCACCGTGGCCCGGACGATGAAGGCATTTATACCGATGGTCCGTGCGGCATCGGGATGCGCCGGCTCAGCATTATTGATCTCAACACAGGTCATCAGCCGATCTCGAACGAGGATGGCACCGTCTGGGTGGTCTTTAACGGAGAGATTTATAACTACCAGGAACTTCGCCAGGACCTGATCAGCAAGGGCCATCGCTTCCGCACCAACAGCGACACGGAAACGCTGATTCATCTCTACGAGGAAGAGGGCACTGACGGCCTGCATCGGCTGCGAGGCATGTTTGCCTATTGCATTTGGGACTCGCGGAAGCGCAAGGTCCTGCTGGTTCGCGATCGCTTCGGCAAGAAGCCGCTCTATTACGCGCAAACACCGAACGGCTTTTATTTCGCCAGCGAATTGAAATGCCTGCGCATGGCCGGCGTCCCACTCGATCTCGACACCGACGCGCTCCGTCTCTATTTCCAATTCACCTACATCGCCGAGCCCTACAGTCCCTTCAAGGCGATTCGCAAGCTGATGCCGGGCTGCTGGATCGAGTGCTCCGTCGATGGGACGATCAAGCAGGGCCGCTACTGGCGACTGCCTCCGTTCTCCGAGGAAAACCAGAACGGGCTCACCGAAGCGCAGACTTGCGAAAAGATACGCGAACTGTTCGACGAAGCGGTGCGCATTCGCATGATTGCCGACGTGCCTTTGGGCGCGTTTCTCAGCGGCGGCATCGATTCGAGCCTGGTCGTGGCCTCGATGGCTCTACAGTCACGCGAGCCGGTCAAAACATTTTCCATCGGCTTCGAAGAGGCGGCTTACAACGAGCTGAAATATGCGGCGATGGTGGCGAAGAAGTACAAAACCGACCATCACGAAATTGTCGTGCGGCCCGATTCGTTGTCGCTGATCCACAAGCTGGTGCGCCATTACGATGAGCCTTTTTCAGATTCGTCGGCGATTCCCACCTACATCGTTTCAGAATTTACTGCCCGATACGTGAAGGTAGCTCTCAGCGGCGATGGTGGCGATGAATTCTTTGCCGGCTATCCGATCTTAGGGCTGGTGGAGAAGTACGCTTTCCTCGATCGCGTGCCGCTACTGCTTCGCAAGTTGATGCGCTTGACGGCGGATGCACTGCCCTATTCCGCGTATGGCAAGAACTTTCCTCATGCCATCGGATCGCCGACGGCGCTGGAGCGGTATTTCAATCAGAACTACGTTCCCTATTTCCTGCGCAAGCGAATGCTAACTCCGAAATATATGTTGCCGGCCGATGTCGCATTTCTCCAGCAGATGCTGCCCGACAACTTCCTGCCTGACGGCACCGACATCCGCTCGCAGCTGATGTACTTTGAGGCGACCAACCTGCTCACCGGCGATTTCCTGGCGAAGGTCGATCGTGCCTCTATGGCGGCCTCGCTGGAAGTTCGTTGTCCTCTGCTGGACCACCGCTTTGCCGAGTTCGCCACTGGCATTCCCACCAAATGGAAATGGCAGAACGGCAAGGGCAAGAAGATTCTGCTGGAAGCGCTCGGCGATCGCCTGCCTCCGGAACTGTTGACGCGGCCGAAGATGGGCTTCGGCGTCCCTATCGATCACTGGTTCCGCGGCCCGCTGCGCGAATTGGTGCACGACAGTTTACTCGGCAAGAGTTTCCTCGATCGCGGAATCGTCTCTCCCGACTTCGTTCGCTACCTGCTGGAGGAACACGACAGCGGGCGCCGCAGTAATCATCACCAGATCTACGCGTTACTCATGTTGGAGCTGTGGTTCAAGAATTTGGAAGAACCGCTCAGGGCAGAGAGCCAGACCGTTCCTTGTGCGACCGCCGCATCTTAAAGATTGCAACAAAGTTAATTAATATTGCGAGAACGTTAATTCTTGCACTCCTTGATGTCCCCGAGTGGCAACTACCTTGGCTTATATCGCGGGTTGACCCTGGCATCCCGGCGGATGGCTGGCGCCTAGTCTTCGTCACTCACTTAGACGAAGCGGTTTGCCGGTCCGATCCGTTCAATAGTCCGCTGGGCGTGCACGGGTCACACTGACGATCGGCTAGAGGCTGGCCGAAAGAGGGAGCAGGCAGATTCGGCATGCTGTTGGCGTGTGAAACGATCTTGCCTGCGGCGTCGGACTTGGTCGCTTCCGCAAGACTGGCGTAATCGATTCCAGCTATCTTTCCATCGGTGGTCTGCAACCATTTCGGCGAAACCAACTGGAAGTTGCCAGCGCCGGGATCTACATAGCTGACTTTCGACGTGACATCGTTTTTAGGGGGAAAGGACTGCGGGGCGTCGCTGGAGCCTAGCAGCATTACATTTCCACTGAAGCGCGGGGCGAGCGGGCGAGGGCTACCCATATAGTTGGTCAAGCCATCCGTGCCCTGACCACCCCAATCGCCGCTAGGTTGTCGGCAGAGCACGTTGTCGAGGATCCAAACATTCTCGGTATAGGATCGCGGCGGCGGCCACTTCCATGCCTGATCAGTATTGAACCAGAACGATACCCAGCAGGCCGACTTGCGAGTCATTTGCACGGTGTTGTGCTGGAAGACTACGTCTTGCAACGTAGGACCTAGAGCAAAACCTGTAGGCCGATATCCCGCCGGTTCGCTCTCATCCCGCAACAGGACCAGGTTGTTGGCAATTCTGATTCGCTTGGTCTCACCGTGCCAAGTACCATCCTTTACATTTTCATCGAACTCGGTAACCGCAAAACCTGAATTAACATTCTTAATGACATTATTCTCGATATTGATATCGTCTACTACCGTTACCGGTCCTCCCTGATCTTGTCCGACCCTGGGAGTAAGCAGCACCGAGGTTCCAGTCTGTGCGCTCTGCCAATCATTTTCCATGATATTGCCGGAGACGATAGCTCGCTGCGCGTTCTTAAACTCCAGGTGATTCTTGACCGCCCATTTACCTTTGCCGCCGGTGGTCACGGGAATCCAGGAAAGCGGCTTATAGAGCCAGTTGCTGCGAATCTCAATGTCGGACGGAACATAGGGATTCGCCGGACCTCCGGCGCCGCCAAATAGGATGTTTTCTGTAGTTGCGGAAATAAAGTTATTAACAATCTTAATGGGACCAGGCGCGCGATAAACGATAATTCCCTGGGAATCCATGGTCGAGTCGTGAATATCCGAGATATAGCTGTCGATCACGGCAATAGCAATTCCGTTGCCGGCTACAGCTCGTCTTGCATCTTGAGTATCCGAGCCATGTAGGTAGCAACGGTCGATAGTAATATCTTTGGGGAATTGATCGGCCGGTGTCAGGGCAGGCGCCACGCTGGTAGCAAGCGCCCGAAGTTTCGCCTCCACTCGCGAGGTGGAAGAGTCGATACCGATCAAGCTATAGACTCGTGGCGCGCCTGTTGCCGGAGTAATCTCGAGACCTACCAGGCGATAGTGCGCGGCGCCCGGTTGCGCCGAAACAGGAGAATCGCTGTTGGAAGTCTGAATCTTTGCCATGCGGCTTGCCGCAGCCGGCGAAATTCGCTGACCAGGTTGTGCCACGCTGTCGATACCTGAGGTCTCGATGTAGATCCAGTCGTCGCCTGACTTTGGAGGCAACCAGAAATTGCCGGTAAAGGTCGCACCCGCATCCAGGACAAGGATATCTCCGGCCCGAGCTTTATCGATAGCAGCTTGCAAATCGTCCCCAGCATGGATCTTGACTTCCCGGCCGCCAGGGCGATGGTAAGTGGTGTCGAGAAGAATCTTGGGCGGTTGCGGTGCCGGAAGCTGGGGAGCCTGTGCTGCTGCCAGTTGGACCGATTGAATTATGGCCAGCAAAATGCCGAGAAGGAGTAGTTTATTTATCCGAATATTCATGAGAACTTTGTGATCGCGCAAGAAACCAACCAAGCGTTTGTTAGTACTTGCCCGGTGCTGTCGCCTGGGCATCTGGGCCTGCCGTCGATCAGCCGGCCGAAGGCTACTCAGTTCGCTGGAGACCGAGTTTAGCACAAGAGGAAAGTCTGCCCGGCTCCGCCGTGTCGAAAGCACGGAGCCGGGCTGAAGTGTAACGCGTCAGAAGCTCGGCCTAAACCCGGGATGTTCAGGGTTGATTCAATGCCTGTTCTAGAGCGTTATAGTCGATTCCCGATACTTTACCGTCGGTAGTATCGGTCCAATCCGGAATAAGCAACTGGTAGTTACCGCTTCCCGGATTCACATAGGTGAAAGGAGTGGTGGTTGCGTCATTCGATGTTCCCGGCCAGGTTTGCCGCTGATAGCCGCCAGGCACGAACATCGCGTTCCCATAAAAGCGGGGGGCCATGGGAGAAGGGTCGCCCATGTAATACCCTAAGCCGGTTATGCCACCCCAGGCGGTTATCAAAGCGCAATCGCCGTTGGGCTGCTGCGTCATGGCATTATCCAATACCCAAACGTTATGGGTCGAGGAGAAGCCTTGCGGCGGCGAGCAGTGCCATGATAGCTGGGGAAGGTCAAAGTAGAGCGAGGCCCAAAGTGTCGATAGATTACTCTCCAGCACGGTGTTGTGCTGAAAAATGTAGTCCGTCAATCCGGCAAGGGTGGCGGTTCCGCCGTCGACATTCACCAGGAAGTGCTGATAGGTGTCGAGCGATGGACTTAACAGGATGAGGTTGTTGTCGACCCAGATACGCTTACTCTCTCCGGGGTTCGTGCAGTTGGGATACCCATCCTGGGCGTTACATTCATTATCCTGCTCCTGAGTAGTAAAGGCAGCATCGACGTTGGTCAGGATGTTGCTCTGAAACAGAATGTCATCCACAACCGCGATGTTGCCGCTTTGACTGGTACGGATGGTGAAGAGCACGGCAGGACCGGTCTGGGCGCTAACCCAGGTATTCTGCAACGTATTTCCGGTGACCACCATCCGCTGTGCGCTCTTGATCTCCAGATTATTCTTCTCTACCCACTGATTGTTGGGATAGGCAGGACAAGCGGTTCCGTTCGCCAGCAGTTCACCCGGTGGAACGGTACCTCCTACTCCGCAGGAGTCCCAAGCGAGCGGCTTGAAAAAGGAATTGGTGCGAACTTCGATATCGGAGGGCACATAGGGATTGTTATAGCCGCCGGCCCCGCCAAACATCAGGTCTTCCGTGGTGGCGGAGAGATAGTTATCGACAATCTTGATCGGGCCGGGCGACCAGTAGACAAGAATTGCCTGCGAGTCAAACGTACCTTCATGAATGTCGGAAATGTAGCTATCGATGACGGCAAAGTTGCTGGCATTGGCTTGGACGCCCTGACCTACGTCCTGGGTCGGCGAGCCATGAATGTAATCGCGATCCAGGGTGATGGAGTCTGGCTCGGTTTGTCCCAGCGTGGCGTTCCAACACACCAGGCAATAGGTGTAGTTGTTACTTGGCGGGTTGTTGTTCTGGTTGCCACCCTCGGTCGAGTTGGAGGTAATTTCAAGTCCAATCAGCCGGTAATGATTCGCGCCCGGCGCCAAGGTAAATACAGGAGCCACGGTGGGGGTTGTCAGCTTGGCCATGTAAGAAGTTTCGGATGGACTTACCCGGGTGCCCGGAGGCGGCAAGTTGCTGAGTTGCGAGCTCTCGATATAAATCCATTTGTTGTTCGGGTTAGTTTTGGCGGGAAGGGTGAAATTTCCGGAATACACAACTGCGTTGTCCAGAACAATAGTGTCACCCGGCTGGGCCTGCCCCAGCGTATTCTGCAGGGTCGAAGCCGAATTGACCTGCCAGGTCGTGCCGTTGGGCGGGTTCCAGGTAGTGTCGATATAAACTCGGGGAGACGCTGGGAATGGCTCTCCAGTTACCGCGATTACAGTGAGAGTCACAGTTATCGTTTGCTGGTTGGTGCCGCTGGCAGCGGTCACCGAGATGGGATAGGTTCCCAACGGCGTATTGCTTCCTACAGTTATCGTCATGGTAGAAATGCCCGCTCCCGGCGCTGGAATCGTGCTGGGCAGGAAACTAATACTCGCACCTGAAGGGGGAGCTGAGGACGATAGGCTGATCGGGCCGCTGAAACCACCGCTGACGGTTGTCGTGACGGCCGATGTTTGCTGACTCCCTTGGCTGACGCTAAGCGAAGCCGGCAGGACGGACACGGTAAAGCTTCCCGATTCCGAAGTCACGGTTAGTGTGACTGTGGTACTTTGCCGAATCCCGCCGCCATTGCCGGTAACCGTGATGGGATACGTTCCAGTCGGCGTGTTGGAGCCTACCACGATGCTCATGGTTGATCTGCCGGAACCTGGAGCGGGAATGGGGTTGGGATTGAAGCTCACGGTCGTGCCTGAGGGCATTCCCGATGCCGAAAGACTGATGGCGCTATTGAACCCATTCGAGATAGTGGTGGTGATGGTAGAGTTTCCCTGATTGCCTTGCGCGATGGTGAGCGAGGACGGCGAGGCGGTAATGGTAAAGCTCGACTGCTGTTGCGGGGTGACAGTGAGAAGAATCGTGGTGGTCTGCCGAATCCCACCGCCAACGCCGGAAACGACTATGGGATAGATTCCCAGTTTCACGTTACCGCCAACGGTTATGGTCAAATTTGAACTGCCGGAACCCGGGGCGGGGATGGGGTTCGGACTGAAAGAAAATGTCATTTGCAAGCCCAGATAGGCGGTATTGGCGGAAAGGCTAATAGGACTGTTGAAACCGCCGCTGATGGCAGTCGTAATCGTCGAAGTTCCTTGACTTCCCTGCGCCACAGTCAGGGAAGAAGGCGAGGCCGAAATTGTGAAGCTTCCAGATTGGGGTGCCTGTTCCGCAACCAACAAAATGCTAAGTAGGCAGAAACATAAGGTAGCTATCGATGATCTAACACGGTTGGTCATTTACTGCTCCTTAAGTATTGGCTGGTGAGGTGCTTGGGAGGAACTGTACTCAGGTCCAACTCGTCAGTCACCGGTGGCTCGGTAATTAGCCAAACTTAAGTAATCTAATACTTAGTTACTAAGACTGCTCTGATGTACTGTTCAATAGGCATGCCAGAGCGATCCTCGGTTGTTGCTTGACGCTGGCGTAGCAGGCAGGTAGCGGCTTTCGGCGAAGGAGTGGTGATTGCGGACCTTAGTAGAATGAATGGCGAAACCTTAGAACGAATTCCTATCCTCCTAATGGTGCGGGAGTTGGGCGTAGGCGGGACGGAGCGCCAACTGGTAGAGACGGCGCGATTCCTGCAGCGCGAGCGATTCATTCCGCACGTAGGTTGCTTTCGCCCGGATGGGTTGCGCCGGAAGGACCTGGAGCAGGCTGGCGTGCCGATTTTGCACTTGCCGGTTTATTCGTTTAAATCGCCGGCGGTTTTGCGGGCAGCGGGACAGCTGATTCGATATATCCACCAGCATCGCATTCAAATCGTCCACTCGTTCGACGCTCCGCTGAATGTATTCGCCGTGCCGGTCGCGCGCTGGGCGGGGACGCCGGCGGTGATCTCGAGTCAGCGCGGCGATCGGAACCTGACCACGCAACGCCTGAAGCGGCTGCTGCGAATCACCGATCGTCTGGCCGACGCAGTGGTGGTCAATTGTGAATACATGCGGAAGTACCTGATCGAGGAAGAGCGAGTAGGGGAGCGAAAGGTGCGGCTTTGCTACAACGGCATCGACACCGATCAGTATCAACGCCGAACGGGAACTTCGCCATATCCCGGGCAAACGGTGATTGGCACGGTCTGTGCGCTGCGTCCGGAAAAAGGAGTGGACACGTTGATACGGGCGTTTGCGGCCGTTCGCCGTCCGGACACGGTGCTGTTGATCGTAGGCAGCGGTCCGGAAGAGGCGAGGTTGAGAACCCTGTGTGCAGAACTTGGAGTGGAGAACTGTCACTTCGAGCCGGCGACCCAAGACGTGGCTCAGTGGCTTAGCCGCATCGATATCTTCGTGTTGCCTTCGCGGTCGGAAGCGCTGTCCAACGCATTGATGGAGGCGATGGCGTGTGGATGTTGCCCGGTTGCATCGCGGGTTGGGGGCAATCCGGAACTGATCGAACACGGGCAGAACGGGCTGCTGTTTCCGGTGGATGCCGTCGACGAGTTGGCAAATCATCTACGACAGCTTTTGGACGATGAGCCGCAGCGACGACGATTGGCGCAGGCCGCCTCGGCGAAAATCACGAGCCGGTTTACCTTTGCCAATGCGGCTGGCACCATGCAGGAGATTTACGAATCGGTGCTCACTTCGACGGGGCGGAAGCTGCGCCATTCTGTCGCATCTGGCTGAACAGGTTCGACAGTAGCAAAACATTCTTGCGGAGCTCGTACTGCCCGGCGATGCGCTCGCGTGATCGCGTGGCCATTTGACGGCGTAGATCAGGGTGATCCATCAGCGAACCGATGGCGGAAGCCAGGTCAGCTACGTTCGCCGGCGTCACCAGCAAGCCCTCGACTCCATCACGAATCAGCTCGGGAATCCCGGTAATGCGAGGCGCAATGCAGGGTACGCCGGTCGCCATCGCCTCCATCAGAACCACGGGCACCCCTTCCGAAAAGCTGGAAAGGACGCATAAGTCACTCTCGGCATAAAGTTTGCGCAGCTCGGTCTGGGTCTTCCAACCCTCGAAGATCACCCTGTCGGCGATTCCAAGCTGCTGGGCTCTCTGTTGCAGTTGGCCACTGTCTGGGCCATCGCCGACCAGCCGCAAACGAATGTCTCTGCCCTCGGCGACGAGCAGCGCGACCGCTTCGAAAAGGAGGGGATAGCCTTTCACGTCGGCAAGCCGGCCGACGGAAATCAACTCAAACGGGGACGGACGCTCGCGGAACGTCGCCGATTGCCATCCGCTGATATCGATACCTAGCGGCACGACTTCGATCTTCGGCCAATCCGACGGCGAGGACCACAGCATGATCTGGCTGCGGCAAAAGTAGCTGATCCCGGTCACCAACTCGGCCGCTGCCACTTTCTGGCGGATGCGGAAGCCTTCGGGATCGAAGAATTCCGACGGCCCGTGAATGGTCATCGACAGCCGGACGTCGAAAATCCGGCTCATGATGAGGGCGACCGTGGTGGTGTAAACCGAATGGACATGCTGGATGCCGGCGCGGCGCAGCCGATCGCCGGCCAGCACCGCCTCCGCGAAATAAGCCAGGGCACGAGCCGTGTTATGAGGGTGGAAGCGCCCGATTTTCCAGGCGGTCAGCAAACCTCGGAGGTAGCGCCCCGGGCGGGTGACCAGAGTGACAGCATGGGCTCGCAGGAACTCCATAGGGCCGCTTCCCAGGATGTACCAGGTGGCGTTCCACTCTTCCTGTTCCGCCGCCGATAACGAGGAAGGACGCTGGCCCGGCCGGCGGACGGAGAGGGTTTGAATGTCCCATCCCAGTTCCCGGAGCCCGCGCACTTCACGCAGAAGATAGGTGTGGCCCAGGGTAGGGTACTCGCTCAAGAGGTAAGCGATTTGCATAATTGGGGAACGGCCGCTAATGGGCGGATTGCCGATTTGGTCATGGGGGTCGCGCTAAGCCCAATAGGACTCACGTTCCCCCAACGCCCTGGAGAATAATCATGATAAACTACACCAACTTGACCGAAGGCTAGCGGTTTCCCCGGCCGCGAACGGCGCCCTTGAGGGCTGCGTTACAACAATCAATTTCCTGGAGTGAGGCCTGTGACGTCTAACCAGCAGCGGCGACCCGATTCTCTTCTCAGTGCAGTCTTTCCCATCCTGGTGGTGTTTCTGTTCGCCGTTTACACCGGCTTTATTGAGTTCACTCCAGGTCTCCGCGAGATCCGCCCACTTTTGGTAATCGGGGGATTGGGCTTGATCGCTGTCGGCGTGACCGGGCGGATCGGGATGGTGTTATCGAGCCCCATCGGCAAGGCGATAACGGCGTTTACGATCTGGTTCATTATCTGCATTCCGCTGGCAATCTGGCGTGGCGGCAGCATCGTGGTCTTTGAGGACTACTGGTCCAAGTCGTTCCTGGCATTTCTGCTCACGGCCGGGCTGATTTCCACCGCGGCGGAGAGCAAAAAGATTTTACACACGATTGCTTATGGCGTCGGCTTCCTGGCGATTCTGGCGCTGGCAATGCACTCCTACACCGTAGACGGACGTTTGGGTACGCCCGGCGGGCGCTATCAGAACTCAAACGATTTGGCCTGGACCCTGCTCGTAGGATTGATCTTTATCGCCTATCTTTTCATGCAGAGCAAAGGAGCGCGGAAGGTGATTGCCGTGTGCCTGGCCGCTCCCGTGCTGCTGGCCATATCGAGAACGGGGTCGCGAGCCATCCTGTTCGGCACCGCTGTCCTCTTCCTCTATGTCTTTTTTCAAGCCTCGGGAGCCACCAAGGCGAAACTCATTGTCGCGGTGCCTATCCTGTTCGTGGGCCTGGTGATCATGATGCCTAAGCAGCTTCAGGATCGCTACACCACGTTGTTCGACAAGCGCGACCCATCGCAATTGACCTACGCCGAAAAGGATGCGGCTAACTCCAGCGAGGCCCGACTGGAGTTGCTGCTGGACAGCATTACCCTGACCCTGAACCATCCATTTTTTGGCGTCGGTCCGGGCAATTTTCAGGTTGGTCAAGCTAACCTCGCCACCGCCCGTGGCGAGCCTTACGGACTTTGGCACGTTACCCACAATACTTATACCGAGCTGTCGAGCGAGATGGGCGTCACCGGTCTGATCATCTACCTGGTATTTCTCTTTCAGTGCTGGAGAGTGCTGTCGTCCATCATTCGTAAAAAGTACGTAAGCAAGGATGTGCGGGTGATGGCGAAAACCCTTCAGGCCGCATTCCTGGTCATGATTACGGTGGCGATCTTCGAGAGTTTTGGCTACGACGCAAACATCCCGATTGTGGCCGGGCTGATTACCGCGCTGAGCTTTATTGCACAGCAGCAGCGGCCTCGTCCGCAGGCGCAGAGCATCGAGCAGCCTCCCGCCCAGCTTCCCGAGCCGGAGTACGAGCCGGCCTGGAGCGGACGGCTCTACTGACATGTGTGGCATCGCGGGAACGGTAGTGGCGGACGGAAGCGGCGCGGAATCGAGAGCGATCCGCCGGATGACTGACATCATTGCCCACCGCGGGCCTGACGGAGATGGTTTCTACGAAAATGACGGAGTAGCTTTCGGACACCGTCGCCTGAGCATCATCGACCTCGCTACCGGCTCCCAGCCGATGACCAACGAGGACGGCTCGTTGTGGATCACCTACAACGGCGAGATCTTCAACCATGCCGACTTGCGGCCGGAGCTGGAGCGCGCCGGACACCGCTACCACAGCCGTTGCGATACCGAGACGGTTCTGCATGCCTACGAAGAGTATGGCGATGAATGCGTTCGCCGGTTCCGCGGAATGTTTGCCTTCGCGGTCTGGGACCAGACGAACCAGCGCCTCTTCTGCGCGCGCGACCGGCTGGGCATCAAGCCTTTCTACTACTTCTGGAACGGGCGGTTGTTCGCCTTCGCTTCGGAAATCAAGGCCCTGCTGGAGCATCCGGAGATCTCGGCGCACCTCAATGAACAGCTTCTCCCCGAGTATCTGGCGTTCGGCTACAACAGCGGCGAGGAGACGATGTTTGCCGGCATTCGCAAGCTGATGCCTGGCCATACTCTCACGATGCGTTGCGGAAGCAATCCCACTCTCGAGATCAAGCAATTTTGGGATCCTCCGTGTCCGACCGAGTTTGCAAGCCGCACCGATGACGAATGGATTGCGGAATGCCGGACCCGTCTGGAAGACGCCGTCCGGACGCGGCTGATGAGCGATGTGCCGATTGGAATGTTCCTCAGCGGCGGGGTCGACTCCAGCGCCATCGCGGCCATCATCAAGCGGTCGACCTCCGGGCCCGTGAAGACATTTGCCGTGGGATACGGCGAAACGGACTTCAGCGAGCTGGCCTATGCGCGCCAGGTCGCAGAACGCATCGGGACCGATCATCACGATGTCGTCATCTCGATGGACGACTTCTTCAATGCGCTTCCGAAGCTGGTGTGGCATGAAGACGAGCCGATCAGTTGGCCGTCGAGCGTGTCACTGTACTTCGTGGCGAAGTTGGCAGCCGAGCGGGTGAAAGTTGTTCTGACCGGCGAAGGCAGCGACGAACTATTTGGCGGCTACGCCCGCTACCGGTTCTATCAGCTCAATCAGCGCTGGATGAACGCCTATCGCAGCGTTCCCCGCAGCGTTCGCGGCGGCATTCGCGATCTGGTTTCGAACCGTCCCATGCTGTCGGCTTCGCTGCGGCGAAAGCTTGGCCATACCGTGCTGGGCCGGGATGCCAACATCGAGTCCCTCTACCTGGATAATTTCTATTGCGCGTTTAATGTGCGGAGAAGTGAAGCAGCTTCTTGCGGCCCGTCACGCAGAGAATCCGTATGCGTTTTTCCTGAAGTATTGGGAAGCGGTCAAGCGTTCGCCGACCTTGAGCCGTCTGCTTTACGCCGATCAGAAGACGTACCTGGTCGAGCTGCTGATGAAGCAGGACCAGATGAGCATGGCCTGCTCCATCGAAAGCCGAGTACCGTTTCTCGACCACGTGTTCGTGGAGTTCGCCGCCTCGGTGCCGCCGCACATGAAACAGCGCGGAAAAGAAGGGAAGTACATTCTGAAGAAAGCCGTCGGCGATCTGCTTCCGGAGAGCATTATCTACCGGCAGAAGCAAGGCTTTCCCACTCCGCTTCGCGACTGGCTGCGGCACGACCGCGCCAAAGTTCTGGTCAACTACCTGCGCGATCCCGATGGCATCCTGTCCACGTATGTGAATCCTGACTTCGTCGAAGACTTGCTGGAGAAACACTACAGCGGCAAGTACGATGCCACCGATCGCATCTGGCGGCTGCTGAACCTGCAGGTTTGGGGAGACATGTACTTGACCGGCCGCCGTGAGCAGTTTTGGGATGGCTTGATGCAGGTGCCCGCCGGCGCCGCGCAAACCGCATGAAGATTCTGTGGGTCAAGTGCGACTTTCTGCATCCCACGACGCGCGGCGGTCAAATCAGGACGCTGGAGATCGTGAAGCGGCTGCACGCCCGGCACGAAGTTCACTACCTAGCGTACGAGGCGTCTGACAACCCGGAAGGACTGAAGCGAGCGCCGGAATATTGCACTCGGGCCTATCCCGTGCGGCTGAACGTGCCGCAGCGGAGATCGTTGGCCTTCGTTGTCCAGCTGGCGGAGAATTTATTTTCGTCGATGCCGCTGTCGCTCAGCCGCTACCACTCCGCGGCGATGCAAAAGCAGATTGCCGCGATCTTGCGGGAATCACAGTTCGACAGCGTGGTCTGCGACTTCCTTTCTCCCGCGCCGAATTTCGAGCACCTGGAAAACTGCGTACTGTTTCAGCACAACGTGGAGACCATGATCTGGCGGCGTCATGCGGAGAATGCGCCCGACCCACTACGGAAGCTATACTTCAAGGTCCAGGCCGACCGCATGTTCCGCTGGGAACGTCGTATGTGCCGGGAGGCGGCCGAGGTCATCGCGGTTTCCCCGCAGGACGCCGGCCTGATGCGCGACATGTTTGGGGTAACCCGAGTGACAGCGATACCCACCGGCGTGGATATCGACTTCTTTCGCCGCCCGCCGGAGGTTCAGCCCAAGGCAGACCTGGTTTTTCTGGGATCGATGGACTGGCTGCCCAACATTGATGGGATAGAATACTTTGTTAGAGAAATACTACCGCTGATACGCAAGCGAATGCCCACGTGCAGGCTGGCGGTGGTTGGTCGAACGCCTTCAGCATCGATACGGGCATTGGCGGAGCGCGATTCGCGAATCCAGGTTACAGGCACGGTGGCCGATGTCCGGCCGTGGCTCTGGGGTTCGAAAGTGTCTATTGTGCCTCTGCGCATCGGGGGAGGGACTCGGTTGAAGATCTACGAGTCCATGGCTGCCGGCACGCCCACGATTTCGACCAGCATCGGAGCGGAAGGTTTGGACGTAAGTCATCCTGCCAACATCCGGCTGGCCGACACACCAGCGGCGTTCGCGAACCAGTGTATTGAGCTGCTGGAGAACGCGCAGGAACGGGAGCGCCTGGCAACGGAAGCATTGGCCCTGGTGACGGCACACTTTTCCTGGGACGTGGTCACGGCGGAGTTCGAGCGCTTGCTGCTGGCCGCGCGGAACCGTTCGTTCCAGCACGCCGCTTCCGTGGTTCCGGCGGCTCCCAGTTAGAGCCATCATGAATGGCTATAGTTCACCGGCACGGTTGGAGCCATGCCTTGATACAAGACTGAGTCTCCCGAGATTGAGAGTTAGATTCTTAGAGCTACCTGACCGAACTACGCAGTCGGGTTTGGGGTCCAAATGAAAAAGTTGCATAAGGTTGTGATCGTTGGCGGATGCGGACATGTTGGACTGCCGCTGGGTATCGTCTTAGCTAGCCAGGCTGGGTTGCAGGTCGACTTGTTGGACGTCGATGCAGCCAAAGTCGGCCTGGTCAATTCCGGAACCATGCCTTTCATGGAGCGTGGGGCTGACGAACTGCTGCGCGGCGTCGTGAAAAAGTCGCTCAACGCAACTCTCGATCCTGGCTGTATCAATCAGGCCGATGCGGTGATTACGGTGGTGGGGACGCCGGTGGACCGGCACCTGAATCCGACCGTGGGCGACGTCTACCGCAGCATCGATGCCCTGCTCGATCACATGCAGGATGGCGCCTTGCTGGTGCTGCGCAGCACCGTGTATCCCGGCGTCACCAAATTAGTGCATGAGCGGCTCCGCAGGCTGAAGAGAAAAGTTCTGCTGGCCTTCTGTCCGGAGCGGATCGCCGAGGGGAATGCCATTGAAGAGTTGATCAAGCTGCCGCAGATTGTTTCTGGATTCGATGCCGAAGCCATCGCAGCCGCCAGCCAGTTGTTTGGATTGATTGCGCCGTCACTGATCGAACTGACTCCCGCGGAAGCGGAACTGGCCAAACTGTTCACCAACGCCTGGCGCTATGCCAACTTCGCCATCTCCAATCAGTTTTATATGCTGGCGGAAAGCCGGGGGCTGGACTTCTACCGGATTCACGATGCCGTGACCCGCGATTATCCTCGCATGCGCAGCTTTGCCAAGGCTGGTTTCGCGGCTGGCCCTTGCCTGCTGAAGGACACCCTGCAACTGGCGGCGTTTTCGCAAAATAATTTCTTTCTCGGGCACGCTGCCATGCTGATCAACGAAGGACTTCCTATGTTCCTAGTCGAGCAAGTTCGGGGACACGATTTGTCCAGCAAACGAGTGGCGATACTGGGAATGGCTTTCAAGGCGGAATCGGACGATAAGCGCGACAGCCTGTCGTACAAGTTGAAGAAGCTGCTGGAGGTGGAATCCCTGGAAGTGCTTTGCACCGATCCCTACATCTCCGAGCCCGGCTTCGTTTCTCTGGAAACGGCGATTGCGAAAGCAGACATCCTGTTCGTGGGCGCGCCGCATGCCGCTTACCGCGACCTGGAAATTTCGAGTGACAAGATTGTGGTCGATCCCTGGAACTTTTTCCTTGCCAGAGTGCCGGCGTCAACCACTGCCTGAGAGGACAGATACCAAGCAACATGAAAATACTCGTAACCGGTTCGGCCGGCTTCATCAACGGTTATCTTATCCAGGAACTACTGGACGCTGGGTACACTGTAGTTGGCTTAGACAACTACAGCAAGTACGGAAGAGTCGATAAGAGCTACGACAAGCATTCCGGCTATCACTTTGTTGAAGGCAATGCGAAAGATAAAGAGCTGCTGAACGAGTTGTTGGAAGATTGCGATCATTTCGTCGCATCCGCCGCCATGATCGGTGGCATCAGTTACTTTCATGAGTTTGCCTACGACCTTCTCGCGGAGAACGAGAGAATCACCGCAGCCGCGTTCGACGCTGCGATTCGCGCTCATAAGCATGCCCGCCTGCAGAAGATAACCGTGGTGTCTTCCAGCATGGTGTTTGAGAACACCAGTGAATTTCCTACGCCGGAAGGAGCGCAGCGCCGTTGTCCGCCGCCCAGTTCCACTTATGGCTTCCAAAAGCTAGCGACGGAATATTTCGCGCAAGGCGCGTGGGAGCAGTACAAACTTCCCTACACCATTGCGCGGCCGTTCAACTGCGTTGGCGTGGGCGAGAAGCGGGCGTTAATGGATCGCGACATCATGAGCGGGAACGTGAAGCTGGCCATGTCGCATGTTGTACCCGACCTGGCGCAGAAAGTATTGAAGGGCCAGGATCCTCTGCACATTCTGGGCAGCGGCAATCAGGTCCGGCACTATACCTACGGCGGAGATTTAGCCAAGGGTATTCGCATGTGCATCGAGAACCCGGCCGCGATCAACGATGACTTCAATCTTTCCACTCCTACGCGCACTACCGCCCTGGAACTGGCCGAGCTGATCTGGAAGAAGATCCACGGCGGCAGTAAACCGTTTCGTTACGTTTCCGATCCGCCCTTCGAATACGATGTGCAGGAACGTTCTCCGGTGGTCACCAAAGCCAAGCAGGTCCTGGGATTCGAAGCGACTACCACATTGGGGGAGATCCTGGACGAAGTGCTTCCCTGGATCGAAGAGCAGATTTCCCTAGGCCAGATTTGAGCCTGCAACCGGAATGACATTTCGCCCCCGTTACTAACGATTGTCATCCCCGTCTACAACGAGGGCGCAAACTTCAAGGCCCTGTGGTCGGAGATTGCCTCGAGCATTCGCACTCCCTTCGCCGCGATCGTGGTGTATGACTTTGACCAGGATGACACCCTGCCCGTAATCGCCGAAGTTGTAGCTGGAGGCGAGAGCAGGATTGAGCTGCGCAAGAATAGTTATGGCCGCGGGGTTACGGGCGCCATCAAGACCGGTCTGGAGGCGGTGGAATCGGGCCCGGTGCTGGTGACTATGGCCGATCTGTCGGACGACCTGACCCAGGTCGATGAGATGTATGCGCTGTATCTGCAAGGATTCGACCTGGTTTGCGGCAGCCGTTACATGAAGGGAGGCCGGCTGATCGGCGGACCATTCTTCAAGCAGGCGCTCTCGCGGACCAGCGGACTCAGTCTTCATTATCTGCGCGGAATTCCCACGCACGACGCAACCAACAGCTTCAAGCTTTACGACGCGGTTATGGTTCGAACCCTGTCGGTGGAAAGCGTAGCCGGTTTTGAACTGGGCCTGGAGTTGACGGTCAAGGCGTTTCTCAACGGTTATCGCATTGCGGAAATTCCCAGTACCTGGCGGCGATCGCACCGCCGGCAGCTCACGGTTTCGGATTCTTGAGTGGCTGCCGCATTATCTGAAATGGTATTTCTATGCCTTCCAGCCGGTACGTAAGCATGAGCGCGCAGTGCGCAGCGCCGGCAGTTCCCCGCCGGAGCGCAGTGGGTCTGCCTTGCCGGCAAGCGAGCGGCGGATGGACCCGTGATCGCGGGCTGAACCTATAGTCGGTCTGCTGCGTCAGCGAGAATCAGTATCACCGGGCAGTTAACGAAACTGGAAGACCTGCTCCACCGTTGCCCGAAATGCGAAGCCCTAAGGAAATCTCATTTCGTCTGCGGCAAGAGATCGCCAACGCAGTTCTCTGGTTGGCACGCCCGCGTCAGGAAGTGCAAGCGCAAACGCCGCTGGAGATTCTGCCCTCACCTCGCACCGTGGCCGATGCGGTTCGCGAAACGCCCTATGTCGCCGATCTGGTGAGACTCGCCGATCAAATCCTGCTGGGCAGGATTCCAATCTTCGACAGCGAAATCGATTACGGGCCAACGGTGGCGTGGCGGCGGGATCCGTTGCGCGGCCAGGGAACTCCCGCCAAATATTTTCGGCGCATTCCTTACCTCGACCTCGCAATCGCCGGCGATCACAAGTGGGTTTGGGAGGTTAATCGCCATCAGCATCTGGTCTTGCTGGCGCAGGCATTTGTCGTAACCGGCAAACCAGCCTATTGCGATGAGGTCATCCGTCAACTCGAATCGTGGTGGAACGGCAATCCCTTTCAGCGAGGCATCAACTGGACCAGCGCGCTCGAGGTCGGATTTCGAGCGTTGTCCTGGATCTGGATCTGGCATCTGGTGGGCGAAAGCATGTCCCACGATGTGAGACAACGATTCCTGTCTGAACTTTATCGTCACGGCCTACATCTGCAATACAATCTCTCGATTTATTTTTCGCCCAACACGCACTTGCTGGGAGAGGCGGTAGCGCTGCACGCTCTGGGCCGCTTATTTCCGGAATTTCCCCGGGCACGGCGGTGGCGAAGTATCGGCCGTGACCTGGTTCGCGCTCAAATGACAACCCAGGTGAAGAAGGATGGAAGCCACTTCGAACAGTCCACTTATTATCACGTTTACGCGCTGGACTTGTTTCTGCTGCACGCGGTACTCGAAGACGTTACAGACGAATACCGTGATGGCCTGGCGAGGATGACGGACTTTCTCGCAGCGGTGGTTCGTGCCGACGGAGGACTTCCTCTGTTGGGAGACGATGACGGAGGGCGTCTCTTTCATCCTTATGGAAAGCGCACGCTATTTGCTCGCGCCACATTGGCCGCAGCCTCTCTCATACTGAAGAAATCGGTGTTCCCCGTTTCTCGCCGCGATATTGAGGAAGTTGCGCTGTGGTGGCTGGGTCCGGAGAAGTGCCAAAGCGTTGCGCCGTCGAATGTCGTGCGGCAATCGCGGGTGTTCGCCGATTCCGGGCTGATCGCGATGACCCGCGGTAACATTTCAGTTCTATTCGACGCCGGGCCCTTTGGACCGTGGAGCGCGGGCCACAGTCATGCCGACACTCTGTCTCTCATCGTGTCGACTGGAAGCGCGGACATACTGATCGATCCCGGTACTTACACGTACCTGGATCGGGAGTGGAGAGACAGGTTTCGCGGCACCGCTGCCCATAACACGATTCGAATTGACGGCAGGGACCAAGCCACGGCTGCCGGCCCGTTTCGCTGGCTGGATAAACCCGAAGTGTGCTTGCTCGATTTTTCCAGCACTCCAGAACAGAATTACGCAGTCGCAATTTGCCGCTACCGACGGCTTCACGCACAAGCGTACCGTCGAATTGGGAGATGCCTGGGAAGTCGAAATTACCGACGAACTGGAAGGACCGCCGGGCGAACATCTGGTGGAACAGTTCTGGCATTTTGGACCGGCAGTACAGCAGACCGGCCGCGACGTTTGGCGGATCGGAGATTTAGCCGAGCTGCGGCTGCCAGACGGCCAATACGAATCGGGTTGGCGGTCGCTTGCATTTGGATCGAAAGAAATTTCGCCGGTGGTGGTGGTGCGTCGCCCGACAACTTTTCCCACAGCGCTTCGAGCGCAATTGAAGCTGGTCAACCAGCGGCTCTAGCGGAGGCGCGAAACCTGCCGCCATCGCCTCAAGGTTTAGAATTAGGGCACACCGCAATGGCAGTGAGGAATCTGAAGACCTACCGGGCCAAAGGCGCGCGGTGGCGATTGTCCCGATCATGCGAATCGCTCTTCTATTTGCCGCATGCTTGTTGATGCTGCGGAGTTCGTTGTTCGCGCAAGACACCCGCCGAACTACGAGACATTGCCGGGAACCCATTTGCCGATGTAATCAAGCTCCCCTTCTAGGAAGAGATCGATTTCGATGCGGGCCCTTTCAACCGCACTGCCAGTTCTTTGCAAATTCAGCCGGTCTTACCGATCCCGATAGCGGCCGAATGGCTTCTGATACCACGCATCATAGCGTCAGCGTTGGTTTATCAGCCGGATGCGACTGAGCCGAGCGGCGGAGCGATTGGACTGGGCGATACCGTTTCCACTTTCTTCTTTTCGCCTACACACGTTAAGAAGTTGATCTGGGGAGCGGGGCCGGCGCTGTTATTGCCTACGGCCACGAACAGCGCGCTTGGCTCTGAAAAATGGGGATTGGGTCCTTCGTGCGCTGTCTTGACGGAGCCAACCTGGGGGTCGGCCGGAGCGCTGATTGAGAATATCTGGCCCCTTCGCCGGCGGATCGCAGCGAGCGGCTGTGAATCAGATGGAACTCGATCTTGCATTCTCGTACAACTTACCTCACGGCTGATACCTTACCAGTGCGCCAACCATCACCGCCGACTGGACACAGGTAACGGATGAGCGTTGGCTGGTACCCATTGGAGCCGGTGCCGGCCGGAGCTTTAATCTAGGCAAGCAGGCTCTCGATTCGAATCCTGGCGTTGTATTGGAATGCGGTTCGGCCAGCCAATCAGCTTTCTCCTGCGTGGCAAATCGACTGGCAATTTACGTTGCTCTTTCCCAAGCAGAAGAAAGCGCCGTCTCAGTAATCATTGCGCCTGTGCAGGTACGTAGTGTCGCATAAGAGCGGTGGGTTGCAAACCTGTTGCCCCTACAAGGCTCGTCTAGATTTCGTTATAGACGGGATGACAAGCTAAGCGGGTACCAAAAGGAAAAGGCTCCATGCTTTCACATGGAGCCTTTATTTATGTCGGCGACGACCTACTCTCCCACACACTTTCGCGTGCAGTACAATCGGCCCTGCGGGGCTTAACTTCCGTGTTCGGGATGGGAACGGGTGTTTCCCCCGCGGTAAGATCACCGGCTTCGTCGGCGCGTGCGGTGTACTCTCCGCAGCTTGGTTCCAGGCGTCATTCCACGCAGAACCTATAGCGCCAATGTCTAAAGAACTGGTCCGCTGGATCCGGGGCTAAAGCCCCAGTTCATGAGGGAGCCGATTGACGGCACGGCTGAAGCCATGCCCTGATTCAAGTCTGCCTCCACATCGATG
Source organism: uncultured Acidobacteriaceae bacterium (assembly GCA_963746515.1). Lineage (GTDB taxonomy): Bacteria > Acidobacteriota > Terriglobia > Terriglobales > Acidobacteriaceae > Bog-257. The sequence continues at coordinate 1,185,934 of CAVVBO010000001.1, read as the reverse complement.
CCACTGCGGGCGATCTCTCACAACTGAATAGCATCAGGATTACAAACTACAAGGCTTGAATTTAAGGCTGGACCTCCGTCGAGGTCCGCGCGCTGGCTAGTTCTCCAGCGTGCACGGGGTTTCACCAGGCGGGGCCGATTTCTGCCCAGCGCTGGGGTAACACGTGTAGCCAAGTAAATTTTATGGTCAAGCCGAACGGGCGATTAGTACTGGTAAGCTTCATGCATTACTGCACTTTCACATCCAGCCTATCAAACACGTAGTCTTCATGTGCCCTTCTTTTCCCTTTTGGGTTGGGAGATCTCATCTTGAGGAGTGCTTCACGCTTATATGCATTCAGCGTTTATCACAACCGAACTTCGCTACCCAGCCGTGCCATTGGCATGACAGCTGGAACACAAGAGGTTCGTCCATCCCGGTCCTCTCGTACTAAGGACAGGTCCTCGCAAATCTCCTACGCCCACATCAGATAGGGACCGAACTGTCTCGCGACGTTCTGAACCCAGCTCACGTACCGCTTTAATAGGCGAACAGCCTAACCCTTGGAACCTTCTACAGCTCCAGGATGCGATGAGCCGACATCGAGGTGCCAAACCGGAGCGTCGATATGAACTCTTGGCTCCGATCAGCCTGTTATCCCCGGCGTACCTTTTATCCGTTGAGCGATGGCCCTTCCATACAGAACCACCGGATCACTAAGGCCTGCTTTCGCACCTGCTCGTCTTGTTGGACTCGCAGTCAACCACACTTATGCCTTTGCACTCGACGGCTGATTTCCAAACAGCCTGAGTGTAGCTTCGCGCGCCTCCGTTACAATTTAGGAGGCGACCGCCCCAGTCAAACTACCCGCCTCACTATGTCCCTTTCCCGGGTAACGGGAATAGGTTAGAACCACAGAACTCGCAGGGTGGTATCTCACCGTTGGCTCCTCCAAGCCCAAGAGCCTGGATTCAAAGCCTCCCACCTATCCTGCGCAGCAAGTGCCATAGTTCATAGTGAAGGTATAGTAAAGGTGCACGGGGTCTTTCCGTCTAGATGCGGGTAACCGGCATCTTCACCGGTACTACAAGTTCGCCGAGTCGCTCGTTAAGACAGTCGCACGATCGTTACACCATTCGTGCAGGTCGGAACTTACCCGACAAGGAATTTCGCTCAGTTATCTCTCACTCCGTTTCCGGAGGAGCTGGACTTTATCTTTCACACCCTGTGTTCATGGTGGACGCGATGGATCGGATATTCTTCGATACCTTCGCGTTTCAAATGCTGCCCATCATTCATCAGTCGCAGGACTTCTCTGAACTTCGCAAAATCCACTCGCTTCTTCGACTTCAGCGGATGCTGCTCGAAGAAAGGAATGACATGATGATTCAGGTGATCCAGACTGCGAACCCGATAAGCCATTCGATTGCCGTGATTCGTGCGAACCACACCGCACCCAAAAAACTGTTTGAGCGCGTGAAGCAATTGAACGTCTCTTTCGTGCTGCACAACTGTGAACTCAGGAAGCACTTGGAATCCGGAAGTCATCTCCGGGTGAGGATTAATGCCGATGAAGAAGCATCCTTCTCCATCTACAAATCCGACCACCCATTGTGCTTCCAGCCTCCCAGGCTGTGGCTGAACGTGAAGTCTCTGAGGGTTCTCCATTTGGAGCCTTCCCTGCGGATTGTCCCCTTGTCCGCTGGATTTTGACTGCTGCCATTTTCGACAGCGAGTACCAGACGGCTGTGTGAGGAGTTTCCCGCATATAGTTCAGTTTTACTAAGGCTAGCGAGTTGTTAACCTTAGGACCGTTATAGTTACGGCCGCCGTTCACCGGGGCTTCAGTTCGCAGCTTCACCTTGCGGTTGACCGCTCCCTTTAACCTTCCGGCACCGGGCAGGTGTCAGCCCCTATACGTCGTTTTCGACTTTGCAGAGACCTGTGTTTTTGTTAAACAGTCGCCGTGCGCGTTTCACTGCGGCCCCCTCACGCTTTTGACACGTTACCGGGGCACCCCTTCTCCCGAAGTTACGGGGTTAATTTGCCGAGTTCCTGAACGAGCGTTCTCTCGAGCGCCTTTGGATATTCTCCTCGTCTACCTGTGTCGGTTTGAGGTACGGTTCCCTTCATTTCTCCTTAGAGGTTTTTCTTGGCAGTGTGAAATCGGTGCGTTTCGTCCATACGGACTACTCCTTTGCGTCTCACCGTTAATGTCTCTCCGGATTTGCCTAGAGAAACCGGCTTACACGCATCGAACCTGATAGCCATAACAGGCTGCACGTATCCTTCTGCGTCACCCCATCGTAATAACGAATCAAAGGGAGTTCCGGAATATTAACCGGATGTCCATCGACTACGCCTTTCGGCCTCGCCTTAGGGACCGACTAACCCTGAGCGGATTAACCTTCCTCAGGAAACCTTAGACTTTCGGCGCGGAGGGTTCTCACCTCCGTTATCGCTACTTATGCCGGCAGGGTCTCTTCTCAACCGTCGACGGGTCCTTACGATCCCGCTTCAAACTGTTGGGAATGCTCTCCTACCACGCATGGCTTGACGCCATGCATCCGCTGCTTCGGTGCTCAGTTTAAGCCCCGTTGAATTGTCGGCACCGGACCGCTTGACCAGTGAGCTATTACGCTTTCTTTAAAGGATGGCTGCTTCTAAGCCAACCTCCTGGCTGTCTGGGCGTTCCGACATCCTTTCCCACTTAACTGAGACTTGGGGACCTTAGCAGGCGATCTGGGCTGTTTCCCTCTCGACAACGAAGCTTAGCCCCCGCTGTCTGACTCCCGTACTAGTTGTCCACGGCATTCGTAGTTTGGTTGGATTCTGTAAGCTGGAAAGCCCCATAGTCCATCCAGATCTCTACCACCGCTGCAAATCATACGAGGCTAGCCCTAAAGCTATTTCGGAGAGAACGAGCTATCACGGAATTTGATTAGCCTTTCACCCCTACCCTCAGCTCATCCGAGCTTTTTTCAACAAACACCGGTTCGGTCCTCCAGTGGGTGTTACCCCACTTTCAACCTGGCCAAGGGTAGATCATCCCGCTTCGCGTCTATTCCTGCCAACTGAACGCCCTATTAGGACTCGCTTTCGCTACGGCTCGCTTACGCTTAACCTTGCTGACAAGAATAACTAGCCGGCTCATTATGCAATAGGCACGCGGTCAGACATTGTCTTGCGACCATAGTCCTCCCACTGCTTGTAGGCACACGGTTTCAGGTACTATTTCACTCCCCTCGCTGGGGTTCTTTTCACCTTTCCCTCACGGTACTGGTTCACTATCGGTCAGAAGCTAGTATTTAGCCTTACGGAATGGTCTCCGTGGATTCAGACAGGGTTTCACGTGCCCCGCCCTACTCAGGTATCCGCTTCGAGTCCAGTTCGTTTTCGCCTACGTGGCTATCACACGCTATGGCTCCCCTTTCCAGAGGGCTTCGACTAACGAC
>CAVVBO010000001.1:0-1177500 GCA_963746515.1 uncultured Acidobacteriaceae bacterium | reverse complement strand
GACCCCTTTGTCCTGGGCATAACGGCGCGCTCCCTGCAGGGCAGCCGCGTCGGTGGAGACGGCTTCGCGATTCTTGTCGGAACGCACGAACCCGCCGGTGACAATGACGGACGGCATCGAGTTCAGGATTTGATAGGCGAGAGCAGAGATGAACCCTGACGGCATCCCCTGAAGGTCCGTACCGCCGTAAATGCAAACTCGCAGGCGTCTCACGCCAAACCTCGGTGCGGGATTATGTCACGTCACCGGGAGGTTGACCACTGCTGTGTCTCGCGCTACGCCGACTAGTGTTAAACTATTTTTGACCTCGAAACCCTGCCGGTCCGCTCGGATCGGCCTTACCGCCCAGTCGGGACGTGGCTCAGCCTGGTAGAGCACTCGCTTGGGGTGCGAGGGGTCGGCAGTTCAAATCTGCCCGTCCCGACCAAAATTCAGCTTTCAGCCGTCTGCTCCCAGCCGAAGCGGATCCCCTCGCGAAGAACGGGACATCTTTCGACTGCGCTCAGGACAAACTCACGGCAGCCCCGCCGTGGTCACGCCTGCAAGGCGGCTCAAGTTCAAACCTGTTCGTCCCGTTCGCTCCGGCCTGCCGCTAACCCACAGTAAATTCCGCCGTCCTCCTGCCCAACGTGCCCAGGCTTTAGCCCGGCATCGTCAACCTTTGGAGGCCGTCCATGCCCAGAGTCCTGTTTGTCTCTCTTTTCTCCTTGCTGTCGAACCTGCTGCTGCTGTCGCAGACCACAACTCTGAAACCTGCCTATGACTTTTCTCTGCCGCGCGAGGAAAAAATCAAGCTCGCCGAGAGTGCCGCTCCGCCGGAACTTTCTGGGAAAGCTGCCGTATATGTACTTGAACGAAGCGGCTATGTAAAAGTGCGGGACGGCGACAACGGCTTTTCGTGCTTCGTAGACCGCCAGAATCTCCTGAACCTCGAGCCTACTTGTTTCGACGCGGAGGGCAGCGCGACCACGCTGGTGACGAGGCTTTACGTCGAGCAGCAGCGGGCCCAGGGGAGGAGCGAACAACAGATCAAGGCGGAGCTGGACCAGGGGTACAAGAGCGGAAAGTTTCGAGCACCGCAAAAGCCGGGCATCGTCTACATGATGTCTGACCAAGGTTACATCTTCGTCGAATCAGTGAATCGATTGGTCCATCTGCCGGCGCACCTGATGTTTTATGCGCCCTATGCAACCGACAAGGACATAGGTTCGCCACCGGCCGCGGCGAATATGCCCCACCTGATCCGGGCTGGCCAGCCGGATGCGGTGATTGTCGTAATTCCCGGGCAGGTGGCAGCTCATGGAGGATGATTTATGCAGTTCAAGCTTCCCGAGGCGACGCAAATTCTTGAGCGTACTCCGGCGGTCGTCACACAGATGATCGCCGCCGTTCCTGAGGGCTGGATTAAGGCCACCGAAGGCGTTGGCACGTTTAGCTGCTACGACATTGTGGGACATCTGATTCACGGCGAGCTGACCGACTGGATCCCGCGCACGCGGATCATCCTGGAGCACGGCGAGACCAGAGCCTTTGAGCCTTTCGACCGCTGCGCGCAGTTTCGCGAAGACCAGACCCGACCCATCGGCGCCCTGCTCGACCAGTTCGCATTCATGCGTGCCGAGAACTTGAGCGTCCTGCAAGGGCTGCACCTGAGCGAGCAAGACCTCGCGCGTAAAGGCACCCATCCAGAGTTCGGACCGGTCACGCTGGGGCAGCTGATCTCGTCCTGGGCCGTGCACGATCTGTCGCATATTTCGCAGATTGCGCGGGTCACCGCCAAGCAATACTCCCACGAAGTAGGACCGTGGTATCAATACACGTCGATCCTCAAGAGTAGGGGCCGGTAAGCAGTTCGAGAATCGGGCCGTCATCCGCCGGAACTCAGCTGCTACCCAGGACTTACGTCCTGGGCTATCGTGTTTCGCCCTGGGGCTGGATGGCCGATTGCGAGGTTCTTCTTCCACCGTTACCGAAGTCGAGTCTCGCTCGTCAAACGGCAGCTAGCCGAAGAGCGAAGTCTTCGGCACCTTGTATGCCTTGCCCAAGGTCTCCGCTTTAAACGTTCGCTCGTCCACGCGATGCAGCCGCTTCGCCATTCCCCGCGGCAACAGCTTGGTGTGATGGATCTCCAGCAGGTAATAAACAATGAACCAGATGGTTTTCTCGGTCGTCATCCATTGCTGATCGTCGAAGCGCTTCAAATTCACCGGCCGGGAAAACGTTCTCATCGTCCGCCGGCGGCGCAGGTTGAAGTAGGTATCGAAATAGCTCATCGCCAGCTCGCGCAGCGTGCGATACACCGGCTCGCGAGAACGGCAACTGGTGTAATTCGATTTGGCGATGGAGCCCCAATGTCCCTTCACGCGATAGATGGCGATCACGTGATCGGTGTCGTTCTCGGCCTCGAAGTCCAGGATCAGCGGCGGATAGCCGTTGGCGCGCAATGCTGCGGCGGCGAAGATCGCGCCTTCGAAGCAGTGAGACGTGTTTTCGCGCAAGACCCGCCGCGGCGACCAGGCCGTGTCGCCCAGGTGATAGGGCATGTCGTCGAGGAAGCGTTGAATGCCGTAGGGATCTTTCAGGCTGCGTAGCTTGCGTAGTTCCGCGGGAGTGAAACCAAGGTCGTCGCTGGACATAAGGAAGTGGAATGCAGTGTACCGCATCTGCGTCGAAGCTGGTTCTGCTTCCGGCACCGAACCGCAGATCCTTCGGCTCCGCTGCGCTGCGCTCAGGATGACACAAGGTGGTAGCAGCCGGGATGACAGAATGTGGGTGGCTTGCTCCGGGGATGACAAAATGGAGGTGGTTCTCGTATCGGTCATTTCAACTGACCGACTCACGACGTCAGGAGATTCGTCATGCGAAAGAAAAGGACAACCGGATTGCTGGCCTTCGCCCTGATCTGGCTGCTGTGTACGGCCGCAGGAGCTCAGCAGGAAAAAGGGACGATCATGATCGAAGCTCTCGACGGTACCAAGTTCACCTTGACCGTCGACCAGATTCGTCAGATGCCGCAGCAATCCGTGTCGATTGTCAATCCTCATACCAAGGTCACGGAGAAGTATGAAGGCGTGCTATTGGCCGATGTGCTGGCCAAAGCCAACACGCCGAGCGGCGACAAATTACGTGGCGACGAGATGCGCGATTATGTGGAAGTCGGGGGACGAGACGGCTACAAAGCCGTTTTCGCCTTGGCCGAGCTCGACCCCGCATTTCAGGACAGCAAGGTGCTGGTCGCGATCAGCAGCGACGGCAAGCCGCTGGACGAAAAGCTGGGTCCCGTACGAATCGTGGTTCCGCAGGACAAACGACCGGCACGCAGTGTTCGCATGGTCATGACGATCGCGGTTCGCCGTGCGCCCTGATCGCTGATGGACGATCAATCCTTCTGGATCATCACTTCAGTGGACTTGATGACGGCGCGGACCGAATCGCCCTTCTTCAGGTTAAGGGCCTCGGCGCTGGCGCGAGTGATTACGCTCTCGACCAGCTGGCCGCCGACGTTCATCACGACATGCGCCATGATGTCGCCCAGCGTGACTGTCTCCACCGTCGCTTTGAGCTGATTGCGGGCTGAAAGTGTCATATCGAAAGAGTAAGCGAGCACTTGGCAATTAGCAATTGGCAGTTGGCCGAAGCCAAATCGCGCCGCGCTTCACTCATTGCGCAAGGCGGTCATGGGATCCAACTCGGCTGCTTTGCGTGAGGGAATGTAGGACGCGGTCAGGGCAATCAGCAGCAGGACCAGTGAGACGACGACGAAGACCAGCCAATTGCTCGAGCCGGCACCGTACAGCAGGCTCGCCATCACCCGGGCAAACATCAGGCTGCAGAGCAGACCGATGACCACCCCGATCACCGTGGCCTTGATCCCCTGCCGAAGCATGAGTTTGAGGATGTCCTCGCGTTGAGCCCCCAGGGCCATGCGAATGCCAATCTCTCGCGTGCGCTGTAGCACCGAGTAGGAAATCAAACCATACAAGCCAATCATCGCCAGGATCAATGCCAGAGTGGCGAAACTGCCGATGAGGTAAAACGGGAAGCGACGCAGGAAAACCGCCGGTGATCCGTTGACGAAGTCGTCCATCGATTGCGGTTGGATGGCGGCCAACTGGGGATCGAGTCCCAGCAAGATCGCGCGTGCTGAAGACACCATCGCCGCGGGATCGCCCGTGGTTCGAATCAGGTAGTTAAGGTAGGCAGTGTGGCCGGAATCCTGATCGATGGGAAAGTACATGGTCGGCGGGGGCGGGACCGCCAGACTGTCTTCAGCGACATCCCCGATGACGCCGACGATCTCGCGGTAGGGTTCCTCGGGAGCAAAGGTCAGGCGCACGCGCTTGCCCAGCGGATCTTCGCCGTCGGGAAACTCGCGCTTGACCCACGCCTGGTTGACCACGAGGACTTTGGGGGTGTCGGCGGTGTCTGAGGAAGCCAGGAAGCGTCCCTTGAGCAAGGGAATCTTCATGACCTCGAGATAATGTGGATCCACACGCCGGGCCAGCGCCGCTTCCTCCTGACCCTCCTGAGCCGCGCGTCCCTCAATCAGAAATCGGTTGAGACCAGTATTTCCGGCAACCGGAAGCGAGTTCGTTGTGGACACACCCACCACTCCCGGAAGATTACGCAACCGCTCGGTGAAGTCGTGCTCAAAGCGAATTCCGTTGGGGCTCACATACGGCCATGTCTTGGAAACCGGATAGGAAGCGCCAGGAAGATTGACTCCGAAAGTCAGCAGGTGCGCGGGTTCGAACCCCGGATTTTGCCGCAGCAGGGAAAGCAGGCTGTGCAGCATCAAGCCTCCACCGGCGAGTAAGACCAGGGAAATTGCAATCTCGCCAATCACCAGCACATTGCGAACTCGGGATTGCGTGCCGCTGGTGCCGCCGCGCGACTCGTCATTCAGCATAGGGGCTAGTGGAGTCTGAGGAACCGACATTCCCGGACCAATGCCGAAGAGCACGGCGGTCAGCAGCGCGATTCCGCAGACAAAAGCCAACACGGGGAAGCTGATGCCGATATCGCGCAGGTAGGGCATTACATCGAGTTGAGCTTCGGGAATGCTGCGCAGCAACAGCCACAATCCCAGCGAAGCTCCAAGAAATCCGAGAATTGCCCCGCCCAGGGAAAGCAGCAAGCTCTCAATGAGCAACTGCAGCAGCAGATGCAGGCGGCTGGCGCCCAAGCGCTGTCCGGATGGCAAATTCCTTGCGACGATCGACGGAGCGGGCCAGCAGCAGACCAGCCACATTGGCGCAAGCAATCAGCAGCAGAAAGCTTACTGCTCCAAACAGCACCAGCAGAAATGGCCGAACATCGCCCACCACTTGTTCTCGCAGAGGTCCCACGGTAACCGCGATTCCCTTATCCTGACGCGGGTATTCGCCGGCCAACTGCGCGGTGATGCCGGTCATCTCGGCCTGCGCCTGGGCCAGGCTGATGCCGGGCGCTAGCCGCCCAATCACATTCAGCCAGCGAGCATTGCGAGTGGTAGCGGTGTACGGATTGGTATGCAAGGGTACCCAGATAGGCACCACGCCCGCCGGTGGATACTCAAAATCCCTGGGCAGCACGCCGACAACCGTGACTGGCTTCTTGTCGAGAGTAATGATCCGGCCGATGATTTTAGGATCGGCGGCGAAATCGCTGCGCCAGAAATCGTTGCTGAGAATCGCGACCGTCGGACCCTGTCCATCGGGCAGATCTTCGCCCGCGATGAAGTCACGGCCTAACACCGGCGCAACTCCCAAGGTAGAGAAAAAATTGGGAGTCACCATGGCGCTGAACACGGCCTTGGGATCGCCATTGCCAGTCAAGGTAAAGGCATCGGAGGCCGACCCGGCTAGCGCCTGGAAGCTTTTCGCGGTGCGTGTCCAATCGAGGTAGTCGGGGTAAGAAGAATTGTAGGAACAGCAAACAGTGCGATGCCGGCTTTCGCCCAGAGTAACCAGGCGGTCGGGATCGCGAAAAGGCAGAGACCGCAAGAGCACGGGATAGAGAGCGGAGAAGATCGCGGTAACGGCGCCAATGGCGAGGGCCAGGGTGACGACTGCCACAGCGGTGAAGCCGGGACTCTTGCGCAATACCCGAAGTCCGTATCGAAAATCCTGGCCTAGAGTTCCCATGAATCGAGTGCCGCTGTTAACTCCGATTTCGTATCCCAGAGCGAACTTCCACCGACTTCAGGCCGCATACACACCGCTCGGAGGTGCCAATGCTTACGACCCCGGATCTGGCGCAGGTATTTCGATGACAATCCATGTAGATCGGTCTCTGCGCATCATAACGCAGTTTGCCGAAACCTCAAGTCCGGCGAGGTTTGTCCGGAGCTCATCTGAAACCGAGATGTGGTTTTTTAACATCGCCAGAACCATAATCCGGCATATACTCCTTTGACGATAAGGAGGAGTGGCCGTGAACAAATACATTGCGGAATTAGTAGGCACATTCGTTTTGGTATTTGGTGGCGTGGGCAGCGCAGTGCTGGCGGGCAGCCATATTGGATTTGAGGGTGTGGCATTTGCCTTCGGCCTGTCACTTCTGGCGATGGTGTATACCATTGGACCGATTTCCGGATGCCACATCAATCCTGCCGTGACGTGTGGCGTTTTCCTGGCGAAGAAAATCGGGGCCAAAGACGCTGTCATGTACGTGATCTTCCAAATTGTGGGCGCGATTATCGCCGCCGCCCTCATCCTGTTCATCGCCAAGGGAAATCCAGCCGGGTACGATCCGTCGGTCGCCGGCCTGGGCGCAAATGGCTATGGAATGCATTCTCCGGGTCAATATTCGATGATTGCGGCTTTTATAGCCGAAGTGATCTTGACCATGTTCCTGGTGCTTACGGTATTGGGGTCGACGGACATTAAAGCGCCCGTCGGCTTTGCCGGCGTGGCCATTGGCCTGGTGCTGACGCTGATTCACCTGGTTGGTATTCCCATCACCAACACTTCCGTCAATCCCGCGCGCAGCATTGGGCCGGCCATATTCGTAGGTGGCTGGGCGATCCAGCAGTTATGGCTGTTCATCGTCGCGCCGCTGGTGGGAGCAGTGGTTGGCGCCGGGGTCTATGGAGCGATTCGCGTTCCGGACCGGCTCATCACCACACCGCAAGCCGAGCGGGCTCTGGCCAGCGAACAGGCCGAGCGCGGAAAATCGGGACGCTAGAGAAACTCCGGCTAAAGTCCGGCTTCTCGCACGGACGGCCTTCGGGCCGTCCGTCGACTTCCGAGGGCGACGAAGCAGGAATCGTTCCTCCGTCAACACGCATCTTTATGCTTTCGCGGCGAGTTGCTGCCGCCATACGGAAGTCCCACGATTCGAGTTTCCGCTAAGGAAAGGCGATGGCAAGCACAACCGTGGCTGGCTCTCAGGGCTTTACCATCAGCCGCCCTGCGCCGAGCCCGTGGCTGATCGCGGTCTCGGTGATGCTGGCGACGTTCATGGAGGTGCTGGACACTTCCATCGCGTCGGTGGCGCTGCCCTACATCGCCGGCAGCCTGTCGGCCACCAACGACGAAGCCACCTGGGTGCTGACCAGCTATCTGGTGGCGAATGCCGTCGTCCTGCCGGCCAGCACATGGTTCTCGCTGAAGTTCGGCCGCAAGCGCTTTCTGATTACCTGCATCGTCATCTTCACCGTTTCCTCGTTTGCCTGCGGCGCCGCCACGCAGTCTGTGGATGATTCTGCTGGCGCGCGCCGTGCAAGGCGCCGGCGGAGGCGCGCTGCAACCGCTGTCGCAGTCCATCCTGCTGGAAAGTTTTCCGCCTGACAAGCGCGGCATGGCGCTGGCGGTATTTGCGCTTGGGCGTGGTGGTCGCGCCCGTGCTCGGCCCAACGCTGGGCGGCTATCTCACCGATACGTACTCCTGGCGCTGGGCGTTCTACATCAACATCCCGATCGGCATCTTCGCCATCTTCATGATCCTGCGGTTCGTCGAAGGACCCGCCTTACATCAAGAATGCCAAGCCGGGCAAGATCGACGGCATCGGACTTGGACTGCTGGCAGTATGGCTGGGCTCGTTGCAGATCATTCTCGACAAAGGCCAGGAAGACGACTGGTTCGGCGCTACCTGGATCCGCTGGACCTCAGCGCTTCTGCTGATCAGCTTTGTCGCATTTCTCGTCCGCGAGTTGACCCACGACAAGCCGCTGGTGGACCTGCGCGTCTTTCGACACCGAAACTTTCTGATCGGCTGCATCCTGATCGGAATCTTTGGAGGCGCCCTTTATGGGCTGATCACCTTGTTGCCGCTGTTCTATCAGGAGCTGCTGGGATACACCGCGCTATGCGGCAGGCTGGGCCGTCAGCCCGCGTGGCATTGGCGCGATCATGGCTTTGCCCATCATCGGCATCCTGACCGCCAAGATCGACAACCGCTGGCTGATTGCCGCAGGCTTTTTGATGTTTGCCATCAGCGGCTTGGGCTTCGGCCAAGTCAATCTGGAAATCTCGCAGTGGTCGTTTCTGTGGGCGATTGTGCTCAGCGGCTTCGGCTCGGGATCGGTTTTCGTCCCGCTTTCCACCACTGCGGTTGCGGGACTGCCGAACGAGGAGATTGGCAACGCCAGCGGACTTTACAACCTGTTCCGCAACGTGGGCGGCAGCATCGGTATCTCGGTTGTGAACACCATCGTGGCCCGGCATGAACAGCTTCATCAGAACGAGCTGTTGCATTCGCTGGCGCCCAGCAGCGTCGTACTGCAAAACCAATTGCACTCATTGCAGCAGTATTTGCAAACTCAGGGTTATAGCTCGGTGGATGCGATGAACAGGGCCTACGCCTTAATCGGCGGCCAACTCTCTGCCCAGGCGCGCCTGTGGTCCTATGTGGATGACTTCCGCTACATGGCGCTGGTCTGCTTCGCCTGCATTCCCATCGTCTTTTTGCTGAAGAAGACCGTCAAGGGAAAAGGCGCCCAGGCCATAGGACACTAGAAGCCATCTAGCCACAGTTTCGCCCGGCTGCGAAATCCCGAAAACAGCTTCTGGCAAACGAAAAAAGCCCGCCCCTGACGAGGCGGGCTGTAAATGCAGAACCAGAACTAGGAGCCGTTCTGGCAGATGCGGGTAAACGGGTAGTTCTGGAAGGTCCACCAGCTGTTGACCGAACCATTGCGGATCTCCGCCAAAGTAGCGGAGGAAGGTCAGATCCTGCAGGTGATACGTAAAGTTGTGCAGCGGATACGGAAAGTCGCCGTAGTTGGTGGTGTTTTCCAGCGGATCGCCGGTTTCAAGGATTCCGCAAGGCGTGCGGTTGCCATTGCCGCCATTGTTGGTCAAAGGATCGTCCATCCACTCGCCCACTTCGTGCGACAAGGCGGAAACATCCTGCGAGAAATCACCGGCGTAGGTGATGTACTCGAAGTTGGCATACGTCTGTGCACCGTTGGCGCTGTGATAGCCGCCGATGCAGCAGCCACCTTCCGTGAGGTAGGTGTTTTCAGTGACGAAGATGGGGAAGTTGGTGGGATTGATGATGTTGTTCTGCGCCATGTAGGTGCTGATCTGAGCGTCAAAGTAGTTGATGTCGACTTCGGCAACCACGTGACCGAACGGCGATCCTTCGTGACCGCTGCCGGCCGGCACGTTCAGAGTCAGCTCAGGCAGGACCTGCGGGTGCGCCGTGGGACCGCCCAACAGCACGTGATAGCCCGGTTCGTTCTGCACGAGGCTCCAGAAGTTGCCGCGCTGGAAGGCGTCCACATACTGGGTCGTGCCAACGTCCACTCCGCCCTGAGTATAGGTGGTCGTCTGATCGAAGACCGGGGAGAGCTGCGTCATGGCCAGAGGACTGAACGGGCCACCAGACAATGGATCATAAACGTCGCCGTTGGAGAGGATCAGCTTAACCGGAATCAGGTAGGTCGTGATGATGGTTCCCTGACCGGTGGACGGATCCTGGCCTACCATCACGAACGGATAGTTGGTTCCGTTGTAGGTAAACGAGCCGTTCCATTCCTGCAACGTGCCCGCCGGCTGCTTAACGCCAGGAGGCAGCGGCTTTCCGGGGATTACCGCAAAGCGCGCCCTTACATTGCTATCGTCGTCAGCCGCAAAAGCCAGAGCGGACAGACAGAAACACGCCAAAAGTGTCAGCGCCATCAGCTGACACAGGCCTGCAAAACGGGTCTTCATTAGTTTTAATTCTCCTCAAGTTCTTAGTTTGATTGGATTTGCTTAGCCGAACACATTCCTAGCAGAGACACCCCACCGACAAAGCTGTCCTGTACTTGCGGCCGTTAGCCAAAGTCGCAGATAAGGCTATCAGGCGATGTAGAGAGGGCAGGACGATGTTGCAATAGTTGCAGCAGCTTTGAGACCAATTCAAAATCGATTGTTTTCTGACCTCAGCCGGCTTGGACGTCGGCCTACTGTGTCTTTGGAGGCAATAGGTTCGCGTCTGCAAGGCTGCAAGTATCAAAATATTGGCTATGTATCTTAATCGTGCTTATATGCAACTTCTTGCACTAATTGTAATACGAAGAGCAATAGTATGGAGTGCCACTACGACCGAGCCCTGTCGGAATTCGATCTCCTGGCGCTCACGGCGTGCGTCACGCATACCCAGTTTGTAGCCCTCTTTCCAGCCATTCCACCAGGCTGGCGATCGCTTGCCGACACCGTCACCGCGAGATTTCTTGTCGAAGGTTTTCTTGTGGCGGCGAATGTGATTTGGAAGCCCGCACTTGGAGAAGAGGCCGCCGCAAACTGGACAGGGCGCGGAGGCGAAGTTCGGGCCGCCATACAATACCCGATCGAGCATAACGAGCACCCCCACTGCATCTGGGCTTGGGCAGGCGTTGCGAACACCTTTATTGCGAGCTACAACGTAGCTCGTTTCGCCGACTACTACCAGATGCTAGTAGTAGCGGCACGGAAGGGGCGGGAATTTGTAGTGTTCTGTAGTACGAAGATGCGAAGGAGAGTACTCCAAGAAAAATCAAGGCGCGCCCACGGAGAACCTTGAGCGCGCCTGGTTGGACAAGGCTTAGGTCTGTTTACGGCTCGATGGCCAGGAACGCCGGAACGAGTTGGTCCACTTTGGGAGAACCGATTCCGGTTACCAGATCATAGCCGGCAACAGCGGTACACTGCGTTCCGCAGCTGCCGTTGGTTCCAGACGTGATGTCATGGAAGTCGTTGTAGTGAGTAGTGTTATAGAAGGTATACAGATCGGGAATGGCTTGTTGCAGGGTGCTCTTACCGGCGGCAACACGCTTGGAGTTGATTACCGCAAACACTGCACTCCAGTCAGGTGAGGACACGCTGGTTCCACCCACCTGTATCCACTGAGGCTCGCCGAAGGTGTCATAGACGGCGACCCCAGTGGCGGGGTTGGCGTCAGAGGAAATGTCGGGAACGCAGCGATGGCCACCGCTACCGCAACCAGAGAAAACACCGTTCTGGTACGACTGGCCGGGCTCGACCGTACTGATCCCGCCGCCGCTGCCGCTCCATCCCGTCTCCATGCCGTAATTCGAAGCCAGGGGATTGGACAGTGGAGTAGCGGTGGACAGAGCCAGAGTGGTGCCGCCGACTGCAACCACGTAAGGCGAGGCCGCCGGATACCCAACTCCGTGCCCGTCGTCACCCGTGGAGGCCATGAAGGTAACGCCTGGAACTTGGAAGTGGAAATCGAATCCCGTTTCGCTTCCGTCTTCACCACCGCTCCAGCTCATGGAAATCTGGGTGGCGCCATTGGCTACGGCAACATCGACCGCAGCGAGTAGATCGTCGAAGCTGTTGCTGTTGGCTTCCACCAACATAACTTTGGCTCCAGGAGCCAGACCGTGGGCCTGCTCGACGTCGAGGGATATTTCCAGTCCCCAACCGGAATCGCCGGCCGGGTTGCCTACTTTGATCTTCTGGAAGCAACCGTTCTGGGTGGTGCAACTAGGCAGATTAAAGGTGGAGGAGAAAACTCCGAGATCCGACTCAATGTTGGGGTCGTCGAAAGCGTCGACGATGCCGATGACCTGGCCCTGACCCTGGTTGGGAACCTTGTTGAAGCCGTAGGCAGCCTTTAATTGCGCCGGAAAGAGGCCGTGCGGCGTACTGCTGTCGTGGTTAACATTGGCGATCCGGATCGGCGGATGAGCAAAGATGTGACTGCCGTCAGGGTGCTGTGCCACGAGAGGCAAAGCCCCAGCGACAAGAATCAATAACATGCTGGCGACCAACAACGACTGTTTCTTCATTTGTGTGTCCTCGTTCTGGTTTGTGTCAATTGTGATGGCCGTGGCAGATTTCGACCCTCAAGGGTTTGTTGATTGGAAATGACCCTCGTCCGCTCCTATCAGTCAACACGCAGGTTCGCGTTTCAACTGTCTCGCCCGAAAGCTTCCTGCCGGCTTTCTAAGTTATCGATTGGCATTTCCAACATTAAGGGAAAGTAACTAATTGGATGAGAGGATAGTACGACTACTGTGGTTGGTCAATAGTATTTCTTGCCAGTCGACTGCATCCTATAGGTTGTTGTTGCAATAAGTTATTGCGAAGTTTTCCACCCTTAACATTGCCCCAAAATGGGAAGTACCATTTTGGACTATCTAATTGCGTTAAAAAGAAAAAGGCGGGGAAATATTTCCTTCGTACTATCTATAATAGTAGCTAATTTGCGTTTAACTTATCCCAATATCGAGTTGCGCCAGCGCAACAATCATGCGACAAAATCTCCGGGACCTATCCTGGGAGTTGCTGAAACAATAGCGGAAGTTAGTCCAGAACAGGAGGTAGTGGTGAAGTTTGGCTCGCCGGTCGGGAGCTATAATGTAATTTCGCTTCGCCAACTAACTGCCACTAGGTAGATAGTAGGTATAGATAGTAGTAGCCAGGCATGGAAGGCTAGAACATCGCGGGGACAGCTTCGCCTGAAGTCCAGATCGCCGATTTTGGATTACAAGGCAGGTGGCCCTGGCCATTACTCGAAGAGATTTTCCTTAAGCAGCTTTTGTCCCGCCAGCGCGGTATAGCATCCCCAAACAGCTATGGCGGTAACTAGAAATAGGACAAAGATGGAGCTGCCGATATACCAATTAGAGAAGTCGGTGGTGATGGGAATGTTGCCCAGCAGGTCGGCAGTAAAGATTCCTACCGCCAAGGCGATGAAACCGAATCGCAGGACCACGAACGCCGCAATGGCATAAATCAGTACCACGGTGGGAACGACGATGAAGTAATGATGACTTCCATAAGCTTGCGCAAACGACCAGAAAGCGACGAAGGCCAGCGCCGCCAGCCACGGCTTGCGAAGAACCACCCGAAACACAAACATGAGGAAGAAGAAGTAGATCGTGGCTTGTACCGAGGCTGCCACTTGGGTAAGACAAGCCCCCAAAACATGCCGCGGGCCCATCAGGAAGGCAGTGGAGGCGAAATCCGGGGCCGCGCCAATGTGCTTTAACGCCAGGGACTGCAGCGAGAAGAGAATACTCCAGCTCAAGCCCAAGAGGACACCGAACAGGAGATCACGGCCGACCAGCGGATCGCGCAAACGTCCGGCCATCAACCTGCTCCAAGAGATGATGGCGTGCGGCCAATGGCGCCGGATGTAGGGTTCGATAGCGAGATAGATCACGTAAAAGACGGCAGCCAGGAACAGCGAGCCGCTAGCGGCGAGCACGAATAGTTCGGACAGTGCGATACTCGGCACGAAGTGGCTGCTAAACACCCAGACTGACATTTCCAGCACAAAGATCAATAAACCCAATCGCAAAGCGCCCTGAGGATCGCTCTTCTCCTGTAGATAATTGCGGCGCGCCAGCCAGACGGCTGCCGCCAGCAGTATCAGGACGAAGATCACCAGCAGGACCTCGAGTTTCGATCGCCAATTATCTTCGGCGGAAGGCATGCGGTCGGGCTCGGTCCAATCGCCGATCAGCCGGAAGAAAACCGGCTTGCTGTGCCAACTGGCGGCTTCCACCCGCAAGGGCAGGGATGTGCCGGGCCACACTCCGGTCCAGGCGGCGCGCTGATCGGAAGCGCCCAGCGAATTCCAAATCGGCTCGGCAGAATGAAATTGCGCCATATCCAGGCCGGCCAAGCTAAACAACCTACCCCAGTCGTAAGGCTGCGTCTGGGCAGGCGCGCTGTCCTTTTGCGGCGGAATCGCCTCCAGACGGACCAACCGTCCTAGCGGATCGAGCGACACTGCGACCATGCCCGACAAAATGGGAGGCGGATCTTCGAGATTGACAATACCTGGGGTTAGCAGATTGCTCTTGATGTTCGTAGCGATTAAATAGTCGGGGCTCTGGCGCTGCCAGTAGGTCAGCAGTGAGGGCCGGTTCTTCAACACCACATCCCAGTTGGGGTGAGAGCCGCCGGCGTGGTCCAGGTGTTCGAGGAAATCGTCGTCGCGGGAGAAATCGGAGGCGCTGTCGACCGGAGGCGAGGTATAGCCGAGCTGATGCACGATATCGCGGGCCTTCTGGGCGAGAACCTCGGTGGAGTAGGGTAGATCGATTCTGGCGATGCCACCGGTGGGAGCTGCCAGCAAGTAGACGGCGATCAAGCCTATCAGCGCAGCCGCCAGAGAGAGCAGCGCGGTGCGCGCGGGAAGGCAGCTGGTCTCGCCTGCGGCAGCGACTACTTGTGGCGATGGCGTCTCTCCGGCGGCCAGCGCGGCCGCCAGCGGATCTCCGCCAGGCAGCGCCGCGGCAACCATCAACGCTGAGGAAGGCCGATTTTCCGGCTCCGCCTCCAGACAATGCAGGATGGCACGTTCCACCACCGGGTCAAGGTCGCGGACTAACGCGGACGGGCGGCTGGGCGCGCTGTCGCGACGCACCCGCACAATCTCTTCCAGCGTCTTACCGTCGAACGCAGCTTTGCCGGTAAACAACTCAAACAGAACCAGGCCCAGCGAGTAGATGTCGCTGCGAACCGTGACCTCTTTGCCGGCCAACTGCTCCGGAGCCATGTAGGCGGGCGTACCGCTGCGGACGTCTTCGATCTCGTGGGCCAAGCCGGCCAGTCCGAAATCCATGACGAGAACTTGCCCGCGGCCGTCGAGCATGATGTTGGCCGGCTTCAGATCGCGATGCAGCACGCCTTTGTCGTGCGCCGCCGCCAACCCGGCGCAAATCTTGCGCGCGATTTCCACCGCTTTGTCCGAGGGCAGGCGGCCGATGCGGCGCAGCAGCGACGACAGGTCTTCGCCATCCACGTATTCCATCGACAGAAAAATCTGATTGTCGGCCTGGCCGATGTCGTAGACGCGGCAGACGTTGGGATGCGAGATGTGCCGGGCGATGCGGACTTCATTGCGGAAGCGCTCCAGGGTGAACTCGTCGGTCGCGGCCTCGAGGCAGGAATTTGAGCGCGACCTGCTGGCCCAGGCTCAGATCGTCGGCGCGATAGACTTCGCCCATGCCGCCGCGGCCCAGCAACGCGATCACGCGATAACGTCCAGCGACCAACATGCCGGGAACGAAACGGCCTTCGTCACGCGAGGGATGCGACGGCCGGGACGACGAAGCCCTGCGGCGCGGGGGATACGTGGGAGCGTCTGGCGAAGGGGCGGCCATCAGGGTCGGCGCTTCGGCGCCCGACGAAGCCGATCCGTCCTTGCCGAACGGCTTTCCGCAATTGGCGCAGAAAGGCGTTGCCTGCGCGCTCTCCGAACCGCATGACGGGCATGTCTGCATGAAAGATGCTCCCCGGAGCAGAACTACTGTAGGGATATATTAACTCGCACCGGTGTCCAGCTTTGGCAACCGGGAGAACGCTAGTCGGCAGAAGCCATCTCGTTTGGAGTGTATGAGGGCGGGACTAAAACGGGCCGCGGCTTTAGCCCCTACCAGAAACGCGCGCCTTCAGGGCTGAATAGTTTGCTGAAAGCCTCCCCGCAGCGCTTCGTTCGGGTAGAGCGTCGCGTCCAAGTCCTTTACTTTTGTCATCACGAGCCGGCTTTTAGCCGGCGAGGGAATCTGCTCTTTCGAGCGTTTCAGCAAACTGTGAAGCCCAAATTGTCCTTTGACACCTTACTGCACGGCTGAAAAGTTTGCTGAAAAATTCCGGTTCGATGGCTTTGAAGGGGCGCACCTTCAGGTGCGCCGTAAAGGTCCCTTAAGCTTGTTATCCCGAGGAGGGCTTCAGCCCGCCGAGGAACCTGCTCCTTTTGCCAACTAGGGCAGGCGGCCGCTTCTGCTCTACAATATTGCTTAGCCGTGTCTTACTCCATCGCCAACCCAGCCGGCAAGCGCCGCAGCAAGTTGTCCATCGCTTTCACCTCGACGGTGCGGGTGCTGTTCACCACGCTGCTGTTCACCGCCGCGGGCATGGGCGCGGGACTATTTCTGGGTATCCTCGGCACGGTAATTTATGGCATGATAAGCGGTAGCAAGGTCGATATGGCCAACGCCTACAAACACGTCGCCATTCCCGTAGCCATCCTCACCGGCTCGATCGCGCTGGTCGGATCGGCGGTGCTGGAAGTTCGCGCCCGCCGAACACGAACATCTCTGTAACTACCTAAGTCCTTCGCTCTCCACTTCAGCAACGCAGGATGGAATCATAGACAACAGGTACAGGAAGCCTGTACGCTTAATCCAAGGGGTTCGAAATCATGCCGGTAGAGACCACTTATACAAGCCTGCGCGAGCGCCTGGCGTCAGTGTTGGACCAGGTCGCCGACGATCGTGAAGTCGTCATAGTCCGCCGTCGGGGAGCAAAGGATGTAGCTTTGATTCCAGCCGACGAGTTGGCCGGGTTGCTGGAGACAGCACATTTGCTGCGGTCGCCGCGAAATGCGCAGCGGCTGATGTCAGCGCTGAATAACTCTCGCCGAGGCAAGGGGAAGAAGATGTCGCTCGAGCAGTTGCGACGCGAGGTTGGGCTTGACACGACGCGCTGAACGCGCGGCGGTCTTCGAACCCGAGTTCGTAGATGACCTTAGTCACTGGGTTAAGACTGATCGAAAGGCCGCGTTGCGAATATTGGAATTGGTGAATGCCATCGTACGAGACCCGTTTGAAGGCATCGGCAAGCCCGAGCCGCTGAAGTTCGGCTTCACCGGTTGCTGGTCGCGGCGAATCACGCAGGAACACCGGCTGGTTTACCGGGTATTGGAGAATCGCATCGATTTTCTGCAGGCCCGCTATCACTACTAAGATTGATAAGAACCGCGCCAGATGGACGCGGGATTGGAATACATCATGGCAGAAAATATTCATGTGAAATTGCCCGACGGCAGCGTCAAAGACGTGCCGCGCGGGACCTCCGCCCTCGATATCGCAAAGGGCATCAGCCCGCGTCTGGCCGATGCCGCGCTCGCCGCTCAAATCAAGCCGCTAGCTTCGAATGGGAACGGCGCTGGTGGCAGTGGAAATCAGCCGGCCGCCGAAGCAGCGGTCGCGGCAGCTGAGCCGGCTTCCGCACCGGCCAGCTCGCATGCCCCGGCCAAGGACGGCGCGCAACTGATCGATCTCGCTCGTCCGCTGGAGCAGGACGTCGAGCTGCGCCTGCTGACCGATCGCGATCCTGAGGCGCTGGAAGTTTATCGTCACTCGTCCGCGCACTTGATGGCCGCAGCCGTGCTCGAGCTCTTTCCCGAGACCAAGCTCGGCCACGGGCCGGCAACCGAGTCCGGATTCTTCTACGATTTCTATCGCGAGAAGCCGTTCTCGCCTGAAGACCTGGAAGCCATCGAGAAGAAGATGCAGGAGCTGGTGAAGCAGGACCTGCCCTACGCGCGCGAATTTTTGCCGCGCCAGGAAGGCCTGGAGCGCTTCAAGTCGGAAGGCGACTTCATGAAGTGCCACTTCATCGAGCAGTTCACCGCGCCCGACGAGAAGATTTCCATCTACAAGACCGGCAAGTTTACCGACTTCTGTCGTGGTCCGCACATCCCGTCGACCGGACGCATCAAGGCGTTCAAGGTGCTCAGCATTGCCGGAGCGTACTGGCTGGGCGACGAAAAGAATCCGCAGCTGCAGCGCATCTACGGCACCTCGTTCTTCAGCAAGAAGGACCTCGACGAGTACCTCAAGAATCTTGAGGAAGCGAAGAAGCGCGACCATCGCGTGCTGGGCAAGCAGCTCGACCTGTTCTCCATCCAGGAGCTGGCCGGGCCGGGACTGATCTTCTGGCATCCCAAGGGCGGCATTATGCGCAAGGAGATGGAAGACTGGATGCGCGAGGAGTACCTGAAGCGCGGCTACTCGCTGGTGCACACGCCGCACGTGGCGCGCGTCGATCTGTGGAAGACCAGCGGCCACGAAGGCTACTACGCGCAGAACATGTTTACCCCGATGGAGCTGGACGACGCCGACTATCGCATGAAGCCGATGAATTGTCCGTTCCATGTCCTGATTTATAAGGACTCGCTGAAGTCATATCGCGATCTGCCCGTGCGGTTGGGCGAGATGGGCACGGTCTATCGCTACGAGCGCTCGGGCGTGATGCACGGCCTGCTGCGGGTGCGCGGGTTTACCCAGGACGACGCGCACATCTTCTGCACGCCGGAGCAGATTGAAGACGAGGTCGTCGGCTGCATCGACTTCGCGCTGGCCACGCTGCACACCTACGGCTTCGATCAGTATCAGGTTGAGCTGTCGACCTGGGATCCCGAACGATCGCAAGAAGTTCATCGGCAGCGACGAGCAGTGGCACTTGGCGGAAACTTCGCTGAAGAACGTTCTGGAGCGCCGCAACATCCCCTACAAAACTCATTCCCGGCGAAGCTGCGTTCTACGGACCGAAGATCGACATCAAGCTGGTCGACGCCATCGGCCGCCTGTGGCAACTGTCGACTGTGCAGTTCGACTTCACCCTGCCCGAGCGCTTTGGGCTGGAGTACGTCGGCGAGGACGGCAAGCGCCACCAGCCGCTGATGGTGCATCGCGCGCTGTATGGCTCGATCGAGCGCTTCTTCGGCGTGCTCATCGAGCACTACGCCGGAGCGTTCCCAGTTGTGGCTCGTCACCGGTGCAGGTGGTCGTCATCCCGATTGGCGAGAAGCACCACGCCTACGCCAACGAAGTCGGCGAGAAGCTGAAAGCCGCCGGCGTGCGCGTGCATGTCGACACGCGCAACGAAAAGATGAACGCCAAAATCCGCGAGCACGCCATGCAGAAGGTGCCGTTCCAGTTGGTCTTCGGCGACAAAGAAGACGGAGGCCGGCGAAGTCAACGTGCGCGTCCGCGGGCAAGAGAAGGCGCGAAGGCTCGGTGAAGGCAGAGGCGTTTGTGGAGCGGGTGAAGGGGCTGATCGAGAGCAGAGCGGCCTACGCTATAACAGTGCCACCCGATAACAAGGCAATGCGAATGAGTTTATACGGATAGGTAATCTGCGCAGCCTGGCCGCTCTGGCAGCGGAATAAATGCCGGAGGAGCTAAATCGCCTATTGGACACTCGCTTGCCATGGCTTGGAAAGTCCAGCCGATGCGCGCGGAACGTTTGTCGTGACACAACGACCGAACAGCTTGACAGACGACATTAAAAGTTCATGGACCTTAATGCCCAATGCTAAGTACTTGATGTGCCCACAATTGTGCTGATTCAGAACACCCCTTTGGCGGCGCCTTTCAGGCGTGGCGATAGCCCAGACGCGCTGCTTGAGCCTTCCGTCTGTTCCCGCAGGGAAATATGCGCGCAAGCCCAAGTTTGGGCCGCGGCCGCCGGTCGAGTCGACCACGGCCGGGCGCTACGACCAGATTGGACGAGCTGCTTGGTATCTCGGTTCATATGACATGACCGTCGCCGCTAGTGTCACGAGTGCCAGAGGCCTCCGAGAAGGTTTGCCTGCTCAGATGACTCACGCGCACTTGCCGTACTGGTCTCGCTGATTCATCTGGGCGGGCACTATGCGGCGTGATTCGCCACAAGTGTTGAGGTCGCTTTATCTCGAGCCTACGGAGCTTGATGACATTGCGCAAATCCGAATCGCATTCCGCGTTCATTGCGATATGTCTTCGTAGGTGATTCCATCTGCCGTTCCCTGCGTGGACTTGGTTTTCCCCACATCTACCCAGAGCGTTCGAAACACTTGGCGTCTTCGATCCATGCCGTCCCCTTGCGCGGGATCGCGCTTGCCAAGTTTGTGGCTTGGTACTCTGCGATGATCCTTCTGTCAAAGATGACGCTCGGGCTGTAGGATGGGAATTTCTGCGTCGACGACCTGCCCCCTTACCCATGGTAAGATGCATCTATGGAAAAGGTTACAGTCTCCTCCAAGGGCCAGATCGCTATCCCGAAACAAGTTCGCGATGCTCTCAATCTCACCGAGGGCACGAAGCTTTCTCTGGAGGTGCGCGGACAGGAAATCGTGTTGTCGAAGGCCGATGCCTGGAGACAGCTCCGGGGCGCCGCCGCCGACAAGGCCGACTTGATGGAAGAGTTTGCGGCTTTCCGGAAGGAGGAGCGCGAACGTGAAGACTCGCGTTCTTGACACGTGGGCCATTCTCGAATGGATGAATGGCAGACAGCCTGCCACGGACGCTGTTGAAAAACTCTTTGACGAATCTCTCTCCGGCACCGCTCGCCTATTTATGAGCGCCATCAATGTCGGTGAGGTCTACTACTTCCTTCGAAAAACGCACCGCCAAAAGATCGCGGAGTCTTGGCGCGAACTGTCGGCAACGCTGCCTGCGACAATCGAAGTACCAACCGCCGATGAAATCTGGAACGCAGCGCTGCTGAAAGGGCAATACCCGATTGCCTATGCCGACGCGTTCGCCGCGGCGTTGGCGGTCAAGTATCGGGGCCCTCTGGTAACGGGAGATCCGGAATTCCGCGCCGTCGCAAACCTGGAATTGGACTGGATCGGCAGGGTGACAACGTAGGTCAATACCGTCCGCGAAACATAACGTGCGCGTCCTCGGCCAGTTGCTAAGGGACTCAGATCAATTTCCCACCTGAGAGGGACTTCAATAGGAGCCCTCGTGATTGGGTTGCCATCTATCCATATCACTGATATGGTTTCCCATATGAAGACTACCCTCAACGTTGACGACACCGTCATGGCCCAGCTGAAGCGCGAGGCCGCCCGGCAAGGGCGAACCATGTCGGAACTGGTCGAAACGGCACTGCGTAATCTGTTCCGGGCGCAGAAGAAAACTGCCGATTTGGCGCCCCTGCCGGTCTTCCACAGCGGCGGCGCCCTGGTTGATATTGCTGATCGGGACGCGTTGTACCAGGCCATGGAAGGCAGGTAGGCATTGGTCATCGTCGATACCAATGTTCTGGTATATGCTGCCGACGCTGACTCTCCATTCCATACCGCGGCGCGCTCCTGGCTTGAGCACCAACGGCGCAGACCGGAGGCGTGGTACACGACATGGCCGGTCGTATACGAGTTTCTGCGAGTGACCACTCATCCTCGGGTCATGAGACAGCCCTGGAGCGTACAACAGTCGTGGGAGTTCGTGTCGAGCCTGCTCGACTCGCCGGGATTGGGTATGCTTGTCCCCACCTCACGTCACGCCGAGGTGGCAGGACAAGTCTTTGCTGAGCTTCCCCATCTGGCCGGCAACCTCCTGCATGACACCCATACCGCAATCCTCATGCGCGAGCATGGTATTCGCCGGATTTGTACCCGAGACACCGACTTCCATCGATTTCCTTTCGTCGAGGTGATCGATCCTTTGACCGAATGAAGACCGCGCGGGTTGACGAACCTCAGTCCAAGTCCCAAGCTCAGCTCAACCTCGAGGGAATCCCCTGCGAACCATACTCCATGCTGGTATTGACTATGGTACGATGAGCCCATGGCAGCCGTCCGCAAGATAACCGTCGAACTTCCTGCCGAGCTGCTGGAGAAAGCTCAAAAAGCCACCGGCGCGGGCATCACCCAAACCATCCGGACCGGGCTGCAACTGGTTGCTGCATCCGAAACCTATGCTGCCCTGCGGCAGATGCGGGGCAAAATCCGTTTCAGCCGGACATTGGCGCAGCTGAAAGCTGACCGATGATTGCCGCCGACACCAGCACGTGGATCGCGTTCCTCGGCGGCGGCTCGGGCGACGACGTCCACCTGCTCGACCAGGCCCTGATGGATGGCCAGGTGCTGATGGTTCCGGTAGTGCTGGCCGAGTTGCTCAGCGACCCCAAGCTTCCTTCGAATACCGCCGCGAGACTTTGCGAAATGCCAATGGTGGAGATCGAAGCTGGCTACTGGGAGCGTGCCGGGGGGCTGCGTCCGAAAGCACTGGCAAAGCGCCGCAAGGCCCGGCTCGGCGATGCGCTGATCGCGCAAAGCTGCATCGACCGAAATATTCCGCTCATCACGCGCGACCGCGATTTTCGAGCCTTCGCTGAGGCAACCGGTCTCAACCTGCTCTTGACGTGACCGTCTGAAACTTCGATTGTGCGGCGTCTGTGTCATATACCATCTCGCCGCTCCGCGACTTGCAAATTCTTACCGCTTAACCCGCGGGCTTACATCCACGGCTAATACAAATGACGCCGCTGCACGACTGGTTCGATTCGAAGTTGCGAAGCTCTGAAGCACGCAGTTAGGAAAACTCCGATCAAGTCAAAGCGAGGTCCCGCAGCGGCTGAAGCCGCATGATTTTGCAGGTACGCAACGGACGGCCTGAAGGCCGTCCCCTTCAAAAGAAGCCTTGATCAGAATTTCCTTAGCGCTCATACCACCCTGCAGGGCTCGTTCGAGGCGCTTCTATAGCTCTGAAATTGCTCCCAACCCCGGTGCCTATTTGGCTCCCGCGTCGACATTGGTGTGTTGGGAATACACGGCGTGCCAGGCACCGTCCTGGAATGTGAAGACATCGGCCGCGTAGGAAGCCGGCTGTTTTCCGTCCGCCGATGCCGGATGGAACAGCCGCGCAATTGCGGTGGTGCCGTGAACTTGAAAGGTCATCCCAGGAAAATTGGGAATGGGCGCCGAACTTCCCTTGTTCTTGCTGGCATGTTCCAGCTCCCAAGCTTTGCCGTGCGATCCCTTAGGAGAAACACTGGCATAGTCGGGCGTGAGCAGGCACTGCAGATACTCGGCGTTGCCGTGCAGGAAGGCCTCGTCCCAGGCGTCTTCGGCCTTCTTGACCGAAGCGGTATCGGCCTTCTGTGGGCCAAGAATCCTGGAACAGTCTTGAGCGAAAACCGGGAGCCCGAGTATACAAAAAAATGCTGTGACGATGCTTCTTTTCATGATTGTCCTTTCGATCGGGAGACACGCAATAAGACGGTTAGATTCGTCGCGATCCCGCTGGTGAGCGCTGCCTGACCCGCCAACCCGTCACTCATCTGTCTCATCCCTCACTCGGAACCGACCCGCCGCCTCGGATCACGATAGGATGAAGGTTTGCCTCTCGAGTGACCATGCGTTCCCCCCGCTCCAAGCCCGCGCCCATCTCTCACGGCACTGCGGTCCTCATCATCGCCGTGGTGGCGACGATATGGGGATTCGGCTTTCCTACCACGCGCATCGTCCTCGATGGCGGCCTCTCCGTCGGCGCGTTGATGGGGCTGCGCTTTCCTCTTGCCGGGCTGGTGATGTTCATCATCATCCGCGCCAAGCGAATCCCTATTACCCGGCGCGGCGTGCTCGACGGTATCTGGCTCGGCCTGGTGCTGGTTCTTGTCTTTTGGTTGCAGACTGACGGCATGCGCTTCACCACCACAGCCAAAGCCGGATTCATCACCGGTCTGTACGTGCTGTTTACGCCGCTGGTAGCTGTCGCTATCGGCCAGCGAGTTAAGCTGGCCTCGGCGCTGGGTGCAGTGATCGCCGTTTACGGAATGTACCTCCTGGTCCATTTGCATGGCGCCTGGTGGAGCGGCTGGAACCGCGGCGACATCGAGATCTTGCTGTGTGCTTTACTGTGCGGCGTCCACATCGTGATGATGGGCGCGTTCACCCGCCGCTCGGAAGCCTGGCTGCTGGCGGGAGCGCAGGTGCTGATCTGCGGCGTGGTGTCGGTCGGAGTCACCGCGTTCCTGCCCTCGCCCTACGGGTTTCAGAACGCCTTCGCGGCGTTGTCGCACTGGCCGGTGGCGGCGTCTGCGCTGTACCTTGCGCTCGGATCCACGGTTTTCGCCTTCTGGGGACAGGCAACCGCGCAAACACGACTTGGTCCGACGGAATCGGCAGTGCTGTTCAGCCTGGAACCAGTGGTGGCGGCGGTGCTGAGCGTGATCTGGCTGAAGGAGCCGATGACGGCGCGGCAGGCGGTCGGCGGTGCGCTGATCATCGTCGCCATGATCGTGGCCGAAGCGCTGCCGTATATGTTCCGCGCTATTACTGTGCCGGACACGAGGCCGTAGGAAGGCCGCCATTCGCTTTCGGTTTTCGGTTTTCGGTTTTCGGCTTTGGCTTTAGCTTTTAGCTCTTAGCTCTTAGCTCTTAGCTCTTAGCCTTCATTTCAGGGCTTACAAAGTTTTTCTTGTTTACTAGAACGATTCGCCTTTTGTTCGCTTACATATCTTCAATAAACTATGCGAACATGGAACTGTACTGGAAATTGCGTGTAGATTATTCGTGATTTGATTGATTTTGTGAGGTGAACTTCTGCATCCTATTCCACATAAACGCGCCGTTAAGCGTGCCGTACGAGGAGCGATTTTGGTCACCAAGGCGCTGCCGCGTCCTGGATTGCAGGCGCACCGCGAATCGCTGAGCCTGAACTTTGCCGAGCTAGTGTCGCGGCTGGCGGACGCGATCGGACGCAAATTGATCGCTTATGTCGCCGGCGTGAAGGACGTTCGCGCCGTGGAACGCTGGATCGCCGGCAGCCAGCCTTATGGCGAAGTCGAGTCGCGTCTGCGCCTCACCTTCCAGGTTGTGCGCACCTTGCTGGAACACGATTCGCGCGAGGTGGTACAGGCCTGGCTCATGGGGGTGAATCCGGAGCTGGGAGATCGGGTTCCGCTCCGCCTGCTGCGCGAGGGAGACCTCGCCGTGGTCGCGCCCGAAGTCCTGGCCGCCGCGCGCGCCTTCATAGCCGGGGGCTAGTCTTGACCCTGGAGACGAAGACCCCCACCGAATCTATCTACCGCGTGGCCCGCTATCCCGATGCGTGGCAGCTGCCCGACTGGTCGCGCGCCAAGGATGGCACTTTCGGCAATCGCTTCGACGATCCGGAAAGTGAATACCGCGTGCTTTACGCTTCCAGCCAGCAGGTTTCCTGCTTTGTAGAAACTCTGGCCCGCTTCCGTCCGGATCTCACCTTGCTGGAAGAACTGAAAAGCATCGCAGGCGAAGACGACTTTCTGCCGATTGGTGAGGTGCCGCTGAACTGGTGTTCGAAGCGCGTGATTGGGACGGCTTCGGCTGAGGGAAACTACGCCGACATCTGCGGTGCGGAGTGGATTGCTGTTCTGCGACGCAAGCTGGCATCCGAATGTCTGCGTTTGGGCTTTCCGGATTTGGACACGGCGGCGCTGCAGAGTTCCTCGCCTCGCACCCTGACGCAACTGGTCTCGCGCGTGGTGTATGACATGGGGTTGCCGGGAGTCTACTTCCGCTCCCGCTATGGACAGAATCTGGAGAACTGGGCGCTGTTCGAGCCCTGCCGCATTCGCGATGTGAAGTCGACTCGCGTGGGTGTCGATCATCCGGCGCTAGTGGAAGCGCTCCGCATTCTGGGGTTGAGATTTGTTGGAACGTGAAACCCACCGCTAACGACAAACGGGTCATTCAAAACCAAGCTCCGGCAATTCCTCATCAGTCAGCGGGTCAAAGGCGTCATCCGTGCAGGAGAACTTACCTTCGAAGCGGCCGGAGAGCCGTTTCCGCCGAGCACGCTTTTCATTACATGTATAAGCTGCGCAATGTCGCGAGAATAGTGTCGATCGCGGGAGATTTCAAACGACTCTTGACTGCAATCTGAGTGCTACAATGTCGCGATGGTTTCGCCTCTTGTGGTGCCCAACGAATGGGTGCGATTCGCGCCGCCGCCCCGTCCCCTCAGCGGCACGGATAAGTGGAATGTATTTTTGTCCTACCGCTCGCTGAACCGGGCGTGGGTCCTGAACCTGTACGACATATTGCGTCAGCATGGTTACAGCGTGTTCATCGATCAGTGCGTTTTGCGCGCAGGTGACGAGTTGACCTTGCGACTCCAGGAGGCGTTGACGGCCAGTCAGGCTGGGGTGTTGATCTGGTCGGCGAGCACCGGCGATTCGGACTGGGTAGCCCGTGAATATCAGGTTTTGGAGCGGATGACGAAATCCAAGCCCGGCTTCCAGTTCGTGCCCGTGAGGCTTGATAGTTCTGAACTGCCGGCGTTCGCGGCAAACCGAATCTTTCTTGACTTCAGCTCTTATCCTGATGGGCCGAATGGGGGCGAGCTCTTGCGGCTGCTGCATGCCCTGGTGGGACAGCCGCTGAATGCCGATGCTGCGACTTTTGCGGTGAAGCAAGACGACGCCGCTACCGAAGCCTCGAGAAAGATAGGTGCGGCGGTCAGTAACGGAGATCCGGACCGGCTGATCAAGCTGTTCGATCAGGGGGGCCTGGTCTGGCAAACATCTTCGAGTCTGGGCTGCAAAGCCGCGGAGGGTCTTACCAAGCTGGGTCGCAACGACGATGCCATCGCCATGCTACAGAAGCTGATGGTCCAATTTCCCAAGGCGATACGACCGAAGCAGCTGTATGCGCTGGCGCTCGCGCGCAGAGGCCAGGGCTCGGATCTGAGCGATGCGCAGGAGATGCTGGGTGAGCTGTACGAACAGGGGGAGCGCGATCCCGAGACGCTGGGAATTTATGCCCGAACCTGGATGGATCGGTTCAGCAAGTCCGGCGACGTTACAGAACTGAAGCAATCGAGAAACTTATATGCGGAAGCGTTTGAGCGTGCGCCTGACGATTACTACACAGGAATCAACGCAGCAGCTAAGAGCGTTTTTCTGGGGACCGAGAACGATCTGAACAAGGCTTCCGACTATGCCGCGCGGGTGCAGACCATCGTCGGCACCGAACCGCGTCCTTCGGACTACTGGATGACGGCAACGGTTGGCGAAGTATTTCTTATCCAGAAGAAATATGCCGAGGCTGCGCGTCTCTATGATGCCGCAGTGGCCATGGCATCGAAACAGAAGGGTAATCACCTCACGACCTGGACCCAGGCCTGCCGGCTAATGAACAAATTGCAGCCGACGCCAGAAGAACGCGCCATGATTCGCCAGGTATTTTCGCACCTGCCCGACTGCGATCAGCTCTAACGCTCCAAAACTGCTGCCATAATAATCTTCCATTGCTAAGCCGGGCAAAGTCCCGCGTCCTTACCAAAGAGCTTGATTTGGGGCCCGACCACATGTCACTGAAGCTTTCTGGAATACGGACTTGGCTGCCGTTGGAACGTGTGAATCGTAGCCTTACTTTCCGATGCAGAAGGAGCTGAAGATCAGGTTCAGGATATCGTCGGCGGTGGTGGCGCCGGTGATGTCGTCCAGGGGGCGCAATGCGCCGTAGAGGTCCAGCAGGATCATCTCGTGCGGTATCTTTTGCGGGACTGCGGCGGTGGCCTGGTCGAGCGCGGCAATCGCTTCGTCCACCAGCTTCTGCTGGCGAATGTTGGTTAGGAACCCGCTCTCCTGCTGGGGACCACTGCCGACCACCAACTCCAGAATTTTCTTTCGCAGTTCCGGAATGCCTTCTCCGGTCAGCGCTGAAGTGCTTACCCACTCCGGAGCCTCAAGAAAAAAGTCCGGTAAACGGGGACTAGCGAGCGATTTCCCTACAGGCTTGGGAGTCTTCGGCGCAAGATCAATCTTGTTGACCACAACGAGCTGCGCGCGGTCTTTCCTCTTGGCGATCGACTCGTCTTCAAGAATCCAATCTTCCGGCAGTGGGGCGCCGAACTGGACCGGTTTTGATGCATCGAGCACACGGAGCACCATGTCCGCCTCGACCAGCGCCTCCAGCGACTTGCGCACGCCGATGCTTTCGGCTTCGTCGAGCGCAGTACGAATGCCGGCGGTATCGATGAGCCTCACCGGAATGCCGCCAATGGAGACGGTCTCGCTCACCAGGTCCCGCGTTGTTCCCGGCGTGGCCGTTACGATGGCGCGGTCATGTTCCACTAGCCGGTTAAACAGGCTCGATTTGCCGACGTTAGGCTGACCCACGATAGCCAGCGTCAGCCCTTCATGCACAACTTTTCCGTAGGCAAAGCTGGCCAGCAATTCCGCCAGCGGCTCGCGAATGTCTGCAATACGCGCCAGGACTTGCTGGTTCGGGATGACGGAGACATCGTCTTCGGCGAAGTCGACTCCGGCTTCCATGGTGGCGATTAACTCGACCAGCTTCTGCTTAGTGGGCTGTATGCGTTTCGAGAGTGCGCCTTCCAGTTGCCGAGCCGCTACTTGCGCCTGATAGAGAGTTTGCGACTCGATCAGATCGCGAACGGCTTCGGCCTGAGTCAGATCGATGCGGCCGTTGAGGAAAGCGCGCATAGTGAATTCGCCCGGCTCGGCCAGGCGCGCGCCCGCGTCGATTGCCATCTCGACCACATGCCGGAGGACGACCGGCGATCCGTGGCAGGAGATTTCGATCACATCGTCGTTGGTGTAAGAGTGCGGCTTGGCAAAGAAGGTGACCACCACCTCGTCGATGCGGTCGCCCGTCGGGGGATCGATTAGCTCGCCGAAGTGGGCGCGTCCCGCCTCGAGGTCGTGCGCCAATCGCAGCATGGGACGGGCGATGTCGCGAGCCTGGACACCGGAGAGCCGCACCACCCCGATGCCTCCTCGGCCGGGAGGCGTGGCGATAGCAACGATAGTGTCGTCGAGGTGCATGTTAGGGATTGTAGCGGGAAGACGGTTCACCACGGAGGCACGGAGAACACAGAGTTTTGCCAGGACGCTGGACGCCGTCCCTGCCTGCTATTCACGCCTCGTGTTTTGAACCTGGCTGCAGCTATAGAGGTCCTTCGACGGGGCGGCGAAGCGCCGCCTGCGCTCAGGATGACAGATTGATGAGGAGGCAGAGCCAGCTCGTGATGACAGAATTTTCTTAGCGCGTGGCGAAGAGCGGTCCTCAATCCATCCTGGAAACCAGAGAAAGCAGCTCAAAGAAAAGATTTTTCTCCGTGCTCTCCGTGCCTCCGTGGTGAATGCTCTTATCTTCGCCGCGATGGGGTTGGCGGCGCGGGCGGCTTGCCTTTGTAATCCTTGGGATAGACCACGACGTGGCGCTGGGCAGCTTCGCCGTCGCTTTCGGTCCGAAGGTCATCCAGGTCGCGCATCGCCAAATGCAGGATGCGCCGCTCGCGTGACGACATGGGCGCGAAGGCATACGGCATGCTCGTTTTGCGAACGCGTTCGGCGGCGACATCTGCAGCCAGGCGCAGCTCCTGCAGACGGGCGGAGCGGAAGTTTTGGCAATCGAAGTTGATCTTCTCGTGCTCGTCGGGCGCCAGCCGCAACATTTCCAGCGCGACATGTTCGAAGGCGCGGAGCAGTTCGCCGCCGTTTTCCAGGACCAGGGGGCTATCGGCGCCGGAGATTTCGACCAGGATTTCGGGGCGCTCCCATTCGCGATCGGAGCCCACTTGCGGGTCGACGGTGATCTTGTAGCGCAGGCGGAAATCGCCGGCGGTGAGAATGGCGTTCAGCAGTTCGCTGATCTTTTTGGCGGTAGCGATTTTGTCTTGAATGGGCATGGTATGTCGGGGACTCAAGTCCCCATCATTATCTGTCGTCCTTACGGGACTCAGGATCATGGTTCAGCATACCCAGCATTCCGCTTCGCTCCATGCTGGGCTAGATTATTCCGCGCCTATGGCGCTGGTTTTTTGCGGTTCGCACTCCACCGCTGAAACGCAAAGTCAGTTCTCACGCAAACCCAAATTCTAAAACCTCAACCGCCCCTACGAGCTCGATTTTCTGTCCGTCGGTCACATCCGCGACGCCAGGGTTTCGTTTTGGCTGCGGCAATTACAACCCGATTTCCAGTGGCACACAGCGCTAAGGAAGCTCTGAGTAACTTGCCGCACTTGTCTCAGGGGCTGAAGTGTCTGCGTGAGAACCTCTGTCGTCCCTACAGGACTCAGCTTCATTTCCCACTTTACCCAGCACTCCGCCTTTGGCTGCGTGCTGGGCTAAGCTCTTCCGCGCCTACGGCGCTTGTTTTTCGCGCTTTGTATTCCACCGCCGAAACACAAAGTTAGTTCTCACGCACTCACTGAAGCCGCGCCCTTTCAAAACCGGAACTTAATCACCGTAACTACTTGGCCTTCTTGCGGGCACGCTTTTCCATCTTCCTCGCGCATCTCGCGGCCCAGGCCGGTGCGATTCATGATGTACTGCTGGCCGATGCCGATGATGTTGCCGACCATCCAGTAGACGCTCAGCCCTGAAGGCAGATTGAAGCTGAACCAGCCGATCATCAGCGGCATCATCAGGGTCATCATCTGCTGCTGCTTGGGATCCATGCCCGAGTTGGGCGTCATCTTCTGCATCAGGTAAGTGCTGATGACGATCACGATCGGCATGATGAACAGTTTGTCGGGCGACGACAGATCGTGCAGCCACAGGAACGGCGCCTGGCGCAGTTCGATGGCGTTCCCCAGCATGGTGTAAAACGCCCACAGGAACGGCATCTGGATCAGCAGCGGCAGGCAGCCGCCGGCCGGATTCACGCCTTCGCGCTTGTACAGCTCGCCGATCTCGGCGTTCATCTCCTGGCGCTTGGGATCGCGCATGGGGTACTTCTTATATCGCTCCTGGATGGCCTTCATCTGCGGCTGCAGCTTCTGCATTTTCAGCGCCGACCTCATGCTGAAGATGCGCAGCGGCAACAGCGCCAGGTTGATGATGACGGTCAGAATGATAATCGCCACGCCCCAATTGCTGGCCATGTGCTCGTGGGTCCACTTCAGCCACAGGAACAGCGGCCGGGCGATGATGCTGAAGAAGCCGAAGTCGACCGTGCCGCGCAGATCGGGACCGTCCATCTGGCCGGGCGCGGTGTTGGATCGCACCGACTCTAGTACTTCCAGCGCCTTCGGCCCTACGAACAGCCGTTCCCGGGTAACTCCGCTGGCTGTCGCCCACGGCGGCGCCCAGCACCTCGTAGCGGTTGACGCTTGTTCGGATCTGGCTTCTTCGGATCTTTGGGGACGGTGATCGCGTCGTGCAGCGTAACCATCGCCGCCGTGTCCGGATTGTCCGGCAGGAAGATGGCGGCAAAGAACTGGTCTTGCGTGCCGGCCCAGTTGAACGGTCCGCGCAAGGTATTGCCATCGCTGACCTTCTTGGCCGCCAGCCGCTCCACCTTGCCGTCGGCCATGTACTCGATTTTCTGCGCAGCGTAGGACGGCGCGGTCAGTCTCGTCGCCAAATGCCGCCGGCCAGATGGGATAGGCCGGCACCGTTTGGCCGTTCTGGGTCACCGACGTCTCGATCGAAATGACGTAGGTGTCGCCGAACTGGAAAGCTCTTGTGTACGGTGACGCCGCCGTCGGCATACTCGAAGGTCAGCTCAGCCGGGAGCCGTGATGTTGCCGCTGGCGCTGGCGACGTATAACGCCGAGTTGATCTGGTTCCGCAGCTTCTCGTCGTAGGTGTACAGGCTGAGCGGCAAGCCGAACTTGGCAGTGTTTTTGTTGACCAGGTCGAGCGGATGTCCGTCATCGTCCTTGTACTTCTTCAGAATCCACGACTTCACCTGAGCACCGCGATTGGTGAAGACGATCTTGTAGAGACGGTTCTCGACCACCGTCTCGGTTTCGCTGCTGGCGGCTTTGGAGGCTGCCGCGCCGCTTGGCCGCCTTCGCGCCGGCCAGGCTTGAAACCTGGGCAGGCGTAGGCGGCGTTGCCGGTTGCGGAGTCAGCTGGCTGCTCTGGGTCGTCTGCGGCCGCGTGGTTCGCTCGGCGTGAGCGGGATTTTTCTTGAACAGGAAGATCTGGCTGATGATGATCAGCGCAAAGGTGACGGCAAACACCATCAGCATGCGCTTGTCGCCGCCACGGCTCTTGTTGTGGATTGCGATATTCAGCCAAGTTTAGGTTCCGTTCGGCAAGTCGGGTCTCAGGTGCGTCGCCGGCATTCGGTGCCGGGACCGGATCGTATCCGGCGCGGGCAAAGGGATGGCAGCGCAGCAATCGCCCGACGGCCAGCCAGCTTCCGCGCAGCGCACCGTGCCGCTCGATCGCCTCCATGGCGTACTCGGAGCAGGTCGGCACGAAGCGGCAGGAATGCGGCAGCATAGGCGACAGCCATCGCTTGTACATGCGCAACCCGAATTGCAGCACCTGCTTCATTTCGTTTCCGCCACTCGCGCCCGCTGTGCGGCCAACCGCAGCGCACGAGCTACTTCGTTCACTCAGTTCGGCGAAAGGCAAAGTCAGAACGCTCTTTCGCGGGTTGAAGACCATGTCTACCGGCCCCTCGCAGGCTTGCGGAGAAAGCCGTACCGCTTCGCGCATCCGGCGCTTGAATGCGATTGCGCTCGACCGCTCCGCCCAGCACCTTGCCGACAGTAAATCCCACTCGCGGACCGCTGCCCGGTCCAGCCTTCCTGCGCCGGAGCCCGCCGCAGGAAAAAGACTGTCATGTTGCCGGTAAACTGCCGGCGGCCGTCTTGATACACCCGCTGGAAATCCGCATGCTTCAGCAGACGCCTCGACTTCGGAAACTTGCTGCTGGCGGCGGAGACGTTACCAGACATTCAGCGCTCGCCGGACCGGGAGTTTCGTTGTAGGCTGTGGCCCAGTCCTGCGACGACCTCTGCAATTCTATCGGAAAGGCTGCGATGGCGCAGAATTGACTGCAGTTAGCTTAATCGCGGAAGCCAGGGCTGACGGAGACGCGCTTGCGTCCCTTGGCGCGACGGCGCGACAGTACCGCGCGGCCGCTCTTGGTCTTCATGCGAGAACGAAATCCGTGCGTCTTTGAGCGACGACGACGGTTGGGTTGGAATGTGCGCTTAGGCATGCGAAAACTGCGCTCCTCACTGACACGAAAATTTGAATTAGAGCAAACTCAAAGTATATCGGTCGGCACACCCGCTGCGCAACCCGAGGGGGGCGGGCTGAAGAA
The DNA here is from genome assembly GCA_963746515.1 of uncultured Acidobacteriaceae bacterium. GTDB lineage: Bacteria > Acidobacteriota > Terriglobia > Terriglobales > Acidobacteriaceae > Bog-257. The sequence goes on along the minus strand of CAVVBO010000001.1, from coordinate 1,144,553 downwards.
ATGCCCGTTAGAGATCTTATGGCTTCTCATCGGAAGGCGGGTCAGCCGGAACCAGGAACATGGTCGCCACTTGATCAGGATTCAAACCTCCTGCAAGTAACGTCCGAGCCATGGCCATCTGCTGTGTCTTGTAATGTTCAGAGGGTACGAACAGTTCAGCGATGAAGTCGCTGTCCGCTCCCATGCCTCGGCGATCGGGATAGCCCCTCGGTTTCGTCATACCGCGTCAATTATACGATTACGGTACATAAAGATTTGCGCGCCACCAGAGTGCGCCACAGGTGGTATCTTTAGCGCTCGCCAACGGCGGGATCTCAGATTGTTGGATTCGGACCTCGAGGCAGCCTGCACTTCTCGGCTAAGCACAACCCACCGCAGTGTCGTGATTTTCCGTTCGCGACTGCATGAACGTGATTGTTTTTATTGGCGGTTTGTGCCCCTTAGGTCAGCGGTCGAACATAAGCTGCGCAGCGTTGCACCGCGCGTGCGACACGTCAAAAAAAACTTTTCGCGATAACTTTCAGCGAATCAATCAGTCGCGAAAAATTGAAACGCAACCGCAATAATTTGTCTGGCGCAAATTTTTTTTCGTGCTAGTATCGCCTGCAGCCAAGAAGAAAACCGACTGCACGAAATGCGGTGCAATGCTTCGGATACCGTACCGATAGGTTTGCAGCATACGATTTCCAGTTGAACTGTACCGCGGTTGGTGGCTCTGTGCTCGGCTCTGTTTCCCTCTAATTTAACGACTGCTTTCTTAAGAGGCTTCGCTCGCCTCGGGACTGCTATTTATGTCTTCCTTTGGTACTGCTGCCTCCGCCAATCCGTGGGTGCGGGTTCTCGACGCACTGGAAAAAAAAGTCAACCGAAATTCCTACGAGACCTGGCTCAAGCCTACCCGCTACGATCATGCCCAGGGCGCCGATTCTGTTCGTGCGCGTTCCGAATCCCGAGTTCTGCCACATCGGCGAGCGCTACGGCGACCTGATCAGCGAGGCCATCGAAAACCTCGGCCTGGAATTTCAAGACGTCGAGTTCGTAACCGACGAGGAGCAGCGAACCAATACCAAGTCTCCGCGCGCGGCCGAACCGCGGCACGAGCCTTTGCCGATTTCCGACAAGCCTGGCCCGGGTCCGGTTACCCAGCAACGTTTCGATTGGGATGGAGCAGCGCAATTGAATCCCAAGTATACGTTTGACGATTTCGTAATCGGCTCCGGCAATCAATTTGCCCACGCCGCAGCGCGGGCGGTGGGCGAGCGGCCCTCCAAGGCCTACAACCCGCTGTTCCTGTACGGCGGCGTCGGCATGGGCAAGACTCACCTGATGCAGGCCATCGGGCACGAGATCAAGTAGCGCTCGCCGGAAAAATCCATCTGCTACGTCTCCAGCGAGCGCTTCACCAACGACATGATCAACGCGCTGCGCTACAGCAAGATGACCGGGTTCCGCGACAAGTATCGCAACATGGATGTCCTGCTGGTCGACGACATCCAGTTCCTGGTCAACAAAGAGCGCACCCAGGAAGAGTTCTTCCACACCTTCAACGCGTTGCACGAGTGCATGCGCCAGATCGTGATTGCCAGCGACCGCCCGCCCAAGGAATTGGCCGAGATCGAAGACCGCCTGCGCAGCCGCTTCGAGTGGGGACTGATCGCCGACATCCAGCCGCCCGATCTGGAGACTAAGGTAGCGATTCTGCAGAAGAAAGCGGAGTCGGAGCAGGTGATGCTGCCCACGGATGTGGCCCTGTTCATCGCCTCGAACATTCGCAGCAATGTGCGCGAGTTGGAAGGAGCACTGATCCGCCTGACCGCTTACTCTTCCCTGACCGGCGCCGAGATCAACCTGCAGACTGGCCCAGGAAGTCCTGAAGAACCTGATCGACTCGCAGGTCCGCAAAGTTACGATTGAATCGATCCAGAAAGCGGTGTCGGAGCAGTTTGGCCTGCGCCTGGCCGAGATCAAAGCCAAGAACAATTCGCGGGTCATCGTGTTTCCCCGCCAGATTGCGATGTACCTGGCCAAGCACCTGACCGACGCGTCGCTGCCCGAGATTGGGCGGCAATTCGGCGGCAAGCACCACACCACCGTGCTGCACTCGGTCGACAAGATCGAGACGGCAGCGCAAGACCGACAAAGATTTGAACAGGGTACTGAATAAGCTCACCGAGAGCTTAGGCCTATGAACCGCGCTCCAAGCGCGGTTTTTCACTACCGGAAAGAGTTTTCTCCGGCGCACCCTGTGGACGGAGTGTGAATCGGGTGGAAGACGCTGGCTGGAACTTTGACGCTTGCCCGTTTGACCACAGCGGTCCGCAGACCCGAACGGTGGTTTTGGACAGGCGCAAATGACGTTCAGGCCGCTCGCTCTGCAGTTTTCCTTTAAATTTCCACTTTTCCAGAGCGCCTACTGTTACTACTGGTTTTATATGTTTTTGATTTGATATAAGGAGAAGCAGTATAAAGGGCCGGGAGTCGGAACGAAGATTCCGGCCGAGGTGCGACTTTATGGCTGCCGAAGCAACGGGAGCGATCCAGGGTACAGCGATGGAAATCAGTGTCAGCAAGTTCGAGTTGCTGCGCGAACTCACTGCCACGCAGGGAGTGGTCGAACGCAAGACCACCATCCCCATCCTCTCCAACTTTTTGTTCGAGGCGGCTAACGACCGGCTGACCATCACCGCCACCGATCTGGACCTGAGCCTGCGCACCTCGTGCGCGGCCAAGGTGAAGCGCGAAGGCGCCTGCACCATTCCGGCCCGCAAGCTGTACGACTACGTCAAATTGCTGCCTGACGGCGACATCTCCATCAAGTTGCTGGAAAACCACTGGGTCAACATTCGCTCCGGCCGTTCCAACACCAAGATGGTCGGCATGGCGCGCGCCAACTTCCCCGGACTGCCGACCTTCCCATCCGCCGGCGTGGTGAAGATTCCGGCGCAGACGCTGCGCAGCATGATTGGCAGAACGATCTTTGCCATCTCCAGCGAGGAGTCGCGTTACACCCTGAATGGCGGGCTGATGGTGCTGAAGCCGGAGTCGATCACCATGGTGGCGACCGATGGGCATCGATTGGCGCATATCGAGAAGCAGGGCGAGCAATTCGATGTCAGCGGCGAAAACAAGACGCTGATCCCCAAGAAAGCCATGAGCGAGATTTATTCGCTGCTGCAAAACAGCGATGTCGAGTCCATCGAATTTGCCAAGGATGATTCGACGCTCTTCTTCCGCATTGGCGAGCGCCTGCTGACCTCGCGCCAGTTGACCGGCCAATTCCCCAACTACGAAGCGGTGCTGCCGCGCGAGACCACCAAGTCCGTTGTGGTACACGGAGCCGACCTGAACACCTCGATCCAGCGCGTGGCCCAGTTTGCCGATGAGCGGTCGCGAGCCATCCGTATGAAGCTGGATAAGAACGAGCTGAAGATTTCCTCCTCTTCCACCGACGCGGGCGAGTCGGAAGACTCGATCGAGACTGCTTATACCGCCGATCCCATGACCATTGGCTTCAACTCCGAGTACCTGCTCGACTTCCTGAAGGCATCGAACGGCGGCGAAGTGCGGCTGGAGTTCAAGGACGCCCAGTCCGCGGGCCAGATGCGCCCCGACGACGCGGGCGACGACGGCTTCAAGTACCGGTACGTCGTGATGCCGATGCGGATTTGATGTCCGACTCCTCGCGAATCCCTCTGTGTTTAGTGCACGCCTTTGGCATTGAGATGTGCGGTGTAGCGTTTGTCGACGCCGCCGATGTGGGCAGTCAGCCAATCCCGCAAATAGTCCAGCAAAGGGACACTGAGAGCCACCGCTCCGGCACGATATTGGGTCTGAAAGTCTTTTACCTTGGTGGTAAACGCGCGATGCAGGGCGACATGCGACTGCAGGTCGGCATAACCTGCGCGAGTCATAGCCGCCTCTTCACTGCTGAAGTGCTGCTCGGTGTAGCCGATCAGTTTCTTTAGAACGCCTTCCAGTACTTCCTTTCCCTTGCCCGCCTTCATGCCGTCGTAAAGATCATTCATGATGCTGAAAAGCTGCCGGTGCTCGGTGTCGAACTGCTGGATACCTACACTGTAAGAGTTGTTCCAGGTAAGAAAAGCCATGTGTTCCTCTTGGCAATCTATCGGCGGAGGAAAAGATCTCTTTAACAGCGCACACCTGCGGCGCACAGACTATCCGTAGTAGCGGAAGTCGTTCCAGAAGTCGGGCCAGGACTGGCGAAGCTGGCGGCAGACGTAGATGTCGGGATGGTCCTCAGTTTCTTCATTCTTCACGCCGTAGGGATTGGTGATGTGGCCGGCCAGTTCGCAGGACCCGAACTCCTCGTTCATATATTTCTTCGACAGGCCGAGCACAATCAGGACCTGCGGAGGCGGATTGCCGTAGCCGCGTGCCCAGAAGGAATTCACCCCGCTGATTGGCTTGGGCAAGCCATAAGCCGGGCCGTAGAGATCGATGGCTCCGGCTTCACCGTAGTTGGTGCCAATGATGCCCAGCTTGCTGCGATCCTCGGGCGGCAGGGTGTCGCGGATGCGCGCCACTTCGGCGGCCAGGTCGGGCCAGCCGATCTCCTCGCGAAAATCGGAATTGATTTTGTTGGCAACATTCCACCAGGCGGAGCTCACCGGAGCCACAGGCAGAACCACGGCCGCGATCATCACGCCGCCGATGGCCAGCAGGGCGAAGGTGCCCACGCGCACCAGGCGAGCCCAGCCCGGCGACAGCGACGCCGCCCAGCGCTCTTCCAATACCGCGCCCGCCGCCAGCAGCATGGGATAGGCGGGCGCCATGTAATATCCGCGACCCTTGGCGAGCACGAAGAGAATGAAGGTGACCACGAACATCCAGCCGGCCAGGCGAAAGCGCTTGCCGTCGGGCACGCGGAAATAGAAAAACAAGCCGGCCAGCCACAGCGGAATGGTCAAGGGATTGGCGGCAATCTTGAGCTGATCGGGAAGAAAACCTTGGCTGCGTCCCCAGCGAATGTCGCGGGCGTGAATATGCTTCAGGAAATCGAGCGAGATGAAGTGGTGCTGGATTTGCCAGATCAGGTTGGGCAGGAAGATCAGGAGCGAGAGAGCGACGCCCAGCCAAAGCCAGCGCGATTTCAAGTAGCGGCGCGCGCCGGTTAACAGCAGTCCGGCGACGATGCCAGCGACCAGAAAGATCATGGTGTATTTCGTCATCATGCCAAAGCCGATGGCGGCGCCGATGGCCAGCCACAGTCGCGGCTCATCCGTTCGCAGCAGGCGGAGGACGAGATAAGCGGTCACCACCCAGCAGAGATAGTCAAACGCGACGTACTGCAGCAGCGCTCCCGAGCTGAGCGACACGGGCGAGATCGCCACCGCCAGCGCGGCGACAACTTGCGCCAGGCGCTTGCCACCCAATTCGCGGGCCATCAAGCCGGCGAGCACAACCGATATCGCCTGGGCCAGCGCGGCGAAGAAGCGAAATCCGCGGAGTGATGTGCCAAACAGCTCGAGCGAGATTCGGCCGAAGAAGGGCGTGACCGGCGGGTAGGCTACATATCCCCAGCTGAGATAGCGAGCATCGTTGAGGGTGGCCAGTTCGTCGCGATGGAATCCGTACTGGCCATTGGTGAGCGTGTGCAGGATGAGGAGGCATAGCGCTATTCCGAGCAGAATTCCGGTGGCATTCTGTGGGGAGCGATGGGTTGGGGAAATGTGCATATGCCTCCCGGCCCGCCAATCTTTTCACTGCGGCGCAAAGATAGGTAATTCTACGGGAAGCCGTTGCGGGGAATAGGGGTCCTTCGACTACGCTCAGGATGACAAATCATAATGAGGAGCGAAGCGCCGCCTGCGCTCGGACTACAAACAAATAATGAGGAGCGGACGCCCGCTTCCGCCAGGGAAACTCTGATCAAGGCGAAGCGAGGCCCCGCAGCGGCTAAAGCCGTATGATTTTGCGGGCACTTAACGGACGGCCTGAAGGCCGTCCCCTTCAAAACAAGCCTTAATCACTTTCCCCAGGGATGACAATAGGCCAGGCGCTAGCTGTATCTATCGGCGGTGAAATCGCCCGGCAAGCAATCCGTCAAATCGGCCAGCGCAGCGAGGTTAGATACTTCCAGATCGGGCCGCGCCGCGACCAGCTTGCTCGCCGCCGCTGGCCTACCTTTTCTTCGATTCACCCACACGGTAGCGATTCCCAGCGAGCGGGCAGGTACCACATCGTGGTATAGGCTCTCGGCAATATGCAATAGGCGCTCGCGGGGAACCGCAATACGCCGCAGCAGTGTCTCGAAATGGCCGAGCGCCGGTTTGTAGCTGCATACCTGCTCCGCGGTGACGATGGCATCGAATGGGACTTGCAGGTGGAGCGCGGACTCCGCGAGCAGATCGTCATCAATATTGGAGACGATTGCCAGCTTGTAGCGAGAATGCAGGCGCTGCAGAGCGGGAACGGTGTCGGCAAAGGGCGGCCACGACGGAACGGATTGCGCCAAGCCGTCCGCTTGGGCTGCGGTCACATCGAAACGAAGTTCATGGGCGAAGTCGCGTACCACGGCCGCCAGTACAGCACGATAGCTTCGGTATTCACCGGATTGCTGCCGCGGTTCAAACTCCGAGTACAAGCTAAGGATTTCGGCATCGGTGAGATTGCAACCCTTACTCTGTAGGAGTGGATGGAGATATCCGACAATGCCAGACTCCCAGTCGATCAGAGTGCCGTAGCAGTCGAAGGAGAGCCAGTCGAAGCGCGAGAAATCGAGCATGTTGCTGTCTCCATCGTGGGCGTCGCTGCTGATCTAGTGCGGTGTCCCGCAGCTTCATATCATCACTCCGAAACAAGACGTTACTGGAATGTCTTCTCCTCAGCGGCTAAAGCCGCGGTCCTACAGAGATTTTTGCGACACGGCTGAAGCCGTGCCCTTTCAAAACCAATCCTGAGCTAGTCCACCGACTACCTGGGACGCGACACTAACTGGGCTTGGACGTGACTTTATGGGCGGCAAATTTCTGCTCTAAAGCTTCCAGTGGAGATAGCGGCGGCTTTTCGCCAGGGACAGGAGCAGCTTCGGCAGCCGGGTCGGAGGCGTCGCCGTGCGGAGCGTTGCCGTTGGGCTCTTCGGCGAAACTGGTTTCTGCGGCAGTCACCTCCGGCGCCGGACCTGCGGTCGCAGCCGGCTTAGGCGCTTCCACGATTCGCGATGCAGCCAGGCCCTTGGCAAGAAACTTCCGGGTATTCAGCAGCGGCCGCGCCAGCGACGGATTGTAGCTGGCCCAGGCGGCTGTCGAACTCCGCCTCGCGCTCGAATTGCGCGCGCATGCTCTCCATCTTGGAGTCGAGATCGTCCATGTAGTGCAGCATCAGCGCCTCGGGAAACATCGGCAGCTTGGGCGAGCCGAATTCGTAGTGTCCGTGATGGCTGATGATCATGTGCTCCAGCAGGATCTTCAGCTCCGTCGGGAAAGCCGGGCACGCGCGCGATCTTTTCGTGCAGCATTTCCAGCTCGATGATCATGTGACCCAGCAGCTGGCCCTTGGTGGTGTAGGAGATGGAGCGCTGATAGGTGAGCTCGTGCAGCTTGCCAATGTCGTGCAGGAAAGCGCCGGTGAGCAGCAGATCGCGATTGACCTGAGGATAATTGCGCGACGCCAGATCGCAGACCGTGAACAGCGACACTACGTGATCGAGCAGGCCGCCGACGAAGGCGTGATGCAGCGTCTTGGCCGCGGGCGCGTTCTTGTAGGCGGTGACAATCGCCTCGTCGGACATGAACTCGTTGAGCAGCGCCTTCAGCCACGGATTCTCGAAGCTGGCCACGTAATCGTCCAGCGGTGCGCCAGAGCTGGTCGATATCCTTGGAAGTCTTGGGCAAGTAGTCGGAGTAGTCGATCTCCGATTCGCCCAGCTTGCGCATCTTGTGGATGGTAAGCTGCCAGCGCCCGTTGTATTTGTGGATGATGCCCTTGACCTTGACGAAGTCGTCCTGATCGAAGGCGGAGATAGTGTCCTGCACGTTGTCCCACATGTTGGCCTGGAGCTGCCCGCTGCGGTCGGCGAGGATGACAGACAGATAGAGTTCGCCGTTCTTCTTCGACTTCACCTGCTTGACGGCAACCACGAAGAGCGAGGTGATGGTCTGGTTTTCCTGGCGCGAGCAATCGGAGATGTAGAATTCCTTCATTAGAGGCCTTAGGTTTTTGTGGAACGGCGCGAAAATATGGGCCGAGCGCTTATGGTATCGGAGAACAGTGGTCAGTGGCTAGTTGTCACTGGCCAGGGCTGCGCAGGGGTAGCCAAGAAGCTCTGCCATCCCACGGGACTCGGGTATATTTGCCGCCATACCCAGGACTCCTAGCGCTGCGTCCTGGGCTAGACTGGGCCGCCCTGCGGGCTGGAGTTTAAGCTAGGAGAGTTCGCTGGCCGATCCGCGAGAGGTTTCACCCGATAACATCTTTTTTCGAACCCGAACGCAGTTGAGTGTAGTCGCGTCGGCAGAGCAACTACGTCTCAAGCCTCGTCAGCGTCAACAACCGACAACTGGCTACTGACCACTGTTCCTAGAACAATCCCAGCTTCTTCTTCTTCTTCGCCTTCGATGAGGTGCCGGCGTCAGAGCTGGCGGTGGTGTAGATAGGCTTGGTCTCGTTGGGGCTGGCGCCGGTGTCCAGATAGCCGGGCTTGATGTCGATGTAGGCATCTTCGCGCAGCTTAGTGAGGTAATCGCGCAAAGCCGGCTGCATCTTGGTCATGTAAAGCTGTTCCTGAATCTGGGTTTCCACGTCTTTCAGCGCAGGCACGCCCGGACGTCTGGTGTTCCGTCACCTTCAGGATGACAAATCCCTGGTTGGTGCGAATGGGCTCGGTATATTTGCCGGCCTGCATGTCGAATACTTGCTGCTCCAGCTCCTTCGACAGCGTGCCCCGCTTGAAGTACTCCAGATCGCCGCCCAGCGCGGAGGTCGGGCCGTTGGAGTACTGCTTGGCCAAATCGTCGAACTTGGCGCCTTTCTGCAACATGGCGTAAACCTGGTTGGCCTTGGTCTTGGCCGCAGCCACCACTTCAGGACTGGGCGTTTCCGGCAGCGCGGTCTCGCCCTTTTCGGTTTTCACCGACGGCGTGGTCTGGGTAGAGATCAGGATCTCGCTCAGCCGCACCTGCTCGGGACGGTCCATGTCGGCCTTGTGCTGGTCGTAATATTGCTGGACTTCCTGAGTCGACACCGCGATGTGGCCGCCAACTTCCTGGCTGATCACTCGCTGGGTGATGATGTTGTTCTTCAGGTTCTGTTTGAAGTCTTCGAACGAGATGCCCTGCGCCTGCGCCGCCTTCTCCATTTCTTCCATGGAGTCGGCGTGCATCTGCTTGCGCAACTCGTCCAGCCGCTTCACCAATTCGGTGTCGGCGGTGATGCCCAGCTCCTGGCCCTTTTGCAGCAGCAGTTGCTGATCGATCAGGTCGCGCAGCACGTCCTTTTCGTGGTCTTTAGCTTCCTGATCGGCGGTGGCCGGATCGCTCTGGCGCAACTCGGTAAGCAATTGCTCGCGGGCGCGGCGCACGTCGGCGCGGGTAATGATGCTGTTATTGATCCGAGCGATGATTTCCTCGACGACAGTATCGTCGGGCGTGGCTTGGGCAATCAATAAGGGCGTGCCAAGAAAAAGTACAAACAGAAGGACGGAGAGTCGTTTCATCAAATACCTGGCCAGGCCTGCCTACCGGGAAGAATTGCCTGGGTCCCAATTGGGTTACTCTTTCCGTTATTTTACCGTGTTTGAGCGGCATTGTGCGGGGAAAAAGGCAGGATTGGAGGTGCCTCTCAATTTGTCATTCTGACTGAAGTGAAGAACCGCTCCGCAAAAGAGTCTCCCGGTAACAGAGATCCCCTCGGCTAACGCTCGGGGCTGGCTCTTCGACTCCGGCGGCGAAGCGCCAGGATGACAGACGTGTGTGGTGCGCCGCGCCGGCTGAAATGACAAAAACGTGGAATCGCGATCAGCACTTAGCGGCTGATTGCTACTCGCACCATTTTCTTTCCTGCGCGCAGGGTGAACTCGGTTCCAATTTTCACGGCGACCACGAGTTCGGTCTTGAGGTCACCATCAATCTTGACTGCGTTCTGCTTTACCTTGCGCAGACCGTCGGTCACTGAAGTTGCCAGTCCGGTGCGGGCGAGGAGTTTGTCGAGCTTCACCTGAAGATTGCCGTCGCTGGTTGACGCATGGGGTGCGGCAACCTCTTCGAACTCCACGTGGATTACGGGCAGGTCTTCCGGCGTCTCATCTTTCTGGAACATGCGCGACCAGTCTTGCGCTGCCTGCTCGGCCGCCTCGGGCGAGTGGAAGTCGGCGACGATGCGCTTGCCCAGTTCCTGTTTCAGCTTCATGGGATGGGCCGCGCCACTGGCGACGTCGGCCTTCATGCGCTCGATGTCGGCCATGCTGACGTCGGTCACCAGCTCGTAATAGCGCCACATCAGCTCGTCGGAGATCGACATGACTTTGCCGAACATTTCCGTCGGCGCCTCGGTGATGCCGATGTAATTGCCGTACGACTTCGACATCTTCTGCACGCCGTCGGTGCCTTCCAGCAGCGGCGTAGTGAGCACGATCTGCGGCGGCTGGCCGTAATGGCGTTGCAGCTCGCGGCCCATCAGCAGATTGAATTTCTGATCGGTGCCGCCGAGCTCGACGTCGGCCTGGAGCGCGACCGAGTCGTAGCCCTGCGCGAGGGGATAGAGCAGCTCGTGCATGGCGATGGGCTTCTCGTCCATGAAACGCTTGTGAAAGTCCTCGCGCTCCAGCATTTGCGAGACGGTGAACTTGGCGGCCAGGCGAATGATGCCTTCGTAGCCCAGCTTGTCGAGCCACTCGCTGTTGAAGCGGACTTCGGTCTTGTCGCGATCGAGGATCTTGAAGACTTGCGCCTTGTAGGTTTCGGCGTTCTGATCGATCTGCTCGCGCGACAGCGGCGGCCGGGTGACCGAGCGGCCCGAAGGATCGCCGATGAGGCCGGTGAAGTCGCCGATGAGGAAGATGACGGTATGGCCCATGTCTTGAAAATGTTTGAGCTTACGCATGAGCACGGTGTGGCCCAGATGCAGGTCGGGCGCGGTGGGATCGAAACCGGCCTTCACCCGCATGGGCGTGCCGGTGGCGCGGGATTTTTCCAGGCGCTCGCGCAGGTCGCTCTCGCGAATGATTTCGGCCGCGCCCTTGCGCAAGTAGGCCAGCTGTTCGTCGACCTCGGGGAAAGAAGGCATAAGGGTTGATTATAGGAGGTTCGAGTTTTCAAGTTTCGAGTTTCGAGTTTCGAGTTTTCGAGCGGCAGTGTTGGGTTGTCATCACTCGGTCATGGCTTGTCATCACGAGGAGGTCTCCAGGCCGACGAGGGATCTGCTTTGTTCTTGTGTCTTCCCTGACTCGGATCTATGAAACGGAGTGTCTTGTTGTCTGGGAGCAGCGCTTTGTCAGCGAATTGTGGTTTGTATCAGGGCATGGCTTCAGCCGTGCCGTAAACGCGACAACTAAATTCGGTCGTTAGCCCCGATGCGATTCTTGCAGGAGCTGAAGCCCTAACACCTGTTCGTCTTTCTTGGCACGACTGAACAGTTTGCTGAAAAAGCCGAAAAGCAGATTCCTCGTGGGCTGAAAGCCCACTCGGAATAACAAAAATAAAAGAGTTTCTACGGCGCAGCTGAAGCCGCGCCCCTTCAAAGAAATGTCGAACCCGACTTTTTCAGCGGCCTGTGAAGTCGTGCCCTGACACAACCCAAAATCATGCAGGAAACGGCATTCAAGTCGTGATCGGCCGCAAGCTGGCTGCGATAATGCTAACTTCAGCCAGAATTGAAGATGAACTCGAAAGGTTCGGCCAAGCCGCAATGAAAGCTCTACTGCCCGCCTCGATATTCGTGCTGATGGTGTCCATCGGGATGAGTTTGCATTGGCGCGAGCTGGTGAAGAACTGGCGAGGGCTCACCTGGAGCGCGTGGCTGCGGCTGCTGCTGGCGACCTTCATCGTGCCTCCGGTGGTGGCGCTGTTGGTGGCGCGAATCCTGCCGCTGGATCTGTCGGAGACTGCCGGGCTGTTCATGGTGGCGGTGGCTCCGGGAGCGCCGCTGCTGACGCGCAACCTGGCGCGGCGCGGCTTCGACATGCACCTGGCCGCCAGCTACCAGGTGTGGGGCGCGGTCATGACGCCGATCATGATTCCTCTGCTGGTTTATGGAGCGGCCAAGCTGTACGAGCGCGATATCTGGATTCCGCCGAGGGTGGTGGCGCTCCAGATACTGGAAAAGGAATTTGTGCCGCTGCTGGTGGGCATGGCGCTGGCGTACTTCGCGCCGGCGTTCTCCAAGAAAACGCAGCCGGTGATGAACCGCCTGGGCAATGGTGTGCTCATCCTGGTGTTTGCGATTTTGCTATGGAAGATGGGTCCGGAGCTAAGAAGAGTGACGCCCTGGGTGGTGTTGGCGGTGGTGCTGCTGTTGATCTCGTCGATTGCGGCGATGCAGTTGCTGATGCGCACCGATCGCATCGGAGTGCGCACCCTGGCAGTCAGCAATGCGAATCGTCATGTCGGGCTGGCGCTGCTGTTGTCGGGTCAGTACATGCGCAACCGTCACGCGCTGCCAACGGTGGCGTGTTATGCGATCGTGGTGGCGGTGTTGCTGATGATTGCGCCGAAGATTTTCAAGCAGCGGGATCCGGAAGTGCCGAGCGGCCGCGGGGTAGCGAAAAGTTTGTGACCGGGAAAGACGACAGCAGGTCCTTCGACTCGCTGCGCTCGCTCAGGATGACAAATCAACAAACAGCAGGTCCTTCGACTCCGGCGGCGAAGCGCCGCCTGCGCTCAGGATGACACCTTCAAGAAGCGCCGCCTCCGCTCAGGATGACAATGAATCAGTAGCCGGTGGCTAGTTAGCACTGGATAGCAAACAGCAGATCCCTCGCTACGCTCGTGATGACAAATCGCGCTCACTTCCACGCCGCCACCTAGTCGGCGATGGCGATGCGGGCTTGCTCTTCAGGGAAATCCTCCTGAGGCACGGCGACAGGCACGATGGTCAGCATGTCGGTCTGCACCTTGTCCCATTGCTGGATCAGCAGGCCCTTGGCTTCGAACAAGTCGCGAATCGAGGCCGAATCCCAGCCGACCACTTCTTCGAGAATCGGGACGAGAATGGCCAGCGCGCTGTCGCTGATCACTGAGCGCTTGGCGATGGGCGCCAGATACTTGTTCTCCGACACCGCGATAGTGAAGCCATCGCGCCGGTTGACGTGCAGCATGACGTGAATGTCGGAGCTGCCGTCGCCCACGTACACGATACGGTCGGGGCCGGTGCGCAGCTTCTCCAGCAGCTGGTCGATGACCGCGACCTTGCCGTAGCCGGCGGTCACCTGCTTGATGCGTTCGATCTCGCCGTCGGCGTTGTACTCGAATTCGGTGCCGTAAATGTGATCGGGCGGAATGATGCCTTCCAGCGCCGAGCGGATCACTTCCACCGGGCCGGCCGAGATCACATAGAAATCGAAGTGGTAGCCCTCGACTTCGTCCGACAAAAAGCTGTAGAGCGAATCGATGTTGGGCTTCAGCCGGACAGCGCTTGCCGGCTTCGTAGAGATGTTCGCGGCGCACCCGCGAGCGGAACTCGGGATCGTGCAGCAACAGGTAGGCAAGCTCGCCCCCCTGCTGCACCAGGTTGAGCTTGCGCCATCCCGGTGGACTTGCGCTCGAATTCGCTGGTGGAAATTCCCAGCAGCTCGGCCAGCACGTAGCCCGAGTCGTTGAAGCTCAGGGTCTGGTCAAAATCGCTGGCGAAGATGTAGCGCTTCTTCAGTTGTATCTTTTCAAGCATAGTTTCAAATTCAGGTGGATGGTTGTGCTGGTGTATATAAACACGCAGCCCGTCGATGGGATGTGTCGATGGTTACATAATTAGATTCGCGGCGTGGTTGAAGGATGATGAATTCGGGGAAAAGAGACTAATGTGCTGGGTTATGAAGGAGATAGGAAATTGCCTTCGTCGTGTGACGGGATAATGTTAGGCTGACTTCCTGCTTTTGCGGAGGATATGGCCATGACAAAAACTGAACCTGGCAAGAAAATGACGAGGACTGGAAACTGGACACTCAAGCCAAAAAAGGGACGCGAGCGACAATTCTCCGGGACGCTATCGCAGACCTTTAACTTCGGGAAAAAGCGGCTTGCCATTTTTAGCGTGCCGAAACGCTTCAGCTCAAGCGATTAGGCCAACCGCTGCTCATGCCATGCGGTTGCGTTGTGCTTCGGTTTTCGCTTTCAGCCTGGCAAAGGCTTCCTCACCGTCGATGGGCGTCACCCTGCCGCTTTTCAGCTCGTCATAGCGGTCGTTAAGCATCTGCCGTGTCTGCACCAGCTCGTCGAGATATCCCGCCAGCGCATCCTGCAAAAGCTCATCGGTCCCGCGTCCGCTCTCGGCTGCGAGGTCGTTGAGCTTCTTTTCGACGTCGGGGGCAAAGTGTACTTCCATGGTCTCAAGGTACGAAAAAAGCTGACCTCTGGCAAGTCATGCTGCTGGTGACGAACTTGCCGTTAGCCCAGGTTAGCGTCCAAAGGACGGACGCGAACCCGGGGCACATCCGGATGCGCGGACAAGCCTCTCGCGTACAATTGCTGCCATTCCACGGAGGACTTACATGGCTGCGCGCATTCTGATGGCTGTTCTTTTGCTACCGCTCAGTTTACCGGCCCAGAATCCCGAGCTGTCGAAGGCGGTGCAGCAGTTCGTGCGGGTGCAGGCTCCCAAGGTTGTTCTCACGCATGTGCGCATTATTGACGGCACCGCAGCCCCGGCGGTCGACGATCAGAATGTCACGATCGAGGGTGGAAAGATTTCAGCGATCGAGAAGGGCGCGGATGTAACCGCCGCCGGGGACACAACCGTTCTGGATCTTCGCGGCTATACGGTGATGCCGGGCATCGTGGGCATGCACAACCACCTCTTCTACATCGTGCGGCCGAATCTCGACAGCCAGCGGCATTTTGACCAGCCCGTACTGGTGCCGCAGATGACGTTCTCGGCGCCGCGTCTTTACCTGGCCGGCGGCGTGACCACGATGCGCACTACCGGCAGCGTGGAAACCTACGCCGACCTGAACCTGAAGCACGACATCGATGCGGGCAAACTTCCCGGACCGCACCTTGATGTGACCGGGCCTTACTTGGAAGGAAGCACAAGTTACTTTATTCAGATGCCTCATCTGACCAGCGCCGACGATGCGCGGCAGACAGTGGAGTACTGGGCCGGCCAGGGTGTGACCTCATTCAAGGCGTACATGAACATCACGCGCGCCGAGTTGAAGGCGGCCATCGATGCGGCGCACCAACGCGGAATCAAAGTCACCGGCCACCTCTGCTCGGTCACCTATAAGGAAGCAGCCGAGTTGGGCATTGACGATCTGGAGCACGGCTTCTTCGTCAACACGCAGCTTGATCCTGATAAGAAGCCGGACGTCTGCAGTGGAAGCGCCGGCGAGGAGACGCTGGCCCGCATGGACCCGAGCGGGCCGGAGGCGAAGGACCTGATTGCGACGCTGGTCAGCCATCACGTGGCCGTTACGTCCACGTTGCCCGTGTTCGAGTCGGAGGCAGGCGAAGGCCGTCCGCCGCTGCGGCAGCAGGTGTTGGATGCGATGACTCCGCAGGCTCGTGAGGACTTCTTCCTGGTGCGGCAAAAGCCGGCATCGGCGCCTCCGCCGAAGATTGACCATGCACTGCTGTGGAAGCATGAGCTGGAGTTGGAACGCGCCTTCGTCGCTGCCGGAGGATTGCTGCTCTCCGGCCCCGATCCCACTGGCCGCGGCGATGTGCTTCCCGGATTTGGCGATCAGCGCGGAATTGAGCTGTTGGTAGAAGCTGGATTCTCTCCCGTCGAGGCCATCAAGATTGCCACGTTGAACGGCGCCATTTATATGGGTAAAGACAAAGAGATCGGGTCGGTGGCTGCGGGAAAGAACGCCGATCTGGTCGTCATCAAGGGCGATCCGTCGAAACAAATTTCCGACATCGAAAATGTCGAAATCGTTTTCAAGGATGGTGTCGGATACGACTCGCAGAAACTGCTGGACTCGGTCAGGGGACGGTATGGGCAATATTGAACGAGGCGGCAGAACGAGCTCCACCGAAGAAAGCAGGTCCCTCCGCTCCGCTTCGCTGCGGTCGGGATGACAAAAGTTAATGGACTGAAGTCCTCAGTCGGGATGACAGCCGTAAACAAGGTTCGGCGCAGATGAAAACCGCGGCTAAAGCTGTTTCTGATGGAGTTCGATTTTTCGCCGGGCTATAAAGCCCGGAGCTTCCACCGGTTGGGCGGTGCAGCTGAAGTCGCGCTCCATGTCAAAGCCGAAACTTTTTCAGCAGCCTGTGAGGCTGCGCCTTACCTGGCCGGAAGGAACTGGCGACAGCCTTCACGGCGTTCCGCAAATTCCGCGCGCCAGCGGCGTGTCTTTTGATATCCTCCGCAAGAGCAATTTTCCGGCAGGTCTCATCCGGCATTCGTCGCTCACTTTTGGACATCACAGATGAAGATTCTTATCCTCACCACCGACCAGGAACTCGCCCTGCTTCGCCAGCGCGTGCTGGAGACGGCCGGCCATCAAGTGATCGCGATCAGCAGCGAGAAGGAAGCGCTGGAGGCGGCCGAGAAGCAGGTGCCGTTCGACGTCGCGCTGATGTGTCACCGGCTGCCCGATGCGACGGCGCGCAAGATCATCCGCATCTTTAAAGACAGCAAGCGCGAAGGCAAGATTGTTTACGTGGTTCACATTTACGGCGAGTGGCCGGAGGTGGAGGCCGATCGCTACGTAGTGGGCGCCGATGGGCCGGATGCGCTGGTGCGCGTGGTCGCCGAGACCGGTCCGCAGGCCGCGTAGACAACAGTTGTCCGTTGCCAGTTGTCAGGGAAAGCAGATCGCCCGCCAGGTCGTGATGACAAATGATAATGGCGTGGGGATAGGGGTCCTTCGACTGCGCTCCCTGCGGTCGCTACGCTCAGGATGACAAATCAAGAAAAGCTGGTCCTTCAAGGTGCGCGGCTGCGAATCCTTGTTGCGCAGGATGGCGCCATCGATGCCGGCGTCGGGCGAGGAGCCAGTCTTCATCAGCCAGTATCTTCCCTCCCCCATTTTTGCGCTTCCCATCCGAAGACACTCTTGTAGAACTCGACGGCGCGGGCCGGACCGACGGCTCCGAATTCAAAGTGGACTACACGATTCATACGTCCTCCGCTGGTGCCCTGGCCGATCGACAGCGAATTGCGTGGGGTGGGATGCCGGCAGGGACTTTCTTTGGACGTTAGGGACGGAGTTTTGGATATGAAGTTTGCAGCGGGGAAAGACATCTCTCGATGGCGCGACCGGGGAGTTATGGGACGCCGCGCGATTTTGTGCTGCAACCGGGTGAAAATCGTGTTACAAACGATGCACATTATCCGGTGCGGCTCCGGGCGGGCGCAGCCGGATCAGCAAGATTGCACAGGACGAACATGGCTCCGGCGACAGCGGCCGGAGTGGGGGAGGAGCAGGTGGATCTGGTTACGATTGCCGTGTTAGGAGTTATTGTCATTAGTTATGTGGTGGGCTCGTTGACGAGCTCGGTGGAGACGGAAGAGAAACTGCCACACCGCTACTAAGAGCGGATCGAAAATTCTGAGAGGCGCGGAAGGGTCCCCTGTGGATTTTTCTGCGCCTCTTCCTTTTTGGTTTTGAGCCGCAGCGGGAAGCAACGTTTGCCAGCCTCGTTTTTGGATTGTTGGCCGCTGCTACTGGATGACCGGCAACACTGTCCATGTCGATGGCGGCGAGAACGTCGTAGGATGAGCACATGACGGAAAAAGGACTGCCCTGCCTGGACCTGCTGGAGGCCACTCCTGAAATTCTCCGCGGCCTGATGACGGAGTTGACCGAAGCGGACGCCCGCTGGAAGCCTGCGCCGGAACGCTTCTCTGTCGCCGAGGTACTGGCTCACCTGTCGCACTCCGAAAGCCACTGCTACCGCATGCGCCTCGACCGTTTCATGGCGGAGACCCGTCCCGAGTTCGAGCCTGACGACGCGCAGATGTATCTCGATCTTTATCGCGACGCCGACCCCGAGGATGCCTTCGATCATTTCGAGGAGCAGCGCGAGAACAACATCGAGTTCCTCCGCAGCCTCCCCGCCGGTGCGGGCGATCGGACCGCCCTGCATAAGGAGTATGGCGAGATCACCATGTCGCAGATGTTGCATGAATGGGCGCTCCACGACCTCGGCCACATCCGCCAGATCGCCGAACTGGCCCGCGCCCTAAAGTACCAGGCCGGCGCCGGCCCGATGGCCGCCTCCTACAACCTGAAACCCTGATGGACTGGCTATGGTGGATACATTCATCAACTTAGTAGTTTTCAAGAATTGGGGGTTGAGTGCCTCGCGTCGGGCGTGACGGGTGCTCAATGCCGGCGTTCTCTTCGCCGCTTCTGCACTGGCTTGGCGAGTGCTTTACACGCCATCTCCGATAACTGGCGTAACATCGCCATTACGCAAGCAATCGTGACGGCAGCTATGTTTCGGATTACTTATGGAATGGTCGCCATTTCGTAAGGGACCCGGCTGGGAGGCCCGTTGCGGGATACGTTATGCTATCGCCTGCTAGCGGCAGTTAGGGAAACTCTGATCAAGTCAAAGCGAGGTCCCGCAGCGGCTAAACAGTTTGCTGAAAAACTCGAAAAGCAGATCCCTCGCCGGCTGAAGCCGGCTCGTGATGACAAAAAATAAAGGGCTTGGACGCTGCGCTGAAGCGCCGCAATACCCGAACGGCGATCAAACCGAGTTTTTCAGCAAACTGTAAGCCGCCTAATTTGGCGGGTACTTTAACGGACGGCGTGTAGGCCGTCCCCTTCAAGCGAGCCTTCATCAGAGTTTCCTCAACTTCCGGATTGCCCGTCCTATGTCAAGTGTTGGACAACATATCTGTTTGGATCAAGGGGGAGCTCGCATGCATGCAGCCGTACTGCACACGATCGGAACCGTGCCTCGATACGAAGAATTCCCAGAGCCGGTGATTGGCGACAAAGACGGTGAAGTGATCGTACAGGTTCACGCCGCATCGCTGAAGCCGGTTGACAAGCAAATGGCCAGCGGATCGCACTACGCAAGCCGTGGCGCATTGCCCCGCGTCTGTGGCGCGGATGGAGTCGGGCATTTAGACGGCGGGCAGAGGGTCTTCTTCGGCGGACCCCGCTCACCCTACGGAGCGATGGCACAGCGTACGCTTGTGCCGCGCGCATTTACCTTTCCCATCCCGGAAAATGTGAACGACGAAACTGCCGCTGCTTTGCCCAACCCTGGCATCTCAGCCTGGCTTTCACTGACCTACCGTGCAAAGCTGGTGCAAGGTGAAAACGTCCTCATTCTTGGGGCGACGGGCGTGACTGGCAAGTTGGCGGTAAAGATCGCGAAGCTTCTTGGGGCAGCTCGAGTCGTGGCGGCCGGCCGCAATCCACAGGCACTGAACGCGCTCCACAACCTGGGCGCCGACGCGACCATTTCCCTCGCTCTACCGGAGACTGAACTGAGCGAAGCGTTTGTCCGGGAAGCGGGACAATCTGGATTCCAAGTGGTGATCGATTACGTGTGGGGCCAACCTGCAGAGGCGTTTCTGAGGGCGATAACGCGAAGAGAATTTGTGGCTATCCAATCCGAGACCCGCTATGTTCAAGTTGGGGAGAGCGCTGCGCCGACCATCACACTTCCAGCCGCCGTCTTGCGTAGTACGCCACTAACCATTCTGGGTACTGCGGGGATTCCAGCTCGCGACGTTCTGGTTGAAGCTTTTAAGCAAGTGATGGCGTACGCCGCCAAAGGAGATCTTCAGATCGACACGGAACGAGTACCCCTGGCGGATATAGAGAACGCCTGGCTGCGCGACCAGCCAGGCCGTCGATTGGTGATCATACCCTGACAGCCAGCCTGATCCAGCCATTACGTGTAGCTGAATGATCTTGACATCCGGCTGCCCAAGCGTAGACTCCACTTTGTTCAGCCTACGCCACTGACTGAGCTCCTATATCCATTCCTTTTGGTCGACTGAACCGGCCCGTCTTGCCCCGAAGGCGCAAGGAATTGCGCACGGGAGTTTACTGAGTTCGGTTTCGGCGTCCTGGATCATCTCCAGAAACACATCAAGTCTCGGTCGCCCTCACCCTTAACAGGACGTCCCTTAGGAGTTGGAAACTACACTTCCATCTCTTTCCGCGGGCCTCCGAGAAAAGGACCAACATTATGTTCACTCGTCCTATCCGCTTTGTGGTTACTCTCCTGATGGTTGGCTTCAGCGCAGTTCTGGCGCAAGCTGCCCTCCCGCCGCCGCCCCCTCCGCCCACTACCGCGGACGTCGTCTACGGGCAGTTGGGCAGCTTCACCACCAACACTAATAACAACGGCGGACGCAGCGCCAACAGTGCAGCCGATCCGGCGGGAGCCGCCGTGGACAGCAGCGGCAATCTATATGTAGGCGACACCGGTAACAACCGGGTGCTCTTCTACCCCGCCGGCACCACCACGGCGACGCGCGTCTACGGGCAGTTGGGCAGCTTCACCACCGGCGGGAACAACCAAGGCGGGCTCAGCGCCAACAGCTTAAACAATCCGTACGGAGTCGCCGTGGACAGCAGCGACAATCTCTACGTGGCCGACTACCTTAACAATCGGGTGCTCTTTTATCCCTCCGGCAGCACCACGGCGACGCGAGTCTACGGGCAGAACGGCAGTTTCACTACCAACGTCTCTGGGGTCAGCGCCACCGGCTTAAATGGTCCGAATAGAGTCGTCCTGGACAGCGGCGGCAACCTCTACGTGGCCGACAGCCTTAACAATCGGGTGCTCTTCTATCCCTCAGGCAGCACCACCGCCACACGGGTCTACGGGCAGGGCGGCAGCTTTACTACCGGCATCCCGAACAACGGCGGAATCAGCGCCAACAGCTTAGATCAACCGCTAGAAGTCGTCCTGGACAGCAGCGGCAATCTCTACGTGGCCGACAGCTTTAACAATCGGGTGCTGTTCTATCCCTCCGGCAGCACCACCGCCACGCAGGTCTATGGGCAGTTAGGCAGTTTCACCACCAACACCGCGAACCTCGGCGGGATCAGCGCCAACAGCTTGAGTCGTCCGTTTGGAGTCTCCCTGGACAGCAGCGGCAATCTCTATGTGGCCGACACCTTTAACAATCGGGTGCTGTTCTATTTCTCCGGCAGCACCACCGCTACGCGGGTCTACGGGCAGTTGGGCAGCTTCACTTCCAACACCGCGAACAACGGCGGGGTCAGCGCCAACAGCTTGGATGAACCTGAAGGAGTGCCCTTGGACAGCAGCGGCAATCTTTACGTGTGCGACTACGGTAATAATCGGATGCTCCTGTATCCGCCGACAACCACGCCCGGAGTCTACGGCCCGGTTAACGGATCTACCCTGACCGGCAACTCCGTGCCGTTCTGGTGGGCCGGCTACCCTGGCGCTACAGCTTATTGGCTCGATGTGGGCAGCACGTCGGGCGGCAACAACTATTACCAGTCAGGCAGCCTCTCCGCTTCTATCTTCGGCCAAAGCGTTAATTCGCTGCCGAGTGACGGCAGCGCGGTGTATGCCACCTGGTAGTACTTCGTGGGCGGCTCGTGGTCGTACATCGAGTATCAATACAACGCATTTGGCACCAGCCCCGAAAAGGGTGTCATAACATCGCCGGCTCCAACTTCAATGCTGACGGGCAGCAGCGTGACCTTCACCTGGACGGCAGGCAACGGCGCGACGGCGTACTGGATTGATGCCGGCAGCAGTGCAGGTGGCAACCAGTACTACCAATCGGGCAACCTGGGCAACGTGCTTACCCAGACGGTGAACAATCTGCCCACAAATGGCAGCACGGTCTACGTGACGCTGTACTCGCTGGTGGGGGGACAGTGGCTGAACAACCAGTACACCTACACCGCATTTAATGCGAGCAGTTGTCTGTCTACCATCACATCGCCGGCTGCGGGAACCACCCTGACCGCGTACTCAGATACCTTCGGCTGGACGGCCAGCACCAACCCGGGCTGCAGCGGCGCGGTTACCAGTTACTGGCTGGACGCGGGCACGACTACGAGTGAGAACTTCTACTACCAATCCGGGAACATCGGACTGGTAACCAGTTGGACGACGGGAAACAATCTGCCGCCGGGGTATGGTGGGGGACAACCGCCGCCCAACAATCAGGTGCAGATGACTCTGTGGAACTTGATCGGAGGAACCTGGGTACCCAGCCCCGAGGTCGGCTACTGCGGGTATGGAAGCTCTGGCTATCCGGCATGTAACTAAACCAGCGATGCGAAGAACAGCGCCCAGAACGAAACGGATCTAAGAGCCGAGGCTCAGCAAGAATAGAAACCGCTAATTCTGGAGATTAGCTGGCGCTGTGTGAGGCTTAGAGTCGGGCATGGACTTCGGTCCATGCCCTTTTCTTGCTTCGGCGGCTCCTCCTTGAGCGTCTTAGAGACAGGTGTCGCGGAGTCAGTCTAGCCCGGCAGCTGTTGGAAGGGGGACTGGTCGACGAGCTTCAGTGTCTGCGTGAGAACCTTTGCCGTCCCTACGGTGTCTGTGTCGTAGCTAATGTCGCCGCTCTGCGGCTCGTTTCTTTTCCCACTGGATCGGGGGCTGACGCCCCCGCCTAACACCATCTCGCCGCTGCGCGGCTGTTTTCACGCTCGTTTGGTGCAATACTTCCCACCGTTTCGTTTCGACTTGAGCTATGACACAGACACCTACGGGACTCGGACTTATTTACCACTTCACCCAGGACTACCCCAATCCGCGCAAACGCGGCGCGAATCGGGGGCCCGGACGGCGCTTGTTTTTCGCGCTCCGTATTCCACCGCCGAAACACAAAGTTAGTTCTCACGCAGACTCTTCAGGTCAATATCATGCCCGTATTTTTAGGCGCCGGTCTGCGATCGTTTGAAAGCTCCAGCCTGTAGCTTGTCCAGCTAGCGAAAATGAAGGTGCAGGAAGCCCGGCGCGAGAATCGGCCTCAGGTTTGCCATTCGAGCGCCTTCCGCAACGCGATGGTTGATGTAACAGTCCCCACTTCGCAAGTGACCCCGGACAGGATCACTTGCGAATGGACTGTTCACAACACCCAAGCGAAGTTTACTGATGGTGCATGCCGGTCATGAGGTTTGCATCGTTAAGGTCATAGCCACTGCCGCACCGCGGACGGTCCGCCCAGCGGGTTGTAGTCGAAAAAGTTGTGCGGGACCATTTCGAAGCCAAGCCAATGGACCAGGGTGATGCCGGTGCGACCGCCGCTGCCCATCTGGTTATCGGCATCGGTCGGCTCATGGTGTGTCGATCCGAAATACCACAGCACAATGCCGTCGCCCGTCCCTCCTAGCGGCTCGCCGTTCAGGTACGACAGCAAATAGCTGTTGGGGTTGTACCAGGTGTAAAGCCAGTTGTTGATGCCTTGGCCAGTACCGTCTTCCCCAGCATTATCGTTGGTGAGATCCTGATCGTGCTGGGTAAAGGTTTCCTGGAAGTGACCCTGGCCCCAACGATTGAAGGGATAGAACTGGTAGCCGATCAAGTGGCCGTAGTCGTTAGTCTGGGTCTGACTCTGGACGGTGACGCTGCTGAATTGCGCCTGATTCCAGTCCGTGGTCTCTTCGGTGGGAATCGGCGTGTAAGAATCGGTCGCCCTGTAGCCGTTCGCATCCTCGACGTGAGTGAACTCCTGCATGTCGTTGTCATCGCGTCCTAAGAGCTTGGTACTCACCCGCCAAAGTCCGTTATGGACGTGGGCCTCGGAGGTATTACCGGGAAGGTTGTAGCCGGTAGGCGCCGCTGCGGAAGGTGACGCGACCGTCCTCATGGAAGGTGTACTCGATGATGTAGTCGTAGTTGTAGGCGTCGAACACCGACCACACCACAACCTCCTGGATACGCCGCCGCACGTGGTTGCCTGGTTCTTTGCACAACCATATCCGATTCCCTCGTCACGGCATTCAACTGCAACCTTGGGCACGGTATCGCGCACGTAGAAATTGCCCTGCTGCGTCCGAAAGTAGACCAGCGCGCCATTGGTCGAAGGCAGATCGGCGGGATCCATCTGATCCATGCGGTTGTCGCCGAACGCCATGTCGTAGTAGGTCTCGCTGCGATCGTCGTAGGGAACGAACATCTCCGCCAAGCCGGCGCGCTTGATGATGTATTGCGGCGTGGTGTACTGCGCTCCCTGGATGGTCACATCGAGCGCCTGGGTGCCCTTCATACCCATGTTGCGCAAGCCGAAGCGCCAATGCGTATTAGGGTAGTCGATGCGCAGATAAAGGTCCTGATGCAGGTAAATGCCGACTGACATCCTCCTCGGTCACCTGGCAACCAGTGCCGTTGATGATGACGCGGTCGGTCGCGAGGGCAGCCGGGATGGTCAGAAAGAAGATGGCCAACCCAGTGCAGCTTGCAAGCAGAAGGCGTGCGTTGCGCCGCCGCCCCAGGAGCCACATTGCCACCAGGATGGTCGCGGCGGAAACAATTAAGCTGATCGTTAACAGCGTGGGAGAAAAGACAATCGCAGGAAGGTTCATATTCAATCGCCTCGTCAGAAATGTGGTTTGTCTGAAAGTGAAGAAAAATATCGCAGTTGCGACGGACGGCCAGCGGCACCCCAAATTCCGATGACGGGATAGTAGTACGATTTTTGGTTTTGGCAAGGAAATTCGTTGCGGATGGCTCTTGAAATATCGCCATAGCGCTCATTGACCTCTGAACGGGTTTTGAGTGCCATGGCCTTGTTCGCGCTGGTTGAGTGGAAGCGTAGCCTGCGGCGCTCGCTTTTTGCGCCTTTTACTCCCACGGCGTAACACAAAGTTAACTCACGCAGACACTGAAGGCCGTCCCCTTCAAAAACAAGCCTTAATCAGGGTTTCCCCACCTATGGTCCCGGCCATCAAGCCGTAGTCCCTGTTTTGTTATTGTGTGAGCTGCCAGACGACACCTTGTCCGTATTCGCCGCCTGCGTTTGTTGTGGAATAGAGATTACCGCCGGCATCGAGTGCCACGCTGCCGTAAGGATATGCGCCCTTCCCGCCGGTGCCGAAATTGTAGAGATCGGTTTCAGTCCAGCTACCACCCGAGGGCGACATTTTGAAAGCAATGCCTTCGCCGATGGTTCCACCGATGCTCACCGTTCCGTAAAAATTGCCGGCCGGGTCGAAGGTCAGATTGACGTCGCAGCCCTCGGAATATCCGGTGAAGGCATAGAGCGAAGTGAAGATCCAGCTTCCATTCGAGAGACTGCAACTCATAAACCGTCTTGGCGCCGGCCACGGTGCAGCCATAGAGATTGCCTGCGGCATTGATGGTCACTCCCCCCAGCGGGTTTTGGCCGTCTCCGGTATTTTGAAATTCATAAAGCGTTTGATAGGTCCAGCCTGAACCGGAGGGACTCAGCTCAAAAATGGTGCCATTGTTGTTAATGCCTCCATAGGTCGTCGTGCCGTAGAGATTACCGGCGCTATCGAAGACCACTCCGGCGACCGGTGTTTCTCCATGAGTGAAGGTATAGAGAATGGTTTCCGTCCATGCGCCATTCTGCTTGGTCAGCTCGAAAACCGTGCCCACGCTACCGTAACCCTGGGTGGTGCCGTAGAGATTGCCGGCGTGATCGAACAGCAGATCACCTTGTCCGGGATAGGCGCCATCCGCGCCTCCGCTGAAAGTGTGCAGTGTGGTTTCGGTCCAGGGACAATTAACGCTCTGGCAACCGTGCGCCGGAGGCCGCAGGTTGAAGACAATTCCAAATCCGCCATTGCTGCCGCCGAAAGCCGTGGTGCCATACAAGCTGCCGTCGGGACCGAAGACCACGCGGGCTTCAGGACTTTGCCCGTCGCCGCCGTTCTGAAAGGAATAGAGCGGCGCAAAGGTCCAGGCTCCGCCGTGACGCGTCATTTTGAACACCAGGCCGTTTCCCCTGGCCCCGCCTCCCGGCGCAGTGCCATACAAATTTCCGGCTGCGTCTACGGTCACGCCGGCGTCGGGATGTCCGCCATCGCCTTGATTAGTGAAGCTGTGCAGGACGGTGTACATTTGCGCCTGCGCAGATGGTGGCAATGCTATGGTAAGCGCTAAGAAAGCTATGGCCGGGAAAATTGCCGTGCGCACGCTGGCAGCGAGAATCGGGCGGCTCGAGTTGTGCAGGGGCGCCATGGGGTCTCCTCCTTGTCAGCCGAATGCGTCGATGTGATGGATCGCCCGGGATACGGCTTTGCGTGCGCGGCTCAGACACCCCAGATTTTGTCTCAGCAACCACTGGCTGTCAAGACGATTTACCTACCTGGAAGTGGCCGCCAGACACGCCGTTTCGCATCTCCCGCTATCACATCCCGCAGTGGCGACGATCATTGACAAACCAGCCACGCTAGCGTGAAATTCTCGCACACCTAAGCCGGGCCCTCGTCTCGAAGGAGAAGAACAGTGAAAAGCTTAAGGTATTTGATCGTCGCCGCGGCAGTGGCCTTGGCGATTACACCAACCCTCGCCGTTGGCCAGACCGTGTACGATACGGGAACCCAAGGCTGTTGCGACCTGCTCGACTCCCACTACACGCTGATCGCCGCTCCTCAGGGAGTGCCTCTTGGCGACGTCTATTCCTCATCCCTCTGTAATTGTTGGGCGTTGCCCTTGAACGGTTCCTGGTGGATCAATCCCGCCGGCGGCTTTGTTGACGAGCCTATAGGAAACTACACCTTCCGGCAGACCTTCACTCTAGCCAACAGTGCCGGCGCTATGTTGGCGGGCGGGTTTGCCGCTGACGACAATGCTTGCGTCACCCTCAACGGCGGCCCCGCACAATGCACCCCGGGCGGCGAAGGGGGTTATGAACAGTACACTCCTTTCGAGTTCAGCAGCGGCTTTCAAACCGGAACCAACACCCTTGACTTCGTGGTCAATAACGTGACCGCTGCCATCGCGCTCGAGGTCGCCGTGAGTAACGAGAAGAAGCTGTTCAGCTTCGGCCACGGTACCGACGGGACTAGCCCTCAGGCAGCCCTAATCAGCGATGCCGCGGGCAATCTCTATGGCACCACCTACGATGGCGGTATCCACGACGCAGGGACGGTGTTCGAGTTGACGCCCCTGGAGGGCGGAGGCTGGTCAGAAAAGGTACTCCACAGCTTCAACTACAACAGCACGGATGGGGCCGGCCCGAGAGCCGGACTGATCTTCGATGCTGCCGGCAATCTCTACGGCACGACCACTTGGGGCGGCATTCACATCGTCGGGACAGTGTTCGAGCTGAAGCCCAACGGAGACGGCAACTGGACGGAGTTGGTATTGCATAGTTTTGGCGCCGGTGCTGACGGTCAAAATTCCACTGCCAGCCTTATCCAGGACGCCGCCGGCAATCTCTACGGGACCACGGTGAACGGCGGCATCCATGGCGCAGGTACGCTGTTCGAACTGACGCCCAGAGTGGGCGGGGGCTGGTCGGAGAAAACATTGCACAGCTTCGGCCGGGGCACACACGGGCAACATCCTTATGCCGCAGTAATTTTCGATACCGCCGGAAATCTCTATGGCACCACCTACGATGGCGGCATTCACAACTTAGGTACCGTGTTCGAGTTGATCCCGAACGCCGACGGCGGCTGGACCGAGTTGGTGTTGCGTAATTTTGGTAACGGCGCCGACGGGCAAAACCCCACCGCAAGTTTGATCGGAGACGCCGCCGGCAATCTCTACGGGACCACTCTAAATGGCGGCATCCACGGCTTAGGTACGCTGTTCGAACTGGCGCCCAGAGTGGGTGGGGGCTGGTCAGAGAAAACATTGCACAGCTTCGGCCAAGGCACAGATGGGCAGCATCCCTATGCCGGACTGATTCTCGATACCGTCGGCAATTTTTACGGCGCCACCTACGCTGGCGGCATTCACAACTTAGGCACGGTGTTCGGGTTGAGCCCTAGCCCAGAAGGCGGCTGGATACCTGAGGTCTTGCATAGCTTTGGTAACGGCGCCGACGGGCAAAACCCCGGGGGAAGCTTAATCTGGGATGCCGCCGGCAATCTCTACGGCACAACTAGCGCGGGCGGCAATTACCCGTGCGGCAGCGACGGATGCGGGACGGTATTCGAGATTACGCCTTAGCTTTCAGCGCTCGCGAAACCTACGGACGCGGATATTACCAAGAGAACACTGATCGGCCGACGAAATGGGGCGTCGTTCGACCTAGACCAAGCTTTTTGCCCACAGCGGGCCCAAGTACTCGCCCCACAGCCCAACGCCAGACCTCGGCTACAATGGAAGCTCGCATTCTGTTCTTTGGGTCGCCCATCCCATGACTCATGCCTGGCACGACATATCCCCCGGCGACAAGCTGCCGCTGGAATTCTTTTCCGTAGTCGAGATTCCCTTTGGCTCCAGCGTGAAGTATGAGCTGGACAAGACCAGCGGCCTGATCAAGCTAGACCGCGTGCTGTATTCGGCAGTGTACTATCCTGCGAATTACGGATTCATCCCGCAGACGCTTGCCGAGGACGACGATCCGCTGGACGTGCTGGTGCTGTGTCAGGAGGCAGTGGTTCCACTGACCTTGATTCACGCGCGCGCCATCGGGTTGATGACCATGATCGATTCCGGCAAGCGCGACCATAAGATCATCGCGGTGGCGACACAGGACCCGGAGTTCAACGACTACAAAGAAGCAGCCGAAATGCCGGAGCATCGCCTTGCCATGCTGCGGCGCTTTTTCCTGGACTATAAGCAGTTAGAAGGTAAGACGGTAGAGGTGGATGACATTCTACCGGCACGCGACGCATTGCCTGTCATCGACGACGCACTGGCCCGCTACAACCGTCAGCGGCACAAGGGATTTGGGCAGGGACACTAGCGACGTTCCGCATTACCTAAAGCCAGGAAGGATTCCCGGCATTTTATGGACGGTCTGAAGGCCGTTCCCTTCAACAACAAACCGCAAGCCATCACATAAATCGCATCATGCAAGGACTTGTATCAGGGCCCGGCTTTGGCCGGGCCGTAAAGGCGACAACTAATTCGGGCTTTAGCCCCGGTTGGTCTTTTGCAGGGGCTGAAGCCCTGGTAGTCGCTAGTCTTTTTCGGCTCGACTAAAGTCGGGCCCTGATACAAACCGAAATCATTTATGAGATGGCTTATAGCCAGACTGTTCCTCGAAGCCGTTCCTCGAAAGCCAAAGTGCCCCTGACGTAAAGAAACACCTAGAACAACTTGCCGCGCAGCCGACGGGCAATCGCGAGCAATCCTGCGCCGAACAACATGATGCTGCCGGGCTCAGGCGTCGTACCGGTGCCGGAAGTGGTGCCGCTATCCATGTAGTTCAGCGTGAAGGCTTCCGAAGGAACCGTTCCCAAGGTATTTTCCTGAGCGGAAGACGGGCAGCCCTGCGACATGCAGCCTACGCCGGAGTTTTCATCCCAGTACAGCGGATTGCCTTCAGCAGTGACGGCGTTTTCCAGTGTCACGTAGTAGTTGCCGGGATTCAGGTCAGTCGGGAGTACTTGACCGGACTCATGGCAAACATCGAAGCCGAAGTTGTTAGTGAAGCAGTTCGACTGGGTGAGGCTGACGGTCGATTCAGATATGTCGTCGGAGAAATAGCCAGCGTGCCCAATGGCTACTACCGCGGAAGTCGCGGTGTCGCCCGGCTCAAGCCAAGCCCAGAACGAGATACTGCCCAGGGCGGTGCCGCTGTTGACGTGGAATGTGTCGCTCACCGCGAAACCGAAGTTGATGGTCAAGGCATCGACCTGACCGTTGACTGGACCATTGTCATAGCCCTGAGACAGGGCGGGAACACCGGCCAATGTCAGACATACAAGTGTGAGCAAAGCGATATGCAGTTTCACATGAGAACTCTCCTTTAAGGCCAGACAATTGGCCCATCCTATAGGCTCCTGCCGCAACCAACTAGAACAATCTTCGTCGCAAGACCGCAGCAAGGGCGATGGCGCCTGACGCGAAGAGCAAAATGCTGCCTGGTTCAGGAGTTGTGCCGGAGGTAGTCGGCGCACCGCTCAGCGTGAATGCTTCTGACGGAATCGTTCCAAACGCGACCTCCTGAGCCGAAGATGGGCAGCCGTTCGACTGGCAGCCTACTCCTGAGTTTTCATCCCAGAAAACCGGGCCGCCATTCACGGTGGCTGCATTGTTCAGAGTGAGGTAGTAGTTGCCGCCGTTCAGGGTCGGAACGAAGAATAAGTTCGCTGTCTCCTGGCAGACGTCAAAGCCCAAGTTATTAGTGAAGCAGTTGGATTGGGTCAGGCTGACGAGTTCGTCATCCAGATTGTTGGAAAAGTATCCGGTGTCGCCAATCGCCAGTTCGACGCTGATCGCGAGGTCGCCGGGATCAACCCACGCCCAGAACGAGAGACTCTGCGGAGTAGCGGAGTTGGAGAGATGAAACGTCTCACTAACGGCGTAGCCGGAATTAATGATCCAGGCATCGACCTGTCCATTGACGGGACCGTTGTCATACAAGTCCTGTTGGGCGATGGCGGGAATGGCGGCCAACGTCAGGCATGCGACTGTGAGCGAAGCGAGATGCAATTTCACGTTTGAACCCTCCGTCCAATGCCAACAACCGGGCCTATGAAACGCGTTTCATTCGCAGTAGGCTAGAAGAACTTGCCGCGCAGCCTGCCGACCGCGGCAAGGATACCCGCACCGAATAGCCAGATGCTGCTGGGTTCAGGAGTTGTGCCTCCGCCCTGCGCGGTCAGGGTGAAGGCTTCGGAAGGAATATTTCCCTGAAAAATACAGCCGCTGCAATCAGCCTGCGATGGGCATCCTTGCGACATGCAGCCTACACCGGAGTTCTCGTCCCAGTACAGCGGATTGCCCTGGATCGTGACGGCGTTGCCGAGAGATACCCAATAGTTTCCGTTGGCCAGATTCGGGCCGTTGAAGCTACTGGTCTCCAGGCAAACGTCAAAACCGAAGCCGTTGACGAAGCAGCCGGATTGGGTGAGGGCCACCGTCACGTCCAGCAGATTGTTGCCGAATTCCTGATTGCCGATCTGCACCTCGACCGAGGTAGCAGTGTCCCCTGGATCGAGCCAGGCCCAGAAATTCATGCCACCAATGTTTCCATTGTTATTGGAGACCGTGAACGAGTCGGTCGTGACGAACCCGAAGTTGATGGTCGTGGCGTCGACCTGTCCATTGACCGGACCGTTGTCATAGACATTCCCTTGAGCCATGGCGGGAACAGCGGCCAGGGGCAGGCACACAAACATTAACAAAGCAATGTGTAGTTTCAAGGTAGACCTCCTTCTATGCCGATCGTTGGCCCTCATAGAACGAAGCTTTTCCGCGAGCTCTACAAAAACTTGCGCCGCAATACAGCGGCGAAGCCAACAACTCCAGAACCGAAGAGGATAATGCCGCTGGGTTCGGGGGTCGTGCCGCCCGTCGTCGAGGTTGTGCTGGAAGAACCGCCCAGAGTAAAGGCTTCCGAAGGAATCGATCCCGTATCGTTCTCGGCCTGAGACGGGCAGCCGGGAGACATGCAGCCTGCGCCGGAATTTTGATCCCAGTAGGTTGGATCGCCGTCTGTCGTGGTGGCATTTTCCAAGGTGAGGAAGTAGTTGCCGACGCTCAGGTTCGGCCCGCTGAAATTGCCGGACTCCTGGCAGACATTAAAGCCGAAGCCATTGGCGAAGCAATTGGATTGGGTCAGACTAACGATTCCGTCGAACAGGTTGTTGGAAAAGTAACTGGAGCCGATGGCTACTTCGACGCCGGCCACGGTGTCGCCCGGTTCCACCCAGGCTCCGAACGATAGATCACTTACGGTAGCGGAGTTAGCCAGATGGAATGTGTCGCTAACCGTAAAGCCGAAGTTAATGGTAAAGGCATCAACCTCTCCGTTGATCGGACCGTTGTCATAGAGTGTGCCTTGCGCCATGGCGGGAACCGCAAGCAGGGTTAGACACACGAGAGCGAGCAAAGCGACTTGCAGTTTCAAGTTAACC
Source organism: uncultured Acidobacteriaceae bacterium (assembly GCA_963746515.1). Taxonomy (GTDB): domain Bacteria; phylum Acidobacteriota; class Terriglobia; order Terriglobales; family Acidobacteriaceae; genus Bog-257. The sequence goes on along the minus strand of CAVVBO010000001.1, from coordinate 1,112,515 downwards.
CTCCTCCAGACTTAGATTTCGATTGCGGTCCACAGATACTAGAAACCAACTTCTTGAGAATCCACTAGAGCAGCTTGCGCCGCAGGATACCAGCCACACCCAGAAATCCGGAAGCAAAAAGTACGATGCTGCCGGGTTCTGGAGTTGAGCCGGTTGTGGTCGTGCCCTGCGCGGTGAGGGTGAAGGTTTCCGAAGGAATCGTTCCGAGAATGTTGTCCTGGGCCTGAGAGGGACAGCCCGGCGATTGGCAGCCTACGCCGGCGTTCTGGTCCCAGTACGTGGGATCGCCATCCGGGACGTCGGCGTTGCTGAGGGTCACGAAGTAAGTTCCGTCGCTTAAGTCGGGGCCGTTAAAGGTACCGGACTCGTGGCAAACGGCAAAGCCGGAAACGTTAATCATGCAGCCTGATTGAGTCAGCGAGACGGTCATGTCCATCAGGTTGTTCGCAAATGCCTGGTTGCCGATCTGGATTTCGACGGAGGAGATCGTGTCTCCCGGAGACAACCAGGCGACAAAGTCCATGCCCCCAATGTTGCCATTGTTGTTGGACACGGTGAACGAGTTGCTAACGGAATTGCCAAAGTTGATGGTGAAAGCCTCAGTCTGTCCGTCGAGCGGTCCGTTGTCGTAGACATTGCCCTGAGCCAGGGCGGGGACAGCGGCCAAGGTCAGGCATAGAAGAGTGAGCAGCGATAGCGAAGCGAAGCGAGCCTTCATCGAAGCACCTCCATGGCGGCGAACATTATCCTCCTAACTGGCCGCGTTCGGTACATGAATTTCTCGTAATCCACGCCGGAATCTTGCTTAGTCAATTTCGGCGTTTTCTTTCTGGATTACGAGAAGCTTGTCAGCCCAATAGGCCGCAAAGGATTTATAGAGGTAGGCTGTTTGAATCGAGGCCGGAGCGCTAGGCTCCGGCTTGAAATGACGTTGGAAATAGGGTAAATCTAGAACAGCTTGCGGCGCAGGAAGGCAGCCACACCGAGGATGCCAGAACCGAATAGCATGATGCTGCTGGGCTCAGGACTCTCGCCGCCGTCGGTACTGCCGCACCGGTGCTACGCTGCCACTCAGCGTGAACGCTTCTGAAGGAATGTTCCCAGGGTGTTTTCCTGGGCCGGAGACGGGCAGCCCGGCGACATGCAGCCTACACCGGAGTTTTCATCCCAGTAGAGCGGGTTGCCGTCAAGGTAGCCGCGTTCTGAGGGTCAGGTTATAGTTGCCCGCGCCCAGGACCGGGCCGCTGAACGTGCCAGTCTCGGCGCAAACGTCGAAGCCGAAATTGTTGGTGAAGCAATTCGACTGGGTCAAGCTAACGGTTCCGTCAAACAGGTTGTTGGAAAGTATCCTGTTACCAATCTGTACTTCGGTGCTTGTAACAACGTCGCCCGGCTCTACCCAAGCCCAGAAAGCGATGTCGCTCAGGGTGATGGCGGCGTAAAGATGGAATGTGTCGCTAACGGCGAAGCCGAAGTTGATGGTCCAGGCATCGACCTGTCCGTTGACCGGACCGTTGTCATAAACGGGTTCTTGAGCCATGGCCGGAACAGCAGCCAAGGTCAGGCAAAGAGCTAGAAGAGACAGTGAAGCAATGGACATTTTCAAGGCAACACCCCCCATGCGGCACACAGTATGCCTCACCGGCTGTATTGGCAATCTAATTGTTGTAATTCACGCCGGAATATCGGTTAGTCGATTGCGCCTTTTTTTGGAATTATCAGGCAAACTATCTCATGAATCGTTGTATGTCAGATTTGTATCAGGGCACGTCTTTGAGTCGTGCGGCGGCCGCGCTTCAAGAGACGGCTTCAGCCGCTGCGGACAGGGGTTAAAACCCAGTCAGGAATAGTCTTGGCGGCCCGGCTGAAGCCAGGCCCTGATACACATCAGCGTGATGGGATTTAAGAGATGGCCGATGGCTTCCAGGAAGCTGTCTAGAAGCAGAGAAGCTATCTAGAAAGCAGATCGCTCACCGTCGAAGCCGGGTTCAGGATGACAAAGATAAAAGGACTTCCTGCGGCATACTCTATTCGGCGAGCTCAGGGCATGGCTAGAGCTACGCCGCTTCAAGATTACAACTACCACATTGTAGGAGGGCCTGGCTGCCTAACCAATTTCCGGTCAGACAGCCAGTCCAGGTTTATGGTTCCGGCGGCGTATACAGATCGCGCATGCGGAACGTCCGATACGACCACCAACTAGCTTGCAGCTGGTAGACAATATTGCCGCTGAGGTCGGTTTCGGTAGATTGCGCAGCGTGAGCGGGCAGCAGCAGCAGTCCGTTGCCGAAGCTGGCATAGGTGGGATTGCCGGCCGAGAACAGAAGTTGCGCACTGCCTAGAGCGAAGGAGTAGTCGCCGAGGTCGGCAAGGGTTTGAATATAGACGGTGTGGGCGGCCTCTGATACCTGCAAGACCATGCCGCGGCTGTTACCGGTGTTGCCGCATTCCGTATAGCGCAGATTGCCGTCGTCAAACACGGTCAGAGTTTCCAGCACACCCGCTTGTGTCTGGAAGGTGGTGTCGTGTTGATGAGTAAACCACGGAAAAACAGCAGGCTGGCCGCACAGGGTCTGGGGCGGATTCAGGATGGTGAAATCGCCGTAGGGTCCCATACGCCACAGCACGCTGCCATCGCCCTGGCCGTTCTTATAGTTGATTTTGATGAGCCAGTCCTGGTCCCGCTGGGAGACGATGATGTTTCCATCGGGCGTCATCTGCACCGCGTTAGAGTGCAGCCAATCGTTAGCCTGAGAAAACGCAGGATTGAACAGCGGACAGCCTTGGGTGTTGTTGGTACAGATTTCGTTCAGAGGGGCCGTGCGGCTCAGGTCCTCATGAGCGAATGAATCCCAGGCCCATACCAGTTGCATATTGTGATCCAGGATCAGAACCATGTCGCCCAGGATGTCGACCGGATTCTGTTGCGTTCCTCCCTGGTATTGGGTGGAAACCTCGTCGCGAGCTGCCAGTAGCAGTATGTTGCCGTTGGGCAGCACCCGGGTTTCATGAGCGTTGAACGAAGTCATTGCCGGATAACCCTTGGCGGCCAGCTGCTCGTTGAGGATTTCTATGTTGGTCGACAGGATTTGGTTTCCGGCAAGGTCATACTCGTTCATTTTCAGGTTCGAAAGTGTGAAGAAGTTTCCGCCCGCCTGCATGCGGGTCATCAGCGCCTCGCCCGGGTAGTACCAAACGACATTCCCCATGAGGTCGGTCGCGGTCGGCCACAGAATGAATGGCTGGCCGGTGCCGGGAACCAACTGGAACAAGTTCAGCGGAAAAGCTGCGTCGTGCTGCGTGGGAGGAACTTTTACCGTGAAGTGCTCGTCAGCGGGAAAATTGTTGGGAAGATGTCCGGTGGTGAACGAGAGGTTTGGTCCACTGTTCTCAAAGTTGGTGGCGAATTCCTCCCAGTGCATCTGGTACTGAGTAGAAGCCAACATACCTGCGACCAGGAAATTGGCACTCGACGTCGAGCACGGCAAAGCATTCGTAGTCATCGAGGCCTGCGAGCCATTCTGCTGGAAGCGTACCCGTATGGAGTGTCCCACCGTGCAAGGTCCCGCACTAAACAGCGCCACCAGAGGATGGTGGGTGATATTGACCGCCGAGCCGCCGGGAGCGGTAACGATGGGATTCAGCACGTACTGCACCGGCACGGGCGGATAGACAATGTAAGGTTGTTGGGTGATGTCGCGCACGATCACCGAAACCACGTAGGTTCCTTCCACCGTCCAAGGTACCCAGGTAAAAGTGTTAGGCAGATCGAAGTCACGAACCACCTGGTTCTGACCTTGGAGCGCCGCGCTGAATTGATAATCGTAAGTATGGCCCTGGGCGCCGCCATTCACGGTGGCAGTCCAGAGGATGCTGGTACCCAGCAGTTCGGGGCTGGGCAGACTGGGATTCAACGTGATGGACACCGATGGAGGGCGGGCGGCTGCGGTCGCGAAGGCGGGCAGCAGAGTCAAACACAGCATTAGCAAGAGAGCGAAACTGAGGGTCTTAAACAAGACACACCTTCGCTGCTGACACAATAATGAGCACACGGCAAGGTTCCTTCCTGAAATAATTTAACGAAGTGAGGCGGGGAAGCTGGGCCCAAAAAATTCTGACTAACTATATAACAAGTCGGCGTTTGAGGTAAGAAAATAGAGATGATTGTAGTGGACTAAAAGCGTGTGGCGGAAAGTGGGCAAGTGTGTTGCAACACTTTCTGCCCCAGTTCACAATTTTGTGACAATTATTGCGGAGGCCGCAGGTTAGCCTGTCGCTAAAGAGCTGATCCCGAACTGCAAAGCGAAGGAACGGTTCTCCTCAACTCGAGCCAAACCCGTGGAGTCCCTAGCAGGGCAGCAGAGACGCCCCCAACTCCACGGGCTTTTTGTTGCCTCAGTAGGTAGACAGCGGCGTCGCCTTTCCATCAGGAACACAGAATTAGTCCACGGCCGAGATGACAAGCTGTTGTGAATTTCGATAGCACAGGAGTGCGAGCCCATCGCAATACTAACAGGGACTGAAGCCTGAATCATTGCGATCGGGCTGCCGCGTGTGAACAAAGCCAGAAGGTCTCTAGTATATTTTCTGCATGCCCTCAGCGTTCGGCCGTTTCCTGCGACCCTCAGCCCTATCGTTCGTGGCGCCAGCCGATTCGGTGGGTGGGTTGGCGAGCCGAACCAAACCACAAGCGGCAACTCTTCAAAGTTCTTCGCTGCAGCGGCGATTGTTTTACGTTCTGGCCGCGACCGCATTGATCTACGCATTTCTGGCTGGCCTGCGCACTATTAAGGATTACGATCTGGGCTGGCAGATGGCCACCGGACGCTGGGTGCTGCAGCATCATCACATTCCGCCGGTGGAAGCCTTCACTTACATCGCGCAGGGCAACTGGATTTATCCGGTGGGCGCAGGCGTGATCTTTTATCTCGCTTACCTGCTCGGGCGGATTCGCCCTGATTTCCTGGCTGGGAGCGGCGGCGTGCTGCGGCACCGTGGCGTTGCTGCTTCGTCGAGGATCGGCGGCCAGCGCGGCGATTGCCATCCTCGCGGTTCCGTTGATTGCCTGGCGCACCGCTCCCCGGGCCGATATGTTCACGGTCGTGCTGTTCGCGGCATTTCTCTCTCTGCTGTGGGAGAACTATGAAACCGGCCGCGCCCGTCTGTGGTTGCTGCCGCTGTTGATGGTGGCGTGGGTCAATCTTCATTTAGGTTTCTCGGCGGGACTGGCGCTGGTTGGGATGTATGTTGTCACCGAAGCGCTGGAATCGCTGTTCGGCATCGAACGCCGTCGCGCCGCCGTCGCTCGATTGCGGCGAGCCCTCCCCTGGTTGCTAGCTACGGGAGTGGCGACGCTGGTGAATCCCTGGGGCTGGGACGTCTACCGCGCGCTGATCCGCCAGCAACGCGTCATACCGCAACATCAGCTTTGGTTTCGCGAGTGGCAGAGTGTGCCGCTCAGTTGGAACGTGCTCTACTCGCTTCCGGTGCGCGATCCGGGAGCCATGATCTACGTGTTGCTGGTGATCGCCGTGGTCGCCGGCGGAATCGCGTTGCTGCGCGATCGTCCCGGAGCCGGACTACTGCTGTTGGGAGCAACCGTGCCGGCGGTGCGCTACGGCCGCATGGATGGCGTGTTTGCTTGTGTGGTGGTAGTGGTGGGCGGATACGTTATTGCCGAAGTGCTGCCGCAGATCGGCTCGTGGATCAAGCAGCCCAAAGTGCGATCGATCCTGGCGACTACGTTGGCTGGCCTGGTGACCGCTCTGGCTTTGGTGCGCTGCTTTGATTTGGTGACCAATCGCTACTACCTGCACACTCAGGAAGAAAGCACCTTTGGCGCCGGATTAGGCTGGTGGTTTCCGCAACGCGCAGCGGACTTCATCGAGCGGGAAAAGCTTCCCGGCGAAGTATTCAACACCTATACCCTGGGCGGCTATCTGAGTTGGCGGCTCGGCCCCGAGCGTCGCGATTACATCGATGGTCGTGGCATACCGTTTGGACTGGAACACATTGAGCGGGAAATTCAGCTGCGGCAGAGCTCGCCCGATTCCGATCTGTGGCAACAGGAAGTAAGCCGCTACAACATCAACACCGTTATCCTGCCGATCGCGCGTTATCAGGGCAATCAGTTCATCCGGCTGCCCGATTTTTGCAGCAGCAAGATTTGGGCTCTGGTTTACATGGATGAAATCTCAGCAGTGTTCGTGCGCCGCGCGCCGGAGAACGAACCGCTGATCGAGCGTTTTCCCCTGAACTGTGCGACTGCGGCTTTGCCCGCGCGCCCGCCGGGAGACAATCGTGCTGAGGCGTTCAACGCCTGGGCGAATGCCGCCTCGGTTTTGCAGGCCTTAGGCCGCAATTCGGAAGCGTTGGCCGCAACCGATAAAGGGCTGGCTATTTTGCCCGACAGTCCGTTCCTGCACTGGACCCGCGCCAACCTGCTGTTCGCGGAAGGTCATCTCGACGCGTCGGAGCAGGAATATCTTGCCGCCATTGCGGTCAGTCCAAGTGAATCGACTTGGGACTCGCTGGCCCAGTCCTATGCGAAACGAGGGCGGATGGAGGCGGCGATTGACGCCGAGGAACACGCTGCCCACTATTCCACGACACCGTGGTTGAGGTTGATGAACGTGGGATATCTTTACCTGGATATGGGCCAGCCGCAAAGCGCGCTGGCATCGTTCGATCAGGCCGATCGCAGCGCTTCGTGGAACCTGAAGCCATCCGATCACGGACAATTTGAGTTCCGCATGGCGCAAGGGCGGGCGAATGCCTGGGCCAAGCTGGGCGAGATCGACAAGGCGATTACGTTTCAGGAACAAGCCGCCAACCTGAAGGCCGACGATCCTCAACCTTGGCGGCAACTGGCGAGTTTGTATCAGCGTGAAGGGCGAATGGCCGATGCCAACCGTGCCCTGGCGCATGCGGCGTCGGTGGAAGCGACCCAGAATCACTGAGCCGTTACGGCGTGGCCTGTTTCCACTTGTTGAGGAAGGCGAGCACGTCTTCCGGTGCCAACGATCGCGCCTTCTCGAACTCCCCACCCTGCTGGCTGTAGAGCAACTTACCATTGCTGTCGAGCACGGCCAGCGCGGGAATACCCTTCTTCATCGGCACCTGATACTGCTGCATGATGTCCTGATTCTTGTCGCCTTCGCCCACATCGACGTGTACCACAATGTAGGAGTGCTGTAGCACGGCCGCGACATCCGCCCGATGAAACGCCAGGTCGAGGACGTGGCAGTCGTAACACCAGTTGGCGCCGAAGACCACGATCACGCGCTTGTGTTCTTTGGCCGCCTGCGCCAGCGCCTCTTTGATCTCAGCATGGGCATCGAGGCCGGGAGCGTAAATCACCTTGCTGGTGGAAGTGGGCTGTTGCAGCCGCGTGGCCTCGCTGCGCTTGGTTGCCGACAGTCGCCACTGACCTGCCTCCTGCTTCCAGAGTTGGCCTTCGGTGACATACACAGTGTGGGACGGCGAAGTCGCGGCGGAAAGAATCTCGGCCTGAAAAACGATTTGCTGCACTCCGGCCTGCGGCGACTCGGACTGAATGATGTCGAGCTTCATGCGCCGCGCCTTGAGGCCGGTCCAGAAAGCAATCGCGGCGGCAGTATTGGTTTCCCCCGCGGTGGTCATGATTCGGGCGGGGGGATTGCTGCTGTAAAGCGCCTGCAAGGTCGCGGAGTTGCCGCTGATCACGGCCGTCTTCCATTGTTCCAGCGGCGGGAAAGCGGCGGCAGGCGTGGCCCATTGTCCCACAATGTGGGATGGCAGCAAGGTGAGGGCGAGGGCGAGAAAAAGAGAGCGAAATAACATGCGGGACGGCTCCGGGTAAGACACGCTATGTATTATGACGCGGCAGCAGGGAATATGTCGTGGATAGGTTCGGCGTCTTCCGCTTGTCATCCCACTTTACATTTGTCATCCCGAGCGAAGCCGAGGGACCTGCTGTCCTGTCCCCCGCGAAGATCGTCGCGCCGCTGAGGACAGCAGATCCCTCGCTTCGCTCGCGGCCAGGCGGCGGAGTTTTATCGTGGCCTGCAGGGGGAAGTGCGGGTGGGCATGGAGGCGGGATCTCCCTGTCAGTGGTTCCGGCAGCTGTTAGAGGAGTGCGGGCATCAGCTTTGGGTCGGGGATGCGGCCCGGATTCGGGCGGCCGAGACACGGCAGCAGAAGACCGACCGGCGCGATGCGGAGCTGATTCTGGATCTGATGCTGGAGGGGCGGTTTCCGCGGATCTGGGTGCCGACGGAGGCAGAGCGCGACGTGCGGCAGTTGCTGATGGACCGGCATCATCGGATGCGGCTGCGGACGCAGGTGAAGAACCAGTTGCAAGCCCTGGCGCTGAACCAGGGAGTGCAGAAAGGGCGGCGGCTGTGGTCGGAGCGAGGGCAGAGCAGCAGCTGCAAGCATTGCCCATGCTGGAGCACGCGGGGCGGCGGCGCGATCAGTTGCTGAAGTTGGTAACTGAGCTGGATGCGCAGATTCTGGCCCTGGACGTGCTGGTGCGGCAGCAGGCCGAGGGGCGGGAAGATGCGCGGCGGCTGATGACGCATCCGGGGGTGGGTCCGCAGACGGCGCTGGGGATGGTGCTGACCCTGGGCGAGGTGGATCGCTTCGACACCAGCAAGCAGGTGGCCAGCTATCTGGGGCTGATTCCGGGCGAGTACAGCTCGGGAGGCAAGCAGCGGCTGGGACACATTAGCAAGCAGGGATCGTCGCTGTATGCGGTTTCTGCTGGTGGAGGCGGGCCAGACGGCGGTGCGCGGCGATGAGCAGTTGCGGCGCGCCTATCGCCAGGCTGGCGGCCAAGAAGAGCCGGGCGGTGGCCAAGGTAATGGTGGCGCGGCGGCTGGCGGTGAGGTTGTACTGGATGCTCCGCAATGAGTGGACGTATGCGGAGCTGGCACGTCATGCGGGTAAGCCCGGGTCATTCTGTGGGGAGCAGTAGGACCCCGTGCGCTTGTGTGGGCAACCCGCCTCCCTCGAGAGCGGGGAGTTTGAACAGGTGAATCATGGTTGACAAAATAATATACTCGGAATGACACCAAAAAAAACAAGCCCGCAGGCAAAGACGCCGCTAGAGACTGTCCGCTTATTTAGAAACTTGCACTCCGAGCGAGCGCCAACTCTCCTAATGTCCCCCGTGATAGGGATGGCCTTTCAGGATGGTGAAGCCGCGATAGAGCTGTTCCAGCAACACCACCCGCGCCAACTCGTGGGGCAGCGTGATCTTGCCGAACGAGAGAATGCTCTGGGCCGCGGCGCGGGTCTGCTCGCTCCAGCCATCGGCCGGGCCGACGGCGAACAGCAACTCCTGCGTGTCGTGAGCCTGGTGATACTCGAGGAAGTTCGCGATCTCGTCCGACGCCAGTTGGCGGCCACGCGAATCGAGCAGCACCAGCGCCGGCTGCGTCCGTCCGGCATTCTTCTCCACCAGCTTCAGCAGCGCGCTCTCCGACCCTAACTCGTGCGCGTCGCAGGCGGCGAAGCGCGACAGTCGCTTCAGATATTCCGCCGTCAGCGATTGAATGGGCGCACTCTTGGTCCGGCCAATCCAGGCGATGTGCAGTTTCACGGCTTAGGAACTCTTGCGCGGGCGTTTGGCGGGCGCGCGCTTGCCGGCTGTCTTTTTGGCTGCCGATTTCGTGGACGGCTTAACCGCCGGAGCTGCACGCTTTGCCGCTTTCTTTGCGGCCGGTTTGCGGGCAGGCTTCTCCAAGTCGGCGAGTGGGATGCGAGTGGCCGTCTTCCACAGGCGCTCCAGATCATAGAACTTGCGGGCAGTTTCGGAGAAGATGTGCACCACGAAATCGACGTAGTCCATCAGGATCCACTCGGCCTGGGTCTTGCCTTCGATGTGCTTGGGCTCGACGCCGGTGCCGCTGAGCTTGTGGTCGATTTCGTCGGCGATGGCTTGCACCTGTCGCGGGTTGGCGCCCGAGCACAGAATAAAGTAGTCGGTGAAGCCGCTGGCCTGCGCGTCCAGCTGCAGCACGCTGATGTCGGTGGCTTTCTTCTCCTCGCAGGCGCGCACCGCGAGGGCGACCTCGGCGCGGGTTTGGTTTTTCCTCATGCGATCGGTTCGATTTTCCAGTGGCTACCTCGATGGTGTCGCCGGCTGAAGCCGGTTGGGAATCAATAAAATGTAGCTATGACGCGGACCTGAAGGTCGGGCCTACCCGAACAAGCCAGCTCCAGCCAACCCGGAACAAGCCTCTTCCTACCATATCTCTACTTCTTCTTAGTTGCAGAGTTGCGATACAGATGTTCTTTATGAATATAGTCGGCGACCGCTTCGGGCAGCAGCCGTTTGAGCGCGCCGCCGCGATCGACGGCGGCGCGGATCTGCGTCGCCGAAATATTCTCGTGAGTTTCCGGCAACATCTGCAAAGTAGCTCCCCCCAATACCAGCGGCCCTTCCATCTTCTGCTGGCGGAACAATTTTGTCACCGCCGGCTGCGGCCGCAATTTCGCGGGCAGCGACGATGCCACATCGGCCAGGGAAAATCCCGGCCGGGCGGCCACGATGAAGTCGCATTCGGCCAGCAGCTCGTCCGCCTTGTACCATTTGGCGATGTCCTTGAAAGCGTCCATTCCGATCAGGAAATGCAGGTGGTCACTTTTGCTCAGTTTCTTCTTCACCCGGCGCACGGTATCGATGGAGTAGCTGGGCTTGCGCTGGCTGCCGTCGACTTCAGGATCGGGCGCCTCCAGCAAGGACGGCACAAAATCTTTTTCACCCGCCAGCGCCAGCGAAATCATGGCATAACGATGATAGAACGAGGTGATCGGCGTCTTCTGTTTGTGCGGTGGAATATCGGCAGGAACGAACCAAATCTGCTTCAGGCCAAACTTGGCGGCCGCGGCCCGGGCCACGATAACGTGTCCGCGATGGATAGGATCGAAGGTGCCGCCGAAGAGTGCGATGTTCATGCAAGCCGTATTTATAGTTTCCCGGTTTCGGCGTCGGGATGCAAGGGAATGGAGCAACTAACGAAACTCTGATCACGTCAAAGCGAGGTCCCGCAGCGGCTTAAAGCCACATGATTTTGCGGGTAGCTGACGGACTGCCTGAAGGCCGGCCCCTTCAAACTACCCAGCATCTCGCCCAGAGATCTCGGGAGCGGGAAACGGAAATTCTTCTCGGCGCCCGCAAGCCAGCTCGCTTCGAGTTTTGCAGCAAATTTTGGGCGCCGCTAAATTGCGATTTTATGCACCCGCGAGAAGCCTTGCCTTGATGGTATCCCGCCATGTAAGTCTTTGTCAGCAGCATCCACCTAAATGGCACAAAACAATATATATTACCTGCTTTATGGCTAATATTTGCTGCACGTTTTGGTAATTGTTTTCTATCGAACTTCAGCGCACAATTCAGTAACCTTCGCTCCCAGGGTTGACGACCAGGTTTATCTGAAATCGAAAGAACGAAACGTTTGTGTAAGACATCAGGCTCCAAAGTGCTTGTGGATTAAAGTCTGCTGCCAAAAAGTTCGTCAGGGCTGACTGAATCCAACTTGTCGACACGAACGCGGCGCCAGACCTGCGTCTACAGGGCAATTCTCGCTACCGAACCTGGGCTTTACCGTCTCATGCGAGATGGTTTGCCAGCGCCCAGGAAAAATAGGCCACGAATCTCGACCTCCTCAGGCCAAGCGGAAGTCCATCACAGCAAGAAAATTCATGCCGGCATGTTAGTTATGCGCACTCTGTCTTGAAGGGGTATCCGATGAAAAAAATTGCGTTGCTCGTCTCTATTCTCACCCTGGCGATGTGTGCCAGCGCACAAACCTTGATCGACTTTACCAACCTGCCGGCAACGGCCGTGCCGACAGCGATTCCTGAAGGATACGCCGGTCTCAACTGGACCGGGATCGACTACGTTGCTCCACAACTTTGGGACTATGCCAACGGAAACATTGAAATAGGCGACGGGTTCACCACCGGTCCTGAGGCCCAGGTGTCACTGGGCGGCGGCCCGTTGTGCTATCCGAAACATGGCGGACATACAGCCAAGAACATTTGTTCAGGGTCGGTAGCAGCGGGCGTGGGTCCAACGGCTCTCACCCAATTTCAGCCGGCTTACGCCGTGGTGGCAGAAGGCTGGAGCAGCGACGGAGCTCAGACTCTGATGGTGAAAGCCTATAACAATGGTACGCTGATCGGCTCGCAGCAATATAGTCTTCAGGCCCAGGCCCAGAAGTTCCAGCTGGTCTTCCCGGTCTGGGGACCAATCACCGAACTCAAGTTCTATCCCAGCCCTGGAGGCTCGTTCGTCCTCTACGTCCTCGGACTGAACTAGTTCGACGCTAACTATAAACTGGCCAACGGAAACGCCCCACTCAGATCGAGTTTGATCGAGTGGGGCGTTCGCTTGTGTGGAGCTGCCAGGAGAATCCCTCTTTCACCAATCGAGAAGACTTGGACGACGCGCCTGTGAACACAGATTCCACGCCGTGATGTCAGGACAAACCATAAGGCCGCTGCCTCCAATTCCCTCGCTTTAAGAATTTCCCCATCGGTCTCAGTTTCTTGCCGTTAGTGGTGTTCAGTCGTTCTCCGCAGCTCGAATCGAAATAGGAGAGTGGGACAATCTCTCTGAATTCACACCGAAGTCAGCGATATAGCGGGCGGTTATGATCTTAGTTCGCGGGATAATTCAAGGTAAAGTGGGAAATTTGGATGCGTCTTAGAGCGGCAAACTCCTGGGCACTCTGGTCGACTGACTAGAATCCGCTTTCCAATAAATGTTGTCGAATGCCCAAGAGAGTCGGCTTTGGTATTGCCGCGGCGTGATGCGGAGGCCAGCGCTAGATTGATCCGGCCAAGGTCCGAGCGGAGTACTCGGGTGCAGGAGCGGAAGAAAGCATGGACGGAGTCAAAGAGGATAATGGGGCATTTGACTGCGCATTCCGGCAGTGAGACATGAGGTTTTTTGGCCTGTGGCGGAGTTGTTCCACGTGGAACATTATACGTTTGATATTTATAATCAATCACTTGGAGTCAACCCATTGAGCTTCGTCCTTCTCAGGACGGTACGAAGAAATACACGACACCGCATTCCTCTTTAATTGTTCCACGTGGAACAGTTCGTATGGCACCCGATTGCCCCTCGTGACCTCAGCGTCGGCGATTTCCGAATAACCACCACATTGTCGACCATCATCTTTAGCGTTACGTTTTGCCTGACTTACCCACAGCCCCACCCTCAGCCTACCTACTGCCGAATCAGCCTCTTCCGCTCACTCCTGCGCGAATTGCACAGCTTTTCCTCGGAAAAGTTTCCTGTTCCGCGACTCCGGCATTGCCTCCGTTCAGCCAAGCGGTCTAAGCTTCCTAAAGACGAACGTCGCGGCTTGCGCAGTTGCCGGACGCTAGCGGGCGGGAGCATGGGCAGGGTCATCGCAGTCACCAACCAGAAGGGCGGCGTGGGCAAAACCACCACCGCGATCAACCTTGCCGCCTCGTTCGCCATCCGCAACGGCGCCAAGACGCTTGCTCATCGACTGCGACCCGCAATCCAACGCCTCCAGCGGCCTCGGCTTCCTGCGCGATCCCGACCGCCCCACGCACCTACAAGCTCATCATGGGCGAAGTCACCGCCGAAGCCGCCGCCCAGCCCACCGAGCTCCAGAACCTCAGCATCATCCCGGCGCACAAGAACCTGCTGGGCGCCAACATCGAGCTGGTCTCGCTCGACTATCGCGAGTACCGCCTGCGCCATGCGCTCGCAGCCGCTGCGCGACCGCTTCCACTTCATCGTCCTCGACTGCCCGCCGGCGCTCGATCTGCTCACGCTGAACGCGCTGGTCGCCGCCGACACCGTCCTCATCCCCATGCAAGCCGAATACTTCGCCCTCGAAGGCGTCACCGAGCTGCTGGACACCATCGATCGCATCCGGGTCGAGCTCAATCGTGGCCTGGCGGTCGAAGGCGTCGTGCTCACGATGTTCGACGAGCGCACTAACCTGGCGCAGTCGGTCGCTGCGGAGCTGCGCGGCTTCTTTGGCGACCTGATGTGCCAGACCGCGATCCCGCGCAATATTCGCCTGGCGGAAGCGCCCAGCCACGGCCAGGCCGCGCTGACTTACGACCCGCACTCGCGCGGCGCCGAGGCGTATCTTAAGCTGGCAGAAGAAATTATCGAGCGGGTAACTAATCCCAAGGAGGCGGCCAAGGCGAGCAGCTAGGAGGACCATTCGAGGGAAGGTTTGGGTGGAGAAGCTGTTTTCGCGCGAATAGCGAAGCGCGGGGTTGAGATCAGGCCTCTTTGTCGCTTAGGGCAATAGCGAGATATAGTCCCACAATGGGGTATATCCCACGATGTGGGATAATATGGTAGCGAGCGCAAGTTCTGATTTGGCAGGGGCTAAAGCCCCGAAGATGCCGAGCTTATTCGGCACGACTGAGGTCGTGCCCTGACACAAACCAAACGCTCAGTGAGATGAGTTCTTGCTAAGAGCTAAAGGCCTAAAAGGCTAACAGCCAAGAGCTAAACGCTAAGTGCCAAATGCCAAGAGCTAAATGCCAAATGCCAAATGCTAGGGAAGCTTTGAACCTCCCTAATTTTCCCGCAGGGGCTAAAGCCCCAATTGATTTTGCGAGGCTTGCGGCACGGCTGAAGCCGTGCCCTTTCAAAACCGGAACTTAATCAGAGCTCTCCTAATTTCTCGTTGTTAGTTGCTAGTTGCGGCTAGTTGCTAGTTGCTAGTTGCTAAATGCTAATATGCTAATTGCTAATTGCTAATTGCTAATTGCTAATTGCTAATTGCTAATTGCTAGTTGCTAGTTGCTGATTACTGACTTTCTATGACCACTGACAAACGCAAAGTTCTCGGCCGCGGATTAGAGACGTTGCTGCCCTCGCGGCAGGTTCCACATGCACCCGTCTCCGCGCCGGCCGCTCCCAAGGCCAACGCCGACGAGGTCCACCAGATCCCGCTCGGCCAACTCGACCGCAATCCTTATCAGACGCGTACCGCATCGCTCGACCCCACCGCGCTGGAAGAACTGGCCGCTTCTATCAAGGCAGTGGGCGTGGTGCAGCCCATCGTGGTGCGGCCAGTGGCGGGCGGGCGCTATCAGGTGATCGCCGGCGAGCGCCGTTGGGCAGCCTCGCATACCGCGGGCCTGCTGGCCATCCCGGCCATCGTGCGCCAGGTTTCCAACGAGCAGGCGATGGAAATGACGATCGTCGAGAACCTGCAGCGCGAAGACCTCAATGCCATGGAGCAGGCGCGCGCCTTCGAGCGGCTGAGCCGCGAGTTCGGCTTGACCCAGGAGCAGATGGCGCAGCGCACCGGCAAGGAGCGCTCATCCATTGCCAACTTCCTGCGGCTGCTGAAGCTGCCGCCCTCGGTGCAGACCATGGTGGAGAAGAATCAGCTCAGCTTCGGCCACGGCAAGGTGCTGGTGGCGCTGGAGTCGCCTGAGGAGATTGAGCGGCTGGCCCGGCGCATCAACGAGCACTCGCTTTCGGTTCGCCAGACCGAGGAGGCGGTCACCCATCTCATCCAGCCCCGGGCTCCGGCGGAAGCAAAAGTTCGCGTGGTCGATCCCAACGTCAAGGAAGCTGAGCGCTTGCTGCAAGGCGCGCTGGGAGTGCGGGTCACGATTAATGATCGCAAAGGCAAAGGCAAGATCCTGATCGAGTACGCGTCGCTGGAAGATTTCGACCGCATTCTGGAAGTCTTGGGGAGGAAGTAGGCCGGCAACCTTATTATGTGCGTGACAACGGAGGCATCGAGTTGCGGTATGCTCTTCTCAGGTTTTCGTGAGGAGAATTATGAGACCGATCGCTATCGCTCTTCTGCTGCTGGCCGTCGCACCCGCTTCCATCGCACAAGATAAAGATAAAGACAAGGGAACAGACTCAGCCACCGCCAATCCCATCGTCGCCACCGTGCGCGCGATGGAGCAGCGCTACTCGAAGAACCTGATCGGCGCCGCCGACGAGATGCCCGCGGCCAAATACAGCTACAAGCCCACGCCCGACCAGATCACTTTTGGACACCTAGTCATGCACATCGCGCAGTCCAATAACGGACTGTGCGCGGCCATAGCCGGCGAGCCGGCACGCGAGACCAAGCTGAGCGAAACCGATTCCAAGGATGTGCTCACCAAGGCGCTGCAAGATTCCTTCACCTACTGCGAGCAGGTGCTGGCCAAGGCCGACGACAGCACGCTCGGCCAGTCGGCGGTGCTCTCCGGAGGACACACAATTACGCGCGGCGCGGCGTTGGTCCATCTCTCAGCCGATTGGGCCGATCACTATGGCGCGGCGGCCATGTATCTGCGATTGAACGATCTGCTGCCGCCCAGCGCCAAGAAGCCGTCGGGGAAATAAGCAGGGGCTTTCACGCTATCCTTAAATCTTAGCTGTCATCCTGAGCGGAGGCGGCGCTTCGCCGCCGGAGTCGAAGGACCTGCTTTTACTGACAACTGGCAACCGGCAACTGACAACTGATTCACTCCGCCTTGACCACGATCAGCTCGAAGCTCCCCGGCACCATCGCCGGTCTTTGTCCGGGAGCAGGCGGTGTAGCCTCGCGCTGCGCGGTGACCAGGTAAACCACATCGTTCTCCTGGTCGAGCGCCATGGTCCTTCCACCTTTCGCCGTCGCCAGATTCTGCCGCACCGTGTACTTGTCGGGACTGTCCTCGTGGATCACGGTCAGCACCCCTTCGCCGCACGACATGAAAATCTCCTGCGTCTTAGGATTGAATCCGCCGGCATCGACGCCTTCACCGATCGGCACCGTGGTCACGGCTTTACCCGAGCCGGAGTCGACCACCGCCATCATCTTGTTGCCGCATCCGGCGAACAGCCGATGATGTTCCACGTCGAAGGCCAGCGCGCTCGGCTCCTGGCAGGGAGCGATTGACCAGGTGTTCAGCACCGCCAGTTTGGTCACATCCACTTCCGCGATCTGGCCCTTGTCTTCGATATTGACGTACAGCTTGCCTTTGCCGTCGCTGGCGGGAAACTCCGGCTTGCCGCCCAGCGGAATCGTGCCCACAACTTTGCCTGTGGCCGCGTCGATCGCCGTCGAATTCTGGCCCCGAGCGTTGAAGGTGAACACGCGCTTGGAGAATGGGTCATACAAAATCGCGTCCGGCCGCTCGCCCACTTTCACGCTGTCCAGCTTCTTCAGTGTCTTCAGGTCGAAGATGGTCACGGTGTTGTCGCCGCCATTGCTGACGAATCCGCGATTGAATTCCTGAGCCAGCGCAACACCGTGGATACTGGACAAATCCGGGATGTCGCCGGTCACCTTTAACGCGGCCGTGTCGACCATCATGACGTGACTGCCGCGGGTGATGAAGAGCCGATGTCCCACATTGTCGTATACAAGATAATCCCAGCCGCCTTCGCCGCCCAGTTTGACGCGGTCGGTGATTTTGAATTGCTTCTGGGCAAAGGCAGGTAGGGCAGCAAGAATTGTGGTTGCAAGCACGATGGCAAGAATGCGTTTCATGATGAGCTCCTGTTTCGTTGATGTGCCGCCGCAGGCCAATGACCAGCAGCGCTGCATGCAGCAAGTGAAACCAGCGGCGGAGGAAGCGCGCTTGAATCCGGCGGCGCGGCCGTTCTCGAATTTTCTTTCCGGATTAAGGTGAAGGATCGGTTGCCTCAGTTCATGCTGCTGCGCACGTCGAGCAGAACCTGGTCGGCGGAGTCGACCTGGATCCGAACAATGACTCCCAAGCGGTGCCACCATTTAGGGCCTGTCGTGAGTGTAGACGAAGGGTACTTGGCCCGAGCGGTCAGAAATAATTGGAGCCTGACGACCGGCACGCCAAAGTTTTTGTCGCAGCCTTCTTGCAACGGGTTGCGTCGAGTTGCAAAGGTAACAACGGCGCATTCAGGTTCGCCAGGCACACAATTCCCGATCCAACAGAAGTGCAATTCATCCGAAGATAGCAGCCCAGATTTCTCCTACACTCACCGTAGCCGCGCCAAATATGATGATCCTCCTCATAACAACGCAGATGAAAAAGTGGCTTTTGGTATGGAGTCAGTTTGTCCAGGAATCAGCCTCTACTACTACTAATAATAGTAACTAGCAAGCCAGGCGCAACTCTTGCGAAAAGCTGCAACTATGCCTGTTCGGTTTTGGATAACTGGGGGACCAGTTTAGCTTGAATAGACAGGGTTTTCGAGATAGTATCCATTGCGCCGTTGTTCTCGCCTTCCAGAGGAATCAAAGACATGAGTTTCCGGTTGAGATTTTTTCTAACAGCTATCATGCTGGCTTCGCTGGTCGCGGTTTGTGCGGCCAAGGAGCCATCGCATAGTCCATCGCAGGCAACCTATGTAATTACGAATGACGATGGCTTACTGCACAGCTATATAAGCTTCTTTGTGCCGGGGACTTCAGGAAGCAGTCCCACCTTGACGTTCCAAACTAATGTCAACACCGGAGGCAAGGGAATCGGTGGCGGCTTTTTCGGCACGCCGCGCGTGAACTTGCTGCACGACAGTTCTGCGCAATGCGCTTATGTCTCCAATGCCGGGACGGGAGACATTGCTTCCATCAATATTCAGACCCAGACACTGGTAGGGAATTTCTTGGGCTCGGCCACCGACTCCGGCAATGCCAACGGCATCGGGATCGCGCTGAACCAGAACTATCTTTACGCAGGCTATAGCGTTTCCAACACGATTGGGACGTTCGCCATCGGATCAGGATGCCAGCTCACCTTTCTCGGGGATGTTAGCGCGGCAGGCTTGAACGGTGGCTGGATTGGTGGAATGGCAATCCACGGAAATATCCTGGTGGCCGCTTACGGAGATGGTTCGATTCAGTCCTTCAACATCGCTAACGGCATACCTATGTCCAACAACGACGAACAGAACTCAACCGGGTTCGCCGCTGCCTTCTTTCCCGAAGGTGTGGACATTACGCAAGACGGACACTTCGCCATCTTCGGCGATGCCTCGGTGCCAACCACCATTGAAGTCTCCGACATTTCTTCCGGCAAGCTGACAACCACGGTGCAGTACACGGTGGGCACACCGGCCAACGCCGTAGGGCCGGGCTTGAATTCCGCCAGCGTTTGGCTTAGTCCGGATGAAAGCCTTCTCTATATCGGCAACAGTCAAGGTAATACCGTTACTGCAGCCTTCTTCAATAAGAATACGGGTAAGGTCACGGCAGGTTGTAATTCGGGGCCGTTGAACCTTTTCTACAATCCTTGGACCTATGTAGGATCTCTGGTAACCAGGGACAATACCGGCACGGGTGGAGTTCTGTACCTGGCTGAGTTCGCTCCCCTGGGCTCCTCGATCGGGATTGTTCAGGTAACTTCGAACGGCACCACCTGCAGCCTTGCCGAGTCGTCCATGTCTCCTGCTATGGATTCGTTTAGTAGCGGATTATTGTCCATTCAAGCGTTTCCACCCAGGTCATTTTGAGCAGAGCTACTTCGGGAGCAGTCAGGTTACCGTCGCAAGGTTCGTCGAAGTACGAAAAAGATTTCAGGGAGTCAGGAATGCGTCCATTGTTTCGAACTGTCCTACTTACCGTGTTGTGTGGAGTTTCCCTGGCTGCCGCCTCGGCCCAGGGACCGACCTGTCCGATGAGACCGCTGCCCGGCAGCCCCGTGGTCAATCCACTGGATTTGTTCAGTCAGAACGGGGTGTTGAACCTTAATATGACTTTGCAAAATCAGATGGGCTCTGACGGCTTCATGCACTATTGCTATGTCTACATCTACCAGGGTCAACAGGTCGAAGCGCCGACGCTGCGTCTCAATCCCGGCGATACGCTCAGCCTGAATTTCACCAACAACATTCAGGCGCCCTACGAGCACGTTACCCCACCCGCCGGCTCCAAAAAAGCGTACGTGGAAAAGCTGATGAACATGGGGCCCCCCATGCAGCATCAAGGCCCTCCCGATGATTGCATGGGCAACACGGTGATGCCGGGATCGACGAATATCCACTGGCATGGGCTGAACATCACACCCATCTGTCACCAGGACGACGTCATCAACACGATCATTCAGTCCGGCGATCCGGCATTCCTGTATAGCTTCCAGGTGCCCGCGAACGATTCGCCGGGAATGTACTGGTACCATCCCCATGTGCATGGCAATACCACCACCCAGGTGGATGGCGGCGCGGCGGGCGCGTTTATCATTGAAGGCACTATTCAGGGGACGCAGGGCCTGCCGGAACGGGTGTTGGTCATTCGCCAGCAGTTCAACAACCCTAACTCCTGGTTGCCCGGACCCAACCAGCTGACCATCAACTACCAGCCGGCCATTTTCCCCTTCGCGCCTTCGCCGATCATTAACACCACCTTCGGCCAGCCGGAATTCTGGAGAGTGGTTAACGCCACCACCCAGGCATTTCTCACTTTGCAGCTGCAATTCGGAACTACGGCGCAGCCGCTCGAAATCGTGGCTCTGGACGGTATTCCGTTGACCACTCCGATTTACGAGACAACGATTAATCTGCCGCCCGCGGGGCGCGCCGAATTCATTACGCCGGGCCTTCCTCAGGGGCAGATGGGTACGTTCGTGACCGAGGGCTTTGACTCCGGTCCCGTCGGCAATCCGAATCCGGAACAGCCTTTGGCAAATCTCATCGGCAGCAGCAACGGCAAGGAGCCGCATCCGGCAGCCCACACGGTCAAGCCGCCTACTGAGCCGCGGCGTTTTGCCGGACTGGCAGCCCAGTTGCCGACCACCACGCGCAACCTTTACTTCTCCGAGCAGACCATTGGCAGCAATGGGCCTACTCAATACTTCATCACCGTCAATGGGCAAAGGCCGAAAGTCTTCCACATGGATGATCCGCCGGCCATCGTTACCAACATCGGAGCGGTAGAAGATTGGACCATCGAGAACCGTGCCGGCGAAGCGCATGATTTCCATATTCACCAATTGCACTTCCTGCTGATGGCGATTAACGGGGTACCGGTGACCAATCCTGAACTCTACGATAGTTTCACCATTCCCACCTGGTCAGGCAGCGGCCCTTATCCCAGCATCACGGTGCGCATGGATTTCCGCGATCCGAATATTGCCGGAACCTTCGTGTATCACTGCCACATTCTCGACCACGAGGATGGCGGCATGATGGCGAAGATCCAGGTCAATCCGTCGAACTAGCTTCCAGCCTGGACAGGGTCCTAGACTGGAGCCTCAGCCGCCGAGAACAATCTCGGCGGCTTTTTGCTGCGCGGCCCGATGTGCTGCCGCGAAAATACCCACCATACTTCAGGTCTGGTCACGAACAGGAAACATCCCCGCACGAGCTGGATCCAGTTGAAGTCGTCTAGATAACGATTGACAATCGGCCTGCTTCGGGCCACAATCCCACACCATCCCGGGCCAAGGCAGTCCATAGCTCCCAACTTTCGCCGTCACTCGAAAGGACTCTCCATGCGCCTCTTCCGTTCGGCTGTGTCCATTGTTGTTTCTTTCCTGTTGCTGGCCGTAATCTGCTCAGCACAACAAACCCCCACCACATCCGTCCCCAACCTCATCCGCTACGGCGGAACGTTGAAGGACGCGCAAGGCGCGGTTATCTCCTCCTCCACCGTTGGCCTGACATTTTCCATTTACAACCAGCAGGAGGGTGGGGCGGCGGTTTGGATGGAGACGCAGAATGCGACCACGGATGCCGCCGGCAATTACACCGTGCTGCTGGGCAGCGCGACGGCGGCCGGACTGCCCGCCGATCTGTTCTCGCAAGAAGAGCAGCGGTGGTTAGGGGTGCAGGTGCAAGGTCAGGCGGAACAGCCGCGCGTGCTGCTAGTCAGCGTGCCGTACGCGCTCAAGGCACATGAGGCGGAAACCCTGGGCGGCAGAAGTGTTTCCGACTTTGTTCTGGCCAAAGGTGCAACTGCGTCAGGCAACGGGAGCAATTCTGCCCCGGCGGCGAATCAGTCGCCGGCGACCCAGCCTGCCATCAAGATAGGTGCGGCCACGCAAGGGCCAACTAATTTCAGCGGCACCACTACGGACCAGATCATCAAGGTGACGCAAAGCGGCACCGGCGCGGGAGTGAATTCCTCTGCCCCGACCAACGCTATCTTTGGGAAGGCCACCGCACCCAGCGGGACGGTTTTCGGCGTCCAGGGAAGTGCTTCGGGAACGGGAGGCATCGGACTGGTCGGTGCTGCGACCTCGCCCACCGGATCAACCTTCGGTATCAAGGCCAGCGCGTCCAGCACCTCAGGAACCGGGTTGAGAGGTGTGGCCACTGCTACGACCGGAAGTACGATCGGCGTCAGCGCGCAAGTCAACAGCCCAGCCGGAACTGCGGCGCTGTTTAACAATGCCGGCGGCGGCAAGATCCTCAGCGGACAGAATAATGGAGTGGAGAAGTTCGCCGTCGATGCCAGCGGCAACATCACTTCCAGCGGAACCATCAGCACCATTGGTCTCTCTGGAACCACCAGCAGTCCCACCGGAGTCGGCCTCACCGGTGATGCGACCAACACCACTGGCGCGAACACCGGCGTGCTCGGCGAGACCGCCAGCATCAACGGCATTGGAGTTAGCGGCACGGCCAATGCCGCAACCGGCCAGAATGCGGGCGTCCTGGGACAGAGCAACAGCAATTCGGGATGGGGTATTTATGGGGAGGAAAACTCCACGACCGGGCAGGTGGTCGGAGTCGAGGGATTAGTCTCCAGCACCGGAGATGGCTCCATTGGCGTTTTGGGCAATGCCTTCGGTACCAGCGGCCAGACGTCTGGCGTACTCGGTATTACCTATAGCACGACCGATTTTTCCGCCGGCGTAGCCGGTAATGCGGTCGGGACGTCGGGCCTTCTCCATGGGGTTAACGGCAGAACATCGAGCACTACGACTTCGTCGTCCGGCGTGCATGGCGTGGCTGCGGCCACCACGGGTCAGGTGTACGGCGTGGCTGGCGAGACCGCCAGCACCGGGCAGTATTCCGCCGGCGTCACGGGAACGGCCGACGCGACCACCGGACAGGTCTTTGGCGTGGAGGGCAATACCAACAGCACGACAAACGGGGCAGCCGGAATTAGCGCGTACGAAGGGGCGGCTACCGGACAGGTCTATGGCATGGAGGGTGGCACCAACAGCGTCACCAATGGGGCAGCCGGGATTAGCGGTTACGAAGGGGCTGTGACTGGCCAAGTCTACGGCGTTAACGGAGGCACTAACAGCACCACAGCTGGCGCAGCGGCGGTGAACGGCTACGAAGGGGCAACGACGGGGCAGGTCTACGGCGTGTTCGGAGGAACCAATAGCACCCAGGGAACCGGCGTACAGGGAGCCGCCAATGCTACGAGCGGCAACACCGCCGGCGTATTGGGCTCAACCGTAAGCCCCAATGGGTTTGGAGTATTCGGTCTGAGCAATTCAACCAACGGTGGCAACGGCGTCCTGGGGCAAACTGAGAGCATAAGCGGCGGCACTGCCGGCGTCTTCGTTGCTCATGGCGGCGCCGGCCTGATTCTCAGCGGCCTCTCCGGCAGCGGCTATACAGACGAATTCAGCGTTGACTCGCACGGTAACGGCTTCTATGCGGGCAACCTCAACGTAACCGGCACGCTCACCAAAGGCGGCGGTTCGTTCAAGATCGACGATCCGCTCGATCCTGAAAACAAATATCTCTCCCACTCCTTCGTCGAGTCGCCCGACATGATGAACCTGTACAACGGCAGCGTGCGGCTCGACGCTCGCGGCGAAGCCTGGGTCACCATGCCGGAATATTTCCAGGCCCTGAATCGCGACTTCCAGTATGTCTTGACCTCGGTGGGATCGTCGCAACCTCGGCTCTACATCGCGCGCGAGATCAAGGGCAATCGCTTTAAGATTGCCGGCGGCAGGCCCAACGGAAAAGTTTCCTGGATGGTCACCGGAATTCGCCAAGACGCCTGGGCCAACGCCCATCGCATTCCGGTGGAGGAAGAAAAATCAGAGAAGGAGCGTGGAACCTATCTGCATCCGGACCTGTACCCTCCGGCCAGCGGCAAGAATACCGACGCGATGTTGCACCACTAGAGTTGGCGCGGCATAGCTAGGAAACTCCGATTAAGTTTTGTTTTAAGGGGGGCGGCCTTCAGTGAGTGCGTGAGAACTAACTTTGTTTTTCGGCGGTGGAATACGAAGCGCGAAAAACAAGCGCCGTAGGCGCGGAAGAGCTTAGCCCAGCACGTAGCCGCACCGGGGTCCCCGATTCGCGCCGCCTTTGCGCGAATTGGGGTGGGATGGCGGAGTGCTGGGTAAAGTGGGAAATGAAGCTGAGTCCCGTAAGGACGGCAGAGGTTCTCGCGCAGACACTTCAGGCCGTCGGTTCAGTACCCGAAACTCATGCGGCTTTAGCCGCTTTCTCTTGATCAGAATTTCCCTGGGAATTTGTGTCGCAGCTCGGCTTAGAAGAAATCGTCGGAACGAAGCTCGCGAATTCGAATCGAACCAGCCGCCCAGCGGCGACGGGGATCATGAAACAGACGCTGATGTCCACAGAGTTCTGGTCGTCGTGTCGCGGCTAGTTCGTCCTATTCTGGGCGAGCATCCTACCGCGTTATTTCACCTTGACCCGCAAGTCTCGAAATACCTGCGCCACCACATGGATAGTGATTGACAACCCGCCTGCTTCAGGCAACAATGCCACGCCATTCCCGGGCCACGTACTTCGCATCTCCAAACTTTCCTGCACCCGAAAGGACCTTCCATGCGCCTCGTCCGTACGGCTTTGTCTATTGTTATTTCTTCCCTGTTGCTGGCGGCAATCTGCTCAGCACAACAAACCTCGACCACCTCCGTCCCTAACCTGATCCGCTACGGCGGAACATTAAAGGATGCCCAAGGCGCGGCCGTTTCTTCCGCGACCACGGGCGTCACCTTTGCCGTCTACCCGCAGCAGGACGGTGGAGCGCCGGTGTGGATGGAAACACAAAATGTGACCACGGATGCAGGCGGCAATTACAGCGTGCTGCTGGGCAGTACAACCGCTGCCGGACTGCCCGCCGATCTGTTCTCGCAAGAAGAGCAACGATGGTTAGGGGTGCAAGTGCAGGGACAGCCCGAACAGCCGCGTGTGTTGCTGGTCAGCGTGCCGTACGCGCTGAAGGCGCACGAGGCCGAAACCCTGGGCGGTAAGACGATTTCCGATTTCGTGCTGGCCAACGGCGTCAACTCCAAAGACAACAACAATACCAGTCAGGCTGGATCTTCCACGACGAATCCAGCTCAATCGACCCAGCCCCCAGCCCAGACTGGGGGGACTCCGCAAGGGCCAACCGATTTCAGCGGCACCACTACGGACCAGATCGTTAAGGTGACGCAGAGCGGCACCGGTGCGGGTGTGAATGCCGCCGCTCCGACGAACGCTATTTTTGGCATGGCCACCGCAGCTACCGGAACGGTTTTCGGTGTTCAGGGCAGTGCTTCGGGAACGGGAGGCATCGGACTGGCGGGCGCTGCGACCTCGCCCACCGGATCAACCTTCGGTATCAAGGCCAGCGCATCGAGTACCTCGGGAACCGGGTTGCGAGGTGTGGCCACGGCCACGACCGGCGCCACGTTTGGCGTCACCGGGCAGGTCAACAGCCCAGCCGGAACTGCAGCTTCATTTAACAATGCCGGAGGCGGCAAAATCCTCAGCGGACAGAATAATGGAGTGGAGAACTTCTCGGTCGACGGTAGCGGCAACGTAACTTCCGCCGGCAAATTTACCGGCAGCGGCAGCGGCCTCACAGGCATTCCGTTTTCCAGTCTGACCGGCACTCTGCCCAGTTCCCAATTTAGCGGAACCTACAGCAATGCTGTGACCCTATCGAATACCGGCAATGCTTTCACTGGCAGCTCCTTCACCGGCGGTTCGTTCACTGGCAGTTCCTTCACCGGCAGCGGCGCGGGGCTGACTGGGGTACTGTTTTCCCATCTGAGCGGCACCCTGGGCAATTCGCAATTCACCGGAACCTACTCCAATCCCGTGACCCTCAGCAGCAGCACTAATGCCTTCACCGGAAACGGCGCGGGCCTGACCGGCGTGCTGCCCGCGGCGGGTTCTCCTCACTACATCCAGAACACCACCTCGCCTGAGACCGCAAACTTCAACATCACCGGAAACGGATCGTTGAGCGGAACCCTTTCGGCCGCTGCCGGACTTTCCGGCACAATCACCACTGGGGCCGGCAACGCAGTTTCCGGCATGGCCACTGTGGCCAGCGGCACGGCGAATGGTGTCTACGGACAGACTGCCAGCAACGGCGGCGCAGGCGTGTACGGCACTGCGACATCGACCACCGGCAGCGCGGATGGCGTTTTCGGACAGAGCTCCAGCACCAGCGGCGTCGGTGTCTATGGCAAGGCCCTGGCGGCCACCGGCAATGTCTACGGAGTAGCGGGTTCTAGCGTCAGCAACAGCGGCATCGGCGTGTATGGCGTCTCAACAGCCACCAC
This sequence comes from uncultured Acidobacteriaceae bacterium, assembly GCA_963746515.1. Lineage (GTDB taxonomy): Bacteria > Acidobacteriota > Terriglobia > Terriglobales > Acidobacteriaceae > Bog-257. The sequence goes on along the minus strand of CAVVBO010000001.1, from coordinate 1,086,106 downwards.
CGGCTTAACCAATGGCGTTTACGGAGTGGATAGCAGTACCACCTTCAATGCATCTGGCGTGTTCGGCGTCTCGACGGCAAACAGCGGCTTGACAAACGGCGTTTACGGACAGAATGGCAGCGCCAACGGTTCTGGCGTGTACGGCGATGAGACGGCAGAATCCGGCCTTACGTATGGAGTCTTTGGACAAATCTCCAGTACCACCACGAACGCCAGCGCAGTGTACGGCAACGCGACGGCGACCAGTGGCCTTACCTATGGCGTTACCGGAAAGAACGTCAGCACCGTTGGCGCTGGCGTCTACGGCTGGGCCGCATCGGCTACTGGCAACGATAGTGGCATTGTCGGGCAGACGGATAGCAACACTGACTTTGCCAGTGGCGTCTTCGGCGTGGCCACAGCCTCCACCGGCCAAACGTATGGTGTTGTGGGATCGACCAATAGCACCGCCCAAAACGCCAGTGGCGTTTACGGCAACACGACCGCATCCACCGGCAACGGCAATGGCGTTTTCGGAAGCTCGGCCAGCAATACCGGCACTGGCGTCTTCGGCATTGCAACGTCCACTGATACATCCGGCTTTGGGTACGGTGTCTACGGGCAGTCCGCTAACGGCGACGGGGTGTACGGAATAGAAACCGCCGTCAACGGCAGTGGGGTTGTGGGCATGGCCAGTTCGAACGGCTCGGGATTTACTGAAGGCGTCACCGGTGTGAATGCCGCCACCAGCGGCTACTCGAATGGAGTCTACGGAACGACCGCGAGCCCTGGTGGGGTGGGGGGCCTCTTCGAGAACACCGGTGGTGGCCTCTCCCTACTGGCTAGAAAGAACTCGTCGCAGAGCTTGTTTACCATCGATGGATCGGGCAATGGTTTTTTCGCTGGCGCCGTCCAGATCAACGGCAACCTCAATGTCGGTGGCACGCTGACCAAGGGCGGCGGCTCCTTCAAGATCGACGATCCGCTTGATCCCGCCAACAAAACTCTGTCCCACTCCTTCGTCGAATCGCCCGACATGATGAACATCTACAATGGCCTCATTCGGCTCGACGCGCGCGGCGAGGCCTGGGTCGAACTACCCGAATACTTTGAGGCGCTCAACCGCGACTTCCGCTATCAACTGACTTCGGTCGGCGCGCCGCAACCGCGCTTATACATTGCGCGTGAGGTCAAGGGCAATCGCTTCAAGATTGCCGGCGGCAAAGCCAACGCCAAGGTATCGTGGCAGCTCACCGGCATTCGCCAGGACGCCTGGGCCAACGCTCATCGCATTCCGGTGGAGGAAGAAAAATCAGAGAAGGAGCGCGGAACTTATCTGCATCCGGATCTGTATCCTCCGGCCAGCGACAAGAATACCGACGCGCGGTTGCAACACTGACCTCGGCCTCCAACTGTCTTGATGGAAAAAGCCCCACTCTGCCGGTGCACAGTGGGGCCTTTTTTCTTGCCGTTGATTATTGGTTACTGGCAGCCGTTGAACTTGAACGACACCAGGCGCGTTTGCCAGTTCTCTCCTCCGGCCGGGACTGCGTAGTACTCCTGGGCATACCAGAATGTGCAGCCATCGGCGGGATCGACGAAGATGCTGGAATAGTCGCCCCAGCGATCGCCGCTACTTTGCGATCCGGTGCCCGCGAACAGCGAGGTCTCGGTTTCCATCTGTCCCAGAGGATCAGTGATCACGCGGCCGGTCGCATTTACCGAGTCATACACTGTGGTACTTGCCAGACTGTAGCCCAGAGCGATGTCACCCATCTTGTCCTGCGCGATCGATCCCATCCAGCGATAGTTGGAATCGGGAGCGAACGTGCCTGACTGAAACAGCCGCACTCCGCCGATGCCCACGGTCTGCACGTTGGCCCGGAACTCGTACCAGCGGACGCCGGCCTGTCCGCCGGACGCCGTAGTCACGTGATTCACATACCAGTGCTGCTGGTGCAGCGGACCGGCGTTGGGTTTCACGTTAACCAGCGGACCGTCATCCCAGTAAGAGAAGCGATACATCACGCGATCGCCCAGGGCATCGACTTTGGTTGAGGTACCCTGCTGCGGAACGCAAAATTCGCTGTTGTCGCAGAACGGCGTGTAGGCCGGCACCGTGACCGGATTGGCCAACCCGCTGCCGGCAAACGTCGACTGGGTGGGATTCGAGAACACCGGGTGCATGGAATAAAGATAGAGATGGTCGTTCTGGCCATCGGAATCGTAGGCCGCCGATGAAGAACTCGTCCTGGTTCACCGGAGGAGGCGTACTGGAATCGATGTCGCCGGGCAGCAGGCTGGAGTCGCCGGGCGTGAGCTGGAAGCAGATCTGCTCGGCCGTGTGGTCGCCCACCAGCAGCTTCGCGCTGTTGTACCCGCAAACATAGGCGCCATCGAAATTCACGTTGCCGAAGTTGTTGTTAGTCTGAAAATATCCGCTGGGCCAGATACCCCACTTAGGATAGTCGGGGAAATCGTTGCTCAGAGGAAATTGATACTCGTAATAGGAGCCGGTCGCATCGGGGCTGGTCGAGACTGCGACACAGGCATAGTAAGGGGGTCCGTTGAACACGTTTTGCGCCAGCAGCCAGCGATGGTTGGCTCTATCCCACTGCACAATGATGTCGCCATCATTGTTCTGGAAGCAGGCTCCGCCCAGGCTTTGCCAAAGCTGATTGCCGAATACCGGACCGAGTTCAACCGCACCGGTGGTCTTGTTGAAGACTTCATACGCCACGTTGACCCACTCTACGACCTGGGTATCGCCAACGTCGCCATTGGTGTCGGGCGGCTGGCAGCCGCAAGCCTGGGCATTGTCCAAACCCAGCAAGTTAAGTCCGGGGGTGATGCTGCCGGGCCCTCCAGGAGCGGTCTGCTCAACCGGATCGAATTCGTACGGATGATCGGTATGGGCACTGGTGCGCCGCACCGAGTGCGCCTGGTGAAAACTGTAATAAGGCCGCGGGGGTAGCTTCGCCAATTCGCGCAACGGTGGCGACACGGCAAAGGCGATAGCGTGACTAGACGTCATTTGCGGTGAAGACTCGTCGGCCGCCCACAGTGGCAGGCTGCTCAGCAGCAAACATCCCAGGGTGAGTGCAAGAATGCTCAGGATTGCTTTGCGGGATTTCACGATAGTTCGCCTCCTCAAGTACTCCATGGCGCGGCAAAAATCATAGCCCAAAACATCTACTATCACCAGCGTAATAGCGAAAATTGCGATGCCGATTATTTGCATCTAAGTTGTACAGATGGGTCGAGCACGGCTTAGCGAGATTCCCGGAATGGAAAAGCAATCAGGCCCTCAACCGCCGGCCACCGTTTGGTCGTATACTTCTGTAGGAAAGACCGCCCGGCGACGGCTAGCGGGCATACTTAAGCGTGGCACCGTAAGAAATAGCACTTAAAGAGAAGAGATGCGATGAAGAGAACCGACCATACCACCCAGCCGGTTTCCCGCCGCTGGCTAGACGTCGATGAGATCAGGCTGGTGAGCGACTTACGAATTATGCACTCCAAGGTCGACGAACTTTATCAAATTGTCATCAATCTAAAGCGTCGCCATAGTGAAGCCGACATTCACAAATATGCCGACCAGCCAGTCCTCAACGAAGACATTGCCCGGGTGGACGATATCTACGGCTGGTTTGTCACCCTCAAAGAAGCAACCGCGAACCACAGAACCGCCAAGATTCGCTAGCGGTTTTCCATCTTCTGCATCATCTGCTGCCGCTCCTGGGCCTGCATCTGCTGCAATTTCTCATATTGTCCGGGATTAAGAATCGGCTTCAACTGAGCGTCGGTCGACTCGCTGATTTGCCGCATCTTCATGGCTTTTTGCAGAGGCGGCATGGAAGTATCGCTTTTCAGGGCCTTCACTTTGGGGGCTTCCTGCGCCAGGATAGGCAGGATCTGCTGCTTCTGCGCGGGCGTCAGTTGCAAAGCCGCCGACATCTTTTCCAGCCTGGCTGCGGCATCGCTCGCATTGCCCTGGCCGCCCATGGCGCTCTGGCCACCCATGCTGTCTTGAGCGGAAAGTAGGGGCGTGCCTAGCGTGACGGCCATCATGACTGCGAATAACGCCAGGGTAAGTCTTAAGAAATGTTTCTGCATAGTTCTCCTCTGGATCGCTGAGGAAACTCTGATTAGGCCTGGTTTTGAAAGGGACGGTCTTCAGACCGTCCGTAAAATCGCCCTTTTCGAGGGCGGCTTTAGCCGCTGAGGGACTTAATCAGAGTCTCCCTGAGGGCTTGAGATATACGTCACCTGACGGCAACCGGTCAAGCAGAATCTTCCCCAGCCTCGATTACGTTCCCCGGATTTACTACCTATCACAATGTAGGACAACGGCAGGACTCTACCGGTCCATGGTTTGACCTCGAACGCCACTCCCGGCAAACTGCCGTTCGAGCCACCCGGTGATGATGCCAGCCGAGCCCTGCCTCTTCGCTGGATTTCGCTAAAAAGAGCAGCTTTCTTTCGGCCGCACTTTTTGCGACTCTCGGCAACAAGTTGGGTTAGACTCTCATAGATTTTCCGCAGCACTGATCCTGCTCAGCAAGACATGCAGACTGTAGGCCGGAAGATGGATTTCTTGCGGCGCCATTCGTCAGCCAGGAGGATTCATGTCTCTGAGAGCGCAGTCGGCTCGTCCCTGCACCATAACCGGCAATCGCCCAATGTCTCATTCCCCATTGCCAGCCGACGACCGGATTCGAAGAGTTCTGCAGGCTATCGAATCCAACCCGGAACACAGCATCCAGGAACTCTCAGCCCTGGTGAACCTGAGCAGCTCGCGACTCTCGCATCTGTTTAAAGCGGAGACTGGCTTTAGCCTGCAGACCTTTCTCAGCAGTTCCCGGCTGCAAGCTGCGTTAGATCTGTTGCATTCCACCGAGATGCCCATCAAGGAAATTTCCTATCGCGCCGGCTATCGTCACGCTCCCAGTTTTGTGCGCGCCTTCCGCAATAAGTTTGGCGCCAGTCCCAGTGGCTATCGCAGCCAGCGGCAGGATTAGCAAGATAGCGGATTTGACTAACAGGTTTCAGTTGACGTGCGAATCCCGCTTAGTGCATCTTGTGTCAACGCTGTAATACAGGCAGATTAGAGACGGAGAAGTTTGCCTCTCCGTTGCGCGGAGATGTGTGGCCGGAACACGCGCTTGGGCTGCCGCTGGCTCGTAGTTATGCGTCCTTCCTGCCCGCGCTACTGCTCGTTCGTCTGACCACTTTCTCGTCTGCGTCATTCTGACTTCGTCGGATCGCACGCGCTCGCCTCATTCAATAGCAACGTACGGTAAACCTGCGCCCACCATCGGCGCCTAAACGACTCGTCGCGAGTCCCAGGAGGAACCCATGTCTCTGACGGCCAACGGAAGTTTGCCAGCAAATGGAAAGCGCTCTTATCGAGGCAACCGATTCATCATGCCTTTTGTGATTGCTGTGTCGATGTTCACCGTGGTAGCGGCGGTGCAAGCGGCGCCCGGCAGAAATGGCGCCTCTGATCCCGGGGTGCGCAGCGGGCCGCCCGGAGCCGGTTCGCCGATTGCCGGGCTAACCCAAAATCAGCTGGCCTTCTTCGGCGCGGGGCAGACAAATTTTGTGCAAGTTGATTCGGTGACCGGCTCCATCCAGAACACGGGCGGCGGTCTGGGACCTAGATTCAACGCGGAAAGCTGCGCCCAGTGTCATGCGCAACCGGCCATAGGCGGCAGCAGCCCGTTCGTCAATCCGCAGGTGGCCGATGCCACCGACCAGGGCGCGTCCAACCATCTGCCATCTTTCATTACGGTCAGCGGACCGGTACGCGAAGCGCGCTTCCCGTACACCCTGGATCTGCAGCACATAGACGGCGGCGTTCATGACCTGTTCACCATTAGCGGGCGTACGGACGCGCCGGGTTGCAACTATTACTCAGGATAACTTTGCGCTGGCTGCTCAGAGAAACGATCTCATCTTCCGCATTCCCACGCCCGTGTTCGGCGCCGGGCTCATCGAAGCTATCTCCGATGCCGCGATTCTGGCCAACATGAACGCCAGCCTCAATCAAAAACATGGGCTGGGAATTGCCGGCCATCCTAATACCAGCGCCAACGATGGCACCATCACGCGTTTCGGCTGGAAGGCGCAGAACAAGTCGGGAGAAGTATTTTCGGGTGAGGCCTACAACGTCGAGATGGGAGTCACCAACGAAGAGTTTGCCACGGAACGAGATCAAACCGTGGGCTGCCAGTTCAATGCTACTCCCGAGGACTACACCAATTACGATCTGTCGGGAACGGCAATGCCCAGCGACATCATCCGCTTCACCACGTTCATGCGCATGCTCGATCAGCCGCAGCCGGGACCGAGCTCGCCCTCGACCCAGCATGGCAGCACGCTGTTCGCGCAGATCGGCTGCGCCTACTGCCATACGCCGTCGTTCACCACCGGGCAATCGACGATAGCGGCGCTCAGCAACATCCAGGCGCACCTCTATTCCGATATTCTGCTGCACCACATGGGTCCGAACCTGGCCGACAATGTGGGACAAGGCGTGGCGGGTGGCGACGAGTTCCGTACCGCTCCGCTGTGGGGACTGGGACAACGCATCTTCTTCCTCCACGATGGCCGCAGTGCGGACCTGGTACAGGTGATCCAGCAGCATTTCAGCAATGGCAACCATACGTACCAGAGCTCTGAGGCCAATGGCGCGGTAAACAACTACAACCGCCTGTCGTTGTCGGACCAGCAGGACCTGTTGAATTTCTTGCGGTCGCTGTAAGGCGTAGGCGGATAGATATTGGCTAAATTCTGAAGCGGTGCGCGGGGCGCCGCTTCAGACCGCCTGCTAAAGATCGTCTGCTAGCGGGGCGGTAGGTAGAGCGGACCTTCAGGTCCGCGTCACGCCAGCCCACCATAGGCACGGCTTTAGCCCCGGGAGGTTTTCGCCAACAAGCCATAATCCGCGATGGCCTGGTTTCCGAATCGCGACGCAAAGAAAAGGGCATCCCGTACCGGGAGGTTAAGGCTGACAGGATGAAGCGCCAGCGCCGGAGGCGCGAAAGAGCTTAGCCCAGCGCTTCAGCGCTGGGTAGGTAGGCTTAAAAAGCCGAGTCCCGCAGGGGACGGCAGAAATGGTTTTCTTCCCGGCGACGGCCGAAGGTGCGAGAATACAGAAACGAGAACCCTATGAATGGTATTCAGTTCGTCACCGATGATAAGGGCCGCAAGGTCGCGGTACAAATCGATTTGAAAAAGTATGGCGCCATTTGGGAGGATTTCTGGGACGGACTCGTTTCCGAGTCGCGGCGCAAAGAGAAGGGCATTCCATACGAGGAGTATCGAACAAATCGACTGAAGCGACCTCGCTCACGTGGCTAAATATTCGCTCGAAATCAAGTCTTCTGCGCAGAGAGAACTCGATGCACTAGACGATACGCTGTTTGCCCGCATCGACCGCAAGATTATGTCGTTGGCGGACAATCCCGTCCCGCAGGATGCAAGAAACTCAAGGGGTATCGTAACCATTGGCGAATCCGGGTAGGCGATTGGCGCGTGATTTACGTCCTTAATGACGCGAGATCTTTGGTGAGTATCACCCGCGTCGCCCATCGGCGAGATGTTTACGAGTGATGAAACCAGCCGCGCGCTATCGAATTCCAAAATCGCCAAATACCTGACATCTCCCCTGCCAATTCCTTCCCTCGCATCGCCCAACGTGCGAAAATAGAAATTCCACCCCTTCGCCATGAACCCAGTTGAAGACGCTCCCAGCCTCGCCAAAGATCCCACCATCACTCCAGAAGTGCTTCGCGACCATGGCATCTCGGCGGAGGAATACGATCGCCTGCTGAAGTCGCTGGGCCGCGAGCCTACCTTCACCGAGTTGGGCATCTTCAGCGTGATGTGGAGCGAGCACTGCTCCTACAAATCGTCGCGCGTGCACCTGAAGCGCCTGCCGACGCACAGCCGCCGCGTGGTCCAGGGACCGGGCGAGAACGCCGGCATCATCGATATCGGCGACGGCTGGGCCTGTGCCTTCAAGATCGAGTCGCACAACCACCCGTCGTTCATCGAGCCGTTTCAGGGTGCGGCCACCGGCGTGGGCGGCATTCTGCGCGACATCTTTACCATGGGCGCGCGTCCGGTCGCCATCATGGATTCGCTGCGCTTCGGGCCCATCACGCAACCCACCCTGCCAAACGAGGGAGGGTACTCGCATCGACCAGGCACGCTGCACAAGAATCATTCCGTGATGGAAGGCGTGGTCAGCGGCGTTGCCTCCTACGGCAACTGCTTTGGAGTGCCCAATGTCGGCGGCGAGGTGAAGTTCGAGAGCTGCTACTCGGGCAATCCGCTGGTCAACGCTTTCGCGCTGGGATTGGTGCGGCGCGATCAGATTTTCTACGCCAAGGCCGCGGGCGAAGGCAATCCCGTGATCTATGTCGGCTCCAAGACCGGCCGCGACGGCATTCACGGCGCCACCATGGCCAGCGAGGAATTCAGCGAAGGGTCCGAAGCCAAGCGGCCGAATGTCCAGGTGGGCGATCCTTTCCTGGAGAAGCTGCTGCTGGAAGCCTGCCTGGAAGCGATGCAGACCGGCGCGGTCGTCGGCATTCAGGACATGGGCGCGGCCGGCCTGACCTGCTCGACCTGCGAGATGGGCGGACGCGGCGGCGTAGGCCTGGAGATCGAGTTGGACCTTGTGCCGCAGCGTGAGACCGGCATGACACCCTACGAGATCATGCTGAGCGAGTCGCAGGAGCGCATGCTGCTGGTTGCCGAAAAGGGCCGCGAGGACGAAGTCTTCCGCGTCTTCCAGAAGTGGGGACTCGACGCCGTCACCATCGGCCGCGTGATCAATCAACCTGCCATGCGCGTGCTGGAGCACGGCAAGGTCGTCGCCGAAATTCCCAATGCCGCGCTGACCGACGATGCTCCGCTGTATCGCCGTCCGCTGGAACGCTGGGAGCCGCCGGTTCCGCGCGAAGTTCCAGACAACGTTTCGCTCGGCCAGAAAAGCGAGTTCACCGAGGAGCTGAAGCGCCTGCTGGCCAGCCCGAACATCTGCTCCAAGCGCTGGGTCTTCGAGCAGTACGACTCCATGGTGCAGACCAACACGGTCGAAGGCCCGGGCGGCGAGGGCGGCGTCATTCGCGTGAAAGGCACGCAGCGCGGCCTGGCCATGGCGCTCGACGGCAACGCGCGCTGGTGCTATCTCGATCCCAAGCTCGGCGCCATGCATGCCGTGGCGGAGTCGGCGCGCAACGTGGCCTGCACCGGCGCGACGCCGATGGCGGCAACCAATTGCCTGAACTTCGGCAATCCGGAGAAGCCGCATATCATGTGGCAGTTCTCGCAGACCATCGATGGCATCACCAAGGCCTGCGAGGAACTGGAGACGCCGATCACCGGCGGCAATGTCAGCTTCTACAACGAGACGCTGGGCGAGGGAATTTATCCCACGCCGGTGATGGGAGTGGTTGGCATTTTGGAAGACGTGCACAAGGCTGTCGGCCCGCACTTTCGCCAGGCCGGACGCGCCGTCGTTGTGCTTCGCGGCTCGGAGCCGGGAGATGCCTCGGATGTCGAGGCCGAGTTCGGCTCGTCCGAGTATGCCAAGGAAATCCTCGGCCAGGTCTGGGGCTTCCCGCCGTCGCTGGAATTGTGCAAGAAGCGGCCCTGCAGAAGGCGATTGTCGCAGATCATCGCCGCCGGCCTGGTCGATTCCGCCAAAGACTGCTCCGAAGGCGGACTGGCGGTGACCCTGGCCGAGTGCGGCTTCGCTCACGGCATCGGCGCCCAAGTCGACCTTAGCTCCTACGGGTTAGTGCCGGAGTTTGTGCTGTTTGGCGAGGATGCCAGCCGCATCCTCATTTCCTGCGACCGGGAAAACGTCGAGCGAATCCAACAAATAGCGGTACAATTTGGCCTCTCAGCAGATCGCATCGGCAATACGGTTGCGGATAAGGTGGAAATTCAGGTGGACGGAGAACCGTTGCCGCAGCCGGCATTTCCGACTTGCGGGAAGCATGGGCAGGAGCGCTGGAACGCGCGTTGCACGTTGAGACGGAAGAGCGGCTGGTGCCGGCGGCGCTGCAGAAGAGTTAGCGGAGAAAGCCCTGGGCAATGCTGACTTTCCCAGGATTGTCATTACGAGCGAAGCGAGGAATCTGCTTTCCTTTCGTCACGATAGACCATAAAGGCAGAAGCAGATCCCTCACCGACTGAAGTCGGTTCGTGATGACAAGGTAAAAGGGTAAGTTGGACAAGATAAAAGCGTAAGTCGAACGTGGGACTCTAAAGGTCTCTTTGAATTATTGAATTATTCGATCAGGTGAGCGATGCTGATTCCATCCGATAAGCTACGCGAAGAATGTGGCGTGGTGGCCATCTACGGCCATCCCGAGGCCTCCAAGCTCGCCTACCTGAGCCTGTACGCTCTGCAGCACCGCGGGCAGGAGTCGGCCGGAATCGCAGCCTCCAATGGCGAGCGGCTTCATCTGCACAAGGCCATGGGGCTGGTCTCCGACATCTTCAATGCCGACGCGCTGGCCCGGGTTCCCGGCTCGCTGGCCATCGGCCACACCCGCTACTCCACCACCGGCGATTCGGCGCTGCTCAACGCGCAGCCCATCATGGTGGAGTGCAACAAGGGCAAGATCGCGCTGGCCCACAATGGCAACATCACCAATGCGCTTGAGATCCGGGCCCAACTGGATCGGCAGGGCTCCATCTTCCAGACCACCAGCGACACCGAAGTCATCGTTCACCTCATCGCCCGTTCGCGCGAGCAGACGTTGGGCGACGCCATGGCCGATTCGTTGCGCCGCCTGGAAGGCGCTTATTCGCTGGTTATGCTCACGCCCGATCGAGTCTTTGCGGCGCGCGATCCTCGCGGATTCCGTCCGCTGGTGATGGGCCGCATTTCCGGACAGGCAGCCCATCGCGCCGATACCATCGTCTTCGCCTCCGAGACCTGTGCCTTCGACCTGATTGGCGCCACCTATGAGCGCGAGGTCAAGCCGGGCGAACTGGTCATCGTTGGTCCCGAAGGTGTGCATTCGCGCTTCTACTCGGCACAGCAGCCGCAGTCGAGCTGCATCTTCGAGCATGTGTATTTCTCCCGGCCCGACAGCATGGTCTTTGGCCGCGCGGTGCAGGCCTCGCGCGACGCCATGGGACGGCAGCTGGCGCTGGAGTCGCCCGTCGATGCCGACATTGTGGTACCCGTGCCCGACTCCGGCGTGACCGCCGCGATGGGCTTCTCGCACGAGAGCGGCATTCCTCTGCAATTCGGATTGATCCGCAATCACTACGTCGGCCGCACCTTCATCGAGCCGGAGCAGCGGGTGCGCGACTTCGGCGTGAAGCTCAAGCTGAATCCAGTGCGTCACGTGCTGGACGGCAAACGCGTCGTCCTGATTGACGATTCCATCGTGCGCGGCACCACCAGCAAGAAGATTGTTCGCATGGTCCGCGACGCCGGCGCCAAGGAAGTGCATATTCGCATCTCCTGCCCGCCGACCATCTCGCCGTGCTACTACGGCGTCGATACGCCTTCCAAGGACCAGTTGATCGGGGCCAACAAGTCGGTCGACGAGATTCGCGAATACATCGGCGCCGATTCCCTCGCCTATCTCTCGCTGGAGGGCCTGCGCAAGGCAGCCGGCGAAGGCGAAGATCGCATTTACTGCACCGGCTGCTACACCGGCAAGTATCCGACGAACATTGTGGACGTGGAATCGATTGCACCGGCGATGGCCGCCGGCGACTGACCCGCCTGCTACACTGCGCTTATGCTCGCCCCTTACGCTCTTCGCGTCGAAGATTCTCGCGGGCGCCGCTATCCCGAGCCGCCGCACCCTTATCGCAACCCCTTCCAGCGGGACCGTGATCGCGTCATCCACGCTCGCGCCTTTCGCCGGCTGGAGAATAAGACCCAGGTCTTCACTCGCCGCTACTCCGATCACTTTCGCACTCGTCTTACGCACACCATGGAAGTCGCGCAGATCTCGCGCACTATCGCCGGAGCGCTGAATCTGAATGTCGATTTGGCGGAGGCACTGGCCCTAGTGCATGACATCGGGCATCCGCCCTTTGGTCACGCCGGTGAGCGCGTCCTCGATCTGCTGATGCGCGAGCGTGGCGAGTTCTTCGATCACAATTTGCAAGCTTTGCGCACCGTGGAAGATCTGGAGCTGCGCTATGCGGAATTTCGCGGCCTCAATCTTACCTTCGAGGTTCGCGAGGGCATCATCAAGCATTCGCATGACTACAGCGTGGCCGAGCATCCGGAGCTGGCTGAGTATCTTCTCGATCTGCGTCCGCCGCTGGAAGCGCAACTGATTGACCTGACCGACGAGATTGCCTACAGCACCGCCGACATGGACGACGGCTTCGAGGCCAGGCTGTTGCGGCTATCGCAGATTCGCAAGCGCGTTCGGGTGTTCGAGCGATATTACGTGGAGGCAGAAGCGAAGTATCCCGACGCGCCGGAGAAGTTGAAGTTCAACGAAGCGCTGAAGCAGGTGCTGAATCGCTTTGTCACCGACCTGATCGAGAACACCTCCCGCCGCGTTCAAGCCGCTGGGATCACCAGCCTGGATGAGGTGCGTCATCATCCCGAACGCTTGGCGGGTTTCAGTCCCGAGGTGGAAGAGGAACGTCGCGAGGCCAAGAGCTTTCTGTATCAGGCACTCTATAACTCCAAGCCGCTGGAGCCGGAAAAGCGGAAGGCCGAGAATGTGGTGACCGAAGTCTTCGCCCACTTTATGTCTCATCCCGAGGCGCTGCCCCACGGCTTTCGGGAGCGAGAGCAAAACGAGAAGCTGGAGCGCATGGTGTGCGACTACATCGCAGGCATGACCGATCACTACGCCGAGGACCTGCGCAAAAAGCTGATGACCGCAAAGAAAACGGAATCGTAACCTGGCATGCTTCGGAATGGCCTCGGTGAAGGGTGGCCGGTGAAGAGGCGCGGCTTTAGGCCAGCGGGACCGAAACGGTGCGACCATCGTTCAGGCGAACGCTAAGCGCGTCCTGATCGAAAGACACGTCCGCCATTCGCTCATCTGCCGCTATCGCCAAAATGATGCCGTAGCCTGAACCCCACCCTAGCCAAAAGAAGGCTAGGATGGGCCACCCCGCCTTTTCTTGCGTTGTCATCCCGAGCGAAGCCGAGGGATCTGTGGTTCGCCGCTCCCGGCAAGTCTCTTCTTCCTGTCATCCCGAGCCGCAGGCTGCGCTTCGCCGTTGGAGTCGAAGGACCTCTATAACGACGGCCCCTCCACCTTCACCTGAGCGTAGGGCTTTGCGTATCGCTGCACCGTGGCATTTACGGTGTGATCTCAAATACCACGCCGAGGCCATTGGTTCCGCCTTGGTATGTGGTGCCATAGAGATTGCCCTGTGCGTCCAATACTATGTTGCTCATCGGCTCTCCCCCGTCGTTGCCGCCGGTGAAGTCATAGAGATCGGTATACGTCCAGCCACCATCGGTTGGAGTCAGCTCAAAAACATTACCAAAACGATTAGCGCCGTCTAGCAAGGTCGTACCATAGAGATTGCCCGCTGCGTCCCTGATCAGGCTGGCAACCGGCCCTCCGCCTCCCGTGGTGAAGTCGTAAAGCGAGCTGAACGTCCAGTTACCGCCCATTGCCATCAACTCAAAAACCACGCCGCAACCGAACCCTCCATTGCAGGGAAGGTCGCCATAGATGGAAGTCGTACCATAAATATTGCCGGTCGGGTCGAGGATCACGCCACTTTCCGGAAACCCTCCGTCGCTGCCTCCCTGAAACCTGTAGAGGATGTTCTCGGTCCAGCCGGAGTCCGACGGTGCCAGCTGGAAAACCGTTCCGCAGCCTACACTACTTAGGCAGCCGGTCCCGCCGCCTTGCCGCGTCGTACCATCGAGGTTACCGGCTTGATCGAAGGTCACTCCGCTGTAAGGAAATTCACCGTCCTGGCCTCCCCCGAAGCTATAAAGGACGTTTGCCGTCCAGGTGCCCCCCGAGGGCGTTAACTCGTAGACATTTCCATGGGCCGAGGAGCCTCCGAACTCTGTCACGCCGTAGATGTTCCCTGTTTGGTCGAACGCGAGATCGCCCGCTGTAGGACCATATCCATCGGTACCGCCGGTGAACTGATAAAGAGGAGTTTCTGTCCAAGCGCAGGGCGTGGTCCCGCAGATCGCGTTTGTCGGCGGTTTCAAATTAAAAACCACGCCTGCGTCGGCGGCACCTCCCTCAATCGTGCTGCCATAGAAAGTGCCGTTCGGCCCGGCGACTACTCTCGCCGTCGGATAGGCCCCGTCATTGCCTCCCTGGAAGCTGTACAACAGGTTGAACACCCAGCCGGTGCTTGGGTGCGCTAACTGGTAGACCGTGCCGTAACTAGCTCCGCCATTGGCAGTCGTTCCGTACAGATTGGTTCCTCTGATGGTCAAGCCATTATAGGGATGTGACCCATCCTGAGCGCCGCCGGCGAAGTTGTGAATGACGGTGTATGTCTGCGCCTGCGCCTCTTGCGTGACCATGATCGTCAGGGCCACCATAATAGCGACCGTCAGTGCGAAGGTTCCTAAGGTTGCCGAGAATACGTTATTGCTACCGGTACGATTAATCACTGCGTTGTCCATAGCGGAGTTCTCCTAATTACGCTCGTTTTAGTTCTCACTAACGTGGTCGGTTAAGAAAATTTTGATCTTGAGTTTTCTTGTTAACTTCAAAAATAACAGACTGTGTATCCCATCTTGGCTGCTCGCTAAGTTGTGTAATGATTTCGTCCAGAGCCTACAAGAAGTGATATGCGTTCTGTGCCAAAGAGAGTCATTTTCAATCAAAGGCCAACAGGATTGAGTCGCCCTTTCGGGCAGTCTCCTGTCTATCGGACTGCCTTAGAAAGCGCACGAAGCATAACACGACAAGGCAGATAAACTGGGATGATCCTTATGTAATGTCGCTATAATTTATAGACATAAAGCAATCTTTAGCCGAAATCGGATACCCTATCCAAAACCAAATCCTCTGGCGACAAGCATGTGCATCATCGCGCAGTTCGTTTAAGGGCTACCCAGCCCAAAGACGAGGAGCCTTGTGCGTAGCCAACTATCCTGGGCTATGATCTTCCGTCCCGCCCGGAGGGACTGGTTTGTCAAGGCGTCTGCGGCTCGGCTTCGATCTAATTTTGTGTCGGCTGCGGGCGAATCCGCAGATCCCCTTCGGCAGGCCCAGGGCAGGCTCTCGGCTTTGCTACGCTAGTTCACCTCAGCACGGGGTCCAGCCTTTCAGGGCGCTGAAATGCATCTGGAGAGATTTTCTTCCCCCGCGTCGTACCGGTCTATGCGCGCCTGATGAAATCTGGTATTAGTCTTAGCGGCAGTTTTCACACACTTTTAAGGTGGGGAGAGGATTTTCCATGATTGAAATGTATACCGGTTCAATGTTGCTCGTGCCCTATAACTTCGTGCCGACCGGATGGGCGGCATGCAACGGACAGACGCTGCCGATCGCGGATAACCAGGCATTGTTCTCCATCATTGGCAACATCTACGGTGGCGACGGCATGCAAGACTTCAACCTACCCAACATGCCCGAGGTGCAGGACGCGAATGGCAATCCGCTGATGTGGATTCTCTACCTGTACGGAATTTACCCGCCGCGCCAATAGCCTGCCGATCGGCTTGAGCCGGGGGCTGGTTGGGCGACGTGTCGGCGGCTTGGCCTCGATCTAATTTGTGTCGGCTGCGGACGAACCGCCGATCCCTCGGCTTCGCTATGCTGCGCTCGGGATGACAAACGTCGGGTGCTCCATTCAAGCGTCTTTTGCTTGAGTGCGCCTGGGAGCGGGCGCTCCGCGCAGCAGGCCTTCGGTGCTGATATCCTCATCGATCTCGGGCCAGTGGATACCGTAGCCGCCTCCGGCAATCTTCCAGTTGCGGCGCTGCTCGGCGGTCGCATGGAAGAGTCTGGGATACCAGGCGAGCGGGACCGAGATGGTGCGGCCGTCTTTCAGGCGAACACTCAGCGCGTCCTGATCGAAGGACACGTCTGCCACTCGCTCATCTGCCGCTATTGCCAAAATACCCATTCCAAGCCTCCACCAGGCTCTCATGATTGGCCTGCTGATTGTAGCGCGTTCACCTCGCGTGCGGTGAAGCCAAAGTTCCGTGCCAATCCGACCGGATCGAGCTCAGAATTTGGCCGAGAGATCGTCGCGATCCACATGGACGTGCGGCGGCTCGTTGGGCTCATGGCTGTAAAAGTAGAAACGATACGGGCCCGACCTCAGCACGGTTGGCATGGTTGAGTTCGCATTCTACTCCCCGCCACCGACGGTCATGCTCCTGCTCTATTTCCTGCACGTCTAGACATCGAAATCTGACATCCTGGCCCATTCCTCCCCCCAAGCTTCGACGGGCGGGATACAATCTCCGCCGCAGCAACTTCGCGAAAGAGGTTCTGATGCTTTCATCCATAAATTTCTGGATGTGTTTTGCCGGACTTATCTATCTTGTCGCCGGAGTTCTGATACAGCGAAAAGAGATCGGCGCGGCGCGCGGCTGGGACAGCCTCATCGCTCTGGGGCTGTGTCTTCATCGCCGTTCCACTTGCGGTATTCGCGCCCGAACATTTCGGCGGCCCCATGGGAGTGCCGGAGATGATCCCGTCGTGGATACCGTGGCACTTGTTCTGGGCCTACTTTGTCGGATGCGCGCTGCTCGCCGCAGCTGCCAGTCTTACGGCGAGGAAGTTCGTACGCTTGTCGTCCACCCTGCTGGGATTGATGTTTTTTCTATTTGTCTGCTTGATTCATATACCGAATGCGCTCGCGCATCCCAAGAATCGATTCGCGTGGACCTACGCGCTGAGAGATCTCTCTTTTGCCGGAGGCGCATGGGCTCTGGCCGGACTGCATAGCCGCGCCTCGTCGCCGCAACTATCGAGATGGATGATTTTATTTGGGCGCATCGTCATAGGGATCGCTGCGATCTTTTTTGCCGTAGAACATTTTCTTCATCCAGAGTTTGCGCCCGGCGTTCCTTTGGAAAAGATGACGCCAGCATGGGTTCCATTCCCCAGCGTATGGGGATACCTAGCAGGGAGCGATCCTGCTGGCCGCTGGAATCGGCCTGGCCCTGAACAAGAAATCCCGCATAGCCGCAACCTCGATTGGCGCACTCATGACCGCCCTCACTGTGTTCCTCTATCTGCCGATTTGGATCCTCGCCCGGGGCGGAACAACGCCGGAGATCATGGAGGCGATCAATTACGTCTCTGACACATTGCTCTACGCTGGAGCAGCGCTGGCTCTGGCATCGGCATTGCCGCGCGATCCTGAACTGGTGAAGGGCAACGTAGCTGCCTACGAGGGAAGGAGGAAGGAAGGAGTCACGGCTGTTTATCGAGAACCGTAGCTAGATTTCTCCAAGTTCGGCGCGAACCTGTTCGAGTGCCATCTCGCACTCTTCGATTTGCCGGCGCAGCGACGACTTGCTACACGGCCCGGTCACCTCGGACACGCTGGCTTGGTAATCCTTGATGCGCTGTTCCAATAAGGCTTTTCGAGCCACCAGGTCGCTGAGGTCAGGTTGTACGTTTGCCATAACCGTACCTTACGCAAACCTATTCCGCGCGTCAAAATTATCGGCTTTCTCAAGGCTTTACGAGCTATCCCCCCAGACATAGAAACGTCCACGCTGGCACCGTCGCTGAGGGGTGGGCGCTGGGGCGGGAGAGGACCTTCGCGCGCAAATAGTATGATGGACTCGGGCGAAAAGCGCGCCGAGATGAAAGATGTTTCGAAGGGCCGGAGGACGTCGCATGTCATTTAGAAATTTCAGCAATGGCAGTCTTCGCAGATACCTGGTCGCATGCGTGCCGGTGGCTGCGTTTGCACTTCTTGCACTTTACGGTTGGCATACCGCGGCTCAGGAGCCGAAGAAAATGGCGCCGATGCAAGTGGGAGGCGGTGGCGATCTGGTGGCTCGCGGCAAGTACATTGTGGAGGATGTCGCGATGTGCGGAACCTGTCACACTCCGCGGCTTTCGAATGGCGAGCTGGATCGAAGCCGGTGGCTGGCGGGCGCGCCCGTGCCCTATCTGCCGGCCCAGCCCACTCCGGATTGGCCTCTCCTGGCGCCTCGCCTCGCCGGCGCGCCTCCGGCCACCGATGTTGGGATGATTACATTGTTGACTACCGCCGTCTGGACCGACGGCAAGCGGCTGCGCGATCCCATGCCCAAGTTTCATATGACGTCCGCCGACGCCCAGGCAGTAGTGGCTTATCTGAAGGCGCTTAGGTAGGTGATAGCGGCGGAGTGCCCCACTCGAGAAACCTTTGCTTGAGCAAAATTCTCTACTCAAGCAAGAAGCTTGAATGGGGCCTTGCTTGAAGCGGCGGCCCGCTGGACCTTTCCGATTACTCTGCCATGGCAGTCCCGCCGGAGGTGTAGTCCCCGGTGCACGAGTAGTCCACACCGCCATCGCTGGTGCCGCTGAGCTTGCAGCCGCCCGATCCTTTCAGCCCTTTCATTTTTCCCGTACCACCGGCAACCTGGTATTTGTTCGTCTCGCTCTGCAGAGCGCCATCCTTCATCGTTCCCACGCCTTGATAGTTGTAGTAAATCTTGTCGCCATTATCGAAGGTCACGGTATAAACTCCCCACTCCTTCAGGTGAGTCGGAGTAGCCTCGCTGTGCGAGGAGTAGGCGCCCGCTTTACCAGCCGCGCCGCTAACATCTCCCGTGACGGTGCACTTGCCCTGAGCCAGCATGAAGACATGACCCTGCTGGTCGCCTGCCGGGATGCTCTGCTGCACATCGGCTTTGCTGCACTTACCGGTCATCGTAGTCTTCGTTTGTGCCGAGGCCGCAACGGCCACAGCAATTACCGCACAGACACACAGAATCCTGGAATTCATTCGCAATCCCCTTTCTTGACTGCAAGTTGTCTACTACTTTTAGAGAAGGTCAGAATTGTACATCCATGTCGCCTATTTTCGACACGAAGAAAGTCGACAAGCATTGGGTACCAGACTGCCAGGGAAACTCTGATTAAGGCTTGTTTTGAAGGGGACGGCCTTCAGTGTCTGCGTGAGAACTAACTTTGTGTTTCGGCAGTGGAATACGAAGCGCGAAAAACAAGCGCCGCAGGTGCGGAATAGCCTAGCCCAGCACGCAGCTGCAGGCGGAGTGCTGGGTGAAGTGGTAAATAAGTCCGAGTCCCGTAGGGACGACAGAGGCTCTCACGCAGACACTTCAGGCCGTCCGTTAACGGACCTCGCTTGATTTGATCAGATTTTCCCTAGTTTACGACGGCTCCCGTCCCAGCAAAACCGGCATGAGTGGCACTCGGCCTGGGGCTTGCTGGCCGGGATGCGGATTCAATTCTGCCGACCGGTTGACATTCGGAAATCGTCTTACGTCGAACCTTCGTACGGGGACTCGAGCCATCGTTTATTCGGGTAGTTCCTGCGGGAGCCTGTGCGGGAGTTGGAGCTTCCACCTTTTGGAGAAAGTCGACGCGGGATGGAAGCAAGTCTCCGGCGTGAACTGCCATACCGTATCGTAATTGGCCTGGGCACCTGGAATACGGATGAGATGTCCTCGCAGGAGCCTTGGAAACATTTCTTAACCCTTGCCCGGTTGACGGGCGGACTAGTCAGGAGAACAATTAAGCGGGATAGAATCTGAGAAGCAATAAGGAGAGATCATGAGCCGATTAGCGCTAGCTGCTGTCTGCCTTCTGCTGGCAATTTCAGTATGTGATACACAGAGGGCAAGCGCCGCGCCTCAAGCAGATAGTACTCAGGCAGCGTCGTCTCTGTCGCAGGGTAACCAGGCTGCTGGCGATGACTCCGCGATTCGTGGGACATTCCCCACGGTGCTGGTCAAATCGATTGACTCCAAAAAGCTGAAGGATGGAGACACGGTGGTCTGCCAGACCACTGCCATATTGCACGCTCGCAGTGGCATGGTGGTTCCTAATGGTTCTAAGGTCATTGGCCACGTGACCCAGGCGAAGGCCCGCTCCAAAGGGGATTCAGACTCGTCACTGGCGTTCGCTTTTGACAAAATCCAGATGCCGAACGGAACGGACATTCCTTTCAAAGGCACCCTGCAGGCGGTGGCGCCGAGTCTGGGAGGCAATTCGGGTCCCGATACCGGAGCGGCGGGCGCGGGCACGCTACCCAGCGGTCATGGTGCGGATATGTCCACCATGCCGCCACCGACGTCGGGATCTGTCGCGGGTCCGAACTCGGGAATTCATCCCCTGGATGGTGGTGGCTCGCATCCGCTGCTGACTGCCCAGTCCACGGGCGTGCTGGGAATTAAAAATCTGCAAATGGACAAGGACTCGGTCCTTACTTCCAGCCAAAAAGAAGTGAAGCTGGACAGTGGAACGCAGATGCTGATCCGGGCTGAGATACAGACGCCGGTGCAATGAATGTTGGATCAAGGCTGAGAACGTCGGACTTGACATGCTTTGAAGGGGCGTCCTATAGGCGCCCCTAGTAAGTGTCTATTTTGTTATTCCCTAACGGACTTTAGAGTCTGCGAGAACTAACTTTCTGTTTCGAGGGTGGAGTAAAAGGCCCAAGAAGCGAGCGCCGCAGGCGCGGAATAGCCTAGTCCAGGACGTGGCCAAACCGGGGTCCGCGGTTCGCGCAGCCTTTGCGCGAATTAGGGTGGGATGGCGGAGTCCTGGGTCAGGTGGAAAATTGATCAGAGTCCGGTAGGTGTCGGTGTCATAGCTCAAGTCGAAACGAAACGGTGGGAAGGATCGCACCAGACGAGCGCAAAAAACAGCAGCGCAGCGGCGAGATGGTGTTAGGCGGGGGCGTCAGCCCCCGATCCAGTGGGAAAAGAAACGAGCCGCAGAGCGGCGACACTAGCTACGACACAGACACTGTAGGGACGACAGAGGTTCTCACGCAGACTCTTTAGTTCGGGCGATCTGCCCTTCCGACTTTTTTCGGCAGTCTGCAAGTCTGGCCTGACAAATCCAAATCATTTACAAACGAGCTTGTAGCAGCAGCAGATGCAACTGCGCCGCTTAGGCCTATCCGTTCGGATAGTCTGTCCTCGGTTGAGATAGTAAAAGGCTTACCCACCGGCTCTCCAAGCTGAATGAGGATGTTCCCGCAGTATGGTCAGGTTCAGGCCCAAGTTACTCCCAGATACGCACTTGCGGTACCGCACAAAACATCCAAGGTAAAACTACCGCATCTTCCAGTGACCTACTTGCCGTTGGCCGTGTGCTTGCAATTAACTCCGTACCGAACGAACTCAACGGAGGTAGTTGTGAAGTCAATCAGATTCTTTGTCTTAATGATGGTCGTCAGCATTTTTCCAGCATTCGTAGTACAAGCCTACGCGCAGCAGGAAGTTGACCCAGACCATTTCGATCAAGTATCGGCGAATGCCCCGGCTAGTCCGAAAGCACAGGCTAACCATAAGACTGCGTCCTCACATCATCAGGCCAGCCATGTTCGATTGGCGAGCAAACACTCGGGCAAATCGCACCATCACCAGGCTCGCGTCTCGGCGTAGCCAACTACTACTCGGGCGGACGAAGCGGAACATCAATTGATCTCAATTGCGATGGCCGTCTGCGTGCGCCCCCTCATCCGGCTGAAGAAGTCGCCTATGATTTTCAGCCAGCCATACCTGTCGCGCAGAAGTTGCTGGCAGTGTGCCGCCTCATCGCCGGAACAAATCCGGGCGACTCCATCAACCCAGGCTCCGCGCAGTTGGCCGCGAACCGTGCAGGGAGCAACGCGTACTTTGGGATTGTTACGAATACGCTTTACCTTGCCCGCATCGGGCGCCGAGTAGATATAGAACACCGGCGCTCCCGGCTCCTGCGCGAACCACACCGGAGTGCGCACCCCGACCCCACTTTTGCGGAACGTTTCCAGATTCAGATACTTCGCGTCAGCGAATTGCGCGATTGCATCAGCCATCGGCGGCACCTCAAGGATGAGCTTATCGCATCCCCTCATCCAAAGTTCTGCGAATCCCATATTTCCTTCGCGATATAATCTCGGCGAACTCAGGCTCCGCAACGGGCCCGACGGTCAACTAGCCACGGTCCAAAAGGAACGATATGCGTTTACTGCTGAACTGGCTGTTGAGTGCAATCAGTCTGCTGATTGTTTCGCGCGTGGTGCCGGGATTTTACCTGCGTGGCTTCACGGCTGCGTTGATCGCGGCTCTGGTGATCGGTCTGGTGAATGCCACCATCGGATTGTTCGTAAAGATCATCACCCTGCCGATAACGTTTCTTACCCTGGGCATTTTCTGGTGGGTGGTCAATGCGCTCATGTTGATGCTTGCCTCGAAGCTGTTGTCACCGGATTTCATGGTGCGCGGATTCTGGCCCGCATTTTGGGGCGCGATCGTACTTTCGCTGATCAACATGCTGCTGAAGGCTCTGACGCGTGAGGTCGAAAAAGCCTAATCTTCGTGTTCTTGTCATCACGAAGCGGCTTCACAGTTTGCTGAAAAACTCCGCCTGGAGCGATTTTGAAGGGGCGTAGCTTTAGCTACGCCGTAGTAAGTTCTTTATTTTATTTTTGTCATCCCGAATCCGGCTTCAGCCGGCGAGGGATCTGCTTTCGAGTTTTTCAGCAAACTGTTCAACCGCTGAGGGATCTGCTTTTCGAGTTCTGGCAAACCGTAAAGCTCGCTCATGACGACAAATCATTCCGGTTCGTATCGCCGCGAACTGACGAGCGCGCGCAAGCGTTGAACCGTATCGAAAATGTCTCCATACTGAAAGAGCCGGATACCGGCAACTCCGGCCGCGCCCGCCTGCAGACATGCGCTTGCATTCGTGACAGTGACTCCTCCCAGGGCGAGTACGGGAAAGCTATCCTGACGTTGCGATTCGATGTTGTTGCGAACTTGCGATCGTGCGCAAGCCAGCCGCAGCGCATCGAGGCCGATTCCCGTTAGCGTTCGGCCCCCACTTTCTCGAAGATAGGCGCCAGCACGGCGAAACTTGCGCCACACGATTCGGCCTCGCGCACATCGGCAGGTGAGTGGGCCGAGACTCCGATGAGAGGCTCGCGATCGCTGCACTTCATCCAAAGCTCGCGAATCTCGACAGCTGAAAGCTCGCCCGCCGGTAGATGCACGCCATCAGCGCCGCAAGCTAGACGCAACATCGGCGCGGGCGTTGATCAGCAGCCTGCTGGCGACTGAGTTTTCTCGCATGGCGCAAACCGCATCCAGGGCCAGGCATTCCAGATCGCGGGGCGAAAGGTCCTTCTCACGAAGCTGAATGTAGTCGACGTTCGCGCGCGCGGCCTCGGCGATCTTCCGGAGCAACGCTTCCCGCCGCTGGCGATCGTTTCCCGCGAAGCCTTTGCGGTCGGTGATGTAGTAGAGCAGCATTGCCGATTCGATTGTATCCGCCGGAACCGCCGGCTCGAATCGTCTCCAGCATGATCCCTTGGGCGGACAGCGGAAGGGATTGCAGCTGACCGGTTGAACTAGAATGAAGCCATGCCCGCAGTGTCCCGCCGGAATAAGAAACTGTCGTCCTCGTCTCGTCGCTCACCCGCGGCGGCGGCCAAGCCGCTCGAAATTTTACGCGCACCCTGCTTTGACGGGCTGCCATGGCTGGTACATGGATTCAGCACGCGGCAAGGCGGCGTCTCGACGTGCTACGGCGGAGGAACTCTGAACCTTGGTTTGACCGAGCACGATACCAAAGCCCATGTCGAACGCAATCGAGCGCAGTTGCTCGACGCTCTCGGAGCTACGAACGAAGATGGGATCGCTTGGCCCCTGCTGCAAGTCAAGCAGATCCATTCCGCGATTGTGCACCGCGTGAGCGGCGTTCAGCCCGAGCCGCCAACGGGCGATGGACTCATCACCAATCTTCCGGGACTGCTGCTGGCGATCAAGACAGCCGATTGCGTTCCGGTGTTGACTTGCCGATACCAAGCGCCGCGCAGTTGCTGCGTTCCATGCGGGATGGCGCGGAACCGTGGCGCGCATCGTCGAGAAGGGCGTCGGCGAAATGCGCCGCCAGTTTGGCAGTGTGCCTCGCGACTTGCGCGCAGCCATCGGTCCATGCATTCGCCGCTGCTGTTATTCGGTTGGCTCGGAAGTGCGCGCTGAATTCGAATCGCAATTCTCCTATGCCGGCGAGCTCTTCGAAGAAGTTTTCGATTCCAACGCGATTCATGTGCGTTATCCACTGCTGTTCATGAATCAACGCGCGCCCGGGCACGGCGATCTGGGGCCGGAAATTCACCTCGATCTGGTTGCGGCGAACCGGCGGCAACTGCAAGACGCCGGTCTGCGCGCAGAACATATCAGCGTGATTGACGGCTGTACCGCTTGCGACACCAGCCGCTTCTTCTCGCACCGGGCGGAGTTCGGCAAGACCGGCCGGATGCTGGCGGTCATCGGAATTCGCCCGAAGTAGAAGGCTTCACCACGGAGCGCACGGAGCGCACGGAGAATTCAAAGCCGTTTTTCAAGCACATGAATTCAGCATTCGTGACGGGGCAAAGCGCGTGGGCCTAAGCGTAGGGTGAGACTTCTCAAGTGAATCCGCACAGCGTTGCCGCTAAGACGGGCGTAGAATGCGTTGGTCATATTTGGCGTTTTCCCCGTGCGCTCCGTGTCCTCCGTGGTTGGAGGGATCTTCCGTGTCTCCGTGGTGAATACCTGCCAAAACAAAAACCCAACCGCCAGGGCTGGGCTTCGGAAAAACTCTCTGATGTTTCTTACGGGTTCCCTGCTCCATTTCCATCTGCGGCCGGTGCGGCAGCCTGGGCCTGCGGGGGATGCTGTTCGGCGTAGGTGTTCACCATGTCCTTCAGTTCCTTGCTGGGCTTGAAGAAGGGAATCTTTTTGGCCGGGACTTCAACCTTCTCGCCAGTCTTCGGATTGCGTCCCAGGCGCGGCTTGCGTTGTCGGGTGCGGAAACTGCCAAAGCCGCGAATCTCGATCTTGTCGCCGGCGCGCAGCGAGCGCACCACGCTCTCGAAGATGGTCTCGACGATGACCTCGCTGTCTTTGCGCGTTAGTTCAGTCAGCCGGGAAACTTCATCGATCAAGTCTGCCTTGGTCATCTCGCCCGCCCCCTGTTGCGATACGAATCGCCGCTTATCAGCACAACGGATACTCTCAAATTGCCACAATGTTGGCAAGTATAAGTTTTGTTTGAGGTTCCGGAGTTTCCAGCTTGCTTACCGGTGGACTATTTCCACAAATAATAGAACCCGACGTTGGTCTCCATCAACTTGGCCCGGTTGGGAAGGTAGTCAGAGATGTCGCCGAACAGCAGGTCGAGCATGCTCTTACGTTCCTTCTCCGGACGGACCAGAGTGGGCTCGCCCTTGATGCCCACGGCCTTCGCAGTGTCGTCGATGGCGGCGCGAAAATCGCCAATCTGGTCGACCAGCTTCAGCGGAATGGCTTGCTCGCCGGTCCAGACCTTGCCGTTCGCCAGCGTGCGCACGTCGTCATCTTTCATCTTGCGGCCCACGGCTACGCAATGGATGAACTGCGAGTGCATGTTGTCGATCAGTCCCTGCATGTAGGCGCGCTCCTCGGGCGTCATGGGGCGCGTGGGTGAGCCGGTGTCTTTGAACTCGCCGGCCTTGATCGTGATCTGCTGCAGCTTGGCCCACTTCATCAGCTCTTCGTAGTTGTACCACTCCGCGATAACGCCAATGGAGCCCACAATGCTGGCATTGTCGGCGAAGATTTTGCTGGTCGCCGAGGAAACAAAATAGGCTCCGCTGGCGCCGACGGTTTCGATCGAGGCCACAATGCGTTTCTTTTTTTCGTCGCGAATGCGCAGCACCTCGCGATAGATTTCTTCCGAAGCTGCCGCGCCGCCGCCTGGCGAATCGACATGAATGATGATGGCCTTGATGGAGCTGTCATCGCCGTACTTCCTCAGTTGCTCGACCACATCTTTGGGAGTGATGATCACGCCTTCCAGGTCGACGACGCCGATCTTGTCGCCGAAGCCGCCGAAGCTGTCTTTCTGCTGCGAGCGGACACTGAAGTAAACCAGCGCGAAGATGGCGACCAGGAAGAGGAAGAAGGCTCCTCCGCCAAGCAGTACCCAGAGAAACAAGCGGGAACGCGGCTGATCGCTCATAGGGGAAGGCCTAAGTTTAGCAGAAAGGTGCTGTCAGCTATCAGCTTTCAGCCGTCAGCGTGAGGCTGAGGAGCGCGGTTCAAGCCATCGCGCCTAGCACCCGCAACGCTCCGCGCTTTGCTTTGGCTGACGGCTGAAAGCTTCCTAATGAAATATCCCAGCGAAAAACGCTCCGACCTTGCTGAAGAAGCCGTGCGACTGTTGTTTCTGGGCAGTCTGGGTGCCGCTGTTCTGCCCTTTCTTTGGAGGCGGAAGCACTGTCGGATCCAGTTGCACAACCTTGTTGTTCTCCAACCTCAGGATGGCAACGTTCTCCGTCAGGTCCGGGGCGGGATCGTTAGCGCGAAAGATGAAAGGCGCGGCCACGGCCAGGTGCTGTTCCGGAGGCGCCGGAGGCGGAGCGCTAGCCATTGGCTCAGCTGCCTTGGGCTGTACTGTGGTCGGCGGGGGCGGCGGAGCGACTTTGGCTACCTGCGTCGGCGGAGAGCTGGGACATCCGCAATTCTGTTTTGACCGGCTTGCCTCGCCGAGATGCCCGCCCTTAAACAGGACAGCCTCGTCGGATTTGACCTGGTAAGTGGCGTCGCCCATGGTTTCAGAAACCACGATGGCCGACGCGTTCCACGGTAGCGACTGGACGCAAGTGTCGCCCTGGGGCGTGACTCGGACCGCGACATGCACGGTTCCCGGACCAGGCAGCAGCAGGCGCAGATCGGGCGTCAGCAGGGTGTCGGCTTCCGCTCCCAAAGGATAGTTCAACTCCACGTTGCCACTGTTGAGGCTGAATAGCATCTCTCGCCCAGTCTGCGACGCGGTCAGGGAAAGCTTAGTCCCTTCGCAAACCAGCAGGCTGCCTCCGCGATCAAGCTTCAGCGTGGCTGCCTTCGCCCCAGCCTGGATCGACGAGCCGCTCAGCACACTGGTACCCGATCCGGCGAGCACAACCGATCCCTTCACGCTGGCGTCGGTGGCGTAAAGCTCACCCAACGTTTGCTGCGCTACGGCCGATGCGGACACGCCGAGAATGAGCAGAGCGATTGGGACGAAAAAGCGAAGGCGATGGACAGGCGACAACATGAGTTACAAATGCCCGAATAAGGGCCTACAGGGGACGATACCACCGAAGCGCGCCCGGTAACAATGAAAGCTCAGCGCAGCCGGGCGTATTCGGCTTTGGCTTGTTTGTAGATAGGGATGTCGGGGTCGGCATCTTTCCAGAGGGCAAGAAAATCCTGATACGATTTGCGCGCGGCCTCTTTGTCGCCCATCATTACTTCGGCGCGTCCGAGTTGCAGTTGAGCTAGAGCGCCGATGATAAAGTTACATACCAGTCCGTGGTGGTCGACAATTTCCTGGAATTCAGCAGCCGCCCGTTGTCCCTGGCCCGCTTGCAAGTACGCCTTCCCTCGCACATAGACAGGGTAGAGATTCGCGAAAGGCTCCTGCTTGAAACCGGGCGAGCCCAAGTCATAGGGAGAGGTTATCGTCAGCCCCTGGAGTCCCTCCTCCGGCTTGAGGGCGTTCATCTCAATCTGGGCCCTAATCATAGGCAACCAGTAATACTGGACTAGCGTATCCAGCGGTCTTTCGCGATCGATCTGGTCTGCCAGCTTTTGTGCCTGTACCGAGTCGCCGGCAGCAGACAAGGTCAGGGCGGCGAGAACTCTAGGGTCGTCGGAGTCGGCTAGCGAAAGACTCTGGGTGGCCATGTGCTCGGCCTGGCTTACATTGCCAACCTCCGCCTCGCGCAAAGCCCCCTGACCCTCCCAAGCTGCTGCAGCTTCCTTCTCACCGGCATTCCGCGCGGAGTCCACGGCTTGTCGAGTGAGCTCGCGCGCCTTGGCAAAGCGACCATAGTAAGCCTCTGTATCGGAAGCAGCCGAGAGCAAACGATGTTCGCTGTCAGGCTTGCCTCCCGCACGTGCCATCTGCTCTTCCATGCCTTTGCTGTCGCCCTGGGCGAAGGCCAAGACGTATCGGGAGACGCGCAGATAGGGGCCGTCCAGGTGGCGCGCTCCCGCCTCGTTGGAAGCTGCTTTGGCCTCGTTCAACCGGTTCAGCGCGCAGTAGACTCGGAGGAGGGCCAGGTAAGACCAAGAATTGTCTGGAACCGTTCGCACTTGTTCCCTGGCTTCAGCAAGGGCCTCGTTGTGCTGTCCCAGAGTGTAGTAGGTCATACTCAGCGCGTAGTGCGGATGCTCACCTTCCATCGGAACTGGATAGTCTTTCACCGTCTGCTTTTGAGTCTCGATGTACTTATCCAGTTCCCCCGTAACCGCGAAGTAGTAGGTGCCTTCGGCGCGCAATCTTCGGCGCTGCGTCAGCCGGGCACGCAATTCGTAACCCTTCTTCCAACAGCGTCTAGCAAGGGCGTCGGAGCCTAGATGGTTGTAGCTGAGCCCGAGGTTAAAGAATGACTCTGCGAATCCGGGATCCAGCTCAGTGGCCCGATTCAAGTAAGTGATGGCGTCCTGCCCTTCGGCCTCACTTCCTTGCATGTAGGCCTGCAAGGCGTCAGGGGATGAGGTCAAGGCCTGCTCCGGTGGGGTGTCGAACCGCTTCCTCAGCGCCGACGGCTCTCCCAACTCTTCTCTAAGCTTGGCGCCCGCCTGCCCCAACGCCGCCATGACCCGGTCCCGGTTGTCTGCTTCCGCCATTGAAGTGGCCATCGTAGCTCCGGTCTGGCAGTTCACCGCCCTGATTTCGATCCGGTATCGATTTCCGACATCAGCGATCGTGCCCGTCAGCATCGCCTTGCTGTTGGTACGCAGGCAAACCTCCCGCGCCAACGCAACCGGCAGGTGTTCCTCAAAGAGGGGTTCTTTGGGCGTATGGTTCAATAATTTCAACGCCGCATTCAACTTGCGACCCGAGAGGCGGCTGAAGAAGGGTGACTGGTCCAGGTATATGCCTAAGGCCATGCTCAACCCGTCGTCGAATACCGGGTCACGAGTAGAGTTGTCGAAGTCCGCAATAATGATGGTGTCTTTGGCGGTGAGCTTACTAGCGCGATGGGAGTACAGGTAGCGGCCACCCAGGATGAGCGCGATGAGAATCATCGCCGCAGCCAGCAGCTTCCAAGGGAGCACCCGCGGCCCGGCCATCACCGCCCCTGTCGCAGGCCTGATGGTTTGCAGGTCCGCACGCATCTCCTCGGCGGACTGATACCTGAGCTCGCGGTCCTTCTGCAGTGCTTTATTGATAATTGTTTCCAGCTCCGGCGGGAGTTTGGAATTGAGATCATGAACTGCGATCGGTGGCTGGCGGAGGATGGCGTCGAGCACGATCTGGGCGGTTTCGCCGGCGAAGGCGCGCCGGCCGGTGGCCATCTCGTATAGCACCAGTCCGAACGAGAACAGGTCGGTTCGCGCGTCCAGGTTCTCGCCGCGCACCTGTTCCGGCGACATGTAGCCGGCTGTGCCCATCGCGATGCCGGTTAGCGTCAACGTGGCTTCGAGGGGCGTCGCCGATGGGTGGCGCCTCCGGACTGCAGCCTGACCTTGTGGGTCGTCCTCTGAATTGGACTTACACTCCGGCCGGGGCTGAAGCCCAATTCCATTCTCCGCAGTATTCGATGGACTAGAGTCCGGCGCTTCCACCACCAGCTTGGCGACTCCGAAGTCCAGTATCTTGACCTGCCCGGAGGCCGTAAGGAAGATATTGGCCGGCTTGATGTCACGGTGAATAATGCTCTTCCCATGTGCCGCCTGCAGCCCGGCGGCGATCTGCACTCCGATATTCAGCAGTTGCTCGAGCGGCAGGGCCTTCCGAGCCTCGGCATCGCGGGTCAGGCGCTCGCGCAGCGTCTCCCCTTCCAACAGTTCCATCACGATGAAAGGTTTGGCTTCGTGCTCTTCGACTTCGTAGATGGTGCAGATGTTGGGATGGTTCAGTGAGGAGGCCGTCTGCGCTTCGCGCTCGAAGCGCAGCAACGCGGCTGGATCGCTTACTAACTCTTCAGGGAGGAACTTCAACGCCACGTGCCGGCCTAGCTTGAGGTCTTCGGCCTTGTAAACCAGCCCCATGCCACCGGCGCCGATCACCTCCAACACGCGGTAATGCGAGACCTTCTTTCCCGCCAGGCCGGAAACCTCCGGCTTCCACGGTTCGGGGGGCTCACTTTGATGGTTCGCAACTCCATCGCTAGGGGGCACCTCAATCGGCGACGTCTCTACCCAAGCAACTGGCACCGACAACCGATAACCACGGCCAGCCACGGTTTCTACAAACTTCGGACTTTCCGCTGAATCCCCCAGTGCCGTTCGCAGTCGCTTGATCGCCGAGTTGATGCCGTGCTCGAAATCGACCACGGTGTCGTTGGGCCACAGTCTCTTCTGGATTTCTTCGCGGGTAACTAAATCGCCCTTACGCTCGATAAGGATCTGTAGAACCCGAAAGGACTTTTCCTGCAAACGAATGGTCTGATCGCCTTGGCGCAGCTCTCCCGCTCGCAGGTCGAGTTCGAAGACTCCTAAGCGCACGCGGGTTGGGAGCGTGTCCTTCATTAGGAAGCGAATGTGTCGGAGCGTTCGGCAAAGTCTACTACCGCGCTTGACAAATTCCCAGAGAAGCTTGCGATCTAGGGAGAGGTAGCTGCCAGCAGCCCAGGCAGAGATCGAGGGAAAACCAAGCAACGCAAGGTTCATCCTCCCACTAAACTTGCCGGCCCGTTAAACCGCAGACTGGCGGGAGCGCTTTCGTTTCAATCCCTTACATACGTTACCCACAAGACATCTGCAAGTTACCTCCAGTGCATTGCCCGCCAGTTCGCTTCGACGCACACTCAGCGCCATTAGGCACAACGGCTATCGCTCCCAAACAAATCTACGCGAGGAGGCAGTATGAAATTCAGGGTAGAACGATCCTTACGGCGGTGACCTTGTTGGTGGCGATGTCGGCGACCGCGGCTTTGGCGGCAACCTCATATAAGGTCCTGTACAACTTTAACGACGCGAACGGTGGCGGCTTCGGTCCCGAGTCTGCACTGGTCTTCGACAGCCACGGAAACCTCTACGGCACAACCACGGCAGGAGGGACCGCGTGCCAGGAGCCTGGTTGTGGCGTCGTCTTCGAACTGACGCCCAACTCGGACGGGAGCTGGAGCGAAAGCGTGCTGCATGACTTCGACGGAAGCGATGGATCGCAACCCCATGCTCCAGTGGTCTTCGACAGTCGCGGAAACCTCTACGGCACAGCCGTGAATGGCGGCAGCTTTGACAGCGGTACGGCCTTCGAACTAACGCCTGGTATGAATACCTGGACACGATTCGTGCTGCACTCTTTTGCCGGAGGACTCGACGGAGGCCAACCTTATGCGGGAGTGACCCTGGACAATGCCAGTCATGTCTATGGCACCACCTCCGCCGGCGGCGTCAGTAGTTACGGCGTGGTCTTCGCCATGGGAGGCCCAGGAATTCCCGGTCCGACGGTCCTGCACGCGTTTACCGGCGGCAACGACGGCGAGCAGTCTTTTGGCTCCTTGGTGTCCGACGCTAGTGGAAATTTCTACGGCGTTACCTGGGGAGGCGGTATGTATCAGGCTGGCACCGTGTTCGAGATAACGCGCAATCCGCTCAGCGGCGCCTGGAGTGAAACCGTTCTCTATGATTTCCGTGGAACGCCTTCGTCGGATGGCGCTAACCCCTACGCTGGAATGATTTTCGATGCCGCGGGCAATTTGTATGGAACGACCTATGCCGGTGGGACCTCGGGATTTGGCACCGTCTTCAGGCTCACACCAAACCATGACGGTACCTGGAGCGAAACCGCACTTCATTCGTTTGCCGGAGGCAATGACGGTGGCAACCCCTACGGAGGGGTCACCTTCGACCGGTTCGGCAATCTCTACGGCACCACCAATGCTGGCGGGCCTGGGCGCCACGGCACAATTTTCAGGATGATCCCCAGGCCCTCAGGTCAATGGACGGAGACCGTACTGTATGGCTTCACCGGCCAAGGTGACGGAGGCTGGCCCGGCGCAGGCGTAGTTCTCGACAGTGCGGGCAATCTCTACGGCACTGCGGTTATGGGCGGTACCGGTGGAATTGAGCATGGCGGCGTTGTCTTCGAATTTACGCCGTAGGCAATGCCGGGAATCGTGATTTCGGCGTAGGGACTGCGCAAGCGCCTTCGCCGGACAGGGGCGGTAACCGAGCATTCCGCCCCTGTGCCGTTTTCTGCCATACGCCATTCCTGTGCTGGCTATCCCTCCGCGTTGAAGCCTCCCGCCTGAACGGCTACTCTAATGCCTAGGCATGGCCGTGAATGGCAACAAGTCGCGCCGCTATCCCAAGTTTGCTTTGGGCGAGACCCTGAGCGTCGCGCTGCAGACCTTCCGCATCGGCAAGGTCCGGTTCATCCTCACCTCGCTAGGGCATGGTCATCGGGACGGCATCGCTCATCCTGGTGGTCACCATCGGCCTGACGGGCAAGCAATATTTGTTGCAGCAGATTCAGAATATCGGCTCCAACATGATGATCGCGGAATATTCTGGCGGCGGCATTTACGGCCGCGATGTCAACAGCGACTTCCTCACCCTGGACGATTTGAATGCCGTGCGCGAGCAAGTGCCGGGCATCAGCAACGCCTCGCCGCTCATCGAGTATCACGACCGCATTACCGTACCCGGCGGCAGCGAGCGCGACATCATGGTGCTCGGCGTTTCCTGGCAGTATCTGTATGTTCGCAACCTGGAAGTGCTGTCGGGCCGCTTCTTCGACGATCCCGATACCCAGGCGCGTAACAAGGTCGCGGTCATCACGCAGAAGCTGGCCGCCACACTCTATGGTTCGCCCGACTTGGCGGTGGGCCAGGAGATCAAGCTCAGCGGACTTCCCTTCACCGTCATCGGAACGTTTCGCGAGCGCGTCGATACCTTCGGACAAACCGAAATTTCCGACGACACCATTCTCATTCCCTACACGGTGGCGCGTTACTTCACCAACAGCGACCAGGTGAAACAGCTTTTTTTCTCCGTATCGGATTCGGCCGAGGTGCCCCGAGCCACCCAGCAGATCCACGATGTTTTGCAGTCGCGGCATCGTCCGGAATCGATTTATCGCGTCGATAATCTGACCCAGCTTCTGCAAGTGGCGTCGCAAACCGCCAACACGCTGACGACGGTGTTGCTGTTCATCTCTATCCTCACCTTGATTGTGAGCGGAGTGGGCATCATGAACATCATGCTGGCCACGGTCAATTCCCGCGTCCGCGAGATTGGCGTGCGCAAAGCCGTCGGCGCAACCAATGCCGAGATTCGTGCCCAATTCCTGACCGAAGCAGTGCTCATCTCGCTGGCCGGTGGAACGGTTGGCATTCTGATTGGATTGGCGCTGCCGTTCTCGGTTCGCTTTGTCACCAACTATCGTGTCCCAGTCTCGGGCTGGTCGGTGATCATCGCAGTACTGGTTTCCAGTCTGGTGGGAGTGCTGTTCGGCACCGCGCCCGCCGCCCGGGCCGCGCACTTTGAGCCTGTCGAAAGCTTGCGCTGGGAGTAAGACGGCGGCGTCTTACTAGTAAGACGAACGCCCATCATCTTAAATTACTAGAAGTCATCTCCTAATCCCATTACGCTGATTTGTATCAGGCCTGGCTTCAGCCGGGCCGCCAAGGCCGATTCCCGACTGTGTTTTAACCCCTGTCCTCAGCGGCTGAAGCCGTCTCTTGAAGCACGACCGCCGCACAACTTGAAATCGTACCCTGATACAAATCTGACGTACAACGATGAGATAGGGTCTAGTACGACGCCACGCAGCATCTTCTCCTGCTCGGAATCATCCAAAAAAGAAGACTTCATATTGCGGCGCGTTCGCCGCTTCCTATCCACGAAAGAGGAGAACGACCTCATCATGCAATTAAATGAATACGTAACGCTGGGCCGCTCCGGGCTGCGCGTCAGTCCATTGGCTTTGGGTACCATGACTTTCGGCAACGATCGCTGGGGCTCCGACGACGCCGAAGCCAAGCGCATTTTCGATCGCTATGTGGAGCACGGCGGCAACTTTATCGACGTGGCCGATGTCTATGCCGAAGGCAAAAGTGAGGAGGTGCTCGGCCGCTTCATTGCCGAAGGTAAACTGCACGACCGGCTGGTGATCGCGACTAAGTTCACCTTCAATCCGCAGGAAGGCAATCCTAACTCCGGCGGCAATGGCCGCAAGAATATTTACCGTGCTCTGGAAGGCTCGTTGCGCCGGCTGCAGGTCGACTACGTCGACATGTACTGGATGCACGTCTGGGACACGATCACGCCGGTGGAGGAAGTGGTAAGCACGTTGACCGACCTGGTGCGGGAGGGGAAGATTCGCTACTACGGCTTCTCCGATGTGCCCGCCTGGTACGCGGCGCGGGCGCATACCCTGGCCGAGCAGCAGGGGATTGCGCGGCCCATCGGCCTGCAACTGGAATATTCGCTGGTGGAGCGCAACATCGAGCGCGAGCACATTCCCGCCGCCCGCGAGTTGGGTATGGGCGTCTGTCCCTGGAGCCCGCTGGCCAGCGGATTCCTCGCCGGCAAGTACACCAAAGAAGGTCCGACCAGCAGCAAAGGCAGCCGTCTGGACGTGCTGAAGGAGTCCAACAATCCTGTGTTCAACAAGTTCACCGAGCGCAACTGGAAGATTATCGAAACCGTGCAGCAGATCGCGAAAGAACTAGGACGCACGGCAGCGGAGATTTCTCTGAACTGGGTGGCAACGCAGCCGGGAGTGACGTCGACCATCATCGGCGCCACCAGCCTGAAGCAGCTGGAGAGCGAACCTGCAATCGATCACCTTTGAAATTCCGGCTGAGCTGCGCCGGAAGCTGGACGAAGTCAGCCGGCTCGAGCAGGTGCATCCTTATATGTTCTTCGAAGAGGTGCTGCAAGACCGCATTCGCGGCGGGGTGAAAGTGCGCAAGTGGAGCTAAGGATATATCGCTGGATTCCGTTTAACGGTGACATAGGAAAGCCCGGACCGTTTTGCCCGGGCTCTTCACTTTTCGCTTCAGTCGGCGGGCTCGTCCAGGTTCTGGCGAGGCTCGCGTTCCGTCCAATTTTCAGGTCAAGCGAATCTTTGTCACCGCTTCTCGCTTACATCACCAGTGCAATGGTTTCCAGTTCGCGCTGGAAAGCTTCGAGTGTGCCACCCAGCATCCCCACTTTGCTGACTGCATTGCGGGCTTCCTCGGCCGAGACACCGTACCCGTGTCCAGCCAGGAACATCTGGAGCAGCTCAGCCGCATCCTTGGAGTCGAATCCATGAAGCAGCTCGCTCCTCAGCGCCGTCAGTTCCGGGACGGAAAACTTCTCTGCCATCATCACCTCACCTCCGACCCTTCGGGGCTTTGTCTGTTTAGACTCTCGAGACCGCTATTTAGTTGCAGGCAATTCGATTGCCGAACCAGCCCTGTCGCTAGCTCCGTCCTGGGTCTTTTGAGTGTTTCCAACCCTTTTATCACGAAATAGTTGCAGCCAGCCGTGACGAGTGCTGCAATTTAAGCAGGCTGGTACCACAGGTGTGGGATGAAGGTCGTTGTACAGCCGCAACGCTTTGCGCATGCGAGGAGGGCAAATGCTCTAACGGCTCGTAGACCGCGCCCGATGTGGCGGGGACGTGTGCGATTTTCACCAATCCGGGAGCCGCGGTGAGCGATCGCACGCAACCGCAGCCTGGATGAATGGCTATTCAGCCATTACTGCTCGATGGTGGCCTCCGGCTCCAGCAGGATGGGAATGCCGTTGCGGATCGGATATACCCGCTTGCACTCATTGCACTTCAGTCCGTCTTCACCGCGTAAAACCAGCGGCTTGCGGCACACCGGGCAGGCGAGGATTTCCAGCAGGTCGGGGGGAATCATGAGAATCATTGTACCCCGCGTAAAGGGCGCGGTTCGCTCTTCGCCTTTCGCTCTTCGCTGTTCGCCAAGGCGTCTTACGTGACAACCGAGCGAGCGGATCAGCCGATTGGTCGCTGGCCCTTGGTCATCACGGTTGAGCCCAAACTTCTAGGCAAGCAAAGCGAAGAGCGAAGAGCGGCCTCTGCGCGATAAACTAAAGCTTCATCGTCCAAGCAAGGGGAAGCCATGTCAGCCATCATTCTCGACGGTACCAAGATCGCAGCGCAGATCAAAGCCGAAGTCGGCGAAGAAGTGAAGGAACTTACTGCGGCAGGGCTTCGTCCCGGCTTGGCCGTCGTGCTCGCCGGGCACAATCCGGCGTCGGAGATCTATGTCCGCAACAAGGTGAAAAGCTGCGAACAGCTTGGCATCTACAGTGAGAAGCACACTCCGCCCGACAACGTGACCACCGAGGAACTTCTGGCTCTGGTGGACGACCTCAATCGCCGCGACGAAATCGACGGCATCCTGGTGCAACTGCCGCTGCCCCCGCAAGTCGACGCCAAGAAGGTGCTGCTGGCCGTCTCGCCCGAGAAAGACGTCGATGGCTTCCATCCCATGAACGTCGGCTATCTTTCGACGCAACGCCCCGGCCTGGTGCCGTGCACGCCAGCGGGCATCATCGAGATTCTGAAGCGCAGCAACATTCCGATCGCCGGCGCCGAAGCCGTGGTCGTCGGCCGCAGCGACATCGTCGGCAAGCCGGTCGCGATGCTGCTGCTCAATGGCAACGCGACGGTGACTGTGTGTCATTCCAAGACGCGCGACCTGCCGGCGGTGTGTCGACGAGCGGACATCCTGGTCGCGGCCATCGGCAAAGCTGGAATGATCACGCCTGACTTCGTGAAGCCGGGTGCGACCGTGATCGATGTCGGCATGAACACCGTTACCGATCCTGCCGAGTTCCAGGAGTTCTTCGCGGGAAACGAAAAGCGAGAGCGCGATTTCGCCGCTAAAGGTTCGACCCTGATGGGCGACGTTCATCCCAAGTCGCCGAAGTCGCCGGAGCCATGACGCCCGTCCCCGGCGGAGTAGGTCCGCTCACCATCGCGATGTTGATGAGCAACACGGTGAAAGCCGCGAAGCTGCGCCGAGGCCATAAGGTCGGAGCTCTCGCGGCGAGATAGGTTTCGCTTCAGATCTTACGGCGCGGGTTCTGCGGGTGCCCACCCATTCGATTTCTCATAAGCATTCTCACGCACGCTACGGCGCAATCATCTCGTACGAAATAATCTTCCACTGCCCGCCTTCCTTGCTCCACAAGAAAGCCAGGGATGCGGCATGTTCTCCCGGCGTACGCACGGCGAAGAGTGTCGCGTAGTACTGACCATAGGTAGGCGTCGGCGATTCGGCCGGCTGATACGGATGCTGGCGCGACTCCTTCTGGCACATCAAAGTTTCCGCCAGGTAGTCGGGAACCGCTACCACGGTGTAAGCATCCTCGCCGGAATGAGAGACCAGCTTCAGCCCGGGATGGTCTGGATCGACCGGCTCAACCACGTCGGGCAAATTACGCGAGTCGCCCACTTCTTTATCTATCGTGGTGAGTGCATCGCGAAGGTAGACGGCGTACTGCTCCGGCGTCTTGGGCTGCTGCTGGCCGGGCTTGTAGATACAGATCGACGCAAGCATCGCTGCGCGGCGAAAAATAACTGGTGGCCACATCGTACTTTTTGGTCACCAGCCAGGACTTAAGAAACTCATTGGTCGCTCCCAGAAAAGCGGCATCACCCTTCATATGCTCTTCGGCAACGGCCGGCGCGGGGGTGGGCCGGGTGTCGGGAACTTCTCCCGGCTTGGCGTCCTCCGGTTCGATATCCCAGGAGACCACCTTCCAGTAATTCCCATCTTTCGTCCAAAGGATGGTAATGATCTGGCCGGTTTCGTTGGGTGGCTTGAGCCGGAAAATCGCGGCATAGTAGCGATTGGATTTCCCGGCTTTGCCCGAGACGCGAGCCGCTTCGAACTCCTGCCAGGCGCGCTGATCGTCGCACTCGAACTCGGGCGCGACGCCGTCAGGCACCCGGTAGATCCCAAAGATATTTCCATATTGCTGCTTGACCAGCGCCAGGCGCGAGTCGTTAACCGCCGAGGGTTTCACTACATCTTGCAAACTCGCCGGCTTGCCCACCAGTCGATTGGTGGCAGCCATATCTTTGACGGCAACGTAGGGAGCGTTCGCTACATTGATCTCAGTACCAGCCTGGGGACCGTACTCCTCGAGGCAGGCGAACGAACGCGGCGAGAGATAGGCGGCCGACAGCTCCGGCTTCTGCTGTACCAGCCACGAATTCAGGAAGTCTTGGACCGCATCCTCGAGCTTGCCATTACCCTTTACGCGGAACCGGGGGAACATCGCCGCTGGCCGCGATGGCTTCCGATGTATCCGGTTCCGGCATGTCGAGACCAAACAGATTTCTCCACCAGTCGGTCAAGCCCTTGCCAGCGCTGTAGGTGACGCTGCGTATTATTGCCGGCCCGTACATCGGAGTTCGCCGCGCGTGAGGTGGCCGTTCATCAAGGCTTGAGGAAATTTCGACGAGCGGTAGTCTACGTCGATGTCGGCATGGCGTCCGTCCTTCGACATCGAGATCTGGATAGTAGGAGCGCTGCCATCCTGGCGATAGTTCACCGGGTAGCCGTGGTGATAGACGGTATTGTCGCGGTCGCGAAAGAACTCGGTCGAGTCTTTCAGCGTCTGCCAGGCGTCGGGCTTCAACATGACATACATGCGGAACTGCAAATCTCCGCGCGCCTGCGGCACCTTGCCGTTAATGGTCTCGATCGACTGCACCAACTCCAGCGCGTTGCCCATCGGCTGGCCTGATTTGCCGGTCAGCTTGGTGGTCATCAGCGCATGGGTAATCGCTTCGAAAGTGGTGCGGGTGGAAAGCGAGAGCTGGTTGTAGTCCGAGGGCGGCAGGTCCTCGTGCATCATCTTGTTGTAGTCCGCATACCAGTCGTCGATCAGCAGCTTCTGCTGTGGTTTCAGCTGCTCGTAGGTTCCCTGAAACGCCTGGCTGGTCCCGGCCGGCTGATTCTGAGCAACTGCTCCGATCGTCAGCAAGATGACGAAAATACCTGAGAGCCGCATTCCACCTCTCCTCATAGTCCCAAAGCGTCCGGACGAAACCTACAACTCACAAGTGCGCCGCGATGATTTCAATTACCGGCTCCAAGCTGCCGTCGAAGATGGTAGGAGCCCGATGCAGCCTCAACATTCTGCTTTAGATGAGCGAAAAATGGAAGGAGGCCTGTCAGCGTGTCCAGTATGACCGGCTGTGAGAGCCTGCGCAGAGTGATAAAATTCCGCAGCTATTTTCCCAGTTGATACCGAGCCCCGATTAGCGAAGCAATGTGAAATCCAGATGACTCCGGAGCCGATTGGAAGGAGAAATGAATGCGTCATAAGACTTCGTGGCTGATCTTACTCATTCTCATTCTGGCGGCGGCAACCTGTGCTCCAACTCTTGCTTTCGCCGCCGAGCTGCAAGCTGCGGCCACTGCTGTCAATCCCGACAAGCCCTTCGTGGCGGAGTATTACTACAAGGCCAAATGGGGCTATGCCGACGAATTCATCACACTGTTCAAGAAGAACCACTATCCGCTGCTGAAGAAAGAAATCGAGCTTGGCCGTATTTTGAAAGTGACGGCAACCCAGCCTCGCTATCATGCCACCGAGGATGGGCGCTGGGATTATCGCGTGACCATCGTCTTCAAGAACGCAGCTATCGCCAACGACGATTTCGACCCCGCGCCGATCCTCAAGCAGCTCTTCCCCGACCAGGAAACCTATAAGCGTGAGGAGAAGAGGCGGTTCGAGATATTGGATGCCCACTGGGACGTGCCTATCAAAGACGTTGACCTAGACGCGCACTAACCCTCAAGTAGCCTCTGATCAAGTCTGGTTTTTGAAAGGGCACGGCTTCAGCCGTGCCGTAACCGGTGCGAAATCAATCGGGCTTTAGCCCCTGAGGGAATGAGTGGCTACTTAATCAGAGTCTCCTTAGCGGAAGCAACACGCCCGCGCCGGAAGCCATCTATCTCTTCGGCAGTACTCCTGCGTCGAGGGCTTAATGTCGCGGCACGCTTCCCTGGCACCCCATGTAGTAATTTCTGTCTGCCTGCTTCTGTCGATGGTCGCTTGTGGAGGCGGGAGCAACGGCAGCAGCAACGATAATGGCAACAACCAAGGTGGCGCCAGCGATCCGGCGCCAACCGTCGCCATTACCATCTCGCCGACCTCCGCCACGGTTGCCGCAGCAGGGACGCAACAATTCCAGGCTACGGTGACCGGTACCACCAATACCGCAGTGCAATGGGAAGTGAATAATGTAGCCGGAGGCAATTCACAGTACGGCACGATTTCCAGCGCCGGACTTTATACTGCCCCTAGCCCCACCGTCGCTCTACAAGTAACGGTTACAGCGGTGTCGAACGCCGACTCTACCAAAACCGCCAACGCAGCCGTGACCGTCAATCAGTATTTCCACGCCGCCGGCAATCACGGTCGCCATTTCTCCAACTACAGTAACCATGGCCGTCAGTGCGACCCAGCAGTTCACGGCAACCGTAACCGGGACGAATAACACCAGCGTAACCTGGTCGGTAGACGGCGTGAGTGGCGGCAATACGACCGTCGGTACCATCAGCACGAGCGGCTTGTACACCGCGCCTTCGACTGTCGGGTCCGCACACTGTTACGGCCACCAGCGTGGCCGACAACACGAAGAACGCCAGCGCCGCTGTTACGGTGATCAGCCTCACCGTGTCTCCGCAAAGTACTTCTCTCACGCCGTTCGGGACCAGGCAGTTCACGGCGACGGTTCAGGGAACCAGCAATAACGCAGTGACCTGGTCGGTGGATGGAGTAGCCGGCGGCAACACCAGGGTCGGGACCATCAGCACCGGCGGACTCTACACGGCGCCCGCCGATCACGGCTCGCATACCGTGACCGCAACCAGCGTTGCGCTGCCCACCTACAGCGTCAACGCCTCGGCTTCCGTGGTGAACGCGCCGAACGGCACCGTCTCCGTGCTCACCTATCACAATGACGATGTGCGCGATGGCGCCAATCTCAACGAGACAACGTCTCAACACCACGAATGTCAATTCACAGACAGTTCGGGAAATTGTTTTCGTTCCCGGTGGACGGGCAAGTCTATGCTCAGCCGCTCTATCTGCCGAACCTGACCGTCGGCGGAGTTCGTCACAATGTAGTCTTCGTTGCCACCGAAAACGACACCGTCTATGCCTATCGATGCCGATGGTCTTTCGGACTCGCCGCTGTGGGAAAAGCATCTGGCAACTCCCCTCCAGATCAATGACGAGGAAGGAATCAAGCCGCTGCTGGGAATCACTGCCACTCCGGTAATCGACAGCTCGACCGGAACCATCTACGTGGTGACCGACGGCACGGAGAAGCGGGAACAAAGTATTTCGCCTGCACGCGCTCGATGTTGCCAACGGCAACGAGAAGTTTGGCGGGCCCGTGGTGGTGACCGGCACGGTTTCCGGCACTGGCTAGGACAGCAATAATGGGCAAATTACCCTGGAAACCAGACTGCTATCAGCGCAACGGGCTGGCGCTCGATCCCGCCACCAATGCCATTTACATCAGCTTCGGACACTGCAGTCATGGCTGGATCTCTGGCCTACGACAAGGCGGCCCTGCACAGACGGCGATCCTCAACGTGACCCCCGATGGCGCAGGCGGCGGATTGTGGGGAGGAACTCCGGCGATCGACGATAGTACCGGCGACATCTACCTCATCACCGGCGTCGACCTTGACGATCCTGCGCCCGACTACAACGATTCTGCCATGCGCCTGCAGGCCAGTGACCTGAATGTGCTCGACTACTTCAAGCCTTCCAACGAGGCGTACTTGCGTCGAGCAACGATGCCGACCTGGGCAGCGGATCGCCCGATCATCATGCCCGACAATCCGTCACAATATCCGCATGAATTGATCGGCGGGGGCAAAGACGGGCGCATCTTTGTCATCAATCGCGACAACATGGGACAGTTCCAAACTACCGATCACGTGATCCAGGAAGTCCAGACCGGCACGCAGGAGTTCGACAACATTTTCACCACCCCCACGTTCTGGAACAACACGATCTACTACCATTGCGCGCAAGATGTGGTGAAGGCATATAGCTGGGATCCGAATACTGGACTTGATTTCGACTTCGTGGATTTCGGAAGGAACAACAGTTTTCGGCGGACATGGAGCGAATACCTCGTTATCGGCCAATGGCACCTCCGATGGGTTGCTATGGGAAATCGACACCAGCAATGCGGGCAGTGGAGGATATGCCGTGCTGCACGCCATCGACGCGGCCAACCTGGGCAACGAGCGCTATAACAGCGAGCTGGCTGGAACGCGCGATCAGGCCGGTCCAGCGGTGAAATTCACGGTTCCCACGGTTGCCGATGGACGCGTATATGTTGGTACTGCATCCGAGGTCGATGTTTACGGCCTGCTGCCACAGTAAGCCGTTAATCTTGATCGGATAGTGCGGTCTTCATGCCCGCGTCGGAGCCGCTAACAATAAACTGGGGCTTCAGCCCCACGTTATATCGGAGACGTTGCGTCCCGTGCCTCTACCCCTTCCCAGGAAATATCAGCCGATGGAAGCCTCGCCGGCAACCAGTCTTCCAGTAGGCCCACAGTGGCAGTACGAACCTAAGTGGGATGGCTTCCGCTGCCTGGCATTCCGCGATCAGAAGAAAATTGATCTCCAATCGAAGTCCGGCAAGCCGCTCACCCGGTATTTTCCCGAACTAGTCGCCACGTTAGGAAAACTCAAAGCGGCAAAGTTCGTTCTGGATGGAGAGATCGCTATCCCGTTCGAGGGAGGACTGTCGTTCGATCATTTGCTGATGAGGATTCATCCTGCGGCGAGCAGGGTAAAGAAGTTGAGCGAGTTGACTCCCAGCCTGTTCATCATCTTCGACTTGCTGGTCGACGATCAAGGCCGCTCGCTGGTAGCAGTCCCCCTCGAACAGCGGCGCGAAGCGCTGGAGAGATTTGCCGGGAAATATCTCAAGGGCAATAAAATGATTCGCCTCTCGCCGGCCACGCACAGCCTTTCGGTGGCACGCAAATGGTTTCACCTGGGAGTTGCGCTTGACGGCGTGGTGGCGAAGCGCCGCGATCTTCCTTACCAGAGTGGAGAGCGCACCGGCATGCAGAAGATCAAGAAGCTTCGTACGGCAGACTGCGTGGTGGGCGGCTTTCGCTTCCTCGACAAGAAGCCGCTGGTGGGGTCACTGCTGCTTGGGCTTTACGACGAAGAAGGAAAACTGGATCATGTGGGCTTTACTTCTTCCATCAGCGCCCAGGAGCGGCCGGACCTGACTCGGAAGCTGAAAAAGATGATTAAGCCTCCGGGCTTTACCGGCAAGAGTCCTGGCGGGCCTAGTCGCTGGAGTACCAGGCGCTCCGCCGAATGGCAACCGCTGGATGCGAAACTGGTCGCCGAGGTGCAGTTCGATCATTTCACCGGTGGACGTTTTCGCCATGGCACGAAGTTTCTGCGCTGGCGTCCCGACAAAGATCCCGCCGACTGCACGTTAAAGCAGGTAGAACGGGAGAATCGTTCGGCTTTGCGGTTGCTGTAGAAAACTATGATTCAGTCCCCTTTTCGCACCGGCCGTCCGTCAGGTGTAAGCAGAGTTTCCCAAGCGGCTGGCAGGAACATGGCAAAAATGCTGCCGCTGTGGCCTTGTTTCGTGCTAGTCCGTACGCGCAGAACCCCGTCGTGCTTCTCGACTGTGTCCCGTACCAGCGATAGTCCCAAGCCGCTCCCGCCGGCTCCTTTCGTGGTAAAGAAGAGGTCGAAGATTCGGCGCAGGTCGTCCGGAGCGATTCCGCCGCCGTGATCAGCGAAGGTAACCCGCACTCCGCGCCGCTCCTGCCCACTCCACTCCTGGGCCAGGGAGATCCGGGCGTGCATCGTTCCGCCCCTCGGCATCGAATCCGCGGCGTTCAACAACAGATTCGAGAACGCTTGCCGCAAAGGACCCGGGTAGACGGCTAGATCCCCGTCGCGACAGTAGCGAGCCTGAATGGAAATACCGCGAGCCTCAAACCGCGGCTCGTAAAAATCCACGACTGAACGCAGCAAGTTTGGCACATTGGTGTCCTGCGGACTCACCGTCCTGAACTCATTCATTACCCCATGGGTGATTTGTGAAATACGGTTTACTTCTTCCTTGGCGAGGGTGAGGTAGTGGCGGCCCTTTTCCGTAAGGTTTGCCTCGGATTCCATGAGATAAAGCAGATTCATGAGCGAATCGAGAGGATTGTTGATCTCATGGGCTAAAGCGGCTGCCAGAGTCCCCGCATCCGCGGGGGCTCGAACTCTACGCTCTACGTTTTCGATACTCACCGAATCACCTCACGAAGCTGAAGCGGCTTCTGGCCCGCAACCCTACTAAGTCTGATACCAGACATAAG
Source organism: uncultured Acidobacteriaceae bacterium (assembly GCA_963746515.1). GTDB lineage: Bacteria > Acidobacteriota > Terriglobia > Terriglobales > Acidobacteriaceae > Bog-257. The sequence goes on along the minus strand of CAVVBO010000001.1, from coordinate 1,041,661 downwards.
CCAGCTGTTGCCCCAGAGTATAATTAACTTACATCTTCATACGCACGTCTTCCCGCCAGGGGGCTGGTTCATTTGCGCATCCGGATGGGGCTTGGTTGGCCCATGAAGGAGCAATATGAATCCGCCTAAGCAGCAGGCGTATCGGAATCGTGTCCTCGCAGGCCTGCCAAAAGCTGAAATTAATCGCCTGAAACCTCATCTCTCACCCATAACTCTGAAACAGGAAACTACCCTGCTCGACGGAACGGCTCCTCATGCCTACTTCCTGGAGGAAGGTATCGCTTCGGTGGTGGTGTCGCTGAAGAACGGCGACACGGTCGAGGTCGGCATCATCGGCATCGACGGGGTGGTTGGGTTGCCCATTCTGCTCGGCACTGAAGGAGCCCCCGGACGGACCTTCGTTCAGATCGCAGGATCGGGTTACCGCGTCAATGCAGATATTTTGAAAGAGCAATTTGATCGTCCCAGCGAGCTGCGCCGCCATCTGCAAAGATACATGCAGGGTTTTATGGTGCAATCGGCGCAAACGGCCGCCTGCAACCGGCTGCACAATATCGAAGAGAGGCTTGCCCGCTGGCTCCTGTCTTGCCGCGACCGAACAGAGTCAGACCAACTGCGGTTGACTCATGATTTCTTGGGGCAGATGCTGGGTGCGCCCCGCACCACCGTGACCTTGGCCGCCGGACTGCTTCATCGCGCCGGCCTGATTGATTATTCTCGAGGCACGGTCACCATCAGGAACCGCGCAGAACTGGAACAGGCTGCCTGTGAGTGCTATGGCATCGTGCGGAACGAATTCCAGCGGCTTTTGCTGCTCTAGCAAAGCTGTCGGGAAAATTCCGTAGTTTGTACTCGCCCCGCTAACTGCTCTTTTTCTTCGGAACTTTGGCGCCCTTTTTGCGCGCTTCTGAAAGGCCTATGGCAATTGCCTGTTTGCGGCTCTTCACCGTTCCGCCCTTTCCGCCCTTACCCGACTTGAGCGTGCCCTTCTTCTTACGTCGCATGGCACTTGCGACCGTCTTGGCCGCGCTCTTTCCATATTTCCGGCCGGTGGATTTCTTTTTTGAACCAGAACTCTTCTTCTTAGCTGGCATTTCGACTCTCCGCTGAGTTAGAAGGCGGTCTCGTTGCGCGAGTTGTGCCACCCATGCGCTTCTCCGCATTGGCACGTACATATTGCGTCGTCCCCAACGCAATGTGCATGAGCGAACATCCCTGGCCGTAACCCATGCAACTAAGAAGTTAAGAACTCAAGCCGGCTAAGGGACTCGACTGGGATCCCCGATTTTTTCGGAGGCCAAGTCCTCGATAGGTCGAACTTGAGTTGAGTTCTTCACCGCATCACATTCAGTCGACAAATCAGCATGGGGGTTTACCAATGACCAAAGACTCGCTAAGAGAGCTCTACCTGGACGAACTCAAAGATCTATATAGCGCCGAGAAACAGTTGACGAAGGCGCTTCCGAAAATGGCCAAGGCAGCATCGTCCGACGAATTGCGCGAGGGATTCGAAGAACATCTGGAACAAACGAAAGGCCATGTGCAGCGCCTGGAAGAGATCTTCACCCAGCTCAACGCTAAAGCTGGCGGGAAGAAGTGCATGGGCATGGAAGGACTGGTCAAAGAAGGCGCCGAGATCATGGGCGAGGATTTCAGCGACGAGGTAATGGATGCGGCCTTGATTTCCGCGGCCCAGCGGGTAGAACACTATGAGATCGCAGGCTATGGAACGGTAGTCGCCTACGCCAATCTCCTGGGCGAATCCGAACAAGCGGAGTTGCTGCAGCAGACTCTTGAAGAAGAGAAGGAAACCGATCAGAAGCTGACCGAACTCTCCGGACACATTAATGTGCAAGCCAACAAAAGTGCCCGGGAAACTGAGCCGGCGCGAAAACCAAAACCGCGACGAGCCGCCTAGGGAGCCCGGGCAGGAAGCGTCGAGGAGAGGTCCTCGCTGTATTTCGCGAGCGGCCTCCCCTCGAAGCGGCTGGCATATCCGCATCGCGCAGAGTTGTGACTGGCATCCGCCTTGCTGAAGACCGGCGTCCAGCCTCTCGCGTTGCTATTTCATGCCGGCAAAACTCCGCAACTTTCTCACATACCAAAACCTCATCCCTTCATCTAAATCACCAATGGCAGTTGCAGGATTCCGGTGCGCAGTTTAGCCGCCCGTTAATGTCATGAGGTGCAATGAGTAAATTAACCTTACCTACTCTCCTTACTATTCTGCTTTTTTCTTGTCCCGTATTCGCCGATGGTCCGGCTTCGCCGCCGCCGCCCAATGCGCCCTTCACCGATTACCGTTACGAAAAGCCGGGGACCAGCCACAAGATCACGCCGCAGGATCTGCCTGCACCCTATGCCACCAAGTCGATGGCCAACGGTCCGACGGTGGTGGATCGCCCGAAAAACGTCTGGCCGCAGGCGCCCGCCGGATTCAAAGTCGAGCTCTACACGAGCGAAGTGAAGGAGCCGCGCGAAATCCTTGCCGCTCCTAACGGCGATTTCTTCGTGGCCGAAAGTCATAGCGGCGACATCAAAGTCTTTCGCGGTATCACCTCCGATGGAAGGCCGCAGCAGACTGCGGTTTTCGCCACCGGGCTGAAGCAACCGTACGGCATTGCTTTCTATCCTCCCGGGCCGAACCCGCAGTACGTCTACATTGGCGACACCGATGCCGTGCTGCGCTTCCCGTATCACAAGGGAGATTTGAAAGCGACCGGCAAGCCTCAGCAGTTGGCTTCGTTGCCCTCCGGAGGCGGCCACTGGACCCGCGACCTGGTGTTCACGCCCGACGGCAAGCGGCTCTTCGTCGGCGTGGGATCGTCTTCCAACATCAACGATCCCGACACTCATCCCGAGGAGAAGAATCGCGCCGACATTGTGGTGATGAATCCTGACGGCTCCGGGATGCACATCTACGCCTATGGCATTCGCAACCCCGGCGGCGGCCTCGCCATTGACCCGAAGACGGGCGAGCTGTGGTGCTCGGTGAACGAGCGCGATCAACTGGGCGACAACCTGGTGCCCGACTACATTACTCATGTGCAGGAAGGCGGATTCTACGGCTGGCCGTATTACTACATCGGCGGCAATCCCGACCCGAGGCTCAAGGGCGCGCATCCTGAACTGAAAGCTAAAGTCGTTGTGCCCGACGTGCTCTTGCAGCCCCACAATGCGTCGCTGGAAATGGCGTTCTACCAGGGTCAGCAGTTTCCGTCGGAATACCAGGGCGACATCTTTGCCTCGCAGCACGGCTCGTGGAACCGGGGAGCACGTGCAGGCTACGAAGTGATTCGCGTGCCGCTGCATCAGACCGGCCACGCCAGCGGCGAATACGAAGACTTTCTCACCGGATTCGTGCTTCCCAACGGCGATGTCTGGGGACGTCCCGTAGGCATCACGGTCGCCTCCGATGGCTCGTTGCTGGTCACCGACGACGGATCGAATTCCATCTGGCGGGTGAGCTATGCCGGAAAGTGAAGCGGGAAGAGCTTTTCAGGTATGGTCATCGACTTTAGTCCGAGCGGAGGGCCTGCTGTTCTGCCGGCGACTGGCACGCTTAGGAAAACTCTGATCAAGTAAAAGCGTGGTCCCGCAGCGGCTAAAGCCGAATGATTTTGCGTGTGCCGAACGGACGGCCTGAAGAGCCTGCGTGGGATTTCTGCCGTCCCTACGGGACTCAGTTTCATTTCCCACTTTACCCAGCACTCCGCCTGCGGCTACGTGCTGGGCTATGCTCTTCCGCGCCTCCGGCGCTTGTTTTTCGCGCTTCGTATTCCACCGCCGAAACACAAAGTTAGTTTCTCACCTAGACTCTGAAGGCTCGTCCCCTTCAAAGCAAGCCTCGATCAGAGTTTCCTTAGCTCTTGACTACTTCCGCCTCGCCGCCTTCCGGTCCATAGAAAAATACCCAGGTAGCGAAGTCGTCGGTGAATTCGACGAAGCGGTGTTCCTCGCCGGCGGGAACAAAGAGCACGTCGCCCGCACCAAACGTGGTTTCGTGTGAGCCATGACGGAAATGCCCTGTTCCACTGATGATTACGTAAATCTCGTCGCGGCTATGAGGTGTCTGCGGATCGTTGCCGCGAGGGGCATACAACTCCACCGCCAGGGTGCCATGGCGGAACAACTCAATGTATCGTTCGCCACCCGGGCCGGGAAGTTGGTCCAAGCCGGTGAGGACTTTCAGATAACCGTTAACAATTTTGCCTTCAATCTTCATGGTTTCGCCGCCACGATGTGGTCCAGTTCGTTCCGGCCTTTCGGCTTCCATATGCCGACAATGATGCCCATCAAAATACAGCCCAGGAACGGATAGGCTGCGGCAATCATGATGAACGAACCGGCGCGAAGCTCGAAGACCATTTCCGTGATCATAGCCAGAGCGGCAGCCAGGCCAACCAGGATGCCGATACTAATTCCGCGAAAAAGCCCGTGGGTTTCCGAAGTGCTGACCAGCCGGGCAATGACATAAGCCATGAAGATGCTGCAAACCAATGCAATGATGTAAGGCCAGAAGTTGGGATGCGACATATAAGCCTGCATCTCCTCGGGCGCCATGCGCAGTCCTGCTTTCCACTGCTTGGCAAATGCCGTAAACCAAGCGGCTCCCAGAATCCAGTCCGCAACTCCCGCCAACAGGATTGCAGCCCAATTCAAACGCATCGTGCCATCCTCCTCGCCATCGGCGTGACAATACCTTGTTCCATCGTGATACGCAATTGTAATTGCACGCTAGCTTGCAGATAAGTTCGCGGACCTCTATTAAATAAGCGTTGCGCGTTTCCTCGGCGATAAATTTGCGCGACCTCTGGCTGAAGCTTGTCACGACATCCAGCAAGCTTTGAAAGGGCACGGCTTCACAGGCTGCCGAAAAACTCGGTTTGATCCGAGGTTCGGGTAGTGCCGCGCTTTAGCGCCGCGTCCATAGCTCTTTATTTTTGTCATCACGAGCCGGCTTCAGCCGGCGAGGGATCAGCTTTTCGTGTTTTTTACCAAGCTATTTAGCCCCTGGGGTTCCACTGCGATCCGCACATCTTCAACACCTGTTGCGGAGTGCCGCCTTGCTGACGCAGGGCACGCAGGCTGAGAGCATCATGTCGCTTGGCCAGCCGCGTGCCGCCTTCGTCGCGTATCAAGTCGCAATGATAGTAGGCCGGGATCGGCTAATCCCAGCGCGCGGATCAGCAGCAATTGCCGGGCGGTGGACTTCAGCAGATCGGTGCCGCGTACGACCTCAGTGATCTGCATTGCAGCATCGTCTGCCACGACGGCAAGCTGATACGCAGGCACGTCGTCGCGCCGCCACACCACGAAGTCGCCGAAGTCCCGGCCGGCGACGAATCGTTGCATCCCTTGCCGTAGATCGTCGAAGGCGACGGCCTCGCCATCAGGAACGCGAAAGCGCCAGTTCACTCCTGCCGGCACTTCGTAGCGTCCTGCCTCGCCGACCTTGTCGCGGCATCGTCCGGGATAAAGTGGCTCATCGTCGCCTTCGTTCGGAGCGGCAGCCGACGTCGCCAGATCCTTGCGCGAGCAGGTGCAGGGATAGAGAAATCCGCCATCGCGCAGCTTGCGCCAAGTTGCGAGATAAAGATCGCGCCGCCGGCTTTGTTCATACGGAGCGAACGGTCCGCCGACGTCCGGACCTTCCTGCCAGCGAATACCCAGCCACTGCAAATCCTCCATCATGGCCCGCGCGAATTCTGCCTTGGAGCGTTGCGGATCGAGATCTTCGTTGCGAAACACCAGCGTGCCGTTGTGCTGAGCGCCCGCTGATAGGCCGTCCAGAAAGTGCATGCGTGCCCGATGTGCAGCAGTCCGGTCGGCGAAGGCGCCAGCCGCCCGCGATACGGCAAGCCTGGCGTTGGGGACGAAACGTCCATCAGCCGATTGTAGGGCTTAGCGAGATGTCCTCCCGAGTTCGCCCGTCATGCCACCGGCGAACAAGTCTTTTCACCACGGAGGCACCGAGGACACGGAGGAAAGTCTTGGTTATATTTCTCAGGTTGCTTTCCGTGATCTCCGTGGTGAATCGCTGGGTTCCTCGTCAGTCGAAGTGCCCAGCGCCCACCAGTTCCGGTTCCGGCTCAGATACCTGGGCAGACTGAGCTCTGCTGCGATCGTGCCGGTACGCTTGCACGCTGGGCGTTGGCCCGTGCGGATGCAGATCGCGCGCGTTGCGCAGCAATAGCAGCAGCGGAGCCATCGCCCAGAAGATCACGCCCATGACCCAGAACGCCTCGACAAACGACAGCATGGCGGCCTGCTGCTGCACCATCAGGTAAATCGCGCCCCACGATTTGTGCGCGGCGTCGGCGGCGCTCAGCGGCGCGTGCAGCTGGAACCAGCTCTGCAAGTCCGCGAAACGTGTTTTGCGTGCGGATGTCCATCGGCGTGATGTGGCTGATGAGTTGGTTCTGGTGCACCTGCTCGCGGCGCGCCAGGAATGTGGTCATGGTCGCGATGCCGAAGCTGCCGCCGATATTGCGCATCAGGTTGTAGATGCTGGTGGCATTGCCCATCTTCTCTTTCGCGATGCCCGACATGCTGGTGGCCATCAGCGGCACGAACAGGAACGCCATGGCCGCGCCCTGAATAATCTGCGGCCAGAAGATGTCCCAGTAGCCGGCATTGAGGTTCAGGTGCGAGAGGCTGAACATGGTGAAGCCGCCGGTGACGATGCCGATGAACAGCAGCTTGCGCGGATCCATGCGGTTGGTGAGTTGGCCGCTGATCGGCGTCATCAGCAGCGCGCCGATACCGCGCGGCGACAGCGCCAGCCCCGATTGCAGCGCCGGGATATTCCAACAGCGTCTGCAGATAAATCGGCAGCAGCATCAGCGAGGCGTAGAGCACGAAGCCCAGCATCGTCATCACCAACGTTCCGGCGGCGAAGGTGCGGTCCTTCAGCACGCGCAGATCGACGATGGGATGTTTGGCGGTCAGTTCGCGAATCACCATCCCCACCAGCCCGATGACGCACAGCGCCGCCCACAGGCGGATCTGATTGCTGCCGAACCAGTCTTTGCGCTGGCCGGTGTCGAGCACCATCTGCAACATGCCGAAGCCGAGCGCGAGAAATCCGATGCCCCACAGATCGACTGCCACCGAGCTTGCGCTTGCGCAGGTACGGCGGATCGACGATGAACGTGCTGATCATCAGCAGCGAAAGAATGCCCACCGGCAGGTTGATGTAGAAGATCCAGCGCCAGGTGTAGTTGTCGGTGATCCAGCCACCCAGCGTCGGCCCCATGATGGGCGCGATGATGATGCCCAGGCCGAATGCCGCCATGGCGGTGCCGTGCTTCTTGGGCGGGAATGTCTCCAGCAGCACCGATTGCGACAGCGGCTGCAGGCCGCCGCCGCTGAGCCCTTGCAGCACGCGGAAGAAGATCAGCGACTCCAGGCTGGTCGCCATGCCGCACAGCAGCGAAGTCAGGGTAAAGCCGGTGACGCACAGCATCAGCATGCGCCGGCGTCCGAAGCGCATGGCCAGCCATCCCGCCATGGGCAGAATGATGGCGTTCGACACCAGGTACGAGGTCACGACCCACGTGCCCTCTTCCACCGTGGCGCCCATGTTTCCCGCCATGTGCGGGATGGAGACGTTGACCACCGTGGTGTCCAGGACCTCCATGAACGTGGCCAGCATGACGGCGATGGTCACGATCCAGGGATTGACGCGAGCTGGGGCCGAAACGGGCATGGATACTGAAAAGCATAGGGAAAGGCAGCGCTGCGGTCGGTGACCTGGCTCACAGGAAGGGTAGGATGCCGAACAGCCCGCAGCGCGTGCTACGAGGTTGTTTGTGACCCGGATCACACGGCCCAGTGACGCCGGGGTGCTACGATAATTCTTTATGTCTGCCCCCGACTCTCTCTTCCTACGTGCCTGCCGGCGGCTTCCGGTCGAGACCACTCCGGTCTGGTTTATGCGCCAGGCTGGCCGCTACATGCAGCAATATCGCGATGTGCGCAAGCACCATTCGCTGGTCGAAATCTGCAAGAAGCCCGAGCTGGCGGCCGAAGTCACCATCACTGCCGCCGAATTCCTCAACGTTGACGCCGCCATCATCTTTGCCGACCTGCTGCTGCCGCTGGAAGTCATGGGCCTGCCGTTTCACTTTGCCGCGGGCGAAGGTCCGGTCATCGAGAAGCCGGTTCGCACCGCCGAAGACGTGAAGCGCGCTGCGCACCGATCGCGCTGCCGAGCTGGCATATGTCGTCCGACGCAGTCGCGCTGGTGGTCGAAACATTTCGGCGCGAAGCTGCCGGTGATCGGCTTCTGCGGCGCGCCGTTTACGCTGGCCAGTTACATGGTCGAGGGCGGCGGGTCGCGGCACTATCTGGAAGTCAAGAAGCTGATGTACAACTCGCCCGAGGTTTGGGATGAGTTGGTCGGCAAGCTGGTCGATGTGCTGGCCGCGTATGCCGCCGAGCAGGTGCGCTCCGGCGCCGACGCGCTGCAGATCTTCGACAGCTGGGTTGGCTGCCTGAGCGTGGAAGACTATCGCCGCTACGCGCTGGTGCCGACCACTCAGCTTATCCAGCGGCTGCAGAAAGAAACCAACGTCCCGATCATCTACTTCGGAACCGACAGCTCGACCCTGCTGCCGTCCATGTCGGAGACGGGAGCGGAAGTGATCGGCCTGGACTGGCGCATTCCCCTCGACGAAGGCTGGCGCACCGTCGGACATCAATCACGCCGTGCAGGGCAATCTCGATCCGGTGCTGCTGTTCGCTTCGTGGCGGGAGTTGAAGCAGCGCGCCGAACACATTCTTCGCCTGGCCGATGCGCGGCCCGGGTCACATCTTCAATCTCGGACATGGCATTCTGCCGCAACACGCCGGTGGATAACGTGAAGAACCTGGCGCAATTTGTGCACGAGTTCACCGCCACGGCCGCGTCCAGCGAGGAAGCCATGAGCAAGCAGGCGGTTCTGCTGATCGCCCACGGCAGCCCGGAGCGGGTCGAGGACATCCCCGAGTTTCTGCAGAACATTTCGCGCGGCCGGCCGATGTCTGACGCTGTGGTACGCGAGGTGCAGCACCGGTATTCGCTGATCGGCAGCTCGCCGTTGACCCGGATTACCCAAGCGCAGGCAGATGGCGTCGCTCGCGAGCTGGGTGTGCCGGCCTATGTCGGCATGCGCAACTGGCATCCCTTCATTGCCGACACACTGAAGCAGATGGATCCGACGATGGCGTGGAGCAGGCGGTTGCGATTTGCCTGGCGCCGCACAATTCGCGAACCAGCGTTGGACTCTACAAACAAGTATTGTTCGGAGCCGAAGCGCCGTTTGCCATCGATTTTGTCGAGGAATGGCACGATCATCCGCTGCTGATCGAAGCGTTCGCCGACAGGCTGCGCACCGGCTGGACAAGCGCCTGCGCAGCAGCATGGCGCGCCGCTGCCGGTGCTGTTCACCGCGCACAGCGTGCCGCAGCGAACGATTGCCGAGGGCGATCCTTACGAGGTGCAGACGCGCGAGACAGCGGCCCTGGTCGCGGCCCAAGTTCCCGGAAATCGGCGCATGGCACTTTGCCTTTCAAAGCCAGGGCATGTCGGGCGGCGAATGGCTGGGTCCCACAGTGGAGGACACGATCATGCAGCTGCGAGACGCCGGTCACACCGGCGTGTTTGTGCAGCCCATCGGCTTTGTCTGCGACCACGTCGAGATTCTCTTCGACGTCGATATCCTGTTCCGCGCAATTCGCCGGCGAGCGCGGGCATGAAGCTGTACCGGGCCGAATCGCTGAATGATTCGCCGTTATTCGTACGCGCGGTTGCCGATCTGGCGCAGAACCCGCCTGGCCGCACTGAGGCCGTCTTGCCGAGCAGCGCCGCCAAAGCTGAGAGGATCTCTTGAAGCACCGCATGAAGCGGATCGCAATCATCGGCGGAGGCATTTCCGGGCTGAGCGCCGCCTTTTATCTGGAGAAGGCGCGGGCCGCTGGCGCTGAGCTGGAGTACACGCTCTTCGAGAGCGGCCAGCGGCTGGGCGGCTGCATGTCTTCCGATCGCATCGAAGGCTGCCTGGTCGAGGCCGGTCCCGATTCTTTCCTCACCGAAAAACCCTGGGCGACTGCGCTCTGCAAAGAGCTCGGCATCGCCGATCAGCTCATCGGCTCCAACGACTCTCAGCGCAAGACCTACATTGTGGTAAAGGGCCGTCTGGTGGTCATGCCCGACGGGCTGATGTTCATGGTGCCGACGCGGCTGGTGCCCACCGCGCTGTCGCCGCTGTTCTCGTGGAGCACCAAGGTTCGCATGGCGCGCGAGCTGCTTCATCCGCCACGGCCCATGCAGGACGACGAAACGGTGGCGCAACTGGTGGAGCGGCACTTCGGCGCGGAGGTTGTCGATCGCCTGGCCGATCCGCTGCTCTCCGGCGTCTATGGCGGCGATGCCGCGAAGCTCAGCGCCCGCGCCGTGCTTGCCGCGCTTCGTCGAGATGGAAGAGAAGTACGGCAGCCTGAGCCGCGCCATGATGGCGGCGCACAAGAAGATGGCGCAGCTGCCGAGCAAGCAACCGCCGCGTCCGCTGTTCACTTCGCTGAAGGATGGAATGCAGCAGATGGTGGACGCCATCGTCGCCCGGCTGAATCCCGCGTCGATTCGGTCTGCGCCGTCATGTCCGCCGGATGTATCCGGAAAATGGCGGCTGGCGCGTCTCTATCGAGATGAATGGCGACGAGCGTTACGACGCCGTGATCCTGGCCACTCCTGCCAATGTGGCAGGTGACGCTGCTGGATGGCGTTGATCGTGAGCTGGCGCAGCAACCTGCTCGACATCACGTACAGTTCTTCCGTCACCGTCACGCTCGGCTACTACAAGGATCAGCTTGCGAAGCTGCCTCCCGGTTTTGGATTTCTGGTGCCGCGCAGCGAAGGCACGCGCATGCTCGCTTGCACCTTCGTACACAACAAGTTTCCCCATCGCGCGCCCGACGACAAAGGCATCCTGCGCTGCTTCCTCGGCGGCGCCCGCGACGAGGCGGTCTTGGGCCTTACCGACGAAGAAATGCTGGAGACCGTTCATCGCGAGCTGCGCGACATCGTGAAGCTCGATGTCCGGCCGATTTTCGCCCGCGTGTACCGCTGGCGGGAAGCGATGGCGCAGTATGAGCCAGGTCACATTGCGCGAGTAGCGCAAATCGAGAAGCGTGCAGCCGAAATCCCTGGTCTCGCCCTCGCCGGCAACGCTTATCATGGCATCGGCGTTCCCGACTGCATTCGCTCAGGCATGGAAGCGGCCAACTCGGTCGCCCAACTGACACCTGAATCCCTCCCCAGCCCGCGCTAGTTTCCCGCCGGAACCGGTCTTACTTTCGCGATGCCCATTTCCGCTCCGGGCTGTCGTTTGGTGTCAGAGATCACTGACGAAACCTCTGATTCCGGCATAGAGTAAAGCTAGTCACCTGCCTCAACTGACAGGTTTCGGAGGTGACAGATGTACATCATTCCGATCGCGATTTACTGCCTCCTAGCCGCTTTGTTCGTCTTTGGCCTGACCTTCCACGAGGAGCTCCTAAACGAGAGACGGCGCAAGAACAAGAAGGGAACGTCGGCTTCGCTGATCGTCATCGACGGCGGCAAGCATCATCTGGTCAAGCCCCATTCGCGAATGTAGTTGAGCTTCGCGCTGCAGGGCGTTATCGCCGCCTGACGAGCCTTCATTGGCATGCTGCACCGCTAGCTCGTCTAGTCTGGGCCTAACGTTTACAATCTACGAAGCAGTGTTTCTTGCGTGGGCTACATCAGCGTACGGGCTCATCACCATGCGCCCAGATATCGAAGTGCGGATTTGAATCCAGGAAGCTCCATGAGTAAGTTTTTCGACAATCCCGCAGAACGTCCCGCACCGGCCGGCGCGCGCGTGCCCGCGTCCGTCTCGCTCGGGGGAGTCGAAATCCGGCCTGCGACCGTACTGGCGCCCATGGCGGGCATCACCGACACCGTATTTCGCCGCTTCATTCGTAACCTGGGCGGCTGCGGCCTCATGATGACCGAATTCACTTCGGCTGACGGCATCATTCGCCACAAAGACAAGAAGGCCAAGCAGTACCTCACGTTCTACGGCAACGAGCATCCCATCTCGGCGCAACTGTTCGGCAGCGATCCCGCCGTGCTGGCCGATGCCGCGCGCGTGGTTCAGGATCTCGGCTTCGATCTGGTCGACCTCAACCTGGGCTGTCCCGCAAAGAAAGTCGTCAAGTGCAATGGCGGCTCGGGGCTGCTGCGCGATCTGCCGCTCATCCGGAACATCTTTGAGTCCGTGCGCGCCGCTGTGACCGTGCCGTTCACCGTGAAGTTCCGTGCGGGTTGGAGCGACCAGGAGATCGTGCACGTCAACCTGGCCAAGATGGCCGAGGATTGCGGGCTGGCTGCGGTTGCGCTGCACGCCCGCACCCGCGAGCAGGGTTACAGCGGGCAGGCGAATTGGGAGTGGATTGCCGCGGTGAAGGACGCGGTCACGATTCCCGTGATCGGCAATGGCGATGTTCGTTCGCCCGAGGATGCCGCCGCGATGGTCGCGCAAACCGGTTGCGACGCCGTCATGATCGGCCGCAGCGCCGCGTCGAATCCCTGGATCTTTCGCCAGATCGAGCAGTACACCCGCACCGGATCGTACGACTTGCCCAGCGATGCCGATCGCTACGCCATGATCCGTACCTACTTCGCTATGCTGGTCGACGAAAAAGTCGGCGGCGCCGAAGGCAAGATGAAACAGTTTGCCTCCTGGTTTACGCACGGCGTGCCGCAGGGAGCGCACTTGCGCAAGGCAGTGTACGAGGCCAAGAGCCGGGTTGAAATCCTCGATGCGGTCGACCGCTTCTTCCAGACGCTGCTCGATGGCAAGGTCGCCAATGCGTCGATCGCGCTGCAAAACCCGCGCACTCCCACGGAAGCAGTGGTTGCCTAGAATAGGCAGCGTTCCTATTGCCGCAAATCGCAAAACAGAAGTGAGACTCGCTTACGCGTCCATCTCGTAGGCTACTCGCATCCAGCGTTTCGCTTCGGCGTCGAAGTCGTCGATCGACCCGATCTCAATCCGATGCGTGATGCGGTCTTTCTTGGCCAATCCGCCGGCATCGATCAAGCGCTTCGGGGTCCTGGTGTCCCGTAACGCCAGTCCCAGGTCGATGCGCGTACGCGTCGTAGGCTTGATTTGTGCGATCACGTGATTGCGATAGATGGGAACAATCGTTTGGCAGGGCGAGACTCCGATGTCGCGGCCCAGCGTCTTGGCGTAAGTCAGGATCTCGTCGTAGATGGATCGCAAGTGCTCTTTGGGCCCGGCGTACATCTTCTCCACATAATCTTGTGCGTGCTTTAGATACTGGTCGACATCCTCGTCCCCGTCACTTTTGCCGGTGGCGCGGCCCGCGATCCAGGAGGCATAGTTCGTTCCCAGCCCATAGGTTTTCTTCAGCCACGCGGCAGATTCTTTTTCACCGGATGGACCTTCTTTCTTCGTCAGCTTGATCCACTCATCGATTGAGCGGCCAGTCTTTTCCTTCATGCCGGCAATCATCGACTGCACCATACGAATGCTGGGATGGAGATCGTACTTCCACTTCTTGTGCGCCATTGTCTTGGGCATGAGAGACTCCTGCGCAAATTTCAGAGGGACCCGGCGAAGCATCTTACCCCAATTTGTAGAAACTCAGCGACGCATCGCCCTGGTCGAGACGACGGTACCGGACCAGCGCTCCAAAACGCTCGCCGGGATCGAACTTCTTCTCGTGTTCGGCGATAACGATGCTCGCCGGTTGCAACAACCGCGACTGCGATAGATAACCGAGCACCTGCTCGTAGCTGCCGCGCATGCGATAGGGCGGATCGAGAAAACAATAGTCACAAACGATGCCCGTGCTCTCCAGCAGCGGCAGTGCTTTCGCGACCTCGCGTTCCTGTACCTCGAAGCCTTCCACGATTCCAAGAGAAGCAAGATTTCCGCGCAACAGCCGTGCATGTTTCTTGGCCGATTCCACAAAATATACCTGACGCGTGCCTCGGCTCAGGGCCTCGATCCCGACTGCGCCCGTCCCGGCGTAAAGATCAAGCCAGACGCTGTTCTGCAGACCAGGCGCGGCCGCCAGCACATCGAACAAAGTTTCGCGCAGCCGGTCGCTGGTGGGGCGCAAGTCGAGCCCAGACAGTGACTGGAGAGGACGGCTGCGGTATTGTCCGGCGATCACTCGCATGAACTCTTCCGATATGCGGCCCATTTTACGCGATCACAGGCGCATTCATGCCGGGGACAAAGCATTCCGGCTTGCGCTGGGCCGGAGGCCGGTGCGACTATAGTGCGGCACAATTGGAGGTCACTTATGCGGACGGCCCTATCGTTATTGCTATCTTTGATCGTGATTCAGTTTCTGGCATTCGCACCTTCCTCGACAGCTCAACGAAAGTCATCGACCGAACTCATTCCGCGGTCGGTGCTGTTCGGTAATCCTGAGCGCGCCGATCCTCAGATCTCGCCCGACGGCACCCAGCTTGGCTACCTGGCGCCGGTCGATGGCGTACTCAACGTCTGGATTCGTACCTTAGGCAAGACCGACGATCGCGCCGTGACCTCTGACACCAAGCGCGGCATCCGCAATTTCATCTGGCAGTACGACAACCAGCACATCCTCTATACCCAGGACATGGGTGGCGACGAAAACTGGCGGCTTTACCAGACCGACATCGCTACCAAGCAGACCAAAGATCTCACGCCGTTCGATAAAGTGCGAGTCGACATCGTGGGCTATGACTGGAAGACCCCCGACACCATTTTGTTCCAGAGCAATCAGCGCGATCCAAAAGTGTTTGACGTGTACAGCCTCGATCTGAAGACCGGCAAGATCGCGATGAACACGCAGAACCCCGGCGATGTGGCCGGCTGGCAGGCAGACAACGATTTGAAAGTGCGCGCAGCCCAGGTGTCCACGCCCGATGGAGGCACCATCATCCGGGTGCGCAACGAGGTTAGTTCGCCGTGGCGCGAGCTGATCAAGTGGGGGCCGGACGAGACGTTTGGCGGCGTTTTTGGATTTACTCCCGATAATAAGAACGTTTGGATCGGCACCAGCCTCGACGCCAACGCGGCCCGCTTGCTGGAGATCGATATCGCCACCGGCGCGCGCAAAGTCCTGGCCGCCGATCCGCAGTTCGATCTTCAAAACATTGTTACCCAGCCTAAGACCAACGCTCTGGAAGTCGTGACGTTCGTGAAGCAGCGTACCGAGTACGACTTCATCGATCCTAAGATCAAAGCCGACTACCAAGTGCTGCAGAAGGCGCACGCCGGCGACATCATCAGTCTCTCGCGCAGCCTGGACGATAACAAGTGGATTGTCACCTACGTTAGCGATGATGCTCCGATCTATTGGTACTTGTATGACCGCTCGGCGAAACAGGCTACCCTGCTGTTCAGCAACCGCCCGGCGCTGGAGAAATACCAGCTCTCGAAGATGGAGCCGATCGAGTACAGCGCGCGCGATGGTATGAAGATCTATGGTTATCTCACCACGCCGGCCGGCGTCCCGGCGAAGAATCTTCCCATGGTGCTGTTTGTCCACGGCGGCCCCTGGGGGCGCGACGAATGGGGCTATAACCCCTATGCGCAATGGCTGTCGAATCGCGGCTATGCAGTGTTGCAGATCAACTTCCGCGGATCGACTGGCTACGGCAAGCAGTACGTCAATGCGGGTGATCGCCAGTGGGCCGGCGCGATGCACACCGATCTGCTCGACGGAAAAGATTGGGCGGTGAAGCAGGGCGTGGCCGACGCCAAGAAAGTCTGCATCATGGGAGGCAGTTATGGCGGCTATGCCACCCTGGCGGGTGTGGCGTTTTCGCCGGAAGCCTTCGCCTGCGGAGTGGACATCGTAGGACCTTCCAACCTGAACACTTTGCTCAAGACCATTCCGCCATACTGGTCGACTGTCCTGTCAACGTTCCACAAGCGAATGGGAGACTCGGAAGAATTTCTCAACGCCCAATCGCCGCTTTTCAAGGCCGACCAAATCAAGGCGCCCCTGCTGATCGGGCAGGGTGCAAACGACCCTCGCGTGAACAAGGCCGAGAGCGATCAGATTGTTGCTGCCATGCGTAAGAATGGCGAACCGGTGGAATACTATGTGTTCCCGGATGAGGGACACGGCTTCGCCCGTCCAACAAACAACATGGCATTCAATGCCGCCAGTGAAAACTTTCTGGCAAAATATCTCGGAGGCCGCGCGGAACCTCCGTCGGCGGCAGAGACGAAGTTGTTGGATAGTGTGAAGCACTAGAGGTGGGGAGGAATCGCTTTCAGGCCGTCCGTAAAATGTTCGACATGGAACTGATTTTTACGGTTTGCTGAAAACTCGGTGCGAGGTGATTTTCAAGGGGAGTAGCTTTAGGTACGCCGTAATAGGTCTTTTATTTCTCGTCATCACGAGGCGGCAAACCGGGCCCCCGACAGGCGCCGAGGGATCTGCTTTCCCGCGCTTATCAGGAGTCTAGTCTGGGGCGATGTCCGGCGTAACCGTCTTTGCGGCGGAATGTCTTATACGAATCCGGGCTTTACAAATAACACCATTACTTTGCTGAAAGTGGACTGCAAGTTCCATCCACTCACCAAAAGCACCAAGGAGCTCGAATGAAATATGCAATTCGTACCGCCGTCATGTGTGTGATCGGACTTACCCTCGCTACCAGTGCCTGGGCCCAATGGTCCTCCGATCCTTCTACAAAACCTCGCTCTATCCAACATTCCCGGCGCCGACCAGGTGCAGCCCAAGCTGCTGCCGCTGCCCAATAACAGCTGGTATGTGAGCTGGTTCAACAATAATCCCAACGATCCCCCGCCTAATGGTTACGACGTTTACTACCAGATGCTCAGCGCCAACGGCGTCGAGCAGTTTCAGCACGACGGCGTACAGGTTGCGAAGCTGACGCTCAGTTCGACCGAGGACTACGGCCTGGCTATCGACTCGGCCGGCAATGCACTGCTGGCGTTCCTCGACGATCGCAACGATCCTGATAATCCGCAGGTGACGGCAGCCAAGATGAGTTCCACCGGTCAGGCGCTGTGGGGACCCAACGGTATCGCCATGACGTGGGACCCCGGCTCCCACGCGGCGCCAAAAATCACCGCCACCAGCGACGGCAACATCGTTGTCGCGTGGACAACGAACAGCTCAGTCATCCTACAGAAGCTGGATCCCAACGGCCGCCCATTATGGATAGGCCCGACCGCGTTCGACTATGGTGTCACTCTGCAGGAATCAGGCTACAACTACTCGCTGGCTGACCTGCACGCCGCCGACGACGGATCGGTCATCGTCTCTTGGGTGCGCAATCACGGCTTCGGGAGCAACGCCTACCTCTACGCCAACAAGATCTCGGCTAGCGGACAGCTGATGTGGGGATCGGGACATGTGCATGTTTACGATGGCGGCTCGCTGCAGTTCGGCGAGTTTCCTTACTTCACTCCCGACGGCAGCGGAGGCGCGGTATTCTCCTGGTACACCAACAGTCCGACCCTGCAGGTTTTTGCGCAGCACATCCTGACGGATGGGACCGAGGCCTTCGGGCACAACGGTTCGGTGGGTTCGACGAATGTGTCGAACGTGAGAGTTTCACCGTCGGCTTCCTACAATCCGTCGACGCAGGAAACTTTCTTATTCTGGACGGAGGAGGATTCACTGCAGAGCCTGAATGGCGTCTCCGGACAGAAGTTCAATTCGGCAGGCGCGCGCCAGTGGACGAATACCGGAGTGGTGATCGTGCCGCTGGGATCGGACTCGCAGATTTTTGTCGAGAACGTCCAGATCGGAACCGGCGCGCTGGTCTTCTGGTTCGATCAGCCGGGATTCGGCTCGGGAACCATTCAGGCGATCAAGCTCGACGGAACGGGCAGCACGATATGCGCACAATTTCCGGTGTCGTCGGCCTCGTCGGATAAGTCGCGACTGGCTGCGGGTATCGCTTCGTCAGGGCTTTCGGCGTTGACCTGGGAAGACGATCGCAACGGCGAGAACGATATCTACATTCAGAACGTCAATCCCGACTGCTCGCTGGGGATCGAGGACCGGTTGCAGCAACGGCACTCGCTGGGAACGCAGAGCCGGTTACTGCGGCGAAGATAGCAACTGCCGTGTAGTCTATTTACCAGGCTCCATCCAAGCGAAAACTTGGGTGGGGCTTTTTGTTTTGCGGAAGGGTTTACGCTGCTGGGTAATTGCTGCAGAATCAGGTTTGTATCAGGGCACGTCTTTAGACGTGCCATACAGCCTTTTCTTAGGACTCGGGCTTTAGCCCCTGCCAGTCCCCACTCATGCACGCGCTTGAGTGGGGCTTTTTCTTGCCCCACGAATCTAGCGGACGTCTCAAATCCTCCACTCTTGTTACCATCAAAGAGTGACCACTTCCTCGCAAGTTCGTGTTCGCTTCGCTCCTTCGCCTACGGGGCAGTTGCACGTCGGCAACGCCCGCACCGCACTCTTCAACTGGCTGTTCGCACGTCAAACGGGCGGCGTTATGGTCTTGCGCATCGAAGACACGGATCTCGAGCGCAGCGAGGCCCGCTACGAATCCCAACTGCTCGACGATCTCAAATGGATGGGCCTGGACTGGGACGAAGGCCCCGACATCGGCGGACCCTACGCGCCCTATCGCCAGAGCGACCGCCTAGCGGTTTATCGCGAGCACGCCGAGCGGCTGGTGAGCGAGGGCAAAGCGTATCTCTGCTTCTGCTCGCAGGAGGAACTGGAGCGCGAGCGCGAGGAGAAGCTGAAGAACCAACAGCCGCCAATCTATTCCGGCAAATGCCGCGTGCTGGATCCGGCTGAGGCGCAGCGGCGCAGAGCTAATGGCGAGGCCGCGGCCATTCGCTTACGCATTCCCGAGCACCCAATTCGTTTCCACGACATCGTGCACGGCATGGTTGAGTTCTCCAGCGAAGTGGTTAGCGACCCTATCATCCTGCGCTCCAGCGGCATTCCGGTTTACAACTACGTGGTCGTGGTCGACGACGCGCTGATGAACATTACCCACGTCATTCGCGGAGACGATCACCTCTCCAATACTCCCAAGCAAGTCGCGCTGTACGAAGCGCTGGGCTGGCCGGTGCCGGAATTCGCACATCTTTCGACGATACTGGGCAGCGATCGCGAGCGGCTGTCGAAGCGCCACGGCGCGACCTCGATCGCCAACTTTCGCGAGATGGGAGTGTTGCCCGAAGCGCTGATGAATTACCTGGCGCTTGCTCGGATGGGCGCCGACCGGCGGCACGCGCGAAATCTTCACGCCGGAAGAGCTGAAGAAGGAATTCTCGCTGGAGCGGGTCACGCCGTCGCCCGCAGTCTTCGACATGGAGAAGCTCTACTGGCTGAACCGGCATTACATCAAGCAGAGCCCGCCGGAGCGCATCGAGAAACTGGCTGAGCCCTACTTTGTGCGCGATGGATTGCTGCCGGAAAATCCCGACGAGCGAACCGCGCTCTTGGTTCGGCAAAGTTGTTGCGCTTGCTAGTGCCGTCGGTCAACAAGCTGGACGAGCTTCCCGAGCGTGCCGCGTTGATCTTCCGCTACGATGCGGCGGCGGCGGTGAATTCGCCGGACAACGCCGAAGTTCTGGCCGCACCCAAAACCGCCGAGGTGCTGACCACGTTTGCGCAGCAGGTAGAAGCCGATCCCTCGCCCATGACGCCGGAGCGCTTCAAGGCGATCATGAACGAGGTGAAGGCCAAGACCGGCGCGAAGGGCAAAGACCTGTTCCATCCCGTGCGCGTCGCGCTGACCGGATCGCACTCCGGGCCAGAGTTCGACAAGCTGATTCCGATTCTGGAGGAAGGCTCGCAGCTCGACCTCCCACAACGTGTGATGAGCGTTCGCCAACGGCTGGCCACGTTTCGCGCGGCGAAGAGTGCGTGACGCCGGTATGCCGGATTATCGCGCTATAGGGGTCCTTCGACTCCGCTCCCTGCGGTCGCTGCGCTCAGGATGACAACCGAATTGCAGCACTCACCCGTCGTTCCTGCGGGAGTAAAATCGTCTCAGACATGACCGACCTGTTCACACCGTCGAAGCAGGAAACCCAGGAGCGCAATTGGGTACCTATCGTAGTCGGGCTGGTTGCGGTGCTGGTGGTCGTCGGGGTCATCACCGTCGTGATGCGTCACAAAGGTGAAACCAAGCCGCAAGCCGATCCCTACGCGGCCAAGCTGCAGATATCCAATCCTAAAGTGAGCGCGGCAGAGAACTACGTTGGCGGCACGGTCACCTATCTCGACGCCGACATCACCAACACTGGCGACAAGGCCCTGGTCGGCGCCGACATGAAAATGGTGTTCAAGAATACGCTCGACCAGATTGTCCAGACCGAGACGCTTCCTCTGCATGTGCTGGTGCAGAACCAGATGGGCGGCTATCCCGATCTGGTGGACCTGGAACGTTTGCCTATCGCACCCGGCCAGACCAAAACCGTGCGACTCACGCTGGAGCACATCTCTGCCGATTGGAATCAGAGCGCTCCCGAAATGCAGCTGGTAAATCTGAAGCTGAAGGGATAAAGCAGAACGGTTTGCGCGAGTCACCGGCTTGACGAGTTGAAACGCACCTCGGCTTACGAGCACGTTTTAGCAACCTATCTCATGAACCGATATCGCTTTGATTTGTGTCAGGGCCTGGCTTTAGGGCCGATCAGCCGCTGTTCGTCCGGGCTTTAGCCCCTGCAAGAAAGTCCCTCGGGGGCTGAAGCCCGAGTCATAGGGCGGCGTTTTGCGGCACGTCTAAAATAGCCTGCCCTGAGCGTAGCCGAAGGGTGTCCTGACACAAATCGCGGCTTCGTACGATTTCGGAACGTCCTGCTAATCTGGTTTCATGTCGAGATTCTGGATCGCCACACTCCTCATCTCTTCCTTAATCGTCACTGCGCCGCTTAGGGCGCAGGATACCGCCAAGCCCAAGGCGAAAACGAAAACGCCGCCGGGGTACATTCCCAACGTCACCACCATTACGTCCTTCGACAAAGACCATACCGTCATCGGCTGGCTGGAGATTGTCCCTTTCGAAAGCAAGATCTCTCACACGACGCGCATGTTGCGGGTGCTGGTGCCGGCCAACTACTTCTCGCCGCACAACGCGCACCGCAGTTATCCCGTGCTCTACTTGCAGGACGGTCAGAACCTGTTCGACGACGTGACCAGCCACAGCGGCGAGTGGCACGTTGACGAGACGGTGGAGCACCTGGTCGGCGGCTTCAAAATTCCGCCTATGTTCGTGGTCGGCATCGACAACGCCGGCGAAAAGCGCAGCCCGGAATATCTGCCGTATCCCGATCCGCTGAACACCAAAGACAACGTGACCGAACAGAAAGACGTTCACGGCCAGGAGTACGCGAAGTTCCTGACGACCGAAGTGATGCCCTTCATCGAGAAGCATTACCGCGTGTCGCGCGGGCCGATGAACACGGGTCTCGGCGGCTCGTCCTACGGTGCTGACATCACGCTTTATACCGTGCTGGAGCATCCCGGCATGTTTGGACACGTGCTGCTGGAAAGTCCGCCGCTCTGGATCGGCAATGGCCAACTGCTGAAGGATGCCGAGAAGGCGAAACAGCTTCCGGCCAGGATGGTCATCGGGATCGGCACTGATGAGACTCCCTATGGCGATTCGCAACGCAGCGCGCAAGTAGTGAAAGATGTGCAGGAACTGGAGAACATCCTGCGCAAGAAGGGCATGGGGCCGACTCGCCTGAAGGTTGTGGTGGAAGAAGGGGGCAAGCACGAAGAGGCTGCCTGGTCGCGGCGGCTGCCGGACGATTTGCTGTTTCTGTATGGGCAATAGGCTTCCGTGAGCCGGGATCGGCAAAAGGAAGGCGAACCGCAGATCCCTCGGCTTCGCACGAGCAAAAGCGGCTCGTGCTGCGCTCGGGATGACAATTCCAAATTGTTTGAGAGTGAGCGGTTTGGTTAGCAAACAGCGAAAAGCAAGGTGCTAATTGCCAAATGCTAGATGCCGATTGCTAAGAGCTAACAGCTAAGAGCCAACGGCTAAAGCGCTAGAATGAATCTGTGTCCGACATCAAGACAACGCGCCTGACGGAGATGGTGAAAGCCGCGGGTTGAGCCAGCAAGCTAAGTCCGGCGGTGCTGGACTCGGTGCTTGGGAAATTAGCCCGGCAACACGACCCCAACGTTCTGGTCGGCTTCGATACCGCCGACGACGCCGGCGTGTATCAACTCACGCCCGAGCTGGCGCTCGTCCAGACGGTCGACTTCTTTACCCCCATCGTTGACGATCCGTACGTCTTCGGCCAGATCGCGGCCACCAACTCGCTGAGCGACGTTTACGCGATGGGCGGCCGCCCCATCAGCGCGCTGGCCATGGTCTGCTTTCCGGAGAGCGGTGATCCCAAGGTGCTGGAAGAGATGCTGGCCGGCGGCTTGTCGAAGATGGTCGAAGCCAACTGCACCATCATCGGCGGCCACAGTATTCGCGACGACGAGATCAAGCTGGGTTACTCGGTTACTGGCACCATTCATCCCCGAAAGATCCTGACCAACAGTGGGGCGCTGGCCGGCGACCGGCTTATCTTCACCAAGGCGATCGGCACGGGCGTGATCTCGACCGCTATCAAGCGGGGCACGGCCGATTTCGCCTGGATTCGCGGCGCGGTTCATTCCATGACCACGCTGAACAAAGCTGCGGCCGAGGTCGTAATCTCCGGCGGCTTCGTGGTGCATAGCGTGACCGACGTCACCGGCTTCGGACTGATTGGCCACGCGCGCGAGATGGCGCTTGGCTCCTGCACCAGCCTGCGCCTTCACGCTTCACGCGTGCCACTGCTGCTGGGGGCGCTGGAATGTGTTCGCGGAGGATTTGTTCCCGGAGGCCTGAAAGCCAATCGCCAGTTCGCCGAAGGTTGTGTCGAGGCTGATGGCGATGTTCCGCAAGACGTGTTGACCTTGCTCTACGATCCCCAGACGGCGGGAGGATTGCTGATCTCCGTCGCCGGGAGCGACGCCGAAGGGTTGATCGCGGCATTGTGCAACGCAGGAATCGATGCCGCCAACATCGGTGAGGTCCTACCTAGGCAAAAACCGCTCATCGCGGTGGTGGCATAAGCCGCAGGGGTATCATGTAACGGCGGACGGGCTGCAATGACCATGGGCTGTCATGGGAGCAGCCAGGTTTTATGCCTGCATTTTGGGAACAAACCGGACTCGTCCGGAGTCTAAACGCTCAAGGTTATTGGCTTACGGGCTCTTGCTTTCCGCGCTCCCCTGGGATCGAACTTACAAAATCGGTGACGACTCGCGTCTGGAGATCGCGCCATGATTTCTGTTTCGCTTTGCGCCTCGAGCAGTAGAATGCGGGCGATGCATGGAATGCTTCGCTGCGGATCGGTTGTCGCGCTATTGCTTTGCCGAACCCTGGCTGCACAAACTGCGCCCGCCGATCTTCAAGACACACTGTCCCCACCCAGCGCCTGCGATTCGCCGGCCCTCGACATACCCCATTCCGATGCTCTGCGCAAGGTGTGTCAGTATGCGGTGACCCTTCCCCAGTTGATGCCGAATTTTACCTGCGAGCAGAAGACTTTGCGCTTCCGCGACGAACACGCCGCCGACACAGTTACGGCCATCGTGACCTATGAAGATGGAAAGGAGTCGTATCGCGATGTCAGGTCGAATGGCCAGCCGGTAACCGATGCCCGCTGGCTGAACTCGGGCACCTGGTCGACCGGTCAATTTGGAGTTCACATACGGGGTCTCTTCGATACCGGCAATACGGTCACATTTAAGTTTGTGAATCAAAGCCAGGTCAACGGCAAACCTGTCCTGACCTTCGAGTATCAGGTTCCGCACCAGGATGTTCCCTTTTGGCGGTTACATGTCGACGACCAGATGGTTGCCCCTCCTTATCATGGGCAATTATGGATCGACCAGCACACCGGTAATCTGCTGCAACTGAACGTGGTCGCCACTGAGATACCGCCAAACTTTCCGCTGCGCAACGCCGATCTCCAGATAAGTTACGACAATGTTCAGTTCGCCGATGGCACAAGTTTTGTGTTGCCGCTCAAATCGGTGGTCAATGGCGCCGACAATAACAAGCGGCACAATCGCAATGTGCTGGAGTTCCGCAACTGTCACAAGTTCCGCGCAACGGCGCGAATCGTGCCGCAGTAAGGCCGTCCACTTCGGGCCGTTGATTCCGTATCCTCGGCTATCACCCGCCGCAGCGGCAGCCGTCACTGACAGACGCGACCACAAGGGTGAGAATTCGCTTGATAGCCTGGAGAAGGATTCCCGACTTTTTTCCCGGCACCCCTAACAGCGCACGAGTAGCGTGCAACTAGACTCTCGACCTTCCTTCCCAAGGCGTCCAACTGCGCCGGCCATGTTCACAAGAACTCTGTGATTGAGGGAGGACTACTCATGAGACGCACGATACTTTCTATTGGCTTGAGAGGCACTCTAGCCATCGTTTCGCTGATCCTGATCGCGACCGTCACGGCCTCTGGCCAAGAGAGGGTGCTGCATACTTTCGGCCACGACGGAGACGGGTCATACCCCTACGCCAGTCTGATCGGCGATGCCGCCGGCAATCTCTACGGCACGACTTCTGATGGTGGTATTCACAACAACGGAACGGTGTTCGAGTTGACGCCAAGACAGGGAGGCGGTTGGACGGAGTCGGTGCTGCACAGCTTCGGTAACGGCGCGGACGGGACTCAACCCGATGCCGGCCTGATCTTCGATGCCACCGGCAATCTCTACGGTACGACCTCGGGCGGCGGCATTCACAACTATGGGACAGTGTTCAAGCTGACGCCAGGACAGGGCGGAGGGTGGACGGAAACGGTACTGCACAGCTTCGGCAACGGCGAAGACGGGCGTACTCCCGTATGCCGGCCTGATCTTCGATGCCGCCGGCAGTCTCTACGGCTCGACCTATTATGGCGGCATTCACGGGGCTGGGTCGGTGTTCGAGTTGACGCCCACAGGAACTGGAGACTGGTCGGAGAAAGTGTTGTATAGCTTCGGCCGGGGTACCGACGGGCAATGGCCCTATGCCAGCCTGATCTGGGGTGACGCCGGCAATCTCTACGGCACGACCGGCGGTGGCGGCATTCATGGCTACGGCACGGTGTTCGAGTTGACGCCCACGGGGGGCGGGGATTGGTCGGAGAAGCTGGTGCAAAGCCTCGGCCGAGGCACACATGGGCACTACCCCCAGGCCAGCCTGATCCGGGATGCCTCGGGCAATCTCTACGGCACCACGGATAGCGGGGGCATTCATGATTTGGGTACGGTGTTCGAGTTGACCCCCAACAACGATGGCGGCTGGACGCAACTGGTGCTGCATCACTTCGGCCACGGTACGGACGGAAGCAGACCCGACGGGGGCCTGACCTGGGACGCCGCCGGCAATCTCTACGGCACGACATCAACCGGCGGCGTTCATAACGATGGCACGGTATTCGAATTGACGCCAAACGGAGACGGCGGCTGGACGGAGAACCGGTTGTATGACTTCGACTACGGCAGCGGCGCGGACGGCGCGCTGCCTCATGTCGGCCTGATCTGGGATGCCGCCGGCAATCTCTATGGCACGACCAGCGGCGACAACACCCATGGCCCCGGCACGGTGTTCGAGATCATGGCCTGCATTACTCCACCGAGCAACATGATTGCTTGGTATTCCTTCGACCAAACGGGTAGCGTGCAAAACGATTTGGCCAAAGGAAATACGGCTACGGCCCACAGAACTTCAAGCATCACCGGCGAAGTATCCAAGGCGTTGCTTTTCAATGGGACATCCTCTTACGCCGAAGCGCCGGAGCAATCCTGGCTAGATATAGGCACGGATGATTTGTCCATGGACGTGTGGGTAAAGATAGCCAGCCCAGCGGACGACCAAGGAATCGTCGTCCTGTTTGACAAACGTGATGGACCGGAACAGGGATACTCTTTCTTCCTCTGGTCCATCCGCCGGATCGGAGTACAGTTGGGGATCCATGGTGACTTCACCAACTATATTTCCAACACTACCGTTCCTGCGGACAATCGTTGGCACCTCGTAGCGATAACCGTGATCCGCAACTCGCATACCGGCGGTGTGTGGTATCTGGACGGAGCGCCGGTCGACACGCCGTTTGATCCCACCCGGTATCAATCCAGCTTACTCAACTCCGCAGCCCCGCTCGAAATAGGTGTTCGCGAGTCCGGAGAACTCGGGGGCGGGGGATATTTCAAGGGCGGTCTGGATGAAATGCAAATATTCAATCGGGCGCTGAGCCCAGCCGAGGTGCAGGCGATCTATCTGGCCGGCTCAGCGGGATCGTGCAAGCAATAATGACGGGGAAATCGCGGGAGGCTGAGTTTCCAGGTAAGTTCGGCGCCTATGTGATATTTGAGATTAACTTAAGATTCCGCGGCACTCAGCGAAAGGCATCCTGACTATTGTTGTGAAATCGCCATTACACCAGCAAGGTTCAACAGTGAACCTCGAGGGCGGCTTAGCATTCAAGCCACAGATTCTTACTCCCTTTGTAGCGGCTGGGATGACTGATACCGGCAGGCAACTTGCGACTAGTCACCGTAGTCGCTAATTGCTAGTTGCCAGTTGCTAATTTGCTTCCTACTGGTAGGTGACGCGCTTCTCGCCCTTCACGACGCGGCCGATGGTGTAGCCCTTTTCGCCGCAGCGCTCCAGGATGGTCTGCACCTTCTTGAACTTCTTGGCCGGAACAACCAGGATCATGCCGATGCCCATGTTGAAGGTGCGCAGCATCTCGTCCTGAGGAACGTTGCCGATCTTCTGCAGGTGCTCGAAGATGGGCAGCACCGGCCAGGAATTGATTTCGACGATCGCGCCCATGCCCTTGGGCAGCACGCGCGGCAGGTTTTCGGTGATGCCGCCGCCGGTGATGTGCGCCATGGCAGACACCGCGTCGGCTTCGATCATGCGGCGCACGATGGGCCAGTAGCTTTTGTGGGTCTTCATCAGCTCGGTGCCGACTTTGCCCTTGATCTCGTTGACGTAGGAATCGGGCGTGTAGTCGCGCGGTCGAAAAGAACAGCTTGCGGGCCAGCGAGTAGCCGTTGGTGTGCAGCCCCGTCGAAGCCAGTCCGACGAGCACGTCGCCGGGCTCAACCGCTTTGCCGGTGATGATCTTCTCGCGATCGACCACGCCCACGATGAAGCCTGCCAGGTCGTACTCGCCGTCGGTGTAGAAGCCGGGCATCTCGGCAGTCTCGCCGCCGATCAGCGCGCAGCCATTGTGCTTGCAGGCATCGGCAATGCCGGCGATCACTTTCTCGGCGACTTCGGGCTGCAGCTTGCCGGTGGCGAAGTAGTCCATGAAGAACATGGGCGCCGCGCCCTGCACGGCAATGTCGTTGACGCAGTGGTTCACCAGATCAGCGCCGACGGTGTGGTGCAGGTTCATCTCGAAGGCGATCTTCAGCTTGGTGCCCACGCCATCGACGCTGGAGACCAGCACCGGATCGAGCGTACTTCTTCTTGTCGATGGCGAACAGCCCGCCGAAGCCGCCGATCTCGCTTAACACGCCTCGATTGAAGGTCTTATGAGCAAGATACTTGATGCGCTGCTTGGTGCGATTGGCGCGCTCGATATCGACGCCGGAATCGGCGTAGGTGATGGTGCGGGGTTCTGTCGTCTGTTGTGCCAAGGGTTGGAGTCCCGTCCAGAGGGCGCATCGCCGCAGATTGTTGTTCGCGGAAAGGCTTCATTGTACCATTGCCACGCATTTAGCATTTGGCGGTTAGGAAAACTCTGATTAAGGCTTGTCTTGAAGGGAACGGCCCTCGCGTAGTCGTTAAGTGCCTGCAAAATCATGCGGCTTTAGCCGCGGCGGGACCTCGGTTTAACCTGATCAGAGTTTCCTTAGCGCTGGGCTAAACGCGAACTGCCAAGCGCCAAGTGCAAATTGCTGACTTGCCAGCTTATGCCGCCAGCAACAGGTGGTCCTCCGCGAGTTCGGCGAGTTTCGGTTTCGCGCGTCTTCCCGCAGGCCTGGTCGCTTTGCAGACTGCTTAGTCTCGATTCATCGATCCAGACGCCCTTCAGCGGCATTCTTGGAATCGCCGGTCTTGATCCACACGCGCGACAGCTCGGGATAAACGGCAGCTCAGGTTCTTGATTTGTCTTTGTACAGCATGGTTCCTCCTTAGAGAGCGCACACGCATGCGCGGCTATGGAGGGTGATCCTGAAAGATGACAGGATTCACTCGCCCGGGTTCACGTCACACTCCGTGACCGGGCAAGCGATGCAGGCGCTCAGGCGAGCAAGGCGGGACGGTACGCGGAGCGGGAAGTTTTGCGTTCTCCGGTTACTCGGAGGTTCGGTTGGGTTTTCGCATTTCATATATTCGCCAAATTATTGGCTACCTTATTTTAGACGCTGCTCGACGAAGTTCGGTTCCAAAAAGCGAAGAAAATTCGAGAGAATTTGCTCGCGTACATCGGCCGCAAGTTTCATTTGCAGAATCCAGGCACGCCGCATTGTGATCCCGATCACAATCTTGCGTGATTCTAATTACCCGTCGCTCCGCCTGTCCCGAGGCTTAAACTTAACTTCATCCATCTGCGAGGACTCATGACAACTGATCTGCTAAAACCGCACCTGTGCAGTTCAATGAAAGCTGATCCTTCTTCCGACGTTTACCGCTCTGAAAGCTCATCCGCTGGATCCCTTGTTTCTGCCCAAAAGCGTTGCTGTCATTGGCGCCTCCGAGCGCGCGGGCAGTGTGGGCCGCTCCGTGCTGTGGAACCTGTTGAGCAGCCCGTTCGGAGGCACCGTGTTTCCGGTCAACTCCAAGCGGTCGAACGTGCTGGGCATCAAGGCCTATCCCAGCGTTAGAGAGCTGCCGGAGAAGGTTGACCTGGTTGTGGTTACCACGCCTGCCGACACCGTGCCCGGCCTCATTGCCGAATCGGTCGGACGTCGGCATTCCCGGCGGCCATCGTGATCTCCGCCGGCTTCAAAGAATTTGGCGAGCACGGCAAGGAACTGGAACGCCAGATCTCGGAGATCATTCGCGGCAAGATGCGGCTCATCGGGCCCAACTGCCTGGGCGTGATGAATCCGATTCGCGGCCTGAACGCCACCTTCGCTCACACCGTGGCCCGGCCCGGCAACGTCGCCTTCATCAGCCAGAGCGGCGCGCTGTGCACCGCGGTCCTCGACTGGAGCTTGCGCGAGAACGTCGGCTTCAGCGCCTTCGTCTCCATCGGCTCGATGCTCGACGTGGGCTGGGGCGACCTGATCGACTACTTCGGCGACGATCCGCGCACGCACAGCATCGTCATCTACATGGAATCGATCGGCGACGCGCGCTCGTTCCTGTCGGCGGCGCGCGAAGTGGCGCTGACCAAGCCGATCATCGTGATCAAGGCCGGACGCACCGCGGCCGCGGCCAAAGCCGCGGCCTCGCACACCGGCGCGCTGACCGGCAGCGACGAAGTGCTGGACGCCGCCTTCCGGCGCACCGGCGTGCTGCGCGTCAACAGCATCGCCGACATCTTCTACATGGCCGATGTGCTGGCCAAGCAGCCGCGGCCGCGCGGCAACCGCCTGTGCATCGTGACCAACGCCGGCGGTCCGGGCGTGCTGGCCACCGACGCTCTGGTCGACGGGCGGCGGCGAACTGGCCGAGCTTTCGGCGGAGACCATGAAGGCCTTCGACGAGATTCTGCCGGCGCACTGGAGCCACAACAATCCGGTCGACATCCTGGGCGACGCCGAGCCGGAGCGCTACGCCAAGTCGCTGGAAATCGCCGCGAAAGATCCCAGCATCGACGGCATGCTGGTGGTCCTGACGCCGCAGGAGATGACCGATCCGACGCAGATCGCCGAGAAGCTGAAGCCCTACGCCAAGGGTCTGGGCAAGCCGGTGCTGGCGAGCTGGATGGGCGGAGCGGAAGTCGCCGCAGGCGAGCAGATCCTGAACCAGGCCGGCATTCCGACCTTCCAGTTCCCCGACAGCGCCGTGCGCGCCTTCAACTACATGTGGCGCTATGCCTACAACCTGAAGGGCCTCTACGAGACGCCGGCGATTGCCGCAGCATGCCGACGCCGCGGTGCAGCGGGGCAAAGCCGAGCGCATTATCCAGCGAAGTGCGCAAGTCGGGCCGCACCATCCTGACCGAGTACGAATCGAAGCAGCTGCTGAAGGCCTACGGCATTCCGACCGTCGAGACCCGCATCGCCGCCACCGAAGCAGGAAGCGCTTGCAGGTCGCCGAGGAGATCGGCTATCCCGTCGTTCTCAAGCTGTACTCGCTGACCATCACGCACAAGACCGACGTCGGCGGCGTGCAGCTGAACCTGCGCGATGCCGATGCGGTGAAGACCGCGTTCCAGAACATCAAGCAGGCGGTGACGGAGAAAGCCGGCGCCGAGCACTTCCAGGGCGTCACGGTGCAGCCGATGGCCAAGCTCGACGGCTACGAGCTGATCATCGGCAGCAGCCTCGATTCGCAGTTCGGCCCGGTGCTCCTCTTCGGCACCGGCGGCCAGCTGGTCGAGGTCTTCAAGGACCGCGCGCTGGCGCTGCCGCCGCTGAACTCCACGCTGGCGCGGCGCATGATGGAGCAGACCAAAATCTTCAAGGCGCTGAAAGGCGTGCGCGGCCGCAAGCCGGTCGACCTGGCCGCGCTGGAAGAGCTGCTGGTGCGCTTCAGCCAGCTGGTGGTCGAGCAGCCGCTGGATCAAGGAGATCGACATCAATCCGCTGCTGGCCTCGCCGGAGCGGCTGCTGGCGCTGGACGCGCGGCGTGGTCTTGCATGGTCCGGAGATGACGCGAAGACAAGCTGCCCGCCAGCGCGATCCGGCCTTATCCGATCCACTTGGTCAGTGACTGGACGATGAAGGACGGCAACGCCGGTGATCGATCCGGCCGATCCGTCCGGAAGACGAGCCGGCCATGGTCGAGTTCCACGAGAAGCTTTCCGAGCGCAGCGTCTATCTGCGCTACTTCCAGCCCTTGAAGCTGACCCAGCGCACCGCGCACGAGCGGCTCACGCGCACCTGCTTCATCGACTACGACCGCGAGATGGCGCTGGTGGCCGAACGGCAAGAATGCCGCCGGCGAACCGGAAATCCTGGCGGTCGGCCGCTTGAGCAAACTGCACGGGCGCGACGAAGCCGAACTGGCCGCGGTAGCCACCGATTCGACGCGCAGCATAAAGGCCTGGGGACGGAGCTATATCGCCGGCTGATCCAGGTTGCCCGCGATGAGAAGCTGACCAAGGTTATTTCCAACATGCTGCCGGAAAATCGCGAGATGCGGGCGATTTGCACCCGGCTGGGATTCCAGATGTTCTCCAGTCTGGAAGACAACATGATCCGTGCTGAGTTGGAACTGTAGACCCAATCACCGGGAAGAAGTGACCAAACCTTAACCAGACCGGGCGATAGATTTTCGCCCGGTCTGGCATTTGTCGCGCACCCGCTCTGCCCAACTTTGAGCCCGGTCTAGCTAAGGCAATTTCGAAACCGAGCCCACACAGGTACCCTCGGGCAGGTCGCGGTAGAGAAACTGTTTGGCCTTCCGGCTGAGACAATCCAGCCCGGTGCCGAGGTAGAAATCGGCGCGGAATGGGAGCCGGACTGCCGCCATCCGGATGCCAGGATTCAAGGCTCTGTGTCCGAGCCTGTACTTCCCATTCAGGCATTACATGTTGTGAAGCGTAATCGGCCCAGTAAACCTTATTGTGGGTGAACATCGGCAGCGAATCCATGACGTCCGGCCCTGCAATGACGACTGAGTTAGCGGGGGTGTGATCATTCAGCCAGTTTAATGTTCGCGGCATGCGAGCCTCGAGCGCCCAGAATTCTGCATCCTCCTCGCGCGATTCTTCCCACTGCTCATACGCCATCACCTGCGTGAGCATCGCTCCTGCTACCAGAACCGCAACCAGGGCCATGACGAAGGCAGGACGGAAAGATTGCGTGGAGCTTTGTAGGAACGCAACTCCGGCCAGAGACCAGATTGGAATCAAGCACTCGATCCAATGATCGCCTTGCAGATGGCGGTTGGTGACTACGTTCTGGACCATCAACAAGGTTCCGACGCACATAAACGGAAACAGGAACCGGGCAGGCTGTCCCAGTCTCCGGCGCCATAGCCACACTGCAATCGACAGCGCGACAGCGATGACCAGGGTCCGCGTTACTCCTTCGTCAGGGGATCGCCCGGGAACGAGCAGGTCGAGACGCGCCAACGTCTCCCGCACGTCGGGCACACGATCCTGAAGAAACGCCCTCCAGAAATGCGGCAGGCCAAGGATCAGTGCAATGACGAACGAGGTCACCATCGCCGCTCGTACCTTGCCTGAGTCCTGCACGGCAAGCCAGGCTACGCCCGCGATGGCGAAGCTCCAAAAGTAAATAGGAGTGACGTAAATCAAGAGGCCAAGACTTGCGCCGGCAAGCAAACCCGTCCACCAGAGAGGCTTTTTCCAGGCAAGCAGGACAAGACGCAAAGCCAACAGCAGCAGCAAAACGTAAAACGCTGGACTCACGGCACGAAAATACCGCAGAAATCCTATGGTGCGGCTGTTGATGCTTGCCATCCATGAAATAGTGGGGGCGAGCGGAGGCAGTATCGCGGCCAGCGCAGCCAATCGCGGCTCCATTCCAAGACCGCGCGCCAGGCTCCAGAGGACAATGCAAATCAACCCGGCAAATAGGGCCCTGGAGGCACCCACAACCAACAGCGGGCCCAGCCCTGTCACCCGGGCGGTGAGAGCGACCAGCCGCTCCGCCAGCTCCGGCATGAAACGCGGAGCATCCTGATGTTCGGCAAGGTAAGGATTGCCCAGGCTGCCGCCGCGGTAGGCATCCATGACCCGGACAAGATAGATCTTCTCGTCGTCAACCACCACGTTGAGAAATGGCCCGGAACGAAGACCGGTTCATCAAGAATGGAAGAGAATATGCGAAGAGTACGACGGTCACGCCAAAAATCAGCCAGACGCGATGAGGTCCTGGGTCGACGCCGTTATCCGGGATTGCCATTTTGTCCCAGCAAGCAGAGAAACGATAGGCTCAACCGACAATTTTTGAATCAGATAGACCGCTAACGGACGAGTGAGCTATCGCGAACGGAAACCTGTCTTGGAAGCCCGCATTTCGTGCATGTGGAAATGTATCAAAATAGTTCTTAGGTCCCAACCCCGCAGCGCTTTATACAGCACGCATCTACGGTCGCAATCCGGCACCTAAGCTCCTACCAGCCGCCTTCCTTTTGCACCTTTTTGCAAGTAAATATTCAAGACATCTCAGCAGCAATCCGACATCTTCAAACATCAGCATGCCGCGCCACTCCTCAACTGACCAACTACCTAACCTCTAAAGGAAAAGAAGGAGACCCTCAATGAGCAAAAGAGTATTTGCGCTGCTTTGTCTGCTGGCTTTGATGGCCACAACAGCCATGGCCGACGGTCCAACAATTAACATCGACCCACCCTCGGCCACCCTTCCGCCGGGCTCCACTCAACTGTTTACTGCCAGTTTCAGCGATAACAGCCACATAAGGCAGTGCGTGTGGAACGCGACCGGCATTCCACCAAACGCGATGACTCCGATGGCAGCGAACGGCAGTTCGGCTGTATTCGGGGCGGGCACGGCGCCAGGGCAGTATGTAGTAACGGCTGTGTGCACTAACGACCATGGTGTCACAGCGGTTGGTAATGCGCCAATCACGATCACTCCACAGTAGTGTGGAGGGCCCAGATTACTTGTATAGCCGCTCGTCGTACGATTCCGAAGGCACAAGCCCTGCGCTATCACGCGGGGCTTTCTTGTCTCGCGCTGCAGACGCCGGGTCTTTCAGCGAAGGCGCCCTTCAGGATCATTTTCAGCAAAATGATCCACACTTTCCACTGCCGCTAAGCGCTGGCCCGAATGCTCTGCAGCAGTTCCCGCCCAGCCCGTTCCGCATCTTCATACTTGAAGTCGCTTTGCAGTTGGACGGTTTGTGCCAGCGGCGCCAGCGGCTTGAGGGAAGCTATCACAATGTCAGACGGCAATTGCGAACAGTCGGGCCCCAGCACAATGTATTCAACCTTGGCCGCGCTCAAAAGCATCTTGGCATCGTGCACCCGGCAGGTCGACAACACCTCATAGCCATGATTGTTCAGCAAGCCCCTGACAAAAGCGCAGAGATCGGCAGACTGATCGACGAACAGTACCTTCGGGCCAGCGCTGGCATGGTCCTTCTTCGGAGTTCCTGTCTCTTTGAAGAAAGAGACAATGGCGTCTTCTTCGGAGCCGTACATGTGAAAGATGGTAGAGAGCTTGGTGATCTGGAGCAGGTTCTCCAGGAATGGTGGGGCCGCTGCCAGACGGAGGTCGCCTCCGCGATTGCGAGTGTGGGAGAGGAAGCGCACCAAGAGACCCATGCCGGTGCTGTCGACGCGGGTCACGTCGCCGGTGTGGAGCACAAGGTAGTTGAACTCGCGCAACCCCCGGTTAATCGAGCCCTCCAGCACCGCAATCTCTTCGCCAATAACGATGCGCCCAGCGCACCTGACTACGTATACCGTGCCGCAATGACGTGAATCTACAGACAGCGACATGCGCCCTCCTCCATCCGAAGAGAACAGGATTTAGCCAAGCTTATCGCAACGTTCTGACTACTAGAGTGCGGTCTGCGCGCTGGCAGCAGCAATGGCAGATGACCTTGGCAATATCTCTTCGATACCCCGCTGCCATGATGCGGTTGGCCGCACGAAAGTCGAGATGGGCGTAAGTGTAGCAAAAGCCGTTTCGACGAGCGGTGGAAAGCCGTTCGGCTGCCAACCCGAGGGATGCCTCTGCGAGCCACAGCCAGCTCGCCGGCAAAGCGATCGCTGCTCAAGAGTGGTGATGCCCGCCTGCAGCCCGCGATGAGCGACTCAGGTTTTCTGGTGGTCAACCGTCGGCTTTACGCCCGTTTTATTAAGCGAGTGATCCCGACCAAAATTACCGCTCCGACAAATGCGACGATAATGGAGCCAATCATCCCGCCGCCCGGCCAGATTCCCAAAAGGCCGAAGACCCAGCCGCCCACAATGCCGCCAAGGATACCGAGGATGATATCCACGATTACTCCGTAGCCGCCGCCCTTCATCACCTGCCCGGCAAGCCAACCGGCAATCAACCCAACAACGATCCAGACGATGAATCCCATGCTGATCCTCCTGGGGAACCCGCAGTCATGCGCGAGTTCTAGACATCTTACACTTCCGGCCTCCGCTGGGCGGCCGAAGATGCTGAACCCGGGCCAATTTTTTCGCTTTGTCGACTACAGGGTCGGTCAATGGAGGGCCGGCGACGTTCTACCTGGGTTGCAAGAGTGAAGAAATCATACTGATCGTCGTCGATCAAATCGCATTCGTCGTTGAAGAAAAACACAGATCCGTCTCATCTCTCCAGCCTTGTGCGCTACTCCCTTGTTGCCCAGTTCTTCGCCTATGAAGTCCCTTCCGGACCGCATTCGGCCGGAAAGCACTTCGCTCCGTCCGGGCGTTGCCCGCCGGGACGTTACTTCTCAATCAAGCAGTACTCGCCAATCTTCTGACTAGTGGTCGGATCTGCCGAACTTGGATACAGGTCGACGTTGACACAGTCATAGGTACCCCAGTTTTTCGGCAGCCGCACCATTATGTACGATCCCGGCTCGGGAGCCTTGCAAGAGCTAACGCCCTTATTGCACTGCAGGGCAAACGAACCCTTTCCCTGCTCCTGAGTGGCTGTCTGAGTAGCCGTGACGACAACCACGCCACTGCTAACCTCAGCGCCTTTGACCATGATATTCGATTTTTCCTGCGCTGCCAGTTGAGCCGCAACTATCAGAACGAGGAGAAAGATTGCCTGCTTCATAAGTGTAAGCCTCCTCTCGGGAGTTCACCTAGGCAGCCTCGTCCATGGGCCGAGCCCATCCTGCTATGACCGCGGAAAGACTCTCCTTAGCCAGGCCGCCCACTCATCCATGATCGGACTGCCTTCCTCTCTTTGTCTGTGACGGCTGACGCATGGGCTGGTGTTAGCGAGGATGTCATTGATTTTAAAGGGGGAAATCGTCAGGGAAGCAGTCGCTGATTTTCCCAAAAACGGCGATTTTCGACTCCGAGACCCTTCAATCCCAGATAACAGGCCGTTCCTCTTCCACGTCTTACACAGAAGCGGCAGCGTAGTCGAGATACCTCGAATATCGCTCATGACAGGGAAGCCAATTTACCAGGAGCTGGTCTTGCCGGCAGGCGTGGGGTTAACACTTGTTAACCGGCCGGGAACTCTCGGGATGGTAGGATAAGCAGACGTGCAATGGCTCAAATGGCTCGGCAGGCTTAGCGCAGGGGTTCTCGCCGCTTTGCTACTCAGCAGTTGTGGTGGATTCTTTCCCTCTGCGGACACGATTGTGTCGATTTCGCTGTCGCCTGCCAGTGCCATGATCCTGCCGAACGCTACGCAACAATTTACCGCCACAGCCACTTTCGGCAACAACACAACTGGCAATGTCAGCTCGCAAGTGACTTGGACCTCTTCTGCCCCCAGCATTGCCACCATCAGCAGCACTGGACTGGCTACCGCGGTGGCCGTGGGGACCAGTACCATCACGGCCACATCGGGCACCGTAAATGGTACGGCATCGCTGACGGTCAGCAGTAACACCATCACCTCCATCACCATTAGTCCGGCGAATCCGTCGATCTCTTTGTCTGGTGGTCAGACGGAACAATTCACCGCGACGGCGACTTTCTCCGACGGCACGATTGGAGACATCACGACTACTTCCACCTGGACCTCGAGCAACACCTCGGTAGCGATTATCAACGCCACCGGCTTGGCAACTCCCGTAGGCGCCGGAGGCACTACCATCGGCGCATCGTCAGGTGGCGTCGCCGCTACCACGTCGCTCACCGTCACCCAGTAGCAAAGCCGCAGAGGCATCCTCCGTTACAACCAGAACGGACGCGGGCTGCGATCGGACCCTCCGTCCGATATAACCTAACCACCTAAAATAGTGGAGTTCCCCTCGCCTTACCCTTTGTTGTTAAATCCATTCTTGCTTTTCTCACGTAAACCCACTGAGCGATCAAAATTCAAATCCATGCGCTCAGAGGATGAGGAAATGAAGAAGCAAATTCTGGTAGTGCTGTTTGCAATCACGGTAGCCGCTATGGCCATGGCCGCCCCGGGCGCGGATGACCCGGTAGTGGGCGGGGCTCCAATGTACCCCTCCAAGAACATCGTGCAGAATGCCTCTACGGCTGACAATTTGACCACCTTAGTGGCGGCGGTGAAGGCCGCCGACCTGGTTCAGACGCTGGAGGGCCCTGGACCGTTCACCGTATTTGCTCCCACCAACGACGCCTTCAACAAGCTGCCTGCGGGAACAGTCGAAATGTTGCTGAAGCCCGAGAACAAAGATCAACTGGTGAAGGTGCTCACCTACCACGTGGTTCCGGGCAGAATCAACGCCTCCGATCTGATGAGGCAGATCAAGGAAGGCGGAGGTAAGGCAACGCTTAAGACGGCCAGCGGAGAAACTCTCACCGCCTCGATGCAGGGCAAGCAGATCGTCCTCACCGACGAGAAGGGTGGCATGTCGATGGTCACCACCACGAACGTTTACCAGTCGAATGGCGTGGTCCACGTGATTGACGCCGTGTTGATGCCTTAGAGAAGCTCTGATTAGGCCTTGTTCTGAAGGGGACGGCCTCGCTTTGACTTAACCAGAGTTCCCTTAGCCTGCGGGGAGAGCGGAGTCGTGTGAGTTCGGGTAGATCGGCGATAACAAAGAAAAGCCGGAGCTAAGCTCCGGCTTTCGTGAAGACATTCGTAAAGACAAGTGGTGGATTTAGCGGTTCAGCCGGCGGCGAATGCTGCCGAACGCTCCAACCAATCCAGTTCCGAGCAGCAGCAAAGACGACGGTTCCGGCGTCGTGCCGCTACCGGTCGTGGTGCTGCTGGCGCCCAGAACATCGAAGGCACCAATGGTCGTCTGACCGTTGGAATTCCAGCTCTGCCCACCGTTGGTGGAATACAGATCTAATCCCATGACATTCTGGTTATTCTGGTTCCACGCTTCCCACGTAGTCGAAGTGAGGCTGGTGGGGCCAAGAACCACAAAGTACTGGGTACCGGCAGTCAGGTTTAGTCCGCTAATGTTGCTGATGGTAACCAGTCCGCAGCACTGACCGAAGGTTTCGTTGCTGCTCAGGTTGTTCCACTGGCCCAGTTCGGTGCCGGGGAGGCCACCGTTGTCCGTCCAGACCGAAGCGTAGAACGAATTGACGCCGGTAACGTAGCCCACGCCGAGATCAATCTGAGAAACGGCGCCGGTTATCAGGGAAGTGAAAGTGTTGGCGGCGGTAAAGCTTTCCCCAACCGTGCCGCTACCCGATACCGTCCAGCCATCGCAGCAGTTGTAAACGTTGCCTTGGGGGCCGAGATCGGTGAAGAATGTTTGTTGTGCCATCGCGGGCAAACTACTCACGCAGAGAGCGAGTGCCACTAGGCAGAGAGACCACACGCACTTTTTGCTCAAGGGGTTCCTCCTCAGTTTCCAATGAAACGACTCGAGTGTTTCCGTCCAAGGGGCCGATACTACGCAAGAAGTGGCACATCTCCGCAAACCCCCTTCTTGCTCACGCCATCCGTGCTCTTGGAGCGCATGAACACGGACTCATACAAAGTCCTCTGTTGCAATCCGGATTCCGCTCTAACTGATTGATAAAACAGCGCGCTTTTGGCAGGAAGGTGCAAGACGTTGCAGTAGAGTCCCCAACTCCTTCCCCCGGTTCGGGTGGTAAGGCATATCCCCACTGTCCACAAAGGTGGCCGATTGACGGTAGCGCTACTAGGGATCTGGATAGAAAAGTAGGACAATCCTTTGCTCCCAAGAGCCTTGGAACCTCGAATGGCTCCGATGTAGTACCAAGAATTTGTCGCTGTGCCGATGGATAGATAGACTTCTAAAGTGTGGTTCGCTGCGGACACGACGATAGAGTTCATGCGGAGGAATGTTGGCTGACCCAAAACGCGAACTGACTCGCCGTGAAATGCTGTCGATTCTGGCGAAAGGCGCGTTGGCCTATCCCTTCGCGAACGCAGCCCTGTACGGAATGGCGCGCAGCCGGCAGGCGCGAGAGTCCCAGGCAGTGCCGCCGGAATGGCGACTCACCGACGAGGAGCTTCTGGAGGAGTTGGTCAGCCGGGCGTTCTTATTCTTCTGGAATGAGGCCGGCAAACACTCCGGTCTGGTGCGCGACCGCGCCTTGGCGGACGGCGCCCCGGATAATCGGCGCATCGCCAGCATTGCTGCCACCGGTTTCGGCCTGGCGGCGCTTTGTATCGGACACAAACGAGGCTATCTCCCGGGCCATGAGATCGGCAATCGCGTCGTTGCCACGCTGAATTTCGTACTCAATCATGTCCAGCAAGTCAACGGATTCTTCTACCATTTCATCGACATCAACACCGGGCAGCGAGTGCGTCAGTCCGAAGTTTCTCCCATCGATACAACAATCCTCTTGTGCGGCATTCTCACGGCGCGGGAATACTTTCACGATCCCGAGATTTCGCAGTTGGCCGACCACAATTTATAAGCGGATCAACTGGCGCTGGATGCTGAACGGCGGCCAGACCTTCGCCCTGGGCTGGACTCCGGAGTACAAGTTCATTGGATCGCGTTGGGATACCTACTGCGAACTCATGATGATGTACCTGCTGGCCATTGGCGCGCCGGCCTACAACATCAGTCCTTCGTCGTGGAACGCGTTTTCGCGGCCAATCATGGAATTCGAGGATTATTCCTACATCAGCGGCCCCGATCCATTATTCGTCCATCAGTACTCTCACGCGTGGTTCGACTTTCGCAATCTGCGCGATCAGTACGCCAACTACTTTTCGAACTCTGCAATTGCAACCGAGGCGCACCGGCAATTCTGCTATTCGATTCGCTGGCGTTTCCCCGACTACGACGAAAACACCTGGGGCATCACTGCCTCCGATTCGCACCTGGGTTATCAGGACTGGGGAGGTCCTCCGGAGATCGGCCACGTCGATGGCACGCTGGTTCCCTGTGCCGCCGGCGGGTCAATCCCCTTCCGGCCGAAGGAAACCATCGCTTGCCTCGCCAATCTCTACAACAAATATGGTTTGGGAGTTTGGAAGCGCTATGGATTTGTCGACGCTTTCAATCCGCGCACCGGCTGGACCGATGTTGATGTGATCGGTATCGACCAGGGCATCACTATGCTGATGGCGGAAAATTATCGCAGCGGGCTTGTCTGGAACTCGTTTATGAAGAATCCGGAAGCCCAGAAGGCGATGAAGCTGGTGGGCTTCCAGCCGGCGGCCCAAGCGGCCACCGCGAAGTAAGAGCGCCTCTCCAAGAGGGTGAGATGGGCATTCCCTTTCGACTCCTGAAAGAGATGCGCATCTCACCTGAAGCTGAAGCTAAAGCTAAGGTGTGAACTCGAACACCGTTCCCTCAGAGTGAATGCCGCCGTCGATGGTGGTGCCGTACAGATTGCCGGCAGCATCGATCATCCCGGCATGGGGTTGAGTTCCATCCGTGCCGTTGCCGAAGCTGTGCAGTATTCTCTCGGTCCAGTTCCCATCCTGTTCGGGCGACAACTCGAACATCGTCCCGTAATAGGTGTGAATACCACCATCCAGCGTAGTTCCGTAGAGATTGCCGGCAGCATCGAAGATCAGGCCATCGACGGGATTAGCTCCATCGCTGCCATTCTGGTTGAAGCTGTGCAGGACTCTCTCCGTCCAGCCCCCACCCTGTTGGGGCGACAACTCGAGCACCGTCCCGCAGTTGTAATTAAGGCAGGTGTGAATGCCGCCCGCAAGGGTCGTGACGTAGAGATTGCCGTGGCTGTCGAGGACCAGGCTCGCGGCGGGATTTGCCCCGTCCGTGCCGTTGCCGAAGCTGTGTAGCAATCTCTCCGTCCAGCCTCCGCCTCCGTTGGGCGTCAGCTCAAACACCGTTCCCAAGCCGTGAATGCCGCCCTGAGAGGTGGTGCCGTAGAGATTGCCGGCGGCATCGACGATCAGGCCAGCGTCTGGGTACCATCCGTCCGTGCCGTTGCCAAAGCTGTGCAGCACGGTCCCCGTCCAGCCTCCGCCTTGCCTGGGCGTCAGCTCGAACACCGTCCCGAAACCGTGAATGCCGCCCTGAGAAGTGGTGCCGTAGAGATTGCCGTGGCTATCGAAGGTCAAGCCGGCATAGGGATAGTAGCCGTCCCCAGGGCTGTTGAAGCTGTGCAAGACCGTCTCCGTCCAGCCCCCACCCTGCCCGGGCGACAATTCGAAGACCGTCCCGCAGTTGAAAACGATGCCATCGCAGGCGTGGATGCCGCCGTTGGAGGTCGTACCGTAGAGATTGCCGGCAGCATCGAAGGCTAGCCCGGCGTAGGGATACGCCCCGTCCCTGCCGTTGGAGTTAAAGCTGTGCAGCACTGTCTCCGTCCAGCCTCCGCTGCCATTGGGAGTCAGTTCGAACACGGTCCCATATCCGTGAGTGCCACCCGCCACAGTTGTGCCGTACAGATTGCCCGCGCCATCCTGGATCAGGCCGGTTGTTGGACTGTTCCCGTCCGTGCCGTTGCCGAAGCTGTGCAGCACTGTCTCCTGGCTAGAAGCAGTACCGCCGATGAAGAGCGCCATGGCGCAGATTGCCAGGGTCATCCTCGAACCGATGGACCTCAATGCGATAGAAAATCTCCTGGGCTGCATGCGTAGTCCTCCCTTACTCGAATTCCGTCGAATTATGGCAGTGGTTTTTATTGCGAACTACTGTGTAATTCCGGAAAAGGTAGCCGATTCTATCCCGAGTTCATTGGTTTGCTCAACGACTAAATAATAGCGCCGGCGAAAGTAACCTGATTCGATCAGGACTTCCGCCGGCGTAGGTTCTTAAATCGAGTCTTCGTTCCAGTTAGTTAGTTGGACCTGAGCTAAAGACATTGAGTGCCGGATTATTGTCACCACTGTCAACCGGCAACAGAATTACCTTGTTTGGCGATACCACATACAGGATGCCGTACTGATTCGCTCCTTGCATCACCACGCCCCGGCCGGTAGTAGCAATGCTGTTATACGTGAGGGTCAGACTGTTGGGGCCGCCAGGTCCTTGCGCTCCGCTGACGAATTGAGAGCCATTCAGGCTGCCCCCTCCATTGGCAAACAGCTGAGTGACCGAGTTGGTAACCGCCGCCACCACAGGCCAAACTGAGCCCCCGGCATAGTTGCCGCTGACTGAAGCATTCGAGTAGGGCGAACCCGATTGAGGTTCCAGAGTTCCAGAAGTTGTTTCCGGATCCGTTCCGACGACAAACGCACTACTTAACCCATAAAGGTAAAGCACGGGAGGCGTCGCTCCGAACTGTGTACTGAAACCGCTTAACGATACTCTGCCTGTCTTTTGGCCCGAAGTATCCAGGGAGTAGGTACCCGAGGAAGTCTGTTGCAGACTAACGGTTCCGGCATTGTTCTGGTCATAATTAATTGTCGCGTTGCCATTACCATCTCCCGCGAACAGTCCGGCGGTAATGTCAGCTTGGGGAGTGCCGTTGGGATTGACCGCATCGAGTTCCAGCACGCTGGTGCCCTGCAACGACGTCAGACTCCATCCGGTCGCAAATAAATTCTGCCGCAATGCCGACCACAAAGTCAGGTTAGCAGGCTTCGAAATTGGGTCGGCGGAGATCAGGATCATCTCACTTTGATTGACGATGTAGAAGGCGTAGGTGAAAACATTGTTGGCATCACCATTGAATGTGAGGTCCACGAAGGCACCCCGGCCAGTGGTTTGGTCAACGAGTGTGTCAAAGGTGCCCAGGAAGGTAATGGAACTGGGGCTGCCTGCGTCGTTCACGTCGGCGGGACAACCGTTGGGCAAGTTCCAGATGGGGGTGCAGTTTACTGTCGTCCCGCTAGTCTCGAACGC
Source organism: uncultured Acidobacteriaceae bacterium (assembly GCA_963746515.1). Taxonomy (GTDB): domain Bacteria; phylum Acidobacteriota; class Terriglobia; order Terriglobales; family Acidobacteriaceae; genus Bog-257. The sequence goes on along the minus strand of CAVVBO010000001.1, from coordinate 998,682 downwards.
CCCGGCGCCCGCATAGGGATTGCTGTGCGGGTCCGTGCCCCAGACTCGTACGGCGAAGCTGCCCGGAGTAAGCGCGAAATGCAGGTTGTCTTGCACCTTAAGTACTCCGGAACCATAAGCCTGCGGGTCGGCAGGATCGCTCTGGAGGATGAGCCGTCCACAAGTCGAATACTTTGCACTCGGACTGCATGCGTTGCCCAAGATGACAATTGCGAACTGATACGTTCCCTCGCTGGTGACCAGCGTCATAGTCCCCTGTCCGTTGGCAGAGAGCGTGTATCCCGAGGCGGTGGTGAGGCTCTGGGGAACGACATTCCCGTGGCTATCGATCGTCTCGCCCGAACCGTCGTTCAGGTCAAGCACGCCTTTCGTCATGTGTCCATTGCCGTCGGCTACGAAGGCTCCGGCCATCAGCACCGGAATTCCGTTCTGATAACCGTTGAAGGTGAAAGCGTAGTTGCCCCGCAAATCGGAATCCGTTATGGCCAGGTTGATGGTAATGCCCAACTCATTGACTGACCCAGGCGGAGGTGAATCCACTATCTGAGGAACGGGTTCGGTATCTTCCACCTGCACCTGGAAGTTCGATCTGCCACTCGCAGTCGGGGTTCCCACAATCTGGCATGGCACGTTCGTCGCCATGACGCACGTAGCCGGGTCCAGCGACAAGCCTGCCGGCAAACTCCCGCTGATCTTGCTCCACGATAAGGGCTGGATTCCCCCCGTCGCCTGCAATTCTCCGCTGTAGGCGACACCGACTGTTCCCGAGGGCAAAGACGTCGTAGTGATGACCAGGGGTGGCCCCTGAACGACAATGGTGAACATGGCCGTCGCCGTCGCTGGCGGAGTTTCACCATCCGCTACCTGCAGCGTAAACGTATTGGACCCGAGCGTTGTCGGAGTTCCCGTGATTGAGCAGGTCGGCGTTCTTGAGTTTTGGCAGGTGGGATTGTTGATAGACAAGCCAGGTGGCAAGTTGCCCGACCCAGGAACGACACTCCAGGTGTAATTCGCCTGGCCGCCCATAGCAGTTACGGTCCCGGTGTAAGAAGTGCTGAGATTGCCATTGGGTAAAGACTTTGTCCCGATTCCCATCACGGTCATGGTGATGGCCTCAGTCCCCGACGACGGCACGGATTCGGAGTCGGTGGCTTGCACGGTGAAAGTCGAAGGCGGCCCAGCCGTCGTAGGCGTGCCCGAGATTACCCCGGTAGTCGCATTCAGGGTCAAGCCCGCGGGCAAGCTGCCGCTTATGATGCTCCAGGTGTAAGGCGCTTGTCCGCCACTCGCGGATAAAGTGGGTTGGAGAGTGGGATTGTAAGGGATCCCTACCGACCCGGACGGCAAGTTCAGAGTGCCGGAACTGCATAAAACGCAATTGATGAGGATCGCACCTTCGATGTTAAGCGAGATGGCGCCGCTGCCGCTGAGATTATTGGAGTCCGTGGCCGTCGCGGTGAAAGTGTACGAGCCGAACATCGTGGGCGTGCCGGTGATGTTGCCGGATTGGGCGCTGAGGGTCAGCCCAGGTGGCAAATTTCCCGCACTAATGCTCCAGGTATAAGGGGCTGTTCCCCCTGTCGCCTGCAAAGACGCGCCGTACGGTACATTGACGGCGCCCTGGGTCAGTGGCGAGGTATTGACCGTGGGCCCCGAGGGAGGAGCCGGAGGGGTAGAGCTGCCACCGCAAGCTGTCAAGAATACGCATAAAATAATTGCCGCGACCGATAACGCGAGAATCCTCAACAGCCTCATCGTATCTCCTTGTGAAGGTAAAGCTGCGTGCTCTGGCAAACACGAACGGTAGAAATCGCTAACGTCTCTGCGGCGAACTCATGGCCTGCTGGACCGCACAACGGACTTGGCCGCTGCACGTGGCCTTTCACCATAGCAGAGTTGACGGATATGGTAACTCCGAACCCGGTTGCGCGCGAGAGGAATTTATTGGGCGGTATGCTTCTTAGTAAGTATCAAGCGGTAGGCCGAGCATAGGTAATCCGCCACCCATGCCGGAATAATAGACTGGCGGCGCAGCCTGGAGCTGCGCCCCTTCAACACCTCGCGCTAGGCGTTAGCGGGGTCGACCTTTTCGGTATCGACACCCAATTCTTCCAAGCTCCTGGCCGCCCGTTGAGTATCGAACTTGCCATCACGAGACAGTCGCGACAAGGCAGCCGCAGCGATCGATTCCGCATTAATCTCAAAGTGGCTTCGCAGATACTGACGATTGTCGCTGCGTCCGAAGCCGTCGGTGCCTAGAGTCACCAGGCGGTTCAGCAGCCAAGGCGACAACTGGTCAGGCACAGCTTTCATGAAGTCGGTGGCAGCGACGATGGGACCGTCTGAACCGTCGAGCGCAGTCAAGATATAGGGCCGCTTCTCCGGTTCGGCGGGATGCAGCCGATTCCAACGCTCGATTGCCAGCGCGTCACGGCGCAGCTCGTTGTAGCTGGTGACGCTCCAGACATCGGCCGGCACGCCATACTTTTCCGCCAGGATTTGCTGTGCGCGCAACGACTCGTTCAAGATGCTGCCGCTGCCGAAGAGTTGAACCACCGCTTTGCCGTCGGCGGCAGCGCGGAACTTGTAGAGGCCTCGCAGGATTCCCGCTTCTGCGCCCGGCGGCATTTCCGGCATCGCATAATCTTCGTTGTAGAGCGTGATGTAGTAGAAGCGGTCTTCGCCCTCCTGATGCATGCGACGCATGCCGTCCTGCACGATGACTGCGATCTCGTACACGTAGGCAGGATCGTAGCTATGGCAGGTGGGGACCGTGCTGGAGAGGACCAGGCTGTGGCCATCCTGATGTTGTAATCCCTCGCCCGCCAGCGTGGTTCTGCCCGGCAGTGCCGCCCATCAGGAAATCCCTTGCCACGAGCGTCGGCGAACGCCCAGATCATGTCGCCGATGCGCTGGAATCCGAACATCGAGTAATAAGTGAAGAACGGGACCATCGGCACTTTGTAGTTCGCATAAGCCGTGCCCGCAGCAGTGAACGAAGCCATCGATCCGGCTTCGGTGATGCCCTCTTCCAGAATCTGCCCGTTCTTCTCTTCGCGATAATAAAGCAGCATGTCCTGATCATGCGGCTTGTAGAGTTGTCCCTGGCTGGCATAGATCCCGACTTGGCGAATGATGGATTCCATGCCGAAGGTGCGGCCTTCGTCGGGAATGATCGGCACGATAAGCCGGCCGATTTTGGGGTCCTTCAGTAATTGCCGCAGCATGCTGACATAACCCATGGTGGTTGACACCGCGCGGCCTTTGGAGCCAGCCAGCGATTCGGCAAAGTGATCGAGCGGCGGCGCTTCGAAGTTTGACGGCGGAACTTCGCGGAAGGGCATGAACCCACCCAGCTCTTTGCGGCGCTGCCTTATGTATACGATCTCAGGACTATCGTCAGGCGGCCGATAAAGCCAGCCTTCGCGGGCTGCGTTCTCGGGAATCGGAATCGCAAAGCGCGAACGAAAAGCGGTGAGCGCCTGATCGGCCAGCTTCTTTTCCTGATGGGTGGCATTGCGCGCCTCAGCCGAGCCCAAACCATAGCCCTTCACCGTGTGCGCCAGAATCACTGTCGGTCCGCCACGATATTCGACGGCCCGCTTGTACGCGTTGTAAACCTTTTGCGGATCGTGCCCGCCGCGGCTGAGACGATGCAGTTCGTCGTCGCTCATGTCTGACACTAGTTGCAGAAGCTCGGGATACTTGCCGAAAAATTCCCGGCGAATATACTCGCCGCCCTTGGCTTTGTAGCTCTGATACTCGCCGTCAACTGCCTCTTCCATTCGCTTCAGCAGAATGCCGGTCTTATCGCGGGCAAACAGCTTGTCCCAATCGGAGCCCCACACGACTTTGATCACGTTCCAGCCGGCGCCGCGGAAGGCAGCCTCCAGTTCATTGATGATCTTGGCATTGCCGCGCACCGGGCCATCGAGACGCTGCAGATTGCAGTTCACCACGAAGATCAGGTTGTCCAGCTTTTCGCGCGAAGCCAGAGTCAGTGATCCCATCGACTCGGGCTCATCGGTTTCGCCATCTCCCACGAAGGCCCAAACTTTGCGCTCGGTTTGCGCGATGATGCCGCGATTCTCCAGATAGCGCATGAAACGTGCCTGATAAATCGCGTTGAGCGGACCGATGCCCATCGAGACCGTGGGGAATCGCCAGAAGTCGGGCAGCAGCCAGGGATGCGGATAGGACGGCAATCCCGGAGCGCCGCGCAACTCGTGACGGAAGTTCTTTACCTGCGCCTCGCTGAGCCGGCCTTCCAGAAAAGCGCGCGCGTAAACTCCCGGCGAAGAATGTCCCTGGAAGTAAATAAAATCGCCTGGCTGATCGCCATAGCGGGCGTGGAAGAAGTGATTGAATCCGACTTCGAGTAGCGTGGCCAGCGAAGAATATGTCGAGATGTGGCCGCCGATGCCGGGATCTTTCTTGTTCTGCCGATGCACCATCGCCATGGCATTCCAGCGAATCAAACTCTTGATGCGCCGCTCCAGTTGGCGATCGCCTGGGTACGGGACTTCTTCCTCCACCGGGATGGTGTTGACGTAGGGCGTATTCAGTTGGACTGGGACTTCAATACCCGACTCGCGCGCCCGCTTGATCAGAGCCTCAAGCAGGTCACACCCGCGATGCGGCCCTTCTACGTCCACGATCTGGTCGAATGCCTCAAGCCATTCGCCGACTTCTTCTTCGGAATCAACTTCCCGGTTCAACGGAAACTCGAGTATTCGATTATTAATCTCGTGTGTGGCCACCGTTACCTCAATAATTTTGAAAACAGCTGATTGTGGAAGCTGGCCCCTGCGTACCTGCGCCTGCCCGGCGCAAAGCTCGCCTTGGGGTTATTTAGCTCTCGATATCTCTTGATAGTACAGATGCGCACGAAAACGAATCGCTTCTTCCCCTGCAGGCACTGCACTTTGGGCGATTGATTCGCTTCCCGCAAAGCGCAATGCGGTTTATAAGAACGTGCCCGGCTAGGGGACACTGACTCGTCGGCGGCAACGCAAGCTCAAGCCTGGAGAGAGCTACAACAGGCGCCAGCAGGGGGCATGCCTGTTACTGCAGCCTCACGAACGATTGTTCTATTTTAGCAGAGCCAGGAGAGACGTCGTGACCGCCTGAGGTCCAGCGGCGGTGAGTGGGCAGCAGGGTGACGAGGCGAACTTTATCGCATTCGTCAAATGAAAAACGCGCAACTGTCGCTGCGCGTTTTCATGATTACAATCCGCAGACCGCAAAGGTTCATCGATCCCGAGCGGGATTCGAGACCAGCAATTCATCGGCTGCGGGCCTACGGCAGAAGCTTCAAAACTGCTGGTTCATTCTTTGCCATACTGCCATTCCCGCGATAACCAGGATCAGCACCACCGAGATTGCTCCCAGGATACGGACCCAGGGCGCCACTCGTTTCATGCGGACCTGTAGCGCCTCTTGTTCTTCGCGAAGGTTCTTGCTGGAATCGTCAAGAAATAATTGATCGTCTTCGTGCATCGTCAACGTGCTGCGGTAAATCAGCAGAAGAATCAATACGACGGTCAGCACGCCCCAGACGATCAGCAACATCTGCAGCATTGACATTCGCCACCTCGGCTCTCCGGAACCAGCCCGCGCCCCATGGAGTTTTACCAAGTCCCATCGGGTGAGTGGCCCTCACGGCCACTTATTATAGACTCGCCGGATGAGACCAGGAGAAGAATATTTACGACTTAGCCAATGCCCGAAACAGGCCGCGGCCTTGCTCCCAAATTCACCAGAAGTGCGGTTCACGGCCAGAACCTGCGACTCAAGCCTATTCGAGTGCATCTAAGGTTGTAGGCACTTTTGCGCCAGCTTACAATGCCAAACACAAGTCTGGCGGCAGTTTGCTATAATCCCGGCAGGTTTCCTATAGGAGAGAAGGCATGGCAACGACAACCACCAACCCGACGACTACCACGACACCAACGATCGAAAGCAAGCCCTTGAGCCTCACCGGCACCGCAATTACCAAGGTGAAAGAGATCATGGCGCAACAGAACCCTGTTCCAGCGGGACTGCGCGTGGGCGTGGTTGGCGGAGGATGCTCGGGGTTCTCCTACTCCATGTCGTTTGAAAATGGCGCCGGCATGATGGACAAAACCTTCGATTTCGACGGGCTGAAAGTCTTCGTCGACGCGACCTCGTTGATGTATCTGAAGGGCGTCAATGTCGACTACATCGAGACCCTGGAAGGCGCTGGCTTCAAGTTCGACAACCCCAATGTCAAGAGCACTTGCGGCTGCGGTTCCTCGTTCAGCGTCTAGCTCGTGTAAGACTGACTAAAGACACAGTCTTCAAGTTCAAGGCCTCGTCTGAAAACGACGGGGCCTTTGCTTTATCCGGCATCGCCAGTCTGATGCCGAATCCGCTGTGCGACTGCGTCAACATCTGGCTACCTTCCGCAAACGATTCCGTGACATCAGGTTGTCGACAACGAACCCGGGGCATTGCTTTGCTGGCCAGCAGCACTGACCGCTGGCTTCCCACAATAGGGGCAGCAGACAAAATCTCCCTGGATGGCTCGACCGCAATTGCTACAACTCGGAGCCAGCGCGTAGCCACACTTGGGGCAATAGCGAAAGTCTGACCCTATTGCAGTACTGCACTTCGGACACGGCATCAGCAACGGCTTGCGCAACAGGAAATAAGCCAGGAAGCCGAGTGCCTTGGGAACGAAGATCACCAACAGCGTCCACAGCAGCGAATTCATCCCGCGACGCTTGGAGTCGGCATTCACGTAGCCGATCATCAGGACAATAATGCCGATGACGATTCCACCGAATATGCTGATGAGCACCATCGCCGGCATCGGGGGTATGTCTTTTTCATAGTGCGGCAGAAGCCCCAGCAGGCAGACTTGCATGATCGCGAACACCAGGACTGCAATGGCCCATGCCACCCGCGGAATAATTGCGACCTCCCGGCGAAATTGAGACTTGGATTGGTTCATCGGATTTCTCCTTCACGTTCCCTGGCTAACCCGGTTAGCAGCGCGCCTTCGAATGCCGGACGCGGGAACGCCAACAGCAAGCCGGCGATCACGATTGCCGGCAACAGCAGGAACAGCAGAATGCCGGGTTCGACGATTGCCGATGGCAGTCCCAAATGTTGCGCCACCCAGCCGCCGAATCTCCACCACAGCCACGCGGAAAGCGCCGAAGACATGGCTCCCATACAAAAGGAAATCGCGATCAGGACCAGACGAGACCGCTGCTCCTGCAGATCGAGTGCGCGCGCCCGCAGTCGCGCCTGCGTGGTCATCACTAAAGCTGGACTGGCAGTGATTGCGACCGAGCGCAGCAACTGAGCAGTGCGGCCAAAATCGTCGGCGTAGTCCGCGCATTCGCTGCAAAGCGCCAGGTGCGACTCCAGCCAGATCGTGTCGGGGCCGGAAACATCTTCCACTCCGCGACGGGTAATGAGGTCGATAGCGCGTTCGTGCTCGCGATCGTTCATAGGGCGCCTCCCTTGAGCGCGGGCCGCAGTGCCATGACGCCGCGATAGATTCGGGTCTTAACGGTGGACACGGGAATGCGAATCAACTGTGCAATCTCCTCAAGCTTCATCTGTTCTTGAAACCGAAGCACCAGCACCTCCCGAAAGATGGGAGCTACTTGAGCCAGGGCTTCGTGAAACTTTTCTTGTTGTTGCTGGGCTGCCGCCAGGTCGAACGGCGACGGACCCGACGCTGGCGGCTCGAACGGCGCACCGTCTTCGGGATCTTTCATTTCATCCAGGCTGTTGAGATTACGTTTGCGCAGGTGGTCAATCGCGACGTTGTGTGCGATCGACATCAGCCAGGTCACGAACCGATTGCGCCCGTCGTAAAGATGGCCTTTTTCCAGCACCCGCAGCCACGTTTCCTGAAAAAGGTCCTCGGCGACCGCACGATTGCCGGTCAGATGCAGCAGGTAGCGCAACAGCCGGTGCTGATACTGCGCGATCAGGGAATCGAGCAGGTCAGGATCGCGGCGCCGGAGCCCACGTGCGATTTGAGCCTCTTCGGTTTCCATCGGAACCAGCAAACTGAAAGCGGTGGCGATCATACTAACGGGATATACGTGGCAAGAGGAGAAAAAGACTCACCGGACGCCGGCACTTGGCAGTTAGCACTTGGCATTTAGCCTTTTCCTCCATCACAATCGGCATTGTCGATGGTGCGGTTGCAGCCGAACGATTCTGCGCAACCCTGCTTCCTGGCAGCGTTGGCTGGTATCTAATGCGGTATAAGCTAAATGCCAAGTGCCAAGTACTAACCACTTTATGATCCAGGTTCTCAATCTCGGTCGCGTTCCCTACGAAACCGCGCTCCATCTGCAGCGAACGCTGTTGCAATTGCGCAAGGCTGACCGCATCGGAAACACCCTGCTGCTGCTGGAGCACCCGCCGGTCATCACGCTGGGCCGCAACGCGCAATTGAACAATGTGCTGGCGTCCCCCGAATTTCTGGCACAGCGCGGGGTCGAACTATTTGAAATTGATCGCGGCGGCGACGTCACTTTTCACGGGCCGGGGCAGTTAGTTGCCTATCCCATCTTCGACTTGCGCAGCTTTGAGCCGAAGGTTGGTGCGGTGGAATTTGTGCGCCGCTTGGAAGAAGTGCTGATCCGCACCTGTGGCGACTTCGGCATTGGCACCCAGCGCATCAAAGGCCTGACCGGGGTGTGGACCTACGCACTGCGCAACAAACCTGAGGCCAAGATTGCGGCCATCGGGGTACACATTTCGCGCGGCGTCACTACTCACGGCTTCGCGTTGAACGTCAGCACCGACCTGGATTTCTTTACCCTGATCGTGCCCTGCGGTATTGCCAACAAGCCAGTGACTTCCATGGAGCGAGAATTGCAGAAACCGTTGACTGTCGCCGAGGTGGCGACTGCCGCTTCACGCAATTTCGGACGCGTCTTTCAGGCGCAGATGCTGTGGCTGGAGTCGCTCGACGACCTGCTGGCGGCAGCTGCGGAGCCCGAGAAGGCTTCGGTTGCGATCATGCCCGAAGCACCCGAGGCTCCGGCGAACCAGGACACTCCCGCCCGCCCTCCAAAGGAGCTGCGCAAGTTGCATGGAGATGGAAGCGAGTTGGCATGAGGGCCCGCTATTCGCCGTTAGCTCTTCGCCAGAGCGCACGGATGAAGAGCGGGCCGCGATGCTGTGCCATGGGCATGACTTCGCGCCTTGGAAAGGACCACAGATCCCTCGGCTCCGCTACGCTGCGCTCGGGATGACAATTTGTGGATGGAAGGCGGACAGAGAAAAGCGAGTGGCGAAAGGCAAAAGGCGAAAGGCGAAGAGCGAAGCGAAGAGCGAGTGACGAACAGCGAACAGCGGCTTTCCCCCAGCTTGCCTCGCTCGCGCCATCCGTTTATCGTTACCTCTGCACCTATGGCTGACAAGAAGCGCCCTAACACCGGTACTCCGCAAAAGAAGTTGAGCAAGGTTCCTTTGGCTCCAGGGACGAAAGCGTCCAAATCGCCGGCGCCCTCCGAGCAGGCTGATGGCTCACCCAAGCCGACGGATACGAAGATCGCGCGCACAACTTCTGCGTCGAGAACTGCCGCTAAGAGCACGTCGAAGGCTGGCGTGAATGGCGACGACTCTGCCTCGTCCACGCTGCGGTCCTACAACATTCCTGACTATCGCCTGGAGCATCCCGAGTTTCGCATCTTCATGTCGGGCGAAGGCTCCAGCGTGGAGTATCGCGTCGAAGGCGATCTGAGCGCCCCGCCGCCGCCCATTCGCGAGTCGAAATATCTGTCGCGCGAGCAATGCATCGCGATCTATCGCTGGATGCTGCTGAATCGCCGCATGGAAGTGGCGCTGGAGAATCTTTACAAGCAGGGAAAAGTTGTCGGCGGGGTTTACTTCGGACTCGGCCAGGAAGGCTGTTCGTGCGCCTCGGCCTACGCTCTGGGATCGGACGACTGGCTGGGGCCGATGATTCGCAACCAGGGTGCGATGCTGGTGCGTGGCTTCAGCGCGCGCGACATCATGCGTCAGTACATGGCCAAGGGCGACTCGCCCACCTGGGGACGCGACGCTTCTTCGCACTTTGGCGATTTTCAGCGCCGCAATGTGTGCGCACCAATTTCCATGCTGGGCGAGTTGATCGGCGTGATGGCGGGCGTCTGCCTGGGCGCACGACTGCAAGGCAAGAACATCGCCGGGCTCACTTACGTTGGCGATGGTGGCCAGTCAACCGGCGTCACCTATGAGAGCCTGAACTTTGCCGCAGTACAGAAGCTGGGGCTGGTGCTGGTGGTCGAGAACAATCTGTGGGGATATTCCACTCCGGCCGACATGCAGTTCCTGGTGAAGGATCTTGCCGAGCGTGCTATCGCCTACGGCATTCCTGGTGTCATTGTCGATGGAACCGATCCCTGCCAGGTTTACGATGCGACTTATGAGGCATGTGAGCGCGCTCGCCGCGGCGAAGGGCCGACGCTCATCGAAGCCAAGATGATGCGCATGAAGGGGCATGCCATTCACGACGCTGCCCAGTACGTGCCGGCGGAGTTGTTTGAGTATTGGCGCACTCGCGATCCGATCCAGCGCTTCGAGTCTTACTTGATCAACGACAAGCATTGGTTGACGGCCGAAGACAATCAGAAGCTGATCGACGGTGTGGAACGCGAACTGGAGTCAGATCGCGATGCGGCGGTCGCCTCGTCCATGCCCGATCCGGAGACCGACAAAACGCACCAGGGCGTGTACTGCGATCCCTCATGCCATGAGATCAAGCCGAAGTACGGACCGGTCGTGGCGAAGGTCCGTGAGACAGGACGAACCAGCCCCAAGGAAGCGGAAGCTACCGTGCATTTGAAATGATGTCGCCGCAGAATCTCACGATAAGATTCACTAAGAAGCCATCAGCCATCTCATAAATCTTTTCTCGTGTGTGTCAGGGCGGTTTGAGTCGTGCCGAACGACATGTCTTCTCGTGCCGCCCAATGACATCCTACGACACAATCAGGGCAGAGAAAGCTTGACTGGATCGCCGTGCTCGACGCGCTGGATGAAGGCGACGGCCTGGCGTTCGGCCCAGCGGCCATCGTAGCCGTTGGCTTCGGCCAGGAAAGCGCAATGCCCGCCGTACGCGGTTTCGACATAAGTGATTTTCGGGTTGTGCAGCAGCTTGGCGCGCGTTTCCGGTAGCACGCGGATGAAAGGATCATCTTGCGCGTGCAGAATTAAGCGTGGGAACGGCAATGTGATCCACCACGCGGGCGGCGGCTGCCCGGGTGTAGTAATCCTGAGCATCGCGAAAGCCGGAGTAGCGTGCCGTGATCTGATCGTCGAAATCGCGCATGCTGCGCATGCCACGCAGATAGCGTACATCGTAGCGTCCCGGATAAAGTGCCGCTTTGCGCAACATGCGACGGCGAAGTCCGCGGAGGAACTTCCATTCGTAGATTCGATTGGCGCGATCGTGAAGTGCATCGGCCGAGGGCGCAAGATCCATCGCCGGCGAAACGCCGACTCCGGCTTTCACCTGTGGCGGAGCCTCCTGGCCCCACTCACCCAGCAACTTGAGGACCAGATTTCCGCCCATGGAATATCCCACCAGTGCCAGCTTCTGCAGCCCGTCTTCGGCGATCAGTGTCTGCGCAACGTCCCGACGTCGGCAGACATGCTGGAGTTGTAAAGCGTCGGCCCCAGTTGCTCGGTGCCGCCGCAGTTGCGCATGTTCATGCGAACAACGTTCATTCCCGCCAGCCAGGCTTTGCTGCCGATGCCGATCACGTATTGCGAATCGCTGGAGCCTTCCAGGCCGTGTACGATGACTAGCGTCATCGCGCCGGCGCGGTCCGCTTGCCAGTGGCATTGGCAGAGCACCTGGACTTCAGGCTCGACGCTGAAACAACCGCTCTTCCGCGGGAGGAAGCTAGTTCTGGCGAGGCAGGAAGTTGCCGGCGATGGTTTGCGCGTGTCCGCCGATAAACGGCCGCCGCGGACGGAACGGCTCGCCAAAGAAATCATGCGGCGCGAGTGGTTTCGGCCGCAGCAGGCGGAAGGCGGCGACCGGGCTCGGATTGAGATTCGCCGGGTCAAGCTGGGATAGGACCGTACTCCTGCATCTATAATAGCTTGTATCACTTGGCGGCTGCTGTGTTTCGCAGCAGAAGCTGCCGTGAAGCTAGTCTGCGGAGAGTTGGAGTCATTCATGCCGATTTTCGAATACCGTTGCGAAGCCTGTGGACACAAGTTTGAGGCAATCCTGTTTGGCGCACAGACGCCGGAATGTCCGCAATGCCACACCGACAAACTGGAGAAGCAACTCTCGACCTTCGCCGTCAGCGTCGGTAAGGGCAGCGACCTCGCCGGGTGCAGGTTGCGGGCAGAGCAACTGCTGCATGACAAATGGCGGTGGTTGCGAAATAAACTAGCGCGCCCAGGCCGCACAGTCGGGTCAATTTTGCGCTTAGCGCCCATGCCAGGCGCAAAATTGGCGGCCCGGCTGAATGCTATAATTTTCTCTTAGTCACGGTGGGTGTAGTTCAGTGGTAGAACTCCGGACTGTGGCTCCGGCTGTCGAGGGTTCGAATCCCTCCACCCACCCCATTTAACCTACCTGCACCCTACAGCTCGGAGCCTTTCGAAAACAACTCCTCGTTGCAGCTTGGAATAGGCCTACAATTGGCACCACACATCGGGCCCGTCTCCAACTTTGTGCACCCAGGAGCACCCTCATGCACCCCAAATGCCCTTACGACCGTTTTCGTGCTATTGCCGTCACGTTCACCGTCGTACTATTTCTGACCAGCGCCTGGGCGGGTGACCACGAAACCGTCCTGTACAACTTCTACGGAGACTCTCACGACGGCGGCGGCGGCTCCGTCCTCGTCAGGGACGCTGCCGGAAATCTCTATGGCACTGGCGGCGGAGGGATTTACCGATGTGGTCCTTATTCGCTCTGCGGCACGGTGTTCGAGCTGTCGCGCGTGGCAGGCGGCGGATGGACGGAAACCGTGTTGCACAATTTCGGCAACGGCACGGACGGAGCTTATCCCAACAACCTGATCAGGGACGCTGCCGGAAATCTCTATGGCACTACGCAACGTGGCGGCCTGTATGGCTTCGGAATCGTCTACGAGTTGTCGCCCGCAGCGGGCGACGACTGGACGGAAACCGTGTTGTACAACTTTGGCAATGGTGATCGCGAAGGTGGAGGGGATGGCCCCCTGTTCAGAGACGCTGCCGGGAATCTCTATGGCTCGACACTCGAGGGCGGCGCTTATGGTGCAGGGTCAGTCTACAAGCTGTCTCCCAGCGGGAGCGGAGACTGGACGAAGACCGTCTTACATGAGTTCGGCAACGGCGCGGACGGCACACTCCCAAATGGGGGTCTTGTCGTCGACGCCGCCGGTAATCTCTATGGCACAACTGGCCAGGGCGGCGACGGGGGAGGTTTGTGCCCAGTCTCCGGCTGCGGAACCGTCTTCGAGCTTGTCTCCCGGCGAGGGGGAGGCTGGACAGAAACTGTGCTGCACAGCTTCAGCTGCAGCGACGGATACCTAACCCGGACGGGCCTAACTATGGATGCCGCCGGTAATCTCTATGGCACGACTGCCAAGGAGGCACTAACTGCGCTCCCTGCAGTTGCGGGAACGTATTTGAAGTTTTCCCCGGCGAGAGCGGAGGCTGGACGTTCACGGTCCTGTACAGTTTCAACAACCTGCCCGATGCACAGAGTCCTGGAGCCAGCTTAACCATCGATAGTGCCGGCAATCTCTACGACGCGACGTACGAAGGCGGCGCGTACGACTATGGGGCGGTATTCCAGTTGTCGCACAAGGCAGGTGGATGGACGGAAACCGTACTGTATAGTTTCGACACTCTCGATAGTGGAATTGGTGCCATTGGGGGTGTCGATCTTGGACAGAGCAGGAGATCTGTATGGCTCAACGGGACGCGGGGGCACTTACGACTTTGGCACAGCCTATGAGTTGACTCCATCTTCCATCCGCCCGGGTGCTTCTGCTCCACACTAGAGAATGGAACTCCGGGTACCCCACTCGTTCGCAGTTTTCGAATGAGTGGGAGCTTGGGGCGGAATACGTTATCCCAGTATTCCTCGGCGCCTTGGCCGTGGGCTTTCATTTCGTCGGGTTGGAACATCCTGGCGTGCCAGCTCACTTGCCTTCCGGGTTTCGCTACAGCCGCTATCGGCACTTCACCACCCGCCCGGTTTTGCCTCGGGTCAAGGTGAATAGTGCGGGCGCTTGATCCTTGTCGGTACACGATTTCCAATTGCATCGTGTCGCCCTGAATGCTGCCTTTGTAGATGGCAGGAAGGTCGCTCGGGGGATTGTTCTTTTGGACGGGACCGCCGTGCTCCGGGGTATAAGTTCCGTGCACGCTGAATTCACCTTTGGCATTGGCCTTGATCGGTTCCGTTATAGTTCCGCGGGCGCAATCGAATTCCAAGGAAGCTCCCCCGGCGCTCATCTCCATCGAGACGTGCATCCCGCCCCACACGTCCGGAGATGTGTCACCGTCCCTGCCCTGTTGCGAACTAATCTCGCGGGCGCTCGCCAACAAGGCGGCGCACAGGAACACCATCGAGATAACACCTGCCGCTCGCACCTTCATTTTTTTTGATTTTGGCAGACCCCCGGTGTAAAAGCACTGCGATAAGAAATAACTCAGCTTGCGCGAAAGCCCGCTTCCGGCCGATCATTTCGACCCTGCCTGGCCCAGAGGTACTGACGCCAAATCAAGCCAGCGTTCCCCAGTTCCTTTGACGAAAGTCAGCGATGCGATGCGCACGTCCCGCGAACCCTTATAGGACTGCCAGCGTTGGCGCGCGATGCCCAGCACTCTGCTAGCCTCGTCGGTCTGGTCCATTTTCGCGATCGTCAGATGAGGCATGTAAGGCCAGGGCTCCTCGAAAGCCATGACGCTACGATTTAACTTGTCATGCAATTCGCGCATGCGATAAGCGCCGCGCGCCACCCGCAGGAAAACGGTAGGAGTCAGCGGAATGAACGTTTCTACGTCACCCATCGCGACCTCAAAAGCGCTGGCCGAGCGGCAGACTTCCTGGAGAAAATCAATCGCCTGTTGTTCGGTACCGCCCAGCGGGCGAGGAGGGAGAATCGTCAAGTGAGCATCCGCGTGAGTATGCGCGGGATGCAGTTCGCGACGCAGCTCTTCTACGAAGATCCCAACCGGGCTGCGCACATAAGCAACCACGGCGTATACGAGGCCAAGCATGAACTTTCCATTATAGCGGCCTCCCGCTGGAAGCGTGTCCACCGGAAGCCATCCAGGGAAGGTGCCGCCGGGATTGCTATAATCGAAGCTAGTCGGGGCGTAGCGCAGCCTGGTAGCGCACCTGCCTTGGGCGCAGGGGGTCGCTGGTTCAAATCCAGTCGCCCCGACCAATTTTGCACCTACGGATGTACAAACCTGGCCGCCTTCTCCGCGTCGGCCAAGGAATTCAAAATCCCCACCCAACCAAAAGAAGGTTGGATGGGGCACCCGTTGTTCATTCCCTAGCAAAGTGCTTGCCTGGGCCACCCGCCCGACATGAAATCCCTCTTTCAAGGTGCCAATAGGTTGGCAGACCAGCACAGTCGCTGTTCGTGCTGTCCCGATGGATAAGCCTGGGGCTTTAAGTGCAAGACTTTCTTAGAATCATAAGGAGCTTGGGACCAAATTTAACGGGGCGAGGTCAGATTGCTCTCGAAAGGCTGCACTGGAGATGCGATGGGCAGCGGGGGTCCCGGAATGACGGCGGACGATTGACTTGCTACGCGGGTGTCGGCCGGGACGACCGAATGGATATCCAGCAGCAGAATTCTGCTGTCGGAGTGATAGGACTCGCCGGACGCTGTTTGCGCCTGAAAAACCGGATCCACGCCATGCAAGTATTCGCTGCCGGCTGACCGAGGAGGTATCGGTCAAGGTTAGCTCCAATGAAATCGCGTTCTGCGTCTACTTCGGGATCGATCCGGTGGTTGATCAAATGCCCGCGTTTGGCGATTTCGATAGCCACGTCGTGGGTAGCGGCGCCCGCCCAGATGGGCGCTCCATCCACGCTGTATCCGGTTTTCCAGATTCGAAGATGATGCCGGCGCGAGACGATTGCGTTCGGGTCCGGCAGCGCATACGAATAATCCTGCACTCTTCCGAACAGGTAAAACCTGGCCATCGGCACTCTGGTGTCATCGAATCCGTGCCGCAACAGGTGCCAAACGAACGCCAGCTTCCATTTATCCGTTTTGACCCAACCGGCACGCTGAAAAGCGTCCTGCAGGTCTTCTTGTTGGGCGACGAAGACCAGGTTCAGCATATCGCCCTCGCGTCCCTCACCGTTAAAGACACGCGGCGGGAGGTAGTCCATCATCTCTTCCAGTTGGGAAGAGCCTTCGGACGAGCGCGGTAACCCTGCCGATAGAACCGGGGTAGCCCCTTCGATTTGGGCTGTGATCTCCGTACTTTTCACCACCGTGCTATCGTGGCCACGGATCAGCATGAAAACCGGAGTAGCAGGCAGGAAGATCAGGCCGCTGGCGATCATCGCCGCAGCCATCAGCTTGGTACGAGAGCGCCCTTTTACGGCCATGCGGGCACGCAGCGTGACCTGATCGCCGTTGGCCAGCTTTACGGAATCGAGCTTCAGAGCTACGTTGCCTCCGATTCCCAGGAACTGTTTACCTCTGACTCCCGTAATCGAGCCGCGAGCCACCGTCCCTGCCGGAATGACGATGAAACCTCCCACGCTTACGTCTCTGACCACGACAAAATCCAAGTCGTCTCCCACCCGGGCGTGAGCCGAGGAAACGTTTTCCGCGAGTCGAAGGGTGACGGGAGTGCCATCCGGAATGACCAGCCGGGCAGGAGTCGCGCTCCTATCCTGGGCCGAAACACAAGATACGGCGAACACCGTGAGCAACAGGTATGCTGGTATTTTGCGGGTGTACGCGCTGAACAATGAACGCCGCCTTTACTGGAGGCCTAGCCTCGGCACCCGCGACGGCCAAAGAGGTTTAGCGCAATAGCGTGGTGTTGAAGAATAATAACCCGGCGGAAGACGCTTTGTGTGTTCTAAAGTGCACACCAGGGCGATCTGGCTATTGGTAGAGTTTGTACATACGAGTGCGAGTTGGGTCTTGATCAATCGGTTTTGCGGAGGCTCCGGCTCAGCTAGCTCGTATCCGGGCCGAAGTATGGGCAGGCCATTCTGCGGCTCACAGCCAGTTCGGGCCAATTGACCGCAACCGATTGCGGAAAATAGAATCAATAACTTAGAACGATTGCGGGGACACCATTGCCTCTCTACGAATATCAGTGCAAGAAATGCCATAGCCTGACGGAACGAATCCAGAAATTCTCCGATCCGCCGCTGGCGATCTGTCCGCATTGCGGCGGGGAGTTGGAGCAGCTGATCTCGGCGCCGGCGGTGCAGTTCAAGGGTTCGGGATGGTACGTAACGGACTACGCCAAAAAGTCCTCGCGAGGCAGCGCTTCGAACGGCAACGGCTCCAGTTCGTCGTCCTCGGGGGAAGGCAAAGCGGAGGCTTCAAAGAACGAAGGCTCGTCGAGCCCGGAAAAGAAGAGCCCAGGAAAAAGCAGCTCTGTTTCCGACAACGCCGGCGACAAAAAGTAGTTCTTCCAGCTCCTGTTGGACATCACAGACAGATGTGATCCTCGTCGCTAAGGCCTGTGTTCGCCGGCAGGAGGCGGCGGGCATCCACGTATTAGAATAGGCCTCGGACGAACACTCGTTCGCAGCACGGCGCTCCAATTCTCCCAGGTGCTGCTTTTTCATAGGAGGTACAGGTCATGTCGAAAGACACTTTGACCATCACGGATAATCGCACCGATAAAACTTATGAATCGCCGGTCGAGCTCGGCAGCATCCGGGCCATGGACCTGCGGAAGATCAAAACCGGCCCGGAAGACTTCGGCCTCATGACCTACGATCCGGCATTCACCAATACGGTTTCCTGCAAGAGCAGCATCACCTTCATCGACGGTGACAAAGGCATCCTGCGCTATCGGGGCTATGACATCGAAACCCTGGCGGAGCATTGCAATTATCTGCAGGTGGCGTACCTGCTGCTGTTCGGCGAGTTGCCGACTCCCCAACAGGACAAAGACTGGACCTGGGAGATCACGCATCACACGATGCTGCATGAAACCACCAAGCACTTTATTGATGGCTTCCGTTATGATGCCCATCCCATGGGCATACTGGTGAGCACACTGGCGGGTCTCTCCACCGTCTATCCCGAGGCGAAGGACATTCACGACCCGGAGAACCGGCAGAAGCAGATTGTTCGCCTGGTAGCAAAGATGGCGACCCTGGCAGCGTATTCCTATCGCCACCGCCGGGGCCATCCTTATGTTTATCCCGACAACGACCTCAGCTACACCGAGAACTTCATGAACATGCTGTGGAGGATGACGGAGCCGAAGTACATGGCCAGTCCGGTGATTGCCAAGGCGCTCGATGTGCTCTTTATTCTTCATGCCGATCACGAGCAGAATTGCAGCTCCACCACGATGCGGGTGATTGGCAGTGCGCAAACCGATCCCTATCTCTCGATGGCGGGGGCGGCGGCGGCGCTTGCCGGTCCGCTGCACGGCGGGGCCAACGAAGAAGTGCTTCGCATGCTGGATGAAATCGGCTCGGTGAAAAACATACCTGCCTACATTAAGCGGGTGAAAGAAGGCGAGCTGAAGCTGATGGGTTTCGGACACCGGGTTTACAAGAATTACGATCCGCGCGCCCGCATCATCAAACAGGTTGCCGACGAAGTATTCGAGGTCACTGGCCGCAATGCCCGCCTCGACATCGCTCTGGAACTGGAGCGCATCGCGTTGCAGGATGACTACTTTGTGACACGCAAGCTCTATCCCAATGTCGATTTCTATTCCGGAATCATCTACCAGGCCATGGGCTTTCAGCCGGAAATGTTTACTGTGCTGTTTGCCATTCCGCGCGCAGCCGGTTGGCTGGCACAGTGGAATGAAATGGTGCAGGATCCGGAGCAGAAGATCGCGCGTCCACGGCAGATCTACACAGGCGTGGAGCATCGCAAGTTCCCCACCGCGCAGGAGGAGAAGTCGGAAGTAAAGGTGGGATAGCTTATACCCTGCTGATTGGTTCGGATCGGCGAGCCATCGACCTGGCAAGACGACCTTGCCAGGTCTAACTTTACTGACCGGTTATTTCGATGGCTCAAGTATCTGATCGAGGCGATCCGGCGTGGCCTCAACTCTTTCCAGGTGTGGGTAGCGCAGACCGGCGTGATAATTCAGGGTCACGGTTATAAACTCGTCCTCGCGTTTCAGCAGAAGCTTAATCGGCGCCTTAGTCTTCTCGGCGGAGAGAATCGCGTCATGCAAGTTCGCGATGCTGAACTTCTGATCATTCACCGCTTCCAGGTGCATGTCAGGGGTGATGCCCGCCTTAAACGCCAGACTGTCCCACCACACGCCTGAAAGATTTCCGTCTCCATTCACCGAAAATCCCAGTGACGTGGCGAAGCTGATGGGCGCGAGAAGCATCGCCGTGTTTCATCCATTCAGGTTCATTGTCGTTGTAGACCAGCCTGTAGCCGCCTTGCGTGATTCCGCCCTCCGGAACCTGTGGGTTGACCTCGTAAACCCTCGTGCGCAGGAAGCCCTTCCAATCGAAGGGCTGCACCGTGTTCAAGGCCGCAACCAGATCGTCGAAGGTATAGGTCTTGGTGATGTAGCTGCCGTTATCCATCCCGAAGAACAGCTTGGCGAAATCGTCGAGCGACTTCGTTCCCCCGCTCAGCTCGCGGATCTTGGTGTCGGCATCGAGCCAGATGAGGTCGGATTCGGGGTAGTAGTCGTAAGAACGCTGCCAGCTCGGCCAGGTCTCCGGCGAGCCGCCATGAGACGAGATGATGGGCTGATTGGTGGTGTCGTCCAGAGAACGCCAGGTGCGTCCCGGGCTGACCTCGAAACTCGCAGCGGTCAGGGCGAACATGTCGCGTGCCTGTTCCGGAGTACGCAGTCCTGAACGCGCCGTCAGCACGTTGCCGTAGTAGTCGGTCAGGCCTTCATAAACCCACAGCAGATCGTTCTGCATCGGCACGTTGAAATTCGGCGTCCACAGATCTGCCGGCCGGCGAAACTTGCCGTTCCAGGAATGCGTGTATTCGTGAGGCAGAAGCGCGCGACCGCCAACTCCTGCCGCCCAGTCGGTAAAGTAGTTGGCCCGGGCGCCGTCTTCACTCGACTGGTGATGCTCCAGGCCTTTACCGCTGACCGTGTCGCTCACCGAGAAAAGGAAATCGTAATGATCGTAGTGATGGGAGTTGAAAAGCTTCTGCGCTTCGATCACCAGATTCTTGTGGAATTGCAATTCTTCCGGCGTAATCTCCAGATCGGCAGGCTTGTCGGCGAAGATGTCCAGGTACACCGGATTATCCGGGCCAGAGGACAGATCGACGCGCTTGAAGTTGACTCCGGCGTAGAGTGGCGAATCGATAAGCGTATTCAGCGTCGTGTCTTTGAAATGAATCAGGCTTCCGTCCTGCGATTGCGTTTCCAGCGCGCTGGCAAATTTCCATCCGTCGGGCAAGCGCAGCGAGGGCGCAAATAGTATGCGTCGCGAGAAGTATCCCGCGGGATAAACAAGCACGCTGTTCCAGGTGAGGTCGGCGAACTTCGACGAGATGCGGCTCTGTTTCGGGGACATCGCCGCCAGGTATTGGAAGTTCACGTCCAGCGTGGTTACGCCTTGCGGCACGTCGATGTGAAAGGCGTGCATTTTCACTCGGTCGCGCACCCAATCAATGCGCTTGCCATTCGCCGTGACCATCAAGCCCGCCATGTTTTCTACCTGATTCGACGGCGAGTGCGTGCCAGGAAGCCATTCCGGGTAGAGCAGGGTGATCTTGCCGGCCTTCACCGGAATCGTTTCCTGCACATTCAAGATTCGGTCGTTGATGTTGGTGAGATCGACCATCAGCGAAATCGTGCCGGGATATGGGATGTCGGCGGGGGCGATGATGGGTGGAGGCAGCGGCGCCGGCTGCGGGCCGGGCGAGTTCTGGGCATAAACCGCAGTGGTCAGAACGAGAGAAAGAGCTACGAAAAGAGGCGCAACAGCTCGACGGCAAAAGCAAAAATGTGACACGCAGATTCTCCAAAATAGCAGACAACACTCTAATACCGAGCTGAGGGTGTCCATCACAATTTCTTCATACTTCGAAAAAATCCCTGATTTCAACCGGTGAAGCGAGGCGAATTCCAAGCGCAGCTTTAGAACATAACCCCGAAGCTCGAAAATGAAATCGGCGGCAAAGATTGATTACCAGGCGCGGCGTGGGCCACGCAGAATTCGCGCGGGCAGAAAGATGATCGCCTTCACCAGCTCCAGCACTCCTTCCACGGCAATTCCCAAAAGCCGGAACGGCAACAGCAACAGCCACACGATGGGATAAAGCACCAGGAACATCAGCGCCAGAGGCCAGCAGAAAATCAGCAGAATGCACCACAGAAGAAAGGTCAGCATAACCTAGTCCCATCCAATCTTACGACGGTAAGCCCGGAAAAGTTCCGAGCGAAGCTCATGGTTCACGCGACTGTTTGCAGGAGCATTGTGCTCGCATTCCGCTCCCGTTTCAGTGTTCAAGCGGAGGCGATTGTGCAAGTAGAAACAAGGGAGTCTCAATTTGGGAACGGTATGGCACCTTCGTAATGATGACGGGGGAGATTGTTATTGCGGGATGGGTAAGAGTTTCGGAGAATATTTATGTTGGGATAAGTGTCCAGCCGCTCGACCAAGTATTTCCGGACGAGCGAAACAGATCTTTGAAAATTTGCCCGAAAGAGACGGAGGCTAGTTGACCCTGACCCGGGATTGAGCAGCCAGCTCCCAAAACGGGGCGAGTTTCTCGAACAACTTCGATTTTATGGGTTGTAAGTCTAGACGAATCAATACTTTAGATATAAGTTGTTTCGTTTGAAGATTTTGCGGAGGGCTCGGCTTTGTTTTCAATACTTTACGGACTAGGAGGGGGAGGGGGTACCTCGGAAAAGCTCTTCACAACGCGGGCTGGCAAACGCCCACAAAGTGAAGAGCTGCCGGAAATCGGTTATCCGTGGCCTCCGCCTCCGCCGGTCAATTCGCGCACAATCGAGTTCACAAATGCTTTGGCGTCGCCGAACAACATCAGGGTGTTGTCCAGGTAGTAGAGCGGGTTGTCGATGCCGGCGAATCCCGGACTCATGCTGCGCTTGATCACCATCACCGTGCGAGCTTTGTCCACATCGAGAATGGGCATGCCGAAGATGGGGCTGCTGGCATCGGTGCGCGCCGCCGGATTGGTGACGTCGTTGGCGCCGATCACCAGGGCAACATCGGTCTGCGGCAAGTCGCCATTGATCTCGTCCATATCGAGCAGCTTGTCGTAAGGGATATCGGCTTCGGCCAGCAGCACGTTCATGTGTCCGGGCATGCGTCCGGCGACCGGATGAATGCCGAACTTCACGTCGACGCCGCGCTTGGTGAGAGCGTCGTAGAGCTCGCGGACTTTGTGCTGCGCCTGCGCGACAGCCATGCCGTAGCCGGGTACGATGACCACCTTGTTCGCAGCCGAAAGAATTGCCGCCGCTTCCTCAGGGGTTGCGCTGCGCACGCTGCGCGTCTCCACCGCTCCGGCGAGCCGCGGCCTGCACCTGTCCAAAGGCGCCGAACAACACGTTGGTGAACGAGCGGTTCATCGCCTTCGACATGTTGACCGACAGGATGAAGCCCGAAGCTCCGTCGAGCGAGCCGGCCACGATCAGCAGTTTGCTGTTGAGCACGAAGCCCATGGCGGCGGCCGAAAGTCCGGCATAGGAATTCAGCAGCGAGATCACGGTTGGCATGTCGGCGCCGCCGATAGGAACGATCATCATCACGCCGAAAAGCAGCGCAATGCCCACCATGAAAGGATAGAGATGCATCGCCGAAGGATCGATCACCAGCTTCACGGCGATGCCGATCGCCACCAGCAGCATGCCGAGATTGACGAAATTCTGTCCCTTATAAGTGATGGGCCGCTGCGGCAGGACTTCCTGCAATTTGCCCGCGGCCATCAAGCTGCCGGTGAAGGTCAGGCCGCCGAGGATCACTTCCAGCGAAAGCACCGACATCATGAAAGGTTGCACATGAGGCGCGCGCAGATAGAACTCGGCTGTGCCGACCAGAGTGACGCAAAGAGCGCCGAATGCGTGGCTGAGCGCGGTTCGCTGCGGCACGGCGGTCATCTGCACGTTGCCCAGCGGAACGCCGATGATCGCGCCCAGCACCAGCGCAATCGCGATCCACTTGTAGTCGACGATGCCGTGATAGAGCAGCGTGCCGGCAATGGCCAGCACCATGCCTGCTTCGCCCGCCCAAACGCCGCGGCGCGCGCGTTGCCGGAGAACTCAACCACTTCAGCGAAAGAATGAAGAGGACGACGGCAATAATGTAGGTGATCTCAATAACCAGCGTGCCAGGGATCATGGTTTCTGTGTCCGGCTGGATTTGAACATCTTGAGCATGCGGTCGGTGATGATGAAGCCGCCGACGATATTGCTGGTAGCCGCGACGATGGCGATGGTGCCGAGTATGGCCGCGAGATTCGACTTGTGCTCGCCCGCCAGGATGATGGCGCCCACCACGGCGATGGCGTCCAATGCATTGGTCAGTGACATCAGCGGCGTGTGCAGCAGGGGCGAAACGCGGCGGATCACCTCAAAGCCGATGAATGCCGCCAGAATGAAAACGTAGAGGCTGTTAAGCAGGTCGTTCGTAACCACTAAGCTTCCCTCCTTCGCTTGCAGAGGCTCAAGGCAGGCAATGCGAAGAACTCCCGCACCCGCGGATTCACGATTTCGCCACCCTGCGTGACCAATGTGCTGCGGGTGATTTCGTCGTCAAGGTTCATTTGCAGCTCGCCATCCTTCACCAGGTGGAACAGGAAGTTGGTCAGGTTCTTGGCATACATCTGGCTGGCGTGATAGGGAACGGTGCTGGCCAGATTGATAGCTGCCGACGATGGTGACGCCGTGTACCGACGATGATTTCGCCGGTACGGGTCAACTCGCAGTTGCCGCCGCGTTCGGCCGCGAGGTCCACGATCACCGAGCCCGGCGCCATGCCGCCAACCATCTCCTTGGTCACCAGCACCGGCGATTTCTTGCCGGGAACGACCGCCGTGGTGATCACCACATCGCTCTCGGCGACGACCTTGCCCAGCAATTCGCGCTGCTTCTGATAGAACGCTTCGTCCTGCGCCTTGGCGTAGCCGCCGGCGTCCTGCGCATCGGCTGCTTCGATCGGCAGTTCGACGAAGCGTCCGCCCAGGCTCTGCACCTGCTCCTTCACCGCGGGCCGCAAGATCGTAAGCGGAAACGACCGCGCCCAGTCGGCGCGCGGTGGCAATGGCCTGCAATCCCGCGACGCCCGCGCCGATCACCAGCACGCGCGAAGGCGTGATCGTTCCGGCCGCAGTGGTCAGCATGGGGAAGATGCGCGGCAGCTTGTCGGCGGCGACCAGCACGGCCTTGTAGCCGCAGATGGTCCCCATCGAGGAGAGCGCGTCCATGCTCTGCGCGCGGGTGATGCGCGGCATCAACTCGACGGAGAACGAGGTCACGCCGGTTGCGGCAATTTCCTGCAGAGTGTGAACGTCGCCGAGCGGCCGCAGAAATCCGATCAGCGCCTGGCCGCGGCGCAGCAGCGGCAAGATCGGCCCGGCCGGTCTGATCGTTGGAGCCATAAGAGAGCACCTGCACGATGATGTCGGCGGTGCTGAAGACGTCGCCACGGCTGGCCAGAACCTTGGCGCCCTTGTTGACGTACTCCGCATCGGGATAGCCGGCTTCGACGCCGGCTCCCGCCTCGACCACGACTTCCAGACCTGCCTTCGCCAGATTCGGAACCACCGCAGGCACCAGCGCTACGCGCCGCTCCCCCGGAAAACTCTCGCGGGGAACACCGACAATCATGGGGCCTCCTGCTCAACCTATGCAGCACTCCGGACGCTAGAAAATGACGCAGATCAGGAAAGCAACCGGAAATGAGCATTCTACGCAGAGTCTGGGGAAAGTCCAGAGTTCTCACGAGGTTGAGCCTGCGTCAACAACACGCCAGTTTGCTTGAAGTGGGACAGGGAGCAAACGATGATGTGAGCTGTCCGCGCCCCGCTGGTCGAAGGATCGACATCTAAGTAAGAGTTGGCAGTGTTTCTGACGGATGTGCGAACGGAGACGCGATTGTTCATGTCTCGCGGCAGGGATTTGTTTGCAAGGTAATCAATCAGTAACCGCTCGTCACACGCTGTGCCGATTTGGGAGTTTCCCATCTAAGACCCTGGTTGCAAAGGTGTTAAAACGTAGCAGTAGCAGAACGGCATATCTAGCGATGGAGATTCGACACTGGTTGTGGTCAAAATACAACATCTGGCGACGGCTTCAGCCCTGTAATCTATTGTGAGCGCTACTGTTAACTGCCAACTATTGATTTACGAACGAACAATTCGGAAGCCTGCCGACTGTAGCGGAGTCGGCCTGCACAGCGGAGCCCCGGTTCATCTGCGCATCCTGCCTGCTGCTCGCTGGCACAGGCATTGTCTTCCGCCGCACCGATCTTGACGGCTTTGAGGTCGAGGCCATCAGCCGCAACGTAGCCCGTGTCAGCTATGCCACCAGCTTGATGAAGAAGGGTGTGCTCATCTCCACCACCGAGCACCTGCTCTCCGCCTTCATCGGCATGGGCGTCGACAACGCCATCGTCGAGCTCGACAACCTCGAAGTCCCCATCCTCGACGGCAGCGCGCTGCCGTTCGTCGAGATGCTGACCAGCGCCGGCCTGCGCCAGCAGCGCCGCAAGCGCGTTTATCTCAAGATTCTGCGCCCCTACGAATTGCACGAGGGCGACAAGTTCATCGGCGTCTATCCCGCCGAGCGCTACTCGGTCAGCTACGCCATCGACTTTCCCGCATCCCCTGATCGGCAGCGAACGCTTCCAGGTCGAGCTTTCCAACGGCAGCTATGTCACCGATATTGCCTCGGCGCGCACCTTCGGTTTCATCGAACAGCAGCAGGCCATGCTGAACATGGGCCTGATTCGCGGCGCCTCGCGCGAGAACTGCGTGGTGCTGACGCGCGACGGCATCGACAATCCTCCGTTGCGCTATCCCAGACGAATTCGTTCGCCACAAGGTACTTGACCTCATCGGCGACCTGGCGCTCTTCGGCAAGCGGATTCTCGGCTACGTGAAGGCCGATCGCGCCGGACATGCTCTGCACACCGCCATCGTCTCCCGCATTCTGCGCGATCAGAGTTACGCCGAAGAGATCACGCTCGACGAAGCAGCGGTTGCCGACTGGCCCACTGAACATTTCGCCGTGGCTGATTAAACGTCCCGTCGCCAAGTCCACTTTAGAGTGTGCGTCTCTTGCTACGCTGTGTAACCCTCGATATCCTTGTCATCGCGAACCGGCGTCGTGGTGATAGGTCTGGTTCAAGCTCTTGGCAAAGTTGTAAAAATCAGACATACTTCGCGGCCCGCACCTCGATCGTCATTATGCACCAGCTTCTCTAGCGCTAACATGAAGTGTGTGGAGAAAATTGTCTATCTGTCGCTGGGCTCGAACGTCGGCGACCGCGAGACCAACCTCCGTACCGCTATTGACAAGCTCGCCGAGTTGGGCACGGTCGTTGCAGTGTCGTCCGTTTACGAGACCGAGCCAGTGGACTTTACTGCACAGCCGTGGTTCCTGAACTGTGCCGTGGCGCTGCGCACGCACCTCATGCCGAAGCTCTTTCTGGCGAAGGTGCTGGCCATCGAGCAGCAGATGGGACGGCGGCGGCTGCAGCCCAAAGGCCCGCGCACTATCGACATCGACATCCTGCTGTTCGGGAATTCCGTGATCAACACGCCGCAACTCGACGTACCGCATCCCGCCATGCATCAGCGGCGGTTTGTCCTGGAACCATTGACGGAAATCGCGCCCGACGTGCGACACCCAATCTTCAAACGCACCGTCTATGAAATGCGTCGGATGCTGCCCCCCAATGGAGGGCAAGTGAAGAAATTAGTCCAGCGGTGAGCGTGTTGTGCCGATACTGTAGATGAGGAAGGACTGGCGATTGAACCGGATACACAAACGATGGCTGATGCTGGCGATAGGCTGGGGATTCGTCCTGCTGGGAATCGCCGGTTTCGTGGTGCCGATTCTTCCCGGCCTGCTGTTCCTCGCGATAGGCCTTTTGGTTCTCTCGGGTGAGTACATCTGGGCGCGTAACCTTCTGTCCAAACTCACGACGCGTTTCCCGAGTCTCGCGGCACATCTGAATCACGCCACCGAGAAAGCCCAGTCTTGGATGGGCCGCGCTCGCGCCGACTGACAAGGTTGATTGCGTACCTTTGTCAGCCCGAACGGAGCGAACTGCGGCTTCGCCCTGCTCACAGAGCGATTCCGCGAAGGTCTCAAGTTATGTCGGACTTTCCTGCACTAGATCCGTTGCAGCTCTGGGACCGTTCGCTCATTCTCCACGTTGCCGGTGTTGAGCGTGCTCTTCGGCTCCAACAGCATGACGTGCGTCTCTTCATCAGCGGAAGGAAAATGCTCGACGCCGCGCGGAAAGATGATGAACTCGCCCGGCCGAATCACGATCTCGCGCTCGACGCCATTCGCGCAGCTTCATCCTCCCCTTGGCGACGAAGAACAGTTCGTCTTCGTTGTCGTGGTGATGCCACATGAAGTCGCCTTGCACCTTCACTACTTTTACGTAAGAGTCGTTCAGCTCGCCTACAATCTTCGGGCTGTACCGTTTGCTGAACAGCGAAAACTTTTGCGCGAGATTTACCTTCTCCAAGCGAGCCTCCCGAGAAACGGAATTTCCTGTATCAGATTCGCTGTTGTGCTCCGGGACTCAGCTCATCGGGAGTTTCATTCCCCTCGGAAAGCATTTGGCATTTCTTTTCAAAGTCAACCACGGCCAGTCTTTAGCCTCCCACTTCATCTTATTGCAAAGATGAGATTTAGGGAGCCACTACTAATTGCGTGATCGTTGTGTTTTCGCTTTATCTTCGTGTTATTCTATCCCGGTCGCCGCTACCGCGGCAGGAGTCTTCTATGCCCATTCGAGACATGCTACTTCCCGAATTCGACCAGGAAATGGCGAGCACCCGCAAACTGTTGGAGCGTCTTCCGGAAAACATTCCTGACTATAAGCCGCATGAGAAGTCGATGCCGTTTTGCCGGCTGGCAGGCCATGTCGCCGAGCTGCCGGGATGGAC
Organism: uncultured Acidobacteriaceae bacterium; assembly: GCA_963746515.1. Classification (GTDB taxonomy): domain Bacteria; phylum Acidobacteriota; class Terriglobia; order Terriglobales; family Acidobacteriaceae; genus Bog-257. The sequence continues at coordinate 970,387 of CAVVBO010000001.1, read as the reverse complement.
AAAAGAGACCTTCACCAAAGAAGTTCTCGAACTCGATATGGAACACTTCGTGCCCTTCGACCCGAAGACGCGTAAAGAAGTGCTCGACAAGTTTGACCAGAATTCCAAGGCCGGCCGCGAAGCGTTGGCGGCCGCGACCGACGATCAGTTCAGCGTCATCTGGAGCCTCAAATCGACCAAGGGCGACACGACTCTTTCCATGCCCCGGGCCGCGGTGTATCGCAGCATGGTGATAAGTCACATGATCCATCATCGCGCCCAACTCGGTGTTTATCTGCGGCTGAACGAAATCGAGATCCCCGGAATGTACGGCCCCTCAGCCGACGAGATGAAGTTCTGGCAGGAAAAGGCCCAGAGCGCGTGAACTTGAATCTCGGACGCCGCGTTCGAGTGATTCGATAAAAAACCCCACCCAGGCAACAGACGCTTGGATGGGGCACTCTCTGAGTTCAAGACTCTGCGCGTTTTTACTGCACCAGCACGCCGCTTTCGCCGTTGCCGTTCTCCACGGCTTCTTCCGGCGGGATGACCGACGCCGCTGCCAACCGGTCGCCTTCTTCCAGATGCAGCAGGCGCACGCCCTGCGTCGAGCGTCCGGATTCGCGGATGTTCTTGGTGTCGATGCGAATGATCTTGCCGAACTGGCTGATCACCATCACCTCCGACTTCTCATTCACCAGCATGATCGAGACGACCTTGCCGTTGCGCGCCGTGGTCTTAACGTTGATCACGCCCTTGCCGCCGCGCGTCTGCAGACGATACTCATCCACATCGGTGCGCTTGCCGTAGCCCTGCTCGGTGACCGAGAGGATCAGGTTCGACTGATCAGCCTCGTCCTTGGCCTTCTTGCGTTCCTTCGGCGTGACCGCCATGCCGACGATGTAATCGCCGCGCTCCAGGTCCATACCGCGCACGCCGTAGGCCGGCCTGCCCATCGGGCGCACGTTCTCCTCTTCGAAGCGGATCGCCATGCCATCGTGGGTCGCCAGGAAGATAATCTGATTGCCGTCAGTACAGTTGGCGGCGACCAGTTCGTCTTCGTTCTCGATGCCGATGGCGTTGATGCCGATGCGACATCACGTTGCTGAAGTCCTTCAGCGGCGTCTTCTTCACCGTGCCGTTGCGCGTGGCGAAGAAGACATACTTGCCTCTCCTCTTCCAGATCGCGCACCGTCAGCCAGGCGCGCACGTTCTCTCCCGGCTGCAAGGCGACCAGGTTGGCGATGGCCTTGCCTTTGCCCGCGGCGCTCAGCTCAGGAATCTCGTACACCTTCAGCCAATACACGCGGCCGGTGTTGGTGAAGACCAGGATGTAGTCGTGCGTGGAGGCGACGAACAGCCGCTCGACAAAATCCTCCTCGCGCGTGCTCATGCCCTTGCGGCCGGTGCCGCCGCGGCGCTGCTGGCGATAGGTCGAGATCGGCGTGCGCTTCAGGTAGCCGGAGTGGCTGACCGTCACCGCAACCTGCTCGTCGGCGATCAGGTCTTCCAGGCTGATCTCGGCGGCTTCGTCCTGAATCATGGTGCGGCGCTCGTCGCCGTACTTCTTCTTGATCTCTTCCAGTTCCTTGATGATGACGCCGCGCAGCTTCTTCTCGCTGCCGAGAATCGACTCGTACTCGGCGATGCGTCCGCGGACTTCCGCCAGCTCTTTCAGGATTTCGTCGATCGACAGCCGGGTCAGGCGGTGCAGTTGCAATTCGAGGATCGCATCGGCTTGCACCGCGTCGAAGGGGCGCGTGAGCGTAGTCGGAACCAGCGCCCTTCAGCGTAGCCGGCTTGTTCTGCGTTCCCTTTCCTTCCGAGACGTTGACCGTCTTGCCGGAGAAATACTCGACCAGGTTGGTCCGGGCTTCAGCGCGGTTCTCGCTGCCGCGAATGATGCGGATGACGTCGTCGACGCGGTCGAGCGCAACCTGGTAGCCCTCGAGGACATGCTCGCGCTCGCGCGCTTTCATCAGCAGGTAAGCAGTGCGCCGGCGCACTACGTCGATGCGATGATCGACGAAGTGCTGGATGGCCTGCACCAGGCCCATTTCTTTCGGCTGGCCGTTGACCACGGCCAGGAAGATCATGCTGAAGCTTTCCTGCATCGAGGTGTGCTTGAAGAGCTGGTTGAGCACGATCTGCGGCTCGCATCCGCGCTTCAGCTCGATGACGATGCGCATGCCGTCGCGATCGCTCTCGTCGCGCACGTCGCTGATCTCGTCGATGACCTTGTTGTTCACCAGCTCGGCGATATGCTTGATCAGGTTCGACTTGTTGACCTGGTACGGAATCTCGGTGACGACGATCGCGTCTTTGTCCTTGGTGACGTGCTCGATGGCAGCCTTGGCGCGCATCATGAAGCGGCCGCGTCCGGTGCGATAGGCCTCGGTGATGCCGCTGCGGCCGTGAATGAATCCGCCGGTGGGAAAGTCCGGACCCTGCACGAACTTCAGCATGTCGGCCAGCGTGGCGTGCGGATTGTTCACCAGCGTAATGCAGGCGTCGACGATCTCGGTGAGGTTGTGCGGCGGAATGTTGGTAGCCATGCCGACCGCAATGCCGTTCGAACCATTCACCAGCAGATTCGGAATTCTGGTCGGCAACACCACCGGCTCGACCGTGGTGTCGTCAAAGTTGGCGACGAAGTCGACCGTGTCTTTGTCGATGTCGGCCAGCAACTCTTCCGCAATCTCGGTCAGGCGCGACTCGGTATACCGGTAGGCCGCGGGCGGATCGCCATCGACCGAGCCAAAGTTTCCCTGGCCGTCGATCAGCGGATAGCGCAGGCTCCAGGGCTGCGCCAGGCGCACCATCGCGTCATAAACGGCGCTGTCGCCGTGCGGATGATACTTCTTCAAACATTCGCCGACGACGCCGGCGCACTTCATGTGCTTGCGGTTGTGCAGCACGCCCATGTCGTGCATGGCGTAAAGAATGCGGCGATGCACCGGCTTCAGGCCGTCGCGTATATCGGGCAGCGCGCGCCCGATGATGACCGACATCGAATAGTCGAGATACGAACGCCGCATCTCGTCTTCAATGTTGACGGGCTGCACGTTGGCGGCGCCGGGGCCGATGTTGTCGAGTGGTAGTTGCTGGTTTGGATCGTCTGCCATGTTTTAGCTATCAGCCGTCCGCTATCAGCTTGTCAGCTTTCAGCTTGGTTCCTTCCTAAAAACTTCGGGCGCGGTCGACTCGGATTTACTTCTTGCGTACGGTGCGCAACAAATGCACTCTGCGCAGGCGCAAATTCGGGCGTCGGGATGGTGCTGTCGGATCGCACGCAAGTCATTGCAAATTCAGGAGATTATCCTACTGAGGAGCACATACGATTATAGCATGAGGAGGCCGGATTTCAAGCCGGAGTTTGAGCCTCAAATACCTGCATTTGCAGCCCAATCCACGTAAAGAAGCAGCCGAGTTCGAACGCTCGCTCGTCGACCGCTGCGATCTTTCGAAAGGAATTGGCTGAGACAAGAAACAGCTTTACGGCATTGCCGACGCGCGATTCTGGCAGGAGCGGTCGTGCGCTGGTCCGGCGACGTGCTTTGCGGAACAGTCGAGTTCTTCTTCTGCGCGGGCGGCGCCGGTACCTTGAACTCCAGACCACGGTCGTCGTTGGCCTTGACGGTAGCGGGAACATCGAGATCGGCAAGCGCAATCTTCTTGTGCCCCTTGTCGAACACGTAGACGCTGTCGCCCATGATGGCGTAGTTGGTCACTTCCTGCTGATGACCGTCGCGAAAGACCAGCACGGTAGGCTCACCCGGCTTGGCCTCAACTGGGGGATCCGGCGGCAGACTCAGGCGGAGCAGCATAAGCCTGCTGGCTCAGGAGCATCGTAGGGCCTACGGCCGGAGGCTGCTCGACCACGATGTGAGGATTTTGATCGGGACCGAGCGGAGGTCCGGAGTAAAGATCGGGACCATCGCCTCCGCCCACGTAGTCATAGCCGTAAGCACCGGCATCGTCAGCGGATAATAGTACGGAACCGCGTAGGCCCAGCCTCCGTTCCGAGTAGCCCCGGCTGCCATAGTGGCCGTTGAAATTGGCCGTTGTGATACCGGTAACCGTAATTCGGGAATCGATGTCACGCTGGGAAAGCGTGCGGCATGTGCGGCCCGCCGATCGAGGTCACGCTGGGAGGCGGCGCCAGCGAATGACCACCAATCTGATTCGTCGAAGGCGGCGCACCGCGGAACCTGCGCGGCGGACGACAACGCCATAACGATTCCAAAAGCAAAAACGCCATCCAAGCTTCGCAACATGTTCCTGCATCGCACTGCCCTTACGAATTGGCTTCCGCCCCGCATGGCCCTTCAGTTTATTCCAACCCTTTAGATGCCGCAAAGTTTTTATCGGCTGCGGGAAGTTAGGTTGAGCAGCCCATAAACGTCGATCATGGCAGTTGGCGATCAGTACGCCGAAGATGACCGCGTTGGCGGCCAATGCGTAGCGGCTCTCCAGCAAATCGGCGGAGATACCGGCCATAAACAGCATCAGAAACGGCAATGCGCAGGAAGAGGAAGGTGAAGGCCGAAAAGTGCATGCGCAACGCCAATGCTGAATACCAGAACACCGACGAGCAAGGGCGCAGCCGTTCCGAAAAACCTGCGTCCGCTTCCAGACAATGAACGTGACCAGGGTGACGGCCATCAAGAGCAGCAGGCCCAATCCGTTCTGCAGAAAGAAGTTGCGAAGCAGCGCATGACATTCCCGGCTGGAAAGAGACTGGTGGGAAGCGATCTCCAGCCAGTCGGCGCTGCTGCAGCGCCTTGGCGAAGACGACCGGACGAAAGCCGTAGAACGCCGACAGAAAGATCAGCGCCCGTCGCACACGCTGCGGCGAAGATCACCAGCGCGGCGCCATGGCCGCACATGTCCCACCCAGAGCATGAAGAGCAGCGCCGGCAACAGCAATACCCAGAAGGAAAACTGCGCGCCCACGCAGATGGCGATGGAAAGGCCCAGCAGCAGAATGCGGCGCCAGTTCCACAGCACGACTTCGCGCGGAGCATACAGCGTGTGCGCCACGGCGATGCTGGTGAAGATCAGGCCAAAGCCTCCCCAGGCGCCGACGATGGCCGGGCCAATCTGGCTGGCTGAGCCGACCGCGACGGGCGAAAAGCAGTAAAGGCCGAGAGCGACGTATCCGCCAATGTTGCCGTAAAGACGGCGCGCGACATACCAGAGCGATGCGCCCAGCAGCAAGCCCACCAGCAAGAACGGCAAGCGCATCGGCAAAGCGATAGTTGTTGAACTGCTGCGACATGCTTCTCCGCGCCGCTGACCCGGGCGGCAACCGCCGGCCAGCAGCGGCACCAGGGCGGTGTGCTGCGGTGAATTGGCGCTGGCGTAACCCTCCAGATGCAGCAGCCCGGCCTCAATGTACACCCCCTCCAGCGCCGAGAGGGGCTGATGGGCGATGAACCAGACACATTGCAAAGCAAAAGCCAGAAGCAAAACCAGCGCGACTAATTGTGGGGTACCAATACGCGATTGGATGGACGGAAATGGACATGAATCTTTTGTTGTAACACGGCAGGTGGGCGAGAAGCGAACGCTTGCCACACAACAAGGAAGGGACGCATTTAGCGTCCCTTCCATCAGAAGATACGTTCATCGCGCTTTAGATGTCCAGGTTCTTCACATCCAGCGCGTTGTCTTCGATGAACTTGCGCCGGGCCTCGACGTCTTCGCCCATCAGCGTGGTGAAGATCGTCTCCGTCTCGGTCAGGTCTTCCAGCTTCACCGAGAGCAGCGTGCGCCGCTCGGGATCCATGGTCGTCTCCCACAGTTGCGTGCGAGCTCATCTCGCCCAGGCCTTTGTAGCGCTGGATGGTGTAGTCCTTGCGGCCTTCGTTGAGCACGTAGTCGAACAGTTCGCGCGGCGAGCTCTTCTCCACGGTCACTGCTTCGGTCTTGCGCTTCGACGCCTTGGGAGCTTTCTGCTCCGACCTTCTCCTGATCGGCCTTCTCGGCGTCGCTCAGCTCTTCCTTGCCGTTCGAGCCGGCGTCCTTCTTCACCGCCTCGATGAAGTACGGCGGCTGCATGTACTGCTCGATCTGCTTGTACTTCGACATCATCTGGCGATACTCCGGCGTCGACGCCAGCTCCCAGTTGATGACGTGCTCGGCGCCCTGCGAGTTGACGAACGTCAGCTCCCACAGGCTGTGCTCTTCTTCGAAGTGCGGCGGCTTCACTTCTTTGATGTCGCGCTCTTTCGCGATCGCCTTCAACGCCTTTTCCAGCGCGGCAATCTTTTGCGGCGGCTTCTTGCTGTCGCCTTCGAAGTCGACGCGCTTGACCAGATCGGCCTTGGGCAGCAGCTCGGTGATCTTCTCGTCGCGAATGCGCTTGTTCGACCTTGTCGAAGAAGCCGATGTAGTCGTTCAGCGTGGTCATGAACTTGGTCAGCGGCGCGCCTTCCAGCGCGGCTGCGCCTTCGCCGTAGCGCACCACGATGCCGTCGGCGGCGCGCTTCACCATCACCTTCACGAACTCGGCGTCGTTCTTGATGTATTGCTCGAACTTGCCCTTCTTGATGCGATAGAGCGGCGGCTGCGCGATGTAAACGTTGCCGCGCTTGATCAGCTCCTGCATGTGGCGGAAGAAGAACGTGAGCAGCAGCGTGCGAATGTGCGAGCCGTCCACGTCGGCGTCGGTCATCAGGATGATCTTGCCGTAGCGCAGCTTCGGAGACGTCGAAATCGTCCTTGCCGATGCCGGTGCCCAGCGCCGTGATCATGGCGCGAATTTCTTCGTGGCCCAGCATCTTGTCGTAGCGCGCTTTCTCCACGTTGAGGATCTTGCCCTTCAGCGGCAGGATCGCCTGGAAGCGGCGATCGCGTCCCTGCTTGGCGGTGCCGCCGGCGCTCTCGCCCTCGACCAGATAAACTTCGCAGCGTTCGGGCTGACGCTCGGAACAGTCGGCCAGCTTGCCCGGCAGCCCTCCACCGTCGAGCGCGCCTTTGCGGCGCGTAAGATCGCGCGCCTTGCGGGCGGCTTCGCGAGCGCGAGCACGCTTCAATCGCCTTGTTGATGATCTTGCTTGGCGACCGGCGGATTCTGATCGAAGAACGCTCCCAGGCGCTCGTTGACGAACGCCTGCACGGTGCCCGCGATGTCGGAATTGAGCTTGCCCTTGGTCTGACCTTCAAACTGCGGCTGCGACAGCTTGACGCTGACCACCGCGACCAGTCCTTCGCGCACATCGTCGCCGCTCAGGTTTTCCTTCACGTCCTTGAACAGTCCGAGCTGCTGGCCGGCGTAGTTGATGGTGCGGGTCAGCGAGGTGCGGAAGCCCGACAGGTGCGAGCCGCCATCAACCGTATTGATGTTGTTGGCGAAGCTGAACACCGTCTCCGAGTAGCCGTCGTTGTATTGCAGCGCGATTTCCATGGCCACGCCATCGCGCTCGGCTTCCATGTAGATCGGCTTGTCGTGCAGTACGCTCTTGCCGCGGTTCAGGTGCTTGATGAACTCCGCGATGCCGCCGTTGTACTTGAACTCCGCCTTCTTGGGCTCGCCGGTCTTCGGATCGGTGGTGCGCTCGTCGGTCAAGCGTGATCAGCAGACCCTTGTTGAGGAATGCCATCTCGCGCAGACGCTGCGCCAGCGTGTCGTAGTTGTACTCGGTGGCGGTGAAGATTTCCTTGTCGGGCACGAAGTGGACTTTGGTTCCGCGCTTCTTGGTCGTGCCCGTCTTCTTCAGCTTCGAGGTCGGCTCGCCCTTCGAGTACGTCTGCTCAAACACTGCTCCGTCGCGCCAGATCTCAAGTTCCAGCAGATGGCTAAGCGCGTTCACGCACGAGACGCCGACGCCGTGCAGTCCGCCGGAAACTTTGTAGGTCGAGCTGTCGAACTTTCCGCCTGCGTGCAGCACGGTCATCACGACCTGCGCCGCGGGCAAGACGCTCGCCGTCCACATCCATCTCGTCGGTGGGAATGCCGCGACCGTTGTCGACGACCGTGATCGAGTTATCGATGTGAATGGTGACGTCGATGCGATCGGCAAATCCGGCCAGCGCTTCGTCCACGGAGTTGTCGACGACTTCGTAGACCAGGTGATGCAGTCCCATCTCGCCGGTCGAGCCGATGTACATGGCGGGACGTTTGCGCACCGCTTCCATTCCGCCAAGAACCTTGATCGAATCGGCGGTGTAGTCTCCATCCGACTGCCGTTGCCATTCTTCCCATTGTTCGCGGGAAGGCTTTTCGTTCTCGATTTCGAGTGGCTTGTTGTTGTCGAAGCCGCCGCAGCGGCTGATTGGGAATCTTTCGCAGGCATCCTGCTCCATTCGTTGAGCAACCGGCGATCGCGAGCCGATTGCCGGTTGCTTGCCGGAGGTCGAAGCACGAGCCTGGAGTAACTCGTCAGGATAGTCTATATCTACTAGAAATTTCAATGAGCTTAGGCGCGCTAACGACCCATATCTCATTTTAACACAGAACGACGCCGCATTTCGACCCTCCATGATTAGGTGCTAAGTGATTTATATTCAGTCAGCTTGGCACGGTGATCGCCGATATCCACAGGAGGGCTCGCACAACTCCGCTCGGGAAAGCCGTGAATCCTAGCTGACGAATTAGTAACATATCTCATCAAACGTGCAACGCCATGGCCAAGCTCAAAGACAAAATCGAAAACGCGCTGAACGAAACCCGGATTCTGGTGCTCGGAATTCAGATTCTGATCGGCTTCGGCTTCCGATCTTTCTTCGAGCCGGGCTTCGCAGAAGATGGCGCCTCACATCGCAGCAACTTCAACTGGCGGCGCTGGGCACTGATGCTGCTTGGCTTCGGCGTGCTGATGGTTCCTGTGCCTTACCACCGCATGGTGCTGCACGGACGCAACACAGCGAGCACTGCATCGCCTGGCGACCGTCGACGGTCTCGACAGGGCTGTTGCCGTTTGCGCTAGCCATGGGTCTCAGTTTCTTTCTGGGCGCACGCTGGGTTTTGGGCAACGACGGGCTCGGCGATTCTGGCGGGGCTGGTTCTGGCAGTGACGCTCGCTCTGCTGGTACGGACTGGAGCTGGTGGCGCGACGTCGAAAGCTAGGCAAGCTTCGCAGCTTTACGCCATGATCGATCCGCTAAGGGAGATTGATATGAACGAAGAACAAGAAACGGATCTCACGACGCGTGTGAAGCAGGTCCTCATCGAGTGCCGCGTGGTGCTGCCCGGCGCGCAAGCGCTGCTTGGCTTTCAGCTGATCATCATGTGGATGACAGCGTTCTACAAGATTCCGCAAGTCATGGAAGCTGCTGCATCTGGCCAGCCTGACTTGCAGTCGCTGTCTGCACCATCCTGCTGATCACTGCCCGCAGCCTATCACCGCATTGTCGAGCAAGGCGAAGACAGCGAGATGCTGCACCACATCACGGCGCGAGCGCTGCTGTGGTGCGATGGTGTTTCTGGCGCTGGGCATTTGTGGTGACTTCTACGTCGTGTCGCCGCATCACGGGAATCAGCATGGCTGCCAGCACAATCGCTGGCATTATGGTTGCTGATGCTTTTTCTACGGCGCATGGTTCGGCTACGCATTGTGGAAGAAACACGCACCTGCACGATCCGCGCCTCACCGCGTCCCATCTGAAAGATGCCAGCGCGGCCTGTAATCGGCAACTTCAACTAGCCACTGGCTGCGTGCAGAATGCGCAGCGCTGTGGCTGCGATGGGAATGTCGCTCTGGCATTCCGGACATTTCTTTTTGTCGGGCAACGCCTGCTTCTCGAAGCGCTTCATCAGGGTGATTCACCGGGCAGCACCACGAAGTAGTACACCGCCGCGGCGATCAGCAGGAACGAGATGACCGCGTTGATGAAGTCACCGTAAAGGAACTTTGAGCCATTGCAGCTCGAAGGCCAAGCCGGAAAAGTCCGGCTTCTTAACCATGGCGGCGATGACCGGGGTGAGCAGGTCTTTGACGAACGCGCGTAACCACGGTGCCGAAGGCGGCGCCGATGACCACACCGACCGCCAGATCGACTACATTGCCGCGCAAAACGAATTCGCGAAATCCTTTGAACATAGGGAACCCTCCTCGAGGCCGAAATCAAAGTGCCTGCATGACCGGACAACGTCTGCATTGCGCGGTCACGTTTGAGCAGTATCCTCGTTTGCATGGGGGAATCGCAACCCTGAATTTCATGGTTGCGCGAACCACTCCCGCACCGGTTCCTGGTTGAGATAGTAAATCGCCACAACCCGTACCATGATCTGCAGTCCTTCGCGTGCGATGGCGAGCCCGCGCTCATCCACAACGGCACTGGAAACGGCGGGAACAGCAATGGCGATTCCGACCGCGGCGAACACGATTGCTGCCCGCCTGGCACCATTCCATCGTCGCCACAACGCAACGCTTAGCAGAGCCAGTACTACGGCATAGAGAAGAAACGCCATCGGACCTAGCTGCTCGATTCCTCCGCCGAGCAGAAAAGCGCCGGACGAGAGCGGAATGCGTCCAGCCAGGAACAATCCCGCATAGACCAGTGCGATCGCAGCCAGCAGGCTGCAAATCGCAACGATTGTGATAACGCCGGGTGGGCGCTCCTGCGTTTGCTCATTCGGGCGCAGCGAAAGCATGATCCACGATGGTACCGCGCAGGCAAAGAAATGTGGGCAGATCGCTCCGCCCACATCGGACCACGCTACCCGGCTGTTACTGGTTACGCTTTGCCAATTAACTGCCGCAGGACGTACTGCAGGATTCCGCCGTGCTTGTAATACTGCACTTCCTGCGGAGTATCGATGCGGACGACCGCGTGAAATTCGATGACGGTTCCGTCTGAGTGGGTAGCGCGCACCGTTACCGTTTTCCCAGGCGCAAAGTTCGCGAGAACATCCGACACTCCAAGGATATCGAACACCTCTTCGCCAGTCAGGCCGTTAGTCTCGGCGCTTTCCTCGGCAAGGAATTGCAGCGGAAGGATGCCCATCCCAACCAGATTCGAGCGATGGATACGCTCGAAGCTCTCGGCCAGTGCGGCCCGAACACCAAGTAGCCTTGGCCCCTTGGCCGCCCAGTCGCGCGAAGAACCAGAGCCGTATTCTTTCCCCGCGAGCACCAGCAGAGGCGTGCCGGCGCCGCGATATTTTTCCGATGCATCGAAGATGCTCATCTCTTCGCCACCAGGCAGGTGCCGGGTGTAAGCTCCTTCGCGATGAGGCGTGAGTTTGTTACGCAGACGCACATTAGCAAACGTGCCGCGCATCATGACCTCGTGATTGCCGCGGCGCGATCCATAGGAATTGAAGTCGACCGGCTTCACGCCATTGGCAATCAGGTATTGTCCAGCCGGGCTGTTCGGCTTGATGGAGCCCGCAGGCGAAATGTGGTCCGTGGTGACGCTGTTTCCCAAGTAGCAAAGCACGCGCGCGCCTGCGATGTCTTTCACCTGCAGCAGGCTTAGCCGGCATATTCTCGAAGTACGGCGGATTCTTCACATAGGTCGAGCTGTCGTCCCACGCAAAGGTTTCGCCCTCCGGCACGTTCAGACCGCGCCAGCGTTCGTCGCCTTTGAACACGTCGTTGTAGCTCTTCTGGAACAGGTCGGCGGTGACGTACTTCTGTACCACGTCATGCACCTCTTTCGCCGTCGGCCAGATGTCCTTCAGGTAAACCGGCGTCCGCTTGCCATTCTTGCTGTAGCCCAGCGGCTCTTTGTACATGTCGAGATCGATGCGCCCGGCTAGCGCGTAGGCCACGACCAGCGGCGGCGACATCAGATAATTCGCGCGCACTTCGGAATTGATGCGGCCTTCGAAGTTGCGATTGCCGCTAAGCACCGACGCGACGACAAGATCCTTGTCGGTAATTATGCTCGACACCTCCAGTGGCAGCGGACCCGAGTTGCCAATACAAGTCGTGCAGCCGTAGCCCACCAGATGGAACTTCAGCTTCTCGAGATATGGCATCAGACCGGAGTGCGTCAGGTACTCGGTTACCACCATGACCCTGGCGCAAGCGATGTCTTGACCCACGCCGGAACCGTCAGTCCTTTTTCGACAGCCTTCTTCGCCAGCAATCCCGCCGCAACCAGCACGGAGGGATTCGAGGTGTTGGTGCAACTGGTGATCGCCGCGATCACCACGCTGCCGTGATTCAGCACCTTGTCCAACTTGACGTGCTCCTCGACGACATCCTGCTGCGAATCCATTCCCGCGGGCAAGCCGCCCTCGCCCTCCCACTGCGCTTCCTGCTTGGGAGGAACATGCTGTCCCGGCTTCAGCAAGCTGGGCAGCGCCTGCTCAAACGATGCTGCGGCAGCGGAGAGCGCAACGCGATCTTGTGGACGCTTCGGCCCGGCGATGCTTGGCTCGACGGTCGAGAGATCGAGCTCCAGCGTGTCCGAATATTCCGCTTCCGGAGTGCTGGCGGTGGCGAATAGGCCTTGCTCTTTGTAATAGGCCTCGACCAGGCGAATCTGCTCTTCGCTACGGCCGCTGAGCCGCAGGTAGCGCAGCGTCTCTTCATCCACCGGAAAGATGCCGCAAGTTGCGCCGTATTCTGGCGCCATGTTGCTGATGGTGGCGCGGTCGGCCAGCGGCAGATTTTGCAAGCCGGGCCCAAAGAATTCCACGAACTTGCCGACGACTCCCTTCTTGCGCAGCATCTCGGTTACGGTGAGCACCAGATCGGTTGCGGTCGAGCCTTCGCGCAAATGGTTCTTCAGGCGGAAGCCGACAACTTGCGGGATCAGCATCGACACTGGTTGTCCCAGCATGGCCGCTTCCGCTTCGATTCCGCCGACGCCCCAGCCCAGCACGCCTAGGCCGTTGATCATCGTCGTATGCGAGTCGGTACCGACCAGCGTGTCGGGATAGGCGAGTGGCTTACCCGATTCTCCATTGGCTCCGACGAAGACGACCCGCGCCAGGTACTCCAGATTGATTTGGTGGACGATGCCGGTGTCGGGCGGAACGATAGCGAAGTTCTTGAATGCCGTTTGTCCCCAGCGCAGAAAGGCGTAGCGTTCTTTGTTGCGCTGAAATTCCAGGTCGGCATTCAGCTGAAACGCCTGAGGAGTGCCGAACTCGTCCACTTGCACGGAGTGATCAATCACCAGCTCGGCGGGTTGCAGCGGATTGATGAGGCCGGGATCGCCGCCTAACGCCTTCATGGCATCGCGCATCGCCGCCAGGTCGACTACTGCTGGGACTCCCGTAAAATCCTGCAGCAGCACCCGGCTGGGCATGAACGCGATCTCCTGCGACGGGACGGTCTTGCCGGTCCAGGAGGTAAGCACACGAACATCGTCGGCCTTCACCGACTTGCCATCTTCACGGCGCAGCAGGTTCTCCAGCAGGATGCGGAGGGAGTAGGGCAAACGTTCAGTGGCGCAGCCTTGCTTGGCCAGCGCATCAAGACGATAAATTTCGAATTCGCGTTTGTCGACGCGGAGGACGGAACGACTGCCAAAGCTGTTCATGGATGAATCCCTTCCATCTATATTGAGGAGCTGTATGAGGGCGCGGATTCCGCAATGCAGAACTAACTATCTTAAATCGCGGAGGATGGAATGGATAGGGGCGAATGAAGAAGAGCGTCTGAAGTCGATGGAGAGGTGTCGCTGGATGCACGCTCTACATTCTCGGATCCCATGCCGGCCATTTCTTAGAACCGTATTCTTGGCCAGCAAATCCGCGTGGAAAGATTGGACAAATACGTTACGCCGTCGTCGGGAAATCCGATGCGACGGCGATTGTCATAGGCGCGATTAGAGCTAACGCCGTGTTACTTGGTTTTTTTCTTGGGCTTCTTGGCTTCGCGTTTTGGTGCGTTCTTGTTTGCCATGCTGCTAGTTTACTCCGGTCTGATCTGAGCGCAACCATCCGAAATGGCCAGTCACCGGCACTTTCAACCGAATCGTGCCGCGATCTCCATTGCTGAGGCGCGCCGCCAGCCTCACACGCGAGTCACAGATTGACAACTGACTACCTCGCCTTGAGCAGCAGTACGGGCACGCTCACACTATGCCGGACATGGTCCGCCGTAGTGCCCAGGAATATGTCGGCGAGGAAGCGGTGCCCGTGTGTGCTCATCGCCACCAGATCACAGCCTTTCTCCTTAACCCACTTGATAATCTCGTCAGCTGGGTCGCCGAACGCCAGTTCGATCTCTGTGGGAATGCCCACGGATTGAAACTCCTTCCGAACTTTTTCCAGGTAGGCCGTATCTTCTCCAATCTCCGGACTGACTGCGTCGGGGCCATAGGTTCTGGCCGCCCATCCATCGGCCACGTGCAGCAATACCAGGTGGCTGTGTGCCAGCTTCGCCAGCTGCTTGACGTGTTCGATAATCGCGCGGTCCGTCGGTGTGCCGTCCAGCGTCACGAGGATGGTTTCGTACATCGTACTTCCGTTCCCTCGCCCGGTTATCTCCCGAGGATGACTTGCCACGCCGCTTTGAGCGACTCCGGCAGCCCATAAACATCCATCGCGGTGATCAGCATAGCACTGCCCCAGCCGGCAATAAGCAGGAACCAACCGTTCTTCCATGTCCCCATTCGCTTGCCCGAGCTAGTGAAGTGCAGCAAGGGAAACATGGCGAACGGAAGCTGCAAGGCCAGCACTACCTGGCTGAGAATCAATAGGTCGGTTACGCTGCTGTCGCCGCGCAGGCCAATAACCAACACCGCCGGCAAGATGGCCATGCTGCGCGTGATCAGCCGCCGTACCCAGGGCTGAATTCGCCAGCGCATGAAGCCTTCCATCACGACCTGCCCGGCTAGGGTGCCGGTGATGGTGCTGCTTTGGCCGCTGGCCAGCAGGGCTACCGCAAACAACGTGCTGGCCAGTGTCGCGCCCAGCAAAGGGGCCAGGGTCAAATAGGCGACCCGAATCCAGTCACTGTCGGCGCTGAACCGCACCACGTGTCCGCCGGCGATGGTCGCGCTCGCTTTGCCGAAGAACACCATCGCCGCCAGCACCAAGATCGCGGCATTGACGAAGAAGGCGATGGTCAGAGCCACCACGGAGTCAATGCTGTTGAAACGGATTGCACTCCGAATAGAGGGTTCGTCTTTCTGCAACTGGCGGCTCTGTACCAGAGCCGAGTGCAGGTACAGATTGTGAGGCATCACCGTGGCGCCGATGATGCCGACGGCCACGTACAACATCCCGGCCTGACGAAGGTGCGGCGAAATCAGGGCCTGACCCATCTCTAGAAAGCTCGGCCGGGTCTGCGGCAGAACGAAAATCTCGATAAAGTAGCACACCCCGATGGTAGCGATCAGCAACACCACGAACGCCTCAATGGTGCGCATCCCAAAGCGCTGCAAGGCCAGGAGCAAGAGCACGTCCAGGCCGGTGATGATGACCGCCCAGAGCAGCGGGATATGGAATAGCAAATTCAGGGCAACAGCACTGCCCAGGACCTCGGCCAAGTCGCATGCGCCGATGGCCACCTCGCTTAGCAGCCAGTTAGGCCAGCGGGTCCATCGGGGATACCAGTCGCGGCAGCATTGCGCCAGGTCTTTGCCGGTGACCACTCCCAAACGTGCGGAAATTACCTGCATGAAGATGGCCATCAGGCTGGCAAGTCCGACCACCCATAACAGCCCGTACTTGAACTGAGCGCCGCCCTGCAGGTCGGTTCCCCAGTTACCCGGATCCATGTAGCCAACGCTGATCAGAATTGCCGGACCTACGAACGCCCGCCACTGTTGCCAGAAGCCCGCCCGGTGATGTGGTACCGCGACGGAACCATGCATGCCTTCCAAAGACGGATGGCCAACGTCACCGCTCCCGGGCAGTGTTTCACCATTCGGAGTTCGCCAAGCCGGGGGTTTCGTATTCAAAGCGACACCAACCAACGGAATAGAGGGACCGGCCGTTCGCCGCTGCTCTCCCACATCCTTAGCCGAAGTATATACGAGAAGCTAAACCGTAGTTAAGCTATTTTTGAAGGGAGGTGGTTCTTCCCTCGGCAGGTGCTACCCAAACCCTTGCGGCAGCGGAATTACCCAATGACACCTTGCCGGCGGGTGAGGTCAAGCTGAGAGTATCGTCATAATTCCGGCGCTGAACTGCGATTTCTGCTCCCGGACGGATGCCGAGATTCTCCAGAAATTCTCCCAGCTTGCGATCGCGTTCATAGACGCTTTGCACTGCGTAGCGGTTTCCAGGCTGCGCCTCAGAGAGCAATAGCAATCCGCGTTTGCGCTTGAGGTTGGGGTGCTCGGGGGTCGGAGGATTGCCGTGTGGGCAAGGAGCGTTGCGACCCAATTTGCGCGAAAGCATGGCCTCGAAGTCGCTGGAGACAGCATGTTCCAAACGTTCGGCCTCGTCATGCACCTTGTACCACGCCATGCCGAAGACCTCATACAACATGCGCTCAATCAGGTGATGGCGAATAGCCAATCGCCGCGCGATCCTCCGGCCTTCGGTGGTGAGCTGCACGCGCCCGCCCTGACGGACGGACACTAGTCCATCGCGCTTGAGTCGGCGCAGTGCCATGGTCACGGCCGGTGCCGAGACCGAGAGCCAATGCGCCAGACGCGCGGCAATCACCTGCTCTCCCTCGCCTTCAGCTTCGAGGATGGCTTTTAGGTAGTCTTCTTTGGAGACCGTGATCATGACAGTTATAGCTGCTAGTTAACGACAGTTAATAACTAAATGCAAGGTCCGCCGATCCCATGTGAACCAACATCCCTTCGCACAGAGTTGCTCTCGCAAGCGTCCAACGATATTGTGACACCGGCACTTCTGCTTCCGAATTTTCTTAAGACAGAAGGCTCCGTGTTCTCCGTGTCTCCGTGGTGAGCATATTCTCGTCGTTTGACATCAGCGGCGTCGCGCCCCTACTCTTTTCTTTCGCTTCGCGTCTAATGCTCGACAGCAGAAGAGTCGTGCGAAACTTGATCTTATGAAAGTACTTGTCCTCGGTAGCGGCGGTCGCGAACACGCCATGGTGTGGAAGCTGCGGCAATCGCCGCGGATCACCAAACTGTATTGCGCGCCCGGCAACGGCGGCATTGCGGCTGATGCCGAGTGCGTGGCTGCCGATCTGAAGAGCCTCGATTCGCTGGTGCAGCTCGCCAACAAACTGAATCCTGACCTGACCGTCGTCGGTCCTGAACTGCCGTTGACGCTTGGTGTCGTAGACGAGTTCCAAAGGCGCGGCTGGCCCATCTTCGGCCCCACGCGCGCTGCGGCGCGGCTGGAATCGAGCAAGAGCTTCGCCAAGCAGTTCATGCAGCGGCACCGTATCCCGACGGCAAAGTATTCGGTCTGCGTCACCAAGGAAGAAGTACGCGAGGCGCTTAAGCTCTTCCACGCTCCAGTGGTGGTCAAAGCGGACGGGCTTGCTGCCGGCAAGGGCGTCATCATCGCGGTTTCCAAGGACGACGCGCAACGCACGGCGGAAGAAATGCTTGCCGGCAAGATGCTGGGTGAAGCCGGGTCTCGCGGTGGTGCTGGAAGAATGCCTTAAGGGCGAGGAGTTGTCGTTCCTGGTGATGAGCGATGGCGAGCGCGTCGTCCCCCTAGTTGCTGCGCAGGACCACAAGCGCGCATTCGACAACGATCAGGGACCGAACACCGGAGGCATGGGCGCGTATTCCACCGACTACATCGTCGATGCGCAAATGCGCGACTGGCTGGTGACCCACATCGCGCGACCGGTAGTCGCCGGCATGCGCGCCGAGGGCTCCGAATACAAGGGCATCCTGTATTGCGGCATCATGATGACGGCGCGCGGTCCGATGGTGCTGGAGTTCAACTGTCGCTTCGGCGATCCGGAAACCCAGCCCATCATGATGCGCATGGACAGCGATTTGCTGGAAGCGATGGAGGCGTCGATCGCTGGCCGGGTGAGCGATGGCGACTTTCGCTGGTCCTCCGAACCTGCCGTATGCGTGGTCATGGCGTCCGGCGGATATCCCGGCGCATTCGAGGCAGGTAAATCCATCTCCGGAATTGAAGATGCCGATCGCATGTACGGGGTGAAAGTCTTTCATGCCGGCACCAACCGCCGCGACAGCACCTATTACACATCCGGCGGTCGCGTGCTGGGCGTGACCGCGCGCGGAAAAGACTTGCCGGATGCAGTCGAGCGCGCCTACGACGCGGTGATGAAGATCCGCTTCGACGGCATGCACTATCGCAAAGACATCGCCGCCCGCGGGTTGAAACACCTGCGAGCGGGAAAATAGTCTGAAAGGTATCTCGTCGCGGTCTGGGATTGGGTGGAGCACGCCTTCAGGCGTGCAGTTGGAACTGCTTTCATGGCTGCGCTTTAGCGCCTGAGGTAATTCTTCCGTTTGCCTCAGCGGCTGAAGCCGGTGCGAAGCAAGCAACTGTTCTGCACCGCTGAAGCGGTGCTCCACCCTATCACGAAAAAATAAATACTAGCACCGCGCGTGAAAGAACATCCTTATGAACAACACTCCTCTCGTCTCTATCGTTATGGGCAGCGACTCCGACCTCGACATCATGAACGAGGCTGCGAAGGCGCTTTCCGAGTTTGGCATCCCTTATGAAATCGACATTACCTCGGCGCATCGCTCGCCGGCCCGCACCAGCGAATATTCGCGCGGGCTGAAAGCGCGCGGCGTAAAAGTTGTCATCGCCGGCGCTGGCGGAGCCGCGCATCTGGCCGGCGTTATCGCCGCCGAAACCACGCTGCCGGTCATCGCCGTGCCGATTCCTTCCACCGCGCTGCTCGGTCTCGACTCACTGCTGGCGATGGTGCAGATGCCGGCAGGAATTCCCGTGGCGACGGTCGCCATCGGCAAGCCGGGCGCGACCAACGCCGGCATCCTCGCCGCCCAGATGATCGGCTTATACGATGACGCCGTGGCGAAGAATCTCGAGGCTCACAAAGAGAAGCTGGCCAAGGGAGTGGAAGCGAAGTCGCGCAAGCTGAAAGAGAGCCACAAGGCTTAAGCAGCTGTGGCGAGCACGAAACGATTCGCTCGACCAGCAGCACGCTTTGTCATCACGAGCGCAGCGAGGGATCTGCTTTTTGGTCTGTCCGAGGAAAGCAGATTCCTCGCGAGCTAAAGCCCCGCTCGTAATGACAAGCAAGAAAAGATGCTCGAGTCGCGTTATTCCGCGGCCCAGCGACTACAGCTTCAGCGTCTTCAGATACTCGCGAAATTCGCCGCCCAGATCCTCGCGCTTGAGCGCGAACTCGACCGTGGCTTTCAGGAATCCCAGCTTGTCGCCGGTATCGTGACGCTTGCCTTCGAAAGTGTAGCCGTAAATCTTCTCTTTCTTGAGCAGGTTCTTCAGGCCGTCGGTCAACTGCAATTCGCCGCCGGCGCCCAGCTGGGTCGACGCCAGCATCTCGAAAATTGCCGGCGTCAGAATATAGCGGCCGATGATCGCCAGGTTCGATGGCGCGTCTTCCAGCTTCGGCTTCTCCACCAGGTTCTGCACCTCGAACAACCGGCCGTTCCACTTGCCAGGCACCGGCTTGGCATCCAGCACTCCGTAGGATGAGATCGCCTTGCCCTCGACCACCTGCGTCGCCAGCACCGAGCATCCCGTCTCGTTGTAGACCTCGATCATCTGCTTCAGGCACGGCACTTCGGCATCGATGATGTCGTCGGCCAGGATGACGGCGAACGGCTCGTCGCCCACCAGTTCGCGCGACATCAGCACCGCATGGCCCAGTCCCATCGCTTCCTTCTGGCGGACGTAGGCGATGTGGATCATGTCGGAGATCTGGCGTACTACGCCAGCAGATCGGTCTTGCCGCGCTCCTCCAGCATCTTCTCCAGTTCATAGCTGACGTCGAAGTGGTCTTCGATGGCGGTCTTGCCGCGGCCGGTGACGATGATGATCTGGTCGCAGCCCGACGCCATCGCCTCTTCCACGCCATATTGAATGATGGGCTTGTCGACCAGCGGCATCATCTCCTTGGGTTGCGCCTTGGTGGCCGGCAGAAAGCGCGTGCCTAGCCCGGCGGCGGGAAATACCGCCTTGCAAACTTCTTTCCTTGCCATGAATGCCTCTTGCCAATAATTGGCGATTAAAGAATGAGAACCGCGACTACAGAACCGGGCTGTCGTTGCCCAGCATTTTTTCGCGAATGATCTTGACTGGCGGATAGCCCTGCTTCATGAACTCGTCGTGAAACTGCTCCAGATTAAACTTGTCGCCCATCTTCTGCTTGTAGTCCGCGCGCAACTTCATGATCTCCAGCTTGCCCAGGGTGTACACCAGGTAAGTCGGATCCGAGGTGCCGCGCTTGGCTTCGCGCTCGGAAACCGCCGGAGTCTGATGTCCTTCCTTGATGAAAAAATCCGTCGCCTGCGCCAGCGTCATCTTGCCAGTGTGCATTTGGATGCCGACAATGAAGCGCGCGTCACGCAGCAGCGCATCTTGCAGTTGGCCGATGCGCAGTTTCAGATCGCCGTTGCCGTAGCCCTCGTCCAGCATCATCTGTTCGCTATAGTGCGCCCAGCCTTCGGAGTTGGAGCCGCAACCGATCAGCTTGCGCACCTTCGACGGCGCCTGCTTGATCCACAGGAACTGGGTGTAGTGTCCGGGATAGGCCTCGTGTACCGCAGTGCTGATAATGGTGCCGCGATTGAAGCCCTCCATCCACTCCTTCGTCTGCTGCGCCGGCCAGTTAGCTTCTGGCAAGGTCACGTTGAAATAGGCTTCGGTGGCCTTGTCCTCGTAAGGCCCGGGAGTGTCCATCGAGGCCGAGCTGAGAGCGCGCCCGAAGGGCGGCGTCTCTTCCACGATGGGCCGAACCGGCGATGGCAGCGTGATGATCTGCTTCTGCTGGATGAACGTCGACCAGTCCATTGAAGGTGTCGCGAAAACTTTGCAGCAACTGATCGGGCTGGGGATGGTCCTGCTCCAGTTGATCGAGAATCTGCTCCGGCGTCTTGCTCGGGATCGATTTGCGCGGCAACCCGCTTCAACTCCGCCTGGTTCTTGTGCAGATCGTCATAGCCGATCTGCAGCAGTCGGTCGAGCGGAATGTCGACCATCTCTTCGTACTGCAGTTTCTTGCGATATTTCTCCGCTCCGAGGCGGAAGTCGCCATTCGAAATGCGGCAATAGGTCGTTCTTCAGAAAATCCTGGTAGCGTTGCAGCTCGAAGATGACTTTGTCATTGGAAGCTTTGAATTCCGCCAGCAGTTTCGGTTCGGTGACGCTCTTGAAAGCCGCAGGCACATCGTTCTGGAAGAAGCTGATAATGCCGGGTATCTGCTCCAGCGCGATTTCGGTATAGATCTTAGGCACGTCTTTCAGGTTGGACCTGGCCGCCGCGAAGTTCGCCGGCATCTTCTGTTCGCGTGCAATTACCGCCTTCAACCGCTCTCCGGAGGCGCGAAGTTGCGGCTCATCAGGATGAAGATGCTGTAGGTGGGGCTGCCGGAATAGTTGTCAGGATTGCGCTGCCAACTGCGAATTTCCTGCAACTCCAGCAAGCGCGCATCGATGGCGTTTGACACCAGCTTCAGGTCGGCACGTTGATCTTCATCCAGACGATCGGTCGGGAAAGTGGCGAACTTCTGCTTCTGCTCGCTCAGAAATGCGATTTCCGCGTCGCGTGACTTTTGCGAATAGTCCTCCAGCATCAGGTCGTATTGATGAAAGCCGGCGGCCGTGCCTTCCGACGGATGAAACGGGAAGTACTGGTCGAAATAGCCGTCGACCAGCTTGTCATAGTCGGCCACAGAAGTTCTGGGCGCGGCGGTAGTTTGGGCAGCGGCTGGGTCTGGCTCATGGCGAAGTTACAGAATACAAGAAGCGCCGAGAGCAGCGCAGAAGTCAGCAGTTTCATGAATGTCAGGATCCTTATGTGCATGGGACGCAATCGAGTAATGTGAGCCGCGGTCACACCACCGTCTGCTGCTCTCCCGCCAATTGTTCCAGCAGCGACTTTAGCCGCACCAGCACCTGTTCCGGCTGCTTCTCTTTCAGCGAAAACTTCAGTACGCCGGCGGGCGTGAACTGGCTGCCCGGTTCGCTGGCCACAAAGCGCGCCAAGCGTTCGGGATCGACGGTAGCCTTCTCGGTGAAGCGAATGCTGACGGCGTCGCGCCGTCGCTCGATTTGCGCCACACCGATGCGCTGCGACAACAACTTCAAGGCGGCGTACTCCAGCAAATTGCGCACCGGGGCGGGAGGAGCGCCGTAACGGTCGCCCAGTTCGCCCGCAACATCCTCAAGTTGCGATTCCGATTCCACCCCAGCCACCCGTTTGTACATTCGCAGCCGCTGATTCTCTTCGCGCGATGTAGTCGGAGGGAATGCGGATGTTCAGCCCTAGATTCAACTGCGCCTCGGGCACATCTTCCGGCACCTCGCCCTTCAGTTCGCGGACCGTGCGCTCCAACATGGTGGTGTACAACTCGAATCCCACCGCTTCGATGTGTCCGCTCTGCTCGCCGCCAAGCAGATTTCCCGCGCCGCGCAGTTCCAGATCGAGCGCGGCAATCTTGAATCCCGCGCCCAGATCGCTGAACTCTTTCAGCGCCGCCAGTCGCCGCCGCGCCAACTCGCTCAGGTCGCGATCCGGAGGAATCAACAGGTACGCATACGCGCGACGGTCGGAACGCCCCACCCGCCCGCGCAACTGGTACAGCTCCGACAGGCCATGACGATCGGCGCGATTGATGATGATGGTATTACAGAGTGGGATGTCGAGCCCGTTCTCGATGATCGTAGTTGCAACCAGGATATCGGCCTCATGCCGCATGAAGGCGAGCATGATGCGTTCCAGTTCGCTCTCCGGCATCTGGCCGTGGCCGACCAGGATGCGCGCCTTGGGCACCATCTCGCGCAGCTTGCTGGCGATGTCGTAGATGCTTTCCACCCGGTTGTGCACGAAGTAAACCTGCCCGCCACGCTCCAGTTCTTTCTCGATGGCCGAGCGCAGAAGTTTTTCGTCCCACGCCGCGACGACAGTCTGGATCGCCATGCGATCTTTGGGCGGCAGTCTCGATCACGCTCATGTCGCGCAAGCCGAGCAGCGACATGTGCAAGCGTGCGCGGAATCGGCGTCGCCGACATGGTGAGCACGTCCACTTCGCGGCGAAGCTGCTTCAGCCGTTCCTTATGACGAACTCCAAAGCGCTGCTCTTCGTCGACGATGACCAGGCCGAGATCGCTGAACTTCACGTCCTTGGAGAGCACCCGATGCGTGCCAATGACGAATGTCCACCTGTCCAGCCTCGACCTTGGCAATGGTTCCTTCTGTTGCTTGGACGTGCGAAAGCGGCTGAGCATTTCGATCTTGATAGGAAATGCCGCGAAGCGCTGGCGAAAAGTGTTGTAGTGCTGAAAGGCGAGCACGGTGGTGGGCGCCAGCACCGCAACCTGGCGATTGTCGCTGACCGCCTTGAAGGCCGCACGCATTGCGACTTCCGTTTTGCCATAGCCGACATCGCCGCACAGCAGACGATCCATCGGCGTGGGCGACTCCATGTCGTGCTTCACGTCGACGATGGCGCTCATCTGGTCTTCGGTCTCGTTGAACTCGAAGCTATCTTCAAACTCGCGCTGCCATTCGGTGTCGGCCGCGAAGGCGTGACCCTCGGCGGTCTTGCGCACGGCGTAAAGCTTAAGCAGTTCCTCGGCCATGTCCTTCATGGCCTTCTTCACCCGCGCTTTGGTCTTCTGCCACTGCTGCGTGCCCAGCCGATTCAGTACCGGCTTCACGCCCTCGGACGAGCGATACTTCTGCACCAGATCAAGCCGGGTGAGCGGCACGTAAAGTCGCGCCCCTTCGGCGTACTCCAGGATCATGAACTCGGCAGTCGCCGCCATCTTCCTGTGGAATCTCTTTCAGTCCCTGGTATTGGCCGATGCCATGCTCAACGTGCACCACGTAATCGCCGACAGCCAGATCGCGGAAGTCGGAGAGAAAGGCCGAGACCTTGGACTTCTGTCGCTGCGGACGGCCCAGGGAAACTTCGGCTTCATCAAACAGGTCGCGCGCCCCGAAGAGAACAAGGTTAGCTTCAGGCAGCACCATGCCTTCGGGCACATAGGCTTTCACGATCATGGTGGCCGCCATGTCTTCGGCAAAGTAGGTCGACTCGTCGACGTAGACTTCGCTTCCCGGCCTGGGGGTGCGGCTGCCAATGCGGAATGACAGGTTGTATTCGTTGAAAACGTCAGCCAGGCGCTCGACTTCACCGGTACTAGAAACCGCGAACATCACGCGCTTGCCCTCGCGGGTCAGGCGACCCACTTCTTCGGTCATGGCCGCAACCGAACCATGGAAGCGAGTCGTGGGCTGAGTTTGCAGCGTGAGATGTTCGCCGCTGGTCGCTATCCTCGATGCCAAGCTGCTCGACCGCGATCGTCGTAGCTTGGTGCAGGCGCTCGCTCCATTGCTCGGGCGAGAGGTAGAGTTCGTCAGGTCGAACCAGATTGCCGATCAAGCTGCGCTCATGCGTCTCCGTGACCTTCGTCCACCACGCGTCGTGGACTTCGTTCAGAGAGTCGGGCTCGTCGAGTATGACGGTTGCGCTGGGCAGAAGATCGAAGAACGCTCCCTTCGGCGCCAGCGACGGGCGCATACAACTCCCATCCCGGAAAAACAGCGACACCGGAAGCGCGCACCGTCTCCCGAACCAGCTCTTCGTCACCCGCCAGCCGTTCGCCAGTGAGACGGGCATTGATGACCGCGAGCGTCTCTTCTTCCACGGGAGTTTCGGTCAGGGGAAGCAGCGCGACTTCGTCGGTCACAGCAGCAGAGCGCTGCGTACCGGGATCGAATTTCCGGATCGACTCAACCTCGTCGCCGAAGAACTCGACGCGAACTGGCCGGTCGGTTTCTGGCGGATAGACATCGAGCAGACCGCCGCGGTGGGCGAACTCACCCGGCATCTCAACCACATCCACCTGGCTGTAACCGACAATACGCAAATGTTCGATTAGACGATCAGGGTCGATCATGTCGCCGCGACGTACGACCTTCGCCAGGTCGGCGTAGAAACTGGCGTCGTGCACCCGCATGGCGGCAGCGGCAAGAGGCGTGATTATGACTTCCGCGGCCCCCGTTGCAATCTTCCATAGCGCGGTGCCGCGCGCTTCCTGGATCTCGGGATGCGGTGAAAGATTTTCGAAGGGCAGTACATCGTAGGCCGGCAGACCAATCACGGCGTCAGGCGAAACCGCGCCAGTCAGGTCCGCTAGCGCGCGAACCAGGGGCAACAACTCATCCAGCGCCCGATTGTCGCTGACGATTACGATCAACGGACGCGATATGGATCGAGGCAGGAGCGAGAAGAACAGAGCTTTGCCGGTTGGGGTGAGTCCGGAGACACGTATCCGCCCCGCGCCACCCTTCAGTTGGGCTACAGCACGCGCAAAAGCGGGCACTTTTTCCACGTCCGCGAAGAATTCGCGAACGAACGGGAGGATCATGTCTCTTCCAGTTTACCAGTGGTTCGGACTCCCAGAGATGGGGCGGCACAGATTCAGAATTCCAGGTGCAACCGTATACCGGGCACGGTAACAGGACCGCGAGCACGATTCATGCCCGGATTGTTGATGTGTTGCACGTCTCCGGCGAAGAACAGGCCGCGCCAGACGTGCGCGGTGTAGAAGATTTCTTCGATATTCTCGCGGCCGTAATCCAGCGCTCCGTCACCCAGGATGAACCCAAGACCGCCATATGCGAGATATGCCTGGTGAGCCTTGGACAAGCCGCTGGAAACGAATGCTGCTCCGGCGCGATCGAGACTGCGATGCCAGTTCGTGCCACGAGAGTACACACCAGCTTCGTAGCCTTCGTTATCCTCGGTGTAGCAGAAGGATTCGTGCTGGCCTTCATCCCAGCCCCAGCGTCCGAAGACGTAGGCGTCCTTAAGGAACTCCTGCTCGAAGTTGATGCCGAATCCGTACTTGATCGTGCCTTGCTTGGAGGTGGCGCTGATTTCGGGCGTGGGGGTTACGTGCTCCAGATAGAGCTTCACCGCCTCTTCATAATCGCCCATGTCGCCATGGTTGATGTAGTTCAGGAGGCGGAGAGTCGTGTCCTTATTCTTCAGCAGGTGCGGACGGAGTTCGAGTTCGATGTTCTCCGCGCGCGCCCTCGCAACGTCGGCATCCAGATCAGGTCCGTTGGCCACCTTCGGCATTAGCGTCTCTGCGAAGCGTAAGGCCCAATTACGCTCTTCAAGTTCGATGATCGCTCCAATGGTGTAACCGCGGGTGTCGGCGGCGTAGTCATAGGCGCCGTTGTTGTCGATGACCCAGTTCAGGAATTGATAGTGGCTGTCGGTGCCGCCGATATTGTTGTCGAAGAAATCGGCCAGCGAAAACTTGCCGAAGCGAAAGTCCAGGCGCTTTACCGGAACTTCGGTGGGCAGCGAAAATGGCGTACGCTCGGATTCGACCTTCTCGTCCGATAGAGGCACGATCTGCTGGAAAAACAGGCGTGCGATATAAGGTGCCTGCCCGATGGAAGGATTGCGAACCACGTCGAGGTTCACGAAGCCAGCCAAGCCCAGCGCGGCGCTCAGTCCGGCACCGCCCGACTCTTCCACATCGAAATAAACCTGCGAGTTGGGCGTGAATTCGTAGCCGGTAAACAGCGTCAAAACCCGGGAAAGCGCGTTTTCCGGCGTATTGCGGAAACTGTGCGGTCCACTGTACTGGGCGTAGAAACTTCCATTGGCTTGAAAGATGAAGTTGGCTTGTCCCGAGACCCACCACTTCGAGGTCTGCGAATGTTCAAAGAAGGTAGCGGGAGGATCGGGCGCATCCGGTAACGAAGCGGGAGGAGCAGTCTCCTGGGCCCAGCCGGTGACGGTCATAGGCGCCGCCAGCAGGAGGCATAAGCAGCACAGGATCGGGAAGGTATGTCGGGCCATGGATTAACTGAATAGCCTCTTCGTCTTGAAATTGAAATTCAATTTCAATTGGACAGGACCACTTCCGCCGGATCCGAGAAGGCGAAGTGCGTACTGCGCCGGGAAGCCTGGCGGATTCCTCTTGCCGGGGAAATGCGCCGGTTCCGCCAGGGCTATAGGTTCGAAGGGAGGGCCTCAATCTCCCGCCTCCGGGAACAGGAAGTTTCCCACGTTCGGATTACAGGAACATTAAAGTCCATGCTTCCGAGAAAAAATCTCTTATATCATACCGGGGTAGGGTATACAACGATTGGCTGCAATAGGGGCCCTGCGGTCGTGCCGGTTACTTCAAATAAGCCCGCACCAACCCAATCAGGTCTTCGCCTAACTCCTCCGGCGAATCCAGCTTCTGATCGGGATTCATCATGTGCAACCGGATGTGGTCTTCCAGGATCTCTGCCATGAGGCCATTGACGCCGCCCCGGATAGCCGCCAGCAGCATGAGGATGTCGGCACATTCGTCACCGGCAGTCAAAGCCCGCTCCACGGCGGCGAACTGTCCGCGCAGGCGCCGGACCCGGTACAGCAGCTTCTGTTTTTCGCGCGAGGTTTCGGGAAATTTGTCGTTCATATAGGGTAGGGGGGTAGGCTATTTCATTCGCAGCAAAAAATCCACCTGCTCACGGTTGCGTAGTAGGTGGTTCAAGAATGACCTTAGTCGTTTGGGTAAGATTGATCGTTGTTAGCCCCTGTTGTTCAGTAAGACCAGTTCAGCAAAGGCGGGTTTGACAGCCTGCGAAGCCAACTCTAGAATCGAAGCAGGGCTGGACGCGGTCACGTCCGGCCCTTCGTTTGACGGAGCGCCTATTAGATGTTGCCGCGCTCCGGCGCAGCAGGTTCTCTGCTCGCATCCCGGGTTTCGCTATTGTAGTTGGCGGTGTAGCTCAGGTGGTTAGAGCGACGGTCTCATAATCCGTAGGTCGTAGGTTCGAGTCCTACCGCCGCCACCAATTAAATCAATAACTTCCATGGGAATTTCCTCCCGGCGGCCGGGTGCACCGCCTGCCCGTGGAGACGGTTGGCCTCACAGTCAGCGGTGGTTGCCAGATACAGCACCGCCATTCCCTCCTGCTGCGATGAGTCCGATGTGCGCTTCTGGGAATTGACGCACTTTGGCGAGAGCGTTTTCTATTTCGACGAAATCCGATAGATGATCTCGAACCGATTCCTAGGCTTGCCTATCGAGGGTGAGACGGCTGCTCATGCGCGCCTTTGACGGCGGCAATAACCACGGGCCAAGCGGGTTGGATCGACATCACGGTGTATCTCGGCTTTGTTGATCCCACTTCTGCTCGAAACAAAATAGTCGCACCATTGCGAGGAAGCTGCTAGAACGCGGATATTCACTCGGTTGGAGCAGGTGAGCCAACTGATGCTTGTGCAATATGAAGTTTGGTTGCCATTCTTACCAGTTCGGCGAGAGAATCGGCTTTCATCTTCTGCATCACCTGCCCACGATGTGCTTTTACCGTGATCTCGCTAATGCCGAGTTCTCCACCAACCTGTTTGTTCAAGAGGCCGGAGACGACCAACGCCATAACCTGCTGTTCGCGTGGAGTAAGCGAGGCATACCGGTCCCGGAGTGTCTGCATCTCCGTGTCACGAGAGAGAGCGAGGCGACTTCGTTCAAGGGCTTGCCGGACGGCGGTCAACAAAACCTCGTCATTAAACGGTTTCGTGAGGAATTCGACAGCCCCCGCCTTCATGGCCTGGACTGATTTCGGTACGTCACCATAACCCGTAATGAAGATGATTGGCAGATCTGTCCGTTCAACCGCAATCCGCTTCTGCAATTCGAGACCGCCAAGTCCCGGAAGAGAGAGGTCGAGTATGAGACAGCTCGGAACACGCGCTCGTGGTCTATCGAGGAATTCCCTGGCGGATGCAAAAGTTTCTGGCTGCCAGTCTTGGGTGCGGATAAGCAGTTCCAGAGACTCGCGCACAGAGATGTCGTCGTCAACAATGAACACGATGGGCAAGGCAGCCGACATTGGTAATGCCCCCATTTTCGTAGCGGTTCTGCACGCCGAATTCATTGTATTCGCCTGGATTGACCGGTGAAACATCAAGTGGCTTGCATCGCCGTCTTGATGGCGGCAAGCAGAGCTGCGTCACTGAATGGTTTCAGCAAAAAACCCGCTGCGCCCTGCTTGACCACTCGAGCTCGAAGAGACTCATCTCTTTGACCAGTGATGAATACGACCGGGATCCCATATCCCCGAAGCTTTAGTTCCTGGTAAAGCTCTGGTCCACTTATGCCCGGCATAGCGATGTCGAGAAGCAGACATCTGGTCTCATCGATACAATCGGATGAGAGAAACTCTTCCGCTGACGAAAACATTCGAGCTGCAAAGCCGAATTCTCTAAGTAGGTCGGGCAACGACTCTCTTACCGACTCATCGTCATCAACAACGGATAGAAGCGGGCGTTCATTCCCGCCCCTGCCCTTAAGAGACTCCATGACGAAACAATGCGACATTCCATGAGGGACGTCCATTGTACTTTGGTATTGGTCAGCGCCGATGCCGGCCGCCGTTATTTACCAATCTTGCGGCGCTCTTGCTGGATCAGCCCGACTGACAGGAGTTCCGGTGTCAGCGAAGCCCTCGGGTGTACAAGGGATAGCGAACGAAAATGTAGATCCGGCCCCGTCATTCGGTGTGGCCCAGAGACGTCCCTGATGAGCTTCAATGATGGAGCGGCTGATGGAGAGTCCGATTCCCATGCCGTCGCTTTTGGTTGTGTAGAACGCTTCGAAGATCTTCTCCGCGGTTTGAGTCGTTAAACCCACTCCCGTGTCTTTGACGCTTAGCCGAACCTGATTTTCCAGATCCCGATCGGTTCTGATGAGCAACTCTCTCGGACGATCGTCAACTGTGATCATTGCGTCCACAGCGTTTCGAAGCAGGTTTAGAATGACCTGCTGAACCTGGATGCGGTCGGCCACTAATGGCGGAAGGTCATCCGCGAGTTCATGTCGCAGCAGCACACCGCTTCTCTGGAGCTCACTCAACGATAGTGTCACCACCTCGCGAGCCGCTTCATTCAGATCCATCCATTCGGGAGACAGTTCTTTCTTGCTATAGAGCGTCCGTAATCGCGTGATTACGTCAGAGGCCCGGTTGCCATCTCGAATCGTGCGCCGGACAGTTTCCAAGGCACCATCGGTATTTGGGGGATCAGCCGATAGCATCCGCAAGCAGGTGCTGGCGTTGGTGATGATTCCCGAGAGAGGTTGGTTGACTTCGTGTGCGATAGCGGCGGTCAGCACTCCCAGGCTTGTAATTCTTGCCACATTTGCGAGTTCCGATCTGGCTTTGGCCAGAGCCGCCTCGGACAGTTTGGGTTGTGTAATGTCTTCGGAAAGCGTCATCAGGAATCGAGGAACCCGTTCTGTGCCCGGCACGATAGAAACGTTGTTCCGTACCCAGACTGAGGTGCCATCTTTGCGTCGATACTGCTTTTCGATCTGAAATTCCTGGCGTTCTCCCGCAAGCAGTTCCGTAATCAACATCGCGTTAGCGTCGCGGTCCTGCTCATGCGTGACATCAAGAAGGGTAAGCGACCGTAGCTCCGGCTCGGTGTATCCCAGCATCTTCTGGTAGACGGGATTTGTAGCAATAAAGCGGCCAGTCAAATCGGTGAGAGCTACGCCCACGGCGGAGTTCTCAAAAACCGACCGCCACCGTTCCTCGCTGCGCAGCACTTGTGCATGAGCCGCACGTAAGGCCTCTTCACTTTTCTTGCGCTCAGTGATATCGCGAAGGTGGCCGGTGAAGGCCGAGGGGCCATCTTGCGGGATGCGGGTGATCGTAAGTTCGACAGGAATTTCTCTCCCATCAGCGCAGAGTGCAGTCATCTCAAGTCGTCGCCCCAATACTCATCGAGTCGCCGGTGGCCATGTAGCGGGCAAATCCTGTACGGTGTTTCTCGCGAAGCGAAGGCGGAATGATGACATCAGCAAGACGCTTGCCCAGCACATCACTCCGACGATGACCGAAGGTTCGTTCTGCTGCTGGGTTGAATTCAGTAATGCGCCCTTCGTGGTCAATGGCTACAACGCAATCGGGTGATGAATCCAGGATCGCCGCTTTATGCGCTTCACTACGCCTCAGTTCCTTCTCTTCATGGCGGAGTCTTTCTTCCGCCAGCTTTCGCTCAACAATTTCCTTCCGCAACTCTTCGTTGGAGGCAGCAAGTTCGGCGGTTCGTGCAGCAACCCGTTGATCGAGCTCGTTGGCAATCCGCTTCTGTTCACTTAGAAGGTTTGCCTCACGCAGGCCGATTGACGCCTGATTCGCGGCCACACTCAGCAGAAGGCTTTCGGTCTGGCTAGGGAAGTCTGCTCGTTCAGAACCTACTACGATCATGCCGATTTCGCCGCGTATGCCCAGTGGTACCGGGAAGATCGAAATGTCTTCCCCTTCGAATCGGTTCTGCGCCGGCGGCAGCGACCTATCCTCTTCGCGTTCAAGCCAGGCGCTGAGCATCTTACCGATGTCCTGCGGTGGCACTTTCAGTTTGCAGGACTCAGCAACACGGAAGATCTCCACGCACCCACTGGTGTCGGGATCTTCCAACCGGGCGAAAACGAAGTCAAGCCTGAGCATGCGGAGGAGCGCGTCGACCAACGTATGAACAATTTGGGTTGTCTCATTGCCGCTCCAGATGGCAGGCAGAGCGAGCAAGCTAATCAGGTCATTAATGCAACGCAGAAGTCGCGTGATTTCTTCAGCCGAGTCTCTCTCTTGCCGATCCATGCTACGCTGCCGTGGGCGAAGCGCTTCGAGCAGCCCGGCGTTCACGAAATTCTCCCACAAATTGCTCCGGCGGGATATAGAAGGGATTGCGCTGGAGAGTGCCGCCGATGATAACCATCGGATGGGTTCGCATGATGTCAATCACCGCGTCGCCTGCGAATTGCCCGAGATGGTAGGTACAGATGACTGCATCGTCGTGATTACGCCACACATCGTTTACACGCGACTCGAACTCGATGACATCGTCGACATGCGACCGATCCTCGACGGCCCAGTCCATACGACAACAAATGCGACTTAGCGGGAATCCTCCCGCAGCGTTGCCGCTGGCCAGCCGCTCAAAAACCGCAATCATGCGATCCGCATCGAAGCGGCCATCCGGAAGGTAGACGTCAGTGTTTACGTGAAGCTCCAGTTGTCCGCTCTGTTGCGCGGCCACCGGGTCGATCCCTGCCTCAGCCAAGCGTTGGAGATGTTTCTGAGGCTGATCCGGGTTAACCACATGGATCGCCTTGTGCCCACAATGGAACCCGTCTTTTATGAATGGGAGCAAGACCCGATATTCTTCGTCGTCGCTGTTGAAGAAGGCGCAGACATGCCGGGTCTCATCGAGTTGGGAGCCGCCAAAAGGAATTGGAGCCGTGGCCTGCTTCATAGCGTATACCCCACATAGATATCGAACGGCGCCCCGTTGGGATATAAGGATGCACGATCCTGACGGCAATGTCCAACAGATACAAATGAATGATCGCGTATGGTTTTCCGATTCATGCTACGTAAATCAGACACATCAGGCAGAGCGAGAGCTCTCTGCATTTATTCGCGCGGTGACGAAATCTGTTTGGTAAACAGGCCCGGGCTTCGACGAAGGATTGGCTCGGGGAGGCGGAACCTCCATACGAAGGTATCGGTCGATACCTTCGTCCAATAGATTCGGCTCGGTTCCTCTGGCTTAATGGCTGTATCAGTGCTGCGGCCATGGCATACACGGTTCAGTCGATGCGCCCCGTCAAGAGTCCGGATCAATGTCCACTGCAACCGAAATCGTGCGACTCGGAGCCCGGATGCCGCTGCCTCTCCAGCCTGAGGCCGCGTTAAAGCAAAGCCTAGATACGGAGGTCTCATCATGACTGAATCTTCTGACATTCGGCTGACGAAAATGCTGCTCAACAACGGAAGCGGCCATATGCCCGCACTCGGCTTTGGCACCCTGATTCCCGATGCCGCCGAGACAATCACTGCCACCAGAGACGCACTGGAAGCCGGATTTCGGCACTTCGATTGTGCGGAGCGATACCGGAACGAGCGCGAGGTAGGCGAGGCGTTGCAGGCAGGAATGGCCGCTGGGAGGATCGCGCGGGAAGACATCTTTGTCACCACGAAGTTGTGGAATACCAATCATCGGCCCGAGCGCGTGGAACCAGCTTTCGAGGCGAGCTTGAACAGACTCGGGCTGGAGTATCTGGATCTCTATCTCATTCACACTCCGTTTGCATTTCAACCGGGAGACGAACCGGACCCGCGAGATCAAGACGGCAATGTCATTTACGACAACGGAGTGACGTTGCTCGATACCTGGAGGGCAATGGAAAGTCTGGTTGACCAAGGGAGGTGCCGGGCCATCGGTTTGTCTGATATCACCTTGCAAGAACTCTCGCCAATCTACGAATCCGCGAGAATCAAGCCAGCGGTTGTCCAAGTAGAGTCACATCCTTATTTGCCGGAAACGGAGCTCCTGGAATTCTGCAAGCAGAAGGGTATTGTTCTTTTGGCTTTCGCCCCACTAGGTCACGGAATGAAACCGGGGTTGCTCGAAGATCCAGTCATTTCGGCAATCGCCACCCGAGTTGGAAAGACGCCAGCACAGGTGCTGCTGGCATGGGCGGTGCAGCGCGGCACGGCTTTGCTCACCACACCCAAAACGGCGGCTCGCGCGCGCGAGAACTTCGACATCTCGGCCCTTCCGGAAGACGCGTTGAACGAAATCAATCGCATTCAGACTAGACAGAGGCTTAACCCGGTAGTGACGACAGGTGTCCCGGGTTTTATTGCACGAGTTGCTGAACAGACATGAAAGTTTCCAAGCATCCTGAATTCTTTGTACTCGATGGAATGCGCGTTTGTTGAGGTCTGCTGATGCAAGCGAAACTTCACTCACGACCTGACTTGTTGCTCCTCCTGTCTTTACTGCTGGTCATCCTGTTGAGTCCGGCGATGGACCATAGTGACTGGCGCAGACCGGTGTTCGCAGTCCTCACATTCATTCCAGTCGTTTTATCCACGGTCATGTTGTGGCAAATAAGAGTGTGGATGTGGCCGTCGGTTCTGTTGATGTTGGGTGGTCTCGTCTTCCTGGTGGCCAGCAAGATCTTCCGTAGCCAGGCACTAGACGGAATTCGATGGGGATTTCTGGCTGCGTTCTTTGCACTCGCTGCCGTCGGGCTTTTCTCCTATCTTAGGAATTCTCGTTTAATCACTCAGGCGCACCTCTTTACTGCGGTCAATATCTATCTGTTGCTTGGGATGCTATGGGCGGCGATTTATTGTGCGATGGATGCTTTTTATCCAGGTTCAATCCAGGTGGGAAGTCACCCAGCTGATCGTCAGAGTGAACTGCTTTATTTCAGCCTGATAACGCTCTCGACGATTGGCTATGGCGACGCAGTGCCGGTTAGTGGGGAAACGCGAATGCTGGCGGCACTAGAAGGAGTGACCGGAGTTCTCTACATAGCGATTACAGTGGCGATCTTAGTAAGCCGGTTCGGGCGCGAACTTTCAGACTAGACCTATCTCATAAATCGCAGCGCACAGGTTTGTGTCAGGGTACGTCTTTCAAACGTGCCGCAAGGCGGCCCTCTGTGACTCGGGCTTTAGCCCCGAAAGCCCAATTTTCGCAGGGGCTGAAGCCCGAACCTCATTAGGCCGTCGTTCGGCACGACTAAAGGTCGTGCCCCTGACACAAACCGAAATCATTTATGAGATGGCTTGTAGCATCCTTCGCCCGTCAGGCAGGAAGTCAGAAGGTTGACCAGATGAAACCAATACAACTGTCCTTGAGATGTCGTTCGTGATCGCAGGCAGAGGGCCATGTCCCGTCAGGGTGTGTTCTTCACGCCTCTTGTATCGGAACGAGGAAGTTGCTGTCCAGGACATAAGCGTACAGGTGTCCCCGCGGCGGCGCGAGACGTAACTGGCGGGCGGACACCCATCCGTCCGTTTCGTCCCACTCCCAGTCGGTAGTGGAAATCCTCTGGATCGCTTCCTTAAGGTCCGCCGTGGTCATCGGATATGCATAGATGCGGACGTTTTGTGCGAGCAACCGAGACAGAGCCTCAAGAAAGCCGCCGTCCAGCTTGCTGTAGCGATCTTCGAAGGCCCGGATCACAACGGATAGACCTACAACAAAGCGCACAAGCTCCTCTGTGTAGCGGTTCACGAAATCTGTAATCGCGTAGAGTTCCTGCTCGCGGAATAGCAATACGTCCCCGCCACGCGAGCGAAGTGTGTCGATACGATGGAGTACTTCGGGGACTTCCGGAGGAGGCTCTGTCGTATTAGACGGCGCCAGTGTTAGGCAGAAGAATCCCCTCGGGGCGGTCTTCGCTTCGCCCATCTCTCCTTGAAGTTGTCGAATTCCCGAAGCCAGCATCTGTGTGTGAATTTCCGCGTGACCTGGATCCATGTGTACGAAGTATCCTGGCGCGAGCACAACAGGATTCCGGTGGATGACTTCCGTCGGAGGAACGGGTGAGCCGTTGGATGGGAAGCAGACTGCTTCGGCATAGCCTCTGCACACCAGCTGAACCAGAAGCGCGCGTTGGTCCCAGGTCTCGAAGGCGGGTCCCCGCAGGTCCACATAGTCAATTTCGATTCGCTTCTCGACATCCTGCGCCAGACTCTCAAGGAAGTGTTCAGTCGTCTGCAGTTGATAAGACGCAGCGTAAATCAAGTTCACACCCAGGATGCCAATAGCCTCCTGCTGGAGGAGGTTGGCAGGGTCCCGCAGATTGATATGCAGCAGTATGTCGTTGGGCTGCCCACCTGGCTGCTGCTGAAAGCGCAGACCCAGCCAACCGTGAGGTTCATTCGTTCCTGCATAGTTTCGCGCGGAGACGGTATCGACAAAGGAAAAGAAACGAGTCTGTGATCCGCGAGACTTGGCCAGTTGATTGAGCAGTTGGGTCCATTCGCGATCCAGCATGGCCTCGAGTCGCTGTCTGGATACGTAGCGCGAGCCGGCACCATAAAGGTCATCGCTAACCTCTTTGTCGTAGGCAGAGATGGTCTTGGCAACGGTTCCAGAGGCCCCTCCGACAATAAGAAACCAGCGCGCGACCTCCTGGCCGGCGCCGATTTCGGCAAAGGAGCCAAAAACCGACAGGTCGAGATTGAGAGTAAGGGCCTTGTGATGAGTGTCAAGCTTTTCGATGGCTGCCATAGACCAGTCTCAATCAGACAACAAAATGAAGTTCACAATTGTACGATAGTACTGATCAATACCTTAATATGAGCCGGCGCGCCGAAGCAGCTTATTAATTCTGTGTTGTGTTCAATCGATCTGCCAATCGAGCCGAAGCGGCGATTGTGACAGCGCGCCAATTTCTCTCTGTAAACAACGGCGCGCTATCGATTAACTCGGATTCGTCGAGCCAGTCCTGTGCCGAAAGCGTGGCCTGCTCTGCACCATACAATTTCGTCACGGCAGAGACGAAGGAAGAGAGCTCACGTTCGGCCAGGTGAGTCTGCTCGTCGTAAATCAATCGGAAAACAATTCGTGCTCATTCATTTGGCACGCTCCATTACTCTCGATCTGTCCGAACTAGGCAGCTCGTGTCGGTGCCTTGTCCTCGAGCTCGCTCCTGCAAGACAGTGGGCGCTCGACTGTAGCGAAATTCATACCAGGGACAAGAATCTGTAAGTAACATCACGAACCTGAATGACAACCGCTTCGACGCGGGCGAACCCTAGTATCTGTTGCGGGAAATGGCTTGATGAACATCGCCACTTTGAAAGACCTTCTGCGCGCCGAATCCGGTCAGGACCTGATCGAATATGCCCTTGTGGCAGCCTTGATCGCGTTGGGAGCGATCGCCGTGATGAACGGCCTCGCCACCGGCATCCGCAATGCGTTTAGCGAGATCTCAGCGATCTGACTAGTGCTGTTCACTTGCGCCACTAGTCTGTCGCCGTACGTTCCAGTCCAGCCGCGCCCAATTTAATCAATAGCTTCCAGAGAAAATCGCTTCTTACCTGGGCGACTGCGCGTCATCGCGTCGGATTCTGACGGGTAACCGAACCAGGAATTCGGTTCCTTTCCCGACTACGCTGGTGACGTCGATCTGTCCACCATGGGAATCTACAATGCGTCGCGCCAGCGACAGGCCCAGTCCTGTGCCGTGCCCCTTGGTGGTAAAGAAGGGACGAAAAATGTTAGGCAGAATTTCGGGCGGGATGCCTTTGCCTTCGTCGGCCACGGTGATGAGCACGTCGTCATCATCGCGTTCGCAGAGAGACGCGGATCGTGCCAGGCTTGTCCATGGATTGAATCGCGTTAAGCAGCAGGTTCAACAGCACCTGGTTGATCTGGTTGGGATCGTGGTCAACCGAAGGCATCGCATCGGTCTCTGTTAGTTCGACCCTGATGCGCTTGGTGATCGCCTGCTGACGCGCGAACATCACGGCGTGCTCTGCCGTCGCGCGAATATCGCTGACCCGGAATTGCGGCGGCTTGGGCCGGGCAATCTCCAGCAGTTCGGTGAGAATGCGGTTAATCTGGAGCGCTTCTTCTTTTGCATCCTTGATGACCGCGCGAGCCGCGCTGTTGGGCGGGAGATCACGGCTAATGATTTCAATCACGCCGGCAATTCCAGCCAACGGATTACGGATTTCGTGCGCCAGCCCGGCAGCCAACTCTCCCAGAGTAGCGAAGTGTTCCGCACGCGACATCTGCGTCTGATGCAGTCGTTGAATTTCTTCCCGGCTGGCCTTCAGCTGCGCCACCATTTCGTTGAAGTCACGACCCAGGTCACCGATTTCATCATTGCGGCTGCAGAAGCTGACGGACGCGTCCATGTCGCCCAGGCGCACACGCGCGATCTTGTCCTGCAATTCGAGCATGGGACGGCGGACCGAAACCGCGAATACCATGATGACCGCGGCGCAAATCAGAAACGCTCCCGCGGTGGCGACGGTTATGACCACATGACGCTCACCGGCGGCCAGGGATAAGGAAACCAATACAAAAAGAAGGAGCCCATTCAGCAGAACGGCAGCGACGGGAAGAACTGCCTTGAGTGCCCAGTTGATGTGCCGCTTGCGAGCGACGTTTCGCTCGACCGTAGGCGAAATTGTTTCATCGAGCACATCGCTGGCCGGTATGGTTGCTGAAGCGGTCATTTGTCTACTGTCTCTTGCCAACACTGTCCCCAAGTTTTCTCAACTTTTCGATCCAGGGCTGGCGAAACGGAACTGATTCTTTGGGGCCTTCTTTTCCTCAGCCCATGCCTGCCAGCCCTGGTTCCTCAGGCGTACGCGTGTAAGCCGGGAAGCAGATACGTGACGCCGAGGAAGGTGAAGATCACGACGCCAAATCCCAGGATGGCGAAGTACGCGGCCCTACGTCCGCGCCATCCACGTGTGATCCGCATGTGTAAGTAGCCGGCATAAACCAGCCAGGTGATAGCTGCCCAGGTCTCCTTCGGATCCCAACTCCAATACGAGCCCCAGGTCCGGTTGGCCCAGTAGGCGCCGGTGGCAATCATGAAGGTCAGCAATGGGAAGGCGATGCAGATCGTCTTATAAGTGACGCGATCGAGCGTATCTGCGGAGGGCAGCAGGCCTTGCAGGTCGGCGCGTCTCCACAACAGCATCAGGTACAGCAACGAAGCAAAAATACCCGTCACCATGCCACCTAGTAAGAAGGGGCTGGCGGCCAGGCTGGTCGGGAAGAGCCCATCCTGGTCGGGTGACGGGTAACTGGCGTCGCGCACGCGGAGAGCGAACGCAGCCAGGACAACAATCTGCAACAGGATGCTTACGAACACCGCCTTGTTGGCGGTTCCGATAAAGCGAATCGTCTTTCTTCGCGCGGCCGACCAAGTACAGCGCCAGCGGAGCGATGGCTGCCAACGGCGGCGATTACGAACAACCAACCCAGATCGGGCACGGTGACGAACAGCCGCATGCCTCGGCCGAGGAACATGTCCGACTTGTCACGCGCATCCCAGGCGGTGACCGACAAGCCTCCCCATTTCTCGAAGCGAGTGGCGACGATGGCGATGTAGATGGCGCCGACGGTCGCGCTGGTCCAAGCCAG
The DNA here is from genome assembly GCA_963746515.1 of uncultured Acidobacteriaceae bacterium. GTDB lineage: Bacteria > Acidobacteriota > Terriglobia > Terriglobales > Acidobacteriaceae > Bog-257. Next base: position 931,480 of record CAVVBO010000001.1, on the reverse strand, counting down.
GAATGTCTCGGTTTTAAAGTCGTCCTGGATCAGGAACATCATGGCCAGTGCGAAGCTCACGGCGCAGGCGGCATAGGCCAACATGGCCAGCGTGACGTGAACGTGCAGCCAGGTGGATTGCAGTGCCGGAACCAGCGGCCGCACTTCAGACGGCAGCAATTGCATCAGGATGACGCAAACCACGGCCAGCGGCATGGTGATGCTGCCGATAATCTTCACGCCAAATTTCTTTTCGGCAATCAGGGTCAGCAGAGCGACGGTCCAGACGAAGCTCAGCAGCATCTCGTAAATGCTGGCGAAGGGAGGTCGTCCGGAAAGATACCAGCGATGCGCGACCGCCAGGGTGTTGGCGATCAGGCCAATCGCAGTGGCGGTAGAAGCAAATTTCACGTAACGCGCCGTGCCGGTTACGCCGAATCCCATGTAAAGCGCGCCCGCGGCCGCGTAAAAGATAAGCGCGACATACAGAAGATTGCTTTCGCTGAACAGGCTTCCGCCCGCCTTGGCCGCGCCTAGCAGAGCCACGATCAGCAGAAATACTACCGAGAGTCCTACCAGGACGAGCAGCGCGTTTCCGCCAGTCGCGGCGGGTTGCTTCCATTCGTACGACTCGTGCTCGGGTTGCCATTTTCTTTCCTCCGTCTAATTCGCCGCCGCCACGCGCACAAAGGTGTGCGCTGGGGATTCAAGTTCTTACTTCACTCCAGCTAAAGTCAGTTCCGGTTGTTCCTTCTGCGCCGAGCGCGGGATGGCCGACGCGCCTTCCAGTTCGGTACGAATGTTGTCGACCAGTTCGTTGAACTTCTGCTCGAAGCGATCGCGGTTCTTGTTGGCCTGCCCGCCGACCCACAGCACCAGCCGGCCTCGCGCATCGGGAACGGCAGCAATCCAAACCCGCATGTGCACCAGGTAGAAAGCTACGAACAATCCAGCTCCCATCAGCAGACACGCCGCCCCAAACCAGCCACTGTCCCGGTTCATGCGAGACCTCCAGCCCGGTGTAGTAGCCCATCTGCATGTCGCGATACTGGAAGTTGTAATTCGTCTTCTCGCCCTGCGCGCTCTCGTTGTATGCCGGAAAGATCCACAGCTTGGCGTCTTCGCCTGTGGTTTTGTTCTTCACTTGCAGACGGAACGCGGGATTCACGGGATCGTCAGAGCGCTTGAAGACCTGGTTGTCGCGGACAAAGAAGTCGGGAATATATTCGGCCAGGGTGACGCTGGTATTCGCGTCGAGGTCCAGCTGGGCTGCGTTCATGGCTAACGTCGATCTCGCGCGATGTCCCACCTGTCGGAAGTAGCCACAACCTTCAATCCATCCAAGTTGCCGGTGGTTCCGAAGCTGGCCTGGTAGAAGCGCAGTCCTTGATGAACCAGCGGATCGTTGACCACGATCTCCTTCGATTCGGTCTCTTTCCCGTTCTGCACCACCGCCAGCTTCGACCACCAGCGTTTGGGCGAACCGTCGGCATAGTTTTCCTGTCCGGCTCCGTAGCATTTCACGCTGAAAGGAAGTTGTTTAGTTCCGCCGGCTCGCAGTTCAATAATGTTGCTGGTCTGCCCTTTTGCAGCGCCATGAAGCCGCTGAAACCGAAGACTCCGTCGATGATGCCTCCGGCGAAAATGAGAAGCAGGCTGGCGTGGACGATGTACACCGCCATAACCGAGAAACGATGACGTTCGGAGATACAAGGAGGGTTCGTTCCTGTCGGCGATGCGTTCGACCGGCCAGCCTGATTTCTTCAGCGCCCGTTCGGCGGCATTCAATCCATCTTCGGCATTGGTGATCGGCAGCTCGATCTTGTTTTGGACAGCGGAGCGAAAGTGCGAATCGGTCTTGCGATAAGGCCGCGCGTAGAAGCGCCAGGCATTGGGGAAGCGATCGATCGAAACCAAAATGATGCTCAGGCTCACCAGCCCGAGCAAAGTCATGAACCACCAGGCATGAAATATATCGGTAAGCCCCAGGCGATCAAGCCAGAGCAGTGTCGCCGGGGAATAAGCCCGCGCGAGTTTGTCGGGATCGGTAGCCGGACGCTGCAATATAAATGTGCCCAGCGCAGAAGCGGCACCGACCAGAATCAACAGCACAACGCCGGTACGCAGATTCGACAGAGTTTTATGAATGCGTTTTGGAATGGATAGAAGGCTGAAGGCCATGTGCGCTCCTTCCCGTGAGCAAGTGATAAGTGCACGTGGGAAGCCACAACAGCTGCGCGGTGTAAGTTGTTGCTGACTCGATAGCTTGCGCGACCTCTGGATTGCGGATTGCCGCGCCGGGTGAGGCATATCACGCATGGCGGTGATGAAACTGCGCATTGCGGCCAAGAATGCTTACTGCGAGCGGCGGTAGCAGTAGATGTAGTCGGTGATGACCGGCGTCCCAGTCATGGGAATTTCGGTGGTCATCACCTGCTCCAGGTGCGATGGCACCGTGTCCTGCAGTTTGTCGTTGGAGAGGAGATAGCCTCCAGGCTTCAACATGGCAGCGACATTCACGCGCGCCAATGACTGCTCAAAGGCGCCGTAGTACAGGAAGATGTTGGTCCCGATGATCAGATCAAATCGCTGGTCAGGCGGGAGTGGCAGTTGTTGGAACACGATATTCATGTCGACAGGGTTGATGCGGCTGACGACCGCGGAGCGGACCTTCACGGCACGCGTCGCGAACCCCGGTGAACCCTGGGGCACGGGGATCGCAGGCACCGGATCTCCGATCTGCGCACCCAATCTCTGCCAATACTGCGTAAACTTCAGGCGGAAATCGTCGCTCCAGCGCCCGTCCGCGAACCACGGCAGTTGCACCGTGTAGTCCTTCCCCAGAGCGGCATTCTTTCCGGCAATCGCCAGGTGCACGTTAACCCGCGAGCTGATGTCCAGCGTGTAAAGTTCAATTTTCTCCGGCTTCGCCAGCCCGAGCCGGAACAAAGAGTCGAGTACCGCGAACGGCTGCACTGTCTGCGGCGGATAATAATCCACGCCCTGCTGCTTGTTCACGAAGTCGAGGCCGGGACCGACAACCGCCACGCGCTGAATGCTGTTGGGCTTCAGCATTCCTTCTTTCAGCAGCGTTTGCAGGCTCAAATCGAGGTCATAGTCAGGCCACAGGTTGCTATCCAGCGATATGCCCCGATGCTCGAACATCTGATCGCGATTGGTTTTCGCCTGCGCCTTTGCTTGCAGAAACTCCTTCTGCATTCGCGCCAGATTTGCCAATAAGTAGGCTTTGAGTTTTTTGCGGTCCGCGGCCGAGTTGAGAGAGAAACCCTTTTTCTCGACCAGAGCCCGCATCTCCAGAAAACCCGGGTTGGCGTTGGGTGCTGCCAATGCCTTGATTAGATCGTTAGCCCGATTTTCGGCGAAGGCATTTACCAGGCTGCTTTGCCCATAGAGCGCCAGGTACTCATCGTCAATGCGATATTCCTGGGTGTAGGTCACGCCGAAGCGCAGCAGGTTGGTCAAGCTGTCTTCTTCGCCGGTGTCCAGACGCTGCCGGACTTGCGAATCCGACTTCTTGAGCCACGCGATCCAATCCTCAGAACTCACGCTTGCAGTTGGATGAGTGCTATCGCTGGAACTCATCTTTTGGAGAACAGGCTGCGCCGATTCTAGTGACATGAACTGAGGATTGGCCGTTTGCCCAGCGCTTGACGCTGTAATGCTGGCCACAGCGGCGGCGATCAATAGAATCCCGAGAATCTCCCGCCCAGCGCGTTTAGCGATCGCGGATTGCGGACGAGGCAGTGCCGGCGATTGTTTTCGCGAAACCTGTTTCCCGTGATCAATCGTTCCAGTCGATATCGGACCTAACCCGCGAGTGTGCATAACTACGGAACGCAGCACTTCTCGTTCCATTGGCGTTGCCTCTGTAACATATTGGCCAGAGAGACATAGCCGTTACTGCGGCCCAGTTGCAGGGAACTAAACCGCGAGAAATGGCCCGAAATCTGCGAAGTATCACCCGGCAGAGGGAAGTCGTGGGCTACATCCGGCAAGTAACGTTGGTGAGGGATTTCACCTTTGCCTGTGGGTGAAAAGCCAGTTTGAGGCCCCAGGCGGGGTGCGCGAGGTAGAGCGCAGGAACGCTCATTAAATGTCTTATCATCAATCACTTGACGAACCGAAAGCGACAGCCGTCACTGCGGTACGTGACGTGCTCTTTACAGGTTGGTTGGGGTGGAGGTTGCAGTGAAGGCAGTACGGTTGATCCTCGGTCTGGTTCTGATCGCAAGCGCGAGTTGGCTGCACGCCGCCACCCATCCCGTTCCGCTCGACAAGAACACCGATTCGGCGAAATGCATCGAGTGCCACGGAGATAAGGCCAAAGGCAAGAACGTTCACTCCGCCATTGCCATGGGCTGCACCAGTTGTCATGAGGTCCGAGTCAACAAAGATGTAACTCGCGTAAAGCTGATCACCACGACGCCGCAGGCGCTTTGCATCACCTGCCACGCCGACAAGAATGCAGCCGATCTTAAAGGCAAAGTTCATCCGCCCGGAGTTCGCGATTGTCTTAAGTGCCACGACCCGCACCAGTCCGATAACAAGTTTCAGTTATTGCAGCCGACCTCCGGCGATAAAGGGCAGAACCTCTGTCTTACCTGCCACACCCAAGGACTCAATGTCCCGGAGAAAGGCAGCCGTCACGCCGCGCTCGACATGGGCTGCGAGACTTGCCACACCATCCACAAGACGGGCGAGCCGGGCAAGCTGGAGTTCGACTATCACCTGACGAAAACCACGCCAGCGCTGTGCATTGACTGCCACGACGTGAAAGATGCGAGCCTGATCAAGGCGCATCAGGGCCAGCCTTTCGCCACCGCCAATTGCGTGCAGTGTCACGATCCGCACCAGTCGGCGCAAGCGAAGCTGATGCAGAAGTTCACGCATCCGCCGTTCGCCAGTGAGACTCATGCGACACGTGCCACCAGCCTGCGAAGGACGGCAAGGTCGTGCTGACGCAGACCGATTCCAAAGCGCTATGCGTGACCTGCCACAGCTGAGCAGGCCGAAAAAATCGAGAAGGCGAAAGTTCAGCATCCCGGCGCGCAGGGAGACTGCGTCAGCCTGCCACAATCCGCATGCCGGCAAAACTCCGGGCTTCATCCAGCCGGATCCGGTGAATGCCTGCCTGGCTTGCCACAGCGAGCAAGCTGACCAATTCAAGAAAGCGCATCTGCATCAGCCGGCCTTCGGACAAGGCTGTGCCACCTGCCACGAGCCGCACGGCGGAGACAACGAACACCTGCTGCGCGCCAAGGGCAATGCGCTGTGCCTGGAATGTCACGGTCCAGACTCGCAACCGCAGAAGCTGGAATCCGAGCACCTGATTACCATCTTCAACGGCAGCGTGAAGCTGCCCGACGACTATTACGAGAAGAACAAGGTCGTCGATCCTGCCCATCAAGTACGGACTCGGCCACCCGGTGGAAGGTCATCCGGTTACCGATGTGATGGATCCAACCAACGTAGCCAAGGTCAAGACTCCGATGAGCTGCCTGACCTGCCACCAGCCGCATTCTTCGGCGCAGCCCGATCTGCTGGTGAAAGACCAGGCCAACAACATGGCATTCTGCGACACCTGCCATAAGAACCGATTCGACATGCGGCAGATGCCGGCAACGGGAGTAAGTGAACTATGTCAGCTTCTCGCACACATTCGCTTCGCAGCAAAGCCACCAGTGCTGCTGGTTGTCGCTGCTGGCCTGGCGCTGGCTTCGCCGCATTCGGCTTATGCCAGCAACAAGAAGAAGACCACTACCGACACCACGGCGCAGCAGACCGGCGGACCGAACGTCGATTTTCCAAGATCGACATTTCCAAACTGGTCTGGCCGCAGCCGCCTTCCATTCCGCGAGTACGTTACACCGCCTACTTCGCAGGGATGAAGATCGACCACACCCCAGCTGCGTCGAAACCGAAGCCCAAGGCGACTTGGATGGATCGGCTGGCGGGCGCTCAGTCGCAGCAGGAGAAATTCAACCCCAAAGATTTCCCCTTTCAGCTACTTGGACCTTATGGCATGGCTGTCGACTCCAAAGGCCGCCTTTATGTGGCCGACCAGAAGAGTGGGAGCGATCTTCATTTTCAACACTGAGACCAGGGACGTCGAGCTGATCGCCAACGGCCAGCGAGGCGCACTTCGGACTGATCAACGGTATCGCGATCGACGACGACGACCGCGTCTTTGTCTCCGACGGCAAATTGCATCGCGTCATCGTCTTCAATGCCAAGCACGAGGTGATAAGCCAGATCAACGAAAAGCTGATCGATCCGGTAGGACTCGCGATTGATACAGAGAACCGCTTGCTCTACGTGGTCGATACCCAAGCCGATCAGGTCGTGGTCTACGACGCCGACAGCTTGAAGGAACTGCGCCGCATCGGGACTTGCTGCAAGAACCACTACCTCACTACCCCTGGAGATTTCGCGCGGACCCTCGAATGTCGCCGTCGACAAGGATGGCAACGTATACGTCACCGACACCATGAACAACCGGGTAGAGATCTTCGACGCCGACGGCAAGTTCATCAGCACCTTCGGCAAGAACTGCGACGGGCCCGGCTGTTTTGCGCGACCCAAGGGAATCGCGGTCGATGGCGATGGACACATCTGGGTAGCGGACACGGTTCAGAATCGTTTGCAGGTATTCAACCGCGAGGGTCAGCTGCTGACCTACATCGGCGGATACGGCCACTATCCGGGCCAGTTTGAGTCGCTGGTTGGCGTGGCGATCGATAAGAACAACCGCATCTTCACCTCCGAGCAGTATCCCGGCCGGGTGCAGCAGTACCGGTATGTTACTGACGCAGAGGCCGATGTGTTGAAGAAGGAAAAGGAAAACGCAGCCGGGACGCATGCGAAGGTAGCTGACACTCCGCAAACCGCGGCAGCAGCCACCACCCAGCCCACGCCCTCAGCTGCGGCTGACGTGAAGAAGTAGGGCCCGAAACTCGAGTATTGAGCGGTGCAGCGTTCTTGACGAAACAATCCTCATTGTAACCGGGCACGGTTGAAAAGCCGTGTCCTGTTGCCTCTTCCTCGGTTGTCCTTACTGCAACTCTCTGCTCACCCTCCACTTAGCTCCCACTGCGGCTTTTCACCGAAATCCCCAAGCGTTTGGTTCATTTCACCCAAATGTGACCCCAATCACAACCGGATGCCAATGTGGGAACACCAAGCCAACCAACTTGTTTTCATAGGCTTGCCGTGAGATCGAGCAACGAGTTTCCGGCCCTTCATTTCGGCGAGGTAGTTGCACTTACACCAGCGGACGCCAAGGGGCCTGGCTTCCAAGTTTCGCAGTCCTTATCAGGAGATCGATCTCATGAAGAAAGTAATGTTACTGATGCTAGTTGTTATCGCAGCCTCCGCGGTTCGCGATGGCACAAATTCAGCCCCCGACGTCCGACGTCCTGGGCGCTCACCTTAACTACGGCCGCGGTTGCGCGGCCTGCCACGCCCCGCACAGCGGCGCATGCGGCAACGGCGCCAACAAGTCCGGCGATACCACTTCCGGCAATTCGATTCTGTGGGGCCAGGACGTAGGCCACCTGTTCGGCAAGACCATCTCAACCGGCAGCACCAACGGCACGAGCCTCAAGTTACGTCGAAGTCCTGCCCACCAGCATGTCGGCTGGCACGCCTGATGTAAACAACCTGTTGACCTGCCTGAGCTGCCATGACGGCAACTAGCGCAGGGCGCCATGATGAAGAACCAGGTCTATGAGACCCTGCCGCCAACTTACGGCACCTATAACAAGATTCCGACCCTGCTCGGACAACGACGGCACCGGCGCCGGCGACTACCTCAACGATCACCCGGTGGGCCTGAACGCCTTTGTTAGTTGCGGCTGGCCAGTACAACTGGGATTGCACCGAGCACCAACGGCACGATCACGATGACATGGCCCGAATTCTTCGCAGTTCGTGAAGAACTACGGCTTCTTCGTCAGCCCGAGCGCCTACAACGGCAACGCCAGCCGTTATGTGCACCACCTGCCACAACCAGCACTTGATGAACGTGGTAAGCGTGACCAACGGTCCGAAGTCCGGTCTGCCGACCGGCTACTACGCGACCATGTTCTTCATCCGCGCGCCTTACAACCCAGCCAGCGGGACCGCCGGCTCCAACCAGACGGCGCAGTTCTGCCGCCAGTGCCACGGTGGAGAAGCCAACGAGTCGAACGGCAGCTACACCATCCCGACGACTTTCTAGTCTGTCGGATTTAACCGAGGGGAGGAATTCCCTCCCCTCGAATCTTTAGCCTCAGGGGTGAGGAGAAAATCATGAAGTACCTGCTATCGATCTGCGCAGTAGTTCTGCTGACTATCTTCACTGCCTCCGCCCAGGTAGCCTCCCACGCCCCCACTCAGCTCGCGGCCCCTCAAAGAACGACCAGCCAGCCCAGCGGCAAACCGGTGGCGCGAGTGAACGGGACGGTGCTGACCGACCGCGATTTGCAACGGGAAATGTTCACGATGTTTCCCTATGCGCTGCAGCATAACGGCAACATCCCTCCAGAGATGGAACCGCAAATACGCAGCGGCGCTATGAAGATGATCATCTTCGAGGAGCTGGTCTACCAGGATGCGCTGCGGCGCAAGATGACCGTCTCGCCCGAACGGCTGAACCGAGCGGAAGCCGATTTCCGCAAGCAATTCGCAACGCCCAGCCGAGTACCAACAATTTCTGAATACCGAGTTTCAAGGCTCGCAGCAGCAGTTGCGCGAAAAGATCAAGCGCTCGCTGTTGATCGATCAGTTGCTGAAGGCCGAGGTGGATAAGAAATCCACGATCAGCCTGGTCGAGCTGAAGGCTTACTACGACAAGAATCCGGCGCAATTCGAATATCCCGAATCCTTCGCCATCCAGACGATTACGATCCTGCCGCCAGCCAAGGCGACCCCCGCTCAATTGCAGGAAGGGCGCAAGCGGGCTGATGACGCGCTCAAGCAGGCGAAAGCCACCAAGAATGACGAGGACTTCGGCATGCTGGCGGAAAAAATTTCAGACGACGATTACCGGGTGATGATGGGCTATCACAAGCCGGTCGATCGCGCCAAGCTGCCGCCCATCGTGGTGCAGGCACTATTGAAGATGCAACCGGGTCAGGTCAGCGACATTATCCAGGTGGAACAGGCCTACACCATACTGCGCTTGGTCAAGCACGTGCCGGCTGGAAAAATGAAGTTCGACGACGTGAAGGAATCGCTGCAGAAGGATCTGCAAAAGAAGAAGGTCAACGAGGTTCGCGCGAGCTTCGATAAGCAACTGCACCAGGGCGCCAAGGTAGAGGTCCTGTAAGGACGAGGTATATGCCGTGCGCCGAAGCTTCCGAGTCGCGTTTCATGGGTTAACAGGACTACTCCTTTTTGTCCTGCCCGCGGTTGGCCAAGTCCAGATAGGCGACTTGAGCAGCAACCTGAACGGAATCATTTCTGCTGGATATGCCGCGGATTATGGAAATGACATCGAGTCGTCCCACGGTCTGAATTTGGGCGGAAGCGCCACAGCCTCCGGATACTACTACAATCCCAATTTTATATCCTATAATCTCTCGCCTTATTACGGACAGTCACGGGCAAATTCCAACTACCAGTCCATCTCCGACAGCAGCGGAGTCAATTTGTCTACTGCCATCTTCAGCGGCAGCCATTTTCCGGGACAGGTTAGCTACGCCGCCGCTTATAACAGCGAAGGACAATTTGCCGTGCCCGGCTTACCCAACTACACGACCCATGGCAACAGCGACACCTTTGGGATTAACTGGAGCGCCTTTCTTCCCGGTCTGCCCAGCCTCACCGCTAGTTTTCAGAGAGGCAGCAACCAGTACTCCATTTACGGCGATAACTCTAGTGGCAATTCGGACTTCCATTCTTTCTCCCTCAGTTCCGCATATTCCATCGCCGGTTTCAACCTGGGGGCCTCATACAATACCGGAGTCTCGAACTCACTCGTACCAGAGGTTTTTTTGGGTGAACAGACCGGAACAATTAATACCGACAACAGCGGTTTCGGCGTCAACGTTTCGCACAGTCTCCCCCTGAATGGAAATTTCTCCACCAGCTTTTACCGGTCAGACATTAATACGGACTATCTGGGCTATACCTACAAGGGGGACTTCGACACCGTGGTCGCTACGGCCGCAGTGCAACCCGCCCAGAAGCTGCACCTATCGACATCGGCCAGCTACACCGATAATCTAGCCGGAGAACTCTTTCAATCGGTAATCACCTCGGGCGGTGCGCTCTCTTCGGGTAACAATCTCTCGTCGGGCAGCAGTGTTTCTTCAGGTAGCGCTGCCTCATCGAGCAGCACTCTCCTGCCGACCAGCAACCTGGATTCCTCTCATGCCTGGGACTTTAATGCGGCCGCCAGCTATTCGTTGGCGGCAAATTTGCAACTCCAGGGCCAAGTCGATCGTCGCGAACAGGCTTATCTGGGAGAGAACTTTGGAGCAACTTCGTATAGCGCGGGAGTCACCTACGCTCATGGTTTACTCGGCGGCACATTCAACACTGCGCTCAGCGTGCTTGACACCATGGTCGACGGCAGCAGCCAGAACGGCCTGGGGTTTTCCACAAACGCCATCTATACCCGCAGAATCGGCCACTGGTTTGTAGCTTCGTCCTTCAATTATTCGCAGAATGTCTCGACCGCGCTGATCACCTACATGGCCTCTTACTACGGCTACTCGGCGAATGTGCGCCGCCGCTGGGGCAGCTTTAATTGGAATGCAAGCGCCAATCTCAACCATTCCGGCCTCACCAACCAACCCGGCACGCTAAGCAGCGGCCAGGGCTACAGCACCAGCTTTGGATATGGACGTTGGATCAACCTCACCGGCAACTACGCCAAGGCGGACGGCATTGGATTGATTTCAGGCGGCGGGATAGTGCCGGTGAACTTACCGCCGATTCTGCCAGAGAATCTGATCACCCTATACGGGGGCACTAGTTACGGCTTCGGAGTGTCCAGTTCGCCGATGCGCAGGCTATCCTTGACGGCCAGTTACTCCAAGGCGACCAGCAATACATCGAACGCGGGTGTCGCATCTGCGAACCAGTTTGAGGGAAAGAATGCACTGATCCAGTACCAGTTCCGTAAGATGTACTTCACTGCGGGATACGCCCAACTTCAGCAGGGCTTCAGCGTTTCGGGAATTGCGCCATCTAATGTATCGTCGTATTACTTCGGGGTGTCCAGGTGGTTCAATTTCTTCTAACGGGAGCGCGCACGAGATCCTACTTCTTATCCCACGTCGCCTGTGCGGTTCTGCTCTTGCTGACCCCGGTGCTGGCGTCCAAGACCAAAGAAAAACCCGTCGAGCCCGCGCCTCCGGATATGGTGCTGGAAGGCGGGCGCAAGCTCAGCTACGAACGCAGCTTCAGCTCGCAGCGCGAGGTCAAGCCGAAACGCGGCTTCTGGAACAAGGTGCTCGACTTCGTCGCCGGCGCGCCGGATTTCCGCAGTCTGGTCCGTCCCTACAGCATCGTGGTCGATTCCCGCGGACGCATCATTGTGACCGACCCCGGCGCTTTCGGTGTACACATCTTCGATTTCCAGCAGCAGAAGTATAAGTTTCTTTCGCGCCTCGATAAACGAAAAGAGCCTATGCTGACGCCGCAATGCGTTGCCGTCGATGCGCAGGACAACATCTACGTGACCGATTCGGAGTCGGGCAAAGTGTTCGTCTTCAACTCCGACGGCAAGTTTCAACACACCATCGGCAGCCTGAAAGGCGGCGAAGGATTCTTCAAGCGTCCGACCGGAATTGCCGTCGACTCCGCAGCCCAGCGGATTTATGTCACCGACACATTGCGCAACAAGATCTTCGTGATGGATATGCAGGGCAACGTTGTACAGACCATCGGCAGCAACGGCGAAGGACCAGGTCGAGTTCAACTTCCCCACCGAGCTGCGGCTCGACGGCAAGAACCTAGTCGTAGTGGACGCAATGAACTTCCGCGTGCAGGTGCTGGATCGCTCCGGACAGTTCCAATATTCGATCGGCAAGCTGGGCGATGAGTCGGGAACCATGTTTCGGCCCAAGGGAATCGGGTTTGATTCGGAAGGCGATCTGTACGTGGTCGATGGATTGTGGGGCGTGGTGCAGGTCTTTAATCGCGCAAGGAGAGCTGCTGTATTACTTCGGCGAACGCGGCACCGGCTCGGGTGAGTTCCAGCTGCCGGCCGGTCTGTTTATCGACCACAACGACCGCATCTTTGTAGTGGACTCGTTCAACCGCCGCATGCAGATTTTTCACTTACTACGGCTTGCGAAAGCCGGCCAAGGGAGGCGTGCAGTGAAGTTCAAACTGCTGCTTGCCTCGCTTAATGCTATTGATGACGGCGAGCGCGATGCGTGGCACAAATTACCGGCGACGTCATCGGCACGCACGATCTCTCGCCGGGCAGCAAGTCGCCGATCACTGGCGCGCGTCCGGGATCGTGTTCGTACTGCCACGCTCCGCACTCGGGCTTGGCGACCGGCCAGTCGCTGTGGAACCAGACGCAGACCAAGGCGACCTACCAGCTCTACACGAGCACTACTTATCATCAGAAGGGCCAGCAGCCTGTCCTGGGCTCCGACAGCAATCTGTGCTTGAGCTGCCACGACGGAACCGTCGCAGTCGGCAACACCATTGTCGCCGGGCAGATCACCATGATACGGGTCCATGAACAGCCAGGATGTGTTCGGGACTAATCTGCAGAGTCGTCGCACCCTTTCAGCCTGCAATTGCCCATCAAAGATACGATCGACCTGATAGCCTCGCTGGCGGCGCAGGGCAAGACGGGCGATCCGTCGGGGCAGTGAAGCTGATCAACGGCAATATCGAGTGCACTTCCTGTCATAATCCGCATGTTCAGGCCATCGATAAGGTGTCGCTCGAACTTCCTGGTGCGCGACAGTTCGAACGCGCAGATGTGTCTGGCCTGCCACGATCCGAACGCGCACGATGTCGGGGCAAATCAATCCTCTGGCTGGGATGGGCGACCAGCGCACACGCTTTAGCGACGAACAAAGTATCAGTGCAGGCGAGTCTTGGCAGCTATGGCACGGTCGGCGGCCAATGCGTGCTCTCCTGCCATACACCGCACAATGCGCTAGGGCCGGCGCGCCTGCTGCGCGAGCCGAATGAGCAGGACTGCATCGCATGCCACAATGGCAGTATCGAATCTAACCCCGGCCATCGCCAACGTCTTCGCCGAGTTTGCCAAGGTAGGACATCCGTTCCCTGCAGGAAACAATGCCCATGACGCAGCGGAAGCAGTCTTGCTGAACAACAACCGCCATGCCACCTGCGCGGACTGCCATAATGGACATGCCTCGCAGTCAGGTGAGCATCTTCCCACCGCCGCCGACTATTCGCGTGTCGCAGAACGGCGTTGCCGGAATCAGTGCGACAGACGGCATATCCATCGTCGATCCGTCAGTCAACCAATACGAAAATTGTCTGCGCTGCCACGGCACGAGCTCGGGGAAAGTTGCCAATCCCGTTTTCGGATATCTGCCGATAAGAGCAGTGTCAGCAGGCGATCCGCTAAATGTCATCCCGCAGTTCGCCGCCACGGCCACGTCGAGCCATCCGGTGACCCACACGCGCAGCAGTCCACTGCCACAGCCGAGTTTGCTAAGCACGCTGTTGGATTTGAGCGGCGGCACGACCCACGGTCGTCCCATGGGCAACCAGACATTCTGCACCGATTGCCACAACAGCGACGACAATCGAGAATTTGGAGGCATTGGTCCCAGCGGTCCGCATGGCTCAGTGAACAAGCACATCCTGGAACGAGACTATGAGTTCAGCCAAGCGCCGCGCGCCCGGTCAGCTGATTACCAACCTGTACCCGAACCCCGACCTGAGCATCAAGGGTCCGTACGCGATGTGCGGCAAGTGCCACGACCTTAACAATGTGGTCTCGAATGGGAGCTGGAACCAGCACGGCTTGCACATCAATACGGGTTTCACCTGCTCGGTTTGCCATACCGCCCACGGCATGGGCGCAAGGAGCGGGACCATCTCCGGCGAGCGCTTGGTGAACTTTGACGTCAACGTGGTCGCCCCGAATGGTGGCATTCCGGTCTCCTATACGCGGGCTACCAATACCTGTGTTCTGGTCTGCCACACGGCCGCACACAACCCAGACGGTTCCGTCACCCAAGGCGCGCAGAAGAACAATGGGTTGAACAACGGTGCGGCTCCTCCTAAGAAACGATGAGCCCAGGCGGAAAACCGCTCGTGTGTACCAGAACAGCAATGTCGAATTCCGGCGTGCACGAGCGTCGGTTTCTACGCGCGTTCCGCGATGTGAGCAAAACTCAGCGGTGCAGATGAATGCGGTGAGCAGCTGACACGTTGTTACTGAGGCTGGACCCGGACGAAGACCGCCGCCATCCCGTCCTGATAGACAAGCTGAAACCGCGGGTCTGACTGCAGCAAGCTCGCCAGATTATTAGTCTTCTGCAGAATCACCACGCCCGCTTGGTTCAAGTACGGATCATTGGCATACGACGGCACACCATTGGCGGTGCTGAAGAAGAGTTCCTCCAAATCGTCACCATAAAGATCAGTGCGGCCGTCGATGGCTACCGGACGGTCCGGCATATACCAGGTGAGGAAGCCGCCCCAGTCCAGAGTGTTGTAAACCGGACCGGGCGCCGGATGCTGTCGCAAGTAGTTCACTGCGTTGACAGGAAGAAAGCTGCTGATCGCCCGGTCAAGGCCGCGGGAATTGAAATCCGTGCTGCGGGCGAAAACAGCTAACGATATCGCCACCACGGCCGCTACGGACAGGCATTGCGCCCAGGTTTCACCGGGTTCCCGCTCGCCCACGTCCGCCAGCGTGTCGGCAATGCAAGCCGCCGCGGGGATGCAAATGAACCAGGCGTCGCGCATGGTGCGGAAGGCCACAATGCTCGCCACCGATAGCAGAAGCAATTTGAAAGCGTCAACCTTGCGCTGCCGGCCGACAGCGAAGAATGCGAAAGCCATCAGCAGTAATTGTACGAAGTGACTGTAGGCGCGGAAGTTCAACGGCTGTAATTCCCGGATCAGGCGGTAAGGAACCTTGGCCCGCGAGTACTGCAAGATCACTCCATAAAGATGGAAAGAATACGGTCCGATGCAAGTCGCGATGACGCACGCCATGAAAACAACGGCCAGCGTCGCAGGCGGAAGCGTGGGAGCTTGCAGCCATTCGGGCGTCCAACCTAAGGATGCGGCCACTCGCTGCGCCAGATTCACCGCCAGCAGCAAGCCAACCACAAACAGCCCGTAGATAAACTGGATATGCAGGTTCGCCCACAGCACAAAGATCAGCGGCAGCCAGTAGAGCAGTTGTACGCGGCCGGTGCGATTAGCTTCCAACACCAATGTCAAGGTCACGCAGAACAGCATCATGGAGAAGAAGACGGGGCGCGGCATCAGGTTGAAGAGAAACGCCGAGCAGGCGACGACTGCCAGAATGCACGCCGTCCAGAATTGGCCTGAAAGACGGCGCAGCATCCAGAAGATGGAGTAGGCAACGCCGAGGGTCAACAGCGTTCCGTATACCCCAATGCCAACTAGGCCAAACCACGCGTACGCGCGCGACAGCAGCACCTCGTAGCCCCAGCTGTAGGCAACCCAGGGGCGATCGGCTGCGGTCCAGGTGAACAGGCCGTTATGCGGAACGGCCAGGTGCTGCACAATCCAATCGCCGACTTTAAGATGCCACCAGATGTCGAGGTCGAGCACCGAGAACTTCAGGTTGAACGCGATCACGCCGACCGTAACCAGTAGGCCGGCCAGCGTGAGTAACTGTAGCCAGCGCAGACGCACGAGGGGTCGCAGTTCATCGATGAAGGTCAAAGTTTAATACCCCATTGCCGGTTGAGGTGGTTCGCGCAGAGATAACGTCCAACCTCTCGCAGAGCTTAGCACCTTGCAGTCTTCATTTCGTGGCGGCTGGGTTGCCGTAGACTTGTAATCCATTTCTGGTGATGAAGTTCTCCAGATACTGTACCTGCTCAGGTCCGTATTGAGGATCTTTGCGGACCAAGGTGAGGCCAAGATTGCATTCCTGGTCAGCTTTTTCAATTTGACCGAGGCTCTTGTAGCTCGCACACATCACCACATGCGCGTCACCGTTGCCAGGGTCAAGGTCCGCGGCCTGCTGACCCAACGCAAGGGCGAGCTGCGGGTCCTGATCTCCGACGGTTTTCGCGCGCAACAGGCGTTGGAAAGCAACCATTGGACTCAAATCGAAAGTTCCTTGGTAAACCAGGAGTGCGCTGCCACCAATCTTCGCCATAGGTTTCTGATTCCTGAAGACTCGGCCTGTCGGAGCGCTCATACGCCCTAATCCAACTCCATCCGCTACGGCGCTGCTCACGATCATGGTGCCGGTAAATGGCGTTTCGAGCTGGTCCCACTGGATCTCGGAAATGCCGCGGCAGGGAATGCCGTAGTCGTTATTCCGGCTGTGGTACGTTCTCAGGAAGAAGCAATTCGGCGGATGTGTCTTCACAATGTAGTCGTGAGCCATCTTCTCCGCTTGGCCCCAGTCGACATCGGAGGCGGCGATAAAGCGATAGGTCTCGCCTGGACCACCCCAAAGCTCATTGCTGTAGCTTAGGTAATTCGGGAATGCATGCAATGACGTGAAAATCTGGAAGCCCAGCATCGCTGCCACTGCGACCATTGCCCACCTGCGGTCGCGAACCCAACTCCAGGTTCCCGCAGCCGCAAAGATGATCAGGAAAGACAGTACTGGAAGCAAATGCCGGCTGCCGATGTTCAGTTTAGAACTCATGGTGAACATGAGGTACACAGTTGCCGGCAATATAAGGAACAGAAATTCCCTTGATCGTTGTCTCCAGAAGCGCCATGACAGCGCCGAAACCAGTACCATCAGAAACGCTGGCAGCGTGTATTTTATGGCCGCCGCTACTGGGAAGTAGAACCAGTTTCCTGTCCGGTAGAACCTCCCCAGCAGGAAATAGGGTTCTCCCACCTCTGACTGAACCAGTACGTCCTGCAAGCCACTCAAGTAGGCTTGCGGCATAAGATGCCAGCGCTGTAGTTGCAGGATCAATTTGGTGTCAAGCGCACCATGAGCGCGCGGCAGTTGAGGCGGGCTCCATACCGCCGCCGCTCCCGGTCGCGCTGCATAACGAAATCCGTAGCACGCCCATAGCACGGTGAACGCAATGGCTCCAACAACAATGAGTGCGCCTGCGTAACGCAGCAGCCTGCGACTAAGTTCTTTCTGGCCGAAGAGAATCGCGTCGCTGAGCAGCAGCGCAGGCAGGATAACCGCCAGCAGGACAGCCGAATGTTTCACGCATAATGCAAACCCTGTAGCCAGTGCAACTGCCAGTAATCGGGTGGAGTTCGGCTCCGTCGCATAGCGGTAGAGCGTGTAAACCGCCAGCAGGAAACCTAGCGACGCGGCGACATCGGTTGTCACCAGCGCGCCGTTTGCGAGAATGTTGGGATCGAATGCCAGCAGCACTCCGGAAATAATGGCCACGGGCAGTCCGAATAATCTGCGAGCGAAGAACCAAAGGGTCAGCAGCAGAAGAACAGAGAACAATGACACGGTCCATCTGGCTGCAGTCAGCATGGTTTCCGGGTTGGCAAAGACGAAGTCGTGGCCGACGAGGAAATCGATGTCTTTGCTGTTAGCCATTCCGCACGGATGGAGAATCGGGTCCTGGATGGACATCGCCATCAGTGGCAGCGCGGCGACAATTTTTACTAGTGGAGGGTGTTCGGGATTCCATCCAAAATCGTTGCACTGCAAATAGCGATAGCCAGCCTGCAGATGGTCGACTTCATCCGAGGTAATCGAGAGTTGCCGGATGCTAGTCCACAGCTGAGTGACCATCACAATAACTAATGCCGCCAGCACAATCCATTCGCGGTTACTCCGGTGAAGCCGAGTAGGCTTCAGAGCATTGGCAGGCTTGGGCTCGATCGCGGTGTGCCGCGGCACATCCGAGCAGCTTGCTTCGGTCTCCTTTATTTGTGTCGCCATCGGCATCTTAGGGGGTTCTGGCACGACGAGGCGCGAATTCCCAACCTGGAATCAGCACCTTGTATTCCAAACTTAGCGGCTTCTTAAGTATCGAGTTAGCCATCGATCAGCGGCTTCGGCTAATTGCTGAGGGCGCCGGAACGGCGCGAAATCACCCGGGATCTGCGGACTAAGACGCTTCGGCAGCCAGTCTGGCTGCCGATCATGCTGTTTTGGCACCATCTAAGTTACTGAGCCTCAACGACCAGAGATTAGATTCCTTCCCCGGCTAGTTTGGAAGGTCCTGTGCACTTGCAAAAGAGGTTCTAGGTGGGCAGATTCTCGCGGTTTCTGCTGGAACGAATGGCGAGGAGTGGCAACAAAATGGACGACAATGGCAACGAACTTCAGGATGCGACCTCCGTTTGGAAGCCGGGACAAACCTATGCCATGGCCCTGGTTTGTCTAGTGATCGGTTTGGCGATTGGATACTTCCTGCGCGGCTCGGCCGCTCCCACACCTCCAGCTACGGCGATAGCAGCGGCTACGCAACCGTCCGGAGATCCGCACGCCGGCATGGGCCAGCGGCCGATGCCAACTTTAGATGACATGAAGAAGATGGCCGACAAGCAAGCCGAGCCCTTGCTCACCACGCTGCAGGCTGATCCCAAGAATGCCGCTCTGCTCAACAAAACCGCGCTCACCTACAAAGCGGCCCACCAGTTTAAAGAAGCCATCACCTATTTTCAGAAAGCCTTGGATATCGATCCGAAGAACGTGGCGATCCGCGACGACATGGCCTCGTGTATGTACTTCAGCGGTGACGTGGACGGCGCTCTCGATCAGCTGAATAAGTCGCTGACCTACGACCCGAAATTCCCGGGAACGTTGATGAACATCGGAATTATTAGGTGGCAAGGGAAGAATGACGCCAAAGGCGCGATCGCCTCATGGCAAACGCTTCTGAAGTTAAATCCCAACTTCCCTCAGAAGGAAATGATCGAGCATCTGATCACGCAGGCGGAGCAGCCGCAAACTACCGCCCCATCGTCGGATCAACCTAAGGGATAGCTGATTATTAAGTCAGGTATCAGGACGGCCGTAGCATCGCCGTCCTGACTTCCGTTGTTCCATCAGAGCAGGTTAGCCTTGCTTGCGTTGCCCCTGATCCTGCTTGTCGTAATCGGCCTGAGGCTTCTTGGACTGATGATCCATATCTTGCTGCCCGGATTTCTGGCCTTGTCCCTGCTGATGCTGCTGCTGTCCCTGACCCGGTTTCTGCTGCTGGTCCTGGCCTGGTTTCTGCTGCTGTCCGGACTGCGATTCGTTTCCCTGCTGTTTGTTCTGCTGATCTGACATTGTCTGCTCCTAGGGGTCGTTGGGCTCGCAAGATCCGTGGTACCTCGCAAGCGTTAATGTTTGAGCGGTACGATAGAAATGCACCACAGCCGCAGGCTTGACGTTGTTAGAGGCGCTCGCTAGTGTACGGAATTGGCCTGTCGGATTTTTCGAAGTCGGCGTGCGCCTCGCCCGTAGAAGCTACGTCCTGGGCGCCCGTACGTTCCAAAATCTCCTTGGCCTTTTTGGTCCATTCTGAACTGTCGCAGTGAACGGAAACCAGAATCCCGCCGTCTTTGATCCGGCCTTCGTAGCGCTTGGCCTCATATTCTGGGATGCCCGCTCCAATCAAGGCTCCAGTCAATCCTCCGACTGCGCCCACGGCGCCGGCTCCGGCCAGCGCGGCTACGATCGGACCAGCGGCGATAAAGGGACCAACTCCGGGAATCGCTAAGGCTCCTATGCCGACCAACCAACCCAAGCCTCCGCCAATCAGGGCCCCTGTAGTCGCGCCGGTAGTCGCACCCTCCGGTGCCTTAGTGTTTTTCTCGTGCGCAAACTCCTTCGACCCCTCGTTATCGGGGAAGAGGACCGAAATGTCCTCGTTGCGGAAGTCGGCTGCCCGTAGCTCATCAACACCGCGCTCCAGTTCGGTCCGGTTGCGGTAGATGCCGAATGCTGCTGTGTTCTTACCTGCCATGTGGAATTCCTTTTCTTGTTCGTTAGTGTTTTGGAACGATTGTCATCTCGTCGTTAACGTTGGCCTCACCCGCAACTTGAGTAGCTTTGGCAAGGACGGCATCCCGCTCGTCTTCTGAGCGAACTGGGCCCTTCAAGGTCACTTTGCCATTCTGCGAAATAACCTTGAGGTTGTGGGCGTACGTCGAAAGCGACTTGTCCTTCATCAGGGATTGCCGTATCTCTCGGGTTAGTTGAAGATCGGAAGAATCGTTCTTCTGTTGGTCGGCGGTGGGCGCCGAACTCTGCCGGTCTTGTTGGTTAATTTTGGAATTATCCCCAGCCGCCGGGGATGCCCCGGATGTGTCTTGTCCCCAGGCTGGAACGAAAACCAACAGGAACAACAACAGTCCCAGGTAAGGATGCAAAGCTTTGCCGTTGCCCAAATCCATGTATTCTCCAATAAATACTGGCGATTTTGATCTTTTGAACTCGATATAAGTAGATGCCCGCACGGTCTGCGGGTTTGCATCCGAAACTTTATTGTTTACCATCCTGATTGTTTGCCATCATCTCTATGAACTTACCGGGCATCGCTGCTGCCTCAAAGGAACCGTGAGACCGCAGTTAAGGCATGTTTTTTTATTTCCTTAAGCTCGGCTTCGGCGGTCAGCCAATCTCCTTCGGCATTCCCACCTTTCCCTCCGCGTTGACGATAGATTTCATACGCTCGTTCTCGGATCATCTGCTCTGAAAGTTGAGTCGGTTGCGATTCATCACCGATCTGGCCGTGGCTGGAAGGCTTATTCATGGAATTTATCCTTTCCCGACTTGGATGCGATGGTCATGACGACAGGCCGCAAGGCAGAGCTCGATCATTACAATTTTTTCATTGGCAGGCGAAAGCACTCCTACGCGCTCTGAGAAACTCAAAATGCTTAACTTGTAATTGGGTAGAATGTGGAAGCGGAAAGTCAGGAGATAGTATGTCTGAAAATTATCTGCTCAAAACCGAACCCTCGGTCTATTCTTTCGCCGACCTACAACGGGATAGTGTCACCATCTGGGACGGAGTGACGAATCCCACCGCAGTAAAGCATTTGCGCGAGATGAAGGCAGGGGATAAGTTGATCATTTACCACACCGGGGACGACAAGAGCGCCGTCGGCACCGCATCAGTCGTCTCCGTCGATGCTGGCGACCCCAAGACACCCCTGGTGAAGATCAAGGTTGGAAAACCGCTGCCCAATGAAGTTTCCCTGGCCCAGATCAAAGCCAACCGGCTATTTGCGGATTCGCCGCTGGTGCGACAGGGAAGACTTTCCGTGGTACCTTTGACCGCGGCACAGTACAAATCCTTAACCGGCGAGTAGGCAGCCACTCTTGCGGATTTACTCTCGTGACGGCGCCATGTTCCGAACAACTTACAATCCAGGCAGTCAGGAGGGCCAGTGAGTTCCCCAACAACAAACTCTTCCTTCGACGCGGGCGCGCTGTTTGACGCTCACATGGCAGCCGAGTTTACCACTCCCGATCTGGACGCAACCATGGCTACCATGACCGACGCTCCGGTATTAACCCACGTGCCGGTTCTGACGGGAGGCAACGGCTACGACGAAGTTCGCGGCTTCTATGGCAAATACTTCCTTCATCATTGGCCCGCCGATACCCATGTCACGCGTATTTCGCGCACTATCGCCAACGATCGCCTGATCGACGAGATTATCGTGAGCTTTCACCCACGACGTCGAGATGCCGGCGATGCTTCCAGGGATTAAACCTACTGGCAGGCAGGTTGAGTTGGCACACGTTGTGGTGGTCGGGATTGAGAATGGCAAGGTGGCTTATGAGCGCATTTACTGGGACCAGGCTTCCTTGCTGGTGCAGATTGGCTTGCTCGATCCCGCGACCTTACCAGTTACGGGAGTGGAACAGGCGCGACGCATACTCGATCCCGCATTGCCCTCGAATGAGCTGATTTACCGCGCCGAACAGCGCTAGGCGATCAGTGGGTGCCGAGGAGTACCTCTAAACGTTGCCGGCGAAACTCGAAGATCGCTTCCACATCGTGTCCAGCCCGCAGGACGCCTGGCGCATTGGAATCCACGCGCACGATGCGGAAGTCGAGCCAGCCGGGCGTGATCTCTTGTAGATTCTCCGGCCGCGAGAAAAAAGCGAATGCTTCCTCCAGAGGCTGTGGAACCCATTGCTCGCTTATGAGCTGATAAGTATGCGCCACTGCGTTCTCGTCGCCCCTGCGCTATCATAGCCGGTTTGAACTTACTGGCCGGTGCCTCCTATCCGCGCCAAGGAGATTCTTCGATGAAGCACCTAATCATTACTAATGCTATTTTTTATTGTCGGAATGGTACTAGCCGTCGGCAAGCCAAGAGCTTGCTACCAAAGTTCCCGACCTGGCCCAGCTGCAGAAGATGACCGCGCGCTTTGCGCCCACCGAGCTGAATGTCGACATCAGCACTCTTTCCGACGGCGATCGCAAGGCGCTGGTCAAGCTGATTGAAGCCGCGCGTCTCATCGATCGCATCTTCATGACGCAGTACTGGAGCGGCGATCTCGCGCTCTATGCCAAGCTGCAGAAGGAAACGTCGCCGCTGGGCAAGGCTCGGCTGCATTATTTCTGGATCAACAAAGGTCCGTGGTCGGAGCTCGACGGCAACACCGCTTTCATCCCTGGCGTGCCTGAGCACAAGCTGCCGGGCGCAAACTTCTATCCCGAGTCGATGACCAAGGAGCAGTTCGAAAGCTGGCTGAAGACGCTGCCCGAAGGCCAGCAGAAGCAGGCAACCGGCTTCTTCACCATCATTCGCTCGGATGGGAAGACACGGCTTCAAGATTATTCCTTACAGCGAAGCCTATAAGGACGACCTGACGCAGGCGGCGAAGCTGCTGAACGAGGCCGCCTCGCTCACCGACAATGCGACGCTGAAGCACTTTCTGACGACGCGGGCCGCCGCATTCCTCTCCAACGATTATTACGAGAGCGATGTTGCCTGGATGGATCTGGACGCGCCGCTCGACATCACCATCGGCCCGTACGAGACCTACAACGACGAGCTATTCGGTTATAAGGCGTCGTACGAAGCCTACGTCAACGTGCGCGACGATGCAGGAGAGCGCCAAGCTGGCCGCGTTCGCCAGCGATCTGCAGGAGATCGAGAACAATTTGCCCATCGATCCCAAGTATCGCAATCCGAAGATCGGAGGCGCAGGCGCCAATTCGCGTGGTCAACGAAGTAATGGACGCGGGCGACGGCAATCACGGCGTACAGACCGCGGCCTACAACTTGCCCAACGACGAGCGCGTCGTGGCCGAAAAGGGCAGCAAGCGCGTCATGCTGAAGAACGTGCAGCAGGCGAAGTTCCAGCAGATCCTGATTCCGATCTCGAAGCGCGTGCTGGCCGCCGATGAGCAGGCCGACGTGAACTTCGACGCCTTCTTCACCCACATCCTGACGCACGAACTGTGTCATGGGCTGGGCCCGCACCAGATCACGGTGAACGGCAAGCCGACGACGCCGCGCGAGCAGTTGAAGGAACTCTACAGCGCGATCGAGGAAGCCAAGGCCGATGCGACGGGACTGTTCGCCCTGCAATACATGATCGATCACGCGCAGGCGATGGGGCTGGCCAGCGTGCTGAAGCCGGATGCGAATTCCGAGAAGCGGCTGTACACGACGTATCTCGCGTCGTCATTCCGCACCTTGCGTTTCGGCATGGGCGAGGCGCACGGCAAAGGCATGGCGATGCAGGTGAATTACCTCATCGACAAGGGCGGCTTCGTGGCGCGTCCTGATGGGACTTTCGCGGTCGACTACGCGAAGATCAAAGACGCGGTCCGCGATCTGACGCACGATCTGCTGACCGTCGAGGCGGAAGGCAATTACGCCGGCGCGAAGCAGATGCTGGACACGCTGGGCGTGCTGCGTCCCGAATTCAAGCAGCGCTCGACAAGCTGGGCGATATTCCAGTGGACATTGAGCCTATCTTTGTGACGGCGGAGCAAGTTGCGCCGCAAGCGAAAAAGTGAGAGGCGCACCTGGCGCGAAAGGCGAATCGTAGGTCCCTCGTCCGCTCTCTTCGGTCGGGACGACAAATCCGGACGGCGCACCGGCTCTTAGCTCAGCGAACGCTGTCGAAGGACCTACAGCAGTCGCTCGGTTGTCATTACGGCGCCATGCCTTCGTCCATCCATTGCTTGAACTTGGCGATCTGCTCCTCAGGCCAGGGTTCGTCGCAAGGCATGCTGCCATCCTCAAGCGCGAGAAAAATCGCCTCGGCTTGGGCCTTGACATCGGCATACGAAGACAAGTCGAGACCGAAGCCCTTCATCGCATCCATGTCGGGAGAATCACGAAATAACGGGCGAATGTCGCTGGCGAAGCTGAAAGCCATAGAACTCCTCTAAGGAAAGTTTTGCCTGAAGCGTGTTCTTAAAGAATTAGCCGGATTGCAGGTCTTGCAATTTCAACTTGTAACCAGTCCCCAATCCGGGCGGTTCCCGATCATACTTGCGACGGTCATCACCGCGCAAGATGACAAGTTGGCACAAACCGTCCGCTGGCCGGTCCGCGGAAGTAGATAATGCACTTAGACTGCCAGCTTTCCCGCGGGTGCTGCGAAGTTTAGATTGACCGAACCGATTGTCGCGTCGTCCCTCTCTCGCTGCCCGCCAGAATCATCCTCGTGACGGCCAGCACATTAGTTTTCTCTTTCGTAATTGCCTTGCTGCCTTCACAATCGAACCTTCGCTGTTCCTTGGTGAGGAGAGTACGGGAATGGATACGCCGCTAAACGGTGCAATCTTTATCTGTGGCTGCATGATCTTTTCTACGCTGGGATTGTTTCTGATCCGGCGTCACCTGAACATCGAGTGGCTGAAACGGCAACACGAGGTGGCCAGCTTTTTCTTCCTGATGATCGGAACCCTCTACGCGGTGCTGATCGCCTTCGCTATTTTCGTAGTATGGGGCCAATTCCAGGATGCCGGCAACAATCTCGAGCAGGAGGCCAATGAGGTCGGCAACCTTTCGCGGATGTCCATGGTTATGCCTGAACCACTGAGGACGAACATCCGCAACGCATTGCTCAATTACCTCAATTCCGTGGTGAAGGATGAGTTTCCTGCCATGGCAGACGGACACGACAGTCCTCGCACCTGGGACGCGGCGCAGAAGCTTTGGGATGTTTACAATACCGTCGAACCCGACAATCCACGGATGCAGATCTATTACTCGGAATCGATCAAGCAGCTCAACCAACTTTCCAATTCCCGCCGCATCCGGCTCTTTACCAACCGTGGCACCGTGCCGGCCACATTGTGGTACCTGCTTTTTATCGGCGGAGTCATGCTGATCATCTTCACCTGGTTCTTTGGCCATGAAAGCGTCTGGTCGCAGGCGGCCATGACCGCGGCCTTGGCGGGAGTTCTGGCTTTCAGCCTCTTCCTCATCGACTCCTTCGACAGCCCTTATTCCGGAGTGGTCCAGGTTACTCCTGCGCCGTTCCAGTTGGAGTTGGTGCATATCACGGCCCGGGGAGCCATGTGAAGCAGAACTTCCAAGGCGTCTTTGGGCGAACGGGTTAGGATGACAACGAGCAGCTCGTCGGCGGTAAATGCTTGATCCGCGATGACCGGACTACCGGGAAGGCGGTTTTATCCCCGGAGTGTATGTAATACCCTTGGTCTCGAACAGCGTGGGCGGCAAGCCGGTGTTATAGGTCGCCGCCGTGATGAACCGCTGGTTCGTCATCTCCCCATTGCGGTTGCGCACCGTGCTGTAGGGAGTCTGGATTCCCTGGATCAACTTATAGTTTGCATACACTACCGACTCGTCGTCCATTTGCCGGTCGAGCGGGTCGCGCCAACTGTAGCTGGTCTTCACCGGCAGGTGCGTTCGCGGATCGACCGAGATGGTCACGCTGTCGTTGTTAGTATTCAGAATGGTGACCTGGTCGGCGAGATTTTGCTCCACCATCGCCGTGCCAGTCGTAGAGAATCATCGTGCCCGGCGTGGGCAGCCATTTGCGGATGACCCACTCGATCGAATGGTCGCGGCGGCGCAAATAATCTTCCATATCCTTGGGGTCCTGGGTCGCCGTACCTTTGTAAGTGATCTCGTAAGCCTTGTCGCCAATGTACAGTTCGATGATGTCACGTTGCTTAGTGAGTTCGACGCGGTCCTTGTCAGGCCACTCCCAGAATCGCCAGAACTCGATGCTCATGCTGTTCGGCTTACCGTGATAGAAGCCGTAAGTGCGGCCTTCGCTCTTCATGTCCTGGACGTTGAGATAGGCGTCGCCACCCAGCCCGCGGATCATGTCGGTGAGGACCTGCAGCGCCTTCTGCACGCTGGGATCTTTGGTGGAAGCGAATTGCGCCGTCGGCCAGTTGGCGGGGACGGACGTGGTTTGTGCGGCAGTGGCTGGAGCGTTAGACGACGCCGGAGCCGCAGTCTGACCAGCGGCAGATACGGACAGCAATAGAACGAAAGCGGCAGCGACTCGCATGGTTGAATTCATTTTAGCCGGATATCCAGCCAGTGTAGTCAATCCGCTTTGACATCGGGAATTTCCCCTCTCCGCAGCGCAGCTATGATGTTCTCAAACTCCTTACGCGGTTCTTCACGAATCAACAAGTCGAATTTGGGAAGCTTCGCGCGCAAATTATCAAGCCGTTGATCCCTGATCGCTCTTGAAGTGGTGTTGTCCCAATCCCATCCTCCCCCTGTACCGGACAGGTGGCGTTCCAACTCGTCCGCGAATTGCTGCGGTGTGATGTTGCGCCTTAAGAAAGGGAGAAACGTAGAAGCCAGGATCATCAGCAGAATCATAAGAGGAATGAGCGCTAACCATCTCAAAGGGGTCGAAATGAACACCACAATGGCGCAGAT
This sequence comes from uncultured Acidobacteriaceae bacterium, assembly GCA_963746515.1. Taxonomy (GTDB): domain Bacteria; phylum Acidobacteriota; class Terriglobia; order Terriglobales; family Acidobacteriaceae; genus Bog-257. The sequence continues at coordinate 904,546 of CAVVBO010000001.1, read as the reverse complement.
TGCGCCGACGACCAGCACCAAGTAACCGAAGCCGAGTAGACGATGAGACATAACATTTCGTAGATCTGATACGTGTAGCAAGAGCGTGCTGCCGAAGATTTATTGTCCTTACGAAAGACTGCCGTCCCCGGGGGACTCATGCCTTTTTCTAAAACTCACCCAGCGCTGAAGCGCTGGGCTATCTTCTTCCGTCCCGCTGTGCGGGACTGCTGCATTTGCCGGTTCCACCATCATCGCTCAGGACAAACAGCCATTGCTCGGGCAAGATGCGTCATTTTATTACTTCTCTGTGTCCTCCGTGCCGCAGCCTGCCCTGAGCGCGGCCGAAGGGTGGTGAACTCATTTCTTGCGTCCGCATTTCGCCTGCACTGGCTTCTCCTCGACGACTGCAAACTGAATCCGCTTCTGCATCCGGTCGATGCGGTCCACCAGCACACGAATTGGGTCGCCCATCGAGTAGGTCTTCCGGGTACGTTGCCCGATGATCTGCCGGGTGTTCTCGTGATAGAGGTAGTGATCGTCGGTAAGCGAGCCGAGCGGCACCAGTCCTTCGATGAACATGTCGTTCAGCTCGACAAACATTCCGAACTTGGTGACGCTCACGATCAGCCCGTCGAACTCGTCGCCGACGTGCTGCTCCATGAACTTCATCTTCTTCCATTCCATCAGCTCGCGTTCGGCTTCGTCGGCGCGGCGCTCGGACTGGCTGGACTCTTCGGCGATCTCGTGCAGTTCGTCCTCGGGAATCGGTCCGCCCATGGGCGATTGGGCCCGGGGCTGATCAGCCCGATTGTGGCGCTTCGGGCTCCCGTTCGCGGGCCTGAGTGGCCCACGGCTTCCACCCGTGGTGTCGTCGTTTCGACCACGGGGACGGCGACTCGCTGTGCGCAACACCGCCCACACCCACCGGCACCCCTTGCTCCTCGCTCTCGGCGGAATCGCGCAGCACGTCTTTCAGAATGCGATGCACGATCAGGTCGGGATAGCGCCGGATGGGCGAAGTGAAATGCGTGTACGTGGGAGCGGCCAGCGCAAAGTGACCTTCATTCTTCTCCGAATAGCGCGCCTGCTTCAGCGAGCGCAGCATCAGGTAAGACAGGATGCGCTCCTCCGGCTTGCCGGCAATCTTTTGCGTGAGCTTCTGATACATGCGCGGCGTGATGTGTACTTCCTCGGGCAACTCGACGGTTTTCGCCTGGCGTCCGCTGCCATAACGATCGCGCCGCTCGGCCTTGAATTGCACTCGCTTCACCGGCAGTGGCCCCAACTCCCAGCGAATAGCCGAACTTCGCGGCAATGGTCTCGAAATCGTAGACCCGCTTGGGATCAGGCTTTTCGTGAATGCGATACAGCGATCCGACGTGTTTGTTCTCCAGATAGCTGGCCACGCACTCGTTTGCCGAAAGCATGAACTCCTCGATGATGCGGTTAGCGATATTGCGCTCCGAGCGCGTGATGCTCTTCATCAGGCCGTGATCGTCAAACTCGATCACCGGCTCCGGCAAATCGAAATCGATCGAGCCGCGCCGCACCCGCTTGCGATTCAGGATCATCGCCAGCTCGCGCATCAGTTCGAAGACGTCGACCAGCCGGTGATAATGCTGCCGCTGCGCCGGATCGCCCTCGAGGATGAGGTTCACGTTGGTGTAGGTCATGCGCTCGGCCGAACGGATCACGCCCTCATTCAGCGTGTAGCCGACGATCTCGCCCTGCTGATCGATTTCCATCACGCACGACAACACCATGCGATCGACCTGCGGACGCAGGCTGCACAGGTCGGTGGAAAGTTCGATGGGCAGCATGGGCACGGCGCGATCGGGAAAATAAACCGACGTTCCGCGCAGCCGCGCTTCCAGATCGATGGCTGAACTTTCGCGGACATAATGCGCCACATCCGCAATGTGGACCTGCAGCTCGAAGTTGCCATTGGACATGCGGCGCACGGTGACCGCGTCGTCGAAGTCGCGCGCAGTTTCGCCGTCGATGGTGACGATGGGAAGCGAGCGATAATCGCGACGATGGCGTAACTCGCTCGACGGAATCACTGGATCGAACTGCTGCGCCTCCTGCAACACCTCGACCGGAAAGCGGTGGGGCAGGTGAAATTTGCGAATGATGATCTCGACATCCACGCCGAAGTCGTCTTCGTAACCCAGAATCTCGATCACCCGCCCGCGCGGATTTCCGGTCGGCGACGGCCACTCGGTGATCTCCACTTCCACCACCACGCCTTCCAGGTCGCCCCACTCGTGCTGTCGCGCCTCGGCACCCAGTACTCGATCGCGATCGGCGTGCTTCTTGCGAATAGGTTTCTTTTCACTCGCCTCCCACTCATCCGCAACTGAGGCGGATGAATGGGGCACCCGCGGCTTGAGTGGGTCACCCGCCGATGAATGAGGCACCCGCTTGGTACTGGTCGACGCAGGTTCTCCACCCGGCCATTCCATGCCGGGCGGAATAACGATGTCCTTGGTGACTTTCTCGTCGATGGGGGTGACGTAGTTATGCCGCGATCCGCGATGAAACGTTCCCACCACAGTCGGATTGCCGCGCGTGAGCACGCGCAGAATGCGTCCTTCGGCACGGCCGTCGTCGCGTTTGCGGCCCAGCTCGACCAGCACCTGGTCGCCGTGCATCGCCGAGCCGATCGACAGGGGATGAATGTAGATATCGCCGGTTACGGTGCGGCGCTGGTCGGCATTGGGGATCACGAAACCGTAGCCGTCGCGATGCATCGTCAGACGGCCGGCGACCAGGTTCTGGCGCGCGGCGGCATGTTCCGCCAGGGTGTAGCGGTCGCGCCCGGTCTCGATCAGACGAGCGCTCTTCACCAGCGCCTGCAATCGCTCGGCGAGCTGCTGCCGCTCCTGCCCGCGCAGATTCATCTCGCGGACCAGCTGCTTGTAGCCGGCGGAGTGGTGCGGCTGGCGTTCAATGTGCCGCAGGATGGCCTGATCGGTGAGCATGAGATTTCGATGCGTCACCCTCAGAATACGGCATCACGTCATTAACCTGCGATGCTGCCAATCTTTGGCACGCGTTGCCAGTCGTAACATCCCAAGCGATAGACGATCAGTCGGCACGACTTAGTTGGAACGGGCCCGCCAGGCAAGTGACAACCGGCAGCCCCATCAGGGTGTGATCTCGTAGACCACCCCGGCGCCCTCACCGCATTGTTGGGTTGCGCCATAAACATTGCCCGCGGGATCCAGCGCGACAGGACCGCGGGGATAGCAGCCGTCCTGGTTATTCGGCAAGCTGCCAAAGTCATGCAGATCGGTATAGGTCCAACCGCCATCGGACGGCGCCAGTCTGAAGACGCTGCCAAAACCGTTCAAACCACCCCCATTCGTCACCCCGTAAAGGGCGCCGCTGGAATCCATCGCCGGCTGGAAAGCGCCGGTAAACTCCACCGTCGGTTGGGGAAACGTGTACAGCACGGTCAGGACCCAATTGCCATTGGACGGCGACAGCTTCCAGATGGTGCCGCCGTTGCCCGATGCGCCATCGGACGTGAGGCCGAAGAGATTACCTGCGCCATCCCGAAGCAACGGTCCCGGATTGCCGCCTTCGGTGTCCTGCTGAAAGACGTGGAGAATGGTCTTGGTCCAGCCTGATCCCGACGGGCTGAGCTCATAAACTGTGCCGCATCCGTAATTGCCTTCGCACTCCTGATTGCCGCCGATGGCGGTCGTCCCATAGATGTTGCCGGACTCGTCCAGGGTCACACCATAGGGCTCGCCGCCGTCGCTGCCCCCGACAAAGTTATGGAGGAACGTTTGCGTCCAGCTTCCGTTCGAGAGAGTCAGCTCATACACGATGCCCCAGCCGCCGATACCTCCGTTGACTGCCGCGCCGAAGATATCTCCCGCCCGATCGAAGGCGATCTGGCTGGGATAACCGCCATCGATGCCCATGCCGAAGACGTGGTCCAGGTTGTAGGTCCAGGGAGTGTTCGCGTTGGCGGGCGCCGTAGCAGGCGGCAGCAGGTTGAAGATAGTGCCTGAAAATTCGTTGCCGCCCTGTAGCTGCGTGCCGTAAGGGCTGCCGCCGGGGCCGAGCGTGATGTTGCCCGGATCGGTGGGAAGAAAGTTGCCATCATTGCCTTGAAACTGGTACAGGACGGAAAAGAGCCAGCTGGAATTGAACTGCCTCAGCTTATAGGCCAAGCCGCAGCCCGGTACTCCGCCGTTATCGCAGTTTAGAATTCCGCCGTACTCGGTTGTCCCGTAGAGGTTCCCTGCCGCATCCCTCGTCAGTCCGGCAAAGGGCTGTGCGCCATCTATGAGATTAAAGTTGTGGATAACGGTGAAGGTCTGCGCGCCTACTGCGACGGCAGTGGTCACCACGAACGCAATCCCGACTAGAAATACGACTGTCGACATCCACCCATTCCCATACCTCATTCGGCTCTGACGCGGCTCAGGGCGCTCCATTGTCTCCCTCCTCCACCGTCTCGCGATGATGAGCGCTCGAAACTATACACCCAATGGTCTCGGCGAGCGATTGATTTTTGACTGGTTCATCCGGGTGGCTTCACCATCTGCGCGACCCCGTGGGCTCTAGTACTTTCTGCGTAATCGGTTCACTACCTGCTCACTAGATGTTCACAAAAAATTACGTAAGGGTATTCCCTGATATAAGAACTCGCTGTATGGTAGCAATAATTACATCGCACACAGGGCGCGCATTTGGTGCCCGCTCAACGACGAGCTCGAAAGAGCCGCACCAAACCAGCAGATTCTGAAGAGAGCTGTAGAGGTTAGGTTTGGCAAAACAAGTGCCTCTCCAAGCCGGGGCCCCCAACGACCACTGGTTGTTGCGGTCCTTGGGGTAGAAGTACTTACAACTTCAGAAAGGATTTTGAATACCCATTATGTGGAAACCTACGAATTCCCCTTCCTCCAGCCCCACCCCCAGCCCGGAGCCGCAGCGCAGTTACGCGCCGCCGGCGGCAGAGCCCGTAAGCGCTCCACGTCCGCCCAGTCCCCCGCTCAGCACGCAGGAGCAAGCTACGCTGGGCAAATCGCTGGTCATCAAGGGCGAGGTCACCGGCTCGGAATCGCTTTATATTGACGGACGGGTGGAAGGGTCTATCAATCTGCCGGGCAATCGCGTCACCGTGGGACGCAATGGCGTGGTTTCGGCCAATATTTCGGCGCGCGAGATCGTGGTGCTGGGCAAAGTGCGCGGCAACATGACTGCCAGCGACCGGGTTGATATTCGTGGCGAAGGCTCGCTTACCGGAGACGTGGTCGCCCAGCGCATCAGCATTGAAGACGGCGCTTATTTTAAGGGCGGCATCGACATTCGCAAGCCTGGCCAGAAGGTCAATGGCGAAGCCAAGGAAAGCGCAACCACACCAGCAACCGAGGCCGGCACCGGGGCAGCCGCAGCCCGAGCTTAGATTTCCCGGAAGAGGATTACCGCGAGCCTGTTTCCAAACTGGATGCCGGCGAGTCTTTTCAGGTAATCCTCTTCTTGACTCCATCGCGCTGTGGAACGAGTCTCTGGATTGACGGCAGTGATTTCATTGGCCGTCAGCACGCAGCATTCAGCATTCAACCGGTGAGCAGAAATCCGGAGTACGAGCAGCCGGCCGCAGGATTGTTTTCGAGCCGAATGCTAAGTGCCACGTGTCAATGCCAAGTACCTGAGTCAGGGGACCGCGATGTGGGATCGCTTGCTTCAACTGCTTCCTGTAGGTTGCCGTCATCGCCACATGTCTGTGCCGTTCTCGAACGCGCGCTCCGCCGGAAAGAGTTCCAGCCACACTGACCGGGAGAGCGTCTCGCAAGAGGACTCTGGCCCCTACGTGGTCTGCCTCGATTGCGGTCGTCACTTCGCGTATGACTGGTCCAAGATGCGAGTGGTGAAGTAAAGCAGTTGTCAGTTGCCGGTGGTCAGTTGTCAGTCAGTCGGGCACTCATCAAGATGGAGAAGGTGGTCGCACGAACTGGCTACCGGCAACTGGCAACTGCTACTCTACGGTTCCACGCCCCCGGTCGTTCTCTCTACCACTGCTTCTGGAGCCGTGATATTCGGCGTGGCCGGCGCCTTCTTGCGACGCAATTCCTGCGGCAAAATTGACTTCGTCACCCACAATCCCAACACCGCCGCAGCCAGCCATGCCACGCTGATCACAAGCAGTGAGAGCAAATCCGCTTTCCGGCTGCCATTCACCGCAATGATTCGTGCCACCGCAAAGCCGGCCGCTGCTGCGAAAATCGACGTCCCCAGTGACTTCATCAACTCCAGCCACTGCATCCCGCCGAGCAGCACTAGCTTTTTGCGATCCAGCAGCCAGGCCAGCACCACCGTGTGCATCAGGATGCCGATGTCGGATGCGATGGCCAGTCCGGTGACATCGAAGCGATGAAACATTGCCGAATAAATCGGCAGTGAGGCCGCCACGATGATGGTGCTGGCGATCATCGGCGTCAGGGTATCGCCCGCCGCATAGAACGCGCGGGAGTAGAGCGCCTGCGCTGACCACAGCGCCAGCGACAAGGCGAACCAGAAGAAGTAGACCGCCGTCTCGCGCGAGTCCTGAAAACTGAAGCGCCCACGCCGGTAGACCAAGTCGATCAGCGGCAGCGCTGCGGGCATCATCCATGCGGAAGAAAGAAAAGATGCCGCCGATATCCGGAACACTGACCCGTTAACCGTCTCGGCAAATTCTTTGCGCTTGCCTTCGCCAAACAGCCGGGCAAAAAACGGCATCGACGCCTGTCCAGTCGCCTGTCCCAGAATCGAGATAGGTACGGCGAACAGTCGCTTGGCGTAGTTCAGGCGGGTGATGTCGCCGGCGCCTCCGGAGGCAAAGTAGCGCAGGATCCAGTCGTCGGCCGACACCAGCGACACTCCGAGCATCAGCGGTATGGATAGCCGCACCCACTCGCGAAACTCTTGATTGCGCCAGTCGAGGTTCAGGCGATATCGCAAGCCGTCCTGCGCAGCGCCAACTACGTTGATCAGGAATGGTCCCACGATCGCGCCGACCAGCGCGCCATAGGCCAGGGAAGAAATTCCAAACCGCTTCGCTCCCACCAGCCCACCCACAATGATGAAGACGTTGTAGAAAATCGGACTGAATGCGGGGTAAAGGAACATTCGGCGTGATAGCAGCACCGCCGACACGATACCGCCGGCGTAGAAGAAGATCTGCCCCGGCAGCAGAATGCGGGTCAGATGGACACACAGGTCCAATTGCTCCGGCGAAAAGTGGGGGAAAATCACGCGCTCCACTTGCGGGGTAAAAATCTCCAGCAGCACTGTCCCTATACACACCACCACCGTCATGATGGTGATGGTGGAATTGAAGGCTTCGTGAGCTTTCTTGTCCTCGCCGCGCGAGGTGTAGCGGGTGTAGATGGAAATGAAGGTGATGGAAGCCGTGCCGCCGGCTAGGATGTAGTTCAGGAAATCGGGTAGATTGAATGCGCCGACATAGGCGTCGGTATTGAGCCCGGCGCCGAACGCCCAGGCGATATAAGCCTCGCGCAGATATCCCACCACGCGCGACAGCATGACCGCGGTCATCAGCAGCAGCGTGGCGGAAAATGCAGTGTGCTGGTGCGAGGGCCGCAGATTACGCAGCAGCCGCGCCCATAGACTAGGCGGCTGTTCGCTGGGAGTAAATGCGGCCGGAGACGACATCAGACTGCGATTTTACACGGCAGAAAGCCGAGTCCTGTTGTCCTGCAGGATGCCGGGGCGCGACCGCGTCAGAGGAACTCTTGTGGATTGAGACCACCAGCGTTACTGTGTTGCCGGTGCCGCAATTTGAAAATTTCGTTCCTGAGCGCCAACCACAAAACAAGGAGAAAGCATGAAACTCAAATATGTAGCGCGGATTTTGTCGACGCTGATGACCCTGCTTCTGCTCGCCAGTCTCGGCACAGCGCAGAGCCGTTCGGCCAGTAAGCCCGCGGCCGGAACTGGGGCTGCAGCCAGCAGCACACCGACCTCCGGTCTGATCGACATCAACTCCGCCAGCAAGGCACAGTTGGCTACCCTGCCGGGCATCGGTGACGCCTACTCGCAGAAGATCATCGATGGACGCCCCTATCACACAAAAACTGATCTGAAGACCAAGAAAATCATCCCCGCGGCAACGTATGACAAGATTTCAAGCATGATCATCGCCAAGCAAAAGTAGCAGGAAGGATGCGGATTCCACTCACAGGTACCCTGTCCAAGTTTTCCTTTCGCTTGGGTGGGAATTTTTGTTGAGTGGATAGTGAATAGTGGTTAGTGGATAGTTGGGAACCTATGAAACGGGGTTTGGCCTATCCACTATCCACTGCCCACTATCCACTTTCTGTCGTCCCTGAATCTCGATGAACACATTAATCAGCGAGACTGCTGCCGGCGTAACACCGGGGATGCGACTGGCCTGACCCAGCGTACGTGGCCGAACGCGGGTGAGCTTCTCATTCATCTCGCGCGAGAGCCCCGAAACCTTCGCGTAATCGAACCAATCGGGAATCATGCGCTGCTCGGAACGTTTCAGTCGCTCGATTGACTTGGTCTGCTGGTCAAGGTAGCCGGAGTACTTGATTTCGGTCTCGACCGACTTCAGCTCGTTGCGGATTTCCGCCGAAAGGCAGAAATCAGTGGATAGTGGATGGTGGATGGCGGATAGAACAGCGGGTCTTTCGGTTCCCTGAGGCTCGTCAGCGCCGGCATCTGCAAGCGATAGAGGTCCTTCGACTTCGCTTCCTGCGGTCGCTCCGCTCAGGATGACAGCGGTTTTACTATCCACTATCCACTGACCACTATCCACTTGTTCTCGCCGGAAGAACGCCGGCACCAGTCGCTTCAGCACAGGCGCGAGGTTTTCAATCTGCACCTCGGGTCGCTTCAGTAATTGTGCCAGCGTCTGACCGGTAGCTTTGGCGTCCCTCAGCAGGTCCAGTGTTGCCTCCGTGTCCTCGCGGACGATGGACGACTGACAACTGACAACTGCTTCATTCACCCGCGTCCGCTCCAGCAGATCCCGCATTGCCTTCATGCGTTCCTGCTTGGCCAGATAGTCGGCCCAGGCGGCATCGTTGATCAATCCCACGCGGCGGCCATGCGGCGTCAGCCGGCGGTCGGCGTTGTCGATGCGCAGGTGCAGGCGAAACTCGGCGCGCGAAGTGAACATGCGATACGGCTCGTTCGTCCCCTTGCTGATGAGGTCGTCGATCAGGATGGCCGTGTAGGCCTCGGTGCGGTCAAGAATCAGCGGCGGCTCGCCCTTCACCTTCAGCGCGGCATTGATCCCGGCCATCAGTCCCTGGCACGCAGCCTCTTCATAGCCACTGGTGCCGTTGATCTGACCGGCGAGATAAAGGTGCGCGATCTTCTTGGTCTCGAGCGTGCGCTGCAGCTCGGTCGGATCGATGGAGTCGTACTCGATCGCATAGCCGGGGCGCAGCATCTCCGCCTTCTCCAAGCCGGGGATCGACTTGATGATGGCCAGCTGCACCTCGATCGGCAGCGACGTGCTCATGCCGTTGACGTAGATCTCGTGCGTGTTCAGGCCTTCGGGCTCGAGGAAGAGTTGGTGCGTTTCCTTGTCGGGAAACTTCACGATCTTGTCTTCGATCGACGGGCAATAGCGCGGCCCAATGGACTGGATCTGTCCGCTGTACATGGGCGAACGATGCACGTTCTCGCGAATGATGCGATGCGTCTCGGCCGTGGTGAACGCGATGTAGCACGGCACCTGCTTGTCGTGATGCGCCACCCGGCGGGTGCGAAAGCTGAAGGGCGTGGGATCGTCGTCGCCCGGTTGCACGGTGAACTTCGACCAATCGATGCTGCGTCCGTCCAGCCGCGGAGGCGTGCCGGTCTTCAGGCGACAACCGCGCAGACCCAGCGCCTTCAGCGATTCGCCCAGCAGCACAGCAGGCGGCTCGCCGCTGCGCCCGGCGGGATACTGCTGCTCGCCACAATGGATCAGCCCGTTCAGAAATGTTCCGGTGGTGATAATGACGGCCTGCGCGCCGACAGTGCGGCCATCGCGCAACTTGATGCCGAGAACGACGCGCTCTTCGCTCTTCGCTGTTCGCTCTTCGCCAGAAGGACGCTGTTCGCTTTTCGGGGTTCGCTCTTGGCCGGATGCCCACTCAACACGATTGTCATCCCGAGCGGAGCGAAGCGCAGCCGAGGGATCTGCGGTTCGTCCAGCGACGCTTTGCAAGGGGACGTTGAGTTCACCCCGGTCGCTGTGATCCTGAGCGGAGCGCAGCGGAGTCGAAGGACCCTTATCTTCGGTCCGGTGCCCCGTTCTAGCCATCTCTTGGCTAGGCTGGGGATTTTCCTCCACAATCAGCTCCGCTACTTCCGCCTGCTTGATCTTGAGATTGGGCTCCGACTCCAGCATCTCGCGCATCTTCTGGCGATATTGCTGCTTGTCGCACTGCGCCCGCGGAGACCACACCGCCGGCCCGCGCGAAGTATTCAGCAGGCGAAACTGGATGCCGACCGCATCGGTCACTTCGCCCATGATGCCGCCCAGCGCGTCGACTTCGCGCACCAGGTGTCCCTTGGCAATGCCGCCGACCGCGGGATTGCACGACATCTGCGCGATGAGATCGACGTTGAGGGTGTAGAGCGCGGTATTCAGCCCCATGCGCGCGGCAGCCATCGCGGCCTCGCATCCGGCATGACCGGCGCCGACCACCACGACGTCGTAGGTTTCCGTGAATTGCGACGGCAAAAGAGATTTACCCCAAAATGGGCCACTGAGGCTCCATTAGCTAATTCTATCAACTGGGACGATGCACTCGGTTCGTGCGCCCAGCACAAGAAGTTCCCACCTTGTGATGGGCTGCTCTCCTCCCGTATAGTGTTCTCACTTCCTGATGCCAATTTTTACGTGGGGGAAATGATGGAATTGCAAGCTTTTCTGACTGCGCTGGAGCAGCGCATTGGCCGTTACGATCTGCTGTGCCATCCCTATTACAAGGCGTGGACCGCCGGCCAGCTTACGCGCGAAGATCTGCGGGAATATGCCAGCGACTACTATCACCATGTCGCTGCTTTCCCGGCCTATCTAAGCGCTTTGCACTCGCGGCTGGACGATGGCGAGCTGCGCCGGGCGGTGCTGCGCAACCTGTGTGGCGAGGAGATCGAAGGCCGTCCGCATAGCGAGTTGTGGCTGGATTTTGCCGAAGGTATGGGCGCCGATCGCGATGAAGTACGCGGACGCGAGCCGTTGCCTGAGGTTCGAGAGCTGATTGCCGAATTCCGCCGCGTCGCGCGCGAGGGATCTACGGCCGAAGCGCTGGCCGCGTTTTATGCTTACGAATCACAGGTTCCGCGCGTCGCCAAAGAGAAGGCCGATGGTCTGGCACAGCGTTATGGCGCTGACGCCAAGACTTGCGGATATTTCAAGCTACACCAGTTTGCCGACGTGGAGCATGCGGATGTCTGGCGTGAATTATTGAGCGCGGAAATCGCGGCGAATCCCGAGCAGGCCGGAGAGGCGCTCAACGCAGCCGAGACCGCGGCGAAATCGTTGTGGCATGTGCTGGATGGAATGGAAGCTCGGCGGACTGCGGTAGCAGCGTAGGAATCTTCGCACCGCAGATCCTTCGACTGCGCGCCCGCCCGGCCCGCAAAACAGCGGGTCGGAAAAGAAGAAGCGGGCGCTCCGCTCAGGATGACAATTTAGAGTATTCGATTTTCGATGCGCGGCGCTGAAGCGCCGCACTCTGTTCTGGTCGAGACAATACAGCAAGTCTCTACGGCCTCTTACGCCCGCTCGAAGGCATGCTTGGCATGGAGCTCTTCCAACGCTTGGTCCTTGAGGGAGTGGAAGGCTTGCGCTTGCGCCAGAAGTCCGTCGGTGGCGCGAGCGTTATCTCCAGCCAGTTCGACCATCCCGCGAGAGGCCAAATCCTTCGCCGCTGTCAGTAGCGCGTCCACCATATTAGGGTCGGCGGCTCCCAGATACTGCGCATCGCAGGGATCGGCGATCAGCACCGGATGGCGCTCGCTGCCGCTGCCCCAGAAAACCTTGCGCGCGACAAACTCCTCCACCTGCGGTGGCGTGGCCTGGCAGAAGGTGAAGTGCTGATGGCGGATGCTGTAGCTGCGACTCGACACTGGAACCGGCTGACGCTTGCCTGACTTCAGCAGCTCCAGTTGCTTCTCGTCGAGCGCCTTGCGCGCCGTGTTGATGCAGACCCAGAAAGCCAGGTCGCTGTCGAGCGATGGCAGCGCTTCCCTGACCGTTTGCGCCAAGTTGAGGGCCAGGTCGGCATGCAGCGGTCCGCCGTCGGCGAGGTGCAGCGTGCCGTGTAAAACGTACCAGTCGCTGCCGCCCTCGGAGCGATGAAACGGCCATTCCAACTCGATGCGCACGGGCATTCCGTGCAAGGTAACTCCGGTAAACATTTTCTCTGTTGCCATAGGACTCGAACATGCGCGGTTGCCCTGCTAGGCAGCGGCGCGAAGAAGAGGATGTCAAATTCAATTATGCCGCAGACCGCGATGAGATAGTAAAGGAAGAATCTGTTTCCTTGGCGCTCGTCATTGACATCTGAGACTGAACTTCAGGTTGGAAGCACCGTGGCCTCCCGGCGGAAAGATGGACGTACCGCCGTTGGTAGGTGGCTGCTGATCCTTGGTGCTAATGATTCGAGATGTTTCCCAGCTAGTCTGGGAAGGATCGTTCGGGCGATGCAGGCAGCTTACTTCCCACAGAGAGTCATCGCTGGCCTGAGGAAGGCTCCAGTTCTTGCACGCCGGGCGCCACCTTGTTCCATTGGTGCCGATAGCCACCCAGGTATAAAAAAGATAAGGCTCGCCACCCGGTGCAGTAGCGTCTCCAGCCAAGTTAACTTGGTACTTTCCCGGGCTGAGGGTTGTGCAGGTCGCGCTTCGTACTGTGACTTGGGCGCGGCTTCGTTGCGCTAGCGCCTCGTCGGCGGCAGGCTTATCCGCGGCGGTCTTGTCGGCGATAGCCTTATCGGAAGCGGCTTTGTCCGATGCAGCAGCCGCGACGTTGTCGGCTGCGACTTTAAGGGCGGCCGCTTTCCTGGCAGCGGTGCGTTCAGCCGCTCTCTGCGTCGCCCAAGTGGCATCCGCAGTCTTTGCCGGAGTCGCATTGGAGGGCGCGGCGGTCGCTTGGAGCGGAACGTCCGACACCAGCAGATCGACCTTGGCTCCGCTTCTCACCGTCTGGCCGGCTTGAGGAAATTCCTGAAGAACCAGGTCGCGCGCCACTCCCGCTCGGGATTGCCGCTCGACTTCGCCGACTGCCAGATGGTGGTCGGCGAGCAATCGCTGCGCCGATTCGAGAGTTTGCCCGATCAGTGGCGGGATTTCGACCTGCGTTGCGGCCGCGGAAACGACCAGATCGACCGCAGTCCCGCGTTTCACCTGCTCGTCCGACGGAGGATACTGGCTGAGCACGACATTGGCATCGGTCGTCGCATCGTCACGCGTCGTTGTGTGGCCTGCCTTAAGATGCGAAGCTTCGAGCGCGGCGGTAGCGTCACTCAAGGATTTGCCACGAAGGTTAGGAACGGTCACCTGCCGGGGCAGCAGCAGATAGACCAGTGCCACCAAGGCAACGATGCCAATTGCGATGGCCGGAATCAGCCAGGATTTCTTTTTCCCAGGGGCAGATTCCTTGCTTGTTCCGCCGCTGAGTGGAGTGCTGGGTGGCTGAGCGACCGGCTTCTTGATCTCCTCCACTATTTCCCGCGATTCGGCGACAACCTGCTCCGGCTTACTCGTTTGTACTCCTAATTGTTTGCGGAGAGCGGCAATCAGCAGTTGAATATCAGGAGTCCAGCGAGCATGGGTCAGCTCCACGAAATTCCGATATGCCAGGTCTTTCAGGTCATCGGGCAATTGATCGGGGTGCGGCATGCTTGCGCCGCGAACGATCACGGGAATTACGGGGATGTCGCGCCTTAGTGCGGACGCGGTTTCCAACCGGACGAAATCCGTGGGATCGTCGAGCCGCCTTTTTCCGGCATCATCTTTCGCGTCGAGCCAGTTCTTGCCGATGATGGCCAGCAGCACCCCACAGGTGGCAACACTTTCGTCAATGGCTTTGCGGAAATCACGCCCGGCTTCGATGGTAGTGACATCCATGAACACCGAGTCTTCGCCGAATTGGTCGACCAGATCGTCGAACAAGCGACCCGCTTCGCCTTCGGAGTCATTTCTGCGATAACTGATGAAGATTGCCCGCATCGCTGGTTTTCCGCCTCGCCCGCGGATTAGTTCTGTGGTTTGGACGAACGGTATCTCGATTCGGTCCTGGGGGTCAAGCAGGAATCGGCAACGAGGTGTGCCGATGGAGTTTCATCATTATTGTCCTCACGTTATTGTCCTCACGTTGGGACTGACTTCGGAATCGTTCCTTGCACTGGCCCAGTTACAATCGCTCTCGATGTCTTTCCGCTTTCAGATTGAAGCTCGTGACGGCAAAGCGCGTGCCGGACGTTTCTTCACTCCGCACGGTGAAGTGCGGACTCCGGTCTTCATGCCGGTGGGAACCGTGGGCACGGTCAAGGGCGTGCCGCAAGACACGCTGGAAGAGCTGGGCGTCGAGATCCTGCTGAACAACACTTACCATCTTTATCTGCGGCCTGGAGTCGAGATGGTTCGCCAGCTCGGCGGCGTGCAGAAATTCATGGCGTGGGACCGTCCTATTCTCACCGACTCGGGCGGATTCCAGGTGTTCAGCCTGAGTGATCTGCGCAAAGTGACCGAAGAAGGCGTGGCCTTTCGCTCGCATCTCGACGGCTCGTCGCATTTCTTCAGCCCGGAGAGCGCCATCGCGGCGGAGATCGGGCTGGGCGCCGACATCATCATGGCCTTCGACGAATGCACCGAGCATCCGGCGGAATATGCGCGCACCCAGGCGTCGATGGAGATGACCCTGCGCTGGGCGGCTCGCAGCAAGAAATATTTCGAGGAGCACAAGCAGGAAGTACCGTGGTTTGCTGTGAAGCGCGGATGGTGACCGCAGCGAAGGTCAAGCAGACTCTGTTCGGGATCGTCCAGGGTGGAATGTTCCCCGACCTGCGGCGCGAATCGGCGCAGCGCACGGTCGAACTCGATTTCCCCGGATATGCCATCGGCGGGCTGAGTGTGGGCGAGCCGCGTCCCATGACTTACGAGATGGTGGACAACGCAATTCGTTTCCTGCCCGACGACAAGCCGCGTTACCTGATGGGCGTGGGCACGCCGGAGGAAATTGTGCATTATGTTGCCATGGGCGTGGACATGATGGATTGCGTTCTGCCTACCCGGGCCGCCCGCCATGGCTTGCTGTTTACCTCCGAAGGCCGCATCACCATCAAGAACGCGCGCTACGCCGGCGACGAAGGTCCGCTCGATCCCAATTGCCGCTGTAAGGTTTGCGCGCGCTACTCGCGAGCTTACCTGCGGCATCTCTATGCTTCCAACGAATTGCTGGCGCAAATGCTCAACACCATTCACAATCTGGCGTATTACCTTGACACCATGCGTAAGGTGCGGCAAGCTATAACACTTGGGGATTTCGCGACTTTTCTAGCCGGTGTCCGGCCATCGCATCTAGCTTCCGAATCCGCGCAGCAGCTGCGCGGCCCAGAAGCCCCGGAGAGCTGAGCGTTCCTTAGCGGCTTTCACTGTTCGGATCAGGCACCCAGCAGACGCGACTGCGGCGTTTGTCAGAAGCCCCGGCGGCTTCCGGCAAAGCGCGCTAAAATAGAGGTCAGGGCATGTCTCTGGCTTGGCGTTGGTACGCTGGCTGACGACCGTCCCTTCCGGGCACCTGCGGCGCGGGCTGGAACGGAGATCCTGATGTTCCGTTGAAGTCCCTGAACATCCCAGAATGGGTCGGACGCAAGGGATGGAGTTTGTCCGCGACGCGAAGGAACAGGTGAGGGTCGCGACGGTTGGGTAGCGCTTTTTCCTTAGGAATGTCTGGTGGAGTTTTGCTGCGGCAGGACCACCTCCACGAAAGTCAAGGTCAATGGTTAGAGTGGCAGGTTTGTTTGCTCAGGGCATCGGTGGCTCGGCCCCGATCCTGATGATGGTTGCGATTTTCGCAATCTTCTATTTTCTCTTGATCATGCCGCAGCAACGCCGCCAGAAGAAGTGGCAGGCGATGCTGTCGCAGGTCAAGCCGGGCGACAAGGTGGTCACCAGCGGTGGCCTGACCGGCGCCATCATGTCGGTAAAGGACGACGCGGTTGTCCTGCGCGTACCCCCCGACAACATCAAAATTGAAGTGACGCGTGCCTCGATTGTCACCTTAACGACTCCGGAGGATCGCCCGAAGTCTTAACCGGGTTGCTGTTTCTCATGAATAAGAATCTCCTCGCTAAAACCATTCTGATTATCGCGGTGCTGATCGTTTTCCTGTTCGGCATCTTCGGCATTCCCAACGCTTTACGCCGCAAGGTCTGCTGGCATCGCTGCAGCAGCGCATTCATCTGGGACTCGATCTGAAGGGTGGCACCCACCTGATCCTTCAAGTCCAGGTGAATGACGCCGTCAATGCCGACACAGACCGCACGGTCGAGCGCCTGAAGGAAGACCTGAAGACTTCCAACATCGCCTTCGGCGAAATCTCCAAGCCTGACCCGCAGGGCCGTCCTGAAGTCATCGAGATCAAAGGGCATACCGCCGGAGTCGTCGGGAGAGTTGCGGCGCATTGTCAGCGACAAGCTGCCTGAATACGATTTGACCTCGGGAGCGCAGAATTCCTGGACTCTGACCATGAAGGCATCGGTCGCCAACGACACCAGGAAGAAAGCGGTGCAGCAGGCGATCGAGACTATCCGCAATCGTATTGACTAGCTAGGCGTTTCCGAGCCGGTGATTCAGGAGCATGGGCTGGGCGACTACCAGATTCTGGTGCAGTTGCCCGGCGTGGACGATCCTGCCCGGGTCAAGGAAATCATGCAGTCCACCGCCATGCTGGAAATCCGGCAAGCGGTTGGCGGTCCCTATCCCACCGAAGACGCGGCGATGCAGGCCAATAACGGCGTTCTTCCCGCCGACAGCATCCTGATGAAGGGCGTCACTGGGGGCCATGGACAAGATGAACAGGGCGAAGCCTACTGGCTCATCAGTCGCATCTCGGCGGTGAGTGGCAGCGATCTGCGCTCGGCTGATGCCGGTACCGACGAAAATGGCCGGCCCGACGTAAGCTTCACGCTCACGGGCGAGGGCGGACGACGGTTTGCGGCCTTTACTGGCGCGCACGTGGGCGACAAGCTGGCGATTGTGCTCGACAACCGGGTCAAACAGGTTGCTACCATTCAAGAACAGATTCATGATCAGGGCCGCATCTCGGGTGCGTTCACTCAGCAGGAAACCCAGGACGTTGCCTTGACGTTGCGTTCGGGCGCTCTTCCCGCCGGCATAAAGTATTTGCAGGAAGTGACGGTTGGGCCGTCGTTAGGCGCCGACTCCATTCGCGAGGGCGTACGGGCCGCCATCATCGGCATGGCCGTGGTCATGATCTTCATGCTGATTTACTACCACGCGGCTGGTATCAACGCCGACCTGGCGCTCATCCTGAACCTGGTGATCCTGCTGGGCGTCCTCGGATTCAGCGGGGCCACCCTCACATTGCCGGGAATCGCCGGCGTAATCCTGACCGTTGGTATGGGCGTGGATTCCAACGTTCTGATCTTTGAGCGTATTCGCGAGGAATTGCGACACGGCAAGACGCCGTCCTCAGCGGTGGATCAGGGTTTCGCGCATGCCTGGACCACCATCATCGATACCCACGTCACTACGATCGTCTCCGCCGTCATCTTGTTCCTGTTCGGAACCGGTCCGGTCAGGGGATTTGCGGTGACCCTGAGCTTCGGTCTGCTGGCCAATCTGTTTACGGCGGTCTTCGTTTCGCGCGTCATCTTCGAAGCTATTCTCAATCGCCATCAGCGTGGCGAAGCGTTGAGCATTTAGTCGAATACTCACCACAGAGACACGGAGACACAGAGAGGAGGAGAACGCAGACGGAGTGGGTCGGTTTCACGATGCAATGGTGGATGAGAGCCCTGCCGGCTCTGATCGTGAAATGCGCAAGAGGATTTCCTGAACTCTGTGTTCTCGGTGTCTCTGTGGTGAAATAGAAATTAGCAAGCTAGGGGCTTACGGTGGAGTTATTTCGTAATACCAACATCGATTTTCTGGGCAAGAAGTGGTATTTCCTTGCCTTCTCGCTGATTTTCAGCGTCGCCGGAATTTGCTCGATGCTTTTCTGGCACCACATTCCGCTGGGCGTTGAGTTCCGCGGCGGCACGCTGGTTTATGTCAAGTTCGCGCAGACGCCGGACCTCGACCAGATTCGCCGCCAGATGGACCGCGCCGGGCTACACGATCCCAAGATTCAGGGCTTCGGGCCGGCCTCGGATAATGAAGTTCTGGTCGATCTCGGCCTCCAGGAAACCAGCGAGGCGGCACTCGATCAAGGCAAGAACACGATCGTCCACGCGCTGGAACCGCCAAATGCCTCCGGCAAGCAGGACCTTAACAACACGGGCGCGGCCAGCTTGCAGCAATATCTGATGCAGAAGGACCCGCTGCATCTGGGGACGGACGCCGAGCAGCGTTACTCCGCTCTGGCCAAGCAGATTGACGACTTCCGCAACAAAGAGCGGGGCGGGATTCTGAACTCGGTCGATGAGTTGCGCGGCGTGGTGCCGGCGGAGCTGCTCAGCGCGCTTCAGCAGGATTTCTATACCTCCAATTTCGTAGTGAGAAATGTCGAGATCGTCGGGCCTCAGGTTGGTTCTCAGCTCCGCCACCAGGCCATTATGGCGACCCTGTACTCACTGGCCGGAATGCTGGTGTACCTGTGGTTCCGCTTTGAGATGATCTACGGCGTGGGCGCGGTTGTGGCTTGCCTCCACGACACCATTATCACGGTGGGGTTCTTCTCGCTGCTCAATAAGGAAATCAGTCTGACGGTGATCGCGGCGATCCTGACCCTGATCGGCTACTCGATGAACGACACCATCGTCGTCTTCGACCGAATCCGCGAGAACATCAAGCTGCTGCGCCGCGAGCCGCTGGCTGACATTGTGAACAAGAGCATCAACCAGACTTTGAGCCGAACCATCCTCACCTCGGGACTGACATTCCTGACGGTGCTATCGCTATACGTGTTCGGCGGGGAGGTGCTGCGAGGGTTCTCGCTTGCCTTGGTGATTGGAATTCTCATTGGAACCTACTCCTCCATCGCGGTAGCGGCGCCCATGCTGGTGGCCTACCAGGATTGGCGAGCCGCACGGGCTGGCCAGGCAGCCATTCAGCGCATGAATTCACCGCGGGGCAAGGCCAACGATAAGGTCAAAGTTAAGGCGTAAGCCGGCCAAGGGCACGATTTCGAGCGCGGATTTTCCCAACCAGTGCTCAATGCACTTGCTGGGGTGTATACTTCGGGTCGCATTTGGGGCAGCTGTGTTTTCTGCTGGTTAATTTCCGGGCCATGACATTTCTGGGGCGGCCGCTTCGGTTTTCCGGGAGCAAATGCCGGAACCCCGGTGTCTAAGTAGACAGAGAGTTCTTCGGAGAACAGGTATGTTTGAAGATAGCCTCGTAGAATCGGGCGGCAGGATCAAGACCAGACAGGGAGCGACCACCGCTCTATCGTTCGTGCTGGAGATCTTGTTGCTCGGGGTTCTGGTATTATTGCCGTTGATTTTCACTGAGGCCTTGCCGACCCAGCAGCTGATGACGATGCTGGTCGCCCCTCCGCCACCGCCGCCACCACCGCCGCCTGCTGCTGCTCCGGTCATAGTAAAGAAGATTCAAAGCGAGCTGGATAATGGTCAGCTACGCACCCCCACCGCCATCCCGAAAAAGATCCAGATGATCAAAGAGGATGAGGCCCCGCCGAGTACCGGTCCAGCCGGAGTGGTAGGGGGCGTTCCCGGGGGCGTTCCCGGCGGCACCATGGGTGGCGTTCTGGGCAGCGTAATGAGCGGCATGCCCACGGCCGTGCCTAAGGCTGCGACCCCGCAACGCGTTCGAGTTTCCCAAGGTGTTTCGCAGGGACTATTGATTCATAAGGTGACGCCGCAGTATCCGCCACTGGCGCAGCAAGCCCGCATTCAGGGCACGGTGGTGCTGCAAGCCCTGATTGGCAAAGACGGCACCATCCAGAACCTGCACGTAATTAGCGGGCACCCGATGTTGACCAACGCGGCGCTGGCAGCGGTAAAGGAATGGCAATACAAGCCCTACTACCTTAACGGCGAGCCGGTAGAGGTGGAAACCACGATCAACGTGAACTTCACACTGGGACAGTAGGGGCCTTGCGTTTGCTGGTTCTTTGCATCTAAGTTTCATGCCGGTCGTGGGGTTAAAGATTGCGACGGGCACACTTTGAGTCTTTCGCCCCGGTGCGGTTTGTTCAAACCGCTGTTCCCGAAGCGGAAGGAATGGGCTTTTGAAGCTCGCATCACCCGCAGTAACGAACGTGTTCTGCTGTAACCGAAAGTTCCGAGGAGGAAAGTCAACCCATGTTTCTAGCTAACCTTGCCACCTACGCCCTCAGCCACGTGCCTACGGCTGCCGCCTGGATTTTCCAGGAAGCCCAAGTGGGTTGGGACCCGGTCTCTCTGTGGAGACAGATGGGAATCCTGGCGAAGATCGTCGTCGTCATTCTGTTCATCATGTCAGGATGGTCGATTGGCGTAATGATCGATCGTGCCATGGCGTTCAGCGCTGCCCGCAAGCAGTCGCGCGCCTTTGCTCCCGCCGTTGCCGGGGCCCTGCGTGAAGGCAAAATCGACGAAGCCATCAAAGTTGCCGAGCGCAACAAGAAGAGCCACCTGGCCAAGGTGGTTGTCGCTGGCCTGCAGGAGTTCCGAGCTCACGGCGATTCCAATGACATCCCCGGCGAACAGATCGAAGCCTCCAAGCGCGCCCTGGAGCGGGCCGAAGCCATCGTTCACGCCGAGCTGAAGCGCGGCTTGGGCGGTCTGGCAACCATCGGATCGACGGCTCCCTTCGTGGGACTGTTCGGCACCGTGGTCGGCATTCTGAACGCCTTTAAGGAAATCTCGACCCAGAAGGCCACCGGTCTGGGCGCTGTCGCCGGCGGCATTTCCGAAGCCCTGGTGACCACCGCTATCGGACTGTTCGTGGCGATTCCGGCCGTCATGATGTTCAACTACTTCACCAACAAGGTGGAAGCCTTCGACGTGGAAATGGACAACAGCTCCAGCGAGCTGATCGACTATTTCCTGAAGCGTCGCAGCGTTCGCCGGTAAATGGAGAAAGCTCGGCGCGGTAACTGAGCTTACTCCAGCCGACGGGAGGTTGAACTTCGATGGCACTCGCATTACGTAATGAAGGCACCAAGGTCAATTCCAACATCAACGTCACCCCCATGGTCGACGTGATGTTGGTGTTGCTGATCATTTTCATGGTCATCACGCCCATGTTGCAGAAGGGCGTCAGCGTAGACATGGCCAAGGTGAACAGTCCCACTCCGATGCCGGATGCGGACAAGGAAGACGCCTTGCTCATCGCTGTCATGCGCGACGGAAGAACGTACCTCGGCAGCGACCAGATCAAGGTCGACGACCTTACCAACAAGGTGAAGGACCGCCTTGCCAATAAAGTGGACAAGCGGGTCTTTATCCGGGCGGATTCGCGCGCTAAGTATGGCGCGGTAGTTGACGTCGTAGACAATGTGCGGTCCGCCGGAGTCGATGACGTGGGTTTGTTGACCGAGCAGGTACAGGCGAATCCAGCAAACAAGAAACCACCTGCAGGCGCCTCAACCGGCGCTGGCGCCCAGTAGGGAGCGATTTATGTCAATGGCAATGGGAGGGAGCAGCGGGCCCTCAGCCGATATCAACGTAACGCCGCTGATTGACGTGTTGCTGGTACTGCTGATCATCTTCATGGTGATCACACCCCTGACGCCGAAAGGCCTGGACGCGCTGGTTCCCCAGCCGCCCAAGGATAAGCAGCAGCAGCCGCCAAGCAATGACCGCACCATTGTGGTTCAGGTCCTCAAAGGGCCGGGCGATAAACCGGCGCTCAAGATCAACCAGGACGACGTCACGTGGGATACCTTGGAAGGCCGCTTGAACGACATCTTCAAGACGCGCGCCGAGAAAGTGATGTTCGTCAAGGCCGATCCGGACCTGCCGTTCAACGATGTGGCACAAGTCATCGACATCGCGCACGCCGCGGGTGTCGATAAAGTCGGGCTGATCACGGCGAAAATCGAAGCCGGCGGTTAGCCACCCCTAGCACCAGGAACGCGATTCGGGCAACACTCCTCCTTCTGGACAGCGAGACGGCTCTGGCAAGCGTCTCGCTGTTCCTCGGAACCCGAACCGCGGCAACGGAGAGTGATAACAAACATGAACAAGAGCGGACGGGTACTGACGGTACTTGCTGTTCTGCTCGCGCTGATCTCGACAGTGGGCTGCAATAAGCTGCGAGCGCGCGATCAACTCAACAAGGGCGTCCAAGCCTACAAAAACGCAAAGTACGAAGACGCGATCGAACATTTCAAGAACGCGGTTGATTTGGATCCCAGCTTGACCAATGCTCGCCTTTATTTGGCAACCGCGTACGCCCAGCAATATATTCCCGGCGCCGATTCCCCTGATAACAATCGCTACGCGGAGCAAGCCATCGAAGTGTTCAAGCAGGTGCTGGATCAGCATCCTCCCAAACAGCAGCAGATCCATAGCCTTAAGGGAATCGCCTCACTTTACTTCCAGCAGAAGAAGTTCGATCAAGCCCAACAGTATTACAAGCAAATCGCGGAGCTCGATCCCAACGATCCGGAAACCTATTATTCGCTGGCCGTGATCGACTGGATGGAAGCCTACCAGCCCGACCAGAAGGCCAGGGCCGAACTGGGCATGAAGCCGACCGATGAGCTGAAGGACAAGAAGGCCTGCAGTGCGCTGAAGGAAGCCAATGCTCAGAAGGTCGAGGATGGCATCCAAAACCTGCAGAAGGCGTTGCAGCTTCGTCCCGACTACGATGACGCCATGGCGTACCTGAACCTGCTCTACCGGCAGCGTGCGGAATATGAATGCGACGACGCTGGAGCTCGCAAAGCCGATCTCAAGACTGCCGATGACTGGGTCGACAAGACCATGGCTACCAAGAAAGCCAAGGCCGAGAAGGCTGGCCCCTCGGGCATCATCACGACTGACACCACTCAATAAGACCTTATCGAGGCGGATGTCGCCGCTTTGTCGTCTCGCCCCTCCGCCAGGAGGGGCGTTTTCGCTGGGACAAATTGCAGTTGTTCTATACTGGATTGTCTGATATTCAGACAGTCAGGCAGCAACAATGGAAGTCAGCAAGGTTGGGAAACGCGGAGCGGTAGTGGTTCCAGCACGCCTTCGCCGTAAGTTCGGCATTGAGGAGGGTGGATTGGTAGTTGCCGAGGAGCGGCCAGACGGTATCCTGATACGCCCGGCAGCTGCGGTTCCCGTCGAAATATACACCCCTGAGCGCAAAGCTGAATTCTTGCTTTCCAACGCGGTGGATGCTGCGGACTACGCCGCCGCAGTTGCCGAAGTAAGAAAGCTGGGACTCGATCCAACCAAGATTCCACATCGCAAGCCCGCCAGACGCGCTTGATTGTGGACCACGTTTTTCTTGACGCCAACGTCCTGTTCTCCGCAGCGTATCGTCCCGACGCAGGGTTGGCCCGTCTGTGGAAGCTCCCCAGAGCAGAACTAATGACCTCAACTTATGCTGCGGAGGAAGCTCGCATCAACCTGAGCGAGGAGGATCAACGCCAAAGGTTGGCCATGTTGCTGGCATCGGTCCGACTACGCACCGAAGGCTCATCGCTGCCCCAAGGAATAAGCCTGCCGGAGAAAGACCAGCCCATCCTGCGGGCCGCCATTGATGCCGGCGCCACACACCTGCTTACCGGAGATAAGCGCCATTTCGGGCAATACTTTGGCCAACGGCTCGGCGGGGTGATGGTGATATCCCCAGCAGATTACTTTCGGCACAAGCGATAATCACGCCAGTCAAAACGGTGCCACTCCGAATTTTCTATTTCTCTACCGGCTCCGGTTTGGGCTCGACAAACTTTGCTCCGTCAATCGGTACGTTCTGCTCTACCTGATCGATCTGGATGGTGAAGGCGCCACTGGGCCGGGCAATCGTCCAGCGGTACGGAGTCTTTACTCCACCTGCAATGCGATAGTCCGCAAAATCTACCTGCGTCGGATTCAGTCCCAACGGCGTATCGGTGTAGTGCACCATGCGCACCAGCAAGCCCGAGGTCTGGTCGAAATAGAGCTTCACGGGCGGCTGGCCCTGGGTGAGACCTAGCACAACGCTGGTCTCGTGCTCGCCAACCTTTTCCGGATGCTCCTGCAATTTCAGCTCGGTAAACTCGTGTTCGAACTGCGCGGGATAAAATGCCTCGGCATCGAGCTTGGCGGCCTGCTGATCGGAAGCCGACATCTCGCGCAGCGGACGGCCTGGGAATGCTATCCAGCCCGCCTGACCATTGTAGGCGGTGACGCTGTCGCCTTTGGGCGTGTGCATCGCTGACGCCCGCCGGTCGGGAGCCTTGGTGTAGATGTCGATGGGAACCGGCTTGCCCTCAGGCATCAGCGCATTGCCCTTTTCCACGCGAGTGGAAACTTTGTCGACAGCGGCCTCGCCACCCAGGGCTTGGATATATTTCGCCAGAACCGGCGCGCCAGAGGGCAGCTTAGCCGGATCCATGTCATGGTCGTGCATGGCCTCCATCGATTCCGGCTTGGGACCCTCCGCCAGGATGGCAGGAATTGCCTGGGGATGAGGCGATCCGCGATGACAGGTGTTGCAGGTGACCCCGCGGTTGCCGTCGAAGTTATTCTTGTTGATGGCAAACATCATCTGCATCATCTCGCGGGCCGTTTTCTTCTCATCCTTGTCGTCTTTGTCGAACTCCAGCTTGCCCGCATTGGCAACGTGGCAGAACTCGCATTCCACCCCCAGCGCCGCCGTGATGAACTGCATGGAAGGTATTAACTGATCTGCCGGAATGTCCTTCAGCACCTTGATATTCTTGTACTTTTGGGCTGCGGTTTGAGTGACCGCTCCGGTGCTTTCCGGCTGCGACTGAGGCGGCTTGGCATCGGCGCTAATGATTGCTCCTGCAACAATAAGTGTGAGAACGCCAGCCGCTCCCAAAGCGAGCTTCTTTCCCGGGCCCGATTCCCTGACTTCTTTTTTCACGTGTCCTCATTCCCCGACAAACGGAGTATTGGCAGTCTAACAAAACCCGATCGCCAGTCCCGTCTTTCCACACTTCGACCGCCGCCACACGTCCTGTGACATTCCCCCGCGCGGTCCGCTGCCCATGCAGTACAATCCAATCTTCTGTGGATGTGTGCGTTAGCTGCCCGCCTGCCGCCCTCTGCTTCCGCAGAACATCTCTCGAGTTGCGTTGTGCCGCTAACGCTGGGCGAACGCCTCAGAGGCACAAGTCATGTTCAAACGAGTGCTGATCGCCAATCGTGGCGAAATTGCCGTGCGCATTATCCGTGCCTGTCGCGAGATGGGCATCGAGTCGGTGGCCGTCTTCTCCGATGTGGATCGCAAGGCGCTGCACGTCCGTAAAGCCGACTACGCTTATCCCATCGGCCCCGCCACGGCCAGCGAGTCTTACCTGAACGTCGACAAGATTCTCGACGTGGCGCGACGCAGCCAGAGCGAAGCCATCCATCCCGGCTACGGATTTCTCTCCGAGAACGCGCGTTTCGCACGGGCTTGCGCCGATGCCGGAGTGAAGTTTATTGGCCCTTCGCCGGAGTCGATGGAGATGATGGGTTCCAAGACGCGCGCCCGCCAGAACATGAAGCGTGCGGGAGTGCCCTTTGTTCCCGGTTCCGAACACGGTCTGGATCTGGACGCAGCTGAGAGGCTAGCGGAGCAGATTGGTTATCCCGTAATGCTGAAGGCCGCGGCCGGTGGCGGCGGTAAAGGGCATGCGCATGGTGTCGTCTGCCGCTGAGTTGCATTCCGCTTACGAGAATGCACGGAGCGAGGCCCAACGCTCCTTTGGCGACAATGAGGTTTACCTGGAGAAGTTCATCGTCAATCCGCGTCACGTGGAGATGCAGATTTTCGGCGACGAGCACGGCAACGTCGTCTACCTCGGCGAGCGCGAGTGCTCGGTGCAGCGGCGCCACCAGAAAGTGATGGAAGAATCGCCGTCCCCAATTGTCGACGAAGACATGCGCCGTCGCATGGGCGAGATTGCAGTTCGCGTAGCCAAGGCGGCAAACTATTACAACGCAGGCACCATTGAATTCCTGGTCGACGAGCAACGCAATTTCTATTTCCTCGAGATGAACACGCGTCTGCAGGTGGAGCATCCCGTGACCGAGTTGGTCACCGGACTCGACTTGGTACACCTGCAAATGAAGGTTGCCTCGGGAGAGACGCTGCCATTCAAGCAGGAAGACATCAAGCTGCGCGGGCACGCGATCGAGTGCCGCATCTACGCCGAAGATCCAGACAATAACTATTTTCCTTCGCCAGGACAGATCACGCGGTTGATTTCTCCGTCCGGGCCGGGCATTCGCCGCGACAGTGGTATGTATGAAGGCTGGACTGTGCCAATCGAATACGATCCGCTGCTGGCCAAGCTGGTCGGCTATGGCGAGGATCGCGAGCAAGCTATCAACCGTCTGCTGCGAGCGCTGTACGAATATTTCGTCGGCGGCATCAAGACAAATGTGTCGCTGTTTCGGCGAATCCTGAAAGATCCGGATTTCTGCGCGGGTAATCTCGACACCGGCTTCCTTGATCGTCTGCTGACCAAGCCAAGCAATGAAACCGATGTGCGACGTCCGATCATGGCCGCAGTCGGTGCGGCCATCTTTGCTGCCATGGATCCGAAGGCAATGTTGCCGGGCATGGCCGGTGCGGTGCCGACGAATGGCAACTCGGCGGCGGCTCCTGCCTCAAACTGGCGACGAACCGCGCGGGCCGAGGCGGTTGGGGAGCGGTGGGGGCAAAAGTTATAACATTCCCGCCCTAACCCGAAAGATGGGGACACAAGCGGGCCCCTCGACTCACTCCGCTCGCTCGGGATGACATAACGAGGCACCCTGGTTCCCCAAACACTGCGCGAGCGGCAAGGTTGTTCGGAGTAGTTCGATTGGTTAGAGCGGAAGGCTAAGAGCTAAGGCCCGAAGGCGAACCGCGAAGAGCGAAGAGCGGACTTTCATGACCTATGACGTTGTGGTAGACGGCAAAACTCATCAAGTGGAACTGACGCACGGCAAAAAGACCTGGCTGTGCAAGATCGATGGCCGGGAAATGGAAGTGGATGCCGCTCTGACGGCGCGGGATGTGCTCTCGCTTCTGGTGGACGGCAAGGCCTACGAGATCAAACGCGAGCGCTCGCTACAGGGCGAGTTACACATGGTCATAGGAAGTGCCCGCTATGCGGTGGACGTGCAGGATCCGCGTTCGCTTCGAACTCGTCGTCGGTCGCCGGATCAGAGGCTGGTCCGCAAAGGGTGAAGGCGCCCATGCCGGGCAAGATCGTTCGTATTCTGGTCAACGAACAGGACGAAGTCAAAGCCGGACAGGGCATCATCGTGATGGAAGCCATGAAGATGCAGAACGAGATGAAATCGCCCAAGGACGGCAAAGTACAGAAGATCCTCACTGCCGAAGGCTCAACCGTCAACGCCGGCGACACGCTGGCGATCGTGGAGTAGCTGTCAATATCAGCCGTCAGCCATCAGCCATCAGCTAATTCGTTGCGAGATGCGTCTCGGGGTACGAGCTTCATCATCAAGCGGCAAGTCTCGTCAGATGCATCCATCCAATCTCGTCAGCCCGAAGTTCGGCCGCGCTTAAGCCTGCAATACATGATGCGTCGACCGCATTGCCGCCGAATTAGCTGATGGCTGACAGCCGACGGCTGACGGCTTCTTGCTGCCTCCTATAATGTTGCGATGGCTAAGCACTGGAAGACCAAGCTGATCCACTCGGACGTAAAGATTCCACAAGGATTCCGCTCCATTAGCGCCGCCGGTCTATCGCGGTTCGACCACGCTATTTCCCGAAGCAGCGGCGGTTACGGACGACTGGGACCAGTACGATGCCGGATACACCTACGGTCTCTACGGCACTCCTACGACACTCGAGCTAGCCGGCCGCGTCTGCGAACTGGAGGGCGGCTATCGCACCATCATCACGCCGGGTGGCCAAGGTGCGATCTCCTTGATCAATCTTGCGCTTCTACGGGCCGGTGATCACCTGTTGGTACCCGAGAGCATTTACGGTCCTAACCGGAAGTTCGCCAACAATGTTCTACGCCGCTTCGGCGTGGAACCTTCGTTCTACGCGCCGGGTGTTGGACGCGAGATCGCCGCCCTGATCCAGGCGAATACTCGCCTGATCTGGTGCGAAAGTCCAGGCTCTATCACCATGGAAGTACAGGACGTTCCTGCCATCGCCGAGGCTGCACATGCGGCTGGGGCATTGCTGGTGATCGATAACACATGGTCAGCCGGAGTGTACTTTGACGCCTTCACTCATGGCGCCGACATCACCATGCAGGCGCTTACCAAGTATGTCGGCGGGCATAGCGACTTGCTTCTGGGATCGGTCACCACCAGGGACAAAGGCATTTACCAGCGGCTGGGAGCTACTCATCAATTGATGGGCTGCGCGGCTTCGCCCGATGATTGCAGCCTGGCTCTGCGGGGGATGAAAACGCTAGCGGTGCGACTGGAAAAAATCGAGGCCTCAGCGCTGTCGATTGCCCACTGGCTGGCCACCCGCGAGGAGGTTGAGTGCGTCCTTCATCCGGCATTGGATTCCTGTCCCGGTCACGAATTGTGGAAGCGTGACTTCACGGGCTCGGCGGGGGTGTTCTCTGTAGTTCTTAAGTCCGGCTTTAATAAGCAGCAGATACATGCCTTCATAAATACTCTTGAATTATTCAAGATCGGCTACAGTTGGGGAGGTGTCACTAGTCTGGCAGTAGGTTACGACTTTACTCACTATAAAGAGCGGCCGCAGTACCACCATCGCATTATCCGACTGAACATCGGACTGGAAGAGGTAGAAGATCTGATTTGTGACCTTGGACAAGCCTTCGATTTTATGAAGGAAGCGTCATAGTGGCGCATAGTCAAGCTAGCCTGGAATCCGACCAGCTAGTAACTACTTCATGGTGCCGGCTTGCTTCAAGATGTCTTCAGCGAAATAGTTCTCCACCGTAGCCTTGTCGCGAATGGATTCGTAATACGCAGCCTTGATCAGTTGTTCGCGGCGGTCGCGAAGTTGTTCGCGTATAGCCTGCTGTACCCGAGGATCCTTAAGTTCACGCTGGCCCGAAGCTTCCTTGCTGATCAGCTTCACGATACGAAAGCCGAAAGGCTGATGAGTATTCGGATCGAACACGGGCAGGACCACGGTGTATTGTCCGGGTTTCAGCTTTTGAATCGCGTCGTAGGCCGTTTTGTCGCCCTTCAGAGAAGATTCCGGAACAAATCCAAGATCGCCCCCGTTTTGTGCGGTCTCCGGCTGCTCTGAATAACTCATGGCGACCGTGGCAAAGTCCTCTCCACTATCGAGACGGTTGTCAATCATCTGAATCTTCTTGCGGGCGTCAGCCTCGTTTTGCGCCTTCATGTTTTTGACTTGCGGATTAGGCTGGGAGGTTACGAGGATCTGGGCCAAATGGTATTGCGGCTCGATGAGATTGAACTCAGCCTTGTGCTGATTGTAGTAGTTGGTGATATCGTCGTCGGAAATATTGATCTTCGACGTGACTTCCTTGTTCAGTACTTTGTCGATGGTAAGAGAGCGGCGCAGGTCGCGCTTAAAATCGTCGAGCGTCAGCCCGCGGTCTTTTAGACGCTTATCGAATTCCTCCTGGGTGTAGGGCGCCTTGATCTCGGCTACCTTGGTGTTGACCTCCTCGTCGGTAGCCAGAAGCCCAAGCTTTTCGGCGCGCTGCATCAGGATCTCGTTATCGATTAGTTCGCGGAGGATGTTCAGTCGCAGCGTGTCGGCTTGTTCCAGGCTGGGTCTCTGCGGCGAATCGGCGGTGGTATTCTCGTAGTACTTCTGGACTTCCGTGCGGGTAATCTTGCGGCCATTGACGCTCGCCATCACGTCGGCGCCGTCCTGTTTGCCCGAACAGCCAAGGCTCGGAAGCAGCAGACCCAAGGCCACCGACAGAATGGTCGCGATGGCTAGACCAGGTACTCTGGTGCTTTTCGATTCCAAAACTTCGCCCCTCCTGAGAGGCAATTTGTGTGCCGGCCAAAGCCAATCTCGCTAAAGACGATTGCCGGCCAGCTATTTGCTGGGCGTGGCCGGAGTTGGTGGCTTGACCTGGGCAGGCGGCGCGGGCTTGGCCGGTGCCGGCGGTGGCTGGACACCCACAGCCAACAACTGCCGGTTCAGCGCAGCCCTGACCTCGTCAGCGTCTAAAGCCCCTTCCAGGCGCTCCCCGTTAATAAACACAGTCGGCGTAGCGCTGACGTTCAGGGTATCGCCCTCGGCCATCGATGCCTTGACGATGGTATCGGATTGCGCCTTGATGCATGCCTGCAACTGAGTTAAGTCGACTCCATTCTTTTTTCCGAAGTCCAACGTAACCCGATCCAGCTCGTTGAACGACGCTTGCTCATTTTGCTGTGATCCGCCGATCGCGCGCTGGTTAGCATGCAGATAGTCCGCCAGTCCCCAATACCCCGGGCCACTTTCCTTGGCTAAACAATTGGCGTCGTTGGCAGCGTGCTGCGCCCACGGATGTATCGAGATCAGCGGATAATCCTTGTAGATAATTCTTATCTTGTCCTGGTATTGCGGCAGAATCTCGGTCATCAGGGTGCTGTGCATGCGAGCGCAGAATGGGCATTCGAAGTCGTCATAGTTGACAATGGTGACCTTGGCGTCGGGATTGCCTCGTATGGGCCGATCCCCAAGCTTGATCTTGTTCATGGTTTCGGCGTACACGTCTTTGGTCAAATCCAGCTTCATCATCCGGACCAGTGTTTTGCCGTCGGTGGAAATCAGGAAGTCCAGCGTCTGAGTCTTGTCCTTCAGGCTCATGGTGACGGGCAAGCTTTCGTAGTTGGGAAACTCACTGACGCCAGGCTTGCCGAGGGTAATGGTCACGTCGGGAGGCATATTGAAGTAAGCCCTGACCTGCCGTTGAACACGAACTGCCACCTCCGGAGATATGGGAGGGACGTTGGATTGCGCCACGGCTACGGCGCACAAGAATAGACACAAGACGGCAGATCGTCTCAAGAGCAAAGTCAAGAACCACCTTTTAGGGAAGAACATGAACTCTCAATTATCTCACGAAGAGCTTATTTCCTACCCGGAGTCAGCGGGTCGACCCCGGCCCCTTCAGCAAGGAATCGAGCGGCAGTGTGGCGTTCATTGAACCCGACCGAAATCCCTCAAGATCGAGGGTGACATACAAGAATCCCAACGCCTTGAAGATTCGCGTGAACTCGGCAGCCATTTCTACCGTAAGGGCGCGATCCAGTTCTTCACGAGCGACTTCGAGGCGGACAATTCGACCATGGTGACGGACCCGGAACTGCCGAAACCCGAGGCCACGGATTGCCTCTTCTCCTAGTTCCACGGCAGAAAGCGCTTCCCGGGTCACTGGGCGTCCGTACTCAATCCGGGAGGAGAGGCAAGCTGAAGCCGGTTTGTCCCAGATACGCAACGCCGCTTCCCGGGCGAGGGAGCGGATGTTCTGCTTGGTCAATCCGGCGTCGAGCAAAGGAGCAGCAATCCGGTGTTGCCGGGCCGCCTGTTGACCGGGACGATAGTCTCCCTGGTCGTCGACATTCACGCCGTAGGCAATAGCATCGAACCCGGACCGCTGGCGATGCTCTTCCATCACGGTAAAGAGTTCGTCTTTGCAATGGAAGCAGCGCGCGCCATCGTTGCGCAGGTACTCGGGGCGCGTCATTTCGCCGGTATGAATGACCGTTAACGGAATGTCTTGTTCTTCGGCGAAGGCGACCGCATCGCGCATTTGCGACCGTGCCAGGCTGGGAGAATCAGCCAGTACAGCCACCATGCCAGCGCCCAGTTCACGATAGGCAGCCCAGGCAAGGAAGCCCGAATCCACTCCGCCCGAATAAGCGACCAGTAAGCGTCCCAGCGAACGCAGGCGGTCGCGCAGAGAACGCATCTTGGTCTCGAGGTTTTCTACTTCGGCGGGCAGGTTCGAGTGCAATGCCGACATG
The DNA here is from genome assembly GCA_963746515.1 of uncultured Acidobacteriaceae bacterium. Taxonomy (GTDB): domain Bacteria; phylum Acidobacteriota; class Terriglobia; order Terriglobales; family Acidobacteriaceae; genus Bog-257. The sequence continues at coordinate 872,336 of CAVVBO010000001.1, read as the reverse complement.
ATTCATTGTAAGACACAACGCCGGAGGGAAGGGGTTGTTCCTAGTACAGCCTCTGCAAGCGCTTGAGGGTTCCGAAGCTGCCGACATTGGAGAGGCTGAAGGTGAAGCGGTAAGCAGTTTTCGTCGCTCACCACGGAAAGGGCCCAGCGCTGATACTGAAAAACCAGCCACAGCAGTCCCAGTTGTAATTGGTCTGGATGGTGGCTGCCTGGATGTAGGAGAGCGTGCGTCCGCCGACACACTGACGCCGCCACTGAAGCCCAGCTTGTTCATGTTGCCGTAGATCAGCGCCGAGGCGGTATTGGTTGTAAACATCCGGCGTAGCGACGCCGTTGACAATACGAGAACTTCACCCGGGGCGTTCAGATAGGCTTGACCGCCATTTACGTACCAGTTCCCCCAGCGATAGTCCGGCGAAGATGGTGCTGGCATTCATCTTGTGCAGCACCGGGTCGTAGTCCAGCGCCCACTGAAAATCGGCAGCTCCGGACTGCACTTGCAGACGCGAGATGATGGGCGAAAAGATCCGTGGTTCGGTGAGGAAGGCGATGCCGGTGAAATCGACGGTACTGTCGAAGACGTTGCGTCGGCCGGGCACGAGCGCGCCGCCAAACGTCGGTGTTGGCAAAGTATTTTTGCGCGATCTCCCAGCTCACCAGTTCCTTGGCCGGACCCGAGCTGTCATCGCAGCTTGCCTCCTGAGCTGGTCTTACTTGCGGCTGCTCTTTCCGCAGTGGTCGACAGGAGCTCGGATTTCGGATGTTGAAAGCATGCGCGCTGGAGCTGGTTTTCTTGGAGTAGAGGCGATTGATGACGCCGTACTCCACTTCGTTCGTATCGGCCAGAATGTCGCGGTAGTCGAAGCGGATGATCTGGCTGAAATTGTCGATGCCGGTCTGATAGCGGTAGATGGCGAAGGGCTCAATCGTATGCTTGAGCACCCGGCCGAAAGGCTTATGGTCGAAGATTCTGGAGAGGGTGGGAGGCCGCACCTCCATCGATGCATTGACGACATTGCGATTGATGGCATTGCTGACAGCCACGCCGAGAGTCTGCGTCGGACTGGACTCGAGCCGCTGGCGTGTACAAGGTTTCGCGGGCGCCGACCTCGGGGCGGAGTGTCCAGCCGTCCAGGAATTTGGGCAATGCAATGTAAGGATTAGCGTCGATCCGGCCGACGACCGGAGCAGTCGAAAAGCCGATTTCATTTCGTGAAACGCCGGCAGCGGCGACGTCGTAGGCATACACGAAATCAGTCCGGCTGAAAGGCCGCTCCGCGGTCGAGAATTCAAGGCTGGGCGTATGGTTAATCTCTATGAATTCGACCGGGGCCCGTACCCTGGAAGTCCTGATAACGCGCAGCCAGGAAGCCGAGGCCATAACCATTCCAGCTCTTGGTCACGAATCCAAAAGTAGCGCACTTCAGAATTGATCGCCTCGGTAAAGCCTTGGGCAAAAGCCAGACGGAAGAGGTAGGAACTGAGATAGTCCACCGATAGCGACCCCGCGAAAGCCGTCGGGAAGATCCTTCCAGCCGTTCACCCTGAGATCCTCACCGCCCTGATTCTGACCACTGTTTGGCGCGCCTTTCTGATCGATAACGCCGTAATAGGCGGCTTGCAATGCCGTAGGTGTAGCCGATGGCGCGAAAGTCGCCAAACTGCGCCCAGCCGCGCGCCGCGTAGAGCGCAGCCCCCAGGGTGAGCGTCGGCATTGCGGCTCAGCACCCAATAAAAGGCGTCGCCCAGGATGAAGCCCTGGTGCTTGACTCTCCAATTTCCGGGATTAGAAAGCCGCTCTTGCGTCCCGAAATTGCCGTCGGATGTTCCGCATAGGGAACGTAGAAGACCGGGAATGCCGCCCATCTTCAGAGTGGCATGGTGCATTTGAACTTCGTTGCCCATTTCGATGTCGGCGACTTGAGAATCCCACTTCCACTTGGGATTGGGCAGCTCGGCAAGAAGTTACGAAGCCGTAATTGACGCGATAACGGTCTGGTCCCAGCTTGTCCACCACCTTGCCGGTGAAGAAAAATGGCGTCGAGGAGGTGAGGAACATGACCTTGTTCTTGACCCGGACGCCGCTGGAACCAGTCACGTCATAGAACGTTCCAGTATCGCGGCTGATGTCATAGGTGGCGTGAGTGCCGACCAGGTGCTCATTGTGACGTCCGCCGTCGAATACCACATGTCCCGACGCGGTCAATTGGCCGGTGGAGGCATCATAGATAACCTCATCGGCGTGCAGCGTGCTTGTGCCGAAGCGAATTTCGACGTGACCGCGGCCGGTGTAGATGTCCTGATTTTTTTCCTGCTGGTCGGCACGAATCAGCACTTCGTTGCGGCCCAAGGGAACATTCATCGCTGGCCGCTGCGGGACCCAGTTCCTGATCGTTGCTGCTTTGAAGTTCCTGTTCAATGATCTTCTCGGTTTGGGTGTCTTCCTGGCCGGTGTCGGTTTGCGCCGTGACTCCCGATTTCGGGGCCGGTTGCTGCGGCGGGGTAGCCGGCGGATTATCCTCGAACAAGTCGTCCAGGTCATCGTCATCCTCCTCATCGCTGGGCGAGGAACCTGGACTGGCGGAAGGCGGCGGCGGCGATGACGTCGATGGGGTCGGATTTTGCTGCTGCTGTGAGGGACGCAACTGGCTGGTTAACAGCGCCGGGCAGCAGAAACAGATGACACACCAACAGCGCCGTGATAATCAATCGAATGCGAGGAATCATCGAAAGGCGTACGTCCCTTCGCCGGTAAGTTCGAATCGAGAGGAACCTTGCAACTTAGCATGTTGCATGGGGACAGGCAAAACGCGAATCGCCTCCGCTGGTTACGCGCAGCTCTGGACGTTCTCTTAAACCCGCTTGGCGCTTACTGGTTGCGCGATCGACGCGTGCGAGCGCAGGGTGTTGCCTGGTCTCGGATACGGCAAGCGGACGGCCTCTTTTTCTCATTTTCAATTTATGATCGCGCCACATTTTCGACGCGCAATCGTTTAGCGCCTTGCCAGAATAGGAATAGTCGCGCCACGACATGACTGAACAATCAACGCTCTCCGTCGATCAACCTGCCGATTCCTCGCAGCCAACCAACGAAGTCTGGCGAAAGGAAATCCACGCGCGTGTCGCGGGCTATCGCAACCGCCGCGGACGTCGCATTGAAGGAGCGTTCACCATGCGCTTCCCGTTTCCCGCTTCGGAGGAGACGGAGTCTGACGCCGCCCCGGGGCCAGCAGCCGAGCCCTCACTCCAGGAAATTGCAGTTGAGGAAGCTGTGCAAGATGTTCAGCTTTCTGCTCTGCCCGACGTCGTTGCCGGCGAGCCAGCCGCGGCGGCGGCTATCGTGAGAGAAGAATTCGACACCCTGGTGGTTCCCACGCTTGAGCCCGAACCGGAAGCAGTTCCACGCCCGGCATCTGTGCCGCGCCCCAGATCGAAGCCGCAAGGTGATCGCATTTCCGCGACAGGCATCGGAGGCTCCAACGGTCGTACATCGTCTGGCCGATCCGGTAGTTCCGGAACAGCCGCGCATTCTCGATGTGCCGGAAGAGTTGGAGGCGTTTCCCGGTACGCCGTTGCTCGATGGATTGCAGTTTGCAGCGAATTCCCAGCAAGCACCTGCGGCGCCTGCCGACCACATCGAGTTGCCATTCCAGGCGGTCACCATTCCGCAGCGCCTCTACGCCGGCCTTGTCGATTGCGCGCTAGTAGCGGCGGCTACGGCTGTTTTTGGCGCGGTGGGCTACAAAATGCTGCCCAAGCTGGTATTCACCAAGCCCCTGGTGTTGATGGCAGCATCGGTGCCTGTGCTTCTGTGGGCAATCTACCAATATCTTCTTACCGTTTACGCCGGCGCCACCGCGGGGATGCGAGTGGCGAAAATCCGCCTGAGCACCTTCAAAGGAACCAGTCCCAATCGGCGTCATCGCCGCAGTCGGGTCATCGGGCTTTATTTCTCGACCGCATCGCTGCTGATGGGATTGCTCTGGGCCCTGGTGGATGTGGACCTGCTTTGCTGGCACGACCGCATCAGCCGGACTTACCTGACCAGCCGCGATCAGCCGCATCACATGGCTGCAGCCGACTGACGAATGCGCCGCTGAAATGTTTTTGTAACGTCCAAATTCTCTAGCTCGCAAATTTTATCCCCGCGCGGTCCTGGGCGGCTGACAACTCAAGCACAAACAGGTACATTCAAGCGAGCCGATGCCGAAGCGCCTTGCCCGCTGATGGCTCGACGGCAAAAGCAGTACACTGATGTACTGCTGTCCAGTACTTGAGCAGCCGGAGAGCTGCCCCGGAACTCCGGGAACAACTATGTCCACATCCATCGAGAACCTGCAGCGTCCCGCCATCAAAGTTTTCGTCGCCACTTCGGTGATGCTGACGTTTATTTCGTTCTGGCGGGCAGCGGCCATCGTGCTCTCCGACCTGGCTTCGTCTGCCTATTACGTGGGCGGCGATGCCGAGAAGGTGATCGGGAAGAGCGCTCCCTGGTTCGTACTGGCGGTCATGCTGTTCAGCTACGCAGTTCGTGCCATCTACATCGAGTCGAGCTCGATGTTCGTTAGCGGGCGGGGTGTACCGCGTAGTGAAACAGGCCATGGGCGGTACCCTGGCCAAGCTGTCCGTGTCGGCATTGCTGTTCGATTACATCCTGACCGGTCCCATCAGCTCAGTCGCCGCCGGTCAGTACGTCGCGGGATTTTTGACGGACACGTTTCATCACATCGGCTACGATATCACCGTTCCCGGAAAATGCATTCGCCGCCTTTTTTGCGGTGCTTGTGACCCTGTACTTCTGGTGGCAGAACATCAAGGGCATTCACGAGTCGAGTGAACGCGCCCTGCAAATCATGAAGATCACCACCGTCATGGTGGTGCTGCTCATCGTCTGGTGCCTGATAACGCTATTCAAGCACCCGTCGCCGCTGCCACCGTTTCCCTCGCCCGCCACCATGCATCACAACAAGGAGTCGCTCGGCTGGTTGCTGGGGACTTGGGCGGCACGAATACCGCTGGTTATGTTGCTAGTGGGATTTGGCCACTCTGTACTGGCCATGAGCGGCGAGGAATCGCTAGCCCAGATCAATCGCGAGATCGAGCATCCCAAGCTGAAGAACCTGGAGAAAACGGGGCTGGTGATCTTTCTCTACAGCCTGTTCTTCACTTCTCTGGTTTCGTTTTTTGCGGTGATGATCATCCCCGACGGGGTGCGTTCGCAATACTTCGCCAACCTGATTGGCGGGCTCGCCATGAGCGTGGTGGGGCCTTATTCGCTGCGACTCGTCTTCCAGGGCTTCGTGGTGCTGGTGGGTGCGCTGATCCTGTCGGGCGCGGTAAATACCGCCATCGTGGGCGCCAATGGCGTGCTGAGCCGCATGGTGGAAGACGGTGTACTCACCACCTGGTTCAAGAAACCGCAACAACGCTTTGGCACCAGCTATCGCGTCATCAACATGATTGTGGGACTGCAGATTCTGACCATCGTAGCCAGCCGGGGTAACGTATATCTGCTGGCTTCTCTGTATGCGTTCGGGGTGATCTGGAGCTTCTCGTTCATGTCGCTGGCGGTGGTGGTGCTGCGCTATACCAGTCCCGAAAACCGCGAGTGGAAGGTGCCCGGCAATATCCGCATAAAAGGTGTTGAAGTCCCGGTCGGGCTGGGCTTGATCTCGCTGCTGCTGTTCTCCACGGCCATTGTCAATCTCTTCACCAAGGAAATGGCGACCATCGCGGGCGTATCCTTCAGCCTCGCATTCTTCATCATCCTGACGATTTCCGAGCGCACTACCGCGGAAGAACATGCCTCCGGCAAGTCGGGACTGGAACAATTCAATATCGCCGAAGACCGGGAGCTCAGCGGCGAGGCGATGGAAGTGCGTCCCGGAAACATTCTGGTTGCAGTACGCGATCCGCGCAATTTGTATTACTTGCAAAAAGTGCTTGCTAAGACCGATACCAACAAGACCGACATCGTGGTGATGACTTCGCGGGTTTATCACCGGGAGCACTCGTTTAGCGGTAGCGAGTACCTGGAAACCTCGGAAGTGTTCAAGAAGTATGAACAGGAACTGTTTACCTCGGTCGTAGCGGTTGCCGAAAAGCAAGGCAAGCACGTTTCGCTGCTGGTCGTACCCACGAACGATGTCTTCGAGAGCATCGTGGCAACGGCCCAACGGCTGCACACTTCTGTGATCGTATGCGGCATGTCGAACAAGCTCACCGCCGACGAACAGGGCAAGCTTACGGGTGATGCCTGGGAGCGCTTGCCCGAGCCGCGTCCCCGATTGCGGCTGGTGGTTTTCGAGCCCGACGGTACCAGGCATGAGTACATGCTGGGACCGCACACGCCCCGCATGCGCCAGGAAGATGTGGATCTGCTGCACGGTTTGTGGAAGGAAGTGACCAGCGATCCGCGTTATCGCGAACTGCATCACTTTCATGTTCTGAATGTGGCGCTGAAGGAAATGATGTCGCGCATCCATGACAATGGTGAACGGCGAGACGACGTCATGAAGGACATCTTTGATGAGATGCAGCGCAAGAGCGGCGATCCCATCGCCGAGGACGATGCTCCGTCGACTCCGCCCACCTAAACCGCCGATTTACCCACTTCGCGGAACGAGCCTCTTGAGATCGGAATAGCGCCATCATTTCGGCTCAGCAGCCGCAAGTTCGATACGCGGTCGGTTCTCATCGCGGTCGAGGCTGGCCAGGAGTTGCCGGGCCCGCTCCGCATTTTCGCCTTTTGGTTGACGTGAAAGAAATGTTTGGAGTTCGGTCCGCGCTTCGCCATAAAAATTGAGTGGAACCAAAGCGTAAGCGCGCACCAGATGGATTTCGGGATAGTTGTATCCGCCTAATCGCTCCGCCGTATCCATCAGTTGAAGTGCTTTGCTGTAGAGCTGTTTGCCGATCGAGGCTTTCGCCATCTCAAAATAGATCTGCCAGAATCGGGGCGCCAGGGTCATACCCTCATCCAGCGTACGCAAGGCATCATCGTATCTGCCTTGCAAATTATAAACCGAGGCCAAAGTGGAATACGCGGGACCATGGTAAGGATCGATCTGCATCGCATCCTCACAATCCCGGGCCGCTGCCTCAGTCTCATGCCCGTTGCGTTCCAGAAAAGCGCGCAGGGTAAGTGCTTCGGGAAAGGAAGCCTGGCGCTGTAACGCCTGGTTTACGAACGCACGGGCCTTGTCGTAATCCTTTTTCCCCACGGAGTCGCGCGCCCTTTCGTACAGTTTGCGGGCGCTTTGCGAAACCGTCATCTGGGCGACAGAAATCAGGGCGTTGTCCGCTGCCGGCGGCTGCGCTGAGTTCAGAAAGCTAAGATCCACAGTCGAGGTGCCCGTGCTCAAGTCCACGAATCGCCGCGCCTCTGCGCCACCAGCCAGTGATGTAACTTCGTAATAGCCAGGCGGAACGTTGTACAGCGCGAATGTTCCGCTGGGCTCTGTCTCAGCCTTGGCCACTACTGCTGAATTGGCATCGTGAAGTTCAACCGGAACGCCGGCTAAGGGATGTCCGTCGAAGTTGAAAACTGCTCCGGTTATTACTCCTGAATTGTTGGTTCTGGCTGCCGGAATGGCCGTGAGAAAGTCTTGCGCGGTTACGAAGCTGCCGAGAAGAACGCTGATGAGCAGTCCCAGGATTCGCCCCTGAAAAGACATGGCATCGCCCGATCTTGGACACAAGTCCGCTTGGCGCCCGACCGGGTCGCCGCGTGAGAAACGCCAGAACTCGGGATGGGGAACCAGCTCAATGCGTCGATTTTTTGTTCAAACGCACTGTTGATTGAGATGCAAGAAATATTCAGAAGTTGTCCGCAGCATTACCAATGCGGAAAGAACGAAATGGGCGAACCGAATTGCGGCGAAGACTACTTGAATTTTCCGTTAACGATCATAGATCGCATAGGGACCGACTTTTTCCAGGGGCGGGATCTTTGGAAGTAAGCTGGGTTCGCCTCGACGGAACTTGAGTCCTCGGTTATGGGCCCTGCATCAGAAGCTGCGTTGTTATATCGCCCCGAGAGCTGGGGACCGAGAAAGGTGCCTTCGACTATGAACCATGTTTTACTGCTTGCCCTTGTCATCGGCATTGTTGCCGGATTGCGTTCGCTGACTGCTCCTGCTCTGGTGAGCTGGGCCGCCCACCTGGGTTGGATAAATCTGCAAGGCTCGCCATTGGCCTTTATGGGATCGACGGCGGCGGTAGCGATCTTCACTCTGCTGGCCATCGTCGAACTGGTGGGAGATGTGATGCCGAAGACGCCGGCACGAACTGCGCCGGCACCCCTGATCGCACGCATCGTCATGGGCGGCCTGTCGGGCGCCTGCCTGTGCGCCGCAGCCAGCCAGTCATTAGTGGTGGGAGCTGTGCTGGGCGTGATTGGCGCCTTGATCGGCACCTATGCGGGCTACCATATTCGCAAGGCGCTGGTGAACGGCCTCAGGGTGAAAGACATCATGATTGCCATACCGGAGGACATTGTCGCGATAGGCATCGCTTACTTTGTCGTGCGATAGAAGTGGTGCGGGCAGGAACAGTTTGCTGAAAAAGTCCGAACAGCAGATCCTCGGCGGCTAGCGCCGCCTCGGGATGACAAGGACAAGGACTTGCTATGGAGTAGCTGAAGCTACGCCCCTTCAAAATCATCTTTGGGGGAGGGTCTCAGCCATCTGTGATGGACCGCCGCGCACTCCCATCCAAACCATAAAGCACCCGAGGAGATGTCTTCCGCGGGTGCTTTTCATGCATTAGGGAAACTCTGATTAGGCCAAAGCGAGGTCCCGCAGCGGCTAAAGCCGCGGGATTTTGTGGGTACTTAACGGACGGCCTGAAGTGTCTGCGTGAGAACTTCTGCCGTCCCTACGGGACTCGGACTTATTTGCCGCTTTACCCAGGACTGCGCCTTCGGCTACGTCCTGGGCTAGGCTATTCCGCGCCTACCCACCCCAATCCGCGCAAACGCGGCGCGAATCGGGGGCCCGGACGGCGCTTATTTTTCGCGCTTCCTATTCCACCGCCGAAACACAAAGCTAGTTCTCACGCAGACTCTGAAGGTCGTCCCTTTCAAAACAAGCCTCAATCAGAGTTTCGTTAGAAGATCCCCTCTACCAGACGCGGCAGGCTGGCTTGCGCACCATGGGCGCGTCGGCTTTGCAGCCGTAGGCCTTCTGGAACTCCGGCATATTCCCCACCACGCCGTTGACGCGATACTTTGCCCGGCGAGTGCTCGTTCACCTGCGCCATCATGCGGGCGAATTCCGGACGCTCGTTCTCGCACCAGACCTGCGCCCAACCAACAAAGAAGCGCTGGTCAGGAGTGAATCCATCGGTGGGCTTCTCCGGAGCGTTAGCCAGCACATCGAGCAGGGCCATGTGAGCGATGCGCAGCCCGCCGTTGTCGGCAGTATTCTCGCCCAAGGTAAGCTTGCCACGAACGTGTACGTCATCGACCGCGATGAAGCTGTCGTATTCGTTGACGAAGCACGACTCCAGGCTGTCGAACTGCTCGCGGTCTTTCGCCGTCCACCAGTTACGCAGGTTGCCCTGGGCATCGAATTGGCTGCCCTGGTCGTCGAAACCGTGCGTCATCTCGTGACCGATGACCGCGCCGATGGCGCCGAAGTTCACCGCTGCGTCGATCTTGGGATCGTAGAACGGCGGCTGCAGAATTCCCGCCGGAAAGTTGATGTTGTTTTCCTGCGGATCTGTAATAGGCGTTGACCGTGGGCGGCGTCATGCCCCATTCGCCGCGATCGACCGGCTTGCCGATCTTGTTGAGCTGGCGCTTGAACTCGAATTCGATTGGCGCGCAGGGAATTGCCCAGCGCGTCGCCGCGAACGATGGTCAGGGTGCTGTAGTCGCGCCACTTGTCGGGATAGCCGATTTTGTTGGCGATGTGCGCCAGCTTGTCGAGCGCCTGCTTCTTGGTATCCGGAGTCATCCATGAGAGCTCGGTGATGTCGGTCTTGAGCGCGGCTTCCAGCTCATTCACCATCTTGAGCGTGGCGGCTTTGCTTTCCGGCGGAAATTCCTCGGCAACATAGGCCTTGCCCAGTGCTTCGCCCAAGTCGCCGTTGGTGAACTGCACGCAACGCTTCCAGCGCGGACGCAGCTCCTTCGCACCGGTCAGCGTCTTGCCGTAGAAGCTGAAGTTCTCTTCCACGAAGGGCGTAGGCAACAACTGGGTAGCGCTATGCAGCGGCCTGCCAGCGCAGATACGTCTTCATGTCGTCCAAGCTGGTGGTGGCGACGACTTGATTCATTCCCTTCACGAAGTCGGGAACCGAAACATCCAGGCTGGTGAAGCACGGGAGCGTTGATGGTATCGAAATAGCCTTTCCAGACGAAAGCCGGGCTCAACTCCTGGAGCTGCGCGGTCGTCATCTTGTGATAGACCTTGTTGGGATCGCGGCGCTCGACCCGGTCCATCGAGGCCGTTGCCAGTGCGGTCTCGATTGTCATCACCGTCTTGGCGTCGGCAGCGGCATTGTCAGGCGACTCGCCCATCAACTGGAACATTTTGGTTACGTGTTCGACGTAAGCCTTGCGCAGTGCAACCGACTTCTCATCGGTCTTCAGGTAATAGTCGCGGTCAGGAAGCCCCAGCCCGCCCTGGTCGGTGCCGGCAATCTCCATCATCGAGTCCTTCGCGTCGGGCTCCGAGCCGAAGGCAAACAGGGCATGCACGCCGTTGCTGTGCAGATAGCCGATCAGCTCCGGCAACTGGCTCTTGTCCTTGAGCGCGTCGATGCGGTCGAGCGATCGGCTTCAGAGGCGCAATTCCCTTGGCGTTGATGCCGGGCTCGTCCATGCAGGAGTCGTAGTAATCGCCGATCTTCTGATCGTTGGAGCTGCGGTTGGGATTGTCGGCGGATTGCTTCTCCAGGATGGCTTCGCAGCACCAACTGGTTGTGATCGTGCAGCTCGTTGAATCGTCCCCAGGCTGGCTGGTCGGCAGGGATGGGATTGTTCTTGATCCAGTTGCCGCAGGCGTACTGATAAAAGTCGTTGCAGGGATCGACGGACTTATCCATCGCGTTGAGATCGAAGCTGACCATCGGTTTGATCTGGTCGGCAGAGGAAGAACTGTTGCTGGTTTGCGCCTGTGCCGCAAATCCGGCAATGAGCAGGAGAGCAACTATAAGAGCGAGACGTCGCATGGAATACCTCGTGTGAAGTAAGAAACAGAAATCGGTAGTACCTGGTGCCGATGAAAAAGCGCTGCTGGAAGAGTCTTAAGAGCAGATCCCTCGCGGGCTGAAGCCCACTCGTGATGACAACCTCAAAGAACTCGCAATGACACGCGTCAGGGGCGTTTCCAGATCGAACTCTCTATCGTACAGTCTCACCACACCCGGCAGGCGTTTTCGCGGACCATGGGCTGGCCGGCTTTGCAGCCGAACGCCTCCTCGAACGCAGCCGAGTTCTGCACCGCGCCATTGACTCTCCAGCGGCCCGGCGAGTGTGGATCGATGATGGCTAGTTTTCGCGCCTGCTGGTCGGTTACGTTCTGGCACCAGATCTGGCCGTAAGCCAGAAAGAAGCGCTGCTGCGCCGTGTATCCGTCGATAGGCTTCAGCGGCGTGCTGCCAATGATGTTGGTCAGTGCCATGTAGGCCAGCTTCAGGCCACCGTTGTCGGCAGTGTTTTCGCCCAGGGTCAAGCGGCCATTCAGCTTCACTTCGCCCTTGTCGTCTTTGACGCTCACGAAGCTGGAATACTCGTCAGCGGTACAGGTGGCCCGCTCTTCGAAGGCTTTGGCGTCGTCCGCAGTCCACCAGTCCTTCAGATTTCCATCGGCATCGAATTTGCGGCCCTGATCGTCGAAGCCGTGGGTCAACTCATGGCCGATCACGACTCCTATGGCGCCATAGTTCACCGCGTCGTCCATACTCTGGCTGTAGAAAGGCGGTTGCAGAATGCCGGCGGGAAAGTTGATGTCGTTCATGTTGGAGCGGTAATAGGCATTCACTGTCGGTGGCGTCATGCCCCAATCCTTCTTGTCGGTCGGCTTTTGAATTTTGTTGCGCTGGCGCTGCACTTCGAATGCGGAAGCGCGCGTGACGTTGCCGGCGTAATCTTCGCGCATCACGATCACCGTGCTGTAGTCGCGCCATTTGTCGGGATAGCCGATGTTGTTGACGATGGTGCTCAGCTTCTCGTAAGCCTTCTGCTTGGTGGTATCCGACATCCAGGTCAGCTGGCCGATGTCCTGATGCATGGCGGTCTCAATGGCCTGCACCATCTTAAGCGTCCGTTCCTTGCCTTCCGGACCAAAGGTCTTGTCGACGTAGAGCTGGCCTAATGCCATGCCTAGCTTCTGATCGGTGGATTGCACACAGCGCTTCCAGCGCGGCTCAATTTCTTTCTGCCCCGACATGTAGGTGCCATTGAATTGAAAATCCTCGTCGACGAACGCCTTCGATAATGACGGAGCATAGTTGTCGATGGTGCGCCAGCGCAGATAGACCTTCCAATCATCGAGCGAGACCGAGCTGATCTGGTCGTTCACCGTCTTGAAGAAGTCGGGATTGGTGACGTTCAGCGTGCTGAATTTCGGCGCGCCGCTGTCGGCAAAGTATTGCGTAAGTTCGAAGTTTGGCGCCAGGGTTACGATTTCAGTCGACGGCATCAGGTGATCGCGATTCTTGGGATCGCGACGGGCGGTGCGGTCCATCGAGGCCTTGGCCAGCCCAGTTTCCACGGCGAGCACGGTCTTGGCTTCGGCAGCGGCGACTTCGGGCTTGTCGCCGGCCAATTCGAACATCTTCTGCACATGCTCCAGATACTTCTGCCGCGTCTCTACCGACTTGGCATCGTCTTTCAGGTAATAGTCGCGATCAGGCAGCGTGATTCCGCCCTGATCAAGATTGGCAATGGTCTGCCGCGAGTCGTGCATGTCAGGCATCTGGCCAAAGGTGAACAACGCGGGAATTCCGTCGCGATGCATGGCCCCAATCTGGACGATGAGGTCCTGCTTCGACTTGATAGCCGCAATCGTGTTCATCTCGGGTTCCAGTGGCGCGGCGCCTCGCTTTTCGATTACGGTTTCGTCCATGCAGGCGGCGTAATAGTTGCCCACTTTCTGCTCGATCGCGCTGTGCTTGCCGGGAGCCTGCGTCTGGTCGAGGATGTCGCGCAGAACGTAGAGATTGCGTTCGTCGAGTTCGTTGAAGCGGCCCCAGCGCGACTTGTCAGGAGGGATGGGATTGTTCTTCATCCAGTTTCCGCAAGCGTACTGATAGAAATCCACGCAGGGATCGATGGTCTTATCGATGGCCGTCAGATCGAAGTTGGGAATTTGTTTAGGAACGTCGGCAGAGGTATCGGAAGTTGATGTTTGAGCCACGCACAAAGTGGCGACAAGGGACAATACAAACGAGCAGAGAATCCGCATGACTGCCTCGACGGTAAGAATTCGCCTCGCCTCTCGTCGGATCAGTGCGAGGTCGTGTGACAATGGAACCACCAGCGCCCCATGGAAAGGTGCTCATGTCCACAAGAGACACTACTACACCGGCACTTAGACTGTGAAATTCGGGCAGGGTGAGCGGCGATAAAACGCCCGCTTGCGTTCCATGGTCAACGTGCGCGGGCCGCGTAGGGCATTGCGGGCGTTTCGGTTAGATAGCAGCACGCGCCATTTCGGCTGAGCATTCAAGGCTCTTAGCCATAATCTGTAGTAGTCGAAGCGGGCACTGGCAGTAGGGGCCCGGACCAAGGTAACCAGACTGGGATAGAGCGAAGTGAGTCCATCCCAGGTGCCGTGGTCTCTGTCCAGAAGCTTCCATCCCATTTCGTCGATTGTCCAGTTTTGCTTGATCGAGCTGCAGAAACAGCAAGCGGTTACCAAATTTTCATCGGACGAGTTGCCGCCCCGGGCCAGCGGCCTCACGTGATCGCAACTGGCGAAATCTCTCCAATAGGCGAGGTGGCAGTCGACGCGCCTCTCATCGCGCTGCCAGGGAAATTCCACCGGCAAGATGGCTGACAACGCTCGAAGAACTGGCCGGAACACGGTTTTTCGGCCACAGTAGCGGCAAGTAAATCCATCGCGGCGAAATATGCGCACTTGCTCAGGAGGAAGGGGATAGGATTTCTTGCCCGGAGGTTTGGGGAAACCGGGTATGGACGCCAGGGTGTTAACGGCGGCAGCCTTGTCGCCACTCAGAAGATAATGAATGGCATCGGCATAAGTACTTGAGAAGTCTTCCACCTCTTCGCCTCCCGGTTCATAACAGACCTTGGCAAGGGTGCATGGTAGAAAATAGAGCCGGGAGCGCAGGGAGTATTCCACTCGATTGCGGTCTCTTCCCGAATCTTGACTCAGGGAAGTGCGACCGGACCGGTTTCAGAAGATCTTGAGGTGGATGGTCAGATATTTCTTGGGATCCTGGCGAACTGCTTTGATGAGGTTTTGCGTCTCGACCAGCAGGTCGTTGGCATTGTTGTAGAGCGAGGGATCCTTGAGGAACTTGCCGGCCGAGCCTTCGCCCTTGTCGATCTGATCGGTGATGCTGTTCAGATGGGTAACCGTGCTGTCGATCTTACGGGCCAGATCCTCATCCTTAGCCAGGCGGCCCAGAGTGCCTTTACCAGCATTGATGCCGTCAATCAGCTTATTCGCGTTATTGATGGTCCGGTTGGCGTTGTCGTAGAGCGCCGGATCCTTGAGAAGCTTGCCGGCGGTTCCCTGGCCGTTGTCGACCTCGGCGATGAGCTTGTTCACCGTATCGATTGTCTTATTGGCTTTATTGTAGAGTTCGTCGCTGTTCAGCAGCTTGCCAATGGTGCCCTTTGGCGAGTTAATCTGGGTCATGATCTGCTGCAACTGGGTCACGGCATCGTTGGCGCGGTTGAACAGCGACGGGTCATAGATGATCTTGCCGATGGAGCCCTGCCCGCTCTGGATGAAGGCCACGATATCGTTCAACTTCTTGATGAGGATGTCGAGGTTTTCCAGCGTGCCCTGGCTGGCGCGCACCACATCCTGCAGTTGCGGCGTATCGCGAGTGGGCAGCTCGGCGCCGTTCTGCAACGGCCCAGCCTTCGCCTGACGGCAATCCATATCGACAAACACCTCGCCCAGAACGCCGGCGGTGGTCAGCTCAACCACGCAATCGCTGCGCATGGCATCGGCATACTTGGTGGTGATCTTCATGACGATCTGCACTGGCGCCGCCCGCCGTTGGGGATCGGCGGTTACATTAATTCCGGTGACATTGCCGATATCGACGCCTTCCAGACGAACCGGAGCGCCGACGCGCAAGCCGCCAGCATTGTCGACATACGTGCGCACAATAATCTTCCGGGTAAAGAGGCCGGTGGTGCCAGTCATGACGAAGATGAGGACTGCCAGGGTGATGAGGGCAGCCAGGACAGTGATTCCTACCCTGAGCTGCGACCATCGAACCTGTTTTTCGCTTGGCACGCTCTACCGATCGCCCCTTGGACGCGCTGCCATACCGCAGCAACTGCCGCCGAATGCACTTCTGCGAGTTTCGAAATCATAACATCTTAGCATCCGGCGGCAAGCCTGCTCTCGGAAGGCGGCGGTCAGTGGCCGGAAAATCAGGCTCCGGAAGGCGGAGCAGACGGGTTTGGCGGCTGCTCGCTCGGCGGAGCGGGAGTGGTCTCTCCCGGGGGCACGTAGGGCGGAGTCGGCGTGGTCAACTCTTCCACATTTGCCGGGACAACGCCCTGTACTGCCGGAAGGTGCTTCACTTGTCCGGATTCAGCGTCCGCGATATCAATACCCAGCTTGGACAGGGTTTCGGAGGTCGACTTATCCAGTTGCACTTTCGATTTTTCGTAGTTGGCGGCAGCGTTGAGAACGTTCGACTCGGCGGTGGTCAAATCGCTGGACGCCTGTAACACCAGAGTCGGCGTCGAAGCTCCATAGCTAAACTTCTTTTGCTCCGCTGTCAGGCTTTCCTTCTTGTAATCGCGAGCCGCGAGGGCTGCCTGCAGGGCCGCGTAGTTCTGCTGCACGGTAAACTGAGCCTGTCGTACTTCGATGGTGATCTGGTTCTCGATTTGCTGCAAGCCTACCTGAGATTGCCGGTATTCCAACTCCGAACGCACCTGTGCGGACTGCGCGCCACGGTTACGAAGAACGATATTGACGTTTACCCCAACGCCTTTGTCCGGCCCAGAGCTATTGAAAAGGTCATGAAACGCATTAGGGTAGCCGGTTCTGGGGATGGTTCCCGGATTCAAACAGGTCTCACCCGGAATCCCTCCCGGGAAATCACACGGAGGCAGAAGCGGAGTTTGATCGCCCGCCAATGCCGAGGCCCCGTAAAACGCATAGACATCCAACGTAGGACGCAGGGCATTCTTGAGCGCTTTGCGCGAGATCTCCGCATTGGTAAGACTGATGCGCGCCTGGGCAATCTCGGGACGGCCCTGCAAGGCTTCCTGGATCAGATCCTGGACCGGGCGAGTCTCTTGCGGCTCGGCGATTTGCAAGGTATCCGTCGGAATTACGGGTGCATCCGCCAGAATGGGGTCGCTCATGTTCTTGGTAATGGCATTTTTCATCAGCAGTTGTTGAAGCTGAAGCTGGGTTTGCGAAGTGAGCAGGTTCTGGTTCGCGGTTGCGACTCCGCTCTTGGCTTGCACCAGGGTAATCGGCGCCAGCGTGCCAATCTTGATTTCCTCTTCATCGTCCGATTGCGTCTTGAGCGCCAGTTGGAGCGCTCGCTCGTTCACCCTCACTGCTTCGTATGCGGTTACCAGGTCCCAGTAAATGTTTTCGATTTGCGACACCGTGGAGATAATCTGCTGACGAAACACGATGTCCCCATTCTCCCGATTGTTGCGAGCGATTCGGATCCAGCGCAAGTTGGGATCGAATCCGAAGCCTTGCAGCAGATGCTGGGTCAATTGAAAATTAAACGTGGGCGAGATTTGCGGATTCACCACGTCGAAAGGCACGTTGGTCGTGATGCGGCTATTGTTGAAAGTAACCGAGGCCTGGGTGCCGGTTGAAAATGCCTGGGTATAACCGAAGTTATAGACGTTCGTGTTTTGTACTACGGTCGGCTCACCGCCCGAGAAAAAAACGTTGGTCTGGGGCGAAGCCGCGCGTTGGCCTTGGATGTTGCCGGTGAGTACTGGGTCGTAGCTGGGGAGCGGAGGACCTCCGCCCAGGGTGGACCCCACCAGGCCTCCTGCTCCAGCGCCCGCCCCGCCCACGCCGATTTGAGTGCCGCCCGCGCCGGTGCCGCTGGCTCCGGTGGATGCGCTGCCGGTTCCTCCAGCAGAGACCCCGCTTTGGCCGCCGGGCGTGCCCTGCGTCACTCCCTGATTAACGCCTAAGCCAAACAGGCCGGATTTCGTGCGCAGCAAGTCCGTGTCGGCAATGGAGAGGTTGTAACGCTGCAAGACGATGTCCAGGTTATTCTCCAGCGCCATGGCGACCGCGTCGTTAATCGACAGATACATCTTGCCGTCGCGGAATAGTTGATCGGTCCGGGCGGAATTAGTCAGGTTCGCGGCGGGACGCTTTGTGACCGGTAGGGAGCGATCACATTGGGAAACCCAGACTTTGGCTTCGAATAGTCCTGGTCCGAATACAGATGGGGGGCATTATGCTGCGGAGCGGGCGCTTGCGGCATCGGCGTCAGCGGAGGAGGGGTAGCCAGCGTGCTCGGCGGCGTTGCGTTTTGAGCCCAGCTGGCGCTGGCAAGCAGACCCATAAAGCCCAGCGTAAGGATTCTTCGGACTGCGGACTTAACGAAACCGGGAACAGACATTTCCTCATCTCCTGGAACTGACAGTCAGTTCATGATTCTCTAATCAACAATTGTCTCTGGAGCCTTTGTTTAATACGCACGAAAGTGCCGAAAGGTTCACGATCATCTGGATGTTTTGGACGTGCAATCTGATTGTAACCTCTGGACAAGTACGGTTTCAGGAGTGAGCGCTCAAACGCCTGACGCGTACATGGACTCGCGACTGCGGGTACATCAACCGAATTCAGGATAAGCCACTTGAGCGCAACTGTGCTGCGAAAGGGTTGCCTGACAACCGGGCAGTCGATTTTCCAAACAGAAAAAGGCCGCCAGCGCGGGTGCGCCGGCGGCCTGTGCAATCGAGAAAGAGCTAGTCCTTCTCGTGCGGAGGAGTGTCTTTGCGACGGATGAATAGGATGCTCGTTGTCCAGGTCGTAGTAGGTTCGGTTGGGATGATCCGACTTGATGCCCGGGATTGGCTTGTCATTCTTCGAACTGATCCGCGGCTCGGTCATCTCATCGTCGGTGAAACCGTAACCCTCGGTGTAGATCGGCCTGATTGAATACGCTGCCTTAGGCTGCATAAGCGATCGCGTAAATCGGGAAGGCTCTGCCTCCCGCCAGGATAGACGGTAGCCACGTAATCAGCCACCATTCTGCCGGAGAAGGTATTCGGCAACCAGCTCAGCTGCATGGAGTGCGAAAGCTGCCGACGCCGCAGTCCAGGTCGTGCCGCCATTGTTGGTGATCGGTAAAGCCGGCGAACAGCTGGCAACTGTTGCCGCAATTGGAGACCGGATAATAGTAATAGGTCATTGCCATGTGGGCGGTGCTGCCGGAAGTCCGAATGTCGATGCCCATGCCATTGATGAAGTGATCGACGCCGCTGCCAATGGGATCCATGCGGAATGCGGATCTTCGATGCCCCAGTGAATTCCATCGCTGGAGCTGCTGTACACGATGTCGTTGGCCGAGCAGCCGCTTTCAAAGCTGCAATCGGACCAGGAGGCGTAGACGGTGCCTGCGCCGTCGATGGCGGCGGAGGGAAGTCCAGCGCTGCGCAGGCCTCCGGCCTCACCATGGCTGGGCGCGTTGGCGATGCTGACGGCCGCCGTCCAGCTCTGGCCGCCGTTGGTGGACATGAAAGCCGACATGCCGCCGTTGAAATCGGCGAACGGAACCACCACATTTCCGTTGGGCTGCACTACCGGGATTGCCGCCGATGCCGAAATCATTGCCGGCGGTGGTCTTGGGGCGTGCCCCAAGTTTGTCCGCCGTCGCTGGAGGTGCTCATGTACAGCAGATCGCCAACATCGGGATTGTCCCACTCGACATAGCAGTTTCCGTAGTAGGGACTGCTTGCAGTGTTGTCGCAGGCGATCCAGTTCTTGTCCGCGTCGCTGGTTGCTGATCACATAGATCGGGTTGCCCCAGTGAATTCCATCGGGGGAGCGGCTGACCGCAACGGTGTCGAAGTTGCCGATCGGCAGAGTGCAAATCAGCCATTGGCCGTGCTTGGCGTCATAGGCGACAGCAGCGTCGCTGGCTGCCGCTGTTGGGTCCGCCGCCTTCAAACTGCGTCAGGCCGGGAAGATAACCGTTGGTCCAGGAGATGCCGACATTCAGCGAGGTCGCCCAGCCGATATCGGCGCCGCCGCCGCTGGAAATGCGGGCGACCTGAAAGGCTGTAACGATCGACCGGCCCGTTGGCAAAAGCGCCGGGTTCGACTTCGGTCATGTGCTGGCTGCTTTGGTTGGTGAAACTGTCTTGGCTGAGCTGCCTGAATAGGCTTTGGGCGCTGGCCTGGAACGGATACCAGGACCGCTAAGGCGAATCCGAGCGTGATGGTCAGCACTGCCCGGCTGATGCCGAGGCGGGAGGACGAGTGCATACGATTTCATGAGAAAATCTTCCTTCTTCGTGGTTAATTCAGAATGGTATCGACTCTGCACGAGTGAGCTGGTTGCACGGGATAGGATGAGAAGATTTTCCCACCTTCGAGGCCGATGAAACTCTAACCCGCAGCGTCACGTGGTGTCAACGAAAACGATAGTAGACGCGCTGGCGCTCGATATGATTAGCCCGTTTTGAATAGACAGCATGGCATCATCGCATTTTGTCTGAAAGGCAGTGGCAAATCATTAAAGTGGCAATCTACCGTGGCTCGATTGCAAATGAATCGCGGCGCCAGAGCCTGTGTAGGATCGACGGCACTGCCGCGCTACGTCTCCATCGGGCGACATGCTAAACTTTCTGCCTGCTACTACCGTTAATCGTAACCCGGACACTCGACCATTCAAGGACTCCCGAAATTGTCGACTCCATTATTTTTATCTCGTCGAAGTACTCATTAAGGGGAAGAACTCTTGTCACGAATTCAATCTTTTTTCCATTTGCCGGTTTCCTGGACCTTCGCTTTGGTTATGCTTCTGATTCTTTGGGCCGCGCCAGCTGTCGCGCAGCACACAGTGGTGCAGGATGCCGGGGGCGGCAGAAAGATGGAGCTGCACTACAACGCCGCCGGCCAGGTGACGGAGACCCGCACCTTGGGACCGGATGGTCAGCTGCTGCAAAAGAACGTCCTGGAATACACTCCAGGAGGCTACGTGCCCCAGACGGATTCCACGTCGTATTGGCCGAACGGGCAGGTGCATAAAATCGCGCGAAATACCTATGACGACAACGCGAACTTTACCGGCGAGTTCATCCAGATTTTTGACGAGTCAGGGAAACAAGTCGGCGGACACCGTTTGACCCACGATCCTCAAACCGGGGTGTATCAGTGCAACGAGTGGAACATTGCGGCGCAGGACTACAAAGTAATGGAATGTCCGGCCGGTGAGGAATCCTCGGGAACTCCCGAAGTGGCGAAGAAGTTCACTCAAGATGAGGTGATGCAGCAATTGCAGCGCGCGCGGCAGGCAGCCAGCCAGGAACAAAAGACTGGAGCCACCTCAACGCCTCCGGTTCAGTCCAGTCCCGCCACGAATATGAAAGAAGTGGGATTGATCCTGCCCGCCCAGATTCGCCCCGGCCAACGAGTGTCTGGCAGCGTGGTGGAAGATCCCAGCAAGTATGAAGGAATGCCGGAGGTAATGGTCACGCGGGTGACGCTTCCATTTCAATCGTCGGGTGCTGGCTCGACATTGGCAGGATGGGTGATCGAGGTTTCCGGTGAACCACCCCAGGCAGCCGATGGCCCAATTGCACTAACCATTCCGCCGGGACAAGTCGAACTGGCTTTCGCATTTCATCCTGCTGGAAACCCTGGCGCCTTGATTTCCAAGGCTATCAGTACCCCACACAGCCCTGGCGCAAAAGGGAAAGCTCCAACCTCCTACCAGGCGCCGGCGATCTGCCTGAAAGATCAGCTGTGTGTGGTCCGCGGTCCGTTCAGCGGAGACAGCAGCAAGGCCTTTGCGGCATTCGAGGAGCGCCCGGCAAAGATTGTCGCCGAAACTGCTGACGCAGCCTTCCTCGCCGTTCCCGACGCGACGGGACCCGGTCCACGGCCACTCATCCTGGCGGAAGGACCAAAGCTCATGGCGTTTCCCATGGTAGTTGGGCGCCTCAGTTTTCGGCCCGATGGCCGCACTCTGAAAACGGGCGACCAGCAGTTGATGTATTCCACCCTGGAAGGGCCGGAAGAATTGCCGGACGCGGAGTGGCGTCCAGGAAATTATCCTGCGTCCAATCTCGCTCAGGCACAGAAGCTGGTTCCGGGATTTCAAATGCCGCGTGCCGGCCGGGAGCGGAATGAAGAACGAGAAGCGGAAGAGAAACGAGCTTCCAAAGAGAAGCAAGCCGGGCAAAAGGGCGACACTGAAGAAAATGAAGGCGGACAGATTCTGTTAGTCATCAAGAACCCGACCGCCCAGCAGGTCACGTTCCGCGAATCGAAGGACGGGGTATACATTTTCCATCTCACTGCTGACTCGTTCAAGATGGGCGAGTTCAAATACAAGTTTGTCGTCGAGGCGAAGCAAGCCGGTAATTTTGATCTACAGGCCTACGTAGTGCCGTTCTTAGCGCCGGTGACCGGTCAACAGTTCCCGCTGGCAGCCACCGCATCGGGAAAGTAGCTTACCTGAAAGTCTGACGCGACAACGGCTGGCGACTGTTATCGCGATCTAGCAGGATGCTGAAAAACTCGCGAAAGCAGATTCCGCACCGACTTCAGTCGGTGGGATGAAAAGATAAAAGACTCACGGCGTACCTAAAGGTACGCCCCTTCAAGACATGTCAAATCCGACTTTTTCAGCAGCCTGTTAGGGCGCGAAATAACTGGAGATATCCAAGACCAGAGCTGTCGCACCGTTCGCGTTGGCGTCGACAGAGCCGTTGGTCGTCGGCACAATTGCCATGTTCGACGTAACTGCCCCATCGTAGGCGTTCAATGTCGAAGCGGTCGGTCGCGGCTGGCCATCCGGCCACAAGGTGAGGACCCATAGCGGTCCGTTAGGAACCACCGTCGCATTCAGGACCAAAGCTCTGGCCGAGGAGGAAGCGCCGCATGGGCTGCCGCCGATGTTGGCTACTATCGTCCCGCTGAATATGCCGATAGTCTTGCGGGTATCGAGAGCGCGGCAAGGAGCGCTGGGATGCAGCGAGAGTCCGCCCGTTCCTGGTGGCGCGAAGTACCCATTGATGTCGATCACCAGGTCCGTATCCTCAGTCCCCTCCACTGAAATTTCGCCGTTGGTGCCGGCCGGTATGATGGCTGCGTTAGCCACGACGGTGCCGGTAGGTGCGTTCAAGGTGGAACTGGTGGGCTGCGGTTTTCCCGCCGGCCACGCACTGAAGGTGTGGAGCGCACGGGTCCGTGGAATCGCCGTGAAGTTGAAGGAATACGCTTCGGCGCTGGAAGGAATATCGCAGCTAACGGCGTTAAGCACGGGAAATGTACGAGTCTTGGAACCCTGAAGGTATGGACCTCCGAGTGCGCCGTTCGCCCAGCGAGTGTCGACTACGCGGCAAGGTTTCAGCGGGTACAGGGCGAGGGCGGAAGGATCGGACGCTGTTGGCACAAAGTAGCCGTTGATGTCGAGAACGACGTCGGTGGTGCCGTTGCTGGCGAATACATTGACGGCGCCGCCGAAGCCGGCCGGGACAATTGCCGCGTTAGCCTTAATTCGTCCGTCGGGAGAATTCAACAGCGAGATGGCTGATCTGTCCTCGCCTGTGGGCCAGACCGTCAGGTACCCCAGCGCTCCGTGCGGAACAATGGTGACATTGAAAGAGTAGGCTGCGGCGCTAGCGGGCATCCCGCGTAAGCATGTGCTATTCGGGATAACAAAGGTCCGGTACGTGCCTATCTGAATTGGCGGTCCGCCAAACGGGCCGTTTGCCCACCGGGTATCTACCACCCTGCAAGGAGTCATGGGGACGAAAAGAAGCGCCCCTGATGCTGCGCCGGCAATCACCGAGACGGTGTTGTCATTGGAGTTTGTTACATAAATGCGGTTGCTGCTCCAGTTGGCCGCCAAAGCCGAGGGATAGGCCCCGACAGCAACCGTGGAGGTAAGATCGCTGGCGCCATCGATCATGGTCATGGTGCCGTACCACAGGTAGTTTGTGAGGTAAGCCTTGTTGGTGACGGGATCGACCATCACGGTATTCGGGTTATTGCCGGCCAGTACGGTGCTGACGACGGCTAGTGGCGCCCCGTTGACGATAGTCACCGAGCCGCTTCGTTCGTTGGTTACATATATCTGGTTGGTGACCGGATTGATTGCTACCGCCGAGGGCCCCAGGCCCACGCTTAGGGTGGTACTCGATTTCGTCGCCCCGTCGATGACCGTCAGATTGTTGCTGCCGTAGTTGGCGACATAAATCTTATTCGTTTGCTGGTTGAGCGCCAGTGCTTCCGGGTAGCTCCCCACGGCAACGGCGGAAGTAGAGTTGGTGGCGCCATCGATTATGCTCACACTACCCCCACCGCAATTGACCACATAGATCTTGTTCGTATTTTGGTTGATGGCCAAGGCTTCCGGATAGCTCCCTACAGCGATGGTAGAGGCAGAGTTGGTAGCGCCGTCGATTACGGTTACGCTGTTGCCGCGATAATTGGAAACGTAGACCTTGTTGGTCACCGGATTTGCGGCAATGGCCATGGGTTCATCGCCAACTCCGACCGTGGAACTGCTGTTATTGGTGCCATCGATTACCGTGACCGTGTTGCTGTTCGCGTTAGCCACATAAATTTTGTTGCTGGTGGCATTTACTGCGACCGCCTGGGGAGCCCACCCTACCCCGACCGTCACGGTAGCGTTTGTCGCTCCGTCGATCACGGTCACAGTGTTGCTGTTGGCGTTGGCCACGTAGATTTTGTTGGTGACGGAGTTGACGTCAAGCGCAACCGGCATCGCACCCGCGATAACCGTAGCTACGAGAGTTTGCGCCGCGCCGGAAGATGAGGTAGCCGAGAACCCAAGCAGGAACAGTATGGCCAGAAGCATTATTCCCGAGAGTCTCTGGCCCACTGCGACAGAAATTGCCCGGGCTTTCGCAAAGCCTCCGCGACAATGGCGACGAAAGGATGCGGCCCTGTCAAAGTCCTTCATGATCGATGGCGCCGCCCTTCCCGAGTGTTGGGGAACGCACTCTTTCGCGCGGCACAGCACTTTGTTGGGAGGGTCTTGGACTACTCTGCCGGTTCTTGCCCGGCGGTCGGGAGGGAGATTGACGAACTCACATTGAAATGCCGGCACCTACCTGCATTGCCGGCTACATTCTGAAAAGCTACCTATATGCAGCAATGTGATTTATCTGAAACGTTAAACCCCCGTCGTCTTCCAGGGCAATACTTGCAGGCTGCATTTTGGTGACGAGTTTCGGAATGGGAATCACGGGCAGATTAGTTGCGGCAGACGGGAGCGTTCCGAATTCAGATCACGAAACTAGAGGATCGCTGGGAAACGAACTCAGTAGCGGGCTGCGAATCGGTGAAGGGCTCGTCAGCCCGGTTGTGGCGCTGTAGGATGGAAATGCATTCCAATGCAAGGGGAGCGTGTTATGACATCCGCACTGACCGATCTGGAGCCCAAGGAATTGTGGAAGCACTTTGCTGCGTTGGCGGCGATACCTCGGGCGTCGACGAAAGAAGCTGCGGCACGCGACTACGTGCTGGCAGTGGCGGCTCGATCGGGTCTGGAAGCGGTGCACGATGAGGTAGGCAACACGGTAATCCGAAAGCCAGCTCATGCGGGGCGCGAATCTGCGCCGATGGCCCTGCTGCAGGGTCATCTGGATATGGTCTGTGAAAAGAATGAGGGAACGCCCCACAACTTCGACACCGATCCGATCAAGGTGCGACGCGAGGGAGATTGGCTGAAGGCCGAGGGCACGACACTCGGCGCCGACAATGGTGTAGGCGTGTCAGCTGCCCTGGCGGTTATGGAGAGCAACGACATTGCTCATGGTCCGCTGGAATTCGTCTTCACCATCGATGAGGAAACCGGGCTGACTGGGGCGGCGGAGTTTCCCGGCGGACTGCTGAAGGCGAAATACTTTCTGAATCTGGATAACGAGGAGAAAGGCACCATCTGCATTGGCTGCTCGGGTGGCCTGAAGACTACGGCTCGCCGCAAGGTCGCGTTCCGTCCTGCCACCGGCGATACAGCGTTGCGCATCAAGGTACTTGGCTTGAAGGGCGGTCACTCGGGTGTGGATATCCACCAAGGGCGCGGCAACGCATTGCGGATCCTGGGCAGCGTTCTGCACACCGGGCTTGATTCGTTGCCGATGGAAATTGCCGAGCTCAACGGCGGAAGTGCGCAGAACGCGATTCCGCGCGAGGCCTTCGCGGTGGTGGTTCTGAATGCGGCCCGGCAAAAAGAATTGCAGGCGCTGGTGGCCAAGGCCGAGGCCGAATGGCGAGCCGACCTGGGTGGCTTCGATTCCGAACTGCAAATCACGGTGGAAAAGGTGGTCCGGCCGGGAAAAGTTCTTGACGCTGCCGATGCGAAACAGACCGTGAATCTACTGGTGACTGTGCCTCATGGAGTTCTGGCCATGAGTCCCGATGTCGCCGGCCTGGTGCAGAACTCTACCAACCTGGCGACGGCTGCGATCAAAGGCGACACGGTCGAAATCGTGACCAGCCAACGCAGTGCAATCGAGAGCAGCAAACAGGCGGCCGCGCGTATGGTTGCGACGGCATTTCGGCTGGCTGGGTTCGAGGTGGAGCATGCCGGCAGCTATCCCGGCTGGAAGCCCGAGCCTAACAGTGACATCGTGCACAAGCTGCAATCCGTACACGAGGAAGTCTTCGGCGAACCTGCAAAGCTGATCGCCATGCATGCCGGATTGGAATGTGGCGTGATCGGTGAAAAATATCCGGGCATGCAAATGGCCTCGTTTGGGCCGACCATCGTGGACCCGCATAGTCCAAACGAGCGGGTTGAAATATCGTCGGTCGAAAGCTTCTGGAAATATCTCAAGGCGGCCCTGGAGCGCATTTAGGCGCGAAATCCATCATCCCGCTCAGTCGTAAGCTGTGTCTTCCGCGGGGATCATCGCCGACGGGAGGGCAGCCTACGTTCTCCCTGGGCTTCCTGTCAATTCATACGTTCTGACGGAAAGGCCTATTCCAGCGCCCCTTGAAGCCTCCTGTGGGAAGAGTCTTTCCAGCGTAGACATAGCTGGATTAGGCGGACTGTCCATGACTCAAGCAATGCAAAGTGACAAGTGTAAGCACTCGATTTGTAGCATTAAAATGCTACAAACAGCATGGAGTTTTGTCCATATATGTGCCAGAACTGAGCTAAACTTTTGTATAATTTTTCTTGCGTCCCGATCCGCTAAATGGTATTAACAGAAACACTTTTTTCTTGTGGCCAGGAATGCTGTCGGGCACTGGCCATGCGTAAAGGGTTCTTGATATCTCTTTTGTTTCTTAGGAGTAAGATGTACTCTGCTGGATAGCAGAACGCTTTGAATTGATGAAAGTTGGCTCTCGATTCACACCTCATTATAAGCGCACGACAGTGGGGGGCGTGCTGTAGTTAAGTCTTTGTTCAGTATTATCAAAATCATGCTTTTATGATGGCGGCGCGATTTCGGGCCGGCGGGAAGTTGGAGGTCGGAAATGTCTCTCACACCTAACCAGGAACAGTGGATGACGGGCCATAGGAAAATTATGTCTGGTGTGGAATCCATGCCTTCCAATACAGCTTCTGGATGCGATTTCTCTCTGGAAGAATCTCCGGACTGGCTGGTGCTGCAGACCAGAGCGCGCTTCGAGCGCAGGGTGAGTAACCAGTTGCTGAGCCAGCAGCACCCGGCATTCATCCCGGTGGCGCGAGAGCGCCGGCGTTGGACTGACCGGTATCAGACCATCGAGCTGCCCATGTTCCCGGGTTACGTCTTCGTGCGAGCAGTGTTAAGCGCCAACGATCGTCTGGCGATTTTGCAATCGAGTGGGGTGTTTGGCTTCATTACATTCAACGGCAGCATTGCGCATATTTCGAATCGGCAAATCGGATATCTGCGAAGGATCGCCGAGGAGAACAGTCCCTGGTCGCCTTATCGCTTCATTGCCGAGGGACCGCCGGTGCGCATTCTTAGCGGACAGCTTGGCGGATTGGCGGGAATTCTGGCCACCGATAAGGCTGGCAAAAAGCTGGTTATCTCACTCGAGCCCATGCGGCGCTCAATAGCCGTCAGTCTCGAAGCCTGTGACTTTGAGATGCTCTGAACATCAGGCGAAATTGAGAGAGTGGTTATTGTTCTGCAGCACCCGGCTTAATGTCGCTGGTCAGCGCAGCTTGGCATATTCCGCTTTGGCCTGAAGCAGGATCGAATTGTCCGGGTCAGCATCCTTCCACAAGTTCAGGAAATCTTTGTAGGCCGTCCGGGCACCATCTTTATCTCCGTACAACGACCGCGCGCGCGCCATTTGCAGATGGGCAAGCGCGCTGGTAGGGAAATTCAGTACGACTCCGCGATGGTCTAGGATCTTCTGGAATTCCGCGGCAGCCTCTTTGCCTTGACCCGCCTGAAGGTAGGCCAGCCCGCGTAAGTAAGCGGGATACCCGTATGCAATGCCCGGTGTGGGCGAGCCAAACTCATAGGGGAGTGCCAGCTGGAGAGCCTCGATGGCGGCAGCGGGATCTTTTTGATCGAGGGCGAGCGCGGCTCGTATGGAAGGCAGCCAGTAATCTTTCACGATGGTGTCGGAAGGGAAGCTTTTGCCGAGATCGTCAGCTAATGCCTGAGCTTCTTTGCGATTGCCGCTGCGCGCCAGGGCCAGCGCGGCCAGCACTTGAACGTTTTTTCCACCGCCCGAAGTCATCGCCTCCAGAGCTTCGCGGCCGGCACGCTGGGGATCGCCGAGTTCGGCCTCGTGCAGCGCGCCATCCAACTGCCATAACGCAGCCGCCTCTTTTGCTCCCGCATGGGTGGCCGAATCCCGAGCCATCTGGGTGAAGTGCCGCGCCTTATTCAAGCGTCCGAAATAAGCATCGCTGTCCGACTGCATCACCAGCAACTGATCTTCGATACCTGGCTTGCCCAATGCCGCTGCGATCTGGCGCGCCATGTCGGGTTCATCGTCGCGCAGAAAGGCGAGAGCGTAATACTCGGTCAGCAGCGCCTGATTTTCGAGTTTGCGAGTCTGCGCCTCATCCAGCACGGCCTTGGCATCGTCGAAGCGGTTCAGGTTTATGTAAGTGCCTGCCAGATTGGTGTAGTTGATGACGTGACTGGGATTCAGCTGCAGGGCAGCTTTCGCCTCGGTCAGAGCCTGGTCATATCTGCCGAGTGCGCCATAATCGGAATTCAAATTGACATACGAAGCTTCTTCGCGAGGATAGGTCTGACGCAGTAGGAGATAGGCCTGGATAGCCTGGTCCACATCACCGGTGACCAGATCGTGATAGTGGCAAATGATGTAGAGCTTTTCCTTCTCGCTGGTGTTGCCGCGCAACTGGTAAGCCTTGGTGGTGTTCTCAGCAGCCAGACTAGGTTCATTAAGATTGGAGTAGGCGACTCCCAGGCGGGCATAGGCCATGGCGAAATTGGGATCGAGGTCAATCGCCCGTTGGAAAAACGATAACGACGGCTGATCGCCCTCCGTGTCCTGCATCTTCAAGCCCAGACTGTAAGCCTGCAACGCTTCCAGCGACGGCGTGGTGGCCTGCTCGATCGGGGTGTCGTATTTCTGAACTGAAGCCAGTGACTCGCCCAGCTTCTCGCGCATGTTAGTGGCAGCCTTACCCAAAGCGCCCAGCACTTGTTCGCGACTGCCAGCCTCGGCCTGCTCGCTTCCCAGCGAGTCGCCGGTTCGGCAATTAATGGCCTTCACGCCGATGACGTAGCTGCTTCCCAAGGCAGAGATGGACCCTAACAACATGGCCTTGCTTCCGGTACGCTGACAAATTTGTCGCGTGATGTCGTCGGTGAGATGGGTGTCCGTGGGAAGCCCCATGAATCGCAGTTGTTCGTTCACCTTCACGTCAGAAAGAACATTGAGGAAGGGTGACTGTTCCAGGCCGACGGTCAAAGCTTGGGGAAGCGCAGCGTCGAAGACGGCCTCGCCGGTAGTGTTGTCGAAGTCGGCGAGAACGATGGTGTCTTTGTCGTTGAGCCGGCGCGCCTGGCGGGCGTGCCAATACCAGGCGCCGGCGATTGCCGCCAGCAGCAGAGTCAGAATGATTGACCAGATCGCTCTGCGGGTCGGTTTTCCGTCGCTGGCTCGCCGCCTGGGGGCCGGCCCTTCCGCAGGCCTATCCTCCAATACTGCGACGGCGCGGGCCGAGCTTGGATCACGCCGGGCAAGGGAGCCAGACTCGCCCGCAACTTTCAAAGAGACGGTAGGATCATTCTCGAAGCGAATGTCCCGATCGACCCGTTTCAAATCGGAGCGAATGTCGGAAGCATTCTGGTAACGAAGATCACGCTCTTTCTCCAGCGCTTTGTAAATAATCCGTTCCAACTCCGTCGGCAGATCGGCATTGAGGCGAGTCGGTTCGGCCGGCGTTTGATGCAGGATGGCGTCGAACACGCCTGCCGCAGTATCGCCGCGAAAGGGCAAAGTGCCGGTTGCCATCTCGTATAACGTCGCTCCGAAAGAAAATAAATCTGTGCGTCCGTCGAGAGGCTTGCCTAAGGCTTGCTCCGGCGACATGTAGGCAATGGTGCCCAACGTCGTGCCCGGGCTGGTGAGGTGGGCGTAGTGCTCGATGGTGTCCTGGGCGTCGGCTGCAGCCGCGGTCTTTGCCGGGATCGCGGTTGCTAAGCCGAAATCCATGATCTTAGCGTGGCCGCGTCTGGTCACAAATATGTTGGCCGGCTTAATATCGCGATGCATGATGCCGTGGCTGTGAGCGGTATCGAGAGCGTCGGCAACGTGCATCGCGATCTCCACCAGTTGCCGCAGCTCCAGAGGCTTGCCGCCAATCACCTTCCTGAGCGTCTCGCCGTCCAGATATTCCATGACGATGAAGGTCTGGTCTTGGTATTCGTCAATCTCATGAATGGTGCAGATGTTGGGATGATTGAGAGCGGAGGCGGCCCGCGCTTCGCGGCGAAATCGCTCGAGAACCACAGGATCTTTGGCAACATCCTCGGGCAGGAACTTAATTGCGACGAAGCGGCCGAGTTTCAGGTCCTCGGCTTTGTACACCACGCCCATGCCCCCAAAACCGAGTTTTTCCAGGATGCGGTAATGGGAAATGGTCTGATCAATCATGGATGGGCGCAAACATCCTTGGCGTGTCATGTTAGGGACAGCCGAAAGGCAAGTCAATGTTACCGCTCTTGGCTTTTCGCCGCGCGCTCTTCGCCAGATTGAAGGGCGCAGCTTTCGATCCGCAACGAGACATCCTTTTCTATCTTCACGTCGAAACTTGATCGCCGAGGGATCTGCTGACGGGATCGCAGTGCTGCGCGGCGAATGAGCGGTGACTCGAAGGCGAGGGTTGTCCGGGCGGGCAAGGACGCTGACCCTGTCAATCGAGCGGGAGAACTCCGGCGATGCCGGATACCTGAAGAAGAGTGCTGGGACACACCCGTCCGCAAACGCGCCGTTATGCCAGCAGCGATTCACAACCTGGCGCCTCCTGCGAGAGATTGCTGCTGCATCACTTCGTGTACGTAAGGCAGAGCGGCTCTTGACGGCGGTTTCTTGAGCAGCGCCACATCGGCGGGGATGGAGCGGCTGGTGACCTGCCTTTGCCGGCGATCAGGGCAGCTCTCCGACAATAGACCGGCATGCAGAAGGATTTCGCTGAGAGAATCGATGGCCAGAGTAAAGCGCTGCGTGATTTTGGCTCGGGAGCAGTGCAGCATCTCCGCCACTTCGTCGTGAGAGAAGTCGTACAGTCCAACCAGGGTGATGATCTCGCCCTGATCTTCGGTCAGCTTCGCCAGGCAAAGCTCGACGTCGCGGGCGAAGATCACCTGCTCCTCGAAGCTGGGGATGGCGTGATGGGAGACGCGGGAGCGGAACAACTCGCGCCCTAGCAGGGAAGGCAGTCTTCCCACCTGACAGGACAGTTCGAAGAAGTGCCGCACCAGCGCGAAAGTCTGTCCGCGGAAGCACAGCATTTCCGGCCGGGGATCGATCTCCGGGAGTTCCTCAGGTGCAGGTTCGTTCACCTGAAACAGCAACAGCTGGGCTTGGCGCGCGGCCAGCTTGTAATTTCTCATTGCAGCCTCCCGGCAAACGGGATGGCTTCGACTGAGTTCTTCAGAAGCGCGGGTGTGGGTGGCTTGGCGTCTGATTTGCGAAGCGGCAGGGCGCGAACTACGCCGAGGGAATGGGAATCGTTGACCAGAACCTGGCCACAAGGCCGGCAATAGCTCTGAGTGGATTTAGAGCGGCGCAGTCCCAACGATCCACAGCGCTCGCAGTACTTCAGTTCGTAAGTAATGCATTGCAATTTGGGGCCCCTTTTCTGTATTTATGCACAAAAGCAAAGCCCTGCGACGGGCCCCTTTAGCGATTGGGACCCGTACGCAGGGCTCGTTTCATTTACGATGACCTGCTACTGGTTAATGTTTACGTGTAGAACGGCAGCCGGTCCGAAGAAGCGCGAGGAACAATATTAAGAGTGCGAGTCATCCATGCCCGCGCCCGGCTTCGGCCTCCCGGATTTCAAGGGATCATCCGCTCTTCCTGCTGGCGGGTGAAGTACCCTTCTTCGTATCCGGACTTCAAAATGCTTCCGTTCTTCACAACGACACTGAGTCTTCCCGAGAACCGGAGATGGCGGAGAAGCTTTTCGGTGGCTGCCGACAGCAGCCTGGCTTCCCTGGTCATGCGCCGCAACTCGGCGAAGCTCCTTTCTTCGGCAGTCGGTTCGGTCTGGTTCATCGCTCCTATACCTCGGCCAGAACCGCAGAACCTGCTACTCCTTGACTGTGACACAGGAGAATCAAGATGGTCAATAAAATTATTGCTTTAAGAATATTACTAAAGTACATGTATTACTTTCAGAAAATATCCTCGACATGACACTTCAACACTTGCAGGACAACCTGCGCGCCCACATCCGCGTCCGCCTTCAACGGGGAGAGTGGACGGGCAGTAGCTTGTCCCGGGAAGCCGGATTCCAGCAGGGCCATCTTTCCAACTTCCTGAATTCCCGCCGCGGCCTGAGCGTGGAATCGATGGATCGTCTGCTCCAGACTCTGGGTATCGGAGTGCTCGATCTGGTGGATGCGGGGGACATCCAGCGCCGCGCCGTTCTGCCCGGGCCGCCTGCGAATTTCGAAAATGTTGCAATGGTGTCGGGGGAGAACTCCCTGCTGGCGCGTTTTGCTGCCGATCAAATTCTGGAGACACGCAGCTTCAACAACTCGTTCCTGCAGAAGCTGAGACCCAATGACGCCGGCGATCGCGCCGATTGGCTGCGGTTTGTGCTGATCAAGCTCGACGGCAAAGCCGGGCGCAGCCTGTTGCCGTTGGAAATATCGGCGGTAACGCTGCTGGTCGATCGGCATTACAGCTCGCTGCAGCCGTATCGGCGATTGCGGCCGAACCTTTACGCCGTGCGCCTGAAGGAGCGGTGTTTTCCGGGTTACGTTTCGCTTTCCGGCGATCAACTTGTGGTGCGGCCTCACGATCCGCGTTATGCCGTCGAGTTGGTTCGGATTGAACGCGGCCGAAACTATTCCGAATACATTGTGGGCCGGGTGTGTCACCTTGCAGTCGAGGTGTGAGGCGGTTGGTCTCTGCTATGATTTTTTGTTAACAGCAAGGGAGGACAGCACGTATGGAAGAACATGGCGGGACCACACCGGGGGTGCGGCGGAATGAAGACATCGCGCTCGATATGATGAAATTCATCGCCGTTACCACGGGATATGGCAAGGCCGGTTCCCCAGGAGCCGGTTTTCAGGGCGAGACGGTTTCCAAAGCGGAGGACTATGCCCGTCACCTGCTGGACTTGTACGGTCAATGTCTGGCGGCAGTGCAGGGCAAGAAGTAAGCCGAGCCCTGGCGGAAACGAGACCGGAGTCGCCTGCTCCGGTATTTTTGGGTCACCACGAATGGTGATTGAAGTCACTGCTTGCGCGGCAGGTGGGGGCGACCATCAGCATGGCGAGGTGCGAGATGGCGAGCCTGGACCCAAGCTTTCATCAGGAAACAGTTAGCATTCATCACGAGCACGAAGAGCTGATGGCGCAGTTGGATCAGTTGGATTCGGCGCTGGAGCAAATTGTCTGCTACTCGGAAATCTTCGCCGACCTGGCCACTACCAATCAGGCGATAAGCCGCGGCAAATGGATAGCAGAGTGGCTTCCCAAGCACTATGAGCACGAGGAAACCACGGTGCTGACTACCATCGCCAAGATGAGTCCGGAGCTGGCTTCATTTGCTCGCGAGATGAAGCGCCAGCACAACGAGATGCGAGTCAGGCTGGAGGGTTTCCGCGATCACCTGGCGCACTTGGAGCCGAGGGACGGGGTGGAAGCGGCCGTCGCCGAGCTGAAGCGCGAGGGCAAAGACCTTACTCGGGTGATGCGGTTGCACATGGCGGTGGAAGAGAAGAAGTTTGCCGGCCTGGAGAACTGAAGCGATCAAGCAGCGGGCGAGGCTGCATCCGAAAACTCCAAAGTAAGACTGAAAGGCCTGCGCTTCCGCGGTTAGGATTGCGTGGTGGTGGTGAGAGTTACGTTCTTGTATTCCGGCTTCGCCTGCAATTCTTTTATCTGGCGGTCAGCGTCGCTCTGGGAACAGTAAGGACCAATCGCAAGCAAACCTAAGGGAGTGCCATTGGGCACGGTTGCGCTGGCGGGATCGAAGCGCACGTACCAACGGCGGTTTCGGCCCTGATTTTCGGCCCGGCGGTTAATGAATACCACGGCGGTGGTGGCCAGCAGGCAAGCCGCAGCCATCAAGACGCGAAAGGCAATGTGTGGCTCGCGCAGGTAATCCATTATGGTTTGCGCCTTCACATCTTTGAGGGCGCCGGCCAGATATCCGGTCACCAGAGTTGAGATAGCCTTGGTATAACTGGAGAATTCGGTCTGCTCACTTTCGTCGGAGGGTGAGACGATAATCCCCAGGACCCATCCCAAGCCGACCCCGACGCACGCCGCCACTACATTCATCAAGCGAATCGCCCACGCGTCACCGTAGCCCACCGCCGCCACAAACAGCAGCACGAGCAGGATGATGTAATTTAAGTTGGCCAAGATTGCGCCGGAGCTGGTGTTTTCCGTGAAACGTTTCCAGAAGTCCGCCATGCTGTGCTCCTCAAAACGCAGCCGACTCTATCGGAGCGGTTGTTGAGTGTCAAGCAGCAACCGGAGGGATCAATAGCCAGATGCAGAACGCGTTTTTGCGGAATGAGATTGGTCGCTAAGGAAGGTTACATCTGGAGGACTCGACGGAACTGGCAAGATCGATGTGGCTGCCGAGGGGGACACCTCTAGCGCACACCCACCGTGAAGTACTCATAGCATGAAGCGAGGCCGCCGGCCCTGCTAAGCCATGGCTGCGATTTGCTCGTCCAGGTCGGCTAGAGCCCGGCGAAGCAATTCGGAATACCGCTCGCTGTTACTGCGTTCAAGCTGTTGCAGTATGCCTAGGCGGGAAAGGACCAAGTCCTTTTTCTTGAACTTTGCCTGCAATTCCTCAGCGGAAAAGTGCGGAATTTCGTTTGGTAAGGGTGGATTATCAGACTCTTCTATTTGCGCTTCTACAGATTTACTTTCCCAACCACGTGCCATGCTTCCATTATAGCTTCGCAGGAGCTTTTTCAGCCCAGTAAAAAGTCCGTGAATGTACATCTCAAGTTGTATTTCCCCTATCGAAACTGTCGCTAACCATGCCGCGGCGCGACTGGCTAAACAACCTTCGTGTGGAAACGACCAACCTGGCCGCCGCGATCAGATATGCACTCTTATCATCGCAATCGAAACTCCGGCCGCCCGATCCATCCCCGCATATGTCCCGAATCAGGAAGCTAATAACGTTGGTTGTCAAACACTAGTTGACGAATGAAGGCATAGAGCCAAGAATCAAGGTAACCATAGGATAGTTACCCTGATGCGTATCCTGGTTGTAGAAGATGATGCGCCGCTGGCCAGCTTTGTTCGTAAGGGGCTGGAAGCCGAGCACTATGCGGTGGATGTCGCGCCGGATGGCGAACTGGCGCGGTTGATGGCGGTCGACAACGATTACGATCTGCTGATTCTCGATTTGAACTTGCCTAAGCTGGATGGCATCAGCGTGCTGAACGCGGTGCGGCCCAAGAAGCCTTCGCTTCCGGTGCTGGTGTTGACGGCGCGCAGCCGGGTCGAAGATCGGGTGCAGTCGCTCGATACCGGCGCCGACGACTGCCTCATCAAGCCCTTCTCCTTTACCGAACTTTCGGCCCGGGTGCGGGCGCTGCTGCGGCGCGGGCCGCGTACCGTGGAAGCAGTGCTGCGGGTGGCTGACCTGGAACTGGATCGGGTGGAGCGCAAAGTGGAACGAGCCGGCAAGCGCATCGAACTTACCTCCAAGGAATTCGCTCTGCTGGAATACCTCATGCGCAACGTGGGCCGCAGGGTTACTCGCGCCATGATCGTGGAGCACGTGTGGAACCTGTCGTTCGACACTACGACAAATATTGTCGACGTGTACATCAACTATTTACGAAAAAAGGTAGACGGCGACTTTGTGCCCCATCTGATTCACACCGTGCGGGGCGTGGGATATGAATTGAGTTGCCATTCCGAAGGCCTGGCTTGATGGGCGGAACTTCGGTTGCGGCCGGCGAGATCGAGGTTCAACATTCCTTCCTCTCGGAGATCGTTCACAATCTAAGTCAACCCTTGACTGCGCTGCAATGTTCGCTGGAGCTGTCGCTGTTTCGCGATCAAACTGTGAACGAACTACGGGCCAGCGTTGAGGCAGCGCTCGAGAATGCCGAATGCCTGCGGCAGCGCCTCCGGATGCTGCGAGAGCTCAACCAGGCCGACGATCCCGGCGATCTTTCTTTGCCCATCGAGTTGAACGGGCTGCTGCGCGAGCTGCGGGAAGAATTGCTTCCGCTGTTTGAGTCGGCCGGCCAGCAATTCGAGCTGCATCTGGAGTGTGGAACGCTGCCGGTCCTGGGAAATCAGACGAAGCTGATGCGAGCCCTGTTCTACTTTCTGGAATATCTGTTCCGCTACTCAGCGAAGGAGGCGACGCTCAGCCTCGGGGTTTGTCCCACCAGGCAGCGGCAGGCCGAAATTAGCATTGCAACCTCGAGCTGCCTGCCGGTGGGTTCAGCGGTGGAGAACGAGCCTGGTTCGCAATGTTCGTGCGAGATTGAGATCGCCCGGCGCAGCTTTCGGGCGGCGGGCGGCGATTTCGCGCTCATCTCCTCGGCTTCCGGCCAAAGTCTCTGGAAAGCGACGTTGCCGCTGGCGGAAGGCGAGGAAGCCGCTGTGTGATCTGGCGCAGAAGCCCGGTTTCGTCGTTCCCGGTCGCAATCTTCAGTTTCCTAAAGACTTCTAATCTTCTTCTAACCTGCTTCTAACCGTGCCCAGCTACAACATTCCTATGACTACCCCCTTGCAACCGTTCAGTTCCGATCCGGCGGTTATTGTCGCTAGCTCAAATCCCGGACTTCGCAGACAAATTATGCAGGACTTGGGATTGTCGAGAATCACTGCTGCCGAAGCGCTCGGTGGCGCCGATGCTCTAGGCAAACTGGAGAGCAGCGAATGCCAGTTGCTGTTGCTCGACCGCAGGCTGCCGGATCTGGACGCAGAAGAGCTGCTGCAGATCATTCACCGCCGCTTCCCCGGGATCGATGTGTTGCTGCTCGACGAAGCGGGCCAGCCCGCACTCCCGTCGCAATGGCGCAGCGCCAGCGCGTTGCATCTGTTTGAAACCATCAGCCGATGGCAGGCTCGGCCCGCGGCTGGAACTGTGGCAACAAAGTCGCCGGCGGCGGCTGAGCCGTTGCCCGAGATGATTGGTCAGGCGCAGTGCATGGCGGTGGTGTATCGCATGGCCCGGCTGGTGGCGGGGCGCACCACGCCGGTGCTGATCACCGGACCAACCGGGACGGGGAAGGAATTAGTAGCCAATGCGATCCATCAGCTCAGCCCGCGCGCCGGCAAGCCATTTGTGGTGATCAACTGTGCCGCGATCCCGGAAGCGCTGCTGGAATCGGAGCTGTTTGGTTATGTTCGCGGCGCCTTTACCGGGGCAGTGCAATCGCGGGTGGGCCGCATTCACGGCGCTCATGGCGGAACGCTTTTCCTCGACGAAGTCGGCGAGCTGCCGCTGGGCATTCAGGCCAAGCTGCTCCGCTTTCTGGATCAGGGAGAAGTGCAGCGGCTGGGCAGCTCCGACGTGTTCCGCGTGGATGTGCGGGTGATCGCGGCCACCAATGCCAATCTGGGCGAACTGGCGCAGACCAAGCAGTTTCGCGAAGACCTGTTCTACCGGCTTTCGGTTTTTCCCATCGATCTGCCTCCGCTGGCCCAGCGCCGGGGAGACGTCGAGGCCCTGGCGCGGTATTTTCTGCGCAAGTTTCAGTGTGCTGACGAACAGCAGACGCTCACGTCGGAATCCCTGCGCACTCTGGAAAATCACTCCTGGCCGGGCAATGTGCGCGAGTTGCAGCATGTGATCGAGCGGGCATCGATCCTGGCCGAGGGCGGCCCAATCCTTCCCGAACATTTGGGCTTGCCGGACGCCGAGGCGGCGCTGGCGGTTTCGACTGCATGTCACTTCGCGTGAGCCGGATCTAATCTGCGGCGGTCGCTAGCGGCAGCCGAGGTGCAAGAACGATAGGCAGATGTTGCCCAGTACACAGTTCGCTGTCCGACCCGCTATCTCCCCGGCCGCAGCCCGGCGTTGGCCCGCATCCGGTTTGCGTTCTCCGCGAAAAGAAGCCTAAGAACCCGATCATTGGCAGCTCTCCGGTGTTGCTGGCGGCGCTGGAACAGGCGCGGCAGGCAGCCCGTAGCGGGGCCGACATTCTGCTGGAGGCCGAGAGCGGCACCGGCAAGGAATTGCTGGCCCGCCTGATTCATGAAGTAAGCTCGCGTGCGTCGCATCCTCTGGTCGCCATCAACTGCGCGGCGGTTCCGGAAAATCTACTGGAGAGCGATCTGTTCGGCCATGTTCGCGGAGCGTTTACCGGGGCCTTGGTCAGCAACCCGGGAAAGTTCGCGCTGGCCTCGGGCGGCACGCTGCTGCTCGACGAGATCGGCGAGATGCCGCTGGCGCTGCAGCCTAAGCTGCTGCGGGTACTGCAGGAGCGGGAGTTCTATCGCCTGGGCGACATCCGGCCCATTACCGTCGATGTGCGGGTGATTGCCAGCACCAACCGGTCACTGCATGGGCTGGTCGAGGAAGGCCATTTCCGCGAAGACCTGTATTACCGCCTGAACGTCATTCCTCTGGCGCTGCCGCCGCTGCGCGAGCGCGGCGAGGACGTGATCGAGCTGGCGGAATATTTTGCCGCCAAGTTTGCCGCTCCGGCCTTGCCTCCCAGATTGAGCGAGGCTTTCCGGGCGGCCCTGCGCGCCCATCCCTGGCCGGGCAACGTTCGCGAGTTGGCCAACACCATGCGGCGGGCCGTCGCCTTGTGCGAGGGCGACGAGATTGGCGCGGGCGGATTGCAATTCATGCCGGCAGGTTCTTCCCCGGCAGGGGTGCGCTGGTTGAAGCCGGGGCTGTCGTTGCGCGAGCTGGAGAAATCGCTGCTGGAAATCACCTTGCACGCTACTGCCGGCAATCGTACCCATGCGGCCGAATTGCTGGGAGTCAGCCTGCGTACTGTGCGCAACAAGATTCGCGAACATGGCCTGCCCGGCCGGAGGTTGCCGTGAGCCTGCTGGACACTGGTTTGATTCCCCTTCTAAGCCGCGCCCTGGATCTGACGGCGCAACGGCAGACCTTGGTGAGCCAGAACATCGCCAACATCGATACTCCCGGTTATCACGCCCGCGACATCGATTTCCGCCAGGAATTGCAACGGGCTTTGCCGGAGGACGAAAACGTCTCGGCCGCGGCCGTTCCCTTCGTGCGCGAAGTGCCGGGTTTGATCGAGCGGCCCGACGGCAACAACGTGAGCATCGATCGCGAGAGTCTGCTGATGGCGCAGAACCAGCTTCAGTATCAGACTGAGGCGCAGTTGTTGCACTCCGAGTTCAACCGTTTGCAACTGGCCATCAATGGAGGCAGCGGGCAATGAGTCTGTTTGGCCTGTTCCAGATCAGCGGCTCGGCCTTGACTGCCGAGCGGCTGCGCGCCGAGGTGGCGACCAGCAACCTGGCCAACTCGGAAACCACGAGCACCCCCGAGGGCGGTCCGTATCAGCGGCGCATGGTGACGTTCCAAAGCCAGCCGGGCGCGCACTTTCATCTCCTGCTGGCCAATTCGCTGGGCGAAACCGGTCTGCGCTCAACCGGCGGGGTGGAAGTCGAATCAGGTAGTGGACGATCCCACGCCGCCGCAGCGCCGCTACGAGCCGGGACATCCCGATGCCGATGCCGCCGGTTATGTGGCCTACCCGGCGATTAATCCGGTGCAGGAGATGGTGGATTTGATGGGCGCCGAGCGCGCCTACGAGTTGAATGCCAGCGCGGTGCAGGCGGCCAAGCAGATGATTCAGCAGTCGCTGCAGATTTTGAAATGAAGCCAGGGAGATAAAGCCAGGTGACCGTCGACCCCGTCAACTTGGGCATGAGGATTTTGCCCGCTGAGGCGCCACTGCAGCCAGCCGCGCCCGCCGCCGGAGGGGCGGGGAAAAGCAGCTTTAGCGACAGCTTGCGGGAGGCGGTGACCGAGGTCGACGATTTAAATCTGGACGCGCGCTACAAGGTCAGCAGCCTGGTCGAGGGTAATGGGGCCGACGTGCATGACGCTACCATCGCGGTGGAAAAGGCTGACCTCTCGTTCCAGCTCATGCTGCAGGTCCGCAATAAGGTGGTGCAGGCCTACCAGCAGATCGCAGGTATGCAATTTTGAAGCACAGGACTAAGCCGCAGTGAATAGCGAACTCTCATTGGCGCAGGTGCTGCAGCAGGGCAAGGACTTCCTGGCTGGACTGACGGGAAAACAAAGGCTCCTGCTGGCCGGGGGAGCGGTGCTGGTCGGAGCCACGCTGTATGTCTTCGTGCAACTGATCGGTAAGCCCGATTACAAGACCCTTTATTCCGGCCTGAATCCCAGCGACACCCAGGAAATCACGGCGGCGCTGGCGGCCAAGAATATTCCCTTCCAGCAGAGTCCGGATGGAACCAGCATCCTGGTGCCGGCCGACAAGCTCGACAGCGCCCGGCTGGAAGTGGCCTCCCAGCCCATGCCGCACAGCGGACGCCTTGGTTTCGAGCTGTTCGATAAACCCAACTGGGCAGGCAGCGATTTCGATGAGAAGGTGAACTATCAGCGGGCGCTGGAGGCGGAACTGGAGCGTACCTTGTCCACCTTGAGCGAAGTGGAAGCGGTGCGGGTGCATCTGGTTATGCCCGCCGAATCGCTGTACAGCGAGCGCGATCGCAGCGCGAAGGCGTCGGTCATGGTGAAGCTGCGCCGCGGCAGCCTGCCGCAACAGGAGGACATGGCGATTCGTCAACTGGTCTCCGGAGCGGTCGACCGGCTGAGCCCGGAGAACGTGGTGGTAGTCGATGCCGAGACCAATCAGCCGCTGAACCGCTTTGCCTCCGGCGCCGGCCAGGGCGATGTTTCCGAAATCGATCAGCAGACTGGCCAAGCGGGTAGTCGAAACCCTGGAGCCGGTGGTGGGCGCGCAGGGAGTACGCGCCAGCGTGCATGTGGAATATGACTTGAGCTCGGGCGAGGAGACCCAGGAAACCTATGATCCAGCCACGGCGGTGGCGCTGAACATGACCCGCAGCGAAGAGCATCTAGGCGGCGACGCCAGCGGGGGTGTTCCGGGCACCAGCAGCAATCTGCCCAACGCCAAGGTGAGCGCGTCCAGCGCAAAACCGAGAGCCAGGCTCAGACTTCCAAATCGGAAAGCGGCATCTATGGCGTAAACAAACTGGTGCGTCACACCATTCAGCCGGCGGGACAAATCAAGCGCATTGCCGCCGCCCTGCTGGTGGACGATGTGGTGGAAGTTGAGCAGAAGGGC
Source organism: uncultured Acidobacteriaceae bacterium (assembly GCA_963746515.1). Classification (GTDB taxonomy): domain Bacteria; phylum Acidobacteriota; class Terriglobia; order Terriglobales; family Acidobacteriaceae; genus Bog-257. Next base: position 831,036 of record CAVVBO010000001.1, on the reverse strand, counting down.
AACCAACGGGTGGCCAACCGGCGCAAACGCACGCCCGACGAGATGAAGCAGATTGAAGGTCTGGCGGCGGCGGCGTTGGGAATTGACGCCAAGCGCGGCGATCTGCTGGCGGTGGAGAACCTGTCGTTTCAGACCCTGCAGCAGGATGCGCCGCTGCCTCCGACCCTACTGGAAAAGTTGCAACGCAATCTGCAGCAATTGGACCTGGCTGTTCCGTTACCTGGCGCTGGGCTGCCTGTTCGGCAGTGTCTACTTGCTACTGCTGCGGCCGCTGAAAAAACAGATGCTGACCGCCTTCCGCGAACTGCCCTCGACGTTCCGCCGCCAGCCGGCTGCTGGCCGGAGAAGCTAAACCTGGCGAACTGGTGGCCGGTCCCAAGAATGACAAGTTGGAAGACATTCTGGGGGTGGCCAGACATCGACACTGACCCGGCGCTGAAGAAGTTGGCGGTGCTGAAGAATCATCTGGTGGAGAAGGTCAAGACCGAGCCGGCAGGCGCCTCGCAGCTGGTGCAGAACTGGTTGCATGAAGGCGGCGTCGAGTGAGCGCGGCCGCCTCGGAGAGCCTCAACGGCATACGCAAGGCGGCCGTGCTGCTGGTTCTGCTGGGAGAAGAAGCGGCGGCCACGGTCTATCGCCACCTTTCCCAGACCTCAGTTGCAGCGCCTGACGCAGGAGATACGCGAGTTGAGCGGGGTAAAGCCGGAGACTCGCCGCCCAGATGCTGGAGGAGTATTACCGTCTGAGCCTGACCCAGGACTACCTGGCGCAGGGTGGCGAGAACATATGCCCGCTCGTTGCTGGTGAAAGCCTTTGGTAACGAGGGAGCCAAGGATCTGCTGGAGCAGGTGAACCGCTCCCAGGTGCTCACTGCCAATCAGATGGATGCGCTGCAGAAAGCCAATCCCAAGGAACTGGCGCGCTTTCTGGAGGGCGAACAGCCGCAGACCATCGCGCTCATCCTGGCCTATCTGGATGCCAAGGCGGCATCGGCCGTGTTGATGCAGCTGCCCGAATCGCTGCGGGTGGAGGCGGTGAAGCGGCTGGCGTTGTTGCGCAACTTCTCTCCGGAAATGGCGCAGAAGGTTTCGGTGGTGCTGCACAAGCGGCTGCAGATCGCTGGGCGAGCAGAGCCGGCGGATCTTTCCCGGCTTCAAGAGCGCCGCCGATGTGATGAACCGGCTGGAGCCGGAGGCTATGAAGTCGGTGCTCGACGCCATCGAAGTCGGAGGATGCCAAGCTGGCGGTGAATATCCGCAATCTGATGTTTACTTACGACGATCTGCTGGGCGTTCCGGAGAGCGGCATCCGCGAACTGGTGGCCCGGCTGGATAAGAAAGTTCTGGCTCTGGCGCATGAAAGGTTCGTCGGAGGAGATGCGCAATCATCTGATGTAAAGCCATCTCGGCCCGCGCCCTGGAAATGCTGAAGGAAGACATGGAAGTGATGGGGCCAGTGCGCTCGCGCGAGGTCAACAAGGCCAAAGAAGAGACCGTGGCCGTGGCCCGGCAACTGGAGGCGGAGGGCAAGATCATGCTCAAGCCGGAAAGTGGGGAAGAATACATTGTCTGATCCAGCCTGGCAGATGAGAAACGGTAACCCGATAGAGAGCTTTCGCTATCCCGTAATGGCTCGCGCCGGCTTCGGGGCGCAGGATGTCCTGAGCCTGGGATCGACGGATGCGGGACGAGGGGTGCGCGAGCAAGCCCTGCAGCAGGAGTTAGTCGCGGCCGTGGAAGCAGCGCGAAAAAAGGGATGGAGTGAGGGTCAAGCCCAGGCCCTGGCTGCATCGGCGGAAACCATCGCGCAGGAGCGCTCGGCCATCTCGTTGGCGGTCGCCGGATTTGCCCAGCAGCGGGCGGAATATTTCCGGCGAGTAGAGAGCGAACTGGTGCGGCTGGCGCTGTCCATTGCCAGCAAGGTGCTGCAGCGCGAGGCCCAGCATGGATCCTCTTCTGCTGGCCGGAGTCGTTCGAGTCGCCCTCGACCAGATGCAGGCCGGCACCCGGCTGGTGCTGCGGACATCGCCGGATGCGGCGGAAGTTTGGCGCGAATACTGCGCTCAGAGTTTGGGCGATAAGCAGAATGTTGAGGTCATGCCCGACAGCTCTCTGTCCAGCCACAGTTGCGTCTTGCAGGCCGAGGCGGGCAGTACCGAGATCAGCATAGACAGCCAGTTGCAGGAGATCGAGAGCGGGTTCTTCGACTTGCTGCGCGGCCGTCCCGGAACGGAGCCATGAACCAGGGAGTGCTGCTTCCTTACTTCAGCCAGCTGGAATCGCGGCCCGCAATCTGCTGGCAGGGACGAGTGACGCAGGTAGTGGGAAATCTTCGTAGAATCGGCAGGCCCTCCCTGTAGCCTGGGCGAGTGCTGCGAAGTCCGCGACGCGGCCGGACACATCTACTCTTGTGAGGTTGTGGGTTTTCGTGGCACCACGGTTCTCACCATGCCGCTGGAAAAGCCCAGCGGAGTCCGTTACGGCGATCCCATCGTCGCCCGCGGGATATGGCCTTCGGTGGCCGTGGGCGAAGAATTACTGGGGCGGGTGATCGACGGCACCGGATGTGCCTTGGATGGGCGTCCCGCTCCGGGGGCGCGCCAGCACCGGCCACTGGACACGGTCGCTCCGCTGGCCTTGCAGCGGCTGCCGATTCGCGAACCGCTGGGTTGCGGCATTCGCGCCATCGACGGCTTCCTCACCTGCGGCCGGGGACAGCGGCTGGGTATCTTCGGCGGCAGTGGAGTTGGTAAGAGCACACTGATCGGCATGATGGCTCGCGGCACAGCAGCCGATCTGACCGTGCTAGCGCTGGTCGGCGAGCGCGGCCGCGAAGTGGGAGAGTTTCTCGAAGCCCTGGGTCCGGCGGGCCGGCAAAGATCGGTAGTGGTGGTATCCACGTCCGACCAATCGCCCTTACTGCGGATTCGCGCCGCTCTGGCCGCCACCAGCATTGCAGAATACTTTTGCCAGGCGGGCAACAATGTCCTGCTGGTGGTCGATTCGCTGACCCGCTTCGCCATGGCGCAGCGCGAGATTGGACTGGCTGCGGGCGAGCCGCCCACCGCCAAGGCTTATACTCCTTCGGTGTTCAGCATGCTGGCCCGGCTGGTGGAACGGGCGGGCCGCTTCGCGACGGGCAGCATCACCGCCTTTTATACCGTATTGATGGAAGGCGACGATCAGCAGGACCCGCTGGTCGATGCCGTTGCGCTCGCTGGTTGACGGACACATCATGCTCGACCGCCGTCTGGCCTCGGAGAGCCATTATCCGCCCATTGCCGTGCTCGACAGCTTAAGCCGGCTGATGCCGGCGGTGGCCACACGCGAACATTTGGCGCGCAGCTCGCAACTGCGGTCCCTGCTTTCCGTCTACGCCCGTTCGGAAGACCTGATCCGCATCGGAGCCTACAGTGCCGGTTCCGACGCGCTGCTGGACCGCGCCATTGCCGTGTTGCCGGAGTTACAGAAGTTTCTCTGTCAGACCCCCGAGGAACAAGCTCCCCTTGCCGAAACGCTGGAACGCCTGAGCTCGTTGGCCTGCTAATTATGGCTTTCCGGTTCAGCCTCGAAGCGGTACTGCGCTACCGCCGCAGCCTTGAGGATGGCGAGAAAATGCGTCTCCAGGCCCTGTTGGCCCGCCGGGCAGCCCTGCAAGCCGAACTGGAACGGGTGCGCCATGCTTACCTGCAATTGCAGACTGCTCTAAACCAGGAACTGCAGCGAGCGCCGGTTCCGGCAATCGAGATTCAGTTCTCGGTGGCTGGCTTGCGGAGCGGCGAAAGGCGGGAGGCGGGGCTGCAATCTCAGATGCAACAACTGCAGGCGGAAATTACCCAGCAGACGGCGCGCTACCGGCAGGAGCAGCGCAAGCGGGAGATGTTGGAATCGCTGCGTGAGGCGCAACTGAGCGACTATCGTCTCAATCAACAGCGGCGCCAGCAGGCCCTTCTGGACGAACTGTTTCTCTTGCGGCGCGGCCGCGGGCAGGCCTGATTTGCCCAATCAGGTAGGCAACGGTTGCCCAGGCGTCGTTGCTTCGCGTTCTTCCAATTCTGCCACCCTCATCGGCAAATCGGCGAAACCCTTGACCGCCGGGGCTTTGCCCGCGCGACAAAATTCGTGGCTGGAACCGCTTCCGTTGGCAGTCAAGCTGCTTCTTGAGTAAGGCGGTCGAAAGGCATAGCCGTTGATCAGTCCAATCGCAAGCAACCCGGGCAATCCGACTCCGGCAATAACCTCGATGGCGGGAGTTGCGGAAGCCGCCGACGATTCCGGTGGATTCCGGCAGGCGCTGCGGGCTCAGATCGCCGAGCCGGCGGCAGCTCGCCAGGCCGCAGCTGTGACGCCTCTGGCGCCGCTTGCCGGCAACAGCCAAACCAGCGCGGCCGTGGCAGCAGGGGCGGCTGATAAGAACAGTTCCGCGGCCAAGCCGCAGGTTGACGGCAAGCCTGCGAAGCCCAAACAGAATGTGGACGGAGGGCCGGCGGGCATCGGCTGCCCCGTGAGCTTGCTGGCGATGCCGGCGACTCCGGTGGGTTTGCCAACGATGGCCGCTCCGGCAGGCGGCCCGAGGCCTGGCGACGGTTCCGCGATTGCCTATCAACCGGACGATGCTGACGCCACAGATCCCACGGCGGCGAGTCCTTTACCTTCGAGTTTGGATTCGGACGCACCTAGCATGTCAGGCGATTCCGGCGCTCAGGCTGCGCAGGGCGCTGACCGGAATCCAGGGAAAACATCGGACGCCGGAAGCGCCCAGGACGAAGCTGCCGACGGCAGCGACGCATCCGCGCGGGACTTAACCGCCAGCGATATGGAGGCCGCAGAGCCGGCAACAGAGCACGACCCGGCCGTCATTATCGCTGCACAACTTATGCCCCCAACCACGGCGGCAACCGAAGGCAGCAAGGAGGCTAGAGGGAGTCTGAGTGCGGACGCAACCGGTCAAAGCGCATCGGGAGTTGCTCAGTCTAACGCTTCCCAGGCGACACAGAATCATGCCGGGTTTGACTCCGCCGCCGCATCTACATCGACAGCTGCGCCCGCCAGCGGACTGAGCGGAACGGTTGCACCTCCGGAGACCGGGCCCGCTCCGCCGGCGCAGATGAGTCCGTGGCTCGGCGGCAGCCTGGCCGGGAATGCGGCTGCCGTTGCTAAGGTACGCCCCGGACAGCGCTCCGATGACGCGATACACGGCGTCCAGAAGGCAGCCTCGTCCGATGGCAGGACTTCCTCCCCGACGTTTGCGTCCCCGCCGGAAGTACCGAAGGTAACGGCAAAATCAGAAAGCCCGGCCCAGCCCCGGAGTCTGGGCAGTGAGCAGAATCAGAATCAGAATTGGAATCAGAATTGGAGTCAAGGCCAGTCGCAAACCTTCAGCGGGGTAGCCACATCTCCCGGCCAGGGGGTGGCGCCGGCGCCAGCGACCGCGGCGATTACTTCGCCCGCGTCATCGCCGGCAACTCCGAGCGCACCCGGCTCCAATGGGCCAATTCCATCGCCAGCCGCCGGTGGACCACGCGATGCGGACACTCCGCCCGTGCCCATCACGGTGCAGAGCGCGCGGGTGCTGGAGCGCATGGGACAAGTTGAGATGCGGGTCGGGGTCAACACGGCCAGCTTCGGAAACGTCGAATTGCACGCCACCGTCAATCAGGACCAGGTAGGAGCCAGCATTGCCACCAGCCATCTGGAACTGCACGCGGCGATGATGGCCGAGATGCCGTCGTTGCAGCGGGCCATGGAGCAGCACCATCTGCGGCTGGATAGTCTCGACTTGAATGCGCGCGCCGGAGGACAAGACAGTGGCGGCTCGACCGGCAATCAAGAGCGGTCGCCGGCCGGGGCGCAGTCCGGTTACCGATTCTCACCGCTGGGAGAGGCGGCGCAATCGCCGGACAGTTTGCCATCGCCCGGCGCGATTTCGGCGTATTCCGGAGGGCTCAGCGTCCATGCCTGAAGCCGGACTGAAATCCCAACCAGCAAAGATTGCAGAGAGGTAACACCCATGTACACCAATCCAGTGGCTATTCACCGTGCGGCGGCAGCGGCCACTGCCCCCAGCGCCAGTGCGGCCAACAGCAGTACCAGCACCGGCACCAGCACCAGCAGCAGCTCATCGGGAACCGGGATGGACAGCATGTTCATGCAACTGCTGATTACGCAATTGCAGAATCAGGATCCGCTGTCGCCCATGGATCCCTCGACTTTTGTCACCCAGCTGGTCGGCGTAAACAGCCTGGACCAGATAAGCCAGATCAATCAGCTGCTGCAGAGTACGCTCGGCAGTTCGTAGACCAGCAGTACAGGAGGCCAGTAATGCCGCTTTTTTCGATTCCTCTTTCCGGTTTGACGGCCAGTTCGACCGCCATGTCCACCATCGCCAATAATCTCGCCAACCTGAACACCGTGGGCTACAAGGGAAGCGATACTCAATTTGCCGACCTGTTCTACCAGACGCTGGCCACCAACGGCTCGGGCGACCCGATTCAGGTGGGCGCCGGCACCGGAGTCAGCACCACCTCGATCAACATGAATTCGGGCAGTCCGGAATCCACTGGAGTGCCAACGGATGTTGCCATCATGGGCAGCGGTTTTTTCGTAGTGCAACAGGGAGGCACCAACTACTACACCCGGGCGGGGGATTTCTCGGTGGCGCCGGATGGCTCGCTGCAGACGCCCAATGGGGAGAACGTGATGGGTTATGCCGCGGTTAACGGCACCATTCCGGCGGGAGCCGCCCTGGCGCCCCTGGAACTCAACAAGGGCCAGATCAATCCTCCCAGCGCCACCGGCACAGTTCAATTGACCACCAACCTCGACGCCAGCTCCAACATCGGAGACTCACCGTTATCCACCCCGGTAACGGTATACGACTCGTTGGGCACGGCCCACGTGTTGAACTTTAATTTCAGCAAGACCGCCGCCGGAGCCTGGAGCGCCAACATCACCATACCGAATTCCGATCTGACCCCGCCTGCGGCCTGGGCGGCCAGCACGTCCTATACCGCCGGCACAACAATTTCGCCGCCAGCCGCTAACGGGCATTTTTATCAATGCACGGTAGCGGGTACCTCGGGCGCCACCCAGCCCGCCAACTGGCCTACGGATGGTTCGACCTTCACCGACGGCGGGGTAACCTGGCAGGACATGGGCACCCAGACCACCATCGACACTACGGCCCTGACTTTCGACAGCACCGGGAAGCTGACCTCTCCGACCGGCAACGTCACCGGCATTACCGCCGGCGGATTGGCCGATGGAGCCTCGCCTCTGAAGTTCACCTGGGATCTCTACAACAGTTCGAATGTCCCAATGCTGACCCAGGTGGCCAGCGCCAGCACCACCTCCGGCTTGCAGCAGGACGGATACGGCAGCGGCGCCTTGAACGATTACACCATCGGGTCTGATGGCACCATCATGGGAAGTTTCAGCAACGGCAGGACCGCGGCTCTGGGCCAGATTGCCCTGGCCAATTTCGCCAACACCCAGGGTCTGGAGCGGGTGGGAAACAACGACTTCTCCGCCACTCTGGCTTCCGGAGCGGCGGTGGTGGGAGCGCCGGGTACCAGCGGGTTGGGCACGGTGTCGGGCGGATCGCTGGAGCTATCGAACGTGGACATTGCAACCCAGTTTTCGGCGCTTATTGTCGCCCAGCGGGACTACGAGGCCAATGCCCGGACCATTACTACCTTCGACCAGGTCATGCAGGACACCATCAACCTGAAGTCGGCCTAAAGTTCGCCGCACTCTGGACGATGAGAAGAGTGTGATGTAGTGCCGAAGTCCCGCACCCCCGGTCGCGCCGGCGGTGCGGGACATTCGTCAAGCGGACGCCGCGTAAGAAAGTTTTTATCGCCGGCCCCGTCCCTGAGCATTCCCTCATGAAACCACTCTAATTTTCGGGGGAGTGCGACTCTGTCCCTCGGTTGTCTCTCCGGCCTTTTGGCAATCGTCTCCCGCTAAGCCTGTATAGAAGAGCAATTTACGTCCCTCCAATTTTGACTCTCCCCGGCCCTCGTCGACTTCCGGCTCCGGCAATCCGCTTGCACTTCTTTCTTGCGCATGAGCGGGACATTCACAAAGCCGGCAACCCAGACGGTTGGCAATGAGCGATAAGCAACTGTCGGCAGACACTGGCCTGGTCGTGTCTTCGACGGCGACCGACAAGTGGGAGCAGTTCGGGTGGCTGCCCTGCGAGTTGTCGCTGCAGGTGCCGGTGGCGCGATTCACGGTTGGCGAACTCTTACGCTTACGCCCCGGCGGCGTTGTAGCCAGCGCCTGGAGCCGGGGCAGCGAAATTCCCTTGCACGCCAATGGGCAGCTCATCGGATGGGCGGAATTCGAACCGGTGGGCGGCCACATAGGAGCGCGCATCACCGAGTTGGTCTGAAGGATGAAATGGAATCGACAGTGAAGAATCTGAACCGGGGGATTCCCAGCAGCGTGTTGGACTGGTGGCAGCGGTTTTGGAGCGCGATGCCGGGGTTGCGGGTACGCAGGGCGCCACGCCAGTTGCGGCTTTGCGAAAGCGTTTCCCTGGGCGAGAAGCGAGTGGTAGCGGTGATCCAATACCAGACTCAGAGATTCCTGATCGGGGGCGGCGCTCATTCGGTGAGCTTGCTGGCGCGCTTGGGAGAATCGCCCGACTTCTCGGAGTTGCTCTCGGAATGGTGCGAGCGGCAACGATGACAACTCCTTCCAGCAGTCGGGTGTGGCGGGCCGGGGTTCTGGCGTCGGTGGGGTTAAACAGCCTGCGCTGCCAGGCGGCGGTCATCGCTCCCTCCGCAGCCAAGCTGCAGCTTCCCGGAACCAATGTCAGCGGAGTGCCGTGGACAATTGTCCTGCTGCTGACCTTGCTGACTCTGCTGCCGGCGTTGCTGCTGTCCATGACACCGCTGGTGCGGCTGCTGGTGATCTTTCATTTCTTGCGCCAGGCGCTGGGGACGCAGAGCGCGCCCACCAATCAGACCCTGATCGGACTGTCGCTGGTTCTGACGTACTTCCTCATGCAGCCGGTGGGCGCAGCCATCTACCAGGACGCCATGGTGCCGCTGGAGGAGAACCGGATTACCGCCTGGGAGGCGATCGACCGCGGCTCCGAGCCGCTGCGCCACTTCATGCTGAAGTTTGTGCGCGAAAAAGATGCGGCATTGTTTGTGGAGGTGGCCAAGCTGCCCTCGCCGCATTCGCCCGAAGACTTGCCCATGCGGGTCGTGGCGCCAGCCTACATTCTCTCCGAGTTGAAGGTGGGATTTCAGATTGGGGCAGTGCTGTTTCTGCCCTTTCTGGTGATCGATCTGGTGGTGGCCTCGATCACGACTTCGGTGGGCATGTTGCAGCTGCCACCGGTGGTGATCTCGACCCCAATCAAGATTCTGCTGTTCGTGATGGTCGATGGCTGGAACCTGCTGGTGGGTTCGTTGATGAAGAGTTTTTACTGATCCGCCAGAAATTGAGGAGCGCAATGTCGCCGGAGCTGATCGTCAAGCTGGGACAAAACACGCTGCAGACCGCCGTACTGCTGGCCGGGCCGCTGTTGATTGCGCTGGCCGCGGTCAGCCTGCTGATCAACGTAGTGCAGGTGCTGACTTCGTTGCAAGACAACACCATCTCCAGTGTGCCGCGTCTGCTGGCGACGGCGGTGGGCGCGATCCTGCTGATGCCCTGGATGCTGCGCAAGCTGACGCTGTTTACCTTGCAGATGTTTGCCGACTTTCGGCCGCTGCTGCGCTAGAGGACCAAGATGGATTCGCGACTCCAACTCCAACTCGAAGACGTGATTACGGCGGCGGCGTTTGTCGGGGCTCGCGTCTCGGGTCTGCTGGTGTTCGCGCCCTTTCTGGGCTCCAGCGCGATTGCGCCCCGCATAAAAGTCGGTTTGGTAGTTTTACTGACCGCTGTGCTGTACCCGGTGTGCGGCCCGCGCGGGCTTTCGCTGAGCGCCAGCGGCATGCTGCGGGTAATGTTTTCCGAAGCGCTGGTGGGAATGCTGATCGGGCTGGCGGTGCAGTTCGTCTTCGAGGCGGCGCAGTTTGCCGGACAGATCATGGGCATGCAGGTGGGCTTTGGGCTGGTCAACATCCTCGACCCCAGCACTCAGGTTGACACGCCGGTGCTGGCCGTGTTCTCGCAAACCATCGCCACGCTGATCTTTCTCCAGCTGGGTGTGCATCGCTGGTTGATTCGGGCGTTGGCCTCGAGCTTCGCCTACCTTCCCGCCGGGGCCGCATCCGCCAGCGGAGACCTGACCCGGCACCTGTTGCACGCCGCCGGTGGCATCTGGCTGGCCGGGGTGCAGATCGCCGCCCCGGCATTGATCGCTACTCTGATGACCGACCTGGTGCTGGGCTTTCTAGGAAAAGCTTCGCCTCAGTTGCCGGTGCTTTTTCTCGGACTTTCGGTGAAGAGCATGGTCGGGCTGACGGTGCTGGGCTTATCGCTGAAGTACTGGCCGGCAATCTTCGAACGCTATTTCACCAGCGCGATTCACACCGGCGAGCGGCTGCTGCAGTTAGCGCACTGAGAACCTTATGGCTGACGGAGACAAAACCGAACAGGCAACACCTCGGCGGCGCGACAAGGCCCGCGAAAAGGGGCAGGTAGCGCGCAGCCGCGAACTGGCTGGCGCGCTGATCGGTTTCGCCGGACTACTCGTGGTGCTGTGGATCTCGGCGGCTCAGTTACAGCTATGGCGCAGCCAATGGGGCACATGGACTGACCTGGCCTGGCAAAGCGATTTCAATCCGGGCACGCCCATCCTGCTGTGGACGGCGATGGCCGCGCTGCGTTGGATTGTTGCGCCTCTAGGGCTGGTCTGGGTATTGGCGGTGGCCAGCAGCGTGGCGCAAGGCGGATTTGTCTTCGCCGCCGAAGCCCTGACTCCCAACATTGAGCGCATGAGCCCGGCCAAGAAGCTGGGTCAGATGTTTTCCCTGGCCGGTTTGGCCCCGGTAGCCAAGTCGCTGATCCCGGTTTCGGTGCTGCTCTATCTGGGTATCTACATTCTGACCCGCGACTGGGATTTGTTGTTAGGGGCGGGCCAGATGCCGGTGGGAAAAATCGGCCAGTTCGCCTATGAGCGGGCGCTGGAGATCTGCTGGAAGTCGACGCTGGTGCTGCTGCTGTGGTCGGGCATCGACTACCTGCTGCAGCGCCAGAAATTGGCGCGCGACTTGCGCATGAGCAAGCAGGAGCTGCGCGACGAATACAAGGAGACCGACGGCAATCCCTCGGTGAAGGCTCGCCTGCGCCGGCTGCAGCGGCAGATGCGCCGCCGCCGCATGTTGAAGGAAGTGGAGCGGGCCACCGTGGTCATCACCAACCCTACCCACTTTGCCGTGGCCCTGGAGTATCGCCCGGAGATGGCGGCGCCGGTAGTGGTCGCCAAGGGGTGCAATGCGTTGGCCCAGCGGATCAAGCAGGTGGCGATGTGGCACGAAATCCCCATCGCGGAAAACCCGCCGCTGGCTCAGGCGCTGTATCGCGGCGTCGAAGTGGGGCAGGCGATTCCGGCGAAATTGTATGCCGCGGTAGCCGAGATTCTGGCGTTTCTTTATCGCGCGCAGGTGCGGGCGCAGCAGGCGACAGGCAGGGCGTAATCGATGGCGGACGCAAGCGACAAACCGAAAGCGATGCTGGGCAGCAGGGCGGCGGAGTGGATCATTCCGGTGGCAGCAGTGGCACTGGTGTTCGTCATGCTGGTACCGCTGCCGGCCTTCGTGCTCGACCTCCTGCTGGCCATCAGCATCACCGCCTCGGTGCTGGTGCTGCTGTCGGCCGTGCACATCTTGCGGCCAGTACAGTTCTCCGTCTTCCCCAGCCTGCTGCTTTTGCTGACGTTGTTCCGGCTCTCGCTGAATCTGGCCAGCAGCCGCCGCATTCTGCTGCACGGCAATGAGGGTTCCAGCGCCGCCGGCCACGTGATCGAAGCCTTCGGGCAGTTTGTCGTAGGCGGCAATTATGTGGTCGGCTTCGTTCTGTTCCTGGCGTTGATTGCCATCCAGTACATGGTGGTCAGCCATGGCGCGGTACGTACCGCCGAGGTCACCGCACGCTTCACTCTGGACGCCCTGCCGGGTAAGCAGATGGCGATCGACGCCGACCTGAATGCCGGAGTGATCGACGAGAAACAGGCGCGCAGCCGGCGCGAGCAGGTGAGCCGCGAAGCCGAGTTCTACGGCGCCATGGACGGCGCGGCGCGTTTCAACCAGCGCGACTCGCTGGCCACGATGCTGATTACCGCCATCAACATCATTGCCGGATTCCTGATCGGCGTCTTCCAACTGGATGTTCCTTTTCGCGAGGCGCTGAAGACCTACACCATCCTCACCGTCGGCGACGGCCTGGTCACCATCATTCCATCGTTGCTGGTCTCGGTGGGCGGCGGCATCGTGGTCACGCGCTCTTCTTCCGACAACAGCCTGGGCGGCGATATCGGTACTCAGCTGTTTGGCCGCAGCCGTCCGTTGTGGATCGCCGCCGGCGCCATGACGGCGCTGGCCATGATTCCCGGCCTGCCTAAGATTCCTTTTCTGGCCATCGCCGGCGGTGCAGCCTGGCTGGCGCGGCGGGCCAAGAGAGAATTCGAGAAGCCGGTTGCCGCGCTCCGAAGCTGTTGCCGGGGCCGGAACTGCAGCCGCCGGAGCCTCGGCACCCGACGCTTTGGAAGGTCTGCTGAAGCTGGACGATCTGGGCCTGGAAGTCGGTTATGCGCTGGTGCCGCTGGTCGATGCCAAGCAGGGCGGGCAGCTGCTGCCGCGGGTCAAAGCCCTGCGCCGGCATCTGGCGTTGCAGCTGGGCTTCATCGTTCCGCCGGTCCACATCACCGACAACCTGAAGTTGAAGCCGCGCGAGTATGTGGTTTTCCTGCGCGGGGTAGAGATCGCCCGCTGGGAGACGCGTGACGACTGCCTGCTGGCCATCAGCTCGGAAAGCGAGCCGCCTGAGTTGCAGGGTTTCGCAACCAGTGAACCAGCCTTCGGGGTGTCGGCCCGCTGGATTGTCCCCGGACTGCGCGAGCAGGCGCTGGCGCTGGGCTATGCGGTGGTGGACCAGACCTCGGTCATGGCTACTCATCTGGCGGAGGTGATCAAGCAACACGCCTATGAGCTGCTCAGCCGCCACGAGACCAAGCGTCTGCTGGACCGGCTGGGGGAAAGTCAGCCCAAGCTGTGCGAAGAACTGGTGCCCAAGCTGATGAGTCTGGGCGAGGTGCAGAAGGTGCTGCAGCAACTGCTGCGAGAGCAGGTCTCGATTCGCGATCTGCCAACCATTCTGGAGAGCCTGCTGGATACGGCAGCGGTTAGCAAGAACCCGGTGCTGCTGGTAGAAGGCGCACGCCAGGCTTTGGGACGGGCGCTGGTACGGCCGCTGCTGTCGGAAGACGGTGGCTTGCGGGTGGTCACGCTCGATCCTGGAATCGAGGAAGAGCTGACTCGCGCCTTCTCCTCGCAGGCACCGGCTGGAACCGGCGGCTTGGAACCCTCGTTCGTGCGCCGGGTGTTGGAAGGCCTGAAGAAGCTTAGTCGGCGAGCAGGTCCGCATGGCTACTCCGGTGCTGTTCTGCAGTACCCCGGCGCGCTTCCATCTGCGCCGCCTGCTGGAGCCGTTTCTGCCCAAGGTGGTGGTTTTGTCGCCGGGAGAGATTCCCCCGGTCATCCAGGTGCAGTCGTTGGGAATGATCCGATAAGGAGGAAGCATGAGTGCCGCTCAAGCTTATGAGCAGATGAACGATCCGGCAGTGGCCGGTTCCGACCAGCTGTCTGCTGGAACAGTTGCCGCAGGTGAAATACATCGCCCGGCGCATTCATGAGCGTCTGCCGCAGCATGTTCCCTTTGACGATCTGCTGCACGCCGGCATCGTAGGGCTGATCGATGCCATGCATAAATATGACGCCAGCAAGAATGTGCGTTTCGCCTCTTACGCGAAATTTCGTATCCGGGGCGCCATTCTGGACAGCTTGCGCGACCTGGACTGGAGTCCGCGCGATTTGCGCCGCAAGGCGCGGCGCCTGGAAGCGACCATGCAGAAGCTGCAAACCGAATTGGGACACTCGGCCACCGAGCCAGAGCTGGCGGAGGCCATGGGTATGACGCTGGAAGAATTCCAGCACCTGTTGGACGAGATTCGCGGGCTGGAAGTGGGTAGCCTGCAGATCGAGTCGCTGGAAGATGGGCGGGAAACCGATCTGGGGGAGACTCTTCCCGGTCCAGCCGATCAGGACCCTTTATCGCTTTGTTTGGCGGGCGAGCGCAGGCAGATCCTGGCCAATGCCATTGCCCGATTGCCGGAGCGCGAGCAGCAGGTTCTGGCTTTGTACTATCAGGAAGAGCTCACCATGAAGGAAGTAGGAGCGGTGTTAGGGGTCGGCGAATCGCGGGTTTCGCAGATCCATTCGGTGGCCGTGGCCCGCTTGCGCGCAGTCCTCTCGTCTGCTCCGCAGACGAAGTACCGTCCTATTGCAGGTAACCAGCCGTAATGCTCCAACGCAGCCGGGTCTATGGAAAAGGTTCTAAGCCAGGGAGAAATCGACGCCTTGTTCCGGGCGGCGCAGGGCGGCGCCGCCGGAGCTGCCGCCGAGCGGAGCGCGCTCATCGAACCCTGGGACCTGCACCAGGCAGGGCTGCTGGGAAAAGAACAGTTGCACAGCATCAGCCAACTGCACGAGAGTTTTGCCCGCAACCTGACCAGCGCGGTAAGCGGCTATTTGCGCGACAAATTCGAAGTCGCGCTGGTGGCGGTCGAGCAACTGGCTTATCGCGACTTTCTGGCGCGCTTCTCCGACGTGACGTACTACAGCACCTTCCGTCTGCCGCCCGCCGATGCCAGCGGCATCCTGCATATCGATTTGAGCCTGGCGTTTCCAGTGGTGGACCTGCTGCTGGGCGGACTGGGCCAGATGCCGAAGAGTACGCGCGAGGTCACCGATATCGAAGAGAGCGTGCTGCAGGGCATCGGCGAGGTCATTTGTCACGAGCTGCAGCTGGTGTGGGAGCCGCTGGGTTTGCAAGTGGAGTTCGAACGCCGGCAATCGGGGGCACAGATGTTGCGTATCATGCCGCCGACGGAAAAGACCCTGACCCTGACCTTCGACGTGACCATGACGGATTCCCGGGGGATGCTGAACATCGCATTTCCGTCGGTGGTCTCCAGCGCGCTGCTGCGCAAGCTGGGAACGGACCTGGTCTATCAGCGGGCGCGCGGAGCGGCGGTGAACCAGGAAAGCCTGCGCCAGCGGCTGCTGGGATCGGCGGTCGAGATGGAACTGACGACCCCGGCGATTCCCATTCGTCTGACCGACCTTCTATCCCTACAAGTAGGACGAGTGTTGGGGCTGCGCCGGCGCATCGACCAGCCCGCCGCCTTACGGGTGCGCGGGCGCGACTGCTGGCTGGCCCGGCCGGTAAGCAGCGGCAACAACAGCCGCGCCGCACAACTGCTGGAATACATCGTGCAATCGGAGAAAGAGGATAAGCGATGAGTGCGCAAGCCGGTAGCAAAGTGGAAAAGTATCTTGCCGCCTGGAGGGGCAGCCTGGCTTCACTGCTTTCCCAAATGACCTCCGGATCCTGGCAATCCCAGTCCGCCGAGGTGCAGAACTACGTGCCCCTGGCAGAGGTGCGCCTTACCCTGGAAGGCGGTCTGCGTGGTCAGCAATGGCTCGGCTTCAGTGCCGCCGATCTAGCCGAACTGCTGGGAATCTTCCTCAGCGAGGAAGTCGGCGTTCCCGCCGAACTGGACTCGATGCAGCGCGAGGCCCTGGAGGAATTGATACGGCAGTGGGCCGGGCTGGTGACCAGCGCTTTGAAGCCCGAGTTTGGAGAAGTCAGGTTCGAAGCCGTGCTCGATCCGCCGGGCTCCGCTTCGGGCCAATTGGGCCAAGGGTTACGGGTAAGCGATGGCGCGCGGGCCATGGTCGCGCAAATAACTCTGGACGGTACCCTGGCTGGCGCTCTGGCTGAAGCTGTAGCCGCTGCCGCCACCCCGGTTTCTCCCGCCGTTGCCGGGCCGGTGCCGCCCAACTCTTCTGCCCGGGTCGAGGAACTGCTTCGCCAGGGGAACCTGGAGCTCCTGATGGACGTGGAATTAGGCGTGATGCTGCGCTTTGGCTGCCGTCAGACCACCTTGCATGAAGTTCTGGACCTGGCCACGGGAGCGGTGTTGGAACTGGATCGCGAGATTCAAGAGCCGGTGGATCTGGTGTTGCATGGGCGGATCATTGCCCGTGGCGAAGTTGTGGTCGTCGACGGCAATTACGGTTTGCGGGTCAGCGAAGTGGCTTCTCCTCAACAGCGGCTTAACAGCCTTTGACGCTTGCCTCGGAGGGCGCGAAATGTCTCTTTCCTTACGTTCGGTTTTGCCACATTCCTTGCCTATGGCCGCTCTGGCGGCATTGCCCATTTGCGCCAGCCCGTTTTGTCCCGCACCCGCCGACCTTGTGGCAACGCTGGTGGGCCCGCCATGAAGGCGTCTGGCTGCAAGATCGCTGGTACTGTTCGCCCGATTGTTTTCGGGTAGGCGTCTTCCGCCGTTTGGAGTCGGCGGCATCGGCGCCCAGACGCGATCCCAGACCCAACCGCTTGCCCTTGGGTTTGCTCCTGCTGTCGCAGGGCGATATCACGAACCGCCAATTGCGCCAGGCCCTGGATCGCCAGCGGGCGGCGAAGTCCGGCAGGCTGGGCGAATGGCTGGTCAAGATGGGGGCAGTCTCCCAGCAGCAAGTCATTGCTGCCCTGGCGGTACAGCAGGGCTGTCCGGTATTTGCTGCCCAAGAGTGTCAATCTTTGCCGGCGAGCATGCACTGGCCGGAGGCTCTGACACAGCGCTACCAGGCAATTCCCATGTTCTACAACCGGACCGAGTCGCGCCTGTATGTAGGCTTTCTGGAAGGAGTGAGCCACGCCTTGTTGTACTCGCTGGAGCAGATGCTGGGTTGCCGCACCCAACCCTGCATTGTGCCCGGCTCGACTTATGAGCGGCAGTTGGAATGGCAAACCCGCTGGTTGGAGAGCGAAACCGTGATGATCAACCAACGCCAGAATGGGATCGAGATGGCGCAAACCATCGGCAATTATGCTCAACAGGTGCGCACGGAAAGATGCTCTCTGACCGCCTGCGAAGATCATCTTTGGATCAGGCTGGAGCGCTCCGGCGGTTTCCATGTTGACTTCCTCTTTCGTCTGCCCACGATCCAGTGAAACGCCTGGCCAGGCTAGCGGCAGTGCGAAACTTGGCTGGTTAAGCCGCCACTAAAGGCATTCCCAGACGTGCCGATGGAGAGCACAGGCACCGCGATGGATTATCCAGTCCAAACCCGCCGGCAGGAAGTTGTCGCAGCCTATCCCCTGCGGGCCATCCGCGATCCCGGCGGCGATGGGTCAGCGCTGCCGGCGGTAGTTTTGCCTCTGCTGGCGCGCTCCGCCGGCATGCTGAGGCTGTTATTTCAGGATGGTACTGTCGATCTGGAGCTGGCGAGTTCGGTGGTTGGGCTTGATCCCGGATTGGCCTTCGGAACTCTGCAACTGGCGAACCGGGACCGGATTGGCGACAGCAATCCCGTCTGGTTGTTTCCCCTGGCGGTGGTCGCGGCTGGACGTGACCCTATGCTCCGGCTGGTAAGCGGGGCTCCGCGAATCGAACCCGGTTACCGAACGCCACTGTGCCGGCTCTATCACGATGCGGTGTTGCGGGCCTGCGTGGCGCAGTTTCTCAGCCGCGAACTGGGAAATTGCGATCCTCGAAAATCATTTCTGGCCGGACTCCTGTTGGAGTTGCCTGCGCTGCTTCGAGCGGCATCGTCCGGGAAGTTGATTTCGCCCGCTTCGCTGCTATCTGCCATGTGCGGCGCCCTGCCCTCGGCGGTAGTAACCGCGGCGCTGGCCGGCCCCGCCACCGTAGACCGATACGATCCGCTGACTGCGATCGGAGGCGTCGCCCGCATTGCCGGTTCCCTGGTGGCCAGCATCGCCGCCTATCACGGCGATGTCCCGCTGGAGAAGCTGGCTGTGGGTCCTCTCTGGCGTTTCTGGGACGAGACTGAGGCAGGCCTGCGTTCTTGCCTGCTCGGTCATTGTCTGCAACTGGCCAAGTGGGTCTCGGCCAACTGGTATCGGATGGATCCCTGGGAGTTTATGGCCCGGCTGGAGCGCTGCAAATCATGGGAGTGAACATGGAAGGATTACGCGACATTGATTGTCGACGATTCCTCGGTGATGCGGAAAATCGTGGCCCGGGCGCTGCAACAGGGGGGCCTGTCCCTGGGCCAGATTCTGGAAGCCGGAAATGGCTCAGAGGCGCTGGAGATTTTGCGGCGGGAGAAAGTGGACCTGGTGCTCAGCGACATCAACATGCCGGTGATGGATGGCCTGGAGTTTGTGCGCCAGCTGCGTAGCGTGGAAAATGCCCAGGGCGTACCGGTAGTGATGATTACCACCGAAGGCAGCGAATCGCACGTGATGGAGGCTATTTCGTGCGGGGCGCGCGGTTACATCCGCAAACCCTTCACCCCTGACCAGATGAAGCAGCACGTGCTTCCCTTACTGCAGAAGTAGAGGACCGGGCTGCCAGGAACGCGAAGGCCAGCTGTTTTTTTGGGGCTGTAGCTTGCCACCAGAAACGAATAAGCCGGAGCGCTAGGCTCCGGCTTGCCATGACCCCAAGGGAAGGGCCGGTTGAATTTAGAACAGCTTGCGGCGCAGCATGCCAGCCAGGCCGAGGATGCCGGAACCGAGCAGCATGATGCTGCTGGGCTCAGGAGTCGGCCTTGCCGGAGGTGCTGGTGGTGTCCGGAGCCGCTCAGCGTGAAGGCTTCCGAAGGAACTGAACCCAGAGTGTTTTCCTGGGCAGATGACGGACAGCCGGGAGCAGTGCAGCCTACGCCGGAGTTCTCATCCCAATAAAGCGGGTTGCCATCGAGGGTAGCCGCGTTTTGCAGGGTGAGGTTATAGTTCCCAGCATCCAGAGCCGGGCCATTGTAGGTGCCAGCCTCGACGCAGACGTCGAAGCCAAAGTTATTGGTGAAGCAGTTCGACTGGGTCAGGCTAACGGTTCCGTCGAACAGATTGTTAGAAAAGTATCCGTTGCTGCCAATCTGTACTTCGGTGCTGGTCACGGTATCGCCCGGCTCAACCCAAGCCCAGAACGCAATATCGGACAGGGTGGTGGCGGCGGAAAGATGGAATGTGTCGCTAACAGCGAAACCGAAGTTGATGGTCCAGGCATCGACCTGTCCGTTGACCGGGCCGTTGTCGTAAACACAAACCGGATCGCCGAAACAACCCTGCGCCGTGGCGGGAACCGCGGCTAGCATCAGACAAAGAGCAAACAGTGTCAACAAAGCTATGCGAGTTTTCAAGGATCGAACCCTCCTTTAAGGTTCAATTTTTCTCGCTAAAGGGGCCTGGTGTGAGTTGGTATTACCTCGGCCACACGATTTGGCAAGAGCAATCCGGGTGCCGCGTTAAGTCTCTCTTGTTTCTGTAATGCGGGGTATTTGGTGTGCAGTTAGTTGCGATATTGAGTTAGGCGGGTTCCATTGACCGCCAAGGTCTAGGCCCTTGGGGAGAAGATGGTAACCGGTGTGGCCTCAGCGGTTCTCGCCTCCAGCGCCCCTGAGTCACCTGATCTGGGCTAGCCACCTGGGTTATCCGGCTTAGCAGCCAAGGGCATGGCGATTGAAATCGTCGCCGTGCCCTTGGGAGAGTCGCGTGAATTTAGAACAGCTTGCGACGGAGCAGGCCAGCCAGGCCGAGGATGCCGGAACCGAGCAGCATGATGCTGCTGGGCTCAGGAGTCGTGCCGGTGCCGGAGGTCGTGCTGCTAGGGGTGCCACTCAGCGTGAACGCTTCTGAAGGAATCGATCCCAGAGTGTTTTCCTGGGCCGAGGAGGGACACCCAGGCGACGTGCATCCCACGCCCGAGTTCTCATCCCAGTACAGCGGATTCCCGTCAAGGGTGGCGGCGTTTTCTAAGGTTAGGTAGTAGTTGCCAGCGCTCGGCTCGGACGTTGAAGTTACCGGTCTCGGCGCAGACGTCGAAGCCAAAGTTGTTGGTGAAGCAGTTCGACTGGGTCAAGGTAACGGTTCCATCGAACACGTTGTTCGAAAAGTATCCGGTAGACTCCGATCGCTACTTCGACGCTCGTTACGGTGTCGCCAGGCTCAACCCACGCCCAGAACGAGAGTTGCTGTATATCAGTTTCGGCCGTGAGATGGAACGTGTCGCTGACCGCGAAGCCGAAGTTGATAGTCCAGGCATCGACCTGTCCATTGACAGGACCGTTGTCATAACAATAACCGGGACATTGTGCCATGGCGGGAACAGCAGCCAATGTCAGGCAAAGAGCGAACAGTGACAGCAAAGCTATGCGCGTTTTCAAGGATCGAACCCTCCTTAGGTTCAGTTTCTCTCGCTAAAGGGGCCCTTGTGGGTTGGTATTACCTCGACCCACACGTTCGACGAGTGCAATTGGCGTGCCGAATTAAATCCTTTCGTTTCGGCGTCTCGCAACTAGGCTGTGCACGGGTTTGCGATATTGTTCTAGGAATTTCCATTTTTGGAAACTGATTAGTGCCTAGTAACTTAGTGACTATCGTGCCATTTGTTGAAGTTACACTTAAACACCGGTTTTTTGATATTCTGTAGCCCTTAACACTAGATAATCTGGTGCTTTACAGAGAATTTATGAATGATGACAGGCTCCCTTCGTTGGGCTCTCTTTCGAAACCTGTTCCGCCGGCGCGGCTTGTCGGGGCGAGCTAGTGTCTGGTAGTTCTGAGGTTTTTCTAATCTGCATTCCTCTTAAGTCGTTGAATTAACGAATCGGCACAACTTCCCTTTGGTTCGCTTATTGCAATAAGGATTGCCGGAGCAGAATCCCATGAATAGCGGACTCTACGCAGCGTGCGCCGGCTTGCTGGCGCGCACTCAGGCACTCGACCTGGCAGCGAACAATCTGGCCAACGTCAATACCAACGGGTACAAGGCGCAAGTGCCGACTTTCACCTCGCAACTGGCCAGCGCGGAGACCAGTGCCGCCGCCAGTCCTATTGCGCAAGCGGTAAACGACTTTGGCGTACTGGGAGGCAGCCGCACCGACCTGCTGCAGGGGAGTCTGGAGCGAACCGGCAGCGATTTCGACTTCGCGCTGCAAGGCCAAGGCTGGTTTGCGGTGCTGGCTGGATCCGGCCGTCTTTACACCCGTAATGGAAACTTTCATGTCGATGGCAACGGCCACTTGGCGACCGCAGAAGGAAATCTGGTAGCTGGGGCGCAAGGCGCCATCACCATACCGCCGGGCAAGCTATCGGTCAGCAACGATGGAACGATTTCGGTGGACGGCGCTTTGGCAGGGCGGCTTAAGGTGGTCCGGTTTGCCCCTCAGACTACGTTAACGCCGGTGGGCGACACTTCTTTCTCCGCGCCCGGCGGCAGCGAGCTGAATGGTAAAGCGGCGGTCGTACAGGGATCGCTCGAGGGCAGCAACGTGAACGGCATTTCCGCCGCGGTTGGCCTGGTTGCCTTGCAGCGTCATGCCGACCTGCTGCAGCAGGCTCTAACTGCGTTTCACTCCAACTTCAACCGCATCGCGGCGCAAGACCTGTCGCGTATCTGAGGAGCTGCTATGTTTCGTGCGCTCTATACCGCGGCTTCCGGCATGGGGGCCCAGCAACTAAACCTGGACAACGTCGCCAATAACCTGTCGAACTCCAGCACTGCCGGCTTTCGGCGCCGTCGGTTGCAGTTTGAGGACATGATCTATCAGAACCTGGTGATGCCGGGGGCGGCGGCGACTCAGAATACGACGGTGGCCTCGGGCTTGCAGATCGGTCTGGGCACGCGCACCGCGGCTTCAGAGGTGATTCAGGCACAGGGCGATTTCTCTTCCACCGGAAATCCGCTGGACCTGGCGATTCAAGGCACCGGCTTTTTTCAGGTGAAGATGCCGAGCGGAGAGACCGGCTATACCCGCGCCGGCATGTTTCATCTCGACAATCAAGGGAACATGGTGACGGCTGACGGCAACCAGCTGGATCCTCCGATTACGATCCCTCCCGATGCCCTCACGGTCACGATCGGCACCGACGGTACGGTGACCGTCACTCAACCGGCGCAGACCCAGGCGCAACAGGTGGGCAGCATCCAACTGGCGACCTTTCAGAACCCCGGCGGCCTGAACAGCGTGGGCGCGAACATGTATCTGGCGACCACCGCCTCAGGCGATCCCATTATCGGCACGCCCGGCGGTTCCGAAGGCCTGGGAACGCTGCAGCAAGGTGTGCTGGAACAATCCAACGTAAACGTGGTCGACGAATTCATCCAGATGATCCTGGCGCAGCGATCCTATGAAGCGAATTCGCGAGTGGTGACCGCAGCCGATCAGATGCTGCAGGACTTGAACAATCTGTCCCGTTAGGAGACGACGTGCGCCAGGGAATACTTCTCGTCTGGTTCAGAGTGCGAAACGCGCTTCCGATCTTTGCCCTGGCTCTGGCCGCCTCACAGTTCGGGCTGGCGGTGTCCGATGTGAATGCGGTGCAGCAGCCAGCGGCAGCGGCGGTGGCACGCGGCCTGCGGATCGATGCCACCCCGGAGCAAATCCAGAGGAATCTGCAACTGCTAGGGTCACCGCCATCTCTGCCGCCGGGTGCAAGCTTGCACCTGGTTTCGGCCCGGAAAGGATTTACACCGGGTACGTGGCTGCTGCGGCTGGACTGCTCCTCGCGGCGGGATTGCCTGCCCTTTCACGCCGTGCTGAGCGCCGCTGCCGGCGGGGCTGCTTCGCAGGCCAACGAGTGGACCTCGGCGGTGCAGGCTCTGGCGCCAGGATCGCGTCGCCAGCCCGGACCGTCGGCTGTTCTCCTCGCCCACAGTGGAGAGCGCGTAAGTCTGGTGGAGGAGTTAGCCGGCATGCGGCTGCAGGTGAAGGTAGTGTGTCTGCAATCGGGTGGGCTGGGCGACCGGATTCGGGTGCAAAACCCGACGACCCATCGGGTACTGCTGGCTACGGTCGCCGGCAAAGACCTGGTTCGAGTGGAGTAGCCATGATCATGTATCGCGTGTTCGCTGCGGTTCTGGCGATTGGCGGACTGATGGGAACATCTGGGGCAAAGACCAAGAAGGAAACGCCGCTGTCGCCGACCTCGCTGCAGCAGTTCCTGCAGCGTGTGCAAGGGCAGCCGGTGGCGGCCACAACTTCGGCGGGCAGTTTATGGCCGCTCGAAGGCGGGGTGCTTACCGATTTGGCGACCGACTACAAGGCCCGGCGGCTGAACGATCTGGTGACTGTCCGCATTGTGGAGCAGACGCTGGCGCAAGCCTCAGGTGACGTGGCCGCGCAACGCGCCTTCACCTCCAACTCCGCCGTCACCGGCCTGGCGGGACAGGTAAACGTTGCCTCGTTCAATCCGCTCTACGCCGTCAATTCGGCTAACAACTTGAAGGGCACAGGCAGCGCCAACAGCCAATCGCTGCTGCAGACTAACGTGTCGGGCCGGGTCGTCGCAGTGTTGCCGAACGGTTATCTGGTGGTGGAATGCGAGCGCCAGGTCAGCTTCAACCAGCAGAGCCAGACCATCATTCTGCGCGGGGTGGTGCGTCCGGGCGACATTGCCGCGGACAACTCCGTGCTATCCACATCGCTGAGCGACCTGGAACTGGAATTGAAAGGCAAAGGCGTGGTCAGCGATGCCACCCGCCAACCCAACCTGTTTATGCGGCTGTTGATGAAGATTGCGAACTTCTGATGAAACCCAAACTGCAAGTGGCATGGGGACTAGTCATCGGGCTTACGATCTGGGCCAGCGGGTTGCTGGCAGCGCAGGAGAACAAAACTCATCTCGCCATTCGCGACCTGGCCAGCATCGAGGGGGTGCGGGAGAATCCGCTGATTGGTTACGGCATGG
This sequence comes from uncultured Acidobacteriaceae bacterium, assembly GCA_963746515.1. Taxonomy (GTDB): domain Bacteria; phylum Acidobacteriota; class Terriglobia; order Terriglobales; family Acidobacteriaceae; genus Bog-257. The sequence continues at coordinate 807,130 of CAVVBO010000001.1, read as the reverse complement.
TGGTCGGCTTGGCCGGAACCGGTGACCGGCGGCAGACGATGTTCAGCGTGCAAACCTTGGCCAACATCCTGCAAAAGATGGGAGTACAGATTCCCGGCCGGGTCGGTGAGCGTGAAGAATGTAGCGGCAGTGTTTGTTACCGCGTCGCTGCCGGCCTTCGCCCGGCCCGGCACCCAAATCGACATCACCGTTTCCTCCATCGGCGATGCCACTAGCGCTGGAAGGCGGCACCCTATTGCTGGCGCCGCTGTATGGCGCCGACGGTCAGGTATACGCCGAAGCCCAGGGAGCGGTCACGCTGGGTGGATATACGCGCAGGTAAATCGGGCACCAACTCGAAACAGGTGAATCATCCTACGGCAGGCCGCATTCCTAATGGCGGACTGGTGGAGCGCGACGCTGTCGATCGACTTGCGCAAGCTGGCGCCGGATTTCGTTGCTGGTACGCGATCCCGATTTTCGGCTGAGCAGCGAGATGGCAGCCGCCATCAATCAGGAGGTTGGGCGTCCCATGGCAACCGCGGTCGACAGCGGACGGGTGGAGCTGCAGAATGTGCCGGTAAACGGCATTTCCGAACTGATGGCTCGTCTCCTGAGCCTGAAAGTCGAGATCCATCCCCGGGCCCGGGTGGTGGTGAGCGAGCGTACCGGCACCATCGTCATGGGCAAGGATGTGCGGCTGAGCGCCGTCTCGATTCTGCATGGCGATCTTTCCATCGAGATTGCGACCGATTATCAGGTGTCGCAGCCGGCCCCCTTCAGCAATGGACAGACTGCGGTGGTCCCGCGACACCCAGGTCGAGGCCAAGGACGACAAAACCAAGCGTATCGAGTTGGGCGAAGGCGCCAGCGTAGAGCAGCTGGTGAATGGATTGCAGGCTATCGGCGCGACTGCCCGGGATGTGGTGGCGATCCTGCAAGCCATCAAGGCCGCAGGCGCATTGGAAGCTGACCTGGAGGTGATCTGACCATGACGCTATCGATTTCACCGCAATTGAACCAGCTGTCCGTCACGCCAGGTTCCGCGCAGGCCAGCCCTGGGCCCAGCAAGCTGACCAAGGCAGCCCGCGAGTTCGAGTCCATTCTGCTGCAGAACTGGCTGGAGAAGATGAACCAAAGCTTCGCCGGAGCGGACCAGAGCCAGGATGCGGCCCACGATACCGTGAGCAGCCTGGGAACACAGGCCATTTCCACCGCTTTGGCCGCCCGGGGCGGAATTGGGATCGCCAGCATGCTGCTGCGGCAGCTGCAGCCTAAAGAACAGCCGGTGCAAGAAGTGGGCTCGAGTCCGGCGGAAGCCGGGATTCATCGGGAGAAAGCGATTGGCCGATAGAGTGAGAGGGCACCGCCTCGGAAAAAGCGGTGTCCACATTAAAGTTCTCTTACAAAGTTGCCGATCACTCACTTGCAGGGCAATGCATTCGAACGAGGTGCCGCGATGAGAATTGACTTAAATCCGTCTACTACGCCGCAACTGGACCGCAGCCATGGTTCGGCTGCCTCGACCCAGCCGGCCCAGGAGATGACGGGGCCGGCCGGGTCTGGCGCCGTCGATGTGGCGAACTTTTCGACCGGAAGCGATGCCGTACAACAACTGAGGGCGAAGCTTGACAGCGTTCCCGACGTGCGTCAGCAGCGAGTGAACGACTTGCGGCGGGCGATCGGTAACGGAACGTTTCAGGTGTCGGCGGACCAGATTGCGGATGCGATGCTGGCGGATACTCGCCGTACGGCCAGTTGAAGCAGCTAACTTCCCCGCGCAGGAGGGCAGGCCTCTATGGAGCTAAGCACGGGACAGGTGGAAGCATCCTGGCGGATTGAGGCGGGCCGGTTTGGCCAGTCCGCCGAGGAGCGGCGGAAGCGCGCCCCCCGGCGTCGCCAGCAGGACAACGAGTTGCTGCCAACGCCAACCCAGACGGAGGCACAGATGCAGGTAGAAGACCAGAGCTTGACCGGGGAACGACAGGGGAGCCATCAGCTGGATGACCTCGCCTAAGGGAGGCGCGCAGTGACAAAAATCGGCGCAGCGGGAGCTTCGACGTCGGCGGTTGATCAGGAGCTGGTTCTGCTGGAAACGTTGAAAGCTCTGCTGGAGACGGCAATTCGTTCTCTCAGCGGCGGCGAAGCTGGAGCCCTGATGGAAGTGAGCCGCCAGATCCGTTCGACGGCTGACGAAGTGATGGCTCTGTCGTTGCACCTCGGTCGTTTGCCGGGGACGCCCGAAGCCCAGCAGCAACGGCGCAAGCTGCTGGAGGAATTGGGACGGCAGCGGGCTTTCTGTCGAGCCATGTTGCGGCGCTGGCGGCGCTCGCTGGTCTTACGCCGGCAATTGCTTTGCCTGCAGGCCGAGCCGGTTCCCTACACCGAATCGATTGACGCCGGTTGGTACTAGATGAGCGGACTATTTGGCACGATTTCGATTGCGTTGGGTGGGCTACAGGCCCAGCAGGCCGGACTGCAGACCACGACCAATAATGTGGCCAATCTCAACACTCCGGGTTATAGCCGCGAACGCCCGATTCTGGAAGAAGCCGACCCCGTCGTTCAAGGCAACGTGGCTTTCGGAGGAGGAGTCGAGCTGAAAGGGATCCAGAGCCTGCGCGATAACCTGCTCGACCTGCAAATCAGCGACGAAACCCAGCAACAGGGAAACTCGCAAGCCTACGTCAACACCATGAATCAGGTGCAAACCCTGTTTCCCGACGATACTACCGGCATCGGAGCGCAGATCAGCGCGTTCTTTCAAAGTGTGAACGACCTGTCCACCAATCCCTCCGACCTCACCATGCGGCAAGCGGTGCTGACTGCGGCGGGCGAAGTGGCAACGGCCTTCAACAACACAGCCAACCAGATGACCGCGGTCAGCACGCAGCTGAACAGCGATGTGCAGCAGCAGGTAGAAGAAGTGAATCAGATCTCGCAGCAGATTGCGGCCATCAACGTTAAGCTGGCGGCGGTCAGCAGCACGGGTCAGGACTATGGCAGTTTCCTGGACCAGCGTACCGCCCTCATCCAGCAGCTTTCGGGGGTTATCGACGTCTCGCAAATCAACGATGGCACGTCGCTGACCCTGACCACCAAACAGGGAGCGGCCCTGGTGGTCGACGGCCAGGCTTACGCTCTCAGCACTTCGCCGGATTCGGACGGGGTGCAACAGGTTTACTCTTCGCAGGGCAACAACATTACCGGCGAGATTTCCGGCGGCCAGCTGGGCGGCCTGTTGCAGGCTCGCGATCAGACCTTGCCAGCGCTGCAGAGCCAATTGGACACGCTGGCCGGAGGCATGGCGCAGGCGTTGAATGCGGCGAATCGGAAAGGTACGGACCTGAATGGAAATCCCGGCGGCAATCTGTTCGATCCGATCACCGGCGCCGGGGCGGCTGCCAACATGGCGGTCGCTATCACCGATCCGGCGCTGCTGGCTGCCGGTTCGGATGGCACGCCCGGCAGCAACGGCAATCTGGCGAACCTTGCGGCGGTGGCGAATCAGGCGGTGATGAATGGCATGACGCCCGGCGGCGCCTACGGCAATCTGGTTTTCCAGGTGGGCACGAACATCAGTAACGGCACCACCGATCTCAATGCCAGCAATGCCATGCTGCAGCAACTGCAACAGCAGCAGTCCTCGGTAAGCGGCGTGTCGCTGGATGAAGAGGCGTCGAACCTGCTTCTCTACCAGAGGGCCTATCAGGCTGCGGCCCAGGCTATTACAGCCGTTAGCCAAATGCTGGAGACGGCGATCAACATGGGAGCCAGCACATCATGAGGATTTCTCCCCAGACGGCGCAGATCCTGCTCAACGCTCTGCAGGTTTCCGACCAGGCCGAGCAGAAGGCTCTTACTCAGCTAACCACCGGGCGGAGGGTGAATGTTGCCTCCGACGATCCGTCTGCGGCCGCGCAAGAGGTGAACATTGCCTACCAGATCGACAGTTGCGATCAGTACCAGCGCAGCAGTTCCAGCATCTACTCGGAGCTGCAGACCGCCGACTCGTCGTTGAACTCGGCGGTTACCGCTCTGCAGCGCGCCATCACTCTGGGTAGTGGAAGGAGCCAACGGTACGCTGTCGCAGCAGGACCGCGACACGGTGGCCCAGGAAGTGAGCGGAATCTCGCAGCAGGTCTTGAGTGTCGCCAACCTCAGCTACAATGGGCATTACGTTTTTGCCGGCACGGCCAATTCGCAGCCCCCCTATGTGATGGACAACACGGCGCCCGGAGGCATTGCCTACCAGGGCAACGACAACGTCAATTCGGTCGCAATCGAACCGGGGCAGTCCGTAGCCGTAAACCAGCCGGGGAGCCAACTCTTTTCAGCTGCGGGAGCCAGTGTTTTCGTGGCTCTAAACGATCTGGTCACGGCCCTGCAAGATCCCAGCAGCACAACGGACGATATTGGCAATGCGACCACCGAGATACGAAACGCCTATGACCAGCTCACCTCGGCGCGCGCGTTCTACGGCAGCACCGTCGACCAGGTACTTAGCAGCCAGGATTTTCTGGGCAGCGAGCAAGTTCAGCTCAGCCAGCAGCAGAACAGCGCTGTAGGCGTGGACATGAATGTCGCTGCCACCAACCTGTCGAATGCCGAGGAGGCGCGCAACGCCGCGGTGCAAGCCGCTGCCGACACCAACAACATGACTCTGATGGACTATCTGTCGGTGGGCCACTAAGAGCGCAGAGCCGGGCCGGGCATGAGTTCGAGGGCAGCAAGAATGTTAGGCTGTTGGGATCATGACTGCCGACGAAGTCAAACAACTGCTGCAACTGGCTCCGCTGTCGATTGAAGGGGGCTTCTTCCGCGAAACCTATCGCTCGCGTTGGACTGTCTCGGCCGAATATCTGCCCGACGCCTTTGCGGGCTCGCGCTCCATCGGCACCGCAATCTACTACATGATTACGCCGGAAACATTTTCGGTTTTGCATCGCCTGCCGGGCACCGAAGTCTTTCACTTCTATCTAGGCGATCCCGTCCTCATGTTCCAACTGCTGCCCGACGGAAGTTCGCGGACCATCACGCTGGGTCCCGATCTTCTCAACGGACAGGAGCCGCAGGTGGTGGTCAGGGGGCATGTCTGGCAGGGATGCCGACTGGCGCCCGGCGGGAAGTGGGCGCTGATGGGAACGACGATGTCTCCCGGCTTCGACTATGCGGACTACGAGAATGGAGCGCGCGAGCCACTAATCGCGCAGTATCCCGCGGCGGTGCAGAAGATTAAGGAGTACACGCGGTAAGTCCGGGGATCGATCTTCGCGATTCGCAGCGACGCCCAAGAATCAGTTCTGTTCCGGTGTCAGATTGCGCTTCTTCCCGCGTAGGAGTTGTAATACAAATCATTCTTTGTAATACGACGTGATAAATTTGGCTGCATGAAGACGAACGTGCAAGCCCGACTGGACCGCCAATCGCAGGTAGCTTTGGAGAGGCTGGTGCAGCATCTCGGCTGGAGTCCGTCGCGGGTGGTTCGCGAAGGAGTACGCTTGCTTGCCAGTTGTTACAGCCCACCTACGAAAAAAAAGGTGATTGGTGTGGGGCGATTTGCTTCCGGCCTGCGTGATCTCGGCTCCAACAAGAAGCGCTTGCGGGGATTCGGGAGGTGAAGCCGGTACTGCTCGATACCGGAGTTGTGGTTGCGCTTCTGGACCGAAGCGGGAGGTATCACGTCCGTTGCGCGGATGCGGTCGGGGAATTGCAGCGGCCGCTAATCACTTGCGAGGCGGTCATCGCCGAGAGCTTTTATCTCTTAAGACGGCTTCCCGGAGCGGCCGAAACGATACTGGAGAATGTTGTGCGCGGAATTTTCCACATTCCATTTCAACTTTCGCAGTCCGCGGGGCCGGTGGGAACCATCCTGCGGAAGTGTCGGGACCAGCCGGCAGACTTCGCCGACGCGTGTCTGATTCACCTGGCGGATGCGTTGAATACGGGCGAAATTCTTACGCTGGACCGCGACTTTATGCAGTACCGCTGGCGCAAGACTCGCAGGTTCGACTTGCTGATCGATCTGAACTGAAGGGATCGCTCTTCTGCGAAACGCGAAAAGCGAATCACGAACCTGCGGCCTTCCTCATCCGCACTTTCCCGTCCCGTGGCACTGGCGAAACTTCGAGGAGCAATTTCCCGGCTCGGCCAGCTCGCCGTCCGGCCCGATGCAGGTTTGGGTATGCATGCACCAGAAGATGCCATCGTTGGTGGGAGGAACGGTAGGGTCGGGTTCGGTCTCGATAAATTGTCCCTTCCAGCGCAGCGCCGGGCACAGGTCTTCGCGATTCGTATCGAAACGAGCGGCATCGAGATTGAGCATCATGCGGGGCCCCCGATTCCGCCGCCAGCCGTGCAGCACTTCAGAATGGCGCGCTTCACCGCGACCTTGGCGAGCGTGATCTTGTATTTGTTGTGACTGAGAGGCTTGGCTCCGGCGAGCGCCGCATTTGCCGCCGCCATCGCGGTGTCAGGCGTGATGTTCTTGCCGACCAACTCCTGCGCGGCCTCCGGAGAAATCCACGGAACCGGAGCGACCTGCCCGAGTACAACGCGAGCACTCCTTACCCTGTCACCATCCATTTCTAGAGCGACGCTAGCCATTGCCAAAGGCCAGTCGAAGGCCGCTTTCTGGCGGACCTCGTAGACTCCTGTTCTCAGATTTTGCGACGGCGGAGGCACCACCAACTCGATCACCATTTCGCCAGGCTTGAGATCGTGTTCAAGTTCGTTGTCCGATTTCGGAATCACGAAGAACTTCTCCAGCGGGATTTCGCGCACGCCGCTGCCGGCAGCCTTTGCTGAGAAGAGGCGGATCTTGGCGCCGTAGGCGATCAGAACCGGAGCGATGGTCGAAGGGCTAACAAAGTACGCCGGCCCATCGTTGCCGAGAATGGCCGCGTAACGATTGTCGCCCTCCAGCACCGTCGACTTGCCGTTAGGAGCTTTGGGAAAGAGTCCCAGGCCGTTGCGGAAATACCAGCAGCGCGGGCGCTGGCACATGTTGCCGCCGATGGTTGCGACATTGCGAATCTGTGGGCTGGCCGCTTCGTTGGCGGCTTCGACCAATCCCGGATATGCCACAAGTTGATGATTCGCGTCCGCCAATTCTGCAATCGTAGTCAGCGCGCCAATGCGCAAGCCGTTTCCCGGCTGATAGCTGATGCCGCGCAGCGATTCGATCTGCTTGATATTTACCAGCCGATTCGGCGTCACGACGTAGTCCTTCATCAGCGAAAGCAAGTCAGTGCCACCAGCGAGGATTGCCGCGTTCTCGCCGAGCAGCGTCGCGACCTGCTCCTTACTCGCTGGGCTGACATATTCAAACGCCTGCATTAGCGCCTCCTTGCTCCAGCGCTTCCAACACCCGAGCCGGTGTCAGCGGCAGAAACGGCACGCGCACCCCGATAGCGTTGGCGACAGCGTTGGAGATCGCGGCTCCGGGCGAGACTACGGGCGGCTCGGCCAATCCGATCACGCCGCGCTCGTCATAACCTTTGCCGGTCATCATGTGTACCTTCAACTCGCCAATGTCAGCGATGCCGGCCAGACGATAGAACTCCATATTTGGATTCAGCATGCGTCCGGTGACGGGATCCAGAACCTTCTCCTCGTAAAGCGCGTAGCTGATGCCCATGATCAGCGCACCCAGCACCTGGCTCTCGGCGGTCTTCACATCCACGACCAGTCCGCAGTCTTGCACGGCAACCATTTTGTTGACGCGCACGATCCCGGTTTCGATGTCGACGGAGACGTCGGCCATCTGCACTCCGCCAACTCCACTGTTGGTCAGATCGGGCGGCTTCGACTTGTCGGGATTCTTGCCGCGCACCGTCATCGGCATCACGCCAATCTTTGAGCAAGCCTCTTTCCACGACAGGCTGCGGCTGGGATCGGCTTTCACCCGCACGGTTGCGTTGACCGCTTCCAATTCTTCGGGCTGGGCCTTCAGCGCGGGAGCGACTTTGGCGAACAGTTGATTACGCGCGTCGACTGCGGCGCGCCGGGTAGATGAGGTCACGCCGCCTGAGGTCGTGCTGCCGCCACTGCCGCCGGAAACCGGATAGCGGCTGTCGCCGATCAGCAGTTTGACGTTGTCCATCGGAATGCCCAGAGCGTCGGCGGCAACGATAATGATGATGGTGCGTGCGCCGGTGCCCAGGTCCTGGGTCGCCATCTTGATCTCGACCGATCCATCGGGATGAATGATGAGATCGCAATCGCTGTTATGTCCGCGGCCTCCCCAGTTATGCATCGAAAGGCCCAGGCCACGTTTTATCGGGCCGGAAGTTTTGTCACCGCGGGGATGCCAGTTCTTCTTCCACTCCATCATCTCGGCCGCAATGGGAAACTCATCACGGTAAGTGCCGGCGCGAGGTCCCGCCAGATCCAGATTGCGGGTGATGAAGTCCAATGGATCTGTGTTCATCCTGGCGGCGAGGTCTTCGATGGCCGCCATGGTAATTACCGCGGCTTGCGGATGATTGGGCGCACGCCAGGCCCGCGCGCTGCCCTGATTGGTGGCGATGGCGATGTTCTGTTTGCGCTGATTCGGCACGTCGAAGATATAGGGCAGCGGCGGAGTGCCGCCACCTCCCATTCCTCCCGTTCCCCAGGAACGCGATTCCCAGGCGACGATCTTCCCATCCTTATCGGCGGCGATTTTCACGCGCGCGAATGATGAGGGTCGCATGCCCGCAACTTCCTGTTCGGCGTCGCGCTCCAGCATGATCTTCACCGGCTTGCCGCCTGCGGTCTTGGAAAGCTGTGCGCTCGCGATGCCCCAGCGGTCGGGCGAGAACTTGCTACCGAATCCGCCGCCGATATATTGCTGCATCACCTGAATGTTCCCGGCCGGAATGCCGAGCGGCTCGGCGACTTGCGGAGCGATGCCCGACAGGTTCTGCGTCGAGACATGGACCAGCATTTCTTTGTCGCTTGGCCACTCCGTCGCCATGCCGTGAGTTTCCAGACAGCAATGAGTGATCGCCGAAGCTCCGTAAATTCCTTCGCAGACAGCAGCTGCCGATGCGAATGCTTTGTCAGGATCGCCCTGGGTTTGCAGCGCGGTTTTCTTGTAAGGAGAGCGCGGCGCAGTCGCGGGCGCGTATTTGGCGGTGCGCAAGGCTTCCACCACGCTGGGATCGGCGCCGGATTCCTGCGTGTCCTTCAGATATTTTTCATCGGGATGGAAGCTAATGCCGTTCTTCTTGATGGCGGCGATCACCTGTTCGTTCGGAACCTGGTTGTCTTCCATGTCCTCGAAGTCATCCCGGCTTACCGGACCGTTATCGGGCGCGATATTGGTAGGCGGCTCGGCATCGGAAATGAAATGCGGCAGCACTTCATACTGCACCTGGATGGCGCGAACCGCATCTTCGGCGGTTGGCTCGTCGACTGCGGCGACGGCGACCACTTCATCTCCCGCCCAGAAGATTTCCGTGCCTGGCTTCTGAATGATCTGGACTGCCTTGATCCCGGCCATCTTTTCCGCAGCGCTGGTGTCGATACTGGTGATGCGGGCGTGCGCGTAAGGGCAGCGCAGGATCTTGCCGGCCAGCAATCCTTCAGGGTTGTAGTCGTAGGTATATTTCGCGCGGCCGGAAACTTTCACCGGACCGTCGACGCGCGAAATGCGCTTGCCTAACAGCGGGCGGGTCGAGGGATCGGGCCACTGATAGTCGCTCACAAGGCCCTCTCATCCGTCTTACTAGTAAGATTTGTGAGCGAAATCTTACTAGTAAGACGTGCAGCTTGAACCTTGTTGGTAAGGGCAACGGCGCGAATTCCATCGTAAGTGCCGCAGCGGCAGAAGTTGCCACTTAAGCCGCGGCGAATGTCATCGGGCGTGGGACTGGGATGTTGCTCGAGGAACTGCGTGGTTGCCACCACGAAGCCTGGAGTGCAAAACCCACACTGCTGGGCGTCTTGGTCGACGAATGCCTGCATGATCGGAGTCAGAGTGTCGCCTTCGGTCAGGCCTTCGACGGAGGTGATCTTCGCGCCTTGCGCGTCGATCGCCAGTACACCGCAAGCGTAGACGGGTTTGCCATCCAGCAACACCGTACACGCGCCGCAGACTCCGCGATCGCAGACACGTTTTGCTCCGGTCAAGTTGAAGGTATCGCGCAAGGCGTCCAGCAGGGTCACTCGTGGCTCAAGTTGCGCGGTCACCTTCTTGCCGTTCACCATCAGGGTGACTGGAGCTTTGCCTGGGCCATAGACCGCGACATCCTCACCCGCAGCCTTCACCACGGTGGGGCCCAGAACCAGCGGCACGGCTACGCCGATACCGGAAATCTTCATGAAATCGCGTCGCGTAACCCCTGCGCCTTGGTCGGGCTTACGCGCCGGATCGTCGTCCTTCATCCTGCCTCCATGAATACAAAAAAGAAGAGCTGCCTGCTCGCAGCTTGCGAGTATAACTCCGGCGGCGGCAAGGTTGAGACGAAGCGATTTGGAAAAAGTGAGAGAGGTTAGCGGCGGCAGGCGCAACGGGCGGAAGTGGTGTCCTGAATCAAATCAGAACGATTCGCGGAACGAGTGCTCGATTCCAAAAGAGAAGGCGGCCATCTTGCAAGCCGCCTTCGAGAGGAAAAAGAGAAATGTTCAAATGCTTTACTTCTTCAAGGTCCGAATGTAGCTGACAAGGTCTTTGATCTGGGCGTCGGTCAGAGTCCCTTTGAAGGGCTTCATTTTACCTTTTCCGTTGGTGATGGCAGCGGTCAGATCGGAATCCGACATGGCCTGCACATCCGGGCCACCCAGAGGCTTCAGGCCCATAGCTTTGGCCATACCGTCGCTGGGCACTCCAGCCGGTCCATGACACGCCTGACACTTTGCCTTGTAAGTATCCGCGGCAGACTGCGCCACAGCCAACGGAGGCAAAGCCAGTGCGATCACAAAACTGAATAGAGCGATACGTTGTAAGAGTCTAAGTGTCATTCGTTTTCGATCTCCTTAGGCGAACCTCTTGAGGTTCGAGAGGAACAAAAAGCGCCGCAACTGGCGGCGAGGGTAATGTACTCCTTTGCTGTCGGAGATAGCCATACAACTTCCGCGTAGGCAGGTGGGGAAAAATCCGCCAAGCGGGTGATATTCCGCAAGAATCTGCCTGCGAGCGCCGCTATGCCTTGCGATTGCTTTGGATCTAAGCCTATGTTGTTAAGCCACTTAAGCGGTTCGTCGATGGCTAGCCGGGTTTGGCATCTGCTGTGCCCTTTGTACTGCCAGAATCGTTCTGGTAGAAGAGGCTCCCGTGGACCCGACGTTAGCAGTGATTGGCCTTAATTTCCGCACCTCACCCGTCGCCGTACGCGAGCGTTTCTGGATCAGTCCGACGCGGCGCTTTGAATCGCTTCTTCAGTTGGTACGCTCGGAAGGGGTTGAGGAGGTCATGATTCTGGCCACTTGCAACCGCACCGAGTTCATTTTGTGGGCCAGTGATGTACCCACAGCCGCCAATTCCGTATTGCGATTCCTGACCCAGGAATTTCAGGTGAAGCTGTGCGAGTGGTCGCACTTTTACCGGCTCATGGATGATGTCGCCCTTACGCATGTTTTCCGCGTGACCTCCAGCCTGGATTCGATGGTACTGGGCGAGCCCGAAATTACCGGCCAGGTGAAAGAAGCCTGGGCGCTGGCGCAAGAGGCCGGTACCACCGGACGCTTTCTCGACGCGGTTATGCAAAAGGCGCTCACCGTTTCCAAGCGGGCCCGCACCGAAACCGCCATAGGCTCATCGGCCGTTTCCGTTCCCTATGCCTGCGTGGAACTCTCGAAGAACGTGCTGGGCGAGCTGGCAGGCCGGGAAGTGCTGCTGATCGGCGCCGGCAAGATGAGCGAACGGGCAGCGCATTACTTGATGAAGGCAGGAGCCAGTCAGGTCAAAGTGATGAACCGCACGCCGGCTCGGGGTGAAGAATTGGCCCAGAAGATGGGAGCCACGCCGGTTTCATATGAAGACAAGCTTCAGCACTTGAAGAAAGCCGACATCGTGGTCAGCTCCACCTCATGTCCGCAAGTCATCCTCAGCCGGCAGGAAGCCGAAGATATCGCGCGCGCGCGGAATCACAAGCCGATGGTGATGATCGACGTTGCGGTTCCCAGAGACATCGATCCCGGGGTACGCGAAGTTGAAGGCATTCATCTTTTCGACATGGACGACCTGGAGCATATCGTGAAACGCAATGCGGTGGGCAGACAGTCGGCCGCCGAAGCAGCGGAAAAAATTGTGCAGGCGGAAGTGCAGGGCTTTCGTCGCAAACTGATGGCGGAGCGCGTAGTGCCCACCATCGTAGCCCTGCGTCAACGTCTCGATGAACTTTGCCGGCAGGAATTGGATGTTCTCCGCCAGGAATTTGGACCTTTCACGGAAGACCAGGATCAGGCACTTACTGCATTAACCAGCCATATTACGCAACGAATTGCTGGTTCGCTGGCCCGTGAATTGAAAGAACTTCCAGAGAGGACGGAACAGGACATGCTGACCGCCGCGGTCGGTCGCCTGTTTCACCTTGAACAGCCTTTAGTGGCTGCCGCCGGCACCAAGAACTAGAAAGCAGCTCTTAGCTCTTAGCTTCTAGCTCTTAGCAATCAGCCTTTCGCATTTAGATAGCAGCGTCATCCATAAGGCGCCGTGACTGCTAATAGCTAATAGCTAAGAGCTAAGAGCTTAAGAGCCACAAGGAGTAATCCATGCCCGAAACTGCGCAAGACAACAACAAGAGCACGACCGCCGGCTTCACCACGGTGCAAGCCTATACCTTGGCGGTGATCACTTTGGCCATCGGTATCGCGGTGGGCTACTTTGCCCGCGGATCCGCTAGCGTGGCCCCTGCCGCTGACAATGTTCAAGCTTCGGCGCCCGCTGCCATGGGCAGCGCTCCCATGGGATCAGCCCAACTGCCCGGAATTGGTGCGACGCAACAGCAGGCGGCGCCGTCTCCGGAGATGGTCGCCAAGGCGGCCGAGCCGCTGCTGGCTCAGCTGAAGACCGATCCCAACAATTTCGACACGCTGGAAAAACTTGGCAACCTGTATTACGACAGCCAGGCTTATCCGCAGGCCATTGAGTCCTACGAGAAGGCTCTCAACCTTCAACCCAATAATGCCGACGTGCGCACCGATCTGGGGACGGCATATTGGTACACCGGAAATGCTGACCAGGCGATTGCCAGCTTTGAAAAGGCACTGGCTATCCGGCCCAATCATCCCGGAACGCTGTTCAACCTGGGCATCGTGAAATGGCAAGGCAAGAAAGATCCGAAGGGCGCCGTGGTGGCGTGGGAGAAGCTGCTCGCGACCAATCCGGACTACCCGCAAAAAGATCAGGTGCAGATGTTGATTGAGCGCGCGAAAATGCATGGAGCGAACCCAGCCAAAAGTTGAGTTTTTCCATGTGCGTGGGAGCCTCAACTCCTGCGCTCGTGATCGCTCACCCCGGGACGACGTTGGCGCAGAGCTCGTTCCGGGGCTTTTTCTTGTCCGCAGTTGGCAATGCGCGCAAAAGCAATGCTGGCTGCATCCGCGGCAACCTTTCGCCGGCCATGAATCGCCGTCACTGATTTCAACCCAGCGCTCACATATAATCCTCCGAATCAGAGGGACGTTAATGAGTTCGGTAGGCGTACATCAGCAACCTGAGGTTTCATCTCCGCCTGAATCGAGGCGGTGGACGGCGCTGCTCGATCGACCCTGGGTCCTCGGGTTGATTCTCCTGGTCGCGACGGTTGCTCTTTACTATCCGGTCCACAGCCATCCGTTCGTTAATTACGACGACAACGACTACGTGTATGACAATCCTCAAGTGCAAGCAGGATTGACCTGGAGGACGGTCGAGTGGGCGTTCACCACCAACGTTGCCGCCAATTGGCATCCCCTGACCTGGCTCAGTCATGCTCTGGATTGTGAACTTTTCGGGACCGGCCCTGCTGGGCCGCACGAGGTCAATGTACTGTTGCATGCGCTGGACGCGCTGCTGCTGTTTTGGGTGCTGCTCCGCGCCACCGGGTACGCTGGACGCAGCTTTATGGTGGCGGCGCTGTTTGCCCTGCATCCCCTGAACGTCGAATCGGTAGCCTGGATTGCCGAACGCAAGACGATGCTCAGCGCAGCCTTTTTCCTGCTGGCCTTGGGAGCCTACCGCTGGTATGCGCGCCAGCCTGGGGTGGGCCGATACGCTCTGGTGGCATCGTTGTTTGCCGTGGGGCTGACGGCCAAATCCCAGATCATCATGCTGCCTTTGATTTTGTTGCTTTGGGATTACTGGCCGCTGCAGCGCATCTCGTTCGCTTTCAATCAGGATTCTGCGGTGAAGCCGCCGATGGCGCCGTATCCGGCCAAGACTCTCACCTGGCTTTTGTGGGAAAAGCTGCCGCTGTGTGTCATCTCTTTAGCCAGCGCTGTGATCACCATGAAAGCCCAGCACGGGGCCAGAAACTGGTTTCCTCGCACTTCGCGAGTGGGCAACGCCTTTCTTTCTTATGCTGGGTACCTGGGAAAGACGTTCTGGCCGTCGCGCCTGGCGCTTCTGTATCCCCACCCTGGAGCCTCGATCAGTTGGTGGCAGGTGTCGGCGGCAGCTCTGCTTCTGCTCATCATTACCGCCTTGGTTCTTGCCGGCCGGAGTTATCGCTATTTGTCCGTAGGCTGGTGCTGGTTCGTAATCATGCTGGTGCCCATGCTCGGTATTGTGCAGGTGGGCGTGCAGGCCATGGCCGACCGGTATGCCTATCTATCAGTATTAGGCGTATTCATTATGGTGTGTTGGGGTCTGGCTGACTGGGCTGGACAAAAGCGCCTTCCCGCCTGGCTGATGCCTGGTATCGCTACCGTCGTGTTGTTGGCGCTGGCCGTGGTTGGCCGCAATCAGATCAGCTATTGGGACAACAATGAGCTTCTTTGGAAGCACACCTTGGCAATCACCAAGGATAACTGGATAGCTGAAGATGAGTTGGGCTCGGTATTGGCGATGACGGGAAGGGTCCCCGAAGCTATGCCTCACTTCTACCGGGCCGTGGCGCTCAACCCTGTGGACTCGACCAGCAATATGGCAATTGGCATCTACCAGATCCGGCGAAATGATTTCGCCGACGCTCTTGATCACTACAGAATCGTGGTAAAGGATGAGAAAGCCAAGCCAAGTGTCCTGGCGGAGGCCTATCGGGGCATGGCAAAAGCCTATAGTGCGCTGGGAGAGACAGCCGAGGAAGAGGAATGCCTGGAAGCGGCTAAGAGATTGAGCCACTAGGGATTTAAGCCATTCTGCCAGCAGATAGCCGTCACTAGCTGTGAGGAAAGCAGGCTTGGCGGGGAAAAGGCACCTCCTTTTCGTGCGACTTCGGCGAATCTCTTCCTTGTAAAACCAGCTGTCCAGAACAAAAATTGGATGTAACCGACATATAATCAATAGTATAGATATAAAAGTAGCACAACTACAACACTAGTAGAGTGGGACCATGTAGGCGCTCATCCGGCCTCTCGTAGGGAAATTGCCTAGAACAATGTCGCAAACACCTGCACAGCGAACCCGCCGAAACCCGCAAATTAAAGGGACTTAGCGTGGCATCCCGATTGCTCTTGGAAAGGTAGCCTCTCTCGCTATGGGGCAAATGTGGGTCTATCACTGAATTGAACCTAAAGGAGGGTTCGTTCCTTGAAAATGCGTATTGCTTCGCTGTCACTGCTCGCTCTATGTCTAGCATTGGTTGCTCTTCCCGCCACAGCTCAGACTGTTTATGACAACGGTCCGGTTAATGGACAGGTCGATGCCTGGACCATCAACTTCGGCTTCGCTGTTAGCGACACGTTCCATCTTTCCGCTGCTACCACCCTGAGCGACCTCACGTTCTGGGCTTGGGTAGAGCCGGGCGACACCGTAACCAGCACCGAAGTACAGGTTGGTAACCAGGGCTACTTCTCGAACAACCTGTTCGACGGAACCGTTAGCCTAACCCAGTCGAATTGCTTCACCAATAATTTCGGCTTTGATGTTTGCGCCGAGTCCGGCACCTTCAGCGGTCCGGCCCTGGGCGCGGGCAACTATAACCTGACCCTGCAGAACGCGGCTACCCTTGATGGAAACCCGCTCTATTGGGATGAGAACTCTGGCGTAGGCTGCATGTCGTCCGGCTGCCCGTCATCCGCCCAGGAAAACACTCTGGGTTCAGTTCCTTCGGAAGCTTTCACACTGAGCGGCTCCGGTGACCACCACCAGCACCTCCGGCACCGGCGGCACGACTCCTGAGCCCAGCAGCATCATGCTGTTCGGTTCTGGCATCCTCGGCCTGGCTGGCGTTCTGCGCCGCAAGCTGTTCTAAATTCAACCGACCCTTCCCCCAGGTCATTTCAAGCCGGAGCTTCGCGCTCCGGCTTATTTTTTGTACTCAAGCCTTTAAGCGCGACCTCTGCACTCGGTGGTGGCAGCATTTCCTGCCTGTCGGAGGCGCACGGGAAAGATGCCGATGGGCGATTTGGCTCGTCTCGCTGATTGGCGCCGCAAACTGATCGGATACACTTGGGTCCGCAGGGCTGAGTTGCTCCCGTGGACTGAAGAGTACTTCACGGGTAGTTGAGCCGGGAGAAAATGGGCGAGACTTCCAAGCTTTGGACCGGTTACAAGACGTTGGCGCTCTTGATCGCAATCGGATCGTGCCTTCGAATCTTCGCGGTCCTCCAGCACAATCCCATGGATTATCTGTGGTCTGACCCTTTGCGACACTGGGAAAACGGGGGTCTGTTTCCCCGAGGCCGTTACACCGGCGCCGCCGATCCAATTATGTATCAGGTCTACATTTTTGGTCTGCGTAGGCTTACCGCCGACAATCGCATCCTGGTCGCCCTGGCCACCGCAATTCTTTCCGTACTCATGCCCTGGACCTATTATCGAGCGGCCAGGAATTTTGGATTGCAGAAGAATTCGGCCTTGTGGGTATGGCTGTTGATTGTCTGGACTCCCTCTCTTTTTGCCATTTACCACTTCATCATGATGGAGACGCTGCTGCTGTTTCTGGAAGGCGTCGCTCTTTGGATGACCGCGCGGCATCTGCGCAAGGGAGGCAGTCAGGCTTTTCTGATTTCAGTGTTCTTCTGGACGCTGGCCTGCCTTACAAAACCCACGATTATTCCTCTGGCTGGCGTTTGTGTTCTCTGGAGCTGTTGGAAGAAGGCAGTTCTGCTTCGCGACCTTGCCGTGGCAGCCGTCCTGGCCGCAGTTCTGCTGGTGCCGCAGGCGATTCGCAGTAAGGTGCAGCTTGGTTTCGTGGCCCCTTTCGGCAACCCCTGGCTGACGAAGATCCAACACCGGTCGGGTGCCAGAACCATCTATGTTTATTTCTATACTCACGCCAGCGAACTCTTCCATTTCAAGACCAGTGCCTACGAGTACGGAATGTATTTCCGCTCCCCCAGTTGCAGCATGCAGCCGCTGTCGCCGTTTAGCTCCTGGAGCATCCGCCGGTCGCTGCAGGATTCCAAGGTGACGGTGATCGTCCACGCTGAAAATGGCGCTCGGGATTGGGCGAATGCCTATGCGGGTTTGAATGTGGGTGCGAAGGAATGGCTCGCGCAGTGGGGCGAGAATATCGTGTTGTTCTTTTTTGCTCCATCTTGGCCGGAGAGCGCTGTCCATCAGTGGGACGACTGGCTGGCCTACATTACCCGCTGGATGTGGGCTCCTTTAATTGTCATAGTTCTGGGATGTAATTTTCGCCAGTTCCTGCATCGCCGGTTCGAACTCATTCCGGTTGCCGTCACCGTGTTCACGCTCTTCCTGGCGTTCCAAAATGTGGTGACCGCCGAGGGACGCTACCGCAAGCCTTTGGAACCCCTTCTGCTGTTGAATCTGGTTTGGGTGTTAGGCAGCGGCCGCGCGACTGGTCATGGTTCTAGACGCGGCATTGAAGACGACGGCTCCTCGCCGATCCCAGGCCCACCGTTCCCAGCCGAACCACGCGGGCTCGACACTCACCCGCGCAGTGGCGATGCGATGCGGTACTTTATCCCAAACACGGCGTGAATACCTGATTGGCTGCGGTCAGAAAAGATCGGATATACTCGTCACCCCAGGGGGTTGCGTTGGCTTCCATCGGTCTAAAACCACAAGTAGAAGTGCGGGCTCCAGCCAGGTTTTTGTTTACGGATTCCCGCGCCCGCACACTATTTCTCGGTTTGTTGCTGGCGGTTGCAACCGCTGCGGTCTATGCGCCGGTACACAATCATCCGTTCTTCAATCTGGATGACTATTTCGATGTAGTGGACAACGTCAACGTTCATCACGGCTTGAACTGGGAAACCGTCAAGTGGTCTTTTACCGCCTTTAACATGGCCAACTGGATCCCGCTCAGCTGGCTCTCGCACGCGTTGGATTACTGGATGTTTGGCACCAATCCGGCCGGTCATCACGACGTCAACGTACTGTTTCATGCGCTAGACGTGGTCTTGCTGTTCTGGGTGCTGAAGCGGGCTACCGGTTACACCGGCCGCAGCTTCATGGTGGCGGCGTTGTTCGCGGTTCATCCGATGAACGTCGAAGCCGTGGCTTGGATAGCCGAGCGACGAAGCGTGCTCAGCATGTTCTTTTTCCTGCTCACGCTGGCAGCTTACCGATGGTACGCGCGGAATCCGCGAGACAGCCGCTATCTGGTGGTTGCCTTGCTGTTCGCACTGGGCTTGCTGGCCAAACCCCAGGTGATCACCCTGCCATGTGTTCTTCTGCTGTGGGATTACTGGCCACTGCAACGGATGTTTCCCGCGGCTCCGAGTTCTGCGCCTCCGCCCTTGTCGGAAATGCCTCAGCAGACTTTATCCAAACTGATCTGGGAAAAGGTTCCGCTGCTGTCGCTCTGCGTCATTGACGCGTTTTTTACGGTCTACGCGCAGAGATCGGTTCGTCCCGGACTGATGCCGCCGCTCTCGTCCCGGCTGAAAAACGCCGTGTTCTCTTACGTCATTTATATCAAGCAGGCATTCTGGCCGACGGGCATGGCTCCGGAGTTGCCGCATCGAGGCGCTTCCCTGGCGGCCTGGCAGGTGATCGGCTCCGTGGCCCTTCTGCTTGCCATTACGATTCTGGTCCTGGTGGCGCGAAGATATCGGTATCTGCCGGTCGGATGGTTCTGGTTCGTCGGAACGCTGGTCCCCATGATTGGAATTCTTCAGGCGGGCCGACAGGGTATGGCCGATCGATTTGCCTATAACGCGTACCTGGGACTATTCATCATGATTTGCTGGGGAGTGTCGGACTGGGCAAAGCAGCGGCGCATTTCGGTGGCTTGGATGGCCGGCGCCAGCGCGGTTGCCCTGGTGGCCCTGACCATGGTCACTTATCGCCAGATCGGCTATTGGAAAGATAATTACACTCTGTGGTCGCACGCCGTGGAGGTCGTACCGAACCATTGGGCGGCCGAGGTCAACGTCGGTATGCAACTGGTGCAGCAAGGAAAAACGGCGGAAGCCATGCCTTATTTTTTCCGGGCTTCGGCGCTGAATCCGAATGAAGCCATAAGCAATATGCAGGTTGGCTACTATGAGCAAACCCGGGGGAATTTAAAGGAAGCGATCACCCACTATCAGGGTGCGCTGAACGATTTCAACCTGACCGACCCGGAGCGGTCCCGGATCTGGCAAAACATGGGCGTGGCCTATCGCGATCTGGGAGATCCCAGCAAAGCCCAGGAATGCTTTCAGACGGCGGCGAGCTTCCAGAATCAGTGATCCAGGACTGTGCGTGATCGATCGAACCGCCCTATGACCTAAGGAAACTCTGATTAAGGCTGTTTTGAAGGGGACAGACTTCAGTGTCTGCGTGAGAACTAACTTTGTGTTTCGGCTGTGGAATACGAAGCGCGAAAAACAAGCGCCGGAGGCGCGGAACAGCTTAGCCCAGCACGCAGCCGTAGGCGGAGTGCTGGGTAAAGTGGGAAATGAAATTGAGTCCCGTAGGGACGACAGAGGTTCTCACGCAGACTCTTCAGGCCGTCCGTCAAGTACCCGCAAAATCATGCGGCTTTAAGCCGCTGCGGGACTTGATCAGGTTTCCTAACCTGCCGCCAAATGCCACAACTGATCCGTCCCTGGCCCTCAGCGCCGGAATGGGTAAGCATTCACCCAATGGAAGCCGCGGTGGATGAGCAGAAATTTCTTGGGATCCGATAAATCGGTTCGCTCCATGTTTGCGATGATGTGATGGCCCTCGTAATCACCCTCCAGCGTCATGCGATCCGGTTGCGGATTATCAAATGTGAACTTGGTATACCAGTGGACATCTTCGAACTTCCAGATGGTGAAGCGCTTCTTTTCGGGATCGAGCTCGAGGTAATACTGCTGCTGGCCATCGTCCATGGTCTGTATGGTCAACAGGCTGGGGCCGTCGAAAATCACCCGCCGCCATCGCTGCGTGTCGGTCGTCAAGGGAGGCTGCAGCACATTGTCCAGCAGGAACGTATCGACCGTCCAAATGCCGCGGATCGGAGGCGGCAGATACGTTTCATTTTTCACCTGGTCCTTATAGGCCTGATTTCCGCAGATAATCAGAGCGGCTACTCCGATTCCCAGCTGAAGAAGCCACACTCCATAGTTCATTTGCTTGTCTTTGAAAAGCGGCACCGCCGGCGTCAACTGCACTTTGCGCTTGAACAGGAACAGGTCCATCAGTCGCCGCATATCGGGCAGCAGCAGGAACAGGCAGAACACGATCAAGTGAATGGAGTAGATCTTCCGGGGCACGTCATAGCACAGGTTCAACATGAACACATTGGTCATCATGGCCAGCGTGATCAGCGATCCCAGTACGGTGAATTGCGGAAAAATGAGAAACAGGCCGCCCAGCGTTTCACCCACTCCACCAAAAAAGCTATAGGCGTGTGAGGCTCCCATGAAGGCCCACAGCAGACCCATGGGCGAGGTCTGGCCGTAGGTGTCGACCAGCCTGGCCAGGGAAACTTCGGCAAACTGCATGCGAAACAGCTTGTTCATGCCGTAGCTGATCATGGCTACGGCCACCAGCATGCGGGCAAACAATCGAAGCCACTCGTAAAACAGCCGGTAGTTCGTCCGCTTGCGGTCCAGCCATGACCAGATAACGGTGGCGACGGCGGCAACTACCGCGATGCAGAACAGCAACACCCAGTCGTAAATCTGGTCGCCGCTGCCATTGGCAACTTCGGTAAAGGGTCCGGGCACATGCAGCACATGCTCGCCCACCCAGGGAACCACCACGTGCCACATATCCCGTAGCGGATTGTTGTACTTTACGTAGGCGCCGAGAGAGCCCACCGAACGCGGGTAGACGTACAAAAGGAAATAGCAAAATCCGAATCGGAAAGCGATACGGGTGGCCAGTGACCACTGCGACGTATCCTCTTGCGCGGAAACCGGCTCTTCCCGCTGCAACTGCGGTATCATGAGGCCCTCTTATTGAACAGTTATCTCTCGTCGCCCGGAGTGCGGGATATCTCCCTGTCCTGAGCGCGGAACTCGAAGCTCAGGCATTTTCCCTCGAATGGACGCTTTGTGCAACTGGGTTTGGCGATTTACTGCTGGCCAATCGTGTTCTCCGACGAGCTTCAGCTGCTAGTGCTTGTGGGCTGCCGCTGCCGCCCGGCGTAACGCAAACGATTTCTGGATGCATTGCTCGAATTGTTCATGATCGCCGATGTCGCGATAGGCGACCCCCATGTTCTGATACAGCTTGGCCTGTTCCAGAGGATCGTCCATTCCGGCCAGGGCTATTTGGTAGAAGCGGATGGCGTCGCGTGGGTTCCCGTGTTGATGTTCGTAAATGGCGATGGTGAGATTGGAAATAGGATCCTTGGGAGCCAGTGCCGCCGCCACTCGGTAGTGGGCGATGGCCTCTTCGCTATGGCCTTGGCTCGACAAGATACCGCCTACCATGTCTTCGGCAACCCAATTGTTTTGCGTGACCTCCAACGCCCGTGTCCACATGGCTAGATTGTCGTTCCAGTAGCCGATCTGGCGATAGGTGACTACGGTCAGCGCCAGCAAAACGAGGGCACAGATACTGGGAAGAAAAGCGTCAGGAAGACGCTTTTGTTTTGCCCAGTCGGCTATTCCCCAGCAGACCAGAATGAAGAGTCCGAGAAATGACTGATAGGCATAGCGATCAGCCAGTGCCTGCCGGCCCACCTGAAGAATTCCTATCACCGGGACCAGCATTCCCAGAAACCAGAACCAGCCCACGGGCAGGTAGCGATAACGGTATCCTGCGAGGACCAGAGCGGTAACCGTCAACAACAAAATGGAGGCCAGAACCACATGCCACGCGGGCAGGAACGTTCCCGGATGCGGATACAGGATCGCCAGCTTCCACGGCCAAAACGCCTTCTGCACATAGCGCGCATAAGCGACAATCGCATTTTCAATTCGGATGGGAAACGTATAAGCCCAGTATTTCGGCCGGCCGATACCCTGCGCCTTCATGGTCACCAGCGAGCTGACGCCACACAGCACCAGCAAGGGCGCTTTCTCCCACAACAGCCATTTGAGACTTCGGGCCGGCAACGCGGGCAACAGCTCGTCTTCGCGCGCCGGCTCTCCGGCAAACATCCGCCGCAAAGGCCAGTAGTCCCACAACAGCAGAACGCAAGGCAGAGTAATGATTTGCGGTTTGGCCATCAGGCCCAGCACAAACAGAGCTGCGACCACGGCATAGCGACCTACGCGAGGCTGGCGCGCGTACCAGCGATATGCCGCCAGGGCCAAGAGGAAGAAAAACGTGCTGAGCATGGTCTTGCGTTCCGCAATCCATGCCACCGACTCCACATTCATGGGATGCAAGGCAAAGAGCGCCGCCACCATGAAACTGCGGCCGAGATACCCGGTCGCTTGCAGCAGGACCCAAAAGAGCAGCACCACGTCGATCGCGTGCCAAACCACGTTCATTTCGTGATGGCCCGCCGGATCGATGCCAAAAAGTTGGCAATCCAGGGTATGCGACAACCAGGTTACGGGATGCCAATTGTTATCGTCGAAAGCGGTGAGTGCCCACTTGATGGTGCTCCAGGTGAAACCCTCCTGCACCTGCAGGTTCTCGTAGACATATCCCTGATCATCCAGGTTCGAGAACGGGTGATGCAGTACCGGAAGATAAAGCAGGATGGTGACAACGATCAGCAGAAGGCTGAGAGCGACGGCCCACTTATGTTGCGACGTGAACCAGCCGAACCTGGGCCGGGAATTGGTCTGCGGCGCGGAAATCAACTCCACACTATTCATTCTGCGTTCCGTGATCGCCGCGATTATATCTGAGCCCGTTGCTCCAGGGCTGTGACGTGGTTCACAACCGCCCTACGGTATCGAGAACAGTTTCCAGCCGCCCGCCTCGAAGTTGAAGATGAAGTCGATCAGCTTGGGATTCGAGCATTGATCGTTCTTGATCCTGCGCCACCAACACGGCCTGGCGAACGCCGCCCCGGGTTATCTCGCTGGCCGCGGTATTCACTTTCTCCGAATGTGTCAGCAGCTCGCGATACGAACAGGCGCGGCCGCTGTTCTGCAAATCAATGGGCGCATCGATGCACGACGAATCGAACAGCTTACAGTACAGACCGTGATGCGCCAGCAATTGCTTCTCGACGTCATCCCGAGTCAAGTGGTCGACTTGCGGGCCAAAGTTGACGCCGCCTTCCGGAATGTAGGACAGGAATTTCTTGGTATCCGCTTCGCGAATGGCAGCGAAGAATTCGCGCTCCAGCGAAGTCGTCGACGGAGATATGCTGGACTTGCTCGATCCCGAGTTCGACTGGGCTGCGGCTAGTCGCGCGGCTCCCACCAGCACGATCGTGAGCAGGGAAGCGCAGAACAACATGCGATCTAGACCAAACACTCGCTTCATTTCTTGCGAGCCTTCGTCGATTTGGTTTTCGCCGCGGATTTTCTTTTCGCCGCCAGCTTCTGAGGTGCAGCCGATTTTCGAGTTGCGGCTTTGCGCCCGCTTGCTTTCGCGGCTGCGCCTTGCAAGTCTTCACGCCGCTTCTTCGGCAATCGCTCCCACACCAGCCGATAGGAGTCGGCAATCAGTTCCCGCAGCTCGGAGTCGGGCAGGGTATTGAGCTGTTCTAGTGCGATCCACTGTGCTCGAGCCATGTAGGGCGCGGGACGAACGCCCGGACGCTCGCACATCTCCGTGAAAGTTTCAGGCGAGCACTTGAGCGATAGCCGAACTGGCGCCGGCTCCAGCACCGTCACTACAAACAGCTTGCCATCGACTTTGAAGCACAAGTCGGCACCCCACTGCACGTTTTCCGTGCTGTGAGGAAACTGCAGGCAATACCGTCGGATCGCTTCAATGTCCATCGATGTTTCCTATGTCCATAGTCGTTTCCTAAGGATGCAGCAGCAAGGGCGGTCGATGCACGCAGGGCCTAAGCCGCTGCTTGGACGAGTTTTGACGCCCGGTATAGAGATAACGGGTGGAGCACGCCTTCACCGGCCGCTGGAAAAGTCAGGTTCGTCGCGTTCTTGAAGGGGCGCACCTTTAGGTGCGCCGTATAAACCCTTTCATTTTTGTCATTCCTCGTGGGCTTCAGCCCACGAGGAATCTGCTTTCCGAGTTTCTAAGCAGCCTGTTCAGGCGTGCACAAACGCCCGCAATGAAGGGGGTCGCGCTTTAGCGCCTGAGGTAATGTGTTTCGTTACCTCAGCGGCTAAAGCCAATCATCTCCGAACTTAAATGCACCGCTAAAGCGGTGCTCCACTCTATTTGCCCCAACGTGAAGCTACCATAAAAAGTTGTGAGGCTATGTCGTTTCACCAGCCCCCGGATCCCTCCATTCGCGCATCATGACCAGCTTAGTGTAAGCCACGCGAAAACCGCGGCGCTCCATGTTGCGTTGCGAACCGCTGCCCGGGTTGGTGCTCACGACGGCATACTCGCAGCCGGCCTTAGAGGCTTCGTGCAGCCGCAGGGCAATCAGCGCGCTCTGCACTCCGCGGCCGCGAAACTCCGGCAGCGTCGAGGCGCCGAACAGAGCGGCGATCCGCGCTTCGGGAATGATGCGGCCAGCGCACCCACCCGCCGCCTCGCCGTCGATTCGCGTCAGAAACGCCAGCGCGCCCGGCAGGGTGGCGAAGCCGCCAAAAACATCTTCCCCAACCGTAATGTCCTGCGAAAAGCCCTTGGCAAGCGTGTGGGCCCAGGACGACACGTTCTGGCGCGAGGCGCGTTCGATAACGATTCCCGCAGGCGCGGTGAACGGCTCCTCCGCGCTGATCCGCCGAATTAAAACAGAATTGAACTCGACAATACGGTAGCCGCGTTCGCCAAGTAACGCCGGCAGCGACATGTCGGCCAGCGGCGAGAGAACAATTGTGGAAGACACGCCTCGGCTGCCGAAGAAATCTTCCACGCGATCCATATCGGCGGAACGCACTTCTCCGTAGAGACCCATGCCGACGATCTGGTTGGAGGGATAATCCACGCCGCCGAAGAAGGCCACGCCTCCGGCGACTGTTTCGGCTTCGCAGGGCGTCGCCGGATTGAAGCGGCGCAAGGCCTCGACGCAATCGGGCAGAATGGTTTCCGCCATCTCCAGACGGCGGGCAAATTCCAGGTCAACAAAATCGGGTAGCTGCTGAGCGACAGCAACTTGTACTTCAGACATTGGAAACTCCTATAAAAGTGTGCAGACAGAGTTCGGGATTGCACCGCGAAAGGGCGCAGCATCAGGAGGAGTTTCGGTTATCGGACGGCGATGGTCACAGGCGGCTCGGGTAGCAGTTTAACCCGAAGGCGCGGGGTTGTCACTTTGAGATTTGTTAATGTCTAAGGAAACTCTGATTAAGCTTGTTTTGAAGGGGGCGGCCTTCAGGCCGTCCGTCAAGCACCCGCAAAATCATGCGGCTTCAGCCGCTGCGGGACCTCGCTTTGACTTCATCAGAATTTCCCTAAGTCTGGGCGGGTCACATATGGACCTTAGCTGATCTGCCAAGTTGCGTCAGGGCACGACTTCGAGTCGTGCCATATCCCAGGCGGACGGATGTGGCCTTTAGGCCCTGCAACCCGTGTGCCGGGGCTGAAGCCCAACTCTTTTTTGGACCGCTTGCGGCACGACTGAAGTCGCGCCCTGACACAAACCTCATTCCTCGATCACATACAAGCCTGAACCCTCGATCTCATACAAGCCCTGAATCTTCGATCTCACGCAAAACCTGAATCTTCGATCCGATACAAACCTGAACCCTCTATGGGGTTTGTGCTAGCTTGGCTGCATCATGTCCCCAGAACCCACACTATCGCTGGCCGGAAAAGTTGCCCTCATCACCGGAGGCTCGCGCGGAATCGGCGCGGCCACCGTCCGCTTATTCGTGCAGGCCGGCGCTCGCGTAGTCTTCAACTATCAGCATGCCAAGGCCGAAGCCGAGCGCATCGTCGCCGAATGCGGGGCCGATCGCTGCCACGCCGTCCAGGCCGACCTCACCGGCACCGCCGGCGCCGAGCCTTTGGTCCGAGCTGCCATCGAACGTTTCGGCGGCCTCGACGTGCTGGTGGCGAACCACGGCATCTGGCCGGCCGACGATATCCCCATCGACCAGATGACCGACGAGCATTGGCAGCGCACCATCGCCACTAATCTGGACAGCGTTTTCGCGCTAGTGAAACACTCGGTGGCGCAGATGAAACGGCAGGCGCGCGGTGGGCATATCGTACTCATCAGCTCGACCTCGGGCCAGCGCGGCGAAGCCGGACACACCGACTATGCCGCCTCCAAAGGAGCGCTCATCAGCATGACCAAGGGCTTGGCCACGGAACTCGCGCCTTATGGCATTCACGTCAACTGCGTCGCGCCCGGATGGGTGGCCACCGACATGACCACTGACACGCTGGCTCATCCCGACACCGGCAAGAAAATCTTCGCCACAATTCCCTTGCAGCGCGTGGGAACTCCGGAGGAAATTGCCGGCCCCATTCTGTTCTTGTGCACGGAGCACGCCAGGTTCATCACCGGCGAGATTCTTAACGTCAACGGCGGAGCGGTGCTGGTGGGTTAGCAGTGAAGCGTCCCAGGGCGTGCCGGCGGCGATGTGCCGCGGAATGATTCACGTGGCAGGCGAGCCAGCGCAACTACTCGTCGCTGGGCGACTCGGCAAATCCCATTT
Source organism: uncultured Acidobacteriaceae bacterium (assembly GCA_963746515.1). Taxonomy (GTDB): domain Bacteria; phylum Acidobacteriota; class Terriglobia; order Terriglobales; family Acidobacteriaceae; genus Bog-257. The sequence goes on along the minus strand of CAVVBO010000001.1, from coordinate 780,034 downwards.
CGCCCAGATGCGATTCGCCGAGGTTGACACTGGCTTCGGTCGTGCTGCCTTTGCTGCGAAGCTCGTCCAAAATCGCAGCAACCTCATCGGCAGGCAGCGCCGCGCTGTGATGCAGGAACTCCTCGAGCCCCGCCGGTTCAAACACCTGGACCCAGGAATTTGCGCCGAGGTTGTAGTTGACCTGGTATTGGGGAGGATCAGCTTTCAGACGGAAGATATGTAAGGTTCCTGACATAAGCGTTCCGATGTCCAGCGACCAGAGTAGAGTTTCACCAGTCGCCAAGAGGCCGTTGCATTTTATGATTTCAATCGATGGTTAGGCAAGCCGATGATCGTTAGCTCGCGGAAATAACGGAAATGTCTTCCGCCCGGGCCAACGGTTTGGATATGAATCAGGATTCCATGCTCGAGGCTTCTGGAAAGCGTAGCTTCGATTTCGACAACGCTTTATTCAGCATGTCCTCGACCTCAGGCTCTTCCCAGTTTTTCGACATGGCCAACTCGCTCACCAGCAGGTAGCGCGCGCGTTCCAGCATTTTCTTCTCGCGGAAACTCAGAGGCTTGCCTTGCGCCAGCAGCAGCAGCCCTTTCAGGACTTCAGCCACGTCAATCAGCGAGCCGGTCCGCATCTTGTCCGAATTTTCTTTGAAGCGGTATTTCCAGTCGGCGTGGTTTTCGCATTTGCCGTCGGTGAGAAAATCCAGGATTCGCTGCACCTCACCATTGCGCACCACTCGCCTCAGGCCCACGCTATTCACATTGTGAAAGGGGACCATGACTTTCAGGCTGCTGGCTTTTATTTTGAGAAGGTAGAATCTTTCGACTTGAGAGCCGATCGTGCGACTGCTGATCTGCTCGATAACGCCCACCCCGTGATTCGGGTAAACGACCTTGTCTCCGATGCTGAAACTCTGAGTATTCATGAGGGCCGGAGGTGCTGCTCCCAGAGCTGGGCGCTGGGTTTATGAGGAGGACAACTACATTATCTTCTGATTATACGCCCGTTCCGCGAAACGGGTCAATTGGCGCGGTTTTCCAGCAAATGGCTTTTATCGGACTGTAATGTGTCGTCCCCCGCCACGCGCCTGCCGTCCCCAGCCACTATTTTGGGATTTGCCAGTCGCGTATAATCATTGGATGCCTTCGGGTAACGTCCGGTGGCCCGAACACATCAACTCCGAAGTATGCCTGAGCACATCAAGAAAAAGCTGTCTGAGGAGATCGCGCTCCTCGAACACGAGCTGAATCACGAACTGCCCAAAGAGCTAAAGAAGGCCGTGGCCATGGGCGATCTCAGCGAGAACGCCGAATACCACATGGCCAAGCAGCGCCAGGAGTTTGTGCGCGCCCGCCTGGGTCAGTTGAAACAGCGTATGGCCGATCTGTCGATGATCAACATGGCCAACATTCCACACGACCGGGCTGCCATTGGCTCGACCCTGGTGGTTTACGATTCCACCAAGGACGAGAAGATCGAATACAAGCTGGTTACCAGCGAAGAATCCGATGTGACCAAGGGATTGATTTCCACCAGTTCGCCCATTGGGCGTGCCCTGATGGGCAAGAAAGTGGGCGATGTCAGCGAGGTCATTACCCCGACCGGTAAGCGCGAACTCGAGGTGCTGAAGCTGACCACCATTCACGACATTCACGACGAGGCGTAACGTAGCGGAATGACCTGGACGAGCGCAGTGGGGCGGTCCTGCAAGTGGCTGTTGTATAAGATCGTGCATGGCCTGGCGCTTACCCGCATCTCACCCAACGCCCTCACCTTCATCGGACTTCTGATCAATATTGTGGCCGGCATCCTGTTCGGCTACGCTCATGCCGAGAACCAGCGCCGCATGTTTCTTTATGCCGGGCTGGTGATTATCGGCGCCGGCATCTTCGACATGGTCGATGGCCGCGTCGCCCGCGCCACCAACCAGGTCACGCAGTTCGGCGGCTTCTTCGATTCCATCATCGATCGCTATAGCGATGTGGCGCTGTTCTTCGGATTGCTGGTCTACTATGCCCGCGCCAATCGCTTCTTCTATGTCGTGATGGTAGCGTTCGTGATGATTAGCTCGGTTATGGTGAGCTATGCCAGAGCCCGCGCCGAATCGCTCATTCCCAGCTGCAAGGTTGGCTTCATGGAGCGTCCCGAGCGGATTGTGCTGGTGATTATCGGAGCGCTGTTCAACCGCATGGGCCCGGTGCTTTGGGTGATCGCCATCCTCAGCACGATTACTGTCATTCACCGCATCACCCACACCTATCAAGTCCTGCGTGAAATTGAGCCTCCGCCCATACCCGTTCCTCCCGATCCGCTGAAGTTCGAAGAGATGGTGGGATAGAAACCTTCGGCAGGTCCCTTGAGAATCGGGAGGAAGATGCTTCCGACTACAAGCTGCGCCAACTCAGTGGGCATCTCTATCATTTGTCACAACTCAGAATTCATCACAACTCAGCTTTGTATTAGGGCCCGGTTTCAGCCGGGCCGTAGCGCGTCATGGGGACTTGGGCTTTAGTCCCTGCAACTCTCGCATGGGCTTCACAGTTTGCTGAAAAACTCGGTTTGATCCTTTGTTCGGGTGGTGCGGCGCTTCAGCGCCGCGTCCGAGTCCTTCATTTTTGTCATCACGAGCCGGCTCCAGCCGGCGAGGGATTTGCTTTTCGAGTTTTTCAGCAAAATGTAAAGCCATGCCCTGATACAAACTTAGTCCCATTCGATGTGTGAGATGGGTAGCGAGGCGGTGTGAGCGTAGCTTGTCCATGAACTACGACTGCAAGCGCCCGCGGCAAGTGCCTCGTGCTGTTCCGTTCACTGCCGGTTCAATCGCCATATTCCAAAGTTCAAATACGTCGCGTAGGTCACCCAGACGAGATAAGGCAAAAGCAGCAGCGCTGCGGTCGATTGCAGTCCGTAAAAGACGAAGATGTTAAACACGATGGCCAGCCAGAGAATCACGATTTCAGCCAAAGCGACTCCCGGCAATCGCGAGCCAAAGAAAATTCCCGACCACGCAACATTCAGCGCCAGCTGCGCGAAGAAGATCAGCAGAGCGGAGCGCGCGCCCCATCCGTAGTCCCGCCACACCAGCCAGGCTGAGATCGCCATGAGCACATAAAGCGTGGTCCATACCGGGCCGAACACCCAACTGGGCGGGGTGCCCGCGGGCTTGCGCAAGCCTGGATACCAGTCACGAACACTGTTCCCGGTGAAGAAAGAGCCCAGGCCGCCGGCACCCAGGCAGATCGCGAAGAAGACGATGAGCACTAACCAGGGTTTCGCGTCCACGGAAACATTGTAGCGGGGAAGCAGAACTCATCTCATCAAGCGAGTTGGGTTGTGTCAGGGCACGACTTCAGCCGTGCCATACCTGCGTTGTTTGGAAGAACGGCTTTAAGCCGCTGCGGACACGGGCTAAATGCTGACTGAGCCTCAATCGCCGCGACTAACGAGGTCGCGAAGAAAGCAAACCGCTGGTTCCTCCGCTCCGCTTCGCTGCGGTCGGGATGACAAACTGTGAGAGAAATCGCGCCACGCACGTCGACCGCGTGCGACTCCACCGCGTTGAGAAATACCAGGAAGCACAACGCGCCCAGAAAGACAGCGACAAATCGTTTGAGCAGGCGCTTGCCGGTCACCCGCATTAAGATGCCGGGGCGCACCGCCGGAGTTAGCCAGCGCAAGACTTATCCGATCCGCAAAACAATTTTGCCGTAATTGGCGCGCTGCAACAGCAGGCGATGAGCTTCTCCCGCCTCCTCCATGGGCAACGTATGTCCGATCTCGGGATGGAGTTTGTCCTGCTCGATCCAGGGCTGCATGGCGCTCAGACTGCGGTCCATCAAGTCACGATCCTTGGCCAGCACGCTCAGCCACAGTCCGTGAGCGCTCAGGCTTTTCGCCATCATGACTCCGGAATCGAACTGGTGTCGCTGGCCGGTCGCGGTTCCGTAAATGATGACGCGGCCAAAAGGCCGGCAGCAGCGCAGGCTCTTGGCCGTGTGCTCGCCGCCCAGCATCTCGAAGACCGCGTCCACGCCTTCCCCCTGGGTCAGTTCCTGGATACGCTGCTCGTAGTCGACTTCGCGATAGTTGATGCCGTGCTTCAGTCCCAGCTTGGCTACCCGCTGAAGTTTCTCTTCCGAGGACGAAGTGCCATAGGTTTCGATACCCAGCACGTTGCCAATCTGTACGGCAGCGGTGCCAACGCCTCCGGCAGTGGCATGAATCAGCGCGCGACGGGTATGGTTATCCGGCCATAGGATCGGTTCGAGCGCATCGGCCGTCAGTCCGGCTTTCCAATAGGCCAGATAGGCGGTCAGGAAATTCACTGGAAAGGCAGCCGACTGTTCGGAACTCCAGCCGTGGGGTTGCGGCCATAGGAACTTGGGCTTCATGACGATCTTTTCCGCCGCGGCGCCCCATTGCACGTAGCCCATTACGCGCTCGCCGGTTTTTTCGACCACCCCGGCGAATTCGCGGCCGGTAATGAAAGGCGGTTCCGGCATCCCGCTATAGGTGCCGCGCGTGGTCATGGTATCGGCAAAGTTAATGCCCACAGCCTCGACCTTCACGACGACTTCACCGGGCTTGGGCTGCGGCTCGGGGACGTCGCGGACTTCCAGAACTTCAGGACCACCAAATCGAGAAATGACAACAGCTTTCATAATGAGTTGATTCTACGACTCGCAGGGCAAGTCGCAACGGAGATTGCATGAAAGGGATAATTGCGGACAACTCGGTCGTTAGAAAGACTGCGGCAACAGCAGATTAAACAACTTTGCGCTTTGGCCCGGCAAAGGAATGCGCAGCCTGCGATCTCGCAGCATATTGGTCTAACCACTTTCGCTGTTCGAGTGTTTCGGGAACACTTCGGCCTCGGGCGGCACTCAGTTCTTCGACCGCGGCTTGGGGACTCCAATTTCGGTTGATGAGCAAGCAAGCGGCAAATAGGCCGCTGCGACCAATCCCCTGGCGGCAGTGCACCACTACATTATTTCCCGCGTCCAGCACAGCCTCCACTTTTTGCACGACAGACAGCAGATCAGCGTCAGAGTCCGGCACTTGGCGGTCAGCTATGGGCACCGAGAGAAATTTCATGCTCTGATTCCTGGCGTCGCGCCCTTCCGTTTCGAGATCGAATTCACGCTCCTCCTCAGGCATAAGTAGGGAGACTACCGTACTAATGCCTTCGCGCCGCCACTTCGCAAGCTCGTCCTGCAGCCAGTCGCCGCCGCGCGGACGAGCAGCCATGCCTAACTTTCCTGGCCAGGGACCTCTCACCCAATACACTCCGTTACTCATGGCCTTCGCTCCCTTCTCTCCTTACGACCTCTCGCGGAAGAGAATCGACATCAATGCCCCTTTGCCGGAGGACATAAATTCGATGGTGTCCATCGAGTATGGTTCCATCCGGCCGCGTTTTCAAACAATCTTTTGAACCGGGAGCCAGCAAAATCAGCAATATGTCGGTTGTAGCCCTGTCGATGGCAGTAAGTTTACCCGCATTTAAGGAACTATCAGGATGGAGGGACTTGAGTGGAGGGCAAGATTCCGGAGATTTCAAGTCTTGGCGGCTCCTGCTCCGTTCAACGCCTCCGGCGTCTTCATGAAATCGAGCGAGCGCGAAATGTAAGCCTTCATGTCGCGGCGATGCACCACGGCATCCAGCATTCCGTGTTCCAGCAGGAACTCGCTGCGCTGGAAGCCTTCCGGCAACTTCTGACGAATGGTCTGCTCGATGACGCGAGGCCCGGCAAATCCGATCAGCGCTCCCGGTTCGGCAATATTCAGGTCGCCCAGCATTGCAAACGAAGCGGTAGTTCCGCCGGTAGTAGGATCGGTCATCACCGAGATATAGGGCACCTTGGCATCGTCCATGCGAGCCAGCGCGGCGGAGATTTTCGCCAGCTGCATCAGGCTGACCACGCCTTCCATCATGCGCGCGCCGCCCGAGGCCGAGACAACGATCAGCGGCAGCTTTTCGGCCGTAGCTTTTTCTACTGCGCGGGTAATCATCTCGCCCACCACCGCGCCCATCGATCCGCCGATGAAGGAGTATTCCATCGCGCTGACAATCACCGGCTTGCCGTCGAGCTGGCCGCGCGCGTTGATGACGGCGTCGTTCAGCCCGGTCTCCTCCTGCGAGCGCTTCAGGCGGTCGGAATACGCCTTCAGATCGGTAAACTGGAGAGGATTGGTAGAGACCAGGTTGTTATCTTCAGCCTCGTATTTGCCGTCGTCCAGCAGGTAGGAGAGCCGGGTGCGGGCGTCGATGCGGAAATGCCGCTCGCACTTGGGGCAAACGTTGAAATTCTGGTCGAGGTCCTTCTTCCAGATGATCTGGCGACACTGGTCGCACTTGACCCATAGGCCCTCGGTCTTGACCTTCTTCTCGCCCGAGGTGTCGAGGTCGGCGTGTTCTCGCTTAAACCATGCCATGGAGGTAGTAAGCCAGTGTAGCCGACGGGACGAGGAGTTGTCGCGCCGGAGGATCGATACCTCGCCGCGATTCTAAAACGCGCCGCCACCACCTCCTCCGAACCCGCCACCGCTGAAGCCGCCACCGCCTCCGCCGCCCCATCCCGAGCCGCCGCTGCTGGCCCGCGGAGCGGCTACGAATGCCTGATGAGCGTCCATCGCCATGGCGTGCATCGATCCGGCGAAGAAGATGGGATTGAATCCAACGTACGGTGTAGGCCCGACGTACCACGCCGGAGGATTCTGCACGATGCCCTGAAACGCCTTGGCCCAGCGGTTCTCAATGCCCAGCGCCATGGCGTAGGGCAGAAATTTTTCGAACGTGTCGGGCGGCATGCGCTTCAGCCGGTCGGCATCCACGCGATTGATGAATTCCTGGAAGCCGAGGATTTCAACCTTGGTGCGCACGCCTTTCAGCGACTTCGCAGTCATGATGCGCGCGAACAGGAAGACAATGACCACAGCGATCAGGCCCGAGGCAATCAGCAGTCCCGGCGAATCCAGCATCGAGGCCCACCCCAGCACTTGCGCAATCACGAAAGGCAGCGCGGTGATCACCACCCCGGCCAGCACATACGCGTGCGCCGAGTCGGGATCGACCGAATACATTCCCTTGCTCCTCAGTTCGGCCAGGATGTCTTCCTTGATGGTCGGGATCGCCACGTAGAACTGGTTGCGCAACTCCGACAACCGAATCTGCGTCGCGCCGCCAGGGAACATGTGATTCAGCATCAGCCGCTCGTGCGCCTCCAGCGTGCTCCACTCGGGCTGCGGCTTCAGCAGATGAAACGTGTAATCGCGATGCGAGAACAGCAGCGCCTTCGACTCCGTCTCCTCGATCTTGAGATAGCCCTTGACCGCCAGGTCCACCAGCGTCGAGGTGATGTCGCGCGGATGCACCGCGTCCTCCATCAGCGACCCCACTTCGGCCGGTGTCATGCCTTGCGGCGGCTCGTACATCGGCGCCACCGAAATGTCGGCCTTGGGATCGCGTCCCTTCGTCCACCAGAAGAAGAACATCACCACCAGCGCCCACAGCGGCAGCAACACAATCGGATTGCTGCGCAGGAACCACATCGCCTCCGTCAACCGGCTGGGCTGGGTCAGCACGCCCTTGCTGATGTAGACGTCCACGGTCAGGCCTTCGCGCATGGCCAGCGCATCGTTGGTCGACGCTCGAACCACGTCGCCGCCCACCACCACCAGCGCGTCCTGTTCGCTGGAACCGTACATGCCGGTAAAGGCCTGAGCGCGCAAATTGCCGTTGGCTCCGCGCGGAAAGATGATAGTCGCCAGAGCGCTGTCAATCGGCACCGGCCAGTCATTGCCGGTCACGTTCCAGTAGAGTTCGTCGTGGTCGTCGAACCAGCGCACTACGTTGGTCAAGTTGTAATGGATATCGACGGTCCGGGTGGCGTTCACCGCATCGGGAATGAGAATCTTCAAGTGCCGGCTGCCATTCTGCACGCTGGAGTCGTACTTCAGCTTGTGGCCATGCCCGTCGCTGACTCCCGTCACCGTCAGGAAAAGCGTGTAGTTGGAACCGTGCGGCCCGGGATACTGGATGGGAATGTCGCGATAGATGCCGTGATACTCGCCATCGAAGACCACCTCAAGATGTTCCAGTACCTGCGCTGTTCCGTCGCGCGCCACCGTCATAGTTGTGGTGTAGCGGGCAATGTGCCAGTCTCGCGCCGCGGCGGGAATGACCAGGGCGAGGCACAGGGCAGTGAGGATAAGAGTTCGGAGCCGGCATTTAGCAGTTAGCATTTGGGACTTTGCTTGTTGCATTTGGCATTGGGCACTTGGCGTCTTGCCAGGGCGCGGTCTTTGCGAACTCCAGTTTACTCGGCTGTCGCGGGAACTGAACGGTTACCTCGTTATCATTTGAGCCCTGCGCTTCGGCGCTCCTCTCAGGTGTCATCCTGAGCGAGCGCAGCGAGTCGAAGGACCCCTATGGTCGACCGACCTTTCTTCCACAGGCACGCACAGCTTTTCGAACGAAATCTGCTCCTGTCTTGTCGCCGAACCTGATTCGGCATTGCCACGCTTCGCCGTCAATGTCTAAATTGTAGGAACCCGATGGCCACCACCGATTACAGTCTGGAACGCGGACTTCCTGTCAGCATGGAAGCGGAGCGCTCGATCCTGGGCGCGATCCTGCTCGACAACTCGCTCTACGATCAGGCCGCCGAGCATCTCACGCCCGACGATTTCTCGCTCGACGCGCATCGCCGCATTTACTCCCGCATGCGCGATCTGCAGGAGACCGGCCGCCCGGTCGACATGATCACGCTGGTCGAAGAACTTGACCGCCGCAAGGAAGTGGAGGCCATCGGCGGTGTCGCGTATCTATCGTCACTTATCGACGGTGTTCCCGAGCGGCCCTCGATCGAGCACTACGTCCGCATCGTGCGCAACAAAGCGCTGCTGCGCGGCCTGATTAACGTCGCCCAGAACGCCATCGCCGAAGCCATCGAGCACGCCGATGAAGCCGAGGAGGTGCTGGGACGCGCCGAGCAGGCCATCTTCCAGCTCTCCGAAAACCGCATTGGCCAGGGCTTCCTGAACATCCCCGATATCATCAAGAGCTCCTTCGGATCGCTGGAAGAGTTGATCGACCGTGGTCAGGAAATCACCGGGCTGGCCACGCACTACACCCAGCTCGACAAACTGACCAGCGGGCTGCAGCCGTCGGACCTCGTCATCATCGCCGCTCGGCCCTCGATGGGCAAGACCGCCTTTGCCATGAATATTGCCGAGAACGCCGCTGTGCTCGACGGCAAAGTGGTCGGCGTCTTCTCCCTGGAAATGTCGCGCGAAGCGCTGCTGAAGCGCATGTTGGCTTCGCACGCGCAAGTCGATTCGAAAGAACTGAATCAGGGGTTTCTTAGCAAGGACGATAAACGTAAGCTCGTACGTGCAGTTGAAGAATTAATGCAATCGAAGCTGTACATCGACGATACGCCGGGAATTTCCGTCAGCGAAATGCGTGCCAAGGCTCGTCGCTTACGCCAGACCGAAGGCCTTGATCTGTTGATCGTCGATTACCTGCAGCTGATGTCGGCGGTGCCCATCGGCGGCAAGCGCTTCGAGAATCGCACTCAGGAAGTCTCGGCGATCTCGCGCGGGTTGAAGGCGCTGGCCAAGGAGCTGAAGGTGCCAGTGGTCGCGCTGTCGCAATTAAGCCGCGCTCCCGAGAGTCGCGGCGGCGATCATCGTCCACAACTTTCCGACCTGCGCGAATCGGGCTCGATTGAGCAGGATGCCGACGTGGTGGCTTTCATCTTCCGCGAAGAGGTGTACAAGAAAGACGATCCCGACCTGGACGGCATGGCCGAGTTAATCATCGCCAAACAACGCAACGGCCCCACCGACACCATCAAGATGGCCTTCATCAAGCGGTATACGCGGTTCGAGAATCTGGCGGCGGAGAGTGAGTACAGCTAAGACTTGAAGCCATCGATTGCTTTAGATTTAAGCAAAGTCTCCCACCGATCGCTTTGTGTCTGAGCAAAGTCTCCCACAGGTTGTTTTGCGTCATTGCTTTGTATCAGGGCACGTCTTTAGACGTGCCGCAAAGCAGCCTCTATGACTGGGGCTTCAGCCCCTGAGGGCAGTTGTTGCAGGGGCTAAAGCCCAGCGTTTGTGAGACGTTGTTCGGCACGACTAAAAGTCGTGCCCTGACACACACCAGAACAATCGACAAAATGGAGTCGCGTAGCCCTTAGCCTTGTCCCGCTCACCGGGCTGATGCGTCCATTCAGTGCGTAAGCTGGCGGATTCGACGGCTTCCGCTGCAAGCGGAGCACCTCGCTGCTATACCATCAACACAGATGAAGGAACACTACCGCCGCTGGATTCATGACTGGGAAGCGCGCATGACCTCGCGCGACAACAATCGCGTGGTGCGCCCCTTCGAGTGGGGCCTGGACTGGACTACCCGCTGGCCGGGAATCGAGTGCTTCGCGGTTCCGCAAAATCAGAACGACAAGGACGCGATGCTGCGCTACATGTCCGAGGTCAACGATCACTTGGTCGAGAACAGCGACGAGTTCTTCCGTTACACCACGCCTCACGATTTCCGCATCGAGCATCGCAAGGTCGAACTCTTTCATACCGGCAGCGAGCCTCCCAAGAAGCAGCTCAAGGACCAGTGGGGCAAATTCCTGCGTTTCACCTCACCGGTACCGTCGCCTTATCCGGAAAACAACTGCGTCAACGCGCGCTGGTTTCCAGCGAAGGGCCATCGCGCGGTGGTGTTGCTGCCGCAGTGGAACGCCGACGGCGTCAGTCAAAACGCGCTGTGCCGCATCTTCAATCTGCTGGGGATTGCGGCCTTGCGCCTGAGCATGCCGTATCACGACATCCGCCGGCCGGCGGGAATCACGCGCGCCGATTATGCCGTGTCCGCCAATGTGGGACGTACCATCGATGCCACCCGCCAGGGCATCGCCGACATCCGCTCGTGCATGGATTGGCTGGAGCAGCGCGGCTACTCGCGGCTGGGTATTGTCGGGACCAGTCTGGGCTCGTGCTACGCATTTCTGGCCAGCGCGCACGACGCGCGCATTCGGGTCAACGTGTTCAATCACGCGTCAACGTCTTTTGGCGACGTGGCGTGGACAGGGCAGTCAACGCAGCATATCCGGCAGGCAGTTGAGGCGGTGCTGACGCAGGAAGAACTGCGGCGCGTCTGGATGAGCATCAGCCCCATCGTTTATTTCGATAAGTTCAAACGCTGGCCGAAGAAGTCGCTGATGATTTATGGCCGCTACGATCTGACATTTCTGCCGGAGTTCTCAGTACAAACCGCGGGCGAATTTATCCGTCGCGGCCTCGACACGACGATCAAGGCTCTGCCCTGCGGACATTATTCTCTGGGCGAGACACCTTACAAGTACATGGATGCCTGGCACATTTCACGCTTCTTGGCCAAAGCGTTTGCCGCGTGATGCGACTACGGGTGCGGAGGCATCGGCTCCGGTATGTCCACGGCGACCACCTTGCCATCCGGCCCGATCTCCAGTACCGGAGCATAGAGCCCGAGCAATTGGCGCCGCCACCACATGCCGGTAGCGCGCTTCTCGGCCATGGTGGTGAACCAGTACTGCCACAACACGGCGCGCACTTGTTTGGGCGGCGCTTGCGGAAATGGATTTCCGCGCAAACAAGTGCCAGCACATCCGGAGATCCGGCCAGTAATCGCTCCTCGGTGCTGGGCACGATCATGTTCTCCCGCCACGAACCTAGCGAAGCAAACCACAAGTTCCAGTCAAAGCGCGGCTGATAAGGCGCGTAAATGCGCGGCGGCTTGCTCAGATCCTGGGGCTTGTAGCGAAACGGATACGCGGTCCAGTTCTGTCCATCGTTCGAGCCCTGAAACTCGATCTCATAACGGCCGCGAGTCATCACGGCGAACAGCCCATAGCGATTGGCGATGCGGAAGGGCTCCAGCGCCGCCACCGGCGAGGTGGGCAGCGGCAAGTGCGGCAGGAACATCCAGATCATCTGCGACCGTCGTGGTATAGAAAATCCAGATCAGCATCACGCTGGCAAGCGCAAGCTTAAGTGCGGCGAAAGGGTTCGGGGCCCGGGCACGTGCGAATTCTGCCTCAGGCTCTGGTGAAGGCTTTTCCTCAGGCGCGGACGAATCGGAGATAGCCGCTGGACGAGCCATCGTAGCCGGAACGAATTTGTGTTTCCAGTCATCCGGAAGAAACTTCGCGATAAACCGATCGTCGAGCAACAGAAATCCCAGCAGCAGGACCAGGTAGTTCAGGAAAGTGTAGTTCGCGGTCAGGATGACCGGAATCTGCCACGCGGTCACGATGAAGAAGCAGGCGATGCGCCAGCGCCTCGGCAGAAACAGCATGAACACTAGGCCGAGTTCGAGCACCAGCGTTGCTCCGGTCGCGAAGGCGTGAAACCAGTGCGGCAGATGTTGCACGTACCAGCCAATCCAGGTGGGCAGCGGACCGTTCTGGTAGTACTCGTCCATGGCAGTAAAGTTTCGCCACTCCGGATCGCCGCTGGCCAGCTTCACCACGCCGGATTCGAAGTAGATGCGAAACCATTCCCACTGCAGCAGGAACAAGCTGGCGCGGGAGGGTGGACTCGATCGGCCCAAGCCCGGCAAGAATCCGGCGGGAGCAAAGAAGAGCGAGATGAATCCTGCCTCCAGCAACATGCCGTCGGATTGATAGCCGGAAAAATCCTGTGCCGCAGCCACGAACGATAAGAAGCACACGAAGCAGACGAACAGCATTCCGCGCGGCCACACGTTCAGGACCAGCAGCACAGAGGCAAGCATGCCGACCCAGCAGATCGCCATCAGCATGTGGTTGCTGCTGGACAGCCACAGCAGGGTCGGAGCAAACCAGAAGCGCGCTGGGCCGAACTGGCGCGCCACCGCGTCAAGATATTCTCCGGCCGGAAGAATTCCCTCAGGCCCGATGAGTCCGCGGATCTGAAAGAGCAGCGAGAAAAATGCGGAGAAATAAATGAGCCCGAGCGCCCGCAGAAAGATCCAGCGCGGGATCAGCCGGTCCGAGGCGCCAAATTGGGGATCGAACCAGCGGCGGACGACGGAACCAGGGGTCCAGTCCATGGATAGAAAATTATATAGAAGCTATCTGCCTTAACATCTGAAATCCATGTCATAAACGACCGCAGGCTGATTTGTATCAGGGCAGGTCTTTAGACGTGCCGAAGCGCGTCATCATGACTTGGGCTTTAGCCCCTGAGGGTCACCTTTTGCAGGGGCTGAAGCCCAAAATTTTTCGTGGGACGTCGTTCGGCACGGCTGAAGCCGTGCCCTGATACAAGTCTCAACTCATGAAATTTGTGAGAGGAGTGTTGGTTTCTAGATCCGAGAAAATGATGGCTTTACTCGTGCGGAGCTACTGAATCCTGGCCAGTTCCGCGACGTAGAGTTGATTGCCGGGAAATTCCTTGGCCAACCCAGCCAGCAACATGCGCGCAGTTTGCGGGTCTTTATCGCGCAAGGCCGCGACCGCCAGCAGCAACCGTGCAAAGGGCGCCAGGTAGTGTCCCTTATCGGCGGTGAGACGCAGCCGCTGCAAGCCTTCTTCTTTGTCGGTCTCGGCTCCGGTCATGCGCAGCATCCAGCGCACCGGCGCCGAATTAATACCCAACAGATAATTTTCCACTCCGACGGCAAGATACGCGTCATAGCAGGTGGGATCGACGACCAGCAATTTCTGCGCAATCGTTCGCGAGGTCTTCATATAACTCAGGCTGGCGAAATTGCGCTTCTCGATCATCGCGGTGTAGTCGCCGCGCAGTCCGTTGGCCAGAACTTGCGAGAACAGAGCGTTCTTATCGTCCGGCTTCTGAGCCAATATCTTGTTCGCGGCCGCGTCACTCTTGGCGAGCTCGCTCTCGAATTCCGTCTTCACCGCCGGATCGGGAGCCACTCTGCTGCGATGCTCAAACTTCTGATCGTTGGTGAATAAGTCGGATTCCAGGATGTGCAAGCGGTCGAACTCGGAAAACAAATAGGCGGCGGCGTTCGACACGTATCCGATGGGATCTTCCGGATGAGCCACCTGATAGGCCTGGAAGGTGCCATGCGCGGTGCCGAAATCGAGGTTATACATCTGCTGAAATCCGCGCTCGATATTAGGCTGAGGCGCCGTCTCTTTCGATGACGACGCTAAACTCACACATCCCAGGAACGTCAGCATCGCGCTTGCCAGCAATGCCTTCCTGCCAATCTGTTGCAATACCTTCAACGGTTACACCTTTTCCGTCAGAACTTCCACCAGCGGCAACCGCAGCACGATCTTCGCACCGCCGCCGTCACGGTCGCCGATCTCGACATGTCCGCCGTGAGCCTGAATCGCGGCTCCCACAAAGGCCAGCCCCAGCCCGTGTCCGGTAGAGTGCTGTCCCTTCACAAAGCGTTCAAAGATGCGGCTGCGCAGGCTGGGAGGAAAGCCGGGACCATTGTCGGCGACCACCAGTTCGGCTTCATTGCCTTTTGTCCCGCACTACGATATAGATCCTGCAGCCTGGCGGAAGATGCGCTATCTCATTATCCAGCAGATTGGCGATGGTTCGATGCAAAAGTGCAGCATCCGCTTCGATACACACTGTTTGCAATTCGGTGACAACTTCATGCCGGTGTTCTGCCATGGCTGGCTGATACAAATCGACCAGTTGCTTCACCAGCGCGGAAAGTTCGACCGGTTCCTTGCGCAGCTGCAAAGCGCCGGCATCCGCTTCGGCGACATCGAGCGTGGTGTTCAGCAATCGCGCCAGGCGATCGAGACCTTCGATGGCTTCGGCCACGCGCTCGTGCCACTGGGCTTGGCCTCCGCTGGAAAGTGCGACCTCAAGACTGCCCCGAATCGAAGTCACCGGGCTCTTGAGATCGTGTGCGACGGAATCGGTGAGGACACGCATTTGGTGCACTGAGGATTGGATGCGCTCCAGCATATGATTGAAGGTGCGCGACAGACGGGTTATTTCATCGGGATGCGGCCCTTCCGGCAGACGGCTGCCTAGATCGTCGCTGCCCATACGCGAGACCGTGTCGCTGATCCTTTGCACTCGCGCCAGGGTGCGATGCGCCGCCAACCAGGTTATGAGAAACCCGAGCGCCACGGTGACTCCCCACACTAAAAGGCAGCGTTCGGTCAGGCGATCGAGCATTTCCGCGCCGCTGACGTCGGCAAAGCCCAGATACAAACCGCCGGCGGATCCGCGATCCTTATAACACCACGCGGAAGGGTTTCTTCCAGCCCGGCACCTGAACCGCGCCCGGCGCGCCCGGGACCAGTCGAGTCTTCAGAATCGCCGGGATGAACACGCTCTTTAGGATTGGGACCCACCCAGATCGGCGCGTCGCCGGGAACGGTTTGCAGAAAGAAAACGGATTGGTGCTGGCCGTTGGCATCGTCGTCATCGGAAACCTCCCGCGAGGCCAACTCGGCGACTTCCGCCACCAGTCGATCATAAAGCGCGTCTCGCGGAGTGTTGGCGGAAACATCGGCCAGCACCTCGGCCTCGCCGCTCAGCCAGGCATCGCTGCGGGCACGAATGTCGCGGGCGATCAGCAGGTACATGATGGCGAATGCCACCGCGCTTCCCAGCGGCAAACGCCACGGTCGGCCAGATAGCGATGCGCCATGCCGCCGAGTGCCCTTGCGAGCTAGGTTTCCTTGAGAACATAACCAACGCCACGAATGGTATGGATCAGCGGCTTCTTGTCGTTCGCATCCACCTTGTTGCGCAAGCGATAAATCTGCACGTCGACCACGTTGGTTGCCGGATCGATGCGCATCCGCCACACCCGATCGAGAATCATGGTACGCGTCACCACCCGTCCGGCATTGCGCACCAGGTATTCCAGTAGCGAGAACTCCTGAGTGGTCAGTTGCAGCAGCTCATTACCCCGACGCGCTTCGCGCCGCACCAGATCGAGTTCCAGGTCGGCAACCCGCAACCGCACCGCCTCGGGCTGCCCCGGAGTGCTGCGGCGAAGCAGATTGCGCACCCGAGCCAGCAGTTCAGCCAGCGCGAATGGCTTCGTCAGATAATCGTCGCCGCCTTGTTCCAGACCCGCGAACCCGTTCATCGATCGAGCGGCGCGCCGACAAAATCAGCACCGGAGCGCTATGACCCTGTGCCCGGCAGCGCCCGATCAGGTCCAGGCCATCCATATCCGGCAGGCCGAGATCGATGATGAATCCATCGTAGATTTCCTCGCCCGTGAGCGCCAGTGCCGAACTGGCGTCCACCGCGATGTCGACCTGATAGCCGGCTTCGCTCAGGCCGCGATGAAGGAACTCTCGAATTGCCACATCATCTTCTACTACCAGTAGTCGCACCGCTTGCCTCGTGCAGCAGATTTGTCGCAGGTTAAAGGTTGTCGAAGGTTGAAGGTTTAAAGATACCCCGGGACCCCTGCTTCTTGTCGCAACCTGTCCTTGTGTCGAATTCCTGCGCTGCACCATGCAGTCCGGGGAATCGATTAGAAGACAGGGTGTTTATGCCATTCTAGGCGGCCTGGGCCGGAACTTCACGGGCCGGAACATGACATTCTGTTCATCTTGGTGATGTCCAGCGGGCCAATCGCGACGTCTCACGTTTCATTTTGTGCAAGCAGCTATCCTGGTGGATTTACGACCAGGTTTTCCGCCGCGTCATTTATGATGACCATGCGATTGAGGATTTGAGAGGACCGTTTCGCCCCCAATGAAATTTCTTCACCCCGGTTTTCGTCAAACGGTTCTCGTGTCACTGATCCTGGGCGCTGTCCCAGGGTTCGCCTGCAATGGCCTTTCTGCCGGGCACACATTCTGGATACGGCTGAGTTCTCCCGTGTCGTCCTATAGTGCGAAGCCGGGCGACAGCGTGACGGCGATTCTCACCGAGTCCGTCGAATGCGATAGTGACGTTATCTTTCCAGTGGGGAGCCGACTCGATGGAATGGTGCGCTCGGTTCGAAAGGTGGGCCTGGGCGTTCGTCACGAGACCGCTGCCCTGGAGATTCAGTTTGATCGCGTGACTCCTGCCACAGGACCGTCCGTAGCCATTTCCGCCGCGGTTGTCGAAATCGAAAACGCCCGCGAGCAAGTGGCCAAGGGGACGATTCAGGGGGTTCGCAGCAGTGACACTCCTCAGGGGCGGATCAACAGCCGTCTGCGACATCTGCCTACCTGGAACCCTTACTCAGACATCGGTCTGATCGTGTTCAAAGCGTCGTTCCCGATTTTCCCCGAGCCGGAAATCTACTATCCCACCGGTACAGACATTCGCATCCGGCTGACCGAACCTCTCTCGTCGCTTACCGTGGCTCCCCATCCACCTGAGGTTGACCCGGCTGAAAGTGTGGAAAGCATGGAATTGGAGAGCGAGGCGCGGTCGCTTCCCACCCGCACCACCACTCCGGCGCAGGTCGACGCTGACGTTGTGAACCTGGCGTTTGTAGGTTCGCGCCAGCAGATCGAATCCGCTTTCCTCGAGGCCGGATGGGTCAGCAGCGATACCTTCACCCGGCACTCCTTCATGCTCGATTTTTACGCTTTCCTGAACAACAGCGGCTATGCCCAGGCGCCGATGCGGCCCTTTCTGCTGGACGGTAAGCCCGAAGACATGAACTGGCAGAAGAGTCTCAACAGCTATGCCCGCCGCGATCATCTGCGCATCTGGGAATGGTCCGATGCGGCGAACTCCCACACCGTCTGGCTTAGCTCCTCCACGCATGACAACCGGGCAGCTCTTTCGCTGAAGCATCACCAGTTCGTGCATCACATCGGGCCCGATATCGACGAGGAGCGCAGCAAAGTGATTCGCGACCTTTCCGCCGCGGGCTGTGTCCGGTCGGTCCACCTGGTACCCAGACCGGGCTTGGCCAATATCACCCAGAATGCCACGGGAGATCTGGTAAGGACCGACGGCGAGTTGGCCATCGTCGAACTGAAGGCCTGCCAGCCGGTTGTCCCTCAACTCGCCTTGGCGGCTGAGTCAGCAAACTTCAAGGCAGGCAATCACGTCTTCCGTTACTTCCGGCGGCAGATTTTGACCTTCCGCAGCGACATCTGGCGCGCCAACATTATCTACGGAGCCTATGACCTGGGCCGCATGAGCGTCGAAGCCATGCGGCATCATCCGCCGCCACCACCCTACCCCGAACCGAACGAACTGGAGCAGGCCCGGGCGAATTCCGTCGCGCCCAAAAGCGATTCCAGCAAGTCTCCAGAACTCCCCATCGCCGAGGCAGACGGCTTTCGCTAGGCGGGCGGGCCAAGGCAAGAGCTTTTGCGGCAGTTAGAGTGGGTGCCTATTTCTCGGGCAGGTTTCGGCTCAGTTTTTGTCGTTCTGTATCATTTCCCCCATGCCTCGCCTGCACTTATCCCTTATGCTTGCCACGGCCTTCCTACTAACCGCTTCCGCGCAACAGACCTCTCCTGTCCCCAACAGCCCGCCGCAGCCAGCGTCATTCTCCGAGTTGGTTGTTCTCGGCTCCGGTACGCCGAATCCTGATCCCGACCGCTCCGGGCCGGCAGTTGCAGTCATCGTTAACGGGCACAGCTATCTGGTCGACTGCGGTCCCGGAGTCGTGCGCCGTGCCGCCGCGGCCAGCCGTCAGGGCGTGCCCGGCTTGGAGATGCAGGATCTCCGCACGCTTTTCATCACGCATCTGCACTCCGACCACACGCTCGGCTATCCCGACCTGATCTTCACGCCCTGGGTACTGGGCCGCACCGCTCACCTTGCCGCATACGGGCCGCACGGTCTCGACGACATGACCAAAAACATTCTGGCGGCGTGGAAGAAAGACATCGACGTCCGCACCAAAGGCCTGGAGCACGCCAATGCCACTGGCTACCTCGTCGATGTGCATGAGATCCAGCCGGGCGTTGTCTACAAGGACGAGAACGTTACGGTGACGGCGTTTGCGGTGAAGCACGGTTCGTGGGACGAGTCGTTCGGCTACCGCTTTCAGACGCCGGACCGAATCTTCGTGATCTCAGGCGACACCTCGCCGGCCGATTCGGTGGTGCAGGCATGCAACGGCTGCGACGTGCTGCTCCACGAGGTCTACACCCAAGACCCGCAGCATCCCATGAGCGCCGACTGGCAGAAATACTTCTGCCGGGTTTCACACCTCTACCGCCGAGCTGGGGGCGATCGCTACTCGCGCCAAACCCAAGCTGCTGGTGCTCTACCACCAGCTCTTCCACGGCGTGTCGGAAGGAGAGATGCTGCACGAGGTGCGCGAGCACTACTCGGGCGTAGTGGTTTCAGCCCACGATCTGGATGTGTATTGAATCTGCTGCGAGGCGGCAAGGATTTACGTTTGGTGCCGGGAGGGGGGGTCGAACCCCCATGACCCGAAGGTCGGCGGATTTTGAGTCCGCTGCGTCTGCCAGTTCCGCCATCCCGGCTTTGGGAGAGGCATCAACAGGTTAGCATATGGTTTGCGGCCCGCCCAAGACGCTCTCGGGTGCAGGATGTCAATTCTTTCAGGCTCAGAATATCCCAGCCGTAGTTGGCCCTGGCTTTCGCATTCCCCGCGACATTAGAGAAACTCTGATCAAGGCAAAACGAGGTCCCGCGGCGGCTAAAGCCGCATGATTTTGCGCGTACTTAACGGACGGTCTGAAGTGTCTGCGTGAGAATCTCTGCCGTCCCTACGGTGTCTGTGTCATAGCTCAAGTCGAAACGAAACGGTGGGAAGCATCGCACCAGACGAGCGTGAAAACCAGCCGCGCAGCGGCGAGATGGTGTTAGGCGGGGGCGTCAGCCCCCGATCAAGTGGGAAAAAAACGAGCCGCAGAGCGGCGACACTAGCTACGACACAGACACCTACGGGGCTCGGACTTATTTACCACTTCACCCAGCACTCCGCCTGCGGCTGCGTGCTGGGCTAGGCTATTCCGCGCCTGCGGCGCTCCCTTTTTGCGCCTTTTATTCCACCGGGAAACACAAAGTCAGTTCTCACGCAGACGCTGAAGGCCGTCCCCTTCAAAACAAGCCTTAATCGGAGTTCCTTAACTGTTGGCAAGCGGCAACTCATGAGGATTGAAAACTCATCCCGGAACCATAGGAAAGCGCCACGCGAACGTCCTCAAATCATTCGCCCGAAGCTCCTCAGGTCAGGCAAAGATATGAATATTCGATGAAGAATGGGCGAAATCTCATCTCGCATCAAGCGGGCACAGTGTTCAAGAGAATCCTGCCGCATTACAATGAACCCTGCTTCCCGTGGCTAAACATTCTATGAGCACTCCGGCCAAATCTGTCCCCGCCAAGGCGAAACGTGTCTCCGCCCGGGCAACCGCGGCTTCCGAACCGCGCCACCAGAACGGCGCGCAGCCGCCTCGGCTCGACGCTCCCGCCCTGTTTGTGAATCGGGAGTTGAGCCTGCTTGATTTTCAGCGGCGCGTTTTGGAAGAGGCGCAGGACAACCGCAATCCTTTGCTCGATCGGTTGATGTTCCTTTCGTTCGTCGGGTCCAACCTCGACGAGTTCTTCATGGTGCGCGTCGCCGGCCTGAAGCGGCAGATCGAGAAGAGTGTTACCGAAACCGGCCCCGACGGCATGACACCGGCCGAGCAGATGCGGGCCATCCGCGCCTCGGTAATACGGCTATTTCGCAGCGCTCACGATTGCTGGACCAAGGAACTGATCCCGGCCCTGGAAAGCGCGGGAATTCGCATTCTGAACTATGCCGATCTCACCGAGGAGCAGCGTTCCATAGCCAACTCGTATTTCCAGGAAACGGTTTTCCCCACGCTGACTCCATTGGCGTTCGATCCCGGGCGTCCCTTCCCGCACATCTCGAACCTGAGCTTGAATCTGGCGGTGATGCTGCAGGCCGGCGAAGGCGAGCAGCATTTCGCGCGCGTAAAGATTCCTGACACGCTGCCGCAGCTGGTTCCGCTGACTTCGGCGCCCAAGGCCAAGAGCCGCACCAAAACCACACCTAAGGAGCAGTCCTTCGTGTGGCTGGAGCAATTGGTAACCGCGAATCTGGAGGCGTTGTTCCCCGGCATGAAGATCCTGGAAGCTCATCCCTTCCATGTAACGCGCGATGCGGACAGCGAGATTCAGGACCTGGAAGCCGGCGATTTGATGGAGTCGGTGGAGGAAGGCGTGTGGCAACGCCGCTTCGCCGATGTAGTGCGCGTCGAGATCGACGAAGCCATGCCGGCTCCGGTGCTCGACATCCTTACCGAAAACCTGGAGTTGGATCGCGAAGACATTTACAAGATCAGCGGCGGCCCGCTTTCGCTGGTTCGAGTGCGCCACCTGACCAAGATCGATCGTCCCGATCTGAAGTTTCCGGCCTTCGTTCCGGCCATGCCGGCGGCGCTGTCGAAAGACGATGAAGAAGACATCTTCGCTTCCATACGTCGCGGGGATATTCTGCTGCAACATCCGTTCGATTCCTTCCAGCCCGTGGTCGGCCTTCTGCAAAAAGCAGCGCGCGATCCCAACGTGCTGGCCATCAAGATCACGCTTTATCGCGTCGGCCCCAACGCTCCCGTGGTGAACGCCTTGCTGGATGCGGTGGAGAACGGCAAGCAGGTAGCCGTGCTTCTGGAACTGAAAGCGCGCTTCGATGAGGAGAGCAATATCGAGTGGGCGCGCAAACTGGAAGAATATGGCGTTCATGTGGTGTATGGGCTGGTGGGATTGAAGGTCCATTGCAAGGTGGCGCTGATCGTGCGCAAGGAAGGCGACGTGATTCGCCGCTACGCGCATCTTTCCACTGGCAACTATAACGCCGTCACCGCGCAGCTCTATACCGACATTGGAATGATGACCTGCGATCCCGACATCGGCGCCGATTGCACCGACCTGTTCAACTTCCTCACCGGCTACTCGGCCAAGAGTTCGTATCGCAAGTTGCTGGTCGCTCCCGTCACCTTGCGCGGGCATCTGGCAGAGTTGATCGAGCGCGAGATCGACGCATCAGAAGAATGGGCGTGGTGGCCACCTTATCCTGAAGATGAACGCACTGGTCGACAAGAAGATGATCGAGCTGCTGTATGAGGCGTCGCAAGCGGGCGTGAAGGTGGAACTGCTGGTGCGCGGCATTTGTTGTCTGCTACCGGGCGTTCCGGGGGTCAGCGAGAACATCACCGTCACCAGCATCGTTGGACGCTTCCTGGAACATAGCCGGATCTTCTACTTTTACAATGGCGGCAACGACGAGGTGTACCTGGGCAGCGCGGACCTGATGCCGCGTAATCTGAATCGCAGAGTGGAAGTCGATTTCCCGGTGCAAGACCAGAACCTGATTCGTCTGATCCGGGACGAGATTCTGGGTACGTATCTGAAGGAACAAGCCAAGGCCCGGCATATGAACTCCGACGGCAAATACGTGCGCGATCCGAATTTCGACAAGAAGAACGCCTTGAACAGTCAGGAAACATTCTTGGCGCGCGCCGCCAAGCGCCAGGCAGCGGCGCCCCTGGCTGCCCGTAAACCCTGAGTCCCGGCGCCTTTCGAGCGCGACACTGGCACTCAACCAAACATCCATCCAACTCTTGCGGCACGGCTGAAAAGTCTGTGTGAGAACTAACTTTTCGTTTCGGCGGTGGAGTGGAGGCGCGAAAAGCGAGCGCCGCAGGCGCGGAATAGGTCTAGCCCGGCATGTAGCCGCAGGCGGAGTGCTGGGTAAAGTGGGAAATGAGTCCCGAGTCCCGTAGGGACGGCAGAAGTTCTCACACAGACTCTGAAGCCGTGCCCTTTCCAATCCGCCTTCCGAGATAGCCCTGGTAAGGAGGTGCTTAGATCGACCGCCGAAAACCGTTGCCTTCGGTCGCACGTCAATACCTTTGCCGGATGCGAGTTAAGATGAGTTGAATCGGGTTTGACCAAAAGGATGACCCGGCATCTTCGGATTCGCATGAACCTTCGGCAGCTTATCGTGGATTGGAAGCTCAAGGGTGCTCCGCAACTCCCGCCGCGAACCAGGGTATGGGCGTGGAGTTCGAGGTGCGCCTTACCATCGCTATTCCTGCTGGTTGGATCACTGGCCGGAGTGGCAATCGCCCAGTCGTATCCCCCATCGCCGGGCAAGAGCGGCGAAACCTTCATGGTGAGCGGCACGGTAGTGAACTCCGTAACCGGGGAAGCGATTGGCCACGCTCTGGTGCGCATCAATAGTTTTCCGCAACGAACCTCGTTCAGCGATGGCGAAGGCCACTTCGAGATTGACGGCTTGGCCGCCGGTCGCGCCAACATTACCGCCCAGAAACCGGGCTATGTAAGCGACCAGGACGCGTCCGGCCCTTCGAGGACCTGGGTCACCATCGGCTCCAACAGCGGAGTGGTACTACTCAAGCTCACGCCCCTGGGTGCAATTTACGGGCGCACGACTGACAGCTTAGGGCAGCCGATCGAGCATGTCCCGGTGCGGCTGACCGACCGGATCCTGCGCGAAGGCCGAAAGCACTGGGAGCAGCGAGGCATGACGGAGACCGATGAAGATGGCCGGTTCCGTTTCCCGAACCTGATGCCCGGCACCTACTATCTGGCGGCGGGGCCGAGCAATGTTGGCACTCAGCTTCTGGCTGCGGACGAGAAACCAAAGACCGGTTTTCCTCTGGTGTATTATCCGGGCGTTCCCGACGTTTCTTCGGCATCCCCAATTCAGCTCAGCGCGGGGCAGCAAGGCGAAGCCGACTTTTCCCTGAGCGCGGTGCCTGTCTACCAACTCTCCGGCTCGGTCACTGGATATCTTGCCGAGCAGGGTGTCGGTGTGCAGGTCTTCAATCCATCGGGGGAAGAGGCTGCGTTTACAGCCAGGTTCAACCCGGACAGCGGAGTCATTCACGTGGAGAACGTTCCCGCCGGAAACTATATCGTGAGGGCGTTCGCTCAGACCGGAACTCAGATGCTGCGTGCTGAAGTGCGGGTGAATGTTGCTGCCAACCTCGACAACCTGCGGCTGGTATTGGGGCCGGCGGTTTCCATTCCTGTGATGGTGCGCATGGACTCGCGAAACTCCGGCAACCTGGCCGTTGCGGGAGCAAGTCTGAACCAGGACAGGCCGCCGGTCTCGGTGCGGCTGATTTCGAATGAGACGACCGCTCCCGAGGTGGACTCGACATTCACGCAGCAGAGTTCTGGGCACAGCGGATTGGTGCTGCAGAATGTGGATTCCGGAACTTACGCCGTCGAAGTGACACCGCAGGCGCCCTGGTATGTGCAGTCTGCGACCTACGGACAAACCAACATTCTCTATGACGACTTGTCGGTCGCAACCGGCGGACCGAGCTATCCCATGGAGATCGTTCTGCGCAATGATAGTGCGAGCCTGACCGGCTCAATAAAGAACTCTGACGGCGGCGCCACCCCAGCCACGGTTATTGTGGCTCCGCAGCCCGCTTCAAAAATTACTCCGAAGCTGGCGCAAGCCGGTTCGGGCAGCTTCAATGTGACCGGACTGGCTCCGGGCGAGTATCTGGTGTATGCCTTCGATCAGACTGACGGAATGGAGTACGGTAATCCGGAGGTTTTGCAGGGTTACGCCTCCCAAGCCACCCATGTCACGCTATCGGCGAACCAGAATGCGCAAGTCGCCGTCGATCTGATTAAGACAGGAAAGGGAGACTGACCGAGGTGTCCTGCAAACTGGCATGGCTGGTGCTCTTCACGGTGAGCCTGTCTGCCCAACAACGGCAGGCGGCGCCGGCCACCACCACGCCGCAGCGCTATCGCATCGCAGGCACGGTGGTCAATTCGCTCACCGGACAACCTGTGTCGTCAGCCTCAGTCGCCATTGCTCCCGCCACCCAGGGCATTGACCGGGACATCTCGAAATCTTTCACCACCGGCTCCGACGGGCGCTTCTCGTTTTCTGATCTCACTCGGGGCAAGTACTCGCTGATGGCCACGGCGCGCGGCTTCAGCTTGCAATACTTCGAGCATCACGACCCTTACGCCAGCGCTATCGTGGTTGGACCTGACCTCGATGCCGAGCATCTGGTGTTTCGCTTGCAGCCGGACGCCTCTGTCGAAGGCGAAGTGCGCGACGAGAATAACGATCCCATCCAGAACGCCATGGTCCGCCTGTTTCAAACCAGCACCGACGATGGGCAGCAGAAAACGCTGCCGGTGAACCAGGTCCAGACCGACGATCAGGGACATTATCGAATCGGACATCTGCCGCCCGGTAAGTACTTCCTGGCAGTTTCGGCCCGTCCATGGTTCGCCCAAAACGTTCGCTCGCCGGGGAAGTCGGCAAATGCCGACTCTGACGCTCAGGCGGCGCAGGAAGCCGTAACTCTCGACGTCACCTATCCTCTGACTTTCTATCCGGACTCGCCCGATTCAGCCGGAGCCAGTCCGTTGCTGCTGAGTCCCGGGGAAAAGGCTACGGCCGACATCGCGATGCATGCCACGCCATCGCTGCATCTGCGAATCCACACCGGCGCGCCTACCGACCGCCCCGTCCCTGGCCGAATGGCGTTTCCCCGGGTTTCGCAACGTATCTTCGAGGGCTACTTGGATTCCCTCACCAATGCGCCCGTTTCCTGGGTCGGACCTGGAGTGATCGAACTCTCCGGACTGGCGCCCGGGCACTACGTCATCGAAATGCCCCCGGCCAATGATCTCGGTGAGAAACCCAGTGGTCAGGGTTGGTACCGGGAAATTGATTTGGTAAGCGATGCCGAGATCAATGCCGCTGACGGGCCGCGTTTCGCCGCAATTGGAGGGTCCATCGTGTTCGACAATGTATCCCGGGTGCCAAGTGACTCTTCGATTCAGCTTTTCAATTCTGAAACCGGTGAGAGCTTCAGGAGCGATCTCTCGAACAAAGGAGAGTTCGATTTCAAGTCCGACGATGTGCGGCCCGGCCGCTATCTGGTGGCGCTGGAGAACGCGAATGGATTTTTCCTGAAACAATTGGCGGCCACTGGAGCCACCGTGAAGGGTCGCGTAATCGAGATCAGCGGCCGCAGCCCTGTACATATTACGGGCGTCGCGTCGCGTGGGTCGGCCCGGGTGGAAGGCACTGCCATGCACGACGGTCAACCGTTCGCCGGAGCCATGATCGTGTTGGTGCCGCAGGATCCGGGGAACAACCTGCCCTTGTTTCGCCGTGATCAAAGTGACAGCGATGGCACCTTCACACTTACTAACGTTGTGCCCGGAGCCTACACCGCAATCGCGCTGGCCAATGGCTGGGACCTGGAGTGGGCCAATCCGGCGGTCCTGCAACCTTACCTGAAACAGGGAGAAGCGGTGCAGGTTCCCGCCGAAGGTAAGCTGCAAATCAAAGTTCAGGTCGAGTAAAGATTCACCGCGAAGGATCTCCCAAAGTCCGCCTTGTTTCAGGCATCCCACCGCGCCCCAGGAGGTATCGAATCATAAGCCTGGGGATGCGATCCCATTCTCCTCGGTTCGCGGGCAGCAATCGAGCTATACTCCAGGCAGTGCACGAGTGGTGGCGCGGGTTTTTATCGTTTCCCCGCTTGAGTTCCGGCCGAAGAAGAACGATGTCAGGCTGGGCTACGCCACTCGTTGTTTTGTTTAGTGAATCAATCCAACCGCGAAAGCCGCCAGAAACAGCAGAACCAAAGCCACGCGCCAGCGTCTTCCTTCCGGCAAAGGCCCGCCGCCCGACACCCTCGGTGGAACCCAGAACAGCGCCACCACCGCCAGAATCAGCGCTGGCACCACGAGAAATGCGAGCAGTGCATAGCGGGAACCGTCCAACGAAAACAACGTTCCTTGGCGCAGCGGCGCGGCCAGAGTGCTTCCCAGAAACCAGCAGAGTATGGCGCTGCCCAGCCCGGCCAGTGCGCCGAGGAGACGTAGAATTGGAGATGTCATCGTAATCGCTAGCAGTGTACCAGCCGCTTATCCCGGCGCGAAGCGATGGTCAGCTCCCACGTGCAGCAAGATTACTCAACGGGCTGGTGCTGCCAGCGAAAGCGCTCGTGAGATTGTGCGGTGAAGTCAGCGCACCGGAGCGACCGCAGTGGCTCCCACCCGGCTGAGCGTCCAGGGTTTCGGCTTCGGCATTCCCGGCGGCATGCTCATCGCTACCATCTTGACCTCAGCGGTGTTCGCCGTGGTCAGCCGTATCACGTAGCGGTCCGACTGCGGTTTGTCGGCATTCTTTACCGTCAATAAAAGACCGTCGCCGGTGAGCTGACTGTTTTCCACCGTCCAGGTCAACTTCTCATCGCCCACACTCTTCAGATCGCCACTGTCGGCAAACTGCAGATCCTGCGGACGTTGGATCGTGCCGGAAACC
This sequence comes from uncultured Acidobacteriaceae bacterium, assembly GCA_963746515.1. GTDB lineage: Bacteria > Acidobacteriota > Terriglobia > Terriglobales > Acidobacteriaceae > Bog-257. The sequence goes on along the minus strand of CAVVBO010000001.1, from coordinate 752,807 downwards.
TGATTTCCCTGCAGCGCCAGTCGAACCGTCAGCCAGGGACGGCCCTCAAAGGTCCCAATCCATGAGCCTGCGTAATCGGCTAACGGAGATTTGCGAGCTGGAGCGTTCTGCATCGCCGGTGTCATGGACGCCTGAGCGTACCCGATACACGACAACGTGACGGCTAACATTGCGAGCGATAGGACCCGTTTCATATGCCTTCTCCCCCTTTTTGGTTCGCCTAGAATTGTACTCCGAGCCGGAATCGCATGTGACCGTTCGGCTGGTGAAAGCTGGAGTGCTGACTGATGACGAGGGATATGTTACGGTTTGCTGAACAGCTTGGCCGCCAGGTGATTTTGAAGACGCGTAGCTTTAGCTACGCCGTAGTAAATTCTTTGTTCTTTCATCCCGAACCCGGCTTCACAGTTTGCTGAAAAACTCGATGGGAGGCGCTGTTCGGGTAGTGCGGCGCTTCAGCGCCGCGTATAAGCCTTTGTGTGCCGTGCATGTTCGACAGTTTGAGGGTGAGAGTCCCTTATCCAACCTGATGGAGGTGAAGGATTAGCGAAGCGCAAGGGCGTCGTCGCGAGGCGAGGTCTGAAGGAAGCGTGGAGCAAAAGCGTGTGCCGATGGACAAGAACCGGATAAGAGGCCTGCGCTCGCGGGCGAGTTGGCAAAGAGCAGCGAAGCCCATATCCATCAAGGCGAGCGGAGGTAAATCCGGCGGTGGCGCGTTGAAGGCGGTCGAACTTACCACGGGAGGTCTGTTGCATGTCGTGGAAACACGACTGGGGAAGAAGCGATTCTTCTTGAACGTGCGACAGAAGTCAGCAGAAGGCATAGTAGTCCGGCACATCGGACGAAGGCCTGAACGATAGGAGAGGCAAGTAGGTGGCACGACTCAAAGGTGCAAAGCGGCAGAATAACCAGCTACAGCTGGCCTTCGAGGAAGCGACGACGAGTGAAGCTCGAAGTCAGTCCGCGGAAGGGACCGAAGCATCGGTGGCGGAGTGCAGTGCAGAAAGCCTGGCACCAGATGAGCAGTGGATGGAGAGGGTCTGCCAGCGAGAAAACCTCTGGCAGGCGCTCAAGCGTGTTAAGAAGAAACGGAGGCAGCCCAGGCATCGATGGAATGACGGTTGATGACCTTACCGGCTACCTGAAGCAGCACTGGTTAGAAATCCGGGAACAACTGTTGAGGGGGACCTATCAACCGCAACCGGTTCGTCGGGTGGAAATACCCAAGCCGGACGGAGGAGTACGAAAACTAGGTGTTCCTACGGTGTTGGATCGGATGATCCAGCAGGCAGTGATGCAGGTTCTGCAAAACAGTTGGGATAACACCTTCTCCGAAGCGAGCTATGGGTTCCGTCCCGGACGCTCGGCACATCAAGCAGTGGCACGTGCCCAGCAACATATTGCTGCGGGGTACCGCTGGGTGGTCGACCTCGATCTGGAAAAGTTCTTTGACCGAGTTAACCACGACCGATTGATGGGGCAAATCGCAAAGCGCGTGCACGATAAGCGCCTCCTGCGACTGATTCGGAGCTGGCTCAAGGCGGGTGTGATGGAGAACGGACTCGTAGGACCGACGGATGAAGGGACGCCGCAAGGCGGACCGCTTTCGCCTCTACTATCAAATCTTGTTCTTGATCAACTCGACCGTGAGTTGGAGCGACGAGGGCATCGGTTTGCTCGGTATGCGGACGATTGCAACATCTATGTCCGCAGCCGTCGAGCAGGCCAACGCCTGATGGGAGGGCTCACAAGACTCCTTGAAGGTAAGCTCAAGCTGAAGGTGAACCGGGAGAAAAGTGCTGTGGCGCGACCGTGGGAGCGGAAGTTCCTCGGGTTCAGTTTTACGAATGGGAAGTTGCCGAAGCGCCGAATAGCGCCCAAGGCTATGTGATCCGGTTCCAAGCTCGAATCCGAGTCCTCACTCGTCGGACCCGTGGCATCAGTCATCGAGTCTATGGTTCGCGAGTTGGGCCGCTACCTTCAGGGCTGGCAGGGCTATTTCGGCTTCTGCCAAACCCCGACCGTGCTGGAGCGTTTCAATAAGTGGATTCGACGTCGTTTACGCTCTGCCGCCTGTAAACAATGGCGGACAGGGAAAACACGGTTCGCTCGATTGCGGCAGCTCGGTCTGAGTCCTGATCTTGCGGCCCGCACGGCAGGGCGACAGTGGGGTCCGTGGCGGCTTAGCCGCACACAAGCCCTTTCTTATGCCATGCCGACCACTTACTTCGATCGCTTGGGACTCCCCGCGTTACGCTGCACGCCCGGCGCCTAATCTTACCGAACCGCCGTGTACGGACCCGTACGCACGGTGGTGGGACAGGGAAAGCGAGCGATCGCCTACCTATGTCAATTATTTTTGTCATCCCGAATCCGGCTTCAGCCGGTGAGGGATCTGCTTTTCGAACTTTCTGCAAACTGTTCAGGCCGCGAGGAACTTGCTTTTCTGGCTTCTTCGGCGGCGGAAAATCCGGATCCCGCTTCCACTCGAGTTTCTATTCAATTGCCGGATTGAGCCCCTGGCGATCACCCTTAAGTACCCGCTGCGGAACCGCCTGGCGGGTCCGTTCTTCCTGATGGCAATTCCAGCACAGCGGACGCATGTTCTGTAGGGTCTGCTGCAACTCCTCCAGATACATGTCGCGCAACTCGAATAGCTTGTGCTGTTCGTTGAGCAGGGCTAGCCGGCTCCGCCGCCAATCGGACGGCGAGAGCGCGCGCGTGCAGATCGCGCAGCTCTTGCCTTCGTACCACTTGGTGAGCAGGCGTTCGATGTTCTCCGGCGAAGGATTCGATCTGCTCCAGACATTCCTGGCCGCAGTCGCCCTTCTCCGGCCAGCGCGTGCATGACTGCAATCGCGAATGTTCCTGGCCGCGCAATGCCGTCCAGAAAGCGAACTTGCGGTCGACTTCGACTTCGACCGCCTCGCCAGAGTCGGGACAAGTCACGGGCTGGCGGCCGCGATTCTCGTAGTAGTCTTGCAAGCTCAGCGCCACCGGCGGACCGACAATGATAAAGGCGCCGGCGAAGAACAGCAGGATGGGGAAGATAGCGAAGGTCAACATAAAGCACCCGCAACCGCAGGAGCGGCCCTGATGCGTTTGTACCGCCGTAGTCACACAGATTCAGTGACCCAGCGCACAGGCGGATGTGACGACGAAAGCACGAAGCCAACATCGGTACCGCTCTGAGGCGTAAACTCACCGTGTTGCAGAGCGCCGACAGCAGCCACTCAGGGTTATGGGACGTTCGACTCGATTGCAGATACTAAATTCGTCAAGAGAGGGCGGAATCCATCGAAATTAATGGAGTCAGCATTTGGTCGGACGACCTTGTAGGCGAAGACCTTCTTGCCGTAGCAAGTGTCGGTGTCAAAGTCATTCGTGTCGTCGAATTTCTTGCCGAGAATCGCGGTATCTTTCAGGGACGGCTCAAAAAAATCCTCAATCTTCGATTCTGTTGCGCCATTGAGAAGTGGTGTAGGCACTGCATACAAGTTCCGAATAACATGAGCAAACGGTTGTTTAGTGTCCAGTTTCTTTCCGCTAGCTTGAGAAACAGCGCTAATTATTGGCTTCGCTCCTGAATCGTTGTCGTAGAGGATAATGACCGGTTGTTTTTGGCCTGGGGCTTTGAATTTCGCCGTTTCTTTCTTGTATATTGCTATAAATTTTGCCAGATTAGCGGTGCCACCGTCATGGAGCCCTAGAATTCGTGGTGTACTTGACTTGCGGTACTTATAAAGTCTGATACTTAAACTAATTTTTCCGGCAGGATTTGTAGTCGCAAGCTGGGGATAGCTCCTTGCAAGGCTACGGATCGCATGAGTGAGATAAACGTTATCTGTTTCACCTTCGCACAAAATAACCGGCACTTCCCCTGCGAAGAAATGCTTGTAAATCAAGAACCGCTGATACATTAACTCCTTACTTGAAAGACGAGAATCTTGCGGCTCCCCTACTAGCCTCCTGTAGTACAGATCGACGGTATCAACGAACGCCAGCATCCCGTGCAATTGATTTACCGTCCCCTCTTGCTTAGTAAGACTCGGCATTCCAGGACCGCTAGAAAGTGCATAAAGGTTAAAGCTGCCGGTATTTAGAAGGCTGTGTACCATTGCCCGCACATTGTGTCGGTACTCGTGCCGGACGCTTATCTTCCTGTTCACAACCAACCCCGTGACTTCTTGGCGCGAGGCCCGATACTGCATATGGGTTTTAGACGAGTTTATGCGGAATCCGGATCGCGCTATGAGTCTCATTAATTCGCCACCTGGAGTCCAATGGTGTGGTTCAGTCTTGGAGAGTTCCGCAATTTCTGCGGGAAAGATCTTCTTGTTGGTGGAAAACGTCAGATCGTCCGCGTATCTCGAATAAGTGCATCCGACGCTCGAAGCAAGTCGCACAAGGTGCATATCAAGCACATGCGCAATGAGGTTTGATATTACAGGCGAGCACGGACTTCCTTGCGGAAGAGCATTGTCTTGACATGCGATCTGCGCAATCACGGTCGCCACACGTTGGTGCAACGCGAAACTATTATTCTTGATGAAGAAACCGCGTACACGACCGAAATTGATCGAAGGAAAAAAATCCTCTAGATCGACATTGAAAACGAAACGGCGGCTGTGGTGTTCCTTTGCGTTCGTCATGATCGAACGCTTGCGCTTAAATCCGTGCGCAATCCGGTCTTTCCTCCCTTTAGCCGCATTGATTTCATCAATGCAATCCTGAAGCAACGTGGAGAGGTTCCGCTGAATGAGTTTCAATGCATCGACTGGCGCTTTGATGGTGCGCTTCCCGCCATTGCGTTTGGGGATTTCAAACGTTTTGTATTTCTTCGCCTCGGGCAGCTTGAATAGAACGTATGAGAGTCCCGAAGGGCTGAACTGCAATGCCTTCGCGAGATCACCGAGCTCGGCCATTGACCTAAGGCTGTTGAGGCTCGACATGTTGGCAAGAGTAGCGGACCCACTGGCACTCTTTTGCGGAGTCATGCGTCATAGTGGAACATAGTAGCTAAGTGTGAATACTCAGCATAGGGTCTAACGTTGGTTTCAAATGCCACGAAAACATGGCACAAAATCTGCCAAGTGGGTCCGCCTTCAGTCTACCATCCCTTTGCCTGAGAACTAACAAGCTAAACTCAACACCCCGCTCCCATCAGCACCATCTATAATGACTCTGTTAGCTGCTGGGCCGGACGGTCGCTGTCGGCGGTGGACACTGGTTTCGATCAGGTTGCGCAGGCTTGCAGAGGAAAGTCCGAACTCCACAGAGCGGTGTGCCGGATAACGTCCGGGCGGCGGCTCTCAAAGGGCCGTTGACGGAAAGTGCCACAGAGAACATACCGCCTCGCTCGCAAGAGCGCGGTAAGGGTGAAAAGGTGCGGTAAGAGCGCACCGCGCCGCCAGCAATGGCGGTGGCAGGGCAAACCCCACACGGAGCAAGACCAAATAGGGGAGGAGCGTCTGGAAATCTGATTTCCGCCTCGGCGGGAATTGGAGCTCGGGCGTACGTGCCGGCTCGGTGCGTCACAACTTCCGGGTAGGTCGCTAGAGCCGCTCAGTAATGCGCGGCCCAGAGGAATGACCGTCGTGCCGCTCTTTGTCCTCGTTGGGAGAGTCCCACACATCCGAACAACGCGAATGTATGGGGCACCAATGATGAGAAGGAGCGGCACACAGAATTCGGCTTACAGGCCCAGCAGCTAAGAAAAACCGCTGTTCGCTCTTCGCATTTCGCGGCGCTCTGCCGCTGCCGACGAACCGCAGATCCCTCGGCTCCGCTCGGGATGACAAACAAAAAGGAAAAGCAGCAGGCGAGAACGAACAGCAACAGGCGAGGATTACCGCGCTACCCAGACTGCGCTGTCCGCGGCGGCACGTCTAGCGCTGGAGCGCCGGCTCGATTTCATCGGTGGAGGCTGGTTCTTGGCGCTCACCGACGACGTGCGCAGATCGAGTTGTCTGGAAGTAAGGACGTGGGTTCCGGCGAAGCGAATATTGGCAACTGACTTAGTAGAGGTTGCCACTCGAACGCCGCTTACATCGGCGTAATTAATCGTGACAGTCAAATTCTTGATCCACAGTGACGGACTTTTGGCCGGGGAGCCTTCCATTCTGCGGATGGTGAAGTCGCCCGCATCGACCCAGGCTTTGCCGCGAATCAGTTCTACCGTCTCGCGTTTGGGCAGCAACTGCAAAACGTAACAGTCGCGCCCATCGATGGTCTCGTGACCCAGCAGCGCGAAGTTGTAATTGCGCGCGGTCACTGCATGTTGGTCGGCGTGGCTCGCCATTTCCGCTTCGTGGTCCAGCACCTTGCGGACGATGCTCTCGCCACGACTGCTGCCCTCTGACTTAAGGATGGTATAGTCCTTCGCCCCAGGCGGAACGAAGTTGACCTGAGCTACGACATTGGAACTAGGGTTCTGCGTTCCCGGCGCAGAGAGCTGATACTCGCGCGTCACCGCATAAGCAACGTCATGGTCACGCGAATCGAGTTGCGCCTGCTCCATGCGGCTGATTATGCTGCCGAGCGGAAGCGTTTGCGACTGTCCCCACGACAGCAGCGGGACCGCCGCACAACCGGCCCACAAGAGAATAACGATTCGCGTTGGGGATAGGGCTTGCATGCTGTCTAACTGCAATCTCACAGTCAGTTTCTTAGAAGCAAACCAGTCGCCAATTGATGCCAGCCGAAATAGACAATACGGTCTTTCATCGTTTCAATGAGTTGCGACAGACGAAGAGTCTGCAAAATCCAAGAGGCGCATTCCTTCCTACCAAACTAGGCAGAATTTTCCCGACCCCGGCGACCGTAGTGGAACGCCGATATCCAATTTGGGCGCGAAAGAACCCAAGAACGTCATGGCAGCGTCAACTTTTGAATTCAGTTTTGCTTCGCCACTTCGCGATAAACCTCTAGCATGCGGCGGACGCTGGCATCCCAGGAGAATTTTCCTGCTTGCTCCAGTCCGCGGGCTTTCAGCTTGTCGCGCAAAGGCTGGTCTATGAGCACCCGATGAAGCGCGCGCATGATCTCAAAAACATTCTCCGGATTCACCATGATGGCCGCGTTGCCCACGACCTCGGGGACGGAAGACGTATTACTTGTCACTACCGGCGTGGCGTGCGCCATGGCTTCCAGCGGCGGCAAGCCGAAGCCTTCGTACAACGACGGGAAGACGAAGATCTTCGCCTGATCGTAGAAAATGCGCAGCACGTCGATGGGGACGAAGCCGAGAAAGCGAACATCGTTCTGCACGCCGCCTTTCACGGCCGCGCGGCGCAGGTCAGGATGCTTGGAAACTTCATCGCCAATGATGATCAGCTTCAGGTCTTCGTAGCGGCCTTCCTTGTTGAGCTCGCCCTTCAGCGCGGAGAAGGCTTCGATGATGCGCACCACGTTCTTGTGGGGGCTGATGCGGCCGGCATAAAGCAGGAACGGGCCTTGAACCTGGTAGCGCTCGGCGATGAACTGGCGCTCGGCATCGCTGCTATGGCCGAGACGGAACCGGTCGTCGATGGCGTTATAGATGACCTCGATTTTCTCGGCTGGCACATGGAAGATGCGCTCGGTGTCAGTCTTGGAAAAGTTGGAGACTGCGAAGATACGCGCCGCCCGTTGCAACACGCGCTTGGTGAACTGAAAATGCAGATTACGCTTCAGGCTGGAATCGCTGTTGAGGCGATACAGATGGTCCAGCAGATCGTGCACGGTCACGACGTAAGGACATGGGATGCCCTGCGGCTTCCAGAACAGATGCGGCACATGCAGAAGATCGCAGCGGTTCTGCTTCAGGATGCGATGCAGTTCCAGATAACTGGCCACCGACAATTCGTTGGGTTGTGCAGGAACGGTAATGAAATTTGGCGGCAGCGGCTCCATGTCTCCCAGCTTGCCAGGAATGCCGATGAGGAAATATTCGTTGTCATGATCCAGACGCGCCAGGGTGCGAATGGCGTTGCGGGTGTAGGTCCCCACGCCGAAGTCTGTAATGCGGCGGATATCGATGGCGACGCGCACAGATCAGTGTAAATCGCGACGGGCGCCAGGAAGAGTCTGATTAAGTCTTGCTTTGAAGGGGCTCGGCTTCAGCCGCGCCGTAGAAGCCCTTTATTTTTGTCGTTCCGAGTGGGCTTCAGCCCCGAGGAATCTGCTTTTTCGGCTTTTTCAAGCCTCTTTAGCCGTTGCGAGGACCTCGCTTTACTTGATCAGAGAGTTTCCCCAGGTGAGCTCAGAAGGTGTGCCGCTATAATCGCCGCAGCCATGGAGAGCTGGTACAAAGTTCACTTCATCTTTTCCGAAGCTGGCGTAAGAGCCAAGGCCATCAAACTGCAAAATGAATATTCTCGAATTTTTGTTAAGAACCGCGGTCCGAAGGATGCTCTGGTCTTTACCGATCAGGAGCACAATGAGCAGCATTACGACTATTATTTCTCTCCCGGCGCCATGCGTATCGCCGGTCCGCTCGTCCTCGCTTCCGGCGGCATCCCCTGCGCGCGGCCAGATCGCAATCAGGTAACTCTCGCCGTGGGCAGTATCCACTCCGCCGATCGTGTGCTGCCGAAGAAGGACTAAACACTCCGCCGGTGTAGGCCTCATGTCCGGCATCCGGGCCAGTTTCCTTATCGTTCAGATGACAAAGCGTGTTTCGATCTGCCTGCTCGGAGCAAGTGGGACTCTATTCGCTGCTTGTCACAGACAAGAAAAATGCTCTCGACCACAATGGGTGGAGCACTGCTTCAGCAGTGCATAAAAAGGCGTTCCTAAACTTCCGGCTTTAGCCGCTGAGGTAAAGTCTTGGCCATCCCATATCGAGGCAACACCAGCAGTTCGACATACTTCGTTACAGCCAACACTTTCTGCAAACAAAACCTTCTTCAGTCCGATCGAATGGCGGAGTTATTTTGTGAAGTTCTCTTCCGCTATCGAACGGCAAACAAGTTTCTTCTGCACTCCTTTGTGGTGATGCCGAATCATATCCACTTGCTGTTAACCATCCCGGACGGCACGACGCTGGAGCGGGCGATGCAGTTTATTAAGGGAAGCTTCTCGTTTGAGGCAGGCAAGGTTTTGCGCACTGGCAGTTCAATTTGGCAGAAGAGTTTTCTCGATCGGCGAGTGCGGGATGCGGAGGAATGTGAGAGATATCGGAACTATATTCAGCAGAACCCGGTCAAGGCCCAGTTGGTCAACTTGGCCGGGGATTACATTTTTTCCTCAATGAATCCTCGCTTCACCCTGGATGAGTTACCTCAGCGGCTAAAGCCGGCAGAGTTGTTCGCAGCGTCTATGCACCGCTGAAGCGGTGCTCCACCCGAAAACGCCAATCCACATCAAAACGCTCACCCCCAAGCTAAGCGCGCCAACTAAAGAAATGGTCCAGCCGAAATCCAACGGAGTCGAAGTCTCATCCGAATGAATGGACTATAAAACAGACAACAATCTGAGCTGTGACCTATTCTGCTGAAACAGTGTCCCGCTAGGCCTTTACCGCTTCCGCATGTTTCGCGCGCCTTGAAGCGTAAAGTGGAAACGCCTCCGCCAGCCCCAACACTTCGCGGCGAATCCGTGTCAGCACATTCTTGTCGGTGCGATTGTGCAGCGCCTCGGAGATCCACTTGCCCACCTGCCGCATTTCATTTTCCTTCATGCCGCGCGTGGTGAGCGCCGGAGTGCCAATGCGAATGCCACTCGGCTTCATCGGCGGATTGGTGTCGAACGGAATCGCGTTCTTGTTCACCGTGATGCCGGCTTCGTGCAGAGCGTTCTCGGCCTCGCTGCCCAGCATGCCTTTGGCGAAGACGTTGACCAGCATCAGGTGCGTGTCGGTGCCGCCGGAAACGATGTGGTAGCCCTCGTCGGCCAGCGTCTGCGCCAGCACTGCCGCGTTGGCCACAATCTGCCGCGCATAATCCTTGAAGCTGGGCTGCATGGCTTCGCGGAAGCAAACTGCCTTGGCCGCGATAATGTGTACCAGCGGTCCACCCTGCATTCCGGGGAACACAACTTTGTCGATGGCTGCGGCATGTTCGGCTTTGGAGAGAATCAATCCCGCGCGCGGTCCGCGCAGCGTCTTGTGCGTGGTGGTAGTGACAATTTGCGCGTGCGGTACCGGCGAAGGATGCGCGCCGCCAGCCACCAGTCCAGCGAAGTGCGCCATATCGACGAGATAAAGGGCGCCCACTTTGTCGGCGATCTGCCGCATACGGGCGAAGTCGATGATGCGCGGATAAGCGCTGCCTCCACCGATGATCAGCTTGGGCCGTTCGCGCTCGGCAATCTGCTCCAGATCGTCGTAGTCGATAGTCTCGGTTTCCTTGGTCACGCCATAAGGAACGATCTTGTAAGTCTTGCCCGAGAAGTTGAGCGGATGTCCGTGCGTAAGGTGTCCGCCGTGCGCCAAGTTCAGCCCGAGGATGGTATCGCCCGGCTGAATGACAGCGGCGTACGCCGCCATGTTAGCGGTCGAGCCGGAGTGCGGCTGCACGTTGGCATGCTCGGCGCCGAAGAGCTGCTTGGCGCGATCGCGCGCCAGATTCTCCACCACGTCGGTGAATTCGCATCCGCCGTAATAGCGTTTGCCGGGATAGCCTTCGGCATACTTGTTGGTGAAGACCGAGCCCGCCGCTTCCAGCACGGCTTCGCTCACAAAGTTCTCCGAGGCGATCAGTTCCAGGCCTTCGTGCTGACGCCGCTCTTCGTTCTCGACGGCTTGCGCGATCTCGGGATCGTCTTCGGCCAGCGATCGTTCCAAAGGATTGATGCTCATGATTCCGCCCTTCACTCAAATTTACGAAGTTGATGGATGTCGGCTGTAAACACTTCCATGTGACGCTCGGGTTTGCTCAGCAGCGTGAACCCGACCTTGCGATAGAGCGCGTGCGCGTCGCGGGTGGTCAGGTGCCACCGGCGCAATCCCTGCAAGTCGGGATGCAGCATCACGCACTGCATCAGCCAGGTTCCCAGACCCTTGCCCTGGTGCGACTCCAGCACAAACACATCGCACACGTAGGCGAAGGTAGCACGGTCGGTGACTACTCGCACGAAACCGATCTGGGTATCGCGCTCGAAAAGTCCGAAGCAAAGAGAACCTCGCATGGCGCTTTCCAGAGTCTTCCGAGGCATGCCCTCGCTCCAGTAGGCGCGCGAAAGATAGCCATGGATCGCATCGATGTCCATGCGCGCTGGATCGCTGCTGACGGTGTATTCGCCGCGATGCTGTTCAAACACCGTCCTGCGATCCAAAGTAATATCCATCGCTTAATTGTAGCGCGGACGGACTTTGCCGACGAAGGCCCGCCGGCTGCCAGAGATGGTCGCAGCAAGGTCGGACGGCTTTCAGCCCAGCTCTCGCCCGCTCTACATTTCCTGAGACAGGGAAGGACTGCATTCGGCAACGGCAACCGGGGAATTGCGTTAAAGTTGATGACGCGCTGCAAAGCGCGCCTACTATGCGCCTACTTGTCATCCTGGTCATCATCCTGTTTCTCATCACCGCAGTGTTTTTCTTTCAGCCCGGCGGCTATCTGATCGTCGACCGTCCCGAAAAATCGGACGCCATCGTCATGCTCAATGGCGACCAGGCGGACAAACGGTATTGGCGGGGGTTAGAGCTGCTGCGCGCCGGCTATGGACAACATTTTGTCGTAGATGTAGGTGCGGGTCAGATCTACGGCCACTCCGATGTGGACCTGGCACAGGATTTCATCGCCCACACCGCAGGAGCCAACGTCTCGCAAGTAAGCATCTGTCGTATCTATGGCGATTCGACGAAAGATGAGGCTCCGCAGGCGGGAAAATGTCTGCAGCAATTGCAGCCAGCTCCGCACTCCGTGATCCTGGTGACCGACGACTATCACACCCGCCGCGCGCTCTCCATCTTTCGCGACCGGCAGCCTCAATATCAGTGGACAGCAGCGGGAGCCAGAAATGAGTTTCTCTTCGGACTGCCGTGGTGGAAGGACCGCGAGTGGGCCAAGACCTATCTCACCGAAGTGCAGAAAACGCTGTGGTGGCAATTGTGGGACCGCTGGCGACAGTGATTTGAGCCATACAGCTTATGTGAGCCGTGCACGCATCTAGCCCAGATATTAGGAGACGCTGATGCCCGGCACGAAGCAGAGCAGCAAGAAGAAAACGCCCGCAAACGCCACGAAGAAGAAGAGCACGAACCGTTGGGTGGCGAAGGTCACCACGGACTCCACTCATCCGCCGGAGGGACTGTTCAACCAGAGCGCGGCGACGATCGCCAGAAGCCTGGCCTCGAAGAAGGTTTCTCCGAAGGGGCCGGGCTCGGGAATGCGCATGCTGACCTACTACATCAACCGCGCCGGACACAACCTGGGCGCCACCCGTCGAGCGGAACTGGAAAAAGCCAAGGCATTGCTGTCGAAGCGAGTGGCCCGAGAGAAGGAGAAGAAGAGCGCGGCTTAGTGGATAGTCAATTTCAGCACGGCGCTGAAAATATACGTCTGACGAGTGCCATTACGAAACAGGTCGTATTGTTCTGAATCCATGATTTTCTCCCTCATGAATGGGGGCAGGGGCTAAAGCCCGAGTAGAAGGGGACTTTTCGGCCCGGCTAAAGCCGGGCCCTGATACAAATCGCACCTTGATGCGATTCATGAGATGGCTAGCTGAATTCCATCCGCTCCTGTTCGGAAATAGTAAAACCCTGAGGCGGAAATTCTGATCCTCAATCACACAATTGCCCCGCCCGAACTTTCACAGTCGAGCGGGGCTATGAATCTTGCTAAGAGCTAAAGGCTAAGAGCTAAAAGCCAACCGCCGGCTGATCTGACGGCTGATAGCTGACGCTTCCTACAGCAACTCCTCATTCCAGTTCTGCAGGAACTTCTTCACCTCGGCCATGAACTGGTCGGCCACGGCGCCATCGATCACGCGATGATCGTAGCCGATGCTCAGGTGCATCATGGAGCGGATGGCGATGGAGTCGTTGCCATCCTTGTCGGTAACCACCACCGGCTTCTTACTGATGCCGCCCACGCCCAGGATCGCCAGTTGCGGCTGATTGATGATCGGCAGGCCGAACTCGGCGCCGAAGATGCCAGGATTGGTGATGGTGAACGTTCCGCCCTGTACCTCATCCGGCTTCAGCTTCTTGGTGCGGGCGCGCTCGCCCAGATCGCTGATGGCGCGCTGCAAGCCGACAAAGCTGCGCTCCTCGGCATTCTTCACCACCGGCACGATCAGTCCCCAATCCAGCGCCACGGCGATGCCGAGATTGATGGAGGCGTGGTAGTGAATGTTGTCGCCTTCCACCGACGAGTTGATGATGGGCCACTTGCGAATGCCATGCACTACGGCGCGCGCGAAGAACGGCGTGAAGGTGAGCTTGTTGCCGGTGGCCTGCTCGAACTTGCGCCTTCATGCGCTCGCGCAGCTTCACGATGCGGGTGACGTCGACCTCGAAGATGCCATGCACGTGCGCGCTGGTGCGCTTCGACATCACCATGTGCTCGGCGATCTTCTTGCGCATGACCGACATGGGCACGACTTCGCCAGGCGTGACGCCGCCGACGGGCTGCAGCGGAGCGATCACGGCCGGCAGCGGCTGGCGCGGCCGGGCGCCGGAGACTGGCGCCGGAGCGGACGCGGGCGCCGCCGGAGCGGGTGCTCCTGCGCCATGCTTGGCGATGAATGCCTCGATGTCTTCCTTGGTAATGCGGCCGCCCAGGCCGGTGCCCGGAACCTTGGTCAGGTCGACATTGTTCTCTTTGGCAATGCGGCGGACCAGCGGGCTGGAGCGAACGCGCTCCTGCTCGCCGGCTTCGGGATACTCCTGAACCTTGCCCTGCTGCTGCCGTTCCAGGCCTTCCTTCTCGTCGCTGCGCAAGATCGGCGGGAATCTGTCTGCTGGCGGCCTTTGGCGCTTCTTCGACGGCGGGCTTTGCTGCTTCGCTGGGCGCGGCCTTGCTTCCATCTCCCGCGGCGGCCGGCTTGGCGGGCTGAGCCGGAGCGGGGGCAGCAGCGCCGGCAGCTTCGCCTTCGGCGGCAATCGTTCCCACGACGGTGTTGACCTGAACGGTGGCTCCGGCCTGCACCTTGATGTCTTGCAGGGTGCCGGAAGCGGGCGCGGGAATCTCGGCGTCAACCTTGTCGGTTGAGATTTCAAACAGCGGCTCGTCGCGCTGAACTTTCTCGCCCGGCTGCTTCAGCCATTTGGTGATGGTTCCTTCAAAAATCGATTCCCCCATCTGGGGCATGATTACGTCTGTCGGCATAATTTCCTTTCGAGTTATCCGGGCTGCAACTTGATGCTGCAGAAAACCCTCAATTATATCGCGGGGGGGCGGAGATTAACTTCAGGGTAGACCTCAACGGTAGTGGGTTAATTCTAACCGACGACGGATCCAACGATACAACCGCCGAGTTGGAATGACCCTCGACCAGGCGAACAAACGAGCCGCAACGCGGCGGGATGAAACCCGCCGCTGTCCAGCTTTACATCGTCAGAACGACGCGAAACTGTGCCTTACCGCTCATCATTCGGTCATACGCCTCCGCCGCTTTTTCCAGTGGGAAAGTTTCGACCATGGGACGCACCCCCGTCAGTTCACAGAAGCGGAGCGTGTCTTCCGAATCGGTCGGAATTCCCGACCACCAACCTTGGATCGACTTACTTCCAGTGATGAACTGTAACGGCGTGACCTCAATGGGATCGGCTGTCGCGCCGATCACCATCAGTTTGCCGTGCGGTCCCAGACCGTCGATGAGTTCGGACATCGCTTTCGAGTTGGGGGCTGTCGCCAGGACCAGCTTTGCGCCGCCCAGTTTCTGTAGTTCCTGCGCCGCGTTCGTCGCTTGGCTGTCGATGTAGACGCTTGCCCCGAGCTTTTTGGCGAGCGTCGCGTTCTCGGGCCCACGTCCGATGGCGGCCACTCTGTACCCACACTTGTTGGCAAACTGAATTCCAAGATGACCCAGGCCGCCGACTCCCTGCACCGCAACTAGATCGGGCGGCATCGCGCCACTGTGCCGCAGCGCGTTGAAGGTGGTGATTCCGGCGCAAAGCAGTGGTGCTGCTTCGGCATCACTCAAGCTGTCAGGAACTGCCGCCAGGGCCTCGATAGGAGCGACCATGTACTGCTGGTAGCCTCCGTCATAGCTGATGCCGGCAACCTTCACGTTCCGGCAGTTGGCAAAATCGCCGCGCCGGCACTCGGGACAGGTGTTGTCCTGACCGCCGTGCCAGCCGACACCGACGCGCTGTCCTTTCTTCCAATCGGTGACGTTCGCACCGGTACCCTCGATCACCCCCACTACTTCATGTCCGGGAATACGAGGATATTGAATTCCTGGCCAGGCGCCTTCCACCACCAGCATATCGCTGTGGCAAACTCCGCACGCGAGAACTCGAATGAGCACCTCTCCAGCTTTGGGTTCGGGAATGGGACGATCTTCAATAACGATGGGAGAATGGGGTTGCTTTACGACTGCTGCTTTCATGAAACGCCTCTCCAATTGTAAGAATGGAAAATTCAGGATGACGCAACTGCCGGTTCCAAAAATATCTGATGAGCTGGATTGCAAAAACGATACATCGGGCCCGGGGGCGAAGTTTTTCAGGGTGCGATGGAGTGGCGGAGACGCGAATGGCGCAAAATCCCGTTCGACGGACCCGGGACATTCCGCCGCAGCAGCAGTTGCATTGGAATAATGTTCTGTTGAAGGATGGATTGGTTCTCTGAGCCGCCATGACCAAACTTGAACCACTAATGTCGGACCCGCGGGTCACCATTCGCCGTGCCGGCGCTCCCGATTCCAGCGGGCGTTGCGTGGTGTATTGGATGCAGCGGGCTCAGCGCGCGCTCGACAATCCCGCACTCGATGTTGCCGTCGCGGCAGCCAATTCACTGCGTCAGCCGGTCGTGATCTTCTTCGCGCCAGTGCCGTTCTATCCGCATGCCAACCTGCGGCATTACGCGTTTCTGGCGCAGGCAATTCCCGAAACTGCGGAACGGGCTCGCAAACGCGGCATCGGTTTCGTGTTGCGGCGATATCCCGGCCACTCGCTGCTGAGGTTTTGCCAGGAAGTGAAAGCCTCGCTCGTGGTCGGCGATGAGAATCCCATGCGCGAGCCTAACCGCTGGCGGGAGTTGGCAGCCAAGAAACTGAGCGTGCCTCTGTGGACGGTGGATGCCGACGTCGTGGTTCCGTCGAAGCTGCTGGAGAAAGAGCAATACGCCGCTCGCATCATTCGTCCCCGGCTGCAAAAGCGGCTGGAAGAATTTCTCGCTCCGCCATCGAATCGGAAGGCTAAGGTCGAATGGCAGAAGCCTCGCGGGCTACTCGCATTGCCTGACGACGGTTCTTTCGATATCACGGAAGATTGGCAAGATCTCGACCGGTCGGTGCAACCGGTGAGCTCGTTTCGCGGCGGCACTGGGGAAGCGCTAAAGCTGCTGCGCGACTTCGTCACGCGCAAGCTGGCCCACTATCCTGAACGCCATGGCAAGCCGGAAGTCGACGGAACCAGTTGCCTCTCGCCGTATCTCCACTTCGGACATATCGGCCCGCATACGATTGTGCAGGCAGTGGAACATGCCAAGGTCTCGCGCGCCGCGAAAGACGATTTTCTCGATCAGCTCATCATCTGGCGCGAGCTGGCGATCAACTTCGTGCACTTCAATCCTCTCTACGACTCCATCGAGAGCGCCCCGAATTGGGCGCATCGCACGCTGGCCAAGCACGCTGCCGACAAGCGGCCCATCCTCTACTCGCGTCAGAAGTTGGAGCGCGCCAAGACGCACGACGATTTGTGGAACGCCGCCCAACGCCAGATGCTTCATGCCGGATGGATGCACAACTACATGCGGATGTACTGGGCAAAGAAAATTCTGGAGTGGAGTCCGTCGCCCGCGGTCGCCTACCAGACAGCCGTCTATCTCAACGACAAATATTTCCTCGATGGCCGCGATCCTAATGGCTATGCCGGAATCGCTTGGTCGATCGCGGGCAAATTTGATCGGCCATGGTTTGATCGGCCTATCTTCGGCTCCGTTCGCTACATGTCAGGCGCAGCCGCCGGCAAGAAATTCGATGCGGAGAAATATATCGAGCAGATGGCGAAGTTGGCAGGCGATGCAGATACCGCGTAGGCGCCGCATTGTTCAAGCAGCCGCCTTTTGAGCACATGCCTGAATAGGCCGCGGCACCGCCGGATCGGCAATCGTTACTGTGCACTACCACTCGCTGCATTCGACGGAACCAGCGGCACCTCGAAGTACATCAACTCGTTTCCGTTGCTGTCGCGAACTCCGGTCAGGTAAACATGCGAGCCATCAACCGGCTGCTTCACGCCGCGTACATCGAAGTACAGAAATCCCGATCGGGTGGTGTGCGGCTCGACCGCCTCGGCCGCAAAAATGGAGTTCGTGATTTCTTCCGATTGCTTCTGCGCCTTCTTGTTCTTGTTGCCGCCGAGTGGAATCGGTCCCACCCTCGCTGGACTGGAGCTGTTGCCGTTGATGTGGGTCACGCGGCGAAAGACATCGTCGGCTGTTAGAAATTCCAGCTTGCTGCGCTGGGCCGTCACCAGCTCCGCCTGCATGTCTTTCACCGTGATCGGCTGATCGCCATCGTTGGTGATGACCAGAAATACGGGCAGAATGCCTTCCTGGCTGTACGGTGTAATAAAGATGTCGGCTTTGGGCGAAGTATTGTAGACGTCGACCGCCATCGTGACCTTCTCGGTAGGATGAGCGTCTTTGCAGGGATAGGTACTGGCATTCTCAGCGTGCGGCGGGACGAAGTCTTTGAAGGCCCACAGGGCGACAGAAGAAAAAGCCACGGTCAGGGCTAGCGCCCCTAGCTGGAAAATACGTCGTGAAAACATACCCGGATTATCCACTTTCGGTCCGCGATTGCTCAACCCCAGGGGTGAAATTCGCCACACTTTCCAGCATTCCGGCGATCATTTGTGTCCTATGTCCTTGACTCACGCCGCCGGGAAACATAACCTCGCACCTTACCTGGAAAGGAATTCTATAGTCATGAGTCTTCTTAAGTGGTGCGACGAGGGTCCGGCGACCGTGTCCCTGCTGGCAACGGTGCAGGAAGCGGTCCAAACCATGATCGACAAAACGGTTGGCGCGGTGGCCGTCATCGATGAGCAGGGCATTGTGGCGGGCATGTTTACCGAGCGCGACGTGCTGGCCAAGTTTGCCCTCAGCGGACGCGATCCTAAAAGCACACCGGTGCGCGAGTTGATGAGCTCGATCGTGGAGATGGCGACCGAAGAGACCACGCCGGGCGAGGCCTTGGCCGTCATGCTGGAACGGCATTATCGCCACATGCCCATCGTGGACGAGAACGGAAAAGTGCTGGGGGTGTGCTCCCTCCGAAATATTCTGGAAGCGAGGGTGGATGATCTGCTGGCACAACTCGATGGCGTCCCGCAGAAAGCTGGAGTGTAGCGATAGTCAGACGATGCGTGTGGAGGTTAGAAGCTGTTGGGCCATCTTCGCTTTCCGTGTAAAACGGCGAGCACCTGGATCGTATTCCTGTCCTTGATCTGGTAAGCCACCACGTAAGGCGTGCCAACGATCACCAGTTCCCGGGAACCCTTTACCCGTCCTTCGCGTCCTGCGTTAGGATGCGCACCAAGAAGCTTTACCGCTTCGGCAATCTGGAGAACTACCCGATCCGCCGACTTTGGGTTGTCCGCGGCAATATAAGCGTGAGCGGCTGCAAGTTGACGGGTGGCGCCTCTCGTCCAGCGAATCGTCATTTCCTGCGACGCAGCTTCGCAACCATCTTCTCAACTTCGCTGTGGTCAACCAGGTCGCCGGCATCGGCTTGCCGGATACCTTGTTCGATTAGCGCAATGTGATATTGCTGCAGTTCGAGGTAGTTGTCCACTGCCTGGTTGAGTAAATAGCTGCGATCACGGTCTTGCAAGGATGCCAGTGCGTCCAGCGCCTCCACCTTTGACGACTTGGTCCGGAAGCTCACGGTTTTGTCCATAAGACGTTATAGTACGATGTATTACAACGCATGACAATAGAGTTCGCGGAGGGGCGCACCTCTTGACCACAGGGCGCGCGGCGATTTGGCGACCCTTAGTCCCTTACACTCAACTTTCGGCAAGACCCCCGTTAACGCTGGTATAATCAAGCCTATTCATGACTCGTAAGCGTTTGATCCGCTCTACTACTGTTCTTTGCGTTCGCCGGGATGGGAAAGTCGTGATGGCTGGAGACGGCCAGGTCACTCTCGGGGAAGGCGTCATCAAGCACACCGCCCGCAAGATTCGCCGGCTTTATCAGGACAAGATTCTCGCCGGCTTTGCCGGATCCACCGCCGACGCATTTTCACTGTTCGCTCGTTTTGAATCGAAACTGGAGCAGTATCACGGCAACCTGGGCCGCGCTGCGGTCGAGCTAGCCAAGGACTGGCGCACCGACAAAATGCTGCGCTCGCTGGAAGCGCTGCTTCTGGTTGCCGATCAGGGTCAGACGTTCCTAATCAGCGGACAAGGCGACGTGATCGAGCCGGACACTGGCATCGCGGCCATCGGCAGCGGAGGTCCGTACGCCACCGCCGCCGCCACCGCGCTTTTCGAACATACGTCGCTGGCGCCGCGCGCTATCGCCGAAGAGGCCATGAAGATTGCGGGCAAAATCTGTATCTATACCAACGATCACATCACCATCGAGGAGTTGTAAAAGGCAGGGGCTAGGGATTAGGGGTCAGTTTCGCGAATCTAAAGGTTTCGAGTTTCGATTTTGAAGGGGCGCAGCTTTAGCTGCGACGTACGGTTTCCTTACTATCATTGTCATCCCGAGGAGGCCTTCAGGCCGACGAGGGATCTGCTGTTACCGATTTTCGATTCATGCAGCCGGTTCCGGATTAGAGGTATATCGACTTGGCTATTTATCTTCCCGCAACTACCGATGACGAACACGTCGCACTCGACGAACTCACGCCGCGCGAGATCGTGCGCGAACTCGACAAGTATGTCGTAGGACAGAATCAGGCGAAGCGCGCCGTGGCCATCGCCCTGCGCAATCGTATGCGCCGGCAGAAGCTCTCGGCCGAGCTGGCCGAAGAAGTCATTCCCAAGAACATCATCATGATGGGCCCCACCGGCGTGGGCAAGACCGAGATCGCGCGCCGCCTGGCCAAGCTGGCGAACTCTCCCTTCATGAAGGTTGAGGCTTCGAAGTTCACCGAAGTCGGCTATGTGGGCCGTGATGTCGAGTCGATGATCCGCGACCTGGTCGAGATCGCCATCGACATGGTGCGCGAGGAGAAGCTGGAAGACGTCGCCGACAAAGCCGAGATGAATGCCGAAGAGCGGCTGCTCGACCTGTTGCTACCGTCGATGCCGGCGCAAGTTCCGCAACGTCCCGCTGCATCCGATCAAAAGCAGATCGGATTCGACGTCAACAGCGAGCCCATTCTTGCCGGCGAGCCGGGTTCGCGAACGCGCGAGAAATTGCGCCAGCAGTTGCGCGAGGGCAAGCTTGACGAGCGCATCGTCGAGTTGGATGTCCGCGAAAAATCGATGCCGGCGTTTGAGATCATCACCAACCAGGGCGTGGAGGAGATGGACGTCAACATGAAAGATATGTTGCCTAACATCTTCGGCCAGCGCACCAAGAAGCGGAAGATGAAGGTCAGCGAGGCCTTCGAATATCTCATTCAGGAAGAAGAGCAGCGCCTGGTCGACATGGACCAGGTCACGCGGATTGCGGTCGAGCGCGTGGAAAATTCCGGCATCATCTTCCTCGATGAGATCGACAAGATTGCCGGACGCGAGGGTGGCCACGGCCCCGACATTTCGCGCGAAGGCGTGCAGCGCGACATCCTGCCCATCGTCGAAGGCACCACGGTCAACACGCGTTACGGCATGGTTCGCACCGATCACATTTTGTTTATCGCCGCCGGTGCGTTCCACGTTTCGAAGCCCAGCGACCTGATCCCCGAGTTGCAAGGCCGCTTTCCGATTCGCGTCGAGTTGCAGTCGCTGACGGTCGAGGACTTCATCAAGATCCTGACTGAGCCCAAGTCGTCGCTGACCAAGCAATACATTGCGTTGCTCGACACTGAAGGCCTGAAGCTGGAATTCACTTCCGAAGCGCTCGCAGAGGTTGCCAACTTTGCCTTCCGGGTGAACGAAGGCACGGAAAACATCGGCGCGCGCCGCCTGCACACCATCATGGAGAAAGTGCTCGACGAGATCAGCTTCGAGGCGCCCGACATGAAGGAGAAGCAGGTGACGGTCGATGCCGACTACGTGCGCAACAAGCTGACCGACATTGTGAAGGACCAGGATTTGTCGCGGTACATCCTGTAGACCTAGCGAGCCGCCGTATCGCTTTGGGCCAGGAGCTTGACCATGTACTCCTCATCGAGGTAACGGTCGCCGATCTTTAGCGCCCTAGGCTCGCGGCCGAAGGGCACAAATCCTAGCGAACGATAAAGAGCGCTTGCCGAAGTCTGCACCGTGGCAACGCTTATCAAGATTTGCTCGAGACCTTCGATAGCGGCTGCGCGTTTCAGTAGGGTGCTGAGCATGTTCCTTCCGACCCCTCGGCCGCGCAGCCTCGCCGCCAGGTAGACGCCCCATACCCGTCCCTTGTGTCGTTCTTTCCATCCTGCTTCGCGAACGAAGCCCGCCATTCCGACAAGTTGTTCGCCATCGAAAGCGCCCACTACAAAATTGTTAGCCGGATCGGAGTCCAGACGCGCCCTGAAATCCTCAACCGTGAGGAGCCGGTGGGCTTCGGCGGACGAGCTGAAGGCAGTCACTTCCGATTCGAGAGCTTCCAGCCGCAGGTTCCAAAGTGCAGCAGCATCGTCAGGAGTGAGGAAACGAATATCTGGTGGCATGGAGGAATCGTTTTTCGAGTCTGGGTTCTTGCGGAAGCTGCCAAGAATTTTCTCTCCGTTCGCGTGACCGAACAGGCGCTGATGATACGGATCGTCCCGTTGTGTTGTATATGCGCTACGACCGGCAGGCGCCCGGGTAGCCGATGCGCCAAGCGTCAGGAATCGTACTTCGGATACCGAATGATCCTTGTCTGGGAATGTTGTCGCCAACGGATCGCCACCGGGGTGTGTCAGGGCACGACTTTACAGGCTGCGGAAAAAGTCGAAATTTTAGAAACGCGCCGAAAAATATCGCGTTCAAATTCGATATAAGAGGTCGCGGAGTTTTTCAAAGCATTTTAGGTCACCCGAAATCCGCACATTTCGACTTTTTCCGCAGCCTGTTTAGTCGTGCCGAACTACGGGCTACCAAGATCCGGGCTTCAGCCCCTGCACAGACGGCCCTCAGGGCTAAAGCCCAAGTCATGGTAAGCCGTTTGCGGCACATCTGAAGACGTGCCCTGACACAAACCCGACCGCGGCGATATCGGAGATAGGTAGCTTCTAGTCTTCTCCCACCCTCAGCACGGCCAGAAATGCTTCCTGCGGAATGTCGACGCGCCCGACGCGTTTCATTCGACGCTTGCCTGCTTTTTGCTTCTCCAGCAGTTTGCGCTTGCGGCTGATGTCGCCGCCGTAGCACTTGGCGATGACGTTCTTGCGCATGGCAGCGACGGTCTCGCGGGCGATCACTTTCGCGCCGATCGCGGCCTGGATGGCCACTTCGAACATCTGCCGCGGAATCAGCTCTCGCATCTTCGACACCAGCGCGCGCCCGCGATCGTAAGCGAAATCGCGATGCACGATGATCGAGAGCGCGTCCACCGGATCGCCCGAAATCAGGATGTCCAGCTTCACCATAGGCGACTGCCACGCTCCGGCCAGGTGATAATCGAGCGAAGCATAACCGCGCGAAACAGTTTTCAGCCGGTCATAGAAGTCGAGCACGATTTCGTTGAGCGGCAATTCGTAGCTCAGCATGACACGCGTGGAACTGACGTATTCGAAGCCCTTCTGCTTGCCGCGCTTGTCTTCCACCAGCTTCAAGATACCGCCGACGTACTCCTCGTTGGTGAGGATGGTCGCCAGAATTACTGGTTCTTCGATCTTGGCAATCTCGCTGGGATCGGGCCACCGCGAAGGATTGTCGACCTCGGCCACTGTTCCGTCGGTCAGCGTGATCTTGTAACGCACGCCGGGCGCGGTCGTGATCAAGTCGAGATCGTATTCGCGCTCCAGCCGCTCCTGGATGATCTCCATATGCAGCAACCCGAGAAAGCCGCAACGGAATCCGAAGCCCAGCGCTACGGAGCTCTCCGGCTCGAAGAAAAACGACGAATCGTTGAGTCGCAACTTCTCAAGTGCTTCGCGCAACAGCGTGTGTTCGTGCGCGTCGACGGTGTAGAGGCCGGCGAACACCATTGGCTTCAACTCTTCGAATCCGGGAAGCGCCTCAATCGCCGGATGATGATCGTCGGTGATGGTGTCGCCGATCTTGGTGTCGGCAACGTTCTTGATGTTGGCGATGAGAAAGCCCACTTCACCGGCCGAGAGTTGGTCCACTTCCACCGGTTTCGGCGTCAGTATGCCGAGTGTTTCCACGTCAAAAGTCCGGCCATTCGACATCAGGCGAATGCGCTGCCCTTTGCTGAGCACGCCTTGAATCACACGCGCCAGCACTACCACACCGCGATAGGAATCGAACCACGAATCGAAGATTAGCGCCTGCATCTGATTGGCTGCGCGGCCTTTCGGCGGCGGAACGTGCTTGACGATCGCTTCCAGGACATCCGGAACGCCTTGGCCAGTCTTGGCGCTGATGGCCAGCGCGTGCGACGCGTCGAGCCCGACGGCGCTCTCGATCATCTCTTTGGTGCGCTCGATGTCGGCGCTAGGCAAGTCAATCTTGTTGATGACAGGGATAATTTCCAGCCCATTATTGATCGCGATGTAGGCGTTTGCCAGCGTCTGCGCTTCCACGCCCTGCGATGCGTCAACCACCAGGAGTGCGCCTTCACAGGAAGCCAGCGAGCGCGAGACTTCGTAGCTGAAATCAACGTGGCCGGGCGTGTCGATGAGGTTGAGCTGGTAGATCTGCCCGTCGGCCGCGGGATACATCATGCGGACGGAATGCGCTTTGATGGTGATGCCACGCTCGCGCTCCAGGTCCATCGTGTCCAACACCTGAGCCTCCATCTCGCGCGCGGTCAGCGAGCCGGTAAGCTCCAGCAGACGGTCGGCAAGCGTGCTCTTCCCATGATCGATATGGGCGATGATCGCGAAGTTTCGTATGAGTGATGGATCCATGCGAGCTAGCTGGAGAACCTATGAAAAGTTGTGCTTTGGGATGGATCTGGCCTCACGCCAGTATCTAAGCTGTTCTCAACACACGTGGGCTTTTGCCCCGAAAATTACAGAACGCCCACTCGTTTAGAGACTCCCTAGGGCTACCTCGATTCTAACAGGCAAAATGACACTCCGAGTTCGCTGCAGGCCATATCGTCGCCAGCAGCGAACATAGTCGCAAAACGAATTCCTTCAGCACGAGCCTTGCGCCCGACTAACTTGCTTTGTCATACAGGTCCGATTCGGACAGAACCGGTCCCGCGGAATTGCCTTGGCCTGTGCGATGCGCTGCCGTGAACATCGCTCCCCGAGCCTGCACTGCTGGAGCAAATCGCAGAAATCCAATGGGCTGTGGCACGTCATCGTAGATTGCCTCCATGCCACCCTGCATCAGATAGGTTTCGTGCCAGAAGCCGGTTCCTCCGGAATTTCTCAAGAATGTCTTCCACCATTCCCTATGCGGCTCGGAGCGTGACCAGGCCAGCATCGAATCCATATCCCGCCAGTATTGCCTCATACCCACGTTGGGCGGAAACATTGAGTAGATGATCGCTTCATGCAGAAGAAGGCCGTCGGGCTGCGCCTCGACCGAGGCGGAGATTTTCGGGCCGAAGCCGAATAGTGTCTTCAATCCAGTAAGTCGGTTTACCCGCATGCCCAGGTAAATGACAATGAGGTTGGGATATTGTGAGAGATCCACAGTTCGTCGATCCACTTTGGTTGGCATAGGGAAACGGATTCAATAGCAGGCGGGCAGGATTCCTGCCGCGATCACGTTTTTTTAGCCGAAGGAAGTTGCGAGGAGCGATTGGCTACTTCGTCACGCATGGAGGCTGCGCGTTCGCACGGTTACCTCATAGCCCTCTTCGGCCGAGTGTAATAACTCGCGCCAGCCGTTTTCGAGGGGTGGAAGCGCAGTGCCGCTTTTCAGATTAGCAATTACTACGAGACTAGGATTTTCCGCCGGCACCTTCATCGTCAGCAAGCCATCCGCATACTGTGCGTCTGCCGTACGCTCGCCGTTCACCACATTCTCTTTACGCAGTTGCAGCAGCTGCCGATACCACTCCAGCATGTCGCGATTCTGTGGACCGTCGGCCCAAGTCAGCTTCGACCTTTCGAACGTCGCTGGATCTTCCGGATCGGGTACTTCATAGAAATTAAAATCCTTGAACTCACTGCGCCGTCCCTTGCTGACCGCCTTCTTCAAAGCGGGATCTTGAAAATCCGCGAAGAACTGGAATGGCGCCGTCTCGTCGTATTCCTGCCCCATGAATAGCAGCGGCGTGTGCGGCGCCAGCAACAGGAGCGCCGCCGACAATTTACGCGCGCCGCGAGGAATCATCGCGCTTAGCCGTTCTCCCTTAGCGCGGTTACCGACCTGATCATGATTTTGCGTGCAAATCACGTTGGCCGGCAACGGAACATCCTTCGCGCTCGTGCCCCGCCGGGCATGCCAGAAGCGAAAATATTCGCCCTGAAAAACGTAGCCATCGCGCAAGGCACGGACTATATCCTGGGGGTCGCCGAAGTCTTGATAGTAGCCTTGGCGCTCGCCGGTGAAGAAGGCGTGTAGGGCATGATGGAAGTCGTCACTCCATACTGCGTCCAGTCCGCAGCCGCCGTCTGCTATAGCTTTCGTGTAGCGCGAATCGTTCTCGTCGGTCTCAGCGATCACGCACACCGCGCGATCCAATTCGCGCGCCAGCTTCTGCACCTGCTCCTGAATCTCCGCCAGAATGTTTTTGGGTGAGTCGTCCTTGATGGTCTGCACAGCGTCCAGCCGAAGGCCGTCGAGGTGATACTCGCGAATCCAGTACAGAGCGTTCTCGATCATGTAGCGGCGCACGTGTTCGGATCCCACACTGTCGTAGTTAACGGCTTCCCCCCACGGTGTCTGATGGTGCGCGGTGAAGTAGGGCCCGAACTTGGGCAGGTAGTTTCCTTCCGGGCCGAGATGGTTGTAGACCACATCAAGCATCACGGCCAACCCGATGCCATGGGCGGCATCGACAAATCGTTTGAACGCTTCCGGACCGCCATAGTTGGCCTGCACCGCATAAGGCGATACGCCGTCGTATCCCCAGTCACGAGAACCCGGGCAAGCTGCCACTGGCATAATCTCAATCACGGTGATGCCAAGCTGCTTCAGATACTCCAATTTGCCGATCGCGCTGTCGAGCGTGCCTTCGGGCGTGAAGGTTCCGATGTGCAACTCGTAGATCACGTAGTCGCGAAGTTTCAGGCCGCGCCACTCGTGATCGTTCCAGAGAAACGCGGCGGGATCGACAATCTCGGTCGGGCCATGCACGCCCTCCGGCAGAAATCGTGATACCGGATCGGGCACGGCCAAGCCATCGTCAAAAACGTAGGCATAGCGATCGCCATCCGCGGCTGGCGCGGTCGCCACGAAGTCTTCGCCGTCGCGACGCATTGTAATGTCTTGCGGCTTCGGCGCCAACGCGCATCAGTCGCAGTGTGATCTCGCGCGGGATAGGTGCCCACACCCGGAAATCGGTATGGTCAGCCTTGAGGGTTGCGCCATAGGACAAAGTTTGGATTGCCGTCTCCACGCCACATCAGACGTGTTCTGTGGCCCTGAGGATGCTTATCCTTGCAGCTGCGGACGCTTGCGATTCCAATCGGTACGCGACTGAAACATCTCCGCCGCCGCAATCACCGCGCTATCATTCAGCACTTGTCCGAGGAACTGAATCCCGATCGGTAGCCCTGCCTTGGTGAATCCGCAGGGCACGCTTTGCGCCGGCAAACCACATAAGTTGCCGATGCCTCCAATCGGATCGGCAAATGACAGATCGGTTTCGAGATTGGTGCTCAGCGGGTTGCGGCAATCGGCTGCGAAGGCGCAATCAGCACATCGCACTGCTCGAACACGTGATCCATCTTCTGCTGCAGTACGCGGCGAATCCGTTGGGCGCGAAGGTAGTCCTGCCCGCCGACGGTCTGCGCCACATAGCCGCCAATCTGGCTCAGCGGATCGCTGAGCTGCGCCACTTCGCCGGAGTCGATCAGCTTGGAGAACGCCGACGCCGCTTCCACGCTGATCACGATTCCGCCCGCGGTTTCGAAGGGCCCGTCGGGCAATTGCACGCTGCTGATGGCCGCTCCTGCCTGTTGCAGCACAGCGACTGCCTGCTCGAATGCAGCGGCGATGTCCGGATCGGGCTTCTCCCAGGCCTTGTCGATGCGCGCGATCCGCAGCGTTCTCGCCGGAGCGGCGTAGGTGAAGCGCGCCTCTGATTCGGGGAGCGAACCCGCGTCACTGGGATCGTGTCCGCTGATCGCGGTCAAGACCAGCGAGCAATCGTCGGCCGTGCGGCACATCGGCCCAATCTTGTCCATTGAGTACGACAAGCGCCATCGCGCCTCCGCGTCCGACTCGACCGAACGTGGGCCGCAGTCCCGACACCCCGCAGAAAGCCGATGGACACACGATCGAGCCCCAGGTCTCGGTGCCGATGGCGAAAGCCGCCAGCCCGGCTGCCATGATCGCGCCCGAGCCGCTCGACGATCCGCAAGTCCAGCAGTCAGTGTTCCACGGATTCTTGGCGGCGTGGGTCCATGACGCCGATGCGAAACGGTAGCCCAGTCCGCCAGCCAACTCGATCATGGCGGCTTTGCCGAGAAGGATTGCGCCCGCATCGTTCAGCTCGCGAATAACGGTGGCATCGTAGTCGAACACCTGCCGCTGATAAGGCCTAGCCCCCCACGTTGTGGGATATCCCTTGACCGCCAGAAGATCCTTCGCGGCATAAGGAATTCCGTGCAATGGTCCGCGATAGTGGCCCTGCGCGATTTCCAATTCCGCTTGTTTCGCCTGTTTCAGCGCCAGGTCAGGAAGAATCATGGCAAAGGCGTTCAACTGATGTCCATACTTCTTGTCGCGAGCGAGATAGGCATGCGTGAGTTCGACGGGCGAGAGCTTCCGGGTCCGAATTTGTTCTCCCAGCTCGCGGACGGAAAGATACAGCACGTCTTCGCCGATCATGACCGGCTCCGATTCTGCGCGAGCTCCGCATTGGTAAACTTCAGCACCGTCGCCGGCTGGTCGGCGTTATCGAGCGGGAAGGCGCGGAACGCCGCCAGAGGTTTTTGCCCTTCCATGATCAGCCGATGCACATCTTTTTTCTGCGCATCGGTTAAGTGGCTCCCGTAGGTCTGGATGACCCACTGATATTTCAACTCACCCTCGGCCTGGAGGTCGGACGAAAGTTCGGTTGCCGCTTGCGACGGCTTGTCGGGCGGGGCCGCCGGCTTGGGCGCGCTCTCTTGCGACAACAGCGCACCTGGCGCGACAACGGCGATGGAAGCGGCGAAAGCCGCACGGCGAGCAAACTCGCGCCGCGAGAGCTGATTGGTGTGCTCCCCTATGAGACCGTGCTCCTCAGAAGATGATTCAGGCATGGAAATGGCTCCTCTCCGATTGCCTTTGAGTGGTAGCGGGCAAGGGTAACGAAGGCGGGTAATCGAGTCAAATTAGTGATATTGCTCCTGCCGGAGTTCGCCTATACTTGCTCTCTGTCCAAAAACAAATCAATTTTCTAAAAAGGAGCTCCACTTTGCCGATATTGCTGGACGCCAACGATCCAACGCAAGTCGCTTCTGCCAGTCACATTGAATTTCAAACCGGCCAACCCGGCCAGAAAAGCGTAATCCTTTCCGGCATTGCCATTCCGTCGTGGAACATCAAAGACGGCGACAACCTTCATCAGGATACCGTCACGGTAAATCTGCGCTACCCCGTGCTGGCGGTAATGCAGGCTACGATTACCCTGGGGCTGGCCAGCATTTACAGCGGGGGCACGACGTTTCTATACGCCAGCGATACGGCGACGCTGTGTGTGGACGAGAGCTCGCTGGAGCTGCTGCTGCAGGTGGATGTAGCGTTAATGGGCGACCCCGCGCACCTCAGCCGATTTGGCTACCAGGTCGTTGTCGTCGTGACGACGCAGACCACCGGGATCTTCGGCACCATCCGCTTCACCACAGATTTCTTCGATCCCTCCCAACTCTCGCAGGACGAAATCAGCAGGCTTTTCCTGGTGTCAGCCAATAGCGCGACCGCGGTGGGGGGGGGGCCATTTGGCCAGACCGTCTATACCCCAATTGTTGGCGGTACGATAACCGGGATGACGGTTGCTAACGGTAACGTTGCCGTGACCTATCAAATCCAAGCTGTGCCTTACGGGGAGGACGTCTACGTTATCGTCACGCCGGGCCAGCCATTTACAGCCCAGACCGAGACCTTTGACCAATCCGCCGGACCTTATCCGGTACATCTGACAGTTGCCGCCCCAAGCGCCACCGGGGTGGATTTTGTCAGCGGCCACGCGATCGTGAAATAGGAGAAAACTTATGGCATGCGATGTGGTGAATGTCTGTATCCCTGGAGTTACGCGAATTCCGGTCACCGGTCCCAAGTACAACACCTTGGTTTGCTGTGACTTCGCCGGTCAACTGCTTATGCCCGGAGATTATGGCAAGGTCCAACACGGGCAGATTACGGGTTACTCAAACTTTGTTCCGTACAATTTCGATCAGCGGAATATGCCCGAGTTCGAGCACTCAACCACCGGATGGATCAGCATCATGGGTCCGCCGACCGTGCACTACATAGCAGGTGTCCCTGATGAAACCTGGCTTTACGCGATCGACGACATCGCGGATGCGGGTTTCTGTCCGGTGACTGGACGGTTTTACGTCACCGTCGATTTTGCCGATTCGGACGGTTGTACTTTTAACGTTTGCAGCTACGTTTTACTATGGGAAGATCCGCCGGCAAAACCTCCAACGAATAACTGTCCGAAGCCGATGACCTTCCGGCAGCACCGGCCCCCGCACCATCCTCTGTTCAGCGGCACGGTAGCGGGAAAAGGACTGGCGCCGCATCTGACCGGACGCTTGGGGATCAAAGGGAGCATATTCGGCAAGTCAATGCAACTCGCCCGCCACCATTCGCTGGCGGAACCGGGGGCGAAGCTGGAATCCAAACCGGAACCCAAGGCGAAGCTGGAATCCAAACCCACGCCGAAGGCGAAACCAGAGTCCAAGCCGAAGCCGAAGGCAGAATCCAAACCGAAGCCAAAGCCGAAGGCAGAATCCAAACCGAAGCCAAAGCCGAAGGCGAAAACCACCGCTTCCTCGAAAAAGAAACGACGGGGCTAGCAGAAACGTGGGAGCGGCACCGTTCGAGTGCCGCTCTCCGCCTTAGATCACGACCGTCTCGTGTATTCCCCGTACACATGCCGCATGGCGTCGGAAATTTCGCCGACCGTGGCATGAGCTTCGCACGGCTTCAACGATCACCGGCATCAGGTTGCCGGTACCACGCGCGGTGTCTTCCACGGCTTTCACGGTGGCCTGCCACTTGGCCTGATCGCGTTTAGCTCGCATTGCGCGCAGGCGTTCTACCTGCTTGCGCTCCAGCGATTCGTCGATGTGTTGCAGCGGAATCGGTTTCTCGTGTTCCAGTGCGAAGCCATTCACCCCGACCACGATTGCTTCCTTCTTGTCGACGGCTTTCTGATATTCGTAAGCGGCGTTCTGGATTTCCTGCTGCACGAAGCCGCGCTCGATCGCCTTCAACATGCCGCCCATGGCCTCGATCTTTTCCAGATAGGCGAGCGCGTTGGCTTCGATCTGGTTGGTCAGCGACTCCATGTAGTACGAGCCGGCCAGGGGATCGATGGTCTGGGCCGCACCCGATTCGTAGGCGATGATCTGCTGGGTGCGCAGCGCGATGCGCGCCGACTGCTCGGTGGGCAATGCCAGCGCTTCGTCAAATGAATTGGTATGCAGCGACTGCGTTCCGCCCAGCACCGCCGCCATGGCTTGCAGTGCGGTACGCACAATGTTGTTCTCCGGCTGCTGCGCCGTCAGGGTTGAGCCGGCCGTCTGGGTGTGGAAGCGCAGCATCTGCGATTTGGCATTCTTGGCGCCGAAATGATCGCGCATGATGCGCGCCCACATGCGCCGGGCCGCGCGGAACTTCGCCACCTCTTCCAGGAAATTGCTGTGCGCGTTGAAGAAGAACGAAAGCCGCGGCGCGAACTTGTCCACGTCGAGCCCGGCGTCGATCGCCGCCTGCACATAGGTCATGCCGTTGGCCAGGGTGAACGCCACTTCCTGCACTGCCGTCGAGCCAGCCTCGCGCATGTGATAGCCGGAAATGGAGATGGTGTTCCACTCGGGCACATGCTCGTTGGCGTAGGAGAAAATATCGGTGATGATGCGCATCGCCTGCGCCGGCGGATAAATGTAGGTGCCGCGGGCGATGTACTCCTTCAGCACATCGTTTTGGATTGTCCCTGACAGCTTGCGCACGTCGCGGCCAGTGCGCTGCGCGGTGACGATGTACAGCGCCAGCAAGATCGCGGCCGAAGCGTTGATGGTCATCGACGTGGAGACCTTTTCCATGTTGATGCCATCGAACAGCCGCATCATGTCGTCGATGGAATCGATGGCCACGCCCACCTTGCCGACTTCGCCGATGGCGAGCGCGATTGTCGGAGTCCAGCCCGATCTGGGTTGGCAAGTCGAAAGCCACGCTCAGCCCGGTGGTGCCCTGGCTCAGCAGATATTTGTAGCGGCGGTTGGACTCGTCGGCGTCGCCCATACCGGCGTATTGCCGCATGGTCCAGAGCCGTCCCCGGTACATCGTGGCTTGCACGCCACGGGTGTAAGGGAACTGGCCGGGATAGCCAACTTCGCTGTCGTAATCCCAGCCTTCCAGATCGGACGGCGAGTAAAGGGGATGAACGCTGATGTGCGAAGAAGTTTCCTGCGTATCGGCAGGCTTGGTGGCGACGGCGGTCTTGGACTTTGTTTCGGCCATGGGAGTATGGGCCTCGGCGTATGAGATGACTCCATTATCGGCGGTCGCTCAAGAACTCACTATGACATGCATCACAGAGCAGTTGTCAGTTGCGAGTTTTCTATTCGGAATAAGATAATTGGCCTCGGCCTACCCGGGCGATGCCAACGAACCTGTTTTCCGGACGGCGCTGGCAGGCTGAGACGTAGAATTACTTCTTCCGCGACCGCCAAAACGAACTCACCCCAAAATAAGCAAATACCAGCGCAAACGCCGACGCCAACAGCATTTTGGCCGTCGATCCATTTCCCGCGGCATGGCGATGATATTCGCGAACTGCCGCTCCGCCGCCGACCAGCGCGAGCACCAGAAAAAATAGGCCCGTGACCTCCAGCCACAGAACGTGCAGCACGCGTCCGACACTGCGAATGGTTATGCTGCCGGCATGGTAGATGGCCCGCACCCAGCGGTTTTCGCCAGTCTTTCGCCCAGCCACCCGCAATAAAGCGCGGCCTTGAGTACCGAAATCGCGGGATGGCACGGTTCCCCCAGGGACTAGAAGCCCAATTCTTGATAAGACGTTTACGGACGGCCTGAAGGTCGTCCCCTTCAATGAGCGAGGCTAAATCGACCTTGCCTAAGATCGTCCCGTTCAAAGCACCAGACTTAAAACCAGAGATTGCTGAGCGTCGTATTATTCTAGCAGTCAAGCGCGCCTGATCCGGCGTCCGATCGCAGCTCAAAACTGCCAAAACCTCCGTTCCACCCGCGGCATCTAAAGAATTAACGCTGGATAAGCGAACGGCTGGCAGGTTTTGAGACTCAACGCTAGTATGAGTGCCAGGCCCGTCCGCAATCCCGAAGGGGCGCAGGTGCAATCGTGGATAAGCGACTCAACAGCATGATGAAGGAACTAGGCGACGCCATCAATAATTCGCTTTCCGACTCCGATCAGATCGCCGAGGTGATCTCGCGCATCAAAGCCGGGGGATACGACGTTTTCGTGCTGCTCGAGGCTACCATTGGATTCAATCAGCACGACGAGGACGAGAGCGAAACCACTTCGGTCAACAGCCAGCACTCCAGCTCTAGACTTCGAAATGACGTCGCAGGATGTGAAGTTCCTGAAGTCCCTGCGCATCAGCCTGGACGATGCCGGGTAATATCGCTGCCGACAGATTCAGCGCGCACCTCAGGTCGTGACATGGTGTGCTAAGATGCGCTTTCGCTTGTGGGTCGGTAAGCCGCTCGGCCCTCGCTTGAAATAAATGTTCCATGCCCTCTAGGGACATTCGCAGTTCAGGACATCATCAGATGAGAGATACCCTCGGAGTCTTGCTGGCGGGAGGAGCAGGCGAGCGGCTCTACCCTCTGACGCGCGATCGCGCCAAGCCGGCCGTGACCTTCGGCGGCATCTACCGCATCATCGACATCACGCTTTCCAACTGCATCAACTCCGATCTGCGCCGGGTTTACATCCTGACCCAGTACAAAGCGCTGTCGTTGAACCGGCACATCCGTGAAGGCTGGGGAAACATTGTGGGGCAAGAACTAGGCGAGTTCATCGAGATCCTGCCGCCGATGAAGCGGGTCAGCGAGAACTGGTATATGGGGACCGCCGACGCGGTTTACCAGAACATCTATTCCATCGGCTCCGAGCAGCCCCGCTACGTGCTCATCCTTTCGGGCGACCACATCTACAAGATGAATTACGACCTGATGCTGCGGCAGCACAAGGATTCCGGCGCCGACGTTACGCTGGCCACCATCCTGATCGATCCGACCGAAACTAAGCACTTCGGCGTGGTGGAAATCGATCGCACTGGACGGGTGGTCGGCTTCCAGGAGAAGCCGGAGGAAACCGACTTGCGCTCGCCCTACAACCCGCGCATGGTTTCCGCCTCCATGGGCGTCTACTTGTTCAATACCGACGTGCTGATTCCGGTGTTGCTGAAGGATGCCGAAGATCCCGCTTCGCGGCACGATTTCGGGCACAACATTCTGCCGCGAATGGTAGATGACTATAAGGTTTACTCCTTCAACTTCATCGACGAGAACCGGAAGGAAGCGCTCTACTGGCGCGATGTAGGAACGCTGGAAGCGTACTACGAAGCCAACATGGACCTGGTCTCGGTGGCCCCGGTTTTTAACTTGTATGACAGCGCCTGGCCGATTCGTACTCACATGCGGCAATATCCGCCGGCCAAGTTCGTCTTCAACGATCCGGGCCGCACCGGAGAGGCGCACGATTCCATTGTCTCCATGGGCTGCATCATCTCCGGCAGCTCGGTGCAGCAGCAGCGTTCTGTCGCCCGACGTCCGCGTCAATTCCTACTCGCAGGTCGATACCAGCATCCTCTGTTCGCACGTGAACGTTGGCCGCCACTGCCGCATCCGCAAGGCCATCATCGATCGCGACGTTCAGATTCCGGAAGGCACGGTCATCGGCTACGACACCGAAGCCGATCGCCAGAAATATCACGTCACCGACAGCGGCATCACCGTGGTGACGCGCGACTATTCGCTGTTCGAGAATCCCATCACGGTCGACTACTTCACCTCCGAATAATTCACGGTTGCGATCGGGCAGGCTTGGGGAGGGTGTGCGTCGAGAATCGCGTAAAGGCTCACCGGCGCCGACGGTTTCTCTACGTATCCGGTAAATCCTACGAAGCTGGTTTTCAAGTAGGGATAAGTGGCTCGCAGAGTGGGACGCCAATCGCCCATCGCTCCCAGGCCGACGATTACGCCTTCAGCCGCCGCCACGATTTGAGTGGGAGGCCGCTGCCGTTTGCGATCCCAAGCCCACCCGGCGATTTTGAGGGCTGGCGACGAGCCGCCGCCAACCGTCTCCAACGATTGCACGGCTCCAACGCATTCCTCGGGAGAAGCCAAACGGAATACCGAGTCCAATCGCTCTCCCAGTTGAGGCCCGGCACCCGGGGCGAAGATGGACAATCGCTTTTCCCGCATGTACGGCAGTAGTTGCCAGAGATAATCCGGGTCGGGATAGATGAGCTGCAGTTGCGCCCGATCATGGGTATCGGTCATCAATGCGATAGCCGCGACGTTGAGTTCAAAACCGTGCGCCCTGGCTTTTCGAACTGCATCGGCAGCCACATGAACTCCACCCAACATGATTGCCAGCAGGCACGCCTCGGCGATCACCGGCATAAATTGCGGCTGTGTTCTGCGAAACAGCGGCAGCAGTGAGAGCAGCAGCAGAGCCCACCAATATAAAAGCGCAAAAGTTTGATATCTGGATGAGAAAGCCTGATCGAGGCCAGAATTCACCCTGCCCAAGGTTGTTATGCCGGCGGTTCCCAGGCAAAACATCAAGATGAGGAGCAGCTGAACCGAAAAAACGCGCGAGACTTCTATAGGCAATCGAAATCGTGGAATGAGACACAATGCAAGTGCCAGTCCGGCGAATCCGTAGAAAATCGCCGAATGGCTATAGGCAGTTGTCCAGGAAGCTCCCAGATAGGTGGCAAGATATTTCAAAACTTGCAATGGATTGTGAGCCATCAGCCACGGGCTGGCGCTTTGTGGCGGGCTGACGTAGCCATGAAAGTAGCCTAGGATGCCGATCATCCCGCTGATGATGAGAACCAGAATCGCGGAAAGACGCAGTCGCAGCAGCAGGGCGGCAGCCACCAGTAAGGGCCATACCAGGTTTCCATTGGCCAGCGAAAAAGTTGCTCCCAGCGCCGCCAGGATGGACAGCAGCAGAAACGTCCACGGCCGGCTTTCTGTCGACGGTTGCTGTGATTTCATCCAATAAAGCAGGAGCCCGATGAATGAGAGACTGGCGAACAGAGCTGAGAGTACAAAGATGACTTCGAAGCTGAACACAAAGGTTTCCCATTGACTGGGAAAGAAGAGGCAGAATGCCGCAAAGCCGAAGCCGCAGCGCCACAGCGCTCCGCGCCACCCGCCTAGCGCGCGCATGCTCCAGCCCAACAGTGTCAGGTGTAGTAATTGAATTATGAAAATGCTGGCCAACAGAAATACCTGCCTGGCGTGAAACAGCCAAAGGTCAACGGCGAGAAATAATTTTGGAATAGGGAATCGATGTTCCAGATGCTGTTGCCAGAGCCAGTCGAGAGCAACGGGGCTGCGTCCCTGGGCCACGACCGAGATCTGCAGCCATGACTCGGCAAACGGGAGGCGGGAGTAGCTGATGACCACCATGTAACCGGTCACCACGATGATGATGATCCCGCCTAGAAGAATGAGGTAGGAGAGAACCGTGGAGATGGGCGAGTCTGGTGCATACTCACTTTGCAGACGCGATCCCCAATGCTCCCGCAAGCCCGGCTGTGCAGGATATTGGGAGCGGAGAAGCAGCGGTGGCCACCAGCTCTTTCTGATCTCCATTGCGCTGACTATACTCACCAATTCGAAGAGCTTCCACCGGAGGTGGGCCCGGAGATTCACTTCGCTGGAGGCATGGCGGCAGTGCTGATGAAAAGTGATACCAGCAAATCCCTGGCATCTTGATCGGGGACGGGAAGCACGCAGATGGCGATGCGAAGGAGCAAGCGTTGACGACTCGCAGCAAGCAGCTGGTACTACTGCTTTGGCTTTGCTTCCTCGCGCGCGGCTGTTTCTATTCCGCCTTGTTGCCCATCTGGGAAGGCTACGACGAGCCGTCTCATTTCGCGTTTATCCAGCACGTGACTGTGCACCGGGATTTGCCGGTGGCGACTACGCCGGTTTCGCGCGAGGTTCAGGAGTCGTTGCACTCGTTGCCGCTCTCATGGGAGCAGCGGTTGCATGCTCTGGCGCCGCCAATCTATACCCAGGATTCGTACTGGCAACTGTCGGCGGCGGATCGCCGGGTGCTACAGGAGCAGACGCGCGCCATTCCTCCCGCGTGGGGAGCGCAGTTGGGGACGGGTCCTGCCTTGTATGAAGCGCAGCAGGCGCCGCTCTACTACTGGATGATGTCGATTCCGTTGCGTTGGGCATGGGCATGGCCGCTGGCCGGGCGCGTGATGTTGATCCGAATGCTGAGCGTGTTGTTGGCATCGCTGGTTATTCCAATCGCGTACGCGGCGGCCCGCAGCTTTTTTGCCAGCGACGGCTTAGCGCTGGGAACAGCGGCTGTAATCACCTGCATGCCCGAACTCATGATCGACATCAGCCGTGCCGGAAATGACAGCCTCGCGATTGTCGTTTATTCCTTGTTAACGCTACTTTTGCTGTTGGCGGTCCAGCCGGGACGCTCGAATTTATTCGTCGCCGCCGGGGCGGTACTGGGCGTGGGGTTATTAAGCAAAGCCTATTTCCTGCCGGCGGTGCCCGCATTCGTGTTAGTAGCCGTCTACAGTTTCTGGCGGTTGCCGGTTGAACGCAGACGCATCCTGCTGAACTCCGCCGTCGGGATGGTGCTCGCGCTCTTGATTAGTTTTGGATGGTACTGGCGCAACCGTGTTCTGACCGGCACGTGGTCCGGAGAACAGGATGACGCAATCGCCGCGCATGCCAGCTTGCCGCACCTGGCTACGGCTATCCGCCATGTGAACTGGGCCGGGGGCGTTACCTCTGTGCTGGTCTCACATGTTTGGTTCGGGGGCTGGAGCTTCCTGAAATTGCCCAAGCTGATCTATGTGGTGTTTGCGTTAGGTATGGCGGCAGCGCTCTTCGGCCTGGTGAAAGTCGTTCGCAAGCCTGAATTCCGGTCCGCACGACTAATTGTTTTGCTTGCTCTGTACGCTCTGTTCTGGGCCGGCCTGCTCTACGATGTGGTGGTTGTCTACATGGCCAGAGGCGTCTCGGCGTCCTGTGGCTGGTACATGTACGCTGTCATCGTCCCTGAAATATTGCTTGTGACTTATGGACTACTCGCCATTGCGCCCAGGCGTTGGGGCTGGGCCGTTCTGCCGACGATGGCGACGATGTTCGCGGCCATCGATATCTATGGCGTTCATGCACTGCTCGTCCCTTATTACAGCGGCTTGATAGCCCACGTACCGGGGAGCGATATGGTCCATCCAGCAAGGTTGGCGCAATTGGTAAGCGCTGGCCCGCACTTGCTCCTGGATCGATTGGCCGCGAATAAACCTGATTCCCTCACGCCGGAAGTTTTCGCGCTTCTGTTTGTAGCTTATTATCTGGCGACGGCCGCCACGGTGGCAGTCAGTTATGCAGCGGCTCGCGCGACGTTGGCAGATGCAGAGTTTCCCTCGCAACGGTAGCGATTCTTGATCGGTAATTCCGTTGCCGGCTCCCATCCAGTCCCCTCGTGCCCTTCACTCCGTCAGCAGGCGCCCTTTCACCGTTATCGCACCAACGCACCACAGCAGCGCGTCTTCCACGTGCTCGCGAAGCGATGGGTTGGTGAAGATGTCACGCAACAGCTTGCGTTCGGTGAGCCGAGCAGCCAACTCTGTCAATAAGCCCTGATAGCGGTCCGGCATATGCAACTTAGTGGCTCGCACCAGATCGTCGAAGATCAGCAGACAGTCGAGCACGATGCCGTCGAGGTCGGCGTTTTGGGAATTCACCAGATAAAAAGCTTCCGCTACATCGCAAAAAGTTTCGATCTCGGTCGGTGGCGGACCGAGCTTCGCCATACTAGGATCGAGGGCCAGTGCTTTGGCACTCAGCTCCAGACGAGTGAAGAAAACCAGGCGGCCATCCGCAGTGATTGGCCGCTCGTTTTCGCCCCCTACCGCGAGCAGAGTGTAGAACTGCGGACCATCGTGATGGCCATCCACGCGAAAGCCGACGAGCACGAGCTCTTCCTTGGGCTCGCGGGATTGCGGGTGAAGAATTGGTAGCTTGGCCATGGGGAGATAGTACAGTCGCCAGTCGTCAGTTGTCAGTATGCATGGCACTTGTTTGCTCCCAATCTTCCAACGCGGCAGCTGACACCTGAATTTCCCGCAACCGCCTCCAACAGATATCATCTACTTAGCAGACACTCACCACATATGGGAAACACCTTTAAGACAGCTTTGTTACTGACTGCGCTGACACTTTTTCTGCTCTTCATGGGACAGGTCTTCGGTGGCCAGAGGGGAATGGAAATAGCCTTGGTGCTGGCCATTGTCATGAACTTCGCTTCGTATTTCTTCAGCGACAAGATCGCGTTGGCCATGTATCGGGCCCAGCCCGTCACCCGCGAACAACTTCCTCGCGCCTACGAGGTGGTTGAGCGGCTCACTCAAAAGATGGGCATCCCGATGCCCAAGATCTACGTGATCCCAACCGATTCTCCGAATGCGTTCGCCACCGGCCGCAATCCCAAGCATGCCTCCGTGGCCGTGACTCAAGGCATTCTGGATTTGCTGAATGACGAAGAGCTGGAGGGAGTGCTGGCGCACGAGCTGGGCCACGTCAGGAACCGCGACATCCTCATCAGCTCGGTAGCGGCGACCTTAGCCGGCGCTATCACATTGCTGGCCCGCATGGGCTACTGGGCATCGCTCTTCGGCGGCATGGGCGATCGCGACGATCGTGATCGAGGCGGAGGTTTCGTTGGCCTCTTGATGCTCATCCTGGCTCCCATTGCCGCCACTCTGATTCAGCTTGCGGTGTCACGTTCACGTGAGTACCAGGCCGATGCCACCGGTGCCGAGATCACCGGCAATCCATACGCTTTGGCCAGCGCGCTGAAGAAGCTGGATGCCGACTCCAAGCGTATTCCCATGCAAGCTTCGCCCTCAACTGCACACTTGTTTATCGTTGCCCCCTTGTTGGGCGGGGTTAGTTTCGCCAATCTGTTCTCCACCCATCCCCCGATCGCCAAGCGCATCGAACGGCTGACCGGACGCCCAGCTGAACTCGATTACTGATAGCTTCAGTCAGAGGCAAGGATGGTTACTCTGTCACAGTGGCAAAGCTCCGCGACAATCCACTATTCGGTGATTGATCAAGTCAACTCATTTGCTACGGACACGCAGTAGGGTCCAACTTTGTCAATGGCCCTATTATCTGGGGCGACCTCAATTGCATCTCAACCTCGGATTTTGGCGTTTCATCCCAATCGAGCTGGTTCACGACAATTGTCACCAAAGTGCCGGAGTGAGGGAACAAGTTTCCCCGTTTACTGCAAACTTCTTCACATCGTGCAAACCTTAGGCAAAGATGTCGTGCAGGCTCTTGTACTTAGAAACAGGCGGTTTGGTAACCAGGTTGCTCATTACCACGCCGGAGAATCCGACGCACTCTCCTAGGAGGCCACTTTCCTTGATTGCAAGACTGGTTCGCATTTCCCTCGCACTAGCGGTTATTACGTTCGGGACAGCCCTGTTGGCGCAAGTCCAGAACGGAGGCTTTGAAACTGGAGATTTCACCGACTGGACCGTGAGTGGAGACACCTCGTTTGTCGGGGTGTGCAATACAACCACCTGCCCTGATTTTGGCATTGGTGTCTTCGATGGCACCTACTCAGCTTACTTTGGCCCGGTGGGAGACACCGCTACGATCTCCCAGGAAATTCCGACAACCGTGGGGACCCAGTACACGGTGGATTTCTACCTGGCTAATCCTGCGGGCGGCACGCCGAACTTCTTCTCAGTACAGTTTGGGACAGCCTCTTTCAGCTTTACCAACTTCGGAGCGGCATTTGGCTGGTCGGAATTCGATTTGACAGACACCGCCACCACGACCGAGACGCAGCTGTCGTTCACCTTCCGCAACGATCCGGGATATTGCTTGCTGGACGATGTGTCGGTGAGTTCGTCAGGCGGTGGGGGAACGACCCCCGAGCCGGGAACGTTTGTGCTGTTTGGCAGCGGGCTGGTCGGAATTGCCGGCCTGGTTCGTCGCAAGCTTTCCTAGAATACAGGGGCTGCGGAACCCGACTCGGTAACCGGCAAATCGGTGCCTACCGTGTGGCTTGGTGCGCCAAGCTTGGAGTTTGAGAATGGGATCCCGCCATTTGTGCAAAATGGCGGGATTTTTGCGTCTTCAGGGCTGTCTGCTTGCAATGCAAAGTGATGCCTTCCTCCCAGGCCATTTTCATCTTTGATCGGGGCCTCTGAGAGGGAAGCCTCGTTCCCGCTTACTGCAATTATTTGCACATAGCTTGCCGGTAGAAACCTCCTAAGATATTATCCCTAAGGCGCTTATGCCAGATTTCATTTGGCTGCCGAATTGCCACCATAACTAAAGCCTCTTTTCACCGAATCCAAGGAGGGCCCTTCGCTTGATCAAGAAACTGGTTCGCATTTCACTCGCCCTAGCAGTGATTACGTTCGGGACAGCCCTGTTGGCTCAAGTCCAGAACGGAGGCTTCGAAACGGGCGATTTCACTGATTGGACCGTTGACTGGCGATACCTCATTTATCGGCGTGTGCAATGTCGCCCAGTGCACCGCTCTTGGTATCGCTCCCTTCGACGGTAACTACTCCGCTTATTTTGGTCCGGTGGGTGACACAGCCACCATCTCGCAGGAAATTCCTACGACCGCAGGGACGCAGTACACCGTGGATTTCTACTTGGCTAATCCGGCGGGCGGCACGCCGAACTTCTTCGAAGTGCAGTTCGGAACTGCCTCACTGAGTATTACCAACTTCGGAGCAGCCTTTGGCTGGACGGAGTTCCAGATTTCCAATCAAGCGACCGCCAGCGAGACCGAGCTGTCGTTCACGTTCCGCAACGATCCAGGCTATTGGCTGCTGGACGACGTGTCGGTGAGTTCATCGGGTGGCGGGGGAACGACTCCCGAGCCGGGAACGTTTGTACTGTTTGGCAGCGGGCTGGTCGGAATTGCCGGCCTGGTTCGTCGCAAGCTCCGTTCCTAAGTCACTGGCTAAGTATCGACATTGCGCCACGATGTCCACTCGTTAGCTTGGATGTCGTGGCGAATTTTTTTGTCTGGCCGCTCCGTTAAAGTGCAGCGCCACCGATCGAGAGCCCATTACAGCCGCGTAGATGCTATTACCACATTGTGGGATACCGCCCTGGAGCCCATACAGCTGATGCCCTGATGGGCATTCCCAGCAAGAGTAACCCTTGCCTTGTCCGCGCCATCCACCACCCGCGGCTGTAACATTCACAAAAAAGTGTGGGGCTCCAGACAGAATCTCGTCGCCTAATGCTTTCTTACACTTGGCTCGCTCATCCCCGGAATTGAAAAGAATGGTTGTGGGAATTTGGGGCGTGACTGTGTTGCGACTTGTTTACAAGCGCCGGAGGCGCGGTCCATAATAAGAGGCGGTGTAAGTCTTCGAACAATGGCCTTCATTCCAGAACAAACCAGTCGGTTCCCCGTATGTCTCACATTGTGGGAGGAGTTGTATGGAGTCAGTTTCTGACAGTATGACGGAAGTCGATCAGCGCAAGCGTATTTGGTTTTTTCCCGATAAATTCTGGCAAGCCACCAAGAACATGCCCAAAGACGAAGCCTCCAATCTGATGGCGGAAGTGGAACGATACGCCGCGGCTGGAGATGTGCAAGCGCTTAGTAAGTATCCATTCGTATTTGTCGGCGACCCCTACAAAAAAAAGAACAGGAATCCGGCGGCCTAACGCAGTTGCCATCAGGAAATTCCGGCCACGCGTCTCTTCCGGACTACCGTTTGCGATGAGGCCATCGCCTTGACGGGCAGCGGCCGGATCGCAATGGTTAATTGGCAAGCCGTCTCCAGAAGGTAGCGAGCCCGAGCGATGCGTTCCGCGCTCGGGCTTATTTCTTGCAGTCCCTGGGCATACAGGACCACAGCTCCGTTCTCGCGTTCGATCGATATGCGACTGATGGTTCGATCATGTTCGAAATCGAGTGCGTTCGCCAGCCGCAGGATCCCAATGATCGGCAGCAGCTCGGATCGGCGCTTTGGACTGAGTCCCACAAAGTAGGAGTCGCCGGAATGCGGCAGGGCGCCTTGATGATAGCGCGCAGTCGCGGCCACGCAGCGTAATTCCTCCTCCGTCCAGCCCAGCGGAGGTTTTAACCTGCAAATCATTCGATAGGTTCGCCTCTGATGGCCGTTTGCGTTTTTGCTTCTTCCCACCTCGTGCAGAATGGCGGCTGCTTGCAGGATGCGACGATATTCCGGTTTGCTGGCAAGCGCGTGGCATTGGGAGAGGCCGTCGTAAAGCTGAAGCGCGACCTTTGCGACGATCGCCGAATGCGCCTGGTCGGGATCGAGAAAAGACGCCCAGGTCTTTAGTTTCTCCAAAGCCGCCTCTTCCAGCGCTGCGCCACTTGGCAACTCCGATCGCCACACTTGCCAGAGCGAGCTCCTGCCCAGCATCTTCTCCCGATAAAAATTAAGCCGCTTCTGCCGTTCCTCAACGATTCGCTGTTGCCAGCGAACCCGTTCTTCGGTATTAATTCCGGCGTGAGCGCGAATCATGGAGCGCAAGACATCGAAGTCGTGGACCTCGCCCAACGCATCCTGCAAATCCCGCAAATCCCTGGACCATTTTTCGTGGCGTTGCGGAAGGAAGTTCTCCACTGTGTAACGAAACCGTTTGATTCCGATGCGCAGCTGGTGATAGCCCACTTGACTGCGATTGCGCATCGCCTGCCGGTGCCGTTCCTGTGCCTCGTGCCAGCGCTCCAGTGCGAGAAGTTGGAACACAGGACCTTCCAGCGGGATTCTGTTCGTGCGTTTCGCCAGGTGGCCGTTTAACGATGCCCACTGTTTTCGGTCGAACTGGCCTAGCGCTTCCTGAGCAGCCTCTTTCTGAGCGGTCTCCTTCTGCACCAAGGAGTCCAGCAAACCTTGGCGAGCCGCGTCAGTAGGGTGCAAAAGCTTGGTCACCCATTCCGACATAACTTGCGTGTCGCGGAGATCGCCCAGACTGCTGAAGAGTGGCTTGGCCAGCCGCTTCATCTGCTTCCATGCGGGGTCGGGGTCGACGGAGAGAAAGCCGTCTGCCATAGAGCGGCAGCGGCGAATGGCCACGCGCAAATCGTGCACGGGATCGGCAGCGAAGCCTTGGTTAGCTTTGTCGCATTCTTCCAGTACGCGGTTCGCCCAATAAGCGAGCCCCGCCTTTTTCTCTGGGGAGTTGGAATCTGGCAGCATGGAATGGAAGCCTATTGAGTTTATACAGCGACTGGACAGCGGTGGAACAGCAGAAACGAATCACGGAAAGGCTGTTGCCCGGAGCGGAGCGGGGCAGTCATAGATACGCGCGCTCGGCGCTCCGGATTCCGCGATAACGCTCGAAAACTTTGCGGTCACTTTCCAATCCAAGCACCGACTTGATACTGCTGCCGCGAAAAGTATGCGACAGCATTTTCCACCAGTTGCGAATAACGAATAGCGGCTCGTGCGCAATCACCGCCGGAATGTGCCGCGTCTTCATCCAGCGCTCAGCGCGCCACCTTTCATATTCAATTTCTTCCGGCTGCAAATGCTGGGTGGCGACAACGGCGGTTGTGCCGTCATATTCTTCCAGACGATCGATCATGATTAAGTTTCGGGCGCGAAAATCTTTCGTCATCGGGGTTCCGGGGTAGGGAGTCGGATGCTGGATGTAAGGCCAGTCCACATACTTGCTGGCGAACTCCAGGTTGG
The DNA here is from genome assembly GCA_963746515.1 of uncultured Acidobacteriaceae bacterium. Lineage (GTDB taxonomy): Bacteria > Acidobacteriota > Terriglobia > Terriglobales > Acidobacteriaceae > Bog-257. The sequence goes on along the minus strand of CAVVBO010000001.1, from coordinate 708,233 downwards.
CTTTGATGGATTCGCGCGTGTCGTCGGGATTACCCACGATCAGGCCGCCGACGACGTACATTTTGTTCTGGTGCAGGAAGTCGATGGCCCGCAGCGAGGCATTTCCGGTTGCTTGCCCATTCTCGCGAAACTCGTTCTTGGCGGCCGCCTTCAGGAATTGCAGATCGTCCTCCAAAATGTTTTCGATCCCGAGAAAAACATAGCGAAAGCCAGCCTCTCGCATCAGCGGCGCCAGGGTATCGCCGTGCATGGCGATGGGCGATGTCATGGCCTGTACGGTGTAAGCGATGTCGTTCAATCCCGCATCGATAATTGCGCGGCACAGCGCCTCGAAGCGCTTGATGTTAAGGCTGATGTTGTCGTCGACGATAAAAATTGCGCGAGCCCCATGATCCCGGGCGTCACGGATATCGGCCAGTACACGGTCGAAGCTGTAGGTGTGGAAGTTGCGGCCACGCATTTCAATGATCGAACAGAAGCCGCAATCGAAGGTGCAGCCGCGCGAAGTCTCCACCACATCAACCTGGCGTCCCATCATGGTATAGCCGTCCAGCACACGGGCATCGCGCTTGGGCAACCGGATCTCATCGCCGTCGAGGTTATGCACTGGCCGGGAAGGGTTTTCGTGCCAGCCGTCTTCCGTCCGGTATGACAGTCCGAGGATCTTGCCAAATCCTTCGCCGTTTTCGATCGCGCGCAACAGTTCGCGAAAGGTAATCTCGCCTTCGCCGCGCACGATGTAATCCACGCCGCTGCCGTCTTGCATGTAGGCATCGGCGGCGAGGCTTGGATCGTAACCGCCTACTACAATGCGAACGCCGGGGCGCAGCGAACGCACCAGTTCGATGATCCGTAGCGATGTCTTGCGCTGAAAGGTCATTACCGAGAGTCCTACAACGTCGGGAGCATGTTCGAGCACGAGCCGCTCGACGGTTTCGCGAACATTTTGCTGGACCAGGATCAAGTCCGCCACGGCAACCTGGTGATGAGCATCCAGATTTCCCGCCAGCGAGCACAAAGCTCCATTCGGCATCCGCACCGCGATCGTCGGCATGTGCTCAAACGAGTCAGGCATGGACAGAAGGAGAACATTCATAACGTAGCTCCTGGCAGATCTGACGGTGGTTCCCCATGAACCCGGAACAAACTGTTGGCATACATGCTACACCGAAATGGGCAGGAAAATCTGGATCGTCGACTAGAGGTCCGGACGTAATCCGTTATCGGAGACGAGGAGATCATCCCGATAAAAGCAGAAGCAGACATTCCGCCTTTCACCATCTGAGGATCAGGCCAGGTCTGGCGGGCCGAAGAGGGAAGGTTGACCGATCCAAAGCTGGTTGCTCCAACGTACCGCTAGGCTGGGGCTCGGATTCCCGCGCAGGCGCGACTGGATTTCGTTGTACGGTCCGACAAAGCGCAGGCTTGCCGGCAGACGAGGATAAATCCGCTGAAGCCATCGGACTGCTCCCTCAGCGGAGCGTTGTTCCCGCTCTCCATAAGGAAAACGGAATTCGTCGCGTAAGCGCGGCGGCAACAGATACGTAGTCAACGCACCATACCAGAAAGGCGGCCGCATCCTCAGTCCCGCGCCAGACCGAAGATCCCAGGCCAGTTGGCGGGCGGGCGAGCTCACCCCCACATTGTCAGAGTCAAGGGCGACGCTGAAATGTTGCTGGAACGCAGCCCAATCCGGGGGCAGGCATTCGCCAGGGATGCCGAAGAGAGCAGCCGTCTTCCGGCTCTCTGCATAGTATTGCTCGCGTTCGCCGCAGGTCAGTCCAGGCAAGACGAGTTCATAGGCCAACAGAGCGCTGTCCACCAACGTCGCATATACCCAACACAGAGCTGCAAGGTTGTTGGCCTGGTAAGCGCTTCCCTCGGCAAACCGCCCCGTAGCTTCCGGCAATCTGCCTTGAATGCTGGCGTGCCGCCGATGCAGGTGACGCGCCGCGGCAACAGCGTCCTGCAGCGGAGCAAAGACCACGGTAAACATGATGCGGAAGGTCTGATGAAAGCGGCCGATGGGATCGTGCAAGGTTCGGGAATGCTCGGCAATGGCAGCGGCCACCCAGGGATGGGCAAGTTGCAACAAGGCGGCGCGGCCGGCAGCCAGAAATAGCGCCGACTCACGATTGACTTTCCAACTGACCGAGTGGGGCCCGAGAATGCCTTCGCCAGCGTTGGGGGAAGTATTCCTCGCCTCCCAGGAGCAGGCATTCCAAATCAGCAGCCGACACAGCCGAAGAGTCGCCTTCCAGCATATCCGCCTATCGTACCGCCAATGGAGGCAGCTTGGGAGCCGGAACGGCATCTGAAAAAACCCAGCCAGGAGCACGAATACCGGCTGAGCAACAGGACTCATGGTATCTCAGGAGGACGTCTCGACATTGGTCTAATCGGCCGGCTGTAGGCGGACTTCGGAAGAATTGCCAGCTGCCCTGCAGATCAGAGCTGAGCCCCAGCAAGCCGTTTCCTCGCCCAGCCAGGCTTAACCGGTTTAGCCGACTGCCATTTACTCCGAAGTTAGCAGCCGTTTGGTGGGATATGCCAGGTTGGCTGGCAATGATACTTTCTCAGTTCAGCGACTTCGAAACTTTACTGGCCACTGCCCTAACTTCTCTCGCCCCGTAACGCGCCTTACGGTCGGGAGGAAGGCCGCCAACGATTTGCCTGGACGAGATCGGCTGCGGTTCTCGTGCACCTGGAGGGCAAGATGATAAAGAAGAGCTCGCATTCCAGTCACGACGCCTACGAACGTCAAGCAGCGATCTGTAAGGCCTTTGCCAATCCAACCCGACTGCAACTAATTGACCTACTCGGCCGCAAGGAACGCTGGGCATCCGAACTGCAACAGGGACTCGGCATCTCCAAGGCCAATCTCTCGCAGCATCTCTCCATCTTGCGAACCGCGGGCGTGGTTCTGACCCAGCGCGAAGGCAAGAAACTCTACTGTGGCATCTCGATGCCGGAAGTGAAGCAGGCTACCGCGATCTTGCGCCACATGACCAAAGCGGTCTCGCGCGGCAATCGCCGGCCTGCGTCGTAGCCGCGACCTCACGAAAACTGAGCCGTGGCGCTAGTCGCGACCGCCGCAACAGTTACACTGTCTCGAATGGCTCGCACCACGATCCTGGACTACCTCGACAACTTTCGGCGGCATGCGCGTGAGGTGGCTTACGTCCATCGGCGCGGCTATCGGACGCAGCGTTGGACTTACGGCGAGGTTCTCGCTAACGCCCAGCGTTTCGCCCGCGCGCTGGAAGCTCAGGGCATCGGGAAGAACGACAAGGTCCTGATCTGGGGCGAGAATTGCGCCGAGTGGGTGGTCACATTCTTCGGATGTCTGCTGCGTGGCGTCATCGTCGTTCCCATCGACAAGATTGCTGCTCCCGACTTCGCCGAACGTGTCGCTCAACAGGTCGATGCCAAACTCTGTGTGGGCTCGACGCAAAACCAGATTCCCGGCGTGGCTTCGCTCCATCTGGAGACGCTGCGCGATCACCTTGCGGCTTACTCCGATTCGCCAGTCATTCCGCCGCAGCTCACTCGCGACGATATCGTGCAGATCGTCTTCACCTCGGGCACAACTGCCGAGCCGCGCGGCGTAGTCATCTCGCACGGCAACGTGCTGGCCAACCTGGAACCGCTGGAGCGCGAAATCGGCAAATACCTGCGCTACGAGCGCATCTTTCATCCGCTGCGCTTTCTGAACCTGCTGCCGCTCAGCCACGTCTTCGGACAGTTTCTCGGCATCTTCCTTCCTCAACTGCTGGCCGCGACGGTCATCTTCCAGGACACGCTGAATCCCGCCGAAGTCGTTCAGGCCATCAAGAAGGAGCGCGTCTCGGTGGTCGTCGCCGTTCCGCGGCTGATGGAATCGTTGAAAGACAAAATCGAGCGCGATATGGAAGCGGCGGGAAAGCAGTCCTGGTTTCAACGTCAATTCAAGGCTGCGAAGGACGAGCACTTTGTGAAGCGCTGGTGGCGATTCCGCCGAATCCATAGCCAGTTCGGCTGGAAGTTCTGGGCCTTCATTTCGGGCGGCGCGGCGCTGGATGCCGAGACCGAAGAATTCTGGCAGCGGCTGAGCTTCGTCGTGATTCAAGGCTACGGTCTCACCGAAACTACCTCGCTCATTTCGCTGAACCATCCCTTTCGCACCGGCAAGCGTTCGATCGGCAAAGTCCTGGAGGGCCGCGAAATCAAGCTCGACGAGAACGGCGAGATTCTGGTGCGGGGCGCCAACGTTGCTGCCGGTTATTGGCAGGGAAAACAACTTCAGCCGGTGCTGACCGACGAAGGCTGGTTTCGCACTGGCGATGTCGGCGAGCTCGATTCCGAAGGCAATCTCTACTTCAAGGGTCGCCGGAAAAATGTCATCGTCACTCGTGAAGGGATGAACATCTATCCCGAGGACCTGGAAGCTGCGCTGCGCCAACAGACCGAAGTCCGCGACTGCGTGGTGGTCAGTTTTGAACAGGGTAGCAATGCCGAGGCTTGCGCTGTGCTCATCCTGCGTGACTCCGCCAATCCTTCGGCTCAACCATCCCAACCGTCGAACTCGCCGACGACTCAAGATCCGCAAGTAATCGTCCAGCGCGCCAATCGTCATCTTGCCGAGTACCAGCAGATGCGGCGCTGGTTCATCTGGCCAGAGCAGGACTTTCCGCGCACGCCCACGCAAAAGCCGAAGATTGCGATTATCCAGGCCGCGGTGCAGCAACATTTTTCCTCTGACAATGTAGGACAGACGGCTCCTCAAGGGGCGCTGGCCGACATGATCGCTCGCATCACCGGACGCAACTTCAGTTCGGCTTCGCTCGGCCCCGATGCCAAGCTCGAAGGCGACCTGAATCTGAGCTCCATGGATCGCGTCGAGCTGATGAGCGCTCTGGAAGACCGTTACCAGGTCGATCTGAACGATGCCGACTTCACCAAGGTCAGCACGGTTGGCGATCTGGAGCGTCTGCTGCACGAACCGCAGAAATCGCCGCAAAGCGGATACCGCTATCCGCGATGGGCGCAACGCTGGCCCGTCACCTGGATTCGCACCTTCATCTATTACCTGCTCACCTGGCCGGCGACCATGATCATGGCGCATCCCAAGCTCATCGGCCGCGAGCACCTGCGTGATGTCGATGGCCCGCTGCTCATCAGCTGCAACCACGTCACCTACATCGACGTGGGTTTCGCGTTCCTCGCCTTGCCGCCGCGCCTGCGCCGCAAACTGGCGGTCGGCATGTGGGGAGAGCTGCTGTGGGAGATGTGGCGTCCGCCGCAGACCTGGAACCCGTTCCTGCGCCTGTCCTACAAAGTGGGATACTACCTCGTCGTCTCGCTGTTCAACGTTTTTCCGCTGCCCCAGCAGTCGGGAGTGCGGGAAAGCTTTGCCTATGCCGGCGAATCCGTGGATCGCGACTACAGCGTCCTGGTCTATCCCGAAGGCGTGCGCACCCCCGACGGCAATCCGTCGCCGTTTCGCTCTGGAGTCGGCATGCTGGCGCGCGCGTCTGAATATTCCGGTGCTTCCTCTCAGAATCGATGGCCTCTACGAAATGAAAATGGCCGGTCACAAGATCGCGCGTCCCGGACAACTGACGGTCGTGATCGGCAAGCCAATGAGCTTCCCGCCGGAAACTCCGCCCGAAGAAATCACCAATCAGCTGGAGCACATCACCTGGACGATGTGAACCAAAATCGTCTTGGTTTGGCTGTTCTTGTCACAAGGGGTGGGAGTGTTTCCGCGATGGGAAATCCCACCGTTATCTTTCGGGTTAACGCTGTAACCCCCCTCCCTCCACCCTCCGCAAAATATTGAAAACTAATCATCCTGCGCGCTTGATACCCCCCAAAATATTGAGCCATAAAGAGTTGAAGGTCAAAATATTGATCCGCAAGTACTTAGCACCTTACGTTAGGGCGATTTTCTCATTGGTCGAGAAACCAGGCGGCCGATGGGGAAACCATTCTATCCACTATCCCCTACCAACTATCCACTGACTTTTTCAAAGATCTCCAGACTCCGCAGTCTTCCGGAGCCATTGGGCACACCGGTCCCAACCTAATAGTGTGCCCAGACCACGGTATCCATCGCAAAGAAAATCTGCCAGCCGCCCTTACGAAAGTAACCACCGCCTCCCAAATTGGGATCGGTCCATCGGTCCACATGCGCCTTGTGCCCCACGTTCGCCCTCCCGTTGGGCTAACCCGGGGTAGTTTCAATTTCCCGCCTGGGCTGGCTTTCTACCTCATCACGGCCGAGCTTCGTACACGATATTGAAGGGCGTTTCCGTGGCTCGCCGGAATTGGCTGAATCCAGCCGAGGTTATTACCTCTCGCATGCGCGCTTCTCCGGATTGGGCGCCTAAACACAGCCCAACTTCCTGTGATCGCGAGCAGGGCGTGCATAGTAGGGTCGAGAACGAGTAGTAGACCCGGCCCACCGGATTCAGGTTGTCCTTCAACGCGTCGTTGGCGAACGGCTCTACGATCATCCAAGTGCCGTCGTTTCGCAGAGAGTTGCGCACGTGAGCGGCGGCTCCGATGGGATCGCCCATGTCGTGCAGGCAATCGAATACTGCGACGAAGTCATAGTCCTTTCCCGGATACTCTTTCGCTTTGGCTACCTCGAACTTCACCCGGTCGGCAATGCCTTCGCGCTGAGCAGTCTCCCGAGCTGCCTCAATCGATTTGTCGTGGTAATCGAAGCCGAAGAATTGGGAGTTGGGAAACGCCTTCGCCATCAATATGGTCGAAGCCCCCTTGCCGCAGCCCACATCGGCCACCCGCGCCGCCGGCTTCCAGTTTCGCTTTGACGTCATGCAGCGCGGGAATCCAGACTGGTCACCAGGTTGGCGGCATATCCCGGCCGGAAGAACTTTTCGCACCCATGAAACACCCCGTCATCATGCTCGTGCCAGCCCATTCCCGCGCCGGTGCGAAAGGAATCGGCGATTCGTGGCACCGCAGCCAATGACCCCAGAGCCAGCTGGAAAGCTCCAGGCAGATACGCCGGGCTGTCTTCATTAGCCAAAGCAAAGGCCTGTTCTTCGGTCAGACTGAACTGGTCGGTTTTCTCGTCGTAGGTGACGTAGTCGCCCGCTGCCTGTGAGGCCAGCCATTCCCGAACATAACGTTCGTCGGTGCCGGTCTTGGCGGCGAGTTCCGGCGGACGTCATCGGGTGAGCCGCGAGCGCTTTGTACAGTCCCAGTCTCTCGCCAATCACCACCATTCCAGCACTTACGGCTGCGCCGAGGTCGCCCACGAACTGCCCGATAAAGGCGTTTAGCTTGTCCATGTCGATCGCCATAGTTTGCCCTCCTCCCCGAGGCGCTAGGATTTTACCCCAGTTTCGCCGCCGGAATTTGTCAAATTGCCGGGATTTGGGCCCCGGGCGGGAAACTTGTGCCCCAGACGGAAACTTGTGCCCCAGGCGGAAACTTGTGCCCCAGGTTCGCCCTTCCGTTGGGCTAACCTGGGATCGTTACACTCTCCCTTCTCCGAATTCTAGCTAGCAAGACGAGAGCTGGCCATCCGAAGCCGGGCCTGGTGTCTGTGACGCATGTCATAGCCCTCCCCACCCGCAAGTGATACGAATGCTTGTTTGGCTCTTGAACGGGATTTCGCCTATTCATCACCGGCAGGATTCCGCTCGCCTGGAGAAGGAGTACCCATGCGCGATGCTGTTCTCAAACTCTGGCCCGAGATCGAGTGGATTCAAAGTCGCCGAGCTGCGCGAGCAAGTCACGAAGACCTGGCAGCGAGCGCTGGAGCTGAGCCCGCTTACGCCCGACGACCTGAATCGCATTCCGTTTACGCTGCTGGTGCCGAACTGCCCCACGACCTTCATGGAGCACAAGCGCTGCGTGGTGCACATCGCGCGCAAGGCCGCCGAGAGCATGACCGAATTCATGGGCAGCGCGCTGCCCATCGATCTGGATACCGTGATTGCGGGCGCCATCCTGGCCGACGTCGGCAAGCTGCTGGAATACGAGAATGTGGACGGCAAGACGCGGCAGAGCAAGCGCGGCGAGTTGCTGCGCCATCCCTTCACAGGCGTAGCACTGGCGATGGAGTGCGGCGTGCCCGACGCGGTCTGCCACATCATCGCGCCCACGCCGCCGAAGGCGATCTGGTAAAGCGCACGACCGAGGCCTACATCGTGCATCACGCCGACTTCATGGCGTTCCAGCCGTTCAAGAACCTGGCGAAGTAGGTAGAGATGGCGAGTAGGACTGGCATTCTGGCGTTAGTAGCGCTGGCCTTCAGGCCAGCGTACAGGAGCGACTGCACTGAAAAACGAGTGGCTTTAGCCCCGGTACGTGTTGACGACGAGACTTTCATGGCAACTATAGCAGCTCCGACCAAGACCGCGAGCAAGCCCACCATCACCGCCACAATGTCACAGTGGGCCGCGGGCTTGAAATTCGAGCATCTCTCGCCGGAGCGGTCTATCAGGCCAAGCGCTTCCTGCTCGACAGCATTGGCTGCGCGCTCGGCGGATATCAGCAGCACGATGTGACGATCGCGCTCGAAGTGCTGGACGAGATTGCCGGTCCGGGCAAGGCAACCGTGATCGGCAGCGGCAAGCAGATGGATGCCGTTTCGGCGTCGCTGGCCAACGCGCTGATGATCCGCTGCATGGATTACAACGACATTTACTGGAAGCAGGACCCGTCGCATCCCTCCGACATTTTTCCTGCCGCCATCGCCGCATGCGAGCGCGCGGGAAGCGATGGGCGCGAGCTGATCGTCGGCCTGGTGCTCGGCCATGAGTTCGAGATGCGGCTGTGCGAAGCGGCTTTTCCCGGCATTCGCGAGCGCGGCTGGCATCATGCCACGCTGACGGCGTTCGTCTCGCCGATCGTTGCCGGACGCATGCTGCGACTCACGGCCGAGCAGATTCAGCACGCCATCGGCATCAGCGCCAGCGCGCGCGCCACGCTGGGCGCGGTCACGGCCGGCAAGCTGACCATGATGAAGAACACCGTCGATCCCATGGCCACGCAGAGCGGCATGCTGGCCGCGCTGCTGGCGGAGAAAGGCTACACCGGCCCGGAGCATGTGATCGACGGCAAAGAAGGACTGGTGCACTGCTTCGGTCCGGAGTGGAAGCTGAACATCCTGACCGACGGGCTGGGCGAATCCTGGCGTATCACACAATGTGGGATGAAGGCCTTTCCCACCGAAGCGCTGACGCATACGCCGATCTCGGCGGTGCTGGCGCTGGTGAAGGACCACGATCTGCAGCCCGCACGACATCGCCAAAGTTCACATTCGCACCACGGCGCGCGGCGCCGACATCCTGAGCGATCCCAGCAAATACGATCCGCACACCAAGGAGACGGCCGATCACTCGCTGCCCTACGTCATCGCCGCTGCCATCGCCGAGCGGCAGGTGACGCCGTTGCAGTTCACGCCGGACAAGATCATGGATCCGGTGATCCGCGAGCAACTCAACAAGATTGTGGTGTCGGCCGATCCGGAGATCGAGAAGGTTTTTCCGGCGCTGCAGCGGGTGATTGTCAGGATCCACACCATCGATGGCCGCGAGTTCATCGCAGCAACTGGACTATCCCAAAGGCGATCCGCGCAATCCGCTGACCGACAAGGAAGTGGAAGAGAAGTTCGAGGCGCTGGCCGAGCCGGTGATGTCGCGCGAGGCCCGCCGTCGCGCCATCGACGCGATCTGGAATCTGGAGAAGCAGGCGAGCGTCAGCGAATTGATGAAGTTTTTCAAGACTGATCAGCGAGGTAGTGACAGCGATGTTTCAAGCGCCTGCGAGTAGCTGAATAGCGCTTCAGGTGTCATCGAGGCGGCTAGCCGCCAGGCCTGCTTTTCGGGCAGTGAACTTTAGCCCGCGACGAAGAGGTCAGTATGGCGCAAACCATCGTTGAGAAGATCGCGCAGTCCCACATGGCCGAAGGGCCGAACCGCCCCTTGCGCGCGGGAGATTTCCTCTCCATCCGCCCGTTTCATGTGATGACGCACGACAACACTTCGGCGGTGATGAAGAAGTTCAAGGCCATCGGCGCGAGCGTGTCTACGATCCCGCGCAGCCGGTCTTCACCGCCGATCACGACATTCAGAACACGGAAGAGTCGAACCTGGCGAAGTACCGCAGCATGGAGGCGTTCGCGCGCGAGCATGGCATCGACTTCTATCCGCCGGGCACCGGCATCGGTCACCAGATCATGGTGGAGCAGGGCTACGTGCTGCCGGGAACGTTTGTGGTCGCCTCCGATTCGCACTCCAACATGTACGGCGCGCTGGGCGCGATCGGCACGCCGGTGGTGCGCACCGACGCTGCCGCCATCTGGGCAACGGGCGAGTTCTGGTGGCAGATTCCGCGCACCATGCAGGTGGTGCTCGAAGGCAAGCTCGCGCCGGGCGTGACCGGCAAAGACGTCATCGTCACGCCTATGCGGCTTGTACAACCGCGAAGAAGTGTTGAACGCCGCGGTTGAATTCGCCGGCCCGGGCGTGGCGTCGCTCAGCATGGATGCGCGCCTGAGCATCGCCAACATGTCGACCGAGTGGGGCGCGCTGGTGGGCTGGTTTCCGGTAGACGAGATGACGCTGGCCTATCTGGAAGCGCGTAATCGCGAACTGCGAGCGCAGGGCGTCACACGCATTCCGGAAGAGAAGTTTGCGGAGTGGCGCGCGAATCCTCCGGCGCCCGATCCGGACGCTGTTTATGCCGCGACGTATCGTGCTCGATCTGGCCGAGGTCACGCCGCATGTCTCCGGGCCGGACACGGTACAGGTGATGCAATCGGTCGCCGAGATCGCGAAGAAGAAAGTTGCCATCCAGAAGGCGTATCTCGTCTCCTGCGTGAACTCGCGGCTGGAAGATCTGGAGGCGGCAGCGCAAGGTCCTACAGGGTAAGACAATCGCAGATGGCGTGCAGTTCTATCTCGCTGCCGCCAGCCGCTCAGTCCAGGAAGAAGCGGAGAAGCGCGGCATCTGGCAGATCTTTCTCGACTGCCGGGGCGCAGCCTCTGCCGTCCGGATGCGGGCCCGTGCATCGGGCTGGGCACGGGACTGCTAGAGGCGGGCGAAGTCGGCATCTCCGCCACCAACCGCAATTTCAAGGGACGCATGGGCTCGCGCGACGCGCAATGCTATCTCGGAAGCCCCGAGGTGGTGGCGGCGTCGGCGGTCGCGGGCTACATCTGCGGTCCGGGTGAAGCGCAATATCGCCAGATCACGAGGCGGTTCGAGGAGTTCGCCGCGGCTTCGGCACGCAGCGGAGAAGGTCGAGATCCTGCCCGGATTTCCCAGCCAGCGTTCGCGGACGGCTGGTCTTTCTGCCCCAGGACAATCTGAACACCGACGGCATCTACGGCAAGGACTACACCTATCGCGAAGACATGACGCCGGAGATGATGGCGCGCGTGGTGATGGAGAACTACGATCCGCAATTTGCCGACGCGCACGCGCGGCGGGCGATGTGGTGGTCGGTGGATTCAACTTCGGCACTGGCTCCAGCCGCGAGCAGGCGGTGACCGCGCTGAAGTGCAAAGGCATTCCGCTGGTGATTGCCGGCAGCTTCTCGCAGACCTATCTGCGCAATGCCTTCAACAACGGCTTCCTGTGCATCGAGACGCCGGAGCTGGTGAATCGCCTGCGTCGCGAAATTTGCCGACGCCGTCGCGCGCAAGGAGAAGACGATCATTCCTGGCGACACGATCGAAGTCGACTTTGCCGCCAGCACCATCCAGTTACGCCGGCGAGGTGTTTGCTTTTCCGGCGCTGGGCAGCGTGCCGCAGTCGCTGGTGATTGCCGGCGGCGTGGAGAATTTGGTTAGCAAGAAGCTGGGAATGTCATAGAGCGGCCGCGATTTAGGGGAATCCCACAATGTGGGATGCATCGGCGCTAGGCAGAACAGGGGTCCCTCGACTCGCTTCGCCCGCTCGGGATGACAGACATTGTCCCCTCGCTCAGGATGACACGTCGAATGAGAGGTTTTGGATGTCAAAGTACGACGATTGTAACCATGCCCGGAGACGGCATCGGCAACCAGGTCCTGCCGGAAGCCATTCGCGTGCTCGACGCGGTTGGCTTCGAGGCCGACTACGTTCACGCCGACATCGGCTGGGAGTGCTGGATCAAAGAAGGCAACGCGCTGCCCGAGCGCACTATCGACCTGCTGCGCCAGCACAAGAGTCGGCCTCTTCGGCGCGATCACCTCGAAGCCCAAGAAAGAAGCCGAGGCCGAACTGACTCCCGCGTTGAGGGGCAAAGGCCATCAATACTTCAGCCCCATTGTTTCCATGCGGCAGAAGTTCAACCTCGACGTCTGCATGCGGCCCTGCCTGTCGTTCCCCGGCAATCCGCTGAACTTCATCCGCAAGAAGCCTGCGGGCGGCTTCGAAGAGCCGAAGGTCGATGTGGTGGTCTTCCGCCAGAATACCGAGGGCCTGTACGCCGGCGTGGAGTGGACCAATCCGCCGCAGCAAGTGCGCGATGCGCTGAGCACGAATGCGAAGTTCAAGCCGTTCGAGAAAGTTGCCGGCGAAGATCTTGCGATTTCGGTGCGCATCATCACCCGTCCGGCGGCGCGCCGCATCTGCGAAGCGGCGTTCCAGCACGCGCGCAAGTTCGGCTACAAGTCAGTGACCATCTGCGAGAAGCCGAACGTGCTTGCGCGAAACCTCGGGAATGATGGAAGAGGCCGCGAAGGAAGTGCAGAAGCAATACAGCGAGATTCCGCTGTGGTCGACCAACATCGACGCGCAGACCATGTGGCTGACCAAGAATCCGGAAGACTATGGCGTGATCGTTGCCAGCAACCTGTTCGGCGACGTGATCAGCGATGCCTTCGCCGGACTGGTCGGCGGGCTTGGTTTCGCGGCTTCGGGCAACATTGGTGAAGAGGTTGCGGTCTTCGAACCGACGCACGGTTCGGCTCCGAAATATGCGGAGCTGGATCCGCCGATCGTCAATCCCATTGCCATGATTCTTTCGGCGGCGATGATGCTGGATCACATCGGCGAGAACGCGAAAGGCGGAAAAAATTCGCGCTGCGATTGCCGCCGTTGTGGCCGAAGGCAAGGTGCGCACCTACGACATGCTGCGCTTCGCGGGCGGCGCGAAGTCGCTGGCCAAGGGCGCGGCTTCGACCACGCAGATGACCGACGCGATCCTGGCGAAACTTGGCGCAAAATGTGGAGAAGGCATCTGCCGGCGTGGTTTAGGGGGCCCTCGACCGGTCTTTGAAATGGGAAAACCTTTTATGTCTGGCATTTGAAGGGGACGGCCTTTAGTGTGTGCGTGAGAACTAACTTTGCGTTTCAGCGGTGGAATGCGAAGCGCAAAAAACAAGCGCCGCAGGCGCGGAATAGTCTAGCCCAGCACGCAGCAGGAGGCGGAGTGCTGGGTGAAGTGGTAAATAAGTCCGAGTCCCGTAGGGACGGCAGAGGTTCTCACGCAGACACTTTAGGCTGTCTGTGAATAGCGCAAAATCATTCCGGCTTTAGCCGCTGAGAGATTTTGTACGTGACTTGGTCACACCGCCCTTCGATATTGCTTTCACCGGTGGAAGAGTTGGCCTTTAGGCCAGCGTCGGCGTTGCTTAAAGTATGAAGGGGCTTTAGCCCCGGGAGGTAAACCATCTTGACTTCCTCGGCTACTTCTTACGTTGCCGGCGCACGCGGTGAGGCCGGACGCGCTGGAAGCGACGTCCGCTCCGACCTGCATGTGAGCTTCGAGCAGCGCGCCAGCGGCGGCATCGAGATCGATCTGCGTTCGCGGGTCGATCTCTACTACGGCGAGGTGATCCGCCAGCAGGCGTACGATGTCTTGCGCGATCTCGGCGTCGAGCACGCGCATGTCGATATCGTCGATGAAGGCGCACTGCCGTTCGTCATCGCCGCGCGCATCGAAGCGGCGGTTCGCCGCGCGGGACTTGGCGAAGGCAAGTCGGCGCTGCCGGAAGCGATCGCCCTGCCCGCGCCTTCCGCGCGCGATCGGCTTGCGGCGCTCGCGACTGTATCTTCCCGGCAATGAGCCGAAATACTTCATCAATGCCGGACTGCACGCGCCGGACGCGATCATTCTCGACCTGGAAGATTCCGTCCACTTCGCGGAGAAAGATGCTGCGCGGTTGCTGGTGCGCAATGCGCTGCGGGCGGTGGATTTCGGCGCGGCCGAGCGCATGGTCCGCATCAATCAGTTGCCGCTTGGGCTTGGCCGATCTGGAAGAGATCGTTCCGCAATCGCCGGACCTCATTCTGATTCCCAAAGTTGAAACGCCGGAACAGGTATCTGACGTTGTCAGGAGCTGTCGATTCGATTGCGAAGCGAAGCGCAGTATCGCTCGCCCGATCTGGCTGATGCCGATCCTGGAGTCGGCGCTGGGCATCGAGAATGCCTTCGCGATCGCGAAAGCTTCCGACCGCATTGCCGCCATCACCATCGGTCTGGAGGACTACACGGCAGACCTGGGCGTGGCGAAGACTCCGGAAGGAACGGAATCGCTGTACGCGCGCCAACGGGTGGTCAATGCCGCTCATGCCGCCCACGTGCAGGCCATCGACTCGGTCTACGGCGACGTGGCTGACAGCGAAGGCCTGTTGCGCTGGGGCGAAGCTTCGCGCGCCATGGGCTTTGAGGGCATGGGCTGCATCCATCCCATTCAGATCGAGATTATCCATCGCGCCTTCGCTCCCACAGTGTCAGAGCTGGAGAAAGCGCTGAAAATCGTTGCGGCCTATGAAGACGCACAGGCGCGGGGCCTGGGAGTCGTCAGCCTGGGCTCGAAGATGATTGATGCGCCGGTAGTGCAGCGGGCGCTGAAGCTGGTGGCGCGAGCCCGGCAGATGGGCATTGATCGCCGAGCCAGCCGGCGCAGGAGAACAATCATGAGCGCGGGCGTTGCAACCGGGCTGATCACCAATGCTATCGGCCGTCGCGTGCCGACGATGGTCAACGGCCGCGAGCAGACGCCGTATGCAGGAGTGGACGGACATCGGCCAACCGGGTGCAAAGCTGGCCCGCCGATTCGCAGCAACAGCGACTATCCCACAAACGGGGACAAGCGCGTGCCCGATCTCGAAACCGCGCTGCGGCTGTGCGGGCTGCGCGATGGCATGACCATCA
The DNA here is from genome assembly GCA_963746515.1 of uncultured Acidobacteriaceae bacterium. Lineage (GTDB taxonomy): Bacteria > Acidobacteriota > Terriglobia > Terriglobales > Acidobacteriaceae > Bog-257. The sequence continues at coordinate 693,124 of CAVVBO010000001.1, read as the reverse complement.
GCAGCCATCATCACCTGCGCAACGGAGATCGGGTTGCATTGACGGCGTTGCAAACCGCCGCGCGCATGGGCGCGAAGGATCTGGTCTGGTTTCCCAGCGCGTCGTTTCCCTGTCACGAGCCGGTGATCGACCTGATGAAGTCGGGCGCGGTGCATCACATCGAAGGCAGCATGAACGGCCCGCTGGGCGACTACTGCTCGCACGGACACATGCGCGGGCTGGGCGTGCTGCGCTCGCACGGCGGACGCTGGCAGGCGGTGCAGGATGGCGAAGTGCACATCGATATCGCGGTCATTGCCGCGCCGACCGCCGATTTCTTCGGCAACGCCGACGGCTCGCATGGCAAGTCGGCTTGCGGCTCGCTGGGTTTCGCGCTCGCCGACTCCATCTACGCCGACCGCGTTATCGTGGTCACCGACAACCTTGTGCCGTTCCCGTGCGTTCCTTGGCAGATTCAGGGCAACAACGTGGACTACGTCGTTGAAGTCGATTCCATCGGCGATCCTTCGAAGATCGTCAGCGGCACCACGCAGATCACGCGCAGTCCCGACCGCCTGCGAATTTCCGAGCTGGTGGCCCGCTTCCTGCGCGACAGCGGCATCATGCGCGACGGCTTTTCTTTCCAGGCGGGCGCGGGCGGAATCGCGCTGGCCTTTGTCGACTATCTGGCGCGCATGATGAAGGCCGCGAACGTGAAGGCCAGCTTCGTGCGCGGCGGCTCGACCAAGTATCTGGTCGACCTGCTGAACGAAGGCCTTATCGGATACATCCTCGACGGCCAGACCTTCGACCTTGATGCCGTGCGCTCCATCGCCAGCGATCCGCGGCATGTGCCGACCAGTCCGTTCACCTCGTACAACTTTCACGGCAAAGGCAACTTCGCTTCGATGGTCGATGCGGCCGTGCTGGGCGCAACCGAGGTCGATGTGAACTTCAACGCCAATGTGGTCACGCATTCCGACGGACGTCTGCTGCACGGCATTGGCGGCTGGCAGAACTGCCTGTTCGCGGGATGCACCATCCTGGCGGTGCCATCGTTCCGCGACCGCATTCCGGTCATCGTCGATGAGGTGACGACCGTTACCGGGCCGGGCGAGTTGATTGATGTGATCGCCACCGAGCGCGGCATCGCCATCAATCCGAAGCGCCAGGACTTGCTCGATGCGGTGAAAGGCAAAGGCCTGCCGATCCGTCCGATCGAAGAGATCAAAGCCGAGGTGGAGAAGATTTGCGGCGGGAAGCCGGCCAAGCCTCGCCTGCTCGATCAGTCCGGTCGCGGTGGTGAAGTGGGTGGATGGAACGGTGCTCGATACCGTCTGGCAGGTGGCGGATGACAATCCGTATGCGCCGAAGGTCAGTGGCGGGGAGTAGGTGGCTGCCTACGGTCGTGCAATCCCTCGAGCAACAGAGCCAGCCGCCTTTCTAGACCGGTCGGATTTTTGAACGGCCTACACAGTGTCTGCGTGAGAACTACACTTTCTGTTTCGCGCCGTGGCAGCTAGAGCGCGCGAAAAGCGAGCGCCGCATGCGTCGGAATAGCCTAGCCCAGGACTTAGCCGAACCGGGGTCCCCGATTCGCGCCGCTCTTTGCGCGAATTGCGGTGGGATGGCGGAGTCCTGCGGTCAGGTAGAAAGCTGATCCGACGTCCCGTAGGGACGACAGAGGTTCCCACTGCAGACTCTACAAGTTCGTCCCCCTTCGCACAAACTCTGCCCTGACCTGCAGCCTCCGAACCAACACTAGCCATACGCGCGCCATCACACGAGACAAATCTCACTTTGGAGGAAGTATGGCACTGTTCTCAATGAAGCTGGAAAACCTGCAGCAACTGTTCGTGAAGGAATTGCGCGACTTGTACGACGCGGAAAACCAGATTACCGACGCGCTGCCCAAGCTGATCGATGCCGCGCAACACAGCGACCTGAAGAATGCGCTGCAGCAACACCTCAACGTCACCCAGCAGCAGATCGCGCCGCCTGGACCGTATCTTCCAGATGCTGAACGAGAAGCCCACGGGCGAAACCTGCAAAGGCATGAAGGGAGTCATCAAAGAAGGCGACGAGATCGTGTCGCCAGGGCGGCGATCCGAGCACGGTAGACGCCGGCATCATCAGCGCGGCGCAGCGCGTGGAGCACTACGAAATGGCCGGCTACGGTACGGTACGCACCTATGCCGAGCTGCTGGGGCAGAACGAGATGGCCCGTCTGCTGGAACAGACGCTTGAAGGAGAAGCAGGAAGCCGACAAGACGTTGAGCGAGATCGCCCGCACGGTCAATGTTGAAGCCAAGGCCGCCTAATCTGTCACCGGGGAAAATGCCTCAGGGGCTGCGAAGGTCCCTGAGGCCACCTCTTCGGGGACATCGATTTCAGTCCGCCGGGAACCATCTTTGCCTTCGGCCAAACTGCATCTTTCGGCTGCGGCTTGCCGGGGCCGCAAGTTGTGCTTCTCACGAATTCCGGCGCATGATCGTCGTCGCGCTTGAAAATGTAGGCGCGGATCTTGTAGCACACGTCCTGGGATGGGGTTTTCGGCTGTCCTCCGTCGGCTTGGATGGAGTCAGTTGAAACGATTGCGCAGGCATTGCGCCCCGTCGGTTGTATGACAGAAGCAGTGTCAAGTCCACCGGCTGCACGGGCTGAATCTGCCCCAGCGGCGCCGACAGCACCATCGCGAATAGAACCAGGCTATTAGAGGCATAGCAAGCCCTCCTTTGGCGCGCATGATAGCACTGTTCCAGCCAATGTGGGCGCTGGATTGGGACGGAATGCAGCGCTCGCGCAGCCAGGGACATTCTGCGACCAAAGAGGCACTCTGCTACGCCTATCGGGGGATTGCCGCTGGGACCAGGGCGTGGCATTCTGCATTCACGCAATAGCAGTGAGACCGACCGCCTTAGTAACAAGTTATATGGCGGTGCAGCGACGCAGGACATATCTCCTCATACCCACACCCCTGCGGGCAACGGTTTCCTAGCAGACAGGCAGGCCCAGTGATCTCCTCGCTGGGCCTTGTTTTGTTTCGCCGCGACTCTCATGGTCCGGGCCGCACCGGTGTCAGAAATGGCCGCGCCGGGCTCTGCTGGCCGGGTTCCGCCTGGTCAAGAATTTCTCATCACATCCCAAGGGCGGTAACTGTGTTCTAATGCTGCAGGTGGACCGGTGCTGAACCGGGCTGCCGGTTGCCGGGAACGGAGGCGGGAATGGATGAGCGCGACTTTTATGACGAACGGCAAGAAACCAGGAAGGCAACCTTAAACTGCCCCCACTGTCACCAGGCTGCGGAATACGACCTGGGCTGGTTTGTTCGTACTAAGAAGCGCCAACTGCCGGGCCGGGCCGACGAGCGGGACCGCGCCAAGTTCGCTAAAGCCCGCTCCTACATGGTTCGCCGCGACGATCTGGTGGCCTGCAAGAACGTGCGCTGCCGTAAACGGTTTGAGGTATCGGGCGTCCAGTCGGTAGCCTTCCTGGATGAGCAGGTCCAGCCGGAGCGGCATCAGTAGGCCGCAGCTTGCCAGGCATTTAAGAATTCCCCAGACTCGCATGTTCGCTCAAGGCCGTACTTTGCCTGGAGATTCGCCTCTATAATCCAGGTTGATCTTCCATGGCCCGCAAAACCCAACCTGGCACTGGTCCACCGCGAAAGGACGAATTTACCGCGCACGTCGATACCTTCATGCAGCGCGTGGACCGCTTCTGGCAGCGCGTGACCGAGGGCATGCAGCTCAGCCAGCTCTGGTCCCAGTTCCAGACCGATGCCCGCTCCAGCTACCGGCTTGTACTCGAACGAAGTCGATTCCTCCCGAACCGCAGGGGTACCAAGAAGCAAGCACTTCTTCAACCTGGTGAGCCAGTTCTTCTGGGCGATCCTGCTGAAGCTGACGCCTGCGCGCCGGGTTCTGCTGCTGATTGCTCTGGTGTTGTTGTGCTTTCCCAGCGGCGAAGCCAGCTGGCAAAGCAGCGATGGCGAGATGAAGATTCTGGCTTTCGATACCCATTTCTGGGGCGGTCTGCTGCTGCTGGTGCTGTTGATCCTGGAAGTTGCCGATCGCGTGGTGATGAAACGCGATCTGCAGATCGCCAAGGAGATTCAGGCCTGGCTGTTGCCGGCAAACCCTCCGCAGGTGCCCGGCCTGGAGATCGCCTTTGCCACGCGGCCGGCCAATACAGTCGCTGGAGATTATTACGATGTGTTTGCTCGTCCGGGTGCTGATTCGGAAGCCCACACCTTTCTGCTGGCGGTTGCCGACGTGGCCGGCAAGAGCATTCCCGCGGCCATGCTGATGGCGACTTTTCAAGCCAGCCTGAAGACGCTTTCCACCACTCCGGGCACGCTGACCGAATTGGTTGGCCGGATGAATCGCTATGCCTGCAGCAACAGTCAGAATGGCCGCCGCTTTACCACTGCGTTTATCGCCGAGTATGATCCCGCCTCGCGCGTCCTCACCTACGTCAATGCCGGACATAACAACCCGATGCTGCGCCGCCAGGGCGGCGTGATGGAGCGTCTGGAGACGGGCGGCATGCCGCTGGGCATCATGGAAGATGTCGCTTACCAGTCGGGCACGGTGACTCTGCAAAGCGGCGACTGGCTGGTGATTTTCACCGACGGCGTGGTGGAGGCGGAAAATAATTCGCAGCAGGAATATGGCGAGGAGCGCTTGACTACCATGCTGAACGCGGGCGTGATGCTGACGCCAGCGGCGCTGCTCAACAGCATTCATGATTGACCTGGATCGCTTCGTCGGCACCGCTCCGCAGCACGACGACGTAACCTGCCTGCTGGTCAAGGCGACGTAAACGTTTCCTGCGAGGCTACTCCACGGCCTTGGCAAACAGCGCGCTCACGCCGGCGATATTGGGCAGCAGTTCTGGCGGGAACATTGTGCCGCTGCTGCAAGGTAAGCAGGGTCGTTGTAGGTGAGCCAGACTTTCCCGTCGGCATCTTCCCAGAACAAGGCTTTCAGCGGCAAGTCGATGGCGATGCTGGGAGCAGCCTGCATCAGCGGAGTTCCGCCTTTGGGGCTGCCAAAGATCAGCAGCTTGGTGGGACGCATCGTCAGGCCTAGCTTTGGCGGCCTCTCCGCTGTGGTCGATTCGCGCGAAGATCATCACGCCGCGTTCTTGCAGCAACGCTTCGAGCCGCTGCATCGTTTGCTCGACCGAATACTTGCTCGGCAGGTGAATCAGTCCGTTCTGTGGATTTGCGCTCATCGCTCCTCCGTCAATCTGAGCAAAAGTAGCAACTTTAACCTATTCCGAAATTTAGGGATGTCGCCTGACATCCCTCTTTTGTCATCCCGACCGGAGCGAAGCGGAGTGGAGTGAGGATCTGCGGTCCTGGGCCGCCGCAAGTCATGCCCTGATACAACCCAGAACGATTTAGAGATCAGTTCGTGATCGGGAATCGACATCCGAAGCTTCCACAGGATAACCCCGGACATCGTCACTCTGTGTGAAAATGAAATCAATGCAATCGAAGCGTTGGGATGTCGTCGTTTTCGACTACGGACGCGTGCTGAGCCACGCGCCCACACTCGCGGAAAGGCAAGAATTCGCAGCGCTGGTCGGAGTCAGCGAGCCGCCTTTCTTCCAGCTCTACTCAGACACTCGAGACGAATATGACTGCGGCCGGCAAGATTGCGCCCAGCACTGGCAGCGCTTTGCCGATGCGGCAGGTATATCGATTTCTTCCCCGCAACTGGCCCGCATTCTGGCGTTGGAAAACAGAATGTGGCTGCGCGTCAACCCGGACGCCCTGGCTCTGGCACGCGAAATCAAGAGCAACGGAGTCCGCACCGCCATCCTGTCCAACATGCCTCCCGACTTGCTGAGCGACTTGCGAAAAAACTTCGACTGGCTGGACGAATTCGAGGTGCAGATCTGGTCGTGCGAGCATGGTGTCATCAAACCTGATTCCGCGATCTATCGTATTTGCCTCGACGCGCTGGGCTGTGAGCCCCATCGGGCGCTGTTCTTCGACGACCGGCCTGACAACGTGGAGGGTGCCCGGAAAGCCGGCATAGAGAGTCACGTGTTCGAGTCGCCGGAGCAGGCCAGAGCGATCATCAGCGCCGGACTGAACGGCGCGCGCTAAGTCGTCCGACGAATCGCATCATGGTGCGGTTTGTATCAGGGCCCGGTTTGTATCAGGGTGCGGTTTGTATCAGGGCCCGGCTTCAGCCGAGCCAAAAAGCGCCCTTCTCCAGCGGGCTTTAGCCCCGGTTCCTCAGCGGCTAAAGTGTCTGCGTGTGAACTAACTTTGTGTTTCAGCGGTGGAGTGAAAGGCGCAAAAGGCGAGCGTCGCAGGCGCGGAATAATCTAGCCCAGCACGCAGCCGCAGGCGGAGTGCTGGGTAAAGTGGGAATGAAACCGAGTCCTGTAGGGACGGCAGAGGTTCTCACGCAGACACTAAAGCCGTCCTTCGTTAAACCGGCTACGGCACGACTCGGAGTCGTGCCCTGATACAAATCTGTGTACTATGGCGATTTGCGAGATGGCTCTCGAAACTAGAAGCCTCTTCTCAGGAGAAACAATCCCTTCAGCAATTCCGTACTATTCGGAAGTAAGCATTGCTTCTCGGAGGAAACAATGGCTTCCGCTGCTCCCCCCGTACCCCAGACTAGCGATCGCGAGAGCCGGATTCCCTGGTACGCCAGCGGCTTCGCTGTCGTCGCTCTCATCGCCGGACTGCGCCTGCTGTTGCATCTGCTGACCGCTAATCGCTACGGCTATTTTCGCGATGAAATGTATTACCTCGACTGTGGCAGCATCTGGATTGGGGCTACGTCGACCAGCCACCGATGATCGGCCTCATCGCCTGGTTCATCCGCAACGTGTTGGGCACTTCGCTGCTGGCGATTCGATTCCTGCCCGCGCTGGCTGGGGCCGGAATCGTTGCCCTGACCGGATACATTGCCCATCAGCTCGGCGGCAGGCGTTATGCCATGGGCCTGGCCGGGCTGGCCATGGCGCTGTCTGCTGTGTTCGTCATCAACGGGCATCTGCTGACCATGAACGTCTTCGAGCCGCTGATCTGGATGGGCTGCGCCTCGGTCGTCATTCGCATCATTCAAACCGGCAATCAGAAGCTGTGGCTGTGGTTCGGCTTGCTGGCGGGCATCGGGTTGCAAACCAAGTACTCGATGGCCGTCTTCGGCTTCGCCATCGTCGCAGGCGTGCTGCTTACCCCCGAGCGCAAGGCGTTCGCGCAGAAATGGATCTGGATCGCAGGGCGTCGCTGGCATTCCTCATCTTCCTGCCCAATTTGCTTTGGAACATTCATTACCACTGGCCCTTCGTGCAGTTGATGCACAACATAAAGGCTGAAGGTCGCGATGTGGTGATGAATCCTCTGCAATACATGCTGGAACAGATCCTGATGGTGAATCCGTTTGCCTTCCCTTTGTGGCTGGCCGGATTGGGTGGCTGTTTTTCGGCCGCGAAGGCCGGCGCTATCGGGTACTAGGATGGGCTTACGTGATCGAGGTCGCGGTTTGGATTGTTCTTCACGGCAAAGATTATTACGCCGCGCCCGCCTATCCCATGCTGTTTCGCGGCGGGAGGCGTGGCTTGCGAGCAGTGGATCGAGCGCACCGGCCGCGCCTGGCTGAAACCCGCACTGGTGATCCTGTTCCTCGCGGTCTCGCTGCCCTTTTTACCGATCATTGCGCCCGTGCTGCCGGTTGACCAGTATGCGCGCTTTCAGCAGGCGATCCACTTCTCGCCGCCGATTAGCGAGCACGGTCACGCGGCTTCGCCCCTCCCGCAGTATTATTCCGATGAGTTGGGATGGGAGCAGTTGGTAGTGGAGGTCGCGCGTGCCTATCACAGCCTGCCTCCGGAAGTGCAAGCTAAAACCGCAATTAAGGCCGACAACTTCGGGGAGGCGGGAGCGATAGATTTGTTTGGTCCCAAATACGGCTTGCCGCAGGCTATCGCAGGACATCAAAATTACTGGCTGTGGGGACCGCGCCAATATACCGGCGAAAGCATGATCCTGATTGGCGAAGGCGAACCTGAGTCCCTTCCCCAGAAGTTCGCCCACGTCGAAAAGCTTGGACATTTCGAATATCCGCTGGCTCTGGAGGAGACGGATATCTATTGGGGCCAAGGCTTGAAGTGGGATCTGCACGAAATCTGGCCGAAGATCAAGCGATGGCGGTGAGGAAAGGCAGTTGTCAGTGGTCAGTTTCCAGTTGTCAGTCAGCGGCTGAAAGCCGTCTGCATTGAGAAGCCGTAACGGCACGACTCAAAGTCGTGCCCTGATACAAATCACAAAGGTGATGCGATTGATGAGACGATTTTCTGGCGACTGGCAGCTTTCTGACAACTGGCCACTGACAACTGTTTCGCTTTGCCCGCAAGCGCCGGATAGCTCACTTTTTGCCCGGATACTACGCTGTGAACATGCAAACCGAACTTCATAATCGATGGCAACAAGTGATGGCGCGCGATGCCCGCCAGGATGGCCGCTTCGTTTTCGCGGTGCGGACCACCGGCATCTACTGCCGACCTTCCTGTCCCAGCCGCCGGCCTCGCCGCGACTCGGTGGAATTCTTTCCCAACCCGAATGAAGCCGAACGCGCCGGCTATCGCGCGTGCCTGCGCTGCAAGCCGACCGAAATTTCCTCGCAAGCGCAATATGTAACCCGCGCCCGCCAACTGTTGGACAACGCCGAAGGCATCATGACCCTGGCGCAACTCAGCAAATGCGTTGGCCTGAGCCCATTTCATCTGCAACGGCTGTTTAAGCGGGCAACCGGCCTTAGTCCGCGCGAATATCAGGCCGCTCGCCGCATGACGCAGGTCAAGACCAATCTGCGCAAGGGCGACGACGTAACCACCGCGCTTTACGATGCCGGCTTTGGCTCGTCCAGCCGGCTGTATGAAAAAGCTCCGCAGCAGTTGGGCATGACGCCCGGCGAGTACCGCCGCGGAGGCGCGGGCGCGAACATTACGTTTGCCATCGCTCCCACGCCGCTGGGCCGCTTGCTGGTCGCGGCGACGGAGCGAGGCCTTTGCGCAGTGCGCTTTGGCGAGAATGCAACCGAGCTGGAGCGCAATCTGCGCGACGAGTTCCACGCCGCAACCTTACATCGTGACAACGCAGCCATGCAGAAGTATATCGAGCCGCTGCTGGCTGCCATCCGCGGAGAGAATACAACCATCGATCTGCCGCTCGACGTCCGCGCTACCGCGTTTCAGATGAAAGTGTGGGAGACGTTGCGCAACATTCCAAGTGGAGAAACGCGCAGCTACAGTGACGTGGCTCGCGAGATCGGCGCACCCACGCGCCGTCCGAGCCGTAGCCCGCGCCTGCGCCTCGAACCCGGTTGCCTTAGCCGTACCCTGTCACAGGGTGGTTCGCAGCGACGGAGATCTCGCTGGATACCGCTGGGGCGTTGAGCGCAAGAAGAAGCTGCTGGAGCGGGAGCGGGCGACCTCCTAGCCGCCCGTTCCCCATCTCTCTTATCCGTCGAATAGATGAAGTGCCGGCGTACGACCGGCAACGCTCGTCGTCAGCCAGTCGCCGTCGCAATTAATGCACTCCCCTTGCATTGGGAGTAATGACGACATAAGAGAGGAAGGCAGTGCTGTCGGGGGGATTCAGTCCCATGAACTCCACGACATGAGTCCCACCGGTGCTCACCGTGAACGTTGCGGTTTCCAGCGTGAATGGCATGCCGGGCGGCACGGTCCAGGTGCCGATCACGTTGCCGTCAATGATTGCCGCAAGCCTCTGCGTGCTATACGCGCAGCGGCCCCCGAGGTAGAAGCTCAAGGTGTATCGTCCGGGCGTAAAGCTCCCAACCGGCTGCCAGGCGAAAGAGCCGATGCTCTGCAAGAGAAGTGCTTGCGTGAAGGGCAGCCCGTCGAAGGAAGGCGGGCAAAACGCACCGCCGGGACCCGTGACCCCGGAGCCATAATTCGAAGGTGAGCCGGATAGAGCCGCGAGCGACCCCAACTTCCATCCGAAGCCAGGGCTCTCGTCGAAGTTTTGCGTAACCGGATAAATGCAGGTGAGCACAGCTCCCTGGTAAGTGAAGCCCCAGTCGCTGCAACCGACCGGTACGGCCCCGAAATCGAAGTTGACGATGTTGATTTGTGCGAATGCGCTTGCCGCTATGAGCAGGATTGCGGAGAGAAGAAGGGCTTTTAAAGGAGTCGACATGACTTACCTCCAATGTTTCCGAAGGGTGGTTTAGCGTCTCGTCGGAGTAATGACGACATAAGACAGAAACGCTGTAGTGTCGGAGGGGTTCATTCCCATGAACTCCAGGACATGGCTGCTGCCGGTGGTCACTGTGAAGGTTGCCGTTTCCAGGGTGAATGGCATGCCAACCGGCACGGTCCAGGTGCCGATCACATTGCCGTCAACGATTGCCTCAAGCCTCTGAGTACCATAGCGCATCGGCCGCCGAGGTAGAAGCTGAGGGTGTAACTTCCGGGACTAAAGCCTCCAACCTGCTGCCAGGCGAAAGAGCCGATGCTCTGCAAGAGGGCTGCTTGCGTGAAAGGCATCCCTTCGAAGGAGGGCGGGCAGAACGCACTGTTCGGACCCGTGACCCCGCTGCCATAATTCTCGGGGAAGCCGGATACAGCCGCGACCTGTCCCAACTTCCATCCGAAGCCAGGGCTGGCGTTGAAGTTTTGCGTAACGGGATAGATGCAGGTGAGCACAGCTCCCTGGTAAGTGAAGCCCCAGCCGCTGCAACCAACCGGTACCGCCCCGAAATCGAAGTTGACGATGGTGATTTGCCCAAATGCAGCGGGAGCTATCATCAGGACGGCAGAAAGAAGAATGCATTTCAATCGGACTGACATGTCTCGCCTCCAAACTGAATGAGGGAGAAGAAAGCTCGAGAACCTTATTTCTCGTCGTGCAGATCGATCGAACCAGGTAGGAAGGGGCCGGGAAACCTTCTCCCGATATTCAGGAGAAGTTTCCGCTCGAGCCAATGGTTTTGTCAGTGATCCCTGCTACGTTGCTGAGTGATACTCCGAAGCAGAACGGAATGTTTAGCCATTAGCATTGGGCATAGCGCCTTCCTGGAAGGCGGTTGACTTCCTGACCGTCTCGTTTCGCACAACGCAGGCGGAGGGCGAATCATAAGATCGACTTCCCCTTTTGGCACCCGTACCCACAATCCTTTCCTATCTCTCTGTCACTCATTTATACTTGCGAGTTTCGCCTGTGGTACAAAGGCATCAGTAGAAGCGAAGGAGTGCTGGTGAAGATCCTGGTCTGCATGAAGCAGGTCCCGCAGAAAGACGCGCCACTCAAGCTGAACGAGAGCGGCACGTGGATTCGCGACGACGTTTCCTACGAAGTAAACGAGCCTGACGCTTACGCCCTGGAAGAGGCGTTGCGCCAGAAGGAAAAGCACGGCGGCGAGGTGGTGGTCATCACCAGCGGCCCGGCGCGCGCTCAACAGGTGCTGCGCGAGGCGCTGGCCAAGGGCGCCGATCGCGCGATCCATCTGGAAGGTGACGGTTTTGTGACTCTCGACGCCTTTAATACCGCCAAAGCTTTCGCGGCGACGATCAAGGACGAGAGCTTCGATCTTATTTTTACCGGACTGCAATCGGATGACTACGGCTTCGCGCAAACGGGCGTGATTCTCGCCGAGCTGCTGGGCTGGCCGCACGCCACCATCATCATGCAACTGGAAAAAAGCGACAGCGGCATTCGGGTTAAGCGCGAGTTGGAAGCGGGCTTCTTCCAGTTCGTCGACATGCCGCTGCCGGCGGTGCTCACCATCCAGTCGGGCATCAACAAGTTGCGTTACGCTACGCTCATCGGCATCAAGCAGGCCAAGAACAAGCCGCTGAAGAAAGTAAGTTTCGACGAGATCAAGTCGGCGCTGGGTGACAATCTGCAGAAGATCGAGAAACTGTACATTCCGCAGAAGACCAAGAAGACCGAGGTGCTGGAAGGGCCTCCTGGGGAAATCGCGAAGAAGCTGGTGGAAAAGCTGCGCAATGAGATAAGGGTGCTTTGAAAGCGAATGCAGAGCACGGCGGTCAATGAAGGCGGGCATTCATAACTTGATATCGAAATCGCTGACTGAGCGGCTTTGCGAAGTAAGTGCAATCCGAGTGAGCGATACGGCATCTAACCGGGTGGGCCAAATCTTTCACAAGGAGCTCTGCTCGTTATGCCAGGATTTGATCGCGATCAGGTCGCTATTGACAACACCGTAGAGAATCGCCGTCTGGGTTCAGTCTTGCTGACTATCGGCTGGATTTTGCTGTGGATGGATGCGGTTCTCGGGGTTTTCTTCTTCATCAGCTTGCGCAACGGTTCATGGTTTTGGCCGATATGGCTGGGTATCGAGGGCGTGCTGGGTCTGATTTTGGTGATGATGGGATCACATTATCGCCGAGCGATCGGAGTCACCAAGTTGGGGCACCTCGAGATGGAGCGCACGCTGGCGCAACAGCGGCAGGACGACGCTGAGGACAATCGAGTGGCCTGATGGGCCGTCGAGAACGAGAGTGTTTTGCAGGGGTGCGGCTTTAGCTGCACCGTTGTAAGGTCTCTATTTTGTTAGTTATCCCCAACCGACCTTGGTCGGTGAGGGCTCTGCTTTTTTCGGCTTTTCAGCAAACTGCAATTCTTCGCACCGAAGTTATGCGTGCCACCGCGGCGCCGCTTTGGTCCGCAACTAGGAAATGGATTGAAATGGCAGACAGTATTCTGGTCGTAGTCGAACAACGTGAAGGCAAACTGAATCGGGTCTCCTGGGAAACCTTAACCGGCGCTCAGGCCTTGGCCTCTGAAACCGGATGGACTCTGGAAGCCGCGGTCGCCGGTAGCGGTGTCGGCGACATCGCCAACGAAGTTGCGGCCAAGAAGGCGGCGAAAGTTTATGCCCTCGAATCGCCAAAACTCGAGCCCTACACTCCGGACGGCTTCGTCTGCCGCGCTCAAGCAATTCATCGAGCAGAAACAGCCGAAGCTGGTGCTGATGCCGCACACCTACCAGGTGCGTGACTTCGCTCCCAAGCTTGCTGCGGCGCTGGGCCGCTCGCTCATCAGCGACTCCGTGGGCTACAAGTATGAGGGCGGAAAGCTGCTGTTCACCCGCCAGATGTTTCAGGGAAAGTTTGCGGCCGACGTTTCGTTTGTGGGCGAAGCTCCCTACTTTGCAACCTTCCAGAACGGCGCTTTCCGCGGCGATCAGGTCCAGCAGGGCAGTGCTGCCGCTCCCGTGGAAACCGTCAATGTGGATATCGCCGACGGCGTAGTGCGAAACAAGCCGGAAGCGCCATTCAAAGAGGCCAAGCAGGCGGTTGATCTGACGCAAGCGGAGATCATCGTAGCGGTCGGGCGCGGCATCAAGGAACAGAAAAACATCGATCTCGCCAAGCAGTTGGCTGACGCCTTGGGCGGCGAAATCGCGGCTTCGCGTCCCATCTGCGATTCGGGCTGGTTGCCCATGGATCGCCAGGTTGGCTCGTCGGGACAGACGGTTGCGCCCAAACTCTATCTGGCATTAGGCATCAGTGGCGCGATTCAGCACGTAGTGGGGATGAAAGGTGCGCGCACTATCATTGCGGTCAATAAAGATGCCGAAGCGCCGATCTTTGAGATCGCCGACGTTGCCGTGGTTGGCAATCTGTTTGATATCGTGCCACCATTGATTGAGGAAGTGAAGAAGGCGAAGAGCGCCTAAAGAGCATTTACGTCTACCTGAGCTGAATGGTTCCGGCTGCAATTGGGCGCATGAAACTTGCGCCTTCCTTTTTGCGTAGATCAAACATTGTCTTAGCATTAACAGTATGCCCTCTGACAATGTGGCATATTGAGTTGAGGAATGCGAGAATGAGGTAGGCGTCCGAACTCCCCATTTTCTGGAACAGGCCCCATGATCGTCTTTCGCAAGCCGCTCCCAGGTATTGATCGCCCCGTGATGGAGGCCGACGTTGTCATCGTAGGCGGAGGCCCGGCAGGCATGGCCTGCGCTCTCCGGCTCTCGCAGCTCATCGATGAGCACAACGCCAATCATCCCGACACCCAACTCAGCAAGGAAAACATTTACCTGCTGGAGAAGGCGCGCGAGGTAGGCGCGCATTGCCTTTCGGGCGCGCTGCTCGATCCCCGTTCCATGCGCGAGCTGTTGCCCGGCTTTGAGAAGGAAGCGCCGCTCGACGCCGAGGTGGTGAAAGAAGCGGTCTACTACCTGACCCGCACCGGCAAGTTCAAGTTTCCCATCACGCCGCCGCCCATGCGCGATCACGGCAACTACGTCATCTCGATTAACAAGTTCGTGAAGTGGCTGGGCGGCAAGGTCGAAGAGGCGGGGATCACGGTGTTCACCGGATTCGCCGGCTCCGAGTTGCTGTTCGAATCCGGACGCGTGGCCGGCGTGCGCACCGACGACAAGGGTGTCGACAAGAACGGCCAGCAGAAATCCAATTTTGAGCCGGGCTACGATCTGAAATCCAAGGTCGTGATTCTGGCCGAAGGCACGCGCGGCTCGCTGACCAAACAGCTCATTGGCCGCTTCCAACTGGATCGCGAACGCAATCCGCAGACCTACGGTGTCGGCGTCAAGGAGCTGTGGGAGCTTCCCGCGGGACGCGTCGCTGCCGGGCGAAGTCATCTACACCATGGGCTTTCCGCTGACCTTCAACGAGTACGGCGGAGCCTGGATTTACGGATCGAAAGACAACACGGTTTCGCTGGGCTTTGTCACCGGACTCGACTATCCCGATCCGCGCATCGATCCGCAGCACGTTCTGCAGGAATTCAAGAAGCATCCTTTCATCGCCAAGCTGCTGGAAGGCGGAAAGATGGTGCGCTATGGCGCGAAGTCGCTGCCCTATGGTGGGTGGTGGTGCGTTCCGCCGTTGGCCGGCGATGGCTGGATGATTCTCGGCGACTCAGCCGGCTTCCTCAATTCGCAGCGGCTGAAGGGAATTCATCTGGCGATCAAGAGCGGAATGCTGGCGGCGGAGACCGCCTTCGACGCCATGGCGAAGCAGGATTTTTCGCTCGGACATGCTTGAGTCGTTTCAAGAGCGAGTCGAGAAGAGCTGGATCAAGACGGAGCTATGGCCGGTGCGGAATTTCCATCAGGGATTCGACAGGGGATTTCTCTCCGGAATGGTGCACGCCGGCATTCAACAATTCACCGGCGGACGCGGGCTGCGCGCGCGGTACAGCAACGAAGCCGGCCATCATCGCATGCAGCATCTCGACCGCCTTGCCAGCCGACGGCGGTCCGGAGGCGCACATCATCGGCCCCGCCAAAGGCGATGGCAAACTCACCTTCGACAAGCTCACCGATCTCTATCACTCGGGAACGAAGCACGAAGAAGATCAGCCCGCACACCTGGTCATTCACGACACGACGATCTGCAACGAGCGCTGCGTGACGGAGTTCGGCAACCCTTGCAAGAATTTCTGCCCGGCAAATGTCTACGAGATGGTGGAGGCGCAGGACACGCCCAGCGGCCTGGAAATCCACCTGAATCCCTCGAACTGCGTGCACTGCAAGACCTGCGACATCATGGACCCCTACGAGATCATCACCTGGGTCCCACCCGAAGGCGGCGGCGGCCCGAATTACGAGGGGATGTGAGGAGGGCCGCTGTTCGCTATTCGCCTTTCGCTAACGGCTCGTCGCTCAGACATCGTAGCTCTTAGGGAAACTCTGATTAAGGCTTGTTTTGAAGGGGACGGCCTTCAGAGTCTGCGTGAGAACTAGCTTTGTGTTTCGGCGGTGGAATACGGAGCGCAAAAAACAAGCGCCGTAGGCGCGGAATAGCCTAGCCCAGCACGCAGCCGCAGGCGGAGTGCTGGGTGAAGTGGTAAATGAAACTGAGTCCCGTAAGGACGGCAGAGGTTCTCACGCAGACACTTCAAGCCGTCCGTCAAGTACCCGCAAAATCATGCGGCTTTTGCCGCTGCGGGATTTCGCTTTGACTTGACCAGAGTTTCCGAGAGCTCTTAGCAAGCGATTCGCTCTTCGCTTCTCTCGCAAACTGAGCTAACCCTTCCTTGCAGGTGTCATCCTGAGCACAAGCCGGCCTGCTTTTTGGCCGCAAGCATTCACATCTGTCATCCTGAGCGGAGGCGGCGCTTCGCCGCCGGAGTCGAAGGACCTCTATAGCCACGACATATGTGCGTCGTTCTGCTGCTTTCTCTTCCTCTGAGCATCTATAATGACTGAACTGTTTCCGACCTCCGCGGCCTAACGGCATACCGATGGCTGCGGCGGCGGTGTTCCGCTGATTCTTGCGGGACCGAGGGTGTGGAGGGAAACGTCCATGCCTCCCGTGCTTGGAAAGGAAACGATCAGCAGCGCTGCTCCGCACGCTTGCGTCTCGTTTTTCATTTCCCGCACAATCGAAACGAGGAAGCATAGTAAGTGGCCTTTGGCAACGGGGGTCCTTCGACTCCGGCGGCGAAGCGCCGCCTGCGCTCAGGATGACGCCGCTTAATAGCGGCGAGATCGAGACGATTTGCGAAGCGCGAAAGGCGAACAGCTACGAATGATCCGCTTGCTAAGAGCTAAAGGCTAATAGCTAAGAGCCGATAGCTGACGGCTGAACAGCGATGTTACTCACCGACAAACACGGACGGCGCATCAGCGATCTGCGGATCTCCATCACCGATCGCTGCAACTACAGGTGCGTCTATTGCCGCTCGGGCAGCGATGGCCCGCAGTTTCCGGAGATGCCGATCGCCGACTACCTGCGCATGGCGCGCGTCTTCGTCGGATTGGGCATCACCAAAGTCCGCCTGACCGGCGGCGAGCCGCTCCTGCGCAAAGGCCTGGTCGACATGGTGCGCGAGCTCGGCCAGATGCAGACCGTCGAAGGCGACCCGCTCGACATCGCGATCACCACTAACGGACATCTTGCTTGCCGACATGGCGCAGCCGCTGGCCGATGCCGGCCTGTCGCGCGTGACGGTTTCGATGGACGCGGTCGATGCCGAGCGCTTTGCCCGCATCACGCGCGTGCCTAACGGCTATGAGCGGGTGCTGGCAGGCGTGCGCGCGGCGCAGCGGGCGGGTCTGAGTCCGGTGAAGATCAATTGCGTGCTGCATGCGCGGCTTCAACGACGATCAGATCACCGCTTTTGGCCGCTTCGCGCGCGAAGAAGGCGTGGCCGTGCGCTTCATCGAGTTCATGCCGCTGGAAGAAGATCGCGTGTGGACGCCGGAGATCGTGGTCACGCTCGACGAAATTCTGCGCCGCATGGCGGAGTTCATGCCGCTGCGCGAGATCGGTCACATGGGCAGCGAAACCGCACGGCGCTATGTCTTCGAAGACGGCATCGGCGAGATCGGCATTATCGCGCCAGTGTCGCATCCCTTCTGCGGACATTGCAGCCGGGTGCGCGTTACCTCCGACGGCAAGATCCGCACCTGCCTGTTCTCGGTGCGCGAGCACGATTTAGCGGCGCTGATGCAGGCGGGCGGCAGCGACGATGACATGGCCGATTTCATTCGCGATGTAGTCGACCAGAAAGAAGAGCGTCACCACATCGGCGAACCCGGCTTCATCCCAGCATCAAGAACCATGGTGCATATCGGGGGATAAGTAGCTATCAGCGGTCAGCTATCTGCCCTCAGCTCTTGGCTATTAGCCTTTAGCTCTTAGCAATCCTTCCGTCGTCATCCTGAGCGGAGGTGGCGCTTCGCCGCCGTAGTCGAAGGATCTGCGGTTCGTTCGCGGAAGCAGGCCCCCTCACCGGACTGACCGCTTTCTCCCTTGCCTAATCCTCACCAACGCGTAACAATAGAGTGTTCGATGCTTGTCACTACGCCATTTTGAACAAAGCGGCCGCGTCGAAGAAAAGACGCGGTTCTGCTTTTTGTATCGAGTGAGGCGGGCAGATCATCGAATAATTGAGTTGTAAAGAAGCGTCAACTTGCAGCTTCAACATCCCCGTAGGTCGGGCGCGACATGCGCATGTGGACCTGCTGGAGCCGCAAGCAGCTTTCAACATCCCCGTTCCGGGGCGTGCACCTCCGATCACAACGGAATCTCACGCGGCCGGGACTGAAGGCAGAGACAAGGAAATGGCTACGGCACCGGTTACAGAAGCGGTATCTTGCTCGCTTGAAAACTATCTCGTACTCCCAGATCGTTCCATGGACGCCCGCATCGCAGAGGCCAAAGCAGCCTTAGGCAGCGAGTGCGTCATTCTGGGTCACCATTATCAACGCGATGAAGTCGTTCGCTACGCGGATTATCGCGGCGATTCGTATCGTCTGTCGCAAATGGCCGCGCAAGCCCGAGGCAGCTACATCGTCTTTTGCGGCGTGCACTTCATGGCTGAAAGCGCCGACATTCTGGCGCGCCCCGGACAGGCCGTCGTGCTGCCCGACCTTAACGCCGGCTGCTCCATGGCCGACATGGCCGAGATTTCGCAGGTGGAAGACGCCTGGGAACAGTTCGTCAATCTCGGACTGGCCGACGACGAAGGCGCCGGGATTACGCCCATTACCTACATGAATTCGACAGCTGCCATCAAGGGTTTCTGCGGCGAACGCGGAGGCATGGTCTGCACCTCGTCCAACGCCAAGGGAGCATTCGATTGGGCCTTCGGCCGCAATGAGAAGATCCTCTTCCTGCCCGACCAGCATCTGGGCCGCAATAACGGATTCGCGCGCGGCATTCCTTTGGACGAGATGGTGGTGTGGGATCCCTACCAGTTGCAGGGTGGCCAGACACTCGATCGGCTGCGCAAGGCTAAGGTCATCCTTTGGAAAGGACATTGCTCCGTTCATCAGCGATTCCTGCCCGAGCATGTGGACAAAGTCCGGGCGACGTATCCCGGCATCCAGGTACTGGTTCATCCCGAGTGCCGCTGGGAAGTCTGCCAGAAGGCCGATGGAATCGGATCGACCGACTATCTCATCAAAGTAGTGCGGGAAGCTGCCGGCGGGTTCCTCATTTGCAATTGGGACGGAGATTCACCTGATCAACCGCCTGGCCAAGGAAAATCCCGGCAAGCGCGTGATCACGCTCGACGATTCCGGCTGCCTGTGTACGACCATGTTTCGCATCTCGCCGCAGCACCTGTGCTGGGCGCTGGAGAACCTGGTGGACGGCAACGTGGTCAACCAAATTCAAGTGAAAGCTGACGTAAAGAAGTGGGCGCGGGTGGCGCTTGATAGGATGTTAGAGATCCAGTGATTATTCGCAAGCGTCCTCGGGAAAAATATTGGCGGCGGGTTCCGCGGTATTGGTCAGATCTGCGGGAGCACCGCCGTCGTGTCATGAATCGCCGCCAGGCGCAAACCCTGGTTGAGTTGGGAAGTCTGGAAGATATAGATATGTCTCGCACCTTTACCGTTGCTGAAGCCCAGAGCCTGTTGCCCGTCCTGGAGTCGTTGTTGCGCTCCGCCATCCAGGCCAAGGCGCTGATCGAAGAAGTGGATGCCGAGCAGCAGGCTCTGGCCAATCGCATCTTCGTGAACGGAGGCATGCTGGTCGACGTTGTGTCGGTCGCGAGGCGCAAGGCTGAGCGCGAGAAGGCCCTGCAGCGCGCCAAGGATGCCGTAGCTGAGATCGATGCCACCGGCGTGCAGGTGAAAGATCTGGATATCGGGCTGCTCGATTTTCCCTGCGTGGTGGGCGACGACGTGATCCTGCTCTGCTGGAAGCTGGGCGAAAAGAAAATCACGCACTGGCACGGGACGCAGGAAGGCTTTGCCGGCCGCAAGCCGATCGACGACAAGATCCTGCGCGGGCAGAAGAAAAGCAATTGATCGACAATGAACGGTGTGAGCCGCAATCAACTGCGGTAGAGTGAACAAGTGCTTAAGAACAAACCAATCCGGCAACGCGGTCAGGACATTCGGACTCTTCCTACCTACACGATACCCGAAGCCGCTATCTTCCTCGCTATTCCTCGGCGGACGTTGGCCTCGTGGTACGAGGGGAGAGAGCCCATCTTGAAAGCGTCTGGAAAGTACGGCCCCACGCATCTTCTCTCATATCGAGATATTGAGGAGGCATACCGCGTATTTCTGCTGCGGGAGAGGTTTGACTTTTCCTTGCAGTTTCTCCGCCTCTCGATGGGAAACGCACGCCAGATGTTTAGGTCGCAACACCCCCTCCAGCGAGCAGACGCGATTAAGGAGTGCTTGCGGGACCTCGTTTACGACAAACCCGCCCGTGGTAAAAAGCCACGCACGATTACATCTCTGGGGAAGCGACCGGGTCAGCAGCTCGTTGAGGAAGTGGCAAATTTGTTCTCCGAGAGGATAGAGGCTGGCAGGTTCATCTTTCCATGGCGTTTTGCCGCGACTGACCATAAGAGTCGTCCCGTATCGATGAATCCAAACATCATGTCCGGCCGTTTGGTGATCACGGGTACGCGGATTCCAGTCAACACCATTTTGGGCCAAAAGCGCGCAGGAGAAAATGTTGAAGAGATCGCGGCAGAGTTTGGCCTTGATGACACGATTGTGCGGCAAGCCCTGACACACATTGACATACGTCAAAAAGCGGCGTGAGGAGTGCGTTCTCTTTCTCGACGAAGGATTTTCAGCCGAGTCTGTCGCTGTGCGCCTTAGAACAGCCGGATTCACCGTTCAAAGATTTCCGGAGTGGTTTAGGGATGAATATGGCCGCGTTCGAAGCAACGTGGAAGACCCGGAGGTTATAAGGTTCTGTCACAAGAACGGCTGGATGCTCGTGACGAGAGATCACGAGATGAAGAATACTCATCGCGAGGAAATCAAGAAAACTGAAGTCGCTATTTTGGCGACCGCTCACAACAGTGCAGAAGACCAAGACGAATGGGTTGTGGCGGTCATCAATTTGAAAAGCCGACTGTTCCGCGAATTCAAGCATCGTGAAAGGCCCTGGTTCGCCACATTCAGCCGCACAGCAAACCTTACTATTGCGACTATTAAGTAGTAGCGAATCGGCGAGATAACGAACCGTCGCAGTACTAATCATGATTCAGCTCTCCTCTGCCGGCAAACGATTCGGCCCCAAACTTCTCTTCGACAATCTTGATTGGCTGATCACTCCCAACGAGCGCGTGGGGCTGGTCGGCGCCAACGGCACCGGCAAATCCACTTTGTTGAAAGTACTGGCCGGCCTGGAGTCGCTCGACTACGGCAGCATCATCTCTGCCAAGAACACCACCTTTGGCTACCTCCCTCAGGATGGCTTGCAACTCTCCGGCCGCACCGTCTTCGCCGAATGCATGTCGGTGTTCAGCAGCCTGCGGGCGCTGGAGCAGGAGATGGAGGACCTCACTCACAAGATCGCCGAACTCGATCACACGTCGAACGAATACGCCCAGGTAGCCGATCGTTATCAGGCGATCCTCAGCGAATTTCGCGTGAAGGACGGCTACGCGCTCGATTCGCAGGTGGGCACAGTGCTCGACGGCCTCGGCTTCCGCAAGGAAGACTGGACACGTTACACCGAGGAATTTTCCGGCGGCTGGCAGATGCGCATCGCGCTGGCCAAGCTGTTGCTGTCGAAGCCGAATCTTCTGTTGCTCGACGAGCCTACTAACCATCTCGATCTGGAAACCCGAAACTGGCTGGAGCAATATCTCCTTCAGTATCCCTTTGCCTATGTGCTCATCTCGCACGACCGCTACTTTCTCGATGTCACGGTGAATCGCACGGCCGAAATCTGGAACAAGCGGGTGCAGTTCTACAGCGGCAACTACGAGAAGTACTTACAGGAGAAGCAGGAGCGCCGCGACACGCTGGTGGCAGCTTACAAGAACCAACGCGACCGCATCGAGCAACTGGAGGCGTTCATCAATCGCTTTCGCGCTCAGGCCACCAAGGCCAAGCAGGTGCAGAGCCGCATCAAGGAACTGGAAAAGATCGAGCGCATCGAGATTCCTCCCGACGAGCGGACGATCCACTTCACTTTTCCCCAGCCGAAACCCAGCGGGCGGACGGTGGTGGAGTGCTCAGATGTAGCCAAGAGTTATGGTCCCAAGGAAGTCTTTCGCGACGTCAACTTCACCATCCAGCGCGGCGATCGCATCGCTCTGGTGGGAGTGAATGGCGCGGGAAAGTCGACCCTGATCAAGTTGCTGACCGGCATCGAGCCGCTTAGCGAAGGCAGTCTAAAACTGGGCCACAATGTTGAGCCCGATTACTTTGCGCAAGACCAGTACAAAGAGCTGGATCCTAACCGGCGCATGTTGGACGATCTGTCGGATGTAGCGGTGCAGAAGTCAATGACCGAATTGCGCGGCGTGCTGGGCAGCTTCCTGTTCTCGGATGACGACGTGTTCAAGCCTATCGGCGTGCTGTCTGGTGGCGAGCGCAATCGTTATGCGCTGGCCCGAATGCTGCTGCATCCGTCGAACTTCCTGTTGCTCGACGAGCCTACGAACCATCTCGACATGCGGGCCAAGGACGTGCTGCTGGAGTCGCTGGAGAAATTTACCGGCACAGTCGTCTTCGTCTCGCACGACCGGTACTTCATCGACAAGCTGGCCACGCGGGTTTTCGAGATTGGCGATGGCCGGGTCGAGGTGTTTCCCGGCAATTACGAAGACTACCTGTGGCGCAAACAGCGCAAGGAATCCGGGGAAGAAGAATCGGCGGTGAGCAACTGGACTCCCACGCTGTCAGACATTCCGGGTTATGTCGAACAGAAAGCCCAATCGCAATCGAAGAAGCGCATCAATCCCATCAAGCTGAAGCAGATCCAGGAGCGGCATCAGCAGGTAGAACAAGGCATCGCGCGCCTTGAAGACGGCATTGCGGAGTGCGAGCGCGAGTTGCAATCGTACGTAAGCGCCGAGGAGACGGCGAGGTGGACGGAGTTGCTGGCCAAACGCCGCGCGGAACTGGAAGGGCTCATGGCCGAGTGGGAAGAGTTGTCGCAGTCTCTGGAGGGCGCCAACGCTTAGGCTTGGAGCTTACGAGCGTCAGGACTGTAAGGACGAACCGGCGCGGCCATCACTCTTAATTATTTGTCATCCTGAGCGGAGGCGGCGCGGGTTTCAGCCGCCGGAGTCGAAGGACCCCTATTGGCGGCATGCTGTTTGGGGCGACAGGGGTTCTTCGACTACGCTCGGCCGCTTCGCGGTCTTCGCTTCGCTCAGAATGACAAATATCAACCAGGACAGTCATTCATGCGCGTCTGAAAGGCGTGCTTCACCCCATGGCCTCAACCTTCCCAAATCGCCCCGCCTCCCATCTTTTTTGCTTCCCCTCCTCTAATCAATCCCGCTATAAAGGCAAAGCCATGCGCCTTTACTTTGCAGCCAGCCTGATCGCAGCAACGATTTTCCTGGCTTTCCCGGGCCCGGTCGCTGCCATGCAAGCTCCGAAAAGCGACCTCGAATATCGCGAGCGCGCGAGGCACGAGTTCGCCGTTTACGATCCCGCCTACGGAAGCTCGCGGGCAGAACGCACCAAGCAGGCGCGTGTCCTGGGCAAACAGGTCTTCCAGCGCGAGGCCGCGGGGCAGCCGTCAGAGTGCTCCCATCAAATCCTGAATGAGATCTCGTGGCTCCTTGGATATACCGCCGATTTCAAGGCTGTTGATCGACGGCTCAAGGATCTGGGAAATACCCTTGCTGATCCTAAGCTGGAGCTAGCGGCAGCAGAACAAGATCCCGCTGACGGCAGTTGGGGCAGATGTTATACGGAATGGTTCTTCAAGCTTGACGCCTCATTCGATCATCTGCGGCAACTCGCAGAAGACGGCCAGCGGCCCAAGTACCCACTTCGCTTCCTCGACAAGATCAATTCGCCGGAAAAGCTGAAGACTTACCTGACATCGGTATCGATCTCCGATATTGCGCACAGTGGCGTCGACCATCGCCGCGAGTTCAACGAATCGCTGGCGGATCTGTTGCGTTTGATCCTGCACGGTATTCCGCCAGGCTACCAACTCGATCCGCAACTTAAGCCGGTCATCATGAAACTCATCCTCGGGGACTTCCGCAATCCCGCTTCCGCATGGTGGGGCGAGCGCTACTCCCGCGACGGAGGTCTGCAATTCGTTGACGACATCAGCATCACATTTCATGTCGTTCGATATCTCGATGGAGATGTGTCTGACCTGGGAAAAGTTGGCGAGACAGCGTTAGCGCTGAAGGATGTCGAGTACCACGTTGGCTGGATCGAAGACGGCCATTACACCAACCACAACAACATGGATGCCGTGGTGCTCTTCAAATACGCGTGGCCGTTTATGAAAGCAGAGCAGAAGAGCGCGCTCGCCGCCGAAATCCGCAAGATGCTGGACTGGTGCGTGCAGGATTCATTGCAAGCGGATGGCTCGTTCAAACTCGACCCCGACGACCAGGAATCGGCGGAGGAGCAAACTTACTTTGGAGTGGCGTTCCTGAGTCGCATAGGTTTCTTCGACAAGCCAGAACGTTTTTGGACAACGGAAGATTTTCCGCAGGCAGCGGAAATCAAGCGGCGGATTACCAGCTATATCCAGCAGCATCAGAACAGCGGCGGCGCCGGAGGCGAGTATTACCGCAATGCCTTGGAACTTCTGGGGGTGGCACAGCAGCAGTCCCCCGCGAAGCGATGACCTCGCCGGACAACTTGATAATCACCCGCCGGAAATCGCCGAACAGCAGGGCGGCCTTGCTCCGCTCGGGATTTCCGGTCTTGCAGGGGCTAAAGCCCCTATCTTGATAGCGTGTTCGTGCGGCACGACTAAAGGTCGTGCCCTGACACACCCCAGAACGATTTATGAGATGGTCTCGAGTCTTCCCGGACTGACCATCGACCACTGACAACTAACCCCTGACCCCTGACCACTGACAACTGACCACTGACCACTGACCACTAACCACTGACAACTGACCACTGTTTCACGGTTTCTGCCCGCCGCTCCACTTCGGCGTGAAGTCGCTGTTCGCCAGCCAGGTGACGGGGCCGATCATGGAACCGATGGCGCTGTCGAGATGCTGCCAGTCCACGTTTTCCACGGTGTCGGTGGGCTGGTGATAGTCCTTGTGCAAACCATAGCTGGACACGGTCTGCGCGATGATACCCTCCTTGGCCAGCGCGAAGTTATCGGAGCGCGTGAAGAAGTTCTGGTCAGGATGAGGATCGCCAGTCAGCAGCGCACCGTGCGCCGCCAGCGCCGGCCCCAGGTCGGTGCGCTCCCAGCCAGTTAGCCAAAGTTGGTCCGGATTCACTTTGGGATCGGCGCGTCCGATCATCTCGAACTCAAGATTGGCCACAATACCCGCAAGCCCGAAGGTGGAATGCTTCAGAAAATATCGCGAGCCGAGCAGGCCTGCTTCCTCGCTGCCCCAAAGAGCGAACACCAGTGTCCGCGCCGGTCGCGGCTCCTTGGCCAGCGCCCGCGCCAGTTCCATCACGGCGACGGTTCCAGAGCCGTCATCGTCCGCGCCGGGATAAGTCTTGCCATCCTTGATGCCCAAATGATCGAGATGCGCGCTGAGCAGAATGACCTGATCCCTATGGGTTGAACCCTCAATCTTTGCGAGTACGTTCCAGGTCTGCGAAGTCTGCCACGGCGTCACATCGGTGTGCAGTTTGATCAGCGTGCCATCTGGCTGCGCCCAGAGCTGCTGCGTGGCCTCAGAGGTGGCAAGGATTGCGTCCGGCCCAGCTGGGCTGTCGTCAATTCGCTTCCCCATTTGAGGCAGGCCCTGAGACATTCGCTGGAATCTGGCTTGTCCGTCGGAAGGCTCCTCAACGATTACCAGCGCTGCTTTGCTGGCCAGGTAGGCGCCAGCGATGGACATCATTTCCTTGATACTGGCGCCCAGCTTGAGTTTGAGCAGGACAGCTGCCCCAGCCTTCACCGAGCCGGCAGAAACATTCGCATCGTTGAGGTCCAGCTTTTGCAGAGGCGCGGAGACGTCAGGTTCGGTCAGCCGGAAGACAGCGAATTCCTTACTGTGCGTCCAGACTATGTGTTGCCCTTTGGAAGGATCGCCAGCGTCAAAGGTCAGCACGGGCGCAGCCTTCACCATCCGCGATTTGATCGTCGCAGTCTGAATATAGCTCCCACTGCCGGCCGCGGGAGCCAGGCCGTAAGCCTTCAACTGACTGGCGATGAACTGTGCTGCATGGAATTCGTCTACCGTACCGCTGCCCCGGCCGTGAAGCTCCGGTCCGGCAAGATAGGCAAGGTTGTCGTGGATACAAGTCGCGCAAACCGCGGGAGCGGCAGCATTTTTGGTTTGGGCGGCGACAGAAACCGCAAACAACAAGAACAGGGCAGCCCGAAGGAGTTGGCAGTGAAACTTACCCGGCTTCAATAGCAGATCCTTCCCCACTAGATTCGTATCCATCCCGCGCGAATGGCCATTAAGCTGGTCACGGCAACCACAATCCAAAGCAGGATACCTTGCAGCAACGGGCGTGGGCCCACCTTGCGCAACGCGGCCGGCGAGAGGCTCGCGCCAATCAAGAACAGCGTGATAATCAGCATCAGCTTACCGGCGTTGCTTAGGAAGTGATAGGCAGCCGCGCCCGGATACAGATAGGTGTTCGCCACCGCGGCCAGGCAGAAGAACAGGATGAACCACGGCCATTGGATGCGCGTCTTGCTGCCCTTGAAAGCAGCTGTCCCGATCGATAAGGGAACGATCCAAAGCGCTCGCGCCAGTTTCACGGTGGTACCGACTGCGAGAGCGATAGCGCCATATTTTGCCGCAGCTCCCACGACGGAACTGGTGTCGTGAATCGCCAACGCCGCCCACAAGCCGAACTGGGTTTGCGAAAGGTGCAGCCAAAGGCCAATCGCAGGAAAGGTCAGGAGGGCAACGGAGTTCAACACGAAGATTGTGCCCAGCGAAACCGACATCTCGTCTTCCGTGGCTCCCGTTATCGGACCGACCGCCGCGATGGCGCTGCCGCCGCAAATTGCAGTTCCCGTGGAAATGAGGAATGCGGCCCGGTTCTCAACCCTAAGCCAACGGCCCAGCAGCGTTCCCAGGATCATGGCGAAGGCAATACTCAGCGCTGTGTAGAGGAAGCCGCTGCGCCCGGCGTGGACCACCTCTTGCAGATTCATTCCAAAACCCAGTCCCACAACGGCGGACTGCAGCAAGATTTTGGACAGTCGCCGGGATTCGTCCTTGTAGGGATGCGTGGCGATTGCTCCGAAGGTGAGGCCGGCGAGCAACGCTAACGGCGGGGAGGCCCAGGGAGTGAGGCAAAAAAAGAGCCCCAAGGCAAACAGGACTTTTGCATTCATCGATTAGAAAGACTGCACCCCGAAACTCCACTGAATCAGGAACCACGGCCGGTACTGCAAAAAGCGGACAATAAAATAGGCCCGATGCCAAGGAGCGGTGACGATTTCCTTGGCTCCGGGCCCATTCGATCCTGAAATGGATCGGAGGTGATACTTTTATGGTACGCCGGGCTGTGGAAATGTCAAGCGCAAATCGCGATAAGCTACTGAATTTTCGAGAGTTGCACAATTTTTGGGAAAGCATTTAAGTCCCTGAAAACAAGAGGATTGAGACCGACTCTCAGCCCAAAAGTGTGGCTACGCCCATCCTTTTCAGGGTACAAAATATGATCGATTAGAAACACATTTGGGGCTTCCGAAGTGCCGGATTCGGTTCAGCGTTCGGTTGCAACACCGAACAGATTCGATCAAGCCCCTTTCAGGCTGGTGATAGACTTCCCGCAGAAAGCTCTCTGAGGGGCCTGAATGGTCTTCACCGGGTCGCGCGTCGGGTTGCTAGTGGTCCTGACGCTAGCCCCTACCGCTGCAGCCTTTGCCACGGTTGGCAACGCGCAGCCAAGCTCCGTATCGGCCGGCTCCGCCTTATCCCATCCGATCCTGCAATACACTCTTCCGCCAGACAAACTGGCCCAAGCCCACGCGCTTTACCGGTTGGACGCGACCATGGTCCCCATCGTCACGGCGTGGACCTTTCTGGTTTTCTACCTGATGCTGCGGTTGCGGTTCGGCGTCCGACTGCGGGACTGGGCGGAGCGTGCCTCACGCTTTCGCATCGTGCAGGCCGTAATCGTCATGTCTCTGTTCACCGTGGTGTTCGAACTGACGCAGCTTCCGTTCGATATCCATCGGCATTATGTAAGCCTCAGCTACGGGCTCTCAGTACAGCACTGGGGATCCTGGTTCGGCGACTGGGGCAAGAACCTGCTGCTTGGCTGCCTGCTCGCGAGTCTGCTAGGCAGGATTCTTTACGCCGTGTTGCGGCGTAGCCCGCGGCGCTGGTGGTTTTACTTCTGGCTGGCTTTAATCCCGATCGTGGTCCTGGTTCTGTTCGTCGAACCAATCTGGATTGAGCCGATGTTCAACAAGTTCGAGCCGCTCAGCGATCATCACAACGATCTGGTCACGCAGATCGAACGCGTGGTGCATCGAGCCGGTATGGACATACCGCCGGAACGCATGTTCGAGATGAAGGCCAGCGAGAAGACTACGACGCTGAACGCCTACGTTACCGGCTTCGGATCGACCAAGCGCGTGGTGGTGTGGGACACGACCATGGAGCACATGACCACGCCGGAGACGCTCTTCGTCTTTGGCCACGAGATGGGACACTACGTCCTAGGTCACATTCCGAAGGAGATGGCGATCATTCTGTTACAGCTGCTGGTGCTGTTCTACATCGGCTATCGCCTGGCCAACGGGCTGGTGGCGCGCTATGGCGCAGGCTGGGGAATTCGCGATCTAGCCGACTGGGCGTCACTTCCATTGCTGGTGCTGATCCTGTCCGTCCTGACATTCCTGGCCACGCCGGCCTTCAATGCGGTGTCGCGTCATTACGAACATCAAGCCGATCAGTATGGCCTGGAAGTGATTCATAGTCTGGTGCCGAATGCGCCGATCGCGGCAGCGCACGCGTTTCAGGTTTTGGGAGAGCGTTCGCTCGACTATCCCTACGTCGGTAAATTTGCGGAATTCTGGGCTTGGGACCATCCCACCATTCGCGATCGCATGATCTTCGTGCAGACCTACGATCCCTGGGACGAAGGCAAGCAGCCGCAGTTTGTGAAGGGCGCACCATAGCAGCGCGGCGGCTTGTCCCGAAAGGGAATTCCGTTCATTGACACCGGGCAATAAGCTCTGTTAGTTTCAATAGTTCCAGTTATATCTCTGGCGCCCTCAGTGCATCTTCAGCAGTAGGCACTCACGACACAAGGAATGGACAACACTCTTAAACAGGTAGGCGAACTACTGCTCGGAGCCATCCCGACTGCAGTCCTCCTGCTGCTGCTCTATGCCATCTATCAAAATCTTGTACGCAAGCCGTTGAACCGGGTTTTGGACCAACGGCGCGAGCGCACCGAAGGAGCCATCCTGAAGGCGCGTGCCGACGTTGCCGCCGCCGAAGCCCGAACCCAGGATTACGAGCACAAGCTGCGAGAAGCTCGGCTGGCGATCTTCAAGGCGCAGGAAGCGCGGCGTCAGCAGGCGCAGCAGTTGCGGGCCCAGGCATTGGAAGAGGCGCGCAGCCGGGCGCAACAGCAGATTCGGGAAGCCAAGGCTGGCTATCGAACAGGATATGGCCGCAGCCCGGGCTGGTCTGCAAGGCGAAATCGACCGGCTGGCCTCCGAGATCATCGCTACCATCCTGAAACCGGCCGGCGCCACCCCCAGCATAGGGAGCGCGCAATGAGCCGTAGACTTTCGATCCGGCTGGCCGGGTTCGCATTGTTTGCTTTTCTCCTTGCTGCTGCGGTTTGGGCCCAGGATTCGTCGCAGCCGAATGCTGCTCAGCAAAACCCTGCTCAACAGGGCACCGAACCCGATCATGCTGCGGCTGAATCTGGCGGAGGAGGTCCTAACGCCGGAGTGGGCGAGATTCTGGCGAAGGCCACCGAGCAGGCTGCCTCCACTGCAGAGAAATGGGGCCACAAACTGGGTCTCGGCCCGGATACCTCCTTTGCGCTATCGATCGCTTTCAACTTCGCCGGTATTGCGTTGGTCTTTTACCTGTTGGTGAAGGCGAAGGTTCCGCAAGCATTTCGCGATCGCACAGCCACCATTCAGAAGAGCATCAAGGAAGCGCAGGCCGCCAGCGCCGACGCCACTCGTCGCCTGAGCGACATCGAGGCTCGTCTGGCAAAGCTGGATACGGAAGTCGCGGAGATCCGCACCGCCGCCGAGCGCGAAGCTGCCGCTGAGGAAGAGCGGATTCGGCAGGCCGCGGAGGAAGACAAACAGAAAGTAGTACAGGCAGTCGAGACCGAGATCACGGCCATCGCCCGCAATGCCCGTCGCGAGTTGAAGACCTACGCCGCATCGCTGGCGGTTGATATGGCCTCGCGCAAAATTCGGGTCGATGAGCCCACCGATCATGCACTGGTACACGAATTCGTGGATCAGCTGGGAAAGGATGGCAAATAAGCTATGGCCGCTATTGCCAGCCGCTACGCGCGTGCTCTGGTCGACGTCATCCTCGAGCAGAAGATTGACGGGGATACCGCCCGGCAGCAACTGAAGGCCGTCGCGGAAGCGGTGCATACCAGCGCCGAGCTGCGCAAGGTTTGGGAATCGCCCGCGATTTCGCCGGAGCAGAAGCGCGCCGTGCTCGATGCCATCGTCAACGAAATCGGCGTAGCGAAGCCGATCCGGAATTTTATAGCGATCCTGATCGACCACCGCCGCATTGCGATGTTGGATGACATGGTGAGGCAGTTCGAGGTGGAACTCGACGCGCAGCTGGGGTTCACCGAGGCCGAGATTTCCAGCGCCCGTCCGCTTTCGCCTAATGAGCAGCGCGAGTTGGAAGGGCGAGTGGAGCGCATGACCGGCAAGAAAGTTCGTGCCCACTACATCTCCAAGCCCGATTTGCTGGGCGGAGTGGTGGTTCGCGTCGGCAGCACGATTTATGACGGTTCGGTGCGCGGACAACTGGAGAAGATGCGGCAGGAGTTAAGCACCGCGTAGAAGGGTAGTGCGGCGCTTCAGCGCCGCGGATTGATCAGGGAAATGAGTTCGAGTCCCGTAGGGACGGCAGGATAGTGAATTAGTGCGGACCCGAAGGTTCGCTGTATTCGAACGGAATCTTATGGCACAGATCAAAGCAGACGAGATTACTAAGCTCATTCGCGAGCAGATTGGCAATTACGAATCGAAGATCGCGGTCGACGAAGTTGGCACCGTGATGTCCATCGGCGACGGCATCGCCCGCGTTTACGGCCTCGATAAGGTCATGTCGGGCGAATTGCTCGAGTTCCCGCACAACGTTGCCGGCATCGCCATGAACCTGGAAGAAGACCAGGTCGGCGTGGTGCTGATGGGCGAGTACACCGAGGTAGAAGAAGGCGACGAGGTCAAGCGCACCGGCCGAATCATGAGTGTGCCCGTCGGCGAAGCCATGGTCGGTCGCGTAGTGAACTCGCTGGGGCTGCCCATTGACGACAAAGGACCGGTCAACACCGATCAGTACATTCCGATTGAGCGCCTGGCGCCCGGCGTCATCGACCGGCAGCCGGTGCGAGAGCCGATGGCCACCGGGTTGAAGGCCATCGATTCCATGATTCCCATCGGCCGCGGCCAGCGCGAGCTGATCATTGGCGATCGCCAGACTGGCAAAACTGCGGTCGCACTCGATACCATCATCAACAGCAAGGGTCGCGACCTGATTTGCATTTATTGCGCCATCGGGCAGAAGCGTTCCTCGGTTGCGCAAGTGGTGAAGACCCTGGACGACTACGGCGCGATGGAATACACCATCGTCGTCTCGGCCTCGGCATCCGATCCCGCGCCCATGCAGTACATCGCGCCCTATGCCGCGTGCGCTATGGGCGAGTATTTCCGCGACACCAAGCGTCACGCGCTGTGCATCTACGACGATCTTTCCAAGCACGCCGTCGCCTATCGCGAAATTTCGCTGCTGCTGCGCCGTCCGCCGGGACGCGAAGCCTACCCCGGTGACGTGTTCTATCTTCACTCCCGGCTGCTGGAGCGCGCCTCCAAGTTGAGCAACGATCTGGGAGGCGGATCGCTGACTGCCCTGCCCATCATCGAAACCCAGGCGGGCGACGTATCGGCCTACATTCCGACCAACGTGATTTCGATTACCGATGGCCAGATTTATCTGGAAACCGACCTCTTCAACTCTGGTGTGCGTCCGGCAGTTAACGTTGGTCTCTCGGTGAGCCGCGTCGGCGGCAGCGCGCAGATCAAAGCCATGCGTCAGGTAGCCGGCACATTGCGCCTCGATCTGGCGCAATATCGCGAGCTGGCGGCGTTCTCACAGTTCGGTAGCGATCTGGACAAGGCCACACAATCGCAGCTTGCTCGTGGTCAGCGACTCACTGAGATCCTTAAGCAGGGACAGTATCAACCGCTGCCCTTCTCCAAGCAGATTCTGATCATTTACGCCGGAACCCAGGGCTTGCTCGACGATCTGCCGGTGGATCAGTTGCACGACTTTGAGAAAGGCCTGAACGAGTACGTGGAGACTTCCAACCCAGGCGTGTTGAAGACGATCGAGGAGAAGAAGGTCCTCGACGACGATCTGCGCGCCGCGCTGACCAAGGTCATCAAGGAATTCAAGGACCGCTTCGTCAGCGACCGTGAAGCTGTGGCGAAAGCGAGCGCGTAAGAACCAATGGCGAACGTACGCGACATCCGACGGCGTATTCGCAGCGTGAAGAACACGCGGCAGATTACTAAAGCCATGAAAATGGTTGCGGCTGCCAAGCTGCGGCGGGCGCAGGAACGCGCCTTGGCATCGCGTGCCTATGCGCAGATGCTGGCCAATATTCTGACCTCGACCGTCAGCCGCACTGAGCTGGTGGATCCCAAGACCGGTGAGCCACTGAATCCCCTATTGGCCATGCGCCCGGAACAGAACATCCTCCTGCTGCTGGTAACCGGAGATCGCGGTCTGGCGGGCGCCTTCAATTCCAATGTGCTGAAGGCGGCAACCAAGTTTCTGGAACATTTCAAGGGCAAGAACATCGACATCGTGGCCATCGGGCGTAAGGGGCGCGACTATATGCGCCGGCGCTATCCGGTAGGCAAGGCGGGAGAAGCACGCGCTGGCGAGATCCAGGTTCTGGGCGAGCACCTGAACCTGCTGGCCAAAGTGGACTACGAAGTAGTGTCGGAAATTGCCGACCGTATTGCCCAAGCTTACAAAGAGGAGCAGGTCGATTCCGTTTATCTCATCTTCAATGAATTCAAGTCGGTAATTTCGCAGAGGCTGATCGCGCAACGGATTCTGCCGGTACAGGACTTGGGACGACGCGAGGTTGCGCTGGCGGAAGAGTTCACCTTGGAGGCCAAGGAGCGGATGGGCGAAGCTGCGCGGGCAGCCGGAATCAGCCTGCAGGAGCCTCCGCCGACCGAGTTCGAGCGAGAGGCAGCGAAGTTCGCCACCGCACCTGTGGACTACATCTATGAGCAACCGCCGGCAGAGTTGTTCGCCGGCCTGCTGCCGCGCTATGTTGCGTTTCAGATTTTCCAGGGCATGCTGGAATCGGTAGCGGCCGAGAATGCCGCCCGCATGACCGCGATGGACTCGGCTAGCAACAACGCCAATGACGTGATCGACTCCCTGACCCTGACCATGAACCGGGCGCGGCAGGCGGCCATCACGAAAGAGATTATCGAGATCGTCAGCGGAGCGGCAGCGTTGTCGTAGGGCAGTAGTTAGGGGTTAGTGGATAGTGGCTAGTTAAGAGCCTCGAGCCAGCATTTGCCACAAACATTTTTGCTAAGAGCTAATGGCTAACAGCTAAGAGCCAAAGGCGAATCGCGAAGAGCAGAATTCATATGGCTGAAAATATCGGACACATTATTCAGATCGCGGGTCCCGCGGTCGACGTGCAATTTTCTGAGGCGGCGCTGCCGCCTATTTACTCGGCGCTGCGCGTGACCAGCGACGGCTTCACCGTTCCCACTCCAATCGACGTCATCCTGGAAGTGGAGCAGCAGTTGGGCGAAGGCCGGGTGCGTTGCGTTGCCATGGAGCCTACCGAAGGCATGGTGCGCGGCATGAAGGCCATCGACCTCGGAGGCCCCATCACCGTTCCCGTGGGCCGCGAAACCCTGGGCCGCGTGCTGAACGTGATCGGCAACCCGGTTGACAAGCTAGGCCCGATCAATGCCGCCAAACGCAATCCTATCCATCGCCAGGCACCGGCATTCGACGAGCAGTCGACTGAGATGGAGATGTTCGAGACCGGCGTCAAGGTCATCGACCTCATCCAGCCCTTTCTGAAGGGCGGCAAGATCGGCCTGTTTGGCGGCGCCGGAGTCGGCAAGACCGTCGTCATCATGGAACTTATCAACAACGTCGCGCTCAAGCATGGCGGATTCTCCGTGTTTGCCGGCGTGGGCGAGCGTACGCGCGAAGGCAACGACCTCTGGCTGGAAATGCAGGAGTCGGGCGTGGTCAACATCAAGGAACCTTCGAAGTCGAAGGCCGCATTGATTTATGGTCAGATGACCGAGCCGCCCGGAGCGCGTCTGCGCGTGGCGCTGACCGCGCTTACCGTCGCCGAATACTTCCGCGACGAAGAAGGTTCGGACACGCTGTTGTTCATCGACAACATTTTCCGTTTCACGCAAGCGGGTTCGGAGGTTTCCACGCTGTTGGGCCGCATGCCCTCCGCCGTGGGATATCAACCTAACCTGGCCACCGAAATGGGCGAGTTGCAGGAGCGTATTACATCGACGAAGAAGGGCTCGGTGACCTCGGTGCAGGCGATTTACGTGCCTGCCGACGACTTGACCGATCCCGCTCCAGCGACGACGTTCGCTCACCTCGACGCGACTACCGTGCTATCCCGCCAGATTTCAGAACTGGGTATTTATCCCGCTGTCGATCCTCTGGCTTCCACGTCGCGCATTCTCGATCCGCGCGTGGTCGGCGAAGTCCACTACAACACGGCACAAGCGGTGAAGCGCGTTCTGCAGAGCTACAAGGACCTGCAAGACATCATCGCGATTCTGGGTATCGATGAGCTCAGCGAAGACCAGAAGCTGACGGTATCGCGCGCCCGCAAGATCCAGAAATTCCTCTCGCAGCCGTTCTTCGTGGCCGAGCAGTTCACTGGACTCAAAGGCCGCTACGTGAAGATTGACGACACCGTGCGCAGCTTCCAGGAGATTGTCGATGGCAAACACGATGACATCCCGGAGCAGGCGTTCTATATGAAGGGCGACATCAACGAGGTGCTGGAAGAGGCCGAGAAGATGAAGGCGCAAGCGTAATCTGCCATGGCTGACACGCTGCATTTACAAATCATCACGCCGGATAAGCTGCTGGTCCGCGAGGACGTCGATACGGTGCAGATACCGGGTAAGAACGGCTATCTCGGTATTCTGCCGGGGCACGCGCCGCTGATCACCGAGTTGATGATTGGCGAGATCAGTTACACCCAGGGTGGAACCACGCAATACCTTGCCGTGGCCTGGGGCTTTGCCGAGGTTTTGCCCGACAAGGTGACCATCTTGGCCGACGTCGCCGAACGCGCCGAAGATATCGACGTGAAACGCGCTCAGGAAGCCAAGGCTAAAGCTGATGAAGCGCTTCGCCAGGCCGGTCCCGATCTCGACTACGATGCGGTTCAGTATGCCCAGCGCCGCGCCGAAGTGCGTCTGGAAGTTGCGGCACGCGCTGGACAGCCAACAGCCGCGCACTAGCAAGGCCTCAACTCAGGACAACGCTTTCCACTTAGCGCAGTTTCGGCTTTTTACAAGAAGCTATCTCATAAATCGGGTTTTGAAAGGGCACGGCTTCAGCCGTGCCGTACCGGCTGCTTGAATGCGGGGCTTTAGCCCCTGAGGTGGTTGCGTTTCCGATTTATGATGGTTTCAAGTTATTCGGGGTGTATCAGGGCACGGCTGAAGCCGTGCCCTGACACAAGTCGATTTGTGAGGTGGCTTTCATTAGCCACTCGGAAAATTTGCCGCGCCGGAAAGAACATCCAGCGCGGCCTTGTTTTGCTCAGGCTGATACTGCTTTCGGCTGCGGTGCTACGAACCGGATCGCCTTGGCCAGCAGAATGGTCTCGATACCGCGCAGGCTCTCCAGCACAGCATCGCTGATGTCGCCATCCACCTGCACTACCGCGACGGCCGATGCCTCCTGCCCCTCCCGGCCGCGGCCGAGCGAGAAGTTGGCGATGTTGACGTTGTGCTGTCCCAGCACCGTCCCCACGCGTCCGATCACGCCGGGCACGTCGAGATTGCGCAGGTAGATGACGTTGCCTTCCAGCGGCGCTTCCACGTCGAATGCCGTCGATCTCCAGCAGCCGGGGCGAGCCGCCGGGCTGAACGCAGCCGGCCACCGTGTTTTCCTGCTGGCCCGTCTTGAAGGTCATGCGAAGCACGTTGGCAGCAGCGCCGCCGGCGTCGCGCGTCTTCTTGCGCTCGGTGAGGCGGATGCCACGCTCCTCGGCAATCGACGCAGCATTCACCAGGTTCGCCCGCTCGTGAGCATGAGCGATCTGGTTCAGCGCGCCGGCCACGGCGGCATTGCGGATGAGTGCCGTCTTCCACTCCGGCAATCTCGCCGCTGTAGCTGAGGCCCATCTCTTCCACGCCACCTTCATTGGATTGCGCCAGGAAAGTCCCCAGGCGCTCGCCCAGCACGATGTACGGCAGCATCTCCTGGTACTCTTCCTCGCTGATGGAAGGCACGTTGACCGCGTTCTGGATGACGCCCTTCGTCAGGTACTCGCGCACTTGCAGCGCGATCTGCACGCCGACGGCTTCCTGCGCCTCGTGGGTCGAGCCCGCGATGTGCGGCGTCAGGATGACGTTGGGCATGGTCGCCAGCGGAGAGTCCTTGAGCGGCTCGTTGCTGTAGACATCGAGTGCCGCACCGCCCAGTTGTCCGGACTGCAAGGCTTCGATGACAGCAGGTTCGTTCAGCAACTCGCCGCGAGCGCAGTTGACCAGGCGCACGCCCTTCTTCATCTTGCGAATCGAGTCGGCGTTGATCATGCCCTGGGTCTGCGGCGTCAGGCCGACGTGCAGCGTGATGTAGTCGGACTGCGCGTAAACCTCGTCGAGCGGCGCCAGGGTGATGTTCAATTGCTGAGCAAGGCTGGGCGCTACGTAGGGATCGTGGGCGACGACCTTCATGCCGAAGGCCGAGCGCGCGACGCGAGACTTCGACCCCGACGCGGCCCAGGCCGACGATGCCGAGAGTCTTGCCGCGCAGCTCGGTGCCTTGCAGCGTCTTCTTCTCCCACTTGCCGGCGTGCATGGTGGTGTCAGCGCGCACCATGTGGCGCGCCATGGCCAGCATGAGGGCGAAGGTGTGCTCGGCGACAGCAACCGCATTGCCGCCGGGCGTGTTCATGACCACGATGCCGCGTTTGGTGGCAGCGTCGAGATCGACGTTGTCGACGCCCACGCCAGCGCGCCCGATGACGCGCAGCTTGGGAGCCTTGTCCATCATGGCGGCGTCGACGAAAGTAGCAGAGCGGACCAAGATGGCGTCCGCATCGGCCAGTTCGGCGGGCGAGCGCTTCTTTGTCGGGGAAACTACGGTCCAGTCCTCGTGCTCGCCGAAGACGGCGGACGCGGAAGGAGAGATTTTGTCTGCAACAACGATTTTCATACGCTAGCCGCCTCGGCGAATTGCCCGGCAAAGACTTCTTGCACGGCGCGCACGCCTGCGCCCAGTTCGAATTTGTGAGATGGCGCGACTTTCAGCGAGCACATGCTCCAGCGCGCCGATGACGCCGATGGCGTCCAGGTAGTCGTAATAGCCGAGATGAGCGATGCGGAAGAGCTTTCCCTTCATCTCGCCCTGGCCGTTGGCGACCACCATGGCAAAGCGCTCGCGGAACTCCTTTACGATGGCGCTGGAATCAACGCCTGCGGGCGCCAGCACCGCAGTGACCGCAGCGGCAGGACAGGTGGGCGCGAACAGCTTCAGCCCCAGGGCCTGGACGCCGGCGCGAACCATGGCAGCGGAAGTTTCCGCGTTGTGGATCAGAGCATCGCGTCCGTCGGCGAGGTTGCCGTTACCGGCGCGGCGAATGTAAGTCGAGCGCTGCGGCCAGTCCTGCGATCAGCGCGACTGGCCGGGGTGAAGGCCGACTCGCCCTTAGTCTGCGACTTGCGCTCTTTGCGCAGATCGAAGTAGAAGCGCGGCTGCTTGGCGGTATCCATGCGCTGCCAGGCGCGCTCGCTTACGCTAAGGTAAGCGAGTCCGGGCGGAATCATGACCGCCTTTTGCGAGCCGCCGATGAGGATGTCGATGCCCCAGTCGTCCACCTCGAAATGCGTGGTGCCGAGGCCGGTGATGGCGTCGACTACGAACAGCGTGTCGGTTCCTTTCAGCAGCGCGGCGATAGCCTTACGTCGTGCCGCGCGCCGGTCGAGGTCTCCGTCGCCTGCATGTAGAGCACGCCCGCGCCAGCCGAACTTGGACTTGATCTCGCGCAGGTCGAAGGTCTGCCCGTAAGGAACCTCGATCAGTTCGATCTGGCAACCGAAGGCCTTGGCCAGATCGCGCCAGCGCTCGCCAAACTTGCCGGCGGTCAGAACCACCACCTTTTCGCCCGGCGAGGTGAGGTTGGAGACCGCGGCCTCCATGGCGCCGCTGCCGGAAGAAGCGAGAATCAGAACATCATTCTTGGTGCCGATGAAGGTCTTGAGATCGGCCAGGGTGCGGGTGAAAATTTCGCGAAACTCCGCGGTGCGGTGGTGCATGTCCGCCGCCGCAATGGCGTTTTGAGCGGCAGGAAGAAGAGGAGTAGGACCGGGAGTAAACAGCCGTGTCTTACGAATCATAGCGATACCCCTGCTAGTAGATTGCCGGCCGGGAGAAGCGCCGACATCTATCAACTATAGAACCCAGCGGGCCGACAAGCTACCTCAACTTGGCGGCGCTTCCGTGCTCCCCGTCACAAGGCCTCGTGATCTGCTGCCCTATAATGGCGTCATGAGCCTGACCGAACGGGTGCAAAAAGACATGGTTGACGCCATGCGCAAGAAAGAAGAGCTGCGTCTTTCCACCATTCGCATGATGAAAGCCGCATTGCAGAACAAGCGCATCGAGAAGCGCGCCGACCTCGACGAAAAAGAAGAGCTGCAGGTGTTCACCACCATGATCAAGCAGCGCAAAGACTCGATCGAACAGTTCGAGAAAGGCAATCGCCCGGAGCTGGCCGCGAAAGAAGCTGAAGAGATCGCGATCATCGAAGCCTACATGCCGAAGGCGGTGGGCGAAGAGGAGATCGCGGCCACCGTGCGCGCCGTCATCGCCGAGATGGGCTCTCCCACAATGAAGGACATGGGCGCGGTGATGAAGAATGCGAAGGCCAAGTTTGGAGACGCGAGGGTGGACGGGAAGCTGCTTAGCGAGGCAGTGAAGAGGGAATTGGCGGAGAGCAACTAGCCACTAGCTCACAAATCTGCCTTGCGGCGACTAATTCTGCGCGATTGTCTCATCGGATCATTTCGCTTTATCCCCAGAGATTAAGTAGACTTGTGCTCCGCCGTTTTAAGAAGGAGCTACGAATGATTCCCGAAGATTTTAACTACGAAGAGACGTACGCAGCGACGGAGGATGACGAACTGCTCGAGATTGCCCGCGACTCGGTGGATCTCGTTGACGCAGCCAAAACTGCACTGGCTAAGGAACTGGAAAAACGTGGGCTAAAGGTTGAGCCTGAGCAAGGGAAGGCGGCGCGAGAGAGCGGCAATGCCTAACCGATAACGCATCGGGCGCGAGAGCATCCGCATGTGGAGAATGACGCGCGAGAAATTTACCAAGGCCGTGGGGGAGGCGCTGGACTCTCTGCCGGCTGAGTTTCGTCGCCGCATCCGCAATGTCGCCGTTCTGGTCGAGGATTTGCCTCCAGACCAGCCGGCCCCGAAGCGCGGCCAGCCCAGAGTGTTGCGTCTGGGGCTGTTCCATGGCGTGCCGATGACTCAAAAGAGCGTTTTTGGCCTGCCCGGAGGGCCTGATTATGTCGTGCTCTACCAGAAGAATATTGAGGCTGTCTGCGCCACCGAGGCCGAGGTCCGCCACCAGATCCGGCAGACAGTCATTCACGAAATAGGCCACTACTTCGGTATGACAGAGGAACAACTAAAGGACGTCTAGGGTTGTGTTTTCGAAGTTTGTTGCGCGACCGGATGGGCGCATCGACAGGTTGAACCGCAGATCCCTCCGCTCGGACTAAAGTCCTCGGTCGGGATGACAAGCGTGGCTGGCTGACTACTGACTGCTGAATGCTTCCTGCCGGATGTTGTAATCTGAAATCAGCCGTCATGTCGTACCAACGTACAGTTGAGCAGCTCTACGCGCTCGGGCACGAGCTGGCCAGCACGCCCTCGCACAAGTTCGATCTGGCTTACGTGCGCGAGATGCTGGAGGCACAGGGCCATCCCGAGCGGCGCTTTGCCAGCGTGCTGATCGCCGGGACGAACGGGAAAGGTTCGACCGCCTCCACGCTCTCGTCCATTCTGCGCATTGCCGGCTACCAGACCGGACTCTACACCTCGCCGCACCTGATCCGCATCAACGAGCGTATTCGGGTCAATGGCGAGGCTATTTCCGACCCGGAGTTCGGCGAGATCCACGACCGCGTGGAGCGCACGGCTCAGCAGCTTTTACAGTCCGGCAAGTTGCCCTGGCACCCCAGTTTTTTTGAGATGCTGACGGTGATGGCGTTCGAATATTTCGCCAGCATTGGGGTCGAGATCGCCGTGCTGGAAGTCGGCATGGGCGGGCGTCTGGACGCAACTAATGTGGTCGAGCCCTTGATCTCGGTGATCGCCGACATTTCG
This sequence comes from uncultured Acidobacteriaceae bacterium, assembly GCA_963746515.1. GTDB lineage: Bacteria > Acidobacteriota > Terriglobia > Terriglobales > Acidobacteriaceae > Bog-257. The sequence goes on along the minus strand of CAVVBO010000001.1, from coordinate 652,447 downwards.
CTCGATCATCAGAAATACCTGGGCGACACCATCGCGGAGATCGCAGGCGAGAAGGCAGGTATCATTCGCCAGAACGGCGTGGTGGTCACTCTGCCGCAACATCCGCAGGCCAATGACGTGATCGGGCATGTCATCGAGGAAAATGCTGCGCGTGGGGTCAGTGCCGCGCAGTATGTGCCGCCAATTTCGCCGGGAGCCGCGACCTATCTGGCGGGGCGGCAGATTGCCGAGCCCGGCCACAGCCGGTATCCTCTGGCGGTGATGGGTGAGGAAATTCAAATCGATTCGCCGCTGGTGGGTCGCCATCAGTTACGCAACATCGCATTGGCAATCGCGACGGCCGTGGAGCTCAATCATTTCGGATTCAAAGTGACGCCGAGGCAAGTGGAACAAGGGATCCGCGAGACGCATTGGCTGGGACGCTTTCAGGTCCTGCCGGCGTCGGTGGCCACGCATCAGCGCGAAATGGTGCTCGATGTGGCGCACAATCCCGCGGGTGCATGGGCCCTGCGCTCGGCCCTGTCGGAGAACTTTGTCGGACGCGAGTTAACCTTAGTGTTCGCTGCATTGCGCGACAAAGCCATCCAGGAGATGGCGGAGATTCTGTTTCCCATTGCCGAGCGGGTAGTGGTAACTCAGGTCGATAATCCGCGAACGGCGACAACCGCCGAACTAATGCACGCGGCTTCACGAACTGGAGCTTCGTTGTTCGCCGAGGAGACAGTTCCAGCAGCCCTGGCCCAGGCGCGCGAGATCAGCAAGCCAGATGGATTGATCGTGGTGACCGGCTCGATTTTCCTGATCGGGGAAGCTATGGCCGCGATGGGAGTTTCGGTGTAAATGCCAAAGGCGTTTCACCACGGAGGACACAGAGAGCACGGAGAATTCGTTGGCTTGGCTTTTAGCTCTTACTATTAGCTAATAGCAACGAATGGTCCACGGGCGTCTCGATTGCCAAAAGCTGAGAGCTAAGGAAACTCTGATTAAGGCTGGTTTGAAGCGATTGAGGCTTGGTGGAAGCGTTAGGGCTTGTTTTGAAGGGGACGGCCTTCAGTGTCTGCGTGAGAACTAACTTTGTGTTTCGCCGGTAAGAGTAAAAGGCGCAAAAAGGGAGCGCCGCAGGCGCGGAATAGCCTAGCCCAGCACGCAGCCGCACCGGGGTCCCCGAGTCGCGCCGCCTTTGCGCGAATTGGGGTGGGATGGCGGAGTGCTGGGTGAAGTGGTAAATAAGTCCGAGCCCCGTAGGGACGGCAGAGGTTCTCACGCAGACACTTCAGGCCGTCCGTTAAGCATCCGCAAAATCATGCGGCTTTAGCCGCGGCGGGACTTCACTTTGATTTAATCGGAGTTTCCCTAAGAGGTAAGAGCATCCGGGAAAACACAGTGATCCGAGAAATCCAACGGCTTGGGAATTCAAACCCCGGTACCTCCGTGTCTCCGTGGTGAATTGACTTTTCGTTTGTGATGTCGTGAATAAAGCTGACCAACAAGTCGCGTCCGTGACTCAGCGGCGGAATTCGCTGCTCAGCCGGCTGCGCTCGTATTTCTTCTTCGTGCCTGCCGTGTACTTGTACACCGGAGTGCTGGGAACGTTCGCATTGTTGGCTTCGCTTTTTGACGGGACCGGACGGCTACAGCATTGGTTCGCGCGCACTTGGTCGCAGATGATCCTGAAGACCGTCGGCATTCGCGTGCGGGTGGTAGGAGTCGGAGCACGTTCATCCCGAGCAAGCCGCGGTGTATGCCGCCAACCATTTGTCGGCTGCCGATATTCCGGTACTTTACGCACATCTGCCGGTACAGTTCCGCATCATGGCGAAAAAGGAGTTGTTCCGATATCCATTTCTGGGATGGTATTTGAGGCGTTCGGGACAAATCCCCATCGTCTACGGCGATGCCCACGCTTCGCTGCGCAGCCTGAACCGTGCGTGTGATGCCTTGCGCCGCGGGGTTCCGCTGATGGTGTTTCCCGAGGGCGGTCGCTCGCATACGGGAGAGCTGCAGGAGTTCATGGGGGGAGCGTTCTACGTCGCGATCCGGGCGCAGATGCCGGTAGTGCCGATGGCGATTGTGGGAACCTACGAGCTGCTGCCCATCAACAGCTTTCATGTGATGCCGGGAGACGTCGAGCTGGTAATCGGGGAACCGATCCCGACGAAGGGCATGCGCCTGCGCGATATGGACAAGTTGTCGGCGCGGGTTCGCCAGGCGATCATGGAGCTGTATGATTCGCAAACCAAGCGTCTGGCCCCGCTCAGTGCCCAGGACGAACCCAAGACCAAGCCCATGTTGACGCCGGAGTCGTAACGTCGGTCACGGTTATGAAGCCTCGCATCGCCATCCCGGTCCCCAATTCGAAGCGGCCACTCTATGTGAGCCTCGCCCTGCCGCAGTACGAGCGTGCTATACGCAACGCGGGAGGCCTGCCGGTGGTGATCGAGGCGAACGCTACGTCGTCGGAGATTGCCCAGGCGGTGAAGTCGTGTGACGGCGTACTGCTGCCCGGCAGCCCGGCCGATGTCGATCCCGAGAAATATGGCGCAAGCCGGCATCCTGACACAGCACCCGGCGATCCTTTTCGTGACAATACCGACGAGTTGCTGCTGCAAGACGCTTACAACATGCGCAAACCGGTTTTCGGGATTTGCTACGGACTGCAGTCGCTCAATGTTTGGCGCACCGGAACACTGGATCAGCAGCTGCCGCGAGGCGTCAATCATAAAGCGGGACGGAGCGTGATCCAGGCACATCGGGTGCAAATCGATCCCCAATCGAAGCTGGCGGCGATCTTGCGCGACGCGGGTGCACTGCCGGGCAGCCAAGATCTTTTTATGCCAGTCAACTCCAGCCATCATCAGGCGCCCGAAACGCTGGGCGATGGTCTGCGGTTGGCCGCCTGGTGTCCCGAGGATGGTGTGAGGGAAGCCGTAGAGGGAACGGCTGCCGGATCACTTTGTATTGGGTGTGCAATGGCATCCGGAACGCACCTATGACAGCGATGAGGCGTCCCGAGCCATGTTCCACGCCTTTGTGCGTGCGGCGGCAACCTGGCATCAGCAATTGGCGAAGAAGCAGCAAGACTTCGAATCGGTGGGGAGGGAAGGCTGATCACCACAGAGACACGGAGACACAGAGAAGTGCCTTGGCTATTAGCCATTAGGTATTAGCTTTTAGCAACCAGAAAATCTTGGTCGGTCCCGCTTGCTAAAAGCTAATGGCTAAGAGCTACGAGCCCATTCCCATTCTTGTGTTCTCTGTGTCTCCGTGCCTCTGTGGTGAGGCCTTTCTCCGTTTGGTGATGAGCCGCGTCTTCGATTACTCTGATCTCTTATGCTCGATCTAGCCTTCGTACGCGATCATCTACCTCTTGTTGAAGAAAAACTACGCCGGCGCGGCATGAATCCTGATGCCATCCTCAAGGATTTTCAGGCTATCGATGTCGAGCGGCGGGCCGCCATCACCGAAGCCGAAACCCTGAAAGCCCAGCGCAACAAGACTACCGAAGAAATCGCCCAGCTCAAGAAAAACAAGCAAGATGCCAGCGCGCTGATCGACGCAACCAAAGACATGCGCGAGAAGATCGCGGCCGCCGAAAAGCGAGCTGAAGAATCGGATGCGAGATTGCGCAACATCCTGACGGGAATTCCCAATCTTCCTGACGACAGCGTGCCCGTCGGCAAAAGCGAGGCCGACAACGTCGAAGTGCGCCGTTGGGGCACGCCGCCGCAATTCGACTTCACTCCCAAGCCCCATTGGGAACTGGGAGAAGAATTGGGCGTGCTCGATTTGGAGCGCGCGGCCAAGTTGACAGGGGCGCGCTTCGCTGTGTACTGGGACCTGGGCGCCAAGCTGGAGCGAGCGCTGATGAATTTCATGCTCGACCTGCACACCCGCGAGCATGGTTATACCGAGGTGCTGCCGCCGTTCCTGGTCAACGCCGATTCGATGTACGGCACCGGACAGCTGCCGAAGTTCGAGGCCGACTTGTTCAAGGTACCGCACGGCGACAAGACTCTCTACCTGATTCCCACCGCTGAAGTTCCGGTCACCAATCTCTATCGCGACGAGACGCTGGATGGCTCGCGCCTGCCGATTTCGCTCGCTGCCTACACTCCGTGCTTCCGTAGTGAAGCTGGGTCGTACGGCAAGGATGTCCGCGGCATCATTCGCCAGCATCAGTTCCAGAAGGTCGAGCTGGTCAAGTTCACCAAGCCAGACCAGTCGTGGGACGAGCATGAGAAGCTCACCCACAACGCGGAGACGGTGCTGCAGAAGCTCGGCCTGCACTATCGAGTGATGAACCTTTCGACGGCCGATCTGGGGCCGTCGTCGGCGAAGACTTACGATCTGGAAGTCTGGCTTCCCGGGCAGCAGCTGTTTCGCGAAATTTCATCGTGCTCGAACTTTTTGGACTATCAGGCCCGGCGCGCCAACATTCGCTATCGCCCCGAAGGCGGCAAGAAGACGGAACTGGTACACACGCTGAACGGCAGCGGGCTGGCGATTGGGCGGACCTGGGTTGCGATCATTGAGAACTATCAGCAGGCCGACGGCAGCGTGATCGTGCCCGAAGTTCTGCGGCCCTACATTGGTTCGGAGCGGATTACCGCGAAGAAATTTTAGAAGTAATACCTCGGAGTGTGGAGTGGGGAACCGGCCTTAACGGCTGCGGAAGTGCCGTTTGCTAAGCTGCCGTCGGCTGAAGCCGGTTCGGAATCCAATAAAGGGCTTGTACGGCGCATCCTGAAGCTGCGCCCTTCAAAATAATTGCGAACGCGACTTTTCAACTGCCTTGCCGTCGGGCTGATCTCCGTCCTCGCCGGAGCGCTCCGCCTGGTGCATCTCAGCTCGCGAAGCTTGACGCTGGACGAAGGGTTCAGCGTGTTTCTGGCGCGGGCAGACGCAGCCACATTCAGCCGCTGGATCTGGCATTCTGAATTCAACATGATCTTGTACTACGGTCTGCTGCGGACGTGGTTGCACCTGGGCAGCAGCGAATTCGTAGTGCGATTGCTCTCCGTCTTGTGTGCGGTGGCGAGCGTCCCGGTGCTCTATCTGTTAGGTGCCAGGTTATTCGGGCGCGGCATAGCTCTCATCGCCTGCTTTCTGTTGGCGGTACAGCCGTTTCATCTAGAGCTCTCACAACAAGCTCGCTCCTACACGCTGCTGGTTCTGTTGATCTCACTATCGAGCTTATTTTTCTTGCGAATGGTGGAGAATGCCTCATGGGCGAACTGTGTTCTTTATGCCGTACTATCCGCGGCCGCCATTTACAGTCACTTCTTCGCGGTGCTAGTCATTTTTGCTCAGTGGCTATCGTTGATCTTGTGGCGGAGGCAACTGAGTTGGAAAGCGCTTGCACGATCTCTCGGGATGCTGATCGTGCTGCTTATCCCCGCCGGCATATATCTGCTTCATTCGCAGCGCTCGCATGTGGCCTGGATTCCCGGGCCAAGCCGGCGGCAGGCGCTGGATGTGTTGTATAGCCTGACGTTGAGCAAGGCGCGGTGCCTGGTCTATCTGACATTGTGGGGGCTCGCTTTGTGGGCTGCCTGGAGAAAGCCGCGCGAGCAAGCCTGGCTGTGCTGGTTCGTTGCGGCGTGGCTGCTGGTTCCCCTGGCAATCACCGGAGTTGCGGGACTGGTGCAGCCCTTGTGGGTCCCGCGGTTCCTGGCGGTTTGCCTGCCCGCCGCTGTATTGTTAGCCGCCGCCGGAGTGGCGCAGTTAGCGCGCTGGTCTCGAATGGTTGGCGTGTTGGCCCTGCTGATCGTTCTGTTCTACTCGGGTTCCGCGATTCGCTTCTATCTGCGGCATCCAGATTTCAGCGTGGATTGGCGTACTGCAGTTTCCTATCTGGTCCCACACTTGCAGCCCGGAGACGAGGTGGTGATGGATCCTTACGTGCGCTATACCTTCGACTATTACCGCCAAGCCAGCCAGTCGAAAGCGTTGCCCCTGCTTATGGCCAACTCGCTTTCCACTTCTCTAGCCACGCCTCCGCCGAAAAATGTGTGGGTAATCGCTTCCGTTTTGGTGAATCCTGACGACAAGTCATCGGGACCACAAGCCACGCAAACCCAAGTGCAAGCGTTTCTGGATTCACACGGGAAATCGTATTGCCCATTACCGCCAAGTCCCGAGGGAGCCAGCGTTCAGGTCTGGCAACTGCGGCATTGCGTGCAGCCGTGAGTGGTTGACCGAAGCCGTAGCCATACCGTCACGAACAGCGTTTTTCGTTACTCATCGCGATGCACCGTCTCCATGGAAAACGCGGGAAGGCACACGGCAATATATTCGGCGCCTTCAGGATTTGGAGTCGAGTACTGCACCCACTCGCCGGCGTGGGCGACGACCGCCTGACCGGCATTAACGTCGAGCTCGCCGGCTTTCGATTTCACCCTGCAGCATGCCGCGCAGCACGATGGTGAACTCGTCGAAAGCCGGGGTTTGTCCCGGCTCGGTCCAGCCTTGCGGACTGCGCATGTGCGCCACGCTAACCGCGCTGTCCTTCGAGTTCACCCGCCCAATGTACTCATCGATCAGCTTAGGCTTATTGCCGGCGGCAGCGACGCGAGTTGGCTGCGAGATCAAAGTTGGCATCAGGGTTCCTCATATTCTTTTGATTACAGAAAGTAGGCCAGCGCCAGGCAGTCAACTTGGAGGGAAACACAGATCGGTGGCGCACCGTTGAAGGCGGAGTGGTTCTGACCCCTATTGCGCTGGATGATCGCTGGTCTTCAGCAGCTCATTGACAATCGTCACCAGTTCTTCCGGATTCACCGGCTTCTCCAGATAGAGGTCGGCAAGGGGCTCCGCGGCCTGAAAGGCTTCCGCCACATAGCCTGAGACCACGACCACCGGCATGGTGGAGTGCGTCTTCGCCGCCTGCACAATGGCGCGGCCGTTGGCATCGCCCAGCCGCCAGTCGGTGACCACGGCGTCGTAGCTCGTTGTGCTGCAGCTTTTCGATGGCGTCGCGGGCCGAAGTCGACGGGAGTCACCTCGTGCCCGGCGGCCTGCAGAATGGCACACTTCAGGGTAACAATATTTGGTTCGTCGTCCACGCAGAGGATCTTGGCCATACGGTTTGCCCTTGGGCCGTCGGGAGGAGCCAGCTCCCGCCGCTAACCGAGATAGGATTGCGGCCCTACCACTTCCAACTTGCCCGCTATTGTTGAGCACGCTCGTCGCGATTGTCAACTCAGATGGAGACTACGTACTTAGCCCGTTGCAATTCGCGATAGGCTTCGCTTTTCGACAGTCCGAATTCCTTGGCCGCCTGCTTCAGCGCACCCTTCTCCTCCAGCTTCTCCTCCTGCACCAGTTCCTTGACTCGTTGGGCGACGGTCTTGGTTGACTGGACCGCTGGGAAACCTCGTCTGCCTTGCCGATGAGCAGTGTGATCTCTCCCCGCACCTCGCCGCGCTGCCTCCAGTTGTGCCAGAACATCCTCGGCGCGTCCGCGCAGGAACTCCTCGTGCAGCTTGGTCACCTCGCGCGCAATCACGACACGTGCGCTCGGGCCCCAGAACCTCGACGATATCGTGCATAGCTCTCCACAATGCGATGCGGCGCTTCATAAAAGATCTGCGTCCGGGAAGAGTCGCGAATCGCCTCCAGCGCCGTCCGTCTGGCGCCCGCCTTGGCCGGCAGGAATCCGCCGAAGCGGAATGAGTCGGTCGGCAGTCCGCTGGCCACCAGCGCCGACAGAAATGCCGACGCGCCCGGAATCGGCACGACGCGAATGTGATGACGAATGGCCAGCGCCACCAGCCGGTATCCCGGATCGCTGACGCCCGGCATGCCCGGCATCGCTGACCATGGCGATGTTGTCGCCTTGCTCCAGGTGAACGATCAGCTCGGCCGCGCGGGTCAGCTCATTGTGCTCGTGATAGCTGACCGTGGGCTTTTCAATGGCGTAGTGGTTGTAGCAGCTTGGCGGTTTGCCGCGTATCCTCGCAGGCGATCAGGTCCACTTCCTTCAGCGTTCTGCAGCGCGCGCAGAGTAATGTCTTCCAGGTTGCCGATAGGCGTGCCGACGAGGTAGAGCGTTCCCGGATCGACGGGATCGTCGCTGCTATCGCTGCTGCCGGAGATTGGAAGCGGTTTTGCCATTCCGGGCAAGTGTACACCGCGCGGGCAGCCCACCTGTCAACAACCCGCGGGCCGCTCGTACTATCTCGCAAAAGGCAGCAGTTAGCGCGGACTTGGCTGGGGACCCGGATTTTGCGTTGCAGGGGCCTGCGGCTGGGTCGACCGTCGCTGCTGGTCGCGGTCAATCTGGCGGCGCAGATCGCGGATCAGGATTGTCCACATCTGCGAGTTGGTGCGCAGCAGGATCTGCAGATTCTGGTCGTGAAGAAACTCGATCTCGCTGCTCATGTTGCTGTTGAGGCTCTCCATACGATCCAGATCGACACGCATCTGCGCCAGGTCGTCGCCTGTCTGACCCGATAGTTGCTGACCGGAAACCTGCGCAGGCGCACCGGTACAGGCTCTGAATTTTGATTACCGGCGGCCGATGGACTCGCGGCAGTCTGTCCTAACAGGGCCGAAGATAGTAGAACTACGAATAAAAGTCGATGCGCCAGCATTGCCCACCTCCAAATAAGTAGTGCCAAAGAGGTCCAATTCAGTTTCGTTCCGGGGCCACCGATAACTCCAAAAGACATGTGGCCAGCAACTGCATCCGGGCGGACGCTGGCCCGATTCCACTTCCATCCACGCAAAAGCTGGCGCATTTTGGGACCCTTTGGTTGAAGGCCGCCTCTACCCTCGGCACTAATTCAGTATGATCGAATCAGAAGTCTATTTAGGAGACATTTCTGTGCATCGAATGACGCTTGGCGACTTCGAACTCACCGTCCTCTCGGACGGCATCTATCGGATGGATGGCGGCGCCATGTTTGGCGTGATCCCCAAAATTATGTGGGAGAGGCGCGTCCAACCCGACGAACGCAATAACATTCCGCTGGCGCTGAATTCCCTGCTGGTGCGTACCGGCGAGCAGAACATTCTGATCGAGACGGGTATCGGCAACAAGCTCAGCGAGAAGAGTCAGGCCATCTATCAGAACCAGGCGCTGCTGATGAAGAGTTTCGAAGAGGCTGGGGTGGCTCCCGACGAGATCGACATTGTCATCAACACCCATCTGCACTTTGACCACTGCGGCTGGAATACCCACTACCAGCACGGCAAGGCGGTGCCAACGTTCCCTCGCGCCAAATACTACGTGCAAGAGGGAGAATTAAGGCATGCCCACGAGCAGCACGAGCGCGACCGGGTCAGCTATATGACCGACAACTACGATCCCCTGGTGAACAGCGGTCAGATGCAACTATTGAACGGGGATGCAGAAATCGCTCCTGGCATTTCCGTGAAGGTCTATCCCGGCCATACTCGCGATCTGCAGGCGGTTATTATCCGCAGCGGAGGCAAGGTGGCGGCCTATCCCAGCGACCTGGTATCGGATGCCAAGCATCTCGATCCGACTTGGGTGCTGGGCTATGACCTTTATCCCCTGGAGAGCATCGCCAACAAGCATCGCTTCTATGACGTCGCCATCCCGGAGAAATGGCTGGTGGTTTTCACCCATGATCACGAGCTACCTTGGGCCCATCTGGAGATAGGAGAAAAGGGGCGGCCAGTGGCACGCAGCATTAAGCAGAAGATGGGCTGAAGTCCACCGCTTAAGAGCTATTTACTGCCAGAGCTTACAGTCCTACGATGTGGGATTAAGACCAAGGAGAGCCGATGAGCAAGAAGGGCAAGAAGAAAGATAAGAAGAAGAACAAGCACAAGGAAGGGCAACCTATCCCGGGCGTAGCTTCTGCTGAAAAAAACGAAAGCACGCTCGACCTGCGCTCGGTTGAGATCCCGCCGCGGCCCAAGCCCATGAAGCCCAGCGACATCCGCTCTTTGCGCGAGAGCCTGAATGCCAGCCAGGCTCTATTTGCGAGCCTGCTGAACGTCAGCTCCAATGCGGTGGAAAGCTGGGAGCAAGGCATTCGCGAGCCGCGCCAAGCCACCCTAAAGCTGCTGTACATCGCGCGCAAGAATCCCGGCGCGCTGCTCAATTAGCGGGCCAAGGACGACCGGTGCCGGAAGGCCGGCCCCGATCTTGGGACCGTTCACCCTGGAAGTTTGTCTGTCTCGCCGGTAGGTGTTAAGAACGCGCTGTCGTCTCACAGTGTGGGGGTTATATTCCGTAGTGCAGATGCCGCAGGCCCTCTTTGTACTGGTCACGGGCTTCTTTGGCTTTCTTCCATGCGTCCTGCACGGTGAAGTCGGCGCTGTCCCAGCGCTCCATTGCGGTCTCGGAATGGTCAGGAGTGGCCAACGCCTCTTCGGCGCGAATGGCGGCTACCCATTGATCGACCGTTTGTTTATAGGTCTGCTGTAATTGATCGAGGTTCGGCTTGTCCATAGGTGTCGGATACTAGAGCACCTACTGTGGACGGTCAACGGCCGGGCTTCAGCATTCACCGAAAATTAACCGGAGGAGCGACCAGGCCCCTCGCTTCTCAGAAGCGCCTCGCAGGCGGGCGCAAGGCCCGCCTGCGCCAACAGCGACGTATTCCGCAGCCTTCCCGGAAGCTGCAGTGCCGCTTGCGGATGTCATCACTGCGCCGTCTACATGCTCACGTTCACTGCCAGTTGGACGCCGGGATAACTCGGATTGACCAGGTAATATCCGCCATCCGTATAGACGATGTAGACATTGTCCTGGTAATACCAGCCGTCACTCCAGGTCGCCGGCCAGGGATCGACCACGGTAAACCAGAAGCCCTGATACTGGAATCGCGGATACCCGCCGACCACGGTTACAGGGACGCTATAAATGGGGAAAACGTGCGCCGGTCCAAAGTAAGCGCTGTAACGCGCCTCGGGAATGCGATAGCCGTGATAACCGCCGCGCTGTTGCCAGGTGCGATGCGACGTCTGCCAGTTCTGGGTTCGATGTGACTGCCAGGCCGCCTGCGCGGCGCTTCGCTGCTGGGGCGTCGGTTGCGGGTGAGGAGTCTGTTGCGGGCGCGGAGCTTCGGCTGGTCGCGGAGGCGGAACCGGTTGGCCCCCAGGAACTGGCCGAGCTTCGGGCCGTTCCTCCGGGTGCACCGGAGCGGGTCGAGCTTCCTGCTGGTGCGGCGGGGTTTCTGGCTTAGGCGCTTCCTGCCGTGGTGGCGGCGCTTCCGTCTCCGGCCTTGCCGGAGGCCTGGCTTCCTCTTGATGAGCAGGCGGTGCCGCGTCCTCGTGCTGCTCTTGCGCGTAAGCGGCGAATGGCAATCCGAGAACGAAGAACAAAAGCGCTGCCATGGCAGTGCCGAGTGGTTTCATTTGGTGTCTCCCGGATTAGCTTGGAGTGCGAGAACGCCCCTAGCGTTGCCTGAAGGAGCGGCGCGCAATCGATAAGAAAGCTATCTGCTTGCTTTCTCAAGCGAAAGCAAGCGAGAGACTCTAGGGAAATTTCGCGGATTGGCTGGAACTCGCCCGCTCACGAGCTCGGAGGCGGAGTGTGCTCAAACGGCAGCTTGGTATAGCGCTCTTTGTCGACTTCAATAATAAGGGCAATACGTCCTTCGGGCTGCCGCATGGGAAATGGCTTGCCAGTGTACTTGTGGGAGATTGGGTCCAACAACTTGAAGTCCGTATCGGGGCGACGCTCGACAACTCGTCCGCGAATCTGCAGCTCGCTATACGGATTGTGAAAGTCGACTATGGAGATCGCCACCCGAGGATCGCGCGCCGTGTTGCGAGCTTTCAACGATTTCTCCCCGGTGCAGATAACGATGCGATCGCCTTCGCGCCCAATCCACACTGGAACGCTTTGCGGTGAGCCATCGGGCATTAGAGTAGCCAAGTGAGCGAAGTTGGGACCGTCGAGGAGTTGTTTGGTTTCGTCAGAGAGTGCCATATATACCTCGATGCCATACTTTCCGGCGGTTGCTATGCCAGCAATCTTGCCGCTTCTTTCGCGAAGTAGGTTAGCGTCATGGAAGCCCCGGCGCGCTGGATGCACAGCAGCGACTCCATCATCACGCGCTCATAGTCGATCCAGCCATTGAGCGCCGCAGCCTTGATCATGGCGTATTCGCCGCTGACCTGATATGCGGAGAGCGGAACGTCGTAGCGCAGGCGAGCTTCGTGCAACACGTCGAGATAAGGCATCGCCGGCTTCACCATGATCATGTCGGCGCCCTCTTCCAGGTCAAGCTCGATCTCGCGCATGGCTTCGCGCAGGTTGGCCGGATCCATCTGATACGAGCGGCGATCGCCGAAGTGCGGCGCCGAATCGGCGGCTTCGCGGAAAGGGCCGTAGAATCCGCTGGCAAACTTCGCCGCATAGGACAGGATTGGAATGTTCTGGTAGCCGGCTTCGTCCAGCGCAGCGCGAATGGCGGCTACGCGGCCATCCATCATGTCCGACGGCGCGATGATGTCCATGCCCGCTTTGGCTTGCGCAACCGCGGTCCGGGCCAGCAACTCCAGTGTGGGATCGTTCAGGATCTCGTACTCTTCGGCGGAAACTGCGGCCAGTCCGGTTGCGGCGGCGATGGCCGCGCCCAGCGATTGCGCTCCCGGCACGATCACCGCTTTGCCCTGCGCTTCCAACTCGCGAGTGTACTCCAGCAACTCGCGGCGTGCTTTGGCATTCGCATCTGAGGTGTCAACCAGCCCGCAGTGGCCATGCGACATGTACTCGCACAGGCAAACATCGCCCATCAGCAGCAGCCCGGGCACCTCGCGCTTAATGGCGCGGGTTGCTTTCTGCACGATGCCATCGTCAGCCCAGGCACCGGTCGCCACTTCATCCTTCGATTCGGGTAAGCCGAAGAGAATCACGCTGGGAATGCCTAGCGACTTCACTTCGGCGCACTCCTTCACCGCCTCGTCGATCGACAAGTTGTACACCCCGGGCATGGAGCGCACTTCCTTGCGAATGCCTTCGCCGGGACAGACGAAGAGTGGATAGACAAAGCCTTCTGGACTGAGGCGGGTTTCGCGGACAAAGGAACGCATCGCTTCGGTGCGACGCAAGCGGCGGGGACGATCTGTAGGGAATGCCATGACACTAAAATTTTAGCACCGCGGTAGGGCCAGAACCCGCGAAAATCGCGGAGCTAAAAGAGTCGTGGCATTTGTGATACGAGTCACTGACGTCTAGGGCACGACCCGCACCGAGCTGCCCTGCTTTTGCGTCACCGTGGGCAACTTGGAATCAAAATCCTGTTTGGCGAGCCCGATGCGCTGCAGCAGGCAGGCATAGCGCGGATCGTCTCGAATAGGATCGTAGATAGGTCCAACTTTCAAATAGCAGAGCAGGGGATCGCGGGCTTCCGCGGCTTTTTGCAGCCATTCGAAGGCCGAATCAATTTCTCCCATTCCCAGGTAAAGCATGACCCAGCTAATGGGCGCAACGTAGGCCTGTTGTGCGGCCGCATTGAGCTCGTCGAGCAGCTTCATGACTTGCGCCTTGTCGCCCGAACCTCCGTAGCAAGAGCCTAATGGCCCCAGGATCAGAGGATTGTTTCCCGAGAGCTCGCGTGCCTTTTCCATCTCGGCAATGGCTTCCGGGTACATGCGCTTTTGTTCGTAGTTCAGCCCCATTACCACGTGCGCCTCGATATCGTTGGCGTCCAGGTCGAGGGCGCGATGGCACTGCTCCAGCGAGCGGTCGTATTCGCGACGATAGTGAAACACTCCCGCTAGATACATGTTGCTGGGCACCGAAAGCGGATCGACGGCCAGGGCGGTGCGGATCTGCTGTTCCGCCTCTTCAAACCTGCCGGTCTGCACCAGCAGCAGGTTGTACTGCACGCGCGGCAGAGCGTGGCCCGGCTTCAGCTCGATGGCCCGCAGATATTCCCGCTCCGCCTCTTTCCAGTCCCAATCGAACCACATGCGGATCAAGCCCATGGAGGCATGCGCTTCGGCCAGCGTGTCATCGGCGGCCAGCGCTTTGGCGACGGCTGCTTTCGCCTTCGGCCAGGCTTCGGTGGGAGGCTCCAGTCCCCACGACGCAACCGCAACGTGATAGTCGGCAATGCCCGAGTACGCCGGCGCGTAGTTAGGATCGTGGGTGAGGGCGCGCTCGAAGTATTCCAGCGCTTTCTGAAATCCTTCGCAGTTGCGCTTGTTCCACTGGAAGCGTCCTCGCAGATACAGATCGTAGGCTTCGAAATTCTCGGTATATTTTTTCACCAGGCCGGTGCCGGCTTTTGAACCGAGCTCCACCCGCAGCAACTCGGCGATGGACTTCGCCATCTCTTCCTGCACCGCAAAGATGTCGGTCATCTCGCAATCGAAGCGCTGCGACCACAAACAATAACCGTCACTTACATTCACCAGTTGGGTGCTGACGCGCACCCGGTCGCCCAGCTTGCGAACACTGCCCTCGACTACCGATAACACGTTGAGCTGCTCGCCGATCTTCCGCACGCTCTGAGCTTTGCCCTTGAACTCGAAGGCCGAGGTGCGCGACACCACCTGCAGTCCGGGCAAGCGCGAGAGCGCATGAATCAACTCTTCCGTAAGTCCGTCGCTAAAATATTCGCTGTCCGGCTCGGGGCTGAGGTTGAGGAACGGCAGCACAGCCACTGAGGCATGAGGTCTGGGCGCCACGGCGAGCCGCGGCGTGCTGTCGGTCAGCAGCGACAAGGCGCGCAAAGCCTGGATCAGCTGCTCGGTATTTTTCTGCCGCTGCTCCTGGTTCTTCTGCAGCGCCTGGTTGATGATTTGCTCCAGCTCCAGAGGCACGTCCGGCCGTCGGGCAGTGAGCGACGGCGGGTCCGATTCCATAATCGCGCGGATGAGAAGCGCTTCGCTCGGCGCCTCGAACGGGCGTTCGCCAGCCAGCATCTCATAAAGCATCACGGCCCATGACCATAGATCAGTGCGTCCGTCCAGGGGATCACCGCGCAACTGCTCGGGAGACATATAAGGAACGGTGCCCACCACGCCTCCTGGGTTAGTGAGGGAGACATCGCGAGGAAATTTGGCCAAGCCGAAGTCCACGATCTTCACCACTCCGTCGGGCGTCAGCATGATGTTGGCGGGCTTGATGTCGCGATGCACGATGCCCATGCCGTGCGCCTTGGCCAAGCCGAGCCCCACCTGTTCGGCAACATGCACCGCCTCTTTCACCGGAAAGGGTCCGCGCTCCAGCCGCGACCGCAGGTTTTCACCTGGGCAATAAGCCATGGCGATGAACATCTCGCCCTCATCGGTCTCGCCGAATTCGTGGATGGTGCAGATGTTGGGATGGTCCAACAACGAGGCAGTGCGGGCTTCGCGGACGAATCGCGATCTCTGCTCCGGACGGGAGGCGAGGTCGCGCGAGGTGAATTTGATCGCTACCGGGCGGTCGAGCTTCAGGTCTTGGGCCTTGAAGACCGCACCCATGGACCCCTTGCCCAGTCGCGATAGGACGCGATAGTGAGAAATGACTCTGCCGATCATCCGAATGGCCTCGGAGACTGTACAGACAGCCTACTTATTGTGGCTGCCTATTGTACAGCTTCGTCGACCACACGGGTGAGTAAGTTGACGGTCTGGAAAGCGCTGACGCCCATAATGGAATGGTGTGCCTCGGTCAAGGGCAAGGCGTCCAAGGCGTGATCCAGGTCGTCGCGATGCTGGGGATCGAGTTTTCCATGCAGCAAGAGGTTGCTGAAGGCGCGCCGGGGAAGTCCGATGCGATCCGCCAGATTCTCGAAAAACTGGACGTCCGGTGGAGTTCCCTCCAGAACCGCTATGAAACCCAATAGCGCTACCGGGTGGACGTGACGGATCCAGTAGTATTGCGCGCCTGCCAGCGCCGCCGCCGACGGCGGAGGTATGCGTTTTAGCACGTCCTCCCGCGGAAATCCCAGGGCCTCCAGGTCGTCGAGCACCCAATCATCATGGCCGGTTTCTTCAGGGATGTGCTTCCGAAAATAGGCGAGCATGCCTTCGGCAATAGGATCGGAGTCCAGCCTCTTCTCACAGGCCGCAGCGGCCGCCTGCATAAGGGGAACACTACTACGAATGACGGAATGGTTCCGGAACAGGAACTCGGGATAGATTTCGCGCAATCGTGGATGGGTCCACAAAGCCTTGGCCGCCGCATCCATGTCGCCGCGGGCCAAGCGTATCTTATCGCGCAATCGCCGGCTATGACTCACATGATTCATGTTTGTGGCAGGAGTAAGCGGGGCTGGCCGACAGCCCGTCAACCTAAAACACAATTCCGATGGGGTGCGTGGTGGATGAGGCTGTCGGCGAAGATGAACCGCAGTTCCGCGATAGAAAGTCGGTCGAGACCTTCTGGCTGATGCTAATCAAAGCATTGACCTCGTCGCTGGATAGACTCTCGATCGTGTTCTGGTCCGCCTGGCTGAATACCGCGTTGCCAGCGATCAAACCAGCATTCATCAATGTAGCTATGTTCGACATGCTAACCTCCATTGGCGCTCTGAAGTTTTGGGCATTGCAAAGACCGTGCGGAAACTAACGCGAGCCGCAGTTTCTCGATCTTGATCTCGGCAAGTTACGTGCTATGAAGAAACTCAGCCGTCGGCCGGATTCTTGACTGCCGTGGGACGACCGATGGCCCAGTCAACCACTCCGTCTGAGTTCGCGAGTGCGGACAAACTATCACAACCGCAGAGATTGTCAAGCAAGAATATAGAATCCAACCCACCCCAGAGAATTCCCCGGTGACTACTTCGGAATGTGGCAGTCGGCATGAACCTAGATGGCCGGCAGAGCGCTGGGATACATTGTTGTACGCAGGGTTTTCTGGGAAGCCTGGCTGGAAGACGTCAAATCGGACTGGTGGTTCCTTACGAGAGGAAATGATGAATAGCCAGAGCCTGAAACTGGAGAGCGAGACGCGAGCTTTCGCTTTTCCCGCTCTTATGTATGGAGTGCTGATCGCCGGTGCAGGCCTGGCCGCTTACCTTCTCGGCGTTCTCCTGCGGTTCGTTGGATTGTTTGCCGATCCGCGAGGACACTCTCTCGACCTGGCACGGTTGCTCGTCTGGTATAGCGGAATGCCGGTAGTTGCCGGTCTGATTTTAATCATGGTCGACCTTTTCGTACTGCTGCCACGAAAACGTAGACGCGTCAATGTGCCCTGGGATCCACCGCAGAATCCGGAGTTGACGGTCGTGCTTACCGCGTACAATGACGAATCCAGCATCGGGTTGGCGGTGGAAGACTTTCTGAAGCATCCCGGAGTGAAGCGCGTCATCGTGGTGGACAACAACAGTAAAGACCAGACCTCACAAGTTGCGCAGAGTGCGGGCGGTCTGGTGGTTCACGAGCCGCGTCAAGGTTACGGGAACTGTATTTTCCGGGCCTTGCAGGAGGGCGTCAATTGTCAAGACACAGACTTGACCCTGCTTTGCGAAGGCGACATGACCTTCCGTGCTTATGACATCGACAAGTTTCTGGCATTCGTGCCCCATGCCGACATCGTCAATGGAACCCGAATCGTCGAGCAACTTCGCGAACTTAATACCCAATTAACTACATTCATGTTTTACGGGAATTTTTTCGTGGGGAAATTGCTGGAGGCCAAGCATGTTGGCAAAGGAACTTTCACCGACGTCGGGACAACCTATAAACTGTGCCGCAATTCTGCTCTCCGCCGGCTGCTGCCATCGCTGAACCGCGAAGTGAATCTGGAATTCAACGCCTACTTCCTGGATCGCGCTCTCGCCCAGGGTTTGAGCCTGGTAGAGTGTCCGGTAACCTTTCACCGCCGCATCGGAGTCAGTAAGGGGGGAAATGTTAACGATTTTCGCGCTCTGAAGGTAGGGCTGCGAATGATTTTCGGAATTGTTATTAGTTGGAGACCGTTGTCATGGAAGTGAAGAGTTATCACGAAACCCGGCTACCCTACGATGCCAAGCGGGAAATATTGTGGAAGACATTATGCCAATACTATTTTCAGCCGCTGATTCCGACCCAGGCCTGTGTCCTGGAACTGGGAGCCGGCTATGGACACTTCATTAACAATATTCGTTGTGCCAGGCGTATAGCTCTGGATCAATGGGAGGGGCTAAGAGAAAATCTGCAACCCGGAGTGGAAGCGCTGATTGGTCCAGTTACCGACCTCAGCTCCATAAAAGAAGCTTCGGTAGACTTTATCTTTGCCAGCAACCTGTTCGAGCATCTCACGAAAAGCGAGTTTGCCCTGGTATTGAAACAAGCGCACACCAAGCTGAAACCGGGTGGCACGCTGAACATTCTTCAGCCCAACTATAGGTTTGCTTATAAGGAATATTTCGACGATTTCACTCACGTTACTGTCTTTTCCCACCTCAGCCTCGCGGATTTTCTTTCCACTTACGGCTTTCGAGTCACCGATTGCCAGCCTCAATTCCTCCCGCTGACGGTAAAGTCAAAACTGCCGGTCAGTCCCGCTCTGATACGGCTTTATCTCGCTCTTCCTTTCAAGCCCCTGGGCAAGCAGATGCTCATCAGGGCAATTTCCGATGGTGCCGATGTTAAGTCCAGCATAGCCCCGTAAACGAATTGGCAAACCTTCTCCCGCGAAACACATTCTAAGTTTCGGGAGAGTAGCCGGGATGTCGAACTCTGATCTGACCTCCATATTTTTCATCCTTTTACTGCTGGTTGGACTGGCGCAATTGCTTGGCTATTTCTTCGTAAAGCTACGTCAGCCGAAGGTGGTCGGGGAAATTCTAGCCGGGATCGTACTCGGTCCGGCGTTGCTGGGCCGCTTGCCCATCGCGGCCCGGATTACCGAAGCCGCCCGGCATCAGGGAAACATCCTGAGCTTCGTTTACTGGCTTGGCTTGTTGCTGCTGATGTTTCTTTCGGGGGCCGAAACCCGGCAGCTGTTCACTCACGAGGAGCGCCGCGAAGTGGGCTGGCTTGCGGTAGTGGGTAGCGGCATACCATTTGCGCTCGCGTTGATCTTTGGTTCGAGGCTGATTCGGCCATCGCTGGCAGGTCCTAACGGCAACCGCATTTCTCTCATCATCGTTCTTGCCATAGGAGTCGCGGTCACTTCGGTTCCTGTCGTTTCCAAAATCTTTGCCGACTTGAAAATCCTTCACACCCGTTTTGCGCGACTGGTTCTCGGCGTAGCCGTGCTGGAAGACATTGTCCTGTGGCTGGCGCTGGCGGTGGCCACAGCTTTGGCCGGAAAGATCCATCTGAATCCGCGGCAAATGTCGTATCACCTGGCTGCCACAGTAGGATTCTTTTCGCTTGGTCTGACCGTGCTGCCACGCATCATAAAGCGAATCAATAAGTCGCGCTTTAACGTTTTCGCCAAACACTCGCCGGCGGGCTATGCCATCGCAGTTCTGTTGGGATATTGCGTAGTCGCCGGGGCGCTCGACGTCAGCCTGGTCTTCGCCGCCTTCTTGGCCGGGTTCGCCGTCGTGCATAAAAAGCGCCAGCTATTCGCCGAAGCGCTGGACGCCATCAGCAAGGTGTCGTTCGCCTTCTTCATCCCGGTATATTTCGCCA
This sequence comes from uncultured Acidobacteriaceae bacterium, assembly GCA_963746515.1. Taxonomy (GTDB): domain Bacteria; phylum Acidobacteriota; class Terriglobia; order Terriglobales; family Acidobacteriaceae; genus Bog-257. The sequence continues at coordinate 632,962 of CAVVBO010000001.1, read as the reverse complement.
TCGTGGGATTGAAACTCGACCTGGTACGAGGCTTGTCCTTGGGAATGTTGGCGGCATTCCTAGTTGGCAGTTGCGCGGTCAAAATCGTGTCAGTGTCGTTGGCGGGACGATTTGCGGGATTCCGCGGACTCGACTTGATCAATCTGGCGATTACCACTAACGCGCGCGGAGGCCCCGGCATCGTACTGGCCAGCGTTGCCTTCGAAGCCGGAATTATCAGCCCAGCGTTCTATACCACGCTGGTTCTGGCGGCTGTCTTGACTTCGCAGATAGCCGGCGCGTGGCTCGACTATGTATTGCGAAAAGGTTGGCCCTTACTGACACCGATTGCAGCCGGGAAACCGGAATCCGCTTCCGAGGTGAGTCCGTCCGCAGCTTAGGTCACGGCCTTCGCTTCTCGCTCCCGAAAGAAGAACAGCATATCGAGCGATGTAGTTTCGGCGCCGGCCTGACGCAGCAATGTGGTCACTTGTCCGCGATGATACGTGCCATGATTCACCAGGTGCTGCAGCAACTGCACCAGCGGTTCGGCGTACGGCGTACCTGCCATGTCGCTGAACTTGAGCGGAGACTGCAAGCTGTCGTCGGTAAGGGTGCTCAGAAACTTCTGGCGCTCCTGCTCAATGGCGTCGGCGAATGACCTCAGTGCCGCCACGGTCGGCAGTTCCTTCACCGTCGGGATTTTGACAGGAGTTAACTGGCTCAATGTCTCGGAATTCACGTTGGCATCGGGCGTAGAGGCTCGCGGTGATATCCCTTGCCAGCGCTTCAGCCAGATCCATTCTGCTCCCACAATGTGGTAAACGGATTCCCGGATCGACGGAAAGCTGCTTTGCATTGCAGCCGTGAATTGTTCGTCGCTCAGTTTCTCCAGAGCCGAGAACATGCGCTGATTCCCCCAGCGGTTGTAGGCAAACAGAGTTTGAATGTCACTGAGAGTCATAGTCACCGAAGGCCTCGATCCAATAGCCGCTAGCCACTATCTGCTACTCAGCCCCATGATGCAGGGACTGCTCTTCCTGCTCCGCGGCGACGGTTGTGCCACCCTCGCTGAAGCTGGCGATATACGCGCTGCGGCGTCCGTGCGACGTCCATTGCGAGTCCAATCCGTCGCCCTGAAACTCGTCCGTCAACGCTACCGCGGACGTGGCATGTTCGACGTTTGTCAACGGAGGATAGTAGTCGGTCTCGTTGCCGCAGATGTGATCATGGTGATTGAGCGGCCGGGTCACGATGGTCGCCAGATGTCCGGCGCGCAACACCGCATGTCCATTGTGCAGGTCCGCCGGCACGTCGAGAATCACCGGCACGTACTCCACGCGAACAACATTCTCCAGCAGTTTGCCGCCCTGATGTTGGGCCAGCGCGATCAGCGCCTGGCGTTGAGCGGCATCGGCTACGTCGTCTACCATCAGCACCGCTTGCGCCGGATACGGCTGGCCGTACGGATCGCCCAGAGTGGCGCGTGCCCGCACCGCCGCCGCCACCGTAAGGCCGTCAAGCTTGACGCCGTTCCACGAACCTTCCTGCACATGCCACGCCAGCAGCGCCTGGTTGCCGGTGAGTCCAACCTCGCCATTGGCGAAACACTGAGCCACGTAAACATCGGTGGAACGGGACTCGATGTAGTCACCGCGAATCTGTTGTGCCTGCAGCAAGGTTGCAGCAAAAAGCAGCAGAGCTGCAGCAAAAAAAGCTTTGCACATGGGTTTGGGACTCCTCGACCCCAGTGTTCAATATTGTAGATGAGGATGCGGCGGCTCAGGGTTCGGGATCGCCGTGACGCTCAGAGGTAAGGACGAACAGCGCCATTCCGGCCACCAGCGCCGGGTTACCTATTGGGGAGACATGACCACGGTTCCCTGACTCGCCGGGCAGCCTGTGCTGGCTTGATTGGTGTAGTTGCCGGAGAGTTGTCCGGTCTGACTCGCCAGCGTGCCTGTCACCGAGATTACTGTGTTGCTGGTGGAGTCGGTGACCGTCATGCTGAAGTTGTTGCCGCTGGTTGTGGCCGTCGCCCGTAGCGTATTGGCGTTAATGCACATGTTACTGGGCGCAGCAACGCCTCCGTTATAGGTAATGGAACCGCCGCTGTAATTGGTTCCCTCCTGCGACAACGACAGGCCAAATACATACACGGGATTGGCGTTGCCGGACGGATACATCGTGACATTCCAGTTTCCGAGTAGTCCGACATTCGTGGGCGTGGTATTGCTGCCGCCGCAACCGGCCCAGGTCGCGATCATAGTAAGGGCAAGCAGGCAGGATAAAGTTCGCATAAATTCCAGGTGTGGAGAATTGGAAACGGCCTTTGCAGCGCGCAAGTCTTCGCCGCTCGCGATCTCGGCCAACGGGTAAGAACCCTCCCTAAGCCCGAAAGTTCCTATAAGCGACGACCCAAGTAGTGTTTTTCTTACGCCACAAGATTATCCTATCGGTCCTTCCCGCTACAATATCCCTTATGCCTGACGAACTGCTGCGCTACCGCTCCCAGTTTCCCATTCTCGACCGCACCACCTACCTCAACAGCAACTCGCTGGGCGCCATGCCGCGCGGCGTCGAGGATTCGCTGCATCACTACACGGAGCTGTGGAACACGCGCGGGGTTCGCGCTTGGGAAGAAGACTGGTGGATGCTGGCTGCCCAGGTCGGCGACGCAATCGGAGCGCTGTTCAATGCGCCCCAGGGGTCAGTCGCGTGCCTGCAGAACGTCACCACTTGCCAGGCGACGGTGGCTTCGTGTTTCGACTTCAGCGGCCGCCGCAACAAGGTCGTCTACACCGATCTGAATTTTCCTTCGGTCATGTACTTCTGGGAAGCGCAACGTAAGCGCGGGGCACGTGTGGTGATGGTGCCCAATGACGACACGATCCATGTCAACACCGAGCGCCTGCTCGATGCCATCGACGACGAGACGCTGCTGGTGCCGATTTCGCACGTCATATTCCGCAGTGCGTTCATTCAGGATGTCGAGGCCATCGTGGAAAAAGCGCATCGCGTCGGCGCGCATGTTCTGCTCGATTCTTTTCAAGCGACCGGCACGCTGCCTTTCGACGTGCAAAAGCTCAATGTCGATTTCTGCACCGGCGGCGTGCTGAAGTGGCTGTGCGGCGGCCCGGGCACGGCATATCTCTACGTGCGTCCGGATCTGGCGACCAAGCTGGAGCCCACCTTTACCGGATGGATTGGCCACGAAAATCCCTTTGGCTTCGAAATTGGCGCCACCCGCTATACGCCTACGATTTACCGCTTTACCCAAGGCACGCCCAACATTCCTGCACTCAAGGTGGCGCAGCCGGGACTGAAGATCATCCGCGAAGTTGGCGTCGACAACATCCGCAAGAAGTCGAAATGCCAGACCGCGCTGTTGATGGACCTGGCCTCGCAACGCGGCTGGCGGGTCAATACCCCACGTGATCCCGAACGCCGCGCCGGCACGGTCTCCATCGACATGCCCAATGCACAACAGGTGTGCAATGAGTTATTGCGTCGCGACATCCTGGTCGACTACCGCCCCAAGGCTGGCGTGCGCTTCTCGCCGCACTTCTACAACAGCGACAAAGAGATCCTCAGCGCAATCGCGACGGTGGAAGAGATCCTGAGCGAGATGAAGGTAGGAGCCTAGCGGGAGGACGGACCACTGAAAAGTTATCCAACAGGGATAGGGGTCCTTCGACTCCGGCGACGCAAGTGCGCCTCCGCTCAGGATGACACCAACAAGGAGTTCCGCGCGGGCCTTCCCGAGCCTATATCTCCTCTATGAGCGCCGCGATCCTTCGCCGAAGGTAGGCTTCTTCCACGCGATTGGTCACCAACGCAACCGCTCGGCGATAGGCCTCGATGGCGGACTCGCGACGCTTGAGCCGGCGCAAGATGTCGGCCCGAGCGGCATGGTAGAGATGATAATTCTCCAGCTCTCCCGAAGCGCCTAGCTGATCCATTAGCGCCAGGCCCTTCTCCAGACCCTCGCTCATCGCTACCGCAGCCGCATGGTTCAGCGCAACCACCGGCGAAGGATGGATGCGCGCCAGCTCAGCGTAGAGCGCGGCAATCTGCGCCCAATCGGTCGAATCGGCAGCCTTGGCCTCGGCATGAACCGCGGCAATCGCAGCCTGCAGCTGATAAGGCCCCAGGCGATGCAGGCCGAGCGCGCGCTCGACCAGGCTTATGCCCTCTGCAATCTGTCCACTCAGCCACCGCGAGCGATCCTGTTCCTCCAGCGGCATCAGCTCTCCCGCCGCATTGGTGCGAGCATCGCGCCGCGAATCGTGCAACAGCATCAACGCCAGCAGACCAAGGTTCTCGGGATCGGCAGGGGAAAGTTCGCACAGCGTGCGCCCCAGCCGAATCGCCTCCGCACACAGCTCGCGGCGAATCAGGCTCTCGCCCGCTGTCGCTGAATAGCCTTCGTTGAATACGAGATAGATGACAGCCTGCACCGATGCCAGTCGCCCCGGCAGCGCTTCCAGCGCAGGAACTTCGTAGGGAATGTGGGCATGGCGAATCTTACTCTTGGCCCGAACCAGCCGCTGCGCCAGGGTCGGCTCGGGAAGCAGAAAGGCGCGCGCGATCTCTGACGTTGTCAGACCTCCCAGCGTGCGCAGGGTTAGCGCCATTTGCGCCTCCTGATTCAGTGCCGGATGGCAGCAAGTAAACATCAGGCGCAAGCGGTCGTCCGGATATTCCATGGCATCCTCGTCGAGGGCTGTGTCGGCTTCGCCCGCAGACAGCTTGGCTTCATACAGCAGCTCAGGCTCTTTGTCGCTGCGAATACGCTCCCGTCGCACACGATCGATCAGCTTGCGGTGAGCGACGGCGGTGATCCAGGCCGCGGGATTCCGAGGAACACCCTTTCGCGGCCAATCGTCGAGCGCGACCGCAAAGGCATCCTGCATGGCCTCCTCCGCCAGGTCGAAGGAGCTGGAGATGCGGATCAACGCGGCGATGATGCGCCCCGACTCCTCGCGGAACACCGCTTCGACACTGCGTTTCGGGTCGCAGTGCGATTCGTCCAGCAAATCGGCGGAGATCAAATTCTCTTTGCCCAAGCTATCTTCTCGTGAACATTACTCAGCTTGCGTTACGGCTGTTTCTTGGCACTGCTGGCGCCCGCACTTCCCGTCTCGACGTAGTTCTTCAGGCGAGTCACCTGTTCAGTCAGGACGGAATCCACCGGCGCTGCCCAAGTGTTCAGCCCGCCCGGAAGATAGCCGCCGGCAGAGTACGTGACTTCGAGCTTGGAGCCATCGCCGGCGGGACTAATCGCAAAACTCATAATGCCTGCAGCGCCAAATTTCTGTAGCGGTCCGAACATGCCCGACAACACCAAAGATTTCGCAGGCGCATAGAGGATGACCTCCGCATGACGCACCCCGCCGCCGTTGGCCAGCTTCTCGCAAAAGCAGCCCATCGGCTTCTCCTCGATAGACAGATTGTGGGCGTCGCCGGAAAATGTGTGGTCCGAATCCCACCAGTCTCCCACATTGTGTACCAGGCGGTTATAGACATCGGCCGGACTGGCGTGAATGCTCTCGACAATCTTTATGGTGAAGCCGTTGGCGGCTGAGTCGGCGACGTCGGCCGGCAACGACACGGGCGCGGCGCATAGGAGCAACAACACCAGAATCTTACAGCGCATTTTGTAACTCTCCTAGCCTATGAGCTAGATTTGCAACAGGGCGCTTTAGCCGCCGACCCTCAGCGGCTAAAGCCGTCCTCCGAACCGCTTTTACGGCACGACTGGAAGTCATGCCCTGATACGAGCCTAATCGTCCAGGCAGCAAAAGATTGGTTGCACTTAGACCGCCTGGGCCACGACTTGCCGCACGGCATCCTGACGTTGTGGGATATCCATGATGGGCCGAATTTCGACGCATCCGGTGCCCCCCTTGCAGGAAGTGGGAATCTTGGCCGCCCAGGAGATGGCTTCGTCCAGATCTTTGCAGTCGAGAATGTAGTAGCCGCCCAGTTGCTCCTTGGTTTCGGCGAAGGGGCCATCGGTGGTTACCGGCTTGCCATCCTGAATGCGCACTGTGGTTGCGGTGCTGGTGGGATGCAGTGGCTCGGCGCCGCGCAGGATGCCAGCCTTGGTGGTTCCCTCCATCACCGCCCAGTGACCATCCATGATGGCCTGCACCTCTTCGGGGGGAGTTTGGGCATCGGCCCGCTCAGATGAGTAGATCAGCAACATGTAACGCATGGTCAGTCTCCAAAGTTTGAATTGCCTATTCGTCAGGCACTGGTACGACGTGTGAAAGTGGGGAAATCGACAGCCGCCGCCCGAAAATATTCTTAATTTTGAGAGTATGACGCGAGGTTCGGGTCCGGGACAACTCAACTCCCCGAACCAAGAAAGGAACGGGAGGAGCGGAGTTTACCAACACTCTCATTGACACTTCGCCTTTTATTCGCTGAAAATAGGGACGGAGGCGGGCAATCGTATGGCTCTCACACGCCGACAAAAACAGGTATATGACTTCATCTCCGGATTTGTGGACAAGCACGGCTACTCGCCTTCGTTTGAAGAGATTGCCGAAGGCCTGGGACTCAGCTCGCTGGCCACCGTACACAAGCACATCACCAATCTGGAGCAGAAAGCGCTGCTGCGTCGCGACTACAATCGCAGTCGCTCCATCGATCTGCTGAAGCCGCGTGGGCTCATGAAGCAGTCGCTGGCGGTAGCGGCGGCGGCCGCAGCCGAGACTGGTATGAGCCTGCCGCTGATGGGACGCATCGCCGCCGGCCAGCCGCTGGAGGCGATGGAGAATCCCGAGTCCATTTCGCTGGCCGACTTCACGCGCTCCAAAGATGTGTATGTGTTGCAGGTCACGGGCGAGAGCATGCAGGACGAGCACATCGTCAACGGCGATTACGTGCTGGTGGAGAAGGCAAACACAGCCCGCGATGGCGAGATCGTGGTCGCGCTGGTGAACGGCAGCGACGCCACTCTGAAACGTATCTATGTCGAGGGAGACAAGGTCCGCCTGCAACCCTCGAATGCCACCATGCAGCCCATCATCGTCCCCGCCGTCTCGGTGCAGGTGCAAGGACGGGTGATTGGCGTGCTGCGGAAGTATTGAAAAACAGTGGCTAGTGGATAGTGGTCAGTGGCTAGTAAGAGCTAGACGGTCGCGGGCGGAAAAGATTGGTCCGCCGTGATTCGGATGCAAGCACCACTCGAATCGATTCCCCTCGGCGGACCAGCCTGTAACAAAGTTTCCTACCAGATCCTCACACGTTCTTCCGGCGTGAGGTAAAGCGTCTCTCCCGGCTTCACGTCGAAGGATCCATACCAGGCGTCGACGTTGCGAACCGTGTCGGCGCGGTACTGCGCAGGAGCATGGGGATCGACCAGTACCTGCTGGCGGAGCGCTGCTTCCCGACTCTTCGTCGCCCAGTTCTGACCATAAGCGATGAAGAACTGCTGATCGCCGTTGAAAGCGTCCTGCGTGGGAGCGGGCTTCCCTTCGAGCGACGCGCGATAGCCGTCATAGGCAGCGGAGACTCCGGCCAGGTCGGCAATGTTCTCCGACAGTGTTTGCTTGCCATTGACCGAGATGTCGGGGAAGGGCTTGTAGGTATCGTACTGCGCGGCGAGTTTCGCGGTGGCTGCCTCGAAGTGCTCGAAGTCGGATGGCGTCCACCAGTTTCGCACCGCGCCCTTGGAGTCAAACGCCGAGCCCTCAGAGTCGAAGGTGTGGCTGATCTCGTGTCCGATCACCGAGCCGATGGCCCCATAGTTCGACGCTGCCGGAGCTTGCGGATCGAAGAATGGTGGTTGCAAAATCGCAGCCGGGAAGTTCAGTGCGTTCTGCAACGGAAGATTGACCGCGTTCACCGTCTGCGGATCCATCGACCATTCTTTGCGATCAACCTGCGCGCCCAGCCGGGCGACGTCGCGATGATACTGGAAAAGCCTGCCGCGCCAGATGTTGCCGAAGATATCATCCGGCTTCACGTCGTAAGCTGAGTAATCGATCCAGGTTTCCGGATAACCCACACCGACGTATAGCGTGGTGAGTTTGGCCTGGGCTTCGGCTTTGGTGGAAGCGGCCATCCAGGAGAGCGCGTCGATGCGTTTGCGGAAGGCAGCGATGATGTTGCTCACCATGGCTTGCGCTTCGGCTTTAGCCTGGGGAGAGAAATAACGCTGCGCGTAGATCTGTCCTACATCGTCGCCAAGGTATCGATTGACAACAGCCACGCCGCGCTGCCAGCGAGGCCGCTGTTCCGGCGCACCCTGCAGGGTCGCGCCAAAAAAGGCATACTGCTCGTCGGCCAGGGCCTTCGGCAGCACCCCGGCATAGTCTTCGATCATGTGATAGGCCAGCCAATCCTTCCACGTCTCGAGCGCGGTCGAGGTCACGAGTGCGGATTCACCTGCGAAAGCCGTGGGCTGCCACACGATGAAGCTGGCTTGCTTGCTGAGGCCGGCGGCCTTGAAGTAGGTGGTCCAGTCCAGGCCCGGCGCTTTGGCTGCGAAGTCAGACTGCGTCCAGGTGTTGTTGGCTTTGTGAATGTTTTCGTTGTCGGCCAGGCTTAGATGCACTTCCGCGATGGCATGTTCCAGCTGCACAATGCGCTCGGCCCGAGCGTCCGGGTCGGAGAATCCCGCCAGCTTGAGCATGGCCGACACATGCGCCTGATACGTGGTGCGGATGTCGCGCATGTGCGGATTGTCGGCAAGGTAATACTCGCGATCGGGAAGTTGCAGGCCGCCTTGCAGGATGTAAGCGGCATAGTGCTCGGAATCGTTGAAGCCGGGAGCCACCCAAAGTCCAAAGAGATGCGAAGTGTGGAAGTTGGTGTTATTCAGCGCGTCGACATCGGCGCGCAACGTCGCTCCCAGAGCAGCGGCCAATTCCTTCTTGTCCTTGATGGCGGCGATAGCCTTGAGGTGCGGTTCGAGCGGCGCCATTCCTTTGGCTTCGATGCCCGCCTCATCCATGTACGAGTTGTAGAGGTCGCCAATCTTGCGTGGGCCCGATCCCGCCGCTCCACCGCCTTTGGCGCTCTCTTCGATCAGCGCGGCGGTGCGCTTGTCGCTCTGGTCGGCGAGGGCCGAGAATACGCCAATCCGGCCGCGGTCCGCAGGAATTTCGGTACGCTTGATCCATGCTCCGTTCGTGTATTCGTAGAAGTCATCGCCCGGCTTGACCGAAGGGTCCATGTTGGCGATCACAATGCCGTGCGTGGTCGGCTGAGGGGCGTCCTGCGCAAAAGCAGCAAGCGCGAAGCTGAGGCCGAGAGCGCAAACTCCCAAGCCCGCAGGTTTCAAGATCAAGTTCAAAAATTTCAGTAGGAATGTCATCGAGGCTCCGAGAGGATAAGAAGTATGGAACGAGGCAAATAACTAGTGTAGACGCCAAACCGGACACGAGGGTAGCGCCGGGCCTGAATGCACTCCGAACCTACCGCTTCTTTAGCATCAAAACGATGCGTCTGAACCGTGCGTGGATGCCTGATAACGATCCTATCGTAATTCGATGCGGAGCGACGGCGATCCAGCCGCAGGATGCGAATTCTACGGGCCAAAACGCTGATGAACTGAGGTGGTGACATTCCCGTGGCAGTGTTTACCAGTTTCCCGTAAAAGTTCCATGCCGCAACTTGTCCCGAAGCCGGCTAAGCCCAATGTTTTCTTTCTTTAGTTCTTGGCACCACTGTTGCATCTTTCCTGTCTGTGCGCCAGGTGCGGTCGTTGGGGGTGCCAGCCGTAAGTTGCTTACTGCCCGAACGGCCGCGAAGTATCGAACCTAGCGGAGGATGATGTATGAAGAAAGTGCTCATCTGCGGGATGTTGTTGGGCCTGCTGCCCAGCCTGGCTTGGGCTCAGCGGGGGCGCGTCGCTGGAGGCATGGGCTCCAGCGCACGAATGCCAAGTGTTGGATCCATGCCCTCCAATGTGGGAATCCATCCAGGTGCCGTGAACGTGGGCCACGACGGCGTCGCGCCCAATGCGACACCGAGCGCGTCACCGGTGGGAACTCAATCGAAAACCGTCAGTCCGGCCAACGGCGGGACAGCGAATAACTCCGGAACGAACCCGAAGACGATTCCAGACAGAGTGATCCCTGCGGATACGGGAACCATGAGCCCAGTCACCGGGGTCGGCCCTGAACGATAAACCAATCACGCCGATATATCAGGTATCGAGCGGCTGGGGGAAGCCGCGAGATCGCCGAAATTGGGCCGGCTGGAAAGTCAGCCCATTTCGGCGTTAGTTGTTCCTGAAGGAATTCTCGGTCGGAGTGACCTGCCGGATCGCGCTTAAACTTTGGCTTCCAAGTCGTTCTTAACTTCCGAGCCCTTGTTGGCTTCGGCGCCCTTATCGATCCACTTGTCGAGCGCCTTTTCGATTACTTCGCGCGACACGTAACCAACGATCTGCTCGCGCACCTGTCCGCCCTTAAAAACCAATAGGGTCGGGATGCCTCGTACCGCGTAACGTTGAGGAGTGGCGGCATTCTTGTCCACGTCCATCTTGCCCACTGTTACCCGGCCGCTGTAGCCTTGCGCTACCTCATCCACAACCGGCGCCAGGGCGCGGCATGGTCCACACCAGGTTGCCCAGAAATCCACCATCACCGGTTGGTCCGATTTCAGCACTAATTGATCGAAATTCGCATCGGTCACTTCCACAATTGCATTACTGGCCATTCTTCCTCCTGCGGGGTCGCCTAGGTCCGCGCCAGCCATCGACGGCGGGCCAACCATGTATCGTACCATCCCGATGTGAGATTAGATGCAGTAGCGTGCTGTCGGACGCAGAGGCTGGAAGCGGAGGGGCGAGCGATGTAAATCAAGGCGCTCGCAGGGGTTCGCGGCGGAGGCCGGGCCGGCAGAAAATCCGTAGCCCTTAAATTCGAGAGCGCTCTACGGAAACCGCAGAGCGCCCGGAAGGCAGCCCTCCCCCAGAACTGCCTAACAACAGTGAAGATTGTCCCGCTATTCCGCCGATTTGTAAATACGTCCTGTGTAATTAATCAGTTAATCAACGTTAGGGGATAGTAGTCATATAACAGAAACATCCGTTTGAAGATTTGTCGGGAGAGAAGCGATGGCATAGGCGGCTCACGCCAAATGGCAGCGTGTACGACTTAGTTATTTTTTGCGGTCCGCTTCCAGCTCAGGCTAAAGTTGTCTCCGAAGCTATTCGCATTGCTGAAACGGGCACCCTACGCGCCGAGTGTGAGTCTGCTTATGTTCTTTCGTAAGCCTATTTCTGGAGCCGGAGCCTGGCGATTCGCGGCTGATCTTTCCTGCGGCGCAGGTAATGTCGTCTACGGCAGCGCGTGTTTCAACACAAATTTGGCGGAAACCGAGCGCAGTGGCGGAATCATACTCGGATGGCGGACCGCAGCAGAATAATTGTTCAAAGTGAACAGCGGCTGCGGTTAGCATGCGACCGCCAGCAGGAATCCGAAGATCACGGTATCCTCTCCGTCATCTACCTCTACGCCTTGGCCGGTCGAAACCATAACGGATAGACGACGCGTGGGACCCATTGAGCAATCGCTTAATGTTGCCTTCCTCTGCTCAACACCGCCGGCCTCTAATGCAGCTGTTCGCCGTCCGTTCGATTCCGGACAGCGGCTGGCAAACCCGGACACCAAGCGCTTCAATGGCATCGAACTCGACCCGGATGTCCTGACCGCTCAATAACCTACGGCGGTGAACCGTGGCGAGCAAAATGCATTCTAATCATTCTTTGGGGTGACACGTGTCCTGCCAGTCCTACTCATCGCAAGACCCCGCTGGTGTCTCCGCTTTTCGAGATCATTATGAACTTAGTACATGACATTCGCCACGCTCTCCGGCAGCTCATAAAGTCGCCGGGCTTTACGATTACGGCTGTTTTGACGCTCGCACTTGGCATTGGCGCGAACACCGCTATCTTCACCCTGGTGCACGCCGTGATGCTGAAGTCGCTGCCGGTAGCTGATCCTGCCCAGCTTTATCGCATTGGCGACAACGACATTTGCTGTGTTTATGGCGGGTTGCAGCAAGTGGATGGCGGCTGGGGATTATTCTCTTACGGGTTGTACCGGCATATCCGCGACAACACCCCGCAATTCGAAGAGATCGCGGCGTTCCAGGGCAATGAGCCTCAGATCAGTGTGCGCCGCAGCGGTTCGCAGGCTCCGGCTGAAACCTTCCCCAGCGAATTTGTCTCAGGAAATTATTTCTCAACCTTTGGCATCCATCCCTTTGCCGGTCGCATGCTTACGCCGGCTGACGACACGGCCGGCGCGGCTCCAGCCGTGGTGATGAGTTATCGTGCGTGGCAGCAGCACTTTGGGCTCGACCCCTCAGTCGTTGGCGCGACCTTCATGGTGAACGGTCAGCCCTTTACGGTGGCTGGCATTACGCCTCCGGGATTTTTCGGCGATCGCCTGCGTGACGATCCGCCAGACTTCTACATTCCTATTGCCGCCGAGCCGCAGCTCAACCAGTCAAGTTCGATGTTGCACGTCGATACACAACATTGGCTCTATCTGGTGGGTCGCATGAAGCCCGGAGTACAGCCGTCGCAAGTCGAGTCGCAACTTACCGGCGAATTGCGGCAGTGGCTGCCTACCATTGCCAATACCCTCGATCCGTCGGACCGCGACAAGATTGGCCAGCAGACCATAAGACTTGGGCCGGGCGGCGCCGGTATCACCAGTCTGAAGAATCGCTACCAGGCCGGTCTTTATATGCTAATCGCTGCCTCGGCACTGGTGCTGTTGATCGCGTGCGCCAACCTGGCCAATCTTCTGCTGGCTCGCGGAGCTGCCCGGCATCAGCAAACTGCGGTGCAACTGGCGCTGGGCGCCACCCGAGGCCGCCTGATTCGTGCCCGGCTTACCGAGAGCGTGCTGCTGGCGTGTCTGGGCGGTGCCGCCGGACTGGTTCTGGCCTATTTCGTGACGCGCGGCATTCTTCTGATCGCATTCCGCGGTTCAAACTTCGTTCCTATCGGTACGTCGCCTTCGCTGCCGATTCTGGCCTTCACATTCGTGCTTTCGTTGATCACCGGAATCGTCTTCGGCGTAGCTCCGGCTTGGATCTCGTCACACTCAGATCCTGCCCAAGCTCTGCGTGGCGCCAACCGTTCCACCCGTGACCACTCCGCCCTCCCACAGAAATCGCTGGTGATTGCACAGGCGGCGCTGTCGCTCGTCCTGCTGGCCATGGCTGGATTGGTGACGCAAAGCCTGCGCAACCTGGAGCACATGAACTTTGGCTTTCAGACGGAAAGCCGGCTGATGGTGCAGTTTTATCCCCTGAATGATGGCTACACCTTGGAGCGATTGCCGGGTCTCTACCAGCAACTACGCGACCGGCTGGGCCAGATTCCGGGCGTGCGCAGCGTGAGTTATTCGATGTATAGCCCTCAAGACGGTGATAGTTGGAACAACGGAATTGCCATCCAGGGGCGTGCGCCTGAGTCGACCGAGGGGAAAGGCGTGGGCTGGGTGCGAGTCAGTCCCAACTACTTCAAGACTATCGGCACGCCGGTTCTGCGCGGTCGAGGTATCGGAGAGCAGGATACCGCGACTTCGCAACGCGTTGCCGTGGTGGACGAAAGCTTCGTGCGCACTTTCTTCCCCAACGGCGATCCCATTGGCCAGCACTTTGGATTCAGCGTGCCCGGACACAGCGGAGATTTCGAAATTGTCGGTGTGGTGAAAGATACGCAGTATCGCGATCCGACGGACGCGCAATACCGGCAGAATCCCATGTTCTTCGTTCCTTATTTCCAGAGAATCCAATATGACCTGGCGGGTTATAACCTGATGGATGCGCATTCCCAGTACGCGACCATGATCGAGATCCACCACCAAGGATCGCAGGCCGAGATTGGTCCGCAGGTGCGGCAGGCGCTTACCGATATCGATCCCAACCTCAGCGTCATCGACATGCGCAGCTTCGGCGAGCAAGTGATTCGCGTCTTCAATCAAGAGCGGCTGATTGCCCGGCTGACGGAGTTGTTCAGCCTGCTGGCTCTGGTGTTGGCATCGATTGGACTTTACGGCGTGACCGCCTACAACATCGCGCGGCGAACCAGCGAGATCGGCATCCGCATGGCGCTGGGCGCCGATCGCGGCGACGTCGTGAAGATGGTGTTGCGGGGCGCGTTCTGGCAAATCGGGATCGGCCTGATTGTCGGTGTGCCGCTGGTCATCATCGCCGGCAGGCTGATGGCCAGCAAACTCTACGGCGTGGGCGCCTTCAATCCGCTGGTTCTGAGCGGAGCGATTCTGGTGCTGGGATTTTGCGCATTGATCGCAGGACTGGTTCCAGCCCGCCGCGCTGCATCCATCGAACCGGTGCAGGCTTTGCGAATCGACTGACTGCCGATCAGCATCACAGTACGCTGGATGTTCGCGGAAGAGAGTTCCGTTCCGACGGTGGGTTTGGATTCCTGCAGAGCCGGGCAGCTAAAAAAGTAGCCGCCTCGAAAGGCGGCTCCTATTCTGATGACTGCCGGCTGGTTTATCGTTCAATCGAAGATTCTTGCGTGAGAGCCACTTATAGAAGCGATTCGCTTCTTCGGCTCTCATCGGGGAGCATCAAGAATCTGTGCCCATTACTGCAGCAATACACTACCTTATCTGCGAGTAGGAACTTCCACTTCCCTAGCTCATCGGGCATCTCTACCGGAGATGCCACGATATCCTCCGACTCGCAGACTGAACAGCGTTTCGGTCGTATCATGCCGGGAAAGCAAGGCAATCCGGGAAAGCAAGGCATTCTTCTATAGAGGTAGAACCAGCATACCGCATGAGATAGATGTACCACTATCGTAAAAGGTTGGATTGTAATAGCGCCTTTTGGCTGTTTCTGCCTGACCAAAACATGCGGAAAAGCCAGACGCCGGCAATTTCTGTAAGTTTACCCGAATCGATTTTCTTGCCCCTCAGAAAGCGGTTGGGATCGCGAACGAAATGGCGGCTGGGTTCTAGCGGGATCATGCGACCGGCTTGAAGATCATTCCGCGGCTGGTTTTTCCATTCATCATTACCACTGCCGGCGAACGAAATTGCAGATGCCGCACGCAGCCGTGCTCTTCGACAGCCGGCTGTTCGGCGAGCCACTGCCAATCGACGAAGCCTTCGCCGGCATCAGGATTCACGGTGAAATAGCCGATCTGGAATGCGGTGAGATTCTGGAAGAAATGGCTGCCCTGCGAGGGAATGACCCGGAAGTCGCGAAATCCTGACTCGACGATAACGCGCGCGCCGGAGATCTGGTCCCACGCGACCGGAATTCCCAGCCAGGGATCGGTCGATCCCCAGCGGCCGACGCCAATCAGCAAATACGGAGTTCCGTGTTCGCCGAGCTTGGCATTGAAGTGGGCGACGCTCTGCGCTACTTCGTGACTGCGCGGCGCGCTCGAAGCGATGCGAGTCCACCACGATCACGTCGCGCAAATCCTGCAAGCGCCCGTGTCCCAACACCTGCGAGCTTTGGCAGACCAGCTCGCTGCGGTTCGACGTCTTCCATCGGCATCTCTTCGCCTTCGCGCGAGAGCACCAGCGGACGCAGCTGCAGGAAGCCGAAATCGGCGGGCTCGTCGTGGACGCTGCGGCAAGCGCACCGCGAATTCGATTTCCACCGGCCTGCCCAAGCGCGTCCTCGCCAATTCGTCATCAGCTGATCGAGAATCTGCGGCAAGAGGAAAGCGTTCCGTGCTTCAGGATGGGCGCGAAGCTGACCACGCGCGTGCCCGGCCGGCTGAGTCCGTCATACACCGCATGGTTGTCCACCGAATAGGTGGATCGCCAGCATCTGCAAGGTGCCGTCGGCTTCGGCCACATCGAGACCGAAGGAAACTTCGCGCAAGATCACTGGCCGGATCTTCGGAGTTGACCGGGTGATCGAGTTCCAGCGCCCAGAACTCGGTCTGCGAATTCGCCAGCATGTCTTCCACTGACGAGAACTGCACCAGGTGCCTGCGGATGGCGCGGACTGAAGGTCAGACGACTTGCCTCCGCTGACCACGGCCCGTCCCAGCCCCAGCGCGACGGCGGCGAATCCGTCGGCGACCGTGACGGGCTCGATCGGATAGAAGTTGCGCGATCGCACCACGCCGGAAAAATCCGGATAGAAGCGATTGCCGTGCGCGGCTCCCACCACCTGCTGCAGCAGCACCGCCATCTTCTCTTCTTCCAGGCGATACGGCGTCGCTCGCACGTAAGCCTTGGCGTGCTGGCTGAAGGTGGAGGCGTACACCAGCTTGATCGCCTCCAGCAACTGCTCCAGCCGCACCTGAATGTCGGGATGCTGGTTGGCCAGCATGAAGGTCTCGTAGACGCCGGAGAACGGCTGGTACTGCGAGTCTTCCAGCAGGCTGGAGGAGCGCACCGCCAGCGGATAATGCACTGCCTCCAGGAACGCGAGCAGGTTGTCGAGCAGCGAAATCGGAAAAGGCGCTTGCAGGAATCGGCGCGTGATCTCGTCGTCGTCGTCGCCGTGAATGGCGAGATCGAGCAGATCGTTTTCGCTGAGGAAGCGATCGAAGACGTCGGTCGTCAACACCAGCGTCGGCGGCACCGCAGATGCGAATGCCGGGAAACCTGCGCGCCATCCGGCGCCGATGCAGCAGGATGTGGCGAATGAAAGCCAGCCCGCGCGCTTTGCCGCCCAGCGAGCCGCCGCCAATCTGGAGGAAGAAGGAATCCGTCGGGCTGAAAGGTTGCGGGATTGAATTCGCCGATCAGCGTCTGGCTCTGCTCGCGGCGATATTCGGCGATCGACTCGATCAGGTCGCGGCGCAGGTTCTCCAGGCGTGCCGAAGTCGCTCACCGTGCGCGGCCGCAGCTTCTGCGCCAGAGCGAACTCGGTGCGCGCCATCAGCCAGTGCGAGAAGTGATTGCGCTCGCCGTGATAAGCGAGGCTCTCTTCCGGAATGGTGTGCAGCAGGGTCTCCAGCGCATTCAGATCGGCAGCGCGCGCCACTTCCGTCTTGCCGTCGGGCAAGCGAAAGACGAAATCGCCGAAGCCCATCTCGTCCGATCATGATGCTGCGCAGATCGCCCAGCAGGGTGGGCGAACGCTTCTGCAGAAACGAAAATCCTTCGCGATGCGCGCGGTCCATGAACTCGGTGCGGCTGGATTGCAGCACGATGGGAACGTCGGGCACGGTGTTGCGCACCATGCGCGCCAGTTCGAAGCCGGCCTCGGGAGTCAGCTCGCCGCGCGCGCGGAAATTCCACGTCCGAAACCACGCCCAGCAGGTACTCGCGATACTTCAGCACCTCGCGCTCCGCGTCCTCGTAGTTGGAGCACAGCAGAATCTTCGGGCGGGCGCGCATGCGCACCAGCTTGTGCGCGACATTCAGCGCCTCGCTCAGCAGGCGCCGCGACTGGCTGATGATCTCGGTGTAAATCACCGGCAGAAAAAGCGAGTAGTAGCGGATGTCGTCCTCCACCACCAGCATGACGGGCACGCTCATGGCCTTGGTGTCGTGCAGGACGTTGCGCTTGTCCTCGATGTAGTTGACGATCGAGAGCAGAATGCGGGCGTTGCCCTTGCCACAGGAAGATGCGGTCGATGTCGGTGTGCGGGATTGCGGGCGATGAAGTTCTGTGATCTCGCGATAGTCGTAGGCCAGCACGACCACGGGCACATCGAGACCGGCGGCTTTGATCTCGCGGGCCAGTTGCGCGGCATCCATGTCGCCGAGATGCAGGTTGGTGACGATCAGGTTGAAGCGCGGCTGCGAGTGCGCCAGTTGCAGCGCCTCCGCGCCGGTGGAAACGTGAGTGATGCCGGGAACCTGGTGCAGATTCAGCTCCAGCGATTCGCCGATCAGCAACTCGTTGAGCCGCCCATCTTCGCGCAGGATGAACGAGTCGTAGAGGCTGGAGACGAGCAGGATGTCGTTCACGCGGAACGGCATCAGGTTCTCGAAGCCCTCGAAGAGGCGCTCGGAAGGAGGGAACGGAATCGGGAGCGGGGCGAGTGCTGGTCAACAGGTCACCGCCTGAAGGACGATTCTACTCGCGCGTGAAGATGTGCATGCTATTTGAGCTCTGTCCAGTTTTCAATCTTCAATTGAGGAACGCGTGCGAACTCCCGCGTGTTGTTGGTCACCAGCGTTAAGCCGAGACTGCGCGCATGTGCGGCGATCAATAGATCGTTCGCACCAATCATCGTTCCCTTGGCCTTGAGTCTGGCTCGAATACTCGCATAATGAGGGGCGGCTCCGTTGGGAAAGTCTAGTGTCTCCACGTAGGCAAGCAATGCGTTGAGAGCGGCTTCATCCTGTCGCCGCCGCGGAGAAATCTCGACACCGTACAACAACTCCGACTGGGTGATAACCGAGACGCAAATGTCACTGACGGGAGTTTTGCGCAGACGTTGAAGCAGGACGTCGCTGGAGCGCTTCATGATGTACGAACAAGTGTCGGTATCCAGCATGAACCGCGGCATTACCGCTCACGCTCCTGGACCGGCAGCTTTTCGACGCCCTGCATGAAATCGTCCGATGCGACCGGGGCCTCATCGAGATACGATGACCAGTCCGTTGGCCGGGGCGACAGCACTACATCGCCGCCCTCTTTGCGTATGAATACTTCTGAGGTATTGAACTGGAACTCCTTGGGCAAGCGCACTGCCTGACTGCGATTGTTCATGAAGATCTTGGCTGTTCGCCGCATGTTCAACCTCTTCGCTTATGGAGTATCCGGCCACAACTCTGGCATATACATAAGTATATGCCAATCGATTGTCGGGCGCTAGGCAGGTGGAAGCACCAGGCTTGAGCAGCGATGAATTATCTCCTTATCAGCTCGCAGCTCCCGCCTTAAAACCACGGGGTGGATTTCTCCACCCCGCATGATACGCAGCTGTGAAACCAGGAACTACACCAGTCCCTGATCCAGCATGGAATTGGCGACCTTCAGGAAGCCGCCGATGTTGGCGCCGTTCACCAGATTGCCCGGGGTGCCGTAGGTTTCGGCAGTCTCGAAGCAGGTCTTGTGGATGGCGATCATGATGTTGTGCAGCCGCTCGTCGACCTCTTCGCGTGTCCAGCTCAGCCGGGCGCTGTTCTGCGACATCTCGAGGCCTGACGTGGCCACGCCGCCCGCATTCGCCGCCTTGGCCGGACCATAGAGGACTTTCGCCTCCAGGAACAGCTTGGTGGCTTCCAGCGTGCTCGGCATGTTGGCGCCTTCGGCAACGACCTTGACCCCATTGTTGATGAGGTTGGTCGCGTCCTTGGCGTTGATTTCGTTCTGCGTCGCGCTGGGGAAAGCGCAATCGGCCTTGATGTTCCAAAGCGGGTTGTAGCCCAGCTTCAGATCGGTGGGCATGAAGATCGCTTTCTTGAACTGATCCGTGTACTCGCGGATACGGCCGCGCTTGGCGTTCTTCAGTTCCATGATCCAGGCCAGCTTCTCGTTAGTGATGCCGTCAGGATCGTAGATCGCGCCGTCGGAATCGGAAGACCGTGACCGGCTTCGCGCCCAGATGAAGCAGCTTCTCGATGGTGTACTGCGAGACGTTGCCGCTACCCGACACCAGGCAGACTTTGCCTTCCAGCGAGTCCTTGCGGGTCTTCAGCATTTCGTCGGCGAAATAGACGCAGCCGTAGCCGGTAGCTTCCGGCCGAATCAGCGATCCGCCCCAGTGCAGACCCTTGCCGGTCAGCACGCCGGTGAACTCATTCACGATGCGCTTGTATTGGCCGAACATGTAGCCGATCTCGCGTCCGCCCACGCCAATGTCGCCGGCCGGAACGTCGGTGTCCGGGCCGATGTGGCGGCACAGCTCGGTCATGAAGCTCTGGCAGAAGCGCATGACTTCGTTGTCGCTCTTGCCCTTGGGATCGAAGTCCGAACCGCCCTTGCCGCCGCCCATGGGCAGCGTGGTCAGCGAGTTCTTGAAGACCTGCTCGAAGGCCAGGAACTTCAGGATGCCGAGGTTGACCGAGGGATGGAAGCGCAGGCCGCCCTTGTAGGGGCCGATGGCGCTGTTCATCTCGATGCGGAAGCCGCGATTGACCTGGACATTTCCCTGGTCGTCAAACCACGGCACACGGAACATGATCAGGCGCTCGGGCTCGGTGATGCGCTCCAGGATTTTGGCTGAGATGTATTCCGGATGACGCTCCAACACCAGCCGCAGTGACTCCAGGACTTCCTGCACTGCCTGATGGAATTCAGGTTCTGCCGGGTTCTTGGCCTTTACCAGCGCCATAACTTCATTGATGTAGTTGCCCGGAGTCTTGATGCCGGGCGTGGTGGTGATTCCAGCACTCATAGAGGTCCTCCTCGAACCTTTCAATTCTTCTCTTTTAGGGCCGGTACAGAAATAAAACCGTTCGCCGATGTTGCCAGGCGAACTATATTCAGACCGCTCTTATTTCAGTCCTTTGCCGGCAGTCCGGCAGTGACTGCTATCACCCAAAAAGGTGACTAACTCGCGCTATGGTAACCCTTTATGTGGCAGCATGGTGGGGAAATTTTTGCCAGACGCGATCCACGACATCTTCGGCAGGGGAGCCAATCAGGGAAATGCGGAGGCCGCTCCAGGTAATTGCCCTCCGGCAGCTGGGTGACGATTGCCTCCCGCTTCCACCCTGTGATACCTTCCGCTCGACCCCTACGGGTGCCGGAGGAAGCTGATGATCGGTCTCATCGTTATCGTTGTCATACTGGTGGTAATCGCGATTGCGCTGATCGGTATCTACAACAGTCTGGTGCAGCTGAGAGTGCGTGCCGATAATGCCTGGGCCGACATCGATGTGCAACTGAAGCGGCGCTATGACCTGATTCCCAACCTGGTGGAGACGGTGAAGGGATATGCCGCACACGAGAAAGGCACGTTCGAGAACATTGCCAAGTACCGCAGCGCGGCCATGTCGGCCACCACGCCGGCGGAAAAGAGCGAGGCGGAGGGCCAGTTGACTTATGCCTTGCGCGGGCTGCTGGCGGTGGCGGAAGCCTATCCGCAGTTGCGCGCCTCGGAGCAGTTCCAATCCTTGCAAGGATCGCTCACCGGATTGGAAGATGCCATCCAGAACGCGCGCCGCTACTACAACGCCGTGGTGCGCGATCTGAACACCAAGATTCAGACGTTTCCCACCAACATCGTGGCGGGAATGTTCCATATCCAGCAACGCCAGTTCTTCGACATCACGGAGCCAACGCAGCGCGAACCGGTGGCAGTGAAGTTCTGAAAGCCGCGATTGGCAGTTGGCACTTAGCACTTAGCATTTAGCACTTGGCATTTAGCAATAAGCAAAATCGCCCTCGAAATCCCAGCTTTCGCGCTTGCCCTGCTGTCTACTTTTGGTAATGCCATCTTCCTGTACACGGGGGCGGCAAACCTAGATGGATTATCTCTCCGAAAACAATTTTGAATAGCTCATTGCGGATGGCTATGTGGCGGATGGTTGTGCGCTGCCGAATTCTGATAGCTGATAGCTGAGAGCGATTTTACGAACGTGCGACCCGAGGCCAGCCACCTCGGGTCGCGGCAGAGGCACAGCTCCAACGTCTAGTGACGTAAGCGTGGCTTCCGTCGCTCAGCCCAGAGCAAACGGCAACGAGCACCGGCGTGTTGCGCAGTCGCGCACTTTGGAAATGCGAACTCGGAGGAACGCGCTCGAGTTTGTCGGCTCGAGAGGTAGTCCGCACAAAGCCACGCAAGGCCCAATCTGCCTCGACAGTTGCCGACCTAGCATGCGGCAAGTTCCCGAGAGCCTTCGAAGCGGGCGCTCGGAATAAGATCCGCATCGCAGTACTTGCGGCCCGGATCACCTCTCATCGCCGAATAGTCGTCTTCAACTGGGAAGCGGCACGCGACAGCCTGTGCCTCGATTGCGTGAAAGGATGCCTGAAAGTCGAGAAACAAACAAGCGGAAAACGCAAATGACTGTGCATTTCGTGTGCAAGCTGCATATTTGTTGTGCAAATCCTGCCCCAAATCGCCCGTTGGGCGGGCGAATTGGCCTTATGTCTTTCGGTTCTTCCACAGCAGTTAACGAATTTGTTACTACCACGAAGCTGCGCTTGAGTTTATGCTCGCGAATATGGCGGTGTCGGTGACGGTATTGGCGAGCGGCAGCAAAGGGAATTGCTCGCTCGTCTCCAGTTCCGGCACCCGATTGCTGATCGATGCCGGCCTCTCCTGCCGGGAACTGCTGCGGCGCTTGCTGCTTTGCGGACAAGATCCGCGCAGTCTCGACGCGGTTCTCATCACCCACGAGCATTCCGATCACGTGGGCGGACTTCGCGTGCTCGCCCGCCGCCTGAAGATCCCGGTTTACATCACCGGCGCTACCTACCAGGCGTATCAGAAGTGCGTTCACGATGGTGCCGGAAATCGGGTGGCGCTGGAGCGCCGTGAGCTGTTTTGCTCAGGTACGGCATTTCAGATCGGCGACATTACGGTCACGCCATTCACCATCCCTCACGATGCCATTGATCCTGTCGGCTACACCTTTCGCAGCGAAGGCATCAAGATCGGCATCTGCACCGATCTGGGCTACATGCCGGCCAGCGTTCGCGACCATCTGCGCGGCTGTCATGTGCTGATGATCGAATCCAACCACGACCTCGAACTGCTGCGCGGCGGTCCTTATCCCTGGAGCGTGAAGCAGCGTGTGATGAGCCGGGTCGGCCATCTCTCCAATGACGCACTCGCAGATTTTCTGACGAGCGACTATGATGGAGGAGCCGAGTTCCTCATTCTGGCGCACCTTTCGGAGCAGAATAATCACCCCGAAATTGCGCGTATGACGGCGGAACGTGCCTTGGGCGAGCAGCGCAGTCTGTTGGGTAACCACTTGATGCTGGCCGCGCAGCACGAGCCGCTGGCGGCGGTCCGGCTGTAGTAAGCGTCCTGTGGGCGCGTCTCCCGGGCTCGCCAGACATTCGGCTTTTCTCGATGGCAAAATGCACTGATCCTGTCGTGGGCAAGATCCTGGCCGGATGGCGCTACGACATCTCCGGTCTGGCTCCTGAAATGCGTGGCGATTACGAAGCCCACCTCGCCGAATGCGCTTTCTGTCACTCCCGGCAACGCCTGCATCGCGGTATCGATATCGGACTGATGGTGCTGGCGTCGGGCTCGATGCTGGTCTTCCTGCTGGCCTATGGTGTCATCCGTCACTTCCATCCCAGTCATGCGTTTTGGCTGGAAATCGGCGCCCTCGGCGGATTTCTGCTTTCCATGCTGTTGTGGCTGCTGGTGGCCGTGGCTACGCCCGCTCCGCTGGTGGTGAAGGATGTCGCGATGTTCGGCGCCCGAGTCGGCCTGGAAAAGTTGCCCGATGAAATTCGCGATCGTATTCCAGAAGATTTGCGGCTGAAGATCTCGGGACAGAGCTAGGAAGAAGTAACTGGCGACTGGCAGCTAGCAACTAGCGACTAGCAATTAGTAACTAGCAACTAGCGAATGACCGTGAGCCGTTCTGGACTAGACTACCCTCAAAACTCCAGTCACTGGGATGCCCCAGTCAAGCTTCCTTTGCTTGGGTCGGGATTTTCGTTCTAGCTCCTACACGCCTTTTGGGCAACGAGGGGAAACCTGGTCACTTGAGTAACGGATTTCTTGCCAATTATTACAGGCACACGACTCGATTTGGTTTGTGTGTGGCCCATCGTCGCATCCCTTTTTGCTCTAGCTTTCAGCCTCAAGGCGCATAACGGGTGAAGACAAAGTCGGTGCCCGTGGCCTTCTGATGGCAGGGGAAGCAGGGTTTCATGAAAGCCGCGTCGGCAGGTTTGCCGTCTTGGAAGTGACCGAACCCCCAGCCGCCGGTTTCGGCGTACTTTTTTGAGTCCTTGATCATGAACTGAATGTTCGTGGGAGCGCCGGGAACGAAAGATTGGACACGGCCAAAGATTTTGTTGTTTTCCGCCGACGGGACGTTCTGGTAATGCAAAGCAGCAATGATTGTGCCATCCGGGAATGGGAGCTTCTTTTCGCGATAGGCTTTCATTGCTACGTCATTGCCCAGGACCGCACCCAAACTGTTGAGGGTGCCCGCCTCATGGGCCGAGGAAACCCATTGCCAGTCGCGGTATCCTTGAGGCATTTCTGTAACGAAGGTCGGGGCGGGTTGCCCATCTGCGCGCCCTGATGCAGGGGCAATGACGGCGACCAGGCCGGCCATGGTTGCAAATGTAACCAGGAAGAATGTGAAGTGTTTCATAAAGGTTCCTCCATCCAATATGCTTGGGTAAGGTGAAATCTGCAGTAGCTAATTATTTCGCCCTTAAAGCTGATGTCGATGTCTTTTCGATCGCCAGTAGGCTAGGCGAACTTCAAGCGCAACAACAATACAGCAGAACCTGCCGGCGCCTTACATAAAACAGCATGGATATCAGTCACTGATTTATTGTGCGAACGTGCGCCATTTTCATGACAATTATCCCGCCAGTTTCAAAATCCAGAGGCTTCGGGGCAATTTTCAAGGTACGAATTTGATCCCCTTGAAACCAAGCCATGCGGGAGTCTAAGCTTTCCCCTAGCGCAGGAGGGTGAGATGGGAGATCAACAGATACGTGCGGCATTGGATCAGCATTGGGCGGCCTCCGATGCCAACGATTTTGAAACCGAGCACCGCATCTATCACGAGGACGCGGTGCTGGAATACCCACAGTCAGGCGAGCGCATACGCGGCCGCCGCAACATACAGATCACCCGCTCTATCCAGCCGAACCGGAAGCGCTTTACGGTCCAGCGAATCATTGGCGGCGGTGATCTTTGGGTCACCGAATTCATCCTGTCCTATGACGGCAAGCCATCCTACACCGTGAGCATCATGGAGTTCAGGGGCGACCAGGTTGCGCGAGAAACGCAGTACTTTGCGGATCCATTCGAGGCCAGCCCAGCTCGCGCTCAATATGTGGAACGGATGGACACGCAATCTCAAAACGCGGGGACTCGCTAATCACACCGGTGGTTTGCGACAACCTCGCGGCCACTCCATATCGCGAAGAGAGCGATACTTGTGGTTTACAGGGTAACTGGTCGAGAGCAGGCATTTCACCCTTTGACCCTCAATGAGTGTAATGGCGATATAACAATAGCTATGCCGCTAGACAAAGATGGCCCTTTAGGGAGTAATCTCGAACGCAACGCCGTCGTCGTATGCGCCACCTCGATAGGTTGCACCGTAAAGATTTCCAGCTCCGTCGATTGCCATCGTGCTGATTGGGTTAGCGCCGTCAAGGCCGCCCGTGAAGAAATGCAGAATGCTTTCCGAGTATTGACCGTCGGAGGACGGCGTTAGCTTGAATACGGTTCCGCACCCGCCGCTACAGGTGCTGTTACCGCCGCCGTCGGTCGTGCTATAGATGTTCCCGGCGCGATCGAACACCAGGCCATTGACGGGGTATGCTCCATCGTTGGGACCGCCGCGAAAAGTGTAGAGCGTCGTCTTCGTCCAGGTGCCATCTGAATTGGGCGTGAGTTTGAAGACGGTTCCACACCCGCAGGCAATACTTCCGGCGTCGCCGCCGACCTGGGTCACACCGTAGAGGCTGCCATCGGGGCCAAAAGTTGCACCGATGGGATAAAAGCCATCGGCTTCGCAGGCGAAGTTGTGTAACACCGTCTCTTTCCAGAGAAAGCTCCCCTGATTCGACAATTTGTATGCCACGCCGCAGTCATGCGTGCCGCCGAGAATCATCGCGCCATAGAGATTGCCGTTGCCATCGAGTGTGATCGGACCTTGCGCACTTAGACCGTCAAGATAGGGGTAGTGAGGATCGAAGTACAGGAGATATTGTTCCTGCCATCCTGTCGCTCGATTCAGCTTATAGATATAGCCAGTACCATTCACACCTCCAAGATTGGCCACTCCGTAGACGTTACCGGCCGGATCGAGCGTCACTGCCCCGGGACTATCGTCTTGCGAGGTCGGAAACTGGTGCAGGATCGATTCCGTCCAAGTGCCGTCGGAGTTTGGTGTCAACTGGTAAACGACCTCCGGGTATGTTCCCGCACCCGCGTGACCGTCCGCGGTACCGTAGAGGTTGCCCTGAGAGTCCAAGATGGGGGAAGCGAAAGGAAATGCGGAATCACTTCCGGTGAAGGCGTGGATCACCGACTCCGTCCAGGTGCCGTCGGAATGCGGCTTGAGCTGGTACACGGTGCCGCATCCGCCGTTACCCAAACATCCATCTCCCGGCGGACCAATTTCAGTAACACCGTAGAGGTTTCCCTGGCCATCCATTACCACGCCTCCTTCCGCCCATTGTCCGTCGCCACTTGCCCCGAAGGAATGTAGTACCTTGAAGGTCTGTCCCCAGGCGGCTGGAACCATCAAGAGAATCGCGAGGGTTGTCACTAGCAAGCTTCGAAAGGCCGCGTATTTGTCTTTACACATCGTGGACCTCCTGTAGAACCAAGCTAATTTAGATTCTTACTTTGGAAAGATTCCAGGGTCGGCCAGTGAAACCGCACCAATTTTAGCGCGGATTGCGGCTTTTGCAGCAGATAACTGTTGTAAGCAGGCCATTACACAAGTTAACCAGAAACGGCATGCGGCTTCCTACCCAAGCTTCCTTTGTTTAAGCGAGGATTTTCGTTCGTGCTATGGCGTGAACTCCCAGGCTACTCCGGGAGCTACGGTTCCTCCCTCATAGGTAGTTCCGTAGAGATTCCCGCTGGCATCGAATATCACGCCCCCTATCGGAAAATCTCCATCGGTAAAATCGAATTGGTGTAGCAGTGTGTAGGTCCAGCCCCCATCGGAAGGTGTCAACTTGAAAATCGTGCCCGCATTGTTGCCATCATCCCATCCTGGGGTAGTGTCGTAAAGGCTCCCACCCTGGTCCATGACGAGGCTGGAGTAGGGTCCATCCCCGTCGTTCCCCAAATTGGCGAAACTATAAAGCACGGCGAAGTTCCAACTGCCGCCTGAGGGTGTGAGCTCGAATATCGTGCCGCCCCCGTTAGGCCCGCCGCCGTTGGCAGCACCATACAGATTGCCCGTGCGATCGAAGATCACTCCGGCGCTGGGATAGCCTCCGTCCGTTTGGTATTCGAAATTATGGAGGACCTGCTCTGTCCAGCCCGATCCCGACGGACTTAATTCAAACACAGTGCCACTCTGTCCCAGGCCCCCTACTTCGGTCGTGCCGTAGAGGTTACCCGCGTTGTCCATAATTACGCCTGCTTTAGGAGCTCCTCCATCCGCTCCTCCGGTGAAGCTATACAGAACCGTCTCGACCCACGTTCCATTGCTGGGCGTCAGTTTGTAGACTATCCCTTCACCGCTGAAGCTGGCGCCGCCGTCCTCAGTTGTGCCGTAGATGTTTCCCTGGCTATCGAACAGAAGGTCGCCAGGTCCGGGGTTCCCGCCCGATGGGCCTCCGGGGAAACGGTAGAGGACAGTTTCGATCCATGGGCATTGGACGGCTCGGCAGGTCGTCGGCGGAGGGCTAAGCTTGAAAACGATGCCGCAACCGGGAAATTCGAAGCAATTGCCAGTGCCTCCGGAATACGTGGTCCCGTAGAGGTTGCCGTCCGGACCGATAATCACTCTGGCCTCTGGGTGCGACCCGTCGATGCCGCCCGCGAAGCTGTACAGAGGGCTGACGGTCCAGCCGGAACCGCTGCGAACCAGCTTGAACACCGTACCCAGATCATCCGCGCCTCCCGAGAAGGTTGTTCCCTCCAGGTTTCCTGCCCGGTCGATGGTCAGACCTGCCCAGGGAAGGTCTCCGTCGAGTCCTCCTGTGAAATCGTGGATGACGGTGTAGGTTTGCGCCTGAGCCGGCAGTGACAAGCCCATCCCTGAAACCAACAGGAGCCCGAGAACTGCCGCAGCGAAAGACTTGCAGAAGATATTGGAGTTCTTGCCTGGTAGGGATCGCATACGTCTTCTCCCCGTAATTCAGCTTCGACTACAACTCAGGCCGTGATTCGTCATCAGCGAGAGCTTAATGACAGAGGAAACTGCGCGTGCATGGAACTTTGACTCAGTTGCAACTGAATGTCAAGTAGCGCGAGGATCTCATATCTTTCGGGGAGGAGCAGCGTGTAACCAGTCTTGGAAGCAACGCGCGTCTGCTTATTCCGTAACCCTCGCCAGCAGTTCGGCAGGATGAACCGGTTTGGCCAATAATTCGAAGTCATATCCGCGCTGGCGCGCTTCTTCGAGAAGGTTAGCGGTCGAGGCCTGGCCTGAAAACATCAGGATCTTGCAGGCGGGATAGCGCTGCTTCACCTGAATAGCCATTTCGATCCCGTTCATTCCCGGCATGACGACGTCGGTGATGACCAGGTCGGGAGGGAAAGACGCGCATTGCGACAACGCGCTGGCTCCGTCGTAGGCGGGGACGGCCTCGTAGCCTGCGTTGCGAAAAATTGTGGCCAATGTATCCGCGATAATACGTTCGTCGTCCACCACCAGCACGCGTTTTCGCCTCGCCCTCTCTTGGTTGAGCGGCTCGGTTTGCAGTTCAGGATTTGTCTGGTCGGGTTGCTGCATGGTCTGGTTCCAGGTTGTCATGGGTGCTTTGGTGGATTGTCCGTTATGGAAACAAAGCAGACCTTATAGGGCTCATCCTTCTCGGTTGTCCTGCTGACAACTTCTTCGCCGTCTACCGCTGCTGCGTGCTGCAGAACTTCCGCCAACGGAACTGTTTCAAATCGCCTGCTACGTTTATGCACCGGGCACCTCACAATCACAAGGCTAGCCCACAGGAACCGATACGGGGACTTTTTCTTTGGGGGTGAATTGGCGAAATCCCAGCGGCAGAATAACTTACGCGCGACATAACTTTTGCAAGAATACTGCTTGCGCAGGCTCCTGAATTAGGATATCTTTAGCTCTCGGTTAGTAGCTAATTAGCGATACTTTAGCGGGAGGCAAAACAATGCCGGGCAGCAAGCGGAATCCGGAACGTAAGTTCAAGGTCGCCGAACGAGCGGACGTACCCACGGGGCGTAACGGAAAGCACAAGTCCATCGTCACTCAGATTTTGAGCGACCTGGAGGGCCTGGATAAGGGACAGTGCTTGAAAATTCCTCTCTCCCAACTGCCCGACTCGAAAGTCAATATCCGTTCTGCCTTGAACCGTGCAACCCACAAGGCGGACCGGTCGGTAGCCACAGCGGCGGATGAGAGCTTCCTGTACGTCTGGAATTCGTAAGTCGGAGGGTCATCGCCGGCACTTCCGCGAGTGGTCGCGTGCCTGGAGCCGGGACGCCACATCTTATCCCCAACGCGTACGAACTCCTGCGTATTATCTCGTGGTACCGCGGGAGAAAGTCATCTCTTTGGTCCAGCCTCATTACTGAGGGACTTTCCATCCCACCTGTTTGCCTTTGTTCTGCTCGTCGAGCCACTGCTTCAGCGGCGCGAAGTATTCCATCATCGCGCCGGCATCCATCTGGCGTTCGCCGGTCAGGACGTAGAGCGCGTCGGGCCAGGGCTTGCTCTGTCCCATCTCCAGCATGGCATTCAGCTTGGCGCCGGCGGCTTTGTTGCCGTAGAACGAGCAGCGATACAGCGGCCCGGTGAATCCCGCCTCGCGGCACATGGCGCGATAGAACTGGAACTGCAGAATCGCGCGCCAGGAAGTAGCGCGTGTACGGCACGTTCGCGGGCACGTGATACTTCGCGCCGGGATCGAAGTCGGCTTCGCTGCGCGCTACCGGCGGCGAGATGCCCTGATATTTCTCGCGCATCTCCCACCAGGCTGTGTTGTAGTCGGCAGGCTTGATCTCGCCGCTGAAAACCTTCCAGCGCCACTGATCGATCAGCAGGCCGAACGGCAGGAACGCCACTTTGTCGAGCGCCATGCGCAGCAGGTAGCCGGTGTCGTCGCGTCTGCGGAATGGTCGCCAGCAGGCCAACCTTGTTCAGATATTCCGGCGTGATGGCCAGCGCGATGGTGTCGCCGATGGCCTCGTGAAAGCCGTCATTGGCGCCATTCTTGAACAGGAACGGCTGGTGCTCATAGGCCCGCTGATACATGTTGTGACCCAGTTCGTGGTGGACGGTGACAAAGTCCTCGCCGCGAATCTGGATGCACATCTTCAGGCGAAGATCGTCGAAGTTATCGATGTCCCAGGCGCTGGCGTGGCACACCACATCGCGATCGCGCGGCTTCACGAACAGCGAGCGCTCCCAGAATGTTTTGGGCAGCGGCGCAAATCCCAGCGAGGTGAAGAATCCTTCGCCGTACTTCACCATGCCGATGGCATCGACATTCTTCGCTTTCAGCAGATCGGTGACGTCGTACGGCTGCTTCTGTTGCGGCGGCGCGACCAGCGGGAAGATGTTGCCCCACTCCTGCGCCCAGGGATTGCCCAGCAGATCGGCGCGAATCATGCCGTTGGCGTCAACCGCCGTGGGGCCGTACTTCTCCACCAGCCGGGCGCGGACGTAAGCGTGCAGCGAATCGTACAGCGGCCTCACCTGCTGCCACAGCCGCTCGACCTCGGCGCTGAACTGGTCGGGCGTCATGTCGTAACCGGCGCGCCACATCGCGCCCAGATCGCTGAAGCCCATCTCTTTCGCGCCCTTGTTGCCCAGCTCGACCCAGCGCGTGTAACGCTCGCGCATGGGCGGGCCCACGGCGCTCCAGCCCACCCACAGATCTTTCAGCTCGTCGGGATCGGTGCTGGTGGCCATGATCGTTCTCGATCTCGCCAATGTCGAGACACTGGCCGGCGTGCTTGCCGCTCTTCGGGCAATATTTGCCCTTGCCGTAGTCGGCCTCGAGCGAGGTTCCAATGCGCGCCAGCTCGGCCAGCTCTTTGGGATCGCTGGGCGCGGGCGCCGGAACGGCAGCCGAGAGCTTCAGCAGCAACATTTTGCGCGCGAGTTCGGCGGACAGTTTGAGATGGTCGTAACGCGTGGCCTGCTTGGCCAGCTCGGTGGTGGCGCCGATCAGCGCTTCGTTGGCGTCGGCCGACATGATCTCGGTGTCGTCGGTGATGAAGTTCGACTGCACCCAGGAAGCGCGGCTGGCCTTCACCGCCTAAATCGTTGAGCCGGATTTCGGCGTTGCGCATGAACTCTTCGGCTTCGGCAACGGTGGGCGGACCTGGATGGCGTGATTTGAGGATTGGCGGCGACAACAGTTTGAGCATTCATAAGAGCACCTGAAACAACCATGATCGAAAGTGTGAAGCTGAAAGAAGAGAAAAGCGGATGGCTTGGCGCATCGGAAGGACGACCTCCGGGATGACATTGTATATGGATCGCAGTTGCAGACCGCAGTTCGCGGCCTCCGGGGTGAGCCGGCAGATCAATTAATCGAAGTAACGGGCGTGGTGCCCACAACCTGGGGCTTTTCCGAGGTGGGCGAGAGTCGAGGCCGCGCCGCATTGACCGCAACCGAAGCTGTAGCCTGGGCCAGAATTCGATGATGAACCACGAACAATGCCAGCTCCAGACGGTCCGACACGCCGATCTTGTCGAAGATGTTCCGCAATGCATTCTTGATGACTTGCTCGCTGGTGTAAAGCTGCATCGCGATCTCGCGGTTCTTGTATCCCTGCACGATGGCGGCGATGATGCGGAGCTCTCTCTCTGAGAGACGCTTGCGCACGCGCGCTCCCACCAGGTCTTCGTTGATCTCAGCCTCCGAGGAGTTCGGCCCCTGCAGGAACGACTGGCCTTGCGAAAGCCGGCGCACCGCTTCGAGCACAATCGTGCCGCTGGCGGAACGGTAAATCACTCCCTGCACTCCCATGCGCATAAAGTCGGAAGCGTTCTCGTTGTTGTCGGACAGTATCAGGACAGCGATCTGCTGGCGGGCCGCGATCGTCTTGAATTTCCGGAAAGAAAGAGAGAAAGCTGGAAGCAGAATCAGCACGCGCGACCGCAGCTTTCTCCAGCGCATTCAATAGCTGCTCAGCTGACTGCGGCTGTCCGACGATGCGAATGTCTTCTTCGACGGCAAGCACCTTGGCAATGCCTGCACGAAAAATCGCCTGATGGTCAGCGATGATGACGTTGATCATGAGTGCGGCTTCGCAGTCCTACTCTTACTTTCATGATGGACAGACTGTCCGATCCGATCCGGGAGGAACCCACAGCCTGGCAAACCTGTGTCTTTGCACTAGCCCTAGTTTCACGACACGGTTTTATACCACGGATGTTCATTTAGGAATAGCTCTTTGGTAGAAATGTTTGGTTACGGGTAGCACCAAGGTAACAAGACCCAGGTAATTCGCGGGCGTAAATCGGTAATGTTCCAATGGAAGGCGCAGTTAGTTCTGGATACCAGGTTTCGGGAAGCTTTTCAGTAACGCCGCTTCGCTTGGTCGCCGTCGCCCGTCTGCTTGTATCATCAAGACTTGGCTACTACTCTTACCTCCTCCCGCATCGAAACCCGGCCTAACTGGGCGGAAGTTTCCTTGTCCGCCTTGCGCCACAACTTTGGCGTTGTGCAGACATCATGTCGGCCCCAACGTCACGATTTGCGCGGTGGTCAAGTGTAACGCTTACGGGCACGGCGTGGAGGAGTGTGCACCTGCGTTGGAGCAGGCAGGCGCGAAGTGGTTCGGGGTCACCTCGACCGACGAAGGCATCGTCCTGCGCGAGGTCGGCATTACCGGCCGCATCCTGGTGATGTGCGGACTGTTCGCCGGGGAAGAAGAAGAGGCGCTGCGGAATTCGCTGACCCCCGCTGTCTTTCGCCTGGAAGACGCAAGAGCGCTAGCGCAAGCCGCTGCCCGCTTGCAACCGACTCGAACATGTTCCAATCCATCTGAAGATCGACACCGGCATGGGTCGCCTGGGACTTCCGCTGGCCGAGTTGGAATCCTTTGCCGAAGGCGTGAAGCGTTTGCCGCAGGTAGCGCTGGAGGGCGTGTTCAGTCATCTGGCGTCTTCCGAGGTGGTGGATGATGAAGGCACGGCCACCAGATTGAGCGCTTCGACACTGCGCTGCGCACGCTTGCAGCCCATGGATTACATCCGCCGCTTCAGCACCTGGCCAACAGTGGCGCGGTTGGCGCGCGGCCCAATACCTGGCACAACTTCGTGCGGCCCGGGCTCGCGCTTTATGGCTACGAACAGCACGGTGTCACAGCGACGGTTCGCCGGCGACCGATATACCGGCGCTGCCGCTGAAACAGGTTCTGGCGTGGAAGACGCATATCATCGGCTTGCGTGACGTGCCTGCTGGTCAGGCTCTGGGATATAGCGGCGCTTATGTTACGGCCGCGCCGGCGCGCATTGCGATCGTCTCCGTGGGATATGGCGACGGCTTGTCGCGCAAGGTATCGACCCACGCCGGAATACCCGCAACCTTGGGCGACTTAGATCCCGCCCTGGGCCGCGGCGAAGTATTGCTGCGAGGCCAGCGTGCTCCCATGGTTGGACGTATCTCGATGGACTTGACGCTGGTGGATGTGACCCACGTTCCTGGCGCCGCAATTGGCGATGAGGTAGTGTTGATTGGCCGCAGCGGCGACCAGCGGATCAGTGCCTGGGACCTGGCGCGCAGCTCTGACACTGTGGTATACGAAACGCTTTGCAATCTGTCCAAACGCGTTCCGCGCAGGCACGCCGAGTAAGCCTGCCGATGCGCACGCAGTTTTACGGCAGACATTAGGAGAGACGGCGGAGCGCCGTTACACAAAATGAGCCTTAAGCCAGGCGATTTGGTGTAGCATATCGTGCTGTTCATCGGGAGGGTTCGATGCCTCATTGCACGAAGTGTGGAGCTGAAGTTCCAGCCAGCTCACAATTCTGTCAGACGTGCGGTCAGCCGCAGCCGGTTACTTCGATCCAACCTCCACCGTCCTGGCAAGCTGCTCCAGCCACTGCCGGCACGGGCATGTCAGAGAATACCGCTGCTTTCTTGAGCTACGTGCTGGGCTGGCTTACCGGCATCATCTTCTTCCTCATCGATAAGCGGCCCTACGTTCGCTTCCATGCTGCGCAATCGATTGTCACGTTTGGCGGCTTGCACATAATCCGCATCGTGCTGAGCCTGGTCTTCGGGTTCGGATGGTTCTTCGGCAACTACAGCCACTACGGTTATGCCGGCTGGGGCAGTCTGGGCATCGGCATAGCCCTGCTCAGTGTACTGAGTCTGCTGACGTTCATCCTGTGGGTCGTGTGCATGATCAAGGCCGCCACGGGATCGCGTTTCGAGCTGCCCATCGCCGGGCCCATTGCACAGAACCTCGCGGGACAGTGAGCCACGCGCATAATCCGCGGACGATAAGACGCACGTGCTGAGTTGCGAAGTTCCGCAACTCAGCATGGCGTGTCGACTGCCGGCAGGTTAAGGGTTGACGTCGGGGATGAGTTGAATCTGGGCATCGCCGACAATGATGTCGAGTCCAATTGGCAGGCCGTAGCTGTTGGTTACGTTGACGACTAGCTCCAAACTTCGCACCTCGACGCTGTGCGGGTTAGGAAAGTTGTTAATGACGCGCTTCAAATAGAGCGTCCCCAATCCCGCGATCGGAACACTCGTATTCACCGGTACGCTGTCGTTGATTGCCGGATAACCCGCTACTGAAATACCCGTGAAGCTATCTGCGCCATACAAAATGTAGCCCTGGCTATCGTTCACCAGCGCATTCACCTGGGCTTTCATCACGGTCGCGGTGACCAGGCCATTCAACAGGTTCAGCCCCTGCACGGTCGACGTGTTTTGTCCGCTGGAGAGCGGTATGGTCAGGTTCGACTCCACCGTATCGGTTACAGTTCCGGTGCTAAGCACGCCGCTCAGGTTTACTCCGGCGAGGGTGTTCGTCTGTACCGAGCCGCCGGTGCCGAGGCAGGGCAGAACTTCGGGCGCAGTCGGAGCCGATGCCAGCAACTGCCCGATGATCTGCGTTCCATAGGATTGGCCGGTGACGATGGCAGGCGCGAACACGTTGATCATGCCACTGGTGGCACTGGAGACGGTAATGTCCGTACCGATCTGGAGACCGAGCAGATTGAATCCGGTGACGTGCACGTGGACCATGTTCACCGTCAGGTTAGCTTGCGCGTTGCTTATGTTTGAAATCTGCTCGTTGAGAACTACATATCCCAGCAAGGGAAGCGTGACCCGGGTGTTGGCCGGAATCGAGCCGTTGTAAACGTGGCCGAAGATCACCAGGTTGTTGACGGTGGAACCCGACGAACTGACGTGAAACACTCCATTGCTGTCGATGGTAGTGGTGCTGACCGCTTTAATCTCCTGAGCCGTGATGAGTCCGGCCACCAGACTGATGCTGGCGGTGTCGGCCACCCCTTGCGCTGTCTGGGGAGAGCTGGAGACGTCGGTATTGGTGGCGCCGCCGCTTATGATCGGCGGCAAGTTGACGCCGGCAGAATTTCCCGGCACGTTCAGGGGTTGCTGCGAAGTGCCGCACGTCCCTCCCAGACTAACCGGCGCGGTCTGGGTCACCAGGATTGTGTTTCCCACAAAGGCGTAGGTGCCATAGGCGTTGCCCAGATAGCTTTGGGTGTCGGGATTGGTGGCGAAACTGTGGACCGGCATGAACGCTATTGTCCATAGCACACTCAATGCAAACCATGCACGAAACACCGGCGACGATTGTAGAGAGACATTTCTTTTTTCGCACGACATGACGTTTCTCCTTTTTGTCAAGAAAAGGGGCCCCTTACCGGCGACAGACAACTTTCGGAAGCGCAAAGTGGCAACCCAGTGCCGCCACTGTGGTTCGCCGCCGAGTCTGACGCTGAACAACCTGCCGGCGCTAAAGCCGGCGTCTTTCGCTGCCAGGCTCGCGCAGGGGTGACGGGCGGTAACAGCGGAGCCGGTGAGGTAATCCGGAAGTTTGCCGGCCAGCAGTTGCATGCCGGCAACTCCGGGGCGATCATCAACCCAACATTTCAATGTGCAATCCGATTGCCGCGCTTAGGCATTGATAAAACAGAGAAGCTTTTGCCGAGGATGAAGGAATTTGCCTCTTAGTCCCACTCTGTAGTATTGGTTTGTGGGATAGTGGCGATTACCTGCGGGTTGGCGAAGCGATTACCCGAGTGGATTCCCCGATGCCGGAGCCGGGGAAACAGCACATAACCGTTACTAACGAGAGAGTCATCGTAATCCCGCAAGAGACGCGAAGGGCCGGTTACCGGCAGTATTTTTCCTCATGATGAGAACCGGGAAACCCCGGTATTGTCCCACATTGGGGGAGAGGGGCTAAGAAAGTGGTTAAACGGCTTGAATTAGTTCGCGGTACCGTTGCTGGCCGACTTCAGGGACCGGCTCGTGCGCTTCGACTCGTACATTGCCTTGTCGGCGGCGGCGTAAAGACCAGCCGGATCGGCGCCATCCTCCGGATATAAGGCGTAGCCTACGCTCACCCCGGTGCGTACCAGGCGACCTTCGACCTTAAGGGGCAGAATGAGCGCCGACTCCAGAGCGGCGACCAGGGTTTCGGCTCCTTGCGCGGCCGTGACTTCGCTGACGATGGTGAATTCGTCGCCGCCGGTTCGAGCCAGCGTATCGGAGGCGCGCATGCGGCTGCTGAGTCGGGTCACCACCTGCTGCAAGGCCGCATCTCCTACGCGGTGCCCAAAGGTATCGTTCACTTCCTTGAAGTCGTCGAGATCAAGCAGCAGAACGGCCACCTTGTGACCGGCGCGGGCGGCGTGGGCCAAGGCCTGCTCCAGCCGGTCTTGCAGCAGCCTGCGATTGGGCAACCCGGTCAAGGCGTCATGGTAGGCGAGATGCGAACTCTGCCGAATCTCATCTTCGAGCAGGGTGACGATCATGCCGACCGCGACCAGATACTTGGGAATGTTCCACACCTCAGCCTCGATATGAAGGGAGGGTGCGAACTTATGAAGGAGTAATCCCGCAGGGAAAGTGACGCCCCAGGCAACAAAGCCAAAGACGGTGGTCAGCACTCCGGCGGAGGGCCGCCGGAAGCGATACCAGAACAAGCCCGCGGCAAAGAAATTGAGCGCCGCCAGGATAATGTGGACGCCGTAGTCGTCATTGCCGCTGGCAATCCCCCAGGCCAGCAAGCCTAGCAGGATAATGATTGCGGAGGAGATACAGGCTACATAGAGGGTGATTCGCTTGTGCAGATTCCAAATGAGCAGCAAATCCGCAGTCAGTGAAACCGCGACCAATCCATAGTAAAAACTGTGAGCGCTCACGCCCCAGATCATGGCATTGGTATAAATCAGCGCGGGAATGCCCAGCACGCCGCAGAGCAGGAGTTGGCGGCGCAGGGTATTGGCCTGGGGCGCCACGGAAACCACGAAGGCAATGCTGGCCAACACCAGACTATTGAGAGCAATCGCCAGATAGATATTTTCCCAGTGAGGATAGCCTACGTGGACGAACTGCACGATGGAGCGCAACAGCACCAAAGCCCATCCCACCAGCCAAAATTGGACGCGTTCGCTGGTATGCTGGCGCGAAATGGCGGCAAACACGCCTACCAGAATCGCCAGGGCGATGAGGTTGGGCAGAGCATTGAAATTTAGGTGCATGAAGAGAAGCTCGCGGGTCCGGTTAACGCGCCGTCAGTATGCGATAGCGTAATGGAGTTTATCGGCTACCGCAACGGCGAAATTTGGCCATGACGGGCTTTAAGAGCGGCAGGTTCGTCCTGCGCAGGAGTGCCGCGAATGGGGACGGCGAGAGAGAGGACTGGGGCCAGAGACTTGCCGGACATCTGAAATAGGATGCGTTGCAACCGAGCATCCCGCAGCAGGGAAAGGTTTTTCGCGGGATGGCCGATAGACAAGATGGAGGCCCATGTCTTAATCGTCCGGGTGCAAAGCGGCCCGAGGAGGCGCAGGGTCCTTAGGATCGGCGTCAGCCAGCCGCGAAGCGAAGTGAAGTTATCCACGGCAGACGCAGTCTTGATCCAAACCAGATCGCGGGAAGCGAAAAGAGAATGTTCGCGATTGTTGGAATACTGGTGGTTCTGGGGGCGGTGATAGGCGGGTTCCTCATGGAACACGGCCCCATTCGCGTGCTCATGCAGCCCTCGGAAATGGTCATCATCCTGGGCGCGGCTCTGGGCACCCTGCTGGCAGCCAATCCGCTGCACACCTTAAAAGGCGTGATCAGCGGAATTCTGCAAGTGCTGAAGGGATCGAAGTTCAACCAGAAACGCTATCTCGATGCCCTGAAGATGATGTACGACCTGTTCAACAAGATTCGCCGTGAGGGTCCGAACTCGGTGGAGAATGACGTTGAAGCGCCGGAGAAGAGCAAGTTCTTTGGCGCCTATCCCAGCTTTGTCAAAGACCATGAGAGCCGGGATTTCGTTTGCGACACCATGCGGGTGGTGCTGATGGGAGGTGTGGAGGCGTTCGACGTCGATCAGATGATGGAAGTCGACATGGACGTGCACGCCAACGAGATGGAGCAGTCGGTGGGCGCGCTGAGCACGGTGGCCGATTCGTTACCGGGATTGGGAATCGTCGCCGCCGTGCTGGGCGTGGTGTTGACTATGAGCGCACTGGGCGGGCCTCCGGAAGAGATTGGCAAAAAGGTTGCGGCCGCACTGGTGGGAACGTTTCTGGGCATTCTGATGTGCTATGGGTTCATCGGGCCCATCGCCGCCAATCTGGGCAAGCTGGCGCATGAGCAGCACGAATATTTGCACGTGCTGCGCGTGACCATGATCGCCTTCATGAAAGGCATCTCGCCCTTGTTGGCGGTGGAGATGGGACGCCGGGCCGTTCCCGGCCACTTGCGGCCGAGCTTCGCCGACTTCGAAAAGTGCTGCAAGCAAGCCGCCGGAGCAGCCGCCACGACGGAGGCGGCTCCGGATGCGGCGCCGGAGGCTGAGGCAGCAGCAGCTTCTTCGTAGGACTGGACCACGATGGCTACAACCGGACAACAGATCATCGTCATCAAGCGCGTCAGTGGTCACGCTGGCCATCATGGAGGCGCGTGGAAGGTAGCCTATGCCGATTTTGTGACCGCGATGATGGCATTGTTTATCGTGCTGTGGCTGATGAACTCCAGCAAGCAGATCCAGGAGGCGGTTGGCGGATACTTCAAGGACCCTACCGGAACCTCGAAGATGGTAGGCACCAACGAACGCGGCTCCGGCGACAATTTCACCGTCACCAAGGAAAATATGGCGAAGCTGAAGGAGGAGTTGCAAAAGGCGGTGCGGCAGGTCGCGGACTTCGAAAAGTTGAAAAGCCACATCGAAATGACCGTGACTGCCGAAGGACTTCGCATCGAACTGCTGGAATCGCGGAAAGGCACATTTTTCGAGAGTGGACAACCGGGACTAACGCCAATGGGAGTGAGATGCTGATCACTCTGGCCGAGGAGCTGGGTAAGTTGCCCAACAAGATTTCGATCGAGGGACATACTGATTCGCAACCCTACTCCGGGGGCGCGAACTATACGAACTGGGAGCTCTCGACGGACCGCGCCAATGCTAGTCGAAGATTAATGCAACAGCATGGCTTGCGAGCCGATCAGGTAGCGCAGGTGCGCGGCTTCGCCGATCAGCAGCCGCGAAATGCCAAAGACCCCAGCGACCCGTCGAACCGGAGGATCTCGCTGATCGTGCAGTATCTGGAAAAGAGGCCAGCGCCAGGAGTTGACGCCCCGCCTATCCCACAAGGGACACCCGAAAAGAAGCCGTGACGCAATAGCGCCAATACTGGTGGGGGGTATCTCATGAATCGTCGCAGCCAGATTTGTATCAGGGCACGACTTCGAGTCGTGCCGTAGTTGCGCTTTCAAGAGGACGGCTTTACAGTTTGCTGAAAAACTCGGAAAAGCAGATCCCGAACCGACTAAAGTCGGTTCGGGATGACAAATATAAAGGAGTTGTTACGGCGTAGCTAAAGCTACGCCCCTTCAAAATCGCCTTAGGCCGAGTTTTTCAGCAAACTGTTTAGCCGCTGAGGACCGGGGCTAAAGAGACTATGTCACGAGCGGTGTCGCCGCTCTGCGGCTTACGACCGTTTCCCACTTTCTCGGGGGCTCACGCCCCGGCTAACTTCATCCCGCCGCGTTGCGGCTGGCCTGACTGGTTATTCCAGGTGTTTCTTCCACTACAAAACTTTTCTTCCGGGTTGCGACCCGTCTCCAAAAATCCGGCGGAGAAGAGGGCATTTCGGACCGGCTGAGGCCGGGCCCTGATACAAATCGTATCTTGATGCGACTTACTAATGCGATTTAGTAATGCGATTTACTAGAAGTCCGCTAGCTGTTGGATTGGCGATGAGGAAGCATCACTTTCACCAGGCAGCCGCGGGCGTTCTGCCGGTTGGCCAACTCGATGGAGCCTCCATGCGCTTCGGCGATCTGCTGGGATAACACCAGCCCAATGCCCGAGCCGCCCGGCTTGGTGGTATAGAACGGCACGAAAGCATTGCTGGGATTGAGCAGGCCGATGCCGTTGTCCTCGACCATGAGCGCGACTTTGCGATCGAACTGCTCCCAGCGCAGGCTGACGCAAGGAGGAGCGGGCTCGGTTCCGGCCTGCGGCGACTGCGCCTGCTCCAGCGAAGCGTCGACCGCATTTCGCACCAGGTTGATGAGCATCTGCTCAATCAGGTCGGGATCGATGGTCAAGACGAGGTCGGGGCCGGGCACGATATCGACCTGGAGCCGCGTTTCCAAGGCGGCGACGCGCTCGATCAGCGGACGCAGCTCCACCGGCTGCAAAGTTGGCGAAGGCATCTGCGCCAGCCTGCGGTAGGACTGCAGGAAGCGGTGCAGGGAGGCGGTTCGCGATTCGATGATATTCAGGCCGCGTTGAAAGTCGGCGTTCTGCGCGTCGGGCAGCTGCGGTAACGGCAAACGCGACGACAGGCTACCGGAAATGGAGATGATCGGCGCCAGCGAATTGTTCAGCTCGTGGCCCAGCACGCGGATCAGGCGCTGCCACGCGCTGCGCTCCTCTTCGCGAAGTGCGCGGCTAACATCGGAGAGCACGATGAGCGTATGGGGCACGCCGTTCTGCCGGAACGATCGTTTGCGTACCATCCAGCGCGCATTGGGAGCCGAGTAGGGCAGCGAAACCAGGGTTTCATTTCTGGCGTCGAAGCAGGCATTGAGCTCGAGTTCAGTGGCGGTCCTGCCCAACAGACGTGCAGCGGGCTGTTGCAGCAGGCGCTCGCCGGCCGCATTCATCAGGCGCAAAGCATGATGGGGATCGAAGGTGAACAGTGGCGTGTCAATCTCTTCCACCACGCGGCGCAACAGGGCAGTGGCCTCGATGGTCTGGATGCGCTGCTCGGTCAGGATGTCAGCGAGGGAATTAATTTCCAACGCAAGTTCGCCTAGAGCGTCATTAGGAGCGGCCCCGCGGGCGCGAAAAGAGTAGTCTTCCTCGCGCAGCGCGCCGACCACATTAGCCAGCGTCTGCAGCGGGCGGACAATCTGATCGAGCAGCGCCAGGGTGAGCACCAGCCAGAGAAAGAATTCCAGCACAGTCAGGGAGATTTTGACATCCCGAGTCCAGTCGCGAGTCCAGATGAGAGTGGTGCCGAAGGCGACTCCGGGAAGAGCCGCCAGAATCGCGAACAGCACAATGCGCTTTTCGTAGAGCAGACGGAAGCGTCGCGTTCGCGGGATAGAGGGTCGCATCGCGGGCTTGAGTTCCCCATCGAGCGCTGGGCTTGCACCCGATGGGCCGATAGGGTTGGAGTCGCCGCCCGAGCTAGAGTCCATAGCGTTCCATGCGGCGATAGAGCGCGCCGCGACTGAGCCCCAGCGCTTCCGCCGCCTGGCTTACATTGCCGTGAAAGCGTTGCAGGGCCTTGCGAACCAGAATGCCCTCGACCTCTTCGATACTGAGCTCTTCGAGATTCTGCCCCTGGGCGCGTTGCTGCACATTCAAGCCGAGGTCCGACACCTGAATTTCGCCGGTATGGCACATCAGCACGGCGCGCTCCAGCGTATGCTCCAGCTCGCGAACGTTTCCCGGCCAGGCGTATTGCATCATGGATTGCAGAGCAGGCGCGGCGAATCCGGTGACTGGAGCACGATAGCGGGTAGCGTAACGCGACAGGAAGTGCGCGGCAAGCGCGGGAATATCTTCGCGGCGCTCGCGCAGGGCGGGCACATGGATCTCGACAGTGTTGAGGCGGAACAGTAAATCTTCGCGGAAATTGCCGGCGGCGATGGCTTCCTGCAAACTGATGTTCGTGGCGGAGATGACGCGAACATTAACGCGCTTGGTGCGCGAGGAGCCTACCCGCTCGATCTCTCCGGTTTCCAGCACGCGCAGCAGCTTGGCTTGCTGACGAATGGGAACATTGCCGATTTCGTCGAGAAAGATCGTACCGTTGTCGGCCAACTCGAAGCGGCCAATGCGATCGGTGCGGGCATCGGTGAAGGCGCCTTTCACGTGTCCAAACAATTCGCTCTCGAAGGTGCCTTCGGGCAACGCTCCGGTGTTGACTGCGACCAGCGGCATGGAAGCGCGCGCGGACAAGGCATGCAGAGTTTGTGCGACCACCTCTTTGCCGGTGCCATGTTCGCCGGTGACCAGCACGTTGGCGTCGGATGG
The DNA here is from genome assembly GCA_963746515.1 of uncultured Acidobacteriaceae bacterium. Taxonomy (GTDB): domain Bacteria; phylum Acidobacteriota; class Terriglobia; order Terriglobales; family Acidobacteriaceae; genus Bog-257. Next base: position 590,556 of record CAVVBO010000001.1, on the reverse strand, counting down.
GCCGATGCGCGCGATGGTCTGCAACACGGGCTGCATGGCAGGGCGCAGCGGCGATGAACTCGGGCCGGCCTTCGGCGCGCAGCAAGCGGGCTTCGGCTTCCAGTTGCTGGGTCCGCTGCAAGGCGCGATGCAGTTCAACCTGGGTGCGCAAGATTGCCAGCAGGCGTTCGTTCTCCCAGGGCTTTTGGATGAAATCGCGAGCGCCGCGGCGCATGGCTTCGACGGCAAGTCCAACGTTGCCCCAGGCCGTCATGACAATGACCGGAATGCTGCTGTCGAGGGCCACGATTTCGGAGAGCAGGTCGAGACCCTCCTGGCCGGAGGTGGTGTCGCGAGTGTAATTCAGGTCGATGAGAACGGCATCGTAGAACTCGGTGGCCAGAGCTTCGCGGACGGCCGCCGGAGACTTGGCGGTGTCGACCACGAAGCCGGCAGGACGCAGCAGCAGTTCGATAGCTTCCAGGATGTGCGGCTGATCGTCGGCCGCCAGGATGCGGCCGGTGCGCCGGAGATCATGGGCATCACTGGCGGAATCGTGCGCCGTCGCCGGGTTAGATTGACTTTGAGTTCGCGGCAAATTGTTCTCCCTCAGGGTGCGGTGCCGTCCACCGCATCCTGGATTTGAATGCCATTCTCTTCCAGCGTGGTTCCGGTAGCGCGCTGCAACTCCAGCTTGGACTTCTGATAGGCGGTGCTGGCATTGACCAGATCGAGTTCGGCCAAAGCCAGGTCACGTTGGGCGGTGAGCGTCTGGAAGCTCGATCCCGCGCCCAACGACTGCTCTTTCTGCATGATCGTAAATGTCTTCTCGGCCAGGTCACGTCCCTTTTGAGCGGCTTGCACTCGGGCGCGTCCTTGTTCCAAGGCATACTCCGCGTTGCGCACTTCGATGCGAATCTGCTTCTTCTGTTGCTGCTGCAGCATTTGAGCCTGACGATATTCCAGCTCTGAGCGATATTGGTCGGCTTTCGCCACGCGATTGCGAATCGGAATGGCAAGGTTGAGGCCGACGAAATAATCGGGCGAGCTGTTGTTCCAAGCGTCTTGGAAGCTTCCCCACCAGTTGGTAGGAACCAGCGGCGGATTAGGCTCGGTGAAGAGTGGGTTCAAGTCGCCCGCCAATCCGGTACCGGCGTAGAAGCCCACCAGGGTAAGGGTTGGCAGCAGAGCGTTCGTTGCCGCCTTGCGAGTGATTTCCCGGTTCTGCAGATCGATCTGCGATTCCGTCAACTCTGGGCGATCCAGCAATGCCTGCGCGATCAGGTCCTGCGTCGGCTTTTCCGGAACCATCTCAATCTGGTCAAGACGGTCGGTGGGAACTACCGGCATGGATTCCAGTACGGGGTCGTCAAGGTTCTTGGTGAGCGCGTTCTTGATTAAGGATTCCTGCAACTGAAGATTCGTCTTGGCGACCGTCAGGTCCTGGTCGCGCCGGGAGACTTCAGCCTCGGCGCGCATTACATCCATCGCCGGGATGGCCTCCAGTTGGAGTTGCTTCTTGGCATTTTCGAAGCTTTGCTGGGCGAACGAGAAGGACTGCTCGTTGACTTGCTCGGCCCGGTAGGCGCTGACCAGGTCCCAGTAAATGTTGGCAATCTGGGTCATGGTTGCGATCACTTGCGCCTTGAAGGCAATGTCGGAAATCTTCTTGTTGTTCCTGGCGATGCGCAGGTAACGAAGATTGGGGCCGGTACCGAATCCGGCGAGTAGCTGCTGTTGTATGGTGAAGCGATACGACGAGTTCAGCGTGGGATTCACGCTGCTGAAGATGCTGTTGGTGGCTTGCCGGTTGTTGTCCACTTCCAGGCTGAAGCTGGTCCCGGTGGGAAACGCCTGGCTGTAATTGATGTTCACCTGGCCGGTATTGGTTTGCAATTCCGGCACACCGTAAATCTGAACATTGGCCAGCGGCAACGTCTGGTGCTCGAGGCCGGTGATGGCGGTGACAATGGGATCGTACGACGATACGTTGGTTCCGATACCGAGGGTGGATTGCACCAGACCCGCGGCGCCGGCTCCCGCGCCACCCGTACCTCCCGTCGTGCCTCCGGCACCGGCGCCGGCAGCGCTCGTTCCAAAGCCGCCGATGCCTCCTCCGGGAGTGCCTTGCACCACGCCCGTGTTTACGCCGCGAAAGAAGCCGCCAGCCTTGGTGCGCTGGATGTCGGTGTCGGCAATGGGCAGGTTGTAGCGGGCAATCGCGAGGTCAAGATTATTTTCCAGCGCCAGAGCGATGGCATCCTGCAGAGAAATGTAGAGCTTGCCATCGCGCATCAGTTGCTGCAGACGCGGCGAGTTGGCCAGTTGCGGCTTCGGCACCAGGCTTGGCGCATATGCCTTGATCGGGTTGTTGGAGTGAGGAATCGCCAGGCTGGGCGGAGTCCGGATCGACAGCGGTGGCGGCGCCGTTGGCAAGGTAGCGGGAGGAGGCTGTGGCGTCGGCGCATTCGGAGTTTCCTGCTGCGCTTGCGCACTGACCAGCAGAGCACAAAGCAACCAAGTCAGCATGGCGGAATGAGACCGACGCGCCGTCATGAACGGACCGCCTCCCCGTTGGCCGCAAGCGCGGGATTGGAGGTGTCGCCCACCAGCCAGCCATCGCGCATCTGAATGGTGCGCGATCCATAAGAGGCATTAACGTCGGAGTGGGTGACTTGCACGATGGTCGTGCCTTCGCGGTTGAGCGCGGTGAATAACTCCATGATCTCTTTGGCCTGGCTGGAATGAAGGTTGCCGGTGGGCTCGTCGGCCAACAGCAGCGCCGGCTTGTGAATGACCGCGCGCGCTATGCCGACAAGTTGTTGCTGTCCGCCGGAAAGCTGGTTGGGATAGAGGTCTTTCTTGGCGACAATCTGAAAATGGTCGAGCGTTTCGGCCACCATTCCCTGCCTCTGACTGCGTGGTATGTCTTTGTAGGACAGGGGCAGATCGATGTTCTCCTGCACCGTCAGATCGTCGAGCAGATGATAGCTCTGGAAGACCATTCCGATCTTGCGCTTGGCCAACTCGGCGCGATCCTTGCGTTTCATGAGATGGACCGGCTGTTCGCCAAACCAATATTCACCCGCCCACTGGTCGTCGAGCAGGGCCAGCGCGTTTAGCAGCGACGACTTGCCTGCGCCTGACGGGCCCATGATGGTGATGAACTCGCCTTCCTGAATGGTGAGGTCAATGCGGCGCAAGACCCAGGTCTGCCCCGCTCCGGTTTTGTAACTGCGTTCGACGTTCTTCAGTTGGATCATAAAAAATAAAGAGTAACTAGTAATTAGTGACTAGCAACTAGCTCTTAGTAGCTGGCGATCAGCGATTCTTGCTAGTTACTAGTGGCTAGTGACTAGTTGCTTCTTTCTCATTCCCAGCGCAGCGTCTTCATGGGCTCGATGCGCGAGGCGCGATCTGGCCGGGCTGAGAAAAAGGAAATGGACCAAGTAAGACTGCGTCGATCACGGCGAACATGGCAGCGTTGACGCCGATTCCCAACGCCAGCGTCAGCACGGTCACGGCGGTGAAGCCGGGATTCTTGCGTAACTGGCGAAAGGCGTAGCGCAGGTCTTGGAGAAGTCCAGTCATTGGGTTCGCTGTTCGCTACTCGCCCTTCGCTTTTCGCTAGAGGTTCGTCCAGGCTGTTAGCTCTTAGCCTTTAGCTCTTAGCAAGCAAGGCATTGATCTCGCGGCGTTCTGCATTAATGTCGATTGCTAAAAGCTGAGAGCTAACAGCTAAAAGCCAAAGAAGCCAAAAGCCAAAAGCTAATCGCTAACTGCCAAATGCTAAGTGCAGTTTTACTGCGTCTCCTGCATCAGTCTGCGGAGCTCTTCTTCCGCGACTACTTTGCCGTCGAAGAGGTGGACTTCACGCTCGGCGTGGGCGGCGAAGCGGGGATCGTGAGTCACCATGCAGATGGTCGCGCCTTCACGATGCAGTTTTTGCAACAACTCCATCACGGCTTCGCCATTGCGAGAGTCAAGGTTTCCCGTAGGCTCGTCGGCCAGCAGGATGGAAGGCGATCCGGCCAGTGCTCGTGCTACGGCGACACGTTGCTGCTGACCGCCGGAGAGTTGCGACGGATAGTGGCGCAGGCGATGCGCCATGCCGACGCGCTCCAGCGAATCCAGAACGCGACGCTTGCGCTCGGCGCTGGGCATGCCATCGCGATAGGTCAGGGGCAGCTCGACATTTTCGTAGACCGTAAGATCGCCGATCAGGTTGAAACTCTGGAAGATGAATCCGATCTCGCGGTTACGGATGCGCGAGCGGTCGCTGAAATCCAGATTGGCGACCGGTTGTCCGTTCAGGTTGTAGTTGCCGCCGGTGGGCGTATCCAGCAGTCCAATAATGGAGAGCAGCGTGGATTTGCCGCAGCCCGAAGGGCCGGACATGGCAACGTACTCGCCTTTGCGGACGGTCAGGTGGACGCCGGCGAGGGCGTGGGTTTCGACCTCATCGGTGTAGAACACCTTGGTCATGTTTTCGATTTCAATCAGCGGGATTGCTTCGCTCATGTTGTTGTCCATTCTGTGGTGCGAATCGCTTTTCGCCATTCGCTTTTCGCTAATCTGAATGCCGTTCACTTTCGCCTAGCGGCTCTTAGCTCTTAGCCTTTAGCTTTTAGCAATCACGTAGTACGTAATTTAAGGTCTACCCGTTCCGTCTCGCCGCGCAATTTGGTTTCGAAAGCTAAGAGCTAACAGCTAAAGGCTAAGAGCCTCCGCGTCTAGCGAAGAGCGAATAGCGAACAGCGGCCTTTCCTACTCCAGCCGGACGCGGTCAGTGTTGTCCCAGCGCGACATGTCGGAAAGAATGACGGTGTCGCCTTCCTTCAATCCGGAATCGATTTGGATCTGGTTCACGGAGGCGCGTCCCGTCTTGACCTGAACGCGAACGGCGCCGTTGCCCGTGGGATCGAGCTTGAACATGGAGATGGTGCTGCTCTCCTGCCCGAATGCCGGACGACCCACGTAGAGCACATCCGCCAGCCGCTCCAGATCGATGGTTCCGTCGACGCTCAAGTCAGGGCGCGCGCCCTTGGGCAGCTCGCCCGTCAGCTTCACGTCGACTGTGACGGTGCCGTTCTGCACCGCCGGATCGACCCGGCTCACTTCGCCGGCGATCACGCCGTTGTGCGTGTCGATGGAAGCGGGCTCGCCGATCTGGACATCGCGTGCCTGAGTTTCGGGAATCTTCAGCTCGGCCATCAAGTGATTGGGCTGAACAATTTTGGCCAACTCGGTTCCCGGCAGCACATGCTGCCCAACTTGCAGCGGTAGTTCGACGAGAACGCCATCTACGCCCGCCTGGACTCTGAGACGCTGCAACTGGGTCTGCTTCAACTGGGCCAGCGCGCGCAGTTCGTCAACCTTGGCCTGCTGCACCGCAAGTTCTGAGACAATCGCCTTTTCGTTGATCTTCAGCCGGTCAGTTTCGATGTTGTCGCGGGTGACCATCTCCTGCGCTTTGCCGGCGGAAGCCTTGGCCGCCAAGCCGGAGATGACGCCAAGATCGTATAGCGATTTGTCGGTCTGAGCCTGGCGCTGCGCTTCGTTGAAGTCGGCGTTGACGGTGGCAGCTCCCGCCTTCTGGGTCATCAGATCGCTGTCGAGCTTGACCTTCAGACTTTGATATTCAGCTTCAGCGGCTTTCACCTGCAATTGCGCGTCAAGCGCTTCCTGCTCCAATTGCGGATTGACCATTTCGACCAGAACGGTGTTGGCGTCGACCTGCGAGCCGGGAAGTTTATCAATGCGAATGACGGTAGCTTCGGTTTCTGCGGGAATCTGACGAACATCTTCATGACTGGGAATGAGCGAACCCAGACCGCGCACCTGACGCAGCATGGAGCCGCGTTTCACGGTGTCGGTCCAAACCGTGCTGCGATCGACGGTGGGCGCGGCCGGCTTGAGGCGCGAGATGCCCAGGCTGATTCCACCCAGCACAACCAGTCCGACGACCGTCCAGATAATCTGGCGGCGGCGCTTCCGGCGTTTTAGTTCGGGACGGGCGATATCCATTGCAATCTTCCTTGGTGCAAGCGGGGCACCATTCCTGGACATGCTTAACTATTGCGCACTGAAGAAGTTATATGCGTTGAGAGTTTGGCGGAACGTGCCGCTGTGTCCTCTCACGGATTGAAGTGTCCGATATTGGACACAGTTTGTCCAGTGGTTAAGTTCGGGCGATAGGTCACGGATTTGCCGGGTCTGTAGAATCAGGATGACCCGAGCATGAGCGCGTCAGCATCAGAGATCGCGATTCCCGCCGTGCAATCCCACGCGGCACCCGGCCGGCTAGTGTCGCTCGACATTTTTCGCGGCGCCACCATCGCTTTCATGATCGTTGCCAACAGCCAGACCAGCGTGGAAGCCTTTTGGCCGCTGCGCCATGCCAACTGGAATGGCTGGACACCGACCGATCTGGTGTTTCCCTTCTTCCTCTTTATTGTGGGCGTGTCGCTGGTGCTGTCGTTCGAATCGCGACTGGCAAAGGGTTGTTCGCGGCGCACGCTGGTGCTACACACCTTGCGGCGTGGCGCGATCCTGTTCGCCATCGGACTGGCGCTAAATGGCCTGGGCTCGCTTTCGCTGGAGCATTGGCGCATTCCCGGCGTGTTGCAACGGATCGCCATTGCTTATTGCGCGGCGGCAGTGATCACGCTGTACTCCGGAACGAGCGCTCGCGTGGCGTGGATCGCGGCGCTGCTGGTGGGCTATTGGATCGTGATGCGCTTTGTGCCGGTGCCCGGATTCGGCCTGCCTGGACGCGATATTCCGCTGCTGCATCCCGATGGAAATCTGGCCGCATACCTCGATCGCAAATTGATGCTGGGACACTTGTGGGAGCGCACCCGCGATCCGGAGGGCGTGCTCAGTAGTTTTCCGGCGATCGCGACGGCACTGTGTGGTGTTCTGACAGGAGAGTGGTTGCGATCAGAACGCGCGCCGCGACAAAAGGCTGCGGGCATGTTTCTGGTTGGGATAGCCGGCATCGTTGCCGGTGAGCTGTGGGGAATCTGGTTTCCGATCAACAAGAAACTGTGGACCAGCTCTTATGTGATCTTTACCGCCGGTTGTGCGCTGGTGTGCCTGGCGATGTGCTACTGGGTAATCGACATCAAGTTGCATCGCGGCTGGTGGGCCAAGCCCTTTCTCATCTTTGGCAAGAATGCGATTACGGCTTATGTGATTTCCGAGCTGCTGGGCGGGTTCCTGAGTTGGAAGGGTTACGTTTTCTTTCGCTCGCTCGGTTCGCCGGCCGTGGAGTCGCTGCTGCACTCGCTGGTCGTGTTGAGTTTATGTTTCCTGCCAATCTGGTGGATGTATCGCAGGAAGGTTTTTCTGAAGATCTGAGACCGCAACCCCTGCCGTTCAGCGCTCGATATGGATGCCGGTGCCATAGACTCCAAATCCGTTGCCATAGTGCTTGATGCAGGACCGGCCATTGTATTGAATGTCATAACTGAAGTAGCACTGGCTGGCATCGGCGCCGGACTTGCAAGCATCCACCCCGGAAGAAGCAATCGCAAACGGTCCCTTATTGGTCCCGCTCTGGGTGCCTGACTTATCGACCACGATGGCAGTGGTTACGGGATTACCCGCGCTGTCGATCAGGGGATAGGGATTGATGGGAAACGCAATCTGATAGGTATTCGTATCGCCGGTGCCGGCAGTCCAGTCCACTTTGCCGTTGCTGGCAACAGCCACCCAGCCGATATTGGCAAAACAGCTAGGAATGGGATTGTTCGCATCGAGTGCGATTCGGATGGTCGGATGCTGCAGGAAAGTCTTCTCAATCTTTTCCGAGTTCTGACAGCCCAGCGTCAGGAACAAAAGCGCAACCGGCAAAATGAAAGCAACTTTCCGCAGACGGGTCATGGACGCACATCCCTCCCGCAAGAACGTTATCACGATGCGAGGGGCTGTCAAGTCAATGGCCCGCGGCCCCGGGGCAGGCGGCCATTAGCTTCCTGAAAGTCAGCGTGAAGGCTCGTCGACAGTAGCGCTCCGGCCCAACGCAGGTTAGCTCAGGATGCATCACAAACAGCCGGTAACGAAGACGGAGCCAACTCCGGCCCCCTTCGCTTTCTCCTTGGGCCAGGGCTCGCCGAATGTTTCGTTGACGGCGCTTCTACTGAGGTCCTAATATCCGGAGCAATGGCTGTGCCGGCTCCCATTGGTGGCGAACTCATCGGGCATTACCGGCTGGTCGAACAGATCGGCGCGGGCGGCATGGGCGTGGTGTTTCGCGCTCATGACGAGCAGTTGCAGCGCGATGTCGCAGTCAAGATCCTGCCGCACGGCTTGTTTAGCGACGAAGCCAGCCGCCGGCAGTTCCGCAAGGAAGCTCTGGCGGTCGGCAAACTAAACCATCCCAACATCGCCATGGCCTTCGACTTCGGCCAGCAGGACGGCGTCGACTACCTGGTCACCGAATACATTCCCGGACTCAACCTGGACGAGAAGATCGGCCGCCAGCCGCTGCCGCAGAAGACAGTGCTGGAGCTGGGCATACAGCTGACCAGCGGGCTGGAAGCGGCGCACCGCGAGAAGATTATCCATCGCGACCTGAAGCCGGGAAACCTTCGCCTCAATCCAGACGGCCAGCTGAAGATTCTGGACTTCGGGCTGGCGCAGACGGTCGAGCCGCTGGATGACATTGCCGAAACCGCCAATCGTCGAAGCCGGCGTGGCCCTGAGCGGGACGTTGCCCTACATGTCGCCGGAAGTGTTGCGCGCCGAAGGGGCCGACGAGCGCTCCGATATCTGGGCGGCTGGAGCCGTGCTCTACGAGATGGCAACCGGCAAGCGGGCGTTCCCTGACCGGCAGCCGTCGCTGCTGATCGACGCCATCCTGCACTACGATCCGGTGCGGCCGACGCTGATTAATCCCAAGATCACGGCGCCGCTGGAGGCGGTGATCTTGAAGGCGCTGGATCGCGATCCGGAACGGCGCTACCAGTCGGCACGGGAGTTGCGCGTCGACCTGGCGCGACTGCTGGCCGGCGGAGAGATTGCTACCGACACCGTGCGCCGCTCGGGCGTGGTGGAAGTCACCAACAGAAGGCGGAACCGGCGAATCGCGCTGGGCCTGACCGCGGTATTGTTGGCGGGAATTGCGGTGGGGTACTTCATCAAGCGCTGGTGGCCGCAAACGCCGGCCCAACAGAGAATCCTGGCGGTGCTGCCGATTGAGACCGTGGGCCAGGACTCGGCAACCAGTGCGCTGGGACTGGGGTTGACGGAGACGCTGACTGCGAAACTGGTGCAGGCCAGCGATACCGATTCCATTCAGGTGGTTTCGCCGCGCGACCTGCGCGATCAAAATGTGAAGACGGCGGAAGATGCGCGGCGCGAGTTTGGCACCGACTTTGTGCTGGAGAGCAGCATGCAGCGGTCGGGGTCAACCATACGGATTAATTGTTATCTGGTGGATTCCAAAACGCACCGCCCGATCGCCGCCAAAACCATTGAAGTGCAGGGGACGGACACTTTCGGGTTGCAGGACCAAGTGGTGAATGCGGCGCTGGACATGTTGCCGGCGCGAATCAAGTCAGCCCAGCGTCAGGCCCTGGCGGCTCGGCAGGACACGCAACCGGCCGCCTATGAAGCCTACATCCGCGGGCGAGGCTATCTGCAGGAATACGAGAAGCCGGAGAACATCGACAACGCGATTACGGAGTTCAATCAGGCGCTGAAGATCGATCCAAAGTATGCGCCAGCGTATGCGGGATTGGGCGAGGCGTATTGGATTGGAGTATCAACGGTTGGACAAAGGCAGTGAATGGGTAGCCAAGGCTTCTCGCAATTGTGAAAGAGCGTTGTCCCTAAAGTCCGGATCTCGTGGAAGGACATATCTGCCTTGGCAATGTGCTAAACGGCACCGGAAAATATGCCGAAGCGTGCAAGGCATTCGAACGTGCAGTGAAATCCAGTGAGCAGAGCGAGGAAGCGCTACGGGGCCTGGCCGAGGCCTACACCAAGCTAGGAAACTTCACCGCCGCGGAAGTCCACCTATAAAAAAGCTATTGCTCTCCGGCCTAACTATTGGGCTGTCTATCATTGGCTTGGTCTGTTCTATTACGAGCAAGCGCGATATCCGGAAGCTGCCGAGATGTTTTGAAGGTAACCAAGTTGGCGCCTGATAACTATCAGGGGTACTACACTCTTGGAGGCATCTATGTTACCCAAGGCCGGTATCAAGACGCTATCGACGCTTTTGAGAGTTCTATTGATCTTCGGCCGAGTTCCGATGCTTACAATAATCTGGGATACGCCTATACCTTGATGCATCGCTATCCCGAGGCCATTGTTGCGATGGAGCAGGCAACGCGGCTGAATGGCGGTCATTGGGATGAATTGGGGAAATCTTGGCGATGCGCTCTATTGGAGCCCTCAGCGAAGAGGAGAAGCAGGCGAGAAATATCGCAAGGCCATCGCAATTGCGGAGTCGAAGTTACAGGTGAATCCGCGGGACGCCATGATATTGGCTTATGTCGCAGACTATTCGGCTATGGTCGACGACGACCGGCAGCGTTCGACTACTTAAAAGGCCTTAGAGCTTGCTCCTGCCGATGGCGAGGTACTATTCCGCGCCGCGATCGTATATAACCATTTCAACCAAACGGACAAACCCTTTCCATCTAAAGAAAGCCGCGGATGTGGGATATTCACGCACGATTATCAAGGACACGCCTGACCTTGCCGGACTGCAACAAAACCCTCGATACAAGGCCCTGGTCGGAAACCAGCGAGAACAGTAACTATCTCATGACTAGGCCGTCGGTGCCCACTCCACATGCAACACCATTGATCTTAATTGAGCTATACGTGAAAACCGTTCCTAGGGCGGCATTCGAATTCCCCGACGAGATGGGGTTCGGGCTGGCGGGGAAGTCGCATCCATTAGCAAACGGAGACGCGACCGGGCCGGGATTGACATGTACCTCGAGTGACACGGCGTTCGGGGGGGTCCATTGCACTCCGGCCGTCCCCATAACCGCATTTCCGCCTTCGATCCCATTCTGAAGACATAGGTTGGCCGGCTGCTCAACTGTTAACATGACTTGTGCTGGGGTTGCGTTAATGTCGTTGAGGCGTAGCTCCCGGTTTGTTACACCCAGTGGAGACGAGCCCAACTAGTAAAACGACTATCGCTACGAAACTGCGTTGGTGCAGAGACATTTGATCCTCCCCATTTAACACCTGGGGCAGTCGCCGGATTGTCCGACAACCGCGACCCACTACCTCATAACGAGACCTAGCTGGCTAGCGTTGAGGCAGTAGCTGCCGCTCACCTTAAGGCTTGAGTAATTGTAGGTTTGGCCGGGCGTTACCTGTGACGGTATCGGGCCAATACGTCAGCGTCTGACCACTTGCGGCCTTGAAATCGTAGAACGGAGTCGATCCGGGCGGAAACTGTACCTCGAAAGAACTGTCTGACACGTTGTCCGAGCTATAGGTGACGAACGACCACGGTCCGCGAAGACAGGTGTTGCCTTCCCATTTTGCGTGCAGGCACCACTCGTGGCGTCGTAGTGAAGGACGACTGGATCGGAGACGTTAGCACACGCCTCGGCGGCGGTAGCGTGTTGCGTGAGGCTCAATACACCTACTACGACGAATACCAGCACTCCGAAAGCTCTCCAACTATGGCACGAAGTCATCAGGCTGCCCTCCGAACCGCGAATCGTGGAAACAATACGACTGAGTACGTTTCTGTCAAGTAAATAACCTCGGTAATCCTATCTCGGCGTTTCGCCTTTGAGCCAAATAAAGCGTCCAGAGGAAATTAAACTCGCTCGTCAGTGCAAGTCGCGGAAAGCGCGATTGAAGCAGTCGTCCTAGGGCACTTATCGGGATGCAGGCCATGCCAATGTGGTCTAGAAAGCGGGTTCTTACTTAGGAATGTACTTCTCGCAACGATTATTACTCCCCACCCTCCCGCTTCAACTCGCCCTTGATATTCAGGTTCCGTATCAGCCTATGCAGGTAGTTCGGGATGGACGCCGAGGGCTTTGGCGGCTTCGGTGTAGTTGCCTTTGGTCTGCTTTACCGCGTCGACGATCATCTGCTTCTTCAGCTGATTGATGCTGTCGTGGTATCTTCGCGCTGCTCTCTCGGCGGGCTGCACTTCCAGCAAAGCCTCGGGCAGGTCTTCGGGGACAATCTCATCGCCGATGCCCAGAACGATGGCATGCTCGATCGCGTTCTCCAGTTCGCGAACATTGCCCGGCCAGCTATAGCTCGTCAGCAACGCGCGCGCGTCGGCAGAAATTCCCTTCAGCGGACGCTTACATTTCTCGGCATACTTGGCGGCGAAATACATCGCCAGCAGCGGAATATCGTCGGGACGCTCGCGCAGCGGCGGCACCACCACCGACACCACATTCAGGCGGTAATAAAGGTCCTGGCGAAATTCGCCGTCCTTGATCGCCTCTTCCAGATTCTTGTTGGTGGCCGCGATCACGCGCGCATTCAGCTTGAGCGTGCGAGTGCCTCCCACGCGCTCGAATTCGTGTTCCTGCAAAGCGCGCAGCAGCTTGGCCTGCAGCATCGGCGCCATCTCGCCGATTTCGTCGAGAAAGATGGTTCCGCCCTCGGCGACTTCCAGGCGGCCTTTCTTCATGCGCGATGGCGCCGGTGAACGCGCCTTTCTCGTGGCCGAACAATTCGCTTTCCAGCAGGGCCTCAGGGATGGCGGCGCAGTTGATGGCGACGAACGGCTTTTCGGCGCGCGGGCTGTTGCGATGGATGGCGCGCGCCACCAATTCCTTGCCGGTACCGCTTTCGCCGCGGATCAGCACCGTGGAATCGCTCTTGGCCACCTTGGCAATGAAGTTCTGCACCTGGCGCATGCCCTTGCTTTCGCCGATGATGACTCGCCCAGGTCCAGCTCCGCCTGCAGGCGGCGATTCTCGTTGCGCAACGCTTCGGTGGCGAGAACGTTTTCCAGCGTGACCGCGGCGATCCCTGCAACCGAGCTGAGAAAGTGCACATGGTCATCTTCGAAGCTTGGTTCGCGATCCCGTCGGCCAGTCAGGTAGAGCACTCCGATGGTTCTTTCCACCGCCAACCAGAGGAACGCACAGCACGCTTTCGCTCTCGCCGGATTCGGGAGTGGGCCGGCTGAGGATGGGCGAACGCTCCCACAGAGCGCGCTGCACCAGTTCGCGGCGAATGCGCAACTGCGAGCGGTGTCGCCCGGTTGCCGGTGCCAGACGCAGCTGGATCTGGGCTCTTCCTCGGCGTGGCGCAGAATCACGATGGCGCCGGAGTCGGCCGGGATGACTTCGCCGATCAATTGCAGCAGAGCTCTGCTGCAGCGGCTCCAGGTCGCGAATGGAATTGATGGTGTTGGCGATCTTGAACAGCGCGTTCAGGTCGCGCGCCATGCGGCCGACATCGGTGCCGGAACTGCCCAGCGCCGGATAGGCTTGCAGCTTGGTGGTAGTCAGCAGGTCGACCGGCTCCTGTTGTTCGCTGAACTGCACCATCTGCGAGACCAGCTCTTCATCTTCAGTGATGAGGAAGACCAGTTCGCAGCGCCCGACGCGGATGGTGTCGCCATGAGCCAGCAGTTTGCGGCGCACGGGAATGCCATTTACGAATGTGCCGTTGTGACTTTCGAGATCGATCAGTTGAAAGGCGGCGTCGGTTTTGCTGATGGTGAAGTGCCGGCGCGAAACTGCGCGATCACGCAGGCAAAGGTCGTTGGCGGAATCACGGCCGACGGAAAGCTGCGTCGCCCGCCAGCCTGACGAAGGTTCCTTTCGAAGGGCCCGAAACCACGACGACTCTGCGAGTCCAACGACCAGTTCTCCTCCAGGGCTGCTAGTGTAGCCGACTAGCCGCAATGCGCGAGCAACCATCACGACAGTCGGACAAAGGACAAACCAGATGGATAGTCGTGCCTATCCATTCAGATAGTAAAAATCAGCTCGAATCGGGAAGAGCAGATGAAGCTGGCGATCGTTCAGGTTGCCTATCTGCTTGCAAAATCAGACATCGCCGCCACTTGTCCATTGCAGGTTGGCACAACACTTGCAGATAAGAAAGCATATTGCGAGCCGATCGGTCGCACCGGGTCGGCAAGACAAGCCGACATCGAGTTCGAAAGCGAGACGGAAGTAAGCGTTTGCGGTCGCGAAGCAGTCTCTCCGATGGCCCGGAGACCGTGATCCTGGCATAACCGGCTCCATCACGCGATGGAAAGACCTGGAGTGGGAGCGCTCCAGGTCTTTATTTTGTAAGGCCTCGCGATTCCACGCCGCCGAATGCCATTGCCCTGGCAATTCACTTTTCCCCTTCTGCCAACTTTGTTTGTGACTGACCTCACAGACGCCCGCCTCTGGCCCGCCTATCGTTTCTACATAGCGTTCTCCATACCCCGAGTCCGCGATTTCTGGCGTCTGAAAGGTTTTGCGATGTCCATCTCGCCTGTAGCTTCACCACCTCCCGCGTTCTGAACTCCAGTCTGCCGAATCGCATCATGAGCGCCGAAGAAGCGGCCGCGCTCATCCAGTCACGGCCATCAGGTCGGCATGAGCGGATTCACTGGCTCCGGGCTATCCCAAGGCCGTGCCGCTGGCGCTGGCTCGCCGCATCTCCGACGCCAACCTGCGCGGACAGAAATTCCAGGTCAGCATCTTCACCGGCGCCTCCACCGGCCCGGAGCTCGACGGCGCGCTCGCCATGGCGGGCGGCATTCATCTGCGGCTGCCGTACCAGTCCGATCCGGAGACGCGCAAGCGCATCAACGCCGGCGAAATGGAGTACATGGACATCCACCTGAGCCATGTGGCCCAATTCGTGGAATACGGATTTCTGGGCAAGCTCGATGTGGCGCTGATCGAAGTTACGGCGGTGCTGGAAGACGGGCGCGTGGTGCCGAGTTCGTCGCTCGGCAACAACAAGACCTGGATTGAGCAGGCCGAGAGGCGTGATCATCGAAGTCAACTCGTGGCAGCCGATGGCGCTGGAAGGCATGCACGACATCTATTACGGCCTGCAGCCGCCGCCGAATCGCGGACCGATTCCGTCTGACCCACACCGGCCAGCGCATCGGCAGTCCGTATCTTCGAAGTGCCGCCGGAGAAGGTTGTCGCCGTCGTGCTGACCGACTCTCCCGATCGCAACAGCGCGTTCAAAGCGCCGGACGCAGAACTCCAAGCCGCATCGCCGGACACATTCTGGAATTCCTGGCGCTGGGAGGTGCAAGAAGGGCCGCATCCCTGCCAACCTGCTGCCGCTGCAGTCGGGCGTCGGCAACATCGCGAATGCCGTGCTGTTTGGTCTGGAAGAAGGGCCGTTCGAAGGACTGACTTCTTACACCGAAGTGATTCAGGACGGCATGATTCGGCTGCTGAAGTCGGGCAAGCTGACGGCGGCATCAGCGACTGCGTTCTCGCTGAGCCCCGAGATGCTGACCGAAGTGAACGCCGACATGGCCAGCTATCGCAAGCAGATCGTGCTGCGTCCGCAGGAAATTTCCAACCATCCGGAAATCATCCGCCGGCTGGGCGTGATCGCCATGAACGGCATGATCGAAGCCGACATCTACGGCAACGTCAACTCGACGCACGTGATGGGATCGCGCATTCAGAACGGCATTGGCGGCTCGGGCGACTTCGCGCGCAACGGATATCTGTCGATCTTCATGGCGCCGTCGACGGCGCAGAAGGGAAGCATCTCGACCATCGTGCCCATGGTTTCGCACGTCGACCATACCGAGCATGATGTTTCGGTGATCGTGACCGAGCAAGGGCTGGCGGATCTGCGTGGATCTGTCGCCGCGGCAGCGCGCGCATCTGATCATCGAGAAGTGCGCCGCGCCGGATTACAAGCCGCTGCTGCTCGACTATCTGAATCGCGCCGAGCGGCTTGTCCTACGGCCGGCATACGCCGCATCTGCTGAGTGAATCGCTGGGCTGGCACAACCGCTATCTGCGCAGCGGCCAGATGAAGCCGCATAGCGGAGGACTGAAGAGACTGGGTGGCTATCTCATAAATCGTTTCGGTTTGTGTCAGGGCACGACTTGAGTGTCTGCCTGAGAACCTCTGCCGTCCCTACAGGACTCGGGTTCATTCCCACTTTACCCAGCACTCCGCCTGCGGCTGCGTGCTAGGCTAGATTATTCCGCGCCTGCGGCGCTCGCCTTTTGCGCCTTTCATTCCACCGCTGAAACACAAAGTTAGTTCTCACGCAGACACTTGAGTCGTGCCGAACGATAAGCCGAGATCGGGGCTTTAGCCTCTGCAACAACAGCCTCAGGGGCGGAAACCCTAGCTATAGTCAGCCGCTTTACGGCACGTCTGACGACGTGCCCTGACACACACCTGACTGCGGCGATTTCTGAGATGGCTGTGCTGTCTGACATCCTCATCTGCCGCCCCCGAGGGGCTCATTTAAGAAATTGCAGTCTACCCAGCGCTCAACCACCCCAACCCGCGCAACAGCGGCGGGAATTGGGAGCCCCGGGAAGCGCTGGGCTATCTTGTTCCCGTCCCGCGGTGGCGGGACTATGGCGTTGTTGGTCACATTTCCTGGCGAACCACAGCCTTTCCGCAGAATGTCCACAGAACCACAGAGACTCGTGACACGCGTCGCCCTTCTCAATTCTGGTACTGCGGTGGCTCGGGGATTCTGAAGCGTTGCACCATGTTTTTTTGCCATGCAGACTTGAACTCCGCCGGCGTCATTCGCTTCAGAATTTTTCCGCTGGGGACTTCCACTTCATAGCCCATCGCCTGGCACATGATGCCGCCGAAGTTTGACGTGCACGGCACCTCGGCCATGACGACCATCGCGGACGAGTCGTCGATCCAGTCAATGGCCGTCAAGTTGTATTCGGGATTGCGCTCCATCTTGTGGCAAGTGGCCGAGTCAAGAAGCGCTTTGCACGGCGGATAGGTCTTCACCATATCCTGTTCGGCTTGCTGGGTCACATCCAGCGGACGCGGTTGGGGATCGTCGAGCAGGTAGACCTGCACGAAGGCGGGCGAAGTCATGCCCTCGCCGCCGTCGACGAAAAATGCCTTCGAGTCGGGAGACCACATCAGGTCGTTCGCCGGACTGCTGCTGACGTCGCGAATCTCGGTCACCTTTTTATCAGGTCCGGTGACGCGCAGGTAAGCATTGCCATCCTGGTAGAGAACTTCCACTACACTTTTTTTGTCCGGCGCGACGATACGCAATGGCCGGCAATTTCCCGATGGGCAGACTCCGGCGAAACCGGTGGCTTTTCTGGCCCAGGTCGGCTTGTCCGCCGAGGCGAGCGTGGGCAAGAGCACCAGCAGCAGAACGAACCAGCGGTTTCGCGATTGGCGTTTCACAGCATGGCGCTCCAGACCGCCGCGAAGCAAATCATATGCTGAACCGCAAAATTAGCCAAAACATCAGTGTTTGTAGTTTCTTTCCGACAAAACCAATGGAACCTGCGCAGCAGTCGCATTAGGATATAGCCACTCGTCTGTACTGGGCGCTAAGACGACGGCCTGCTTGCCGGTTTTCTTTAGCGCACACTTCGTGAAGCGACCGGCAACCAGTGCAAAGGACCCTCTATGGCGGACCAAGACTCTAAAAGCGCTTCTTTCTGGACGTCTTTGCCTGGCATATTAACCGGGATATCTGCCGTGCTTGGGGCTATCGCTACACTGGCTGCGTTGTTCTTGCACAGCAAGCCGGCGCCTACTCCTGCGCCTGCGCCCGCACCGATTGTGAGCCCGGCGACAACGCCGGTATACCCGGAAGGATCGCGGCAATGGTGCGACCAGAAAGTTGCGGACTGGTCGGCTGAGATGGCCAAATGGGACGGACGATGCCGCGCTCCGCGCTGCCTTTCGGCAGGGAGAATGCGGCAAGAAGTATGGTCTTCGCTTAGGGAAGGCTGAGGCAAAATAACAGGCGGGACGCGAGGCTGGATGCGTAGCCCGTTACCAGATGCGGCGCAGGCCGTAGGCGTCGAAGACCGGGTCGGCGCTAATAATGGGCCACCCTGTAGCCTGTGCTTGAGCGGCCAGCATGCGATCGAAGGGATCTTTGTGATGTCGAGGTAAGAGGCCCGCTCTGATCGCATGACTTGAATCAATGGGCAACTCGGAGAAGTCTTGTGCTTCGAGTATGTCATGCCAGCGCGACAACAGAAGTTCCGAATCGAACTTGCGAATGTTGCTTTTAATGGCAAGCTCCCAAGGTACGACAGCTGAAATCATCATCGTATTGGCCGTGTCGTCAATCGCTTTTCGAGCTATTGGAGACAGTCGAGCTGCCCCATCGAGCCACCAGCGGAGCGCATGTGTGTCCAGCAGGACAATCATTCAAAACCGAGCTCTCGAAGCTCCGCATCGGTAAGTGGATCGAAGGCATCAGGTGCCGACCAAATTGGCCTTTCAACATGTCGGGAATGCGCTTCTTGGCGGTCTTGGAGATGGGCACCAGTTTTGCGACCGGCTCTTTCCCTCGCGTGATGATGACTTCCTTGCCACTCTCAGCTTCCTTGATGAGGCGCGAGAGATTGGTCTTGGCTTCATGGACGGTATAACTCATGACTCACTCCGTACCGCAATCAATGCTTCTTGCCGTGAAATCATTCGAAACCCAGCTCTCGCATTTCTTCCTCGGTCAACGGATCGAATGCCGGACCAGATCTGGCCCTTGAACATGCCTGGCACGCGCTTCTCGGCGACGCTGGCGATCGGCACAATCTTCGCCACAGGCTCCTTCCCGCGCGTAATGATCACTTCCTTGCCGCTCTCGGCTTCCTTGATCAGGCGCGAAAGGTTGGTCTTGGCCTGGTGAACCGTGTAGCTCATTAGCTAATTTTACTTAGCTAACCGCAAACCTGTCCAGAACCCGCCATTAACGGGCGTCTGGCTGGTTCCGGGTTGTCGATCTGGAGAACCGTGGAATGTCTTCCTACGTAGTACAAAGCAAGCGGCTATAATGCCGCTCACGGTTTCTATCCGCGCTCGTCTATGTAATTGCAGGCACAAGAATTGGCTTGCAAATTGCTAACTAGGTAGAAACCAGCATGCCGGCCGAAGCGGTAGCAGTTCCCCTCACGGTTGGCCCGGGACTTGCACCCCAATCCGCGTACGAGCGCGGTTGGGAACCCCGGCGCTCCGTTCTCCTGAGGCGTGGCGGGAGACGGCGTCCTCTAATCCCTCCGATCGAGGGAGTTTGGTGGGGCAGGCCCAGAGCCGCATGAACGATACGGAGCTGATCCGGGAAGCACAGCGTGGCAATCACGCCGCGTTCGAGGAATCTGGTGCGCCAATACGATGGCGCCGTGCTTCGCCTGGCCTATCACCTGACGCGCTCCGAGCAGGACGCGCAGGACATTTATCAGGAAGCCTTCCTGAAGGCCTACCGGAACATCGGCAATTTCCGCTTCGAGTGCTCGTTCTACACCTGGATTTATCGCATCGTGACCAATCTGTGCCTCGATCTGCTGCGCAAGCGGCAGGTGCGCAAGGAAGATTCGGGCATCGCGACCGACTCCGAAGGCGGCACCTACGACATGCTGGATCAGGTGGCCGACGAGCGATCGGGCGCAAGTCCCGAGCGCGACCTGATGCGGCGCGAGTTGGGAGCGCGCATTGCCAAAGCCCTGACCAAGCTGACGCCGCGCGAGCGCATGGTCTTCGAGATGAAGCATTATCAGGGACTGAAGCTGCGCACCATTGGCGAGATTTTGAATACGACGGAAGAAACGGCGAAGAACACGCTGTTCCGCGGCACGCAGAAATTGCGGGCCGCGTTGAAGGATATAAAGTAAGGTAGCAGCTAGCAACTTAGCAATTAGCCTTAGCTGTGAGGTACGATGTGAGCGATTGCTAAGAGCTAAAGGCTAATTGCTAAGTGCCAAGCTGAGAGCTGAAGTTGCTAGCTGAAGCTTAGAGGTATTTATGAATTGCGATTGGGTTCAACAAAACGTCAGCCTGTACCTGTACAACGAACTGGCCGACGATGCGCGGCACGAGTTGGAGCAGCACATCCAGCGCTGCAAGGATTGCGCTGCCGAGCTCGCCGCTCAGCAGGAATTTCAGGCACAGATGAACGCCTTGCCGGTGGAAGAGCCTTCGGCCAGCTTTCTGGCCGGCGGCGCGGATGCGGCTGCAGGAAGTCGCTGGAGCACGCCGAGCAGCATCGCGCCTGGTATCACCGCTTCCTGTTCGATCCCACGGCATGGTTGCGGCAGATGCGCTTCTCGCCGGCGCTGGCAGCAGTGCTGGTGATCGTTGGCTTCGGCGGAGGCCTGGGCACCATGTATAGCGCGCTGGGCGGCACGGGAAGCCGTCCCAGCCAGCTGCGATTCAGGGCGCTTCCATCGCCGGCATTACCTCCATCGATCGCCAGCCCAATTCCGATCACCGTTCAAGATTCACTACGATCGCCTTGCTTCCGGAGTCGGTGCAGGGCTCCATCACCGATCCCAAGATTCAGGAGCTGTTGCAATATGCGGCCAAGAGCAATTACAACCCCGGAGTGCGGCTGAATTCGGTGGACGCGCTGACCGGCAAGGCCGACGACCCAGCGTGCGCGAGGCGCTGATCTATGCGCTGCGCTATGACAGCAATCCGGGCGTGCGTTTGAAGGCGCTCGACGGCGTGGGCTCCTATGTGAAGCAGGACATTCGGGTTCGCAATGCCGTGCTCGAGGCTTTGCTGGACGACAGCAACCTGGGCGTGCGCAGCGGTGCGCTTGCATGCCCTGGAGCCGGTACGGGCCGACAGCAGCGTGCGCATGGCGTTGCAGCAGTTGGCCAAAGAAGATCCCAGCGATTACATTCGCACCGAGTCCCAGCGCGAGCTGGCCTCGATGCCTACAATCGATTAACGGCAGAGACACGGACGAAATGGCAGATCGCTCAAACCAGCAAGATCGGAACCATCCACTAGACACACGGCCGCGGAGAGAACACTTTTATCTTTATTCATATTCATCTCCATATCCATCGTCTCTGTGTCTGGGTGGCTGGGTCGTGATGATGTCGATGGCCATTCCGCTTTGGGCGCAACAGTCCCGCATCTATCGCGACGGCAATTCCTGGGTCGAGGAGATCACCGGCACGCTTGCCGGCGGCGCGCGAGATCCATGTCTCCACCGACGTGGGTTCGGTGCAGGTGCAGGGCAATTCGCCGCGCGTTTCCTATACCATTCGCAAACGTTCGTACGCTTCCAGCGAAGAAGGCGGCCCAGCGGCAGTTCGAAGAGATGCGCATCTCGGCCGGCAAGAACGGCGAAGGCGATTCCATCGAAGGCCGAGCCAAGAAGAACCTGCAGCACTTTGGAGTGGAGTTTATGGTGCAGGTGCCGCGCGACATCAGTCTGGTGAAAGTGGAAACGCGCGGCGGCTCGCTGACCTTCAGCTCAATCGCGGCCACCATCGTAGCCACCACCGGCGGCGGCTTGATCAAGCTCGACGACCTGGCCGGGCCAGTGAAGATCAGCAGCGGCGGCGGCAATGTCGAAGCCGGCAATCTGGGCGGCAGCTTTTCGGTGACCAGCGGTGCGGCCGATGTGCACGTTAACAACGTCGCCGGGGAGATGCAAGTGAACCTGGGTGGCGGCCGCGTGTATGTGGGTTCGACCCGCGCCTCCAGCATTCAAACCGGCGCCGGCAGCATCCAGGTGCAGAAATGCTTTGGCGATCTGCATGTGACCAGCGGCGGCGGCAATCTTACGCTGGGCGACGTGGATGGCGCGGTAACGGCCGAAACCGAAGGCGGCAGCGTGCGGCTGGCCAGTGCGCGCGGGCCCGTAACGGTGAAAACCGGTGGCGGCAGTGTTGAGCTTTATAACTTGAGCCGGGGAGCTCAAGTGGAAACCGGGGCCGGACCCATCACGGTGGAGTTTATCGGCATCGCGGATTCAGCGACTCCTTCCTGCACACGGCGTCAGGGGACGTGACGGTTTGCTTCTCCAGCAACATGCCGGTGACGGTTCACGCCACGTCGGACATGGCCAGCGGACGCGGCATCTGGTCCGAGCTGCCGGGCTTGAACATCACCAAGCAGGGCGGCAACATGGTTCCCACGTCGATGTCGGCTGAAGGAGCGTTGAACGGCGGCGGCCCGGCGTTGCGGATTCGTACCACGATCGGGCAAATCGCTTTTCGCAGATGTCAATAGCGGAGTAGAAAAACAGGGTTGGAAGACGCTATGCAGAAACGCAATACATTTTTATTCGGCGCCATATTTGTCGCTGGTCATGATTTCGGTTTTGCCGGCCGCCGCCATGCCTCAATCCAGTTGGCCGGAAGCCCATGCTGGCGGGTACCTGGGCGTGACCATCGGCGGGCTGACGCCGGAGCGGGCCTCCGCATTGAAATTGCAGGATGCGTCGGGCGCGATCATTACTTATGTCGATCAGGATGGTCCTGCCTGTCGAGCCGGCCTGTTGGAAAACGATGTTGTCGTCGCCTTCAACGGCTCCAAGATCGAGGGCCCTGAGCAACTCCAGGGTCTGATCCACACCAGCCCTCCGCAAAAGCCGGTGATGCTGACCATCGTTCGCAATGCCCAGCGCAAAGATGTGAAGGTAACTTTAGGGACCTGGACGGTGGCGTCGCATGTGCGCGGCGGACAGGCATTTGCGATGTCGCCTCCCTTGCCGCCGCGGGCCTACGTTCCTGATGTCGAGATTCCGTCGTTCGCCATCCTTTCCGCGCGCCACGGTTTGGTGGTGGAAAGCCTGAGCCCGCAGTTGGCTGACTACTTCGGCGTGCCTCGCGGACATGGGGTGCTGGTCCGCTCGGTCGAGGGAGGGAGTCCGGCCGCGGCCGCCGGGCTGAAGGCCGGCGATGTCATCGTGAAAGTCAACAATGAAGTCGTGCACGACATGTCTGACTGGCAACGCAGCATGCAAACCAACGCCTCCAAAGTTTCCGTCGGAATCCTGCGCGAAAAGCACGAACAAACGTTGGTGATCACTCTTCCTGGCCCAGGCGATACTTCCAGACTGGATGGAGAGGACTGGCTGGACTTCGATACTCAAGCTCAGGCGCTGCGAGATCAGGTCGACCAGATTGGTCCGCAGATTGACGCGCAGCAGGACGTGCTGGCGCAACTTGGAGCCCAGTGACCAGGAGCTGAAGCAGATGCGCCGCGAGATTGAGAAGTCGATGAAGCAGCAGCAGAAAGACATCGACAAGATGGCGCGGGAGATGGCGAAATCGGCCAAGCCGGCACAGAAAGAAATGGAGCAGATGCAGCGCGAGTTGCAGAAGTCAGTGCCCAGCCAGCAAGAACTCGACGAGATGAAGCATCAGATCGAGTCGTCGGTGCCCAGTCAAAAAGATATCGACGAGATGAAACGTCAGGTCAGGGAGTCGATGCCCAGCCAGAAGCAACTCGACGACATGCGGCGGCAGGTGGAAGATTCCATGAAGAACTGGACGCCGCAAATGCAGCAGCAGATGGAAAAACTGCAAAAAGAAATGCAGCAGCATAAGTTGGATTTGCAGCAGATGATGCAAGAGTTCAATGACGATCATCAGCTGTGATGAGCGGGTTGTTTTTTCCGTCCGAAGATTTTTCGACTCCCTATTGAGGTGTCATCCCGGAGCGCAGCGAAGTGGAGGGGATCTACTGTCCTGGGAGCCTCCTGTGGCCCAACGCTAACTCCCACTTTGTGGGATGCCAATTTATTCTCCGAAAAATCCGGTAACCGTTCCGCAAACCTTTAAGATTTGTATCAGGGCGCGCCTTCAGCGGATGCGGAAAAAGTCGAAATCGCGGATCCCTCACCGACTGAAGCCGGTTCGGGTGACAAAAAGAAAGGGCTTAGACGCGGCGCTGAAGCGCCGCACTACCCGAACCAGTACGTCCAGCGACTTTTCCCGCAGGCTGTTCAGCCGTGTCGTACCTGGGCATAAATGATTTGGGCTTCAGTGTCTGCGTGAGAACCTCTGCCGTCCCTACGGGACTCGGACTTATTTACCACTTCACCCAGGACTGCGCCTTCGGCTACGTCCTGGGCTAGGCTATTCCGCGCCTACGGCGCTAGTTTTTCGCGCTTCGCATTCCACCGCCGAAACACACGGCTAGTTCTCGCGCAGACACTTCAGCCCCTGCGGTTCTGCCCGGGCTAAAGCCCGAACGTTGGGATGTGCTTTTTCGGCACGACTAAAGGTCGTGCCCTGATACTAACTAGCGCCAGGCCGCTCAAACCTTAGAGATTTCTTCAGGGCACGGATTCAGCGGCTCAACCCGCGCCTCTCCCGAAAACCATCGGTGTCTCCGTGTTTCTGTGGTGATCATCTTTTCCGCCACTTGCGATCGACCAACTCAACCACTCCGTACAACACCACGCACATCCAGAAATCCACGATCAGTCCCAGATCCAACCGGTCGGGACGGTGCTGTCCCGCCGGCGGCAAGATGCGGCATCAGCACAAAGAAATAAAGAAGATTGCCCAGCAACCACGGCAATCGTCTGCTTGATGCAGTCGTCGCAGCACGTACTATGTTGGACACCGGAACCGGCATGGTTTGATGCCAGAAAACCGCTATCAGCCATTCGGCTCGTCAGCGATTCGGCCAAAACGCCTAATGTCTGCGCTGAACTGCCGATGTGCTGAGCAGGCTAGACTAGCCGCTTGCTTCATTTACCATCGCTCTGTGCTCGATCTCTCCACCAACGTTCAATACGTCAAAGGCATCGGCCCGCGCTTTGCCGAGATCCTGCTGGAAAAGGGCATCAGCACCGTCGAAGACCTGCTCTACTACCTGCCGTTTCGCTACGAAGACCGGCTGAATCCGCGCGGCATCGGCGAACTGCGCCCCGGCGAGATGGCCAGCGTCATCGCCGAAGTCCGCACCTTCGGCCTCTTCCGCACCCGCCGCATGCCGCATCTTCGAGATGACCGTCGGCCAGGGCCGCGACACGCTGAAGTGCATCTGGTTCAACGCGACGTATCTGCAGGACAAGTTTCGCGCCGGCATGCTGGTCGCGCTTTACGGCAAAGTGGAAGCCGGCGATCGCGGCGGCCATCGCTTCCAGATCCTGCAGCCGCAATTCGAGATCCTGCACGATCCCTCGGCAAGCCGGAAGCCGCCGCCGAAGATCAGAAGTGGCAATCGCTCGAAGTCGGCCGCATCGTTCCTATCTACGAAGCCGCCGGCAACGGCCGCCTCACCACGCGCTGGTTTCGCCGCGTCATCCACGGCATGCTGGAGAACCTCGACCAGGATATTCCCGACGCGATTCCTGCCGCCGTTCGTGGCCGCATGGAGCTGATCGATCGCCGTCGCGCCTTCTGGCAGGCGCACTGGCCCGAGGTTGGCGAGAGCCTGACGAACCTGCAGGCGGCGCGCACGCCCGCGCACATCCGGCTGATCTTCGAAGAATTGTTCTTCCTCGAACTCGGACTCGAACTGAAGCGCCGCAAGATGCGCGCGCAGACCGGCATCGCGTTCCAGATCAACGACCGCGTGCGCGCCGCCATGAAGCGCATCCTGCCGTTTCATCCCACGGCGGCGCAGAAGCGCGTGCTGAAAGAAATTGCCGCCGACATGGCCGAGCCCGCGCCCATGCGCCGTCTGCTGCAAGGCGATGTCGGCTCGGGCAAAACCATTGTCGCGTTCGAAGCAGCGGTCATCGCCATCGAGAACGGCTACCAGGTCGCGCTGATGGCGCCCACGGAAATTCTCGCGACGCAGC
Organism: uncultured Acidobacteriaceae bacterium; assembly: GCA_963746515.1. Lineage (GTDB taxonomy): Bacteria > Acidobacteriota > Terriglobia > Terriglobales > Acidobacteriaceae > Bog-257. The sequence continues at coordinate 564,902 of CAVVBO010000001.1, read as the reverse complement.
ATTATCTTTCGGCGCGCCGCATTCTCGAAGCCGCCGGCTATCGCATCGTACTGCTCACCGGATCGCAGGAGTCGAGCCGCAAGAAGCAGGCGCGACATCACATCGCGCAGGGCAACGCACAACTGGTGATCGGCACGCACGCGCTCATCCAGGAGACGGTCGAGTTCGACAAGCTCGGCCTGGTCATCGTCGACGAGCAGCATCGCTTCGGCGTGATGCAGCGCTTCCGCCTGATGAAGAAGGCCGACTCCGCCGAGTCTAATGATGCCGCCGAGCCCGATGTGCTGGTGATGACGGCGACGCCCATTCCGCGCACCCTCGCGCTCACGCATCTACGGCGATCTCGACACCAGCGTGCTCGACGAGCTGCCGCCCGGACGCACGCCCATCACCACGCGCCTGGTCGGCGACGAGCGCGCCGACGAAGTCTGGGAATTCGTGCGCAAGCAGGTTGCTGCCGGACATCAGGCCTACATCGTCTATCCCGTGATCGAAGAGGGTGCGATGGAAGGCGAACTGAAAGCCGCCATCAAAATGCACGAGCGCCTGCGCAGCCACGAGTTCTCCAGCCTGCGCGTCGGCCTGCTGCACGGCCGCATGAGCGCCGACGAAAAAGATGCGACCATGGCCGGCTTTCAAGCGCGGCGAGATCGATGTGCTGGTCTCGACCACGGTCATCGAAGTTGGCGTCGACGTGCCCAACGCCAATATCATGGTCATCGAACATGCCGAGCGCTTTGGGCTGTCGCAGCTGCATCAGCTGCGCGGGCGCATTGGCCGCGGCGCGGCCAAGTCGTATTGCGTTCTGATGACCGGCGGCAAGGTTTCCATCGAAGCGCAGCAGCGCCTCGACGCCATGGTGCGCACGCAGAATGGATTCGAGATTGCCGAGCTGGATTTGCAGCAGCGCGGGCCGGGAGAGTTCTTCGGCACGCGCCAGGCCGGCATGCCGAACTTCCGCGTGGCGAATTTGCTGCGCGATCGCGATCTGCTGGAGGCTGCGCGCAAAGAAGCGCGCTATGTGCTTGCCGGCCCGAACGCCGATCTCGCCAGGGACGAGATTGACCGCGCCGTGCAGCATCTGCGCAGCCACTGGAACCGCCGGTATGGATTGGTCGAAGTAGGATAGATTGCGTTATCCGATGTAATGAAGGAGTCATTCATGCTCGATCCAAAAGAAATGCTCACGACGCTGGTGCGACCACTTGCGGTGACCGCGCAGGTACAAAACGTTTTCGGCGAACCGATTGAAGCGCACGGCAAAACGGTCATCCCGGTTGCCGCGTGTCAGCTACGGTTTAGGCGCGGGCGGTGGCGGTGGCGCGGACAAGCCGAGTCTGAGAAGACAATCGGCGGAGGCGGCGGCGGAGGCGGTGGTGAAAGTCACGACCGGTCGGCGCGCTGGAAATTACCGAGGCTGGCACGCGTTTCGTCCGCTTCTTCGATCCACAGAGGCTGGCCGCGGTTCGTCGCCGGCGGGATTGCTATTGGGCTGGCTGTTGCGGCGGGCGCTGCGCTGGCGGTGAGAAGCCAGTTCAGAAGTTCAAGTTTCGAGCGAAGCCAGTAGCGGCTTCAAGTGCGGATCGAAGGTCATCCAGTCGTTAGGGACATGCTCTGACGCCAGCTGTGCATTGCGTTAAACTTGAAACTCGATAACGTCAGCCAAACTAATCCAACCGTGACCGCCAGCCAAGCCCGACCTCTTCCGCCTGCTCCCGTCGATCGACGAACTGCTGCGCGAGCGAAGCGCTGCTGGCATTGGCGCAGCGCTTCGGCCACGCGGCCACGGTCGAGGCTGCGCGGGCATCCATCGACGGACCTGCGCGACGAGATCTCGGCGGGCTCTCTCGACGAAGCCCAACTCAAGGCTCGCGATCGATCGGCTACCGCTTGCGATCGAAGAGCGACTGCAGGCCGGACTTTCCTACTCGCTGCGGCCGGTCATCAACGCCACCGGCGTCATCCTGCACACCAACCTCGGGCGCGCGCCGCTCAGCCAGAGCGGCGCTGCAGCACGTCACCGAGATTTCGCAGGGCTACTCGAATCTGGAATTCGATCTTGCCACCGGCGAGCGCGGCAAGCGCGATGTCCACGTCAGTCGCTTATTTGCGCAACTGTTGAACTCTGCCGGTCGCGAAGTCTCGACCATTGTGGTTAACAACAATGCGGCCGCCGTGCTGCTGGCGCTTGAATGCGCTGGCCGAGGGCGGGGAAGTCATCGTCTCGCGCGGCGAGTTGGTCGAGATCGGCGGCTCGTTTCGTATTCCCGACGTGATGGCGAAGTCCGGCGCGGTGCTGCGCGAAGTGGGAACGACGAATCGCACCCGCATCGCCGACTACGAAGCCGCCATCACCGATCGCACAAAGCTGCTGCTGCGCGTGCATCGCTCCAACTTCCAGATTGTCGGCTTCACGGAGCAGCCGTCGCTGGAGGAACTGGCCGCGCTCGGCCGCAAGCACAACATCCCGGTGATGGAAGACCTGGGCAGCGGCGAGCTGTTCGATCTGCGCAAGGTCGGCGTGCACGGCGAGCCCATGATCGCCGACAGCCTGCGCGCCGGCGTCGACGTCGTGACCTACAGCGGCGACAAGCTGCTGGGCGGTCCGCAAGCCGGGCTGATCAGCGGCGCTCCTGAGCTGGTGGCGAAGATCCGCTCCAATCCGCTGTTCCGCGCGTTGCGGGTCGACAAGATGTTTTATGCCGCGCTGGAGGCGACGCTGCTGGCCTATCTTCGCGAGGATTACGATTCGATTCCGACGCTGCGCATGATGCGTGTGATCCGAAGACGAACTGCAGCATCGCGCCGAACACATTGTCGAGCAACTGCGAATCAGCTCGCCTCAGCTCGAGATCGAAATTGTCGAGTCGCGTTCGGTGATGGGCGGGGGCTCGGCGCCGGGATCGACGCTGCCGTCACGAGCGCTCGCGGTGAAGCGGCAAGAGTATGAACGCCGACGAAGTCTTGCGCCGACTTGCGTCAGTGGGAGACGCCGATCATCGCGCGGGTGGAGGATGATCGGGTGCTGCTCGATCTGCGCACGGTTGAGCCGGCGCAGGATGAGACCATCGTCGCCGCGTTGCAGGACATAGCAGGAAGATAAAGAGAATTGCGATGAATTGAGGGTGAAGCACCGCTTCAGCGGTGCGGTCAAAGCAGATCCGGAGAGTCCGGCTTTAGCCGCTGAGGCGAATTGAAACCTTACCTCAGGCGCTAAAGCGCAGCTTCGAGAAGTTCATTTCTGTTGCACGCCTGTAAGGCGTGCTCCACCCATTTCTACACTATAGTGCCCACCATCTACACTATCGGTCATTCCACGCGCACGCTCGACGAACTTGTCGCTGCGCTGCAGGCTCACGGCATCCGCACGCTGGTCGACATTCGCGCGTTCCCCATGTCGCGCCGGATGCCGCACTTCAATCGGGAGTCGCTGGAAGTCGAGCTGCCGAAGCACAACATCGCCTACGTCTGGATGAAAGAACTGGGTGGGCAACGCAAGAAGATTCGCGATGATTCGCCGAATACCGGACTGCGCAATGATTCGTTTCGCAACTATGCCGACTACATGCTGACGCCGGAATTTGCGAATGGCGTCGGACGGTTGTTGCAACTCGCGGAGCAAACAGCAGGTCCCTCGGCTCCGGCGGCCAAAGGCGGGCCACCTGCGGTCGGGATGACAACAGAAAAGGGAAGGCCGCCTGGGCTCGGGATGACACAAGAAAAGGGAGGGCCACCTCCGCTCGGGGTGACAACGGAAGAGAGCGGGTCGACTGCTATTACGCCGTCACAGAGGGGGGCAAGACTGCTTTCATGTGCGCCGAGCGAATGTACTTTCAGTGTCACCGTATGCTGGTCAGCGACTACCTGACAGCGCACGGGCATACAGTGCTGCACATCGATGACGAGAAGCGTCCTCTGCGACCACACAAGCTGATGGCGGAGGCGCATCTGGTGGATGGGCAGCTGCTGTATAACGCGCAGGAGCTTTTTTAGCCGTCAGCTATCAGCTACAGGTGAGGAAATTCTGATTAAGTGAAAGCGATGTCCCGCAGCGGCTAAAGCCGCATTCGTTTTCGAATGCTTAATGGACGGCCTGAAAGGCCGTCCCCTTCAAAATAAGACTTAATCAGAGTTTCCCTAACGCTGGAGGTCACGCCGTGAGACAGCGAACAGCAGGTCCCTCCGCTCGGACTCAACCACCCCGCCAGACGCAATAGCGGCGTCCGTCGGGGGCCACGGTGAAGTCCTCGGTCGGGATGACACCATCAGCGTTTCGCTGATGGCTGATAGGCTGAACCGCGTCACAGCAAAGCGGCGAAACAGCGAATTGAGCGACTCAGCGAATCGCGGCTTTTCTGCGCTACCATCAATTACTCATGAAACAGGCCGTCTTCCGCGAACGCAACAAGCGCTACTATCGCGTTCTGCATACTCCTATCTGGATTTGGGTCTTCTGGGTGCTTCCCGGATGGCCGCTCACCTATGACCTTTACACGCACGGGCCCGACCGCCGGCACTGGATCTGGCTGGCGATTGTCCTGGCCGGCGTGGCGTGGCGCGGGCTGGCCGGACGCCTGCCCGGATGCGAGCCGCGTCCCTACATCACGCATTACGGCGTGCATCAGCCGAACCTGCCGTATCGCGTGGTCTGCTACACGGCGGCGTGGGTCGACATCATCGTTCCCTACGCGCTTAACCTTATCGGCCTGGTCATCGCCTCGATCAATGGCCGCTGGATGCTGAAAGATCTGTACATGTACGCTCTACTATCCGCTGGCGCTGGCAGTGGTGCTGGCGACCGTCCTCGACTGGACGCCGCGCGCGCGCCGCGATACTTTCGGCGAAGGCGCCGAGCGGGCATGGTTCTACGTCGCCATCTGGACGGTCGTGCCAACACAGGTCATCAACTGGGGCGCATGGCGCTTCGGCAAGTTCATGGATCTGTCGCCGCTGCCGCTGGCCCGCGTCGGCTCGTCGTCTGCCTGCTCTCGACCGCGTATTCTTCTTTCTGGGATACTCGCAGAAGCTGCCCCGCACCAGCGGCACTACGAAGGGATTGCAGCGGCGGGAGTGTGAAGAACAGTGGGCAGTGGATAGGGGTTAGTGGATAGTTTGGAAAATCGGTCGAGGCGACGCTGACTTTCAAACACTGGTGACCGCAGCCCAGGTTAGCGTCCAAGGAACGGACGCTAACCTGGGGCACATGCGTCCAAAAAGAAGGACGCGAACCTGGGGCCATGCTCCCGAACAGCTTCCAGGTTTGTGACTTGGACTACCACCAATTCCGTTTATGGCGATGCTGGTTCCGCTGGAAGTTATTTCTGAACGGGTGTAAAGTAGCGCCGCCGGGACAGGCGAACGTCCAGTTTATGCATCCGGGGAGCTACTCATGACCAAGCCAACCCAACCTTTCCCTTTCAGTTTTTGCCGAAGCTTTCAATCAACGAGTGTCGCGCTTGTGCTGGGTTGTGCGCTCCTGATATTGATCGCGCAGCCGGCACAGGCGCAAACCTTGACCGTGCTGCACACCTTCTCTGGGCCAGACGGGCTGTACCCGTACAGCGGCGTGATCCTGGATCGTGCGGGGAATCTTTACGGCACGACTTACGCCGGCGGCGCGAGTCAGGACGGAACGGTGTATCAGCTGAAGCGCGCTGGCTCCGGGTACATTCACAACCAACTGCACGCGTTTACCGGCGGCAGCGATGGTGAGCAACCTTGGGGCGGCGTCATCTTCGGTCCCGATGGCGCTCTTTACGGCACCACCAACGGCGGTCCATTCCAGGGCTCAGGCACAGTTTTCAGCTTGCGGCCGCCGGTCACCATTTGCCGCAGCGTACTCTGTCCCTGGACGGAGACTGTGCTCTATGGTGTGGGTCAATTCGGCGGAGTCGAGCCAGCCTATGGCCAGATCGCGTTCGATTCGGCTGGCAATATCTACGGGACGACGGCCTTCGGCGGCGCAGAGGGATATGGTGACGTTTACCAGTTGAGCCGGGCGGGGAACGGTTGGACTGGCACACAGCTTTATAGTTTTGGAGACCCGGACGCGCAATTCCCCGGTCATAACGTGTTGCTCGACAGTGCGGGAAATCTGTATGGCACGACGGATTACGGAGGGTCGAACGGTGAGGGCACTGTGTTTGAATTGGCGCGCTCCGCATCAGGATGGACGGAGAACATTCTCTTCAGTTTTGGAGCACTAGAGGGCGCAGGCGGTTACCCAGTGGCGGGGCTGATCGCGGATCGGCTGGGCAATTTCTATGGAGGTACGGTAGGGGATGGTGTTTCCGCATGTGTTTTCGAGCTGTCACCCTCCGGCAACGGTTGGCAGCTTACCGTGCTGCACTCATTCGCGATTTCTGGAGACGACGAAGGGCCTTTCGGCAACCTCGTCCTCGACGGCAGCGGAAACCTGTACGGAACGACCAAAACTCTAGGCATGCATGGGCTGGGCAACATCTTCAAGCTGAGTCCGTCGGGCGGTGGTTGGACTTATACCGACCTGTACGACTTCAGCAATGGTGGCGACGGCGCATACCCAATCGGCGATCTGACGATTGATGGCAGCGGCAACATCTATGGCACGAACCTGGGCGAAAGTGGAAACGGCGTGGTGTGGGAACTTACGCCTTAGCCCGCGATCCGGGTTAGCCGTGCATGGTGGATCGTGGATCGTGAATCGTTGTTCGTGAATGGTGAATGGTGGATAGATTGTTTTTCTGGGCGACATTGTTATTTCGACTGGCTATTGGCTTCGGCCCAGGTTAGCGTCCAAAGACGGACGCGAACCTGGGGCACATGTTCCCGAGCAGCTTCCAGTTTTGTCACTTGGACTACCACCAATTCCGTTTCGAGCGATGCTGGTTCCGCTGGAAGTGATTTCTGAATGGGTGTAGGGTCGCCGCCGAAAACCTTAACGTCGCGTTTACGCATGAAGGGAGCTACTCATGACTAAGCCAGCTCAACCCTCCACTCGTATTTCTCAGGGAAGCTTCCGTTCAAGCAGCGTTGCTCTGCTGCTGGGGTGTGTGCTCCTGATATTGATCGTGCAGCCGGCGCGGGCGCAAACGTTGACCGTGCTGCACACCTTCTCCGGGCCAGACGGGCTGTATCCGTACAGCGGGGTGACTCTGGATCGCGCAGGAAATCTCTATGGCACGACTTACGGCGGCGGGGCGAGCCAGGCTGGAACGGTGTATCAGCTGAAGCGCGCCGGGGCCAGCTACATTCATAACCAGCTGCACGCGTTTACCGGCGGCAGCGATGGTGGCCAACCATGGGGCGGCGTCATCTTCGGTCCCGACGGCGCCCTTTACGGTACAACCACCACTGGCGGATTCGAAGAGGCAGGCACAGTGTTCAGCTTGCGACCGCCAGTCACCATTTGCCGCAGCGTCCTCTGTCCCTGGACGGAGACTGTGTTGTACAACGTGGGTAATTTCGGCGGAGTCGAGCCAGCCTATGGCCAAGTCGTGTTCGATTCGGCCGGCAACATTTATGGGACGACGGCCTTCGGCGGCACAGGGGGATATGGGGACGTTTACGAGTTGAGCCGGTCGGGCAACAGTTGGGCGGGCACGCAGCTTTACAGTTTTGGCGACCCGGACGCGCAGTACCCCGCCCACAACGCGATGCTGGACAGCCAGGGGAATCTGTACGGCACGACGGATGGGGGAGGGTTGGATAGTGCGGGCGCGGTGTTCCAACTGATGCACTCCGGGTCAGGATGGTCAGAGAACATCCTCGCTAACTTCGCGGCGGAGGGTTCGGGCGTAGGCGGCTACGGCGCGACCGGGCTCATTATGGATGGGGCCGGCAATTTGTACGGAGGCACGTTAGGCGCAGATAATACAGCCGCGTCCGTGTTTGAGTTGTCGCGTTCCGGCAATAGTTGGCAGTTTACTGTGTTGCACTCGTTCACGACCGGCCTGGCTTGCTGGGGCAGCCTGGTTCTGGACAATAACGGAAACCTGTACGGAACCACGTACTCTTTAGGAACCCATGGGATGGGCAACATTTTCAAGCTAAGTCCGTCGGGCGGTGGTTGGACCTATACCGACTTGTACGACTTCAGCAATAGCGGCGATGGGGAAAATCCCAACCGGCGATCTGTCGATCGATGCTAGCGGAAATATCTATGGCACGAATCTAGGGGTGAATGGCTATGGCGTGGTTTGGAAGTTGACGCCGTAGCCTTCGATCCGGATTAGCCGTGAATCGTGAATGGTGGATCGTGGAGAGATTGTTCTTCGAGGTGCCATTGTCATTTCGCACGCCTGTTGGCCGCAGCCCAGGTTAGCGTTCAAAAGCAGGACGCGAACCTGGGGCACAAGCACAAGCAGCGCACCCGGTGATGCGCTGCCCATAAGCGAAACTGGTTCTTAGTCTACTTCGCGTCGACCATTGGTATCTGCGATGCCAACTGGAGCTGGATCATGAGGTCGACACGGTGGTCGATCTGGCAGAACAGCGCCGTCTTCTTGGGCGAGATGACCTTCTCGAACATGGGAACATACTTCATGCGCAGCGCGATCACGTTCTGCTCGTTGGCCGCTTCGCGCTTGATATAGTCCTGCGCCTGCGCGTCGGTCATGGTCGCGTAGTTCGTGGCATAGTCCTGGATCAGCGCCCAGCGTTCGTCGCCATTCTTACTGGCCTCTTTACGGTACTGGTCATAGAGCGGCCAGAACTTGGTGGCCTCGTCGGGAGTGAGCGGCATGTTGGCGGCGGTAATCTCCTTCCGCTGCCCTTGAATATTCTGGCGAAGCATCTGGATTTCCTGATCGCTGGCCGAGCTGGGCGGGGCGCCGGCGCCGGGTTTCTGCGCAGGATCCTGGGCACAGACCGGTACGGTCGCAAGCAACATTGCGCTGACCACGATTAAGAGAACTGCAAAATTCTTCTTCGACATTTTTGCCTCCTGGTTCCATTGAACTGGTTCCATTGAATTGGTACAACGCGGATTCGTACTGGCGATGGGCGGCCGTGCCACACACCCATCCCGGACGCACGCAGATGGGAAGCCGACTCCGCTGTAGGTGATGCAGCAGGATTATATCGGAAACATGTTTCAGAGTTGCGTTACTGGGCCGGGGTAAATTCAGAGAGTTTGATTTTCAGGCGATGAAGCGACTCCAATTGGCGAAAATCGCCATCTTGCAAGTGGGATTTGTTTACGTGAGAGCGCTATCTCCTAAGGGAACTCTGATGAAGTCAAAGCGAGGTCCCGCCGTGGCTAAAGCCGCATGATTTTGCGGGTACTTAACGGGCGGTCTGAAGACCGTCCCCTTCAAAACAAGCCTTAATCAGAGTTTCCCTAAACATTGCCGGCTTGACCAAGTGCCAATTGCTGACTGCCAACTGCCGCAAAAAAAGGCGGCCCGATGAGCCGCCCTCTCCGATCCTTCGAGCTCGAGACCTACAGAACCTGTACGTTCTCCGCCTGCCAGCCCTTGGGCCCTTTGACCACGTTGAACGAGACTGCCTGGCCTTCCTGCAAGCTGCGGAAGCCATTGGTCTGGATCGCAGAATAGTGAACGAACACGTCTTCGCCATTCTGCCGGCTGATGAAGCCGTAGCCCTTCGCGTCATTGAACCACTTAACTGTTCCTTGTTCCATGGTGATGCATATTCCTTCAAGTTGATGTAGCTGCAATTCGATCGGGATGTGATGCAGGCAGGGATTGCTGCTAAAGGCAGGAACTGCTGCGTACAACGTCGATCAATCGAGCGGAGTTATCATAGCAAACCGGATTGCTAAAACCCAAGCAGTTTTGCCCTTCGGTCCGGTACCAGACGGAAAAACACATGTATTCTCAATCTGTTACCTTGGGGATCGACCCTGTTCGCAGTTCGCTCTTGGCTTTTGCCAGATGACAATTCCGGCAAGCGGCGATCTGGATTATGGTCCTTTGACGGCGCCGCGGGAAACGGTCTGCCGCTACCAGAGACTTCTGCGGCGTAGTAGGGGTACTAAGCGAGAAGCGAACAGCGAAACAGCGAGGCCGCGACTTTATGATTGTCGGCACCGGTATCGACATCGCGGAAGTCGATCGCATCGCTGCCTCCATCGAGCGCTTCGGGCGGCGCTTTCTGGAGCGCGTCTTCACGCCCGACGAGATCCGCTATTGCGAGTCGAAAGCCAACAAGGCGGAGCGCTACGCCGGACGCTTCGCCGCCAAAGAAGCTGCCATGAAGGCCATCGGCACCGGCTGGAACCGCGGCGTCACCTGGCAGGATGTCGAGGTGAAGCGCGTTCCCGGCGGGCGTCCCACCGTGGTCTTTCACGGAAAAGCGGCGGAGTTCTTCCACGCAGCTGGGAGCCGCTCGCGCCCACCTGTCCATTACTCACACCCAAGAGTTCGCCATGGCGCAGATCATTCTGGAGTCCGAATAGGCCAAGCGGCGCCGATGACGCCGGTGCGCGTGAACTTTGGCGACCGCATCGGGCACCTCTTTCCAATGGGACAGACCGCAGCAATACGGGACAGAATTACTTGTATCCTGCAAGTAAAATTTGCTAAAGTGCCCGACATGCTGGGGACAGCCAAATCGAAGCCTCGGTCAGGATGCCCGGTAAGTGTCTCGCTGGAGAAGTTCGGAGACCGTTGGTCGCTGCTGATCGTTCGCGATCTGATGATTCGGGGCTGCCGGACTTTTAAGGAGTTTCAGCAAGCGGGCGAAGGGATCGCGACCAACATCCTGAGCGATCGTCTGCGGAATCTGGAAAGCGCCGGGATCATCACCGCAGGGGCGGAGAAGACGGATGGGCGAAAGATCAATTACCGGCTGACGAAGAAGGGAATTGACCTGGCGCCGGTAGTGTTCGAACTGTTGGTTTGGGCAACCAGGCACGAAAAGACTGGGGCATCCTGTGCGGTTATCGACCACATGGCGAAAGATCGGGAGGCGGTGCTGGCTGAGGTTCGACGACGGTGGCGGGAACGGGACTCGACTCCGCTACAGTCGAAATCGGGAGAGTGGCGTTGGCCGTGATTGGGACCGCGACGGCATGCGGAGTTGTTTAAACGGATGGTGGGCGAATCTGTTTCGTAATGGACTTGTTGCTTTTGGGGCGGTGCTGAACAATCAGAACCCTAGAATCCTCGCCGACTTCACAGGCCGTTGAAAAAGAGCGAAAAGCAGATTCCTCGGCGGCTGAAGCCGCCTCGGAATGACAAAAATAAAAGGTTCTTACGGCGCACCTAAAGGTGCGCCCCTTCAAAACGCGTCGAACCCGACTTTTTTCAGGTGTGTGTAAACAAATTGGGAGGTAAGGATTGATGCACTCAACGCAAACCGCGGTTTCGAAGAAGATGCTTTGGACCGGACGCATCGTCAGCGGGCTAGTCGTCGTCTTGATGCTCTTCGATGCCGGCATCAAAGTTCTGCGGCTGCCGGCTGCCGTGGAAGGAACAAAGCAGGTCGGTTATCCGGCCAACGTGGTTCTGCCTATCGGGATTGTGCTGCTGGTATGTGTCGTTCTTTATGCGATTCCGCGCACCTCGATTCTGGGTGCGATCTTGCTGACCGGATATCTGGGTGGCGCGGTCGCAACCAATGTGCGGATAAGCAGTCCGCTCCTAAGCTACGGCTTGTTGCCGGCCTATATCGGAGTGCTGGCCTGGGGAGGACTGTTTCTGCGCGATGAAGAGCTTCGCCGGCTGATCCCGCTGCGTAGTTCGGATCGCGGGTAAACGCCGAGATCAAAATTGCACAACCATCAAGAATAGAAATTCAGGGAGGAGTGAGGATGAGCAAAGTACGAGTACTGGTCGGCACAAAGAAAGGGGCGTTCGTCCTGACTGCGGACGGAAAGCGGGAAAAGTGGGACGTATCCGGTCCCCACTTTGCGGGCTGGGAAATTTATCACATGAAGGGATCGCCGGTCGATCCCAATCGACTGTATGCGTCGCAGACCAGCGGCTGGTTTGGGCAAATTATTCAGCGCTCCGACGATGGCGGTAAGACGTGGCAAACGCCCGGCGGGGAACCGGCCAAGACGCCGGAAGGCTTTCCCCAAGGCCAGAGCAACAAGTTCGTCTACGACAGTTCTCAGGAATCGGGCAAACCCCTGACCACGCATCAGTGGTACGACGGCACGCAGCATCCGTGGGAGTTCAAGCGAGTGTGGCACCTGGAGCCGTCGCTCACCGAATCCGACACGGTCTACGCGGGAGTGGAAGACGCTGCTTTGTTTCGTTCGACCGACGGCGGAATCAGCTGGCAGGAACTTTCCGGGCTGCGCGGACACGGCACCGGTCCACATTGGCAGCCGGGCGCTGGTGGAATGTGCCTGCACACCATCATTCTCGATCCCAGCGATCCGGGCCGGATCTACATCGCCATCTCGGCGGCAGGCGCATTCCGCACTGACGATGGCGGCCAGACCTGGAAGCCGATCAACCGCGGCCTGCGCTCGCAATTCATTCCCGACCAGGATGCCGAGGTCGGCCATTGCGTTCATCATGTCGCGATGCATCCGTCGCGTCCGGGCGTGCTGTTTATGCAGAAGCATTGGGACGTGATGCGCAGCGATAATGCCGGCGACTCGTGGCAGGAGGTGAGCGGGAACTTGCCTACCGACTTCGGTTTCGTGATCGACGTTCACGCGCACGAGCCGGAAACGATTTACGTTGTGCCCATCAAGAGCGACGGCGAACATTTTCCGCCCGACGGCAAGCTGCGCGTCTATCGCAGCCGCAGCGGGGGAAATGAGTGGGAGCCGCTGACCAAGGGCTTGCCGCAGAGCAACTGCTACGTCAACGTGCTACGCGACGCCATGGCGATCGACACGCTCGATTCCTGCGGCGTGTATTTCGGCACCACCGGTGGGCAGGTGTACGTTTCCTCTGATGCGGGCGACAATTGGGCGCCGATTGTGCGTGATCTTCCTGCGGTGCTTTCGGTCGAGGTGCAGACGCTGCCATGATTCGCGTCGAGCTGCCGCAACATCTGCGGACGCTGGCCCACGTCAGTGGCGAGGTGACACTGGAAGTTGAGGGCCGGGTGACGCAGCGCTCGGTCCTCGACGCGCTGGAAGCCCGGTATCCCACATTGTGTGGGACCATCCGCGACCATGTCACCCTGCAGCGTCGGCCGTTTCTGCGCTTTTTTGCCTGCCAGGAAGATTTGTCGCACGAGTCGCCCGATGCGCCATTGCCGGATGCCGTCGTGTCGGGAGCGGAGCCGTTTCTCATTATTGGGGCTATCGCCGGGGGATAGGAATGGCGCTATTCGCCAACAGCCGAATCATTTTGAATTGTCATCCTGAGCGGAGCGTCCGCCCGAACTTTCCCGAACCGCCATCTTTGCGGTTCGGGCGGACGCGCAGTCGAAGGACCTGCTTTCGGTTTCTGAGAATCCAAATGCGGAACTCAGGTTTGAAGTAAGTGATCAGAGAGTTCAGACCGTAGGTCTTTGTGAGGATCTCTGTCGTCCCTACGGGACGCAGATCGATTTTTGACCTTACCCAGCATTCCGCCTGCGGCTCCATGCTGGGCTAATTACTTTCGCCCTAGCGGGCTTGATTACTGGCTGGCATATTCCAATAGTAACTTCCAGAGTTTGATACTTAGGGACGCTCTGATCAAGTCATGGCGAAGTCCCTCAGCGGCTAAAGCCGCAATGATTTTGCGGCTTTCACGGACGGCCTAAAAGGCCGTCCCCTTCAAATAGCAGACCTAAATCAGAGTTTCCTCGGAAAACCTAAGGTCCTTCGGCTGAGGTAGCCACCATCTCTTTCCCACGGATTCCAGGCCCCTTTCGTGTAATCTGAAATTCTGCATGATTGATACGACGGAGACACCTATCTCCGCTCCGCCTGTGATTCAGACTTCGGCGTGGAGCGTTACGCTAGCGGTCGCTCTTATGAGCTTTGCCGCGCTGCTGCTGGAACTCGGCCTCACGCGATTGTTTTCGGTGGTGCTGTTCTACCACTTCGCTTTTCTGGCGATTTCGATTGCGCTGCTCGGCCTGGGTGCGGGCGCGGTGTTCGCCTACCTGCGGCGGCAGTGGCTGGCGCGCTGGTCCGTCGGCCAACTGGGACGCGGCGCTGTGCGTCGCCAACTGCGATTGTTCATCTTTGTCGTGCTGGAGTCGTGGTGCACACGGCCGTTTCGCTGCATCTCGACTGGCCGAACTTCTGGCGGCTGACTTTGCTCTACCTGGTTTCGGCGGTGCCGTTCTTTGTTACCGGGCTTCTGTTCTCCGTCATCTTTGCGCGGCATTCGCGCAGCGCATCACGCAGCTTTATGGCGCCGATCTGCTGGGCGGATCGCTGGCCTGCCTGGCGCTGGTGCCGCTGCTGAACTTTATCGGCGGACCGAACACGATCCTCTTCGCCGCGGTCGCGGTGGCGCTGGCCGCATTGGTGTGGGCCGCTCCGGGCAAGCGGCTGGCTGCCGGCAGTGTCTCGCGGTTGTCCTGCTGGTCGCTGATCGCGCTCAACTTTCGACAACCGCCTGATCGACATCGTCTATGCCAAGGGCATGAAGCGCGACGCGCCGCTCTATGCGCGCTGGAATGCGCTCTCGCGGGTTGAGGTCGACCAGCAGGGAACGGCGCAAGGCCATCGTGATCGACGCCGACGCGCAACACTTCTCTGATGAACACCGATCCCTATCATTGGAGCGACGACTACCGGCATCAACCTGATGTCGGCGGCCCCGTCGGTGGCGAACGTGCTGCGTCCGCACGGCGACTTCGCCATCATCGGGCCGGGCGGTGGCGTTGACGTGCTGCGCGCCGTGGCCAACGGCAGCCCGAATGTCACCGGCATCGAAATCAATCCCATCATTGCCAACGACATCATGCGCGATCGCTTCGCCGACTACACGTTTCACCTCTACCAGATTCCCGAGGTGCACATGCATGTCAGCGATGGCCGCTCGTTTGTGCGCAACAGCCACGACAAGTACGACGTGGTGCAGATGACGCTGGTGGATACCTGGGCGTCGACGGCGGCCGGCGCATTCGCGCTCAGCGAAAACAATCTCTACACGGTCGAGGCGTTTCGCGAATACTTCGAACACCTGAAGCCCGACGGCATGATCGCCATCACGCGCTGGGAATTTGCCAAGCCGCGCGAGGCGCTGCGCGTGGTTTCGCAGGCCATGGAAGCGCTGCATGAAATGGGCGTGCAGGACACGACCGCAGAATTTCATCGTGGTCAGCGATGGCCCGCTCGACAACGATGGACGTCCCGTGGTGGTGCTGGCCAAGAAGACGCCGTTCACGCTGGAAGAGCAGCAGGCGGTGCTCGAATCACATTCAGGGCAAGACGGCGAGGATCGCGCGAACCTGAACCTGCACGTGCTCTATCTGCCGGCGACGGCGCGACCAGCCGGGCATGGCGCATCCGGCTTTCGCGCAAGTTGATTCGCGGCCAGGATCGCGCGCGCCTTCTCCGCAAGCTATCCTTACAATGTTTCGCCGGTCACCGACAACGCGCCATTTTTCTTCTTCACCTTGAAGCCGGAGCAGGTATTTCACGGCGCCGAGCTGGGCGGCATCGACTGGAAGGTGAATCTCGGTATCGCCATTCTGGGAATCGTGCTGCTGGTTTCGATTGTGGCGGTGCTCGCGTTTCTGGTGCTGCCGCTGGCGCTGTCGCCGGAAACCCGCTCGGGGCGCAGTCTGCGCGTGCTTTACTTCATCGCCATCGGACTCGGCTACATCATGGTGGAGATCGCATTCATCCAGCGCTTCGTGCTGTTCCTCGGATATCCCACGTATGCGCTGACTGTAGTTGTCTTTCTGATGCTGCTGTCCAGCGGAGTGGGCAGCCTGGTTTCGCGGCGCTGGTTCAGCGAGCCGACGCGAGTTGCCGATCGCGCTGGCGTTCATCGTTATCGCTTTGTCTGATTTACGTTTTCGCTTGCCGCACTTGCTGGAAACGCTGATCGGGCTGCCTTTCCGGCGAAGCTGCTGATCAGCGCCTTGCTGCTGGTGCCGCTGGGATTTGCCATGGGCATGCCGTTTCCCAGCGGACTGCGCGCGCTATCGGCTGCGAAAGCCGGCAATCGAGCATGCCAGACATGGAGCGGTGGAATGGGCGTGGGCGATGAATGCCGCGTCGAGCGTGCTGGGATCGGTGCTGGCGATTGTGATCGCGATTCAGTTTGGATTGACGGTCACGTTGGGCTGTGGCGCGGTCGCCTACGTGTTGGCGATGCTGCTGCTGCCGACGTTCGGGAAAGCAGCGACTAGCGACTAGCGAACTAGCAGTACTAGCGACTCAGCAACTAGCAACTAGCATCAGCTAGCAACTAGCAACTAGCATTCGGCATTCGCAAGTGGTTTTGGGTTATATCAGGGCACGAGCTTTAGTCGTGCCGGAAAGCGCATTGCAAATGTAAGGGCTTCAGCCCCCGCAAACTCTGGCACAGGGGCTGAAGCCCATGCCGTCTCTTCAGGCATATGGCACGTTTAAACAGGCTGCTGAAAAAACTCAAAAGAGCAGATCCCTCGCCGGCTGAAGCCGACTCGTGATGACAAAAATAAAAGGACTTGGACGCGGCGCTGAAGCGCCGCACTACCCGAACGACGGATCGAATCGAGGATTTCAGCAGCCTGTGACGAATCAAATCGAGTTTTTCAGCAGCCTGTTAAGACGTACCCTGACACTAACCTCACCTATCTTCGCGCCCATTATTTTTCGTGCGCTGCGTTTTGCCTGCATTTTTCGCGGTCTCAACCAGCATCCGTCTGGTTCGCGACATGCCAATTTCATCTTGGGAAAAACTTTCTTCAGCAAATGCTCTTGCCTACTTGCAACAATACGCAACCTGAGTTGTTATAATCACTCGCTTGGGTGATGCATGTCACACCCGGCTGTGGCGTCCGTCACCGCAACCGCACGCATCCTGGGTCCCGATGGGGTAGTTCGGAACCCGAACCCGCAGAGTGGAAAGCTTCACATAAATGGCCCAGATCTTCCATCGTAGTGCGAATACAATTGCGCGGGCTTCGATCATCGGAGTCGTGATGGTCGTGTCCGGTGCTGCTGTGGGCGGCTTTGGAGATGCAGCGCTCGCCCTATGCCACCTATCAGGACGTTGCCCAGGCGCAGCCGGTGCCGTTCAGCCACCAGCATCACGCGGCGGGCGACGGCATCGATTGCCGCTACTGTCACACCTCGGTCGAGAATTCCAGCTTTGCCGGCATTCCTCCCACCAAGACCTGCATGAACTGCCACTCGCAGATCTGGACGAACGCGCCCATGCTGGAGCCGGTGCGCGAGAGCTACCGCACCGGCAATCGCTGATGTGGACGCGGGTCGACTATCTGCCCGACTACGTTTATTTCGATCACAGCATTCACGTCAACAAAGGCGTGGGCTGCTTCAGCTGCCATGGGCAGGTCGACAAGATGCCGCTGATGTATGCGGCCAATTCGCTGCAGATGGAGTGGTGCCTGAACTGCCATCGCGCGCCGGAAAAGTTCCTGCGGCCGCGCGACCAGGTGTTCAACATGCAGTACGAGCAGCCCAGCGAAGATAATCCGGTCAAGTTGGACGACGGCAGCGTGCTTACACCGATCAGATCGCGTTGGGCAATGCGTTGAAGCACCGCTACAACATTCGCACCGTGCAAGACATTACCAGTTGCAGTACCTGCCATCGCTAATTGCTAGGATGAGCGTGCAGTTTGTTTTAGTAGTTGCGGTTTGGGAACCTACGAGAAGATGGAAAACGAGAGTCTGAATAAACCTGAGGCAGTCTGTCCTCAGAAGATGGAGCTCGCCGAAGTGCAGGACAAGCTGGCGCGCGCCAAGAGCGGCCCGCAATACTGGCGGAGCCTGGAAGAGCTGGCGCAGAGCGATGGCTTCTATCGAGATGCTGCACCGCGAGTTCCCGCGCCAGGCTTCGGTCTGGCCCGAAGGCACTTCGCGCCGCGACTTCCTGAAGCTGATGAGCGCCTCGATGGCGCTGGCCGGACTTGTCGGCTTGCGTCAAGCAGCCGCTGGAGCCCATCGTTCCCTACGTCCGGCAGCCGAATGAAATCGTTCTGGGCAATCCGCTGTTCTTCGCCAGCGCCATGCCGTTCGGCGCTTACGGATCGCCGGTGCTGGTCGAGAGCCACGAAGGCCGTCCCACCAAGATTGAAGGCAATCCCGATCATCCTGCCGGTCTGGGAGGAAGCGATATTTTCGCGCAAGCTTCCATCCTCGACATGTACGATCCCGATCGCGCGCAGATCATCACCTACCTGGGCGAATCTCGACACCTGGAGCGACTACATTCTCGCGCTGAAAGGCGCGTTGAATGCGCAGCGAGCGCTGAAGGGCGCGGGCCTGCGCATTCTGAGCCGCACCACCAGTTCGCCGACCATGGCTTCGCTGATGGACCAGGTGCAGACGGCGTTTCCGCAGTCGAAGTGGATGCAGTGGGAGCCGGTGAATCGCGACAACGTGCGCGCCGGATCGCATGATGGCGTTCGGGCAATACGTCGAGACGCGCTACAACCTGGAGAAGGCTGACATCATTCTTTCGCTCGACGGCGATTTTCTTTCCAGCGGCTTCCCCGGATTTCTGTATTACGCGCGGCAGTTCGCGGCGCGGCGCAATCCCGATCTGAAAGAGAAGATGTCGCGCTTCTACTCGATTCAGAGCACGCCGACGAACACCAGCGGCAAGGCCGATCATCGCCTGCCGGTGCGGGCGTCGGAAGTCGAGCCGCTGGCGCGCGCCATTGCCGCCGGGCTGGGCGCTGGTGGCGGATCGCCGGCAAGCTGAAGTCCGGAGTATCAGAAGTTTGTTGCGGCGGTGGTGAAAGATCTTCAGGCGCACAAGGGCGCGGCGGTCGTCATTCCCGGCGACAATCAGCCGCCTGCCGTGCATGCTCTGGCGCATGCGATGAATCAGGCGCTGGGCGCGACCGGCAACACCGTCGATCTACACCGATCCGATTGCAGGTCAAGCCGCAGGATCAGACGGCCGCGCTGAAAGAATTGGTCGGCGACATGAACGCGGGCAAGGTTGATCTGCTGCTCATCATGGGCAGCAATCCGGTTTACGACGCGCCCGCCGATTTGGACTTTGCCGACGCCATGGACAAAGTTCCGCTGCGCGTTCAGCACGGCCTGTATCAGGACGAGACCTACGATCACGTCCACTGGCACATCAACGCCACGCATTATCTGGAGCAGTGGGGCGATGTCCGCACCTTCGACGGAACGGTCTCGCTCACCCAGCCGCTGATCGCTCCGCTGTACGACGGCAAGAGCGAGTACGAATTCATCTTTGCGCTGGTCGGATCTTCGGACACCACCGGCTACGACATCGTTCGCAAATACTGGCAGGGCCAGATCAAGGGCGACTTCGACACCGCCTGGCGCAAGGCGCTGAACGACGGCTTCTTCGCCAACACCGCGTTTCCCGCGAAGACGGTTTCGGCCAAGGGCGGCAACATTCCGCCGACCAACGCGCATCAGTTCGGAGCGATGGAAGTCATCTTCCGCCGCGATCCGATGATCTACGACGGCAGCCGCGCCAACAACGGCTGGCTGCAGGAGACGCCCAAGCCGATCATGAATCTGTGCTGGGACAACGCCGTGCTGATCAGTCCGAATCAGGCGAAGAAGTCGGGCCTGGTGACCGGCGACATCGTCGAGATCGATGTGAATGGCCGCAAAGTGAATGGGCCCGATCTGGCCGCAGCCCGGACATCCTGACAATTCGATCACGGTTTTTCTCGGCTATGGACGCACCAAGGCGGGACGCGTCGGCACCGATGTCGGCTTCAGCGGCTACAAGATTCGCACCAGCGATGCTCCGTGGTTTGCCGAGGCCAACATCAAGAAAGTCGGCTCAGGATTCGGCTTTGCCCATCCGCAAGGCTTCCAGTACATCGACCACTCCGATCTGCCCAGCTTCACCGAGCCGCTGCAGAACCGGCACGTCATTCGCAAGGCGACGCTGGCAGACTTCATCAAGAATCCCAACTTCGCGCACGAAGGCATCGAGTCGCCGGGGCCGGAGATGACGCTCTACACCAACTATCAGTACACCGAGTTGAAGTGGGGCATGACCATCGACATGAACGCCTGCGTCGGCTGCAAGACCTGCATCGTGGCCTGCCAGGCGGAGAACAACATTCCCGGTGGTCGGCAAAGAGCAGACCATGCGCGGCCGCCAGATGCAATGGCTGCGCGTCGATGTGTATTACGAGGGCGGCACCGAGAATCCCACAATGTACTACCAGCCGGTGCCGTGCCAGCAGTGCGAGAACGCGCCCTGCGAAGTGGTTTGCCCGGTGGGCGCCACGGTGCACAGCACCGAAGGCCTGAACGACATGGTGTACAACCGCTGCGTCGGCACGCGCTATTGCTCCAACAACTGTCCGTACAAGGTGCGCCGCTTCAACTTCCTGCTGTTCCAGGATTTCACCACGCCGCAGTACAAGATGATGCGCAATCCCGAAGTCAGCGTGCGCAGCCGCGGCGTCATGGAGAAGTGCACGTACTGCGTGCAGCGCATCACGCACGGCCGCATCACCGCGGAGCGAGAGAATCGCAAGGTCGCGCGACGGCGAAGTGATCACCGCCTGCCAGCAGGCTTGTCCGGCGGGCGCCATTGTCTTTGGCGATCTGAACGATCCCGACAGCCGGGTGTCGAAGATCAAGGCGCAGCAGCGCAATTACAACCTGCTGGAAGATCTGAATACGCGTCCGCGCACCACGTATCATGGCGGTGGTGCAGAACCCCAATCCTGAACTTGAACAGTCGGAGCCCAGTTAGCGATGCAGCAGGGACCAGAAGAAAAAACGATTCTGCAGGACGTGCCCTGGCCGGATGAACCACCGGTAATGGGGCCGGGGCAAACCTTCGGCAGCGTCACCGACACCATCGCCGATGCCGTGTTGACAGCGGCCCATCGGGCTGGGCTGGTTGCTGGGCTTGTTCATCGGCATGAGCCTGGTTGGGCGTGCTGATGGTGGCGGTCACTTACCTGTTCCTGGTGGGCGTCGGCATCTGGGGCATCGAGATCCCCGTCGGCTGGGGCTTCGCCATCATCAACTTCGTGTGGTGGATCGGTATCGGCCACGCCGGCACGCTGATCTCCGCCATTCTGCTGCTGCTGAAGCAGACCTGGCGCAACTCGATCAACCGCTTTGCCGAAGCCATGACGCTGTTCGCCGTGGCTTGCGCCGGCATGTTCCC
The DNA here is from genome assembly GCA_963746515.1 of uncultured Acidobacteriaceae bacterium. GTDB lineage: Bacteria > Acidobacteriota > Terriglobia > Terriglobales > Acidobacteriaceae > Bog-257. Next base: position 543,736 of record CAVVBO010000001.1, on the reverse strand, counting down.
GCTGCTGCACATGGGCCGTCCCTGGCTGGCGTACTGGATGTTCCCGTATCCCAGCAGCATGGGCGTGTGGCCGCAGTTCCGCAGTCCGCTGGTGTGGGACGTCTTCGCGGTTTCGACCTACGCCACGATTTCTGCCGTGTTCTGGTATGTCGGCCTGGTGCCTGACTTCGCCACCATGCGCGAGAAGGCGACGCATCCCATCGGCCAAGAAGATTTACGGCTTGCTGGCCATGGGCTGGCGCGGTTCGGCGCGTCACTGGAAGAATTACGAAGCGCTGTACATTCTGCTGGCCGGCATTGCGACGCCGCTGGTGCTCTCGGTACACACCGTCGTCAGCTTCGATTTCGCGGTCGCCATCATGCCCGGCTGGCACACCACGATCTTCCCGCCCTACTTCGTTGCCGGCGCAATCTATTCCGGCTTTGCCATGGTGCTGGTGCTGGCGATTCCGATTCGCAAGTTCTACCACCTGGAAGGCATGATCACCATGCGCCACCTGCAGAACTCGGCCAAGATCATGCTGGCTACCGGGTCTGATCGTGGCTTACGGTTACGCCTTCGAGGCGTTCATCGCGTTCTACAGCGGCTCGACCTATGAGCGCTTCATGATGCAGAACCGCTGGTTCGGACCAGTACGCGCTGCTTCTACTGGATGCTGATCCTGTTCAACATTCTGATTCCGCAAGTTCTGTGGTTCCCCAAGATTCGCGCCAACATCAGGTGGCTGTTCCTGATCTCGCTGGTCATCCTGGTCGGCATGTGGCTGGAGCGTTTCGTCATCATCGTCACCAGCCTGTCGTCGCGATTACCTGCCGTCGTCGTGGGGCCATTACACTCCCACCCGCTGGGACTACGCGGTGTTGGCTTCGGCACCATCGGCTTGTTCACCACGGCGATGTTTATCTTCATTCGCATCATGCCGTCGATTTCGATCTTTGAAATGCGGGCGCTGCTGCCGGAAGCGGAGGTGAAAGCCAAGTGAGTCACGCACAGCTCTCACCCGCAATTTACGGCCTGCTGGCGGAGTTCGATACCCCGACCGATCTGGTGACACGCAGCCGAGGCGGCCTATGCCGCGGGCTATCGCAAGATGGACGCCTACAGCCCGTTTCCTATCGAGGAAGCCAGCGAGGCCATCGGCTTTCACAAGAGCCGCGTGCCGCTGATCGTGTTGCTGGGCGGCATGCTGGGCGGATCGTCCGGATACGGCTTGCAGTACTGGATCAACTGCATCTCTTATCCGCTGAACATCGGCGGCAAGCCTTATCAATCGTGGCCGGCGTTTATTGTTCCGACGTTTGAGTTGACCATCCTGTTTGCCGGACTGTGCGGGGTCTTCGGAATGTTTGCGCTTGAACGGGCTGCCGATGCCGCATCATCCGCTGTTCAATGTCGACCGTTTCTCGCTGGTGACGCGCGACAAGTTCTTCCTGTGCGTGGAGGCGGCCGATCCCAAATTCGATATGGACGGCACGCAGCGGTTTATGGAGAGTCTGCGGCCAGCTTCGATTTCGGAGGTGCCGCATTAATCGGCTAGCACAAATCAAGCACCCGGCTACCTCGCGAGCTGCGATTCGTCCGCGCGAGTGCTGTCGCCGTGCGCAAGGTTGCCAGCCTGCCTGCTGGCGGCTGCGGCATTGCTGCTGCTGGCAGGCTGCCGCGAAGACATGCAGAACCAGCCTTACTACCGTCCGCTGGCGCGAGACGACTTTCTATGCCGACAAGCGCTCGGCGCGGCCCATCATCGCCGGCACGGTGGCTCGCGGACACCTCGACGCCGACACCTACTTCTACACCGGCAAGGTCGGCAGCAACGACGGCGACTACCTGCCCTTTCCGGTGACGGCCGAAGTTATGGCCCGCGGACAGCAGCGCTTCAATATTTACTGCTCGCCCTGCCACTCCGAACTCGGCGATGGCAACGGCATGATCGTGCAGCGCGGCTACAAGCATCCGCCGTCGTATCACATCGACCGCCTGCGCCGGGCTCCGATCGGCTACTTCTTCGACGTGATGACCAACGGCTACGGCGCCATGCCCGACTATCGCGAGCAGGTTCCGGCGGCCGATCGCTGGGCCATTGCCGCCTACATCCGCGCGCTGCAGTTGAGCCAGCACGCTACCGAAGCTGATGTTCCGCAGGGACAGCAGATCGCCAGCGACGCCGCCGCCGGGAGTCACCATCTCGCCGGCCTATGACACGCAGGTACCGGCAACGGCAGCCTCGACTCGGCACGGCGCCACCGGAAGCGCCTGCCGGCTAAGGGAGGCGCAGCAGAAACAATGAGCAACGAAACTTTGGACCTCCGCGCGGCCGATTACGCCGCGCCCGCACCAGCGGCGCAATGGCAGAAGCCGCGCGCTCATCGTCGGCATCATCGGAGTCGTCGTCTGCATCGCCGGTGCGGTGCTTTCGCTGCGACCAGTTCCTGCGCGGCTACCTGATCGCTTACATGTTCTGGCTCGGCCTCAGTCTGGGATGCCTGGCGCTGCTGATGGTGCAGTATCTTTCCGGCGGCTTGTGGGGCTTGTCGATCCGCCGCGTGCTGGAAGCGGCCAGCAAATGCCTGCCGCTGATGTTTGTGTTGTTCCTGCCGATCCTGTTTGGACGCCATCATCTTTATGAGTGGATGAGCGATCCTTCGCTGACCGCGCACAATCGCTGGTAGCTGCACACCGGCGGACTGGGCGGCTGGTTTGCGCGCTGGATCATCTACTTCGCCATCTGGATTGGCTTGACCTACGTTCTCAACAAGCGCGGCGACCTGCAAGACAGCCCGCTGCCGGGCGGCATTCAGCCGCGCTTCCAGGGACTGAGCGGCCTGGGGCTGGTGCTGTACTCGTTGACGCATTTCGTTCGCGGCGGTCGATTGGGTCATGTCGCTCGATCCGCACTGGGGCTCGACCATCTACGGCCTCATCTTCCTCGCCGGACAAGGGCTGTCGGCGCTGTGCTTTCAGCGTCATCATGCTGACGCTGCTGACCCGCTACAGCCCGTATCGCGAAATCATCAAGCCGACGCAGTTTCACGATCATCGGCAAGCTGATGTTGGCCTTCGTCATGCTGTTCGCCTACTTCTCGTTCTCGCAGTGGCTCATCATCTGGGCGGGCAATCTGCCGGAAGAGATTGGCTGGTACCTGAATCGCATACGCGGCGGCTGGGGCGTGGTGGCTCTCGTCATCATCCTCTTCCACTTCGCGTTGCCCTTCGCACTGCTGCTGTCGCGCGAGCGTAAACGCGCCGGCAGCCGCCTCATCGGCCTCGCGGTATTCCTGATGTTCATGCGGGTGGTCGACATCTACTGGTACGTGGTGCCCAACTTCGCTCACGAGCGCGGCCACTTTTATCTGAGCATCTGGTACGTCCTGGCGCCGCTCGCGGTTGGCGGTTTGTGGCTGACGCTACTTCTTCTACAACTTCCGGAAGCGGCCGATGTTGCCGCTCTATGATCCACAGAGTACCAAACTTCTTGCATCAAGGATCGGGACATGGCCACTAATCACAGCAACTACGATCCTTTGCGGAATCCGCAGGTCGACTACGAGCGCGCCGACCTTAGCCCGGCAGGCATTCTGTGGTTCCTGATCGGACTGTTCATCGTCGGCTGTCTTTATCGAGCTGGTGATCTGGGGAATGTTCCGCTTCATGGCGCGCAGCGAGGCTCTGTTTCCGCAGGGCAAGACAGAATCCCATGGTGAACGCGCAAAAGGCGGCTCCGGCGCAGACCGCCGCATTCGGTTTTGCAGAACACGCCGGCGGTGAATCTGTCGGTGTTTCCCGAGCCGCGCCTGCAGGTGAACGATGCCGGCGAGATGGGCGCAATTCATGGACTCGGAACAGAAACTGTTGAACACGCCGCAGCCGTTTACGGATCCGAGCGGAACGGTGCATCTTCCGATATCGCTGGCGATGCAGTTGATCGCAGAGCGGGGATTGCCGGTGCGTGCCGAAGTGCGCCGCCGGATGTTAGCGAGCAGGCCCCAACGTCAGATGGAAATCCGATGGCCTCCGATCCGGTGCGTCCAACGGAGCCGGTGCCCGGGCGCAGCAGCCGTGAGGCTGAATGCGGCATTCAGCGCGTAGCGGCGTCAGTTGTTTTAGCCGTGGGCGTAAGCCGCGAAGAGTTCGCGATTACGAAACCGAGCCGCGGAACGGCGGCACTTGAGGTTCGGGTAGAGCGGGCCTTCAGGCCCGGTTAAGGCAGTTCAGGAAAGTCGGGGCTTTAGCCCTGAGGTCCCTCAACGTGGGACTGATGGAGACGCACATTGAGAATGCGGTCGGGAAGGAAATCAACCCAGCCGCAGTCCAGCCCGCAAGGGCGGAAGAGCCTAGCCCAGCACGCAGCGATAGCGGAGTGCTGGGTAGCGGAAGATAGAACCCGAGTCCCGTAGGGACGACAGGTAACGAACAACACGCTGTTTGCGAGAACTGGATTTCGCTGTGAAACGTTTTCAAATCACGATGGCTTTAGCGCTCCTGGCGGCGACGGCCGCGTTCGCCCAGGCGCCATCGTCATTTCAGGATAAGACGACGCAACCCGCGTCGCAGGTCAATCCCGCGGACCTGTCGAACGTGGGCATCGATCAGCGCCTCAATCAACAGGTGCCGCTCGATCTCGAGTTCAAAGATGAGACCGGAAAGACCGTGAAGCTGGGCGATTATTTTCAGTCAGGGCGGCCGGTCATTCTGAACCTGGTGTATTACACCTGCCCCATGCTGTGCGGTGAGGAATTGGCGGGCGAGGCCAGCGCGCTCAGCATGTTGAAATTCACGCCCGGCAACGAGTACGAAGTAGTTTCGGTGAGCTTCAATCCGGACGAAACTCCGAAGGACGCGGCCGACAAGAAGACAGATTTACATCGCCCGCATGAACGAGCATCTGGACCACAAGACCGACGGTGACGGCTGGCACTTCCTGACCGGACGAGCAGCCGCAGATCAAGCAACTGGCCGATGCGGTTGGCTTTCACTATCACCGCGATCCGCGCACCGGGCAGTTCATTCATGCCGCGGGCATCATGGTCGTGACGCCGACGGGCAAGCTTGCACAGTATTACTACGGAGTGGAATTTTCGCCGAACGACCTTCGCCTCGGCTTGATCGAGGCGTCGCGCGACAAGATTGGCAACGTGGTCGACCAGGTGCTGCTGTACTGCTATCACTATGACCCGAACACCGGGCGATACGGCGCGGTAGTCGCCAACATTATGCGTTTGGCCGGAGCTGCCACCATGCTGATTCTCGGCGGATTTCTGATTGTGATGTTTCGCCGCGATAAACATCGCACGACAGCAACAAGGGAACAGGACGGGCCTGATCGATATGTGGAAGAACTTCCCACTCTTTCCTGAGCGTGCCTCGGCACTGGCATGGCAGGTGGACGGACTTTATTTCTTGCTGATCGCGGTGTCGGCGTTTTTCACGCTGCTCATCTTCGTGCTGATCTTCGTCTTCGCGATCAAGTACCGCCGCTCGGTCCATCCCCATCCGGTGCAGATTGAAGGCTCGCTGCCGCTGGAGTTGGCCTGGACGCTGATCCCGCTGGGCATCTGCATGATCTTCTTCGCCTGGGGCTCGCTGATTTATTTCCAGGAAGCGCGGCCGCCCAAAGGGGCGATGGAAGTTTACGTCGTCGGCAAGCAGTGGATGTGGAAGTTCGAGCATGAGACCGGCCAGCGCGAGATCAATCAGCTGCACGTGCCGGTGGGCGCCGACGTCAAGCTGGTCATGAGTTCGCAGGACGTGATTCACAGTTTCTTCGTGCCGGCTTTCCGGGTCAAGGCCGACGTGCTGCCCGGCCGGTATACCTCGACTCTGGTTCCATACGACGAAGGTCGGCACCTATCACTTGTTCTGCTCGCAATATTGCGGCACCGATCACTCGGGCATGATCGGCCAGGTCATCGTGATGGAGCCGACTGCCTATCAGGCTTGGCTGAGCAGTGGCGGCGGCGCGACCGGTACGCTGGCGTCGAACGGCCAGCAACTGTTCCAGCAGCTGGGATGCGCGACCTGCCATCGCTCCGACACGCAGGGACGCGGCCCGAATCTGGCCGGCCTCTTTGGCAAGCAGGTGCTGCTGGAAGACGGGCGCACCGTGGTGGCCGACGAAAATTATATTCGCGAGTCGATCCTGAATCCCGGCGCGAAGATTGTTTCCGGCTTCAAGCCCATCATGCCGAGCTACCAGGGGCAGGTTTCGGAAGAGAGCTTGATGGCGCTGGTGGCCTACATCAAGTCGCTGTCGCAACCGCAACGAGTGGAGCGGCAAGCAACCGGCATCCGCTGTTCCCGAGCCGTCGAACGTGCAATAAGGCTTAGAACCCTGAAGGTGTGTGACATGGCAACCGCTGTACAAACCGTCGAGCGCGAGAATTACCTGAATTCGAACTACGGCATCAAGTCGTGGCTGCTGACGACAGACCACAAGCGTATCGCGATGCTCTATCTCATCTCGATCACCGCCATGTTCTGGATCGGCGGCTTCTTCGCCATGATGATCCGCCTGGAATTGCTGACCCCGGCAGGCGACCTGGTTTCGTCCGACACCTACAACAAGCTGTTCACCATGCACGGGATCATCATGGTGTTCTTCTTCCTGATTCCGTCGGTGCCGGCCGTGATCGGCAACTTCGTGATTCCGCTGATGGTGGGCGCCAAGGACCTGGCGTTCCCGCGCATTAACCTGCTGAGCTGGTACATCTACATGGTCGGCGCGATCACCGCGCTGGTCGCCATGGTGACCGGCGGCGTCGATACCGGCTGGACCTTCTACACCCCGTTCAGCACCACCTACTCCAACACCCACGTCATCGGCGCGGCCGATCGGCATCTTCATCGCCGGCTTCTCGTCCATCTTTACCGGACTGAATTTCATCGTCACCATTCACCGCATGCGCGCGCCCGGCATGACCTGGCGCCGCCTGCCGCTGTTCTGCTGGTCGAATTACGCGGCCGCGCTCATCATGGTGCTGGGCACGCCGGTCATCGCGATCACGCTTGCTGCTGGTTGCGCTGGAGCGCGCTTTCAACATCGGCGTCTTCAATCCGCAACTGGGCGGCGATCCGCTGCTGTTCCAGCATCTGTTCTGGTTCTACTCGCACCCGGCTGTCTACATCATGATTCTGCCGGGCATGGGCGTGATCAGCGAGGTCGTTACCTGCTTCTCGCGCAAGCGCGCCTTCGGCTACGAGTTCGTGGCGCTGGCCTCGATCGCCATCGCGGTGCTGGGCTTCCTGGTGTGGGCGCACCACATGTTCGTGGCCGGCATCTCGGTTTATGCCGCGCTGGTGTTTTCGCTGCTCAGCTACCTGGTGGCGATTCCGTCGGCGGTGAAGGTCTTTAACTGGACTGCGACCATGTATAAGGGCTCGATACGTTACGAGACGCCGATGCTCTACGCCTTCGGCTTCATCGGACTGTTCACCGTTGGCGGCCTGACCGGCATGTTCCTGGCGTCGCTGGGCCTCGACGTGCACGTGCACGACACCTACTTTGTGGTAGCCCACTTCCACTACGTGATGGTGGGCGGCATGGTGATGGCCTACATGGCGGGCCTGCATTTCTGGTGGCCGAAGATCAGCGGTCGAATGTATCCCGAGGCCTGGGCCAAGCTGTCGGCGCTGCTGGTTTTCGTCGGATTCAACACCACGTTCTTCCCGCAGTTCATTACTGGGTTACATGGGCTTGCCGCGCCGCTATCATGCGTATCCGCCGGAGTTCCAGGTGCTGAACGTGCTCTCCACCGCGGGCGCGTCGATCCTTGCCGTGGGCTACGTGCTGCCGATGATTTACTTCCTGTGGTCGCTGCGTTACGGCGAGCTGGCTCCGCCGAATCCGTGGAACGCCGTTGGTCTGGAGTGGATGACGCCGTCGCCGCCGCCTACGCATAACTTCGACGAGACTCCCATCGTGACTTGGGAAGCTTACGACTACGAGCATCAGCCGCAAGAGGAGGTCACCGTTGGCCAGCTAGCGATATCCAGGTCGCTGAGCACGCGCTGCAACATCACTTCGCCGACATGGAGCAGCAGCAGGAGACCTCCACCTTCGGCATGTGGATGTTCCTGCTGACCGAAATCATGTTCTTCGGCGGGCTGTTCTGCGCCTATCTGGTGTACCGCGCCTCGTACTACCAGGCCTTCGTGGAAGGCAGCCAGAAGATGAACATCTGGCTGGGCGCGACCAACACGGCGGTGCTGATTTGCAGCTCGCTGACGCATGGCGCTGGGGGTGCGCGCCGCCCAGATGGGCAAGCCCAAGCTGATGGCCGGTCCTGCTGGTGATCACCATCATGTTCGGTTTCGGCTTTCTTGGCATCAAGGCGATCGAGTATCACGAGCACTGGGAGAATCACGAATTCCCCGGACCGAACTTCCACTTCCAGACCGGCGATCCGGCGCATCCGGCCAGCCGATGCCGCAGCACACCGAGATTTACTTCTCGCTGTACTGGGCGATGACCGGACTGCACGCGCTGCACATGATTATCGGCGTCGGCCTGGTGACGTGGATCATGATTGCCGGCCTGCGGGGCGCGTTTACGTCCGTCGTATTACACTCCAGTGGAAAATGTCGGCTTGTATTGGCACTTCGTCGATTTGGTGTGGATCTATTTATTTCCGCTGCTCTATTTGATCAGCAAGAAACATGGCGGCTAACCGATGATAATCTACGACGAACCCGTTTCCATCCCGGTTCGAAGCAAGAACATTTCGATCCGATGTCGCACGTGGTGCCCATCAGCATGTACGTGGGAATCTGGGCAGCGCTGATGGTGTTCACCGGGCTGACGGTATTTGCCGCTTCGGTCGAGCTGGGCATCTTCAACATCGTGGTGGCGCTGCTGATTGCGACCATCAAAGGAACGCTGGTGGTGCTGTTCTTTATGCACCTGCGCTACAGTACCAAGCTGACCATGGTAACGGTGGTAGCCGCGATCTTCTTCCTGCTTATCATGTTTTCGCCTGAGCATGACCGACTACCTGACGCGCGCCTGGCTGACCCCCCCTGAACATCGCTTCAGTCAGACGCGCTCCGCTTGGCGAGGCGCTTGTTTTGGCATTTCTATTGCAGTCATCGGAACGGTAGAGCGGCGCTTCAGCGCCGCGCCCAAGTCATTTATTTTTGTCATCACGAACCGGCTTCAGCCGGTGAGGGATCTGCTCTTCGAGGCCTTTGGCGAGCTTTAGCCGTGAGCTACGGCCATTCGTTAGGTTGATTGCGCGCGACGCGTCCACTCATACTACTGTGGTACATTACCCGGGCAAGCCGTTAGACGGTCCCACAATGTGATACATGCCCGGCAACCATGCCTCCCGTGCCTGAATTTCTTTCGCCCGACTTTCATCATCCTGTAACAATGGTGCATGTACCCTTATTGCTGTGATCCCTGCATACGACAGTTCCTCGCCTACCGTCGGCTACAATACAGCCGTGAAGCAAACTATCTTTGCTGTGGAAGACGATACCGACATCTCCCGCCTGGTTCGTCACCATCTGGAAGCCGCCGGATACGGCGTGCGCACTTTTGCCGCGACTGCCGGCGTAATCGCCGAAGCCGAGAAGCAAGCGCCGGCGCTGTTCCTGCTGGACATCATGGTTCCGGGCGGCGATGGCCTGGAGCTTTGCCGCCGCATTCGCCAGACGCCTTCGCTGGCCATGATCCCAGTCATCTTTCTGACCGCGAAGGTCAGCGAATCCGACCGCGTCATCGGTCTGGAGCTCGGCGCCGACGATTACATTCCCAAGCCTTTCAGCCCGCGCGAACTGGTGGCGCGCGTGCGCGCCGTGCTGCGCCGCTTCGAACGTCCGCTGGCGCCGGCGATCGTCAAGGCCGGCGACATCGAGATCGACAGCGGCGGCATGACCTTGATGGTTCGCGGCCAGCTCACCCAGACCACCGCGACCGAATTCCGCCTGCTGGAATATCTGGCGCGCCATCCCGGACGCGTCTTTACCCGCGATCAGTTGCTCGATGCCGTCTGGCGCGATACGCACTACGTTACGCCGCGCTCGGTGGATGTCTATGTGCGCCGCATTCGTGAGAAAATCGAGGAGAACCCGGACGAGCCTCGTTATCTGAAGACGGTTCGCGGAGCGGGCTACCGCTTCGAAATTCCGAAGCCTTGAAGAGCTGCAAACCGTGAAGAGTCGCATCTTCCTGAAGTTGTTTCGTCGCGGCCCTGGTGGTCATCGCGGCGTGCACGCTCTCGCTCGATCTGCTGATCGGACAGTGCCTGGGAGAACATGCTGCGCAGCGAGATCGAGACCTCGCTGCGGCAGAAGACGCAGATGTTCGCCTCGCGCGTCGAAGGCGGCTCCTCCCGCAGCGCTGAATCAGATCACCGAGCCAGGCTGCAGCTGCTGCCGGCGCGCGCATCACCGTCATCGATGCCAGCGGCAAGGTCCTGGCCGACTCCGAAGCCGATCCCGACAAGATGGAGAACCACGCCACCCGGCCCGGAATTTGTCGCCGCGCTTGCACGGGCAAGTGGGCAGCTTCGACCCGCGTCAGCAAGACCGTAGGGGTCGAGCTGCTCTATGTCGCCGTGCCGATTCCCGGCGGCGCCGTCCGCATGGCGTATCCGCTCAACTCCATTCGCGAAGCCAATCGGCAAATTCGCCGCGATCTGCTGGAAGGTTCCGCTCTGGCCGGCCTGCTGGCGCTTTTGCTCGCATTCGTCGCGACTCAATCCATTGGGCGACAGGCTGCTGCGCATCACCGATTTCGCCGAGCGGGTCGCGGCCGGCGATCTGTCGGCGCGAATTCAGGAAGAGTCGACCGACGAAATCGCCCACGTGGCTTCTGCGCTCGACAAGACCGCGCGCAAGCTGGAAGAAGGTTTCAGCGCTTTGGAAAACAGCCGCCAGACGCTGGAGACGCTGCTGAACTCGATGCAGGAGGCGGTCATCGCCGTCTCCCAGGATGAGCGCGTGCTGTGGGCGAACCAGCGCATGGAGCGTCTGTTGCCCAGCGGAGTCCGGCTGGGCGCGCCGTTAGTGCAGTCGGTGCGCGATCCGGAAATTCTGGCGTCGGTGCAAAATGCCCTCACCACGCGCGACGTGACCATGGCGCGCGCCGCCAAGATTTTTTCCGGCCGCATCTTCGACGTGACCGCCGCTCCCATGCCCGGCGGCGGCGCGGTCGCCGTATTGCACGATCAGACCGACATCGAGCGGGTGGAAAAGACGCGGCGCGATTTCATCGCCAATGTCTCGCATGAGCTGCGCACGCCGCTGACTTCCATTCAGGGCTACGCCGAGACGCTTGCTGGACAGCCGCAGCGCTGCCGGAAAATCTGCGGGAGTTCGTGGAGATCATTCGCAAGAATGCCACCCGCATGGCCCGCCTGACCGAAGACCTGCTGGTGCTGGCGCGCGTGGAATCGGGCGAGCAGAAACTCAACTTCCAGTTAGCTATGCCGCAGGAGTTGCTGGACGACGCGGTGCAGACATTTCATGAACTCGCCGCCAGCCGCGGCATCGAACTCTCCATGATGAACACGGCGACCTCGGCGGTGTTGGTTGATCGCGACGCCATTCATCAGGTGTTCACCAACCTGATCGACAATGCCTTGAAGTATGGCGATCAGGGCGGAAAGATTCTGGTGGGCGCCTGCGAGACCGAAGAGGGCGTGCAGTTCTATGTTCGCGATTTTGGTTCCGGCATCCCCAGCGAACATCTGCCGCGCCTGTTCGAACGCTTCTATCGCGTCGACAAGGCGCGCTCGCGCGAGTCGGGCGGCACTGGCCTGGGCCTGGCCATCGCCAAACACGTGGTGCGGGCGCACTCCGGCACCATTCATGCCGAGAGCGAATTGAATCACGGCTCCACGTTCTATTTCACCTTGCCCCGCCAGCCGGTGCCGGTGCCTGTGTAGAAACCATTCTTACATCGAATCAAGCTGCCGGAACATCCATCAAAGTGGGCTGATTTGTATCAGGGCACGGCCTTTAGTCGTGCCGAACATGCGGCAAAATCGAGGGCTTCAGCCCCTGCAGAATGTTTACAGGGGCTAAAGCCCCGATTCGTTAACGGGACCGTGCGGCACGGCTGAAGCCGTGCCCTGATACGAAACTCACTTTAGGCGATTCACAGTTCCGTCCAGGCCTGCCCTTAGCAATTCCAATACGCCTGCCTGTGAATTCAACCGAACTTCACCCACATTTCATCGAGAATTTACAAGCTCGCTTCTATTCTTCAACTCAGTACTCCACCTCACCTGCAATGCTGGCTCATGAACGCCCGGGCCCAGACATACGTGCTGGTGCGTGTGGCGATCCTGAGAACCGAATGAGTTCAGCCGAAACCGCTCTCCCTACTCCCGACGCCATCTGCGCCCAACTGCACGAGCAGACGCTGCAAGCCTGCCGGGTCGCGCGCATCGCCGCCGGTATTGTTGCCGAGGGAATTGCCACCGGCGTGGCTTCGGTTCTGGACGGAGTTCGCGAGCGCGAGAAGGAGCTCGATACCCTCGATCGCGTCATCGATCAGGGAGTGACCTCGATCATCACCCAGGTCAGACGAAAGCCATGCGCGCGAACTGCTGGCCTGCCTGAAGTTCATCATCGATCTGGAGCGCATCGGCGACCTGCTGCTCAATTGCAGCAATCGCGCCGCGGCCGTAGGCAGTCGCATCGAGTTGCAGGACATTCGCGACCTCACGCGTGATGGCGTCGCGGCTGGAGAAAATGCTGGGCGATGTGCACGACGCCTTCAGCCAGCGTGATCTGAATCTGGCTCTGGCGGTGTTGCGTTCCGACGCCGAGCTCGACCGCCTGCGCAATCTCATCTTCCTGCGGCATCTGGAGAACCACGATGGCGCGCCGCGCCAGGAGAGCTTCCACGTGCTGTTCATGACGCAGTCGCTGGAGCGCGCCGGCGATCACGCCAAGAACCTGGCCGAGGAAGTCTGCCACCTGGTCAGCGGACACAGCGTCCGCCACGTGCTGCGCGCCTACGACAAGCCGGTCGAGCAGATGTTCATCGAGGACCTGAAGCGGCGCCAGAAAATGTGAAGTCCGCTGGACACGGTTTTGCAGCCTGCTGAAAAAATGGGTTCGGCGAGTTTTGCCAAGGGGCATAGCTTTCAGCTATGCCATAGGAAGTCCTTTACTTATCCTTGTGATCCCGAGCGAAGCCGAGGGATCTGCTTTTCTCTGCAACTTGCGAAGGCGATCGAGCGTTCTGGCCCGTCGAATTCCTCTTCACCCGAAATTCATTCGCATGTAACAAAATTGTAACAATTCCGGCGTAGAACCACGATTGGACTTCATCTCAGCATAAATTCAGGAGGAAACTACGTGATTCGCTCTCTCAGGGTGCTTCTCTGCATCGCTGTGCTTGCCAGCTGCGCGCTCGGCGCAGACGACGTTGAACGGTGCGGGTGCCACCTTCCCCTATCCCGATCTACTCCAAGTGGTTCAACGAGTACCACAATCTGCATTCGAACATCCAGATCAACTATCAGTCGATTGGCAGCGGGGGCGGTATTCGGCAGGTGCAGGCGGGCACGGTGGATTTCGGCGCCAGCTGACGGGCCGATGACCGATCAGCAGATTGCCGAGTCCAAGGTCAAGGTACTGCATGTTCCGACCGTTCTTGGAGCAGTGGTGCCTGCCTACAATATTCCCGGCGTCAGCGCCGAGCTGAAGTTCACTCCCGACGTGCTGGCCGACATCTATCTGGGCAAGATCACCAAATGGAACGACGGCCGAATTACCAAGGTCAATCCCGGTGTGAATTTTCCCGACCAGAACATTACTGTCGTGCATCGTTCCGATGGCAGCGGCACTACTTATATTTTCACGGACTATCTTTCCAAAGTAAGCTCCGACTGGAAGAACAGTCGTAGGCAAGGGCACTTCGGTAAAGTGGCCTGTAGGTATCGGAGGCAAGGGCAACGAAGGCGTGGCGGGTTCGATCCGCCAGTTGCCTGGCTCTATCGGCTATATCGAACTGATTTACGCCCTGCAGAATAAGATTCCGTTCGGCATAGTGCAGAATTCCTCGCACAACTTCATCAAGGCCAGCCTGGAGAGCACCACCGCCGCGGCCGAAGGCGTGAAGATGCCCGCCGACTTCCGGGTATCGATTACCAATCCGCCGGGCAAGAATGCTTATCCGATCGCCAGCTTTACCTGGCTGCTGATTCCCACCAACCCAGCCGACGCGCAACAAAGGCAAGATCCTGAAGGATTTTCTCTTCTGGATGCTCGACCAGGGTCAGAGCATGGTAGAGGCGCTCTCCTACGCTCCGCTTACCGAAAGCGGTAGTGGCCCAGGAGAAGACAGCGATTACCTCGCAGATCATTGAGAAGCAGCAACTAGCGATTAGTGACGAGCGACTAGCGACTAGCAACTAGCAACTAGCGATTAGCAACTAGCAACTAGCTTTTAGCGACTACAGCCTCGGACAAGTAAGCCAGCGGTACCACGCAGATCGCTGCAACAAGATCTGTGTCAGGGCATGGCTTCAGCCGTGCCGAACGATTCGCAACAAAGGGCGGGGCTACAGCCCCTGCGAAAGCTGGGTCACTGTGCAACTTGTACTTTGCGTACTCTTTAGGTTTGCTTTCGCTAGTCGCTAGTCGCTAGTTGCTAGTCGCTAATCGCTAATCGCTAGTTGCTGCCTTTAACGCCCCTGTAACACATGTCTGATAGCGTCGAATCCGATGAACTCGCCCGAGCCTGATGCACAGCTTCCCAAGCCGGTGACGTCCATGCCTTCGCTGGCCAAGGTGGACGCTGGGCATCGCGAAGCACGCTCCTTCTGCCATTTTGGAGAAGATCCGGACTCGCATCCCGCGCAGCAGCCGCATCCCTGACGCAGCTATTTGGTGTGATCATCTTGCTGAGCGCGATCTCGGTCTTTGCCATTGTGGTGCTGGTCGTTTGGGAGCTGGTCGACAAGTCGCAACTTTCGCTGCATCAGTTCGGCCTCACGTTCTTCTACGGACACGACTGGGACCCGGTGAACGGCAACTTCGGAGCGCTGCCGTTTATCTTCGGCACGCTGGTCTCATCGCTTCTCGCTCTGCTGCTGGCGGTTCCGCTTTCCGTTGGCGTCGCCGTCTTCATCACCGAGATGTGCCCGCAGCGCCTGCGGGCCATCATCTCGTTTCTGGTGGAGTTGCTGGCCGCAATCCCCAGCGTGATTTACGGATTGTGGGGCATCTTCGTTCTGGCTCCGCTGTCTGCGCGTCTACGTCGAGCCCTTCCTGGCAAAGACCCTGGGCTGGACTGGACTGTTCACCGGTACGCCATGTACGGTATTGGCATGCTGGCGGCGGGAATCATCCTGGCCATCATGGTCGTGCCGGTCATCGCCTCCATCACGCGCGAGGTGATGACCGCGGTTCCGCAGAATCAGCGCGAAGCGGTGCTGGCTCTGGGCGCGACGCGCTGGGAGATGATTCGCATGGGCGTTCTGCGCAACGCCCGCATCGGCATTGTCGGCGGCATCATTCTGGGACTGGGACGCGCGCTGGGCGAAACCATGGCTGTGACCATGGTGATCGGCAACACGCCACAGATCGCGAAATCGCTGTTTGCGCCCGGCTACACCATGGCCAGCGTTATCGCCAACGAGTTCACCGAAGCCACGGGCGATCTGTATCTCAGCGCGCTGGTGGAGATCGGCCTGGCGCTGTTCATCGTGACCCTGATCGTCAATGCGCTGGCCCGCTTGCTGGTCTGGAGCATCACCGGCGGAACTGCGAGGGTCACGTGCCTAATCCATCTGTGCCGGCATCCACCTCGCAGCAGGTCAGTCTGCTGGCGCCGCATCACCGATCAGGGAGCGACCGGCGTTCGCCATCCTTGCCGCCATTCTGGTTCTGGTCCCGCTGCTCGCCATCTTCGTTTATCTGGTGATCAAGGGCATCGGCTCGGTCAACCTCGCCTTCCTCACGCAGACTCCGAAGCCGCCGGGCGAGGCTGGGCGGCGGCATGGCGAATGCTATCGTCGGCACCGGACTGATCCTGGCGGTGGCCAGCGTCATCGGCATTGCCGCTGGGCATCGGCTCAGGCATCTATCTGGCCGAATACGGGCGCAACCGCTTCGGCGACATGATCCGCTTCACCGCCGATGTGTTGAACGGCGTGCCCTCGATCGTGGTCGGCATCGCTGTCTACTCGCTGATCGTGGTTCGGCAAAAGCATTTCTCGGCATTCTCCGGCGGAGTCGCGCTGGGCATCATGATGATTCCCACCGTCGCGCGCGCCACCGAAGAGATGCTGCTGATGGTGCCCAACGTGATCCGCGAGGCGGCCTACGGACTGGGCATTCCCAAGTGGCGGACGACGCTTTCGATCTCGCTGCGTACCGCCTCGGCCGGCGTGATCACCGGTTGCATGCTGGCGTTCGCGCGCGTTGCCGGAGAGACCGCGCCGCTGCTGTTCACCGCGTTCGGCAATCAGTTCTGGAACTTGAAGCTGAATCAGCCGACGGCGGCGCTGTCGCTTGCAGGTTTACACCTATGCCATCTCGCCTTATGACGATTGGCACAAGCAGGCCTGGGCGGGATCGCTGATTCTCATCGTCCTGATCGTAGGCGCGGTGGCGGCGGTGCGCATCACCACCAGCCGCGGAATGCTGAAGGGAGCGTAAGAGGCTCGTATGGGCGTCGGAATCGAAGTGCGTGGACTGAATGCCTGGTATGGCAAGAACCAGGCGCTGCAAGTCCATCGACATGACCGTGCCTGCCAACCATGTGACCGCCGTGATTGGCCCGTCGGGCTGCGGCAAGAGTACCTTCGTGCGCTGCCTCAATCGCATGCACGAGACCATTCCCGAAGCTCGCGCCGAAGGCTCGGTCAAGGTCGGCGAGATGGATGTTTACGGCGACGGCTCGGATCCGGTGGAAGTTCGCCGCCGCATCGGCATGGTGTTTCAGAAGCCGAATCCGTTTCCCACGATGTCGATCTACGACAATGTGGCGGCGGGACTGAAGCTGAACGGATTCCGCAATCGCAAGCAGATGGACGAACTGGTCGAGCGCTCGCTGAAGCTGGCTGCGCTGTGGGACGAAGTGAAAGACAATCTGCACAAGAAGTCGGGCGCCAGCCTTTCCGGCGGACAGCAGCAGCGTCTTTGCATTGCGCGCGCGCTGGCGGTCGAGCCGGAAGTGCTGCTGATGGACGAGCCGGCTTCGGCGCTCGATCCCATCTCCACCAGCAAAATCGAAGAACTCATTTTTCAGTTGAAGCAGCACTACACCGTCGTTATCGTTACTCATAACATGCAGCAGGCGGCGCGTGTCGCCGAGCTCACCGGCTTTTTCCTGATGGGCAGCCTGATCGAATACGACAAGACCGAAAAGATTTTTACCACCCCCGCCGACAAGCGGACGGAAGACTACGTGACAGGCAGGTTTGGATAATGCGCAGCCGCTTTCAGCAGGGACTGGACGAATTGAAAGAGAAGCTCTTGCGGATGGGAGGCCTGGCGGAGCAGGCGATCGACCGCGCTACCGAAGCCTATCGCACGCGCGACAGCAAGTTCTGCCAGATGGTGCTCGCCGGCGAAGCCGCCATCAACGATGCCGAGCGCGATATCGACGAGCTGGCGCTCGACCTGCTCGCCATGCAGCAGCCGATGGCGGTCGATCTCCGCTTCATCCTCGCGGTGCTCAAGATCAATGCCGACCTGGAGCGCGTAGGCGATCAGGCCGTCAACATCGCGCAGCGCGTGCTCGACCTGATCAGCGAGCCGGAGATCGAATTGCCGGTCGACATCCCGCGCATGGCCGACGGCGTCAGCACCATGGTGCAGCGCGCGCTGGAATCTTTCCTCGACGGCAAAGCCGAAGTGGCCGAAGCCGTGCTGCAGATGGACGGCATCGTCGATCGCATGAAGGACGAAGCCTTCGTCATGCTGGTGCAGAAGATGCACGACGATCCCTCCTGCACGCGCCAGGCGCTGGATGTTCTGCTGATCGCGCGCAACCTGGAACGAATTGCCGACCACGCCACCAACATCGCCGAGGACGTGATCTTCTGGGTGCGCGGCGCCGACGTCCGCCACGGCGGTGCCCACTATCGCGAGTAACTCTGCTGAAGGGGGCAGCTTCGCAGTTTGCTGAAAAACTCCGACTGATCCGCCGTTCCGGTAGGCGGCGCTTCAGCGCCGTGTCCATTCCTTATAATTTTTTGTCATGACGAGCCGGCTTTAGCCGGCGAGGGATCTACTTTTGCCGACAACTGCCCCCTGACAACGGACCACTGACAACTCGTTCTGCAACGCGGGTTCGCGTAGCTCTTATCCGCCAGTTGTCAGCGATTAGCCAAACCCTTAAGATTTGTCATCACGAGGAGGCCTTCAGGCCGACGAGGGATCTGCTCTCCTTTTCCCCGTCAGCCATGAGCTCGCAGGCCGCTTCCGGACGGCGCAATCCGCTTTTACAGGCTGCTGAAAAATCCGATGCCGTGCGCCTTTGGGTGGAGCTGACCTTCATGTCGAACGACCCCGATATCCGCTGCGATTAGGCTGGGGTGTCACAGCTTCTACACAGCGCGACGTCCTAGTGCGAGCCTTCAGAGGTTATTACAAAACTCGGTTCGACTTTCTCGGCGCCGGGCACGACTCGTGATATCCAGTGCCCGGAGGCACGGAATATCATAGCCAAGCACGCAGCCGTAGGCGGAGTGCTGGGTCAAGCGAGTCAGCCGTGAGCTCGCAGGCCGCTTCCGGAAGGGAAACTGGTCCGAGTCCCGGAGGGACGGCACCGTTTCGTAACAGCCTCTTCAGAGACTGTGTCGCGGGGGAAAGAAAAGTTTTCTGCTGAAACAAAACAGCTGGAATGCCCAGTCAGACTAGCCGCGCAGCGGCGGGATGAAGTTAGCCGGGTGGCGTAAGCCCCCGGTCAAGTCGCAGATGAGTCTGAGCCGCAGAGCGGCGACACCGGTTTTCACCAAGACTTACCCCTTCAAAGCGACTTCCATCCTCAGGCCCAATATGGTCCATTTTGTGAAAGTCGTACAACTACTATTACACTTATGCGCGTAATTCCTACATGTCAATACTGAGAAACACAACAGTTAGCCCTAAAGTGCTGGAAACAATATAGATAAAAAGTGCCAAAATCGTGACCAAACCCCTACTCAGTATGCTATAGTGGAATTAGAGTTGAAGAACGGGAAAGCAGCTTGTACCGGCCTTCCCGAATTTGTCCCCAGCCTAAGCGCTGGGTTTTTTATTTTCTGAGGCTGCCGCCCAAGCAGTTCGCCCCAGAAACAGCCTTCCACCTGCCCAGCCTCGGCTGGGCCTTCCTGTTCTGGGGCAACGTTGAGCGCAGCCCCGGGGTTGCCGGGTGGGAGTTTCAAGCCCTGCGGTGCATCGTTCCGCAGTTCGATTAACCAATCGGTTCGACTCGGTCGCCTATGCGCCGCAGGGCTGATGCCAGCACGATCCAGCACATTCATCTCTGTTCGAGGATAAACCCATGCCATTCACCAAGAGAACCAGCCTGGCCGGCAAGAAGCAGGCGCCCATGCCCGGTCCCAAGAGCGCTACCTACAAGAAAATCATTGCCGCCAGAAAGCGGGCGATGGCCGGCAAGTTCGCCACTCCGCGAGGCGCAAAGAAGCGTCCCAAGACTCCGCTGTTCTCCACTCTGAAGTCGCGCCAAATGATTGTGGAGCGCATCAAACGCGAGATCTGGACCTCTGTTCAGGAAATCAATCAAGCCATCATCAATCTCGCCCTGGCCGGCAACTACAGTGCCGCCAAGGCTCTATTCGACTTCGCCGGGGTTTACTCCCTGCCGTCGCCCGAAGAGGCAGCGCCCGCCGTCGCGCTGCCCTCGCCGTCGCCCGAGCCAACCGCCCCAGCCAGTCATCCGCCCAACTCCATCGACGCTTTCCTCAGCAGCATCGGCATGGAACCGGCGGGCGACGAACCCGAATCCGACATGGCCGTCTCCACCGCCGCTGCCGCCTTGTAGAATGGCAATACTGTTCAACCGTGCACCCGGCGCGCACCGCTTTCGCCGGCTTGAGTTAAGGAGCAAATTGGCATGGACATCACGTGGGTGACCGACCGCATAGCGGTGGGCGGCGGCATCTGGAACGATGACAAGATGATCGAAGTGGTTCGCACCGGCATCACCCACATCATCGACATGCAGGTTGAGTTCGACGACACTCGCCTGGCCGAGCCTTACGGTGTCCATGTCCTCTGGAATCCCACAGACGACGATTTTCAGCCTAAGCCGGCGCGCCTGTTTCAGCGCGGGGTCGACTTCGCCCTGGCCGCGTTGGACGACGCCGAGTCCAGAGTTTTCATTCATTGCGCCGCCGGCGTCCATCGCGCCCCCATGATGACCCTGGCGCTTCTGCGGGCCATGGGCTTCGCCCTCGAAGATGCCATGGACATGATTCAGACTCGCCGCGCGGTCGTTGATTTCGCCGATGTCTACATCGATAGTGTGGAGAACTTCATCCGCACCTACCAAGCCGCCGAACCTCGCAGCCTGCCGTAGTCCGAGCTTGGAACGAGGTGTCATCCCGGCCGAGCCCATAGATACAGCACATTTCGTGCTCGGACCGAGGCCCACGTCACCCCACAATTTGTCATCCCGACCGAGGCACGAAGCACCTCACAATTTGTCATCCCGACCGAGGACTTCAGTCCGAGTGGAGGGACCTGCTGTTGTTTTTTATCCTGAGCGCGGCATTCGCTTTAAACTTGTTGTCATCCTGAGCGCAGCATTCGCAGGCATTGCGAATGCGGAGTCGAAGGACCCCTATCGCCCTCAGAAACTCTGGAACTCCCACAACATGGGACATCAACCCAATTTCTATTGCAGAGAGGCATACATCATGCCGAACACTAGCCGCCTTGCAGGGCGGTTCTTTTCTGTCCTCATCTCTCTCGTCTTCGCCCTCGCACTGCCGCGTACCGTCGTCGCGGGCGAAGCGGTTCCTTCTCCGGCCGCTTCGCCCTTCGAGGTTGTCGCCCAGGTGCCCTCCGGGCATTTCGCAGCCTGGCCCCTCGAGCGTCACTACACCCTCGCGGTACTCGCCCCCACCCCGCGGCTGAATGCCTTCGACGGCTCAGGTCCCACATTGTGTCAGATCATCGATACCGTCTACCGCGCCGACGGCACTCCCGCGCAAGGTACCATCGTCATCCTGTGGTCTGCCTTCACCACCGCCGCCGGACAGCCCATTGCGCCCGGCAACCTCACCGTGCAGTTGGGTTCGCAGGGTCAGTTCAACGCCAGTCTCGCGCCCAACAGCGGAGCCACGCCTGCCGGCACCTACTACCGCGTTACCTACAAGCTCGATGATGGTTCCACCAGCTCGGAATACTGGGTCGTCCCCGCCACCCAAACCACCACCATCGGAGCCATTCGCAGCACCCTGGTTCCGGCCACGCAAGCCGCGCAGTTCCTCACTCGCCAGTACGCCGACGCCAACTACATGAATCTTACTGCCAGCCAGACCGTCTGCCGGCGTCAAGACCTTCACCAGCTCGCCCTCCGTTCCCGCCCCGCAGAATCCCAACGACGCTGCCAACAAAGCCTACGTCGATGCCAATGGCGGTGGCAGCGGCAACCTGGGCGCGCCGCCTCCCATCGGCAACGTCACTCCCAACACGGTGAACGCCACCGTCAACACCGCGCAGGATTTGCGCACGGCCACCTTCCCGGTCATGGACCTGCGCAACTACGGCCTGAAGGGCGACGGCCTTCTCCAAACTGGTTGCAACATCACTTCCGGACAGACGGTTGTAACCTGCTCGGCGGCTTCCTTCACTTCCGCCGACGTAGGCAAGGCGGCCTTCTTTCAGGGCGCGGGCGTTGCGACCGCCTATCTGAATACCGTTATCGCCAGCTATCAGTCGCCCACGCAAGTCACCTTGCAGAACCCCGCCTCCACCACCGTGTCCAACGGGGTGTTCTGGTATGGCACCGACAACACCGCAGCCTGGTGCACCGCCATGAATTGCACCAGCACAGCGACTCCCAACAAAATATTCTCTCCTGAACCCGGGCGCACCGTGCTGCTCCCCCGCGGAACCTACTTCGTTTCCGGCACCATCTACACCCGCAACAACGACAACTTGATTGGCGCCGGACAGGCTGCCACCCAGGTGCTTTTGTTCAACCCCACCGATAACCTCAACCTCTTGTGTATGGGCTCCAACGCCAGTGCCGGAACCAACACCTGCACCCTTGACACCGGTACCCAGAACATCGATGTCGAGGGCATCCTTTGGGGCACGCCCGAAAATGGCAGTCAGGTCTGTGTCAATCCGCTCAACTATTCCGGTTTCGAAGTCAAGAACAATTGGTTTGAATGTGGAGTCGCGGTTTCGATTCAGGGAAATATCGGCAGCGTTATCGGAAACACCTTCGACTCCAACACCGCCAACGGCGTCCTGGTCAAAGGCGATGGCGAGGACTACGGCAACAATCCCTCGCACTCCATCCTCATCTCCGACAATCACTTCTTACGCCAATAAATATTCGGCCATCCAGGTCGACGGCGCCAGCGGCGTTCAGATCCACGACAACAACATTCTCTACTCCAAGCAATTCAGTATCTTCGTGGCCAGCCCCGAGAACTACACCACCTACCGCCTCAATATCAGCAACAACAACTTCGCCGCTTCCACCGGCTTTTGGAATCCCACGCAGAGTCACATCTATGTCACCACGCCGCTGGTGCGCTCGAATCATCACCGGCAACACCTTCGGCATCGCGCGCGATTCCGACATCGCGCTCAATAACAGTGGCATCGTCGGCCTCAATATCAGCAACAACAAATTCTCTGGCGGCCAGCTCACCTGCGGCGGCTCTTGCGTCGCTTCCTTACAGGTGACCAGTGCCGGCGCAGGCCTCACCGTTACCGGCAATCAGTGGGATTCGCCCGGCTCCTACGCCGCCGACTTCCAGACTCCCGCCTATCTCACCAACAATTACTGCACCAATCCTTTCGCCGTCACCGGACTGCCCGCGCACGACTATGACAAGGCTTGCTTCCGCTTTGCCGCTCCCACCGCGGCGAACTTTACGGCCAAAGATAACGTGACCGATTCCACCAGCGTCGCCGCCGTAGCCATCCGCGCCGGTGCGATTCCGGCGTACAGCAGCGGTAACCGCTCCGCCTGGGCCACCGGAGATGTCTACGTTTATTCCGGAACTGGCCCCATCGCCTCCGCCAACGAACGCGTCTACAACGGCACCGGCGTCACTACCGTCTTTACCACAATGTCAGACCCTTCCACCGGCAATGCCAGTTTCGCCGGATCGGGTTCGTTTGGCGCAAACCTCAACGTCGCCGGAGATCTCACCGCTCGTGATATTCCCGGCGTGGAGTATCACGTCAGCAAGTACGCCAGCATCCAGGCCGCCATCAACGCCGCCTACAACAACGGCACGGTGCTGGGCGCAGTGGTTGACGATCGCACCTCGCCCTACACCGGTCCAGGCTTCATCCTTTACGACTCAGTCACGCTGAAGCTCGCCCCCACCACCTACACCATCAACGCCACGGTGACCTACAACAACGGCAACAATAACGTGACTGCCGGAATCGTTTCCCTTCCCGGCGCGCGTCTCATCGGCGCCAGCACTTCCACCAATCACGGAACCATCGTCACCGCCGCCAACGGGCTGAACGCCGATCTCATCGCCACTTCCACCGTCGGCACCGGCATCGGGTCCACCGCTCAATGGTGGCATTGGGGAGGCTTCGAGAACCTGCGCGTCACCGGTAACGGCGACGAATCAAACTGCCGGCAACTGCTTCAACATCGAGAACATGGGCGAGACCGCCTTCCTCCGCACCATCGAGGTCAGCAACTGCTACCTCGACAACATTCTCTTCACCGGAGCAAGTGCCACACCGTCAGACATCGCTAACATCACCACCAACAGCGCCGGCCGCTACGGATTCAACTTCAACAACCTGAGCGGCGTCGCCGTCGTCCACGGCCTCAGCGGCGACTCCAACACCACGTCCCTCGTGCGTCTCAACGGCGGCCAGTCCGGCACGCTTACCATCCTGGGCTTCAAGACGGAAGAAGAGATCAGCGGCCAAGATCCGCTCATCACCATCGATCAGACCGGCCAGAACGGCGCCCAGCCCGGCCTGTTCATCGTCGGCGGCTACACCTTCGGCCGCGCCGGCGTCAACGATGTCATCAAGTATGTGAATGGCACTGCGGGCACCACGCCCTTCGTCAGCGTCAGCAACTTCTACGTGCAGAACTACGTCAACGCCGTGAACGACACCGTAAACAACCGCACCACCGCCGCCGCCAATATGAACAAGGTTCCGTTCTACTACGGCCCCACCGGTGCGTTCTTCTCCGGACAGGCTTACACGCTCGACCTGAACACCTTCGCGCAATCGCCGCACAGCGGCAACGGCATCCTGACGGAAATCTTCGGCACCACCAGTTCTAACGAGACGCTGGTCGCCGCCAGCGGCACCTCCACCAGCATCGGCACCGGCGGCATTGGCTTTCGCATGCCCAACCGCACCACCTACGGCCAATCGCCTGAGCTATTCGCCAAGATGACCTACGCCTTTCCCGGCGGCGTTTCCAACAATCAGCAATGGGAGTTCATCCCCACCAAGGCGACGGGCGACACCAGCACGCGCTGGATCGGCGACCCCAGCTTTCGTTGGGACGAGATCTACTCCTCCGACGTCAACACCACGACTGCGACCGTCGGCGCTCTGACCGTCACCACCTGCATCGGCTGCGGAACCGGCACTCGCCTGGTGAGCGGCACCATGCAAGGCGCCACCGCGACCTTGACCGGCAATAGCGGCGATCAAACCATCTACTCCGCGACCCTGCCCGCCGGAACATTCACCGTCGGCTCCGGCGCTCACTGTTATGCCAAATGGACACATCCCACAGCGTCAGGGGCCATTACCTACAAGTGGATGCTAGGTACCACAACGTGGGCCTACGGCAGCTACACTTCGGCCAGCCAAAACGTGGCCGCCGATATCGAGATTTTCACCATCTCCTCGCTCACCTCGCAATCGGTGAACCTCAGCCCGGTTATCGCCGGTACGGCCATCGGCATCGGCGGCAGCTACGGCAACGCTGGCGGCGAGAATCTCGCCAACGCCGACACCATCAAGCTCACCTTCAACGGTGGTTCTTCCGACCAGATCAAAGGCGCCACCTTCTACTGCCAGACCGTCCAGTAGTCGCTGCAACGATGCCGCTTCCCCAGCTCGATTTGTCATCACGAGCGGAGCGAGGGACCTGCTTTTGCTTTTACTGACAACTGACAACTGGCTACTGACAACGAACCACTGTTCTTCCAGGAGCTCCCAGTGGGTACGAAACGCACGCCCAAATCGAAGAAGCAACCTAAGTCGAAACCGAACCTCAAACCAGCCGCAGTGCTCGACGCGGTGCCAGCCGGGCAGACTGCACCGCCGGTCCCCGCTTCCGCACCGCTTCCGTCCAACCACACGCCCATAACCGCCGAAGGCCTCAAGCAGTGCGGCAGCCAACTCGATGTCAAACCGCCTGACGGGCACCGCATCGGACGCGACAAAGTTCGCTCGAGGCCGCCACCTGGCGCGAGTATCTGATGTGGGTGCTGCTGAAGATTCGAGACAAGAACGGACGCTTACGCAATCTGGCCCTCAATCGTGCCCAGAGGGACCTCGAAGTCACCAGCACCCAGCGCAACATCGTCCTCAAGGCGCGTCAGTTGGGCGTCACTACTTACGTCGCCGCGCGTTTCTTCATCAACTGCATCACGCGCGAAGGAACGCTCAGCGTGCAGGTCGCGCATGACCAGCGCTCCGCCGAAGAAATCTTTCGCATCGTGCATCGCTTCCTGGATAACCTGCCGGAGGCGTTGCGCCAGGGCGCGCTGGCTACTTCGCGCGCCAACGTCCGCCAGATCGTGTTTCCCGTGCTCGATAGCGAGTACCGCGTGGAAACCGCGGCGGACCCTAACGCCGGCCGCGGGCTGACCATCCATAACTTGCATTGTTCGGAGGTCGCCCGCTGGCCGCGCGATGTTTCGGAAACGCTGGCCT
The DNA here is from genome assembly GCA_963746515.1 of uncultured Acidobacteriaceae bacterium. GTDB lineage: Bacteria > Acidobacteriota > Terriglobia > Terriglobales > Acidobacteriaceae > Bog-257. Next base: position 517,698 of record CAVVBO010000001.1, on the reverse strand, counting down.
CTCTGCGCGCCGCTGTTCCACCCGATGGCGAAATCTTTCTTGAGTCCACGCCCAATGGCGCCGGCGGCAAGTTTTATGACGAGTGGCAGCGTGCGCCGCAAACCGGCTACACCCGCCACTTCTACCCCTGGTGGTGGGACCACAACTATCGCCGCAAGCTCGAGATCGTCAAGTTCACCGAGGAAGAAATCGAGCTCATGCGCGAACACAAACTCGACGCCGGCCAAATCGCCTTTCGCCGCGAGATGCGAGCCAACTTCCGCAACCGCGCCAAGGAAGAATATGCCGAAGATCCCGAGAGCTGTTTCCTGGCTTCCGGCGACTGCGTCTTCGATTCCGATCTTGTCGATCAACGCCTGCATCAGCCCGCTCCCATTGCCGAGGAAAGCGATGCTGGCCGCCTGCTCACTTTCTTCCCGCCCATTCCCGGCGGCAACGGGGTCACGCCCAAGCAATATATCGTCGGCGTTGATCCGGCGGGAGGCGGCACCGAGGGCGACTACGCTTGCGCTCAGATCATCGATCAGTCCAGCGGAGTGCAATGCGCCGAGCTTCATGGACATTTTTCTCCGCACGATCTGGCAGCCCGCGTCGCCATCCTCGCGCATAAGTACAACGACGCACTAGTCGCCGTCGAACGCAATAATCACGGCCACGGAGTTCTTGCCCATCTGATGATGGGCCAGGGCTACACCCACGTATACAAGTCTGGCAATCAACCCGGATGGCTCACCACCGTGGCCTCTCGTCCCCGTATGCTGGAAAATTTCGCAGCCATTCTGTCGGCGGCATCGTTCATGTTTCTTAGCCCGAGGTTGCTGGAGGAGTGCCGCACCTTCGTTCGTCATACCGACGGATCCTGTTCAGCAGCTGCCGGCGCTCACGACGACACTGTCATGGCCATGGCCATTGCTCAAGCGGTCCGCGCCGAGCTGCGCGTGCTCCCGCCAAAATCGGAGCAAGAGCTGCGCTGCACCATGCTGCAGGCAGCCTGAGCTTGCCCCTGTCTGTCACACGGATCAGTCCTTTTTGTATTTGTCATCCCGAGCGCACATCTTCACCTTGTCATCCTGAGCGCTCATCCTAAGCTTGTCATCCTGAGCGTAGGCGGCGCTTCGCCGCCGGAGTCGAAGGATCTGCTGTCGCCTGCGGCGGAGAAATCGCTTTCCAGCGAGTGAACCGTCGCTACTCCATCACGAGTCGGCTTTCAAGCCGGCGAGGGATCTGCTCCTCCGCACTTCGTCTGACGAATGCGTTTGAGTCGTCGCACCACAACCTGCTAGCGGCCGCCGCCGCTACCCTAACCACTACCACCGAGGAGGACTTTACTATGGCATTCAACTTACAAACATTCCAGAAGATGATGGCCGTCGTGCAGGCCGCAACGACTGAGGCAGCTACCGTCGCCGGCCAGTGGGGATCGGGCGATCACCTGGGCGCAGTCACCGCCGCCGTGCAGACAGCGGGAGCGATCGCCACCTCCGCTACCACCAATCCTCAGCAGCAGCAGGAGGCGACCGTCGCTACCCAACTGGCAACTACTCTGATGCCCGTCATCTTCGGCTTCGCCAGTCTGTTCGCCAAGAAACTCTAGGAAACTCCGATTACGTTCCGTTTTGAACGGGACGGCCTTCAGTGTCTGCGTGAAACTAACTTTGTGTTTCGGCGTGAAATACGAAGCGCGAAAAACAAGCGCCGCAGGCGCGGAAGAGCTTAGCCCAGCACGCAGCCGGAGGCGGAGTGCTGGGTAGAGTGGGAAAAATGAAACTGAGTCCCGTTGGGACGGCAGAGGTTCTCACGCAGACACTTCGGGCCGTCCGTTAATATCCGAAATCATGCGGCTTTAGCCGCTGCGGGACCTCGCTTTCACTTGATCAGAGTTTCCCTAACCGTAACCAATAGCGAAGAGTGGGTGCCTCATCCTGGAGCCAGCTTTTTGCGAAAGGCGGGAAATGCTCGACCCGCTCTTCTCACACTGCTCTGTGACCCATGCCGACGAAATCGCGGCCGCTTCCGCGTTAGCATCGACTCAGGAAGCTGCCGCAATCAGGCGACGCGGACGTGATGGCCGTGATGTACGGCCGCGATGACCGTTGCGGGGTCCCCGAAAAACGCCGTAGTTGCGTCTTCGGGGGTGCTTGCGGGCGGTTTCCTGAACAACCGCCCTGTCGCTTTCGCCTGGACCCTCTGGTCACAGGCAAAATGGGACATAGTAATCGCTAGTTTCTACACATACTTGCATGCCGAAACTTTGCTGATCAAAGCACTCCAACACGTGCGCAGGATGCGGGGCGGCGCGCAGAGTCATCTCATGCGCTGCGCCGATGGCTTTTACTATGTCGTGAAGTTCCAGAACAACCCGCAGCATACGCGGGTGCTGGTTAACGATTGGCTGGGAACGCGCCTTGCCGAACTGATCGGCTTGCCCGTCCCCGTAGCCGCCATTGTCGACGTACATCCCTGGCTGCTGGAGCACACGCCCGATCTCCGCATCGAGCTCTGCGGCCATCGCACCATGTTCACGCCCGGCTTATCGTTCGGCTCGCGCTACCTGGTCTCACCGCTCGAAGGCCAGGTCTACGACTACCTGCCCGAAACCATGATCTCGCGGGTACGCAACCTGCGCGACTTTGCCGGCATTCTCGCGCTCGACAAATGGACCTGCAACGCCAACGGGCGTCAGGCAGCCTTTTGGAAGCGTCCGCGTGAGCGCAAGCTCACGGCCAGCTTCATCGATCAAGGCTACTGCTTTAATGCCGGCGAATGGACTTTTCCCGACGCGCCCCTGCGTGGCGTCTTCGGGCGTAACGACGTTTACGCATGTGTCACATCGTGGGACAGCTTCGAGCCTTGGCTCAGCCGCATCGAAAACTTCCCCGAAAGCTCACTCTGGCCCCTCGCCGAAGAGATTCCTCCGGAGTGGTATAACGGCGCTAGCGATGAACTGGAGCGCTTGCTTTCGCGCCTGCTGACGCGCCGTTCCCGCGTCCGCGAGCTGATTCTGGATTTCCGGAATTCATCCCGGAACCCTTTCCCCAACTGGCGCGAGGCGGTGAATTGATTCCGACCGCGCCGACAGGGAAGCACATGGAACGTGGACATTGGACCGGCGGGTATCGCGGTGGAAGCATCGGCCTTGAGTGTGTGCGTGAGAACTAACTTTGCGTTTCAGCGGTGAAATGCGAAGCGCAAAAAAAACAAGCGCCGTAGGCACGGAATAGCCTAGCCCAGCACGCAGCCGCAGGCGGAGTGCTGGGTGAAGTCGTAAATAAGTCCGAGTCCTGTAGGGACGACAGAGGTTCTCACGCACACACTTCAGGCCGGTGTCGAGTTGCTCTTTTATATGATTTGTCATCCTGAGCGGAGTCGAAGGATCTGCGGTTCGCCCGCACCGCACATAACGTATTTCGCAGGCTGACGCGGCCTGCACTATTATGATTCCCGTCCCGGCCCGCGGGACGAAAGATGATAGCCCAGCGCCTCAGAGTGCGGGTGAGAACTAAAGTTTGGCGTCGTGAGTGGAATATACCAACCGAAAATCGAGCCCGTAAGGGCGACTTAGTCTAGCCCAGGACGCAGCCGTAGGCGGAGTCCTGGGTACAGTGGGAAATGAGTTCGAGTCCCGTAGGGACGGCAGAGTTTTTACACAGAGCCTTGCAGCACCGGGTAAGCGTGTAATGAAGCTCGAGCGCCTTCAGGGGCGACACAAACGAGCGGAATCCGGGCTTTGGCCAAGTGCCAAATGCCAACGACTCTAACTGACGGCTGACAGCTGATGGCCTCTTTCAAACAATGCGACTTCTTCCTCCTCCGCTACGTCCCCGACGTGGTCAAGGGAGAGTTCGTCAACATTGGGGTAGTGCTGCTGGAAGAAGGCGACAGCGGCTTTACCGGGGTGCGCTTTACTCACGAATGGCGCCGGGCTCGCTGTGCCGATCCTGACCTCGACGTCGAGCTGCTGGAATCCTACGAGGCCGAATTGCAACGTCTGTTGCAATCGCGCCAGCCCGAGATCATCAATTATCGCGGACCTATGTCGCGCCGCGAATGGCTGTTGGCGCAGATGCAGCAATCGTTCTCTGGCGCGCTGGAATTGGCGCCGATGAACGCCGTATTAACCGAATCCCCGGCGGCCGAACTGGGCAAGCTTGCGCAGGCATATTTGGAATCACCGGCTCGCGGCCACCGCACTCCAACCGGCCGGCGCGTGATCTATAACGCCATGCGCGATGCCTTCGAGAAAGTTGGCGTCTGGCAATCGCCAGCCATGCGCAAAGACATCGCGGTCGCCCAGTACACCCGCCAGGGTGACCCCCTGAAGATCGATTGCGGCTATCGTCCAAATGGCGTAGTTCATCTTTTTCACGCGATATCGCTGGCCACCGACGTAAATTCAGCCAAGGTGCTGGCCTTCAGCTATTCAGATCTGCGCGAGGGTCTGCTCCAAGCCGAGCACGCCACCTACGACCTGACTGCGATTACAGAAGACGAACTCGATCTCCACGATGAAGGAGTAGCTTTCGCCTTGGCAACTCTGCAGGACAGTCAGATCGAGTTCGCCACAGTCAGCCAACTGCCGCAAATCGCCGAGCGCGCTCGGATCGAACTGAAACTCTAATTCGCTCCCGATTCTGCTTGGACAGCGGCGGCTTCCTTGATGATTGTCATTCCCGTGATGATTGTCATCCCGACCGCGTCTCTTTAATATTTGTCATCCTGACGCGTCTCTTTAACGTTTGTCATCCTGAGCGGAGGCGGCGCTTCGCCGCCGGCGTCGAAGGACCTGCTTTCTTCTGCGTCTCCCACGCTGTCATCCTGAGCGGAGCTTCGGGCGTCCGGAGTCGATAAGCCTGCTCCGAGCGAAGCCAAGCGACCTCTATCGTCCGCATCGATTTTCCTTAGCATCTGACATTGTGAGATCCCTATCGCGCCCGATGTAATTGGGCCACCGATAACTATTCGCTGACCACTATCCATTTTTCTTCAGGGGTAACCCATGAATATGCCAGACACTCTGCGCGGCGCCCTGCGCCGCATCGCCGGATCGTCGTTTCTCAAGCTGCACTGGCCGGTTCGCCGGCCTCCCTCCGCGCTGCTCGCCACCAGCGCCGAATCCGCCCGTAGAACGGTGCCGCTACCTTCCATATTCGCTCCGGGGGCACCCACGCTCGTGCGTGCCGGGGTCATGCCTAAACCCACGCCTGCCAACCTGCGCCGCTTCGCCGAGATGCCCATCGCGCGCAAAGCCATCAACACCATCAAAGACCGCATTGCCGGCATGCAATGGCGCATTCAGCCGCGCCACGGCCGCTCCCTCGACGACTCGGGCTCCCCACCGCGCACCGGTTTTGCGCCTGATGGAGTGAGCGAGCTGCCCAATACTGCCGAACGCATCGCCACCCTCGTCCTCAACTTCGAACAGCCCAATCCCGCCGACTCCTTCCGCTCTTTCATCGAGCAAATTCTGGAAGACGTGCTGGTCGGCGGCTTTGGCGCCATCGAACTCGATCTCACTGGCGATCCTCAACACCCGCTCGTGCTCTGGCCGGTCGACGGCGCCAGCATTCGCATTCGCTCCGACTGGGACGGCAATCCCACCTCGCCGCATTATGTCCAGGCCACGGCCCCATTCATGCCTGACCAGGACATCTCGCTCACCGACGAAGAACTCTCCTACATTCGCCTCAACCCGCGCACCCATACCCCCTTCGGCCTCGGCAAACTCGAGGTCGCCTTCGAAACCATTCACGAGTTCCTCTGCGCCCATCGCTTTGCTTCGCGCCTGGCCAGCAACAGCGTCGTGCAATATGCTTTGTGGCTGCAGGGTCTCAGCCCGCAGCATCACGAGCGCCTCATCCGCTGGTGGCAGGACGAAATCGAAGGCACCGGCAAAGTGCCCATCCTTTCCGTCGAGACCAAGCCCGAGGTGCTCCGCTTCAGCGGCGGCACTGACGCCGACCTCCGCCTGCAATGGCAGGAATTCCTCATCCGCATGATTGCCGACGCCTTCGATCTGCCGCCCATGGTGCTCGGCCTCGAGCGCGACGTCAATCGCAATACCGCCAGCACGCAATCGGACGACGCATTTCGCACTGCCGTCGTTCCCGTCGCCCGCCTCATTGCCGAACACCTCACCCGCGACATCATCAGCAAGCGGCTGGGCTGGGACGACCTCGAGTTCGTCTTCACCGATGTCGATGCTCCCAACGAGCTGGAGCAGGCACAAATCCAGCAGATCCTGATCGGCTCCGGCGTCCTCACCGTCAACGAGGTTCGCCGCATGAGAGGTCTGCCTCCACTGCCTGAGCAGCACGCCGGCCTGGCCGACGCTCCCCCCATGCAGTGAGCGATATGCCCTCTCCGAGGTGTCATCCTGAGCGGATTTTATTGAGCTTGTCATCCTGAGCGGAGGCGGCGCTTCGCCGTCGGAGTCGAAGGACCTGCTTCTTGTGTTCATCCAGAGCGGATTTTCTTGAGCTTGTCATCCGAAGCGAAGCGCCCGCACCTCTCTTTTGACTTGTCATCCCGACCGCAGCGAAGCGGAGCGGAGGGATCTGCGGTCTCTCGCAGCCGAGAGATCCCTTTCGGCGCAGCGATCTAGCACCTCCGCTTTTTGTCTTGTCATCCAGATCGACAGGCGGCGTCTCGCCATCGGAGTCGAAGGACCTGCTTCTCGTCCGTTATGCCGCGTGGGTCGAGGACCTGTCTCTTGTTTTCTCATCCAGGGCGGAGCGACCGTAGGGGAGGAGTCGTAGGCCGCTGCTTCTCGTCTTGTCATCCTGAGCGAAGCGACCGCAGGGAGCGCAGTCGAAGGACCCCTATGCCCGCGACTACGGCCGGCATCATCAAGCTTCCGGCTTTAGCCAAACGCCAATTGCCAAACGCCAATTGCCAACTGCCAGAGGAACCCATGAACCTCCAACTCGAAGCCATGGCTTTATCCATGCCTGATGTCGCGGGACATCCCAACCGTCTGCCCTTTCGCGGCGTGCTAACTTTGGTGGGCGTTGCCTCGCAACGCTCGCCTAGCGGAGCCCGTGGCCATCGGGTAATGTTGACCCGCCCCGCCACCGAAGCGGCTTTGCCCTCTTTACTCGGCATGGCCCTGGACTATGCTCCATCGCTTGATGCCCACGACGCCCGCCGCAAGATCGGCATCATCACCGAAGCCAACATCGTGCCCATGCCCGCGGGCAAACCGGCTAGCTCGACCGGCCAGATCGCCATCGCTGGTTACCTGTTCGCGCACGACTTTCCCGACGTGGTCGGCGAAATCCGCGCCCATCGCGGCCACACGCTGGGCATGTCGTACGAAATCGCCAACGCCAGCGTTCCCAATCAGCAAGCCTCCATCTGGACCGTCACCAACTTTACCTTTACCGGCGCCGCCGTTCTCCTTCGGGATAAAGCCGCCTATCCGCAAACTTGGATTGCGTTAGCGACGAGCAGCTAGCAACTAGCAACTAGCAACTAGAAGCTAAAGAAGCTAGAAGCTAGAAGCCAGAAGCTAGGAGCTATCTCATAAGTCGAGTTTGAAAGGGCACGGCTTCAGCCGTGCCGTACGAGTCATTTGAATGCCGGGCTTTAGCCCCTGAGGTTACTCGGGGCGGAAGCGTTTCGGACTTATAAGTTGGCTTCTAGCTAGAACCATATCCGGCCAACTCGGCACTACATTGAACTCCACGTCATTATCAGCAAGGCTTCTGACGTGATTTTGAAGGGGCGTAGCTTCAGCTACGCCGTAAAGAGTCCTTTATCTTTTCTCATCGCGAGGCGGCTTCAGCCGCCGAGGTATCTGTTTTTCGAAACTCTAGCCGCCAACTTCACCTCTGGTTCGGCATCGTCATCCACCAACGTATTCTAGCTAGCCGCTAGCCCTAATCGCTAATTGCTAGTTACTAGCCTATCCCACAATGTAAGAGGACACCTACATGGATCAGGAAAACAACTCGAACCCCACACCCCGACCTGCCGGCACTAGCCGGTCAAATGGCACAAGCCACGCAATCCCTGGCTGATGCGCTCTCTAACCTCGATGGCCAGTTCACCTCCTTGCACGCCAAGATCGACCGCATCGTGGCCGCGGTCGATGAAGGCGACTTACAGGCAGTCTCGCAAACCAGCGCCTCGCTTCGAACTCAGCTGGCTGAACTGGAAAAGGCCAATCATGACCTGAAAGCCCAAAGCGACACCGCTCGCCGCAAGACTCTGTCTCCCATGGTGAGCGCCTTGCTCGCTAAGGAAGGCGTCGAAGGCAACGCGCTCATCGAAACGCCCATTATTGAAAAGGCGTTAGCTGGTCTCAGCATCGAACAGCGTATTGCGGTCAAGGCAGAACTCGCCCGCGCCGGCATCCTCGCCTAGTCGCGAACGCTCCGTTCGGGCCAGCGCCCGCTGTCCACTGATTTTCTAGCCTCTAACCCCTATCCCCTAATCACTGCCTTTCGAAAGGAACACAATGAAAGCACAATTCGTCAACCTGCAAGCCGCCGCGGATTATATGGGCCCGGGCGCAGTCGAAGTCGATCTCTACCAATCCGAAATCACTGACATCGTTCGCCGCCGCGGCGCCTTCGGCCAGCGCATCAAGCAAGTCCCCGCCACTGGTCATCCGTCCCGTTTCTTCGAGGAGACTGGCATCCCCTCGCCCAGCGCAGCTAACGCATTCGTCGACCCACGCAACATCGTTCCCCCGCTGGTGACGCCCACCCGTGTGGAGCGCAGCGTTCCCCTGAAATGCCTGGTCTCGCAAATCAACTACAACGTCTTCGATATGGAAGTCGGTTCCCAGCAGAGCCAGTTCGCCTATCTGCAAGCCAAGGACCTCACCGATTCCGTCGAAGGCATCTTGCGCACCCACGACGTCGCCCTGTGGAACGGCACCGATACGTCGTTATCCAATCCCACCACGCCTCAGTATTTTGGTGCCTGTGGCCAGATCGCCGCCGGCGGCAACACCGCTACCATTTCCACCACCAGCAGCATCGTCGATGGCCTGAAGTCCACCATCGCCCAGATGGTCGCCAACACCAATTACGAAGTCCGGCCCACCGCCATCTACTCCAATCCGGTCCTGCTCGACTTGATCGATCGCGAAATGAAAACCGAGTTCAATGTCGTGCTTTCCAGCACCCAGGTAGCCGGGGGTTTGACTGTCAAGACGCTCTCCACTCAAGCTGGCGAGCTACCGCTCATTCCTGAATGGTCCTTGTCTTATTCCGGCGTCCCCGGCAGCGGCACGGCGCAGCTGCCCGTCTACATCGTTACCGAGGACATGATCGAATATCACTGGCTCACCAATCCCACTCCGCGCGTCTTCCGGCTCGGAACTCCCAGTTCGCTGGCCTCGCAGATGGTGGTGGTGAAGTTCGGCGCCATCGTAGTTAAAGGCGCCAATTATGCCCACTATCAGGTGATCGTCGACCGGTAACCGACTCACACATTGTCTGACATCGCGGATTTGTTATCCCGTGATAATGACCGCAGGTGCCCACCCGAGCCGCCTTTGCTTGGGTGGGTGTTTCTTCCTAACCAATCAACCGTCCTCACAGGCGGGGACTGGAATCATAATGAATTACCTGGCTGATTCTGAATATCAAACCTATGGCCTGGAGCCCGACACACCGGAATCCTGGGTGTCCGCCGCTTCTTCGCTCATCGACGTTCACTGCAACCGGCCCACCCTGTGGACTTCGCAATTCATCGAGCGCGTTCGGCTCGTTCCCGGTCGCAATAATCTCCGGCTTACCTATTTGCCGCTCGCCATTGCCGATGGCCAGCAATCGCCCCTGATCTCCGGACGGGCCCGCTATGGCGTTCCGCGCCGGGGTGAAGATCCCACAATGTGGGATATGACCTCTGAGTTCGCCATGACCTTTGGCCTGCCCGGCACCTGGATCGACTTGGACCTCACCACCTTCGATTATTTCCCTGACACCGGTGAGGTTTCCTGGCTGCCCAATCCTCTCGGCCTCTTCTTCGACGAGATGGAGCTCACCTACACCGCCGGCTTCAGTACAGTTCCCGATCCAGTGAAGTTCGCCTGCGTGCAGCTTGTCCGTAATGCCCAGGCAACGCCGGCGCTCAATGTCAAGGAGGGCTACCTCAATGCGATGCACTTCACCTACTTCGCTGACACGCTTCTGGATTCCACGGTGCAAGCCAGGCTGGCGCTTTATGTAGCGCAGAAAGTAGGCTGACATGTCCGAACTTCAGTTGGGAACGACTCCCGGCCGCGGCTGTGCGGCCCGGCGCCTCGCCAACGCCCTCTTACAGTCGTACGGCGCCGCCGAAGTTACCATCCGTGTGTCCGATCCTTCCACCGGCGACACCGGCAGTCAGCTGGGGCTCGAGCCTCCGCCTGCGGAGGATCTGCAGATTGCCCCCTGCGCTGTGAGCTCGCTGCCACCTGCCACCGACGGCAGCCAGCGCTTCGAATTCATGCTCAGTGCCACGGCGCTGGCGCCCATCGCTAAAGCTCATCAGATAGACGACGTCGCCACCTGGCTTCTCACGGCGCAAGGCGTTCTCCATCACGATCAGTTGATGCACATCGATAGCGTGGTTGTCGATCGTTTCTTCGGATCCGATTGCTTCTACCGCATCATCGCCACGGAGTAACCGAACCATGCAACCAACCAAAGACAGCTTCTACGTCGCCCTGCGCGATCGGCTCGTCGCCGTCGATCCCAATCGTACTGTCACCCTCGACGGCGTCACGCGCCCGGCGATCGCCGTTCTCGAAAACGAACCGCCGGCCGGCGCGCCACTGTTGTGTGACACTTTTTATTTATCTTGGGGAAACGCCCGCCCAGTGCAGCTTGCGGGCGGTACGCTCATGGCCCTGGATTGCACCATCTCGTACTGCACCAAGGGATCCATCCCGAATGCCAGTCTCGATCGCGGCCGAGATCTTGCCAGTCTCGACTGCGACTTGCTGGCCATTTGCTCGCCGCCGCAAACTCCGAAGTGCGATTACAGCTCCGGCTCGCCAGTGGCGCTGAACTCCACTATTTTCTGGACTCAGCCGATCCTCAACGCTGCCAAGAGCACGTCCCCGTATGTGGGACGTGACATCGTCATCAACCTGTTCTTCTATCCCGAGGTAAACCAGACATGAGTTCCAATCCTTACGCCAAGCGTTCCCAGATGGCGCCCGCGGCGCGCGCGGTGCGGGCCTACGCCGCTCCCGTGAATCGCGTCACCGGCTCCATCGCGGCTTTCGATCCCGCCGGCCAGGGTCAGTTTAATCTCGATTCGCCCCCCGCTCCCTTCATCGATCTCGGATGGGTCGAGAACTTTCAGCGCACCGCGGTCACCAAGTATGAGGCGCTGCGCACCGGCCCCGGCGCCAACATCACGGTGCAATATCGCACTCAACCCGAGGCTCGTCTGGAATTCGATCTCCCCTCCTGGGGCAAGCTGCAGTTGGCGCTTTCCGGAGGCACGCAGCAGATGAACGTGCTGGCGGAAATACCCACGACCATGCCCGAGCCCTCGGGTGGCACGCCGCTGCCGGCCTCGCCGGTGCAAGCCGGCTCTACCCAGACCCAGCTTGTCCTCACCTCCGATCAGCTCAGCAACTTCAGCGTAGGCGACATCGTTGCCGTTGATGTCGACTACACCGGCGCGGTGGGCTATCTTGGTTCCGGCGCGCCTGGTACATATCTCCTCTCGCCGGTCACCATGGGTTCGATGATTGACTTCGTGCGCCGCATCACCTTCAACGTCTCTCGCGTTAGTGCCATCACGTCGTCTGCCTTGCTTCTGGCTGAGCCGCTTATTGCCCCGCCCACTACCGGCATGGGCGTGCAAAAGGTCGTTGCCTTCGTCGATCGCGAAGGCAGTAGCTTCTTCCAGGAGTGGTCTTGTCTCTTCGTGGTTGCGCCGGATAGCGGTGGGCGTTCCTGCTTCTTCTATCCCCGGCTCCAGCCTGCAGCCAGCGCCTCCGAGACGCACCAGGAATTCGCCGCGCCGCTCTTCAGCCACCTGTTGCACGTCAGCCTGCACGCTCTTCCGACGGCCGACAGCAACGACGGCGAGACGGTGCTCTGCTACCGCAGCTATTTCCCGGCCCCTAACGCCGCCTTGTAATCCGGGCCACGTAATTCGAGCCGTCCAGTTCGTGTTATGCAGTTGGGTAGCGGCTAGGATAGCGCGGCTACGATAGTGCGGTTCGGGTAGAGCGGGCCTTCAGGTCCGCGTCTAGGGCGTATCTAATTCGGGGGCTTCAGCCCGGAGCCGCTAACCGCCATCGCTTTATTTTGTCATCCTGAGCGGAGGCGGCGCTTCGCCGCCGGAGCCGAAGGATCCTGGTTCGTTCTTGGTGGCCGCCTACTTTGCTGTCATCCTGAGCGGAGCATTCGCGCCATTTTGCGAATGCGCAGTCGAAGGATCCCTATGACGGCGGCAACCTATCCCCTATTGTCAGACTCCCACTGTGTCAGATATCGAGGGTCTAAATGAATCTCTTAATCGATAATAATGCCGGTCTCGGCCAACAGGATTACACGTCCTATGTCGACGCCGATCGTCTGCCCCAGATCGTCCGCCGCCTGAATTGTCCTGCCACCATGACGGCCTCTCTGGTCGCCGGCGATGGCGACTTTGATCCTCCAGTGAGCGGCGCCCGCGTCATTCTGCAGCGCAGCGACGGATTTCCCCTGTTCACCGGATATCTCGCCACCGCCCCTGAGCAGCAATATCTGGGCTATGGACAGCTTCCCGCCTGGCGCTACCTCCTCCAGGCAATCGACGATTCGTGTCTGCTCGATCAGAACGCGCTTCCGGCCCGCACACCTTTCGCCTGGCGCACTGCCGGCAATGCGCTTCAGACCCTCGCCAATGATGTGCTGCCCGGCGGCCTCGACGAGTCCGGAGTGCAGGATGTCAGCCCGGTCAACCAGTTTCCTATCGTCCCCCAGAAGACCTGGACCCAGCACGCCCAGGAACTGACCACGATGACGCGCGCCACCTACCGCGCGCACGATGGCAAACTTCTCTTCCAGCCCGTTGCACAGCAAGCTTCACCATCAGCGAACAGGATCCCAACTTCGCTCCCGACGGACTGACGCTGCTTCAGCCCGACGAGTTACGCAACGACATCACCGTCATCGGCGAGCTCGAGCCGGTTGACTATGTTCGCGACTACTTCCTGGGCGATGGCACAACGTTGCGTTTCTATCTTTCGGAAACGCCCTTCAGCAAAGCCACACTCACCGTGTTCGAGGAGGACTACATTACGTCGCCCCTCGAACCAACGCTGTGGAGCGTTACCGATCCCAACGGCAAGGTTTCCGTCAGCGCCGGCCAGCTTCAAATCAACGGCGGCCCAGCGACGGTTAGCTTCGTCGAACAGTTGGAACTGGCCGGCGGCATCATGATCCAGCATGGCCAGTTTGTTTTCACCGCAGCCTCCAGCGGCACCATAGGCGCAATCTATAACGGTGCGCCCTCCGATCCCAACTGCATCGCCGGTTTCAAGATTTCGCCCAATGGAAGCAACTGTTACATCCAGGCGCTGATCAACGGTGCCGCTACGGGCCCCACACTCACCACCACGCCCGGACATCAATACGCTTTCGCGACCCAGCTGTTTTGTAACGAAGGACACCGCGTTCATCAAACGTATCTTTCGTCCACTCATCCCGCCGGCAATGGGCGCGGTGGAGATTCCATCGCCGCCGCCCTGCGGGTCGTGCTTACGGTACACGATGTCGATCCCAACAATCCCGCCACGCTGGCAGCCCCCGCCACCGTGCTCTACGACAACGTGCTGGCCGCGCCACCGGGTTTCGCCACCTACGCACTCATTAACGAAACCAGCCTGTTTGCCAGTGTTTCCTTCACGCGCTTGCAGCACATCGTTGACGCCGAGATCCGCAGCATGATTCCCGGCGATCAATTTCGCACTCGCCTGGCGGGCGCGCTGGCCGATGGCGGTGAGTGCTATATCACGTCGACTGGCGAGTTGTGTTTCTATCCGCCCTATCCGCCGCAGCCAAACGAGCAGATCGTGGTTGCCTATCGCACCAGCGTTCGCGCCATGGCGAGGGTTCAGGATCAGAACAGCATCGCCCAACATGCCCACGGCAACGACAGCGGACGCCGCAGCTATGTTCGTCGTCTCAAACTCCCGCTGGCGCCCACTTCCATCGATTGTGAAAATGCTTCACTGGCTTTGCTAGACGACACTGTTCAGCCCGCCTGGGCCGGCGAATACAGCATCCTCAGCGACTATCTGCCGGTTGAGGATGTGATCCCCAGTAACGCCGTGCAGGTTTCGGCCCCCTCGCGCGGAGCGGCCTTCAGCGCCATCGTTCGCGACGTCAGATTGCAGTTCGTGTCGCTCGCGGCGATCGCTCGCACTATGTCATCAAGTTCGCCAACGATGCCGCCCGCTTCTGGCCTTCAAGTTCGAAAACATGACGCTGCCCGCACCGCTGACCATCATCTACACCACCGACGCACCCCGTCCTCTTCGCTTTACATCGCGTCCTTAACCGCTGCGCAGGTCACCAACGTGATCGCCACCGAGATCACCGTCGATGCCGGCTGCGCTCCGCCACCTGGCGGCGGCATCGAGGTGCGCCGCTCCGACGCGGGCTGGGGCCCCGGCAATAGCGGTAATCTGGCTGGACGCTTCACCACCGAAACCTTCAACCTGCCGCGCCTGTCGCGCGTCCAGGGTTATTACTTGCGGCAGTACGACGGATCATCGCCCGCGAAGTACTCGCGGTATTCCGCGCTGCTGCATGTGGACTACCCATTATGAGCAAATCATCCGTTATCACCATCTGCGGCATGACTGAATTCGAGCAGAAAGTTCTGTCCGATCTCGCCGAACTCAAAGCCCACATGCGCTGGGTCGTGGGCAACGGCAACGAAGGCAAAATCCAGGAAATCGAGGAGCGGGTTGACCGTCACGAAGCCTATCTGCAACGCTTCACCGGCATCGCGACCGCGGTAGTCAGCCTCCTCACTCTCTTTCACCTTGCCATCGACTACCTGCGCTACAAACACTAGAAACGCGCTTTTCTTGCTGTCGTCCCGCGCGCAGGCGGCCCTTCGCCAGGGAGTCGAAGGACCTGCTCTTTCAGGTTGTCATTCTGAGCGAAGCGACCGCAGGGAGCGCAGTCGAAGAACCCCTATCCTGCCACCCTCTGTCCTACGTTGTAGGACGAAGCTTCCCGCAAGCTCCGTTCCGCCGTGCGGGACTCAGTTCAGCCCCGGAAGAACTCCTGGGAATGCAGCTCTCAGAAACTCCAGCCCGGCAGGGACGCCTTTTCTTTTTACCGACTCACCTATAGGAGCTAATCATGAACTTCCTGGCCCAGTTGTTGCAGGGCATTGCGTACGTTCCGGCCATTGTGCAAGGAGTCGAAGGTCTCTTCGGCAACAAAGCCGGCGCCAACAAGAAGGCCGCCGCTCTGGCGTTTATTCAGAATGCTGTTTCTGCCGCCGACCCAGCCGCGAACCAGTACATCGTCGACCACACTAAGTTCCAAGACGGCTTGGGTAAAGTGATCGACGGCGTAGTCGAGTGCTTGAACGCTTCGGTCTGGGCCGATCAGCACTGAACCCGTATTCATCACCCTTCGGCTGCGCTCAGGGCAGGCTGCAACAGCGAGGCACCGAGAAAATTGTTGATAAATCTCCGCGACTTTGTGCCTCCATAGTTATTACCGTCTTATGAGTTTTGCCTGTCCGCGAACTCCCTGTCGTAGCCTGAGTGTAGCCAAAGGGTGGTGAATCCCGCCGCCTCTGACAACTTTTCTCCTCGGCAGCGCGTCGAATTCTCAGATATCCTTGGCTATTACCCGGGAAACTGCCTGTGAAGTCGATTTACATTACGATTTTGGCGGCCGGCTTGGGCGTGGCTGCCTGGGCGCAGGAGCCTGCCACCCCTCCTCCAACTCCGCCTTCCGGCACTCCGGCTCAGCAGCAAAAAAATGCCGCCAGTGCGAACCAGGACACTAGCGGCGCCAGCGGCGATCAGATTACCCCGCCGGCCGGAGCCAAGCAAGCCACCGTAATTGGCTGCCTCACCGGTCCTGACAAGAATGGCAAGTACGTGCTTCACAACATGAGTCACCGCTCCGGAGTTCAGGTCTTGGGTTCGGATGAGCTCAAGAATGACTCCGGTAGCAAGGTGAAGCTAACCGGCCAATGGCAGCCACGTCCTCCAGCGGAACTAGACAAGAAATCGCCTGAGAAAGATCGCTTCCAGGCCACCGATGTCGAGGTGATGGCGCTCAAATGTAAGCCGCCCGGCGAGACGACTCCCGTCAGCAAGAGCAAGCCGCAGAAGGCCACCACCTACAACGCCCCCAGCAGCGACGATTCCAATCCGAAATAACCTCCCGGGCCGAAACTGTTTTGAAAGGGCACAGCTTTAGCTGTGCCGTAAGAAGTGCTCTGTTTTTGTCATCACGAACCGGCTTCGCCGGTGAGGGATCCGTTCTTCCGGCCTTCCAACAAACTGTTCAGCTTGCAGAAAACCTGCTTTCAAGATTTCCTCTCAGCCATATTAGAAGCTCTCAAAACCCCTTCTTCGAATCGATCAGGATGGTCACCGGTCCGCTATTCACCAGCTCCACCTCCATCGTTGCTTGGAAGCGACCGGTCTCGCACCGCAATCCCAACCTACGAACGCTCTTTACAAAATATTCGTACAACTCTCTGGCCCGCTCCGGCCGCGCAGCTGCGTCAAACGATGGCCGTTTCCCCCGCCGTACATCCCCAAACAGCGTGAACTGCGACACCGCCAGCACCGCTCCGCCGGCCTCCGTTACGCTCAGATTCATCTTCCCGCCGGCATCCTCAAAGATCCGTAATCCCGCCACTTTTTCGGCCAGATAATCGGCGTCTGCCTCGCCGTCCTCCTGTCCAACTCCCAGCAATACCAGTAGGCCTATCCCGATTTCTCCCACCAGGTCGCCTTGCACCCTCACCGAAGCCCGGCTCACGCGTTGCACCACCGCTCGCATGGAAGCGTTGTATCACAAAGCGCTTAGGGGTCTGCTCGCTGGTTTTTGTTTACCCTTCGCGTTGACCATTGCAAACCCCACCAGTTAGGATGAAACGGGACTCATGCACCCGTTCGGGCTCCGGGCTCATCCTATGCAGTGGTTGTCCGGAACGCGTTCTGGCATTCTTTACAGGGTTTCCTGCTGCAATTAGACTTACGGGTTTCCACCCAAAGCGTTGCGCCACTGCACGCGACAGGAGAAGGAATCGATGGCTTCGGTTGAAGAACGGGTAAAGCAGATCATCGTGGAGCAGTTGGGCGTGGATGAAGCGGAAGTGACGCCCACAGCTTCGTTTGTGGACGACCTGGGCGCCGATTCGCTCGACACCGTCGAGCTGGTCATGGCATTCGAAGAGGCTTTCGAGATCGAAATACCTGATGAGGATGCGGAGAAGATCCGCACTGTGCAGGACGCCGTCACGTACATCGATCAACACGCCAAGGCGAAAAAGTAGTCGCCAGTCCAGCGCCTCAATCCGCGCAAGCCAGCGCGCGGTCTGGGAATCCCGCTAACCGGCACACAGGAGTGGTTTCGCCCGCCTACGCAGACGGGTCGAAAGGAGATTGCTGACCTCATGGCATCCGTAGACGAACGCGTAAAACAGATCATCGTGGAGCAATTGGGCGTCGATGAGGGCGAAGTGACGCCCAACGCCTCCTTCGTGGACGACCTCGGCGCCGACTCACTCGACACCGTCGAACTGGTGATGGCCTTCGAAGAAGCTTTCGAAATCGAAATCCCTGATGAAGACGCGGAGAAAATCCGCACCGTCAAGGACGCTGTCGACTACATCAATTCGCACGCGAAAGGATCGAAGTAGGTTGGAGCGGCGCGTCGTCGTAACCGGGATCGGACTCATCTGCGCGGTCGGTAACAACGCCCAGGATGTTTGGCAGGCGTTGCTGGCCGGCAAAAGTGGCACGGAACGCATCACCAGTTTCGACGCTTCCGCATTTGCCTGCCGGATCGCCGCCGAAGTGAAGAACTTCGATCCGCTCACTTTCATCGAGAAGAAAGAGGCGCGCAAGATGGCGCGCTTCATTCACCTGGCCATCGCTGCCAGCGATGAAGCGCTACGCATGGCCAACTATAAGGTTGAAGGCGAAGAGATGGCCGAGCGCACCGGAGTCAACATCGGTTCCGGGATCGGCGGGTTCGACGTCATCGAGCGCGAACATAGCAACCTGCTCAACGGCGGCCCGCGCAAGATCTCTCCATTTTTTATACCGGCTGCCATTGTCAACCTCGCCGCCGGCCAAGTCAGCATCCGCAATAATGCCAAGGGTCCGAACGAGGCCACCTGCACCGCCTGCACCACCAGCGCGCACTCTATCGGCGATGCCGCCCGCGTCATCAAGTATGGCGATGCGGATGTCATGATTGCCGGCGGCACCGAAGCCGCCATTACGCCTATGGGTGTCGGCGGATTCGCCGCCATGCGCGCGCTCTCCACCCGCAATGACGATCCCCACCGCGCCAGTCGGCCTTGGGACAAGGATCGCGACGGTTTTGTCATCGGAGAGGGTTCAGGAATCCTGATCCTCGAAGAGCTCGAGTTCGCTAAGAAACGCAGCGCCAAGATCATCGCCGAAGTCGTTGGTTACGGCATGGGAGCCGACGCCAACCATATCACCCAACCTGCGCCCGGAGGGGAAGGCGGCTATCGTGTTATGCGCAATGCGATTCGCGATGCCGGGATCTCTCCCGAGGTGGTTGGCTACGTGAACGCCCACGGCACTTCCACTCCGCTGGGCGATGAACTGGAAGCGACGGCGATCAAGCGCGCTTTCGGCGATCACGCTTACAAGATGCTGGTCAGCTCCACCAAGTCAATGACCGGACACTTGCTGGGCGGCGCTGGCGGACTGGAAGCCGCCATCACGGTGCTGGCCCTGCGCGACCAGATCGTGCCTCCCACCGTCAACCTCGACCATCCCGACGAAGGCTGCGATCTAGATTTCGTCCCCCACACCGCCCGCAAAGTGAGCATGGAGTACGCCATGTCCAACTCCTTCGGGTTTGGGGGAACGAATGGGTGTCTGGTGTTTAAGCGGTGGAGTGAGTGATTTTGAAATCGCCGGATGGTATAAGTCGAAGTTGGTTGGCTACTGCTTTACGAGCAAAACAATGTTGGAAACACCAACAGGGTTTCCCAAGGCGTACTCCGTGTAGGTAGACAGCTCAATTTCCAGCCTATCCATGGTGATGTTCTTATATCTATCTTCCACGCCTATTGTTGCAAAATTTCCATAGGTATTTGGCACGATGCCAGATTGCAGAAAGACGGTGTCTCCACCCATTTTGCCGGTGAGCACATAAGGGATTTTTGTGATGCTGGCATAGAAGTCTGCCGAGCTAAAACTGAAGGCTCGGTTCGCTGAGGTCAATAATACCTTGGCTCTGGCCTCTGAATTCGGCACTCGCGGAAGCAAGAAATAGATGTACGGCGATTGGCCGCCTTTCGCGACTAACCACTTTCCAGATTCGGATCTCACTGTAAAGCCGTGTTCGGAGTATCTCGTGAACACCGAACCATTGTCTTCAGCCAGATTTTGAAATGTGATGGTTGTGGCACCCATGGGACGCTCCGAGGGCTTAAGCAGTGGCGGTGGCTGAATCGTCTCAATGGGAGTGTTGACTGGCACAGAAGTACCCTTATTGCTGGCTGGATGTCCCGTTGCAGCCGCTTCTTTTTTCGCGTGGGATCGTGATATGTACAACCCGCCGCCTGTCGCAATGGAAAGAATCACCACTGGAACTGCAACTCTGATCCACCGTTTCGTCAACCAAGAAGTGTTTTTCTCTGGGGCTGCGTAAACTTCTACCGGGCTACCCTCATGCGCATCATCCTCTTTGGACGATTGCACCTTGGCGGAGAGCTTCGCCACCAACCGCGGTAGCATCGTTTCATAGCTGGACCGGAAATCCAGCCGCTGAAATCGGCGAATTCGAAATGGGATCTCGCAATCGCGATACAGCACCGGAATGATCTCTTTTTTTTGCTCTAACCCGAACGAGACCTCGTCCAGCACATTGTCGGAAGCGACGGAGTTAGGGGAAAGAATGAGCAGGACGCTACTGCACTTGTGCAACGCAACCTCAACCGCCGTATCCCAGCGCTCACCTGGATCAATGTCCAGTTGATCTATCCAGATCGCTGCTCCCGCGGCTCTCAAATCTTTGGCTATCCGGAGGGCAAATTCCGAATCCTCGCGGCTATAGCTGAAAAAGGCGGTTGGCGCGTCTGAGAGCAAAGCCAATCTCCGGTTAGTAAATCCTCACAGGCAGTTTGGGAGCGAGAGAGCGCTTGAGAATGACGACATTGTGCCACATTGTGGTCGTGAACTGGAGAGAAAAGAGGGGTGAGCGATTCAGACGGACTTAAGGATGCGCGAATGTTTCGCTTGTTGTCGTGGAAATGCTTTCACCACTCCCATTCTTCACCATCGAATTTGTTTTCTGGAATGAATGCCAGAAACAGGAGATCGTTCTCCGCTGGCCCGGCCGCGATGAAGGCTTCATCCCACCCTTCTCGTGGCAGGCGGTTGGGAGTTTCACGCTGTTCGCTGGTCATACTTTTCGGTCAACTCCATTCCCAGCGATGCGCTGGTCATCCTTCTGAACGGCTGCCTCCTCCAATACGTCAGCGACCTCCACAGCCATTCCAGCGGGCCAAACTGAAAATACTTCAGCCAGATCGGCGAGATTACCAGCTGGACCATCCAGATCGCGAACACAATTTCGATCTGCTGCACCCGGCTCACCTTGCCAAACAATCCCAACCCGAATCCGTAGAAGATCGACGTGCAAAGCATCGTGTCGAGAATGTAGTTGCTGAACGCCATCCTGCCCACGGCAGCCAGCGGCTTGGTAAAACGCTTCAGCGGCGACTGGCACAACAGCATGGCCGCACCCACCCATCCCAGAGCCACCAGAATGCTCGCCCAGTAGTTGTACTGGCTACCGAGAAAGAACGAGTCCCGCATGTCCCAGCCCGACGCGATATCGCGATGCACTCCATAGATAATCGCCGGGACGCCGATGACCAGCGCAGCGGCGATGAACCCCCAATACACTCTGGCCGATGCCCGCGCGCTGAATACTCCTAGCTTGAACAGCGCCATACCGATCAGCATCAAGCCTTCCACTCGCCAGAATGCGAGAAACAGGAAGCCTGAAAATTCGATGACCGCTGCATCATGGGCGCGTTGTCGCATCTCTCCCAGCCAGCCGCTGCGATAGGCTGCCACTTCGTTGGCCGTCATGGCCGGAGTCGGCTGCCAGAGCTGCTGGTTGAAGATCTCGCGCTGTTGCGCCGACTGGTGCGGTATCGACCATGCCATATAGAAGAACAGCGCGCTGGCAACCGCCACAAAGCACAAGCCGTAGAGGATCAACTTCCTCGGCGCCATTTTTCGATAGCAATACGCCAGCAGTCCGCAAAGCCCGTAGTCCACCAGGATGTCGCCATACCAAAGCAGGTAAGCGTGCAGCACGCCGAAGAGAATCAGCCAGCCCATGCGGCGAAAATGGAGCGCCGTGGGATTTTTCCCCGCCGCCTCGATATGGCTGGTCATCAGGTAAATGCCGGCGCCAAACAGCATCGAGAAGATGGTCATGAACTTCTCGTCGGCCAGCAGATGGCAGAAGAACCACACCCAATAGTTCGCGCCATGAAAATCGCCGTACGCGGTGGGATTGACGTAGGCCGCGCTGATCATCGAGAAAGCCTGGATGTTCATCGGCAGGATGCCGAGCAAGGCAACTCCGCGCAGCACGTCGAGCGAGGCAATGCGTTCCTTGGCGGTGATAGGACCGGTAGATTTTGACGTGAAACTAAACGCCGGGGCAGTGACTGCTGCCGAAGCGGGAGTGCTCATGGGTATCGCTCCTCGTTATCGTCGCTCCTCCCACATGGCCCGGCTTCGACTCGATTTGCTCCCCAATTATTTTTCCGTTTTTCTTTGCGTTATCCCCTTCCTACTATCCACTGCCTTTCGGTCAGATTGGAATGCCAAAGGTTACACGATCTCCCGATGGCCTGTCATCCAGGAACGATCACAGGAGCTGAGCCGAGGGCTGGCTTCCATCTTGTCCTCCTGGAGCGATGACGCAGACTTCCCGGCGTTTGTCCTCCTGAGCGATGACGCAGACTCCTCCCCTCATTTGTCATCCTGAGCGGAGGCGGCGCTTCGCCGCCAGAGTCGAAGGATCTGCGGTTCGTCGGCTGAGCGAAAGGCACGCGATCTCGTCTGTCATCCCGACCCGGACTTTTCTCCCCAAAACAAAAGGCACAGAGGACGTACATCCTCTGTGCCTCCGTGTCTCTATGGTGAAATCTATGCTTTGGTGGCTTGCGTCTTCAGCACCTCGATCGCCTTGTTCAACTGATCGTCCGGCTGAGCGACTTTTTCCTTCTCTTGCTGATCCTGATCCTCGGCGTTTTCGTCCTCGTCGGGAGCGATGAAGTCGTCGTTATTATCGGCGACCAGAATGTTCGGCGTGATGGCCGTGTCCTGCAACGCCTTGCCCGAAGGCGAATAATATTTCGCCACCGACAAGATCAGGGCCGACCCATCCGGCATGTCGATGACTTTCTGAATCGCGCCCGAACCGAAGGTCTTGTCCCCTACAACGTCGCCGCGAGCATTCTCCATCACCGCAGCCGCAACAATCTCGGCCGGTCCCGCCGTGCCCCGATTCACCAGCACCACCAGCGGCAGGTTGGGCGCCACCGCTTTCTGCGGATCGGCATTGTAGTTCTGCTTGGGATATTTCTGGCCTTGCAGATAGGTGATGGTGCCATGATTAAGGAACAGGTTCGCGGTCGCGATGCCTTCGTCTTCCTCGCCATCGCCCGAGTTACGCAGGTCGAGAATGACCTTCTTCGCGCCATCCTTCTGCAGCGCCTTCAGCTTATTGGCAATTTCCTGCGAGCGTCCCTTGGGAAAGTCGTCAATCTTGATGTAGCCAATGCCGTCCTGCATCATCTTGTCGGTGATAGGCGGATCGGCAACGATGGCCAGCGTGACCGCCGACTTCACCGGCAGCGCCCGCCGCGGACGCACCACCGAGACGTTCACCACCGATCCTGGCGGCCCGGTCAGGCGGCCATCAATTTCCGCCAGCGACATGTCGCGCGTGGACTTGCCTTCGATGGCCTCGATGATGTCGCCACTTTCGATCTCCGCCTTGTCCGCCGGCCCTCCCGGGATCACCGAGATCACCGCCGCATAGCCGTAGCGCTTGGAAACCGCCGCGCCGATGCCGGCCTTACCTTCCTTGCGCTGCTTGTATTCCTTGAACTCAGTGGGATCGAGATAGCTGGAGTTGGCATCCAGCGATTCCAGCAGGCCGTGCAGCGCGCCGTTGGTCACGGCCGAGATATTCGGATCTTCGACGTATTCGGTGCGGATGCGCGACAGCACTTCGCTGTAAACGCCGAGCTGACGATAGGATCCATCGTCATTGGTATCGGCCTTGACGCCCAGCTCGCCTACTACGACGAACGAAGCAATCAGAAACGACAGGCCGAGAACGATAAGCTTGGTAGTCTTTGACATGTGTAATTCACTGATGGGAGAGAAACTTCCCGCAGGATAACTCCTATTCTATCCCAGTTTCGATGCCGCGCCGCCAGGAAGGTTCCGGGAAAAATCAGCTCTAACTGTTCTTTGGACGCCCGCGGGCGGCGGCGGTTAGCGCTCACAAGAAGGGGTTTTCAATCTGCAGGTCTCCGAATCTTTGTCCGTGCTGCATGTCTTCACTGTAGAGCAAGCTACATTGAGCTTCGATGGCTCCGGCGACTATCAGACAGTCGTACCAGGCAAGACGATATCGGCTTCGCAAGTGCACACTCTCCACATAAAGAGCATGCGATGAGTGGACACTCAGTAGGGGACGGAACACTGTAGCCAGATACTGCTCCGCCTCAGGCACGGTCATCGGCGGCGTGAAGCGACGAAACGCCACATGAAAGAATTCCTGCACAACCTGATAACTCACAACTCCAGTGCGCGTTGCGATAGCCTGTCGAATCAACTGCGTTGATCGCTGCGACTTCGCGGGCGCTCCGCTTTGATTCAGCGAGTAAACGAAGAGATTGGTATCGAGAAAGAACTTAGCGCTCATTCATTTCATCACGGCTGTAAGGGCCGCCAGCGTCGATGTGACGCAGGCGTTCCATCAGGGCGTCAAACTCCCGCTCATCGCCCGACTGGGCAGTAAACGTTTGTAACCACTCCCGGAAAGCTGCATTGAGTGTTTTATGTTGAGCGCGAGCGATTTGTCGAGCGCGCTCGATCAACTCCTCGTCTGCGCTAAGAGTAACGTTTTTCATATACTATGGCAGTGTACACGAAAATCGTGCGCAATCCGTCCTAACGAATGTCGTGTTGTCCCGTGACCTTTCTCACCCCTGCCCGTTCGCTCACCCTGATAAACTCCTCTTCTTTACGTTGAAAGCTCGAAGGCGAAGAGCGAATCGCGAAAGGCGAACAACGACTCATGGCCCGCAACCTCGACCAATCCCGCAGCCTGCAAAAACGCGCGGAAAAGCTTATTCCCGGCGGCGTCAACTCTCCGGTTCGCGCCTTCCGCTCGGTCGGCGGCGATCCGCCCTTTCTGGTCCGCGGCCAGGGCGCTCACGTCTGGGACGCCGACGGCAATCGCTACATCGACTACGTCGGCTCCTGGGGACCGCTCATCCTCGGCCATGCCGCGCCGGAAGTCATCGAGGCCATCATCCAGGCCGCCCGCAACGGCACCAGCTTCGGAGCGTCCACGCCCACCGAAGCCGACCTTGCCGCGCTGGTCA
Organism: uncultured Acidobacteriaceae bacterium; assembly: GCA_963746515.1. Taxonomy (GTDB): domain Bacteria; phylum Acidobacteriota; class Terriglobia; order Terriglobales; family Acidobacteriaceae; genus Bog-257. Next base: position 492,852 of record CAVVBO010000001.1, on the reverse strand, counting down.
TCGAAGCTTTTCCGGCGATCGAGAAAGTGCGCTTCGTCAGCTCGGGAACCGAAGCCACCATGTCGGCGATCCGTCTGGCGCGCGCCGCCACCGGCCGCAAGATCATCGTGAAGTTCGAAGGCTGCTATCACGGCCACAGCGATGCGCTGCTGGTCAAAGCCGGCTCGGGAGTGGCAACGCTCGGCATTCCCGGTTCGGCGGGAGTTCCCGAGGAGTTCGTCGAGTTCACCCTGGCGCTGCCATACAACGACGTGCCTGCCGTCGCAGACCGCTTTCGACAAGTTCAAAGACCAGATCGCCTGCGTCATCGTCGAGCCCGTGGTCGGCAACATGGGATGCGTGCTGCCCACGCCTGGCTATCTCGCGGCTCTGCGAATCGATCACTTCCAATGCAGGCACGCTGCTGATCTTCGACGAAGTGATGACCGGATTTCGTGTCGCCTTCGGCGGAGCTTCCGAGCTTTACAACGTCAAGCCCGACCTCACCACGCTGGGCAAGATCATCGGCGGCGGCCTGCCGGTTGGCGCCTATGGCGGCCCGGCGAAGCTAATGGACATGATCGCCCCGGTGGGTCCGGTGTATCAGGCAGGAACGCTCAGCGGCAATCCGCTGGCAATGGCGGCTGGCATCGCGACTCTGTGCCAGTTGAAGAGCAACCGCGAACAGTTCTACAAGCAGCTCGATGAAATGGCAGGGCAAGCTGGTTGCCGGCATCACTGCGGCTGCGAAAGAAGCGGGCGTGGCGATGACCGCCAATCGCGTTGGCTCGATGTTCACCTTCTTCTTCACCGACAAGCAAGTGACCGATTGGCAGACGCGCCTCCACCTGCGACACCGCAAAGTTTGGCCGCTTCCACGGCGCTATGCTCGATGCCGGAGTCTGGCTGCCGCCCTCGCAATTCGAAGCGGCGTTCCTCAGCATCGCCCACACCCAGGGCGACATCGACGACACGATTGCCGCGGCCAGAGAAGCGCTGGCGCTGGTGTAGCTCTTCAAGGCTAGGTACTGGAACGATCGAAACTATCTCACAAACCTGATCACGAATCGCAATGCACTGATTCGTATCAGGGCACGACTTTAGTCGTGCCGCAAAGAGCCGAACTAGTGCCAGGGCTTCAGTCCCTGTAAAAGATCTCCCCTGGACTAAAGCCCCAAACTTGTTCGTAAGCTTTATGGCACGGCTGAGGCCATGCCCGGATACAAATCTGACTTATGAGGAATTTATGGGACGAAAGAGCACAGCTATTTGCTAGCGGCTCATTGCCAACTCTTGCCTCTGCATCATCTCCGGAATCGTCACAAACTCGTATCCCTTGCTCCGATATCGCGTGAGGATGCGGTCGCTGGCTTCGACGCTGCGGCTGCGGTCCACGCCGATACGATGGTATTCGCCGTCGTGCAGCAGGATGACATCACCGCCACGAATCTGCCGCTCGGCATGCTTCACGATCTCCTCCGCCGACTTGGCCTTCCAGTCATAACAGGTCACTTCCACATCACCGTTTGCAACCCGCAGGAGCGCGCGATCCGCAGAGAAGCTGGACGCCGTCCACCGAACGGCGGCCGGAAGAGTTTAGCCTCGACGCCAGTCGCGTCGAGAATCGCCTGCTGTGTCTGCAGCAACTGGCGGCGAACTTCGGCGGCCGAAGCGAAGATCAGGTTGGGATGGTCCCAGGTATGGATCCCGATGGCATGCCCGGCGTCGACCAGCGCCCGCGCGATCTCCGGCCTCTGCTGCACGAATCTGTCCGATGAGAAAGAACGTCGCTTTCACCTGATGGCGCTCCAGCACTTCCATCATCTGCGCGGTATAGGGATCGTTGGGACCGTCGTCGTAGGTGAGCGCCAGCAGGCGCGAGCCCGGCTCCAGGCCGATAAACGTGCGTCCGTAGACCTGCGACGTGGGCCACATGGTCTGGAATCCGGCCCATGTCGCCACTCCAGCCAACGCCGATCCCGCCGATCAGTTCCGGAAGCATTGTCAGGATTGTAGCTGGCGAGGGCCGCTGTTCGCTCTTCGCTCTTCGCTTCTCGTCATGAATCCGAATTGGTCATCGCGATCGCACCCCTCTTGCCTGTCGTCCGAGCGTAGCCGACGGATCTGCGGTTTCCCCTTCGCGAGACGGTTTGGCGAACAGCCAACAGCTAGCAGCGAAAAACGCACTGCGAAAAGCGGCCCATTGCCACGAACGCGCGGGCAAGATATTCTGCGAATCGTAGCCTTTCTCCGACCATGGCGAACCTTTTCGAACCACCCCGGTATATCGCAGTCGAGGGCCCCATCCGAGTCGGCAAGAGCACGCTCTGCCAGGTGATCGCCGAAACCCTGCACGCGCAACGCATCAGCGAGCCAGAGAACAATCCCTTTCTGCGCGCGCTTCTATCAGGGCGAGCCGGGAGCGGCGTTCCAGGCGCAGTTCGCCTTCCTCATCGCGCGCTACGAGCAACTGGGCGGCGCTCGATCGTCAAGCATAATCCCAACAAGACTTACGTCGCCGATTACATCTTCGAGAAAGACAAGCTCTTCGCCTGCCTCAATCTCGGCGATGCCGAGCTTGACGTCTACAACCGCTACTACGAGCTGTTCCGGCAGAACGTGCCCACGCCCGACCTGGTCATCTACCTGCAAGCCACGCCCGAGGTGCTGAAGAAGCGGCTGAAGAAAAAAGGCGCTCCCGGCGAGAAGGCCATCAGCGACGACTATCTGGAAGAAGTGATCAAGGCCTACGAACATTTCTTCTTTCACTACACGTCGTCGGATCTGCTGATCGTCAACACCTCGGAAATCGATTTCGTGGAGCGCAGCGAAGACTTGCAGGCGCTGCTGCGGCGGGTCAGCGAGCCGATCCGCGGCACGCAGTACTTCCTGCCGCTGGGTCCCGACGAACAAGCGGCGAGGGCGTAGCAGAGTTTGCCCTGACCCTGTCACCAATTTTTCATCGCCAAATCACTTGCGCCAGTCCGTCTTTGCGCTATGCTCTTTCGCATCCGCACAAAGGAGCCACGCCATGGGAGTCTTATTTCAGGCTTTCTATTGGAATTGCCCATCGGAAGAAAAGCAGGATGGCACCTGGTGGAACTTTGTCGCCGGCAAAATTCCTGAGCTGCAGCAGGCCGGATTCACCGCTCTGTGGCTTCCGCCAGCATGCAAAGCGGCTAATCTCGGCGGCCCGTCGATGGGCTACGATCCCTACGACTACTTCGATCTGGGCGACTTCAATCAAAAGAGCCGCACTCAAGACCTGGTTTGGCAACCAGGCCGAACTAACCTCGCTGATCAATGCGGCGCATGCGGCGAACATGCAGGTCTATGCCGACCTGGTGCTCGACCACAACAACGGCGGCGACGCGCAGGAGGTCAATCCCATCGATGGCCAGACGCGCTGGACGAAGTTCAATCCCGCCAGCGGCAAGTTTCCGCGCGACTGGCAATGTTTTCATCCCTCGCCCTACGAGATTTTCGACGAGATGACCTTTGGCGACATGCCCGACCTCTGCCACCGCAATCCCCTGGTTTACACGGCACTTATCGAGCTGGCGCAGTGGATGGTGGAGACCATAGGCTTTGACGGCTTTCGTTTCGATTTCGTCAAAGGCTATGCGCCCTGGATGGTGCAATCGCTCGCCGAGCTGCGTTACCTGAAGAAATCGGCAGGATAACTTTTATGCATTCTGCGTGGGCGAGTGCTGGGACGACGAACGTACGGTGGACGACTGGCTCGGCGAGGTGAACAGCTACACCGACAATCCGGTTTCGGCATTCGATTTTCCGCTGCACTACCGAGCTGAAGGCCTTGTGCGACACCTATGGCTTCAGCCTGCAGACTCTGGCCGAACCTGGAACGGTGGTGCAGGACACGCCATCGCAGGCGGTGACCTTCGTCGATAACCACGACACCATTCGCGATCCCGAACAACGCGATCAACAATGACAAGCTGCTGGCCTACAGCTTCATCCTCACGCACGAAGGCTATCCCAGCGTCTTCTGGATGGACTGGTACAACTTTGGACTGGCGCAGACCGGCACACCGAACGGAATTGCCGCGCTGGTCGCGGCCCACGAGCGCTATGCGGGCGGAGCGACGGAAGTCCTCTACGCCGACGACAATCTCTACATCATGCAGCGCATCGGGGCCGGCAGCCAGCCGGGGCTGGTCTATGTGCTGAACAATCTTGGCAACGCGTGGAACGGAGTCGAAGTGCAAACCCAGTGGCCGAGCGTGCAGTTCCAACCGGTGGCCTATGGCGGCAACGACAACGGCCAGCCCGAGGCGAAATGGACGGCGTCGGACGGTAGTTCTGACTTTTGGGCTGCCCCGCGCGGCTGGGCCGTCTACGCGCCACAAGTGTGAGAGGCAGTTGCCAGTTTTCAGCAGCCAGTATCAGCCCAAGGGGCGGCTCATTTGGAGTTTCGTAACCAGCTTTTCAGCGGTGGAAAGTGCCCGAATTACCAGAGTCCCTCGGGGCCGGCGCCTATCCCGCGCCAGCACTACCTTTGCCTCAACCGTCCAACCATCTCGTCCATCAAGGCTGTGTCATACCTCTGGGGAACGGAATCACTGCTCAGCTCTTCGACCTGCAATCCCTCCGTCAATGCGCGCACACTCCCGGGAAGAATCTGCTCTCGCTCTTGAAACCAGGCCTTCATCCACGGAACCAATGCCAAATACATCTCATGCCGCTTTCGGCGGCGCGTGGTGTCAGCTTGAGCACGAAGGCGTAGCTCGCCGACGGGCATTTCCAGCCAAAGAACATAGTCGACAAATCCGATCTGCTGCTGTTCGAACGCACTTCGATATAGGTCCGACTCAATTTCGAACAATGTTTTGCTAAGCGCGCCCGACTTCCACAGCGCCCAGGAATAGTAGAGATGGAAAGGATCGCCATCGCAGGCAGCGGTGCCGTGTTCGCGTTCCATGGCAAGCGCCCGCCGCCAGTTTGCAACCGCGTGATTGACCCAGAATTGTCCTACTTCGGCCGGATCGCCAAAGAGATCGGGGGCGGCGATGTTCTCGGCCGCCTCTTGGATGTACCTGTGGAGAAAGTGCGATCGGCACCAAGTCGTTTTCCCGGCAGCGCTTAGTCCCTCGATCGCCACTAGCATTGCGGGCTTTCCCTGGCTACTGCGGGGGCGGGACGTATTCCTTCGGCTTCTCGGCGCCCTCGCCGAAGAAATACGCTTCCATCTGCTGCACGATGAATTCCTGGTGTTCCTTCTTCCAGGGTTGCAGGCGGTACTCGTTGAGCAGCATTTTCATGTGCTCCTGCCATTGCTCCCAGGCCAGCTTGGAAATGTTGTCGTAGATCTTTTGTCCCAGTTCGCCATCGAAGGGCGGCTCGTCCAGCCCTTCCATTTCTCGACCCATCTTGATGCACTTCACCATGTGTGCCATGAAGAGCTCCTCACGCCAAAAGCGGAATGATTGCCAACTGTCGATTCTAACGGAAACGGCTCTTGGCGTTCAGCCCTTAGCTCTTAGCTCTTAGCTGTTAGCTCTTAGCAAACCAGTTCCCAGCTTCCCAGCATAGACGGTCCGGCCGTTGAGGACGATATTAGCTGGAATAGCTTGCTAAAAGCTAAAAGCTAAAAGCTAATAGCTAAAAGCTAAAAGCTAAAAGCTAAAAGCTAAAAGCTAATAGCTAATAGCTAAAAGCTAATAGCGGAGAGCGACCTCATTCGCCGAGCCACGCCCCATACGGCCGCAGCCGCTCGATATGATCGCAGATGATTTTGCAGGCGCCGGTGATCGGTACTGCGAGAATCAGTCCCATCGCGCCCCACAGCCATCCCCAAAACAGCAGCGCCAGCGTTACGGCCAGAGGATTCAGCTGCAAGCGCTTGCCTAGAATCTTGGGATAGAGCACGTTCATAGCGACCAGGTGCAACCCCATTACCAGGCAGACCACCAGGAGGAACACGCCGGTCGTGAGATGACCCAGGTCGGCAATGACCGGAGGAATCACCGCAAGAATGACGCCGAGGTAAGGGATCAAGCTGAGGAACCCGCTAATCACGCCGAGAAAATAGAAGTAGGGAAGGCCCATCAATCCAAACAGGGCGATGCTGCAGATGCTGAGAAAGACACCAATGATGAAGTTTCCTACGATGAATGATCGGATCATGCGGGCAATCAGTCCCAGCATCACATAAGCTGTGTTGCGATGCTCCATGCTGAACAGCATGACCGAGGAAGATCGCACATGGTCCTGCCAACTCAGCATGAAAAAAACCAGGAACGGAATAAACGTGATGGCCAGCATCAGCTCAGATACGGAGCTGGCGTTCTTGCTCACCAAGTCCGTCCAACTGCTCGACTCCTTCACCGTAACCGTGTTCCGGTCCTGCTGGGAAGGTGGCAACACGGTGTCGGTGGTTTGCTGGATCTGCTCGGCCTGCTCGCGCAGCTTCGCTCCCAACCCCTGAATCCTTGCCTTGTATTTCGGGACCTCGTGCATGAATTCCAAGGCCCGGCTGTAGGAGAGATAGCTGGCTGCCCCCAGCGCAATGACCAGCATCATCACCGCCAGCAGAGCGCCTAGGCCACGAGGTATATTGAACCTGGTCAACAGGTCGACAATCGGCGCCAGAACAAACGAAAGCAGGATGGATAGAAGAATCACAACCAGTAGCAGCTTGGCCACATAGACCAGCGTCAGCACGGCCGCCCCCGCCAGGATCAGCAGGGCAGTCGCCTGCAAATGATGAATGCGACGCCGTTCCCGCTCCGCCAATGTCGAGCGGTTGATGGTTATCTCAGGAACAACGACTGGCCCGCCGGCTGCATTGTCGGCTATGTCCGGATCTTCGGCGCGCTTATGCGTCGGCTTCGGATTGTCCAGCAACTGGTCTGGCATTTTGCTTATGGTACTCGCAACCATAAGATTCCGAACATGATAGTTTTGCTGTATCCAAAATGGAAAATGTCTCCTCGACAGCCTCGCTCCCGGCGCATCGCCGACGCATTCTAGCGTTGGACTTCGGCTCACGAACCATCGGCCTGGCCATCAGCGACGAGTTGGGCGTAACTGCTCAGGGTCTGCCGACGTATCGGCGCAGCAATAAGCGCAACGACCTTGACCACCTGCGGCGCATGATCAAGCAGTATGGCATTGGCGAACTGGTGATGGGTCTTCCTCTACGCATGAGTGGCGCGGAAGGCATTCAATCTGAGAAAGTGCACGCCTTCGCGGAAGAATTGCGCCGCAAATTCAAGCTGCCGGTCCACTTGTATGATGAGCGGCTGACTTCGGTCGAGGCCAATCGGTTGTTGCGAGAGACCGAGATGAGCATCCGCCGCCGCGCCGAAGTAGTGGACCAGCTAGCGGCGGTGCTCATTCTGCAATCGTTCCTGGAGTTCCGGAAATCCTCGGCGGAGCCGGAGCGCTCCAAATGAAACCGCCGCCAGAGTGAGCAGCGCCAAGCATCCGCACTTCATCTAAACTGCTATCTCCGTGCGAATTTTATTCACACTCGTGTTGGTGGCCGTATTGACAGCCGTCCTCTGGTTTGGCTGGGCAGCGCTGCTACCCGTGCAACCGGCGGAGACGACCTTTGTGCTGCTTCGCCCCGGTTGGAGCACCCGCCACATAGCCCGCGAGTTGCAGCGCCAAGGCGTCATTCGCAGCGCGGATGCGTTTCTCGTGTTGCATTACGTAAAAGGCGTTAACACGCTGAAAGCCGGCGAATACAAATTTGATCAGCCGGCCAGTGCCTTGCAAGTGCGCGATCGCTTAATTCAGGGAGACGTTTATGCCCGTGCGGTGGTTGTGCCCGAGGGCTATAACATTTACGACATCGCCGCCGTGGTTGAGCAGGCCGGCCTCGGTCCTGCCGCCGACTTCATCACCGCCGCCCAGGGCGATCTCTTCCTGCTTCGCGATATCGATCCCAGCGCGAAATCCTTGGAAGGATATCTATTCCCCGATACCTACGAATTCACCCGCATCGACAGTGCTCACGATATAGCGGCCGCGATGGTGCGGCGTTTCCGTCAGGAGGCGCAGAAGATCGGCCTACTCGGCAACTCCGCCATGCACCGCATCGTGACCATGGCTTCCATCGTGGAGAAAGAAACCGCGGATCCTAACGAGCGCCCGCGGGTTGCCAGCGTCTATTACAACCGGCTGAATAGGAATATGGTTTTGGCCGCCGATCCCACCGTGATTTATGCTGCCCTGCTGGCGGGACGCTATCGCGGGACGATTTACGCCTCAGACTTGCAGTTCGATTCGCCCTACAATACCTATAAGTATCCGGGCTTGCCTCCAGGTCCCATCGCCAATCCCGGAGCGGCATCTCTGCAGGCCGCCATGCATCCGGCGCAAACTGATTTCCTGTTTTTCGTCAGCGACAATAACGGCCACCACCGGTTCGCCCGCGATTCTGAGGAGCATGCGCGAAACGTAGCAGCTTATCGAAAAGCGGTCGCCGCTAGCCAGTAAATCGTTGCGCAACACTGGAGTCGCCCAAGCGGCTTCTTGCATCTGCCGTATACTACGTGATTCAGCCTCAAGACTATGAGTGGATTCAGACTGCTTGTCGCCATTGCTCTTGCCGCCCTCCTTCTGGGAGACACCGGGTGCCTGTTTCGCACCCGGGTGGTGGAAGTGCGCACCAGCACGGCGAAATTGCAGACTGCGACTAAGCAGGAGCTTCTGCAGCGCATTAATGCGGAAGCTACCCAGATCAAGACCCTGAATGCCACCGTCGATATTGCGACCTCGGTGGGTGGAGAGAAGAAGGGGAAAGTCACCGACTACGAAGAAATTCGCGGCTACATCCTGGTGCGCAAACCGGATATGCTGCGCATGATTGGGCTATTCCCCATCGTCCGCAACAAGGCCTTCGATATGGTGAGTGCCGGCGACCAATTCAAGTTGTCGATACCGGCGAAGAACAAGTTTTATGTAGGACACAACGACGTGGTGAATCCGGCCGCCAATCCTTTGGAGAACCTGCGGCCCCAGGTCATCTACAACGCTCTGCTGTTGCCTGAGATCGACCCCAAGACCGACATCGCGGTGCTGGAAAAAAATACCGAGATGATCTATGACGCCAAAAAGAAGAAAGAATTGCAGCAGCCAGACTACGTCATCGACGTAATTCGCCGCGCTGGCGACGATTGGTATCTGTTCCGCGAAATCGTTTTCGACCGCACCAACCTGGTTCCGCATCGCCAGGTCATCTATGACCAACAGGGCAATGTTGCCACCGAAGCCACCTACCAGGTTTATACGGACTACAACGGCATCAGCTTTCCCAACGTCATCGAGATCAATCGCCCGCAGGAGGAATACTCCATCCGGCTTACGGTGGTGAAGCTGGTGATCAACGAACCGCTCCACGACGACCAATTCACATTGGACCAGCCTCCCGGCACGGAGTTGGTCAATCTCGACGAGTCACCCCAGAACGCCTCCTCGAATGCAGCGCCCGCCGCTCAATCCAGCAATCCAGCGCCAAAGAAATAAGCTCCAGCCCGCCGAAGCAGACTGGAGCCTGGTCTTTCTCTCGCAGGCGATTCCCGCCCCCAATCGATTAAGCGCGCGCCCCGTTCTGTCATCCCGAGCGCGCGAAGCAAGTCGAGGGACCTGCTTCTCTCGTCTTCATTTGGCCCAGGCGGGGCAGTAGCTAACGCTTCGAGGTGCCGCGGGCCAGCTTCTTCACTTTACGTTTCTCCGCCCCGCGGGCGTAAGTGCGAGGCGCCTTAGGAGCGGCCTTCTTGCGCGCTGTGCGCTTTACTTTCTTGCGTTCTGCCTTATCGGCAATGCTCTTGGTATTTGCCATGAAATCTGTGTTCCCTCATTGACGGAGTTACGCCTTTTCCAATTGGGCGTATTTTTCGACCAGCTTTTTCAAACCGTATCTTGGAAATTGTACCGTAATCTTCGCATCTTCCCCATCGCCCTCACGCTTGTACACCGTGCCTTCGCCATATTTAGGGTGCCGCACCCGCTGCCCGGGATGAAATCCGGTTCGTCCCGTGACTACTGGTACTTCGACTTTCGGACGCGAAAACTTCTTCCCGCGCGAGGCAAAAAACTCCGCAATGTTGTCGATCGAGTTGTAGGCTGGACCAGAGTAAGTTTTCCGCTGTGGCTGGCTGCTCCGCCCGTACTGAGGCCTCTGATCTTCGTCCTCGTAAGCATAATGCTTAGCGCTTCCATAATTGCTGGCACCTGCTCGCACCGGTTGCCGAGGCGAGCCCAAATCCTGCAACAACTCTGGCGGAACCTCTTCCAGGAAGCGCGACGGAACGCTGGGCTCGGGCATGTCCGTTCCATAGCGGCGGCGGTAGCGAGCCCGCGTCAGGATGAGCGTGTCCATCGCCCGCGTCATTCCGACGTAACACAAACGCCGCTCTTCCTCGATGTCATCGGGCGCCAGTAGCGTTCGGGAATGCGGAAACAAGTTTTCTTCCAGTCCAATCAGAAACACCAGCGGGAACTCCAGGCCTTTGGCCGAGTGCAGCGTCATTAGCGTGATACGAGAATTCTCGTCATACTGGTCGGCATCGCTCACCAGCGCGGCGTGATCGAGAAATTCGTTCAGCGTCTCGCCCCGGTCGCGTGAGTCCATGGCGGCATTCACCAGTTCCCGAAGGTTCTCGATGCGGGCCAGCGACTCCGGCGTGTCTTCCTGTTCGAGTTGTTTGATATACCCAGTGCGGTCGATCAAGAACTTCAGCAGCTCGGCTGTTGATGCCGGATCACCTGGCGCGCGAAAGCCCTCGACCCGCTCTTCTCCAGCGTGGCCTGCCGCATCTTCAGTTGCCCCTGCACCAGCTTCGCTAACGCCCTCTTCTGCAAAAGCCTCGGGCGCAAACGCCGTCGCATCTTCAGCTTCGAGCTCCGCGGTGTCTTCAAATTCGGCGGGCGAGAAGTCAATGTCGTGCTGCAAATCGTCTTCGTGGTCCGCGGTAGACCCGGTTCCTGCGGCCGCGAGCGCCGCGGCTTCCGCCACGCGTTCACGAAACGTTCCCAAATGTATGGCCCGGGCGTCATCAATCAGATCCTTAAAGCCCTGTAGTGATGACAAGGTTCGCAGCGGCAGCAGCCTGCGCTTCAACACCTCGCCGATCGCGCCCCACATGGAGGTTCCCGTCTCCAGCGCGATATTTTCAATGATCTCCATCGTAGTCTTGCCGATGCCGCGAGCGGGAGTGTTGATCACGCGCTGCACGGCAATCGAGTCGTCCGGATTGCCGATGACCTTCAGGTACGAGATCATGTCCTTGATCTCGGCGCGCTCGTAAAAGCTGAAGCCTCCTACAACGTGATAGTTCAGCTGATAGCGGCGCATGGCCTCTTCCACCAGGCGGGACTGGGAATTCGTGCGGTATAAGACGGCTGCACGCGGCGCCTCGCCGTTGTCGCTTTGCGCCTGACGAAGATACTTGGCGATGTAGTCGGCGGCGAACAGCGCTTCGTTCTCGCCATCCGGAGCTTCGTAGTATCCGATCTGGGCTCCGCCGCTGCGCTCGGTCCAAAGGTTCTTGCCCTTGCGCTTGATGTTTTTCGCCACTACCGCTGACGCTGCCTGCAGAATGTTCTGCGTGGAGCGGTAGTTCTGTTCCAGACGAATGATGCGAGCCTCGGGAAAATCCTGCTCGAACTCCAGGATGTTGCGAATGTCGGCGCCGCGCCACGAGTAGATGCTCTGGTCCTCATCGCCGACCGCGCAGACATTGTGTTCGCTGCCCGCCAGCATGCGCATCAACTCATACTGCGGCCGGTTCGTGTCCTGGTATTCATCCACCTGGATGTAACGATAGCGCCGGTTATAGCGCTCGCGGGTCTCGCTCGAAGCTTTCAGCACGCGCACTGCGTACAAGAGCAGGTCGTCGAAATCCATGGCATTCGACTTCGCCAGTTCCTGACGGTAGACCTCGTAGATATGGGCAACGCGCTCGGTCTTGGGGTCGCCGGAGTTCAGGTAAACCTCTTGCGGATCGAGCATGTGATTCTTGGCCCACGAAATTCGCCCCAGCACATTGCGTGGCGTCAGTTGTTTGTCGTCGATGCCCAGTCGCCGCATCGCCGCCTTGACTACGTTCTGCTGATCGGCCTCGTCGTAGATCACGAAATCTTTGCGATAGCCTTTTCCGCCGATTTGAAGAGTCTCAATGTCGCGCCGCAACAGGCGCACGCAGAAGGAGTGGAAGGTAGAGATCAGCGGCTTGGAGAGCGAACGCGCTCCTACCAGTGATTCCACGCGGCTAGCCATTTCCGACGCAGCCTTGTTGGTAAAGGTCACCGCCAGAATCGAGTCAGGCTGAACACCTATGCCGTCGATCAGGTGGGCAATGCGATAGGTGATGACGCGGGTCTTGCCGCTTCCGGCTCCAGCCAGAATGAGCACCGGCCCATCCACCGCCTCGACGGCTTCGCGCTGCTGCGGATTCAGTTTGTTCAGGTACGACGACAAAGTTGAGGCACTCGCGATTAGTTGGGCCTGCTGCTGACGGCTGGCGCGTCCATGGCGCGGCGCGCCTTGCACTCGCCACAAGGACAGTTGTCGCGCAGGTACTGCCAGGAATAGATGCCGTGCTGATGGCCGTCGTTCCAGGAGAAGCGAATGGCGTACTTGCCAACGGGCTCAACCTCGGTCGGCCGGGCTGCTGCCTTGAACATCGGCAGTGCGCCCGCGATCGGCTTGAGCGGATCGCCCGGATAACGTCCGTCCTTCTCACGCTCTTCGTTACACAGGGCACAAGGACAGGCATCCCGCAGGAATGGAAAGCTGTAAGCGCTGCGGTGGCCGTCCTTCCACTCGATTTCAACGCCAGTGCCGGTAGTGACGTTTACCTTGACGGATTTGGGGTCTGCGATTGAGTCCATAATCTTGCCGCCGCCGTCGGCGGGCCTACCCTCTAGTATCGCAGAAATCCGGTGCGCAAGAAGGCCCGGGTTGCCCCGGGCCTCTCGCATCACCTCCGCAGTCGCTCTCAGGAGAAAGAGCGGCTGTCACTGTCCCTTTGTCTCTACGAACGGTTGGACGTATCTACCTGTAATTGGTTAGAGATCTTTACAAACAAAAAGGCACGGCTGCTCTCCGTGCCTTCTTGCGGATCGAGACGCCTACATCACGATCTCTTTCGCTCGCTGTGTAATGGGATGCTGCATCTCCTCCAGGTCGCCCTTGACCAGGTTCAAGCCATAGACGCAAGATTCGAACTCACGGGCCAACTTAGCGAACAGCGGCGCCAGTCGGGCGTATTCGAATTGATCGAACTTGGAAACGATGTAATAACTTTCCTTGCCTGCTTTGATGAAGTCGACGAAATTTTCCAGCCGCTGCCGCCGCAGGCGATAGTGGTTAATGCTCTCGGGAAACATGCCGGAGAAAAACAGCGTGTAGTCGCCAATATGTTTGCGCACCTGGCGCTCGCGGTCGAAGGAGGGCGCGGGACCGTAGATAGGGTCGGCTTCCAGCAGCATCTCTCCCACATCGCCAAGGGCGCGGCCCGTGGCGTCGCACAGCTTGAACAGTTGCTCACGCTCGCAAAATTCGGCCAGCATGTTGACGATGTAGTCCTGCACTTCGGAATCGCGCAGTCCGATATCGCGGTCGAAGTGCTGGTGGATCAATTCAGTGAACAATTCCTGCAGCGCGTGCGATTCCGGGATCATGGCTCGTTTAGGATCTCCCTCCGTTAGCCTGCGCACTCAATCATTCGATGTGATGCGAGTTCTTATCGCACTCTCCTATGCGAGTGCAAGCGTTTCTTGCCTGTCTGGTTACTGAACAGGTTCACTCGGTATAAACCCCGCGGCCTGCGGTTCGTTTCGCGGTCGCTTTCCAACGAGTCGCTCACGTTCGGTTTGAGCGCTGTTTATGCGGGTTTGGTTGGCTGAAAGGAGTGTGATTAGTGCATCGATGACGACCGCTATCAGCAGACGAGGACGTTGACTGCCAAAATTGCAGGCAACCTTACGCCTCCGGTGCCGAGTGCGGCTCGGAGGTCTTCGCCCGGACTGATGAGGTTAGCTGGTCGACGAGGAAAGTGCGACCTGCAGCATTCAAGTCCCGACCGCGGGACGAAAGATGATAGCCCAGCGCTTCAAGACTGGGTGGGATGCGATTTTAAAATCGAGCCCCTTCAGGGCGGCAGACAACAGAGATCGAAGATGTGTCACAATTTTCATTTCTGGAGGGCAGCATGGAACGCAAGAATATCTCGGGCAATTCCCCCTACGAACCAATCGTCGGATTTTCGCGAGCGGTAAAAGTCGGACCGTTTGTCTCGGTAGCGGGAACCGTCGCCACCGGCCCGGATGGCAAAATCGTCGGGCAAGGCGATATCTACGCCCAGGCGGTGCAGACTTTAAAGAACATTGGTCGCGCTCTAGAGCAGGCCGGAGCCAGCTTCCGCGACGTGGTGCGGACGCGCACGTTCGTCACCGATATTAGTCAATGGGAAAAAGTCGGCAAGGCACACGGCGAGGTTTTCGGTGACATTCGGCCAGCGGCGAGCATGATCGGCGTTTCCGCGCTGGTCGCGCCCGAGATGCTGGTGGAAATCGAGGCCGATGCCATCATTGCGTCGGAGATGTAGAGGCCGCTGTTCGCTATTAGCTCTTAGCCATTAGCGCCTAACAGAAAGCCACAGAACCGTTCTCGGACATCACATGTAGCGATTTGTATCAGGGCACGACTTAGTCGTCCGGACGAGACCAGCTCAAGATATGGGCTTCAGCCCCCTAAAGCCGGGTTCGGGATGACAATAATAACGAACTTACCATGGCGTAGTTGAAGCTACGCCCCTGCAAAAGTCCAAGGATCCGACTTTCTGGCAGCCTGTGAAGGAGCGCCCAACCCAACACCTTGGAAGCTCAAAGCTAAAGGCTAAGAGCTAAGAGCGATAGCAGAAGCGAAGAGCGAGCAGCGGCCTTACTGGGTTACTTGCAGCCCAATCCCCTGGCCCAGATATACTCTCTGGCCGGCTGCAGGCGAGGTCTTGATCACCGTCCGCGTCCCTGACGGCGCACCCTCGGCTGCATTCGCCGGCGCGGCAGCGGCTTGACTGGCGGCAGCCGCTTGGCTGGATATCCCCGCCACGCGCAATCCCGCGCTCACAATCTCATTGACCGCGTCATCTTCGGGCCGGCCGACCAGGTCAGGCATGACGAAAGAACTTCGGTCTTCGGGCGCTGCCATCAGCACGCTGATCTTGGGCGCCGAGACGTTGACTGCATTGGCCGGCGGACTCTGCGCCACAATCTGATCGAAGGGAGCCCCCGGAATCGTGGCGGTCGCAATGCTCCCCAGTTCAAGCCCACGGCGGCGGATATTGATTTCCGCAGCTCGCTCGCTCCCGCCCAGAAGATCGGGGATAACGACCCGCTGTGGCCCCATGCTTTCAGCGACCCGCACATGCCAACCCCGCCGCACCTGCATTCCGGGCGCTGGAACCTGCGACATCACCCGGCCCGGCGGCACATCGGAGCTGAAGAAGCGGTCGCCTTCTTCCAGCACCAGACCATGATCGGCAAGTGCCCGCTCGGCCTGGCCCGACGTCATGCCCACGATTTTAGGAATTGTCGTCTGACGGCCGTGAATGGCGAATCGCATGGCGGTCAGCACTGATGCCATGAAGACCACGATCAGGACCAGCACCCGCAGAGGTAGCGAAAGAAGCCTCGCATCAGTGTGCCTCGCTATCGCCCGCGGCAGCCTCAGGCGTCTCCACCTTCTGCGCTACCGCACTGGGCGTGGTCGGAGGAGGCGCGGCGAAATCTTCCGACTCGCGACCCTGCAAGCGCTACTCGCATGAAGTCCATCCAGATAGGCAAGAGCCGCCATGGCTCCGGTTTCCTTGTTACCCAGCGTCTTCTTCTCGTCGAAGCCTACCCAGACGCCGCAAGTCAGCGACGGAGAAAAGCCTACGAACCATGCGTCGGTGAAATCGTTGGTGGTTCCGGTCTTGCCGCCCAGCGGATGGTTGAGCTTGCTGGCGGCGTAGCCGGTGCCGTGCAGCACCACCTCGCGCAACATGTAGGTCATGATGCGGGCCGTGCGCGCGCTGACCACGTCCCTCACTTCGGGATAATTTTCCTCCAGCACCCGGCCCTCGTAGTCGGTCACCTTGCGGATGTAGCGTGGCATTACGCGCACGCCGTCGTTGGGAAAGGTAGTGAACGCGGCAGTCTGCTCGGCCAGAGTAATGTCGGCCGCGCCCAGTGCAACGGGCAAGTACGGCAGCAGTGGCGACGTAATGCCGAACTTGCGCGCGTACTCGATGACCGTCTTGATGCCGCCAATACGCTCGGTAACTTTCAAGCGCGGGAATATTGCGCGACTCGGCCAGCGCATGGCGGAAAGTTATTACGCCTTCAAACTTGCCGTCGTAGTTGTGCGGCGTGTAGGGGCCAGACGACGTATTGAAGGTGACCGGCGCGTCGAGCACGGTGTCGTCCGGCGTAAGCCCCTGATCGATGGCAGCGGTGTAGATGTAGGGCTTGAACGAAGAGCCCACCTGGCGCAGGGCTTGAGTGGAGCGATTAAATTTCGACTGCTCGAAGTCGCGGCCGCCGACCATGGCCTTCACGTCGCCGGTGGAGTTGTCGAGTGCCAGCAGCGCTCCCTGCACTCCCGACTCCTGCTCCAGCGAAACCCGGCTGAAGGCGCCATTCAGTTCGTCGACCTTGACGTAGACAATGTCACCGACGGTCAGGAACTCTCGCGCCGAGGGATGACGCGTCCACTTGATTTCCTCAGGACCTAGCCGCGCCTCGTAATTGCCAAACTTGATGGTTGCTACCAGCGGATCGACTTCGGTCACCAGCGCATGAACATAGCTGCCGGGCGCGATGGCCCCATCCCAATCGACATGGTGATAGGTTGCCAGCGTGTCACCGTTGGCGATGATGTTCAGCAGATTGCCCTTCCACCCATGACGCCGCTCATAGGTGGCGAGGCCGTCGCGCACCGCCTGCTGAGCAGCGCGCTGCATCTCCAGATTCAGCGAGGTATATACGCGCAGTCCCGCTTCATGCACTTCCTCCGCGCCATACTTTTTCTCCAGATACTGCCGGATTTCCTCCACGAAGTAAGGCGCAATGTCGTTGGGCTCGGCCTGCAGATTAAGTTTCAAAGGCGCGTCCTTGGCCCGCAGCGCTTCAGCGGCCGTGATCTTGCCGTCCTCCAGCATGTTGTTGATCACCAGATTTCGGCGACGCAGGGCACGTTCAGGATTGTTGATTGGCGAGTAGTAGTTTGGCGCTTTGGGCAGTCCAGCCAGAACGGCCGCTTCTTCCAGCGTGAGGTCCTTGGCTTTCTTGCTGAAATAGAAGTTGGCGCCTGCCTCGAATCCATACACCCCGTGCCCCAGGTAAATCTGGTTGGCGTAGAGGGCGAAAATCTGCGGCTTGGTGAAGCGGCGCTCGATCTGGATGGACAGCATCACCTCCTGCATCTTGCGCCGGAAGTTGCGGTCGGGCGACAAAAACAGGTTACGCGCCAGTTGCATGGTGAGCGTGGAAGCGCCTTGCGCCCGGCTGTCGAGTACTACGTCGCGCCAGGCCGCGCCAAAGACGCGCCACACGTCCACCCCCCAGTGCCGCTCGAATTCTTTGTCTTCGGTGGAGATGAGTGCGTCGCGCAGCACCTTAGGAAAGTCGTTGTAACTGTCGATGACGCGCCGCTGTAGAGCGAACTGCCCGATCACGCGGTCCTGGTCGTCATACAGCTGAGTGATGGTGCTGGGGCGATAGTGTTCGAGCTCGGTAACCTGGGGAAGGTCGGTGGAATATACCAGCAATAAGCCGCAGATGGCGCCGGCGGCGGCGACGATCACAATCAGTAGAACGAAGAGGGCGTTGCCGACCAGCCTCAGCCGGTGACGGCGCGGCTCGGCTGCGGTATCGGCCGGGACTGCAGGTTCTTCGACAACGCGTTTCATGTCCTGACTACTGCCCAGAATAGCATTGAAAGCCGGCCCGGGGCGCAGTCGTCATAAGGTAAGGCGGCTCAAGGACCTACCGCGCTCCATCAGGCGGTTTGCTCCTTCTCGTGATTTACAATCATCTATTTGGTTGTCGCCATTATTCCCAACTAGAGGCTGCCCGGATTTCCAGCGCCGCGGTTTCGCGCGATGGGACAGCAGAGCCTCGAGCCATCCTCAATAGACTGGAGCATGAACTTGCCAGAGACCATTTACGACGTAGCCATCATCGGCAGCGGACCTGCCGGATACACCGCGGCCATTCGCGCCGGACAACTAGGACTGAAGACAGCTCTCATCGAAAAGGACGACAAGCTGGGCGGAACCTGCCTGCATGTCGGCTGCATTCCGACCAAGGCGCTGCTGTTCAATGCCGAGGTCTACGACCACGTGAAAGAAGGCACCGAGCTCGGCCTGGAGAACACCGCCGGCGTCACGCTGAACTGGGGCGCGATTCAGAAGCGCAAGCAGGGCATCGTCGACAAGCACGCCAAGGGCCTGCAGTTCCTGATGCGCAAGAACAAGGTCGACGTCGTCCGCGGCTACGGCAAGCTGACCGGCCCGGCGAACGGATGGCATTCACACCGTCGCTCTCGAAGGCGGCGAGCAGAAGTCGATGAAGGCGAAGAACGTCATTCTCTCGACCGGATCGGTGGCGCGCATGCTGCCCGGGATGGCAGCCGACGAGCAGATCCTCACCAACATCGAGGTTCTGAGCCTGAACGATATTCCGAAATCGCTGATCGTGATCGGCTCGGGCGCGGTGGGCGTGGAGTTCGCCAGCATTTACAAATCGTTCGGCGCGGACGTCACCATCCTGGAGATGCTGCCGCGCTATGTTCCGGTGGAAGACGAAGAGGTATCCAAGGAGCTGATGCGCGTCTACCGCAAGCGCGGCATCAACGGCTTCGTGAACGCCAAGGTCGAGAAAGGTGGAGAAGACCAAGACCGGCGTCGCGGTGACCTTCACCGTCGACGGCAAGCAGCAGAAGACTGGAAGCCGAGAAGGTGCTGGTCGCCATCGGCCGCGCGCCGCGCACGGAAAACGTCGGCATCGAGAAGACGAAGATCAAGGTGGAGCGCGGCTTCGTCGAAGTCGACGGCTACATGCGCACCGCTGAGCCGGGCATCTACGCCATCGGCGATATCGTGGCCGGCTACCCGCAACTGGCGCACTCGGGCGCGATGGCGGGCATCGTCGCGGTCACGCATATCGCCGGCAAGCCGGCGAAGAAAATCAACCAGATCGCGTATTCCGAACGCGACCTATTGCCATCCGGAGATCGGCAGCGTCGGGCCTGACCGAAGCCAAAGCGAAAGAGCGGGCTACGAGCGTGAAGATCGGCAAGTTCCCCTTCACCGCGAACTCGCGCGCCACCATCGTGGGCCAGCACGAAGGCTTCATCAAGATTGTCACCGATGCCAAGTATGGCGAGATTCTGGGCGTACACATCATCGGGCCGAATGCGACGGAACTGATCGCCGAGTCGGTGCTGGCGCTGGAGATGGAGTGCACCGCCGAAGAACTGGCGAATATCATCCATGCGCATCCCACGTTGTCAGAGGCGATGCTGGACGCGGCCAACGCGGTGTTTGGCATGGCGATTAACGCGTAAGGACAGTTGGTGGCGGATAGCCGTTAGCCGCAGAATGGCGGATCGCAGTCCCTCCGCTCGGACTGAAGTCCTCGGTGCGGGGTGACTACAGTTAAGTAAAGGCGGTGGACCTTTGCGGCACTGACTGCAGCCGTGGCCCTTCCACCCCGAGTTTCGTGCCTTCCAGCGAGCGCCTGCGCCCACCAGCCATCATGTACGCCGATTGCGCCCTGCGCAAATCGGTAGTCCTTACTGTCCATCACAGGCTTTACAATCGCAACGTGTACTCGCTCTACAGCCTGCTCCTGTTCCTGGCGCTGATCCTCAGCACGCCGTGGTGGCTGCTGCAGATGCTGCGCCACGGCAAATACCGCACCGGATGGAGCGAGCGGCTGGGTACGGTTCCCGATCGGCTGTTCCACGAAGTCGCTCCAGAACACCATCTGGATTCACGCCGTCTCCGTGGGCGAAGTGCTGGCCATCTCGCGCGTCGTCGAAGAACTGAAGGCGCAGCTGCCGGGCTGGCGCATCGTCGTCTCCACCACAACCGACACCGGACAGAAACTGGCGCGAGAGCGCTTCGGCGCAGAACAATGTCTTCTACTTGCCGCTCGATCTGCCCTTCGGCGGTGCGAGCCTACTTGCAGGCCCTGCGTCCCAAGCTGCTGGTGCTGGCGGAGAGCGAGTTCTGGCCGAACCTGCTGCATTAGGCGCGCAATGTCGGGAGCCGCGGTCGCCGTGGTCAATGCGCGCGTTTCCGATCGCTCGCTTCCCGGCTATTTGCGCTTTCACGCGATTGCTGCACGCGCGTGATGCAAAATGTCGATCTGTTTCTGGCGCAGAGCGACGAGGACGCACGCCGTCTGGTCCAGATTGGCGCGCCGGCGGATCGCGTGCAGGTCAGCGGCAACCTGAAGTTCGAAGTGAAGCCGCCGGCCGAGCCGGCGATTGTCGCGCCATTCGCCGCGGCCCTGGAGCGCGAAGACATTGGCCCGCTGCTGGTGGCGGGCAGCACGCTGGAAGGGCGAAGAGACCATGCTGCTGGAGATGTTCCGGCAGGTTGCGTCGCGCTATCCGGGCGCGCTGCTGGTGCTGGCGCCGCGGCATCCCGAGCGCTTCGACGCGGTCGCATCGCTGCTGGCTTCTTCGGGACTGCGATGGCAGCGACGTTCGCAGTGGGACGGAGCCAAGCCGATCGCCGGTGGCGTCTTTCTGCTCGACACCATTGGCGAGTTAGCCAGCCTGTACGAATTCGCCGACATCGCTTTCATCGGCGGCAGCCTGGTTCCGCGCGGCGGACACAATGTGCTGGAAGCCGCGCAGTTCGGCAGCGCCGATCCTGGTCGGGCCACACTACGGAGAACTTCCGCGACATCGTCGAGGTCTTTCGCAGGGCCGATGCGTTGCGGGTCGTCACTCCGCAATCATTGACGCCGACTGTGCTGCAGCTTGCTGGAAGATCACGACGAGCGCGACGCGCTCGGCGCACGCGCCTGCAACGTTGTGCACTCGCAACAGGGCGCGACGCGAAAGAACCGTGAAGGCGCTGCTTGGACCTGCTACGCGGACGTCCGCAGTCAGCCCGGTTGGGGCCTCGACGGAGAAGCGCGCGTGAATCCGCTTTCTGCGCTGTACGGTGCGGTCGCTGCGCGCGCGAAATCAGCTCTACGACCGCGGGTCGCTGACGACTCGACGAGCTTCAGGGGCCCGGTGGTCAGCATCGGCAACATCGACCGTCGGCGGTTCGGGCAAAACGCCATTCCTGATTGCCTGGGCGAGTTGCTGAAAGAGCGCGGCATCCCGTTTCGATGTGCTCTCGCGCGGCTATGGGCGGGCAACAAAAGGCGTGGCGCTGGTCGATCCCGCGGGCTCGCCGCGAGACTTTGGCGACGAGCCGCTGCTGATCGCGCGCAAGCTGGGAGTTCCGGTCATCGTCGGCGAAGACCGTTATGCGGCAGGCCGATTCGCCGAGGAAAAGTTCGGTCCGCAACTGCATCTGCTGGACGACGGCTTCCAGCATCGCCGTTTGGCTCGCGACTTCGACATCGTGCTGGTCACGCCAGCGGACGCGAAGGATTCGTTGCTGCCGGCTGGGCAGACTGCGGGAGCCGCTGTCGTCACTGTCGCGCGCCGATGCGGTTGTGCTGACCAATGACATAGCGCGGCGACGGTCTTCCGCTTACCGGCCAGCGCGTGTGGAGAGTGAGGCGCGGCATTGTTGCGCCGCACAGCGAACGAGACCGTGCTTTGCGTTCTGCGGAATCGCGCGGCCGGAAACTTCTTCTGCGATCAACTGCGAGCGAGCAGGCGTCGACCCTGGCTGGCAATCGCACGTTTCGTGATCATCACTGCGTACACCGCTTCCGATGTTCGCCAGTTGCTGGAACTTCGCGACAAGAAGTCGCGGAGCGACGGCATTTGTCACCACGGAGAAAGATGCGATCAACCTGGGCGCGCATCTTGACGAGCTTGCAGCCTATGCATGTGGTTCCGGTCAAGATGCAGATGGAAGATGCCGACGCCGCTGTCGAAGCGCTTGCTGGCGACGATTCGCGGAGCGCAATTCCCAGCCTGCGTGAGACAATCTAGGGTTGGCAGCGCCCGGTGGCCCCATCCATGCACCGGGCGTTCATTTGAGTTCATGAATAAACATCCCAAGGACAGCGGAGCGCTGGAAGAAGATTGTCCAGTCGTTCGCCGAAGTGTCGATCACCGTGATGGCCGACCTGGTCGCCGACGAATTCGTCTTTGGCGAAATCGCCCGGGTCTCGCGCGAAGCGCCGGTGCTGATCCTGAAACATCGCGAGCGCACGGTGTTCCCGGCGGCGGCGCCAATGCGGTAATGAACCTGGCCTCGCTGGGCGTCAACGTTCTGCCGGTCGGCGTGGTGGGCGATGACGAAGCCGGCAGCTTGCTGCTGGAGCGGTTGCGCGAGAAGAAGATCTCGACCAGCGGCATCGAGCGGCTGAAGGACCATCCAACCACGACCAAGACGCGCATCCTGGCTGGCATGTCGCACACCAGCCGGCAGCAGGTGGTGCGCGTGGATCGCGAAGCCGAGCCGCTGGGCGAAATGCATCCCGCGCTGCTCAACCTGGTAAACGCGGCGCGCGAATACGCCACCGCTTCGGACGCGCTTTCTCATCTCCGATTACGGATATGGCGCGGCGACGCCGCGGCTGCTGACCTTTGTGAAATCGAATGGCTGCCTGGAGAATAAGCCGATCACGGTCGATTCGCGCTATCGCATTCTGGAATACGAAGGAGCGACCGCGGCGACGCCCAACGAGCCCGAAGTGGAAGAGGCGCTGGGAATGAAGATCGGCCACGACGACGAGAAGCTGTTCTGCGGCGGCGGAGCGGATGATGAAGGAGATGGCGACTGGAGTCGCTGGTCATCACTCGCGGCCGCGACGGCATGGTGGCTTTTGAGAAGGATGCGAAGCCGCTGGCGATTCCGATTTACGGCTCCGACCAGGTGGTGGATGTGACCGGCGCCGGCGACACGGTGATCGCGACTTTCACGGCAGCTCTGGCGGCGGGCGCCGACACGGCATCGGCGGCGCGGCTGGCGAATTTCGCCGGCGGCATCGTGGTGATGAAGCGCGGCACGGCGACGGTCTCCGGCAAGGAATTGCTGGCCGCCATCGATCAGTATTCGGCGACGATATCGGCGTGAACGAAAGCGATCCCAAAATTCTTTCGCGCGACAGCTTGCGCGAGCGCGTGGCCGAATGGCGTCGCGACGGCCAGCAGATCGTGCTGGCGAACGGCTGTTTCGATCTGCTGCACGTCGGACACATCCGCTATTTGCGCGGCGCGAAGGCGCTGGGCGGAAAACTGGTGGTCGCCATGAATTCCGATCGACAGCGTGCGGCAGATCAAGGGAGAAGGGCGTCCGTTCATGCCTGCCAGCGAGCGAGCAGAGATCGTCGCGGCCCTGTCTGACGTCGACGCGGTCGTGATCTTCGACGAACCGGATGTGCGCGCGCTGATTCGCGAAATCCATCCCGATGTTCAGGCCAAGGGCACCGACTACACGCGCGAGAACGTTCCCGAACGCGACGAAGTCCTGGCCTACGGCGGCCGCATCGAAATCGTGGGCGATCCGAAAGACCATTCCACCACCGAACTTTCTGGCGCAATTGCAGCCCCGCAGCGGAGGACGCACGCTACGGTGAGCGCTCCTGCATCTCCGCAGGGCCAGAGCCGAGTTTCCGCAGCCGGCGAGCGGCGCGCTCCTCCATCCCCCTCGCCGGATCGCATCCTCGTGGTGCGCCTGAGCGCCATGGGGGACATCATTCATGCCATGCCGGCCATTGCGGCGCTGCGCGCGGCCAAGCCCGATCTCAAATCGGATGGCTGGTCGAAGAGCGCTGGGCAGAATTGCTGTGCTCGCGCGCCGAGCGAGTACGCGACGCCGCGCTCGCAGCTCAAGCCGCTGGTCGATTGGGTGCATGTCGCGAACTTCAAGAACTGGCGGAAAGCGCTTGCTTGTCGAAGACACGCTGGCGCGAGATGGAGACGCTGCGCGGCGAAGTCCGCGCAGATGCAAGTACGATCTCGCGCTCGATCTTCAGGGCGCGATTCGTTCGGCGCTGGCGGCCCAAGCCAGCGGCGCCAAGGCCCGCGTCGGCTCCTCCCAGCCGCGCGAAGGACCGGCCAGCATGTTCTACACCCGGCAGGTTGATCCTCGCGGCGCGCATGTGGTCGAGCAGGCGCTCGCGCATCGTCTCGGCAATCGCCGGCCAGGAGTTGCAATACGTCGATCCGCTGTTTCCCGTCGATCCCGCCGCCGAAGACTGGGCAGATCGAACGCTGACGCACCTGGGCAGCCAGCCGCTTGGCGATTCTGAATCCAGGCGCGGGTTGGGGAGCGAAGTGCTGGCCGGCGGAATCGTTCGGGGCGGTCGCGCGCGCGCTGGCAGAACGCGGAATGGCGGTCGTGGTCAATCATGGTCCAGGCGAAGAAGCGCTGGCCGAAGCGGTGCGCGAAGCGAGCGGCAGCGTCGCTGTCCCGGTGAAGTGTTCGGTCGGCGAATTGATTGCGCTCACGCGCCGCGCCAGCCTCTTCGTCGGCGGCGACACCGGCCCCATGCATCTGGCGGCCGCTTTGCGCGTGCCCGTGGTCGCGTTGTTTGGGCCGACGCGGCCGGAGCGCAACGGTCCTTACGGCACGCGAAGCATCGTGCTGCGCAATCCGGAGAGCGTTGACAACACGACCCACACCGATCGTCCCGATGAGGGGCTGATGTCGATCGATCCGCAAGCGGTGATCGAGGCGGCTGACCAGTTGCTCGGAGAAGATCGTGGCTGATCCGCCAACCGGCAAGGCTCCGCGTGGACGTGGAGCCGGGTCGCTCGCCGCATTCGAGTGCCGCTGGGATTTCTGTTTGCCGCGTTCTACCTCTGGCGGGCCAGGCCGACCTGGCAATCGTGTATCGGCGGGCGTCGCGATGGCGTGCTTCGGAATGGTCGATTCGCGCGCTGGCTTCGGGACAGGTGAAGAAGGACCGCGAACTCACGACCACCGGCCCGTACGCCTATGTGCGCAATCCGCTCTACCTGGGATCCATCCTGCTCGGCGATTGGATTCGCGATCGCGGCTCGCGATCTCTGGATTGCGCTGGTGCTCGCTTCTCTATTTCGTTCTCGTCTATGTGCCCGTCATCCGCGCCGAACAAGTCTATCTGCGCAGCCAATTTCCCGGCTTATGCCGAATACATGCGGAGCGTGCCCAGCCTGCTGCCGCGCACGCTGTGGTTCGGCGGAGTGACCGACGGCTTCTCGCGTGAGTTATACTTTCGACATCGCGAGTACAATGCCCTGCTAGGCGCCGCCGCGATGCTGGCGGTCCTCATTGCGAAAATCCTCTGGCTTCCCGGGTGAAGGTGACTTCTCATCACGCGCTCTTTACTTGTGCTCGCTATTCTCTTGTCATGTGCAGTCGTGCTCCGGACACAGCGCGGCCGGCCATCCGCAGCTCCGCAAGCTGCACACACTCCCGCATCGCAGACGCAGCCGGAAGCGAAAATCGGCTCTGCGTCGCATATCCAGCCTTTGCGGCCGGGATTTCAATTTCCTTACGGTCAGACCTTGCATTACGAAGGGCGAGTGGCGCTTCTGGACCGCCGGGGTGGCGACGCTGCGCATCGAACACGCCGGCTCGCAGGACCACGTCACCGCGACCGCCGATTCCAGTGGCGTGGTCGCCCTGCTGTATCGGGTGCAGGACCGCTTCAACGCCTATTTCGATGGCAAGAGCCTTTGCTCCGACAAGCTGATCAAGCACACCGAGGAAGGCTCGCATCGCCGCGATACGGTCATTACCTATGACTACAGCCGCGGCAAAGCGGTGCTGGATGAACACAATCTGAAAACAATCAGCAGAAGAGAACGGAAAACGACATCCCGGGCTGCGTGACCGACGTGGTTTCAGGGATTCTCTATGTCGCCAGCCTGCCGCTGCAACCGGGCGCGACCTACACCTTCCCGCTGAACGATGGCAGCAAGACGGTGACCGTGCAGGCGCACGTGGAAGGCAAGGAGCAGGTCAAAACTCCGGCGGGAACTTTTCAGACGATTCGGGTGGGTCCGGAAGGCGATTCCGGAACTCTGTTGAAGAACAAGGGCCGCATCTGGATCTGGTATACCGACGACGACCGGCATCTGCCGGTCCAGATGCGGGCCAAGCTGTTCTGGGGAACGCTTGACGATTTACCTGACCAGCGTCAGCAAATAGCGACGGCCTTATTGCAGGCGAAAGCGCTCGGCCATCAGCCGCTGCAGCCGCGGCTTGTAGAGAATGTCGTAGGCAAACTCCTTGTCGGGAAACATGGCCAAGGCAGCGCGTTTTGCGTTGGCCGCCAGTTCCGCGGCCTCTTCGACCGTCAGGTCCTGGATCCTGGCTGATCACCGACATCACCATGTTCATCATGATCTGCAGCCGGCGCAGCTTGCGGCGTTCCTCTTCCTGCTCCAGCTGTTCGCTACTGACAGTTGCGGTGCAACTCGCTTCCTTGCGTTCCGATAGCCCCATGAATCCCCTCCGGCGAAAGCCAGCCGCTTGAGGACGGCCGGGTCGAGTCGTGCCGGTAACTTTTCGCTACAATTTGATGTGCGCGTCCCCCTACCGTTGCGCAGGATCTTGTTGGGCGGCATCATACACCGAAACGGCAAGATTTCAGCCGCAAACCTGAAACACTGCAAACGGCGACTGCACCTGCCCTTTGCATCGAATCCGATGGAGGAGCTATGGCAGAAACAGCAGAAGGGCACGAGGAGCTGGTAAAGGTTTTTGACACGCGACGAAGAGTCAGAGGCGATGGTGGTTCGCGGTTTGCTGGAATCGGCAGGCATCGAGGCCATGACCCAAACCGCGAAGCTCCGCAGGACATTCTGCCCGGCGTGGGCGGCGTAGTGGTGATGGTGCGGCCCGATCAGGCCGAGGAAGCGCTGCAGACCATCGAGGAGTATCGCAACCATCCCACCACCGATGAGGACGAGGCCGTCAGCGAGGAACCGGCCTAGCCGTCACATTCTTTCCATCCAAGTAAAACGAAACAGCCCCGGCAAGGTCGGTGCGATACGTCGGAATATGCGCTTTCGGCGAAGCGCTGCATCACCTCCGGCCGGGGATGCCGGAACGTGTTGTAAAACCCTACCGACACGACGGCATAGCGGGGCTTGACCGCGGCGAGAAACTCGGGCGAACTGGAAGTCGCGCTGCCGTGGTGTCCAACCTTCAGCAGATCGGCTTGCGGAGATTCGTCGATCAGGAACTTCTCGATTCGCTTGTGCGCATCCCCCACCAATAAGGCCGAAGTTGCTCCGTACTGCATGTGCAGAACCAGAGATTCGTCATCGCGGATTGTTCGCCTCCCATCCCGGTTGCGGATTCAATACACGTACGTGGACGCCTCCGAAGTCGAACGATTCGCCGGCCACCCAGGGCTGCAACCGGACGTGGAATGAGCGGGCAGTCTGCTCCACCTCGAGAAATCCGCGGACTGGTAGACTCCACGCCGTACCAGAGCTCCCGCGGCTGAAAGTTCGCGATGATGCTGCGCATCCCGCCCATGTGGTCGCTATGGGCGTGGGAGATGGCGACCGCATCCAGCCGGCGAATTCCGCGCGACCAGAGATAGGGCGAAACGACTTCCTCGCCAACATCGAAGTCGGAGCGCAGATTGCCGGTCAGGCCGCCCGCATCGAGCAGCAGGGTTTTACCCTCGGGCGTGATCAGCAGCAGCGAATCTCCCTGGCCGACGTCGATGGCCGTCACCTCGAACACGCCAGGACGCCATTGCGGCTTCGGCGGCAAGAGCACAATCCAAACGGCGGAAGCCAGAAGTCCAGCGATTCCGATTCCCGCCCAAACTCGCCGTCTGGCGAGCAGCAGAGCCAGGCCGAATGCAAGTGCCGCAACCAACGAGACAGCCAGCGTCGGGGTGGGCACACGCACGTCTGAAATTCGCAGATGGCCGATGATGCGGATCGTGCCGGTGAGAGCGTCTAGCGCGTATCGCGGCAATCACCGCTGGGATTAGCGCGAGCCAGTGGGATAGATAAGAAAGCGCAACGGCCAGGACGGCGCTGGGCAGCAGCACGCCCGCGATCGGAATGACCAGCGCGTTGGCCGGGAGCGCCATGGTGGTGGCGCGATGGAAGTACCATGCCATCGGCAAGGCAAGCGCGAGCTGGATTACCGTCGACAGGAAAAGCAATTCCGCGGCAGCCAACACAACCGTTGTGATGCGCACCACCAGAAAGTTCGCCAACCGGCGGCCGACCAGCTCTTGCAATGCTCCGCGTACCAGGCGCAGCTCAACTCGAAACTCGGCAGCCCGGGTTGGCAGCGGAGAAGTCATATTCAGGCGAGTCGATGTTTCTGAGCCCGTTCTGCAAGGGATAGAGAGTGCGACGCAATATGGGAACCGCGATGCCGGCAACCGCGATCACGGAAAGAAACGTAAGCTGAAAACTGGCTTCGAACAATGTTCGCGGATTCACCAGCAAAATACCCAGCGCCGCAATGCCCAAAGCGTTGAGCGCGGCGCGATCGCGAAAGAGCAAGCGGGTGACCAGGTAAATGCACAGGGTGATGGTTGCCCGCACGATGGGCGAGCCGAGATCGGCAAGGAAGGCGTATCCCCAGGAAAGCAGGATGGTGAGGATGGTGGCCCAGGTCTCGCCGAACGGCAGCTTGCGCAATGTCCAGAACACGGCGAACGCCAGTATGCCGACGTTAATTCCGGACACGACAAGGATGTGATAGGTGCCGGTGCGCTGAAATTCGGTCTTGATATCGCGGCCGAAGAAGGCCCGGCCGCCAATCAGCGCGGCCTGCATCAGCGCGCCACGCTCGCCAGGCCAGAGCTGCAGGATGTGCGCCAGGACACTGCGTCGAGCAGTGCTGCGCAGCAGGCCGATGCGGGTGCCGACGAAGCCGGGCAATACCTCGACGGAGCTGGCGCGAGCCGACCCGGTCAGGCGAATTCCCTGCGAGTTGAGATAGCCCGCCATATCCATGGCGCCGGGATTCCTGTAGTTCCGCGGTGTACGCAGTTTGGCGATCAGGTGCAGCCTCTGCCCATAGGTATAAACGCGAAGCGGCGATTCTTCTCCGCCCTCGCGAGCTTCGTCTTCTTCGGATTGCTTGCTGTAGATGGTCAAACGAATGCCGACCGCAGCATTGAGCGCTTGATCGTCGAGCCGAAGCTGCTCGGTCTGCACGTCGACCGATTCCTGCTTGCCGCCGTAAGGGCTGTCGCGCAGCAGTCCTTCGCGAATGACATATGCGGTTATATCGATACCGTTCTCGCCGGTCGCGAAGGGCTGCAGGTTGGCGGCGACCGTCGGCTGCGCGGCATCACGAGCCTGAAGATAAAAACCTCCAAGAGGGATCATCGCCACCATTCCCAGAGCAAAGGCGACTTGAGGAGAACGTCGAGCGAAGAAGGCCGCTCCTGCCGCACTTGCCAGGAAGGCGATTAACCAGACGTGGGGCGAGCGCCAGAAATAGTTGGCCGCTAGCACTCCTGAGGAAAAAGCCAGAGCGGCGAGGAAGACGGGCTCCTGGCCGCCACAATACAGCGTCGACCTCTTGCTTGAGGGATCTGGTGCGCTATTCGCCGAAGGTAGAGCTGTGGACAACGGCCGCCACCAAGACTCCCAATACGCGCCGCTTTTTGGAGTTGCTTGGCGCGTACCGGGGTGGTTACAAGCGGTCCAGGTCCTCTGCGCCGAAAACAGGAGCCCAGGGCCACATTTCGTATTGCGCGACTCCGAACCGGGTGTACGGATCGTTGTCGCGAATACTGTCCAGCGTCGCCTGAGCTTCGTTATCGGGAACGCGCAGCAGCATGACTCCGCCATGGCGCGGCACCACCGGCCCCGAAGCAATCAACAGTCCTTCCTGCTTCAGGCCCTGGCAGTAGGCGCGGTGGGCGTCGAGGTGCTTTTGCACTTCTTCCAGCGGCTTCCGATAACGAATGATGGCGATCGCGTACATAGTGTCTCCGGGCGAGGGTTATCGGGCTAGCGCGCCAGGTGCAGAACGGTCTCCATGTGGTACGTCTGGGGAAACATATCAACCAGGTGCGTTTGCTCGACCCGATAGCCAAATTCTAACAGTACGCGGAGGTCGCGCGAGAGGGTTGCCGGATCACATGAGACGTACGTCACATGCGAGGCGGACATGCGGCCCAAGGCTTTCGCGGCCTTTTCTCCCAAACCGGAGCGGGGCGGATCGACGACAATTCTGTCAGGTGCGAGCTTGGAGGCGCGTTCGGCGAGGAAAGCCTCCGTCGTGCTACGAATGCACTTTACATTCGGCGGAACATTGCGGCGCAAGTCGGCGAAGGAATGCGGAGAAGATTCGACTGCCAGCACCTGATCGAAATTACGCGCCAGGTGATGAGTAAACAGGCCAGCGCCGGCATAGAGATCGAGTGCGGCTCGTCCTGTCTGATGGCCGACGACGACTTTGACAAGCTGGTCGATCAGGAAACGGTTGGTCTGAAAGAAGGAGCCACCGCTGACCCGGTAGTCATGTTCCACAGCGTGGTACAGGAGAGAATCCCCGCCGATGGGCTGCGAGGGTTCGGCATGGATTGAGGCCAGCGGCGAGCGTTGGCGAGTTTCGTCTTCCACTGTCGACGTCGCGAATACCACGACGCCGGCGACCGCTGGTAGAGAGTTATGCAGCGCTGCGGCGAATGGCTGGCAATCTTTGGCATCGCTGCCGGGACGAATATAGGCTTCCAGCAGAATTTTGGCTGTCGTCGTGGTTGGAGAAGAACTGCAAGCCGTGAAGCAGATTCGGGGATTGCGCCGGCGCGGCCGAGCTTCCAGACCTCGGCAATCGCCTGATTGATCAGCGGAGAGCTGATAGGACAAGTCTCCACCGGAAGCAGATCGTGCGAATTGTAACGGAAATATCCCAGCGCGAACTCGGGCTGGTGGCGCACGTGCATGCGGGTGCGATTGCGATAGCCCCAGGGCTCGGCAGAATGGAGTTCGATGTCATGCTGGAGTTCGAACTTGGCGGTGCGACGCAGAGTCTCGCGCAGAATCTCCGCTTTATGGCGAAGTTGCGCCGCGTAGTCGATGTGCTGGTAATGGCAACCGCCGCAATGGCCGAAGTAGGAGCATCCTGGATCAACCCGCTCCGGGGAAGGAGTAATCACGTTCTCTAGCTGAGCGCGAACAAAGCCAGGACGACTTTCGACGACAGAGGCTTCGATCTGTTCGCCCGGCAAGACAAAAGGCACGAAGGCGGTCTTTCCGCGACCATGTTCGTCAGCGGGAAGGCGGGCCAGGCCGTCTCCACCGTAGACCAGTTTTTCGATTTCCAGTTGCAAGGGCTCTCCGCTTTCTACATATAAAACAGACTCAGGCGCGGCACATGATACTGCTCCAGCAAACGCTTGTGAATATATTGCTTCTGTAACTGTTCGATTTGAGGAGCGCTCATCTTTCGCCGATAGGGCGCCAGATCGCAATCAGCTTCGGATCGCACCTGGAAAAGCGCCTCGTCCGGCGTGGCGGCCAGAAGAGCGGCAAATAGTTTCTCCTCGGCGATAGTCAGCCGCCGCTCCAGATCTTCCATGTGCACGGGCGTCACTTGAGACAGCGCTTCCGCCAGGCTCCGCAGGTTCAGGGATGTCTCCTGCGCTAGAGTTTGCGCCGTAGCCGGCAACTGAACCTGATCGAGTTGTTCCGCGTTGCGCTTGAGGAAGTCCGCCACCGAGGATCGTTCTAGGCCCGTATCCGCCGGCTGCGTGGGTGCCACACCTACCGCTGCCTCCTTCAACTCCTCCGCTGCGGCCAATACTTCCTGGGCGCAAAAGGCAAGCCCGTTCACTTTGCGAGTCTTGCGCGGACGCCGCTCCCATTTGTCGAAGGTGGTATCGATACCGCGTAATACGGCTTCCAGCGAGATGCCGGCGTCTTTCCATGTTTCCATCAGCGCCCAATCGAGTGGGGACATGAGCAGCAGCGTGCCCCGGCGGCGCTGAAAGTGCTCTTCGATTTCGGTGAAATAGTTGAAGTAGGTTTCCACAGTAGTGAGCGCGATGCGCGGTGTCGTCGGCTGAAAAGTTTGCCGAAAAATATAAAACAGCAGGTCCCTCGCCGGCTGAAGCCGGCTCGTGATGACAAGAATAAAGGACTTGGACGCGGCGCTGAAGCGCCGCACTACCCGAACGACGGATCCAGCCGAGTTTTTCAGCAGGCTGTGAAGCTGGCCGGAACAAGAACAAAGCCGCTCAGACGCTGGTCCTGAAGGCCAGCTCTACCCGAACCTTCTACTTCAGTGTAGCGTCAATCGCGTTTCGGAGTGCCGCTTACAACGTCACGCGCCGGGGAAGGCTCGACATTTTCGCTGTTGCCGGAAGCGGAGTCTGCTCGGCGTCGGGCGTGGGTGAGGTTACGTTCATAGATGATGCGCAGACCGTCGAGGGTGAGCAAATCGTCGATCTCGCGAATATATTTGGAGCCGCCGCCCATCAGCGACGCCAGCCCGCCGGTGGCCACAACCTTGACGTCGTCGCCCAACTCGGCGATCAGTCTTTCGAGAATGCCATCGATCAATCCCAGGTAGCCGTAGTAGAGACCCGATTGAACGCTGTTGACGGTATTGGTTGCCAGCACGCGAGGGGGCTTGCGAATGTCCACGCGTGGCAGGCGAGCGGTGCGCTCGAACAGCGCGTCGGCCGAGATGCCGATGCCCGGCGTAATCACGCCGCCCAGGTATTCGCCCTTACGCGAGACCACGTCGAAGGTAGTCGCCGTCCCAAAGTCGACAACGATGCAGGGTCCACCAAACTTTTCGAAAGCCGCGACGCTGTTGACGATGCGGTCGGCGCCCACTTCCGCCGGATTGTCATAGTGCACCGGCATGCCGGTTTTCACGCCAGGCTCGATGAACAGCGGACGGGAGTGAAAGTAGCGCTCGCAGACTTCGCGCAGCGTGGAATCCAGCGGAGGCACAACCGAGGACACGACCGCACCTTGCACCGAGCCAAAATCGAGACCACTCATCGCAAACAGATTACGGAAGAGAACGCCGTACTCGTCCACCGTCTGCGTCTTCGTAGTAGAAACGCGCCAGTTGCGCAATCAGCCGACCGTAATGTACAACGCCGCGCTCGGCGGGCTTTGGCTCGAAGACGCCGAGCACGGTGTTGGTGTTGCCGACATCGAGAACTAAGAGCATGGTCTATTTCCCATCGAGCGCGCGAACCATTCCGGAAAACACGGTGCGCAGGCCCGCCTTGGTTCGCACCAGCAGGAACCCGCGATCGTCGAGCCCTTCCGTGACGCCTTCATAACCGCCGGCCTCGTCAACGTGTACGTGGCGGGAGCGAGCAAAGGAGGAGCGCTCCTCGAAGCTCTGCAGGATGCCGGGCCGGGCGGCTGCGCCGCCTTCAGCAAGCTTGCGGTACTCGCTTGCCGAGCGATTTTAGCAGAGCGGCCGTCAGTTCGACGCGCGACCACGCGCGTCCGCTCTCCATGCGCAGCGAAGTGGCGATGGGCTCGAGCTCGCCGGAAAACGATGCGTGATTCACATTGATTCCGATGCCCACCACGACATAGCGAACCCGCGTTGCCTCGGCATTCATCTCGGTCAGGATGCCGCAGAACTTGCGCGCCGCCCAGCAGAACGTCGTTGGGCCAGCGCAGATCGGGATGCAAGCCCGTGATCTGCTCAACCGCTTCGCGCCACCGCGATGCCGGCAATCAGCGAGAGGAGCAGGGCGTCTCCGGGAGAACACGCCGGACGCAACACCACAGAGCAGTAGATGCCGACCGATTGCGCCGACTCCCAGAGTTGTCCGCCGCGTCCGCGGCCGGCAGTCTGCTGCTCGGCGAGGAACACGGCGCCTTCCGGTTCGCCCTTCGCCGCCGATTGCATGGCGGTGACGTTGGTCGAGCCGATGCGGAAGTAATGATGAATGTGCGAAGCGAAAATTGTCCCGCTCAGCATGCGGGCCAAGGATGTCGGGAAGGAGAAGATCGGGAACGGCTTCCAGTTGATATCCGGTGGAAGGATGTCCGGTGATCTGCACGCCCAATTCGCGAAGATGTTGCACGGCGCGCCAGACTTCGGAGCGCGTGGTGCCAAGCTCCTCGGCGATGCGAGTGCCGCTGATGACGACGGTCGCGTTGTCGCTGAGCAAGGCGCACGATGCGGCCGAGGCGCGCGTCCGTGGGATTGTCCGGCTGGACATCCATGCAACCTCCTTACGGGTTGGAAGATTATGGTACCGCAGCGGCAAAAGCTTGTATTGCCCGCCTGAAGGACAAACCGCAGAGCCCTCCGCTGTGGTCGGGATGATAAGAAGGCAGAGAAGTTTGCGGTGCATAGGGGTCCTTCGACTCCGCATTCGCAAAGAGCGCGAATGCGCCGCTCAGGATGACATACGCAAAAATCCAGGATGACAGACGTGCACCGCTGAATGCTGAATGCTAAGAGCCAAGAGCTAAGGAAACTCTGATCAAGTAAAAGCGAGGTCCCGCAGCGGCTGAAAGCTGCATGATTTTGCGGGTACTTAACGGACGGCCTGAAGGCCGTCCCCTTCAAAACAAGCCTTAGCTCAGAGTTTCCCTAATAGCTGACGGCTGATAGCTTCTTACGCCGGGCCGATGCGCATGCTCAGATCGACCGCCGGGACGGAATGGGTCAGCGCGCCAACCGAAATGAAATCCACGCCGGTTTCGGCGTAGGCGCGAATGTTTTCCAGCGTGATTCCACCCGAGGCTTCGAGCGGCACCGGACGGCTCGAGCTTGCGGACCCGCTCGACCGCCTGGCGAACCTGCTCCGGCGACATGTTGTCGAGCAGCACGGCTTCGGCGCCGTGTTCCAGCACCGGCATCGAGCTCTTCCAGCGAGCGAACTTCGATCTCGACCTGTCTGCGAGCCGCGGCGATTGTGCAGCGCGCGCTCCAGGGCCTGGACGACGCCGCCGGCCAGCGCGATGTGATTGTTCTTGATCAGCACGCCGTCGCTGAGATCGAGGCGATGATTGTGGCCGCCGCCGCAAGTCACAGCGTACTTGTCGAGCAGACGCAGGCCGGGCGCGGTTTTGCGCGTATCGAGAATGATGGTCTTGGTGCCCGCCACGGCGTCGACGTAGCGTCGCGTCAGGGTGGCGATGCCGCTCATGCGCTGCATGATGTTCAGGATCACGCGCTCGCAGGAGAGGATGACGCGCGCGTTGTGAACGATGACGGCGATCGACTGCCCTTTGCGCAAGCGCACGCCGTCGAAGATTTCAGTGTGGCTGATGACCTCGGGATGCGAGGTGACGGCGCCGTCGAGCACGGCGAAGACATCGAGGATGCGGTGAACGCAGCCCACGCCGGAGAGCACGCACTCCTGCTTGGCCAGGATGGTGGCCGAGGCGCGCTGGTTCGCATCGATGCAGGCGTAGGAGGTGGCGTCGCGCGTGGCGCGGTCTTCCAGCAGCGCGTTCTCCAGAATTGCCGTGATCCTGCGGGTTGTCCAGTCCACGATTCGATGTCCTCCGTGACGTCGTACATTATTAATGAAAGCCAGGTAGAGCGATTTGTGTCAGGGCAGGAGCTGAGCTCTGTTCACTCTGTGAGCGTCGGGGCAAGCCGACTTTTTATGCGTAGTCAGTGTTCGGCACGACTAAAGTCGTGCCTGGCGATACAAAGCTACCAGAACCACTCGATACGAGCCTGCAAAGCCTACTCGGATGACAACCGTTTGCGCGCGCATTCATCGAGACAACTCGCGATGCTTCATCAAACAGTTTCGAGCTATTCTCGCATAGCATTGAGTCTAACTCGGTCAGAGCTTCGCTTCGTCTTCTCCACCAGCATCTCGACTTCGGCCTTGCGCTTCTTCAGTCCCTTCGACAACTTTGGCCGGAGCCTTCGACAGAAATCGCTTCGTTGTTCAACTGCCCGATGGCGCGCGTCAGTTCCTGCGGTCAGTCTTGGTCAGTTCTTTGTTCAGGCGCTCACGTTCGGCGGCGACGTCGATCTTGCGCTCGTAGATCACGCGCACATCGAAGCGCGCCGTGCTGCGCGCGCCTGCGGCTTTCGCCAGTGACTGACTCAACGAAGGTCACGCCTTCCACGTTCGCCAGCCGCTCCAGCGCGCCGCGATTGCGTTCGATCAGCGAGCGCACATCGCCGGCTCGGCGAAGATTTCGATCGGCAACTTCTGCTTCTGCTCGACCTTCAACTCGGCGCGAATGTTGCGCACGCTGACGATCAGGTCCTGCAGGATCGCCATCTCGGTTTCGGCGTCGGCATTGATCTGCGCCGGATCGGCACTGCGGATATGCGCGCGAGCGCGATCGACTTCGCCGGCGGCTTGCCGTCGTACACCGCGTGCCACAGCTCTTCGGTGATGAACGGCATGAACGGCGACAGCATCCGCAGCGCGCCTTCGAAGATGCTGATCAGGTTCGCGTAGGCGGCGCGGGCCTGCTCGCGATCTTCGCTGAGCAGCCGCGGCTTGATCAGCTCCAGATACCAGTCGCAGTACTCGCCCCAGAAGAAGTGATAGACCACGTGCGCCGCTTCGTGGAAGCGATAGGTTTCCAGCGCTTCGCCGAATCTCCTGCGCCACCCGATTGAAGCGCGAGAGAATCCAGCGGTCTTCCAGAGTCTCGGCCTTGAAGCCGGAGACACCTTTGGGCCCACCCTCCGCTTCGGGAAAGGATGGGGCACCCGTCGATCGGACGCACTTGAAATTCCGCCAGCGACCACAGCCCGGCCTCCTGGTCGCGCTGTCCACGTTCATGAACAGGAAGCGCGCGGCGTTCCAGATCTTGTTGGCGAAGGCGCGATAGCTTTCGGTGCGGCTCTCGGAGAAGGCGATGTCGGTCGCCGGGCGCGGCCATGGCGGCCAGCGTGAAGCGCACGGCATCGGTGCCGTACTTCTCGATGATCTCGATCGGGTCCATCACGTTGCCCTTGGTCTTCGACATCTTCTGGCGCTCGGCATCGCGCACCAAGCGCGTGGATGTAAACGTTGCGGAACGGAACGTCGCCGTGCTGATGTCCGCGCATGAAGTGGCAATTCATCATGATCATGCGCGCCACCCAGAAGAACAGGATGTCGAAGCCGGTGATCAGCAGCGTCGTGGGATAGAACGCGTCCAGCTCGGGCGTGCTGTCGGGCCAGCCCAGCGCGGAGCACGGCAGCAGTCCCGACGAGAACCAGGTGTCGAGCACGTCGCTGTCCTGCTCCAGCGCGCCGCCGCACTTGCACACTTCGCCGGAGTCTCGCGCGCGACGATGATTTCGCCGCACGCCTTGCAGTGCCACGCCGGGAATGCGATGCCCCCACCACAGCTGGCGCGAGATGCACCAGTCGTGAATGTTGCGCATCCACTCGAAGTAGGTCTTCGAGTAGTTCTCGGGAACGAACTTGATGT
Source organism: uncultured Acidobacteriaceae bacterium (assembly GCA_963746515.1). Classification (GTDB taxonomy): domain Bacteria; phylum Acidobacteriota; class Terriglobia; order Terriglobales; family Acidobacteriaceae; genus Bog-257. Next base: position 455,387 of record CAVVBO010000001.1, on the reverse strand, counting down.
CGCCCTTCTCGACCACTTCGATGGCGCGGTCGGCCAGCGGCTGAATCTTCACGAACCACTGGGTCGACAGCCGCGGCTCGATGATGGTCTTGCAGCGATCGCATTTGCCCAGCGGGACAACGTAATCCTTGGCGCCGACCAGGAAGCCGCCGCGCTCCAGATCTTCCAGAACTTTCTGCCGCGCCTCGAAGCGGTCCAGACCTTTGATATGGGCCGGCGTTCTCGTTCATCTGCGCGACTTCGTTCATCACGTCGATCTGCGGCAGGTTGTTGCGCAGTCCGGCTTCGAAGTCGTTGGGATCGTGCGAAGGCGTGACCTTGACCGCGCCGGTGCCGAACTCGGGATTGGCGAGGATGTCGTCGGTGATGATCGGGATCTCGCGATTCATCAGCGGCAGCAGAACGTTCTTGCCGTGCAGATGGCGGTAGCGCTCGTCGCCGGAGTTCACGGCGACGGCGGTGTCGCCCAGCATGGTTTCGGGACGCGTGGTGGCGACGACGATGTACTCGTCCTTGGCGCCGACAACGGGATAGCGAATCTCGTAGATCTTGCCCGGCGTGTCCTCGTGCACCACTTCGAGATCGGAGACCGCGGTGATGCAGCGCGGGCACCAGTTGACGATGTACTTGCCGCGATAGATCAGCCCTTCTTCATAGAGGCGAACGAAGGCTTCGCGAACCGCGCGCGACATGCGCTCGTCCATGGTGAAGTACTCGCGCGACCAGTCGACCGAGGCGCCCAGCCGCTTCATCTGGTGGAGGATGACGCCGCCGTAATGCTGCTTCCAGTCCCACACGCGCGCGATGAAAGCCTCGCGGCCGATGTCGCGGCGGTTCTTGCCCTCGGCGGCGAGCTGGCGCTCCACCATCATCTGCGTGGCGATGCCGGCGTGGTCGGTGCCCGGCAGCCACAGCGTCGGCAAGCCGCGCATGCGATTCCAGCGGACGATGATGTCGATCTCCGTCTGCTCCAGCATGTGGCCCATGTGGAGATGTGCCGGTGACGTTGGGCGGCGGCAGGGTGATGGTGAAGGTCCGGCCGAGTGGAGTCGGCGGCGGGAGTTTCCACGTGAAACAGTTTTTCGCGGACCCAGTACTCGGCCCAGCGCGGCTCGATAGCGCCCGGCTCATAGGCTTTGGGAAGATCGTGAGGCATTCTAATCCGTTCAGCGCAAAAAGGTTAACTTCGATATTACAGGCGAGGGAAAAAGCAGGTCAAACGGCTGGAGGAGTATTACGCATGTAGGGATTTTTTGGCGAGTATACTTTGGCGACTCGATTCGCTGCTGCAGACTTGGAGCGTAGCATCTGGCTGGGGAGAGCGAGCGGGCGCGACGATGAGCGCGGCCTTACGACGCGAACAGCTGCTTCAGATTCGTGATGCGCAACAGTTCCTTCACCCGCGGTGTCAGGTTGATCAGTTCCAGCGTGCAATAGCCTTCATTGATCGCAGAAACCTTTAAGCCAACGAGCGTTCCCAGACCTGAACTATCCAGATGGGTCACATCCGTAAGATCAAGGATTATACGTCCACCGCTAACAATGATGGGCTTGACAACTTCTTTGAGCTCGCCTGCGGTTTCGCTTACCACCCGGCCATGACACATGATGGTTGTCACTCTCCCGGTAGCTTGATCGCCCGACTTCTCAACTTCACAGTGAAAAGAAGACTCTGCTGTCATCGGGAAGCAATCTCCTTTGTATTGCCCACGTTTCGCAGGCTAGCATCTGGCTCCGAGGTGCATTGTGAATTTTTGATTACAAAGCCCTGGTATCACGTGTGAAGGTTCACCAGCGCGCAATTCACTGGCGTTGGTCGCACACCGCGCGCCCTGTAGCATTGCACCATAAAATGGTGCTATAGCAAGAATCTACGCAATGCGTAATACCCGTCAAACGGCTGGACAACTCGCCGGTTGACGACTGCGCCGTCTTTTCCCGTATCATCGAGACTCAATCCATGCGAAACCGCAGGAACCAGTTTTGGGTTGCCGTCGCGCTCGTGGTAATCGTGGGCGGCATTGTGACCGCCATTCTGCTGCGAAAACGGGCCGCTCCCGATGCGGTGCGTTTGCTGCCCGAGTCCGACGCGGTGCTCTACATCAACCTGGAGCCGATCCGGCTGTTTACGGACATTGGCAAGAAGCCTCCCAAAGAGCGCGATCCGCAGTACGAAGACTTTGTCCGACAAACCGGCTTTGAATTCGAGCGCGACCTGGACAAGGTAGCGTTTGCCATTCACTACGGCACTTCCAGCAAGGGCCAACCGGCCGAGAACCGGTACAGCGAAATTCTGCAGGGCCGTTTCGACAACGCCCGAGTGAGTGACTACCTCCACAAACTGGCTGCCCGGGTCGAGAGATACCAGGACTACGACATCTACATTATCCCGGTGGAAGGACGCACGGTGCGGGTAGCGTTGCTCGGCATCGACATTGCGGCGGTGTCCAATACCGAGAGTGCCGATACCATCCAGGGGATGATCGATCGCTACAAGCAGGCTGCTCTGCCGTTCGCTGGCCCGCCGCTGGTCAGCGATTACTACCGGAGAGTGCCGCTGGGCAGTGTGGTGTGGACCATCGCACGGCCGCCGGCCTCGAGCCCAGTGCAGGACCGAGGCGAATTGCTGGTTCCAGGCGGATGGAGCGGTCTGCTGCCGGCCGACAGTGTGGTGATCGCCTCGGCGCGACCCTTGAACGATATTCGCCTCAGAGCCGACGTGATCACCCACAGCGAAGCCGAAGCTCAACGCTTTACCGAGAGCGTGAATGCGTACCTAACATTGTTCAAGTCGCTGGAGATTTCCATCGATACCGGAGGAGCTGACAAGGATGTGAAAGCGGCATTCGAGAGCCTGGAGATCCATCAGGACAAGAATGAAGGAGTTCTAACCGCCAAGGTGCCCTACGCTTTTTTCAAGAAGGTGTTGAGCGAGCCTCCGGTGGAACTTGGCCCGGAAACACAGAAGCCGCCGGAGCCGGAACACAACGCTCCAGAGGGTAAGAAGAAGACGGGGAAAGGAAAGTAAGCGGCGCGAGATTTCGGCAGAACGGCGTAGTACGGCGCAGCTAAAGCTACGCCCCTTCAAAGTCAACTCAGGATATTTGGAAGGAGCGTCTTAATGCAGGTCTGAAGACTTGCACTACCCGAACAATACTGACCGAACAATCTGAATGCCCGAACAATCCCGACTGTCGAACCACACTGATTGTCTGAACAGGCAAGACTATTCGAAATGCCGCTCTATCCGATACGTGTTATGACCGAAACTGTCTCAAGCGCCGGGTGTTCCACCAGCCAGTTCGGCAAAGGTGGTGCGCAGAAATTTGTGAGGATTCACCGGCGTGTCATGGATGCGGACTTCGTAGTGCAGATGCGGGCCTGTGCTGCGGCCGGACAAGCCAACGTAGGCGATGACCTGTCCCTTGCGGACCGGCTGGCCGTCGGCCACGGCAAACCCCGACAGATGACCGTAGCGAGTCGATATGCCGTTGCCATGGTCGATCTGGAGCATGCGGCCGTAGCCGTTGTAGAAATCGGCGTAGGTGACCACTGCCGTCGGCAGGAGCCAGTACCGGCTGTCCGTAATGACAGGAAATGTCAACGCCGGAATGGAATGCGCCCTCACCGTTGAATGGATCGATACGCTCGCCGAAAGCGCCCGTGATCGGACCCATCACCGGCCACATGGTTGGAGCCGTGGTAGCAGTCGACCCAGTCGGACAGACTGGCTTCGTGGGTCAATCCGACGCCCAACGCCAGCCGTTGCCGCGCCCGTCATGGCCGAATTGCGCAAGGCATAAAGCTGATTGATAGAATAGGTTACCTCTTCGGGCTTGACCGGCCCCTCGACCGCGTTCATCAGCTTCGCGGTTGGGCTTCAGGCCGTAGATGACAGAGACTTCGTTGGCGATGGAACCGAGCGAGGCGACCTGGATGTCCTTCTCGCGATTGCACCTGCTCCAGTTGCGCGTAGCGGGTTTGCAGAGCCGTCTTTTCGGAACGCAACTGGTTGAAGCTGGCCACCTTCCAGAGCATGCGGGTATAGGAACCAGCCATGCCGGTAATGGTGAACATGCCGATCAGAGCGCCGGCGAGAAAGACGTACAGATAATGAATGGGAATCGGGATTTTTCGTAGCTGACCTTCCGCATCGCGGGCTACGAAAAGAATATAAAAGCGTTTTCGCAAAACTATAACCCTCGGTTAAAAATGGTTCCGGGGAGCGACGCGCAACTAACCTATGAAAATCCGGAACGTAAAGCCTTGCTGGTCCGAACTGCTAAATTCGGGGTCCCTGGAGGCCGTGGGTTGACGGCCTTCCTTCCCGGCAGCAAGCCTACTGCCTCGCCGGGCGCTTGGCTGGATGTAATGAATGACATCAAACCGTAACAGAGCGGCCGACTAGTGTCAACAAAACTGCAGATCCACGGCTACCACTAAAGTACTGTAAACGCAATGGATACAATGACTTAGCATGGAGCATCCGGATGGTTACGGGCCCGTTCACGAAGCTTTGGCGTCCTGTTCGCCCAGTTTGATCACGTACCGTGTCGCCGGTTGGTTTGGCAAGAACGGAACTGCGTGCCCTTGAAGGAAAAGCTGCTTATTCGAGCGCATTCGCCGGGCTGCTGATCGGCGAGGCGATCGTTCGGAACGGGGCATCGGAGATGACTGTGCGGTGCTACGAATTCCGCGCGGTCACGAAGCTCTGGTCACGACGGATTTCAGCCTGGAAGACGTACATTTCCGGCGCGAGTGGCATCCGCCAGACTCGGTGGGCCATCGTTGCCTGGCCCGAGGCCTGAGCGATATCGCGGCCATGGGAGGAATGCCGCACGGCAGCTTTCTTGTCGCTGGCCCTTCCGGCTGATCTCCCGCAAAGATGGGTTGACGGCTTCGTTCGAGGATTGCTTAAGCTGGCGGATCGCTATTCGGTGCGGCTGGCCGGAGGAGACACGGCGCAGTCGCCTGACGGCATTCTGGCCGACATCGTCGTGCTTGGCTCCGTGCCCCAAGGAAAGGCGATTTTGCGTTCCGGAGCGCGACCCGGCGATCTGCTCTACGTGACCGGCACGCTGGGCTCGTCGGCAGCGGCTTTGCATCAGCTGCGCGATGGGAAGAAGCTGCGGCCCGGCTCGCATCTCAAACACTTTTATCCCGAGCCGCGCATGGCAGTTGGCGAGTTTCTGCGTGAGAAGAAGCTGGCCACGGCGATGATCGACATCAGCGATGGGCTTTCGACTGACCTTGGCCACATCTGCGAGGAAAGCAAAACCGGAGCTGGTGGTATACGCCGAGGCGTTTGCCTGCATATCGCCGGAAAAGACGGTTTGACGCTCGCCCTGCACGGCGGCGAAGAATACGAACTGCTGTTTCACTGCTCGCTCTGATCGCCGCGTTCCCAAGGAGATTGCCGGAGTTCCGATCACGCGCATTGGAGAGATGGTTCGTGGCAGGCAAATGAAGCTGGTCGACGGCCGACGGAAATACGGAGACGCTGAAGACCAGCGGGCTGGCAGCACTTCAGCTAGAAGGTCGTCCAGAGCCGGTGCGAACATCCGGCAAGTACCCTCGTCACACAGCTGAGTGAGCCTACTGCGGCGATCGTCTGGCCGCTCGTCCTTCAGTCGCTAGTTATAATCACGCCCATGAACCTGGAACAGAAATTAGCCGAACTGAAGCGCCGCGACTCTCTGGCCGAAGCCGGCGGAGGCGAAGAGCGCCGCGCACGCGAACATAAGCAGGGCAAAATGTCGGCCCGCGAGCGCATCGAGTTTCTGCTCGATGAAGGCACCTTCGAAGAGACCGACAAGCTGGTCACGCATCGCTGCAACGACTTCGGCATGGACGAGCAGAAGTACTTCGGCGACGGCTTTCTTACCGGATATGGCCGCATCGAAGGCCGACTGGTATTTGTGTTCGCGCAAGACTTCACCGTGTTCGGCGGCTCGCTGTCGGAGACCAACGCCGCCAAGATCGTCAAGATCATGGATATGGCGATGAAGGTTGGCGCGCCGGTGATCGGGCTGAACGATTCCGGAGGTGCGCGCATTCAGGAAGGCGTGATGTCGCTGGCTGGCTATGCCGACATCTTCCTGCGCAATGTGCTGGCATCGGGAGTGGTGCCGCAGATCTCCGCCATCATGGGACCGTGCGCTGGCGGCGCCGTTTATTCGCCGGCCATGACCGACTTCATCCTGATGGTGCAGAACACGTCGTACATGTTCATCACCGGGCCGGACGTCATCAAGTCGGTGACGCACGAAGAAGTGACGAAGGACGAGCTCGGCGGGCGCGATGACGCACAACGAGAAGTCCGGCGTCGCGCACTTCATGGCGCACGACGACGCCGAGTGTCTCAGCATGATTCGCGAGCTGCTCAGCTTCATGCCCTCGAACAATCTGGAAGATCCGCCGCGCAAGCCCTGCACCGATCCCATCGATCGCGCCGACGAACATCTCGACACTATCGTTCCCACGGAATCGAACCAGCCCTACGACATCAAGGACGTCATCAACTCGGTGGTCGATGACAGCTACTTTTTCGAGGTGCAGGAGCACTACGCGAAGAACATCGTGATTGGCTTCGCACGCCTGAATGGCAAGCCGGTCGGCATTGTTGCCAACCAGCCGGCGTTTCTGGCGGGAGTGCTCGACATCAGCGCCAGCATCAAAGGCGCACGCTTCGTTCGCTTCTGCGATTGCTTCAACATTCCGCTGATCACCTTCGAGGATGTTCCGGGATTTCTGCCCGGCACGCAGCAGGAGTATGGCGGCATCATCACGCACGGCGCGAAGCTGCTGTATGCGTTCTCCGAGGCGACTGTCCCGAAGATCACCGTGATTACCCGCAAAGCTTACGGCGGAGCGTACTGCGTCATGGCATCCAAACACATCCGCACCGATGTGAACTATGCCTGGCCAACCGCCGAGATCGCGGTGATGGGTCCGGAAGGCGCGGTGAATATCGTTTATAAGCGCGAGTTGGAGAAGTCAGACAATCCGGATGCGGATCGCGCAGCCAAGATCGAGGAGTTCCGCGAGCGCTTCGCCAATCCCTATGTCGCGGCTGAGCGAGGATATCTGGACGCGGTGATTCGTCCGCGCGACACTCGGCGCAAGCTGATTCAGGCGCTGGATATGCTGGAGAACAAGCGCGACAAGAATCCGCCCAAGAAGCACGGGAATATACCGTTGTAGAAGAGGCTGTCAGCTACTTCAGCCGTCAGCTAAAGGCTGCTCTAGAACCTGTCGGCAGACTAGCTTCTGAAGGTTGTCATGAGGTGAAAGATTGTCATTACGAGCGCAGCGAGGAATCTGCTTGCCCGTGCCGATCAAGATGAATGTCAGCCAACAAACAGCAGATCGCTCACGGCCCGAAGGTCGTTCGTCATAAAAATTCAGTGAGAAATGCCTCTGCAGAAATGAAAAGGACTGGTTGATGTCGCAAGCAAAAGAAATCCCGAGACATTGTTGAACTGGTGTTCCCGATTTTGTGGGATCGCGCTGAGTCTTCGCCAGACTGTCCTCGCCGCGTACTTGCGTATGCGGCATGACCATCCAGCTCAAACTCCGGACTCACCACTAACCGGAATAACCGTTCAACGCCTCGGGATTCCATCTTGCCTCTGACTTGTTTCCTGCTCTCCTCGGCCAGCAACCGGCTATCGATTGTTGCGGTCTCAGTGTCGCGATGCACCGTGGGCGCACTGCGGTGATCCCACATCAGTCCCCGGGACTTGCCGGGTATTCCCACGCTTGCGCGTCGGGATAGCCTGTTTACCTGCCGTCTCGAACCTTGGAAATTTGTCAAAGAACGAGTGTGTTTTTACTCCTCCTGTGGCTGAAGTCAATATAAAATATCGCAATTCTATCTCGCTTGTTTTCAATCGAGTGCAGCCCATCCACAGGCGGCTGCCAGAATTTGGTGCAATTCGAAATTCGCTTTCCAGCGGAAGCGTTTTCGTGCGCGATGCTGGCGGCTTCAATCAAAACAACACCACCGCCTAAGCCCGCTCCAGGATGCAATTGAATTGTGAGAATCTTGGCAAGAACCTTGTCCGGCGCGACATTCGGCTGATTGGAATTTTTCGCCTTGCGGGCATTTGCTACCATCAACGGCATGTCGTTGCTACAGGCTTTACACCTGGTTAAGACTTTTCACAGAGGCCAGTCGGCCTTCGGCGGCGGGACGACGAGCGAAATTCGCGCGGTGCGAGACGTGTCTCTGGCGATTGAGGCTGGAGAGACGCTCGGTCTGGTGGGCGAATCCGGTTCGGGCAAGAGCACGCTGGGACGAATGCTGTTGCGTCTGATTGAGCCGGACGCGGGCGAGATCGTCTTCGACGGCCAGGACGTGTTGCGGGCCCACGGCTCGGGACTCAGGCGGTTGCGGCGCGATATGCAGATCATCTTTCAAGACCCATTCGGCTCACTCGATCCGCGACTGACGGTGGAACAGATTGTCTGCGAGCCGATTGCGATTCATGGCGGTGAGCGGCGCGCCAGAGTATCGCGGGAAGTCATGCGAGCGGTTGGGCTGGACGACTCGGCGCTGCCGCGCTATCCGCATGAGTTCAGCGGCGGACAGCGCCAGCGCATCGGCATCGCTCGGGCATTAATACTGCGGCCGCGCTTCATCGTTGCCGACGAACCGGTCTCGGCTCTGGATGTCAGCGTGGGAGCGCAAATCGTGAACCTGCTGAAGCAGCTGCAGCGAGAGTTCCATCTGACCTACCTCTTCATCTCGCATTCCATGCCGATCGTGCGTTATCTGGCCGATCGAATCGCGGTGATGCAACACGGCGAGTTGGTCGAGATGGGAACGACCGAGCAGATCACGACGGCGCCAGCGCATCCTTATACCCGCACGCTGCTGGCGGCTACGCCGGAAATGGAAACTAGCTCGCGGTAAGTTCGAGTTGCTTCGTCGTTTCAGGCGATTCCGGCTCTTCACGAAAAGCAGCACCTTCCAGCCGCAGCAGAAATGCCTTGGTCCGGCAGACCGCCTCCGTATCCGCCCAAGTTGCGACCTCCCGCCAGCACGCGATGGCACGGAACAATGATCGCGATGGGATTGTAGTGGTTGGCCTGCCCAACGGCGCGAAAGCCTTTTGGATTGCCGACCGCGCTGTGCGATCTCGCCATAAGAACGAGTCTCGCCGTAGGGAATCCTTAGCAATTCGTTCCAGCAGCGCTTGCGGAAGTCAGTTCCGCGAAGATCGAGCGCCAGGTCGAAGTCGCGTCGCTTTCCGGCAAAGTATTCATCCATTTGCTTGCGGATGGAGCGCGTGCGAGTTTCCGATTCTTCCCACGCGACGGGCTGGCCGCCGATCATTTGCGGCAATCCCGCGATCGAATTCGAGCATGACCAGGGCAGATTCGGACACGCCGATCAACAATGGCCCGACCGGCGACGACATTCGCGAGTAGAAGAGAGTTTCCATCAGATATCATCCCACCAGAGCCAAGATTATCACCGTATAGAACCGCACGATGGACGTATTCGGCTGTCTATCTTCGCTCATTCAGCTGGTCCAGCATTCGGCTTCGTGTTTGTTGCCGTGACGACATCCGTTTCGACTTGGCGGAGCGCTCATCGTAAAAAACCCCTCGCCGGAACGAGGGGTCGGAGGAGGAGTTGGGGTTTGCGGTTTGAGAGATTCCATTAATCAATGCTGCGGCTGACTGTTGCTGGCCGAAGTCGAGTTGCTCGGCTGCTGCGCCGGGGCATACTGCGTTGAACTCGCAGCCGTTCCGTATGAATCTTGGCTGTTCATCCCGGCCGCCATGTTTCCATTAGGCTGCGATGCGGACGCCAGCTGATCCACGTCATTCTTCAACAGGCTGATCTCTACGCGATTGCCATGAGCCGGTTTCGTCTCACCGTCAGCCACGGGCACTTTCGCATTGCCCATGCCCATCACGAAAATGCGGTACACCGGGACTTCGTTTTTCTCCACCAGGTAACGCACCACCGAGTTTGCCATGGCCTGCGAGCTCTGCACGCCAGCCGGTGAAAATCCCTGCACTTCGATGATGTAGCCCTTCTGGTCCTTCAGATTCGCGGTCATGTCGTCGAGGCTTGCTTTGCCTTCGGGCTCAGGCGTGGTCTGGCCGGAGCGGAAGCGGATCTCAGTCTGGGTAGCGGGCTGATACTGGTCAATATTTCCCACCACATGTTCGACGGTGTTTATGCGATTGCTGGCCTGAAGCGCTGTCTGATTTGCCTGCTGCGCGCGATTGCCGGCGTCCACGGCATGCTGATCGGCCTGAGTAGCTTTCGCGTCCGCCTGGCGAATGCCTTCCTGCGCGCGGGCGTCGACATCCTTAATTTCCTTCGCGTTTGCGGCAGTTAAGTCGTCGAGCTCGTTCACCCGGTTGCGGATCGGGCTCAGCTGGCGTTGCACGTACTTCTTGCGCGCGAAGGGATTCATCTTTCCCCAGAAGCCTTGCCGCATGTCAGGCTCAAGCGGCTGGCGGGCTGACATGTTTTGATCCGAGTTGGCATCCTGCGCCGCGGTGGCTGGTTGCGAACTGCTCTGCGAAGAAGATGTGGCCGAAGGCTGCTGATTGTCGGCCGGCGTCTGTTGCGCAGCCGCAGGCAGAAGTAACGCAGCCGCTACCGGCAACGTGAATAGGATCGAGATCTTCATTACAAGTTCCTCCAAAATCTTGGGCGCTTCATGCCTGTGTTGGCTTCGGCCGTCGTCGCATCTCATGCCATGTTTGCGTTCGAGATGCGAGGCACCGATGCCCGCGGCAACCCCCTTTTCACTACAAGTTGGGTGCCAAACCCAAATACGCGTCAGCGACACCTAAGCCTTTTATTTTCATTAAGACATGGTCGAGAGAAATGTATCGAATGCGTAGGAAGTGGAGGCGGAAGGTAATTGTTACAGCGGGGCTGAAAGTCGACCTAGGCTGCGGGCGCTGTGTCCAACTTAGCGTCCCTGCCGGAGTGGCCTTTTCGACAGGGCAACAGCCAGCGTGTTTTCTACTTCGCGCTCGGTCTCGCGAAGCGGAAGTGGCGGAATGACGATCATGTTCCCCAGCATCAAAGCGAGGCCGAAGTAGGCTTGCCGGCATAGGTGAAGAAACTCCACCGGATACTCAGGCTTCCGGCCACGTGCTGTCTCGGGAGCAACGTCGAGGAGGTAAGCTACGTCTGGTGTGGGAACGAAACCACTCACCATGCGAATGAAAATCTTCGTCAGGATATTCGAGAGAGGCAGGTTCGCGAACTCATCGTAGATGTAGCGATCCAGGATGACAATGTCTGCCCCGGAGCGCCGAGCCGCGCCAACCACACGCACCAGATTCACGGCGTCCAGCAAATACAGGCCGTGACGAATCAAGCTGAGATACCACTTGCGAATATTCTTGTCGCGGCGCTGAACCGGGCGTCCGGGAGCGCCAATTCCTTTTTCGCTCTTGTAAACCTTGTGTACGAAGCCTTCCCGATAGCGACTGAGCACAACTACGTCGTCCCAGAAGGCAAGCAGTTTCGTAGTCAAGCCCCGGCTCTCAGCAAACTGCCGCAGATTCTCGATCTGCGTGCTTTTGCCCGAGCCGTCCAAGCCCGAAAAGGAAACCAGCAACGGTGCCCGATGGAAAGGCTTGCTCACGGCTTGCTCGGCGTTCCTTTGGATAGGCCGTAAACCGTTCCTGCGGCGACCCCTGCGGCGGCAACCAGGCCGATCTTGATCAGCAGCGACCGCCGCTGATTCTGCTTGGCGGGCGCAATCGCTTCTCCGGCAGGACGAGACGCCCCTCCGCCGACCGTGGGCACGCCCTCAGCGGTGGCTGTCCCCAAAGGCTGCTGCATCTGCTGCTCAGCTTTAGGCTGAGGAGGAGGAGTGGCGGGAACAGGTTCGGGCGGCACTTCGGTATTCTGTGTCGACGGCGAGTTGGGATGGCTCGGCTCGATCTGACTTGGTACCGGTTGCAGCGGACCCTGCGAAGGATCGATGGTTGTGCCGCTCTGCTGTTGATTCGCTTGCTGGGGCAGGGCTTCGGCAACTTCCGGCAATCCGCAAAGCGCGCATCCCACGACTACCAACATCACTCTGGCTAACAAAACTTGATGAGCTTTCATCGGCAGCTCTCCTGACATCAAAATTCCGATTCACGATTCATAGGGCCCGTTTGGAGTCGCGTGATCGCTTTACGCGCGCCCACCGGCGACAATACCGATTCGTCATCTCGAATCCCTAAATCCAACTCCGGTCGCATTAGCCGCTCCACGTCGGCGTCGCGGTCATAGAAAAGATTGCGAACTCGATTGCGGCCATAGCGCCAGAGGTTCGGCATGTTGGTCTGGTACCAGCACGACTCCGCCATGCGCTCGGAGAAACCGCAATAGACGCGAAAGCGGCTCTGCAAGACCTCGACCGACGCCAGCAGTGCCGCTGTGAGCCGGTGATTGCCTTCCAGCACAGTCACCGGTTTCAGGTCATCGACGCCGATCAGCAACACCGCACTATGGTCCTGATGATTGCGCAGTTGATAGCTCAAGGCTTGTACCTTGGCGACATAATCGCGGGTCCGGCCACGAAAAGGTTTGGTCCTGATTCGCCTGACAATGTCTTTCAGCAGAAAGCTTCCGTTGGCCATCTTGCGCCACTGGGCCCGGGGAAACACTCGCACCCGTTCCAGGTCCTGCGGTTCGATTTGAACTTCCCACCATTGGGTGTCGGCCGGCAGTTCTCTCCACATATGCCCGCGGCGGCGAAACAACAGGGCCCGGCGCAAAGCGTTACCGGATTGGTCCGCAACGTCAGCTCCCAGCACGAGGTGTTCGAACTGCTCGCGATCGTGCTGGAACTCTTCCTGATAGAACTCGTTCTTCAGGAACTCTGCTATGACTTCCGGTTCAGTAACCTGCCGTAGCCTCTTCATGTAGTCTCCCGCCGGCGGACGCCCACGTTTTGACAAACGGAAAGGCGACCGCAAGCAACAGTAAAATCCTGAGCACCTGCTGGACGATGATGACCTCCAACAATGTCGAGTGAAACCAGGTGATTCCGAGGATGATGAGCCCACTCACCACCAATTGCAGCCATCCGGTATTCGCAATGCGCCGCGACATCTCATACGTAATCAAGACCACTGCAATGGCATACACTCCGGTCGCGGCCGCGTTCATGCTGAGCAACAGATTCAGATCGCCGACTCCGGTATGGAAGTGAGCGCCGAACAGCGCCTGGAAGATGAATGCCGGAAAGGTCGCGAGAATCAGAACGAACACAATCGACATTCCCGTGACCATGACCAGGGGAAACGCCAGCAGGGAAGCAGCAGGTTTTTCCGTCTCACCCTCGGCCGATACCGGGAACATGGCGCTGACGATGGACCAGGCGCCGAAGTAAAGAAGCCTTCCCACCAACGCGATTGCTGCATATAGGCCGGCCTCGTCTGGACGAAAGAAATGCTTCACCATCAAGATGTCGATATTGCTGATGATGACTTGTCCCACGAAGAACACAATGGCTTGCCGGGCTTCGCCGACCGGCGCGATGGGACCAGATAAGACATGCGAGCCGCGAAGCTCTCTGGCGCTATCGGGCAGGCAAAAGGCAAGAATCACCGAGGCTGAAATCGCAGCCACCGCGCCGAGTACGCCAAAGCCGCATTCGATAAGAACGATGGCCCCCAGAAACTTGACGATGGCTTCGGCCCCCATATTCCAGGCGAGCCCTTTGAACCGGCACATTCCCTGTAAGCCGCCTCGCTTGACTCCTAACGGAACGTAGATTGCCAGTCCAATGGCGAGCAGGATGATGATCCAGGGCGATGAGAGTCGGAGGTAAGCCGTGAGCAGCGAATTGGCGAACAGCATGAAGGCGCCGAGGGTGAGTCCGATGGCCCACGCTCGCTTCATCAAATGCTGGAAGACAGCAGCCTTATGCTCCGGGGTATTGGCCTTGGCGACCAACTTGGCGCAGACTAACTGAAACGACAGAGTCAGCGCAGACACCAGCATGAGAATGGTGACTGCGGCGGCAGCGTGGCTGAAGTCGGAAGGACCAAGCAGACGCGCTACCCCGATGTTGTAGCCGAAGTTTGCCAGGCTTACGAAGACTGAACCGATCAGCAGCACGATGCTGCCATTCAGGATCTTGGCGTGTATCGCAGACTGCGGTGTGCAGCGCGAGAAACAATCACGCCAGCCGCGTGCTCGCGGACGGTCCTCTACCATCGTCTCTGGGGTCACGCTCATGCTGCCAGACCCGCTCCTTCTCGTTCATCGTCTGCCGCGGCCAGCGGAAGCGAGTCTGGGAGAGGCAGAGCGACGATTCCCGGCGCGGAATTGGCGTAGGGATGGCGAATCGCGTTGGGCAGGAAGCAACTGAAGCTCTTCACCGCCGCGGTGGAAGTCTCGTAGATTTCAAAAAGCCTCCCAGTACGGGTAAGCTCGAGCACAATCGCGGCTTGCGACGAGAGCGCGGCCAGCTTCAAATCGCCGTCGCGCTTCACCGCATCCCGCATGCACTGCAGCAACACTTCGACGCCGGCCGCGTCAATATGCCGTACTTGCGACATATCGAAAACTATCTGCGGCCGGTCCGAGGTTAGGAAAGGCTGCACTTCCTTCAGGAAGCTGCGGGCCTGTTTGAGATTCATTCTCTCCGGCATTCGTTTGACAACTACGGGCCTACTACTGGTCTCCATATCTCCTCGCGACTGCCAACGGCGGTTCGGATGCGTTCGGAGCGGAACCCTGGGATCCCACCACCGACGACTTCAGTGGGGCTTTCTTCTGCTCCCCTGACTCGGGATTGTCCGCGGCACTTTGGCGATCGGGCGGCGCAAAGAGTCTCCGGTGAATCCGCTTAGGTATGAATGCAAAAAAGCCCGCCGTGCTGCCTGCCAGACGAGAAACCGCACGTAAAGCTGCCATGCCGATTAGTTTGCCGTCGCTGATCTCGACTTCAACATTACGAAGCAGGTGGGTAAGGCGGCGCAGGCCAACCACGGAGTGCATCACGTCGAGTCCGGCGCCCACGTAGGTGAAGGGAAGCACGGTGGAGTTTTCCACCACGGTGCCGCAATCCACTTCCGCGCGTTGCTCAATTACGGCGCCGCGGGTAAGCAGTGCAGCGGCGCGGATTTTGGCATGAGCCCCGACAAATGCAGGAGCGACGACCCGGGCGCGATGATGAATGTGGGCGCGTTCTCCCACCCAGATGCCGGGCTTGACCTGTATGCCTACCGGCCGTATGGAATTGTTTTCCAGCAGTCCATCGAGCGCCAAACCCCGCAGATCGGAGGCATTCCGCAGCCGGTTGATATAACCGGCGACCGGAAAGTGCTTACATTCCCGGCGCAACTGACGCAGGCCGCTGCGCAACAGAGTCACCGCATCCTGGCGGCTGCAAGCGCTCAGCACAAACAGGTCGAGCGCTGCGCCCTGGGGATCAACCGCCATGGTCACCTGACAGCGATGGTCCAGGTGATGCTGGATCAGTTCGTCGTAGTCCACATCCGTGTAGGGACCGATGCGGGCCGCTATTACCAGCTCGGCTCCATCCTGTGCGTACTTGTGGAATACGTCTTCGGCGGTTTGCCAAAGTTGCTCACCGGTCGCCTGGATACGCGGCAACGCGGCGCCCGCTAGCGCACGCTTCATGAACGAATCAGCATCGGCGGCAGCATCACTGATCAGGGTTACATCGCAAACGCCGAAGCGCCGAAGCCGGTGCAGCAAGTGCTGCAGCACGGGCAGACCAAGCACGTCCAGATAGGCGATCGGCACGCCGCCCACGGTTTCCCTGGGACTGGCGTCCACGGCCGCGTCGGCCGCGGCGCCTCCCACGATCAGAATCGCTTTTACGTCCACGATTGCCACCTCGGCGCAGCCGCTCGGAAGATGGCCGAGCGCGAAGGGACCCAGGACGGAAGCCGGCGGAAGCGGGAGATCGGCTCAAGCGCACGGGCACGTTGTTGCTGATCAAACGACCGCATGTATTGCCGAATGATTTGTGGCATGGTCATACGCAAGGCGGCGGAGAAATTTTGCTCGGCCATTTCGCGCATGTGTTCCAAATCGCCTAACATCTGCCTCAGTTGGCTTGCCAGGCTTTCGGCGTTTCCAGTTTCGTAGAAGTCAACTGCCAGGCCTTCGTCATGAGCCATTTCGCGAAAGTCGTCAATTCCCGCCGATAAGATTGGGACGCCAAATTGGCACGCCAGGTGGGCTACGCCGCTAGCTCCGGTGGCCGAAGAGTACGGAAGCACCAGCACACTGGCTTTTCGGAAAAGCTCGGGAATGTCGTCTTCCGCCACATAGCCGGTGAATTGGATAAGCTCATTGCCCTGCAGGTTCTGGGCAACGGATTCTACATAGCCGGGCGCTAATGGATGATTGCCCCCGGCGACGATGAGATGAACGTCAGGCATCTCCGCGGCCAGAGCCGCGAAGGCTTCCATCAGCAACTCCAGTCGCTTGTACGTTCCCCATTTGCCGAAGGCGAGAATGTAGTGTTCAGCATTGCCGCGCCGGCTGAAGTCGGGAGCCTCGGGACGGCCTCCCAAAATACCGTGAGCCCGGAAGTGCACGTTCGCTCCACGGTATTTGTCGATTAGCGTTCGGCGATAAGCGGGCAGCAGCACGGAAATGGAATTCGCCATGAGCAGCATGCGAGTCGCAGCCGTTCCGGCCACCTGATACAAGCGCGGGAAGCGCACGCCGGAATCGGCAAGATCGATGTTGTCCATCAAGTGATGCAAGGTGACGTGCGTGTAGCGACCGCTCAGCCGCGAGAGCACCGGCTGCATCAAGCCGAAAAACGCAGGGACCGGACGATTGCCGAACGTGGAAAACAGCAGGTTGAACCACACTACGTCAGGCTTAAGGTCGTAAAGCACATTCAACAGGCGCCCAGGATTGGAGAGCGAGTCGAAGCGCCAGCAGCGAATGACATCGTAGTCGGGCAACTCCTCCACCGGACCGTCGAGTTCATCGGCCAGGATGGTGAGACTCAAGAGTGGGTCTCGCCGCAACTCCCGGGCGATGTGGAATCCGTACTCGTTGAGTCCGCGCCTACTGGGTGGAAAAGCCGTAACCAGACAAATCTTCATGTACTCCCCTGGCTAAAAAATCGACAGGCGAAAGACGGGACGAATCAGCGTCCCACTCTGGGCAGTTCCGGTGAACATTGGAAATTGCTCTGCCTGTAGACCCACGGAAAACTGCATTGGATAGGCGACCTTGAACTCTCCAGTGGAATCGCTGTATGACCGGTGCACCGGCTTTATGTAAGTGATGAAGAAACTGCTGTAGACGTTGTCATACTCTTGAAACGATTCTCCCTTCGTGTAGGCGAATTGACCATCCAGCAGCCACGATTTATTCGGCGCGTATTGAATAGTGCCTGCCGGCCGCAGCGCCTGAGCGGTCGCCACCAGCGTGTCTTGCGTGCGCCAGGAGCGGATGTATTCGCCAATCAGGCTGGCGGTCAGTTTTTGTCCAAACTTGTGTTGCAGTCCGCCGTACGTCGAAGTGGTGAAGAATTCCCGGGGCTGCGGAGTGAAGGTCAAGTCGCGCCGCGTGTATCCCGTAATAAATGCCGTCTTGGCCCACGGACGCCCAACGGTGAAGTTCAGCCAGTTGCCGATGTCGTTGGAATTCTGCGGGTAGCTCGTAGCTGTGAACGGACCGGCTTCGTGATAGATGCCACCGTTGAACGACAGCCAGTTGCCGAAAGAACTGCTACTGACGTACAGAAACTCGCGAAACAAGTTTTGATTCATGTATTGTGGCGCTTCGGTGTCACGGCGAATGGTGAATTGCACGCCGGTATTGAATGCCAGCGACGCATTCCCGATGTGCACTACCGGATTCAAAGCGCTGTTGAAGTTGTAGTCGTAGGTGTCGCGGTTGATGATGAGCGCTTCCTGCGGCAGCGACTCCTCACCGGTGGCGTTGCGGATCTGGAAGAATCCGCTGAGCATGGGAAAGCCGTTGTCGAAGTGGTAGCGATACGCGGTGGTCCAAAGCGATTCCTGTTGCGAACGCGGCGGAGGCAGATTTGCGTTGTTGGTGATGCCAAAAATCTGCTTGTCGAGCATGTAGATGGTGGAATCGTCGTACAGTCCGCCAGTGGTGAAGTTGGTCAGCATGCTGAGGTGATCGGTCACCCGCAAGCCTTCCTCGCCCGCCACTTGCATGCCTTCCAGTTCGGCGATCTCACTGCCACCCAGCTGATCGGCCTGCGACAGCGCCATCATCGCGTTCCAACTCTGATGACGCTGGCGGTACACCTCGGTTTGCGCCAGCAGATAGTCGTAATTCTGATTTGCCTCAGGATCGGCGCCCAGTACGGCCAGCGTCTGGTCCGCGTCTTTGGTCTTGCCCTGCGCCAGATCGGTGTAAGCCAGACCGATGGCCACGATGTCGGGTGAAGCTCCAGCTTCCTGCGCTTTTTCGAAGTAGCGGGTAGCCAGATCGAAGTCGTGCATCGCCAGCAGAAGATTGGCGGCGGCAATCAGGTTTTCCGCGGTGACCGGTGGCGCTTCGCCAATGCGACTCTCGGCGAAGGCGAGACTGATTTGCTGTTTGGCGTCGTCATCCTGCCCGTATTTCACCATCAGTCGCGCAATGGCCAGGCGAGCCTCGACGCGGTTGGAGTCGGGGGCATCGAGGGCGCGTGCGAAGCGGTCCATCGCCGCCCTCCTGTCGCCCAGGGTCAGCAGCGCATCGCCGGTGTCGAGCAAAATCGCAGATTGATTGCCTCCTTCGCGCTCGGCTGCCTGCACGTAGCGCAGCGTCTCGTCACGTTGGCCGAGATGCGCGTAAGCGTGCGCCAGTTGCGCATAGATCAGAGGGTCGTCGGGAGAAAGACCCAGGGCCGCATTCAATTCATCGATGGACTGCTGATAGTGGCGCATGTCATACAGCGTGTCGGCCAACGCTAAATGCAGCGCCAAGTCGTTGGGCGCATATTTCAGGGCAGCGCGATACTCCTGTTGGGCACTGGCCAGCAGACGTTGCTGGCGATAGGCGGTGGCCCGCGCCAGATGCGTCGCTCCCGATTCGCCCATCAGCTTCTGCGCCTGGTCGGCCTGTTCCAATGCTTCTTTGGAACGGCGCAGTTCCAGATCGCTGAAAGCCAATCCCAGATGAGCGATGCCGTTATTCGGGCTCAGCTTCAGGGCAGTATGAAAATCTTCAGAAGCCTGCTGGGCGTCTTGCAGATCGTTCAGCACGTAGCCGCGGTTGACATAGGCTTCCACCATCTTGGGATCGCGCTGAATAGCCTGGCTGTAGTCGTCAATCGACTCGTCCAAAAGTTGTGAGTGCTTGTGAACGTGTCCGGCAAGCAGCGGGAAGTTCGGCTCCTTCGGCAGAACGGAACCATACTTCTGGGCAATGGCCAACGCGTCGTCGTAGCGGCCTAGGTTGTAAAGGTCGTAAGCGAGATAAACCGAAGCGTTGCGATCCTTGGGCAGTTGTTGCAGCACCCTGTATCCAAGGTTGGCCGACTGCTCATAATCGCCTTCGTGGAACAGGTAGCGCTCGCGCTCGCGCATCACGCGCGGATCGTCATTCACTTTGCCTTTGGCGCGATCGACCCACTCTCCGGCCAGCTTGATTTGCTGGGCTTCGATGGCGGCGTTGGCGGCATTGGCGATGATGACGGGATTTTGCGGCGCTAGTTTGTAGGCCTGCTGGTAATTCGCGTCGGCCCGCTCAAATTCCTTGGTCTGGGTATACAAATCGCCCAAGGCAAGATAAGGCACATAATCGTCGGGATAATCTTTGGCCAGGCGATCGAAATATTCGGCCGCCATCTTTGCGTTGTTCTGTTCGCGATAGAGGTATCCCATCGCCTCCAGTGCATAGCGATTGGTCGGGTCCTTGGCGAGCACGTCGTCGTAGACTTTCCGCGAATCGTCTGGCCGGCCTTCTTTCCAAAGCAGGTTGGCGTACTGCAACTGAATGTTGGTGTTGTCGGGATCGAGCTTGCGGGCTTCGAGCAGGTCGGCCTCGGCTCCCTGAAGATCGTTGTCCGACAGCTTCAAGGAGGCGCGGACGCGCAGGAATTCGGCGCGAGCAGTTCCTTGAACATTGAGCTTGTCGATTTCCGCTTCGGCCGTGGCGATCTGCTGATGGGCTAACTGGTCATCACCGTTATCGCGATAGAGTTCAGCCAGGTTCAACCGCAACTGGATGGGATAGAGCTGACCCTCGGGTACGCCTCCCGCCGGCAGCGCTCGAATGGCCGCGTTGTACTCGGTGATAGCGTCGGGTTGACGGTTTTCTTCCTTCGCCAGCGCGGCGCGAATTGCGTGCAAGCGGTAGTGATTGGAATCGATGGCCGCGGCGCGGTTCAAATACTTGCGCGCCTGCTCCAAGTCTCCAATACGCAGTTGCGCCTGCGCTGCGCTCAGTTGATAGCCAATTTCTTTCGGCTTTTCGTTAGCCGCGCGAGTATAGGCTTCAGCCGCGCGCTGCTTGTCGCCATCCAATTCGTAGGTATATCCAAGATCGGCAAGCACTGCCGGAGTCATGTGCGGCGCGCTCATCAGAGTCGTGATGGCCGCCTTGTAGTCGTGCTCTTCGCGATAGTAATTAGCTGCTGCCTGAAAGATCTCGACGTTGCCCGGGGCATGTTTCTTGGCCTGATCGAGCATCTGCTTGGCGCGATCGGGCTGCTTCAACTTCAAGTACGCCATGGCCAGCATCAGTTCGGCATGGGCGCTGGGCTGTTGCGCCTCAGCCCGCTGCAATAGGCTAATGCCTTCCTGGGCGTCTCCCGTCTTCATATAAAGTTCGCCGGCAATCAGCAGATCGTTGGTTCGATTCGGATTGGCGCGAATGACCTGCAGCAACAAACGCTTGGCATCGTCGGTGCGGCCCATGCGTTCGTACGTCTGTGCCAGGCCGCTCATTCCGTCAGCATTTCCGGGAGCGGTTTGCAAACCATGTTGATAGGCTTCGACAGAAGTCTGATAGCGGCCCGCGAGTCGTGACGTGTAGCCGAGCAGAAACCAGAGTTTGTTATCTTGCGGAGCTGCATTCACCGCCCGTTGCGCATAATCGGCGGCTGCCGGCGCATTTCCGTGCCGCAATGCATCTTCAGCTGCGCGCGCCAGGCGGCCCACTTCAATGCTGCTTCCCCATCCCATGCCGTTTTCGCCCGATGCATTGTTCTGGGCCTGGCCATTCTTCTTGGGTTGCGCCTGCGACGACGATGGTGCGGGTTGCGACGACTGGCCGTTGATCTCGAATGTCTGGGCCACGGCCGCGCCTATGAAGAACACAGAACAGACAATGAGAAGAAGCACAGATTTCATTTTCACGTGGACTACCCACTGACCATTCGAGAGGTACGGAACTCAGCGCGAAAGCAAAATTCCATTCGCATGGGATGCGGAATGTTGCCCGAAGGCTGTTTTGCAATGCGCCGCGAAAATGCCTTAGAAGAGTTGTGAATGAGGAGAAAACCCTACGCCGAATTCGAGAATCGAAAAGCTTTGGAACCACCGCCGCTGGAGGCAGTCCTTTGATATTGAAGCCGCCCACTTTGCCATCGCGAGCGATTCCTCTTGCTGCCATTCTGCTGATCGCTTTGGCAGTGCACGGCCCGCTGCTGCTAATGCAGTTGCCGGCTGGCTCTTACGACGCGAACACGCACATTTTTTTCGCGGCGCACTACGCGCATCATTGGTTTAATCCCTGGAATGAAAAATGGTTTGGGGGGTTTTCGCAGACCACCTACCCGCCGCTAACACATCAATGGATCGCGTTGTTTTCGCATGTCATGGGCTTAACCATGGCCTACATGTTCGTGCAGTTCCTGGCGATCTTGCTGTTGCCCATCGGCATGTATCGCTACGCCCGGCTATGGGTGGATGAAGCTTCCGCGAGCTATGCGGCGCTAGGCTCAGTGTTTCTCGGGTCGCTGGCGATGCTGGTGTATCAGTCGGGACAGTTGCCGACCACAGCGTCGGCCGCGCTGATGCTGAACGCGCTGCCATACTTTTATGTCTGGCTGCGCAGCGCACGCTTTAACTCCCTGATCAAGGGAGTCGCACTCGCGTGGGCCGCGGCCGCAGCCCATCACGTCACCTTGATGTTCGGCTCGGTTCTCTTTGCTGTCCCGGTGCTGGCGCTGGCTATTCTCGACCGCGACGCAACAGACGCCACGGAAGCCACGGAAGCCACGGAAGCCGCGGAAGAAGAACAGGCTTCCTTAGGCGGGGTTTTAGGGCGGGCAGTTGTCTTTGCCGTAGTTGCCATTGCCGGTGTCGCCATTGTGCTGTGGCCTTACTGGGTTGCCTTGCTGAAGAATCCGATCAACCAGATGCCGATTCCGCATGGCTCGCGCGACAATTACATCTTGAATCCGATGAGCGGGATGAATTTCTGGATCATTCCCATGGGTGCGCTGATCCTGGCCATTCCTTACATCGTGATGCGCGGATCGGCCGAGCGCCGACTGCGCCCACTACTGTTTGGCTGGTATGTCACCACGCTTCTGGGATTGGGAGGAACAACTCCGGCAGGTAAGCTTCTGCTTGGCCGTGCGTATCAGGTGCTTACCTTTGAACGATTCACATTCTGGGCAACGGTCATGGCAATGCCGTTTGTCGGGATGCTGGCGGTGAGTTTGATTCAGCGCTTTCGCATGAAGGCGATGGTGGCGCTGGCGATTGCCGCCGTGGGAACCATGGCGACTTCAGTAGCGTGGATTACGATTCATCCCATCAGCAGCTCGCCTTTCAATGTTGACCAAGTGATCGCATTCCTGAATCGCGACGATCACGCAAAGTTCCGCTACATCACGCTGGGATTCGGCAACAGCTTTGCCAAGGTTTCGACCTACGCTACTGCCGACAGTGTGGATGGTGACTACAATTCCGCCCGCCTGTTGCCGGAAATGACCGCCTACGGATCGGGCCAGCTTTACAACTCCAAGTACTACGGCCTGGCGGGAATGGAGTCGCTGCGCGCGGTTCTGAAGCATGCCAATCAGTACGGCCTGAAATACGTTTTCGTTCGCGACCGTTTCTACGAGCCACTGCTGGCTTTTGCGGGTTGGCGACAGGCCGAGGCCTATGACAATGGGAACGTCACCTTATGGACCAAGGAAGATGTTCCGCCGGCCAAGCGACTCGAATTTGTGGGCTTCATGCCGACCGAGACTGAGGGCATTCTGTGGGGAATTCTGCCCGTGGCCAGCAGCCTGTTTGCTCTGTTCCTGGTCTTGTTGGTGCCGGAGCGGCGGCGGGTCGGAGAAACGGTTCGATTCCCTGCGCCGGTGGCCAGCGAACCCATGGTGCTGCGGGAGGCGCGGTAATGAAGCGGGTTCTACCGATCGTGATTATTGTTCTTACCGTTGTGTTGATCGCAATGGCGACCATTCAGCCCAACGAATTGTCTCCGGCAAAGTCGCCGGAAGGCGCGGTGCAATCGCTATTCGCTCACGTGAGGTCGCACGACTATAAAGGCGCATACTCCTATGTAGCGAAGTCGAGCGACGCTGATGAGTCATCGTTTGCCCGCGATCTTACCGGACGCGATGGCAGTCTGCGCACCTATTCTTCGCTGCAGCAGGCTGACACGAAGGTCTTGCACGCCAGCGACAACGAGGCGCTGGTGCGCGCTACCCTCGAATACGCAACCGCGGTTGGAGCGTTCTACGACACCCGCGATCTGAAGGTTGTGAAAGAAGGCGACAGCTGGAAAGTGGAGTGGCCGGTAGTGAAAGAGGCCAAGGTTCCTCCACAAGTAATCCAGGAGAATTATCTGCGGTGGGATGTGATCACTCGCGGCTCAGACGACGACTGGGGCGCGCAGAACGTCGAAGCGCCGCGAGTGCGCATTGTTTCGATGAATGCTATCGCCCATGAGAACAGCACCATCATTGTGGGCGAGATCGAGAACGAAGACACGGTTCCCGGCTTCGTATCGGTGGGCGCAACCTTGATAGGCAAAGACGGGAATGTGCTGGGCGAGGAAACCAGCTTCGACAAGATTTCCCACACCTTGTTGCCGAAAGAGATTTCGCCGTTCCGCATCGACTTTCCCGGCGTGGGCCTGGCGACGGTGAAGAGCGTGCGCATGCAGCCCAATTCCATGCTGGTGCCGGCCTCGGCCGATCCCGTGATCGGAGTGATGCATCAGCGGGTGGAGACCGATGCGCGCGGACGTCACCTGCTGAAGGGTGAACTGGTCAATCAGAGTGGAAACACGGTGAACATTCCGCACGTGCTGGCCACGTACTACGACAATGCTGGCAAAGTGATTTGGGTGTCGGACGGCTATGTGGATCAGGCGCTATTGCCGCAGACGCCGGTGCCGTTTGCCGTCGACCTGCGCGATGACCTGGCGGCTAACGTTCACAACTATCGCGTCACAGTCAACGAGTACATGCTGGATCGCCAACAGTGAACAGGATGATGAACCTGAGACTTGCGATTAATCTGCTGACGGTTTGCTGGTTGAGCTTCGCCGCTCAGGCTGCCGATCTGAAGGTGCCGGCGACGGTGCGTGCTGGTGCAGGCCTCAGCATTCCGACGGAAGGGAACGGCGACACAACACTCTACCTGGTCGGGCCGGGCACGGCCATTAAGCGCAAGGTGCAGCTCGGCCGGACGTCCAGCTCAGCGGTGACGACTTGAAGAACGCAGGCCGCTATGTAATTTCGCTAGGCATCGGAGACAGCGCGACATTCTTCGTAACAGCGGGCGATGTGAGCTCGATCGCTTTTCTGGCGCGGCCTTCGCGAGTGCCGGCGGACACACCGGGCGTTATCAGTGGCACAGCATTTGTGTTCGACAAGTATCAAAATCTCGTCACCCAGCCAGAGCCGGTGAAGTTTGAACTCAGCGTCAACGGCCAAAGTGTCAGCCGTGTAGAGACGACGAGGTGGGGAGTGGCGTCGGCCAAGTTGGACTCGTCGAAGAAGGAAGGTGCGGCACAATTCGTCGCATCGAGCGGCCCGGCTTCGATCCGGCGGGTGGTTCAGGAGGTCGCGTCCGATCCTTGCAACATTCGCATGCGAGCGGAACGGGACAAGAACGGAATCCTGGTGCAGACCGATCCCATTCACGATTGTGCCGGCAATGCCGTTCCTGACGGCACCATTGTTACGTTCACCCTGACGGATTCGACAGGCAAGAGCGCCGTCGACGCCCGCATCAAACGGGGTATCGCGCAGGCGGAGTTGCCGGCTTCGCCGAACGGAACGATCTCGGTGGCTTCGGGAGTCGTGGTGGGCAATGAGATTCATTGGGGAGGTGGGGAGTGAGTCACCGGGCGCAAATCTGTCTGACACTAACTGCCCTGCTGAGTCTCGCAGCTTTCATGCCCAGAAACCTGTGTTCTGGCCGCCAGCACTGCGGAAGTGAGTTTAAACGTGCAGAACGCCGCGCCTCGGCAGGTGGAAGACACAACGCAAAAAGCGGTGGCTCGGGACTATGCCACAGCGTGGCAGGCGATGGCGGAAGCGCTGGACCGCAACCAAGCTCAATCTGCTCACTACGAATTTTGCAGGAACCGCTTTGGAGAAGCTCACCGCAACCATCGGCGAGCAAAGTAAAACGGGATTACATCAACGTTTTATCGACAAGGGCCACAAGGTCGAGGCAATCTTCTACTCACCGGAGGGGTCGGCCATGGAGTTGCAAGATACGCTGCAGCTGCAAATCCAACTTATGGACGGCGATAAGGTTATCCAGTCGGAGGATGCCACGGTACATTACATTGCGCTGCTTACGGCGGCGGAAAATTCGTGGAAAGTTCGGGTTCTGCAAGCTGTACCCTCTTTTTGACATTTCTTAACCTTCCGCTAACTGCTGCGTCCAACTATCTCCAGTGTTATCGCGGTTTTGTGGAAGCTCTCGTTGGTTCTACAAAGGATTACGTACGCTTTTTTCCCTTTGCGGCCAATAGCGGGCTAAAATAAGTGAAGACTCCAGTGTGAGGCGCGGCATCCAATCGCTGTTGAGTGGCTGGTCCTGAATGATCCTAAATCGTATCCGTGTCTCTTTACTGGCGTTTCTGTTTGCCGGCTCGATAACCGGCGTTGCCCAAAACCCGCCTGCCTCTACTGCTCCTTCTACACCAGCTTCTCCCGGGTCCAGTTCTCCCGGCGCGGTCGACAGCCAAGCGGGCTCGTCAGCAGCACCACAGCCGGCGCAACCGGTGACTCAGAAGCAGCCTGACCAGGCCGCTGCGTATTACCACTTCATGATGGCGCACATGTATGAGGAGATGGTCTCTACCTACGGGCGCGCCGATTACGCCAACAAGGCCATTGATGAATACCGGCTGGCCATTGAGAACGACCCGAGCTCCGATTATCTGAACGCTGGTCTGGCCGAGCTTTACGCCAAGACGGGACGCATCCGCGACGCCGTCCTGGAGGCGCAGGACATCCTCAAGCGCGATGGCAATAACCTCGAAGCGCGCCGGCTGCTGGGCCGAATCTATCTGCGTTCGCTGGGCGACATGCAAGCCGGCACGCAGTCACAGGAAGTTCTAAAGCTAGCCATCGACCAGTACGAGCAGATCGTGAAGCTCGATCCCAAGAGCGTGGAAGATCATCTGCTCCTGGGCCGTTTATACCGGCTGAACAACGAGCTGCTGAAGTCGGAAAACGAATTCAAGGCGGCGGTGGCGATTCAGCCTGACTCGGAAGAAGCGGTCACCACGCTGGCCTATCTGTACAACGAGGAAGGCGATTCTGCTCGTGCTTTGCAGGTGCTGACCGCGATTCCCGACAAGGCTCGCACCGCCAAGCTGTACTCCGCGCTCGGCTACACCTACGAGCAGCAGAAGGACTATAAGCAGGCGGTTGACGCCTATCGCAAGTCCACCGAACTGGATCACGACAATCTGGATGCGGTGCGCGGCCTGGCCCAGAATCTGATGAACGACGGCCAGACCGATGCCGCGCTGGAACAGTACAAAGTCATCGTCGAGGCTGATCCCTCCGATGCGCAGACCTATATGCGCATTGCCGAAATCGAGCGCCGCAACGGCAAGTTCGATCAGGCCATGGATTCGCTGAAGAAAGCCACGGCCATCGTTCCCGATTCGCTGGAAGTGCAATACAACATCGCGGTCATCGACGAAGCTCAGGGGAAATACGATGACGCAATCCAGATCCTGACCCAGTTGCTGCAGAAGACCGAGCACTCCGAAGACGAATACTCCATTGCCGACAAGAATAACCGGGCCGTATTTCTGGAGCGCCTGGGAACCGATCTATCGCGAAGCCAACAAGACTCAACTCGCGGTCGAAACTTTCCGCCGTATGCTCGATCTAGGCGACGAGAACGCCATTCGCGGATACCAGCAGATCATCGACACCTATCGCGACAACAAACAGTGGCAGTTGGCCACCAACGTCGCCGAGGAAGCCGCCAAGAAGTTCCCCAACGACCGCGACCTGCAGATGGTTGCCGCCGCGCAGGAAGCCGACATGGGCAATGCGGGGCCGGCCATCGAGCATGTGAAGTCGCTGCTTAAAGGCAATCCCGGCGACGATCAGCGGGTTTACATCACTCTGGCCCAAATGTATAGCCGGGTGAAGCAGTGGCCCCAGGCGGAAGAGAACATCAACAAGGCGATCGAGCTTTCTACCAAGCCCGAAGACAAAGATTACGCGCTGTTCGTCGCGGGCTCCATTTATGAGCGGCAGAAGAAATACGACAAGGCCGAGGAAGCGTTTCATAAGGTGCTGGCCGACGATCCCAAGAATGCGCAGGCCCTGAATTATCTCGGCTACATGCTGGCTGATCGTGATACGCGGCTGGAAGAGGCGCTAGGCTACATTCGCCGGGCGGTGGCGCTCGATCCCCAAAATGGCGCCTATCTGGATTCACTCGGCTGGGCTTATTACAAGATGGGCAATTACGATCTGGCTGAAGAAAACTTGCGCCGGGCGTCGGAGCGGATCAACAACGATCCTACCGTGCATGATCATCTGGCTGAGCTCTACATGAAGACGGGACGCTTGAAGCTGGCCGCCGCCAACTGGGAGCGCTCGCTGGAGGAATGGAACAAGACCATTCCCGCCGAAGTCGACGCAGACGACGTTGCCAAAGTGCAGAAGGACTTGGAAACTGCCAGAGTAAAACTGGCTAAGCAAAGTGGAGGAGCGACTGCTGCCAAGCAGTAGACCAGCCGTCGGCCGACCGAGCCAAATCTAGATTGATCTGATTTGAAGGCGCTGCCGCCGCAGCGCCTGTTATTTTTTCAGGCGGGATTTCTTGATAAGCTTCATGGCGGCCTTCATCCCCTTGCAGCCCAGCAGCTTAAACTCCCTTCCGTTTTCCCGGTTGTAGGCCACGAAGAATTGCTCGAGCTCTTTAATCATCTTGCTATTCAGATCACCGGGCCCCTTAATGTCGGCGTGGTTGTGGGAATCCACCGACACCGCCAGAACTCGATCGTTACGGATCGTTTTGCCATCTTCCGTTTGTTCCGCTTCAATGACTCCCACGATTCGAGACTCCACCACGATCCCCGGATAGGCGGGTTGGTCCATAAGAAGCAGGACGTCCAAAGGATCGCCATCTTCGGCTTTGGTCTGGGGAACAAACCCAAAATCGTAGGGGAAGCTCATACCCTCGGGAAGAACTTTGTTGAGACGATAGCAGCCCAACTCATCGTCATACTTGAACTTGTTGCGGCTGCCTTTTGGCGTCTCAATCACTACTCTCAGGCTCTTATGTCCGGTGTCGAAGGGGTTGATCCGAGTTGGAGAAGTTAGTGTGGCCGGTTTAGACATGCGGTTCGTCCACCTCGCAAATTCAAAAGGGCGAAACTGACATTCCGCCCCTTTAACCAGATGCTCGATTTACCCTAAGCGGCTACGGTGCTTGGTACGAATTCGGCAAGGGCCAGAGGTCCAGCACCGCAGCCATAAGTCCAGTCGTCGGGTTTATTGCCCTGGCGCCGGTGACGCCGAAACGATATGAATCGTGTTGGAGTCCGTATTGAACTGGAATCTGACGGACACCGACTGATTGTCGTATGCCTTTAACGCCTTGGGATTGCTGACCGTATAGGTCGTATTGCCGCTGGTAAACATCTTCCCGTTGTTGCTGACCATGCCCGACATGGTGTGCCGTTCCTGATCGTTTTCGCCGGTCACACTAGCCATGGCGGCTTGGTTCTGTTGCTCCTGCATTTTCTTGTCATCCTGCTGCCCCCCGTTCCGGGCGAAAGCTACCGCCGGGACGAACAAAGCGATTGCGAGGAAAGCTATAGTCACCTTATTCATATCTGCCTCCTTGTGACGCTGGTAATGGGGTCCTGCGCCTTGGGTGTTGCATAGTGTGACGGCAACTTCGCTCCCGGGGTTTCCTCTGGGGCCAGATCGCGCAGTAGAACTACTCTTGTAGAGGGCCGGGCAGCGGCCTTTGGCGACTTTCCAGATGCACCGCGATTGCGGGTCACAGTCAATAAAAGGGGTTCCATAACAGAACTGATGACGTTGCCGGCATTGCGTGGCTCTCGCTCATCGTGAATTTTTCAGATAGTATTTCGGC
The DNA here is from genome assembly GCA_963746515.1 of uncultured Acidobacteriaceae bacterium. Taxonomy (GTDB): domain Bacteria; phylum Acidobacteriota; class Terriglobia; order Terriglobales; family Acidobacteriaceae; genus Bog-257. Next base: position 425,873 of record CAVVBO010000001.1, on the reverse strand, counting down.
GAGCAGCAGAGCCAAAGAATCTGTCGGCCTCATCTGCTGCTCCGACATCCATCCCGAGCAGAGCAGCACCAAGGAGAAAGAATTTATGGAGAGAACCAGCTTCGTCGCCCGTGCATTTGCGCTAACCGCTTTACTAGCCATGTTGCTGTCGCTGAGCGGCGTCGCTGCCGCGCAAGCGGCTAAAGCTCAGGGGCTGATCACGGGCCGAAGTGGTGACACCATGACCTTGCAGACTGCGGATTCGTCCTCCGTAGTGGTGGTGCTGACCGACACGACTCAAGTAGCCCAGGTGCAGGGAGCTTTCAAAGCCCGACGCAAGCAGATGTCGATGGCCGCGCTTATTCCGGGCCTTCAGGTCCAGGTAGAAGGATCCTACAACCCGAAAAATCAGTTGGTGGCCACCTCCGTCAAGTTCAAGGGCAACGATCTGCAAGCTGCGCAAACCATCCAGGCCGGACTGCAACCGTCGAAGGAGCAGATCCAGCAGAGTCAACAGGAACTGGAGCAGCAGAAAGCAGCGCTGGAGCAGCAAGAGCAAGCCATGCAGCAGCAACAGCAGGCCCTGGGAGAGGCGCAAGCCAAGATTGACGCGAACAAAGCGGCGATCGAGGCTGCCAACAAACGCTTCGGCCAACTGGACGATTACAACATAATGGACGAGGTAACGGTTTACTTCGCCAATGGCAAGGTCAGCATCGATCCGAAATACAAACCGCAGTTGCTGGCATTGGCAGAGAAGGCCAAAACGATTACCGCTTACACGATCCAGGTGAAAGGCTATGCCTCGGCCGTGGGAAGCGTTGCGCTGAACCAGAAGTTGAGCGAAGACCGGGCCAACAAAGTGACGCAATTCCTGCAGCAGCAAGGCCACATTCCTCTTACCAACATGCTTGCGCCCGGCGCGATGGGCGAAAGCCGGCAGGTCGGCGGTGACAAGACGGCTGAGGGTCAGGCTCAGAACCGGCGCGTGGTGGTCAGGGTTCTCCAGAACAAAGGAATCGCGGGCACATAGGGATGACGGAATCCTCTTGTTTTGACTAACCGTCTTGCAAGCCACATCGGCGCGAGCGGGTTCCTGATCGTGCCATACGAATCGCCAGGCGTTCCAGTTATCGGTGTACTGGCCGCATTGTGGTACTCTGTGATACTCCGTTAGTGGGGCATTTCAAAACCAGCAGCAATCGACAAATTGCGCAAAGCTAAGCTCTGGTGAGGGGCAATAGGGTATGCGGGCTGCGGAAAAAACTGTTGCAACGTTCGAGGCTTTGAAAGGGAAAATCGAAGCTAAGACCGCGCGGGTTGGCGTCGTCGGGCTAGGGTATGTAGGGTTGCCGCTGGCGGCCGAGTTCGCCAAAGCCGGATTCGTGGTCACCGGCATCGACGTGCAAGCAGACAAGGTCGAAGGATTGAACCGGGGCCAGTCGCATGTTCAGGACGTCCCTTCGTCCGAGGTTGCCAAGCTGATAAGTCAGCAGCGCTTCCGGGCCACTACCGATTTCTGCGTGGTTCGCGATCTGGATACCATTAACATCTGCGTTCCCACCCCACTGCGGAAAACGAAAGATCCGGACATGAGCTACATCGTGTCCGCTGTCGAGGAGATCGCCAAGTACGCCCACCCGGGTCTGCTGGTGATTCTGGAGTCGACAACATATCCCGGAACCACCGACGAATTGCTGCTGCCGACTTTCGAGAAGCTCGGGTTCAAGGCCGGAGAAGACTTTTTTCTTTGCTTTTCTCCCGAACGCGTCGATCCCGGCAATCCGGTATATCAAACCCACAACACTCCCAAGGTGGTCGGCGGCATAACGCCGGCTTGCACCGAGATGGGCAGGCTTTTCTTTTCGCAAGCCCTGGAAACCGTTGTCCCGGTGGCCAACACGCGTGTCGCCGAGATGGTGAAGCTTCTGGAAAATACCTTTCGCATGATCAACATTGGCCTGGCCAATGAAATGGCTTTGATGTGCGATGGCATGGGCATCAATGTTTGGGAAGTAATTGATGCTGCCGCTACCAAGCCGTTCGGTTTCATGCCCTTTTATCCTGGACCAGGTCTGGGCGGCCACTGCATTCCCATTGACCCGTTCTACCTTTCGTGGAAGACGAAACAGTCGGGCATTGAAGCGCGCTTCATTGAGCTGGCGGGCTACATCAACGGCAACATGCCGCATTTCGTTGTCGACAAAGTGCAGAAGGCGCTCAATGAGCATGGCAAGCCGGTGAAGGGTTCACAGGTCCATGTCGCTGGCATAGCGTACAAACGCAATATCGACGATATGCGGGAATCGCCCGCGCTGGATATCATTCTGCTCTTGAAGAAGCTAGGCGCGGTAGTGTCTTACAGCGATCCCTTTGTGCCCAGCCTGCGGCTCGACGGCGTTACCCTGCGATCGGCTGGGCTGACAGAGTCGGCAAGTGCTGCCGACTGTGTGGTGATCGTCACTGACCACTCGGACTTCGATTACAAAGCCCTGAACAATTCCGCCAAATTGATCGTCGATACCCGCAATGCGATGAAAGGGTTCAAATCGGATAAAATTGTCCGCTTGTGAGCCAGGTTCATCGGCAACCATCTACCCGCACCTGGAAAGTTTAGGAGTTGGTCTGCGCGAGTAAGAGCCGATTCGAAAAGCATGGGCCCTGGATGGCGAAACCGTCTCGGCTTGCAGTCCGGCATCATGGCTTCGGTTTGAGACAATCGTCCTGAAGTGGGCTGACGTGAAGGAGTGTACTGGGCTGGAACGGATGTGCAAACTATTGCAGTACCTGCATTAAAAGTTTTGCGCTTGTTGTGACCGACAATAATAACCTATTTATATTCAGTCGTTTATTTGGTAGGGTATTGGGGTCACTCGGCAAAATAATTGCACACACCGCTGTGGCTCTAGGACAAAAATCCAACATGGGGATATAACGAGTGGCGCTGGCGGGCACCAAGCTGACGGGTAGTGCGTTGACACAGCCGGGGGAAGACGACGTTTTACCCGGTGGCAAGCCGCCTTCGAGAGTAGCGGGCTTTTGGCTGACATTGAAGCCTTTCGGCTGGCAGGGTCTTCTGCTGGTGGCGGTTTTGGCGGTCCTGTACTCTCCCGTCATCAAGCTTTTGGTATATCAGTGGTATAACGATGCTGACTATTCCCATGGATTTCTGGTACCGTTGCTTTCGGCGTACTTGATTTGGCAGCGGCGGGACAAGTTACGCCAGGTTCCCCGGCATTCGTCGTGGTGGGGAATGTTGATTGTTGGATTTTCGCTGGGCCTGTTGTTTCTGGGAAGCCTGGGTGCGGAACTCTCGCTGGCGCGGCTTTCGCTGTTGGGAACGCTGTGCGGGCTGATCGTCTACTTTACCGGCGGCGCCATGTTGCGGGCCATGGCCTTCCCCATGGCATTCTTGCTTTTCGCCATTCCGATCCCCGTGGTGGTTTACAACGAGATTGTTTTTCCGCTACAGTTCATTGCTTCGAAGTTTGCTACCCGGGTGCTGGAGATGCTCAACCTGTTCCCCGTAATGCGGGAGGGGAACGTTCTGATCCTACCCCACATGCGGCTGGAGGTAGTCGAGGCGTGCAGCGGAATCCGCTCCTTGATGTCGCTGCTGGCGTTGGCCGCCGGCTACGGCTATCTGGTGGAGAAGAGTGTTCCGGTGCGGTGGTTCTTGGTGTTGGCCATGATTCCCCTGGCCATTGTCAGCAACGGAATGCGAATCATGATCACCGCCGTCATGGCAAACTATATTGGGCCGAGAGCGGCGGAAGGGTTCATGCACGAGTTTTCCGGATGGGTGATTTTTGTTGTAGCCACCATCATGTTCTTAGCCTTGCATAGTCTGATAACGTTGCTGCGGAAGAAGCTGGGAAGGCTTCCCGGCGACCGGCAGCCCGCCGTCTCTAAGGTGGGACAATGAAGGCGGGGTTCCGCTATTGGATCATGATTGCGGTTCTGCTGGGGGCGACGACGGGGATGGGCTACCTCTCGCACGGCGAATCCACCCCTCCGGCCAAGCCGCTTTCCGAATTCCCCCACAAGGTGGCCGGATACACGGAAATTATCCAGTGGTCTCTGGATCAGGAAACGCTGGATATACTGAAGGTGACCGACTACACCCATCGCGGCTATTGGGAACCCGGCTTGGGCCGCAATCTGGTGACTCTCTTTATCGCCTATATGCGCAGCCAGAAGACGGGATCTACGATTCATTCGCCAAAGAATTGTCTGCCCGGCGCAGGTTGGAACCCAGTACAGTCTTCGGTTTACCAGATGCAATTGGACGATGGCCGGAAAGTTCCCATCAATCTGTACATCCTGCGCAAAGGCCTGGATGAGCAACTGGTGTTGTACTGGTACCAGGCGCATGGACGCATCGTGGCCAGCGAATATTGGGGCAAGTTTTATCTGGTCTATGACGCGCTGCGCCTGAACCGTACCGACGCCGCGCTGATCCGCATCACGGTGCCGATCGAGCACGATAATGAGCAAGAGGCGCAAACCCGAGCCGTCGCTTTTGCCAAACAGATCACAACCGATGTCGACCAAATTATTCCCCGGTGACCCAGGAGAAATCATGCGTAAACGTTACCTCGTCTCTATTGTGATGGTCGTGCTGGCCATCGTCCTCGGCGGTTGCAGCCGTAATCCCGATGTTGCCAAGCGTAAGTACCTGGAAAGCGGCATGAAGTACATGGAACAGGAGAAGTACGACTCGGCGGCAATTCAATTCAAGAAGGCCTTGCAAATCGACCCCAAGTATGCCGAGGCGCATTACCAGCTGGCCAACGCCGACATGAAACAGGGGAAAAATTCGGATGCTTTCAAAGAGATGACCACGGCGGTGGAACTTGATCCCACCCATATCAAGGCAAGGGTCGCGCTGGGAGGCATGTACCTGGCATCCGGTCCGCACTTTTACAGCAACGCGGAGGAGCAGGCCCGATATGTTAACGAACACGATCCCGATAACTCCGAGGGCTATGTCCTTTTAGGTAATGTTCTGCTGGGCGAAAAGCACTTGGACGACGCCCTCGCCGCGTTCAGCAAAGCCATCGCTTTGAAGCCGAATGACGCCAATGCCTATCTCAACCGCGGCGCCACGTATGCCTTCCTCAAGCAGGACGATTTGGCCGAGCAGGATTTCCGCAAAGCTATCAGCATCGATCCGCACGCGTTGCAGGCCTATGCGAACCTGGCTGGCTTCTACTTGTACAAGCGGGATCCTAAGAAGGCGGAAGAAATTTATCGTCAGGAGATCGCGAGCAATCCCGACTCCCCGGTACCCTATTTGCGCCTGGCTGGTTTGTTGATTCAGGAAGGCCGTAAAGCCGACGCCGAAGACATGGTGCAGCAGTTGCGCGGCAAGCAACCCACCTCGGCCGACGTGGCCATAGCCATTGGAGACTTTTACATCGCCTCGCGAAATACCGATGCCGGACTGAAAGAGTATCAGCGTGGTTTGAACTTCGATCCCAAGAATCAGCAGTTGCAGGTTCGAGTGCTGGAAACCATGCTCAACACCGGCAAGATCGACGATGCCACGAAATTGACTGACCGGTTGTTGAAGGAAAATCCGGGTGACATCACCGCCCGAATCACTAATGGCCGTTTGCTGGCCATCAAGGGCAACACTGCCGACGCCGTCGTCGTGCTGCGTGACGTGATCAAGGATGCACCTGAGAATCCTCAGGCCCACTATATTTTAGGTCAGGTGCTGCGCGAGACCAGGGACATGCCGGGAGCCAAGAACGAGTTGCAGGAAGCCAATCGGATTGACCCGAACAATCCCATGATCTTGCAGGCGCTGGCCGAGGTTTATCGTGATTCGCGCGATTTCGACACCGCCCGGGAATATGCGGCGCGACTGCAAAAGCTGAATGACAATAACCCGACCGCACACTTCTTGAATGCCACCATCGACCTGGGCGCCGGAGACTACAGTCAGGCCGTCGACGAGTTGAAGGAAGCGCAGAAGTCGGCTCCCAACGATCCCCTGCTGTTCGTCAATCTGGGAGTCGCCTATTCGGGCGAAAAGAAGTATGCCGAAGCCGAGCAGATGTTCCAGACCGCTCTGAAGGTTTATCCCACCTACGACAATGCCGTGGCGCACTATATCGCGCTGCTGTTTGGCACGAACCAGCCGGCGAAAGCCGTTGCCCTGGCCCAGCAATATGCGGAGAAGAATCCCAACCACGCCGCTGGGATTTACATCTACGCTTCCGCGCTGGCCACGGCGAAAAAATACGACCAGGCGCTGGCGGAATATCAGAAGGCGTTGCAGATTGATCCCAAATCCGCGGCAGCTTACATGCACATGGGGCAAATCTACGAGGTCGAGGGAAAACCTGACCAGGCGTTGGATAACTACCTGAAGGCCCTGGCACTGCAACCGACTTCAGCCACCATCAACACTTCCCTCGGAAACGTTTACGTGCGCAAGGGCGATCTGAAAAATGCGGGCAAGTACTTCCAGGCAAGCCTGGCGCAGAATGCCCATGATCCGATCGCAGCCAACAACCTGGCATGGGTCTATGCCGAGCAAGGAGAAAACCTGGATATGGCGTTGAGTCTGGCGACCCAAGCCAAGCAGATTGCCCCGGAAATGGATTCGGTCAACGACACGCTGGCTTGGATCCAGTACAAGAAAGGCAACTTCCGGGTTTCGGTGTCGCTGGCCGAAGATGCCGTCAAGAAGGCCCCGGATAACCCTGGTTTCCGCTACCACCTTGGCATGGCGCTGAGTGGTGCGGGAGAAAAAGACCGCGCTCGTACCGAGTTGCAGAAAGCGTTGCAGTTGAACTTGAAGGGCCCAGACGCCCAAGATGCGCAAAAGACCTTGGCCCAACTACAGTAGTCTGGAACCGACAGCAGTTTTGGCCTGACATCGCTAGGATGTCAGACCGATTTTTTGCGACAGTTGTGATCGCCGCATCAACAGGGTCGTCAGGATGCATGTGCCCCATCGATAAGAACGAAGGCATTGTCAAGCGCGAGGTTTTCCTAGGCGGTGCGGGGGCACTGCCGGGTTCGATGTCAGAGTTGGGTTGTGAGGACCAAGACTCTGGAACACGACTCGCTGTTCAGTTCCGATGGAACCACCCGTTCCATCAACCATCGATACGGCCTCCAACTTCGGCCATGATGCTTTATGCGAACATCCAGCCGTCGTCGCCGGTGCGAAAGTGGAAAACCGTTTTCTGGTTTTCCAAGCGCGCCAGCGCGTCTTTTGCACCGGTCCGCTGGATGCGAGAGCGCCCAATCAGGTTCGCGGCCTAGCTTGCGCCGGCCATGGGGCACCGCGGGCTGCTCTCGTTGTAAACGATCTCCGGATACGGCGTTTGCGTGCGCAGCATCCAGTAGAGTCGTACCGCCAACTTGCGTGCGGCGGCCACTTTGGCCACTCCCTTGGGCTTGCCATGGCAACGGTGTTGATACTTCTGGCGCAATCCTTCATCCAGCCGGACCGCCGTTTGCGCTGCCTCTACCAGCAGCATGCGCAGAAAACCATTGCCTTGTTTGCTGATGGCTCCCAGGCGCTGTCGTCCCCCCGAGCTGTGCTCGCGTGGAATCAGCCCTAGATAGCTGGCCACCTGCTTACCCCGCTGGAACCGGCTTACCTCGCCGATGGTTACCACGAACGCCAGCGCCGTGATCGGGCCCACTCCCGGCTGGGTCAGCAGTAGCCGGGCCTGCTTGTCAGCCAGCGCCGCTTTCTCCACCGCTGCCTCCAGGGGTCGGATTCGCTCCTCCAACTGGCCCAGCAGCGCCAGTAGATCTTGCCGTCGGCACCTGGCCCAACCGGGCAGCGGCAACTGCAGGAAAGCCCGCTGCCCGGCTTCGCTCCACAGCTTAGACTTCTTCTGCATCCCGCGATTCAGCGCCAGGTGCTGCAACCCGTTCTTCACCCGCGTACGAATCTGCACCAGGCGATGACGATGGATCAGCAATTGCCGCAGATCGCGCACCTCGGCATTCGGCGTCCACAGCCGCGGAAAACGTCCTTCCAGCAGCAGTTTCAGAATGTGCGCCGCGTCCCGCCGATCCGTCTTCTGCCGGCGCACATAACTGGCCCGAATCTGGGCCGCATCTCCGATCCACACTTCGTGCCCTAGTTGCTGCAGTAGTTCGATGAACCACTGACTGTTCCCACAACTCTCCATTCCAACTGAGCACGGTACCGGCAAGCTGCGGTAAAACTGCTCCGCCTCACCCTTACCATGGATCAGTTTGCGTTCCACTACCTCACCCGTCGCCGAATCGAAAATCGCCACCTGCTGCCAACTGGGATGGAAATCACACCCTACAATAATCATGAAGGCTTCTCCTGACTCGGAGCTTGGTCCTCACAAACCAAAGCATACCGAATCCGCTGAAGCCTTCGTTCTTATCCCATCAGGTTCGCCCTTCTGTTGGGCTAACCTGGGGATCGTCTTGATCCTTGCCGGCAAGATGAATCTTCTCATCGGCCGCCTGCCCGGCGACATAGTCTATCGCGGCAAGAACACGACCTTCTTTTTCCCGCTGATGACCTCCATCCTGCTCAGCATAATTCTGTCGCTGGTGCTGTATTTTGTGAACCGGATGAGGTAGAAAGGCCGCGGTTCGCTCTTCGCGCGGCTTTTAGCTTTTAGCCTTTAGCCTTTAGCCTTTAGCTCTTAGCAGGCAAGAGCCAAGTTCAGTTCACACGCCGGCGGTTACGCGAAGGAGCTTCGCATCCGGGCGGATATTCAGGCCAAGCGAGATAGGTGGAATCGAGATTAGAACGAGGGATGGCTAAGAGCTAAGAGCTAAAAGCTAAAAGCTAAAGGCCGCGCGAACAGCGAAGAGCGGCTTCTTCCGATACACTGCCTTCATGGCCGGTGCGGAACAACTCGGACTCGCTTTCCAGGCTCCGCCGAGGAAAATCTACCCCGTGCGCGAGCTGGTTGCCTCGGTCCGCACCCAGGTAGAGCGCGCCTTCGCCGACGTTTACGTGGAAGGCGAAATCTCAAACTACCGCCCTGCTGAATCCGGTCACCTTTACTTCACCTGAAAGACGGCTCAGCCCAATTGCGAGTGGTGATGTGGCGCACTCAGGCGCGGCTGCTGCGTTTCCGTCCCGAGAACGGTTTGCAAGTCATCGCGCGCGGCCGGGTGACCGTCTACGACGAGCGCGGCGACCTGCAATTTCAGGCCGAGCATCTGGAGCCCAAGGGCGCCGGCGCGCTGCAGATTGCCTTCGAGCAACTGAAGGCCAAGCTGGCAGCCGAGGGGCTCTTCGACCAGGCTCGCAAGAAGCCCATCCCCGCTCTTCCCCGCCGCATCGGTCTGGTCACTTCGCCGCGCGGCGCTGCCCTGCAAGACATCCTGAACATTCTTCGCCGCCGGCATGAGTCGGTGAACGTCCTCATTTACCCAGCGCAAGTGCAGGGCGAGGCTGCGCCGCATCCGAGGTCAGCGCCGGTGTGCGCTACTTCAGCCGACACGGTCAGGTGGATGTCATTATCGTGGCTCGCGGCGGAGGTTCGTTCGAAGACCTGTTCGCCTTCAACGACGAAGGGCTGGCGCGCACCATCGCCGCCTGTGAAATTCCGGTCATCTCCGCCGTCGGGCATGAGACCGATTTCACCATCTGCGATTTTGTCGCCGACCTGCGAGCGCCCACGCCATCCGCCGCGGCCGAGCTGGTCATCCGATCGAAGCACGATCTCACCGAGAAGCTGCACGCCCTCTACAAACGCATGACCCAGGCCATCAACTACAAACTGCTTCGCGCCAACAATGCGCTCTCCAGTCTGGCGCAAAATGCGGTGTTCGCGCGCATGCAGGACTCCATTGCCCGCCGTCAGCAGCGCGTGGACGACCTGGCATTTCGGCTGGCGCAGGCGCAGGCTCGGATGTCTGAAAAACCATCTCCGCCGGCTGGAGGTGCTCGAAACGCATCTTCGGCAACATGATATGCGAGTGCGCATTGGCGTGATGCGCGCGCCAACTCGAGGCGCGCACCGCCGGACTCGATTTCGCAATGATCGCGGCTGCTGGTCGCGCCAGACTCGACTCGACTCAGCCGTCGGTCGCCTCTTGGGACGCGCCGGCGAGACGGTCTTGCTGCGGCGGCGTTCGCGTTGGGAGCGGCTACACAGCCAACCTGCAAGCGCTTTCGCCCAAGGCTATCCTCGCCCGCGGCTACGCGCTGGTCTTCGATGCCAGGGGGCGCTGGTAAAGCAAGCACCCAACTCAAAGCCGGCGAACAGGTCCGCACCCAGCTGGGCAGCGGCGAGTTCACTTCGAAGGTGGAGCGGGTGAAGAACGAGTAGTGGCTAGTGGCTAGTGGTAGTGGCTAGCGGGCAGACTGAATCGTGCTGGTGTCATGGTGAATCGTGGCTTTAGACCTTGATCGTGGAGTCGTAAGTAGCTGTTTTAAGCTTGTCTTCTCAACTCGTGTCACGAGACAAATCCTCGTTTCCTTAATTATCCACGCTCCATCTAGTCACTATCCCTTTCTCAATTCCCTATGCATTAGAATTAAGGCTTTCGGCGGCACTCGCCGCCTTGAGGAACCACGATGCTGCAGAACTTCGGCCACATTCCGCAATTCTCGGTGATCTCGGTCATCGACATCCTGGTGGTGGCTTTCCTCATCTATGAATTCCTTAAGCTGATCAAGGGCACGCGCGCCATCCCCATGCTGGTCGCGGTGATTCTCATTGGGGCGCGTTCTGGCTGGCTCACATCGAGCAACTCAAGACGGTCGACTGGCTGATCACCACGCTGTTCCCTTACGCTGTCTTCGCGTTGATCGTGGTCTTCGGCGCGGAAATTCGTCATGCCCTGGCGCGCCTTGGCCGCCGTCTGTCCGCCACGCGCAGCGGCGTATTCAACGGCACCGACAGCTACGAAGACATCGTGCTGGCGGCCAATCATTTCTCGCAGACGGTGACCGGCGCGCTGATCGTCATCGAACGCGAAATCGGCCTGCGCACCTTTATCGAGAGCGGTGTGCCGCTGGATGCCAATCTTTCCTACGATCTGCTGATTACCATCTTCCGTCCCAGCGCGCCCCTGCACGACGGCGCGGTCATCGTACAAAAAGGACGCATCGCCGCTGCCGCCTGCTTCCTGCCGCTCTCGATGAATCCGGTGCTCTCGACGCAATACGGCACGCGCCATCGCGCCGCCATCGGCATTACCGAAGAGACCGATGCCATCTCCGTCGTGGTTTCGGAAGAAACCGGCTTCATCAGCATTGCTGTCGGCGGCACCATTGAGCGCGACATTACCGTCGAATATCTGCGCGAGCGGCTGAGCGAAGTGCTGCGCCGCTACGTGCCCACCGCCACGCTGCCCACCACGGTCACCGATCGCGATATGGCCGCCGAAGATGCGCGGCCTTGAGCGCCTGAGCCACGAGAAGGACCTGGCCGACGGAGCGGAGCGCTAGACCATGGGCAATCGATCGCAATTCGTTCGCAAATACATCCTCAAGAACCTGCCCTTCAAGCTGGTTTCGCTGGCCATCGCCATTATGTTGTGGTGGGCCGTAGGCCGCGATCAGCCTATCGAGATTCCGATGACGGTGCCGCTGGAATTCCAGCACGCGCCGGCCAATCTGGAGATCAACTCCGACTTACCCGTTTCGAGACGCGTGTCACGCTTGCGCGGGCCTGAGCGCCTGATGCAGGAATCTGCGTCCTCCGAGGTTCACGCCATGCTCGATCTGCAGGGAGCCGACCCCGGGCGAGCGCACCTTCGATCTCACCGCGCAGCGACATTCACGTTCCGCGCAATGTGAAGGTGGTGCAGATCGTGCCCTCGCAGTTTCACATCAGCTTCGATCGCAGCGTCGACGCGATCGGTGCCGGTGCAGCCGCGGGTGATTGGCACTTTGCTCAGCGGATATGGCATAACCGATGTGACGACCGATCCGGCGACCATTACCATCGTGGGTCCGGAGAGAAGAGTGCAAGCCATCCAGACGGCCATGACCGATCCGGTCGACGCCACCGGCGTGGTTGGTAAGGCCACGTTTACCACTCATGCCTACGTGGCCGATCCGCTGGTGCGAGTGCAAACGCCGGGCCCGATTCATGTGACGGTCAACACGGAAAAGACGTCAGGAAGAGCTGGCCAGCCTTAGCAGTACAACTGCCTACCCAGCGCGCTGTGCGCTTGATAGGACGAGATGGGTCCGCACGCGACATCTTGAGCGCGATTGCAGGAGACAGGGCGGGAATGCGACAGCTATTTGGGACAGACGGAATTCGAGGCGTTGCGGGCGAGTATCCGCTCGACCGGCAAACCGTCTTCGCCATCGGGCGCGCCCTGGGGCAGCGGCTGGCCGCGCGCGATAAGAACGCGCGCGTCCTCATCGGCCAGGACACGCGCGAATCGAGCGCCTGGATCAGTTCGCGTCCTGGCAGCGGGCCTGGAAGCCACGCAGGTGCAACGTGGTCAGCGCCGGCGTCATCACCACGCCGGGCATTGCCTATCTCACGCGCTTCAACCAGTTTCTCCGCCGGCATCGTTATCTCCGCTTCGCACAATCCCTGGCAGGACAACGGCATCAAGATCTTCGGCGCTGATGGCTACAAGCTTTCCGATGAGCTGGAACACGAGATCGAAGCCGACATCTTCGCCCACATGGAACAGCTGGCGGAAGGTGCATCTCACGCTGTGGGACCTGCGTCGGAGATGCTGCCGGGCGACCAGCAATCTGCGTGAACAATATGCGCAGTGGCTGGCAGACTTCGTCGCCGGCACCGATTTCAGCAAACTGCGCGTGCTGGTGGATTGCGCCAACGGAGCCGCCAGCACGCATTGCTCCGCTGGTCTTTCGCGATTGCGGCATCGCCGCCGACTTCCTGCACATCGAGCCTAACGGCCGCAACATCAATGCGGGATGCGGCGCGCTGTATCCCGAGCACGTCGCGCAAGCCGTCGCCGCGACCAACGGAAAGTACGACCTCGGCATCACCTTCGACGGCGATGCCGACCGCGCCCTGTTCTCCGATGCCGCCGGGACGAGTGGTCAATGGCGATGCGCATCCTTCTGCTGGCCGCGCGCGACATGAAGACGCATGTCACGCTGCATCACGACACGGTCGTCGCCACCACCATGTCGAACATGGGACTGGAAGCGGCGTCTGAAACGCAGCGACATTCGCATGCTGCGCGCGCCCGTCGGCGACAAGTATGTGCTGGAGCAGATGCTGAAGACCGGCGCGACGCTGGGCGGCGAGCAGTCAGGCCACATCCTGTTTCGCGACATGGACACCACCACCGGCGACGGCATCCTGACCGCGCTGCGCGTGCTGGAGGTGATCGCGCGAACCGGCAAGCCGCTGGCCGAGCTGGTTGCCGACATGAAAGTATTTCCGCAGGAGATCAAGAACGTTCATGTGCGCGAGAAGTTGCCGCTGGAAGAATTGCCCGCGGTGATGGAATCCATTCGCGCCGCCGAGCGCGAACTCGATGGCAACGGTCGCGTGGTGGTTCGCTATTCGGGCACGGAGAAACTGGCGCGGGTGATGATCGAAGCGGAATCAGAACAAGTGATGCGGCACCATACTGACGCCATTGCGAATGCGATCCAGCAGGCGATTGGAATTTGAACGCAGGGGCCAGGGGTTAGGGGCTAGGGGTCAGGGATTAGGGGTTAGTCCGGCAGACATTAGCAGGCATTCGGATTTTTATTTTGCACGCGGGCTGAACGATGTCTCGTGGTCCGCAGTTGCCCTAGCCAGGAATCTCTAATCACCAGCCACAACTAGCCACTAGCCCCTGCCCCTGCCCTCTAGCCCCTAAAACCTTCTCTCCTCAATCCACGCCTGGACCTCGGCTTCGACATCGAACCCTACGCTGCCCATGATGAACCGGCCATCGAGCTGGTAGGCGCAGACTTCCAGCGGCGTGCCGTCGTAGCCGCCTTGCAAATATCCGCGGACATACAGGCGCGCGAACTCCTCAATACCCAGCAGTCGGTACTGGAGCACATGCACCATCTCATGAAAGATGAGTTGCGGGGTTAGAGGATCGTGGAAGACAACCACGTCGTCGAAGGTGATGGCTGCCATGGTGGTGAAGTCTGGCAGTCCGGTAAAGCCCAGCTTTTTCAGGTCTTCGTAGAACGGCGGATTCGGAACCCGCTCCTGCCCGGGCTGCAGCACGCGAATCCGTTCCAGATCCACCGCCGGAAAGAAGCGCGACCAGACTTCCCCAAACGCCAGCGGAGCTGCCCGGTTGTAGTAGCGAGCGTGTTGGGCGCGAATGTATTCCGCCACCGCCTGCGAGAACCCTGCGATCTGCTCGGGCGAGAGCTTTCCGCCCGGCTGTTCGTCTCTCGCCTTCTTTGCGAACGGCACTGCTTACTCCAAATCTCGCCAGTTCGGCCCGACGCCAACGTCAACTTTCAGCGGAACCTTCAGTTGATAGACGTTCTCCATGCGATCTGTCACCAGCCGCCTCATGGTGTCCACTTCCTTCTCCGGAACTTCGAACACCAGTTCGTCATGGACCTGCAATAACATCTTCGATCCTAAATTGCGTTCGCGCAACTCGGCATCGATGCGAATCATGGCCAGCTTGATGAGATCGGCCGCCGTGCCCTGCAGCGGCGTGTTGACCGCGGTGCGCTCGGCAAAGCCGCGCAGGTTGAAATTCTTGCTGTGGATGTCGGGGATGGGCCGCACCCGCCCGAACAGCGTGGTGACTTTCTGATCGCGGCGTGCCTGCTCCATCGTGTTGTCGCTGAACTCTTCGCACTCCGCTGTATTTCTCGAAGTATGCTTCGATGAAGCGCTTGGCCTCGCCCAGTATCGATGCCGATCTGCTTCGACAGCCCGAACGCACTACAACCCATACACGATGCCAAAGTTTACTGCCTTGGCGCGGCGCGATGTTCCGCGTCGACCATCAGCGGCAGGACGCCGAATACTTGCGAAGCTGTCAGACGTGTGAATGTCCTGCTCTCCGGCGCGATAAGCCTCCACCAGCAGCTTGTCACCGGAGAAATGCGCCAGCAGCCGCATTTCGATTTGCGAATAGTCGGCGGCCAGCAGAACGTGGCCCGGCTCGGCGACGAATGCGGCGCGAATCTCGCGGCCCAGTTCGGTGCGAATCGGGATGTTTTGCAGATTCGGATTCACCGACGAGAGCCGGCCGGTCGCCGATCCCGCCATGTTGAACGTGGTGTGCAGCCGCCGCGTGCAGGAGTTGAGCAGCGCCGGCAGCGCGTCAACGTAAGTCGACTTCAGCTTGGAGAGCTGGCGGTAGTCCAGCACCATCCGCGGCACTTCGTGCTCGCCGGCCAGTCCCTCCAGCACATCCACCGCAGTCGAGATGGTCTTGCCCTTGCCATACTTGATCGGCTTGGGCAGGTTCAGCTTGTTGAACAGCACGTCGCCGAGTTGCTTGGGCGAGTTGATATTGAACTCGAAGCCCGACTTGTCGTAAACCTCGCGCGCCTTGGCCTCGATCTCGCGCTCCAGACGCTGCGACATTTCCGCCAGCACATCGCAATCGAGCTTGACGCCGGCTTCTTCCATGCGCGCCAGCACCGGCACCAGCGGCAGATCGATCTCGTCGTAAACCTTGCGCAGCCCGGCCTGGTTCGACTTCGTCGCGCAGCTTTTCGGTCAGCCGCAACGTGATGTCGGCAGCCTCGGCCGGCGACGGGCCCAGCTTGTGATTGAACTTGCGCAGCGCAGTCTCGCGCAGACCGTAGGTGGAATACGTCGGATCGAGCAGATATCCGTAGAGCAGCGGATCGTGCTGCACGCCGGCGAGCGTCAGTCCCGCTGCGCTGAAAACGTGCATCGCCGATTTGTAGTCGTGCACGGTCTTGGGAATCGATTCGTCCGCCAGCGCCCGCTTGCAATGGCTCGCCAGCTTCGAATCGTCGAGCGCGAGGGTCAGCGCCTTGCCGGCTTCCGCTGAGATGGCAACTCGCTGGCTGGCCGCAGGCGCTGCTGTCGGCTGGCGGCGCTGCAGTCAGCGAGAGTTGCTCGCCTCGGGCTCCTCGGCGACCTCGACTTCGACCGTGACCGAGTGGCGCGGCGGCCGACGACTCCAGCGCAATCGCCAGCATCCCGCCGAGCTTCTTCGCCGCCGCGATGACCGCTTCGACCTCAGCCGCGGTCTTGGCTTCGCGATAATCGGTCTCGCCCAGCTCGATGCTCTCGCTCAGGAAATCCTGCACCAGCGTGGTGAATTCCAGTTCGGTGAAAAGCGCGCGCGCGGCGCGGCGTCGGGCTCCTGCGCCCGCATCTTCTCCGGGTCGAAGTCGACGGCGACATTCCTATCGATCGTCACCAGTTGCTTGCTGATGAGAATTGTATCGCGATTGTTCTGCAGCGATTCGCGATAGGTCTTGCGCTCGACCTCCGACGGCGTGCTCCAGCGCGCTCTCCACGCTGCCGAAGCGCTGAATCAGCTCCACCGAGCCTTTGTCGCCGATGCCGGGCGCGCCGGGAATGTTGTCGATGGCAGTCGCCGCGCAGCGCCATCACGTCGATGACTTTGCCCGGCGGCACGCCGAGAATTTCCTCGACTTTGGCGGCGTCGCAGATCAAGTTGTCCTTGGGCGGATTGAGCACGCAGATGCGATCGCTGACCAACTGCATCATGTCCTTGTCGCTGGAGACGACAAAGACCGAGTAGCCGGCGTCGACCGCCTTGCGCGCCAGAGTGCCGATCACGTCGTCGGCCTCGAAGCCGGACGCTTCGAGCATGGGAATGCGATAAGCCTCGAGCGCGCGCCGGATGTAGGGAACCTGCTGCGCCAGATCGTCGGGCATGGCCGCGCGATTGGCCTTGTAGCCGTCATAGGCCGTGTCGACGAATGTCTGCGTCTTGCTGTCGAACTTGCGGAGTGCTGGTGATGGCCGTCGCCTGCTCATCGCGAAAGGTGGGAGCGGCCACGTCGAAGACGGCGGCCAGATATTCCGGCGCAAAGTCGGCGCGCAACTTGCGCAGCATGTTGACGAAGACGAAAGTCGCGCTGGTCGGAATGCCGGTCTTGGTCGACATGGGCCGCTGCCTCGCCATGGCGTGATAGGCGCGGAAGATGAACGACATGGCGTCGATCAGGTAGATGCGGCCCTTGGACCCGGCCGGCTCAGGCGGTGAGGCGACCGCAGGTTTCGGCGGCAGAGCTCTTCACCGCGCTGACCGGTTTAGCAGCGCTGGAGACGGTGGCGGATTTTGCGGTTTTGCGAGTGGAGGGCAAGTAAGAATTCTAACAAGCCAGGCAGCTGCGTATCTATGGCTACAAAGGGAGATTCAGGAATGCACCTGGCGTGACAATCGAGACGCCCCGGAAAGGACTTAGGATCAGGAGGTCGGAGTCACCCGTAACAATATGGGTCGCGCCCCCATTTACAGCCAGTTCGAGGAACTTGTCATCTTTTGGATCACGGCAGGCGGTGATCTTCACACTTTCCTCGACCCATTGGGCCTCCCGAGTGAGGGTTGCTACAAATTTGCGAATGTCGTCCTCGTCGACATACCGGCTGAACTGCTTTCTGCTCAGAGTTTGGTACAGTTCGGTGAGCACAGCAAACGAAAGCAATACCGTCCCGGTGCGAAGTGCGAGATCAAGAGCTTGGCGAGGCTTTGAGCGGGGCAGGAGTAACGCGCTAATCAAGACGTTCGTATCGAAGACGCAGCGCAACTAAGCGCCCTTCAAGAGAGAATCCAAGACCTCAGGGGTAAGTCCCCGAGCCTTGGCCTTACTCCCAACTTCATCGAGCACTTGCTGCAGGGAAAGATTTTCGCCTGCAGCCAGCTCGCGCAGCCAAAGACTCAAAAGGGCCTGAATCTTCCGCTTTTCTTCTGGAGAAGCGGACTCGTAGGCGCTCGCGGTTTGCGGATCGAGCGGAATAGTAATCGAATTCGCCATCACGGGTGGCCTCTTTTCTATTCTATGGTAAGCGGATGCCCAGGGGTTAGGACAGTTTCATGGGCGTTATTTAGAGTTGGGTGACACAACCGAGAGGCCTTGCCACAATTGTGCACATTGAAGAAGTGCGCTTCTCCGTGACCTCCGTGCCGCCGTGGTGAAATTATTTTTATTCCACGAACATACAATCCCCGTACGAATAAAACCGGTAATGCTCGCTGACGGCATGTTCATAAGCGCGGAGAATCCGCTCGCGCCCGCCAAAGGCTGACACCAGCATGAGCAGTGTCGATTTCGGCAGGTGGAAATTCGTCAGCATCGCGCCTACCACGCGGAACTCGAATCCCGGGATAGATGAAGATGTCGGCCTCGCCACTCTGCGCCGGGATGGGTGCCAGCGCTTGGACACTGTGTCCTTCGACGGCCCGGGTGCCCCGCTCAAGCTGCTTTTGCTTGAGTGGGAGACAGCGGCGAACTCCAGCGTGCGAACGGTTGTTGTCCCGACCGCAACAATTCGCCGGCCGGCATCGCGCGCTCGTTGAATCTTTTCCGCCGCGTCCGGGGAAATCTCAAACCACTCGCGATGCAGCTTGTGCTCCTCGACCACTTCCTCGCGGACCGGCTGAAAGGTTCCCAAGTCCGACATGCAGCGTGATCTCGGCCGTTTCGATTCCGCGCTGGCGAATCGCTGTCGAGGATCTCAGTCGTGAAGTGCAACCCGGCCGTGGGCGCGGCCACCGAGCCCGGCGGTTTTGCGTAGACCGTCTGGTAATGCTCGCGATCTTCGGGAGTATCGGGACGGTCGATATAGGGTGGCAACGGGATATGTCCGATGCGGCCAAGCACGGCGAAGAAATCGTCCACCGGATCGAAGCGAAAGTGCCGCTCACCAAACGTCCCACGTCCGACGATTTCAGCCGCCAGCTCGTGCGACGACTCGTCTGCTTCGCCGCCAAAATAAACTCGCTCGCCAATCCCTAGCTTGCGGCCGGGATGCACCAGGGCCTCCCACTCCATCGGCGATGACGAGAGCTGCCGGGTGAGCAGCACCTCCACTTTGCCGCGCAAAAACTCCCTGGCTGCGGGATTGCTCTCCGCCGGCCGCTGCGCCCGCGAGCCGCTGCGATGCCCGTAGAGCCGGGCGGGCAGGACTTTGGTGTTGTTAAAAACCAGTAAATCGTCAGGTCGCAGCAAGTCGGGAAATTCGCGGAAGTGCCGGTCTTCCAGCAAGTCTGGATTGCGACCGACATGCAGCAATCGTGACGCGGCGCGGTCGGCCAGCGGCCGCTTGGCAATCAATTCCTCGGGAAGGTGGTAGTCAAATTCAGCGACAAGCACGAAACAGTTTCCCTCTCACCAACGCCCAAGGCGCGCCGCCCGGTCATCAACATTATGCCCCCGACCGCTCCGCATCCCATCGACGGGTTCATCTTTCCTTTTCGGGCGAGCAAGACCTGCGGTACGATACAACATTAGCTTCTAATCGAGGGTGTGGGGCTCGACGCATGAAGACGGAGCAACAACACAGGGAAGAAATCATTCGCTTCGGCAAACTGCTTCACCAGACCGGACTGGTGGCGGCAACCGATGGCAATCTGTCGGTGCGTCTGGAGAACGGCAACATTCTTTGCACGCCCACGCTGATGAGCAAAGGCCTGCTGGAGCCGCAGGACCTGGTGATCGTGGACCCGAACGGCAAGAAGATCAGCGGGGCGCGCGGCGTTTCCAGCGAAGTCAACATGCACGTGGTGATTTACCGCAGCCGGCGTGACGTTGGCGCCGTGGTGCACGCTCATCCTCCCACGGCCACCGGCTATGCAGCCGCCGGTCTGGCGCTGGATCGCGCGCTGTGCTCGGAGATCATCGTGACCCTGGGATCGGTTCCGCTGGCCAACTATGAAACTCCTGGCACGCCCGAGTTGGCGGAAGCGCTGGCGCCCCTGGTCGCCGATCACGATGCCATTCTTATGGCGAATCACGGCGTGGTCACGTGCGGGCCAGACCTGATCAGTGCCTACATGAACATGGAAACCGTGGAGCACTTCGCCAAGATTGCTCTGGTTACGCATCTACTGGGAAAGCAGCAGCCGCTGAGCGATCAGCATGTGGACAAGCTGCGCGAGATGCGCACCAAGTATCGTACGCAGAACCATGCCATGGCGCAGGGCAAGGACTAGAGCGGGTTCACTGGATGGAGCAGTGCTTTAGGGGTGCGCAAAGGCCTCAAGAGCAGATCCCTCGTCGGGCTGAAGCCCGACTCGTGATGACAAAATAAAGGGCTCATAGCGGCGCACCTAAAGGTGCGCCCTTTCAACATCGTCGTCGAATCTGACATGTCCAGTCTGGTAAGCGCGCCGCTCTATCGATCAGGTCGGAACTGCGACTCCGCAAACGCGGTGATGCGGTCCAGCGCGGCTTGCATTTCGGCGTGATATCGCTCCATCGCCGCGTCGTCGGCATCGGGCGGGACGAAGATCTTGCGGGCAAAGCGCACATAAATCCGCGAAAAGGGTTTGGGGATCACCAGCGCATCCCAGGTATTCAACACCCAGGCTCGCTCCACCGCGACATAAAAGGCGGTGATGGCGGCGCCGCTCATGCGCGCCAGCAGCACCGGCCCTTTCTTGGCGACGTAGCGCGGACCGCGCGGGCCGTCGATGGTGAACGCCACGGCGTTGCCTTCGTCGAGTAGCTGGTTCATCTCCAGCAGCGCCCGCTGGCCGCCGCGCGAACTGGAGCCGCGCACCGGCACGAATCCGAAGCGCTGAATGACGCGCGCGATGAATTCTCCGTCGCAGGCTGTGGCTGGTCATCACCGCCGGATGCTGATGCCGGTAAAGCCACGTGGCCGGCAGCACGCAGCGATGCCAGAAGGGAAAGATGCCGGGATAGACTTCATCGAGGCTTTGGATCGCGCCTTCTTCGTAGGTCGTGGTCGCGCGCAGGGTGCAGCCGATCAGGCGCAGCAGCGCGGGAACGATCCAGGAGACCAGCGTGAGCTGGATTCGCTGCGACCAGGGTGAAGCGCAGATCAGCGGGTTTCTCGGCGCTGCATGGTCGGATCGGGCACGCGTGAATTCTAACCTGCGTACCTCAACCAGCGGCGCAGCTCCGGCAGAGTCGGGCGCTTGCCGTACATCAGGATGCCGACGCGATAGATTCGCGACGACAGCGACAGCAGGCCGTAGATCGTCGCCAACATCAGCCCGATGCACAGCGCCAATCTGCCACACCGGCGGCTGCTCGATCAGCATGCGCACCAGCATCAGAATCGGCGCGAAGAACGGAACCATCGAAAGCCAGAACGACAGCGGCGCGTTGGGATGCTGCAATGACCGCGTTCATCAGGAACACGGCGACAGGATGACGGGGATCATGGCCGGCCACTGCATCTGCTGCGCTTCCTGGTCGGTGTTGACCATGGAGCCGATGGCGGCGTACATGGAGCTGTAGAGCAGATAGCCCAGCAGGAAGAAGACGGCGAAGGCGAACATGCCCGCCATGCGGAATGTGCACTTCGCCCAGGAACGATTTCGCCGCGATCAGTCCGGGGACCGAGAACAGAGCGGCGCAGGTCACCCAAACCAGAATCTGCGTCAGCCCGACCGCGCCGACGCCCAGAATCTTGCCGGCCAGCAATTCCTTCGAAGTCACGGACGACAGCAGCACCTCCAGAATGCGGGTGCTCTTCTCTTCGATCACCGAGCGCATCACCGCACATGCCGTAGATCAAGACGACGGCGTAAAGCAGCATCACCATGCAGAATGCGGTGATGAAGATCGTGGTGCCGCTGGCGCCCTCGATGGCCCTTCTCGATGCGAACCGTCTTCAGCTCGATGGGCGTCGAGCAGCGAGTCGACGTCGGCCCCGCTCATGCCCTTCTGCGCCAGATGCTGCTTGGTGACGGCCGTGCGCACGGCATTGCGCAGTTCGACGACTGGCCGAAGTCGGCAGCTTCCTTGGTGCTGTATGTGATGCTGTGGTTGGCCAGCGCGTCGTCGGTCAGCCAGAGAAAGCCGGTGATCTTGCCCATCGCTCACTTGCTGTCGCAGCACGGTCGCGCTCTGCGTCGCTGGTATCGGTGTCGACCTGGATGGCATAAGTGGTTGGCGCAAGAGTACTCCTGATCCGGACTCGGCGCCGCGTCGCTTGCCTGCTTGCGCTGCCGAGTTCCTGCGCCACGGCCTGCGCGCATCTGGGGATCGTTGGCCACGATGACCACGTTGACGCTCGCCGCCGGAATTCATCTCCGCGATCTTCGCGGGAATGAGCACGATGCCCGCCATGAACGCGGGCATCAGCAGGGTGAAGATGACGAACGAGCGGGTGCGCACGCGCTCCAGATATTCGCGTTGAAGCAGCGTCCAGACGTTATGCATTCTTGCCCACCTGGTCGATGAAGATCTCTTCCAGCGAAGGCTCCACCAGCTCGAAGCGGCTGATGCGGGCGCGGTCGGCGGCCAGGCGCAGCAACTGCTGAGCATCGGCGCCGGGCTTCAATCGCACTTCCACGTAGTTGCCGTAATTGTTGAACGACTCGCACCAGCTCGCATCCTTCCAGCTGCGGATCGCCTTCAT
This sequence comes from uncultured Acidobacteriaceae bacterium, assembly GCA_963746515.1. Taxonomy (GTDB): domain Bacteria; phylum Acidobacteriota; class Terriglobia; order Terriglobales; family Acidobacteriaceae; genus Bog-257. The sequence continues at coordinate 403,431 of CAVVBO010000001.1, read as the reverse complement.
ATTGCATCTGCACGTGGTTCTTGCCGTAGCTGGCCTTGATCTTCTTCAGATCGCCTTCCAGCACCGCGCGGCCGTGATCGATCAGGCAGATCGAGTCGCACAGCCGCTCCACCTGGTCCATGCGATGAGTGGAGAACAGAATCGTCTTGCCGGCCTTCTTCAGCTCGATCAGCACATCCTTCAGCATGACGGAGTTGGCGGGATCGAGCCCGGAGAACGGCTCGTCCATGATGACCAGATCGGGATCGTGCAGCAGCGTGGCGATGAACTGAATCTTCTGCTGCATGCCCTTGGACAGCTCTTCCACTTTCTTCTGCGTCCAGTCGCCGATCTGCAGCCGCTCGCACCATGCCAGCGAGCGCTTGCGCGCTTCCTGCTCAGAGAGATTGTGCAGGCGGCCGAGAAAGACCAGGTGATCGAGCACCTTCATCCGCTTGTAGAGCCCGCGCTCCTCGGGCAGATAGCCGATGCGATGCGAGCTGCTGGCGATGAAACGTCTCGCCGAACAGCCGCACCTCGCCCTCGTCGGGCATGGTGATGCCGATCATCATGCGGATGGTGGAGGTCTTGCCCGCGCCGTTGGGGCCGAGCAGGCCGTAGACGCTGCCTTCGCGAATGTTCAGGAAAGGCTGTCGACCGCGACGAAGTGGTCGTAAGTCTTGCGGATTCCGCGCAGTTCTACGGCATTGGCCATGTGGTCAGAGTTTCCAGTTTTCGAGAAGCCATCCCATAAATCGATACCGCATAGATTCGTGTCAGGGCCTGGCTTTATAGCCTCTGTAAGAAGCGACTTCGCGCGATTTGTGAAATAGCTGCCAGTTTCAAGTTTCAAGGCTCGAACTAAACGCAGCGTTACTTGAAACTGGAAACGTTCCCGTGGCCACTATAAAGTGCGCTACGGATGCCTGTCGAGACAGATCGCGGATCACATTTCCAGGAAGTTGCGGACGATCTGCTTTCCCTGCTCGGTCAGCACGCTTTCGGGATGGAACTGCACGCCCTCGACCGCGAACTTGCGATGACGCAGTCCCATGATGACGCGCTTGCCATCGCGATCCTGGCAGGTGGCGGAGATCTCCAGTTCCTGAGGAAGGCTCTTCTCCTCGACGATCAGCGAGTGATAGCGGGTCGCCGTCATGGGCGAAGGGATGTCGCGGAAGATGGTCTTGCCGTCGTGCTCCACGGAGCTGGTTTTGCCATGCATCAGGTTGGGCGCGCGAATGACTTTTCCGCCGAAAGCTGCGCCGATGGCCTGATGTCCGAGGCAAACACCCAGCAGCGGAACCTTCCGGCGAAGTGACGGATGACTTCGATGCTGATTCCGGCTTCCTGCGGCGTGCATGGGCCGGGAGAGATGACGATGCGGTTGGGATGGAGAGCGTCAATCTCCTGCGACCGTGATTTGATCGTTGCGGGCGTACGTCGACCTCGCACCCCAAGTTCACCTAGGTATTGCACCAGGTTGTAGGTGAAGGAATCGTAGTTGTCGAGGACGAAGACCATAGGAGCCAGGGGCTAGGGGTCAGGGACTAGGGGTTAGAAAAGCTGTGGTCTTCAATTTCTTGCGCTCGATCGAAGCAATCAGGCCATTCAGTATGCGTCCCAATTCGTCGGTCATGGCCACGATAGCTTGCTCTTGTTGCGAAGTAATGTATCCCAGCTTGCCTGTTATGAAAACCTGAGTCTGAACCTCGCATAAGGAACCGCGGGCGTGACCTAAAAACTGATTGAATTCCCCTCGGGTCGCGCGGCCGTGCCCTTCGGCGATATTGCTCGGGATGGACACAGAGGCGCTTCGCAGTTGACTTGTGAGGCCGTATATTTCGTGTCCGGGAAACTGCGCGGTCAGCTTATAGATTTCGGTAACCAGCGAGATAGCCTTCTGCCAGGCAATCAAATCCTGATAGCTCTTCACTTGCACTATCATGTCCTCCCTCGCCCACAGATCTAACCAGCGGCGTGGCCTGCTAAGAGCATACCGCTTTGGTTGACTTATCCACTAGCCCCTGATCCCTAGCCCCTGATCCCTAACCCCTGGCTTTCTCCGCCGCTCGCAACACCGCGCTGGCCTTATTCATGCACTCCTGATATTCGCTTTCGGGATCGGAGTCGGCGACGATGCCTGCGCCTGCCTGCACATAGGCTCGATTGCCATGCACGACCATGGTCCGAATCGCGATGCAGGAATCGAGATTGCCGGCATGATCCGCATACAGCACCGAGCCGCCATAAACTCCACGGCGCACCGGCTCCAGTTCTTCGATGATCTCCATGGCGCGAACCTTGGGCGCGCCGCTCAGCGTGCCGGCAGGAAAGCAGGCCGCCAGCGCGTCCAGGGCGTCGAGGTCGCCGCGCAACTGCCCTTCCAGCGCCGACACCAGGTGCATCACGTGCGAATATTTCTCGACATACATCAGGTCGCCGAACCTTCACGCTGCCGTACTCGCTGACGCGGCCCAGATCGTTGCGGCCCAGATCGACCAGCATCACGTGCTCGGCGCGCTCTTTTTCGTCGGTGCGCAATTCCTCGATAAGGCGCTCGTCTTCGCGCGGCATCGGCGCCGCGTTTGCGCGTGCCGGCGATCGGCCGGTACTCCAGCTTGCGTCCCGAGACGCGCACCAGCATCTCCGGCGACGCGCCCACGACCTGCGTGTCGTCGAGCTTCAGAAAATACATGTAGGGCGAAGGATTCACGGTGCGCAGCGCGCGATAGATCTGGAAGGGCTCGGCCGGCGGCTTGAAATCCAGCCGCTGCGACAGCACGACCTGGAAGATGTCGCCGGCCGCGATGTATTCCTTCGCTCTGCGCACGCTTTGCACGAACTCATCGTGCGACGTGCTGTTGTGAACTTTGATCGACTTCTGCTTTGCCGCTGTCGGACCAGTGAATGTGCTGGCCGCGCACCCCGCGCGCCAGCTTGTGCTTCGATCGCGGCGATGTCGGCCAGAGCGCGATCGTAGGCTTTGCGCGGCGACTCCGAGCGAACGTCAGCTGCGGCGATGATGTGAATCTGGTGGCGCAGATGATCGAAGGCCAGCAGCCGGTCGTAGAAGGTGAAGACGCAATCCGGAAGGCCTACGTCATCCTTAGCGCGATTCGGCAGCCGCTCGAATTGCCGCACCATGTCGTAGGCGAAATAACCGACGCAGCCGGAAGTAAATGGCGGCAATCCCGGCAAACTAGCTGGACGGTGTTGCCGCAAGTGCTCGCGCAGCAAATCCATCACACTACCCTGATGGCGCCGCACCGACGAACCTTCACGAACCGTCAACTCGTTGCCACGCGCGGTGATCACGGTTCGCGGTTGCGCGCCCAGGAAGGTATAGCGTCCGATCTTCTCGCCACCTTCGACCGATTCCAGCAGGAAGGCATACTTCTGCCGCGCAGCGATACTGAGAAACGCTCCCACCGGCGTCAGCAAGTCCGCGCTCAGAGTTTTTGCCACCGGAATGAGAGTGGCGTCACGGCTCAACTGCAGGAAGCCCTTAAGGTCGGGGGTAAGCATCGGATTCGTAGAACAAACGCGAAGTTAGCTGGGATTATACGGCAGGCACAACAATCGCCCGGGAAATCGCAGAGCACGAATACCGCTTAAGGGTGGGCCGGGTCAACCGGATCGTAGGACTTGGGAGGCAGCAGGAACTGAAGCCCGAAATAACCGACAAAATAGGATTGATTCGGGCTGGTGGATTCAAGGCTTCGTCCGGCCATTAGAAGCAGAATCACTGGCTTATGGATCTTGTAGCGCGCGCCCAGGCCAAACGTGGGTTGAACGTTGGAGGGATGGAAAGCGCCTTGCGAGTAGAATTCCGCTCCCATCTCGAATTTTTGCGTGAACTCATGTCCGATGACCAGGCCCAATAGCCAGCCGTCAGGACCGTTGTGGACAAACTGATAACCCACCTCGGCATTCACCCCAACCGGGCCCATTTTCTTAGCGAATTCAAAAGGCAACAGGAAGGTATCGGTAGGAGGAGTGATGCCACGTCGAACCGCGTCGTTGGGATTGTTGACGAAAAGCTGTGGGAAAACCGAGATGGAAAGGCCGGACTCTCCGGCATCGTAAAAGCGCCACTTGACCCCTGGGTTGGATTGACCGAGGCCGAAGATAGTCCCGGAAGCCGGATGCTGGACGCGTAACCAGGCATTTTCGTAGGTGAGTTGAATGCGATCGCCAATGCCGAAATTGATGTCGAGGTCGGGGACGTGAGAGACCGACTGATTGCTATAGAAAAACGGCATGTAGCCGAGGTTGATTTCCCAGTTGAAAGGGCCAGGCGTACCGGGGTCGTTGGTATAAAACGGCGGCCCACCCTGGGCGAGCGCGGCGGTTGCACCGGCAAAGAAGACGAGCAGGAAAACTAGTATCCGCAACACGGCGCCAGTAAATAGAAAAATGGGTGGGAAAGAATCAACCAGAACTCCATCCGCTATTCGTTAGAGGATGGCACACCTGCGGGTTTTATATCATGGGGAAGCTGCCAAGGAAACAGGGTTTACCTTGCGCGCATGACGCGGCACTGCATATACTTTGAAAGTTTGGCCTCAATATCGGACGCGCATTCCCCCGCTCGTCCTCTGATTACGCTACACGATGTCCGCACTAATCGGAGAATTTATGGCTACCACACACATACTGGAACAAGAAAGTAATCCCTGGGAACAACAAGCCGCCCGCTTCAAAGTTGCTGCCGAGAAATTGAAGCTTGACGAAGGCTTGTGGCGCGTTCTGCAACAACCCAACCGCGAGATCATCGTCCACATCCCGGTCAACATGGACAACGGGCAGCTGGAGGTGTTCACCGGATATCGGGTGCAGCACTCCATCGCGCGCGGGCCGGCCAAGGGCGGCGTGCGTTATGCGCCCGATGTGACCCTGGACGAAGTGCGCGCCCTTGCCAGTTGGATGACCTGGAAATGCGCGGTAGTCAATATCCCGTTTGGCGGCGCCAAGGGCGGCATCATTTGCGATCCCAAGAACATGTCGCGCGGCGAACTGGAGCGCATGACCCGCCGCTACACCTCCGAGCTGATCGAGTTTATCGGCCCCGAAAAAGATGTTCCCGCGCCCGACGTCAACACTAACGAGCAGACGATGGCGTGGATGATGGACACCTACTCCATGCACATGCGTCAGACGGTCACCGCGGTGGTCACCGGAAAGCCGCTGAACATGGGCGGATCGCGCGGCCGCCGCGAAGCTACCGGCCGCGGCGTGATGATTATCTGCGACGAATCCATCAAGAAAAACAATATGACGCGCGAGAGCACGCGCGTGATCATTCAGGGCTTCGGCAATGTCGGCTCCAACGCGGCCCTGCTAATGCACCAGGCCGGATACAAAGTGGTTGGCATTGGAGAGTGGGACGGCGGTCTGTACAACGCCAAGGGAATCGATATCACCGCGTTGTGGGAGTACCGCCAGAAGGAAGGCACCATCCACGGCTTCAAAGGGGCGGAGCGCGCTGCGACCGAGGACCTGCTGATTACTGACTGCGAGATCCTGATTCCGGCCGCGACCGAAAGCGTTATCACTTCGGCCAATGCCGACAAGGTCAAGGCGAAGATCCTGGTCGAAGGCGCCAACGGACCGACCACCGCCGCAGCGGACGACATTCTGGCCGACAAGCATGTCTTTGTCATGCCCGACATTCTGGCCAACGCCGGCGGCGTGACCGCTTCCTACTTCGAGTGGGTGCAGGACCGCCAGGGCTATTTCTGGAAAGAATCGGTGGTCAACGAGCAATTGGAGCACATCATGGTCTCGTCGTTTGAAGACGTGGTGCGCTATGCCGAAACCCATCATGTGAACAACCGCATTGCGGCTTACATGCTGGCTATCGATCGCGTAGCGTATACGATCCGTCAACGTGGGATCTACGCATAGTTAGACTCCAGTTAACGGCTGCATTCGAGCGGCTTCCCCGGGCGGGAGCCGCTTCTGCTTTTGGGACAAAAATAATTTTGCGTAACACCTCTCTTTGCCGCTCCAGTTGGGGCATAATATCGTTCAAGTTTGTGCAGCCGTGGGGAACGTTCTCCTTGTAGGGTCTACATGCCACGCCTGTATTTCTGCTTACGCCTGTTTGCGGTAGCGGTGGCCTTTCCCGTCATCCTGCATATACATCCTGCTCGCGACTGCTGGCGCACCCGGTTGCCGCCTTGCGGTTTCGGTTCCGCGTCCCCTTGCGGATCTGGATGAGCGTGCTCGACTGGGCCAAGGGAATTCCGGTGGGCTACAGCTATTGGGAGCAGTACGAAGCGCCGTCCATGCTCGACGAGATCGTCGTGCATCATGACGATTAGGCTTTGCCAGACGTCTCTTCTGCGATTGCTTTCAATCCAATCTGTAGAGCATAATCGGCTTGTTGCCGCTGCAATCGGTCGCAGTGGTGTGCCACCCTGGTTTTTGTGAATCTCCCGAATTACATCACGCTTACGCGCATCTTCAGCATCCCTGTGCTGATCTGGATTTTATCCAGCAATCGCTTCAGTTCGACGAACGGCGACCGCGAGCTGCTGGCTTCGTTTGTCTTCATCGCAGCCTCGCTGACCGACGCCATCGATGGCTATCTGGCACGCCGGCGCGCTCAGGTCACCACCATGGGCATGCTGCTCGATCCGGTGGCCGACAAACTGCTGATCGCCGCCGCCTTCATCACTCTGGTGCAGTTCAATCCGCGCACCGTCCCGGCATGGATGGCGGTGATCATTATCGGCCGGGAATTCCTGGTTAGCGGCCTGCGATCCATTGCCGCCTCGGAAGGGTTCACGATCCAGGCCAGCGAGCTAGGCAAAAGCGAAGATGCTGGTGCAGATCTTTTCCGTCGTGGCCGCGATCATCGATCATCACTGGACGCACCTGCCCTGGTATTTCCTGAACTTGCCGGTGCATCCCATCGCAATTGCTTCGATTTGGGTGATGGTGAGCCTGTCGCTACTGTCGGCAATCGATTATTTTGTGGCGTTCTGGAAGAAGATCGATCGCCACGCCGAGAAGCGCCGCCGGCGCCGTGCCTTCGTCCTCAGCCGGCGCAGGAAACGCAACGATGTCCCCGCCATCTGAGCGTTCGCGTCCGGAAATCGCTTCCCGAGTCTTCGGAATACTCGCCCGCCGAACGAACCCTGCTGCTGGGCCTCGCCCATCGGTCGATTGAAGCGGCCCTGGAGCAGCGCGACATCGATCTGACCCCGCCTACCGAACACCTGGCCGAATATCGTGGCGCCTTCACCACGCTTCACCTGCACGGACGCCTGCGCGGGTGCATCGGCTATGTCTTCCCTGGCCAGCCGCTTTATCAAACTGTGGCCGAGACGGCTAAGGCTGCCGCCTTCGACGACCCGCGTTTCGAGCCGCTAACGCTGCCGGAGGCGTTGGCGGTGAAGATCGAAATCAGTGTCCTGTCGCCGCTCCGAAGGGCTGCTGGCGAAGAAGTGGTTGTAGGAAAGCATGGCCTGGTGGTGACCCAGGGAAGCCGCCGAGGGCTGCTTCTGCCACAGGTTCCGGTCGAATGGGAGTGGGATCGCGAGACCTTTCTGACCCAAACCTGCCTCAAGGCCGGCCTCGATCCGGATGTCTGGCGACGCGGCGCCGAGCTACAAGCCTTTACGGCAGAGGTGTTTGGAGAAGAATAGCCGGGCCAAAGGGCGGATTCTTCGGTTTGGCTGATTTTCCTATTTCGACCTGATTTTCCGTCCGTAGTACCATCCTGATTCGTGCCCACGAGGTTACTTTCGTTCTCCTCCACCGCAATTTTCCCAACAAGAGGGTTGCATCTAAAGTTGTGCATCTGTAACATCAGGCAGCTACATGCGCGAATCTTCAAGCACTTACGCATCCCGTATCCGGCGTTTTCGGCTGCCCCGCCTCTGCATAGCGGTGGTCGGCACCGACGCCCCCATGATGATCGAGCGTGCCGAGTCCCTGGTGCGTGATAACCCGTTTATAGAGTTGAGGTTAGACTACCTTACCCAACCGCTGGCCGCACTGCCCAAGCTTAAGACTTTCCTGGAGATGCACCCCGAGGCGACCTTCATCGCGACCTGTCGGCGAGCCGTCAATGGTGGCAAGTTTAAAGGGACGGTCGCCGCTGAGCTGGCTATTCTGCGCAAGGCGGCAGATCAGCGGTTTCCCCTGGTCGACTTGGAGTTTCAAAGCGCCGAGGCCCTCAAGGCCGACGACCTCAAGGATCTCTCCGACCGCGTGGGATTGGTTCTCTCGTACCATAACTTCAAGAACACCAAGAAGTTAGATGAGCAGTTCGCGGAAATGAACCAGTATCCGGCGGACTTCTATAAGCTGGTTACCACCGCTACCAATCTTTACGACAACGTGGTCATGATGAAGTTCCTGGAAGCCAACTCAGCCAAGCACGAGATGGTCGGCCTGTGCATGGGAGAGCAGGGCATCATCAGCCGCGTCTTGGGTGTCCGTGCCGGCAGCATTTTCACTTTCGGGGCAGCGACCAAGGGCGAGGAAACCGCTCCGGGTCAGGTTTTGGCGGGTGAACTGCGCGACGTTTACCGTATCGATATGGTCGACCAGGCTACCCAGGTCTATGGCGTGGCTGGCGATCCCATCTCCCATTCGCTTGTCGCCGGTGATGATGAATGCCGCCTTTCGCCGCGAAACGGTCAATGCGGTTTACCTGTCGCTGCACGCCAAGAATCTGAAGGATCTGCTGGCCTGCGTGCGGGATATTCCTATTCGCGGCCTCAGCATCACCATGCCCTACAAGCAGGACATCGTGGACGAGTTGGACAATTCCGATGCCCTGACCAAGCAGATTGGCGCCTGCAACACCGTGGTCCGCGCCGCCGATGGTAAGCTCTACGGCTTCAATACCGACGTGGCCGGAGTGGTGGCTCCGCTGGAGCAGCGAATGCATCTGGCAGGGGCGCGGATCCTGATTGTCGGCGCAGGTGGCGTCGCCCGGGCGGCGGCTTTCGGCCTGAAGAACAAGGGCGCCGAGGTCTTCCTCACCAATCGCACCGCCGAAAAAGGGCAGACCTTGGCCCGTCAGGCGAAGGTCAAGTATGTGAAGCGCGCCGACGTAGCCAAGCAGGCATTCGACGTCATCATCAATGCCACGCCGGTCGGAATGAACGGGAACAAGCAGTCACCGCTGGAAGAGAAAGAGCTGAACACCAAGTACGTATTCGATCTGGTCTACACCCCGGCCGAGACCAGGCTGACCAAGATGGCCATCGCGAAAGGAATACAAGTCATTCCCGGGCTGGAAATGTTTGTGCAGCAGGGAGCCCGCCAGTTCGAAATCTGGACCGGCAAACCTGCTCCTATCGCTGAGATGGCTTACGTGGTGACCAAAGCTTTGGAGCGCCGCGCCGCCGAAGAGGTAGCTGAGGAGACCAAAGCTCCGGCTAAGAAAGCCACCAAAAAGTCGGTAAAGACGGTTCGCGGGAAATAAGGTTCCTATAGGACACTCCAGCCGTTGCCTGGTATGGCTAATGCCGAAAGGCGGTACCTTACTCCGTCCAACCAGACCGGAAATGCCCGTCGGGAAGGGCTCCCCGGGAGCTATCCATCCTATTAATCCGAAAAAACCTGACTTTCGAGTAAGTTCCTGATTGCGGTTTTACTGGCTAAAGGCATAGGATAGGAATGTTGGGGCTGGTACCTCGTCCATCCCCGGCTATAGCCTGAATCTGCAAGTCCACGTTCGACAGTCAAGATTCCCTCATGCACAGCGCCCGTAAATCTGTGTGCGAGTACTCCCAGGAGAGACTAAGATGGCGTGGTACGCGTACTGTATTACTGAGCAGCAGGGCCTCCAAGGTAACACCCGAGCCCGGCGCCCCTTTGCGATAGAGAACCTTCGAGGCGTCAATGGCGCTTCGGTATTTGCATGTCCCAGCGGAGAATTTGCGGTCATCGTCAGCGATCATTCCGCAGGTCAAACCCTCACCCAGCAAGCCATCGTCGACCACGCCCGCGTGGTTAGCGAGTGTTTTCGTACCCTCACCGTTCTTCCCTTTCGCTTCGGTACCATCTTCGATTCCGACGAAGCTCTGCGCCGCGCCGTCAGAGCCAATCGCAAAACCTTCCTGGAGACTGTAGACCGTTTGCGCGGCAAGGCGGAAATGCATTTCAAGCTCGTGGTCAAGGACGGCACCCTGGAAGAAGCCGTAGCTGAGTTGCCCGCCGGCGTGGGTGGCGAATACCTGCGCAAGCTGCGCGAGCAGGCCACCCGCGGTAAGAGAACGGCAGACCAAAGCCCGGGCGCTCTCCATGCAGGTGCATAAGCTCTTCTCTCCGCTCGAGGAAGACGTGATCTGCAAGCGCACCGATTCCGGCGGAATGCTCATTGATTTTGCCCACCTGATCGACTCCAATTCCGTCGACAAAGTATCAGAACCGCTACGGCACCGCGACCCGGCATTTCAAAGATTGCCACATCTCCATCACCGGACCGTGGCCACCGTACCACTTCATGCCCGGAAAGCTGCGGACGGTACCCGGCGGGAATTAGAGATCAATTCTGACCGTACTTGACCAGGCGGCCCGATGGGGTCGCCTTTCTATTTATTGCCCTTTTTTTCCGCAGGCAGTGTCCTAACTGCCAAAGCTGGATTACAATCTCCCCAAACACTCGTTCGAATTTTCAGTTGTTCCCTACGCATCGGGCCGGGCTGTGGCTTTTCGCCGCCGTGCGGGCAGGTACAACCTCGAAGTGGGAACCGGGATTCTCATAGTTGAACGCTAACTTCCCTGCGTGGGGCGGGAAGTACTTCCTTCGTTAGCACTGACAGGGGTGGAATGGTTCCAAGTCCAAAGCTCCGGGTATTGGTCGTGGACGATGATGCCCACATGGGCCGCTCCACCACGGCCCACCTGGTGCGCCGGGGATTTGACGTGAGCAGTGCCGCCAGCGGAGAGGAAGCTCGCCGCATGTTCCGGGTCTATGATCCGGCCCTGGTTCTTTTGGACCTCTCCACCTCGGGAGCGGATGCTCTCGATACCCTGGAGCGGCTCAAGCAGATCAAGCCCGAAGTCGCGGTCATCCTGTTGTCGTCCGAGAACAGTCCCGAAGTCATCTTCAGCGCCTCCAAGCTGGGCGCCGACGATTACCTGAGCAAGCCTTTTGAGTTGAAGGATCTTGACTTTCGCATTCACAAAATTCTCGACAAGCAGCGCCCCTCCGCCGAAGTGCCGCAATTGCGCGATCAAGTCCGCCGCAACGGCGATTTCGCCGGCCTTTTCGGTACCAGTCCAAAGATGGAAGAGGTGAAGGACACCATCGAGCAGGTTGCCGACACCACGGCTACGGTGCTGATTCGCGGCGAAAGCGGAACCGGCAAGGAAGTAGTCGCGCGCATGATCTACGCGCCATTCCAGCCGCGGCGAGAAGCCGTTCGTGAAAGTGAATTGCGCCGCCATTCCGCACGAACTGCTGGAAAGCGAGTTGTTCGGATACGAGCCCGGAGCCTTCACCGGCGCCAATCCGTCAGAAGCTGGGCAAGTTCGATTTGGCCAATACCGGGACGCTGTTTCTCGATGAAGTCAGCGAGATGCATCCCTCGCTGCAAGCCAAACTGCTGCACGTGCTGCAGGACGGAGAGTTCTCCCGGCTGGGCGGCAAGCGCGATATCTCGGTCGATGTCCGGGTTCTGGCCGCGACCAACAAGCCGCTGGAAAGCGCCGTGCAGGAAGGCCTGTTCCGCGAAGATCTGTTCTATCGCCTGAATGTCATCACCATTCACATTCCTCCGCTGCGCGAGCGGCGGGAGGAGATTCTGGTCTTTCTCGAATATTTCCTGCGCAAGTACAGCGAGTTCTACGGCAAGCAGCCTGCGCCCTTCGGCGACTACGCCATCGGCCGGATGATGGAATACACCTGGCCGGGCAACATTCGCGAGCTGGAAAATCTGGTCAAGCGCTACGTCATCGTGGGCAACGAAGCCCAGATTATCCGCGAGCTCTCCACCCACAAACCCATAGTCAGTTCCATGGACGGCGCAAGTCCGGTGTGGGGATTACGGGATGCCAACTCTGGCGGCGACCGATCGCAGGAGAAGTCGCCGGCGATTCCGATCAACGCTACCAAGGGAACTCCGCCCGAAACCGACAGCCTGTCGCTGCTCGAGATTGGCAGACGCGCCGCCATGTCGGCGGAGCGGGAGGCGATCGAACGAGTTCTGGCGCAGACGCGCTGGAACCGGCGTCAGGCTGCGAAGATTCTGAAGATCAGCTACAAGGCGCTGCTCAATAAACTGAAAGTGATCGAAGAGCAGAATGCCCAGAATAAGAATCTGACCGCCTAAGAGTTTGCACCGCGATACCACTGCCCAGCACTGATTTCCGCCGAGGCGTGACAGCGGAATTCCGCCGCGAAAACACAATTATCATTCCTGTTAATAATCACTTTGACGGCATTTCCCCCGACACAAAGCGGCGCAAAGTTGCGTTTGGAAATTAAAGTGCAACACCTTTTGCAACCAAAGAGGCACAAAAACCTTGAAGTGTACCCTCTTCCTTCTGTCTCGACATATCTCTGACTGTCCCGCACAGCGGGGCAGCGCCTTGCATCGCCAACCCTGAAGCATCCCTACCTCGCTTGCCTCTTTCTGAAAGCGGCCCAAAGGCCGCTTTTTTGTGCTTGAATCACCTTCTGCGCGCCTTGCATCCAAGGTTGGAAGATCACAGGATTGGCTGGGCGCGAGGCGGCCGATTTGACGTGCGTTCTCTCGGACGCATATGATTCCGCTTCGCACACCGCATTTTCGCCGGGAAACCTGTTGGCCTATTTGCGGGACGGTAGGGGACGAACCTATGGAGAAAAAGAAACTGGAAGTCTTTAAGAAGCGCTTGGAGGACCGTCAACGAGAGTTACGGTACACCATGACCCGGACCGCTCAGGATGGGCGCGAGGCTGATGTGGAATCGGCCCAGGACATTGCCGACCGGGCGGCTAACTCTTACAACAAGGAATTTCTGTTCCACCAGAGCAACAACGAGCGCCAGCTTCTGCAAATGGTAGACGGCGCGCTTGATCGCATCCGCGAGGGCTCGTTCGGACAATGCATCTCCTGCGGCGAAGAGATCAACCCGAAGCGACTGGAAGCCGTTCCCTGGACACGCCACTGCATCGAGTGCCAGGAAAAGCTGGAGAAGGGCGTTCTGGAGCACAGCAGCACCTAGCCCGCGCCAGATCCGCCCCGTAAAGCCGTCCACCGGGGCGGCTTTTTTGTTGCCCAGAACCTTGCAGGCCCGTCTCGCAGGCGCTTCCCTTATTGCCAGGAAACTCTGCTTGTTTTGAAGGAAACGCCCTTCAGGCTTGTTTTGAAGGAAACGCCCTTCAGAGTCCGCGTGAGAACTCGAATTTTGAAAACTGCGATGGGATGGGAATGCCAAACCCGGCGAAAAAAATCAGCCCGAAGGGCGAAACAATCGTGGCCCAGGGCGTGAGCCCTGGGTGAAGTGGGGAAATAGGTTCGAGTCCCGTAGGGACGGCAGAGGTCCTCACGCGGACACTTCAGGCCGTCCATTAAGTACCCGCAAATCATGCGGCCGCTGCGGGATCTCGCTTTGACTTGATCGGAGTTTCTTTAGCTCGCGGCGTGATTCTTCATTCGTCAGGAGGCATCCACTCATCCAATCCGTAGGACGATTGCGCCGTGTCGAAGTGGACCACTACGGATATCCCACCGCAAAACGGAAAGCTGGCGGTGATTACCGGTGCCAACAGCGGCATCGGTTGGCATACCGCTCTGGAACTGGCGCGTGCCGGCGGTGAGGTGATTCTGACTGCCCGAACCGAAGCCAAGGGGCGGGACGCCGTGGATCGCATTCGGCGGCAGCTTCCCCGCGCGAAGGTTCGTTTCGAATTGCTTGATCTGGCGAGTCTGCGCTCGGTGCGGGCGTTTGCCATGAGAGTCGGCAGTGAGCCCAAACTCGATCTGCTGGTGAATAACGCAGGCGTCATGGCGGTTCCCCAGCGGCAAGTAACAGAAGACGGATTCGAGCTGCAGTTGGGGACGAACTTCCTGGGGCCGTTCGCTCTGACCGGCTTGTTGATGCCGGCGCTGCTGCATGCCGCTTCGCCGCGTGTAACCACAGTGTCAAGCGGCGCCGCCAATATGGGGCTGAGGAAAATCAACTTCGACGATTTGCAGTGGAAAAAATCGTACGGACCGTGGAAGGCGTACTGTCAGTCGAAGCTGGCAGACCTGATGTTCGCGCTGGAGTTGGCGCGCCGCTGCACGGCGGCCGGTATCGAACTGTTGAGCAACGCGGCTCATCCCGGCTATGCGCGCACCAATCTTCAGACTAGCGGACGCGGCAAACCCCAAGCCCGGATCGGCAAGATTTTGGCTTTGTTCCTGTCCCACGATGCGGCTCACGGAGCACGGCCTACTCTGTGGGCTGCCACCGCTTTGGATGCGACGCAGGGAAGCTATTATGCCCCTGATCGAGTGTTTCAACTGAAAGGCGACCCGGTGCTTATTCCGATTCCCAAGCCGGCCCGGGATGAGGCGGCCGCCCGGCGATTGTGGGATATATCGGAGAATCTGACCGGAGTACAGGTGGGCAGGATCGACAACCCCCTACACCTCGCAACTGTTCATTTTGATTAGCTCTGCCGGCGTGGAACCAACGCTGAGAATCCCTGGCGGCTCGTAGATCTATCCTACAAAACGATATCTGCCGCCACCGCTTTTCTTGGCTTCGTACATCGCCAGATCGGCGCTGTGAACCAGGCCTTCCGCATCCTGACCGTGGTCCGGATAAAGGCTGATTCCAATGCTAGCCGTAGCATACAGCTCACAACCGTCGATGATGTACGGCGATCCCAGCACTGCCAGGATTTTCTCTGCCACCAGAGCGGCGTCGCTTGCACTTTCGATCTCGGGCAATAGAATTACAAATTCGTCTCCGCCATGACGGCTGACAGTGTCCATAACCCGCAAAGTCTCGCGCAGGCGTTTCGCGACCGCCCTCAGCAACGCGTCTCCGATGGCGTGCCCCTGCGAATCGTTGATCGATTTAAGACTGTCCAAATCGAGGAATAGCACGGCAAGCTTTTTATGGTGCCGCTCATCCATTCTCATGGCCTGGCTAAGCCGATCGTTCAACAGAACGCGGTTTGGTAATTCCGTAAGAAAGTCGTAAAGCGCCAGACGAGACATTTTTTCGGCCAGGGCATGCGCTTTCCCGACATCCCGAAATACCAGCACCGCCCCCACCACCCGCCCGTCATGGTCGCGGATGGGCGCCGCGGAATCTTCGATGGACGATTCAAAACCGTCGCGCCGGATCAACAGACAATCGGCGGTAAGACCCACCGTATGGTCTTGTTGAATCGCGAACTCCAGCGGGTTGCGGGCGGGCCGCCGGGTTTTCCGGTCAACGAAGTGAAAGACCTCGTCTAACGGTCTACCCAACGCCTCTTTCAGGCTCCAACCAGTCATCTTTTCAGCGACGACATTCAGATATGTGATTTTTCCCTGGAGGTCCGAGCTCAGCACCGCATCGCCGATCGAGTCGAGAGTGTTCTCGGCCCGCTGGCGGTCACCGATTAACACTTCCGCCGCAGCCCTCAACGCGATCATGGTCCGGACCGCGCGGGGAAGCGAGTAGGTGTCTAAATGGCGCTTGGGAAGATAATCCTGTGCGCCTCGTTGCACAGCTTCCCGGGCGAGGTCTTCCTCGTCCGAGCCACTTAAGATCAGGATTGGAACTCCCGGCGCAGCCTGCAACACTTTTTCGAATGTCTGGATGCCCTGACTGTCAGGCAGGGAAAGATCGAGAATAACCGCATTCACTTTCAGTCTCTTCAGTCGCTCCACCCCGCCGCTGAGACTGCTTGCCCATTCCACCTCCAGCAACTCGAATCCGGGACCGGCCAGAGACTCCCGAATTATCTCCGTGTCGCGGGAATCATTCGTGATGACCAGCACGTGGCTAGTGTGGTGCGGCTTCGACTCTTCCAATGTCAGCGATCTCCGCAAGGGCCTGGTTCAAGAACCGCAGTGACGGCGCATTGGAAAAGTAAGGAATGTCGGGGAGACATCTTTCGCTCCGTCATCGTTGCCGGTTGCCGGATATCCCTTTGCCGGCGTGGGGAGGGTCACCCGGGTTCGCTGGCCACAGCATCCCCTACTTTACGTCTGATATCAGACATAATACGCGGCTGCTCTCGTGGGGACAATCACCGAATTGGGAACGTTACCGCCGCCGCCTCGGATCGATGTCGGTTGCAAACCCCTCCCCTCGGCCATTTACTCGCGACGGGATGCTTTTTTCGGTAGTGGGCTAAAAGGGTGTTGCTGGATTCTTGAGCGCATAATGGGGCATGAACAAAATTCATTCGGCAACGTGGCGTGCCGCAGCTATTCCGAAAAGTGGGGATCGAGTGGAAGGATTACATTAAGCTGCTGAAGCTGGAGGAATATTGTCGGGCAAATCGGTCGCCAGGTAATGAATGCTCGCAAACGACACAAAGAGGAGCTGAAACCTTTCTCCGGCCCCGCCAAGAGACCTCAATAGGCCCTGTCCCGTAACCCACATGCCGCGCTCGTCAATGCCATACAGGACGCAATCAAAAACGTCCTCTTGCCCCGCAACTTTAATGAGCAGGGGACGGCCGATAAACTGTTGCAGCTTAATAATGATTGGGCCATCTGGCATATCCGAGATTATAGCAACACACAATTAGCCCACTACCCTTTTTTCCATCTCAGCTCGAATTCCATGGCTATTTCGGAGCAGGTTTTGCGGGCGCTTGCTGGTCCTGATGTTGTCCCAGCATCCGGCCCAGCAGTCCGCCGAGGCCGCTGCCTTTGCCGTTCAGCAGGCCACCCAGCTTCATCTTGGCAATCTGCTGGATGTCGGGGGCGACCCTGGGATGGCTCGTGGTCCCAGTGACGATAACCGGTAGAACCAGTTCGCCATTCTTGTTGGCCAGCGCGGTGTTCAGATAGCCGCCCACTGCCGTTCCTCCAACCGACTGGCTGAAGCTCTTGCTCAGCACGGCGGTCACGCGCAGGTTAAGGTCCTGGTTGAACAGGTTGATGGCTCCGCTGGCCGCCATCTCACCGATGTCCAGCGTGGCCTTCATGTCGTTGGTTTGGGCGACACCGTGGTTGATGTTGAAGCTGCTGCTCATCTGGGTGATGGCCGTGTAGCCTTTAGGCGCGACGCCGCTGAACTTCCCTATCTTCGCCAGCTCGCCCGGAAGATCGAGCTTCATGATCTTGCCATTCACCAGATTCATGGTTACGGTTCCGCTCAACGTCTGAACAATCTCACCCGACTCCGGGGTGGCGAAGGTCACATTCGTCGTCGCCGCCAAAGTCCCATAGAGCGTGTCTTTCACCGTCGAGACCGACGACAGCAACTGGTTGGCATCCACGTTGGTGAGTTTAGTATTGACCGCATAGGTCATGGGATTCGGCCGCGTATCCACGGTTATGCTGCCGCTCTCCTGGCCGCCGTAAATCTGCGCGGTCAGCGGATTGAGCTGAATCACGCCATGATTCAGCGAGACGTTGGTATGCACGCTGGTTAGCACGGTTTGCTCGTAGACGATGCTACCGGCCGCCAAAGTGCCTGTTCCCGTCGCTATTTGCAGAAAGCTGGGCTGCGCTTTTGGCGCGGGTGCGGCGTCGGCCGCGGGAACCAGGCTCCATGACGCCTCGGCCCTTTTTCTGGCGGGCGCTTTCTGATTCGAGCCAGCCGCCAGTTGCTCCATTTCGATCACGTTCAGTTTGTCGACCGAAAGCGCGAAGCTCAAGCGCGGAGCCTTAAAGTTCGCAATACTCAAATTGCCATTCGCGTTCGTCGATCCCAGCGACGCCGACAGGTTCGTCAGCTTCACCAAGTTCTGGGTGAACTGCAGGTTTGCCTTGTGAACATCGATCGGCTTGGCCAAAGATGGCATCTTCAGCGACGCATCCTGCAGCCCTCCGCTGCCGCTGAACTTCATCGCGTCCGGATTCTTGATGGGGCCGCTGGCATGAAGATCGAGACTGACGACGCCGCTGCCCCTCATCCCCTCAGCTCCTGCCGCGCCATAAGCCTTGGCGATGTTCAGCAACTCATCCACTTTGCCGTTGACGGTCTTCAGCGATGCATCGATATTCGGCGAGTTGCCGGTGTATTGCGCAATCCTTATCTGCGCGCCTAGCGATGTCGCTCCCGAAGTCGCGGTGAAACTGCTGGACTGAATCTGCTGCGGCGTCATCGTCAAATCGATGGCCTGCACTCGCACCGGCTGCGCAATCTGCTTGCCCGTGACTTCCAGGTTTCGTCCATACACGCTGCCCGTGAAAGCCAAATTGTTGATTGGCCCCTGCGCATGAATGTTGGCGGTCAATTGTCCGGCGATCTTGGCGTTAGGACTGAAGGCCACATCGAACGCCGCTGCCAGACGCGCCGCCTCCTCGATCGATGCATTCGCGGCGCTCATGTTCACATCGACCACCGCCGGAGTCGGACGCGTATCGATCGTTCCATTCAGCGATATCGGCGTCGAACCCAGCTTGATCGCTCCTTTTCTGATCTGGAGCGAGCCGTTGGCCAGGTCGTCGGTCAAATCGAAATCGGCGGAGATCGGATATCCCACCTCAACTCCGCGAACCACAATCTTCTTCAGCTTCAGCGATCCGTCCACCGTCATCTTTCCGTTGGCATTGGAGAGATGGGTCGAACACGAGATCACTGCATCAGTTCCCTCCAGCGCAGATTTGTTCAGAAACGTCTGAGCCGCGGAGAGCGAAACCTCTTCCAGTCTCAGGGTTCCCCGGAACGGCGTACTGGCAATGTCGGCGTTGTTGATCGGGCCGCCATTTCCGGTAACGCGAAAAGTCTGCGAGCCGCTGCCCGGCAGATGCGCCGTCAGCTCGAGAGAGAACGGCATGCCCGGTGCATAGTCTTTCAGTTTCACATCAATGTGGTCGTATACCGCGCGCGGCTGGCGCTTCTGATCGTCGGTGATGGCAATCTGGCCATCGGAAATCTTCAGCTCGCCAAGCCTGAATCCCCGCGCCTCAGAAGGACCAGTCCCCGGTTTCGCCGGCTGCCGTGGTGGGCTGGGAATCGCCTGGTTCGGCGCAGAAACAACGGGAGCATTGCCCGCGGTCGAGAAGTTCCACACGCCCTGCGCGTTGCAGATCAACTCGATCTGCGGACGCTTCATCTCCAGGCTCTTGACCTCGACCTTCCCGGTCAAAAGCGGAAACAGCTTGACGCTAAGGTCGAGTTCGGCCACCTGCGCAAATGGCACGTTGCTGTGATAGCTGGGATCTTCCCCGATGATGACATTGGTCGCCTTGACCCTGAGCGG
Organism: uncultured Acidobacteriaceae bacterium; assembly: GCA_963746515.1. Lineage (GTDB taxonomy): Bacteria > Acidobacteriota > Terriglobia > Terriglobales > Acidobacteriaceae > Bog-257. The sequence continues at coordinate 384,125 of CAVVBO010000001.1, read as the reverse complement.
GAAAACCGTCAGGGAGAGCTGTCCCAGTTGCACCGGCCGATTGAGCCGTCTCTGCAACTCGGCCTGCACCTGCTCGCGAAATCGGTTCACGTCGACCAGATGGGGGAGTACCCAAATCATCCCGGCCACCAGGGCAACGACTACGGCGATAGAGATGGCTGGCTTGCGCATGGCTCCTTACTGAATGTATCCGGGGAGGACGTGGGAGCGGAATTTCAATGCCAGGTCCGCGAAGACAAAAGTCCCCGCCGGAGCAGGTTACGACGTAGCTGTCGAGGGCTCGTCTTCTTCGGTGTGAATCAGGCCGAATTTCTTCAGCTTGTAGCGCAATGCGTCGCGGCTGATATCGAGCAGCTTGGCGGCATGAGTCTGATTTCCATTCGCCTGGTTCATGGCCAGGTCCACCAGCTCGCGCTCCACTTCCTCCAGCGAAGTGCCTCCCTCGGGAATCTCCAGCTTGGGCAGGCTGCGGCCGTCGGGTAACGCCTTACCAATCACGCCGCCATTGCTGTTACCCGACGAAAGTTCGAACGCGGTGAGGGCTGAATGTTGCTGGGCCACGGCAAACGGCAGATAGTCAGGCCGGAGTTCGTTGGCGTCTTCCAGGATCATGGCGCGCTCGACCGCATTCTTCAACTCGCGAACGTTGCCCGGCCAGTCGTACTTCAGCATCAGCTTGCGAGTCTCGTCAGTGATGCCAGTAACTTTCTTGCGGAAGGTGCGGTTATAGCGCTCGATAAAGAATTCCACCAGCGGCAGAATGTCTTCCTTGCGTTCGCGCAACGGCGGCAGAAAAATCGAGATGATGGCCAGCCGGTAATACAGGTCCTGGCGAAACGTGTTGTCGCGCACCGCCCGCTCCAGGTCGCGGTTCGATGCGGCAATCACCCGCACATCCACCTGCATGTCGCGCACCCCGCCTACCCGGCGGATCACCTGGTCTTCCAGCACTCGCAGAAGCTTGGCCTGCAGCAGCGGCGACAGCTCTCCAATCTCGTCGAGGAACAGGGTGCCCCCGTCGGCCATTTCGAACAGGCCCTTCTTCATGGCCTTGGCGTCGGTAAACGCGCCGCGTTCGTGGCCAAACAGTTCGGCTTCCATCAGAGTCTCGGGAATGGCCGAACAATTAATCGCGACAAAGGGTTTTTCCTGCCGCCGGCTTTGATAGTGGATGGCCTTGGCGATCAAATCTTTGCCGGTGCCGCTTTCGCCCTGCACCAAAATCGTAGTCGCCTCGCTGGTCGCGATCTTATGGACGAAGCCCAGCAGCTCCGACATCTTCTGTGACACGCCTATGACGTTGTGGTAGCCGGTGCGACGGCGCATTTCTCCGCGCAGCGATTCCACTTCTGAGCGCAGACGCGTAGTTTCCAGCGCGTTCTTGACCGCGACCGCCAGCTCGTCGAAATCCAGCGGCTTGCCCACGAAGTCGTAGGCGCCCAGCTTCAGCGCGGTCTTCACGTCCTCCAGCTGCGGGTCGGCCGTGATCATGATGACGGCGCGCGCGTCGCCCGACTTCTTCAGTTGTTCGAGGATTTCAATACCGCTGGCATCGGGCAGGCGCACATCGAGCAACACGAGATCGGGAGACTCGTTGTGAGCCACGCGCAGCGCAGCCGTGCCGTTGTCGGCCTCAAGTACGTGATAACCCCACTCTTCACACTTTTGGCGCAGAGACCAACGAACCAGCTTTTCGTCGTCGACGATTAAGACTTTTTCCGAGGGCATTCTTTATCTGCATAGGTTACTACAGGACGGGGGAACAAGAGAGCCGCCGTCCCAGCAACGGGGGATCAACGCGATTCGCCGCCGGGCAAGAAAATCGTTATCCCGCCGGCTTGTCAGCTAACCAAATCGTTGTATGCTGCCTCCAACAAGCATTCGTCGGGTGGGGGTGCATCGTGTGGGCTCAGCCAACTGGGCCGGTGCACAGAGTCCGGCAAGCCGTCAGCTTTCTCGTCGCAAGTGCGAATCAGGGCCTCTGGAGATCGAAGCTCTCGGTCGTTTTTGCTGGCTTTCGTGCAGGCCAACTGCTGTTCAAGCTGCTCTGGCGAGTAGCCGATAACTCCTTTGTGCGGAGTTCGGCCCTCATCACCGGGTTATCGCTCGCCTTGACTGGAGTGACCCTGGCAGGGATCGGCGAGTGGGCGACGGGAAGATTCGATAGCTCCGCCCCAACTAACGATCCGGGTGCATCTAGCTCGTCCTCGTCTCCAGCCGACTACGAAGGCTGGCGCGCTGCAGCGATCCTGCCCTCGCTTCCTGCTCTTCCCGAAACCAGCAACTATCTTCCCGCCAGCACTCCCGCATACACCTTCCATCACGATGTGCCCGAGGTCAGGCTCCAGTTCACCGTGGCCGATGAGCAGGGCCGGCTCGTAAAGAATCTTTCCCCCGCTGACGTTCGCGTCCTCGACGATCAGTCGCCGGTGCCGCGCTTTACTAATTTCGAGCGCGACGACAATCTTCCCCTGCGTCTGGGCATCGTCCTGGATACCAGCGATTCCGTCAAGCGTGTCCTGCCCGACGAAAAGACCGCCGCGCTCAACTTTCTCGATCGCGTGATGCGTCCCCAAACCGACAACGCTTTCGTCATGGCTTTCGGCGGAAACGTGCGCCTCTGGCAGGCTCCCACCGCAAATCGTCAACAGTTGATCGACGCCGTCCAGCGCGTCCAGCAACCGGGCTGGGGTACGCGCTTCTTTGATGCCTTGTATTCCGCCTGTGCCGGTCAATTTTCCGCGCAGGACGATAGACAACTGGTGCATCGCGCTATCATCGTCCTCAGCGATGGCGATGATACCGACAGCCTGCGCGGATTAGCAGAGGTGGTCGCTATTGCTCAGCGCAGCGAGATTCAGATCTACGCGCTGACCCTTCACCCGGTACGATCGCCGAATCGCGGCGACCTGATTTTGCAGGAGCTGGCAGACCAGACCGGCGGACGTCTCTACATCGCGCCCTCCAGCCAGGATTTGGGCCAAGCCTTCGCGCAGATCGAACAGGATCTGCGGGCGCAGTATTACGTTTCCTTCCCACCGCAAGCCCGGCCCGGCTTCCACGCCCTGCGCGTGGAAGTACAGACTCCACAAAAACTCGAGATCCACGCTCGCCAGGGCTATTACGCCTTGGCGCCCTAACCTGAGAAAAACTCGATTGAAGCTTGTTTTGAAGGGGACGGCCTTCAGAGACTGTGTCGCAAACCGGAGAAAGTTCTCTGGCGGAACAAACAGCTGGAATAACCAATCAGACTAGCCGCAACGCGGCGGGATGAAGTTAGTCGGGGGCGTAAGCCCCTGGAAAGATGGGAAACAGTCGTGAGCCGCAGAGCGGCGACACCACTCGCGACACAGTCTCTTCAGGGGCGACACACAAGAATGTCAACACAGCCAACTCATCTCATAAAATCGTTCCAGTGATGTACCAGGGCGGAAATGCTCCCGCATCACTCGCCGGCGTCGCGTAGAAGTTTTGCCAACGTCGCCTTGTGTTTTTCGGACTTCGTTTTGGGCTTCTTGGTCGAAGGCTCGGCACGAGTCGGAGGAGGCGTCCCAATCGCCTCGCGCGCCGCAGCCTTAACTGCCGACGCGGCTCGGAACGGCTTAGGTTTTGGAATCTTAGACGGCATGCCGGAAAACCTCCCTTCATTCCTAGTATCTAGCCCGACAGTTTTGAAACTCTGATTAAGCCTTATTTTGAGGGGGACGGCCTTTCAGGCCATCCATTAAGTACCGCAAAATGATGGCGGCTTTAGCCGCTGCGGGGCCTCGGTTTGACTTGATCAGAGTTTCTTTTTCGATTCGACCCTCGATTTTCGCAGAAGGATTTCTCAGTCGGGAAAGAATTGTTAGGGAAATTCTGAGTAAGCTTTGTTTTGAAGAGGACGGCCTTCAGAGCCCATATCGCAACCGAAAGAAAGTTTTCTGGTGTAACAAAACATCTGGAATAACCAGTCACACCAGCCGCAATGCGGCGGGATGAAGTTAGGCGGGGGCGTAAGCCCCCGAGAAGGCGGGAAATAATCCCGAGCCGCAGAGCGGCGACACCGGTCGCGACACAGTCTCGTCGGGCCGTCCGTTAGGTACCCGCAAAATCGTGCCGCCTCTAGCCGCTGCGGGACGTCGCTTTGACTTAATCAGGGTTTCTTTTCGATTCGACCCTCGATTTTCGCAGAAGGATTCTTAGTCGAGAAAGATGCCAAACGCCGCCGATTTCCCAAAACAGGCCAGTTTATGAAAGTAGTACAGCTACTGTCGAAGATTGCCGTGTACTATCTACATGTCAATACAAAGAAATACAACAGTTACTCCTAACTAACTATATTTGCAGGAGATATATACTTCAAAAACGCTGACCGAAGGCACCCTGAATGTGCTATGATTAATCTAGAGTCAGATAAGCGGAAACGCCGATCTGGCTTTTTATTTTGCCGCAACACTGCCACTTCATACCTGACTCATCTGTAACCCATTAATAAAGCGGCATTTATGCTTTCAAGACGCCGGCCGCCCTAGTCCGGCTTCGGCGAAGCCGAGCTGAGGTGGTTCATGGTCTTCTGCAACGATGCCTCATCTTCCACGTTGACGCAACTGCACGAGCGCTCAATCTGCCGCATCAGTCCGCAAAGCACTTTGCCCGGACCGACTTCGACATAGCTCTTCACTCCCAGCGCGATCAGCGCGCGCATTGACTTGTCCCACTGCACTGAGCCGGTGACCTGCCGGATCAGCGCGTCACGTGCCTGCTCGGCGGTCGTTACCAACGCAGCGTCCACGTTCGACATAACTGGAATTTGCGGAGCGTGAAAGGTCAGCGCTGCCAGGTCGGCAGCCAAGCGATCCTGGGCAGGTTGCATCAAGGCGCAATGGAAGGGAGCGCTGACGGGAAGCATGATGGCGCGCTTGGCTCCGCGATGCTTGGCCAGCTCGGCGGCGCGTTCGATCGCGGCCTTGCTCCCCGAAATTACGGTCTGGTCGGGCGAGTTGAGGTTCGCGGCCTGGCAGATTTCGCCCTGCGCGGCCTCTTCACAAATCTGCTGCACCTTTTCGCTGGATAAGGCGAGAACCGCTGCCATGGCGCCTACGCCCACCGGCACTCCTTCTTGCATGTACTTACCGCGATTGCGAACCGTGCGAACCGCATCGGTGAACGACAGCGTTCCCGCGGCTACATGGGCGGAGTACTCGCCCAGGCTATGTCCCGCAACGTAGGACGGGCACGATTGCCTTCGACTGCAGCACTCGCCACGCCGCAACCGACACGGTCAGGATGGCTGGCTGCGTGATTTCGGTCAGCCTAAGTTGGTCTTCCGGTCCTTCGAAACACAGTTGCGAAAGTTTGTAACCGAGGGCCGCGTCGGCTTCGTCGAAGGTCTCGCGCGCGACCGGATACATGGCGGCCAGTTCCTTGCCCATGCCCACGGCCTGCGAACCTTGTCCGGGAAAGAGAAATGCGATGGGAGAAGAGTGTGAGGTCATGAGTTGTCAGGTTGACTGAAAGCGGATTCCTTGCCGGCCGAACTCAATGCTGAAAAACTCGACCTAATGCCAAGAAAACTCGACCGGGGGTTTTCGAAGGGGCGCACTTTAGGTACGCTGTAAAAGCCCTTTATTTCTGTCATTCCGAGGCCGCTTCAGCCGCCGAGGAATCGGCTTTCGGCCTTTGCCAGCAGCCTCTTCAACACACTTTGAGATCCGGCCTAAACCAATCCTGTCCCCACCCGGCCGGGCAGGGCCGACTCGGCAGCATGGTGGTTCAGGTTCCGGCTGGCCGCGCCGATGCGCTCTTCGATGGTGTGGTTCAGCTTGCTGTTGGCGAACTCCATTGCCACGCGAATCGCATTCTTGATGGCATTGGCATTCGACGAACCGTGGCTCACGATGCACACGCCCTTGATGCCCAGCAGCGGCGCGCCGCCGTATTCGGAGTAGTCGAGCCGCTTCTTGAAGTCGGCAAACGCCTTCCGCGAAAGCAGCAATCCAACCTGGCTGCTGATGGTGGCCTGCAACGACTGCTTCAGCAGGAAGCGCACCGTCTCCACCATGCCTTCGGAAATCTTCAGCGCGACGTTGCCGACGAATCCGTCGCACACCAGCACGTCGGCTTTGCCGTTGTACAGATCGCGGCCTTCGACGTTGCCGACGAAGTTCATGGGCAGCTCTTTGATCAGCTTGTAGGCTTCGCGGGTAAGTTCGTTGCCCTTGCTCTCTTCTTCGCCGATGGAAAGCAAGCCGACGCGGGGATGATCGGCGCTGGGGAATCGGCCGGCAAAAATCGATTCGGAAGTACACGTCGCCCATGATGGCGAACTGCTGCAGATTTTGCGGCTTGGAATCGACGTTGGCGCCGACATCGATCAGGATGGTGGCGGTGCCTTGCGCAGTGGGAAAAACGGCAGCCAGCGCCGGACGATCGACGCCGGGGATCGCGCCCAGCACCATCTTGGCGGTTGCCATGGCCGCGCCGGTATTGCCGGCGGTGACGAAAGCCTTCGGCTTGTCCGTCGCGCACCATGCGCAGCCCGACGCGCATGGACGAGTCGCGCTTGCTGCGGACCGCCTGCGCGGCTTTCTCCTGCATGCCGATGACTTCGCGGCATTGACGATGCTGATGGGCAGCCTGCGCCAGAAGCGGTGCAGGTCGAGCTCGGCGCGGATCACTTCCTCTTTGCCCACCAGCACGACTTCCACGTCATAGTGGCGTGCGGCCAGAATGGCGCCTTCCACTTCGGGTTTGGGCGCGCGGTCGGCGCCCATGGCGTCAACGGCAATGATGGTCGGCATGCTTGTCTGTCAGTTGCAAATTCGTAACCGTGAGACACCGAGCGAAGCGGAGTTCGCATCTTCGGCCTGTCGCCGTGCGCAGGCTGAACGTGCCGCGCGTGAACAGTTCGCAAAGGAAAGTCCTGAGCCGGCCAGCCTAGCTGGTTGCCTCTTTCGATCTCGATGACTTCGCGGCCCTTATAGTAGCCGCATTTGGGGCAGGCACGATGCGGCAATTTGCGCTCGTGGCAGTTGGGACACTCAGACAGCGACTGCGCCGTCAGATGATCGTGGGAGCGGCGCTTGGAGGTGCGCGCCTGAGAATGGCGCCGTTTTGGATTTGGCATGACAAACCTCGTAACTAATCGGACCGCCGCATCGGGCCGGCGATCCAGAACTTTAGCTTTGCAGCTTCTTCTTGATTTCGCTCAGCGCATCCCAGCGCGGATCGCTGACATGCTGCTCACAATGACATTGCTCGACATTCAGATTGCGGCCGCACATGCGGACACAATCCTTTGCAATCTTCCCGGCACAGCGCCCGGACCGGCGTGGCCAGCAGCACCTGCTCGCGCAGAGCGTCTTCCAGCAGAAGACCTTCGCCCTGATAATAGCCGATTTCGGTCTCGGCCTCGCTGATCGACACCTCATCGGCGCGGCGATCCACGCCTAACGGCCGGTAGATCAGGTCGAAACGCCCGGTCCACATCGTGGCCCACCGGCTCCAGACAGCGGGCGCAACTGAACTCCAGATGCGCCTCCACCTTGCCCACCAGCCGGATGTCTTCGACATTCTGATGATGGCCGCGATGTTCCACAATCAGCTCGGCACGGCCCTTGCTCTGCAGCGGGCCAACCTGGCGAAAGTCGGGGCCAAACTCGATGGCACCCGGCTGATAGTTCTCGTCGAACTCCAGATTACGGAGTTCCAGTTCCCGAACCCGAATCAGCATAGCAGCACCGGCCTCAGCCTCACGCACGAAACGCCCAGACATAGCCCAGCGCATCCGGTCGGAACCGGGTCTGGCAGGCCAAGCTCCTGACGGGAAACGCTGGCAGGTACAGACGGGCGGGATCGTGCTTAAGGCAAAGCATCAAGGATAAAGTGCTGGAAGGACAGTGTCAAGGCGGGACCGGGTAGGGTTGTGGGTCAGTTTGATTTCCACGGGCTATCGGAAACGAACCACTTGACAGATGAGAACGATTGCCCAAAGCCAAAAGAAGGCTCCCAGAAAACGTATGTATATCGGATACTGAGGCTTCATGGATATGCTCGAAAATGGGGGGTTCGCGTTCCTCCGTGCCCACGTCACCAGCGTGTTCGTCCTGAATAGGCAGAGCCAACCACAGACCGCTAATCCGAGAATCGTTATCACACCCCAGATGGCTTTAGTTGTCATGCACCCACCTTTTCGCCGAGTGCTTTCAGCATAAGACCTTTGTCAATCCGCTTCGCTGCGGATTCAGCTGATGCTATGCCTGTGGAAATCAAACTGACCCATACTACTCCCCGGGTAGGGTCAGTTTGATTGTCATCCCGAGCAAGTGTCTGTTGCGCAGCGAGGGATCTGGGCGTGCCGCTTCGCCCCTCGGGCTCCCCAGCAAACGCGGCTCTTGCCCTTGATGGGGTGAGCCGGTGCGCGAAAGGCACGCATCCTTATCCCAACTGACCCACTACCTAGAACCGCGTGGCTTAGCAGTTTGTGAATTTTCACCGCTTCAATTTACGATCAGGTCAATGACCTGCGAGATATGCGGCTCGGGCCAGTCGGCGACTCACCACACCCGGGAAATGATGTTAGGCCTGGGGGATCGCTTCGATTATTCCGAGTGTCTCGGGTGTGGCCGGTTGCGGCTGCTGAATCCGCCCAGTGATCTATCCCGCTACTACCCCGCTGATTACTACAGCTTCGCCCCTCGCGGCGCCTTGGGAACACTCAAGACCGTTCTGTTCCGGGTCGCGGCCGTTCGCGCTCTGCTGGCAACGATCTATCCCGTTTTTGTTCTCGACCTCATCAGGATGCTCGCCCTGAAGCCGTCGATGAAGATTCTGGATGTCGGTGGAGGCAATGGAGCCCTGGCCAAAGAGCTTCTCGATTCCGGATTCAAGTACACGCTGTGCGTCGACCGCTTTGCTTCTGAAGAAACCGACTACTGCCGGCATGTGACTCTCTCGGCGATTGAAGGCCAGTGGGACGTCATCATGTTTCACCACTCGTTCGAGCACATGGAGGACCAGGCTGGCACTCTTGCAATGGCCAAATCCAAACTCGCGGCGGAGGGTATTTGTCTGCTTCGCGTGCCGGTAGTGTCCTGGGCCTGGAAACACTATGGCGTTGATTGGGTGCAACTCGATTCGCCGCGTCACGCCTGCCTGCACACGCCGCGGAGTCTGGAGCTAACCGCCAGCGCAGCCGGCTTCCAGATCGCACAAACGATCTACGACTCGCGGGATTTTCAATTCTGGGGCAGCGAGCTCTATCGAGCCGGCGTCCCGCTGGTTGAAGGCAAAAAGGATCTTCTTCGGCGCTTCGGCAGGAAACAAATGCAATCCTTCGCTATCCGGGCAAAGGAACTCAACCAGCGCGGCGAAGGCGATCAGGCCGCTTTTATCCTGCGACTCAACTGATCCAGGGGATTTTCCGACCTTCGCCGCCATCCTGAAGGCTGTCTCTGCTCAGCTCACTCTAAAAGTGAAATCCGATCTGCGCCGTCAAAGCTCGCGGCGACACGTAATGCGTGCCGCTGAAGGTGGACAGGAAGTTATACAGCGCGTAATTGTTCGTCAGATTAATCACCGTCAATTGCACGCTCCATCTGTACCTGTCGCCCTTGAAAAGGTTGTCGGCGCCGATCGCCAGGTCAAACAGATTTCGCGAGGCGATGCGCGGCGGATTGTGGTCGTCGTTCTCCGTTCCGGGCGCCGGTACCTGCGTCAGCGTAGATCCGAACTGCGATGCCGGACAGGTGAAGGGCAGCGGAGTGGTCGGCGTGGCGTGCACGCCATTGCAGGTGAATCCGGCCTGAAATTCCTGATCGGCGGTCAGAGGAATCCCCGACGGCATCGGTCATGGTGATGGCCGGCTATCCGTTCAGGAAGGTCGACTGCGGGCAATCGTTGGCCGGACCAACTCCGATAGCAGGGCACCGCGCCGGCCACCAGTCCGCTGTCATAGCGCCAGTTGAAGCCGACCCATGGCGCCGCGCTTCCACGGAATCTGATATTGCATGTGCGCGGTCATGTTGTAGGCTTCGTCGTGGTCGATGCGGAAGACGCCCGGTGGCGCCAGGGGATTGGCGCCGGCTCCGGCGATCTGCGGAGTGAAGAACCGGGCGGCCACGCTGGACATCACCACCAGCGCGCTGAAGCCGTGGTAGATCGGCACGCTGGCGCGCAGCGCAAATCCCGGAATCTTGGAGTTGTGCCACTCGATCGGGAACGTGATCGGCGTATTGCCCAGCACGCTGAAGTCGTAGGCGTTGTGCGTGTACTTCCAGATGTATTCGCCGTCGATGACCAGGTATCGTCCCGAAGGCCTGCTGCAAGCCGGCATGAAATTCATTGCGATAGCCGGGAGCGAGCGGCGTCAGCGTACTGGATGAGCAGCCCAGAAGCGGATTCAGCACCGGCGAGCTGCATCCGATGCTGGAGAGCACCAGGTTCTCGTTGAAAGGCGTCTCCAGCGTGCGCGCATAGGAGACGCGCAGAACGGTGTTGGTCTTCTGGATGTTGTAGGAGATTCCCAGGCGCGGCTCCGCCTGGCTGGCGGTGGTAAGTCCGTTGTACAGGTCGCCGCGAATGCCCGAGATTGAAGGTCCAATTCCGCTTGGTGATCGTGTCCTGCACGTACATCGCCAGTTCTTTGACGTCGGTGTGACCGACGAACGGAAACAGAGTTCCGCCGCGCGTCAGGTCATAGGGCAGCAGGACCGGATTGAACAACGGATACAGACGCGGAGTTGGGCGCGTTGGGATTGGAAGCGATGTTCGGCTGAAATCCGGCTCCGGCGCACTGCGATGGATCGGTGAAGCCGTTGACCGGAACGCCGCCTCCATTCAAGCAGGGTGCATTGAGCGTGGGATCGACAATCCCGAGCTGATCATTTTCATTCAGGAAAGTCTGCTCGTATGTGATGCCGGCCTTGATGTTGTTAATGCCCTTCGTATAGGTAACATTGGCCAGCGCGCCGGCATTCAGCAAGCGTTCGCTGCTGGGCAATGGTTTCCCGCTGCAGATTCGCCGGGCCAAGATCGTCGAACGGATCGTCGCTGGGATAGTAGTTGATAGGCGTCGCGCCGCACGAAGCCGGTGACATTGAGGACGGCGTTCGGACTGATGGTGTGCGTCCATGTCGGCGCGATGTTGAAGGTCAGGATCTTGGAGCGCTGATCGGTCGGGCCCAGCGGCACGCCGGTCACAGGATTCGTATTGAGCGATGCCACTGAAATCGTGGAACTGCTGGTCGTACGAATTGGGAGTTCTGAAACCAGGAGCGGGTGTAACTGAAATTCAGGTGAAGCGCGTCCGCTGTTGGAAAGCTGATAGTCGAAGCGGTCGAAAACGTTTTCTTCATTGCCGTGGTCATGGAACACCTGCGAACTCCGGCGGATCGAGGAAGCGGCCGCGTATTCAGTCCGCTGGCCGCGATGAAGTTTCCCCAGTTCTTGCCGCCGTAGGAGAAATCGCCGTCCACGTTCGACGTGCCGAAGGTGCCGTAAGAGGTGGTGATGTTGCCGTGAGGGGTCGTGCGACCCAGTCCCGAGCGGGTGGTCACGTCGATGACCAGGCTGGTCTTGTCGCCGTATTCGGCCGGCGGCGCGCCCGCAATCACCTGTCATCGACTGCACCGCATCCAGCGGAATCTGGTTGGAGAAAACTTTGCTCTGCTGATCGGTGATCGGCTGGCCGTCGAGCGAGAAAGAATTCTCGGCGTGGTCGCCCAGTCCGTGAAACAGGCCGTTGGAATCGGCAGCAACGCCCGGCGAGGCCAACGTAACCAGCGAGCTCAGCTCCGACGAAGTGCTCTCCAAGGGAAGCTTTCGAACAGAGTTGCGGTCGACGTCCGTGTGGAATGTCGGATCGTTCTCCACCAGGTCGCCGGCTTCGCCCTGCACAGTAACGTTTTCGGCGGTGGCCGAGATTTGAAGCGTTACCTTCAGGTTCAGCGGAACCGCGGAGCGAACGTCGATGTCCTGCACGTAAGGCGCAAAGCCGGCCAGATTCACCGTCATGTGATAGGGATTCAGCGGCACGTTCGGGAAGCTGAACTTTCCGGCGTCGTCGGTGGTTGTGAGCGAGTGAACTGGCTCACCGGATTTTGAATTTCGACCGTCGCGCCGGGAACTACCGCGCCGGTGGGATCGGCCACCGTTCCCGTGATCGACGAAGAACTCCGCCGGCCTCGGCGTGAGCGAAGCTTGGCGAAAGCAGCAGCGCTAAAGCCATCAAGCCAAACATCCGAAATGAACTGCGAACTCTCGCTGTCTGTACAGTTCGAAATGCTGCTATTGAATTCTGTGTTGTCGGCTGGAACTGCAATGTCCGGAACATCGATCCTCCAATTTTGTTGGCTCCATAGCCAACGCTCTTGCGCGAACAAAAACGCAAGCAGCGCGGCAAGAGAGCGGCAGAAAGAGCCATTCATCCATGCGCGTCGGGAAGACGCAACCTTACGGCGAAGTTGGATTAGAGGCTTGGAGGTGCGCGAGAAGGCAGGCTGCGGTCAGCCTGGAGCGAAGCGTAGTTGACAGCCTGTAGGGTAATCCGAATCCAGCGGGGATTCAGCAGATCGGTCTTGGGGAGCCGCGGCGTGACGGTGGCATTATGACCAACCCGGCACAATTCGCATTGATCGCTGGACGCCGAGATTATCGGAGCGCGTCGAACTGGGAGAAACGGTCGCGAGGTTGCTGACTGCCTTGGCAGTGCCCATCGCATGCACCCAAGGGTGCAGCAGAACGTGCACGAACACCAACATCAACAGCCATCCGCGAAGCTTCACGCCATTTCCTCGCACCGGCGGAATACGCCGAGTGATAGTTATTCTTACCGGGAGCAGCAAGAAATGTAAAGTCCGTGAGAACGGCGCTCAAGCCAGCCAATATCGAAAATCGCGTGTAAGCCGACTGCGAACCGGGCTGAAAAGCAACTCCTGCGGCCAGGACGCATTATTTTCCCGCAGGATCACAGATCGGCAGCACAGCCGCCACAGGTGACTTTGAGCCGTAGTATCGCCGCTGGAAATAGAGCGCCACCGTTGACCAATCCGATCATCACCGGAACTTCCACCAGCGGCCCGATCACGGCGGTAAACGCCTCGCCGGAATTGATACCGAATACGGCGACGGCGACCGCAATCGCCAGTTCGAAGTTGTTGCTGGCCGCAGTGAAAGAAAGCGTCGCCGACTTGGAGTAGTCAGCCCTGAGTTTGTAGCCAGGTAGAACGACACCAGGAACATCAGCACGAAGTAGATCAAGCAGCGGGATGGCGATGCGGATCACGTCGAAGGGCAGTCGCAGAATGTATTCGCCCTTCAGCGAGAACATCACCACGATGGTGAACAGCAATGCGATCAGCGTCAGCGGACTGATGCGCGGAATGAAAGTTTTCTCATACCAGGTCGCGGCCCTTGGCCTTCACCAGCACAAAGCGCGTCATGCATCCCGGCCAGGAACGGAATGCCGAGGTAGATAAACACGCTGCGCGCGATTTCGCGCGATGGAGACGTTTACCACCGCACCATGCAGGCCAAACCACTCAGGAAGTTTGGTGACGAAGATCCAAGCGTAAACCGAATAGAAAATAACCTGGAAGACCGAGTTGAACGCCACCAGCCCGGCAGCATATTGCGTATCGCCTTTCGCCAGTTCGTTCCACACGATCACCATCGCAATGCAGCGCGCCAAGCCGATCAGGATCAGCCCGGCCATGTACTCCGGATAGCCGCGCAGGAAAATGATGGCCAGGGCAAACATCAGCACCGGCCCGATCAGCCAGTTCTGCACCAGCGACAGCGCCAGAATTTTCTTGTTGCGGAAGACTTCGCCCAGTTCCTCGTAGCGCACTTTCGCCAGCGGTGGATACATCATCAGGATCAGTCCCACCGCGATGGGAACCGAGGTCGTGCCGACGCTGAAGCGGTTGAGGAAAGGAACGATGCCCGGCATCACCCATCCGGAAAGCACGCCCACCGCCATGGCGGCGAAAATCCAGAGCGTCAGGTAGCGATCCAGAAAGCCGAGGCGTGAAGTCATTTGGTTCTGCACCGGGCCCTCTGCGATGGAACGCGATTTCTTCATTGTCCGCCGATGCGGTCGATCTCGTTCTGGATCGCGAGCCGGTCGAGGCTCGCCATCGGCAAGCGAGAGGAACAGTCCGATCCGGCGGTCCAGCATCAGGAAGGCATCGCGATAGGCGCGCTCGATTTCGTCCGGGTGCACCGTTGACCGCCGCAGGATCGGGAATGCCCCAGTGCGCGGTCATTGGCTGACCCGGCCAGATGGGGCACACTTCTTTGGCGGCGTTGTCGCATACCGTGAAAACGAAGTTCATTTGCGGCGCGTCTGGTTGCGCGAACTCGTCCCAATTCTTGCTGCGCAGTCCCTCGGTCGGCAGGTGGGCCAGTTCCATCTGCCGCAGCGCCTCCGGACGAACCGCGCCCGCCGGATGGCTGCCCGCGCTGTACGCCGTAAACGCCGGGCGACCCTTGAAGTTCAAGATGGCCTCGGCCATGATGGAGCGCGCCGAGTTGCCCGTGCAGAGAAAGAGAACGTTGTAGTGGTTGGACATGCTCAGCTAATCCGTCGCTGGCGGCAGCCTGCGGCTTCCTGGCGCGGATGAAGGCGCTCCTGAATTTGCCGTCGACTTGCGGGGCGATGGCATCCACGATCGACGCCCTTGTTCCGGTCAGAAATGCCCGCGCATCGGTCGATCTTGTGAGACGCGCGTGGGTTCGATTTCAATGGCTTCGAATCCGGCAGCCGCCAGCTTCGCGGAATACTCCGTCGTCCTGCAGCGCCCCGGCAATGCAGCCCACCCACAGCAGCACGCTCTCGCGCACCTCCGCCGGCACTTCGCCATGTACCACAACGTCGGATACGGCAAATCGGCCGCCGGGCTTCAGCACGCGAAACGCCTCGCGCAGCACGCTGTCTTTGTCGGCCGATAGGTTGATGACGCAATTGGAGATAATCGACGTCCACGGAATTGTCCGGCAGGGGAATGCTTTCGATCTCGCCCTTAAGGAACTCGACATTCTCCACCCCGGCTTTGCGCTGATTTTCGCGCGCCAGGGCAAGCATCTCATCGGTCATGTCCAGGCCATAAGCTTTGCCGGAAGGGCCGACGCGCTTGGCCGACAGCAGCACATCGATGCCTCCGCCCGAGCCCAGGTCGAGCACGGTTTCGCCCGCATTCAATTGCGCCAGCGCCGTCGGATTGCCGCAACCCAACGAAGCTTTCAACGCCTCCTCAGGAATTTGCAGTGCCTGTGCCGCGTCGTAAAGATCGCTGGTGATCGGGTCGCAGCAACCTTCGCAGCGCGGTGGAAGCGCCGCAGCATGACGAGCCTCCGGTGTGAACGCGCAACGCGGCCTGACCATATTTCTCTTTCACCACTTCCTTGATGCTCTGGGTACTCATGGCTCTCCTATTTGCAAAGGGTAATGATGTTCTCGGGTTTGACGGCTTTGTTGCGGGTACAGCACTCGGCATAAAGAAAGCCGAGAAGCTCCTGCAAGGCTTCTGTGTTGGCGGTGTACCACAGAAAGGTACCTTCACGTCGGACCTTCACCAGATCTTCATTCTTCAGCTTGTCCAGGTGATGCGAGAGGGTCGAGCTGGGAATTTCCAGCTCGCTTCCAATATCGCCGACCACCAGTCCCTCCGGGTGCGCCGACAGCAGCAATTGCATGATACGTAGCCGCGGCTCGGTGCCCATTGCCGAGAACATGTCGGCGAAACGAATGATTTTCTCGGGGTCGTATTTCCTGGCCACCGCGGCCCTCCTTAATCTATATTTCTACAAATACCGAAATATAGGAAAGGTGTCAAGCCCCAAGTTGGGAAATCTATCTCGAATCAGTTGTAGTCGCCGATTCGTTGCCGATTTAACCCGAACCGCTGCACGAAGCTTAGAAAAAGCAAATTACCTCCGCTCCCTTGCTGCGGGGGCGGGGGCGCGGTCGGAATCGCAAACGCTATGTTTTGGCAGTGGCTAACAGATGACGGCTGATAGCTGACAGCTAGTTGACTCCGGAGTTCGCCGCCACCGTAGGAGCGCCTTGCTTCTCCGGCGGGCGCATGAGACCGAAATTCTGCAGGTAGGCAACGGTGCGCTGGGCGGCTCCGTCGAAGGTGAGTTGGCAATTCACAAACTGCGTGTTCTCCCAGGTCACGTCGCCTCCGCCGTAGACCAACTTGCACTCGGTGAGCACACAGTTCAGAAATCGCTTGTCGTCCATGTACACGGTGATACCCTGGGGATGCCAGTTCTCCAGAACCTGCATGATAAGTCCTCTCCACGATAGTATGAGCTACTAGAATAAACCTTTAGGCTAAGGTTTTTTCGCTCCAATCGCGCTGCCGGTCGCCAATCACTATCGTGCTCCAGTAGAAAGTCCGTCCGGTGCAATTACCTCGGGCGCCGCGAAACGATTCGGACAACCCATACGGCGAGCCCGCATCTTATTGACCGGTACCAAGCGATGAGCCAGTGGTACCGAGAGCATTGGTATCAAGCGATAAGCCAGTGGTACCAAGGGCCCCCTAATCTTTCTGCCGTCGAGCCCCGCCCCAAAGCGAGGCTCTTCGTTTCTAAGGGCCCGCGCACCCGACTAAGGGCTACTCAAAGTAGTACGCGGGTAGATTGACAGTGCGGCACGGAGATGCGACGTTCGCCGCAACCTACAGATCAGCGCCGGGCGTTGCGCTCGTGAGATTGCCTCAAGAAAAAAGGCAGACGAAGGATCCTCGTCTGCCGGCTAGGAAAGTTGGGAAGTTGCGAAGGGAATCTAGGCGCTCACGCGCTCTGCGGCTTCGTCGACCGTCGAGCGAACCTGGCCCATGGCCCGTTCGGCGGTAGTGCGAATGGTTTCCACCCCACGCTGCACGCGGTCGCGGTTATGCTCGTAGGTTTCGCGTGCCGAGTTCGCCAGATCGTTGGCGCGATCGGCCAGATTCGTGCGGGTTTCCTCCCCGCTCATGGGAGCGAACAACAGGCCCAGGCCAAACCCCATTCCCAGGCCAATCAGAAATTTCTTCATGCCGTCCTCCTAAGATGATCGTTGCGTGGTTGCCCGTCGCTCCCGAGGAGAGCGGGCATAAGTAACGTTTGGGTAGATGCGGAACGAGGACCGAAGTTTGTTCGCGAGGAAAAACAAAAGTTTCGCCGCTCCCCGTGATGCTTACCACAGAAGCTCTACAGCGTGCGCTTGAACAGCGCGGTCGCGATCGTGATCATCACGGCACGCCGACATCGTCAGGTAAGCCAGGTCGCTGCGGATGGCGACGAACCCGGCATCCTTCAGCAGAATCGCCTTGAAGCCGTGCACCGCAGTAGGTGAAGGGATCGATGTAGGCGATCCAGCGCAGCCAGGCGGGAAATGCCTTGATGGGATAAATCGCGCCGCTGGGGAAAAACAGCAGCGTGTTGAGAATGCCGAAGGTGGCGCGCGGCACCAGCGGATCTTCCACGCGCACCATCATCAGGAACATCATGGTGTTGAATGCCAGCGAGGTCGCCACGACCAGCAGCAGAACATAGAACAGATTCAGCGGGCACGAAGACCGATGCCCAGGCCCGAGAGCAGGCATCCCAACACAGTGATCACAACGCCGGCCATGATCGCCTTGACCGCGCCGGCAATGTTCAGACCGGCCACCAGTTCGAACTTCGTGATCGGCGTGACCAGGTAGCCTTCGTGCACGCCGCGGGCCTTGTCGTCGATGTACAACATGCCGCCGCCAATCATGACCGAGACGAACATGGCCAGCGCGATCGAGCCCGGCAGCAGATACTTCATGTACTCGATGTAGGGATAGAGCTCGACCGTGTCGAGCGTGATCTGCTGCAGGATGCGCGAGGGCTCGACGTCGGGATTGTTCAGCGCCTTGGTCAGATCGCTGAATTCCTGCTCCAGCGTCGAGCTCATGAAGTTGTCGGTGTTGTCGACGATGAGCGCGATGCGCGGATGGTTCTGCTCATAGACGCGCCGCGAGTATTCCGGCGGAATGATGATGGCGCCATCGAGCTTGCCGGTGCGCACATCTTCCATCGCCTGCTGGTCGCTGTCGTATGGCACCGGAATAGAACGTGCGCGCATTGGACTGCACCGCGGCCAACGCTTCGCGAACCTTCACCGCCTGCGTGCCGTGGTCCTGGTCGACCACGCCCAGACGCGCATCTTTGATCTTGCCGCCGAAGGCATTGCCCAGCACGATGAGCTGCACCAGCGGAAACACCATGGACACCAGCATCAGCGCCGGAGAGCGGAAAAACTTGCGCAGCTCGCGCTCGACGATCGCCCACATTCGGTTCATGGCCGCATCCCCGGACGGTCAGGCATGACGAAGCTGAACGCTTTCACCTGCTCGTCGCGCAACTGCCGTCCCGTGAAGTGGACGAAGACATCGTCCAGCGTGGTGTTTTGTACCGAGAGCGACTTCACCTCCACCTTCGAGCGTCACCGCCAGTTCCACCAGTTCCGTCGTCGTCTTGGAGCCGTTGCTGGTCAGGATGCGATACATGTTGGCCGCCTCCGGCTGCACCGAGGTCACGTCGTCGAGCTTCTCCAGCTCCTGCTGCCAGTCGGCGGGCGCATTGAGGAATTGCGCTTCGATGACGTTGGTTCCCGGCACGCTGGCCTTCAGCGCCGCCGGCGAATCGAGCGCCACCAGCTTGCCGTGATCGACGATGGCGATGCGGTCGCACAGGCGGTCGGCTTCGTCCATGTAGTGCGTGGTGATCAGAATGGTCAGCGCGCGCTTGTTCTTGATCTCGGTCAGCATCTCCCAGACGGCCACGCGCGAGACGGGATCGAGGCCGGTGGTCGGCTCGTCGAGAAAGAAAATCTTGGGACTGTGGACCAGGCCGCGGGCAATCTCCAGACGCCGCCGCATGCCGCCGGAAAGCGTTTTGGTCTGCGCGTGGCGCCACTTCAGTCAGATCGACCGTGGTCAGCAGGTCTTCGATGTTGCGCTTGCGATCTTCGGCGCCAACTCCGTAAAGCTTGGCGTAGATGTTCAGGTTCTCTTCGACGGTCAAGATCGATGTCGCTGGTCAGCGCCTGCGGAATCACGCCCATGCACTGCCGGGCGGCAGTCGGGATCGTTGGCGACATCGAAGCCGTTGATGAGCGCGCGGCCGGCGGTGATCGGCAGCAGCGTCGTCATCATGCGAATCAGCGTCGACTTGCCGGCGCCGTTCGGACCCAGCAGTCCGAAGATCTCGCCCTGCGTGCACGTTGAACGACACATCGTCGACCGCGGTGAAGTCGCCATACTTCTTGGTGATGTGGTCGACCACGATGGCATCGCCGCTGGCCGGGCTTCACAGGCCCCGCTGGTGCGTCGAGTCGTTTGGACTGAACCAGCTCATCGCGCGCCTTTCGTCAAGTCCTTGGGCAGCAGGACTTCGGCCGTCATGCCGGGAACCAGCGCGCCGTCGGGATTGTCGACCTTCAGCTTCAGGCCGATGGTCTTGATGTCGCGCTTGCGGCGGCTGACGTCGCGCTGCGTGGCGAAATCGCTCTCCACAGCCTTGAAGATTACCGTGCCTTGCATCGGCTTGCCCTGCTGGCAAGCGGACCTTCAGCTTGTCGCCATCGGCTACGAAGCGGCTCTCGGTCTCCGGAGCTTCGGCGCGCACCCAGGTGTCGCTGAAGTCGATGATGGTCACGATCGGCGTTCCCGGATTCACCACTTCGCCTTGCCGCGTGGCGCGCACGGAAACCGTGCCGCTGACCGGAGCATAAATTTTGGTGTAGCCCAGCCGGGTGTCGGCCTCGGCCATTTGCGCGCGTGGCGTTGGCCACCTGCGCCTGGTTCGCGGCGACGTTGCTGGCCGCAGCTCGCTGCTGATGGAGCCGTGCGCTGGCCGTGTTCAGGTCGGCCTGCGCGGCGTCAACGTTCTTCTGCGCGCTCTGCACGACGGCCTGCTGCGCATTCAGTTGCTGCTTCGGCGCGCACGCTGGTCCTGCTCGGACTCAACCCCCGCCTTGGCCAGCGCGATCATGCGCTGCGAATCGCTCTGAATGCGAACCAGGTCGGCCTTGGCCTGCACCAGCGCTGCTTTCGCTGAGGCCAGTCGCGCCTGCGCGTTCACCACGCCGCTGTTGGTCTCGCCCAGAGTTTGCGCTTCGGTAGCCTGCATCGACGAAACCTGCGAGTCGTAGGCGTTGATGGTGGCCTGCGGCGGCATTCTTCTCGCGCTTCCAGTTCGGCGGAATCGATCTCGGCGATCAGGTCGCCGGCCTTCACCTTCGAGCCTTCGTCGACGTACAGCTTCTCGACGCGGCCCATGATCTTCGAGCTGACGATGACCTGGTTGGCATCGACGATGCCGATCAGAACCGTGTCGCTGGTGCGGTCGGTGGAGTAGAAGTAGTAGCCGGCGGCAATCCCCAGACAGAACCAGTAAGAAGACGAAAAATTTGTGCGGTTTCACTTGCGTTTCCCTTTCGTACGGGACAGCGCCGGTTTGATGAGCAGAGCCTGGTTCGGGATATGCGTCCTGGCCGGCAATTCTGGCGGCCAGCTTGATGCCGGCGTCGCGATCGGCGAACAGCGCGGCGGCAATGAAATCCAGCACCGCCGCGCGCCGCTCTTCGATCGACCTGGCCCGACGACGGATTCTCAGTTCGATGAACTTCTGCCGCAGCGGCGCGGTCAGAAAGTAATGAACGATCGAGCCCATGGCAGTCGGCACAAACTGCACTGGATCGACGGCGCGAAACTCGCCGCTGTCGACGCCCTCCTGCAGCAGACCGAGACTCGCATGCCGATGGGCAGCATGTACTGGGCAAGAATGCGGTCCAGATGCGTCGGCCGCCGCGGCTGGCGCTCATCAGCTCGCCCATGAAGATGCGAGCGTAGTAAGGCGACTCGGCGATGGAATCGAAATGCTCGCTGGCGTAGGACAGAAATCGCTCGCCCGCCGTCCCCGGCCGATCGCAAACCGTCCATGACGCGCTCGCAGAAGGCGCGCGAAGAAACTCTCCAGCGCCGCGCCGTACAGCGTCTCCTTGTCGTGGAAGTAGTAATAGAGCAGCGCCTTGTTGACGCCGGCGGCTTCGGCGATGGCATCGACGCGCGCGCCGGCCAGGCCTTCCTGGGCGAACTCCGCCAGCGCGGCCTGAGGATGGCGTTGCGGCTGGCCTCGGGCTGGCGCCGGCTGCCGCGTGGCGGTATCGGATTTGTGGACGGAGGTTTCATTTAATTAACTAGTTAGTTAGATTAACAGGAAGTAGCTTGGGATTCAAGACAATGCTTCCCTATAGAGAACGTCTGATTAGCGGAGAATGTCCCCAAAACGAAGTGCATGTGCCCCAGGTTCGCGTCCGTCTTTTGGACGCTAACGCGGGCTGAGGAAGGTTCGGATAACCGACATGAACTGTCCAGGCGCTGTGGTCCAGTATAAGAATCAGTCCGCCAACAAAAACCAGCATGCGGCCTAGATCGCCCATAGCTACTGTCTTACCATACCGGATCGAGAGGGCGCGATTCCTGTCTCAGGAGACTAGCTAGCTTTATGCGGTTGGCTCACGAAGCCGGCTGGATCTGGCTGAAGAGTTCGCTCAGCACCAGACGGATAGGCGTGCCGGGAACGCTCAGGACGCCGCTCCTGAAAGCCAGTTCGACTGCAAATGTAGGCGCGTCGGCTGGCGGGATCGAGAATCCAAATGTTCTGCACGCCAAACGTGAGATAGTCGTCAACCCGCTCTCGCATGTTGCGCAGACTGTCGTCCTTGGAAAGGACTTCGATCGGGATCAGCGGAGGAATGGTGATGATAGGTTCGCGAGGCTGGTCGGCTCGCAACACGCTCACGTCGGGTATGCGGAACCGAGTTGCCGAGACCTGGACCCGTTGCTCCACCAGCGGCAAAATGTTCCATTCTTTTCGTCTCGTCCAGAACCAGGCAACAATCGCACTTTGTAAGAGAGCGTGCTCCAGTTCTCCCAAGTTTTTCGTCCCGCAGTTCGCCATCGATGAAGTCACAATCCGGACGGTAGCTGGTAGCGAAATATTCCTGCACCGAAATGAGGGTAGTGCTCGACATAAACAAACCTGCGCTGCCGATATTATGCGCCGTCTTCGCCGATCGGCAAATGGGTGCCGCGGAAGAACTTTGCCCTATTGCGTGATTGTCCCGCAAGCAATGCGGTCGCCGGAATTGCCGGAGGGGTCGGTCTTGTAGTCGTCGGCCTTGGCGTGAATCATGATCGACGTTCCTCCGTTGGCGAACAGAGAATTGGATTCGCTACCACTGCCGAGAACCACATCGGTGTCCTTCACGGTCGCCTTCGCTGTGCCATTGTCCTTGACGGTGAAGTTCATCATGTCGCCGGCGTGATGGCCCTGAGGATTGTCGAAGCCATGCTGTTTGCCGGCGGGATTGAAGTGCGGCGCCGGCCGACTTGAAGTCGGGCGGATCGCACTGCGCCTTCTGATGGAAGTGCACCGCGTGAACGCCGGGAGGCAGGCTCTTGAGATCGAGTTTTACTTCGACTCCCGATCCTTTGGAGACGATGGTAGCGCTGCCGACGTCGTTTCCCTTGGCATCCTTCAGGGCGACGGTTTTCTTCTCTGCCGCATTGGCCTGCGTAAGCCCCGACGCAACGCAAACCGCGAGCGCGGCACTGACGAGCAGAGCACGAATTGCGAGTTTGTAGTTCATAGCTTGGGAGTTTTATCACGAACCGGTCGCTCTGTAACCATGCGAAGCGAATTTGTAACCGAGTGTTTATATGGTTGTGTTTCACCATAAGTGCTGCAGGGCGCAGCACTATGATGGAGGTTGTCGTCTGACTGCATCATGACGCAGGCGACCTGCTATGTACCCGTCTTCTGGTATGCTGTCGAGTTTGCCTCTGCAACCAGAAATCTGCGGTACGAAAGGTGCGGAATTGGCGGTCGATCCTGTAATCCTGGTCCACGGTGGGGCGTGGGCCATTCCCGACGACATGGTGGAATCGCATTTGCGCGGCGTGGAAGCTGCGGCCGCCCAAGGCTGGCAGGTGCTGCAAAGCGGCGGCAGCTCGCTCGATGCGGTCGAAGCCGCGGTGGTGGCGATGGAGGAAGACGAGACCTTCGACGCCGGCCGGGGCTCGTTTCTCAACATGGATGGCCGGGTGCAACTCGACGCGCTCATCATGGATGGCGCGACCCTGCGCGCCGGCGGCGTCGGTTGCGTGGAGCACATCCGCAATCCCATTCGCGCGGCCAAGAAGATTCTGACCGAGAGCCCGCACGTGTATTTCGTCGGCACCGGCGCCGAGCGCTTCGCTCAGGAGCACGGCATCGAGTTGTGCGCCAATGAAGAGCTGATCATCGAGCGCGAGGTCGAGCGTTTGCGCGAGGCCAAGAAGCAAGGCTACCTGCAGATGCCGGACGAGTTCGGTCCATGCCGCTCGCACGACACGGTAGGCGCGGTGGCGCTGGATGCGCGACGGCAACATCGCAGCGGCCACGTCGACCGGCGGAACGCTGAACAAGGCGCCCGGGCGGGTGGGCGATTCGTCGCTGATCGGCTGCGGCTGCTATGCCGACAATCGCAGCGCCGCGGTTTCCACCACGGGCTGGGGCGAGCCCATGATGAAGCTGGTGCTCAGCAAGTGGGCGGCCGACCGGGTGGAGAGACGGGCTGGCGCCGCAGGAATCGGCCCAGCGCGCGCTGTACTACCTGAAGGCGCGGCTCGACGGCCACGGCGGCATGATCATGGTCGATACGCGCGGGCGCATCGGCATTGCGCACAACACGCCGCGCATGGCTTGGGCGGTGTGCGGTGAGCAGAAGAAGTCGTCGGGCGTGATGGTGCAGGTTTAACCCAAACCACCGAGATCGCCATCGTAAATGTGACCTACATGGTCATGTTGCTATAATCGGGCTATGCGTACGGTAAAGATCAGCGAGCTCAAGGCGCGGCTGAGCGCTCATCTCAAGTTGGTGAGAGCTGGGGAAGAAGTGCTGGTCTGCGATCGTAACTGCCCAGTAGCGCGAATTATTCCCGTTCATCCCGAAGAATATTCGGAACAGGAGCGGCGTTTGATTGCCCGTGGCGTTCTGATCCCTCCGCTGCCGCAAGCGGCAGAAGTCGGATCCTTGGCCCGACCCTCCGGGCGATGTTCCTGACGAAGTAATGGAGCAGATATGGCGGGAAGAACGGGAGGGCCGCTAACGCGGCCTTCGGCGTTTTGGGACGCAAGCGCTCTGGTTCCGCTTTGCGTCCGCCAGACCAAGCACACCGCAGTCGCTTCTGTGGCCACGGCAGTACGAAATCGTCATCTGGTGGGCAACGCCGGTAGAGATTGCCAGCGCCTTGGCGCGGTTGTTACGAATAGGGCAACTGGACACCAACAGATGGAGCAGAGCGCTGAAACTCGGTGCGCGCTTTAGACGAGGCGTGGTCTGTCATTAAACCGACAGAAGCTCTTCGGGCCGAGCGCCGTTGATATCGTCAAACGCTACGATCTGCGCGCCGCAGACGCACTACAATTGGCTGCCGCTGTAGAGTGGTGCGAAGGCCGCGCCCTCGAGGGCGCAGGTTTCTTACCGTCGACAAGAAATTGCGGGAAGCAGCGACACTGATCGGCTTCGATACGTACCCTGAGTCAGAATCGGTCTTCCTGGCCTTCCATTTCGCATCGCATTCCCGTCCGAAGGTGATCCCGCATGAGCAAGCCTAAAGCTAAGACCCCGCACGCTGACGCCACCCGCTGCATTCATTCCGGCGAAGATCGCCATGGCCAATCCGCCCCGCTGGCCACTCCCATCGTGCAGACTTCGGTGTTCACGCTGCCCGACGTTGAGGGCCTGCGCCGCTACGCCAAGGGCAACAGCGGCGAGTATCTCTACACGCGTTATGGGAATCCCACGGTCACCGCCGTGGAGGAAAAGATGGCTGCGCTGGAAGGAGCCGAGGCCGCGCTGGCCACCTCCAGCGGGATGGCGGCGGAGATGGTTGCGGTCCTGGCGGCCTGCCAGGCGGGCGACGAGATCGTCTCCATGCTCGACGTCTACGGCGGCACGGTCAAGCTGTTCGAGCAGGTGCTCCCACGTTGTGGCATCAAGGTACGATTCGTTCCCTATCACGACATCAGGAATGCCGATCGATATTTCAGCCGCAAAACGCGCATGCTCTTCCTGGAATCGCCCACCAACCCGACTCTGCGTTGCGTCGATCTGGCTGCGCTGTGCGAACTAGGACGGAAGCGCAAAGCCTGCGTGGTGGTCGACAACACGTTCGCCACGCCGGTGCTGCAGAAGCCGCTGGAACTCGGCGCTGACATGGTGATTCATTCGGCAACGAAGTATCTGGGCGGCCACAGCGATCTCACCGCCGGCGTGCTGGCGGGATCGAAGAAGTGGATGGAGGCCGCGCGTGCGGTGATGATCCTGACCGGCGGATGTCTCGATCCGGGCTGCGCTTATCTGCTGTTGCGCGGACTGAAGACGCTGGATGTTCGCGTCGAGCGGGCCTGCCGCAACGCTCTGCGAATCGCCGAGAAGCTGCAACTGCATCCCAAGGTCGCTCGCGTCTATTATCCCGGCCTGCCAAATCACGAAGCGCACGAGCTGGCGCGGCGGCAGATGAAGGATTTCGGGATGATGGTCTCGTTCGACCTGCGCGGCGGTGGCCGGGCAGCTGAGCGCTTTATCGACAGCCTGAAGTTGTGGTATCTGGCGCCCAGCCTGGGAGGCGTGGAGTCGACGGTCTCCTATCCGGTGCTGTCTTCGCACATTGGCCTCAGCACCAAGCAGCTGGAACTGCTCGGCGTGTCCGCGGCGACGGTTCGGCTTTCGGTGGGCATAGAAGATCCCGGCGATTTGATCGCTGATCTGGAAGCAGCTTTGGCGCAAGCCTGAGGCCACCCAGAATCGTCCTCCAACGTCAAAGCATTCATTAAGCGTTACTTGCTCCGCTTCGTTGACCTCAAAATTCCCCAGTAGTAACATCACAACAACCGGTGGAACGCAGGAGAAAGTTGTTTCGGAATAGTTTCAAACGATGACCCTTCTACGCGCCACGCTTTCGGTCTGTCTTTTGTGGCTCCTGTGTGCGATCACAGGATGCGAAACAGCGGCACCCCAGAAATTGTCGTTCCTGCCGCCGCAGGCTAAAGCGCCGCAAACTCCTCCAGCCAAGAAACCTCAGCAACCGCCGCCAGCAACCGCCGCGGAAGCCCCTAAGCCTCAGCCGCTGCCCGATCCGGCCGACGCCCTGATCGCGCAGGCCGAAAAGCAGTACGCAGCCGGGCAGGCCAACTATCAGGCCGGGCCATCTGGAGGCGGCCAAGGACAACTTCGACCAGGCATTCAACACCCTGCTCGCCAGCAACCTGGACGTGCGCAACGACGATCGGCTGGAGCGCGAGTTCGAGAAGGTTGTCGAGGCGGTCCACGAACTGGAGCTGGTTGCCCTGCAGCAGGGCGACGGCTTCACCGAGCAACGTTCCGAGCCGGCGCCCATCGACGAAGCCAACGACATCACCTTCCCGGTCGACCCCAACATCCGGGCCAAGGCCGAAGCCGAGATCAAGACCACCAAGTCCGACCTGCCGCTGGTGCTGAACGACCAGGTGGCGATGTTCATCAACTACTTCTCCAGCCCGCGGGGCCAGGCCACGCTGGAGCATGCCTGGGCGCGTTCGGGCCGCTATCACGAGATGATCTCGCGGATCTTGAAGGAAGAAGGCGTGCCGCAGGACCTGATCTACCTGGCGCAGGCCGAGTCTGGCTTCCAGCCGCTGGCTCTTGTCGCGCGCCGGCGCTCGCGGCATGTGGCAGTTCATGGCCCAGTCGCGGCGACGCTCTACGGGCTGAAGCGCACCTGGTGGGTCGATGAGCGTCAGGATCCGGAGAAGGCGACCCGCGCTGCCGGACATTACCTGAAAGACCTCTACAACCAGTTCGGCGACTGGTACCTGGCGATGGCAGCTTACAACTCCGGCGCCGGCACGGTGCAACACGCGGTGGAGCGCACCGGCTATGCCGATTTCTGGGAGCTCTACCGGCGCGGCGTGCTGCCCCAGGAGACGCGCAACTACGTGCCCATCATCCTGGCCGTGACCATCATGGCCAAGAATCCCGAGCAGTATGGGCTGGCGCGGGTCGCTCCCGAGCCTGCGCCGCAGATAGATCAGGTCACCATCGACTACCCGGTAGACCTGCGGCTGGTGGCCGAATGCGTGGACACCTCGGTGGACTACTTGCAGGAGCTGAATCCCAGCCTGCTGCGCATGACGACGCCCAAAGACCAGTCCTTCATCCTGAATCTTCCGGCCGGCTCGCGCGAGAAGTACCAGACCGCGATTGCCGTGGTGCCGCCCGACATGCGCACCTACTGGCGCTATCACCAGGTCGAGTATGGCGACACGCTGCCCTCGATTGCGCGCAAGTATCACACCACGGCCGCCTCCATTGCCGAAGCCAACAATCTTGCCGGACGATGAGGTGAAGGCCGGATCGAAGCTCATCATCCCGATTTCGCCGGGCCACCACGACGCCCAGGCCGTCGCCTATTCTCATCAAGCGTCGCATTACAAGGTGCGGAAGGGCGATACGGTGGAGTCGGTGGCCGACGATTTCGAGGTTCCGGTGGAGAAATTACGCAAATGGAACCATCTCGAGGGAGCGGCCCTGACTCCGGGACGTACCCTGATCATCTACAAACCGTCGTCCTCGGAGAGCGCCGAGGCGGAGTCCTCTGACGGCAGCAGCACTCCGGCCAAGGCCAAGGCAAGCAGTCAGTCGCAGAAGGCGCAGAGCGCCGAAGCCGCGAAATATCACAAGGTTAAGAAGGGCGAAACCCTCAGCAGCATTGCCGAATCGAACCACACCTCGGTGGCTGCCCTGAAGCGCGACAACCCCAGGCTGACTGCCAATGTGCGCGCCGGCGAAGTGCTGCTAATCCGCAAGTAGCCGCCCCCGCGGATTCCTCGGTCATTCATCACCAATTTGTGTTTACGCTCTTCCCTTCGCCCGCATGTTCTGTTACAACAGGCGCGTTGCTTAATTTCTGCCGGGCACGCGATGAGCGTTGCAGATTTGCCGTGCTATAATCGCGCGCCTATAGAAGCGGTCTTTGTCTTTGGTATAAAACTGGATTTTGCCTAGTGAGCTGCCTCCGTTCAGTTATGCGGAGTCCGGCACATCAGGAGGACAAGCACATGACGTTCGACGATAAGCTCTATGCTCGTAGAGACGACGAAATGGACGACTACGGAGACGCTGCTTACGGCGATTCCCTCGAAGACGAGGAATACGAAGAAGAAGAGGAAGAAGAAGAGGAGCCCGAATCCGTCTCGGTCGTTGAAGTTGAGATAGAAGAAGAACCCGAGATTGCCAGCGAGAGCCGCGCCCCGGCTGCTCCGGCGGCACGCAAGAGCCCGCCGAAAAAGAGCGCGAAGAAGGCAGCTCCGAAGGCGCCAGCCAAGAAGGCGCCGCCTAAGAAGGCCGCAAAACCTGCGAAGAAAGCGGCTAAGAAGGCAGCCAAGAAGGCGCCTGCCAAGAAAGCTGCCAAGAAGCCGGCGAAGAAAGCCGCGAAGAAAGCAGCTAAGAAGGCTGCGAAAAAGGCGCCAGCCAAGAAGAAAGCAGCCAAGAAGGGCCGTCGCCGTTAATCAATTCCAACCAACTTGCAGCCGCGGTTTTGTGCCGCGGCTGTTTTGTCTCTGAGTTCAACTGCCTCGACCCAAGCTATCGAATCTCACATCGGCGTGCGACACAGCGCACCTCTGCTTCGCTCCCGCCGCACCCCGATGCGTGATCCATGTTCCTGCGCCGGAGCCCGCTCGCGCTTACGATGCTCTTATCGCTGTCGCGCCGCTTCTGCTCCAAGCGAATCAGACCCCCTGTTCTGCTAGGAACCTGCGGCGCGACGTTTTCTCAAGCTATATTCAGACTGCACTCCGTCTTCAAATTCTGGTCGAGAAGCTCAGCCCGGCCTGCTGCGATTATTTCTTCCGGCTGGGATCGTCGTCCGGGTTGACGTAATTGATCTGCACCGGCGACATGCCGTGGATCTGTATGACGACATCGTCAGCAGCCATTGCGTAGTGATGCATATCGGGATCCAGATAGGCGAAGCTGCCGGCGGGAAACGCCATCATCTTGGTTTCGTCGAAATGGTCGCCCATGCCGACTTTCAATGTGCCTGAGATCACGGTCACGTTTTCGCGCAGAGGATGCCAGTGGGGCGGGATGCGATATCCCGCAGGCATCTTCAGACGCACCGTGTAGTCCCCCGTCGTGGCCATGGGATTACCTTCCAATACGGCCATTTGCGCGCCCGCCGGAAGGAACGCAGGCGCCGGGCCAAATTCGATCATGTCGGGTGTAAATGCATTTTTTTCCGGTGCTGCTGCCGCTCGCACATGCGGCACGCCGGGCCCGCCGATCCACCACATTCCCGCCATCAGCGCCAATAACAAACACAGATTCCGCTTCATGATTTGTCCTCCCTGGTAGTCCGATTTCGTGGAAGACACTATCGCGCGCTTTTCGTTGTCTTTCAATAAGCCGCGACTCTTTTTTGTGTATTTTTCGTGTATCGTCGTAGCCTGCTGGTGTCTATGGGTTTATCCGGCAAAGCCAGTTCCAGAGCTGATGCCAATGGGGCGGATGTTGAGCTCGATCTCGGACGTTACGAGCTGCGCCGCGCCGGGCACAGGGTGAAGCTTGAGAAGAAGCCCATGGAGTTGCTCATCTTCCTGGTTCGGCGGCGCGAGCAGTTGGTTTCTCGCCAGGACATCGTGGACCAGCTCTGGCATTCCGATTTCGTGATCGACACTGAACGAAACATCAACAACATCGTGCGAAAGATTCGCCACGCGTTGGGCGACGACGCGGAGAAGCCACGTTTTCTGGAAACGGTGGTGGGTAAAGGCTACCGTTTCGTGGGACCCATTCGGGTCATCGATGCTCTGTACCCTGCTGCCGGCACGCCGGAAGGCGCGGGCCGCGCTCGCGATAGCCGGGATCCCCTGGCCAACGCTGAGTTCCTGCAGGGCTACCGGCTCAGTTCCTCAGGCGATCCCAAGCTCCTGGAAGACGCGACCCAACACCTGATGAATGCCCTGGCTCGCGACCCTGACTTTGCCCTCGCGCATGCAACCCTTTCCTTCGTCTGTGCCGCGCGCCACTTCGAATTCGATCCCAGCCGCAGTTGGCTGGAGAAGGCGGAGCTGCACTGCCAGCGCGCTTTGGAACTGGATGCGACGCTGCCCGAGGGGCATGTGGCCAAGGCCTTTTTGCTTTGGGGGCCATCGAAGAACTTCCAGCACCTCGAGGCGATTGCGGAATTGAAGCGAGCCCTTGCGCTGCAGAAGAACTTGCCGCATGCCTACAATCGCCTGGGCACGATCCTGGCGCACATTGGTCTGCTGGATCATGCTCGCGAAATGTATGAGCGGGGCAGGCCTTTCAATCCCAAATCAACCATCAGCCACAGCATTGTTCAGGTCTATCTTTGGAGCGGAGAGTACCAACTCGCCCACGACGAACTGGAGCGCTGGCGTAAGGAAAATCAGACAGCCAAGTATGCCATCCACTATGCGCTGCAACTGGCGGTCCTGACCGGGCGATGGAAACAGGCTCAGCAGCTGCTGGACACCGCCGCGAGCCTGATGCCGGACGAACCGCTGATTATCAGCGTGCAAGGCGTGGTGCATGCAGCGCTGGGCAAGTCTGAGCAGGCGCTGCGCTGCATGAACCGCGCCTGCACCAACCCGAAATCGTTTGGCCACGCTCACCATACCTACTATCAGATTGCTGCCATTCTTTCCCTGCTCGACCGGACCGAAGCCGGGTTTGAGTGGCTGGAGCGCAGCGTCGACACGGGCTTCGCTTGCTGGCCATTTTTTCTGCAAGACCCAGGCCTGGAAAATCTGCGCCGACATCCTCAGTTTGACCTGTTAGTTAGTTCTTTGCAGGCCAGGTATCCAGACCATTTGGGACTGCTCTAACACCGGCGAGGCGAAGGTTTCTGACCGCCGGCTTCGCCGCGGCTGCGATGGCGTACAGCTCAGAGTTTCCGCAGGAGGCGTGGGAAACTTTTTTACGGCTGCTGGGCCGCCCATGTCCTGTTCATCAAAATCAGCTTGCCCCCGCTGCGCGCCAGTTGGTAGCTGCCGCCCTGCTTGATGTAGGCCGGGATCTTGTCTTCCTCCACCCACAGAAACACGCGCCCTGGCCCCTTCCACAACGCAGCCAGCGATGCATCGTCCTCGAAGATGGCCGGCGCATCGGGAAACAGCGATCCATAGAACATGTCGCCTTCGGTCCGCGTGTTCACCACATGGATGGGCTGCCGCACATAGAAGTTGAGCGTGGATGCATCCTCGTACGTTCCGTAGGAGATGATCAAATCGCCGGGCCGGTATTCCTGCTCGACGGCGTCGGCCAGTTTCTTGGAGGAGAGGATGGGAGAGAACATCACCAACCCTTGATGTACGGCGAAGAGCACGAACACCATCATGATGGTCAGAGTCCAATTCGCGCGAGTAGTCAGGTTGCGCCGGCGATACAGCAAATTAAGAACGCAGCCCACGAAGAGCGCTATCGCAAACGTCGCCAACGGGAGGCGGAATAGTCCCAGGGCGCGCGGGGTCAGATCGAAGATGTGCCCGAACGCCAGAGCATATTCGGTGGGATTCTTCTTGAGCAGGTCGGCGAGATCGCTATCGGCAGGGGTGCTCTTGCTCTGCGCCAGCAGAAATATCGCTGCGACAAAGACGACGATTCCAAGCGCGGCCAGCACTACCGAGCCGATCCGTCCATTCCGCCGCAGCCTGGAGTCGGCGGAAGAGTCGTCCTCTTCTTGCAGCCAGCCGCCGATTAGTAATGCCAACGCGGGCAACGCGGGAACCGCGTAATACTCCTGGCGCGTAGAAAAACTGAAGAACAGCAGGATCACGGCCGCCCAGATGGCATAGAGGAACATGGCGCGCTGTCGCCGATCCAGAGCGCTGCGCCACTGGCTCCAGCGATGCGGAATCTTGGCCGCTGCCTGTACCAGAAAAGCCGACCAGGGAAACAGCCACAGGAAAACCAGCGCCCAAAAAATCAGCAGTGGGACGGTGTCGTAGTCGTGCGGTATGCGCTTGCCCAAGTAGCGCAGGAAGTGCTCATTGACGAAATAGAACCAGAGAAAGCCGCGCGATTGGCCGGCGGCAGGGTTCTCGATGGCGGCGGCGATATGCCATGGCGCCGCGATCACCAGCAGAACCATGGTGCTGGAGATGAGCCGCATCCGCAGCAGGTGTTTGAGATTGCCGGTGAGAAGCAGATAAATCCCAATGATGGCGGCGGGAAACACAATCCCGATCAGGCCCTTAGTCAGCACATTGAGCGCAACCGTCGCCGCCAGTCCCCAGCAAGAGGCAATCGAGGGCGTTTGCTCGTCCAGGGTTCGCAGGAAAAAGTCGAAGCCCAACGTAAGCCACAGCCCGATGAGCATGTCGGGAATCAGAACTCGGGTGAAGAGGTACGGCCCAATCGAAACTGTGAGTACGACGGCAGCCCAGAATCCTGCACGCTCGCCCAGCGTCCTCTTTCCCAGCGAGTAGGTCGCCAGCAGCAGTGCGAGCACACCCAGAATCACCGGCAAGCGCGCCGCCCAGTCCTTCACTCCAAACACTTTGAAACTCGCCGCCATGGTCCAATACATCAGCGGAGCTTTTTCCAGATAGCGAAGGCCGTCGATATAGAGCGTGCTCCACTCATGGCGGACGAGCATCTCGCGAGCCGCTTCGGCATGAACGGAGTCGGCATCATCCAGCAGCGGGGGCGTAACTAAGCCGGGGATATAGACGATCGCCCACAGCACCACGATCCAAATCCAGCGGCGCGATTGTGTAGGCGAATTGCTGGAGATTTCAGGCGAGGCGGAGCTTGCGGCTTCGGAGGCGGAAGAAGGAGGGTAACTCATTCGTGGATGGTCAAAACGCTATTATAGGGGAGCGGCTGCCATGAGCGCACCGGACGATGTTCGCATAACTGGAAACGGCGAAAACAAGTGTGCTCCCGATAGGAGCCCTCTACAAAGTCCGGAGAGTCCGGCACCTCTCTGCACTCATAAGTGACAAGGCTGAAAGAGGAATGCCGGAACCAGGGATTAAAGAGTAAAATCCTTCGATAGCTATCACTCTGAAGGACAATGAAGCCATGACCGGAATCCAATATGTGACCGACGAGAAAGGTCGCAAGGTAGCCGTGCAAATCGACCTGAAAAAACACCGCGAGCTATGGGAAGACATCGCGGATGTGCTGGTCTCCCGGTCGCGGCGGCACGAAAAGCGGATCCCCCTCGAAAAAGTAAAAGACGGTCTCATCAAGAGCGGCAAGCTCTCGCGTGACTAGCTATCGCGTCGCCCTAGCGGCAAGCGCGGAAAAAGAGCTGGCTAAGTTGCCCGCGCAGTTAATTGCCCGCATAATGCCACGTCTCGAACGCCTGGCGTCCGTTCCCCGGCCTCCGGGCTGCAAGAAACTCAAGAGCGGAGATAGCGAATAGCGTATTCGCGTCGGTGATTACCGCATTGTGTACGAGATTGACGATAGGGCCAGTACCATCGATGTGACGCGAATCGCACATCGGCGTGAGGTTTACAAATAATAAAGCCTACAACCTCCTCGGCTCGCGTGGACCTGGCTCTCGCACCGGACCGTCGGGTCCGACGACCGGCTTGTCGGGTGGCTCCTGAATCGGAGGCGGCGGATCTTCGCCCGGTGGAATCGGGATGGGCGGATCTTCATCGCTGCGCAAGAAGACTTCCTGCCAGACATCGTTGCATATTGAAATTGGCATTTCTCGCTCCGTCAGTTCGTGAGTGGTCGCTGGTAATCACAGCCGGCATACGCTGTTGTTTCATGCTCGGAAGTTAGATGCAGAATATTCAATCGTCGCGGCGAAGGAACGCTTTCAGAAGTGAGGCGCAAGAACGGGCAGTGCGGCGCTTGATCTTGAATCGGTCGCGCCCTGAAACAGGCGGAAGCGTGGCTCACAGCCACCTGTGATCGCAATCACGGAAGCCGGGTTATCGGCAACGCACAATACAGTCAGAGGTGCAGTATGCCAGTCCTGGTGATTGCCATTGTTTTCTTCGCGATTTTCCTGGTGATGGGTGTGATGGGCGTCACGGCGATGGTGGCCGAACATCGCGGCCATCTGTTCAGTTGGAAGTGGAGCGACCAGCCCAAGCCGACCAAGCGATAACCAGACGTCGAAGCGGGTGAGATATTGCGCGTGTAGGGGGAGACTCGCGTGGGGTTACACAGCTTCCAAGGCCCGAGCCAGGCAGTCTTCACAGAAGCCGCTGTCCTTGATGTCAATCCATTCCACCGCATGAGAAGGCGCCATGGCGCAACGGTAATCGTGACAGTGAGTGAGGCGCAGGGTGTGTCCTAACTCGTGGACCGCCTCGATCAGTAAACGATTGGCGAGCACATCCATATCTTCCGGTAATCCGTAAAACTCCTGCTGCAAACGATGATAGGAAACCACCGCTGAACCGCCGCCCAGCTGCGCCTCGCCAAAAACAAAAGTAAGAATCGGAATATATAAATCCAGTTGGGTGACGCCCAACAGGCGCCAGGTACTGCCCTTGATGTAACGCTGCATGGCCGCCAGGATCTCGGAGGAATGATATTGCTGGCGTTCGGCATGAAGCGCAAACGCGGGATCGAGCGCCGGCGAAAGGATTTCAGCCGGAACGCGAAACTTCTCATAGAGCGCCTGCTGCAGCCATTCCAGCAGCTTGGCGTCGACGGGCCCGATCGGGAGTAGATGAAGCTTCTTCATGGGAAGACGGCAGTTGGCAATTAGCGACCAGCAACTAGCGATTAGCAACTAGCAACTAGCTACGAACTACGAACTACGACCTACGAACTACGAACTAAGTCTCAAATACAATCTATGGGTGCGACTCGTGTAGGAAAGGCCATCAACAGGCTAGTTGCTATTCGCTAGTCGCTAGTTGCTAGTTGCTATTCGCTTGTCTTTTCGTGCCGCGCTAACCCTTCGCAAGAGAGAAGCAAGCATACGCTGCACCTCCAGAATGTCGTTTTGCAAATTTGAATACATATCGGTCGGGACGAACTTCAAGTCACGAGCCAACAGCAGAAAATATTCCACCTCAACCGCGGAACCGGCGGCAATATTTAAGAAGCGATGGAAGTCGCCGTCGCCTGTACGTCCGCAGCCTTCCGCTATATTTGCAGCGATCGACGCGCTAGATCGACGTACTTGGCTCGTGATGCCAAAGAGTTCTTCGCGTGGAAATTGCGACGTAACCTGATAAATCCCCAGCGTCAAGGCGTGTGCTTTTTCCCAAACTTTGAGTTGTCTAAAATCTTTCATCGCGTATTCTTTGCTAGTTGCTAGTTGCTAGTTGCTAGTTGCTAGTTGCTAGTTGCTAGTTGCTAGTTGCTAGTTGCTAGTTGCTAGTTGCCAGCTGCTAGTTGCTAGCCGCTAGTTGCTCCTTCTCTTTCCGATTCCACCCGTACTTCTTCAGCTTGTGATGCAATGTGACCCGGTCGATGCCGAGGACCTCCGCGGTCCGCGTCTGATTGCCGCTGCATTCGTCCGAGCACGCGCAGGATGTGATTGCGTTCCACGTCGTCCAGACTGCGGACATCGCCTACTCCCAGGCCCGCGCCGTTCCTGGTCTTGAGCGTGAAATCCTGCTCGCGCAGCTCCGGTTCCTGGGCGACGACCATGGCCCGCTCCACCGCATTCTCCAACTCGCGCACATTGCCCGGCCAGTTGTATTGCTGCAACCCATTCATGGCAGCGGGCGAGACTCGTGTGATCCTCTTGCTCATCTCGCGGGAAAACTTACGGGCAAAGTGGTCCACCAGCAGAGGAATATCTTCGCGGCGGTCGCGCAGCGGCGGGATCTCGATGTGAAAGACATTCAGCCGGTAGAAAAGATCGGGACGGAACTTGCCTTCGTCGATCAGCTGTTCCAGATTCTTGTTGGTGGCGGCCACGATGCGAAAATCGACCTTGATGGTCTGATTGCCACCCACCCGCACGATCTCGCGCTCCTGCAGCACGCGCAGCAAGTCGGTCTGCGTCTTCAGACTGATGTCGCCAATCTCATCGAGGAAAACCGTGCCACCTTCGGCAATTTCAAACTTACCTTTCTTGCGATATTGCGCGCCGGTGAAGGCGCCTTTTTCGTGGCCGAAGAGCTCGCTCTCCAGCAAAGTTTCCGTTAGCGCTCCGCAGTGAATGACCACCAGCGGATGGAATCGCCGCGGACTGCCGGCATGAACCGCTCGCGCCACCAACTCTTTTCCGGTACCGCTCTCGCCGGTGACCAGCACCGTGGCATCGGTGGGGGCGACGGTTTCGATGGCGTCGAAGACGCGTTTCATGGTCGCGCTCTGCCCGATGATGTCGGAGGGATGGGCGATCTCCGCGACCGTCTCCTTCAGCCGGGTATTCTCCTGCTGGGTGCGGCGATGGGAGACGGCCTTGGCGATCAAGTGGGCGATCTCGTCGGGATCGAGCGGCTTGTTGACGTAGTCGTAAGCGCCGTTCTTGAGCGCAGCGATGGCAGTCTCGACCGAGGCATAGCCGGTCATGATGATGACCAGCATGTCGGAACAGATCTCATGGAACCGGCGCTGTAGCTCGATGCCGTCGGTGCCGCGCATCTTGATGTCGACCAACGCGACATCGAACGTCTGCTCGGCCACGCGCGTCAGGGCCTCATTGGCGCTTTCCGCCATGGCGACCTCATAGCCTTCTTCCACAAACCACTTGGCCAGCGAGTCACGCACGCTGAGTTCATCGTCAACGATTAAGAGTTTGCCTTGCGTCATTCTTCTACCTCACATCAGCCAGCGCGCGATCGGCTTCGCCGGCCATCGCAGGTCTCTGGCTGTCAACTGGCAGCACAATCTTGAAAGTCGTTCCTTGCCCAACCGCCGAAGTCATGTCGATATGTCCGCCGTGGCGCTCCACAATGTTCTGGCTGATTGCCAGTCCAAGTCCGGAGCCGCCCGCTTCCTTGGTCGTATAGAAAGGTTCGAAAATGTGCGGCAGATGTTCCGCTGGAATTCCAATGCCGTCGTCGCGGATCACCAACTCAATCGCGCCGTCGGGGTCTACTCGTGTGCTGATCCAAAGATTGCCGCCCTGCGGCAGCGCGTCGATAGCATTAATCACCATGGCAAGCACCACTTGCTCGATTTGCGCGGGATCGCAATGCACCGGGGGCAGGTCCGCGGCCAGATCGAGATTGAGCTGAATGCTGCCCATGTCCATCTTGTGCTGCACCAGGCGCACGCAGCGGTCGATCACCTGGCTCAGATCGCACCAGGCCAGGTTCATGGGCGAAACTCGCGAGAAACTGAGCAGGTTCTTCACCAGCTCGCCGCAGCGTTTGCTTTCGCTGGCGACCAGGTCCAGCGAGCCCTTCATCTCTTCTTGCTTGGGAGAAACCAGCGTGTTCTTTTCGATCCAGCGTTTCACCAGCCTGGAATAGGTCAGAATGCCCGACAGCGGATTATTGATCTCGTGCGCCACGACCGCAGCCATCTTGCCGATGGTCGCCATCTTCTCGACGTGCAGCATGTGCTGGTGGGCCTGCCTCAACTCGCGGGTCTTTTCGTCCACTCGTTGTTCCAGCGTATGGGCCCACGCCGTAATCTCGGCTTGCGCAACCTGAAGCTGGTTGCTCATGTCGTTGAACGACTGCGCCAGTTCCCCAACTTCGTCGGGCGAGTGCACAGGAATCTGATACCCGAGCTTGCCGCTGGCAACGTGCTCGGTGCCGATCTTCAGTTCGCGCAGCGGATTGTGAACCACAATCCAGATGAACAGGCCGCTCAGGAAGACGACGGCGATCAAAGCCACACCAGTCGAAGCCAGCATCTCGCGGCTCTCATGCGCCAAGCCCTGGTCAACCTTGGCGAGCGACAGATTGGTATCCAGCACGCCCAGAATCTGGGTGCTGGCAGGATGCGCGTGGCACGCCGCGTTGGAGCAAGCGGGCTGATTCTCAATCGGCGTGATGACGCCGAGAACGCGGCTTCCCTGTGCGCGATAAACCCGGAAGCGGTCGGAGCGGTTTAGGCGAGCCAGCGGCTGGGACCTGGCATGGCAGCCGTAACAGGCTTCCGCGCCCTTATCGACGGAATTGCCGACTTCGGCAGGGGCGGTGGAGTAGCTGATCACGCCCTCGGGATTCATGATGCGGACCCGTACCACACCGGGCTGGTCGGCCATGTTGATCATCATTTCGTACAGGCCAGAGCGGTCATTGTTGCAGCATGTAATGGGAGGCGCTGCGGCGTAGCACTTCACTTTGCTGCTCAGCGCTCACCAATGCCGCGTCTTCCAGATGTTTGCGTTGGTCCTGGATGCTGAAGTATCCCAGCAGCCCGAAGATGATGATCATGACCACGAAGATCGAAATCATCAATTTTGCGCTGACGCTCTGCCCCAGGCGCTGTAGCCAGCGCGCAGGCGCCGAACCGGGACTTCCTCGCTTCTCTGTCTGAGGGAGCCCGTTCGAGTTGTCAGTCGCCAGCATGAGCAGGCACCGCGAATTCGCTTACCACCACTTCCGGTTCGCGGAGTGCCGGGATGTGCGCCTTCTCCTCGGGGAAGATAGGCAGGTATTTTGCGACGAAGCCAAAGATGGCAAACCCGAGCGCCACGAACATGGCGGTGATCACGACTTCCGTCCACTTCGGGGTGTAGCGCGCGCCGACCGCGTTTTCCACTCCGGTGATGGCGACGTTCAGCCGATTGGTGACGAATCCGAGCAACGTCAGCACGGCAGCCAGATAGAGGCCCTGCGCGCTCTCCCGGATCTTCGGAACCAACAGAAGTCCCAGCGGCGCCAGCACGGAGAGGAATATCTCCAGCAGGAAGAAGTGTTGTTCGTAGCTTGAAACAAACAGCAGCTTCAGCACGCCGCGATGGTAGAAATCTTCGAACTTCAGGATGCCGTAGAGCGCCAGCACCACCACCAGCACGCGGCCGAGGTCGCGCAGGATGGGAAGTTCAAGCTCCCGTCCAAAGTACTTCGAGCTCATCGACGATTCGAAGATGGTCATCGCCAGGCCCACCGCAATCGCCGACAGGAAGAAGAAGACCGGCAACAGTGGGCTGTACCAGAACGGATGCAGCTTGTTGGGCATGATGAGATACAGCGTGCCCAGCGACGACTGATGCAGCGTCGAGAGCAGCACGCCCAGGATGACGAACACCACCATCACGCTGCGTACGATCTTCAGCGGCCTTTGCAGATTGAAGTGCTCCAGCACGATGGGCGAGAACTCCAGCGCCAGCACCGTGGTGTAGAGCATCACGCAATAGGCAACCTCAAACATCACCGAATGCGGATTGCGCATGACCAGCGGATGCCAGATATTCCAGGGCAGCCCCAGGTCATACATCAACGCAGCGCAAACCAGCACGTAGCCGAGGAACGCAGTCAAGATGGTGGGCCGAATGATGGAATGGAAGCGCTTGATGTTGAAGATCTCGACCGCTGCGGTCAGGGTGAAGCCCCCGGCCGCCAGCATGACGCCGCACATGACATCGAAGCCGATCCACAGCCCCCAGGGAAATTGATCGCTGAGGTTGGTGGAGGCGCCCAGCCCGCGGAAGAAGCGGACGAAGGTGCAGTAAATGCCGGCCGCCATGATGACCAGGAAGACGGCCTTCCAGAAGGTGAAGCGAATGCGGGGAACAGTCATCGGGCACCGCCTTGGTGATCTTTCTCGTGAGCTTCGGCTTCAGCAACGTCTTCGCGGCGATGGGTGATCCAGTAAATGCCGCCCAGCAGCGTGCCGAACAGGGGAACAAAGTCGGGAATGCGCGACAGCACCTGGTAGGTGTAAAGCGGAAGCGCGCGCTCGGTCAGGTCGTTGCGGAATCCGAAATTGTTGAAGCCGATGGACGACAGCAGCATCACCGATGTCCCGCCAACCTCGGTCTCGCCGAAGATGTGGTGCAGATAGGTGTCTGGATTGTCGTGGATGCGTTTCTTGGCTTCTTCCAGCAACTCGTCGCGGTCGCCAAACTTGGTGGCGCCGGTGGGACAGATCTCGGCGCAAGCAGTTTGCTTTCCCGCAACCACGCGCTTGCTGCACATGATGCACTTGCGCACGCCGGGAATGGCTTTCTCCCATTCATACTTGGGGACGCCGAAGGGACAGGCCGCCATGCAATAGCGGCATCCCATGCACTTGCTCTTGTCGTAGGTAACCGGGCCGAGCGCGGTTTTCTTCAGCGCGCCGACCGGGCAGACCGAGGCGCAGGCCGGGTCGTCGCAGTTCATGCATAACTTGCGCATGAACTTGTCGTCCTTGACCAGGACGGTGGTGTATTTGTGGGCGGACGTTACTTCCTGGGCTGCGATCTTGTCGTCGTAGGGCAGGCCGTTTTCAGTGGCGCAGGCCTGCTCGCACTGCTTGCAGTCGATGCACTTGGTGGCATCGTAGAGAATTCCCTTGCTCATGAGCTTTCTCCAGTGCCCTAACTGCCACGCTTGGCTGGTTGGGGCTGGGATCGCCCAGGCGGAGCCCCAGGGGGCGAAAGCGGCGCCGAAGGTAGCGCCGTCGGGCGATGCGGAATCGGGGGAGGACTCCAGTTCCAGACCGGCTTACAGCCTTCCGGTCTGGAGCCGGACAAAACCTAAGCGCGAAGCCTATTTAAGCGTCTTCACGTAAGCAGCCAACTTGGCAGCGTCGGCCGCGCTGACACCCTTGTTGGCGAAAGCGTGCATGGCCTTCTTCTGCGGACCGCCGTTTTCGATGAAATCGACAAGTTCGGCATCGGAAGCCTTTTGCACCGCCTGGAGACGAGAAAGCCGGAGCTCCCATCTTTTGGCCGGCGGCGGTACCCTTGCCGTCAGCACCGTGACAACCGGCGCACTTTGCCTTGTAGAGATCTTCCTGCGCCCAAGACAGATTTGGCAGCGCTAGAAAGAGTCGCAAATGCAATAACCATTACAGCTAAAATGACCTTCTTCATGATTTCTCCCGTTGAGAGATAAAAAATAAACCCAAGCACACTCACGATCCCGTTGCTTTAGGTTGAGGTCACACCTACTACGCGTGCGAGCCCCTATGAATACCGATTTCAGTGTGGCTCTAAGGGCTTAGGTTGCGCTGTGATGGCAGTCACCCCGGATAGTGATGGATTTCGCAACAGCTTGGGTCAGGCCTCCGAAAAGGACTGAGGCAATCTGCCTCACCACCGTGGCGAAACTAGGTGGGGGTTGGTATAAAAACTCAACCGGTGGAAGCCGGCGGGAATGGTTTTGATGCATTTCTACGCGATGGATTGGAAGGCGACAGGTCGTCGAGTTTTTCAGATTCGGAATCCGAACTAGTCGCCGCTGGCGGTCGGCGCCAAAGCTGGCGAATGTGCTGCTTTC
This sequence comes from uncultured Acidobacteriaceae bacterium, assembly GCA_963746515.1. GTDB lineage: Bacteria > Acidobacteriota > Terriglobia > Terriglobales > Acidobacteriaceae > Bog-257. Next base: position 342,746 of record CAVVBO010000001.1, on the reverse strand, counting down.
CTTCGCGTCCGGACGGGGTCAAAGAAGTTAAGAATTCCGCAGATCACCCAATATCCCGCCGCAACTCCAAAGACGAAGGACCCGGCGAGTGTCAGCAGAAACAGAGTGGTGAGCAGAAAGGTCATCATAAGTGTAGGATCCGCAACGCCAAACGGTTATTAGGTCCGATGCTGTTACTTTACCTCGCGTTGACGCTTCCGGGTGTTGACAACTAAGATACGGGAGTAGAGCTACGCTTACACTCTTCCAAGCTTTCCAGAGCAGGGCAGAACGAGATAGAGCGGAGCCCTGCGGCTTCGCTCAGGCAGGCTTGCCGCGCGGCGTTTGCCGGGATGCCATAAGTCCGGCAACTGGCAGCGCCAGACGCCGGCCCGAAAAGCCAGCTCTGCTCGAAGCAGAAGTGTAGGGGTAACACAGGTTCGAACCGAGTCCATGGGAATCACCAGCATCAGCGTGCGTGGGGCACGCCAGCACAATCTCAAGAACATTCACGTCGAGATTCCGCGCAACACCTTGACCGTGATCACCGGCCTCAGCGGCTCGGGCAAATCGTCGCTCGCCTTCGACACCATTTACGCCGAGGGACAGCGCCGCTACGTGGAAACGCTGTCGGCCTACGCCCGCCAGTTCCTCGATCAGATGGAGCGGCCCGACGTGGACAGCATCGATGGCCTGAGCCCGTCGATCGCCATCGAGCAGAAGACCACCAGCCGCAGCCCGCGTTCCACCGTCGGCACCATCACCGAGATTTACGACTACCTGCGCCTGCTGTATTCCTCGATCGGCGTGCCGCATTGTCCGCAATGCGGGCGGCAGATTTCGCGCCAGTCGGCCGACCAGATCGTGCAGCAGGTGATGGAACTGAAGCCCGAAGATCGGGTGATGGTGCTGGCGCCCATCGTTCGCGGCCGCAAGGGCGAGTTCAAGAAGGAGCTCGACAAGCTGGCGCAGCAGGGCTACACGCGCGCCCGCATCGACGGCGAGCTGCGCAACATCGCCGACGAAGAGATCAAGCTCGACAAGCGCAAGAACCACACCATCGAGCTGGTGGTCGACCGCCTGCTGGTGAAGCCGGGAATCGAGCGCCGCCTGGCGGCTTCGGTGGAACTGGCGATGAAGCTGGCCAACGGGCTGGTGCATGGTCGTCGTAGTGGGCGGCGAAGAGCGGCTGTACTCGTCGAAGCTGGCCTGTCCGGAGTGCGGTATCAATGTGCCGGTGCTGGAGCCGCGCTCGTTCTCGTTCAACAGCCTGTATGGCGCTTGTCCCGGAGTGCAACGGCCTGGGCAGCAAGTACGATTTCGATCCGGCCAAGGTTATTACCGACTGGTCGAAGCCGCTGCTGGACGGTGCGCCTCGGCCCGGGCTCGGCCTCGCAAAACCTGATTCGCATCCTGCAGCTTGCAGCGGAGGCGTACGGATTCGATCTGTCGACGCCGTTCGAGCAGCTGCCGCGCAAGACGCAGAACCTGATCCTCTACGGGCCGGAGAAGGGCGAGAAGAAGCGCGGCGGATTTCTCGGTGTCTTCGCCTATCTGCGGCAGGCGATGGAGGACAGTTCGTCGGAAGGCTATCGCGATTGGCTGCTGGATCACATGTCGGCGACGACCTGTCCGGCCTGCCATGGCAAGCGCCTGCGTCCGGAGAGTCTGGCGGTCAAGGTGAATGGCATGTCGATCGCCGACTTCACGGCGCTGCCGGTATCGCGCGCAGTGGAGGCGGCGGCGCAGATCAAGCTGAACCAGCGCGAGGAACGCATCGCCGGACGCATCCTCAAAGAGATTGCCGAGCGGCTGGGCTTCCTCAACGCGGTCGGGCTGGGCTACATCTCGCTCAGCCGTTCGGCGGCGACATTGAGCGGCGGCGAAGGCCAGCGCATTCGTCTGGCAACGCAGATTGGCTCCAAGCTGCGCGGCGTGCTCTACGTGCTGGACGAGCCGTCGATCGGCCTGCATCATCGCGACAACGATCGCCTGCTGCAGGCGCTGGAATCGCTGCGCGATCTGGGCAACACGGTGCTGGTGGTCGAGCACGATGAGGACACCATTCGCCGCGCCGATTACGTCATCGATCTCGGCCCCGGCGCGGGACGTCATGGCGGCGAAGTGGTGGCCAGCGGAACGCCCGATCAGATCGAAGCCGCGCCGCGCTCGCTGACCGGGCAGTACATCTCCGGGCAGAAGCAGATCACGTATCGCCACGCGCGGCGGCAGCCGAACGGCAAAGCCATCACGATTCTGGGCGCGCGCGAGAACAACCTGAAGAACCTCGATGTGAGCTTCCCGCTGGGCGTGATGACGGTGGTGACCGGCGTTTCGGGCTCGGGCAAATCGACGCTGGTGAACGACATCCTGTATCGCGCGTTGGCCAAGGCGCTGTACCGCTCGCGCGAAGAACCCGGCGCGCACAAGTCGATCAGCCGGGACTGAGTACATCGACAAGGTCATTCGCATCGACCAGTCGCCGATTGGGCGCACGCCGCGCTCGAATCCGGCGACCTACACCGGCGTTTTCACGCAGATTCGCGATCTCTACGCCATGCTGCCGGAATCGCGCGAGCGCGGCTACAAGGCGGGACGATTCTCCTTCAACGTGGCCGGCGGGCGCTGCGAAGCCTGCCAGGGCGAAGGCCAGCGGCGCATCGAGATGAACTTTCTGCCCGACGTTTACGTACTATGCGAAGTGTGCGGCGGCAAACGCTACAATCACGAGACGCTGGCGGTGAAGTACAAGGGCTATTCCATTGCCGACCTGCTGGAGACGCCGGTGGCCGATGCGCTGCCCGTCCTGGAAAACATTCCGCAGATCAAGCAGAAGTTGCAGACGCTGGTGGATGTGGGCCTGGGATACATTCACCTGGGACAATCGGCGGTGACGCTGTCGGGCGGCGAGGCGCAGCGCATCAAGCTGGCGCGCGAGTTGAGCAAGCGGCAGACCGGCAAGACGCTGTACCTGCTGGACGAGCCGACCACCGGACTGCACTTTGACGATGTCAGCAAGCTGCTGGAAGTGCTGCACCGGCTGACCGACCTGGGCAACAGCATCATCATCATCGAGCACAATATGGACGTGATCCGCAATGCCGACTGGATTATTGACCTGGGGCCGGAGGGCGGCGAGGACGGCGGGCGCATCGTGGCCCAGGGAACGCCGGAACAAGTGGCGCGGGTGAAGAAATCCTATACCGGACAAACTTTAGCCAAACTGCTGCCCAGCGCGTCCAATGCAAGGAGCAACGGAGACGCGGTTGGCGCGGTCCAGGCGGAGAGCGCTGGATGACGGGCTGCGCTGGAATTCCAGCAAGGAATTGTCATTACGAGCGAAGCGAGGAATCTGCTTTTCTTCTGCGTTGAGAGAGCGGATTTCTCACGACCATACGTCGACACGAGAGCGCCTGGGTTAGTATTCGCGAGTGGATTGCCCGAGGCGAGAAGGAAGCCCGTAGGGCGAAATAGTCTAGCCCAGCACGTAGCCATAGCCGGAGTGCTGGGTAACGCAGAAAATCAATCGGAGTTCCGTAGGGACGGCAGGCCTGAATAGCCGACTCCGGCAAGGCCGAGTCATGCGGAATATTTTCGCATCCATAATGTGTTAGAGAACCTAATGTCACTTCCACCAACTCCGACACCTGATCCCGAGAGCCTGACGCAGCCCGCTTTCATCGAAGCTGTTGTCCCGCCGGCCGAACCAATACTCTTGCCGCCGGCTGAGCCCATACTCTTGCCGCCGGCCGAGCCCATACTCCTGCCGCCACCCGAGCCCCGCTTTCCGGCATGGTCGGGTTGGGACATGTTGGCGGTGCTGGTCTTCACTGCAGTGGCGATCTTCGTCTTCAGCCTGATCGCGTTGTTCATCGCGCGAACCTTTCCCGCGTACCGGAACATGTCGTTCACCGACTTGGCGACCAACGCACGCGTCGTCGTGGGCGCGCAGGCGGCGGCTTATCCCGTAGTGCTGCTCTTCATTTTTCTGCTGGTGCGAACCCGTTCGCATGAGCGCTTCGGGAAAGCCACCGAATGGAATTGGCCGGGGATTATTGCCCCGGGATTCTTGGTGGGCGGCGCGGTCCTGGCGGTGGTCATCGAAAGCCTGTCGCGCTATTTGCCTATTCCGAAATCGTTGCCCATGGACAATTTCTTCCACGACGCGACCAGCGCGTACATGATGGCAGCCTTCGGTATCACTCTGGCGCCGTTGCTGGAAGAATTGTTCTTTCGCGGGTTGTTGTACCCCCTGTTGCGACGCTGGTTCGGCCTGGTTCTCGCCGTGGTGCTCACGGCAGTCGCTTTCGCCAGCATTCACGGCGCGCAGCTGGGCTATGCCTGGGCGCCGGTGCTCAGCATCTTCGTGGTCGGCGTGGTGTTCACCGTGGTGCGGGTGCGCATGAAGTCGGTGGCGGCGTCATTCCTTATGCATTGCGGCTACAACTCCGCGTTGTTCACCTTGTTGTGGGTGGCCAGCGACCACTATCGCCATCTCGAGAAGGTGGCCGGCTGAAAATGGTATCGTGAAATCATGGCAAGTTCACGTGAACAACTGCTGTCGCTGCTGGCGGAAAAATCGTTTCGCCTCGGCCAATTCAAGCTCTCCAGCGGCGGTACCAGCGACTACTACATTGATTGCCGGTTGACCACGCTCGATGCCAACGGAGCGCTGCTAACGGGACAGACCGTGCTGCAAGAAATTCACAACCGCGGCTGGAAGGCTGATGCCATCGGCGGGCTGACCATGGGCGCCGATCCCATCGTGGTGGCGACTTCGGTGATCAGTGCACAGCAGGGCAAGCCGATCCAAGGATTTCTGGTGCGCAAGGCCGAGAAGGCTCATGGCACCGGACAGCGCATCGAGGGCTTTCGCCAGAAGCCGGCGCGGGTAGTGATTGTCGACGACGTTTGCACCACGGGCGCATCGACCGATTCAGGCGATTGAGGCGGCGCGCGAATACGGCTTCGAAATCGCGGGTGTGCTGTGCCTGGTGGAGCGGGAGGAAGCTGGCGGCCGCGCGAATGTTGAGAAGGCTGCGGCGCCCGCGCCGTTCGTAGCGCTGTTCACCGCGAACGATGTCCGTGCGGAACATGTGAAAGCTGGGCGCGCCGCCGATTTTTGCAGTCAGTTCGAAGTGCGACTTCTGCGATCGTCCGGCGGTAACCAATGTGCCGGGCAACCGCTGCGAGGCCCACCGGCCGTGAGATATATCGCGGGTAGAGCCGGCCTTCAGGCCGGCGTCCGAGACCACTACGTATAAATCGGGCAGGGATGGTCATTGAAAAATGACCATCCCTGCCCGAGAGATGTATTCGCTCGATGACGCGGCGCTGAAGCGTCGCTCTACCGTTAGGATTGAACCCAATCATTATGATCAAGACCCTGGAATGGACGGATGCGGGTGTGCGCTTCATCGATCAGACGAAGCTGCCAACGGAAGAAACCTACGTCACCTGCAAGACCTACGAAGAAGTTGCCGACGCCATCCGCACCATGATCGTGCGTGGCGCGCCTGCGATTGGCGTGACCGCGGCGATGGGCGTCGCCTTGGGCGTTCGCGACTCGCAAGCCAAAGATCTTGCCGGACTGCAGTGTGATCTGGCGCGCATCTCCGACGTGCTGGCTGCCACCCGGCCTACCGCCGTCAACCTTTTCTGGGGCATCCGGCGGATGCGGAACAAGTTCGACGAAGTCAGCGCGCAGCCGATCCGCAGATCAAACAAGCCATGGTCGCGGAAGCGCAGCGGATGCTGGTGGAAGACATCGCCGCCAATGAGGCGATGGGACAACACGGCGCGGTGCTGCTGCCCGCCAGCGGCGGAATCCTCACTCACTGCAATGCGGGAGCGCTGGCGACCTGCGGCTACGGCACCGCGTTGGGGGTCATCCGCGCCGCCGTGGATTCCGGCAAGAAGCTCGAGGTGTTTGCCGATGAGACGCGCCCGTTCCTTCAAGGCTCACGTCTGACAGCGTGGGAGCTAATGAAAGATAACATTCCAACCACGCTCATCTCTGACAATATGGCAGGCGCCATCATGCGGCAGGGAAAAATCGATGCCGTCATTGTGGGAGCTGATCGCATCGCCGCTAATGGCGACGTGGCCAACAAAATCGGAACGTACACAGTCGCGGTGCTGGCCAAGGAGCACGGCATTCCCTTCTATGTGGCAGCGCCATTCTCCACCGTTGACATGGAAACGGCGGACGGCAGCCAGATTCCGATCGAGCAGCGGTCTTCCCGGGAAGTGACCCATCTGGCCGGCAAGCAGATCGCTCCCGATGGAGTGAAGGTCGAGAATCCCGGCCTTTGATGTGACGCCGCATAAGTATGTGACTGCGATTATCACTGAACGGGGTGTGGCGCGCGACCCGTATAGCGAATCACTGCGCGAGTTGGCGCAGATGAAGGTTGGGGTTTCCTAAGCAAGACAAGTCGGGGAAATCGAATCTGGGTGGAAGCGGCGACGGTGGGGCTGAACGGAATGCGGGGAAGTCGAACCGCAGATCCCTCCGCTCCGCTACGGTCGGGATGACAAGACGCAGATCCCTCCGCTCCGCTGCGCTACGGTCGGGATAACAAACGAAATGCAGGTTTGCGCTACGACTAAAGCGGTTGTCCCTTCACTTCTCCCAACTCGCATCCTCGTCTAAGCGTGCCTTCTATTTCACATCCTTCACCAGCAGCAGCGAGCCGTACTCGTGTCCGCCGTTATCGACGGCACGCGCGATCACTGCATTGAATCCATCGCGCACTTCAGGATATTTGGCCACGATGGCCTTGATGATGGCCATGTTGTCCTTGAACGCCACGGCAGAGTCGCCCGCATCCGGATTCACGTAGCGAACGCGCAAATCCAGGTTGTTGTCCACTGGCACGGCTGCCAGTTCCGTCACCTTGAAGACCTTGCCGTTGGCCGACAGGCTGAGCGGAGCGGAGTCGCTGGGAATATCGGCCGGCCGTGCGCTCTGCATCTCGTCGGCAATCTTATCGAGCTGGGGCGTGCTCATGAAGTTCACCGGCGCACTCAAGTCCCACGCTGTCAGATAATAGAACCATGCATTGTGGGACTGGCCTTTAGCCTTGAACTCACGCGCCTTGGTCAGATACCACTGGGCATCGTGTCCGCCCACCGAATCCAGCCGGGGATAATATCCCGCCAGTTTCCACGCCCCACCCAGGTTCTGCAGAATCAGGGTCAAGGTAATCGGGTTCTTGCCCTCGACTTTCTGGATGACAATCGCGTATTTTCCGGGTGGCAAGTTGGGAATAAAGAAAGCCAGACGGTCGGCTGAATTGAAAATGCCACAATAGAATTCTGCCCGCGGCAAAGGAGCTTTGGCGTCCGAAGCGTCCAGCAGATAGGTGCCGGCCACCGTGGCTTGTCCTTCCGCAAAGTATGGTTTGTTGGTGACCACGGCCTGCTCGATGCTGCCGAAGTCGCCGGTAATAGCGGGAATGGCATTGGCCTTCAGACCGGCCACGTCCCCGCTTTTCGACATGTCGAGATACTGCCTGGCTGCTGTCTCCAGAGCGGTTTTCGTGGCCGGGTTCAGATCGGCTCCCGAAGAGCACGTCTGAGCAAGGCTGCCAGGAACAATAGCTAAGGCCGCCAGGAAGAAGAATCCGAGGCGGCGCAAGCGTCGGATCAAATCTGCGAAGTGGGACATTGGATTCATCACCTTGCCGCCAGCCAGGGGCGGCGATATATGGGTAGAAGGCTTCGTGCAGTTCGGACTCAATCGGACTCCCATTTCTGCGATGCCGGATTGCCCATTGCCAGATGTTCCAGGGCCAGGCTCTCCGGCAAAAACACCGGTGCGATTCATTCCAGCAACTGATACACTGCCACGGGGTTAGAATACTGACAGCAGCGCGGCGCCGTAACCATCCAGGTGCAGGGCCGTCCAACACATTATGTTACGCCTTGGAAAAGATTTCGGATGGACGTTGGTCCTGGCGGCGGGACTCTTGATTCCCGCGCGGGAATTGCCGGCGCAAGCTCCGCCACCTCGGCCGCAAATCATGGCGCCGCAGGCGACGGTTCCCAACAGCGCTTCTCCGGCAAATAGTGCGATGGCCAATCCGGCGAGCAGTGCAGCACCCAATCCGGCGAATAGTGCGACGGCCAATCCGACGAGCGGTGCGACGGCCAGTCCGCCGAGCAGTACTCCATCCCAGGCGCGTTCGCGTCATAAGAAGAAAGATGCAACTCCGCCGGTAGCCGCGGTTCCGCAGCCGCCTCCGCCTCCACCCACCCTGGAGCAAACAGCTCCCACCGCGCCGCGGATCACCTATCAGGGAGGGCAGCTGAGCATCGATGCCCACAATTCCACCTTGTCGCAGGTGCTGCGTGCCGTGCAAGTGCAGACTGGAGCGTCGATTGAGATGCCATCGAGCGCGGGCAGCGAACGGGTTGTCGCCCAACTGGGTCCGGGCCAACCCAAGGATGTGCTCAATACGCTGCTGAACGGATCGAAATTCGATTACATCATTCTGGGCGTGACCGGAAATCCCGGCGCCGTCCAAAAGATAATTCTCACGCCTCGGCAGAACTCTGGCATGAGCAATGTAAACGTGGCGCAAAATAACCAGATGCCGAATCAGGAGCAGGTGGAGGATGAGACGCAGCCTGAGGAAGGCGTCCCCATCGCCAACGAAGCGGAGGAGAGCCCGCCACCGGAGCAACAGGCACCACCGCCGCCCGGCGGATTCCGTCGCCCTATGATGATGCCGGGGGGACAGCCTGGCCCGCCACAAGCCGGGGCTGACAACGGCGAACAGCAGAACGGCGCGAAGACTCCGGAACAGCTGATGCAAGAGTTGCAGCAGATGCAGCAACAGCAGCAGCAATATCAGCAGCAACTGAATCCCGCCAACCAGAATCAGCCGCAATAGCGGCAACCGTCGGTAGCGCTCGCTGCAAGGCGAGTTGGGGAGATTTGCGCTTCGTAAGTGCCGCCTTTCCCGGTGGAACAAAGTGCCGATCTGCTCGCCGCACGGATGGTATAGTCGTGGGTCGCCGGTAAGCATCGTCCTTCGGAGCGCCTATGAAATGCCTGCCTGCTCTTCTTCTCGCAGCGTCAGTTTCGTTGAGTCAATCGAAGCCGCAAGTGCCCGCTACGCCGACGATCACCTATGTCCGCTGCGGCACGCTCTATGACGGCAAGAGCGATACCGCACGCCAGAACGTTACGGTCCGAATCGTCGGTGACAAAATCGATCAACTCGGCGAGAACGTTCAACCTGAGAGCGGCGCCCCGGTCATCGATCTCAGTCGCGAGGTCTGCCTGCCCGGCTTGATTGACGCGCACACTCATGTGCTGTTGCAAGGCGACGTGACCAGCGAAGACTACAACGTGCAGATCCTGCAATACTCCACACCGTATCGCACGATTCTGGGCACGGTCGCGGCGCAGAAGGCGCTGGGCTACGGCTTCACCACCATTCGCGATCTTGAAACCGAAGGCGCGGGTTATGCGGATGTCGACATCAAGAAAGCCATCAACAACGGCATCATTCCCGGTCCGCGCATGCAGGTAGCCGGCCGCGCCATGGACGTGACCGGCGCCTATCCGGTGCTGGGTTATTCGTGGGAGCTGAAGTGGCCGCACGGTGTCGAGGAAGTGGACGGCGCAGAAGGCGGACGCAAAGCAGTGCGCGAGCAGATTTCCAACGGCGTGGATTGGGTCAAGGTTTACTCCGACCGCAGCTATCGGGTGCGGCCCGATGGCGTGCTCGACGACGTTCCGACCTTCACTCTCGCGGAGCTACAGGCCATCGTCGACGAAGCGCATCGCGAGCGTCACAAGGTGGCGTCGCATGCCAGCGCGCTCAACGGCGTGCATAACTCAGTCGAGGCAGGGGTTGATTCGGTTGAACATGGTTTCTACATTGCCGACGCCGATCTGAAGACGATGGTCGCGAAAGGCATCTACTACGTGCCCACGCTGTTGGTCGGCGAGTACGTTGCCGAAGGGCGCTCGTCCGAGGGCTCGCATGTTTGGCTCGACATGATCAGCATTCACGCCGCGACCTTTAAACGCGCGCTGGCCTCAGGGGTGAAGATTGCCTTCGGCACCGATGCCGGCGGTTTTCCGTGGACGGTGAATCCGGCCAGAGAATTTTCCCTGATGGTGAAGTACGGGATGACGCCGGCGCAGGCACTGCGCTCGGCAAACATGAGTGCAGCGGAACTCCTTGGCATGCAGGATCAGATTGGTTCGCTGGAACCGGGAAAGTATGCCGACATTGTGGGAGTACCGGGCGATCCCATGGCTGACATCAAGCAGCTGGAGAACGTGAACTTTGTCATGAAGGGCGGCAGCGTATTTAAGGCGGTGGGTAGTCAATAGTGGATAGTGGATAGTGGATAGTGGATAGTGACTTTGATGAGCTGCTGGTCCTCTATTCAAGTTTGTCATCCCGACCGGAGCGAAGCGGAGCGGAGGGATCTGCGGTGTTACTTCCGAGTATCATTTATCGGAGTCCTAAGCTACAAATATCGGAAGCCCTAAGCTACAAAGCTGTCTATAGAAGAATAGTTTCGATAGTTTCCATCAACTAGCCACTATCCACTAACCACTGATCCACCATGCCTTCTGCCGATCCGCACGTCGAATACTCTGGCCGCCTGGCATCGGCGCGCGGCAATCTATCGCGTCTGGATGGCCGCCATCGCACCTTCGGATATGCCAAGCTGATCGTCGGCTTGACTACGCTGGTTATCGCGTTGTGGCTGCTTAAGTACCATCCTCACTACATCGCATTCTTTCTGGTTACGGCGGCATTTTATGTGGTGTTGGCTATTCTTCACGAGCGCGTAATTCGCGCCCGCCAACGTTACTCGCGCATCATTGCGTTTTACGAGCGTGGCCTGGCCCGGCTGGATGATCGCTGGCCGGGTACAGGCAATAGTGGTGATCAGTATCTTAAGCCCGATCATCCTTATGCGCGCGATCTGGATCTGTTCGGCCGGGGGTCCTTGTTCGAGCTCTTGTGTACAGCCTCAACGCCCTCTGGCCAGCAAACATTGGCGAACTGGCTGCTGGCTCCAGCTTCGCCCAACGAAATATTAGCGCGCCAGGCAGCAGTTGCAGAGTTGCGCAACTGTCTCGATTTCCGCGAAGACCTGGCGATCGCCGGCGAAGGCATCCGCTCCATCCGTCCCGAAGCGCTCGCTGCCTGGGGGATGAGTCAGCCTGCAATTCAGCCGGGAATCATGCGCATGGCCGCGCCTGTGCTGGCGGCGCTATGGATCGCCGGCATGCTGGCCTGGGGCATTTGGGGATTGGGAGACATTGCGTTGCTAATCAGCTTCGTCAATCTTGGCGTCAGCTATCTTTCCCGGGCGCGCGCCGAGCGGGCGGCCGCTCTCTTCTTCGCCAAGGACGAATCTACAACAGCTTCCACCGATGAAGCCGCGGACGACCTGAAGTTGCTCTCGGCTGTGTTGGGTCAGGTAGAGCGGCAAAGCTTCTCCTCGCCCAAGCTACAGGAGTTGCAAGCCGCGCTCATGACTGGTGGCATTGCGCCCTCGCGCGCCATTGCCCGCTTGAGCCTATTGATGGAGTATCTCGACTCCGGCCACAACTGGATTCTCCGCGTGCTCGATCCGTTTATCTTCTGGACCATGCAGTTCACCTTCGCCATCGAAGCGTGGCGACGGCAATTCGGTCCCGCGATTGGCACCTGGCTGGCAGCGCTCGGCGAAATCGAAGCGCTGTCGTCGCTGGCGGGCTACGCTTACGAAAATCCTGAAGATGTTTTTCCCGAGTTTGCCGATCACGCGCCGGTCTTCGACGCCACGGGATTCACCCATCCGCTGCTGCCGCGCGCCCACGCGGTGCGCAACGATCTGGCCCTCAGCCACCAATTGCAACTCATTATTATCAGCGGTCCAAATATGGCGGGAAAGAGCACGTTCGTTCGCGCCGTGGGCGTTAATGCGGTGCTGGCGCAGTGCGGCGCTCCGGTACGCGCGCAGAAGTTGGTGATGTCACCTCTGGCGGTGAGCGCCTCCATCTGCGTACTCGATTCGCTGCAAGGCGGCGTCTCGCGCTTCTATGCGGAGATCACGCGCCTGAAGCAAATTGCCGATCTGGCCAAGGGGCCGGCGCCGGTGTTGTTCTTGCTGGATGAGTTGTTCTCCGGGACCAACTCACATGACCGCCGGATCGGTACCGAATCGATGGTGCGCAACCTGGTTGGCCGCGGCGCTATCGGCATGGTTACGACGCATGATCTGGCGCTAACCCAGATTGCCGAGTCGATGGGCACCAGCGCCGCCAACTTCCACTTCGAAGATCATCTGACAAACGGCGAATTGCATTTCGATTATCGGCTGTGTCCCGGGATTGTGCAGACCAGCAACGCACTGCAGTTGATGCGGTCGATTGGGTTGGAAGTGTAGTGCGGGCTAGTTTGAGGGGCAGGTTCTAGGGGCTAGGGGCTAGCGACCGAATCTAACCTGACCCCTGACCCCTGACTCCTGACCCCTAACCCCTAACCCCTAACTCCTGACCCCTAACCCCTAACCCCTAACCCCTGACTCCTGACCCCTACTTCAACGACCGGAGATACGCGACCACCGCTTCGGCGTCGGCGCGATTCATCTTGTACTCCGGCATAGGAGGCCGCGCCGGTTGTCCATTGGGAGCCAGGCCGGTCATGAAGAACTGCACAGCCTTTTCCTGGTCCCATCCCGCAAGGCCGGCGATGTTGGGCGAGGTGTCGGCCCATACCGGCATGGGAACCAGCGGCCCAAACTCCAGCTTCTTGCCTTGTAGCCATTGCGCCATGATGTACTGGCCGTGGTCATTGAACGGGGTGTGACAGTCGCCGCACTGGCCAATCGCCTTCACCAGGTATTCGCCGCGCGCGATCTGCGCCTTTGTGCCGCCAGATGCTACGGAATTCGTGCTCGCCACGATTAGACACAACCACGCGGCTCCGCAAGCCGCAACAATCCTTCTTCTCATTCGCCCCTCCCTTGATTGTCCAGCCAAAGTGGGAGCGATTCTCCCGTAACCCGCGCTTGCGTGTCAATCAAAGATCGTCGATCCGCGTTTGCTCCGCAATAATTTTCTAAACCCTACAATATCCGCATCCCCTGATTCGTCTACATGAGTAGATGAGGGAAGCGGCGAGCCTGGAGCGGATGACTCTCGAACAGGACCAGCGGATCTCCGAGGTGGTCAAGCAGGAGCGATCCCGTCTGCGCAGCTTCATCCGCCGGCGCGTGCCCGACCCGCGCGACGCCGAAGACATTCTGCAGGACGTCTTCTACGAACTGGTGGAAGCCTCTCGGCTGTTGATGCCCATCGAGCATGTGACTGGCTGGTTGTTTCGGGTCGCGCGCAACCGCATCACCGATCTGTTCCGAAAGAAGAAGCCGGAAGCATTCGGCGATGCTGACATGGTGGATGCCGACGGAGAGTTGCTGCATTTGGTAGACCTGCTGCCTTCACCGGATGCGGGGCCCGACGCCGTCTATGCCCGCAACGTGATGATCGACGAACTGGAGTTTGCGCTTGAGGAGTTGCCGGAAGAGCAGCGCGAAGTATTTGTCGCGCACGAGTTGGAAGGGCGAAGCTTCAAGGAACTGGCGGCCGAAACGGGCGTGAGCGTGAATACTTTGCTGTCGCGCAAGCGCTATGCGGTGCTGCATCTGCGGCAAAGACTGCGAGCGATTTACGACGAATTTATGGAAACGTGAGGAACACGAGCATGATTAGCAGATGGATTACCAGAGTATTAAAGATCATACTGGGGATTTTCATCCTCGTCGTGGTCATCGGCGCCGTTGGCGAGGGAGTGATGCAACTTTGGAATTGGCTGCTGCCACCGTTATTCGGATGGCGCGCGATCACCTTCTGGCAAGCGGTGGGAATTCTGGTGCTGTGCCGGCTGCTGTTCGGCAGCTTCGGAGGACGCTCATGGCACCGCTCCAACTGGCGGCGGCGCATGGGCGAGCGCTGGGAGAGCATGACGCCCGAAGAGCGCGAGAAATTCCGTCAGGGCATGCGGGGACGCTGCGGACATTGGGGAGCAGGCGCAGCCAGCGACGGAGCCAAAGCCATGAGGGAGAGATGCTGCTTTCGCGAGCGTGGTCTGCGTGTTCGGAGTTTCGTCAGGCTTTCGGGAGAACCGTCAGCGCCAGCGCCTTGGCGCGATCAAGAGCCGTTGCATCGTCGTCAATGCCGCTAATGATGATGGTCAAAATGAGGTTCTTTCCTTTGCGTACGGTAAGGTTGCCCGACGGGCGGCCCAGCATGGAGGCGGTTCCCCATACCGCGGCATCTCCCACGCCCGAGACTGGTTGCACATTCTTAAATCCGGCGGCCCTTAGACTGTCCGCCATGCCGCTCTCGTTCCCGGTGATGTCTGTGTCGCTATAGTGTGCGTTCAGCGTGACCGTCTTGGCAGTGAGCGAGGCGCCTTGCGCGGAACGAAAACTACAGGCGCTGCCATCGGTCCGAGGTTCGTTTCTAGGCGGCGCGACTGGTTCACCTAACGCAGCTTCGGCGTCGGCGGAGGAGATCAGGCTGCAAGCGTCCTTGGCCGCCGCGCGGGCAGGAGCGGGAGCCAGCACGACAAAACCGATGAACAGGCAGGATACGACCGCGAATGTAACTGTGGTACTCATTCTCATGGGATGAGTAAGGTATCACAGAGCTCAGTTCCGGAAACCCCAGGCGCTTTGTGTTTCGAAGGTGACGAGTCGACGATGCTCTATTCCTACCGACCAAACAAGCTGGTCGCTTGGTTCCGTAGAGTCGTCCTGGAGCGAGGGCGACTTAGACCTTTCCGAGACCGATTTGCTGCGTCATAACCAATAGAAGGCGCCGGTACCAGCCAGGCCACTGCGGACGGACTAAGAGCAAAAGGGTGCGTTTCCGCACCCCTCATCGCATTCATAACTGTTCGACGACCTACTTCTGGCTGTCCTGGAACCGCTTATTAACTTCCGCCCAGTTCACCACGTTCCACCATTCCTTCAGGTAGTCGGCGCGGCGGTTCTGGTATTTCAGGTAGTAGGCGTGCTCCCAGACGTCGTTGCCCATGATGGGGTAGAAGCCCTGGCTCATGGGATTGTCCTGATTGGCCGAGCTGATGACTTGCAGCTTGCCCGCCTGGTCGCGCACCAGCCAGCTCCAGCCGCTGCCAAACTGCTTCAGGCCGGCGTCATTGAACTTCTCTTTGAAGGCGTTGAAGTCGCCAAAGGTGCTCTTGATGGCATCGGCGATGGCGCCGTTCGGGTCGCCGCCGGCGTTGGGACCCATGATCTTCCAGAACATGGAGTGATTCACGTGGCCGCCGCCGTTATTGCGCACCGCATTGCGGATCGCTTCGGGCACATTCTCCAGACCTTTGATCAGATCTTCGGCGCTCAGCTTCTGCAGCTCGGGAGCTTTCTCCAGCGCGGCGTTCAGGTTGGTGACGTAGGCCTGATGATGCTTGTCGTGATGCAGGTGCATGGTTTGAGTATCGATGTAAGGTTCAAGGGCAGCGTAATCGTAAGGCAGGGCAGGAACTTCATGTGCCATTCTGTTTCTTCCTCCAGTTGGCTGATGCTAGGGAATATTACGAAGATTCAAGCCGGGCAAGACCCACACTTCACCCGGGAGATCATTATAGTCAGTTGCCGGCAGCCAGTCGCCGGTTGCCAGTTGTCGGCTGTCAGTGAAAGCGGCACCCGTGCAGTTCCAGACTGCGCCAGAGCCCGGATCGGCAGGCTCGAGCGGGGACAACGCACCAAGTCCACGGCTACTGCCCGGGCGCAGGCATACTCTGCCAAGGCTGCGATTCGAACGTGAGCAATTGCGATTCCAGCTCCCATTGCAGATTTGCCTTGGCGCTCTTCTTGAGAAAGCTTTGGCATGTCGCCGACGGCGTTTGCGGCGTGCGCAAATCTGACCGGCACTCCTTCACCGGCGTGAAGTTTCTGGCATCGCTCCACAAACTGTCACCGGAAATGAATGCATGTTCCAGGCTGGTGCGCGCCATGGTCTTCAGTTGGGTGTAACTGAGGCCCTGATCGAGCGCGGCCCGCAGATACTCTTGCGTCATATCGGACCGCGAGACGCCTTCATCGTCGGTGGCGAGCGCGACTGGAACTCCGGCGCGAATGTACTCGCCCAGCGGATGACGGTTGCCCGTGACGCCGAGAATGGTGGCGTTGCTGGTGAGGCAGATCTCAATCATCACATTGCGTTGCGCCAGCTCGCGCAGAAGCTCCTGCGGACGGTCTTCGTACATGACATCCATGCCGTGTCCGATGCGCTCTGCGCCGCCGATCTCGACGGACGAGCGCACGTGAAAGCTCAATTCTTCGGGAGGAACCATGCCCTGCGCCAGCTCCCCGGCATGCAACGCGATGTGCACTTTGGGATAGACGCTGTGCAGGTATTGCAGCATGCGCATGTGCAAGGCGAAATCGCGCCGGGCGACATACCACTCTTCGGGCTGGACCAGATTAACTCCCACGAAGCGAGGATCGGCGCTGGCCACCTCGAAGCCCAGCACCATCTGAGTGAAGACAATCTCCTTGGGCACACCGCGCAATACCATGTATTGATACCGCTGCGTGATCCTGCATCCCGGGTCAGGCTGGGCGGAGGCGCAGCGCAACGTGGAATTGCGGACAGCCTCGGCGTCGTCCATTTCCTTGCGCGCCGCGGCCACCACTTGCGTCATCCCATTGGCCAGGAGTTTGGTGCGCTGACGGGAGAAATCGTCGTCCCACCCGGCGCTGTTTGCCAGAGCCATAGTCTTGCGGGAAAGCCGCGGCATGCATCAGTTCCTGATAAATCTCGTGCTGGGAAGCCGCACGGGCAGCCGTCTCGGCCAGCATCTCGCCGGTCTTGCCGTAGGTGGCCACGATGAATTTGTCGAAAGTGTCGAAGAAGTGGTCGTGCCCCGATAGCCCAGACAGTTCCCATTTGCGCATGGAGTAGGCGTCCACCATGTCGCGATACAAGAAACGGTCAGTAAGCGCATTGCGGGCCGGCACCGTACCTTTTTCGCCTCCACAAGGCGGCGCACTCAGATAGAAGGTGGCGGGATCAACGCACAGGGCTTTCTCCGAAGCCCATTCGATGAATGTCTCCGCGTAAATCGCGCCGACGAGATGGTTATGCAGGTCGCCGCCTTTGGGCATCTGGCGGAGAAAAACCAGCAGCTGATTGGGATCGTTGCGGATACTCTGAAAGTAGCGCTCGGTGCGCGCACTATTCGCGGCGTTCCCGGCGTCGGCTGAGGCGGTACCCGTTGTTTGCTGGGCGGTCCCCAGCGAAGCCAGCAGGAGGATTGCAGGCGCAATTGCGATGCTGATCCTGCGCATGAGGCTCCTTTCGTGGGTGAGATAGTCGGAGAGAAGTTGATCCGGACGGTGGACTGGAATTTTGGTCGTGGTCGGCGGCATTGTCAATGCATAAGTAACCCGCTCATATGAAAACGGAAATGGCGAGCAAGTGCAGTGCGGACAAACAGCAGGTTCCGCGACTCCGCTTTGCTGCGCTTGATCTCATAACGAGGTTGGCCCCAAACGGGGTAGTCTGTTTTTTTGCGGAAAAGGCAGAGGACCCAGAAGGAGCCAACCATGTGGATTATAGGTTGTGATTTTCATTCGGGGTTTCAGCAGTTAGCGATCTTTGACAATTTGACCGGAGAGATCGAGGAGAAGAAGCTGCTTCATCCCGGCCAGGCGGCGGAGTTTTATCGTGGCCTGCAGGGGGAAGTGCGGGTAGGGATGGAGTCGGGCTGTCCCAGTCAGTGGTTCCGGCAGCTGTTAGAGGAGTGCGGGCACCAGTTGTGGATCGGGGATGCGGCGCGCATTCGGGCGGCCGAGACGCGGCAGCAGAAGACGGACCGGCGGGATGCGGAGCTGATCCTGAGGCTGCTGCTGGAGGGGCGGTTTCCGCGCATCTGGGTGCCGACGGAGGCGGAGCGCGACCTGCGGCAGTTGCTGCTGGACCGGCATCATCGCATGCGGCTGCGGACCAAGGTGAAGAACCAGTTGCAAGCCTTGGCGCTGAATCAAGGAGTGCAGAAGGGACGGCGACTGTGGTCGGAGGAGGGCAGAAAGCAGTTGCAGGCATTGCCCATGCTGGAGCACGCGGGGCGGCGGCGCGATCAGTTGCTGAAGTTGTTAACTGAGCTGGACGCGCAGATTCTGGCCCTGGACGTGGTGGTGCGGCAGCAGGCCGAGGGACGGGACGATGCGCGGCGGCTGATGACCCATCCCGGCGTGGGACCGCAGACTGCGCTGGGCATGGTGCTGACCGTGGGCCAGGTGAATCGCTTCGCCACCAGCAAGCAACTGGCCAGCTATCTGGGGCTGACGCCGCGCGAACACAGCTCGGGAGGCAAGCAGCGGCTGGGACACATCAGCAAACAGGGATCCAGCTTTATGCGCTTCCTGCTGGTGGAAGCGGGCCAGACGGCGGTGCGCGGCGATGACCAGTTGCAGCGCGCCTATCGCCGGCTGGCCGCCAAGAAAAGCCGGGCCGTGGCCAAGGTGATGGTGGCGCGGCGGCTGGCTGTCAGGTTGTACTGGATGCTTCGCAATGGATGGACGTATGCGGAGCTGGCACGTCATGCGGGTAAGCCCGGGTCATTCCGTGGGGAGCAGTAGGACCCCGTGCACTTGTTTGGGCAGCCCGCCTCCCCCAGAGCGGGGAGTTCGCAGTGGAGAATCATGGTCGCAGTCGGTGACCGAATAGATGGATGGTGGGGCCAGCGCGCCGCCACCTAACGATTCCAAAGCAGACGGGTCCGCGATGCCGATTTCGCAAAAAACAAAAGCCACCCCAACGTCAAAAGCCAAGGCGCTGGGGAATAAGGAAAGTCAAAAACCAGGCGCCTACCGCGTCACCGCCGCAGTGTGCCTTGACAACCCCAACCTCGTTATAGACGGGATGATACCTAAGAGGAACCCGCAGTCACGGCGCACCCTGAAGCAGCGCCCGTCGCTAATCGGCACTCTGTCCTCGCCCTGCTACAATTCAGGCGAAATCGGGTCGGACGGAGTGGGACGAAGCTACGCCCTTCCGGGCCCGAATTCATCGAACTACTGGCCTCTGGCCGTCGTATAACTCTTTAGCAGTGAGTGGGATTTGGGCCAGGAGTCACGCCCTTGGGGAGCGCTGATTGGACGACAACCAAGCCGTCAATGCCCTTGTCCGTCGCTGTGTGTCTGGCGACGCTGCGGCATGGCAGGACATCGTCCAGCAGTTTCACCGGAGGATTTATAACATCTGCTACCGCTTTTCGGGCTCGCCGGATGATGCAGCGGACCTGACCCAGGAAGTGTTCATCAAGATGTATCGCACGCTCAGCACGTTTGACACTACGCGCGCATCGTTTATGACCTGGGTCACCACGGTCACGCGCAATCTGCTGGTGGACCACTTTCGTAAGGGAAAGTACGACCGGATCACGGATTCGCTGGATGCGACCCCCGGCAACCAGGAGGACGGCCTGACCTTGGCCGATCAGCTGGAGGACGGGGCTGCCAGCCCGGAGGCCCGGGTGCGCAGTCAGGAGACCCAGAAGCTGGTCCATGAGGCGTCTGAAGCGGCTTTCGCCCGAGCTGCGGGAAGCGGTGATTTTGCGCGATTTGCAGGATTTGGACTACAAGGATATTGCCAAAGTCCTCAATGTGCCCGAGGGAACTGTGAAAAGTCGCATAAATCGGGGACGAACGGAACTGGCGAGGCTCTTGCAACGTAACTATAGGCAGGTAGGATGATGGCAGGCGAGAACCAATCCGGAATGCAGCCGGGGTCCCCAGATCGCGACGCATCCGCGCGAGCTGGGGTGGAGTGTGTCGAGGTCGAGGCCCTTTTGGCCGAAGCCCTGGACGGCACGCTGCACGGCTCCCAGCTGGCGGCCTTCGAGGCTCACCAGCAGACCTGCGCCGCCTGCCGCACCATGGTGGCAGAAGCCAGGGCCGGCATGCACTGGCTGAAGGGGCTGGACGAAGCCGAGCCGCCGCGCAATCTGGTACACAATATCCTGGCGCAAACCATCGGAGCGCTGCCGTCCGAGCACATCGTACCGGTTCCGCGCGGTGAAGGCTGGCTGGACAAGTTGAAGGGCCGTCTGGCGCCGATGTTCGGTCCGGTGGCTACTCCGCGCTTTGCCATGTCGTTCGGCATGGCGTTCTTCTCCATTACCCTGCTGCTGGGCATCGCCGGCTTCCACCTAAGCGATCTGCGCAATCTCGACCTGAGCTCCAAGGGCATCACCAAGACCTACTACGCGACCCAGGCGCGGGTGGTTCGTTATTACGAGAATATCCGCCTGGTGTACGAGATCGAGTCGCGAGTGCGCGATCTGCGCCGGGCCGGCGACTCCGCAGAACCAAAATCAAATCAACAGATAACCAGCAGCCGGAGGCGCCCGCGCCGTCAATCCGAAGAATCTCGAATCCGCAATCGCCAATCCGAAGAAGAGCGACAACCGGCATTGCAGAATCGTAGCAACCCGAATACAGCCGCGACGATGGCCAGCCCATGCTGGCTACCTTCCCGGCAGTGACTGTTAGCAGCAATGAATCAGGCCCGGCTGAACAGGAGAACCGCATGAACTGCGCCAATCATGCCGATGTTCCCGCTGTTGCATTCTGCCGCACTTGTGGCAAACCACTGTGCAGCACGCTGCGCGCGAGACGTCCGTGGCGTTATTTACTGCGAGGAATGTTTAGCCTCGCATTTGAGCGGCACCATGCCGCCACCCGGCTCTACCGCCGTGCCTCCGGGTGTAGAACCGTCCCACTGGTCTGCCAAGTCCCAAGCTGGCCGCCATCCTGGGATTTATTCCCGGCGTCGGCGCCATGTACAACGGCGAATTTGCCAAGGGCTTTGTTCACGTGCTGATCTTCGCCACCCTGATCTGGATGACCGATCACGTGAGCGGCATCTTCGGCCTGGGCATTGCCGCGTTCGTGATCTACATGCCGATCGAGGCGTATCAGACTGCGCGGGCACGCGAAATGGGATTGCCGGCGCCCGATCCGCTCGGCCTCAACCAATCTGTTCTCGTCGGGATCAGGCGCCTGCCAGGCCGGCTCCTGGCGCGGTTCGCCAATGCTGGCGCCGCGGCTGCCGATCCTGCCGGGCGTTGTCCCACCCGCCGGCGCCGGTCGAGGAGCCGCCGCGATCCCGCGTTCCCGATCGGGGCATTCATCCTGATCGGTCTGGGCGTGCTGTTCCTGCTCGACGAATTGGGCGCGTTGCACTTTGATTGGATCTGGCGTTTCTGGCCGCTCATCCTGATCGCCATCGGCGTTCGCGTTCTGATGCAGCGTCAGCGGAGAGGCTGGTGAGGAGAACATCATGAGATACCGATATAACCCGTATTGCCCCTGCCCCCGCTGCCGTGCTCATGGTTTCATGGGACCCGCTGTGCTCATCACCATCGGCGTGCTGTTTCTGCTCGACCAGATGGGCCACGCGCACTGGATGGACTTCGGCTTTACCTGGCCGGCACTGTTGATCGTGATTGGCTTGATCAAGCTGCTGGAGCACAGCGCTTCCACCAACGGCCACATTCCGCGCGAATACAGCGCAGACGCTGCCGCCCAATCCGGGGCAGCCGATTCCTCCGGGAACTCCGGGATACCCGGCATATCCGGGCTATCCGGGATATCCGGTTCAGCCGCAAGGCTCCAGTGGTAACGCCGCCGCCGAATCCTCGCGGCAGGTTCTATCGCGGGCCAGATCGCGGGCCCGACGACCGGGAGGTGCACAATGGCTAGCCCGAATCTGTATCCTCCGCCTCCGGCCGCGCCGCCACCGCCGCCGCCGGTGTATCGTCAGCACCGTTCGATCGCGGGCCGCTGATCCTGATCGTGATCGGGCTGATCTTCTTTCTGCGGAACTTTGGCTTCCGCTTTCCCTTCTGGCACTGGTTCGGACACTGGTGGCCGGTGCTGCTGATCCTGTGGGGCGTGATCGCGCTGATCGAGCACTCGACGCGCCAACCGCATGGGATATCGCACCCGCCATCTCGGCGCCGGCGGCATTGTGCTGCTGGTACTGCTGGTGGCGCTCGGCGTCATCGGCGCATTACAGCTCCGATGTCGACTGGAGCGGCGTGCGCGATCAGATCCAGATGGACGACGATCTGGGCGGCATCTTCGGCACCGCCTACACCTTTGAAGACACGCTGCAGCAGTCGTTCCCGGCGCATGGCAACCTGCGCGTGGTGTGCGATCGCGGCACGCTGAACATCTCGCCATCCGACGACAACACCATGCGCGTCGTGGTTCACAAGAAGCTGTACGCGCAGAACCAGAACGATGGCAACAAATATAACGATCAGCACCAAGCCGCAAATCACGGTGACCGGCAACTCGGTGTTGGTGAACGCCAACACCGACGGCGCCGGCGAACATGGCGTTGAGTCGGACATGGATATCTTTGTGCCTGCCGATGCCGCGCTCGACGTGGCCAGCAAACGTGGCGACGTAACCGTCAACGAACGCAAGGCTGACGTCAAGATCGCCTTGCAACATGGCGACATCGAGCTCAGCGACATTGCCGGCGCCGCGAAAGTGAGCCTGGAAAAAGGTTCGCTGCGGGCCTCCAAGATTGCCGGCGATCTGGATGTCGATGGCCACCTCGACAACGTCACCATCGATGAAGTTGCCGGCGCGGTGCATCTGAATGGCGACTTCTATGACGATATCCGCCTCAGCAAGATCGCCAAGACCGTGACCTTCAAGACTTCGCGCTCCGACATGGAGATCGCCTCCGTTCCCGGCGATATCGAGATTGCCAGCGACGAAGTGCGAGGCAGCGATCTGACCGGCCCCAGCCGCGTAGTCACCAGCTCCAAGAACATTCACCTGGAAGATATTTCGGGCGACCTGCAGGTGGAGTCGAACAATGGCAATGTGGAAGTCACCACCGCGGGCAAGCGCTGGCAAGATGACGGTGAGCACGCAACACGGCGACGTGGCCTTGACGCTGGCCGGCAAGCCGCCGGCGGATAGGGTGAATGTGACCAGCACCGCACGGCGACATTACTCTGACCCTGCCGTCGAATGCCGGTTTTCAGATTACTGCCGGCACCCGTAAGGGCGACATCACCTCGGAATTCGATGCGGTGAAGGTGGATGAGACTAACGGTACTTCGCACGCCACCGGCACCGTCGGCAGCGGCGTCAGCAAACTGCAGGTCAATACCGACACTGGCGACATCAAGATCGGCAAAGGGTGAAGGTCGCGGTTAGAAGGTATCTCACAAATCGGGTTTGAAAGGGCACGGCTTCAGCCGTGCCGTACGAGTCATTCGCGAATGTCGGGCTTTAGCTCCCGAGGTTACTCGGGGTGGAAGCGTCTCGGATTTATGAGACGGCTTCTTGTGACCAGTGGTTAGTGACTAGAGAAGAAGTTTGGGGTAAGGACCCTGGAAGCTTGGGTAAGAACCTTGCGGGTGCCCCGTCAACCTTCCTTTGGTTGGGTGGGGTTTTTCGTTGCGTCAACAAAGTTCTCATAATTTCCAGCTTGGCCTAGCTGGCCGCGGGGGCCGTCGACGGGGTGTTCGGTCCGTTCTTACTCTTCGTGAAAGCCTGGATCAATCCTTCCAGAAACGAGAAAAACACGTCCACGGCATATCCCACCACGAAAGCAATTGCCAGGGGCGGAATGGATGCTCCCTGGCTGAAGGTGAAGTTATTAAACAGGCCAACCACTCCTCCCACGATAGCGGCGATCAGAAACCGAGCCGAGTCGGAGTGCGACGGGACGAATGTCCGACTGCTCATTTCTTGTGAGAAGGATCGCAAGAGAAAGGCACAGGTGCCCAGAAGAGCATAGAGAACGGGAAGAATACAAGTAGCGATCGCGCCGTAGAAAACCGAGACATCATCGGTTACTTCCTGGCCAAAATATCGCGCGTCCTGGTACACCGAGACCCGGCCGGTAACCACTTGGCCGAGCGGCACCGGTAACGGCACCGGTAACTCGAACGTATCCTTGTATCCATCTTTCTTCACTTGGTCAGCAAGGGGGTCCCACACCCTGCCCAATATAAGGCGGTTCAATTGCCGGCTCCGGGCGTAAATTGCCCTGATCTGGGCAGCGAAAGTCTGAAGTTCCGTGAGTACATCCGCTGGGCTGATTCCGGGAGGAAGCGAAGCGGTTGCCGTGGTATTTCCAGACGTGGCCGCTAACGTAGCGGCTGCCGCCTGGTCGCTAAAAGGCCCGAATTGCGCCGTTAACTTTACTGTCAGATCGTTGGCACTGGCAATATCGCTGCGAATCGTGTTGGAAATAGCGGACGAGATAAAACTCGCCAGCGAAAACGGAACAATCACCACCGCCAGACAAATTACCCATGTCCAATAGGTGCGGACCGTTGGCCGGGTATCGAAAGTACGCAAGCTCTCGGCGGTAACCGGTCTGAGCTGTGCGGCCAGCCTGGTGAGCGCCGCGAGCAGGTTAGCTGCTGTTGTCGTGTTCCATCCAGCAGTTACCGCCAGCCGCGCTTCCAGAACGCTACTACGAGTTTTGTCATCGATGTCGACGCCAATTTCTGCGGCATACTTGAGCAGCCGCTCGGCATCCGCCAGGGCCTCAATGAAGTAGGCGGGCGGGGCCGGATAGATCGCGAAATCGCCGGCCGGCGCTGTATTGCTCGCCGTTTTGTCGGGTGAACCAGCATTCCCCGGAACAGCAGCGTTCGCTGTATCCAACGCTTCCGAGGTGGGTCTGTTGTCAGCAGAAATGCCGGGTGCCGGCGCGGCCATAAGCTACCTCAATGCAATTGTGGAGACTGTCTGTGTCCCCATCCGCAGCGCGATCATGATACTCCGCACCTTCAGACGATCAAAGCATAAAGGACGAGGGAAGGAATCCTACAACAGAATCAGGCAGGCGGATCCAGCTCGCTGAAACAGGCGGAAATTCAGAAGTGTACTCACGACATTCGCAAAACGTCGGGAAACTCTGATTAACTCGATTTCTTGAAGGGGACGGCCTTCAGTGTCTGCGTGAGAACCTCTGTCGTCCCTACGGGACTCGGACTTATTTACCACTTCACCCAGCACTCCGCCTGCGGCTGCGTGCTGGGCTAGGCTATTCCGCGCCTACCCACCCCAATCCGCGCAAACGCGGCGCGAATCGGGGGCCCGGACGGCGCTTGTTTTTCGCGCTTCGTATTCCACCGCCGAAACACAAAGCTAGTTCTCACGCAGACACTTCAGGCCGTCCGTGAATGCCGCAGAACCACTTCGGCTTCAGCCGCTGAGGGATTTGCTGTGACTTAATCAGGGTCTGCCTAGCGAAAGGAGCATGGACGGGCCGCCATGACCCTGAACCGGAAACTATCCCCTAGCCCGTAGCACACGATCCCCTATCGCCTAGCCACTGCCTTCACAATTCCTTCCACCTCGGCCACCACTTCATCAATGCTCTTATGCGTAGTATCGAGAATGACCGCATCCGGCGCAGGCGCCAGCGGCGACACGACTCGCGAGCGATCCCGCTCATCGCGTGCCGCAATCTCCGCGTGGACGCGCTGAGTTTCCTCGGCCGACCGCGATCCGTTTTGCAACGTTCGCCGCTCGGCTCGCACGCTCGCATCCGCATCGAGAAAGACTTTCACGTCGGCATTGGGGAACACGGCGGTGCCGATATCGCGCCCCTCCATCACTACGCCGCCGTTGGCGCCCAGTTCGCGCTGTCGGGCTACCAGCACCTGCCGCACCTGCGGGTGCACCGACACGCGGGACGCAGCCGCGGTCACGTCAGCCTCGCGAATCCGTTGCGTGACATCGCGCCCGTCCAGGAGCACACGATTACCTTCGCCACGGGGCTCAAGCTGCATCACAGAATTCTGCGCCAACTGCCGCAGGGCCCCAGCATCGTCCAGTGAAACCTGCTGCTCCATCGCTTTCAACGCCAGCGCGCGGTACATGGCGCCGCTTTCCAGGTTGATATAGCCAAGTTTTTTCGCCAGACGCGCGGCGATGGTGCTCTTGCCCGATCCGGCCGGCCCGTCGATGGCGATGACCAACTTGCGCGACGGGTTCATTTCTTGCGAGTGTCCTGCGGGGAACGATCCGGTTTACTGGCAGTCTTCGATTTCATCGGACGCCGCTCGACCAGCGGCATACCGGGTCGCGGAGGAAACGCTTCGAACTTTGGTCTGGATTTGGGCTCGCGCACAACTAACGGTTGCTGCGCTTGCAGCGATGTCACTTGCAGCATCACGCGTCCGCCTACATGCACGAAACTCAACTCGCGCGCAGCCTGCAGCGCATTGATGGCTTCCCGCACCCGTGCCCGGCCAATCAGGTTGGAGAAGAATTGCTCAACTTCTTCCTGCTGCGCCGCCAGCACACAGTCAAGATACTTCGAAACTAAGGCGGTCAACGCTTCCGCCACCGAGACGTGCATGCCCTCTTTCACCGCATCGGGTGACCAGCGGAACAAGACATCCCAGAACACGCCCTCATCGTGTTTGTAATCGACACGGGTGATGCGCAGCTTGGCCCACAGTTCGTCCAGCGCTCGATCCAGAGCTGCTTCCGAAATATCGCCGCCCAACAATTCGCGCAGCCGGTACTTGGAGATCGGGCCTTCCTTCTGGATGATGGGAAACGTGTCCACGGCCAGCGGAGAATACCCCGAGCGTGCAGCCGCCTTCGGTGGCTGGCGCGGGTTGCGGTCACCCACCAGTCCGTAGAAATAAGGAAACGCCGACGCCGATACGATGAAGTTGTTATCCGGAAAGACGTTCGCTTCGTAAGCTACTTTCTCGCGCAGCAGGCGGACCATCAACTCCTTGGCCTCGCGAGCGCCAGGATGGGCAAAGGCCATTTGCGCTATGGGCAGCTTCTCGTCGCTACCTGCATAAGCGCCGACAAACGTAGGCGCCAGCACTGCAGGCCGCTGCGGATAGAGCGTACAGAAACCCACCGAGTCGATGAACTCGCGCGCGTCGTCGAGCGTGCGGACCGGCCGCCCGTTCAAGCGCCACTTCTCCCGGCGCAGCTCCTGGAGTTGCTGTTCAAACATAAGAAAAACAGCGACTAGCAACTAGTCACTAGCAACTAGCAACTAGCAACTAGTCACTAGCAACTAGCTAAAGCGGTACCCGACAGACTGCACAATGTCGGCAACCCGTCGAACCTGCTTTTACAAAATCGCGTCGGCGAAAAAAATAACCAACTCACGAGTGACACACACAGATGAGGCGCTGCTGCGTGCTAACGACTGGTAGAAGCTAGTTGCTAGTCACTAGTTGCTAGTTACTTTCGTTCAGATTCTTTTGAACGCCCGCTGGATATCCTTTACAGAATACCGCAGAACCACCGGACGGCCATGAGGACAGCTCATGGGGCAATCGGTTTTGGCCAACTCGCTGAGCAACCATTCCATTTTATTTTGCTCCAGCGGCATATTGACCTTGATAGCGGCGTGGCAGGCTATGCTGGCCGCGATGTTGGTGCGGATTCTGTCCAGGTTCAGCGACTGCTCTTCACGCTCGAATTGCTCCAGGATTTCATGCAGCAGATGTTCGACATCGCCCGGCGTGACCCCCGCCGCCGTCGTCTTCACCGCGATGGTTCGCGAGCCGAACGGCTCCACCTCGAAGCCATTGCGATTCAGTTCGTCAGAGATTTCCGCGAACACCGCCATCTGGCCGGGAGTCAACTCGACGATCAGCGGCATCAGCAGTTGCTGCTTCTCCGGCGACTCGGCCAGCCGCCGCTTGCTGATCTTCTCGAACAAGATGCGCTCGTGCGCCACGTGCTGATCGATAATCCACAGCCCCTGCGCATTGATTGCCAAGATGAATGATTCGCGAATCTGGCCCACCGGCTTCAAGCTAGCCAGCGACTCCAGTCCGACCGGCGCGTCTTCGTCGGCGAGTTCCGGAGAGCAACCGTTTCCTTCGGGAGCCAGCGTTGCCGACGCCACCGGACCTCCAAAGGTTTGTGGTCCAAACCGCGCCACCGGGATTGCCGCGTTTCCTTCAATCGCGAATCCACTGCCTTCAAACTCCAGTGACGCGGTGAAGGGAGGAATCTCCCGCGCGCGCAATGCGAAGTCCGCATCGGCTTCCATGATCTGCAATTCGCTGTTGCCGAAATCGCGGGCGCCCGGGGTCAGCGATGGCGATGCTGTCGCGCCAGCATGAATCTCGGTCATGAACGCGGGCACCGGTCTCGACTTCATCAGCACCGCCCGCACCGAGTCGCGAATGAAGTCGTGCAGGATCGACGACTGCCGGAATCGCACCTCGGTTTTCGAGGGATGCACGTTCACATCGACTTCGGTGAATGGCATGTCGAGAAAAAGCAGGACAACCGGGAACACGGTGGGCGGAATGATGTTGCGGTAGGCCTCGGTTAACGCGTGTTGCACCACGCGATCGCGAATCAGCCGTCCATTCACGAAGATGAAGATGGAATTGCGATTGAGCTTCTGAATCTCCGGCCGCGAGACAAAGCCGTGCAGCTTGATCTCGCCTTTCACCGGCTCCTCTTGCGGTTCTTCCATCTCGCTGCGCCGCCAAGGCGGAGGCTGCGGCAGCCCGATGCGCTCCAGCGGCAATAGTGCGCTGAGCGGGATCAGTTGGTCGAGTGTCTCCTTGCCGAAAACCTGGTAGATACGTTCCGAATGACCGGCAACCGGCGGCGCGACCAGCATGGCGTTGGTGGCCGAGTGCAACTCCCAATGCATCTCGGGATGAGCCAGCGCGTAGTGCGTCACCAGCGATGCAATGTGCGACAGTTCCGTGGATTCGGCTTTCAGAAACTTGCGCCGCGCCGGGATGTTGAAGAACAAATCGCGCACCGAAATGCAAGTCCCCAGCGGCAGCCCGGCCTCTTCCACCGTCAGCAACTTGCCGCCGGCGATCTCGATTACGGTGCCGGCAGCTTCTTCGGCGGCACGCGTTTCTAACCGCAGACGGCTCACCGATGCGATCGATGGTATGGCTTCTCCGCGAAAGCCCAGAGTTGCAATGTTCAGCAAGTCATCGGTGTTGCGAATCTTGGAAGTGGCGTGGCGCTCGAAGGCCAGCATAGCGTCGTCGCGCACCATGCCGCAGCCGTCGTCGGTTACCTGGATGAGTTTCTTCCCGCCGGCTTCGATGTTCACTCGAATGCGCTGCGCACCCGCGTCCAGCGAATTCTCCAGCAACTCCTTGACTACCGACGCAGGACGCTCCACTACCTCGCCGGCGGCGATTTTGTTGGCGACATTGTCGGAGAGAACGTGGATGCGGCCCATTCAGTACTACGTTACATGACGGGGAGAAGAAGGGGCTAGGGGTCGGGGGCTAGGGATTAGGGGCTAGGGATCAGGGGTTAGATTTGCTCCGGTCGGGATGACAAAAATTAGGAAGGGCGCATTACCAACTCCTGACCCCTAACCCCTAGTCCCTAACCCCTGGCCCCTAACCCCTGCCTTATTGTCTTGGCGCGTAATATCCCTTCCTCGCGCGCACGTGGTACTTCTTGTTGTCGGCGAGGATCTCGATCTTGCGATACTTGCCGTCGGCTACAAAGTCGGCCGGCTTGTACGATATGGCGTACTGGCTGCGCAGCTCATCGGAAATCTCCGAGAACGCATTCGATACGTCCTCGATCTTGAAAGGGAAGAAGGCCTTGCCGCCGGTCTCTTCGGCGAAGTGTTCCAGCACCTTGTCGCCGCGCAGCTTGATCCCGCTGGTGTTGGTGGAGATAGCGTAGATGATGACTTCGGCACGTTGCGCCATCTCGACCGCTTCTTCGCGCGATACCCGGCTCTGATTGTCTTCGCCGTCGCTCAACAGAATGATGGCGCGCCGGGTAGCGATCTGGCCTTTGTCCACTTGCATCAGCTTGTCGCGGCAGGCGAAATAGATGGCGTCATACATGGCGGTGCCGCCGCCGGCGCGCAACATGCGCACGCCCTTGGAGAGCGCTTCTGCATCGTCGCTGAAATCTTGGGTCACTTCGGGCGTGGTGTCGAAGCCGATGACAAATGCCTTGTCGAACCGCGGCCGGATAATCTGGTTCAAGAACTCAATGGCCGCTTCCTGCTCGAACTTGAAGCGGTCGCGTACCGAGTTGCTGGCGTCGATGAGCAGGCCCACACGCAGCGGCAGGTTGGTTTGCCGGTTGAACGACTGAATGCTCAACGCCGGCTTGTTGTCGTCGATCACCCGAAAGTCATTCTGGGTCAGGTCCTTCACGAAGTGGTCACGCTTGTCGGTTACGGTGAACACCACGTTCACTTCGTCGACGCGCTTGCGGATGACGGTGAGGGTGTCGTCAACGCCGCCACCGGGCGCTGCACCGGGAGTTGCACTTGGCTGCGCCGAGCCCACTCCGTACTCGGGTTGGCCGGAGCCGTCGGTTTGCCCTTTGCCTGACTGCGGTGGCGTCGAGCTGCTGCCGCTGGAGGATGCACCGCTATTGGCGTTCTGCGAAGCGGGACTCTGCGCCGGCGCGCTGGGGCTGGCTCCATTCGAGGTCGCGGGGGCAGGCGGCGGAGGCGCTGGTGGCGGAGGATACTTCGTCGCCGAAGGCGCGGTAGGAAGTTGCTGTTGTGGCGAGTCTTGGGCGACGAGCCCCCACGGCAACGCCGCCGCCAAAACCAGGATCAACCAGTAATTCATGCGAATCTTTATTATAGCCGCTGTCGAGCTTGATCACCTGCAGGCGAGTTGCGCGGCGCCTGCAAGCTGCCGGCTACGATGAGCCTTGGTCAGACAGGAGTGGCTGTGGTGATTTACAGCTTTTCGATCGCCTCTGTCACGCAATCGCAGAGCATGCGCCGGCTCGTCATCAGCGCCGAGAAGTGTCCGGCTGGCAGCCATCGCAAAGTGCTGCCCCGCCAGTGCCGGTGCAGGCGCTCGGTCTCACAGCGTAGGACATAGCCATCGCGGATGCAGCCGCCGATGACTGCGGCATCGCTTCGCAGGGGGCATCGATAGCGCGTGATATCGGCGGCATCGTAGAAGCGTTGCAGTCGTTCCTGCGCCGCTTCCCGCTGTGCCAGTCCTCCCCCGAGGCCCTCGAAGTCCACGCCCCACGCCATTAGTCCGCGGGTGTAGACATTGCCGGCTGAGGCGCCCGCGGCCAGTGCGGCACAAGCCACCGGAAACGGCGAAACCGCGGCTGTGATCGCCGCCATATGTCCACCCATGCTGTATCCGGCAACCGCCAGTTTTTCGTACTGACCGAGTAAGTAGGCCAGCAGCGCTCGCGCTTCCAGCACCATGCCCAGCGCCATCAGCGCCTGGTCGCTGACCGTAATAGCAGATGGTCCGCCCGCCGTGCGACGTCTGCCATAAAAAGGATTCTCCACCAGGTAGAGGTCAAGTCCGCGCGCGCTGAGAGCACCAAAGACTTGCTCACGCACCCAGTAGCCTTCATCGTGTGAGCCCGCCAGAATTACACAAGCGTTCCTATTACCTTGACGCAACCACGCGCGCACATGCACCGTTGTGCTTTCCCGGGGCAGCGAAGTGAGTGGCGAGGTGAACGTCCCATCGCGCCGCGCGATCGTGCCCCGCCTTTTCGGCGCTCGCCAGTCGATCGCGATGCTGCAGGGCGGATCTGTGTCCGAGACGGTTCCCCAAAGTCTGGCCAGGAACGCTTCGTCTCCCCACCCTCGCGAGAACATCTTAGAGCGTCGCGACAGCGAGGCAATGAGCACGTCGAGAGGATGCGCTTCTGCGACCACACTATTGCCCCTGAATGCCCGCCGCCAGCGAGCTATCGTGGGTTGGATTTGGGTTGGCGTTTCCATCGAAAAAGTTAGGCAAGATCATACCCGAAAACGGCTCATCCCAGACAGACCTTTTCCCCCACAAATGCCTGGTTCCCACTATCTAATCTGTATTAAACGGGAGTTTGCGGTTGACCTGGCTGACTAATCACACTTACCCGGTGATCACCGCGACAATGTAAGTAGCTAATGACAATCGAGGAACTCTACTTTGCGCCGCCAGGAGTTGGAAGTTTCCGAGACCCACCCAGGATAGTTTGGCGCCAAGACGAAGAGGCCACCTGTCTATAAACACTTAGTGCCATGCCCGCCTTGGATGAAGCACAGCCTGGCGAAGCCACAAGCAAAGCTAGATTGCATGAGGGTTACTAGCGAGAAGAGTAACTATAGTTGTCATTAAGTAACGACAAGCTAAATAATTCTATAGTTATTTATTACTTCTTATAGTTGTAATCTCCTAACAAATAGTAGTTGGCGACTATCCAAACGGATAGTCTGCTATCTGGTCAAGAAAAGGTGGAATCGGTTCCAACCGAGGCTCAATTTTCTTTGAGGTGACAAAAAGCTGGTGTATAGTTACGCCAATTTCAAGTCGAGATCAGGGAAATTCCGCTCTCAAAAAATCTGAAGGAATAACAATTCCGTAAACCTGCGTTCGCGGGACTTGGAGGCACTATGCAACCCACAGCTTTGGCTTCTTCACTGCACACCTATCGCCATACCAATGCCAAGACCGCAGGCGCGCGGATGTTGACCTGGTTGGCAGTCGCGGTTCTGAGCGCGGGATGCTTCTTGCCCACCTTGGCCCACTCTCAAACTGCTGCCGCGTCGAATCGGACGGTATGCAACCTGTCCGGAAGCGGGCTGTCCCTGAACCAGTCTCTCGCAGTCCACAAATTTTCTTTTCAGCACGATAAGCCTGGGGAAGCAAGCCACAGCGGGTGGGGCTTGCTCGCCCGTGGTTTCAGCCTTTGCCCAAAGTTTGGCCCATAATACTTGGTCTAATTTCAACCTTGCTTTGCAGCGCTCACGCCAGGAAGCCGGGGTTGCTTTTATCGCACCCGGCCGGGCAGGCGACCTTCCTAATCGGGGCGTGGCGTTATCCTTGCCAGGCTCCAACGCGACATCCGCGAGGAGCTTCACCATCACCGATGACACCTGGACAGGCCACACCGGATTGTGGAGTGTCTCCGGCAACTGGTCCTCCGGGATACCAACGACTAATAACAACGCCGTCATCACCAATTCGAGCTCGGTAGTGACCGAGGACATCAATGGGTCCATCAACAATCTGACTCTGAGTTCCGGCAACAGTCTGTCGCTCAACGATGCCGTTAACTTGACCATTGGCGGCAATACGATCAGCAATGCCGGGACTATCTCGATCAATTCAACGGGCGATACTTCAGGATTGAGGCTCAGCGATCCGGGGTCGGTTACGTTGAGTGGAGGCGGCACGCTGACCTTAAGCGATTCCGTCAATCCGCAGAACGTCATCACCGGCGTGTCCGGCACCGTGCTGGTCAATCAGGAAACCATTAAGGGATCGGGAACGATCAGCCAACTCGCGCTGACCAACTCCGGAACCATCGATGCCGACAATGCCGATCATGGCCTTACCATCCAGGCGAACGGGGTGGGAGTGACCAACACTGGAACGCTGGAGGCCAACAACGGCGCCACGTTGCTGCTGAATGGCAATACGTACGACAACAGGA
Source organism: uncultured Acidobacteriaceae bacterium (assembly GCA_963746515.1). Lineage (GTDB taxonomy): Bacteria > Acidobacteriota > Terriglobia > Terriglobales > Acidobacteriaceae > Bog-257. The sequence goes on along the minus strand of CAVVBO010000001.1, from coordinate 309,305 downwards.
ACGGCACCATCAGAGCGTTGAACGGAGGCGTCGTCCAACTGCAAAGCGCCACTTTCCAAGGCGGGACATTCACCACCGATTCAGGGCACGGCAGCACGATTGAGACCGGCTTCGGAACCACGGTCGGCCTGGACGGAACGACCCAGGGCGCCATCACCAACTCCGGAGCTTTCGCGGTGGGGAACAATAGCACGGTTCAGCTGCTGGGGGGCACAATCAACAACACTGGTTCCATCACCCTCAATGGCACGTTGTATCGCAGCACTCTGCAATTGAGCGCCAGCACCACGCTGCAAGGATCGGGCACGCTCACCCTGGTCGATTCCGGCAACCCGCAGAACTTCATTTCCGGCGTGTCGGGCAGCGACATTCTGACCAACAAGCAGACCATCCAGGGTTCCGGCGTCATCGGCAACGGTTCCATGGGGTTGAACAATACCGGGACAATCGATGCCGACAACGCGGACAATTCCCTGACCATCAACACCAACAGCGGAACCACCAACACCGGCACTTTAGAAGCCACCAACGGCGCGACCCTCTTCCTGGCCAACGACACCTTCAATAACAGTGGAGGCACGATCAAGGCGACCGGCGGGAGCTCGGTGCAACTGGCGAGCGGGGTCACCATTGAAGGCGGCACGCTCAGTACGGATTCAGGACACGGCAGCACCATCGGCTCCGCTTACGGCAGCAACATCACCCTGGACGGAAGCACCAAGGGAACTCTGAACAATGCCAGTGCCTACGTCGTGGCGAACAACAGCACCACGAATTCTGGTGGGCACCATCAACAACACCGGTTCGATCACCCTCGAGACGGCAGGGAATTACAGTCAATTGATACTGAAGGGGAATACTACGTTAACCGGATCCGGTACTGTCGTTCTCAATCCCTTCACTGGGCCTAACAACAATTACTTTTACGGAGCGTACCAACACTACCCAACTTACCAACGTGAACAACACGATCTCGGGAGCGGGAACCGTTGGCGACGGGCAGATGATCCTGGTGAATCAGGCGGCTGGCACGATTGACGCCAACGTGGCGGGACAAACCCTGACGGTCTCGGTAAGCGGCAATTCCGTGGGCAGCGGCGTCAACGGAACCAACGCTGGATTGCTGGAGTCGACCGCATTAAGTTCTACGCTGGGGCCCAGCTATCTTGCCCTGAACGGAGGAACGATCAACAACACGGGCGGCACCATCAAGGCGATCAATGGCGGAGCGGTGCAGTTGCTCAACGGAATCGTGATCCAGGGAGGGACGCTAACTACCGATTCAGGTCATGGCAGTGTGATCGAAACAGTCTATGGCAATAACGCCGTCCTGGACGGAAGCACGCAAGGGACCCTGGCCAATTCCGGCGCCTTGTCGGTGGTAGGCAATAGCACGCTTTACACCAAAGGGACGATCAACAATACCGGTTCCATCACCCTCAATGGCAGCTACAACAACAGCGTCATGCTATTGGCCGGCAACACCACCTTGTCAGGCTCGGGAACGGTCACTCTGGCCGACTCGGCTAACCCGCAGAACTACATTTACGCTCAGTCGGGAACCTATACCCTCACCAATCAGGCAGACTATCCAAGGCGCGGGAGATATCGGCAACAACGCGATGGCCTTGAACAACTCGGGAATCATTGATGCCGATTATGCCGACCATTCACTGGAGATCAATACCACCAACGGCTCAACCAATACCGGGACACTAGAGGCCACCAACGGCGCAACACTCTATCTGGGCAATGACGTATTCAACAATACCGGAGGCACGATCAAGGCGACCAGCGGCAGTTCGGTGCAACTGTTGAACGGCGCCACCATCGAAGGCGGCACGCTGAGCACCGATTCAGGCCATGGCAGCACGATCGGCGTCTACACCGGCAACAGTGCGACCCTCGACGGAAGCACCCAAGGCACCCTGAATAATGCCAGTACCTTTAACGTGGCGAATAACAGTACGGCCTATATAAAGGGAACCATCAACAACACCGGCTCCATCACGCTTAACTCGCTGGGGAACTCCAGCCAACTGATCCTGCACGGCGATACTACGCTGACCGGGTCTGGCAACATCGTCTTGTCGCCCTCCGCCATTTCGAACAACTACCTTTACGGAGCTTCCAACACCAACACCCTCACCAATACCAACAACACCATTTCCGGAGCCGGAGTCATTGGCGATAACTCCCTGATATTTGTTAACCAGCACGGCGCCAAGGTAAACGCCAACGTTGCGGGACAATCGCTCACCGTTTCGGTAAGTGGCAATACGGTCGGCAGCGGAGTCAACGGAACCAATGCCGGAGTGATGGAGTCGAGTGCCACCAACCCCACGCTGGGTCCCAGTTATCTGGTTCTGAATGGGGGAACAATCAATAACACCGGCGGCACCATCCATGCGGAAAATGGCGGGGTCGTTCAACTTTATAACGGCGTCACCATCCAGGGGGGATCGCTGAGCACCGATACGGCTGCGGGCAGCCTGATCGAGACCGTAACCGGCGATCGCAGCGTCACACTCGATGGAAGCACGCAAGGCACCCTGACCCTTTCCGGCGCGTTTGCGGTGTCGAACAACAGCTCCGTCTTCACTACCGGGACCATCCATAACTTGGGTTCCATTACCCTCAACGGAGCCTACTATGGCAGCTATCTGGAGTTGGCGGGGAACACCACGCTGACGGGCAGCGGCACGGTCACCTTGGCAGACAATGGTAACCCGCAGAACTATATCTACAGCCGGAGCGGAAGCGCTGTTCTCACCAACCAGCAAACCATCCAGGGCTCGGGCGATATCGGAAACAATTCCATGGGGTTGACCAATTCAGGCACGATCAACGCCGACAATGCCGATCATAGCCTCGAGATCAATACCAGTGTTGGCACCACCAATACCGGAACGCTGGAAGCCACCAATGGCGGCCACCTTGGAGCTGGCCACCGATACCTTCAACAACAGGAATGGCACCATCAAGGCCACCGGCGGAAGCACCGTCCAGTTGGCCAACAACGTCACCATTCAAGGCGGGACACTGAGTTCACGACTCGACCAGCAAGTTCGCCCTGCCCTATGGAAACGGCGCCACGCTCGACGGGGCCACGCAGGGAACGCTGACCAATGCCACCACTCTCTCGGTAGCCAACAACAGCACGCTCTTCGTTAAGGGGACAATCAACAATACCGGCTCGATTACTCTGAACAGCGCGGGAAACAATTCCACTCTGGAGTTGACTGCCAACACTACGTTGACCGGCTCAGGTACGGTCACCCTGACGAATTCCACGCTCCCCAGCAACTACATTTACGGAAGTCAGTGGCGCCTTCGTCCTCACCAACCAGAATAATTTGATCCAGGGTACGGGCAACCATCGCCGACGGACAGATGGGATTGATCAATAACGGCACGATTCTGTCCAACGGCTCGGGGCTGACGATCCAACCCAGCAGCTCCGGCTTCACCAATAACGGCACTTTGCAGGTTGCTACAGGAAGTTTCATGCACGTGCTGGGAGGACCGTTTACCAACTTCGCCAGCAACACCTTGACCGGTGGCTCTTACAATGTCAGCGGAAATCTGGAAATCGACCAGTTAGGCAGCACCGGTGGTGAAATCAAAACCAACGCCGCCAACATTACCCTGAATGGAGCTACTTCCAGCTTTGTCGACTCAGCCGGAAAGGATGCCCTTTCCAGTCTGAACACCAACGCCGCAACCGGTATCTTTACCATCTCCGGCGGACGCAACTTCACTACCCAAAGCGACTTGACTAACAACGGAACGCTGGGCGTGGGCACCGGCAGTAAGTTCGTGGTGTCCGGCAATCTCACCAACTTCTCCGGCACTACGCTGACCGGGGGCGTTTACAACATCGGGGGAACGCTGCAGTTCACTGGCGCCAATATCGTGACCAATGCCGCCACCATTTCGTTGAGTGGCTCAGCCGCGCAGATCGTGAACCAGAGCGGCAGCAATGGTCTGGCCAACTTTGCCACCAACGCAGCCGCCGGCGTCTTCGAGATCTCCAGTAGTCACCCCTTCACCACGGCCGGCAACTTTACCAACAACGGAACCTATCGTGAACACCGCCAGCAGCAAGTTCACGGTGAACGGCAATCTGACCAATTTCTCCGGTACCACACTGACCGGAGGTACGTACCAGCTCTCCGGAATCATGCAGTTCAACGGCGCCAATATCGTCACCAATTCGGCGAAGATCCTGCTGAACGGCACGGCGGCCGGGATTCAGGATCAACACGGAGCCAATGGCCTGGCTAACTTTGCCACCAACAACACATCAGGGACGTTCGTAATGCAGGGCGGCCTGAACTTCACCACCGTGGGCAGCTTCACCAACAAGGGAGCGTTCACCGTAGGTAGCGGCAGTACCTTCACCGTAGGTGGAAGCGCCACGTCTTATACCCAGACAGCGGGCACGACCACCGATGACGGCAGCCTCAAGGTTCCGACTTCGGGCGCTCTCACCGTGTCGGCGGGATCGCTGTTCGGCACCGGCGCAATCACCGGCGCGGTCGCTTCCAGCGGCACCGTCACTCCCGGTAACTCCTCAACTTCGACCGGCATTCTGCAAGACACCGGAGCCTACACCCAGAACACCGCCGGCGCGCTGGACATCTCCATCGGTGGAACCACAGCGGGAACGAAGTACGATCAGTTGAATCCCACCACCGCCAGCCTGCATGGAACTCTCAACGTCTCTCTGATCAACGGATATGTCCCCGCCGTTGGCGCTCAGTTCAAAATCATGAACTTCACTTCGGAGACGGGGACATTCGGGACCGTCAACGGTTTGTCGATTAACTCCTCCGAGCACTTCACCATCTCGTACCAGGGAACGGATGTTCTGCTCACCGTCGTTTCCGGGCCTCTGTCAGCGCAGGAAGGCAATGGTGGGCTGCACCTGCCTACGTCCGCTTCAGTTCTGGGGAGTCCCAACCTGGAGAACGAGTTGCATGCTGGTCTGACGTCGCACTTTAACCCTTCGGCTGTCAAGGGCGTTCCTACGAACACTAGCTTCCGAGCTGCGGCCGCCAGCGTGATGGCATCGCCGGCTGCCCCAGCTTCGCAAACCGCCTTCACCGTTCCGCAAAACCGTACTGCCACCCATGTGGCAACTTCGGGCTTGCACTTTCCCACTCGCATCGGCTCTTCCAGTTCCAAGACGACCGCGAACAATGGTGCGTATGGCCTGAGGACTCGGACAGTGGGAGCCGGTTTCGCCTTCCCCATGACCCATTTCTCGAAGCCGCAGATGGGCTTTGTCGTGGAGTAGCAACGGTTCCAGGTGAGGTTCGGTAACCGAAAACGCGAAGTGTGCAAGCACTTCGCGTTTTCATTTGCCCGTTGCCCAACGCAGATAAGAGCCTTTCTATGGTCCGCCAAACGGCCTTGCTGACTGTCCGGCAGCGGACGCAAACCTCGCCACCGGACATATTTCTCTCGATTCGCAACCCGCAACCACATTGGTTTTCCTTTGCCCACAACGGCTTATCGAATGCCTGCCCTGTGGTGGAAGGATTGCTCCCAGATTAGTGGTAACTCTGGTTAAGGCTTGTTTTGAAGGATTAAGACTTGTTTTGAAAGATCAAGACTTGTTTTGAAGGGGACGGCCTTCAGAGTCTGCGTGAGGACTACCTTTGTGTTTCGGCGGTGGAATACGAAGCGCAAAAAACAAGCGCCGTCCGGGCCCCCGATTCGCGCCGCGTTTGCGCGGATTGGGGTGGGTAGGCGCGGAATAGCCTAGCCCAGGACGTAGCCGATGGCGCAGTCCTGGGTGAAGTGGTAAATAAGTCCGAGTCCCGTAGGGACGGCAGAGTTCTCACGCAGACACTTCAGGCCGTCCATTAGGTACCCGAAATCATGCGGCTTTAGCCGCTGCGGGACCTCGCTTTGACTTGATCGGAGTTTCCTTAATGGATGAATCCCATCGGACAAGCACGCGGGCAGCAGAGTTTCGCGCAATCAGCCTCCACGAAACTAAGTACGAAAGTCTTCGTTGACAGTACGAATATTTTCGTATATCGTTCCGAATTATGCGACGTCCAACCATGCAGAAACCCACCGCCTCCGAACTCGAAATCCTGCGAGTGCTGTGGGAACGCGGCCCTTCCACCGTGCGCGAAGTCTACGAATTACTGAATGAGCAAAAATCGATGGGATACACGACCGTGCTGAAGCTGCTGCAGATCATGGCGGTCAAGGGCAGCGTGAAGCGCAACGAAGAGCAGCGGGCGCATGTGTATGAGGCGGTGCAGCCCGCCGACAAGACCAAACGGCAGTTCGCAGGCGACGTCCTGCGAACGGGTCTTCGCGCGGCTCAGCCAGCGATCTGATGCATGCATGCCCTGGCGGGCCAGCGAACTTCGCGGAAAGAACTCGACGAGCTGCGGCGCGTGCTGGATGAGTACGAAAGGAAACTGCGATGACCGATTTTTCAGCCTGGTTCTCGCCCGCCGTAATGCGGCTGGTGGCGTGGGCGCTGTTGCATTTCTTATGGCAGGGTCTGGTGCTCGCCGCCGTGTTCGCCGGTTTGATGGCAATCGCTCGCACCGCAGCCACCCGCTACGCGCTGGCGGTTTCCATCCTGATTTTGATGGTCGCTGCCCCGGTCGCCACCTTCTTGTTCCTTCGGCAATCCGTCTCGATCGTTCATCCCGTCGCGACGATTTTCCGAACTCCGACACGCAGCTTTGGCCGCCGCGAAGCCGATGCCAGCCGGCTCAATGCAGGCTATGCCGGCCGCAGGCATTTCCCCCGACACCTTTCTCTGGCTGGTGAGAATTTGGATTGCCGGGGTGATTTTCTTCAGCCTGCGCACCGCCGGCGGCATGTTGGTAATCGAGCGGCTGCAGCGTCGCAAGGCCGCTCCGGTTGCACACCGGGTTTTGCAGACATGCCTCGACCTGCAGCGCACAGTCGGTATCAAGCGAGCTGTCCGCTTTTGTCAATGCAATGGGCTTGACGTGCCCGCGGTCATCGGCTGGTTTCGTCCGATTGTTCTGCTTCCCATGACGGTGTTGGCCGGTTTGTCGCAAGCCCAACTGGAAGCCGTCATTGCCCACGAGCTGGCGCACATCAAGCGTTGGGACTACTTCGTGAATCTCTTCCAGATCGCGGCCGAGACGGTGCTGTTCTATCACCCGGCCGTCTGGTGGGTCAGTCGGCGCATTCGGCTGGAACGAGAGAACTGCTGCGACGACATGGCCGTCGAGTTGTGCGGCAACGTCGTGGATTATGCCCGCGCTCTTACCTACATGGAAGGTGGACGCACCGCTCCCTCGCTGGTGATGGCGGCCAGCGGCAGTCCTCTTGCCGCTCGCGTGCTGCGGCTGCTGGGCGCACGAAAGTCGGGAGGCAACGTTCTCGGCACTGGCCTGGCGATCGGCGTCGTTTGCCTGGCAGGCGGAATTCTCATCAGCCAGGCATTCGTCCGAGTCGCACACGCTGACTTGAGACAAGGCCCGGCCACGATATCGCAGGCCAAGATCAGCGCCTCACCAAAAGTCATTACCGCTTCCTCCTCAGCCAAGCCGGCCACAGAACTCGCGGTTCGGCCGATGGTTCTTCTGGCACAGCTCGCGCCACCGGCTCCGCCCGCTGCCGCCTTGCCCACACCAGCAGCCCCACCCACTCCGCCAACCCAAGCAACTACCAGCGACCAAGCTCCTGGCCAAGGCTCGTATATCGAAAGCCTGAAGGCGGTGGGCCTGGACAATCTCTCGGTTGACGATCTGGTGGCGATGAAGATCCAGGGCGTCACCGCCGACTATGTTCGCCAGCTTCACGACTTGGGACTGAAGCCCGGAGCCGACGACCTGATTGCCATGCGCATTCAAGGAGTCACTCCGGAATATATTCGCGACATGCGGGCCGGCGGCATTACCGCCAGCGCCGACGATCTGGTGGCGATGAAGATTCAGGGCGTGACGCCCGAATATCTCCGCTCCCTTCACGATCTGGGTCTGAAGCCGGGTGCTGACGACCTGATCGCGATGCGCATCCAGCGCGTGACGCCGGAGTACATTCGCGACATCCGCGCGCTGGGCCTGAATCCCTCGGCCGACGATCTGGTCGCCATGCAGATTCAGGGCGTCACTCCTGCCTACATCAAGGCATTGTCGGCGGCAGGAATCTCGAAGCTGACTGCCGACGACTATATCGCCGCAAAGATGCAGGGCATTACGCCGGAGTTTGTCGAGAAAGCGCGCCAGCACGGATTTCATAACCTGGATCTCGATCAGCTGCTCGCGCTGAAACGTGCAGGAATTCTGTAACTCGTCATCCCGAGGTGAATGGCATGAAATCGCTGAAGACCAATATCTGCGTCGTGTTGCTGTTCTGCTTCGCCGGTGCAGTCGCCTTTTGCGCAGCTCCCGGCTTCAACCCGAAGCGGCGACTGGATCGTTAAACACTCGGATGTCGCCGGGAAGATCGACTTTTCCCTGATCGAGTCCCATCATCGGCGGACGCTCGAGTAGCGAATCCGACTGGCCCTTGACTGCGTTTCAGGGGCTGGACGTAACCAAAGCTGGACGCCAGGACGTGCACTTCACCATCGTGCGCGATGCTGGAAAGTTTGAGTGTGAAGGGTTTCTCGACAACGGCGAAGGCGCGGGACTGTTCCATTTCTATCCCGACGCGAAGTATCCGGCGGAGATGCAAGCCCTGGGATTCAGCGGCGTCGACGAGGACAAACAATTCAGCATGGCGGTTCAGGATGTGAGCCTGGCATTCGCCAAGGAAATGCAGAACGAACATCTTCAGGGGCTCGACACCGACAAGTTGATTGCGTTCAAAATCTTCGGAGTCAATGCCGCTTTCATCCACGACGTTGAGCGCCGCCGGCATCAAGGCTTCCGATAGCGACAAACTGGTTGCCTTCCGCATTCATGGGGTGACCCCGGAGATGGTCCGTTCCCTGCGTCAGGCCGGCTACAATCCCGATGCCGACACGCTGATTGCCATGAGAATTCATGGCGCGACACCGGAGTGGATCGCGCAACTGAAGAAAGATGGTTACGATCATGTCTCGCTCGACGACCTGATCGCCTTCCGCATTCACGGGGTCTCGCCCGAGTTCATCGAGAAGCTGCGAGGTCTGGGCTACACCGCATCCCGACCCGGACCAGCTGATCGCCATGAGGATTCACGGGGTGACTCCGCAGTTTATCGCGGACCTGCGATCACGCGGCATGCAGAATCTCAGATCGACCAGTTGGTCGCGATGAAGATCCACGGCATCGACTGACGCATCTGATTTTTGTGATCCGATTTCGCGGAGACGGTCCGGGTTTCGGGCCGTCTTTTCCTTTTGACCGCCAATTTGTGATCAGCCTCACGCTCCAGCCTTGCGAACTGCTCTAGAATTCCAATCAGGTAAGAAAATTCTGACTAGGGGTCGTTTTGAAGGGAGCGGCCTTCAGTGAGTGCGTGAGAACTAACTTTCTGTTTCGACGGCGGAGTAAAAGGCGCAAAAAGCGAGCGCCGCAGGCGCGGAATAGCCTAGCCCAGGACGTAGCCGAAGGCGGAGTCCTGGGTCAGGTGGAAAATTGATTCCGAGTCCTGTAAGGACTGCAGAGGTTCTCACGCAGACACTTTGGGCCGACCGTTACGTGTCCGCAAAATCATTCGGCCTTAGCCGCTGCGGGTCCTCGCTTCGACCTGACCAGAGTTTCCTTAACAAATTGAGAGCTAACCTTGGCGACCGTTCTTCTAGCCCGGCAACTGCTGACTCCGCTCGAGCGCATCGATAATGCCGCGCTGGTGATGGAAGACGGCATCATTTCGGCGCTTGGCCCGCGCGAAAACGTTTCACTGCCGGCGAATGCCCAAACCATTGACTTCGGCGACTCCATCCTTACGCCGGGAATGATCGACATCCACATTCATGGCGGCGCGGGACATGACGTGATGGAAGGTTCCGGCGAAAGTTTGGCGGCCATTGAGCGCTTAATGGTTCGCCACGGAGTCACTAGTTATTGTCCGACGACGGTCACCGCGCCGATGGATGAAACCCTGAAGGCTTTGGCGGAACTGGCGAAAGCCATGGAAGACGTTGAGAAGCGCGCCGCCGCGAATCCAGACCGCGCGCGCCCGCTGGGAATCCACCTGGAGGGCCGTTTCTAAGTCATGCCCGCCGCGGCGTGCATCCGTCGATGTATCTGCAGCCGGCTTCGGCGGAGACCTTCAACCGTATGTGGGATGCCGCCGGTGGGCGAGTGCGTATACTCACTATCGCTCCCGAGCTGGAAGGCGCGCTGAATCTTATTCGCGACGTTTCACGACGCGGCGTGTGCGTCAGCATTGGTCACTCCAACGCCAATCTCGCGCAAGCCAATGCCGGCATCCAGGCTGGCGTCGCGCCACGCAACCCACACCTTCAACGCCATGCGGCGGATTGATCATCGCGACCCCGGACTGCTGGGCGCAATTCTCACCGACCGCGCAATTACCGCCGACGTCGTGGCTGACGGAGTCCACGTCGAACCGGTTGTGGTCGATCTGTTCCTGCGCGCGAAGGGCATAGACGGTGCTGTCCTGATCACCGATGGCATCAGCGCCACCGGCATGCCCGACGGAACTTACCGCCTGGGCTCGTTTGAAGTTGAGGTGCGCGATGGCCGTTGTGAGTCGCATGGCAAGCTTGCCGGCAGCGTCCTGACCATGGATCGTGCGGTTCGCAACGTGATGGCCTTTGCCAACCTGAGTTTTCAAGACAGCATTCGCATGGCTACGCTGAATCCCGCGCGTGTCCTCGGCATTGAGCATCGCAAGGGCGTGCTGCGAGTAGGAGCGGATGCCGACATCGCTGCCTTCTCCCCGGCTGGCGAAGTTCTGCAGACCATCGTGGGCGGCGTGCTCAATTAATCGAACCAGCGCAGAGACAATCTCACTCCGATCTGCCGCTGGAGATATTCATTCGTCACCTCCTCACGTGACCCCAATCACTGCCCTTGCGGCCATCCTGAGCGAAGGTCAAAGAGGAGAGGTAGATGTTCCTCCCAGCCTTCCTGATTGGCCGCAGTTGGGCCGCACGCCGCTGTGTGCAGCGTGCCGCGCATTGGCGCACCCTGTTTCTACTCTTGTTCTTGCCGGGGCTCTTGTTTGCCGACTCCAATCCCGCGGACTGCGACGCCGCAGGGCAACGGCAGATTCTGGGGCGGATTCCTGCTCGGACTGGTGCTGGCGATTCTGCTGGGCGTGTTCGCGCGGACTCGAGTCAAAGCCGCGGAGCGCGAGTCAGCGAAATGGAAGGAACTGGCCGACCATCGCGAGTACGAACGCAACGTTGCTCAACAGGAACTAGTGCGGAGGTTGGAAGAAGAGCGCGAGCTGGCCAAGGAGAAAATGCAGTTCGAATCGCAGCTCACCGAGTATGAAAAGTACGCCTCGCTGGCCCAGCTTGCTCTGGGCGCGGCGCACGAGATCAACAATCCACTGCTGGGCATCCTGTCGCATCTGGAACTCGAGTGGAGAGACGCCACCGATGAACGCCGCGAAGAAATCGAGCAGTGCATTGAGGGAGCCAAGCGCATTTCCTCGGCGGTGCGAGGCTTGCTCGACTACGCGCGCCCCGGGCCGCTGACGCTCAGCAAGGTCAATCTGCAGCGGCTGACCAGCGAGACCTTGAAATTCCTGGAGCATCAGCCGATGTTCCGGCAAATCGAATTGCAGAACTGCATTCCGCCCGACCTGCCCAACCTCAGTGCCGATGCCAACCAGCTGTCGCAAATCCTGATGAACCTGCTGCTCAATGCCGCGCAGGCAACCCCACCGGGCGGGAAGATCACCATCCTGGCCGATAAAGTGAAGTTTGCCGAAGTGGTCGAGCTGCGCGTGCGGGACACCGGCTGCGGAATTCCGGCAGACATCCTGCCGCATGTTTTCGAGCCGTTCTTCACCACCAAGCGCGGCAAGGGAACCGGTCTGGGCCTAAGCATCACCCAAAGTTATGTGCGCAGCCACGGCGGAGACATTTACGTGGAAAGCATTCCCGGCGCGGGCACCACGGTGCGGGTCACGCTGCCCATTCGACAGGCGGGCCAAGTGGTGCAGCACAGCGAGGAGGTCATCGCTTAGCCATGGCGCATTCCATTCTGATCGTCGATGACGAAGCTCTTACGTTGCGCACCATCGGGCGCGCCCTGGAGACCGAGGGCTACGAAGTGCTGCTTGCCTCCAGTGGCGAAGAAGCGCTGAAGACGATCGCCGAGGACAAGCCCGACCTCGCGCTGCTCGACGTCGTTCTGCCGGGCATCAACGGAATCGAAGTTTTGCGCCAGGCGAAGAAAGCTCTCGCCCGCGACCATCGTGGTGATGATGAGCGCTTACCACATGGTCGATCGCGCCGTCGAAGCCATGAAGCTGGGCGCCTACGACTACCTGATCAAGCCGTTTCACATCGCCGACATGGTCAACACCATCCAGCGCGCTACCGAGATGCTGGCGTTGCGCGTGCGGGTTCACGACACGGTGGAGAGCGCGAAGGGGCGCTACGATTTTGGGCGCCTCGTGACCCAGAGCCCGGCTATGCGCGAAGTGCTGGAAATGGCTCGCCGCGCGGCCGATAGCGATCACACCACCATCCTGATTCAGGGCGAGAGCGGCACGGGCAAAGAAGTGCTGGCGAAAGCCATTCACTACAACAGCTCGCGAGCCCAGGCGCCGCTGATCGCGCTCAACTGCGCGGCCCTGCCCGACACGTTGCTGGAGAGCGAACTGTTCGGCTACGAGCCGGGAGCGTTCACCGACGCGCGCCGCCGCAAAGAAGGATTGATCGAGAAAGCCACGGGCGGCACGCTCTTCCTCGACGAGATCGGCAATACGTCGTTCAGCCTGCAAGCCAAGCTGCTGCGCGTGCTGGAGGAAGGCATCTTTCTGCGTCTGGGTGGAACCAAGCCTATCCAGGTGGACGTGCGCATCATCACGGCGACCAACAAAGTGCTGAAGGAAGCAGTCGCCAAAGGCGAGTTTCGCGAGGATCTTTACTATCGACTGAATGTACTGCCGCTGTTCATTCCGCCGTTGCGCGAGCGTCGCGAGGACATCCTGCCGCTGGCGCTCGACATCATGGAGTTCTTCAACAAGGAGCTGAAGAAAAACTTTGTCGGCTTCACGCCGGCCGCCGCCGACTTACTGCAGACGATATCCCTGGCCGGGAAATATTCGTGAGCTGCGCAACGTGATCGAGCGCACCATGATCCTGTCGAAGGAGACCGAGATCGACGAAGAGGCTTTGCCGGAAGAAGTTCGCGACTACCACGAAGAGCCGGCGCACGAGGAGATGTCGTCGTCCTTCGACCTCTCGCCCACCGGCAATCAGTTTGTGAGCCTGCGGGAACTGGAAGACCGCTATATCCACGAAGTGTTAAACGCCACCGGCCAGAACAAAACCCACGCCGCCCGCATCCTGGGCATCCATCCCACCTCGCTGCTGCGCCGGCTGAAGAAAACGCCCGAGCTGGTGTAGGGAGACTCTGATCAAGTCTGGTGCCTTGAAGGGGACGGCCTTTCAGGTCGTCCGTAAATGTCTACTAAGAGATTGGGCTTTAGAGTCTGCGTGAGAACTAACCTTGTGTTTCGGCGGTGGAATACGAATCGTAAGAAACAAGCGCCGTCCGGGCCCCCGATTCGCGCCGCGTTTGCGCGGATTGGGGTGGGTAGGCGCGGAATAGCCTAGCCCAGCACGCAGCCGCAGGCGGAGTGCTGGGTGAAGTGATAAATAAGTCCGAGTCCTGTAGGGACGACAGAGGTTCTCACGCAGACACTTCAGGTCGTCCGTAAATGTCTAATAAGAGATTGGGCTTTAGCCCCTGCGGGACTTCCAACCGACTTCGTCAGGATTTCCCTAGATCGGCATCGGCTGCAGGACTCACTACTGCAAAATGCGACGGTAACTCCTGCAAAACGCACTGGTTGGCAGTCCGCATTCGGCACTCCTTCGCCTAACCCCTTTAGAACTCCCGCCCCTTTCGGGAAGCGGTTTGCACCCCACGTGCACGTCTAAGAGCGGAGCACGATGCCATGACGACCTGCCCCAACTCGATCAGCCCAACATTAGCCACCCAGCTCGGGCGGCGTTCGTCGCATCGTCCTCCGCTCCGCGTCATCGTCCCGACGTCAAAGCGGAGCAAGTAAGGAGGCCCTATGTCGATCCTATTTGTCCTGCTTACATTTCTTCTGATTCTTACCGTCATGTACTTCCGCCGCCCGCAGGATGCAGCGAACACGCTACAAGTCGCGCCGGCCAAGAGCATCCAGTCGCCCGTCATGCTGAAGAAAGCCGGTTTCGAAGTTCCTGAGGGATATTGCTTCCATCCCGGCCACACCTGGGTCATCGACGAAGGCCGGCAGAATGCCCGCGTCGGTATCGATGCTTTCGCCGGCAACCTGTTCGGCAAGATTGACTCCATCGAGCTGGCTGACCTGAATCGCTGGGTGCGGCAGGGACAGAAGCTGTGCACGGTCACGCGCGAAGGGCAGAGCATCGATCTGCTGTCGCCGATCGAGGGCGTGATGATCTCGGTCAATCATGAAGTGCTCAAGAACCCCAACCTCGTCATCGACGACCCTTACAAGAATGGCTGGTTATGCGTCGTCAAAGCGCCGGAGATGGCGACCAACGTAAAGAACCTTCTTGCAGGGACCGGTCGTGTTGCCGTGGATGCAGAACAGTCTCGCTCGCATCGGAGCAATGGTCCAGCAACTGACTCCCGCCTTGGCGCAAGACGGTGGTCTGCCGGTCAAAGGTCTGCTCTTCCAGTTGGATGAACGTGCCCGCGCAGCAACTGGTGAAGGAATTTTTCCTGACATAGAGCAGATCGAAAAGGACACGGAGAACGCCATGGCACAAGAAAAAGCATTACTCATCGACATCAAGCGCTGCATCGGTTGTCTGAGCTGCGAAACGGCGTGCAAGCAGCTCCACGGATTCAGCACGGAGCCGGAACCAACTCTATCCGACACGGCCTTTACCGTGGTCGAGGCACGCGGCGATAAGTTTGTTCGCAAAATCTGCATGCACTGCGAAGATCCGGCCTGCGCGTCGGCCTGCCCGGTGGGCGCGATCGGCAAGACGCCGCTCGGCCCGGTGGTCTACAACGCCGACAAATGTATTGGTTGCCGCTACTGCATGCTGGCCTGTCCTTACCAGGTCCCGCGCTATCAGTGGACCAAGCTGGCGCCATTCGTGAAGAAGTGCGATATGTGCGCCGACCGGCGTCAAGGCCGGCAAAGCGACTGCCTGCGCCGAAGCCTGCCCGGTGCAAGCGACTGTGTTCGGCAATCGCGATGACTTGATCAACGAAGCCTGGAACCGCATTCGCGGCGACAAGTCTTACGTCCCGCACATTTGGGGAGTCGAAGAACTCGGCGGAGGCAGCGTGCTGTTTGTCTCCGACGTTCCCTTCGAGAAGCTGGGATTCAAGCCGGCTCCGACCGGCAATCAGCCGATGCCAACCCTTACCGCCAGCGCGCTGGGCGACTCGCCCAAAGTTGTCATTATGGGCGGCACGATTCTCTCGGCGCTGTACTGGGTCACGCAGCGGCGGCGCGAGGTAGCGTTGGCTGAAGCCGAAGAGAAAGCCACCATCAACAAGATCAAAGGGGAAAGGAGCTAGCCATGATTGCGCGAATCAAATCCGAAATTACGTTATGGCGCGTCATTGTAGCCATCATCTTTGTTACCGGCATTTATGCGACGTATCTTAGATTTTTCGTGGGGTTCAGGGCTAGCACGAATCTGAGCGACCAGATGCCGTGGGGCTTGTGGGTTGGCCTCGGGACGCTCTGCGGCATCGGACTTTCGGCGGCGGGTTTCGGCATCAGCGCCGCGGTTTATCTGCTGGGCATGGAGCGCTATCGGCCTATCCTGCGCGCGGCCATTCTGATTTCGTTCCTGGGATATATGACGGTTTGCGTCGGATATCTCTACGAGATCGGCTTGCCCTGGCGCTTCTGGCATCCCATCGTGATGTGGAACCACAAGTCGGTGCTGTTCGACGTGTGCGTCTGCATCATGACCTATACCACCGTGCTGACCTTCGAGTTCGCGCCGGCGCTCATCGAGAAGCTGCCGTGGAAGCACTTTCGCGAGACCGTACTGCATTATCACCATAAAATCCTGATCGGAGTGGTGCTGGCGGGAGTGCTGCTTTCCTCGATGCATCAGTCCTACCTTGGCGGATTGTTCCTGATCGCCCGCGGCAAGATTCATCCCCTCTGGTACTCGCAGTACATGCATGCCATGTTCTATCTGTCGGCGATTCCCGCGGGCCTGGCCCTGACGGTGATGGCCATCTACCTGTGCATGCGCTCGCTCAACGTGCGCATCGATTTCAGCATCCTCAGCGACTGCGGCCGCATGATCCAGCTGCTGCTCATCGTCTACGCATTTTTCAAAGCGCTCGACCTGCTTGCCAATCAAGCTTTCGGCTACGCTTTTCAACGCACCAACGAAGCGGGATACTTCTGGCTCGAAGTCTTGCTCTTCCTGGCCATTCCTATCACGCTGCTGAGTTTCGAGAGCGTGCGATCGAATCCCGAGAAGCTGTATTGGTCATGTGCGATCGTCGTCGCCGGATTCATGGTCGACCGGCTCAACGTGTCGATTAACGCGCTGCAAACCGCGATGGGAACGCACTATGTGCCGAAGTGGAGTGAGCTGGCGTCGAGTGTGCTGGTAATCGCAGCCGGCGTGATCGCCTTCCGTTATGCCGTCATCTATCTCGACATACTTCCCAAAGCGCCGCCCAAGCCAGCGAATCGCTGGATGGCGAATGGCGGCCTGGCCGCGCAGGCGTGACCTTGCTTTTCCTCCCGACCAAGTAGGGGCCTCGCGCTGGGACGAGGCCCCGGAGGTTTGCCATGACCACCACTGATCTTCGAGGACTGGGACTGGGAACTTCCGATCCATTTGACGAACTGGCGCTCAATCCTTCCCTGGGCTTGGAAGAAGCGGCAGCGGCGCTCGACCTCGAACCCTGGATCGTGGAGCGGCTTCGTCATCCGGCTGAGGAATCAACCTCCTGTCTGCCGCTGGTCCGCGATAACGGCGATGCCCTCAGCGTGCCTCTGTTCCAGGTCCAGCACAGCACTCTCTTTGGGTCGACGATTGGCAGCTTGTCACTACGCCCCGATCTTCAACTTCCCATTTGCGAAGCTATAGCCATGGAACGTACTTGGCAGGCAGCATTGCTGGGATTGCCTTTCGGCGGAGCCTCGTATGGCCTGGTCTGCGATCCACACGATCTGAGCGAGAGGGAACTGACGCGGCTGCTGAATTCTGCGGCCCATCGTTTGCGATTCCAGCCTGGAAGGCGAGCAGTTATTTTTCCTGGCATAGGCTGCCGGGTCGAGTGCGTAGCGAAGTTGTTCGCTGAAACTCGGGACAGCGCCAACCTGATCGTGACAGGCAAACCCGATTGTCTCGGGGGATCGAATCTCGATCGCTTCGAAGCCGAAGGTATCGCGGCCGTGGTTTGTGCTGAGCTTCGACGTAGCGGCAAAGCACCAGCAACTGGGAAAGTTGTAATCCAGGGATTCGGTCCTCTCGGACAAGCGGTCAGCGAGCGATTGACTAACGAAGGAATGACGTTGATCGGTCTCAGCGACAACACTGGAGCTCTGTACCGCGCTGACGGTCTCATCCTCGACCACATTCGCCTTCACTATGATCGCGAATCGATTCTGTTCGGTTATCCCGAAGCCGAATCCATCAGCCGCGCTGACCTGTTGCAATTGAAGTCGGATGTGCTAGTCCTAACCTCGGGCTCTAACGAAATCCACGGCAAGAACTGGGGCGCAATTTCCGCGCCGCTGGTGATCGAAGCTGACTGGAACGCCGTGACGGCCGCTGCCAAGCGCAATCTGGCAGGCAGGAACATTCAGGTCATCCCCTGGTCAATCGCAACCAGTGGAGCAATGTTGGGAGCCTATTTCGAAAGCCGCCAGGAGCAGATTGTGGTTAACCCGGAAGACTTACTCCGCAAGACGCGTACCCGCGTCGAACAAGCCGTGATCGCTGCCATTAGTTACTCTCATGACACTAAAGCATCAGTAAATCAAGCCGCACGACAACTGGCGCTTCAACGTGTAGCCCGTTGTTCCAGATTGTGCGGCCGGGAGGATTGATTCCAACTGGACATTTTCGAAGCAGGAGAAAGTTGTCTCAAGCGCGCGATTTCTGTGCCGAAGAAAAATGTGCTCCCTACCATAACGGCCTTTCCCGGCCTATGTAAAAGTTTCCTTCCGGGCAATGGGCCTGTCACCTTAACTCCCATATTTTCTATCCCCCCGACTTTGGCCAGAACCGTGCATTCTATCGGGCTTTGCAGGCGCCGCTAGGGACCAGCACAGACTCGATTAGCGACAGAGGTGCTTATGACAGCTGTGATTAATCCGGGGGTGTACATGCGATCACGCCGCAGAGCGATTCTCTGCTTATGTCACGATAGAGATATGCTTCAGGTTCGCGGCATGCTGCTCGAGCACTTTGGCTATCAGGTATTGTCGACAAGTTCCGTGGAGGAGGCAAAGGTTGCCGCCAAAGACTCGTGTCCCGACATGCTGCTGATGGACAATAGCTATCCGGGTATCGATGTTGAGCAAGTTGCCAGGCAGGTCAAGACGATTTGTCCCTCCATGCTGGTAGTGGTTCTCTCTCCCTACTTTGGGGTCCGCGTAGCTTCGCGCGGCCATGTAGACCGCTTCGTCGCTAAGGATGATGGGCCTGACGCCTTGATCGCACAGATTGAGGAGCTATTCGAAGAACGTCCCGGCGGCGCCGAGGCATTGCGGACGATCATGTAGGCAGTAATGTAAATGACTCGGCCTGCTGGAGGTAGGGTTCGGGCCGACATCCCACAATGTGTGAGATTGAGTTGGCGGATCTTGAGTCCGCTTATTTTGCTTATGGCGACTCGTGCCGGGGAAGCGAAACGCAATCCAACGGTCAGCTTTCCCGCTCAGCTCGAACCGTGAACCTTCCTTCTTGGCGGTCAAGACGCACAATCAGGACATTGGGCTGGCAGCAGACTTGGCAATCTTCCACATATCGTTGCCAAGCGCCGGCGGACTCGTCGACTTCGGTAACATTCCACTCGCCGCAGTAGCTGCACTGAAAACCTGACGACACGGAGAAATCGTATCCTGAAACTCCGCCTGTCGCCTTCCCGAATCCGGCTACCAAATGAGGAATCGTCCTGATTCGGTGACGGGCGAAGGACATCCATGTTTTCGCTTTTCATTCGCATCTTGAAGACCGCGCTGCCCTTAGTGCTGTTCTCGCTGTTGCTGCCAAGTTGGTAGCAGGCTTGCACTTCCTGATCGTGGCCACTGCCGTTGATTACGACCCACGGCTGGCAGGGTGACGAATGAAACTTCCTGCGATCCAACCTGTGCTTCCCAGCAATTCGGAAGGGGCAATCCCGCCGCCAGTTATTTTGTTGGTGGAGGACGAATCGATTGTGCGCGAGGTTACGCTTCAGGTGTTGCAGCGGGCCGGCTATCGCGTCCTGCCGTCTAGTGGACCCGAGGAAGCTCTGCGCATAGCCAGCGAGCATCAAGGACAGATCGGGCTCCTGCTCACCGACGTGATCATGCCGGGAATGAATGGTGCTGACCTGGCACACCGTCTACAAAGCATGAAGCCAGGTTTGATCACCGTTTTCATGTCGGGATATGCGGAGAATGATGTTGTCCGAAATATGAGACGCCAGTCGGTCATTCACATCGAAAAACCATTCACGGTCGATATTCTGTTGTCGCGGATCGCCGAAGCGCTGGGAACGGAGGTAAGGACTCTGCCGACCGTCGGCCTATCCAGTCTTTCCGCCTAGGGATACATTCGGGGCAGTTTTCCCCAAGTCGATTACCCGGCCCGGAATCTCCGGTTTGGCGCTGGGAGTCGGCCGGGCGACAACCGCGGTATGGAGTGGAGCGGCCAGGATCACCAGATCCACTCGTCGATTGAGTTGCCGCCCTTTGGCGCTGTCATTGCCGGCAACCGGATGAAACTCCGCATAGCCGGCCGCCGACAGCCTGTCTGCCGGGACGCCGTGATTTTCGATCAGGGACTTCACCAGCTCGGTCGCCCGTGCGGTTGATAGTTCCCAGTTGGAAGCGAACTGCGAGGTGTGAATCGGCACGGTGTCGGTATGTCCCTCAATCCGCACCGCACAGGCGTGTTCTTGCAGGATCGAAGCGACCCGCGAAAAAGCATTTTCCGCTCCCGGCTTGATCGTCGCCGAGCCGCTATCGAAGAATCCGACTTCGCGCAGGCTGACGACCAGTCCATCGGGCTCCATCCGCAGCGCGACTTCATTCCGCTTGATCTCGGCCGCCAAGGCTTTCTCCAATTCCTGACGAATCGCGTCGAAATTCTCTTTCTTATGATTCACCTCCTGCAGCCCCATACTCGAACTTGCCAATCGCGAGAGGTTTCGTGCCGGGTCGACGGCGGCACTGGCATCGCCCGGCAAAGCCATTTTCGCGGTCACGCCTCCAGGCCCGCGAGATTCGTCCTCGAAAGACGCCAAGCTGCTGAAACGCCGCTTCGATCGCGTCCGACAACTGCGCCGCCTTCTGCTTGTCGATCTGCGCCGAGGCGTAGAGAACCACGAAGAAGGCGAACAGCAGGGTAACGAAGTCGGCATAAGAGACCAGCCAGCGTTCGTGGCTGATGTGCGGGGCTGGCCGCCGGCGATCTTTCATCGCGAATCTCCCGCTGTCGTTGGCATGGCGTTAGGGGCGTCCTGCAGAAATCCAAACAGCTTGCTCTCCAGCATGCGGGGATTCATTCCCTCGAGAATGGAGATTACTCCCTCCAGCGTCATCTCGCGGACGATCTGCTCTTCGCGAATGCGCAGCCGCAGCTTGCCGGAGCTGGGAAGAAAGAACAGGTTGGCCGATCCGACGCCGTAGACAGTGGCGACGAACGCGACGGCGATTCCTTTTCCCACCTCGTTGATGTTGTCCAGGTGCTGCATGACCTGAATGAGCCCCAGCACCGCTCCGATGATGCCGATGGTGGGAGCGAAGCCTCCAGCCGACTCGAAGACTTTCGGGATGTTGTCCTCGTATTCGGATTGATTGTCGATCTCCAACTGCATCATCTTGCGAAGCTCTTCCGGCTCGGTGCCGTCCACCGCCAGCATCAACGATTTCTTCAGGAAACGGATCCGGGACATCCGGCAAGTCGGCATCCAGCGAGATCATTCCATTTCTGCGGGCTTTGTTGGCGAAGACCACCAGCTGCTTGATGACCTGCTGCGGATCAAGCTTGGGTTCGAAAAAAACCTGAATCAGCCGGCGGAAGGCTGCGGCGACGACGGACAGGGGATATTGCAGTAACACCGCGCCCAGAGTCCCGCCAAACACGATGATTGCCGCCGTGGGCTGCAAGACCTGGGAGAGCTTGCCTCCTTCCAGCAGCAGTCCGGCAACGATGCCGCCCACGCCGACGATCAATCCCGCGAAGCTGCTCTTATCCACGGTTCGGTCCTTCCGCGGTCAGGCTGGGTTGGGACGAGCGACGGTCAGCGTCGATCGCCAGACTCCTGAGAATGCAAGGCACCCTGCATGCGTAGCAAGACGGACCGGCGGAAGTCGCGGACCCGCTCGATGACCTGCTCGGTGGTCTCGCGCACCACCAGCTTCTCTCCGTTCAACAGAGTGATGACGGTATCGGGCGACTGCTCGACATACTTGATGAGGTCGCAGTTGACGGCCAAACGTGAATTGTTCAAGCGGGTGAGCTGAATCATGCGAGACTCCTCCGCCGGGGGTGGATCAGCCAACCCATCGGCAAAAGTTGCCGGGTGCTTGAAGTGGATCTGGAAACCCGCATGCAGATGTCTCTGGAAGGATCCGCGTCGCGCGGCATGAGAGACTCTCTAATGCGGTGCTGGCAGCGGCGACAGGCGTTGCTGGAAGAAAGGAATGTTTGCAGCTGGAATTAAAGCAGCGAATGCGGAGGCCGATGGAATGGGTGAACAGGCAAAGGTTCCGCCGGTCAGAAAAACCCCGGCAGCGCACCTGCGGGAACGAACTCGAGTCGAGCTCGGGCAAGGTGGAACCATGAGAGAGGAGCTATCCCATGGCAATCAGTATTCTGAATAACATTCCATCCCTTGCCGCGCAGAACCAGTTGTCGATCACCCAGGCGAACTTGCAGAAGACCCTGGAGCAGTTGGCCTCGGGCTCGCGGATCAATTCCGGCGCCGATGATGCAGCCGGCCTGGCCATTGCCGATGGACTGCAGGCCAACGTCACCGCCCTTACCCAGTCCGCCATGAACGCCAATGAAGGTGTGGGCAAACTGCAGGTCGCCGATGGCGCCCTGTCGCAGGTCACCACCCTGCTGAATCGCGCCGTCACCCTGGCCACCGAGTCGGCCAACGGCACCGTCAATGACGGCTCGCAGCGCGAGGCGCTGGATTCGGAATTCCAGTCGATCAAGGCCGAAATCGATCGCATCGGCACCAACACCACCTATAACGGCGCAGCCATCTTCCAGGGCGGCACCGACCAACAACAACCAGCTCACCACCGCGGTCACCACCCCGGCTGGAACCGCCACCACCATCAGCGGCGACCTTTCGGTCAAGTATTGGGACACCACGCTGGCGACGCCTGCCTACACCACGGCGACCTTCAGCGGCGACGCTACCGTGGGCGATCTGATCAACGACGTCAACGGTTCAGGCAAAGGCCTGATTGCCACCCTGGACAATACCGGCAACCTGGTAGTCACCGATACCCAGAATCGCGGCAGCGCCACCGACCCGCTGGCCAGTGCCGGCGCCACCAACACTCTCAAGATCGGTACCGACGCTGCGGCGGAAACGCTTACCAACACCACCAACTCCAGCACCATGGACGTATACCTGAGCGATTCCACGACCGCCGGCAGCAGCACCATCGGGGTCACCCTGGGCACGTTCGACAGCAGCAACATGAACGGCATCAGCATTTCCAACGACAATTTGCAGACTGCAGGCACTTCGCAGTCGGCTCTCACCGATATCAACAACGCGATTGCGCAGGTAGCTGCACTTGCGCGGCTCGATCGGCGCGGGCACCAACCGGCTGCAGGCGGCCAGCAATGTCATGGCCAACCAGACCCAGAACCTGTCTTCTGCGCAAGACGGCATTCAGTCGGCCGACATCACGCAGACGGTAGCGAACTTGACCAAGTATCAGATCCTGAGCCAGACCGGTATTTCCGCCCTGGCGCAGGCCAACCAGATGCAGCAGAGCGTGCTCAAGCTGCTTCAGTAAGTCGGAAGGCGTTCTGCCGGCGGCGGATAACCAGCCGCTCCTTTCCGGCAGACTCCGAGTTGCACGGGGGAGAAGGTGGGGCTTTCGGGTCCCCCTTCTCTCCCCGCAAGTTTTCCTGACCGGAGGTGGCGGGCACGCAGGTTAAGCGATTTTCGGGAAAGGAGCGGTGGCTGAGTCATGAGTACTTCCAGCACCAGCCTTTATGGCAGCACCCTCAGCAGCATCCTCGGCAATGTGAATGACGCCTTCAGCGGCAAGACCTCCGGCATCGATGTGGGCACCATCGTCAGCGAATTGATGCAGGTGGAGCGTCAGCCCGAGGCGGTCTGGCAGCAGCAGCAGTCCACCATCGGCTCGCAGGTCAGCGCGCTGACCACCATGAACACCCAGCTGTCCACGCTGTACGCCACAGACGTGAATAACCTGAAAGATATTCTGGGCGCGTTCAGCCAGATGTCCACCGCATCCAGCGACGATGCTCTGGTTTCGGCCAGCGCCGACAATACCGCCGTGGCCGGCACGCATACCATCGTAGTCAGCAATCTGGCCACCACTTCCAGCAGTTATTCCGACTACATCCCTTCCGGCACTTCGCTGGCGGGCGCGGAAATCGACATCAAGTACGGCAGCGATCCCAATAATCCGGTAAAGACCGACACCATCAACATTCCTTCCAGCGACACCACCTTGCAGCAGGCCGCCAGCTACGATCAATTCCGGCAGCTATGGGGTGACGGCCAGCGTGGTAACCGATTCGCAGGGTTCGCGGCTGGTGCTGGCCAGCAAGACTTCAGGGGCCAACGGCAATCTGACGGTCAGCAGTTCCGGCCACCAATTTCACCAGCGCGGCGGGAGTCGATGCGCAATTAACGGTGGATGGAGTGCCGGTCGACAGCAGCACCAACACGGTTACCGGCGCCATCTCCGGGCGTGACCCTCAGCCTGGGCGCGCCGACCCGAACACCTCCGTATTGATCAGCGTGCAGCCGGATACCACCACGGCCGCTACCGCGATTCAAGACTTTGTTACCGATTACAACGCCCTGATGGG
Source organism: uncultured Acidobacteriaceae bacterium (assembly GCA_963746515.1). Lineage (GTDB taxonomy): Bacteria > Acidobacteriota > Terriglobia > Terriglobales > Acidobacteriaceae > Bog-257. The sequence goes on along the minus strand of CAVVBO010000001.1, from coordinate 284,947 downwards.
CTCGATCAACAGTCAATACGCGCTGGACCCAGTACCGGCAACGAAGGGTTCTGGGGAGCGACAGCATGTTGCGGACGTTGCAGAGCCAGCTTGCTGGGTATGGTCGGCAACTTCCACCAGCGGCGCCGGGCAATACGTCAACCTGCAGTCGATGGGCATCGAGATGCAGGACGACGGCACGCTGCAGATCAACAGCGCCGCCTTGAGCACGGCCCTGAGCAGCAACTACTCCGATGTTCAGAAGTTCTTTCAGTCGACCTCGCCGGCGGGCTGGGGCCAAACCGTAAGCACCCAACTGCAGCAGATGACGGATCCCACCGTAGGTCTGGTCTCCGCCGACATCAACGGCCTGAATCAGACCAATCAAAGCCTGACCAACCAAATCAACGATTTCGAAGTGCGCATGACAGCTATGCAGCAGCAGTTGACCACCCAGTACGACAATCTCAACACCCTGCTGGAAGAGTATCCCATGCAGATGCAGCAGGTGGCGGCGCAGCTGGGCAGTCTGCCCAGCACGACCACCAGCAGCAGCAGCAGCTAGAGGACCTATGAAAACCATCGTCGATCCCAGGCAGATGTATCAGGACAGCGCGGTACGCGGGGCCACTCCCATTGAGTTGGTTGTTCTTCTCTACGACTCCGCCATCGAAGACATGCGGCGCGCTTTGGCGGCGATGAAGAAGGGCGACATTGAAGCCCGCTCGGCAGGAGTGGGACACGCGCTGATGGTGCTGCAGCAACTGCAGGGAACCCTCGATTTCGAGCACGGGGGCACCGCCGCCAAACAGTTTGAACAGTTCTACAATCTTGTCCGGGCGAAGCTGCTGGAAGCCCAGATGCGAAACTCATCCGACCTGATGCAGCAGCAAGATTCGCTTCATGTCCGAGGTGCGAGACTGCTGGATCCAGGCCAAGAGGCTGCTGCAACCAGCGCCTAGGCTGGAACCCGAGCCGGCATCGGCCAGCGCGGCAACCGACGACGGAGGTTCGAAGAGCGAATGGGACGCGTAGGCAACGACGATGCTCTGGAATTGGTGCGGCGGGCCAATGCGCAGCTTGAACGATTCTTCGGGCGCTTTGCGGGCGCCGCTGTCATGGGAACGGACGAAGAGGTCGACGCCCTGCTTCAGGTGGAGCGCACCCTGCAATCGGTTTCCGCCGTACTTGACCAGGGCTTACCGAAGAGCCAAGATCCTGAAGTTCGCCGGAACTTGGCCCACTATCGCGAAAACCTGATCCATCTGCGCGACGAACTGGCCAGAATGCAGGAATCGGCGGCCAGCTGCCGTACCCGCCTCTACACTCGCCAAAAGCATTTGCACGCCGCCCAAGCCTGGTGTGCCGCTTCCCGAGCTACCAGCTGAGAAAGGCTGCGGTTCGCCTTTCGCTCTGCGCTCTTCGCATGGGCCTGTTACTCAGGCCTCAAGAGAGACTAACGGTCCTCCCAGCTGCAGTTCGCCTTTCGCTCTTCGCTTTTCGCCCTGAGCCTGTCACTCAGGCCTCGAAAGAGGCCAACAGAGCTAACAGCTAAGAAAACTCTGACTAAGGCTTGTTTTGAAGGGGACGGCCTTCAGTGTCTGCGTGAGAACTAACTTTGTGTTTCGGCGGTGGAATACGAAGCGCGAAAAACAAGCGCCGTAGGCGCGGAAGAGCTTAGCCCAGCACGCAGCCGAACCGGGACCCGATTCGCGTCGTCTTTGCGCGAATTGGGGTGGGATGGCGGAGTGCTGGGTAAAGGAGGAAATGAAGCTGAGTCCCGTAGGGACGGCAGCGGTTCTCACCCAGACACTATCAGGCCGTCCGTTAAGTACCCGCAAAATAATGCGGCTTTAAGCCACTGCGGGATTTAATCAGAGTTCGCTAAAAGGCGAATAGCGAAAAGCGAAGAGCGAACCGCGAATAGCGAACCGCGGCCGTTCCCATTGTCCGCCAGCGGACAACCCATTCTGAAAGCGGACGTTGAAGCCCAATCCAGGTGTCTGTCGCTTGCGATAAGCACCTATTTTGCAATTACTTGGAAAGGTCGCGGGATGGCCTTCAACGTGTTCTTCCTACTTCCGATGTAGGTGCAGCTGCGGTTGATCCCAAAGACTCTATCCAATCAGTTGTTTCTACGTCTTAACGGGTAACAGGAGGCAGTATGGAGCGCAGATACCTGGTTGCGGCCTTGGCGATCATAGCGACCTTCGCGGGACTTTCCCGCGGCTTCCGCTCACTTCAGCAGCTTTCGCTGCTGCATGCCGAACAGCTGGGCACGGTGGCGAAGGCAAAATGTGACGCCGGTTCCGCGGCCCGAGCGGTGGCAAAGATCCGAACTCACCTGCGTCCGGGATATCCTGAAGAGGCACAGTTGTTGGCTGAGATGAACGTCCCCGTGGCTGCCCTGGAAGCCCGCGCGGCCCAGCGGATGGCAGAACAAGAGGTGGCAGCCACTCAGTGTGCCCGCGCCACGGCGCTGCGCGAGTCCCAGCGCGCCCGCCGGGATGCGATAAGGATGCGCGACCAGATGCTGCGCGCCAACACCCAAGCTGCCCGAGTCCCGATTTCCTTTCAGGTGAAGTTGCCAGACGACCTGGAGCAGCGTATTGAAATCACCACTGCCGCTGTTGCCTCGCAGATGGCAGCCCAGCAGGTCAAAGTCCAGATTGCCGCCAACCGGTTGCGAACGGCTTCGATTCGCATCGCCAACTCCGACGCGGCAACCGCCGACAGCGACGATGGCGATCAGGACTCCAGCCGAGACTTCATTCGCGTGAATTGTAATTATAAGAACTCCTGGCAGCCGCAAGCGGACCGTATCGCTCGTGAGGCCGTTCGCGACGCCATGCGTCAGATTGAGTACTCCTTCAACTCCAAATAGCGAATTCCACCTCCAAAGCCAGCCGGAGCAGAGACGCTGCTGCGGCTTCACTGCTCCGCGTCCTTGGATAGAACAATCTCCATTGCATTGCCTCTCTACTCCTGTTCCTACGTCACAAACCGGCCGCTAAGCAAAGTGCTACACTCGCCCTGCGTTATTCTCTTGAACCTAACTTTTTCAGGTGAAGCATGAGCCCGAGTGCCATTGTTGAGGGCGGTTCTGAAGGCCGCGGAGCGTTATCCTGATCGCGCCGCATTGATCGCTGGTGCTGAGCAGCTCTCCTTCGCTGAGTTGGTCAGGCGCGCGCAATCGGCGGCCGCCTCTATCGCACGGCAAGCGCCGGATGACAATATCGGAATTTTTCTGCCGAACTCTCTGCATTTCCCGCCCCAGGTTTTGGGAGCGCTCTGGGCCGGTAAAACGGTCGCGGTTTTGCCCACTCTGGCTCCGCTCCCTCTATTGAAGCTGATGTTCGCCGAGGCGAAGTTGGCGATCGTGTTTACTTCGGAAGATTTGGCTCCGCGTTTGGCCGAAGCTGGAGTGCCGCACGTTCTCATCGACACCGCCTATCCGTCAGCTCCCGAATTCGCGCCTCAGGCTCGAAGAGCTGAGGCGGCGGTTCTGCTCTACACCTCCGGTACCACGGGACGCCCCAAGGCGGTGGCCCTCAGCGACGAAAATGTTATTTCGAATGCTGAAGGCTGCATGGCCGCCACCGGCTTTGACGAGCGCCAGGTGATGCTGGCAATTCTGCCGCTGTTTCATGCTTACGGTTTGAATGTAACTATCCTGTTGCCGCTGATGGCGGGCTCGACCGTGGTGGTGCTGGAGCGCTTCACTCCGCGAGCGGTATTGGATGCCATCGAACGGCATCGGGTGACTACCCTGGTTGCGGTGCCTAGCCAATATCGGCTGTTAGCACTGGACCCGACTCCCTGTGACGCGACTTCGCTCTGGCTTTGTATCGCCGGAGCCGAGCGCCTTCCCGAAACCACGGAACGCGAATTTACCGATCGCTTTGGACATGCAATCTTGCCCGGGTACGGTGTGACCGAGGTTGCGCCCGTTATTTCCTTGAACATTCCCGAATCCAACCACCCAGCTAGCGTAGGCCGTCCGCTACCCAATCTGAAAGTCACCATCCGAGGAGAAGACGATGGCATTTGCCCCGTCGGCGAGATAGGCGAGGTCTGTGTCGAAGGCCCCAATGTAATGCTGGGCTACCTGAACGACCCGGAGGGAAGCGCGCGCAAGCTGCGAAAGGGTGTCTACCATACTGGGGATAAAGGTTTTTTCGATGACGAGGGATATTTGTATCTAGCGGGCCGGGCCGACGAGATGGTTAAGATTGGCGGCGAAAAGGTATATCCCGCCGAAGTCGAGAACGCATTGGAACGCATCGAAGGTATCGAAGAAGCTGCGGTCATTGCGCTGCCCGATGCCAAGGGTGGAGTTCGGCTGCACGCCTTCTTGCAGCGCAAACCTGGGGCTGTCATCGATGAAGGCAAACTCCGCTCGGCGTGCCGCGAATTGCTGGAACCGCACAAGGTGCCGCGGAGCTTTACGTTTGTCGATAGTCTGCCTCGCACTATCACAGGCAAGACGGACAAGCGCAGCTTGACGGCAGTAGCCGGACAATAGAATCATTGAAGCCATGAAGTACCAGCGTCCTCCTATCTGTCCCCGGTGCAATAGCAACGAAGACGTGAAGAAGATTGCCTACGGGCGTTTGCCTTCTGAGCCTCCCCGGGATCTCGGTCCGGTGGGGTATGTCCTGGGAGGATGTTGCATTCGGCCCGACAGCCCGGAGTGGTACTGCGATTCCTGCGAAGAAAGCTTCGGGACTTGGCGCGAGTCCTGGGGCGAGTCACTTAGCGACAGAATCCAATAGAGTTGGGATTTTAGGCACGGTAACCCGCCGCACAGGCAAATTCCAGCCGGCAGGTCTGGATTTTCGCACGGCTCCGCCCGGAGCACGAATTCCCAACCTGCTTTATGCAACGATTCTCCTCGCCTAACCCCTATAATGTTGCTCCATGCGCATCCGGCTGGCAGCTTCGATTGTTTTCCTGTGGATCGCTACTGGTGTGGCGTTCAGCCAGACGCTTCAGATCGCCGCGATACCGCCGCAGACTGCCATCTTGGGACAGAGCTACACCTTGCCGCTGGCGGCCACCGGCGGATCGCAGCCTTATACCTGGCGAGTCGAGGGTGGCCATCTTCCTCCTGGACTGAAATTGCACGCGCATGCGGGGAACATCTCCGGTGTGCCGACGACGCCGGGCGAGTATCACATCACGCTGGTGGTCGTCGATTACAGCATTCCGAACATGCAAGTGCAGCGCGACCTCGTCATTCAGGTGATTGCCGGGCTCGCCATCGACTGGAAAGTGCCTCCCGGAGTTCATGGCACTGCGGTCTCGGGCTCCGCCGTGGTAACGAATCAAACTGCAACCGATTTTGATTTGACCGTGGTCATCGTTGCCGTGAACAACATCGGTCGCGCCACGGCTTTGGGGTATCAGCACTTCACGCTGGCCGCTCACGCCACCAGTCCGGTCATTCCTTTTGGGTCCAGTCCGGGGCCGGGGACGTATTATGTTCGCGTTGACGCTGCGGGACATCGACCGGGCCATCAACATATCTACCGCGTCAGCAAGCAGACCACGGATCCACTCAAGGTGACTCAGTTCTAGATATTCCGCCCGCGGTTTCGCGAATCCACAGCAGGAATAGCGATGATGGACTATCGATCCCGCCAGAACGCCTTTCAGCTAACCCTCGCCGACAACCGCCTCGATGGGTTTGTGGTCACCCATCCTGCAAACCTGCGTTACCTGTGTGGTTATACCGGCAGCAATGGTCTGCTGTTGTTTCTCGGCGGGAAGCGAGTCTTCTTCACCGACGGCCGCTACACCCAGCAGGCGCATGAGGAAGTACAAGGTGCGCGAATCGTCATTGCCAAGGGACCGCTGCTCGGTGAAGCGGTGCAGCAGTTCGGTCGTGCCCGCTCGGCTGCCATCGGTTTCGAAGCTGATCACACGACGGTGACCAGCTATGCGGACATGCGCAAGCTGCTCCCCAAGAAATTCTCATGGAAGCCGACCTCCGGACTCCTCATGCGGCAGCGAATGACGAAAGGATGCCGACGAGCTGCGGATCATCCGCGAAGCCGTGAAGATGGGAGCAGCCGTCTATGAGCAGGCGCTGCCCTCGATTCGTCCCGGAGTCAAGGAGTCCGAAGTCGCCGGCCGGCTGGAGTTTGCCGCGCGCGCAGACAGGCGCTGACGGCATGTCGTTCGACACCATCGTGGCTGCCGGCAAACGCTCGGCCTTGCCTCACGGACGCGCCACTGGCCAGCCAATCCCCAAGCGCGGATTCGTGGTGGTCGATTCGGGTGTCGTCTGGCACGGCTATTGTTCGGATATGACGCGTACGGTGCATGTAGGCCCGGCGAGCAGGGAAGACCGCCGCTGGTATGCAGCCGTGCTGGAGGCGCAGTTGGCGGGCATCGTCGCGGTAAAGCCCGGCGCGAAGGCTGGCGATGTGGATCGCGCCACACGTCAAGTCCTGCACAAAGCCAGGCTCGACAAGTTCTTCACGCACTCCACCGGTCACGGAGTCGGGCTGGAGATTCATGAGCCGCCGCGCTTGGGAAAGCAGCAGGAGGAACGGCTGGAACCAGGCATGGTGATCACCATCGAGCCGGGAATCTATGTACCGGACAAGGGCGGCATTCGCATCGAGGACATGGTGGTGGTTACAGCTGAAGGTTGCCAGGTGCTGACGCCGGTCACTAAAGAGCTCATTGAAATTTAGCCGGCCGTCGTAAAGGGCGCGTTTGTTTACTCTGCCAGGCTGAAAACTGAGCCGTAGCTGATTTTGAAGGGGCATAGGTTTAGCTATGCGGTAGAAAGCTACGCCGTAGAAAGTTTCTTTATCATTGTCATCCCGAACCCGGCTTTAGCCGGTGAGGGATCTGCTTTTCGCAGCCTTGCAGCCAGCCGTCTAGGCGCACGAATTCAGAAATTCCTGGAATGTGGAGAGAGAGCAGCTGACATGGGTTGGAACGATGCAGAGGGAGAACGGTCTCCGTTCCCAACCGCCAACCTCCGTCCGCACCCCAATCGAGCAGCCCTTATTGCTTTGGCTCTCGTAATCGTTACCATCGCGCTGTACGCTCCGGTGAGCCGTTACGACTTCGCTGACGTCGACGACGCGGCCTACCTGACCGACAACCTGCACATCAAGTACGGCCTCGACTGGGATGGCGTCAAGTGGGCATTCACCACTTTCTATGTAGCGAACTGGCATCCCGTTACCTGGCTTTCTCATGCCTTGGATTGCAAACTCTTTCGCCTGAATCCCGGCCGCCATCACAACATGAACGTGCTGCTGCACGGGCTGGACGCGGTGTTGCTCTTCTGGGTCTTGCTGCGCGCAACCGGATACCTGGGCCGCAGCGCGATGGTCGCCGGCCTCTTCGCTCTCCATCCCATCAACGTTGAATCCGTAGTTTGGATTGCCGAGCGGAAGAACGTGTTGAGCATGCTGTTCTTCCTGCTGGCTCTTGCGGTGTATCGCTGGTATGCAAGCCGTCCTCAAGTCGGCCGCTACCTGATGGTCACGGTTCTATTCGCTCTAGGGCTGATGTCGAAACCGCAGGGGATCACCCTGCCGTTTGTCCTCTTGCTGTGGGACTACTGGCCGCTGCAGAGAATGTTCGCCGGAACTCGTGAGACTTCTTCCGCGATCGCGGTATCGGAGATTCCGCCAAGAAAGCTTTCCTGGCTGATCTTGGAGAAGCTTCCACTGCTCGTGCTTTCCGCCGCCAGTGCGGTCGTCACCATGAAAGCCCAGCAGGCCGGCGGCGCAATCAATCCTCTGAATGCGTACCGTCTCGCCATCCGCTTGCAGAATGCGCTGGTCTCTTATGTCTTATATATAGGAAAAGCAATTTGGCCGGCTCACCTGGCGGCTTTCTATCCTTATCCGGCGGGCTCTTTCAGCTCCTCGCAAGTATTGGCTAGTCTTCTCTTGCTGCTTGGCGTAACCGCGCTGGTCATCATGAACCGGCGTCGCCGCTATCTCGTAGTTGGCTGGTTTTGGTTTCTGGGAACATTGATTCCCATGATCGGTCTAGTCCAAGTCGGCGATCAGGGTATGGCTGACCGTTATGCTTATCTACCGTTCATCGGGCTTTTCATCATGATCTGCTGGGGCATCGCGGATCTGGTCTCGAAGCCAATCAAGGAAGCTCCCTCTGAACCTGGACAGCAAGCCAATTCAAGATGCATTCCTCGTATCGGGCTCGCCCTGGTGAGCATTGCGGTACTGGCGACTCTGGCTGCGATGACGCATCGGCAGATCGGCTATTGGAGAGACGACGTCACCCTGTGGTCGCACGCGGTGCGAGTCACAACCGGAAACCACGAAGCTGAAACCTATCTGGGGCAAGCTCTGTTGTGGCGGGAAAACCCCGACGCGGCTATACCGCACTTTCAGCAAGCGGTTGCCATGTATCCCGCCGGCGCTAAGGCGTATCTATTTTGGGGCTACGCTGAACAGAAACGCGGCAACTTGCGGGAAGCTATCGCGCAATACCAAAAAGTGCTGGACGTCACCCAAAGCTACGGTCGTGCAGCAGCCCGGGTACGGTTGCCGGCGCTGGAGAATATGGGCCACGCGTATCGCACTCTCGGCGACTACACGCGTGGCAATCAATGCCTGCAGGCCGCACAGGATTTAGTTGGACCGTAAGGAAGAATGTGGCTGACTAGGTTGCCAGGGCCAGTCCCAGGATGTGGGAATGACTGCCGCAAATAACTGCGAATTCGGCTTCACTTCCGAAGAGCCAGCGCGGGTAGGCGCAGTGCAGGTGGAAAGCTCTTTCGTTCATCACATCATTCCACAGCGCCTCCAGGGCCAGGGCTCCGGACTTGTTGCCTTCCTCCCAGAGGATTGCAACCATCTCGCCGAATACCGTAAGACCTTGTTCTTTACTGCTGGCAGCCTTCTTGGCATCCATTAGAAGTTTGCCCACCGAAGCCATGAACAACTTGCTATCGGGAAGTCCGTCCACCATAAACATCGCCAACATTTCTTGGGCATCGCACATGGCGAAGCGTCCTTCCCGAGCATAATTCCGAACATCAACTTCCAATCTTTCCAGCGCTTTCATCAATTGCGTACGATGCGCCGCCGTGGAGACGATCAAAATCGAATTGCCAATGAGAAGGCCGGAACACACGACGCCACTGAGGCGGTCAATCAGCGCTTCATGGTTATCGTAGAACTGTACCGAGTGAACCGGTGCCAGGCTAGCCATCCATTTACCTCACACAATGTTCTAACTAAGATACTCCAGAAACCGCTTTGGATGCTTGTGTTTTTGCGGCCTTAGGCTTGGCCAGCAATCTGCCAACCGTTTGAACCCGTCCGATGCCCTCGTTTAGGACTAGATCCACGCTTCCAAAATTCCCGCGCAACGTTCATAATGTCTGATTGCCTTGCATGACAAGTTCCGAAGCGAGGGTCAGTGAAGGGGCGCTCTTAGACAGTCCGCATTCGGCCAGCTATTTACAAATCTGACTGGTTGACGGTTTACGGCATATCCGATGAATCAGAAGGAAATCAAAGAACTCATCGAGCTTCTGGTGGAGAAAGACATCACCGAGTTCGAACTCGAGCGCGGCGATATGAAGGTGCATGTGAAGCGGGGCAGCGCCGCAGCGCCTTTGGTACACGTCGCGCCTGCCCTGGCTGCGATGCCGCCTATGCCTGTCGCGATGGCGCCGGCTCCTGCAAGCCCCGCAACCCCGCAAGCCCCGGGAAGGGCTGCCGCGCCGCCACCCTCAAGTCCGGAAGGCGAGGCCGCTCCAGACGCGGATCTGTTTATCGCGAAGTCTCCGATCGTGGGCACCTACTACGAGGCTCCTTCGCCCGGCACGCCGCCTTTCGTCAAGGTGGGCGACACGGTGCAAGAGGGTCAGGTGCTCTGCATCATTGAGGCTATGAAGCTGATGAACGAGATTGAGGCGGAGGTGTCGGGCGTGATTGCCAAAATGTTTGTTCCCAACGGAAGTCCGGTTGAGTATGGAATGCCGTTGTTTGGCATTCGCCAACAATAGCTCTCCCAAGTTCGTCTTCACCACGAAGGCACGGAGAACACGGACGCTTGAAAAGAAGGGCAGGGAAATGATTCGATATGTCCCGATGTTATTGGGAAGCAGGGCACGGTTCTCGGCATTTCTCTTCCGATCCCCAATTTTCATTGGGAATCAACTGACACTCCGTTGAGCTACGGCTGCTGGTGCTTATAGCCGTCTCAATCGGCGCTTTAGCCGTTTTTCGTTCGGTTAATTGAAATGATGACTCCGTGCCTCCGTGGTGAAACCTTACTCAACCTCGAAATTTCATGTTTAAAAAAATCCTAGTTGCGAACCGTGGGGAGATTGCCCTGCGGGTCATTTGCGCCTGCAAGGAACTCGGCATCAAGGCGGTGGCGATCTACAGCGAAGCCGACCGCAACTCGCTGCATGTGCGCTTCGCCGACGAAGCGATCTGCATTGGGCCGCCGCGTCTCCAGGAAAGCTACCTCAACATTCCAGCTGTCATCAGCGCGGCTGAAATTGCCAATGTCGAGGCCATCCATCCCGGTTACGGCTTGCTGAGCGAGAACGCCAACTTTGCCGAAGTATGCCAAGCCTGCGGCATCAAGTTCATCGGCCCACCGCCTGAGGTCACGCGGCTGATGGGCGAGAAGGAAAAAGCGCGCGCCACCATGAAGAAAGAAGGCGTGCCCATTCTGCCGGGCTCCGACGGAATCATCGGCTCGGCGGACGAGGCGCTGGAGTGGGCGCGCAGCGTCGGCTTCCCGGTGATTGTGAAAGCGTCGGCTGGAGGCGGCGGCCGCGGCATGCGCGTCATCCGCAGTGACGAAGAGCTACCCAATTTGTTTCACGCAGCCCAGTCGGAAGCGGCAGCGGCCTTCGGCAACGGCGATCTCTACATGGAGAAGTTCATCGAGCGCCCGCGCCACATTGAGTTCCAGGTATTGGCCGACGAGCACGGCAACGTGATGAGCCTGGGTGAGCGCGAGTGCAGCATCCAGCGCCGCCATCAGAAGCTGGTCGAAGAAGCGCCATCGGTCATGGTTACGCCTGAGCTGCGCGAGCGCATTGGCGGCATCCTGGTCAGGACCCTTAGCAACATCGGCTACATGAATGCCGGTACGATCGAGTTCCTCATGGACGAGGACGGCAGCCTGCACTTCATCGAAATGAACACCCGCATCCAGGTAGAGCATCCTGTCACCGAGATGACAACTGACGTCGACCTGGTGAAGTCGCAGATCTTGATTGCCGCAGGCGAGAAGCTGAGCAGCATCATCACGCAGCCGGTAAGTTTTCGCGGCCATGCCATCGAGTGCCGCATCAATGCCGAGCACCCCGAGCGCTTTACTCCCTCGGCGGGAAAGATCACGGTGTTCAACATTCCGGGAGGCACCGGCGTTCGCGTCGATACGGCGGCCTATGCCGAAGGCGTCATTCCTCCCTACTACGATTCGTTGATCGCCAAACTTGTGGTGCGCGGACGCGACCGCGCCGAGGCCATCTCGCGCATGTCGCGGGCGCTGGACATGTTCGTGGTCGAGGGCATTCATACCAGCATTCCACTGCACAAGAAAATCATGGCCGATCCCGATTTCCGCGCCGGAAATTTCGATACCAAGTTCATGGAGCGGTTTTTGGCGCCGAGTAAAGAGGCTGCCAAGTAAGCGTCATATTTCACCACGGAGGACAAGGAGATCCCGGGAAAGTCTATCCATTACAGAGGCACCGAGACACAGAGTTTTATTTCTTGGGCTCAACTTCTATGCTCTCAATGTCTCTGTGGTTAGAAGGGTTTTCTTTCTATTTTCTCCGCGCGATCCGTGTCCTCCGTGGTGAACCGTTCTGGTGATGTAGATCGAAATGAATCTACCCAAGCTCTACGCCATTGTTGATGTTTCCTGCTTCGCCGCGCCCCTGCGCACCACGGCTGCCATCGTGGACTATGCTCGCGAGCTCGCCGCCGGCGGTGCGACCCTCATTCAATATCGCAACAAGGTTGGCACTACACGCGAGATGTTGAGCCACGCTCGTGAGCTTCGACACGCGCTCGGTGAAGGTGTGACGCTGATCATGAACGACCGCGCCGACATCTGCATCGCTGCTGAATTCGAGGGAGTACATGTCGGCCAGGACGATCTCTCTCCTGAAGGCGCGCGTACGGTGATTGGTCCGAGTCGCATACTTGGCGTTTCGACCCACAACCTCGAGCAACTCAAAGAAGCCGATGCCGGTTCTGCGGATTACATTGCTTACGGCCCGGTATTTGCGTACCTCGTCGAAACGCCCGCATCGATCCTGTTGTCGGTCTCGACGGCATTCGCGCAGCGCGCGCGGCTACTAAGAAGCCGCTGGTTGGTATCGGAGGCATTACCCGCGCCAATGCCCGATCGGTGATTGATGCCGGCGCCGACTCGGTTGCTGTGATTTCCGACCTGTTAAGCTCGCCCACCAAAGTTGCTGCAGAATTCTTGCGAGTGTTGGTGTAAATTCTTGCCAGCAACGTCTAAGCCTGAAAGAGGTTCATTGGCCACTGAACTGAAGACCGTATCCCTCGCCTCCGGCGAAAGCGAATTCGTCAAAGGCTTGGGCCTGACCAGCGCCACTACGCTGGTCATGGGCTCCATGATCGGCTCGGGCATCTTTATTGTCTCGGCCGAAATCTCGCGCCTGGTCGATTCGCCGGTCGCTGCTGATCGGCGCCTGGGTGGTGACCGGATTCCTCACTATCACCGGCGCCCTGGCCTACGGAGAACTGGCGGCGATGATGCCCCATGCCGGCGGCCAGTATGTGTACTTGCGGGAATCGTTGGGCTCGCTGTGGGGATTTCTCTACGGCTGGACTTTATTTCTGGTCGTACAGACGGGAACCATCGCTGCTGTCGGCATCGCCTTCGGCAAGTTCCTCGGCATCTTCTTTCCTTCGGTCTCGTCCACGCACTGGCTGATCCACATTGCGCATGTGCCGCCGATCCCCATCGGCCCGATGGTCTTGGGCAACATGGATGTCGGCCTGAACACGCAAAATCTGGCCGCCATCCTGTTGGTGATTTTCCTCTCGGTACTCGAACATTTTCGGCGTGCGCACCGGCGCAGCAGTGCAGAACGTTTTCACCGTCGCCAAGACGGCAGCGCTGCTTGGCTTGGTGTTGCTGGGATTTTTGTCGGACGCAATGCCCAGGCCATCGCCGCCAATTTTGGCGCGAACTTCTGGCGCAATGCGGGATGGCACGCGTTTCATCCGGTGCAGGTTGGCGTCGGCGGCCCAATTGCACTGGTTGGAACGCTGACCATCATTGCCGTCGCGCAGGTTGGGTCGCTGTTCTCATCGGACGCGTGGAACAACATTACCTTTACCGCCGCCGAAGTTCGCAATCCGCAGCGCAACCTGCCATTGGCGCTGGTGCTCGGAACCGGCGCGGTGACCCTGCTCTACGTGCTGGCGAACTTTGTCTATCTGAGCGTACTGCCGCTCCACGGCGATGCTCACGGAGCGACCATCCTGGCACGCGGAATTCAGCACGCCTCTGAAGACCGCGTTGCCACCGCCGTCATCGAGCAGATCTTCGGCACGGGCGGCGCCAAGATTATGGCGGCCGCGATTCTGGTCTCCACCTTCGGCTGCAACAACGGGCTGATCCTGGCGGGCGCGCGTGTCTATTACGCCATGGCGAAGGATGGGCTGTTCTTTCGCAGCGCGGCCAAGCTGCATCCCAAGTACCGCACTCCGGCGCACTCGCTGATGATGCAGTGCATCTGGACCTGCATTTTGTGTATCTCGGGCAGCTACGGACAGCTTCTCGACTACATCATCTTCGCGGTGCTGGTGTTCTACATCCTGACCATCGCCGGGCTGTTCGTGCTGCGGGTGAAGCGTCCTGACGAGCCGCGCCCCTATCGCGCCATCGGATACCCGGTGCTGCCCGCAATGTACATTTTGATCGCCACCTTTATTGATGTAGTCTTATTGCGTTACAAGCCACAATACACGTGGCCCGGCCTCATCATCGTTCTGCTCGGGATCCCGGTGTATTTCCTGTGGTCGAAGCGCAACCCGCAAACGCGTGCGCGAGCCTAGCTGTAGAGAAGAGGCGAATCTGAATGGCCGATCTGTTGAAGTGCAAACCTCTCGACATGCTGATGCACGAGGCATCCGAGACGGGGGAACATAGTCTTAAGCGGGCCCTGGGTCCGGTCAACCTTATTACTCTGGGAATTGGCGCAATTATCGGCGCGGGAATTTTCGTGCTCACCGGATCGGCAGCGGCGAAGTATGCCGGACCGGCCATCGTGCTTTCCTTCGTACTGTCGGGCATTGCATGCGTTTTTGCCGGGTTGTGCTACGCGGAGTTTGCCTCGCTGATTCCTATCGCCGGCTCGGCCTACACCTACGGCTACGCCACCTTGGGAGAGTTGTTCGCCTGGATCATCGGCTGGGACCTCATTCTGGAATACGCCTTCGGAGCAGCCACCGTGGCCTCCGGCTGGAGCGGCTACCTTCTGAGCTTTCTGGAGGATTTCGGAATTCGCATCCCTCCCCGCTTGACGCTGGCGCCCAGCGAAAAGCTTGTGTTCTATGGCGGTCACTGGGAACATCTGGAGCGAATCAAGGACAGCCTGGCGACGCAACACATCAATCCCAACACTCTGCCCATGCAGACCGGCTTGTTCAATCTGGTCGCGTTTCTGGCCATCGTCGGCGTGACCATTCTGCTGGTGATCGGCATCAAGGAATCGGCCAACTTCAATTCCGGAATCGTGATTGTGAAGCTGGCGATCGTGGTGATGTTCATCGTCATTGCCGGCATGTTTGCCCTGAAGCATCCCGCTCTGGTCAGTGCTAACTGGCATCCATTTATTCCTCCCAATGACACCGGGGCCTTCGGACACTATGGCTGGTCAGGTATCGCGCGAGCGGCCAGCGTAATCTTCTTCGCCTACATCGGTTTCGATGCCGTTTCCACCGCGGCGCAGGAAGCCAACAATCCGCAGAAAGATATGCCCATCGGCATCCTGGGATCGCTGGTTATTTGTACGTCCTCTACATCCTTGTCTCCGGCCTGTTGACCGGAATCGTTCCTTACACTGACCTGAACGTTTCCGACCCGGTCGCGCTGGGTATTGACGCGACGGGTGTCGTCTGGGCAAGGTTTCTGGTGAAGCTGGGCGCCATCTTCGGACTGGCAACGGTGATGCTGGTCATGTTGCTGGGGCAGTCGCGCGTGTTCTACTCCATGTCGCGCGACGGGCTGCTGCCGGAGTGGGCGGGCGCGGTGCATCCGCGATTCCGTACACCGTGGATCTCGACCCTGCTGGTCGGAGGATTTGTCGCGGTGTTCGCGTCCGTCATTCCCATCGAAGTTCTGGGCGAGCTGGTCAGCATCGGTACGTTGCTGGCGTTTGTGATTGTATGTTTCGGGGTATGGATCCTCCGCGTGCGTCGACCTCATCTGCATCGGCCGTTCAAGACGCCCTGGGTGCCGGTGGTACCGATTCTGGGCATCCTGGTTTCGCTCGGCCTGATGGCCAGCCTGCCGTTGGATACTTGGATTCGCCTGATCGTGTGGCTCATCATCGGCATGGTCATCTACTTCACCTACAGCCGCCATCACAGCCGGGTGCAGAAGCTTGTGCCGGATAAAGTGGAAGTCGCGAGCGACTAGCGCCCCGTCGTCTTCACAGCAAAACGCCTTCCTCGCGGAGGGCGTTTTTGTTTGGCTTATTTCTGTCTGCTCCGCGTCTCCGAAAAGATTCCTTGCTTCATTTTCAGATGTCGGATATTTTGGGCTCCCCAAGGAGGCGCCCATGTTGCGCAAGCTTCCGCCCGCTGCTTACCTGCTGGCCTTGATCTGTTTCTTGCTGCCCTTCGTTGAGGTTTCGTGCAACGGGCAAAAGGTTGTTTCCCTCACCGGAATCCAACTGCTCGCCGGACCGCAAGTAGGCGGCGGCACCGGAATATTCGCTCAACCCCAACAGCAGGTCAAGCCGGAGACGTCAGTGGTAGTAGCCTTTGTCGCCGGCATCGCGGGACTGGTGCTCTCCGTACTCAAACAGCGTCGCACCGACATCATTGGAGGCGTGTGCGGCATCATTGGTGGAGGAAGTCTGCTGGCGCTGCAACAATCGATTCTGTCCGGCGCTCCACCCCAGGCTATGGGACTGATTCAGATCCAGTATCAGCCGGCCTACTTCCTTAGCGTGTTGCTGTTCTTCGCCGGGTCCGTGATGATGTTTTATGTCGCGTTTGCCAGACAGAGTACGTCCGTCCCGAGCCTTCCCGCGTCAGCCACTCCTTACCCGGCATCTTCGCCACCCATCAGTCCACCTATGCTAAAAGCGGATGTCTCTTATGCTCCGCCGTCGCATCCGCAGACGGTAATCATGCCTCCACCTCTGGCCGCAGCGACATTGCGCTTCTGTCCTCGCTGCGGACAGCAGCTTGCCGTCGATGCGCGCTTTTGCCCGAAATGCGGATCCGCACAACCATAACGCACGCTTTTTCGATTCGCTCTGCCCGTCGCCGCTGGGTGACGGGCGTTTTGTTTTTGTCCTTAGCTCTGGTTGAATGGAGAGACGATGAAGGCCTTCTTCAACCTGAAGCTCATCTTCCTGGCGCTAGTGGTGCTGGTCCTCATCGGCATGGCCGGATTTCACTACATGGAAGGCTGGCCGTGGTTCGATGGCTTCTACATGGTGCTGACCACCATCACCACCATCGGCTACGGCGAACTTCATCCCCTTTCGCCCGCCGGTCGCATCTTCAACACCTTCCTCATCGTCACAGGTGTTGGGCTGGTATTGCTCTTCTTCGGCGGAGCAACGCAGGCCCTGCTTGAATTCGAGCTACAATCGGTGTTCGGCAGGAGACGCATGGACCGCGAGATCAGTCGATTGTCGGACCACTTCATCCTATGTGGGGCCGGACGCGTAGGCCGCAGCGCGGCGAGGGAACTGGCGCGCAAGCCGCTGCCGTTCGTGGTCATCGACACCGATGCAGACAAGCTGGCGCATCACTCTGACGAAGGTTGGCTTACGCTGGTCGGCGACGCTACCCACGAGCACGTTCTGCGGCAGGCGCATATCGAAACCGCCCGTGGCCTGGTTGCCGCGACTACCACCGATGCGATTAACGTCTACATCATCCTGACCGCACGCAGCTTGAATCCCAAGCTGAAGATCATTGCTCGCGCCAGCGAAGAAGAAGCCGAAAAGCATCTGCTCACTGCCGGTGCCGACCGGGTGGTCTCGCCTTACAACTTCGCCGGATATCGTATTGCTCAGACTTTCATGCGCCCGCATGTCGTCGATTTCTTCGACACCGCGATGAATCAGCAAAAACCGCTGGAGATCGAGGAAGTGCAAGTCCAGGCAGGGTCGCGGGTAGCCGGCCAGACGTTGGAAGGCTCGCGTATCCGGCAGGAGATGGGTGTCATCGTGCTCGCCATCAAAGGAGAAGATTCTCATATGCGTTTCAATCCTCCGCCTGACGAAATGATTCACGAGGGCGATCACCTGATCGCCATGGGCGAGCCCGACGGTCTTCGGCGGCTGGAGCAGTCGGCCACGGAGCGCGCATGAAGATCACTACTGCAGCCGAGATGCGCGAGATCGATCGCGTCACCAGCGAACGCTTTGGCGTGCCCTCGCTTACTCTGATGGAAAACGCCGGCAGCGCCATTGCGGATTTCATCCTGCGGAACCATCCCGACGCGAATCGCGTTACCGTGGTTTGCGGCAAGGGCAACAACGGCGGCGATGGCTTCGTCGTCGCTCGCAAGTTGCACCGCGCCGGCCGCGTGGTCGAGGTGATGCTGCTGACTTCACGGACCGAACTGAAGGGTGACGCGCTGACCATGTTCGAGCGCCTGCCGCTTCGTCCCGTCGAGGTGACCAACGCAGCACGAGTTGGAAGGCGAATCCGAGCGCAGCCTCGCCAATTGCGATCTCATTGTCGATGCTATCCTCGGCACCGGCTTTCAGCCTCCGGTCACGGGCCTGTAGCCGATGCCATCGCGATCATGAATCGCAGCGGCAAGCCGGTCGTCGCCGTCGACATTCCGTCGGGTGCCGATTCCGACTCCATGACGCCGCAATCGGGCGATGGAATTGCCCACGCCGACGCGATCATCACCTTCACCGCGCCGCGTCCGGCGCACGTCTTCGGCAATCTCACCCGCGGGCCAATCGTCGTTGCTGCCCATCGGTTCGCCTCCGGAAGCAATCGTGTCGGCCTTGAACCTCGAGGTGACGACCCCGCGCGATTTTGCCGCGCTGCTCGCGCCTCGTCCGCGCGACAGCAACAAAGGTTCCTACGGTCACGCCCTGATTGTGGGCGGCTCGTTCGGCAAGTCGGGAGCAGCGGCCATGGCCGGAATGGCTGCGCTACGGGCTGGTGCCGGACTGAGCACCGTCGCTACTCCGGCGCGCGTGCTCACCAGTGTCGCCGCCTTTGCTGCCGAGCTGATGACCGAACCTCTGCCCGAAACCGCGGTCGGTTCGATCAGCATGGCCGCAGCCCAGAGCGGACGCTTCTCCGACCTTGACCAAGCCGATGACGGTGGTCGCCATCGGTCCAGGCATCGGCCGCAATCCGGAGACGGTGCAGTTCGTGCACGAAGCCGTACACCAGACCAAGGTCCCGTTGGTGGTCGACGCCGATGGGCTGAACGCCTTCGAGGGCCAAACCAATCTTCTGGATGGCCGCCGCCGGCCGCTGGTGCTCACGCCGCATCCCGGCGAAATGTCGCGACTGGCAGGCATCTCCATCAAAGCGGTCCAGGCCGACCGGCTAAACGTAGCGCGCAAATTCGCGCGTGATCATGGCCTGGTACTGGTGCTGAAAGGCAATCGCACCATCATCGCGCTACCCAACGGCAGCGCATGGGTCAATCCCACCGGCAATCCCGGCATGGCTACCGGAGGCACCGGCGACATCCTTACCGGCATGACTGCCGGCGTGATCGCGCAGATGCCGAACGACTACGCGCGCGCCGCAATTGCCGCGGTTTACCTGCACGGACTGGCCGGCGACGTGGCAGCCGAAACCATGGGCGAGCACTCGCTGGTTGCCACCGACCTGCTCGCCGGCTTGCCCGAAGCCTTTCGCCGGGCAGCGCAATGGGCGACGGAGAGCACCACGCGCATCGGGTAGCGTAGCTTACCCCATCGGCACTTTCATCTTTTATCATCCCGACCGGAGCGAAGCAGAGCGCAGGGACCTGCTGTTTTTCCTGAGTAGGAAGGCGTCTGGGTGCCGCATTCTTGCTCGGCATATGTCGAGAGGGAGCAAGCACCCCTGCTAAAATAAGCGGTCTTCTGCGATGAATCCGCACGAACACATCACGCACTCGGCGGAAGAGACCATGGCGCTGGGCCGCAAGCTGGCGCCCGGGCTGAAGGACGCGCGCATGGTCATCCTGCGCGGCGATCTCGGCACCGGCAAGACCACGCTGGTGAAGGGCATCGCCGAAGGCCTGCAAGCCGCCTCGCAAGACGACGTTACCAGCCCCACCTTCACCCTCATTCATGAATATCGCGGCCCCGAGGTCAACCTCTATCACGTCGATCTCTACCGCATCGACACCCCGCGCGAGCTCGATACCCTGGGCCTCGACGAGCTGTTCGCCGAAGAAGGCAACCTGGTGCTGTTGGAGTGGGGAGAAAAATTCCCCCGCTTCGAAAAGGAGCGCGATGTGGAAATTGTCATCGAGCGTCGGGGCGACCTCGAGCGAAAGATTGTGGTGAAGAGGAAGTAAACGGCGCAAGAAAAGGCCGACACCTCGCCATGCATGCCGGCCTTACTGGTTCACGAAAACTCTAAGCTACGGTGTGATTTCGAAGACCACGCCGTCTCCGTTCGCCCCGCCATCGTCAGTCGTGCCGTAGAGGTTGCCGCCGGCATCAATCGTCAGATCGCCGGTCGGATTTGACCCATCCGCGTACCTGAAGTCATGCAGCGACGAGTAGGTCCACCCTGGCGACGTCAGCTTGAAAACGGAGCCATAGCCATAAGCGCCATCGTTGAGAGCCGTGCCGTAGATGTTGCCGGCACTGTCCATCACCAGATTGCCATAGGCGCCGCCCTGATAGCCTCCATCCAGGGAAGCAAGCACAGTGAACGTAAAGCCGCTGCCGGAGGGCGACATTTCAAAGATCGTGCCACCTCCTCCTGTCCCTCCGCTGCTGGTTGCACCGTAGAAGTTGCCGGATGGATCGACGATCAGGCCGGCGAGAAGAATCCCACCGATAGTTGTGTTCCTGGAAAAGCTGGCGATAATGTTCTCCGTCCAGCCCGACCCCGAATGCATCAGCTGGTAAATGATGCCATCTCCGGAATTGCCTCCAACGTACGTGGTGCCGTACAGGTTTCCATCGCTGTCGAAAGTCACGTTGTGCGTGGGAACTGCTCCATCACCGCTGGCTCCGAAGCTGTGAAGAATGGTCTTCGTCCAACCGCTGCCGGAACGCGTGAGTTCGTAAACCGTTCCCTGTCCGAACTGGCCCCCGAAGCCCGTTGTGCCATAAATATTTCCGGCCTGATCGAAGATGAGGTGGCTCGATGCCTGTGGCTGAGCTCCGTCGCTGCCCCCACCGAAGGTGTAGAGAATGGTTTTTCCCCAGGGGCACTGGACTGATTTGCAGATCGTCAACGGGGGTTGCAGTTTGAAAACTGTTCCGAAGCCCAAGCCGCCGTTCTCGGTCGTGCCGTACAGGCTGCCATCCGGGCCGAAGACTACGCCGTAGAACGGATTCGCCCCGTCGCCGCCTCCGGCGAAATCATAAAGCGGGCTAAAGATCTGGTTGGATAGCTTGATCCGGAAAACCGAACCGTTGCCGGAGCCGGAATGGCTGTAGAACGCCGTACCGTAGAGGTTGCCCGCCTGGTTAAGCGTTACGCCGGCCTCAGGATCTGATCCGTCCGAACCTCCCGCGAAGTTGTGCAGGATGGTGTAGGTTTGCGCCTGGGCCGACGGTGGAACAACCATAACAAGCGCAAGCAGAAGAGTCAGAGCGAATGCGGCTTTTGCTGCCGGGTGGTTGATTCCGGCCAAGGGCTTGGGTTGCCAATGGTTCGTCATAAACATTCTCCTTTTCGAGACTCGAGGATTGCGTCCTCGGTTGAGTGTCTGTGCTAAGGACTGGGAAAGATTAAGTGGCAGCCGACCTGATCTGCCCAGCGATAGCAGGCACCAGAAACCTAACTCGTGAATGTTCATGGCCGAGCGCGGAATGCAACTATTTGCGGCGAAGCGTATCGCCGCCCTACTCATAATGCAAGGGGAAAATATCGCCAAGCGGAAACTATCTGCAGACTAGTGAGAGCGACACTTTGGCTAGTCGCTAGTTGCTTCTTCTTAAAATCCCATAATGTTATATCCGCAATCCACATAGATCGTCTCCCCGGTAATTCCGCTGCCGGCGTCGCTGGCCAGGAAGACCGCGGTCGATGCCACTTCCTTCACGTCCACATTGCGTTGCAGCGGAGCTCGTTGCGCCTGCACCGAAAGCATCTCGCCGAAGCCGGAGATGCCCCGTGCGGCCAGCGTCTTGATGGGGCCCGCGGAAATTGCGTTGACCCGAATTTTGTTCTTCCCAAGGTCATACGCCAGGTAGCGGACGCTCGCCTCCAAGGCGGCTTTGGCTACGCCCATCACGTTGTACTTGGGAACTACTTTTTCCGCGCCGTAGTAGGTCATGGTTATGATGCTGCCGCCATCGGTCATCAGCGGACGGGCGGCGCGGGCCAGCGCGACCAACGAATAGGCGCTGATATCGAGCGCAATCCGGAAGCCCTCTCGGCTGGTATCGGCGAACTCGCCTTTCAGTTCTTCGGCGGGAGCGAAGGCCAGGCTGTGTACCATCGCGTCCAGCTTGCCATAGCGCGACTTCAATTGCTCGAACAGCTGCGCAATCTCCTCGTCGCGCGAGACGTCGCATTGAAACGCCTGCGAGTTGGGCAGGGCGGCAATCAGGTCGTCGGCTTCCTGCTTCAGGCGTTCGTTCTGATACGTGATGGCCAGTTGAGCACCGGCCTGTTGCATCTGCTGCGCGATGGCCCAGGCGATGCTCCGTTTGTTAGCCACGCCAAATACTGCTACCGTACGCCCCTGCAAGCTATTGGACATTCGTGTTCTTCCTCCGTACCGTCGTCAAACGATTGAGGATATCAGCCGCGGCGCGGGAATGTCTTGGCCGAGCCGCGTGGCGCAAGCGGCGCCTATGCCTGGTCAGCCGGGAAGGTTGCATCGAGTGTGCAATTTTATCCATGTCACAACTAGCAATTCTGCTTCCCATTCGTCGTCCCTTCGGACTATACTCGCCTCCGCTCCTCGCTCCCGGGGCCGGCGTGCCGCTTGGACTACGCCAAAGGTTTGGCTTTGTGACGCCACCGGGTCGTGGAGGCCCAGGAAATTCGCCCTTCACGGGCGAGTGCGCGCCCCTTCAGTCCACGACCTTCAGGAGGCACTATGGCGACGATCCGGGACCTGTTGAGTAATCGCACAATCCATTACGTTCAACCCAATCAAACAGTGTTTGAAGCCGCCAGCTATATGGTCGACTGCAACGTCGGCGCAGTGCCCGTGCTGGACGACACCAAACTGGTCGGCATCTTCTCCGAGCGCGACATCATGCGGCGGGTGGTCACCGAAGGCCGCGATCCCCTGATCACACACATTGCCGACGTGATGAGCACCGACCTGCACACCGTGACTCCCAGCGCCAGTTCGGAAGAAGCCATGTGCGTGATGCAGACCAACGGCGTCCGTCATCTGCCGGTATGCGATGGCACAACCCTGGTCGGCTTTCTCTCGTTGCGCGATCTGCTGCGTTGCCACCTCGACGAAAAGTCGGGCGAGGCGGACATGATGCGCGCCTACATCCAGACTTCGAGCTAGCCGGCGAGGCGTCTCCCAGATTGGGAACGGGCCGCGGAGGGGAACGCTGTCGCTGTAGGTGCGCTCATTCGGGGTGTACACTGGCGCTGACCCTCCATGAGTCTGCCAGGCGTAATCGACCATTTCCGGAAGATTGCCGGCCGTGACGCCGTTCTCGACCGTCCTGAAGATCTGATGCTGTACGAATACGACGCGGGCATCCGCAAGAGCACGCCCGGCATTGTCGTCTTCCCGCAAACTACGCAACAAGTTTCCGAAATCATGCAGGTGGCCACCTCGGCCCGTATTCCCGTGGTGGCGCGCGGCGCTGGAACCGGCCTGAGTGGCGGGGCAATCTCGCAGGAAGGCGGGATCGTGATCGTCTTCACCCGCATGAACCGCGTCCTTGAGGTTGACGCCGAGAACCTGCGCGCGGTGGTGCAGCCCGGTGTGGTGAATCTCCAACTCTCCGAGCACGTCTCCCATCTCGGCCTCTACTTCGCGCCTGATCCATCCAGCCAGAAGGCTTGCACCATTGGCGGTAACGTCGCCGAAAACTCCGGTGGACCTCACACCCTGATGCATGGCGTGACGGTGAATCATGTGACCGGAGTGGAAGTGGTGATGCCCAACGGAGACATCGTGCAGTTCGGCGGCAAGGCAGCCGAGTCCGGCGGCTACGATCTGACGGGATTTTTTGTGGGCTCCGAAGGAACAATCGGAATCACCACCGCAATCACGGTGAAGTTGACTGCGCAAGCCGGAAGTGGCGGCAACGCTGTTGGGAGTTTTCGAATCGATTGACGACGCAGCCCGTACTGTTTCCTCTATAACCGCCGCAGGCATCACTCCGGCTGCGCTGGAAATGCTCGACGGCTGGACCTTGCGCACGATTGAAGCTTTTTGCCACGCAGGTTATCCGCTCGATGCCGGAGCGGTGTTGTTGATTGAACTGGAGGGATTGCGCGAGGCGGTCGAAGAGCAGGCGATTGCGGTGAGCGAAGTCTGCCTCCAGCAGAAGGCGCGCGAAGTCCGACGGGCCAAGAACGAAGAGGAGCGCGCGCTGCTGTGGAAGGGCCGCAAACTGGCTTTTGCGGCGCTGGGACGCGTCACTCCCTCCTACTACACGCAGGACGGAGTGGTTCCCCGCAGCCAAATCCCCGGCGTGCTGCAGCATATTGGTGAGGTGGCGACGAAGTACGACCTGATTATCGGCAACATCTTTCATGCCGGAGACGGCAACCTGCACCCGCTGATCCTTTTCGACATGCGCAATGCTGAACAGTTTCAGCATGTGTTGGCCGCCAGCCGCGAGATTCTCCAGTACTGCATCGATGTCGGAGGGTCCATCACCGGCGAGCATGGCGTTGGTATGGAAAAGCGCGACCTGATGCCGCTGCTGTTCACCGAGGAAGATCTCGACGTAATGATGAGCCTGCGGAACGCCTTCAACGGTCACGAGATTCTGAACCCGCAGAAATTGCTGCCCACGCCGCGCATGTGCCGCGAGATCGCAGGCCCGTCGCAGAATGCGGTGCTGGCGCAGGAGGGGATGTGAGCACCATCGCGATGACGCGATTCGGGAGCGAACTGCGCGCAATCTGCGGGACCGCAGCATGTGGTCGACGACCCTGCCGAACTGCATCGCCATCTCATCCTTGGTGTCGCTCCCGGAGTTGCGGTTACTCCAGCTTCGGCCAGACGAAATCGCGGCTGTACTGCACTTTGCCAACGATCATGGCCTGAGCGTGGTTCCGGCTGGAGGCTTCACTCAGCAACAGTCAGGCAACTTGCCCGCTCAGGTTGATGTGCTGCTCCGTACCTCGCGGTTGACTGCTGTCGATCACTACGATCCAGGCGATCTCACCATCGGCATTGGAGCAGGTTGCACGGCTGCGCAACTGTCTACCATGGTCGGGGCGGATGGATTGCTGTTTGCCGGCGATGCAGCGTTGCCGGAACGTTCCACCGTTGGCGGATTGCTGGCCACCGGAATGGCCGGTCCTCTGCGGCAAGGCTATGGCGGGCTGCGCGACTATTGTATTGGGATCAGGTTTGTGACCGGCGATGGCCGCAAGGCCAAAGGCGGTGGCCGAGTTGTGAAGAACGTTGCCGGCTACGATTTGATGAAGCTGCTGATCGGCAGCCAGGGGACGTTGGCCGATCATTACCGGCGCCAGTTTCAAGTTGTTTCCCGCGCCGCGGCAAACCCGAACCTTTGCCGCGGAGTTCGGCACTCTCGCCGAAGCCATTGATTTTCGCAATCGCGTGCTGTGCTCGCCGCTATCGCCCATTTGCCTGGAACTGGTTTCGCCTGGCGCGCGTGCTCTCTTGCCGGCGGGAAAAGAATCCGAGTCGTGGTCGATTTATGTTCGAGCAGCAGGCAGCGATGCTGTACTGGCTCGCTATCGCGCGGAACTGGGGACGGCCGTCTCGCACGAGATTGATCCGCAGAGCGAAGCGAATCTGTGGCGGGCTCTCTCTGATTTTTCGCATACGGTTCCTGAGCGACATCCGCGTTGTTTGCTGATCTCGCTGGCGCTCCCGTTGAGCGATGTTCAGCCGGTCCTGACCGATCTGGCAACGGTTTCTGAATCGAACGGCCTGACGCTCGCCGTGATCGGCAGAGTGGGAGTTGGTCATCTGCTGGCCGGTCTGTGGCCGATGCCGGGCGCCGACGTTACCTTGGTGAACTTCATCAACGCCGCATCGGAGTTGCGCAATCTGTTGCCGCGCGATGCCAGCATGGCGGTGCTGCATTGTCCGCCCGAAGCGCGGCACCATGTCACAGCCTGGGGCCCCACGCCAACTAATCTTGACAGCATGCGAGCGGTGAAGCATAGCGCTCGATCCCAAAGACATTCTCAATCGCGGGAGGTTCCTCTTCTGACCTTCGCAACCCCAACCGTCGATGAGCCGGTCTCGAATTTCTCCCCGGGAGAGAAGCCGACGTGGGAGCTTGTACTCCAAGTGTGTCCACTGCGGACTGTGCCTCGACCAGTGCCCGACCTATCGCGCGCTGGGCACCGAAATGGATTCGCCGCGCGGCCGCATCTACCAGATGTTGCAAGTCGACGCAGGCAGGCTTGCCCTGGCAGATTCTTTTGTCACCCACATCGATCGTTGCCTGGGCTGCCTGAACTGCCAGACCGCATGCCCCTCGGGTGTGCAATATGGCAGTTTGCTGGAGCGCACGCGCTCGCAGATTGAGGAGAACTACCAGCGTCCCTGGCTGCAACGCAAAGTGCGCGAATACTTTTACGCGCGGGTGCTGCCGTCGTTCGACAAGCTCTCGCGATCGGCAAACCTGCTGCGCTTTTATCAGCGATCCGGGTTACAGAGCCTGGCGCGAGGCAGTGGATTGCTCAAGCTTCTTGGACTCGCCGAGCTGGACGCTCTCTCGCCGCACATCGAAAGTGACTTCTCATTTCGCGATCTGGGCAAGACTTTTCCCGCCGAAGGCGTTCGGCGCGGGCGTGTGGCTCTGCTGATCGGCTGTGTCAGCAGCGTGGCCTTTGCCGAATTGAATCGCGCGACCATTCGCGTGCTTCAACAAAAACGGCATTGAGGTCTGCATTCCTCAGGCACAAGCCTGTTGCGGCGCCTTGCAGGCTCATGCCGGACTGCTGGATTTGGCTCGCGCGCAGGCTCGCAAGAATATCGATGCCATGCTCAGCCCGGAATTCGATGCCGTGGTGAACAACGCGGCCGGCTGCGGCGCGACGATGAAGGAATATGCGGGGCTGCTGGAGCACGACGCCAAGTATGCGCGGCGAGCACAGGAATTCGTAGCCAAAGTCCGCGATGTAACCGAGTACCTGGCAGAAGTCGGCCTGACGGAACCTAAGCGGCGGTTGAAAGCCCGCGTGACCTACTCCGATCCCTGCCACCTGGCGCACGCGCCAAGGTATCCGCAAACAGCCACGCGCAATTATTGAAGGCGATCGGAGCGCAGCTAGTCGAGATGCCACGCGCCGATTCCTGCTGCGGTAGTGCTGGGGTCTACAACGTGGTGCAGAACGAGATCTCGATGAAGATTCTCGACGAGAAGATGGAGTATGTCGCTATGGTTGAGCCGGAGATTGTGGTCACCGCGAATGTGGGGTGCATGCTGCAACTAGCGGCTGGAGCCAGGCGCAAGGGGCTCAACGCAGAAGTTCTGCACGTGATCGAATTGCTGGATCAGGCTTACTAGAGCGTGGCTGAGCCGTCCATCGGCCAATTCTTCGACTGGAGCTTACTTTCCGCCTATCGCCGTCCGCAGCAGCGAGGATAATTCCTCCGGATCCGCAACTGCAGGCTGGCAAGTGAAGTTGGTGCAGACGATCGCAAACGACTTCTTCTCTTTCAGCGCAGGCAAATTGGGAACTGTCTCCGCCAGCACCGCGGGCAGGTTCTGCGCCACGGCTTCGCTGTCGGTCAAATGCACCACCGACTTGTTGACCGCGAATGGGGCGATCGCAGCCTGCAACAACGCATCGGCCGTTGCGTCTTCTCCGACGACCACGACCTGAGTATGCGGGCGCGACATCCAGGTCGCGGCGATGCCGTAGGTTCCCGGCGTAAATCCCAAACTGCTCCGCCGCTCCGGCAAAAACTTCCAGCGTGTCTTCGGCTTTGTCGCGATACTTCGCGTCGTTTGTATAGGCGTGAAGCCGCAGCAACGCAATCGCCGCGCTCGGATTTCCGGCCGGAGTAGGCGCATCCTGAAACGGCTTGCGCCGCGCCGATAGCGCGCCCAGCTGCAACTTCTCTTCCAGCGACGCTTCGGTATCGAAGAAGCCTCCAGAAGTCGGCATCGCCAAAGCGGCGCACCATTTCGTCGGCGATCTCTTGCGCGAACTTGAAGTAGCTCATCGCGCCGGTGACCTCGTAGGCATCCAGGCAAGCCAGCGCGGTGAAGGCATAGTCGTCAAGCAATGCCGCGGACGAAACGCTACTGGCGGCGTTCGGATCGGAGTAGGCGATGACGTGCGACAACCCGCGTTCCTTATCCCACGCCTCCGACAAGATGCGATCCAGCGAACGCAATGCGAACTTGCGCGCCTCATCTAATCCCAGCACCTGCGCAGCCTGCAAATAGGCCGAGACGCACATCGCATTCCAGTTCACATAAACCGTCTTGTCCACGAACGGAGTGGGGCGCTTCAAGCGCGCCGCGTACAGCTTGGTCTTAGCCGACGCCAGCAGGTCGAGCGCCTTGGAGATATCGACCCCCATTCGCGAGGCGACTTCTTCCGGCAGCGCCCGCACCCACAACACATTCTTAGACGGATCGTGCTGCATCTCGCCGGCTTCTTCGATGTCGTAGTGCAGCGCGGCCGCCTCAAACTCCTCTTCGCTCAGAACTGCTTTGGCTTCCTCGCGCGTCCAGGTGAAGTAATCGCCATCGTCGTCGAGATTGATGTCGGCATCCTGCGAGGCGTAGAAGCCGCCATGCTCGCGATCGCTCAGCCATTCGTCCATCCAGCGCACGATGTCGCGCGCCACATGCGCGTAGAACTCGAAGCCGAATACCTGATAGCCGTGTACGTAGTTCTTCAGCAGCTCCGAGTTGTCGTACGACATTTTCTCGAAGTGGGGCACGATCCAGCGCTCGTCGACTGAGTAGCGATGGAAGCCTCCGGCCAGTTGGTCATACACACCGCCTTGCGCCATCTTGGTCAGCGTCGTAGTGATGACCGTGGCGACGCGTTCCTCACGCGTGCGCACATACCAGTCCAGCAGCAGATCGAGGGACGCGGGATGAGGAAACTTGGGCGCGCTGCCGAAGCCACCGTTTTTCTCGTCGAAGATGGGCATCGCCGACTGCACCATCACGCCGACAATCCGCGGCGAGAAATCCATGTGATGTCCGGCGAAGCCTTCCGCATTGGCCAGCACATTCATGGCCTCGTCGGCGGACTTCAGCACTTCGTCGCGGCGCTCGCGATAGGCGTCCGCAATCGCCAGCAGAATCTTCTTGAAGCTGGGACGTCCCCACTGATCGACCGGAGGAAAGTAGGTGCCGCCGTAAAATGGCCGGCCGTCGGGGGTGAGGAAGACCGTCAGTGGCCAACCGCCGGTGCCGGAGATTGCCGAGACCGCAAGCTGGTAGCGGCTGTCGACGTCGGGACGCTCGTCACGATCGACCTTTACGGCGATGAAATTCTGATTGATGATCTCGGCTACCTCGGCGCTCTCGTACGATTCGCGATCCATGACGTGGCACCAGTGGCACCACACTGCGCCGATATCGAGCAGCATGGTCTTGTTCTCGCGCTGGGCGGTGGCGAAGGCTTCCTCGCCCCACTCGTGCCAGCGGATAGGCTGATGCATGGCCGAGCGCAGATAGGCAGAAGAGGCGCGCGCTAGTGAGTTGGTGGCTTCAGACATGAGGGTTCAGTCTAGCAGGGAAAAATGGAGGGCGTCGCGAACGTAGTAGGGTAGTCCTCCTGATAGCAGTCGTTCGCGGATGTTTTCAGCGGTTAAATGTATTTAACGGTGGTGGATGGCTTAATTATAGGAGCATTGTTACAGCGGTGATTCTAGTCCCCAGCCGGTACACTGTCAGTGACGTGCAAACCGCTTGGGCACTATAAGCATTGGATGAGGACCCTGGTAGTGAAGAGTCAGGAAGCTTTAACAAAACTGGTCAGAGGCGTCGCAAAGTTCCAGGCAGAAGTTTATCCCGCCCGGCGCGAACTCTTCAAAGAGTTGAAGCGCCACCAGGAACCGATTGCCATGTTTTTCACTTGCGCCGATTCTCGCATCGATCCGGCGATGCTGCTGCAAACGCATCCGGGAGAGGTCTTCACCGAGCGCACGCCTGGCAACATCGTTCCCAAATACAGCGAGCATGTCGGCGGAGTGACTGCCAGTATGGAGTACGCCATGCTGGTGCTGCGGCTGCCCCTGATCATTGTCTGCGGACATACCGATTGTGGCGTGGTCAAAGTTCTGGCCGAGCCGGAACGAGCCAATGGCATGCCGGCGCTGCAAAGCTGGATGCGGCATTCGTTCGAGTCGCGGGATCGGCTATTGAGAGAACATCCCAACGTTTCCGAGGAAGAGAAGATACAACTGCTTACCGAGTACAACGTTTTGACCCAGTTGGAAAACTTGAAGACGCATCCGGCCGTGGCCTCACGGGTCTTGAGCGGCGAGCTAGAGATTCGGGGCTGGATCTATGACATTGGCGATGGTTCGGTGTGGGAGGCCGATCCCGAGTCTGGGAAGTTCGAGATGCTGGATGAAACGAAAATGCGACATTCTAATGAATAGTGAATTACCAGGGTTTCGAGAAGTCATTTTGCATCAAAGAACGACGTCAGAGGCTACAGAAAAACTCGGAAAGCGGATTCCTCGTGGCTGAAGCCCACTCGGAATGACAAAATTATAGGGCTTCTGCGGCGCGGCTAAAGCCGCGCCCCTTCAAAACACACCGAACAAAGACACGCCGAACCCGGCTTTGTTAGTGGCGGTAAAGTAGGTTCGGGATGACAATCATGAAGAACGTACTCCGGCGAACGAAAGCTGCGCCTCTTCAAAATCAGCTCATCATTTCGCTATGAAAATCGCCACGCTGCGCGCCTTCACCAAGTAGCTTTCCTGCGACAGCAGCGGAAATTCCTGGCCATCCTCGGCAATGTCTTGCGGCGATGCTAGCGCAGTATCGACCAGGCGAAACCACTCTCGCTCGCCAATCTGCGGCAGCTCAAAGTCGAGATCGCCAGAATACGCGTTGGCGATAAAGTGATGGTCGTCGCGCGAGCCGTCATCGTGCAGTTGCGTAAGCTGCATCGCCAAGGTGCGAGATTCATAGCCCCAATCGGGCTTAACGCGTTTGGTGCCGTGCCAGGTGATGTGGAATCCGCCCTCGCCGTTCAGCGCGAAGGTAGCGCGGCGCATCAGGGAGCTGCGTTTGCGGAACGCGATCATCAGCTGAAAGAAGCGCAGCAGACCAGCGTTGCTTTCGGCCATGCGCCAATCGAGCCAGCTGACATCATTGTCCTGGCAATAAGCATTGTTGTTGCCTTGCTGCGTGCGTCCAATCTCGTCACCGGAGAGGATCATGGGAACGCCATTTGCCACCAGAAGAATCGCGGCTAAATTTTTGCGTTGCCGGGCGCGCAGTTCGTTGATGGCGCTATCGTCCGTAGGTCCTTCGACGCCACAATTCCAGCTGTAGTTGGCGTTGGTGCCGTCGGTATTGTTGTCGCCGTTGGGCAGGTTGTGCTTGTCGTTGTACGAGACCAGATCGTTGAGCGTAAATCCGTCGTGGCAAGTCACGAAGTTAATGCTGTGATAGGGCTCGCGCGCGCTGGTCAGATATAAATCGGGGCTTCCTAATAGCCGGGTCGCCAGGGCCGAAGTCATCCCCGCATCGCCTTTCACGAAACTGCGAACGTCATCGCGAAACTTGCCGTTCCATTCCGCCCACCGTCCCCAGGAAGGAAAGGTGCCGACCTGGTAGAGTCCCGCCGCATCCCATGCCTCGGCAATCAACTTGGTGTTGGCCAGCACTGGGTCGTAGGCCAGGCTCTCCAGCAGCGGGGGATTGCTTAGCACCGAGCCGTCCTGCCCGCGGCCAAGAATCGACGCCAGGTCGAAGCGGAAGCCGTCGACGTGCATCTCCATCACCCAGTAGTGCAGACAATCGACAATGAAATCGCGAACCACGGGATTGTTGCAATTGAATGTGTTTCCGCAGCCGGTAAAGTTTTCGTAATTCCCGGCGGAATCGAGAATGTAGTAGGTAGGATTATCGATGCCGCGGAAAGACCACATGGGTCCGGTGGCGTCGCCCTCAGCGGTATGGTTGAAAACCATGTCGAGGATGACTTCAATGCCAGCCTGGTGCAAGCTGCGGACTAACTGCTTGAACTCACGAACCTGCTCGCCGTCGGCGAGGTTTGAGGAGTAGGCCGTGTTCGGTGCGAAAAACGCGGTCGGCTGATATCCCCACAGATTCCGCAGCGGCTCCTTGGTAAAAGGGTTCACCCGGTCGGTATCGGATTCTTCGAACTCATTTACCGGAAGCAGTTCGACCGCGGTCACTCCCAGCTTCTTGAGATAGGGAATCTTTTCGATGATGCCGGCAAAAGTTCCGGGAATTGCGACTCCCGAGGATGGATGCCGGGTGAAACTTCGCACATGCATCTCGTAAATAATGCTGTCGACCAGAGGAATATTTAGTGGCTGATCGTCTTCCCAATCGAAATAATTCTCTACGACGACACCGTTCCGGTAAGGCCGGGTGCCGGGCTTGTAAGCATCCCACGCGCCTCCATGCGACAGCACACGCGCGTACGGATCGAGAAGAACCTGTTCGGGATTGAAGCGATACACCGTGCGATCGGGATTGGGCTGCATGGCGAAGCGATAGCCGTACTGCACTCCGGCATCCAGGCCCTCTACGAAGGCGTGCCAGACCTGCCCGGTCCGGTTGGAATGAGGGTCGAGGGGGTACTCGACAAAAGGATCGGCGGCTCCCGGCCGAAACAACAATAGGGTGCAGGAAGTGGCGTGCTTGGAGAAGATCGAGAAATTCACTCCAAAGCGGCGTAACCACGCGCCCAAGGGAAGCGGCACTCCGCGGGTTATACGATGACCAGCAGCCTCGGTGGCAGAGGATTTTTTAGGCGCTCTTTTGGCGCCAGTTTTAGTAGGCATAGGTGCGTCGCCAATTGTGCGCTAAATACGGTGGATTGGAATAGCAAAAAATTGCGGGAATCTACAAAAAGTAGATGGAAGCCCGAACGTGGTCCCATGCATGAGGGGCGATCGAGGCAGGCACGGCTCTCACCGCGCCCTACTTTGTATCCGCCTGTATCAAGTACCGCGCAATACGCGCGTAGAGATCGATTGCGTCGAGTAGTTGCTTTTTCTCGATGTACTCGCCGTCGGTGTGGGCGACGTGAATCGACCCGGGCCCGATCAGCAGCGGTTGTCCCCAGCGAGTGAGTGCGGGAACATCGGTGGTAAACGCCGCAATCATGGTCTCGATGCCAGGAATCGTTCCTAGTTCGAGGTAAGGAATCTCGAGCTTGAACTCGGCCTCGGCTTTGCCTGCGACAGCGTCGGTGATTTGACGGCGCAACTCCTGGGCGGGACCGACCAGCCGGAAAAGCAACTGCGCAACGGCGCGATCGGGAATCACGTTGGGCGCCCGGCCACCCTCGATCTGGCCGATGTTCAAAGTGCACGGCCCAGCTTTGGGATTGGTCGGCAGCTTTAGCTGACGAACGTTGTGCAGCGCGTCCAGTAACTTCTCGATCGCGGACTCGCCCAGCTCGGGATAGGCCGAGTGCGCCATCTTTCCACTCGCTACCAGTTCCACGCGCAGCGTGCCCTTCGAGGCAATCGCGAGCCTGTTTTCCGTGGGCTCGCCGTTGATGAGGAACTTCCCTCCGCGCGGCTGCTGATTGGCAGTCTGCGCGCCCTGGCTGTCGCGCTCCTCGCCCACCAGAAAAAGCAGGCCAACGCGAATACCCTCAGCCTTCAACTTCTGCGCCGCGGCGATCTCAGCCACGATGATCCCCTTGGCGTCGCACGAGCCGCGACCGTAGATGCGGTCTGCGGTTTCCGAAGACGGAATGAACGGTGGCACCGTGTCCATGTGCGTGGAAAGGACGAGTTCGGGCGTTGGGTGTCCGGGATGGGTTGCCCAAACGTTGAAGCGATCGTCTTCCACGGGCATGCGCTCGACGTCGTAGCCGAGCTGGGTCAACTCTGCGGCCAGCACTTCTCCGACGGCGGCTTCCATTCCGGTGGTGGACTCAACGTCCATGAGCTTGCGGGTGAGAGCGAAAACGTCCATGTCGAAAGAATAGATCATTTCAGGATTTCGCCCCGGACACAGCGGCGCCGAGAGCGCTCCAGTTCGGCCAGCCAGTACTGCCTTCAGGTTTCGCCAGGCCGAGGGGAAGCCCACACGCCAGGCGGGGGGCGCTGCTGGGGACATCGCAAGCCGGAGCTACATCACGGCTGCACGTGATCGGGGTCACAGGCAGACCGGCCAAGGGGACGCTACGATTTTGAAAGTGATTTTCATTTTCATTATCGAACGGGCGACTGCCGTTGACGGGAAAGAGAGGGCCCCGGTGTATTCCTCCGTAGTTACAAGAGCTCTGGCAATTCTGGGAAGGTTTCTGGTGGTTGGTCTGCTGGCCGCCGCCTGCTTCAGTTTCGCGGCCGAAGCCGGAAGCATTTCTGGAACCGTGTCCGACCCCAGCGGCGCTGTCATTCCGGGAGCGGCCATCGTGCTCCGTAATGCGCAGAATGAGGTGCTCCGCAGGGTCACAGCCGGCGGCGATGGCACATATTCTTTCGCCGCCATTCCAGCCGGACACTACGCAATCGAGGTCAGCTTCGCCGGTTTCGCGTCCGATCGGGAAGATGGGCTTGACATCAGTGACGATGCCCAGCTTCATCTCGACATCCAGCTGACCATGGCTTCCCAAACGGAGACGGTTGAGGTGTCTGCCGACCAATCGCGTGCGGATCTTTTGTCCAGCGAATCCAGAGACCTCATCTCCGCGACCAAGATGACTTCGGTGCCGCTCAACGGACGCAGCTTCACCGACCTGCTGGCCCTTCAGCCGGGCGTGATACCGGCCAGTTCGGCCCAGCCCAATGCGGTCGTTATGTCGGGTTGCACCAGCACGCCACCGTCGGGCGATCTGAATGCCGGCAATCTCTCTATCAGCGGGCAGCGCGAGACAGCCAACGGTTTCATGGTGAACGGCAGCCTCGTGGAGGAGGACTTTAATAACGGTACGGTGATCGTGCCCAATCTCGACTCCATCCAGGAGCTTCGCGTTCTCACCAATAATTTTGACGCGCAATACGGAAACTTCAGCGGCGGCCAGGTGCTGGTGAGCACGAAGTCCGGCAGCAATCAGATCCACGGCAGCGTTTTCGAATTCCTGCGCAATACCGCACTCGATGCTCGCAACTACTTTGCGCCCGAACGCGCTACGTACGACCGCAACCAATACGGAGGCACGGTGGGCGGCCCGATTCGGAAGGACAAGGTCTTCTTCTTCCTCGACTATCAAGGCACGCAAATGACGCAGGGGCAGGAGACCGGCAACATTGTGGTGCCCAGCCTGGCGGACCGCAACGGAAATCTCTCCGATCTCGCCAGCCAACTGACCGGCAAGGTCAGCAGCGATTACTGGGCCAGCCAGCTATCGCAAAAGCTCGGTTACACGGTCAGTGCGGGCGAACCCTATTACACGACAGGCTGCAGCAATGCCGCCCAATGTGTGTTCCCGAACGCGAAGATACCCAGTTCCATCTGGTCTGCGCCGGCCAGGGCGCTGCTGCAATACATTCCGCAAGCGAATGTCGGTCAGGACCTCTTCTCCACCTCCGCGGAAAACGAAACCCTCGGCGACAACAAAGGCGCCGCCCGCTTCGATGTGAATAGCCAGCGATTTGGGAATCTTGCGGCCTATTACACGCTGGATGATTATGCGATGAACAATCCTTATCCGACGCAGCAAGGAGGAGCGAATGTGCCCGGCTTCAACGCTCTGTCCAGCGGTCGGGCGCAGCTGCTGAGTCTGGGCTTGACGAAGACCTTTGGCGCCAACACAGTAAATGAGGCCCACTTCAGCTACATGCGTTATGCCAACATCATCGGCCAGCCTGTTGGAGGAGTCGGTCCCTCGCTGGCTTCGCAGGGCTTTGTGGCGGGTGAGGGAACGCTGGGCATTGTTCCTCTGAACCCAGGTATCGAAGGCATCGAGAACGTTGCGTTCAACGATTTCACCATCGGAGTTGACGTAACCGGAGAACGCCAGGTGAACAACACCTATAGCTGGAGCGACAGCCTGTCACACGTGATGGGCAAGCACACGCTGACATTCGGCGGCAGCTTTCATCTCGACCAGATCAACATCAACTCCAATTCCATCAACAACGGTTCATTTGTTTTCCAGGGCACGGAAACCGGTTCCGATTTCGCCGACTATCTGCTGGGTGTTGCCAGCACGTATGAACAAGGTGACGCCCGTCCTTTCTATCTGCGCAATAAATACATTGGCGCTGTTCGGCCAGGACAGCTGGCAGCGTTCGCTCGAACCTGGTGCTCAACTACGGATTGCGCTGGGATGTTCTGCCGCCCTGGCAGCGAGAAATACAACCAGTTGCAGACGTTCGTTCTGGGTGAACAATCGCAGGTTTATCCCAATGCTCCTACGGGAATCGTGTTTCCCGGCGATGCCGGCATTCCGTCGACATTGGCGCCGACGAAATGGACCAACTTTGCTCCGCGCCTGGGTATTGCCTACTCGCCCGAGCTTCGATCAAGGGCTGCTGGCCAAGATCTTTGGCGGAGCGGGCAAGAGCAGCATTCGCGCCAGGCTTGGCATTTTCTATAGCGCATTTGAAGGGCTGTCGGCGGGCATCATGAGCGCTTGCGCGCCTTACGGATATGACTACGACAGCACTGGCGGACGCCCGTTGTTCAACGAGCCCTTCGTTTCGGCGACCACCGGACTGAGCAACGGCCAGCCTTTTCCTTCGCCCATGCCGCCGTTCGGCGCTTCGGTCAGCAATCCCAATAGCTCGGTGAATTGGGCGAAGTACAATCCCATCACCGGAGATCCGGCGTTTTATTCCGGCAACACTTCTCCTTATACCGAAAGCTACACTCTCTCCTGGGAACGCGAACTGCAGTCCAACACTTTTCTGCAAATGAGTTATGTGGGTTCGCAAGCGCATCATCTGCTGGTGCTTACCTCGGCGAATCCGGGAGACGCGCCGACCTGTCTCAGCGTCAGCCAACCGAGCGAAGTGATGCCGGGCACGCGCGACCTGCGGACCGTTCAGCGAAGGCGGAGTTTTCACCAAGCCGAATGGCAGCCAGGTGGTGGCGAGAGGGCCGTTCGGTCCGGACTTCGACGGAATTACCTATCAGAAGACGATTGGTTTTTCCAACTATAATGCCCTGGAAGTTTCGCTGCGCCATACCAGCCGGTCGCTGGAATTGATGGCCGGATATACCTACAGCAAGTCGCTGGACGATTCCTCCAGCCTGTCGGAACCGGTGTATCCCTTCGACGCCGCGCTGACCAAAGCGATCTCGGCCTTCGACCTGCGGCATAACTTCGTGGTCAGCTATCGCTACCGACTGCCATTCGCCGCGCTGCTTCGCGGCCAGAATCGCTGGACAGAGGGCTGGTGGCTGTCGGGCATCACGCGACTTTCCAGCGGACTGCCGGTCACGCTCTACAACAATACCGACAGCTCGCTGCTTGGCTCCATGCCTAACGGCATCAATAACAATGGCGTCGACACGCCGGAATACGCCGGCGGCAATCTGGCCGTCAACACCAATCCGCGTAACGGTCCGCCGGCATTTAATACTGCGCTGTTCGGCGTCCCCGCGCTGGGCACGATTGGAAATGCTCCCCGCCGCTTCTTCTATGGCCCAGGTCTGGAGAATTTCGACATGGCCCTGCAGAAGGAGTTCTCGGTGGGGGAAAGCAGGATGCTTCAGTTTCGGGTGGAGGCGTTCAACGTCTTCAATCACGCGCAGTTTTTCGGAGCGGCGGCGGTGAATGGGAACATCAGCAGTACGGGCTTCGGCCAGATCGTGAACGCCATGCCTCCCCGGCAAGTACAGCTGGCTCTCAAGTTTAGGTTCTGAGCGACCCTCGGAACGTCTGCGATTCCTCCCCACTCCCAGCCTTCCCGGTTTTCAGCGGAAAGCCTTGCGATTGGAACCCCGCCAGTAAACGCAATTGGTTGCGCCTTGGGAGATCGAAACCCACAAGGAATTGTGCTGGCGGCTGGGGACGGAGTTTTGCTCCTCCGGCTCGCACTTTCCGCTTGACAGACAACTATTTAGGAGTAGGATACGTCAAAAGTGGGATGAAGTGGTAAGTTGTGGTAAGCAATCCTCGTTCCTCACGGGGTGAATTCAGGTGCGAAATGGTTTTATCGCCCGCATGGCTATAAACCGGATCGCAATTGCCCTGTGGGGACGTTGATGTTGACCTCCGTAGTGGGAGTTGGAAGTTAAGGCCGAGCGCTATGTTTCGCGGCACTCATTTAACCCGACTGGACGACAAAGGGCGTTTGAAGATGCCCGCGGAATTCAAGCGCGAGATCGACGAGAACTACAGCGCGCAATTCTACATCACCAGTTGGGACGGCAGGAGTGCCAAAGTGTATCCCATGCAGGCTTGGGAAGAGATCGAGCGCAAGCTGGCGGCGCTGCCCGAAATGCACAAGACCAAGCAGAAATTTCTGGAGCGCACCAGTTACTACGGCCAGGTTGTGGAGTTCGACGGGCAAGGCCGCTTGCTGATGCCGCAGATCCTGCGCGATACCGCCAACCTGAAAGGCGAGGTCGCGGTGATGGGCAATCTTGAAGCACCTGGTGGTGCGCAATGCCGACGAGCTTCGCAAGTCGGTTGCCGAACCCTTCACCGAGGACGATGAGACCACCCTCAGCGGGCTGGGGATTTAGAGCGGCGAAGTTTTCGGGTTCCATTCGCGATCTCGGAATGGGAGTGAGTGGACAACGGATTTGCAGAAGCGAACAGCGCCCCTGGGCGCGGACATGGCGAGAGGCGATTTAGCCATGTCCCAGTTCTTTTAAAACCAGCGATCGAATTCCTGGCCGTACGGCGCGGCGGGACCTATATCGACGCGACCCTCGGCTTAGGCGGACACAGTTGGGAAATTGCAAACCGCCTGGGCGCACAGGGTCATTTGATTGGCTTCGATAAAGACCCGGCAGCGTTGGAACGGGCGCGCGAGCGGCTGACGAAGCCGCCGGCGGAACTGGCGAGCGACTGGCCGAAGGTTGAGCTGGTGCATGCCTCGTTTGCCGAGGTGGCCGCAGCATGTGGCGGCAGCATCCGCAGACGGATTGCTTGCCGACCTGGGTGTCAGCTCCATGCAACTGGAGAACGCAGCGCGAGGATTTAGTTTTCAGGCGGAAGGCCCTTTGGATATGCGGATGAATACGCAATCGGGGCTGACTGCCGAACAAGTGGTAAATCGCTTCGACGAGCGCGAGCTTGCCGATGCGATTTACGAATTCGGTGAGGAAAGGAGGTCGCGGAGAATCGCCAGAGCCATTGTTCGGGCGCGGCCGATTCATACTACCGCACAACTGGCGGGTGTGATATCGGCCGCGGCCCGGCCAATGAACCAGGCTGAGAGGCGCATTCATCCGGCGACAAAAACTTTCCAGGCACTCCGAATTCTGGTGAACCGTGAACTCGATGACCTGCGGGCGCTGCTGAGTAAAGACGCGGCGCCGCAGGTGCTGAAGCCGGGCGGCAGGTTGGTGATCATCAGCTTCCACTCGCTGGAAGATCGCATCGTGAAAGATGCGCTGCGAGATGGAGCGCGCGACGGAGTGTATCGCGTGCTGACCAAGAAGCCGGTGACTGCTGACGAGGAAGAGATCGATCGCAATCCGCGGTCGCGCAGCGCGAAGTTGCGTGCCGAGCGGACGAGCGTCTGTAAGCAGATCGGGTAGTGCTGGTCTTCAGGCCAGCTTCCGGGGATTGCAGTGTGTTCCGAGCCGGCTTCAGCCGGCGGCAGATTCGGATCGAGTTTCGAAATTTCGCAACTGTCCGTGTGAGGTGGCTGCGGAAAAAGCTGTGGGGAATGTGAATAAGTTCAGGGCCCCTGAAATTCGGCCCGTGTCGTTCAAAAGTTCATCGGACGATGGCGAAGCGGTGACGCGGTCTGGCAGGAGAAAGCAATGGCAGCCGGAGTTCTTTATCCAACCTTGGCGCAAGCTGGTGAGTGGAACGAGCAGGCGGCGATGCAGCCGCGCGGCATGTTCATCGGCACGCCGGAAATCTACTTCACCAAGCGCATCGACAACTCGCGCGTGGCCAAAGTAACCGACCCCAAGCGCCGCCGCGAGATGGTGACCTTCGGCATCACGCTGGCCATGCTGTTTCTGCTGGTCATGGTGTACCTGTGGCAGCACTTCAGCGCCATCGAATACGGATACAAGATCGAGCAGCTCAAGCCGGAGCGCGACACCATCTCCGAGTCAACCGCGCCTTGAGCCTGGAAGAAGCTTCGCTGAAGGATCTGTCGCGCATCGATCGCCTGGCGCGCGAGCTGGGCATGCAGCGTCCGGTCGACGGGCAGTGGCAGCCGATGGATACGGCGACCGCCGATCCTGCTACGCCGGTCATGGCGAAGGTGAACGGAATCATGGTGGTTTCGGCTCTGCAGTAGCGGCTTCAGTCTGGTGGCAGCGTCGAAAGTCGAAGCGCTTATCAGGGATGTAGCTTCAAACAGAACTAGGGTTTCAACCGGCGGTCCGGCAAACGGACCGCCTTCGCCGCGTAGAGCGGACGATCTCTGGTTTACTCCCTACGGCGCGACTGAAGTCGTGCCCTGATACAAAACACGTTACGAGGTTGCTCCGAGTAAGACAACGGCCGCACTTCTAGAAATTTACGGCAACAGCCGAAACACAACGAACGGAGTAGCCAGGGAATGCGGGCGAGCGCTCCTAAGACGCCAAGTCGAAGGCTCTACATCTTTGCCGCGCTGCTTTTCCTTTGGATCCTCGCCATCTGTTTCCGGCTGGTGCCGCCTGCAGGTCGTCAAGTACGGCGACTTCGTGCTGCGGGCGCAACGCCAGCAGAACCGCACCATCCCCGTCGAACCTCGCCGCGGCAATATCTACGACCGCAACGGCTATGCGCTGGCCATGTCGATTGATGTGGACTCGGTCTTCGCCGTGCCCAGCGAGATTCACGATCAGGAAACCACGGCGTCGCTGCTGGGCAAAGTGCTGGACATGGATCCGCAGGACATCGTGGCCCGGCTGCAGTCGTCGCGCAATTTCGTTTACATCAAGCGCAAGATCGATGGCGAGACCGCAACCGCGTTCGCGAGTTGAACCTGCGAGGCATTTACTTCCGCAAGGAGCCGAAGCGTTTCTATCCCAAGCGCGAGTTGGCGGCGCAGGTGCTCGGCTACGTCGGCATGGACGACGAAGGCCTGGGCGGCCTGGAGCGCGAGTTCGACGACGATCTGCGCGGCATTCCCGGCCAGGAGTTGATCTCGATTGATGCGCGGCGCAAGTGGTTCAGCCGCGTGGAGCGGCCGCCTGATCCCGGGCAGAACCTGGTGCTGACGATCGACCAGACCATCCAGTACATCGCCGAAAAAGAACTGCGAAAAAGGGATGGAGGACACCAAGGCGATCGCGGGAACGGTGGTGGTGGAAAATCCGCGCACCGGCGAAATTCTGGCGCTGGCGAACCGGCCGACCTTCAATCCAAATGTCTTTAACAACGTTCCCACCGAGGCGCTGAAGAACCGCGCCGTAAGCGATATCTATGAGCCCGGCTCGGTGTTCAAGATCGTCACCTACTCCGCGGCCATCGATCAGCACGTGGTGACGCCGGACGACCACATCGATTGCCAGCACGGCTCCATTGACGTGTTCGGCATGAAGATC
Source organism: uncultured Acidobacteriaceae bacterium (assembly GCA_963746515.1). GTDB lineage: Bacteria > Acidobacteriota > Terriglobia > Terriglobales > Acidobacteriaceae > Bog-257. The sequence goes on along the minus strand of CAVVBO010000001.1, from coordinate 243,651 downwards.
CACGACCACGAGAGCCTGGGCGTGGTGACCATTGCCGAAGCGCTGGCGCACTCCAGCGACGTGGCGGCCATCAAAGTCGGCATGAAGCTGGGCGACCAGCGCCTGTATCACTACATTCACGACTATGGCTTCGGACAGCAGACCGGAATCGAGTTGCCGGGCGAAACGCGCGGTCTGGCCAAGCCGGTGAGTCGCTGGTCGAAGGTTTCGATCGGCGCCATCTCGATGGGGCAGGAGATTGGCGTTACGCCGCTGCAAACCATCTCGCTGGTCTCGACCATCGCGAACGATGGCATGTACACGCCGCCGCGCATCGTGGCGGGCGAGCTGCCGCCCGACAGCAAGGCGCTGCCGGTCGTCTTCCATCCCGCGCAGCAGCATCGCGTCGTCTCGACCATGACCGCGGCGCAGATGAAGAAGATGATGGAAGGCGTGGTGCTGTTCGGCACGGCTCGGCGCGCGATTCTCGATGGCTACACCGTCGCCGGCAAGACCGGCACGGCGCAGAAGGTTGATCCAGCGACCGGAGCCTATTCCAAGACCAAGTACGTGGCCTCGTTCATCGGCTTTTCGCCGGTCAATAACCCGGCCATCACGATTGCCGTGATTCTCGATTCGCCCGTCGGACTGCACCAGGGCGGACAGGTTTGCGCGCCGGTGTTCAAGCGGATTGCGCAGCAGGTGCTGGAGTATCTGCATGTGCCGCACGACCTGGACGTGAAGAATCCGCAGCGGCAGACGCTGATGGCATCGGCGAAGGACGGCGATTTGACGGATGAATCGTCCGATCACCTTGGAGCGCCGCTGCAGGACGACAGCACGCCGGCCTCGAATACGCAGGCCACGACGGCGCACACGCCAAGCCCGCGAGGCAACGACTCCGCTCCGGCGGCCGAAGTCAAGAGCCTCGACGCGAAACCGCCCGCGTCTTCTGGCACTGAAATCGCGCAAGCTATCGCGCCTCCGCCTCAGCCGCCAGCGCCGGCCGGACAATCCAGCGCGAATGGCACTGTCGTTCTGGATGTCGACAGCGGAGTGGTTGTGCCGTCGTTCCTGGGCAAGCCGCTGCGATCGGCGGTGGAGACCGCGCAGCAGTCAGGGCTGGAGATCAACGCGATCGGCAGCGGCGTCGCGCGCGAGCAGTGGCCCGCTGCCCGGCAGTCATCTTGCCGTCAGGACAGCACATCACGGTGCGGTTTGCGCACTGAGTTGCATGCAGCTCCTGCTGGGTCGATTCTCACGCGTTCGAACCCGAGCAGGCTCAAGTTGCGATCGAAGTTGCAGCTGGTAAGTTACATGTAACCGGTGGCCGGAGGTGTATGGCGATACGAGTCAATCCGAGTCATCGCAGGACAAGGTCAGGGCCCATCGCGAGCGCTTCGGAGACAAGGGCTGCGACCCGATCTCAAATCTGGGTTCCAGATCGTGCGTTCGCCTGAGTTCGCGACGGAAGCGCATCGACAGTCGCTAGCCGTTGCGAACAGTCCTCAAGCGAAGAACGATCAGGACTTCATCGACGCAGTCTCAATCTGGTGGCAGTGAGTGAATCGCGGTGAGGTTTGGACGGTCGCCGGCAGCAGGACTATGCCGGGAAGCCTCGGTCCAGTCGGTGTTCGTTCAGGATTGATCGCTTCGACATGACCGGATCAGTCACAATGTGCGCGTTCACCACCAGATCCAACGGATCGCGCCGCTGTTCCGCCTGCGGGTTGAAGCCAGCCGAGGAGAACGGCTTCGCATCTCAGTGCCAGCGTCATGGTCGACAAGATCATCACCGTTCCAAGGACGCAGAACTTGGGCAACGAGTAGGACGTCCGTCGGACGAAGACATGGTGCGGCTGAACCGGTGCTGTCTGGTTTCCTGGGTATCGCGAGGCCTTCGGTGCCGCATTTGCGCTTAGCCGGCAGCGCAGATTCCATTGAGCCTCGCATTACTTTTCATTAAAGTGTAATACCATTATGTACGCCTGTCAGTTTGCGGTACTCGTAATGTGAAAAGTGCGGGTAGAATGAACTTCCTCGAGCTGCTGGATGGCGCGGAATACGTCGCCCAGCAGGGCGATCCGCCCATTGCTGGGCTGGACTACGACAGCCGGCGGGTGAAGCCGGGCTGGTGTTTCGTTGCCATGCGCGGCGAGACCACCGACGGCAATCAGCATATCGATGCCGCCTTGAAGGCGGGAGCGGCCGCTATCGTCAGCGACTCCTTGCCTCCCGCGGCCAGGTGTGTCGCTGGGCACAGGTGCAGTTCATGGACGGCGCGCGCTGGCGCGGTTGAGCGCGAACTTCTACGGCCGTCCCGCCGAACGCTCTCCATCACGCGGAATCACCGGAACCAACGGCAAGACCACGACCACCTTCCTGCTGAACGCGATGCTGCGCGCGCGGCGGCCGCAAGACCGCGCTGGTCGGCACGGTGGAATATCGCATCGAGGAGGAGAGCTATCCCGCGCCGCACACTACGCCCGAAGCGCTGGAGCTGAACCAGTTCTTCGCGCGCGCGGTTGCAGCCGGCTGCACGGAAGCGGTGATGGAAGTTTCCTCGCACGCGCTGGAGCAGCAACGGCGTTTACGGCATTCCGTTCGATGTGGCCGATCTTCACCAATCTGACGCGCGATCATCTCGACTATCACGGCACGATGGAGAAGTATTTCGCGTCGAAGACGATTCTCTTCCAGGGATCGGGCACGGAGCCGCCGCGAGCCGCCGTCATCAACATTGAAGATGAGTACGGCAAGCGGCTCATCAAGCTGTGCAAGAAGCAGGCAGAGTTGATCACCTACGGCATGAACAGCGGCGACTTCCACGCCAAAGATGTCAGCATCGAGAGCAACGGAACGCAGTTCACGCTGGTGACGCCCAGCGGGCGAGTATCCCATCTGGAGCCCGCTGCTGGGCCGCGTGAACGTTTACAATCTGCTGGCTGCCGCGGCGGCGGCGTACGCGCGCAATGTCGAGCCGAAGCGCGATCGCGGAAGCCGCTTATGAGCTCGATCGCGTTGCTGGCCGCTTCGAACGGGTCGATGTGGGCCAGCCGTTCACGGTGATCGTGGACTACGCGCACACCGACGACGCGCTGCGCAATCTGACCGCATTGGCGCGCGATTTCCTGGCGCAGCGCGGAGGAGCGGGGCGCGTCATCACGGTCTTCGGTTGCGGCGGCGATCGCGACCGCAGCAAGCGCCCGCTGATGGGCGAGGCGGCCGGAGCGGGCAGCGACTTCGTCATCCTGACCAGCGACAATCCGCGCAGCGAAAACCCGCTCGACATCATGAACGACGCCATGCCGGGCCTGCAGCGCAGCGGCACGCAAGTATACGCTGGAGCCGGACCGTCGCAAAGCCATTGCGCTGGCCATTCGACGAAGCGCAGTCCGGCGACATCGTGCTGATCGCCGGCAAAGGTCACGAGAAGGTGCAGGTCACCAGCGCGGGACCGATGCCGTTCGACGATATCGAAGAAGCCATGAACGCCTTGCACAGGCGCCGGATACGGAACGGCCCAGGCGCAGTCGGCGAAATCATGAAGCTGAGCCTTGCGCGCGCCGCCGAATTCATGCCGGCCACCGGGGAATTCGATCCCGCACGCCGTCGCCGCCGGATATTCCATCGATTCGCGCACGCTTCAGCCGGGCGATCTGTTCTTCGCGGTGCGCGGCGAGCGGCTTGACGGGCACGACTATGTGGAAGCGGCGCTGGCCAGCGGCGCGGTCGCTGCCGTGGTCGAGAGGCAGCAGCTACCGCGATTTGCATCGAAGACGCGCTTGCTGGTGGTGGACGACTCCCTGGTGGCCCTGCAGCGCCTGGGTGCGGCCGTGCGGCGACTGTGGGGCAAGCCGCTGATCGGCGTGACCGGCTCGGCCGGCAAGACGACGACCAAGGAAGCCATCGCGCACGTGCTGGGAACGCGGCATCGCGTGCTGAAGTCGCAGGGCAATCTGAACAATCATTTCGGCATGCCGCTGCAGTTGCTCAAGCTGGAGCCGGAGCACGAGATCGCGGTGATCGAGATGGGCATGTCGCACGCGGGCGAGATCACCGCGCTGGCCAAGCTGGCGGCAGCCCGACTGCGGAGTGGTGACCATGGTCGCGCCGGTACACCTGGAGTTCTTCGAGTCGATTGCCGGCATCGCTCGCGCCAAGTATGAGCTGATCGAGTCGCTGCATGCCGGCGGCATCGCGGTACTCAATGCCGACGACGAATATGTGTCGCAGTTTGGGCGCGACTTTCACGGCCGGGTGGTGATGTTCGGGCTGCACAATCCGGCGGATGTGTCGGCGCAGAACATCGAATCGCGCGGCCCGCAGGGTTCGGCATTCGACATTGTTGCCGATGGCAGAGCGCGCGCGGCGACCCTGCCGCTGCTGGGCGAGCACAACATCTACAACGCGCTGGCCGCGGTTGCCGTGGGTGCAATATGGCGTTCCGCTGGCAGATGGCGGCCGAGTCGCTGGCCACGTTATCAGCTGGTGACAAGCGGGGAGAAATCCTCCACATTGCCGGCGCCACCGTCATCAACGATTGCTACAATTCGAATCCGAAGGCTCTCGACAGCATGGTGCGTTCGCTGGCGAAGATCCCGGCGCAGCGCCGGATCGTGGTTGCCGGCGAGATGCTGGAGCTGGGCCCGGCTGGCGAAGAGCATGCATCGCGACGCCGGGCGTGCATATGGCGCAGGCCGGGATCGATGTCGGTACTGGGCGTGCGCGGATTGGCGCAGGCCATCGTTGAAGGCGCGCAGACGGCCGGGATGCAGGCTGAGTTTGTGAGCACGCCGGAAGAAGCGGGCGAGTGGCTGCGGCGCGAGGTCAAGCCGGGCGATGTGGTTCTGCTGAAGGCATCGCGCGGGGTGCGGCTGGAGCGCGCGCTGGAAGTGTGGATGGACCAGAGGCAAAGCCTTCGCGGTGGAAGCGCTGGGCTTTAAGCCGGCGAATAGGAGTTATTGGAGTGGCTCAGCAGGTTGGCAGTAAGACTCGCTTCAGATGCGTCCTGGCACGGCGCAGGGCTGTTGAGAGCTCGGAACCGCGATCTTCAGCAAGTCGATTCGGGATGCAAAAATTAAGACTGCATGGCGTAGCTGAAGCTACGCCCTTCAAATCAACGTATGTCGAGTTTTTCAGCAGCTGTGAAGTCGTGCGTTCCACCTCGGCACTGCACGCACGAAATGCTGCGACTATGATTGAGACTGCATAAGTTAGAACGGGGAAGAATTTGCTCTATTGGTTGCTGTATCAAAAAGGATTTCGTCGTCTTTCATATCGGCCCGTTCCGAATCTTTCGCTATCTTACGTTTCGCACTGTCTTCGCCAGCCTGACCGCGCTCTTCATCGGACTCATCATCGGCCCGGCAGTGGTTCGCCGCCTGCGCGAATTTCAGATCGGCCAATACATTCGCGAAGACGGCCCCAAGGCCCATCAGCAGAAAGCCGGCACGCCCACCATGGGCGGCGTTCTGATCGTCGTCGGCATGCTGATTCCCACGCTGTTGTGGGCCGACCTGGCGCAATCGCTTCGTCTGGATCGCCGTGCGTGGCGACGCTGGCCTTTGGGGCCATCGGTTTCGCCGACGACTATCTGAAGGTTGTCCACCGCCGCAACCTGGGCCTGACCGCGCGCGCCAAGCTGATGTACCAGTTCCTGGCGGCCATCGCCGTCGGCGCGACGCTGAGCGCGCTGGAGACCCACGGCCTGTACTCGACCCGCCTGATCGTGCCCTTCCTGAAGCACTTTCGCCCGGACCTGGTTATCAGCAAGCTGGCATCACGGATATCTGTCGCCGCTGGCGTTTCTGCCGTTCCTCGCGTTTGTGGCCATCATTATCGTGGGCTCCAGCAACGCGGTGAATCTGACCGACGGTCTGGACGGGCTGGCGATCGGCTGCACGGTGATCGCCGCCGGCGCGCTTACGGTGCTGACCTACGTCAGCGGCCACGCCGTGTTCGCCGACTATCTTGAGCTTTCGAAGATGCCGCAGGTGTCGGAGGTGACCATCTTCTGCGGATCGATGGTCGGCTCGGCGATCGGCTTTCTCTGGTACAACGCGCATCCGGCGGAGATCTTCATGGGCGACGTGGGCTCGCTGGCGCTGGGCGGAGCGATCGGCACGGTCGCGGTCATCATCAAGCAGGAACTGCTGCTGCCCTTCATCGGCGGGATCTTCGTGATCGAGGCGCTGTCGGTGATCCTGCAGGTGGGGTCGTACAAGCTGCGCAAGAAGCGCATCTTCAAGATGGCGCCCATCCACCACCACTTCGAGTTGCTGGGCTGGAGCGAGTCCAAGGTGATCGTGCGCTTCTGGATTGCGTCGCTGGTGTTTGCACTCTTTGCTCTCACCACTCTGAAGTTGCGGTAGAGCGCACCAGGAACGTGGCACAATGGCGGGTTGCGGCCGGGTCAGCTCCTCAACCGTCCGGACGAGGGCGAAGCCGGTTTCGATTTAAGGAAGGTATTAAGCGGTCAGAGTACCTCAGGGGCTAAAGCCCAGTCTTAATATCGGAATTGTCGGACGGCCTGAAGGCCGTCCCCTTCAAAGAACGGTTTAGGTAGGGGCTCGTTTAAGGTCGGCAAGGGCAACAATGGACGTTAAGGGCAAACGCGTGCTGGTGGTCGGGCTGGGAAAGTCCGGCGTGGCCAGCGCTTTGTTTCTGGCAGAACGCGGAGCGCGAGGTCGCCGTCTCCGATGCCAAGTCGCCGGAGCAGCTGCGCGAAGAGATTCCAGTTCTGCTCGATCACGGCATCAGCGTCGAAACCGGGCAGCACGGCGAGCGCACGTTTCGCGATCAGGACCTGATCGTCGTCAGCCCGGGCGTGCCGTTCGACGTTCCGCAGCTGGTGCATGCGCGCGAGCCGCGGCATTCCGGTGATCGGCGAAGTGGAACTGGCAGCGCGCTTCCTGAAGGGACACATCGTCGCCATCACCGGCTCCAACGGCAAGACCACGACCACGACTCTGGCGGGCGAGATCCTCTCCGCCGGCGGGCGCAAGACGCTGGTTGGCGGAAATATCGGCACGCCGGCCATCACGTTTGTCGATCAGTCGACCGACGATACCTGGGTGGTGCTGGAGATCAGCAGCTTTCAGTTGGAGACGGTCGAGACCTTCCATCCGCACATTGCCGTGGTGCTGAACATCACGCCCGATCATCTCGACCGTCATCACACCTTTGAGAATTACGCCGCGGCGAAGGCTCGCATCTTCGAGAACCAGACCGCGAGCGACTTCGCGGTCCTGAATGCCGACAACGAGCCTTGCGCCGAGCTGGCTGCGAAGACGAAGGCCGCCGGTGCGGTGGTTCAGCCGGCTGAAGGAAGTAGAGAGCGGCGCCTTTGTGCGCGGCGAGCAAATCGTCTGGCGCGACGAGCAAGGGCGAGCGCGAGATCATGCCGGTCAGCGAGATCGCGCTGAAGGGCGCGCACAACGTGGAGAACGTGCTGGCGGCCGTGTGCGTTGGAATGCTGGCCGGAATCGAGCCGGCGCAAATCCGCAGCGCGGTCGCCGATTTCAAAGCGGTGGAGCATCGCCTGGAATATGTGGCCACGGTTCGGCGGCGTCGAGTACTACAACGATTCCAAGGCGACGAATGTCGACGCGACCATCAAGGCGCTGGAGTCGTTTCCCGGCCGCATTCACCTGATCCTGGGCGGCAAGGACAAAGGCAGCGATTACAGCGTGCTGAACTCGACTGCTGAAAGAGCGGGTGAAGCGCGTGTACACGATTGGCGCGGCGGCGGCGAAGATTGAGTCGCAGGCCAGCGGAGCAGAGATCGTCAGCGCGGGCACGCTGGAAGCGGCGGTCAGGCGCGCCAGCGAGAGCGGCGACCGCGGGCGACATTGTGCTGCTGGCGCCGGCCTGCGCCAGCTTCGATCAGTTCGACAGCTACGAGCATCGCGGGCGAGTCTTCAAGGATCTGGTGCGGCAATTGGCGGCAAGGAAGCAGGAGCGCGAGCGTGGAAGCGGCGCTCCTGGAGGCAATGAATAAATGGCCAAGCGCGTCAGCGTCGACAAGTGGCTGTTCACGGTCACGCTGTTGCTGGTCTTCATCGGACTGGTGATGGTGTTCAGCGCCTCGGCGGTGATGGCGAAGGAGCGCTTCGGCTCGCCCTACGGCTTCCTGGTGCGGCAGATGGCGTGGGCCGCGGCCGGCATCGCTGGCCATGATCGTCATCATGAACGTCGACTACAAGAAGTTCCGCCGGCCGCCGGTGGTGTTCACGTTTCTCGGCATCACGTCGCTGCTGCTGATTGCCGTTTTCCTGTTTCGCGATTCGCACAATACGCATCGCTGGATCAAGTTTGGCGGCTTGTCATTCCAGCCGTCGGAGGTCGCCAAGCCGGCGCTCATTTTGTATCTCGCCTACTTCCTGGAGTCGCGCTGGCAGCAAATCACCGACTGGAAGAACGTGCTGATTCCGGCTGCCGCGCCGACGCTTCTGTTCGCGCTGCTGATCGTGAAAGAGCCCGACCTGGGCACCGCGATCGCTTGCGTGGCGATCTCCGCCGCAGTGCTGTTCGTCGCCGGCATGAACATGAAGTATCTGTGGTACGCGCTGGCGGCTTCGCTGCTGCCGCTGTATTTCCTGATCGTGCGCGTGCCGTGGCGATGGGCGCGCATGCAGGCCTTTCTCGATCCCTTCAAGGACCCGCAGGGCAAAGGCTTCCACATCATTCAATCGATGATCGCGGTGAGCACTGGCGGCCTGACCGGGCCTGGGCCTGATGGAAGGCAAGCAGAAGCTCTTCTATCTGCCGGAGCCGCACACCGACTTCATCTTCGCGGTGACGGCGGAAGAGCTGGGACTGTGGGGTTCGCTGCTGGTGGTCTCGCTGTTTGGCATCTTCCTGTATCGCGGCATCCGCACGGCGCTGCGCACCGACGACATGTTCGGCAAAGTTTCTGGCCACCGGCATCACGGCGATGGTGGTGGTGCAGGCGCTGTTCAACATCAGCGTGGTGCTGGCCATGATGCCGGCGAAAGGCATTCCGCTGCCGTTCATCTCCTACGGCGGCTCGTCGCTGTTCATCACTCTGGCCAGCGTCGGAGTTCTGCTCAACATCACCCAGCAAGCGGAATAGCCATGCGCGTGATCGTGGCAGGAGGCGGCACGGGCGGACATGTGATTCCCGCGCTCGCCATCGCGCAGGAGCTGCGCTCGCGTTATCACGCACGAGGTGATGTTCGTCGGCACGTCGCGCGGCATCGAGACGCGGCTGGTTCCCGCGGCCGGCTTCGAGTTGCACCTGATCGAGGTCGGCGGGCTCAATCGCGTTGACTTGGCAACCCGGCTGAAGACGGTGCTGGACCTGCCGCGCGCCGTGATGGCCTCGGCCAGGCTGATCCGCGAGTTTCGTCCCGACGTGATGATCGGCGTGGGCGGCTACGCTTCCGGCCCGGCGATGCTGGCGGCGGCGATGATGAACATTCCGACCGTCGCCTTCGAGCCGAATGTGGTTCCCGGATTCGCCAATCGGATGGTCGCGCCCACGGTGAGAGCCGCGGCAGTGCACTTCGAAGAAGACCTGCCACTACTTCCGCAACTGCCAGGTCACCGGCGTTCCGGTGCGGCGCGAGTTCTTCAACGTGCCGCGGCGACCGAAGGACGCGCGGCCGACCTTGCTGGTCTTCGGCGGCAGCCAGGGAGCGCACGCCATCAACCAGGCGGTGCTCGCAGGCCTTGCCGAAGCTGATGGAAGCTGTGCCGGCGATCTACATCATTCATCAGACGGGCGAGAGAGATTACGCCGACGCGCAAGCGGCCTATCTGCAAGCCATGATTCCGGCGGAGGTGTCGCCGTTCATCGACGACATGCCAGGAGCTTTTGCGCGCGCCGACCTGGTGCTCTGCCGCTCGGGCGCCAGCACGGTAGCGGAAATTACCGCGGCGGGAAAGCCGGCCATCTTTATTCCTCTGCCCACGGCGGCCGACGATCATCAGCGGCACAATGCGGCAACCCTGGCTGCAGGGGGCGCGGCGCGATTGTTGCCGCAGATCGGAGCTCACCGCCGAGCGGCTGGTGACGGAGGTCGCGTCGCTGCTGCACGACCGCGCCGGCTTGGCGAAGATGTCGGAGGCGGCGCGCGGCTTTGCCCATCCCGACGCGGCTGCTAAGATTGCGTCACTTGCGGCGCGGGTCGCTGGCGTCGCCAGCCAGCACGCGATAGCCTAGAGACATCTCTCCCATGTTTGCAAAGATTCAGCGCATCCATTTCGTGGGCATTGGCGGCATCGGCATGAGCGGAATTGCCGAGGTGCTGCTCAATCTCGGATACAAGGTCTCCGGCTCCGACCTGCAAGCTCTCGGCGGTCACAGCGCGGCTGGCCAGCATGGGCGCTATCATCTGCGAAGGACATCGGGCCGAGAATGTCGTCGGCGCCGAAGTAGTGATCGTCAGCTCGGCCATCAACGTCGACAATCGCTGAGGTCATCGCCGCGCACGAGCAGCACATTCCGGTGATCCAGCGCGCCGAGATGCTGGCCGAGTTGATGCGGCTGAAGTACGGCATCGCCGTCGCCGGCATGCACGGCAAGACCACGACGACGTCGATGGTAGCGGCGGTGCTGGCGGCGGGCGGACTCGATCCCACGGTGGTGGTCGGCGGACGAGTCGATGCGATGGGCTCGAACGCGCGGCTGGGCAAGTCGCAGTACCTGGTGGCTGAGGCGGACGAGAGCGATCGCTCGTTCCTCAAGCTGTCGCCGATTCTGGCGGTGGTGACCAACATCGATCGCGAGCACATGGACTGCTATCGCGACATGGAAGACGTGGAGCAGACGTTTCTGCAGTTCATGAACTCGGTGCCGTTCTACGGAATGGTGGTCGCCTGCAACGATAATGACGACCTGCGGCGCCTGCTGGCGGGAGTGCAGCGCAGGACCGTCACCTACGGAACGCGCGAGGATTCCGACTTTTGCATCTCCAATATGCAGTGCGGACCGTCTGGCGACAGCGCGGCTCTGAGCAGCTTTCGAGATCAGCTATCGGGGCGACGACCTGGGCGAATTTCGCCTGCGCGTTCCCGGCGCGCACAACGTGCAGAAATGCGACAGCGGCAATTGCGGTAGGCGTCGGACTGGATGTTCCGGTGGACGAGATTCGGCGCGCGCTGGAGAACTTCAACGGCGTGGATCGCCGCTTCCAGCTGATTGGCAGCGCCAACGGCGTGACCGTGATCGACGACTACGGACATCATCCCACCGAGATTCGCGCCACCCTGGCGGCGGCGCGGCAATGCGGTTTTGACAAGGTCCACGTCATCTTCCAACCTCACCGCTATACGCCGAACGCAGTTGCTGATGGATGACTTTGCCACCGCGTTTCGCGATGCCGATTCCGTTCTGGTGCTCGATATCTACGCCGCCAGCGAACCCCCGATTCCCGGCATCACCGGCGAGTCGCTGGCGAATCGCATCACCGAAGATCGGTGGACAGGAAGCGCTGTACGTCCCGTCGTTTGCCGAAGCGGTGGAGTTGGCCATCGGCGCGGCCGATGCCGGGCGACATGATCCTGACGCTAGGCGCGGGAAGCATCTGGCAGCTGGGGCCGCAGGTGCTGGAAGAGTTGGAGAGCCGCGGCGCGAAGAGCGTCGGATAATGGCAGGAAGTTATGGACAAGCAGGACAGACGGAAACGGCTGGCGGCTCGTGAGTTTCTCGGAGAAGGTGAAGATTTTGGAGAAGCTTCGCGACCGCGGCTACGCGATTGCAGCCAGCGGATTACGACGTCGTTGATCATCGTTGGCTGCGCCGCCAACGCGTAAGACCTAAGGAAACTCTGACCGAGTCACGCAACAGCTAAAGCCGGATGATTTGCGGTAATTTACGGACGGCCTGAAGTGTCTGCGTGAGAACCTCTGCCGTCCCTACGGGACTCGGACTTATCTACCACTTCACCCAGGACTGCGCCTTCGGCTACGTCCTGGGCTAGGCTATTCCGCGCCTACGGCGCTTGTTTTCTGCGCTTCGTATTCCAGCCGTCGAAACACAACGCTAGTTCTCACGCAGACTCTGAAGGCCGTCCCCTTCAAAACAAGCCTTAATGCAGAGTTCCCTGACCCCAAGCGGCGGGAAGCATCTGGCAGCCGATGAATTGAATGCGGGTACCAAGGTTGTCGCTGCCCATCCACGCAGATCTGCCCCTGACGTTTACCTTTGTGGTTCCATGTTCTCTCAGGCGGTCGTCTAAGGCCAAAAGCGTCTCCTTAATCGCGGGGAAAACAGTTATAGTGAGGCGAATAGCCGAAGTTGTAGGCGTTTTCACCCGGTTTTCATGGCCCGAAAAAACTCATCGACCATCGCGGACGAGGATCTCGAAGCCAGCGGCGAGCGGATCGCGCGCGCGCAGAATGAACTGGAAGACTCGCCGCTGGACGCGCGCATGCTCGACCTCGACGACGAGGCCGAGTCGCCGTTTCTGCGCGGGCAAAAGCGCGTTCCGGTGCGCCGGGGAGCGTTGCCGCGCAAGGCCGCCAGCCGGGTCAAGATCGCCCTGGTGCTGATGCTGGTATGTGGCCGGCGATTGCCGTGCCATGGATTCTGCTTCACCACTATGCCACCCAGTCCTGGCGCTTTCGCCTCGATTCCAGCGACAACATCGCCATCTCCGGAACCGACAATGTCAGCCGCTCGCAAGTCCTGGACGTGATGGCCAGCGACATCGATCGCAACATCTTCTTCGTGCCGCTGGAACAGCGCAAGAAGCAACTGGAGCAGATTCCCTGGGTGCAGTCGGCGTCGGTGATGCGCCTGCTGCCCAACCGGCTGAAGATTGTCGTCCGCGAACGGACCCCGGTGGCCTTTGTCGAGGTCAACTCGCACATCGAGCTGATCGATGCCAACGGCGTCATCATGGATCTGCCCGCGAGCCAGCCGGCAAAGTATTCGTTTCCCGTGATTGTGGGTATAACCGACGCCGATCCGCTCTCCACGCGGGCGGCGCGCATGAAGATTTACTCGCCAGCTGATGCAGGAGCTGGATTCCAGCGGAGCGCACTATTCCGGCGATCTGAGCGACGTCGACCTGTCCGATCCCGACGACGTGAAGGCCACGGTCACCGACCCGCACGGAGCGGTGCTGGTGCATCTGGGCTCGTCGAATTTTCTGGAGCGCTTCAAGGTTTATGTGACTCACGTGCAGGAGTGGAGAACGCAATTCCAGAAGCTGGAGTCGGTGGACTTGCGCTATCGACCATCAGGTGATCGTGAATCCCGATTCCACGAACGCAAATCCGAAGACGACTGCTTCGCGGCGCGAACGATGGCAATGGCAATGCCGGGACACGAAGCTCGCACAAAAGAAAGCTGGACACCGAACAAGGCGAAGAAACACACTTAAACCATGGGAAGCCAAACAGAAAACCTGCTCACGGTGATCGACGTTGGTAGCGCCAAGACGTGCGTTATCGTCGCCGAAGTGAATGACTACGCCCTGCGCTATCGCGGGCACGGCATCTCCGATTCGCGCGGTATGCGCAAGGGCGTGATCGCCGATCTGGACAAAGCGGTGGACTCCATCAAGAAAGCGGTGGAAGAAGCCGAGAACGTGGCCCAGGCGCCGGTGGAGCATGCGGTGGTGGGCGTCGCCGGATCGCACATTCGCGGCGTCAACAGCCACGGCGGAATCACGCTGGGATCGCGCTCGCGCGAGATCAGCCGCGACGATGTGCGCCTGGCGGTGGAGAAGGCGCGCAGCATCGCCATGCCGGAAGATCGCGAGGCCCTGCACCTGCTGCCGCAGGAGTTCATCCTCGATGGGCAAGGCGGCGTGCGCGATCCCGCCGGGCTGATGGGCCGGAAGCTTGAAGTCCGGGTCCACATCGTGACCGGCGGCGCGACCGCGACGCAGAACGTTGTCTCGGCGGTGAACCGCGCCGGCATTCACGTGGACGACACGGTCTTCGAAGCGCTGGCCTGCGCCGACTCGGTGCTGCAAACCGATGAGCGCGAACTGGGCGTCTGCCTGGTCGATATTGGCGCGGGATCGACCGACCTGATCGTGTACTACGAAGGCGTGGTGATCCACACCGGCGCGATCCCGATTGGCGGCGATCACTTCACCAACGATGTGGGCGTCGGTTTCCGCACGCCGCATACCCGACGCCGAGAGCATCAAGAAGATGTTCGGCTGCGCCATCGTCACGCGCATTCCGGAAGGCAACGAGATTGAGGTTCCCTCGGTGGGCGACCGGCCGTCGCGGCTGATGCAACAACGCATGCTGGGCGAGATCCTGGAGCCGCGCGCGCGTGAGCTGATGGAGTTGCTGCGCGATCATCTGCGGCAGGCGGGAGTCGCCGAATTGCTGGGCGCGGGACTGGTATTTACCGGCGGCGGATCGCGGCTGAATGGCCTGCTGGAAGTGGCGGAAGACATCCTGCGGCGGCCGGTGCGCCAGGGATATCCCGTGCCCATCGCCAAGCTGCCGTCGAATCTGCTGGAGCCGGAGTTTGGGACCGCGATTGGAATGGTGTTGTATGGGCATCGGGCGCGGCAGGCGCGTATGAATCTGGATCGCGGATTGGGAGCGAAGATCAAGGCGCTGTTTGCCCGGCAAGGCGCGTAGGAAATTTCAGGCAAGATGGGTGAGCCGTATAGGCCGCTCAAAGAAGGCAAGAGCAGATCCCTCGCCGGCTGAAGCCGACTCGGGATGACAACAATAAAAGACTGAACGGGCACCATCGGCTTTGCTCAGGGCAGGCTCTGAAGGTGCGCCCCTTCAAAAAGCAGCGCCGCAGCGTGGCGCTCACTGGGGTAAAGATGATCGAAGATTTCAACGACAAGAGCCAGCCGGAAAGCGACATTCGCATTCACTTCAACGAAGAGCTGCTGAACAGCGCCAAGATCAAAGTCATCGGCGTGGGCGGCGGCGGCGGCAACGCGGTCAATCGCATGATCGAGTCGCACCTGGAAGGCGTGGAGTTCGTAGTCGCCAACACCGATTTGCAGGCGCTGAAGGGCTCGCAAGGCGCCGGTGAAGATCCAGCTGGGCGTGAAGCTCACCAACGGTCTGGGCGCGGGCGCCAATCCGGAGGTCGGCCGCAAAGCTGCGCTGGAAGACGCCGACAAGATCATCGAGGCGCTGGAAGGCGCGGACATGGTGTTCGTCACCACCGGTCTCGGCGGAGGAACCGGCACGGGCGCGGCGCCGATCATCGCATCGCTGGCGAGCGAGATGGGCGCGCTGACGGTCGCGGTCGTGACCAAGCCGTTCGCCTTCGAAGGCAAGCGCCGCCAGAACCAGGCGGAGCGCGGCTTGCAGGAACTGATCGACTCGGTCGACACGACGGTCGTGATCCCCAACGAGAAGCTGCTGGCCGTCGCCAAGGATGCGGGCTTCTTCGAGTCGTTCCGCGTGGCCGACGACATTCTGCGCCAGGCGGTGCAGGGCATTTCCGACATCATCACCATTCCCGGCATCATCAACCGCGACTTCGCCGACGTGAAGACCATCATGGCGGGCATGGGTTACGCGGTGATGGGCACGGCGACGGCGAAGGGCGAAGGCCGGGCGACGGCGGCGGCGCAGGCTGCGATTGCTTCTCCGCTGCTGGAAGCGGGAGCCATCGACGGCGCGCGCGGCATCCTGATCAACATTACGGGATCGAGTTCACTGCGGCTGGCCGAAGTGAATGAAGCGTCGACCATCATCCAGAGCGCGGCCCATGAAGACGCGAACATCATCTTCGGCGCCGTGCTCGACGAGAAGATGAAGGACGAAGTGAAGATCACGGTGATCGCGACCGGCTTTAAGGAGCTGCATCAGCCGGCGCGAGCAGCCGGATTCCGCAGTGGCTCTGCAAAGCGCGCGGGCCGCGGCAGCCAGCGTTCATGCGACCTATGAAGTTCCCGCCATGCGAGATCCTCAGCCGGCCAAACCGGTAGCCAAGGCAGAGCCAGCCAAGCTAGTCGAACCCGAGCCGCGAGCCTCGGAACGTCCGCATGTGATTCCTTACATTCCTGACAACCTCGACGACATCGACTCCGAGATTGTGCGCCATGCTAAGCCCATAGAAGATTTTCCGGACCCACGGATTGCTGCCGCAGTCGAGAAGCAAGAAGCCGACGGCAATGGATACCACCAGCAGCAGTGTCGAGATCAACTACGATGCTGACGATCTGGAGATTCCGGCATTCCTGCGGAAGCGAGGCGAGAGCTGAAACCAATGTCCACACAAGCTAAGACAGCTTGAGTGAGTTACTCGCGATTTGCGGTCCGGTCAGAATGTGATGCCAGGAGCGTTAATCGGCGCGCTAGGTAAATTAGTTTCTTGACATCCTCCCAGAATGGGAGCAGGATCATGCAACTCGTCACTACGTTTTGCGATTTCCAGCTGGCCGGCAGAGAAGTCGCGTCTGGGGTCCAGAGGGTTCTGGTTGCTCGCGTGGCTTCGGTTTTCCACGCTTAAAGCAAGCTTTCTCCGTTGCAGGTTCGGACGGTAAGGCCTGCCCTTCCGCAACAAAGGTTAGCAAAAACATTTTGTGGCGAACGCTTCCGGTGTTCGGCGGCCGTACTGTCGCTTACGGCTGCCAGAGTGACGGGCTTTGCGCAAGCACGCAGACCCGCGACCGGTGGTCTGCCATGCCGACTATCGGGGACCGGGAAGCTGCGACAGTCAGAAGTGAAACCTGGGCGATTGAGTTTCAAGGGGCGATGTTCAGATGTGAACTGACTCGGTGACAAGAGATCAGTTGCATCAAGATTCAATTCCAAGAAATAGAAAGAGGATCATGACCAAGACAGGGTTACTTGCATTGGCGATGTTTTCATCACTGGCTTTGGGGACCGTCCAACTGGCAGCCGCTCAAGACGAGCGTACTCCAGAGGAACCGGCAGCCCAGGCTCAACCGGCAACCACCACGGATCAGGCGGCTCAGCCCGCGATTTTCAAGCCTCAGGGCAGGGTGATTATCCCAGACAGCAGCGTGGTCCGTCCCGAGGATGCGGGAATACGCTCGCACACCAACTACGAGATTTTCGTTCCCGCCGGTCGTCCGGTTTCTTCGCCGAACCCGGACTACACGTTTGCTGAAACACCGGCATCGATGAGCTGTGTTTACAAGGTTGGACCAGCCTACGCGGGATGCAACCCGGCAAACGGAGGTGGCAACCATCCTACCGGCGGCTGGGGCGCGATCGCTCTGGTGGATGCCTACGACAATCCGAATGCGGCATCTGACTTGGCGTATTTCTCCAGCTACTTTGGCTTGCCGGCTGCAAATTTCAAGAAGGTCTATGCCAACACCAGCTTCGGCACGTTGCACGGCATGACTGCCAGCTGCAGTGGCGTACCGGCAGGCGATACGGGTTGGGGCGGTGAGGAGGATCTGGACATCGAGTGGGCACACGTGATGGCGCCCTCGGCGCAGATCATTCTGGTAGAGGCTTGCAGTCCCACCAACGCAGACCTGTACTATGCCGAACAGGTGGCCGGCCTGGAGGTGACTGCCGCTGGCGGAGGTGACATCTCCAATAGCTATGGCGGGGCAGAGTTCGCCGCCGAAGTGGGTGTGAACGACGACGTCTTTTACCGCTACTCGTGGAAACGAATCAGCTATTTTGCATCTGCCGGCGACTCTGGATGGGGCGCTCAGTATCCCAGTTCCTCGCCTTGGGTAGTCTCCGTGGGTGGCACCACCATCAACCGCGATGTAAACGGAAACTACTTAAGTGAGAGCTGCTGGTCTGGTTCTGGCGGCGGAGTAAGCCGTTATGAGCTGTGGCAAAACCCGCCCAGCATTACGAACGGTATGGGGCCTTGGACAGCCTATCAGTATCCACAGTTTGGGCAGACGGCGCGACAAACACCTGACGCTGCGCTTGACGCCGACCCTAACAGCGGCGCGTGGGTCTATGACACTTACGGAAACAACGGCTTCTTTGTCGTAGGCGGCACCAGCTTGGCAGCGCCTGCCTTGGCCGGGATCGTTAACCTCTCCAACAATAGGCTAGGACAAGCTCCGAGCAGCGGTGGGAATTACGTCAACGAGGAAGATAGCCTGATCTATGATCAGCTGTTCTCTCACGTCGCATACGGCGGCAGCTTCTACGATGTCACCACTGGGTCGAACGGCAGCGGGCACAATGCCGGCACAAAATATGATCAGTGCACCGGCATTGGAACTCCGCGCGGCAAGTTAGGGAAGTAAGCCGGAGAGAGGTTTGAGAATTGCAGTCTCAAGAGGTCCTGCTGGGCGGGACCTCTTTTTTTGGCTAAGCTTTCGAGGGCATGGAGAAATTATCAAGGTCAAAGGCCGCAAAAACGCGGGACGTTCGGCGCCTGTAAAAATGAGCGGTTACTGGATGGCTTGCGGCCGTTGCGCCATCAGCTCTTCGAAACGCTTGTCGGTCCGCAAGGTGGCAAATTCGGATTCGGTGTAAACCTTGTTGATGTCCTTGTAGCCATCTTCCATGGCTTTGCGCAGATACTCCAGCGAGTGATCGAAGTCGCCGGCCTGGGCGTACATCCTGGCTACCATGAAGGAGAAGGCAGCGCGATCTTCAGGCGAAGTCGCTTGTGCCATGACGCCGGTGCGCGAAACGCGGTTGAAGATATCGGGATCGAGAGCGAAAGCTACCTTGTAGGCTTGCGCGGCGCGCACGTAGTCGTGCTTGCCGAAGTACGATGAACCCATGTTGTACTGGAAGACGGCGTCGGTGGGACGCAACTTCAAGGCTTTCATATAGTACTTGATCGCCTTGTCGTAGTTTTTCTTCATCTGCTCGATGTAGCCGCGGTTGTTGTAACCTTCGGGAGCGTGTTTGTCGAGCTTGATGGCGTGATCGAAGCACTTGGCTGCCTGGTCCGGATGTTGCAGCAGCAGATAAGACATGCCCTTCTTGTTCCACAGCAGGGCGCTAGGCTTCTTGGCCAGGGCGACGTTGTAATAGTCGATGGAATCGAGGAAGCGTTTCTCCGCCCGTAACTGATCGCCCTGCATTTCCAAGGTCTCCGCGGAGGCGCTGCCATCGGGAATCGGCGGAGGCGAGGCCAACTGAGCCTGCAATGCGGGAGCGCAACATGCGCACACCAGCAAAGAGATAACAAATCTGCGAGTGAGGAACAGAATTCGTGACCTGAGATACCGAGCCATGGCCAAACCTCCAGCTCCGGATCCTCTTCGCATGCGCCACTGTGGCGGATCGAATGGGCTGGGAGTCCCACACTGCCCAATAATATAGACCTATTTGGGGCTGGGATTGTTCCCATTCTCTGTAGTATTGGCCCCGCTATTCTGCTGGCTCGTCCCCACTGTCTCCCTTGCCGAATAGTTTGCTGAAGAATCCCTTCTTCTTTTTCTTGGACGCAGCTTGTTGAGCCTCTGCGGGATCGCCATTTGGCGATGCCTGGGTGGGAGGATTGTCGGCTGCCGATTGCACCGGACCATTGGTCGTCGGAGGCGGAGCCGCGACCGGAGGCGATCCCAAGCCGAAGATCTTGGTGAAGAATCCGCGATGATCGCCAGACGCCTGATCGCAGGTTTCCTTGGGCTCGGTGCCGGCGATGAATGCGACCGTGTAATCCTCGGGACACGATGGCGTGGCCAGGCGGTTGGTCACTTTGTCCAACTGAACCTGTACCACGCCCGATGGCTGCTGAAAATCTTTTGCGTCGGAGTACTGCGGCAGCTTGACGGCGCGCTTCATGAACTCGGCCCAGATGGGCGCAGCCGCCGCGCCGCCAGCCAGCTTGATGTCGGTGTAGTCGTCGTTGCCCACCCAGACGATGCAGAGCAGATTCGTCGTGTATCCGGCAAACCAGGCGTCATGCGAAGTGCCGGTCTTGCCGGCGGCGGGCGGCTCGAAGCCGCGCGCGCGTACCGGATAGCCAGTGCCGCTGTTGATGACGGCTTCCATCATGGTGGTCATCACGTAGGCAACGCGGGGATCGAGCACGGTTTTGCCGTCGCTGCGATAGTTGTTGAGAACGGCTCCCCGGGCATCGCGGACCGACTTCACCATGATGGGCGACAGCCGGCTTCCGCCATTGGCGAAGACAGTATAGGCGCCCGCCATTTCGATCGGGCGTTGCGTCATAGGCGCCGAGCGCAATGGCCGGGGTGGCGCGAACGCTGGTGATTCCAGCCGCCTTCGCCAGCGCCGCAACTTTCTCGAAGCCGACTTCCTGGCCCAGGCGGACGGTGGCGTTGTTCAACGATTCAGCCAGCGCGTAGCGAGCCGTCACTTCGCCGTGAAAGTTCTCGTGATAGTTGCGCGGCTCGTAAACCTGGTCGCCGCCAATGGCGATGCTGACCTGCGAATCGTCGATCAGGCTGGCTGGGGTGAACACGCCATCCGTATTGTTGACCACACCAGTGTTCGGATCGGAGCTGGTGTTGGCGAACATCGTCTGCCCGGTGACCGCGGTATTGACCGCCGCAGCATAAACGAAGGGCTTGAAGATGGAGCCGGTGGGCCGCTTGGCGATGGCGTGGTCCAACTGGCTCATGCCGTAATTCCTGCCGCCCACCAGCGCCAGCACTTCGCCGGTGTGGGGATCGATGGCCACCAGCGCGACCTGCGGCAGGGGGCCGGACTCAACCTTGATTTCCGTCTTCGCATCCTTGCCGGTGCCGATCTTGAGTCTTGTGGGTGCGCCGCTTTTCGACCAGCTCGTCCACCAGCTTCATGCCTTCATCCACGGCTTCGGCGGCGGCGCGCTGCAGGTCAGGATCGAGCGTGGTGTAGATGCGCAGCGCATGATCGTTCAGCTCGCCTTCGCTGAACTGGCCGGAGAGCTGGTCCTTCACCAGGTCGACAAAATATGGGGCGTCGCTGGCTTCCACGTTCGGCGTCGCCAGCTTCATGGGAGCGGCCTTGGCGCGGTCCGCCTGCTCGCGAGTGATGGCGCCCGGTCTCGACCATGGAATCGAGCACCAGATTGCGGCGCTCCAGCGCGCGCTTGGGATTCTTGTACGGGGAAAGATAATTGGGCCGCTGAATCATTCCCGCCAGCAGCGCGGCTTCCGGCAGCGTCAGGTTCTTGACGTCCTTGTTGAAATAGGCGTGCGACGCCTCGCCGAATCCGTTGATGGTGAACGAGCCGCGCTGGCCCAGGTACACCTCGTTGGCATACATCTCGAAGATGCGCTGCTTGGAGAATTTCTGCTCCAGCTCGATGGCGATCATCATCTCGATCAGCTTGCGCTTGACCGTCTTCTCCGGAGTCAGAAAGAAGCCGCGCGACAGTTGCATGGTCAGCGTGGAACCGCCCTGCCCATGCCGGCCTTCGCGCACATCCACCGCGGCCGCTTCCATCAGACGCCAATAATTCACGCCGCCGTGCTGGAAGAAGCGGCGGTCTTCGATGGCCAGCACCGCGTTCACCAGAACCGGCGGAATGTCCTGAAACTTGATGAGCTCGCGCTTGGAGCGGTCCTGGCCCTCGAACAGCGCGGTCACCAGTTGCGGCTCCAGTTCGTAGGCTTCCAGGTCCTGGTCTTTGTCTCCGGTTTCGGCGATGGATGTGACCTTGCCATTGTGAAAGTGAATGACTGCGCCGTCGGTACCGTGGAACGACTGTGGACCGGGAATCACCTGGATGCCATCGGGGGTGAACTCATAGTGGCCAATAGGCGAATCGGCGCTCTTGCGCTGTTCGCTGTAGCCGGCGCGGCGAAGCTCGAAGGCGACATCCTGGGCGTCCAGCTTCTCGCCCACCGAAACCGTTCGCGGGCGGGCATAGATTTTGGCTGCATTGCTGAAGATGCCTCCGGCCATGCGGCGATCGACCAGCCTCTCGTACTTCACATAGAAGTACGTAAAGATTCCCATGCACAGGACGCAGGCGATGAGGAATACGGCGAAGAACAGCTTCACCATGGGATCGCGGGTGGAGAAACGACGGGTACGTGCCGGTCTTGCCGAAGGACGCACCTTGCCTTGGGGCGCGCCACGGGCGACCGGCCGGTGATCAGGAACCTTTAATTTGATTGCCACGTTTTATTAATACGCAGAGAATCCGCCAGGGTCTTTGAGGATAAGACGGCAAACTGACGCCTTTCGTTATCTTGGATGCCGTTTTGCCGGAGGAAATCCTCGCCACCTTAAGCCTGCCATCGTGGGTGCTACTCGGGACCCAGGCGCAATCAGAGCAGCGCCCGACCAGACCAGGGCTTAAGACAACAGCCAAAGCAAGTCTTATTGTAAAGCAGAGGCCAGCCACATGTAAGGTGAGTAAGCGAATGGTCAATAGCGCATCCGTGCTGAAGGGTACGCCGTTTAGTGGAAACCGGCCGCAAATGCCCCGCCATCAACTGGATAAAAGAGGCACGGCCAGAGCGGGAATTGGGTGTATATTGCGTGGGACTTGGGGAAGGAGGAAAGAATGAAGAAGATCAAATTCGTCGGACTGTTGGCCGGTTGTTTTGCGATTGCAACCTGGGCTAGCCCGACTGCACAGGCTAATTCCATGCAATCGCAGGAGTCCCAGGAAAGCAGCCAGGCGGGAATCTCGGCTACCGTGCCCGGGGAACCCACCTCTCAGGAAATGCGCGCTGCCGTGCAAGCGACGCGTGGACTCGTACAACGACAGCATGAAGCAGAAAATAACGGCCTGTAGGAACGGCCAATATGACAACAACCCTGTGATGGCAGCGCAGTGTCTGGCGGTCTATGCCGGGGGCAGCAACGGCAAGAGCGACTACATGATCAAGATCACGAAGTTCAAGAAGATCTCGTGCGCGAGCGCGCAGGCCGTAGGCAAGCCGGGCTACAACTGCGACTACAGTATTACCCTGTCGGAGAATACTCCGGCTCTGCTCGGGACCCTGGGAATCAATACGCAGTCCGGGGGCACCACCGAAGGACGATTCGTCCGGACGGAAAACGGCTGGACGCTGATTACCGACACATCACGGTGAATCTTCGCAAGCAATCCTGGCAGCAATGGTCAGAAGGAGACCTCTCCATGCGTCTTGTACGCCTGCTGTTGATGACGATGGCAGTAGCGGTATGCGCGGTTCTGGGCGCCAGCGATGCCCAGGCGCAATCCTGGTGGGTGCAGAGCGCCGACTACGGCGCCGGCAATCAGCGACAAGACGTGACCAACACGGTCCGACGCCTGGTTAGTGGCCCCAACTTTCGGGTGAACAATGCGAATCTGGGCACTGATCCCGCCGTCGGCAGGGACAAGACCCTGCGCATCGTAGCCAAGGACGCCAGCGGCAACGTTCGCGACTTCACTTACCGGGAAGGGCAGACGGTGAATGCCCAGATGTTCAGCGGTGGCCCTAGCTCGGGCTGGCCCGGCTGGGGAGGCGGTTCAGGACCGCCCCCACCGACATGGGGCGGAGGCGGTGGCGGTTGGGGAGGCGGGAATTCCGGTCTGCGTATCACCTCGGCCATGTGGGGTTTGGGATCGCGTCAGCAAGACGTCACCAACCGGCTCCAGAGCATGGTGCGCAATAATCGGCTTTCCGTCGGGATCAGTCCGCAGACGATGGGCGGCGACCCGGCAGTCGGAGCTATCAAGACGCTGACCGTTTATTACAACTGGGGCGGCAAGAACCTGAGAAAAGTTGCAGCCGAAAACACTGTGCTGACGCTGCCGTGAGGCGGGACGCTCGTCGAGCTGATCGCGAAAATCGCCGGTTCGTCAGTGAGCAACTTGTGAGGAACGGTAGTCGATCATGGCGAATGATTTTACTGACGCGTGGTGGAAGCGAATCCTAGCGCAGCGCTTCTGCCAGTTTGCCGCTGGCGATCAGGGCTGCCACCCGAGCGAAGTCGGGAGCGAAGATGCGGTCTTCGGTGATGGGAGGCAGAGACCGAGCGGATCGCCGCTATGGCCGTTTGGCCGCGTTTGCTGGTCTGCAGCGGAGCCCGGAAGTCGAGCGCCTGCGCCGCCGCCAGCGCCTCAATCGCCAGAACATTCCGGGTGTTGGTGACCACACGCAGCAGCTTGTTGGCTGCCGTCATTCCCATGGAGACGAAGTCTTCCTTGTTGCCCGAGGTGGTGATGGAGTCGACCGAAGCGGGATGCGACAGCACTTTGTTTTCGCTGACCAGCGCGGCGGCCGTGACCTGCGGCATCATGAATCCGGAGTTGAGGCCGGCGCCCGGCGCCAGAAACGCCGGCAGCCCTTCGTTGAGCGCGGGATTCACCAGCCGCTCCAGACGGCGCTCGGAAATACCTGCCAGCGCGCTGAGGGCAATCGCCAGAAAATCGAGGGCGAAGGCCAGCGGCTGGCCGTGAAAGTTTCCGCCGGAGAGAATGACGCCGGGAACCGCCGCTCCCACCGCACGTTTCGGCGCGCCCACTTTCTTCTCTTCAGGAAAGACCAGCGGATTGTCCACCGCCGAGTTCATCTCGATTTCGAAGACCTGGCGGCAATGCGTGAGGGTGTCGCGCACCGCGCCATGCACCTGCGGCATGCAGCGCAGCGAGTAGGCATCCTGCACCTTCTGGCAGTCCAGATGCGACTCGCGAATCACGCTGCCTTCCAGCATGCGGCGCAGGTTCTGCGCCACCAGCAACTGTCCGGCATGCGGCCGGGCTTTGTGAATGCGCTCGTCGAAGGCGACGTCGGTGCCCTTCAGCGCGTCCAGCGTGAGCGCGCCGATGACGTCGGCGGTGTCGGCGAGAATGTCCGCCTGCAGCATCACCAGCAGTCCGACCGCCAGCATGGCCTGGGTGCCGTTGATCAGCGAGATCGCCTCCTTGGCTTCCAGCGTCACGCGGCTTGATGTCGGCGCGCTTCAGGGCTTCGGCCGCCGGCATGCGCTTGCCCTGGTAGCATGGCTTCGCCTTCGGCGATCAGCACCAGGGCAAGATGCGATAAGCGGAGCGAGATCGCCGCTGGCTCCCACGCTGCCCTGCGACGGGATGACAGGATGCACGCCGCGGTTCAACATCTCGCATAGGGTATCGATGATGACCGGCCGCACGCCGGAGAAGCCCTTGGCCAGCGAGTTGGCGCGCAGCAGCATCATGGCGCGGGTTACGTCTTCCGCCAGCGGTTCGCCCACTCCGACAGCGTGGGAGCGCAGCAGGTTGATCTGCAGCTTGCGAATGTCCTGATGGGAAATGCGCAGGTCGGCGAGATGACCGACGCCGGTGTTCACCGCGTAGGCGACGCGTTCGTCTTCGACCAGGTCGTCCACCACGGCGCGGGCGCGCTCTACCGCGTGGCGCGCTTCGGGTTGCAGCAGGACCGGGCGGCGCTCGTAAACCACCTGCCGCACGTCTTCCAGAGTCAGATTGTTGCCGTTAATGTGAAGTGCTTGCATCGCTTCTCAAGTGTGCCACAGTCGGCGAGGATCGCTGTAGCGCGCAGGCTGCAATCCGGAAAATTAAGCTCGACTTTTTGCCGCTGCCTTGCGAAATGACGGCAGATACTTCTGGGGCAAGCGGCATGCGCTTGAATGCCGCGTCCACCACCATGTGGATGGTCTCGCCTTCCGCCAGCAGAGACGCCATCGTCGTCCCGCACCACCTCGTAGCCGAAGTGCAGCAGCGAATCGCGAACATTCAGCAGCCGGGTGCGGATGGTGATCAGGTCATCATAATAGGCGGGCGCCTTAAAGCGGCAGCGCACATCCACCACCGCGATGTGGGTGCCATCCTGCTTTTCCATCTCGCGATAGGTGAAGCCGAGCTGGCGCAGCATCTCCACCCGGCCCACCTCGAACCAGATAATGTAGTTGGAGTGATAGACCACGCCCATCTGGTCGGTCTCGGCGTAGCGCACCCGAAGCCTGGTTTCGTAAACCTCGGGCTGAATCGCATGGCTGCGCGCTGCGGCTCTTCGATTTTCAAACTGCAACACTCACCAGAAAAAGAAGCGGACGCATGTCAAGACCGCACTGCGCCCGCCGATATCGGAACACTGGACTGCTGCTTCCAGCCGTCTACTTGGTGGCCGGCTTGGCAGGAGTGGTGGAGGCGGCCGGGGCCGCGGCTCAGCCGAGGCCGGAGCGTTCTTCACCAACTGCCCCTTCTTGGGTTCGCCGATTGGCCACCAGCTTTCCGTCGGCAATATAATCGTCGAACTGCGCCGGCAGCAAGATGCTCCGCACTTCTCTGCAACTGATAGTGCAGGTGCGGAGCCGGGGACAGCGCCGCTGTTGCCGCACTCGGCAAGCACGTCGCCTTGCTTCACCTTGTCGTCCGACCTTGACCTTCAGACTGTTCTGCTTCAGGTGATTGATCATGCGAGAACTCGCCGTTGCCGTGGGAAATGATGACGATATTTCCATCGGGCGAGTCGCCGGTGGGCTTGCCCGGATCATTGTCATCGTAGCCGCGCTTCGGCCTTGACCACGGTGCCATCGGCCGGAGCCAGGATCGGCTGGCCGAAGCAATAGTAATCCCTGTTCTTGCTGCCGAATCCGCCCGCGTCCGGAGAACATGCGGCCATCTTTCAGGTAGACAAAATCCATGGCGAAGCGCAGGTCGTCGTTAGCCGGAATAGACGTTGTCGAAGGGATGTACGTCCGCCCTGGTACACCAGCCACTCGTCGTTGAAGGGCAGGTTCAGCTTGGTCTCATCGGTATAGCCGGCATAGCGGCCTTCAGCGACGGCAGGCTCGGGACCGATGGTGAACAGCATCGATCTCGCCGCGCTGGTTGATGGTGATCGTGGTCATGACCGGGACTCGAACGTTGCTGAATTCGGATAGCCGCGAATAGACCGTATCCGGGGCCATGACGTAAGGAACAATGTTCTCGCCCAGATACGGTGTTTCTCGTCGCCCATGCGCTCGCGCAGCTTCTTGTTGGCCGTTGCCAGCTTGGCATCTGAGCCGTAACGTTTTTTCAGGCCGGCGGAAAGCGTCGCCCAAAACGCGCTAGTCTGCACGTGGTTGAACATTTCAAAGATCTGACGTCCGCGGGCCTCGGCTGCCTTGCTCATAACCGGATAGGGCCCACTCATAACCGGCGCAACTCGGTTCCTGATCCTGGCGAGGCAGATTCCGCTGGAGCGTTGGGAAGAGCCCGCTTGCAGGCGCCGTTGGGGCTGGCTTCTGGGCCAGCGCCAGCGTGGGTAACAGCAACATTACAATGACGATTGCAACCATGGAATGCAGACGAAATCTCATCATTCTCGTTCTCCCTGTGTTCGCTGCGGATCGCTCTTGCTCAGCCAAGAGCCCCGCGTTCGTGAAATTTGCTTTCTCAACCCGCGATTTGCTTACGACAGCCGCAGCCTCTGTCTTTCGAGTCTCCGAAAGGATAATTGCTCGAAGAGAGGCATTGTACCAAGAGAAGGACGAAAGATGCTGCTGCCGGACCGCGCACGCGTTCATGATTGCCGGGTTTTTCCGCCACGAACCGCCGACAGTTTGGGCTATGGCGGATTGACTGCCATGGTTCAGGCAGTTCACTTTCCCGTCCATCGCGGGCTGCGCTTTTCCAGAAACGAGCTTACTCCCTCGCGAAAATCGGCAGTGGTGCGGATGCGCGCATTCTCCTCCACCGCCGCCGCGATCTGCCGGTCCAGCTCGTCCGAGGAAATATGCTTCAGCAGGCGCTTGGTCGCCAGCAACGAAGCCGGACTGTTCTGCAACAGACTGGCGGCCAACTCGCGCGCCCGGTCCAGCAGTTTGTCCGGGTGCAACCATCTCGTTGGCCAGCCCCAGGCGAAAGGCTTCGTCGGCGCCGATGATCCGCCCCGTGAGCAGCAGATCGCGCGCCTGCTTCTCGCCGACCTGGCGCAGCAGGAACGTCGAGACAATCGCGGGAACGAATCCGATGCGCACCTCGGTATATCCGAACTTGGCTTCGCGTGGAGGCCAAGGTGAAGTCGCACAAGGTCGCCAGGCCGCAACCACCGGCGATGGCCGGGCCGTTCACCGCGGCAATCGTGACCTTGGGAAACTCGTAGAGGGTGCGGAACAGCAGCGCCATGGTCGCCGAGTCGGCACGGTTCTCCTCCGGAGTGCGGCCGGTGATCGAGCGCAGATTGTCGAGGTCCATGCCGGAGCAAAACGCCTTGCCGGCTGCCGGTAAGAATGAGGATCTGCGCCGGAGCGGATCTCGACCTCGTCCAGCGCGCGCAGCACTCATCGATCAGCTCGTAGCTGATGGCATTGCGCTTGTCCGGACGATTCAGCGTGATGATGGCGAGAGGGCCATCGTAGGCAAGAGTGAGAGTGGAGTAAGACATCGATTTGGTTCGGACATAAGTTGAGCCGTGCAGTAACTATCATGCGATTCTCTGAGCTGACAACTAGCCACTAACCAGCGACAACTGACAACTGCTTCTCACATCTTCGGCCCGCTGAACCGATCGCCGATCTCGGCCGCCAGACGCAACAGTTCAGCTAATGGGCTTGCGTGATCGGCAAGTCGGCCCCGCGACTTTTCAAAGCCTGCAGCAACGTTCTCGGTCGGAATGTTGCCGACCAGCACATCCTGCGCGAACGGACAGCCGCCCAGCCCGCCGATAGCGGAATCAAACCGCCGGCATCCCACGTCATAGGCTGCCAGAACTTTTGCCGCGGCTTCGTCCGGACGGCTGTGCAGATGCACGCCAATCTCGACGCCGTCGAACCTCTCCAGCACCGGACCCAGCAAGTCGGCAATCTGCTGCGGCGTCGCCAGTCCCACGGTATCGGCCAGCGAGATCGCCTGCAGATCCATGTCGGCGAGCAGGCTGACGCCCTCGATCAACTCGTCCGCATTCCACAAGTCGCCATAAGGATTGCCGAACGCCATCGAGATATAAGCCACCGTGTCGAGGCCGGCGTCGTCGGCCTTCTGCTTCACCTTCTCCAGCATATCGAGATTCTCTTCCAGCGTCTGGTTCTGATTGTTCTTCAAGAAGGTGGGCGAGAGCGAATAGGGAAAGCCGAGCGTTCGTACCGAATCGGTGGCGATGGCCCGCTCGGCGCCGCGCTCGTTGACCACGATGCCGATGATCTCGACATCATCCGGCGGATCGAGTTCGCTCAGCACGTTCTCCGAGTCGGCCATCTGCGGCACGGCCTTAGGCGAGACAAACGACACCGCATCGATGTTCTTGAATCCCGCGGCGATCAGCGCCTTCAGGTATTCGACCTTGATGGCAGTGGGGATCTGGCCGCGCAGGCCTTGCCAGGCGTCGCGGGGACATTCGATGAGTTTGATGGAATCAGCCATTAGCAATTAGCGACTAGCAACTAGCAACTAGAAGCCATCTCATAAATCCCGTCAAGGCTTCCACACCGAGCAACCTCAGGGGCTGAAGCTCAGCAATCAAACGACTCGTACGGCACGGCTGAAGCCGTGCCCTTTCGAACCCGATTTGATGAGATAGCTTCTAGCAACTAGTTTTAGCCGTCAGCCATCAGCCATCAGCATGCAGATCGTCGATCCCTCGGCTCCGCGGCGCTGCGCTCGGGATGACAACTCAAAACGGAAACTCGCACCGACTGCTAAGAGCTAATGGCTGACAAGCTAAGAGCGAACCGCGAATAGCGAAAGCGACGCGGCCCTCCTACGTCTGCAACACCCCCACGCTGAACTTCGGCACATCGGGATTCAGCGACGCCGCCTCCAGCGCCGTGATGATCGCCTCGCGCGTCTCCGCCGGATCGATGATCTTGTCGATCCACAGCCGCGCCGCGCCATAGCGCGGATCCATCTGCTCGTCGTAGGTCGCCTTCACTTCGTCGTACAGCTTCTTCCGGTCTTCCTCGCTCAGCTTCGTGCCGCCGCGTTCCAGTTGCTTGATCTTGATCTCCACCAGCGTGTTCGCCGCCGACGCGCCGCTCATCACCGCGTACTTCGCCGTCGGCCAGGCAAAGACGAAGCGCGGATCGTAGGCCTTGCCGCACATCGCGTAATGTCCCGCGCCGAACGAGCCGCCGATGATCACCGAGATCTTCGGCACCACCGAGTTCGAAACCGCGTTCACCATCTTCGCGCCCGCGCGAATAATGCCGCTCCACTCCGCGTCGCGTCCCACCATGAATCCGTTTACGTCGTGCAGAAAGACCAGCGGCACCAGGTTCTGATTGCAGTCCATGATGAAGCGCGCCGCCTTCTCCGCCGACTCGGTGTAGATGACGCCGCCAAACTCCATGCGCTTGTTGCCGGCGTGGTCCACCTGCTGCACGTGCGTCTTCTGATTGGCGACGATGCCGACGGCGAAGCCGCCGATGCGCGCATAGCCGCACAGCACCGTCTCGCCGTACTCAGCTTTGTACTCGCTGAACTGGCTGTCGTCGACGATGCGCGCGATGATCTCGCTTCATGTCGTACTGGCGCGCCGGGATCGCTGTCGAAGATGCCGTAGAGCTCTTCCGCGGCATAGCGCGGCTCCTCGGCTTTCTTGCGATCGAAGACGCCGAGCTGGCGGTTGCCCATCTTGTCCACCAGCAGCCGAATGCGCGCGATGCAGGACTCGTCGTCCGGCTCGCGAAAGTCCACCGTGCCGCTGATCTGCGAGTGCATCTTGGCGCCGCCCAGTTCTTCGGCCGAATACTTCGCGCCGATGGCCGCCTGCACCAGCGCCGGGCCGGCGAGAAACAGCCCGCTGCCTTCGGTCATCAGGATGTGATCGCACATCAGCGGCAGATACGCGCCACCGGCCACGCACATGCCCATGATGGCGGCGATCTGCGGAATGCCCATCGCCGACATCACGGCGTTGTTGCGGAAGACGCGGCCGAAATCGTCGGTGTCGGGAAAAACATCTTCCTGCAGCGGCAGAAACACGCCGGCGGAGTCGACCAGATAGATCGTGGGAATGTGGTTTTCGATGGCGATGTTCTGCGCGCGAATGACCTTCTTCGCCGTCATGGGGAAGAACGCGCCGGCCTTCACCGTGGCGTCGTTGACGATGAGCATGACCAGCCGGCCCTGCACTCGCGCCAGGCCGGTAACCACGCCGGCCGACGGCGCGCCGCCCCACTCTTCGTACATCCCCCACGCGACGTAGGAACCCAGCTCGAAGAACTCGGTGCCCGGATCGATCAGCAGCGCGATGCGCTCGCGCGCGGTCAGGCGGCCCTTCTTGTGCTGCGACTCGATGGCCTTGTCGCCGCCGCCCTGCTGGATGACCTCTTCTTCATTGCGCATCTGTGTGACCAGCTCGGCCACGGCTTTCTGATTGCGCTCGAAGCGGGACGAGTCGGTCTTCACCTTGCTGTGGAATTCAGACGGCGATCCGGATGCTGGCGATGGTCAGTCATAGGAGATCAGGGGCAAACTATCCACGATAAAGCAGGGAAGCGCGGCGCGCAATGCGGGAAGGCAGATTCACCACCCTTCGGCTGCGCTCAGGGCAGGCTCCGACACGGAGGGCACAGAGAAGATTGGGTCAAAATCAGTGGGAGGTAGGGATCCGTGAATTCACTGTCGGAGGGATATGTCCTGACATTCCGGCCGAGGATTTCAGCCCGATCGGAGGGTATTCGGTTCGTCTTGCAGCCGGCAATTGGATAGCGGGTCGATCCGATCGGGCGAAGCGCTACAGCCCCACCGCAAATGCCACGATAGTTTGTCCGCGACGTCCAGTGGTTTGCTCCAACTGCTCCAGCAACGACCGCCTCCACTCCTTCGGGGTCAACCTCCATCTCGCAGGCGGCAATTTGCTCATCGCTGGCGCCGTGGTAGCAGAGTTCGCAAACGCCAAGGCCGTCTTCGGATCGCACCGGAGGTCCAAAGACGCGGCAGGTCATGGGACGAGCTGCGTACAAGTCGCAGGCCCCAGTCAACGGATCGAGTACCGGACATGGTTCGTCGTTGGCGAAGTCTTCGAATCGCGCCGCGGCCGTCTTCGCTCTCGTCCAGAATGCCGGTCGCAGGATCGCCGGGAAAATCGGGCGCGAGGCGGGCGATCGACGCGCGGGCGCGTTCGCGAATGTGCGCCGCCCGTGCAGGATCGGTCAACTCCAGATCGGCCAGTCCTTGCTGTAAGCGAAGTACATCGAGCTGGTTGATGGCGAAAGCTCCGACGCAGCACTGCGTGCATCCCAGCTTGCAGACCAGCCACTCGCCACTGCGGCGGGCGGTGTCGGCAAGGGCCAAGTCGATGATCTGGACGAGTTGCTGGTCGCCGGCTGGAAGAGCTACCCGCATGGCAAGAGCATAACGCAGGTGACCTTTACAAGCGCACAACCTGCCGCCGGCTGAACAGTTTGCCGAAAAACTCGAAAAGCAGATCCCTCACCGGCTGAAGCCGGATTCGGGATGACAAAAATAAAGAGCTCATACGCGGCGCTGAAGCGCCGCACTACCCGAACAACGCCTCCCATCGAGTTTTTCAGCAAACTGTGAAGCCGGCTCGAGAAAATAATGGACTTTTATGGCGTAGCTGAAGCTACGCCCCTTCAAAATCAGCTTTAATTAGTGATGATTGATAAGTTGATGCGCCACGAACGACTGATTGACGATTGGTTGCTAAGCTAAAGCTAAAAGCTAAAAGCTAAAAGCTGATGGGCGATAGCTGATGCCTGACGGCTGACGGCCGATCAGGTTTGCGGTCCCAGATAGCGATAGTCGCCAAAACCGAGGATCAGATAGCCAATGCCGCCCAGAAGGAAGATCAGAATGAATCCCCACAATGCGCTCTGGCCGAAAGCTTTCGCGATATCGATGGCCACTACGATCGCGACCACCACGTTCACCAGCGGAATCAAGTACAGCAGCAGCCACCATCCCGGCCGGCCGGCGATCTTCAACAGGATGTAAAGGTTGAAGAAAGGAATCAGAATGGCCCAGCCCGGCTGCCCGGCCTTCTCGAAAACCTTCCAGCCGCCGATGATGGCGATGACCAGTAAGGCCAGGCCGAAGAACAGAAACCCGCTGCTGAAAAAGGGTGCCCAGGGATTTCTGAACGGGTCCTGCCCCAGCGCCAGCGCGATGGTTGACATCATGGGTAGCCTCGTAATCTCTCGGGAAGAGGTTTGCATTGTCCCCGATAGCCTGAGCTTATGCAAGACAATACTCTGACTAAGAAGGTGCGCATTTCACGATGAATTGAACCTGCGCCGAGTCAGGAAGCTCTCTCCAACGCCGCCGTCAGCGGATCTTCGGCAACGGCATCCACCAATCCAATCTCGAGTGCGCGCGGGGCGTGTACCTTTTCCGCAGCCAGAAACAGTTGCAGCGCGCGAGCCTTGCCGATCAGCCGGGGCAAACGCTGCGTGCCTCCCCAGCCGGTGATGAGACCGAGCGCGGCGCCGCGATGTCCGAACAGTGCGTGCGGTCCGGCGATGCGGCGATTGCAAGCCAACGCCAGGTCCAGCCCGCCTCCCATGCAGTAACCGTGAATCGCGGCGATGGTCGGGAGCGGGGAACTGGGCCACTGCGTTCATCAATCGCTGGCCCATGATGAGCGAAGCGAAAGGCTTCGGACCCGGTAAGCGCGGCGATTTCGTTGAGGTCGGCGCCGGCGGAGAAGAAGTGCGCGTTGCCGGCAATTACCAGGAGCGACGGAGGATGGCACGCCAACTCTTCCGCTGCAGCGATGACCGCCTGCAGGCGGGCGCGCGTGAGGCGATTGGTGCCGTCGCCGGAAATCAGGCGCAAAATCACGGCGTCGCCGTGCGACTCGACGGCGCACAAATCTTCTTGCTGGAGCATGAATTCACCGATGGTTAGGTTAACAAACCGCCGGGACTGGCGGTGGTTCCCGACGACGCCACGCCTTCGGGTTACGTTTCTCGAGGAGAAAGGATTAAGATGCCGCACATTACGCCAGACGAGGTTGCCGCTAATGACGTCGGATAAAGATCGTGCGTCGTTTTCTCGCCGGTCGTTCCTGCAGGTTTCCGCCGCAGCCTCCGCAGCGCTGGCCTTGCGGGTCGTAACCGAGCCACAGCTGGCCCTGGCCGCGGTACCCAACGTCGCCAAAGACAGCGCGGTCATGATCAATGCTAACGAGAATCCGCTGGGCCCATGTGCAGCCGCCAAGGAAGCGCTGGTCCCATTCATTGCGCAAGGCGGACGCTACCGTTTCCAGCTGACTGGCGACCTGGTGAAGCTGTATGCCAAGAGTGTTGACGTTCCCGAGGACTACGTCAGCATCTTTCCCGGATCGAGCAATCCTCTGCATTACACGGTGATGGAGTTCTGCTCGCCAACCGCGAGTCTGGTTACCGCCGATCCCACCTACGAGGCCGGATGGCATGCCGCCCAAGGAGCGGGCGCGCGAGTGGTCAAAGTGCCGCTGACCAAGACCTACGCGCATGACGTCAAAGCCATGGTGGCTGCCGCGCCCGATGCCGGAGTGTTCTACATCTGCACGCCCAACAATCCCACGGGAACATTGACCAGCCACGCGGACGTCGAGTGGCTGCTGGCGAACAAGCCGAAGAAATCGGTCGTGCTGGTCGACGAAGCCTACATTCACTTTTGCGATGCGCCTTCGGCGATCGATCTGGCGAAAGCAGGCAAGGACATTGTGGTGTTGCGCACGTTCTCGAAGCTCTATGGAATGGCTGGTCTGCGCTGCGGCTTCGCCATTGCCCGTCCCGACCTGATTGAGAAGCTGGAAAATTATGGCGGCGGCAATCCCATGCCGGTGGCGGGCGTGGTGGCGGCCTCGGCCAGCCTGCAAGATCCGCAGCTGGTACCCGAGCGCAAGAGCATCAACGCCGAGGTGCGCAGCGAGGTTTTTGCCTGGCTCGACCGCAACGGATACTCGTACATTCCTTCGGTATCCAATTGCTTCATGCTCAATACCGGGCGGCCCGCGAAGCAGGCGATTGCCGCCATGGCCCAGCAGAACGTCATCATCGGGCGGGCGTGGCCGATCGATGCCAACCTATTCACGCATCACCGTGGGAACCCGCGAAGAGATGGACCGCTTCCAAGTGGCTTTTCAGAAGGTGATGAACGGCACCGTAACAGGAAGATTGAATCCTGAGAATATGGGGTCCAAGCGCGAATTGGACGGGTACGCGGTGCGGGCGTGAGCCTAGCTTTCTCTGAGTCTCATTGCCTCGGACGTAGTCAGCTATTCGCCGGTACGCCGCGCGACTTCACGTTCGTGCGAATGAACTCGATAATGGAATCCATCGGCGTGCCCGGCTGAAACACTGCCGCCACGCCAGCCGTTTTCAGGGCTGCGATGTCCTGATCGGGAATGATGCCGCCCACCAATAAAAGCACGTCGTCCATCTGATTCTGTTTGAGCAATTCCATGACGCGAGGCACGATGGCATTGTGCGCA
The DNA here is from genome assembly GCA_963746515.1 of uncultured Acidobacteriaceae bacterium. GTDB lineage: Bacteria > Acidobacteriota > Terriglobia > Terriglobales > Acidobacteriaceae > Bog-257. The sequence goes on along the minus strand of CAVVBO010000001.1, from coordinate 208,552 downwards.
CCGGAAAGAATGCTGAGGCCGATGACGTCGACGTCCTCCTGCAGCGAGGCGTTGACGACCATCTCAGGAGTTTGGCGCAGGCCGGTGTAGATGACTTCCATGCCGGCATCGCGCAGGGCGCGGGCAATGACTTTGGCGCCGCGGTCGTGGCCGTCGAGGCCCGGTTTGGCAACAAGTACACGGATTTTACGGTCTGGGGACATAGTAAGCTCTTAGCTTTCAGCTCTTAGCTGTTAGCAAGCTTTCAGCTTTCAGCCGTCAGCTCTCAGCTAAAGATCGTAGGCCTGTTATTGCGAGCAGATTCGCAAGATATCCTGCGTAAGCCTGCTTTGTCATCCTGAGTGGGCGATCATAGTAGCAAGTCGAAGGACTCCTATTCGACCGCCAATTCTCAGCGACACCAAATCATAAACCCTGTGCCAAACTTTGGTAAGTGAGCGGCGACACAGGGCAAAGTACACGCGGGCACGCATTCGCTATCGCGGAATATTAAAATCCTGCAAAAACTTCTTGACATTCAGCAGTAGTGGCCTCACTATGATCCCCTCTTCCCTTAGCAGTTGCATTCGGCAAGTGCTTTTCGGCCCGTATTAAGGCGCTCCAGTCCATATGGTGGGGCAGTGCGGGCCCAAGCTGTTGCAAGACAGGCAGGGAACTCCTGCAAGGTATCCGTTCATGGCCAATGGCGGATCGGCAGGAGCGAGCACGCCCTTCCTCCGGCTTTGATCTGATTGGCGCCGCTCTCTTCGTCCTTGGCTCTGCGCGGCGCAGTCGCACCAATCGAACAGCGAGAGGAGAAAACAATGATTCACTCTTTTAGGTGACGCTTATCGTCATAGTAGTCGCCACCGCTGCATTAGTTGGCACATCGAGATGCTACGCCCAGAGCCCATGCGCCCCGGCGGACCATATCTATGCCGAATACTCTTTACCTGGAAAATACGACGACATGCACCGTTAATGATTACCACGTTAGATTTCGCTCAACCGTCCCCGGGAAGTGCTCGGATTTCGAGTGGGTGCAGGGACTATGGGCATCCCATTTCCAACCGGTGGTTGGACGGGCGATCTCACCAACGATATAACGATCACTTGGCGGGGCCCATCAAACCAGCCGTTCGGCATTCCACCGGGCTTCTTTACGAATGTGGGATGGACCATTTTGCTTTCCAGACGGCACCGGGGGTGGTGTCCAAACGACCGTATCCCTGGTGGACCGTGGATGGGAACAAGTGCAGCGACGTTAGCACGGGAACTGGGGTCTTCTTGCAGCACGTGCGCAAGTATTTTCTCGGTCGTCCAGTAATCTGTTACCGACCTACCGGACAGCACCTGCTTTGGACCCAGTGGATTGAAGGGCACGGCACCTTCGTAAAATTGATCAATCCACCTCGAATACTTTCTTTGCCAGTTGGCCACTCTCACCTCGGCGACCTTGATTCCATTTCGCAGACCTCAGTCCCGCTCTCACCGGCTTTGGCTCCTTCACTCCAATCACACAGTTGAATCCAGTCAAGTCTTGTGCTCTGAACTGCAACCCGAGCCAAGGTACTTTGTTCAGCAACCCGGGTACGGAGGGAATGTTAACCACCTCTTCATCGTGGCAGAATGGGCCCACTCTCCGTCGGGCACCAGTTTTTTCTCAGCAAAACATTTCCGCCGACCAGGCGCAGCGTCTGTGCCGATTGAGCTTGCGATCGGATATGTTAGCGGAGTCAACTCTTTCTATGCCGCACTCTTTACGAGCAATGGCGGCCTTCCCGGGACTCAACTGGCGCGCTGGGATAACCTTACCAGTACCGTCGCGTTCGGCCAGTGTTGCGGGCTTGTGACGATTAGCGGTATTTCAGGACTAAGTCTTGACCGCCGTCACTTGTTTTGCTCGATATAGGTGCCGGAAATGGCGTTGAACGCTGTGCCGAGCCTGGCTCGAGCAGTACGCGACTCGACTGATTAGACCTAGACACCACTGATGTTGCCGCAACCTGGAATAGGCGAGGAGCGGTCTTTGGGGCCTTCGACTCTTGGGTAGCGGCAGGAGACTCGAAAGTCCACAAGGAATTGACCCGGCGGGGTGGCCCTGCGGCTAAACACAACTGACGCGAGAGCGCCGCTCAATGACTATGGTGGGGACGCTGCGGAGGCAGTGCCGTCGAAGGGCTAAGGCGAAGTATGGCAGCGTGTCGTGTTGGCGGCCAAACCAGCCCCCACCCATCCGTAGTCATGGCGCAGCAGGATGAGATGCAAACCCAGCTTCAGCAGATCAAAGCCCAGGGCAGGAGATCGAAACGCTGAAGCTGCAACTGCAGCGGCAGAATGCGTCGCTGCAACTGAAAAATGCCTCATTGGAGGAGCGCTTGACCAAGCTGGAGTCCTACATTACGACGCAGACGAAGGTCGCGTCCGACAATCGCGTCGCCCGGCTGCTCCAGGCGTCGAATGGCGGCATGCAGTAAGCTCTAACCCGAGTTGTAAGTTGGCGGAACTCAAGCCGATCGAGTTCCGCCACTTCTGTCATTCGGGAAGACCGAATTTACTGAACGTCAGGTCCCTCCGCTCGACCTAAAGGTCGCTCGTGTATAGACGGGATCGACACCACGATGCCTCGACTGCGCTCGCGATGGCTGAAGGTGGTCCACCAAGTTAGCTAAGACTCTTTACGCATTAGGTCGTTCTGCATAGGCCCACTAGTCCCAAGTCAAACATAAGTCTAAGCTCCGCTTCAGGACCGTTCGATTGCGGAGCAAGGCTGCGCTATAGCTGACGGCTGATAGCTGACAGCTGCCTCCTCACGCGAACGCCGTCTCCGTGTACGTCCCGTAGACCTCGCGCAGCGCCTCGCAGATTTCGCCGACCGTCGCGTAGGCCTTCACCGCTTCCACGATGAACGGCATGGTGTTGGCCGGCGAGATCTGGCCGTCGGCAGCCGGCCGTTGGCTCCTGGGCCGCCGCTTTCTTCAGCGCATCGAGACGGCGGCGGACTTCGTCGTTCGAGCGGCGCGCGCGCAGGGCATTGAGCTTCTTCGTCTGCGCCTGCGCGACCTCTTCGCCGATGTAGAGAATGTGGGGCGATGGCTCGTCGACCACGAACTCATTGGCGCCGACGGTGATCTTTTCGCGCGCTTCGTTGGCGCGCTGGAACTGGTAGCTGGCCTCGGCAATTTCCTTCTGCGGATAGCCCTTCTCGATGGCCGCAACCATGCCGCCCATGGCGTCGAGCTTGTTGAAGTAATCGAACGCGCCATTTTCCATGTCGAGCGTCAGCCGCTCGACGAAGTACGAGCCGCCCAGCGGATCGACGGTCTGCGCCACGCCCGACTCGTAAGCGATGATCTGCTGCGTGCGCAGCGCGATGCGCACCGCTTCTTCCGTGGGCAGCGCCAGCGCTTCGTCGTAACTGTCGGTGTGCAGCGACTGCGTTCCGCCCAGCACGCCCGCCAGCGCCTGAATGGCGACGCGCGCGATGTTGTTCATCGGCTGCTGCGCGGTGAGCGAGACGCCCGCGGTCTGCGTATGGAAGCGCATCAGCCAGGAGCGCTGGTTCTTCGCGCCGAAGCGGTCCTTCATCAGGCGATACCAGATTTTGCGGGCGGCGCGATACTTGGCGATCTCCTCGAAGAAATCGTTATGCGCGTTGAAGAAGAAGCTGAGGCGCGGGCCGAACTCGTCGACATCGAGGCCGCGGCGGCGCGCCCACTCGACGTACTCGACGCCGTCGTAGACGGTGAAGGCCAGCTCCTGCAGCGCGGTCGAGCCGGCTTCGCGAATGTGATAGCCGCTGATGGAAATCGTGTTGAAGCGTGGCGTGAACTTCGAGCCAAACTCGAAGGTGTCGATCACCAGTCGCATCGACGGCGCCGGCGGATAGATGTATTCCTTCTGCGCGATGTATTCCTTCAGGATGTCGTTCTGGGTGGTGCCGGAAATCTTCTTCCAGTCCGCGCCCTGCTTTTCGGCGACCGCGAGATACATTGCCCACAAGATCGATGCCGGCGAGTTGATGGTCATCGATACCGTGGTCTTCTCCAGATCGATGCCGTCGAAGAGGATCTCCATGTCCTCGAGCGAATCGATGGCGACGCCGCACTTGCCGACTTCGCCTTCGCTGAAGGGATGATCGCTGTCGTAGCCCATCAGCGTCGGCAGATCGAAAGCCACCGACAGGCCCTGGCCGCCGTGCGCCAGCAGATATTTGTAGCGCTGGTTGGTCTCCTCGGGCGAAGCGAAGCCGGAGAACTGGCGCATGGTCCACATCTTGCCGCGATAGCCGGAGGCGTGAATGCCGCGCGTGTAAGGCGGCTGGCCGGGATAGTTCAGGTACTCGTCGTACTTCCAGTCTTCGGGGAGATCGGCGGGCGTGTACAGGCGGCGAATGGGCAAGCCCGAGATGGTGGTGTAGCGGGCGTCGCCGTGCTCGTCAACGTTAATGCCGGTGGGCGCGCCGATAGGCCTCTCCGGAGCCTTCTCCAGCGTGGGCGCGAGAGTCTTCTCGGCCCACTCTTTCTCGGATGCGGAGGGATGACGGCCCGCTTCGAACAGATCGGTGACCGGCGATTCAGACAGAACTTTTCCGTTGGACTTGCGGCTATTGGCCATGATCTACCCCACAATGAGACGAACCTTACATGCTAGTAGATGTGGCGGAAGGGAGCAAGGAGCGGTTGGGCCGACGGCCGGTCTCGAACCCAGAGTTAAGGATATCCCCTTGATTTGCGAGTACTTCGTCTGCAGAGGAGAGCGACTCGGTTGCCGCAGCGAGGCAAATTCTAGAAGCCATCCGAGTAACCTCAGGGGGCTAAAGTGTCTGCGTGAGAACCTCTGCCGTCCCTACGGGACTTAGTTTCATTCCCACTTTACCCAGCACTCCGCCTGCGGCTGCGTGCTGGGCTAGACTATTCCGCGCCTGCGGCGCTCCCTTTTTGCGCCTTTTACTCCACCGGCGAAACGCTAAGTTAGTTCTCGCGCAGACACTAAAACCCGGCATTTAAAGGACTCGTACGGCACGGCTGAAGCCGTGCCCTTTCAAACCCGCCGTGCCCTTTCAAACCCGCCGTGCCCTTTCAAACCCGCCGTGCCCTTTCAAACCCGCCGTGCCCTTTCAAACCCCGATTTATGAGATAGCTTTAGAAACCTGTCCGGACCCAGCAACTAATTCTCGCCAATTCGGTTCCAACATACAGCTAAGCAAAGTTTGGTTTGAATCTGTCTTAAGAGAGTTTTGACCGTTCTTTCACGCAACTGGCCAGGCGATGGATGATCGGAAATGAAAGGGTCAACATGAGTGTCGTCCGCTCCAGCCGGTTGTTGCTACTAGTTCTTCTGATATTTGCTGTACCGGCAGTTTCCTTCGCCGGAGTTTTCATCTCGGTGGGAATTGCTCCACCGCCGCTGCCGGTGTATTCGCAGCCTTTGTGCCCGGGCGCCGGTTACATCTGGACGCCCGGTTATTGGGCCTACGGTCCGGAAGGCTACTTCTGGGTACCGGGAACCTGGGTGATCGCCCCGCAGGTTGGCGTGCTATGGACGCCTGGCTATTGGGGCTGGGGTGGTTCGGCCTTCCTCTGGCATGGAGGCTACTGGGGTCCGCATATCGGATTCTACGGAGGCGTGAATTACGGTTATGGCTACACCGGCAACGGATACGCAGGCGGACAGTGGCGCAATGGAGCGTTCTACTACAACCGCAGCGTGAACAATGTCAACGTAACCAACATTCACAATGTCTACAACACCACGGTGGTGAATAACACTACGGTGAACCGCGTCAGCTATAACGGCGGAAATGGCGGAGTCCGGGCGGAGCCTACCGCTGAACAGCGAGCCATGGCCAATGAGCGGCACATCGCTCCTACTCAAGTACAGACGCAGCATGAACAGATGGCGAGCACCAATCGCGCCCAATTGGCGTCGGTCAATCATGGCCGGCCGACCATTGCGGCAACTCCGAAGCCAGCAGCCTTTCACGGGGCCGGGGTGGTGACAGCCAGGAACGCTCCAGTAACTAATAATCCCGCGATTAACGCCCGGCCGAACAATACGACCACTGCCAACGGACGGCCTGCGACCACTGCGAATGAGCCGCGTTCCACCTCAAATGCCAACGCTGCTCATCCGGGCAACACGGTTCCGCGTCCACCGGCACGGGAGAATACGCCGAACAATGCCGCTGCTACCCATCCCAACAACTCGACCGCAGCGCACAATGCTGAGCATCCGGCGGCGCAGCCTCCAGCTCGGACGAACGAAGGAGAGCCGGCCACGCGTGCCAATAACGGGACGACGAGTGCGACCCATCCCAACAACTCGACCGCAGCGCACAATGCTGAGCATCCGGTAGCGCAGCCTCCGGCTCGGACGAACGAAGGAGAGCCGGCCACGCGTGCGAGCAACCCGTCGCATTCCAGCAACACGGTTCCCCGTCCGCCGGCGCACGAAAGCGCGCCCCATTCCAGTACTCCCGCTACACCTCATCCGAGCAATTCGACGGTAGCGCATAACGCGGGGCATCCGGCGACTTCGGAACCAAAGGAAACGGCGCATCCTCCGGCTTCGTCTCACACCAGTCATAGCGAGCCGGCTCCGCACGCGAGCCAGCCGCCGCAGCACACGGCGGCACCGCATGAGAGTGCGCCTCATCAAAGTGCGTCTCATCCGCCGAGTGAAGCTCACCACGAGTCCGAGCCGCGGTAGAAGCGTAATGATGCAACGGACACGGGCCTGAATCCAGGCCCGTGCTGCTGCCCAAACGTCGCTTTTCAGCCTCATCTTTAATCTGAATCTGACGTCCGAATAAGCCGGGCGCAATGCCACAACCGTTATGACCGATGCGCTTACGGCGTGATCTGGAAAATTACTCCGTCCTGATGGGCGCCTCCACCCGAAGCAGTACCGTATAGATTGCCACTCGCATCGAACACCAAACGACACATGGGATTCGATCCGTCACTGCCTCCGGTGAAATCGTGCAGCGAAGTATAGGTCCATCCGCCCCCGGAGCGGGTCAGCTTGAAGACTGAGCCGTAGCCGAATTGGCCATCGCCGAAGGTGGTGCCGTAAAGATTGCCGGAGGCGTCCATCAACAACTTGTCGTAAGGACCAAGATCGATGCCGCCGGTAAGGCCGTACATGAAGTTGTAAGTCCAGTTGCCGCCCGAGGAGGTCAATTCAAAAACCGTGCCGCCGCCGGTGGCATCGTGTACCGTGGTGCCGTAAAGATTTCCGGCTGCATCGGAAATGAGTCCGCCCTGCGGAGCCGCACCGTCATTACCGTGAAAAGTGAAGCTGTGGATCAGAGTCTCCACCCAGCCGGAACCGGATCGGGCCAACTTGTATACCGAGCCATAACCGCCGGGACCGGTCTGCGAAAACGTGCCGTAGAGGTTGCCGGACGAATCGAATGCAATTCCGCCCCAGGGATATTGGCCATCGCCGTCGTGTCCGGCTTGATAAAGCAGGCTTTGCGTCCAGCCACCGCCGGAGCGGGTCAAGCTGTAAACCACGCCCCAGTCGGCTGAGCCTCCGTTGATGGTTGTGCCATAAATATTTCCTGCCTGATCGAAAGTGAGATCGCCCTGAGGATAGGCTCCGTCACTACCGGAGAATCGGTAGAGCACATTCGACGCCCAATTCACCATGACGGAAGCTGGAGCGTGGGGTGGCGGGCGCAGGGTGTACACCGTGCCGCAACCTTGATTGCCGTTGTAGTCGGCGCACGGATTTCCGCCGCCGGCCGAGGTCGAGCCGTAGACCAGACCATCTGGCCCGACGATCAATCTGCCGACCGGGCCGGCTCCGTCATTGCCTCCGGCAAAACTGTGGAGTGGACTCAGAATCCAGCCTGATCCCGAACTGTTCAGGGAAAACACTGTGCCGAAGCCGGCTACGCCTCCGCTAAATGCCGTTCCGTAGATGTTTCCGCCCGCATCGATGGTTAAGCCGGTAAACGGACTGGCTCCGTCTGGCCCGCCGGTGAAGTTGTAAATCACATGGTAAGTCTGGGCCCAGGCGGGGCTGGTCGTGCCTAACCAGGTAAAGACAAACACCATGAGGAATGCCAGCGTGGCGCATCTTGCCGCCAGCCGGGTATGAGTGCCTAGCAAACCGCGACCCTGCTTATGATTGATCATTCTCTCTCTTCCTTCTCGGCCAGAGTACGTTTGCTTCGCCAATTTCGCGGCGCTTGCGGCGCTGCTACTCGATAGGAACGAAGTGCGATGGCAAAGCGGTTTATGAACATGACTAACAGCAGCGTATCCGGCATGAGCGGCGCTTAAAAGTTACGAAAGTACAGGCCAGCCGATTGGTCTTTCGTAACGATCAAGTCACTGACAAGCAGGCCTCACCTGTGGCAAGCGCTCAAGAAGCGCAGCCCTGTGCATGGAGCGCGCGCGCACTCCACACGTCACCCTGGGGGCATGCCAACAACATCTGGGTCTTTTATCTCTGTAGCTTTCGATTGAAGCGGCGTTCGATACGGCTGGCGCGTGGTGCGAAGAGGCGGCGGCGGTACAACCGTCAATCAGTTCATCAGTTCATAAACTGTTTAACGGAAGTTGAGCAAGATTGTCTACGACAGCTGGCTGGGGGTCAAGAGTTTTGTTTGGCGGACACTAATAATTCATGATGGCATTTGGGTTTCTGTAATGGCCGATCGCGCAGCCGCATGGCTGCATAGGCTGCTATCTAAATGTCAAAATTACAGTCGCTGTTCTGGCTTGCATCGAATTCGTGCTACAGTTTCAGCCCGCCGAAGAAGCGCAACTTCGTCCTGGGAAATGTTTCTCAAGGAGGCGACATGCAAGGCAGACATCCTGGGTTTTCCAAAAGCATAGCTCGATGGCTTCTGGCGTCAGCCGTAATGTTAGTGAGCATCTCCTCGACAGCGGCCACCGAGAAATCGGTGTATAGCTTCACCGGCGGAAACGATGGAAGCGATCCTGCGTCACAGTTGATCTTCGATAGCGCGGGAAACGCATATGGTACGACGGTGACGGGAGGAGACTCCGACTGTGGCGTGGTCTTTAAACTCACACCCATGGTAGGAGGCCAGTGGCAGCAGAGTGTGTTGTACAGCTTCACCTGCTTCAGTGACGGCAAGAATCCTTATGGTGGCGTAACTTTGGACGGCGCAGGCAATCTCTACGGAACCACGGTTGCCGGCGGCGCAGGTGGAATCTGTAGCGGCGACGGATGCGGCGTGGTCTTTCAACTGACCCAGGCCGGTGGTGTGTGGAGCGAAAGCGTGTTGTATAGCTTTGGAGACTTGCCTGATGCCGCCGGCCCTGGCGGAGGAGTCGTCTTCGACCGGGCAGGCAATCTCTATGGGACGGCGGCAGACGGAGGTGCGTATTCTGCCGGTGCCATATTCCAACTGTCGCCCAACGGCAATCAGTGGACAGAGACCGTGATTCATAATTTCACTGGCGGCGACGATGGAGCCATTGGCTCGTTAGGCCTTCTGCTGTTGGACGCGGCGGGCAACTTCTATGGCGTTACCGAGTTGGGTGGCCACTATGGCGCCGGTACTGTGTACAAGCTCACGCGGGCCGCGGGAATCTGGAACCTGACCACACTCTATGCTTTCATGGGACAACCTGACGCGGGCTTCCCTTATGGCGGTTTGATAGCCGACGCCCACGGCAATCTTTACGGCACGACTTATTATGGCGGCGCCGATGGAGCGGGTACGGTGTTCAAAGTCGATCCCGGTCCAAATATCGGAGGATGGAGAGACACCGTGCTGTATAGCTTCCAGGGCGGCCCGGACGGAGGCTCGCCCACCAGCACCCTGGTGTTCGATGCAGCCGGAAATCTTTACGGGACGACCTCGGCGGGTGGCGACCCGGGATGCGATTGCGGCGTTGCGTTCGAACTGAGTCCAGGTAATGGCGGATGGAGCGAAAACGTGCTCCACACTTTTGGAACTAGTCCGGACGGAGCCTATCCCTACTACGCACTGACTCCCGATGGAATGGGAAATTTCTTCGGAACAACCGCTGCGGGCGGTACGCACAACGTGGGGATGGTGTTCGAGCTTACGCCTTAAAAAGTAAAGGCCACACTCTCGGCTTACGGATGCTGCTGGCCGGTACTGGTGCCCGTAATCAGATAGAAGTCGAGGTGCTGCAGCGCGAAACCTCCGAACTTGATCACTTTGCGTCCGGGAAGGCGATACTCCAGCTCAGTCTTGGTGCCACTGGCAGCGACGACGATATGGTCGCCGGGGGGAATTTCATTTCGTTCATAGCTGGCGACTGGATGATCGCGGTAGAAGGCCAGACCGTACTGCACCCCGGGAGAGACATCGTATACGGCAATGCTGGGCAAGTGGCCCAGTTCAGTTTGCGCCAGCGTGGCTTCGACCAGGCGCTGCGATTGCAAAATGTTGATGAGGGGAGCGGTGCCGCGCAGAAGCAGGGCGAAGGCAATCACCACCGGGACCAGAGTGGCGAAGCGCAGCACGCGATAGCCCTGGTTCTGCAGCGTCAGCCAGAGCATGAGAATGGTGATGATGGTCAGCGCAGCCGCCACGATGATTACATTACGCGGCAGAGGCAGATGCAGCAGCTTGAAGGGCACGATCAGCGACGCTACCGGCACGGCAGCGCACAGCAACGCGTGCAGCAGGATCATCCACAGGCTGGGCTTGACGGCTTCTTCTTCGCGACGGCGAATGAAGTCGGCCAACAGAATGGCGCCTGCGGGAATTGCCGGCAGAATGTAGCCGGGCAACTTCGATTGCGATAGCGAGAAGAACACGATGGGCAGCAACAGCCACAAGGTCAGATAGGTTCGAAAATCTTCCTGCCCGGCAGGCTGCTGCACCGAGAAGCGCCAGTCGCGCACGGCATCCACCACGGCGGCGACTACGAAGACGGTCCATGGCACCAGCGCCAGCAGCGCCACCGGCAAGTAAAACCAGAAGGGCTGGGGATGGTGATAGAGATTGCTGGTGAAGCGTTCCAAATTGTGTTGCAAGAAAAAGACACGAAAGAAATCGGGATTGGCGCGCTGCACCGCGATGAACCAGGGCACGGTTACGGCGAGATAGAGCGCGATACCGATAGGCCACAAAGTGCGAAGCAGCAGCCGGCCATCGCGCCGCAGCGCGGCGAAGACCACGATGATCAGTCGCGGCCAGGAAAACTGCAACCGGCCCTTTGGCCAAGGTCCCAAGTCCACTGAAGAAGTAGAACGCGAGCAGCCATCCCCGGTTGGCGCTGGAATACCACCCGTACCAGCACAACATGGCTGCGGTGAACATCACGGCCAGCGGCATGTCGGTGGAGGCGCTGCGTCCGAATCCGATGATCGATGGCCGCCGACGCGGTTATCAGGGCGGCGTCAAGCTGCATGCCGCGGCGGAAGCGGCGCGTCCAGACGAAGATGAAGACGATCAGCAACGAGGAGAGAATCGCCGAAGGCAAACGCGCGGCGGTATCGCTGACTTCGCCGGCCGCCTTGTAGGCGACCATCGCGCACCAGTAGTAGAGCGGCGGTTTCTCCAGCCAGGGATGGCCGTAGAGTACGGGAGTTACCCAGTCGTGGCGGGCCAGCATTTCGCGCGCGACTTGGGCGTAGCGTGGCTCGTCGGCTCCGACCAGCCGACCAGTTGAACTCCCAGCAGGAAGAGGAAGCCGCAGAAAACGATGAGGGCAAGAGCATCGGTGGAGCGGCGAGTGCGTTCGTTCAGGCTGGGAGGAGTAGGTCGCAAAGTTGATCGTTCCGTCAGCGATAGAACCAGTTCTATCGGCACAGGAGTTGCCCGGTGTCGCACATGGGTGCGAACAGAGCAGCGCTTCAGCGGTGCAATTCCATGTTCCTGAGAAAGCGGGTTTACAGTTTGCTGAAACGTCGGAACAGCAGATCCCTCGTCGGCCTGAAGGCCTCCTCGGGATGACAATAATAATAGGCTTCCACCGGCGCACCTAAAGCTACGCCCCTTCAAAACGCTTGAGGCTAATCTGTGAGGCAAGGACGCACGCCTGAAGGCGTGGCACCCACTCGCCTCTCACCCACCCTGTTCGCAACCACAGACCGAGGACCTCGCACGATCATTGCACGTGCGCCTGATAGCCGCTGATCCGCAACTGGGCCAGCAGACGCTCGGTGGCAACCGAGAGCGGACCGTCGACGGCACAACCGCTGGCGCATTCGTGACCGCCTCCGCCGAAGGCCTGGGCTACAGCGGCGACATTCACCGCTCCTTTGCTGCGCAGGCTCACGCGGAAACGGCCGTCCGGTTCCTCCCGGAAGAAGAGCGCTACTTCAATGCCTTTGATGGCGAGGGCGTAGTTGACCAAGCCTTCGCAATCTCCGTCGCTGGCCTCACAGCGTTGCATGGTTTCACGATCGACGTGCATCCAGGCCAGGCTGCCATCGCGCTGCAAGCCGTTTAACGCCGCGCCCAGCAAGCGCATCTTGGAGAGCTGCGTGGAGAAATATACGTTATGCGCAATGCTCGACCGGATCGGCGCCACAGCGAACCAACTCTTGCGCCAGCGCGAAGGTGCGCTCGGTAGTGCCGTTGAAACAGAAAGAGCCGGTATCGGTAAGCACCGCCGTGTACAGGCAAGTGGCGACTTCAGGCGAGATCTTGACCCCGGCCTCGCGCGCCAGGCGGAAGATCATCTCGGCGGTAGCGCAGGCATCGGGATCGATCCAGTTCACGTCGGCGAAGGGACGCGCGGTGGCGTGGTGATCGATGTTGATGAGGTAGTGCTGCTCCAGCCCGGTGAGGCGAGTGCGAGCACGCTGTCGCACTCCAGAATGATGACCGCCTCGGCTTCGGGAACCTGGCCGGCATCCTGCAACACCGAGTCGGCGAAGGGCAGGGGGCTATAAACTCCGGGTACACCGTCGCTGAGGACGACGATGGCCTGCTTGCCCATGCTGCGCAGAATCTGGCAGCAAGCCAGAGTGGAGCCTACCGCATCGCCATCCGGCCGGGCGTGCGAGGTAAGAATAAACTTCTGCCTTCTACCAATTTGATTCAGTACTTCGTCGAGCATGGCCTGTTCACCGGGGACGGCACTTAGCATTTAGCTGTTGGCACTTAGCGCTTGGCCGGTGGCGTTTAGCCCCTAGCTATTGATACGGATCAGACGCAGCTGGTACTAACTCGGACTGCCCTACGGAGCTAGGTGCCAACTGCCAAGGAGTCTCTGAATAATCTGCCGGCCTTGCCGCAGGGGCTAAAGCCCCGTTCATTTTGCGATACCTGCGGCACGGCTGAAGCCGAGCCCTTTCAAAACCGGGACTTCATCAGAGCTTCCCTCAGGGCTAAACGCCAGAGGCCGTTTGCTAGCTGCGAATTGCCAAGTGCTAATTGCCAACTGCCAAGTGCTAACTGCTAACTGCTAACTGCTAACTGCCAACTGCCAACTGCTAACTGCCAAGTGCCAACTGCCAACTGCTACGTGCTTTTTTTCCTCTTCTCAATTCTGTGCAACAGCTCTTCGATTCTGCCGCCGTATTGCTCTGAGCGGTCCAGCACAAAAATCATTTCCGGCGCTTGCCTTACGCCCAGCCGCCGGGTCAGCTCGTGCCGGATATAACCGCGAGCGGCATTCAATCCTGCAATGCTCTCTTCGGCTTCGTTCTCGTCACCGGCAGCCACTACGAACACTCGCGCCGACTTGCCGCCGGGCGCCAAATGAACCTCGCTCACACTGACCAGGCCGATGCGCGGATCGCCCAGTTCTCCCTCGACGAGGGCGCCAACTTCTTCGCGCAACCTCTCGCCGACACGGCTGCGATGATATTTCTGTCCCCGGTTCTCCATAATTCAGCTCTTAGCTATTAGCCTCTAGGGAAACTCTGATCAAGTCGAAGCGACGTCTTGCAGCGGCTAAAGCCGGCCGATTCTCGAGCACTTCACGGACGACCTAAAGTGTCGGCGTGAGAACCTCTGCCGTCCTTACAGGACTCGGATCAATTTTCCACCTGACCCAGGACTCCGCCATCCCACCCCAATTCGCGCAAAAGCGGCGCGAATCGGGGACCCCGGTTCGGCTACGTCCTGGGCTAGGCTATTCCGCGCCTGCGGCGCTCTCTTTTTGCGCCTTTTACTCCACCGTCGAAACAGAAAGTTAGTTTTCACGCATTCGCTAAAGGCCGTCCCCTTCAAAACAAGCCTTGATCAGAGTTTCCTTAGCACTTAGCTTAAAACCCGCTTCCGCTCCCACTGTCAGCTTTTCCTGCTTGCTAAGAGCTAAAAGCCAAAAGCTAAAAGCTACAAGGGGGAACGTTAGAGCATACGCCTATCGGTCAAGGTTGCGGTGATGACTATCACGGTTCCCCGGTTAGATGGCCGCCGAATTCCGCCTCGCTCAAGAAGTCGAGAAACGAATCGGTGATCTCGCCGCCGCTGTTGTTGGCTACGCGGATGGCATGGCGCTCGACATTGCGCATCAGGCCGTCGAGATAGTCACGGGAGTCGGAGATGCCGACTACGCCGAGAGTCGCGCGCTGCCAGGCGTCGCTGGCGTCGAGCTCGGCGACGGCGACGTTGAAGTGAGCACGCAGGCCGTCTTTGACGCTGCGTACCACCTGGCGCTTGTCTTTCAAGGAGTGCGCGGCTTCAATGCGGATCTCGAGTGTGAGATACGCAATCATTTTCGTGTCCCCGTTGGACGATGATGATTTCGAGTGCTCGGGTAGTGTGGGCCTTCAGGCCCGCCTCCAAGCGCCTTAATGATCAGGGGCTTCAGCCCCATTCTCTCTCTCGTTTCTATACCGCCGGGCCAAGGCCCGGCTCCTCAATTTTGATTTTGCGCGGGACGCGGCGCTGAAGCGCCGCACTACCCAAACATTACCTCAGGCGCTAAAGCGCGATTCATAGCGTAGATGAGAATGCACGCCTGAAGGCGTGCTCCACCCATTCGATCGCCAAAACAATACCGCCGATGAAGCAGATCCCTCGTCGGGCTGAAGCCCTCCTCGGGATGACGAAATAAATGGCTTGTACGGCGCAGCTAAAGCCGCGCCCCTTCAAAGCCTTCGTGATCCAATTTTCCGGGTAGCCCGTTCAGACCTCTTGCAGGGGCTAAAGCCCTCACGATTACTGCGGCTTCTTCGGCACGACTAAAGTCGTGCCCTGACACAAACCTGAACTCCTGCCCCACTCTTCAAAAGCAGGTCCCTCGTCGGGCGGAAGCCCGCCTTGGGATGACAAGTTAAAACAGACCCGCAATCGGCACGACTGAAGTCGTGCCCTGATACAAAGCTGAAGTGGTCGGCACGACTACGCTCGTGCCCTGACACAAAGCAAGTACCGCAGCGGGCCATTAATAGAAGCCGATCCAAATAGCGACTAACCACTAACCACGATCCACTGCCTTTAAACGAACGCTTCTGCGGCCACCCGCTCAGTCACGAAGACCTCGATGATGTCTCCTACCTTGATGTCGCCGTAGTTGGCGATCGAGATGCCGCACTCCATGCCGTTGCGCACTTCGTTGACATCTTCCTTGAAGCGCCGCACCGAGCCGATCTTGCCTTTGAAGACCATCACGTTGTCGCGCAGCAGCCGAACTTCGGCATCGCGTTTGACCACGCCATCGATCACCAGACAGCCGGCAATCACGCCAACTTTGGGGACACGGAAGGTATCGCGTACTTCCGCGCGTCCCAGATAGGTTTCCTTGATGATGGGTTCAAGCAGGCCGGTCATGGCGCGCTTAATCTCGTCCTGCACTTCGTAAATGATCGAGTGCAAGCGGATGTCGACTTTCTCCTGCTCGGCCAGTTCCTGCGCTTTGCGCTCGGGCCGCACGTTGAAGCCGATGATGACGGCATTCGACGCCGACGCCAGCAGAACGTCGCTCTCGGTAATCGCGCCCACGCTGCCGCGCATGATGTTGATCTTCACGCGCTCGTTCGACAGCTTGGTCAGCACATCGCTCAGCACTTCCACCGAGCCCTGCACATCGCCCTTCAGGATGATGAACAGTTCCTTCTGGCCAGCCGACTTCAGTTGCTCCGCCAGGCCTTCCAGCGAAACGCGTGAGCTCTTGGCCAGCTGGGCTTCACGTGCCTTGGCTTCGCGATATTCGGAAATACCGCGCGCCTTCTCACGATCGGCCACCGCGACCAGTTGATCGCCAGCCTGCGGCAAGCCTTCCAGACCGAGAATCTCTACCGGAGTCGAAGGACCGGCGGCATCCATGGCGACGCCGCGATCGTTGAACATGGCGCGCACTTTTCCGAAAACGTTGCCCACGACAAAGTTGTCGCTGTTGTGCAGCGTACCGTTCTGTACGAGCACGGTCGCCACCGGACCACGGCCGCGGTCGAGTTTAGCTTCCAGCACTGTGCCACTGGCCAGTCGCTCGGGAACGGCTTTCAGATCGCCCAGGTCGGCAACCAGACAAACCATTTCCATCAGCAGATTGAGATTGGTCTTCTGCTTGGCGGAAACGTCGACAAACACCGTGTTGCCGCCCCAGTCTTCCGGCATCAAGCCGCGATCGGCAAGCTGCTTCTTCACGCGTTCAGGCAGGGCATCGGGCTTGTCGATTTTGTTGACCGCAACAATGATCGGAACGTTGGCCGCCTTGGCGTGATCGATGGCTTCCAAAGTTTGCGGCATGACGCCATCGTCAGCAGCAACTACCAGGACAACGATGTCGGTCACCTTCGATCCGCGAGCACGCATGCGGGTGAAAGCCTCGTGACCGGGGGTGTCGAGGAAAACGATCTCGCGACCAAAGGCCGGCGAGTTGGGATCGGTGATGGCAACTTTGTAAGCGCCGATGTGCTGGGTGATACCACCGGCTTCGCCTTCGGCTACGTTGGTCGAACGAATAGCGTCGAGCAAGCTGGTCTTGCCGTGATCGACGTGGCCCATGATGGTGACCACCGGAGGACGGGTTATGGCTTGCGCCCCACCGACCTCAGCTTCGGCTGGTCCTTCGTCCTTGGCCAACTGCTCTTCGAAGGTGATGACCGAAGTCTCCGCGCCGAAGTGGCGAGCCATATCGCTGGCCAGATCGGAATCAAGCGTCTGGTTGACGGTGGCAAACACGCCACGCGCCAGTAAGCGCGCGATGAGGTCTTTAGCGCGAATGCCCAGCTTCTCCGCCAGGTCCTTTACGCTGACGCCTTCAGGAATGGTAATGGCGCGAGTGATGGGCAACGGCTCGCTGGATAACGAAAGCCGCGGCGGCGGAACGAAGCCCTTCATCGGGCCTTCCTTCACACCACGAGGAATATAACGTTGTCCGGGACGCGCTGGACGTCCCATGGGACGCTGGCCAGTCGGCGGAGGCGGAGCTCCAACTCCAGGACCGCCCGCACCAAATCCTGGACGGGCGCCGGGTGCTCCAGAACGCGTGGGATGCGGGCCGCGACGTTCGCCCGGACGCATCGGCGGACGAGTGCCCGGAGCGCCGCTCATCGGCGGGCCTCCCGGACGCTGTGGGCGCTGGAAAATCGGCTTGCCCCGCTCCGGCATAACTGCCCGCGGAGGCGTGGTGGCCGCCGGACGAACCGGCGCGGTGTAGACCGGACGCGGTCCGGTTTGCGGCACAATCAATCGCCGCGGCGCCACATGTGGGGCGGTTGCGCTGGCGCCTGGCTGTTGCGGCTGCCCGGGACGCAAGGGAACTCCCGGCGAACGCAATCCCGGTGGCGGCGGTGACGCCATCGGAGATCCAGGACGCGCCGGCGCTACTCGACCAGCCGGCGGCGTAAGGGCCGACGCTGCCATATCGGGCTCGACCGTAATTGGTGGCTCAGCGACCATAACTTCAGGTGCCAAGAGCTCGGCTTCGGGTTCGAGGACAGCTACTTGATTATCGATTGTTGCCTCGGAAGGCTTCGCAGCCTCGGACACAGCTGTTGCATGCGGCGGCGCTACGGGAGCGGCCGGCGGCTTGGGAAGAACAATGGCTGCCGGCGGACGTGCGACCGACTGCGGTGTGATGAATCGCGGTGCGGGCTTAGGCGGCTCTGGCGGAGCTGCCGGCTGCGCGCTCGCTACCACGGAGTGGGAAGCAGGTGGCGCCGGCTTGGGCGGAACGGCTGACGGGGGAGCAACCGTGGACCGCGGTGCAGGAGACGTAGCCTGACTTGGAGGCGCAACCGAACGCGCCGGGGCAGCAGGTTGGGCGGCCCGCTGCGTAATGGCCTTCAACACATCCCCAGGCTTGGAAATGTGCGACAGGTCGATCTTCGGCTTGAATTCGTCGGCCGCCACGGGAGCGCGCGAGCTACGGCTGCTGCTCGGTTCATGCTCGGCAAAATACTTCTTTACCCGCTCGGCTTCATCTTCTTCGATGGAACTGGAGTGGGTCTTCTTCTCGGTCACTCCGACCTTGATAAGAACGTCGAGAATCGCCTTGCTCTTGACCTCGAGCTCTCTGGCCAAATCGTTAATTCGAATCTTATGCATTCCGCCCTGTTTCCTCCGTTATTTCCCGTCTGCCTACGCGCTCATAGCATCCTCACGGTTTGGATTGATTCGCTGTACGTGCGGGCTAAAGCCCGCACGACAAAATATAAAGAGCATCCTTAGGCACAGCTAAAGCTGTGCCCCTTCAAGACCCTGCGCCCCTTCAAGACCCTGCGCCCCTTCAAAACCCTGTGCCCCTTCAAAACCCTGTGCCCCTTCAAAACCCTGTGTTCCTTCAAAACCGTTAACGTTTCTCTCCGGGCTCTTCTTCGTCGGGAACATTTTCGTTTTCAGTGGCCGGGCGCTCATGAATGGTCAGCTCACGTTCGTCAGCCAGTGGTGCATTCTCCACGCCATCGACCACTTCAGCCTCGTAATACTGACCTTCTTCGACCAGCTCTTCGACGCTTTCCGAATCCGCATCGGCTTCGTCCGGCAGGCCCTCGATATCGCCGGACTGGCCGGCAGAGTCGGGGCCTTCTTCATCTTCATCATCGCCGGCGCCTTCGGCCTCAGCCGCCACCAGAGAAGCTTCCTCTTCGGCCAACTCGGCGTCTTCCTCCGCAGCTTCTTTCGCTACTTCGGATTCCTCCGGCGATTTCTCGCCAGCTTCCGCCGCCTCTTCGTCCGCCAGCGCTACTTCTTCGCCGGCTACCGCTTCGGCGTCGGCAAGCACAGGTTCCTCGGTGGTGGTGGCCGCGGCTGCCTCTGCATCCAGGCTGGAAAAATAATTATTGACCGCAATACTGATTTTTTCCACCGTTTTGGGGCCGATGCCGGGCACTTCTTCCAGCTGTTCCGGGGTCATGTCGGCGACCGATTCCACGGTGGTGATTCCTGCCGCTACCAGCTTCTCGATGATGTTCGGCTCGAGGTCAGGCACCGACTCCAGCGGAGTGGTAGTTACGTTCAACACGCCGCGCATCTGCTCTTCGACTTCCTGGCGCTTCTCTTCCTCGCTCTTGATGTCGATCTTCCAGCCCAGCAGCTTGGCAGCGAGACGAACGTTTTGCCCCTTCTTGCCGATGGCCAGCGAGAGTTGGCTGTCGTCGACGATCACTTCCAGATGCTTGTCCTGTCCCTCGAGGACGGTGACGCGGCTTACCTTGGCGGGCTGCAACGCTTTCTCCGCAAACGTGACCGGGTCATCGTGGTACTCAATGATGTCGATCTTCTCCCCGCGCAACTCGCGGATGATGGACTGCACCCGCATGCCCTTCATGCCCACGCAGGCGCCAACGGGATCGACGTCTTTGTCCTTCGACATGACGGCGATCTTGGTGCGCTCGCCGGCTTCGCGGGCAATGGCGCGAATCACCACCGTGTTGTCGTAGATCTCAGGCACTTCGGTTTGGAACAGGTGCGACACCAGCTCCGGCACGGCGCGAGACACGACAACCTGCGGGCCCTTCGAGGCCTTCTCGACGCGCGAGATGACTACACGCGCCCGCTCGCCGGGAGCGAATGATTCCAGGCGCGATTGTTCCTTGCGCGGCATGCGGCCTTCGGCTTTGCCCAGGTCGACGATGACGTCCTGACCTTCCTGGCGCTTGACGGTGGCGTTGATGATTTCGCCCACGCGTCCGATGTACTCGTTGTAAATGGTGTCGCGCTCGGCCTCGCGCACTTTCTGGAAGATGACCTGCTTGGCCAGCTGAGCGGCGATGCGTCCCAGCACGTCGGTGGCTTTGTAGGTACGCAACTCGCCGCCAATTTCGGCGGCGGGATCGACTCGCTTGGCATCGTCGAGCGTGATCTGCGAGAGAGGATCTTCGATCTGGTCGGAGCTCTCGACGATCGACCGCACCGCGTAGGCGCGGATCTGGCCGCTCTCCTTGTCGAGCTCGGCGCGCAGGTTCTCCTGCGTCTTGTAATACTTCCGGGTGGCTACGACGATGGCATCCTCGACCGCGCTCACGACGATCTGCGGATCGATACCCTTTTCCCGGCTGAGAGCGTCGATTACGTTGTACAGTTCACTCGCCATAGATTCCTTGCCACCTTGTTATTCGTACGACTCAGCAGTAAGCGTCCCGTTTACAGCTAACGTTCCGGTTCGCATGCGCGGTGTTGGGTAGAGCGAACCTTCAGGTTCGCGTTCACCAATCCCTTATTCTTGTCATCCTAACCGGCTTCAGCCGGTGAGGGTTCTGCTACTAGATCTTGTGCCGTCCCTACGGGACTCGACTTCGTTTGCGGTCCTACCCAGCACTCCGCTTCGCTGCGTGCTGGGCTAGACTATTTCGCCCCTTTGGGGCTGGTGTTTCGCGGCCCGATTCTCTTTATCCTATTCCTGGGCTTTTCTATTCATCCTGTCCCTGGGCTTTTCTATTCCCACGGTTTTGAAGGGGCGCAGCTTTAGCTGCGCCGTAAAGCCATTTATTTTTTGTCATCCCGAACCGGCTTCAGCCGGTGAGGGTTCTGCTACTGGATCTTGTGCCGTCCCTACGGGACTCGGTCTCATTAATTGCAATTGCCCTACCCAGCGCTGAAGCGCTGGGCTAAGTTATTTCGCCCCTACAGGGCTGGCGTCCCGCGATCGAGAATCCATCGCGATCCATCTACATTCAAAGACGCTCACGTCCAACAAAAATCGAACCCAAGAAACTGTTCTAACGGAGCCAGTTTCCGATAGGCACCCTGAATCACCGCTCTAGAATTCCGGCACCAGGTTCGCCTTTTCGACATTGGCAAAGGCGATTTCAACTTCCGTCCCGGCCTCGACTGCCTGATGCTTCTTCGACTGCTTGCGGCCGGTCAACTCCAGGCTCAGATGGCCATCGTGAAACGCCTTCAGCCGGCCTTCAAAATGCCGGTTGCCATTCACCGGATCGCGGGTCATCAACTTGACCAGGCTGCCGACGAAGCGCTGAAACTCTTCCGGCTTCGACAGCTTGCGATCCAGACCCGGCGACGAAACTTCCAAAACGTAGGTGCTGCCCGGCACCGCATCCTCTACATCGAAAATCATCCCAACTTCGCGGCTGTAGGTCGCACAATCCTCGTGGGTCACGCCGCCGGGCTTGTCGATGTAAATCCGCAACATGCGGGCCTTGCCAGCGCCAAGCAGATCGAGGTCGACCACTTCCAGGCCGCTCGACTGGGCCACTCGATTCGCGATCTCCCGAACTTTCTCAACGCTTCCAGCCATCGTGTTGTGTAACGGCTCTTCCACCCCAGAAGACATAAAGCTGGTGTCCTCCGGGGACCCCGGCTCTTCCACCCCAACTCGCACAACAGCGGCGCGACTTTGGGACCCCGGCTTCCCGGCCATTGAGCAAAGAGCGCCCGTCAGGCTCTTGCTGCCGCCTGGACTCGCCGTGCACAGCGGATTACGGAGTGGAAATAAAAAGTGGGCTCTCGCCCACCGATGTGCTTCGCCGAATCTGCGCGGGTCTAACCGTCACGCCGGGAGCGAGTGACAGGACCCCCAAAACACAGCAGTACTGTTGCAAATATACGCCCAACTTGGGCGAGATTCAAGAACAACGGAGCGGAGATAAACCGCGGGAGCTAAGACCCTTTCGTTCTCGTTCGATTTCGTGATTTGTGTCAGGGCACGACTTTAGTCGTGCCGAAATTGGCACCCTATGACTCGGGCTTCAGCCCCTGAGGGCCTGATTCTCGATGCGGCCAAAACCTAAAGGCTGCGATTGCGACAAGAACGCAAGGTCCCTACCGGGATCGCAGGTTTGCAACGAGGCCTACCCAGGACCTCGTCCCGGCCCAAGTGAGCCGTCGCGCCGGACGGGGGAAGCGTCGTGCTGCGGACGATGTCGCCCCGGATACAGGACCGCAGATCCCTCCGCTCCGCTTCGCTACGGTCGCGATGACAATTTCGAGAATGAAGCTTTTCGGCCCGGCTGAAGCCAGGCCCTGACACAAGGCAACGTCGCGAGGTTCACGAGATAGCTTCCAGTTGTACGCGCTCGTCTGAGCGGCTGAAAGCAAAACTCCCACTTGTATACCTTCTGGGGCTTCTCGCCGTTTGCCTAACCACTCCCGCAACTCTACAATAAACGTTTACCCCTCCATGGAACCGCTATCATGATCCATTTTCCTGTACCCGAGGCACTAACCTTTGATGACGTGTTGCTGTTGCCCGGCAAGTCGGATGTTGTTCCCGCCCTGGCCGACACCTCCACCCATCTGACCCGAAACATTGAACTGCGCGTGCCCCTAATCAGCGCGGCCATGGACACGGTGACGGAGTCGCGCATGGCTATCGCAATGGCCCAGCAGGGCGGCCTGGGAATCATCCACCGCAATCTCACCATCGAGCAGCAGGCCACCGAAGTCGACAAGGTGAAGCGCTCGGAAAGCGGCATGATCGTCGATCCCATCACCATGTCGCCGGAGGAGAAAATCTCCGACGCGCTGGAGGTGATGCGGCGCTATCGTATCTCGGGCGTTCCGGTCACCAAGAACAAAAAGCTGGTCGGCATCCTGACCAATCGCGATCTGCGTTTTGAGACCCGCACCGACATTCCCATTAGCGAGGTGATGACTAAGGAGAACCTGATCACCGTGCCGGTCGGCACCACGCTGACCGATGCCGAGGCCATCCTGCATCAGCATCGCATAGAGAAGCTGCTGGTGGTCGACGATCGCTATAACCTGATGGGCCTGATCACGGTCAAAGACATTCAGAAGCGGCTGAAATATCCCACGGCGGCCAAGGACGATCATGGCCGCTTGCGCGTGGGCGCAGCCATCGGCGCTACCGGCGATTATCTGGAACGGGCGCAGGAACTGGTTCGCAACAAAGTCGACCTGCTGGCCATCGACAGCGCTCACGGACACTCGACGCGCGTCATCGAAGCCATCCGGAAGATCAAGGCGATGCTGCCGCAAGTCGATCTACTGGCCGGCAATGTTGGCACCTTTGACGGCGCTTGCGAACTGGCGAGCGCTGGAGCTGACGGTATCAAGGTCGGCATTGGTCCCGGATCGATCTGCACCACGCGCATCGTTACCGGCGCAGGAGTGCCGCAGATCACGGCCATCGCCGAGGCCGCACGCGCGGTCCGCGACAGCGGCGTATCGGTTATCGCCGACGGCGGCATCAAGTATTCCGGCGACATCACCAAGGCCATCGCCGCGGGAGCGCATTGTGTGATGGTCGGCTCGCTGCTGGCCGGCACGGAAGAGAGTCCGGGCGAAACCATCCTTTATCAGGGCCGGTCGTTCAAGGCTTATCGTGGCATGGGATCGCTGGCCGCGATGGCACAGGGTTCCAGCGAGCGCTATTTCCAGAACACGGATGCTGATTCGTCGGTGCCCGTTCTGTCGGAAGATGGCACCGAAGGCAATCGCCTGAACAAGCTGGTGCCGGAAGGCATCGAAGGCCGTGTACCGTATCGCGGGACGGTTGGCATGATCGTCTATCAACTGGTCGGCGGGGTGAAGAGCGGCATGGGCTATGTCGGCTGCAGCAGCATCGCTGAGCTGCAGCAGAAGGCGCGCTTTGTGCGCATCAGCGGTGCCGGCTTGCGCGAAAGCCACGTTCACGACGTGATGATCACCCGCGAGGCTCCGAACTATCGGGTGGAATAGTTGCTGGGCTTCGCGCTGTTAGCTCTTAGCCTTTAGCTCTTAGCAGGCGGAGCTCAGATGCTTAATTTTTTTGGGCAAACCATCCTCGGAGTAAGGTTTGCTAAAAGCTAAGAGCTAATAGCTAAGAGCCCAAGAAGCTGTGTTCATCGCTTCCTTATCGGAGTTTTGTTGAAGCCGTCGTTTCGATCTTTGGTCCGCAACTGGTGGATGGTCCTTGTCTGGCTGGGAATCATCCGGCTGGAATCCACCGACATGGCTTCGGCGCACAATACTTCTACCGTACTGTACGAAGTCATACGAATCGTATCGCCGCACGTGGAACCCTCGTTCGTAGCTCAACTCGACATGGTCTTGCGCAAGACCGGACACTTCCTGGGCTACGGGATCCTGAGCGCTCTGGTCTTTCTCGCTCTGCGCAATACGAATCGCGACCGCCTGTGCGCGGTGTTGCAACGCCCGTGGGGAATCTATCTGCGCGATCTGTGGCGGCTGGAGTGGGTAGTCATCGGCATGCTGGTCACCATCGTCACCGCTTCCTATGACGAGATTCACCAGACTTTTATCCCGTCGCGCACCGGTCGTTGGCAAGACGTCGTTCTCGATACCTGCGGGGCCATGGTGGTGCAGTTCACGATCTATCTGCTGTCGACCCACGCGCTGAAAATCCGTCAGACGACCGCTCCTCAACCGGAACTGACGTCGACGCGATAGATCGGGAAGAGCTCTCAGGGCAGATTTTTAAGGTGTCATCCTGAGCGGAGCGAAGCGGAGTCGAAGGAACCTCTATCCTCGCCGGAAACATTGTAATCTCGATCTGAGGCCGACTGAACGAACCGAGGACCGCAGATCCCTCCGCTTCGCTCCAACACCCCGCCAAGCGCAAAAACGGCGCTCGGCGGGGACCCCGTTTGCGCTCCGGTCGGGATGACAAGGGAAGAGGTTTGACTTTCTCCGGGCGGGATTGGATCACCGTCTGCTGTCTTCGCCAACTTCAGGCTTTCCGCAAGGATGTCAACAAAG
Source organism: uncultured Acidobacteriaceae bacterium (assembly GCA_963746515.1). Taxonomy (GTDB): domain Bacteria; phylum Acidobacteriota; class Terriglobia; order Terriglobales; family Acidobacteriaceae; genus Bog-257. Next base: position 183,582 of record CAVVBO010000001.1, on the reverse strand, counting down.
CCAACCCACTTCTACTCCACCTCATACCCCTTCGGCGGCGAAACCAGATCCGGCTTGCGCGCGATCAGCAGCAGCGCTCCAATACGCTTGAAGTCGCGCAACTCCTCGGCATTCTTGAACCACTTGCCGCTGTACTCCTCCGGCGTCGGCGTCAGATCGGGAATGCGCATCGCCCGCACCTCCTCGTACGCATGCTCCTTCAGCAACTCGACGTACTCCTGCTCCGAGCGCATCTGTACCGGGACCTTCAGCTCGTCGACCCAGCGCAGCGAGTATGCGTTGTCCTTATAAAGGTTGATCAGGATGAACAGCTCGCCTTTGGGCGCCAGCACCCGGAACAATTCGTCCAGCGCGCCCTCCTGATCGCCGTAGTAATAAAACGATTCCACCGAAAGCACTTTGTCGAAGAAGTTTTCTTCCCAGGGAATCTGCTGCGCCGACCCGACAACGAACATCAGGTTGTCGTAATTGCGTGGAAGCAGCGCGAGCCCGGCGGATCATCTCGTCGGAAACATCGAGCCCAATCACCTGCCCCGGTTTGTCGGTGCTGCTGACCGCCCGAGCCAGCAAGCGGCTCGCCCATCCCGCGCCGCAGCCCAGATCGAGCACGCGCTCGCCCGGCTTCAGCTTCATCAGCGCCAGCGTCTGCTGGGTGATGCTGATGTGATGGTTCTCCATCTCCTCGCCGCGTGCCGTCCTCGGCCCATTCGTTGAACTCGCGCCGCATTTGCTCGTCGGTAGAAATCGTTTTGTTGTCGGTCATGCTCTCCTCGTAGCTTGAATCTCCATATCGGGCATCGATTCACCACGGAGACACGGAGACACAGAGGCACGGAGGCCACGGAGTTTTGAAAGTTAAGGAAACTCCGATTAAGCTTTGCGTTGAAGGGGACGGCCTTCAGGTCGTCCGTTAAGAACCCGCAAAATCCAGCAGCTTTAGCCGCGGTGGGACTTCACTTTGACTTAATCGGATTCTTAACTTTCAAAACTCCGTGCTCTCTGTGCCTCCGTGGTGAAAACTCCGCTGCGCTGCCACAATCAATCTATGTTACATTCGCGGGAACTTATGGCTCAAACTCCGCCCAAACCCTCGCAACGGCCAGGATCCTGCGGTGCTTTACTGCCCCACTTGCGCCCGCGAAGTTGGCGACCCGCTCACCTGCGGCGATTGCTCGGCCGTGATCTGCCGGGTCTGCGGCACGCCGCTGGAAATGCCCGAAGATCTCGGTATCGGCTGAAGAATCAGCGGCTCTATGTCTAAAATAGTCATGTTAGTGCCATAATAGCGATAATTTAGCGTCACGATTTTGCTATTAACTCCAAGTCGTAAAGTGCCAATTAATCGCTCCAGGATGCCCCAGGATCGACGACTGAGGGTGTCGGCGGGCTTAGGCCCATCGGGGAGGTGCAAGGCCCGCAGAAGGGCTGTGTGCGCGATTTCCCGATTTGGGCGTGATTGGAGGGCTCGGTTTGCAATTCGATGAGTTTGAATGCGGCCCTGCCTACGTTTCGGGAATTGAGGTTTTGGCGGAGGAACTGTGAACCGCGAAAAACGAGCGCCGTAGGCGCGGAAGAGCTTAGCCCAGCGCTTTCAGCGCTGGGGACATTGGATACAAATCAGAGTGCCGTAGGCACGGCAGATATAGTCGCGCTTGCGCAATGTTCTCTCTGCCGTCCCTACTGGACTCTTTTGTATAAAGACGCACACCCAGCGCTGAAGCGCTGGGCTAAGCTGTTTCGTCCCGCCGGAGCGGGACTGGTTTGTCGGCTCGGAAGGCTTGTCGCCAACAACTCCCGGCAGACTCTTTGTGCGAAGAAGTCAATAGAGCCAGTCTGTGCGAGAACCCAAGTTGCGGTTCGCCAGCAGAGTGCGACGCACGAAACACGAGCGCCATCCGGGGCCCCCGATTCGCGCCGCCTTTGCGCGGATTGGGGTGGTTAGGCGCGGAATAATCTAGCCCAGGACGGAGCCGTAGGCGGAGTCCTGGGTAACGTGCGAAATTGATCCGAGTCCCGTAGGGACGGCACAGATTCTTCAGGCGCTGGCAGAAACTTCTCGCTTCGGCAGCAGAATACGACGCACGAAAAACGAGCGCCGTAGGCGCGGAAGAGTTTAGCCCAGCGCTGCAGCGCTGGGTAGGCCAGCATAGAGAACCCGAGTGCCGTAGGCACGGCAGGGCTTTTTTCGCGTCCCCCGGATTTCCTCTGCCGTCCCTACGGGACTCTTTTGTATAAAGACGCGCACCCAGCGCTGAAGCGCTGGGCTAAGCTCTTTCGTCCCGCGAGCGGGACTGGTTTCTCGGCTCTTCCAGTTTTTCGTCGGAACTACCAGGCTAAATGTGGGTGCGGCAAAGTCGGTCTGGAATAGGGCCGAGATAGAACCATCTCAACGGCTAACAGAAAATCTCGGTTAGGTCCGTTACCTCTGACCAGTCATCAGCATCCGGTTTCGACCGCGCACGCAGGCGGTAGAGCCGAGCCGCTTTTCCTTTCTTCCATGCCGCCAACAGCACCGCGCAAGCGCCATGACGCCGTGCCACGATACGAAGACGCTTTCCATCTTCCATTGTTGGCTTGGCCGCGTATCCGCCCTTGATTTGGATCAGAATGATTTGCAGGGCGTCACCACGCTTAGTGCCAGCGGGCGGGACGCGGTGATCTTTACGAATTGCGATTATGTCCACGACCCCACGCGATTCAACGCCACCAGGCCCGTAGAAACTTACGAAGTGCCAGCGCGGCCACGGCGTTCGCGCCACGGCTTGACGTATGCAGACCTTGGTCATCGTCACAGCCCACTTCGCGGTGTAGGCCGCCACTTTGAAGCGCCTTTCGAACTCCACGCTCTTTTTCGACTGTCGCATTCTGGGTCATCCAGTCAAAGGCGCTCAAGCGCTGGTCTATGGTCTTTCGTCCCGCTGGAGCGGGACTGGTTTCTCGGCTCTCAAAATTTGTCGCCGGCAACCACAGCCTGACTCACGCGTCGCGCTTCTTTTTCCTACTTCACCGCAATATTCACCAGCCGGCCCTTCACCACCAGCACCTTCACGATCTCCTTGCCCTCGATGGCGGCCTTGACCTTCTCGTCGGCCAGCGCCAGCTCGCGCACCTGCTCGTCGCCGGCGTCGGCGGGCACGACGATGCGGCTGCGGACCTTGCCGTTCACCTGGATGCGCGATCTCGACTTCCTCTTCTTTCGCCAGCGCGGGATCGTACTGCGGCCAGGGTGCGCGCAGCAGGTCGGAGGTCTCGCCCAGCATCTCCCACAGCTCGTGGGCGAGATACGGCGCGAACGGCGCCAGCATCAGCACCAGCTTGCGCTGCACGTCGGCCATCAGCGACAACGGCGCGGCTGGTTCTCCGCCACGCTGCACGCTGTCTTCGTAGGCGTACAGCTCGTTCACCAGCTCCATCAGGGCTGAGATGGAAGTGTTGAAGTGCCAGCGGCCGGCGAAATCTCGGTGATGCGCTGGATGGTCTGGTGCAGCTTGCGCTGCATCTTGCGCGCCGCCGGAGACAGCTCGCCGCTGCCGCTCGCCGTTCCACGCCGGATCGTCCGGCTTGGCATTGCGCGCGACGAACCGGTACACGCGCGACAGGAATCCGCTGATGCCCTTCGACGCCCGCATCCTGCCAATCCAGGTCCCGGTCCGGCGGCCCGCCGAACAGCGTGTACATGCGCGTCGAATCGGCGCCGTAGCGCGCCACCATGTCGTCGGGCGAGACCACGTTGCCCAGGCTCTTCGACATCTTGGCGCCGCCCTTGATCACCATGCCCTGGGTGAACAGCCGCTCCACCGGCTCGGAGTTGCTTCACCATGCCCATGTCGCGCATCACCTTGGTCCAGAAGCGCGAATAGATCAGGTGCAGGATGGCGTGCTCGACGCCGCCGATGTACTGGTCGATGGGAAACCAATATCCCACAGTGTCAGAGTCCAGCGCCTTGTCTGACAATGTGGGATCGGTGTAGCGATAGAAGTACCAGGACGAATCGACGAAGGTGTCCATGGTGTCGGTCTCGCGCCGCGCCGCGCCGCCGCACTTGGGACAGGTCGACGTTGACGAACTCCGGCACCTTGCCCAGCGGCGATCCGCCGGCCAGCGTGATCTCGACATTCTCCGGCAGCAGCACCGGCAGGTCTTTCTCCGGCACCGGCACAATGCCGCACGCCTCGCAGTAGATCATCGGGATGGGCGTGCCCCAATAGCGCTGCCGGCTGATGCCCCAATCCTTCAGGCGATAGGTCACCGTCGCTTTGCCGAAGCCTTGCTCCTCGGCGATACTTCGACATCTTCTCGATCGCTTCCTGGCAAGGCAGTCCGCTGTACTCGCCGGAGTTGATCAGCAGGCTGTTGGTCTCGACGAAGGGCAGGACCGGCTCGTTCGGGCTCGCCGTCGGCAGCGTCGCCCTCGCGCCGCGGCAAGATCACCACCTTAATGTCGAGATCGTACTTCTTGGCGAACTCGTAATCGCGCTCGTCGTGCGCCGGCACCGACATGATCGCGCCGGTACCGTAGTCGAGCAGCACGTAGTTCGCCACCCAGATGGGCACGCGTCTCGCCGTTGAACGGATTCAGGGCGTAGCGCTCGGTGAAGACGCCGTGCTTCTCGATGGCGCCGATGTCGCCGGCCTCTTTCGCCTTGTGCTGCTCGGCGATCAGGTCTTCGACCTTGGCCAGCAGCTCGGGATTGTTGGCGATCAGGTCGGTGACCATCGGATGCTCGGGCGCCAGCTGCAGCGAAGTCGCGCCGTAGATGGTGTCGATGCGGGTGGTGAAGACGGTGATCTTGTCGCCCGCCGGTCCGGCAGCGCCGTCGAGCTTGAAATCCACCAGCGCGCCTTCGCTGCGGCCAATCCAGTTGCGCTGCATGGTGCGGACTTTTTCCGGCCAGCCCTGCAAAGTTGTCCAGATCCTGCAACAGTTCGTCGGCGTAATTGGTGATGCGCAGGAACCACTGCTCCAGTTCGCGCTGCTCCACCAGCGTGTCTTCGTGCCGCCAGCAGCAGCCGTTGGGCAGCACCTGCTCGTTGGCCAGCACGGTGGCGCACTTCGGACACCAGTTCACCTTGCTCTTCTTGCGATAGGCCAGGCCGCGCTCGAAGAACTTCAGGAAGAACCACTGGTTCCAGCGGTAGTACTCGGGCAGGCAGGTGGTGACTTCCTTCGACCAGTCGTAGGCAAAGCCCAGGCGGTTCATCTGCGCGCTTCATCTTGGCGATGTTGCCCAGCGTCCACTCCCTGCGGCGGCGTCTGGTTCGGCGATGGCCGCGTTCTCCGCCGGCAGTCCGAACGAATCCCAGCCCATCGGATGCAGCACGTTGTAGCCCTGCATCCACATGTAGCGCGCCAGCGCGTCGCCGATGGCGTAGTTGCGCACGTGTCCCATGTGCAGCGCGCCGGAAGGATACGGCAGCATCTCCAGCACGTAATACTTCTTGCGCGTTGAGCTGGACGGCTCGGAGCGATAGAGATCGGGATTCTGCGCCCAGCGCTCGAACCACTTCTGCTCGATGGCCTGCGGATCGTAACGGTCGGGGCGAGCGGCGGCGTCGCCGTTGACGACATCGGTTTGCGCGGCGCCGGTGATGGCATCGGATCCGGGATCTTGCTTCTTAGACTTAGGCATATCTGCTCTTCATATTAGTGGCGGGATAAACTTTGATTCTACAGGCTGCTGCGGGATTCAGGAGCAGGGGCGGCCATCGCAGATTCAGGCGGCGGGAGGCTGGGCCGTCGTTCGAGCCATTTCCAACTTCTGATGAGCAGAGTTGGTCTGATGAACCGATTTGCATCGGGACACGAGTTCAAGTCGGGCCGAAGGAGTCCTCCTTCTCGTTTGTCATCCCGACCGGAGCGAAGGGAAGTTTTCGAGGGTGTCATCCTGAGCGCAGCATTCGCGCGGGTTTCGCGAATGCGGAGTCGAGGGACCTGCTGTCTCTTCAGCGGGCAGGAACACGGATTCGCATCCGCGCCGGCTTTCCCCACTCAGCCGACAGATCTTCCCAAGTCGGATTCTCTCGCTCGATGAGCGTGATCTTCTTCTCACGCCGCCACCGCTTCAACTGCTTCTCTCGACCGATCGCTACATCAACCCACTGGAATTGTTCGTAGTACATCAGTCGATTCACCTTGTACTCCCTGGTGAATCCGCCGTAGGTGCCGTTACGGTGTTCGCGAATACGCGTTTCCAGGTCGCCGGTAATTCCGATGTAGAGTGTCCGCGACTTGCTGGCAAGGATGTAGACGAAGTAGCGGTGCTCCATCGGCCCATCATGCGCGTTGGCCCCGCCGGGCACAGTGACGCGGCTCACATGCCAGCAGGTCCCTCCACTCCGCTTCGCTTCGGTCGGGATGACAGGCGTTAAAGTTGATACAACCGAAATGATGTGTCGAAGGCGGACGATTTCACTTCGCCGCCTTTCCCACCAGCTTCTTCAGCGCATCGACGTTCGCCAGGTCGTCCAGCGGTTCGTCGATGGGCGTTCGGCGATGAAGGCCGCGTGCGCCAAATGCCGGATCGTTTAACAGGCGGCGAAACGGATTCAGCCCAATGCTTCCCTTGCCGATGTGCTGATGCCGGTCAAGCTTCGATCTGCGGTCGGCAACTACTGCGCGGTCACCGTGACTGTCGCGCTGGCGCTTCCCTGGTTTGCGACCGCCCCTGACGTATTAGTGATTTGGCCCTGTACGTTGACCTGGTAAGTTCCCGGGGAGGAAGGCGAGAAATAGTAAACAGCCGTGGGAATATCTGGAGGGGGCGTCAGACCCCACAAAACATAGCCATTGGGGCAGGGGGATAGAGGTGGCGCGTTTTGTGGATCCTCCGCCACCCCCGCAGCACACCCGGAAGAACCTTGGACACTCCAAGTCATCGTCCCAAAATACTTTGAGAGAACAGGCGTAGTTTGTGCGCTAATCAAAACCGAAGAGTCGACTGTTACAGTTGGGGTCGAAGGCGCTAGTTGTATTTGCAAATTTGCTGTCCCACTCGATCCGCCGCCGCAGCCTGCAAGCAGGCCGATAGCAATTAGGCCGAGAACAAACCAGAGTAAAACGACGGACCTCTTCATCGCAGCCCCCGAATTTCACGGGTCGGCGCTAATTTTCCGCATGCCGACGCCAGACCACAACTCATTCTAGGCCCGTAGCGGATAAGGCAATCACATTTTTGTCAGAGCGGTTCCCGAATCGGGCGTCCGGCGCGCTCGACCAGCTTCTTCAGCGCATTCACATTGGTCAGATCGTCCAGCGGTTCGTCGATAGGGGTCTCGGCAATGAAGGCTGCGTGCGCCATTCGCGCATCGTTCAGCAATCGGCGAAACGGCTTCAGGCCGATGCTTCCCTTACCGATGTGCTGATGGCGGTCGAGCTTCGACCCACGTTCGGCCTTGGCGTCGTTGCAGTGCCAGACGTAAACATTCTTCAGCCCTACGGTGCGCTCGAGCTGATCGAGCGTGTCGGCGAAGTCCTGCGTCGCTGACGATGTCGTATCCCGAAACGTGGGTGTGACAGGTATCGATGCAAGCGCCCGAGGGCACGAACTTCGACAGCAGATACAGCAACTCGGCAACCTGCTCGAAGTTGCCGCCGAGAGAAAACTCCGAGCCAGCGGTATTCTCGATCAGAACTCGCAGATTGCCGCCCGCCAGATCGAGGCCGTCCGTACTGCTTGCTCGATGGCCAGCGCGGCGCGCTGCAAGCCGTCTTCCCGGCTGCCGCCGCGAAACGATCCGGGATGCAGCACCAGAAACTCGGCGCACAAGCGCCAGCGCGCGCTCGACTTCGCCGCGAAACGCCGCGATCGACTTGGCATGAAATTCGGCATTGCCGCCCGCCAGGTTGACCAGGTAGTTGGCGTGAATCACCAGCGGCTCGCAGATCATACTTCTCGCGCAGGCGCGCCATCTCGTCGCATTGCGAGCAGCGCCAGCTCGTAAGGCTTCCACTGCCGCGGGCTGGAGGAGAAAATCTGAAAGGTATTGCAGCCCAGGCGGTAGGCGCGTTCGGCGGCGTTCGCCGGGCCGCCTGCTGTCGAAGTATGAATGCCGATGCGCCGCGAAGTTAGCTTGGGCGGTCGCTTGGGAGCAGGCAGCAGCTTGAGGATGTCCTTTTCTTTTTCGGCCACAAAAAACATTCTATGCAATCGGGCGTCAGGCTATGTGGGCTGGAGCAGAAGATAAGGCGGTAGCGGAGTTTCTGACATGGGTGTCATCCCGACCGAAGCCTTCAGGCTTAGGGGAGGGACCTGCTTGCCGTCGGCCATTTCGTGATCTGGAAAACTCGCGACTTTGTATTAAGCCCAGCTCAAGCCGGACCGAAAAAGAGCGCGTCGTCCCGAGGTTCAGGGTCTGCGTTAGCGACGAAACAGCAGGTCCCTCCGCTCCGCTTCGCTTCGGTCGGGATGACAAACATGAAGAGTCTCAGCGAATTTGGGGCATCAGCGACTCACCACGGTAGCGTGACCGCAATCACAGGCAATTTCGCAAAGAAATACTAGAGTTGCTGCAACGTTCGTATCCCCTATGCCATGGTTCACCCAATTCGTTGTCCGCACCCTGGGGAGGTTCAGCAGTCGTACACGAAAATCACAACATCTCGCCCTGGGCAGACGCGGCGAAGCCGAGGCCTTCTTTCATCTGCAAAGTTTGGGCTACCGGTTTGTGGCCACGAATTTCCGCGTTCCGAATAATCGTGGCGAAATCGATCTGGTCGGCTGGGACAAGGACGTTCTGTGCTTTGTCGAAGTGAAGACTCGGGCTGACGCCAGCTTCGCGCCGCCATCCAGCGCGGTCACGGTTGGCAAGCAGCGGCACATCGTGTCGGTGGCGCGGCGTTATGTGCGCCGATTGTCCGGCGCTCGGCCATCCTGCCGCTTCGACATTTTGAGCATCGTTCCAAACGCGGATGGTGGCACGCCTGAAATCACATTGCACAAAGGCGCCTTCACCTGGGACGCCGACAGGCCGCAGGCAAGGGAATATCGCGACTTCCCCAGAAGCGGCTTCTGGCCCCGCAGAAGATAATTTGGCAAGCGACGCTCGACAACCCTTGGCCAGACTCGCTCACCTTCGCCAGGATCGCTTTTCCCGGCTCGGTCCACAAAGCGCTTCCACAAATGCGGCGGAAGTCACTACAATGAACGCATCGCATCCAGACAGTTCGGCGAGGAGTGCGTTCATATCCCACATGGTAGGATATGCGCTGCGTTGCAGTCTTTACGACGGCCCTGGCAAAGTTTTCCCATTGTCTTCCTAACCGCGCCCTGGCAGTACAACGTCATTGAAATCGCAATCGACGAATATAGGTTTGTGCGTCATCTCGCATACGCGGATGCAGTTGAGGAATGGCTCCGGCTTGAGCCGGCGCCATAGATTGGAGCAAGACATCATGATCCGCCTGAAGCAGGTTCTGGCACTCATTCTGGTTTGGGGAATCGTACTCGTAACCTCGCCCGCCAATGCGAGCATGTACTTACCGCCCCAGGACGCCGCCCCGGCGCCGATTCCTGCCAGCCAGATCGATTCCCTGGTCGCCCCGATCGCGCTTTATCCCGACGCCCTGGTGGCCCAGGTTCTGGCTGCGTCCACCTATCCCAATGAAGTGGTCGAGGCCGATCAGTGGCTGAAAGATCACAGCAGCCTGCAAGGCGACGCCCTGGCCCAGGCAGTTAACCAGCAGCCCTGGGATCCCAGCGTGCAAGCCTTAACGCAGTTTCCCTCGGTGCTCGATCAAATGGCGAATAACCTGTCATGGACCTCTTCGCTGGGCGATGCGTTTTATAACCAGCAGGCCGATGTGATGGCTGCCGTGCAAAGACTTCGCGCCCAGGCCAAGGCCGCCGGAAATCTGAACTCCACTTCGCAGATGACGGTCACCCAACCAAATCCGCAGACCATCGTTATCGCCCCGGCTAATCCGCAAGTGGTCTATGTGCCCACTTATAGTCCGACCGTGGTTTACGGGACGCCGTACTATCCCCCGGGCTACAGCACCGGCGCGGTGGTAGCTACCGGACTGATCTCCTTCGGCGTGGGCTTTGCGGTAGGTGCGGCCATGAGCGGCGGTTGCTGTGGCTGGGGATGGAACAACTGGAACAGCAACTGGCACGGCGGGACCGTGGTCTACAACCGCAATACTTACGTTTCGCGGAGCAACGTTTACGCCAACGGCAATCGCTACCGCAACGGGGCCTATACTCGTCCCACTCCCTACGGCAGCAATAATTACAACCGCAACAATGTCAACCGCAATACGAATGTCAGCGGCAACACCGTGAACGTCAACGGTGGCAACCGCAACAACGTCAACGCCAACAACGGCAACCGGCAAAACAATATCGGCAATGGCAACAACAACGGCAACCGGCAGAACAACAATGCCGGCAACGCGAACAACCGTCCCGGGCAAAACAATGGTCAGGGCAATCGGCAGCCGGGACAGAACAATGCCAACCGTCCGCAACAGAACAATCGCCCGCAGAACAACGCTGCCAAGCCGGCTAATTCTGCCTATCGCGGATATGGCCAGCAGTCAGGCGGCGCGGCCAAAAGCAGTGCTGTGGGTAATTACGGCGCGGGAGGAAACGCGCGTGCCGACAGCAGCCGCGGACGCTCGAGCATGGGCGCGACCAACACGAATCGCGGCGGCGGGGGCGGAGGCGGTAATCGCGGCGGGGGCGGCGGTGGCGGAGGGCGACGGAAATGAGCCTGTTGTGGACTCGAAGGTTCGAACCATCCGATAAGAATTGGCCTCAGAGCCGGGATGCAAGTTGGCGGATGTCTGCCAGAAACTGGAGAGAGATCGTGATGAAATCGAGAACGCTGTTGTTTGCTGCCATGGTACTTGCGTTGAGCCTGCCGGGGGCCTTTGCCCAGGAACCTGGAGAGAAAACTTTTGCTTCTCCGCAGGACGCAGGTAAGGCGCTGTACGAAGCGGTGAAGGCCGATGACAAGCCGGCGATGCTGGCCGTCTTGGGACAATCGGCTTCCAGCGTCATCACCTCCGGCGATCCCGTGCAGGACAAGAACAATGGCGACATCTTCGTCAAGCGCTTCGAGCAGATGAATCGCTGGGAAAAGGAAGTCGGCGGCAGCCAGGTTCTCTACATCGGCGCTGACAACTGGCCTTTTCCTTTTCCGGTGAAAAAGAGCGCTGCCGGGCAGTGGTATTTTGCCAGCAAGACGGGAGTGCAGGAGATTCTGTATCGCCGCATCGGCAGAAATGAAATCGCCGCGATTCGAGTTTGCAATGCCCTGGTCGACGCCCAGCAGGATTATTTCCAGCAGACGCATGATGGCGACACGGTGCAGCAGTATGCCCAGAAGTTCATCAGCGAGGAAGGAAAACAGAACGGCCTCTACTGGAAGGTAGCCGAAGGCCAGCCGGAAAGTCCTATCGGTCCGCTGGTGGCCTATGCGGCAGGTGAAGGTTATGGCGGCAAGCACGACACCCCGCAACCCTTCCATGGCTACTATTTCCGCATCTTGACCGGGCAGGGCGCAAACGCAATTGGCGGCGCCAAGAACTATCTGGTCGATGGCAAAATGACGGGCGGGTACGCCTTCGTCGCCTATCCGGCGGAGTATCGCAACTCTGGAGTGATGACATTCCTGGTCGACGATAGCGGCATCGTCATCCAGAAAGATCTAGGCCCCAAGACGGCCGATATCGCCAAAGCGATGACCACCTACAACCCGGACAAGACCTGGGTAACCGCCGAAGTTCCCGAGCAGAACGAGAGTGCAACCGAATAGAGATTTTCGGTAAACACTTAACGACCAGAGCAAACTTTGTTTTGAGAAGTTTTGGCGACCGGCGCCGAGTGGACCTCACACTTGTCGTGTCGCCGAGCCGATGCAACCGGGCGATTCATGAATTAGCGGCGGGAGTTGTACGGGGATTCTCTATTAAAGGAGAACTCGGTTGAATCCTAATCCACTGGCTCTTCCCATTGCCATCGTACTGGTCGCGATTCTGATCGTCGTGCTTTGCGTCCGCCGTTGGCGAACCCTTCCATTCTCTAAGCATGCCAAGTGGCGTCGCATTACGGAACGGATCTTGCTTTCGTTCACCGTCCTGATTTGCCTGCTGGCTGCGGGCAGCACCATATTCAACGCGGTGGCTCTTCGCTATTACCTTGCGATCTATCCGGCTCCGGGGAAGATGTACAGCGTTAACGGACACCAGATGCACCTCTACTGCACGGGTGAGGGCTCTCCGACGATTGTGCTCGATGCGGGCATGGGAAATTATTCGACGGCTTGGGCCAAGGTACAACCGGAACTCTCAAAGACCACGCGAGTTTGCTCGTATGATCGCGCCGGAATGGGCTGGAGTACTCCTGGGCCCGACCCGCGAGACGCAAACGAAATTGCCAGTGAATTACATGCTCTATTGCAGGAAGCCGGTGTGAGTGGCCCCATCGTTTTAATGGGACACTCCATGGGGGGCATCAATATACGCGCTTACGCTACACATTATCCCCAGGACCTGGCTGGAATGATCTTTATTGAGGGTGCTTCGCCCTTGCAGGAGGACCGTCAATCTGCCGAACTGAGAGCCCAGGAACCTTCCGCGTCTCTGTACTACGGTTATGTTGCGGGCAGTGCAACTGGTCTACTACGGCTTATGGGAGAATGCTCGCCGGATTCCCGTTTTGATGGGCAATTTGCAAGAATGAAGGGACAACTGGATTGCGGCATGTTGTTGAGCGAGCTCTGGAGAGAGTACACCAGCATGCGGCGGTCCGGGGAGGAGACGATCCATACCGGTCCATATGGCGACCTGCCAATCTTGATCTTCTCCCGAGATCCTCAACTGGACCGGCAGACTCCGAACCTATCGCCTAAGTTGGCGCTCGAACTTAGCGTGGATTGGGACCGAGACCAGGAAGCCTTAAAACTCCTGTCCACCCGCAGCCGTAGAATTATTGCCAAAGGAAGCGGTCACCATCTACCCATCGACCGGGCTGATCTGGTCAACCGGGAAGTTCCTATTTTTATCCAGCAAATCCGAAACAACGAGCTGCGCACCGACTACGGCACGACCACAACGCAATAAGCCGATTCAAGCCTCTGGGTTGCCGCTCAGCCGGGAGCGGCATCGCGCCGCCCAGGCGCCGTGGCCGCCTTCGATCAGTTGTCAGGACCGGGCGACAACTGCTCCAGAAGTGCCGTCTTTATGTCGGCTAGCTCCGCTTCCGAAGTCTTCAGCAACTCCTCAAATCTCAACCGAAACTCGGGTCGCTCGTCCTGTATCGCCCCTCGCAAGGCTTGCACGGTGGCGACATTGGCGAACAATAGCTCGACGATCGACCGCAGAAGCTCAGCATGTTCCGCAGGCTGAGTTGAGTTGGCAGTGAGGCCGTTGATTTGTTGTTGCAGGCCCAGCATGTCCAGACGAGTCTGCTCGAAGGCTTCGATGACGTTGCGGTCGAACTCATAAACCGGCCGTGAGTACCAGCCGATCGCCTTGCGGATAATCCGTTTCAAATACGATCCGAAGGCGCCACCCTTGCCGTCGGGCTCAATTTCTCCACACTTCGCAGCCACCTGCGACAAGCGGGCGATCGAAGATCCCAGCAACGCGAACGGGCGAGGTTGCCCCGGCGCCGCAGCCAGCTCTCGAGGAACGGAGGCACGCCGAGGCGAAGCCCCTGTCGCATCCAGATAGCTGCGCACTTCCGCCATGGCCTCTTCCAGACTCATGTGGGGCTGGATCTGCAGCGTCGGCTTGTGGGTGTTAGTCGTGACTTCCTCGCTTGCAACTCGTACGCCGCATGATCTCGCCGCCGACATTTCTAAGGCCTGCGCCACACAGCGTTGCGACATGACCATCAGACACGGCACATTTTACGCTACATCTCTTGTCGGCTTTTACTTGACCAGCGAACGACAGTTCAGCCAGGAGCCATCTGACCTATCTCATAAATTGTCCGTGTGAGGTTTGTATCAGGGCACGACTTCCAGTCGTGCCGTGGAGGCGCTTCAACACGACGGCTTTAGCCGCTGAGGACAGGGGCTAAAGCCCAACACGAAAGAATCTTGTCGGCCCGGCTGAAGCCAGGCCCTGATACAAATCGCAATTTATGAGACGGCCACCATTATCGGCGCGAAACAACAGGGCCCAGACCGTCGCAATCCCGCTTGCTATAATCCACTTCAGGTCGGGAGTCGAAAGCGCAATCGCTCACACTTCCCGGCAGGCATTCCGTTAGACCTGCTCTGGAAAAAGGACCTGCCTTTTTTTGTGAAGTCTTCCCCCACAACCAAGCGGCGCTCTCGCTCTGCAGACCGGCAGGCCGGCAAACAGCCAGCCAAGAACGTCGGGCCTGTCCGGTGGACCCTTTGGCTGGGCCTTCTCTTAATAGTCGCAACCGTAGCTCTTTATTACCCCGTTCATAGCCACCCGTTTGCCAACTTTGACGACGGTCCGTATTTCTATGCCAATCAGCATGTCCGCGCCGGCTTAACTTGGGACACGGTCAAGTGGGCATTCACCTCCATCGGGACGGTTACTCCCGACGTACCCGACTGGCATCCGCTGGCCTGGATTTCCCACGCCGCCGACGCGCAGATGTTCGGCTTCGACGATCCCGCCGGCCCGCACGACGTCAACCTGTTGCTGCACGTCTTGAATGTGGTGCTGCTGTTCTGGGTGTTGCAAGCGGCCACGGGCTCGACCGGCCGTAGTGCGATGGTAGCCGGGTTGTTCGCGCTGCATCCCATCAATGTCGAATCGGTAGCCTGGATTGCCGAACGCAAGAACCTTCTCAGCATGGTGTTTTTTCTGCTCGCGCTGGCGGCCTATGGTTGGTATGTTCGCCGGCCGCGAGTGGGAAGCTACGTTGTGGTCGCGGCACTGTTCGCCGTGGGGTTGATGTCGAAGCCCCAGGTCATCACGCTGCCCTTCGTTCTGCTGCTCTGGGACTACTGGCCCTTGCGACGGATGTCGCTTGCCAGCCCACGCGTTTCCCCGGCGACGTCGGCCAAGACCATACTCCCTGAACGAAGCTTCTGGTGGTTGGTAATGGAAAAGTTGCCGCTCTTCGCGCTGGCGGCAGCCAGTGCCATTATCACCATGAAGTCGCAGCTCGCTGCTGGCACGCTTAATATCGATAAGCGCATGTCCCTTTCCGTTCGCGTGGGCAATGCCATCGTTTCCTATGTCCGATATCTGGGAAAGGCGTTTTGGCCCTCTCGGCTGGCCCTCTTTTATCCTCATCCCGGATCGCTTCCGGTGTGGCAAGTCCTGGCGGCGCTGGCCGTTTTGCTGGCTATCACCGGGCTGGTGATCGCGCTCGGCCGCCGGCGATATCTGCCGGTAGGCTGGTTCTGGTTCCTGGGGACGATGGTTCCTATGATCGGTCTGGTGCAACTCAACCATCAGGCGATGGCCGACCGTTACGCTTACATTCCTTTTATCGGAGTGTTCATCCTGGTGACCTGGGCCGTGGCAGACCTGGCTGAGCAGCGGCAGCTTTCGCCGACTTGGCTGGGTGGCGTCGGCATCGTAGTACTGTTGGCCTTGTCGATCGTAAGCTATCGCCAGATTGGTTTCTGGGGCGACAACCTGACTCTCTGGTCGCACACCCTCGAAGTTACCCAGGGCAATTACCTGGCAGAGAATATTGTTGGTTCGACCTTGATGGATCAGGGACACCCTGAGGAAGCATTGCCACACTTTCAGGCCGCCGCGGAAATGAATCCGTCAGATCCTTCCTCCTACATGTATCTCGGCGCCTACGATCAGCAAAGCGGCGTTCCCCGGCAGGCGATCGAGCAGTATCAAAAGGCGATCGCGCTCACCGACGGCGCGGTGCAGAAAAATCTCTGGCTGCGCTCCACCACATTTGCCCGCATGGGCTCAACCTATCGTCAGTTGGGAGACTTGGAGCGGGCTCGCCAGAGTTATCAGAAGGCGTTGCAGATCAATCCCGGCGATGGGCAGGTGTGGCTGGCTCTGGGAATTGTTACCCACCTATCGGGAAACCCGACGGCCGCTATCGACGACTACTCTCAGGCTTTGAAAATCCAACCTTCCGACGTTGGATATCTACTACTGGCCCGGGCATTGCAGCAAACCGGGCATGACAATGAAGCGCAAGAGGCTACGGCGGAAGCTCAACGCCAGTCGCGCGATTTCTCGGCTGCTGAGAGACGCGTGGACGCACTCTTCGTCCGGCAGAATACTCCAAGCGGTTCTTATCCTTCCCAAAATGGAACGCGATAGTAATGCGACTTCATTGTTGCAACGACTCTAACAACTCAGTGGGTATAAGAGCTAGTCTGCGGGGCGATTTGTAAAAGTTTTGTAAACATCGCACCTGCACGAGCCACTTATCAGGACGCAATATCACGTTGTGGTCTTACTCTTCGGATGCGAAAACCCCTTGTCCCCACTGGCAATTGAAGATGCGGGACTATGGAGCCATCCCGCTCCAGGCTTTTGCTTTACGACATTTCTAATCACAACTAGGCGCAGTAGTATTTAAAACAAACGATTGACTTGGACTCACGATTCGCAGTAGAGTTCCGAAGCTGTTGCTGAGTCGAGATGTACAACTGCGGCAACCCCCCCGGAAGCCGGCGGTCTGCATCGAAACCCTTCCTTACAGACAAATGTCGAAAACAATTGAGGAGAATCATGAAGCTTTTGCGAATGCTCGGAATAGCTGTACTCGTGCTGGCTGCGGTGGGTGCTGCCAGCGCGCAATCACGTGGCAACCTGTACAAAATGTTCCCAACATTGGAGCCGGCGCGATGGCATTGCTCACCGACGGCCGGGTGCTGATGCATGATGAGAGTGGTAATCCCGGTACCTGGCAGAATTGGTGGACCTTGACTCCAAGTTCCACTGGCAGCTACGCCAACGGAACCTGGACACAAGTTGCTTCCACGTCGTCCAGCTACGGCCCGCTGTACTTTGCCTCCGCCGTGCTGCCCGATGGCCGCTACATCATGAATGGCGGAGAATACAACAATGGTAGTGACGCCTGGACCAAGCTCGGAGCTATCTACGATCCAGTCGCCAACACCTGGACGTCGGTAACTCCCCCCACCGGATGGAACTCCATCGGCGACAGCCCCAGTGCAGTTCTGCCTAACGGAACCTACATGCTGACCAGCTGCTGCGATACCCAGAAGCAGGCGGCTTTGTGGGATCCAATCGGCTTAGGCTGGACTGCCACCGGCTCCGGCAAGTTTGACATCTATGACGAAGAAGGTATGACCTTGCTTCCCGGCGGCAACATACTTGACGTCGATGCCTATGTATTCCAATACAATTCCGCGGGCAAGAACTGGGAAACCTACAGTGCGGGCGTCTGGACCAGTCAGGGCAGCACGCCGGCGCAGTATTGGGATTCGGCCGCCAACTGCGGTGGCTCCGGTCGCGCTACCTATGAACTTGGTCCGGCCGTATCTGATGCCCAACGGTACCGTGTACCAGACTGGCTCCAACAGTTGCGGTGCGGGTCATACCGGCGTTTACAACGTGAGCACCAACTCCTGGACCGCGGGTCCGGACTTCCCTGGCACCTTCGATATCGCTGATGGTCCGGGCGCTCTGGAAACCAACGGCAATGTGATCGTGTTTGCCAGCCCGGGCTTTGGCGGCGTCGGCGGCCAAATGTTCGAGTGGAACGGTAACGCCCTGAGCATGCTGCCCAATCCGCCGAACGGTCCTACCGACTCTTCGTACTACGGACACTTCCTCATGCTGCCCACCGGGCAGATCATGTTCACCGACTTCAGCAATGATGTCGAACTCTTTAATTCCGCCGGCACCCAGTACACTGG
This sequence comes from uncultured Acidobacteriaceae bacterium, assembly GCA_963746515.1. Classification (GTDB taxonomy): domain Bacteria; phylum Acidobacteriota; class Terriglobia; order Terriglobales; family Acidobacteriaceae; genus Bog-257. The sequence goes on along the minus strand of CAVVBO010000001.1, from coordinate 165,779 downwards.
CTGGAATCCGACCGTGGTTCTGACCGCGGCCACGGTCCAGGGCGGTACCACGGTTAAGTTGAATGGCTTCAAATTCAACGGTGCGTCGCAGAACAATGCCTACGGCGACGACTTCCAGGATGCCAGCAACTACCCAATCGTGCGCTTCACCAGCCAGAGCACCGGAAATGTTTATTACGGCCGGACGCATGGTCACAGCACCATGGCAGTGGGATATGTTGGTCCCACCTTTACGATGCTCGATGTTCCCCCCGCTCCAACCGGCGAATATAACCTGCAGGTGGTTGTAAACGGTATCGCTTCTCAGAACTATCCGATCGGTATTCGGTAGAAGACTTAGAAGTACCTGATAACTGCAAACTGAATGGCGCCACGTTTTACTCTTTCCCGAGTAAGCGTGGCGCCGGTTTTTTTATGACTACTCTTAAGCGGAATCCATCAGGAGTTACGAGAAGCCAACTGGCTCTGGTGGCATCCTTTGCGGAAATGCTGAGGTTGGCGAGGACATGTCAGTGCCGCCGATCAAAGTACCGCACTGCGGTACGGAAGATCATAGCCCAGCGCTTCAGCGCTGGGTGCGCTGCAATTTTATGAATTGAGCCCCTTCAGGGGCGATACACAACGATGTCAACAGGGCCAAGCCATCTCATAAAGCGCCGCAGTTAGGTTTGTATCAGGGCACCCTTCGGCTACGCTCAGGGCAGGCTATTTCAGACGTGCCGCAACGCGGCTGACTATGAATAGAGCTTTAGCCCCCGCAGGAAATTTGCTCCTCAGGGGCTGAAGAGTCTGCGTGAGAACTAACTTTGTGCTTTGGCGGTGGAATAGGAAGCGCAAAAAACAAGCGCCGTAGGCGCGGAATAGCCTAGCCCAGGACGTAGCCGAAGGCGAAGTCCTGGGTCAGGTGGAAAATTGATCCGAGTCCCGTAGGGACGCCAGAGGTTCTCACGCAGACACTGAAGCCCAAGTTATCGTTTATTCGCCTACGGCACGGCTGAAGCCATGCCCTGATACAAAGCGATTTATGAAATGGTTAGATAGTCTCTAGTCGCCGGCCCGGCGAGATAGCCTACTGCCATTGATCCTGCTACTTCACGAGACCAGTTCCAAATACTGTACTCTGGCGCATTCGAGTATTAAGGCGTAGTTAAAGCTACGCCCCTTCAAAATCACTCTAGGCGGAGTTTTTCAGCAAACTGTTCAGCCGACGAGGGATCTGCTCTCTTATGGCGCGGCGGAATACATTCCCTGGCACAAAGCGATTTATATTAACGGCCGACCAGTTCGTCGGCGGTATGCTGCGTGGCGGGAAAGTTTCCGGCAGCGCTGCGCGCCGTCTGCAGCATTGCTTCCGCTTCCTGGTTGCGGCCGCTCTTGTGCAGAGCCCGCGCCAGCAACAGGTATCCCAGCCCGGAAGGTCGAATCTGGTTAGCGTGGGAATACTGCTGCATAGCGTCGGCCAGATCGCCAGACCTTTGCGCCAGCACGCCCAAGCCGATCCACGCCTGTTCCGTGTCGGGGGCCAGTTGTAGCGCCTGCTCGAACGCCCCGCGGGCGCTGGCATCGTCGGCCGAGTAAAGATAAACATATCCCAAATTGCTGTACCCTCGCGCCCGGATGTCGGCCTCTTCGGTTTCGTCGATGCCCTGCTTGTAGGCCGCAATCGCCTCCGGCCAGTGGTGGCTTCTTTCCTCGTAGACGCCGATGTTCAACTCGCTCAGTCCATCGTGCGGCTCAATCGCGGCAGAGCGGCGGAAGTGTACGATGGCCTGGTCCATGTCGTGGCGATCCAGCAGAGTCGTGCCCAGATTGTCCTCGGCTACGAAATTGTCAGAGGTGGTCTGGATGGTATGGGTCCACAGGCTCACCTCATCGCCCCAGTAGGCAAGTTGATGGCGAGTGACTCCTGCCAGGATCAGCAATACCACGACGCTGACGCCTGTCAGCCATGCCTCGGAAACCCGGCGCGCTGCGGCCAGGTCCGCTAATCCCCAGCACGCCATCACAAACAGGCCGATGAAGGATAAATAGGCATAGCGGTCCGCCATCGACTGCACCCCAACTTGTACCAGCCCGATCATCGGCACCAGCGTTCCCAGAAACCACAACCAGCCCACGGTCAGATATCGATATTTCCTGCCGGCAACCACCAGGCCGCTGATCGCCAGCAACACTGTCACGGCTGCCAGCAACTGCCATACCGGCGGCGCGGTTCGGGAAAACGGATACAAAGGCGAGAGCGACGACGGCCAAATTGCCTTCCCCAGATATCGCCCGTAGGCAACAATCGCGTTCTCCAAGCGAAGGGGGAAAGGAAATTTCCTCAGCGACTGCACCGAGGCGCCCGCCTGTTGCGCTTTCACCGTAATGACGGCGCTGACCGCGCTCATCGCCAGCAGCGGAAGTTTCTCCACCACAAGCTGGAGAAAGCTGCGTGCCGGGAAAATCTCAGCTTCGGTGTCGTTGTCGGCTTGCGTCTTCGGCGACACGCGCTGCAGAGGCCAGTAATCCCAAAGCAGCAAAAGGAACGGCAGCGTGATCACTTGCGGCTTAGCCATCAGGCCCAGAGCGAACAGCACCGCAACCAGAATATAGCGCCCAACTTGCGGCTGCCGGGCATACCAACGATAGGCCGCGAGCGCCAGTAGCAAAAACAACATGCTGAGCAGATTCTTGCGCTCCGCCACCCAGGCCACCGTCTCCACGTTAATGGGATGTAACGCGAAGAGGCCGGCTACCATCGCACTCGGCCCCAACCTGCCGGTCGCCCTTTGCAAAACCCAGAACACCAGCAGAACATTTACGACTTGCAACAGAAGGTTGATCTCGTGAGGGCCTGCCGGATCGAGACCGAACATCTGGCAGTCGAGGGCGTGCGACAGCCACGTCAGCGGATGCCAGTTGGAAGCGTAATACGTGGTGAAAGCCCATTGCACCGTGCTCCACGACATGCCGCCCTGGACATGGGCATTCTGTGTCACATACTTGGTGTCGTCAAAATCGAGGAAAGGATGACCGCCGACCGGGTAGTAGGTTGCCACCGTGGCCAGAGCCAGCAGGAAATACAGCAGGAAGATCCGCGCTGGCCCTGAGGAAGCTGACGGCGATGACGAAACGGCGCGCGGTGCACTCGACGCTTTACTGTTTCTTCTGGTTCTCTTCGCCAACCGATATCACCCGCGCTTCTGAACGGAATTCATTATAACGGGCAGCCTGGAAGGTACAGCGGGCGCCGGCCATCGCCCGGATGGATTCTCGCAATCCAAATGTCGCGCAACCGCAATTGACTTCCCGCAATCCTTCGGAGTAACTTTCTCAAGCTGTTTGCTTCCGTCGAAACCTTGACGGCCCCAGCCATAGACCGGGGGTGAGCCTCCGTCCCACCCTTGGACGAACGACCAATCGAGGAGAAAAATGAAGGTTTTGCGAATGCTCAGATTCGCTGCAGTCGTGCTGTTGGCCGCCACAGGTATGGCCAGCGCGCAATCGTGGCAGCCGTTGACTCACCAACCTGCTTTTCCCGCCGGAACCGCTCTTCTACTCACCGATGGCACGGTCATGGTGCACCAGGAAGATCCGAATGACGGCTATATCCAGTGGTACAAGCTAACTCCAGATATGAATGGCAGCTACGTAAACGGTACCTGGACCCAGATGGCCTCGCTGGCTTCCAACTACGGTCCACTGTTTTTCGCCTCGGCGGTACTGTCCGATGGCCGCCTGATCATTGAAGGCGGCGAGCAGAATTTTGCCGACTACGTCTGGACCAACCAGGGCGCGATCTACGATCCCGTCGCCAATACCTGGACGCCGGTCAACCCGCCGAATGGCTGGAACAACATCGGCGACGCTCCTGGCGTGGTTTTAGCCAATGGAACTTTCATGTTGGGCAATGCCTTGACCTCGCAGCAGGCCCTGCTCAATTTATCTACCATGACCTACAGTCCGACGGGTTCGGGTAAGTTCGACGGCAACAACGAAGAAGGCTGGAACTTGCTTCCCGGAGGAAAAGTCCTCACCGTCGACACCTATACCACTGTCAACGATCCTAACGGGACGAACTCCGAGGTCTACAATCCCACCACCGGCTCCTGGAGCACGGCCGGCAGCACCATCGTGCAGCTCTGGGACCCCCACGGCTCCTACGAAATTGGTCCCGCGATGTTGCGGCCCGACGGCACGGTCTTCGCCACCGGCGCGAATGGAGCCGGAGCCGGACATACTTCCGTTTACAACACTGCGACCGGCAGCTGGACTCCCGGCCCTGACTTCCCCGACGGACTGGATATTGCCGACGGTCCAGCCGCTTTGCTGCCCGATGGTAATGTGCTGGTCAGCGCCAGCCCGGGCATCTTCAACACTCCCACCTCGTTCTTCGAGTGGGACGGGACCAACCTGATTCCGGTTCCGGCCACCCCCAATTCCCCCGGGAATTCGTCATGGTTCGGACGCATGCTGGTACTTCCCACCGGACAAGTCCTGTATACCGATGGCTCCAACGATGTCGAGATCTACACTGCGGCGGGAAGCGCGAATCCGGCCTGGGAAGCTACCGTGCTGTTGAACACGACTACTCTGCAGCGCGGCACGACCATGGTGCTCAACGGCAGAAACTTCAATGGACTGTCGCAAGCCTGTGCCTATGGAGACGATTCCCAATGTGCCAGCAACTATCCCATCGTGCGCTTCACCAACGTGGCGACGGGACACGTCTTCTATGGCAAGACGCATGACCACAACACCATGGCCGTGGGCTATGTAGGTCCGTCCTACACCCATCTGGATATTCCGGCGAATATGGAAACCGGGGCTACCAACCTGCAAGTCGTGGTGAACGGTATAGCCTCACGAAACTATCTTATCGGCATTCGGTAGAAGCTGGAAAGCGCTGCACGCAATCAATAAACGGGCGCCGCGTCTTACTTCGTCGAGTAGCGCGGCGTCCGTTTTGTCTGTGAGGTTAATTTCCATAGGACCTATCTCGCAGATCGCTTTGTGTCAGGTAAATCGCTTTGTGTCAGGTAAACCGGTTTGTGTCAGGTAAGCCGGTTTGTGTCAGGTAAACAGTTTGTATCAGGGCACGTCTTCAGACGTGCTGCAAAGCGGCTTCTATGGCTTGGGCTTTCTAAGGAAACTCTGATTAAGGCTTGTTTTGAAGGGGGCGGCCTTCAGGCCGTCCGTTAAGTACGCGCAAAATCATGCGGCTTTAGCCGCTGCGGGACCTAGCTGTGACTTGATCAGAGTTTCCCTAAGTCGCTCTGTGTCAGGGCGCGTCTTTAGTGCCTGCGTGAGAACCTCTGCCGTCCCTACAGGACTCGGTTTCATTCCCACTTTACCCAGCACTCCGCCTGCGGCTGCGTGCTGGGCTAGATTATTCCGCGCCTGCGGCGCTCGCCTTTTGCGCCTTTTATTCCACCGCTGAAACCCAAAGTTAGTTCTCACGCAGGCACTTTAGACGTGCCGCAAAGCGGCTTCTATGACTTGGGCTTTAGCCCCTGAGGGCCGTTCGTGGGGATCTTGATCCTGCGTCGTCCGCACGACCAATGCATGCCGTTACTTCTGCGGAGTAATCCGAATAATGTTGCGCGTCACCTCGACTTGCCGCTCGGGATAGTTGGCGTGAATCGAGGCAATCAACTCTTCCAAAGTCGGAGACCCGCCTTCGCCGTTCACGCCGTCGGCATCGTCCATCAGGATGACATGGTCCGGAATGCGATCGCCGAGAATGGCCGTCAGTTCGGTGCTCAAGCGATTCCGATTGCCCACCTGCCCCACCCAGCCGCAATAGCCCGCATCCAGCCACCACAGACACCGCTCATCAATCCGCGTCAGCAGCTGGGGTACCACGGTCTGGCTGTCGCCTTCGATGATTTCCACGTGCGCGTCGTTGCGAAATCGCTGACGAGCCAGATTGGCCAGCCGGGCATCGAGCTCGATGGAGTAAATTCGCTGGAATCGCTGAGCGACAGCCGCAACCATTTCTCCGTAATACGTTCCCGTCTCGACCAGCGTGGTCAGTCCGAACCGTTGCGCGTATTCCAACACGGCCCGCTGCTTCAGCAGATGGGGAATTCTGCGGGGCTCGCCGCGCAACTTCCACCACCAGTAATCGGGATAGTGACCCAGCTGTTTATAGGCGGCATACATCGGCATCTGCTTGAAGAACGACCGTATGGGATGGCTGGAAGGCTTGCGCGGCGGCATCATGCTGGAGACCCAAGAGTAGCAGGACAGCGTCGGCGATGCGAGCGGCCGAGGTTAGAACACATCGGTTTTATAGGCTGCGGCAACAGTCCGACTCGATATGTTTTGAAGGGGCGTAGCTTTAGCTACGCCGTACCAGTCCCCTATTTTTGTCATCGGGAGATCAGACTTGTGTCAGGGCACGACTTTAGTAGTGCCGCGAGCGACGCCTCACACGCACAGCTTTAGCCGCTGAGGACAGGGGCCGAAGGCCGCCGGAAAGGGATATCAGCGGCCCGGCTGAAGCCAGGCCCTGATACAAACCACAAACCCAAGAGATTTATGACGTGTCATCACGCCTTCTAGAATCCCATGAGATTGGGCTCAGCCTTCTTGTACCCGTTCTCCCCGGCCCACAGATCCAGCGGCACCGTTGCCACCTCGTCCACCAGGGGAACGGCATGGCCGTCGACGGTCAGATCGATCGACTTGAGGTAGTAATGGCAGGTATCACAAGCTTCCACCCGGACCGCAGCGATATCGTCCGCCGAATAGCGGGGAAGCTTCTGATAATCTTTCTCGTCGCAGATGGGACACAGAATCCGGAGAAACTCCCACTCCGTCAGACATAGCGAGCACAGCAGAAAACGCTTGCCTCCGTCGCCCTTCGGACGAAGCACGGCAGCTTGCGGTCGAGCCCCGCACAGCGGGCAGACCGAACCGGCCGATCCGGCGGGCTGCGCTGGTTCGGCCGCTGCCAGATGCTCGGCGTAAGGCTGCAGCAAAACTCGCGCGAAGAATGAGTTCGACGATCCGCGCCTCCTTCGCTCGCCTGCAGAAAATTCTCTATCATCTGCCGCTGTTGGTCCGGGCTGGATCCGCGCGACCTCTTTCGCCCGCTCGGCCAGCTTCGACGGGCCGCTCTGCTCGACCAGCGACAGCAAGCCGGGCAAATGCCGCAGCGCGGCATCGACCGACAGCCGCTTCGCGAAGGGAACCATCGGGCTTGTCGCCGGGGAGCGGCTGCGAAGAGATTTCCTGGTAGATCTTATTTTGAAATTCGAGGATCTCGGCGATAGAAAGCCAGAATCTCAGCGGCGTAGGAGAATCGCTCTCCCAACTCGATCGCCCGCTGAATGCGTTTGTCCCACTCGGACCGTTTCATCGCCAGCCCCGCGAAGCTGCCATCATCGCAACGCGTTGTTCACGATCTGCTGAGCCTCATCCAGAATGGCATCCAGATGCGCTTCGTCCTTGAAGCTTTCGGCATAAATCTTGTAGATGTTCTCGGTGCCGGAGGGCCGGGCCGCGAACCATCCGCTGGCGCTGACCACTTTCAGCCCGCCGATGGGCGCATCGTTGCCGGGCGCGCGCGTAAGCTTGGCGGTGATCGGCTCGCCGGCCAGCTCCGACTCCTTCACCGATTCGGGCGAAAGCTTTTCCAGCTTGGCCTTTTGCTCCGGAGTTGCCGGAGCATCGATGCGCGTGTAATACGGCATGCCGAACTCCGCCGCCAGTTCGTCGAAATGCTCGCCCGGATCTTTGCCGGTGCGCGCCGTAATCTCGGCGGCCAGCAGATCCATGATCAGCCCGTCCTTGTCGGTGGTCCACACGGTGCCGTCGCGGCGCAGGAAACTCGCGCCCGCGCTCTCTTCCCCGCCGAAGCAGCAGGAGCCGTCGAACAGTCCGGGCGCGAACCACTTGAATCCCACCGGAACTTCCGATCAGCTCGCCGCCCCAGCTTGTTCACCACGCGATCGATCATGCTGCTGCTGACCAGCGTCTTGCCGACGACCACGCTCGCCGGCCACTGCTCGCGATGCGTCAGCAGATACTGAATCGCCACCGCCAGATAGTGATTCGGGATTCATCAATCCTGCCGACGGCGTCACGATGCCGTGCCGGTCCGCATCCGGATCGTTGGCAAACGCCACCTGATATTGATCTTTCAGCCCGACCAGCCGCGCCATCGCGTAAGGACTGGAGCAGTCCATGCGAATCTTGCCGTCGTGATCCACGGTCATGAACGAGAACGTGGGATCGATGACCGGATTGACGATCTTGATGTCGAGTCCGTAGACGGCGTTGATCGGCTCCCAATATGGCTGCGACGCGCCGCCCAGCGGATCGACGCCCAGCTTCAATCCTGCCGAACGAATCGCATCCATGTCGACGACATTCTTCAGATCGTTGACATACGGCATCACGAAATCTTCGCTGATGCGTGGTCGCCGCTTTCATCGCCTGCGTCATAAGGCACGCGCTTCACGCCGGCGTTGTTGGCTCGCAGCAATTCGTTGGCGCGGTCTTCGATCCAGCCAGTCACATCGGTATCGGCCGGGCCGCCGTTGGTCGGGTTGTACTTGAAGCCGCCGTCCTCGGGCGGATTGTGCGACGGCGTGACCACGATGCCGTCGGACAGGCTGATCTTTGCGGCCGCGGTTATAAACCAGGATGGCGTGCGAGATGACCGGCGTCGGGTGTAACGCCGTCGTTCTGCTGAATGATGGTCTCGACGCCGTTGGCCGCCAGCACCTCCAGCGCGGTACGCTGCGCGGGCCCCGACACCGCATGCGTGTCTTTGCCCATGAAGAGCGGGCCGTCGGTCCCTTGATTCTTGCGGTATTCGCAGATGGCCTGGGTGATGGCCAGGATGTGCGCTTCGGTGAACGTGCTGTGCAGCGAAGAGCCGCGATGCCCGCTGGTGCCGAAGATGACCATCTGGTTGGGATCGCTTACGTCCGGGCCGCTTCTCGTAATAGTCGCGCTCCAGGCAGAGCCAGATCCACCAGCATGTCCTTGGGCGCCGGTTTGCCCGCGAGCGGAGATATTGTTTCCTGAACTTTGGTTTCAATTGCCATGATTAAGTCCTCATTTCCATCTAGTGCTATCGTGCCGCAGCCTCGGCATACTGTGGCACCGCAGGTTGGGCGGGCACGCCGTCGAGCGAAGCCCGGGTATCCACGCGGAAGCCATACGTGACGCTGGCCGCCAGCGCGCTGGCCACGGCCAACCCGATCAGCAGTACCGGAATTCCGATCTCCGCCTTCAGTATGGGAAAGAAGAACGTGCCCAGCACTGCTCCCAACTTGGCCATCGACGCGGCAAATCCCGCCCCGGTAGCGCGAATCGGAGTGGGAAACGTTTCGCCCGAGAGCAGATATGTCGTAGCGTTCGGACCCATATTCATAAACAAATTGAATACCATGAATCCGCCAAAGATCATTCCCATATGACTGATCGGATGCCGCCGGAAATAGCGACGACGAAGCCACCATCAGCAGGCCCAGGCCATGCCCAGAAATCCCACGATCTGTAGCGTGACCCGGCTCAGATAACGCACCAGCACGATCGCCAGCATAAAGCCGACCACCAGCAGCATGTCGACTGCGGCCGCTCCCTCGGTTGCGCCCATGTCCTTGGCGATGAAACTGGAGGTGCTGCCCAGCGCCATCGCCGCCATGATGGTCGGTGTAAAGATGCCAATGCCGTAGGTGGAGATGTCCTGCAGGAACCATGGCACCGAAGCGAAAATGGTACGGCGGATGCAGCCCTTCTTGAACAGCGACCCGAACGACGTTCCACACGGGATGACCGGAGAATTCTGCGCATTCAGCGTGATCGGCGCTTCCAGCAAAGCGCTGGCCGCATGAGAAGCTTTCTCGTAATTGCCGCGAGCCAGATGCCAGCGGACGCTTTCCGGCAATCCATCCCGCATGATCACGACCACCACTGCGGGCAGAACTCCAAAAGCCAGCATGAAGCGCCACGCCTGCAGCGTGGGATCGGCCTTCAAGATGAGCAGACCAATCAGCACGCCCAGCAGCGATCCCAGTGCCTGAAAAGCGAAGGCGCCCACGATCAGCCGCCCGCGCAACCGCGTAGGAACGCATTCGGCGATGTAGGAGACGCCGATGGGATAGTCCGCTCCGATGCCAATTCCGAGGAAGAAGCGGAAGACGATCAGCGATGCCGGATTCCACGCCGCTGCCGACGCCGCGGAGAAGATCACAAACAGGATGATGTCGACCATGAACATCCCTTTGCGCCCCACGCGGTCGGCAACTTGTCCAAAGACCAGCGCGCCGAAGAACGCTCCCGCAACCGCCGCAACCGCAACCAGGCCTTTGGTGGTGGCGTTCATGTGGAAGTCGTGGGCGATCAAGCGGAAGTGCGACGCCGATGATGAAGAAGTCGAAGCCGTCCAGCAGCACACCCATCGCCGACAAGATCCACACCTTGCGCTGGGTTTTGGTGAAGGGCGTGTCGTCCAGATGCTGCTCAAAAGATTTTAGGGCCGAAATCACGGTGCTCATGTGGGGAACCCGGGCCACGGAAGGCCATTGGTCAGAGTGTCTGAGGATTCTAGCGGTACCAACATGAAAAAGGTATGAAAAAATTTGGCGCGCGCGCCGTGGGTGGTGCCAGCTCCCAACGAGGAAGAAACTAGAGGCGATCTCATAAATCGCACGAAGTCGCGCTTTGTGTCAGGGCACGTCTTCAGACGTGCCGAAAACCAGTCGCCGCGATGAGGGGAAAGAAACGAGAACCTATCAACCCACGTCGTAAGTCGTCTTGTATCAGGGCATGGCTTAAGCCGTGCCGTAACGAGTCAATAACGACTTGGGCTTCAGCCCCTGAGGGCAGGTTTTTGCAGGCCAAAGCGTTTGTGGGAGAACCTGTGCCGGCCCTGCGGAACTCGGATCATGGGCGGCAAGCCACGCCGTCGCCCATGATCGTCTTGGAACCAGCGATTATTCGTGGCTTTGCGGAGCGTTCCCCTTCAGCCGGTAGACCATCCCTGTCTTGGTTGTGCCCAGAGAGATCCAGTCCTCCACGTCGCGCTGCAGGGTAATGTAAAACTGTTCCATCAGCTTCCGCGTCTTCTGGTGCACTGCATCGGCGCGGTCGAATTTTGCCTGGAAGGCGAATTCTCCCACCAGCGACAGATGTTCGCCGCGAGTGCGCCACAGCGACACGTCGCATTTGGCCACAATCCCTTTGCCGAAGTCCAGTTGCCCCAGCGGCAACAGCACTTCCTCGACAATGCCCTCGTTCACCAGGCTGATCTTTTCGTCGTCATCCGTCTTCAGATCCGCGAGCGCCGGAAACACCCGGGCCAGCATTCCCATAGCCATGGCGTTTCCTTCGTGAATCTGGCTCAGACCGAACTGGCAATTATGCGAATACAGCAGGCGGAAGCCGCCGATCGCATCTTTCAGCGGCAGGACTTCTGCCTTGAATTTGATCTGATACTTCCCGGCAATCTTGGGCCGCACGTCCATGGCTGCGGCGGCCTGCTCGTCGGGATGACGAAACTTGAAGACAACCTCCGGGTCGCCCACAGGAAAGCCGTCCACGTAGCTGACCCGGCGGCGCAAGATGAAAGCGCTGTTGTACAGGCGGAAGTCGGAGGTGTCGCCAAAAAGAATTTCGCGGATCTCGGGTCTGAGCCCCGCCTGCGGCGCCGCGATGAACCCAACATTGACCTTCTTGGCCGATCGCTGTACCAGCTTGCCAAAGTCGCGCAGGCTTTCCGCCGATACGAAACGGTCGGGCTTCAGGATCAGCTTGGCCTCGACGTATTGAATGCTGTCGAGCGGATGTCCATCGCTGTAACTGGCCTGAGAAGCGCCCTTGGCCGCCGGTATGTCAGGCAAAACCCCGCTGACCACCCCCTTATCTTTATCTTGCTTGGCGGCCTTCTTCTTGAGCTTGATGTCCTTGTCTTTCTTCCCTTTGTTTTTCTTTCCCTTATCTTTCTTTACATCTTTTGCCATGGCAACGCCTCCCCTAAGACGGCGTTTACGCATTATTCACCTTCTGGGCCCGGCACGATACTGGGAAAACTTCTAGGTTTCCCCTCGAAATCTCGGAAGATGAGGACTCCATAGCCCTGCGTCCATGCTCGCACCATCCATTCGAACGTGCCCTGGAAAGAAGTCACTGTTGTGCCGACGCCAGTCACCGATGTGGGGAAAGCGCCTGGCCTTCAATTATCCGCTTGACGAGTGTCAGGAATTGGATAGCATGGCTTCTGTCCTCAAACCCTTCCTAAGCGAATGTTGCGGCCTACTCTGTGTCTGGTACGAAGTCTTGTTTCGCGGCACGGCATTTTCTGTAAATAAATTGATGCTTGGAGGCGAGGTCGATGAAAAGGCTTACCGGGCTCTTGCTGGGGTGTTGTCTGCTGTTCGGTGGACTCAACAGGTTGGTGGCGCAGGACAAATCTGACGGTGTAATGCAGCCACCGAAAGTAATGCAAATCATCCGCGAATTCTTGAAGCCGGGTAAGTCCGGCAGCCCGCATGAAGCGACCGAAAGCGGATTCGTGAAAGCGTTTCAGGCTGCCAAGTGGCCAACTCACTACGCGGCCGCTGACTCCATGTCGGGCGCATCACGATCGCTGTTTTTCGTGGGCTACGATTCCTTCGAGGCGTGGCAGAAAGACACCATGGCCACCCAACAAAATCGCACCCTCTCGGCGGCCCTGGATCGCGCCTCTATCTCCGATGGCGAATTGCTGGAATCCAGCGAGTCCAGCGTCTTCGTTTACCGGGAGGATTACAGTCTGCGGTCGCCTCTCAATATCGCCCAGATGCGCTACTTGGAGATCGAGCGTTTCCAGATTCGTCCAGGACACGAAAAAGAATGGGAAACTCTGGTGAAGATGTACATCAACGGCTATGAAAAAGCCGTGCCGAATGCCCATTGGACAACCTACCAAAGCATGTACGGCGCCGACAATGGCGGCGTGTACATCGTTATCACTCCCATGAAATCGCTGGCCGAGGTTGACCAGGCACTCGCCGACAGCAAGAAGTTCGCGGCTGCCATGGGCGACGACGGGATGAAAAAGGCGGAAGAACTGGCGGCAGCTTGCCTGCTGTCGAGCCAAAACAATGTGTTCATGTTCAACCCCAAGCTCAGCTATGTCTCGGACGACTGGATCAAAGCCGATCCCGCCTTCTGGAAACCCGCGCAGTAGAACCACATCGTCCTTCCGCACGCGGTATTGGTTAACCAGCTCGCTAGCTACCCCACCTGGGCTTCGTTTGCCCGGGTGGGTTAGCTAGAGACTTGGACGGATAACCGGCAAGGACTTCTTCGCCATTTGGCAGGTGCGCGAAAACGCCAAAACCCAGCTTCGCGACTACGCCAGCTCCAGCTCGATCTTCTTCGCATCCCGATCCAGCGCGGCAATCCGAAAACTACGAATCTGTCCGGTGCGAACCGCCTCCGCCTTCGATGCCTCACCGGCAGGAGCCGCGCCCTTCCACCGCGCCTGCAGCATCGAACTTAGCGAGGATAAGTCCGCTTTCGCTTCCGGCTTAGTTTCCTCTTTAACTGGAGCACTGGCGACGATGCGACACGTGGCCCGAATGCCTTCGCCCAGTTCCACGCGTGCCTGTCCTGCGGCCTCCTCGATAATGCGGCCGGTGACCACGTCGCCTTGCTTGTGTTCCGCCAGGTACTCATCAATGCTGGTAGGCACCAGTTGTTTCATGCTCAACCGCAACAGCCTGCGCTCGGGGTCGACAGCCAGCACTTGCGCCTTCACCGTTTGCCCAACCTTCAACACATCCTGCGGATGATTGATGCGCTTCTCGGCGCTGATTTCGCTGACGTGAACCATGCCTTCGACGCCTTCGGCGAGTTGCACAAACGCGCCGAACTTGGTGATGCTGGTGACCGGTCCTTCAATCGCCGCACCCACCGGAAATTTTTGCGCGACATCGACCCAGGGATCGCCCAGTGCTTGCTTCAGGCCCAGAGACATGCGCTGCTCGCCGACGCTCACTCCCAGTATCACGACTTCCACGGTGTCGCCGGCTTTCACTACATCGCTGACCTTGCGTACCTTCTTGATCCACGACATCTCCGAGATGTGGACCAGCCCTTCGATTCCCGGCTCCAGCTCAACGAACGCGCCGAAATCGGCAGTGCGCGTCACGGTTCCACGCACCCGCTCGCCCGTCCGGTACTTTTCCGCCACGGAATCCCAAGGATGCGGTTGCAACTGCTTCATGCCCAGCGAAATGCGCTGCTTCTCCGCATCGATCTTCAAGACTTTGGCTTCGATCTCCTGTCCCACCGAAAGCACGTCGGAGGGTTTGTTGACGCGTCCCCACGAAATGTCGGAAACATGCAGCAACCCATCCACTCCGCCAATCTCGACGAATGCGCCGTAATCGGCAAGTGTGCGAATCGTGCCACTCACGATGTCGCCTTCCTTCAGCTCCGCGTATTTGCGATCCTTCCCGGCGCGCTCTTCCTCCTCGGCGACGACCCGGCGGTCGACCACCACGTCTTCGTCCGCGGTATCGAGTTTGATGATGCGGCAGCGGATCTCCTGCTCGACCAGCTTTTCCATCTCGGCCGCATCGCGAACTCCGCTGCGCGAAGCCGGCATGAATGCGCGCACGCCAACATCGACGCTGAAGCCTCCCTTGATTAAGCCGGTCACTGTGCCGACGATCGTCGATTTCTCTGCGAAAGCCCTCTCCAGGGACGACCAGTCCGTCGGCCGTGCGATCTTGAACCGGGTAAGTTCGTAGTAGCCCTCGGGATCGCGGCCCTTGACGGTGACGGCAACTTTGCCGCCCGGCTTGGGAGGTTCGCTGTCCTCAAACGCCGTCAGCGGCAGAATGCCTTCCGTCTTGTACCCGATGTCGAGGAGAACCGAATCGCTGGTCACGGTGACCACGGTGCCTTCCAGTTGCCGGCTGCCGTTTTCGATTTTGTGCGAATGGCTTTGCTCAAACTGCGAAAGCAGATCGCCGAATGATTCGTTCGCGTCGGCGCTGGTTTGGGATTCAGGGTTGAGTTGGGATTCAGGTGTGCTTGGATTAGACATGAAACTGCTACAGCCTCATCGTTGGGAAGATCAAGATCAGGATATCACCGGGCGGTGTGTGCAGCCTTTGCCCCGCCATTTTTCTCCGAACGGTCAAAGTCCGTCGTGAGAACTGGCGCTGCATTTCGGTGATGCAGCGGGCAGCTCAAGAATCCAGCACCGTAGGCGCGGAATAACATAGCCCAGCACGTAGCCGAACCGGGGTCCCCGATTCGCGCCGCTTTTGCGCGAATTGGGGTGGGATGGCGGAGTGCTGGGTAAGGGCAAAAATATCCGAGTCCCGTAGGGACGACAGAGCTTTTATCCCAGCCCCAATCACTCTCGAAGCTTCCCGCCTTCAAAAGTTACCATCCAAATATTACGGAGGTCTGGAAATCATGATTCGCAAACTGAAGTCCGGCGAATATCGCCTGTACTCCCGCAAGAAAGACACAAAGACCGGCAAGCGCCGCAACCTGGGAACGTTCGGCACGCGCGAGAAAGCCGAGGCCCACGAACGCGCGGTGCAATATTTCAAGCGGCATTAAGAGACCGCGAGCGAAGCCGCCTTATGTTCCCATTCACGTTTGTCATCCCGACCCAGGGCTTCAGCCCGCGCGGAGGGATCTGCGGTTTTCCGCTTTGTGCAGCTAGCGGACCGCCGCAGGGACTCGATTAGCCCACCAGAAACCGAACCCGCGCTACAATACCCACTATCGGCGAGGATGCTATGGCGACAACGACAGGGCTTCCGTTGACGGCGGACGAATATCTGCACAGCAGCTACAGTCCGGACCGCGACTACGTTGACGGCGAACTGCAGGAGAGAAACGTGGGCGAACTGGATCACGCGGAAATTCAGGGCGCATTAGTACAATGGTTCCGGAATCACGGCAAAGATTGGGACATTCGAACCTTGCCAGAAGTAAGGATACAGATCACCCCGAAGCGCTTTCGTGTCGCCGATGTTTGCCTGATTTCACGCAGCGAACCGGCCGAGCAAGTGTTGCAACGTCCTCCCCTTGCCGTCATTGAAGTTCTCTCTCCGGAAGACCGAATTTCGCGCTATCAAGAGCGCTTCCAGGACTATCGCCAGATGGGTATTCGCCACATCTGGGTCGTCGATCCCCAAACCCGGCGCGGCTATGACTGCTCCACTGGAAGCTGGATCGAAACCACTTCGTTCGCGGTCGAGAGCTCTCCCATCGCCGTAGATCTGTCCGTGATCTTCGCCGATCTGGACTAAGTCGCCGCCGTAGCGATAAGACCGGCTCCTCCCTAATCTCGCGTCGCCAGAATTCCCAGCCTGCCTCCCAGATCGGGTCCCTGCGCAATGAACGGTTCCGGCGAACAGCCGTGATGGGCCGAGCGGAAGCGCATGCCGGCGCGCTCCACCAGTCGAACCAACTCGGTCACCGAGTACAGCCGCAGCGATGCAGTTTTCTCGCCGCTGCCGGACGGGACCAGACCAGCACCAGCGGGTGTTGTTTCGTCCCGCGACCGCATCGAACGTCCACTCCTCCACCACCAGGGTCCCATCCGGCAGACGATAGCCATGCTTTGCTCCGCGCGCCAGGTTCAGGACCGCAAGGTCACGATGCATGGTCTCGATCAGGACCAGGCCGCCCGGCCGAATCGCCGCACCCAGCGTCCGCAGAATGTTGAGATCGTCTTCTTCCGTCCCGTAGCCCAGAGAGGAGAAGATATTCAAAGCCACGTCGAACCCGGTTTCCCGCAGCGGACTACGAAGATCGTGTTGCAGGTATCGGAGCCGCTGGGGAGCCAAATCCGCCCGAGTGCGCTCGGCCTCTGCTATTAACTCCTTTGACTGATCGACGCCAAACACGACGGCGCCGCGTTGCGCCAGAGGCAGCGAGAGCCGCCCATAGCCACATGGCGCGTCCAATACCCGGCTCCCTTCGCCTAGACCAAGCAACTGCCAGAGGTTTTCCACTTCCTGGGCAGTTCGCTCCGCCGGAGTGTATTCGCTCCAGATGCGGACGTACTCGTCATCGAAAAAGTCTTTCCACCACTCCGTCATCAGACACCAGCACATCGGCGCAAGCGCACGTTCCGCTAAATCCTACTTCATTCGGGCGGGCAGAGGGATAGTGTTATTATTGTCATGTTATTTTGATATTGTTATGTATTATTCGGCAGATATATGTAATGTTATGCTGAGCTAGAACATTTCGCTCGAGGAGGAATCGCCTATGGAACGCTCGGTAGATGCAATCCGAGCCTACGCCGTCAAAGAGTACGTCGCAGTTGCTCGGCGTAGAGGCGAGAAGCGGGTGCGAATCGTGGCCGGCGATGTCCATCGCGCCTTGAAATTAAAGAACCGGGTTCCCAATGTCTGCCATGCTCTGACCTCCAAGATTTTCCTCGAGCAAAATCACTTGGCCATTGAAGAGGTGTCAGGTCCGCCTTCGGGCATGGGAACCCGGGTGATCTATACCTATCGCCTGCTGGACGAAAAAGAACCGCGAGCGAAAACGGCAGTGACCCCGAGCTTCGATACCTTACGAGGCCTGCTGAAAAAGTCGTTCCAGTCTCTGGGTGGCGGCGAGGCCTTCCTGCGAGAGGAGCGGTCCCGCTTTCATGGACCGGGCGCGGCGGAGGAAAAGTGAGCCTCGGTTTATTGGGACACGATGCTGTTCATCTACTGGCTTGAGGCCCACCCCAGACACGGGCCGCAGGTGCAACGCGTTCATCGGCAAATGGAACAACGCGGCGATGAACTTTGCACCAGCGTCTTCACCATGGGAGAAATCCTGACCGGCGCCTACAAGACAGGACACACCAGCGAAGCCGAACAGATCCGCAAGTTCTTTGAGCGCGGTTCCGTCCGCATCCTTCCCTTCAATCTGCAGACGGCCGACCGTTATGCGATGATCCGTGCCCGTCACCGCGTCTCTCCCGCGGATGCAATACACCTGGCCGCAGCGTCCCTTGCAGGGGTGGACGTCTATTTCACCAATGATGACCGCCTGAAGAAACTGCTCATCGACGGCATCCAATTCATCGTTGGATTGGACGGCAGCATCTTCTGATGCGGCAACGAATTGGCCTATTTAGAGGTCTCCGCCTATCCATGAATCGCTGTCTCTTCCGTAAAATGGACGCCAATTTTGTAAATCGCAGCCTATCTATTAATCGCCGCAGGAAATCGCCGCAGGTCAGGTTTGTGCCAGGGAACGACTTCATTCGTGCAGTAACTGTGCTTCAAGAAGGCGGCCAAACAGGCCACTGAAATAGTCAGGTTCGACGCGTTTTGAAGGGGCGCGTGCGGTTTTGAAGGGGCGCACCTTTAGGTGCGCCGAAAAAGCCTTTCATTTTTGCCATTCCGAGGCGGCTTCAGCCGCCGAGGAATCCGCTTTCCGGTCTTTTTCAGCGGCCTGTTTAGTCGCTGATGACAGGGGCTAACGCACAAAGCAATGAGGCTTGTCGGCCCGGCTCAAGCCGGCCTGATACAAGTCGCGACTTCATGCGACTTACGAGACAGCTTCTTAATACCGCGTATTCCTACTTCGCCTTCGTCCACTGATCCACCCACCCATTCACCGTCTGATACCACAGCCGGCTGTTCTGCGGCTTCAGCACCCAATGGCCTTCGTCGGGGAAATACAGCATCTTCGACGGAATCCCCAGCCGCTGCACGGTGGTAAATAACTGGAAGCCTTCCGACACGTCGAGCCGGTAGTCAAGCTGCCCGTGTACGACTAAGATCGGCGTCTTGAAGTTGGTGGCCGACAGCGCTGGCGACCACTTGCGATACAGTTCGCGATTCGTCCACGGCGTGCCTTTGAACTCCCACTCGTTGAACCACAGCTCTTCCGTTGTACCGTAGGCCGACTCGCTGTTAAACATGCCGTCATGCGAGACCAGGCACTTGAAGCGCGTGGTGTGGCCTTCGATCCAGTTGATGGCGTATCCGCCGTAACTGGCGCCCAGCGCGCATTCGCGATCCTTGTCGATGTAGGGGTAAGTCTTTTCCGCGTAGTCCAGACCCAGCATCAGGTCCTGAAACGGCGGTCCACCCCAATTGCCGTTGATGGCGTCGATGAACTTCTGTCCATAGCCAGTCGAGCCGTGGAAGTTGATCATCACGATCACGTAGCCGTTGGCGGCAAACAGCTCGGGGTTCCAGCGATACGACCAGTCGTCGCCCCACGCGCCCTTCTGGTCCGCCGTGGATGAGGAACTTCACCGGATACTTCTTATTCGGGTCGAAGTTCGGCGGCTTGACCACGAAGCCCTGGACTTTCTCTTTGATCGCCCCATTGAACCAGAACGGTTCCAGGGGCTGCATCTGGACTTGCGACAGTACCGGGCCGTTGAGATTCGTCACCGCCTGAGCTTTCGACAGCAGGCAATCGGGAATACTGTAGGCGTTCGGCGGAACCGCCATCCTACATTGTGGGAACTCCAGCGCGGCGCTATAGATCTCGTTGGGCGCGGTGACCGACATGCGATCGAAGACCAGCATCTTGCCGTCGGGCGTCGGCATGGGACTGTCGTTGAATCCCGCCGACCAATTCCTGCGGCCACGGATTCTGACTGGTTACATCGATCTTGTAAATCGGCGCATTGCCCTCGTTCTCGGCTGTGAAGTAAATCGTCTTCGAGTCCGGAGCCCACGCCATCGAATCGACCCAGCGATCGAAGTTCGGCGATACGTCCGTGATCTTGCCTGTGGCCCGCTCATACAGCATCAGCCGGAAGCGGTCGCTCTCATATCCGCCGCGCAATTGCGAGCGATACGCGATGTACTTGCCGTCGGGCGAATACATCGGCGTGCTGTCGCTGCCAGGATTGGTGGTGATCTTCTTGGGCGTGTCCTCCAGCTACCGGCACGATGAAGATGTCGCTGTTGGTGCTGGTGGCCTGTACTTCATCGATGTTGCTGGTGTAGGCGACTTCTTTTCCGTCCGGCGAAAACTGATACTGGTCCTGCCCGCCCAGGCTGAATGGCGGCACGTCGTGCGCTCCCGGTGTCAGGTCGCGAGCCACTCCTCCGTCGGCCGAGACGACGAATAGATGGCTATACTTCCCGTCCCAGTAGTGATTCCAGTGACGAAACATTAGCTGAGTGAAGATCTTCGCTTTCACCTTCGACTTGGCGACTTCTTCATCGCGTTGCTTGTTGCAAGCGTCGTTGCTGCAGTCGGGCCAGACCGACGACTGGAAGAGAATGCTTTTGCCGTCGGGCGACCACACCCCGCCTGAGGCTTCGGTCGAGATAGTTGTCACCTGGCGCGGCTCGCCTGTGAGCATGCCGCCAGAGGTATCGAAGTCCTGCACCCAGATCTGCGAAGCACCGTCCTTCGACGACTCGAACAGCACCCGCTTGCCATCGGGCGCGAAACGGAGGCGGTCTTCGCCAGGACCGGTCGCAGGAGTCAGCCGGAGCGCTTCGCCGCCGCTGATAGCGACGATCCAAAGATGCGGCTTGCGCGTGTTCTCGTCCAGATTGACGTCAACCGCGGAAAAGGCCGCCCACTTGCTGTCGGGCGAGACGATGGGCTCGCCCACCCGCTTGAGCTGCATCATGTCTTCGAAGGTGAAAGGACGCTTGCTCTGTGCGAATCCAGTGAGCGAGCAGCAGATTATGAAAAGGACGATACGACGTAGCATGAAGCCTCCATGCGCGCATGTGTAGCTCGCGAAGCGCAAAATCATTGCCCTGAACGATCAGAAGCGTGATGAGCCACGGCGCATTAACAATGAGTAAGGACTGGTTAGTCTAAACCAAGCGAATGCTGAGACAAAATGAAGTGGAAGTGTGGGAACGTCTGGCAGAGGTTGCCGCTATCCCGATCATAGAAGTTGTTCTTGATTCGTATCAGGGCACGACCTTTAGTCGTGCCGAATAACGCGCCACAAAGTCAGGGCTTCAGCCCCTGCAAGAACTGTCCTCAGGGGCTAAAGCCCAAGTCATGAGGGGTGTCGGCGGCACGCCTAAAGGCGTGCCCTGATACAAAGCCATTTATCGGAAGGTTCTAGCTGCTAAATTGCTAGCTGCTAGTCGCTAGGTTGCAAGCTGAAGCTGCTTCCCTTTCCCACGGCACCGAAAACTGCCGCTCGATTTTCTCCCGATAACACGGGCCGGAGTTATAAGTGCAGAACGGATACAGCTTCCCATCGGGCGTCGCGTAATGGATCACGCAGCGCTTCACCCGCTCGATGTCGTAGTTGTAGGCGTCCTGAAAGTGCATGCCCGCCACCAGCAGCGTGCGATAGGTGAACGTGCCGTCCTTGCCATCGCGGCCCAGCTTCTTGTTGGTCAGGCCTTGCAAAGTTTGCAGGAACTTAGTGAAGGTCAGTCCCGGCGGCGCCAGTTGCGGCTTGAAATGCTTTTGCAACTTGTTCCAGGCTTTCACCTTGCTATAGAACTTGAAGCGCGCCTTGCCGGCCGAGCGCGAGAGCTCTTCCATGTCCTGCAGCATGTTGGGCACATCGACGAACTGCGTAATCGGCACGGCCTTCTTCGATTTTTCATCGACAAAGAAATAAGTGCCGAGCGAGCAATGCGGATGCGACGAGATCGTTGGCACGCCGGTTCCACGCAGCGCCGCCGTCAGCTTGGAGAACGGGGTAACGCACGCCAGCGGAAACCAATCCGCACGCGGATCGGTAATGCCAGTCTGCTCGCTGACGCAGCGCGCCAAGTCGGAAAGGGTAAAGCGCTTCGCCAGCAGCTCATGTTTCGCGATGCGCCCGGTGAAGGCGACGGGCTGAAAGCTGATGCCCGAGACCGTGTCGATGTTCTCGATCGCAACGCGAACGATGTCGCCGATCTGATGGTCGTTCAGCCCCTTCACGATCGTCGGGACGAAGACGATCTTCATCCCGGTAGCGCGGCAGTTCTCGATGACCTTCATTTTGGTCTCGAGCAGCGCTTTCCCGCGCACCCGGCGATAGATGTCGTCGGTCACGCCGTCGAATTGCAGATACAAGCGTGGCCAGGCCAGCCTCTTTGGCCTTCTGCGCGAATTCCAGATTCGCCAACTCGATGCCGTTGGTCGCGGCCTGAATGTGAGTGAATCCCATCTCGCGCGCCATCGACAGAATTTCGAAGAATTGTGGATGGACCGTCGGCTCGCCGCCGGAGAACTGCACCACGCGACCATCGACCGGACGCTCGCCGCGCAGCGTCGCCAGCATGCCGCGAATCTGCTCCAGGTCAGGCTCATACAGATAGCCCGCGGTGTTAGCATTGGCGAAGCATACCGGACACGTCAGATTGCAGCGGTTAGTGAGGTCGACGTTGGCCAACGCGGTGTGCGAGGTGTGCATGCCGCACAGGCCGCAATCGTCAGGACACGACTTGCCACCCTCCACCTGCGGATTCGACAGGCCAAGATTGTCGCCGAAGTTCCACTCCTCCATCTTGAGATAGAGCTCGACGTCGCTGAAGACGATGTCGCGAAACTCGCCGTGCTCGGCGCAGCGCTTTTCCATTACCACTTTGCCGTCTTCGGCGAAGATATCGGCCACGATCACCTTGTTGCATTCCGGACAGAGCGATTCGGTCTGCTTCGGCAAGTCCCTTCTGCAACGGCTTGATGGGCGCGCCGGTGTAGGTGACCTCCGGTTGCAGGATGCGCAGTCCGGGCCGCTTGCGTGGCGACGGAGGACTGGCTAGGAGCGTCGGTGGGCAACGATTGGAAGCTGATTTCCGGGGACAAGCGTCTGGGTGCTCACGTTTTTCCTTCACCTCTGGGAGTGAAGTGGGCGCAGACGGCGGATGATCGTGGTGAGTAATAGGTAGTGTAAAAAGGCACACCGCCGCGCCCCTCATGGAACATTGTCGCGCGCGAATGAGCCGTCGGGCGCAGTGTCGTGTCTCACCTGTATGAGTGAAGCCGGGTTGCAGTGAACGGCTCTGATCGGCCCCTCGACGGCCTGAATCAGGGGCTGAACGGCAGCGCCGTTTTGCGCCAGCTTCGATCGGCTGCAGGTGTCGATCACGATTTCAATTCGCGCGGTTCTTCTGCCGGCCCTCGGGATCGTCTGATCCATCGGGCTTGGTCATTGGCCGCAACTGCATTGTGCTGGCCGAATCCCTCGATCGGGCGTGCCCTCCGGCACGAAGCCATGATTCACCAGCCAGCCGCGGACGGTGATGGCGCGCTTTTCGCTGAGCATCTGGTTATAGCTGTCGGAGCCGGCGAAGTCAGTGAAGCTCTCGATGCGCACTGGATGTTTGCCGGCCTTCGCAATCATCGGACCGAGGGCATCCAAGGTTTGCCCAGCGTCGGGGTTCAAGGTCCAGCGTTTAGGCTGGAACAGCGCATCGGCGCTGACCGAGAGGGTCTCCGAGCATTTCGCGTCTGTCTGCTTGATCGCCTGGGTACCTTTCACGATCGGCGGCCCAGTCGGTTTCTCTTCAGCGCCTCGCGGCTCGTTGATTGGCCCCGTCTGCACCGTGTTCTGAGGCGGTGAGGTTTGTCGGACGGCATGCGCCGACGTCAGCCAGTGCGATGTTCGAGCGCGCTGATCATCAGCAAATCCGCATGGATGAACCATGAGACTGAGAATCGCAAGCCTCGATGGCCGTTCCGGGAAATTGTACAAGCCATGAACGCGATCCGCTCGACTTGCGTTACAAGTTGGCCAGCAATTGATGACGATAACCGAGTCCTGCTCTGCGTTACGGCGTCAAGCCAGGCAGCACCAGCGCTGGATCGGTTGCAATCGAAATTCTACCAAGTAAGATGGCCTGCGACTCTGCTTGCAATGAGCCGGGAGTTTCGTCATCGCTGCTTTCGGCTTGCCTCCGCGGCGTAGAATCGTGTTCGTCTTCCGAGCGCAGTCGGCCGGGGCAAGGAGAGGCTATGGGCAAGAACTCCAAGAAGAAACATACAGGGAATTCCGCACTGGAAGCTATCGAACGATCCGGCAAAGAAGGGAACAGCTGTTCCGCAGAGCTCACCAAGAAGGACTATGAGCGCGAGATGGACCGGCTGCAGGTCGAACTGGTCAAGCTTCAGGACTGGGTGAAGGCGACCAAGGCACGCATTGTCATCCTCTTTGAAGGACGCGACGCGGCGGGCAAGGGCGGCGTCATACGGCGCCTCACCGAACGCGTCAGCCCGCGAGTATTTCGTGTAGTCGCGATGCCGGCTCCGACCGAGCGCGAGAAAAGCCAGATCTACTGGCAACGTTATATCGAGCATCTCCCTTCGGGCGGAGAAGTCGTCATCTTCGATCGCAGTTGGTACAACCGCGCCGGGGTCGAGCACGTGATGGGCTTCTGCAATAAGGAGCAATACCAAAAATTCCTGCAAGGCTGTCCGCAGGTCGAAGCCAGCCTGATCTCCGACGGCATTACGTTGCTGAAATATTGGCTGGAGGTAAGCGAGAAGGAACAGCATCGCCGATTCCAGGCGCGCATCAAGGACCCCAGCAAGCGCTGGAAGCTGAGTCCGATGGATCTGGAATCGCACCGCCGCTGGTACGACTACTCTCGGGCTCGCGATGCCATGCTGGCTGCGACGGATACCGCCACTGGCTCCCTGGTACATCGTTCCCTCCGACGACAAAAAACGCGCCCGGCTCAATTGCATTGCCGACGTGCTGAGCCGGATACCGTACGAGGAACTTCCCTATACGCCGCCCAAGCTGCCGGGACGTCAGAAGCCGAAGGGCTACGAAGAGCCGAGGCTGCAACATCAGCACGTGGCTCAGCGGTGGTGAAAAACAGTGGATAGTGGGTAGCGGCTAGACGTCAGCTGGATTGTTGGCATTTCTATATCAAGATGGGACCGAACTTCTTGGCGGTTACGTTTTGCCAGGAGAGAATCGAGTCCCGCGCCGCAGGACGGGGATAAGATAGCCCAGCGCTTCAGCGCTGGGTAGGCTGCAATTCAACGGTTGAAGCCCCTCAGGGGGGCGGCGCAGGAGGATGTCAACCGAGCCAAGTCATTCCCAACGTCACGCCAACTTGCGATTCGTATCAGGGTGCGGCTTCAGCCGGACCGAAATGCAGCTCTTCCGTGCAGGTTTTAACCCCTGACCTCGGCAAGTTGTAGCCGTACCATTTTAGACTGACCGGCTAAGGCCTAATACGTGGTCGAAGAGCGGCGCACGATTGCCGCGACCACAATCAGGCGCTGATCAAGATACAGATCGTAAATGATGCGATAGCTACCGACCCGGCGGCGCCAGGCCGTGAGCTGGCCTTTCAGTCGCTTGATGTCGCCCTGGAAAGGATCCTCCTGCATCGCCAAAAGCTCTGACTTAACGCGCGCCTGATCTCTTGACGGCAGCCTTCGGAAGTCTTTTCGTGCGGGGCCGGCGAGTTGGAGATTCCACGCCATGGAGGAACTGCTCTAACGATACGCTGTCCCCCCGACGAAAGGCAGCGCGGCCACGCCGCAGCGCGGTCAGCTCCGCCTTAGTCGGCTGTACAGATGGGTAGCGGCTCTCGAAATAGACTCGAAGAGCCTCGCGAACCAGCTCGGAACGGGTACGCGACTCGGCCTTGCGAACCACTTCGAACTGGCGCACCATCGCCGGCGGAAGGGAAACGGTCATCGTTTGCGTGGTTCTCATATCTTTCTTGGGTATCACTTAGTAACACTTGTTATTAGACTATTTATTCCGGGCTGTGACGTCAAGGTGCGCACGCATAGGCAAATTCCTGTTCGCCTGAATAACCGCAGATCCCTCCGCTCGGACTGAAGTCCTCGGTCGGGATGACAATCTCGAAGGATCGAGAGATGTCACCCAAAACAAAACCGGCCGCTTTGCGCGACCGGTTTTACTATCCACTAACCACTATTCACGATCCACTAACTAATCTCCGTAAACCGCTTCCCGCTCTTCCACCGCAGGCTGCGCCGGCTTGATGCCGCCGATGCTGCCCAGCGGAATGAAGCCATCGTTGACCACCGGCTTTTCGCCCAGTACGTGCTCCTTGTAGAGCGCCAGCATGCGGGCCTTCTCCGCTTCTGCCTTGACCTTCGCGTCGCGGGCCTGGAACTTCTCCTGACGCGCATTCTTGGCGATGCCCAGATCGTCGAGCGTGTGATTGGCTTCGGCGTTGTACGTGCTCATCCACCAGCCTCAGCGTGTGCTCCGTAGTGTCAAGATTGACCTTCTTGCCGCCGGCAAAGATCTCGTGACGGCCGTGCTCCTCGTACCACTTTGTCAGAGTCGCCGTCATGTGCATCTTCTCCACGATGTTGCGCCAGCCCACGCCGGTGTTGTAGGCGCAGAAGCTGATCTCGCCTTCCTGCGTGGCGTAGGGAATGATGCACTGCTCGGTGCGGCGGAAGTCGTAGTTGAACAGGTCCTGGAACCACATGCCGGCGACGAACAGGAAGTTCCAGCGATCGCGCCGGCGCTTTTCGATGTCGGTCTCGGTGCGGTCGCCGCTGACCTTGCCGTAATTCTTGCCGGTCGCGCCGAAGGTCTTGTCGAACTTCTTCAGCAGGTCGGTGAACTTGAAGTGCGTCGGCGACTTGAACGGATCGTAGTTCTTCAGCAGCGCCAGGGTCATGCCGGCAATCGACATCCACTTGCCGCGCGCCGCGTCGTTCACCTTCGCAATGTCTTTCGCGATGGTGTCGCCGTTGAGGAACGCCGTGACCGGAACCGCTTCCTTGGTTTCCTTGTCGATCATGACGGCCATGCCGACGCCGCAATTGGGGTGGCAGCCGCAGCTCAGCGATCCCCAATCCTTGTCGGGCCCGTGAACCAGGTCGGCCCAATCGGAGAAGGTGCTCATGAACGAGATCGGGAACCAGTCGCGAGTGGGCTCGCCCAGTCCGGTCTGGTTCTTCACGTCGTGCGCCAGATGCGACAGCGTGTAGCGCTGCGCCTGACGGCGCTCGTCGGTGATGGCCTCGTCGCGTCCGGTAAACGAAACCGGCTGGAACGAGAGGAACGAGATGCGCTTGGGATTGTCGAGCGCGAACTGAATGATGCGTCCCACCTGCTCGTTGTTCAGGTCGTTGACGATGGTCACGACCGGAACGATCTCGACGCCGGCCTTGTGCAGGTTCTCGATCGCCTGCAGCTTCACGTCGAACAGATTGCCGACCAGGCGATGCGAGTTGGCGGCGTTGCCGATGCCGTCGAACTGCAGGTACGCATAGCGCAGACCCGCTTCAAACGCCTGCTTGGCGAACTCAGGACTCTTGGCGAACTCGATGCCGTTGGTCGCCGCCTGCACGCTGTTGTAGCCGACCTTGCGCGAGTAAGCCACCGCGTCGAGGAAGTAGGGCGACAGCGTGGGCTCGCCGCCGGAGAACTGCACCGACATCTGGCGCCGCGGCTTGATGGTGATGGCGTTGTCGAGCATGGTCTTGATCTCGTCCCACGTCAGTTCATGCACGAAGCCAACCTGGTTGGCGTCCATGAAGCAGGGATCGCACATCATGTTGCAGCGGTTGGTCAGGTCGATGGTCAGCACCGATCCGCGGCCGTGCAGCACGGTGCTGCTGCCGTGGTGATGCAGCTTCTCATCGTTGTGGGCGCGAATGTCGCGGCCGGGGAAGACGTCTTCCAGGTGCTTGAAGAAATCGGTGTCCATGGCCATCACGTCTTCGAAGTGGCCGTGGATGGGGCAGTCCTTCACCATCAGGATCTTGCCGTCGCGCTCGATGATCTGGGCCTTGATCTCGCCGGCCTTCTCGTTCATCAGCACTTCGACGGGCAGCTTGCCGTCGAGAATCTGCTGGCGGATTTCAGGCACGCACTTGGGGCAGAGCGAGTCGGTGGCGCGCGGCCAGCCCAGCGGCGGCTTGGATTTCTGATACGACTTGAGCAGCGGCTTGTCGGACCACTTGGGCGTAAACGAAGGATTGGGATTGATACTGTTCAGTTTGTCGAAGACCACCCACGCGCCCTTGGCCGCAACGGTGACAGCCTTTTCAACATACTTAATCGGTTTATGCATTTACGCCTCTAAAGTTAGGATGATGTTGACCCACCCCACGTGGGCCCGCACTCATACTTACCTGCATTTATAGGGTAATGACCCGAACCCGAAAGGGCCAAGCAGGATGGGCTAAATGGGCGGATTTAGCGGCTCAGCGGGCCAATCGCACATTGAATGGTGACCCAGATCACAGGCCTATGTTATTGAAAAAATTGGCTCATGACATGTTTTACGAAGCGTCCTATTGGTTCTCCGGCAGGCTACAAAAGCAGGATTGCGCCGACGGTTGTCGCCAGAGCGAGAAAAGCTGGTTGGCAACTCGGAATCTGGAGTATATTGTTCCGCGCCAAGTCAGAGGCAGAGCCAATCTGCCCATCGCGATCCCGGAAGGACCGACTTAATGAGATCCATGAATCTGCGCGCCGCTCGAATCAAGAAATATCAGCTCACCATTCCAGCTCTGCTTTTCTTACTTCCATTGGCTGTCGTCTCTGCGCACGGACAAACCCAGATCACCAGTTGTGGAACCGTCATCCGCGACGGCGGCGAGTATGTTCTGGCGAACGACTTAGATTGCCCTGGTAATGGAATCACCATTAGCTTCAATACCCAGCAGGTCGAGCTAAACCTCTCCGGTCATCGAATTACCGGGTCAAATAGTCCGAACAAGGCTGGCATCCGGGTGGAGTCGGCCGCGCCTGTTCTAATCCAAGGCCCGGGAGTCATCAGTAACTTCACAGCCGGCGACGGCATCGTGCTCGTGGCCGGTGGGGTGCAAATTTACGCTGTGACCTGCACCGGGAACCAGGTGGGCTTCTATCTCAGCCCTGGAATCTATGGGAAGGAGACGCAGGCCATCGTGCGCGACAGCGTTGCGGAAAATAATGTCGATGGATTCTACGTGGCGAGCGGCGGCGAACTCACTGGCAATCTGGCCAACGGGAACAGTCAAGACGGCATTTTTATTGCAACGACGCAACGGGCTAGATTCTCGCGCAACATCGCGACGTTCAATGGACGATACGGCATCGCGACAAACCAGGGTTCCAATAACAAAGACATTCGTTCGAATACCGCCTTGGACAATGATGGCTACGATTTGTTCGATGGCAACAGTAACTGCCAAAATAAATGGAGCGACAATACCTTCGGCACCTCAAACGGACCCTGCTTCCACTAACGTTTTTCGTGCCTTTCGTATCTTGCTGCTGAGAGTCCGCCCGGAGTGGAGTCGAGGAGCGATGCGCATACCCATTCTTTGCAATAAGTGGGAGGGTTACTCCGGCTTCCAGTGATACGCGCCGGGCTGCGGCAGCCCTACATGCGCCAGCACGCGATTCACGAACTCGCGCGCGATGTCGTCAGTCGACGTCGGATGGAAATAGAAGGCAGGCACCACGGGAAAGATGGTTGCGCCGGCTTCGGCTGCCAGCGTCATGTTGCGCAGATGAATGCGATTGAACGGCGTCTCGCGCACACACAGAATCAGCGGCCGGCGCTCTTTCAGGCAGACATCGGCGGCGCGCTCGATCAGCTGGATCGCCATGCCGTTGGCAATTCGCGCCAGCGTCCCCATGCTGCAGGGCAGCACGATCATGGCATCTGTGGCATAAGAACCGCTGGCGACGTTGGCGCCGATGTCCGCATTGTTCTGCTGCTGGATTTTGGCGGACGCGCGTCCCAGCAGCTTGGTTACGATTTCGTTTCTGCCGGTCACGCCAAGCTCTTCGGCCATCACCCGCAGGCCGCTGTCAGAGATAATCAGGTTGACAGTGCCGACGCGCTCGTCGCGTTCAAGAGCGTCCAGCAGATGCTTGGGGAAGATCGATCCGCTGGCGCCAGTGACGGCGACGGTCAGGATGCGAGGAGTTGCGTTGGTCTGCGCTAGCATCTAAGGTTCGTGAGCCGACATGCGTCGAGCTTTTTCATCGTACCACCGGGCTGTACATACAAGAGCGGGTCGACTTCAAGAACAAAGCCGGAGCATACGGTCTCCCAGATAGCCCTGTATCAGGGCACGGCTTCAGCCGTGCCGCACGGAGTCGATAACCGAACGGGCTTCAGCCCCTGCAATCAGTGAGCAGGGGCTGAAGCCCTCAAGTGGTGTGCTCTATTCGGCACGACTGAAGTCGTGCCCTGATACGAATCGCCAATAGACGGAACATAGAAAATGGCCATTGAAGGAACTATGTTCAGCGAGACTGGAAACTTGCAGTCTGAAGTCCGAAACTAATCCAAACATGACCCCCGACGCCATCAAGAAACTTTTCGACCAGGTAAAGCGCGGCAAACTCTCGCCCGACGAGGCGGTGCAGCAGTTGCGGCATCTGCCGTTCGAAGACCTGGGCTTTGCTAACGTAGACCATCACCGGGCGCTGCGCGTCGGCATGCCGGAAGTAATTTTCGGTCCGGGAAAAACGCCACAACATCTGGCAGAGATTTTTGCCCGCCTGGGCAAGCACGGCCAAAACGTACTGGCGACTAGAGTCACCGCGGAACAGGTGCGCGCAGTCAAGCGCAAATTCCGCAAAGCTGAGTTTCACGAGCTGGCGCGCGCCATCACCTTGACTCGCGACGAAACGGTTTATGGCAAAGGAAAGATTGTCGTGGTCTCGGCCGGGACCAGCGACATTCCCGTCGCCGAAGAGGCGCTGGTCACGGCGCAGATCATGGGCAATGAAGTCCAGCACATTTACGATGTCGGCGTCGCCGGTATTCATCGCCTGCTCGCTCGTCGCGAGGCGCTGACCGGGGCGCGCGTCATCATCGTTTGCGCGGGAATGGAAGGTGCGCTGCCCAGCGTCGTCGGAGGTCTGGTCGGCGTGCCGGTCATCGCCGTGCCTACCAGCGTCGGCTACGGAGCGTCGTATCAGGGAATCGCGGCGCTGCTCGGCATGCTGAACTCCTGCGCGTCCAACGTGACGGTGGTCAACATCGACAACGGTTTCGGTGCGGGATATGTGGCGTCGATCATCAATCGGCTGGAGTAGAACCAAGTCCAAAAGGAGCTGTGGGCATGAATAACAAGCAACTGGATGCGCTAAAGCGACTTGAAGACCAGCTTCGCGAAAGGCGTGACCTTGCGAGCCGGTTGCCCAATCGAGGAGAAAGCAAGGAGCAGTATTTGTTTACAGAGGTGCAAGGTGTGACCGTAATTATTGGTCCCAGGGGCGGCTATCAACTGCCTGCCGTCCGCAGGTACCCTGAAACGAGCAAGCCAGGAGAAAAGGCCTTGGATGCCGCAGTTTACGCCGACGAGTTCTGGAAACAGCAGAACGACTGCTTAGATTGCGATACCGGGCACTACGGCCCTATCGTCGATACCGAATGGCAGTGTGGGATACGGAACTGTCCTTGCCACCAGCAGTCATACGGCAAGAGGCTCGGGAGAAGCGTCAAAGGAAAGTAAGAATCGACACCTTTGCGACCCTAATTCACTCCGAGCCAGACCTCGCCAGCGAACATTGCGGGGAATCTACTCTTCTCCAAACACCCGCCTGAAAATCTTGTCCACATTCCTTAACGGCCGTTGCAAATCAAACGCGTGCTCCAGCGTCTCGCGCTTCACCTTCGCCGTGATCTCGGGATCGCTCATGATCAGCTCGCGGAAATTCAGATCGTCCTTCCAGGCGCGCATGGCATTGGATTGCACCAGCCGGTAAGCGTCTTCGCGCAGCACTCCGGCCTCGACCAGGTCGAGCAGCAACTGTCCGCTGAACACCAGCCCGCCAGTCGACTCCAGGTTCTTCAACATGCGCTTGGGATAGACCAGCAGCGTGTCGATCAGGTTGGTCGTCTTGTGCAGCAGGTAATCGACGAGGATGGTCGAGTCGGGCAGGATGATGCGTTCCACCGACGAATGCGAGATATCGCGCTCGTGCCACAGAGCAACATTCTCCAGCGCGGCCTGCGCGTTCGATCGCACCACGCGCGCCAGTCCGCTGATCTGCTCGCAGGTTACCGGATTACGCTTGTGCGGCATAGCCGATGAGCCCTTCTGCTTCTCGCTGAAATACTCTTCCGCCTCGCGCACTTCGGTACGCTGCAAGTGGCGAATCTCGGTGGCGATCTTGTCCAACGTAGACGCGATGACCGCCAGTGTGGCCACGTAGAACGCGTGCCGGTCGCGCTGGATCACCTGCGACGAGACCGCCGCGACATTCAGTCCCAGCCGCTGGCAAATCGCCTCTTCGTATTCCGGCTCCAAATGCGCGGCGTTGCCGACCGCGCCTGAAAGCTTGCCGACACGCATCTGCTCGGCCGCCATCTCAAAGCGCTCTATGTCGCGCTGGATCTCCGAGTACCAGTTCGCCAGCTTTAGTCCGAAAGTGACCGGCTCGGCGTGAATGCCGTGGGTGCGGCCGATCGCCGGCGTGTCTTTGAATTCCCACGCCCGACGCTTCAGAACTTCGCGCAGTTTCTGCAGATCCTCGCGAATGATGGCCGAAGCCTGCTTCACTAGCAGCGCCTGAGCGGTATCGACCACATCGTTCGAGGTGAGACCGTAATGCAGCCAGCGCGACTCGGGGCCGACCTTCTCGGCGACCGCGGTGGTGAAGGCGATGACGTCGTGCTTCACCTCGGCTTCGATCTGATTGATACGCGCAAGGTCGAAGCCGCCCTTTTCGCGGATGGCCTTGGCCGCCGATTGCGGCACGATTCCGGCTTCGGCGAGGGTTTCCGTCGCGGCCAGTTCCACGTCAAGCCACGTTTGAAATTTGTTTTCATCACTCCAAATGCGGCCCATCTCCGGGCGGGTATAGCGGGGAATCAAAGAGGCTCCTTAGCAAGTGCTGATTGGGATCATAGCGAAACTCATTATTGTACAAGGAAGCCGCTTTTCGCGGTTCGCTAGTCGCTAGTCGCTTTTAGTTTGAGCCACACCGTGCTAAGTCTTGCTTGTCATCACGAGGAGGTCTTCAGGCCGTCAAGGGACCTGCTTTTTCGAGTCTTGAAAATCAGCTCTTCCGCTGTAACGGTCGGAACCCTATCCTTCGTCAACCAGTCCGAGGAGTTCGGACATTTCTTCGTACAGAAAACCTTTGCCGGGACGATACGGTTGGACCCATTTTCCGTCAATCACGAACTGCGGAACCGCGCGTTTGCCGGTATGACGGATGACTTCGTCGGCAGCGCCCGGCGTGCTCTCGATGTCGATGTCGGTGTAGGCAACGTGGTGCTTATCGAGAAAGCGCTTGGCGGTGCGGCTATCGGGACACCAGGAAGCGGAATAGAGGAGCAACTGCATGGTTATTAGATTATCAAATTAGCGAAACGAATCCAGTGACGCAGAGTTGTCAAGCAGTTAGGAATTATAATATCCTACCTGAAATGGACCC
Source organism: uncultured Acidobacteriaceae bacterium (assembly GCA_963746515.1). Lineage (GTDB taxonomy): Bacteria > Acidobacteriota > Terriglobia > Terriglobales > Acidobacteriaceae > Bog-257. The sequence goes on along the minus strand of CAVVBO010000001.1, from coordinate 132,529 downwards.
CGCTCAATGAATGCCAGAAAACGTTCGTACAAGCGGAGTCGAGCGGCGGAGAAGAGAGTCGATGAGACCTTATATCTTTCAGGCAGAAGGCGGGGAGCCATTCTTAGGGAAGAAGTTTGGTATGAAGCCGGCAAGGTGGTGAAATACAACCTGGCCTATATCAATCCGCGAAGCTGCACGTCCGACAACGGCCGCGTGCTTGGTTATGACAACAGCCACGACTACCATCATCGGCATTTCATGGGGCAAGTCGAGGAGGTTGAGTTTCACGGCTACGAAGACTTGCTGCTTCGCTTTCAGCGTGAGATAGAAGAGATCTGGAGAAATGAAGATGAAAAACACTAGGATACGAGTCGCTGCCGATGGGAGTAAGGGCTACTTTGGCCGGGCACGGGAACGAGCTCGCAAGCTGGACCGCGGCGAGGAACTGGCGCCGGCGCTGATCATATCTCTTTCGAAGATCCGAGCGACATGATGCGAGTGCTTTCCGACAGATGCGTATTCGTCCTGCTGCGTTTTTGCCAAACAGAAGCCCATGGCGGTGTCGGAGTTGGCGGGGGGACTGAAACGCGATAAGCGTGCCGTCAGTCGTGACGTAGACATGTTGGAAGAATTTGGACTTTTGCAAAGCCGTTACGAAATCAATCCCGGGCACGGAAAACGGCGGATCATTCATCGCCGCGCGAGCCGATATCAGTTGGAAGCAGCGATTTAAGAGGCGGGTTTACCGGGAACCAAAGTCAGGGACCAAGAAATAAAGGGAAGCGCCATCGCTCCCCTTCTTGCTGCGCTGTTTGATCTCGATCAGCTGCTGTACAGCAGCACGCCTTCCGTCTTCTCTTCGCCGACCGGGCGATAGAAGAGCTGGTCGCTGTCGAGGTAGACCTCGATGAACGCCGGACGCTGCTGCGAAGGTGCCCTGGATCAGCGCCTCCGACAGCGGGTCTTCGATGTACTTCTGCAACGCGCGCCGCAGCGGACGAGCGCCGTAGGTGCGATCGACGACCGTTTTGTCGAGGATCCACTTGCGCGCTTCTTCCGTCACCGTGACCGTGATCGAGCGCTGCGCCAGGTTGGTGTTCAGCTGCTGCACCATCAGTTCGACGATCTGGATCAGGTCGACCTCGGTCAGCGCGTTGAAGATGATGACCTCGTCCAGACGGTTCAGGAACTCGGGATTGAAGGTGCGCTTCACTTCGTTGCGCACCATGTCCTCGACCTTGGTTGAGGTGTTCTCGTCCAGCTCCGACTGGAAGCCCAGGCCGGTGCGCTTCTGCAAATGCCGCGCGCCGATGTTCGAGGTCATGATGATGATGGCGTTCTTGAAGTCGACCGTATTGCCCAGGCCGTCGGTGAGCTGGCCGTCTTCAAACACCTGCAACAGGATGTTGAAGAGGTCCGGATGCGCCTTCTCCACTTCGTCCAGCAGGACGACGGAGTAGGGCGCGCGCTTCACGCGCTCGGTCAGCTGGCCACCCTCTTCGTAGCCGACATATCCCGGAGGCGAGCCGATCAGCTTGGAGACCGAATGCTTCTCCATGAACTCCGACATATCGAAGCGCACCAGCGATTTCTCGCTGCCGAACATGAACTGCGCCAGGGTGCGAGCGACTTCGGTCTTGCCGACGCCGGTCGGGCCGAGGAAGAGGAACGAGCCGATGGGACGGTTCGGGCTCTTCAGTCCAGCACGCGAGCGGCGAATCGCGCGGGCCAGCGCCGAGATAGCGCGGTCCTGCGAGATCACCCGCCTGTGCAGCTCTTCTTCAATGCGCAGCAGCTTCTGGCTCTCTTCTTCCTTGATGGAAGCGATGGGCACGCCGGTCCAGCGCGAGACCACGTCTTCGATGTCCTCGCGGCCGACGACGCCAGTCGAGGACTCATCGAGATGATACTTTTCGCGCAGGGCGCGCAGGTTCTCGCGCTCTTTGCGCTCCTCGTCGGAGTAGAAGCGGGCCTTCTCGAACTCGTGATTCGCGATGGCGTTTTCCATGCGATGCACGATGAACTTGATCCGCTTCTGCACCTCGGTGATGTCCTCGGGCAGGGAAGTCTGGCGAAGCTTCACGCGCGCGCCGGCTTCGTCCACCAGATCGATCGCCTTGTCCGGCAGGAAGCGATCGGGCAGATAGCGATTCGAGTGCGACACCGAGAAGGTGATCGCGTCGTCGGTGTAGCTGACGGCATGAAACTTCTCGTAGCGCTCCTTGATGCCGAACAGAATCTTGACCGCGTCAGCTTCGTTCGGCGGCGGAACTTTTACCGCCTGGAAGCGGCGCTCCAGCGAGCGATCTTTCTCGATCGACTTGCGATACTCGCCCGGCGTGGTTGCGCCGATGCACTGAATCTCGCCGCGCGACAGAGCCGGCTTCAGGATGTTGGCGGCGTCGAGCGAACCTTCCGCCGATCCCGCGCCCACCAGCGTGTGCAGCTCGTCGATAAAGATGATGGAATTCTGCGACTCCATCAGTTCCTTCATGATGGTCTTGAGCCGCTCTTCGAACTGGCCGCGATACTTGGTGCCGGCAACGATCAGCGAAAGATCGAGCGCGAGAATGCGCTTGTCCGCCAGGAACGACGGCACTTCGCCGTCGGCGATGCGCTGCGCCAGGCCTTCGACGATGGCAGTCTTGCCAACGCCGGGCTCGCCGATCAGCACCGGATTGTTCTTGGTGCGGCGGCACAGAATCTGGATGACGCGCTCAAGCTCGCCATCACGGCCGACCAGCGGATCGAGCTGGTTGTCCATCGCGGCCTGAGTCAGGTCGCGCGAAAACTCGGACAGCAGCGAAGACTCGCGCGAACGCTGCGACGGCTGCGCCTTCTCCTGCGAAGTCCGCGCCAGTTCTTCGCGGATGGTGGAAAGCCGCAATCCGCGCTCGTGCAGAATTTCAGCGGCGAAGCATTTCTCTTCGCGCAACAGCCCCAGCAACAGGTGCTCGGTACCAATGTGCTTGTGCGAAAGCCGCTCAGCTTCCTCGGCGGCGTACGCCAGCACGCGCTTGCACTCGTTGCTCAGGGGCAGGTCCACGGAAGTGGAGACCTTCTCCCGAATGGTAGTGTGGCCCTCGATCTGTTTCCGGATCGACTCAACCGAAGCATGGGACCGAAGGAACCGATTGGTGAGCGCTTTGTCTTCGCGCAGCAGGCCCAGCAGCAGGTGCTCCGTCTCGATGTAAGGAGAACCGAACTGGCTGGCTTCGTAGCGCGCGAAGAAGATTACGCGCCGGGCCTTTTCCGTGTACCGTTCAAACATGGAACCTCTCCAAGAACTCGACGGGAATTTTTGCTCCCGCCGAAGCTCTATTTCCTGACTCTTCCCCGTCACCGCCGGCTCCTCAAATCAAGCACTGGGACCGATATTCAGGACCGCGTAGGCCCCGTACTACTACAAACCCGCCTTCGCACCCGCTGCGTTGCCTCATGCCGACAACGACTGCGGAGACACCTCGGCCACCCGCCCACGTTCCAGGCGCAAAACCCGGTCGCACTGACGCGCAAACCCAAGATTGTGAGTAACGATGAGCGAGGTTAGACGATAGTCGCGATGTAGCCTGGCGATCAAATTAAAAACCGCTTCCGCTGTCCGGTTGTCAAGGTCCCCTGTCGGCTCGTCCGCCATCAGGATCTTGGGTCTGGTGATCAGCGCGCGGGCCAGCGCTACCCGCTGCTGCTCTCCACCAGACAACTCGCCGGACCGATGACTGGCACGGTCCGCTAAACCAACCTCCTGCAACCAGTGCAGGCCTTGCTGCTCAGCCTCGCGCTCGCTTCATGCCGCGCATCAGCAACGGCATGGCCACATTCTCCAAGGCGGTAAACTCGGGCAGCAAATAATGAAACTGCCAGACAAACCCAAGCTCCCGGCTGCGGAATTCTGCTGCATCTTCCTCAGAGAGCCTTCCCAAGTCGAGTTGGGCGAAGTATACGTCACCTTCGGAAGCACTATCAAGCGCTCCGAGTATGTGCAGGAAGGTACTCTTTCCGGTACCTGACTCGCCGACAATGGCCAGCATCTCGCCGGTCCGCACCTGCAACGACAAGCTTCTCAAAGAGCACTAAATCCGAATTGCCCGAGCGGAAGACCTTTCTTCAGATTCTCCGCTCGTAACAACACGTCTTGAACAGTTTGATGCAGGTGCGCTCCTGCGCGACACAAATTCCGGCCAAAGCGTTGCAACCATGTCCCGTTTCGGGAATAAGGCGCCAGTACCGGCCTGTCAGAATTAGAACATGTCTCGGGCTGGAAGTCAGCGAATTTGGTACGGGAATGCAGGGAGAATCTCGCCACTGCATTGCTTGTAACGGGCATATTGAAAAGAGAGCGACGTGAAGCCGGCGTGTTATTGGAATCAATGATCGTGAAGGCGCATTGAGTTCCTGAGAACCTTCTTTGCCCCGCCTGATCCGAGTTTTGGCCGGTGGCCGCCACTTTTCTCAGCCAAGCTCTTAGGATGAGGATTCGAGTTTATTTTCACTGCCACAGTTTAGGGGAATTACTAAACGCTCTCACCCCGAGTAACCTCGGGGGCTAAAGCCCGCATTCAAACGGGTCGTACGGCACGGCTGAAAGCCGTGCCCCTTCAAAAAAGCCGTGCCCCTTCAAAACCGATTGATCAGATAGCTTAGAAGGCCCTGGCTAGATTCTATCGCCCGCGCAGGGCTCTGAGCCACGCCGCGATTCCTTTCTTGCCGGAGGGAATCCCCGGGTTTCCGATTCCCCGATATTCCGCGAACGGACTTTCTGTCTTCTTCATCTCCGCCAGGTCTTCGAGGGCCTTCGCGTGAGAACAAGCGCGGGACTCGGGCGACATTTTGGCTCGCAGTTCGTTAAAGTTTCTTGCCACCTGCGTTCTCCATTCTGCCTACTCGTATCGCAGCGCCTCGGCCGGCAGCACGCTCGCGGCCGACCATGACGGATACAGCGTCGCGATGAACGACACGCCGATCGGCGACCAGCGCCACCAGCAGGCCGTCGATCGGGCGCGGCGCGAAGGGGACGTAGTCGATGGAATACACCTCGGCGGAGAGCGAGAACAGATGATAATGTCCGCCTGCCCACGACAAAGCAAAACCCGGCGATCAGCCCCAGCACCGTGCCGATCACGCCGATCAGCAGTCCCTGATAGATGAAGATGCGGCGGATCTGCCGCCGCTTGGCGCCCATCGAGACCAGCACGGCGATGTCGCGTGTCTTCTCCATCACCATCATGATCAGCGAGATCAGGATATTCAGCGCCGCCACAAAGACAATCAGTCCGATGGTGATGAACGTAACCATGCGCTCCAGCCGCAGAGCGTGGAACAGCGCGCGGTTCTGCTCCATCCAGTTGGTCGACATGAAGCCTTTGCCCGCTTCGGCTTCGAGTTTCTGGCCGATCTCGCCGGCCTGGTAGATGTCGTCGACTTTGAATTCCAGCACGGAAACGACATCGGTGAGATCGAAGAGCCGCTGCGCGTCGGACAGGCGAATGAAGGCCCAGGTGTTGTCGTAGTCGAAGAAGCCGGAAGCGAAGATGCCCGTGACCTTGAAGCGCTTGTACTTGGGGACGATGCCGAAGGGCGTCAACTCGCCTTGCGGGCTGGTGACGGTGACCAGCGAGCCGACGGTCGCGCCCAGCTCGTCAGCCAGATCTTTGCCGAGAATGATGGGCGGCAAGGAAGAAGCTGGTGGCGCGCCAGGCTCGTCATCGGTTACGGTAGGCGACGCTCGGTCGGAGTTTTGTCGAGAGACGCCGCCGAGCCTTGCTTGATCGAATCGAGAATGGCGCTGACCTTGCGCTCGTCCTGCGGAATGATGCCCTTCAGCACCGCGCCTTGCGCGCGCGCTCCACGCGAGATCAAAACCTGCTCGTAGATGGCGGGCGCTCCGGCGACCACGTGCGGCTGCTTCTCCAGGCGCGAGAGCAGCGGCTCCCAGTTGCGGATGCCGTCGCTTTGCGATGCGCAGCAGATTGATGTGCGAGGTCGAACCCAGCAGCCGGTCCTGCAGGTCCTGGCGGAAGCCGTTGTTGATGGCCAGCGCGATGATCGAGCGAGGCCACGCCCGCCGCCACTCCGATGATGGAGATGACGGTGATGACGCCGATCACGGCCTGGCGCCGCTTGGCCCGCAGATAACGCGCCGCTACGAAGAGTTCAAATTGCATCCTGAAGAGCTCAGCGAAAGCTCATTGTAGCGAACCCTGCAGGTTGATCATTGCTCGAAGCGCGGAATCACCGCCGGAACCTTTCGCCGATAGGCGCGATAGCCCGCTCCGAAGCGCGCTTCGAGTTCCCGGTCTTCAATCCTGATCATCACGAAACCAGTGACGATAGCGAACGCGGCCAATGCATAAAGCGCAATCAATCCTGTTCCCACGCACCAGCCTAGAACCTCGCATAGATGTCCCAGATAAATCGGATGCCGCACTCGCGAACGAATGCCGGTGGTCACCAGTTCCTGACGATGGCGGCCAGGCTCCAGCTCCGCGAGACCGGACACTTGCACGCGATCGAAGCTCTTGAACGCCGCCGAGTAGATGGAGAAGCCGAAGAGAAAGAGAATGCCGCCGGCACCCAGGCGAACCAGTTCGCGTAGAAGTGCGCGAAGCGAAACGGCCACAGCGACCAAAAAAGTGATGGCGATGAAGAATCCCCACACCGGCAGGATCAGCGCGTATGCTCGGCGGCCGCGTTTTCGCCAGCGTTCGATGAAGGGATGCACCACCAGCCAGAACAGAGGAATGGTGCCGTAGACGGAGCACGCCAGCATGGCGAGGAGGTCGATGGTGGAGCGGAGGGTCATGGCCTGATGGGAGAAACGGAAAGTCCTAGGCGCTCCGAACCGCAGATCCTCGTCGGCCTGAAGGCTTCCTCGGGATGACAAAATGAGAGCAGCTTATTGGCCGCCCGAACGGTTTTGCGTCGGATGGGTGGAGCACGCTTTTCAAGCGTGCATTACTGGCGCAATTTCAAGGACCGCGCTTTAGCGCCTGAGGTATCGATTTCCCGTCACCTCAGCGGTCTAAAGCCGATGTGTTGCGTGCAGTTCTGACTGCACCGCCTGAAGGCAGTGCTCCACCCACGCTTGGTCTACCCCCAGTTCCGCTGATCGTTCTCTCAAGGCTCGCTTTCAAACTCATCGACCTGTAGGCACGTTCACCACCACCTTGCCGATGCCCATGTTCTCGAAGCGGTCATACACGCGGACTATGATAGTGTGCTCGCCGGACGGAACGATTGCGCTCGAAGCACGCTTTCCAGGCGCGCCGTTTACCGGGCTGCGCTTTCATTATTCTCCGCCGGCACCGTCATGCTGAAATCATAGCTCTCGGTCTTCGAGTCCGAGATCTGACCCACAGGCTCGACAAACTGCCAATCGTCGGCGTCGATGGAATATTCCGCATGGCCGATGGGCGAGAAGCTGTCGACGGCGCGGAACGTGACGTGGATCTTGTTGCCTTCGACCTTCGCAGTCAAGCCTCAATCTCGCGGCGGCGTGTTGTCCACTTCGAAGCGCGGGCTGACCGCCTCGCCCGTCAAAGTTTCGTCCGCGGAATGCGACGGCGAGTCGGAGGCGACGACGCGAATCGTATAACCGCCGTCGGGAAACAGGTCGGACTCGAGATTCACGTAGCGCTCGTCCACGTCCTCGCGCAGCAGCTTCCAGCGCGTCTCGCCATCGCCGCGGTAATAGACGTCATAGACCAGCGTGTCATCGTTGTCGTCGTGCGCCTTCCACTTCACCGCGATGGAATGCTTGTCCTTCACCGTGGGAAGCGGCAATTCGTAGCCGGCGGTGGTTGCATTCTCAGGATCGCTGTGAGCGCCTGACGGAACGCGCGAGCCGACCATGCACGGTGACGTCTTCGACTTCCGGCGCTACATTTTTCGGCAAGTAATTGATGACGACGCTATCGATCACCGGCATGGCGCTGCCCGGCTGCAGCACCGCCTTCCACTGGATAAAGCGAGCCGGCGGAGCGTCGATGGGCAGATCTTTCTGCAAATCGACTTTCTTCCACGGACTCCAGTTGCGGTCGGGGTTGTCGACGTTGCCGCTGCGCGCGAACAGTGCAAAGTTGCCGCTGCCGCGGACTTCGACGCGTCCCCAGCGGGAAAAATTCTTGGCGTCGAAAACGTCGCTCTCGTAAGTTCCCTCGCTCACCGCATTGGGGCCAAGCAAAAACACCTTGCCCAGATTGCTGGTGGCGGCGTACAGACCGCCTTTCGGCGCGGCAGCGAAAGCCGTCACCTGGTTGGCGCTGGCTTCCACCAGATCGGTGTACTGGTTGCCCACGATGGCATAAATCCTGCCGCGATTTCCGCTTCCTGCCAGCAGACGTCCTTCGTGGTCGAAGGCCAACGCGTAGATAAGATCTTCATGCGACGACCAGATTGTTTTCGGCGAGCCGTCTGGCGCCAGCAGGTAAACTTCCGATCCACCGACGTTGGTGACAGTGGGGTAGGGAATCGCGGTGAAGGGTTGACGTTGTCGCCGCCGCCGAGTTGGGGGAAGTGGTCGGCGGCGCCGACCGTAATGGCCGGAGCGGTCACCACCGTACCTATCGTCGGAACCGGGACTGCGCCCGGAACAGGCGCTGCGCCGCGCTTCTCGCCGGCTCCCGCGGCATAAATATTTCCTTGGCTATCAACCGCCAGCGCGGTGATTTCTTTCTTAGGCGCGCTGTACAGCACAAAGCCTTCGCCCAGCGGCGAGATGCGATAAATCAGGCCGCTGCCGTCGGTGCCGGCGATGAGATTGCCCTGGTTGTCGAAGGCGAGGGCGCGAATCTGGGCCTCATCGCTCTTAAAGAAGAGGCTGCCATTGCCGTTGCGATCGATGCGAAAGATCTCGCCGCGATCGCCGGTGCCTATATAAAGCTGTCCCTGGCGATCGAGTGCCAGCGCCCAGATGTATTTCGTCTTGGGATCGAACTACACGCTGGCGCTGTAACTGGAATCGACGGCCACGGACGCGGGAGGATTCTCCCCGGCTGGGCCAGGCTTGGCGCCTTCCTGCGCGGCGGCAACTTCCGCCGTGGTGTGTCCCTCGGGAGTTTTGCCCGGCGCGGGTCCTCCGTGAACAATTTTGTACACCTTGCCATCGGGCGAAGTGGCAGCATAGATGGCGCCGGAATTGTTGTCGACCACCAGCGCCTGCACCTGCAGTTCCTGCGGCGCAAAGATGATGCGAGCCTTGCCATCGGGCGTGAGCTTGTAGACGCGGGCCGGCGATCCGGCAGCGGCATAGACATTGCCCTGGTTGTCCGACGCCAAGTCCCACAGATAAGTGGAAGGCGTGGTGTAGAGCGCGGTGAACGCCGGAGCCAACGTCAGATTGCCATCGCTACTGATGGCGACGCCGTGCGCCGTACCCTTCTCGAAATCGTCGTACTTAGTTTGTTCCCAGGTGCGCGTAGCCTGTGCCCAGCAGATTGCAGCCAGCAAAGGGCACAACAGCGCCAGTCGAAAAGCTTTCATCATGGTCCTGATTCGGCCGATTGGCAGGGGGATAAGAAGAGCGTAACACACAGCGCGGAGTGGCAAATCGTAACGCAGGCGCCATCGACCGCGTTGTTTGCTTCAGTCCAAAAATGAAGGCAGCTGATGCTGCCCTTAGCGTTTTCGCGGAAAATTTCAGAGGCCGGGATGAGTTGGCCCGGCCCTGGTTCGAAGGGCGATCGTCCTCGCGTGCCGCTTAGCACCGAGGAAACGACCACGCTACTTGAGTTGCATGGTGTAGAGCACGAACGACCCTGCCGGACTGGGATGAATCACCAACTCGGTGACTGGCCCCCAGTTGTTTGACTTCAGGTCCAGCTTCTTTGCGGTGGTGCTGAGATTGTAGCGGGCAGTTCCCAGCAACGTGGTGTTGTTATAGGCGCTCACGGTGATGAAATCACCAGACGCGTCCCAGCCGTCCGAAACCGTCATGGAATCGACTTCGAAGACAGCGCTGTCCCAAGCCGAGATAGAGGACTCACAGATGTGCTTGTCCACTTTACCGTCGTCCACTGCCCCAGCAACCGTCGAATACTTCTGGTAGCACATCGGGCCGCCGCCGAAGGCCACCATGGCTTCGTTACCGGTGAAAAATCCGCGTCCACTGTTGATGCCGCCGCTAGCAGCTATGTACAGGTTCGCGTCTTTATACAACGGAGCCGCCACAAACTCGACGGCGTCCCAGCGCAGACCGCCGTATCCGAGGGGAACGGCGCTCGGCGAGCCATTGGCTGGTAGCTTGGCGAAATCGACGAATTGCTGGGCACCGGCGAACATAGCCAGAGCCAGAACGATGGTTACGAGCAAAGTTACTTTCTTCATTATTGACCTCCTTATGGTCATGGTTAGGGCGGCGATTATCTTGAATGGTGATGAGCAGGCTTCACCGCGTAGCTGCTCTTCACCGCCCACCCAAGCAACAAAGCCTTGAGTGGGGCGTCCTTTCTTCATTGCCCGGTGACTTCGCCGGGCTGTCCTTAACGGGGAACTTTGCTTCGCTCCCTAGAAGCGGGACGGTTGCCCCACTTCCGGAAACGTTCCCTTTTCGAGCAGGTCCTTGAGGCTTTTCAATTTCCGCTCGCAGGGGCACAATGCGCCGCTATGCAACCTGGTTCAATGACTTGGAGATGACTTCCTGGTGTATTGGCGGTGACCGGCTAGGTGGTTGATATTAAGAGGATTGGAGAGGATAGAGAGGTCAGAAGCGGCACGAGCCGGTACCAGATTGCCATTGGAGAGCTTGCCTCGGTGCGCTATCATCCCGCAGACATGGCGCCACGAGGTCTTCATCAGCTACTCCCATGACAACCAGGAACATATGGACCGCCTATGGGATCTCTCCGAGCGGTTTCGGCGCGATGGTGTGGACTGCCGCATCGACCAGCAGGAGGAGTCGCCTGCAGAGGGATGGCCGCGCTGGTGCCGGAACCAGGTGCAGGAAGCGGAGTTCGTGCTGATTGCCTGCACCGAGACTTATCTGCGTCGATACGAAGGAAAAGAAGTAGAAGGCAAGGGGCGGGGAGGGAATTGGGAAGGATTTGTGATTACGCAAGAGCTGTACGATGCCGCGGCGAATAACACCAAGTTTGTCCCCATTCTGATTTCGCAAGACGAATCGCCTTTTATTCCTACTGAGCTTCGTGGCGCGACGGACTACGAGCCGAGCTCGGACGCTGGTTACGAAAAGCTGTTTGGGCGCCTCACGGGCCAAGGGCAGCGAAAGGCGGCTTCGGTCGCGCCAGAAGTTCGGAAGATCAAGCCACAACCCGGAGTGACGCTACCTGTACTCGACAGGAAATCGCCGAAGCCGCGTGCCACCGGCCCTTCGCCCAATCAAGTCTTCACCGTTCCGTTTCCGGAGAATCCATTCTTCACCGGACGCGAGGAGATCCTTGACGGAGTGAAGGCGGCACTGGAAAAGAGCGGCATCGCAGCCCTGACCGGACTGGGCGGCATGGGAAAGACCCAGACGGCTGCGCAATACGCTTATCGCCATCGCGAGGATTATCCGGCGGTGTTGTGGGTGCGGGCCGAAAGTCTGGAAACACTGTTCTCCGACTTGTCGCAATTGGCAGCACGGCTGGAGTTGCCGGAGCGGGAGGCGAAGGAACAGAGCGTGGCGCTGGACGCGGTGAAGCGCTGGCTGGATGAGCAGGAGCGCTGGCTGCTGGTGCTCGACAACGTGGAGGATTACGGAATTGTTCGCGATCTGACGCGAAAAGCAGACGCGGCTAAGGGACATCACATCATCGTCACCACACAAACCCAGGCGATGGGAGCGGTTGGGAAGCAACGACTGTTTCCGATGGAGCGAGATCAGGGCGCGTTGTTGCTATCTGCGAAGGGCGAACCGAATGCCCACCGGGCTGACCCCCTAGGAAAAAAAAGGGGGAGACTTACGGCACGCCTGAAGGCGTGCCCCTTCAAAACACGCAGGATGCGGAGTTCGGCGATGAAGCCGCAAGTCCGGAGCGTATTCTACGGGCCGTCGAATCGAGGATGCAGCCCTGGCGCGAGAGATTGCTGATGAAGTGGGAGGCTTGCCGCTGGCGCTGGACCAGGCGGGAGCGTACATCGAAGAGACGGCGTGCGGGTTGGCGGATTATCTGAAGGTGTTGCGGGAACGATCGCAAGCGCTGCTGGACCGGCGCGGCGGGCTCGATTCCGATCATCGTTCCGTGGCCAAGACGTTCTTGATGTCATTCGAAAAACTTCAGAAGATGAATCCCGCCGCGGCGGAGTTATTGCAAGCGGCGGCGTTCTTGCTACCGGATGCGATTCCGGAAGAAATCTTCATCACAGGCGCGGCACAGTTTGGGCCAGAGTTGAGCGCCGCGGCCGCCGATCCGCTTAAATGGAATGATGCGATCGCTTGCGCGCTAAAGTTTTCGCTGCTGGAGCGCGACCCGGAGAAGAAGCTGCTGGCGGTGCATCGCATGGTGCAGGCGGTGCTGAAGTCGCGAATGACAGAAGAGGAGCGGAAGGCGCAGGTAGGGCAGGTGGTGCGGGCGGTGGATGAGGCCTTTCCGAAAGTTGAATTCACGACTTGGGATAAGTGCGAGCGGCTTGTGCCCAGCGCGCAATTCTGTGCTGCCTTCGTGGACGAATATCGGCTGTCATCCGACGAAGCGGCGCGGCTGCTGAATGCGGCGGGATATTACTTAAGGCAGCGGGCCCGGAATACTGAGGCGGAGCCGCTTTACCAAAGCTCGCTGTCCATCACAGAGTTATTGCACGGACCCGACGCTTCCGAAGTTGCTACCAGCTTCAACAACCTGGCGCAATTGCTGCAGGCCACGAATCGGTTGAAGGAGGCGGAGCCGCTGATGCGGCGGGCTCTGGAGATTGACGAACTTGCTCACGGTTCTGATCATCCCGCTGTTGCCAGCGACCTCAACAACCTGGCGCGTTGCTGCAGGCCACGAATCGGCTGGCCGAGGCGGAGCCGCTGATGCGGCGGGCTCTGGATATTGATGAACGGGCTTACGGACCCGATCATCCCAATGTAGCTATCCGCCTCAACAACCTGGCGGGGTTGCTGAAGGCCACGAATCGGCTGGAGGAGGCGGAGCCGCTGATGCGGCGTGCGTTGATATTTTCGAGAAGGCTTACGGACCCGATCATCCCAACGTCGCCACAGCTCAACAACCTGGCGCAGTTGCTGCAGGCCACGAATCGGCTGGAGGAGGCGGAGCCGCTGATGCGGCGGGCGCTGGAGATTGACGAGCGGCCTACGGTTCTGACCACCCCGAGGTCGCTACCGACCTCAACAACCTGGCGCGGTTGCTGCAAGCCACGAATCGATTGGAGGAGGCGGAGCCGCTGATGCGGCGGGCTCTGGACATCGACGAACGGGCCTACGGTACCGAACATCCCGATGTAGCCATCGACCTCAACAACCTGGCCCGGTTGCTACAGGACACGAATCGGCTGGCCGAGGCGGAGCCGCTGATGAGGCGGGCGCTGGAAATCTTCACTAGATCGCTGGGTACCGACCACCCAAACACGGTCACGGTTCGGAACAATTTTGTATTACTACTTCGCGAGATGGGAAAGAACGACGAGGCGGACAATCTCGCCGGCCTGAAGGCCTCCTCGTGATGACAAGAAGCAGTTGTCAGTGGCCAGTAGTCAGTTGTCGGTAAACCGCCGTAGCTGATAGCTGACGGCTGATAGCTGAAAGCTCACAGCGAAAGGCGAAAAGCGAATCGCGAAAAGCGGCCTCTCCTACTTGATCGTCAGCGTGATGATCTGCGAGCCGTGACACGACGTAATCGATCGGCGTCGCGGCTTCGTCCACCGCCGATTCGCCGACCACGATCATGTCCTGCGTGCCGCGCATGCCGTCCATCACGTTCATCACCGACAGCGGCAACGTGGGCATGACTTTGTCTTCGACCATCGCCTGCGGATTGGCTTCCAGCAGCGAGACGTAGACCTCGGAGTTGGTGTGCTCCTTGTTGAGCATGGCGATGGTCGAGCCCAGGTCGAGATGATGCGCTCATCGGGCCGGAGACGCGATGCATCTTGTCCAGCGTGTCGCCGTCGCTGATCAGGATGCGCAGCGTGCCGCGTCGGCGTCGAGGTGGGAATCTTCACCGGAATCTGGCGCAGAATGCTCTCGCCGCGATACGGCCGCAGCAGAGCTTCGATGGTGATCTCGTCGCCGGGACGCGCTTCGGTCACGTCGGTGCGCGCCGTCTCCAGCCGCGCCGAGCGGCGGTCCGGCACGAGATCGAAGTTCAGCTCCACGCCTTCGATCTTCGGCGTCTCGTAGGGATTCTCGAAGATGCGGCTGAAGTGCTCGCCGATCGACAGCGCGATTCCGTAAGCCGTGGGAGTCGAGCCGTCCAGCGGCGCGTACATATTCTTCACGCTGAGCTTGGGATAGCCGAGCACGGAGATGTCGCCCTGCCAGGCGATAGGTCGTGTCCTCGCCGTACTCGTTCATGCCCTGAATCGCGTTGAACACCGTAGCCATCATCGCGGCGGGCGTGATCTTGGCGTTGTTCAGCACTTCGTAGTGGAACTGTCTTGGGATGCGAGACGCCGTGAAACGTCAGGGTCACCGGAATCATGTGCGGCTCGCGATCGAAGCGGCCCATGATGCCGGCGCGGCGATCCTGCACGAACGCGCCGACCGGCTCGGTGGTGTTGACGATCTTGAAGGAGTTCTCCGGCGAAGCCAGCGTGGCCAGCACCGTCGCCTTGGTCATCGGCATATCGACGCTGCCCGATTGCAGCAGGGATGTCCGCAGGCCAGCAGATGCGAGTCGTCGATATAAGTGACCGTGCAGGTTCCGGCGATGTTCATGTCGCCGCGCACCAGAATCGCGCTGACCGCCGAGCCGGGCTGCAAGCGGCTCAGGCTGCTTGTCGTTGCTGACCGAGCCTGCGCCCATCACCGGCACGACGCCGGCGGAGGCGAAATCCTTGGCGAACAGGCGCAGGGTTTCTGGCTGAATCCGCTGAACACCAGAGGCGTTTCGATCGGCTTCAGCAGATTCGCGTAGCCCGACTGCTGACTCGGCGTCGCTGGGCAAGCCCGGGTCCGGAAGTGCGGCTGACCTGCCTGCTTCGCGCGCGCTCGAGCCTTGCGCGACGTCGGCTCAGCGCGTCTTGTCCATGGCGTTGATCTCCAGCATGGAAGCTGCGGGCGTAATGCCGGCGATCGGCTCCTTGGAGAATTCGCCGATGCGATAGGCGATAGCGCCGACCAGCTTGCCGTCGATGTAAACCGGACTGCCGCTCATGCCCGCGACCACGCCGGTGTATTCGACCTTCTTGCCGTGCAGTCGCGCCAGGATGACGTCGGCCTTCGGTCCCGCCATGTCGCGCAGCACGCCGAGAATCTCGACGTCCATCGGCTTCCGGCGTGACGCCTTCGAACACGGTGTAGGCGACGCCGTGCATGCCGGCTTTGACCTGATCTTCCGGCATGATTTGGACTTTGGCTGGTTCGACGCCGAAGGCGGAAAGAGAGACCAGACACAGGACGAGCGACGAAAGCGCGCGGTGGAGCATGCTTCTGTTCCTTGCCGCGACGCCCAGCTCCGCAGCCGGAAAATCTCCGCTCCCCACGTATTCCAATACGGAGACACGTACGTCTAACCAGCAAGCAGATTATTCTGCTGGTCCCACACCGAAACAGAGAGGCTGAAATTGCATTTATACTACCAGACAGTCTGGCCCAAGAGGCATCCCGATGTATTCTGAGAAACACCTTAAGTGCCCGAGTAATTCACCTGTGGCTTTTAGTCCTATCAGAGTGGCGTTGCTTGCTCTTGCTGGCGAGCGCTTGTTTTGTGCGCCGTGCCCAGCCTGGCCCAATCGAGCAGCAGCGACCAGACTCGCCGCAGAGCCAATCGCAGCCCACACAAAGCCAGCAGGACCAGATGCCGGCCGCGGCCGGCGGCCCGACCGGCGATTCCGGCCCCATCGCCGTCCCCAAGAAGAGCGACTCGGACGAAGAGCCGCCTCCGCCGCCCAAGCCGAAGTCACCGACAACAATCCGCAATTTTCGCTGCATGTGGACGTTCCGGTGGTGACGGTCGACGCTCATGTGCTGCAGAAAGACGGACGCCCGCTGTCGTTGCCGGTCGATGTAGGCCAAGGAGCACTTCAAGGTTTGGGAAGATGGCGTGCCGCAGAAAATTCAGAGCGTGACCGTCAGCAAAGCGCCGATTACGGCGGTGCTGCTGGTCGAGTTCGCGGCCACCAATTACAACTTCATGTACGACGCGCTGAACGCGTCTTATGCCTTCGCGTCCAATCTGCAGCCGCAGGACTGGGTTGCGGTGGTTGAGTTCGATATGAAGACCGCACATCCTGGTGGACTTTACCCAGGACAAGCAAGCCGTCTTCGGCGCTCTGAATACCTTGCGCGTTCCCGGATTCGCGAGACCAATATCTTCGACGCGATGTACGACACGCTCGACCGGATCGACCGCATTCCCGGGCGCAAGGAACTGGTCGTGGTCGCCAGCGGCCGCGATACCTTCAGCAAGCTTACGCTGGACAAGACACTAAAGAAGATCAAGGCCACGCCCAACGTGACCATCTACACCATCTGCACCGGCGAGGCTTTCCTGGAGCGGGTGGACGCAATGGCGGGACGGCAATCCCAACGACGTACTGCCGCCATGATGGATTACATCCAGGCCAAGAATCAGATGGGAGCCTTCGCCAGAATGACCGGCGGACGTACCTATGCTCCGCGCATGATGGGCGAATTGCCCGACATCTTTCGCGAGGTCGCGCAGGCTATTCGCGATCAGTACACCATCACCTACAAGCCCACGAATACCAAGCAGGACGGTACCTATCGCAAGCTGAAGGTAGAACTGGTCGGCCCGGACGACAAGCCGCTGGTCATCAAGGACGAGAAGAACAAGGACATTAAGTACACCATCGTCGCCCGCGACGGCTACACTGCCAAGCACGAAGTGGAGTAGCAACGAACTCTTCTAAGGAAACTCTGATTAAGGTTTATTTTGAAGGGGGACGGCCTTCAGACCGCCCGTTAAGTACCCGCAAAATCATGCGGCTTTAGCCGCTGCGGCACCTCGCTTTGACTTGATCAGAGTTTCCCTAAGGCACCGTGACGATGACTTGCGCTGTGCTGCGACCATACTGGTTGGTGGCATACAGCGTGTAGGTCGTCGTTACCGTCGGATTCACCACGACGGAGGGTCCACGAATCGCGCCCACCGACGGCGAAACGATGTTGTACTCGCCATTCGTCTCATTCCACCTTAGCGTAACCGGCTGTCCAGGCCCGCTCGACGAAGTTGCGCGTGAAACTATTGATCGTAGGATTCGGACCGGTCGGCACATTTTGCGGCGTGTAGAGCGGCGAAATCAGCAGCACATCAAAGTCGGAAGCGGTTACCTGGTGCAGGTTCCCGAGATCGTCATTATTCCAGCGCGAGTCGGGTGTGCCCGTGATGTAAAGTGAGCT
Organism: uncultured Acidobacteriaceae bacterium; assembly: GCA_963746515.1. Taxonomy (GTDB): domain Bacteria; phylum Acidobacteriota; class Terriglobia; order Terriglobales; family Acidobacteriaceae; genus Bog-257. The sequence goes on along the minus strand of CAVVBO010000001.1, from coordinate 115,086 downwards.
TCCGTTGTCAGCCATGATCATGCCGTACTGCTTCAGCGCGGTCAGAATGATCTGGTTGGTCGGCGAATAGCCGGAAATATCGAAGCTGGCCTTCAGGCGCAGCCGCATGCCCATCGGCGCAGCCAGCGGATTGCTGGAATTTGCAGCCCAGTGCGACGCTGGGGGCGTAAATGCTTCTTGACTGTACTGCAGCGTGAAGCGAATAGCGTGCCGGATCACGCCGGCCGCAATCTCATCGTAACGTACCAGTCCGGGTAGAATCGGCAGTCCCGCGGCGTCGGCCGAGGTCCAGGTATATGGCCGTTGCTCGTTGGCCGTCAGATCCCACACCGCGCCCGAGGCCGCGTTCCATAGCCCCGGATTCTGCTCGTACGCGCCATACAGCTCATACAGCCAGCAGTTGCCCTTGTCGACCACCAGCACGTGACGGTCGCCGTCGCCAGGGTTGGGATAGCCTTCTATCGGCGCGTTGAAGGGAATCGGCATCGGTCCGGGATCGCTTTCGTCCCCGTAGGCCGTGAAATTAATGTTCACCGGCGGTTCCGTGGCTGGTACCACAATGTAGGGGATGCCAATGGTCTGGCCGTCGTACAGTCCGGAGCCGAAGTCGGGATGCAGCGGCTGGCTGCTGCCGATGAAGTTGATGATCGCAGCAGAGTTGGGATCGACCTGCACATTGGCGATGTTGGTGTTCCACAGGCTGTTGGATGGGAAGGGAACGAAGCCGTTGAAACTTCCTTCCTGCCCCAGGGCAAGCTTGCTGCACGGATTGGCTTGGGCCGACGCAAGACTGGTGAGGAATAGAAAGGTCGCAACCAGCAAAAATACAGGCAGGGATCTCCGGTGCATGGCGGTGCTCCTGGTTTGGATTCCCCCACAGTCAGCCCGGTTAAGCGAAAGCATAACACCATCCTAGGCAGCCGCTGTACCAGTTCCTTGTCGGGTGACAACAGGTTGGTATTCGTCGTTCTTGCGAGTCAGTTCTGGCTCAAAAGCACAGGGTGCCTTGACCCTCTAATCCAAGGTAAGCTAGATTAAGCTAGATTAAATAATGGAGACGGCGCACATGATTGAGGTCGGGGCCTTCGAGGCAAAAAACACCCTTGGCGCGCTGCTCGACCGCGTCGAGCAGGGAGAAGAAATCGTGATCACGCGACACGGAAAGCCCGTGGCGCGCCTGGTACCCAATGAGGGCCACCTCAATCGCGAACAGGCCCAGGCTGCGGCCGACCGTATTCGCACCAGAGCGCGGAAGCTGAAGAACGTCCGTTTCAACTGGAAAAGTCTTAAACGGGAGCGGGACGCGGGTCGTCCATGAGCTTGGTCCTCGACAGCTCGGTGACCTTGGCGTGGGTTTACAGTGAGGAAACCAGCCCGGAAGTAAGCCGTGCGTTGCAACTCGTGAGCCGCGACGGGGCTTGGGTTCCGTCACTATGGCGGCTCGAAGTTGCCAACGTTCTCGAAATGGGTGTTCGCCGGCGCCGCCATGACGCCGCCTTCCGCGATACCACGCTGGCGGACCTGGCTCTGCTGCCCATCGCGCTCGATCAAGACATGGCGACGCATGCCTGGGGCGCAACTCTTCGCCTCGCCGAACGCCACGGCTTGACGCTTTATGATGCAGCGTACCTCGAATTAGCTAAACGGCGGGACTTGCCCCTGGCGACGCTGGACGTGGAACTCCGAAATGCGGCAAAAGCCGAGAAGGTTCCTCTGCTCGGCCTCTGAAGGGAACTCTTAGACCTCATCCTGCGGACGCAAGATAAGGCTAGAGACGACTGGCTCTTGACCGTCGGCTACTGGCTACTGCTCTTACTTCATCACCAGCTTCGCAATCGTCTGCAGCTGCATGTTCGACGTGCCTTCGTAGATCTTGCCGATCTTCGAGTCGCGGAAGAATTTCTCCACCGGATAATCTTTGGTGAATCCGTAGCCGCCGTAGATCTCGACGCACAACGACGCCACGCGCTCGGCCACCTGCGAGCAGTAGAGCTTGGTCATCGCGGCTTCCTTCAGGAAGGTCATGCCGGCATCTTTCATGCGGGCGCAGTTGTAGAGCAGCATGCGGGCCGCTTCAATCTCGGTCGCCATCTGCGCGATCTGGAACTGAATGCCCTGGAACTCGCCGATGGCGCGTGCCGAACTGCTTGCGCTCCTGCGCGTACTTGACGGCAAACTCCCAGGCGCCGCGCGCCAGGCCCAGCATCTGCGCGCCAATGCCGATGCGGCCTTCGTTCAGCGTCTCAATGGCGATCTTGTAGCCTTTGCCGACCTCGCCCAGTACGTTCTCTTTGGGCACGCGGCAATCGTCCAGAATCAACTCGCAAGTACTGGACGCGCGAATCCCCAGCTTGTCTTCTTTCTTGCCCACGGTGAATCCCGGGAAAGCTCTTCTCGACGATGAACGCCGTGATGCCCTTGTAACCAGCCGATGGATCGACCGTCGCCAGCAGAATGAAAACGCCCGCTTCTTTGGCGTTCGTGATCCACAGCTTCTGGCCGTTGAGCACGTATTCGCTGCCCTTCAGTTCGGCGCGCGTCTGCAAGGCGAAGGCGTCGGAGCCAGATCCGGCTTCGCTCAACGCGTAAGCGCCGACGGTGTCCTTGCACATGCGCGGCAGGTAGCGCTTCTTCTGCTCTTCCGTCGTCCAGTGCAGCAGGGCATTGTTGACCAGCGTGTTCTGCACATCGACCACAACTCCCGCCGAAGGATCGACGCGCGACAACTCCTCAACCGCCAGAATGGCCTCGAAGAACGTGCCCGCTCCTCCGCCGTACTGCTCGGGCACTTCGATGCCCATCAGTCCCAGCTCGAAAAACTGGTCGATGAGCGAGTGCTCGAACACGCCCTTCTCGTCCATCTCCTTTACGTGCGGACGTACGCTCTCGTCGGCGAACTGGCGGACGGTATCGCGAAACAGCACTTCATCTTCGGTGAGCGCGACCAAGGGAGCGGGAGCAGCGGCGGTTTGAACAGTAGCTTCTGGCATGAGAACAATCCTTATAGGTAGATAGGAGAACTTCGATTTTAGCATCCGGAGCGGACTTGTCATCCCAGAGCGCGCTTCTTAAACCCGTCGCAAACGACACCCGTCTACGCCTTGATCGCCGCCCGCAACTTCGGCGAGCCTGACACCGCAGCCTTCAATTCCGGCTCGCTGCCAATCGTCTCCATCAACTTCCTCGTCATCTCGTCGTCAATCTCGGCGGCCCGCGGAATCTCCACCGGATACCGCACCACGAACTCCAGTCCCGCGTCGGTGAATCGCAGCTGTGCCTTGGGCATTGGCGCCGCGACCGGCGAGTCAATCAGCCGCTCGACTAGCGCATGTTGGTGATCAATATTGTGCTTGTATTGCGAATAAACGGAGTTCACCACGTCGAGCAGCTTCTGCTCTGCCACCGCGTAGTTCGCATCGGGCGCCAGAGTGATCGCCACCTCGTGCCACGCATAGGCGGTTCCGGGAAGCTGCTTGAAGAATGGCGTGGCCTGGAACATCACGGAATTGGAGAACACCACTACCCGCCCCGTGGGATACAGATCGATTCCCGTTCCCGACAGCTCCATCAAGTAAAGGCGTACCGGTCCAACGTCGATTACGTCGCCAGTCACGCCGGAAACCGTAATGCGGTCGCCCACGCGCACCCCATACTTGCCAATGAGAAAGAAATAGGCCGCGACCGACAGAATCACGGTTTGCAGGGCGACGGCGATGCCGGCCGTAAGGAATCCCGCAAACGTCGCCAGCGAGCTGAACTCGCTGATGAACCCCATGGCGATGACCACCGCCATCAGGAATCCGGTGACGAAGCGCCGTATCAGCAAGAGCTGGCGCCGCCGGCGCGCTTCATGAATGTAGCGGTAGGTAGCGCGCCGCCAGATCTCCGACAGGAAGAATACAAACAGCAGAGCAACAAAATTGACGGCAACCCGAGTCAGCAACGAGCGCAGCACCCGACCGTATTCGTTACTGATGGAGTTGCGCCACTCCTGCAGACTCGCCGTGACACTCGTCCAGCAGCATCATCTCTTGCCGCAGCGGCACGGCGGCGGCGGAGATTGTCTTGAACTGTGCGGTCAGCGCCTCAAACCTCTTCCGCCTCTGCGCGATTTGCGCCGGGTCGGAGGTGGGCGGCTCGATTCACGAAGTCTCGTCCTTGTCGAACCAGTTCCTTCAGCGAGTTGCGCAGCGGCACGTCCAACTTGGCCGGCAGTACCACGCAGACGCATGGTTTCCGCCATCAGCTGATCGATGTCGCGCATGTCGCGTCATCTGGCCGAATAGGATCGATGCCTGGCCGAACAAGCCGGAACTTTCCGCCCGGCTGGATTTCGAGCCTTGTCCGTTGGAAGCTGAGGCTTCCTTCTTGGACGCGGACGGAGCAAATACTTCCGGCACTGTCTGTTTCAATTGGTCGATCTGTTTCGCCAGTCCGCTGCCGCCGTTTTCATTGTTGCTGACGCTGGCAACTCTTCTGCAGCGCGTCCTGGATCATCTTGTCGAGATCCAGTTGCCCCTGCAGGCCGGCACGTTGCGACACTAACTCCTCACGCTTTTTTCCCCGAGCTCTGGCAATCTGCTGGTTCAGATCATCGATCTGCGATTGCGTTTGGGTGACGCGATCGGCGATGTCGGTAACGGCTTTCGCGATTCCTTGCTGATCCGAAGAGCCTTGGCCATTGGATGCGGCACCCTGATTTACCGCGTTGCCACTCTCTTTCGCCCCTAGTGCGGATTGCGCCAACGCCGCCTGGAATGCCAGTTGCAGAGCCTGACTGGCCGAGATGCGCGCATTTTCCAGGTACAGTTCGTCGCTGGGTTGTCCAGCCGTTGCGTCCACGCTGGCGACGTGACGGTACCAACTGATAGCGGCATTCAAATGATCGAGAATCGCGGTGCTGTTACCCTGCGGAGATTGGATTTGTTCCGCCCAGCCTGCCGATAACAGCAAACCGGCTGCGGCAAGAAAGACCACCAACCCGTGCCGGCCCCAGGAGGCTTTCCGTTTCGATCTTGCCAAACTTACCCTCACTAGAATTTTAGGTCTGGATAATGGGATGCAAAGATTGCATCCCGCGTCAGGAAGAGTGCTGCCACAAAGTCTATCAGGGGAGCACTCGACTATGCCGCGCGGGGCACGATCGCGGGAGGAAGTCAGCCGATACTGAAATCTCACCACCTGAATTTATTAAACCATACGGTTGACAATTACGGAGGTCCGGTTTTATATTCAACCATATGGTTTCACGATTCACCCATGCTCGATGGCGTCTTTCACGCTTTGTCGGATCCCACGCGGCGCGCGATGCTGCGCACCTCGCCTCCGGCGAGCGCAACATCGGAGAACTTGCCGCCCCTTTCAACATGTCGTTCGCCGCGGCCTCCAAACATGTCCGGGTGCTGGAATCTGCCGGACTGCTTCGCCGCCGAGTCGCAGGGACGAAGGCATGTTTGCCGGATGCGACCCTTCGCCGCTGGCCGCCGCTGAAAAATGGCTGCGCTACTACGAACGCTTCTGGACCAGCCGCCTCGACGCTCTCGAAGCGCTCCTGAAGGCCGAAGATGCCACGACTAACCTGAACCGGAAAGGACATCTCGATGACCGTTAATACGGACCGCGTGCTGCGCATTACGCGCCACTTCGACGCTTCGCCAGAGCGCGTGTTTGATGCCTGGCTGAATCCCGCAGACTGCCGGCAAATGGCTGTTTACTACGGCCACCGGAGCAGATGACTCGGGTCGAAATGGACCCTCGCGTCGGCGGAAAATTTCTCATTGGTCGACCGGCGTCGATGGCGAGGATATCGAGCACGTTGGGGAATATCTGGAAATCGACCGGCCCAGTCGCCTGGTGTTCACCTTTGCGGTGCCCGAAGTTCTCCTCGCAAAGCACTAAGGTCAGCATCGACATTGTTCCCGCAGGAACAGGTTGCAACCTCACCCTGACTCACGAAGGAGTGTTGGATGAGTGGGCAAGCCAAACCCAACAGGGCTGGACCATGATCCTCGACGGGCTGGCAAGCTCCTTGCAGAATCCGTCCGGTAGCTATGGGGTCGTCGTCGAGCCCGGAACGGTCCGTTTCGACCGCCTATTGCCGGGGCCCATCGAGCGCGTTTGGGCGTATCTGACAGAGTCAGACAAGCGTGCAAAGTGGCTGGCAGCCGGCGAGAATGGAGCCGCGCGTCGGCAGCATCGCTCGAGCTAAGCTTCGACCATTCCAGCCTCTCATCGCATAAGGAGCCCGTTCCCGATCGCTTTAAAGAAGGTGGATGCGGCGACGCCACGCGTCACGACAGTCATCCGCTTTGAGCCGCCCCGCCTGCTGAGCCTCACCTGGGGAGGTGGAGCGGACGGCCCTTCGGAAGTCACTTTCGAGCTGACTCCCGCAGGGCGACAAAGTCCGGCTTGTTCTGACGCATCGCCGCCTGCGCTGGCCGCAAAGCCATGCTGGTCGATGTCGCCTCCGGCTGGCACTAGTCATCTCGCCATGCTGACCGAGCGGCTGAATAGGCAGGAACCCGCGGCCTCGTTCTGGTCAATCTTTTCCGCGGCGAATGCCGAATACGAAAAGCAGATTCCTGCGGAGTGAAGCTGGGATCATTCATTTACGAGGCGGGCGATCTGGCTATTTCTCTTGTTTGTAGACGATCTTCAGCCGGTCGCCTTCGAGGATGCGGGCGACCTGATTCCGGGCATGCACTGCCCAAGGGCCGCTGTTGTCCAGCTTCAGGTAGATCTTCCAGTGCCGAAGCGCCTTGCGAGGCATGGCGCAAACGCTCATAGGCCAACGCCAGGTTGTAATGCGCGTCGGCGTAAGTGGGCGCTAACTGGATGGCAGTGCGGTAAGCGATGACCGCATCGGGGATTCGGCCGGTTTCGTCCAGCACGTTGCCCAAGTCGAAATACGCCAGCGCGTAGCGCGGGTCCGCTCCACGGCCAGCGCGATAGTGCTTTTCGGCGGAGACGAAATCCTGGCGGTTGTAATACAGCGTGCCCAGGTTGATATGCGCGGCGGCGTGATTGGGTTCGATCTCCAGCACCTGCAGGTAGCTGCGAATGGCTTCATCGTGGGTGCTGGGATGCTCCTCCATGGCGATGCCGCGGGCAAACAGATCGGCCGCCGTGTCGAAATTGCCGATCGGCTTCACTTTGGAGGTGCGGACGCGTCGACAGCACCGTGCCACCGGCCCGAAGTCCATCACGAACTGCCCGGCGATCGGTTCGACCGAGTGACCTTCATGGCGATACGCCACGCGCGATCCGACGCTGAAGGCGCTGGCCTCGAGCAGCGGATTCTCCATGCCGGCCACCTGCTTCTGCATGGCCTGCAACGACTCGCGGATAACTGCCGGACGCACCCGCTTGGCGCGCAGGTCGCGGATTTTCTTGAGCTGCAGGAGGTCGTAGAAGGTAAACGTCTCAGAAATTGGAACAAGTCCTGCACGTTGCCAGCCAACCAGTTGGTTGGCCGTGATATGCAGGATCCGAAGGACGTCCGCTCGACAATATCGGTTCATGTAAGCTCGGAGTCGCCAGCTGAGCTTGCTTTAATTATCCGGGGATAAGAGTTGCAAGCAAGTGGAAAACCGCGCAAAGTAGTGGAAAACAGGGGCCCGGGTCCCTTTACGGTAACCTCCGGCGACAGTTACAATCGAAACCAAGCCGACGTAGCTCAGTTGGTAGAGCAGTCGATTCGTAATCGACAGGTCATCGGTTCAAGTCCGATCGTCGGCTCCAGTAACTTCTTTCGTTTCACCAACTGTCCTCCATGACTGGTGGGCATTGTTTTTGATTGTGGGGATTTTGTGGGGACTCTCACATCACCCTCCGATTTCGCTCGTCAATAGCATCCCGAATCGCGCCTAACTCAGGGTGCTGGTAGATTCGCGTTGTCTTCAAGTCTTCATGTCCCATGACATCGGCTACTGCGAACACGTTTCCGGTAGCCTCGACGGCATACGCCGCAAACGCATGGCTTTCCGATGGCAAAGCAACTTGGGTAATCCCATTCCAGCTTTCACGACGCTTTCGGCTTGTTCGCGATTCTGGGGAACCAGGCTCCCAAGATTTCCTGTAGGCTATTTTAATAAGAGCTGGAGCCAGCGGTCACCCTACCCTGTGAGGACAGTCACTGTTCAACGGGACCAGGTTAATGGAACATGGAGGGTTGACTATCTATCAAGAACTTAAGGAGAAAACCATGCCGGAGAGTGCTGTGAGTGAACCGATCGAGATCGCAAAGGAAGTGCGCCAATCGACTCCCGGACAACCGCCGAAGAAGTCTACCAAGGCATTCAATTCGTTTCAGATCGCACAAGCGCAATTCGACAAGGTAGCCGAATATCTGGGCCTGGATCCTGCCACCCGCGACCTTCTGCGTTATCCCTTGCGGGAGTTCCACTTTGCCATCCCCGTGCGCATGGATGACGGCATCGGTGAAGATTTTCCGTGGTTTCCGCGTCCAGCACAATGATGCGCGCGGCCCCGGCAAGGGCGGTATTCGATTCCATCCGCAAGAGACGATCGACACGGTCCGCGCGCTGTCGATGTGGATGACGTGGAAGTGCGCCGTCGTCGATATCCCGCTGGGAGGGGCCAAGGGCGGAGTGATATGCGATCCCCACAACCTGAGTCAGCGCGAGCAGGAGCAGATCTGCCGCGGTTGGGTGCGCCAGGTAGCAAGAAATGTCGGACCGCTCTCCGATGTGCCGGCGCCCGATGTCATGACCAACGCGCAGCACATGCTGTGGATGCTCGACGAGTTCGAACAAATCCATGGCGGACGCTATCCCGGATTCATCACTGGCAAACCCGTCGGAATGGGCGGTTCTCTTGGCCGGACCGAAGCGACAGGCTACGGCGTAGTCTTCACTCTGCGGGAAGCTCTTAAAGAACTCGACATTCGCCCGGAAGACACCACCGCCAGCGTTCAAGGTTTCGGCAACGTGGCCCAGTACGCCATCGAACTTTACCAGCGGCTGGGAGGCAAAGTGATTGCCGTCTCGTGTTGGGACCAGGAAGACCAGTGCTCCTACACCTACCGCAAGCTTGACGGAGTCGATCTCAACCAAGTTCTGTCGATCACCGATCGTTTTGGTGGGATCAACAAGCAGAAGGCAAAGGCCTTGGGATACGAAATGTTGCCCGGCGACGCATGGCTCGAACAGGATGTCGAAATCCTGATTCCGGCGGCGATCGAGAACCAAATTACCGGGGACAATGTCGGAAAGATCAGCTCGGCGGGTACGGATCATTGCTGAAGGCGCCAACGGTCCGACGACACCGGAAGCCGACGCGCAGATCAAAGCACGCGGCATCCTGCTGATTCCCGATTTCCTGGCCAATGCGGGCGGCGTGACCTGCAGCTATTTCGAGCAGGTGCAAAGCAACATGAATTACTTCTGGGAAAAGGACGAGGTCCTGGGAAAACTCGACCTCAAGATGACCTCCGCATACTTCGCGGTGTCAGATTTGGCGCGCCGCGAAAAGCTGTCGATGCGAGACGCAGCCTATGCCATTGCCATTGGTCGCGTGGCCAAGGCTTGCCACGACCGGGGTTGGGTGTAGCGCTTCGGTCGACGGGTCACGCCTTCTCCACCACGCTGCCGATCGCGTCGGCTATGATGGCGGCGGGGAGGCAGCAATGACCGATCTTAAGCCGCAGTCTGCCGACCTTCCTGCGTTCGACCGGAACTTCTGGGATGGAACCTTTCGCTTCACCCGGATCGGAACGGGCGCTTTGGGCGGGAAGGCTAGCGGATTAGTCTTTGCCAAAGACCTGCTAGAACAAACGATCGATGCTTCCGTCTTCCCGGATATTGACGTCAATGTCCCGACCATGGCCGTCATTGCGACGGACTGCTTTGACGAGTTCATCACGCGCAATCATCTCGCAGAATTGCCCGTCGAAGAGTTGCCGGATGACCGCATCGGGCTTGCCTTTCAACAGGCCGACCTTCCGGTTGAGTTACTGGGCGACCTGCGGGCGCTGATCGCGCAAGTCAAGACACCGTTGGCCGTCCGCTCGTCCAGTCTGCTGGAGGATGCGCTCGACCGGCCATTCGCCGGCGTCTACGGCACGAAAATGATCCCGAACAATCAGCTCGATCAGGACACCCGTTTCCGGCGACTGACAGAGGCTATCAAGTTTGTTTACGCTTCCACCTATTTCCAGGAAGCACGTGATTACATCAAGACCACAGGCCACGATCCGAGCGAAGAGAAGATGGCCGTCATTCTCCAGGAAGTTGTGGGAGAACGGCATGGTGATCGCTTTTATCCTGACATCTCTGGCGTGGCGCGCTCGTACAACTTCTATCCGGCCGGCGCCGGCGCGCCCGGAGGAAGGTGTGGTGAGCCTGGCGCTGGGTCTGGGCAAGACGATTGTGGACGGCGGAATCTCCTGGACATTTTCGCCCGCCTACCCGAAAAAGCCGCCGCCGTTCGGTTCGGTGTACGAGATGCTGCGCGGCACGCAGACAGACTTCTGGGCCGTCAACATGGGCAAGCCGCCCGCATACGATCCGGTCAGCGAGACCGAGTATCTGGTGAAGGCTGGCCTAAAAGATGCTGAGGCTGATGGCGTGCTGCGTTTTCTGGCGTCGACATTTGACCCGTCGCGCGATCGCGTTGTCCCCGGAACTTGGGCACGCAGTGGTCCGCGTATCCTCGACTTCGCGCCGCTGCTGGTGCTGGGAGCAGTTTCGCTCAACAGAGTAATCAAGACGCTGCTAAAGGCAGCCGACGAAACTATGGGCGCCAACGTCGAGATTGAATTTGCCGTGACCATCCGGAACAGATCGGGAGGAAGCGCCGCGGGCGCGGCTGGGATTTCTTCAGGTCCGCCCCATGGTCGTGTCGAACAGAGCGTGGAAGTGACAGTCGACGACCTGGCCGATCCGCATGCCATCGTCGCGTCCGAGATGGTGATGGGTAATGGAGTAATCGACGACATCCATGACATCGTATTTGTTCGGCCGGAAAACTTCTCCGTCATGCAAACTCCTGCGATCGCGGAACAATTGGGGATCATCAATCGGCAGCTCTCGGAACAGCACCGGCCGTTCCTGCTCATCGGTTTTGGCCGCTGGGGCAGTTCCCATCCCTCGCTGGGGATTCCGGTGGTCTGGAGCCAGATCTCGGGAGCACGAGTGATCGTTGAGGCTACGCTACCGGAGATGAATGTCGAGCTAAGCCAGGGTTCGCATTTCTTCCATAATCTGTCGAGCTTTCGCGCCAGTTACTTCATGGTGCGGCACGATGGACGCTTTGCCATTGATTGGCCGTGGCTGAACCGCCAACCGATGGTGCAGGAAACCGAGTTTGTTCGTCACGTGCGCTCGCCGGCTGCGTTGACCGCTCGTGTCGATGGTCGCAACGGGCGCGGCGTTATTCTGTCGGGCGAATCCGCGCAAGTCAGCGGAAAAGAAAAATGATCAAAGACGAAGTCCAAGTCGGCGCAATCCTTCGCGAGTTGCAGGAGCGCGCCAAGGAACTGAACTGTCTCTACCGGGTGGACGAGCTTCTGAATCGGCCCGACTTGCCGCTGGAGGTGATCTTCCGCGCATCGTCGACGATCCTGCCGCCGGGCTGGCAGTACCCGCAGGATTGCCAGGCACGCATCATCTTCGAGAACAAGGTCATTCGAGTCGCCCGAATTTCCTGCCTACCAGTTGGACACAAAGCGCCAACATCGTCGTGCAGGGCGAAAGCCGTGGGCAACGTCGAGGTCTCCTATCGCGAGCAGATGCCGCGCGTCGGACGAAGGCCCGTTCCTGAAAGAAGAGCGCAAACTAATCGAGACCATCGCCGATCGCATCTGCCGACCACGTCATGCAGCGTCGCTTGAAGTCGGCATTTGAGGGGCTGTCGGCGGCCGCTGGCGGATTGGCCGAGCGATAAAGGCGACTGGCAGCTTCGTGCTGGAATTTCTGCGCGATACCGATCCAGTCCTGCTGCAACGATTTCGCGCAAGCTGATCAATCATCTGAGCTGGAACGGCGTTCAGCGAGGCCAAGGAACTGCTGCAACTCGCCGGCATTGCGCCGGTCGCGGCAGACATGCGGGTACAGAGGAAGAGAACCGGCCGCTGCGCCGGAGCGTTGCCGACACATCGCGTCGACGTAACCGCCGAGGCGTTTCGACTCGCCAGCGAGCATCTGAGCGAAAACGAAATTCTGGCCTGCGTCACCGCCTGGATCAAAGAAGATAAATCCAGCTTCCTGGTGCGCGCGCTGGAGCAATCTGGACACGCTCGCTGGGCGAAATCATCGAAGCCATCGAGCGCTATCAGCACGCCGACATTGATGAGAGCGAGCTTTCGCTTTCAACGCAAAAAGGTCTGCGCGTATCGCTGATCCGGCGGTTCTTCTCCGAGAGCCTGGACTTCATCAACGTCGCCAAGAACGTCATCGACGGTCAAAGATTTTTACGACCTGATCGGCAGGATCATCTTCCCGCCGCGCTTGTCACGGAAAGCTCGGCGGCAAGAGCGCCGGACTTTTCCTGGCCAAGAAGATCATCGAGAAGCATTCCCGAGGCGAGCGCTCAGGCCGCGGCAGGTGAAGACGCCACGACCTGGTACATCACCTCGGACTGGATTCTGCACTTCGTCCATCACAACGAGCTGGAAGACGTACTCAACTGGAAGTACATGGAGATCGACCAGGTGCGGCAGGAATATCCGCATCTGGTTGCGCTGTTCAAGAGTTCATCGTTCCCCTCGGAGCTGGCGAAGGGACTTTCGCTGGCGCTGGATGAGTTGGGTGACTGTCCTATGATCGTTCGCAGCTCGAGCCTGCTGGAAGACCGCGCCGGATCGGCGTTTTCCGGCAAGTACAAGAGCTTGTTTCTGGGTAATCAGGGCACCCGAGAAGAGCGCCTCGCCGCGCTGATGGACGCTGTCGCCGAAGTGTATGCCTCTATCTTCGGACCCGATCCCACCGAGTATCGTGCCGAACGAGGCCTGCTGGATGTTCATGAAGAAATGGGCATCATGATCCAGGAAGTCGTCGGACAGAAGGTCGGCAAATATTTTCTGCCGGCATGTTCGGGAGTGGCATTCAGCAACAACGAGTTCCGTTGGTCCTCGCGAATCAGTCGCAGTGACGGGTTAGTTCGCTTGGTGCCCGGCCTGGGAACTCGCGCGGTTGACCGCGTCAACGATGACTATCCGGTGTTAATCGCTCCCGGACAACCCAACCTGCGCGCGAACGTGACGGTGGAGGAGGTGCTCAAGTACTCGCCTAGGCGCGTCGATGTGATCAACCTTGAGACCAATGCTTTCGAAACTGTGGACTCCTTGGAGTTGCTCCGCTATTGCGGCGCCAACTATCCGCAGATTCGCAATTTTGTGTCGCTCGTCGAGCATGACCGCATGGAGCAGCCCGTTGGACCGATCCCGGACTTCAGCACCCGGGACGTGGTTTTCACCTTTGAAGGGCTGATCCGCAAGACGCCGTTCGTCAGCGGAATCCGTGAGCTGTTGACGCTGCTGGAAGCCAACCTGGGCGACGCCGGTAGACATTGAGTTCGCCTACGATGGCGAGGACTTCTACCTGCTGCAATGTCGTCCGCAGAGTTACAGCGGCGATGCGGTCCCGGTTTCGATCCCGCAGGATCTGCCGACGGACAAGGTGATATTTTCGGCAAACCGGTTCGTCTCCAATGGAAAGGTGCCGGAGATCACGCACATCGTGTATGTGGATCTGGAAGGCTACAGCCAGCTCTCGGACCAGGCCGACATGCGCGATGTTGGACGCGCGGTCGGACGGCTGAACAAGTTGTTGCCCAAGCGGCAGTTTATCTTGATCGGTCCAGGACGCTGGGGAAGCCGCGGCGACATCAAGCTTGGCGTTCCGGTCACGTACTCCGACATCAACAACACTGCCATGCTGATCGAAGTCGCCCGGCAGCAGGGAAACTACCTTCCCGACCTGTCCTTCGGCACCCATTTTTTTCAAGACCTCGTAGAGGCGTCGATTCGTTATCTGCCGCTTTATCCGGATGACCCCCAGACAACGTTTGAGGAGGAGTTCCTGCGCGGTTCACCCAGCGTACTCGTGGAACTGCTTCCAGAATTTGCTCACCTGTCCAACACGCTCCGCGTAATCGATGTTCCTAAGGAGAGTGACGGCCTGATCTTGCGAGTGCTGATGAACGCGGAATCGGACCGGGCGGTGGCTTTCCTTTCCCCACCCTTACAACGCGAGGGACAGACTGAATCGGACATTGAGCTTGTTGATCGTAGCGGCGAAGAACACTGGCGTTGGCGCTTTCGGATGGCGCAGAGGATCGCGGCACAAGTCGATCCGCAGTTGTTCGGTGTCAAGGCCTTCTACCTCATTGGCAGCACGAAGAACGCAACCGCAGGTCCGGATAGCGACATCGATCTGCTCGTGCACTTACGAAGGCACAGAAGACCAGAAGCAGAGAATTGATCCTCTGGTTGGAAGGCTGGAGCCGTTGCCTGAGCGAAATCAACTTCCTGCGAACCGGGCATCGGAGGGAAGGCCTGCTCGACGTTCACCTGATCACCGATGCGGACATCACTGCGCGTTCAACCTATGCCGTTAAAATCGACGCAATCACTGATCCCGCGCGGAAGCTTCCCATGAAGGAAGCGTAGTTTGCACCTAGAGCAACCGGTGCGAAGCATCGTCAGTGTCACGCCGGTCGGCCGAAATCCAGGAAAACAATTTCTTCCCCAACCCCCGGCTTCAATGTTAGATCGGCACAACCGGGATCCTGCGCGCAAATTGCTTACTCCCCAGACTGTTGCGCTTCGCGGCCGATCAGGGGAGAAACGGCGGGAAGAAAGACGGAGAAGACGGTCCAGCTGTTCCCCATTTCCGTCGAACTCTTGGTATGAATCTTTCCGCCGTGTCGTTCGACAAATACTCTTGCAGACCCACAGGCCGAGACCGGTGCCGACGTCCTTCTTGGTGGTGACGAAAGGTTCGAACACCTGGGAGCGGATGCTGGTAGGAATGCCAGGACCATTGTCGGCGATCGTAAGCCGCACGCCTGCGGTGCGATTCGCCCCGATTGCCGCCGAGACGCGAATGCGAATGCGGCCTCCGCGATTCACTGCATCGATGCTGTTGCTGAGAAGATTCGCAACCAGTTGGCGAACTTCTCCCGGGATGGCTTAGATTTTGGGATCGCTCTGGACGTCGGTCTCGGCCACGATGTTCTTGTTCCGCAATCGGGACCCGAACACAGAAAGCAGTGAAGTCACGATCGACCCGACGTGGACCTTGGCGGCGCCTTTGGTCTCGCGATAGAAGCCGAGCGTCTGCTTGGTCAAATGCGAGACGCGGTCGAGCTCTTCTTCGGCGGCTGCGAGATACTTGCGGGCGTCGTCGCGACTGATGGATTTGTCGGCGAGGTAGATCAGGTTGGTGACCGCTTCCAGCGGGTTGTTGATTTCGTGCGCCATGGTGGCGGCGAGGCGGCCGGTTGCCGCCAGCTTCTCCGAGCGGCGCAAAGCCTCTTCCGCTTTCTTGCGTTCGGTGATGTCAGCCGCCGCGCCGAACCATTCCAGAACTTCACCATCGGGTCCCAGCACCGGGATTGCACGCGACGAGGTCCATCCCAACGAACCGTCGACGCGAAGCACACGATGCTCCAGCTCGAAGACGGCGCGGCTCCGAATCGCCTCGGCGATCGCAGCCTTCACGCGCGGCTGGTCCTCGGGATGAATGTATTGCGTCTATCCACTCGTGGCGTGGCTCAGCGGTGTCCACGATGAAGTTCTTGCCCTGGAGTTGGCGCATCTCGCCCCAGTCGGCGCTCATGCGGTACGCGACATTCGAGGTTGCGTTGACGAAGGCGCGCAGGCGCTCCTCGCTCTGGCGCAGTGCGTCCTCTGCGATGCTGCGTTCCGTGATGTCGCGCGTGGTGCCGGCGATGGCCTCCACCTCGCCGCTGGGTCCCATCACGGGAACGAAGATGTAGTCGTAAACGCGGCGGCCGTTGGTGCCGGTAAACGGCACTTCGCCGCGGACTGGCTTCCGGGTAGCGATGACCTGATCGATCTCGCGGTCGTGCATCGCCGCATGCCACGGCTCGTATCCCAGCTCCAGGCAGTTTTTGCCGATGGCATCTTCTAACGCTGCGGCCCCACATCGCCAGCAAAGCATTGTTCGCATAGATGAATTTGTGATTGCGATCGAAGACGTAGGCGAGGTCCGGCGTGTTCGACAGAATAGTGTCGTAAAGCCGCCGCGCCTTCTCGGCCTCGCGGCGAAACCGGGCGATCTTCACGTGCGTGGCTACGCGCGCTATCAGCTCGCGGGCGGTGAACGGCTTGACCAGGTAGTCGTCGGCGCCTGCCTGCAAGACCTTCCATGCGCGATTCTTCTCCGGCGCGGGCGGAGAGACAGAATGACCGGAATGTCGCTGACGGCGGGATCGCCGCGGATTGCCTGTAGAACGCCGAAGCCGTCCAGACCCGGGCATCATGACGTCGGTGAGCAGCAGCGCGGGGCCGTAGTTGCCGCGTCACCTCGATGGCGCGCTCGCCGTTTTCGACGGCAACCACCTCGTACTCCTCTTCCAGGAGGCCGCGCACGTAGTCGCGCATGTCGGCATTGTCGTCGACCACCACGATGAGTTCGCGCTGCTCGTCGGGCGTGTGCGCCGGCAACCGGGATGTCGCGCGCGCGGGCATGGAGCAGCGGCTGCTCGCTCGCTGCGGCGTCGGTATGCGGCAGCCATCGCTCAGCCTCGCCCACGTACACTTCCGCGGCCACCGCAGTTGAGGTCATGGCCCGTTGTGCCTGTATGCGGGCGGCAGGCAGATGCGCCGTGCCCAGAGGAATCGAAACCGCGAAGCGGCTTCCCTGGCCGAGTGCGCTGTCGACCCGCACGCTGCCGCCGTGCAGCTTCACTAGCTCCTGCACCAACGCGAGCCCGATGCCACTGCCCTCGAAGGAGCGTCCGCGCGCGCCTTTAACTCGATGGAAGCGTTCGAATAACCGGGGAATTTCGTCTGCCGGAATTCCGGTGCCCGTATCGCGGACCGCCAACTCCACCGCCGACCCAACCTGATCGCAGCGAAATCTCGATCTCGCCGTCGAAGGTGAACTTGAACGCATTGGACAGAAGATTGAGGACGATCTTCTCCCACATCTCGCGGTCGACGTAAACCATCTCGGAAGTGGGGTGCAATCGATAACCAGGCGCATACCGGCGCGCTCGATGGCGGAGCGGAACACGCTGGCAAGCTCAATTGTGAGGGCGCGGAGATCGGCCGGCTCGTACGAGGCCTCCATGCGGCCAGCCTCGATACGCGAGAAGTCGAGCAGGGTATTGACCAGCTTGAGTAGACGCTCCGAGTTGCGGCGCGCCAGTTCCAGCCGCTCGCGGTTGGCCGCCGACAGTCCTTCCGCGCTGGCCAGCGCATCCTCGAGTGGACCCATCATCAGCGTCAACGGGGTACGGAACTCGTGGCTGATGTTGGCGAAGAACTGCGTCTTCAGTTTGTCGAGCTGCGCCAGCTCCTCGCGCTGCCGGGCAATCTCGCGCTCGTTGGCTTTTTTCTCGGTGATGTCGCGGCCTTCGGCGGTAATGAAGGCGACGTGACCCTGCTCATCCTTCACCGGCATGAGGGAGGCATCGATGATGATGGTCTCTTTGCCGCCGGCACGTCCGTAAATCTCGGTGTCCCAGCGGACGAACTCGCCTTTGGCGGCGCGCTGGATCATCTGCCGCAACTCGGCATTGATCTCGTCGGAGACTTGCCACCAGAAGGTCGTCCAGAATGGTCTGCCTTCGACGTCGGAGAGCTTGAATACCGACGGCGTCGAGCGCCACCTGGTTGATCTCAAGTACGGTGCCATGGGCGTCGAGCAGGCCGACGAACTGGACCATGGAGTCCAGCGTGATGCGCGCCAGCTTCAGGCGATATTGTTCGCGAGCGTCACCGGCTATACGCTCGGTCGCCGCGAACGCCGGACTCTGATGCCTTGGCGGTCAACGCGAACGGCTCCCGTCGTTCAGAGTATACGGACCACAGGCCAATCGGCCTGTGCGCGAGTAGTGGGAACGTTCGGGCGGAAGGTTCGTGATCATGTCTCAGCAGTGAGTGAACAAATATCGCTAGAGGAACCAGTTTAGATGCATCAGCCAAAAGATTTGCTGCTTGCGCATGCAACATCCTCGCAATGTTATTTCAGCCTCGGCGTGGAACCATCCGCGTGACTGTCACGCGATGAGTCGATGTTACACAGGCAGATTTTCCGCCCGCACGCCATTCGGCGCCGAACCGCTTGTATGGCGGGTAGTAGAGAACTCTTACGGCGGAGACCCGCTAGATCTCTCTGTAATTCAACAGCCCCACGCCGATCAAGACAAAACACACCGGCCAGATCCACGATGGGATGGCGCGATCCTCCGGGGGCAGGCGTAATTCCAGCCAGCGCGACCAGCCAGCCATCACCCCCAGCACTGCCATCGGCATGTGGCTTAGCTCGGCCAGCATTTCTTCCTTAACATTGGTGGTGCCGTGCGAGTGTGTCAGCAGCAACGCCGCACCCACCGCGCACATAAGCGGAAAGATCAGCGGCAACACCCCGCCTTGCGACGGATTTCGGCGGACGCGCAGCTCGAAGATAGCGAAGGCGATGCAGAGCAGCGCGGCCACCCGATGCTGGAAGACTTCCGGCTTGGCCCACGTCGCCCAGAAGCTGCGCGGCCCCAGCGGCCAGCATTCGGGATCGCCGCGCAAGAAAATGAAGATGGCGATGCCGATCATCAACAGCGGCCAGTACTCCGCCCACTTGGCATGGCCCGTCCGCGCCAGCAACGCCAGGAGTCCCATGCCAATCACGATCACGCCCATCCAGTGATGGTTGTATTCAGACCACTTCATGTCGGCCAGAACTCGCGCGGAAACGGGCAGACCGTCGCTGGTAAAGATGGTAGGCAGCCGGCTCGGATCGGTAGGCGAAATCGCCTGCCCGGGCATGATGGTTGAAAGCTGACCGAGGTCCGGGCTCTGCAGTCGCGGCCAGCCGGGGGCAAAGCGAGTCACAATCTGCTGCAGACTGACGGTGTCGTTCGGCATGTCGATGGCCGGCGGCTGGGAAGTCAGCGAGGCGGCAGCCAGAACGATGGTGATGCCGATTCCAACCTCGGCCTCCACCAGCCGGCGCAAACGAGGCATGGCTTGGTCCGGGCTGTACTTGCGAAGCATCAGGAAGTTGATTGCGCCCAGCGCCAGCATCGCCACCAGCATCATGATCTTGGCAATGACCATTACGCCGTAAGCAGTCCCGATAGAGCGAGCGGAACGAGCCGATGTATACCAGGCTCATCCCGAAGCCGCTCAGCACCAGCACCATCACGCTGACCAGCGCCAGCCGCGAGAAGCGTTGCGTGATGTACCACTGCGTAGGACTGTCCTTGGCGACGTGCAATCCGAGTAGCAGAAAAGGCAGTCCGCCGATCCAGAATCCGGTACAGGCTTCATGAAGCACCGTCAGGATAACCATGGGCACCCGGTGTTCCATGCGGGCAGCGGCGTGGTTGGTCATCACCGATGCGCCGAGTACGAGCAGAACCAGTAGCGCCATCCACCAGCCGGCGAATCTGCCTGCCGAGCGCGCGGTTGCCGCTATGGTCAGGGCGGCAAGCAGAATCACGCTTCCGGCAATGAAGAAGTTGGCTCCGGCGACGGCTGAGATCCCGATTTCGGCGGTCGCCATCAGTACCGCCGAATTCACGTACAGATACAGCACCTGCACGATGACCAGCGCGATTGCCGCCGCGCGAAACAGGCGCAACAACGCCCCGCGGACCCGCTCCAAGCTACTGTCCGCAACATCAGAGGTGGGACGCGCGATCCAGAAGAGAAATAACAAGCCTCCCAGCAATAATGACTGGAAGACGAGCGTTCCCGCGCGCAATAGGACCGACAGATAACCAAAGATGTCGACCAGCTTGAGCATCATGTCTGGCTAATTCACCGTGAAGGCGACTTCGCCTTGACTGATATGCCCGTCGGATGCCAGCACCTGCCACTGCAGTTTGTAGTTTCCCGGCTTCAATCCGGTGGCCTGCACCGTGAGGATGTCGGGAGTGGGCTGCTTCGTGGTCTCCAGTTTTTGCTGCGTGCCATCGGGGCCGAGCAAGTGCAGCCGCGACCGGCTGCCATCGACCCTGACGTTGAAACGCAGCCAGATCGGGACATCGGGCCCCTTCACAGTCGAGTTCAGCTTTGGCGTTGACTGCATCAAGACCGCGTGCGCCCAAACCGGTTGAGCGATCGCGGCTAATAAGAGCAGGATGAGCGCAATGGAAAAGAACGGCACTCGGAACAAACGGTGCAATGGCACCTCCATCATGATGCTATATGGCAAATGGCATTTGGGGGAAGTAGCGGACGTGTCGTCCAACCTTGCGTTGCCTGCGGCGATCTGTCTGGATTTCGAGTTAAAGCGGACAGCGGGACCGGCTCTGCCTACGAATTCTCCTGCCGGGTGCCGCGCAAGCCGACCAGCCGTCCGATCAATACCGCCGGATACATGATTCCGGTGACGCCTTCAATGATGGCCAGGGCCCGGGCGTGCGGACCCCAGGGAACGATGTCGCCATATCCCACCGTCGTCAGGGTCACGAAGCTGAAGAAGATGTATTCGTTGGGACTGATGACATGTCCCGGCATTATGGTGTCGCGGAACGATCCGGGATGCAGTTGCTCCACCAACGCATACGCCAGCCCGTAAGTGATTCCCACCAGGAAATACGCCGACACCGCTCCCGCCAACGTGTCCAGCGTGACGGTGGGCATGGACACGATTCCGATGATGAAGACGCTGGTCACGAAAATCAGGAACAAAAGACCCAGAAACGTGGCAAGGGTTTGCAGCCGCACGAGATAGCCGAAGAAGTTGACCACGTGAATGAACACAGCCGGCACCCCCAGCGCAAACGCGATCAGAGTCAACCGTCCTCGCCCTAAGAAGGCGTAGAGCGCGGCAGCAAACACCACCACTGCCAGCAGACGAAAGATTTCAACTGCGCGCGCGTTTCCCGCCAGGAAGGGAAATCCGAGAATCAGGATCAGTTCGGTAAGCAGCAGCACGATGTAATGGTGGTGCAGCTTGCGCGGGGCAAACGCCGTCTTCTTTTCTTGGGGATCCGAGGCGCTGGCCGGACAAGAATAATCCTCCCTGCGGGGTAATCCGCGAGGCCAAGGGTATTCTGAACGGCTACGGAATTTCAAAGCAAAAGTGTTGACCAGGGTTATCGAAGCAGAGTAGTCGGGATCGGGATCGGCGGCGGCCGCAGTCGACTCCACCGCAGTGGTTTCTTCCACGATGTCCCCTTCGCCCGGCGCCAGGAACAGATTCTCCTCGATGCCGTGCTGCTTGGTGTAGAGCTCGTAGTAGCGGCCGCCCAGATCGAACAATGCGCTGATGCGTGCCGTGCTCGACGATGCGCCCGCCTTCGACCACCAGGATCTGGTCGGCGCGGCGAATCGTCGATAAGCGGTGAGCGATGACGAACGTGGTGCGTCCCTGCATCAGGTAGGAAAGCCCTTCCTGAATCATGGCCTCGGATTCGGAGTCGAGGCTGGACGTGGCCTCGTCGAGAATCAGGATGCGCGGATTGGCCAGGATGGCGCGCGCGATCGAGACGCGCTGCCGCTGGCCGCCCGAAAGCTTCACGCCGCGCTCGCCGATGATGGTGTCGTACTTCTGCTCGTACTTTTCCGCGAACTCGTCCACGCGCGCGATGGCGCAGGCGCGAAGAATTTCTTCCTCGGTGGCGTCGGGCTTGGAGAAGGCCACGTTCTCGCGAATCGATGCCGTCGAAGAGAAACGAATCCTGCAGCACCATGCCCAGCTGCGTGCGATACGACTCCAGCCGCACCGTGGCGAGATCGACGCCATCGACCAGCACTTTGCCTTCGTTCGGCTTGTGGAAGGCGGCAATCAATCCGATGATGGTCGACTTGCCTGAGCCCGACGATCCGACCAGCGCCGTGACCGTGCCCGGCTGCGCGTGGAACGAGACGTCGTGCAGCACGGTCTTCTGTTGCTCGTAAGCGAAGTTGACATCCTCGAAATGCGACGTCGCCGCGAATCTCGCCGAGCGTGACGGTGCGGTCGGGGTCTTCGTTCTCCGGCGTCTCGTCCAGAACTTCGCGGGTGCGCTCCAGGCCGGCGATGGCTTCGGTGATCTGCGTGCCGATGCCGACGACCTGGAAGAGCGGCGCCGCCAGATAGCCCGAGGAACATGGTGTAGGTGAAGAATCCGCCGAGCGTCAGCTTGCCGGCGAGAATCTGGCGCGTCCCCATGAACATCACGATCGCGCCGATGATGCCCATCAGCGTCGACGACGACAGGCTCATCACCGAGGTCGCGGTCAGCGTCTTGAAGACGTTTTGCAGCAGCCGCTCGACGCCCGAGCTGAAGACGTCGTGCTCGCGCGCTTCGGCGTGGTAGCCCTTCACCACGCGCACGCCGCCCAGCGATTCGGTGAGCCGGCCGGTGACTTCGGCGTTGATCTTGGCGCGTTCGCGGAAGATGGGGCGGATGACGCGGAAGGCCTTGCGCAGGCCGATGCCGAAGACCAGCAGAAAGGTGAAGGCGATGGCCGTCATCACCGGGCTGATGCGGATGAGCACGGCAAACGCGATGACCGCGGTCAGCAGTCCGCCGACGAAATCGACCAGGCCGGTGCCGATCAGGTTGCGCACGCCTTCGACGTCGCTCATGATGCGCGAGACCAGCATGCCGGTCTTGTTGGCGTCGTAATAGGCGACGGAGAGCCGGCCGACGTGCTCCTGCACGCGGCGGCGCAGCTCGGCGATCAGCTTCTGCGCGGCTTTGGAGAGCGTCTGGGTCAGGGCGAACGAGGTCAGGCCCTGAATCAGGGTCGCCGCCAGCACGACTCCCGACCAGCGGATAGAGCAGCTGGAAATGCCGTCTTGCCGATGACGTCGTCGACCAGATACTTGGTGGAAGCCGGGCAGCACCAGCCCGGAGACGCGGTTGATCACCATCAGCCCCAGGCCGAGGGCGAGCAGGGCCCGGCGCGGCCGGATGAGTTGCCAGATCTCCGGCAGCGCCTTGAAGATTTCGGTTTTCTTTCCCGGTGCTGAGGGACCGGGGCCCATCATGTAGTGCAAGTACTGTTGGATTCGCGGAAAGCGGTTTTGGGTTCGGAACAGCAGGACGGTGCATAAATGAAGTTGTGGAAGGGATTGCCGGCGCGATAGACTGCCTCGACTCCCTCTCGCAATGCCATGCCGAGTCGAGAGATCCGATCGTTCGGCCAGGTCGCCTATGAAAACGCTCTCCGCCGTTTTCGCTCTTGCCGTCAGCTTCCACGCTTTCGCGCAAACCAATCAGCAACTCCAGCCCGATCCCGGCCTGATGACTGAGATCAACCAGATCAAGGCCATCGACAATCACTCGCATCCTCCGGCGCTCGACGGACCGCATGGGGAGAAGGACGACGACTTCGATGCGCTGCCCTGCGATCCGCTGGAGCCGACCGACTCGGGCCTGATGTTTCGCGAAGACAATCCGGTCTACATCAAGGCGTGGCAGACGATGTTCGGCTACAAGTACGACGACTTCAAGCCGGAGCACGTGAAGGAACTGCTCGCCGCCAAGGAGCAGGTCAAGCAGCGCGAGGGCGACAACTATCCCAACTGGGTGCTGGATCAGCTGGGCATCGAGACGGAGCTGGCCAATCGCGTCGCGCTGGGTCGCGGGCTGCAGCCGCCGCACTTCCTCTGGGTGCCGTTCGATGACATCCTGCTGTTTCCGCTGAACAACTCGTCGCTGGAAGCGCAGTCGCCCGATCGCAAGATCTTCTTCGGCAGCGAAGAATTGCTGTTTGCAGCGCTACCTGAATCAGTTGAACGATGACCGGCTTGCCGCCGACCCTGGCGGAATACACGGCCAAGGTGGTGACGCCTCTGCTGGAGCTGCAACGAAGAAACGGCGCCGTGGCCATCAAGTTCGAGGCTGCGTACCTGCGTTCGCTGGATTTCGCTCCCGCCGAGCGAGGCGGACGCCGCTCAGGATCTATGCGCACTACGTGAAGGGCGGAGTGCCCAACGACGCCGACTACAAGATGCTTGCAGGACTATCTCTTCCGCTACATCGCGCGCGAAGCGGGACGGCTGGGCATGGCGGTGCACTTCCACACCGGCGGCGGATGCGGCGGCTACTTCCGCATGGAGGGCAGCAATCCGCTGCTGCTGGACTCGGTCTTCAACGATCCTACGCTGCGCAAGACGAACTTCGTCATGCTGCACGGCGGCGCCGGCGGCTTCGAGCAGTTCGTGCCTTACCTGCTGATGAAGCCCAATGTCTACGCCGACTTCTCCGAGCAAACCTGGATGACCTCGCCGCGCCACATCGCCGCCAGCATTCGCTTCATGCTGGAGTTCTATCCCGACAAAGTGCTGTTCGGCACCGATCTCTATCCGCTGACGCCGCAGGTGAATTGGGAGGAGACTGGATATCAGACGGCAACGGCGGGACGGACAGCGCTCGCCATCGCACTCACGGGCATGATGCAGGATGGAGAGATCACTCGCGCGCAGGCAAGCGAATTGCGCGCAAAGTGATGCGTGATAATGCGATCAAGCTTTATGGGCTGAGTGCGAAGCCCGCTGACTCTGCGAAATGAATGGGAGTGCGAGCGACGCGCAAGAAACGAAAAGAACGTGCGGCGTTCTCGCATTTGTTCTTCGTTGAGCTGCTGTTTTTCACAACAGCGTCGACTTTCCCACAGCTTGCGCGCAAACGAAAAGGCCACCCGGCAACAGGGCGGCCTTCTCTTCAAGGGAGAATAGTTCCAACGGAGGCTAGACCGTCAAAACTTTCTGGACAAATACTAGGGTTCCGGAAAGTGCGTGTCAAGCAATTTCTCGGACTTAAACTGCTGTGTTTTCAATGAGTTACAATGAATTTTGGGGAATTGCCGGGAAATGACCGAAATTTGCCCGTGTTTCAGCCGTATTTTCGATAACTAGCTTAATTTCAATAGCTTACAAGCGATTGCTTACTCTCTAAGGTGCAGCTGGATGATCTCCACGTCCTCCGGCCGGTCGAAGACCCGGTCGGGGAAAAGGCGCTTCATACAGGATGCGAATGCCTCCGAAGAAAACTCCGAAGATGAGCGAGATCAGGAGAATGACTCCGATCAGCGCGAAGACGCCGACGATCAAATTGCCGATGTTGTCGCGTTTGCTGACCGAGGTCGCTTCATTCCACGTGACCTCAGCTTCGTAGTTCACCGAGTTCAGCAGAGTCTTCGCGTCGCCGCTGCCGGTCGCGCCAGTCACCACGTCGACCAGCGGTCCGCTGCGTCGCGCCAGCAGCGAGCCTGGAGCTGCTTGCTCTGCGCTTTGCAAGGCACGCAAACGATCGCCGGCGATTCTGCGGCGTCGGATATTCGATCAAGGTCAGCGTCAGCGGACCGTCCTTCGACGTGTAATCCTGCATCAGGATTTCGGGCTCGTGGCTGAAGTCGATCTGCTCGGCCGTCAGCGGCGCTTTCACGGCCAGCAATGCCTGCGGTCCCAGAATGTATTTCGCGGAGTTCTCCACCGCATCGTTCTTGCGGCAGGTATTGCGGAAGGGTGGGCAAGATTGCCCGCCGATCCCGGCGCGGCCGGCAACATGCCCGGCCAACTCGCGCAACTCGGCAGCCGACATTTCGGTGACGCGATCGAAGTTGGCGTCCACCAGCACGTTGCTGCGGAAGAACAGGATGCGATCGTTGGCCGAGGCAGCCTTGGTGCCGATCTGTTCGGTCTCTCATCGCCGGCTGGCGATAGAAGGTGAACGCGCCATAAGCGCCGGTGGCGTCGTTGAACCTGGCAGCCTTGATGGTCAGCTTGCGTCCGTCCTCGCGAGTGTAGGTGGCTGTCTCCGAATCGGCAAAACCGTACTCCTGCAATACCGCAGGATACGCGGGGTCAGCCTGGGCGGGTTCGCGCTGATCTGCGGCCTGGCCCGTCTGGGTCCAGCCGGCAAACGACTTGGGCAATAGAGGGTGAGCGCTATCGGCTGCGCCCGCGACGTGCAGCACTCGTCAGGCAGACAACAACGAAGATAACAATGCGCTTCATGCAAGACAGTCAAGCTACCTACTAATTTTAGACTACCGGAAGGGCAACAAAGTTTCCGGGAAGTGGGCGGAGAGCGTTTCAACAATACGGGCGAGTCGGTTGCGAAAAGGATCGAAGCTGGCGAGCCATAGACCGAACCATGATACGAGTCCCGCTCTGCGGGACGAAAGATCATAGCCCAGCGCTCGAGCGCTGGGTAGGCTGCAATTTACGTGATTGAGCCCCTTCAGGGGCGGCACCTGAGGAGCCAACTTGTTTCATGAATCCGTCTGCCGCTAGCCGGGACTAGACGGGCTGAGTCGCAAATGGAGGAGGCTGTACTGATTCTGACCGGCTCGGAGCCAATGGCCGCTAGCTCCCTGCGAGGGGCGAAAAGCGAAAAGTGGCACCTACTGCCCGTCTTGCTTGCTGAACTTTGCCGCCACTTTGACGCCGCTGAGGCCGTCGGCATACTTGGCGATGCCCTTATAGAGCGATTCGGCAATCTTCTGGCGATACTCGGGGGTTTCCAGCTTGGCTTCGTCGGTGGGATTGGAGACGAAGGAGATTTCGGCCAGGATGCTGGGCATGTTGGCGCCGATCAGCACCACGAACGGTGCTTTCTTGACGCCGCGATCACGCAGAGTGGAATGGCGGGTAGCCAGCCCAGCGTAAAGACATTGCTGAACGTCGGTGGCCAGCTCGCGCGACTCGTCGATCTTGTCCTTCAGCGTGATCTTCTTCACCAGGTCCTGCAACTCGAAGATCGACTTCTCCGACACGGCGTTTTCGCGCGCCGCCACTTCCAGGGCGTCGGGATTCGAGGTGAAATTCAGGTAGTAAGTCTCGACTCCGCGAGCTGACGGGATCGCTGCTGGAGTTGGCGTGGATGGAGATGAACAGGTCGGCCTGGTGCTCGTTGGCGATGGCAGTCCGCGTCTCCAGCGGGATGAAAGTATCGTCGTCGCGGGTGTAGATCACGTCGGCGCCCAGCCGAGTCTCCAGCAGTCGACCGAGGCGCAACGCCACGTCCAGCACCACATCCTTTTCCATCACGCCATTGGGGCCGATGGTGCCGGTGTCGTGGCCGCCGTGTCCGGCGTCAACCACGATGCGGCCGATCTTCAGGCCGAGTGCGCGCGTCAGGCTGCGGTCGCCAGTCGAAGTGGGCGCAGCTTCGTGAGTCGCCGGCATCGTTGGCGGCTAGAGGCCTTCGTGGTCTTCTTGGTTCTTGGAACGGGGAGCCACGGCTACCGCAGTCGGCGCGGTCGTGGGCTGGGTCGTCGCCTTCAACTCAGGACCGCTGGTGTCGCGCGGACCGGAGAACAAGCGGGTCAGGCGGCTTTGCGGTCGCGACAGCCGTAGTCTGCTTCGGCTTGCTGCTCGCTTTCTGGGCAGATCGTACTGTCCGTGGCAGATCCGGCTGAAGTCGACGCGTTCCCATCGACTGGTTTACCGGTCTTCGAGCCAGCGCCCTGGAATTCGCCTGAGGCGGCAACGGGGGCTGCATCCGACGTCCGTCATCCTCATCGTCGTCGACGACCACCTTGTGCGGCATTGCTCTAGCTGAACTGACTGGAGCAGCCGAACGAGTGGGTTGCGATGATGCAGACCGGCTTCCCAGCAAGTCGTTGGCTGGAGAAGCCGTTTTCGCAGCGTCTGTCGGAAGCAGGGTTCGGCTTTCCCGCCTCGTTGGCCTTCTCCACCGAGCGGTACGGCTTCTCCTTCTCGATTGCGGTTATCGGTCCGCTCGTTACTTCCCGGACGGCGCTCGCCGAGCGTTCGCCCTGGCAATCTGCGTCTGCGACTGCGGCTGGCGGCCATGGATGTCGATGATGAGGCGGTAGGGATTGGGCAGCATGAATGCCGAGTAGTCGGAGACGTCGGCGACTTCCAGCACCACTCGAGTATAGCCCGGCTGGTATTGCGCAACCCGAATCTTCTTCAGGAAGCCGTCCTGCACATCGAAGCTCTTGCCGACCAGCACCGAGCCAGCTTGGTATCGGGCAGGTCGAAGAAGATGCGGTCGGGATTGGGGACGCGTCCCGCTTCATACTTCACTTCGCTATCGACATCGATGGCCACGCGCGTGTAATCGGGCGTCGACCAGTGCCGAATCCCGGTCACCATAGGCAGCCCCGACTTCCGCTTTGCCGTAGACTAGGGAGGCCGGCTCGGCGAGCTGGCGCCTGGTGCTTTCTCGGTATGCGGCTTCCTCGACCGGCTTGCTTGCTGGGCTTCGGCTGATTCAACTCAGCCAGCGCTTGCTTCGCTTCCGGAGCCAGCGAGTTGCGCGGATAGTGCTTCAGAAATTCGTCGAAGGTCTGGCGAGCGGCGTCATCGTCGCCCAGGTCCTCTTTATAGATCTGGCCGATGGTGAACAGCGCCTGGAAGCGGTATTTGCTGCCCGGATACTCGCGGCGCAGGAACTCGTACTGGCTGATCGCGGCGTGCAAGTCCTTTTCGCCGGGCTGGAACTGGCGTCCCATTTCGGCCAGGATCTCGGCGACCGCGACCACGCTGGCGTCGGCTTTGCTCGACGCCGGAGCAACGTAATAAACCTTGCGATAGGCGTCGGCTACGTGCTGATAATCTTTGCGCGTGCGCTGATCGGCAGGACGGCCGTTGAGCGCCTCCCGCATCTGTTCGGCCTTGTCGAACTGATCGCGGGCCTGCTCTTTACGGGCGGCGGAGCTGGCCGGTAATGCGTTCAGGCTTGCCCCGGCAAGGACCGACAGCAGGGCGAAGGTGCCAAGCACTCGAAGCCAGGTTCGCGGCCGGGTTGCAGTAGGCGAGGAAAGGCGGTGCATGTGGCTGGTTCCACCGGTTCTCTCGGAGAAGGGAATCGCCATCGGCACAAGTTTCCGGGCGCCCGGCAGCCGCAGGCACAAATGCACCACAGCGGCATTGCGAGGCAGTCCGGTGGAGACGTAGTCGTCCAGAGCACTTTGATTATAGGTTCCAGGAAGGAGCGAACAAGCACGTAAAGAGGACGGAATCAGGGGAGTGACCCCATCTCTGAGCTAGCTTTGGCCTCTGCGCACACGAAAATTCGAGTTCCGATCCGCCATTTTCGCATGCAATCGTTCCGCCGGCCTCGTAGGTTCACCGGTCAGAGTCGTCCCAAATCTGCTACGGTTTTCTTGTAGGAGGACAATGTGAAAGCCATACGCGTACACGAGTTCGGCGGTCCCGAAGTGATGAAGTTGGAAGAAGTTCCCGATCCCCAGCCCGGTCCCGGACAGGTGGTCGTCCGCATTCATGCCGCCGGGGTCAACCCGGTGGAAGCCTACATTCGCACCGGGACCTATGCCTCTAAACCCAGTTTGCCTTACACCCCTGGAACCGATGCCGGCGGTGTGGTTTCGGTCGTCGGGTCGGGAGTAGAGCGGTTTAAAGAAAGGAGATCGCGTTTATACTACCGGATCCAGCACTGGCACCTACGCCGAGCAGGCGTTGTGCAATGAAGTGCAGCTGCAACCGTTGCCTGACAACGTTAGTTTCGAGCAGGGTGCGGCGATTGGGGTTCCTTACGGTACCGCTTACCGCGGACTGTTTCAGCGAGCCGAGGCGAAGCCGGCGGAGATTGTGTTGGTCCACGGCGCCAGTGGGGGAGTTGGAACGGCTGCGGTACAGTTGGCCCGCGCGGCTGGCATGACGGTGATTGGCACGGCCGGAAGCAGCGAAGGGATGAAACTGGTTATAAAGCAGGGCGCTCATCACGCACTTAATCATTCCTCGGAGGGATATCTCGACGAGCTTATGAAGCTAACAGAAGGGCTTGGTGTCGATGTCATTGTGGAATTGCTGGCCAATAAGAACCTTGCTAAGGACCTTTCCGTACTGGCGAAGAAAGGACGTGTGGCCGTGATTGGCAATCGTGGGACTATTGAGATCAATCCCCGCGATGCCATGTCGCGTGAAGCCGATATCCGCGGCGTCACTCTCATGAATACGTCGGCGGAGGAATACCGTACCATGCATGCCGCTCTGGTTGCCGGATTAGAGAATGGGACGTTGCGGCCGGTGATCGGTCAGAAAATTCCGCTGGCGGAAGCTGCCCGTGCCCACGCCGAGATTATGAAACCCTCAGGAGCCCACGGGAAAATCGTGCTCATGGCTTAAAGAGCAACTAGCAACCAGCAAGCAACAGCAGTTAGGGAAACTCTAAGTAAGGCATGTTTTGAAGGGGAACGGCCTTCAGTGTCTGCGTGAGAACTAACTTTGTGTTTTGCCAGTGGAGTAAAAGGCGCAAAAAGGGAGCGCCGCAGGCGCGGAATAGCCTAGCCCAGGACGTAGCCGAACCGGGGTCCCCGAGTCGCGCCGCCTTTGCGCGAATTGGGGTGGGATGGCGGAGTGCTGGGTGAAGTGGTAAATAAGTCCGAGTCCTGTAGGGACGACAGAGGTTCTCACGCAGACACGTCAGGCCGTCCGTTAACCATCCGCAAAATCATGTGGCTTTAGCCGCTGCGGGACCTCGCTTTGACTTAGTTAGAGTTCCCCTAACAACTCCCGTGGGACCACCAATCTCTATGTGTGTTTGTGATCTCGACCGGAGCGAAGCGGAGGGGTCTGCGGTCTCCACGGTGCCCCACCCCACGCCGCCCATCCAATCGCGTCGTAAATTTCAGACTCAGCACTCCGGTCCTTCGCCACTGAACCTCCAGACCGGTTGAAGTTTCCACAGAGTGTTTCCGGTACAAATCTGGTTCGACCTAGCGAGTTGCTGATTGCGAGTTGCTAGCTGCCATTACAATCGAGCCATGCTCCGCCTCGATCTGGCCGGCCGTTGTTGTGCCGCGACGCTTGCGTGTCTGGCGGCGACGATCTCCGCGACCGCTCAGCCAGCCAACTCGACATTGCAGAATGCTGTTACCCGCGCTATGGCCGGACGGCGCGGCGCGGCCGTAGTCCTTGACCTTGGTTCGGGACGGGTGATGGCCGCTTACCATCTCGACGTGGCGGCGCGTCGCGTAGCGCATCCTGGATCCAGCATCAAGCCGTTCACCCTGATGGCGCTGCTGGAGTCAGGCAAGGTCGATCGAGCATACTGCGCTGATGTGCAAGCGCCAGCTTTCCATCGGCGGACACAAACTGGATTGCACCCATCCCGCAAACGACACAGCCGCTCGATCCCGCCGACGCTCTGGCTTATTCGTGCAATTCCTACTTTCACCACCGTCGCCACCCGGCTTAGCCCAGAGCAATTGCGCGACAGCTTTCGTGCGGGATGGCTTCGCCTCGCTCACGACGCTTGCGCCGGACGAAGTTGCCGGCAACGTTGCTGCTGGCGCAGTCTGCACAACAGCTACAGCTGCAGGCGATCGGCGAGTGGGGGATCAGCGTCACGCCGTTGGAGTTGGCCCGCGCCTATCGCAACATCGCGCTGCTGAGGACCGAACCATGACGCAAAGCTCAAGCCACTCTTCGAGGGCCTGCAGCAATCGGTAAGCTATGGCATGGGACACGCGGCGCAGCCGGCCGTGGCGATGAAAGTCGCCGGCAAAACCGGCACCGCCGCCGCCGACGAAGGCCCGTGGACTCACGCCTGGTTCGCCGGCTATGCGCCAGCCGAGAATCCCGAGATCGTGCTGGTGGTGTTCCTGGAAAAAGGTCACGGCGGGAGCGACGCTGCCGGCGTCGCTCGCGAGATTTTCGCCGCATTCGCCGACTCGCAGAATTCGAGAGTCGCCCGAGCAAACTGCGGGAGCGCATCCGTGAGACGACTTGTTGCGGCAATCGCTCTGCTGCTGGCGGTGTGGATCGCGGGAGACGCCTCTCCGGCTGCCACCGACTCCGCCACCACAAAGTCAGCCTCGCCAAGCGGCTTTCCCCAGGCCGTCAGAGTGCGATTGTGGTATCTGCATCCGCCGCATGAGCTTGCGTCTCCGGGCGGATGCCGGACCAGGCAGAGTTGCGAAAATGTGCGACCTGCAAAGACGCGGCCATCACGTTCGCTCGTTGTTGCATGCTTCCGGTTCGTCTGTCCAGATTGACGGAGATAAGTCTGTCACCGCCGAGCTTCGCATCAGCGGCGCTATCAGATGAATGCCGCCGGCGAGCCGCCGATTCATGCCGACTTTCCCATCGAGCTGCGCGCCAATGACGGTCATCTCGCTGGTCACGGCGCTGATGCCGATGGAGGAGTACATCGCCGGAGTGCTCGCGGGAGAGACCGGCAACTTCAAGTCTGACGAGGCGCTTGAAAGCGATGGCGGTAGCGGCGCGAACTTTCGCCATGCACTTCGGCAGCCGTCACGCGATCGATGGCTTCGATTTCTGCGACACCACCCATTGCCAGGATTTGCGCCTCGCCGGCATCGATCCGCATCTGCGCCAGATTGCCGACTCCACTGCGGGCGAAGTCTTGTGGTACGACGGCGAGCCGGCCGCGACCTATTACTACGCGAATTGCGGAGGCACCACCGAAGACGGCCACTACATTCTGGGCAACGACGAGGCGCGCGCGCCTTACCTGACGCAGCATTCCGATCACTACTGCGTGCGCAACGGCGGCACGCAATGGCAGCAGCTGAAGTTTCCAAGCGCGATCTGCAGACGCGCGCTGGCCGACGACGGCATCACCATTCCCGGAAGGCTACGCTCGGTTTCAGTGCTGCACCGCACATCGAGCGGACGAGTTGAATTTGTTCGCATCGTAGGCAGCAACAGCGTCAGCGTTTCTGGACTGGTATTTCGCTCCGCTGTCGGACGCCACATCGGATGGGACCGCCTGAAGAGCAACTTGTACGACGTTAGCGATCACGGCGACCGCATCGTCTTTCACGGCCGCGGTTCGGGACATGGCGTTGGTCTTTGCCAGGTCGGCGCTGAAGTGATGGGCGAAGAAGGCCACTCCTATCGCGAGATCCTTGCTTCTATTATCCCGGCACACGCCTTGGCGTTGCGGCGCAGGGCATCGCCTGGCAGCAACTTGCCAACGAAGACATCGAATTGCTCACCACGCGTCCCGATCGCGACCGCTCGCTGCTGCCGATGGCCACGCGCTTCATTGCATGAATCGGAAGAGAGTACCGGGCTGGTCTATCGCGCCAACCGCGTCTGAAGGTCTATGCCACGGTTGCAGATTTTCGCAACTCAACTGGCGAGCCGGGATGGGTGGCCGCATCGACCCGCGGACGGACCATCCAGATGCAGCCTTCCGAATGTTCTGCGCGATGCTGGTACGCTGGACAGCACGATTCATCACGAGCTGCTGCACATGCTGATCGAGTCATACGCGCGCCCGGGTACTCCGCAATGGTTTCGCGAAGGCCTGGTGCTGTACCTGACGAAGCCGAATTCAACGGCATCGGCCGGGGACGGCTTTGAGGACATAGCTAGCCTGGAGAAGACCTTGCGCGCTCCGCAGAGTGAACAGGAATTGCGACAGGCTTATGCCGAAGCGCGGGCGAGGGTGGCGCAACTCGCCCGGCAAAACGGCAAAGAGGCTCTGCTGGATTGGGTGCAGAATGGATTGCCCGCTGACCTGGCTGCGGGTGGGACTTTACAACGCGCAGGAGGCCGATGATTCCGAGAGGGAAATCGGGGTGTGGACCGTGTTGACGGAGACCGATGGCTTTGTAACGCGCCAATTCTGAACCTGCTTTTTGATATCCCGAGGAACTATCTTGTCGCCGTTCCGCATAAAGGTTTGCGTTAGGGCAGGCTTCAGCCGTGCCGCTAGAAGCTTCCTCTTATTGTCATCCGACCAAATTGTCATCCCGATTAAGCGCTTCATTCCGTGCGGAGGGATCTGCGGTTCGCTTTTTTCCCGC
Organism: uncultured Acidobacteriaceae bacterium; assembly: GCA_963746515.1. Lineage (GTDB taxonomy): Bacteria > Acidobacteriota > Terriglobia > Terriglobales > Acidobacteriaceae > Bog-257. Next base: position 81,221 of record CAVVBO010000001.1, on the reverse strand, counting down.
AGCATTTCCGCTCAGCCGCAACCGAGTCAATCATCTCTTGACTTATTCTTGAATGAATTACATCGGCATAGGCTCGGGTTCTGGATCTAGGGCGGGCCGGACATCCGGATCGGAACCCGGCTCTCGCTCCGGGTCAGGCTTCGGTTCAGACTGCGGATCGGGCTCGGTTGGAGGAACTCTCGGGGACGCCATTTCGATGTTCATAGAGTTGGTCATAGCCTTCGCAATCTATGATGCCGGTTGATGGAGAAGAGCGGTACAGGGTCTCGTTCGATGGGCAGCTTTTTTCGCGGGACAACTGCAGGTCCCTCCACTCCGCTTCGCTCTGATCGGGATGGCAAAGCTAGAAGAGTCCGCTTTGTCACGATGGCGGAGAAGAATTGTGGCGGCCATAGCGTTCAGGCGAGTTCGGATCTTATAAGGTAGAGATTCCTTCGGGGTCTTCCCGTTCCACTCTCGAACCGACGATCAGCAGGAGCGCGACGAAAGCGGTCATCAGGATGACGTATGCGATGAGGAAGCGCAGACCCATACTCCAGGCTTGCTTCCGAAGGTCGCTGAGGTCGGGAATCCACCAGATGAGCTTGTAAGGCACGTACGCTCCGATCAGCATCAGAGCGCAGAACCACAGCCAATAGCCGAGCCTCTTAAGAACGCGCAGCGAGCGCGCCATCCGCTTCGGTTTCAGCCCGAAGGCGGCGACCGTGGTGGCAATCGGCAACCATACAGCAGGCACCAGTATCCACAGCAAAATCCAGAGCAGCCAGTCGGCGGCGTGGTAGACCTGGCGCGGACTGCCGAAACGCAGGAACGCCGGCAACTTCTGCCAGAACCAGACGCCAAACTGCGGAGCATACCGGCGAAGCGAAATCAGCGACCACTCGATCGCCGCCAGCGGAATCGCCCACATCGCCAGGGCGACGAGGTGCCGCAACAGCATGACGGAACGCGCGCCACACAGTTGCGTGTTCGCGAAACTCTGCAACTCGGAAATAGGCAAACGTCCCGGCGCGCAGCCATAATCCGAAAAAGATGACGATAACCGCCAGCAGGCCCGAAGCGGCCACCTGCCAGCCGTGCGCGTCCGGCAGCAGCAGCCAGAAGTAGACCGCTGCCAGCAGCGCGGCATTGCCGACCAGGTTCAGCAGCCACAGCTTCGCCACGCCACTATGTTTCGCGTTCATTTCACCGTCACCGTCAGCGCATCGCTGGTCGAGAGATACTCCGGCTGATACATCGGCTGCACGCTGGTCGGGCTCACCCGGAAGATGCCGGGATTCACCACCTTCAGCAGATAAACGTACTCATGCTGCCCCTGCGGGAAGTACATATTGAAGAATGTAGTGCGATCGTCGCGCAGTTCGCGATCGCTGAACCAGCGGCGCCCACCAGGTCGGCTGCTCGTCGAGTTCATACAGATCGTCGCGCGCAATCGACTCGGTGCCCGACGGAATCGGATCTTCGATCATCAGGTACTTCCAGGCGTTGCCGCCGACGGTGATGCGCACCGCCAGCGTGTCGCCCACCTGCACCGGCCCGGAAAGCGGATCGAGGTGATAGACGATGCGGCCGTCCTTCTGCTGCGGCGTCAGCTTGATAGTACTGGCGCGCCGTGCTCAGCTTGAAGCTGCCGGTGTTCACCACCTTGGCTTCGTTCGAGTAGTACTCGCCGCGCATCGACCAGTACAGGCGCCCATCGCCCTTCTTCACGATGCGCACCTGGTTCGCTTGCCGGCGCAAGTTGCGACTCGTTCAGCGTGACCGTTGTCGCCGGCGCCAGCGCATCGGCTGGCGTGAACTTCTTCGTCGCGACGTCTTGCCGTTCACCTGCACATCGACGCTGTAGTTCGGCTTCAGCTCCTGCGTGCGCTCCAGATAATCGGTGAGGCCGTAGATGACCATCGCGGTCTGCTCGGTCGAATCCCAGTAGTAGCCTTCGCTGCGATGGCTCACCAGGTACACCGCAGCCTTCGGCATCAGCGGACTGTTGGGATCGGTGTGATTGATCAGCTTCAGCGCGTAAGCGGTCGACTCCGGCGTCGTGTTGCCGGAGAAGTCCATCAGGTAGTTGTTGTCGCTCGGCCACCAGGCCTGCGAGTCGTCCTGCTTGGCTTCGCCTTCGAGTTGCGTGGTCAGATCCTTGGCGCGGCTGTCGTTGACCTGCCAGCATCGCCAGCCCGAGCACCGCCTGCCCGTAAGCGGTCAGCGTCGAGCGCTGCGTCCAGACCGAATCGATGACCGCGCGATTGCGTGTCGCTGCCACTCAGCACCAGCGCATAGGCCATGTAAGCGCGCAGGTCGGTGCGCACCTTGGTCGACTTGTTGAACTCCGGCAGCAGCCAGGCGCGGCCCTTGTCGATCGCGTCCTGCTTCACGTCGAAGCCCGCGGCCTTCGCCTGGCTCAGTCCGGCGAGCACGTAGGCAGTCATGAAGGGATGGCTGTCGTCGGTCTGCCACCAGCCCCAGCCGCCGTCGTCATGCTGATAGGTGTAGAGGCGGTCGAGTCCAGCCTGCACCTGCTTGTGCAGCGTCGTCGGATCGATGTTCGATTTCACGCCGAGCTTCTGCAGCGCGTCGGCCACCAGCACGTCGGGCAGGAAGCTCGACATGGTCTGCTCGGTGCAGCCGTATGGATACGACGTGAGGTAATCGAGCGCCGCGAAGACGCTGCCCGCAATCGACGGCATCACGCTGATCGTGAGCTTGCGCGTGCCCGGCTCGGCGGCGGCGGGGAAGGTCAACGGCTGCGACGTATCGCTGGTTCCCGCGCCGGCGATCGATCCTGACTTCGAAATCGCCAGCTTCACGCCGAAGGGCACGACCGGCAGCGTCAGTTCCATCGCATCGCTCTCGACATCGGTCAGCGCCTTGCCCAGCACCTTCGCCGAATCGACATCCAGCACGCGCACGCGATAGTCGACCTTCACCAGCCCGCGCGTCGGGACATTGATGTTCTGCTGCGCGCCGTCGAGCACCTGCAGGCCTTCGAACTGCATCGAGACCTGCGCGGTCTTGTCGGTGGGCAGATAGTTCTGCACGATGGTCGAGAGCGTGATCTCATCGCCGCGGCGGAAGAAGCGCGGCACCACCAGCCGCACCATGATGTTCTTGCGCACGATGGTGTTCGTCACCGCGCTGCCGACCTTGGTGTCCTGCGGTGACGCCGCGCGTGGTGGCGCGCCACGAGGTGATCGCGTCGGGATAATCGAACTTCACCGTCGCCTGGCCGTTGCTGGCGGTGCGAACGTCGGCCACCCAGTAAGCAGTGTCGGGGAAGGCCTTGCGAATCTTCGGCTGCACCAGTCGCTCGGGCTTCAGCTGCGCCATCGCCTTCGACGAGCGCACGCTGGCCAGCTGCATCTTGCGCTTGCCCGCCTGGCCGTTGAAGTAATACGTCAGCGAGCTTTCGGTGCTGACCTGCGAATAGACCCGGCCGTAGAACGCATTCAGGATGCTGCCGACCGTCTCCGGCTTGATGGCGTAGATCGCTTCATCGACCACGCCGAGGCTGAACTCCGCGACCATCGGCTTGCCGCTGGAGTCGCTGGCCTTGATGGTGTAGCTCGCAGCTTCGCCCGGCTGATACTGCGGCTTCGACGGCACCAGTTGCACGTTGAGCTGGTGCGCGGTGGGCGGCACGCTCAGGCTCTTCGATCCTTCATACAACTTGTTGCCGCGAATGAAGACCGCCGCCAACATAGAAGTTCGGCGCGTACTCCGGCTTGATCGGGCACATCGACGGCGATGCTGCCGCCGCTGCTCTTGATGACCTGTCCGGAGTAGAGGCCGTTGCCTTCGGCGGTCACCAGCACCGACGTCGGCTCTTTGCCGGTGACGATCAGCACGTGCGCGGTGTCGCCCGGCTGATAGCTCTTCTTGTCGGCGACGATCTGCATGCGCTCCTGCGTCGGGCCGCTCCACCACGGAGCTTTCGCCCGGCGCCCAGAGGTACGCCGTCGGTCTCGACGTCGCGCTTCTCCGGCGTGGTCGCGGTGACGCGGACGCGAAACTCGCCGGAGTCGGGAATCGTCAGCTTGATCTGCGCTTTGCCGCTGGCGTCGGTCTGGCCTTGCGAGGTGGTGACGACCGGGCCCGCGCCTTTGCGCCAGTTCCAGCGATTCATCTCCACGCGGAACGACAGTCTGCACCGGCTTCTTGTCGTAGTCCTGCGCGGTGACGGTGATGGTCGCGGTGCCGCCCTTGCTGTAGACGTAGGAGTTCGGCTCGGCCGTCAGGAAGAAGCTGCCGTAGGTCGCCAGCGCGAAACCGTGTCCGGCGATCTCGCGATTTCCGGCGTCGGTGACGCGCGCTTCGATGCGATAGACCAGGTCCTGCTTCTTGCTGTCGACCTCGCGTCGGAATCGTGATCTGCAGCTTGCCGTCAGCATCGAGCGTGCCGCTCTGTCTCCTGTTTCCTGATCGCCGCCGTAGGTGTCATCGCTTTCGGCGTTATCGTTGTCGGCGCCTTGATCGCCCTCGCCTCCGGCTGTCGCGCCTGATCGTCATCCTCGCTGCGGCCCATCGGCCAATAGGTCGACGTGTGCACCACCCACTTCACCTTGGCATTGGCCACCGGCTCGCCAAAGTAATAGCGCGCGTCGATGGTCGCCTTGATCGGCTGGCCTTGCAGCACGCGCGGCGTTTGCGCCGTGACCTTCACCGCGTATTCCGGCTTCTTGTAATCCTCGACCGAGAAATTCGTGCCGTCGACGTAGCGCTCGCCCATCTGCATCGATTGAGGTAATACGAGCCCAGTTTGGCATCGGCGGGAATCGGATAGTTCCAGTTCGCCGTGCCCATCTCGCGAGAGCTTCACCGTCTGCGTCCAGATCACCTCGTAGGTCTGCGGATCGCGCATCTCGCAGGCGCAGCTCCTGGCCTTGCGGGACGCTGTAGCCGCCGGCGGTCTGCGCGCGCACGATGGTCTTGAAGTGCACCGTGTCGCCGGGACGATACACCGGCCGATCCGTATAGGTGTAGCCCTTCAGGTTGCGATTGGGATCGTTGCCCAGGTTCCATGCGCCGGGCGTGTTGATGGCGAACTGCTCGCGTCCGACCGCCAGCACCGCAACGTTCTCCGGCTTGGCCTGCGTTGATCGGCGTGTCGACCAGGCCTTGCGCGTCCGTCGGCTTCGAGGCGACTTCCTTCTGATCGATCCAGACCTTGCACCGGAATGTCCGCGATGGGATCGCCGCTGCGGCGATCGACCACGAAGCTCATCAGCCGGCCCGGTCCCGCCTTGGTGATGATCGCGATGTCGGTGATGACGACGATGGTGTAGGCGCGCAGCTTGCCGTCGGTCGCCTCCACCAGGTAGACGCCCTTGTCGCTGACGGGGACGGTCGACGGTCACGCTCTCCCACTGCTCATGCGCCGGGACGGTCCACTTCCACACCGAGACGACCTGCTGCTGATTCAGCACCGGAACCTGCGCGTAGCTTTCGACCTTCGGACCCTTGCTTCTGCTCGCCTGCGCCCATCTGCCACAGGCGAATCTCGTGGCGCGAATCGGGCGAGAACTGCGCCGCGGATGAAGTCGCGAATCCACGCCCAGATGCGATGCTTCCAGGCGTGAAACTTTTCCAGCCAGGTGTGCGCCTGCTTGGGCATGGCCGGACCCTGCCCGCCGAAGTTATGCAGCTCCTGCATCTGGCTGAAGAACTTCACCGGATTGTTCACGCGATAGACGCGGAATTCCAGCTGCTTCACGTTGTGCGCATTGACCGCGATCTCGGGCTTCTCGCCGGGTAGGAAGGTACTCTGGCTGGTGAGCGAGAACCAGGATTCGGTGTCGGAGTCCTGCTGCGCCAGCAGCGGCAGCACAATCGCATGTAGGAGAAGAAGGACAGTGATGGCGCGCGTTAGCCCGCATCATTCGCCGCCTCGCAGAATGTTCCAGCGATAGACGCCGAGGAACGCCGGATTCGATGGGACCGGCCGCCAGCGCGCGTCGGGATAGTTCAACAGCTCCGCAATCGACAACCGCTTGATTTGCCCTGGTGAATTGCCCTCTGGGCCCGGTGTGGTAGACCACGAATCTGTTCGCTGCCGGGCTCAACCTGGCTGTGGCCGAGGAAGATCATGGCGTGGAAAGGCATCGCTCCCCGCATCCTGCCGGAAGAACAGCAAGTCGCCGGGACGCGCGCGCGCCAGGCTTGCGTCCAACGGAAAACGTGTTGTGCCGCCACAGCGTCTCGGCATCGGCGAACTGCGCGAACGCGCCGTTCGCGCAAGTCACCCTTGCGAGAAGCTACCGCCGCGAATCACGGAACAACGCCGCTCCCAGAGGCGTGTAGGGATACTGATACTGCTGGATATCGCCGGCCGAAGCAGGAGCCGGCAGTGCCACGCGCGTGCGCCCAAGCTGGCATCGTGCTCGCGCATAGCCTCGCGATAGGCAAAGCGCAGCAGCGCGGCGCAATCGTCAATCTCCGGGCAGCGGCTTGCCGCGGTAATACTGCGATTCCGCCAGCAGCGTGAACCAGCGGCGGAACGCCAGCCGGTCAGCGGGATCGTGCAGGCGCAGAAAATCCGGGCGTACCATCGCCGACCGCGTCGCCGCTATCGGGCGTCGTCCGCAGCGTGATCTCCTGCGGTGCGAAGCCGGGAGCCGTGACTCGTATGTCAGTTTCTCCCGGCATGCACGCCCGATCGCAACGATGCCGTTGCGATGCCGCTTTCCACGCTCAGAGACTCCACTGCGACGCGATGCGGAGTTTCCACCTCGACATGCAAGCCGCGCAGATCGTGCCCATTCGAGGAGCGAATCGTCAGTTCGGCGGAAGAGAAGCCGTCGGCGGGAATCGTGGCTTCGGAGAGTTGCCAGACGAACGACGCGGGAGCCAGAGCGCGATGTAACGTAAAGGCGCACACCGCCGTCGCTATCGCCAGCACAGCCACCACTGCCAACCAGCGAGGCACGCCGCGCATCAATCGTTACCCTCCGCGGGAGCCCGGATTATAAACGCAGCGGCGTGCGTTTGCTAGCGAAGAGAAGAAGGGAAAGCGTCAGATACCGGCTGGATTTTGTGTTCTTGGCTGACTCGGTGTAATAGTGTGATTTGGACCCTGCAGGCAGCGGCGCCGAATCTATCCCGACGAGGTTCGACTTGAAAACAGTACGACTCATCATCACCGTTGGTTCTTTGTTCTCCCCAATCACCGGAGTCGTCGCCCAAATTCCGCCGTCTAATACGAGCTTGACCGCGAATCCCGTCTTCGAGAAAAACTGCGCCAAGTGTCACGGCAAAACCGCCGAGGGACGGCATTTCGGCGGCCCGCCCCTCATCTCCGAAAAAGTAGCCGGGGCCTCCACCGAGGACTTGCGCAACATTGTCACCAACGGCAAAGGCCATATGCCCAAGTACACCGGAAAACTAACATCGGAAGAGATCGACACGCTGATCCAGCAAATCCAGGCGCTGAATAAGAAATGAAGAGCCTATCGTTATCCTGGCGCACCCGAAGGACATCACCAGGAACTCGTGACCGCGATAATGAAATCCGCGAGCAGCCCGTACGCCGTAGTTTCCAGGCTGGGGTTCTGCTCGGTAATGATGAGTTGCGGAAGAACGTCAGTCTCAAAGCTGATGACCGACGACGTCCCATGCACTAACGCCAGGGGATCGGAGAGGCTAAGCCGCTGTGGCCGAACGGACGCCGCCACCTTCCCGCGCGGGCTCGCGCCTGGCGCTGCACACCAACTTCCAAGCTTCGCCGTTCGCTCGGGCTTCGCGCAACTGTTCGACTGGTAATTTCCCGGATACCTTGGCGCGAAACATCATCGAGCTTCAAGTCGGCGTCCATCAGAACGTTGGCCAACGCCACTACCTTCACCGCAGCGTCCACTCCTTCAATGTCGTCAGTAGGATCGGATTCCGCCACGCCCAATTCCTGCGCCTGCCGCAGCGCCTCTTCAAAGCTCATTCCCGATTCCATGCCTTCGAGAATTACGTTGGTCGTGGAGTTCAGCACCCCGCGAAACCCACGAACCTCGACTGCTGGCATGGCCTCGCGGAAGAGCGAAAAAATTGGCACGCCATCCATGACCGCCGACTCGAAGAGGAACCGCCGGCCCTTCGCCGCCGCCAACTGTGTCAGTTCCCGGTAGGCATGTACGACCGGACCTTTGTTGGCGCTGATGGCGTGGGCACCGCTCTCCAGAGCTGCACGGATGTAATCAATTGCAGGCTGCCCGCTCGCCGCATTCAGGGAACTCGTTTCAAACAGCGCATCGGCCATCCCCAGCCGCAGCCAATCGCGGACTGTCGGCGGCACTGTGGGCCTCGGAGAAATCTCCCGCAAGGATCTTCTCGGCAGTGAATCCCTGCGGCGCCACCAGCCAGCCCAGCCGGCGCAGAGGCGACCCCCGTCACGCGGTATGCAATTCCGTAGCGGCTGGCTGAGTTCCTGGTGTTTTTTCTGCAGGAGTGCGACGAAAGCCTTGCCAACCTTGCCGAAGCCGACGACGCAAAGGTTATAGGTGCGGATGCAGTTGTCTCCGGATCGAAGTGGGATTAGTTCTACATTGTAAACGCCGTTCCGGGTTAAAGCGCCATCAATGGCCGCCGCTTACTCCCGAGTTTTCGCAAGATTTTCGTACCCATCCGGCTGCGTTGTGCATCCATTCTGGTGGGTCTGGTCACGGGGCCGAAAATCCTGAAAATTGGGTAGCTTTGGGGTCGCAATCGTCGGATATAATCTCCAGTTAAGCTGAATCCCCAATGGTGCACCTTCACCGATCGCCGCAGAGCACTTCACAAGCAACTTCGGCGCGCAAGATCTTCGGGCCCGGCAGCATAACAAACTCTGTACCACTCCGCTTTTGAAGGAGCCTCGGAATGGCCATTAAAGCAAGTGAGTTCGTTTGGCACAATGGTCACCTGTTCCCTGGGATGACGCCAAGATCCACGTGATGGCCCACGTGGTCAACTACGGCTCATCGGTATTCGAGGGGATTCGCTGCTATCAGACGCCCAAAGGCCCGGCGATTTTCCGCCTGCGGGACCACACCCTTCGCCTGCTCCAGTCATGCAAGATCTATCGCATCGACGTGGACTTTTCGCTCGACGAGCTGTATCAGGCGACGGTCGACCTGGTTGCGGCCAACAAAGTTTCGCCCTGCTACATCCGCCCCATCGTGCTGCGCGGATACGGGCAGGTGGGCGTCAATCCCTTTCAACTCGCCCACCGAGGTTTACATCGCCAATTACGAATGGGGCAAGTATCTGGGCAGCCGCCGATTGCGACGACGGCGTAGATGTTTGCGTTTCGTCGTGGACGCGCCTGGCGCCCAACACCATGCCGACCATGGCCAAGGCCGGCGCCAATTACATGAACTCGCAGCTGATCAAGATGGAAGCCATCGTGAACGGCTATAGCCGAGGGCATCGCGCTCGACGTCAACGGCTACGTCAGCGAAGGCTCGGGCGAGAACATCTTCGTCGTGCACAAAGACCGCATCTACACGCCGCCGCTGGGCAACAGCGTGCTGCCGGGCATCACGCGCAATTCGGTGATCCACATCGCGCACGAGCTGGGTATTCCCGTGATCGAGCAGATCATTCCGCGCGAGATGCTGTACATCTGCGACGAACTGTTCTTCAGCGGAACGGCTGCTGAGATCACGCCTATCCGCTCGGTCGACAAGATCACGGTTGGCCACGGACTTGCTGGTCCCGATCACCAAGGCGATTCGCAAGGAGTTCTACGGGATCGTGAATGGCACTGTCGAAGACCGCTTCAGCTGGCTGACGCCGGTTCCGGTGAAAGCAGCCGGTCACCGTTTAGGAAGTAAGGTTCGGCTAGAAGAAACAAGGGCGCACTCGTTGCGCCCTTTTGTTGATTGCGGCGGATCTTGGGTTAAGGGCTGTGACGGCGTATGTTGGCTATGCAGCGGGCCGCATCGCCGATTGCGTTCAGAACTCCATCGTCTTCAGTTCGGGGCTGACGATCAGCGGCGCGTCGGTCGCGCGCTGCACATCTTCAACGGTCAGCGCTGGCGCAATCTCCTCCAGCACCAGGCCGCTCTGCGTCACCCGCATATACGCCATCTCGGTGACGATGTTGTGCACCACGCGCAAACCGGTTATCGGCAGCGTGCAACGCTTCAGGATCTTGGGAGCGCCGTCACGCGTGGTGTGCTCCATGGCCACGATGACGTGTTTAGCGCTGGCCACCAGGTCCATTGCGCCGCCCATGCCCTTGACCATCTTGCCCGGGATCATCCAGTTGGCGAGGTTGCCATCTTCGTCGACCTCCATGGCGCCCAGCACGCTCAGATCGATGTGACCGCCGCGAATCATGGCGAACGATTCCGCACTGGAGAAGTAGGCAGTGCCCGGCAACTCGCTGACTGTCTCTTTTCCGGCATTGATCAGGTCACCATCTTCCTCGCCGGCGAGCGGATAAGGGCCGACGCCCAGCATGCCGTTCTCGCTCTGCAACACGACTTCAATTCCCGGAGGCACGCAGTTGGCCACCAGTGTTGGCATGCCGATGCCGAGGTTGACGTAATATCCGTCGCGCAGTTCGCGAGCCACGCGCCGCACAATGCGGTCGCGCTTCTCGGTGTCTTTCTGTTTCGTAGCTGGAGGTGTCGCCATAATTAGTTTCTATGCCTTGCGCAGTGTCCTTCGCTCGATCCGCTTCTCATAATCCGTTCCCTGAAAAATCCGCTGCACATACACGCTGGGCGTATGCACCTGTTCCGGCTCAATCTCGCCCGGGTCCACCAGATGCTCGACCTCGGCAATCGTTATCTTCGCCGCAGTCGCCATCATGGGATTAAAATTTTGCGCGGTCTTGCGATACACCAGGTTCCCCCAGCGATCGCCCTTCCAGGCTTTGATCAGCGCAAAGTCGGCTTTCAGCGCGCGCTCCAGTACATAAGGACGTCCATCGAACTCGCGCGTCTCCTTGCCTTCAGCCACCACCGTGCCGAAGCCGGTCGGCGTGTAGAACGCCGGAATTCCCGCGCCGCCGGCGCGAATGCGTTCGGCAAACGTGCCTTGCGGAACCAGTTCCAGATCGATGCGGCCGGTCAACACCATTTCTTCCAGCAGACGGTTTTCGCCGACGTAGCTGCCTTTGTGCGAGGTGATCTGCCCGGCGGCCAGCATCAGCCCGAGGCCGAAGTCGTCCACGCCAACATTGTTGCTGATGGTGTGAAGGTCCTTGACACCCTTCTTGACCAGCGCGCGGATCAGGTTCTCGGGAATGCCGCACAGGCCGAAGCCTCCAACCATCAGGGTCGCACCGTCATGAATGTCGTGCACGGCCTCGTCGGCGTTCGCAACTACCTTGTTCATTGGCATAGGATTTTCTGCTGGACGGACGATTGTACCGAGACGCACCGCTCCGGCGCAAAGATCATTCGTTTACCGGTCCCACGCAGTCCGGCTCGATCCAAATGCTCTCCATGCAGGCGTGTCTGCCGCTCAACTCCCGACATCGATCTGAATGAGGCCCTCCTGAAAACCGATGATCGGGAAAACCCTACCCGCGCAATGTTCCAGAATTGAGCGGGTCTTCAACTCTTCGGAGTCGCGAACGCTTTCTGGAACCTTGATGACACGAGTCAAATCTCCTTCTTTCATGGCAAGCCTTAATGTCTGGGCTACTGACAACTGACAACCGGCCACTGGCTACTGCTTGTCGCCGAACCTATTCGCACTCTCGAACATCTCCCGCAAACCCGGCCCGCGCAGATTCTCCCGCAGATGCGCCAGTTGCTGCTCGAAGCGTTGCAGCGCCTCGTCAATATTTCCGCTGTTGGTGAGCGCGATATCCCGCCACATCGAGTACGGACTGTGAGCAATGCGGGTCATCTCGCGCAGGGCGCGGCCGCCGATCTGGGCTACCGCCTCGTCATCGCCCAGTTCCTCACGCAACATCGATGCCAAGGCTGTGGCCATCATCTGCGGCAGGTGGCTGATCCAGGCGCACAAACGGTCGTGTCGCTCCGGCTCGATGGCGATCACGCGCGCGCCAATCGACTGCAACAATTCCAGGTATTCCTGTTGGCGCGGCGTGTAAGGCTGCTCTGGATTGATCGGCGTGACCAGCCACACCGCATCGCGGAATAAATTCGCGTCGGCATGTTCGATTCCACCATGCTCCTTGCCGGCCATGGGATGGCCGGGCAGCACCCACTCTGTGGCTCTATCGCCGAGCACCATGCGCGCGCGTTCCACGATCTGTTCCTTCGTGCTGCCGGTATCGGTGACCAGTGTGCCCGACGGAAGAACGGGAGCGAGGCGTTCGAAAAGCGACAGGATCGCGCCCACTGGCGTTGCGAGCACCACAATGTCGGACCCCAGGGCGGCTTCTCGCGGGTCGGATGCACCGCGATCGATGGCTCCGCGGCTTAAAGCCTCGTCCACCACTTCCGGCTTATCGCAGCCCACGATGCTTCCCGCGAATCCGGCCTGCCGAAGCGCCAACCCGAGCGAGCCGCCGATCAAGCCAGTTCCCACAATCGTGATCTGACGAATCGCCATGACGTCCTAAAGAAAGATCAAATCGTCCGTCCCACCGCCGGCGCGATCATGCGCAGCTGCTCCATCAGCTCGGTAAACTGCTCAGGAAAGAGCGACTGCGCGCCATCGGACAGCGCCTCGTCGGGCGAGGGATGCACTTCGATGAGCAGCGCGTCCGCACCTGCTGCCACTGACGCTCGCGCCATGGGCGCAACCTTGTCACGCAGCCCGGTTCCGTGCGACGGATCGGAAGTGATCGGCAGGTGCGACAGCTTATGCACAACCGGAATGGCCGATATGTCGAGCGTGTTGCGAGTGTAGGTCTCGAAGGTACGAATGCCGCGCTCGCACAGAATCACATCGTAGTTGCCGCCTGACATAATGTACTCGGCCGAGAGCAGCATCTCTTCAATGGTAGCCGCAATGCCGCGCTTCATCAGTACTGGCTTGCGCACCTTGCCCAGCTCGCGCAGCAGGTTGAAGTTCTGCATGTTGCGCGCGCCCACCTGGAAGATGTCGACGTAGGGCATCATGAGCTCGATCTGCGAGATCTCCATCACCTCGCTGATCACCATCAGCCCGTAGCGGTCGCCGGCTTCGCGCAGCAACTTGAGCGCGTCCAGGCCGAGACCCTGAAAGGTGTAGGGTGAGCTGCGCGGCTTGAATGCGCCGCCTCGCAAGACTTTCGCGCCGGCTTGGCTCACGATTTCAGCGGCGGCGAAGATCTGCTCGCGCGATTCCACCGAGCAGGGGCCGGCCATCACCACCACTTCTTTGCCGCCGACCTCCACGCCGTTCGCCAGCCGCACGATTGTCGCCCTCGGGACGAAATGCTCGGCCCACCAGCTTGTAGGGCGCGCTGATGCGGTGTACCGTCTGCACGCCCGGCAGCACTTCGAGTTCGCGAATATCGAAGTCGATGCGCTTGCCCACTGCAGCCAGAACGCTTTGGCGCGCGCCCGTAGTGCGATGCACGGCAAAGCCCATCTTCATCAGGTGGTTGGTTACGCTCCTGAATCTGGTCTTCGCTCGCCGTCTCCCACATCGCAACGATCATGATTTCCAGCTCTTCGCCTTTCGCTTAGCGCTCTTCGCTGAGACAGATGGCGTGCCGTTTAGCACCGATTGGACCTCTAGTTGCTAATTGTTCCAGTCGCAAGTCACTCAGTTCGCTGTCTCTCCTCCGGCGCCATTTCGTCGCGCTGGATCTGCCGCATCACGTCGATCAGGCGCTCGTACACCTGACGCAACTGCATATCCGAAAGCGGTCCCGAGTTCTGGCGCGCTATGTTCTCGTAAATAATCTTCTCGCGGTCCGGCTCGTAGATCGGCATGGCCGAGTTCCGCTTGAGCTTGCCGATCTCGTGCGCGCACTCGGCGCGCTCATTCAACAGCCGCACCAACTTGCTGTCCAGATCGTCGATCTTCTTGCGCCAATCCGCGATGTCCATGGCCCATCCGTCTCGTGGTTTTGTGTGGTTTCGATTGCAGCCTAGCTGCTGGCCGCAGTGGTTTGCGCGGTTCCGGTGAGGGAAGACAAGAATTCTGACACAGCAGCGGCTTCTCGTCCCGGGTTTCTGTTCAATGCGCTGAACGATTGCGCTGCCGACCACGGCCGCATCGGCAAAGCTGCCGACTTCGGCGAATTGCTCCGCAGTCGAGATGCCGAAACCCACCGCAATTGGCAGCTTGGTGAATGCGCGTAACGCTCTCGACCAGAGACCGCGCATCGCCCGCCAGATTCCTGTCGTGTTCCGGTGATGCCAGTGCGCGAGATGGCATACACGAATCCGCGCGAATGCTTGGCGATGGCCGCGCAGCCGCTGATCGGTGCTGGTGGGAGCAGCCAGAAAAACAGGCGCGAGTTTGTGCGCCTTCATCGCGCGAAGATAGTCGCCGGCTTCTTCCACCGGAAGATCGGTCACCAGCGCTCCATCGACCCCAGCTTCAGCCGCTGCGACGCAAAACTTCTCCAGCCCAAACTGCAGAATGGGATTCAAGTACGAGAAGATAATAAGCCCGGCATCGGACTGCCGCCGGATCTGTCTTGCTACGTCAAGCACGCCAGCCAAGTTGGTGCCATGTCGCAGCGCGCGTTCGCTGGCCCGTTGGATGACCGGTCCGTCCGCTACCGGATCGCTGAACGGCACGCCCAGTTCGATTACGTCGGCGCCGGCTGCAATCGCAGCCAGCGCTACCTCGCGCGAGGTCTCCAGATCTGGGATCGCCGCAGGTGATGTAGGCCACCAGGCCGGGCCGCTTTTTGAATCGGATTGCCAATGTGGTTTGCTGGGGTGCAGCTTCTAGCCGTACCGTGACAAGCTCCTTTATTCTTGTCATACCGAATACGACTTGTAGTCCTGTCGACTCGGATCGCACTTTGTTTCTCGTTCTCGCTCAGCATGACGCCAGTATCCCTAGAACTGCAAGTTCTCCCGCAAAATCCCAATGTCCTTATCGCCGCGGCCGGACACGTTCACGATCACGATGTCCGATTCTGCATCTTTGGCGCGCGCTTGATACATTCCGCGATGGCGTGCGCCGACTCCAGCGCCGGAATGATGCCTTCCAGCCGCGCCAGCGTTCTGACAAGCATCCAGCGCCTCCTGATCAGTCGCCGAGACATACTCCGCGCGTCCTTGATCGTGCAGCAGCGCGTGCTCCGGACCAATCGCGGGATAATCGAGCCCCGCGGAAACCGAGTGGGTCAGCGCAATCTGCCCGGCCTTATCCTGCAGCACGTAAGAATACGTCCCCTGCAGCACGCCGGGGCCGCCACCATCGAAGCGCGCCGCATGCTCACCCAGCGAGTGGCCGCGGCCGCCGGCTTCGACGCCGATCAGCTTCACTTCCGGGTCCTTGATGAACTCATAGAACGCGCCGATCGCATTTGAGCCGCCGCCGACGCAGGCGATCACCGCCGATGGCAGCCGGCCTTCAGCCTTCAGGATCTGCTTGCGCGCCTCCTGGCTGATGACGCGGTGGAAGTCGCGCACCATGGTCGGATAGGGATGCGCGCCCAGCACGCTGCCCAGCAGGTAATGCGTGGTGCGAACGTTGGTGACCCAATCGCGCATGGCTTCGTTGATGGCGTCTTTCAGAGTGCGCGAACCTGACTCCACGCCGCGCACCTCAGCGCCCAGCAGCCGCATGCGAAAGACGTTCAGTTCCTGCCGTCGCATGTCTTCGGTGCCCATGTAGACCACGCACTCCATGCCGAACAGCGCGCACACGGTTGCGGTGGCGACGCCGTGCTGGCCGGCACCGGTCTCGGCGATGATGCGGTGCTTGCCCATGCGCCGCGCCAGCAGAGCCTGTCCAATGCAGTTGTTGATCTTGTGCGCGCCGGTGTGCAGCAGGTCTTCGCGCTTCAGATAGATCTTCGCGCCGCCCAGTTCTTTCGTCAGCCGCTCGGCCAGAAACAGCGGCGTGGGACGTCCGGCGAAGTCAGCCAGCAAGCGGTGATACTCGTCGCGAAAAGATTTGTCCTTTGCGCGCCACGGCGTAGGCCGCTTCCAGTTCCTGCAAGGCCGCCATCAGCGTTTCGGGAACATAGCGTCCGCCGTAGGCGCCGAAGCGGCCGGCAACTGTGCGAGTGCGTTTCGGCAGCTTTGCTTTCAGCGACCGGTGCGGCGGCCCGTGTTGACGCTTGCATGCTCGTTCTTCCATAGTCATGTCCCTTTACCTCGCCTCTGCCTGTCTGGCGCACCGCCGCGATGAAGTCGCGCAGTTTGCTTCATCTTTCTTGCCTGGCTCACGCTCCACGCCGGAGACTACATCGACGCCCCAAGGCTGAAACAGTTGGAGCGCCTCGCTGACATTGCGCGAATTCAACCCGCCGGCGATGATCAGCGGAAACACTTCCTGAATGCTGGAGGCGAGGGGAATCGCTTCTCCCCAGGAGAACGAGCTCCGGTTCCTCCGCGCTGATTCGGCCGACCCAGAATCGAGCAAGATGGCATCGATACTGTCGCGCGATCGTAAGTATCCGGTGACCATGTCCCGACTCCCACTTAGTAATTCTCTGCCTGCAGTGCCTTGATGATTCTGCGGCTGCCTACTGCGCTGTCGAAATCCGGCAACTGTTCCGGCGGTTCATCCCCATGCAATTGCACGCCAGACAACCCAACTTGCGCGGCAATCTCAGCCACCCGTGCGGGCGATTCATTCACGAAGACCCCGATCTTCTCCACGTCATCCGGCAGCGCTGCGACGATCTCCGACTGCCAGCGCAACCTCAATTCGCCGCGGGCTGGGCGCGAAAATGAAGCCCAGCGCATCGGCGCCGGCCGACACGCTCATCTGCGCATCGGGCAGGTTGGTCGTACCGCAAATCTTCACCCAAGTCATGACGGCGCTCCTGACCGCATCAGCGTGCCGCCACCGACTGCGCCAGCAATCCGCGCAATGCTTCGCCGGGAGATTGCTGCGCGCATCAGCGACTCGCCAATC
Source organism: uncultured Acidobacteriaceae bacterium (assembly GCA_963746515.1). GTDB lineage: Bacteria > Acidobacteriota > Terriglobia > Terriglobales > Acidobacteriaceae > Bog-257. The sequence continues at coordinate 64,289 of CAVVBO010000001.1, read as the reverse complement.
AGAAAGGCGTCGAATCCGGCTTGCCGCAGTCGCGCAATGTCGTCACCAGTTTCGATGCCGCTCTCCGCAACTTTCACCACTCCGGCCGGCATCTGCTCGGACCAGTTGCAGCGAGGTATTCAGGTCGACCTGAAAGGTGTGCAGGTTGCGATTGTTGACGCCGATGATCTCGCAGCCGGCGTCGAGGGCGCGGCGCAACTCTGTCTCGTCGTGTACTTCGCACAGAACGTCGAGCTCCAGCTCGCGAGCGCGTCATAGAGTGTGCTCAGTTCAGCTTGGCAGAGCGCGGCGACAATCAGCAAGATCGCGTCTGCGCCGTGTGCCCTGGCTTCCAGCAGCTGAAACTCGTCGACGATAAAGTCTTTCCGCAAGCAAGGCAGCCGAGTCGCTTCCGAGGCGATCTCCAGATTCTGCAGCGAGCCTTGGAAATACTGCTCGTCGGTGAGCACCGAAAGCGCTGCAGCGCCGGCCATCTCCAACTCCCGCGCCAGCTTGGCCACGGGAAAATCCGCGCGAATCAGGCCCTTTGGAGGGAGAGGCTTTCTTCAGCTCCGCGATCACGGCCACGCCTGTGTTTGCCGCCGACTGTAAGGACTTGCGAAATCCCTTTGGCCGATGGCGCTCCGCGGCCACGTCCGAGCGCGCGTAGATCTGCCGACACTTTGGCAGCGGCGACTTTGCGGCGAGTAGCGGCGATGATCTCTTCCAGCTTGGTGGGCATGGATGCAAAAAGTATACCTGTTGAGGCCGATTGGTACCTTGCATCCTGGTCAAACCGGAGGCACTCCGCTTACTTGAAATCACCAGATCAATCTTGCGTACCGTGCTCGATCAAGCCAGCGTTCGGCCTCCAGCACCCAAAAGTTGTAGAACTCAGGCGAAAACCTGCTTCGCAACCGTCTTTTTATCAGCTACGCTGCAGGTGTTCCCTAGAGATGGACGGTGGATCGCCGCGGCCCATAGCGAAAAAGGCTTTTCCTGGTCGACATGACCGGGGAAAGCTAACTCATCATGAAGCATTCTTGTCAGATTTCGTTTGTCCTGCTTGCCATGGCGCTGGCCGGATCGGCATTTTCGCAAGAAACAACTCTGGCCCGCTTGAATCACGATGCCACGTCTGATATATCGCTTCCGTCCCGTGCCACGCGAACGAATTCAACTGCGGTATCCGAGCGCCGCACCATAGCACTATCAGACTCCGCACTGTCGCGTTTGGCGGCGAACGATTTGTTCGTACACTCGAATCTTAATCGTGCGTCTTGGCTTGCCCACCGCGCCTGGCAACGCGATCCGCGCGACGCAGAAGCGCTTTTCGTACAGATGGAGGTCGCCGGCATGCGGGCCGACCAGGCGACCGTTCTAGATTCGGCGATTCGTTTGTGCGAGCTTGGCACGGCCGCCTCTGGGGACCCTCGCGTACGGCTGGCCGCTGTCCGGGTGCGTGAGTTGGCGGCAAATACGCCCGAGTTTCGCAAGGTAATTCCCCGTCTGCGATCGCTGCTGGCGAGCTCGCAAGAGAGTTGGCCTGAGCTGAATGCGGCCTTACTCGATGGTGCAATGGATGGCATTCCCGGACTGAATCCATACGCGCTCTCGCGCGCTGCGGGCGTTGTCACCGACTGGAGGATCGTCGGCCCCATGGGCCGGAATGTGCCGCTCGATTTCGATCCATCGCCGGCCACGGTGACCGCGGCCCTGGCGCGGGTGTCATATGAGAACCACCCGGTGGAGAATTTTCAGTTTCCCGATGGCCGGATTACGCTGCCGGACTATCTCCCACATCGTGGGACGTTTTACGCAGTCGCTCAATTTGCGTCTCTAACGGCGGGCAACTGGACAGTAAATGCGGAAAACGCCGGTACGGCAGAGGTTTTCATCGATGGCCAGTGCGTGCTTCAGCAGGTATTGCCAAGGAGCGCCGCCAATTATGCCTCAGGTAGCTTTGATGTTGCCGCCGGCCCGCATCGGGTTTTGGTCAAGTTTGTGGGTTCGGTAACACCTTTGCGCATTTCGATTTCGAAAGCGACGCCGCAGGTCCACATTCCGGCGCCAGCCGGCGTTTCTTTGCAGGAGCTGACTTACGACTTGGCGGTGGAGCTCTACGCCGCTGGTGAGTTTGAAACCGCAATTCAACGAATCAGTGCGTCGCTCTCGTCAGGCGAGTCGGCGGCGCTGCAATTCCTGCTAGCGCAGTCGTGGTCGCAGCTTTCCCCCATGAACCCGGCCGCTGCCACGGCTTGGCAAACCCTTCACTCGCTTGCGCCGACTGCGCTGGCTGCCGATGTGGCACTGGGGGAGAGAGCCTTGACCAATGGCAACCTGACAGAAGCGGCGAAACTGGCGAGCCGTGTTCTAGCGACACGGGCAGCAAATGTGGCTGCGCTTGAGATCCTGGCAGCTACCAGGAGCGGCGGCGACGATGCTGATCTCACCGCTGAGAATAATGAGGATGACATCTGGTCACGCCGCCTGACAGCCCATCCCTCATGCGAAGGATTGCAAGGCGCAATCCGGTTTTACCGCTCGCAAGGGCGTTCGGCGGATGCCAAGGCTGCTCAACAGAGACTGGACGGGTGCGCTCCCGAGGCGACAGACTATGCGCAATCGCTATCGGAACAAGGAAGTCATGCGCAGGCCGCGCAATCTCTGCGACGCCTGCTAACCGCTGCGCCGTTGAACCGGGCTGCGCTCCTGATGCTGGTGCGCGAGCTTCAAATGGCTGGAGACGATGCTGGCGCGCAACGCGCGGCTGCCGAATGGCTGCGTATTGCTCCCAATGCGGACAACTACCATCGCCTGGCCGCAAATCTCGAAGCAGAAATATCGGTTGGAACCACCCCTGAAGCAGGCCCCTCGCGGACGGCTGAGTTTTACTTGCCATACCGTCGCGATGCCATCCAAGCCGCTCGTCAGACCGCAGGCCGGCAATTTGCGGGAGCGGCTGTCGTCTTATTCGACGATCACGTTGCTATAGCGCGGCCGGATGGCAGCATATCGCTCTATGTCCATACTGCCACGCGCTTGCCCAGCCGCCAGAGGGTTCAAGAGGTTGAAGGCGGGACGATTCCACCCGGCGCTCAACGCCTGATGGTGCGCGTCATCCATCCCGATGGCACATTCGACGCAATCGAAGACGGATTAGCTGATTCAGCAATTTCCAGCGGTTACCTCGCTGCAGGTGATGTCCTTGATCAGGAATACGTGGTGCACTACGCGGGCGATGGAGGAATTCAGGAGCATTCCGAGGTATTCCAGTTCGTTTTCGGTAGCTTCAACTGGCAGGTGTTGAGTGCCCAGTTTGTAGCTCTAACACCCGCCGACCACGCCGACCGTGGGGTGGTGATCGCTACGGGAGAGGCTCCGCGCATGCAGGCACACATCCACGATGGCATGCTGGCTCGAGTTTGGCAACAAGACATTTTCGGACAGGACACCCAGGCGATTGCGACATCGAGCAAAGGGCTCGCGATTATCCGCATAGTGGAAGAGGAAAATGGTTGGACCGAGCCCAGCAAGGCCGAACACCAGCGCCGCATAGAAACCATCCATCCCGGGCCGCGCTTTCAGGATTCGTCAGTACGGATCCCGCATAGCAAGCATTACGCTCACCAGCTTTAAAGGATTGGGCCAAATTACTGTCCGACGTTCTGCCCGCGCGACGCGCCTTCCATCTTCCTTTAGACTAGGAGAGCGAGGATTGCATGGCTCTTACCCAGGAAGAAGTTATCTCAGCACTAAAAGAATGTTATGACCCTGAAATTCCGGTGAACATCGTCGATCTTGGGTTGATTTACGAAGTTCGCGTGAAGCCCACGGAAGTAGCCAACCTTGAAGGTGACGATATTGAGGTTGAAATGACCCTGACTGCGCAGGGTTGCCCATCGCAAGGATCGATCAGCGAAGAGGTAAAGCAGCGGCTGTTGCGCATGCCGGGCGTAGGGAATGCCACGGTCAATATCGTCTGGTATCCACAGTGGACGCCTGAGCGTCTTAGCCCCGATGCGCGTAAACAACTGGGAATCGAGTAGGAACGCCCCACAGCATGCGGGTTGTGGCTGAAGATTCGGCCATCATTTATCGCGTGGCCATCTCGGCCTACGAACCGTATTCCGAACGAATGTCACGCCAAGCGTTCACGCTCCGCCGCTCGGCTTGTTCGGCAAAACCTTCTCCAAGCTTTTGTAGTGTAGAGAAGATTTGCATCCCCTTTTGCAGATAGTCAGGAGCGTTCTCCCACACCGCCTCGAACTTTTCCGGATACTCGGAGGCCAGCACGGCGAGGCCCGCCGCGGCGACTGCCATCCCGACGGGGCGGCGGCCGGTGAGGACCAGAGCCGCACCTGCGCCAATGGATCCGAATATGAGTGCTTTCTTCCAGCTTTGCATGGTTCACCTCAAGAGCCGCACCACTGCGAGTCGCGAAGTAGTTTAGAACAGCGGTGGCGTTCTGCTGTTGTATGCGGATTCGCTAAATTCTGCAACCACACATTCTAAGCGAGAGCTAGCGACGTCCGTTTCTCGCCGCTCGACGGTCAGCCCTCTACTTTGAGGTTGTGGGACTGGCGGAGGCGGTATTGACTAGCAGCAGCCAGCCGCTACCGCCGCGAATGAGAATGCCCTTGCTGGATTCCAATGTAATCTGTCCCGGCGGCGCACTGCTTCCCGCATGCGTGAGCTTCAGATCCTCAAATCCGTAGATCCCGCATGCCGTAGTCGAAAACACCCACAGGGCCTGCTCTTGATCGTTGCTATCCGTGGCCACGCAATCACCGGCGGGCGTCAACTTTCCCCAGGCTCCTGTACCGTTCCAGCGCCCGACCTTCCCTTGAGGCGAGGCAATGTACCCGCGACCACGAAACACCACATCTCCACCCACCTGTTTCGTGGTCCATCCATAAGAAGATTCGTAAGTTGAGATCGCATCGATGGGAGTCTTAGCCTGGAAAACATTCTCCGAGGCCGCCATCGCGCGCAGGCTGACATTCAAGGCGATCGTGCGGCCCTGGTCTTCGAGAGTATCGAAGGTTACCGTAATGCGCGAGATCGGTCCGGTCACCTCGGCCAACACTACGTGTCCGGCGACGTGAGAGCCGGACTTAATCTTAGCGCCGGACGGTAACAGAACCTCCTGCATGAGTTTGCCCTCGATCTTTTCACCGGACTTGTTGTCTTTGGAGTTGAGAGTCGAGCTCAGCATGACTGGAAGCGCCGTCCCCGCGGGAAGGCTCTGTGCTGCCAGCCAGGTTTCGAGGCAGAATACGGCGATAACAATTTTGGTCCAAAACATAAACTTAGAAGAGACGGAGTGCTGGACGCCTTAGTTAAGAAATTCGTTCATGTCGGCCGCTGTAGCGGCAACTCCGGCAGAAGGCTGCCAAACTATCACACGGACCCGGGCAAAGCAAGAATTGCACAACTGATCAGGGACCCTGCATGTTCTGTTGAGCCCGTTTAAAGGCGTAATCGCTGACATGCACCGCACCCTGGAAAGGGCGATGAATATCGGCGATCGCGACCAGACCGAGCGAGATGAGTAAGGAAAACGCAAACACCTGAAGCGCGTGGAGCCCGGTATTTGCCGAGCCGAACAGGCAGGATGAGGCAACGGTCACGGCTCCGCCGACGAGGAGTACGCACCAAAGCACGGCCGGCAGCTGGGACTTGCTTTGAAGTAACCGGGTACGGCGATGCTCGGTAAGGGCGCTTAGTTCGTAGAGCGCATGGTCTTCGGCGGTGATTTCGTTCGGCGATGCTGCCTTGACGGACATTAGCGTTTTCCACATGTCCCCATTGATCTCCATGCTTTGGTCAGGAATTTTCTTGTGGGCCATTTCCGGCCAGTCGCGATCAATTATGGTGTCAGCGTAGCGCCTGGCCAGCATTTGCAATTGCAAACGTTGCTGATCGGGCAGCCCGTCGGCCAGGCGATATACATTCACCAGGGCGTTGGCCTCAAGATCCACATTCGACTCCGCCGCGCCGAAATTCGTCCATACCGCGTACAGCATAAACCCAAGAATGACCGCGTAGGTGGTACCCAAGATGCTGAGCTGCCAGCCAATCTGGTCATTATGTTCGCGACGATTTTCCCACGGCCAGACCCAGTTCAGTGCTGCCATGAAAAGCAGCGAACCGGCTACCGTGATGATGGGGACGAAGATGCTTTCTGTAATAGTCAGCATTGACTCCGAAATTCTCCAGGCGTTTTCCAGCTTATAAGACTTCAGGCCGATTTGTCTGGGAAACCTGTTCCGACAGGGGTTGAAGGCCCTCGTCGAGCGAGTGGAGCGGACATGTGGAGGCAACGCGCAACAAAGCTTGCACACAGTTGCAGAGTTGTCCAAAGCGGAAACCCAGCAGACGTACCGAATTCGGCTACTCCGTGCGCAATGCCTGCATGGGTTCAATAGAAGCCGCGCGGCGAGCTGGCAAATATGTCGCCAGTAGTACCACCGCAATAAGCACGCCGATGGCGACCACCCAGGGAATCGCGTGCAGCACCCCCACCCGGAAGAGCAAGCTGGTGAAGATGTGGCCCAGGCCGATTGCGGCCACCAGCGCCACAGGCTATGCCGATCGCCGCCAGACGCATTCCCTGCACTAAAACCAGCTGCAGCACGCTGCCGCGCTGCGCGCCAAGCGCCATGCGGACTCCCATCTCGCGGGTGCGTAGCCGCACCGAATAGCTAATGACGCCATACAGACCTAGAGCGGCCAGTAACAGAGCCAGTCCGGCGAATGTGGTCAGCAGCAAAACCACAAAGCGGCGGCCAAGGAGCGATTCATTCACCCGCAGCTCCATGGTCTTCACGTCATAGATAGGAATACCGGAGTCGACCGCTCGCACTGCCGCACTTAGGTCGTGCGTCAAATCTCCGGGCGAGCGCGAACTGCGCACCAGGATCGCGTTTGACAACTGCGGCGTTTGGGCGGTGCTGAAGTAGTAAAAGCCTTCGTTCGTGTCCGACTCCAGCGACGTAACGCGCGCATGTGCCACCAGGCCAACGATCGTGTACCAAGGGCCTTTGCTGCCGAATCCGATGTGTTCGCCCACCGGATTCTTGCCGGGCCAATACTGGTGCGCCAGTACAGTGTCAACGATCGCGACCAACTCCGTGCCCTGGCGGTCTTGCGCTGTGAACTCTCTTCCCGTTAGCACGGGCACGCGCAGCGTGGAGAAATATTCCTGCGAGACGGCGCGAACGTTACCGTGCGGTCCGGGGTCGTTGGGCGGAAGCACCCTGCCTTTGATGTTGAAGCTGGATGAACCTCCCTGGTTGTCGAAGGGGACTGAATCGGCGAGCGCTGTACTATTGACGCCAGGAATACTGTGCAAACGCTCTTGCAGCGCGCTGTAAAAGGCCGCGACTTTCGCATCGCTTGCCGCTTGCGCCGCAGCCTCTTGTTTGGCGGCTTCTTCCTTGCTGACGGAAGCGCTGCTCACCGGTGGCGCCGGGCCATAAACAGACGGCGGCAGCGAGAAGCTTGCCGTGAGCACGCCCTCCGGCTGGAAGCCGGTCTCCACTTGCTCCAGAGCTTTAAGGCTGCTGAGCAGCAGACCGGCGCCGGCCAGCAATAACAGCGAGAGCGCGATCTGAGCGACAACCAGCGAGGAGCGGGCACGCTGATGCATCAGGTTTCCGGTGCCGGAGCGGCCGCCCTCCTGCAGCGCATTGAACCATCCCGGCCGGGTGCGATGCCACGCCGGAACCAGTCCGCATAACAGCGAGCACAGCACCGCGACAACGGTCACAAACAACAACACCGGCCCACGGAAGGAAGGTTGGATCTGCGTGCCTAACAAAGTGGGCAGGTAGCTCAGCAACAGCGGAGCAGTCCCCATGGCTACCGCCAAGCCCAGTGCGACCCCGGCGACGGTAAGCACGATGCTTTCCACCAGGGCCTGCCGCATCAAGCGGGCCCGCTGTGCACCTAAGGCAACGCGTACGGCCAAGTCGCGCTCGCGGGCCGAGGCACGCGCGATTTGCAGGCCGGCGATGTTGGCGCAAGCGATCAGCAATACCATGCCGACGGCGATCAGCAACATGGTCATCGGCTTGCGCAACGGGCCGCCCACGAACTCGGTCAGCGACATGGCGAACATGCCCCAGCGGGCAGCCTTGCCGTAGCTCTTGTCTGCCCTCGGAGCGAATGTTTTCCTGCGTCTTCATCTCCAGGTAAGCATTCGCCTGTTGCAGGCTGACTCCGGGACGCAAGCGTGCGACGCCGCCCATGTTTTCGTTGTAGCGGTAGCTCTGGTCGTGATAGCGGCCGGGCGGCAGCGCGATCGGGACCCACAGCTCAGCCTGGTTAGGCCATTCGAAATCGGCGCCCATCACGCCGATCACGCGATAAGGTTGCTGGTCCAGCATCACCGTCTGGCCAACAATATTGGGATTGGAGCCAAACTGTTTTTTCCACGCGCGATAAGAAAGTACCGCTTCATGCTCCGCGCCGGGCTGGTCTTCCTCCGGAGAGAAAACCCGGCCAAGATAGGGCGTGCCTGGAAAACATCGAAGTATCCGGAAGAAACCTTGACGCCGCGGAGGAGTTCGGGAGTGGCATTTTCGCGGCTGAAGTTGAAGCTTGCTGCCTGCATGGCGGCCGCCGACTGAAAAATGTTTTTGCCAGCCGCAGCATCGCCGAAGTCGGGCGCGGAGATACCGATGTTGCTGAGATCAGCCATCGACAAGTAGCGCGAGCGTAATGCCACCAATCCATCGGCATGAGGAATGCCGCTGGGATTCAGCAACACAGCGTTGGTCACGGAGAACACGGCGATGTTGGCGCCGATGCCGAGCGCCAGCGTCAGCACAGAAACCAAGGCGAACCCGGGTGACTTGCGCAACTGACGCAACGCATAACGAAATTCCTGCAGAATGGTGTGCATAGGAAACCTCGGAAGCAACTAGCAACTGGCAATTAGCGACTAGCAATTAGCTGTTAACAACTGCGGCCTGCGAGCCGGTGACTACAAACGAATTTCCGCCTTGTGCGACTTGGTCTTTGCAGGGGCTGAAACCCCGATTCTTTTCCTCGCCGCCTTCGGCACGACTAGAAGTCGTGCCCTGATACGAACCCAGTCTTTCTCTAATCATGAAATTGGAGCCAATACGCATCCTGGTAAACCATCCGGTCTTCTAACTAGTTGCTAGTTGCTAGTTGCTAGTTGCTAGTTGCTAGTTGCTAGTTGCTAGTTGCTAGTTGCTGGTTGCTGGTTGCTAGTTGACCCACGGATTACTCCGAATTGTTCGATCTGCTCGGGGGCCACAAAACCAATACCGACCGCAATTCTCAATTGCTAACTGCTAAGTGCCAAATGCCCAATGCCGCCCTTACTCCGCCCTTAGGGCCTGCATCGGATCGAGGGACGCTGCGCGACGCGCGGGCACATACACCGCAAGCAGCACCACGCCCAGCAACAGCACAGGAACCAGTAGCAGGGTGACCGGATCGAAGCGGCTTACGCGATACAAACTGGTGGTCAGCAGGCGCGAGCCCACAATCGAAAGCACAAAGCCAATCGCACAGCCTGACATACCAAGGACCAGTCCCCGCATGAGCACCATGCGATGGATATCGCCGCGATCGGCGCCCAGAGCCATGCGCAGCGCCATGTCGCGCTGATGCTGCGAGACCAGGTACGAAATCACGCCGAATAATCCAATCGCCGCCAGCAACAGCGCCACCGCCGAGAATGCTGCCAGCAACATCATGGTGAAGCGCCGCTGGGCCAGCGAATCGGAGACCAGGGTCGCCAGCGTGGTGCTGTTGTACAGGGGAAGATCTTTATCGATCGACCACACCTGCTGCTGCACTTCGTTGAACAGATCCTGTCCGGCCCGGTCGGTGCGCAGCAGGAATGCGGTGTGCCCGGCGGTCCAGGTCTGCATCTGGAACATCGACTGGTAGATCATGGCCGGCGGATCGGCATCGAGCGCCGAGATGTGAACGTCTTCAGCCACGCCAATGATGGTGAACAAGCCACGATCGCCCCAGGTGAAGCGCTGGCCGACTGGGTCCTGGCCGGGGAAGTATTCGCGCGCCATGGCCTGGCTGATGATGGCGACCAGCGGCGACTGCGGGCTGTCGTGCTCGCTGAAATCGCGGCCTTCGCGAAGGCCGATACCCATGGCGCGAAAGTATCCGGGCGTGACCAGTGAATTCTGCGCGAAGTGGAAGTCGTCGGGCGCGGCATGTTCCAGATGGAAGCCGATACCGCGCTCATCGCTCAACGGAAGATGGCTGGCCGCCGCAACCGTGGTCACTCCGGGCAGGCGCGAGAGCCGCGACAACAATTCTTTCTGCACTGCCATCCGCTTGGCCGGATCGGGATAGCGCTGGGTGTCGAAGATGGTGCGCACGACGAAGGTATCTTTGGGATCGAAGCCCAGTGGCGTGTTGAGTACGCGTAGGAAGCTGCGAATCAGCAAACTGCCACCGATCAGCAACACCAGAGCCAGGGCGATCTCGCCGACGGCCACGGCATTTTGCAGACGCAGGCTGCTGCGCGGAGCTGCCGGTTTGCGCCGAATCCTTGAGGAACGACTGCGGCGAAACGTGCGACAGGCGCCACGCGGGCATGAATCCAAACAGCATGGTCGTCACCACCGACAGCCCCAGAGTGAACAGCAAAGCCAGTGGATGAAGGGTGATTTCATGGAGGCGGGGAACGCTGGCCGGACCAAAGTTGCGCAACCCAGCAACTGAGGCCAGCGCCAGCGCAATCCCCGCACATCCACCAAGCAGAGAGAGCAGAGAACTTTCCACCAGACATTGCCGCAGCAGGGCTGGTGCGGCGCGCGCCCACGGCGCTGCGAATTGCCATCTCGCGGCTGCGCGCATTTGCCCTGGCGAGCAACAGATTGGCCACATTGGCGCAGGCAATCAGCAACACGCAGATCACCGCTGCGGAAAGCAGCCACAACAACGGAACGCACCTTCTCCACGGTGTGAGCGGCGAAAGCATAAACGCGCGGCGTCACCCGGGCAGTTGCGGGATAGCTGTCGGCATGGGCTTGCTGGAACACGGCGGCGATGTGCTGCATATCCTGCTGCGCCTGCTCGCGCGTCACGCCCGGCTTCAGCCGGCCGATCAATCCCACGCCGAATTCCATCACGCGGTTCTGCGGAGCCATAACCTCGGGCGAGAAACCGATGGGCAGCCACAGGTCGGCCATCTCGGAAAACGGCTTGCCGTCAAAAGGAAAGTGGAACGACGGCGGCATGATGCCGATCACGGTGTACGGCTTCTCATCCAGCTTGATGGTCCGTCCGAGAATGCCCGGGTCGCCATGGTACTGGTGCTGCCACAGCGAGTAGGAAAGCTCTACCACATTGTCAGAGCCAGAGCGATCTTCTTCGCCGGTGAACGCTCGGCCCATCAGGGGCCAGACGCCCAGCGTGGGGAAGGCCGAGGCCGACATACGCGCCGCATGAATCCGTAACGGCTCGCCTTCGCCGGTCAGGTTGAAACCATCGCTTTCGAACGCAGCCACGCCGGAGAACGACCGGTTCTGATCGCGATAGTCAAGATACTCCTGGGCCGCAACGCCGAGTTCGTCGTTGGGAGCAACCGATTCCGTTTCCGAAATCAGCATCAGCCGGTCAGGCTCGTGATACGGCAGCGGCCTAAGCAAAACCGTGTCTATCACGCTGAAGACCGCGGTATTGGCGCCGATGCCCAGCGCCAGCGTGAGCACCGCGACCAGGGCAAAGCCCGGCGACTTTCGCAGCTGCCGCATTCCGTAACGAAGATCCTGCGTGATCCAGTGCATCGCTTTCTGCTTACTCCGTTCGCAACGCTTGCATGGGATTGACCGACGCTGCGCGCCGGGCCGGAATGAGTGAAGCCAGCGCAACCACCAGCGTGATCAGCAATACGCCGGTTACCATTACTAGAGGATCGGCTGGGCTGACGTTATACAACTGGCTGCGCAAGAGGCGCGAGAGCAGAATCGCAACCGGCAGTGTGACCACGACGCTGATTCCCGCCAGCCACAAGACATCGGCCAACACCAGACGCACGACCGATCCGCGGCGCGCGCCCAGCGCCATGCGGATGCCGATCTCACGAGTACGCTGCGCGGTGACAAAAGCCAGCACGCCGTAAAGCCCAATCGCCGCCAGCAGAGTGGCCACGATTCCGAAGCTCACTGCCAGCATCGCCACCAAGCGGTCGTTGGAGATGTTGTCGGCAATCTGCTCGTCCATGGTGCGCATGGTATCGATTACCAGTTTGGAGTCGATCTGCTGCACGGCCTTTCGCAAGCTCAAGTTCCGCCGTCTCCGGGGCCTGCCAGGTGCGCACGTAGAACTGCATGAATCCGAATTCGTCTTTGCCATTGAAGTATGGGCTGTAGACGGTCGCCTTGGGCTTCGGTCCGCATGTCGCGATGCCTGGCATCGCCCACCACGCCCACGATTTCTATGTCGGTGGGACTGGACGGAGGCGGACCGGGGCCGATCATGCGTCCGATCGCATTCTTAGGATCGCCGAAATAGCGGTTCGCAAAGCTGGCATTCACAATCGCTACTCTCGGTTTGCCGACGAGATCCTGCTCGGTGAAGACCCGTCCTGCCAATAAAGGCATATTTAGCGCCGAGAAATATTGCGCAGTGATCCCTGACACCTCGACGTGGATTTCTTCATCCGGCTTTAACGTCTGTCCCGCGATGGAGAAGTCGCTGCGCTCACCGTTGTCGGCCAGTTCCGGATTGTCGGTGCCGCCGACGAAACGCACGCCCGGCTGGGCCGCCAAAACCTCGAGCAGATGTTTTTGCAGGGGTATGGATTGCTTAGGATCGTAGCCTGCCAGAGTGGGGTCGATGCCGAAGGTCACCAGGTGATCGGTGGTGAAGCCTACGTTGAGCGACCGCAGGTTGTGCAGCGTCTGCACGAACAAGCCGGCGCCGATGATCAAGAGCAGGCTCAAACCCATCTGCACGCCGACGGAAAGACGGCGGAAGCGCAGATGCTTGCTCGATCCGGTGTTGCTCTGCTGCTTCAGCGAACTTACCAGGTCAGGATGAAGGAATCGCAGCGCGGGAGCCAGGCTGAATAGAACGCTCACCACAAACGCCAGCCCGAAATTGAATAGCAGGATGCGAAGATCGGGATGCGGCGAAAGTGGGAGTTCGGTTGCGGTGCTGCCGGCGATCCTATGAGCCAGAAAGGCCGACACTGCCGGCGCGAACAGCAAGCCCAGCGCGCCGCCCATCAGGCCGAGTATCAGCCCTTCCATCAGTAACTGCCGGATGATTTGCGAACTGGAGGCTCCCATCGCGTAGCGCACCGACATCTCTTTCACGCGCGAGGCGGCGCGCACCAGCAGCAGACTGGAAACGTTGACGCACGCCATCAGAAGAACCAGGCCGACCATCCCCATCACCACCAGCAAAGGCGCTTCGATCTGATCGCGCAGGGGCGAGAAACCGCGGCTCTCATCCACCAATTGCAGCTTCGACTCTGCAACGAAATGTTTGCGGAACAGCTCGCTGCCGTGCTTGATCTGCGGCAGCTCGCCGGCCCGGATCGATCGCCAAAGCGGGGTCATTGCCGCTTCCGCCTGTTGCCGGCTAACCCCCGGCTTCAGGCGACCGACAATGTTGGCCCACGACGAACGCCGGTCCTCCAGGTCGTTGAACCCAGGCATCGCGATGGCCTTCGTCACCAGGGGCACAAACAATTTCGGGGTGAAGCCGGCGATCACGCTGTGAAAGTTCGGCTCGGTGACACCCACGATGGTGAAGGGATGTCCGTTGATGTACAAAACCTTATTGATAACTCCGGGATCGGAGCCCAAGCCCGACTTCCAGTAATTGAAGCTCAACACCACGACCGGATTACCGTTTTGAGCGGCATCGTCGGCCGGCACGAACAGGCGTCCCAAAGCCGGGCGAACACCCAGCACGTCGAAGTAGTTCCCGCTGACCAATTCTCCCTGCACCAGTTCCGGCCGGCCATTCCATGCACTCCCACTGACTGTAGTTCGTCGTTGGCCAACAGTCCTGAGAAGACCTGATTTTGGTCGCGCAGATCGCGGTACATGGGATAGGAGAAAAAGTCTTTATCGTCGCCGCCGAAAGCACTTATGCTGCCGGTGTTGGATCCTACATAACGCAACCGCACTAGCTGCTCGGGATGACTGACCGGCAAGCTACGCAGAAGCGCCTGGTCCAACAGGGTGAAGATGGCTGTGTTGGCCCCGATGCCCAGCGCCAGCGTGAGCACGGCCACCCCCGCGAAAGCGGGAGACTTGCGAAGTTGACGTATCGCGAAACGAAAGTCTTGCAGCATTTCTCACCAAGTGGGTTCGACGGTAGGACGCGCCCGGGTTCGTCCAGGTACAACAACTGCAAGGTACTGGCCAGCTTGCGGGCTGGTTTCTCAGCAAGTTAGCGGTTGAGATGGCTTCAGCTTGTCCGTCAGCGGAACGCGGCGTCCGCTTTCGGACAGAGGTACGCCAAAACTCGGAAACAGGTTCCACACCATGTGCCAAGTGTTTGCTCTACAAGAACATCAAGGGCAACGTGCGCGGAAGGTACAGCCTCTAAACCAGCGCGGGGGTAGCGGCACAGTGCCGATTTCTTACGGTGCAGACATGGCTGCAAGTTAGAGCAACTTGACCTTGGCCAGGACATCGCCATTTGCTCTGCTTCTCGGCAAGCGGCGTGTCACCCAGCCGCCCGCGTGACATCCCGGAATGTCGATGCATGACAATGCAGGCCTCGACGAAATCCGGTCCGGAATAAAGGCGTTAGCAGGATGAGCGGCACGATCCGATTCCGCATCTTCGCGCATTCCTGGGTCTCCGACTGGAATAATCGCAGCGCGCATTTCTTGCGTGGCTTGGCGCGAGAGCTGTCGCGGATGGGACACAATGTCCGGTGCTATGAGGAACTGGGTTCGTGGTCCCTGGACAATCTTGTAAAACGGGAAGGTGAGCTCGCGGTGCAGGCTATCGAACAGTTTCGCCGAGAGTTTCCCGACTTGGATGTTCGCTTTTACCAGCAGGGAGCGAATCTGCTGGAGACGTTAAGAGAGGAACTGCGTGATGCCGACGTCGTGATCATTCACGAATGGAATCACCCCGAAGTCGCGAACACCATTCTTTCCCTCAAACCAGAACTCGGATTTCTCTGCCTGCTGCACGACACCGCTTGCCGCGCCGTCACCGACGCCAACCAGATGTTGCGCTTCCAGCTGCAGTTCTTCGACGGAGTCCTGGCATTTGCCGAGCCGATCAGACGCATCTATCGTGATGGATTTGGTCTGACTCCTGCCTGGACGTTTCGCGAAGCGGCCGATGTCAGTCACTTCCATCCGCGCGACGTGCCCCGGGAAATCGACGTGCTATGGCTAGCCAGCTGCATTGGGACTAACTGCAGCTGTGAGCATCTGGAAGACCTCATACAGTCAGTTGCAGAACTACGCAACTGTCTACCGGTAGTTCACGGGGAGTACTACTCCGAGCGAGAGTGCCGATTTTTATCGGAAACAGGCATTGAATATCGCGGTTATATGCCGAATCTGATGGCGCCGGAGATTTACTCGCGCACTGCGCTCTCATTGCATATGCCCAAACGTCCATGCAACAGTGAGACCGGTGGCATTCCTTCTGTACTGATGTTCGAAGCGATGGCCTGCGGTTCGCCTCTCCTCTGCGCGGCCTGGGAAGATGAAGAGCAGTTATTTCGGTGCGGTGAAGACTACATCGTTGCCGACTCAGGGCCCGAGATGAAAACCAAAATCCAGCGCCTGCTCCGCGACGAATCTGCGCGCCAACAGATCGGTGCCAACGGCAGAAAAACCATTTTGCGTAGCCACACCTGCGCCCACCGCGCAGCGGAACTGGTTGACATCTGCGAGGGTCTCAGTCGATGAAAGTCTTTGTTTTCGGATCCAGCTTGACATCGTGCTATTGGAATAGTGCAGCAGATTATTATCGCGGCATTTACAAAAACCTGGCGGACTTCGGATTTCAAATCACCTTTGCTCAGCCCGATCGATACCCCTGGGAGGAGCATCGTGATGAAGGAGGTTACGAATACGCGGAGGTGATTGCTTATGATTTGCCCTACGACCTGCCGAGTCTGTTCAGACGAGCCTGCGAAGCCGACTTGGTGATCAAGCACAGTGGCGTCGGAACCGATGACGAGCTGCTTGACCGGCGTGTGTTGGATTGCAAGTCAGCCAATACCCAGGTGGCCTTCTGGGACATGGACGCGCCGGCCACGCTGGCGAGGGTTGAAGCCGATGTTTTGCATCCCTTCCGCGCGCTCATTCCGCAGTACGACTACATCTTCACCAATGCTGGAGGGCCTCAACTGATTGAGCGCTATGAACAGCTGCGGGCGCGAGCCTGTCATCCGATCTATAACGCGCTTGATTCGACGACCCACTATCCGGTGCCTTTTACGTCTGAGCCAATCTGCGATCTTCTCTTTATTGGCGATCGCTTGCCAGACCTTGAGCGTCGGGTGGACGAATTCTTTCTTTCGGCGGCGGAGCAGGCGCCTGAATTCAAGTTTGCGTTGGGAGGCGAGGGCTGGGAGAGCAAGCCGCTCCCTAAGAATGTGCGCTGGCTGGGACCTATCGCAGCCTGCGATCATAACCGCCTGCATTGCTCGGCACGGATGGTCCTTAGTCTGACTTTCGATCCGATAAGCAGAGCAGGCTTCTCGCCGCCGACCCGCATCTTTGAGGCGGCAGGGGCTGGCGCTTGCTTGATTTCAGATCCGTGGGAGGGTATCGAGACATTCTTCGCGGTGGGCTGCGAGATCCTGGTGGCGCGGAATGCGAGCGACATTGTGGATCTGCTGCGAACCGTGGATGCGAAGCTGGCACTTGAAATCGGAAGCGCAATGCGCAGACGGGCCATTCAGGAACACACGTATGCCCTACGAGCTCTGCAGGTGCGCGAGATTCTCAGACAATCCACTCCCGAAGTACTCTCTTGGCGCCGCCCGGAGCTGAAGCGGACGGCATAGCCAGCGGCCCAAGTGGGTTTATTGTCCGCTGGTCCGCTGACTGGACTTTCGCAGGTCCTTTATAATCTCGCGTGCCGCGTTGGCTCCCGAACCCCCCGTCAATCCGGTTCCAGGATGCGTGCCCGAGCCACACAAATATAGGTTCTTAACCGGCGTGCGGTACTGTGCCCAATCCAGCAACGGACGCATGGTGAACAACTGATCCAGCGCCAGTTCGCCGTGAAAGATGTGGCCACCGGTCAGGCCGTATGTCTGCTCCAAATCTTTCGGGGTGATGACTTCTATGGCCTCGATCAACGACGGAAGTTCGGGCGCGTATTCCGCAAGGGTGCGAATGACGGTATCCGCGAGAGCATCGCGTTGCGAATCCCAATCTGCATTCCTGAGGTGGTACGGTGCATATTGCATGTAGATCGACATTACGTGCTTGCCGGCGGGAGCCAGCGAGTTGTCCCACAGCGTGGGAATCGTAGCCTCGATGTATGGATGTTGGGAGAACTCGCCATACTTCGATGCATCGAAGGCCCGCTCCAGATAGTCGATTTCGGGTGAGATCTGAATTCTGCCCGGAGAGCAGCGCCGTCTCATCGCCATCCACTCCTTTGAATTTCGGCAGCCCGTTGAGCGCCAGATTGACCTTAGCGACGGTGCCGTGCATCCGGTAATGCTGCATTCTTTGCAGGAAGCTTGGCTGCAGGTACTGCGGCTCGATCAAGCCAAGTAAAGTGCGCTTAGGGTCAGCATTCGAGATCACCGAAGAGGCGTCGATTTCGTCGCCATTGATCAGAACAATCCCAGTGACGGCGCCGTCTTTGACTCTGATGCGAGCTCACTTCGCACGAAGTTCGGATTTCGGCGCCCGCCTCGGTGGCCGCGGTTGCCATGGCGGTGGTTAGCGCCCCCATGCCTCCCGCAATGTAGGATGCCGGCCCAGCGAGGTTGCCATCCGGGAAAACTCGCAGCAGTAGAGTTGCGCTGGAGCCTGCGGACCACGGCCCGAGGAAGGTCCCGAAGATTCCTTGCGCGGCAATGGTACCGCGCAGCAATTCAGTTTCAAACCACTCGGCCACGAGGTCTGCGACCGCCATCGGCCCCCAGCGCAGCACGCGATAGAGATCCTTTTCGCCAAGGCCGCGAATCTTGCGTCCGGTCTTCAATAGCTCCCAAATATTGCCTGCGGCAGGATCCTCCAGATCGGGCGGAGTGATGGCCATTAAAAGATTGGCGACTTCTCCGATGTGAGTTAGCGACTTCTGGAAATCTCCGTAGCTGTCCGCATCCTTCTGCGACAGCTTCGCAATCTCCTGCTGCGCTCTTGCTGTATCGCTGTAAAGAGCGAGGTTTCCGGTAGGCGCCAGAGATAGCACCCTGATCGTGGGCGAGTAGGTCTTCAACCCATGCCGCAGGAGATCCATGTCTGCCACAATGTCAGACCTAATCGGTCCTACGCCGTGGGAGAGACGGGAGCAACGGAATCCAGGATGAAATTCCGCGGTAATGGCGCAGCCGCCGACTGCGGGTTGACGTTCCAGAACCAGGGGCTTGAATCCGGCCTTGGCAAGATAAAACGCGGTGATCAGCCCGTTGTGTCCGGCCCCGATGATGACGACGTCGCGCTTGTCAACCATGAGCTAGCCGCTCCCCTTCGCTTGCTTCAGGATTTCAAGCGCCGCCAGGCGTCCGGGCGCGCCCATGATGCCGCCTCCGGGATGGGTTGCCGAGCCGCACATCCAGAGATTCTTGATTGGGGTCTTGTACTGCGCCCAGCCCGGCACCGGACGCAGGAAGAACAGCTGCTCCAGCGAGAGCTCGCCCTGAAAGATGTTGCCTTCGGTCAGTCCCCATTCGCGCTCCAGATCGAGCGGTGTCACGACCTGCCGGCCGACGATGATGTTCTTCAGGTTGGGAGCGTATTCCGCGATCGTATCGATTACGTTGTCGCCGAAGGCTTCGCGCTTCTCGTCCCAATTGCCCTGTTTCAGCTTGTAAGGAGCGTATTGCACGAAGCACGACATCACGTGTTTGCCGGGCGGCGCCAGGGACGGATCGGTTAGGCTGGGAATCACCATGTCGATATAGGGTCGCCGCGAATAGTCGCCATACTTGGCGTCATCGTAGGCGCGCTCCATGTAGTCAACGCTCGGCGAAATGGAAATGGCTCCGCGCAAGTGATGTCCCTCGCCCGGCAGGCAGGTGAAATTCGGCAGCCCGTCGAGCGCCAGGTTTACCTTTCCGGATGAACCGCGAAATTTGTAGCGCTTCACCTCGTCGCGAAAATCGTCGCTCAGGTGTTTGGGCTCGATCATCTTCAGGAATGTCAGATTCGGGATCCACGCTGGATGAGATTACGGGAGCGAAGTATTCGTCGCCCGTGGTGGTGGCCACGCCAACTGCTTTTCCGTCGCGAACCAGAATCTGCGCAATCGCGACCTGCGTCTTGATCTCGACGCCGAATTCGCGCGCCGATCGGCGATGGCGTTGGAAATCGCTCCTGTACCGCCGCGAGCGAAGCCCCAGGCGCGGAAGGCGCCGTCGATCTCCCCCATGTAGTGATGCAGCAGAACGTAGGCGGTGCCGGGCGACCGGACTCCAAGGAATGTGCCGATAATTCCTGAGGCCGACATGGTGGCTTTCAAGACATCGGTCTCGAACCACTGGTCGAGGAAGTCGATAGCGCTCATGGTCATCAGCTGTACCTGGTTGTACTTGTCCTCGCCGCTAAGGTCTTTGAATCGGCGGCCGAGGAAGAGCAGCTTGAGCAGGTCCTTGGGGTTTAGCGTGGTCGGATCAGGAGGTACCATGGCCAGAATCGGCTTCACGAAGCGGCACATCTGGAGCATGGCTTTGCCGAATTCTTCATAGGCCTCGGCATCGAACTTGGAGTGCCGTCGCAGCTCGCGCACGGTCTTGCCGTGATCGTTCACGCGCCATAGGTGGTCGCCATTTGGCATGGGCGTGAAGGTGCCGTCGAGCGGAAGAATTTCGAGCCCATGACGAGGAAGGTCAAGGTCGCGAATGATCTCAGGCCGCAGCAGCGAGACTACATAGGAACAGACCGAAAACTTGAAGCCGGGAATGATCTCCTCGGTGACTGCGGCGCCACCGACGATGTGGCGGCGTTCCAACACTAAGACCTTTTTTCCGGCGCGAGCCAGGTAGGCGGCATTGACCAAGCCGTTGTGTCCACCACCGATGACGATGGCGTCGTATCGAGCCTTTCGCAATCATGTTTTCCTTGCGCCAGATTGTCCGGCCCGGTCATCGGTCTCCGCTGATTTTGCGTTGGCAGCGATGGTTGAGCGTGGGCCACCATTCTAAAGGCTGGCCTCCCATTTGTCGCTCCAGCGAGCAAAGCACTACCACTGGAAGAGCCTGCTTCTTCGGGCGACCCCGTAGCAGTGTTGCCGTCCCCTTTGCGCGGTGGTTATAATCCGCCCACATCATTGCCCGCGAGGAGTGAGCGTGCCTATCGGAACCGCGGTCCACGAACGAACCTTCCCACTTTGCCAGAGCCTGAATTACCGCGAGTGGTCTGGGTTTTATGCAGTCAGCGTCTACGAAACTCACCATGAGCACGAGTACAACGCCATTCGCAATGCGGCAGCGCTCATCGATGTGACCCCGCTTTACAAGTACATGGTCACTGGCCGCGATGCTACCCGCTTCGTAAACCGCATCATCGCGCGCGACATCAACAAAGTCGCGTCGATCAAGTTATCTACTGCTGCTGGTGCGATGAAGAAGGCAAAATTATTGACGATGGCACCATCACCAGGCTGGAAGAGAACCGTTACCGCTGGACCGCTGCCGATCCCAACCTGCGCTGGTTCCGGCAAAATTCCTTTGGGTTTGAGGTCCAGATTGAAGACATCACCGAGCAGGTTGCAGCGCTTGCTCTGCAAGGCCCTACTTCCGGGACGCCTGCTGAAGAGCGTGGCCGAAGCCGACGTCGAGAATCTGAAATATTTCCGCAAGACCGGTGGGAAAATCGGCGGCGTGACCGTGGATATTTCGCGAACCGGTTATACCGGCGATCTGGGATACGAGATCTGGATTCCGTGGCAAGATGCGGTAAAGGTATGGGACGCGCTGATGGAGGCCGGACGGAGCTTCGACATTCATCCCGCGGGGATGCTGGCGCTGGATGTTGCCCGCATCGAAGCTGGATTGATCCTTGCCGACGTGGATTACATCAGCAGCAAGAAGTCGCTGATCCCTTCACAGAAGTACACTCCCGCCGAAGTGGGCCTGAGCAAGCTGGTGCACTACGAAAAGGAAAACTTCATCGGCCGGGATGCTTTGCTGGAGGAAAAGCGAACCGGACCAAAGCGTCAACTCGTGGGACTGGAAATCGACTGGAACGAGATGGAGGCGGCTCTTCGATCGGATCGGCCTGGCGCCACAAATTCCGGCCACAGCGTCCCGTGTTCATGTGCCCGGTTTACAAAGGCCGCGAGCAAGTCGGTAAAGCAACTTCGACCACCTGGTCGCCATTGCTAAAACAACTGATCGCGCTGGCCAGCGTGCGTCCGCAGAACGCGGAGCCAGGCACGAAGCTTCATATGGAAATGACGGTAGAGGCGGTTCGGTACAAGGTGGCAGCTACCGTGCGTCATCTGCCGTTCTTCAATCCAGCCCGGAAAACGAAAACTCCGGTGTAGTACCGGCGGAGTGATTCTTCCAAAAGAGGGGATGAAGAAGACAAGCGGCAGACGTCAAACCGTCGAACGCTACTAACTGTGTCCGGTTGAGATATTGACTTTCGATTCTTCCCGGGGATAGAGCAACCGTTCCACGGTCCGATCCATGGTGTCCAGCAGGCTGTCCGCTCCCGGTTGCACGCGGGCATCCTCCAAGGCTGAATTCCAGTCTTTCGATCGTGCCACAGCCTCCCCAACTTTGCTTTCCGAGGGAGCCGCTGCCAAGGCATAACCCAACCAGATCGCGATCGCTACCAGATAGGCTCCGCTGTTGATCTGACGCAAGGTGGACTGATGCAAAACCCCTCGGTGGGTCATCCCTGTAGCCACCAGCATATTGATAGCCGCGAAGAAGCCAAATCCCAAGGAGATCCCGAATAGCAGGCTGCGGCGCGAGATGCCCAGGTATTCGCTGAACAGAAGCAAGAAGAACACCAGCCCGCACTGCATCAAGCGAACACTGCGCTCGGCCAACAGGATGGCGTCGACGATCGCGCCGTTTTCAGACTTGCCTGAGTTTGTATTGATCGCGCCCATCACCCCGACCAGCAAAACCACCAATGCCGACCAGCGGAAAAGAATGACGCTCAGGTCGCGTAATGCTTCGTACGGACGGAATGCGTCTTTAAATATTTCCTGCAGCACGGCAAACGAAATCAGGACGCTGAGGGCGATATTGACGTAATAGGCGTAGAAGAAGACTGGGTATGAACGGGTGTAGATGATGTACAGAACCGGGACACTGACGACCTGCAGGACCGTGTAGTTGAAGAAATAAGGATAGTCACGATGCAGACCACGTCTGACCATCGCAATCAGCACCCCCATCTGTACAAGAGGCGTGGCGATCCAAAGCACATAGTCTGTCAGGTGTAGGTGCATGACTTCACTAAAAGCATATCCGTGAAGTCAACGCAACACAAGGGAGATCTTTCAAAAGACAGGTAACCTTATCTCGGATTACTCCTTTTTGGGACAGCACTTAAGATGTTCCCTACTTTGGAAACCTTCCGCTAAAGAGCCAGCACCACCCGTTTCTTCTGGTCGTCATTGCAGTTGTGGCCGGGCTGGCAGACGGGCATGGGCGAGCCTTCGCTGGCGGTGAGGCGGAGGTCGTCATTGCAGTTGTGGCCGGGCTGGCAGACGGGCATGGGCGAGCCTTCGCTGGCGGTCAGGCGGAGGTCGTCATTGCAGTTGTGGCCGGGCTGGCAAACGGGCATGGGCGAGCCTTCGCTGGCGGTCAGGCGGAGGTCGTCATTGCAGTTGTGGCCGGGCTGGCATACGGGCATGGGCGAGCCTTCGCTGGCGGTCAGACGGAGGTCGTCATTGCAATTGTGGCCGGGCTGACATACGGGCATGGGCGAGCCTTCACTGGCGGTCAGGCGGAGGTCGTCATTGCAGTTGTGGCCGGGCTGGCAGACGGGCATGGGCGAGCCTTCGCTGGCGGTGAGGCGGAGGTCGTCATTGCAGTTGTGGCCGGGCTGACAGACGGGCATGGGCGAGCCTTCACTGGCAGTGAGGCGGAGGTCGTCATTGCAGTTGTGGCCGGGCTGGCAGACGGGCATGGGCGAGCCTTCACTGGCGGTGAGGCGGAGGTCGTCATTGCAGTTGTGGCCGGGCTGGCAGACAGGCATGGGAGAGCCTTCACTGGCGGTAAGGCGGAGGTCGTCATTGCAGTTGTGGCCGGGCTGGCAGACAGGCATGGGCGAGCCTTCACTGGCGGTGAAGCGGAGGTCGTCATTGCAATTGTGGCCGGGCTGGCAGACAGGCATGGGCGAGCCTTCACTGGGAGCTAGAGAGGCTTGCTGGGCGCAGGGCATCGAGCCACCGCAAGGCTGCACAGAGGTGGCATGGTTTCGGATGGACGAGGCGCTAGTGGTGGAAGACTGAGAGTTCGTGGCGGCGCAAGCAGCCGTAGTGAACATCAAAGCAGCAACAGTTGCGATCAGAATGTTCTTCATGGAAAGGATCTCCTCGGTCGTTGACGACCTGAAAAATTTCAGAATTGTGTGCCGAGCGAAGTTGTATCGCTAGTCGGGGTACCAGGGGACAGTACTAACGGGATCGGGAAGGGCGCCGGCCCTTCGCCGACAACAGCGACGGAGTGCGACGAAAGAATGGAGGTTGCGTCACTAGCGGCACTGAGCGCTCCGGCTAGCATAAGGGCGGCAAGGGCGGCGATGGTCATCTTCTTCATGGAATTACAACCTCCTAATTTCCCAGTGACTGCTTCGTGAATCTTTTGTACGTGTCATGTGCCACGTCCAAGTGCTTTTGGGCCTTCTTTTCTCGAGGTCCCATAACCGATGCAATAATCCTCAGAAAGCACTTTCCGGACAAGATTGGCCCGGGGTACGACGACACCAAAAGGTAGATCTTGTATGACGAATGTCTATTAACTAATTAGTAAACACATGTACTTCACCCCAACGTCCTAGGCTGCAAACTCTTAAAAAGAAGCCTTCTTAGCGAATCTGCGCCCACTCTTAGAGGCATGGAAACAAAATGCCCCGTATGGCATTATAGAGATTGGCCTGCGGAATTCTAGACAATTTTCAACCATTTTCGCCACAAAGGTACATGTACCATTGGGGGAGTTGCACGGCCATCTTCTTTTCGCTTTTTCATGATCGGCGCTAGCATATGAGTTATCTTAAAGATTCTGGCTGAACTCTGCATTAGTGCTTCTTAGCGATGGCGGATGACTCACGCACCAACTCAATTCTCGCGCAGAACGGTAAACCTGAAGCGACCGCCGCGAATAACGTGGCGGCGCGCATTGTGCAAGTGTGTCCCAACTGCTCGGAATCGCTTCGGGAAAACCACTGCAAGCTGGTCTGTACCCGCTGCGGCTACTTCCTCAGTTGCTCCGATTTCTATTAGGGCAAACCAGTCGCCAGCGATTCTGAGGGTTTTTTCATCTCGGTGGGAACTCTCATCCTGTTTTCACGCGAGATTCACCACATTCGTGTAATGTGAAGCTGAAGTGAATTTTGTTTTCGGAGGGTAACATGCAACGTAGAGCCAGCGCGCACTGGTCGGGTGGTTTAAAGGATGGGAAGGGAACCGTATCCACGCAAAGTGGAGTGCTGAACCAAACGCAGTATTCTTTCAGTACCCGTTTTGAAAATGGAGTAGGAACGAATCCGGAGGAATTGATTGCGGCAGCGCACGCTGGTTGTTTCACCATGGCGCTCTCTGCCCAACTGGGAAACGCGGGTATGACGGCGGACAGCATCGACACCACTGCCACGCTGACCCTGGACAAAACCGACGCCGGTTTTAGCATAACCGCGGTGCATCTGGACGTAACGGCGAAAATCCCGGGAGCGGATCAGGCGAAATTCGATGAGGCAGCGCAGAACGCCGAAAAGGGATGCCCGGTGTCTCGCGTACTGAAAGCCACCATAACCATGGACGCGAAACTTGTTTCCTGAACCTCCCGACGGGCAATCGCTTTCGGACACAGGCGCGCCCTTCCTCTCGTTAGGGCGTGTAATTTGTCGGGAAAGAGAACGCAACTACAATGCATGCCATGACCGGTAGCCACCTTTCCGGTTGTGGAAATGGTGCCACTGTTTTAAAGTTTTATGGCGGGTCAACGGGATTCCGATAACAAAGGAGATGTTTCTACTGAAGGAAGATTGATTTTACTGATGGTGCGCGTTGCAGTTGCGCTGCCCCTATTCGCCCAGAACAAAATGTCGAACGTTTGCCCGAGTCGACCACCGTTCTGAAAACTACCCCGGTAAGCAGGACATGCCAAAAGCATTCTAGACAATTAAGCATTTAGGAGAACAAAATGAAAGTTTTAGCCAAGAGATTCGTACCTATTCTGCTCGTGTTAGGGATTGTATGGTTGGCCCTGCCAGTTTGGGGCGCCGACAAGTCGAAAGACGAGGAGACCATCAGAAATGCCGACACCGTGTTACGGGCAATGGTCGGCAGTAAGGACGTTCCCGCCAGCACAGTCGCGAAGGCTGAATGCATCGTCATTCTGCCCAGCGTTAAGAAGTTCGCCATTGGCATCGGTGGAACCGGCGGTCGCGGTCCGATGACTTGCCGCGAGGGAGCTAACTTCACTGGCAAATGGGGACCACCCGCGATGTACAGCATCGGTGGCGCCAGCGCTGGTTTTCAAGTCGGCGGCACGGCTAAGGATTTCATCATCCTGATCATGGCGCCGTCGGCGGCGAACAAGGTACTGGACGGCAAAGTCAAGGTCGGCAGCGACGCGACCGCAGCGGCCGGTTCCGGAGCCAGCGCGAGTACGAGTACTGCTGACATGCTGACCTATTCCCGGACTTCCGGACTTTTCGCTGGCGTGTCACTCGACGGCGCCTCTCTCGAGCCTGACAAAGATGCCAACCAGCGGCTTTACGACAAGTCGGTCAGTGCCCGCGACATCGTGGGCGGCGGGGTTACGCCCACACCTGCTGGCCAGGCCCTGGTTACCCTGCTCAACAGCAAAGCCGGCAAAATGTAGGAATTGGGAAACGAGCCCCAGATCCTGGAGCGCTCCGGCGATGTAAGCGCTGGATAACGCCAGTCTGGGGCCGCAGTTAGGAAGCACCGCAACCGACCACGTGCTCCTGATTATGACCGAAAGAGGAGCGGATAAAGTCCTCTCCGGCAAACTGGGCGCTGATGCCTCCGTAGCCGGTCCTATCCGGTGCGAACGCTGCTGCTTCAATGATCCCAACATCGACATACCGGCGTCTTCCCAGTCCCAAGGGCCTGTTTGCTGGCGCTTTGCTGGGCAGTGCCTCGATGGGTGGCGGCAACGACGGCAAGAGGGTGGATGCCACGCAGATCGTCCGCGATGGGGCAGTTCCAGTACCGCCCGCCGGCAAACCGCCGGTGAATTTGTTGCACAAAGCTTTCGTCCGCGCGAATGTGGCTGGGGACTTGGTCAGACACAAGACAGCGAGTTGGGGCCATTCCGGCTCCAACTCGCGCTAAAGTTTGCTTTGACCTTGCAGAGCGCCAGTTCCATGCTCGGAGCCAACGGCAGGCATCAACTTTGAGCGCGTAGGATCTCCCTGATCTCGCGATTGATGCGGGCGGCATCTTGAGACGCCTTGTCGATCAACTCCAGCCACTTCTGGTTGTTGTCATCAAGTTTTGCCTGTGCAAGAAGGTAAGAAGCCTGCATGATGGTTTCAATGTAGTTGCTGAGATCGTGCGACAAGCCGCGTAACTGGGTCACGGTCTCGGTTTTCAATCTCTTGTTCTCTTCGGTTGCGGGTTGGGCCACCTTGTTCTCCTGCCAATACATTACTCGCTCTAGGCGAGGTACGAAAGCTCACAAACTCCCCTAAGTTAGACGCGGAATTATCAGCTTCCGTTGTTTGGGGTCGAAACCTTTCAGCAGGCCCAACATAGCTCTCATCCCAGGTACGCCGATACCCGATGTAATCTGCTGCGTCTGCAAAACCGGTGTCTGTAGATGCCACGGGCTGCTGGCGATCTCTGAATGGAGCCGCCCAGCTTCCGTCAGGTCCAAAGGGCTGATATTATTCCGGCAACAACCCCGCACGGCATGGGCGTTCCCTGATGAGCCAAATACGATTAAAAACAAAGCTGGTGCTGGCTATCAGCGGTATGGTATTTGCACTGGTCGCCGTGTTTTCGTACCTGTATGTCTCGCACCTCATGAGACAGCGCACGGCGGAAGCCTACGACAGCGCCGATTTTGTTGCCAAGGAAATCCGGGAGAGCGCTCGCGAAGCCACTCAAATCGATCTCAGCAGCACGTTCGCGAACGAGAGTGATCCCAAGCAGGTTGAGGCGGTATTGGACGAAGCGTTAAAGACGGACCCCGGACTGAATACGCTTCTCCAGGCGGTGATTGGCTATTCCCCAACCATCTCGGATGCTGCCATTGCGGATGTAAACGGCCGCGCCATTGTGCACACCGATCCGGTTGCCAATGGTACCCACCTGGAGCAACGGGAAGACTTCCTGAAAGTGCGCAACGGCAGTTTCTTGCGCCAACTGGAAGTGGTGTACGGCGCTCCCCGAGTTTATGATGTGTACCTTCCCCTACAGCGCGAAGGGCAGCCCTTCGGAGATATCCGGGTCGGCATTTCAACCGTTTTCCTCAAGAGCGAAGTTCAGCCTCAACTGAATCGTGCCCTAACGTTTTCGATCATCGCGATTCTGGTTTCCCTGGCGCTGGCTGCCGGCGTGTCCAATATTGCACTGCGTCCCCTGGAGGCAATCGGCCGGCGGCTCGATCAAATGACGGCTGGTGTGCCCGACACCATGCCGGAGCCCGATCCTAAAGCGACCGACGAATATGGGCTGGTCAATACCAAAATCGACCGGTTAGGCCGACAGATTCGGGATGTGAAAGAGGTATTCAGCGCCCTGAAAGAGAATCTCGACCAGATCATGGGGACCTTGCAGGACGGATTGGTGCTTTTCACTCGCGACACCCGTGTCGTGCTGGTGAGCGCGTCAGCCGAGCGTTTTGTGGGCCGTCCGCGGGGTGAGATTCTGGGCAGCCTGGTGGAAGAAGTTTTCACTGACGCCAATAAGCTGGGCCGCATCGTTCTGGATGCATTTGCGCTTCATCAGCCGATCCCGCAGCGCGAAATCGAATTCGAGAATGGCCGCCGCATCCAGATCGCATTGGACTTCATTGCCGAGCGCGGCGAGCGAATCGGGGCCCTGCTTACCATGCGCGATGCCGAATCGGTTCGGCGTATCGAGAACGAGATTGAGCTCTCTCGCCGTCTGGCCGCCATTGGGCGGCTTACCTCCGGCGTGGCTCACGAGGTTAAGAACCCAATCAACGCCATCGTGGTTCATCTGGAGTTGCTGCGGGAAAAGATGCGCGAGGTCGATCCCGACACCCGCCGCCACATGGACATCATAGGCCGTGAGATTCACCGTCTCGACCGGGTGGTGCAGACCCTGGTGGATTTCAACCGCCCGGTGGAATTGCGGTTGACGGAATTCGATTTGCGACGCCTAATCGAAGACGTAGCTTTACTGGCTACTCCGGAAGCGGCGCGCCAGGGAGTGAAAGTCGAGACCCATCTGGCCGCCGCGGCGCTTCGGGTGAGGGCCGATGCGGACCTGATTAAGCAGGCGTTGCTGAACGTGGTTCTCAACGGCGTACAGGCCATGAGTGAAGGCGGTGTCCTCAAAATTGTCGCCCGCCAGCACGAGATGGCGGCTACCATTGAGGTGTGCGATCAGGGAGGCGGTATCCCACCTGACGTTCGCGACAAAATTTTCAACCTGTATTTCACCACCAAGAAGACAGGTAGTGGGATTGGCTTGGCCATGACCTACCGTGTTCTTCAGTTGCACAACGGAGCTCTCGACTTTGTAACTGAGATGGGCAGGGGCACGACGTTCCGTCTGGTGCTCCCCTTAGCTGAGGTCAAGCAGGACGAGAAGAGGGAAGTCATCACCCGAACCTGAGGCGGGAAGGATGATCTTATCGCCAGCGAGCGACCATCTCACTGCGTTTTTCAGCTTATGTGTTTATCATGAGACTAGATTCTGCTTAATGATTGCCACTTCAGCTTGCGGGGTAGCGCCACGCTGGCGTTGTAAACGACCCATGACTTTTGGCCGCCAATTCGCCATTTCGATTCTGGGGATAGTGTTGTTTGCGCTGGCCGGATGCGCCAAGAAGAAGCCGCAGCTGCCGCCCCAGGCGAAGGCTCCGGTCGACACGGTTGCGGTTCCGCTGCCGGACGAAATTTCCGAGGCCGCTCCGCCACCACCACAGCCTGCGCCCAAGCCGCAACCGGTTCCCCAGGAGCCGCCCAAGCCGGAGCCCACAACGCACCGGAAGAAGAAAAAGCAAACCCCACCTCCGGCCAGCACCCAGAGCAATCCGGCTACTCCTCCGGTTGCCGGTAGCAGCAACAACACGCTCGCGGCGGCTCATCCTCCAGCCAATCCCGCCGCCGAAGCACCGGCTGACACGGCGATTGCGGCAGATGTTACCAGCGCGCAGTTATCGCAGCAGAAGCAGACAACGGCTCAATTGCTAGACGCGACCGAGAAGACCGTGAACGGTCTCAACCGTACTTTGTCTCACGATGAGGAGGAAATCGTGAGTCAGATCCATTCTTACGTTGCACAATCGCGCAAGGCAACGTCGGATGGCGATTTTGAGCGTGCTTATAATCTCGCGACTAAAGCTCACCTGCTTTCTGACGCTTTAGTCAAGAAATAGTCCTACCTCTGACTTGTTATTTGCCGGTTGCGCTCACTTTCGCCAGCATTTGCCTGGCTGGGCCCTGGTAGGGACCATCGATCGCCGCGGCTTTCTGCAGAACGGCCACGGAGTCAGCCCGGCGATTTTGTTTGGCATATGCCCAACCCAGGCGGAACAGCGCTGCCTGCTGGGCTTGTGGGTCGTCCTGCAGCAAGCTCACCGCTGTTTTAAGCTCGGGAACGGCCGCTGTCAGCTTCTCCTCTTTTAGATAGGCGTACCCCAGCGTCGAATGAGCCACTCCTGCCGACAGCTTTTGTTGTTTGTCCGGGCTCGTTCCGGTGAGCGCGATCACTTTCGTCGCGTAGGTCACTGCTTTGGCGACCTGCTTGGGATCTTCGGAGTAAGCATTCGCCAGCATGAGCAGGGTGGGAATGCTGTCAGGATTGGCGGCAAGCGCCTTCTCACCGTACGCCTCCAGGCGTTGCGGCTGGTTCAGTTGCTGCAAGCTGTAGAGCGCTAATTGCGAGACTTGGGTTTCGAACTTCGACTTCGGAAATGCCGGCGTGAACTGCTCGATGTAAGTCATGCGCTTTCCGGGATCCTGCTCGGCTGCAATTGCGTTGTAGGCAGCAGCTTCCAGGAACTCGTAGCTCGAGCGGGCTGACTCCTGATCTTCCGCGACGCGCGCAGTCCAGTCCGCATCCGACACGTCGGCTGGCTTGGGCTGAGTCGCGATCGAGTTGAAGACCGCCGCCCCGCGCACGGCGTAGTCGACGACTTTGGCATTGTCTTTCATCGCCTGGGCGACGCTGACTTGCGAAACCAGAATGTCGAGGTCGTGAGGAGAGAGTTCGAGAGCCTTGTCCCCGTCCTCCAAGGCCTTGGCGGTTTCGCCAGCAGACAGGTATTGCTGCGAGAGCTGCCATTCTGCATAGGCGACCGCTGCGTTGTTGGCGGCGTACTTTTTGATGAAGTCGTCATAAAGCGGGATCCGCTTTTGCGCATCCGGCTCGGCCGCAATGGCGGCGAGGTCTTTGTCTTCCGGAGTTCCGGCGGGAATGACGATCTTGGTGTTCTGCGACCATCCTGTGAGAGAACAAATCAGCAGCCCGCAGAGAATCAATTGGCGTGCCGAGCGCATGTTGTACCTCCGCATTGCAGCTTGAAAACGAATTGGTATCCGTCGCCAGCGAGTCCGCGCGCGAACTGGCGAGAATTTCTGGTCGCCGGAATCGTAGCTCTTTTTCGGTGTTAGCGCTATGACTTATAGCGGTGCTCTACCCTAGGCGGCTGACCTGAAATTTGTCTACGGTCAAGAATGGGTGCCATCCGAAAAGCGGACTGCCATCTGGCTCATTCGCGTGCACCATGTTCGGCATACGCTGCCTCAACAAACGCCGTGATTAGGGGATGACGGTTCCCGGCGAGTGCCGAGCGTTCAGGCTGGAAGAGCGTTGCGAAGAAGAAGGGATGAGCCGGCAGTTCGAGACCTCGCGCTTCTCCGTTCGGCCCTAACATTCCGACCCGCAACCCGCCTTGCAGCAGGCGGGGCAGGTAGTCGGGATTGAGGCCGTAGCTGCAGTGATACGTCTCGCGAATTTCGTCAGCTCCGTAAATCTCATGCAGACGGCTTCCCGGAACCGGCCGCAACCGTTCGTCGGCTTCGATCAGCGAGCAGGCAAGATTGGTTATCACCGGCTGCGCTGTCGATGGATCACATCTCCGTGTGTCCGGCGTCGGCTATTTTGAGGACGTTGCGTGCGAACTCCAGAATCGCGTGCTGGCATCCCCCGCACGTTCCAAGATAGGGGCGATTTTGTTCGCGCGCGAACCGAATAGCGCGAAGGGCTCCTTCCATGGAGCGATAAGGACTTGCCGGGACACACCAGAAACCGGCATAGGGCTCCAAGTCAGCGTCCAAAGCAGAGTCCGTGTCCAGCCATACTGGCTGCACAGCAGCGCCATCCGCGGCCAAAGCCAGAGCCCTTGGAATGGCTTGATGGGCCAGGACGTTGCCATCGTAATCGCCAATCAAACAGATCCGTATCGCTGCCATAGGTCTTGCTTACCACCAGCGTTTGATGTCTACTTCCGGCCTTCTCTTTTCTGAGCGACTACCAGCCCGCGCGGCGTCGGCAGCAAGCACCACAGAAATCAATCCTTCGCGCTCCAGTTTGAGCGCCGCGTCGCGGACCTGCTTCAAATGTGAACTGGCGTCGTGCATCAGGATCATTCCAAACGGCGAGATTTGTGGCAGATAGCGTCGGACCTCCTGTTCACGAATAGGCATGTCGCTATCGCTGAAGAGCAGGTCGATCGTCCCTTCGACATTCATCTCCAGGCTGGATTCGTTGCGCAGATCGATAAGATCGCGTAAATTCCGATGCTTCGATTTTCTGCTTTGCGGTCTCGAAAACTTTGGGATCGTACTCGCAGCTGACGATCTTTCCAAAGCCGTTGAGCCGTAACGCTTCGGCGATCCACAACGTGCTGACGCCCATGAAGGTTCCAGTTTCGACGACGAGCTTTGGCTTAATCGTTGTCACCAGAGTGCGCAGAAACTCCAGCACCTCGACCTCGGCGGTCATGGAGTCGTACATGCTCCAGCGCTCGGGATGCGGACACTCCGGGCGTGGGACGATGGTATTCCGGCACCAGTTGTCCGGCGCGTTGGGTGGCCTCGCGCAGGATGCGGTGCTCTTGTTTTTCCTTGTGGAAGAGGCGTCGTAAGCTCATCTAGGCGCTCTTCTTCTTTCCCCGTAACGGATCGCTTTTGCGGGGAAGTTGCTCGAGCATTGCGTTGCGCAAAAGGGCGTTGAGCCGGGACTGGTAGCCCTTGCCGCCCTGTCGCAGCCAGACGAGGATGTCGGCGTCGATGCGCAGGGTCACCTGCTGCTTGCGCGGCCGGTACCACGGATTGCGGATAGCGTTCTTCCAGAACTTCTCGGTGAGCGGCGGGATGTCCGAAAAATCGATAGCGCTGTCCGGCCGGGCAGCAAGCTTAGCGAGTTCCCGCTTCTGTTTTTCGGTTAGCTTGTATTCACCAAGCGTTCTTCTGACGATTGTCTTCATAACGCGTTCTCTCCTGCCGAGCCGCACGGCGCGCGGAAATGATTCGGATCGTTTCGGTCGTTCCTCCCCCAATCGTATGAGCGATGATCAGAATGGCGGTGGCTCCAACTAGTCCGATCGTCTGCCAGCGCTCTTCGCCACCCACAATACGATCAAATTCAGTGAGCGCGTAAGGGTCATCAAAGACCAGTTGCGCCGTCTCGAATGTGATGCCGTGCTTTTTCCAGTTGCTCTCGGCCTTTGCGTTGTCCCACTCAAACAGGATCAGCACTCAATTATTGTAATGCCAGATTCGTAGTTACAACACTGCAATTCGTCACAATTCATCCGAGCGTTGGCTCGCGGCCTCGATAACTGCGCTACAGTTGAAGCAGCATGCGGGAGATGTGGCAGCACCGCGGGATGAGGCTGATTTTTACGGCCAATCTCATTTCCATGATCGGCAGCGGCATGAATTCCGCCGCCGTGATCTGGTACATCCTGCAGGCCACGCATTCCGAAGTCTCGCTGGGCGCGCTGATCGCCCTGCAGACGCTGCCCTCGCTGCTGCTGTTGCCGTTCACCGGCGTGCTCATCGATCGCGAAGACCGGCGCCACCTGATGCTGTGGCTCGATGCCGCGCGCGGCGCGATCATCTTCTCTGGTCGCCATGCTGGTGCTCACCCATCACGTGCGGCTGTGGCATATCTATGCCTGATGAACATCCTGGTCGCCATCGGCTTCTGGATGTTCTTTCCCACGGTCAATGCGCTGATCCAGGAGCTGACGCCGGACGACAAGATGCTCGACTCCAACTCGCTGCTGCTGGCGGCGCTGCAGGGCGGCTGGCTGATGGCGGGCGCGGTGGTCGGCTTTGTCTACAACCGCATCGGGCTGGGCGGCGTGCTGCTGATCGATTGCGCCAGCTACGCTGGTTTCGCTGGCGTGCGTCTTCATGGTCCGCAAAGGACGGGTAACGGTCTCGCGTCCGCAATCGGAAGCTGCGGAACTGGCGACGGTATTCGGTCCGGTGGCGCGCTATCTTCACGAATTGCGGGAAGGCTATCGCTACGTCGGCGAGAACCGGCGCGTGCTGCTGATCGGCATCGCCTGGGCGCTGTTTGTTGCGGCCATGATGACGCAGGGCGTGCTTTCGGCGCCGCTGAGCGAACGCATCCTGCACGGCGGCGCCGTCGGCTACGGCTGGCTGAATGCCGGCTGGGCCGTCGGCGCCTTCATCAGCGTGTTCTATGCCTCGAGGTTCATTCGCCGCAACGGAGTGAACCGTTCCGTGATGTTGACCATGGGGCTGATCGCGGTATCGCTGTTTCTGCTGCCGGTTTCACGCTGGCTGGCGCTGGCGGTGACGATCTACTTCGTCATGGGCTCGTGCCGGGGCACGGGAGGCATCGCGCTCTCCAGCGAGATGATGGAGTTGGTGCCGCGTCACTTCATGGGGCGGGTGCAGAACACGTTTTCGCTTTCGTCGCCAGCGCACTGCAGATTTGCACGGCGCTGCTGGTGGGAGAAGCCGCCCATCGCGATGGGCTGATCTACGGCTTCTGGATGGTGGGAGCGATGTATGTCGGCGCAGCGCTGGCAGCCTGGCTGCCGGTGCGTCATGCGCCCGCTCAGGTGTGCGAGACCAGCGATACCGCAGCCGACTGAGTGATGCCTCTTCGCGGAGAAGGTCTTCACCACGGAGAACACGGAGAGCAGGAGAAATCAAGGGTTTGGCCCTCACGCCGATGCGAGTTTTGGCATAACCAAAGTCGTTGGCGCGGCTGACGAACCGCAGATCCCTCGGCTTCGCTCGGGATGACAAACCTTAAGAATTCTCTGTGCGCCAGTGGTTCACGACTTTGCTTGCTCCGTGCTCTCCGTGCGCTCCGTGGTAAGAAAGGACTGCCCCTGGTTGACTCGACAGGCGCTTAAGTTTCTGGGATTTCGACCGTCAGCTATGCTTCGGCTGCGATCGCAAATGGCGTCCGCGGCGCGTCGTGCAGCAGAAAATCGCAAAGCACGCGATTGAACTCGTCGGGCACCTCTTCGTAGGGCAAGTGACCGGCCCCCGGAAATAACACCAGGGCACTGTTCTTCAATTGCCGATGTAGTTGATGAATGGAAGAGGGATACACCGCGCGATCGCGCGAGCCCCAAAGCAGCAACGTAGGAATGCCGCTGATTTCATGCAGCGACTCGCCAATCACTGCCAGATCGTCATGCCATGACCGCAGAATGCGCAACAGATGTTCAAAGCTTCCCGGCGACATCTACGCCCGCCGTGTAGCCTTCAAAGGTTCCGGGAGAAATGCGCTTCGGATCGCCATAGAGAGCTTTGAAATAGCGCATGGCCATATCCTCATCCGGGGCTGCACATGGACTACGTAGATCCCGCCAAGAGTGGTCGCCAGCAGGCGCGTCAAGACTTTGCCATGGCTCGACCAGGGATTGATCGGCGAGACCAACACCAAGTCGCCGGATGCGATGCAGTTGGTCAGTCCGCGAAGCCAACGCAGCCAGTACGATGGTGAGTCCGCCGCCGCGCGAAGAGCCGACAATATCGGCGTTCTCGATGCCGAAGTGTTGCATGAAGCGCAGAACTCCTTCTGCATCGCCAGCCAGCGTGCACTCCGGCTTGTCCGGGCGCTGCGAGAAACCGCAGCCCGGCAAATCCATGGCGTAGACGGAAAAATGCTTGCGACAGCGGTTCCATGTTGAATCGCCAGGAGAAGGAATAGCCCAGGAATCCGTGAATCAGCAACAGCGGTGGTCCGGAGCCGGCAAACCAATAGCGCCAGGTTACTCCGTCGAGGGTCACCGAACGTTCCTCGGCACCGGGTATCCGGGCAATTTGCGGGACAGCTTCGATCTGCTCGGCCTGTAGCATATTCATCATGATGCAACCAAACGATTCACTTTGGAATCCATGGTAAGTGATATCGCCTCTGTCGCTAAGGGGGAGCCGAGACTCCCCCATTTTTCTTTTCTCTCACACTAGGGTACCACCGCCAAGAAGCTGAGTTGTGAGCAGGGCAGGAGGCGCGTCGCGGCCGGAAAGAAGATTTTGTGGGTGAACAGAATCCGGACCATCGATCAAGCTAGCCGCCAAATCGGGGGGATGAAGTTAGCCGAGGGGCGTAAGCCACCAGCCAACGGGAAAATGTGCCGGAGCCGAACAGCGGCGAAACACTTTTCAGCCGGTTCGCCGCGGTTCCGTCGCCTATTCCTTCAACGGTTCGACTTTAAAGTTTTGCACCACTCCGCGATAGAGCAGTAACGCGCAAACCGCTGATCCCGCGAGCATCATGATTCCTATAGCCATCTGATGCAGCAGTAACTTCCCTGTACCGAACAAGCACAGGTAAATCATGGCGCAGCCCAGCGCCCACGCTCCTAAATTGCTGCCTAAGTCGCGATGCGGCGTCAAGCTCCGGCGCTCGGGATGCGATGCGCTTCCAGCCGCGCACGTCGGGCCGCACCTTCCGATAGAACCGCAGCAGAATCTCTTCAGGCTCCGGCTTTGTCAGCATGGTGACCGTCAGCCAGACGATCGTGGTGATGACGGTGGTAGTCATGGCGCTCTTGGCAAATACTAGCGAGCTGTTACCGGTGAATGGCTGCCATCGATTCAGAATGATGGTGACGAGCAAGCGAGCACGCCATCGCTGAGATCTCGCTCCAGGCATTGATCCGCCACCAGTACCAGCGCAGGATGTAAACCGCGCCCGTACCGGCCCCAATCTGCAACACTACCTGCCATCCCGAGGCGATCGATCCCAGTTGCACCGAGACCCAGGCCGATGCGATCACCAACAGCACCGTGCAAAACCGCGAGACCGACACGTAGTGCCGCTCGGAGGCGCTTCTCCTCAGGAATCGGCGATAGAAAGTCGGAGACCAGGTAGGAAGCGCCCCAGTTGAGCTGCGTGGCGATGGTGGACATGAACGCCGCCAGAAATCCGGCGATCGCGATGCCGCGATACTGGTGCGGCAGGTGCGCATTCAGCACCATCATGTAACCAGTTTCCGGATGCTGCAGACCCGGGTACAACACGATGACCGCCAAGCCCGTGATGATCCAGGGCCACGGACGAATGGCATAGTGGGCAATGTTGAACCATAAGACAGACAGCAGTCCCTGCTTCTCATCGCGCGCGCTGAAGATACGTTGCGCGATGTATCCACCGCCGCCCGGCTCCGCTCCCGGATACCATGATGCCCACCATTGCAGACCGAGGTAGACACAGAAAGTTTGCCAGCGGAACCATCCACAACGGCTCGGCTGTGCAGTCCGCGCGAAAACTCGGGAAAAAAGCCGAGCGGATTGGCGGCGTTTGGTCCGGCTGCGGCCTGGATTCTGCGCAAGCTCTCGATCATGCGACGACATGCCTCCGCAGGCAACGACCGCAAAATATGCGACCGCGATCACGATCGACATCTTCAGCACGAACTGAAACAGATCGGTCCACAACACGCCCCAAAGACCGCCTAGCGAGACGTACAGCCCGGTGAAGGGAATCAGGAAGAATACACAGATAGCAAGGGCCGCACCGTCGTTGCCGTTCCACACCGAGCCGAAGCGCGGACTCAGAAAATGGCTGATGTTCGCCAGCATGGGTGTATTTGCGAACGTGGTGGCGACGATGCTGGTCATGGCCTTTGTTACCCAGCCGAGGATGACGCAATTCATCAGCAGGCCGAGATAGATGGCACGGAAGCCGCGCAGGAATGCCGCCGGTTTGCCGGAGTAGCGGATCTCGGCGAACTGCACATCGGTGAGCAATCCTGAGCGCCGCCATAGCCGGGCGAAGAGAAATACCGTCATCATGCCCGAGAACAGAAGCCCCCACCACAGCCAATTTCCAGAGATTCCCTGCGCGTAAACCAGGCCGGTAACGACCAGAGGCGTGTCGGCGGCGAAGGTAGTGGCCACCATCGAGGTGCCGGCCAGCCACCAGTTCACGCTGCGGCCGGAGACGAAGTAATCGTCAACGCTGCGGCTGGAGCGGCGCCGAAACCATAGTCCCATGACGAGCGTGATTGCGAGATAGCCGGCGATCGCTGTCCAGTCAAGAAAAGTGAAGTTCATAACTTGTAACCCGGTCGAGCCGGGGCTAGAACAGTTTGCTAAGAAACTCGGAACCGCAGAGCCCTCACCGCCTGAAGCCGGTTCGGGATGACAAACATAAAGCATTTACTACGGCGTAGCTAAAGCTACGCCCCTTCAAAATCGCTTCAGGCTGAGGCCACTTCCAGACGGTATAATCGAAGTCCATTGAGGAGTAGGCAAAGTTATGAGTGGAACCAATGGCAGCAACGGCACGACCTCTCCGAAGCCACGCGCCGAGTGGATCAGCAAGCGCCGCGAAGAAGCGGCTCGCACTGGCGACACCAACATGTCGCAAATGCATTTCGCCCGCAAAGGCCTGCTGACGGAAGAGATGCTCTTCGTCGCCGAGCGCGAGCAGATTGCTCGCCCGAACTGGTTCGTGATGAGGTTGCCGCCGGCCACATGATCATTCCGGCCAACATCAATCATCCAGAGCTGGAGCCGATGTGCATTGGCGTCGAGTCGAAGTGCAAGATCAATTCCAACATCGGCAACTCGTCGGTGACCAGCAATGTGGATGAGGAGCTGAAAAAGCTGCACACTTCGGTCCACTACGGCGCCGACACGGTGATGGATCTCTCGACCGGCGGCGGCATCCACGAGATTCGCGAAGCCATTCTGCGGCACTCGCCGGTGCCCATCGGCACGGTGCCGATCTACGAGGCGGTCTCGCGCGTGAAGCGCATCGAAGATCTCAACGCCGATGTCATGCTGGAAGTCATCGAGGAGCAGGCCGAGCAGGGCGTGGACTACATGACCATCCATGCCGGCGTGCTGGTGGAATATCTGCCGCTCATCACCAAGCGCATTACCGGCATCGTCAGCCGCGGCGGCGCGATCCTGGCGCAGTGGATGGCGCATCATCACAAGCAGAATTTTCTCTACGAGCGCTTCGACGACATCACCAAGATTCTCGCCAAGCATGACGTGAGCTATTCGCTGGGCGACGGCCTGCGTCCCGGCTGCATTGCCGACGCCAGCGACGAGGCGCAGTTCGCCGAACTGAAGACGCTGGGCGAGCTGACCAAGAAGGCCTGGGAGCGCGATGTGCAGGTCATGATCGAAGGCCCCGGCCACATTCCGCTGGACAAGATCAAGGAGCAGGTGGAGAAGGAAGTCGAGCTCTGCTACGGCGCGCCGTTCTATACGCTCGGTCCGCTGGTGATCGACATCGCGCCCGGCTATGACCACATCACCTCGGCGATTGGCGCGGCGATGATCGGCTGGTATGGCGCGGCGATGCTGTGCTACGTCACGCCGAAGGAGCATCTCGGCCTGCCCAACGACAAAGACGTGAAGGACGGCATCATCGCCTACAAGATTGCGGCGCACGCGGCCGACGTGGCGCGGCATCGTCCGGGCGCGCGCGATCGCGATGACGCCATCAGCTACGCGCGCTACACCTTCGATTGGGACAAGCAGTTTGCGCTGTCGCTCGATCCCGAGACGGCGAAGGCGATGCACGACGAGACGCTGCCCGACGCGTACTACAAAGAAGCGGCGTTCTGCTCCATGTGCGGTCCGAAGTTCTGCTCGATGAACTATTCGGCCAAGGTGGACGAGTACAACAAGCAGGTGCACGGCGTCGAGAAGAAGGATTACTCGGAGTTGATGAACAAGCTGGTGGCGATCAAATAGCTGTTAGCCGTCAACTTTCAGTAAACTGTACGCAATGAGCACCACGTTCGGCAGCTTCGAGGAGTTCTGGGCCGCGATGGGCCGGCTCTACGATCAAACGTTGAAGCACGAGGCGCTGATCGCAGAAACGCGGCTAAACATGAGGCACTCATCGCTGCCAACGCCGCACAGATCGCGCTGGTTGGAGAACAGATGCAAGCTACCGACGCGCGTCTTGACCGCTTGGCTTCGATGATCACCACATTGGCAGGAAGTGTGGTCAAAATGTCGGAGGACATCCAGTCGCACGAGCGTCGCTTGGAGCGCCTGGAAGGCACGGCTTGATGGGTGAAGTGACGCTGTTTCCAATTTCTGTAATCAACCCGTAATCTTCCTAGCCGCTCTACTGTCATTTCTCTTTGCTACACTCCCAACGTGAGAAGAATCCGCCCGAATGCCTGGATTTTTGCCTGCCTGTCAGGAGTTCTCCAGGTGCTGATCTTCCCCAACTTCTCGCTCTACCTGCTTAGCTGGGTCGCGCTGGCGCCGCTGATCTACGCCATTCTCAAATGCCGCGAGCAGGATGTGATGATGGTGCTCGCCGACGGCGGCCAATTCCTTGCCCCCGCGACACCGTGGCAAGGCTTTCTGCTGGGATATGTCTGCGGCATCATCTGGTACCTGGGAAGCTGTTCCTGGATTTTCCATGTCATGCACTATTACGGCGGCATTGGGACAGCAATGTCGGTCTTGCTGCTGGTGATGTTTGCGCTGTACCTCGGGCTGTATCACGGACTGTTTGGATTGTTGCTTGCCATGATCGCGGCGCGGCGCAACGGTTTCAGCTTGCGCGCGCTGGTGTTCACTCCCTTCGCCTGGGTCGGAGTAGAACTGGCGCGAACCTATATCACCGGATTTCCCTGGGACCTGCTGGGCACCACCCAGATCGATAACATTCCGCTGTCGCGCATTGCCACGGTGACCGGGGTCTACGGACTTTCGTTCGAGATCGCGTTGGTGAATACGGCGGTCGCGGCGGCATTTCTTGTGCCCCATACCCGGCGCAAAGTCTTACTAACGTCGGCGGTGGTCGCAGCCATCGTGTTGCACGCCGGCAAACTGGTGAAGCCGCCGGGTTCAGCGACGGCTCACGGCGCGACCTTGGTGCAGGCTAACATCCCCATCCTCGATTCTGACACCTGGTCGCTCGACTACTTTGTGCAGAACCTCAATGCTCTGCAGGCACTCAGCGTGCGTCCTCAGAATGAGAAGGCGGACTCGCCTGGGCTGATCGTATGGCCGGAATCGCCGGCGCCGTTCTGGACGACAGACTTGCATCTGCGGAGCACGCTCGCCAATATAGCCCGCGCGACCAAT
The DNA here is from genome assembly GCA_963746515.1 of uncultured Acidobacteriaceae bacterium. Lineage (GTDB taxonomy): Bacteria > Acidobacteriota > Terriglobia > Terriglobales > Acidobacteriaceae > Bog-257. The sequence goes on along the minus strand of CAVVBO010000001.1, from coordinate 23,254 downwards.
TCGTACATCATTGCTGGATCGATCGGCATTGAGCACACGGGCGATCCCAACCGCCGTCCCGACATCTACAATTCAGCGTCGGTCATCACTCCGACGGGCGCCTGGACGGAACGCTACAACAAGATACATCTGGTTCCTTTCGGAGAGTATGTTCCGTTCGAAAAGCTGTTCAGCTTCGCCAGCGGGCTTACCCGGCAGATTGGAACTTTTGCGCGGGGCAAGTCGCGTGAGCCGTTGGACGTCGGTGACACGAAAGCCGGCGTGTTTATCTGCTATGAATCGATCTTCCCCGATGAGGTGCGACAATTCGCTAAGAATGGTGCCGAGGTGTTTGTCAACGTTTCCAACGATGGCTGGTACGGCGAAGGTGGCGCTCCGCGGCAACACCTGAACATGGCTCGCATGCGCGCAGTGGAGAATAGTCGCTGGCTGCTGCGCGATACGAACACGGGCATCACGGCAGTAATCGATCCTTATGGCCGTGTGGTGGCCGAAGCTCCACGTAATCAGCGAACCCAGTTGCAGGCGGCGTATGCGCTGGAACTATCCACTACCTTCTATACCCGGCATGGTGATTGGTTCCCGCTGGTGTGTGCGATAATCGCATTGCTGGGAGTGCTGTTGCGCTACTCCGAGCCCGCGGAAGTGACGCAGCCGCAGCTGGCGTGAGTTAGCTCTTGGCCTTTAGCTATTAGCTTTTAGCAACCAGGCTAATCCGAGTTTGCTAAAAGCTAACAGCCAAGAGCTAACAGCTAAGAGCCAGACGCATCGCACCCTAATTGCTCTGCGACATTTGGGGATCGAGAGAGGTTACTGAAGCCCGATGGTGGAAGAATTAGAACAGGAATACGCCGCGCTCCGCGACAAGGTTCACGATCTACAGGAGTATCTTTGACGCGCCTAAGCTGCGCGAAAAGCTGAGCGAGGTCGACAAGCAAGCCTCCGATCCTACGCTGTGGTCGAATCCCGAAAAATCTCAGAAAGTGATGCGCGAGAAGAAGCGCCTAGAGAGCGCTTTGACCACGCATGAGGAACTGGTCCGCCGCTCCGGCGACATCAACGCCTATTTCGATCTGGCGCGCGAAGGCGAGGATGTCTCGGCAGAACTGCGACGCGAGGTCGACGAATTGCGCACGCTGGTGGAGAAGCTGGAGACCGCGACTTTGCTCTCCGGCGATAACGACGAGCGCAACGCCATCGTCACCATTCATCCCGGCGCGGGCGGTACCGAGTCGCAGGACTGGGCCGAGATGCTGATGCGTATGTACATGCGTTGGGCCGAGCGCCAGGGCTTTCAAACGCAGCTGTATGAATATCAGCCGGGCGACGAAGCGGGCATCAAGTCGGCAACGTTCGGCGTCAATGGCGAATACGCTTATGGCCTGCTGACCAGCGAGATCGGTGTACATCGCCTGGTGCGCATCTCGCCCTTCGATCAGGCCAAGCGGCGGCATACGTCTTTTGCCAGCGTTTATGTTTCGCCGGAGATCGATGAGAGCATCGAGATCGACATCAAGCCCGACGACATTCGCACCGACACGTATCGCTCCGGGGGCAAGGGCGGGCAGCACGTGAACACCACGGATTCGGCGGTGCGCATTACGCATATTCCGACGGGAATTGTGGTCGCCTGTCAGAACGAGCGCTCGCAACACAAGAATCGCGAGAAGGCGATGAGCATTCTACGTTCGCGGCTCTACGAGTACGAACTGGAGAAGAAGCGCGAGGTTACTAAGCATATTGAAGACTCGAAACTGGATATCGATTTCGGCTCGCAGATTCGGTCTTATGTGCTGCAGCCGTATCGCATGGTGAAGGACCTGCGCACGCGGGCTGAGATCGGCGACGTCGATCGCGTGCTGGACGGCGATTTGAACGAGCTGATACGGGCGTACTTGCTAGCGCGGAGAAAAGAGCAGCGGGGATAGATCGCGCTAAAGCGCACCAGGAACAGAGAGAGTTTATGGAAGACTGCCTATTCTGCAGAATCATTGCGGGGAAGATTCCTTCGAAGAAGGTATACGAAGACGACAAGGTATACGCCTTCGAGGACATCGATCCCAAGGCGCCTACGCACGTGCTGATCATTCCGAAACAGCACGTCGTGGATTTAAAGAATGCGATGCCTGAAGATGCAGAGATCATCGGCTACTGCAATCTGGTGGCGGCCAAGATCGGGCGCGAACGCGGCATTGAAGATGGGTATCGCACCGTGTACAACGTCGGCCCGCGTTCCGGACAGTCGGTGTTCCACCTGCACCTGCATTTGCTTGGCGGACGGGACATGACGTGGCCACCAGGGTAGGGAAGCTGTGGATAATGGCCAGTGGCTAGCAAAACGCTGGTGGCCTCTTTCGTCAGGAGGCACGCGAAACTGTTTCCCGGTTAGTGCTCTCGCTTAACTATCCACTAGCCACTGACCACTAGGCACTGCCCGTCAGTGTACCGTCTTGGTCTTGCGCGACATGTAGTCCATCAGCAGATACTGGCCTAGGGTGTAAGGCGTGGTGAAGTAGGCTTTGCCGCGGCACATCTCCGTGACCTTCTGCACGAACTGCACCAGGCCGTAGTCGGAGGCGAGCATGAAGGTGTTGATCAGTACGCCGGCGCGCTTGCACTTGGAAACTTCCTTCAGCGTTTCGCTCACCACCAGCGGATCGAGACCGAAAGCGTTCTTGTAGATGCGGCCATCTTCGAGCGTGAGCGCCGAGGGCTTGCCGTCGGTGATCATCACGATCTGCTTCATGTCTTTGCGCTGACGTTGCAGGATGCGCTGCGCCAGGCGCAGACCTTCACGCGTGTTGGTGTAATACGGCCCGACCTTGACGCGCGCCAGTTGCGAGAGCGGCAGTTCCTCCGCCGAGTCATGAAAGAGCACCAGCGACAATGAGTCTCCGGGATACTGGGTGCGGATGAGATGCGAAAGCGCCATCGCAACTTTCTTTGCCGGGGTGAAACGGTCTTCGCCGTAGAGAATCATGGAGTGCGAACAGTCGAGCATGAGCACGGTGGCGCAGGATGACTGGTATTCGCACTGGTGGACTTGCAGGTCGTTGTACTCAATGTTCAGCGGCAGGTGCAGACCTTCACGTTGGATGGCATTGGACAGCGTCGCCGTGATGTCGAGATTAAGCTGGTCGCCGAACTCATACGTTTTGGAAGCGCCGCTGGCTTCAATGCCGGTCGCAGTGTCGCGGGTGTCGTGACGGCCGAAGCTGGATTTGCCGAGCGAGCCCAGCAGATCCCGAAGCGCCTTGAAGCCAAGAAAGTCAAGCCCCTTATCGGTGATCTCGAAGCGGGCCTGGGATTGAGCGTCGCCGACTTGTCCACTGGCCGTGGAGGGCCGCGACGGATCATGCGGCTGATCGACGTTGATATAGTTTTCCTGCTCCATGCGCTCAATAAGCTGCTCAACCAGTTGCTCCACTTGCTCGCCGCTCATGTTCTCCATTTGCTCGCGCATTTGGTCGTCCAGCAGTCGCTATTCAGCAGCGCGTCGGCGATGGCCTGGCGCAGATCGTCGAGAGTCTGCTCGGCGTCCTTGAGGTCGTAGAAGTCCATGTACTGCTGCTGGAAGCCGCTCTGCAGCAGATAGTCCGAGAGCGCATTGAGCAGGTCCTCCATGCTCATCTCGGAGGCGGGCTCGGGAACGTATTTTTTGTAGCGAATGAATCTAGCCATGGATTAGCATTCAGCACTCAGCCGTCAGCATTCAGCCAGCGGCGGATATTTATTGCGGAAGCGAATCGAGCAGGCGGATACATTGCCGCCGCACAACGGAACCGCAGATCCCTCCGCTGCGCTTCGCTGCGGTCGGGATGACAAATCAAAAAAAGGAAGCTGAGTCTCAACACGAGCCCGAACCCCCAGTCGCCGACCCCTAGCTCTGCCCCTCCAAGGTCTAGCCCCCGACCCCTAGCCCCTGATCCCGAGCCCTTAATTGAACGGCCTTCTCTGCCTGCGAAACTCGCGCTCCTCATCCTCTTCGCGGATGTTCGGCTTCTCGCGGCGAGGCTGCTTCTCGCCTGCCGTAAACGTGCGCTCCTCGCTGCGACCGATGCGTTTGTGCGCGTATAGACCCTCGAGGATGAACTCGGCTCCCGACACCAGCATCTCCGACGGCTCCTTGCCTGTCAGTCCCAAAGCGCTTAGCTTGTCCAGCAGGCCTTGGATGCCGCGCAGCTTGTGCAGCGTCTCTTGCGCGCTGGCTGAGTCGCGCAACTGAACCTCACCGCCCAAATCGAACCACTGCACTACCTGGTTCATGTTGTTGTTGCCATGAAAATACTTGTCGTAGGTGCGAGCCACAGCGGCGCGAATGATGTCGCGCACCACGTTGTCGGCGCCTTTCAGCTCGCCTTCGTATTCCAGTTCAAGCTTGCCCGTCATCGCCGGCATGGCAGCGTAGATGTCGCTGACCCGCGGCACAACCACCTTCTCGCCGGATCGGATGGCACGGCGTTCGGCGTTGGAGATCACATTTTCCGTAGCGCTAATCGGCAGACGCTGGCTCACGCCCGAACGCTTGTCGATGCGTTTGTCCTCACGGGCCACGAAGGCAATCTGCTCGATGATTTGGCCGACGAAGTCTGGAACCTGCAACTGATGTCCATTACGTTCGGTCCAGGCTTCCTGCGCGGTGATGGAGATGCCCTCTTCGACGGTCGCTGGATAGTGGGTGCGGATCTCTGAGCCGATGCGGTCTTTCAGCGGGGTGATGATCTTGCCGCGGGCAGTGTAGTCCTCCGGATTGGCGCTGAAGACGAGCGCGACATCGAGCGGCAGGCGCACCGGGTAGCCCTTAATCTGGACGTCGCCTTCCTGCATGATGTTGAACAAGCCAACCTGAATTTTGCCGGCCAGGTCGGGCAGTTCGTTAATGGCGAAGATGCCGCGATTAGCGCGAGGCAGCAGTCCGTAGTGCACCGTGAATTCGCTGCCCAGTTCGTGACCGCCCTTGGCGGCCTTGATGGGATCGATGTCGCCGATCAGGTCGGCGATGGTCACGTCCGGTGTGGCCAGCTTCTCGACGTAGCGCTCCTCGGGTGAGAGGTAGGAGATTGCGGCGTCATCGGGATTGGCCGCCAGCAACTCGCGGCAACGGCGGCAGATGGGGGCGTAAGGGTTGTCGTGAATCTCGCAGCCGCGCAGGTAAGGCAGGAGGGGATCGAGCAGGGTAGTAAGCGCGCGCAGAATACGGCTTTTAGCCTGCCCACGCAGACCCAGAAGAATGAAATTATGGCGGGAAAGAATGGCATTGACGATTTGCGGTACGACCGTATCGTCGTAGCCTACGATGCCGGGGAAAATCGGGCCGCCGCCGCGAAGACGTGCGACCAGGTTCTCGCGCATTTCGTCTTTTACCCGGCGGTTGGTCACCCGCTCTGGAGAGAATTGGTGGCTGCGACGGAGCTCGGCCAGAGTTTGCGGAAGACTGTTCAAGGGCTGGATACCTCCAGGGTCGCGGCCGCCTTCTTCCCGCGGCCGTTGGAAACAATAGCGAATGTCCGTATTCTACGCCTGCTGCAATCACACGCGCAGGTGATGGAAATCACCAGCGCCCTGGCGGCGAAGAACAAGAGTGTTGTGCATTAGAGGAGGAAGATGGGCGTGACGATGCGGAAAGTCGGAGGCTAGGGGGTGGTGTGCGTTGGCTTTCAAGAGGTTGCAAAAGCACATCCCTCGTCGGGCTGAAGCCCTCCTCGGCATGACAAAATATTAGGCAGGTTAACGGCGCAGCTAAAGCTGCGCCCCTTCAAGAACAACTCCAGTAAGAACAACTCCAGTAAGAACAACTCCAGTAAGAACAACTCCAGTAAGAACAATTCCAGTGAAGTTTGTTAATGACATGCGGAACTCCCGCGAATGCAGCGCTCAGGGTGGCAGACTGGGATAGGGGCCCTTCGACTGCAGTTCGCGAAACCCGTGCGAACCTCCGCTCAGGATGACAAAGCATTTAGGTGCAGGCCTGCGCTCCGCAAGCCGCGAATACTTCTCTCTTAGCGCCTCGCGGGTGACTCGGTTTTGATCGCGCTGGGGTCGGGTTCGTTCCTACCGTTCTGGGGCAGGGTTTCTGCGGAGCCATTGGAGGAGAGCAACGCTGCCGCCGCGTCGGCGTCCACCGAGCGCAGGCGAAGATCGCGTTGGGGGAAGGGAATCTCAACTCCCGCCTCGTCCAGCAGACGCATCACTTCCAGTGCCACCTCACTCTTCACTTTGACGACATTGCTTTCCTGCATGACCCAGAACTGAAGCTCGAAGTTGAGCGAGCTATCGCCGAACTCTTTGAAGTAGACGGCAGGAGCGGGTGAGGTGAGAACGCTCTCATGGGCCGTCGCGGGCTGTTCGAGCAGCTTCGATACCAGCTTGACGTCGCTGCCATAAGCCACTCCGACCGGAAGCTCCACGCGGCGCAGCGATTCTGACAGCGTCCAGTTGATCACCTTGCCAGAGATGAAGTTCGCATTAGGAATGATGACTTCGGCGCCCTGAAAAGTCTTTACGGTGCTGGAGCGGATGCCGATGCGGGTGACTTTGCCGTTGGTGCCGTCGATATCGAGGACGTCGCCGATATGAATGGGACGCTCAAATTGGAGGATCAGGCCGGAGACGAAGTTGTTGACGATGTTCTGCAGACCGAAGCCAACGCCTACGCCCAGTGCGCCAGTGAGTACGGTGAACTTGTTCAGCTCTACCCCGCCCAGGTTCACCGCAAAGAAGAACACCAGCAGCAGCAATAGGTAGTGCAAGGTGGAGGCGATCAGTTCCGGCAGACCGCGTGACAGGTGAAAATGGCTGAGGAGTTCTTCGCGCAGCAGGAAGCGCAGCGCGCTGGATATCGCATATCCGACTAACAGGATCAGGAAGCAGCCAACCACGCCGCCCAGCGTGATATTGGCGGAACGGCCGGCAATGTGGAAGTTGAGCAGCTCGAAGATCCATCGGGTGATCAAATCGCGCACGCCCATCAAGTCCAAGGTGGCAATGAGCCAGATGAAGATTCCTGTCCAGCGCAGGAGGCGGGGCACCCAGCGGACGATGCCGTCGCGGTGCAGGCGCACGGCGGCCAGTTGCTGGGCAGCCGGAACTTCAACCCCTGCCAGCAATAACTGTATGAAAACGCGCACGCCGACCAGCACGCTGATCGCGATAAACGTGCTGTACAACGACAGGTATCCCAAGGACTGCGCCAGCTTGACGTAGCCGAAAAAGTTCGCCACCAGGGAGACACCCAGGATGGCGACCGCAAGGCGCATGCCGAAGAGAAAGATTCGTTGCGCACGGGAGGACCCTTCGAGGCGCTTCATCCGGGAAGGGCGAACTAGAACGATGAACGCCAGGAATATTCCAAGGTTGGCAAGGAACTGTACTTCCCGCTTGTGGGCGGGCGCGAGCGACATCCATCCTACGGAAGCATTGATGGCGTACACGCCAAAAAGGCAGTAGAGAGGCGTCCGAAACCTGGGCTCCAGGGACGGAGGAAGCAAAATAAGAATGGGTATCCAGGATATGAGGATGCCCAGGCTGATCAAGGCGAGAGGCGCCAAAGGAGCCAACAGATAGCCGCAGAGCAGAGGCGGAAGAATGCCGAGCGCGATCCAGTGGCGCGTGATGTGCAAGACCCTGGCCATGGAATCGTCCGTTGGCTGGACATGCCGGGTGGCCAAGTGAAGCCGGTAGGTGGCGAATAGCGACAGAAGCAATAGCACGACCAGAGCCGCGAGGGCACCACGGCTGTCGCGCGTAAAAGCTTGAATACTGCGGACCCGTGCCGAGGTAGTGAGGAAAAACTCACTATTTTCGCCGACCTGGTGGCGCTCGGTTAGCTGCCACAGAGGCAAGCTGTCACGTTCGAGCATGCGGCCTTCAAGGCGGCCGCGCGCTTTTGACAATCGATCGAGGACATCAAGCGCCAGTTGGTCCTGGGCGGCGCCGCGGACCTGCAGGTTCACGATCAAGCGCAGCTGAGCCTGTGCCTGCGTCAGGAGCCGCTCTATGGCGCTGACCGATTGCTGGATGACTTCCAGGGTAGGACCCAGACCGGGGGTCGATTGATTCTCTTCCAGCGTGGCGTTCCAGGAAGGCTGTTGAGCTTGCAATTTTTGGATCGCAGATTGCGCGGCATTGGCCCAGTCCAGCAGTTGCTGCCGGGTCGTCGCGGTATCTTTCTGGGTCGCCCTCCAGTAATTCTCCTCTTCGCGGACTTCCAATGAACTCGGAGCGCCCGCTAGCAGGGCGTCTACTTCCTTTAGCTTGGACTGGAGATCCTCCTCGCGTTCGTCCAGGAGAGCTTTACTAGCCTCCAACTGTTCGGAGGCAGGTAACTGTTCGGCGACCTCGCGCAGCAAGCGGTTCAGGTCTTCCGAGCGGGCGGCGACGTCGGGCAACGGAATGGACAGCGAAGCCGTGGGAGCAGGAGTGACAGCCGCCGGTGGTGCAACGGCCGGAGCAGCCGGAGTCGAGTCTTTCTTTGCGCCGCCGGTTAGGGATTGGGCGAGCTTGGCTGCTCCAGTTTGCGAGGCGCCAAAGTTGCAGAGAGCCAGCAACGTCAGGGAGAGCGCAAAGAGGCGGAAGCACCGCTTAGGTAAGCGGGCGCTGCCGACAATGCTCTCGCTGGATGAAGGCTGAGCCATGCTGCCGCCCATTATCGCTTATCGCGGCTCATTAGCGCTGGAGATCAGGCGGGGCCAAGTTCATCCAGCATGGCCTTCCATTTCGGAGAGGGCGTGCTGATTGCGAGTGCGGCGGGCGCAATCGATGCCTTGGCCCAACATGGCGCGCGCTTCCGTGGTGCGTTCGGCGCGGGCGAGAGTCTGGGCGGCCATGAAATATCCGTTGGTGTAGTCGGGATGGACGGCGAGCAGGCGCTGGAACTCATCCAGGGCGGCGTCGGTCTCGCCGGAACCGGAATACTCCAGCCCGAGCGCGTAGCGGGCAAAGGCATCGTCAGGGTTGGCGTCCAGGATCTCTTTCAAGGCGGCTAGGCGGGATTCGTCCATGCGATCGTTTTCTCCTATCGGATGAGTGAATGGTATAGGAGCGACGGATGGTCACTCAACTTTCGACGAGAATCTTAGACGTTGTCTGGCAGCAACAGCGAGCGACCGCTACAATTGGCGTTTGACTTGATGGGTATTGCGAGGAACCTGTGGCCTGTCCCTTTTTTATGCCGGAACAGAAATTAGAGGCGGACTGGCCGTTTCCGCAGCGACTTCCCTTGGGCTCAGGATGGGCGGGCACTTGCACGGCCCCGGGACACGAAGGTGTGCGCCCCGGCGAAGAAGAACTCAAATCAGGGTGCAATCTGGGCTATGCGAAGACATGCAGCCGTCTGCCGGTTGAGCGACACGCCGATGCGGTGCGATTTTGCCTGGGAGAGGAGCAGGACGGCGTAGTGCATGTGCGGTTCGCCTGCGAACGCGCCTATCTGCCTGCGGGTTACGGCGAGCTTTTGTATGAGAAGGTAAGCGGCGCGTGGCTGCTGAAGCATGAGGATGCACGGGTGCAGCGCATGGCTGAGTGCTACGTGCAGGCGCAGCTGGCGAAGCGGGCACATTTTGGCGCTAATGAAGACAGGGGCTAAAGCCCAGTGGAGCAGGAGTCTTTTCGGCCTGGCTAAAGCCAGGCCCTGATATAAATCACCCTTCTTTGCGATGTAGGAAATAGCTGCTTAGCTTCTGGAACCGAACCTCATCTGGAAAAAATATGGAACCGAACGACGGGAATTTGCGACCGAGGCCGGTGAGCGAGTCGAAATCAGAGATGATCGAGCTCGTCTTGCCCAACGACACCAACCCGCTGGGAGCGCTGCTGGGCGGCCGCCTGATGCACTGGATCGATCTGGCCGGAGCGCTGGCGGCCCATCGCCATTCGCATTCCTATGCGGTGACGGCATCGATGGACCATATTGATTTCCTGGTGCCGGTACATGTGGGCGATATGGTCATCTTGCAATCTTCGGTGAACCGGGTCTTCCGCACCTCGATGGAAGTTGGGGTGAAGGTGCTGGTGGAGAACTATATTTCCGGCTCACGGCAGAAAGTCGCGACCGCGTATCTAACCTTTGTCGCGGTGGACCGTCATGGTAGGAAGTTGGAAGTGGCGCCGGTGATTCCGGAGACGGAAGAAGAGAAGCGGCGTTATGAAGGCGCGCTGCGGCGTCGCGAGGCTTCCAAGATTGAACGCGAGCGCCGGTCATCGGCGAGAGGATAGATATTTGCAACGATACTGCTCAGCGGTACTTTGCCTGATCTTTAGCATTTTCGCTCTGACAGTCAGGGCACAGCAGAAGGAGACCGATCAGAAAACTTCTGAAACGCAGGAGCAGACGGTTGAAAAGGCCGGCCAATTGAAGGCACCGCCGGAGACGCAGAAGCCTGCCGAAGCACAGAAGGAAACTCCGCCCATCGTCACCCATCACGAGATTCGAATGGGCGGACGCGTTCTGAAATACACGGCTACGACCGGGTTGATGCCCATCCGCAACCCTGAAAATGACGAGGTCGAGGCCAACATCTTCTTCGTTGCCTACACGCTGGATAATGCCGGCCCCAATCGTCCGCTGATGTTCTCGTTCAATGGCGGGCCGGGATCGGCCTCGATCTGGCTGCACATTGGCGCGATTGGGCCGCGGCGGGTGAAGATGCTGCCGGATGGAGGCATGCCTCCTCCACCATTTGAGTTGGTGGACAACCAGCAGACCTGGCTTGACCAGACGGACCTGGTTTTCATCGATCCGGTGGGCACGGGTTACAGTCGAGCGACTAAGAAAGATCTGGCTAAGAAATTTTATGGGTTGAAGGGCGACATCTCGTCGGTCGGTGAATTCATCCGCCTCTATCTGAGCCGTTACCAGCGCTGGACCTCGCCGCTGTTCCTGGTGGGCGAAAGTTATGGCACCACCCGCGCTGCGGGACTAAGCGGATACCTGATCGACAAAGGCATCGCGCTAAGCGGCGTGGTGCTGGTTTCCTCGGTTCTGAACTTCGAGACATTGGAGTTTTCACGAGGCAATGATCTGCCATACGTTCTCTACCTCCCAAGCTATGCGTCGACGGCGTGGTACCACAAAAAGCTTGCTGCTGATTTGCAACAGCGCGACCTGCCGAGCGTGTTGCGGGAAGCGGAGCAGTTCGCGAATGGCCCCTACGCCAGCGCGCTGGGCAAGGGTGACAGCCTGAGCCCACAGGAGCGCCAAAGCATCCTTGATCAGGTAAGCCGGTTCACCGGGCTGGACCGCAGCATCGTTGACGAGAACGATTTGCGCATCAAGCAATGGATCTTCTGCCGCGAGTTGCTGCGCGGTCAGCGCCTGACGGTAGGACGGCTGGACAGCCGATTCACCGGCCCGAATCTTTCGAATACGGAAGAGGGAGATTTTTACGATCCCACGATGGCTGTTATCCGGCCGCCGTTCACCGCGACTTTTAATAACTATGTTCGCGGCGACCTCGGCTACAAGACTGACCTGGAGTACAACGTACTGGGCGGGACTTGGTTCGTGGGACTGGGGCTCGGCGGGACAAGGGTTTCCGGATGTCAGCGAATCGTTGCGGCTGGCCTTCGTCAAAAATCCCTACATGAAGCTGTTCGTGGCCTCGGGATATTACGACCTGGCGACTCCCTACTTTGCCACGCAGTACACGCTGAACCACATGAATCTCGATCCGCAGCAGCATGCCAAGGTTACTCTCGGGTATTACGATGCGGGACACATGATGTATCTGCGCAGCGATTCTCTGGATCGGCTGAAGCAGGATGTGTCGGGATTCCTGACGAATGCACTGAAGTGATTCGCTCAAAGTGCAAACTATTTTCACCACCCTTCGGCTGCGCTCAGGGCAGGCTGAGGCACGGAGAGCACGGAGAAAAAATCAAAGACCGAGGATTTGGTGGCGACGCCTTAAGTCGAGGTGAAGCCATCCCATTGACTCAGTATGGCTAGAGTGTCTAGGAGCCATCAATCCATCTCATAAATCACATCATGCCGATTTATATCAGGGCCTGGCCTCAGCCGGGCCAACAAGATCCATTTTCGACTGGGTTCTAACCCCTGTCCTCAGCGGCTGAAGCCGTTCTCTTGAGGCGCGGCTGCGGCACGACTCGAAGTCGTGCCCTGATACAAGTCTGACGTACGACAATTTATGAGACGGGTCAGATAGGTTCTACTTATTTGTCCTGCTTCTCGCGCTGGCTGGCAAAGCGGTAGGTGATTCCATTCCACTCGTAAGTGTAGACCGTGTAACGGATGGATCCGTCGGTTAGCGAATGAGGCACGCGCACCCCAATCGCACCGCTTGCGGCATCGCCGGCAGCAGTGCCTAAGTCGTTATCGCAGAAGCCCGTGCCGTCGGGAGGCTGCGCCACTGACCATATCTTTTCAAACTTGGTTTCGGAAAGCTGATTGAAGACGGTGAGCGTCAGGCAATTTTTCTCACCTGCGTAAGTGACCAGCAGGACGTGGTGGCGTACTGCTAAGCCCTCGAGATCGAGGTTAGCGATGCGAGAGTCGTCGTCCTTTTCGTCGGAGGCGCCAGAGGCCATGTGCCAGAGTTTATGAATCACCCAGGGGTCGAGGCCCGTCTCCTTGGCCCACTTTGCCTCATCGGCCTTGTGGACGTGCTTCCAGTCCTGGGCAAGGCAGGCGGCTGAGAACAGGAGGAAGCACGCGATAAGTGCACCGAGGCGCATGTTGATCATCATGCCGCATAGGTGATGATGAGACAAGCACAGTTCGCGCGCCGGGTAGGGCCCGCCGTTGTGGGCGGAGGTTGGGGGCAGCGGCTAAAGCCGTTCCTACTGAGGCGCAGTTTCGGCACGACTGAAGTCGTGCCCTGATACAAATCTGACCTATGGCGATTCGTGAGATAGCTGCTAACTGCCAATTGCCAATGCTGCCAAATGCCAAATGCTAACTGCCAAATGCTAACTGCCAAATGCTAACTGCCAATTGCTGTTTCAGTCGTAGCGCTCAAAGACAATCTGTTTGCGGTCCCAGCCCATTTCTTCTTTGAGCAGTTTGCGGTTGGCGTCGACCATCTGATGGAGTCCGCAGATGTAGGCTTGCATGTCGCTGCGACCGGCGACGATCTCGCGCACGTGGTCCTGGACGTATCCCTTGCACCCCTGCCAGCGATCGCCGCAGCGGCTGAGCGTAGGCACATAGTGAAAGTTGGGGTTTTCGTTCGCGATGCGCTCGAACTCGTCGCGGTAATAGATGCTGTGCTCATAACGCGTGCCGAAGACCAGCCAATACTGGTGGCCGCGATTGCGTTCGGGCTCGGCAAAGAGCCACTCAATCATGCCGCGAATGGGAGCGATGCCGGTGCCGGTGGCGATGAAGACCGCATCCTTTGCCGGTTCGCGCAAGGTAAACAGCCCGTGCGGCCCGTGGAACTTAAGGGTCGTGCCGACTTCCAGATTGCAGAGCCAGTTGGAAAGAAAGCCTTCCTCCACGCGGTTCAGGCAAAGATCGAATGTGGCATCGGGACGCGGCGCGGAAGCGATGGAATAAGCGCGGGTATGCTCCTTCCCGTCGGGGCGCGGATGCTTGATGGAGACGAACTGCCCAGGGACGAAGCGAAACTCGTCGAGTCCCTCGACCTTGAGCTCGAGGTGCTTGGTTTGCGGCGACAGCAGGATGGACTTGGTCAGCCGGGCGTCCAGCAATTGGCGTTCGAATGTGGTGCGTTCCTGAGGTAGCGTGGTCATGATGTCTGTTATCTAGATGCGGCACGACATGGGTGGGACGCGGAGGCCCTTTTCACCATCCGTCGTCTTCGCCCAGGATGGGCCACGCACGAAGAGATGTCGTGACGGGTTATGATCTCTAACAATGGCATTTCGCTCCGGATTCGTCTCTATCATCGGCCGTCCCAACGCAGGCAAGTCGACGCTGCTGAACGCGCTGGTCGGCGAGAAGCTGGCCATCGTCACCCGCAAGCCGCAAACCACGCGCAACCGCATCCAGGGATTCGTCAACGTCGAGCGTAAAGGTAAACGTCCCGCAGGCCAGGTCGTGTTGGTGGACACTCCCGGCGTTCACAAGCCCATCAATTCGCTTAATCGTCGCATGATGAAGGAAGTGTACGACGCGCTGGAGGGTTGCGATCTGCTGTTGCTGATCGTAGACGCACATGCCAAGTTCGGCACCGGCGACCAGTTCGTGCTCGATATTGCGAAGAAGACCGGCCAACCGGCCTTTCTGCTGTTGAACAAGATTGACGCGGTGGAGAAGCAGAAGCTGTTGCCGCTGATCGAACAGTATCGGGCGCTGCATGACTTTGCCGATGTCATCCCGATCTCGGCGCTGAAACGCGAAGGGCTCGACACGCTGCTGGATGCGGTGATGAAGGCGTTGCCGGAAGGTCCACGATACTTCCCCAAAGATCAGATTACCGATCAGCCCGAACGTTTTCTGGTGGCGGAGTTGATTCGCGAGCAGGTGCTGCTGGCTACCGAGCAGGAAGTGCCGTACGCGACCACGGTGCTGATCGAGCAATATGAGGAAGGCGCCCGACTGACTCGCATTGCCGCGGCCATCTATTGCGAGCGCGAGGGCCAGAAAGCGATTCTCATTGGCAAGCAAGGGGCAAACCTAAAGAAGATTGGCACCGCGGCGCGATTACAGATTCAGGCACTGCTCAACACCAAAGTATTTCTTGAGCTCTTTGTGAAAGTGCGAGCCGGCTGGCGCGATTCGCGCGATTTCGTGCAGGAAACCGACTGGCGCACCCAATTGGAGCGAATGTCGTCCGGCGAACTTGGCTGAAGAGCCGGATCCGGATCTGGAGGAGTAATTTGAGAGCGGGCACTCAAGTGTCGTTCTGGAGGAGTGAGCGCCCGCGTCAAACAGTGTCATCCTTAGCCATGTGCTGCCGCTATTGCGCCACCAGGTGTCGAAGCACCTAATGCGGCAGTAGACTCGTCACCTCATCACCAGTCCACTCCGGAATGGCGCCTGCGCGGCTGGCCACCAATGCGCCCACTGCATTGGCAAACTCGCCGCATCGCCGGACATCCCAGCCCTGATCCAGGCCGTGCAGGAAAGCCGCGGAAAAGGCATCTCCGGCGCCGACCGTATCCGCCACTTGCACTTTGCAGCCGGGCACTTCGACGTAGCTGCCGTCTTTGAAGATGGCGCAACCCCGCTCGCCGAGGGTCACGCAGATGATTTTGCAGCGGTATTGCTCGCTCCAGCGCTGGCAAAAGTGTTGCACCGATCCTTCTTGGCCATCTGCGTTAAGCGAGGCATCGAGGAACTCGGCCTCGCTATTGCTCAGTTTGATCACATTGGCCTGCGATGCCAGTTGCTCCACGATCGACAGGTTCCAGTTGCCGTCGCGCAGGTTAACATCGTAGAAGCGCTTGGCGGTGGGCACTGTCTCGATCAGCTTGAGAGTCGATGCAAGCGTTTGTCTCGCCATGTGGTACAGCGTCCCAAAGTAGATCCAGTCAGGCTGAATTTCGGCGATGCGTTTGAGTGCGAGGAGCGGTTAGCTCCACGAAGTCATAAGCTGCCGGGCGCACGATGCGAAACATCGGCTTGCCGTCAGCGTCGAGTTCAACCTCGGCCGTGCCGGTATTCTTGCCTGGCAGCACCTGCACGAACTCAGTCGAGATTCCACGGCCGCAAGCTTCTCGAGCGCGCGCCGGCCGCGTTCGTCCTCGCCCACGGCGCTGATCATAAAGACTTCGTGTCCGAGCTTTTGGGCATGAGCGGCAAAGTTCAGCGGAGCGCCGCCCAGATACTCGGTTGCGCCGATCACATCCCACAGAATCTCTCCCACACTCACAATGCGCACGCAGCCAGCCTCCTGGACTCTCTATCCTATCGTGCCATTGCGATGATGGCAGTATTCCCTAAATTGGCCCTATTCCATTGTCACCAATGAGCAGAGCTTATTCATGACAACGATGTTGCATTCCATTGAATTTCGGCTATGATTGCCAACGCCCTTATGAAACTATCTTTCCAACGAGAGCGCGCCCCGGGCCCACTGTTCCCAGCCGCGCGGAGTTCCCGCCGCTGCTAGGAGCTGACATTGCAGGTATGGTCCATGGCAAGCGAGTGGGCGGCGATCTTTATCACTTCCTTCGAGCCAATCGCTGCCGCGTGATTTTTGGCCTGCTGGACGTTGCCGGCGTACACGAGGAAAACCATGGCATTGTGGAGGCGGCGCGACAGACTTTTCAGAAGCTGGGCAAGGACCGCTTCGAGCAAGAAGAGATCAACGAAGCGGACACCATGATGGAGTTCTGCCTCGAACTGAATCTCAGCATTCGCCGGGCGGCTGCCGGAGTCAGATCGTGCGCGGCGTTCCTGGGCTGTTATAACGAGGAGCTCGGCACCATCTGTTATTCCAACGCGGGACACACTCCGGGACTCTTGCGGGACACTTCGGGTATTGTCGAGCTGCCGGCCACGGGACTACCGCTGGGATTGTTCTCAGCATCCACCTACGAAGCGCCTACCGCGGCCCTGCAACCGGGAGCTTCCTTGCTGCTGGTTTCGCGCGGAGTCGTCGAGGCAGCCTACAAAAAGGAAGAATTCGGGCTGCCCCGGGTTAAGGACCATTTCGAGCGGGCGCCGCAGGACAATGCGCGCGAGATTGCCACGGTCATCCTAGACGGCGTGAAGCAGTTCCTGCGCATGGGTCCGGATCATAATGACGTGACGGCGCTGGCCCTGGTTCGCGCGGCCAAAGCCAGTCCGGTAGCCGTGCGTGCCTGACCTTGGCACTTTGCTCTGCCGCTGAACTCAACCTACCTCTTATATAATGTAAGGTGCCCAGCGTAGGACTGTCGGCGTTCCAAGGCAAAACCCCTTAGAATTCTTGGAACTATGCAGCATGTTCGGGGGAAATAGATAATGGCGCGGCGTTCAACGCCGGGAACTACTCAGCATGTTCAAAGGGTGTTAGCCTTCCAGTGCTGGCCAAGCATCTAACTAATCTGACGAAATTTCTTTTAACTAGTGAAGGTACCTGTCTGGCGATAACCTTGACGTACCAGCGGGATGGTTTGTTTCTATGACATTGTTTGCTCGTCTCGCTGTTGTTGTCTGTACCGGAGTCTTTTCGTTCCCAGTTCTCGCTCAACAAACAGCATCGCCCAACACCGCTCCTGCGCCAGCGTCGACCCAATCGCAGCAGTCCCAAAAGACTAACGATCAGCCTTTGAATTCGCAGGACGTTTTGAAGCAGGAGGAAAAGCAGCGCGCGCTGGGTATTGTCCCCATGTTCGCCATGACCAGCGTCAAGAATGCACCGCCCCTAACCTCGCATCAGAAGTTTCAACTGATGGCCCGAACCATGATTGATCCGTTCACCTTCGTATCGGCGGGTCTGACCGCCGGCTTGGGGCAAGCTACGGACTCCTTTTCGGGTTACGGCCAGGGAGCGGCGGGGTTCGGCAAAAGGTACGGTGCGGCGCTGGCCGACAATGCCGATGCCAACTTCTTTAGCAACTTCTTCTATCCGGTGCTTTTCAAGCAGGATCCACGCTATTTTCGGGAAGGTGAGGGAACCATCAAGAAACGCACCTGGATTGCAATCAGGGAGGAATTTGTGGCCCGACAAGACTCAGGTGGCCGCATGTTTCACTTCTCGAACGTGCTGGGAGCGATCACGGCAGGAACGATTTCCAATACGTATTATCCGCAGTCGGATCGCGGCGTCGGCCTGACTGCCAGCCGAGCGGGCACGGCTTTGGGCTACGGATGCCTGGGCAACATATTTCTGGAGTTCTGGCCCGACATCGACCATAAACTCTTCCACAAGCAGGAAAGCCAAGCCCATCCCAGCGAGCCGCCCGGAACTTCGCCGAAATAACTTCTCACTCTACCTCCTGGAACCGCTGCAGAGTGAAAGCTGCTAAGTCTACTATCGGCGGCTTGCCCAGCGCCCGCAAAGCCAGCGCTTCTCCCAACGCAGCCGAGTGCTTGAATCCGTGTCCGGAGCAAGCTGAGGCAAACGTAATACTCCTGTGACCGCGAAACTTATCGACGATGAACTTTGCGTCGGGCGTCACCGTGTACAGGCAAGTGGAGCTGCGCAGACATTCACTAGATAGATCCGGAAAGCGGGGCGCAATATAGTTGGCGTATAGTGCGGCGATTTCGGATTGGCTGACCGTTCGCGGAACCGCGTCGGGATCGACCGTAGCCTCGTACTGCTCGGCGGCAATCTTTATCCCGCCCTGCGGTCCGTCGACGGCAGGGAATCCGTACATCATGTCGCAGGGACGGTTGCCGGTGATCCAGATGAAGATGGGAAATCGTTCTGGTCCGTAGCGATCGGGATTCTTCGCCAGCGCAAACCAGCACAACACCTGCCGGTAGATTTTGAACAGACGACGATAGTCTTCGCTCAGAAGCTTTTGGATCCAGGGGCCCGCAGTCACGATTACATGGCCCGCAGAATAGGAGTTCTTGTTGGTCTTCACCTCGACCGTGCCGTCGTCGAGCGGGCTTAGTTCGAGAACAATCTCCGAGGTGAAGACTTGCGCTCCTTGTTGCTGGGCGAGTTCCAGTTGTGTCTCAATGCAGGCCTCGGGGCGAAGAAATCCTGCAGTGCTTTCGAAATAGCCGACTTCATCGCCACGCAAGCGGAACTGTGGATAGCGATGCTGAATTTCCGAGGAGCTCAACACCTCATGGGCGATCCGGAATTCGTTCGCTACATCGATCGTGTCCTGGACAAACGAAGTTGAGCCGTGATGGTTGCCGGGCAAGTCGGGCGAGGCCAGGACCAGTCCGCCGTTGCGGACCATCAAGCTGCGGCCAGTCGCTGTCTCCAGCTCTTCCCAGATCTGATTGGAACGCAGGACAAGGGGCACGAAATCGCGGCCTTCGCCAATGGCCTGGCGGGTGATGCGAGTATCGCCATGCGACGAGGCCTGATCATGAGGAGGAACAAAGCGATCGATGCCGATAGCACGCGCGCCCAACTTGGCAGATTGATACAGCGCGGCGCTGCCTATTGCGCCCAGACCGACCACGAGAACGTCTGCAACAGGCGTCATGGGGCGATGATAGAGGCGGCGGGCGCATTTAGCACTTGGCAATTAGCATTTAGCAGTTGGCATTTAGCAAAACCGGAGTGTCGCCCGGGAGATCAGCAGCCTTCGCTCCTACGCTTTTCGCAAAAGATGCGAGGGTGAGGCACATTGCCTGGGTGTAGGGCACGACCTTCAGTCAGGCCGAACGAAGCGCAGTAAGAGCGCGGGCTTCACAGTTTGCTGAAAAACACAAAACAGCAGATCCCTCGCCGGCTGAAGCCGGCTCGTGATGACAAGAATAAAGGGCTTGGACGCGGCGCTAAAGCGCCGCACTACCCGAACGACGGATCCAACCGAGTTTTTCAGCAAACTCTTTCAGCCGCCGCAAAATACCTCAGGGGCTGAAGCCTAAATCAGGGTTGAGCTGGTTGCGGCACGTCTGAAGACGTGCCCTGACACAAACCGATTGCGTCGATTTAGGAGGTAGTTGTAATTGCGAATTCCGAAAGGCGAAAAGCGAAAAGCGAACTGCCGAGCGCCAAATGCCCTCTGCCCACTGCCAATTGCTAACTGCCAAGTGCCAAGTGCTAAATGCCAAGCGCCGTACTTCACTGCTGGATCGCCTGGATCGCTTTGGGATGGACCTGCTCGTTCTGGATCTGCGAAGCGTCCCAGCCTCCGCCCAGCGCTTTCACCAGATACGACCTCGGTCACCATCTGCTGGCCGAGCAACTGCGTCAGCAGTCGCTGATTCGCTCAGCAGCGTGATCTGCGCGGTGATCACGTCGAGGTAAGTTGGTGACGCCGCCGACATAGCGGTTGTTGGCGATTTCCAGCGCGCGCTGCGCGTCAGCCACCGCGGCGTTCTGTGTGTCCGTGGCCTGCGACAGCTCGTTCAGTCCAGTCAGTCCGTCTTCCACTTGCTGAAAGGCGACCAGCACCGCCTCGCGATAGTTGGCCACCGACTCGTCATAGGTGTGCCTGGTGTAAGCCAGATTGGCGCGATTGCGGCCGCCGTTGAATACCGGCTCCAGCAGATCGCCGCCGAGCGACCAGATCGCGTTGGCGAGCGTGATCAGATTGGTGATGTTGGTGCTCTGGAATCCGCCGCTGCCGGATAAGCGTGAGTTGCGGATAGAAAGCGGCTTTGGCCACGCCGACCTCGGCGTTCTCGTAGGCCATCTGGCGTTCGGCTGTGGCGATGTCGGGACGTCGCTCCAGCAGGTCGGAAGGCACGCCCAGCGGAACCGGCACAGGCGCTTGCGTTCAGCGACCGCACCGGCACGCTGAAGGTCGAGGCGGGATTGCCGGTCAGCACCGCGATCGCGTGTTCGTACTGCTCGCGCTGCTGCTTCACCAGGTAAAGCTGAGTTACGGTGGAGTCCAGCAAGGTCTGCTGCTGCGCCAGGTCGAGTCCGGAAGCGACGCCGCCGTTATGGCGGTTCTCCACCAATTGCAAACCCTTTTGCTGAATGTGCACCGACTCCTGCACGACCTGATTTTCGGCATCGAGTTCGCGCAGGCTGAAATAGTCGGCGGCCAGCTCCGAGGTCAGCACCAGATTCACGTTGTACATGTCGGCTGCGGTCGCTTGCAGATTGGCGTTCGACGCTTGCATGCTGCGCCGCATCTTGCCGAAGAGGTCAGGCTCGTAGTTGATGAAGAATGGGATCTCGTAGGTGCTCTGGGTAAGCGGCCGATTGCCGGTGTCAGCACTTCCGGACGGTGTGCCGAATAGCGGTTGCGGGAGGCGTTGGGATCGACGTTGGCCTGCGGGAAGAATCCCGCTGAAGTCACTCGCGCCAGCGAGCGGGCTTCCTCCAGACGATCCTTGGCCGCCAGCAGCGACTGGTTGGCGTTGAGCAGTTGCTGCTCGTAGGCGTTCAGCTCGGCATCGTTGAAGACTTCCCACCACGCGCCTTTGGGAATCGAGTCCTTCGGAGCCGCTTCACGCCAGGGAGCTTGCGTCTTGTAGGCAGTCGGGAGCTTGGGCCAGCGGAGGACGTTTGTAGTTCGGGCCTACCGTGCAGCCGGCCAGCAGTCCGCAGACCGCGACACGCGGCCGCCAGAGTCAACCGCTTCATGACTGCTGGCCTCCCTGTTTGCCGGAGCGACGTTTACTTGCTGGCCGTCTTCGATGGAGTCGGAGGGATTGACGATGACGCGATCGTTCACATCCACGCCGCCGACAATTTCCAGCGTGGTGCCGTAGTCGCGGCCGATGGTGATGTGCCGCAGCTGCACTTTGCCGTCGCTGCCGACCACCGCAACCTGCGCACCTTCGCGTGCGGAACAGCATGGCGTTGACCGGAACGGTGACTTTCTTGCGCATTGATGTTGGGCTTGAAGTGCACTTCGCCGAAGGAGCCGGGAAGCAGTTTGCCGTCTTTGTTGGGAACGTCCACTTCGGTCAGCAAGGTGCGAGTGGTGATATCGATGGCGTCGGCTGTGCGCGTCACCGTGGCAGTGAATTTCTGTCCGGGAAACTCCTGCAAAGTGACGACCGCGTCCATTCCGACGTAGATCGCCGGAGCATAGGCCTGCGGAACGGAAACATAGACGCGCAAAGGATCGGTGCGCGCGATGTCGAACAGCTCTGCGGCCCGCGCCGCTACCGGCGTTCCGGCATTGATCAGCGCTCCGGGATCGACGGTTCGCCGGGTGATGCACGCCGTCGAAGGGAGCGTAGACGTGCTTGAACCCTTCCAGCTCCTGCAGTCGCTTGACGTTGGCGTCGGCGGCCGCCAGATTCGCCATGGCCTGCTGATAGCCGCTGCTCTGGGTGTCGGCTTCCTGCTGCGAGACCGAATCGGTCTTGCGCAGAGACTGATAGCGGTCGGCATTGATCTTGGCCAGATCCATTGCAGCCACGACCTGCTGCCGCGCCGCCCGCGCCTGCATCAGTTCCTGATCGACTTCCGGCGTGTCGATATCCGCCAGCAGCTCGCCCTGCTTGACGTGGCTGCCAATGTCTTTGTACCAGCGCAGCAGATAGCCGTTGGTGCGCGCGTAAATCGGCGACTCAACATAGGCCTGCAAGGTGCCGGGCAGCACCAGTTCTTCGTCCGGCTTTTCCGCCGTGGGATGGACCACGGCAACCGTGGGAACCGCGTTCTGCTGCGGTGGTGTCCGCCAGCACATGGCTGTCGTGAACATCGCATCAGCATGCGAAATCAGCGCCGGCAGCAGCAGCACCAGCACGATGACACCAATGAACATCAGCGCCTTGCGCGGAGGCGCCGCCGCCAGCTTGGGAGGAGGAGTGATCTCCGGCGGAGCGTGACTGTTTCCGCCATCGTTGCGATGCTCGTTGCTGCGTGATGTCTCCTCGCCGATCGCGACCGGCTGCGAACGTTGCTGTCGCTTCTCTTCGGCCGGATTGTGCTGCGGTTCCATGATGGTCGTATACGATCTCCAATTCTATGACTGCTCCGCTCGGCTTGCCTGGCTTCCCGGCGGCCGTGAATGATGGCAAAGACCGTGGCACGAAGAACAGCGTTGCCACCGTCGCGAACAGCAGGCCGCCGATCACCGCGCGTCCCAGAGGAGCGTTCTGCTCGCCGCCTTCGCCCAGTCCCAGCGACATGGGCAACATGCCGATGATCATGGCCAGCGCGGTCATCAGCACCGGGCGCATACGGGTGTAGCCGGCTTCCAGCGCCGATTGCGCCGCGGGAATTCCGGCTCGCATGCGATCGCGCGCGAACGACACCATCAGGATCGAGTTCGCCGTCGCCACGCCCATGCACATCACCGCGCCGGTCAGCGACGGCACGCTCAGCGTGGTGTGGGTGAGCAGCAGCATCCAGCAGATGCCGGCCAGCGCGCCCGGCAACGCCGTGATGATGATGAACGGATCGAGCCACGACTGGAAGTTCACCACGATCAGGAAGTACACCAGCACGATCGCCATCACCAGTCCGACGCCCAGGCCGATGAACGAACTTGTCATCGTTACCACCTGGCCGCGAACGATCAGCTGCGTGCCTCGCGGCAGTTGCTGCCGGAAGGGCTCCAGCACCTTGTTGATGTCGCGCGCCACGCCGCCCAGATCGCGGTCCTGGGTGCTGGCATACACGTCGATCACCGGCTGCACGTTGTAATGCGAGACCACTGCCGCCCGCGCCGTCGGCGTCAGTTGCACCAGGTTGCTGAGCACTTGCGGATTCGGCGTGGCGGGATTGTTGACCGGCGTCTTCATCAGGTCCTGCAGCGAGGTCACGCGATACTGCGGCGACTGCACCGCGACCTGATA